>NZ_CP108053.1 GCF_036173105.1 Streptomyces sp. NBC_00287
GTCCAACTGCCTTGCTCCGCAAGGCAGTTGATTGACCGTCACTCCGTGACGGTTGTTCAGATCGCTCCGCGATCTGAACGCAGGAATTCGCGGAGCGAATTCCTGAAAGGCGCAGCTAGGAGGCGGGGGGCGTGCTCGACCGGCGGGAACGGAAAGCAAATTGACGCTTTTTCAGGACGCCCCAATAATGCCCAGCTTTCGGGACGGTATTCCCCGTATTCTCTATCCTGCATTCCGAATTGACCTTCCATCAATTCCCTGTTTCCATCCCCCTATTATAAATCCTGTGTCGAGAATGCTCCCGTTGCGTCCTTTCCCACAACAGCCTCTGGCCGGAGATCAGACAGAGCGCAGAGTCCACCCCCACTCCCCCACGAGGCCCAGGCCCGAGCCCACACCAGCACACGGCCAGCGCGGCGGCGGAGCCGACGCGCAACAGGCCTCGGTCGCGCCCCTGTTCCCCGAAGCGCCACGCCACCCCGCCCCCGCCCCATCCCTCACTCATCCTCATCCGGCGCGGGGAAAGTGGCAGCAGAGGGGATGTCAGCTCCCCGACCATGGGCGAAGGCTGTCTGACCTGTGGCGTGCCGAGGCCGGCCGCCGGGCCGTGCAACATCTAGCGCAACCTCTGCCGCAACACCATGGCGCAACATCTAGCGCAACCCATAGCGCAACAGGGGGTTCCGTTCGAGGCGAACAGACACTAATATTTTAAGTACGGGAGGTGACCCCGGAAACCGCATGGGACCAACGAAGGGGAAGACGTGGAGATCCAGATCTCTGACGGAATCGTCCGTAGGGTGCGCGGCGGCATAGACGCCCCCATGAACGGCCTTGCCATTCAGGCCCGCACGGTCGCAAACTTCCTGCCCCTGCTGTGTCAGCGGGCAGGAGCGAGCATCGTGCACAACGCTGACGCGAAGTACACCGGAATTCGCTTTGACACCAAGGTCGGCCCGGTTGTGCTGGAAATTCCCAACGGTGACGGCCCTTACCGGCTCGTGCATGAATTGATCGAGCCGGACGAGAACGGGCGCACTGAAGTTGAGATGCGGCGATTCCCGCAGATCTACAAGCCCCAAGGAGTCGCGCACATCACGGCCGAGTTCCTACGGTCGCGTGGGTTCCTGAAGTAGTTCGCGCGGGGGTGTCCCTGTCGGGGCGCCCCTTCCACCCCGGCATCACCGAGAAGAGGAGGGAAGTCATGGAAGGCACGAGGGAGCAGGCCGGTTATGCGCTGCGGGAGTTGGTGCGCAGCGAGAGCGATCCGGACGCGCTGAGGGTGTCGCATGAGCAGCTGGAGATGGTCCGGCCGTTCTTCGAGTTGGGTTGGGCCATGGGTGTACGCACCGGGCATACGGGCCCGGCCGTGGCTGATGTGCCGGTTGACCAGGCGACCGTCACGAGTGCGTTTGTGGCTCTGCTGTCGGAGTGTGTGGCGAGTCGGCTCGTGATGGCGGCGGCGCGGAGTTTGGACCCGCAGCATGCCGGGCCGGTTCTGTGGCAGAAGGTCAGGTATCACGGCAGCCTGACGCGCCGTCACGGTATCTATTGGGTGCATGCGATCAAGCCCGCCGGTGCGGTCGGCGCGGCTGACAGGCTGCGTTACGACCTGTGCGAGATAGACAGCGGCGTACCCGTGCCGATGGTCAATAACGTGCGGCGGCGGAGCCTGACGCCGCTTCCCGAGTACTGCGCGTTGGTCTGAGTGTGCAGGTCAGGGGTGGGTTCACCTACCCCTGAAAGACACTAATATTGAAATGCCGGGGGGGGCGGCCCCGCCCCCCGACCCGCAGAGGCTCACAGCGAAGGGGAGCACCGCATGACTCAGCAGTTTGCCGAGCGCGCCGCGAACGTAGCCCCGACCGGCGCTCGGAACGCCGAACTCTCCGACTTGGTCCGCATCTTGGAGGATCAGAGCCGCCGCAAGCTGGACGTGATCGCCCCCGCGTCCGCGCTGCGGTTCCGTGAGGGAAACGTGTGCGTCGAGGGTGTCGAGTCCCTGATCACCGAGGACGGTGTGACGGACGTCGATGGGATCTACCGGCCCACCGCCGTGGCCGACGAGGGGATTTCGGAAAAGCTCCGTATCCCGCTCGCCTACCTGCGCCGCATGCGCGCCGAGAACGTCCCGTTGCTGGACGAGAACGTGAACGCGTGGCTGGGCCAGGAGCCGGAGCGCCGTTTCATGCTCCGCGCGTTCCGGGGCGGGAACGGTCCCGGCATGCCGCCCGCCGAGGGCGTGGCCCGCGCGCTGCTGTCCGACAGTTACAAGCTGATGGACAACTTCGACATGCTGCTTGCCGCCCTGGACGGGGTGACGCAGTCCGGCCACCCCACCCGCGTCATCGGATGCGACCTGACGGACCGGCGCATGTACGTGCGGATCGAGTCCGATGCGGTCGCGGTCCAGGCCCCCGCGCTTCTGCGCGGCTACCGTTCGCCGTTCGACGGACGCAGCGGGGACGAACTGCCTGTGATCTCGGCCGGTTTCGTCATCACCAACAGCGAGGTCGGTTCTGGGGCGTACACCATCACCCCGCGCGCGGTCTTCCAGGTCTGCCGCAATGGCCTGACGGTGTCCAAGGACGTGATGCGCGCGGTCCACCTGGGGGGCAAGCAGGATGAGGGCGTTGTGTCGTGGTCCGGCCAGACGCAGCGCAAGACGCTGGAGCTGATCACGTCCAAGACGGCCGACGCCGTGCGCACCTTCCTGTCACGGGAGTACGTCGAGGCCAGGGTGCGTGAGATGGAGGCCGCCGCCGGGAAGACGCTGGACGAGCCGACGAAGGCGATCGAGCACGTCACCAAGTCGCTCAGCATCGGCACCGAGGCCAAGGACAAGATCCTTGCTCACTTCGTCCGGGGTGGTCAGATGACGGCCGGGGGTGTGATGCAGGCCGTGACGTCGACCGCGCAGACGCTCACCGACGCCGACCAGGCCGCAGCCCTGGAAGCGCTCGCCCTGCCCGCCCTCACGGCCGCCGCCGCGCACGGCTGACAGACCCCCGTGCGGGCCGGGAACTTCCCCGAGCCCGGCCCGCACGGGCCCGACCGGCGCAGAGCGCGGAGCGCGCCCCGTCTCTCAGGGAGCGCGGAGCGCGCGCCCGCCCTGTGCCCTGCCGCGTAGCGGCGGCGCCTCGTGTCTGCGGAGCAGACCGCGCGCGCCGAGAAGACGTCCAGCCCCGCGCGCAATCTGGTGCGGGCCAGCAGCCAGAGAGGAACCCACCGCCCCATGGCTCAGCCGTTCTACGACCTGTCCGAGCAGTTCCCCCACCACGTCTTTGAGATCACCGAAGCCGCCGTCGAGGCCCTGGGAGATCAGTGGGGCTGTTATCCCGGCCACTGGGGGTGACCGGACACATCTGGGACGCCGATCGAATCCGGTTCACCGTGGGAGTGTGCGAGGCAGGCCACCTCTACGTACGCAACGACTCCCGGGGCGACAGCACCCATCTGCTGGACACCGAACCGGATGCGGACCTCGTCACCCTCGGCCAGGCCATCGCGGATGTCATCGGCGATCTGTACTGACCCTCTGTCCGCCCGGCGGCATCACCACCGCCGGAGCACTCCGAAGGAGTCATGCGCCATGCCCGAACGCCCGAAGCTCAAGCGCCCCGATGACACCGCCATCGAGGCCGCCCGGGGCCGCGCCATGAACGCGTTCATCGCCCTTCTCCTGGAACTCGGCGAGGGCAGCCACGAACTCAACATCGTCGTCGAACGCACCAACGACACGATCGTCGCCGCCGACTTGCCTGTGTCCGTCGGAGCGTCTCCCCTGCGCGGGAGGTACACCGAACGCGACGAGTATCTGCGGTTCTTCGCGCTGCTGACCTTCGCCCTGGAAGGCAGCACCATACGTCAAGCGGTGCTGGTCGCCACCACCGCCGAAGCACCCATTGCGCGCGCGTGCGGCTGGGACATACGGGCCGGATGGCTGCACCCCATGGACACACACGAACTCCAGGACGCCCTCGTCCCCTGCCCCGGCGTCACCGCGCCGCTGCGCCTGGTCTACCCCGCGCCCTCCCTCAACCCCGACGAGCCCGCCGAGGAGAACGCCCAAGGGTGACAGGCCCGCTGCCACCCCGGACGGCTGCTACACCCACACCACGCCGGGCCCGCCACCCTCCACACCATCAACGCCACGAACACCGGGCCCACGATCTCCCCCCTGCAGGGCCGCTACTACGCCACGGCCCGGGCCGGCGGGGAGTCTCTGTGACCGACCGTGGCAACTCCGCCGCCACAAGCCGCCGCAGCAGTAGCCCATAGACGCCGTCCGGCCCTCCCCCACCCCGCCCCGGCAAGGACGGACGGCCCACCGGCCAGAGCGGCACTGGCCGAATGCCTGCCGCCCCGGCGCCGCGCCCCTCCCCTTCGGCGAGCGCGGGGCGATAGGCCCCGTTCACCGCGCCGCCCCAAGGGCGCACCAGCCCCATGACCATCCCGAGCCTGACCATCGACATGCCCGCCGGCCCGCCCTCGCAAGGCCGCCGCCGTCGCGTTCGAGCTGGGCAGGGCAATGCGCGGCACAGTGCACATCACCGGCCCCCACCGCCCCCACCCAGGGGACCAGTTCACCGCCGTACGCGCCAGTCTCGGCCCCGTCACTGCCTGTCAGGCCACCACCCCGACGACACCCTGCCGCGGCCCGTCCACAGCCGCACCGGCTACCGAGGCAACCTGCCCCCTGAACACGACCCGCCGACCGCCCCCAACCGCCCGCCCCTGTAATCCTCATGCCAGCCGCACTCCCCCAGACACCGCAGGAGTAAGAGGTCCTAACAAAGGCGTTGGACGTGGCGGTGGGTGATGAGGCAGGTGGCGAGGCCGAGGAAGGCTTCGTGGATGTCGTCGCGTCGTTCCCAGCGGATCCGCAGGCGGCGGAAACCGTGCAGCCAGGCGATCGTGCGCTCGACCACATAGCGGAACATGCCCAGGCCGCTGCCGTGTTCCTGTCCTCGTTCGGCGATGACCGGACGGATGCCGCGGGCCCAGAGCAATCGGCGGTACTTGTCGTGGTCGTAGCCGCGGTCGGCGAGGAGCGCATCGGGTCTGCGTCGGGGCCGGCCGACGACGCCGGCCACGGCCGGGACCTTGTCCAGCAGGGGCAGCAACTGCGTGACGTCGTTGCGGTTTCCGCCGGTCAGGGACACCGCGAGCGGGATGCCCTGGGCGTCGGTGAGGACGTGGTGCTTGCTGCCCGGCCGTGCGCGGTCGACCGGGCTGGGGCCGCTTTGGGCCGCGCCGAGCGGCCCGCACGTGGGAGGAGTCGATCACCGCCCGCGACCAGTCCAGCTTCTTCGCTACCCGCAGCTTCTTCAGCAGTATCAGGTGCAGTTCGTCCCACACGCCGGCCTCGTTCCAGGCGGCCAGCCGCCGCCAGCACGTCATGCCCGAGCCGAAGCCCAACTCCTGTGGGAGGTACTCCCATTGGATGCCGGTGTGCAGCACGAACAGGATCCCGCACAAGGCCTGCCGGTCCGGTACCCGCGGCCGGCCCTCCACCAGCTTCGGCCCCGGCTCGGGCAGCAACGGCTCGATGAGCGACCACAGTTCATCCGACACGATCCAAGGCCGCGACTGTCGCTTTCCCACGACCAGACCAACGACCATCCAAGCCGAAGGTCACATGATCAACAGCTTCTGTTAGGACCTCTAAGTACGCAGGCTGCGGGCGAGGCCACCCCCTCATACTCCACCATTATGAGCAGTCGCTTACGGGCCGTCGCCCACCGACAGACCGCCGGGTGACGGCCCCCTTTGCCTCCTGCACCCCGCTTCCGTATCCAGGAGTTGCCAGGCTGCAAACGCTGCGCCGCACCCTGCGACCAACCCGCCTGCGCATGTCCGCGCGCCCCTTCACCACCGGAATCGCGGCACTGCCACCCACCGCCACAACAGCGCTCGGCACCGAGGCCAGCGCCGCGAAACCCATCGCCTGCAACCGGACCAACGGCAGCCACGCGGCCGCGGAACGCACCGCCCGTGCACTGCGCGAACTTGGCCACTACGCCCTCGCCTCCGTTTCGCCGCCGCCCGCTGGCAGACCACCACCCCCGCCCAGCCCGGCAGTTACCCGTCTCATTGCCCGCCCTTTGAGCAGCCCCGTCCTCTCGTCATAAGGAATGGCAGTCACGGCTGTCGGGTAGCGAAGAGCTGCTCGGACCGCTGAGGTCGGGGCAGGGGGAGGTGCCGTCGTGACGCAGGACGACCCGCCGCATGGATGGAGCCCGCAGGAGCGGCAGATGTGGGAGGCGTACCGGGGTGGCGAATGGTGCGACGGCGTGGCCGAGGTACGCGGCAGTGCGCTCCGCTACCTTCTGATCGCCGCACCGCCGCCCCACCCCGGTTGTCAGACCCGCCTGCATTTGCGTGGCGCACGCGTCACCGGCGAGTTGAACCTCGCCGAGATCACGGTCACCGGCTCGATCCGCCTGGCCCGGTGCCGCTTCGATGACGCTATCCGCCTCGACAACGCGCACCTTGGCGCCGCCTTCGAACTCAACGCCTGCACAATGCCGGGGCTGATCCTGGCCGGCGCGCACATCACCCTGGAGTGCGAGATCGTCGCCTGTACGGTCACGGGCACGGTGGACCTGCGCTCCCTCGCTGTCGGAAACCGGCTGTCCTTGAACGACACCGTCATACACCCCGCCCCTGGCGAGGCCGCGCTTGACGCACAGTCCATCGAGGTGGGTGAGGACTTCTGGGCATCAGGCCTGGACTGCGCGGGCACGGTCTTCCTGAACAGCGCGCGGATACAAGACGTCCTGGCTTTGCGAGGTGCCCGCATTCGGGGCGACTCGGGCCTGCAGGCGCCCGAGCTGACTGTGGGCGGCGGTCTGTTCCTCGACTCCGGCTTCTCGGGCACTGGGCAGGTCAACCTCTACGGGGCCTCTATCGGCGGATCCGTCAGGATGAACGACTGCCGGTTGGAGGGCCCCGGCGCAGGTCGAGGTGCGTACGCCTTGAACCTGTCCTGTGCGGAGATAGGCGGTGACATCTGGGCGGGGCGCGGTCTGGTCGTGCAGGGCCCCGCCATTGTCCGGGACACCTCGGTGCGCGGCAGCGTGGTCCTCAAAGGGGCCCGCTTCGACATCTCCTCCAGCGTGCCGACCGCGGATGCCGCTCTCGACGCTTCACGACTGCGCGTCGGCGGCGACATCGACTGCCGGGACGGATTCGTCGCACACGGCATGATCGACCTGCGTGACTGCCGGATCGGCGGCTCCATCCACTTCGAAGGCGCCGAACTGACCGCCCTCGACGATCGACACCCCGCCCTGCGCGGCAACGGAGTCGAGACAGGCGGTGTGTTCAACCTGTGTGACGGCTTTACCGCGCACGGCAGGATCTCCCTCTTCAGCGTCACGGTCCGGAGCCGTCTCTGTTTTGATGGCGCCGCCCTCGACACACCCGCCGACGCCTGGGCCGTGAGCTTTATCGGATCGTCCGCAACCATCCTCTCGCTTCGCCTGCGCGAGGCACCGGCGGGCGTGATCGCTCTCCACCACAGCAAAGTCGGGTTGCTGCGGGATACCCCTGCCTCCTGGCCTACTGGACTGGGCCTCGACGGCGCCGTCTACGACAGCCTGCACCCGGCGCTCCCGGCTCCGGCGCGCCTGCCCTGGCTGGGCCGTGACCCTGCCGGGTTCGTGCCCCAGCCGTACGAGCAGCTCGCCGCTACCTACCAGCGCCAAGGCCACGACGCCGATGCCCGCACCGTCCTGGTTGCCAAGCATCGCAGCATGCGGCGTATGTTGCCGCCCCCGGCCAGGTTGTGGAGCCTGCTCCAGGACGCGACGGTGGGCTACGGTTACCGCCCTCTGCGTGCCGTGTGGCTGCTGCTGTGTCTCCTGAGTACCGGAGCGGCTCTCTTCACCGCCTGGCCGCCCACGGCCGTGGGGGACGGCAAAGCACCACCCTTTCAGCCCGCGATCTACACGCTCGACCTGCTGTTGCCCCTCGTGGATCTGGGCCAGGAACGCTCTTACGCTCCGACCGGCCTCGCGCAGTGGGCCGCAGTTGCGCTGATCGGCACGGGCTGGCTTCTGGCCACGACGGTCGCGGCAGGAGCGAGCAGGATTCTGCGCCGGACATAGGGCCGGGGAGACCGCCCTCAGGTGTCGCTGGACGGGTGGAAGTAGAAACCCAACGGCCTCACTTCGGCCGGCAAAGATCAAAGGTGCCCCGCCCGCCTGGGCAGCAAGGACCCGTCCAGGCCGACACCGTGTGTACGGTCGTCGGCGCCTCCGAGGATGAGGTCCCGGTCGAAGCGTCCGGCCGATCTGGGTGCGTGATCTCCATGCTGGCCGCGTCCGCCCAGGCCCGGCGGGAGCGAAGGAAGCACGCCATAGTGTCTGCGCAGTTCAGAGATGGGTTCCCACCCACAGAAGAGACACTATTATTGAATCTGTGAGGCGGAGGGCCCATCTCGGCCCCGCAGGCGGCGGCCCCTCCGCCCGACCACCCCTGCGCCCCAGGGGGCGTGGCTGGACGGTCGAGATCCGGTCCGGCTATCGGCTGTGGACCACCGGCCTCATGACGTTCCCCGCTGACCGGCCAGGACGAGCCGACCACTCCCGCCGCTCGACCGGGCACGACCGGTTTCCCCCTGACTCCCCCACGAGAAAGGCGCGCACGTGACCCAGACACCCCAGCCCCCCGAGCGCCACCAGGGCGAGCCCCACACTGATCGATCGCGCGTGGGAGGACACACGGCGGGCACCAAGCGCCAGACCATGCGCTGCGCCCTCGGCCGCGAAATCGCCGGCACCATCGGCCTGCTCACCGACGAGCACGACTTCCGCGCCATGCGGCGCTACCGCAGCTTCGCCTTCGACAACTACGCGACCTACCTGAAGGCCGTCGAAGACTTCCTCACGAGCCGCGCCGCTCAAGGCACCCACACCACGGTCGCCCTCTTCGACCCTCAGGAGTACGCCGACTACTGCACCGACACCGGCCTCGACCCCGACCTCCCGTCCAGCCGCACCCGCTTCACCGCCGAACTCGCCACGACAGGCCCCACCCTCCCGTACGACGGCCAGCCCCTGGACGACCTCGTCCCGGACCTCATCGACGAGGCCGCCCGCCAGGCCGCCTGGGAGTATGCCTCCACACTCCTTGCCCGCCTCGGCGCCTGCACTTCCTGCGGCGAGGACGTAGGGCGCGCCGCCTTCGCCCAGGCCTCGTTACTGCTCGTCCGCATCCTCGACACCGCCCGGCCGGGCCGCCGACACCTCGTCTGCAGCGTCTCGGCGACACCCGAAACCCTGACCTCCGTCCTCCACGCGGACACGGACGCCGACGGCGCCACACACCTCGACGAGACCGAGGCCCTCGAATTCACCACGGTCCTGGCCCTCGGTCTGGCGACCCAGAGCCCCGGCGGACTCGTCATGAGGACCACCGCCCCGGGCGCCACGGACCAGATCTACGGCTGGCGACTGCACAACGGCGGCGTCGAACCCCTCACCGCAGGCGAGGTATTCGACGCCTACTGCACCGACATCGAGTCCGGCGGCCTCATCTCCCCGGAACCGGACGTCGACTACTGCGTACCGCCGGACCTCGGACCGGACGGCACAACGACGGGCCACCAGCACTGAAAGGCCCCCGGCACACCGTCCCGGCGCCCCGCCGTCACGAACGCCAATGGCCGTAAACCAGCAGGTCACGGGCGGGTTCACGCCATCACATAACACACTATTATCAGAAGTGGGCCGAGGGATCGCCACCTCCCCACCCCGCTCACCAGGTGAGGGCCCCTCTCCCCCTTCCAGTCCCAGGAGTTGCCATGTTTCGAACGCTGCGCCGCGCGCTACGACCGGCACCTCTGCGCATCCCCTCCCGTCGCCTCACCGCCGGAATCGCAGCGCTGCCGCCCACCGCACGCGAAGCGCTCGGCACCGACGCCACCGCCGGGGAAGCCACCGCCTACAACCGCAGCCGCGTGGCCACCGCGACCGCCGTCGCCCTCTACCGCAGCGGGCACGTGCTGCCGATGCCCGACGACGACCTGGACGACGCCGTGCGCACCCTGGACTTCCCCTGCTCGGTGCCGAGCCCGCAGACCCGCGCGGCCATCCGCGCCGCCCTGGCTGTCCTGGAGGCCGACTGCACCGTCACCATCACCCGCTGACCGCCCGTCAGCCCTGGCCGTGGGCCACCCCGGCCGGGGTGGCCCACGCTGAAAGAGGCCCGGTGTTCCTCGTCGTACCCGACCCCGCTCACGGACTCGTGGCCGCCCCTGAGTCCTCCCTGGACCGCACACCCGCAACCGAAGAATCCCTTGCCGCCCAGGGGTTCACCTGGAACTGCGAGATCGAGGCATACACCCGCCAGACCGACGACAGCCCCGCAGCCGTGGACGAGACCGCCGGCATGCTGCGAGACCTCGGCCACTACACCTTCTCCTCCTACACGCCGCTGTCCCCCAGGTGACCGCCCCTCCTGCGCACGCCGGGCCGCCGCAGCCTCCCGCCCCCTTGCGCAGACGGAGTTCCCTCATGCCCCGACGCCACCCCCAGCCGCATCGGCCCGGCCGGTACACCGCCGCCGAACACAAAGGAAGCCACCAAGCCGTGGACCAGCTCCACGGATACGCACTCAGCAGGACACCCCTGCGGCCACCGAAGCCGCAGCACGCAACCCGACCTCCAGCCCGACCGCCGCCAACGCGCCCGGCCGCGAGGCTCGACGCCGCCCAGACCGGTCCCGCCGCAACCCAGCGCCGGTAGGGATATGCCGGGAGCCTGCGCCAGGACGAAATGCTCTCCGGCGATCGTGCTCGCCGGCATCGCATGGGAGCACCTACGGTCATTCGTTGACCGCCCCGCCATGGACGGGTGCCAGGTTGCGGACAGATCCCCATCCTGCGACATCCCAGCAAGGAGACCACCACTCCTCCCGGTCCCTGTGTGCTTTCCGTTGTGCATCTGACAGGGCGTCCTCATCGCCTCGGTCATAGGCCCGCTGAGCCGCCTCAACATCCTGGATCGTGTATCGAATCGACCTGGCAATCTCGGGATCGCCCACGGTCCGAGCCGCCTTCTCCAGTTGTTCGACGTACCTCGTTACCGACACGTCATTGGGGAGCAGAAGTGATACGGGAGTTCCGCCTTGATAGAAGGCGTGCAGTGCTTGGTCGCAGCCTGCATGTTTCGCGTTGGTCTTCTGGTTCCTTTTCTGGACGTGGTCGTAGGTCCACCACGCTCCGCCGCCGAGGAGTCCCACCACGATCAGAGTGACGAGCCCATGCTTCACCGACGTGACAACAGCACCCCACGGGAAGGCCACGGTGCGCTTGCTTGGAGCGTGGAAGTGGTTGTTCTGGACGCTATGGTTCCCGTCCTGCACGGCAGCCGGACCGTGGAATTCACTGCGCTTGGGACCACTGCGGCCATGGTCATCGCGCTGCGGTGCGGTCATCCGCTGTGGCCGAAGTGATTGTCCTGATGATTGTTGTCGCCCGTCTGAATGGCAGTCTGGCCGTGAAAGGTACTGCCCGCGAAGGGGGCTGAGGCGTCACTCGGAGCGGTAGGCCCACTGTCGATCAGCGCACGAAGTTCCGCGACCGCGGCGTGTAGCTCAGCGCCTTCCAGCCGAGTCAGCAGAACCACGAACCCAGCCTGCCAGGCAGCGGCCTGGCTGCCCGCCGCTCCCCCGTCGGGGCTGTCCGTCAGTGCTGCCGCGGTCCGGTCCAGACGCCGCCTCTCCGATTCCTCACTCTCCTGGCTCCCCCGAGCCATCAGGCGCGCGGCGCGATCCCGGATCGCATTCCACCCATCCGTGCCGGCCGCCTGCACCATTGATGCGCCCCCAGCCGAGGCCAACGCCAACAGCGACTCCGAGATCATCCACCTACTCCTTCCGGCGACGGCCCTTCACAATGGGCCCGCCTTTCCCTAACTATCAATCAAATCAGGTGAGTTGATCTGGCGCGACGTGGCGCGAACTAGACCACACCAGCCCTGGCACCGGAGCCCGGTTCCGGACACGGAGCGACGCCGGAACAGGCTCTTTGCGCACCGGGAGCATCGCGCTCGCCGCTTTCGTGCGCGCCGCGCTCGCGGTCGAGCCGGGGGACTTCACTTCCACAGACCGGCTCTTGCAGGAGACCGAAGCGCTGACCGGGCCCGTCCGCCGGAATGGTGAGGGGGACCAGGCCAGCGGCGGCTAGGTGCCACGCGTCGGCTCGTACGGGTGGCGCTGTCCGAATGCTGCCGTTGGCAACGGTGGCGGGAGCTAGGCTGACGAGCCTTCTGTGACGCCGTTTCGCTCCCGGGAGTTGTCTGTGCCTGAGTCGTCCTCGTCGCCCTCGCCGGGTGAGGTCTCCGCCGAGCAGATCACCGCTGTGCTGGCTGACCGGTACGGGCTGGCCGACGCGCGAGTGGAGATCCTCCCGTTGGGCACCGAGACGGACAACGCGGTCGCCGACACTGCGCGGGGGCGGGTGTTCGTCAAGGCGTACCCGGCCCGCGCCGACCTGGACGTCATGGCGGGGCGGATCGCCCTGATGGAGCTGGGCCGGGCGGCGGGCAGCCCGTTCCCGGCCGTGCACCCGGACCGCGAGGGCGCGCTGATCACCCGGCACGGCGGGGTGGCGCTGTCGGTGTGGGACTGGGTGGACGCGGCCTCGCTGGACACGCCGTACGCCGCGCAGCACGCCCGCCAGATCGGCACCGGGCTCGGGCGCCTGCACACGGCCCTGGCCACCTGCCCCGCCAGCGCCTACAGGCCGAACAAGAACCGGTGGTGGGAAGCGTCCGCCGAGGCGCTGACCGAGCGGGGCGAACGGCTGCTGGAGCTGATCGACGTAGTGCCGGAGCCGGACGAGGACGATCTACGGCGCCGCGAGCAGGTCGCCGAGCGCATCGCCCAGCTGCGGGGCCTGCCCGGGGTGCAGGCCAGACTCCCGGCGGCCCCACGCGAGCAGGTGGTGCACTTCGACGCGACCGGCGCGAACCTGCTGTGGGACGCCAAGGAGGACCTGAAGGCCATCATCGACCTCCAGGCCCGGGTCGCGTTCCCCACGTGGGAGCTGGGCCGGGTGCTGTACGAGCCGTTCACCGTGGCGGAGTCGCCCAACTGGCGGGCGGTCGCGGTCGACGGCGTGCTGGCGTACACGCAGGAGGTGCCCGCCGAAGCCCGCGCCGAGCTGGTGTACTGCGCGCGGATGGCGCTGCTGCACAACCTGACCTCGTGGTTCGGGGTGGACTCCCTGTACGGGGACAGTCAGCTGCCCGGCCGGTCGATCTACGCCCGGTTCTGGGACCTGCGGGCCCAGGCCGCCGGCCGGATGCTCGCCGAACTCGACGACATCGAGGACGAATTGCGGACCGTCCTGGCCTGACCCGGGGTCACTGGGCAGCGTTTCGTTCGCGTTCCCGCTGCAGCAGGTAGTACGAGCGGGCCGCGCCCACCGCGCCCGACCAGTCGCGAAAGCCCCGGTCCCGGGCGGCGGCATCGCACTCCCGGGCGCCTGCCTCGCCGGTGAGGTTCCAGCGGGCGGCGACGTGCCGGGCGAGCCGGTCCGGGGCGAGACGGTCGACGCCGTACCGCGGGTGTTCGACGGCGACGGCGGCGTTCAGCTCCAGCGCCGCCGCGACCGTGGAGGCCGTGGCCTCGGGGTCGGCCAGCAACCCGGCGGCGTCCTCGCGGGTGGCGGGCCACACGTCCCATGCGCTGTCGAAGGTGGCGGAGCGCACCATGACCCGCCGCAGCATCTCGGCGGGGTCCAAAGCCGTCAGCTCCGCCTCGGTCAGCCAGAACGCGACCTGGTCGGCGGTCAGGGCGTCGGCGTGCGCGCCGTGGTCGACGGCGGCCTCCGCCTCCGCCGGGTCGGAACAGCGGGCGATGGCGGCCAGCACTCGGTTGCGCCACCGCTGGGGGAAGCCCGGGTCGTAGAGCTGCTCGTACTGCATCAGCGCCCCGAGGGGGAGCTGTGGGGCCGGAGCCTGCCCGGCGGGCGCGTACAGGACCTGCCACAGGGTGGTGAAGCTGGTCCGCCATGGCTGCCCGCTCAAGGCGTCGGTGAAGGGCTGGTAGCTGGTGAAGTCGGGGCTGTCGGCCCAGCGCAGCGCGTGTTCGGCGTCTTGGCGCTTGAGGTCGTAGGGGTGCGCCTGGCGCCACAGGTCGACGCTCTGCACCGCGGCACCGAGGCCTTGGGCGGCCGCCGCGCGGTGCAGCGCGGTCCAGGTGCGCCGCGTGTAGGGCAGGCGACGGGCCATCTCCTCCAGCGCGGCCGCCTCGTCGGCGGTGACTTGCCGGGCGGCGGCCGCGCCGCGGATGGTGCAGCGCAGGTTCACCAGTGCCTCGGTCAGCTGCTGCCCGTCGGAGGTGTGCAGGACGGCGACCTCGTCGTCCGCCTCCAATTGCCCGGTGCGGAAGGCCTCGAAGACTCTTCCGACGCCGAGCATCCCGAACGCGGCGAGTTCGGCGGCGCGCAGGGCGCCCATGCTGGCGGCGCCCACCACGGCGACACCGGCGTCGAGGAGCAGCAGGATCTCCTTGTGCCGTACCGGAGCTCTCTGGTGCCATACGCCGTCGATGATGACCACCGCGTCCCCCGCGGTGGCGCCGAGCCTGAGTAAGTCGCCGTGGCCGACCGGGGGATGGCACACCGCGTCGGGGGCGAGCCTGCGGACGCGGTCGGCGGTCAGCGTCGGCCCGGAAAAGACGTGAAGAGTCATGCTGCCGCCTCGGTGGATGCGGGCCGGGGGATGGTGTGGCGCGAGACGTACCGAAGGTGCGGAGCGAGCACTTTGACCACCGACAGGCCACGCCGGTGGAACTGGCCCCAGGACAGATCGACGGCCAGCGGCGGGACGCCGGTGCGGGCGGCGACCACGGCCGCCAGATACGCCGCCTCCTCCTCGTCGGTGGCGTGGCCGGTGCCGTACGCGCCCGCGACCTGCGGCCAGGGCGCGGTGGGCCTGCCGTCGTGGGCGGGGGCCGAGTGTGTGCCAGGCTGGAAGGCGAGGGGATGGATGTCCTCCCGGCTGCCGGTGATCTGGGTCAGCCGGGTCTGGGCGGCCTCAGTGACGGCCCGCGACAGTGCGATGCGCGGGTCCAAGTGGGAGCCGGAGCCGGACACCACCAAGGTGGGCTGATCCTCGCGCCACAGGTAGCAGACCATCACCGGCACCCCGAACCGGTTCGGCAGGCTCCACAGCTCGAACCAGATCCGGGCGCGGGTGAGCCGGTCGAGCAGGGCGGCGCACCCGGCGTCCTCGACGCTGGCGGGGTCGATGCGCTGCGCGGCCACGGGCCGGTGCCCGTCGGCGAGGTCGCTGATCACATCGCGCTCAATCACCTCGTACAGGGCATGGCACAGGCCTTCGGCCCGGGTATTGCCCGAGGCGAGGCCGTTGGTGGAAGAGCTGGGCAGGTGCAGCCGCCACGCGTCGTGCATCTGGCGGCCGAGCCGCACGCAAGCAGCGGGGACGGGCACCAGGGCACCGTCGGTGAGGGACTGGGAGGTGACCCACTCCAGCACCGTGCGGGACGTGACCAGGCTGCCGGGGTGCGCCTCCAGCACAGTGACCGGGTACGGCAGGCCCAGATGGTCGGCCGGGGCCCGGAACTCCGGCTTGGGCACGGCCCGTTCGCCGTGCCACGCCTCGATCGCCTCCATCGCGCCGGAAACACGCGCGGCCACCAGGGTGGTGCCCTTGCCCTGGGCGACCGACAGCGTGCGGGCCAGCGGGCGCACGGCCATGGTGACGGGGATACCCAGGTCGTCCAGGCCGGTGACATCCGCGACGCGGGTGATCCCGTACGAGGGGAGCAGGGGACGGATCGTCTCCCAGGTCTCCTCGGGCGGGCGGGTGCGGTGCGTACCGTCGAAGTACACCTTGCGCACGACGGTGCTCCTTTCAAGGGGTGGGAAAACGGCGCCGGCCGCCGCGCGTCCGCCGGGGCGGGCGGGGTGCGGCGACCGGCTTCGGGTCACAGCGGCCGGTGGATCAGGCGGTGGTGGGCTGCTCGTAGACGTGGTGCTGCGGGAAGGCGGAGTCCGGCACGGACGGGTCGCCGCCCGCGTTCTGGGGGAGCTGGCCTTCCTCGTGCAGCGCGGTCACAAAGTCCGCCGGGTCGACGGTCGCCGGGGTGGTCGCCTGGACAGTGGTCATCGGGCCCTCCTTGGGGTCGATGGATCTAGGACGGCTTCACCGAGAGGTCGGAGAAGCAGATGGTGATCAGCACCTCGCGCGACTGGGTGTCGAGCGGGGTACGCCAGTGGGGGATCCGACGGCCGTCGAATCCGGACAGCACGCGGTGCAGGATCGGGAACTGTTCGCCCTGCGGGTAGGGCGTGTCCTGGAGCGTGTCGGCGACCTGCTGCGTGGACAGGTAGCGCAGGCCAGGGAGCCAGCCCATCGGGGCGAGGTTCGGTGTCAGCCCGCACGAGAACGTGATGTCGCACTTGCCGTCATCGCGGTGAACGTGCATGTAGTCGCCCGGCGCGTAGAACTTGTAGCCGTACCGGATCGGCGTCATCCGCGCCTGTCCGGTGGCCTCCCCGGCGATGTCGGCGAGGACCTTGGAGCGGGCCAGCGCGTTCAGGGCACTCCCGCCGGGGTGCACCCGGCAGCGCTGGGGCGAGGTGATCGAGCCGTCCCGCATCACCAGCAGGCCCGGCCGCCCGTTGTGCCGCTCGACGGCGACCCTCTCGCAGCGCGCGGCCTCCTCAGCGATCTCCTCCCACAGGCCCGGCTCGATCGCGTCCGCCGGGGCGGCGGCCCAGCCCTCGGCCAGCCACGTCTGTCGCAGCGTCGTCATGGCCCGCCTCACAGGTCCATGTAGGAGAAGGTGGCCAGCAGGCCGGGCTCCTCGCCGGGGTAGGGGGTGCGCCAGTGCGGGATGCTGTACCCGGCGAACGCGCGCACGCTGCCGTCGGGGCCCGGGTGCTCAAGCCGTTCGAACTCGGCGCACTCGGGGAGAATCCCCTTGTCGGCGACGACCTTGGCCAGGTCCTCCGGCATTGCGTCGCGCAGTGCTGGCGCCCACCACATCGGTGGCAGGTCCTCGGTCAGGGCGACGGCCACGGTGACGGTCGCCTTGACCGTGTCGGTGTGCAGGCCCTGGAAGTCGCCCTGGCGGTAGACGACCACCGAGCCGCCCCGCGGCACCAGCCGGGGCATCCCCGTCGCCTTCCGCAGCTCCGTCAGCAGCTGCTTGTCGAAGGCGAGTTGCTCCAGCAGCGGCCCGGCCGGCAGGAAGCCGCAGTGCACCGGGGAGGCGAACGAGCCGTCCCGGCGGGAGCTGACCTCATCCCGTTCGTACGGGGCGGCCGTGCCGATCAGCTCGTGCGCTTGGGTGCCCACCGCCTGCACCCGCTCGGCTTCCAGGACGCCCGTCAGCAGGACACTGCCGTGCCGCTGCCAATCAGCGTGGGCGGGGTGGCGGTCGACTTGCGGGATGGTCTCCATTGACCCCCTCCTTCCTCGTGCCGGTACCTTCGCGGCGTTCCTGCAGGTCCGGAAGGCGGTGGGGCGTGCCCAGGTGTGCCCAGGGCGTTACCAGGCGTTCCCATGCCGCAGGTCGGTTCGGGTCTGTTCGTGTCGGCCCGCCGTCCCAGGGGGCACCATGAAGGGGTGGAGATTGACGGGCACCCGCTGACCTACCTGCTCCACCTCAACGGCTGGTCAGCCACCGACTACTTGACGCGATTAGACGTCGTGCACCGCAGGCTCGGGTACGGCCGGATCGCGACGAAGGACCGCAAGCGGGTCACACGCTGGACCCGGTACGGCATCACCCCGGAGATGCCCGCCCAGCTGGCCATGGCGGCCCTGCACAGCATCCCGGCCGAGGAGATCACGGCCCGGCCCTGGCCGGAGTGGCTGAAGCTGGCATGTATCCGAGAGCGGCAACTACTTGACGCCGCGTGGAACCCACAGACCACGATCGAGCTACTGGACCGCGTCGCCGCCACAGGAGGGCCTATGGAACGCAGGGGATTCCTCGTCGTTACGGGCATAGCCCCGCTGCTCGCCGGGGCCGCCAACGCCGAGCCAGCCGCCGCCAGTTCCCGCGGCCGCCGCATCGGCCAGCAGACGCCTGCCCTGTTCGACAAGGCCCTCGCCATCCTGCGGCGTCAGGACGACCAACTCGGCTCCGGCCAGGTCCACGCCTCCGCCCGGGCTCAGCTCCGACTGATCACGACGACCCTCAAGACCAGGGCGACCACCGAGGAGACCGCCCGTCAGCTGTACGGCACGGCGGCCGAAGCGGCCCGGATCTGCGCGTGGACCGCGTACGACTCCGGCTATCACGCCCTGGCGGAGGAGTATTACCTGGGCGCACTGCGGGCGGCCACCTCGTCCAACGACCCGGTGGTCACCGCCAACACGCTCGCCTTCTGGGCGATCATGCGCTACTCGACCGGCGACCCGCACGGCGCGGCCGACCTCGTCGACGGCGCCCTCGCCCAGGCCCTCCGGATCGGCTCGCCGAGGATGGCGGCGATGCTGCACGCCCGGCTGGCCCGCGCCCACGCGCACGCGGGCGACTCCCGGGCCTCCGCCCGCTCCCAGAACGCGGCCCTGGATGCCTACGACCGGGCCCGCGACCGTTCCCCGCAGGAGGATCCGGACTGCGTGTACTGGGTCAACCTCGGCGAGCTGAGGATGCTGGCCGGGTCCTGCGCGCTCAACCTCGGCCGTCCGGCTGAGGCGCTGGCACAGTTCACCGCCGCCGAGGACGGGCGGCGCAGCGCCGACATCTACCGCGAGGACGACTTCCCCCGCGGCGCCGCCATCTACCTGGCGCGCGAAGCGGAGGCCCGGATCGCGCTCGACGACCTCGACGGCGCCGTGGACACCGCGCACCGGGCCATCGAGCACATGGGCGGCGTCACCTCCGCACGCGGCACCTCCACCCTGGACAACCTGCGCTCGAAGCTCGCCGTACGCAAGGACGTGCCGCTGGTACGCGACTTCCTGGAGAGCACAGCCTGACCCGTCCGCCGGACCGAGGGCGGCGCTGACGGGGCAACAGCGCCGCACGATGGCCAGCGCAGCGACCGACCGCGTTAAAAGGGGGCTCCACACGGAGCCGTGCAGGTCGACCGAGGGCGGGCCGGGTCGAAACACCACGTGATCACCGACGGCCACGGCACCCCGCTCGCCGTCCTGCTGACCGGCGGCAACCACAACGACGTCACTCAGCTCCTGCCGCTGCTCGACGCCGTCCCGCCGGTGCGCGGCAGGGTCGGACATCCCCGCCGCAGGCCCGACTCCCTGTTCGCCGACCGCGGCTACGACCACGACGTCTACCGCGACCAGGTCCGCGCCCGCGGCATCGTTCCCGCCATCGCCCGACGCGGAACCCTGCACGGGACCGGCCTGGGCACCTTCCGGTGGGTGGTCGAGCGAACCGTCGCCTGGCTACATGGCTTCCGCCGGCTCCGCATCCGCTGGGAAAGACGAGCCGACATCCACGAAGCCTTCCTCAAGCTCGCCTGCTGCCTGATCACCCACCGACAACTCAGGCCATTTTGTGAGCCGCCGATAGCCGGTTAAGAACTTCGTTGGGGGTGAGGCTCCAGCCGACCAGGCGCGGCCCGCTCCAGTTGATGCCGATCACAAGTCCATCCCGGGCGGCATCGGGCAGTACGCGATCGCACCAGGTGTCCAAGGGCACGGACTCAACGCGGAGCCCATGCCCCCAGATCTTTGCTGCCCTCTGGGCGCGCGGCGAGGTCGACCAGAAGGGAAAACTCCGCGTGCCGTCCGCAGAGAGGTGAGTCGGGCTTCCATCGTCATCCCGGACAAGCCAGACCACGCTGCTTTGGCGGACGTCTCGGAAGAATGCCGCCGCTTGCGAACCGCTCTGACTCATGGCCACCGAGCCTACCGTTCTCCAACACTCATTTCGTTAGGAGTTCTAAGGGCTTGCCGGTAATCAACACGCTGATTTGATCTTGGAGTTGTCCGGGGCGAGGAATCTCGTGATGTCGGCTGGCGTGCGGAACCGGGCTGTGGAGGCGGGGATGTGGACGCTGTGGGCTTCCAGGAGCGGGCGAACGTCTTTGACGGCACGGCTGATGGTCATGGCGGTGGTGTTGAAGAGTTGCCCGAGGAGCTCCTGAAGACTGTGCTTTCGCAGGTAGAGGATGGTGACCAGGATCTGGTCGGCGGGCGTGAGGCTGGGTTTGCGGCCTGTGCCGCGGGCGACGCGGCGTGGTCCGCCGCGGGCTGCGTGGCGGGCTTGCTCGCGGGAGTCTTCCAGCTCAGGGATCAAGGTGTTGATCAGGTCGCTGAGCTGCTGGCGTGTCATGCCGGTCAGCTCAGGGTGCTGCAGTTTGTCGGGCATGAGGGAGTGAGTGCCGCCGGCTGGCGGTCGGTTGTGCCGGGGCCGGTCCGGAGGCGGTCGTTGGTCTGCGGGGTGGAGGGTGTAGTTCCAGTCTCCGTGGAAGCGATGCCGGATGATCGGTAAAGCGGCGATGGCCTCGTCGTTGATCTGGATGCCGGTGGGGTACTGACCGCTGTCGAGTTCGGCGTGCACCGTCAGGCCGGTGCGGCTGGTTGTCGCGGCGATGGTGCGGAGCATGACTTCATGGCTGGTCAGGGGCCTGCCGCGCCAGTTCATGGTGATGTGAGAGAACAGCCGGTGCTCGATCTTGTTCCACTTCGATGTGCCGGGCGGCAGGTGACACACGGTGATATCCAGGCCGGTCTCGTCGGCGAGGTCGGCCAGATGGGCCTTCCAGCCGCGGGTGCGGTAGCCGTTTGATCCCCCGGCATCAGCGGTGATCAGTAGCCTGCAGGCGCGGGGGTAGTCGTGCCGGCCGCGGGCCTGCCACCAGCGGCGGATCGAGGCGACGGCGAACGCCGCGGTGTCGTGATCGGTGCCGATGCAGACCCAACCGGTGTTCGTTGTCGTGTCGTAGATTCCGTATGGGATTGCCTTCTCGGCCTGGCTGGGGAAGTCGTGTGTCTTGACCTCCACGGGCTGCTCGGCGGGCCGCCACTCCTGACCGGCGTTCTTGTAGTTGCCGATCAGTTCCTTCTTCTTGGTGTCCACGCTGATCACCGCATCTCCGGCGTCCCGGTGATCTCGTGCCTGCTCGTTGAGGTAGCGGAACTGGGCGTCCCGGTCCGGGTGTTGGGCGCCTTCGACGGTCTTGGCGTTGGCCTGCAGGCTGAAGCCTTCCTCCCGCAGCAGACCGGCGACCGTGTCGGCGGAGACGGGATGGCCCTGGCGGGTCAGCTCTGCTGCCAGGTTCCGGGTCGACTTCGTCGTCCAGCGCAGCGGCGACATCGGATCGCCCCGCTCGTCGGGCTCGACCAACGCAAGCAGCGCGGGCCGCAGTCCCGCATCCAGCTCACTCGCCTTCTTCCGGCCTCCGCCTGTACGGCGGACTCGACCCAACGGGCCCTGGCCGGACTCCAGTTCAGCCGCCCCGCGCGAGACCGTGCCCGCCCGCACTCCGGCCGCACGGGCTACGAGCCTGATTCCACCGTGTCCCAGCGACCGCGCCTCCGCCCCTATGGCCAGCCGGCGCTGACGCTCGTCCAGATGCGGCAACAACGTCTCGAACTTCGCCGCCAGGACGGCCTCGATCCCCTCCGGTCTCCCCATACCACTACAACGATCCCCGGAGCTGGAAGCCACGACTTATTTCCCGGCAAGCCCCAAGAGGTGAGTTTCCGGAGCGACTCCGCTGACGTCCCGTCGGCCCGGCAGCGAGCCCGCAGATCAGCCAGGAAGTGGGCGCCGACGGCCTGGACGTCGCACGTGGTGATGCCGCTCCGGTCGGTGTCCCCCAGTGTGTCACGCACCGTCGTCCGAATGGCCTGACAGCCCGCGCGTCACGGAATGCTTCGCAGGCCTCGGCCTGGTCGTACGTTGCCCACCCGGCGGCGCACCTCCGTACGCTGCCGCTCCGCCGTCCGGCCCGTCGCCCACAACGGCACGGTCCCCTCCGGCAGCTCCACCGCGCGGCGGACGAAGCCGACCACCATCTCCGGGTACTCCTCCGGCTTCGGGAAGCGGCCCATCCGCTGATAGGACTTCAACGCCAGCAGCGCGAGCTGCCCGTCCGCAGCGACGAGGGTGAGCAACGGCAATTCACGTGGATCACCTCCACACCCGCTCTGCACGCTCGGTACCGTCTTGAGTGGCGGTTCCGGGCGCGGCCCGAACAGAACAGGCATCAAGGGGAGTTCAGGTGATTGACGTGCCGCCCAGCCAGCAGATGCGAGACCTCGGAGTCGTCCAGCACGGGGCCGGCATCCTCGCCGAACCGGCCCGCGCCTTCGACCTGCCCGCCGAGCGCGACGAGGCCGAGCGCATCACCGACGAGCTGTTCGCCGCGATGGAACGGATCGGACAGGTCCACCCCTTCGCCAAGGGCATGGGCATCGCTGCCCCGCAGATCGGCATCGGTCGTGCTACGGCCGTCGTCCAGCCGCCCCGTGATGCCCCGGCGATCATCCTGCTCAACCCGCGGATCATCGACCGCTCCGCCGAGATGGACGAGCAGTACGAGGGCTGCCTGAGCTTCTTCGATGTCCGCGGCCTGGTCCCCCGCCCCCTGAAGATCACCGTCCAGACCACGGGCCTGACCGGCGAGACCGTGACCACCGTGTACGAGCGCGGCCTCGCCCGCCTCATCCACCACGAGATCGACCACCTCGACGGCCTGCTGTACACCGCCCGGATGCGTACCGGGGTCGAACCGATCCCCGTGGAGGAGTACCGGCAGACCGGCCGGGCCTGGATTTACGAAGGCGCCTGAACTCAGTGACGGTGACGACGACCCAGCGCATCCTCGACCTCGCTGCGGCGGCACCGGCCAGCCTCGACGAAGACCTGGTGCTGCTCCTGCGCGAAGCGAACGAGCTGTACCAGCAGGGTCTGCAGGAGCTGCACCGGAGCCTGGCAGAGCGCCTCGGGGGGCTGGGCACCGAGGAGCTGATGGTCGCCGCGAACGCGGCCGGTATGCCCTGTGATGCCTCACAGGACCGCGACGAGGTGATCTGGCTGCTGGCCCTGGCCGAGTGGGAGATGACGCCGGCCGCCCTGGCGTACGCGGAGATGGCGAAGGACGCGGCGCACCGCGGAGTCTGCTTGATCCCGGAGGAGTGAGCCGTGCGCGCGGCCGTCCGGGAAAACCCTTGAGCCGCGGGCTGGACCCCGAACCGAAACTCCTGCCATTATTTTCTTTGCGAGCCGGGCGGGCCGGCCCGCTTCTGACAGGACGGACGGTTTGGCCATGACCTCGCGCCGCGAGCCTCGCCTGGCCGACGCTGCCGAGATCGCGGCTGAACAGGGCCTGACCCCCGCGCGGATCACCGGCCTCTACAACGAGCGCGCCGAGAACGCGGCCGGCGTGCCGTTTCCCGAGACCGCCGGCCAGCGCGGCCGCGCCCGCCTGTGGGACCACGGCCAAGTCACCGAGTGGTTCGCGCACCGCACGCCGGCAAGGCTGAAGGAGCACACCCCGCCCTCCCTAGGCCCGCAGGAGCTGCTGAACGCGGCGCAGGCCTCACGGTTCCTCGGCTACAAGAACTCCAACCAGGTCACCACCTTCGTACGCGACCACCCCGGATACTTCCCCGACCCGGACGTCGTCGAAGAGCTGGGCACGGCCGAGAACCCCTACCGCCGGCAGCTGTGGCGCGTGCAGACCCTCAAGGACTGGATGGCCACCCGGCCCGGCCGCGGCAGACGCGCCGGCATCGACCGCCCGGTCTCCCTGCCCGCCGTCCCCGCCGACGGCGACCCGGACGAACTCCTGGGAGCAACCCAGGCAGCCGCCCTGCTGGGATACAAAAGCGTCGGTTCGTTCTCCAGCAGCCTCGCCCAGGGCAACCTGCCACTGCTGAAAACCGTGGACGCAACAGCCGAGAACGCCGGACGCCAGAACGGGCGCCGGCGGTGGACACGCCGACGCATCCTCGAACAAGCCGCCCAGCGATCCAAGAAATAGAACCCGGCGGTCAACACCCAACCGCCCACCGCCCACCGCCCCATGAACGCGGCAGCCGGCAACGGGCGTTGGCCCCCCTTGCGGGCCGGATGCCGCACGACGGCCGGCACGGCACGGCCCGCCACCACACCCCGCACCAGCCCCGGCTACTGCGGACCGGCCATCGCCAACCTCCAACAACCGCCTGCCGTAGGGCTGTTCCTGAGCCGCCACGAGCCTTCACGCAGCCGTGGTCGGGGCCACCGGCGCCGACCACGGCCCCGACCACGAGAAACGTTCCCGAGTCGTGACCGTGGTCGGGGGCTCATGGTCGGCCGTTGGGTTGGGGGCTGCCTGTTGCCTCAGCCCCATGACCCGCTCCACACCAGATACTCCGGCCACCGAGTCGGCCCCCAGCCCCGCTGAACCGCTGCGCTTGCAGGTCCTGACCGCGCTCGCCCTCCACCGCATGGCCACCACCGGCCAACTGCGCCAGATGCTGCGGCCGGACGGCTCCCGCCAACTGCTCTCCCGCACACTGAACAAACTGCGCACCACAGGCTTCACCGACCTCACACCGCTTCCGGGCGCGGACCGGCCGCGCACCCACGCCTGGTACCTCACACCGCAAGGAGCACGCCTGACCCGCGACCTCCCCCTCCTGCGCGGCCGCCCGCCCTACCCCATCACCTCAACAACCGCAGCATCACTGAAGACACCACACACGCTCACCGTTGTGCGCGCCCATCTGCCCTTTGCGGCAGACGCCCGCCGGCTCGGACACGAACACGGGCCGTGGGACTGGACCCCCGAGGTCTCCCACCCCATCGGCGACGGCGAACGGGTAACCGCCGACGCCCTCCTCCACTACACCATCACCCAAGGCGAACACCGGCGCAAACTACGCGCCTTCATCGAAGTCGACCGCACCACCATGAGCAGCGAACGCCTCGCCATAAAACTCATCGACTACGCCCGCCTCTTCACCCACGAACCACCACCCGCCGGCCGCCGCCGACCCGCTGCTCCCGGACCGGCCTGGCTCCGCCACTACCCCCTCTTCCCCCGCATCCTCTTCATCCTCACCGGAGCCTCCCCCACCAGGCTGGCCCACCGGATCAACGACCTCAAAGCAATGACCATCCAGCACCCCCTCGTCGCCGCCCTCGCCCGCGAAGTCCCCCTCGCAGCCGCCATCCTCGAAGACATCGAACAACTCGGCCCCACCCACCCCGTATGGACCCCACTCACCACCGGCGAACCACAATCCTGGACGGCGCTGTAAGAAACCCAGAACACACCCCGACCCAGGAGGATGCGGCGCAGCTTGGGGTGGGAGGGCCGCACCCTCCTGCCCTTGTCGCACCCCTCAATCCAGGAGAGGACATTGAGCGACGGCATCACGTGGCTGACCGAGGCCTGGCGGAACGACGCCCCCATCCTGTTCGTCACCTTCGCACGCGGCATCAGCCCAGGCGACCTCGTTGTCCGGCTCGGCGCCCGGCCCACAGAAGTGCTCGACCCGATCACCTTCGCCGAGGCCGAGCGGCTGACGTTCAACGACCGCGCATCAGCCCGCGTAGCCCGCTTCGGTGAATGCGCAGGCTGGTCACACGCGGTGGAGCAGGGCCGGCCCTCCAAGGCCTGGTGGGCTCACCCCGACCTCTCCGCAGGCGCCGTCGAAGTCCTGCACCTGACCCCGAAGCCGGACGACCCGCCCAGTGAGTGCTGGTACTACCGCGACAGCCAAACGGTCGGCCGCTTCGACATCGGCGACACCCCGGATGGCTTCGTTCACTTCTCAGAGCAGCGATTACCCATGTGCTCGGGAGGCAGTGGGAGACGAGTCGGCATGCGGATGTTCAAGAGAAATGAAGGCACCTGACAGTCCCATGCGACGGACGGCCGTCACTCCTGAAGCGGGTGCACTCCCCGTGGTGGGATGTCGATGCTCGCCAGTACGGGCAGCAACCGGGCCAGCGGCTTCCCTGGCTGGCGGCCGGTCCGTCGGTGGCTTGTGGGATTGGATCGCCGGCCTGTCAGCGGGTACGGGGCGGACCCGCACCGAGCGTGGTGCGGGCCCTGCAGAGGGGCTGGCTCAGCCGACGCAGGCGGGGACGCTGTTCGGTGGGGCGCAGTTGTTCGGGTGGTTGCGTTTGACCTCGGTGTCATTCAGCGTGACGGTGCCGGACTCCTCGAAGATGCCGCCTCCGTCGTCGGCATGGTTGTCGGTGACGGAGCTGTGGTTCAGGGTCGTCGATCCGACGGCGTTGAAGATGCCCCCGCCCCGGGCGGTGCCGCCATCCGGAGCCTTGGCGGTGTTGGCGCTGATCTGCGATCGCTCGGTCGTCACGGTGCCGCCGAGATCGTTGCTGATGCCGCCGCCCCGGGCTGTGCCGCCCGGAGCGCTGGCGGTGTTGCCGCGCACTGTGCTGTTGTTCAGAGTGAGATCGCCCTCGGGGCCGAGACTGATCGCGCCGCCCGTGACGGTGCCGCCATTGGGAGCGGTGGCGTGGTTGCCGATGACGCGGGTGCGTGTCAAGGTCAGCGTGCCTCCGTTCCCGGCTGCGCCGCCGTTGGCGGTGCCTCCCGGGGCGCTGGCGGTGTTGTTGCGGATGACGGTGCCTGTCACGGTCACCGTGGCGGAATTGTTCAGAGCGCCGCGCGCGGTGCCTCCCGGGGCGGTGGAGTGGTTGCCGCTGATGAGGCTGTCCCTGATCGTCGCCGGGGCGAAGAAGGCGATGGCGCCGAGAGCGAGACTGTCGGTGTTCTTGGTGACGCGGACGGCGTTGTTGGTGAAGCGGGTCCTTTCCACCGTTAGGGGCCCGTTGTTGAGGACTCCGCCGCCTGCGGCAGAGCTCTGGACGTCACCGTTGTAGACGGCGGTGTTTTTGCTGATCTCTGTGTCTGCCAAGGTCGCTGCGCCGACCCCGGCGGCGTTTCCGCTTTCGATGCCGCCGCCCTCGGCGAATACGCTGGACTCGGCGGTGTTGTTGACCACTCGGCTATGCCTCACCATCAGCGTGCCGAGGCTGGAAATGCCACCACCACAGGCCCCGCCGCCCGGGAAGTTCGGGCAGTCCGGTGCCGCGCCACCGCTGATGGTGGTCTTGTTGAGCTTCAGGATGCCGGTGTCGTCCACGAAGAGGATGCGAAAATCGGGGGCGGACCGGGCGCGCGCGATCGTCGCGCCATTGCCTTCGATGGTGATGCCGCTGGTGATGGCCGGCAGGCCGTTGGACGAGTTGGCGGGGTTGGGGGTAGCCAGCCAGTAGGTGCACTTGCGGGTCAGGCGGAGGGTGTCGGGGCCCGGTGAGCTATTGGCCGTGTTCACCGCCGCGACGAGGTCCGGGACCGAGCACTTCACGTCTACCGTGTCGGCGTGGGCGAGCGGGGCCGGGAGCACCATTGCAACCGTGGCTGCCAGCCCGGCCGCAGCCAGAAACCATCCCGGATGCGATCGCCGGACGCCAGCGGGCGGATCCGTCGCTCGGACGTTCTGCAAGGACATCAGGGCCTTCTCCTTCTGCACCAGGAGGCACCCCACCGGGCACGTCCCACTACCGGCCCGGTCCGCCCTGGCGCAGGTCCTGGACGTGGGCCGCTGGAGACCAACCGACCACGGTCTCCTGCCGTCTGCTTCCCGGCAGGCCCGTTTGAGCGAGGCGTGACACCCGGAAGTGGGGGTACGCGCGCACAGCAGTGGGCGGGTGCTCACTGGGAGGCCACTTAAGAAGTGGAACACCCGATCCTGAAGAGCTCGGGTCGGGATGCGGCGTTAGGGCGTTGCCGGAGCGGCGCATCTCCCGGGCGCCCCGCTCCGACCCCTTCCAGCACGCCGCTCCCTAGCGAAACGGCGGCGGCGCGTTTGCCTCACATCCCGAGGCGCGGGCCGCTGGGTGTGTCCCAGGCCGATGTCCGGGGCTGTGCCGGATTTCGTGACTGAGGCCCAGCGGGTGACTACGCGCCCGGCCGGGCTTGCGTGCGTGGCTGCCCCTGGCAGCGTCATGCACCCTGGCACAGAATCTCAGAGGCCCCAAGTCCATGCGGGGGCCTCACCGCTTTCTACGCCTCCCAACGCGTGCCTCCCGTACTCGTGAACACCGCCTATCCGCGCGAGCGTGCGACTCCCAATGACATGTCAAAACGACGCCGCTACTCGCGTACAAAACCACCCCGGACAAGGGCATAGCGTTCCTGCTCCCGGCGTTCGAAGAAGCCGGACTCCTCGATGACGACGTGAGCGAGGAGTTCGACTCGCTGCGTGCGACCCTGACCGCCCTGCAGCAGCACTCCGGGCTGTCACTGCCACGCCAGGACATCCTGAACGGCCGGCTGCCCGCAGCGGTAACAGCGACCACGCCGCCAGAAAACCTGGGGGACTAACGAGCAGGCCATGACCAAACGCCACACCATCCACAGCCGAGCCCGCACCGCCATGGTGGGCATCGTCACCCTCACGATCGTCGCCGGCCTCGTCCCCGAGACGGGGGCGGTAGATGTCGCAATCCCCACCGAACCCAGAAGGCCCTCACCCATGCAAGACCACCCTGCTGTCACCAACGTGCCCGAACAGCACAGCTGATATGGAGGGCCTGGGTGTCAAGGGACGTGCGGTGTCCGGCTCGACATTCAGGTGCCGGGCCTGGTCTTCGTGTTGTTGGGCCGGTGGGAGAGGGCGTGTAGTGAGGCGTGTCGGCTCGACGCGCGGTCAGACTGATATGCGCGGGTTGGGTACCGCATGACCGGTTGTGCGTCGGGAGTGTTCCGCGGGTCTAGGGTCGAGCGTGGCCGCACCGATCTCCGGCGGGGCTGCTCATAGCTGTGCCGCGGGTCCTCCTCGCGCTGCCCGTCCAGCGCCGGTCTCCCACCGGCGGCTTGCAGGCCGGATGGGGTCAGGACGGCTCGTCCATCACGGCCAGGCTCCAGCACCATCCGGCCAGTTCGCGGGCGACGGCCACGGCGGCGATGGTGGGCCGCTTGTCGCGGGCGTCGAATCGCTTCCACCGCTGGTTAAGGCGCCGGTTGCCGCGCTCGGCCCGGTCCCGGACGGCGGGCGGCTGACCGGCCTGGCGGCGCATCAGCTCGCGGCCCAGACGGTACCGCTTGCGGTGGTGCCAGGACGCCTCCACCAGCAGCCGGCGGGCGTGGCTGTTGCCGGTCTTGGTGATCGGGCCCTGCGCCCGGCGCTGGCCGCTGGAGGCTTCCGAGGGCACCAGTCCCAGATAGGAGCCGATGGTGGCGCCGGTGAACCGGTGCCAGTCGCCGACCTCGACGGCCAGACCGAAGGCGGTCAGTGTGCTGACGCCGCGCAGGCACCCCAGCCGCCCCACCACCGGCGCAAACGGCGAGACGGCGGCCATCTGCTCGATGGCCCCGTCCAGCCGCCCGCGGCGGGCATGCGTGTTCAGCACGGCGTCGAAGGCTTCGTCGAAAGCCAGCTGCACGCCGAGCCGGTCGAAGGAGAGCGAGCGCAGCCAGCACTCGTGCTCCTGCGTCCAGGCCGAGCCCTGCCACACCAGGCCGTGGCGCAGCAGTAACTTGGAGAGCCGGTGGCGGGCCCGCATCAGATCTCCGCGCACGTCCTCGCGGGCCCGCACAAGATCCCGCGCGGCTTCCTCCGCCTCGGTGGGCACCCGCACGGCCGGGAGTTCCCCGATCCGCAGCAGCCTCGCCAGCCGCTCGGCATCCCTCCGGTCGGTCTTGACCCGGTCACCCGGCGGCCGTTCGACCTTCGACGGTGCGACCACCACGCACCGCACGCCCGCCGCCAGCAACGCCCTGGCCAGGCCGAACCCGGTCGGCCCGGCCTCATACGCTGCCGCCACCGGACCCGGCAGCGACGCCGCCCAGGCCACCACCGCGTCCGTTTCCGGCGCCAGCCGCAGCGACCGGATCTCCCCGGATACTCCATCGATCGCGGCCCCGACGACGGAACGGGCGTGAACATCCAGCCCGGCATACGTACGCTCGAACATGACCGGCACCTCCCGCAATTGCGGCTCTACCGCCACTCAGAGTGGCGGCAACCCGCGCCAACTTGCGAGCGAGGCGCCGGTTCTCCATACGGTCTAGGGCGGCGTTCAGCGGCCCCATCGGGGCGACTCCAACTGGACCCAGTTCGTGGGCGAATGGCGAAGATCAGGCGGCGTGTGGCGGGCACCGGAGGGCGGATTGCCTTGGGACCACCGGGGCGGCACGGTGTGGACCGTGATGATGGTCATGCGCGGGTTTCGGCATGATGGCCGTCGTGACGGATCGAACATCCTTGGAGTCTGAACTCGCGTTGTTCATGGGCGAGTACGAGTTGGCCAACAACAGCCATGACATCGAGCGCGTCGTGCCGTTCATTGCCGAGGACGCCACGTACTGGTTCTCGGACGGCTCGTATCGGGGCATCGGGGAGATCCGGTCCGCGATCGAGAAGACGTTCGCGAAGATCCTCGACGAGGTGTATGAAGTCCGGGATCTGGAGTGGCCTGTACTCACAACCGATGTCGCGGTGTGCCGTTATCGGTTTGCCTGGACCGGCGTCGTCGATGGTGCCTTGCGGTCTGGCCAGGGGCGGGGCACCAACCTCATCGTGCGGCAGGATGGCGGGTGGAAGATGCTGCATGAGCATCTGAGCTCCTGATCCCTCAGGCGGTCGGCTATGTCGTCCCGTTGGTCTTGATCGCTTTGGTGCGGGCCAGGCGGGGCAGCCCAAGCTGACGGGCCGCCAGCAGGCCCATCTGGTCGAGCAGCACGCCACCGGCGAGCACTCCATCGCCGACCCCGCCGAGTTGTCTGTGTGTCGAGGGCGACGGTGTACCGCGTTCTGGAGCGGGCCCGATCTTCCAGCGACGTGCATAGCTGACGCGTTACCGTAGCGACCGTTCAATCACCTGGCAGCGGGGCCTCCCACGGCTCGGCGATCCATCCATTCGGCTCCCACCCGTACCGTCTCAGCCTTCTCGCCTCGTCCACGCGCCCGGCCGCGTGCAGCAGATCGGTGGCCAGGGTCAGGGAGCCAGTGTTACCAGCTTCAGCATGGGTTCTCAGTCGCTCCAGGGCCTCGGCTATCCGTGTGGGCCTCTGCAGCAGCCAGGCGTAGTCGTCCCTCAGCATTAGGGGAGCCCACTGCGTGGTGACCCTCGCGCCGTCGACGACGTTGCGTTGGACCCAGGCATCGGCGTCCTCAATCTGCTGCATCTTCTCCAGCAGAGCGTTCATCCCCAAGGGGGCGGAATCGCTCGCCTCGGAAGCAAGCTGATGGCATGTCAAGGCCTCGTCTGTCATACCGCGTCTGGTCAGCAGCAGGACTGCCCATCCCAGAGAGAGAAGGTCACCGGCTTCGGCGCCGCGCTGGTACCACGCGACCGCTTCTTCCTCCCGGTCGGCCATTCGCAGGATGTCGGCCGTCGGTCTCAGAGCACGGGTGTCGCCGGCCTCGACGGCGCCCCGGTGCAGGCGCATGGCGATGCGGAGAAGACCACGGGCGTGGGCCGCGCGGGCGAGTGATGCATGGCCCGCCGGAGTGCCGTGGTCAATCAGGGCGTCCCACGTGTGAGCCGGAACTGGAACGACGAGAGCGTCGCGGGCTCCGGGAGCCGGAGGAACGGTGCCGCTATGCCGGCCGTGTTGTTCGAGGTAGTCGGCGAGACGGTAGTGGGGTTGCGCGAAGGTGGGTTGGCCGCGTCGTGGCCGGATACGGGTCAGCGGGCCGCGGGTGCCACGCACCGGGCAGACAACATAGGCGAGGGCCCGTTCGAGCCAGTCGTCCTCCAGCAGGTCCCACTGCGTGTCGGTGAGATAGCCCTCGGCGGCGGCCTCCAGCAGAGCCAGGGGCAGGGCGAGGCCGTGACCAAGGCTGCGCACGTCCATCGCGGCCTCGATCAACGCCTTGGCACCTGGGGATGCGTTGTTGTAGCGCTCGATCAGGGCGGGGACGCCGGCCAGATACTGGGTGACCTGCCCCTGCTCCGCGTGCTGAAGAGCTTCGGCCAGACGAGGGTCAGTGGCGGCGGCCTGTGCAGTCGTGAGTTCCTCAACGCTGAAGGCCTCTGGGACGGCCATGCTCTTGTTCGTGACCAGCTGGCGGGCCTGCACGTACGGGTCCGGTGGTACGGGCCCAGTCCTGGGGACATCGGTGAGCGTGTCCCAGTGCTCGGGCCAGGTAGTGCCCAGGATCAGCACCGGGCCGCGTGCGGGGTCGTTCAGCAGCTCGCGGAGGCCGGAGGCGACCTGCGCACTGTGGTCACGGTCAAGAAGGTAGTGCTGGGCATCGTTGAGCCACACCACGGTCCGCGGCGCCACCAGGTCCAGGTTCCTGATCACGGCTGTCGGCTGATCGGGCTCGATCGGATGCCACAACCGCCATCCGTCCGGCAGGTTCTTGACCGCTTCCCAGCAGGCCCGGGTCTTACCCGTGGAAGACCCGCCGACCAGTACTGCGATGCCGCTCTGCCCATTCGCGGCGGCGGCCACAAGCGAGCCCAGCCGAGTGTCGAACTCACGTCTGACGTAGGCCGGTAACGCGCTGATCCTGCCGACTGCAGCGCCGCCGTCGAGGGCTGGGTGCACCTCCAGGTCGTTCAGAACGAGCCGATCGTCGAACTCGGCAATCGGTCGGCCGACGTAGCGGCCTTCCGCCCGGAAACCAGGTGGCAAGGCGGCGACGGACTGAGGCGCCCTGGCCTGTTCCCACCGCCTCTTCCACAGTTCCTTCGTGCTCACCCACTGCCCTGTCGCTTTGGCGCGGTCCGGCCCGGTGAGGGTGTCGGGTCGAGGTACCCCGGACCATTCCAGCAGGACCTCGACCAGGGTCCACAGGGTCTTGAAGTCCTTGGCCGGGGTGCCCCTTTCGAACCAGCCGCCGACGGTAGTGGGTGAGAGGGCCTGCTGGAGCCGACGGCCGGCTTCGGCGATGGCGTCCGTGCGGTCCCGGCCCTGAAGCGCGCTGGCCTCCAGCTTGCGCAGCTCCGAACGCAAGATCTCTCGTTCGGTACTCAGATCCGTGCTCTCGATCACCGCACACCCTCCCCGGTCCCGCGGATCTGTCGGATCCGTCCGGCGGTCGGCTCAACACCCCTGTGAACTGGGCCTTTGATGCTGGTATCCGCCCGGTCCGGTAAGGCTTCAGCGCTGCGGGGCGGTCGGCTGTGATGTTCCTCGTGCGGCCCATCCGGTGGCTGCACGAAGGGAGGGAATGCCATGAACATCGCCGCCTGGGCCACCCTGGTGCCCGTCGCCGTCGCGCTAGTCGCCGCTGCCGCGGCTGTGCTGATCGTCATCGTCGTGGTGAAGGGCACCGCCTCGCGTGACCGCGCCACAGTGCTGAAGGCTGTCGCCGAAGTGATCCGGGCCGTACGCGGCAGCCGTAGGTGACTGCCCATCAGCCCCGTCACCGGGCGCCCCCTCCAGGTGGGGCGGTGGTGGCGAGCCTCGTCGCACCCCGCTTGACCGCCACGAGCTCCACCTCGTCATCGAGCACCGTCCAGTGCTCAACTAGCTCACGCATCCCCACCGACAGTCGCCCCACGAACACGCATACTGCCGGACAGCCCAGGTCAACGCCGCCGAAAGCGACAAATGATCAACGGCATTTGTGCGGCTCGTGACACGTTCGTTAACGACGCCCGTAGGCCCGCTGCCGGGTCTGTCGGCGTACTCGTTGAAGTGATCAGGTAGGTACGGATGAACGTGCTCAGCTTGGTGGCTGCCAAGACGTCGGTCTCGTGGTGAGAAACCTTGAGTCAGGGGGGCTCCTTGCCGTTTGGGCCGGAGCAAATAGATGATCGGCTCATGGCCATGGTCAGAGGTGCCTGCGATGACATCCCGTTGACCACGCTCTTCCCCCGCCTTTCACCTGCTGACGCGGAATCCCTGAAGCATGCGGCCCGTGGCGTTGATGCGGCTCGCGCCGGCGAAGACAAGGCGGAGTGGGAGTGGGCACTGGATCATGTGGCCTTCCCCGGCCCTCAGCCGTGGACGCCCATCATCCTCGGCCTGGATGTCATTGAGCATGCGGACAGGGGCGATCAGCTGGAGTTCCTGCTTCAGGTGGTGTGGACAGACCTGGGCCAGCTCGCGGTCGACGCAGCGGTGAACGTGGCCTGCTGGTGCGACACCGATCACGCCGGCCATGACGTCGACGCCCTCACGCTTGTTGTCGGTGGGGAGACCTCACTGCCCCGCGCCTTCCAAACAGGCGCTGAGCGTCTGATCGGATGGTTGGCCGACCCTCGCGACGCGGATTATTGGCGTTCCCGAGCGGTTCTGCCTCCCCGCCAGCCCTGCTAGGAAGCCGGCGGGATGACGACGGGTGACGGGGGAAATTGCGTGTGATCAGGCCACGTTGGTGTCGTGTTCGATGGCTGCGAGCCGGTTCTTCAGCCGGCAGCTGGGGCCGTTGATGGAGACGACGTCGCAGTGGTGCAGGAGCCGGTCGAGGATGGCCGTGGCCAGGACTTCATCTCCGAACACCTGCCCCCGTTCGCTGAAGGTCTTGTTCGACGTCAGGATGATCGAGCCCTTTTCATAGCCCTTGGAGATCACCTGGAACACCAGGTTCGCTTCGGCCCGTTCCAGCGGCGGCCCGAAGCAGGCCGCGGTGGTACCGGCGCGGGCGGCGCATGTTGCCGCTGACGCGGCCGGAGTCCCGCGGCACTGGTGAGAGGCCGGCGAAGGACGCCAGGCGGTCGGGCTGTTGGCCCACCGACCCGGCTCGACCTTGCTGCGGCCGCTCCGAGTTCTCAGGATCGGCCACCGCATCGGCTTCTTGATCGCTCGGGGCCAGTCCCGGCCCCGACCGGGGTGGCAACAGTCGAGAGCGTGCTTCTTGGGCGGCATCCTTCCAATCCTCGTACGACTCCCGGGCGAACAGGCACAGCGCGAGCACGAAGTACACGACCATGCGGGCCGGGAGCAGGCGGCGCCGTGGCTCGCCCCGCCCGTGCTTGGCGACAGCCGCGTCCACCAGCTTCGGCGTGAACACCGGCACCCCGGCCCCCACCCCTCCATGAGCTGGCCAACGGCCCAGCCAGCTCAAAAGCAACTGAATTGGCCTTCGCCGGCCCTCGGACCCCCGCTCCCCGCGGTACCGCCCGGCGCGGTCAGGAGGTGTGGGTGGGGCAGCGACCCAACACCCAGACCGCGACCAACCCCGATGCCCGATGGCTCTTCCCCGGCCGCCGGGCCGGACAGCCCATGACTCCGGAAGCCATGGCACCTCGGCTCCGCCAACTGAGCTTCCCGACCCGGCCGGGACGCACAGCGGCGATCCGCCAACTCGTCCTCCAGGCCCCGGCCCCAGTGATCGCCCGGATACTCGGCTACAACGACGACCACACCACCCGGCCCGCCGAAGAGGCCGGAGGAACCTGGAAACGTGATGCCCCCGGGGATCACGCACGGTGACCCGCGCTCAGCGACGGATACGGGAAGCCGGTCACGCACGGCCTTCGTCGCCCCGCAGGTACGCTCCCGCACGCGCTGCAGCCACGGCGGCCTCGGCGGCCTGGTCTGCGGCGGCTTCGTCGAGGCGGTCGCTGCTGGTCAGCAGGCGGTAGTAGAGGGGGGCGGAGACAGCACGGATCACCTCGTGGACATCGGTGCCCTCGGGCACCTCGCCCCGGTCGATGGCCTGCTGGACGCAGGGTGCCCACTCCTTGACGCGGATGTCGTAGAAGCGGTGCAGGGCCTCGGCCGTCTTCGCCTCGCAGGTGGCAGCGGCGATCACTGCCTTGAACAGGGCTCCTTGCCGCGGGTCGGCCAGGGTGCGCTGCACGAGCCGGGCGTTGGCCTTGAGATCACCGAGCAGTGAGCCGGTCTCGGTACGCGGCAGTGACTGCTCGGCCATGTCCACCAGCACATCGGCCACCAGGCCGGTCACCGTTCCCCAGCGGCGGTAGACGGTGGTCTTGCCCACCTCGGCCCGGCGCGCGATGTCGGCGAGGTCCAGATGGGCAAAGCCATGCTCCGCCAGGGCGTCCCCAGCCGCCTTAAGCACCGACGCCCGCACCCGCGCCGTGCGCCCACCAGGACGGACGGTCCCTGGATCCGCACCCTCAAACCCCATAACGGGACTCCAGTTTCGTTAATCACACGCACCTGCTACGTTGACAAACACACTAACGGAACCCCAAGCCCATTAGTCAGGTGCGGGCGACGAAAGAGGAACAGCCATGGAATACAGGCGGCTGGGCGCATCCGGCCTCAAGGTCCCCGCACTGAGCTTCGGCACCGGCACCTTCGGCGGCCAAGGACCGCTCTTCGGCGCCTGGGGCAACACCGATGCACACCAAGCACGCCGCCTCGTGGACATCTGCCTCGACGCCGGGATCACCATGTTCGACACCGCCGACGTCTACTCCAGCGGAGCCTCCGAGGAGGTACTGGGCCAAGCGATCAAAGGCCGCAGGGACCAGGTGATCGTATCCACCAAGACCAGCCTGCCCATGGGCGACGGCCCAGGCGATGCCGGCTCCTCCCGTTCACGCCTGATCACCGCATGCGACGACGCCCTGCGCCGCCTCGGCACCGACTACATCGACCTGTTCCAGCTGCACGCCTTCGACGCCGGCACCCCGATCGAGGAAGTCCTGTCCACACTCGACGATCTCGTACGAGCAGGAAAGGTCCGCTACCTCGGCATCTCCAACTTCTCCGGCTGGCAGGCAATGAAGTCCCTCGCCAGCGCCGACAGATACGGCCACCCCCGCTATGTCGCACACCAGGTCTACTACTCCCTCATCGGCCGCGACTACGAATGGGAGCTGATGCCCCTCGGGCTCGACCAGGGCCTCGGAGCCCTCGTCTGGAGCCCCCTCGGCTGGGGCCGGCTCACCGGCAAAATCCGCCGCGGCCAGCCACTACCAGCCAACAGCCGACTCCACCACACCGCAGACTACGGCCCGCCCGTCGAGAACGAACACCTCTACACCGTCATCGACACCCTCGACGAAATCGCACAGGAAACCGGCAAAAGCATCCCCCAGACCGCCATCAACTGGCTGCTCCAGCGACCCACCGTCTCCTCCGTCATCATCGGCGCCCGCGACGAAAACCAACTCCGCCACAACCTCGGCGCCACCGGCTGGACACTCACACCCGACCAGATCGCAAAACTCGATACGGCAAGCGGCAAGACAGCGCCCTACCCGTACTTCCCCTACCAGCGCCAGGAAGGCTTCGCCCGCCTCAACCCACCAGTCATCGCACCGCCTGCTGCATGACACCGGCGCCACGCAACTGAACCGCACAGCCGCGCGCCCCGGGCCCGGACCGGGGGCTGCCTCGCCCAACACCTCCCCGGGGCCCGGACAGCCGCGGTCACAGCCTCTCCCCCTGCCCGCCCACTTGCCGGCACGACCACAGAAGGCCACCAGGGACTCATACCGAGAGGAACACGCGACAGCCGCATACGCGAGGCCGCCAGCGGGGCACCCCTGGAAGAACGTCTGCAGCCGGACTCTGTGACACCCCCGGCCGGCCGGTCAGCGCTAGCGGAGGTCAACAAGCATCGCGTGCATGAGCGGGACGTGCCCGATCCTCGGGCGCAGGTCACCGATCGCCCGCCATCCCCAACTCCCGTACAGCGCATCGACCTTGAGGTGCGACCGGCGGACAAGAACCGTGGCGCGTCCCTCGGAGCGCTCGGCCAGCACCGCGTCATGCAGCCGGCGAAAGACGCCCCTCTTGCGCCACAGGACGCGCACCAACAGCCCGGACACAGCACAGGTACGAGTACCGGACTCCCTGACCAGGCCCCCGCCGACCCCGGTGAGCAGCCCACCCCACCAGCCAGCGCCCGGCGGAACAACGCCGCCACAGGCGCAGCCGACGGCCAAGCCGCCGCCGTAGCCGACGACGCAACCCCAACCCGGCCGGACACACCAGCAGTCGAGACCGCCCGCCAACCGGTCGACGCCGGCGAAGGGGTCGTCCTTGATGACGTCGGCGTACACCCCGGCACACACCACCAGCACAGTCACGCGGACTCAGGGACCTGACCGGCAGTGAAGAGCCGGACCATGACGGGCACGAAAGGAGCCTCCTAGACGGCGACGGCTCGGTAGACGGTGGCAAGTCGGTCAGCGATCCGCCGACTGCTGAAGGCGCTGGTGCCGATCCGGACGACGGTCCCTCCGGCGCAGTGCAGGTCTCCCTGGGCCACCCGCAGCACGGCCAGCCGGACCGCGTAGCACGCGCGGCTGCGGCACATCGACTTCGGAAGCATCCACAGGGCCCGCGCCATGGCCAGCCCGGCGTCGGCAAGGCGGCCCATGGCCTGATGAGCGATGACGGCGAGCCCGGAGATCCCGGCGGCATCGAGGAAACGCAGCCACGCGGGGCTGAAGAAGCGGCATCGAACCGGTCGTGGGCACGTTCGGCGGCCAGGATCGAGCAAGCCGCCGCGCCATGGTCGCCGGCACGGGCACGGCCGATCGCGAGCCGGGAGTGGAGCAAGGCCGCGATACGCGGGTCATGGCGGGCCTGGCGGGCGTCCAGGGCGGCCCGGTTGACGCGCACGGCCTCGCGGTTACGGCCGTCGGTCCGGGCCCGCATAGCGAGGTTGGACTGACTTCCAGAGTTCCGACGGCCCGTCAGGATGGTGTCGCAGTAAATGCCGGATTTACTGCTGCGGAGTCCCTACTGACGACATGGGTATGGATATTCGCCGGCGAGGCGGCGCCGACCGGACCGGACCGCCGGGGCGCGAAGTCGCCCGTTTTCCCCGTCGCTGCGATCGACAACCCGGTGCTGCCGGAAGTGCTGGCCGAGCTGGCGGCGGCTCGGGCGGACGAGATGGACGCCGACACCGTCAACCGGGAACTGCCCATCGCGCGCAAGGCGATCGGCTGGTGGCAGCGCCAGGGCTGGATCGCATGCGATCCGACGATCGGCATCGAGCGGCGGCCGGCACCGCCGGACCGCACCAAGGCACTGGCGGAGAACCAGATCGACATGCATCCGACCAGCGACCATGTCAATGTGGAAGAGCAACACCAGATGATCCCGAACGTCTCTGGTGGTTGGCTGGTGGGCTGTCATCGCGTGATGGCACCGCGCGGCTCTCATCGTTCCTCGACTGTACGCACCTTGGCTATTGGGCCACCACCACTGCTAGGCGTGGCGTCCCGGATCGGTTCGATCTCGCAAGGAGCTCACAGATGTCCACTTTTCGGAATGAAGTGAACGATCCTGCTGTGCCGGATGAAAGCGCCATCCATGGCATAGCCCACGGGAGCAGCGCAATCGCTGTCTTCGGCCAGGGCGCGGCGGTTGGCCTTCGGGGAGATGGCGCTACCTGGCACGGCGTCGCGGGAATCAGCACGAGTACGACAGGCGGGGCCGGGGTCAACGGTACGGGCAACGTCGGGGTTCAAGGCGTGGGCCAGACATGGATCGGTGTCTATGGGGAGACCCAGGCGCCGCCGGACGCCGGGTCGTCCGGCGTGCTCGGAGAGGGCAAGGATGGCGGGGATGGAGTGAAAGGCCACGCCAACGGCCCCGGAAAGGCAGCAGTCGCTGGCTTCCATCTCTCAGGCACGGGCCCCGGAATCTTTGGGCGAGGCAACCCGGCCGGCCGCTTTGAAGGGGACGTGGTGGTCACTGGCGATTTGATTCTGCCCGGCGCGGACGTGGCGGAGCAGTTCGATGTCGCCGAACGTGTGGACGATGCGGTTGGGATCGAGCCCGGCACGGTCGTAGTGCTCGACGACGAAGGTGCGCTGGCGCCGTGCGAGCGCACGTACGACACCACGGTGGCGGGTGTGGTGTCCGGGGCGGGTGACCGGGTGCCCGCGCTGGTCCTCGACCGCAGAGAGGCTCAGGGCAACGGGGCGGCGCAGCGGCGGACCGTGGCCGTCGTTGGCAAGGTGTGGTGTCGGGCAGAAGCATCGCCTCGGCCGATCCGCGTGGGAGATCTGCTCACGACGTCGTCTGTGCAAGGACACGCGATGGCGGCAACGGACCGTGAGTCCGCTTTTGGGGCGGTACTGGGCAAGGCGCTCACGCCACTGGCCACGGGAACCGGGCTGGTGCTCACCCTTGTTGGCCTCGGCTGACGCGGCTGCCGCACGCAGCCCGGCCCGACAGGGCACGCCAAATTACCACGCAATCTCCAGGGGTTGGGACTCATGGCTGAGCCAACGGAGGAAGAGGTCGTTCGCGAGTTCGTGGAGCGTACGTCCCGAGGTGAGACCGATGGGATAGAGATCGAGCACCGGGTGGCCGGTGGTATGCCCGGTGAGCATCGTGTCAGCGAGGAAGTGACCGTCTCCGCCACGGGCCTCGCCCGTGCCAGGTCGAACGATGCTCGGGCGTCCGAGGCGAGCACCGCGTCCCTCGACAGCGCGCAGACGCGCGATCTCTTCCGGAGACTGGGAGAAGGAGCCAGCAACCTCGTCCCCCGCTCGCAGGCCAGGTTCCTTCCCGATTCTCTGGTGGGAGCGGTCACCATCAAGGTGGACGAGCATGAGGCCACCCTCTTTTACCTGGCCGATCAGAACGAACGCGAGACACAGCAACAGCTACTCCCGCCGGAGACAGCTGAGGCCGTGAACGACTTCTCACGTCTGACGCAGCGACTGTTGCACGAGTGATTGGGAAGTGGGAGCCATGGCCCTCAGCACCAGAGGAATAGCACGGCACTATCTGGGAGTCACCGGACACATCAACACGCGGTCGACGATCCTCGGTGGCGCCGCAGCAGGAACAGTCTCCTTGCGAAACAGGCTAGTGACCCTAGCCCGGCGTGAGTTCACTTTCGCGCTGTCCGAGTGCATCTACAGCTCGACCGCGGCGTTCGAGCAGACTTGGTCCTCCATCCGCGTCCGCATCCAGCTGAACCCGGACGCTGGCATCACGGCCGCCACGATGAACGGACTGCGCACGACGTGGGAGAACGGGATCGAGACCACGTGGGGCAACCGCTGGGCGCTCGGCCGGACAGGAGAGGGAGCATGCCCACTGGAGTTCGAGGTGCAATGGGTAACCGCGAGCCCCCATCACACGGTTCGCGTGCAGACAGGCCCGGCACGCAGCAATGTGACGACATGGGACACGGCGGACACCGGTGGCGTCGCGGCTCATGAGTTCGGCCACATGCTGGGACATCCGGATGAATACACCGACAGCAATTGTCCGACCAGGAATCCGGTTAACACGGGTACGGTCATGGACAACAACTCGGCCAACGTCCCGCAGCGACTCATGACGCGCTTCGCCGACAACGTCGGCTCAAGTGTTGTGGCGATTTAGTGCGTGATTTTGAGGGCCGCCCTCAGTTGGAATGGCGGACGCCGGTCCTCGTAACGGGATCAGCGCGGAGGTGCTGGCTGAGGGGACCGGGGCTGGACCAGTCCCAGATCGAGCGCGCGGTGCCCTGGAACAAGGTGCGCTTCCTGCGGCGGCCGTGGGGCAGGCCGCGGTGACGGGTCCGGCAGCCGCTCAATGATCACGGGCGGGCCGGTACCGGGACGGTCAGCCCGAGGCGACCGTCAACATGGCACCCGTCCAGGTCACTCCAAACGGTGACGCGGACCCGAGATCGCGGGGCAGAGCGCGAAACGGGGACGCTCGAAGCGCACACCGCCCACTGCTTCGACCCATGAACAACGCAACGGGCCCCCCGGGGCCCAACTTCCGTTCGGCTACGGCGTTTCCGCAACACCGTTCCTGCGAAGGCGCCAGGCCAGCACGCCAAGCGAGATACCGATCGAAAATCTCCTGGCTATCAGGAGTAAAAGCCCACTCCAGCAGAGCCCGCCGCAGCTCAGACTCGGCCAGCCACCCGTGCCAGGCCACCTCACCCGGATCGGGGGCGACAACCTCCCGAAGCACGGCATCGCACACCCCCAGCCAGTGAGGGCTGAGCCCGCCCCGGTTGAGGAACTTGAACCGAAGGCACACCGCCGCCCGCACTCCCAGCTCCTCACCGAGCTCGCGGGCAGCCGCCTGCTCATAAGACTCGCCGACTCCCGCAGCGCCCCCGACCCCGAGTTCGTAATGACCTGGGAAACGGGACAACTGCTCGGCACGCCGATGGACGAGAAAGCGCCCTTGCCCATCACGGCACACCACCACGCCAACCCGGTGCAACCAGCCCTCCCGAACGGCCTCCCACCGACCGACAACCCCCAGCACACGGTCCTGAGCATCGACACGTTCCACGAGTTCATCCACGACGCACACGATCGCAGAACCCACCGACACCCACCCGAAATGCCCGGACGGTCACCCAGTCAACGGCCCCTCGAACCACCCTCATCCCACCGAACGAAAGGCCACGACCCTGTCTCGATTCTCAATAACTTGCCGCTTCCCGATCTCGATGGGCGCCATGGCCGCGCACCTGGACCGGATGCGCGCACCCGGTCATCGCCGGACGGGCCCTGCGCCTGGAGTACACGGCGATGAGCCTCAACCCGAACGCCGAGCTCTACGGCCGCAAGACCCTCCTGGAGTTCTCGACGTCCCCCGGCCCAGGGACCGTGCGTGCCTGGAGGCCCTCGAACGCGGACTCGACAGGCCCTGGGCGCTCCACCACGTACGCCGCTCGAAGCCGGCGCCACCGCGTACCGAGCTCCAGGCGCCGGGCGCCGGGCGGCCAGTGAACGGGACAGGAACCGCAGGGCCGAGCTGGACAGATCGATCCCCGATGGGTACACAAGCACACGAAGCTCCAAGCGGACAGGTCAATCTTGGTCGGCAATCCATCTACCAGGGGCTTCACCTCTTCGTGCACCCAGCCCACCACCAACTCATGCCGCCACCAATCAGGTTAGAGACGGCTCTACGAGCCTCGATTTAGGATTGAGCGATCCGCGGCCGAGGGGTTGCGTCCATGGAGATGGTGTACGGGTTCGACCTGATCCGGGGGTTTGCTCCGGCGTTGGGATGATGCCCGCATAGTTGAACGGCCACCGGCTGATCTTCGAGGTGTCGAAGCCCGAAGGAGATCAGCACGATGACCGCACCTGACAGTCTGCCCCTGTCAGCGTGGCGGGAGGTGGGGAAGTTGGGCGAGCAGGTCTGTCCACCCCCTTAGCGAGGGGTGGGGAAATTCAAGGATCCCTATCACGGGCCCGCCCACGTCACTGGTGGGCCGAGCAGGGCTGTGGCTTGAGTGCCGGGCTTCCGGGCGTACTGGTTGCTTCGGTGCCCAGTGGCTGCGGCGTTCTGTCGGCCGTTGTCCGTGGAAGCCCTGGGTCAGCGTTTGACGCGGTTCGACGGCCAGGACGGCGAGGCCTAGAAGGAGGGGCTCGGTCACGCGGGAGGCCATCTCGATGTATGTGCCGGTGGTTGTAGTCCTGGCGTAGGAGCGGAACACCACCGAGTTGAGCGTGACGTTCAGTGCCTTTTCGAAGCGCTCGTTGGTGAACCTGTTCCCGGTGGGGTTTTTGGGGGTCAGCCTTGTCGATCTCGAAGGTGACCTTGCCACCGCCGGGCGGCACAGTGCCGGTCGCTTCCTGCTTCGGGGAGTCCTTCGGGAGGCCGATTCCCATCAGCAGCATAATGGTGATGAGCATGGCGGCGGTGAGCCAGCCCAGGGCTCGGGAGGCGCCCAGGAACGGGAGTACGCCAGCTGCCGGAACTGGCAGTTCGCCCACTACCTCCACGCGCTGCGGGGAGTGCCGAGCATCCCAGCTCCCCGGCCCAGGGGCCTTGGCACTGGGCCCGTCGCAGGACAACTCCCGCTCGCCTGACCAGGTGACCATAACGAAAAGGGGCCGCGCCTACCGGCACGGCCCCTCGTGCGTACAGCGAACCATTACTGGGAGCGGTCATCCCGCTCGGTCAGAATGCGCATGAGCCAATCCCGCGCCCATACGCGAAGTTCGTGCAGGAGCCTCCGTGACCCATCACGAAGGTGCCGCGCCGCAACGATCCACCCGACCGTCAGTGGAACACTGACGGCGATCAGGAGGAGGAGAAGGAGCCAGAACGGCACCTCTCCTGACACAGCGATCGAATCTGCCTGGACCTTGAACCCAACCACCTGAAGAACCTCGCTTTTCGGGGGCGCGCATCGCGTCCGCCGAGAGAGGTCAGGCCGCGAGCACGTACGGACTGGGTGAAGCCGTCGAAACGGCAGGCCCTTGAGGCGCCCGAGGAACCCGAGGGGAAGCGAGCTTGATCACTCCGCATGGGGACGAGTCAAGCCATGGAGCAGGCGAGCCCGGCTCGATGCTGGGCGGATTGAGGATCTTGTCGAGGAGGGCGACGGCTACATGCCACAACTGCTGGACTGTCTCAGCGGCTTGGGCCAGTGCCGCCAGTGTCGGCAGTGGGCCGTACCCCCAAAGGCCTGTTGAGCCACTGAGCGGCGTCGTGATCGCCGGCAGTCCAGTTTCCTCTTCCGATGAAGAGAGCAACTGCCGTGCGAGGCCAGCGGCAGACCACAGCTCGGGGGCTTCGGCGAGAGTGGTCTTCGCTTCGTCAAGGCGCAGGGTCCAGCTGAGTAGTTCCGCCGGGGTCACCTGTCCCTTCGCCTGGACAGAAAGTACGGCCTCATCCTGCGCGGAGTATCGATCTTCCAATACACCGTGGCAGGCCAAGTAGATAATGTCTGGGGGGTCAGGCTCCGTGAACGCCTTCGCCAGCACCGCACGGGCCTCCCATGGCGCGACGGCGGGGTAGGGATTCGGGGTGTCACGCATCACCTCATAAAACGCCCGCACATCTGCGCGCGTCTTGGACAGATCACGGGAGTCCTCTCCCTCGCCCCAGTAGGGCATCGCCGGACCTGTCATAGCGAGGGACTCTATCGCCTGAATCGTGATCAAAGAGCCAGATCGATCGAATCGCGAGGAGCGGAGCGCATCTCGGACTGAGAGATCATGAACAGGGCGCGGGGGCGTACCGGAGGTCCCCGTCCGTGGCCCGCCCTACCAAGGCGCAGCGTGCCGCTATCGCCAAGCGCCGCGCCGACGCGATCGACCTGAAGCTCGCCGGCGTCGACTGGCTCACCATCGGCCGCAAGCTCGCCGCCGACCCCGCCATCAACAGCGACCGCGTCGCCTACCCCCAGGGCTACGGCTCTGACCGTTACGCCAAGGGCCAAGAGCCGCCCACCGACGACGCGTTGATCCATGCTGCGTGCAAGGACGTACGAGAAGCCCTAGCCCCAATGCCGTGACTCTGTTGGTGATCTTTAGTGGTCAGATGATCGTGAATCCTGCTGCGGTGCAGAGAGTCTGAAGGCGAGATGCGCGGCGGGTCGATGAGGTGGTGTCGTGCCAGTTGGCGAGGCGGCTGAGGTTACAGGCCATGGCGGTCAAGACGTGCTGCACGTGAGTGCGAGTCAGACCTCGATAGCGGCTTCTGCGCAGGCCGTGAGCTCGTACGTTCTCAGAGAGGGTGGACTCGATTCCGGCGCGGATCGCGTACCGGCGTTGCCACAGTTCGGTCTGTTGGTCGAGCCGATTGCGTATCTGGATCTCGTGCAGTGCCTGCGGCAGGACTGCGATGGAGCGGGAGCCTGTGGCCGAGGAGGTGCACCGGGCACGGTCTGGGCAGGGCGTGCAGTCCCTCTCGGCGAACCGGGCCTGAAGATAGGTGTGGCCGGAGATATGCAGCTCGGTCCAGGACACACTCGTCGCACCTCGCGGGCAGATCGCCTGCTCGTTGCCCCAGTCGATGGCGAAGGCCGTCTTGTCGAAGCCCGAATCCGCTTTGGCCTGGCGGCTGTTGTCCGCAAGAACCGGGCCGAGCAGCGTGATGCCGTGCACGCGCTGAGCCCGCTCGATCTGCGCGGGTGAGAGGTAAGCGGTGTCCACGACGTGCTCGGCCGGAGCCAGGCGACGGGTGGCAAGGTCGTCGTGGATCTTCTCGGTCAACTGCCCGTCCTGGACGGGAGCAATGGTGGTGGCCACATGCGTCACCAGGTGCGGCAGATCCTGATCACATGACTCGGTGACATGAACCCGGTATCCGCTCCACTGGACATCGCGTTTGACGCAGTAGTGCGCGTCCGTGTCATACGGGGAGTCGAACCGCAGCGAGGCCGGTGGCAGAGCCGTGCCCTCCCGCCAGCGCAATTGCCCCTCACGATCCCAGTAGTACTGATGGGCCCAGACCCGCCGCAGGATCTCCACCTGGCGCAGCATCCGCAGACGGTCTGGGGCGTCGGCCGCCCAGACCGCGGTGAGGAGTTTCTGCCCGTCCCGGCCGAACTCCTCGGCACGCTCGCGCACCGCTACCTTGCCGCCCGAAACTTTCCCGATCTCGACCTTCCGGCCGTACCGCTTGGCCCACTCCGGTTCGATCAGCGGCACCAGCCAGTCCGGATCGGCCTCGGCAATCTCCTCCAGGGCAGCCCGCACGCTCTCACCCGCCAGCTCCAGCCGGCTCAACCGCCGCACCGCCGCCAGGACATGAGTGGCATCAGTACGCTGCCGGCCCCGCCCCTTGAGCAGCCCGGCCGCCACCAAGCGGTCCAGCATCAACTCCAGCAGCTGATCCGCCCGGCTGCCCTCGGCCAGCCGGGCCCGGAACTCACTGAGTACCGAGTGGTCGAAGCCCGGATCGTCCAGTTCAAGGCCAAGTCCGTACTTCCAGTCGATCCTCGTGCGCACCGCATCCGCCGCCGCCCGGTCCGAGAGATTCTCCGCGAACTGCAGCACCGACACCAGCGCCAACTGCCCCGGCGAGAAGCCCGGTCGGCCGTCGGACGGATACAGATGAGTGAAGTCCTCGTCGGCGAACACCACATCCAGCCGGTCCCTCATCAGCATCACCGGCGTCCCCTTCGGACACGCCGCCCACGCCGTGCGGACCGTCATCGGAGGAATCCGCTGGAAACTTGCCGGACGTATCGACACCGTCCACCGCCCCAAAACCGAGGCCGCCCCGCCTCCGACCAGCCAACCACCACCAGCGTCCGCCGTCACCACCCCGTCAAGATCACCAACAGAGTCACGGCATTGGGTCTAAGCGACGTTTAGGTAAGCCCGCCACCCCTGAGTTGGAAGGCGACTACGTCATTGCCGGTGTTATTCACACGCACCCAATACGTCCACACAGCGCGGGGCCCCGGCGCCTCGCCGAAATGGATGGCGTGCCCGTCCGTCGACACGACGCCGCCCGGCTGGTTGGGATGACCCGTAATCCACTGGGGACCCACGTCCTCACCGCCCCTAACCGTCAGGTGGACTGCGATCGACTTTCCACGCTGGATTGCATAGACCGCTCCATCCCGCCAGGCCACGATTCAGCCGCCCTTCTTGACAAGTGTGGTGCGATCGGCCGTCAAACGGTATCCGAGCACGTCTAGCAGAACCTGGCTCTCCTCACCCGATGAACGGCTCAGCATGGCCGGCACCTCAACCTCGTGCATAGTCTGGCCTTCTAGTGGGGCAAGCGTGGTGGAGACTTCACCGTTCTCGACGGGAGCAGCGGAGGTTGCGGCAATGACTGAGCCATCGGCGTCCGCGATGACGATTAGGCGTTGAGGTTCGGGCATATATGGGCCTCCTGGCTTGTTCGAGGAAGGTTCCCACCTATAGTGACTCATTCTCTTGTCAATGCCTGCGATTGCTGGTCGCCACCTGCGCGTGTCTCTGTGACGACCGGTTCATTTCGCCGCCGGGAGCTATTGGGATTCACCGCGTGTCCGCGTAGCTGAAAGGCCTGCCAACGCCGGCCCGCGGGCCGTGCCCGGCCCGTATATCCGCGGCACCCGCCGATGCGCCAGGTCATCCGCCCGCCAGGACAGCCGGGATGCGGCGTGCCCCGAAAACACAGCGGCGAGCGCCCCCGTGAAGAAGATCGCGCCGCTCCCGCGCGCCGCCCAGTAGTCCACCGCCCCGGACGAGAGGGGCCGATCGCCCCTGCCCCGCACCGCAGCCCGTTTCACCGACAGTGAGTTCAACGGCCGGAGCCTCTTCGAGAACGTCGCCGAGGAGATGTTCCGCCTCGTCCTGGGCCGGCCGGTGACCACGGGACTGAACGTCACCTCGGCCACCGTACCCCTCCTCTGCGGCTTCCCCTATCTCAGCCAGCCGGCGCAGCCCAATGCAGGTCACCCCTCTCACATGCACGCCCTCGGGTTGGCCAGACGGTCCTCGCGGGGCAGGCGCCAACGGTCCTCAACTACCGGTTCACGTCCCACCGTTGGCCGTCCGGCCAGCGCCGTGAGGGCGTCTCGCACAAGGTCCACTCGATCCTGGCGTCGGTCCAGGACGATGCAGAGCGGTTCGAGGCGATCGACCAGCCGCCGGTCAACGACGTGACCGGGCTGCGGCGCTGGACGTCGAACCTGGCCAAGAAGCATGTCGGCCGGTGCCCGGACCGGCCAGGGACGGTGCAGGAGAAGGTGGAGCGCATCCAGGACCTGGCCGTCGACGAGGACGTGGCCGTCGCGGTGACGCGCGATGTCCTGCGCCGTCCGGCGGTCACCGCCCGGCTGATGGACGACACCGCCACCCGGCAGGCGGTCACCGAGGCCCAGAAGCCCGAGCACCGCGCTGAGACAGTAAGGACAATGTCACCGCGGCGCAGGTGGCCTCCGACGTGCTGCGGCGTCCCGAGGTCGCCTCGCGGGTCGCTGCCGATGACACGGCCCGGCGCAGCGTCAACCGTGCGCAGGTCGACCGGTCCCGCCAGCAGGCTGAGGCCTTCCGTCGCGAGTCGCCGGCCGGACCGGCGGTCCGGAGGATCGAGCGGACCGAGGAGTTCGTCGATCTGCTCGGGGCGTTTCACCGGTTCGTACGCGAAGCGTCCAAGGCGGTGCCGAAGATGCGTGACCGCAGTTGGTCGGGTGACGAGCGCGAGGTGCTGATGTCCAACATCGCACGGGCCCGCGCGACGCTGGACCGAATGGAGACCGCGGCCTCCACGGGCGAGGTCGACATGGACGAGGAACTCGCCCGCATCCTGCGGGGTGAGTGAAGGTGCGCAAACGCTCCCCGGCCGCGGAGCGTCACGCGGAACTCATCCGCATCGCGCTGATGGAGGCAGCCCCTTCAGGGCTGCCTCTCAAACGCCTGATGGGCGCCTGCGAGCTGAGCCAGAACGCCGGCAGCGCCACCCAGCGCGACGCAGCAGCCTGTACGCCTCCGCAGCCGCCTTCCGCTCCTCAGCGATGTGGGCCGCCATCGACGGCCGCCGCTACGACGACGCCAAAGCACACATGCGCGAGGCCCAGACCCTCGCCGAGATGTCCGGCGATCAGGCGATCAAGTTCCGCATCTGGAGTCACGCGGGCACCATGTACCGGCACATGGGCCGCCCCGCCGACGCGTTCGCCGCCAACGACGTCGCCCGCACCCTGCACCTCACCCGCCGTGACCCCTTGTTCGCCTCCCTGGGCCTGGCCCGCCACGGCGCCATCCACGGCGCGGCGCAGGACCGCACCGGAACTCGCCGTGCGTTCGAGCAGGCGCAGGAGGCCATGCTGCGCGCCGACCCGGCCGATTACCGGCCGGTGTGGATGCTCGCTTTCTACGACCAGGCCGAGCTGGACTCTCTGGCCCTGTCAGCACACCTGGCCCTCGGCGACTACCCGACCGCCGAGTACCACGCCCACCGCTGCCTGTCCGCTCTGCGCCCCCACATGGTCAGATCCCGGGCCATCACCACGACCCCGGCTCGCCCACGCCCAACTCGCCCAGGGCGCCCCGGAAGCCGCCACGGCCACCGCGATGAAGGTCCCCGCCGACGCCGCCACCCAACACGCCAGAGTCACCCGCATGCTGCAGGAATTCGGGGCCGCGCTGCGCGCCACCGCACCCGGCACCACCACCCTCCAGACCTGGACCGAGCACACCGCCACCTGGAGGATGGCCGCATGACCACGGCGCCCGCCATCGAACTGCGCACCCACACCACCCTCAACACCGTCCGCGGCGACCTCCTCGACGTGTACGCCGACGTCCGCGCCCCCCTCCTCCACCTGCCCAACTACGCCATCACCGCATTCGGCGAACGCCTCGACCGGCACGCTGCCGAGCCGGGCTTCACAGCCGTCCTCGCGTACGCGGACGGACAACCCGTCGGCTACGCCTACGCCAACACCATCGAACACGGCGACCGCTACTGGCAGCGCACCACCCCCACACCAGCCGAGAAGTACACCGAGCGATCGGCCGTGGCTTTGAAAGAGATCGGCGTGCGGCCGGCCTGGCGAAAGACCGGCACCGCCCGCCGCATCCACGACACCCTCCTCGCCACACGCAACGAACCCCACGTCACGCTCATGGTCAACCCCGCCGCCGGCAACGGAAAAGTCCACGCCCTCTACACATCGTGGGGGTACGAGGACATCGGCCGCAGCCAGCCATCCCCCGCCTCCCCCACCCTCACCGTCATGATCCGCCCCACCTGAGGAACCCCTCCCCCGAACCGGCATAGACCAAAGCACCCGGCTCGACGATCGCCGCGTCCCGGATGAGGGTCGGGCGGCCCTGGGGCAGGTGGGTGGGGATGGTGAGCCACCGTTGCCGGGCCGGGTCGTCGAGGTCGGCGAGGCGGGCTCGGTGCTGGTAGTCGCGGCGGGCGAACTGCACGTCGTCCAAGACGATCCAGCAGTCCGCCGCGAACAGCTTGGCCGGCGTGGTCAGCCGGGGCAGGAAGTTCGGCTGGTGGACCGCGCACAGCCCGCCCGGCCCGGGCAGGTCACCAGGCGATGAGCCGGCTGGTGAAGCCGTCGCGGATAAGGGATTCGTACGCTGCATGCACGTCCTTTGGGACCTCCTGCTCGATGGCGAATCCGCGCTTCGGATACTCGATGACCCGCTGGAGATCGCCGACGACCATGTCCAGGACGAGCCTCTCGTCGCCGATGGACTTCACGTAGTCGTCGAACTCCAGTGGCTCCGACGCGCAGAGAATCTCGACGTCGGGCCACAGCTTGCGCGCGGTCGCGAACGACCGCCTTTCCATATAGGGCTTGGAGACCAGCAGCACCGTGGTCGCGGTGATGCCGGCGGCGGCGAGGACCTCGCGGGACAGGGTGATGTTCTGCCCGGTGTTTGCGGCGTTGGACTCCAGCAGGATCGCGCCGGCGGGAACGCCGAGAGCGATGGCATGCTCCCGGAAGTGCACGGCCTCACCGCGCGGAAAGACCTTGGCAGTGGTGGGGCTGTTGCCGCCGGTGAAGACCAGGACCGGGAAAAGCCCGGCGCGATACAGCCCGGCGCAGTAGGCGGCCACGCCGAGGTCGTGACTGCCCAGGCCGATCGCCACATCGACAGGCCGCAACTCATGGTGCATCTGGTGGTAATCCCAGACCAGCTTGGCCCGGCCCCGCTGATCGTCGGTGATGGCCTGCTGATTGTCACTCACGCGGTTCTCTCCCTGATCACCGTTGCCGCGGGCCGGCCGGCCCCCGCTCACGGCCTTGACGCCCTCAATACCGCGCAGTTGGCGCACCAGTCCGTACTGCGCGGCCACCCTGGCGGCCTGGCCAGGGACGAGGAGTCCATCATCCCGGGTTGCCGCGTCGGAGAGCAGGATGCGGCCACGAGCGGCGTCCAGCCGCACGCGCTGCAGGGCCTGGGTGAGGTCGTCGGCGCCCGCAGACTCGGGCACGAACACGGCCCCTTCGACTGGACCCCCGAAGTCTCCCACCCCATCGGCGACGGCCAGCGCGTGGTCGCAGACGCCCCTCCTCCACTACACCGTCACCGACGGCGAACACCGGCGGAAGCTGCGCGCTTTCATCGAAGTCGACCGCACCACCATGAGCAGTGAACGCCTCGCCGTGAAACTCATCGACTACGCCCGCCTGTTCACCTACGAACCACCGCCCGCCGGCCGACGCCGGCCCGTTTCTCCCGGGCCGGCCTGGCTGCGCCACTACCCGGTCTTCCCCCGCGTCCTCTTCGTCCTCACCGGAGCCTCCCCCACCAGGCTGGCCCACCGCATCAGCGACCTGAAAGCCATGGTCATCCAGCACCCCTCGTCGCCGCCCTCGCCCGCGAAGCCCCCTCGCAGCAGCGGTCCTGGAAGACATCGAAGAGATGGGACCCACCCACCCCGTATGGACACTCTCACCACCGGCCCACCACAATCCTGGACGGCGCTGTAACACCCACCTGCACACCGGCCCACAGGCTTGTCCGAGATCACTGCCGAGGGCTTCCCTCTCGGCACGGGGCGGCGCTGGCGTGGTGCGGCGGCGCCACCCGGTACGCCCACCGCTCCCCCACTTCCGTACACCACCCCTCTCCTTGCCAACGCCTCGCCCCCATCCTGCTCTTGATCACGCGGCGTGAGGGCGAGCTTCATCGGGCCTGCTCCCCGGCAGCGGTGTTGCCGGGACCCGAGATGGGGGCGGCCCTCGTTCGTTGGCCCAAGGCCGTTGGCTGCTGCGGGCTTTGGATACGGCTGCTGCAGTCGTGGGCAGAGCGCTGTGCGGGTGACAGCCGGGGTTCAGGCGGCGCGCTCGTAGGCGGTGCTGGTCCCGAAGACCTCGTCGAAGGGCACTGCCAGCCGGCTGCTGACCAGGTGATAGGCGCCGCTGGCGGGCGGCGCACTCCCGTCTCACCGACAAGACGAAGATGAGGGAGAACCGGACAACGGCGTGCCTGGGGAGTCTGGTGCGGCCGCCGGGCACATCGTGCGACGAGTACCCCATGGCGTCGACCTGGCAGGGCGCCAAGCACGGCGGCGGCGACTTCAGCCGCCGCATGATCAACGAGACGCAGAACGAAGAAGGAGGCAAGGCCCTGGGACGCTTCTACCTGTACAACCGCATTATCGAGAAGGACAAGTTCCTCGTGTGGATCAAGTAGCCCAGCACTTGACCAAGGACGGTGAGATGAACGACGAGCCCGAACGGGAAGCGGGGCCCGTCCCGGTGCAGTACCACCAGTTCGACATCAGCGACGAGGACGGGCCGACCGGCCCGGACCTGGACCGCAGCCACAACGGGCTGGTGCGGGTCGCAGACGGCATCATCACCGTCATGACCGGCATCCACACCGGCGACGTCGACGTCACCGTCGCCCTCCACCACAGCGAGCCCGCCCCGGACACCGGTGACTGGCAGGAAATCGTGGAGATCTCCGCGCACTCCGTTTCCGGGGAGCTCATGGTCCGCAGCATCATGGCCGACCTGGACGAGGAACTGCCTGTCCTGTCGTTCAACGGCCCCGGAGACTACCGGCTGCGCTTGCACGCCCGAGGCCGGGACACCGCCGTCGACCTGGCCCCCGACGAGGTCACCGAGTGGTACCTCATCCAGGCCTGGCCGGCACCCACGCACGACGCGACCGTGCTCCGCCACAGCGACGCCTACGGAACATCCGTACGAGCCCGCTGAGAACCACACTCCACGCTGTTCGCCCGCCGCCCACCGGCAGGCGAACAGCGCCCGGTGCGCCCTCGCATCCACCGATACCCCACCGACGGCCGCCCTCAGGCGTCCGCGAACGGTTGGACGTAGACACCCCACGGCCTCACCCCTGGCGGGGAAAGATCAAAGGCGTCCCGCCCGCCCGGCAGCAAGGACCCGTCCAGGCCGACACCGTGTGTACGGCCGCCGGCGCGTCCTCCTCCTCGGCCCGCTCCCTGACCCCCCTTGCGACGGACACAACCCGCCACGCCACCGTAGGCAAAACCACCTCCCGGCAGCGGCGCGAGCCACACAGGGCTGCCGGTGCCGGCCTCCCGAACAGCAGCCATGATCCAGTCCACCGGGAAGGGCCCCTCACCGACCACGCCCGCCCGTTCATTAGCTGTGTCACATCTTCGCTGTGAGTAATTCGGGCTGGTCAACGTGGCTGGTCCGGTGTGGGTGCGGTTCTCGGCTGCGGTGATGCTGAAGGCATGAGCATCAGGAGCGAGCACCCGGTGAGCGCAAACCAGAGGCGTCAGACACGTTCGGCGCCCACCGTCACTTCCAGGACGGTGATATCGAGGGCGTCCGGCGGGCCCTCGGCCGGGCTGAGGCATCCGTGATCGAGGTCCTGGACCGCATGCACGACCTCCGCGATGACATCGGTGACGCGGAGTAAGAGGAGAAGTGAGATGTCTGCGGCGGCGAGCAGTGCAGCCGCGGCAGCTCTACTCACTCCGAGCGTTGGGGAGATGGGGCCAGTGTCCAGTGGTCGCGAGCTCGTGCTCTATCTGCCGCCTTACGTCAGCAACCGCGGCTGTTGGTCCGAGCACGCGGTCAGCCAGGTTGCATAACCCCTGGACTGAGTCGTAATCGTCGAAGGCCAGACCAAAGTTCTCCACGATCCGCAGCCGTAGCTCTGGCCAAACCGTGACCCAATGGGCCACGTGCCAGCGGATCGAGTCGTCGAGGTATGTCAGAGCAGGCTTCGTACCATTTGCTCGTCGGCGTCGGAGAAGGCTTTCTCGTCCTACGAAGACCTGCTCGAATGCCCAGAGGAGGATGTAGTAGTGCTCGACAACCGCTCGCGTCGCCTCCTGCGTGGGGTGGGGTCCAAGGCGGTAAGTCTCAAGATGCTTTCGTGCCATGGTGACGTCTGCCGACGTCAGCCTCTCGTAGAGGGCACGGGCCAGTTCGAATCCGGTCTGCATGTTGCCAGCTCGCACGGTCATCCAAGCCACAGCCACTGAGGCGATTGCGACGACTGCCGTGAAGGCTGCGAAAGCCACTTCAGCGCTCACTGACCCCCCGTTCTGGTGAACTCCCGTACTCAACATGCCCCTTGGGCCTGCCATTCGCACGTCGTTCGGGGCTGGAGTAATGAGCGAGCTGCGGCGTCGTTAGGCCCGGCATTCCTCGGTAACCAGAAATGCCGGGCTTTCATGGCCGGGATCAGCGCAAGGTGGTGGGGGCCAGTCGGATCGTCTGTGGCTGCTGCATCCGGAGGCGTATGGGCTTGGGCTTGCCGGCCGCTTTCACCGGTTCGACGGGGTGTGGCGTGGTGCGCGGTGGTCGGGGAGGTCGGGTGAGGCGGCGGACCATGAGGGTGATGAAGGTCCAGGTGATGTGGGCCTCACTGTGGGAGACAAGTCGCTCATAGTCGCGGACGTTTCTCCTGGCTCTCATGATCCACGAGATGGCGCGCTCGACTCGCCACCGCTTGGCGAGGACGGCGAATCCGTCCTGGTCTTTGCGGCGGGGCACCGTCTTGAGGGTGATGCCGAGGAAGGAGTGGGACCGGTCGACGAGGGTTCCGCCGTAGGCGGAGTCCGCCCAGGCGACGGCGACTTCGGGATGGGTCAGACGCAGACGGAACAGCTGGTCGCGGGCGGGGATACTGTCGTGCGGCGAGGCAGGGGTGACCATCACGGCCAGAGCCATGCCGCGCATGTCAACGGCCAGGTGCCGCTTCCGGCCGTTGATCAACTTCCCGCCGTCGAACCCTCTACTGTCCTGGCCCACCGTCTCGGCGCCCTTGACGGACTGGGAGTCCAGGATCACCGCGACGGTGCGGGGATTGAGCCCGTCGTGAACACGGACCATCTGGTGCAGCTCGGCGTGGATGCGGGCCAGGTCCCCGCTCGCCCGCCATCGCTGGAAAAGCCCGTAGACCGTGCGCCAAGGGATCCCGAAGTCGACAGGAACGGCCCTCCACTTCACGCCGTTGTCGTTCACATACCGTATGGCATCCACCACGTTACGGCGCGGATGTTTCTCAGGGCGGCAGCCCGTGGGCAACGCGCAGGCCGGGACCGGTAGCAGCGGTTCGAGGACGGCCCATTCGGCATCCGTGGTGTCACTGGGGTAGTGCCGCTCGCGCACGGCCAGCGGTCGAGTCTCGTTCATCAGCGTTCCATGCGAGTGAGGACTTCCAGGGTGGCCTTGACGCCGCCGAGCTGGTCCAGGACCAGGCGGATCCATTCGTCGTCTGGGGCCTTCTTGGCGTGCGGGGCGATGATCCCGGTGATGAAGTTGGTGACCCGGTGCAGTTCCGCCTGGAAGATCGCCCGCTCGTAGGAGATCCAGACCTCGCTCTGATCCGACATCTGAAAGCCGTCCCGTCTGCTGTAGGTCACGGGCGGGAGCCCTTCCTTGACCGCGACCTTCCGCAGGAATCTCAGGCCCGCCCAGACCTGCGACGGCGTGCGCTTGGTCGCCCACAACTGCGGAAGCGTCAGCCCCGCCGGCCGCGCCTCCTGCAGAGCCTTGCGTACCGCCTGGCCGTGGACGTGGGCGGGCAGACCCGCCCCCATGGCTACTGGCCCCGCAGCAGCTGGGCGAGCTGTTCGTCGAGGTCGACCTGACCGGTTGCGGCCGCGGTCTCGATCCAGTCGGTTGTCGCGCGGATCTTCTCCAAGTGGTTTTCCAACACCTTCGTCTGGGTGTCGGTGAACTCGTGCCCGCGCAGCTTCGGGATCAGCCGGGCGGCTGCGGCGATGAACCCCTGACAGACGGCGGTCAGGTCGTTGAACTCCATCGACTTGCGCCAGCTGTGGACGATGCGGGCCGGGTCGTCGAACGGCTCGCCCTCCTCACGGAAGGCTTCCTCGTACTCCTCGTCGAACTCGTCGTCATCCAGCCCGGCCTGCTCGAACTGGGCCTCGTTCACGTTGTCCCGGGCCTCGGCATCGCGCATGGCCCTGAACGCCACCTCCGGCCGGCGCAGGAAGTCGGTGGCCACCTGCGCCGCCACCGCCTCGTCATCGCGCGCCAGTTCACGGATCGCCTCGACCTTCTCCTCGGTGGTGACGGGGACCTGGACTTCCTCGGTCTTCCAGCCCACCACCTTCTTGGCCACCTCCGCACTCCACCGGCGCCGGCCGGTGCGCTCGCTCAGCGGCGGATTCCGGATTAGCTCGAACCGGTCCGGCACGGACGCCAGAATCCGGTGCACCTCCCAGGAGACCCCCGCCTGCCGGTGCTCAGCGGGCCACTGCGCGGCCACCCACCGCTGCGTACGGACCGTGTAGAAGGACAGCCCGATCTCGTCGGCGAATAACCGGAGCGACTCCTCCACACCCTGGTCACCCTCATCCAGCGGCAGGTGACCGCCGTGCCCGCGAAGCGGCTCCAGCTCTAACGCCGCGTCCCCGAGCCCGAACTGGCAGCGGGTGTCCTCCTCCACCATGTCCAAAGACTCGGCCACCAGCTCGTCGTAACGGCTCCGCGTGACCTTCCCGACCATTTCCACCATTGGGGCCATGGCGCACAACCGGCGCGGGCCGAAGCGTCGGCGTCCCTGCGTCGGCTGCGGAACCCCGGCCCGGCGATGCGCCCAGACTCCACCCCACACCGTCAACATCACCAGACACCAAGCCAACATGGCCGATTCTGACCCCTATTGGGGCCCTCGGTGCCTGGCTTCTCCGACCTATCGGCGGGCCCGCAGTACGGGCCGGTAAGAACCTTGTCCCCCAGCCGCAAACGGCGGTGAATTTGCGGGTGGGTCACCCATGCGGGTGAGGCCGGGGTCATACGGCTGCGGTGGGTGAAGGTGCGCGAGGACGATCGTGGCCCGTACCCCGTTGGACTTGGGCACTGGACACGCTACTGACGGAGCAGAGGCTCGTGTCCGGCAAGCGCCGTGCGAACAGCTGGGCTTCGCCGTGCTGCTGAAGTTCTACATGCAGTACGGCCGGTTTCCCCGCCGAAGCCGTCGCCGCCACACTCGCCAACCACGACCCCAGCCGACGATGTGCCACTGAAGAACCCAGTGGCCTGCATTAACGCAATCACGCGTACTCGGTGACTGACCTGCCCTTACCGACGCCTTGACCCTAAGGAGGATGCATGCTGGACGAAGCACTGACGACCCTGGCCATGACGGGTGCGACAACCATAGTCGCGGCCATGGCCACCCAAGCGTGGCAGGCTACCCGCACCGGCGTGCTCCAGCTCTTCCACCACGACCAGACCCAACAGACCACCATCACAGCCCAGTTGGATGGCGACGCCGTCCTGGTAACCGAGGACGACGACGCCGACGGCGCCCGCCGGGCCCTTGTCTCGTCCTGGAAGCTGCGACTAGAAAAGCTCCTACGCCAGCACCCCGACGCCGCCGACGAACTCCGGGCTTTGATGGCCGAGGTCCAGGCCGAGCTGCCTCAATCCCAGCAGCGATGGGTCCAGAACAACACCAGCCATGATCACGGGACTGTCTTCGCGGTACAGGGCGGAAATCTGCACCTACACAAGGGACCCGGCGACCCGGATGCTGGCTTCGAACGGGGCTCGCATCGAACGACGGACCGGTAAGAGCGATCGTGACGACGGAGGTCCGACCATGACTGGGCCGGCACCGGCTGACGCGTCCGGAGGGCCAAGACGGCAAGTCCCGACGTTGTGGCAACAGAACGTTGTTCACGGCGACGGACACTTGTACGCGGTGCAAAACGGCGACCTGTCTGTGTACTTCAAGGACGGGGAATCCGCCTTCCGGGTGGCGCCGTTTCCACTGACCCCACCAGCCGTTCCGTTCGCAAGCGAACAGCCGCTATCCCATCTGCTCGCCACGCGATACGAGGTCGTAGACTTCATCGGCCGCGACGGTGAGTTACGTGATCTTACTGCCTGGCGGGACCACTCGGTCAGCGACGTGGGCGTCATGCTGATCCATGGCCCCGGTGGTCAGGGTAAGAGTCGCTTGGCTGCCGAGTTCGCTCGTGCCTGTGCGGCAGAGGGCTGGGAGATCCGGGCCGCGAGGCACCGCATTGATGTTCCCGTGAGTGTGCCCGTGGAGACCGTAGTTGTAGGTGGCCTGGCCGACCGGGCGGCGTCGGGCAACGTCGGACTGCTGCTCGTCGTCGATTACGCCGACCGCTGGCCGTACCCCGACCTGGTGGCCCTGTTGGAGGATCAGACGGCCGAATATCCCACCGGCAGGCCAGTCCGCGTGCTGCTGCTTGCGCGCTCTGCCGGGATGTGGTGGGAGACGCTGGCACACCAATTCGAGCGAGTAGGGCTCGATGCGCAGGAGTACGCACTTCATCCGGCTGCTGGAGACATGGGTGACCGGCCGGAGTTGTTCGCCCGTGCCTGTGAGCGTTTCGGTGAGCTGCTAGGCGTCGATGACGCGGAGTTGGTCTCCGTTCCTGACGACCTCGCTGCTGATGCCTATGGCTTGATCCTCAACCTGCACATGGCGGCCCTCGCCGGCGTCGACGCCCACGCACGAGGCGATACCGTTCCTCCCAGTGCGGCCGCGCTGTCGGGCTACTTCCTGCGTCGGGAGAAGGCGCACTGGCAGACGTTGTACGAGCGTGACCCGCACAGCGGGGTACCGGCCAACAGGATGGCACGGGCGGTCTACTGCGCCACCCTGTTGGGGCCGCTGTCCTACGACGCCGCCCTTGCCGTGGTCGACCGCGGTGGGCTCGGGTTACCTGCTCAGTCGCCCACGGCTCTGATCGATGTTCACGGTGAGGTCTATCCGTCGATCGGTTCCCGTACTGTGCTGGAACCCCTGTACCCAGACCGGCTCGGTGAGGACTTTCTGGCGCTGCAGACGCCCGGACACGATACCCCCGGTTACAGGGCAGACCCGTGGGCGGACGGTGCGCCGGCCCGGCTCCTGCTCGTGCAACAAGAACTGTCTGGGAACCAGGCGCTTGCCGCGCACGCCGTCACCCGGCTCATCGACGTCACCCTTCGCTGGCCGCACATGGGCCGTTTCCAGTTTTACCCGTTGCTACGCGATAACCCCCAACTCATTGCTGGTATCAGTAGCGCGGCACTGAGTCGACTGGCAGCCATCGACGACATCGACATGGGCGTACTCGAGTCCATCACGACACAGCTGCCCGAGGGCAGGAACACCGACCTTGATGTTGGTGCCGCAGCGGTAACGACGCGCCTCGTGAGGCACCACCTGGCTGGGGCAGAGCCAGAGAAGGCGGCCGTCCTGCACCGCTGGCACAGCATCCGGCTGACCAACGCCGGGCGGTACGACGAGGCCACCACGGCGGCGGCCCAGTCCGTCGAGATCTATCGGGGGCTCGTCGCAGGGGACCGCGCGCACGAAGCTGACTACGCCAAGGCCTTGGTGAACTTTACGGTCGCCCTGGAAGCGTGCGAGCGATGGGACGAGGCGTTGCAGGCCGCCCGGGAGGCGGTAGGGATCCGCAGGCGGCTAAGTGAGCGTGACCTGGGCAGTCACGAGGCAGACCTGGCAGAGGCGATGTCCAACCTCGCCGCCTTGCAGTTCCGGCGGGGTGAGGCGGACGAGGCGATCGCAGTGGCGCAAGAGGTCGTACACAGCTACGAACGGCTCAGCGTCGACGACCCAGACAAGCACGCGAATGCGTTGGCGGTCGCCAACGCCAACCTGGGCATGATGCTCTCCGAGAGCGGCCGCCCCGACGACGCGCTCAACTACACCCAGTCGGCCGTCGCCATCTTCCGCTCACTCGCACGGAAGAATCGCGCTGCATTCTCCCCGCACCTGGCTAACTCGTTGTCCAACCTAGCAGCCCAGCTCTCGCAGCTGGGACGGGTCCAGGAAGGGCTTGCGGTAGCTGACGAGGCGTTTCCCGTCTACCAGCATCTGGTAGACGTCAATCCCTCAGCCTACGAGCCAGGCTTCGCCCGGCTTCTGAGTAACGTCTCGATAGACCTTCGCGAAGAGGGCCAGTACAGCGATGCGTTCGCGGTCGCCTGTGCGGCAGCCGATATCTACCAGCGGCTACCGTCACGTAGTCCGGACGGCTTCGCGCTCGTCCTCGCGAAGTCGCTGTCATCACTCATCTCGGACCTGTCCCAGCAGGAGGAAAGAGTAGACGCAGCCACAGCAGCCGAGTTGGCTGCCATGACGTATCGGCGCCTAACCGAGACCGACGACCGGTTCACCACCCAGCTCGCGACGGCGCTGGCCAGAGTGGCGGCGGCGCAGCTCCTTGCCGGATACCTGGATGCCGCACTGGCCGCCATCCTCGAGGCCTTGAATCTCCCCACCTCATTCGATCCTGACGAGGACCCAGACGGCCGCAAACTACGCAGCATCGGCGACACCGTGGCAGACCTGTTGGAGAAGGAGGAACGATGGCAGGAGGCCGCCGTGCTCCGTCGACGGCTACGGGGAGATTCGTAGCTGCGGCTCGTTGCTGGTCGCTCCCTCACGCAGCTTTGGTATTGGCGACGTTGCCATGACCTTCCTCCCCTCGCCCAGAAATCTGCGAGTTTCGCTACCTCCAGCCTCACGAGATGAGGCCAACGAGCCAACTCAGATCGGGCTGGTCAGCTCGACCGCGTTCGATGCGAGGAGGCTACTCCTCGTACGAGATCGGCCGAGGACGTCTCCATAACCCCGCCCTGCGTGATTCAAGAATCCCACAAGCCCATCCGTTACAGAGCGTCACAGATCACCGGTTCTGAAACAGCTTCTCACCCACGCAACACACCCCGCCGGCCGCCGCCGGCCCGCCCCTCCCGGACCAGCCCGGCTCCGCCACTACCCGGTCCTCCCCCGCATCCTCCTCGCCCTCACCGCAGCCTCCCCCACCAGGCCGGCCCACCGGATCAGCGACCTGAAAGCCAGAACCATCCAGCACGCAGTTGTCGTGGGCTCCCAGGTCACTCTCGCACTGAGGTCCGGGACTCCCCCGGACCGATTCGTGGCAAGGAGCATGACCCCCGCGCCCCCTCGTGGCCGCCCTCGCCCGCGAAGTCCCCCTCGCAGCCGCCGTCCTCGAAGACATCGAAGAAAGGGGACCCACCCACCCCGTATGGACCCCACTCACCAGCGGCGAACCACGGTCCTGGACGGCGCTGTAGCCCTCATCGGGCTGCTACCGACACCCCGTGTCGACGGTCAGCCAATTCCCCATCCCGAACATCCCGAAATGGGCCACGGGGACGGTGACGCCGCGACCGTCGGGGACATGGGGACGATGACCGTGCGTCGGGATCCCCTGGGCGCCAGAGGTTCCCCGGCCGCCGATAGCCAGACCGTCGCTCAGGCTGGTCAAGGCTGTCCAGGTTGGCAGCAAGGCCAGCGCGGAGCGCCGCCGGAGGCCGCCCTTGACCGACCGGACCCCGCAGGGGATGCCGCCGGAGCCGCCGACGCCCTCACCGACCTGCTCGCGCACATGATCCGGGTGCTGGGCGAAAACGCCCCAAGACCCTCATTACCCTGCTGGCTCTGTCCATGAGAAGGCCACGCGCAGCGAGGTCAGCGGAAGCGACCCGTCCTCCGGATCACTCCCGCTGACCAACGCCCACACCATCAACGCCTGCACGAACATCGTGCCAACGAGCAAGAGGGTGCAGGACGAAGACCACCCCACACCCTGCTTACCCGGCACAACCTCGCCCACTGGCGGGGTGAGACGGGAGATGCCGCCGGAGCTGCCAACGCCCTCACCGATCTACTCCCGCACACGGTCCGGGTGCTGGGCGAACACCACCCCAACACCCTCACCACCCGGCACAGCCTGGACTACTGGCGGAGGAAGGCGGGAAACGACGGTGCAGCAGTGCCCACGTAGAGGTTTCTGGAGCTGACTGCCCCGTGGAGATCAGTGCCGACCACGACCGCCTGACCCCAACCACGGCCCCGACCACGCCTGATCAGAGCACGGATCGCCCTGCGCAGGCTGACGTCCGGCTGCGCAGCTGCGCGATGGCCGCCCACCGCCCCGCTGCGCAGTACCTGCGCGCCCGCTCGCAGCGACCCGACCAAGGCCTCCCGCAACCCCGACCATGAGCCCGACCACAGCAGGTCACAGTGTGGCGCCGGATGGCCGGGCGGGTGCGACGGAGAGGACGACCGGGGGCGCGGCCTGGGGTCTCGGCTCTGCTGTCGCGCTCAGCGCAGCGGGTCCGTCGGACGGGACGTGACGCGTGCGTGCGTGCGTGCGACAGGCGCCTACGGCAGTGAGGACGGCCGGCGGGGCGGAGGGAGTGCCGCGAGCAGTTCCCACAGCGGCCGCGAGCCTGCAGCCCAGGAAGCGAGCAGCCGGCGGTCGACGAGGTGCAGGCGTTGCTGGTGGGCGAAGGTGCGGCCGGGCTGGGTGATCCTGCCGTTGGTCACCATGACCACGACGTCCGCTTGGTGGACGGGGCGTCCTGTTCCGTTGAGCACCTGCAGGTCCGGGGTGCCCACAGGGGCGCCGCGTTCGCCGTGGCGGCGGTGCTTGCACTGAAGGACCCAGCGCCGGCCCAGCGGGTCGGTTGCCTTCACGTCCGCCCCGAGATCTCCCTGGCCGCCGACCTGAACGGCATCCGTGCAGCCGTCCCGGCGCATCAGGTCCCGCACCGCGTGTTCGAACTGCCGGTGGGACAACGCGTCCAGCTGGGCCAGCCCGTAGCGCAGGGCGCGAGCCCGGGCCCGTTCCCACTGCGCGCGTTGCGCCCGCTGCTGCCACCAGGCCATACCGCCCAGGACAGCGACGACGGCCGCGATCAGCAGCAGCCACCAGTGCGCGAGCAGCCAGTTGACCACCATCACCACCACACTCACCGCCACGACGGCGACCACGGCCAGGACAACGAACTGCGCATCCTGCTGCTGGCGTCGGCGGCCGGGACGCCGGGCGGAGCGCCGCGCGGAGCGCCGCCTGGCCGGTGGGCGGCGGGTCACCGCTCACCGCCCAGGGCGGATAAGTCGATCGGGTACGACACGCTCGGCCGGGGCGCCGGCCGCTGAAGCGCGGGCATGTCGAACTCGACCGGGTACGAGACCGTCGGGCGCGGCGTGGCAGTGCGCGGCGCGCTGTCGGTGGAGTGCTCGAAGCGGACCGGGTAGGTCACGGACAGCTCGGGCGAGGTGGTGTCGGCTCCGTTTCCCGTTGAGGAGTTGCCGATGCCGAGCACGGCCAGGCCGAAGACAGCGAAGATCGTCATTTCCCGGCGTGCGCCCGGCGCCCATCGGGAATGTCCGCGTACTGGTGTCCCGTCGGAGCGTTCGTACGGCTGGATGAATGGCATGTGGTCCTCCCCGGACGGTCGTGGATGCCCTCACCCGCCATGCTGACGCCGGGCACTGACAACCGATCACCAACGGGCACGCAACTCCCCTGATACGGCAGCGAGTTCAAGTCACACTCCCGGGATCCTTCCGGGCGACGGGACTCTGCCTGCGCCGGACCCCACGCCGCGTTCACCGGCCGCCGACGCCCCTGCCACCGGCCGCGGCGGCGGGCAGTTCACCAGGGAAACGGGGCCGGCAGCCACGCCCTCACCACGCGCGGCAAAACACCGCCCGGGTGACGACCGCCCCGCCCAGGCAGACGGTCACGGAACCGGCCATTTCCGGGTATCGCGATGACGCGGCACGAGAGACGGGGGCCGTACGACGCATGCAGGTCCGGGCGAAAGGCCCGCCGGTCACGCCCGAGGGGCGATGATCTGCCGGCCAGTGGGCGTGAGCCACCCAGGCCACGGCGGGCAAGACGCGGCCAGCTTCTCTCCCGCCCTCGACCACTACCGGGCCAAGACAGGCGAAGACGACAGCCAAGACCACGACATGGGCGAGGACTCCCACTTCGACGACGCCCAGGAAATGCGCTGTCGACTCCCCCGCCTGACCGCCCTCCACGTCAAGGATGCCCAGCAGCAAGCCCACGGCCACGGCATTCCCCTCCCGCGGCACGCCGCAGGGCCATGCGCCCGGCCGGCGCAACAGGCGCAGCACGTCGCGCAGGGGGATGCCCAAGGCTGCGGTCAGCCAACCGGCCATGGGGGGTGATCGGCACGATCGTCGCGATCATTGCCTATGTCTTCCCGCGTGGCTGACGACACTGGTGGTAGTGCTGCGTCGTGCGAGTTCGGCCCGCACCGCTCGTTGTCCGGGGCAAGGGCCTGAACGCGCTGGGCGAGCGTGCGGTTGCCGGGACGTCGGAGCCGCTGGAGCGTTCGTCGACGCCGCCGCCGGAGATTCGGCGGGCTCGTCCAAGGGAAGACCTCCAGGATGTCGTCAGCCCGGTAGGCGCTGGCCCGGGAGGGACTCGCCTCGCGCCAATCACGTGTAGGGGGCAGCGCGCCAAGCAGGACAGCATCGCCAACACCGTGGTGGAGACCGTCATGTCGGAAGACCACGACGCCGAACGCGCCCCTCTGCGCGGCCTCCCGGGCGCCGGTGGCGGTCTGCCGCATCACCTCCGCACAGAAGTCCTGGGTGCCGGGGTGACCCGCTCCGGAAACTCGGTCGGCTCGGCGGCAAGCCACGGCGTCAGCGTCAGCAGGGTGGCTGGTGTGCGGATGGTCGTTCAGGCGCAGGGGCGGGGTTCCGGCGGGAGGGCATCGATGCCACGCCCCGGGTCGGTGGGGGGTTGGTCACGTCCTCTGTGCGGCGGGGCTGAGGAGGCGCGCTCGCTCCCTTAGCGCTTGGGCGATCTTGTTCTTTGGGTGCTTGCGGACCGAGCGCCGGAGGGTGGCGAAGTGGTCGTCGCAGCGTGCTGAGCTGACGTGCGGATAGTCGTCGAGGAAGGTGTTCCACGTTACGCATGCCGCTTCGAGGTGGCCGTACTCGAACTGTCGCTCGGCGAGGAGGGCGGTCGAGCGGGCCCTCGCCCTGCGTTCGGTCTGCGGCCGGCAACGGTTGGAGTCCTCCATAGCGGCGATCGAGCCGCCGAGGTCGCCGAGCTCATGCAGCACGTGACTGACGTGGTAGTGCAGGGCGGCCGGGTGGTATCCGCCGACGGTCCCAGACCTGGACGTGGCCTTTTCGAGGGCGGTTTCGGCCTCTCGCAGGTGTTGTATGGCGTCGTACCTGGCGCCGACGGCCGCCGAGGCGTGCGCCTGCTGGCCGAGGAGGAAGGCCCGCAGGTGGGGCCCGGCGGCCGGGGCTGCCGCTGCGGCGGCGTCGGCGTACTGGAGCGCTGCGCGTCCGTGGCCGAGGCCGACGGCGTGCACGCTCATGCCGCGCAGCGCGGTGCAGTAGGTGAGGTGGTCCGAGCCTTCTCCGGCCAGCCGCAGGGCCTGCATGTAGTAGCGCTGGGCAAGGCCGTGCGCGTTGGCGTCCATGGCCATCCAGCCGGTGAGGTAGGCGAGATCCGCGGCGGCCGAGCACATGGCCTTGCGGGTCTCCTCGGAGGCGTCGCACTTGAGGTACTGGGCGACGGTGTTCCCGAGGAAGGCCGAGGCGAGCGGCCGGACGTGGCTTCCGCCGAACTCGTCGTCGAGGTCGGACAGGCGGGCGGACATGGCGGTGACGGTGGCGACCTCGTTGGGGCCGATCCGTGTTCCGGGGGTGATCTGGGCTCGCCTGGCGCGGTCGACGACGTCTGGCCACCCGGGGACGGTGAGGGTGACCGAGTAGAGGCCGACGGCGCCGAGTACCGCCCGGCGGGAGGGGTCCATATCTGCGCTCCACAGGTCGATGAGGGCGGCGACGGTGTCGGCCTGGTCGGGCGTGGGGGCGTTGGGTCCGAATCCGGCGGCCGAGCTGGTGATGGTTCGGCCCAGCCGCCGGGATAAGCATTCGAGGATCGCCGCCTGTGCGGGGGGCCGGGGGACGGTGCCGCTCAACCAGTGCGACACCGCCGTTGCGTCGTACCGGAGGCCGAGGCGCATCTCGGTTCCCACGGCGTTGACATGGCGGGCAAACGTCGCGTTCGCCCAGCCGGTTTCACGGATGAGACATAAGAGAGCTGTGTTCCGTGCGCGGTCGGGCATGGCGTCCCTTCCCCCGGAAATTCAAGGCTTTCAACCCTAGCCCTCGCACCGGGCCTAGATACCGCTCGCTACCAGCTGTTGACTCTCCGTGAGCCGCCCGGGGGTCGGGAACATGGCCCCGGGCGAAGGTCACAAACCGCTGAGACCCCGGAGGGACCATGGACACCAGCGCGCTTGCGGAACGGCTCCCGGCCCGCACCGCGTGGGAGGAGACGGGCACGGTCGTGCTGCCCTATGTGCTGCCGCCGGAACGCTTCAAGGCCTTGGAGGAGGAAGCCCTCGGCCTGCTCGACCGGGTCACGCCGCACGTGCACGACCACACCGCCGCGCACCGTGACGGTTCGTTCGCAACGCCGGTTCACTGCGGGTTCATTGCGCCGGGCCCGGTGCTCGATCAGCTCGCGTACGACAAGCCGCTGTTGAGGGCGCTGCGGGAGGCAACCGGCATTCCGCGCCTGATCCCCCGCGGCGGGGCCGTCGTCCTCTACCGGCGGGGCGACTTTCAGGGGCTGCACACGGACTCGTCGAAGAGCACGGTCACGGTCGGAATCGCGCTGACGCCGGACCTTCCGCCGATGGGATGGGCGCCGCACCTGCGCCACCCGGACGGCCGCCGACTCGCGGACGTCGTCGCCGAGTTCGGCATCTTCCCGGAGGGGGAGCCGTTCACGACGCTGGATCACCCCTACAACGACGGCTCGGTCCGGGCATTCGCCGGGTACCACTTCGCGCACTGGCGGCCCCCGCTGCCGGTGGAGGCGGGGCTCCTGGTGACCATGTCGTTCATGGACCTGTGATGAGCAGCGGAACTCTGACGCTGCGGCAAACGTGGCTTGCCCAGGGCCGCGCGAACGTGCCGGCCGACGTGATCGAGGCGGGGCTGTGGGACGAGCTCGCCGAGGAGGCCGAGCGGCTGGAGCCGCTCGCGGTCGTCCGGCACAACCAGCGGCCGGGCCTTCTGGCGATGCGGGACGGGTCGATCACGTCCCCGCAGCGCTGCACGGTCCACCCGGGTTCCGGTGCCCTGCTGGCCCTCGCACAGTCCAAGGCGCTCGCGGAGGTGGCGGCCGAGGCGACCGGCGCGCAAAGCATGACCGCAATTCGCTTCGGCTTCAAGTACTACCAACCAAGCGACTACATGCACGTCCACCGTGACGACGGGAAATGCTCGATCACGTTCAGCGCCGCTCTGACGCCCGGACTTGGGGCCATGGGGTGGCTGCCGCGCCTGCGGTGGCTGACGACCGAGGAAGTTGTCGAGCGGCTCGGCGATACGCCGTACCCGGACGGTGAGGCGTTTCCCGTGCAGTACCGGGCCCTGACCGGGTTCGACGGGGCCCGGATTCCCCACTGGCGTGCCCCGCTCGACAGCCACTCGCGCGAGGTGCTGGTCACCGTCTGCTTCACCGATCTGTCGATGTAGCAGCATCCACCTTCGAGTTCCGAGGAGACACCATGTCCGTGACCGTGACCCCCGTCGTGCCGGTGGACCCGGCCGACTTCATCGCCGAACTGCACGCGGACGGCAACATGCCGCAGAACAGCGGCGGTGACCCGGCGGTTCCCGACAGCGCGTTCCCCGACACCCACACCTACACCGTGACGGCCGCCTGACTGGCGGGCCGGTAGTCAGTAGCTGACCGGCCGGCCGCCGGACGCCTCCCGCGCGTCCGGCGGCCGGGCCTCGTCGTCCCCCGAGAGGAGAGGCATGCGAAAAGCGTTCTTCACCGGTACGCACCGCACCCGTCACCCCGGCGAAACGTGGACGGTGCTCCGGCCGCTGCTGACGGGCTACGGCATCACCCGCGTTGCCGACGTGACCGGCCTCGATGGCCTCGGCATTCCGGTCACGATGGCCGTGCGGCCCTTGGCCCGCACGCTGAGCGTTGCGCAGGGCAAGGGGGCGACGCTGGACGCCGCCCGCGTGTCCGGCGCACTGGAGGCCGTCGAGGCGTGGCACGGCGAGCGGGCCGTGCCCCCAGTGGTCGAGCGGGCCCCGGCCGAGGCCCTGCGCCTGTCGTATCCGGTGACCGCGCTGGACACCCACCCTGGCTCTCTGCTGACGTCCCGTACGGTGCTGGACTGGATCACCGCCCGCTCGGCGGTGGACGGCACTCCCGTGCTCGTGCCGGCCGCGTGTGTGCGGCTCGGCCGTCAGACGCAGGGCCGGTGGCGGCTGCATCTGCCCAGTGCCTCGACCAACGGCCTCGCCTCCGGCAACACCCTGGGGGAGGCGGTTGCGCATGCGCTGTACGAGGTGATCGAGCGCGACGCGGTCAGCGACCTGACCGGCCCCGCAGCCCCGGAGGGCTGCCCGGTGCGCATCGAGGCGGGCAGCGTGAGCGATCCGCACTGCGCGGCCCTGATCGAGCGTGTCCACCAGGCGGGCGCGTGGCTGGAGTTGTGGCATCTGCCGAGCCGCTTCGGGGTGCCGGTGATGAGCGCCTATCTGTGGCGCGAGGACCACGCCGCGTTTCTCGTCTCTGGGTCGGGGGCGCACCTTGACCCGCACGTGGCCCTGTCCCGGGCGATCACCGAGGCCGCACAGTCCCGGCTGACCGCGATTGCCGGAAGCCGCGAGGACGTCCACCCGGCCACCTACCGGGAGGCAGAACACCAGGGCCCCGCCGCCGCGGCCGACCCGGGCGCCGACTGGGGGCCGATCGCTTCCCGGTACGCCGCCGGGTTCGACACCCACGACCGCGAGGCCGCACACCTGGCCGCCCGTATCGAGAGCGTGACCGGCGTTGCCCCGCTGGTCGTCGACCTGACGCACGGCCCGTACGAGACCGGGGTGTTCTCGGTGGTCAAGGTGGTCGCGCCGGGCCTCCGATACGACGCCCGGCACGTCATCCCCCGCCCTCGACCGGACCGCACGAGTGTCCCCGCCCGTCAGGAGGCTGCCGCGTGAACCCCCCTGCCGTGCATGTCTTCTGCGGTCCGACCCTCCCGGCCGGACGCGTCCGCGAGCTCCTGTCCGCCGCGGTATGTCATCCGCCGGTCGGGCACGGGGACCTGTTACGGCTCGACACTGCGCCCGGGGATACGGTCGTGATCATTGACGGGGTGTGGCACCAGCGGGCCCCCGTGCGGCACAAAGAGATCCTGCTGTTGCTGGCCGAAGGGGTGCGGGTGGTCGGCGCGGCCAGCATGGGCGCGCTGCGGGCCGCCGAGCTCGCGCCGTACGGCATGACCGGCGTCGGGTGCGTCTTCGAAGACCTGGCGGACGGGGTGCTGGACGCCGACGACGAGGTTGCCGTTCTGCACACCCCCGAGGGACAGCCGGTGTCCGAGGCCCTGGTGAACATCCGGGCCGCGCTTATCCGTTGCGCCGCCACCGGTCAGATCAGCCAGGCCGACGCGGGCACGCTCGAGGGGCTCGCCCGCACGCTGCCCTACACCCGCCGCACATGGGCCGCGCTCGCCCGCCGGGCCCGCGAGGAGGGAGCGGGGGCCGCGTTCGCCGCGGTCGACGGATGGCGCCGCCGCAACCCCTACGACGTCAAGCGCCAGGACGCGGAGCGCGCCCTCGTCCTGGTGGCCGAGAGCCGAGCGCCAAAGTCCCCGGCCGGGGCGCGGCAGTGGGAGGCGGAACCGTGGCGGACGTCGTTCGTCAGGTACTGGACGGCGGCCCATCGCCCCGGCGGTGTGCCGTTCCTCGCGGTGCTCCAGCACCAGCAGCTCTACGACGCCCGCTTCCCGGCCCGGTGGCGCGCCCGGGTCCTGTCGGCTGTCGCCGCGGGGCAGGCCCCCGGGCCCGAGGGGGTCGAGGCCGCCGCACTGCGCGTGGCCGCGGCCGAGGGGGTCGAGGTGGCGTCCATGTCCCGCCAGCAGCTCGCCTATTGGCTCGTTCCGGCCGAGTTGCAGGCCCTGCCCCCGGGTGAGGCACTGCTGAGGATCATGGTCCGCTCGGCCCGGCTGGACGGCGCGTGGTCGGTGTGGCCGTCCGCCTGGGCTGAGGCCGGGGACCTGGTCGACGGCGCGTTGCCGACGGCCGAGGACGTCGCCGCGGCGTACGCCGTGAACGCGGCCGTCGAGGAGGCCGACCACCGGCACACCATCGCCCGCCTGTCCGCCGACCGCATCGGCCGGCACCTCGTCGAGCGGTGGAACCTCCCGGCATGCGCGGGGCGGCCGGTGCTGGATGCGGCGGCCCGCGACCGGGCCTTCCGCGATTTCGCCGGGGCCATCGAGGTGGCCCGCGCGTTCTACCTCGGCGCCCACGCGGACACTCCGGCCGCATCCGCGGAGACCGGCTCGTGTGCGGACTGTCCTGCGGCCATGGCCAGGACGCGAACCTGACGGACCAGCAACGGCACCACCGCGGCCAGCACAATCACCACGGCGCCGCCCGCGAGGGTGGCGCGGACGCCGACGGCGCGGGAGACGGGGCCCGCGATCAGGTACGCGACCGGTACGGGAACGAGCTGCCCGAGCGTCGAGTACGACAGGGCCCGGCTCAGCCGGTCGGCCGGGATGCGCTCCTGTACCAGGCCGGACCATACGGTCATGCTGACCGCGAGGCCCGCCCCGGCCGCCGCCGTCGCCGCGACAAGCACCGGCACCGGGGCGGCGGCCGCCATCGCGGCGAGCGGCAGCGCGAGCGACCCGGTACCCGCGCACACCACCCGGCCGACCAGCCGGGGCCGCCACACCAGCGCCACCGTAGCCCCGGCCACCAAACCGCCCGTGAACCCGGAGACGACCAGGCCCCACAGTCCCGCGCCGCCGAGGAACTGCGCGCCGTAGACCGGGCCGAGGAGCTGGTACCCGACCAGCCACACGGGCACGACCGCCGCGCCCTGTACGACCATCACCCACAGCCAGCGGCGGGACCTAAAGTCGCTCCAGCCGTCCCGCAGATCGGCCAGGAACCCCGTCCTCACCTTCACCGGCTCCGGCTTGAGGTCGATCCGGGCGAACAGGACGGCGGAGACGGCGAACGTGACCGCGTCCCATCCGATGGCCCAGGCCGACCCGAACGCGGCGACGAGGACACCGCCCAGGGCCGGGCCGCCGACCTTGACGAGGTTCTGCGCGATCTTCAGCAGGGCGTTCGCCGCGTGCCGCGCCTCCGGCGGCACCACTTCTTTCACGATGCCCCCCGCGGCCGGCGTGAAGAACGCCGATGCTGCGCCGCAGATCCCGGACATGAGTACCAGGTGCCACACCCGCGCCGACCCGGACCACAGCAACACCGCGGCCAGACCCTCGGCGAGCGCGCACACGACGTTGGACCACACCATGGCCCGTGCGCGCGGGAGCCGGTCGGCGACAACCCCGCCCACCAGGAGCAGCAGGATCTGCGGCGCAACGCTCGCCGCAAGGACCAGCCCGAGCGCGCCCGTGCCCCCGCCAATGTGCAACACCGCGAAAGCCAGAGCGATCGGGCTGACGGCCGAACCGGTCCACGACAGCACCCGGGCAGTGAAGTGCAGCCGGTACGGGCGGATCGCCAGGGGTGCCCCTGCCTCCCGGATGCGAGCCGCCCAACCGATCCGGGGACCAGCCTCCACCGCCCAGTGCAGCAGCCGCGCTTTCCGCAAGATCCAACTCCGCCCAGGAACAACGAATCCCGGCGGCGCACTGCCACCGGGAAGGCCGCCCCGACTCTAGGCCACATGAAAGATCGTCTGTCGCAGACGCAACAGCCCGCCCCCGAAGAACTCCCATCGGACCGAATCCCGTCCAACACACAGCGGCACCGGTCACACATGACCGATCGAAGCACCGAAGGGGACAGCATCCGTCACCGACGGGCATCCCGGCAGACAGTGTGCCCGGCCCCTGGGGGTCCGGGCACGGCTGAGCGGTTGGTCAGGATGCCCAGGGAGGGCGTCGAGGGTGCCTCGACGGCCACACCAACGCCCGGGCGACCGCGAGCCTCCCGCTGGTGTTCACGCTGAACCCGCCGCCCGCCTGCCCGACTTCGACGCCCTGCCCGCCAGCGTGGACTTCGTCGCCAGCACCGACCTCGCAGTCGAGGTGGCCGCACTGGCCTGGCGCTCGGCCGGGCAGCCGGCGGTGACGCACACCGCGTGGCTCACCCCACCGGTCAGCGCGCGGCCATCGCGCCCCGCCGGCCGCCGCCCCTCCCGGGCCGGCCTGGCTGCGCCACTACCCGCTCTTCCCCCGCGTCCTCTTCGTCCTCACCGGAGCCTCTCCCACCAGGCTGGCCAACCGGATCAGCGACCTGAAGGCCACGGTCATCCAGCACCCCCTCGTTGCCGCCCTTGCCCGGGAAGTTCCCCTCGGAGCAGCCGTTCTGGAAGACATCGAAGAGATGGGACCCACCCACCCCGTATGGACCCCACTCACCAGCGGCGAACCACGGTCCTGGACGGCGCTGTAAAAAGGCCCAGAACACACCCCGGCCCAGGAGCTCGTCCGAGACCACTGCCCCGCACGGGGACACAGCCCCGGCCGAGGTCAACGTCGAAGAAACGCCTCCTGTAGTTCAGTAGGTCCTTCTTCCTCCCCGCTGTGACCGGTAGAGCGGCGTCTGCGGATCAGCTCCCTGACGGCAGGTGCGTTTCGCGTCGGTCGTGTTCCTCACCGGCTTCTGGCGTGCCGAACGAGTCCGGCTCGGGTGAGGAAGTCGTTGACGTCTTCGGTGAGTTGCCAGTCATCCGGGAGCATGGTTCATGATCCCGGATGTACTCGACTCGGGAGAGCAGTTCGTTCAGAGGTGGTGCTTCCGGCATCCAAGCGCACGCGGGCCTGGTACCTCACCGGCAAGGGTGCCCGCCTCACCAGGGATTGGCCCGCACTCCGCGGCCGCCCCACTTATCCGATCACCTCGGCGACGGCCGCCTCCTTGAAGACGCCGCACACATTGACCGTGCTCCGTACCCATCTCGACTTCGTCGCCGACGCCCGCCGCCGCGGCGGCCACGAACACGGTCACCTCCACTGGACACCCGCGGTGTCCCATGCAATCGGCGAGGGCGACCGAGTCATCGCGGACGCAGTCATGTACTGCACCCTCATCAAGGGCGAGCAGCGTACGAAGCTGCGGGCGTTCATCGAGGTCGACCGCTCCACAATGAGCAGCGAACGGCTCGCGGCACAGCTCATCGACTGCGCCCGCCTGTGGACCTACGAGCCGCAGCCCCTCGGCCGCCAGCGCACACCCGGACACAGGACAGCAACCGGCCCCATCTGGCTGCGCTGGTATCCCGTCTTCCCGCCGGTGCTGCTCGCCCTGACCGGAGCCACCCGCCACGTCCTGGGCAACCGCATCAAGGACCTCCAGGCCATGGCCGCCCAACACCCCCTCGTCGCCGCCGTGGGACGCGAGGTTCGGCTGGCCGCCGTTCTGGAGGACCTCGAAAACCACGGGCCCGCCGCCCACGTATGGACACCCCTCGCCGGAGGCCAGCGTGGGTCACGCACCGAACTGTGCATCCCGCGGCCGTGGACCGGGGCTGCAAGGCGCCCCTACGTTGCAGTGGTCCGCTGCGGCGAGCCATCGATTCACCCGCACGGACATCTTGCTTCTTGGATTGGTGAAGCCTTCCGCCCTGTAGGAGAGTTGAGGTAGTTGCGTGGTCACCGCGGTGCGGAGCAGGGGGATGCACGGAGCACGTGCAGTGGTGTGTGCCGTGATAGCCGCGACGGCCGTGGCGCTGACCTCGTGCGCAGGGAGCGCAGCAGCGAAGCGGACACCTTCGAGGAGGCCTTACGGCCTTTACGAGAAGCCGGGTCCTTCAGGATGGTCGGGCCGTTCCGCAACTCCGTCGGAGAGACAACCGGGTTTGACGCCCGGCTCGACGGCCGCAGTCTTGCAAAGGGACGGTGGCAGGCGCCCAGAGCGTGCATGTAGGGCACCGGGGTCTGGACACGGTGGGATGACGCCGTCCTCGCCGATGCTGTGACAATGCTGAACGGCGGTCACAAGGCGACGGCAGACCCGACTGAGCCTGAGTCGGGCGACAAGGCGTGGTCGGCCGCACAGCTTCTCCGTGGCGCATACATGGTGACCAGCCTGCCGAGCGGGGTGCCGCAGGCCGATGGCATCGCACCGGTGTGCGAGGGGGGGGCTGCTCCTTGCAGGAGCAGCCGAGGACGCCGACGATGTCCTGTCCGGCCCGGCGGCCAAACACGACGGCGAGCGTCTGCGGCTGCTGTCGATGACCGAGGGACCCGTGACGATCCGGGTGTATGTGCCAGACAAGGGCCATCCCGCTGCCCGATACGCCGAGTACCAGGTGGAAGAGGGCCGGTCTTTCTCGGTTCGGTTCAGTGACCCGGGCAAGCCGGTTGAGGTCAGTCCGCCCGCAGACGACGAGCAGGTCGTATCGTCCAACGACGTGCTGGCAGTGCTTCAGCACGACACGCCCTGACTGCGAACGCACCCCTAGGCGTGTCTGATGGGTCGGTGACGGCCCGCATCGCGGATCGTTCTCGGCCTTTTGTGCGGGTGACTCATCCGGTGCGGAGTGGGTTCAACTGGAAGCGCAGTTGCCGAGGGCCGGGCGAGCCTCTCTGCGCTCCTTCGCCCCTTCGGCCCAATCCGGGGTGCCGAGGCGATCCGACACGCCACGCCTCGACCACCATGAGCGGGATGAGGCTTCCAGGCGATAGGCACGAGACCGCTCCGATGTCCGACGAGGCCCAGGCCAGGGTCGGGAAGCGGCTGGACGATGTCGCCAAGACCCTCGCCGGTGCCCTGGTCGCCGTTGCAGGCATCATGACCGCGCTCGGGCTCACGAGCGACATCGTCTTCGTCGCGCTCAACAACGAATCGTGGCCCATCTATGTGGCCTCGCTCTGCGCCATCCTCGCCATCGTGTGCAGCATCGTGGCACTGCTGATCCGCCCGACGCCCCGGGGGATTCTGTGGGAGACCGTCGTACTCATTCTCGGGGTGATCTTTTACATGGCGTCGCTGAGCGTGGCGGTCGTGGGCGCCTCGAAGGCAGCCGGGGGGAACGGGCGCCCCACTATCACCAACCTCGAGTTGAAAGGTCACCGATCGGATCTGACGCTGAGCTTCACCGTGCGCGCCGACGGCGTTGACACGTGGGCGGCCATCGAGGTCTACGCAGACGCCGTCGACCAAGACATGGATCCACTCGATGAGATCGACCTCTACAGCAGCTACCTCAGGCCCGATGACAAAGGCATGGTGGAACAGCGGGTCAGCTCACCGATTACCGTGCCGGCGGAAGCCTGGGGCATCGAAATCGGCGCCGTGGCCGCCGGCGGATCCCAGGACTGCGAGTCCCTCACAGAGCGCGGCCCGGCATGCGCGACGATCCAACTCCCTCCGACAACCCGGCGATGAACCCCCTTTGGCCCTCCGGCACGCCGATTACAGTCACCCCGCCCCACATGGCCGAGAACGGCCCGCATCGCGGACAGGGCCTTGGCCTTAAGGCCGGTCCAGTGGTGCACGGTCGCCACGCGTCACTTGCTTGCGTCAGTCATCGAAGCACGGTCCGTGCAGTGGGCGGGACGGACGTGGTACGGAAGGAGAACAGGCGGTGATGGGCCGGGAGTTGGACAGCGGCCACGCTCAAGGGGTCTCTACTCGTCGAGCCCTTTTGGACGGTCCCCGGCATGGAACTGCTTACGGAGCATCGCCAGTCAGGTTGTTTAAGGCTTCGTGCGGCTGGTGCGGGTTTCGGCCACCCGGCAGGCGTCACAGCACGTCGGGTGCACTCTCCTGGGCCAGATCCTTGGATGCCGGGTGATCTGGACCGCCGGCCGGGGCGGCGGCACGCAGCGCCGCTTCGATGCGGCGGTTGCTGGTCATGGATGCCGTGACGGCCGTCATCGCCAGGAGGAGTGCGGCGGCGGCGTAGAGCGGGGTGCGGATGTCGTAGGTGGTGGCCAGCCAGCCGCCGAGGAAGGCCCCGATGGGGGCGGCGCACATGGCGAGCATGCGGGAGGTGGAGGCGACCCGGCCCATCAGGTGGGCTGGGACGATCGCCTGTCGCAGGGAGGGCGCGAGGACCATCGTGGCGCCCATGCCGGCCCCGCAGACGGCGAGCGCCAGCCCGGCCACGTACGGGTTCGGGGCAGCGGCCAGGCCCCAGATGGCAAGTCCTTCGACTGCGGCCGTGCAGGTCAGTGCGGTGCCGGTGCCCAGTCGCCGGCCAAGGTGGGAGGCGATGCCTGCACCGAGCAGACCGCCGGTGGCCTCCGCCGTGAGGAGCAGGCCGAAGCCGTAGGTGTCGATGCCGAGACGGTCGTGCGCGAAGAGGGCCAGGACGGTCTCCACAGCGAGGAAGGCGACGTTCCCGACCGCCGGGCGCAGCGCGAGCCCGAGCAGCAACCGGTCCCTAAAGACGTAGGCGGCCCCGGCCCGCGCTTGCCGAAGCAGCGACTCGCGGGCCTCCGCCGCGGGCCGGGGCATGGTGGGCAGCGTACGGACGAGCAGTGCGCACAGCAGGAACGACACCGCGTCGGCGAGCAGCGGAACCGCCCGCCCGAGCGCGAGCAGTGCACTGCCCGCAGGTGGCCCCGCGAAGCCGGACATGGCGGTCTGGGCGCCGCGCAGGCGGGAGTTGGCGCGCTCCAGGAGTGCGGGGTCGCGGCCGAGCAGTTCCGGCAGATAGGCCGTGGCGGCCGTGTCGAAGAAGAGTCCGCCGAGGCCGAGCAGGAAGGCGACGGCCGCGAGCAGCGCAATGCTCAAGACGTCGAGCGCGGCCGCCGCCGCGGGTATCGCGAGCAGCACCGCACGCGCCGCGTCCGCGACCCACATCGTGCGCCGGCGGTCCCAGCGGTCCACCAGCGCACCGCCGAGCACCCCGAAGAGCAGCCACGGCAGCGTCCCGGCGGCCGTGACGACGGCGAGCGCCATCGGATCCCGCGTCAACGTCAACGCGATCAGCGGCAGCGCGGCATGCGTGATGCCGTCACCGAGCGAGGAGATCGTCTGCGCTGTCCACAGCCGTGCGAACCCGGTCGGCAACTTCCGAACGTCCGAGGTCACTTGGCGCCCTGCTCGGCCTGCTCGCGCGCTGCCGGGTGGAACAGTGCGAAGACGAGTGACGCGTCCGGCAGCGACGGATCGGACAGCTCCCGGTACTCGTCGGCGAGTGCCTCCAGCCGCGCCCCCAGCTCGGCGAACTGCTCGTCGGTGAGCCGCAGATGCGCCATCCGTACATACCGCTCGCCGTCCGTCGGCGCTGCCTCCAGGTCCGCCACCGCATGCCGCATCAGCACATCCGGGCCTGACTCGCCCGGATCCGGCAGCTCGATGGCTCGTGCGGCCATGGCGTAGTACCGCTCGGTGGCCCCTCGCACCTTCCGCGTCCGCACCACCTTCACCAGCCCGGCCCGTTCCAGCAGCCGCACGTGATAGCTGGAACTCCCCTTCGCAAGGCCAACCCGCTCGGCGATCTGCGTGATCGTCGCCGGCTCGAAGCGGAGCACGGCCATGATCCGGTGACGCGTGAGATTGGAGACGGCGCGCAGCTGCTCGTCCGTGGTGACGTGAAACGTCTCGGGAAGATCATCGGTGGGCATGCGAGCAATGGTCAACGATTCTTGACCATTGCGCTAGGGGTTTTCGCGCGGCCCCCCAGAACCTGCTGTCCGGCGCGCGAGACCTTCCGCCAAAGCCCTCCACCCGCAGCCGGCCCGGAGAGCTGCCAACAAACCCGCCCCCTTTCACCCCCCACCGGGCACGGCACCAATCCGCCGACCCGGGCCGCCCGCTTCCCTCTCGGCGCGGGGCGGCGCTGCCGCGATGGGGCGGCCTCTGGGCAGTTGGCTCGCGGCACTCGGACCGGTCAGGCGAAGACGAGGGAACGGAAGGCGTTGCGGATGCGGGTCAGGGGCTCACGGTCCCGGGTGTAGTAGAGCTTGTTGGTCAGCAGGACCGCCCACCGGTCTTCCTTGGGTGAGACCCAGATGCCCGTTCCCGTGAAGCCGTAGTGCACCCAGACGTCGTCGGCTGCCGGAGAGGTTCCGGGGGCCGGATGCCAGAACAGTCCACGCACCGGGGCGAGTTCGCCGGTCTGGATCTGGAGGGACTCCTTGATCCAGGTGCGGCCGAACCCCGGTTGCTCGACAGTTGTGGCTGGTTCCAGCATGTGGCGGAGGAAGGCGGCGAGGTCGTCGAGGACGGAGAACACCCCGGCGATGCCGCACACCCCGCCGAGCAGGCGGGCGGAGAAGTCGTGGGCGACTCCGGTCAGGTGGGTGTCTGTGTCGGCATCGAGTTCGGTCGGCGCGCAGTGTTGCGCGGTCTCTGCGGGGAGGGGCCCGTAGCAGGTCCGGGTCATGCCGAGGGGCTGCCATACGCGGGTGGTGGCCAGGGCGTCGAGGCTCTGGCCGCAGACGTATTCGGCGAGGTAGCCGAGGATGAGTGCCGCGCGGTCGGTGTACTGCACGGCTTGGCCGGGCGGGCGGTGGAGCGCTTCGTGGAGGACGCCGTCCCGGACGTCCTGGGCATCGGTGCCGTAGAGGTTCTTGAGGTTTGCCCGCGGCGGGACGCCGGCGGTGTGGGTGAGCAGGTGGCGTGTGGTGACCTGGGCCAGGGGGTGGCCGGCTACCTCGGGCCAGAAGTCGCCGAGTGGTGTGTCGAGTTGGAGTTTGCCGTCCTCGACCAGTGATCCGATGCTCGACCACACGGCGAGGATCTTGGTGAGGCTGGCGACGTCGAAGACGGTGTCGTGCCGCATCGGTTCGTCGGGGCGGGTGGGGTCGAGGACGCCTGCGGTGCCGCTGGCGTGGGTGTTCTGGCTGTCTCCTACGGCCCAGACGGCGCCGGGGTAGACCTTGTCGCGGACGCCGTCGTGGATGAGCTGGTGGATTCGGTCGGTGTCGAGGGCGAGGGCCATGGTCTCCCGATCGATCGTGGGCCGTGTGGTGTCCCGGTGCTCAGCGTAGTGAGGAGGTCGGTCCAAGTCCGGTTGCGGTGTGGGCGGGTCATGCGAGCTGTTTGCCGAGGTCGTTCAGGGATGCCGCCGTTGCGGTGAGGGGATAGAGAGCGGCGTTGGCGCGGCCTGCGGCCTGGAGCGCGGGCAGCAGGCCGGCGATGGAGCGGAGCCGCTTGAGGTCCTGGGCCAGGGCGGTGGGGTTGGGTGAAGTCCGTGGCCAGGGCAGTCGCGGCGAGGGATTCACTCAGGCCGGGGACGGGCTGGTAGAGGACCGGTAGTCCGCAGGCTTGGGCTTCGAGGGCGACCAGGCCCATGGCTTCGAGGGTGGTCGAGGGCATGACGAGCGCGTCGTGGTCGGCGAAGGCGTGCCACAGCTGCGGACGGCTGAGCCAGCCGAGGTAGCGGACATGGACTTTGAGGAGGCGCAGGAGCGGTGTCAGGCCGTGAAAATGGTGGTGGGGTGCCGCGATGCTCAGTTCGACGGCCTGGGCGACGGGCATGGCGCGCAGGAGGGCCTCGATGCCTTTCTCGGCGGTGAGGCGTCCGGCGTAGAGCAGCCGCAGATGTCCGGTGGGCCTGTGGGCTGGGCGTGGCGGTGGATTGGTGAGCAGGTGGTCGGGGATGCCCCAGGGGATCTTGGTGATCTTCCCACGGTCCGTGGTCGGGGCGAGTTGGAGCAGGCGGTCCGCCATGGCGCCGGCGGGGACGACGATGGCGTGGGCCGAGCGTGCGGTCTCCTGCAGGACGCGGAGTTGGTCGCGGTGCGCTTCGGCGAACAGGAGGTCGGTGCCGTGGACGAGTGCGATGCGGGGGTGGGTGGGCAGGGCGCGGATCAGGGCCGAGGTTGCGCCGAAGGCAAGATGCTGAAGGTGGAGAACGTCGATGCCGGCCGGGTCAATGCGTTGGGCCAGGTCTTTGCGCAGCGCGTCGACGTACGCCTGGAAGGCAGGCCCGGAGAGGCATTTGCCGGGGACGGTCATGAGCTCCAGCCCCGCAGGGAGGCGGGGCGGAGGTGTCTGCGGGGCGAGCATGAAGGCGCGGGCCGGGATCAGCGGGCTCTCGCCGGTGTAGAGATCGAGGAAGAGCTCGACGCTGCCTCCGGCGCTGCCGAAGGGCAGGTCGAGAGCGGTCGCCACGTAAGGGCTCATGTGGTGCCTCCGGTGAACTCTTCGTAGAGGCGCGAGATGTCGATGCCGGTTGTTGCCGTGTATTTCAGGCCGTGCAGTTGGTAGCTGGCCGGGGCGCCGAGGCAGCGGATGAAGATGAGCTTGCCGAAGGTCATCTGGGGATAGACACGGACTGGTTTGGCGGCGCGGATCTCCAGGGTCCAGTGGATGGCGTGGCCCTGGTGGCCGAGCGGGGCGGAGACATGAACCCAGACGCCGAGCGCGCCCATGGTGCGGTCGCCGTTGAGGAATTGGGCATACGCCTCCGACCCGGTCCTCTCATGGGTGACACCGAGGTAGAGGATGCCTGGCTCCAGGACCAGCCCGGAGGGAGGAATGGTCGTCTCGGCGTACGGGGTGGGCGCGGCGGCGTCGAGGCCCGCGGCGCAGATGCGCAGGGTGTCGCCGAGGCGCCAGTCGTAGGCGTTCGGCGAGAGGCGAGCCGGGTCGTACGGCTCGATGGTGATCTCGCCCGCGGCTCGGGCTGCGGCGATGGCGGGTCCGGTCAGGATCACGAGGCCACCGCCCGATGTTTTGTTGCGTCGCGCCAGTACGCGGAGGGTTGGGGACCGGCCGCCGCCTGGTACTTGCCGGCGTATGGGGTGATGGGGCCGGCGGAGGCGAAGAACATGATCTGCCCGATCCGCATGCCCGCGTACACGCGCAGGGGGCGGATCGGTGTGAGCATGAGGGTCCACTGTCCGTGGAAGCCGATGTCGCCGATGGGGGCGGTGATTTCGACGAACAGGCCGAGGCGTCCGACGGAGGAGCGGCCGAACAGCAGCGGGACGAAGGTGTCGGAGCCGACCTCTTCGAGGGTGTGACCCAGGTAGAGCTCGCCGGGTTGGAGGACGTATCCGTCCGGGCCGATCACGAGGGCCGTGGTGGGATTGGGTTGGTGAGCATCCAGGATGTCGGCGGTGTAGGTGAGCAGTACGGGGCCGAGGCGGACGTTGTAGCTGTTGGGGTTGACCTGGTCGCGTGCGAAGGGTGTGATCCGCAGGCGGCCGTCCTGGGCGGCGGCGGTGATCTCGGGACCTGTGAGGATCATCGCGCGCCTTCATGGGCGGGCGCGGTGAGGACGTGCTTGAGGGCCTGGCTGAGGAGCAGCCCTGCGGCGTGGGCGCGGCCGGCGAGGTAGGTGTCGGCGAGGTAGTCGGTGGTCAGCACAGTGGTGGTGGTGTCCGGCAGAGGGTCTGGCGCGGTGACGAGGGGGCCGGCCTGCTCGGCGAGGCGTTTCAGCAGGCTCTGAGGGTCCTGGCAGAAGCCTTCCGGGAGGTGGGCGTGGACGAGCTGATTGCCAAAGGGCTCAATGGCGAGTAGGTCGCCCAGGGTGAGGGCGTCGGCGAGTGGGACGGGACGCAGGGCGGTTTCGTTGAGGATGACCGCGTCGGCACCGAGCCCGGTGCGCAGGCAGGCGCCGAGGTCGACGAGCAGACCGTGGCGGTCCGGTACCGCGTGCCGGTACGCCTTGGCGATGGGTCCGAGCACGCCCGTCAGCTGACCGCTGATTGTGTCGATCCGTGTCTGTACGTCCGACAGGTCAGCGGGAAGGGCGGCTGGGGCGCGGTCCGGGAAGCGGGCGGTGCCTGCACCCCAGCCCGGTCCGACGGGCGTGGCGATCGCGTACCCGTCGGCGAGTTCGCGTCCTTTGACGATGAGCGTGTCACCGACCCGCATGGGCCCGTAGTGCTCGCTGTGGCAGTGTCCGGCGAAGATCACGTCGAGGAAGGGGCAGGCGGCCGCCAGTTTGAGGTCCTGGTCGAAACCGGAGTGGCTGAGCAGGATCCAGCCGTCCACTTCGTGGTGGTGGGCGAGCATCACTTCGCGCAGCGCCTGGACGGGATCCGTGACGTCCTGTTCGGGCCGCTGGCCGGCGGGGATGGAGTGGAAAGCCTGCTGCCCGATCACCGCGGTGACGCCGACGTGTTGGCCGCCGACGTCGGCGATCCGCAGACGCCGGAACAGCGGGTCGCCTGTATGGGCGTGGACGGCGTTGGCGCAGACGGTGAGCCGGTGGAGTGCGGGTTCGAAGTGGTGGGGCCAGCCGTGGTTGCCGGGGGCCAGGACGTCGTACAGCTTGAGCAGGATCGCGCGCTCGATGCTGCCGTGGGCGAGGCGGTAATAGCCGCTGCCCTCGAAGAAGTCGCCGCAGTCCACGACGAGCGAGGTCGGGCGAAGCACATGGAGGTGGTTGAGGAAGGGGGCGGCGTTGGCGAGGGTGGAGTGGACGTCGGTGGTGGCCACGATCTGGCGCAGGGTGCGAGTGGCAGTCATGGGGTGACCTCGCAGATGTCGGCGCCCAGGGCACGCAGCTTGCCGGGCAGGTCGGCGTGGCCGCGGCGGAGCTGGTCGAGTCCGCCGACGGTGGTGACGCCTCGGGCGGTGAGGCCGGCGACCATGAGGGCGGAGCCGGTGCGGATGTCGGTGGCCTCCACGCCCGCCCCGGTCAGCTCCTGGGGCCCGGTCAGGCGGCACTCGGTGGGCGAGATCTCCTCGACGTCGGCGCCGAGGCGGGCCAGTTGGGGCAACAGGTTGCCGTGGCGGCCGGGGTTGATCGCGTCGGCGAACAGGTGGGTGCCGGGCAGGCCGAGGGCGAGTGCCATCAGGGGTGGTTCGAAGTCGGCGTCCAGTCCCCCAGGGCTGAGGGAGGCGATGGCCCGCAGAGGACGGGCCGTCGGCCGCGTGTCCTGGGCACTGACGGACAGGGCGTTGGCCTCGGCGCCGGCGGGGATGCCTAGTTGCTGAAGGGCGGCCACGAGCGGGCCTACGTCCTTGCCGTGTACGCCGTCGATACGAGCCGTACCCCTGGTCGCTGCGATCGCGCATGCCAGCGTGCCTGCCTCAACCTTGTCTCCGGGCACCTGCCAGACGACAGCGTCGCCTTCCTGGCCCGCGGATGGGGGCGAGAGGGTGAGGAGGCGCTCGCCGGCCCGCGTCTGCCAGCCCACGGAGCACAGGGCGTCGAGCACGGACAGGACTTCCGGTGAGAGGTTGGGCTCGCCCAGCCGTAACGGGCGGCGGGTTGTCAGGGCGCGCAGTACGGCGGCCACAGTGGCCCCGCGGGAGCGGAACGGCAGAACCAGGGACACCGTGCCGGTGCGTGGGGTGCCGGCCTTGACGCGGTAGCCGGAGTCGTCCACGACGCTCCGGTCGCCGAACGCCTCGTACACCGTGAAGTGCAGTTCCATTCCGCGCGCGCCGATTCGGCAGCCTCCGGGCCAGGGCAGTCGTGCCTCGCCATGCTGGGCGAGCAGGGCGGGCACCAAGTAGTACGAGGCGCGGATGTGGGCGGCCTGGGCCAGCACGGGGAAGATGCAGCGGCTCTCGGCCGGCAGGATCACGGCGGTGGTCGGTTCACCGACGGGCTGCGCAATGTGCCACCCGGCCTGCTGCAACAGGGCCAGCATGATCTGGACATCCGTAGTCGCCGGGATATTACTCAGCCGGACCGGGCGCCCAACAGCTGCTGCGCAGGCCAGCAGCGGCAGGGCGGCGTTCTTGGAGCCGTCGACGGTGACCGTTCCCGCGAGCGGTGGCCCAGGTCGTACGGCGATCACCTCGGCGGCTCGTCGAGGTGAGGTTGAGGTGGTGACTGGCACGGTCAACTCCTTTGCGGAGGAAGGGAGATCTTCTGGCGCGAGCTGGTGGTCAGGGCGATCTCGGCCCAGCACTGTTTGCCCATGGATGTTGGATGGGCGCCGTGCCGGTCGGCGAGTGCGGTCACGAGGAACAGGCCGCGGCCCCTCTCGCTGTGCCCGTCCGGGAGGCCGGGCCGGGGCAGCACCGGGCTGGAGTCCGAGACCTCGATGCGCAGGACGGCCCCGGCGACACGGACGGTCACGGAGACCTGTCCGGTGTGGGTGTGCTGGACCGCGTTGGTGACCAGCTCGCTGACTACCAGCTCAGCGGTGTGCAGCACTTCGTCGTCCAGCTCCGCCTTCCAGCCCGCTATCGCGTCCACGGTCTGGTGCCGAGCAGCGGTGACCGCTGCTGGTGTGGCGGGTACGGAGAGGGTGAGCTGGTGCGCTGCCATGAGCGGCCTCCCGGAGTGAGTGCGGCCACTTCACGCAACCAGCTCGTCGCGATGGGTGGTTAGCCCGGGTGCGGGCGCTGCATCGGTAATGCAGGTGCTGCATTACGGCGAAGTACGGCTGATCTACTCTCGGTTGAGCAGGCAGGATCGGCGGCGGCGGAAAGGGGCCGGTGGCAGATGGCCGAAGCACGCAGCGAAGCCAGACGGATCGGCGAAGTGATCCGTCAGGCACGGGTGTTACAGCGGCGCTCGCAGAAGGACGTCGCCGCCGCGCTCGGCTATCACCAGTCCAAGGTGAGTCGCCTGGAGGGCGGCCGGGGCACCGAGGACATCCGTGTGCTGCGCGCCGTCGCGTGGGAACTCAAGATTCCGCCTGAGCGGTTAGGTCTCGCTGCTGCTCCCGATGCCCACGCCACCGATCCCGAAGCTGAAGATATGCACCGCCGCACCTTCCTCGCCGCGAGCGTGGCCGCTCTCGCGACCCCGGCCACGCCTGCCGCCGCTCACGACGACCTCGTCCAGGCGCTCCTGCCCGGCCCGAGCCCTGCGAGTACCGGCGCTCCGCTGGAGACGGCGGATCTCCGCGAACGGCTGGGCGCTGCCCGCCGGCTCTTCTCCACCTGCCACTACACACAACTGGAACGCGCGCTGCCCGGCCTGATTGCCGACCTCAGGCTGGCTTCCAGCAGCGCGACGGACAGTGACGTGCTGTCCGCACTGCTGGCCACGGCCTACCAGACGTCGACCAGCCTTCTCCTCAAGCAGCACGACCAGGGCAACGCATGGCTCGCCGCCGGCCGGGCGATGGCCGAGGCCGAACGCTGTGGCGACCCGGTCGTCCTCGCCTCCAGCGTCCGCGTACAGGCCCACGTCCTGGCCCGCGAGAAGCACGCCGCCCAGGCCGTCACCCTCGTGAGGCATACGGCCGGCCAGCTGACCGGCTCCTACGACCTGCGTTCCCCGAAGTACCTCGGAGCCGTAGGGCTGTTGCTGCTGCGCGGCGTGACAGCTGCCAGCGCGGGAGGCGACCGCGGAGCCACCGAGGAGTTCCTCGCCGAGGCCAAAGAGGTGGCCCGGTTCGTCTGCCTCGACCGGCCTGATGCCTGGGCGAACTTCAGCCCGACCAACGTGGCCCTCCACGAGCTGAGCTCCCTGGTGGCCTTCGGCGACTCCGGCCTGGCCCTGAAGGCAGCCCGCCCCCTCATGCGCCGCCACATCCCCGTCCCCGAGCGCCGCGCCGCCCTGTGGGTGGAAGCGGCCCGCGCCTACAGCCAGCAGGGCCGCCTCGCCGACGGCTACCAGGCCCTGCGCATCGCCGAGACCTGCGCTGCCCAGGACATCCGCCGCCCTGACGTCCGCGACCTGGTCGCCGATATGGCCGCCCGCGACCGCCGCCGTACCCTGCCACAACTGCATCGCTTCAGCCGCCAACTGGGAGCCCCCGCGTGAGTGAGCCGAACACCCCGAAGCCCTTCCTGTACGTCGTCGTCTGCGCGTGCGGCATCGCTGGCGACGTCGGCAAACTGATCACCGCAGCGCAGGAACGCCACTGGGACGTCGGGATCGTCGCCACCGCGCAGGGCCTGGGCTTCCTCGACGCAGAAGCGATCCAGGCACAGACCGGCTACCCGATCCGCTCCGCCTGGCGCACCCCCGGCGAAGCCCGCCCCCTGCCGCCCGCCGACGCCATCGCCGTCGCACCTGCCACCTTCAACACGATCAACAAATGGGCCGCCGGGATCAGCGACACCCTCGCCCTGGGCATCCTGTGCGAGGCATACGGCATGAACATCCCCACCGCCGTCCTGCCCTACCTCAACTCCGCCCAGGCCGCCCACCCCGCCTACCACCGCAGCCTCAACCACCTACGCGAAATGGGCGTACTCATCGGTTCCTACGAACCCCACCGGCCCAAAACCGGCGGCGGCGCCGACCGCTTCCACTGGCACGAAGCCCTGGATCTATTGGACCCACACCTCGCACCTCGCCCATAACGCTCCCACGCTCGAGGGAACATCCCCGCGAGCGCGGGAAGCGGCCACCCCGGCCACGGGCGCGCAGGCGAAGCCGACGCCGCCAATTCTCACAATCTCCGGAACACCCCAGTCACCACCCGCGATCACCACCATCGTCGCGGCCACAGGGAGCGGGCACGCGACAGAGTCGCCTGCTCGGTCCCCAGGTTCACCGTCAGGGATCCGGAGGAACGCTGGCTGCACCCGGAGGAGGTGGGTGTCGGGGTGGGGTTCCTCGTAGCGGTCCAAGACCTTCTGGCGGGGCGGCCGGCCTCCAGGACCTGACCAGCTCGCCCCACCAGCCGGGACTGCCGTGGCGGGTTGGACCTCCTCTGCGCCGGGTGACCAGGTGTCGCCATTCCGTGAACCGTGGCTCTGGCACAACTTCTATGACTGGGCCCCTGAGTCACGGCTGGGCGCTTCAAGGACTGTCCAGCCGATCATGGGACTTCACGCTTAGGTCGTTGGTGTGGACATGGGCTGGAGTGATCTCACGAATGCGGAGTGGGAACGGCTGCGGCCGTTCCTGCCGGCCAGTAATCGGCGTTGTGGGCAGTGGCGCGACGGTCCCGTCTCTTCCGGCCGCAACTGCGGGCTCAGCTGACGGCGGTGCCGAACCACTTGGGAAGGTAGGTGAGCAGGTCCTGCTGGTGTTCGCCCGCCCAGGCCACGTGGCCGTCCGGGCGCAGGAGTACTGCGGGTACGTCCAGTTCCTCACTGGTGTCGACGATGTGGTCGATCCGGTCTTCCCATCCTGTCACCGACAGTCGGCCGGTCTGGTCGAGGAGCAGTCCGCGGCCGGCGTGCATCTGCTCGTAGAGGCGTCCGCGCTTCAGCGCGACGTCCCGCATCCGCCGACCGAGCAGCTCGTGGCCGTTGCCGAAGTCGTAGCGGACGCCGACCGCGGAGGTCATCTCGGTCACGTACCGGTTCACCTCGTCGAAGTCCAGCAGCTTCGAGAACAGCTCCCGCAGGGCCACTGCGCCGGGGGTGTTCTCCAGCAGCGCGGTCTGCGCGCGGGTGTTGGCCACGACGCCGGCCCCCACCGGGTGGCGTTCGCTGTGGTAGGTGTCGAGCAGGCCGGCCGGTGCCCAGCCGTTGATCTCGGCGGCGAGTTTCCAGCCGAGGTTGAAGGCGTCCTGGACGCCGAGGCTGAGACCCTGGCCGCCGGTCGGCGGATGGATGTGTGCTGCGTCGCCCGCCAGTAGTACCCGGCCGACCCGGTATCGCTCGGCCTGCCGGGTGGCATCGCCCACCCTGGACAGCCAGCGCGGTGAGTGCGCGCCGAAGTCGGTGCCCGCGTGGGCCCACAGCTGCTCCTTGACCTCCTCAAGGGTCGGCTCGGTCGCCCGGTCCTCGACCACGCCGGCGGCGGGCACGATGACCCGGTACACGCCGTCCCCCAGCGGGACGGTGCCGAACCGAACGTGGGCCTTGCGGGCCTCCGCGGTGATGGCGGCCACCGTCGCCGGATCCTCCGTCATCTCCATGTCGCCCAGCAGCGTCTCGGTCCTGGCGGGCTCGCCGGGGAAGCCGACGCCGAGCAGCTTGCGTACCGTGCTGCGGCCACCGTCGCAGCCGACGAGGTAGCGCGACCGCAGCCGCGTGCCGTCGGCCAACTCTACGCTCACCCCGTCCTCGTCCTGGCTCAGCCCGACCAGTTCGCAGCCGCGCCGGATCTCGGCACCGAGCTCGGTGGCGCGCTCGGTCAGCAGCTGTTCGGTGACGGTCTGCGCAGTCGCGAGGCCGAACGGGTGCGCAGTGTCCAACAGCTGGGACCGCAGCTTGATCAGACCGCCGAAATCACTGGTCCGGTACTGCTCGCTCATCGCGAGGAACCGGTCCAACAGGCCCCGCTGGTCCAGCATCTCCACGCTGCGCACCTGAATCCCGCGCCCGCGGGACTGCCCGGCCGGCTCGGTCAGCTTCTCGAGCACGACCGTCCGCACTCCTGCCAGCCGCAGCTCAGCAGCCAGCATCAGCCCGACCGGTCCGCCCCCGGCAACAATCACGTCGATCATCAGAACTTCCCACCCGTTTCCGCAGATCCTGGCTTCGAGTGGCGATTCTGCGCCACGACCCGGGCCTTGCGGCAAGTCCCCTGCGGGCCATAAGTTGATCATGGTAAGGAACGGGCAACCTCCTTGCCATCAGCTTTCCTTGACCACCGGGGCGAACCACCTCTGGCGAAGCGGCCGATGCGCCGCGCACCGCGGCGGGGCATAGCCGCCCGCCACGACCAAACACCGCCCACGTCGTTCGGACCCGGGTGCCGTTGCCAGACAGCAGCATCCCAAAACACCAGGGGGCGGCCCCGATCGTCGGCACGCTCACCCCTCCCCGGCCCCACAGCGCCCCAAGCGTGACGCAGTCCCATGAACGGCCGGACAAGTCCCGGACGTTGCAGGAAACTGCCTGGCTTTGTCGATGACAAGGAACAGCGCATGCCGGTGAGTTTCGGGTTCTGGCACAGATCTTGGGGAGCGGTCGCAGAGGGTGACCACGGTGTTCGATTGCGATGCACCGATCGGGTGTGAGACCGCGTACGCCGCTCCGTAGAACAGCAGGTAGTGACGCTTCGTCAGGTATCTGTAGGCATCCGCTGCTTGCAGCTGTGTCCGGTGACGGTGCTGGTCATGCAGGCCGACGCGCCGTTCTGGAACTCGCTGGTGTTCGACCGGTACTGCTGCTGACCCTTGCGGCCAAGGGAACCAAGACAGGGGACTCAGATTGAGGTCCCACGCGTTCGCGCACTTGAAGTAGCGGGACATACTCACCAAGCTCCGCTTGGTGTCACCGTTCGCCTGGCACGGGGAGCCGGCGCCGCTCCAGACGCTCGTGGAAGAGCCGGCCGACCAGAGCCCCTCCGTACACCACGAAACCCACGCCGACCAGCCAGGACTGCAGAACCAGGACGGTCCCGAACGGACCGTACGTCACCGTGTTCGACGCGATCAGCGGCGAGAAGACGTGCTGGGAGAAGACCCGCAGCCCGAGGAGCCCCAGCGCCGTCGCCGCGGCCCCCGGCACGAGCGCCCGCCAGCGGATGCGGCCGCAGAGCAGCAGCCGCTGCGACCACCAGAAGAAGACGAACGCGCCGACCACATCGACCCCGGCGACCAGCACCGACTTCAGAGCGGACGCCTCCTCGGGGGTGGGCGCGGCGAAGAACAGCAGCAGGGAGCCGGTCAGTACGGCCAGCCAGACGACATGGCGCCACATCGTGTGCCAGCGCGCCGTCGGCAGGTCCCACACCCGCTCGTACCCGGTCTGTACGGCCGCGCCGAAGGTCACACCGAACGCGGCCAGCGCGGCGAGTCCGAGCGCCGTGGTGCGCTGCAGGGCCTGCCCCGGCCGGCCGAACATCCGCTCGACCTCCTCCTGCGACACCTCCGACACACCAAGGCCCTGGACCAGCCACCTGGCGAAGCCCTGACCTCTCGCGAGGTCGGCCGCCGCGACGACGACCAACAACGGCAGCAGCGTGAGGAAGCTCAGCGCCGCGAAGCCCATGGCACGGTGCATCAGCTCCATCTCGCGCCCCCGGTTCCAGACCACCCCGATCCACGAGCTGAGCACCCACCGATGGAGCCGAGCGAACCAATGGCCGTGGTGCGCGGCGTGGTCGTCTTCCGGCGCACCGAATCTGAAGCGCATGTGCCGTCGACTACCCGCCCGCCGGGCGTAACCCGACGCGCTTGCCCCCGAACGGGTGTCCCCCCGCCGATCGTCGGCGGCCGGCCCAACAGCGGGTCGATGGCGATCACCTCGGTATCTCCTCCATCGACGGCCACACTCCCCTACGTGGATCGACGCAGTCGACGCCAGCCAGCTACCCGGCCCCACCGGCTTCGCACTGCACCTGCACCGAGACTTCGACGCCGTGACAGCCGGGCTCACCCTTCACTGGAACTCGGGCAGCATCGAGGGCGCCGTCAACCGCAGCAAGAAGATCAAGAGGCAGCTCTACGGCCGAGCAGGATTCGAACTGCTCCACAAGATGATCTTGCTTCAATAGCTGTCACGACGGTGTTGGTCTGCCACTGGCCAGCACGTTAGAAGTCAGAGTTCGGTCGTCCAGATCCCGACAGGGTGCTCACTCGGCGGCTGCCACAACTGAGGCTGGGACTCCCGATGCTTCTCCTCAGCCTGCTCTTCCCAATGAAAGCGGCCATCCGCATCGGGCCAGGCGACTTGCAGCACAGAGAAAGGGGGCCGCCGGTAGAACCCGATGGCCCGCCCGAAGAAGGTCCGGTACCAGCGGAGATCGACCTGCCTGAGCGCGACTTGCTGACCATCGACAACGTCAGGTTGACGCTGGCCGTCAGCCGGTACAGCGTCGGCGGAGGACTTCGCCCCGAGTCTGTTGAGCATGCGGTGCATGGCGTGAATATCGAGTCCGAACAGGGCGAGTTCAGGTGCCCCGTGAGTGTGTGCGAGGCCGATCGTGTATGCGAAACCAGGACCGATCTCGTCCTCGGGAACCATTACGACGTGCCATCCATGCTGCTGCACATTCTCGATAATCGTCAGATCCATGCGGTCCGCTTCGTCCCGGTCACCGTATTCATGGCAGAGGACGCAGCGGCACTGGAACGGATCACGAGTCATGTGCAGAGGCTACGAGGTAAGCGTTTGATTCGGGCAGCGGGGTTTCGAACGAAACCGTCATCCTCAGTGACCGCTCCCCAAGATCTGTGCCAGAACCGAGTTTGGGCGTCACTCACGGCCCGACGGTGGTTTACGGGTGTGGGTAGTTGAGGTACAGGAAATCCTGGTGAGACTGATCTTGGCCGGACGGCTACGACTCCGCGGTCAGAGCTCGCCGCGGCGTGCGAGCTGCTTCACCGCGTTCTCACGGATGATCTCGTTCTCGGCGTCGCGCAAGCCCTCGAGGGCTTCCCGGGCCTCCGGGCCGGGAATGCCGCCGAGCGCCCAGATCGCCTTCACCGCGAGCGCCCGGCACTCGTCGAAGTCCAGATGCTCGGGAACCCAGCGAGTCGCCTCGCCCAGCGTCGGCACCGTCTTGGGCGAGCGGAGCTTGCCCAGCATGGACACGATGTCCTCGTGCTCCCTGTGCCATTCGGCAGGGAACAGCTCGATCAACGGCTCCAGGAACTCCTCGACCGAGGCGTCGGCGGCGCCATGAACGATCAACGCCATCTCGACGTCGCCGGCGTCCCGGCGCTCCATGGCCTCCCGGAGCAGCCGGAGCGCCAGGACCCCACCGTCGGACTCGCCGAAGTGGGCGAGCACCTCATCGATCGTGGTCGTCGGGGGCGAGCCCGGTGCGACTACCAGGCCCATGACCAGATCCTGCTCCTCAGGGGTCATCGCCTGACCACCTCCCATGCGGTGATGTTCACGTTGAAGAGCTTGAGCGCGTCACGGCCGCTAGGCCGATGTTCACATGTGAGGTTGTTGAACGCCCCAGGTCTTGGGTGAACCCTAAAGCGTGTTGCACAAGGCTCTGAACTGGGCATCTCCTGGGTATGGCCGGGGTGTTGAGGGCTGAGCGGGTGTGGGTGGAGACGTTCACCGGGCTGCAAGTGACTCAGTTTGCACGCCTGTTGAAGGTGGTCCGGGAGCGGGGCGGCAACGGCACGATGCAGGGCCGCCCATGGTCCCTTCCGCTGGCCGAGCGGGTGCTGGTGGTGGCGGTGTACTACCGCACGAATCTGACGATGCGGCAGCTGGGCCCGCTGTTCGGGGTGTCCTCCTCGACGGTGTGCCGGGTCATCCAGCGGCTGGGTCCGCTGCTCGCGCTCGAGCCCGTCTCCGGCCCGGCGGATGCCGCAGACCGATTGTGGATCGTGGACGGCACGCTGATCCCGGTCCGGGACCGGAGCGTGGCCGCCTCCAGCCGCAACTACCGGTTCTCCGCGAACGTGCAGGTCATCGTGGACGCAGACACCCGGCCGGTGATCGCGGCCGCGCGTCCGGTGCCGGGCACCACTGCGGACGCTCACGCCTGGCGGCGCTCCGGCCTGGCCGCGCACTGCGAGGGGGTGACGGTGCTGGGCGACGGCGCCTATCTCAACTGCGGCATGGCCGTGCCGCACCGAAAACGCCCGGGACGGGCTCTGCTCCCGGGTGAGGAGGACGACAACGCCGCGCACCGCAAGGTCCGTGCCCGGGTGGAACACGTCATCGGCCGCATGAAGAACTACAAGATCCTCCGCGACTGCCGGCAACGCGGCAGCGGCCTCCATCACGCCGTCCAGGCCGTCGCCCACATGCACAACCTCGCCCTCGCGTCATGAACAGGCCACCCCACCCACGGGCTCTGACCTGCCCGAACACAGCCTTGTGCAACACGCTTTAAGACTTGTCCCGTAACTGCTGGTCACGGGTGAGATGATCTTGTCGTGTCTGGTGTGATCACGGCGTCGGAGCCTTCCTGGATAGCCCCGTTCACCGGGCTGAGTGCGCGTCAGTTCGCGAAGCTGGTCACCGCGTTGCGGCGCGAGGGCGCAGACCCGGTGCGCAAGGGCCGGCCGTGGAGCCTGCCGCTTGAGGACCGGGTGCTGCTGGTCGCCGCCTACTGGCGGACCAACCTCACGCTGCGCCAACTGGCTCCGCTGTTCGGGGTGTTGTCCGCGTACTCTCTGTTCTGGCCGGGTCGGTACGTTTGAATGTCCCCAGCAGTCAGGCCACTTCGTTCTCTCGCTCGATGGCTTGGAGGCGGTTCTTCAGGCGGTAGCTCGGGCCGTTGATCGAGATCACTTCGCAGTGGTGGAGGAGGCGGTCGAGGATCGCGGTGGCGAGGACCTCGTCGCCGAAGACCTGGCCCCACTCGCTGAAGGTCTTGTTCGAGGTCAGGATGATCGAGCCCTTCTCGTAACGCTTGGAGATCACCTGGAAGACCAGGTTCGCCTCCGCCCGTTCCAAGGGCTGATATCCCACTTCATCGACCACGAGGACGCTCGGCCGCAGGTAGGTGCCGAGCTTGTTGACCAGCCGTCCGGCCGTCTCGGCGGCTCTGAGGTTGCGGACCATGTCGTCGAGGCTGGTGAAATAGATCGAGTAGCCAGCCCGGCAGGCTGCGACCGCCAACGCGACGGCGATATGTGTCTTGCCGACTCCGGGCGGTCCCAGCAGGGCGGCGTTCGCCTTGGCCTCGACGAACGAAAGACTGGCGAGGTCCTTGACCTTGCGCGGGTCGAGCTCGGGCTGGAACGAGAAGTCGTATTCGTCCAGCGTCTTGTGGTGCGGCAGCTTTGAGAGCCGCAGGCCCTGGCGGAAGCGGCGGTCGTCGCGGACGGCCAGTTCCTCGGACAGGACCAGGTCGAGGAAGTCGAGGTAGCCCATCTTCGCCTCGTCCGCGCGGCGGGTGTAGTCGTTGATGGTCTCCGCGAGGTGGGGCAGGCCGAGCTTGCCGGCCGTGGTGCGGATACGGTTGCCGGTCAGCTCGCTCAAGAGGACTCCTTCGTCGGGGAGTTGGTGGTGAAAGGCCGTGTGCCGGTCAGCTCGTCATAGACCGACAGCGGACGGCGGCCGACCTCGATCTGGGTGACCGCGGACCGGTTCAACAAGGCCTGCAGCGGGCCGGCCTGGCTGCTTCTTGACGGTTCACGATGTGGTGGCGGGGTCACATCGCCGGTGGTGGTGCGGCGTCCTTTGCCGGTGGGCAGGCCGTCCCAGTGCGTCTCTTCGAGGACGCGGACGCCCTTGCCGACCGCCCGTGGATGGGCGGCCAGCAGGGTCTCGCCGCTGGCATCGGGGACGGTCGAGTGCAGCACGACCTGGGCCTTTGTCGCCCTGACCTCGATCAGCTGGCGTGGGCGGACCTTGCGGGCGGGCACCGAGTAGAGGTTGCCTGCGAACGCGACCAGGCAGTCCTTGCCGACCGGTCGCAGATGTCGCTCGGCGACCAGATAGGGGGTGGGCGGCAGCGGTTTGAGGGCCGCGTGGTCGCGGGCGGCCCGGTGTCCGATGACCTCGTGGTGGGTGGCGTGGGTGCGGGCCCGCCGCTGAGGGACCCAGGCCATGAAGGCGGCGTCCATCTCCTCGATGGAGGAGAAGGCCCGCCCGGCCAGGACGTGATCGCGCACGATGAGTACCTGTCGCTCGACCCTGCCCTTGCCGGTGGGCCGGTAGGCGGCCAGGACGTCGATGTCGAAGTCGTAGTGGCCAGCAAAGCCGACTGCCTCCGGGTGCAGCGGCACCGCCTCGCCGGGAGCGACGTGACGGCGCACGACGGTCTTTGTCCGGTCGTAGACGATCGACATCGGCACCCCGCCGAAGTGGGCAAACGCACGGCGGTGGCAGTCGAAGAAGGTCTGCAGGTCCTGGCTGGTGGTGAAGCAGCAGAACGGGTCACGCGAGTACGACAGCGTCATGTGGAACGAGTAGACCTTCGGGATGCCCAAGTGGGCGAGGATCTTGCCTTCGTCACCCCAGTCGACCTGGGCCTGAGCTCCGGGAACCACCTCGAAGCGGCGATGCATGCCCGCCAACTCCCGCGGCTCGATGCCCAGTTCACCAGCCACCCTCGGCCGGGCCTCCTGCAGGTACAGCTTGACCCGCTGGTAGTTGATCGTTGAGCCGTACTCCTTCACCAGGCGCTCGTGCACCACGGCACCCTTGATGAGGATCTCCGCCCGCAGCATCGCGTCGATCAACGGGGCGACTTCGTCGACTGCCTTCCGCCGCGGCCTGCCATTCGAGATTCGCCTCGGTGGCGCCGACGGCGCTGTGCTCGACAGATACTTGCGGACCGTCTTGCGGTCCAGGCCCGTCTCCCGGGCAACCTCCGTCAGACTGACCGCCCCGGACTCCACCAGGGCACGGAACCGCCGTAGTTCCAGCCAGCGTTGCGGGTCCAAGACCACCGTGTCACCGCCCTCCGCCACCCTTCACCGGACGAGCAGCAGAGTGCCGGGACCCACCCTTCACCGCACCATCAAGCGTCCCTTTTCACTCGTACGCGACCGAGGACGTTCACGTGTACGCCGACAGGTGTCGAAGTCGGCCGCCGATCGCATCATCGATCACCTCGGACCTGCGCTGGCCCTGCAGCAGCGCAAGCGGTTCCGCAAGGACACCGTGCTGATCGCGGACGGCACCCTGGTCCCCACCCGTGACCACACCGTCGCCGAGCAGTCGAAGACATCTCATGTCGTTGAGAGGTCAAGTCAGGGCTCAGACGGCGAGGGGCAAAGGGGCTGGGAAGGCCCGGTCGGGGTCGTATGTCGTTCTGTTCTGCAGGCAGTGGTAAAGGCAGCCCAGGAGCTTGTTGAACAGGTTCCGCAATGCGGCGGTGTGGCGTTCTCCGCCAGCTCGTCGCCTGTCGTAATGGGCGCGCGTAGCGTCGACGCGGAGTGTGGCAAAGGCCCACATGTAGCCAACGCTGGCGAGTCGTTGGTTCTTGACGGTGCGGGCCACGACGACGTGGCTGCGGCCCGACGCCCGTGTCACGGGAGCGGCGCCGGCGTATGCCTTCACCGCCCGCGCATCCGCGAACCGGGAGCGGTCGTCGCCGAGCTCGGCCAGCACTCGGGCTCCGGACAACACGGACAGTCCTGGGAAGCTGGTGATGATGTCGGCGTCCGGATGCGCGAGAAATGCTTCCTCTGTCGCCGCCGCGAGGTCGATGACACTGTTGCAGGCAGCGTTGACCTGCTGGATGAGTGCCGATGTCTGGTGCCCCATGGCCTCTTCGACCAAGGGCAGCTGGCGGAGGTGCTCCGCACGGAAGATCTCCCGGAGTCGCTCAACCTCTGTTTCAATGCCGCGACGCAGGCGGCCTGCCCGCGTGAGGAGTGCGCGCAACTGGCTGCGGGTGAGTCGGGCCGCAGATGCCGGAGTGGGGGCGGCGGCGAGCACGGCGCGGGCGTGTGCGGAGCCGAGTCCCAGCTTGCCCGGTCCGTGGAAGGCGGTGAGTGCGGCTGGGTAGTACTCGCGAAGGTGGGATCGGAGTCGGTTGACCATCTGCTGTCGATCCCAGACTGAATCCTGCTGGGCGCGGGCAAGGACGGCAACGGCTTGCCCGGCTTCGCTGTCTGCGGGAAGTGGGCGATGGGAGTGCTTGTCGGTGCGGAGAATGTTGGCCAGCACCCGAGCGTCAGCGGCATCGGACTTGGCTCGGGAGACGCTTCCGCGGTCCCGGTAGCGGGCGGCGGCCAAAGGGTTGATCGCATAAACCTTGCGGCCGGTGGCTCGTAGAGCGGCGACCAGCAGCCCGCGCGGAGTCTCGATGGCGACCGGGATCAGGTTCTCGACGTTGTCGCCATGTCGGGCCAGTAGTTCCAACAGGGCGTGGAAGCCGGCACTGTCGTCGCTGATTCGCAACTTGGCCAACTGGCTGCCGTTCTGGTCGACCAGGGCTATGTCGTGATGCCCCTCCGCCCAGTCGATCCCACAGAAGATCGCGCTCAACCTGTCTACCTCCGTCTCGTCGTGCACGTCGTTTCCCAGGCGGAGCACGCGGCGCTCTAATAGAAGTGCTCGGGGCACGCCATCTCATGAGCCGTTCGTGTCTCCAGCGACCGGCAGGGACCTCGGTCTGCTGGAGAGCTCTGGGCTCGCGAACTGCTGAGAGGTTGGCCCCTGCTGGCGGGCTGGCGACATGAAACCTGACCCGTTCCTGCCGGGCGGGACCGGTCTTTGACAAGAGATCGAAGTCCCGGAACTACCGAAGGTCTCCGCCCGGCAGGACGAGCGTGAGGCATGGCCGGTCTGACCACAGGGATCTCGTCCCGGAAGTGCGGCAGGCCTCCGCCTCGCTGGGCAGCCCTTGCGCTCACACGCTCAGGCTCACCGATGAGCTATTAGAACTACCGCTACTCCACCAACCACCAGGTCGTCATCGACGCCGACACCCGGCTCGTCGTCGCCGTCGGCCGCCCGTTGCCCGGAAACCGCAACGACTGCAAGGCGTGGGAACTGTCCGGCGCGAAGGACGCCGTCGGCAAGACCACGGTCATCGCGGACGGCGGCTACCGCGGCACCGGCCTGGTCATCCCGCACCGCCGCGAGACAGGCCAGGCCGAACTTCCCGCCTGGAAAGAGGAACACAACACCTCCCACCGCAAAGTCCGCGCCCGCGTCGAGCACGCCTTCGCCCGCATGAAGACCTGGAAGATCCTCCGCGACTGCCGCCTCAAGGGCGACGGCGTCCACCACGCCATGCTCGGCATCGCCCGCCTGCACAACCTCACCCTCGCCGAGTGACGGAGAAACAGCAGGTCATCCAGCACGTCAAAGATCATTTACGGGACAACGCTTGGCCGGACCGCCGTCGACGGGAGGCCGTATGCCTACGCTCAGCATCAACTTCGATCCAGCCGTGATCGCGCATCTGATGAGCGCGAGCGGCGATGACACCGTCCATGTCACGCTCACCCTCGGCACCGAGGACCCGACGCCACCCACAGCGGCCAAGCCGGTGGTTCCTCACGGCCCGCTCGCCGATCTCATGAAGGCGGACCTGCTGAAAGCCGGCACGGTCTTGAGGTTCCATCAGCGCCGGGCCAATCGATCCGGGCGGGCCGTGGTGACGCCCGACGGCCAGCTGATCGTCGACGGCCACGCCACTCCTTTCCCCTCGCCGTCCAAGGCGGCGGAGGCCGTGACCGGCAACGTGATCAACGGGTGGACGCTGTGGCATGTGGAGGATGGCGGGCCCACGCTCGACGCCCTGCGCCGGGAACTGGAGTCCCGCAACGCGCAGTAGCCGCAGTCCTTGAGAGGTCGTTTTTTCCCTTTGTTTCATCCCGGGATACGGCTTTGATCCGGTGATGTCGGGTCACGCCAGGAGATAGTGGACTCACCGGTGAGGCGGCGGGCCATCAGGTCGGTCATGGCCAGGTGGATCATGGCCTCGGAGCGGGTCGGGAGGGCCTCGTAGTCGCGAGCCAGTCGGCGGTGGAGCATCAGCCAGCCGTACGTCCGCTCGACCGCCCAGCGTTTCGGGATCGGGGTGAAGCCCCTGGTCCCGGGGGTGCGGGCGGCGATTTCCATGTCGATGCCGAGGGTGGCGGCGTGTTCGACGAAGTGCTTGCGGTAGCCGCCGTCGACCCAGACCTTGCGGATACCGGGATGGGCGGTGGCGACCTGGTCGAGCAGGGCGGTGCCGGCCACGGAGTCCTGCACGCCGGCCGCGGTGACCAGCACCGCGAGCAGGAGACCGAGCGTGTCGGTCACGATGCTCCGCTTGCGGCCTACGATCTTCTTGGCGTTGTCCGTGCCCTGACTTGTGGCGGGGACGCTCGTGGAGGTCTTGACGCTCTGCGCGTCGATCACGCACGCCGATAGCTTCGCGTTCCGGCCCTCCTGCTGTCGTACCAACTCCCGCAGCAGGCCGTTGAGCTGGGCAAAGATGCCGTCGGACTGCCACTTGGCAAAGTAGCCATAAACCGTGTTCCAATGCGGGAAATCATGCGGCAGGTAGCGCCACTGCACCCCGGTGCGGTCCACGTACAAAATCGCATTCATGATCTCGCGCAGGTCATGCTCAGGCGGCCGGCCAAATCCCAGGGCCCGGCCATGGCGCTCGTAGCGCCAGGCGGACAGCACTGGCTCGATCAACTCCCAGCGGGCATCGGACAGATCACTCGGATACGCACGACGGTCGGTCATGACCTGGAGGTACCGCGGGTCGGGGGGTGCGCCCAGGCGTGTGTTCCGCCCGACTGAAGCACGGAACAGACACGGGCGTCTTGGAATGAGACAGGCGCAGGCTGACTCCTGCCCCACATGTCACATCACCCGTCTCCGCAAGCAACTCCAGCCCGGCCGCCCCACCTGCACCTATCCATCAGGGGGTGCAATAGCGGAGATACAACCGTACTTCAGATGAAAACGACCTCTGAGAGCGTGTTTTTGAACCAACCTCAGCGGACCCTCGTACATGGCTAGGTCGTCATTGCCTTGCGATCGCGCCAAGGCCGGCTGTTCGGGGCGCTGATCCGTTCAGCCGAGCCAGCCTGGCAAGGCGCCACGACACGCCGAAGGATGCTGCTTGACGGCTGCCCCAGACGACAGACGGGCATAGCCCAAGGGCTGCCGTACCGGACAGATACGCAGCAGCCCCGTCGGGAGATGCCATGCACACCGCCCCAGAGAGCCACGAGCGCGCGCCAGGCAGGTGTGCGAACCAAAGACGGAAGCGGTCAGGGCGCGGGCGAGGGGCGTGGTCCGGGGGACGCCGAAGGTGCGGGGTTCGGAAGAGGTGGCTCCTGCTGTGCGTCTGCCTGATCATGAGTGCCGTCGGCTCCGGCACAGTATCGATGGCCGCTGCCACCAAGCCGTCGGCCCAGCAATGCGACGAGGTGCCGACCGGCGTCGTCACCAGCAACCACTTTCTGAGGTTCAGGGTGCCGCCCGGGCTCATGCCGGACCCCCAGTTCGATGGGCGTCCGGCGAGGATCCAGGTGCATCGCGTCCGGCCGGTGTACGCGAACGGCAAATGCCCAGGGGTGACCAACAGGGCCGCGGTGCTGATCCACGGCCGCGCCCAGCCCGGCCCGGCGTTGTTTGACCTGCGCCACCCCGCCCCGGAAGGCGGCCAGCTCAGCACGCAGGAGGCGCTCGCCCGGGCGGGAATCGACACCTTCGCCCCGACTCTGCTCGGCTACGGCCGCTCAACGCGGTTCGAGAACGGCCTGGACGATCCCGGGAACGCGAGCCTCAGGCCCTTCAACGCGGACGGCAGCTGTTCCTGGCCTGAGGGGTGCGACCGCACACATACCCCAGTCTTCCCCCTCGATCAGCAGGGGACGCCGACGCTGCTCTTGACCAATCCGCTCGACGGGCAGCGGCGCCCGCACTCGAGCAACGTCCGCTTCGCGCGCGTCGACACCTTCGTACGCGACATCCGCCAGGTCATCGACGACGCCATCGCACGGGCACAACCGACGGACGGCAAGGTCACCCTGATCGGCTACTCGGCCGGGGGACAGCACATCGCCCGAACCCTGCACAAGCACCCTGACACCGTCGCGAAGGTCAACCGTGCCGTGTTCCTGTCGTCGCTCTTCGGTTTCCCGACCGAGGAGACACCGCCGCCCGGCGGCTTCGCCACCTTCCCGCTCCATGTGACCACCGCCTCGGACGCGGCCAACACCTGGCAAATGCCGCCGCAACGCGAGCCGGCCTGCACCGGACACGTCATCCCAGGCACTCCGGCTCAGCTCGGGACGCAGATGCTGGACCTGGAGACCGTGGGGCGCGAATGGGGAGGGGATGACCCCAACAACCCGACCGGCCTCATCCGCTCGCCGGTGTTCTCCAGCTACGGCTGGAACACCACAGTCGCGGGGCAGCTGACCACACCCACGCTGGTCATCCACGGCCTCGAAGACACGACCGCACCGCCGGCCAACTCCTCCGCCATCTTCAACAACCTCCCAGCATCGATGACGAACAAGGTGCTGGTGCAGGTCCAGTGCGCAAGCCACGCGATTGCGCACGAGGGTTGCTCCGACTCGCGCTGCACCCCGGAATCCGGAACACCCTACGGCGGGCGCCCCGGCGAGCCCTGGGCCGGCCCCCACGCCACGCTCAAAGCGGCACTGATCGAATGGATCAAGAGCGGGACCTTCAACGGCGCTGCGAACGGACAGTTCACCGTCAACGAAAGCGGCGTGGCCAGCCCCAGCCCGTAGGGCCACTCCGGACCCTGAGTCCGGCCTGACCCGCGGCCCAGATCGAGCTCGGGTGGTGTGGCAGAGCCTGGAGTTCGTCCGCTGACGCCCAGGAGTTCGGCGAGGGACCGGAGAGTAGCAATGACGCGGACCCGCACCGGATCGCGCTTCTTCCCGTCGGTGCCGGCATGCAGGCGGGAAAGCCAGGAACCGTCCGGCAGCCGCACCTGCACCGGCAGCACCCGGTTGGCCGACACCCGCCACAGCAGATGCGCCCCGTCCCCGGTGAACGCCCGCCACAGCGGGACGCCCAGGAACTCACGGTCGGCCAGGACGAGCATGTCCGGGCCGACGGAGCGGACCAGCCGGGCCGCGAGGGTGAGCTCGCCTGTCCGGCAGCCACCCAGCTCCGCGTCCAGCACCGCATGACTGCCGCACTTGGCCAGGGCCGCCATCCGCACCTGCAGTCCATCAAGTCCCCACGGCAAGCGCACCCAGTTCCGGAACAAAGATCAACCGCTCCCGGACTGCCGGACGCAGTACAGGGAAGCGAGTTGAAAACACCTACTCAGCTTGTTCCTCAACCTGAGCGCAGTCGGGCGCGCAGGACTGCCGCACCGTCCCCCTCAAGGTCTTCGCAGGCCGCCGCGCGGCCTGCCATCCCCATCACCAGCGAGAGGGTCGGCCCCCGGAGCAGATCCCCCGAGCCGGTGCTGAACGGTCCGTCAGTGGCCTCGACCCGCAAGCCCGCGATTGCAGTGTTGCTCGCGACGGTGAAATCGCGGCTGGCGAAGAACCGGGCCACGGCGGTCGTCGTGGCCACCGGAGGTGTCCGCACAAGACCCAATGGCCGACGGATGTCCTCGCTGTGGACGACTATTTCGCCCAGCCAGGCCGCAGTATGTCCTGTCGGTCCGGCAGGCCCGGCGACAACATCGCGAAATCGCCGCAAGGTCTCTTCAGGTGTAGCACCAAGGTACTTTGCGAGTCGTCGGTCGTTGTGCAGATCGGAGTCGAACCGAGCGGCCAGCATGCTCAGCAGCCAGCGCCACATCCTCGTGCTGGCACCTGCAGTCAGATGGGCTACGACCTCCTCCACGGTCCAGCGTTCACACAGTGATGCTTTCGCCCACTGGGCCTCGCTGAGCCGGGTGAGGTCTTGAGCGAGCGCGGACCGCTCGACGTGGATCGCCCTTTCCAGAGCTTCCCGGGTGTCCAGAACATGTGGTTCAGCCATAGGGCAGCCTCCAGAGATCGGGTGTCCTCCATCAGACTCCTATCGCCGCCCAAACTCATCGACTGCACCGCGTAGCGAGCCCAATTCGACCTTCTAGTGTCGAAACGGTTCTCGAACTAAGCCGCTCACCTGGGCATTCTCCTGCCGCTGAGGCGGCCTTCGTCTGATCATGTACTCCGACCAAAGTGCACTGAACGAGACGAAGGTCGTGAGTGTGGGTCTGGTGCCTGACGCCGCGGCAGGAGAAGCGTCCCGCTTCCGGGACGAGTTATACGCGTGTCTGACCCGACGTGGCGACGAGCTGTTCGAGCGGGCGGATGCGGTGCTGTGTGCGCCCGGTGCGGCGCACTCGGCGGTCGAGCTGACGCTCCTGCCCGAGCACCGCCGCGGGCACGGTGCGATGTACGACGGCCTCAGCCAGGACCGGATCAACTCTGACCGAATACGGTCGCTGCCGGCCAGCCTGCCGCTGCCCCGGTTCCCGGACGCGGGCGCCTGGTCCTGGCCGTCGACGTCTCTCCGTGGCTGCGGCCGGACGCGCCGTGGTCTCGATGCACTCCAGGCTCCTCCGGCACCGGGGGCGGGCGCCGTCCAGCCAGACGCGGAGGATGCGGTCGGTGACCGTCAGCCCGGCCGCTGGCTCCGTAACTGACGGGCGGGTTCTGGCACAGATCTTGGGGATCACTGGCTCAGAGACGAGCTGCGCGAGCCCTTCCGGCTCATCGAACCCAGCGACATCGCCTACGCCGAGGCGTGCTCCCGGTTCGAGTTCCTGGCGTCCATGACCGCCATGGACTCGGAGAACAAGGACTTCGCCTTCCCATGGGCAGGTGAGTTCTTCTTGGACTCCCACTGGGGCTACGACGACGCCGGTCTTGCCGCCACCATCAAACGGGAGCTCAGCGAATCATGGCCGCTCCTGCGGGCCGGCGCCTTGGCGGCGACCTCGCACGAGCAGAGGCCGCCCACGCTGCAGTCACCGACTGGCTAGCCACCAAAGCAAGACCGTGGTAACCGGCACCAGTGCCCGCCCAGGCCACCAACACCTTCAGGGCGGCCTGGGCCCGCCCAACAAAGACCCCCCGCCCCGGAGTTGACGGCCCATCCGGCCCCACACTGCGGGCGGTGCGGTATCTGCCGCGCCAGCAGCGGGTCTGCCTGCGGCACGGGCGCTGGCTGCTGGACGCAGATGCCGACGAGCCGCTGGAACACCTCGATCTGCGCCTGCTGCCGGAAGTGGTGGCCGCGCAGCGGCGGTGGCCGGGCGTGGCACGGCGTGCGGTGCGCGCAGGGGTGGAGCCGCAGCAGGCGTTCACGCTGGCGCACGCGGTGGTGGCCCGCTGGTGGGAGCAGGCCCGAACTCGCCGCCTCGGCAGGGGCGTTGGCCGATCTCTTCCACAAACCCGCCTCCAGGAACAGTTCGACCAGGTGGGCCGGCAGCTACTGCTCACCATCGGCCTCGAGCTGACACGCCACCGCACAGCCCAGGGCCCAGAGCCCAGAGCGATCCCATCCGGCACTTCGACGGCGTGCTCCCGCGTGATGTCACCGGGGAGGCGATCAGCACCGGGGAAGGTGGTGGTGTGGAATGCCCCTCCCGCTGAGCAGTGTGACCGTTACCGAGACCGCTTCCACCTGGCTCTGTCCATGAGAAGGGACAGCACTTCGACAGTGGTCCGGGAGGTGTCCGGCCGTCGGCGCCGACGCGGAATGTGCACGGGTCCGGGCAGCACCGGGCCTTCCTCGCGGGCCGCGCGCGGCGTGCTCTCAGCGCCAGTCGTCGATCACGTAGGCGTCGGGGTGGCTGTAGCCGGGTTCGTTGGGCCTGTGCATGGCCACGCCCTGCAGCCAGGTGCGGAAACCGCGGTCGGCCATGCGCCGGTAGGCATCCTGGCGGGCCAGGTTCACTCCGGCGTCCAGTTGCCCAAGGCCGCGCTCGGCGGCGAGCCGCTCGCACGCGGTGAGCAGTCGTTCGAACCGGTCGGCCGCCTGAGGGCCAGGGCGCACGGCGCCGAATTTGACGAAGCACACGTCGTCTCCGGCCTCTGACCCGGCTCCGCAGTGGCAGACGGCCAGGCCATCGAGCTCGGAGCCGGCCCCCTGAAGCAGCATGGTGTCACCGAGTCCCTGCGCGTGCGTGGCCACGATCTCGCGTTCCACGCTCAGGCCCTCGTACACGGCCCCGGTCAGTGTGCGGCCAAGGCTGAGGGCGCCGGGCCGCTCGGCGGCGGGAAGCTCGCCGTACAGTACCCGGCCGGGGACCGCGGCACCGTCTGCGACCTGCTTCTTCATGATGGCTGTGAGGAATCGGGGCCAGAAACCGTACCGGCGGTAGAGCTCAACATGCTTGGGACTCTCCGCAAAGGTGAACAGGCCCAGATGCCGGTTGTTCCAGGTCTCGAAGCAGTCCATGACCGGCTCCATCAGGCGCCTGCCGATGCCCTGGTCCCACAGGTCCGGACGCACGGTCAGCGGGCCGAAGTACCCGACGCTGCCCCAGTTGACGGCAAAGTTCGATCCGGCGACTTCACCGTCGACCGTCGCTGCGAAGGCCGCCCGTGGATCAGCCGCCCAGCGGGTGCGGACGTAGTCGGCACTGCCGAAGAATGTCTTCGGCTCGGGAGCCCCGAAGAACGTCCCGAAGGCGACCCTGAAGACCTCATCAGCCCGATCCAGGTCCGCCTCACCCAGCGGGCGGACCGACACAGCGCCCGCGCCACCCTTGCGCTCCCCTGCCGGTGGGATCATCGCTTGCTCCTTCCCGACCCCCTTGTTTCATCGCACCACGGGCATGCGCCGCAAGCGAGGCGAAACATCCACCGAGGCCCAGGGATGTCTCGGCGCTCTGCGCGATCCGAACGCCGACGAAGGTCACGAAGCCCTGTGCCGGCTCCGGCAGACGGTCGAGGCGGTCGTGATGGTCCCGGGTCAGGTGGAGGTGTTCCGCGGCGAGATTCTCCTCCAGCTGGCCGATCCGGACGGTGCCCGGGATCGGGAGGACGACCGGTGAGTGGCCCAGGAGCCAGCCGAGCGCCACCTGCGTGGGGGTGGCGCCGGCCTCGGCCGCCACAGCGGCGACCTCGGCGCTCGCCCCCGACTCCCCCCAGGCGACAGGGCGCCGCGGCCAGAACGCGATCCCGGCCGCCTCGCAGGCCGCGAGTACCAGCTCGTGCTCGCGGCCTGGCAGGCTCTACCGGTTCTGCACGCGCGCAATGCCGACGATCCGCCGTGCCCCATCGAGTTCGCCGACCGTGACCTCGGACAGCCCGATCCGGCCGATCCTGCCCTCGGCCCGCAGCTGACGCAGCGTGCCGAGCTGGTCGGCGAACGGCGTCCGCGAATCGATACGGTGCAGCTGAAGCAGCTCGATCCGCCCGACGCGCAGCCGCCGCAGCGCCTGCTCGACCTGATCGCGCACAATGGCCGGCCGCCGCCCGTCGAGCTTCCACCCACCCAAGCGGGCCCGATCGGGCAACGCCGACCTTGGTAGTGATCAGCAGTCCCTCCGGGTAGGGGTGCAGGGCCTCAGCCAGGAGCTCCTCGTTGGCTCCCCCGCCATACAGATACGCGGTATCGATCAACGTGATGCCCAGCTCGACAGCCCGCCGGGCAACCGAGACAGACCTCTCACGGGCCCAACCCGGCCCCGTCGGCACATGCATGGCCCCGAACCCGAGCCGCCGCACCCTCGGATCCCCGCCGATACGAAACGTATCCGAAGTCACGCGCCGTCTTCCCCCATCCTCAAGAGGCAACGCCAACAGCGCAGTTCGCCCGACGTCGGCCCACCACACGGGTCGGTCACTGGCCGCAACAACAGCTACCTGACCGAAGAGACAGGCCCTCACACCCCCACACACTCCACCTGGGACGCAACACACGCCAGGCTCCTCACGGCCAGAACAGGCAACCTGGAGCCGGCAGGCCCGGCATTCCTCACGCAGCACGCCGCAGGGCTGCCCTGCGCGCACCCGGCCGGCGGGGCAGGCGCAGCACGTCATGCAGGGGTGCCCAAGGCTGCCCAGTTGTCCAGGCGGTCACGGCCGACCCCGTACACCCGGTGCCGTCCGCCCCAGGCCCTGGCGTCGCGGGGAAAGGAGCTGTCCAAGACCCCCACAGCCGCCGTACCGAAACGCGTGGCCCCAGGAACAGGAAGTGAGCCCACTACGTGATCTCACAGCTACTGCTCCGAGAGGGAAGGTTCACCAGCTGGCTGCGGGAACAGCCGGATGGGCGGTGACGACCACGGCGATGTGGGGCGCCGTGGACCGCCTCGGCCACCTCGATGCCGTCCGCGTCCGCCACGGCCACACCGCCAACAAAACCGCTTCCTGACGCGCCCCGGAAAAAGGCTGCGGACCGCTGTCGATCCGGCCACGTCCCGTTCGACGTCATGATGTGCGGCACCCCCGCCACACGATGACGCGACCAAACCTGACGAGGAAACACGTGGATCAACTGCTGAGAGTCATGAACTTCAACGTCTCGAGTGACGGAATCGGTGCCGGTGACCACCAGAGTCTCGAGCGGCCGTTCGGCCATGACCATCCGGAGAGGCTGTTCGCCTGGGCCGGCGCGACGGCGAGCTGGCCCATGCGCACGGATCCCGCAGGAAGCCGGGGCCTCGATGACTACTTCACGCGAGACTTCGCACGCAACATCGGTGCCGAGATCATGGGCCGCAACAAGTTCGGGCCCCAGCGCGGGCCCTGGCCCGACCATCAGTGGCGGGGCTGGTGGGGGGCCGAGCCCCCGTTCCGCACACCGGTGTTCGTCATGACCCACCACCCCCGCCCGTCGTTCACGCTCAGCGACACCACGTTCCACTTTGTCGACGGCGACCCGGCCACCGTCCTCGAACGGGCGCGGGAAGCGGCGCAGGGCAAGGACATCCGACTCGGCGGCGGGGTCACCACCATCCGGCAGTTCCTCGACGCCGACCTCGTCGACACCATGCACGTGGCCGTCTCGCCGGTAAAGCTCGGGTCCGGACTACAACTCTGGAAATCCCCCGACGAGCTCCTCGACCGATACCACCTGGACGTCGTGCCCAGCCCGAGCGGCGTGACACACCACCTGTTCTGGCGAAGATGACATACGGCCCACCCGCGTCCAGGACCGCGACCGCGAGCAAGCGCCCCCCAGGGCTTCGGCGTCATCGCGTGACGTCCGCTTCGTGATCATGTAAGTCCGAGGAGGACAAGCGGCCGGCCGACGTCACCGGCGTTGCGCCTCAAGCCGGCGGCAATGCCGCTCTTTGGTCTCCAGCCAAGGCTGCAGGCAGGTGATCTCGTTGGTCATCTCGCCAACGTCGAGTTGAGCCAGGACCAGGCCGCAGAGATGGCCGCAGGCTGCCAGTAGATGAATCCTGCGGCCCGTGGCCCTGGCCGCTCCGCGCAGGATCTTGCCGTCGACCGCCACTGCGTGCAGCCGACCGTCGCCCACCACGCCGGTCGGCCGGCCAGCGGCCCACCACCCCATCCAACACATCGCTGTCGACGCGACCCCGGCAGCCCACGCACCCTCCCCTCCCCCGGCAGGCACCGCTTCGGGAACAGCGGATCGGGCCGTACGCCGCAACCCTCCAGGACACACGGCCGGGCGCCGGTGATCCACTCACGCACCGCCGACAGGAAGGCCGCTCGGCCCAGAACCGCGCACGCGGTCAGCGCAAGCATGACGACCCGAGCGTGCCGTACACCGCGCGGATCGCGAGTGTCGGGCACCTCGGCCAGACACTCCAGCAGGCCCGGGATCTGACCGGGTGCGACCCCGGGATGCTCGCGGAGTTGGTCAAAGGCAAGCGGGATCGGCGATGACACGTCCGCAGGCACGGTTCATTCGCCCGCGGTGTCCTCGGCCTCCCAGCGAAGCAGGTCGCCTGGCTGGCACTTGAGCACCTCGCAGAGCGCGGCGAGCGTCGCAAAGCGCACCGCCTTGGCGCGGCCGTTCTTGAGTACCGCCAGGTTGGCTGGAGTGATCCCCACGCGGTCCGCGAGTTCGCCCACGGACATCTTCCTCCTGGCCAGCATCACGTCGATGTCGACGGCGATCGGCATCAGATCACCTCGTCCAACTCGGCCTGCATCTGCGCCGCTTCGACGTCGCGGGCGACGGCCTGGGCGAGCAGCATCCGCAACACGAGCACGATGAGCGCAACCCCCAGAATGGCCACGCCAACCCCGCCCATGATGAGGGTGACGCCCGGATCCTCCCGCTGGCCCGGCGCATTGACGGCCGTGACCGCGAACCACACGAGAGCAGCCGCCACGATCGCGCCGATCATGACGTCCACGTACCGGAAGGCGGCGTGGGAGAACACGGTTCCGCATCGCACCATCGTCACCAGCCGCCATACACAGACCAGGGCGACCTGGACCGTCCCGATGCCCAGGACCGTAATCACGCGCAACGGAGTCAGCGGGAGCGACCCGTCCTCCGGATCACTCCCGCTGACCAGCGCCCACACCATCAATGCCTGCACGAACACGGTACCGACGAACACCACCACAAGCACGACACGCAGCACGCGCACTGCCAGCATTCCCATAACCCATCCCTCCATCGAAACACGATGGGAACCTATCGAATCTCGATAGGTGAAGCAAGGACTGGGACAGAGGGCGGGGCAGCGGCTTCGCATCGTGGTGGGAGGCCGCTGCCCCCATTGGCAGGGCGTGCACGCGAAGGTTCCTGACCTTGCCGAAGCCAGCCCCGCTCGGCCACAAATCGGACACCATACGGCTACGCCGAAACCTTGCTCCACCGGGCACAGCGCCAACAGGCGAAGCGCTCTGGGCGCCGCGCAGCAATCACGGACCGTCCTGGCCGGCAGCCGTCCAGTACCGCCACAGCCTCCCCAAAGTCCCGGCGAACACCTCACACGGCACCTGCGACACAGCCGCAGAGCGCCCATCCCCCACGGCTGCACCCGACCCCACAACCCAGGCGCCATCACCAAACGCTCCGCCTTCATGCCGAGCAGGCCACAAGCAGTGCGAACAGCTCGTCTCGCCGGCGCCGCACGGTGGTGGCGGACACGTCGTTTCCGTCGGCCAGGGCCGGCCAGGCGCTGACCGTGCCGCAGCACGGCCAGGACGATTCGCGGCCCTCTTCCCCGGCGGCAGCGCCCGCCACCGCGACCGCACCGCCTACAGACAGCGCCGGAGCAGGCCGGCAAGCCAGGTCAGGGTGCGCGTGGACAGTGGCAGGCGGCACTGACAGACCAGGGACACGTCCCGCCGGGCACAGACTTCAGTTTTCGTCACACCATCCCAACGGCCGCCGGGGACACTGCAGTTGTGCACCAGACAGCCTCACCAGCTGTGTCACCTCCTCTTCCCGCCGGCCGCTGAGCCATGAGGTGCGGTGGTGATACGGCGTGCCGTTCGGCACGGTACCGATGGACGGGCAACCGAACGGTGCTGGCGGGCTCAGGCCACTGCGGGTCGCCGGGGCGCGCTTCAGGGCGGCGGTGCCACCCGGTGGTCGACACCGGATGTCCGCGATCCTGCCGCTGTGCCGGTACCCCGACAACGACCCGCTCCCCCACGCCTCCGACCCCGCCGGGCTGCCACCGTCACCTGTCATGCTGAGCAGTCCGGATCGATCCCCATACCCTGGGAGGCCCTGATGCGTGCTGGCGTCGTGCTCGCCGCGCACCCCGGCGTGGAAGATCTCGCCGTGCAGGCCGAGGAGTTGGGCCTGCACAGCATCTGGGTCAACGACACCCCCATGCTCCACGGCGACCCCTTCGTCGCCCTGAGCCTGTGTGCAAAGGCCACCCGCCGCATCCGGCTCGGCATCGGCGTGACCTCACCCGCACTGCGCTCCGCCCCGGCCGCCGCGAGCGCCCTCGCCAGCCTCAACGCCCTCGCACCGGGCCGGATCATCTGCGGGATCGGCACCGGAAACACCGCCCGCCGCACGCTGGGCATGCGGCCCACCACAACGGCCACGCTGGAGAACTTCACCACCGCACTGCAGGACCTGTGCGCCGGACGGCCGACCCCCTACCGCGAAGGCAACCGGGTCCGCACCATCCAGTTCCTGCACACCGGGACACACGTCAACACCACCGACCCGATCGAGTTCGTCGTGGCCGCGCTCGGGCCGAAGGCCGCCGCCGTCGCCGGCCGCCGCAACACCGGCCTCATCTCCTTCGGCCTGCTGGACCCCACTGCCTGGCACACGCTGCACGACGCCCGCCGCCACGCCGCCCACACCACACCTTGCGACGCCGATTCCCCCACACACTCTTACGTGGTCACCTCGCTCCACCTGCTCGACGAGGACGAGGACCCTTACGGCCACTTGGCCCGGGATGCAACAGGCCACCTCGTCCTGTCGCTGCTGGCCTACGCCGCCGACGCACCAGCCTTCGCCGAGCAACTCGGCCCCGAGGAACGCCAGGCAATGCAGCAGTACCTCGACCGGCGCGCCACCACCCCCACCGCACCGGACCGGCACACCAAGCTCTACCCCAACTACCTTGGACGTATTGCACCGCGGGACCGGGACCTGGTCCTGCCCTCACTGATCGACACCCTGGCCCTGGTCGGCACCCGCGACGACCTCCACACCCGCATCACCACCCTCCAACAGGCCGGCATCGACGAACTCCTCATCCAGCCCGTCATCGACCCACCCACCGAAATGGCCCAGCTCGCCAAACTCCTCACCTGAACCGGACCTACCGACCTAACCACCGATGCCGCAGCACACCACTGCGTGTCATGAGGCTTCGACCTGCGGAAAGAACTGGGACAACAGCTCAGACAGCACCCCGCGACCACAAGCGGACGGTGAAGCCCCCGCTGGGCAGTCTGTGCAGCCAGCCACGCACGGCCAGCCTCCCCCGCAACCACGCTCCAACATGCCCCGTGCCCCGGTGCCCAGTCCCAGGACCTCACCGACCTGCCGGGACATGACCAGCCCGACAGCCCACCGCACAGCAGACAGGACGCGCTGGTACCCCCGGCACCAGCGCAGCTTCAAGACCGGCGCACGCAGCCGACTGATCTACCGGCCACGCGTCCAGGGCCATCTGCGGGGCGATCACCGTGGCTTCACCTGGCAGAACTACCGAGACCTGGTCGTGCGCGCCCATCTCCAACTCGGCGGCCCCAGCGTGGTGATCTGGGACAACTGTGAGAATCATGGGGCACCGTCCGGGCCAGGGTATGACCCGTGGGACAACTGGCCCAGGCTGCCTTGTTGAGGATCTGTCGGCCTGCGGTCCCGGGCGGTGCTTGCTGCCGCCGGACCGGCGAGCGTGTCCCGATAGGGGCCTTGCCGCACAGGGCACCGTCAGCGTTCCGACCGCTCACCTGCGGAGTGGGGCGACTGGTTCAACAACCAGCGCCTCCACACAGCGATCGGAGACATCCCGCCCCACGAGCACCCACACCAACCACTACGCACATCACCAGCCCCAACCGGCGCCTGGAGCCAACGCATAGAGCCTCCACCGATCCCGGAGCGCTTCGGTTGTGTTGAGCCGCGTCAGGGACGCGTCGGCACGATCACGTGGCCCAGCTGTTGTCTGAGCACTTGCTCGCGGTCACCCACCGGTGGGAGCTGATGGCCCCGTTCGATTCGTAGCCGCTGGTGAAGTCGTTGTCGGCGAGACTGGAGGCGTAGGCCTCGTCCCGGGAGAGGCAGATGTACCCCCCGCCCCAGTCCTGACCGGTTCCGTTGAAGAACTGCACCGCTATGCTCCCCTTGTTCAGGATGGAGGACGCCCTGTTGGTGTCCGCTCCCTGCAACGGGCCGCTGCTGTTGCCCCAGTCGGAGTCCCAGCTCGAGCTGTAGCCCATGGCGCTTCCGTGGCACTCGATGTAGTCCCAGGCGTACATGTACCCGTACGCCGCCGCCGTGTAGTCGTCGCTGCAGGTCCAGTTGTCGTTGGCTTGAGCGCTCGTGGCGGGCACGAGCGTTCCCAGGCCCGCAAGGGCAGCGCAGCAAGAGTCGCAGGTAGTTTGCGCATGGTGGGGTGGCTCCATCTTCTCTTGGGTGTGGTGGAACATCTGCGGCCGTCGGTGCCGCGGAAATCTCAGCTTCCGGCGTGTCCGGACGATCCGGTGCCGTCAGGCTTCGGAGTCGATGATGTTTTTGGCCCGGGCCAGTGCTGCCAGCCTCATACGCTGATAGGCGGTCATGTCTTCGCTGTAGCGCTGGAGCTTTGTGGCGCGGTACTCACGTTCGAGGGCGCGAGCCGTTTTGCCCAGCGAGGTCTCCACCGCACACGTGGCCTCGGTCACGGCCAGTTCCACCTCGGTGGCGTGCGCCCGCTTGGCGCTCATTCCCTGCGTGAGCGCATGACGCTCTTCTCGGATGTCGTCCGGGGAGGTGTAAGGATGGCCGGCCTCGCGCATGCACCGCGACCAGGCCGTGACCGCTTTGACAAAGCGCTGGTCCTTGACGAGATCCGGTACGTAAAGAGGCGTCAGGCTGGTGGCGATCTTGTTGACGCGGAACCAGGTCGCGGTGTCGCCGTACAGCTTTCCCTTGGCATCGGACAGGCAGCCTGTGCTGGTGGTGCTGACGGTGCCGCCGGCGGGAAGATCCACCGACAGTTCGCCCTTCGAAAGGTCGCCGTCCAGAGTCTTGAAGTAGCGGATGCGATCTGCTTCCGGGAGGGCGTTGGCGTACGCGGCATTCGGGTCGGCAAGGCGAGCCCGCTCGGCCTTCTTCTCCAACTCCCTGCCGTAGCCGTAGGTGCGCGCTCAGCTCACGTCGTCCAGGACGTAGCCGTCCCCTTGACGCTCCGCGGCGCTCGCGATCGGCCCCGCCCAGTACCGGAAGCCCCTGCCCTCCATGCACTTCTTGACCAGCAGCGACTCGGCGAGTTCGACCAGGACCTCCTCAGCGCCGGTCAGATCCCGCTCCTGCCCCTTGAGGCTCCCGAGTGTTACGTCCTGCTCCGGCTGAGCGGCCCGTGACTCGTCGCGCGTGCTGTTCATGCAGCCAACCGCGGTGAATGCCGTGAGCGCCGTGACCGTACAGGCAACAGCAATCGCTCGCCGCATCGTCATACACACTCACTCCCCCGTGCGATTCGCGTCGTCGTCGCTCACGCCGTGTCGAGCCTCATGTCGCCAGCGCGCGCGTGAGCTGTCTCTACGCAGCCTTTCGGGCTCCACGGCACCGCTGAGTTGTCGCCGTCATCGCAGACGATCACCGGCTTCGCGGCCGCCCGGGTGGCTAGGACGAGTCAAGCACCGGCCACTGCTCAGGCGGCCCACACTCCCGTCGATGCGGCCCGGGTGGCGAAGTAGAGCTTGAACTTCGTTCCGTCCTTCACGTCCGTGGCGAGCACAGCCCAGATGCCGGCCTTGGTGTCCACGTAGCCCCGCTCCGCGCAGTACGGATCGCCGCTGGTGGGGTAGAAGCAGGCCAAGACCTCACTGGCGGAGTTGGTCTTGATGTTGATGTCGGCGCAGTTGCCCGTGGTGTAGAGGTACGAGCCCTGGGCCGCCGGGTACGTGATGGGCCCTTCCGCCTTGGTGTAACTGTGGGCGCTGCCGTAGCAGGTCGCCGCACTGGCCGGGGATGCGAGACCGATCAAGCCAGTACTCACGAGCACACTGGTGACAGCGGCCACGGCAAATCGCCTGCGGATGTTCATGATTCCCCCGATTGATGGGTGCTGGCAGCACTCGGTCTCCGGCGTGCGCACAAGAGACAGCCGTCACGCTAGCCAGACGTGTGGTGCCGCGGAACCTAGAACCTTTCAGGTTGCGGACGTGAGCCCTGCCGCTCCCGTCCGTAGTGCGGGCGTAGACAAGGGTCGCGGCTCCGCCACTGCCGCCGCCCGACGTGTTCTGGACGGCGCCAGCGGTACCTCCGCGTCCGAGGCCTCAAAGGATGAGTTGGCCCCGAATGGACACGCACCGCAGCACCCGTGCGGGGCGCAGTCGTTTTCCCGCCATTGCAGACCTGTACAACCGTGCGGCCGTCGTCCCCGGGCGAACCAGCGGCGGCGTCCACTGGCCTGCGGGCTGGAGGGGCACCGACGAAAAGCGCGTGACAGGCTCTGGAACGTCCATCTTCCAGCTAGCCGTCCTGCTGCTTGCTGTACGAGGCGTGCAGGAGCGGCGGCCTGAACCACGACCGGATCGACGTCGATCGACTGCGGACGGTGCTGGCCGGGCTGCCGCTGCCGCATTTCGACGGCGGGCGCCTGGTCCTGGCGGTCGACGTGTCGCCGTGGTTGCGCTCGGACGCGCCGTGCTCGGCCGGCCCGCATTTGCGATCACCCTCCGGGCGGCGAGGCAGAATTCTCTGCCGCCCGGCTACCGCGTGTCTAACCGATCGTCAACAAACCGCCGCTAAATGGTCGAAACGCCTTCCTCGGTTCTCTTTTCGCTGGGCATCGTGGGGGCGCTGCCGCCGGAAATCGTCCGGCTCTACGGAATCCGCGAGGATCCCGCGCGCTTCATGTGGTCGTGGTTCTACCTTGTGGTGACGGTGACATTCGCGGCGCTCGGTGGGGTGCTGGCGCTGGTGATGCCCGCTACCACGTACTGGGGGGCACTGTACATCGGGCATCGACTCCCGTGCTCGTCAACTCATTGGTGCGTAAGGGCCGTCCGACTTCGCCACGACCGAAGAGCTGGGTCTGGCCGCCGCGCCGTACCGTTCCTGGCTCAAGCGCCATGAGTGGATCGCGTCCCTCCTCAAGGAGCTGGGCATCCAACGTGCCGTGCTGCTGGGTGACTTCGTGGCGAAGCGCCGCGCATCATCGCTGCGGGAGAACTCCTCGGCACTGCCAAGCTTCGTACCGATTTTCTGCTGCAAGCCGTTCTGGGACTCGCGCATCCGGGCGTACAGCACGAGTCTTCCGTACCGATGTCTCTGGCAGGCTGCTGCTGCGCAAGGGAATCGCGGCGTCGAGCGGTGGGGTCGACCCCAACTCGCTGGGCACTGCCGCCAATTCATCCGGCGGCGCGGACCACTTGTACGCCGCGTCTGGCTGGACCCGCACTGCTGTGCTCATACTCTTCGGCACCCCCGATGCCAATAATGACGCAATCCCCGACATCTGGGCCATCCGCTCCGACGGCTCCGTCGGCTTCTACGTCGGCGGCCGAACCGGACTGACCGGCAACCCCGTTCAGGTCTACGGCGCCCACGACTTCTGGCTCACGCGCATCGCCATCGGATGAGGTCAAAGTGCCCGGCCCGCCTTCCCGGGGAGGCGGGCCTGCCGAAGCTACCGAACTGCAGCCGTCGACCTTCAAGTAGTGGGCCCGCCCCGGTCGCTCGACCTGTCCAGGGTTGGGGGAACCGGGGCGGGAGTTGGCAGGCCCGTCCCACCAGGGATTGACGGGGGTACGCCGACGGGACGGGCCGCTTTGGGGGTGCGCCCCTGACCCTGCGGTCGCCGTGGGACCCCCTTCACGCCCGGGGCAGGGCGCGCCAGGTCAGCGGAGGCCGACCGTGTTGGAGCAGTGGTCGTGGATCCGGCCGGAGAAAGACGCTCCCCCGGAGGAACTGGCCTGGCCGTACGGCCGCGACACCTCGCCGCCCCTGATGGGCTGATCGCAGGCCACGCACATGCTCATGCTCATGCTCATGCTCATGCCGGTCAGCGTCTCGAAGTGGTCGCACAGCGCCAGCAGCGACCGGCCGAGTCTGCGCACGTAAGCCACAGCGTCGCACGGCAGCCGTCCGGGGCCGGCGTTCAGCTTCCCGCGGGCTTCACGGACGGAGACCAGCGCGCAATAGCGCGGGACGTCGTCGGCGGGAAGCAGCGCCGCGGACTGTTCGATCTCCGGGATGAGCAGCTGTAAGTGGCCGCGCAGCAGGCCAGTCAGCGTCTGAAGCGTGCCGCGGTCGGTCGGGGTCACCTCGGGCGGAAGCACCTCGGCCACGCTCGCGCGCATCGTGGCGACGTCCACCGGCGGCGCGCTCACACCCTCACGACTCCCGGTGGCCTTCATGACGCTGCCTCGTTGTCGTCGTCGGCCAGGCAGCCGCCGACCATCACCAGCGCCAGCACATCCGTCGGATCACAGAGCTTGCCCGGCCGGGTCATCGGCACCGCCCAGTACGACGCGAGCGTGCCCTCGTCCAGCTCCGTGAGATCGGGGCGGGGAACGCCCAGGTACGTGCCCTCTCCGAGGCACTGGGCGGCGGGCGCCCGCCAGTTCGCAGCGGTGCCGGGCGGGACCAGCGCGTAGTAGCGACGGCCCTCAGGATCGTGAACGACCGGACCGCCCTGCAGATGGCGCGCCAGCCGCCGGCTCACGACCGACGGGTCATGGCTGGCGAACGCGTAGTGGGCGACGGCCGCGGGGATGCGGACCGCCTCGAAGAGCCGCCCCAGCGGGATGAGGGCGAGCCGCGCAGCGCTGCTCCACTCCCGGTGCGGTGCCGCGGACGAGGGGTGCGCGGAGGCAAGCCACGCCTCAACCTCACCTGTCGAGGGCGGACTCGGCGGTGTGAATGCCCCACTCCGGGCCGTACTGTTCGTCATGTCGACGCTCCCTCACGGGTTCGAGCGTTGGCCACGCCCCGGGGCCGTTCGCGCGGTCGCCGGGGTCTCGAATGCGTCCACCTTCCAGCCATGCAAGGCTGCTGGCTTCCCGTCCGCGGGTATCCCCTTGATGGGTAGGCTGCTTGCTGGCAGTGAGACATCACCTGCAACGGGGCACATCGATGACCGCCTACGAACCGCCGACCGCTTTACCGCGCAGACTCCTTGATCACGCGGAAATGCGAGCCGCGCTTGCGGCGCACGACTTCGGCACGGTGTTCCGTCTCGCGCGCGCCGAAGCACAGATCAGCTACTCGAAGATCGCAGCTGAGTGCGACATGAAGCCCGAGCGAGTCGGCCTTCTGGCGCGCGGGCAGGGCAGCGTGGCCACCTTCGAGAAGATCGCGCGCATCGCCGTCGCGCTGCGGATCCCGGGGCACATGCTCGGTCTCGCCCCTCGCGAGTGGGAAGCGCCGGCGTCGCTGCGCCGCGGGCTGCTCACTCCAGTACACGCCCCCGACGCGGAGGAAGATGACTTGCGGCGCAGGGAGTTCTTCAAGGCCACGGCCGGGGCTGGACTCGTCATCGGCCTGCCGGAACTCACCCGTCCGAGCGTCGGGAGTCGAATCGGTCCTGACTTTCCTGCACGCCTGCGGGCGCGAACGGCACGCCTGCGCCGTCTCGATGACGTCCTCGGGGGCGGTGACACGTACCGGGTCTACCTCGGAGAATTCGAGGCCACGAAGGCGCTGCTGCACGATGCGACGTATACCGAGCACGCGGGGCGGGCGCTGCTGTCGGTGCTCGCTGAACAGGCACAGCAGGCTGGATGGGCCGCGTTCGACGGTGGACGCCATGAGGACGCGGCCAGCTTGTACGAGACCAGCCACAGAGCAGCGGTCGACGCTGGAGACACCGAGTTGGCGGGGAACGCACTCGCCTTCCTGGCGTACCAGGCCGTCGGCAGGAACAGACAGGCTGGGATTGAGACTGCCGCCCACGCCGTGGCGGAGGCCGGTCCAGGCGCGGCCCCGGGCGTGCGTGCACTGCTGTACGAACGGCTCGCATGGGCGTACGCGGTCGCTGGCCTCGCCACCGAGACCGAACGGGCTCTCGAGGCGGCCGGCGCCGCGCTCGCAGAGGTTGTCGACACCCCGCAGCCGGACTGGGTGGCGTGGGTGGACGAGACCGAGCTACAGATCATGACCGGCCGCTGCTGGACCGAGTTGCGCCGCCCGCTTCGGGCCGTGCCCGTGCTCGTGGACGCGCTCGCTCACTACGACGATGAGCACGCCCGGGACAAGAGCCTGTACCTGTCGTGGCTGGCCGACTCCTACCTGACCGCGGGCGAGATCGAGCAGGCAGCCGCAGTCACCGGCCGCGCGGTCAACCTCGCCTCAGGGGTCGCCTCCGTACGGCCGCGCGCGCGTCTCGCCCCGCTGCTGCTCCGGCTCGGCAACCACCAGGCGGTGCCCGCCGTGGCCGACGTCCTGGACAAGGCGCGGGCCCTCTGACCGCTACGCCTCCGCTGCGGTGTGCGCGGCGATCCAGTCGAGACAGCCCTTCGCCCCGGCCACAATCGCCACGGCGGCCACCTCCGGGTTTCGCCAGGGATGGTGCTTCAACAGGTGCGCCTCCAGCTCCGGGTAGCGAGCCAGGGTGGTCTTCAGCAGAAGCTGCCATTCCTCACCGGTGCCAAACGCTCCGTCATGCCAGAACGCCGACGTCACAGGGCCGATGATCTGCGCGCCCGCGGCCAACCTGCCCTGAACGACCGAGCGAGCCAACTCGACAGCCTGTTCCCGGGATTCCGTCGCCGTGGATACCTGCACGAAGTCAGTCATAGGCACGAGCGTATCGACCGGCTACCGGCCCGCCTGCGACCCAGTCGGCCCCAGGGGCGGCCAATCACGGTCAGCGCAAAGTAGAAGCGCCAGTCGTCCACGGCGTCACACTGCCCGCCCACAGGCGCCGTCCGGCAAGGTCGAGTTGTGCTTCACTCCGACCTACGCCTCCTAACCGAGCCGGGGCACTTCGGATCGCTGAGGCAGTTCACCATCGCCAGTTAAGCGAGCCCTCCCGTCGGCAGCCGACATGCTCTGCTGCGCCCCGCGCATGGATGTGCCGTTGACCGAGGTCCGCAGGTAGCAAGGCTCCAAATGTGCTGTTGGGGCGATCATGTAGCTGTTCCATGCCTGGCTCCGCACAAGATGCCTGCCGCCTAACAAGGCGTCACGGGGTCACCCGGAGGATCAGGTCGTAGTCGGGACCGGTGCGGCCGTTGGTCAGCACCCACAGTGAGCCGTCCGGGGCCGCCGTCACGAGCCGTAGCCGGCCGTACTGGCCGGTCAGCAACTGCTCGGGCGACGAGCCGTCGGTGGCGATGCGGTAGAGCCGCTCCCCGCGCAGGCAGGCGACCCAGATCCGGCCGTCGTGGTACGTCATCCCACTGGGTGAGGCATCGGCGGGTTTCCACGTCGCTATCGGGTCCGTGAAGTCGGGCTCCCCACCGGTGCCTTCCACCTCGGGCCAGCCGTAGTTGGCGCCGGGATCGACCCGGTTCAGCTCGTCGAGGTTGTGGTGGCCGAACTCGGAGGCATAGAGCCGGCCCTTTTCGTCCCAGGCCAGTCCCTGCGGGTCGCGGAACCCCCAGCTGTACACCGGTGAGCCCTCGATCGGGTTCCCCGGTGCGGGCTTGCCCGCCGGCGTGACGCGCAGGATCTTGCCGCCCAGGTCGCCTCGATCCTGGGCCCTGAAACGGTCGTCGGCTTCCCCCGTGGTCACGTAGAGCATGCCGTCCGGGCCGAACCTGATCCGCCCGCCATTGTGGATGTCACCGCTGGGGATACCGGTCAGGATCGGCTCGGGCGGGGCCGACGAGTCCAGCCGCAACCGGCCCACCCGGCTGTCCTGTTCGGTGGTGTAGTAGACGTAGATCCAGCCGTCCTGTTCGTATGAGGGAGACACCGCCACCCCCTGCAGCCCGGCCTGGACCACCGGCTCGGCGATCTCCTCGATCGTCCGGACCTCGGTCAGCTGCCCGTCCGGGCTGACCTTCCGCAGGCGACCGCTCTCACGCTCGGTGACCAGCGCCGACCCGTCGGGGAGGAATGCCAGGTCGAAGGGGTAGCGCAGCCCGCTCACGAGCGGCTCCACGGCCGCCGGTTTCGCCACCGGAGCGTCGCGGACGGTCGGGCGGGCCCACCAGCCATAGAAGGAACCGTAGGAATACACCCCAACGGCCGCCGCCACCACCAGCAGACCAGCCAAGCCAAAGACGAGTACCCGTCGCCATCGCACGCGGTGATCTTAGGAATCGCCCCGCCGGGGCATCCACCGCGAGACGGTGACCGTTTCCTGAAGAATTGGCTCACAGAGCACAGCTGGGCGGTCACGCGCCCAGCCACGCACGGGAGGCGTCACGTGACCGGCCGGACCCGTCCTGGTCCGGTCCTGGTCCCGGGCCCAGCCAATGCAGACCCCGGCGGCCCGTCGACACCTTCGGCGCAGCGGGCCACCCACCGGTGCGGTTGCCGGGCGGCCTGGGGACGAGCGTGGTGCCGGGCGGCCGTGCGGACACGCCTCGACGCCGCCGAACGGGGGCCCGGGCGCGGGCTGCCGGAGCGGAACCCGGGTGGACGTGGACAGGCCTTTCGAGTGTGTGACCCGCTCGATCGCGCCATGCGGCCGATGAGCATTCCCGGGCCCGAGCTCGGGCCCGGGCCCGAGCCCGAGCCCCAGGCCCCGGTCGGACGGGCGGATCAGCGCAGTCCGGCGAAGAGATCGTTCTCCGGTACGGGCGCGCCGGTGGCGTCCTGGACCCGTACGAAGGTCTCCATGCCCATCAACTCACCGAACCTCTCCCTGCCCATCTTCAGGAAGAAGATGTTCTCGCCCTGACTGGCGTGCGCGGCCAACGCGTCGAACTTCTGACCGCTGAACGCGGTGGTGTCCACCCACGTGGTGATCTCATCGTCGGGCAGGCCGATCTCGGCAAGCGCGGCGGCCTCGGCAGGATCCGGCTCCGGCATGTCCTCATGAAACTCACGCATCACCTCGCCGAACCGCTGCATCATCGAGCGAGGCACCGTCGTCCAGTACACCTTCGGTGTCAGCGCAGTCATCTGAAGCGCCGCCATCGTGATGCGGTGGGCCTGGATGTGATCGGGATGGCCGTAGAAGCCGTTCTCGTCGTAGGTGACGACCACATCAGGTCGGTAGTGCCGCATGAGTTCCGCGAGTCTGGCCGCGCCTTCCTGCACGGGGGTCTGCCAGAAGGATCCGGGGGCGTCGTTGCCCGGCCAGCCCGCCATCCCCGAGTCGGCATAGTCCAGCAACTCCAGATCGCTGACCTTCAGGACGTCACAGCTCGCCTCAAGTTCTTGACGGCGCATCAAGGCGACCGCCGCCGGATCGTGCCCCGGCTCGCCCGGCTTGACACCCCCCGGTCCGTCACCGCAACCGCCGTCAGTACACGTCACGAGAACCGTGCGGATGCCTTCCGCCGCGTACCGCGCCAGGACCCCTCCGGTTCCGGTGGCCTCGTCGTCGGGGTGGGCGTGTACTGCCATGAGCGTCAAGGGCCGGTCAGTCATGAAACAGTCCTCCTGCAGAAATACGTCTGGTCCAAGTAGCGCGGCGGGCGTACCGCGATCCTGGGGCCCGGATCCTGGTGGGGCGGACGACCTCGTGGTCTCCGTGTTCCCCGCCCGTACGTCGCCGGTCCCTCGGTCGATGCAACCGTGCCGGCCGGACCGGCTGTTCCCGGCGCGACCGCTTTGCCTTCCAGGCGTCGGCATTTCAACGCGAACGAGGTACAGGCGCGACCTGCACGTCTCAGCGCCACGTCGGATCCGACTTCGGTCCGATATCGACCGAGGGATTCCGACGCGAAACTTGACTGTTGGGGTTGCACAAGGGTGATGGCCGGCCGAAGAGCGGCGACCTTCGCCCACACGTTGTTGGGCACGGGCGAGGCCGGCAGTGCCGTAGCACCAGGACGGTCGCCGGGGAGCGGACGGGGCAAGGTCACCGGTGCCCAGCTCGCAGCGGGTGACCCAGCAGGGGCCAGGCCCGGTGGGCGGCCGGTCTGCTCCTGCCAGCGGTCCAGCCACGCCAGGATGGTGCGCAGCGCTGCCTGGTGCCCGTGACGGTGCCGTTGGGGGCGGCGAGGGCGAGAAGCGCGAACACGCCGCCGATCCCGTGCGCCATCCCGCTGTTGGCCCGCCCGCCGGACAAACGGTGGCCCGGGCCGCCCGAAGGGCCCGCACTGTGTCCACCACCCCGGCAGGGTCTTGCCGTGGTCCGTGACGGGTTCGGTACGGCGCACGCAGCAGTCGAGGACGGCCCGCACCATTGGGCTGCCGGGGTCACGGCGCAGGAAGCAGGCGCCGTACCCGGCGAGTCCCGGATGGTGTCGAACTCGGCAAGCTGCGGCAGACGCCCGGCCTCAATACAGGGGTGCGCCGCGTCGAGACGGCGCCCGGCAGCGGCCACCGCCTGTTGGTCCATTGCCTGCAGGGCACGCTGGCAGGAGCCCGGGAGGTGGTAGTCGGCGGCGCAGGCCACGGCGTGAGCCCGGGGCGGGCGCTGCGGAAGTGGAGCGTGACTCGGCCCAGGCCGGCATAGACCTCGCCCACCACGTCGCCTACAACGACACCCTCCCCGCCATCCTCACCGGACCCACCCCTCGCACCGGCCCCATGCGCGGCCGCCGCCCCTGAGCCCGCACGCCGCCCCCAGACGGGCCACCCGCCACCAACTCCAGCCGCCGCACCAGCCACTGACCGGCCACATCGGCAGCGGCAGCCCCGCAGTACTACGCAAGCCATCACCACGCCCAGCCGCAGCGGCCGCCAACACGCCCGGCCCCCAACCTCCGCCGCTGGTACGGGTCACCGACGACATGAGGGCCGCAAGACAACCAAAGCCGATCCGCAGGCCAGGTCCTCGCGAGCACGGTCTCAGGAGCCGTTGCCCTTTCGATCATGAGGGCGGTTCTGATCGAACAGGATGCCTGGTCGGGTGATCTTGGCTGGGTGGGCGCATGGGAACGGGGCCCTTGGTAGCTCGGGGTTGCGACACCTACTCGAGCATGAAGGAGACCCTGTTACTGCAGATCACTGCCGTGCCGTCCAACTCCCAGACGCGGGAGTGCGATTGCCTCGCTCACCGGTTCGGGAACGCGGCCGAGTTCCACGACCGGCTTCGCGCTCGGACCCAGGAGGCCGAGGGGCGCCACGCGGAGCCGTCGGCGGCGATCATCGACTCGCAGTCGGTCAAGGGCGCCGCCTCGGTGCCCGCCTGCTCACGCGGCTATGACGACGGGAAGAAGATCAACGGCAGGCGCCGGCACGTCATCACGGACAGCCTGGGCCTGCTGTTGAACCGGAACGTGCACCATAGCGCTCCCACCTGCGAAAACAGGCATCTAAGAGATCCGGGTCAGCACAGAATCAGCACGGGTCGAACAGGTCAGCGCCTACACGGCTTGCGCGCAGGTACCCGCGCCTGCCTCCGACGAGGGTCAACCCGCCATGTCGAGGGGCTCGGACCGCATGGCGTTCTGCAGGACCTGCTGGCAGCGATGCCAGGCGCAGGGCACAGGGTGTCCGTAGATGTCGACGGTTACCTTGATGGACCGGTGGCCGAGCTGGCGGGAGACGTCGCATATGGGAACGCCGTTCGCGAGCGCCGTCGGGGCGAAGAAGTCCCGCTGGGCACGCGATGTGCACTTCGCCCGGCCTGGCCGTCACCAGTCTCCTGAAGTGGTAGCCATACGCCAGCCTTCGGTGCCTGCCGGACGGGCTGATGAAGTCGACGCACTGGGGCCCACTGCCCTCGATCCGCGGCGGCCCCTCCCCGACTCCACGTTCCAGCTTCTTCCGCCCGAAGGATGGCCTGCTCCCCGAGACCCGTGCCCCGACTTGCGCCCCGTCCGTTCGGCCTGCGCGCAGCGGCCGACCGCATCCCGCAGGTCCACGCGCGGGGGGCTCGCCGATCGACGCTCACGACGATGTGCGGGTAGGAGACGCGCAGCGCGAACAGCAGGGGTCCGTCGACGAGGTCGGCGAACAGCTCCACGAACTGCCCCGCGCCGCTGGTCCCACCGCAGGCCATAGCACCGCGTTCTCCGTGCGGACGCGGACGACGAGCCAAGGCGTGTTGGCGATGGTGAAGAGCATGGCAGTAATCCATGCGGTGTGGACGAGGGGCAGGGCGATGCCTTCGAACAGGACGATGAGGTAGTTGGGGTGCCGCATCCAACGGTAGGGCCCGGTCGTGACCAGCGGTAGCCCGGGCACGACGATGACGCGGGTGTTCCATCGGGGGCCGACGAGCGCCCTCATGCACCAGGCGCGGCCTGCCTGCACGAGGATGAGGACGGCCAGCGCCGGCCAGCCGATCAAAGGGACGAAGGCGCGGTCGGTGAGGGCGACCTCTGCAACGGTCCCAACGAGCAGGCAGACATAAAGGGTGATCATGACGGGGTGGTGGCGTTGCCCGTACTCGATGCCGCCGCGGTCGATGGCCCATCGCGCGTTCCGACGGGCGGTTGTCAGTTCGACCAGGCGCACGACGGCAACCGCGGTCATGAGAACGAACAGACTTACGGGGATCGTCACCCAGCCCAGGGACATGTCGGATCGTCCTTCTCACTCCCGGACGGCGGAATCCTCGTCTTACGCGGTCGCGAGTCGGTTGAGGCGTTCGGCCAGGGCGCGGTATCTGCCGGCACGGTCCGCTGATTCCTCGATGTGGGCGGCGATCTCCTCCTGGGCGTGCTGTCCGACCGGTGTAAGTCCGGTGGTGTCGAGGGCGCCGAGCATGCGGACGAAGGGAAGGGCGATGTCCTTGTAGTAGATCTCCGGTGAGAGGATGCCCGACCTGGCCATGGAGCTGATCAGCTGGCCGAAGCCGGGTGCGGCGTGGCCGGGGGGGCGGAATGTCTTGAGGACTTTGGCCACAGCCTGAAGCGTTCGGTCGGGGTGCATACGCATACACGCCTGGAGGGTGGTCCGGTAGAAGAGCATGTGCCGGTTCTCGTCATGGGCGATGCGCTGCATCAGAGCCCCGCACGCCGGTTCGTCGCACAGTCGGCGAATTCCCTGGTAGCTGACGCGGGTGCCGAGCTCCTGGATGGTGACGTAGACCAGAGAGGCGATGAGGTCGCCGCGGTAGTCAATCTCGTAGCCGTGCTGCACATGCGCGGCGCGGGCGTCCTCCAAAAGCACCGGATCGGCACTGCGGGTGACCACGAGGTAGTCACGGATGGCGGTGCCGTGCCTGGACTCCTCCACGGTCCATCGATTGACCCAGACACCCCAAGGGCCGTCGAGCGACAGCATTTCCCCGATCACCCGGTGGTAACTGGGCAGGTTTTCTTCGGTGAGCAGACTGTAGAGGAGGCCGTCCCGAGCGGCCGCCTTCAGTTTCTGCTGGGAGGGGTCCCATGGCTCCCCTTCGAGGAGACCGTCGTAGTCACGGCCCTGGCTCCACGGGACGTACTGGTGCGGGTACCAGTCGACGGTAGTCCGGAAGTGCGTGTCGAGGGCGTCGGTGACCACCGGTTCGAGGTCGATCAGGATGCGTACGTCTGCGGGGATGGCGGGCACGGTCCGTGACACCTTTCTTGTCATGCGGTCGTCAGGTTTCGCTGGCGGCGGGCTGCCCCCTACCAGCGGAGGAGGACCAGTTCGATGGCGAACCCCGGCCCCATGGCGGCGACCAGGCCGGGTGCGTTCGCGGGGGGCGGTGTTTCCATGGCCGCGTGCAGGATGTCCAGTACGGAGACGGACGAGAGGTTGCCCCGCTCGGCCACGGAGCGCCGGGTGAGCTCCAAGGCGCCAGGCTGCACGTCCAGGGCCTGCTGTACAGCGGTAAAGACCTTCGGTCCGCCACCGTGAATGATCCAGCTCGCGACCTGGTCCGGCGCCAGTGCGTGCCGCGCGAGGAGCCCTTGGACGGCCGTGGGCAAGTGCTTCTCCGTGAGCGTCGGGACCTCGGGCGACAGCAGGATCCGGAAGCCGTGGGAACCGATGTCCCAGCCGAGGACGTCTTCGGTACCGGGGACCAGCAGGCTGTGGGTGTCCACCAGCTCAGGCCCGGCGGGGCAGCCGTCCCGCTGGACTCCGAAGGCCACGACGGCGGCCGCGCCGTCCCCGAAGAGGCTGCCGGCGACGATGTTCGCCACGGAGCCGTCCTTGCGCTGGTGCGCCAGTGTGCACAGTTCCACGGCGAGCAGGACGGCCACTTGGTCGGGGTGGGCCAGTAGGTAGTCATGGAGCCGGGCCAGACCTGCGGCGCCTCCGGCGCAGCCGCTGCCGAACAGCGGGATACGTTTGACGTCCGGCCGTAGCCCGACCCGGTGGGCGAGCCGAGCCTCCAGCGACGGCACGGCCAGCCCTGTGACGGTGGTGCTGATCACCGCGTCGACCTCCTCAGGCTGGACGCCTGCGGTGCGCAGCGCGCCGATCAGCGCCCGTTCCCCCAGGTCCATGGCGGTGTCGAGCCAGATGCGGTTCTGCTCGGTGAAGTCCTCCCGGCGGGCGAGATCGACGAGCTTCTCCAACGGCAGGGACAGCGAGCGGGTCTCCACACCCGAGCTGGCGCGGATCTTACGGAGTACCAGAGCGCCCATCTCGGACTCCAGCAGCGTCGTGCGGGCAAGGGCGGCCAGGATCTCTTCCTGCCGGTATTGATACGGCGGGAAGGCCGTCTGGATCGCCACCACCTGTGGGCCGGCGGCCTCTGACTGCCGGGTGCGGTGATGTGTCGCCTGACGCATCGGCATCAGCTTCCGCCTTTCTTCACAGGTGTAGTGATCAACAACGGGGACCTGATGCGGGCCGGAGCCCACCAGTTCGCCGGGCCAAGGGCCGCCATGACGGCGGGCACCAGAACTCCCCGCACCAGGACGGCGTCCACGAGCGCGCCGAGCGCGACGCCGATGCCGATGAACTTGAGCAGGGCGACGTGGGAGGTGGCCATGGCCGCGGTCGAAATCGCCACGGCTGCCGCAGCGGACGTCATCAGCCGGCCGGTGCGGGCGACGCCCTCGATGATCGAGGTGCGGTTGTCTCCGCAGCGGTCGTACTCCTCCCGGATACGGCCGAGCAGGAAGACCTCGTAGTCCACCGACAGGGCGAGCGCGATGAACAGGACGAACAGCAGCGTCGAGGCGTCCAGCGTTCCCGTCGCCGTGAAGTGGCCGAGCACTGCGCCGCCGTGGCCGTCCTGGAAGAGAACGACGAGCGCGCCGAGGCTCGCCCCGAGGCTGGCGGCGGCCACGATCAGAGCTTTCAGGGGGGCAACCAGGGTACGGGTGAAGGCGCTGAGGAGGGCCAGGAGCCCCACAGCCAGCAGAAACAAGCACCACGGGAGGGCGCCGAGGACGGCGTCCGCCGTGTCGACGACCTCCGCGGCTCGCCCGCCCACCGCCACGCTTCCCGGGGCGGGGGTTTGCCGTACCTTGCGCACCACGCTGTCCGCCTCCGGCGTGCCGGGGGCGGCCGACGTGGCCGCCAGCAGCACGAGGGCCTCACCGGACGGAGCCACACGCACCACGCGGACACCAGTGATGCCCGGGACACGGGCGAGTCGGTCGCCGTACGCCGGTGCACCGTCCGTCGCCCGCGGTCCGGTGACGACCACGGTGAGGAGCCGCTCCGGTGGCGCGGTGAACTCGGCGCGCACACGCTCGGCTGCTGCGGCAGCCGGAGCCGACGAAGGCAGCGTGCGTTCGTCCACAATGCCGAGCTGAGCGTGGGTGAAGGGCAAGGCCAGCAGGGCCAGCAGCAGCACCGCCAGGCCGCCCGCCAGGAGGGGCCGTGCGGTGACCGTGGACGTCGTGCGATGCCAGAAGCCACTCCCGTCCCCGGTACGGGCACGCCGCCACCGCGCCAGCGGGTCCCATGCCTGGGCCCGGGGGCCGAGCAGCCGCAGACAGGCGGGCAGCACGGTCAGGGCGACCAGCGCCGCCAGCACGGTGACGATCATGCCCGCCAGGGACAGTGCGCGCAGCATCGGCACCGGCACCACCAAGGCGGTGGCGAGGCATACGGTGACGGCGGCGGCGGAGAATGCGACCGAACGGCCGCTGGAGCGGCGGGCGGCCGCCAGCGCCGTGTGAAGGTCCGCGCCCCGCGAGGTCTCCTCCCGTACGCGGGCCAGCAGGAAGAGGCTGTAGTCGACGGCCAGGCCGAAACCGATCGCCGAGGCGGCGTTCACCGCGACCCGTGACACGTCGGCCACCTGCGCCAGCAGGCCCAGGACCGGGATCGTGCAGCCGATGGCCAGCGCGGCCACGACGACGGGCAGCAGCGCGGACACCACGGACCCGTAGGCGAAGACCAGGACGATGAAGAGTAGCGGCGCGGCCAGCAGTTCGGCCCGGCTCAGATCGCGCTCGATGGTTTCGTCGATCTCCCGGTTGGCCCACACCTCGCCGCTGGGCTCCACCCGCATCCCCGGGACGGCCGAGCGGGCCGCCGCCACCACACCGGGCGCCACCTGTTTACGTTCCTTGTCCGTCCCCTTCAGCCGTACGGCGACCAGCTGGGTCCGTCCGTCCTTGGAGCGCAGCCATGTGTCACCGGTGGTCTGTGCCGACCACACGGTCTTGACGTCGCGCTGCCTGGCCAGCTTCTCCGTCATCGCCGTGGTGCCGTCCTGGGCGGCGGCCCCGCGTTCACCGTCGGTGCGCCGTGAAACGCCGGTGCCCTGTGAAACGGCCAGGAGCAGATCGGGCGAGGGCACGCCGAGCCGCTCTGCCTGCCGTCTGGCGCGCGTCGCCTCCGTGTCCGTCGCAACCGCGCCGCCCGTGCTCAGCGCCGAGAAGGCAACCGGGGCCAGCACCCCCGCGCACACCGCCGCCAGCAGGGCGCTCACCACCACGAGCCAGGCCCGGCGCCGCACCGCATCCATCCGTGTGTCTCCGTCTTGCATCCGATCCGGTCGCTTCGTCTGGCTCCCACTAGGAAGTCGTGAACAGCAGGACGGCGTTCTGGCCGCCGAAGCCGAAGGAGCAACTGATCCCCGCCTCGCCGCGCGTGGAGCGGGGATGTCCGGCGACGATGTCCAGCTTGTGGTCTCCGTCCTGGCCCTCGAAGTTCGCCACCGGAGGGACGGCCGCATGGCGCAGCGCGAGAACCGTGTATGCCGCCTGGATCGCCCCGGCCGCCCCCAGCGCGTGCCCGATCACGCCCTTGGACGCGGTGACCGGCGGCCCGTCGTCTCCGAAGACGCGGACGAGGGCTCGTGCCTCGGCCGTGTCGTTCAGCGGGGTGGAGGTACCGTGCGCGTTGACGTGGCCGACGTTCCCCGGCCCGCACCCGGCGTCCGCGAGAGCGGTGTGGATGGCGCGGACCGCGCCGTCGCCCTGCGGGTGCGGGGCGATGGGATGGTGCGCGTCGGCGCCGGCACCGTAACCCCGCAGCAGCGCCAGGACGGGAGCCCGGCGGGCCCGAGCCGCGCATGCGCGTTCGAGGACGAGGATGCCGGCGCCCTCGCCCAGGACGAAGCCGTCACGTTGCGCGTCGAACGGCCGGCTGGCCAGAGCCGGTTCGGCCCTGCGCCGGGACAGTGCCCGCATCCGCGTGAAGCACGTGGCCGTCATGCGCGAGCGAGCCGACTCACTGCCGCCCGCCAGCACGATGTCACAGGTACCCGACCGCAGCAGGTCCCGGGCCACTCCGATCGCGGTGGCGCCCGACGCACAGGCGCTGGCGGTGGTGAAGTTGGGGCCGCGCACGCCCAGGTCGATGGCGACCTCGCCCGCGGCCATGCTCGGAACGCTGCGCGGGAGCGCGAGTGGCGAGACCCGCTCCGGCCGCCCGGCGCCGAGGTGACCGAATTCAGTGACGTATGTACTCAAACTGTTCGATCCCACGCCCAGCACGACACCGACTCGCTCCGCTTCCCAGGTATGCCGATCGAGGCGCGCGTCCGCGACGGCCCGCCGGGCGGCGACGAGGGCGAACTGGATGAAGCGGTCCCCGCGCCGCGCCGACGCCCGGCCGAGTTCCGTCTCGGCATCGAAGTCCGTCACCCGGCAGGAGAAGTCGACGGGCAGGCCCGCCAGGTCGGGATCCGTCGCGGCCAGCGAGCGCCCCCGGCACAAGGCCGCCCAGTTCGCCTCCGCCGTATGCCCGGCCGGAGTCACCAGCCCCAGCCCAGTGACCGCGATCTCAGCGCGCATGCTCGAATGCCCGAGCCGCCTCGCCCAGGGTCGAAGACGGGCGCAGGTCCAGGGCGTTCTCGGGCAGGACGATCCCGTACTCCTCCTCCGCCGCCACCACCAACTCGAACAGCGACAGCGAGTCCAGGCCGAGACTCTCGAACGTCGTCCTGCCGGAGAACTCACCGGCATCCGCCTTTACATCAAGGTGGCCGGTCAGCAGGGCCACCAACTCCTCGGGAAGGGCCGACTCCGCCGCGCCTTCCGCTGCCTGCCTCATGTCTGGGTCTCCTGTTTCCTGTCTGCGAGAGGCCCTGCGGCGCTGCCCGCGCTTATCCGTCTAAAGGCCACGCGCGCGGGAAGCTTGCGTCTCAAGCCACTCCACGTGCTGACCGAGCCGGTCCTGCGCCTGTCGCCCGGCCGCACCCAGCCCGGTCGTCGACATCACGCCAAGCGCACACAACAACGGCCCCATCACGTACTCGCGATGGACATCGAGGTTGAAGATGCCGGCCGCCGCGACCCGCGCCGCCCGCGCCCCGAACCCGCGGATCCCAGCCCCGGGCATCCGAAAGCCACACACCACGTCAGCCAGGGCCATCAGGGCCTCGTCCGGGAAGCCTTGGAGCGCGTCAGCGTATAGGCCCCGGTAGAACAGCATGTGCAGGTTCTCGGCCGCCGCGATCCGGGCCATCAGTTGCTCGCCCACCCGGTCACCGCACGACGCGCCGACGTTGCGGTGGGCCCGGTGGGTCGCCAGTTCCTGCACGGTGACGTACGCCAGCGCGTGCAGGACGGTCGGCAGGTCACTGCGGTACCCGGTGCTGACGTGCCGCATCCGCAGCTCCTCCAGGGCCACCGGGTCGACCGCCCGGCGGGCATGGACGTAGGCCCGAAGCGGGTCGCGATCTCGAAGTGGTAACTGGGCAGGTTGTCCTCGGTGAGGAGATTGATGATCAGCGCGTCCTGCACGGGTTGCGACAGCGTCGACTGCGCCGATTCCCAGGCCAAACCCTTCAGCGGCCCGTCGAAGTCCCGCGCCGCACTCCACGGCACGAACTGGTGCGGCAGCCAGTCACGCGCAGCCGCAAGATGCCACTCCAAGAGCCGCTCGACCGACTGCTCCAGCTCCCGCAGCACGACTTCCGCCATATTGCCGACCACGCCCGCACCTCCCCTGTCCTGCCCGTTATCTGTTTGGTTGCGCCTCGCCGTGTAAACACCAACGAGGGGTGTAGGGGACGATCTGTCACTCGTTAGTGTTCGTAAGGCCGTTCCAGCCATGGCCATCCGTGACGCCGACCTGCTGAACGCGCTGCCCTACCCGGCGCTCAACCTTGTCCACACGCTTGTCCACACGCCCGAGGACCCGGTAGGGCCGCATGCCGAGGTTGCAGGACTGACCAGCGCTTTTAGGTCGGCCGGTTCGTGGTGGAGGGGCACCTCAGCGGGACATGCACGCACACCGCGCGTTCGTCCGTCGCCGTAGACGCCGAGCAGGTCGTCGCGGAACAGGCCGGCCAGGAAGCTGTCAACACGTCGTCGCCGGCGCGCCGACCGCCTGACAGATCAGCGCGGGGCCCGCAGGACTGCGAGCATCCCGGGTGGGCCGTGCTGGTCAACTCACACCTCGCGGGGCGGGTCGGGACGGACGGGTCCGAGCGGGCCCGTCCGCGACCGGTGTCGCAGTCACGGACGCGCCCGGTTATGGTCACCGTCGTCCCCTTCTCCGTGGGCCGTCGGGGCGGGGCACGTGGCGGGCAGAGCCAGGGCATGCGGGTGTCGCGACTCGCGGATGCGGCACGTGCGCTGTGCGAAACGGTGTGGAACTGCCCGAGGTCTACGCCCTGCTGGTCGGCGCAGCGCGCGCCGCCGCCCACGCGTGCCTACACGACGAGGTGCGTTCCCGCTTGCCCGCCATCGTGTTCGCGGGGCTGGCGCCAGCCCCGAGCCAGGCATCGACAGCAGACTTCTCGTGTCGCGCTCCATGGCGGGCAGAGACTGTCAACCGCCTGCGGTCAAGAGCCGCTGTCCTTTTCGATCACGAGGGCGGTTCTGATCGAACATGATGCCTGCCCGGGTGATCTTGGGTGGGTGGGCGCATGGGAACAGGGCCCCTTGGTAGCTCGGGGTTGCGTTACCTACTCGAGCACAAAGGAGACCCTGTTGCTGCAGTCTTGCGTGATCACTGCTGTGCCGTCCAACTCCCAGACGCGGGAGTGTGATTGCCTCGCTCACCGGTTCGGGAACGCGGCCGACCGTCCGAACAGGGTTCGGAGGTATCCGTCGGACATGACGGACGCGGAGTGGGCGGTGGTGCGGGAGGCGCTGCCGGTTCCAGCTTGGCTGGAGGGCCGGCGTGGGCAGCCGGAGGGCTGCCACCGGCAGATGCTGGATGCGATCCGGTACGTCACCGACAACGGGATCAAGCGGCGCGCGATGCCGTGCGATTTCCCCGCCTGGGACCGCGTGTATGACTACTTTCGCAGGTGGCGTGAGGCGGGCCTGGCCAAGGAGTTCCACGACCGGCTTCGCGCTCGGACCCAGGAGGCCGAGGGGCGCCACGCGGAGCCGACGGCGGCGATCATCGACTCGCAGTCGGTCAAGGGCGCCGCCTCGGTGCCCGCCTGCTCACGCGGCTATGACGGCGGGAAGAAGATCAACGGCAGGCGCCGGCACGTCATTACGGACAGCCTGGGCCTGCTGTTGATGGTGCTGGTGTGTGCCGCCGACATCACCGACCGGCAGGCGGCCCCGGTCATGCCGCCCAGGCTGCCGGCGCGATTCGCCAGGATCAGCCTGGTGTGGGCCGACGGCGGCTACTACGGTCGCCTCGTCGACTGGGCGAAGGAGAAACTCCAGCCCACCCTACAGATCGTCAAACGCAGCGACGGCAACCCCCGAGCGATCACCCGGCGTTCCAACACCGCGTCCGCCTCGGCGAGTTCAGCAAGAACCCGCTCTGCTTCGGCACGAAGCTCCTCGGCCCGGGCCCGGGCAGCCCGCTCCCGCTCCTCCACCAACCCCATCACCGATGTCACCGCTCAACTCCGCATCGCCGAGACCGAACTGATCGTCCGAACCCTCCCGCAACGACACCGGAACCATGCCTGAACAGCGGAAGCTCAACGATTACAGCCGGAAAGAAACGGCTTCTCAGGCCAGACCGCCGTCGGCCGGCCACCCTCCCTCGATGGCCGGGCCACTGTCCGCAGGGACATGCGCGGCCACCAGCGCCGCGGCCTCACGAGCACTGAGGCCGCTACCGAGCAGACGTTGCGGTGTCTGCCGTGAGTACGGCGTGACCACGTTCCACAGCCCATCTACCGTCGGAACCACCCGCGGAACCTCCTCATGGAACGGATCCGCGGTACTGCTCAGCAAGCTGAACTGGCCGTGCGACGGCCACGGGAAAAACACCCGCAGGGCCGGCTGCGCATACAGAGCCTCCGCCAGTTCGGCATCACCCAGCCTGATCAGCGGCGAACGCTCCAACGTCAGCCGCCACGCAGTCGACACCACCCTCCCAGGCGGCGCCGCCTCCAAGGGGCTCGCCGCAAGCAACGACCACTTGCGCCCCAACTCAGGCAGTGACGCACCCGCACACCATTCATGCAGGATGGCGGCCACCACCGCGAGGTGATCGGTACTGCCGAAAGCACCCCACCGCCAGCCGGAAGGCCCCGAGATCTCGATACGGAACTCGCGTTCATCCACGTTGGTCGCATAGACAGCGAACCGCGCCTCCCCACGCACACAGCAAGCGGCGACCGCGGGATCGAACCCCTCAACGGGCTCCATCGGGCCGACCACGTGCCCGTGGCCAGCCGCTACGCCAGCCAACGCCTCCCCCAAACCGCCCGGCACCGCCAACTCCGGATAAATCCCACTCGCCACATCACCGAAACGTTCCTTCATGCACACACCGTAAGCCGCGACAGCTCAGCAGCCGCAGGCGCCGGGACCCCACACACCGCACCAGTGGAGAGCACCACCGGCCCACTCCGTCAACGAGGACACCATCACCGACGCCAAGCCCCCCAGCTGCCAAGCCGGCCTCGCCGACCCCTCCCACAGGCCAGGTGCACACCTCAGATTGGCGAAAGTTGATCGCCTGTCAGACCTGGATTGAGAGTAAGGGCGGGCGATCGCCCCCAGGGGACGGCCTGCTCGATGCGTCAGAACGCATACGTAGCAGTCGGGCCCGCGCAGCCTCACATCCGGGATCTCAGCACGTCGACCTCGCAGCCCGGCGCGAAGGGGTCGAAGCCGTGCTCGATCAGCCAGCGAACTGCCAGCAGGCTTCGCAACGACCACCACGCGTGGATCACGTCGAGATCGATGTCGGTGCCATAGCCGGCGATGACGTCGTCGAGGTGCTCCTCGTGCCCGAGCGTGAAGGTGGCGAGGTCGTACTGGGCATCACCCTGGCCCGCCTCGGACCAGTCGATGAAGCCGGTGACCTCCTCGCCGTCGACGAAGACGTGCGCGATCTGCAGGTCGCCGTGTGTGAACGCCGGAGTCCACGGCCGGAGCGCGGCCTCGGCGACCTGGCGGTTGCGGATGACCAGGTCAGCGGGCAGGACACCGTTCGTCACGAGCAACTCGCACTCGTCGTCGAGTTCGGCCGCCAGCGCGACGATGCTCCGGCCGGCCCGTCCCAGCCGGGGCGGCAGGGGCGCTTCGTGCAGCTTCCGGATGGCGGCGCCCGCCGCGGCCCACGCCGCCGGCGACCCGGTCGACGGTCCGCCAAGGCGCCCAAGCGTCGTCCCCGGGAGTGCGGCGATCGCGAGCACGGGCGGCTTGCGCCACAGGACCTCCGGGGTCGGGACCGGCGCGAGGGACATCGCCTCGACCTCGGCGTCGATGCGCGCCTGATCGGCGTCCACCTTCAAGAACACGTCACCGACGCGCAGAGTCGCGCGCTCGGAATGGGCGACGACGACTTTGACCTCATCCATGGGCGCCCAGTATCCCGGGGATGATCGCCGACGTCGCCAGGTTTATCGCGTGCGATTACGCGGCTGACCACGACCCGCTACCCGGCGGCCTCCTCCATGACACCGACCTCTGACCAGGTCATGCCCACCACTCTTAGAGGTCCTAACAAAGGCGTTGGACGTGGCGGTGGGTGATGAGGCAGGTGGCGAGGCCGAGGAAGGCTTCGTGGATGTCGTCGCGTCGTTCCCAGCGGATCCGCAGGCGGCGGAAACCGTGCAGCCAGGCGATCGTGCGCTCGACCACATAGCGGAACATGCCCAGGCCGCTGCCGTGTTCCTGTCCTCGTTCGGCGATGACCGGACGGATGCCGCGGGCCCAGAGCAATCGGCGGTACTTGTCGTGGTCGTAGCCGCGGTCGGCGAGGAGCGCATCGGGTCTGCGTCGGGGCCGGCCGACGACGCCGGCCACGGCCGGGACCTTGTCCAGCAGGGGCAGCAACTGCGTGACGTCGTTGCGGTTTCCGCCGGTCAGGGACACCGCGAGCGGGATGCCCTGGGCGTCGGTGAGGACGTGGTGCTTGCTGCCCGGCCGTGCGCGGTCGACCGGGCTGGGGCCGCTTTTGGGCCGCGCCGAGCGGCCCGCACGTGGGAGGAGTCGATCACCGCCCGCGACCAGTCCAGCTTCTTCGCTACCCGCAGCTTCTTCAGCAGTATCAGGTGCAGTTCGTCCCACACGCCGGCCTCGTTCCAGGCGGCCAGCCGCCGCCAGCACGTCATGCCCGAGCCGAAGCCCAACTCCTGTGGGAGGTACTCCCATTGGATGCCGGTGTGCAGCACGAACAGGATCCCGCACAAGGCCTGCCGGTCCGGTACCCGCGGCCGGCCCTCCACCAGCTTCGGCCCCGGCTCGGGCAGCAACGGCTCGATGAGCGACCACAGTTCATCCGACACGATCCAAGGCCGCGACTGTCGCTTTCCCACGACCAGACCAACGACCATCCAAGCCGAAGGTCACATGATCAACAGCTTCTGTTAGGACCTCTTATTAGGAGTCCTTACGGCTCGGTACGCGGTAGCGCGGGGTCGGCCGTTGTGACTCAGCACCCCAGTGGCCGGTCGCATTTTAGTTGGCCGGTGGCTGTTGGTTGGTGAGAAGATCGCCCGATGCCAGTCGATCCGCACGTTCTCGCCGCGTTCACAGTGAGCACGATCGTCGCCCTGGTCACCCCGGGTCCGGACATGCTGTTCGTGCTCGGGTGCGGCATGAGGGGCGGTGCCCGCGCCGGGCTGCTGGCCACGCTGGGCGTGATCACGGGGGACGCCTTGTACATCGCCGCGGCGGCCGCCGGACTCGCTGCGCTGCTGACGGCGTTCCCCGTCGTGTTCACGGTGCTTCGGATCGCGGGCGCCGCGTACCTGATCTATCTCGGTGTCCAGATGATCCGTAACCGAAAGAGCAGTCAGGCCGGCAATCCCGTCGCCGGCGGGATGTCGGGGCGGCGTGCCTTCCTCAACGGCGTGGTGTCCTCCATGGCCAACCCGCAGACGTTGGCGTTCATGGTCGCCTTCCTTCCCCAGTTCGTCGATCCCACGGCGGGGCCGGTCTGGTTGCAGTTCGCCATCCTTGGCGGCGTCCTGATCGTCCTGGAGTTCCTGGCCGACGGGACGGTCGGTGTCCTGGCAGGGCGGATCGGCGGCTGGTTGCGCGGACGTGAGGCAGTTCGCCGCCGGATGGACGCCGCGACCGGGAGCGTGTTCATCGGCCTGGGCGTCACCCTCGCTGCCGAACGCTGATCTCACCCGCGTGAGCCCACCGAGCTCAAGCCGTACCACGCCTTCGTCCAACGCATGAACAGAGGCCAGCAGACCGGCTCGGCGATGCCTGGCGTCGTCGTCGCCCTCAGGAAGCCTCTGACGGGTCCGGCCCACTCGAGTGCTCACCGGCCAACTGGAGTGCTGAGTCACAGCCGTGACATGACGACGGCCGCGCGGGTTGAGTGGATTGCGACGTCCTCATCGACCCGCGCGGCCTGGTCCCATCGTGCCTTCCGCGGCCTTGGACGTGCACATCTCGGCGATTTGATCGAGGAGTTGGCCGGCCCGTGGATGGCGCAGTGCGAGTCCGCGCTCCGGGAACGACGCGGCGGCGACCGTCAGCGCGCGACTGGTGCCGGGCCCGATCACCAGCTGGACTTCGACGACCGGGCCCTGGTCTACCTGCGGCTGCAGCTGCCGCACACGGCACTGGCCAAGCTCCACAGGAGTGAGGGGCGAGGTGCCAGGCAGGCACGAGCGAGGACGTACCCATAGCCGGAGCTGGTTCTAACGCGGCCGTGTCGGGCCACGTCACCGTCGGGCCCCGAGGATGCCGGGGGAACCGCTGCTCCAGATACGCACGGCGGGGTGCAGGCCGGGCCGACGGCCGTTGCCGCCCGCTTGCTTCTGCGCAGCCCCCGCCAGCGCCGTCCTGTCGACCGTGCCGTCAAGCGGGCCATGCGGGCGGGCCGGGACCGCCGCGATGCCCCCTACACGAGATCGCCCAGAGGGCCTGGCATGTGCCTTGATGCGGTGCTGAACCTGTCGGCGGACGGCCTGGAAGAGGGCTGCTGAAGAACCACCCGGAAAGCGCGGGGTGGCCGCCTGCCTGGCGTCGTCAATGGTGTGGCTGTTCGGGGATACGGCTTTGGCTGAAGCAGGTGATCCACGCAGGTACAGCCGGGCAGGACGGTGCAGGCCGGCCGCGGTACCCAGTTCGAAATCAGGTCGCGTGCCGAGCTGTCCGTGCAGTCGAGACTGGCATTCATCCTGATGCAGGATGACGGGAATGGCCGTACGGTGATAAGTGCAGGCATAGAGGATTGCGGCGCTTTGGGGTGCCGCTCGTGAGAATTCCCGACCGCGCAACACCCGTCGGAACGCACGGCCGCAGTCCGTTCGGCAGCACAAGGCCTGGCCGCAGGAGGCGCAGGCTCCGCGCCGCCTTCCGCTAACCGCCATCGTCAGACGTGATCGCCTCTGTGGTTAGCCATGCTCATGATCCAGCTCCGTCAGTGGACTGCGGAGTTGGTGATCGATCGGAAGGGTCCAGAGAAATGACACGGGATCAGCACATGGCAGTGTCGAACCAGCCTGAGGAGCAGGCCGCTCTCGCCGCGGAGCAGGCCCCAGTTACGGGCCCGTCGGAGGGTGTGGAAGGAAAGGCGATTCCGCCAGGTGCCGATGGCCTGGAGCACGTAGAGGGCTACCAGCGTCCGGAATACGAACGGCTGGCTGCTGAAATATGGACGGCGCCCACTGCGGACCTGCGTGACATCGGCGAGGCGTCGTTCGGTCCGTTGCCCCCAGTGGCCGAGACCGTTCACGGAGTGGACGACCGAGTCCAAATCACGAACACGGCGGATTATCCGTGGCGGGTTCACGCATCGCTGCTCATCACTGCGGCGGACAACTCCCGGTGGATCGGGACCGCGTGGTTCATCGGGCCTCACACGCTGGTGACTGCCGGCCATGTGGTCCACATCAAGAACAGCGGTGTGGCCGGACGCGACGGGTGGGTCAAGAGCATCCAGGTCATGCCCGGTCGCGACGGTACGGTAATGCCATACGGCTCCGTCACGAGTACCAACTTCCGCTCAGTCACGGGCTGGACCGGCTCCGGCGACGAGAATTACGACTACGGCGCGATCACCATCCCCACCGAACTGGGCTCAACTACCGGATGGTTCGGCTTCGGGGCATGGCCGGACGCCGATCTACTCAAGACGACTGGCAACATCTCCGGGTATCCCGGCGACAAGCCCCCTGGCACCCAGTGGTACGACGCCCGCGCCATCAGCTCGGTGAATGCGCTGAAGGTGTACTACGACATAGACACCGCCGGCGGCCAAAGCGGCAGCGCCGTGTGCCGCATCGTCGACGGCAACCGATACGGAATCGCGGTCCACGCCTACGGAGGAGCGACCGTCAACTCCGGGACCCGGATCACCCGCCCCGTCTATGACAATCTGGTGGCCTGGAGGGCGTGACTCTTGTCCGCACACCAGCCCAGTCCAGAAGGTGGTGAAGACACCGGTGCCGCACAATGACTCCCCGTTCCTGATCACCGGAGTCGTGGAGGACGTGAACGGCAGACCCGTCCCGGACGCCACTGTGTACTTCACCGCCGGGTCATCCCCCTATCCCGACGTCGCCGCGCTGTCCGCAGCCGATGGGAGCTTTACCCTCTCCGTCCCCAATGAGGGGGTCTACACCCTTGCATGCATGACACCGGACAGCAGGGTCGCCGAGACACCAGTCACAGCACGCAGCGACCAGCCGACCCGGGTGCGCCTGCGGATCTGAGCCCGCGTGCCGCCGCCATGACCTGCGCCAGCAGCGTGCCCCACGCACACGGCTTCGATGCAGAGACATCAGCACCCCCGAGGAAACTGACGACGACGTGACCCCGCCTGTCAGCCACAGAAGGGTTTAGTCATGGCACTCACCCACAACGAGACACCCACGAGCGAAGAAGCGGCAACGGCCCCCTTCTACTGCGCACAACCCCGCGTTACCGAACCGGTCCTTCGCCCGGACCTCAGCCCCGACCGGCTCAGTGCCATCATTCTGAGCCGGACCAAGTGGGTGAACGGCACGGTGCTGCGCTACTGCTTCTTCAACGATGCCGACGGTGCCTCTGCCGAGCAGCTCGACGAGGTCCGCGAAGCCTTCAAGGACTGGAAGGACATCGGTATCGGGCTGGAGTTCCGCGAGGTGGACCAGCCCTCGGAATCCGAAATCCGCATCGGCTTCGTTCAGGGCGACGGCTCCTGGTCCTATGTGGGCCGGGATGCGCTGGGCATCAGCACGCGCGAGCGCACGATGAACTTCGGCTGGGACCTGACCAGCCCGCACGGCAAGGCCACCGCCAGACACGAGATCGGGCATGCGCTCGGCTTCGCCCACGAACACCAAAACCCATTCGCAGGTATCGAGTGGGACGAGGAGAAGGTCTACGCCACACTTGCGGCTGATCCGAACAAATGGCCACGGGAGCAGACCTTCCACAACATCCTGCGCAAGCTTTCCATCAGCGAGGTCGAAGGCTCCGAATGGGACCCGGAATCCATCATGCAGTACCCCTTCTCCCCTGGCTTGATCCTCCGACCGGAGCAGTACCACCGGGACGGCATACCGGATCCCCTGGTCATCTCCGATCGGGACAGGGAGCATGTCAATCGGTGGTATCCCCCCATGGAGGACAAGCCGGCTGAGATACACCCGTTCCAGTCGGTCGAGTTGGAGCTTGCCGCCGGTGAGCAGTCAGACTTCGCCATCGTCCCGTCGGAGACGCGGATGTACGAGATCGGCACGCTCGGGGACAGCGACGTCGTCATGGTGCTGTTCGAGGAGGTCGACGGCGAACTGCGCTACTTCACCGCTGAAGACGACAGCGGCACGGACAGCAACGCCCGTTTGAAGGTCAGGTTGTTCGAAGGGCGTCGCTATGTGCTCCGCACCCGCCTCTACTCGGCCTGGGGCCCGGGAAAGGCCGCACTCATGCTCTGGTGACCCAGATGAGAGCGGGACCCGAAACCATGAGCAGCGGACGACCACCCGATGGCCGATGCCGCGTGCACAGTCCTGATGATCACGCGCGGAACGGCCCGAACCCGCAGCGCGGTTGGCGCAGGGAAAGACGCGAACTGTCCGATCGTCTCCACGCCCAGCCTCCGCAATGTGCACCCTGGACCCGCCGGAGTCAGTACAGCTCTTCCACCGGCAGGTCCCAAGGCAGTCGGCACGATCCGGTACAGACACTGCACCAGCCTCTCGTCGCTCAGATCGAGCCGCCTCAGGCCCGACCACGCCAGATGCAAAGGCAGCTCTACCATCCCCGTCGCGGGGTCGGACAGCTCATCAAGACGCGCGGGAGACGCTCGGCCACATGAGCCCAGCGAAAAGCGGCGCCACGGTGCACCGTCACGGCTACAGCATGACCCCGTTCGGCAGGGCCATCACCCGCGGTGGCCGTCACCCGCCGGCCACCGCATGCCCGGGCTGTCAGCCACAAGGCGGGCACCGGCCGCACGGCCACCGCGGACACGATCCGGTCGAACTCCCCCGACAGACCGCTGGTGATGCCGGCCACGGCCGCGCGCGGGTGCAGCCCCAGCACATCGAGGCGTTCGCCGCGGTCTTCACCAGATGCAGGCCCATATCCAACGCTCATCGCCCGCTCCCCGCCCAACCACCCCACACACCAGGGCAGTGCCGCCATAACCCCTCCCGGCCGTCACCAGCACCCGGCAGACGTCCAATGATCATCTCGTGCCGGCACATGGCCGCTCCGTCCGGGCGCCGCATCGTTATGGTGTGGTGTCTGCCGAGGCCGTGAACAGGAGGGGCTCATGACCATCGAGCATCGGTGGCTGCTGGACGAGACGCCCTGGCCCGAGCAGGCCACGCTGGTCTACGGCGAAATGGTGGAGCTGGCGACGCCACACCCACCGATTCCGAAGCTGGGCTGGCTTGGGCCGGAGATCGTGGGCAGCCGCGGTGTCATCGTCGCGTGTGTCATCGAGCAGGACGAGCGTGATGGACACGTCGGACCGCTCTACGCGGTGGAGACCGAGGACGGCAGCCCGTGGAGGCTGCGGCCGGAGTTCCTGGTCTCCCGAGGAGAACTTCACCCCGACATACCGCCCCGCTATCGCAGCGACCTGCCCGAAGGAACCCGCGTACGAATCCGCTTGGAGTCGGACACACCGGGCACGACGACGGAAGCTGTCGGGGAGGTCGCCGGGATCTGGCGGACGACGTTCTTGGAGCCGCCGAAGGGCTACATCGTGCAGGTTGGCGAGTACTCCCACTGCGTGACCCCGCAAGAGACCGACGTCCTCTGACTCGGCGGGAGCATGCCTGCGGTCACTGCCGGATGCCGTCAGTGGTCACACGCGATCAGCGAGCGGGTGACGGGTTTGCCGGTCTGGTGGTTGTGCCAGATCCCGGCAGCCACCGCCAGGGCCCGCTGGGCCACCCGGATCGCGACGCCCTCGAAGGTCCGCCCGCCGTACTGTTCCCGGTCAAGCCGGCCTTTTGAGGGTGTGGTTGACCAACTCGATGAGCGGGCGGACCTTCTTGAGCATCGGCTCGCCGTACCGCTGCTTCTCGCGCTTGAACGACGGCCGAAGCAACTCGACGCCCAGCTCAGCAAGTTCCTGCTCGAACACCTTCGAGGCCAAGTCGCCCTCGGAGATGAGCATGTTGCCCTCGCGGCGGGCGATGAGCTCCGCGTCGGCTTCGAGCATCGCTGTGAGCACTCCCGCTCGTCCAGCGCCTCGGGTTCGCCACCGCCCACACGATCGGCATGCCGATCGAGGTGCGCACCAGGTACAGACAAAGACCCCAGAAGAAGCGGGAGCGGGAGCGGGAGGCACAGTAGCCATAGCCGGGGCAAGGGAACGGCTCGGCGTGCGGGCAGGAGATGGCGGCAGCGGAGCTTTGGGGCGCTGTGCGGGGGGTCGACGCGACTGGAGTGGGAGCTCATGCCCCTGGAAAGCGTCGGCCGCTAAGTTTCGACATGCGTCTCGCTGAGGGCGCTGCAGCACTGCCGGGAATGACCGAACTGCGCCGGTTCCAGGCTGATCCCTCGTACGAGACCCTCGGGCTTGAGTTCGGCACAGGGCGTGCGGAACCTGCGGTGTACGCCTACTTCGTTGATGGCCGGCTGTTCTGCGTCGCGGTCGACGCGGTCCACGGACCCCAGGTGACGCTCTGGGGGCGGGAGCTGACCGCCTGCGCTCCGGATGATCTAGACCAGTTCCTGTGCCACGCTCACCTGTGTGGGGGGTCGATGTGTCCTACGGTCCGCGGGGAAACCCAGGAGTCATCGGACTCGGCCTGGTGGTGCGGCTGCAGGAGACTGCCCGCGGTGTGGTCACCCGGCCGGTCATGGTGGGCGGGGCATGGGCCGACCGGTGCACCGACGACGCGGAAGGCGCGATCCCGGAATGTGAATGGGTGGGGCCGCCTGTGGCCCTATCCGCAGGGAACAGAATCCTGGCCCCCGCCCGGCCACAAGGCGAACTGGGGCGACTGGCACCCTCCTTTCTCAACGGCTTTCCAGAATCTCTGTCGGTAACTGGTCGGGAACCAGGGGCTGGTCCAGGGTGCGGCGGTGGTCAGGATCCGGCCGGGTGAGCGGCTGCGGAAGAAGGCGTGGTCCTGTCGTCTGCGGGCCGGCCAGGAGACCGCGGTGTCGGCGAGGTACTGCTTGAGCACCGCCCAGCCGCGCTCGACGGGGTTGTCGTGCGGGCTGTAGCGGGCGCCGTACCACAGGCGCATCCCGGGTTGGGCGGTGATGAAGTCGCGTACCGCTCGGGCGTGGTGGATCTGATCGTTGTCGCAGATCACCACGGTCGCCGGGGCGTAGGGGAAGGCTGCAACCGGCTGTTTGAACAGGTCGGGGAAGTCGGTGGCGCGGCGTCGGCCGAGCCGGTAGCGGAAGGTGCCGGTGGTGACCTCCAGCGCACCCGGCACGGTGAGCTGCCGGTTCTTGCCCGGATTGGGGATGTGCGGTCGGCGGCCGGGCAGCATCCAGCGTCTTCACCGCCGGAAAATTGCCGCGCCCGCGCCCGCCCCGGTCCCTACACTCTCGATATGCGTCCGGCCCGAAGTGGCCGGTGCGTCCTACGTGTTCCGAGTTCAGTTTCGAGGGGAGGCCGACAGTGCGTACCGCCATCTCTGTCGTCGCCCCCTGGGCACGGTTCGACGTGATCCTCGTGTCTTCGTGAGCCTGGTGCCCGCCGCGCGGCCGGCACTGGAGATCTGGGTCGAAGACCGTCGCTGAGCCCTGCCCCGCCGCCCGGCCCCTGGTGGCCCGTCGCGCGGCCGCCGCAGGGCGCCTTCCTCGGGCTTCGTCCGCCCATCGCGCTGCCTCTTCACCACTGACGACACACGAAGAAGGGCCTCAAGGCCGTGCGTACCGACCTCACACTCCGCGCGCTCCAAGCCGTCCGCAACCTTGGCATCCTCGCCCACGTGGACGCCGGCAAGACCACCGTGACAGAGCGGATCCTGTTTCTGACCGGTGCCGTCCACAAGCGGGGCGAGGTACACGAGGGCACCACCGTCACCGACTTCGACTCCCAGGAACGCGACCGAGGCATCACCATCTTCGCAGCGGCGGTCAGCTGCGACTGGGACGGACACCGGATCAACCTCATCGACACCCCGGGACACGTGGACTTCGCCGACGAAGTCACGCGCTCGCTGCGCGTCCTCGACGGCGCGGTGGCGGTGTTCGACGCCGTCGCCGGCGTCGAACCGCAGAGCGAGGCGGTGTGGCGGGAGGCCGACCGGCACCAGGTTGCGCGCCTGGCGTTCGTCAACAAGATGGACCGCGCGGGCGCCGACCTGGACACGGCAGTCGCGTCGATTCGGGAGCGGCTGGGCACCACCCCCCTGGTGGTGCAGTTGCCGATCGGCCGCGAGGAGGGCTTCGAGGGTGTCGTCGACCTGGTCCGGATGCGGGCTGTGGTGTGGCCGCTGGACACCGGCGTGTACGAGGAAGGCCCGGTGCCCGAGGCCTTGCGCGCCGAGGCGCTGCGCCGCCGCCGGGCGCTGGACGAGGCCGTCGCCGAACTGCACCCGCGGGCGCTGGAGGAGTACTGCGCCGACGGCGCGGTCTCGGAGACGACACTGCGCACGGCGCTGCGCGAACTGACCGGCACGGGTGAGGCCGTGGTGGTGCTGTGCGGTTCGGCGTACCGCAACCGTGGCATCGAGCCGTTGCTTCAGGCAGTGGTGGCGTATCTGCCGTCGCCGGCGGACGTGCCCGCCGTGCGCGGCACGATCGACGGAACGGAACAGGAGCGTGCCGCCGATCCCGCGGCGCCGCTGGCCGCGCTGGCCTTCAAGGTGCACGCGGCGCCCACCGGCCGGATGACGTACCTGCGGATCTATTCGGGCGTACTGCGAAAGGGGGACACTGTGCTGGACATGGGCGTGGGGCGCACCGAACGGGTCGGCCGGATCCTGCGGGTGCAGGCCGACCGGCACACCGAGACGGACCTGGCCGTGGCCGGGGACATCGTCGCCGTGATCGGTCCGAAGTCCGCGCGTGCCGGTAGGACGTTGTGCGCCCCCTCGGCGCCGCTCGTGCTGGAACCGCCCGGCACGGCCGACCCGGTCGTGTCGGTGGCCGTCGAGGCCCGACTCGGCCAGGACACCGACCGGCTGGCCTCGGCGCTGGCCCGGCTGGCAGAGGAGGATCCGTCGCTGGTGGTGCGTACCGATCCGGAGACCGGCCAGACCCTGCTGTCGGGCCTGGGCGAGCTGCACCTGGAGGTGGCGGTGGAGAAACTGCGCCGCGACCGGGGCCTGGAGGTCTCGGTCGGCCGCCCGCAGGTGTCGTACCGGGAGACCGTGGTCCGCGGGGTGACGGGGCTGGTGTACCGGCACGTCAAGCAGGACGGCGGCGCCGGGCAGTTCGCCCATGTGGTGCTGGACGTCGAGCCGTTGGACGTTTTGGGGGGCGAGGCCGGCTTCGCGTTCCGTTCGACCGTGGCCGGCGGCCGCATCCCGCGGGACTTCGCCCGCGCGGTCGAGGCCGGTTGCCGGGACGCGCTGACGGAGGGTCCGCTGGGCGGTCATCCGGTGACCGGCGTGCGGGTCACGCTCACCGACGGAGCCACGCACACCAAGGACTCCTCGGAGCTCGCGTTCCGCGCGGCCGGCCGGCTCGGACTGCGGGAAGCCCTGCGGGCCTGCGTGCTGCGGCTGCTGGAGCCGGTAGCCGAGGTGACGGTGACCGTGCCGGAGGACTGTGTGGGGGCGGTCCTGGGCGATCTGGCGGCGCGCCGCGGACGAGTCTCGGCGTCGGCGACACACGGCACTACGGCGGTGGTGACCGCCACGGTGCCGCTGGCCGAACTGTTCGGATACGCCTCCCGCTTGCGCGGACGCACCCAGGGCCGGGGCACGTTCACCACCCGCCCGGCGGGCTACGCGCAGGTTCCGCTGGGCCTGACGGCCGGGGTGACGGGACAGTAGCCCGCCGCTGAGTCGGCCCCGCACTCCGAGGAGTGCGGGGCCGACTCGCCCCACTGCCGTAAGCACACACCCGGGGGGCCGGTTCGGCAGAATCAGCACCCGCCCAGCCCAAGACCCCCGCCGGCAGGGGCCCTGGCCACCCAGCCCGGTGAGGCCACCGGATGGCTGCGACCACTGCTGGCCGATGCCCTGCACGGCACCGGCCCACGCCAGGCCGACGTGCTGCTGGCTCCGCCCCCGGCGAGCGCCCGGCACCCACCGGGAATGTCCGCCAACCGGTGTGTTGTCGGAGCGCACGCACTGCTGAACCTGACCTTGCGGCGACCGGCCAAGGGATCCCGCTCGCGGTGTCTTTGACCGGCGGCAACCGCAACGACGTCACCCATCGGCGGACCGCGCTGGAATCTGTCCTCACCACCCGCCGTCCCACCGAGCCGTGGGCACTGCGTGCAAGGACCACCGACCCGGAACTTATCCCGCCAGCGTGGTGTGCTCTCCTCACGCGGAAGCAGAGGTCGTTCCTCCTGGTGAGAGAACTGGAATGACGTCAGCACCTGCAACGGTGGCGTTGCTCTCAATCCGGTGACAGGCCCGGGCCTGTGTGCTGCGGGCACCCTGGGCGAGGAGAGTGACGGGCCTTCCCGTGGGTGGGTGGCGATGGCGGTGAGCGGGCTGGCGTCAGTCATCACCGGTCCGCCTGGTCGCCGATCCGGCTCAGCCCTCGCCCTTGGGACGATCCAGCGACGGCGTCGACCACCGGGATCCGTTGCTCCGGGTGCCAGCCAGACGTTCTGAGCGGCTACAAGGCGTGCGATGACTCGTTCCTGAAGCCCAGTCATTGTTCATTACAGTAGTTTGATTGCACGTCAGAGCACAGTGGGTCTGTGGCTTTCAGGGAGTCTGTGTGGGGAACGAGGCGCAAGCACGCAGCGCGTACGAGGATGCCGTCGAGTACCTACGCCGCAATGTCGACGCGGTACGCGAGTTGATCGGCCCAAAACCATGGGAAGCCCACTTCGCGGTCGTCCGGGACAGCGACCCGTCCTCCGCTGAATGGCGCAACGCCACTCGTGAGCTGTACTACTCGGCCCGGATCCCCGGCGGGCTCGGTCCTATTTCCACGAAGGGCGTGAGCGACCGGCGGTCCGGGCCCACACAGCAATGGGTCGGCTGGGCCAGCCCCACGGACCGCTGGGCCCGGGTGGACCTCAGCGAGGGGGCATCCCCTCAAACGCCGATGCGTGACCTGGCCAGCCAGCCTATGCCCCACGTGGGCAGCTGAGGCCAGTGGGCCTGCTCGTCGAACTCCAAAGGCGCATCCCCGACCGCTGGTTCCTGCGGCGGCTACTGCCCGCCGCATTGTTCGTCGTGGTCACGGTCGTCGGCGGCGGGCAGCTGGGCCACGCCCACTGGAACGACGTCGCCCTCGCCCGTGAGCGGATCGCCGACGCGCTACGCATGGACGGCGGCCTGTCCGCTAACGCCGTCGCCTCGCTCGTGCTTTTCGCGGTGCCGGTGGTGGGGGCCGCGTTCGCGGTGCCGTATGCTGCGGCCGCGATCGAGGCGCTGGCGTCCGGGTCCTGGCCGTGGTGGCTGATGCCAGTGAGCCGGCGGGTGACGGCGTGGCGGATGGGGCACTGGGTAGAGCCGGACGAACTGGCCAGGCAATCCGTGCGGGCGCTCGCCGCGGGCCGGGCGCTACGTGCCGACCGGCTCAGCGCGCGGGCGGCCCGCGCCAGAGCTGTCGGGCGGCCCGCGTCGCCGACCTGGTCAGGCGACCGGTTCCGCCTCACCGAGGCGTACGTCAGCAGGGAGACGGGCGCCGACGTGAGCTGGCTCCTGCTCGACGCCCAGGGACCGCCCAGCTCCGCGCTGAACGACGCGCGGGACGCCTATGCCGCTGCGTGCGAGGCCCTCGCATGGAGCATCGCGTGCACGCTCCTCGGCGCCTGGTGGTGGCCCGCGGCGCCCGTCGGGATCCTCCTCTTGCTGGCTTCCTGGCAGTTGCTGCGCCGCGCGGTGCAGGCACTGTGCCGAACCACCGAAGCGGTGTTCACAGAGCTTGAGCAGCTGAGCAGCTCCTCAGCGTGGTCCGCTGACGGTAGAACCGCGGAGCAACAATGGCAGACCGATCTCAAGGCGGCCCCGGCAGAGATTCGCGAGGCGGGCACCTACCTGGTCGGGCAACGGGGGAAGGAGCAGCGTCAGGAGATAGCAACGGCCTCGGGCAGCCAGGAGTCGACGCCTAAAGCTGCAAGAAGGGCGGAAGCCTGGGCCGTGGCCGGACTCTTTGCCTTGGCGGTAGTCAGCTACACGGTTGCCGCCTTCGCCACACACAGCCTGCTGAGAACCATCCAGCAAGGCCACTTCAGCCCGTCAGACACCGCACAGGTCCTTACCGCAATTGGCGGCCTGACAACTGCCGTCGGCCTCAGCATCGCTGGCGTTCTGAAGGCCCTTGCTCTCCTTGTTCATGCACGCGCCGATATGGTGCGCGCCCGCGCCGGTCTTCCGCCCAGTCCGTCGGGAGAGGAAGTGGTGTCACCTCCCGAAGGCGAGCCGACCCAATGACCAGGGTCCAGATCACTGCATTGAGGGGGCCCACCCCTGTGTCACGGCATTGGACGCGGCTGCGAGGGATAACGCGGACCTCGGCGTCCTCGGCACCCTGGCCGCAGAGGGCGGCGTTCCCCAGCGCGAGAAGGTTGGCGGCGGTCGCGACGGTCTGGAGTCGTGCTCCCAGGAAGCGGCAGTGGCCCTGTAGGTCGGTGTACTTGTCCTTGAGTTCCTCGAAGGCATCGGCGGACTGGACGTAGGCGGCCCGTTTCGCTTCGTCCTTCGCGGCGTGTTCTGGAAGAGGTCCTTGAGGTCGGGGTACTGGTGGGTGAGGTGCCAGCGCTTGAGGCCGGCCTCGATCGCCAACTGGGTGACGGTGAGCCGCCCGTTGGACCGCTGGGGCGTGCCGGCGAAGAGCCGGTTCATCGCGGTGCTGATCGCGCGCCGGACCGGGTCGGGCTCGCTCCCGATCGGGAATCTGCGGCATTTTCACTCGACCGAGTGCAGTCTGGGATCGAGGTTGTCTCCTCCTTGCTCCCTCGTCGGGCTTTGAACCGAGGCGGCTGCCTGGAAGGGGCCAACCCCTCTCAGGCTTGCGGAGGACGCGGATATTCTGCTGGGCCGTGCTCACGGCGGTGTGGAGCTGCATTCGGGCGTTCTCCTGTTCCATGGCCTGATGCATGGCCTGCTGCACCTGCGCACCGCGGGAACTGGTGGCAGGCGCGACGACGGCCTTGGCGAGGTAGGCGTAGAAGTGCCCCACGACCATTTCCAGTTCGGGACGGATGATCTCCAGCTGGTCGGCGGATGCGTTGATCAGGTTGCGGAGCTTGCGGAGGGGGCGAAGTCTTCGGACCGGCAGGGCTTCTGCGCGAACTCGCACAGGTGGCCGACGGTCTCCTTGAGGTGCTCGGCGGCGTCGTCCAGGTCCTTGGCGATTGGTGGCCGGTGTCCCTTCTCGTCGAGCTGGGCGAGTTCGTGCTCGTAGTCGACTGTGATGGAGCCGTAATAGTTCACGGCCGAGCTGCGGGTGCGCCAGGACCGGGCGTTGACCTCGCGGCCATTCACGCAGTTGGTCGACGGCTAGGGCGCGTATCGAGTCGTGATCATCGGGTGGTCCTGGTGAGGTCTTTGATCCAGATCATCGAGGCGTGCAGGTGGAGACCGGCGAGGTAGCTGTCGGGAGTCTTGTCGTATCGGGTGTCTCACCGTCCCAGTTCCGGCCTCCTGGTACGTCACGCTCTGGGGCGGGTGAGGCACGTGGAGCCGACGTGAGCCGACCGGTGCACTGATGTCCGGGCGGGGACTCATGGGACATGGCCCGGCACCCGGCTCAGGTTCCGGGGAGGATACGGCGCGTTTCGTAGGCCCACATCGCGATCTCGACCCGGTTGCGGGCGCCGAGTTTGGCCATCAGGCTGGCCAGATGCGTCTTCACCGTGCTGAGGCTGATGTGCAGTGCATCGGCGATCTCGGTGTTGGTCAGCCCGCGAGCGACGGCGAGGAGCACCTGCTCCTCGCGGGCGGTGACGGGGGAGACCGGCTGGGCCACGGGCCGGCCGGCGGGCAGGTCCGCGAATGTCTGGAGCAGACGGACGGTGACGCTGGGGGCAATGAGCGCCTCACCGTCGGACGCCGACCGTACGGCCTGGGCCAGAAGGTCTGGTCCCGTGTCTTTGAGGAGGAATCCGCGGGCGCCGGCACGCAGTGAGCCGTAGACGTACTCGTCGAGGTCGAACGTGGTGATGACGACCACGGCCAGCGGGTCGGCGACGCCCGGGCCGGCGACCAGCCGGGTGGCCTCGAGCCCGTCGAGTACGGGCATGCGGATGTCGAACAGACAGACGTCGGGGCGCAGTTCGCGGGCCAGACGTACCGCTTCCTGTCCGTCGGCGGCCTCGCCGACCACCTCGATGCCGGGCTGGGCGTTCAGCATGATCCGCAACCCGGTGCGGATGATCGTCTGGTCGTCAGCGACGAGGACGCGAATGGACACCGCTCTCGGTCCTCGCTCTCGGCAGTTCGGCTTCGACATGCCAGCCCCGGTCGGTACCCGGGCCGACTCGTAGTGTGCCGCCGAGCAGGGTCGCGCGCTCGCGCAGTCCGGTAAGTCCGTATCCGTCGCGACCCCGGCCGGTGCGCCGCCCGTTGTCGCGCACGCTCACCCGTACCGTGTGCCGTTCCGCGGCGACCCGAACGACGAGCTCGGTCGCGTCGACCGCATGGCGCAGCGCGTTGGTCACCGACTCCTGCACGATGCGGTAGACGGCCGCGTCCACGGCCGGGGGCAGCGCGTCCAGTTCGCCGTCGAGTCCCAGGTCGACCCTGAGGCGGCCACCCGGGGTGCGCACCAGGCGTTCCAGATCCGCGACTCCGGCAGGGGGCGCCAGCTCGGCGCCGACCCCGCGGTCGCGCAGCGCGGCGACCATGGCGCGCATTTCCTCCAGCGTGCGCGCCCCTTCCTCCTCGACCTCCTCCAGCGCCTTGACGGCGGCGGACGGGTCGGCGCCCGCGAGCACCCCGCCCGCCTGGGCGATGATCACCATGGCCGACACGTGGTGGGCCACCGTGTCGTGCAGTTCCCGGGCGAGCTGCTCGCGCTCGCGGGAGCGCACCTGTTCCACCTGCCGCTCGCGAGCGGTCACCCAGAACCGCACGGCAGCCCCGAACACGCCGGGCAGCAGCAGGAAGACGAAGCCCACGACGTTTTCGACGACCGGGGTCTCGTCCGTGACGGAACACAGCGTGCTGGCCGCGAGGATCACCGCGCCGCCCAGCACGATCTCGCGTCCCGATCCCCACCGGGGCAGCGCGTACACCAGCACGAGCACGACCGCGCCGGTGTACAGGCCGACGGGCTCGCGCGGTGCGGCGACGAGCAAGGCCACCTGAAGCAGGATCACCGAGCCGAACGCCAGCGTCACCATCGCCAGCGGGCGGGTCCGGCGCCCCAGGGGCAGCAGGCACAGCCATACGGCGAACACCACCGCCACCGGCCGCCACACGACGTTCTCGCGCAGGGTGGCCTCCAGCGCCACACCGGCAAGGCCCGCGGCGAGCAGCGCCCAGTCCCGCCACACCCGGGCGGGCGCGTCGGGCGGCCGGGGTTCGGTCCACAGGGTTCGCAGGTCGTCTCGGAGCACGGTTCTCAGCCTAGGGACCGCGGCGTGCCGCGCATCGGCCGAAAGGATGGGTCGTCACTCCGCCCCGGGGCCGACGGATCCGCGGCTCGCGGGCCGATGCCGAAGAGCGCCGTGGCGGCGAGCCTCGGCATCGGCGGCCGTACAAGGACGGCCGACGAGGTGGTTGGAGGACCCGATGCTCTCGAAAGCCCTGTTGCGCCTGGGCGCAAGCGCCGCCCGCCATCCCTGGCGGGTGATCGCGGCATGGCTGATCGCCGCCACGCTCGCCGTCCTCGCCGCCGTCGCCTTCGGCGGGCGGACCGCGGACTCGATGACCGCTCCGGGACTGGACTCCCAACGGGCCGCGGAACTGATCGAGCGGGCCGGCACCGGCCAGGAGGGGATGACCGCCCAAGTGGTCGTCACCCCCCTCGACGACGGTGCGACGTTCTTCGACGACGACGGCGCGCGCACCGCTCTCACGCGGCTGCGGGCCGAGGTGAAGCGGCTGCCGCACGTGCTCGGCACGAGCGACCCGGCGGGGGCGCTCGACGCGGGCGGGGACACCGCCGTGCGCGGCGGCCTCGTTTCGGCCGACGGGCGGATCGCGGTCGTCCGGGTGCAGTACCCCGACCAGAGCCGGCTGTCGGCCGAAGACCTCGACGCCCTCGTCGAACTCGGCGACCGGCTGCGCGCCGAGCTGCCGCTGCGCATCGAGATGGGCGGGAACCTCTTCTACGTCTTCTCCGACCCCGACGGCGGCGCGAGCGAGCTGATCGGCCTCCTCGCCGCGGCCGCGATCCTGTTCCTGGCGTTCGGTTCGCTCGTCGCCGCCGCGCTGCCGATCGGCATGGCGGTCTTCGGGCTGACCGTCGGGGTCGCCACGATGACGGTACTGGCGGGGGTGACAGAGGTCCCCACCTTCGCACCGGTCCTGGGCAGCATGGTCGGGCTCGGAGTGGGCATCGACTACGCGCTGTTCGTGCTCGCCAGGCACCGGGAGTACCTCGCGTGCGGGCTCGATCCGCAGGCGGCGGCCGGACGAGCGGTGGCAACGGCGGGGCGGCCGGTGGTCTTCGCCGGCGGCACCGTCGTCGTGTCGATCCTCGGCCTGGCGGTCGCGAACGTGCCGTTCATGACGGTGGGCGGGATTGCCGTCTCGATCGTCGTCCTGACGATGGTGCTCGCGTCGGTGACGCTGCTGCCGGCCTTCCTCGGCGCGGCGGGCCCGCGCCTGGCCCGGGCCGGCCGGATCGGCCGGGCTCTGCAGACCAGGAAGCTGGGCCGACTCGCACGGCGGCGGGACCCGGCAGCAGGCGCCGCCCCCGCCGCCGGGTGGCGTCGCTGGATCGGGCACGTCAGCCGGCGCCCGGTGCCGTACGCGATCGGCACGGCGGCGCTGCTGCTGACGGCGACGCTGCCCGTGCTCGGCCTGCGCGTCGGCCTGCCCGACGACGGCTCACTGCCCCACAGCCGTACCGAGCGCCGGGCCTACGACCTCGTCGCCGAGGGATTCGGCCCGGGCACCAACGGTCCCCTCGTCATCGCCGCGGACGCCACCGGTGATCCGGGAGTGCTGGACCGACTCGTCGGGGCGGTCGCGGCGGATCCGGGCATCGCATCCGTCGCTCCGACGCACATCGATCGGGCCACCGGCATTGCGACCCTCGTGGTGTTCCCGACCACCAGCCCTCAGGACAAGGCCACGGCCGACACCATCGCCCGGCTGCGCACCGACGTGCTGCCCACGGCGATCGGGCACGGCCCGGCCAGGGCCCACGTCGGCGGCGCCGCCGCGAGCCTGTCCGATGTGGGCCAACGCACCAGCCAACGCCTGCCGGTGATCGTCGCCGCCGTGCTCTCGATGTCGTTCCTGCTGCTGATGCTGGTCTTCCGCTCGATACTCGTACCGCTGAAGGCGGTACTGCTGAATCTGCTGAGCATCGGCGCGGCCTACGGCATCATGGTCGCGGTCTTCCAGTGGGGCTGGGGAGGCGCACTCATCGGGCTGGAAGCGACGGTTCCGATCGTGTCGTTCATCCCGACGTTCCTCTTCGCCATCCTGTTCGGCCTGTCGATGGACTACGAGGTGTTCCTCCTCTCCCGCGTACGCGAGGAGTACCTGCGCACCGGCGACAACAGCACGGCGATCGTTGAGGGCGTCTCGGGCACCGCCCAGATCATCACCTCGGCCGCCCTCATCATGGTGGCGGTCTTCCTGTCCTTCGCCGTCGCCGACGACCCCTCCACCAAAATGTTCGGGCTCGGCCTGGCCACCGCGATCTTCATCGACGCCACGGTCGTACGCATGGTGCTGGTACCGGCGACCATGACACTCCTCGGCCGGACCAACTGGTGGCTGCCGAAGTGGCTGGACCGGATGCTTCCCCGCGGCCCGGTCGGCACCGACGATACCGACGCGGAATCCACGGGTGAGGCCCCGCGTCCACGGCTGGTTGACCGTTGACTCAACTCCTGCCCGCCCTTGGCGTCCGGCACCTCAGCGCGTCACCTAGGGGCATATCGAGTCGTGATCATCGGGTGGTCCTGGTGAGGTCCTGGCAGGTACGGCTCGATGAACTCCCAATCCGGATCGGTCAGTTGCACTCGCGTCACGTAAGACCGTCTATCGGACCGGACCGTGCCACGAAGGCACATCCCGCAAATTGATCACGACTCGATACGCGCCCTAGGCCCATGTACTCGGTGTGCCAGCAGATAACGGCATTCGTGACGACGGTCAGGCACCACGTCTGTTCGTTCTGCTGCTGCGTAGTGGAGGTAGGGGCGCAGGGAGTGGATGGACTCGCCCTTGTTGAGCTGCCGGGCGATCTTGCGACCGTAGCCCTCGTCCGACAGGTACTTCACGGCGTAGATCGTGCGCCCATATGACTCCGTACTCCTTCAGCGCGGCGGCCAGGGCGTTCTGCCGGGAGGCGGCGGAGAGCTTGCCGTCGAGGTTGGCCTTCTTCGTCAACAGCGGCCCGGCCTTCGGGAAGCGCTCCTCGTAGTCGGTCTTGGCGCCCATCCAGTACAGGTGATCTTGCCCAGATCGCGAATACTCGGCAAGAGCCGCTTGCCCACGAAATCAAACAGCCCGAAGTTGACCAGGGTGACGCCGTGCGTGTCCGTGGCGTGTTCGGTGATCGGCAGATCGGTGGCGTTGCCCAGGATGTCGTCCAGTACATAGTGCGCCTCGCGGTGCGTGGCCACGATCACTTTGGTGCCGAAGGTGGAGTGCTGGTCGCTCACGTGGGTGTAGGTGGAGATGCCCTCCGGAAGTACTTGTCCAGGTACCGGACAGTGATCGACTTCCCCCCCCCGGGTGGGGCACCGCTGCCCGGCCGAGGACGACAGGGTGCCGGACCGAACATCGAGGCCATGGGCAGCTGGTGTTGGTAGTTGACCAGGCAGATGTTCGCCTCGCGCAGCGTCTCATCGCGGATGCACCACACCGCCGTCCGCGCGAGCACGTCATAGGGGATGCCGCTCACGCAGTGCGGTCGTGCTCGAGCTGGAGCAGGACACGTCCAGCTCGTGAACCGGGCGGTGACGCTGCGGCACATGAATCGAGCCGGCACGGTCCTGGGCCCGGACGGCCGGGCTACCGAGTGGGTGCCGACCGACCCGTGGTTCCGCAATGGAACCCGGTCCCAGCCGCGCGCTACGGCGGAGGGATCCTCACATGGAAAGGCCCGGCCCTCCGAACCGGGAAGCCGGACCTTGCCGAGGCTTGCGGGATCAGGCGGGGCGGATGTTCTCCGCCTGCGGGCCCTTCTGGCCCTGGGTAATGTCGAACTCCACCTTCTGGCCCTCCTGCAGCTCGCGGTAGCCCTGGCTGGCGATGTTGGAGTAGTGAGCGAAGACGTCGGGGCCGCCGCCCTCCTGCTCGATGAACCCGAAGCCCTTCTCGCTGTTGAACCACTTGACTGTGCCCTTGGCCATAGCCGTCTCCTTCGAGGGAAAACGGGCTCGCACCCTGCGCGCCCGGGAGGTGATCGCCCTGGTCCGGAGAGGCGCTGAACAGCAAGAACGCCCGTGAATGCGATCACGGGCGAACGAGACTTCGGAACCACGACTGCTGAATCACAACGCTATACCGGAGTAGTGGCAGGCGCCAGCGATAACACGGCAGCATCAACGTCCGCCCAGTCGGCGCGCACGCCTGGCATCGGCTGCCGTTTCGACACCGCCCGCGCGGCCGAACAGCCGGTGCGCGAGGCCCCCCCGCGTACGACGGTCCCGGTCAAGCATTCGCCGATCCGCAGTCGAGATCGCAGTTGCTCCCCATGGTTCATCAACAGGCATCCCGCCATCCTGCCCGATCGGGTCTATGGCTGGAGATCTTCGTGGAGTCCTTCGATCCTGCGACTCGGTCCAGCGTGGGCTCCCCCTACCTCCACCAGGCTCCAGCCCGGGTGTTCCTCCGAGGCTTCGGCATCCCGGCCCTCGTCGAGGCATTCGAGTACGGCAAAGGCCGTATCGTGAACGGCGCTCTGAACCAGACCAAGCAGGTCACCCGGGTCAGCCCCAGCGGCCAGCAGCCGTTGAGCAGCAGGAATAGCAGTCAATGCACCTGCACGGGCCCACGAATCGACCGCCTGTCGGCGGATGGCCCTCAGTATGAGGAAGCGCGCGAGCTGCGGGATGTTCTCGCTGATCTCCGAACGCGTCCAGCCTTCCGGATCCTCAGCGCCCAGTTCTTCGAATCGATCTCGCAGCTCACCCGCCACGTCCTGCTTGTCCTTGGGCAGGGTGGCCAACCACTCATCCCACACACCAGTCATCACAGCAGCATGTCAGCACCGCCGAGGGCACCGGCGTCTGGGATCCCTGAGGAGGCAGGGTTCAGTAGTGCCCCCGCTGCTCGTCGGACACGGGCGCAAGCTGCCCCAACTGGGCACCTTCGACAGGCTCCACTGTCTCCAACTCCACGGCGGTACCAGTCACTTGACGTCTCTCCCGTGATCGTCGGATCCGCCGTTAGATTTCCACTCCTCGCCGCGGGGGTGGTGCCCCTATGTGTTCGGTCAAGGGCACGGGCCAGTAGGTTCGGGTGGGCGAAGTTGAGTGCCAGGGTGTTGGGGTGGGCGCATGAGCGATAGCCAGGTCACGATCAAGCTCACGAGCGATCAAGCACTGGTGTTGTCGGATTGGTTGGAGAAGCTCCAGATGACGGACCTCGGTCGCGTCATCGATGATCCGGCGGTGTGGTCACCGATCCATCGCATTGCCGGGACGTTGGACAAGACGCTTCCCGAGTTGTTCGCAGCGGACTATGGCCACAGGCTTGAGGCCGCTCGCCGGCGGCTTCGGGCAGAGAACGACTGGGCGGTTTGAACTCCTCAGCTGATCACGGGGAGGCGGGAAACGACGGGGCAGCAGTGTCCACACTGGATCACCGAGGCTTGGTGCCCTTGATGGCCAGCACGGCCGGCGTGGGGGCTCCGCTTTCGGCGAACCGGTCGAGTGTCAGACCGGCGTCGAGGAACGCGTGCAGCAGTTCAGGCAGTGGCCAATGGGTGGCGCCGACCTTGTCGCGCACCCCCTTGTCCGTCCAGGACGCCTTGGTCCAGCGGCCGTCGAGATAGCCGGGGCGGATGACCACTGCCTCACGGTGGCCGCGAGCTGCGAATCCACCGCAGAAGCAGGGATGGACACCGATGTGCACGAACACGCCACCCGGACGCAGAACCCGGACGGCCTCACGCAGCACCTCCGGGTACCGGGGCATATCCGTGTGCACCATCACCGCGATGGCCGCCGGCAGGAAACCGTCACGGACCGGTAAGTGCCCGGCGTCAGCTTGCGCGACCGGCAGCCGCTCACGCGCATAGTGCAGCATCCCGCCGGACAGGTCGACGCCGATCGGGGTCCAGCCCAGCGCCCGGAGGCGGTCTGCGTGGATGCCGGTGCCACAACCGATCTCCAGGCAGGTGCCGCTGCCTTCACCCAGAAGATCGCTCAGGAGGACGTCCAGGCTCAGGGGGTGCCCGTCTCCTGTTACGGCACGCGGGCGGTTGAGGAACTCGCTCTCGTACCAGTCAGCGATCTCGTCATAGGACGCCGTCGATGCCATCAGTTATCCCTCCTGCCCGGGCCCCCGGCCCTCCAGGGACCTCGTCCGCTCTCAAGGCGGTCACGCTCCGCACCATGCGCCAACGCCGGTGCGGTCTGCTGGTTCTGCCCACGCAATCCGCACCGTCACACGGCATCATGCAGGCATGATCACCATTCATCTGAAGTACGAGATCGACGCCGACAAACTTGAGGATTTCGAGGAGTACGGTCGCCGCTGGGTCCGGCTCGTCAACCGTTTCGGCGGGACGCACCACGGCTACTTCCTGCCCAGTGAGGGCGACAGCGACATCGCCTACGCCCTCTTCTCCTTTCCCAGCCTGGCCGCCTACGAGCAGTACCGCACGGACAGCATGTCCGACCCGGAGTGCCAAGAGGCGTTCCAGCTGGCCCGTGACACCCGCTGCATCAAGCGGTACGAGCGCCGCTTCCTCCGGCCGCTCGACGGCCCGTCCTAGACCGCGGACAGGTTCGTGGTGCGCTCCTACCGGGCGGATAGGACGACCGGTGCGCGGTCGTGGGTTTCGGCGCTGTGCTGTGCGCTCAGCGCAGCGAGTGTCCGTCGGACGGGAGCGTGACGTTTGCGTGCGACAGGCGCCTACGGCAGTGAAGGTGGGCCGCCAGGGAGGTGATGGCCCTCAACGAGAAGAGGGCGGTGGCGAGGCGCCCGGGCAAGGGCCAGTTGGGCGGCAATGTCGGCGGTGGCGTAGCGCGTCGTGGGAGTGAAGCCGGGCCTGCAGCCCCCCTCACATCGGGCGGGCGGGACGCCTGGCATTCCGCGTCCGCACCCCGCCTGCGTCCAAGGGACGATCATAGAGTCCATACATTCTGCGATGCCCGCGACCTGGCTGAACGGCGCCGCCCTGAGTGCGCTTGGTCGGCCGGGTGGGGCGGCTGGGCGTCCCGGCATCCGTAGCGCGCGGGCCGGATGCTGCCCGGGGCAGGCAACGTCTGCATCCGCGCCCGCGCACTCGCCCGGGGATCGGTCGCGTTGCGGCAGCTGTTCAGCCGGGGGAGGCGCGGGTCGCAGGAGCTGGTTCGCGTGCAGCGTGCCAGGGACCAGACGCAGGGCCGTGCGCTCGCTGACCGGCGTCGCAGGCGGTCGGCGGACGGCACTTGGGAGCGAATCCTGCGGGCCGTTCATGGCCGCTGCGGATGCTGAGGGCCGGATCGACTGGAGGATGGTGTGCTTGGACTCCACTTCCTGTCGGGCCAATCAACATGCAGCGGGAGCCCGACCCCGTTCGCCAAAGATGGCCGGCAGACGCAGTAGGCCGCCGCGCCATCGTCCCGACGAAGCTCTGGGCCGTTCACGCGGCGGCTTGACCTGCAAGATCCACCTGGTGGGTGAGGCCGGCTGCCGCCTGCTGGCATTCGTCATTACACCCGGCCAGTGGGGCGATGCCCCGCAACTGATCCCCGTGCTGGAGCAGATCAGGGTGCATCAGTCAGAAGGCGGACACCCGCGCACGCGCCCCAACCACCTCGGGGCCGACAAAGCCCGGCCGGCACGGTAGTCGTCATGCGTGATTCTCCCGTTCGTCGTGGTGATGAGAAGGGCCGGTCCGGACTTCCGTCATGCGGTGAGGAGTTCCAGCGCGGCGGCGTGCACGCCCGGCGCGGCGGCGAGGTAGCTTTCGGTGGCCAGCTCCCATGGCTTGCCCTCGATGTCGGTCACGACGCCACCGGCCTCCTGGACAAGTAGGACACCTGCCGCGTGGGACCGGACATTGTCGAACTGCCAGTGCACGTCCATCCGGCCCGCCGCGACCTGGACGAGCTGGCCGGTCACCGGTACGGAAACCTGTACGTACAGGGCGGAGTTCAGCATCGCGGTAACGGCGGAGCCCACCCGCTGGGCGAGCTCGGGGTCGTGACCCGGCTGAGCCTGGCCGGTCCCGGCCAGTGCGCCGTCCAGCGACGTCTTGGCCGATACCCGCAGCCGTACGCCGTTGAGGAACGCCCCGCCGCCCTCGGTCGCGGTGAACATCTCGTCGAGGACGGGGGCGTAGACCACCGCCAGCACCGGGCGGCCGTCGCGCACGAGGCTCACGCCGATGTTCCAGTCGGGCATGCCGTGCACGGCATTGATGTTGCCGCCGACCGGGTCGATGAGCCACCACTCGCCCCCGGCCATCGGCCCCGATCCGTGTTCGTCATTGAGCCAGCCCGCACTTGGCAGGGCCTCGGTCAACGCCGGGCGCAATATGTCGACCACGGCAGCGTCGTTGGCCTGGAGGTCCGCGAGCAGTTCGGGGAGCCCGGGCTGACGTGACTCGGTGGAATAGCGCGTCATCATCCGGGCGCCGGCGTGGCGGACGGCGGTGACGGTCGCGGCAAGCAGTTCCTGGCTCATGGCATGCTCCGTAAGTTGATCGAAGTGGATCTGCATCTGGTTAGGATTTACTTCCATGCAATTGGACTTGAATCTGCTGACCGTGCTGGACGCCCTGCTCGAGGAGGGCAGCGTGAGAGGCGCGGCCGAGCGGCTGCACCTGTCCTCGCCCGCGGTCAGCCGCACCCTCGGCCGATTGCGCGTCGTCACCGGGGACGACATCCTCGTGCGCACCGGCCACTCCATGGCCCCCACCCCGTACGCGATCTCGGTGCGGGAGGAGGTGCACCGGCTGGTCAGGCAGGCCCACGAGGTGCTTCGCCCGATCCGCGAGTTGGACTTGGCCGAACTGGAGCGCACCTTCACGATCCAGTGTCACGATGCGGTGGCCGCATCCCTGGTACCGGTACTGGTCGAAAGGATCCAGGAGCGGGCTTCCGGAGTGCAGTTGCGGGTGCTGGCGGAGAGGGCCGTCGACGCCGACGACCTGCGTCATGGCCGCGTCGATCTGGAAATAGGTGGTGGTCGACCGAGTCTGCCCGAGTTCCGGTCCGAGCCGCTCGGCGACGACCGGCTCGTCGTGGCGATGCGCGCGGACCACTCGTGCGTCGCCGGACTGGACCTGGCCTCCTATGCGGCGCACCCGCACGTGGTGGTCTCCCGGCGTGGCCGCCTCACCGCACCGATCGACGACGTGCTGGCCGCCGAAGGTCTGCGGCGCCGGGTGGTAGCGGCGGTGGCCACGGTGTCCACCGCCCTGCAGATCGCCGCCCGCGGTGACGCGCTGGTCACCTGCACAGCGACTCTCGGCCGCCCGCTCATCGAGGCGTTCGGCCTGGTCGCCCTGCCGCTGCCGATCGAGTCCCCGGCGGCGACCCTCAACTGCAACTGGCATCAGCGCTACGATTCCGACCCCGCCCATGCCTGGCTCCGCGAGCAGGTCCGGGCGTCGCTCGAGGAGATCACCGCCTGCTGACTACTCCGCCAACGGCAGAGCCACGACCCCGGGAAAATCCGGCGCCTCGGCCTCGTCGAGCATCGCCGCGGCGACGGTTTCCCGGCTGACCACCGCACCGAAGTCGAAAGCAGGCGCGGACTCCAGACCGACCGTGCGCCGACGAGGGCTCTCCGGCCCATCACCAAGCATCCCGGCATGGAAGACGGTGCCCCCGGCCGCGAGAACGGTGTCGTCGGCCGCGACCTTGTCCGCGAGCCGGTCGCCCAGCACCCTGGCCAGCACGCCCGCGCCCTCCCCCGCCGCATCGGCCGACTTGCCCGTGCCGTAGGCACCGAGCCAGATGACACGCCGTGGGCCGGCGGCGACGACAGCCCGAGCACCGGACAGGAGAACCCCGGCCCGGTCCGTACCGAGCGCGGAGAGGACCACGGAATCCCCGTCCACAACGGCGGCGATACTGGCCGCGTCGTTCACATCCCCCGCAACTTTGCGCAGGTTCACGGAGTCGGGCAGAGCGATCCGTTCGGGATCACGCGCGATGGCGGTCACGGTGTGACCACGGCGCAGCGCCTGCCGGGTGAGGGCAATTCCGGTGCGGCCGGAGGCCGCGAGGACGGTGAGGTTCATGCCGAGAACGTTAGGGAGCCCGCTAATTAACATCAAGTGCAAGCTTCTGACTTGATGAGTTACCAAGACGCAATCCCCGTCTCGGAGGGGGCTCAGCGCGCCGCGTCCTCGCGCCCTACTGAGATCTCCAGCGCCATGAAATGAGCGGAGCCCGACTTGCGCGCGGAGTGCTCGCATTTCATTGGGATCCAAGGCACACCGCTTGGGCGGAAACCCGACGCTGTGTGCCGACATCCTCGCCCTCATCGGAGCCACTCCGACCGGCTCGCCAACAGTCGGCCGCCGGCATGACCAGCCACGGCAACTTCCGCCGAGGCTGACCCTGAACGCGCTGCACGATGCTGGCCCCACGTACCTGAGCATCAGCCTGCACCGCATTGATCACGCACAGTCCACCGAGATCATGGGCGGCGGAGACCCGCGGGTATCCCGCGACGATCGACCGGGCGCTCGAACTCGACCTCAAGGTCAAGATCAACTGCGTGCTTCAACGGTCGTATCTGGACGACGCCTTCGGTGTCGCCGAACTCGCCAAACGACTCCCCATCGCCGTGCGGCCGATCAAACTGCGGCATATCAAGCCGGCGGAGGCGCTGTTCCCCACGGAGTTCGTGCCTGAGGTGGAGGTCCGCGAGCGCCTCCACACCTGAGCCGCCTACGAAGTACTGCCACCCCCTCGTCCTTCGGGCAACCGCTGCACCTCAGCGGCGAACGCCTGGGGCAGCACGGCGGTGGCCCCCCTGCGCCAAGCGTTCCGAGGCGGCGTGGGGGTCTCAGGGCATCATCTCGTAGGCCCGTGTCAGGGCTCAACGCGCTGCGAACGCGCCGCGTCGACCGCCGGGCGCGGACCGCGCCGAGCGCCCAAAGCTGCTGCTCCTCGGTCGCGCAGTCCTTCCCGTGGAGCTCGACTGGGTGCGCGGAGAAGTCCCGCACGCGGACGGCGAACAGCTCGTCGAGTACGTCCTCGTCGAGGCCCGTCAGGGCTGCCTGCTCCAGGACCAGCTGCTTGCGGACGACGAGCGCGAAAAGCTGCCCGACGGCGAGCAGCAGGTCGAGGGCTCAGGGGCTTGTCCGAGATCCCAACCCCGCAGTGGGACGCAGTTCCTGCCGGGGTCAACGCCGACGAGGGGCTTCCTGTGGTTCAGGACGTGCCGGGTGGGTGGGGCCGTGGTCTCCTGCGCTGGCTTCGGCGCAGGACTGCCGTGTAGCCCCCTGCGGTTGCCAGTTCTGCGACCGTTCCGGAATGCGATGCGTCCGCGGCTGAGAACGGTCGCGGTGGAGCATGCTTCGGTGATGTCGTCGAGCTGGTGGGTGGTGAGCACGATGCAGGCGGCCTGTCCCATGTCGCGCAGCAGGGCGTGGAATTCATCTCTGCGTTCGAGGTCGAGCCCTGCGGTCGGCTCGTCCAGGAGCAGGAGCTCGGGGTCGTTGATGATGGCTTGTGCGATGCCGACGCGCTGCTTCATCCCGCCGGACAGGGCCCGCAGTCTGCGGTCGATGCGGTCGGCGAGCCCGACCGGTCGGCGGCATCCTCCACCGCGGCGGGGATGGCGGTGCCCGGCATCTCCTTCAGCCATGCGGCATAGGAGAGGAACTCGCGCACGGTGAAGCTGCGGTAGATGCCGAACTCTTGCGGCAGGTAGCCGAGTCGGCGCCGGATCTCCAGGCGCTGGGAAGGGACGGTCGGGTGACGAACCTCGAAGGAGCCCACTGACAGATGATCTACACCCGAGACATCCGCCCAACACCAGCAGGACCACCCCGAACGACCCTCACGCCACCACCCTGACCAGCTACTTCAAGAAGGCGCAGCTTCACTGAAGCTCGCAGCCACGGAGCGTCACGGAGTCCCCGTAGGTGTCCGAAGCTCGATCGCCGGTTACCGGAATGTCATATTCGGCGCGGTACGGTTCCGTCCTGCCAGCGGTAGAGGTCGCGCAGCAGGGAAATCTCGGCGCCGTGATGGATCAGCTCCCTGTTGACGTGCAGGATCCTGTTCTCCATGGGAAACCGCTCGGGACCCACCGTGGGCGGATTCTCCAGGTCAGCGTCCGAGAGCTCGCGGACCCCCGCGTTCCATCTCCCGTATATCTCATCGAGCTGTTTCAGCGCCTCGTCAGCGGTCCCCGCGTAGGCGAATGTCTGGGAGTCGACGTCCTGGCCGCCGAAGTACCATCCGACCCGATAGCCCAGGCAGGAGACGATGATGTGCGCCAGCCGCCAGGCAATCGTGGTCACCGGCGCCGGCACCGGGGCAGGGGACGCGGAGTCCATCGTCCACTCCCCCGAACCTTCCGACATCGGTGCGGCCGACGCGCCACGTGGGCGGATGCTCCAGCAGCCGCGCACCGGCTCCCAGAAGTACTCCTCATCGGTAAGACCGTCCAGCCGCGGCCGCAGGTTTTTGTGCCAGTACCAGTCCAGCTGCTCTGCGAGTCGCTCGCTTCTTGTCATTTCCGCACACTACATACGACGGAGACCTGGCTGCGACCCTCGCGGACGCCGTCGCCGGCCGTGTCAACGCGGCCTACGTCCAGCACCGACAGTTCGAGCGCAGTGTCGCCGAGCTACGGGACATGGGCGTCCAAGTGCTGTACGGCGAAGGCGGATTCGTACCGAACCAGCCCGGCCAGGGCAAACTGAAGGAGTACCCCTGGCACCTCATCCTCGACGCGGCGGAGAGCCTGCACAGCCGCAGCTGACGTCCCGCACGGCACCCCTGGCCGCACCACACAAGAAATGCGCCTGGCGGGCCCTTCTACGCAGCACTCGCGGGTACGGCACACCGCCCCGAGAGCCGCCGTTCCCCCACGGCGCCGGGGCGGTACTGAGCCGCCGTACCGCCCGCTGTTGGCGGGGGCTTGGCCGGATGCTCGGGGCAGCCATCGCCGACGCTGAGCGTACGGTCTGACAAGAAGGGGAACGGTTCGTGATCGAGGCAGAGCTGAAGGCACGCGTCCACGCGGCGGCGGTGATGCGCGACCGCGTGCAGGCCTGCGTGGAGGTGTACCAGGACACCTACTTCGACCGGCGGGATGGCTCGCTGGTGACGGCGGACCAGGAGTTGCGCGTCCGTAGCGTCCACGGCCCCAACAGCACCCGCACCGTCCTCACTTGGAAGGCCGCTGCGGTCAACGAGGCATCCGGTTCCAAACCCGAACACGAGACACTCGTCGGGGACGCCGACGCAGCACACGCCATCCTGCAAGGCCTTGCTACATCTCGCGGATCGCGTTCCAAAAACGCTGCCGCAACTACGCCTTCGAAGCCCGCGGTCGACCGATGCTCGCCATACTCGTACGCGTCCCCTAAATCGACGGCACCTTCCTCGAAATCGAGACCCTCGTAGACGAGGACGACCTGACGGCCGCCCTCGACGACATCTGTGCCGTCCTCGACGAACTGGGCATCACCCCGCACGACGTCACACGAGACACCTACCCAAGCGCCGTCGCAGCCCAACGACACTGACCACCAGCACCCACACGGCGAGCCGCTGACCACGCCGCTCCTCCAGGCCCGGCCCGGCCGACTGCCCCGCCCGGAGCGGCGACCCGAAGGGCATAGGGCGACAGCTCGCAGCGGCCGAGCGCACCGACGACCGAACCAACGGTCGCGGGCGCGGCATCGCGGCCGGCGTTCCTGACTCTCGCCGAACTGTCCGGCATGCTGGAAACCCTCGACACCAGCCTCGCCCAGGCCCACGGCGGCGGGCTCGGCCACCTCGACTTCCTCCAGAATCCTCTGCCAGGACGAGATCACCCGCCGAGAAACCGCCGCCGCCTGCAGCGCGCGAAGTTCGAGCAGCGGGTCACCCTGGAGGAGTTCGACTTCACCGCGGCTCGCAACTGCCCGCCGCACAGGTCCGCGACCTGGGAGCCCTACGCTGGCTCACGCCGGCGAGTCGGTCATTCTCTTCGGCCCTGTCGGCGTCGGCAAGACCCACATCGCCCAGGCCGTCGGCCACCTCGCCGGCCGCCAGGGCGCCCACGTCCGCTTCGCCAAGACCAGCCGCATCCTCGCCGACCTCGCCAGCGGCCAGGCGGACCGCACCTGGGAGAAGCGGATCCGCGAACTCGTCCGCCCGGACGTCCTCATCCTCGACGACTTCGCGATGCGCCACCTGTCCGCGGCCCAGGCCGACGACCTCTACGAATTCGTCGGCGAACGTCAGGGCAGGTCTCTGTTCATCACCAGCAACCGGGCACCAGCAAAGCGCACATGTTCCGGCGAACCCGTGCCTGGTGCTGGCGAAACTTCACGGGTTCGATGGTGTCGAGGAGGCTGCCCAGTCGCCTCGACGTTCGCGCCACGCGGCCCTGAGGGCTTCGAGCTCGGCTCGGGGGAAGTGCTCACCCCACTTGCCGCGGTATGCGCTCTCGCCGTACTCCCTCACGACCTCGTCGAAGCAACGGATCACTGCTCGGGCCACGACGTCGATGTCCTGCTGGGTGGACCAGATCTCGGTCCCCGTGTTGTCGTGGGCACTACCGTTGGTCAGCTCCAGCACGCGGATCCACACGTTGGTGCCTGCACGGTAGAAGATCCATCGGAAGGCGGTGGGCTCGGCCTCGAACTGCGCTCGACATTCGGTCTCGCCGACGATCAGACGTGTTACTGCCGTCAAGAGATCTTCGGGGGCCGTGGTGACATAGGAGGCCGTGAGTTCGGCTTCCGCCTGGTGGTCGCTGACGATGCAGTCGGCCCAACCACGTCCGGACAGGACCCAGACGAGTCGCAGGAGGGCCATCCTCGTTCCCTTCTTTCGGTCGCGGGTTCCCTGCGCTGATTACCGAGGGCCCCTCGCGCCCGTCCGAGTCTGGGGTATGGCGAGACTGCTGACCAGCGGATTCTCTGGCACTGGCTGCCACTCAGAACTGCCACAGCACGGTCAGCCGCCGCTTGCGTCCCTTGGGCAGGGTGGACAGGAAAGCTTCGACGTCGTCCACGTCGACGAGGGTCCAGGCGTTCTCGTCCCGTTCGTCGACCAGGAAGACGGCCAGGTCACGCAGGGTGGCCAGGGCTGTCTCCAAGGTGTGATTGCTGCGAGGGCGGGTGCCCGCGCGGCGGGCTCGGTCCTGGGCCCGCATCCGGGAGGCGTTGAAGGCGACGACTGCTTGCCGCAGCGGTTCGGGGACGGCCTCGATGCGTCGTTGCCGTCGGCCGGCGGCGAGCCGCTCGATGAGCGACGAATTCCCCCAGCCAGGAAGGTGGATCGGCGACACGGACCTCGTCGGCGGAATCGACCGAATAAAGATCACTGCCTGTGAGGTTCACACCGAAACCCGGAGAGACTGTTCGGCACCCGTGAACTACTTCAAGTGACGATTCCCAGATGACGCTGGCGGGGGTGGTCGTTCGCCGCTTGCGCCCGTTGATCCGCTTGCCTGCGTCGAACCCCCCGTGAGGCGAGGGCGGCGGTGGCATCCGCCTTCACCGACTGCGAGTTCATGACCCCCGCGCTCGGCTCCGGACCGCGGCGTTCGTAGGCGCGGACGGCCTCCCGTAACCGTTCGTGCAGCTCGCTCACGAGCCCCGTGTCCCGCCAGCGGGCGAAGAAGGCGTAGACACGCGGCCAGGGCAGGAAATCGGACGGCATCGCCCGCCACTTGATCCCGTTGTCGACGAGGTAAGCGCAGTGCGTCGATCATCCAATGCCACGTAGTTAAGGGCGAGTTGGCAGTGTCAAGGGTGAGGTGAGAAAGAGGAGACCTCTGCTATTCAGGGGATCGACCAAGATCTACCTGAGGAAGCAGAGGCCCTGTGGCTCAGTCTGTCACGGGCGGAACCGACGTGTTCGCGCCTGGTCATATCGGTGAGTTGACGCAGGTCATCCCACTCGAGCTGGTGGATGCAGTGCTGGACGAGACCGGGGCTCGCGAGCGACGACTGCGAAGTCTCCCCTCACGCGTCGGGGTGTACTTCGTACTCGCGCTCGGGTTGTTCGGGCACCTGGGAACCGGCCTGGTGTGGGGCAAACTCGTGGCCGGACTGACCGTCATGGTGCCGCGACCATCGGAGAAGGCACTTCGCGATCTCCGTCGGCGGGTCGGCGTGGCCCCGCTCAAGCAGCTGTTCGACGTGCTGGCCGGCCCGCTGGCCCAGCCGTCCACGCCCGGAGTGCGTTACCGCTGCTGGCGCACGGTCGCCTTCGACGGCTGCGGGAGCCTGAACGTCCCCGACCACGAACGCAACTGGTCCTGGCTCGGCCGAACCCAGCGCCGTCACGGTCCAACGGGCTACCCCCGGCTGATGCTCATGACTCTGTGCGAAACCGGCACCCGCGGCCTGATCGGCGCCGTCTTCGGCCCCGCCAGCAAGGGTGAAACCGACTACGCTCACGACCTGGTCGGCCACCTGACCTCGGACATGCTTGTTCTGGCGGACCGCGCCTTCGACAGCAACAGACTGCTGGTAGACATCGCGGCTCAAGGGGCCCAGTTCCTGATTCGCGCCACCAGCGTCCGACGCCCGCCGGTGCTGGCACTGCTGCCCGACGGCTCCTACCTGACCCGGATCGGTGACCTCTCGTTGCGAGTGATCGAGGCCGAGGTCCGCTCCCGTACCGCCGACGGCGGCGTGTTCGGCGGGACCTACCGCCTGCTGACCACACTCACCGACCACTCCAGCGACCCCGCCGACCACCTGGTGCATCTCTACCACGAGCGTTGGGAGATCGAGATCGCATACCTGGCGCTCCGTCACACTCTGCTCCAGGGGCGAGTCCTGCGTTCGAAGGACCCGGTGGGGCTGACGCAGGAGATGTGGGCACTGCTCACTCTCTATCAAGCCCTGCGCTCTGTCATGGTTACCGCGGTGGAGACGGCATCCGGCTGCGATCCCGACCGAGCCGCTTTCACCGTCGCTTTGGAAGCCGCCCGCGACACGGTCATCAGCTCAGCCGGATCCACTCCCGCCGCTGAGCCGATCATCGGTTGCGACCTGGTGGGACGCATCGGTGCCCGCGTCCTCCAGACGCTGCTTCCCGGCCGTCGGATGCGGCTGTCCACCCGCATCGTGAAATGCGGAACCTCCCGCTACAACAACTGGAATCGCGATGGTCGATCTCGCGGCAGCACGTCGATCACGACCATCGAGATCAGCGTTCGTCCACCGGGCCTCACCGGCACGCATGCCCGACACAGGGCTGACTCCGGCCGCTGGGACAGGGTCTGCCAGATCTTGGCGATGAACTCCAACGAGTCCATGCACGCCCGTGAGATCGCACAACGCCTCGGCCTCACCGTTACGGGACGCATCCTCAGCGGCTTCAACGCGCAACTCTGCTACTGGGCCCGAAACGGACGGCTCATTCGTACGGCACCGAGCACCTACAAGATCACATTCCCTGATGGCTTGACACCGCCAACTCGCCCTTAACTACGTGGCATTGGTCGATCATCTGCCGATGGCAGTAGCCCTCCAGGCGGCCCCCGCGGCCTGCCAGCCAGCCCGGAACCGGCACCAGATCCCGCACCAGGGCCCACTCGGCATGACTCATGTCCGAGCCATACCGGGGCCGACGAACTGCTCGGTCAGCCGCGTTGCGGAACCTATGGGCGAGGCAGTCACACCCACGAGTGGACGAACTGGACTCAGCGACCGCGACCACGCGACACTTCGACAACAGGGCCTCTTGATTCTCGCTGGATTCGACAACCGCGAGCTACCAAGAGGCCCCTCTTCCATGCCCACACACGGGCCAACTCACCGGAACCAGGACGCTGTTCGAACCCCATCGACCACGTGAGCGGATAGAGAACAGCCCGTCCGCTTGTTCTTTAACTTCCGTCGGCAGCTGCTGCGACTAGCTTCACGAGGGGCGCCAGGCTCCGTGGCAGGTCGTTCTCTGACGTGAGTACTGGTTGGTCCTGCCAGGTGTGCTCGGTGCCGGAGTCGATGAAGAGCAGTGAAGTGGCACCCGATTCCCATAGGAACGCCATCCACGTGCGCTCGTCTGATTCCAGTGTGAGACTCACTGCCGTGGCCTTCGGCCGCCCCCGGGGCGAGGTTCCTGGGACGGGGCCGCTTCACGGCAGAGCTGATCCCACAAGAGTGAAGATCGTGTTCATGTGCGGCATGCCAGTCCTTGAGCCACTGAGCGGTCTCTGACATTGCGCCCCCACGTAGCCCTCGAACGGGCCGTCGAACTTGATGGCGATGGGCCCTCGCTTCCGGAACGCGAGCAACGCAACCTCGGTGATGGACGCGCAGAGCTCCAGGACTACGAGCGCGGGGATCGCGCGATTCTGCGGGAGGGCTGCTCCGGACCGCGCTGCACCCCGCAATCAGGAACGCCTTACGGCGGGCGCCCCGGCCGCCCCTGGGCCGGCCCCCATGCCACGGTCCAGGCGGCGGTGATCGAGTGGATCAAGGACGGCACCTTCAATTGGGCGAAGAACGGTCGCTTCACCGTCAACGAAAGCGGTGTAGTGACGCCTTCCCCCTGATGGGCAGCACGAGGCTGCATTCTCGGCCCGGGCGGTGGCATCCCAGGGCCACTGCCCCGGCCCTCGGGTGGCATCAAGACCAGCCGACGTGCTGTGGCCTGCGGGGCGGCGAGCTGCAACAGGAGCCGTTCTCGGGCGATGCAGAGTCTGAGGTTGTGGATGAAGAGGTGCTCGCGGGTGCAGCTGCCATCGTGTCGGTCACGGACTGCTCCCTTCCAGGTGGGTGGCCAAGGCGGAGGCGCACGCCGTCGCCGTCGGCATGGGCGCGCCGAGGAGTGGGGCCGGGGCAGGTTCGGCAGGGCGGCCAGCCGATGCAGGCCGGGCACAGGTCCTCGCCAGGCGCAGTGTTCTTAAGGGGCCGGTCGGCCAACGTAGGCTCATCCACTGGTGGAAAACCCGACTCTGGCTGCGACCTGAGGCTTTGCACGGCAGGCAGGTCAGTGACGACGTAGGCGGCCGCGCCGAGGGTTCCGTCGGGGCCGCGTTTGCGTTCGCGTTCGCGGACCAAGCGTGCTGACGTACCCGAAGATCCCCTTCGCTTTGAACGACAACCGGCTATCGCGGAACAGGCCGTTGGCGATCTGGGTGAACTGATCGGCCGCCATCACCCCGCGCCGGATCCCCATCCCCGAGCGGCTCACCGCCCGGCCCCCGAAACGGGCCACGCCCGGTCTCCGGAACACACCGGGCCCGCCGCAGACCGGCGGTCGGTGGTCCCAGATGCGGAGACCGGGGTGTGGTCCATGAACTCAGCTCACGCGCGGGACCCGACCCGACCACCGACCAGCAGGCCCCGACCACGGTCACGATCCGGCAACGCAGCTGCCCAGCAGTCATGGTCGGCTCTGTGGTTGGCCCCACCACAGACCCGACCACCCCACCCTCAGCCCAGTGCGCAGCAGTTACACAGAGCGGCTGCGCATCCTGAAACGGCCGGCTGCGCAGCGGGGGTGTGCAACCTGCCCTGCATCCTGCGCAGTCAGGCTGCGCAACGCTCCTACGCACAGCCCCTCGCCGGGTCTCCCCTCGCGCGTTGCACAGGCCCGGAGCACACACTGCGCAGCCGCCCGACACTGCGGCGTGACTTGCCTCAGTGCGTCGAGATGCGGGGTGGGCCGTTTCGGCGGCACTGGCCGCCGGCGGCCGTCGGTCCGGGCATCAGGTGCCGAACGTGGCCCTGCCGCCGGTCACAGCCGGGACCTGGTCCGGGCCGCGGTGGGGCCGACCACGGAGCCGACCATGACTTCGTGACCCCATCGTGACCGTGGTCGGGGTCTCGTGGTCGGTGGTCCGGTCGGGCCCGGCGGATGTCCTCGACGTCAGCAACATCCGTTTCTGACCTGGGAGATTGACCATGCCCCCTGGCAAGCAAGCCTCGAGGAGCAAGGCGACCCCACCGATGGCCGCGGGCCTCGCACTCGACGCGATGCGGCGCCGCGTACGCCTCACACACATCGCCGTGTGGACTCTCATCGCGGCCGGCCCCATCGCCCTGGGCGTCGCCGTCACCACCACCCCGGCCACCGTCCAGGCCGCTACCCCCACCGAGCCGTCCACGGTGCGCACCACTACGGTGGCCGCCGACGCGGCCGGCTATGCGCAGCTGTTCGTCCACGCGTGGCTGCGCAGCAGCGTCGCCGACGATGCCGCGAGTGCGCAGGCCCGGCTTGCGCAGTCGATGGCCCCGGACATCGAACTCCCCGACCCCGCAGCGGATGCGCAACCAGGGCCGGAATCGGTCAGTGGGGCGCGCTCGACAACACCCCGTTCCCCACTCAGCCATCCGCACCAGCGCAGAGGAACGACGTAGCCCGCTCCTACCCCATGAAGGCGTCGGCCGACCAGGCGTACTTGCTGCGCAGCGTCCCGGTCGCTGTCACAGGAAGAGACCATCTGAGGCGTCCTCGTGCTCCCGGGCGCGCTCAGCGTCCGGCACCTCCAGCTACGCCAGGAGGGGGGTAGTCGTTCGGTCGACAGAGCCGGTCACTCGGTGGGGGTGTCTGTGACGCAGCTGCGGCCCCCCAGGCGGGAGGCCGCAGCGCGTTGGGTGGTGGATCGTCTACTCGCTCACGTGCTCGTGGCCGTCGTGCAGGCCGCCGCCGCTGCCGGAGTCCCCGTCCGTCGGCGCGGACTCCACCGGCTTGGTGAGTGGTTCGAGGTCGTACGCGTAGTGGCCGACGGCATCGGCGATGACGTCGATGTTGATGTCGAACGCAAGCATGTTGATGTTGTCGATGTCGTCACCGGGGGCGTGGTAGTTCACGTCGTACGCCACACCCGCTTGGCCGCCGAACTTCGCGGCCTGCGCCTCGGTCTTGATGCCCTCCGCGCCGGTGAAGGTGCCGCCGGAGGGGATGCCGACCTCGATGAACGGGCCGTAGTCGGAACGACCGGTGAAGTCGGTGCCCTCGTGCGGGATGTCCTGGGAATCGAGGAAGTCGTTGATGCCCTGCTCCAGCTGGGCCGAGCCCTCGGGGCCCGGGCCGGCGCCGGTGCCGTCCGAGTCATCGCCGTCGTAGACGAAGTAGGCGGCATTCGGCGAGGCGATCATATCGAAATTCAGGTAGAGCTTGATCTGCTTCCTTTGCGCTTCGGTCAGCGAGGCGACGTACGCCTCCGAGCCCACCAGGCCGAACTCCTCGGCCGACCACCAGGCGAACTTCACCTTGTTCTTGACCTTGCCCTGGGACTTGGCCAGCTTCTGCGCGACCTGGAGGATGCCGGCTGAGCCAGATCCGTTGTCGTTGATGCCCGGGCCGTCGGTGACCGAGTCCAGGTGCGCTCCGAGGAAGACGGTGTTGGCCGCGTCGCCGCCGCGGGTCTCCGCAACGACGTTGAAGGTCGTGCGGTTCTCGCGCAGTTCGCGGATGTCGAGGGTGACCTTCACAGGGCCCTTGGCGGCCTCGGCGGCCAGCGTCTCGCCGTCCGCCTGGGTGATGCCGCCGGTGGGGATCTTGCCGAGGGTGGCGTCGCCGATGGTGCCGTTGAGCGTGCCCCCGGTGTTGTTGTAGACCACGGCACCGGCCGCGCCCGCTGCGTGGGCGTTGGCCTGCTTGACGGCGAAGGTGCAGCCGCCGCGCTTGATCAGGGCGATCTTGCCGGTGAAGGCGCCGGGGGCGAAGTCGGTGGGCTCGCAGCCATGGGTGTTGTCGGCGTCCACGGGGGCGACTGCCACGTCCGCGGTCACCCCGCCCTCGGGGCCGCTGGCGGTGTACGTCATCAGCTGGATAGGAACGTCGCGCGGCGTGGGCGAGACCACGGAGAGGGACTCGGCGATCTCGTCGGTGTAGACGAAGTCGAACTCGTGACGGGAGACCTCGTACCCTGCGGCCTTGAGCACCGCCTCGACGTAGGCGGCGGACTGCTCGTGGCCCCTGGAACCGGCCACGCGGGTGCCACCGTTGTGGTCGGCTATCGCCTGAAAGACCTTCAGATGGCGCAAGGCGCCCGTGGCTGTGGACTCTTTGACGAGGTTCCTCGCCAGTGCGTCACCCCGATGGGCCCAGCTCGGGTTGTCGGCACCCGCGGTGGCAGGCCCGGCGACGAGGAGGGGGGTGACCAGTGCGGCGGCGGCCAGGGTGGCGGTCACCGCCGCTCTATGACGTGCGGACATAACGGTCCTCTCACGGCAGGTCAACAGACAGATCGGCAGTTCGGGAGAACACGGTCGAGGCACGTTAACCCTGTGACTGCCCACTGCCAAGAAGCAGTTCAACTTCGACGTCAACTGGAGCATGCGCGGATGCGGGCCACAGGCTCGCCACTCGGAGCCGTGACAGCATTGCCAGTCACCCCACGACGTACACGCGTTGAGGCCATAGAACGCCCGCCTCGGCAACCTCTGATCCAGGACCTGGAGGACGCGTCAGGTCGTGGGCGCGGCCGGGCAGTGCGGGCGAGAGCCGCAGCACTTGGCCGCCGTACGGCCGAATACGGCGGCCAGGAGCGCGGCGTTTGATTTCGTCGACGCGGTCGAGGAGTTCGATTCCGCGTTCCGGACACCCCAGCGGGGTGAACAGCCGCCTGGATCTCGCGGGACGGGGACCGCTGTCATCTGCCGTCTTGGGAAGGCGGGGGTGGAGCCGGGGGAATCTGCACCGGCTCCGGCCCGATGGGAGCTTCCGTGGGGATCCGCCATGCCTGGATGAGCTGACGCAGTCGGCGGGCTGGTGTCTCGCTGGGGACGAACAGGACGACCGCGACCAGGACAAGAGCGCCTGCCGTGAATGCTCCGGTCGTCCAGGCGGGCAGGCCGCCACGAGACATGGCAATCACGAAAGCGGCCACCGCACCCAACATACCTGCGATACGGGCCGCGGTGCTCACCATCGTCGTTCCCCGGAGGCCGGGCGGCGCAGCGTCCACGACAGCCTGGGTGTGCTGAGGAGGACTCGCAGCGTGAAACGAGTGCGGGTGCGACGGGTGGAGAGAGTGCCGAGTTCGGCGTGCCATTCCTCGCGCCACCGGGCGCGCGTCGGGGTGGGAAGTAACAGGGTCAGCATGGACAGCGTGCGGGTGGTGACCGCCGCGGTGGAGGTGGGCTGGAGGACGGCCGAGGAGAGGTCGTACAGTTCACGGCTCACCTCGGTCAGGCCTGCCGTACGAGCCAACGGTGCGATGACGTCGAGGGTTTCACGGGCCACGCGATAGCGCCTGGTCGGGGCGACGAACGCGATGGTGCGCATGTTGTGCAACCGGTCGGCGAGGCGGATGGCCAGCACGGCCTCCTCGCACGTGGGTTGAAGCGCTGCCCGCGTTGCGCTGTCGAAGTTGAGGGCGCTGAGTGGGATCGTGCTGAGCTGGGCGGTGCGGACGCTTGCGATCAGATCGACGATCTCCTGCCCGAAGTGCTCGGCCACACGGCCCGGAGGGCAGGCCGTGTCGTCAATGTCGTGGAGCACGGCGGCGCAGATCACGGCCGGCGGCATGCCGATGTCGGCGACGATGGCGGCAACCGCGAGGCAGTGGGTCAGGAACGGGTCGCCGCTGCGGCGGGTTTGGCCCGCATGCCAGACGTCGGCCTCATCGTGGGCGTGCTGGATGAGCGAGGTGTCGGCGTCCGGGTGATGCGTTCGCACGACGGCCAGGACGCTGTCCAGGGACGGGGTGCCGGGGCGGCGCCTGATCGGTCGGGGCGACAACCGGCGCCGGGCCCTCATGACACTCCCCCATCGGCAGCCGGGCGGGCGGCCCACCCTGGCAGAGGCTGTTTACGGGCGCGGTAGGCGCGGGCGAGAGCGTCCCGCGCGCGTTCGGCACCGTCCTTCGTGATCCGGTAGAAGCGACGGCGCGGACGGCCGGCTTCCTCATGGACGGCCGGGTCTTCCCAGGTGCTGTCCACCCAGCCGACTTGTTCCAGGCGGGCGAGGATCGGATAGATCGTGCCCGACGGCAACCCTGCCACCTCGCACAGCTCAAGGCCGTAGCGCTCCTTGGCGGGGTCTTCCAGCAAAGCCCGCAGCACCAGCTGGGTCTGCAGGGTCATACGCAAACTCCCCATACTCGTACTCTACATAGCCTATATATAGGCTGTCTAGGGATAACGGCATGTCACAAGACACTCCCCCGACGCCCACCCCCAGAAGGCCGCAGGCGCGACCACGCGGCCCGGACCACACCCCCAACAGGCCCCTCTGCATCACCCCATGACGGGCAGCCAGTCCACCCAACCCAGCAGCTCCGCGCCCGGGCGCCCTCAGAAGTTCGGCGTGCGTACCTGGGTGTCCCACCTCGCCGATCCGGGCCGGGCTCGGCCGCCCGAAACGGAGGGCCGCTTCCCTCATCCGTACATACGCGGAAAGCGAACTCCAGTACGCAGCAACAGCCATCCTCGGCCAAAGCCAGTGGGTTATCGTTCCGCCCGTGGCCGCGGGGCGGCCCGGAGGGGGAGTTGTGGTAGCGAATAGCGAGGGGGCGCGACTGGTCGCCACCGAGGGCGGCCACCGAGTGACACCGGCCGAGCTCTTCTTCGACCTGGTGTTCGTGTATGCGATCACTCAGGTCACAGCGCTGATGGCAGCCGACCCGAGCGGGCTGCGGCTGCTCGGCGGGATGGTCGCGCTGGCGCTGCTGTGGTGGTGCTGGTGCTGTTTCGCCTGGCTGGGGAACGTCGTACGGGCCGACTCCGGCGCGATGTTCACCGTGCTGGTCTCCGTCATGGCCGTCGTCCTGATCGTGTCGCTGACCGTGCCCGAGATCTACGACGACGCGCCCGGCGGACTGCCCGCCCCCCTGGTCTTCGTCCTGTGCTACGGCGCCGTCCGCGTCCTGCACCTGGTCACGTACTGGCTCTCCGACCCCACCGATCAGGCACTGCACCGCGTCTTGCGCCGTACCGCCCTGCTCTCGGTGGCCCCGCCCTTCGCCCTGCTCCTCATAGGTGCGGCGTTCACCGGCACGACCCAGATCCTGATCTGGCTCGCCGCCGTGGTCATCGACTACCTGGGCATCTTCTTCACCGGAAAATCGGGCTGGCGGGTCGCCTCACCCGGCCACTTCGCCGAGCGCCACGGCCTGATCGTCATCATCGCCCTCGGCGAGTCGATCGTCGCCATCGGCGTCGGCGTCTCCGGCTTCGCACTGAGCACCCCGGTCGTAGCCGGTGCTGCCCTGGGACTGCTCATCTCCGCAGGGCTGTGGCGCCTGTACTTCCGTGAACTCGCCGAGGCGGTCGAGCAGCGGCTGACCACCGTGACCGGCGACGACCGCACCCGGCTGGCCCGTGACGCGTACACATTCCTCCATCTTCCACTCGTGGCCGGAATCGTGATCACTGCCCTCGGCATGAAGAAGGCCCTCACACAGATCGCCGACACCGGCCACTACGACCTGGCCGAACCGCTCCACGGTGTCGTTGCCTGGGCCCTGCCCGGCGGCGTCGGCGTGTTCCTCCTCGCCTCGGCCGCCTTGCTCATCCGCACCACGCACCATCGCTCCCCACTCCTCCTCGCCGGCGGAGCCGTCTGCCTCGTCGCCGGACCCGCTGTCACCTTCGTCCCCTCGCTCGTCGCGCTGGCCCTCCTGGCCGCACTCGTAACCGCCCTGGTCCTCGTCCAGGACACCACCGCCCGGCCCCATGTGAGCGCCACCAGCTGAGCCCCGATCCGGCCAACTCGTGCGCGCAGGCCGGGAAGGTCGCGCAAGCGCCCGCCCACGGCAGGATGGCGACGCCGCACGGCCCGCCGCTTCCGGCAATTCCGCAGGACGTGCGAGGCGGCCACCTCCCGCGCTCAACGCACACCGTGCCAACGACAGGGAACGGTCCGGGATCGAGGCAGAGTCCACGGCACGTGTCCACGCCCCGCTGGACGCCTGTGACTCACCCTCAGCGGGCACTCACCCACTACGGGCACGCGGAGGCGCGGAAGCAATCCGTGAACTCCTGGCGGACGTACACCCGCCTCCCTCGCATTGTGCTGCCCATTCCGCTGCTGGGGGCGGATCCTGACGGCGCTTCAGCAGCGCAAGCCGACGACGCCCCAACCGTCCACATCGATACTCAGCGAGCGGAGGGCTGCGTACGAGATCACGGGAGCTAGAAGATGACAAGGGACAGTCGGCGACCGCCATTTGGCCGCTCGACGCGCCCACCACAGGCGACACCGCGCGCGGCGTCCAACGCGCACAGGTAGCGAGACAGCAGGATCTCGCAGAGGCGCGAAGGCCCTCGTCCAGCTGAGGAAGTCGCTATGCCGTCGATTGCCGTGAACGGGACAGACATCTACTACGAGCTTCGGGGCAATGGTCCATCGGTGCTGTTCATCTCCGGCGCGACCGGCGATGCCGGACACTTCGACCGAGTCGCGGACTTGCTCGCCGACGAATTCACCGTGCTCACCTACGACCGGCGCGGCAACTCCCGCAGTCCCCGCCCCAGCGGGTGGGGGGCCACCTCTGTACCTGAGCAGGCCGACGACGCCGCAGCACTTCTCACCGCGCTCGCGCTCGCTCCCGCCGCCGTGTTCGGCAACAGCTATGGGGCGATCACCGCCCTCGACCTGCTCATCCGCCACCCGGGCGTCGTCCGGGGCGCCCTCCTGCACGAGATCACGCTTTTCTCAGTCTTGGAGAACCCGGGTGAAGCCCAAGCCGTCGTGGGGCCGGTCATCGAAGCGGGCATGGCCGCCGGGGGGCCTCAGACAGCCGTAGAGCACTTCATCCGATTCGCTGCGGACGACGAAAACTGGGATCGCCTGGACCCGGACCTGCGCCAGAGGATGACCTCGAACGGGCAGACTCTTTTCGGCGTCGAGATGGGGACGTTCGAGTCCTACCGCCCCGACGATGCGACGCTCGCCGACATCACCGCCCCTGCCCAGGTCTTGGTCGGCCAGGAATCACCGGACTACTTCCACGAAGCCGCCGCCTGGCTCGCCGCCCGACTCGGGGTCGAGGTCGTGCAGACCCCGGGCGCACACACGCCGCAGTGGGATCACCCCGAGGAACTCGTCCGTACGATCAGGCCCTTGCTTCGCGCATCCTCGTAGCTGCCCGTCGCAGAGCCCGGACACGTCCTCCCGCCCTTGCAGCACGTCGGCCAACCGATCGCCGTCACACGGGTCCATCGACTGACTTGCCGCTCGGCGCCCCGCGACGACTCGGCTGCCGATTGGGAATTGCGAATCATCGCTCTGTAGGGAGTTGACAGCGAGGTCGTGCGTGGGAAGAGCCAACAGCACAACCGCACGGAGGCACCCATCGCCGCTATCTGGACCGGCATCGACGCAGGCTTCCTGACCGAGGCCCTCCCCTCATCGACGACCAGGTAATTCGATGGCGCGCATCGAACAGTGTCCGCACGCTGTCACCGTGGCAGAACTCAAGCACCAGATCCGCGCCCGCTACACCGACTCCACGATCATTGTCTACCAGGCCTATGCATCAGAGATCGGCCTGCCCGCAGCCCAGGAGGGCCGCTTCCCGGCGACCTGGAAGCGAGATCGGATGACGTGGATCAAGCCGTCCTTCCTGTGGATGATGTACCGCTGTGGATGGGGGACCAAGGAGGGTCAGGAAGCAGTCCTCGCAGTCGAGATCACCCGCGAGGGCTTCGAGTGGGCGCTGCAGCACGCATGTCTGTCCCACTACGAGCGCGGGCTGCACTCCGACCGAGCCGCCTGGAAGCGGCAGTTGAAGCGGGCCCCTGCTCGAGTTCAATGGGACCCCGAGCGCGATATGCATCTGCAGCCCCTTCACTACCGCTCGCTGCAGCTCGGGCTCGTCGGCGAAGCCGCACACCGCTACGCAGACGAGTGGACGGTCTCCATCACCGACATAACCGCCCTCGCGCGCGAGATCCACGGGCATGTGCGGGACGGCGACCTCGAAGTCGCCCAGCAGCTTCTACCCCAAGAACGCCCCTACCCCATGCCCGACGGACTCTTGGATCACCTGCACCAATGAGTGCAGGTAATCAGTTGAGACGTCCTGCAAGTCGGGAGGGTGGGGTGGGGCGACATCCCGGCGGGCCAGATGCTCGACCCGCCGCATCGGCACCATCCTCCAGGCCGTATACACCCTCCTGACTTGCACGCATTCAGGACAGACTAGGTTCAGCGCTCGCAGAGGGAGAACTCTCGTTCGTAGAGCTGCTCGTTGTGTTCGTCGACGAAGAACTTGCGTTCCTGCATGAGTTGTTCACGGTAGCTCTTGGCCTGCTCCAGGGTCATGGTCGAGATTTTTGCGATATCCCGGGCGGGTGGGTTCCGTCAGGCGGAATGAGCCGACGCGGTGTTGCAGGATGTTCGGGAACGCCAGGCAGCGGCCCGCCGGCGTCGATACCGATCCCAGCACCTGGTTCAGAGCATCTTCGTCCTCGTCGAGTGCCGCCCGGAAACTCAGCCGGCTTTCGGTGATGTTGTCGCTGTCCCAGTAGTAGATGCCGGTCGAAACGATCCGCTCGTTCATCATCCCCTCGACATGCCAGGAACCCCCGGGGTACTCCGGCTTGTCCGGGGTGAGATGAATGGTGGCGAGCTTGACGATGACTTGGAGACGGCGGCCGCGAAGGTCGACTCGGGCGGAGTCATCGGGCAACTCGGGCGGGGTGAAGGCCGGGGCGTCCGGAATCACCGGTCGGCGGTTTCCCACCAATCGTCCTGAGCCTGCTCCCATGCATGAAGGGCTTCCTTGTAGGCCTCACGCATCAGCCTTGCGGCCGTCTTCCTCGCTCCTATGTGGCCGTCTGCGTGCAGCAGTTCTCCGCCGCCGAGGAGACCGTTGAGCCGAGCAGGTACCGACAAGACCGCACCAGGGTCGGGATCCTTGCACCTGCTACTCCGGCGCCTCCTCCCAGTGGAGGCATTGCGTGTAGTCAAAGTTCCACTTCAGGCAGAGCTGCATCCTGATCACGGACTCACGGTCCCGGAACTCCGTGATGATCTTTCTGCCCTCGACCCTGGAGACTCCGACCTCCTTGTCGAAATCAATCTTCATCCGATTTTCGAGGTCGAGGCTCGCCAGCGCGTACTTGCGCTGCGCCTCCGGGTACCTGAGGAACACTTCCTTGATCGCGCTGCGGAATTCAACGTCCTCATCCGGCGCATCCACCATGCCAACCTCCTGGCTACTGACTGCCACGTCGCCTGTTACGTGAAGTCTGCGAGCTAAAAGACGGCAACGCGCGATGACTCCGATGCTGTGAACCTTTCTTACGCTGGTGCCGACCGTTTGGGTGATGCGGGACGCGGGACAGGCAGGTACTGCGAGCAAGGACGATCGGTCCAGGCGTCTGATGGTGCGCCCGGACTGCCGCGGCTGCACGAGCCGGACCGGTTCACTGCCTGGCTGCTCACCATCGCCCGGCGCACGATGGCCGACCATCTGCGGGGGTGCTGACGACGGCGATCGTGAGCGGTTGCCTCGCCGACGGCGACGGCAAGCAGTGTCATGACCTCCGCCAAGAGCCGCGAGGGCACGAAGGTCGACCAGGCCGCCGCGGTACTGCCCGCTGACGACGCGCCAAGGTACTGCGTGCTCGCCTGCGTGGATGAGGCACGCCGGACGTGGGTCGCCGTCCAGGCCGTTGGTGTACGACGCCGTGGTCCACACCCGCCCGCTCGCGGTCGCTGCTGGCCCTGTGCGGCCACGACGGGACGCTGACCGGCGTCCGCATGTACGTGGCGTGCGACCACCCCATCCGGCAGGGCGAGCAGTCGCAGCCGTACGACCGGGGCAGCCACTCCGGCGGCGCGGCACGCTCCGGCCGTATCTACACCGCCTGCCCGAGCATGGTGCGCGAGAGTGTTAGCCCAGTCGACTTTGGCATGCCCACGATGCCGATGCCGCCCGCGGGCTCGCCTCGGCCCGGGTTCCCGCGGATCCCGGTTCGTTTCCCTTCGGGCCAGGGCGGGCCGTCGGGTGCGGGACCGGGATGGTGCGCCGTGTCCGCCGCCGGGTCCGCATACGGACGACTCCCCGCTTGCCGCGGCACCGGCCCGGCGGGCCCGTCCTGAGCCGCGCCCGCCGGGCCGGTCACTGATACTGAGAAAATGGGCAGACTTGGGCGATTCGTCCTGGCGAGCCGACGGGGCGACCGCGTGCCGCCGAAGGCCGGGCCGCCGGAAACCGGCCCGGAGGCCCGTCACCATGCGGCCGGCCGACGTGTGCTGTCGTTGCTGAAGCCACGCAGCGTCGCCGGTCAGGTCTTCCTGCTGCAACTGGTGGTCCTCCTGCTGCTCATCGCCACGGCCGTGGTGGTGCTCGTGATCCAGGACCGCAACCGCGCGATCCAGGAGGCCGGCGATCGGTCACTGGTGGCCGCCGAGTCGTTTGCGAACGCCCGGGGTACCGCGGAGGCGATGACGAGCGATGACCCAACGGCGGAACTCCAGCCACATGCCGAGGCGGTGCGCATGAAGACCGGCGTCGACTACGTCGTGGCGCTGAGCCCCTACGGCTTCCGGTGGACCCACCCGGACCCGGACCAGATCGGGAAGCACGTCTCCACCTCCTACGGCGAGGCGCTCGAAGGCGAGCCCCACCAGACCACGTTCGACAGCAGTCTGGGCAAGGCGGTCGACTCGACGGTGGCCGTCTTCGACGACAAGGGGACCGCCGTCGGCCTCGTCACCGTGGGGGTCACGGTGGACAAGGTGACCAGTGTGGTGCAGAACCAACTGCCGGTGATCTTCGCCGCCGGCGGTGCCGCGCTGCTCCTGTCCGCGGGCGGGTCGGCACTGGTCAGCGGGCGCTTGCGGCGCCAGACCCGGGGCCTGGGGCCGGTGGAGATGACCCGCATGTACGAGCACCACGAAGCGGTGCTGCACGCGGTCCGTGAAGGCGTGATCATTCTGGACGGAGACGGAAGACTGCTGCTCGTCAACGACGAGGCGCGCCGACTGCTCGCACTGCCGCCGAAGGCCGAGGGCAGGCCGGTGACGGGGCTCGGGCTGAACCCGGCCCTGGCCGAATTGCTGGGATCGGGCCAGGCAGCCACGGACAGGGTCTTCCTGGCCGGGGACATCCTGCTCGCGGTCAACGTGCGGCCGGTGGGCCCGAAGGGGGGCAGCGTGGCGACCCTGCGGGACACCACGGAGCTGCGCGCCCTCGCGGGCCGGGCGGACGTGGCGGGCGGGCGACTGCGACTGCTCTACGAGGCCAGTACGCGGATCGGTACCACCCTCGACATGAAGCGCACCGCCGAGGAGCTGACCGAGGTGGCGGTCCCGCGCTTCGCCGACTTCGCCACCGTCGAACTGGTGGAGCCCGTGCTTCTCGGTGATGAACCGACGGGGGCGCGTTTGGACATGCGCCGCATCGCAGCCGCGGGCATCCGGGAGGATGCGCCCCTTTACCCCGTCGGGACGCTGATGCGCTACGCGCCCGACAACCCCGTGGCCATCGGGGTGACCACCGGCCGGCCGGTGCTGGTGGCGCGCCTCGCCGCGGCCGACGGATGGCGGGCCCAGAACCCGGAGCGGGCCCAGAAAGTCATCACCTACGGTATCCACTCCATGATCTCGGTGCCGCTCCGGGCCCGAGGCCAATTGCTCGGAGTCGTGGAGTTCTGGCGTTCGGAGCAGGACCCCTTCGAGTCGGACGACCTGTCCCCCGCCGAGGAACTCGCCGCACGGACTGCCGTGTGCATCGACAATGCGCGCCGCTACACCCGCGAGCACACCACGGCCGTCACCCTCCAGCGCAGCCTGCTGCCCGGTGCACTCCCCGAGGTGTCCGCCTTGGAGGTCGGGCACCGGTACCTGCCCGCCCAGGCGGGAGTGGGCGGCGACTGGTACGACGTCATCCCGCTGCCGGGGGCCCGGGTGGCCCTCGTGGTCGGCGACGTCGTCGGACACGGTCTGCACGCCGCCGCGACGATGGGTCGCCTGAGGACCGCGGTGCACAACTTCGCCGCCCTGGACCTGCCTCCGGACGAGCTTCTCGTGCACCTGGACGACCTGATCAGCCGGATCGACCAGGACGCGGCGGCCCAGGGCAAGACCGATGCCGTCACCGGTGCCACCTGTCTGTATGCCGTCTACGACCCGGTCTCCGGGCGGTGTGTTCTCGCCCGGGCCGGTCATCCTGGTCCGGCGCTGGTCTCGCCCGACGGCTCCGTGACCTTCCCCGACATCCCCGTCGCCCCGCCACTCGGCGTGGGAGGAGGTCTGCCGGTCGAGACGGCCGAACTCCGGCTGGCCGCCGACAGCCGACTGGTCCTCTACACCGACGGACTGATCGAGGCCCGAGGCCGTGACATCGACATCGGGCTCGGCATGCTGAGGGAGGCGCTCGCCGATACGGACGGCGCCACCCCCGACGACACCTGCCGGGCGGTGCTCGACGCGATGCTGCGCACCAGGTCAAGTGACGATATCGCCCTGCTCGTCGCACGCACCCGGCTGCTCGACCCGGATCAGGTCGCGGAGTGGGGGGTGCCCGACGACCCCGCGGCCGTCCCCCGCATCCGCGCCGAGGCCACCCGCAGGCTGGATGCCTGGGGGCTCGGCGAGGCCACCTTCACGACCGAGCTGATCCTCAGCGAACTGGTGACGAACGCCATCCGGTACGGAGCGAGCCCCATCAGTCTGCGGCTGCTGCGCGACCGCGACAGCCTGATCTGCGAGGTCGCCGACGGCACCAGCACCTCCCCGCACCTGCGCCGCGCAACCCTCACCGACGAGGGGGGCCGTGGTCTGTTTCTCGTCGCGCAGCTGTCCCGCCGCTGGGGGACCCGGTACACCGACCGAGGCAAGATCATCTGGGCTGAGCAGGCACTCCATTCCGGAGCCGCCGGGGATCTGAGCGGCCTCCTGATGGCGGGCCTGTGAAGCAGGACGGAAACGGGACCGCCGCACGACCCTGGGTGCGCGCACGCCCGGAGCGTTCAGGAGCCGTCGTCGACCGTGAGGTACGGGATCTTGGCCGGGTCCTGGCCGAAAGCAGCCCCGAGATAGACGGCCGACAGTTTGGCGAGCGTCCCGTCGTCGATCAGCTGCCTGACGATCCGGTCCAGCTCGTCCTTGTCGGGTGACCCCTTCGGGTAGAGGGCGCCGTAACCCTGGTCGGTCCTGTACTGGCCCACGAGGCGCACCCCGCTGTCCTGCTTCTGGGGATACGCCAGCAGAATGGTCGTGTCGTGGACGATCGCGTCGATCCGTCGCTCCGTCAGCGCCGTGATCAGCTCCGGGTCGTTGGCGAAGGCGGTGACGGGCTTGGTCGGCTTGAGGCGGTTCGCGACGAACTCCTCGCCCGTGGTGCCCTCGGCCACTCCGATACGGACGTCACGGATGTTGTCTTCGTTGATCTTCTCGCCGTCCCTGATCAGCACTCCCAGGGTCGAGGAGAGGTAGGGCGGGGAGAAGTCGGCGACCTTGCTCCGTTCCGGGGTGATCGTGATCTGCGCCAGGGCCAGGTCGAAGTCCTTGGTCCGGCCGGACACGACCTCCGGGAAGGGGGCGTTCTTCACCTTCACCCGGTCGAGTCCGGACCGGTAGGCGATGTTGGCGGCCATGCAGTACTCGTAGCCGCTCTTGACGGAGTCCGGCGTGTCACCGTTCCACCAGCCGGGCGCGGGCAGGGTCGTTTTGACCGTGAGGGCACCCGCCGTCTCGGGTGATAGGTGAAACTCCCCGTATTGTCCCGAGACCGGGCAGTCGCCGTACTGGACGTCCGACGACTCCGACCCGTCCTGGTCACAAGCCGCTGCCGCGGCGATGAGCGCCACGCCGACAGCCAGAGAGATGATCGCTGCCGCGGCGCGCATCATTGCACCTCCGGTAGGGGCATACTCCTTGAGTCACCATAAATCACCCCGAACCATACGACTGCTGGAGCCACGTCGGAGGACTCCGGGGCGCGGGTCCGGTCGCCCGTCTTCCGGAGGTCTCGCAGTGGCCTGCCGGAAGCACGAGCCAATTCCCGGTCGCGCCGTGCCCCGGTCACGCCGCACTCCGGCGTGACCAGCCGGGCAGTGCCGTGACGTCACGAGCGGGTCGCCCACCGGACGTGGCTCCTCGGCGCTCCGGAACGAGGTCGCCGCCGACACCCTGCGCGCGAGCCCCCTCGAGGTCTTGCCGCCGACGTGGCAGCAGATGCCCCGGTCGGCTGGAACGTCGAGGATCTTCTGTTCGGTGCCGAAGTCGAGCTTGTTGCCCACGGCCTTGAACCGCGAAAGACGCGTGACGCCCTCGTACTTGGCGAAGTCCTCGGCCGTGCCGAACTGCGGTGCGCCCGCTTCGTTGACGCCCGCGGTAGACGCAACGGTAAGTCTTGCCTTATGTCTCCCTCCCGTTGCCGCTCCACATCCACACTCACGAGAGGCCACTTCAGTGGGGAACTCGACCCTCCGCGCCGTCAGCCCGGCAGGCTCCTCGACAAGGGCTCGCGGCAGCGGTCTCGCCGTATTCAGCGTGGCCTTCGCCTTCTGGATCACCATGGCGGGCACTACGGCACCCACACCGCTCTACCCGCTCTACGGAGACGCCTTCGGCTTCACCCCGTTCACCGTCACCGTGGTCTTCGCCGTCTACGCCCTCGGCGTCGTGGTCGGCCTGCTCGCCTTCGGGCGCCTCTCCGACCAGGTGGGACGGCGTCCGGTACTGATCGCCGCAACCTTGTTGTCCGTATGCGCCGCGGTCGCCTTCTTACTGGCGCAGAACGTCGCGGCGATGCTCGTCGCGCGGGTTGTCTCAGGCTTCTCAGCGGCCCTCGTCACCGGTGCGGCCACCGCCTCCCTCGCGGAACGGCTCGGCCAGAACAGCCGGGTCAAGCCCGCCACCCTCGCCCTGTTCGCGAACATGGGCGGCCTCGCATGCGGCACCCTCCTGGCCGGAATCCTGGCCAATCTCGCGCCGTCCCCGCTGCGTACACCCTGGGTCGTCATGCTCGTCCTCGCCGCCATCGGCACGCTCGGCGTCCTGCTGCACGGTGAGAGTTCAGAGCACCGTTCTGGCTTCTCGCTTCAGTTCCAGCCCCTGCACGTTCCCGCCGAGATCCGCTCGGACTTCCTGCGTTCGGCCATGGCCGGCGGCGCCGGATTCGCCGTACTCGGGGTACTGACCGCCGTGACAGGGCTGTTCCTGGGCACCGTGTTGAACGAGTCCAGCCACTCTCTGACCGGGCTGGTGGTCTTCATCGCCTTCGCCTGCACGGCCTTCGGTCAGCTCCTGGTCCGTACGCTCAAGCCCAGCACCGAGCTGCCCGTGGCCTGCCTGGGCCTGATCGGCGCCGCCGCCCTGATCGCCACGGCCATGGCCACCAGCACCCTGACCCCGTTGCTCGCCGGCGCTGCCGTGAACGGCCTCGCGACGGGCATCGCGGTCGGCCACGGCATCGGCAGCATCACCACGCGCAGCGCGCCACAGCACCGGGGCGCGTCCGTCTCCACCTTCTTCGCCATCCTGTACTCGATGCTCGCAGTGCCCGCCATCGGCGTCGGCGTCCTGATCCGCCAGACCAGTCTGCGCCCCGCAGGCGAGACGTTCAGCGCCGTGGTGGCCGCGCTCGCCCTCGGCGTCCTGCTCAGCCTGGTACGTCCCCCCAAGAAGGCCGCATGAGCCGGTTCGCACACATCACATCTCGGTGAACCCGGCCCTGCCACAATTGAGGGACCCATTCGAAGCCCGAAAGGTGAAAGAACCATCAGCGCCACGCGGAAACCCCAACCGGCCTGCGACCAGCACCCCGTCATCAGCCGAACCGGCCCTCGACGCAGCGAGAGCGTCCGGCTCGCGGTCCTCCACGCCGCGGACGACCTCCTGGTCGAGCGGGGATTCGCCGCCCTGACCATCGAAGGCATCGCCCAGCGCGCCGGCGTGGCCAAGCAGACCATCTACCGCTGGTGGAAGTCGAAGGTCGACATCCTCCTCGACACACTCACCGACGACGCCCGCGAGGCGCTGGAGTGGCGTACCGGGCAAGGCAGCCCCGAGGACGACCTCACGGACCACCTTCAGCGCGTGGCCGACTTCTTCGCAGAACCGGCCGGCCAGGTGATGCAGGCTCTGCTCGGGCATGCCCAGTTGGACAAGGAAACCGCCGCCTCGCTGCGTGGCGGTTTCCTGCGGGACCAGCGCGAGCGCGACATCGCCGGCCTGGGCGCGCTCCTCGCGCGTGCCCTTGACCCCGTCACCGTCGACGACCGGCTTGTCGACCACCTCGTGGATCTGCTGCTCGGGCCGCTGTACTACCGGGTTCTGGTGTTCGGCAAGCCGATCGACAAGAAGCTCGTGGACACCACGGCCCGGCACGTCCTCACGCTGGCGCACGAGTTCGCCTCCACTGAACCCGGAGCCTGAAGGCGTCTGTGCAGGCTTATGGAGCCGTTCCGGATCCCCGCGATGACGGCCTCCGTGCGTGAATTGGCGCCCAGCTTGATGAAAATCCCTGGGCCGTCCCAAGCCGAAAGCGCGGCGGCTGCACTGGAACAGCACGTGACCCACTGGAGCCACGTCTTCACACGGTCCTCCACGGGGCATGTTCTGTTCGCCCTCATCGGCCATGCGCTGCAGGACCCGGCGACCGCCACGCCACTGCGTGGTCGGGTGCTGGCGCGCCAGGCGCAGAACGACCGCGCACGGCTGACCGACGCCTTCGCTTCCGCCCCGGTCCCCGCTCTGAGCCGGCACGACGCCGACCAGCTCCTCGATCTGGCAGTGGGCCCCGTCTTCTACCGGCCCTTCACCACAGGGCAGCCGATGGATCTCCGATTCGTCAGACGCCTGACCGCCGCCCTGGCCGACCGGCCCGGCTCGCCGCGCGCCGACGCCCGCCCCGTATCTCGCCCATACCACTGACATCCCGCGGAAAGGCCACCTTTCATGTTCCGCGCACGCCGGACCCGCTACGCGGCCACGGTGGAGTCGGTCTCCCGGATCGCCCCGCGCATGGCGCGCATCACCTTGGGAGGGCCCGGCATGTCGGCCTTCCACTGCGACCAACCCACCCAGTGGGTGAAGCTGTTCGTGACCGACCCCCTCGATGGACAGTCCGCAGGCCGCGCCTACACGGTCCGCCACTACTCCTCGGCAAAGCCGACCATCGACATCGACTTCGTCCTGCACGGCAACGGCCCAGCGGCACGCTGGGCGGAAGCGGCCACGCCGGGTCAAGAGGTCTCTTTCGGCGGCCCCAAGGGTGCCTTCCGCCCCGACCCCGACGCCGAGTTCTATCTCCTGGCCGGTGATGAGAGCGCCCAGCCCGCGGTCCTCACCATCGCCGAGAGCCTGCCGCACGGCATGCGGGGCGCCGTCTACCTGGAAGTGGAGGGACCTGAAGCCGAAGCCGACATGTCATGGCAGGCCGACCTGGACCTCGTGTGGGTACACCGCACCGCGGGCGTCCCGAAGGGAGAAGCCCTCCGGGACGCAGTCCGCAAAGCCCCCGTCCCGCCGCACGAACGGGTCGCGGCGTGGGCGGCCGGAGAGTCCGGAGCCGTCCGGGACCTCCGCCGCCACTTCTTGGAAGGCATCGGCCTGGATCGTCACCGCGCCTACGCGAAGGGCTACTGGAAACGGGACGAGGCGGACCACCGCGACCCACTGGCCTCGGACTGACGACACCGCGGGCTCAATCGGAGCGCAGTCCGGTGTACGGCCCCGGGTGGCAGCGGGCCGCATCGGCACCCTCCTCCAGGCCGTACTCACCCTCCTGACGTGCACGCATTCAGGACAGACGAGGTTTAGTGCCAATGCCGTTGCGTTAGCTTGCGGGCGTACGCTGCTGTGTAGTGGTCCCAGGGGTGGTTCGGGTCGCTGCAAGCGTCTCTGAGTTATCGGGTTTAGGCCTGCTGACCTGGGTCTATCCGCCAGGTCTGGTGGATCGGGTGGTGGCCGCCTGTGGTCGTGTGGAGCAACGCAAACGCCTACTCCCGGCCCGGCTGGTGGTGTATTTCGTGCTGGGGCTGGCCCTGTTCTCGCCTGCTCCGTATCTGGACGTGATGCGGCATCTGGTCGAGGGGCTGCGGGGCCTGGGCCTGCTGGGCACCTGGCATGTCCCGGCGAAGTCGTCGCTGTTTGGGGCCCGGCAGCGGCTGGGCCCGGAACCACTGCGGGTGCTGTTCACCACGACCGCGAAACCGATGGGCACCGAAGCCACCCCGGGCGCCTTCTGGCGCGGACTGCGACTGCTGGCGGTGGACGGGACCTGCTGGGACGTCGCCGACAGCCCGGCCGCGGACGGCACCGGAAACCGGCGGCTCACCCCCTGGAGCCTGCGAGCGGGCGACCGCGCGGACTGGTCGCCTGACGGCGCCAGCATCCTCCTCACCACCTACCCGGATGGCCCGCGCTTCGCCCCAGGCGGCGCGATCTACACGATCCGCCCTGACGTCACCGGCCTGCACCGGCTCACGAAGGAGAGCAGCACCATCTTCTACGGTCTGGCCCGCTTCGCGCCCGACGGCAAACACATCATGTTCGCCCAGGCCCGCTCCGGCGGCAACGCCGATCTGTACATCATGAAGCGCGACGGCTCGGACATCACCCAGATCACCAAGACGCCCCAGAAGTGGGAAAGCGGGGCCACGTGGGGCCAACCTCATACACCTGATCTTTTAAGGGACAACCCTTAAAGCGTGTTGCACAAGGCTGTGTTCGGGCAGGTCAGACCCGGGTTTCTGCTGTTCTGATCATGCTGCCAAGGCGAGGTTGTGCATGTGGGCGATGGCCTGGACTGCGTGATGGAGGCCGCTGCCGCGTTGCCGGCAGTCGCGGAGGATCTTGTAGTTCTTCATGCGGCCGATGACGTGTTCCACCCGGGCACGGACCTTGCGGTGCGCGGCGTTGTCGTCCTCCTCACCCGGGAGCAGGGCCCGTCCCGGGCGTTTTCGGTGCGGCACGGCCATGCCGCAGTTGAGATAGGCGCCGTCGCCCAGCACCGTCACCCCCTCGCAGTGCGCGGCCAGGCCGGAGCGCCGCCAGGCGTGAGCGTCCGCAGTGGTGCCCGGCACCGGACGCGCGGCCGCGATCACCGGCCGGGTGTCTGCGTCCACGATGACCTGCACGTTCGCGGAGAACCGGTAGTTGCGGCTGGAGGCGGCCACGCTCCGGTCCCGGACCGGGATCAGCGTGCCGTCCACGATCCACAATCGGTCTGCGGCATCCGCCGGGCGGGAGACGGGCTCGAGCGCGAGCAGCGGACCCAGCCGCTGGATGACCCGGCACACCGTCGAGGAGGACACCCCGAACAGCGGGCCCAGCTGCCGCATCGTCAGATTCGTGCGGTAGTACACCGCCACCACCAACACCCGCTCGGCCAGCGAAGGGACCATGGTCGGCCCTGCATCGTGCCGTTGCCGCCCCGCTCCCGGACCACCTTCAACAGGCGTGCAAACTGAGCCACTTGCAGCCCGGTGAACGTCTCCACCCACACCCGCTCAGCCCTCAACACCCCGGCCATACCCAGGAGATGCCCAGTTCAGAGCCTTGTGCAACACGCTTTAGGGCGACGAGGTCGAGGGCGAGGGCGGCGAGGCCCTCAAGGCCAAGCAGAACACCCTCCATTTGTCTCCTCGATGTGGTCGATGGTGAGCCGGGAGATCGCAGCGGGCCACTGGCATAGAGGAGCAACAGCAGGCCGGCGAGGCGGTCTTCGGGCTTGAGGGTGTCGTCGTGCCGCAGGCGTCGGGCGGCGGCCCAGCGGGCGTCGTCGTCCATCGCCTGGGAGGGCCTTTCCATCGCTCGGCCGGGAAGCTGAGATCGCGGGTGATCTCAGGACCGAGTTGCCTTCGTGGAAGACCTGGTCGGATCCGAGCCGGTGGGCCATCCGGCAGTGTCTCTGCGTCACGGCCCATCTCGGAAGCCACAGCCAGCCTGGGTGAGGGTGGTCAGTCCGTTCGGATAAGGAAGCGTTGGTCGGCCGCTCCGGTACAGCGTTCGTCGATCGCTTCGGCTCCCTCGGTGGTGTCGTTGTCGACGATGCCGACGCACCCGCTGCTGTGGGCCGGGCGAAGCCGGAAAGCCCCAGCGCTGTCAGCTGCGGTGGGTTCCAGACGGAACAGGGTGCCCTGCGTGCAGTCCTTACGGGGTTCGAGCATCCCCTTGATCTGGTCCTCGCCCATGACGGTCAGGCATCCCTTTCCCATCTGGGGGTGGTGCCACTGGATGCGGTACAGGTCCTCACCGACCGGTTCGAGGTACGTGCGCGGCACGGTGGCCTGGGCGCAGGGTAGTTGGACGGCGACGGCGCTGTCGTAGGCGCCGTCGCGGTCGCGTCCGTCGGTCAGACAGAGGTCGGGCGTGCGGGCGGGGCGGATAGTGATCCAGCCGTCGGTGAGAGTCCGGGAAGCAGTGGATGAACCAGCCGGTGTGCTCGGATCGTCGGAGTCGTCGTGGAGCAGCCCCCAGGCGGCTACGGCGAGCAGCGGGAGTGCGGCCGCGAGCGCGAGCGCGAGTCCCTTGGTCCGGCGGGGCCGCGGGCCCCTGGACTCCTCGGTCTGCATGTGGGCCTCGGCCGTGACGTCGGCTTCGGGACCGGGGCTGGGCGCCGGGCCGGATACGGCAGCGATATCTGCGGCGATCCGTTCCCTGGCGTCCAGCCAGGCACCGACCCGCTGCTCGTCCCCGCAGGCGCGGACGAACGCCGCCAGCAGATCGGGGCGCGGCAGGCTTGTCCGGCTGAGTATGTCGGCCAGCGTACTGCGCGCCAGCACATCGCCGTTTCGGGCCGCCTGCTCCTCCAACTGGCGATACGTCAGCCCTGAACGCCTTTTGAGCTGCTGCATCGCCTCTACAAAGGCGGCAGCGTCCCGGGCTTCGTACGGCGACAACTCCCCCAGGTTCCCCATGAACGTCATCTTGCTGCGGCTTTGGCACGAGAGACAACAGTGGATTCTGCCACGCCCAGCTGTCCGGGACGCGATTCGGACAAGGCCCTGACCAGCCCGGACAGCCCGCATCTGTCCGGGACAGCCGGTTGTCGTTGCCTGGGCGCGTCAGCAGTCAGCAGTCTCTGTGGTGCCCGGCCGCTCAGTCGAGATCTTCCCGGCTGACGGCAGGCTCGTTCGGCACCAGCCCTCCTGCCTCAACAGCAGGAGAAGCGCCAACCCCAACCGAGAGGGACTCTTCATGCGCCTTCGGCATGCCTTCAAAACCGCCGCACTCGGCTCCGCGCTCGCGCTCGGCCTCATGGCCTTACCTGCCGCTGCGGCCGTTCCCGCTCAGGCCGCGTCGGCACAGGTGACCGCCTCGTCGACTGCCGCTACCGGCGCGGCTGCAGCAAGTGACTTCGAGGGCTGGAGCACGAACGGCCACAGCTACGGCTCCGTAACGTACTCGTACTGGGGCTGCGACAGCGGTGGGTACTGCTCCATATCCGTCGGTTCCCCTGCCGTTCAGGACTTTGTCTGGGGCAACACGTGGGGCAGCGTGCTGCAAATGCACTACACCGACCGCAGCGGCCCGCACGTATCGAACATGCTCTACGCCGATCCGAATGGTTACACCAATGGCCGCGGATTTAACGGGAGCGGCTACAAGGATGTCCGGTTCTACGTGTGCAACTGGAAGCCGGCCACGAATGAAATCTACTCGTGCGGGAGGCTGTACAAGGTCTGACCTTGGCGTTTAACAACGCAGGTCACTCAACCTGCTGAGATCCTCAGGATCCGGGGACACGTGACGCGGCCGTTCTTCACGCTTCGAGATGTCGAGTAACGAAGCATGAAAGAACGGCCGCTGCCCATGAGTCTCTCTGCCGACGCGCCCGCACGTGAGGTATTGAGAGTGTTGTCCCGCTTTTGGGTCGACTTCTACGACTGCCTGTACCGCCGTGCCGATGCGCTCTTCGAGCGCACCGACGCGATCTTGTGCGCGGACGGGCCGGTGAAGACCCTGGTCGAGCTCTGTCTGGAGGTCGAGCACCGAGGGGCACGGGGCCCTGTACGCCGCATTGGACCGGGGCGGCTGGAGCCAACGCGGTTGCGCCGCATGCTGACCGGCCTGCCGCTGCCGAGGGTGGACGACGGGCCCGGATCGTGCTGGCCGTGGATGTCAGCAACTGGCTCCGCCCGGACGCCCCGACCAGCGACGACCGGCTGTTCTGCTACGTATACGGGCGCGGAGACCGCAAGACGGATCAAGGTGTAAGGCTGCTTCAGCGACGTGGTGCCGTGGTCGCGTTTCATGATTCGGTAGACGACGTTGGACAGCCGTCGTTTCAGAACTCTGCGGGCCGCCGCGGGCGTCTCCCCTTCCGCGTTCTTGCACAGGTAGTGCTCCTGCCCGCGCCCGCTGTCGCAGATCTGGCAGACGGCGATGATGTGCAGGACCGAATTCAGCGCGCGGTTCCGCCGGTGTTGCGCCGTTGGCGGACATTGTCGCCGCTGGAGGCGTCCAGGGGTGCGCTGCCTGTGTAGCTGGCGAAGTGGTGCTTGGTGGGGAAGCGGCTGACGTCGCCGACGTGCCCGATGACCTTGGCTGCCAGCACGGTGCCCAGGCCCGGCAGGGTCGGAGCCGATGCCGGGTCACGGCGAGCGCCTCTCGCATCTCAGCCTCGTTGTCCTTGACTTGGCGGTCCAGGCGGTCCAGGCGGCGCAGGTCGGCCAGCAGGTCACGGGCGATGTCGCGGCGGCACGCGTCGGTGGCGGTCACCGGCGGACCCTCTTCATGGTGGCAGCGGCCTTGTCGGCCGACAGCCCGGCCGGGACTCCGCCGGGCAGGAGGTCGCGCAGGACGGCGTGGAGTCGGTTGAGGACGAGGGTGCGTTCGTGGACCAGGTCGTCGTGCCGTTCGGTCAGCAGCCGCAGGATCGTGGTCTGGTCCTCAGGCTCACGGGCTGCAAGTCCTGGCGGAACAGGGCGACTTGGGCAACGCGGCGGGCGTCGTTGGCGTCGGTCTTGCGATCGCCGCCGGTGGCCAGCAGCCGGGCACGGGCCGACAGGGTGGAGGGCACGTCCACCACGTTCTCGCCCGCGGCGGCCAGCTGCTGGGCGAGCGTGCGGCCCAGGCCGCGGGCGTCTTCGACGGCGAAGCGGCTCTCGGGCCACTGCTCGCACCTGCGCATCACCTGGTTGAAGGTGCCCGCGTTGACGGCGAACCGGCGCTGGGCCACCTGATGGCCCGCAGCATCGACAGCGACGGCAGTGTGGGACGACTTGTGGGGATCAACATCGATCAGGATCACAGGCTGGCCTCGCGCTCGATCGGACAGCGGACGGAGTGCGGTGGGCATCCTGACTTGAGGTCACCGTGTCACCGTCATGCCTCTGTCGAACCACACCGCGTGGGTGCCGGCCGGCGGCGGCACGCTATCAGTGAGCCAGCCCGAGGGCGGCAACGAGCACGGCGGGCCCGTGCCGGCCGGTTACTCGCGGCCGGGAGTACGCGGATGTTCCATGCGGGAGAGCCAGGTGGTGAGCAGCGTTTCGAGTGCCTCGGCCTCGGTGGGCGTCAGCAGATCCAGCAGGTGTCGTTCGTTGCGCATGTGGTCGGCGAACGCCCGGTCGATCAGTTCGCGTCCGGGTCTGGTGAGGGCGACGATCCGGCCGCGCTGGTCGTCGTCGGAACGGCGGCGGGTGACGAGCCCGGCTCGCTCCAGGCGGTCGATTCTCTTCGTCATCGCGCCGGTGGTGACCATGGTGTGCGCAGCAAGCTCGCCGGGTGCCCGCTCATAGGGCTCCCCGGCGCGGCGCAGGGCGCACAGGACGTCGAACTCTCCCTCGCTGAGGCCGTAGCGGCCGTAGACGAGGCAGAGTTCCTCGGTAAGCCGGTCGGCCAGACGGTGCAGTCGGCCGATCACTCCTTGCGGGGTGATATCGACGTCGGGACGCTCGCGGCGCCAATCGGCCTGGATGCGGGCCACGCGGTCCAGCGGTTCACCATGCTCCATGTACCCATGGTAGCTTCCCGGGAAGTTATATTGGCTTCCATGGAAGCTAATCTGCGTTGGGTGGCACTGACCGCAGTCGCGCCGGTGGCCTGGGGGACCAACTACTTCGTCACCCACGAGTTCCTGCCGGCCGACCGCCCGCTGTACGGGGCCGCCCTGCGGGCCTTGCCCGCCGGCCTCGTCCTGCTGGCCTTGCGCAGGCAGCTGCCCCGCGGCGCGTGGTGGTGGCGGTCCGCAGTGCTCGGACTGCTCAACATGAGCGTGTTCTTCGTCCTCGTCTACGCCGCCTCCCAACTGCTTCCGACGAGCGTCGCCTCGACCGTCATGGCGGTGTCGCCGCTGACGATGATGCTCATCGCCTGGCCCCTGGTGTCCGAGCGGCCCCGGATCGCCCACCTGGCCGGCGCCGCAATCGGGCTCGGCGGGGTCTGTCTCATGCTGCTCACCGGCGTGGAAGGAGCAAGCATGCCGGGAGTCCTCGCCTCGGCCGCCGCCATGCTGGTGTCATCCTTCGGACACATCCTGGCCAAACGGTGGAGCGCCGCCACCGATGTGCTCGCCGCGACCGCCTGGCAACTCACCGCCGGAGGCCTGTTCCTGCTCCCGGTCGCCGCAGCCGTGGAGGGCCCTCCGCCCGCATTCTCCACGCCGTCGCTCCTCGCGTTCGGCTACGTCTCCCTGGTCGCCACCGCGCTGGCCTTCGCCGTCTGGTTCGCCGGGCTACAGCACCTGCCCGCGGGAACAGTCGGACTGCTGGGACTGCTCAACCCCCTTACAGGCGCGCTGCTCGGCACAGCGTTCGCCAAAGAGGTGCTGACCGTTCACCAACTGTGCGGACTGTTCCTGGTCCTGGCCGGAGTCGTCCTGGGCCAACCCAAGCGCACCGGCCGACGCGATAACAGTCAGGCGCCTCTCCATCCGGTATCCGACGAGCGTCCCGCGCAAGCGCCCTCCATACGCAAACCTCGTGAGGAGCGGAGATGTGGACAGGGCGCCGGCCCGGATATGTACGAGGACGAGTGAAGTCCCGCCATCGCACCACACGCCGCTGAAATCACGGACAGTGATTTCCTCACGGAACTTGCGCCACCCCCAACCTGGTTCTGGATCACTTTCGGTCTCGGTGCCACGGAGGGTCACCACCACCGCGATCATGAACGCGCTCGGGCCGTCAGAAAGACTCGTTTGCGGAGCAGGTCGAAGTTGGTACGGCCGAGCATCTGCCGCTTCAGCATCTTGAACTTGCTGTTGTGCCCCTCGACGGCGCCGGAGCTGTAGTGCACGCTGAGCCCGGCGACGACGGCGTCGAGGTCCTGCCCGAGACCGGTGACGCAGCCGAGCAGGGCCGGCAGGTCGTCTTTTTGGACACGGTCGATCCATTGCCCGAGTTGCGCGCCCGGGCGGTTGTTCATCAACTCGGCCAAGGCCCACAGGTGTTGACTGGTCCGCTCAAGTGCGGGGCAGCGGGAGAGAATTGACTTGAGCTGTTGAACTTGGTCGTCGTCGAGGCGGTCGGGGCGGCGTGTAAGCCAGCCGGTCACCTCTCGCACGGACGGGCTTCGGCGGGGCGGACCGTCGTGGGGAAAGGCTTCGCGGAGCTGGTTGCACGTACCTGCGCACGACACCTACGCCGCCCGCGTATCCGCACTCACGCAGCTCCTCGAACAGGCGGGCAACTATGCAGCCCTCGGCCCACCGCTGGTGCGGATAGGGCTTGAACGGATCGAGGATGCTGGGCAGGCCGGTCCACCGCCCGACCAGCAGGTCGTCCGCAGTGGCCACGGCAAACAGGTCGGCACGCTCACCAGCGTCTCCTCTGCCACCTCCACCGAGGCGAGGGTCAGCGGCCCGGACCTGACGCAACCTCAACGGGACGATCGCGGCGGACAACGCCATGGACCAGTTGGGCGGGCGGCATCACGCCCGCCCTGTTGGCCGGGGCGGGCCAGGGAGAGGCTGCGTTGTCTGCAGGAAGCTGGAGCGCGCCCAGGCTGCCAGATCTTCGGTGGAATACCTTGCGGCAAGGTCATTCAGTCCTGCAACGAAGCGCGTTTGATCCACAGTGATGTGCTCGCACATCACCGCCCACCACACCGCGTGGGCGGCCAGCATGCTCCGCGTCAGCTCCCGATCGAGTAGGCCACTTCGGTCGGCTTCCGCGATCCGCTCGAACGCCCACAGGACCGAGTAGAGGTCACGCAGCGGCGTCTCCCCCGGTGATGCCTGCATGTCCTGCGGGTAGATCGAGAAGTCGGCACCGCCCCGGACGTGCATGTACTGCTCCCCCACCAGTTCCTGCCAGCACGGTTGCCATGCGACGGCCTCGCCGCCGGCTGCCTTGGCGGTGCGCCACATATGCCTGGACAGCCGGCCCCGTGCGTTGCCGATCTCGCCAGTCGTGAGTACTTCATGCAGCACGATGGTCCGCTCGATCGCGCTCATTCTGCGCTGCGCCCGAAGCTGGACCAAGCCGACTCCCACGGCTGTCGCAATAGCGGCGATCGTACCCAAAGAGCCAACCCACGCAGCCCACTCAGCACCGCTCATAGAGCCCCCCACGGGATCGCCGCGCACTGCTCGGCCTGGGATCTGCCGTCTAGTCCCTCGGCCGCATGGGGCATACCCAACTTCCCCGGGCCCGACGAGACCATCGACGGCCCGATGTGGCGCTGCGACACGATCGTCGTGGACAACTGAAACCTGGCGACCGCTCCGGGGCCAGAGCTCCAGCCGCCGCATCGGCACCATCGTCCAGGCCGTACACGCCCTCCTGACCTGCACGCATTCAGGACAGAAGAGGTTCAGTGCTCACAAAGGGAGAACTCTCGTTCGTAGAGCTGCTCGTTGTGTTCGTCGACGAAGAACTTGCGTTCCTGCATGAGTTGTTCACGGTAGTTCTTGGCCTGCTCCAGGGTCATGGTCGAGGTGTCGGACCATGGCTGTTGCGGTGGCACATCGGAGGTCGAGACGATCCTTTCCGACGGGTCGACCAGGAAGAACGCGAGAATTTTGCGATATCCCGGGCGGGTGGGTTCCGTCAGGCGGAATGAGCCGACGCGGTGTTGCAGGATGTTCGGGAACGCCAGGCAGCGGCCCGCCGGCGTCGATACCGATCCCAGCACCTGGTTCAGGGCGTCTTCGTCCTCCAGGCCGTAGACCTCACGCAGACCGTTGTCGTCGTTCTGTTCATAGCTCGGGTCGTCGAGTGCCGCCCGGAAACTCAGCCGGCTTTCGGTGATGTTGTCGCTGTCCCAGTAGTAGATGCCGGTCGAGACGATCCGCTCGTTCATCATCCCCTCGACATGCCAGGAACCGCCGGAGTACTCGGGCTTGTCCGGGGTGAGATGAATGGTGGCGAGCTTGACGATGACTTGGAGACGGCGGCCGCGAAGGTCGACTCGGGCGGAGTCATCGGGCACCTCGGGCGGGGTGAAGGCCGGGGCGTCCGGGATCACCGGGCGGCGGTTTTCCCACCAATCGTCCTGAGCCTGCTCCCATGCATGAAGGGCTTCCTTGTAGGCCTCATTGTCACTGTAGGAAGATTTGTCCGGATACTCCGGCTCCGAGTCGTACCACCCGTAAGGATCGGCCTCGATCCGCAGGGGGCGCGGATGGCGCAGATCGGTGAGCACGTTCTCCAGCAGCGGGCGCAGGCGCCCGAACAAGTCCGGTAGGACGGAGGCCAGTTCGCGATGGGTATCGGGGTGGACGTTGTTGACGTATGAGTGGAAGGCGACATCGCCGTCGTCACTGACGTCGACGTCCGTGGGCAGCCACTGGAACTTCTCCGAGAATTCGTACCGCGAATAGCGGTCCGTCGGGTTCTGCCACGCTCGCTCGGGCGCGCCGCTCACCTCGCGCACCAGGCAGAACAGTGAGGGATGAACCAGATCCAGTACCTGGCCGTCGGATCCGGGATGCCAGTCCTGTTCTGCTTCGGGGACCTGTTCCAGAACCCGAACCGCCTCGCGGAGCCGGGATCTGAGCTCGTCGTCGACCAGGGTGTCCGACTGCCACACCCCGTCGACGGCGGACACCTCGACACCGGTTTGTCCGTCCCGCAGTGCGGCGTAATGCGCGAGTTCGGCAAGCACGTAGCGAACCTGCGCTTCGGTGAGGCCCTGGGCGACCGCTTCTTGCGTCCACCTGGCGACGATGTCGGCGTCGTTCATCTTGTCGAACCACCCCGGCTTCGCCCGAATGTGTGCGCTGCACTGCATCATCTGAAGTTCCCGCAGCGTTCGGGGTGTCGCGAATGATATGGAACGGGAAGCATGAAAGGGCAGCGGGAAAGCAGACAGGCCAGTCAATTCTCTTGGTCCTCCCAGTCGATGTGCGGCGGCGGGAAGGATACTTCAGCTCACTGACAGCGCAGCCGTGGTCCCTGTCATCGCCGGTCCGGGAGCCAGAGCTTCGACGTCCTCGCGTGAGGTACGGTTCGTGCTCATCCGAGGCCGAGGAGCGCGAGGGGGTACGAGCGTTGCGGCGCAGGCCGGCCATCACAGTGTCCTGGCAGGTGATGTGAGGGCGGCGCAATTGAATTTCCCACGCGGCCTAACCGTTCGGAAACCGCCCGGCGCCGCGGTCGGACTAGCTTCGTGACGTATGAAGGTGTGGGAGCCGTTACGGCAGCTGCTCGGCAGGCCAGGCGCAATCGGCATGGGTATTTCGGGCAAGGTCAGCTCAGAGCTCCGCCGCGGTGGCCGCAGCGCTCCCGGCCGTCGGCCGATGCCTGGTTGGCGCAGCATCAAAGGCCGTGTGACGGTGGTTATTGCGATCCCGATCTGTCTGCTGCTGACTGTGGCCGGTTACGCCGTGCACGGCCGCGCCGAGGCGCTCGGCGACGCCCGGACGACTCGTGCCGAGGTTGGCCTCAGCCTGCGCGTCCAGGCCTTGGTGCATCAACTGCAACGTGAACGTGGCCTGACCAATGGCCTGTTGGGTGGTGAGGAGGAGTTCCGCGCCCCGCTCACCGCTGTGCGCAAGCGCGTTGACGCGGCACTTCACGACATGCGCCGGGAGGATGCCGTCCAGGGGGTCATCCAGCAAAAATTGCAGCGCCTCGCTGACATCCGCGCCGCTGCCGACGCGGACACAGCCGCCCCGGCCGCGACCCTCACCTACTACACCGCCGCCGTCGAGGCTCTCAACGCCGTCGATCCGGTGGCGGAGACCGCCACGGGCTCCGACCGCCAACTGCGCAACGGGCTGGCAGCGTTGCGGGAGCTGGCTGCAGCCAAGGAATCCGTCGCTCTCGAACGCGGCTACCTCAACGGCGTGTTCGCCGCAGGCGCCTTCCGCAACGGCGAGTACCTCACCTTCACCGAGGTACGCGCCACACGCGAAGCCGCCCTCGCCCGCTTCCGGCAGGTCGCCACAGAACCCCAGCGCGCGACGCTGAAGAACGCTTTCGGAACCGAGAGCGCCGAACGCGCCGCCGCCTACGAGAACCGAGCGGAAGACGCCGCCGACGGCTCCGCGCTGTCTGCCGACCCCGGCACCTGGTGGGACGCCATGACCGTGCTCGTCGATGATCTGCACGCCGCCCAGCAGTCGGTGGGGGACGACGTACGAGACCGCGCCGAACAGCTGAGGCACAACGCCGAGAAGGAACTCGCCGCCTATCTCGTCGCGGGAATGCTCATGTCCGCCCTCGTCGCCGGCCTCGCCGCCTTCGCCTCCCGATCCCTCACCCGCCCGCTCGGCGCCCTCGCCGAGGCCGCACATCACGTAGCACGACATCGGCTGCCCGCAACCGTCGCCCGTATCCAGCGCTCGCCGCAGGACCACGTGGAACTCCTCCCGTCGGCGGACGCGCCGGACCATCCCGATTCGCGACTGCTGGGCGGCGCGGCGGAGATCGCCGAGGTCGCGGCATCCCTCCACCAGGTGGAGCACACTGCCCTCCACCTGGCCGCTCAGCAGGCCGGCCTGCGGCGCAACACCACCGAATCACTCGCCAATCTCGGCCGCCGCAATCAGAACCTCGTGCGTCGTCAGCTCAGCCTCATCACCCGGCTGGAACGGCAGGAACTCGACCCGGACGCCCTCGCCGAGCTCTTCGAACTCGACCACCTCGCCACCCGTATGCGGCGCAATGCCGAAAGCCTGCTGGTCCTCGCCGGGCAGAATCCCCCGCGGCCCACGGCAGCACCGGCCAATGGCCTGGAGGTCGTCCAGTCCGCTGTCGCCGAAGTGGAGCAGTACCGGCGGGTCCTGATCGCGACCGTCGAGCCGGTACAGGTGCGCGGGCACGCAGTCGCCGATGTCGCCCACCTCCTTGCCGAGCTCATCGAGAACGGGCTGACCTTCTCGCCACCGACCGAACCGGTCGAGGTGCACGGCTGGTACGACAGTGAGGACGACATGTACTGCTTCGCTGTCGTCGACCACGGAATCGGCATGTCCGAGGCCGACCGGGCACATGCCAACGCCCGCCTCTCCGACTCCGGCGAGGAAGCCTTCCTCGCCGCGCCCACCCGGTTTCTCGGCCTCCTCGTCGTCGGCCGGCTCACCCACCGCCTCGGTGAAGGCACCCAAGTCCACCTCTTCGACACCACTGGCGGCGGCCTGTCCGCACTCCTCGCCCTCCCCAAGCGCCTCCTCGCACCCGTGGAGGACGTCTCTTCCCCATCCCCGCCCGCCAGGCCCGCTGTCGCCTCCCTGCTCAACGGGTTCCGAGCAGGTGTCGCCCGTGCGGAAGCCGGCACCACACAAGGAGCGTCATCGTGACCACCACCGTCCAGAGTTTCGGCTGGCTCATCTCGGACTTCGTACGCACCGCAGACGGTGTCACCGACGCCGTCGCCGTCTCCTCCGACGGCTTGCTCATGGCCGCCTCGGACAGCCTCGGCCGAGATCGCGCCGACCACCTCGCCGCGGTTGTCTCCGGCATCACCAGCCTCGCCCAGAACGCGGCGACGGCCCACGGGTTCCACGGCATGAAGCTCGTCATGATCGAAATGCTCGGTGGCTTCCTCATGGTCGGTCGCATCCGCGACGGCAGCTGCCTCGGCGTCCTCGCCGCCGAAGGGTGCGACGTCGGCCTGGTGGGCTACGAGATGGCCGTCCTCGCCGACCGCGCCGGCCAACTGCTCACCCCGCAGTTGGTACGCGAACTCCACTCCGCGCCGGTGGCCGCGGGATAGCCGCGAAGCGCTGCACTGACTGCATGTCAGAACCAATGCGCGTCACGCTGTGTACAGGCCTTGGCGGCACGCGCGAGGTGATCTCCTCCGGTGGCCTCGTTCAGGCCCGTTCCGTCCCCGTCCCTACGGTGAGCGCGGCACCGACCATGGTCGGCCTTCAGATGCAGCTGGGTCAGGTCGCGGGCTTGCCAGGGCTTGCCATGACCAACATCGTGCTGGCAGGCCGGCGCGGCGCTCAAAGACGCCGTCCTCAGGGCGTCGGACAGGTCGCTGGGGCAGGGGCGTACGGAGCCATGTTTCCGAAGTAGGCCGCTGTCGGCGGGCGCGGCGGCGGGCAAATGCGGCAGCCCGGTGCTTGCCGTCCGGATACGTCGTCGCGGTCAACTGCGCCGGTGGCGCCGCCAGTACCAAAGCGCGCCGACCGCGGTGGACGCCGCGGCCAGGACGATACCGAGCACCGGCCATCGGCTGTCAGCGAGGCGCAGGCCCGTCAGGAAGGTCACGGCGGTCAGGGCGAGCGGCACGAGGAGGGAGAGGAGCGCGCGGACCGCAGCCGCCGCGACACCCGGTTCGAAGCGGGAGATCCGGGGGTGGGAGGCGGCTGCGGTGTCGGCGAAGTAGTAGTCGAGGACACGCTCTGCCAGGCGGGCGTCAGCGCGCTGGTAGGCCGCCGCCATGTACGGGAGCCAGACCAGCGGGGCGACCAGTCCGACCAGGAAGACCACGACCAGGAGCAGCCACCGCCAGGCCTGGACGGCGACCCGGCGTACGCGCCGGCCCGCGGCCTGACTCTCACCCCCCGGCGTGAGCAAGCCGAGGAGGTAAGCCATGCGCACGGTGACAGCCCACACGCTCACCCATCGCCTGAATCGGGTGGGTGCGCCGGGGGTGCGTCCCCTCCGAGCGAGCGCCTCCTGCGCCTGCCGGATGTCCTCGTACACGCCCTGCAGGACAAGGAGTTCCCCGGCGCGGGCGCCCGCCGTGGGGTCGCGGCCGCTGAGGGCAGCCAGCTCCAGGATTGTGCGTACCTGACGCAGCAGCGCCGCACAGAACGCGACGGGAATGAGCACGAGGAACGGGCCGCCCACCACAGATCCCTGCGACACCACGGCCCGCCGGCCCCGAGCAACCACGAGGGCCCGCAGCTCCGCCTCGGAGGCGTTCGGATGATCCCGCCGAAGCCCGGCGACAGCCTCGGGCACGCCCGCACCGACACGGCGGACAGCGAAATCGGCGAGAACCTCGGGCAGGAACCCGGGATCCCTGACGGCCGACGCCAGCAGCGAGCGTTCCGGCGAGAGAGCCCTACCGGAACCCCCAGCATGTGGACCCTCCACGCGCGACACAGGACGTATCTATCACAAATTGTAAAAATTCATTACTCTCAATAGCATATTGTCATCCTGATCTTGGCGTGGCGGACTTCGACAGCACCAACCTGCAGCGGCAGCAGAAGCCGGTGAACAAGGGCGCGCTGGGCCGGGGCTGCGGCCTCAGGCCGGCCTCCATCAGTGCCCGACCTCGAACGGCCTGCTCCGCACGCAGCACGACCAGGACAACGCCTGCTCGCCGCTGGCCGCGCGATGGCCGCTGACGGCCCCCACGAACCGAACACGGTAAGCGTGACGGGCTCATTCGGTCAGAGCATGGACACAGTCAGCGGCGTGGTCAGCATCGCGTGCTCGCACTTCTGCATCAGCGAGCATGCCGAGCCCGTCTTCCGGAGCCCAACCCAGCAAGCGGAGTTCCGCACCGACGCCCCCTACGCGCGTACCCCGCGCGGGCATGGGGCAGGGCGCGGCCCGACGTCATCCACGCCCACATGCAGGTGCCGCCTGTCAGACGGGTCCTGGTGGCTCTCCTGCGACCAGATGGAGATGACGTGCCGCCCGTGGACGCGAAGCTGATCTCGATCTGGCCGAGCAGATCATCGACCACAGCCTCGCCAACGCCGTAGGCCCGTACCCGGTCATACGGGGGCGGTGAACCGTTGCCGGCCCGACAGTGTCCTGCCGTCGCCGCGCTGTACTGCACGGCGACTCGCAGGAGGTCGCGCCGGCCCCGGCCCCAGGGAGGCCCTGGGTCAGGCGGGCGTGATGTTCTCCGCCTGCGGACCCTTCTGGCCCTGGGTGATGTCGAAGGTCACCGCCTGGCCTTCCTGCAACTCACGGAAGCCGGAGGCGTTGATGTTGGAGTAGTGCGCGAAGACGTCCGGTCCGCCACCATCCTGGGCGATGAAACCGAAGCCCTTCTCCGCGTTGAACCACTTGACGGTTCCGCTGGCCATGCTGATGCCTCTCAGTCGACGTCAGGAACCGCACCACGCGGCCCTGGAGGTGATCGCCCTGGTCCGGCATTGCACAGCAAAGCGCCCGCGCCAAAGCGCGGGCAGGTACTGCGAACCACGACAGCTAACCGCGACGCTACACGGTGAAATCGGCCCTCACCAGAGAGCAATGGGCAACGACCCTGTTCCGCACCAGACTCCGACAGGAGTTGTCCCGATCCGGCCCATCCGCCGCCTCGGCCCCGATTTCGGCCCGCCGACCCCACACCACCATGACGCCGCGGGTGCGCGCCCCGTGACTGCGGCTCACTTCGACTGCCAAAGCCAAGCAGGGCCACCGAAACCGCGATCACGAAGCGCCTCGCACGGCGAGGAGAACACGCTCGCGCAGCAGATCCCTCGGCGCGACCAAGTACCTGCCGCCCCAACATCCTGATCTTGTCGTGGCGGCCTTCGACGGCGCCACAACTGCAGCAGCCGGGGCGGCCGAAGCCGGCGACCACGGCATCAACGTCCCGACCAAGGCACCTCAAGCAGCACGACCAGCACAACGCCTGCGCGCCGACGGCCGCGCGATGGCCGCTGACGCCCCCTCACGAACCGAACGGTCAGGGCATGGACATCGTCAGCGGCGTGGTAAGCATCGCGTCCTCGCACTTCTACATCGGCGAGAATGCCGAGTCCGTCTTCCGGAGCCCAACCCAGCAAGCACACGAAGGCTTCGAGGACGCAATAGTCCTCTTGAACGCCGGTGAATGCGTATCCATGCTCAAAGCCTCCTTCGGCACAGATGCACAGCGCGCACCCCTGAAAGGGGGTCAACTCTCCAACGCCACCTTGAAGTGGCTGGTCAGCGGGGTGGCGTGACCTCGTTTCGGGTGCTCGTGCTGGTCGTGGGCGGCAGGCTGTGCTGTAGATCGTCCGGCGGGGTGGTTTTGCCGATGAATTCACCGTCCTCGAACGGTCTACCCAGCGACACGACCGTTCTCGACAGGAGTGCCATGTCCACCATCCAGCCAGTGATCTTGACTGCCGACCAGGACGTTCTGCGCGGCTTCTATACGAAATTGTTCGGCGCTGAGGAGATCTTCCGGGTGCCGGCCGAAGGCCCTGCCTTCTACGTCGGCTTGCGCATCGGCGACACCGACCTCGGGCTGGTGGCCAAGACGGATCCGGGGACCGGGGCGGCCCCGCGGATCCTGCTCAGCATCGGTGTCGACGACGTCGACGAGACGCTCGGCCGGGTGGAGGCGCTGGGCGGCTCGGTCCGCAGTGGCCCCAACGACATGCCGTGGGGACAACGCGTCGCCCACATCCAGGACCCCGACGGCAACCCCGTGAACCTCACCCAGCCCATCCCGGCCCGGTGACGCTGTTCGGGGGCATGTCCTGATCGTGGGCTCCCCTGCTCTGCCTTGACCTGGCCCGGGAACCCCGACTTCTGGAGATCGAGACCAACGCCCGCAGACTCAGCAGGGCGACGTCGGAGAGAACGTTCTCCCAGGGGGAAGTCCATGGACTTCCCCCTGGGATCGCGAACATGTGTGCGTCCGCACCCGGCCAGTACCACCCCGGCACCGCGCTGTCAGGGCACAGCTGCCGCGTTGGTCCGCCGGCGTCGGTTCAGTAGCCGATGGTGAAGCGGCGCTGCACGAAGCGGGGCAGTTCCGCCTCGTCGACGAGGGCGACGGCGGCGTCCTCCATCGAGATGCGGCTGCGCCCGTCCGCGTCGAGTACGGGCTGATCGCCGCCGATCCGGAACCGGCCCGTACGCTCGCCGGGTGCTATGTCCTCCGCGGGGCTGAAGTAGGTCCACAACCGATTGGAGGTGCGCAGGACGTCCAGGGCGTCCCGGTGGCCGCGTACCGCGGCGATGTACTCCCTCGGCAGGCCGATCGAGTCGAGGGTTTCGTGCAATAGCTGGTCCGAGTCGGCCCGTACGAGTCCGGGTTCGATCTCCAGACTGCCGGCGCCGCCGATGACGATGAGCCGGGTCCGGGGATGGCTCTCCAGCGCCTTCAGGAGTGCTCGCGCGGCGGTGGCGTACACCGTGGGATCGGCGATCGAGCGGGCCACCGTGTCGGCGATGTCCTTGGCGGCGTTTCCGGGCTGGAACGCGCTGATCAGTACGTCGAGGCCGGGTAGGACGGCGGCGATGGCGTCGGCGTCGAGTACGTCGAGGCTCTGCCAGACGACGTTCTTCCGGTCCTCGTCGATCTGCGTGGCATCGCGGCTGAAGGCGGTCACGTGGTGCCCCCGGCCGAGCGCTTCGGTGACGACGCGACTGCCGATGCCGCCCGTGGCCCCGATGACTCCGATGTGCATGGCTCTCCCCTGGTGGTTGCCCGTGCCGTCCTCTTTTCGCTCGCGAGATGGGCATGACGGCCAACGCCATCTACGGCTACTTCGCCAACCGTGACGACTTGGTCACCACGCTGATCAACAACGTCTACACCTCGCTGGCCGACACGGTGGACGCCGCCTGGGACGCGGCCCCCGCCCAGGACCCTGCCGCCCGGATCCAGGCATGGGCCTGCGCGTTCAGGGACTGGGCGCTGGCCAACCCCGAAGGCTTCCGCCTCATCTACGGTGACCCCGTGCCCGGCTACCGGCCCCCCGAGGGCGGCGCCGCCCCGGACGCCGCCCACCGTGTCTGCACCGGCATCACGGCGTTGGCGGCCGCCGCCTGGCCGCACGCCGAACCCCGCTACGCGGACAGCGACTTCGAGTGGTCCGATTTCGACGCCGGTCTCCTCGGCAAGGTCCGCCCGGCCTTCCCCGACCTGCCCCCGGCCGCCGTGGCCCTCGCCCTGCGTATCTGGAGCCACCTGCACGGCCTGGTGTCATTGGAGATCTACGGCCACCTGCAGGCCCAGGCCCTCAGCCCGGAAAAGCTCTTCCGTGAAGAACTGGCCCAGCTCATCCGGTCCTTGAGCATCACCCCGCAGGGGTGACGGCCTACACAAGGGGCGCGCCTGCGAGCTGAGCCAGCTGTGGCAGCGTGGTCCCGACCCGGCAGAGAGCCGAGCGAGAACGGCCTGAGGTTGATCACCTCAAGTAGGCGGCGAGGCGCTCCGGCGGCCGATCTCGTTCCCGGAGGGAGCCGGACGTGGAATCCTCCCGGGAACGCGACGGGGCCCGGATCATGTGGATCCGGGCCCTGTCCAGCAGTAGCGGGGACAGGATTTGAACCTGCGACCTCTGGGTTATGAGCCCAGCGAGCTACCGAGCTGCTCCACCCCGCGTCGGTACCCCCACCGTACGCCATCACAGCAGTCACCATTGACCACTATCCGACGCAGGGCCTGCGGGGAGTCCGTGTGATGTGTCATACCGCTCAGGCTGGAGACCGGGCCGACCATGGAGCATCCGGCGGAAGGCTGCGGTGTCCTGCCGACTGGAGGGTGATACCCCGCCGTGTGGCTGGAGCTGCCGCTGGTCGGGGCCGCGGAGGCACTTCGGGGCTTTAGGGTCGACGCGCCCGAGGACATCGAGGTCGACGCGACCGCAAGCGGGGGCGACACCATGGAGACGGTCCGCCGCCAAGCGGCCGGACGCGGTGCTGCTGGACATCCGGATGCCGGACGTCAGCGGAGTCGCGTGACCAGCCACTTCAAGAGGGTGGAGCTTCTATGAACCAGCTCGGCGATGCGCAACTGCGCACCTGGACGCTGCGATATATGGCCCTCCTCGCAGCCGACGCCCAGGTCCAGCTTGCCTGGCTGGGCGAGCGTGAGCTGGAGACGGAATCCGTCGTTGAAGAGGCGGAACTCCTGTGCCGCATGCCCAAAGGACTCATGGAGCGCGGGGCCCTCACACACAAGGATGTGCAGGGTCTTCAGGCCATCGGCCGTCGTCTCGGTGAGATCGATGCCGACTGCTGCGGCGGCCTCCGGGCCAACGCCCTGGCCACCGATCGAGCATGGGACGAAGTACGTTCTCTCGCCCGCCAGTTCCTCCTCTCGGCGCTGGGCGAATGGCGTCAGCCACTGCCACGCCCCGTGCGCCCATACACCGGCGATCACTGAGCAGGTCCAGGCCGCCAGTGCCACTCCCCACAAGACACAAACCCACACAACGCGGTGAGCAGGGACCCGAACCCACCGCCGACCACAACACCGCAACACCGTCCCACACCGGCGTCACCCTCCCCCGGCCCCCGCCGTGGAGTCCCTGGAATTCCAGCGCCAGCAGGGAGGTTGATCAGGTCATGACTCAAGGTCCAGCACCTCGCGCCCTGTCCGACGAGGCCCTCGCCGACCTGCTCGGCCAGCAGCCGTTCGGCACCCTCGCCACCATCAAGCGCAGCGGCCACCCCCACCTGACCACCATGCTCTACACCTGGGACGCCGAGGCCCGCATCGTGCGGCTCTCGACGACGGCCGACCGCATCAAGGCCAAGCACCTGCGGCACGACCCGCGTGCGGCGCTGCATGTGCAGGGCGGCGACGTCTGGTCGTTCGCTGTCGCCGAGGGCGAGGCCGAGGTCTCGCAGATGACGACGGTTCCCGGCGACGCGGTCGGGCGGGAACTGCTCAGCATGATCCCGGAGGTCGCGAAGCCGCGGGACGAAGACGGCTTCCTTCAGCAGCTGGTCACCGAACGCCGGGTGGTAATCCGGCTGAAGGTCGACCGCCTGTACGGAACAGCACTCGACATCAACGGCTGAGGCATACCCGGCCCGCGCACGCCGGTCACAGCCCTTCCTTGATGGACGCTACGGGTAGTCGCCCCTGGCCTACGGTGCCGGCCTTGCGGTGCCGGCAACCAGTCAGTGCCCCTCCGCGCGCACACGATCCGCGATACCCAGTGTCAGCGCCTCCGCCCGGTCCTCGAGGTTCCATTTCCCGTCGCGGTAGGCGTGGTTGCTGATCCAGAACACGAGGACGTCGTCGCGCAGGGACCGGCTCAGGAGCCCCAGGGACCAGTCGTTGCCGCCGTCGTGCCAGGCGAGAGGGCCGTGCGGGGTGTCGCGAATGCTCGAGCCGTATCCGTACGAGTTTTCTGATCCCGGCTCTGGTACGCGAGGTTCGAAGAGCTTGTCCCTGGCCCGCGTCGGCAGGATCTCGTCGCCCAGGAGCGCATGGTGCCAACGGAGCATGTCCTGGGCGGTGGAGAGCATGCCGCCGTTGCCGCGCAGGTTCCAGTACGGTCCGTCGGCGGCCCAGGGGTGATCGAAGGGCCTGCCCTTGCTGCGCCCCTTGCTGTCGTACTCCACCGCGATCAGGTGCCGCGGCCAGCGGGGCAGCACGTATCCGGTCTGTTCCATCCCGGCCGGGGCGAACAGGTGCCGGGCGAGGAACCGTTCGTAGGTCTCCCCGGACGCCTCCTCGACGATCGCGGCGAGCAGGCTGTAGCCGGTGTTGGAGTAGTGGAACTCCTTGCCCGGCGCGGACCGCAGCTTTGACGACAGGGCTCGGCGCACCAACTCCTCCCGCGACAAGGGGTCGTAGTCATCGCCGAGCGCCTCGACCAGACCCGACGTGTGCGTGAGCAGGTGCTCGATCGTGATGCCGCGCTTGTCCTCGGGCACGGGCCGCCCGCCTCCGAGGAACCGGCTGATCGGATCGCTCACCCGGAGCCGTCCCATCACCTCCAGCTTTACGACCGCGGCCGCGGTGAACTGCTTCGTGATCGACATGACGTCGTACACGGTCAGGCAGCTCGCGGGGGTGCCGGCGGCTCGGTCCGCCGTTCCGAATCCGCCGCAGTACGCGAGCCGGTCGCCGCGGGCGGCGATCACGGTGCCACTGGGCCCGGCGAGCAGGGTACGGCGGAGGAAGTCGGCGACCGACTCTCCGTCACGGGGCTGGGACTTGGGGGCGGGCACCGCCGACTCCCCGACAGCGGGCCCTTGGGCGCATCCACCAAGCATGAGCAGAACAGCGACGGCAGGGGCGATGGTCGTACGGCGGCGCCGGGACAGAGTCGTACCCATGTGACCTCCAACATCGGGAATCCGCCCCGAGGTTGACCACCACTGTCGCCGTCCCTCAAGCCATTATGGTGTTCGAGCTTGTGCGAGCCCGTGTACGTCCAGGTCAACAGGGGGGACCACGATGACCACACCACCACCCACACCGGTCGACACGGACGCGGCCGCCTTCGTGGCTGCGCTCCGCCGCCTCAAGGCGTGGTCGGGCCTCAGCTACCGCCAACTGGAACGCCGCGCGAGGGAAGCCGGCCATACCCTGCCCTACTCCACGGCATCGACCATGCTCGGCAGGGACCGGCTGCCCCGTGAGGAGTTGGTCGCCGCGTTCGTGGCGGCCTGCGGGGTGCGCGCGGACGAGGCGGAGGCGTGGCTGGATGCACGCGTGACCATCGCGTGCGGCGGGCGGCCCGCCAAGACCACGATCACGCCACGGAACAGGAGGTTTCGGCAGCCCCGTTGGGCGCTCGCCGGGGCCGTGGCGCTCGCCCTCGCGCTCCTCGGTGGGGCGTCGGCGGCCGGCGCCTTCACCGACGACGTGGAGGTCGACGACACGCGGACGTCGCTTCATCTGCCGCGTTCCTGATCAACAGCCGCCAGCACGGCAGGTCGAGGGACTCCAATCCACCAGATCTTCGAGTCGCGACATTCAGCGAAGGTCAGTTCTCTGAACCATCAGTTGAGGCAGTACGTTGTTCCGATGACCGCTTCTGTGCCACCCGGCGGCACTGTCCTTGATGCCGACGAAGTGGATGCTCGTTGGGCGGCCTGGCGGCCGGAACAGATCGCGGAGCGGTTGGCTGGTCTCAATGCGCGGTGGGCTCGGGACGGGTCTGGGCGAATGCAGGAGCTGAGGCGCTCGCTGCCACTCACCAGACCTGGGTGCGGGATCCAGCAAGCGGACAGTTTCTCTTCGATGTCTTTCGTGAGCCGCATCAGGGCGGGACGTGGATCTGCCGGCGGGACGAGAGCCTACGGATGCCCTACGACGCGATCATCGAGAGGACCGCGGACGGCATCCCCTATCTGATGCCCGAGCTCGTGCTGCTGTTCAAAGCGAAGGCGTCGCGGCCCAAGGACCACGCGGACTTCGACGGGGTCCTGCCGCTGCTGAGCCAGGCGCGGCGCGACGTTCTTGGCGGATGGCTGACTCACATTCATCCCGGACATCCGTGGCTCGGGAAACTTGCGGGGCAGTGACGCGCGGGCCGTACCGCATCGCATCCATAGATGACGCTCCATCAAGTGCTGCCGAATCAGCCTGGACCGCCTCGTTTCTGCCGACGTCCCGGTCATGGATGAACGTGAACTCTCCTGGCAGGACGCCGCGGCGGACGGGTGCGCGCGTCCGCAGGAGGCGCTCTTCGGTGGCTCACTGAGTGTAGAAGGTGGCGTCGGCCCGGTCGTTCGCCGTGCTGAGAGCCTGGATGTGCAGCAGATAGTTGTAGTGGCGGATGTAGCGGCCCGGGAAGTTGTACGACTCGTAGGAGACCCCGGCGGGGTCCGCGAGGCCGGCGCGGGCGGTGAAGGAGGCGTCGCTGCGGAACTGGGCAGTCCCGTCGTTCTTCTCCACCCACACCTCGAAGTTCCTGTGGCGCAGGTAGTAGCCGGGGAAGTTGGCCGACTCCAGGGAGAGCGTGCCGCTGCCGGCGAGACCGGTGACCGTGCGGAACTGCGAGTCGGCCAGCGGCGAGACGTTCGCCTCGATCCTGGCGCGGTACTCCCAGTGCCGGATGAACCGGTCGGGCACGTTGTACGACGAAAGCCGGATCGGCGTGAGGCCGTCGGCGACCGGGATGCCGAAGTCGGGTGTGCCGTCGGCCTTCCAGTAGATCTTCTGGACGCGGGTGCGGCGGTTGGGGTCGTTGAGGGGGTCGCCGCTGATGTCCTTGTAGCCGCGGTCGTGGTACACGAGGATGTCCGACCTGCCGTCCTCGGAAACCGTGAACTGGTTGTGGCCGGGGCCGTACTGGCTGGTGGCGGCGTTGCTCGCGAAGACCGGGGCGGCGGTCTTGGTCCAGGACGAGGCGTTCATTAGGTCGGCGGATGCGGAGGCGGTCAGAATGCCCATGCAGTAGTTGGCGTCTGTGGCGCTGGCCGAGAAGGTCATGAAGACCTTGCCGCCCCGCTGGATCACGGCCGGGCCCTCGTTGACCCGGTGGCCGATGGTCTCCCAGGATGCGGTCGGGGTGCTGATCCGGACCGGGGTGCCCGTGATGGTCCAGGGGCTGGACATCCTCGCTATGTACAGGTTGGTACCGCTGCCGACGGCCGGGTCGTTCTGCGCCCAGCTGAGGTAGCGCGTGCCGTTCACGACGAAGGTCGTCGCGTCGAGCGAGAACGTGTCCATCGGCAGCGCGATACGGCCCTTCTCCGTCCAGGCACCCGTGATCGGGTTCGCGGCGGTGCACTCCAGGACGTAGGGCCGGATCTTCCAGATGTCGTTCGCGGCGCCCGCGGCGAAGTAGATGTACCACTTGCCGTCGATGAAGTGGATCTCCGGGGCCCAGATGTGGGCGCCCATCTCACCGCTGGAGTGCTTGGTCCAGATGGTCGTCTCGGCGGCCGACGCGAGCCCCTGGATCGTGGTGGCGCGGCGCAGCACGATGCGGTCGTACGCCGGCACCGTGGCGGTGAAGTAGTAGAAACCGTCGGTGTGTTTCCAGATGTGCGGGTCGGCCCGCTGCTCGGCGATGGTGTTGGTGTACGTGACCCCGGGCGACGCGGGTACGGCGGCGTGGGCGCTCCCGGCCCAGACACCGGAGACGGTGGCGCCGGCCGAGCCGGCGATCACGCCGAGGACCGTTCGACGGGTGAGCTCAGGTTGCACAGGATTCACTCCCTCTGGGGGGTGGAACCGGTCATGGAGCCGGAGATGGAGAGGTACGAACCCAACTGTCTTTCGGTATTTCGAACATGATTCGGATGTCCGGCCAGAAGATAAGATCCGGGCACGACCCAGTCAACGCTTCTGACAGACCCTGCTCAGGATTACCGCCTGTCCCCCGGCTGGCGCCAAGGCCATGGTGAGGGTGGTCGTCGGATTAAGGGTCTTCATTCGAGCCGCCGCAGACAGGCCAGGCTGTCCGGCCGTTCGTGACGGCGCGCCCCTTCGTACGGGGCCGGCGAGCGCGCGGTCAGAACCAGTGCAGGCAGTGCGGGGGACGGTCGGTGCGGAAGAGGGCGTCGGCGAGGGGGGCCGCGCTCGGGTGGTGGGCCCGGATGTGTCGGGCACGCACCAGCGTGCTCGGGGCGGTGCCGCCGAGATAGATCGAGCCCAGGTCGCGTATGTCCAGGGACAGGTCGGGCTCCCGGCCCGTCGGCACACAGTCGGCCTTGCCGTCCTGGACGGTCAGCAGGTAGCGGCCGTGTTCGCCGAGGAACGGGTCGTCGACGTCGAGGACGAGTTCGCCGTCCGTGAACCAGCCACGTGCGGTCAGCGCACGCGGGACGTCCAGCAGCCGTACGTAGAGCCAGTCCATGTCGCCGCCCACCTCGCCTGCGCGGAAGTCCGCAAGCTGCCAGCGCAGCGGGTGCTCGGGCGGGACGTGCTTGAACACGACCTCAGAGACCAGGTCGTGTCCGAGTACGAACCGGGCCAGGGCCGTGAAGACGGCGTCGTCGGTGGCGATGGTCTCGTCGACCGTCAAGGTGTTGGACTCGCCGATCGAGTAGCTGGCGTACCCGTCCGGGACGCCGTCGGCGTCACGGTGGACGGCGACGTAGCGCGGCGCCGGTGAGATCGGGGGCTGGCCCGCGCGCAGGGCCCACCAGCGGTGCGGCCGGGACAGCGCGCCGGGCTGGGCGCGGCGATAGCGGTCGTACACCTCTTCCAGGATCTCGCCGCACTCGGCACGCCGCAGTACCTCGACCGAGTCGTTGTCCGAGCCGGCCGCTGGGGCGCCGGCCACGGTGCGGGCCCGGGGAACGGCGAGGGCGGCCCGGTGGCGCGGCACCGTCAGCCGCTGCGTGTAGGTCGCCGGTCCTTGACTTGCTCCTCGGGCTGAAGCCCGAGGATTCTGGCCTTCTCGTCCGTTGCTGTGCCGCTACGCGGCACGGGGTTCGGGTGAGAATCCATGGCTTCCTGCTTCGTCGCGCTGTGCCGGGACGAGTCCTGGTCTTACCTGCGCTCCACAGGCTGTAACCGCCAGTCCGGCGGCCGTTTTCACGTTCTTCGCGGCGTTGTGGTCCCGGTCATGGACCGCACCGCAGGCGGCACAGGTCCACTGCCTGATGTGGAGAGGTTTGGGGCCATCCTTGACCCCGCAGGCTGAACAGGTCTGGGAGGTCGGCTCGAACCTGCCGATCTTCACCAAGTACCGCCCGTACCTGACCGCTTTGTACTCCAGCATGTGCACGAACTGTGCCCAGCCGGCGTCATGCACAATCTTGGCCAGTCTTGTGCGTGCGAGTGCTTTGACCGCCAGGTCTTCCACGCCGATCGCTTGGTTGTCGCGGATCAGCTTCGTGGAGAGCTGGTGGTGGAACTCACGGCGGGCGTCCGTGACTTGTGCGTGGGCGCGGGCGACCTTCAGGCGGGCCTTCTCGCGGTTCTTGGATCCTTTCTGTTTGCGGGACAGCTCCCGCTGGGCCTTCTTCAGCTTCTTCTCGGCGCGGCGCAGAAACCTCGGGGAGTCGATTGTCGTGCCGTCGGAGAGGACGGCGAAGTGCGTCAGCCCGAGGTCGATGCCGACCGTCTGGTCGGTGTCGGGCATGCGGGTGGCGTCGGCCGCCGGGTCGGTGTCGATGACGAAGGAGGCGAAGTACCGCCCGGCCGCGTCCTTGATCACGGTGACCGAGGTCGGGGTGGCGGGTAGGGTGCGTGACCACTTCACCTTCACCGCGCCGACCTTGGGAAGGTTCAGCCTCCCGGAGGCAGTGACCGACCAGCGGGCGTTGGCGGTGAAACGGATCGACTGCCGGGCGTCCTTGCGGGACTTGAATCGGGGCGCACCGCTCTTCGCGCCCTTCCGTTCGCCTTTGAGGGAGGCGAAGTAGTTCTTGTAGGCCGTCTCGGCATCACGCAGGGACTGCTGGAGCACGACGGCGGAGACCTCGCCCAGCCACGACCGTGCGTCGGTCTGTTTCGCCTCGGTGATCAGCTTCCTGGACAGTGCGCCGGCCGCCGGGAATGCCCCGCCCGCACGGCGGGCGTCCTCTCTGGCACGCACCGCGTCATTGAATACGACGCGGGCGCACCCGAACGCCTTGGCCAGTGCGGTGCGTTGGCCGGAGTCCGGGTACAGCCTGAAGGCGTACCGAAGCTGCATGACGGCCACGATACATACTTGGGTTATGGGCGAGATGCAGACGATCAGAACTGGCCGGCACTGTGTTTTCGTGATGCATGTGCACTTGGTCTTCGTGACCAGGTTCGGCACAAGGTGTTCACGGATGCTCACTTGAGACGCATGGTGGAGATCATGCGGTCGGTGTGCGCGGACTTCGAGTGCGAGCTGGTGGAGTTCAACGGCGAGGACAGCCACGTCCACCTCCTGGTGAACTTCCCGCCCGAGGTCGCCGTCACCAAGCTCGTCAACTCCCTCAAGGGTGTCTCCTCCCGCCGTCTGCGCCAGGAATTCCCCGACCTGGTACGCCACTACTGGCGGGCCAACAAGCTCTGGTCCGGTTCCTACTTCGCCGGCACCGTCGGTGGCGCGCCGTTCTCCGTCGTCAGGCAGTACATCGAGCAACAGAACCGGCCCGCGTGAGCATCGCCCGGCTCCGCCGGGACCGGCCATCGCGGCGCTCCGCGCCACGGATGGTGAACACACAATGTCCAGCTCCGCCGACCAAGATTCCGCGACGCTCCGCGTCGCCACGACAAGATTCGCTTCACCACCGGGCTGAAGCCCGATGCACTGCGAATGAATCTGGTAGCAGCCGTGGGAATACGTCACCCGTCAGTGCGGTGGATCAGTAGGTTTTGCCGCTGTGGGGCAGGGCGCGGCAAGGGCTGTGCGCGGCGGCGAAGGGCCCGGACAGGTCAGCTTCTGCGGCCGGCATGCAGCTCCAGCTGCTCGCCTTCGAAGCGTGAGCAAAAGCTCCGGTCGTGCGAGACCGCGACCACCGCCCCCGGGTATGCCGCGAGCGCGGTCTGAAGGTCCTCGACCAGGTCGAGTGCGATGTGGTTGGTCGGCTCGTCAAGGACGAGGAGGTCCGCGGGCCGGGTCACCAGGGTCGCGATCTGCAGTCGCCGCTGCTGTCCCGCGGACAGGGCGGCGACCGGGGTGTGCAGATCTTCCTCGCGGAACAGGCCCAGGGCCAGGAGCTGTTCGGCGTACTCGTCCGGCAGTCCCGGCCGGCCGGCAGCGAACGCGGCGAGCAGCGGGAGACGCGTGGGGTGCGCGGGCAGTTCCTGCGCGAGGTAGCCGGTCCGGGCGGGGCGGTGTGCGGTGCCCGCGTCCGGCTCCAGGTCGCCCGCCAGGACACGCAGCAGCGTGGTCTTGCCCGCGCCGTTCTCGCCCGTGACCAGCAGCCGCTGTCCGGGCGCGATCGCCAGGAGCCCGTCCAGACGCAGCCGTTCGCCGACCCGTACGTTGTCGAGCGCGGCGAGGGGGCCCTCGGCCGGGCCGTCTGCTGCTGCCAGTGCCGTCGTGAAACGGAGCGGTGCCGGCGGCTTCGGCACGGGGTTGCGCCGCAGCTGGGCCAGGCGCTCCCGGACGGAGCGCACCTGCCCGCCGAGCTTCGCCTCGCTGGAGCGGCGGTGCTTGCCGAAACCCTGCCTCGGGTCGCGGCCGGTGGTGGCGAGCCGCCTGCCTGCGGCCTGGAGGAGTTCTTCCATGCGGGCCACCTCCTCGGCCCAGTCCGCGTATCGCTGCCCTGCGCCGCGCCGGGCGGTGGCCTTCGCGGCGCGGTAGCCGGCCCAGCCGTCGCCGTATCGGCGCACGGTGCGCTCATCCCGGTCGACCTCGAGGATCGTGGTGGCGATGCGCTCCAGGAAGCCGCTGTCGTGGGTGACCGCGACGACAGTGCCGCGGTGTGCGCGCAGGTGCTCCTCCAGCCAGCGCACGGCCGCCGCGTCGAGGTGGTTGGTCGGTTCATCCAGGAGCAGCAGTTCGGGGGCGGCGGCCAGGACACAGGCGAGTGCGAGCCGCGACTGCTCGCCGCCGGACAGCGAGCCGAGCAGGCGGTCACGGGTGATCCGCGCGAGTCCGAGCCCGTGCATCGCGGCATCCACGCGGGCGTCCGCCTGGTATCCGCCGCGTTCCTCGTATGCGGTCAGCAGTTCGCCGTACGCGGCGAGTTCCTCGGCCGTCGCCTCTGCCAGGGACTCCTCTGCCGCACGGAGCCTTCGCTCCATATCGCGCAGTTCGCTCAGGGCCAGGTCGACGGCGTCCTGCACGGTACAGGCCGCATCGAGGCCGGGTGTCTGGGCGAGGTGGCCGGTGCCGCCGGGGAAGCTGACGGTGATCTCCCCGGCGTCCGGGATCTCGGCTGCGGCGAGCAGCCGCAGCACGGTGGACTTGCCGGAACCGTTCTCGCCGATGACGGCAGCCCTCTCGCCCGGCCGGACCGTGAAGCAGACCTGGTCGAGAACGGTGTGGGTGCCATAGGACTTGGTGACGTCCTTGACGGACAGCTGCGCCACGCCGTCGGAGCCGACGGCGGGCAGGGGGGTATGGGCACGGTCGCGCATATGACTTTCCTGGACATACGAAGGGTCTACGGGCGGCAGAAACGGCGGCACCGGCCGTGCCCGGACTCAGACGAAGAAAATGAAAGCCATGCCCCCACCATAACAAGACGAACCGTCTCGCCTCCAGTCGTACGTGACGCGAAGCCCGTGACCCGCACCACCCGCCCCACTCCGCCGTCCGGGCAGCGGCGGGGTCTGTGCAGGCGCACCACGGCGCCGGCATCACCGTGCATGTCAGCCGGGCACCAAATGCCTGCCCGCCGGGAAACGCCGTGGGAGAACGCCGTGACCGCTCGCCGGCTGGGCCGGCTCTTCGGGGCGGGAGCAGACCCTGTCCGTGAGACAGCAGGCACCCCAGCCAGCGTGCGACATCCCAGGAGACCAGCAGGTCACAGCAGCAGGCAAGGACACCGAAGTTGTGAACCCCCAGCACCTTCGAAGCAGACCATGGAGGCTGCGGTACGTGCCTCGCTCCGTGCAGACACACGGTGCCAGGGCGTCGGGGCGCGTCGGGGCGTCGGGGCGTCCCGGATACGCGAGAGTGCCGTGGGCACCGGGGATGAGCCGTTCGACGACGGTCCTTGAACCCCAGGCCGAGCACCTCGCCCTGCTTCACCGTCCCCCGGTGGCGCGCCTGGTGCTCAACCCAGGGATGTCGCATCGGGACCCCAGTCGGCCCTCTCACGGCGCGTCAGGCCAATGCCTGACGGTGTGGCAGGTAGCCGACGGTCCGTCACCCGGCGGGTCGCCCCAAGTGGCGGGCGGCCCGTTCCCCACCGAGCGTGGATCACGTCGGAGCGGGACCGCAACCAGCTGATACCGCGTCAGCCACCCCCCGCCGGCAGAAAAGGATCACACATGCACCCTGCACGCACCCTGCTCGCCACCGCGGCAGCCACCGCCGCCCTCCTCCTCGGCGCTCCCGCCGCCTACGCCACCGCACCCGGCAACGACCACGAAGACTCCTCCCACAGCAAGGACCACGACAGCAACCAGGACTACGGGCACGACAGCGAGGACTCCTGGAACGGCACCAAGCACGAAAAGAAGGACGAGGAGGACTGGAACGGCAAGCACGACGAGAACACCTGGAAGGACGACCACGACGAAAACTCCTGGAAGGGCGACCACGACAAGCCCAAGGGCGGCATGCACACCGGAGGCGGCGCACTGGCCACACCCACAGTGACCGCCGGCGGCCTTGCCGTCCTCGCCGTCGCCGGCACCGGCCTGTACGCGGCCCGCCGCCGCAAGAACTCCACCACCCTGGCCTGACCATGCCCCACGCCATAGCCACCGCGGCCGCCACGCACCTGCCGCGTGGCGGCCCACGGCCCCCATCGAACCGCCCCCACCCGCACCACCGCCGTACCCGCTCGAGGTGGACACACCCCCATGACGACTCCCCCCTCTGACACGGCCCGGGCCAAGTCCAGATTCCGCGCCTGGGTGCTGGTCATGACATGCGTCGCCCTCACCGTGCTGGCCATGACCGTCTTCAGCGACGACGAGCCGACCCCACCCCCCGCACGAAGCGCCACCGCATCAACACCGCCCGCAGGCCAGCCGGCCCGTCATCCCGCACCCAAGCACCTGCCCCGCTCCAAACCCGTACGGCTGCTGATCCCGAAGATCTCCGTCGACGCCCCCTTCACCGAACTCGCCATCGGCCGCACCGGGCAACTCGACCCCCCGCCCGCCGACAACACCAACCTCGTCGGCTGGTTCGCCAAAGGCCCCACCCCCGGAGAAGCAGGCACCTCGGTCGTCGCCGGGCACGTCGACACCGCCACCTCCCCCGCCGTCTTCGCCGACCTCGCCGACCTGAAAAAGGGCGAAGTCTTCCGCATCAAACGCGCCGACAGACGCACGGCAACCTTCGTCGTCGACAGCGTCGAAAGCTTCGCCAAAGACGACTTCCCCGACCAGCGCGTCTACGCCGACACACCCCAAGCCCAGATCCGCCTCATCACCTGCGCGGGCGACTACGACCGCGCCGCCAAGGACTACACCGACAACCTCGTCGTCTTCGCCCACCTCAAATAACACCCACACCCCCCAGCAAACCCACCAACCACCGCACTACGCGGGCAGCAGCCGACGAATACGACCCACCACGCCCCCGGCGGGAACACCCTCACGAGCGCCAGGACCCGCTGAAGCCGCCACGAAGGTTCCGCTCGCTTCCCAGAGGGGCGCCGCCGACAAGCCCGAGTTCCCTCCATTGACGCGCTCGCTCACAGCCCGATTACCGCGCTCCAGCCCGCCTTTGCCGGCCCGGCCGAGGCGGACTCGCGCGGGAAGTCGCTCGATCAAGGCCCAGCGGGCATCAGAGACATCACGGCGATACGGACCCTTCCGACGCCTCCTTGGCTGCACTGCCTGGTGTTTGCGTACGTCCCGTTGAGGTCACTCGTGCTGTTCGTAGCCCCCCAGTGCCTGTCCGGGGAGGCGCATGGCGATGGCGCGCATGCTCGTTGAGGGTGATGACCTGGTCGTACGGCTGGCCTGGTGGGAGAAGGCGGCCGTGCGCGGCGGTGACGTGCGTGTGCCGCTGGCGGCAGTGCAGCGGGTGACCGTTGAACCGGACTGGTGGCGGGCCCTGCGTGGCATCCATGAGCGGGGCGTCTGCGTCCCCGGCGCCCTGTGCCTCGGCAGGCGCGGCCATCAGGGCGGGAAGGACTTCGTCGCGGTGAGGCCGGGCAGACCCGTGGTGTGCGTCGAGCTGTGGCCGTCCGCACCCTTCCGCCTTCTCGCTGTCGTCACGCGGACCGATGACGAAGGCAGGGACACGGCCCAGAGGCTTCGCCGGAGTGCACCGAAGACCGACACGTCCACGCCTTGGCGGCAGCCGCTGCCGGTGCCCGTGGAATCGGGTGAAAGCTCTGCCGGGACGCCTGCTCTGGAACCGCCGAACCATTGAACGTGAGCGGCAGACACGTGCTGGCGCCGCATGCCCCTGCCCGAGCGACGGCTTGGCTCACCGCCACTCGCCCTCCGTCAGTGGTTGCATGGGGTGCTTGCCGCGCGGCATGTGCAGCCGGTGGAAGATCTCCGCGTTCTCGTGAGGCCGCCGAGCCGTACTCGGGTGCTACCGGGGCGCCGCTATGGGTGCGTCCGCGCGCCTGGCGATACCGCCCCGTTCGGCTCATGGCTGAAGGGCAGGGAGTACGTATGGCCTTGCACGCCCCATTCTCCGGCGGGCGGCTTGGCACCGGCGTCGATCGCGCGCAGGCTGGGGCGCCCGATATGGGCGTAGACCAGGCGCCGTACTCGATGGTGTGCGGCTTGTTCGGCTACGGCGCGGACGCTTGCGTGACCGCCCACGCCGCCCCGGAACCGTATGGGCCGGTCCCAGGCCGCGGCCTCGGCGAACATCAGGTCCGCCCCCGCGGCCCAGGCCGGAAATTCCCAGAACTCCGGTGCCCAGACGGCCACCGTGTCTCCGGCCTCGATGCGGTATCCGAACGCGGGGTGCGAGGTATGGACCACGGGAAGGCAGCGCACCACAACCTCCCCGATCTGCAGATCGCCGGCGAGGATATCGGCCCCGCGCGTGGCCGCCGTTCGCCGCAGTACCGACCGCAGCTCGGAGTGTTCGTCTGTGACCAGCCATGCGTCCAGCCGCCCGGGTGGCGGTTCGGCCCCGGGTCCGCCGTCGAAGGCCACCTTGTGCCCGGCACATCGCAGCAGCAGGCCCGCCGGAGCGAACCGGGGTGAGTTCATCGCTCCCACTCCGAGGAGTGTCAGCCGCAGCCACTGCTTCATCGGACCTCCCGCGTTGCGTGCCGAGGTGCGGTCGGGGAGCGTGCCCCGCGGCGGCGTGGTGCAGCAGGCCTGGGCCTGTGCGGAGATCTGCTCGCGGTCGATGCCGGTGGCGGAGGGCGTGGCGGGTGCAGCGCGGCTGGCACACCACGCGGATGGTTGACCTGCCCGCCGCAGACCGCGTCGGCGATGGTGGACGGCACGGCATTCGTGTCGCCCTCCGCGGGGCGTGGCCGGGCGTCTGTCTCCTGGGCCACCCGGCTGAGGAACCGCGCGCAGCCGGAGGAACCCGTGCGTCCCCGGTCGGGGCGCAGGGCCTCGTCCAGGGGAGCGGGCAGCTGGGCCGCCGGCAGAGTCTCCGAGAGCGTCACGGTGCCCTCCGGATGTCGGTCCCCCAAGGGTGCGCGATTCCGGCCCCGGGTGCCCGTGGGCCGTGGAGGAAAACGGCATCGGCGGGACATATCACGACACGCCGGCTGGAGACTCGGCCGCAGAGGGCAGCAAGCCCGGCGAGGACGCGGCGAACGTCGACAGCGCAGCCGTACCGCTTGCCGCGTAACCGTCTCTCCCGTGCGCAGGTGTGGTGCGGCACCTCGTCGGGTACCCGGCGACGGCAAAGAAGGATGCCGGTCGATCCGCTGCTGGAGCAGATGACGCAGACCTCGAGCAAGGTGTCGTGGCCACCGCGGGCCAGAGCCCCGGGCACGTGGCCACCGTTGATCCCATGACGATGCAAGGAGCGGTCAGCACATGCCGTTCCGAGACCGCAGGCAGGCAGGCCGGGAGCTCGCCGCGCGGCTGCGCGTCAGGCCGGAGAAGGGCGCGCTGCCGTATCCGGCCGTCCTGGCCCTGCCCCGCGGCGGCGTGGCGATGGCCCGCGCGGTGGCAGAGGCCCTCGATGCGCCGCTGGACGTGCTGGTCACCCGCTCGATCGGGGTGCCGTTCCCGGAGGAAGTGGGCGTCGACGCGCCGGGGGGCGAGGACCCTCTGCTCTTCGACCTCGTGGAGCGGGAACGGGCCGAGGCGCATCGCCGGGAGGAACGCTATCGACGGGGCTGCCCGGTTCCCGACCTGACGGGGCATACCGCGATCGTCGTCGGTGACGGCCTGGCCACCGGATCCACAGCGCGTGCCGCGGTCAGGTGCCCGCGCGCGTGGTCCTCGCGGTGCCGGTGTGTGCGCCGTATACGGCCGACCTGCTGCGCGGCAAGACCGACGACATGCTCTGCCTGCGTCGGCCAGACGCGTGCAACTCGTACGAGGACTTCGAGCAGTTGACGGACGAGGACGCGCTCGCGGCGCTGCACGGGACCGACGCGACACGCTCAACGAGCCGTCTTGGCGCGGGAGGTTCGCCATGGAGTTGGTCGAGGAACGCCCCTTCCGGTACCGCATCGATCCGCAGGCGGGCATGCGGGTGCCCGGGATCGTGTTCGCCTCCCGCGAGCTGCTCGCCGACGCCGAGCAGTCCCTGGAGCAGGTCGCCCACGTGGCCGCCCTGCCCGGCATCGTCGCCGCCTCGTACGCCATGCCGGACATCCACTGGGGTTACGGCTTCCCCATCGGCGGCGTCGCGGCCACCGACGTGGCCGACGGCGGTGTGGTCTCACCGGGCGGTGTCGGCTTCGACATCTCCTGCGGGGTGCGGCTGCTGGCCGCCGACTGCGACTACGAGACGTTCCGGTCCGCGCTGCCCGCGGTCATGGACGGCCTGGACCGGGCGATTCCGCGCGGAGCCGGCCCCGGTGGCGTGTGGCGGCCGGAGGGTGCCGGAGATCTGGAGCGGCTGCTGGCCGGGGGCTCCCGCTTCGCCGTGGACCGGGGGCATGGGGAGGAACGCGATCTACTGCGCTGCGAGGACGGCGGTGCGGTCGCAGACGCCGATGTGACGCAGGTCGGGCAGCGGGCTCGGGAGCGCGGCCTCGTCCAGGTGGGCAGCCTTGGCTCCGCCAACCACTTCCTGGAGGTGCAGCGGGTCGACGAGGTGTACGACGAGGCCACGGCGGCCGCCTTCGGAATCGCCCCGGACCAGGTGTGCGTGATGATCCACTGCGGTTCTCGCGGGCTCGGGCACCAGATCTGCACCGACCACGTACGCCTGATGGACGGCGCCATGGCCCGTTACGGCATCACGGTGCCCGACCGGCAGCTGGCCTGCACCCCGGTGCACTCCCCCGAGGGACGGGCGTATCTCGGGGCGATGGCCGCGGCCGCCAACTACGGCCGGGCGAACCGCCAGTTGCTGTCCGACGCGACCCGTGACGTCTTCCGGCGCGCGGCGGGTGCCCGGCTGTCGCTGGTGTACGACGTCTCGCACAACCTCGCCAAGATCGAGACGCATCCGGTGGACGGAGCCCGGCGGCAGCTGTGCGTGCACCGTAAGGGCGCCACCCGGGCCTTCCCGCCCGGACATCCCGAACTGCCCGAGGACATCCGGGAGTTCGGGCAGCCGGTGCTGATCCCCGGCACCCTCGGCACGGCCTCGTACGTGCTGGCGGGTGTGGCCGGGGGCGACGCCTTCTTCTCCACCTGCCACGGCGCGGGCCGCACCATGAGCCGCCATCAGGCCGCGCGCACCGTCACCGGCAGCCAACTGCGGGCGCGTCTGCGCCAGGCCGGCATCGCCGCCCGTCCGAAGTCCTGGCGCGGTCTGACCGAGGAGACCCCGGAGGCGTACAAGGACGTCGACGCCGTCGTGGCCGCGAGCGAGGGGGCGGGGTTGTGCCGCAAGATCGCCCGGCTCGTCCCGCTCGGGGTGGTCAAAGGGTGACTCGGCCCCGGCGGGCGGCAGCGGTCGGCGGGGCCGGCTTCGCGGCGCGATCCGTCCGGTGCCGGGCACGACGGGGTACGACGGGGTCCGGCTGGGGTGCGCCGACTTCGCCGGTCAGACGTCGACGATCACCGTGCAGGACCAGCCGTGCGGATCCGGTCCGATGTGCAGGCCCTGCCAGGAGACCCCTTTCGGTACGGCGCCGATGATGTCGACGTCCGTCAGGTCCGTGACCGCCAGCCGCACCTCCAGCGCGCCGTCGGCGGCGGTCTCCACTTCCACGTCCACCGGCACCCGGCCCGCCACCTCCACCCGGTAGACCACCTCGTCCAGCAACGCGATCAGCAGGTCCTCGTCGCCGCTCGGCGCCAGCCGCACCCGCTCGACAGCGGTCGGCCCTACGTCCGAGACCTCGGCGAAGCATCCCACCATCCCGCGCGCCGCCTCGGCCAGGCACTCGTCCCGGGTGGGACCCCACGCCTGTACCCGCGTGTCGGCGGTGTGCGGCATCGACCGGTGACCGCTTTCGCCCTGTCGCCGCGCCCGCAGTTCGTCGTCGAGATCGCCGACCATGCCCACCGCCTCACCCGGCTTCCGGTGTGGTCACCGGAATCGTCGTTGTGACTTCTCCGGCGCAGTAAGCCGTGGCCACCTCCGTGTGCCTTCGGGGACGAGCCCGGCTCCGAGGACCGACGAGTACCCCCTTACGGCGCCACCGACGCGCCGCAGGGGACACCGTCCGGGACCGTCGCATACGCCCACGGCCAGGTCTGCTCCGCCGGGCTTTCCGCGGGCCCCGGGTGCGGTCGAGGTAGCGGAAGGCGTGGTAGCGCTCGGCCAGGGCGCTGGGGGCGTGGTCGCAGACGCATTCGTAACCGAGGCCGGCAGACGACCCCGATCGCACAGTGACCGGGCAGACGAACAGGTCCCGCTCACGGGCAGCTCCCGGTGCAGGAGATCTCCAGGCTGCCAGTGCGCGGGCGGTAGGCCCACGAGCCGTCAACGACCTGGAGGCCGAGCAGCTGATCGAGCGGCGGCGCTCTCCCCAGGACCGCCGCCGCCATGTCGTGGAGATCACCGCGAACGGCCTCGAACTGCTCGACAAGGCCGAGTGCGCGCTCGCCGCAGCGGAGAACGAGGTGCTCGCCGCACTCGACGCAACAGAGCGCGAGACCCTGTACAGCCTGCTCCAGCAGGCCGCGAACGGTGAGGGAAGCGGAAGCTGCACCGAGGCCTGGGTAGCCAGGAAGGCGTCTCCCGGTAACGGGTAGCCGGCTGGTCCGGGGTCGAGAACCTCGCGGCTCAACGTCGAACAGCCCGCCCATCCCCGCCACGCATACGCTGATCACCCGTACGACTGATCATGAAACACAACCGGGTTGCCGGTTACTGAGACAGGCTCCTAGCCCGCGTCATCACTTCGACAGCGCCCTCAGGCCCGTCACCGCCCTTGCGAAAGACGAGCAGATAGCGCCAGAAGAGGCGCCTACGGATGCTGCATCCAGGTAGCAGGACCGCGGCCTCCCGACGGATATGCAGCAGGGGAACGGTTGGCTGCCGCACCGGTGCTTTCACTCGTTCTCGACCGGCCGCAGCGGCGGCGGGGCGAAGCTTGTCCGTGAAGGCGACGGTCAGCCTGGCGACGGCGTTGACGGGCACGGCCGCCAGGCTCCAAGCCCAGTCGAGGCGGGTCTTCTCCGGATAGCATCCCAAGATCACGAGGACGCCGCCGGGCGCGAGTGCGTCGCGCAGTGCGGCTACGGTCCCGAAGGGCATGTGATGGATGCTGGCGAGGCACGAGATGAAGTCGTAGTGCGCTTGGGGCAGTTGGACTTCGGTGACGTCCGCGTGCTGGAAGCGTGGGCTCCGGTCACCGGCCATCCGCTCCGACAGCGCACGGGCCTCCGCGATGGCCTCTTCCGACGGGTCGATCGCATCGACCTCCATGCCCAGGTGAGCGAGCCGACGAGCGAATCGGCCGGTCCCACAGCCGACGTCCAGGGCCGCACCGCAATTCCGCGGCACCTGACGCAACAGCAGACGGTGATAGTGGTCGTTGTGATCAAAGGGCACGATCCGACCCTGCCACAACGGACGCTCACGGCCCGGCGCTTCCACCATCTCGAAGGACTCAGGGCTGAGCCTGACGTCGACCCGAGAGAGGGCAGATCCCGGCTCAAGCCGCCGCGCAGGAGCCGAATCCACGTCGGAGGCGCGCTCGCGCACGCCCTTGCGCCGCCCATTGTCCCGTTGCGGGATCGTCAATCGGTCCGGATGCGGAGGCTCCGCGCCAGGTGGGGATCATCACCGTCGCAGGGACGAGGTGTAGCCCGAGGAGGGCGGTGGTGGTGGCGGTGTTTGCCCCGGAGAGGAGGGGCGGGATCAACGAGATCGCGGTCAACGACACTGCCGTCCACACGAATCGCTCGGCGGGGCGAGCGCTCCAACGAAGAAGAGCGGCGGCAATGACGATGCCCACGACCGAGAAGAAGCCGGTCACCACGGCAAACCCGGACAACGGGATCGTCTCGCCACCAGCGGGGACCTCGAAGTCGACGCCGACGGCCTGGGCAAGCGCCGCGGCGAGGGTGGTGGCCACCATCGACGCGAGCGTGGCAATGACGCCGGTGCCTGCGAGGCCGCGGAGTCGGTGGGTGCGGCTGGTCCGGCCCGGCGCCGGGCCTGCGACGACCCCGGTGTCATTCATGCTGCTCATGTCGTTCCTCCATCATTGGGTAACTGGGGTACGGGGTGTGTCGACTGGCATGTGACGGTCCTGTCCCTGGGGGTGACGATGCGCGCCCTCGCCGTACGACGGCCTGGGTTCCGCAGGGCGCGGACGCCGGTGCCGCGGAGCCAGAACCCGGCGTCGCGTCCAAGGACCGGCCCGGGCTCGCCGTCGCGCAGTTCCAGCTGCACCCGCCCGCGGGTGACGACGCCGAACGCGCCGTACTACTCCGCCGCGACCACCGCGACACGCGCGCCACCGCGCAGCGCGAGCGTCCGCACCGGGACTACTCCGTGCCGTCCGCCGGCAGGCGCTCGGGCAGCCCGAGCCGCGGGAACTGGTCGTCGTGGAACGTGACGATCTCGGTGATCGCCCCGCCGGTGACGCGCAGGACGTCGATCGTCAGCGGCAGGTACGCGCCCTCCTGCTTCCGCCAGAGGTAGAAGGCGACGGCGGGCTGCCGGTTCACGGAGGTGGGGACGGCGCGCAGGCCCTTCATGCCCTCGAAGCCGCTCTCGACCCAGTCGTTCACCACCGCGTCGCGGCCGACGTACAGGCCCGGCGTGGGCGGCATCGAGCACCGCACGTCGTCCCGCAGCATCGAGGCGAGCGCCGGGACGTCCGTGGCCACGCTGGCGTCGGTATAGCGGCGCACCAGCTCGCGCGTCCCGGCGTCCTGCTCGCCGCCGGTCCAGTCCTGCCGCTCGGCGGGCAGGTGCTCCCGCATGCCGGCGCGGGCCCGCTGCAGCGCGCTGTTCACGGAGTTGACGGAGTCCCCGAGGATCTCGGCGACGTCCTTCGCCGGCCAGCCGAGCACATCCCGGAGGATCAGCACGGCCCGCGGGCGCGGCGCGAGGTGCTGGACGCCGACCAGGTACGCCAGCTCGATCGTCTCCCGCGCGACGGCGACGGTCTCCGGCTCGTCCGCGTCGCCCGCGGGCAGCTCGTCGAGCAGCCGGTCCGGGTAGGGCTGGAGCCACAGCACCTCGCCGCCGGTCGCAGGCTCCGGGCGGCATTTGGCGAGCAGGTCCAGGCAGGCGTTGGTGGCGATCCGGTACAGCCAGGCCCGGAACGTCGACCGTCCCTCGAAGGTCTCCCGCCGACGCCAGGCACGGAGGAACGTCTCCTGCACGGTGTCCTCAGCGTCCTCGAACGACCCGAGCATCCGGTAGCAGTGCACGTGCAGCTCCCGCCGGTGCCGCTCCGCCAGCCCCGAGAACGCCGCCTCGTCGACCTCGCCCAGACCGCTCACGCCCAGCTCCTCCAGCCACGTGTCCGCACTCATCACGTCATCCTTCCGCCTCGTCGTGTCCCGTCGTAGGTGTGACGGGTGCGGGCGCGAAAACTCATCACTGGGGTCGGTCGGCATAGCTGCTGAGCGTTCTTCCTCCTTGGTGGGTCGGGTTTTCGACGTGGCGGAGAACGAGGATGGCCTGCTGCACCACGGCGGTCGTCCGGGAGGGGCTGCAGCGCAGCGCGGTCAGGATTTTCCAGGTCTTGAGGGTGGCGACGGCGAGTTCGCCGTCGCAGCGGATCCGGGCGGCCTTGTTCACGGCTTTCTGCCGGCGCGACAGCTTCGGCCGGTAGCAGTGCCGCTTGAACGGGATACGCACCAAACCGCCGGCGCCTTGACCCGCCTTGTCCGCGAAGGCCATCACGCCAGCGTTGGTCAACGCGGCGATGATGCCGTGGGTTCGCGCAGCCGTCAGGTTGTGTGCCGAGCCGGGACGTGCCGCCGACGTCCAGACGAGGCGTCCGGCCGCATCCACGATTACCTGCACGTTCAGCGGGAGCCTCGCTTGACCCGGCTACCGACCTTCACGACGCCACTGACCTGCACCATCAGGTTGGAAATGGCTCATTGTGTGACGAGCCCCTGGCCCGCGATTACCGCCGGTTCCTTTCGACCCTGTGGCAGTCCCGCTAGCGACCTCGTGCATGGTTGTCCGTCGGGATCGCGTCGAGCGCGCCCTGTCCCAGCTGAAGAACAGGAGCGACGTCCTCTTCGCGATGCAATCAACGGAACCTTCTACGAACTGCAGCCGTCGGCCTCAATTACCTGACCTGCGGGGCTGCGAGGACAACGACTCGATCAGCCTCGACATCGAAGCCGAGGACGGGATGGCCGTAGTCCCCCTCCGGGTCCATCAGCACCGGCTTGCCCAGCCGCCGCCCGATCTCCCGCAGGAAGCCGCAGAACACATCAAGTCGCTCCTGGCCCTGCAACTCCCGCAAGTCGACGTCGAAGTCGACCTCATCGTCGGCCTGGAAACGGAAGATCACCAACACACCGGCAGACGGCCAGACCCGCAGGTCCGGGCACTCGGCATCGGCCGGGCGGGACAGCACGACCTCCGCCCTGGGCACCGGAAGCACCGTCTCTCCCTCGGAGTACTGACACTTCCAGCCCCTCTCTGCGACAAGATCAAGGATCGCCCCGCTCCCCCGACCCAACGCACCCCCGTTGCCTTGACCAGACACCGGGGCCCCCACCCTGAGCCTTCTGTCGGCACGTGCCTTTCGCGGCTACGGCGCGGGGCGGGGCACAGCCGGTTGGGGCTTTCGCGTCCCACGGCAGGCGGCAGGGCTGCGACCGGTCGGTGCCACGGCCGGAGAGCCTGTCGCCTTGTGGGTGTGGCACGTGTCTTCCAGGGACGGGGGCACAGTGGTGTGCGGAGGGCTTGTGCCGTGCGGGATGCCTGGGCGGCCGCACCGGGGATGCTCGCGGTGATGAACGAGCCGCCGCCGGACAGATCGCCTGAGCGATGTCGGCCACGCCCGTGTCCCCACGGAGTTCGTGGCCAGGACCTTCGCGACGATGGCGCTGGCGCCGCAACACCAGTTCCAGGTACTCACCAAGAGGCCCCGGCGTCTGCGGCGTCTGTTGGAATCGCAGAACTTCGTGGACGCGGTCTGGAGCGAGATGGAACGGCTGTCAGAGGACGATGCTGTTGCGCTGGCCAGGCCCGTACGCGAGGACGTGCGCAAGCGCGCGGCCAATTGGAACGCCTTGAGTTCGTGGCCGCTGCCCAACGTCTGGATCGGTACGTCGATCGAGTCGGATGAGTACTGCTGGCGGGCTGATGAGCTGCGGGGTATCCCGGCTGCCGTCCGGTTCCTGTCGCTGGAGCCGCTGCTTGGGCCAGTGCCTTCGCTGGAGCTTTCGCGGATCGACTGGGTGATCGTCGGCGGCGAGAGCGGCCCGGCTCACCGAGCGCTGGACTTGGCCTGGGTTCGCGACATTCGAGACCGGTGTGTCGATCGTCGGGTGGCTCTGTTCTTCAAGCAGGTCGGTGGGCTGACCCCGAAGGCTGGCGGCCGCATGCTCGATGGCCGGACCTGGGATGAGTATCCCGCCACGGCGGACGTGGTGGGTGTGTGACCCAGATATGCGTCAAAGAGCCCCTGGGGCCGGGCCCCGGCCAGGAAGGCGACCTCGGGGACGCAGGGCGGGCAGCGATGCGCCGGTCGTCGCGCCCGCCCTCCGAGCACGTACGTCGCCGTCTACGCGGCGGGGGTGAGTTCGGCGCGGCCGAACAGCAGGGCGTAGCCGGTGGGGAGCTGGTGGAGGATACGGGTGATCAAGTCGGGGCCGGCGTAGGTGGCGACGGCGGAGAAGACGGAGCCGGTGTCCCAGCGGGTGGTGGCCAGGGAGGCGCCGGTGCGGGCGGCTAGGTCCTTGACGAAGGCCCAGCCGGTCAGCGGCTGGGTGTCGGGGATCTGCGCGGTCAGCACGCGTGCGGCTTCCACGGGCAGGCAGGCGGCCAGGTCGACGCGTTCGTCGCCGGTCACCTGGCGCCCCAGTCCGGCAAGAACCAGGCGGACGGCTTCGTCGGCTCTCTCGCGGGTGGGGTAGGCGCCCTCGTAGCGAACCTTCTCCAGCATCTGCTCGTATGCCGTCCCGTACGGCTGCTGGGACGGTGCGTGCCGGTCGGAGATCACGGGGGTGGTTGCCTTTCTTGCTGTGGCCGGTGTTCGGGCACCGGGGGACGGGATGGTCAGGTGGGCTGGGGGCGGCCGAAGAGCAGGTCGTAGCCGGCGGGGAGCTGGAGCAGGATCTGGCCCAGCAGGTCTTCGCCGGCGGCGTCGGCGACGGTCGACAGCACGGCACTGACGTCCCAGGCGGCGGTCTGGTCGGTGGCGCCTTCGATCCACGCGGCGGTTGCGCGCACGAACCGCTCCGGGGGCAGCGGCTCGGCGCTCTGCAGCGGGTTGAGCAGGATCAGGGCGAACGCCTCAGGCAGGCGCGCCGCCAGCTGGGCGCGGACGTCGCCGACCAGGTGCGCGCCGAGGAGGGCAAGTACCACACGGGCCGCGCGCTCGGCTTCCTCCGCAGAGTCGTACTCGCCGCGTTCCTTCACGTGGCCGAGGAACGCTTCGCATCGCAGAGTCATCTCGGCTGCCACCCCTTCTTCTTCGGACTGCCCGCGGGGGGTGCGGAGAGCGGGGTGAAGGGGAGATCAGGTACCCGCCCTCCGCACCCGTCCGGCTGGTGTCAGCCGGAGATCTCCTTGCGGCCGGATCCGACGCCGATGGAGATCTTGCGGGGCTTGGCGCGCTCGGCGATCGGGATGCGCAGAGTGAGCACGCCCGCGTCGTAGTCGGCCTGAATGTGCTCGGTGTCGAGGGTGTCGGCGAGCACTATCTGGCGGGAGAAGACACCCAGCGGCCGCTCGGACAGCTCCATCTGCACGTCGTCGGTCTTCGCCACCGGCCGCCGCTCGGCCTTGACGGTGAGCATGTTCCGCTCGACGTCGATGTCGATCGCGTCCGCGGTGACGCCCGGAAGGTCGAAGGCCACCACATACTCGTCGCCCTCGCGGTAGGCGTCCATCGGCATCGCCGACGGGCGGGACCAGGTCCCCGGGCCCATCAGCTGCTGCGCCAGCCGGTCCAGCTCACGGAAGGGGTCAGTGCGCATCAACATCGTGAAAACACCTCCAGCAGGTTCAGGCAGTTGCTGCCAATGCGCCTCACTGACACCGTTGTAACATGTCATCCAATGGATGACAAACACAATGTCGTCTTAATGATGACAACGAGGGAGGTGTCCGTGACCGCAGCCGACCAGCCGTCCCCGACCAGCACGACTGCCCACAGCCCGGCGTCGTTCCACGCCGCCGCGGCGGCCCTGCACGCCATAGACGACGCCCTGCGCGGCGCCAAGCGAGAGTCCCCGGACACCCGGGATGCTCCCGGCCCCGGGCCGGAGCAGGCGCTGGCCTCCCTGATGCTGCTGCGGCAGGTACGCGAGCAGCTCGCCGGATGGGAGACCGGCCTGATCGAAGCCGCCCGCGACGCGGGAGCCAGCTGGGCCGACCTTGCCCACCCCCTCGGCGTCGCCAGCCGCCAGGCCGCCGAACGCCGCTACCTGCGCGGCCGCCCCGGCCCCGCCGGAACCACCGGCGAACAACGCGTCCAGGCCACCCGCGAACGCCGCGCCGCCGAACGCACCACCGCCACCTGGGCCCGCCACAACGCAGCCGACCTGCGCCGCATCGCGGGCCAGATCACCGCCCTCACCGACCTGCCCACCCCGGCCCATCTCCCGCTCAGCCAGCTCCACGCGGCCCTCGCCCACGACGACCCCGCCGAGCTCATCCGCCCCCTCAACGCCACCCGCCCCCACCTGACCACCACCCACCCCGACCTCGCAGTACAACTCGACAGCCTCATACACCCCTGAATCCACCCGCTCCGGTTCCCTGTCCCGTTCCTGCTCGGGCCCCGGGCCGTGGTGGCATGCCCAGGTCCACACTGCCTGTGGCAGCGGCGGCACGTTGGGCCTGGGAGCGCCTACTGCGCAGGAACTTCAGGGTGAGGCCGAGTCCTTCGACCTCACCGCGCCAGCCTTCGCCGATCGCGCGTTGGCCGGGCCAGCAGGTCGGCCTCCAACTCGTCGAGCCGGGGTGACCCTCACGCCTGAGTCCCGGCATGCCACAACACCGCGCCGGGAGACTCCAATGAACCACCTCGAAGGCAAGGTCGTCGTCATCACTGGCGCCTCCTCCGCCAAGGCCCTCGCAGCCCGCGGCGCCAAGATCGTCGCCGCCGCCCGAGGCCAGGAGGACCTGGACCGGCTCGTCGCCGACTCCACCAGAGCGGCGGTACCGCCCTCGCCAAGGTCATCGATGTCGCCCAGGCCCAGGACACCCAGGCCCTGGCCGAATTCGCGGTCGACACCTACGGAACCATCGACGTCAACATCCGCGGTTATCTCAAGGCCATTCACGCCGTCCTGCCCGTGATGCTCGCGGGCGGCTCCGGTCACATCCTCAACATGGACTCCGTGGCAGGGCACCAGGTCGGCGACGGCGCCGACGTCTACAGCGCCACGAAGTTCTTCGTCCAGGCCGTCACCGAGTCCATGCGCCGTGAACTCGGCGTCCGCGAAGGCATCAAGGCACTCCACGATCAACCCGGGCGTCATCAACACCGGCTGGGCCGACAGGGTCACCGATCCTGTGGGGCGACAGGCCGCCCAGGAACTCAACAAGATCGCCGTCACTCACGAGAGCGTCGCCGATGCCGTTGTCTACGCACTCAACCAGCCCGCCGACGTCACCGCCAACGACCTGATCATCTCCCCCACCCGCCCGAACTGGTGACTCACTGCATTCGAGGAGTAGTTGTGGCACAGGCTTAGCGCCCTGGTCGGCGAGTTGAACGTTGCGGTCGGCGAGAGCGCAAGCTGGTCTCGTCCTCCATGCAAACTCCCGCCGCCCGAATCGACCGGCCGAGTCGCCGCAGCCCAACCCACCGGGTCACGGCGCATACGGCACAAGGCTCCGCATCAGGACGGGGCAAGGACGCAGAACTCGTGGCCCTCCGGGTCCGTCAGGCACGTCCACGGGACGTCGCCCTGGCCGAGGTCGAGGTCGGTGGCGCCGAGGGCGCGCAGCCGGGTCACCTCCGCTGCTTTGTCGTCACCGGGGTACGGCAGCAGGTCAAGATGGACACGGTCCGGCACGGTCTTCACGTCGGGCGTGCGGATGAACTCGAGATAGGGGCCGACGCCCTTGGCGGAGCGCAACGCCGCATGGTCGTCGGTCACCTCGTGCAGGGTCCAGTCCATCGCCTCGCCCCAGAACCGGGCCATGGCCCGCGGATCGGCGCAGTCGACCACCACGGCGGCGATCGGCCCGGTGTCCCGGTAGATCTCCCGAGGCTCCAGCACACAGAACTCGTTGCCCTCCGGGTCGGCGAGGACCGTCCACGGCACATCGCCCTGGCCCACGTCGGCGGGCGTCGCACCGAGAGACTGGAGGCGCGCGACCAACTCCGCCTGATGGGCCGTAGAAGTGGTGGCGAGATCGAGGTGCACACGGTTCTTGGCCGCCGTCTTGGGCTCCGGGACGGGAACGACGTCGACGCCGACGGCGACCGGGTGCGGCCAGACGAGGCCGCCGGCGGGGCCGACGTAGGTCGTCACGCCGGGGCTGTAAGCACTCCAGCCGAGCGCCTCCGCCCAGAACCGGCCGACCGCCGAGGCGTCAAGAGCCTTGATAATCACGTGAACAGGTCGCAGAGCCATGCCGGCGAGCCTATGCGCCCGCTCGGCAACGACATCCGCACCGTCGCCAAACAGAGATCAACGCTCACACCGACGCGATGCTCAGCGTGCCCACCTGGCCAGTCCCAGAGCCGGCAAAGCCCGCGGGACCGTCACGGCCCGCGGGCGAAGAGGTGGACCCATCGGGCTGACGCCCGCCTGTCCGTCCGCGTGTCATATCCCGCCGGATCGCCCACCTCGCGTGGCACTGGCCGAAGTTGGGGGTGCCGCCACGCGTCGGCGGGCGGCAATGGATCATCAACACATGTCTCACACATCTCGACGAAGACTCCTCGCCGCCTTCGCGGCCTCTGCCGCCGCTGCCCCGCTCGCCGGTCTGGCGGCCGCTCCGGCGCGTGCCGCCGCTGCGGCGGCGGACGTACCGGCCTTCCCGGGGCCTGGTGGCCTGTCCTCGGCCCGTTCCTGGGTGACCATGGCGCCGCTGGGCGCCTCCTACTTCACCCCGGTGGCCCTCACCACCCCGCTCACCACCATCGTGCTCTCCGGCACCCCGGCCCGCACCGAGGTGACCTCCGGCGGCAAGCGCGTCGCGCTGCTGACGCACGGCGCGCGAACCGTCGTACTGCCCGGCCCGCAGCGGACGTTCGCGGAGAACAAGCGGCCCTTCGTGGACGACTTCCAGCGGACGCTGCCGGACCTCGCCCTGGACGAGGAGGACCGCGTCTACTGGGGCACCTCGCCCGGCGGCGGCAAGTGGGTCACGTCCGAAACCTTCAAGACCGACTTCTCGGTGGTACCGGGCACCGGAATCATCGGCCTCTCGACCGCCGGGTACAGCCGGCACGCCAGCCTGCGCGACGACGAGATCACCGACGTCGACGTGCGCTGCACGGCCAGGCTCGACAAGGTCCCGACGGGCCAGGCCTGTTCGTTCGCGCTGACCTTCGGCTACACGAGCACCCAGAACCACTACCGGGCCCGGCTGTCCTTCCTCACCTCCGGGGCGGTCGAGATGCGGCTGGAGAAGGAGGTCGCCAACGACGTGACCTCGCTGGCAACGGCGGTCTCCCTGGCCACGGGTGTGCCGGCGGGGACCGACTGGACGATCCGGGTACGGCGGGAGGGCGCCCGCATCCAGGCGAAGGCCTGGCCGTCCGCGTCGGCGGAACCGTCTTCGTGGGCCTTCGACATCACCGACTCCACGCCCACGCTGACCAAGGGCCGGGTGGGCCTGCGCGCCCTGGCCAACGAGGGCTGCACCAACCTGCCGGTCCGGCTGTCCGTGAGCCGCCTCGAAGTGGACGCCGCGAACTGGGCGGTCCTGCCGACCGTCACCCACGGCGACTGGCTACGCCTGCTGCCCGAGCCGTTCGACGGCACCTGGACGGCCGAGTTGGAGCAGACGATCCGCGGCTGGGCCGGATCCACCCTCCCGGACGTACTCGCCTACGCCGCGATGTTCCTCGGCGGCGCCCCGGCGGTCACCGCCGGAGCCGGACCGGCCCAGGGCAAGCAGGTGCTGGGCGAGGCCGGGTACGGCTATCTCGACGCGCAGGGCTACCGGCTCGAGGGCGCCGACTTCCACGAGTACATGAAGGTGGGCTGGACCTTCCCTGACGGCACGTACAAGGGCCCCTCCAGCAAGCAGGTCGGCAACTTCGACTGCTCGGGCTACACCCGCATGGTCTACGGCTACCACCTGGGCGTTCCCCTCGCCGCGGAGGAGGACACCTCCGGCACCCGGATCCCGCGCAAGTCCCGGCACATCGCCGACTACGCACCCGGAGTGGTCGTCGACCGCGCCACCGGAACCACCCCGCCCACCGCGGCCCTGCTCCAGCCCGGCGACCTGGTGCTGTTCAACGCCGACTCCAGCGACGACGGGGCCAGCCTGACCATCGACCACGTCGGCATCTACCTGGGCCTCGACGAGGCCGGCAAACGCCGCTTCCTCTCCAGCCGCAAGACCGTCAACGGTCCCACCATGTCCGACCTGGGCGGCGCATCCCTGCTCGACGGCTCGGGCACCTACGCCACGACACTGCACACCGTGCGCCGCATCTGAGCCGGCCCAGGACCCACCCAGCCCAGCGGGTGCAGCCGACATACGGGCGACTGCACCTGCCGGATTTCCCCAACTCTCCGCACCCCAGGGCGGCATCCCCCGCCACCGGTCGCTCGATCGCAGGCGGTCAGCGGAGCCGGCCGCGTCCGAGCAGGACTGCTGCGCGTTCTCCGACTCACCCTGCATCTGACGCCTACCGCCCCCAACTGACCTTGCCCGCACCACAGGGCGCCGCCGGGATGCCGGCCGATCTGTTCGGAGCGACCGCACCTCGGCGATCAGGGCACTTTGGGGACCCGTCCTCGCGCCGTGCTGGCCGCGGCCGCCATCGAAAGTGCCTGGTGAGGATGGCGAAGAGCCCACTTTGTGATCCAGAATGATTGGATGGTCACGCTTGAGACTCCCCGTTTGATCCTGCGTCGCTGGCGCGAGGAAGACGTTGCGCCCATGGCTGCCGTCAATGCCGACCCCGAGGTCATGCGGTGGATCCGTGACGGCAGCGTCCGTGACGAACAGCAGACTCGCAGCGGGATCCAGGCATGGGAGAGCGAGTGGGAGTCACAGGGCTTCGGCCTGTTCGCCGTGGAGATCCGGTCCACCGGCGAGCTGGCCGGGTTCACCGGCCATTCGGTGCCCAACTTCTTGCCGGAGGTACTGCCGGCGGTTGAGGTCGGCTGGCGGCTGGGACGTTCCCACTGGGGGCAGGGCTTGGCCACCGAGGCCGCTGCGGCCGCTGTACGGTTCGGGTTCGAAGAGCGAGGGCTGGAACGGATCGTCAGCATCACTCAAGTGGGCAACGACGCCTCCGAACGGATCATGACCAAACTGGGGATGCATCCGGTCCGTGAGACCGTCAATCCCACCTCCGGTCGGCAAGTACGGGTCTTCGAGTTGTTGTCGGACCAGTACTCGACCGCGCGCCGGGCCTCGTAGGCCTAAGGGTCGAACTTGGGTGGCCGACCACGGCTGCTGCTGGAGTGGATCCGCCAGGCCGAACACGACGCACCGAAGCTCATGAAGGCTTCGCCGGCTTCCTCCGCCATCAAGGAACTGCGTGCCGATGACAGAAATACACCCCGCCGCACACGGCACTGCCTGGGCCAGGTTGGTTCAGGCCACCGAAGTCAGCCGGCGAGTGGGGCTTTCGTGGCTTTACCAGCTCGGCTTCAATCGTGCGGCACCCGTTGAGCTGCTCGTCAAGCTCCTGGACGCGGGTGAGACCGGCTTTCTGCACCGCGAAGACCTACCGGATCGTGTCATGGACGCCGCGGTTGTCCACGGAACACGGCGCGTGCGCGGCAGTGTTGCGGAAATCTGCCGTCTCTCCCCGGCTCAATGGGAACGGCTCATCGCTGCCTCGCCCGAGCCAGACCTGCGTGAGCAGTTGACGGAGCTCGCCGAGGAGCAACTGGCAGCCCGGCGGCTCTCGTACGGCGGCCGAGGCGTTGGGCGTGCACCACACCCTGACGCTGTGCTGCCAACGACACCTGACGAGATCGCCGCGATGGCCTCCGACGTTCCCGACATCGACCCGGAGGGCCTAACGATGGCACTGTGGTGGGTCGGCGCCTTGCACGGGAACGCCGACGCCATGCGCCAACTCGCAAGCTCCGCCAAGCTGCTCGTCCGCCGCAGTGTCGCGAGGGCACCGCGGCTGCCCGCGGATGTGGTGGCGACCCTCGCCCGCGACGAGGACCGCGTGGTGCGTCTCTTCCTGGCTGAGTCCTGCGACAACGCCCCACCCGAGATGCTTCTTGAGGTAGCAGGATGGTGGGACGGGAGCCTGTCGTTCCCCGGCCGGCCGCGCAGCCATCCCAACTTCCCCCGCAACGGCCTGTTGCGCTTCGCGGCGGATCCGAACCCGCGCCTGCGGGCTCTCACGCTCGACGACCCGGCCTCCACCACGGCACTCGTCGAGCAGTTCAGCCACGATCCCCACGAGATCGTCCGCAGGGCCGCCGCCGCGGACCGTCGGCTCGCGCCCGAGGACACGGTCCGATTGGCCGCCGATGCCGACTTGGGCGTGCGTCGGCGTGCCTTGATGAACCCCGTCATGCCGCCGGATGAGTTGGTGGCACGCCTGCTCGATCCGCAGAGCGCGGAGAACGCCGTTCGCAACCCCGGCATCCCGGTCCACGTTATGCACCGCATGGTCGCGATCGCCGCCCCGCTGGCTGAAGATCCCCGTGGCTTGACCGGCCGTGGCGCTCCCGCACCCTCCGGAAGCCGGGCGGACCCGCTTGTGTGACCAAGTGCTCTGATCGGCCTGACTGCTCAACCAGAGCACCCCAAAGGAAGTGCTGGCCTGCGGGGTACCACTCCGGCGTCCGGTCAGTGGGTGGCGAGGAACTCGAGCGTGTCGATCACGCGGTTCGAGAAGCCCCACTCGTTGTCGTACCAGGCGACCACCTTGACGTGGCGGCCGTCGACGCGGGTGAGTGCCGAGTCGAAGATCGACGAGGCGGGATTGCCCACGATGTCGGACGACACCAGCGGATCGTCCGAGTACTCGAGGATGCCGGCGAGCGGCCCCTGCGCCGCGGCGCGGTACGCCGCCAGCACGTCGTCGCGCGTCACGTCGCGGGCGACGGTCGTGTTGAGTTCGACGATCGAGCCCACCGGCACGGGTACGCGGATCGAGTCGCCCGACAGCTTGCCCTCGAGGTTCGGCAGCACCAGGCCGATCGCCTTGGCGGCGCCGGTCGTGGTCGGCACGATGTTGACGCCGGCGGCCCGGGCGCGACGGGCGTCGCGGTGCGGACCGTCCTGCAGGTTCTGCTCCTGCGTGTAGGCGTGCACCGTCGTCATGAACCCGTGCTCGATACCGGCGAGTTCGTCGAGGACCGCGGCCAGCGGCGCGAGCGCGTTGGTGGTGCAGGAGGCGTTCGAGACGATCGTGTGCACGGCCGGGTCGTAGGCGTCGGTGTTGACCCCAAAGGCGAGCGTGACGTCGGCGCCGTCCGACGGCGCGCTGACGAGTACCTTCTTCGCGCCCGCGTCGAGGTGGGCGCGGGCGGCCTTGGCCGAGGTGAAGCGGCCGGTGGCTTCCAGCACGATATCGACGCCGAGTTCGGCCCACGGCAGCTGCGCCGGTTCGCGCTCGGCCAGTACCGTGATCCGACGGCCGTCGACGACGAGGGCGTCCCCGTCGACGGTCACCGGGCGCCCGAGCCGGCCGGCCGTGCTGTCGTAGGCGAGGAGCCGGGCGAGAGTGGCGGGCTCCGTCAGGTCGTTGACGGCGACGATCTCGAGGGCGCTGTCGCGCTCCAGCAGGGCGCGCAGCACATTGCGTCCGATGCGGCCGAATCCGTTGATGGCGATGCGAGTCATGAGTGATGTCCCTTCCCTTCCCCACCAGCCTCGCCCGCGGCCGGCGCCGCTGACAGTGGCGGGATCGCCACGGTTCAAAAGGATCCCGCCACGCGGTGCCGGGTGGGTTACTCGCCCCGGGTGAAGGTGCGCCGGTACTCGCTGGGTGTGGTGCCGAGGATGCGCTGGAAGTGCAGGCGCAGGTTCGCGCCGGTGCCGAGCCCGATGTCGGCGGCGATCTGTTCGACGCTGCGCTGCGAGCGCTCGAGCAGTTCGCGGGCCAGGTCGATGCGGGCGCGCATCACCCACTGCATCGGCGTGTAGCCGGTCTCCTCGACGAAGCGCCGGGAGAACGTGCGCGGCGACACCCCCGCCTGCCGCGCCAGTATGTCTAGCGTGAGGGGCTCGCCGAGCCGGTGCAGTGCCCACTCGCGGGTGGCGGCGAACCGCTCGCCGAGCGGCTCGGGGACGCTGCGCGGCACGTACTGGGCCTGGCCGCCGCTGCGGTAGGGGGCGGCGACCAGACGCCGGGCCGCGTGGTTGGACGCGGCCACGCCGAGGTCGCCGCGCAGGATGTGCAGGCACAGGTCGATGCCGGAGGCGGCGCCGGCCGAGGTGAGCACGCTGCCCTCGTCGACGAACAGCACGTTCTCGTCGACCTGGACCAGCGGATGCCTGGCCACCAGTGCCCGCGTGTAGTGCCAGTGCGTCGTGGCGCGCCTGCCGTCGAGCAGGCCCGTGGCGGCGAGCGCGAAGGCGCCCGTCGAGATCGCGGCGAGCCGCTCGCCCCGGTCGTGGGCGGCGATCAGTGCCTCGACGACGGCCTGCGGCGGGTCGTCGCGGTCCGGGAACCGGTAGCCGGGGACGAAGACGATGTCGGCCCACGCAAGCGCGTCGAGGCCGTGGGCGACGTAGTACGCCAGGCCATCGCCGCCGGTCACCAGACCGGGTGCCGCCCCGCACACCCGCACCTCGTACGGCATGCTCGCGCGGGTCGTGAACACCTGCGCAGGAATTCCGACATCGAGCGGCTTCGCACCCTCGAGCACAAGGACGGCGACGCGATGCAGGGGGGAGGCTGGCACAGGAAGAGGTTACGGGGGGCGTGACTTCAATACGCCCCCTGCACGGACCGATCAGGGCCTGTCGCCTTCTCAGTCCATCAGGACGCCCGGGTTGAGGATGCCGTGGGGGTCCAGGGCGTTCTTGGCTGCGCGCAGGGCCAAGGCGAAGGGTTGCGGGCGTTGGAGGTCGTAGGCGGGGCGGTGGTCGCGGCCGACGGCGTGGTGGTGGGTGATGGTGGCGCGGTGGCGGTGCAGGACGTCGTTCGCGGCGGCCTTGATGTCGTCCCAGATCTCGACCTCGTCGCCGGGTCGGCCGGCGACGGCCACGGTGAAGTAGGGGGCGGCGCCGTCGGGGTAGACGTGGGTCAGGCGGCAGTTGATGGTGGCCGGATGTCCTGTGGCCTTCAGCGCCGCGCCGCCCACCTGGGTGCGGACGGCGTCGATCAGGGCGGGGATCGCCTCCCAGGTGGCGGCGGTCTCGAAGGTCTCGATGACGGCGCCCATACGGGCCAGGCCGTCACGCAGGTAGGGCATGCGCAGGAACGCCGAGCGCCAGGCGCTCACGGCCGCGTCGGCCGGGGCGTCGCGGTCCACGGTCCGCGCATCGCCGCGGCCGCCGTGGGCTCGGGCCAGGTCCAGGGCGGTGGCAAGGCGGTCCTCCACCCGGGTGGTGCCGGATTCGAAGCCCAGGACCAGGACGGTGGAGCCGTCGTGCGAGGCGCCGGACAGCAGTGCCTCGCCGGGGTCGAGCAGGCGGCAGTTGGCGGGGGCGAGGTCGGACTGGGCGATGGCACGCACCGCCCCCAGCGCCTGGTGGAAGTCGGTGAAGGCGACGGCCGTGGACGCCTTGTACCGCGGGCGCTCCTGCAGGCGCATCCATGCCTCGGTGATGATGCCGAGCGTGCCCTCGGACCCCAGGAACAGGCGGTCGGGTGAGGGTCCGGCGCCGGATGCGGGCAGGCGCCAGGATGTGCTCGTTCCGGCGGGCGTGATCACGTGCAGGGACTGCACGAAGTCGTCGATGTGGGTGCGGCCGGTGGCGTAGTGGCCGCCGGCCCTGGTGGCCAGCCAGCCGCCGAGGGTGGAAAACTCGAAGCTCTGCGGGAAGTGGCGCAGCGTCAGGCCATGGGGCCGCAACTGCTCTTCCAGTACGGGGCCGAGCGCGCCGGCCTGGATGCGTGCCGAGCGGCCGACGGTGTCGATCTCCAGGACGCGGTCCATCGAGGTCAAGTCGAGTGACAGCACAGCGCGGTGGGCGTCACCGCGGTACTCCACACCGCCGACCACCGAGGAGCCGCCACCGAAGGGGATGACGGCCACGCCGTGATCGCCGGCCCAGTCCAGCAGGTCGGCCACCTCCTGGTCATTGGCCGGCCGGGCCACCAGGTCGGGGATCCGGCCGGGCCGGCCGCGCAGGGCTCGGATGACGTCTCGGTAGGCCTTGCCCATGGCGTGGGCGGCGCGCGCCTCGGGATCGGCGGTGACCGAGTGCGCCAGTGCGGGCGGGGGCGTCACGGCGGGGCGCGCGATGGTCAGGTCGGCGATTCGGGGTATCGGCAGCGGGCGGGCCAGGGTGCCCGGCAACAGGGCTCCCAACGCGGCGCATTCCGTGTCGTCGGGGTGCGCGTCGGCATAGCCCCAGCCCCACCAGGAGCGGGTACGGGTGGGGCGCGGGTCGGACGGGGTGGCAGGCATGCGTGTGCTCCCAGCGAGGTCCAGGAATTGACCCAACGGTAAATTACCGTAAGGTAATATCAGTTCTATGGCAACGCTTCCCTCCAGAGCCGGCACCAAGGGCGTGCCCAGGGCCGCGCGCGAACAACAGGTCCTGGCCGCGGCCACCGAAGAGTTCGGCCGTCACGGCTACGAGGCCACCACCGTCGCCGCGATCTCCGCCCGCGTGGGCGTCACCAAGCCACTGCTGCACCACTACTTCGGCAGCAAGGAAGACCTCTACCTCGCCTGCCTCGACCCGGTCGGCGAGCGATTGCTGGAGGCCATCCGCGCCGCGATGGCCGAACCGTCCCCCGGTTCACCACCCACCCCCCTGCGCGTGCTGCACGCTCTGTTCACCGTCCTGGACGGGCAGCGCGAGGCGTGGTTCGTCCTCTACGACGCCACACTGCCGCCCGACAGCGACGCCGCCCGACGCGCGGCCCACTACCGCGGCGCCATCGACGACCTCGCCACGACCGGCACCGCCGACCTCCTGCACGCCGCCGGATCCACCGATCCGCTCGACGCCGACGCCCTCAAGTACGCCTGGCGAGGCCTGTGCACCGCCCTCGTCCGCTGGTGGGTCACCCACCCCGACCAGACGCCCGACGCCATGACACAACGCTGCGCACGACTCTTCGCCGCCGGCCCCGCCCTTCTCACTGTCGGCACGATCTGAGGGTTCGGCGGTTGTGCCGCGGCCGGCGAGTTCGACTGGACCGAAAAGGATTGGAGCGAGGCGGCGCCCCGCTGCTACTTTCGTGGCGGACCGTGAAGTCGTCGTATGGAGGTGAGCCCCGTGAACACAGTTACCCGTGGGTGCTCCCTCAACCCGTCACGGTCCGGCGGCTGACGTTCGGTGTCGCCAGGAGCGCCTGAGATCGAGGCACTCCTGGAGGGAGACTCCGATGAACACGAAGCCTTTCACATCTGGCCTGAGCGAGAACGCGGTGATGGTCACGCGCGTCGCGGACAGGCAATGGCATGCGCTGGATGACGACCTGGTGGTCGGCCGCGGGCATGCGATGCACCGGCCCGACGGACGCTTGTTCGTCAGCATCGACGCCTGGCACGACGCCGCCTTCGACCGGCTCGCCGAGGCGATGCTGGCCCAACTGCCGGCGCCGCTGTACACGGTGGTCGACGAAGCCGACGTCGAGCTGACGGCCGGCTGGCGACGGGCCGGTTTCACGATCCGGCGCCGCGAGTGGGAGTACGTCGTGCCGACCGACCCGCGGGTCACAGGGCTCGGAGGAGTCCTGCCGCCGTCGGGCGTGACGATCGTGCCCGCCGGTCAGGCGGACGAGAGTCTGCTGCGGGCGGTGGACCGCGCGATCCGGGACGAAGTCGAGGCGACCGTCGGGTGGCAGTCGATGCCCGCGGAGGTGATTCCCCGCCCCGACGGCGACACCATCGTCGACCCGTCGAAGTACGCCGTGGCCGCGACGCCGGACCGCTACCTGGGTCTGATCCGGGTGGTGACGGCGATCCGGCCACGCATCGGGCTGGTCGCGGTCCGGGCCGACGAGCAGCGCCGCGGCATCGCGCGGGCGCTGCTGGCCCACGCGCTGGGGACGCTGCACCGCTCCGGGTTCGCCGCGGCCTGGACCGAAGTCCACGAGTCCAACCAAGCGGCTTCGGCACTGTTCGAGGGCCTCGGCGCCCAGCCGATGAACAGCAACCTGGAGCTGGTGCGATGACGAAGAACAAGAACGTCATCGAAGTCGAGGGCAAGGTCGTCGAGTGCCTGCGCAGCGCCATGTTCACCGTGGAACTCGAGAACGGCCACCAGGTGCTCGCGCACATCAGCGGGAAGATCCGCAAGAACTACATCAAGATCATGCTGGAAGACCGGGTGCTGGTGGAGCTCCCGCCGTACGACCTGACGCGCGGCCGGATCGTGTTCCGGTACCGGAACTAGCGGCGGTCGGCACCTTCCGCGGTAGCTGATCCCGGGGCCCCGGTCACGGCGTCTCCGTGACCGGGGCCCCGATGATGGCTCGCGCGGCCGCGACGGCTACCCGGTTGCGAGCTCTACGGGGTGTACACCTGTCGGTGGAACTGGGGAAACCGTACGGCGTCCGGGTCGAGCAGGTTGATGAGCTCCACCAGCTCGCGCTGCAGCGATCGTAGGCGCCCTTCGGCGGGGGCCATGTCCGTGGCGATCACGTCCACATCCGCGAGCAGTTCGGAGAACCACGCGGCGAAGCGGCTGTCGGCGTCGAGGAGTTCGCAGAACTCGACGTAGTCGAGGCAGCGTCGGCGGCCCGGCTCGCCACCCGGGTGGATCATGACGCTGCCGATGGCGCGCTGCTGGATACGGAACAGCCGAAACTCGTCGTGGCGGGCGGTTGCCCTGTTGAACGTCTCGGCGATCTCGGACAGTTGCGTCATGACCTGGCGGTTTGATCGGCTGCTGCCGAGGTCGAGGAACTGCACATCGCGCCGGAGGATTTCCACCCATCCCAGATACTCGGCGATGACGAACACGGTGCTGCGCCGGGCGAGTTCTGCTTCCTTGTCCGTTCCCTGTACGAGGAACATGGTCAAGTACCTGCCGCTGAGGATGTTGAACAGGCGGCTCTGCAGGTCGAATGCCGCCCAGGCGAGCGACGCGCCGTACCGGTCCATGTAGTTGAGGCGTTCGACCGAGGCAATCCGGCGCTGTTGCCAGTACCCCAGGAGCGCGGCCGTTGACGCACTGGCCAATGCCACTGCCGCCGATATCCAGGTAAGCGTGTCCACGACAGAAACATAGCCGCTCCGGCGTGACGCGAGCACCTCGCGCATAGCCTTCACGCCCCATCCATTGCAACAGACCGAACGTGGAGCATTGCATTAGCTTCAAGACCGTTGCAACGATTCTCCGCAATCTACCTGCACTTATGGCGCTCGAGCGCAACAACTTGGTTGCTCGAATCTTGAACGCAACGTAGCTTTCCGTCATCGGAAACGACGGGCCGACGGAGCGCCCGCCACCTGAAACAAGGAGCTCACGATGCAGAAGTTCGACACCCCCGCCGGCATCTCCGCCGTCCTGAACATCCCCGCCGGACGCATCCAGTTCATCGCCACCGACCGGACCGACACCACCGTCGAGATCCGCCCCGCGGACGCCTCCAAGGGCCGCGACGTGAAGGCCGCCGAGCAGGTGAAGGTCGCCTACGCCGACGGCGTCCTGCGTATCGAGTCCCCGGAGGCGAAGAACCGGCTCCTCGGCCACTCGGGATCCGTCGAGGTGACCGTCCAGCTGCCGGCCGGCTCCCGCGTCGAGGCGAAGACCGGCGCCGCCGAACTGCGGGGCGTGGGACGCCTCGGCGACGTCGCCTTCGAGGGCGGCTACCGCTCGGTCAAGCTCGACGAGGCGGCGAGCGCCCGCCTCAGCGCCCACGACGGCACCATCACGGTCGGCCGCATCACCGGCCCCGCCGAGATCAGCACCCAGCGCGGCAACATCGAGATCGCCGAGGCCACCAAGGGCACGGTGACCCTGCGCACTCAGCAGGGCGACATCACGGTCGGCGCCGCCCGTGGCGTCTCCGCCTCGCTGGACGCCGGCACCGGCTACGGCCGGGTCCACAACGCCCTCATGAACACCGGCGGCTCCGCAGCCCTGAGCATCCACGCCACCACCACCCACGGCGACATCAGCGCCCGCAGCCTCTGATCACCGCCCGCAACGCCCAACCCCTCTCCCGAAGGACGCCACCATGAAGTCGCCGCAATCACACAACCCCCAGGCGGCGACCGTGGCCGGCCCCGGCGCCCTCGCCTCCTTCATCCGCTTCGTCATCCTCGGCGGCGGCACCGGAGTCCTCGCCAGCTTCGCCGTACCACTGCTGGCCATCAGCATCCCCTGGGCCGCCGCCAACGCGATCATCACCGTCGCCACGACTCTTCTGTGCACCGAACTCCACGCCCGCTACACCTTCACCCAACACCGCAGCGCCACATGGCGAGAACACTGGCAGTCCGCGGGCTCGGCCACCGCTGCCTACCTCACCACCAGCCTCGCCATATGGGCCTTGCACCAGATACAGCCCTCCCCCAGCCTGCTCACCGAACAGACCGTCTACCTCACCGCCTCCGCCCTCGCCGGCACCGCCCGCTTCCTGATCCTGCGCCTCTACGTCTTCACCAGCCGCCGCGCCCAGGGCACACGACCGCTGACGCAACAACAGTCGGTCCTCGCCGCATAGGGCGCACCCCACGTACCCGTCCGCCATCCGTCGCTGACAGGCCGCTTCAGCACAGCACACTCGTTCCGGCCTCGGCTTCCCGGCCGGACCGTCACACCGGATCCGGCAGGTTCATCAGCGCGAGCTTGGCCGGGTCGGTCAGGACCGTGATGGCGGTGATCCGGGCGTCGACGACGGTGAAGGCGACGACCGAGAGCGGGGTGCCGTCCTCGCGCCAGGAAATGATCCCTGGGAGGCCACCCACGAGCACCGCCCGCCCCTGCGCGGCAGCGCCGGCCGACAGTTGCGCGCCGGACGCGACCTTGGTGGCGCCCAGGGTGACGACTACGCCGGACGCGGTGTCGACGGTCAGTTTCACCTCGGGGTCGAGTACCCGCAGCAACTCCCCGAAGTCGCCGCCGCGAGCCGCCGCCAGGAAGGCCTGGACCACCGCTCGCTGCTCCCGTCCGATGACGGCCGGCCGCTGGGTCACCTGCACCTTTCTGCGGGCGCGACTGGCGAGCATCTTGGTGGCGGCGGTGGACTTGCCGAGGATCTGGCCGATCTCGTCGAACGGCACAGCGAACAGGTCGTGCAGCACGAACGCCAGCCGCTCGCTGGGCCCGAGCGACTCCAGAACGACGAGCAGCGCGAGCCCGACCGAGTCGGCGAGCACCGCGTCGTCCTCGGGAACTGGACTGTCGTCGAGCGTGATCACGAGCTCGGCCAGGCGGTCGTCGTAGGACGCCTCGGGGCGGGCCTGGCGCGATCGCAGGACATCGAGGCTGATCCGGCCGACCACCGTGGTCAGCCAGCCGGCGAGGTTGTGGATGGTCGCCGTGTCCTGGCGGGACAGGCGCAACCAGGCCTCCTGGACCACGTCCTCGGCATCGGTGTGCGATCCGAGCATGCGGTACGCGACCGCGCGTAGCCGGTCACGCTGGGCCTCGAACGCCTCGGCCATCGGATCCGCCTGCGTGGTGTCGGACATGTGGTTACCTTCCTCGGTTCTGCTCCGTCATGGGTGATGACGGGCCCGAAGGGGCGTAGGTAACCGATGAAGGAGCAACACCGATGGAAGCACGTATGAACGGCCCGGCGAACCCCGACGTGATCACAGCGATCCAGCACCTCTACAAGGCGATTCACGCCGGGGGCGTCGACCAGCGCCTGCTGTCGCTGGTCCATCTGCGGACCAGCCAGATCAACGGCTGCAGCCCATGCGTTTTCGCCTCGACAGAGTCGGCACAGAAGGCCGGTGAGACCAACGAGCGGCTGCACAACGTGGTCGCGTGGCGCGAGACGCCCTTCTACACCGATCAGGAGCGGGCGGCGCTCGCTCTGACCGAGGCCGCCACCCGGCTCCAGGACGGCGCACCTGGCGTGACCGACGACATCTGGGACGCCGCGGCCGACCACTTCAGCGAGGGGCAACTGGGCGCGATCATCCTGGAGATCGCGATGACCAACTTCTTCAACCGGATCAACCGCGCGGTCCGGGAGCAGGCCGGCAGGACCTGGTGACTGGTGAGCCAGGCGGGGCGTCATTCCCCAACGAGCCCTCCTCGCGCTGGAATACGGTCACTGACTTGGCGCGGACGTGAGGATCGAGACGTGACGATCAGGTACGAGTGGCGGGGCGACTTCGACAACGCCGCCCTCAACGCACTGCACGCTGACGGCTTCGGCCACCCCGTCGCTCAGACCGACTGGCGGGCACGACTTGAGCGCCACAGTCTCGGCTGGGTCTGCGCGTGGGAAGACGGTTCTCTGGTCGGCTTCGTGAACGTTGCCTGGGACGGTGGCGTCCATGCCTTCGTCCTGGACACGGTCGTTGCGCAGCATCGTCGTACGAGAGGTATTGGCGCCGCGCTGGTCGCAACCGCGGCCCACGGAGCCCGCGCCGCGAAGTGCCAATGGCTCCACGTCGACTTCGAGGAACATCTGCGTACGTTCTATTTCGATGCCTGCGGCTTTAAGGAGACGACAGCCGGCCTGCTTGCTCTGTAGCGTTGCGCGCCAACCTGCTCCGTCGCATGCAGTGGGGTCACCATCGGAGTCGTTCTTGGCAATCAGGACAACCACAAGTTCCCGCCCCGCGATCAATGCCGCCCTGGCCAGACGGCTGGTCGACACGCAGTTCCCGCAGTGGGCCGACCTCCCTCTCACCCTGCTGGACCCGGCCGGTTCGGACCATGTCATCTACCGGCTCGGCGAGGAGCTCTCCGTACGGCTGCCCCGCCATGCCGGAGCCAACAGGCAGGCCGTCAAGGAGTCCGAGTGGCTTCCCCGGCTCGCCCCGCACCTGCCCCTGGCCATCCCCAGACCCGTGGCAGTCGGTGAGCCCGACCTCGACTACCCCTGGCCGTGGGCGGTGTCGCGCTGGCTGGACGGCGACGTGGCAACCGTCGAGGCACTGGCCGACTCGTCCCAGGCGGCTGTCCAACTGGCCGAGTTCCTCATCGCACTCCACGCATTCGTACCCGATGACTTCGCCGCCCACCATGCTCGCGAGGACCTCACGGGACAGCCGCTGGCCGATCGCGACCGCTCAACTCGGGCTGCCATCGCGGAAGTCGACGGTACGTTCGACGCCGCGGCCATGACCGAGTTGTGGGACGCGGCGCTGGGTGCCCCCGGATGGGGCGGCCCTCCGGTCTGGTTCCACGGCGACTTCCACACCGGCAACCTGCTGACCATCGAGGGACACATCAGCGCTGTCATCGACTTCGGCGGACTCGGTATCGGGGACCCAGCCTGCGACCTGATCATGGCCTTCACCCTCATGTCCGCCAGAAGCCGGGCCGTCTTCCGCGCCACACTCGGCATCGACGACGCCACCTGGACCCGAGGCCGCGGCTGGGCCCTCGCCACCGGCCTCAACGCCTACACCACGTACGCCGCCGCCAACCCCCGCATCGCCGCACAGACCACCCGCCAGATCACCGCAGCCCTCGCTGGCCGACAGCCATGAACAGGACTGTAGGGATTCTCTCCGTCCCGCTATTGCGGTCGCATGAGTTCCAGGTCCTCGCCCCATGCGTCCAGCACGTCACCATGTCCGGCCTCTCGGGCCGCCGACTCGACAAGGAGGAAGAGGTGCCGCTGTAGGGACACGTCGCCTGTTCCCGTGATGCGGTCCACGGCGCCGAGCAATGCCTCGGTGTCCCAGCGGGGCAGTGGGTGTCGGGCGAGCTCCCAGTGCAGGTACTTGTTGTAGGGGCGGGGGCGCCGGTCGAGGGCGAAGAGCAGCTCGAGCAGGAAGCGAATGCTGTCGGCGGCGTCGAGGCGAGCGGCGAGGGCCTGGCCGTCGCGGTGGTTCTTGATGGAGCGGTAGAGCGAGTTGGCGTAGGCGTCGAGCCAGCCGCTGGCGTCCTGGAAGGCCTCAGCTGCGCCCAGGCGAGCCTTGTCGGCGAGGATCTGGGCGATGCCTCCGTCGAGGCGGTCGAGCAGGATGTGGGCGCGGGCGAGGGCGTAGCGTTCAAAACCGGGCATCCCGGCTGCACGGAACTCCGTGAGAGAGACGATGACGAGGTCGAGTGCGGGGGTGCGGTGGCCCGCGAACCGGGTGAGATCGGTCATGGCGTCATCGGCGATGACCACGTAGAGGTCGTGGTCGGAGTGGGGGGTGACCATGTCGTCGTGAGCCCGGGAACCTTTGAGGACGAGGCCGACGACGGCCGGATCAGCAGCAGCGAGTTCGACGAACGCGTCGTAGGTGAGCGGTTGTTGAGCAGTCATGGTGTGGATCTCCGGTGGGGTGATGACGGGTATGCCTGCTGGGGCGGCCCCGTTGGGGAGACGCCCCGCACCGTCTGCGGCTGCATGTGGCTGCCGCCCGGAGGATCAACGCACATCTGCACTCTATCGGGCCACTGATCACGCGCCCCCGCATGCGCATCAAGCGTGCTGTTCGCCGGCCAGCATCGGGGCCGCCCAGCGGGCGAACTCCTCGAAGGCGCGCGGTTCACGGCCCGTCACTTCCCGCACCGAGCTGGTGGTGGACTTGTTCACACCGCCGCGCAGCGCCTTGAAGACAGCCACTACCTGCTCCGCGATCCACTGCGGCAGACCGGCCTGGGCCATCCCGGTGACCGCCACCTCGTCCGGGACGTCAACGTACTCGATCGGGCGGCCCAGGGTGCTCGACAGACGCCGCGCGACCTCGGTGTAGGTGATCGCCTCCGGGCCGGTGAGGACGTGGGTGCTGCCGTCGTGCTCGGCCGTGACCAGCATCGCGGCAGCGGCGGTGGCGACGTCACGCGGATCGATCATCGCGATGCGTGCGTCACCGGCGGGGAGGAAGAAGCGGCCGGACTGCCGGATGGTCGCGGCAGAACCGACGATGTTCGACATCATGTGGCTTGAGCGCAGCACCACCGCCGGGATACCCGAGCCGCGCAGGTGCTGCTCGATGCGGCCGTGCTGGTCCAAGAAGACCGTCGGGGAACCGGCCTCTGCCCCGATCGTGGACAGCATGACCACTTGCCGGACACCCGTGGCCGCTGCCGCGTCGATCGCGTTCGTCCCGTACTCGACCTGCCTGGGGTCGTTCGCGCAGAGGAGGAACATCCGGTCGACGCCGTCGAGAGCCCGCCGGACAGACGCCGGCTCGGCGAAGTCTCCGTGTGCCAGCTCGGTCTCGCCGCCGAGGACGGCGGCCGCACGATCCGGGTCACGGACGAAGGCACGGACCGGAATGCCACGCTCACGAAGCTCCGTGACGACCTTCGAACCGACATTCCCTGCCGCGCCCGTCACCAGCACCGTCGCCATCTTCGCTCACTCTCTGGGATCGGCCTGAGCCAGCCCAAAGTATCCGAACAATGACACCGAGTCGCGGAACGGCGCCGGGACCGTATCGCGGGGCGTCTTCGCCCCGTTCGAACCATTGGCGCTTGACCTTGACACAGTGACAAGCCCTTCACTGTGGCCAAGGAGGTGCTCTCCATGTCCACAGAGAACACGAACACGCCGGCAGCGCTCCAGGGGCTGCAGAACAGCAACTCGTCAGTGCGGCTCAAGGCTGCGCTCGCGGTCGGTACGGCTCCAGATCCTCGGTGCGTCGACGGGCTCATTCAGCGTTGTGCGATTGAGCCTGAGTTTTATGTGCGGGACATGCTCACGTGGGCGCTCACCCGGCACTCAGCGAAGATCACGGTGCCGAAGCTCGTCAAGGAACTCCGTTCAGAGCGTGCGCAGGCTCGAAGTCAGGCATTGCACACCTTGTCCAAGGTCGGTGACCGGCAGGCGTGGCCGGCGATCACGCGCGGGCATCTGACCGACGCCGACGACGAGGTGGCACAGAGCGCTTGGCGAGCCGCCGTCGTACTCGTGCCCGAGGCTGAGAAGCCCGAGTTGGCCGACGTACTGGCGACCCAGCTCGGTCGTGGCGGACGGGAAACGCAATTGAGCCTGAGCCGGGCGCTGATCGCACTCGGGGAGGCGGTCGAGCCCGCGCTGCGTACCGCGAAGACGCATAGTGTCTCTCGCGTACGGCAGCACGCGATCGCCACGGAGCGGCTGTTGCTCCACCCGGATGCCGTATTTGAGTTCGCGCTCGAGGAGGCGAAGCGCATCGTGGCCCTGGGTCCCAGCAGGCAGGAGGAGTGAGCAGCGGTGTTGATCGGCGATGTGGCACGACGGTCCGGGGTCAGCGCTCGCATGCTCCGGCACTATGAATCGCTCGGCCTGGTGCGGCCAACGGGACGCACGTCGACCGGCTATCGCGAGTACTCCAGTGCGGACATCCAGAGGATCTTCCATATTGAGAGCCTGCGGTCGCTGGGGCTGTCGCTGCGCGAGGTCGGACGCGCCCTGGATGATCCCGGCTTCAGGCCCTCGGAGCTGGTCGCCGACCTCATCCGCCAGACGGGAGAACGCATCGCACGCGAGACGGAGTTGCTCCGGCAACTGCGTCGGATCGATGCCGCGGAGCCCGCCGGCTGGGAGGACGTCCTCCAGACCGTCTCCCTCCTGCAGGCCTTGGCGTCGGAGAGCGCCGGGAAGCGCCAGCGCGCGGCCTTGTCCTCTGTCGAAGAGGTTCCGGTGCCGGTGGAGGCTCTGGTCGACGCCGTGTTGAACGAGACGGAACCGAACGTCGCCGGAGCTCTTCGATGGGCTCTGGCCCAGACCGGCGATGGAGCACTGGCACTGCTGGCTCAGGGCCTGGGCTCAGCGGAGGCAGCGGTTCGCAAGCGTGCCGTCCAGGCCATCGCCGAGATTCCGAGCGCTGCAGCGACCGCCCTGCTCCAGGACGCCCTCACAAGCTCCGACCTGGTGGTCCGCCGGTGCGCGGCTCTGGTGCTGGGAGCACGTGGAGTGGCCGACTCGATCCCCACCCTCATCGACATGATCGCCGATCAGGTGAACGACGTTGACGCCGCTGACGCGCTGGGCACGCTGGCAAGTGAGCCTGCGCTGGCGGAGACGATCGCTGCCAAACTCATCGACCGCCTTTCCGGCGGCGGCGCCATGCACTCCGTACGTCAACGTCTCGCCCAGGCCCTCGCGGACATCCCCGGCACCACGGCGTCACGCGCCCTGGCAGAACTGTCGGACGATGAAGACCGTACCGTCGCGCTCACGGCGACCTACATTCTCAAGCTGCGCGACTCACGCTGACGAGGGGTTCCTGCAGGAGAGGAACCAGGGGAGCCGGAGGAAACGCGACGGTGGCGCCACACAGTGCGTGTGGCGCCACCGGACGGCGGAAGACGGTTCGCTGTACGTCAGCGCGCGCAGATCACGTAGATCGTGCCGCTGCCCGCGCGGCCGCTCGACGTCCGTACGTCTGCCTTCCAACCGATGGGCGTGTAGGCGGAGTTCCGCAGCGGCTCCGTACGCGTCACGCGCATGGTGGATGTCTCGTCTGCGCCGACGCCGCCCCCCGTGGCCTCCCAGCCGCTGGGACAGGTGATCCTGGCTTCTCCGGCCGTGAAGTACTTCGACCTGACGGTGGAGGCGGGGCCCGCGGCGTCGGCTTGGGTCGAGGTGACCACGACCAGCGCGAGGAGGGCGGATACGGCGGCCGCGAGGGCGTAAGCGGACCGTCGGACAGTTGCGTTCATGTGGGGTTCCCCTTCGACGTGTCGTCCGTCCGGTGGTCGAGCCCACCGGGCGGATGCCGGTCCCTTCACTCTTCCGATGCGGCCGCCCTCGCCGCATCGGTGCCAGCACGGCAGTCGGTGTCCGTGCCGGCACGGATACCGGGCGGTTCACTCCGCCACTACCGTTGGGGCATGTCCTCGGACCCGTCACCGCACGGCGTCGGCGGGTCCGCCGCAGGCAGCGATTTCTTGAGCGTGCGGATGCACTGGATGAACGCCTTGGTCCGGGCGTCCCGTTCGAGGTCGGTGTAGACGGGTGCCACGGCCCGTTCCAGCGCCGCGAGTTGGGCCGGGCTCGCGTGTACGACTCGGCCGCCGACGGCGGCCGCTTGGCGCAGCGTGGAGCGCTGGCCGTCCGTCAGGTCCTGCCATACGGCCGTGTTGACGGCGATGACGTTCACCTTGGGGAAGTACGTGACATTGCCCGTGGCGATCGTCGAGCCGTACAGGTTTCCGCTCGACTCGCCGTAGCGCCTGCTGGTCCCAGTCGTCGCCGGGCGGGTCCTGCGCCTCCCAGACGGTCTCGACGCGCAGCCGGTTCCTCCGGCGCCGCATCCCGCCGCCAGTGCCAGTCCGAGAACTGCCGCGGCCAGTCGTGTCGTTGCCCGCCTCGGTACGGTCCTTTCGCCCTGCGTGTGGTCAGCGGACCGGCACGGTGATCCGGCCTGCCACGATCTGTGCCTTGAGCGCTTCGAGACGCGGCACGATGTCGTCGATGCGGCCACCCGAAGTCGTATAGCCCACACCGTCGTTGGCGAGGTCGTACGAGATCTCTCCGCGTCGGAAGGTGCCGCGGTGGGCGTCGACGACGGTCTGGCGGACCGCCAGGTCCAGTCGCTTGACCATCGAGGTGAGGATGACCTCCCTCACCTCCGGCGCCGCGGTGCGGTATTGGTCGGTGTCGACCCCGACCGCGAGCCGGCCGGCTGTGCGGGCCGCGTCGAACACGCCCGCCCCGGACAGGCCGGCGGCCGGGTACACGATGTCGACACCGGTGGTGTACATCTCCTCGGCGATGCGGCGGGCCGCCTCGGGGTCGTCGAAGCCTGCCGGACCGTCGTCGATCCACGCGTTGTCCACCGTCACGTCCGGCCGCGCGGCGAGCGCTCCTGCGGTGTAGCCCGCGCGGAAGCCCTCCAGTTCCCGGCTCCGCATGCCGCCCACGAAGCCGATGCGCCCGGTCCGGGACTTCAGTGCGGCGGCCGCTCCGACGAGGAACGACCCCTCGGGTGCGGCGAAGACGAGGTTGGCGATATTGGGACCGTTGATGTCGCCGGCGTCGGCGATGGCGAACCGGACCTCCCGGAACTCGGCCGCGATGGTGGCGAGCGGACCCGCGTACTCCCCGCTCACCGCCACGACCAAGTCGCAGCCGTGCTCGGCGAGTTGCCGCAGTCGCTCCGCCTTGTGCGCGTCGGTGTCCTCGTCGCCCGGTGAGAGCTCGACGACCTGGCGTGGGCCCAGCCCCAGTTCCGTCCGCGCCTCGCTGACGCCGGCTGCGGCCAGGTCGTTCAGCCAGTTGTCGCCGCGCCCCGGCCAGCCGTAGGCCACGCCGACCTCGCAGTCACCCGCGCCCCGGCCGCCGCTGTCGCAGGCCGTGCCGCCCGCAAGCAGCACGACGAGCGACAGCGCGGCCCCCGTCCATCGGCGCACCGCTCGCACCTCCCCCGTTTTCGCGACCGGTACGACGGTGTTCCGCCGACGGATACGACGCTACGGACGGGCCGCCCGGCCGGCATCCGTGCTACCCCCGAACCTCGTGACGGTCACGGCTGCCGCAGGGTGTCCGGATGGGCGCGCAGGTAGGTGAGGACGACGAGCACCCGCCGGTGCGCGTCCGCGTGGTCGGCAAGGCCCAACTTCTGCAGTACCCGGGTCACATGGGCCTCGACCGTACGCTCGGTGATGAACAACCGGGTCGCGATGGCTTTGTTGGTCAGCCCTTCGGCGACCAGTCCGAGCACCTCGTGCTCGCGCGGCGACAACTCCTGGAGCGGATCGGGCCGGCGTCGGCGCCTCATCAGCCGGCTGACGATCGTGGGGTCGATCACCGTCTCGTCGTCCCGGATCCGGCGCAGCGCGTCGGTGAGGACGGCGACGTCGAACACCCGCTCCTTCAACAGGTATCCGACGCCTTCGGGGCGCTCCTCGATCAGCCGTAGCGCATAGCTGGGCTCGATGTACTGGGAGAGCACCAGCACACCTGTCCCTGGCTGCTCGGCCCGGATCTGCTGGGCCGCGACGAGCCCTTCGTCGGTGTGGGTGGGCGGCATGCGGATGTCGACGACCACGGCGTCCGGGCGTGCGGCACGGGTCTGGGCCAACAGTCCGTCCCCGTCCTCGGCCTGTCCCACGACGTCGTGTCCGGCGTCCTGGAGCAGCCGGGCGATTCCCTCTCGGGTGAGCATCGTGTCGTCGGCCACGACTAGTCGCATGGAAACCCCGCCCGTGTGCCGTACTCGGTGTTCTCGAGCCATCCGCCCAGCGCGCCGACCCGGTCGGCGACCCGATCGTACGGGTCGAGCCTCACGCCTTCGAGGTGTACGACCACAATCGCCGGCCCGCGTTCGACGCGGATCTCGACGCAGGGTGCCCCCTGGTGCTCCGCGGCGTCCACGGCCGCGCCGACGACGGCGTACGCCGCCCGCTCGACGGCGTGCGGCAGTCGCTCGGGCGGCACGGCGCCGATCTGCACGGGTACGGTCGCCCGGTCGGCGAGAGTCCACAGCGCGGGCTCAAGGCCCGCCTCGTACAGGACGACGGGGAAGATGCCGTGGGCGGTGTCGCGCAGCTCGGCCAGCACCGCGAGTGCCTCCTCGACGGCGTGTGCCAGCGCGGGGGCCCGTGGGTCACCGGCCGCCACCGCGGCGTTGTGCGCGAGCCGCAGTTCGTAGGTGACGGCCAGCAGCCACTGCTGGGCGCCGTCGTGCAGATCGCGCTCGAGGCGGCGCCGTGCCTCGTCGCCGGTCTCGACGATGCGGGCACGCGCGGACCGGAGTTCGGCCAGCCGGGCCAGCAGGGAGGCGCGCAGCCGCTCATTGTCGATGGCGAGCCGGGCCGCGGAGCCGATCTGCTGCTCCAGATGCCTGTCGTGCGCGTCGGCACGGTCGTGCACGACGACCGCGATCGGCTCGCCACCCCGGTGAATCGCGGTCAGCACGCGCTCGCGGCCGGGCGCCGGCTGAGCCGGGGCGCCGGTGGCGTCGACGTAACTGTCGGATGCAGGCAACCGGTACAGGACCTCCAGACGGGCGTCGCCCAGGGCGTCGGCGAGGGCCGCTTGCAGCGAGCCGGGCGGCGGGGCGGCCCCGAGTTCGTCGGCCAGCCGGGCGACCGCGATCCGGCGGCGACGCTGGCGCACGGCCAGCCGGCCAAGGGCGAGGACGACAAGCGCCAGGGCGGCCGCCCGGATGACGAACAGCCCGGCGAACGGCTGCCGGATCGGGTCCTCCGCCCGATGTGCGAGAAGCGTCGCTGCGTACGCCGCCTCGGCGAGCCCCGCGACGGCGACGGCTGTCTGGAGGTACGGCCCCTCGGTGGGCCGTACCGCTCGGTGGGCCGCCGCGTCCGCCGCCACCGCCAGAGCGAGCAGCACGCCTGCCGCGGCGACGAACACGGCGGACGCCGCCTGCACCGCCTGCGTCAGGTGGGGATCGGCATGCAGCACCGTCGGGCCGATGGCGCACACGCGCCAGCAGTGGACATCCAGGTACGGATCGTGGAACAGCACCAGGCTCACAAAGATCACGCCTGCGGTGCCATACGCGCTGATGGTCAACGCCCGTGCGTGGCGGACGGGTCGCGCGGCCACTGCCAGGTGCACGAGCGCCGCCACGGCGAAGGGCGACATGGCCAGGGCGATCACACGCAGCAACGCCGGGCCCTCTCCGGGCGCGTGCAGCAGCGAACGTACCGGCGTGTGTCCCTGCCAGCCCGCCCACAGGGGCGCGAGCCAGACCACGCCCAGCAGGAGCAGCGGCACTCTGACCCGCGCGAGCGGGGGCTGCCGTACCACCTGTCCGGCCAGGAGCAGACACAGCCCCGGCACCAGTGAGAGCGCCGCGAAGGGGGCGGACACCTGCGCGTACGAGGTCACCGAATCCGTGCCGCCGACCATGACCGTGGCGGCGCCGGCCGCGTAGGCCGACGTCGCCACGAACAGAACCGCCCGTCCGATCCCCGGGCGCAGCAGACGTACGGGCACGCTGTCCCCCTCGGTGCGGTGCCGGGTCCTGCTAGGCCAGGCAGTCGGCGGGAACGTCGAGGGCGGGCTGCCGGGGCAGCTTCGCCTTCAACTTCTCGATCTCCGCGATGAAGGACTTGGTACGCGCGTCCTGCCCGAGACGAGCGTATTCCGGCCGCAGCGCGTCCCGCAGTCCCTTCAGGTCGGTCTCGGAGGCCATGGCGAACCGAGCTCCGGCCTGGCACAACTGCACGACCAACTCGGCTTCTCTGTCCGAGAGTTGCGGTGAGCGCCGGGCCGCGTCCGCAGCTGCCTCGCGCAGCCAGCCGCGCTGCTCACCGGTCAGTCCGTCGTACAGGTCCGCGTCGGCGATCAGCGCGGCCGTCTGCGGCCACAGATGGACATTGGCCGTGATGTACGGGGCTCGCAGGGCGTAGTTGTTGAGGCGGTGGCCGATGAGGTACATCTCGAACCCGTCGATGCGGCCCTGCTCGAGGGCCGTGTCGCGGATCGGGCCCAGCCCTTCGAACGGCTCGGCGCCCAGGCTGCGCAGGGCGCGCGACTGCCCCGCGGACCGGGCCGTGCCGAAGCTGATCCCCCGCCAGTCCTCCGGTCCGAGCAGCGGCTTGCGCACGGCGACCGGCCTGCGCAGCCCATCCGCCAGGACCGCGAGTCCCGTGACACCGAGCGGCTTGAGGTCCGGCAGCATCCGCTCGGGAATGCCGCTGTCGAGCACGGCGCGCTGCAGGGCGTGGCTGTCGACGAGCAGCGGCGCCGTGAGCGCCTGGAAACCCCGCACCCCCAGCGTGTCGAAGACCCGGGTGCCCGCCCAGGCGAGGTCCGCCTTGCCCGCCGCCACATCCCGGACCACGCGCTGCTCGGCGTCGACGGCGAACTCGCCCCACTCGTGGGCCACTTCGACGCGCAGCGCACCGCCGGACACCTCTTCCACCCGCTCGACGAAGTACGCCACGGCCGGTTCGTAGTCCAGGTCGGCATAGCCGTTCGCGAGCGTGAGCACCCGCGGAGTGCCCGGCCCCCCGGCCTTGTCCCCCTGCCCGGTCGCCGTCGTGCAGCCTGCCACGACGGCGGCCGCCAACACGGCCGCGGCGATCCTGCTTCCCCTGCTCATCCGGGCCCCCCTTCAGGCATACGCCGACAGTAGGCTCCCCACGTCGACCGGGCATCGTGGCTGGCACGGATACCGGGTCTCCAAGGTCACTGGCGGGTGAGGGGGATGCGGGCCGACAGGACAGTCCCCGCCCCGCGGTCGGAGACGAGGCCGAGCGTGCCGCCGAGTGCCTCGACGCGGTCGACGAGCCCCTTCAGACCACTGCCGTGGTTCGGGTCGGCACCACCAACGCCGTCGTCCCGTACGGCGATCAGGACGATGGTGTCCGCACGGCGCACCTCGACCTCGGCCCGGGATGCCTGCGCGTGCTTCGCCACGTTCGTCAGTGCCTCCGCGACGATGTAGTAGACGGCGGCCTCCAACTCACCGGCGAAGCGCTCCTCGCACACATCGAGCCGCACCGGTAGCGCCTGGCGTGCGGCCAGGGTCTTCAGCGCGCTGCTCAACCCGGCCCCCAGTTCGCGCGGATGCAGCCCGAGTGCGAGCGTCTGCAGCTCGTCCATGGTGTGCTCGAGCCGGTCGGTGGCCCGCGCGAGCGCGGCGGCTCCCGGGCCGTCGGGGTCCGTGCCGAGCGTGTGCAGTGTCTCGCGGAGGGCGGCCAGGCGCTGCTGGGGCCCTTCGTGCAGCCGTCGTTCCAGTTGCCGCCGTTCCTCGTCGGCGGCGAACAGCAGACGCCGCTGGGAGGCCCTCACCTCGTCTATCTGGGCCCGCAGTTCGGCGTGCAGGGCGGCGTGCGCGGCCGTCAGCCGGGTCGCGGACTCCACCGCTGCCACGAGGGCCGGATCGTCGAGTACGGCCGGATCGTGCACGAGTACCGCGAAGGGGCGGCCGTCCCGCTCGATCCGCGTCACTGTACGGCGGTCCGCGGCATCCGGCAGTTCCACGGGCCGCCCGGCCGGGTCGAGGTACCGGCCGTGCTGCGCCTGCCAGTAGCCGACCGCCAGCGAGTGGTCGTCGAGGGCCCGCACCAGGGCGTCACGCAGCAACCCGGAGCGGTGCTCGCCGAGTTCCACGACGAGGTCGGTCACGGTGGTGGGCTGGGACCGCCCACGGATGCCGTGGGCCGCCCGTACGGCGACCGTGCACAGGGCGGCCTCGTAGAGCCACAGGGTGGACGCCATGGCACCGGAGGACGCGCCCACGGTCAGCCGTACCGCGGCGCCCACGACCAGCGCGGCGCACCAGGCCGCGCCGGCCCACAGGACCACGCGGCGATGCCGTGACCTGCGGCCTCCCGCGCGGAAGTGCTCGTACAGGAGCAGCCCGGCAACTGCCACGGACAGCCCGATGGTCACCGCCTCGTACCGCCACCAGCCCCCGATCGACGCGGCGTAGCCGACACCGACACCGACCAGGGCAGGGCGCGAGCGGGGCCACAGGCCGGGGTAGGCGAGGAGCAGATGGATCAGGGTCCCCCGATGCCAGAACAGCAGCGGCCCGTGGACATTGGCCGCGAACCATGCCACGGACGTCGCTGCGAGCAGTGCCGAGGCTCCGCGCGCCGTCGGCCAGACCCAGCAGGCGGCACCGGCGAACGTGGCACCGACGAGGAGATCCGGGGCCCAACGCCCGGGCTGGTCCCAGCCGAAGGCCATCGACTCCGAGACGATGCCGAAGCCGGTCATGGCCGCCATGGCGGCGATGACCAGCCAGTAGTTCGCCCTAGGCGAGCAGGAGGCGGAGTGCGGCACCGGACAGCTCACTCTTCAGCAGGAAGCCGCGCACGGGAGCATGCGCGACGCGCGGGCCGTACGTGGCGGCGGGCCGGCTGGAGACGAGGACGACCTGGGGCGGGGCGGCCAGTCGCGCGAGCCGGCCGGCCACCTCGAACCCGTCGATGTCGGGCAGCCGGACATCGAGCACGACCAGCGCCGGCCCATACCGGTCGGCGGCCCGCACCCCGTCCACGCCCGTGGCCGACTCGGCGACAACCACGAAGCCGTCCGCCTCCAGCAGCAGACGCGCCGAGGCCCGGAACGCCTCATGATCATCGATCACGAGCACCGTCTCCCTCACCGCAGCATCGTCCCACGCTGCCACGCACGCGCATCCGTGCCAGCCACATGCACGCCCTGGGTTGGCAAGGCGTGTTCGTGGGTCGGCGATCCGTCCGGCAACCTTCGGTTGGGTGGCGGGAACTGACGGTGTCCCGCGGTCGGGCCCCACACGGACACCTGGTGTGACGTGGGTCGCGTCGGTGGTCTGTCACAGCCGGTGGGGGCTGCCTCGTCCCAGGGGTGTCACCGGCACCGAAGCCGGTGCCCGACCATGGGAGGTTGAGATGAACAACGGTCACCACATCGTCGTTCTCGGCGCCGGCTACACAGGGATGTTCAGCGCCATCCGCCTGGCCCACCGCACCCGGCGGACCGGCGTGAAGATCACCCTGGTCAACCCTTCGAGCCGGTTCGTCGAGCGGCTGCGGATGCACCAGATCGCCGCCGGGCAGGAACTGGCCGTGCACCGGATCCCCCACCTGCTCGCCGGTACCGGCGTCACCTTCGTCCAGGGCACCGCCACCGCCATCGACCCGGAGAACCGGAGCATCACCGTCGACGGCTTCAGGTCCCTCGGGTACGACAGGCTCGTCTATGCGCTGGGCAGTTCGACCGACACCGGCAGCATCCCCGGTGCCGACGCCCATGCGTTCACCCTCAACAGCCCGGAGATTGCGGGCCGTTTCGCCGCCCGGCTCGCCGAGCTCTCCGAGTCCGGCGGCACGGTCACCGTCTGCGGCGGCGGCCTGACCGGCATCGAGGCGGCCACCGAGATCGCGGAGAGCCACCCCGGTCTGGATGTCACGCTGATCAGCCCGGACGAGCCCGGCGGCATGATGGGTGGCAAGGCGCGTGCCTACCTCTACCGCGCGCTGGACCGCCTCGGCGTCACCCTGGAGACCGGTGCCCGCGTCACCAAAGTGCTGCCCGACGCCGTCGAGTTGGGCGACGGCCGGATCGTCCGCTCCGATGCCTGTCTGTGGACCGCAGGCGTCAAGGTGGCGTCCCTCGCCGCCGACGCCCGGATCGCCACCGACGACCGCGGCCTGATCCTGGTCGACGCCACGCTGCGGTCGGTGTCCCACCCGGAGATCCACGCCATCGGTGACGCCGCCGCCGTCCGCCTGCCCTGGGGACAGATCCACGGCACCTGCCAGAGCGGTCTGCCCACCGCCCAGTACACCGCCGACACCATCGCTCGACTGGTGCGCGGCAAGGCCGTCAAGCCGTTCCGCTTCGGCTACTTCCACCAGCCTGTCAGCCTCGGCCGCCGCGACGCCGTCATCCAGTTCACCAAGGCCGACGAGACTCCCCGCCGCCAGTGCCTCACCGGACGCAGCGCCGTCGCGTACAAGGAGATGGTCAGCGGCAGTCCCCTCAAGACGTACCGGCTCAGCAGGCGTATGAACGTCACCACCATCGTCTCCAAGGGCGGCCGCGCCACCCGCACGGGGTCAGACTGACCTGAAGTCCGGTGAGGCGGAGTAATCAACCCGTATCACGAAACTCTCGCCACTCTTCCCTCAAATGTTCCAGGGCCTCCCACCCTGTCCTGCGAGATAATGTGCGGTTCCCAACTCTCCCTGTTTAAAGGGTAGTCAGCGCATATCGGCTGCTTGGTGCCGGTGTATGCCAGATTGGGAAGGATCTATGCCTTGTCACCTACGCTGTGGAGCAGACGTCGCATCCTCGCGTCGCTGGCCGGAGTTGCCGCAGCTCCCGCACTGCCCTCCATCTTCGCTCTGACGGCCGGCCCCGCCCACGCCGCCGAGGTCGACCCGGGCGGTACGTACAACGGCCTGCCGGATACCGATCGGGGTCGGGCCGTGTGGGCGTACAGATCGGGCGGTCGGGCTGTACGCACCGCGGCAGCCGCGGCCCTGGTGGGCAGCGCGGCGGACGTAACGACGTTCCTCGACCAGAAGTTGCCCGTGGCCCGGGCCGAGGACAACAGGTTCACGCTCATGCAGTCCCTGGTCACGGCGGGCAAAGCGACGCGCGAAGGTATCGGCGGGGCGTTGTCCGACGGAAACGCGGCGGTCGAGACCTTCCTGAAGGGCGGCTTCCAGACCGCCGTGCACGAGGATCTCAAGGTGGCCGTGGCCACGGTCATGGCCACCGGTGGTCGCGCGGTGAAACGTAAGGCGTCCGCCGCGCTGGACACCGATTCGGACTTCGCGTTGCGCGCCTTCCTGAGTGGCGGGCAGTTCACAGCTCACGAGGAGGACCAACGTGTACAGGTGATGTCGATCCTCTCGACGGCGTCACCACAGGTGCGTGAGTACGCTCAGCGGGCGCTGGACGACGGGTCGCCGAGGGCGATCCGGTGGTTCCTGGAGTCGGGTCAGTACATCGCCCGGGCGCGTGACGAAGAGTCGGCGACGATCGAGCAGCTGGTCAAGGTCGTGGAGGCGGAGGGACTCCGCGCCGGCCGGAAGACCGACGAGGCCGTCGAGCTGTCCGCCCAGGCGGTCGAGGCTGCCGAGAAGGCGAAAGAAGCGGCGCTGGAGGCCAAGGCCGAGGCCGAGGCCGCCGAGGCGGATGTCCAACGCTCGGCCAGGGCGGCGAACAAGGCGGCGGAGGCTGCCAAGGGTGCGGCCGCGGCCGCATCGACCGCGGTGTCGGCATCGCGGACGGCGCAGGCCGCCGCACAGCGTTCGGTGGCGGCCGCGCAGGCGGCTGCCGCTGCGGCGGCCTCGGCAGGGCGCGCTGCGGCAGGTGCGTATCGTGCCGCGATCGCGGCTTCCAAGGACGCATCGATGGCGTCTGTGGCCAGAGCGGCAGCAGAGGCCGCCAAGAAGATGGTCAGCTTCGTGCGCTCCGTGGCCCTGAAGGCCGACATCGCGGCGGCGGCTGCCGACCAGGCCGGTCTGGCGGGCGCGGCTGCCGCCAGCTCGGCGATCAACGCGGCCGCCGCCGCTCGCGCATCGGCCGAGGCGGCCGTGGCCGCCGGCGCCGCGAAGTCCGAGGCCGCCGCCGCACAGCAGGCCGCTGCCGCGGCAGAAACCGCCGCGGCCAGGGCGACCGAGGCTGCGAAGAGGTCGCAGACCTTGGCCGGACAGTCGGCTGCCGCTGCCCGCACGGCGCGTGACGCGGCCATCAGCGCTGCCGATCATGCCGAGAAGGCGGCCGCCGCCGCTGTGGAAGCGGCTGACCATGCCGGCGAGGCGGTCGACTACGCCAACCGGTCCACGATCGCCGCCGATGGCGCTGTCAAGGCGGCGAACAAGGCCGCCGCCGCTGTCGCCGAGGCACGTGACGTCGAACTGGCGGCCCGTGAGGCCGAATCCGCCACGCTGGCCGAGGAGACCGAAGAGGCGCTCGAGCGCGCGCGGCAGGAGGCGAGCGCGGAGACGGATCAGCTCGAACGGTTCAACCGGGAGCGGACGCAGGAAGCGCGCCTGTCCGAAGAGATCCGAGCGCACATCAGCTCCGCGGAGGCGGCGCTGAGGGACGGAAAGACCGAAGAGGCCGTGGCGGCCGGGCGCAAGGCAGCGGTCCAGCTCATCGACCGGTCGGGGACCTGGACCCGGGAGGCCGCGGAGTTCGCGCTGGCCGGATCGGACGAGGACGTCGTCCACTGGATCGACACCGACCGCGTCATCGCTCTGCAGCAGGACAACGCCGAGAACGTCGCGGCGTTGGCGGCGGTGTCGACGACGGATGTGGCCAAGGCGGCCGCAGCGGCTCTGCAGACCGAGGACGCCGCCAGGATCAAGTCGTTCCTCGAGAGCGGGGCGATCGAGGCGGCCAAGGAGAACAACCAGGTCGAGGTGTTCGCGATCCTGGCCGAGGACGGCACCGGTAGCGCGGTGCGGCGCGCGGCCGAGGCCGCGCTGGACGCGGGAACCGCCGAGGCCCTGCACACCTTCCTGCACGTCGAACGCACCGCGGCCGTCCGCGAGGACGACCGGGTGGCGGCCATGACCCTCCTGGCGAACGGGGGCCCCTACGTCAAGGCGGCAGCCAAGATCGCGCTCGAGGGCAACACGCACATGCTCCGCCAGTTCATCGGGACCACGCAGCACGAATTCGCGCGGATCGACCAAGATCACGCCACGCACATCAGCGCGATCCGTGCGGAGATCGCGCGCGCGGCCAAGATCGCCGCGGACGCACAGGAGGACGCGGCACGGGCCTCCGAGGCGGCAGCCATCGCAAACGAGGCCGCCGACAAAGCGACCGAGTGGGCCGAACTCGCCAAGGGCTACGCGGCCGACGCCGCGAAGTCCGCCGAGGAAGCACGCAAGAACGCCGAGGCCGCCGAAGCGTCCGCGGCCGAGGCCGCGCAGTCCGCCGAGACCGCACGTCAGGCAGCCGCCGCTGCTCGCCAGGCGAGCAGCGTGGCGAGACAGGCGGCGACGAGAGCCGTGCGGTCCGCCGAGGTCGCCGCGTCCTACGCCGCGGACGCCCAGTCCTCGGCAACGGCCGCCCGGAAGGCGTCGATCGAGGCGGGCAAGGACGCCGCCGCCGCTGCCCAGGCCGCGTTCGAGGCCAGGAACCTTGTCATCCAGGCCGCGATACGCGAGGCGATCCAGAACGCGCTGGACAACGCGAACGTGCCCATCGGTGACGGCGAGACCGACCTTCCACCCGGCGCCGAAAGCTGCCTGACGCCGTTCGGCGACCCCATCGAGTCCGGCAACAGCACCAACCCGTGGGAGCTGGGGTGGAGCTGGCTCACCGCGGACGGCGCCCGATCGCAATGCTTCGGCCCGGACGACGAGTTCACCACCACCTACCGTGATCACTGGTGGACGCAGAAGACCATCGACTACTTCGCCGACCGCACGCAGACCGGGAACTACGAGCTGGGCCACACCTACTACTACGACTACAGCCTCGCCGGCTTCGAGGGAGTCGGGAAGTACCTCGCGGACGTCGGAACGCTCGCCACGGCCGGGCACACCGGAAACCTGGCGTACACGTACCTGGGCTCGCACGACATCAGGATGACCCCCATCCGCGAGAATCCGGACGGCTCCGTGGTCTGGCGGTACACCGCGTACAACGAGTCCGACATCGAGTCCGGGACCCACCTGCCTGTCATCGGCTACACGGACTGGTGGAGCGACACCGTCGGTTCGCTCGTCGACCAGGTCGTCGGCGACTCCGGACCGATGTCACGCACGACCCAGGTCATCGAGTTCAACGTGACGCTGGGGCCGTGATGGGCAAGAGGGCAGGTGGACGGTGGCTCGTCGCCACCCTGCCCCCTTCCGCGAGTCCGACTCCCAGCGCTACCTGAGCGACCAGTCGACAATGGCCGGTGGCCGCGGAACATCCGTTCCGCGGCCACCGGCCGGCAACGCGCAGGCTAGTAGTTGTAGGTGTTGGCGAAGCGGGAGCGGGTGTAGTCCCAGCTGGTGGCGGGAACGGTGTAGCCGGCGAGGCCGGAGTTGAAGAGAGCGTCCGGGCGTGCGGTCCAGGTCCACATCTTCACGCTGCTGTCGGCGAGGTAATGCATGATCGAGAGGTCGTCGCGGCCGTCGCCGTTGTAGTCGCCGACGACGAGCTGGGACCGGGTGATGTCGAGGCCGCCGGGGCTGTTGAGGGTGACCTTGGCCGAGCCGAAGCGGTCGGTGCCGTCGACGTTCTCCGACATGATGGTCGAGGTCTTGTCGCTGCCGTCGGCGTAGTCGTACCAGATGGTGGCGTCGTCGCGGCCATCGCCATTGAAGTCGCCGGAGTGCGGGTAAGCGCGGTTCCAGTCGAGGGCGAGGGTCTGCCACCACACGGTGGGAGCAGCGAAGCCGCCGTTGGGCTGGGCGTTGAAGACGTAGGTCTTGATGCTGTCATCACCCTGGCCGTAGAAGACGCTCAGGTCGTCGCGGCCATCGCCATTGAAGTCGCCAGTGATGATTTTGGCGCGGGCCCGTGCCCAGGTGCCGGTGGGGGCGGACCAGGAGCTGGTGGGGGCGTTGAAGGTGCCGGAGGCGGTGGAGACGTAGGTCCAGATCTTGGTGGTGCCGTCGGGATAGGCGTACCAGACGGCGATGTCGTCGCGGCCGTCGCCGTTGAAGTCACCGGACTGGGGGGTCATGTAGGTCTTGTGGAAGGGGCCCCCGGCCGGGCTGCTCCACGCTTCGACGGGGTCGGCGAAGGTGCCGTCGGGCTTCCCGAGGAAGGTCCACAACTTGACGGTGGTGTCGCTGTAGCCGAGGAGGGCGGCGATGTCGCCGCGGCCGTCGCCGTTGAAGTCGCCAGTGACGAGCTTGTGGTTCTTGGCTTCCCAGGCGCCGGCGGGGAAGGTGAACCCGCGCTCCGGAGAGCTGATTGCTCCGTCGGTGGCGGCGAGGAAGGTGTAGATGTTGTCGGTGCCGGCCGTGAAGTCGTACCAGGCGGCCATGTCACTGCGACCGTTGCCGTCGTAGTCGTGGCGCGGAGCGCTGTTGCTGGACCACTGCGACTGGTTCTGGGCGTTGTAGACGACGAGGTCACCGCCGTCGCCCAGGCTGGCGTAGCCGCCCGCGGCGGAGGTCTTCGACTCCCACAGGGAGGCGCCGGCGGCCGACTTCACGGACAGGTTGCCGGCCGCGCTGAGGGTGGCGGTGGCGCCCGCGTTGCCGCTCGTGCCCGAGGACCACAGGGTCTTGCCGGCGTTGGAGGCAACCGTCAGGTTGCCGTCGGTGCCCATGGTGACCTTGGCGGACTTCGACAGCAGGGAGTCGCCGGAGGCCAGGGTCTGCCCGGCGGTGAGGCTCGCGCCGCCCGGCTTGCCGTCGGTGCGGGCGGCGATCGCGCCGGTACGGGTCTCGGTGGTGCCGTGGCAGCCGCCCTGCCAGGAGCGGGAGTTGACGGCGACCAGCTCGTACGAGCCCCCGCTCGTAGCGCGCAGGACCGGGCCGCCGGTGTCGCCCTTGCAGACGGAGTCGTCGGCGCTCTTGCCGGTCATGGCGAGGGTGCCGTCGGCGACCGCGTCCAGGGTGTAGTTGGCCTGGTGGAGCTTGCCGGGCACCCATTCGGTCTTGGTGCGGCCGTAGCCCAGGACGGTCAGCGCGTCACCGGCGGCGGGCGCGGTGGCGGCGAGCTTGACCGGGGTGACGGCGGTCGCCGGGGAGGCCAGCCGGGCGAAGACCAGGTCGCGGCCGGCCCGCGGCACGATCTGGGTGACCTCGGCGACATGGCCACCGGTGCCGCTCAACGTGGTGCGGCCGATCGTGGCGACCGTCTTCAGCTTCGGCTTCCCGGCCGCCGGCGCGGTACCGGACTGCGGGTCGTCGGCGAAGCAGGAAGCGGCGGTGACCAGCCACTCCGGGTCGACCAGAGCGGCCGAGCAGGAACGCGTGCCGCCGATGTCGAGGTGGGCGGTGAAGGCGTGGGTGCCGTCCGGGGCCGGGGTGCCGACCACGGCGTGCGCGGCGGGCAGCGGCACGGACAGGACCGCGCCGGCGGCGAGCAGGGCCAGGACGGGTCTGAGGCGGCGGGGCGAGAACATGGGGTATCCCTCTCAGCTGAACGAACGTGCCGGATGGCCTACTTGGTGGCGCGGAGCTCCACGAGCGTGTGGTCGCGGCCCTCCGGGTCGGCGCTCTCGCCGACCGCGGTCCAGCTGTTCGGGTCGATGTCGTAGGAGGTCTCGGTGCCGTCCACCGTCATGTCGGCGACGATCTTGTAGTCGTTGCCCTTGATGCCGTAGACCGCCGGCACCTCCATGGCGACCCGGCCGGAGGCACCCCGCACCGAGAAGCAGAACGCTTCGGTCCTGTCGCGCGCCCAGACCTCGATGAGCCCGGTGGCGCCGCAGTCGGCGAGCAGGATGTTGCCGTCGCCGGTGGTCAGCCGGATGCCGGTGTCGGCGTAGATCTGATCCGCGTTCGGATACGCGAAGTCCTCGACGGCCACCGGAGGTATGTCCTCGGCAGTGGCGGTCGAGGCGCCGTTGAACAGCAGCGCGGCAGCGGCGGCGACGGCCGCGGTGGCGGCGCCGGCCAGTGTGATCAGGGGTCTCACGGGTCCTCCGTCTTTTCGAGCGGGCGCTCGGCTATGCGTTCGGCCATGTGGGGCGCCCTACTCGTATCAGCCCGCTTGAGCCCCTCGCTCCTGAAAAGTTCCAGGGTCCTGGCCCGCCCCGGGGATGTGCTCAAGTGAGTCCAGGTCGGCGCGGAGCAAAGAGTGGTCTGAATACGGGGAGGATTGCACGCTGTGCGTGAGCGGGGCGATGCCTCGCAGGAAGATGTAGTCGAACTTGCTGAGCCATGCGGTGGTCGTCTCGCAGGTGCCGTCGACGGGCGAGGGGTGGCACTGCGGGTCGGCATCCGCAGCCAGTGCCCACATCCGGGTGAGTTCGGGAGCGTCCGGTACGGCGTTGAAGTCACCGAGAACAATTGCGCGGTCGTGCCGGGCAACTGCCGTGGCGAGTACGTCCGTTTGCTCCGCTCGGATCTCTTCTTGACGTCGTTCGGCGAGGTGTGTGTTGAAGACCCGGACGAGCCGGCCGCCCACGCGAGTGGTGACTGCCATGTACCCACGGTCTTCGGATCCACCGTCGGGGTATTCCACGTTGACGCGGTCTTTCATGGGTGCCGCCGACAGAATCGCCTGGCCGTAGGCTCCCGGACGCCACGGCACTCCCCCGCAGCGGCCCCAATTCCGCAGCACCGTCCCGTACTCGACGTGGTAGACCAGCCCGTAGAGGTCCTCCAGATAATCGCGGATCCTCGCCACGTCGCGCTCGCACGCTTCTTGCAAGCCGATGACCTGAGGCGCGTATGTGGCGATCTCCGCTGCCCGATCGACGTTGCTTTCCTCGCAGGGGTTGCAGAGGTTCCACGTCATTACCCGGTTCGGAACAACATCCTTTACGGCGCTCGCGGGCAGTTGTCTGGCGATGGGGGCACCGCTTGGTGCACTGGGGCCGACGAGCACCGCACAGACCACGATCACGGCGCCCGCGAGCAGCCGCGTGCCCCTTTCGAGCACCATCGCCTCCTGATTGTGGATTCATATGGCAACTGGCGTCGCCATTCACGAGGTTATGCGACGGGGTTGTCAGCAACCCTGCTTTTGGATCTTAACCAGGCGACTGCGCCCGGCCGTCCGACAGAGCCGTCCGAGGCCTGCCCGGCCACTCAAAGCATCGTCCCGCCACCGTGAGTGACCTCCCTATTGCCGGGTACTCGACAGCGGTGTGGAACCCCTTGCCGTACCGGTCAACTCACACAATGAGTGGGACCCCTTGGAAGAAATCGTCGTCGGGCGGCTCGACGGTGCGACCATCCCTTCCCGCCATCCGGTGGTGACCTGCAACGTTCCGCCCTGGGCCGGACGGCTGCTGGGGTTGGCGGCCGGCTTCAAGTACCCGAGCGTGCTGATCGAGCGGGCCCAGCAGGAGCTCGATGAGTTCATTGCCCTGCTGCGGTCCTTCGATGTCACGGTCAGGCAGCCGGACCCGGTCGACCACAGGCGGCGCTTCGGGACCCCGCACTGGTCGTCGCGCGGCTTCTGCAACACCTGCCCGCGGGACAGCCTGCTGGTGATCGGCGACGAGATCATCGAGACGCCGATGGTGTGGCCCTGCCGGTACTTCGAGACCCACTCCTATCGCCCGATCCTCAAGGACTACTTCCGGCGTGGCGCTCGCTGGACGTCGGCCCCGAAGCCGCAGCTCACCGACGAGCTCTTCGTGCCGGGGTTCCGTGCGGCGCGGTCCGGGGAGCCCGTGCGGCACATCCTCACCGAGTTCGAGCCGGTCTTCGACGCCGCGGATTTCGTACGCGCCGGCCGGGACCTGTTCGTCACGCGGAGCAACGTCACCAACCGGACGGGCATCGAGTGGCTGCGCCGCCACCTCGGACCCGGCTATCGGATCCACGAGATCGACAGCCGCTGCCGTACGCCCATGCACATCGACACCACCTTCGTCCTGCTGGCGCCCGGCAAGGCCCTGGTCAATCCCGAATACATCGACGTGGACCACCTGCCGGACGTCCTGAAGTCGTGGGACATCCTCATCGCCCCCGAGCCCGACCCGATCGACGACCGCCTGCTCAGGATCACGTCGATGTGCGGCAAGTGGCTCAGCATGAACGTGCTCATGCTCGACGAGAAGCGGGTGATCGCCGAGCGCCACCACACCGGCATGCTGCGCGCCCTCGAACGGTGGGGCTTCGAGCCCGTCCCGGGTGATCTGCTGCATTACGCGCCCTTCGGCGGCTCGTTCCACTGCGCGACGCTCGACATCCGACGCCGCGGAACGCTGGAGTCCTACTTCGACTGACCAGTCAGCCACGGTGAGCGTGATCCATGCCGAACATATCGTCAACAATTTTGGTGGCAATAGTGGGTCCGCGATGAGTTCCGGCCGAGTCGCGAGTCTCTTCTGGTGACCGCCGTAGGACAAGGTCGTACGACGCTGCCCGGCACGAAACACCACGGAGGACACCATGACGACCGCACCGGACGATCCGACCGCCGCGCTGCCCGGCCGCCCGCCCGTCGTTGACCTGGCGACTTGGCAGGCCGCCCGTGACGAGCTTCTGGTCCGCGAGAAGGCCCATACTCGCGAGGGCGACGCCATCGCCGCGGCCCGCCGGCGGCTGCCGATGGTGGAGTTCGACGGGACGGTCGAGGTCGTCGGACCCGACGGCCCGGTTCCGTTCCTGGACCTGTTCCAGGACCGGGACGAGCTCGTCGTCTACAAGCACATGTGGTACGACGGCGCGCCGCACCAGGGGCAGTGCGAGGGCTGTACCACCACGGCCTGGCACATGAAGGACGCCGTCTACCTCAACGCCCGCGGCGTCTCGTTCGCGGTCCTGACCACGGGCCGTTGGGACGAGGTGGCCTCGTACGTCGAGTTCATGGGCTACACCCAGCCCTGGTACTCGGTGCGGGACGTGGACGAGCCGGTCGGCGGAGACATGGGGTACATCACCTGCTTTCTGCGCGACGGCGACCGCGTGTTCCTCACCTACTCCACGACGGGCCGTGGCAACGAGCCGGTCAACGGGTCCCTCGGCCTGCTCGACATGACGCCCTACGGCCGCCGCGAGGGGTGGGAGGACAACCCCGAGGGCTGGCCCGAGGCCCCTGAGGTCGGCGCGCCGGTCGGTGGGCATGGCGCGCCGATCTGCTGGTACTGGCGCTCGGACGCGGACGGCAACGCCACCTGGGGGCCGACCAGTCGGCCCGTACCGCAGTGGACCCGGCCCGGGGCGGGCCCTGTTGAGAGCCTCGGGCGGCGCGGCCACCACCACTGAGGGACGGGGTGTTTACCCAGGATGCCCTGGGGCACTCGTGGCGTGCCTGAGTGGCCGCGGGAAGGAGGCTGCGGGCACGGTGGGACCCGTGCCCGCAGCCTCAACTTCTGTCCCAGACCTGCCTTCTGTGGCTCAATCCCCGACTTCACCTGCCGGTGGCAGCTGTTCGTCGGGCACGACGTTCACCGCGGCCTCCTCCGCACCCGTCGCCGCATCCTCGGTGGTGTCCGTCTGCGCGCCCTCGTCCGGCGCCGTCACGTCGGGTGCCTCCTGCGCCAGTCTCTCGTCGAGGGACTCGCCCTCGTGTTGCTCGGACGCCGTGGTGCCTGTCTTGGTGACACTCATCGGCTCGTCCGGCGGGGAGTAGGCCTCGTCGAGCATGTCGTCGTACGTGCGCTCGTCCGTCGCGTCCTGAAGGTCCAGCGGGGCGGCGTCCGCCTGCTCCTCATTGCTCCCCGTGGGCTGATAGACGTCGTCCGCCATGTTCTCGTCGCTCATCTTCGCCTCCAAGGGTCGGATTCGTCGGGGTCGCCAGCGGCCGGATTCCTCTCGGGCCGGTCACAACGCCAGTACCAGCGCGAAGGCGAGGAAGAACGCCGCGCACAGTACGACGACGATCATGATGATGAACAGCGGGCCCTTGGCCCAGCCCTTCGCCGGGTTGTACGTCTCTTTTCGTTCATGGTCGCCGGGTACCCGTTCAGGGGAGGCCCTACGAACAATCAGGCTCACCCCGACCGGGCCGGGTGCCGATCCGGCGCTGTGCACCAGTGGTCCAGCGCGGCAGTGAGTTCTCGTCGGCGGTGGTCGCCGTCGGGTTCGTCGGTTGCCCAGGCGACGTAAGCGTCCGGGCGTACGAGGATCAGGGGCGGTACGGCGGTGGCACGGCTGTCCGCCACGGCGTGGACGTCGACCGCGTCCGCCACCCGGCCGTCTAGTGCGGCGGCCTCGGACGGGTCCACCGTCAGCAGGACGAACCTTCCCGTCCGCAGCGCCTCGTACAGCCTGCTCGCCCCTCGCGCACCGGACAACGGCAAGTCGGGCGCCCGGGCACCGGCCGATGGATGAGCGTCCGGCCCGGACTCGTAGCGGATGCCGATTCCGGACAGCGCGCCCGCCACCTTGTCCACGACAGGTCCGACCCGGAGCACGGTCCGGCCGACGAGTCCGCGCACCGCCCGCAGGGGCGACGTGCGCAGTAGGACGAGCCGGACGAGCGCCCCGGTCATGTGCACCACCGCCTGCCCGACGGGATGACGCTCGGCTTCGTAGCTGTCCAACAGCGCGTCGTCCGCGCGGCCGCGTACGACGGCGGCCAGTTTCCAGCCGAGGTTGAAGGCGTCCTGCAGCCCGGTGTTCATGCCCTGCCCGCCGGCGGGGGAATGCGTGTGGGCCGCGTCGCCGGCCAGCAGCACCCGGCCCTGCCGATAGTGCGGGGTCTGGCGCTCGTCGTTGTGGAACCGCGACAGCCAGCGGGCGTCGTGCATGCCGTAGTCGGTGCCGAGCGCGCGGCGGGTGTCCTCGCGCACCTCCTCCAGCGTGGCGGGCGCGTCGTCGGGCAGTTGGCGGTGCCGGTACCAGGTGATGACCCGGTACCAGCCGTCGCCGAAGGGCGCGATGAAGGCGAAGCCGTCGCCGGTGCCGTTGACGGTGAGCACCTCCGCCGGGGGCTCGGCGAGTTGTACGTCGGCCAGAACCACCGAACTCATCACCGAGGAACGGCCGATGAACGGCAGTCCCACCGCACGGCGCACGGTGCTGTGCACTCCATCGGCGCCGACCAGATACGAGGTCCGCTCGGTGCGCACCCTCCCGTCCGGCCCGCGAAGTTCGGCCTCGACCCCGGCGGCGTCCTGGCGCAGCGAGATCAGCTCGGTCCCCCACCGCATCTCCACGCCCACCGCCTCGGCCCGCTCCCGGAGCACACGCTCGGTCTCGTACTGCGGAGTCACCAGAACGAACGGGAATCGGGTGGGCAACCGGGTCAGGTGAAGGTCGGCCGCGCCGAATATCCGGACGCTGTCGACCGTCACACCGCCGGCGACGAGTTCGTCGGCCATCCCCCGCGAGTCGAGGACTTCCAGGGTGCGAGCGTGGACGGCGAATGCCCGGGTCAGATTGGACTCGGTGTGCCGCCGCTCCACGAGCGTCGTCGCGACGCCGGCCTGGGCGAGCTCTGCGGCAAGCAGCAGTCCGGTGGGGCCGGCGCCCACTACCAGGACGTCCGTGTCCGGGGCCTTGTCGGTCATCTCCGGTCCTCCGCCCGGTCCGACGCACAATGCATGACGCGGCCGTCACTACGACCTCGTGGCCGCGTGCCCGTACGGCACGTCCATAAACTCGCCGCGTCGTGGATGCCGCACGCATAGAGGCGGCGTCGACCTGGCCGTTGCCCGGCCGGTTCGGCGTCGGCTCCTCGGGTACCCGGAGAGCCCGCTGACGGAGGGAACTCAGACCGGACGGAGGGCCGTAAGGATGCCTCCCCTGACGCAGACTTCCGCGCTGGAATCCCAGGTGAGCCGCGGTGCTTCCACCCGCTCCGCACGTGCGCGCGGCCGGGTCCCAGAACCCGACGAGGAGCCGGATCTACTCGGCCAGTATCTGACCCAGATCGCGGCGACCCCACTGCTCACCGCGGAGGACGAGGTACGGCTGGCCCAGCGCATCGAGGCCGGGGTACGGGCCGTCGAGGAACTGGAGGAGGCCGACGCCGGCGAGCGCGACCTGGGGCCGGAGCGGCGCCGGGAACTCGATACGGTCGCTCGCGACGGCGTGGCCGCAAAGGACCACATGATCCGGGCCAATCTCCGGCTCGTGGTGGCGATGGCCAAGCGGCACGCCCACCGGGGTGTGCCCCTGCTCGACGTCATCCAGGAGGGAAACCTGGGGCTGATCCGGGCGGTGGAGAAGTTCGACCACACCAAGGGATTCAAGTTCTCCACCTACGCAACCTGGTGGATCCGCCAGGCGATCGAGCGAGGCCTCGCCCAGCATGCCCGGACCGTACGGCTGCCGATGCATGTCGTGGAGGAGCTGCGAAAGCTCGGCAAGATCGAACGGCGTCTGCAGTTCGACCTGGGGCGTGCGCCCACCGCCGAGGAGGTTGCCCAGGACAGCGGCTTCACCGAGGACCGGATCGGCTGGCTGCGCCGTGTCGGGCGGCACGCGGTCAGCCTGGACACGCCGGTCGACGAAGCCGGTGAGACGGTGATCGGCGACCTCATCCCCGACACCGAGGTGCTGCAGGCTGCGAACGTCGCCGAGTACCAGGCACTCGCGCAGGACCTGAGGAAGGCCATCGGCACCCTCGCGCCCCGCGAGGCCATGATCCTCAGCCTCCGCTACGGCCTGCACGACGGGGAGCAGCGCACCCTGGAACAAGTGGCACGACACGTGGGCCTCACCCGCGAGCGCGTACGCCAGCTGGAGAAGCAGTCGCTGGCGAGGCTGAGGGCGCCCGAGACGGGGCAGCGCCTGCTGGCGTGGGCGAGTTGAGCATTACTGAACTTGAGCCCCGAGGCCGGCCAGCAGGCCGTCGAGTGGAGAGGGGACGCGGTCGGGGTCGAGGGCCTCGACGAGGACCCGGCCGTAGTGGATCTTGCGGCCCTTCTTCGTTCCCAGGAAGCGCTTGAACTGCTGGTGTGGGGCTCGGCCCTGCTGTGCGGGCTGGCGCAGGAAGGTCTTCAGGGCGCGTGAGTCGCCTTCCGCCCGGACGAGTTCCTCCACCCGCGGCACGCCCAGCGCGCGGATGAGCTCGTCCTCCAGGTCCGCGGCACAGACGTAGAAGTCCTGCTCTGTCGCACCGGCTTGTTCGAAGCCGCGGGCGTAGTAGGGACGTTCCGCCTCGTCGCACAGGCCCGTGAGGCGGAGGCCCAGGCCGGGTGAACCGAGGAGTCGGGCGTAGCGCCCGACGCTCATCGCACCGCCGATCGACAGGACGCAGATCCCTTGGGCCGCCAGGTCCCGGCCGCGGCTCTCGGCCAGGGCGTTGACGGCCGCGACATCGCTCAACCCTTCGAGCAGGACGGCCACCCGGACGGGCAGCCCCGCGGCCAACTCGTGCGCGGGGTCGCCGGGTCCACCCGCCGCCCACGCGGTGACCGCGTCCCGGAACGCCCCCATGTCAGTCATGGGACGAGTCTCGGGCCGTTGCGGCCACAGCGCGAGGGAATTTCCGCGGGTGGGTCGATCGGCCGAAGCTGCCGGCTCACCGAACCGCAGCAGCAGACCCGTGCACCGGAGCCTGCTCCGACCCGATCCACCCCCACAGGGACAGGGCAAGCCAGATCACCGACGCACCCGCGAGCACGTGGACGAGGCTGGTGAACACCGAGTCGGGAAGCGGCCCGAGCAGCGCGAGCGCGGCCAGCATCACCGCGTACCCCCACGACGGCACCTTGGGGAAGAGTCCCGTACGCACCATCGAGAGCCCGAACAGCACGGTACCGACGGCGAACACGACCGCGCTCCCGAGCAGCGCCACCCGGACCGTCCCGGTCAGCACCTCGTCCAACGTCGCGTCGTCGAGGCCGAACAGTGCCATGTTCAGGGTGAACGCCGCACCCCCGAACAGCCCGAGGCCGATGAGGTTCACGGCGTACCCGATCGTGCCCGCGCGACCCGCGTCGCCGTGCTGGCGCAGGTGCAAGGCGACGAGCAGCGGCGTGGCGAAGGCAGGTGAGACACCCAGGACGAAGCTGGTGGCGGTGGTCTCGCCGGTGAAGGCCTCGATGGCGCCGGGCAGGGCGATGAAGAGGCCGGACAGGATTCCGCACACGGCACCGAAGCGGAAGAACCAAGGGGAAGGGGCAGGAGGCAGCAGCATCACAACACACTCCGAGGACGACGGTTCCCGCAGCTCAGCGGGACACGGCGAATGTAGGAGCGGGCCGGCGGGGGCCGTGAGTGCCGGGTGTCCACTCCTCGTGGCCAAAGGTCATGTGACGTTCGGCAGGGTCCGCGGCGGGGCGACGGCACGTAGCCTGGGGCGGCCGGGCTCGGGGAGGGACGATGGCGATATTGGGGATGAGCGGCGGCCGTACGAGCCCTGGCACAGGCGCGGGCCCCACTCCCTCCCGTCCCGTGTTCTGGGTCGCGCCGCTTCTGTACCTCGCCGTCCTCCTCGCGGGCCTGACCGCGGCCGCCCACAACAGCTCCCTCGCCACCGCCCGTACGGCCGCCTTCGTCGTAGGACTCCTCCTGCTCCTCCTCCTGGAGCGCGGCCCGGTCCGCCCGCCCCTGGCCCTGCTTGCCGCCCGTCTCGTCCTCATCGTCGCCGTCGCCGCGCTCGACGACTCGGGCCTGTCCAGGGCGCTGCTCGTGCTGGTCCCCTTCACCGCGTACTTCGCCTTCGGCCGCACCGCCGCGCTCGCCCTCACCGGCTGCTGCGTGGCCGTGGTCCTTGCTCTCTACACGCTGTCCGAGCCCGCCTGGTACGCCGACCCGGAGTACGTCTCAGATCTCCTCATGCTGCTCATCGGCCTGGTCCTGGCCCTGTCCATGGCCGCGGTGGCGATCGGCGAGCAGCGGGGGCGGGCCCGGCTTGAGGAGTACGCGGCACGGGTCGCCGAACTGTCGGCCACTGACGAGCGCAACCGGCTGGCCCGCGACATCCACGACAGTCTCGGGCACCATCTCACCGCGATCGCCGTGCAGTTGGAGAAGGCCGCCGCCTTCCGCGGCCACGATCCGCACGCCGCCGACCAGGCCGTGGCCGACGCCCGTCGCTCGGCGGGACTCGCGCTCGACGACGTACGAACCTCGGTACGGGCGCTGCGCGATGACCGTGCCGCGCCCTTCTCGCTCCCGGCCGCGCTGGCCGAACTCGTGCGGGAGCTGGACGACGGCCGGATTCAGGCGTCCTTGCAGGTCGACGGTGAGCCGTACGACGCTCTCGGCGCCGACGGGGCGGCGCTCACCACCCTCTATCGCACCGCCCAGGAAGCGCTCACCAACGTGCGGCGGCACGCGGATGCGGGACGCGTGACCGTGTCCCTGACGTTCGGCGCGGACAGCGCGCGTCTCGTCGTCGCGGACGACGGCCGTGGGTTCCGGCCCGGCGCCGTCACGGTCTCCCAGGGGTTCGGGCTGCTCGGTATCCAGGAGCGGGCGCGGCTGCTGGGCGGCACGGCCGGGATCGACAGTGCATCAGGGGCGGGTACGCGTATCACGGTCGAGATTCCCCGCGTCGTACCGGAGACGGGCGCATGACCGACGAGTCCGCGTCCGTGTCCGTACTCGTCGTCGACGACCAGCAGTTGGTCAGAGACGGCATCGCCTCACTCCTCGGCATCCAGCCCGGCATCGTGGTCGCGGGCACTGCCGTCGACGGCGCGGACGCGGTCGAGAAGGCGCTGGCGCTCGGGCCGGACGTGGTGCTGATGGACGTACGGATGCCGGGCATGGACGGAGTCGAAGCGCTGGCGATCCTGCGGCGGCGCGGGTGCGCGGCGAAGGTCGTCATGCTGACCACGTTCGACGACGAGGAGTATGTGGTGCAGGCGCTGCGGGCGGGCGCCAGCGGCTATCTGCTCAAGAACCTGCCGGCGGCGCAACTCGCCGACGCGGTGCGGCTGGCACACGCCGGGGTCGCCCAACTCGACTCCTCGGTGACCGGTTACCTGACCCCGGCCCCTCGGCCGCCGTCTGCCGCCGGTCCCGCGGCCACCGGACTGACGTCCCGCGAGATCGACGTACTGCGCCTCCTCGCCGACGGCTCGACGAACCGCGAGATCGCCGCGCGTCTCTTCCTCAGCGAGGGAACGGTCAAGAACCACATCTCCCGCGTCCTGTCCCGCCTCGGCCTCCGCGACCGTACGCAGGCCGCGCTCTATGCCCGCGACCATGGGCTGTTGTGAGCGTCACCGCCAGCGCTGAGGGGTCGCCCCAGGTTCGCATCCTGGGGCGACCGACGTCATCCCGCCTCAGGCAACCTCGATGCTGTCCAGTTCGGCGTACCACTCCCCCTTCCCCAGACGGATCGTGTTCCAGCCTTCCCGTAGATCCACGGAGACGGACGTGTGCTGCCAGTTGTCCCAGCCCGAGTACGGGTAGCGGACCTCGCCCGATGGCGTTCCGTTGATGGTGAGGTGGTGGGTGGACGTGGAAGGGGAGCCGTTGCCATAGCGGACGGTCAGGGTGTGGGGGCCGGGGGTTGGGACGTAGACCGTGAACTCCACATAGCTGTCGGCGTGGTCGATGTAGCCGACCGCCTTGCCGTCCAGGGCGCCCGGCGCGTCGCGGACGATCGCGTGGTGCACGACCGCGTTCTCCGCCTGGTAGATCACCTTGCTGCCGTTGACGACGGGGTAGCCGTTGGCCCAGCCGAGGTCGGCGAGGTACATCGCGCGGTGGGTGCGGTCGCTGCTCCAGCCGTGGAAGGCGATGCGGTCACGGCCGTCGGGGCCCGTGACGACGTCCTGGCCACCCGGGCCGCGGACCGTTCCGGAGAAGGAGTCGGTGGTCATCAGCGGGGCGGCGGCTTTGGTGTAGGGGCCGGTGAGGTGGTCGGCGACGGCGTAGCCGGTCTTGTAGCGGTCGTCGCCGTAGTGGTCCGCGGAGTAGAACAGCACATAGTGCCCGGCGCGCTTGACGAGGGTGGGTGCCTCGATGAGGGAGCCCTCCCAGGCGCGGTCCTGGCGGATGAGGGGTACGGGGTCGCCGATGGTGCGGGTGCCGTCCCAGGTGACTTCTTGGAGGTACAGCCAGGTGTCCAGGCCGCAGCAGTTGCCGTCGTTCTTCCACAGCAGGTAGCGGTGGCCGTTCTCGGTGTACGACGCCGGGTCGATGGCGCCGCCTTGGGCGGCCGGGCAGACCAGGGGGCCGTTGCCCACCGGCCGGAAGGGGGAGTTGGGTGAGCTGGCTCGGGCGACTCCGATGCACTGCTTGTCGGTGGCCCTGTCCCGGGCGACGTAGTGCATGGTGAAGTCGCTGCCGGTGGCGAACACTTCGGGCGCCCAGACCAGGGAGCGGTCGGGTTTGGCCCAGCCGCCGACCTCGGGCAGGGCGTCGGCCTCGGCGACGGTCCAGGTCAACAGGTCGGTGGAGGTGGCGTGTTGGATGTACTTGCCGTCGGCGTTGGTGGCGTAGGCGTGGTACGTGTCGCCCACCTTCACGATGTCCGGGTCGGGGAAGTCCCGGTCGAGGACGGGGCCGGCGCTCGCCGCCGACGACGGGTGGGTGCCGAGGCCGAGGCACAGGGCGGCTGCGGCCGTCGCGACGAGCCTGCGGATACGGGTGTGCGGCATGGCGTTCCTTCCTCTCAGTTCGTGTACACCTCGGCGCGGTCCACGCTCACGAACGACGCCTGGGACTGGGCGTTGCGCTCCCCGGTCACCCGGATCCGCAGCGTGTGCGTGCCGTACGGGAGCTTGGGGCTGACGTACTGGAGGGATTCGCCGGTGCGGATCGCGCCGTAGAAGTCGACGCGTTGTTCCGTGCCGCCGTCGACGCTGATCGCGCCGATGCCGTTGCCGGTGTCGCGCACGGACAGCAGGGCGATGCGGGTGCCGGTGAAGGTGAACGTGGCGGTGTTGCCCGCCCGGTCGCTCCAGTGGTCGTCGCCCCAGAAGCACTGCGCGGCGCAGCCGGTGCCGCTGTTCCAGGTTCCGGTGTAGGCGACGGTGCCAGCGCCGCTGGAGCGGCCGTCGTCGTTGATCCAGTAGGTGCCGGAGCCGGGGTCGCCGGAGGGCAGGTCCTGGGTGGCGCCGAGGGCGAGCGGGCGGCCGAGGTTGGGGCTGCCGTCGGCGTTCCAGGTGATCTTCTGGGCGCGGGTGGTGCGGTCGGTGTAGGTGTACGTCGAGGTCGTCTTGGCGTGGTAGACCATCCAGTCCTCGGTGCCGTCGGGGGACTTGAAGAAGGCGTGGTGGCCGGGGCCGTAGACGCCGCGGTCGTCGGCGCGGGAGAACAGTGGCCCGTTGTGCTGGGTCCAGGCCGAGGGTGTGAGCGGGTTGGCGCCGTTCGGCAGGGACATCATCCACACCTGGTAGTCCGGCTTGCCCGTGTCGCAGGTCGAATACGTCATCCAGGTACGGCCGTTGCGGTTCAGGAACTCCGGGCCCTCGCGGACCTCGGGGCAGCCGCCGGCGGCGTCGAGGGCGATCGCGTCGCCGGAGACGGTGTAGGGGTTGGCCATCGGGGCGATGTTGAGGCCGTTGTGCTGGTACGCGTTGATGCCGCTGTAGGCGAGGTAGAGGCGGCCGTTGTGCTGGAAGACGGCGGGGTCGATGGCGAAGTCGGAGGCGTGGTTGGGCGGGGTGAGTTTGGCCTTGAAGTGGTAGGGGCCGGCCGGGTCGTCGCCGGCGGACTCCAGGACGTAGAGCCGGTGGTGGTCGTCGATGCCGTCGTCGGCTGTGTAGTAGAGGTACCAGCGGTCGCCGAAGCGGTAGAACTCCGGGGCCCAGATGTTGCGGTTGCGGGAGGGGTCGGTGTCCGTCCAGACGGTCACCGGGTCGGCGGTGAGCAGGGTGCTCAGCGAGGGCGAGCGCCACATGCGGATGCTGTTGCCCTGGGTGGTGGTGAGGTAGTAGTTGCCCTTGAAGTGCGTCATGTACGGGTCGGGGCCGGGGTTGAGCGGGTTGCGGAAGGTGCCCGCCGCGGCGAGCTTGGGCTTGGGTGCGGCGGTCGACGACGGGACGATCGCGAGGCCGAGCAGGAGGGCCAGCAGGACAACCAGCAGGGAGCTGCGGGGCCTTGTGTGCATGAGCGACTCCTCACTTCGATGTGAACGGGTCGGGATGTGGTCACTGGCCGCCGAGGCCGGTGGTCGCCACGGACTTCACGATGTGCCGCTGGAAGAACAGGAAGACCACGACGAGCGGCAGTGCGGCCAGGACGGCGGAGGCCATCGACTGGGCGTATTGGATGCCGTAGGCGTCCTTCACGGAGGTGATGCCGACCGGCAGGGTCATCAGGGCCGGGTCGGAGGTCGACACGAACGGCCACAGGAAGTTGTTCCACGCCCCGATGAACACGAAGATCGACACGGCGGCGAGCATCGGGCGGGACAGCGGCAGCAGTACCGACCAGAAGATCCGCCAGTGGCCGGCGCCGTCGATGCGGGCGGCCTCCTCCAGTTCGTGGGGCAGCGAGTCGAAGTGCTTCTTCAGGATGAACACCATCACGGGTGCCACGGTCTGCGGCAGGATCACCGCCGCGTAGGTGTCGAGCAGGTGCAGGCTGAGCATCTGCTGGAACCACGGCACGATGAGCAGCTGGGGCGGGACGAGGACGGCGGCCACGGTGAGCGCGAAGAGCCAGCGCCGGCCGGTGAACAGGGTGCGGGAGAAGGCGTATCCGGCCATCGCGGAGACCAGGACCGTGATCACGGTGACGGCGGCCGAGATGAGGAAGCTGTTGAGCATCCACAAAGGCAGGTCGCCGCGCTGCCACACGGTGCTGAAGCCGTCGAAGGTCAGTCCGTTCTGCGGCCAGAACCAGTGGACGGGGTCGCTGGCGTCCTGCTCGGTCTTGAAGGCGGTCAGCAGCGCCCAGGCCATGGGCAGCAGCCACACCAGGGCCATGACGGTGAGGGCGGCCAGGGCCAGCAGGCGCGAGGTTCTGCCCTCCCCCAGGCTGAGGTGAGTGCGGTGCCGGACCGTCATCTCCCGTATGGGGGCCTTCACTTGTGGGGCGGGAGCGGGTCGGACGGGCAGGTCGGTGGAGGTCATGTCACTTCTCCCGGCGGCGGAGGGCGGCGTACTGGGCGGCGGAGGCGAGGATGACGAGGGCGAAGAAGATGTAGCTGATCGCCGAGGCGTAGCCGAGCCGGTAGCCCGTGAAGCCGACGTCGTACACGTACTCGATCACCGGGCGGGTGGAGTTGTTGGGGCCGCCCTTGGTCAGCAGGTACACCTGGTCGAACACCTTCAGCGAGGCCAGGATCTGCAGGACGGTGATGACGACGGTGATACGGCTGAGCTGGGGCAGGGTGATGGACCACAGGCGCCGCCAGGCCCCGGCGCCGTCGATGGCGGCCGCCTCGTACAGATGGTCCGGGATCGACTGCAACGCGGCCAGGTAGAGCAGGAAGTTGAAGCCGACGGTCCACCACAGGGTGGTCAGGACGATGGCCCACATGGCGACCGACTCGTCGCTGAGCCAGCCCACCTGCTCCAGGCCGAGCACGTCGAGGAGGTGGTTGTACAGGCCGAGGTCGGGCTGGTACAGCCAGATCCACAGCAGGCTGACGACGCCGACGGGCAGCAGGTAGGGGGCGAAGAACGCCAGCCGCCACACCCACTGGCCTGGCAGGCCGGTGTGCACGAGCAGGGCCATGGCGAGGGCGACCGCGACGAGCGGGACGGTCGACAGGACGGTGAACCACACCGTGTGGCCGAGGGCGCGCCACATCTCCGCGTCGCCGAAGGCCTCGGTGAAGTTGTCGAGGCCGATGAAGGACGGCTCGTGGGCCGACAGGGAGGTGTCGGTCAGGCTCATCCACAGTCCCTGGCCCAGCGGCCAGAGCATGAAGACGGCGAACAGGGTGAGGAAGGGGAGGGCGAAGAGCAGGCCGGGTGACAGCAGCCGGCGTACCGACAGGGCCCCGGTGCGGGGCGAGGCGTGGGGAGAGGACATCGTTGTGCCTCCTGCGCGGGTCGTTCGCAGCCGGGTCAGGCCGGGCTGGGCTTGGAGAGGAAGGTGTTCAGGCGCCGCACCATGGCGCGCGCCGCGCGGTCGGGGGCGAGGCCGTCGAGGAGGGCCTGCTGGAGGACCTGGGACATGGCGTTCTGGAGGTCGGATCCGGCGCCGGCGAACCAGACGGCCGGGTCGAGCACGACGTGGCTCTGCGCCTGCACGTAGTGGGCCTGCGGCTTCAGACGCTCGTACTCGGCCGTGCGGGTCACGGGCCGGTAGGACGGGATGTGTCCGGCGGTGGCCCAGATCTGGCCCGCTTTGAGCAGGGCGGCGACCGCGCGGTGGGTGCGGCGGCGGCGCTCGGTGTCCGGGTCGGGGTGATGCGGGAGGACGAAGGCGTGCGCGTCGGCGTACACGGCGGGCGTGCCGAACACCGTGGGGAACGGGGCCGCTCCGACGTTCTCGTCCGCGGCGCGGAACGTGCCGAGCTCCCACTCCCCCGACAGGATCATCGCCGTCTGCCGGTTGGCGAAGGCGGCGATGGCCGCGGCGTAGTCCAGCCGGCCGGGGTTGACGGTGCCGTCGACGAGCCGGGCCATGAAGGCGATCACCTCGGCCATACGGTCCACGTCGACCTCGGCGGGTCCGCCCTCGGGCAGCCGGAAGACCCCGCCGGTCTGCCGGTACAGGCCGTAGAACAGGCGCCAGCCCTGGGCGGTGTCGGTGACGTAGCCGAAGGCGATGCCCTGCTTGCCGGATGCCTTGGCCAGTTCCTTTCCGGCGGCCAGGAAGTTCTCAGGCGAGTTGAAGGCCTCCGCGTCCAGTGCGCCGGCCTTCGTCAACAGGCCTGCCTTGGCGGCCGGTTGGGGGTGGAAGAACACGATGAAGGGGTGGGTGTCGAGGGGGATGGCGTAGGTCTTGCCGTCGAACCGGGTGCGGGACCACACCGCGTCGGCGAAGTCGTCCTGGCCGACGCCGTATTCGGCCAGGACGTCCAGGTCCCACGGGTCCAGCAGGCCGGTGGGTGCGTATCCGGCCAGGCGGGACAGGTGGGCGACGGCCACGTCGGGTCCCCGGCCGCCGGCGGAGGCCATGGCGAGCTTGGTGTAGTACGGGGTGCCCCATTCCAGGACGGTGCGTTCGATCCGGGTCCCCGGCATATCGGGGCGCGCGGTGCGCACCATGTCGTTGAGCAGGCCGCCGTCGGCCCCGCTGAACAGGTCCCACAGGCGCACGGTCGACGCGTCGGCGGCGAGTGCGGATCCGCAGCCGCTGAGCGCGCCGGCGCCGAGGGTCGCGGCCCCGGAGGCGAGGGCGGTCGTGAGCAGGCGGCGCCTGGTCGGTCCAGGGCGACCGACTGGTGCGGGCAGGCCGGTCATATGGCTCCTTCCCCGGGGGTGGCGGGAGGGGCGGGGTGTGTATCTCGCCCTCTTCCGCCGCCGTCCGGATTTACATCGATGTAATTAGCAGGCAGAATTCGCTGCTTGCGCAGTTGTTCGTTACGGCGTGCGTTCGAAGGCAGCCGGGCGCATCTGGGCGTCCCGCAGCCGTGCGGTGTCGACCTTCTCGGTGCGGTCGAAGCGGTAGACGCCGTTGCGTTCCTGGAAGACGTCGGTGAGCTGGGTGTAGCAGTAGCCGAACATGTCCGGGTCGTCGAGGAGTACGCCGGTCAGGCCGGCGAAGCGGTCGAGGAACTCCTCGGCGCTGCGCGGCCGTTCGCCGTAACCCCAGGAGGTGTCCGGTTCGTTGCCCGTCCCGGCCGCTGCCTCCGGGTCCCACCAGATGCCGCCGAACTCGCTGCAGAAGTACGGCTGTCCGCGGTAGGGCAGCGACCACGGCCGCCCGTCCGGGCCCCGGTTGATGTACGGCCGGTCCTGCGCCAGGCCGTCCATGGCCTTGGCGAAGGCGGCCGGGTCCTGCTCGTAGCAGTGGGAGTCGTACACGTCGGTCTCCGCCACCCGGTGCGCGTAGCCGGAGGCGTCGATCACCGGGCGGGTCGGGTCCGCCTGCTTGGTGGCCCAGAACATCGCCCGTGTGACGTCGTCGAGTTGGGTGATGCGGTCGTGCAGGGGCTGGTACGTCTCGTTCATCGGGCACCAGCCGACGATCGACGGGTGGGAGTAATCGCGCTCCAGGACCTCCAGCCACTGGGTGACGTAACTGGCGTCGGGGCGCTGGTTGTCGTCGCGGACGCCGACCTCGCAGCCCCAGTCGCCGAACTCGCCCCAGACCAGGTAGCCGAGGCGGTCGGCGTGGTAGAGGTAGCGCTCCTCGAAGACCTTCTGGTGCAGGCGGGCGCCGTTGAAGCCGGCGCGCAGGCCCAGTTCGATGTCGCGGACCAGGTCGGCGTCACTGGGGGCCGTCATGAGGCCGTCCGGGTAGTAGCCCTGGTCCAGGACGAGGCGCTGGAAGACGGGGGCGCCGTTGAGCAGCACTCGCTTGCCGTGGATGGCGACCGAGCGCAGTCCGGCGTAGGAGCGTGCCGTGTCGACGACCGCGCCTTCGGCGTCCAGGACCTCCAGGGTCAGGTCGTACAGGTGCGGGTCCTGTGGGGACCAGACGCGCAGCCGGTCGGCGGGGACGGGCAGGACGAGCCGGGGGCACAGGTCGAGGTCCGCGCGGGATTCGGCGGTGGTGACCTCCCCTCGGTCGTCGGTGAGCGTGGCGCGCACGCGGTGGCCGGGCGCGTTGGCGGTCAGCGGGAGTTCCAGGAAGAAGGAGCCGGAGGACAGGTCGGGGGTGATGCGCGGGCGCTTGAGGGCGATGGTGCGCGGGATTGGCTCCAGCCATACGGTCTGCCAGATGCCGGTCGTACGGGTGTAGTGGCAGTGGGAGTTGGCGTACCAGGTGGCCTGCTTGCCGCGCGCCTGGACGCCGTGGCGGCTGTCGCGGGCGCGGACGACGATCGTCAACTCCTCGCCCGCTGCGGCGACTTCGCCGAGGTCTGCGGTGAAGGGGGTGAAGCCGCCGCGGTGCCGGGCGACTTCGGTGCCGTTGGCCCAGACCGTGGTGTCGTGGTCGACGGCCCCGAAGTGCAGCAGTACGCGGGCGTCGGCCCAGTCGGCGGGCACGGTGACCGTTCTGCGGTACCAGACGGCCTCCAGGAAGTCCGTCTCGCCGACCCCGGACAGCACCGACTCCGGACAGAACGGGACGACGATCGTGTCACTGAGGTCGCGCGTGGCCAGGCCGCGCTCCAGACCGGTGTCCGAACGGTCGATCTCGAACTGCCACTCGCCGTTGAGGTTGAGCCAGGCCTCGCGGACGAACTGCGGCCTGGGGTGTTCGGGACGGGGAACGTCCGGGAGGTGCGGGACGGGCATGGGGCTCCTTGCATCGAGAGTGCCGGTCGGTGCGAGGCACATGGCACCATGGATTTACATCGATGTAAATGCGCGGGACGAGGATGGTCCGGCCCGCAGTCGATTCGTGATGGTCGGTACGATCACGGCGAGCGGAAGGAAGGGGCAGCGTGGCGGGCAGACCGAGAATCAAGGATGTGGCGGAGTACGCCGGGGTCTCCCCCAAAACCGTCTCCAACGTGATCAACGACTTCGAGCATGTCTCGGAGCAGACCCGGGCCGCCGTACGCGAGGCGATCGACGCGCTGGGCTACCGGGTCAACATCGCCGGCCGGCAGCTACGGCAGGGCCGCACCGGCATGATCACCCTGGCCGTGCCGGAACTCGACGTCGCCTACTTCTCCGAGCTCGCCAAACACGTCATGGCCGAGGCCGACCGCCGCGGCCGTACCGTCCTGCTCCACCAGACCGGCGCCGTGCGCGAGCGCGAACTGGCCGCGCTACGGGGTTTCGACACGCAGTTCTCCGACGGTGTCATCCTCAGCCCGCTGGCCCTGCTCCCCCACGACCTCGCCACCCGGGACCGCAGGCTGCCGGTGGTGCTGCTGGGTGAGCGGTCCGTCGAGGGCACCGATCACGTCGGCATCGACAACGCCGGGGCGGCCCGGGACGCCACGGAGCATTTGCTCGCCCGGGGCCGGCGCCGCATCGCCGTGATCGGCGGCGCCGTGCGCGGCCGCCAGGGGACCGACCGGCTCCGCACCGACGGCTACCGCTCGGCACTCAAGGCAGCCGGGCTGCCCTTCGACACCGAGCTGGTGGTGCCGGTGGAGGCGTACCACTGGCAGGACGGCGCCCGGGCCGCGACGACGCTCATGCAGCGGGCCACTCCCCCGGACGCGCTCCTCTGCCTCAACGACCACATGGCCCTGGGTGCGTTGCGTGCCCTGCACGAGCTGGGCCGCTCAGTGCCTGGGGAGCTCGACGTGGTCGGCTTCGACGACATCGAGGCGTCGCGCTTCAGCGTGCCCTCGCTGACGACTGTGGCTCCGGACAAGCAGGAGATCGCGCGGGCCGCGGTGTCCCTGTTGCTGGAACGGATCGATGATCCGGACGGGGGACCGTTGGAGGATCATGTGGCTGGGCATCGGGTAGTCGTGCGGGAGAGCAGCGGGGGCTGACGCCGGGGCGGGTGGCGTGGCGGCTTCCGTGGGGTGGCCGCCGGGCGGCCACTGCCGGTAGCCAGGGACGGTACTGCGCCCGCCAGCAGGCCGCGCATCCCGCTCACTGCCTGGTGCGCCCCCTGCGCGCCTCCGTGCGCCGCTTCGGATGGCCGAATTCCCGCCATCCGTAAGGCACTTGGCCGCGAAGTGGGTATCCACATCACAGTGGCATCAGGGAGGCATTGGGGGGCTGGCACTGTGGCGCGCCTGTCGTGGACGTCCGGCCCCTTCGAATCGCGTCGCGCGCAACGGCGGCAAGCCGTGCGCCTGCTGCGAGCCCGGGGGCTCTACGGGCCCAGCTTCCGCGATGTGCTGCCGGCGCTCGCGCTGGTGGTGGCGGCGGTGTGCTCCCTGGTCGCGCTGCTCGCCTGGGGATACAGGACCGCGGGGGTCGCGGTGCCGCTCGCCGGGGTCGTGGTCGTCGTGGGTGCCATCGCGTTCTGGGTGCGGCATCGGCGCCCGGGTACTCGTCGGCGCCTCGGGTATTACACGCCGGACGACCTTCTCGAACTCGACACCCAGGGCCTCGCGCTGGCCGTAGCGCGGATGCTGCGCCGGGACGGGTGGCGGGTGCGGCTGATGCCCGCGCCCGACCGGCCCCGCGTGTGCGCCCGACACACCGACGGCTGTCACCTGGACGTGTCCTTCCGGCCGGTGGCGGAGCCGCTGCCCGACGAGGAACCGCCGCATCCGCATGCGCGCCGCGGGAAGCCGGACGAGGAGATCCTCCGCTTGGTCGTGCACCGGGGCACCTTCGCGGCCCGCGACGTCCGGTGGGCACGCCGGGAGGGCAAGACGCATCTGCTCGACGGCTCCGCGCTGCGGCGGTGGGGAGCGGGCGAGAAGCTGGGCGAGTTGCTCGCCGAAGAGGGGCTCGCCGGAGAAAGGTGAGTTGCTCGCCGAAGAGGGTGTGAGCCCGAGAGGCGCCCCGTCGGCCGGCGACGCCTCCGACGCGGGGCGGCGCCCGTCGGCCCACCGCCGTGCGGCAGGATGAGCACCATGAGCGTAGTCAAGATCAATGTACTGACCGTCCCAGCAGAGCAGCGCGAGACGCTGGAGAAGCGCTTCGCCTCCCGTGCGCACGCCGTGGAGAGCTCTGACGGCTTCGAGTGGTTCGAACTCCTCCGTCCCGTCGAGGGCACCGACAGCTACCTCGTCTACACGCGCTGGCGCGACGAGGCGTCCTTCCAGGCGTGGATGGAGGGCCCGATGAAGACAGCACATCAGGGCGGCGGCGCTGAGGGCGGCGAGCGCCCCCGGCCGGCGGCCAGCGGGTCCACCCTGTGGTCCTTCGAAGTGGTGCAGCAGGCAGCGCCCAAGGGCGACTAGCGTCTACGGTCCAGCAGCACCCCCGGCGGGCCGGCGCCGCGCTGCCTGCTCGCGCGGGCGTCAGGCGTCGGCCTCGTCGGCGGCGGGGGTGCCCTGGGCCTCGGAGCGGAGCGCCGCGCCGGTGAGCAGCGCGCCGAGTCCCTCCTGTACCCCGGTTCACGGCCTGAAGCCGACCTACCCCCGCCCGCCGCGTCCCGGCACAATGGGCGCTGCCTCGTTTCCAACAGGCGGCTCAGACAGGCCGCGTGAGACGACCTATCACACCGGCATCACCGCACCAGAGTCCGGCACGCCTGGCCAATCAGCCACGGTCTTCGGGGAGTTGTGGGCGATGAGAGCACGCCGTACCGCCATGGGACGTTTCCGGTCGACCGCCGGCGTACTGAGTCTGCTCGTCGTGGCCGTCCTTGTCCTGTCCGGAACGGGTTCGGCCGCGACGGACGATGTCGTGACGAGCCGCGCGGCAGCGGCCGCCTCGTCCGTCGAGGCGCTGGGGATCGCCGGGACGGCCTGGGCCGTGGACCAGCGCACGGGGACGTTGCGGGTCCATGCCGACTCCTCGGTGACGGACGCCGATCTCGTCCGACTTCGACAGGTCGCCGCGCGTTCCGCGGGCGGTATGACCCTCGAGCGGCAGGACGGCCGGCTCCGCCCCCTCGTGTCGGGCGGCGACGGTGTCTACGCCTCCGGTCTGCGCTGCTCGGCGGGGGTCAACGTGCGCAGCGGAACCACGTACTACTTCGTCACGGCCGGGCACTGCACGGAAGCCGGGTCCACCTGGTACGCCAGTGCCGCCCAGACCACCGCGATCGGCCCCACCACCAGCAGCAGCTTCCCCGGCGACGACTTCGGCGTCGTCCGCTACGGCAACAAGGCCGTGCCGCACCCCGGCACGATCGGAACCGTCGACATCACCGGCACCGCGACCGCTTACGTCGGGCAGAGCGTCTGTCGCCGGGGCGCGACCACCGGTGTCCGCTGCGGCGTGGTCACCGCGCTGAACGCGACCGTCAACTACGGCGGCGGCGAGATCGTGTACGGCCTCATCCGGACCAACATCTGCGCCGAGCCCGGCGACAGCGGCGGCCCGCTCTACGCGGGTGACAAGGTCATCGGCATCCTCTCCGGCGGTTCCGGCAACTGCACTACTGGCGGGACCACTTACTACCAGCCCATCCAGGAAGTCCTCGCCGTCCATGGGCTGTCCGTCTACCTTTGATCGTGGCCAGTGCGCCGCCCTTCAGGGTGGTGAAGGCCGTCTCAGAACTGCTCTGACCCGCGTCGGGTGATCGGGTCCGCAGTGTTCAGCTCAGCTCACGGGGCGTTTCTGTCTTCGCAGCGCGTCAGCATCTCGTCCGTGAACGCCTTGCGCCGGTACTTGGTGACGAACAGCAAGTTCGACATGAAGGTTGTAGACGACGTGGTGGCCGGTTCTGACATCGGGATTCGGATTCCAGCGTGGTGACATAAACCAACTGAGTAGAGTGATCGTCATGAGTGAACTCGGCCTGGTGAAGCGGCAGTTCGGGCACCGTGCCCGACTGGCACTGAGCCCTGCCGAGATCCGCGTCATCAATGACCAGGCGCACGCGGCCCGCACCATGTGGAACTGCCTGCATTCCTGGTGGCAGATGATGCCCAAGGACAAGCGCACCCCGGCAGGCGCGGACGCTGCGATACGGCAGGCCCGCAAGGATCTCGATTACCTCGCCGCCCTTCCCGCCCAGGCCGCACAGGCCGTCTTGAAAACGTACCACCGGGCGTGGGTGAACTGCTGGGAGGGACGGGCCGACGAGCCCCGCTACAAGGGCCGCTTCCGCTCGCCGATGTCCGTGGACATTCCGCAGGGCCGGGACCTGAACATCGTCCGCGTCCACCGCCGGTGGGGCATGGTCAACATTCCCAAGGTCGGCCGGGTCCGCTTCCGCTGGACCAAAGACCTCCCGGTCGGCAAGCGCGCGAACAAGGAGAACCGGATCACCGGCGCCCGCCTGGTCAACGACGCGCTCGGCTGGCACATCGCCTTCCGCGTCCAGACCCTCGAACGCTCCCCCGAGCCGCACCAGGGGCCAGAGGTCGGCATCGACGCCGGGGTCAACATCCCCCTCGCCCTCTCGAACAAGGACCACCAGGACCACGGGCGCCCTGCGCGCCTGCCAGGCGGTGACTGCGACCGTGACAAGTGGCTCACCCCGAAGGAGAAGGCCAAGCTCCTCAAGCTGGAGCGGCAGGCCGCGCACCGCAAGACATTCCGCAAACGCGGGGAGAAGGCCTCCAAGCGTTTGCAGCACACCTACGACCAGATCAAGCAGCTCCGAGCAAAAGCCACGCGACGAGCCCTTAACCGGCAGCACCAGACAACCACCTACCTCGCCCAGACGTACGGCGTGCTGGTGGTCGAACAGCTCAACATCCTCGGCATGACCAAAGCCCCCAAGCCGAAGCCCGACCCCGACAACGCGGGAGCATTCCTGCCCAACGGGGCCGCCGCGAAGGCCGGCCTGAACCGCTCCATCGCCCAGGAGGCGTGGGGGCGGACCGTGACGATGCTGACGTACAAGACCGCCCGCTACGGCGGCCGACTCGTCAAGGTCCCCGCCCCGCATACCTCCCAGCGATGCTCCGCCTGCGGATTCACCGTCCCCGGCAGCCGAGAGAATCAAGAACTGTTCGTATGCAAGAACCCTGACTGCGGCTGGACGGCGAACGCCGACTGGAACGCAGCCCGCAACATCTTGCACCTGTACCGGATCGGCCACGTCATCGTGGAGGTCCCGGCCGCCGGAAGGCGCGGTCGCAGGGCGGGTAAAACCGTCAAACCCACCGCAGCAATGTAGGCGGGAATCCCCTTCCTGAGCTTACGAAGGGAGGGGAGAACTTCAATGACGGGAAGGGTTCTCAAACGGGGGCTGCGGGACGGTCCGCGCTCTAGCAGTCACGCCCCGATGAAGCTCACGGTTTCCGCCATGTCCGCCCGCCCGGTACGCAGCCGCGGCACGCCTTCCTTCTCGAAGCCCACGGAGACACCGCAGAACAGTACGAGCCCGGCGTCAGCTCCGACGATCTCACTGACGGTCTCGCGATACATCGTCCACATCACCTGGGGGCAGCTGTGCAGCCCTTCCGCCCTCAGCAGCAGCATGACCGTCTGCAAGTACATCCCCGCGTCACCCCATTGCCCGGGGCCCATCGTCCGCTCGAGGTAGCAGAACAGGACGACCGGCGCCCCGAACGCCTTCGAGTTCATGGCGGCGATCTTCATGGGTCTGTCGGGGTCGTAGCGCTCGATTCCCAGAGCCTTGTACCGCTGGGCGGCCGCGGCGGAGAAGCGGTCCAGATAGGGCGAGGCCAGACCGGCCGGGTACATCGGATACTCCCGCTCGTCCCCCGGATCCCCCGCCAGGGCCCTGGCCGTCGCGCGCCTCTTCAGTTCGGCCAAGGGCTCGCCGGTCACGACATACACATGCCACGGCTGGAGATTCCCACTCGACGGAGCCCGCGTCGCCGCAGCCAGGACTCGTTCGAGTACCTCCTTGGATACGGGCTCATCGCTGAAGGCCCGCACAGCCCGGCGACTGTCCACGGCCTCGTACACATCCACGTGTTCTCGTCTCCTCACTCAACGGCAACCGCCTCTCTGCCGGGCCGGCATGCACATGCGGCCGGGCCCTACGGTCGCGCCGGCTCCACCGAGTGCGGGGCATCGAGGAGATATGACCGGGCTCAGGCTTCCTCCCAGACGAGCACCGTGAGGACCGCGCTGGTGACGGTGATGAGCACGTCGGCCTGGTTGAGGAGGCGCACCCGCATGCTCCGGCCCGATGCCAGTCGCTTCGTGAGGGGCACGACCGCGAAGGTGTCGCCGCCGGTGCCGACGATTTCGTCGATGGGGTGGTCCGTGCGGTGTTCGGTTCCCTCGAACTCCGACATTCGCGCCTGGACCACGCATCTGTCGGGCAGGCCGTCGAGGCGCAGGCTCAAGGACCCGGTGAAGCGGGCCGGGCCGCGGACGAAGACGCTGCCGCCTGCGGCGTGGTCGCCGGGCTCGTCGGTCCACTCAGCGGTGAGCTCGATCGAGTCCCAGGCGCCGGGCGCCAGCTCGTACGGTTGTGCCAGGCCGAGGTTCACGTACTGGGGCATGGGGTCGTCGTCTCCTTCCCACACGCCGGCCGGGAGGTCCAGGCATGCGGCGAGGTCGCTGCGGAAGTCCTTCATGTCGAAGCCGCGGGGGTCGATCTTCCAGTCCGACCACTCCAGGTGGCCGATGGCGCTCTTCGCGCTCCAGCCGTGCGCACGGCAGACCCCGGCGGTGGCCTTGACGATGGCGACGTACTGGACACGCGGCCACGGATCCCGGCCGTCGCCCTTGTTCTCGCACTCCCAGCCATAGAAGCGAGCATTGCCGTCGACCGAGCCGGCGCTGCCGTCGTGCTCGTTCGTGGGCGGCGGGTAGCTGCCGTACGACTCGTTGATGACGGCGGCGAGCACGTCGGGGTCTCCGCCGCCGGCGTGGTTGGCGCGGCCGTTGCCCGTCAGGTGGACCGTGCCGTCCTTGGTGATGCAGCCGGTGGCCAGCGGACCGGGCAGGGCGCTGTGGCCGTGGTAGATGAGGCTGACGACGTCGCTCCCGGGGCCGGTGACGGTGTGGTGGATCATCACGCCGTTCACAGGGCCCCAAGGGCCTTTGTGGTTACGGTTGTTCGTGCGCCAGCCGCTGACCTCGCGGACGGCGCAGCCCTCGGAGCGCAGTGCGGCAACCAGCCGGTCGGCGGTGAGCGGATCGGCCATGGCCAGTCCTCCGATCTCCGTGGAGCCCAAGTCGTGCCAGGCGGGCATTTCTTCACCGCGAAAGTTTTGCCCTCCCTGGCGTGGCCGTACGCCACACAGGTCGTCTTGAATCGATGATTTCTCGGGGCGCATCGGGTCTATATGCCCTGAGTAGCTCGGGACCTGGATGGGAGCAGCGTGAACAGTCGCAGATCTGACAGCGAGGCCCTTGCCTCGGAGCCGGAATTGGTGAATCTGGACCCTGCGACGACAGCGGTCGTCCGTGGTGTCGTCCCGATGGCCGAACTGCGGAACTTCTTCGATGCTTCCTTCAGTGCCCTCACCCGGATCATCGATCAGCAGGGGATCACCTTGCTGAGTCCCGCCTTTGGGCTCTACCACGGGTCGCCGGGAGAAACCCTGGACCTGGAGGTCGGCTTCGTGACGGACCGGGCGGTGCGTCCGGAGGCCGGGGTCGTGGTCGGTTCACTTCCCGGAGGGCGGGTCGCCCGGCTGACGCACCGTGGGTCGTTCGACGGTCTCGGATCCTCCTGGGAACGGCTGCACTCCTGGATGCGGGCGCAGGGACTGCCGGCCGGAGAGGACAGGTGGGAGTTCTACGTCACGCGACCCTCCCCGGACATGGACCCGCGGGAGTTGCGTACTGAGCTCAACTGGCCCGTGGCGTAGACGCTGTTTCTGATGGCGGACCGTTGGCCACTGGAAACGGGTGGTCTGCCTGAAGGGCTGCTCGGTACCGTGGCTCGGTGTGCTTCTACGCCATGACCTACTACAAGCTGCACTACGCGTGCGTCTCGTGCCGTGTCAGCTTCAAGCAGCATGCCTATCCGCAGCGGGAGCACCTGTGCCCAAACTGTGCTCGGCCCCTCATCTGCGCTGGTTATGACTTCGCCCCTCCGCCCAGGCGTGATGTCCGCGGGTGGTCTGTGGTGGCTGCGGTGTTGAGGGAAGGGCTGCGCTACGAGGGGCGATCGGCCTGCGGGTGTGGCAAGGAGCCCAAGTACCGCCCGCGGACAAGAGCCGAACTGCGGGTGCGTCGGATCGTTGCCGCAAGGGACGGGCTCCCGTTGTCCGAGACATTTTCCCGACCGGACCCTCTGACTCCGTCGGCCGGCTGACCTCGCACCTCAGTGTGTCAGGCGGCGGCATTGGCTGATGAGGGCTGCTGCGACGCCGACGAAAGCCAGGAAGTGCTCGGGCTTGCGCTCGTAGCGGCGGTGCAGGCGTCGAAGTGCCGCGTTCCTGGACCGAGGACACGGCCCGCTGCCGGGCGGCCGGGATCCCCGACTCCGCCGCCTTCACCACGAAACCCGCCCTTGCCGCCCGCATGATCGGCCGCGCCCTGGACGCCGACGTCCCGGCACCCTGGGTGGCCGGCGATGAGATCTACGGAGGCAACCCGCACCTGCGAACCGAGCTGGAGACACGCGACATCGGCTACGTACTCGCCGTCGCCTGCGACCACCAGATCACCACTCGCGCGGGCACGTTCCGCGCCGACTCCCTGGCCAAGAAGCTACCGAAGCGAGCCTGGCAGAAACTCCGCCGGCGCCGGAGCCAAGGGGCACCGCTTCTACAACTGGACCCTGGCCGACATCGCCGACAACCGGCCCGGCCACCACCAACTGCTCGTCCACCGCAACCGGCGAACCCGTGAACTCGCCTTCTACCGCTGTTACTCAGCGATCCAGGTTCCGCTGTCCACCTCGGTGCGGGTCGCCGGACGCAGATGGACGGTCGAGGAGACCTTCCAGTCCGGCAAGGGCCTGGCCGGACTGGACGAACACCAGGTCAGACGCTGCACGTCCTCCCGATCTCAAGCCAGCCACTATCAACAACAAGATGAACATCGCGATCTACAACTGGAGTATTAGATCAACAAACGCCCCTGTGGCTCTAAGAACTCTTACGCAATGTGACCCCTTCGGTATTCAATCAAAGCCGGCTGGAGTGCGGCTCGGGGGTGGTGGCGATGCGGTATGAGCCCCGAAGGTTGCGGATGCCCGGTTCTCCGATCAAGCGTTTGGGTGCGGCATCGGTGCTAGCTCTTTCGTGGGTTTTGATCACCCGTTCGCCGGACAACCTCCTTCCCGATTGCGTTCGTTATGCGGACGTGACAGGGAAGTTCAGAGAAAGGATTCGATTCTCCCGCGATCGGTGATACACGCCATTTTGACCGACGGCGGGAACTGCTCAAACCTATTTGGATGATTTTCTGAACGTGATCAGGGATATGAGAACTGAATACTTGTCCCGTGCTCAAGACGGAACATCGTGAACGAGGGCGCGGAGGGCTTTCAGCCGGTGGAGAGGTACCACGACAGAGCACGCTTCTACAGCCCGCAGTACCCGCTGACATCAGAGCACGACATTCGTGACCCGTACGGCAATATCCCCATCCCCGCCCAGCAGTCCTGGGATCTGGAGGACGAGCTGGCCCGGACTCTGTCCGAGGCATCGGGCCCGAATCCGTCTCCCGACCCGATGGACGCGCCACTGAGCAGAAGCGACCGGCGGCGCATGCAGCGGAAACCCGGGATCCTTATCGGCGGTCGTCGCATCACCCAGGTTACGGTCCTGTTCGCCGCCATCGCGGTGTGTGCGGCATGTCTGTTGGGCTGGTCCATTACCTACACCTACGGCCAGCTCACCACGATCGCCCAGCTCGTACTGCCCGAGAAACTGGCGCAATGGTGGCCGCTCACGGTGTACGGCCCGTGGTTCGTCGCGGCCCTGTCGATTCTGCGGGCGGCCGTCCAGCATCAGCCCGCGGCCCGTTCGTGGGGTGTCCTCCTGGTGACCTCGGCCATGGCGGTGGCCTTGTGTGTCAGTCATTCGTCGCGCTCGCCGCTGGCGTTCGTGACGCTCGGAATCCCGCCCATCACCGCTCTGGTGTGCTTCTGGGAACTGGTCGGCCAGATCTCGTCCAAGCACCAGATGCGGAAGGGGGTGCATGCGCAGCGGAGTTCCAAGATGTGAGGAATTTCGGTACAGGCCACACATCCAGCGAGGAACACAGGAAATCCGGTGTCGCTGCCTGTCTCGAAACGGAGAAGGGAAGCGTGCCCGCGGCTGATCTGGCGGGTCGAGGCCAAGGCCTGGGCGCTTTTGGGCTACTCGTTCCTGGCCGGCCGCCACGCCGACTACCGGCCGGGCTCGCCCGACCTGCGCCTCGTGCAGGACGCCCTGAACGAGGTGCAGATCCTCACCGTTCCTGACGGCGCCCCCACACTGTCGGCGCAGCAGCGCTGGGCTTTGTGCGCTCCCACCGGCAGCCCACACCGGTTCGCCAGTGACAGGCTGCTGCACACGGACCTGGCCCCGGACAATGTGCTGGTCGGTGAGCGGGCGCACCTGGTCGACTGGGCATGGCCGACGCGAGGGGCCGCGTGGATCGATCCGGCGATCCTGGCGCTGCGGCTCATCGCCGCGGGGCACTCGCCCCGGCAGGCCGACGCCATCGCCCGCACCTTCCCCTCATGGAAGAGCGCGGACCTGGTCTCCAAGTGCGCCTTCGCCACGGCCAACGCCCGCCTGTGAAGCGACATCGCCGACAGCGACCCTGCTGTCTGGAAGTACCGGATGGCCCGCAGCAGTACGGCGTTCGCCGAATTCCTCGCGCACTCCTGACGCTGGCGCCAAGGAGCCACGGGGCAGGCACTCCGCCCACACTTTGTCCTGATCAAGGAAAAAGCCGAGAGATCCGGCGCGAAAGGGGTTACGCGCCGGAACCAAGGCCGCTAACTTCCTTGAAATGAACCGGTCATGCACATGAGGCCCGGTTCAACGGCGCGACGGCGCGCGCCGGTTCTCCCCTCCACAGGACCGATCGTGTCCTGCTCTCATCCCCACACCTCGGGAGACATCTGTGCGCACAAGACTGTTCAGACCCAGACTCGTCCGTTCGTTGGCGCTGGCGGTGGTGTGTGCCGTCGGCTGCTTCACCCCGGGAACAGCGGCTGCCGCCCCGCCGGATCCGGCCGACGGTGCCGGCGCGGCGGCTGTGGAGTTCCAGCAGGTCACGCTCGCCAAGGGCGTGGCAGAGACGGGCGAGCCGATGACCCTCGCCGTCCTGCCGGACCGTTCGGTCCTGCATACGTCACGCGACGGCACCGTCCGGCTCACGGACGCGGCCGGGACCACCAAGGTGGCAGGCAAAGTCGACGTCTACAGCCACGACGAGGAAGGCCTGCAAGGCATCGCGGTGGACCCGGCCTTCACCTCCAACCGCTTCGTCTACCTGTACTACGCCCCCAAGTTGAGCACGCCGACCGGTGACGCCCCCTCCGACGGATCAGCTTCCGACTTCGCTCCGTTCGACGGCGTCAACCGGCTCTCCCGGTTCGTCCTGAAGACCGACGGCACCCTGGACCCGGCCAGCGAGAAGGCGATCCTCGATGTTCCGGCCTCGCGCGGCCTCTGCTGTCACGTCGGCGGCGACATCGACTTCGACGCGGCGGGCAACCTCTATCTGTCGACCGGCGACGACACCAACCCGTTCGCCTCGGACGGCTATACGCCCATCGACGAGCGGGCGTCCCGCAACCCGGCCTATGACGCCCAGCGTTCCTCGGCCAACACCAACGACCTGCGCGGCAAGGTGCTGCGTATCAAGGTGAACGCCGACGGGACGTACTCCATACCGAGCGGCAACCTCTTCCCGCCCGGCACCGCCAAGACCCGGCCCGAGATCTACGCGATGGGCTTTCGCAACCCCTTCCGTATGAGCGTGGACAAGGTCACGGGCATCGTCTATCTCGGCGACTACGGCCCCGACGCCGGAACCGCGAGTCCCGGGCGAGGGCCCGAGGGCCAGGTCGAGTTCAATCGCATCACGAGCGCGGGCAACTACGGCTGGCCGTACTGCACCGGCGCGAACGACGCCTACACCGACTACGACTTCGCCACCGGGGCCTCGGGCGCCAAGTTCGACTGTTCCGCGCCCAAGAACACCTCACCGCGCAACACCGGGCTGACCGACCTGCCTCCGGCGAAGGCGGCCTGGATCCCGTACAACGGCGGCTCCGTACCGGAGTTCGGCAACGGCTCCGAATCCCCGATGGGCGGCCCGGTCTACCGCTACGACGCCGCGTCCACCTCCGAGGTCAAGTTCCCCCAGGAGTACGACGGCGACTACTTCGCCGGCGAGTTCGGCCGCCGCTGGATCAAGCGCATCGAGGCCGGCGGCGACGGCACCGTGCAGTCCATCAACGCCTTCCCCTGGAGCGGCACCCAGGTGATGGACATGGCCTTCGGCCCGGACGGCGCCCTGTATGTCCTCGACTACGGCACCGGCTACTTCAACGGCGACGAGAACTCCGCCCTGTACCGCATCGAGCATGTCACCGACGGCCTCGCCCCGATCGCGCAGGCCAAGGCGAACGTCACCTCCGGCAAGGCGCCTCTGGCGGTCTCCTTCTCCTCGTCCGGCAGCTCCGACCCCGACGGCGGCGCGCTCAGTTACGCCTGGACCTTCGGCGACGGGGCGACCTCCGCCGCCGCCAACCCGTCGCACACCTACACGACCAACGGCCAGTACACGGCCACGCTGAAGGTCACGGACCCGACCGGGAAGACCGCGACCGCCTCCGTGCAGATCACCGTCGGCAACACCGCCCCCACGGTGCGGATCGACGTTCCCGCGGACGGCCGTATCTACGACTTCGGCGCCGCGATCCCGTTCAAGGTGACGGTGACCGACCCGGAGGACGGCACCATCGACTGCGCCAAGGTGAAGGTCTCGTTCATCGTCGGACACGACAGCCACGGCCACCCGCAGACCTCGGCCACCGGCTGCACCGGCACGCTGCAGACCCTGGCCGACGGCGAACACGACCCCAACGCCAACATCTTCGGGGTCGTCGACGCCGAGTACACCGACCAGGGCGCGAGCGGCCAGCCCGCGCTGACCACCCACGACCAGCACATCACCCAGCCCTCCCATCGGCAGGCCGAGCACTACGGTGACGCGTCCGGTGTCCAGGTCGTCGCCCACGGCCCCGCCCACGGCGGCAGGACCGTCGGACACATCGACAACGGCGACTGGATCTCCTTCACGCCGTACGCCCTCGACAACGCCACCGAGTTCACCGCCCGGGTCTCCTCCGCCGGTGCGGGCGGCACCCTCGAGGTACGCGCCGGTTCCCCGACCGGTGTCCTGCTCGGCACCGCGACCGTGCCGGTGACCGGCGGCTGGGAGACCTTCCAGGACGTGACCGCCGACCTCGCCGACCAGCCCGCCGGTTCCACGCAGTTGTACCTCGTCTTCAAGGGCGGCACCGGCTCGCTCTTCGACGTGGACGAGTTCTCCTTCACCACCTCCGGCGGCGGAACCCGCTCGGGTGCGGTGAAGGGGGTCAACGGCAAGTGTTTGGACGTCGACGGCGCCAACACCGCCGACGGCACCGCGATCCAGCTGTGGACCTGCCACGGCACCGGCGCCCAGACATGGACTCTGCCCGGTGACGGCACCTTCCAGGCCCTGGGCAAGTGCCTGGACGTCTCCGGCGGCGGCAGCGCCGACGGTACGAAGATCCAGCTCTGGACCTGCAACGGCACCGGCGCCCAGAAGTGGACAGCCCAGTCCGACGGCACCGTCCGCAATCCCCAGTCCGGCAAGTGCCTCGACGCCTCCGGCGGCACCTGGAACGACGGCACCCCCGTCCACCTGTGGACCTGCCACACCGGACCGAACCAGAAATGGACCCTTCCGTAGAGTAGAAAGGAGGCGCCCGACCATGCGTACGCGACTCAAAAGGGCTCTCGGCCTGTTCACCGGCCTCGCGCTCTGCCTGACGCCGCAAGCCGCCACGGCTCTGGCCGGTCCGGCGGATCAGCCGGCCGGCACGACCCGACAGGCCGCGGCGGCCGACCCGGCGTACAAGATCCTCGTGTTCTCCCGGACCGCGGGCTTCCGGCACTCCTCGATCGACGACGGCATCGCGGCACTGCGGGACCTCGGTACGGACAACAACTTCACCGTGGACGCGACCGAGGATCCCCAGGCCTTCAGCACCGGCAATCTCGGCCAGTACAAGGCGGTCGTCTTTCTCTCCACGACCGGTGATGTGCTCGGCGACGCCCAGCAGACCGCCTTCGAGCAGTACATCAACGGGGGCGGCGGATACGTCGGTATCCACGCGGCGGCCGACACCGAGTACGACTGGCCGTTCTACGAAGGCCTGGCAGGCGCCCTGTTCCACTCCCACCCGGCCATCCAGTCCGCCACCGTCGAGGTCGAGGACCGGGCCCATGACGCCACCGCCCACCTCGGCACCACCTGGCAGCGCACCGACGAGTGGTACAACTACCGCACCAATCCCCGCACCACCGCCCATGTGCTCGCCTCCCTCGACGAGTCCAGCTACACGGGCGGGAACATGTCCGGCGACCACCCGATCGCCTGGTGCAAGGACTACCAGGGCGGCCGGGCCTTCTACACCGGCGGCGGCCACACCGACGAGTCGTACGGCGAACCCGCGTTCCGCCGCCATCTCCTGGGCGGCATCCGCTGGGCCGCCGGGATGACCGAGGCGGACTGCCGTCCCGAGACCGGGTACACATCCCTGTTCGACGGCTCGTCCACCAACGGCTGGACACAGGCGGGCCCCGGCGGCTTCACCCTCGCCGACGGCAGCCTCACCTCGTACGGCGGACTCGGCATGCTCTGGTACTCCGCCGAGGAGTTCACCGGCGACTACTCCCTCAAGCTCGACTGGAAGGCCGCCGGCGACGACAACTCCGGCGTCTTCATCGGGTTTCCCGCCTCCGACGACCCGTGGTCGGCGGTGAACAACGGCTACGAGATCCAGATCGACGCCACCGACGCGGCTGACCGCACCACGGGCGCCGTGTACGGGTTCAAGTCCGCCGACATCGCGGCCCGCGACGCCGCATTGAACCCGCCGGGCGAGTGGAACACGTACGAACTCCGCGTCACCGGCGAACGGTTGGAGATCTTCCTCAACGGCCGCAAGGTCAACGACTTCACCAACACCGACCCCGCGCGCAGCCTCCAGCAGGGCCACGTCGGCATCCAGAACCACGGCGAGGGGGACGACGTCGCGTTCCGCAACATCCGGATCAAGGCGGAGGGCGGCACGCCGCCCGGCCCCCGTTCAGGTGCGGTGAAGGGGGTCAACGGCAAGTGCCTGGACGTGTCCGGCGCCAACACCGCCGATGGCACCGCGATCCAGCTGTGGACCTGCCACGGCACCGGCGCCCAGACATGGACCCTGGCCGGTGACGGCACCGTCCAGGCCCTGGGCAAGTGCCTGGACGTCTCCGGCGGCGGCAGCGCCGACGGTACGAAGATCCAGCTCTGGACCTGCAACGGCACCGGTGCCCAGAAGTGGACGCCTCAGCCTGACGGCACGGTCCGCAATCCCCAGTCCGGCAAGTGCCTCGATGCGTCCGGCGGCACCTGGAACGACGGCACCCCGGTCCACCTGTGGACCTGCCACACCGGACCGAACCAGAAATGGACCCTTCCATGACCGGCTGAGGCCCACACCTGTCACATACGCATCGACCCCGGCGTTTCGGCCAACCCCCGGCCCGGGGTCGATCGGTGTGCCCCAAGGGTCGATGCATCATCCACCGCACGTGCGTGGCGCAATCGTGCGGAATCCGCTCCGTCTCAAACACGTGTGTTCGATATCGCGGTGCTCCTCGTTGAGCCGGATGTCGCCGATCCGAACACAACGACTTTGAGTGGGAGTGAAGTTGACTGCTGTTGATGCCAAGGACTCGCAGGTCGCCGGAGGTGACCGGTGAGCGCCGAACCAGAGACCCGGGCCGCTGCGGCTCCTCGCCGGCTGCCGCCTCCGCCGCCGGCGGAGCTGCGCTATGGCGGCCGGTACGGCAAGAACCCATTGGCGGACGCGACGTTCGGCGCGATGTGCCGACGACTGCCGTCGGTGCTGAAGCAGACCGCCAAGATGGCATGGGCCATCGACCGCCGGGCTGTGCTGCTGCTCGCCCTCTGTCAGCTGGCCATCGGGGTCAGCGCCGCCCTTCAGCTCAACGCGACGGCCGACGCGATGGGGCCGATCCTGTCCGACGAGGAGGTCGCCGACCGGGTCCATGCCGCGCTGCCCGCGCTGACGGTCATCGCGCTCGCGGCGGCGGCCGGACGAGTGGCGACCGCGCTGTCGTCGTACGCGGACGGCCGTATCACTCCGCCGCTGACGACCGAGGCGGACAGCCGCCTGGTGGAGGCCGTGTGCCGGATGGAGGCCGCCGCGCGCGCCGAGGACGGATGCGCTGACCGGGAGGAGGCCGCGGAGATGGGGGTGATCCGCAGTCGCCTGATGGTGCAGGACGCCACGCGTCTCACGGCCGCTGCCGTCCGCATGGTCACCGCGAGCGGGGTGCTGACGGTGCTGCATCCGCTGATGCTGCCGCTTCTGCTGCTCGCCGTGGTCCCGGCCGGGGTGGGCGCGGTGTTGCACGCGAAGGTCACCTACGAGACCCACTACGCCAACGTGGGCGACCGCAATGTGCGGCAGAACATGCGCGGCTGGGCGACCAGCCTGAAGTTCGCGGACGAGATCCGCGCCAACGGCATGACGCGGTATCTGGCGTTCTGGTACCGGACGATCTCCGAGCGGATCGACGCGCGCACCCTGGCCGCGGCTCCGAGGATGCTGCGGATCACGCTGACCAGCTCGGCGATCGGCGGTGTCTTCCTGGTCGGCACCTGGGCTGCGCTGGCGTGGCTGGCGGCCACCGGACGGATCGAGGCGGCGATTGCCGCGACCGCGGTCGTTGCCGTGCAGACCACTCTGGCCGCGCTCAGCCAGCTCGTCATCTACGGCGCGGCCATGTTCCACAGCGCCCTCTACCTCGCCGACATGGACAGCTTCCTCGTCTACGCCGCCGAACGCGCCCCCAGCCGCGGGACTTCGGGCCTGACCGGACGGCTGGAGGAGGTCAGCGTGGAGGAGGCGGTCTACTGCTATCCGGGCAAGGAGACGCCGGCGGTGGCCGGAGTGTCGCTGACCGTCCGCCGTGGCGAGATCCTTGCCGTGGTCGGCGAGAACGGCTCGGGGAAGTCGACCCTCACCCGGCTGCTCACCGCGATCTTCCTCGCCGACAAGGGCAAGGTCAGCTGGAACGGCCACGACGTCGCAGGCCTCGACGCGCACCGGCTGTGGGACGCCTCCGGGCTGGTGCCGCAGAACTTCGCTCAGTGGCCGCTGTCCGTGCGCGACAACGTCACCCTCGGCCAGCCCCGCGAGGAGGGAGACGACCTGGTGTGGCAGGCACTGGACGCGGTGGGTCTGCGCGAGACCATCGAGGATCTGCCGGAGGGCCTGGACACGCTGCTGGCCCGGGAGTTGTGGGGCGGGACGGAGCTGTCCGGCGGGCAGTGGCAGCGCCTGGCGTGCGCCCGCGCTCTCTATCGGGGCGCGGGCCTGCTGATCCTGGACGAGCCGACGAGCCAGATGGATGCCCGGGGTGAGCACACCATCCTCGAACGGATCAAGTCGATCGGCAGCGGCTGCATCACGGTCGTCGTCACCCACCAGCTGATCAACACGAAGATCGCCGACCGGATCCTCGTGATGGAGCAGGGCCGGATCTCCGAGCAGGGCACCTTCGACGAACTCGCCGCAGGTGGAGGTCTGTTCGCCGAGCTCCTGGCCCTGTCGAACAGCCGCTGACCACCCCGGGAACCCCACTCCTCGGCGCCGGGGTGCAGAGCCCCGGTCGCCTCAGGGACAACTCCCGTGTCTTCTGCCCGCCGAGTCCTCCACGCATCTGTCTGCGCGCTGGTGCCGGCGGCGCGCGCGTTTCCGTGCTCCCGGGGAATCCGGAGGACGTGGGGAAAGGATTGCCGCCTGATCGCCGCGCCGTAAGCATGAGGGGTCCCACGGGGCGGAAAGGGGCGTGAGGAAGTGACCGGCGTGATGAAATCGGCTCCACCCGATGTGTCACAACTCCTGGAGAGGATGGGCTCGTTCTATCTGCCGCCGCTGCCGATGCGAATACCTGTGCGCATTCATCCGGAAAAGGCACGGCTGGAGGTCATGGCCTGGCAGTGGTCGCGGGATTTCCTGTGTTTCGACGACGAGCGGGTGGGTGAGCGGTATCTGGACTCCACCATGGAGTGGAGCGAATTCATCACCCCCGACTGGGAGTTCGACACGGCCCTGCTCGCCGTCGAGTGGACGTGCACGCTCTTCTTGTACGACGACCTCTCCCGGCGATCCACCCTGGCGCGGGCCTTCGTCGAAGCGGCTCCGCCGGGGCGGTTCGTCGCGGCGGAGGGCTGGCTGGCGCGGGCCGTCGAGGACCTGTGGCGGCGCTCGACTCGTACCGCCTCGCCGTCGGCGGCGCGGCGTCTGGAAGCGGCGCTGCGGGAGTTCTTCCGCGGCTGCCTGAAGGAACTCCCGCTGCGCACCCGGGTGGGGGCGCTGCGCTGGCAGGGCTGGCAGACGTATCTGCGGATGCGCCGGGAAACGATCGGCATGCCCGTCTTCATGGCGCTGGCCCAGGTGGGCCACGGCCCCGAGGTCGCGGACGAGGCGTTCACGGCCTGCCGCGCCGCCGCGAACCTGGTCAACGATCACGTCACCCTGACGAACGACGTCTTCTCGGTCCGCAAGGAATTGTGCAGCGGCGACTGCGTCAACGGGGTCGTGGCCTGGGCGCTGCACCACGGCACGGGACTGCAGCAGGCCGTGGACGAGGCATGCACGCTGATCGATGAGAAGGAACGGGAATTCCTGGCCGAACGCGACCGAGTGAGCGCCCGTTTCCCGCATGCGGCGGAATACCTGGACCGGCTCGGCCACATCATCAGCGGAAACCAGCACTGGAACTACATAACCCCGCGCTATCACGGAGAGGGCTACATATGGAACGGCCTCAAATCCGGATTCGTGGAGCTGAGCGCGGACCGTACCGTGATGCGATCCGGCAGGGCGGAAACCCGGTGAGCGGCGCGGCGATTCCCCGGCTGCCGGGCGGAATGCCCGGGCTCGGGCACGCGCTGTCCCTGCGGCGTGACGCCTTCGGTCTGCTGTTGCGTGCCCGCGCCTGCGGGGACGTAGTGGAAATCGGCATCGGACCACGCCCCGTCTACGTGGTCAACTCCCCCAGGCTGATACGGCAGATCCTGGTCTCCGACGCCGCTCACTACGACAAGGGCTCGCTGTTCGAGAAAGCCGCCGCGGTCCTCGGCAACGGCGTGGTCACCTCCAGCGGGGACTTTCATCGCCGGCAACGGCGCCTGATCCGCCCGGCGTTCCACAGCACCCGCACGCCCCTGTACGCCGAGGTGATGACGGCACTCGCCGACGAACGCGCGCAGGCCTGGAAACCGGGTCAACAGGTGGCCATGGACACGGAAATGCACCGGCTGACCATCACCACAGCGGCCCGCACCCTGTTCGCGTCCCGCCTCGCGGACCATGCCGTCGCCGAGATCCAACGCTCACTCCCCGACTTCCTGCGGACCATCACCGCTCGCGCCCTGTCTCCCCTGCCGCTGCTGGAGAAGCTGCCGACACCGGCGAACCGGCGTTTCACCCGGGCACGGCGGCGAATGCGCGCCGCCGTCCTGGACGCCATCGACGGCTACCGAGCCGTCGGCGGAGACCAGGGGGACCTGTTGTCCGTCCTGCTGACGGCCCGAGACGCGGACAGCGGCCGGACCATGCCGCGCGAACAGGTCTACGACGAGGCCGTCACCTTCACGGTCGCCGCCTCCGAGAGCACGGCCACCGCCTTGTCGTGGGCTTTCCACCACCTGGCCGACCATCCGGAGGCCGAGGAGCGGGCCCGTCGCGAGGTGCTGTCCCGGCTCGGCGCGGGCCCCGCCCGCCACGACGACGTGGACCGGCTTCCCTATCTGCGCCGCGTCCTTAAGGAGGTGCTACGGCTGCACCCCCTCGCTCTGCTGCCCCGCCGCGCCCTGCGGGAGGTCGAGGTGGGCGGCCGCACGTACCCGCGGGGGACGCAGTTCTTCATCAGTCCGCACGCGTTGCACCGCGACCGGCGCTACTACCCCGACCCGGAGCGCTTCGATCCCGACCGCTGGGACCCCGAGCGGGCGACGCCGGTCGAGCAGGGCGCGTACCTCCCCTTCGGGGCGGGCCGCCACGGCTGCCTCGGGGAGAGCTTCGCCTGGACGAGCATGACCATCACGCTGGCCACGCTGCTCGGGCGCTTCCGTTTCGTCCCGGCCCCAGGTCACCGGGTCCGGGAGGTCATGGCCGGTACGAGCAGGCCCTGCCATCTGCCGATGATCGTCACCGCCCGGTGACCGCAGCCGAGAGCACATGTGACATCCCCGTACCCGAGAGGCCCGTGTGACATGACCGCACCCGAGAGGCCCGTGGACATGACCGCATCCGACAGCCCCGCCCGACAGCGCCCCACGACGTCGCTCGCGCAGACCCCGCAGGCGCCGGGAGCTCTGCCCGTGCTGGGACACGGGCTGCTGATCGCCCGCCGCCCACTCGACTTCATCTCCTCGCTGCCCGCCCACGGCGACCTCGTCCGGATCAAACTCGGGCCGCGTCCCGCGTACGTCGTCACCAGCCCCGAACTCACTCACCGGGTGCTCGTCACCGACGCCCGGGCCTTCGAACGCGGCTGGCTCTTCGACAAGGCGGCCCGCTTCCTGGGCTCCGGCCTGGGCACGGCCTCCGGAGCGGACCACCGCCGTCAACGCCGGCTGGTCCAGCCGTCGTTCCACCGTGACCGGCTGCCGGCCTACGCCACGGTGATGCGCGATCAGGTGCAAGCCCTCGCGGCACGCTGGCAGAGCGGGGAGACGGTGGACATGGGCCAAGCGATGGACCGGATGTCGATGTCGGTGGCCACGCACGCCCTGTTCTCGCCCGTCCTGGGCGCCCGAGTCGGCGAGGTGCTGCGCCGAGTGCTGCCGGTGCTCACCGACGGCGTCATCCGGCGCACCTCGCTGCCCGACTGGTGGGCGGCGCTGCCCACGCCGGGCAACCGCCGCTTCGAGCGCGCGGTCACCGAGCTGCGCGACGCGGTCGACGAGTCCATCGCCGCGTACCGGCGCAGCGGCGTCGACCACGGCGATGTGATGTCGATGCTCCTCGCCGGCCGGGACGAGGACGGTTCCGGACTGACCGACAGCGAGATCTACGACCAGGTCGTCACCCTCATCTCCGCGGCCGTGGAGACCGTGGGCGCCGCTTTGGCCTGGGCGTTCTTCGAGATCGCCGCCAGCGAGCAGGTACAGCGGCGGCTGCACGCCGAACTCGACCAGGTCCCGTCCGGCAAGCCACCGCAGTACACCGACCTGCCCCGACTCGACTACACCCGGCGCATCGTGAACGAAGCGCTGCGGCTCTCCGCGGCCTGGCTGTTCATGCGCCGCACCATCCGCACCGTCCGGCTGGGCGACGTCGACCTGCCACCGGGCACGGAGGTCGTCTACAGCCCCTACCTCCTCCACCACGACCCACGCTGGTACCCCGATCCCGACCGCTTCGACCCCGACCGCTGGGCACCCGGCACCGTCATCCATCCCGGCGCCTTCGTCCCCTACGCCGCCGGGCCCCACCAGTGCATGGGCAACGCCTTCGCCCAGATCGAGATGACGACGGCCATCGCCGTGATCTGCGGAACTTGGCACCTACGCGTTCCCGCCGGCGCCCGGGCGCGAGCGGTGGCCCGCATCGACGTCCACCCCGACCGGGCGCCGGTGATCGTCGAGCGCCGACGAACCTGACCGAGACCGCGCAGTGTTGAGCCCCGGGATGCATACGCGTCCCCGGCACGGTCAGCCGTCGTCGTGCCGGATCAGGTCTACGACGTGCTCCAGCTGCGCACCCATGACCCATAGCTGTACCGGGCCCTCGGACGACTCGCACTCGATCACCAAGGCGCCGATCGGGAGCCACAACCATTCGCGGCCCTCTTGCCGGCGTGCCCGGACAAAACGCAGATCCGCCGGAAGCCCACGCAGCCGTGTCCACGACCGGCGAGGCTCCCACCGAAACTCTTCAGCATCAGCCCGCACCCGGCCCAGACTCCATCGGCGACCCACATCCGGCCGCTTGGCCCCGACCGACAAGAGGACCGCCTGCCCCGCCCGGGCTCGATCCCCTGCCCGCTGCGACCGCCGTTGCAGAAACACCACCCCGAGCAGCGCGCCGAGCACGGCGCAGATCCCCGTCACCATCCGCGCAGTAAAACAGGCGGGTCACTGATCGCCAAGAGGCTGTGCCCGTACCGGCGCCGGAGGCGCGCAGGCCTCGGCGCCGGTGGACGGCGGGAACATTACGAGCCGTATGTTTCGAACTCCGCCACCTTCGGTGTGCCGGTCGAACCGGTGATCTCGAAGGTGATCTTGCTCAGGGAGGTCTGCGGGAAGGTGATGGCGCCCGCGCCGCTGCCGGAGGTCAGGACCGTTCCCGTGTCGGCGTTGAGGACACGCCAGGAGCTGATGGCGCCCTCGGAGCCGGCGGCCTCGCGGATGTTGATGCGTGAGAGCGTGGTGGCGGAACCCCACTTGATGGAGATGGATCCGGTCGAGGCGGTCGGCGACCAGTACGTGCTCATGTTGCCGTCGCGGACGTTGCCGTAGCTCGTGCCGTCGGCCTTGCTGGAGCCGTCGGAGCCTGCCCCGATGCTGAGGTTGGTGCCGCCGGGCTGGGTCGGGCTGGGCGTGGGGGTGGGAGTCGGCGTGGGTGTCGTGGTCGGGGTCGGGGTCGGCGTCTGTGCCGTGCAGTTGCCGTCCGACACCTGAAGGCCGGTGCCGGAGCCCGCCGTTCGGCTCACGATGTCGGGTACGCACGCGGCCGCGTCGAGCGGGTAGGCGTAGGGGATGCTCACCGTGGTGTTGGACTGTGGGTTCGGGCCCGCGGGGTGGTTCTCGGTCCCGGCGCTGGACCAGGTGACGTTGTCGAAGACGTTGCCGCTGACCTGCCAGTAGCCGAGTTCGTCGGTGTAGAAGGTGCCGAGGACGTCCTTGGAGTCCTCGAAGTAGTTGTTGTCCACCTTGGCCTTGGCACCGGCGCGGGAGTTGATGCCGGACTCGTTCAGGCTCACGTAGTGGTTGTTGTAGGCGTGGGCCGTGCCGCCGCGCAGCAAGGGTGCACGGGAGTCGATGTTCTCGTACAGGTTGTGGTGGAAGGTGACGTAGCCGTTGCTCAGGTCGCTCTCGCTGGAACCGATCAGGCCGCCCCGGCCGGAGTTGCGCAGGATGCTGTACGACAGCGTGACGTACTGGGTGTTGTCCTTCATGTCGAAGAGGCCGTCGTAGCCTTCCGACTCGCCGCCCGATGCCTCCAGGGTGGCGTGGTCGACCCAGACGTTGCGGACGTCGCTCTCCATGCCGATGGCGTCGCCGCCGTTGGAGGTGGGCGAGCCCGACTTCTTGACGTTCCGGACCGTCACATTCTGGATGATGATGTTGCTGGATTCACGGATGTGGATGCCGAGTTGGTCGAAGACGGCTCCGCTGCCGACTCCGATGATCGTGACGTTGCTGATCTGCTTGAGCTCGATCACCCCGGCGGCCGTGTTGCAGCTCTCGCCCGAAACCTGCGCGGTATTGCCGTGGTTGATGGTTCCCTCGACCTGGATGATGATCGGCGTGCTGCTGCTGGCCCGGCCGCACAGAGCCGCGTGGATCGCGGTGCCCGTGGTCGCCCGGACCGTCTGCCCGCCGGCGCCGCCGGTGGTTCCGCCGTTCTGGGTCGCGTAGCCGGTGGCGCTGCCGGTCGCCGCCGATGCCTCGGGCATCGACAGGGCCACACCGGCCGCGGTCGCCAGGGCCAGCGCGGCTGTTGCCGCGGACAGTCGCAGTGCGACAGGTCTTGTCATTTTCGTCTCCTGAATTCGGCGTGGTTCTTCGTGATGGCGCGCCCGAATCGCCCCGCGCCGCCTGAGGCAGGGCGCAGGACGAGAACAGGCTGTTGCCCGTGCGGAAGTCGGCGCGGCACGGAGCGGTTACGGCAGAACCGGAAGGATCGGGCGGCTCGTTGCGCACGTCGCGGCGGCCCACCACGACGGTCGGTCGACTCTCCCGGAGCGGTCCCAGCGCTCCGGGAAAGCGCTTTCTGGCCGCAGACGATAGGGGGCAGCCGAGGGGCTGACAAGACTGCTGGCGGAATTTGGTTCACATTCTCGAACGAACGCTCCGGCTAGGCGGACGCGGTCTCAAGTCCCCTCGCCATCAAGACCGTTCCTGCGCCTCCAACATGTCCCCATGCCGCCCTCGTTGACATGAACGCACCCGCGCGCAACGCTGAGAGCGCTCTCACAGTGGTCCGGACCAACCCCCCACCCGATCACCCGCAGGGAGACAAAGCATGCTCAGAAACCTCAAACGCCGTCTGCCGGCGCTCGCCGCGGCGGCCGCGCTGCTCGGCGCCGTGCTGTCGGTCACGGGACCTTCGACGGCCGACGCGGCGGTGCCCGCGACCATCCCTCTCCAGGTCACCAATAACTCCGGGCGCGGCGATGCCGTTCATGTCTACGTCCTGGGCACCTCCCTGACGACCGGTCAGCTCGGCTGGGCCGACGCGAGCGGCGCCTTCCACCCGTGGCCGGCCGGAGGCGTCCCGCCGATCCCCGCGCCCGACGCGTCCATACCGGGCCCCGCCGCCGGCCAGTCCAAGACGATCAACATCCCGAAGCTCGCGGGCGGCCGCATCTACTTCTCCTACGGCCAAAAGCTCGTGTTCAAGCTGGCGACGGGCGGCCTGGTGCAGCCGGCCGTGCAGAACCCGTCCGACCCGAACCGCAACATCCTCTTCAACTGGTCCGAGTTCACGCTCAACAACGACGGGCTCTGGATCAACAGCACCCAGGTGGACATGTTCTCCGCGCCCTACTCGGTCGGCGTCCAGCGCGGTGACGGCAGTGTCGTCAGCACCGGACGGCTCAAGTCCGGTGGCTACAACGGGGTGTTCGCCGCGCTGCGTGCCCAGCCCGGCGGATGGGGCTCTCTGATCCAGACCCGTTCGGACGGCACCGTGCTCCGGGCCCTCTCCCCCACCTACGGTCTGGAGACCGGGGCGCTTCCGGCGAACGTGCTGGACGACTACATCAACCGCGTCTGGCAGAAGTACGCCACGACCACCCTCACCGTCACCCCGTTCGCCAACCAGCCGGGCACCAAGTACTACGGCCGGGTCTCGGGCGGCGTCATGCACTTCACCAACTCCGCCGGGGCGGTCGTCACCAGCTTCCAGAAGCCCGACGCACCCAGCGTCTTCGGCTGCCACCGGCTCCTGGACGCCCCCAACGACCTGGTGCGCGGCCCGATCTCACGGACCCTGTGCGCCGGCTTCAACCGCTCCACCCTGCTGACCAATCCCAACCAGCCCGACACCTCGGCGGCCGGCTTCTACAAGGACGCCGTGACCAACCACTACTCCCGGATCATCCATGAGCGGATGGCGGACGGTAAGGCGTACGGGTTCGCGTTCGACGATGTGGGACACCACGAGTCCCTCGTCCACGACGGCAGCCCGCGCCAGGCTTACGTCACCCTCGATCCGTTCTCCTGAGAGCGGGCCGGACGGCGTAGGCGAAGCAGGTGATCAAGCTGCCAGGCTCGTCCAGCGCTCGGAGCGCCTCGTCGGCCGCCGCACGGGTCGCCGGCCGCGAGGTGCCCGAGGCGAGGGACGTGAGGCGGGCGCGCAGGCGCGCTCCCCCAACTGCGGCGCATGGACCGAGCGCTGGACAGCATGCGGGACGAGCTGTTGGGACCGCTTTCGGCCGAGGACAGACAAACTTTGACGCACCTGCTCACTCGGCTGCACACTCACCACCAACGGGCTTGGACCGGCGCGCCGTTGTGGCCCAGGACGGGAGCCAGACCGGCTCGGGAAGCGGTGCCAGGCCTCCGAAGTGGTTGATGATCGCCCTCAGTCCCGGGTGTGGATTCGCTCGGAGGAAGATGAGCGAGAGCGGGTAGGCGAGCGTCGGGTTCACGATCGGGATGCGGCGCAGGTCGTGGTGCGTCGGCCAGATGTACCGGTCGCGCGAGCCCACGAGGGTGGCCACGTCCGCGGAGTCCGCGAGGATGTCGAGGAGTACCTCGTTGCCGAAGTTGGGGCCCGCGGCGTCGATGCGGAGGTCGAAGTCGGTGGCGAGCTGGTCGTAGAACTCGGCCCATTCGCTGCGCGGCGCGATACCCGGTACCCAGATCCGGTGCCCGCGCAGCCGGGAGGGTGTCAGTGTTCGTGCGGCGGCGAGCGGGTGCCTCGGGCCGACGAGGAGTTCCAGCGGCGAGTCGAAGGCGTGGATCATTTCCACGTCGCGCGGCAGTGCGGCCGGGTCGGTGACCGAGCGGAACGTGGCGTCGATATCGCCTGCCTGGACGGCGGCGACCGCCATGTGCGGGTCGTTGACCCTGAGGGTCACCACATCGAGGTCGGTTTCGGGACGCGACCGCCAGTAGTCGTGCAGCAGGACGGCCTGAGCGGATCGCAGGCCGAGAACGTCGATCCGAAGGGCCCGCGACCCCGGCCTGATCGCGGTGATGGCGCGATCGACTCCCGTGACGATGTTCCGGGCGTGCGGGAGAAAGGCTTGGCCGTCGAGAGTGAGCTCGACCCCTCGGGCGGTGCGGGTGAACAACCGGACTTCGAGTTCGCGCTCCAGTGTCGCGATCCGCTTCGACACGGCCTGTTGCGTCACGCCGAGCTCGTCGGCCGCATGTCGCAGCTGTCCGAGCTCGGCCGCGCGAACGAACGATCGCACCGCCTCCGTATCCATTGATCCAGCATAGGCGTGCCCAACCGATGGTTGTGGCTCGCCCGGGGTCGGTTGTTTGATCCCGTGACGGTGCGGCCGGTGTGATGTGGAGACCCGATCGTCGGTTGTCGCGAGGGAGTCACGTGGGCGTGCGTTTGGGGCGCGGTTTCGGTTGGCTGTGGTCGGCCTACGCCGTCAGCACCGGTGGTACGTGGATTGCCTTCGGCGCGTTCCCGCTGATCGCGGTTGGCGTGCTGCACTCGTCGGCATTCGCCGTGTCGCTCCTGGGAGCGGCCGGGCCTGCCGTCGCGGCGGTTGTCGCGTTCTCGCTCGGACCGTGGGTCGAGCGCCGCGCCAAGCGTCCGGTGATGATCGCGATGGACCTGATCCGGTTCGTCGCGATGGCGAGTGTCCCGATCGCCTACGCCCTCGGCTTGCTCTCATACGGCCAACTGCTCGTCGTCTCGGTCGTCTCCGGGACCGCGAGCATCGCCTTCACCGCCGCGTCCGGCGCGTATCTGAAGCACCTCGTCCGCAGCGATCACCTCCTTGTGGCGAACGGAAGATTCGAGGCCACGAGCTGGGTGGCTACCGCGGCGGGCCCTCCCCTCGGTGGGGCGCTCATAGGGTTGCTCGGCCCGGTCATCACGGTCCTGGCCGACGCCCTCAGCTTCCTGCTGTCCGCGCTCGGGGTCCTTCGCATCCGCGGAGGCGATGTCGCGGCACCGCGCAACCGGTCCACCAGGTTGCGCGGAGCCGACCTACTTACCGGCTGGCGGTTCATCCTCCGCGACCGCGTACTGAAGCGCCTGTTCCTCAACTCGATCCTGGTCAGCGGCCTCATCATGGCCACCGTCCCGCTCCTGTCCGTCCTTCTGCTGGGTCAGTACCACTTCCCGGCCTGGCAGTACGGTCTCGCCTTCGGCATCCCGGCCCTCGGCGGCTTCGTGGGCGCCCGCCTCTCCGCGCGTCTCGTGAATCGCTACGGCAGGCACCGGGTCATGATCGTCTCCGGCTGGCTGCGATCGCTCTTCCCCCTCGGTCTCGCGTTCGTCCGTCCCGGCATCGCCGGACTCCTCACCGTGATCATCGTCGAGGGCCTGCTGATCACCTGCATGGGCATCTTCAATCCGATCTACGCGACAGAACGTCTGCAACGGACGCCCGCGGATCGCACGGCTCAAGTCCTCAGTACGTGGAGTGCCCTCAGCAGACTCCTGCAAGCCGCCCTGATGGTGGTCTGGGGCATGCTCGCCACACTCACCAGCCCGCTCACCGCGATCACCGTGTCGGGCGTTCTCCTGCTCGCGACCCCGCTGTTGCTGCCCAAACGGTGACGGAGCGTCAGTCCGCCGCCGCCTCCAACAGGGAGAACGGTGCAGCCTCCGCGAGGAGGGTGACCGAGGTGAGCGACAGGCCCGCGCGGTGGCAGACGTCCTCGAAATCGTGGCGGGTGCGCTCCCTGCCGCCCACGTTCACGAGCATGTTGAGGTCGCTCAGATACGTGACTCCGTCGTCGGCGGCATGGGATTCGGCGCCCGCGTCGACGATCTCGGGGAGCACCGGCTCCACAATCAGGACGCGCCCTCCCGGCGGCAGCACCTCGCGACAGTGGCTCAGGATCGTGACCGCCTGTTCGTCCGTCCAGTCGTGCAGGACGCTCTTCATCAGGTAGAGGTCCGAGCCCTTGGGGACTGCACGGAAGAAGTCCCCCGCGATCAGGGAGCAGCGTTCCGTCAGCCCGCACAGCTCAAGCGTCTTCGGCGCCTGGGCCAGGCCCTCCTCGGTGTCGAATACGGCACCGGAAAGCTGCGGATGTGCCTGCAGTACGCCGGCCAGTACGGTTCCGTCTCCCCCGCCGACGTCCGTGACCGAGGTGAACCGGCCGAAGTCGAACGCGGACGGCAGCGCCGCGGCGGTCTCCCCGGCGGCCTGGCTCATCGCCGCGTTGAACTGCGCGGACAGCTCGGGGTCTTGGGCGAGATGGCTGAAGAAGTCCGTGCCGAAGACGGTGTCGAACGCGATGTCTCCGGTGCGGATGCTGGTGTCCAGGTGCTCCCACGCCCGTACGACCACCGGCTCGGTGAACACCCGCACGAAGGACGTGAGCGAGTCGGGGCGTTGCGAGTCGAGCAGCGCGCCTGCCGGGCTCACCGAGAACGTGCCCGGTGCGTGTTCCTTCAGCAGGCCCAGTCCGGCCAGGGCACGCAGCAGCCGCGTCATGGGCTGCGGCTCCGCCCCGGCATCGGCGGCCACTTCAGCGGCACGGCGCTGCCCGTCGCCGATCAACTCCACGACCCTCAGCCGGACGGCGGCGCGCACGGTCTGCGCGGCCATGCTGCCGAAGGCGAGCCGGACGATGAGCTCGCGTTCCGTCGTGTCTGTTGCGTGGACGTCGGTGTTGGGCACAGAAGTCTCCTCATTATCGTGCATACGTTCGAATCGTGCGGCGAGTAGATGTTGTCGTCGGTGTTGGAGCGGGCTATCCCGCGGACGTCGTCCTCGTGGCCAGGGCGCCTGGCGTGCACCCGGCGAAGGCCAGCACATCGCGGTTCAGGTGGGCCTGGTCGGCGTAACCGCACGCCAGGGCTACGTCCGTGGCGGGCTCACCCGCGCAGAGTGCCCGGGCTGCGTGGTCGAAGCGGACCAGCATCGCGGCGCGCTTGGGGGTCAGGCCGATCTGGTCGCTGAACCTGGACCACAGTCGCTTGCGGCTCCATCCGCAGGATGCGGCAAGCTCATCGACCCGTACGCGGCCTCGATGCTCGACGATGTGTTTCCAGGCGGCGGCGACTTCGGGTGTCATCGACGGCGCTTGCGCGGCCCGCTTCGCGAGGAACTCGTTCACCAGCGTGAGGCGTTCCGGCCATGACGGGGTGTCGAGCAATCGCTCGCGCAGTCGGCGCTCATGCGGCCCCCACAGGTCCTCCAGGCTGGTGACCGCGCCATCCAGGTCGCGTGGGGAGACGCCCAGCACCGCGTAGGCGGCCCGGGGTGACAAGCTCATCTCGATGCACTCGACTCGGCGGGCGCGGATGTGGGCGGGGCCGGGTGACAGCGCGGCGACGAGGCTCCGCAAGGGCTTGTGTCCGCCGGTGCCCTCAAGGGTCAACGGGTCCTCCCCCAACCCGATGACGACGATCACGGCGGGCTGCGGGAGCACCTGCATGTCGATCCCCGCGGCGACACGGTCGCGGAACCCGGCCATCCGGACGCCGTCAAGGGACGTGCCGCGGACGGGGTGGGCGACTTCCCAGCCGCTGTCGGCGTCGCGGTCGATGGGGACTGGCGCCCCCGCGTCGTAGCTGCGCATGCCTCTACCGTCGCCTATGTCGGCCGTTCTTGTCTTGGACGAAAGTTCCGGCGTACCGAAGACCGATGTCCGGTGCGGTCGACAGCATTCGTGCTCATCAGACGCCCCCCGTCCCCTCCGTCACCACCGCTTGCGAGACGGAGCCGACAGCTGCGCACGCCCCTCCCCCTGGCGCATCCGGCGCCCTACCGTGGGACCGCGAGGAGAAGCCGTCGTGGGCGGTTTCTGATCGAGCAGGGGGGAATTCCATGACCATGTACGACGGGGCCACGTCCGGATATCCCAACGAGGTGAAAATCCCCGGCGATTCGCTGGCGGCGCTGACCGACGCCCGGACCGAAGAGTTCGAGCGGGAGATGAAGAAGAGGGACGACCGCGCGCACCTCAACGCGGCGCTCATCGAGGCGTCGGCATCGATGCGGGCCGACTCGTTGGACACGAAGGCTGTCTCCGCGTGGCAGGACAGGGTGCGCGCGACGATGCAGCGCGCTCCGGAATACGCACCCCCGTCCGACACGGAGGCGGCTGACCTTCAGCTGTTCGCGCGACCGTGGCCATGGCGGCGGGGCACCGCGACGCCCGGCCACACGTCGACGGTGAACCTGGACAGCGGTGAAGCGCATGTCGGGCTGGGGATCTATTTCTCGACCGGCGCCGCGGGCGGCACCGCGGAAATGGGCGGGCCGTTCCGCCTCGCGAACTTCAGCGACTTCGAGTTCCGGACCACGGTCGACTACCGCTACGACTGGTACTTCGCCACCGCGGCCGGTGGAGCGGACAGTCAGGGCTGGATCTCGATCATCGTCGATGAACTGCTGGACGCTCCTGGCGCGCAGTGGCACTCCGTGGTCAACCGCAGGCTGCAACTGTGGTCGGACTCCACCGCCAGCGGCGGCTCGGACGGGGCGACCGAACCCGGCAACCGCATCACCGTCAACGAGCGTTTCCGCGGCCGGCCGGATGCCAACTACGTTTGGTGGGTGGGCGGCAACGAGACGATCCAGACCGAATTCCAGGCCGCGTCCCAGGCCAACCTGCACGTCGACCTCCGCTATCTCGTCGCCGTCGCCCGCGTTTGAGCGGGTAGGCGGTCAGGGGCGGAGCCGACTCACGCGAACGGCCCCGGATGAGGAGTCCGGGGCCGAACTGCCCTGCGTCACTCTCCGCTCAAGGCGTCGCTACCAGCGCATAGTCGCTGGTATGCGCCCGCAGCTGCGAACTCTGCGCGCTGTAGAGGACCTTCGTGCCGGTCGAGGACGCGTCCAGGACGACCTTGACGCCGAGATTGCTGGTGATGTTGTTGGTGGCCAGGTAGTTCCGGGCGCCGCCCGCGACCAGGACGACCGTCGGGTCCGCCCCCGACGGGGTGATGTTCGCGGCCGGTACCGAGAAGGAGAACTGGTTGCCGGTCACGGCGTTGTCGTCGCCGTTGATGTGGACCAGTCCGTACAGGTCGTCGAAGCGGGTACTGGTGCCGTCGCCGTACACCCGGCGGAAGTGGTTGCCGGAGATCAGGTTGCCCTCGGCGTTCTCCGCGAAGACCGAGTAGCCGCCCCAAGAGCTGATGAGGTAGTTGTTGGTGATCTTGGCGACCTGCGAGGCTCCCGTGAGGGAGATGCAACTGCCGCATTCTGCGATGAAGTTGTTGGTGAAGCCGACGGCGTCCGCGCCCCGCACGATCATGGCGTGTTCGAGGTAGACGAAGCCCATCCCCTCGAAGCGGAAGGCGTCGTTATCGGACTGTACCGATATGCCGATCTTGGAGTTGCCCGGCGTGTACGGCTTGGACGACGACACTCCGTCGAGGCAGAAGTCCTGGAAGATGATGCCGTTGAGTCTGCCGACCGTGCCGGGCGCGCCCGAACGCTGCACCAGGAACGCCTCGTTGTGCCCGTCGGTGTTCTTGACCCGGATGTGGCTGGCACCGGGCTGGACCTCGATCCAGGAGCCGGTGGAGGACTCGTCGCGGATCGCGTTGGACATGAAGCCGTGGCCGGAGCCCTTGATCTGCAGGAAGCTGATGTCGATGACGACCCGGGTGAGCAGGTCGTAGTGGCCCGGCGGGATGTAGATGACCGCGCCGGGTCCGCCGCGTCCGTCCAGATCCAGGCCCACTCCATCACATCCAACGACCGCTACCCGCCAAGGTCACGCACTCGACGGACGAACCTCCGTTCCCCTGCGGCATCACGATCTCCGCGGACAAGGCGCCCACACGCACGCCAGAACACACTCATACACAGTCACTGAGCAGCAGCTCCCAACCCTCTCGGTGACGGCCCTTGGCGGATACGGATGGATGCCACGGGTGTCGACTCCGCCGCGTACACCGTCACGGCGTGGGATCTGACGCCGCCGGAACGGGGCTGCTCGGCGTCCTGACGGAATGAGTCCGGAGCGCGGCGGGCCAGCCTCAACAGCACCAGGGCGAAGACGGCGGCGCCGAAGATCGGGAGTACATGGGGGCGCAGGTGTCCCTGCGCGCCGACTTCTCCGTGCTGGAGAGCTACGAGTACGTGGACGAACCGCCGCTGCCGGTGTTCGCCGGCAGTGCCGACGCCCTGGTCACCCCGGCAACGGCTTGCGCACCATGAACACGTCCACCGAATCCTCGGTCTCCACCGTGAACCCGTACCGCTCGTACAGCCGTTGGGCCGCACTGCCCTGCAGCACGTTCAACCGCACGAGGACGCCGCCGCGGTCACACCGCTCGAGCAGTTCGCGCAGCACGCCCGACCCGATTCCGCTCCCCTGCAGATGCGGGGCCAGGTAGAAGTGCTCCAGCCAGTGCGCGTCCTTCGCCGGCCGCAGCGCCACGCAGCCCGCGAACGCACCACCGACCTCGATCACCCAGGTATGGGCCGGGTCGAATCCGTCCCGCAGCCGCTGCCGCACCCTTACGGCGTCGTACCGCCCGAGGCGTTCGAGATCCGCCCGCAGCACCACCGCACGCAACTCGGCCACGTCCTCCACGTCCGACGCCGATGCCTGCCGGATATCCCAGTCCCCCATGATCACCACGCTAGCGCACCGCGCTCCCGCGAGGTCCCTCGGCCGACCGCGATGGGATTGTCATGCGCGTATCTAGACCTTTGAGTTGTGCCGGTTCAGGGTGGTCCCTCCCATCCCGCCCTATCCACCTGGAAGGACCCGCCAGTGAGACGAAGGCACTTTGTGGCAGGGGCGATCGGCACCTTCGCAGGGGTCGCGCTCGGCCCGGATCCCTCCGGGGCCGCCACACCGACGCCCCGCGCACAAGGCTGGCAGGCCGTGCCCGCACCCGGCAGCATTCCCCCCGCCCAACTGCGCAGCATCGCAGCCGCGGGCCCTCAACTGGCGTGGGCCGTCGGTGAGGAGGAGCTGGGCGGGCCCACCGGGGGACGAGCGCTGGCCATGCTGTGGAACGGCAGCAACTGGGCGAAGACCGACCTGACGCATCTGCGCCACGTACGGTTACGCGATGTCGCCGGGGTCTGCGCCACCGCGGCATGGAGTGTGGGCGACCCCGTCGACCCCGTCGAAGGCGGCAGCCCGCTGCTGCGTTGGAACGGAACCACCTGGCGCGAGGCCGCGTTTCCGGGCCGGGGTGAGCCGGGCGTTCGGCTGAACTCAGTGGCGGTCACCCGCGACCGACAGGTGTGGATCTGCGGCAGCCGGGGCGGCGCCGTACGGCTGCTGCACGGCATCGGGCAACGCTGGCAGTGGCTGGATCCCCTGCCCGTCGCCAGCTCGAACCTCTACCGGGTCGTCCTGCGCTCGCCCGGTGAGGTCTGGGCGTGCGGGGACCAGTCGAACGGCGGTGGCTGGTCCGGACTCGTGGCCCGCTGGGACGGAACGTGGACGGTCCTGCCCCCGATTGCGGGCCTGCGCCTGACCATCGCGGACCTCCACGCGGCCGGTCCCGACGACGTGTGGGCGGTGGGTACCGAGGCCGGCGTCGGCGGGCCACCCGGCCGCCCCGGCAACCCGGCCTTGTGCCACTGGGACGGCACGGCCTGGACGCGGGTCGAGGCCGGTTTCACACTCGGTTCGCTGTCCGGCATCGCGGGCGACACCCAGGGCCGCGCCGCCTGGATCTCCGGCTGGAACTACCAGGATCAGAGCCGCAGTACGTATCTGCGCCGAGAGGGCAGCGGCTGGACGATCGTCCGCGGCCCCAGCGGCACCGCGCCGGCGCCGTACCTCAACGCCGTGACACCCGTACCCGGCACCTCAGGGTTCTGGTCGGCGGGCATGACGAGCCCGGTTCCGGCCCCGCCCACCGCGGCCTACACCGAACGCCTCGAAGCCTGAACGGATACGGTCCGGCACCCGCGATGATGGCGGGCGCCGGACCGGCCGGGCACCAGGACTCAGACACGACCTACTAGTGCCAGTTGCTGATCTTGACGTCCTGCGGTGCGGGTTCGCCCTTGCCCGTTTCGATCAGCTGCTTCAGGCTCATGAGGAAGGTCGCCCACTTGGTGCTGCAGTGGTACATGAACTCCACCGGCTCTTCCCAGCCTTCGTGCCGGAACAGCACGATCGTGAAGCCGTCCTCCTGCTTCAGCTCGAAGCGGATCCGTGTACCGATCCACTCCTGAGGTCCGTCGACGACCTCCCAGAGCACGCGCTCGGCCGGCTTCGCCTCCAGCACCTTCATGTCGAACCCGCCGGGCTCGAAGCGGAACCGGATCACTCCCCCGACCTCGCTGTCGCCCTCCGTGTCCTGTGTCCACCAGCCCGCCAGTCCGTCGATGGTCGTCAGGGCGGCGTAGACATCGTCGGGAGACGATACGACGCCGATCCTGTGCAGAATGTCCACCATCGCGTTGCCTCTTTCTCAGGTCTGGCACCCGTTTTCGGGCGCGGTTCATGGGTGCCGCCATGGCTGTGGCGGCGTCTTCGTGCGGGATCAGCTCTCCTGGCCGCGCTGGATCGCTTCGGCGATCCGCTTGATGCGCTGCAACCGGGCGTCCCAGGTCGCACCGACCGCAGACAACTGCGCAACCGCGCGGGCAAGTTGGGCCTCGTCCACCTCATAGCGGCGCTCGCGTCCGGACGGCGTGACGTGCACCAGCCCGACCCGGTGGAGCACACCGAGGTGTTTGGCGACCGCCTGTCGCGTCACCGGAAGCTGCCCGCTGAGCGTGGTCGCCGTGCCGCCGCCGTCGGCCAGCAGCACGTCGAGCATCCGCCGCCGGGTGGGGTCCCCCACCGCCGACCAGAGCTCGTCGTCGACGGTGACGTTCACTGCGTCGACACCAGCCGCGCGACGTACGAGACCAGCCGGGGCAGGAAGTAGTCCCAGCCGGTGACATGCTCGCGGTACGCCTCTTCGAGTACGGCCGCCTCCCAGCCCCTCTCCCGGAATCCCGTCTCGCTGAAGCGCAGCAGGGTGCCCGCACCGGACGGAACCAGCTCGAAGGTCACCAGGAGGGAATTGTCCGGCGCGGCGGTCTGCCCCTCGTCGTACACCCACCGGAACGAGAACCGGCGCGGAGGGTCGGCATCGATCACGGTGAGAGGGACGACCTTCGCCTCCGGCGTGGCCTTGTCGCCGAACGTGATGGCCCCGGTGGCGCCAGGCACCGGAGCGAGTTCCGCTTCGTCCGGCCACCACTCCCGCAGATGTTCGGGCCGACTGACGACCTCGTACACCACCTCGGGCGTGGCGGCGATATGGATCTCCCGCTCGATGCTGCCGTACTCCATGCCACTCTCCCAGCTATTCGCAACCTTTGGTTGCACATAACGGTAGAACAGCTCGACCACATGCGCAACCACTGGTTGCTCATACGGGTGCGGCCGCGGGGTCAGCCTTCGTCCAGGCGGCGCACGTCCTCCTCGTCCCACTTCCTCGTGTCCCGCGGCTGCGTGTAGGGCTCGGCGTCGGGCGGATGCCCGCCCGCGATGGCACGCTGGCGCACGGTCTCGGCGTCGAACTCCAAGCCCAGCAGAATCGCGAGATTGCTGATCCACAGCCAGACGAGGAAGACGATGACGCCGGCCATGGTGCCGTAAGTCTTGTTGTACGAGCCGAAGTTGGCGACGTAGAACGCGAAGCCGGCCGAGGCGACCAGCCAGATCACCAGGGCCAGGAGGCTGCCGGGAGTGACCCACCGGAATCCCTTGACCTTGGCGTTCGGGGTCGCCCAGTACAGGATGGCGATCATGAACGTGACCAGCACGACCAGGACTGGCCATTTCACAATCGACCACACCGTCAGCGCCGTGTCCCCGATCCCGAGCGCCTCTCCGGCCTGACTGGCCAGACCGCCGGTGAAGACCACGATCAGCGCGCAGGCCACCGCGATCACCATCAGCACCACAGTGACCGCCACGCGCACCGGCAGGATCTTCCACACCGGCCGGCCTTCCGGCATGTCGTAGACGGCGTTCGCGGCGCGGATGAAGGCCGCCACATAGCCGGAGGCCGCCCACACCGCCAGCACGATGCCGACCAGGGCCATCACCGATCCGGTGCCGCTGTTGTTCTGCAGCTGCTCCACAGCGCGGGTGATGATGTCCCGCGCGGAGCCGGGGGTGAGGTCCTGCAGATTCTCCAGCACCCTGTCCGTCGCCGACTTGCCGACGATGCCCAGCAGGGACACGAGCACCAGCAGCGCCGGGAACAGGGACAGCACGCCGTAGTAGGTCAGCGCCGCGGCCCGGTCGGCCAGCTCGTCGTCCTTGAACTCCTTCACGCTGCCCTTGAGCACCGCGCCCCAGGCCCGCCTCGGCAGCTTCGTCGGCGACTCGGGCGCCGCCTCCTCGACCTGCCGGTCCGGGCCCGCTTCCTCGGGCGACACCCCTCCATGGGCCGGGCCCTGATCAGAGCCGTGGTGTTCCATACGACCTGGAAGATGCAGCTTCGCCATACCGCGCCGAGTAACCCCATGGCGCCCGCTCAAAGCAGGATCTCCCGCCGACGCCTTACCAGGGTTCGCGGCTGTACACGGCCGCCTGCAGCCGGCGCACACCCGGCAGGGTGCCGCCCCTCAGCCCTTCATGCGGCCCTGGCTCTGTCGGTCCGGGGCACAGTGCACGCGACGCTGACCCGGTACGTCGTCTTCCCCGGATCGACGACTGGTGTGCCCAGCGTGATACGCCCCGTCGAGCGCAGTTCCTCGCACACGTCCGTCGGCAGCGCGACGTAGCAGCCGCCGGTGGATGCGGCCGGCCGCCAGTAGCCGTAGCGGAGTCGTCCGCCCGGGAGAGCGGTGACGAACACGGCGGTGTGGGGATCGGAGACGATGCGCAGCACGTCGGCCGCGGGGGCGGCGAGCGGGGTCACGGACCGACGCGGGCGAGGGTGGGTGGGCGGCATGGGCACGGCCTTTCCGGACGGAGGAATGGACACCGCTTGCCACATCCGGGCCGGGTGTTGATCATGCTGCGCCGCATTCTTGCCCACGCCACTGACAACGGGACCGAATGGCAGCTCCCCTGCCGTCCCCCAGGCAGCTACGCGGCGAACCCGATGTTGGTGACGTACTCGTACTGGCCCCACTCGGAGCCGAGGTCCACCGTGGCGTCGCTGATCCACGCCTCGTCCAGGGCCTGCTCGTCGTCGGCGGCCCACGCCTCGACGATCCGGTCCCAGTTGCGGACGTTGAGCGTGCGGAAGGACACCACGCGCTGGCGCGGCCGGTCGACCTGGGACTGATTCAGCGGGTGGAACTCGACGCGGGTGCCCCGGCCCGCGCGGTTGAGGCGGGCCACCAGATACCGGGAGACGTTGTGGCGGCGCACCGTGCGGTACGCGGTCTCGATCGTCTGCAAGTTCTTCTTCGCCGGGCTGCGCTTTCCGTCCAGCCACGCCTTCAGGGTGCGGTCGGTGACGGTGAGGCCGGCGTCGCGGGCCGCCTGGCGGGCGTGGTCGGTGCGGGTGAGGTAGTGCAGACGCGCGAGCAGGCCGCGCCGGGTCGTGATCGGGGTGGCGATGAAACCGGCCAGCGCGTTGAGTTGACGGGCCACGGCCTCGTGCCCTTTCAGACCGCGAGCGCCGTATTTGCCGAACTCGATGTTCCTCTCCGGCATCTGCGTCTCCTCGCTCTGCGGCTCACGGGCGGGCCCTCAGGTGTTTCCACTTCCAAGGCACGCCAATGCTAATGGCTTTGAGTGCCTGAGAGCCGGGCGGCATGCGCCCGGCCGGGGCCTCAGTCGGTGGTCTCCGCCCCGACGGTGTACACGTCCTTGACCTTCACTTCCGTGACCCCGCGGCCCTCGGGGAACACCGCGCGCCAGTCGCCGACGACGTGCAGTTCGTCGGTACCCATCGCACGGACGACCATCAGACCCTCGTCGTAGGCCCGGTGCGCTTTCCACCACAGGTTCGCAAAGGCCTGGGAGCGGATGAGATGCATCCAGTCGGTGCGGTACAACTCGCGGTTGTAGTTGGACTCCCCCAGCGTGGAGACGAACTTCGAGTACATCGCCTTCACGTACTCCAGCGTCACGTCGTCGCCCTCGGCGATCGCCCGGTCCCGGGCGTCCTTCAGGGCGACACGGAACTTCTCCAACAGGCCCTCGGTGGCCCCGGAGGTCCACGACTCGTGGATCTCCGGCGGGTCGCACAGCGCGTATTTCGAGCCGGCGAGACGCAGCAGCAGGCGCAGGGTCGGCTCGGTCACCCACAGGGGGCCGGGCTCGTCCCGGCTGCCGATCGGGTTGGGCAGGTAGGCGTCGTGGTCCCAGTCGGGAGGGGTGATCAGGTGGACGCCGGCGCGGCGGCGGTCGTGGTGGTCGCCGGTGGAGTGCTCCAGCTGGCCGAGCGGCAGATGCGTCTTGAGTGCGGACAGGTAGGCGCCGTTGAGGTCGAGCGCGGTCACCTCGTGCTCGCCCGGCGGCAGTTCGGGCCGGGCCCACTTGGGTCGGGCCTCCCAGATCTCGTCGGCGCCGCGGGCGGTCTGCTTGCGCAGGATGTCGGGCAGCCAGGGGTGCGCGACCACGTCGTAGCGGCCGCCCTTGCGACTGTGATCAAGCAATGCCATCGCGTCCGGGATCGCCCGCTTCACCAGCGCCTTGGTCGCCGCCTCCACGTCGCCCGAGTGCTCGGCGAGCGCTGCGGCGACGGCCGAGCCGATCAGGTCCAGGTCATCGGCGGCCTTCAGCCGACGGCCGACCGGCACGACCTTGACCCCGTGTGCGGGGGGGCTGTCCGGCCTGTCGGCGGGTGCCGGCCGACGGGGCTCAGGCTGCGGTGCGGGCGCCGTCTGCGGTTCCGGCTCCGCAGCCCGCGCGGACTCGGCGGTGCCGCACTCGGCGGGGTCCAGGTGCTGCGGGAAGCCGGCGACCTGGTGGCGGGCGGGCTCTCCGCACAGCACACAAGGTTCGGGCGCGGCCAGGGTTACGACGTCGTCGTGGCCGGGCTCCTGGTGAGCGTCCGCGGGTTCCTCCGCCGGCACTTCCTCGGCGGCAGCCGCAGCCAGCTTTTCCCGGGCGCCGCTGAGGAAATAGGCGTACTTCTCCCGCACTTCACCGCTCGGGTCCCGTCCGGACTCCCAGCCCGCGACCGTCGACGGGCTGACGTCCAGGACCTGCGCGAGCTGGGGCCGCGAGACGTTCAGTCCTTCACGCAGGGCACGCCGCTCCTCGGCAGGTGGCAGCGGGACCTCCTTCTTGGCCTCCGCCAGCAGGGCGTCGATCGCGTCGAAGTTCGTCACCGGGCTCCCCCGTCCGGTACGGCGGCGGCGCGTGCCGTGCCGACGTGGCGGCCGGGTGCGCGGCGGCGTCCCTCCGGCAGGGCCTCCGAGGCCCGGGTGGGACCGGCCAGGAGCTCCAGGACATCGATGCCGTAGTGCGCGGCGACCGAGTCGCAGTCGGCCAGACTCCATACGGCCGCGCCGGACTGACGACGGCTCACCTGCGCCTGACTCACTCCGAGAGCGGCCGCGAGCTCCGTCTGTGACTCGCCGGTGGCATGCAGGAGCGCGGCCACCGCGGACCGGACTCGATCATCGAGGCTCATACCCACGGCGGCAACTCTACCCCGCAGAGCTCATGAAGCATGCGCATTACGCATGACCGTTAGTCAGGCGGCTCTACCTTCTTGATCGGGTTGATCGAGCCATTCGTAGGGTTGGGTCACCCAGGGGTGCTGGGTGTGGCTATCAGGCGGCTGCCGTCTCGTGGCTGAGCACGCTTCGCCGCCCGGCACCCCACGACGACTCGGCCGCCGATTAGGAAATGCGAACATGTCGCTGAGTAGAGCAATGCCGGCGAGGTCGTCCGTGGTACGAACGGAACGAACGAGCACGCCAGGAGCATGATGAGCCGGATATGGGCGGGGATCGACAGCGGGAAGGGCCACCATCACGGGCTCGCGCTGGACACGGAGGGCAAGACGCTGCTGTCGCGGCGGGTCGCCAACGACGAGCCCGAGCTGCTGAAGCTGATCGGCGACGTCCTGGACCTGGCCGACGGCCGTGAGGTCACCTGGGCCATCGACATGACCGGCGGCGAGCCCGCGCTGTTCCTGGCCCTGCTGGTCAATCACGGCCAGGAGGTCCTCTACATTCCCGGCCGCCTGGTCAACCGGGCCTCGGACGGCTACCGAGGCGAGGGCAAGACCGACGCCCGCGACGCCTACGTCATCGCAGACCAGGCCAGAATGCGCCGCGATCTGCGGCCCATACGCCCCGGCGACGAAGCAGCCATCGAGCTGAAGCTGCTGACCGGACGCCGGTCCGACCTGGTCGAGGACCGCACCCGCTCGGTCAACCGCCTGCGTTCCACTCTGATGAGCATGTTCCCGGCCCTGGAACGGGCCCTGGACGTCACCAACACCGGCCCGCTCCGCCTGCTGACCGGCTACCAGACCCCGGCCGCGATCCGCCGAACCGGCGTCGCCCGGCTGACGAAGTGGCTGGCCAACCGCAAGGTCCGTAACGCAAGAAGCCTGGCCGAGACGGTGGTTGAGGCCGCCGAGCGCCAGCACACCGCGATCCCCGGGGAGAAGACCATCGCGAAGCTGGTCCACACCCTGGCCGAGGAGGTGATGGCCCTCAACGAGCAGATCTCCGAGATGGACAAGCTCATTGAGGGCCGGTTTCGCGAGCACGAGCTCGCCGACATCGTCCTGAGCGTCCCGGGCATCGGCCCCGTGCTGGGCGCCGAGTTCCTGGCTGCCGTCGGCGGCGGCCTGGACGAGTTCGACTCCCCGGACGCCCTGGCGGCCTTCGCCGGCGTCGCCCCCGCACCACGCGACTCGGGCAAGGTCAGCGGCAACCTCCACCGGCCGGTCACCTACCACCGCAGGTTGCAGCGGGTCTTCTATACCTCCGCGCTGGTCAGCGTCCGATGCGACCCGAACTCGCGGAAGTTCTACGACCGCAAACGCGCTGAGGGGAAGAAGCACGTCCAAGCCGTGCTCGCCCTGGCCCGCCGACGCGTCAACGTCCTGTGGGCCCTGATCCGCGACGGACGGCGCTACCAAGTCACACCTCCAGTGACTACAGCCGCTTGACAACAGCATTAGGAAGCGCGCTTCTTCCCCCGGCGCCCGGCCTTGGCGAGCGCCTCGATGAGTTCCTCGCGGCTCATCTTGGAGCGTCCAGAAACTCCTTGTTCAGTGGCCCTCTCGTACAGCTCCGCCTTGCTCAGCCCCTCCAACTCCCGCTTACCGCCGGCTTTTTCGGCGCGGCCCTGCTTCGAGCGGCCGGCGGTCTTCTTCTTCCCCCCAGCCCCTCCCGCGCCCCGCGCTCGCTCCAGACTGCCCTCAAGGGCTTCCATCAGGTCGATGACATTGGTCGCCTTCGGCGCCTCCTCGGCCAGGGCGACTTCCTTGCCCTCAGCCTTCGCGCGGACGAGCTCGCGGACCTTGTCGGCGTAGGTGTCGTGGTACTGCTTCGGGTCCCACGGACTGCTGAGGGCGTCGATGAGCTGAAGGGCGACGTCCATCTCCTTGCCCCGGCCCGCCCGGCCCGAAGGAAGTTCGGGCAGTTCCTGGCGCGGATCGCGGACCTCGTCGGCCCAGTGCAGGGTCTGCAGAACGAGAACCTTGTCCTCCGCGCGAAGCGCGGTCAGATACTGCCTGTTGCGCATGACGAAGGTGGCGATGCCCACCTTGTTGGTCTTGGCGAGGGCTGCCCGCAGTAGGTCGTAGATCTTCAGGTACTCCTCGCCGCGTGGGGCGAGGTAGTAGGTGCGGGCGAAGTAGACCGGCTCGATCTCGGGCAGGTCGACGAAGGCGCTGATGTCGAGCGTCCGGGAGCGGCCGGGTGCGATCTCGTCGAGCTCGTCGGGTTCGACGATCACGTACTCGCCCTCGTCGACCTCAAAACCTTTGACGATGTCGTCGGTGTCGACTTCCTTGCCGGTGCGTTCATTGACGCGCCGGTTGCGGATCCGGTCCGCGGTGCCGCGCTGGAGCTGATGGAAGTGGACGGTGTGGTCCGCGGTCGCGGTGTAGAGGCCGACGGGCACGCTGACCAGCCCGAATGTGATCACGCCAGTCCAGATTGCCCGTGCCATCGCCGTTCGCTCACCTTCCGTGACCGCCCCCCTGACAGGTGCTCCATATGGCCACGCTGGCACTACTCCGCCCCGAGCGCGCGCCGAGCCATGCACCTGGCCACGCGCCCGGGGGGGGGGAGATTCGATGGCGGTCGTACGATGGTCTGGCCGTGTCGCGTCACCCCAAGGAGTCACCGTGGCCCGCCCTCGCGCCGCCGCTCGGACAGTGGAGCATCCCGATCTGTTGGACGTCTCGCTGCAGCAGGTTCTGGAGGCGCTGGTGGATCCGGTGCGGCGGATGATCGTGTCCCAGTTGGCCCAGGCCGACGGCGAGAAGAGCTGCGGCACCTTTGACACTCCGGTGTCCACGTCGACCTTGACCCACCACTTCAACGTGCTGCGGGAGGCAGGGGTGATCCGCCAGTACTACGTGGGCACGACGAAGATGAACACGCTCCGCGCGGACGAGCTGGAAGAGCGGTTTCCTGGCCTGCTGTCGTCGGTGGTGTCCGCCAGCGCGGCCTGAGCCGATCCGCTGCTATGGTGCGCCGATGTCCTCGGTCAAGCAGTTCCAAGTCACCTTCGACTGCGCGGAACCTGAGCGCGTCGCTCGCTTTTGGTGCGAGGTGTTGGGGTACGTCGTATCGCCGCCACCGGCGGGGTTCGCCACTTGGGATGAATTCGACCGCTCGCGGCCTCCTGAGGATCAGGGTGCATGGTTCGCATGCAGTGATCCCTCAGGTGTGGGCCCGCGGCTGTTCTTTCAGCGCGTTCCCGAAGGCAAGGTCGTCAAGAATCGGCTGCATCTTGACGTGCGAGTCGGCACCGGGCTCCGGGGTGAGGAGCGCCTCGCCACACTCGAAGCCGAGTGCGCACGACTGGTCGCGCTCGGCGCGGTACGCGTGCAACTGCTGTATGACGGCAACGATTCCTGCATCGCGATGCAGGACATCGAGGGCAACGAGTTCTGTGTCGACTGAGCATCCCCCGGTGGGGCGTACGCGGAGTCCGGGCGGTCAGGCGCGGCAGCGCAGCATCTCCAGCGGTGGGCTCGCGAAGAGGTCGGCCCAGAAGTCCTTGCCGTACTCACGGATACCGGCTTCGGACACCTGCAGCGGGACCCACTCGACCGCGCTGAATCCGGCCGCCTGCAGACACTTCTCGTAGACCTCGCGGCGCGGGGCCGAGCTGACGATGCTGATCGGCTGCGGATCGAGGAGGGCGGTGACCCGGACCCGCGGACCCGTCTCGATCTCCTCACCGATGGGCTCGCAGTGGAATCCGTACCGGTCCAGGGACGCACAGTCGAATTGGTAGTCGGGCTTCTGGGCGAGCACGAAGAACTCGCCACCGGGCACCAGGCTTTGGTGGATGTTGCGGCACATGCGCTCCATCGCCGCGATGTCCTCGGCGTAGTTGAGGCACTGCACTCCCAGCGCGATGTCGAAGCGCCGGTCGAGAGGCCGCAGTTCGATCACGTCACCGACCTCATAGCCCACGCCCAGCGGGTCACGCTGCTCGATCTCCCGCGCGGCAGCGATCATCTCCACGGAGATGTCGACACCGAAGACATCCGTGGCGCCGCGCCGCTTGAACTCCCTGCTGTAGAAGCCGGTACCGCAGGCCAGGTCGAGAACAGACTTGCCGCTCACATCCCCGACCATGCCCAGGAAGCTCGGCACCTCCCCGTAACGCATCAGCGGCAGGGACTTGAACCCCTCGAAGGCCTCACCGATCTCGTCGTACTGCTGCACGCTCACGTGCCGCTCCCTTCTTCGGTCGTGGCAGAGAGTCTGCTCCGCCGCCGGCTGGCGGCCGTACAGGCAGATGACACAAAGAAGTTGACCGGTCACCCCACAATCGCCCAAGACCACGGCTGCGGCTACGTTGTGGAAAGGCAACCGAGTTGGGCTGCGCGAAGACGGGGAGGGGCCAGGGATGAAACCGCGATGGGGGCTCGGCGTGGCGGTGGCCGCCGGGGCGGCGGCGTTGCTGCTGACGGGGTGCAGCCAGCCGACGGACTACAGCGAGATCGTCACGTTCACCGACGAGCACGGCCGTGTCTGCACCGCGGCGGTGGTCGTCGATCAGGAGCAGAGCGAGGGCGACGACTACGAGATCTCCAGCATCGACTGCGACTACCCTCCGGAGGGCCGCACGCCGGGGGCCACCGGCTACTCGCCCCTGCCGGAGCGGGACGGGGACTGACCGGCCCGAGTGCATTTCACGGCAGGAATTCGTAAAACGGGCGGTCGGGCGCGAAGTTGCGAGAACACAGGGTCACGTCCCTACCTTTGAGATAGTCCAGAAACCAGTCGCTGAACGTCATCTCGTACAGAGTCCAGGCCGGACTGTCGAACTCCTGAACCACGACTCGCCAGGGCGACGAGGGCTCGTCAGGGATGCGAAGGAAAACGGCTTCCCCTGTCGTGGCCGATGCCACCGGTATCAACTCACCGGGTTGCGCCCCCACCGGACTCGGCAGGAACTCGGCCATGTCCTCATCGCGCCAGAGTTCGAGATCCCCCCTGATGTCCTTTCCCAGGCTGTGCAGAAGATGACTGGCGGGATGCTTCAGATACAACTGCCTGTTGACCTCGATCGAACCGTAGGCGTCCACGATCTCACGGAAGTCCGCAGGGAATTCGATACCGAGTTCCCGCTCCAGGTCGGTCCACGGAGCCGGATCCGACCAGTTGAACCGGGGTTCGCCCAACAGGGCTGTGATCTCTGGAAGCGTTGCCACCGCTAGGCTCCTTCCTTGAGCTGGTCGTACGGCTGTTGGATTCCGCGTTCGGTCAGGAAGGTGCGAACGGCCGTGATCTCGGCGGGTGTTGCCCGCTCGGGGTGCCACAGCCGTACGCGCGTGGTGGCCGCGATGTCGAGCGTGCCGCCGTCGAGAGCCAGGCAGCCCGTCTGGTGGGGAAGGCCCGCCGTCCAGGTGCCCTCGCCCGTCTCGTACTCCCAGACAAGGGCCCGGGCGAAGACGCCGGTGAGGGGGTGATCGCGGTAATAGCGGGCCCACTCGGCATGCGGCCATACGCGGTTCTCGTGCAGCAGCGCGCGCAGGCGGCGGCGCTCGGCGAAGAGCGTGTCCTCGATCGTGCGGGCCAGCAGCCGCGTCGCGTCGACATTGTGGGGCAGATACTTGGTCTTGAATCCGGCGGGCGAGCGGAAGGGCGGGTCGGTACGGGTGGTGGTGCCGCCTTCGTCGACGTCGATCCAGTCCACGCTGACCCGGCCCGTCTCGGAGACGGTGATGACGGCCTCGTAGGGAATGTTGAGCCAGACCGCGCCGCGGCCGATCCAGCCCAGTCGCACGGTCCCGTCCGCGCCGACACCGTGCGTGTGCACCGTCCGCTCCTCCAACTGGTGGGGCGGAACACCGAGGCGGGTGGCGGTCTTTTTGACCATCTTCGCCAGGTGCCGGTGGGAGTGGGCGCCGGGTTGGACCTCGCGGTGCAGGGTCCACAGCGCTTCCATGGCCGACAGGTCGGCGAGCGCGGTGAAGACGGCGCCGGACAGCTCATCGTCCCGCTTGTAGTAGCCGTCGAGGACGAAGGCGTTCTTGCGCGCTACCGTCACCAAGTCGTCGATCAGGTCCTCGAGTTCGGACGGCCCGGCGCCGCGGGCCAGGTAACCGGCGGCCAGGGCGAACCCGTAGGCCAGGTCGGTGGTGGGTGTCCGGTCCGACTTCGCCCAGAGTTCCTCCCAGGTGACGTTCGGGTCGGTGCAGTCGTGCAGGGAGCCGTCGGCCGCCAAGGCCCGTATCCCCTCCGCCACCAGCTCCCGTGCGCCGCTCGCCTTCAACAGGGCCTTGGCCTGCCGCTTCCAGGCGGCGTCAACCTTGTAATGCCAGTCCCAGAAGCTGCCCGCCTGCCCAAGATGCAACACCAGAGCGGTCAGCTCCGCCGGCAGCTCGGTCACCCGATCCCGGATCCGATCCGCCCATCCGTTACCGGGCACCAGCAGCTCATCCACACGTTCGCTCATATGCCGATCTTGCCAGCCACCACTGACAGTCCCTCCGACTCCCCCGATGTGACGGCGTCATGGCATGCAGCAGCCCCGACGACGGTTGTGCATCGGACCTGGTTCGAGGCCGCGGCGGAAGCGGTCAGGCTCGTCAACGCGGCCGGTGTACCAAGCGGTCCGTGATGGCCAGGGCCGCCGCCATAATGCTCAGTTGGGGATTCACCTCCGGGCAACTGGGCAGTACCGAGCCGTCGGTGATCAGGACGCCGTGGACGCCGCGCAGTTGGCCCTCCGAGTCGGTCGGTGCGTGTTCGGGGTCTGCGCCGGCGGCTGCCGTGCCCGTGGGGTGAAACGCGGAGACGTGCAGTCGGCGTGCCGTCACCGTGTCCAACAGCGCTTCCAGTTGGTCCGGTGTTCGCGCGCGTGGGGCATGTGCGACGCCGGTGAGGACCTCCTCGGCGCCGGCGGCGAACAGCAGGCGGCCCATGGCTCGTTGGGCCCGGAGAAGGCGGTCGGCGTCGCGGGGGGCGAGGTCGTAGCGGAGCAGTGTGCGCTCGCGGCCCAGGACCCGGCCCGACGGCCTGTCGGCGATCATGGCGCCAAGCGTGGCGAGGTGCTCGGTGCTCTCCAGTTCGCGTCGCAGGCTCTGTCCCACGCCCGGCAGGACGAACGAGGTCATGCCCGGTGGAGCCGCGGTCGCCTCGATGAGGACGCCGTCGGCGTGCAGTTCTTCCACCCCGACGCTCTGCAGTACGCCCTGTCCGCCGGTGACCGGGCGGCTGAAGCGGCCCGCGACGCTGATGGCCGGGTGCACACTGAGGTTACGGCCCGTGCGGGGGTGTCCGCCGAGGCCGGAGCGGCGCAGCAGCAGCGGGGTCTGCAGGGCTCCCGCGGCGACCACGACCAACGGGCTGAGAATCTCCAGTTCGCTGCCGTCCGGGCGGCTCGCCAGCACCCCGGCGGCGCGTGGGCCGCCCGGCCGGTCGGGGTCGATGAGGATCCGCCGCACGCGGGCGCCCGTCACGATCCGGGCGCCGGACGCGCAGGCGTCGGGGAGCACGGAGAGTTGGACGCTCTGTTTGGCGCCGGTGGGGCAGCCGACGACACACTGGCACGAGCCTTTGCAGCCAGGGGCGTTGCGGCGCAGGGGTGCCGCGTCCCAGCCGAGTTCCTTCGCACCGGCCAGCGCGATCCGCCCGTTGGTCCCGATCACGTCCAGGGGCTGTCGGGCCACGCGCAGGGTGCGCTCCACCTCGTCCAGGTAGGTGTCGAAGCCCTCTGCGGCGGCGAATCCGTAGCGACTGCGCCAGCGGGCCACGACGTGGTCGGGTGTGCGGTAACAGGTACCGGAGTTGACGACCGTCGTGCCGCCGACCGCGCGGCCCACCGGCAGGACCAGCGGCGGGCTGCCGAGCGCGATCGTGGCGCCGCCGTCCCGGTAGAGGTCGGTGAAGCGGTCCAGCGGTGCCCGGCGCCCGAACGAGGCGGTCGTATGGTGCTCTCCCTCCTCCAGTACGACCACACGCAGCCCCGCGCGGGCCAGTGTCCGGGCGGCCATGGCGCCGCCCGCACCCGATCCGACGACGACCGCGTCAGCGGTGGACCGGGTGGGCCAGTCGCGGGAGGGGGTGCAGTCCAGTGGCGGATCGTCGGGAGCGAGCAGCGGCGGCGCAGAGCGCTGATGCAACGTCCGTTCGGTGCCGGCCGCCAGCAGCACCGGCACCTTGACCGCGTCCAGGAGGGGCAACAGTGCCGGGTGGGAGCCGAGTTGCGCCATGAGGCGCTCGCGCTCCGCACAACCGAGCGCGGTCAGGAGCCGACCCGTACGGGCTACGGCGTAGGCCTCGACTGCCCAGGCCGCGCCCCGTATCCCGGTGCGGGCAGGAGCGGGCAGGGCATCGAGCAGCGTCTGAAGGCGCAGCGGCACATGGCGCGTCCACTCTGCCGTGCCGTCGTCGGCGAGCAACGCCGCGACCAGTGCCGCGACAGCGGAAGCAGGGGGCGGCGTACTCATCGGTCGCCGACCTCCGCATGCGCCGTCCCCGACAGCCGCCATACGGCCTCCTGCCGCCACCTGCCCCACCAGTGCTCCAGGCTGACCACCGCGTCCGCCGTCTCGCTGTTGCGGCAGACCGCAGCGGACCCGTCGGGATCTGTGTAGGTCAAAGCCAGCGTCCGCTCGGGCGGCTGCGTGACCGTCACCCGGATACGGCGTCTGCCCGCGCGGCCGGTCACCCGCCACTCGGGCAGGCCGATGTCCGCCCGGAACCGACTGCTGCCGGCCAAGCCCACGGCGGTACGTTCCGCGCGGCGAGGCCAGGTGCGTCCGTCGTGCAGCAGGCGCAGGAACACCAAGGGAGGCAGCCGACGCAGGCCGCGTCGCATGGACACCGCGGCGATGATCTCCAGCACGTCACCGCCGCCCAGGTCCGCGTGCAGCCAGGCCCAACGCCGTGCGTTGCCGTGGCCGTAGATCCGGGCGCTCGCGCCCACCGCGCCCTCCAGCCGTAGTTCGCCCGCGCCGTAGCGGATGGTGCCGTCGTACCGACAGCGGGCGGCAGGCAGCATCTGGCTGGCCGGCAGCCAGGGGCGGCGCCACGACCAGCGGGGGAACGTGTGGACCGGCGCACCCTGGGGCGTCTCGGTGAGCTCCCAGGTGAAGGAACCCGCCGAGCCCGCCAGTCGGCCGGGCAGCGCGCTGACGTCCTCGGTGAGGAAGCCCTGCGGAGGGCCTGTCCACGGTACGGGGCGGAAGCGTGCGTGCTCGACGGGACCGTCCTTGGGGAATACGGCCACCCAGCCGTGGGCGTGGGCGCCGGAGCCGTCGGTGGGCGCCACGACCTCGTGGTGCAGCCAGACTCCCGTGCCGGTGGCCGGATCGGTCAGGGTGGTGTACCAGACCTCCGTCCGCCCCGGTGTGCCGTCCCAGCGTGACGCCAGGTCCGCGGCAGGGGCGGCCTGATGGGGGAAGCGGAAGCTCGCCAGGAAGGGCAACAGGCCGGTGGCGAGGGGGAAGCGCAGGGTGCCCTCGCCGACGCGGTCGCCGTCTTCGTACAGGGTGAACGGCAGTACGGTCATCGACGTGAGCGGCCGTGCGGGCGAGATGGACTTCCAGCCGTCCAGTACCAGGCGCCGTCCCTCCAGGGCGAAGGTGATGCGGTAGCGGATCCTGCGGCGGGCCAGCGGTGAGATCTCCAACTCGCCCACGGCTTCGGCGTCGTCGGCCCGCCCGGCTATCCGTACCCGTCCCGTCAGCCGCGCCTGTGTCGTGCGGTGGGGCAGCATCACCGTCTCGGCGCGGGCCACGAGGTCCACCCGCACAGGGCGGTCGCGATCCTCGTCGCGCAGGTGCACTCGGCCCAGCATCGTCTCTTTGAACGCCGTGCCCCGGGCGGTCACCAGGCACCGTCCCGGCGTCGGCGGGAGCGCGCCAGGTCGTCGAGCATGATGCGTTCCGTCGCCGACAGATAGGCGCCCGCAGCCGCGCGCGCCGCCTCCTGGTCACCGGCGGCCACGGCCTCGACGACCGGCGCCAGACGGTCGTGAGCGGCCCCGGCATCGACGAACGGCCCCACCAGCGCCGCGCGTACCGGCAGATAGGCATTGAACAGCGTGTTGGTCAGCAGCACGTACACCCGGTTGCCCGTCGCACGGGCCAGCGCCCGGTGCACCTCGGCATCCGCCAACTGCGCGGCCTCGCCGCCCTCCGCGTCCCCGACCGCCGCCACCAGTTTGCGCAGTTCGGCAACTTGGGCCGCCGTGGCACGAGCAGCGGCTCGTTCCGCGATCAACGCGCCGATACTGCACCGTACTTCGAAGATCTCAGCGATCCAGTCCGGGCTGTGGCCCACGAGCATCGGCAGCAGATCCGCCCCGCCCAGGCGCAGGAAGTCCCGCACGCGGGTACCCACCCCATGCCTGGTCTCCAACAGCCCCGCATGCGCCAGCCGGCCGAACGCATGCTTCAGGGTGGTGCGGTTGACCCCGAACTCATCGGCCAGCTCCCGCTCGGGAGGCAGATAACTCCCGGCGGGATGACGCCCACCGAGAATGTCCTCCCGCAGCCGCCTCTCCAGAACATCGACCGTGGTCTCACGCGGCAGCGCGCCCATCCTGACTCCCCTTCAGTGGCTCAGTGGATGAGCCACTGAACCACTGGCGAGACACGGCGTCAACAAGCAGGGGATGAAGTGGCCGCCATGGGCGTTGACTTTGACGTGGTTGAACCAATCGGCCAATCAGCGGGGCCAACCGCGGCACTGCCTATGCTGACCGCATGGATCATGAGCCGGAGATCGAGGGAGAACCGCTTCGGGCGGCAGCCCACGGCGTCCTGCACCACGTCGAGCTGTGGGTACCGGACCTCGATCGCGCGCTCGCCTCGATCGGCTGGCTGCTGGAGGCACTGGGTTACGACCCCTTCCAGAGCTGGGACGGCGGACGCAGCTGGCGGCTCGGGCCGACCTATCTGGTTGTCGAGCAGTCCTCGGATCTCACCGCCGAACAGCACGACCGCTGCCGCCCGGGACTCAATCACCTCGCCTTCCACATCGAAGACGCCCCCACGGTCGACAAACTGACAGCGGACGCGGCGCGGCACGGCTGGCACCTGCTGTTCCCCGAGCGGCATCCATACGCCGGCGGCGCACAGCACTACGCCGCGTACCTGGAGAACGTCGACGGCTTCGAAGTGGAACTCGTCGCGATCAGCTCACCGGAACAGAACTGAGATCAACCGAGTTCCCAGGTCCTGACGACAACGCATCTGGCCCGCCCCGATGTTCGGGACGGGCCAGATCTGCGAGCGCCGGGCAGGCCTTGCACCTGCATCTCCCCGCAGGAAGCGGGGCGTCTTTCCTTGGACCACCAACGCAGGACCGGAGCGCCGTGAGTTCCGGCGACCAGCTCATGATCAACTATACAGCACTGCGGGTGCTTCTGATCCACCCTGCCGGTCCGCCCGCCGCGCGTAGACCTCGATCTCGATCTTCATCCGAGGGTCGGCCAGGCCGCACATCAGCATCGTGGCGGCCGGCCGGACTTCACCGAAGCAGCGGCGCAGGACCGGCCAGCAGGGCTCGAAGTCCTCGCGGTCGGGCAGCAGATAGCGCACTCGCACCACGTCGACGAAGGTGCACTTCGCCTCGGTCAGCGCGGCCTCGATATTGCGCAGGCACTGCTCGGCCTGCTCCACCACGTCGTCGGAGATCGTCATGGTGGTGTAGTCGAAGCCGGTCGTCCCGGACACATGCACCCAGTCGCCGTCCACCACGGCACGGGCGTAACCGATCTGCTCCTCGAAAGTGGAGCCGCTGAGGATCGCACGTCGCTCTGTCATGCGCCGAACGCTAGGTGACCAGCAGGAATACGTCTAATACGAGCTTCGGCGTCTGCTGATATCTCTAGGCGTATGGAGCGTCCCGAACTTCCCCTCCCCCAACTGCACGCCTTCGTCGTGCTCGCCGAGGAACTCCACTTCGGCCGTGCGGCCTCCCGACTGGGCATCGCGCAGCCGCCGTTGAGCCAGCAGATCCGTCGGTTGGAGGACAAGGTCGGCCATGCGCTGTTCCGTCGCGAACCCGGGCGGGTCACGCTCACCCCCGCCGGGCGCGAGCTGCTGCCCGCCGCTCGGCGAGCCCTCGGCGAACTCGCGGACGGACTCGCCGCCGCCCGCGCCGTCGGCAGCGGCAGCGCCGGCCGTCTGCGGATCGGCTTTGCCGCCTCCCTCGCCCTGACCGTCCTGCCCAGCCTGCTCCGCGACTTCCGTCAGCGGTTCCCCGGTGTGCACCTGGACATCCGTGAGATGACGACCGCCCCGCAACTCGCCGCGCTGCACGAGAGGGTCATCGACGTCGGCCTGCTGCGCGAGCCCCCCGACACCGAGCCGGAGCTCGACTTCAGGACGATACTCACCGAGCCCTTCGTCGCCGTGCTGCCGACCACCCATCCTCTGGCCGCCCACCGGACCGTACGGCTCTCACAGTTGGCGGACTCACCCTTCGTTCTGCTGCCCCGGGAGGCGGGGCCGCGGCTGTACGACCAGATCGTCGGCCTGTGCACCGCGGAAGGCTTCGCGCCGCAGATCGTTCAGCACGCCGTGGAGTGGCAGACCGTGTGCGCGCTCGTGGAGACCGGTCTGGGCGTCTCCCTGGCTCCGGCGAGCATCCGACGCATACGCCTCAAGGGTGTCGCGTTCCGCAGGATCGAACCCGGCACCGCGCGCACCCGGGTCGCCGTCGCCCGGCGCAAGAACGACCAAAACCCCCTGGTCACACAGCTGCTGCTGTACGCGCGGGCAGCCCACACCCACACCGCCGAACGCCCACCCCTTACAGGTGAATTGCCCGGATGAGGTGACTTTGCGGGTGGGAGGCACGGTAACCCCCGATCGACCCGATGTCGAAGGAGAGCACCCATGCGCGCACGCCTCATCCTCGCCCCCGCCGCTCTGACCGCAACGGTCCTCGCAGCCGCCGGGGACGCCGCCGCCCACGACGCTCCCGCCCTGAACGTCGCCCCCAACGCACCCGTGGTCGCACTGGTCAACACCGTCGAGATCAACGACCCCCTGGAGGACGTCCTCGAACACACCCTCAACTTCGGAGACGGCTACACCTGGGACTGACCCGCAAAGCGCCGCCGGTGCACGCCCCGGCGTATGAGCGGGCGTGCGCCGCCTTTGCGCCCCCGGGGAGCGCTTGTCAGCCGACCTGATCAGGCACTACTGTCACCACGCCTTGGTGAACGGGAAATCCGGTGTGATGCCGGTGCGGCCCTCGCCACTGTGAATCGGGAAGTCCGGCTCCGGCCCTCACGGGCAGCCACTGGGTCCTTGGACCCGGGAAGGCGGAGTACGGGCGGTGTCACCCGTCAGCCAGGAGACCGGCCAAGGCACGTCAACCATCCACGAGGTGCTGGAGAGGGTCTGCTGAGCCATGCACATAGCCGAGGGTTTTCTGCCTCCGGCGCACGCGGTCGCCTGGGGCGCCGCGTCCGCGCCATTCGTCATTCACGGAGTTCGGTCACTCACCCGTGAGGTCAGGGAGCACCCGGAGAGCACCCTGCTCCTCGGCGCCTCCGGGGCCTTCACCTTCGTACTGTCCGCTCTCAAACTGCCCTCGGTGACCGGGAGTTGCTCCCATCCCACCGGCACAGGGCTGGGCGCCATCCTGTTCCGGCCGCCGATCATGGCGGTCCTGGGCACCATCACCCTGCTCTTCCAGGCCCTGCTGCTCGCGCACGGCGGCCTGACCACGCTCGGCGCCAATGTCTTCTCCATGGCGATCGTCGGGCCCTGGGCCGGATACGCCGTCTACAAGCTGCTGCGGCGCTACGACGTGCCGCTGATGGCCGCCGTGTTCTGCGGCGCGTTCGTCGCGGACCTGTCCACCTACTGCGTCACCAGCGTCCAGCTGGCGCTCGCGTTCCCCGACCCGAGCAGCGGATTCCTCGGGGCGCTCGGCAAGTTCGGCTCCATTTTCGCCGTCACCCAGATCCCGCTCGCGGTGAGCGAGGGGCTTCTCACGGTGCTGGTGATGCGTCTGCTGGTGCAGTCCAGCAAGGGAGAGCTGACCCGGCTCGGTGTGCTGCTCACCACCAAGGCCGGCGCCCGCAAGACCGGTACCGAGGCGGTGGCCCGATGAGCCGTAACACGAAGATCAACCTTCTGCTTCTGCTGGCCGTGGCGTTTCTTGCGGTCATGCCGCTCGTCCTCGGTCTCGGTGACCACAAGGAGGAGCCGTTCACGGGCGCCGACGGCGAGGCGGAGACGGCGATCACCGAGATCGAACCGGACTACGAGCCCTGGTTCTCGCCCCTGTACGAGCCGCCCTCCGGTGAGATCGAGTCGGCGCTGTTCTCCCTCCAGGCGGCCCTCGGCGCGGGCGTGCTCGCCTACTACTTCGGGCTGCGGCGCGGCCGCAAGCAGGGTGAACAGCGGGCCCGGGAACGGGATTCCGTGAGCGTGGGTGGCGCCGGGGAGTCCGACGGCGAAGGGGTCTGAGCCCTCGTGCTGCCGATCGACGCGGCGGCGCACAGCAGTCGCTGGCGCCGCCGCCATCCCGTGGACAAGGCCGTGCTCGGGCTCGGGCTGACCGTGCTCGCGATCTCCCTGCCGCCCTGGCCGGGCGCCGCGCTGGTCCTGCTGACGGCGCTCGCCGTGCTGCTGGGTCCGGCGGGCGTGCCGGGCCGCAAGCTGTGGCGGGCTTATCGGGTGCCGCTGGGCTTCTGTGTGACCGGTGCGGCCACCTTGCTGGTCCAGGTGGGCGGGCCCGAGGGCTTCCTCTCCCTCGCCGACGACGGTGCCCTGCGCGCCGGGGAGTTGCTGCTGCGCACCTCGGCGGCCTCCCTCGGCGTGCTCCTGTTCGCGTTCACCACCCCGATGTCGGATCTGCTGCCCCGACTCGTGAAGGCCGGGGTGCCGGCGGCCGTGGTCGACGTGGCGCTGGTGACGTACCGGATGAGCTTCCTGCTGCTGGACTCCATGCGCCGGATCCGCGACGCCCAGGCCGCACGGCTCGGACACACCACGCGGGCGGCGACCTGGCGATCCCTGGGCGGGCTCGGGGCCACCGCGTTCGTGCGGGCCTTCGACCGGGCCACCCGTCTGCAGGCCGGGCTCGCCGGGCGGGGCTACGACGGCACACTGCGCGTCCTGGTACCGGAAGCCCGGATCTCCGCCCGCTTCACGGCCGCGAGCTGCGGGCTCCTCGTGGCGCTGGCCGCCCTCACCCTCGTACTGGAAGGTCCCCTGTCATGAGCGAGTTGGTCGCCCTCAGGGGCGCGTCCTACGCCTACGAAGAAGGACCGACCGTGCTCGACGGTCTGGACTTCGAGGTGTGCGAGGGGCGCGCGCTGGCCCTGCTCGGACGCAACGGCAGTGGCAAGACCACGCTGATGCGGCTGCTGAGCGGCGGGCTACGGCCGCGCGCGGGCCGGCTGACCGTCGACGGGCAGGTGGTGTCGTACGACCGCAAGGGGCTGACCCGGTTGCGTACGACCGTCCAGCTGGTGGTGCAAGACCCCGACGACCAGCTCTTCGCGGCCTCCGTCGGGCAGGATGTCTCCTTCGGACCGCTCAACCTCGGGCTCTCCGACGCCGAGGTGCGCGGGCGGGTCGAGGAGGCGCTCGCCGCCCTCGACATCACGGCGTTGGCCGATCGGCCCACGCATCTGCTCTCCTACGGCCAGCGCAAGCGGACCGCCATCGCCGGAGCGGTGGCAATGCGGCCACGGGTACTGATCCTCGACGAGCCGACCGCCGGGCTCGACCCGGACGGGCAGGAACGGCTGCTCGCCACGCTGGACGGGCTACGGGCGGGCGGTACGACGGTGGTGATGGCCACGCATGACGTCGATCTCGCGCTGCGCTGGGCCGATGACGCGGCGCTGCTCACACCGGGGGGTGTCCGTACGGGGCCCGCGCCGGAGATGCTGGCCCGTACCGATCTTCTGCGGGAGGCGGGGTTGCGGTTGCCGTGGGGGGTTGCTGCCGCTGAACTGCTGCGAGGGCAGGGGCTGTTGAACGATGGTGCCGCCGGTCCTCGTACGCCTGAGGAGCTTGCCGCCCTGGTCGCGCCGATACCGGCCGATGGCTGACGCATCCCGAAAAGAGATTGCCGCCGGCCGATGACTCGCGTTGGCTGGGCGGCATGGCTGAACTGCGTACCGATCGCCTCGTCCTGCGTCGATGGCGGGACTCCGACCTTGAACCGTGGGCGGCGATGAATGCCGACGCCGAGGTTCGCGAGCACCTGGGCGACCTGCTCACCCGCGAGCAGAGCGATGCATCCGTGGCTCATTTCCTGGCCGAGTTCGACCGGCGAGGCTACGGGTGGTGGGCGGTCGAGGTGCGCGCCACGGGTGAGTTCATCGGCTTCGCGGGCCTGGACGAGGTGGAGGACGACACACCGTTCACCGGGGTCGAGATCGGCTGGCGGCTCGCCCGCTCGGCCTGGGGGCAGGGCTACGCGACCGAGGCCGCGCTGGCAGTCCTGGCGTACGGCTTCGACACCCTGGACCTTCCCGAGATCCTCGCCATGACAACGGCCACCAACCTCCGCTCGCAGGCGGTGATGCGCCGCATCGGCATGACCCGCGTTCCGGACGGCGACTTCGACGACCTCACCGCGCCCGATGGGCCACTGCGCCCGAATGTGGTGTTCCGCGTCTCGCGCGGGGCGAAGGTCTGACAGCAGCGCGCTAGCGGTCGCCGGCATCACCCAGGAGTTCGGCGCGTCGAGCGCGCAGTGCGCTCAGCGACTTCTTGGTGATGTCCGCCAGGACGACCGGGCACAGCAGATGCTCCAACGGAGGCTGGTGCGCGCGGCGTTCGTAGAGAGCGCGCCCTCCGGAGCTGCTGAGCCTGATGCCGAGTGCGGCGGCGTTCGGGCCGCTGCGGGGCAGGGCCGGGTGCCCGTCGTGTGCGCAGGTCGCGTCGGGATAGTGGGGCAGCGTCGCCTCCAGCGCGGCGATCAGTTCATCGAGTACGGAGACGTTCCGTACGAAGTCGGAGACGGCGTACCAGGAGAGCGCCATGACGACCAGCAGGTGTCCGGGTCGGTCCGCGGGTTTGGCGGACCGCAGCTCCGCTGCCTGACCGGAGATCTCCTCGTCGACATCGGTCCCCGGTTCCGGGTAGCCGTGCAGCAGCGCGGAGAGCGTGTCGATGGTGTCCTGGGCTCCGATCGGCAGTCGGGGCGGGACGTCCGGGGCCGAGCCGGGTTCGATGATGTCCAGGGCGATGCGCGCGAGTCCGGCGACATTGCGGAGGCAGAGCCACTGTTCGCGGGGGTGGTTCTCCTCCCATTCGGCGCTCGCGTCGGAGAGGCCGCACAACTGCCTGGCCAGGTCCTCGTCGCACTCGGCCTCATGCTCCCGGTAGGGATGCGTCCCGTGCTCGCAGGCCCGGCCGCGCAGGGCGCCGTCGGCCGCCTCCAGCGCCGCTCTGGCCTCCGGCACGACGCCGTCGCCGGGCGCCCAGGCGACATAGGGGGCCATCATCAGAAGCCCGATCGTCCACACGTACGACGACTCCCCGCCGGGGTCGGCAGCGAGCCGCGCCGCGCACTCCAGGACCGTCCGGTCGTACGCGTCGTTTCGGAAGTCGTAGTAGCCCTCGCGGATCTCCTCCCAGGAGCGGGCGAGTGCATCGAGCGGGATGTCGTCGGTGATCACCACGCGAGCTTAGAGCTTGCACAACGATCTTGTTCGGCCGTGGACAGCGGGCCAGGGCCCCAGGAGGGGCGCTTAGTACTCCAGCCCTCCTTCCTCGAACCGCCAAGATCATCCGGAAGCCCGATGCCCCCATCCCGTGCCGCGAGCCATCATGCCGGTGGAGACACGCCAAAGGAGCGCATCATGTCGTACCCGGAAAACCTCCAGTACCCGGAGGCTCGCTACCACGGCAACAACGGTGAAGTGAACGCGGTCTTCCGGCCGGCCGACACCCCGCCGGACATCTCGTCGCCGGGCGGCTCAACCCACTATCTCGCCACCAGTGCGGAGACAGGGGGCGAATTCGGTTTGTACAAGGCCGAGTTGGGGCCGCGGTCCGCCGGTGCCAAGGCCCACTTCCACAAGACCATCTCGGAGTCCTTCTATGTCCTCTCGGGCGAACTGGAGCTCTACAACGGCGAGAAGTGGCTCACGGGCCGCGCGGGCGACTTCCTGTACGTGCCGGTCGGTGGCCTGCATGCCTTCAAGAATGTGACCGACGAACCGGTGTCCATGCTCATGCTCTTCTCCCCCGGCGCCCCGCGGGAGGAGTACTTCGAGCAGGTCGCTGAGATGGCACAGCGCGGTGCTGAGGAACTCATGCGGTTCCGCGTCCGGCACGACAGTTACTTCGTCGAGGACTTCGAGTAGCCCGGGGCCAGGTGCGCTACGACGTCGTCAGCGGCAGGGTCGTGAACGTGTGTCCCTCCCAGAGACGACGCGACGCTTCCTCCGGGTAGGCGGTGACCGTGGGTTCGGTGTCGAGGAGTTGGACGAGGCGCTGTTCGGTGTCGTAGGCGGGCCAGCCCGGGTCGCCCGTGGTGGCGAAAGCCGTCCAGGCGGAGCGGATGCGGGCGGAGAGGGTCTCGGTCTCCGGGGAGGGGGTCGGGCCGATCAGCATGGCGCCGAGGCCCTCGTAGACACCGAAGGTCAGCGGTACGTCCAGGCCGTGGCAGGCGCCCAGTGCGCCGCCGCCCGCCGGGGCGGACCAGGTGAGTTCGTAGAGGTGCGCCCGACCGCCACCGGCCACCTGGGCCTCGGCGAGGTGCAGGGTGGGCATGCGGAACAGCCAGTCGGACTGGACGAGTTCGAAGAGGTACTCCGCCGAGGCTTGCGGGAAGGCGGCGCGGTAGGACTGCTCGGCGTCCGGTGTGGGCCCGAACCAGTTCAGGGCCGAGGCCGCGAGGTTGTCGTCCACCCGGCCGAGCAGACCGCCGAGCAGGAGGAAGAGCCGGTATTCGTCCCGGTTGTGGCCGGCGATCAGCTCCACGTCGCGTGCGGCCCCGTCGGCCAGCGCCTCCCAGGGCGTGCGGGTCAGGACCTCGCCGTCGACGACCGGTGAGTACGGCGTCGGGGTGTGGGCGACCGGGCCCCAGCGGTGCGCGTACTCACGCATCCGCCCACCCAGCACGGCCCCCGCCTCGGGCAGCTTGCGCGGGTCCACGCCGGACAGATCGGCCACGGTGGGACGCAGCCCCAGCTGTCCGGCGATGGTTCCGGCGATGTCCACGGCGAGTTCGTCCGAGAAGAACGTGCCCGGCACACTTTGGACGATGGCCCGCCGAAACAGGCCGCGCGCCGGGTCCATCGTCAGCAGCGCGGCGATCGACCCGGCGCCGGCCGACTCCCCGAAGACGGTGACCTGGTCGGGGTCGCCGCCGAACGCGGAGACGTTCTCGCGCACCCACTCCAGGGCCGCGACCTGGTCGAGGAGGCCACGGTTGGCCGGGGCACCCTCGACCCGGGCGAACCCCTCGATGCCGACCCGGTAGTTGAAGGTGACGACGACCAGCTCACCGTCGCGTGCGAGGCGTCCAGCGTCGTAGGCGGGGTCGTCGGCGGAGCCGAACTTGTAGGCGCCGCCGTAGATCCAGACCATCACCGGTCGGCGGGCGGCCGTATCCGCGTCCGGCGTCCAGACGTTGACCGTCAGCCAGTCGTCCCCGGCGGCCGTGGTGTCAGCAGGCGGGTCCTCAGGGCCGAATGGCTCCTGCGGGGGCGGCGGACCGAAGGAGTACGCCTCCCGCACTCCGTCCCAGCGCCTCACCGGCCGCGGCGCCGCGAAGCGTGCCTCTCCCACCGGCGGCTGCGCGTACGGAATGCCACGGAAGACCACCAGGCCGTCCTCGCGGCGTCCGCGCACGGCGCCCGACACCGTCGTGACCTCTGGAAATTCGGCACGGCTCATGAAGGCTCCTCAAGCGTCGGCCCGCCTCGGCCCGGCCATCCTGCCCCGAAATCCTTGAAGTATCAATCAGTCTGCCGGGCGGTGCCTGACCTGTGCGTGTCTCACTTCACCAGCCAAATCCCGACGCCACCTTCCACGGCCCCGTACGCTGACCCGTGCAGCTGGTTCGCCCCGTCCGCCAGGCGGGATGCGTCGCAAGAGGGAACCCGGTGGAAATCCGGGACTGCCCCGCAGCGGTGAGTGGGAACGACCGCCGTCATACGCACTGGGCCCGACGTACTGGGTCCGGGAAGCGACGGCCAGTAGGTGTCCTCCCCGAGGAGGATGTGCCCGCGAGTCCGAAGACCTGCCATCTGCCCGCGCACGGACGACTCGTGCGCGGACATCCCGGTGACCTCGAGGGCGGGTCGGCGACACATACCAGGCGGCGCGACACCCCTCGCTTCCCGCCCGGTCCGTCACCCCTTCGCGCTCTCGTCCCGTCCCCGGGACCTCAGGGATTCATCTCGCGAAGGAGATCTCCGTGACCACCGAGTCCACAGCCACGGCCGCGCTGGCCACCGTCTACGGCTACCCCCGGCAGGGCCCGAACCGGGAGCTGAAGAAGGCCGTCGAGGGCTACTGGAAGGGCCGCGTCTCCGCCGACGCCCTCCGCGCCACCGGCGCCGAGCTGCGACGCGGAACCTGGCAGCAACTGGCCGAAGCCGGCATCGGCGAAGTCCCCACCGGCGACTTCTCGTTCTACGATCATGTCCTGGACGCCACCGTCATGGTGGGCGCGATCCCCGCCCGCCACCGGGCTGCCTTCGATGCCGACCCGCTCGACGGGTACTTCGCCATGGCGCGCGGCACGCAAGACATCGCCCCGCTGGAGATGACCAAGTGGTTCGACACGAACTACCACTATCTGGTCCCGGAGTTGGGCCCGGACACGGTGTTCACTGCCGACTCCAGCAAGCAGGTGAGCGAGTTGAAGGAGGCCCTCGCGCTCGGCCTGACCGCCCGGCCCGTCCTCATCGGTCCCGTCACCTACCTCCTCCTCGCCAAGCCCGCGCCCGGCGTCGCCGCCGGCTTCGACCCGCTGGTCCTTCTCGACCGGCTGCTGCCGGTGTACGCCGAGATCCTCGCCGATCTGCGCGCCGCGGGAGCCGAGTGGGTTCAGCTCGACGAGCCCGCCCTCGTCCAGGACCGCACCCCGGCCGAACTCAACGCCGCTGCACGCGCCTACCGTGGCCTCGGTGCCCTCACCGACCGGCCGAAGCTGCTGGTCGCCTCGTATTTCGGTCGTCTCGGCGAGGCGCTGCCGGTGCTGGCCAAGGCCCCGGTCGACGGACTCGCGCTCGACCTCACGGACGCCGCGTGCCTGGATGACCTCGCCGCCGTGGGTGGACTGCCCGGCAAGCGTCTGGTCGCCGGAGTCGTCAACGGCCGCAACATCTGGGTCAACGACCTGGCCACCTCCCTCACCACCCTGGGCACCCTCCTCGGCCTGGCCGACCGCGTCGACGTATCGGCGTCCTGCTCCCTCCTCCACGTCCCCCTCGACACCGCGGCCGAGCGGGACATCGAGCCGCAGATTCTGCGCTGGCTCGCCTTCGCCCGCCAGAAGACCGCCGAGGTCGTCACCCTGGCCAAGGGCCTGGCCCGCGGCACCGACACCATCGCCGCCGAACTGGCCGTGAACCGGGCCGACTTGGCCTCCCGCGCCCACTCCCCCATCACCCACGACCCGGACGTACGGGCCCGCACCGCCGCGGTCACCGAGGCCGACGCCCACCGCTCGCAGCCGTACGCCCAACGCGCGGCCGCACAGCGAGCCCTGCTCGGCCTCCCGCTGTTGCCGACGACCACCATCGGCTCCTTCCCGCAGACCGGCGAACTGCGCTCCGCACGGGCCGACCTGCGAGCGGGCCGGATCGACACAGCCGCGTACGAGGAGCGCATCCGGGCCGAAATCCGGGAAGTGATCTCCTTCCAGGAGAAGGCCGGGCTGGACGTCCTGGTCCACGGCGAACCCGAACGCAACGACATGGTCCAGTACTTCGCCGAGCAGCTCACCGGGTATCTCGCCACACAGCACGGCTGGGTGCAGTCCTACGGCACCCGCTACGTCCGCCCGCCGATCCTGGCCGGCGACATCTCGCGCCCGGAACCGATGACGGTGCGCTGGACGACGTACGCCCAATCGCTCACCGGCCGCCCGGTCAAGGGGATGCTCACCGGTCCGGTCACCATGCTCGCCTGGTCCTTCGTCCGGGACGACCAGCCGCTCGCCGAGACCGCACGGCAGGTTGCCCTCGCCCTGCGCGACGAGGTGAACGACCTGGAGGCAACGGGCAGTTCGGTGATCCAGGTCGACGAGCCCGCGCTGCGCGAGACGCTGCCGCTGCGCGCCGCCGACCGGCCGGGGTATCTGGCCTGGGCGACGGAGGCGTTCCGGCTGACCACCGGTGGGGTGCGGCCGGACACCCAGATCCACACGCACATGTGCTACGCCGAGTTCGGTGACATCGTGCGGGCCATCGACGATCTCGACGCCGATGTCATCAGCCTGGAGGCCGCCCGTTCCCATATGCAGGTGGCCCGCGAGCTGGCCGCGCACGGATATCCGCGGGAGGCGGGGCCGGGGGTGTACGACATCCACTCGCCGCGCGTTCCGAGTGTGCGGGAGGCGGCCGATCTGCTGCGGACCGGGTTGCGGGCGATTCCCGCCGAGCGGTTGTGGGTCAATCCCGACTGCGGTCTGAAGACGCGGGGTTGGCCGGAGGTCCGCGCGGCGCTGGAGAACCTCGTCGCGGCGGCGCGGGTCGTACGGGGAGAACGGGACGTCTAGGATCCTCAAGATCGTTCAGTCGTTCGGCAGATGGTGGGGCTGGGGTATGGGGGACCTTCGTCGTGCGGTAGGGGTGCCGGTCGTCGTACTCCTGGCTGCTCTGACCGGTTGCGGCACCGACAAGGCCGCCGCGGCGTGTGAGGGCATCCAGATCTACCCAGCCCACACCACCGAAACCGCCGCCGCTCTGATCGCCGACCCCGAGAGCGCGGAGCGGTTCAAGGCCGCGGTCGCTCGGTACGGAAGCCGTACCGAGCGGGCCGCGGTCAGACATGTGACGGGGCTCAGCAGTCCCGACGAGGGTGTTCAGTACGACCAGGTCTCCCTCTACGTCGAGACCGACCGCACCCCTCCTCCACCGATCGACGGCCTCTCCGACGAGCGGCACTCGGAGAAGAGCCGGGCGCATGAGCGTATGGGGGAAGAGGGCCAGGTCATCGTCCGGGCGCTCAGCAAGTGGTGGCGGGGGCGCGATGAGTCCCAGGCCGAGTATGCGGAACCTTGGGTGTGGGTGCAGTACGAGGGGGGTTCGGGGTCGATGGCGCGGGAGGCGTTCGAGCGCTCGGCGAAGTTCTGTGCGCCGGGATAGAGCCCAAGTGACCGCCCGCCCGGGGCCGGGACGAGGCGCCGCGCTGCCTGTCGCCCAGGGCCAACCCGCGTCGATGAGTGGGAAGCCGCGCAAGATCTGCTGGACGTGCAGGACGTCGCGGGGGAAGAACTCGGCGACCGTGGCGGCCACGACGTCGGATGCGCTCTGGAGGTCTCGGGCGATCCGGTTGACCTGCGCGCCGGTTTCGAACCTGGCCCAGCCGGTCCCAGGCTCCCGCGGGCTACCTCCGGTCCGCCGAGACCTCCTCCGACCCACGCGCCTCGCGCACCCGGGAAAACCCCAGCACCACCGCCTGAAGGACCGCCCCGAACAACCCCACCCACAAGGCGAACCGATAGCTGATCTGATCAGCCAACACTCCCCCGAGCGGCGCGCCCACCGCCACCATGCCCCAGTTGAACGACCGGATCGTGGCGTTCATCCGCCCGCGCAACCCCTCCGGAGTGACCGCCTGCCGGTAGCTCAGTTCCACCGGGCTCTCGATCGCGATGGCCAGGGAGACCAGGAAGAAGGCCGAAGACACCGCCGGAACAGCCCAACTCCCCGGCTCCGCAAGGACAATCGGCAGCCAGCCGACAGCCGCCAGCACCCGGAAGACGATCAGCGTGGCGCCGACGTCGAACCTTCCCCGCACCCGCCCGGACAGCGCCCCGCCGAGCACCGCCCCCACGCCCGCGCACGCGTACGTGACCCCGAGACCGAAGTCGCCGACCCGCAGCTCGCGCAGGGCGAAGACCACGAACACCGTGCTGACCATGGTGTTGAAGAGCAGCATCGCGTGCGAGGTCAGCGCGATGGGCGCCAGGGTGCGGTGGCGGTAGACCCAGGACACTCCTTCGCGCAGCTCGCTGCCCAGACCACGCCGCGCGCCCCGGTCGGGGACGGGGTCATGGGCCTTGACCGACATGAGCAGCAGGCCGGACGCGAGGTAGGTGAGGGCATCCAGCAGCACGGCGAGCGGCGCGCCCAGGTACTTGATCAGCACTCCGGCGATCAGTGGACCGGTCGAGCCCGCCACCGCACTCGCCTGCTCGGTACGGGCGTAGCCCGCGTTCAGGAGCTCCCTCGGCACGAGTTGCGGGACGTAGGACTGATTGGCCGCCTCGAACAGCAGGCTCAACAGCCCGACGGTGAAGACGAGCAGGCACAGCGTCGCGATGCTGAGCAGGTCCAACGCGTAGGCAAGGGGGATCGCGGCCAGTACGACCGCCCGTGCGAGATCCGTGCCGACCAGCATGGGCTTACGTCGGCAACGGTCCACCACAACTCCCGCAAGGAGCCCGAAGAGCAGGTACGGCAGCCAGCGGGCGGCATTCACCAGGCCCACCTCCGTCGCCGAGGCGCTCAGCGTCACCGCGGTGAGGATCTGCAGGGCGAGCCCCGAGATCTGCGAGCCGAACGCCGATACCCCGGAGGCGGTCCAGAAGAGCGGGTATCCGGGGACGTCCACCAGTCGCGGCATGATCGGACCGTAGCAACTGCCTTTCCGTACAGGGAGCCGCCCACGTTCACCACCCCGCCACCGCCGCGCCGTTGACGCGCGTAGTGCTTGGCCTCAGGCTGGGCACTGATCGCCGCCGAGAGGGCGGTTGTCACATCAACCGGAAGTCGACGACCCGGAGGTCGGGATGTTCAGACGGATGGCACGTTCCCTCACCGCGTTTGTCATGATCATGTCTGGTGCCGTGGTGGGCGTGGGCGCCACCACGGGCACCGCGCACGCCGACGCGTGCTACACCTGGAACCGCACCCTCTCCCAGGGCGCCTCCGGAAGCGATGTCACCCAGCTCCAGATCCGGGTCGCCGGCTGGGTCACCTCCGGCGAACGCCTCTCCTACGACGGCCAGTACGGCGCCCGAACCGCCGCCGCCGTCAAGAAGTTCCAGTCCGCATACGGGCTCGCCGCCGACGGAGTCGCGGGATCGGCGACCTTCAACAAGCTCTACGCCCTCCAGGACGCGGACTGCACCCCGATCCACTTCAGCTACGCCGAGCTCAACCGCTGCAACTCCGACTGGTCCGGCGGCGCCGTCTCCGCGGCCACCGCCAAGGCGAACGCCCTGAAGACCATGTGGAAGCTGGAAGCCATGCGGCACGCGCTCGGCGACGTCCCGATCACCGTCTCCAGCGGCTTCCGCTCCTACGCCTGCAACAGCGCCGTCGGCGGCTCGTCCACCAGCCGCCACCTCTACGGCGACGCCGCCGACCTCACCGGCTCCCCGACCCTGTGCCGCCTCGCCCAACAGGCCCGCACGCACGGCTTCTCGGAGATCCTCGGCCCGGGCTACCCCGGCCACAACGACCACACCCACGTCGCGCTCGACCCCTCCCCCTACTGGTCCGCGCCCACCTGCGGCATCTGAGCGACCGTTGTCAGAGCCGGCGGCTAGTCTGCGCGCGTGACAGAAACGACTGTTGACGACCGCGCACTGCCGCCGGCCCTGGCCGAAATCTCCGCCTTGGAGTTCGACTACGACGAGGGCAACGGCATCGACTTCGAGCCCTACGCCGCCTTCGACTCCCCCGAGGAGACCACCGACTGGCTGCGCAACTGGACCGGCAACCACGACCTCGACGGCGGCGCCTACCGCGTCTTCGGGCAGGACGGCACCGGCGGACTCGCCGCCCTCTGGTGCATACGTCCCCGCCCCCCCCTCGCCGAACAGCCGGTGGTCTTCATGGGCTCCGAGGGCGCCTGCGGTGTCGTCGCCGGGAATCTGTCCGACTTCCTGTGGGTCCTCGCGGACGGCATCGGACCGATGGAAGCCGTAGAATACGACGACCACACGAGCCGTCCGGACCCGACGCTCACCTCGCTCGCGCAACGCCACGCGACCACTGCGCGCCGGACCGCGCAGGCGATCATCGCCGACGCACGGGCGGAGTTCCCGACGTACGCCGAGGACATCGACGCGCTCTGTCAGTAAGGCTGGTCAGTCCAGCAATGCGGCCGTGAACGCGTCTCGCCGGGCTGCCAGCCACGCCTGAATGCGGTCCCACCGTTGCCAACCGCCGCGCTCGGCGAGCATGCGCTGGTAGACCGGGTCACCGTCGGCGACCCGGCGACCGACGAAGGCCCGGCAGGTTTCCGTGGCCTGCTCGATGACTCCGGGCAACTCGGCGCGTTCGCGCGGCGGTAGGCCGTAGGCATCGGCGAGAGTGCGCAGGCGTGTGGGTGCGTCGAGTGCGGCGGGGTAGAGGGCGGCCGCGGATTCGGGGTCGAGCATGGGCACCCAGTAGCGGGCGGCCATGGCGAGGTCCCACACCGGTCGACCCGGGGCCGCGAAGTCGAAGTCGATGAGGGCTGCGGCGCGGCCGTCGCGGAAGACGACGTTGTCCGGGCACACGTCGTTGTGGCAGACGACCGTGCCTCCGGCCGGATCGGCGAGGTCCGCCTGCCACTCGACGCCGGCCTCGACACCCACGGCCGCGCTCGCATCGTGGAATTGGCGCAGGAGGCGTCCCACCGACGCGAGGGCGGTGTCGGTCAGTGCCCAGTCAGGGAAGGGTGGCAGGGCCACCGTGCCGGGGATGAAGGTCAGTTGCTCGCGGCCGTCGTCGGTGAGGCCGATCGGGGTCGGCGCCGCGTTGAAACCGTGCTTCCTCAGTGCGAGCAAGTGGGTATGAAGGGCGCGGGCGTTGGGCGGCGCGGGGCGGTCGACCAGCCCGCCTCTACGGAAGACCGCGCCGGCGTTCGCCGAGCCCCCGGTCAGCTCCTCGCCTCCAGCCGTCATGCCGATCATGCTACGGCCGGCCGTCGGTCATGCCTCGACGGTAGGCGGGGTCGCTGACAACGCCGCCCTCAGCGCGGCCACCGCGGCCCCCGCGTCTTCGGCGTAGAAGCGGAAGGTCCGTGCCTCGGCGGGCTTGCCCAGCGCGCGTATGTAGCGGACGGGCTCGGTCAGTTCGACCGTGACGGTCGTCTGGCCCGCCACGGCCAGGTCGGAGACGCCGTTCTCGTCCACGGCCCCCAGCTTGCTCTCCGGGAACTTGCGGTCCTGGCGGACGGAGGCGATGCGGTCGGCCGGGATACGGATGTCCAGCAGGGCGCCGTAGCGCAGACGCAGCGAGCCGCCGGGGCCGATCACATGAGGGCGGACCACGCAGGAGGCGTGCAGGGCGATGACGAAGTAGCAGCCCCAGATGTCGAGGACGAGGGTGACGGCGTGGACGATCGGCCAGGGGATCAGGAAGGCGAGGGCCACGGTCTCGACGACGCAGACGAAGAAGAAGCCGTACATGACCGCCGTCTGGCCCGGGGCGTACGGGACGGTCTGGTCGCCGTCGCGTACGCCGTGCGGGCCTCGACGGGTCACCCAGCGCAGGAAGCTGGTGGAGAGGAAGACCTCGTGGGCGGTCAGTTTGCGCACGACGGCCGGGACGGAGTCGGCGATCGCGGCGAGGAGAGCCGGATGGCGGTGCAGACCCTCGCGGCGGTGGCGCCGGTAGTCGAGGGAGAGCAGGCTGCTCGCCGCGATCCCGACGGCGAGCATCGCCGACTCCATGGCCAGCCGTGCGCCTGGCGGTATGGTCACTCCCCCGGCCAGGCACAGGATGAGCACGAGCTCTCCTGGCACCAGGGCCGCGAACGACCATCGCACGGCCTTCCTCAATGCCTTCACCGCGTCGTTGGGCTCTCCGATTCGCATGGCCCCCAGTAGAAACGTTGCCGTTGCGACAAGGTCAAGCGGCTCACTTCACGAAGCGGTACTTCAGATGGGTCGCGAGGGGCGTGTCCACCACCCCGACCGCCTCGAGGTTCCGCTGCTCGGCGCCGATTCCGTCGAAGAGCCGCAGCCCCGCACCGAGGAGCGCGGGCACCACATGCAGCTGGAGTTCGTCGATAAGGCCCTCCCTGAGGTACTGCTGCACGGTGTCCGCCCCGCCCGCGATGTCCACGTTCCGGTCCCCCGCGGCGGCTTTCGCCTGGTCGAGGGCGCTGTGGATGCCGTCGGTGACGAAGGTGAAGGTGGTACCTCCTTCCTTGACGAGGGTCGGCCTGGGGCGGTGGGTGAGCACGAAGACGGGGGTCTTGAAGGGCGGGTTGTCGCCCCAGAACTCCTCGCCCAGGTCGTACATCGTCCGGCCCATGACCACCGCTCCGGTGGCGTCGAACCACTCGCGGATCAGCTCGGAGTCGCGGTTCTCCTCGCCGCCGGTCATGCCCTGGCGCTGCCGCCAGCTCGCCAGGGTGTGGATCCACTCGAAGATCGGCTCGGCGCCGTCGCCTCCGGGGTTGTCGAGGGAGACATTGGGGCCGGCGATGTAGCCGTCGAGGGTGATGGCCATGTCTGAGGTCACGGTCATGATCGGGCGCTCCTGAAAGTACTGGGTGTACTGCCTTCACCTTCACGTCGATCGGGAAAGCACCCATTCGACATGGACGTACCGGGAGCTCACCGACGCGTGGATGCGTCGTAGCCGGATCCATTTGGAGAGGCCCTTCGACCCGGACTGACCGTGGAGGCCGTCACCCGGATCACCACGCCCCGTCGCGTCAGTCGATGACCGCGGTGGCCTCGACCTCCGCCAGATGTTCGGGGACGTCGAGGGCGGCGACGCCGATCAGTGTGGCGGGCGGTACCGGGGTCACCCCGAGGGCCGTGGTCGCGCGGGCGATGCCCTCGATGAGCAGGGGCATCTTGTCGGGGGTCCAGTCGACGACGTAGACGGTCAGCTTCGCCAGGTCCGCCAGGGAGGCGCCGGCCTCGGCCAGGGCGGTGGCCACGTTGAGGTAGCAGCGCTCGACCTGGGCGGCGAGGTCGCCCTCGCCGATCGTGGCGCCCTGCTCGTCCCAGGCGACCTGCCCGGCGACGAAGACCATTTTGGAGCCGGTCGCGATCGACACCTGCCGATAGGCGTCGATCTGCGGAAGTCCGCCGGGGTTCAGGAGGGTGATGGCCATGGTGTGAGCCCTTCTCGTGCTCTCTTGTGGTTACTCAGGAACCGTAGGAGAGTGTGTGTTGACATGGAAGAACGCACTTTTCGGTGACGGGGGAACCTCATGGTGACCAAGCAGGTCAGGGGCACTGCCGAGGACGCGGACCTGGCGCGCGCGGACTCGCTGGCGCGGGAGATCTTCTCGGACGTCGCCAACAAGTGGGCGCTGCTGATCATCGAGTTCCTCGGTGACCGGACGCTGCGGTTCAGCGAGCTGCGCAAGGAGGTCGAGGGCATCAGCCACAAGATGCTCACCCAGAACCTGCGCATGCTGGAGCGCAACGGACTGGTGGAGCGGACGGTGTACCCGACCGTGCCGCCGCGCGTCGAGTACACCCTCACCGCGCCGGCCCAGCAACTGCGCGAGACGATCGACGGCCTGTGCCGCTGGACGCGCACGCACCTGGGCCACATCGAGTCCTCCCGCCACCGCTTCGACGACTGACGGGGGCTCAGGCCGTCTGGCGTACCCGCTCGGGGCGGGCGGCCGGGGTGCGCAGCCGTCGGCCGCGCCGGGTCAGGCCCCAGGGCTTGAGGACCGAGATGACCGTCATGAAGACGTAGGCGGTCAGGGACACGATCGGGCCGAACAGGACATCACCCGCATCGGGCAGCGGGCCGCCCGCGGCGACGGCGGTGACCGCGGAGTTCACCCCGGGGCGCAGCGCGAAGACCGTGGCGGTGGTGGTGGCCAGGGTCAGCCAGAACTTGGTGTAGACCCACCGGTGCCTGGCCAGCCCCCAGACCGTGCCCAGGGAGAGCAGCAGGCCGCTGAGGAGCGTCAGGAACGCCACGGGGAGCAGGAGCCAGTCCGCGAACAGCTTCATGGCCCGCACCGACGCCTCCACCGTCACCGGTGAGCCGGTGCCCGCGGCGGTGCCGCCCAGGGCGAGCAGGCCGAGTGTGAGCCCGAGCCAGGAGGCGGAGGCGACGACATGGACGACGAGGGTGGCCCGGCGGGCGGGGCGGCTGAGTTTCACGAAGAACAGCCTGCCGAGCAGCCCCGCGCGGGGCGTCTGACGGCGGGAGCAACCTCATGTACTCGCCAGGGCGTACGCCGCTGTCGTCAGGCTGCTCCGCTGACGCCCGGAGGGACGAAGCGCCGGTGCAGCGGGGCCGCTGTCACCTGGGGGTCGCCTTGTACGCCCAGTTCGCCCTTGATCACCGGTTCGATCCGGCCGGCGATGAACTGTGCGAACTGCCCCTCCGACTCCCAGATGTCGAAGGCGTGGAAACCGCCGTCGTCGAACCAGCTCCCGTGCAGCACGAGTCCGTCCGGCACGTCGGTTTCCCAGCCGACGCGGTCACGGGCGGCTTCGTACACCTCGGGGGTGATTCCGGGCCAGGCGATGTTCACTGCGATTGCCATGGGGGTCCTCTCGTGTGCCGGTGCGTGGGGTTGCTCAACCCCTGGCCAAGTCTTCGACGGACCCGCCGGGCTCACAACCGGAGTCTGCCTCCCCCGGCCCACAGGACTACGACTTTGGTGCCGTCCGACCTGGGCCCGCGGCCCGATGGGCCGAGCCGCGGCAGCGGTTAGCGTCACGGCATGCGTATAGGACTACTTGGCACCGGCAATGTCGCCCGAGCACTGGCCCACGGATGGAGCGCCGCGGGACACGATGTACTCCTTGGCTCCCGTAGGCCGGACGAGCGAAAGGAACTCGGCCTACCCGTAGCAGGACTGAGCGAGACCGCCGCCCACGCGGAGGTTCTGGTCAACGCCACACCGGGGAACGTCTCCGTCGAGCTGCTGCACTCCATCGGCGCGCCCGCGCTGGCCGGCACCCTGCTGATCGACGTCGGGGTCGGCCTCTCCGACGACTACGTCGAACTCTCACACCCCAACAGCAGCCTGGCCGAACAGATCCAGGCGGCGTTCCCCGAGACCCGCGTCGTCAAGACGCTGTGCACCATGGACTCCACCGCGATGGCCGCCCCGGCCGGTCTCAGCGGACCGAGCACCGTCTTCCTCTCCGGCGACAGCGCCGAAGCCAAGCGGACGACCGGAGAGTTGCTCACCGACCTCGGCTGGCCGCCGTCGTCCCAGCTGGACATCGGGGGCATCACCAGCGCCCGCGGGCAGGAGCACTTCGCCCTGCTGTTCATGGGGATCGCGCACGGTGTGGGGTCGCACACGTTCAACATCCAGGTGGTCACCCTGCCGTGACCTGACCCGAGTCCTGCGCGGGTCTAGTCCGGCCGGCACCCGCGCAGGATGGACGCGATGACGTCGTCCAGTCCGTGTTCGGACACCTGGGGCGGCAGCATGCCGGCCACCAGCAGGCCGACGTATCCGTGCAGAGCCGCGAAGACCGGCAGCGCGACACGCTCCAGCGGCCCCTCGCGCACCTCTCCCCTGCGCTGCCCATCGCTGATCAGTTCGAGGAGCTGCTCGGACCAGCGGTGGGCGGCCGCGCTCAGGGTCTCGGACGCCTCCGGGCTGTGCTTGACCGAGAACATCAGGTCGAGCAGGGCGGGGTTGGCCGCGACGAATCCCACGTAGGCGCGGGTCGCCGCGTCCAGCCGCTCGGCGAAGGACTCGCCCACCCCCTCCTGAGAGGCCGCGATGGCATCGGCCAGCCGCTCGAACCCCGTCGCCGCCAGCGCGTCCAGCAGGGCCTGCTTGGACTTGAAGTGGCGGCTGGGCGCGGCGGGGCTCACCCCGATGTCACGGGCAAGTTCCCGCAGCGACAGTGCGCCCGAGCCTCTCTCGCGCAGTGTCTGCTCGGCGCGGGCGAGCAGCTGGGCGGGCAGGTCTCCGTGGTGGTAGGAGCGGTTCCTCATGCCCCAACCCTAGCGGCGTGTGAGCAACGCCCACATTGTGAACGTTGCATACATTGTTATCACCGAATACATTGGGGGCATGGCAAAGAACCAGCACCCCCAGCCCTGGGCCACCACCGCCCTCCCCGACCTCACCGGCCGCACCGCTGTCATCACCGGCGCCAACAGCGGCATCGGCCTCACCACCGTCAAGGCGCTGGCCGGCGCGGGCGCCCATGTGGTCCTCGCCGTACGGGACCCCCGACGCGGCGAGAGCGCCGCCGAGCACGTGAACGGCAGCGTGGAAGTACGCCGCCTGGACCTCGCCGACCTGGCCTCGGTCCGCGAGTTCGCCGCTGACTGGCACGGCGACCTGGACCTGCTCATCAACAACGCCGGGGTCATGAACATCCCCGAGGCCCGTACCAAGGACGGCTTCGAGATGCAGTTCGGCACCAATCACCTGGGCCACTTCGCCCTGACGAACCTGCTGCTGCCGCACATAACCGACCGCGTGGTGACCCTGTCGTCCACGGCGCACAAGGTCCCGGGCAATCCCCGCATCCACTTCGACAACCTCGACCTGGCCCGCGAGTACCAGCCGATGACCGCCTACAGCCAGTCCAAGCTCGCCAACCTGCTCTTCACGCTCGAGCTCCAGCGCCGACTCGCCGAGGCGGGCTCGTCTGTACGCGCCCTGGCCGCGCACCCCGGCTGGGCGGCCACCAACCTCCAGGGACACGACGCCAGCTTCCTGCGCCGCGTCTTCATGCGTCTGGGCAACCGTCTCATCGCCCAGGACAGCGAGGCCGGCGCACTGCCGACCCTCTACGCCTGCGTCCAGGACCTGCCCGGCGCGAGCTTCGTCGGCCCGGACGGCATGTTCGAGATGCGCGGCGCCCCGACCCTGGTCAGCCGCTCGGCGGCGGCCAGCGACCCGGCAACGGCCCGCCGCCTGTGGACCGTCTCGGAGGAGCTGACCGGCGTCACCTTTCCCGAACCCGCCGCTGTGGCCTGAGGGCCCTTCAGCCCATTTCCCACGGGCCGAAGATCGCGCTGCCGACGCCCGTGCTCCATGCCCATTGACTTGCTCCTCGGGCTGAAGCCCGAGGATTCTGGCCTTCTCGTCCGTTGCTGTGCCGCTACGCGGCACGGGGTTCGGGTGAGAATCCATGGCTTCCTGCTTCGTCGCGCTGTGCCGGGACGAGTCCTGGTCTTACCTGCGCTCCACAGGCTGTAACCGCCAGTCCGGCGGCCGTTTTCACGTTCTTCGCGGCGTTGTGGTCCCGGTCATGGACCGCACCGCAGGCGGCACAGGTCCACTGCCTGATGTGGAGAGGTTTGGGGCCATCCTTGACCCCGCAGGCTGAACAGGTCTGGGAGGTCGGCTCGAACCTGCCGATCTTCACCAAGTACCGCCCGTACCTGACCGCTTTGTACTCCAGCATGTGCACGAACTGTGCCCAGCCGGCGTCATGCACACTCTTGGCCAGTCTTGTGCGTGCGAGTGCTTTGACCGCCAGGTCTTCCACGCCGATCGCTTGGTTGTCGCGGATCAGCTTAGTGGAGAGCTGGTGGTGGAACTCACGGCGGGCGTCCGTGACTTGTGCGTGGGCGCGGGCGACCTTGAGGCGGGCCTTCTCACGGTTCTTGGATCCTTTCTGTTTGCGGGACAGCTCGCGTTGGGCCTTCTTCAGCTTCTTCTCGGCGCGGTGCAGAAACCTCGGGGAGTCGATTGTCGTGCCGTCGGAGAGGACGGCGAAGTGGGTCAGGCCCAGGTCGATGCCGATGCTCTGGTCGGTGTCGGGCATGCGGGTGGCGTCGGCCGCCGGGTCGGTGTCGATGACGAAGGAGGCGAAGTACCGTCCGGCCGCGTCCTTGATCACGGTGACCGAGGTCGGGGTGGCGGGTAGGGTGCGTGACCACTTCACCTTCACCGCGCCGACCTTGGGAAGGTTCAGCCTCCCGGAGGCAGTGACCGACCAGCGGGCGTTGGCGGTGAAACGGATCGACTGCCGGGCGTCCTTACGGGACTTGAACCTCGGCGCCCCCAGTTTGGGACCCTTGCGCTCGCCCTTGAGGGAGGCGAAGAAGTTCTTGTAGGCCGTCTCGGCATCACGCAGGGACTGCTGGAGCACGACGGCGGAGACCTCGCCCAGCCACGACCGTGCGTCGGTCTGTTTCGCCTCGGTGATCAGCTTCCTGGACAGTGCGCCGGCCGCCGGGAATGCCCCGCCCGCACGGCGGGCGTCCTCTCTGGCACGCACCGCGTCATTGAATACGACGCGGGCGCACCCGAACGCCTTGGCCAGTGCGGTGCGTTGGCCGGAGTCCGGGTACAGCCTGAAGGCGTACCGAAGCTGCATGACGGCCACGATACATACTTGGGTTATGGGCGAGATGCAGACGATCAGAACTGGCCGGCACTGTGTTTTCGTGATGCATGTGCACTTGGTCTTCGTGACCAGGTTCGGCACAAGGTGTTCACGGATGCTCACTTGAGACGCATGGTGGAGATCATGCGGTCGGTGTGCGCGGACTTCGAGTGCGAGCTGGTGGAGTTCAACGGCGAGGACAGCCACGTCCACCTCCTGGTGAACTTCCCGCCCGAGGTCGCCGTCACCAAGCTCGTCAACTCCCTCAAGGGTGTCTCCTCCCGCCGTCTGCGCCAGGAATTCCCCGACCTGGTACGCCACTACTGGCGGGCCAACAAGCTCTGGTCCGGTTCCTACTTCGCCGGCACCGTCGGCGGCGCCCCGCTCTCCGTCGTCAGGCAGTACATCGAACAGCAGAACCGGCCCGCGTGAGTTACCCGGCTCCGCCGGGATCGCCCATCGCGGCGCTCCGCGCCACGGATGGTGAACACACAATGTCCAGCTCCGCCGACCAAGATTCCGCGACGCTCCGCGTCGCCACGACAAGATTCGCTTCACCACCGGGCTGAAGCCCGATGCACTGCGAATGAATCTGGTAGCGGTCGCCGTAGTACCAATGCCACCACTCCGTCGGGTAGTTCACCAAGCCCGCAGCCATCATGGCGGTGTTGAGGATCTCGCGGTTCTCACGGGCCTCGGCAGTGATGTTGTCGGCGCCGGTGTAGCAGGCGCCCTGACTCTCTTCGGGGCTGGCGTTGAGGCGGGTGCCGAGGTCGAGTTCGTGTCCGTGGGCGTCGACGAGGGTGAGGTCGACGGCGGCTCCGGCGCTGTGCGGGGCGATGTCGGGCGGGGAGACGTAGCGGCTTGCGGCCGCGTGGATTTGGGCGGTGGACCAGTCGGGGTGGGCCGTCCGCAACTCGGCCGCGTACTCCTCGAAATAGCGGCGTTGCAGGGAGAGCGGGCGGTACCTCTCGACAAACAGCAGGCGCAGTCCGTCGGGCAGCAAGTCCTGGGCGGTGACGAGCCGTTGGAGGACGCCTCGGCGCAGGTGGGCGAAGGCGCCTTCGGGGTCGGTCTTGCGCGGGTCGACCAGGAGGGCGCCGTCGCTGCGGACGTCGACGAGGGGCTCGCCGCATTCCTGGACCGGTATGGCCGCGATCCTGGGGTCCGACATCAGAGTGATCTCGTTCATGAGGAGATCATTACCCCTGGTGGCGCTCCAGTCGGGCAGTTGCCGCGTCCGCACGTCGTCTGGCCTCACGCACTCGGCGTTCGACCGCCCTCAGCTTCTCGCGCGCCTGGCGCTGTTCCTCACGTGCCTGGCGGTGGTCTCCCTCGACGCGGCTCAGCTCCTCGGTCAACTCACTGACCCGATGCTGCAGTTGGGCGGTCCTCTCCTGCACCGTCTCGTGCTCCCGCCCGGCTTCGGCCGCCTCGTCCTCCAGCGCCCGCAGGTCGCGTACGGCCGTGTCGGCGTCCCGGCGGGCCCGGTCCAGCGCCTCGTCGTCGCGGCGTTTCGCCGGGCGGGGTGTGGGCGGAGGTGGGGTGGCGGCGCGGCGTACCGCGCTCGGGCTGACATCGGGGAAGCCGACGATCGCCTCGAACGGTCTGACCAGCCGCCCCTTCGCCCATTCCTCGGCCGCCTCGGGGTCGGCCAGGACGGCATGCAGGGTCGCCTCCACCTCGCGCCCCACATCCTCGCCGACCGGATGACCGGCCTGCGCCGCGAGCTGTCCGGCCTCCCGGGAGAGCGCGCGGATCAGGGTCTTCTGCTGGCCGCTGAGCTCCCGCAATTGCCCCCCGTCCAGGTCGTGATGGGCTCGCCGCAGCCCTTCCCCGAGCCGGAGCAGCGCTTGGACCTCTTCGGGGCGTTCACGGACCAGGAGGTTGCTGACCCAGGCCGCCAGGCTGGGGCGGCGCAGCTTGCCGATCTTCTCCGCGAGGGCGCGGTCGCCGGCTGTGCGGGCGGCGGCCATGCGGGTATTGCGCGCCGCGGTGAAGTCCTCCGGCCGCAGCGCGTACAGCTCGTCGGCGACCGTGTCGATGTCCACGATGGCTCCTGTCCGTGGGCGCGCGCTCTTCGAGCCTAGGGCCTGTGGTGTGAAAGCGCTGGTCGGCGAACTGATCGCGGGCGGCCGTGGCGGGGGCGGGCCACCACATCCCCGGAGTTGAACGCGTTCAACATGTCTGCCAGGGTGTCCTCGTCATGGCCTGCCTGCCCAGGTGGGTCCATTCGGGCTGCGGCAGGGGGCTGGCGGTGGGAAAGCCGTGGGGGCGGGCACTCATCCTCGGGATTGCGGCGATGGTGCTATCCCTATTGAGTGCGTGCGCGGGCCCGTACCAGTACTACGAGGGCACGGGGCTGCACGACGCCACGGTCGGCGAGGTCGCGGGAAGCTGGAAGTGCATCGAGGGCACCCGCATGACGCTCCGTCCGGACGGTACGGCTGTTCTGCAGCGGCTCGACGGCCAGGACTTCGACTTCGACGACGGCTGGCGGGTCTCCGGCACGGGGACCTGGGAACTGACCGACGACGCCGACGGGCAGGACGTACACCTCACCCTGACGACCCGGACCGGAGTGGCGATGCGTGCGGCTGTGGCCGATGCTTCAGCCGCAGCTGAGCCGCCCACGACGTACACATGGCGCTTCTATCTGCGGCGCGATCAGCGCGAGGCGCTGGAGCTGTTCTTCTTCTACGGCGATCCCGACATCGGCAACACATACGTGATGACACGAGCGGTCACACTTCCGCGTCGGCATCCGTCAGTGCAGTGAAAGCAACGTGATGCCCGAAAGGAAGACGATGATGGCACGTTCGATCACTGCTGAGATTCCGATGCGGCCCCGCATGGCCGAAGACCCCACGAAGCTTGTTCCCGCGATGGCGGAGGTGTCGGCCTCTCTGTTCAAGGCCGTCGGCAATCAGTCGGTGCCGCGGGCCACGATCAGTCTGGTCCAGCTGCGCGCCGGGCAGATCGTGGGCAGCACCTATCTGACCGTCCTGCACACGGGTTTCCTCCGCCAGGCCGGGGAGGCCGAGGAGCGGATCACTTCGGTGTCCTCCTGGCAGGACTCGCCGTACTTCACCGGCGCGGAGCGAGCCGCGCTGGCTCTGGTGGAAGCGGTGCTCCAGCCCTCGACGGACGGCGAGCGGGTGTCGGACGAACTGTATGCCGAGGTGTCCGAGCACTACGACGACAAGGCGCTCGCCACCTTGACCATCGCCATCGGCCAGGTCAATTTCTTCACCGCCCTCGCTCTGGTCACCAAGCCGGTGCCCGGACGGTCGTTCACCGATCCGTGGGCCTGAACCCGGCCGAGTAGGCTCCAGCAGCCGGTCGGTGCCCGCGGGCGCCGACCGGCTCACTCATGTCACCCGGCCCTTCGCGTCCTGGCAGATCTTGCCGGCACCGTGCCGACGAAGACGCCCGAGCGGCCCTGGCCACGGCGACGACGGACCCGACGCGGACGTCAGGGCCTGGGCGGCCAGGGCACTGTGACATCACAGATCCGTATCCCGTCCACCGGTACGTCGGTGGCGCGGGCCAGGAGCAAACACACGCGGCGCTGCCGGGCCCGAGTCCGGCACACACGGCGGTCGCCACGCACCACTTGTCCGGAGAAATGTGAACGCGGTACTTCAGTCGCATGTCGGACCATTGCGAGTATGAGACGCAGGCCCAAGCGACATTGACCTGGCCGGAATTCGCTGCAACTCTCGTGCCGTGAGCAAGACCGAGAACCTCGCCGCGCGCCTGCACGTCGATCTGCGACGTCAGGCCAGCGCCATCTGTGCCGCCTGTTGTCACACCCGCTGACAGCCGCCGCAGTTCCCCTTTGCTCCGTTTTCACAGTCGGCTTGTGTGCCGAGCCGCTGTTCTCACAGACGTCGGACTCCTCGGAGACATTTCCGCCGAGGTCCAGAGGTCTGTTTTCCGTCGTTCGACGTCTGCCATTTCCTTGAACCAGTTTCCCGAACAGGACCTTTTCATGGCTGCCACCACGGCATCGACCCGACGTCAGTTCCTCACTCTGCTAGGTCTTTCGACGGTCGTCGTGAGCTGCGGTACGGCCGCGACCGGAGCCACGTCCGGCAAGGGCCAGACCCGAACGCTCCGGTACCAGGGCTGGGCGGGCCAGGTCACCCTGCCCGAACTGGCCGAGGACCTCGGCTATCTGCAGGACGTGAAGCTGGAGTGGGTCGGCAACACGATCAGCGGTCCGCAGGACATCCAGTCCGCGGCCACGGGCCAGGTCGACTTCGGCGGCGCGTTCAACGGCGCGGTCGTCAAACTGGCCGCGAACAAGGCGCCCGTCAAGGCGGTCATCAGCTACTACGGCTCCGACAAGCACGCCTACAGCGGCTACTACGTCCTCAAGGACAGCCCGATCCGCTCCGCCCGGGACCTGATCGGCAAGAAGGTCGGGATGAACACCCTCGGCGCTCATGCCGAGGCCATGCTCGACATCTACCTTCAGCGCGGCGGCCTGTCCCAAGGGGACATCGACAAGGTCGAGCCCCTCGTGGTGCCGCCGGTCAACACCGAGCAGTCGCTGCGGCAGAAGCAGATCGACGTGGCCGTCCTCGGCGGCGTGCTGCGCGACAAGGCCCTGGCGACCGGGGGTATCCGCCCGCTGTTCACCGACTTCGAACTGCTCGGCGCATTCAGCGCCGGCACCTATGTCATGACGGACCGCCTCCTCCAGCAGAACCCCGACACCGCGCGGACCTTCGTCACCGCCGTCGGAAAGGCCATCGAGTGGGCCCGTGCCACGCCCCGGGAAGAAGTCATCGCCCGGATGACGGACATCGTGAACAAGCGCGGCCGGAACGAGGACGCCGCGCCACTGAAGTACTGGCATTCCTATGGAGTCGCGGAAACCGCGGGCCGGATCACCGGCAAGGAACTCCAGCTGTGGATCGACTGGCTGAGCGAACGCGGCGACATCGACAAGGGCCAGGTCAAGCTCTCGGACCTCTACACCAACGAATTCAACACCGCCGCCTCCACGAGCGGGAGCTGATTCTGATGCCGGAATCCACCACGCAATCCGCCCTTCCAAAGATCGTGTTCGAGGACGTGCGGAAAGAATTCACGGTCAAGGACCGAGCGGGAGATCGGCACAGCACCCGTTTCACCGCCCTCGACAGCATCCATCTGGAGATAGCGGCGGGCGAGTTCGTCGTCCTCGTCGGTCCGAGCGGCTGCGGAAAGTCGACCCTGCTGGAGCTGCTCGGCGGACTCACCCGCCCCACCGGCGGGCGGATCCTGCTGGACGGCGAACCCGTCACAGGACCGGGCCTGGACCGGGGCATCGTCTTTCAGCAGTACGCGCTGCTGCCGTGGCGCACGGCGCAGGGCAACGTCGAGTTCGGCCTGGAGGCCACCGGCGTGCCCCGCCGTCAACGGGCCGCACGCGCCCGGGAGTTCCTCGACCTGGTCGGCCTGACCGGGTTCGAGGGCCGCCATCCGCATGAGCTGTCGGGCGGGATGCGGCAGCGCGTGGCGATTGCCCGCAGCCTCGCCTACGACCCCGATGTGCTGTTGATGGACGAGCCGTTCGCCGCCCTGGACGCCCAGACCCGGGAGTCGCTCCAGGACGAACTGCTGCGTATCTGGCAGCGCACCGGCAAGACCGTCGTCTTCATCACGCACGGCATTGACGAGGCCGTCTACCTGGGACAGCGCGTCGCTGTCATGACATCGCGGCCGGGCCGCATCAAGCAGATCGTGCCGGTCGCCTTCGACTCCCGTACGGCGACGGACGACCTGCGTTCCAGTGCCGAGTTCGTGCGCTACCGGCACGAGATCTGGTCGCTGCTGCACGACGAAGTGGCCAGGGCCCAGCAGTTGGAGAAGGAGGAGGCATCCGTATGAGCACGACGACCGGCACCGCCACCGACAAGACCACGGCACCCGGCGCGGTGGAGGCCGCCGAGCCCCTCCCGGCCCTCTCCCCCGTTCCTCCCCGCGCGTCGGAGACAGGCGGGGCAGCGCAAGCGGCCGCGCGCCGAGCGCCCTCCGTCCCTGCCCGGGTCCGCCGGTCGGCGCGCCTGTTGCTCGCCGGGGCGACGAAGTCCGCGGCCATCGTGGCCCTGCTGCTGCTCTGGGAGACCGCGCCGCGGCTCGGTCTGGTCGACCGGACGTTCCTGCCGCCCTTCAGCGAAGTCGCCCGCGCCTGGTGGGGGCTGGCGGCCGACGGCCAGCTGGCCGACAACGCGCGCGCCAGCCTGGTGCGCTCGTTCAGCGGATTCGGACTCGCCGTGGCCTTCGCCGTACCGCTCGGCCCGCTGATCGGCTGGTACCGGCCGGTCGCCGACCTCCTCGGACCACTGCTGGAGGTGTTCCGCAACACCGCCGCACTGGCCCTGCTGCCGGTGTTCGTGCTCCTGCTGGGCATCGGGGAGACCTCGAAGATCTCGATCGTGGTGTACGCGTGCACCTGGCCGATCCTGCTCAACACCATCAGCGCGGTCCGCAACGTCGACCCGACCCTGCTCAAGCTCGCGAGGTCGATGGACCTGTCCGCGCCCCGGCTGTTCCAGAAGGTCATCCTGCCGGCGTCCGTGCCGGTGATGTTCACCGGCATCCGGCTGGCGGGAGCGGTGTCCATCCTGGTGCTGGTCGCCGCCGAGATGATCGGCGCCAAGGCGGGCCTCGGCTATCTGATCAACGCCTCGCAGTACAACTTCGCGATCCCGCAGATGTACGCGGGCATCATCACGATCTCCGCCATCGGCGTCGCCTTCAACCAGCTCCTGGTGACCGTGGAACGACGGCTCAGCTCCTGGCGCGTACCCGCCGCCGGCTGACCCAGCCCCGCCGCATGCCCGACCCACTCCCCTTCCGAGGAACCCTCATGCCCTCCACCGGTCCACGCACCCTGCATCTGAACGCCTTCCTGATGAACGCCGGCCACCACGATGCCGCCTGGCGGCACCCCCGTACCCAGCCCGAGAAGGTCACGGATCTGCGCTACTTCCAGCAGCTCGCGCGGACGGCCGAGCGCGGCCTGCTCGACTCCGTGTTCCTCGCCGACGGCCTCGCCCTGTGGGGGAACGTCCGGCACAACGCGCTCGGCGGCTTCGAACCGCTGACCCTGCTCTCCGCCCTTGCGGCGGTCACCGAGCACGTCGGCCTGATCGCCACCGTCTCGACCACCTTCAACGAACCGTTCCACACCGCCCGCAAGTTCGCCTCCCTGGACCACATCAGCGGGGGCCGGGCCGGCTGGAACATCGTCACCTCCGGCACCGTGAACGAGGCCCGCAACTTCGGGCAGGACGAGCACGTGGAGCACCGGCTGCGCTACGACCGCGCGCGGGAGTTCCTGGAGGTCGCCACCAAGCTGTGGGACAGCTGGGAGGACGACGCGGTCCTGCTCGACCGGGAGCGCGGCGTCTACGCCGACACCGACAAGGTGCGGGAGATCGACCACCGTGGTGAGTACTTCGGGGTGCGCGGCCCCCTGAACGTGCCGCGCAGCCCGCAGGGATACCCGCTCCTCGTGCAGGCGGGCTCCTCGGAGGACGGCAAGGAGTTCGCCGCCCAGTACGCCGAGGCGGTCTTCACCGCCCAGCAGAGCCTCGCCGACGCCCAGGCCTTCTACAAGGACCTCAAGTCCCGGCTGGCTCGCTACCACCGCACCGAGGACCAGCTGCTGGTCCTGCCCGGCATCGCCCCCGTCATCGGCTCCACCGAGGCCGAAGCCCGCGCCCTGGAACAGGAACTGACGGATCTTCAGGTTCCGGAGTACGGGCTTGCTCAGCTGTCCGGGATGCTCGGCACTGATCTGACCGGGCTGCCCCTGGACGGGCCACTGCCGGACCTGCCCGAGGTACGGGACATCAACGGCAACAAGAGCCGCTTCACACTCGTCGCCGAACTCGCCCGTCGCGACGGCCTCACCCTGCGCGAACTCATTGCCCGGCTCGGCGCGGGCCGCGGCCACCGCGTCTTCGCCGGCACCCCCGAACAGGTCGCCGACCAGCTTGAGGAGTGGTTCACCCAGGGCGCCGCCGACGGCTTCAACATCATGCCGCCCCATCTGCCGGGCGCCCTGGAGGACTTCGTCGACCACGTCGTGCCGATCCTCCAGCGGCGCGGCCTGTTCCGTACCGAGTACACCGGCCGCACCCTGCGCGAGCACTACGGCCTGGCCCGCCCCGCCAACCGGCTGGCCACGGCGGCCTTGGCAGAGGGACGGCCGGCGTGAGCGGGCCCGAGCTCACCACCGACGTCCTGGTGGTCGGCGGCGGGCCCGCGGCCACCTGGGCCGCGCTCAAGGCCGCCCAGGACGGGGCGGACGTGGTCCTCGCCGACAAGGGCTACTGCGGCACCAGCGGCGCCAGCGCCTCCGCCGGAACCGGAGTCTGGTACGTCCCGCCGGAGCCCGCGGCGCGGGAGGCCGCCATGGCGAGCAGGGAGGCGCTCGGTGGGTACCTGGCCGACCGGCGCTGGATGGCGCGCGTGCTGGACCAGACGTACGCCGGGATGAACGAGCTGGCGGCGGCAGGGCGTTACCCCTTCCCCACGGGGCCGGACGGCAGGCAGCTCAGGAACGGTCTGCAGGGACCGGAGTACATGCGCAGGATGCGGATCCGCGTCCAGCGGGCAGGGGCACGCGTTCTCGACCACAGCCCGGTCACCGAACTGCTCACCGACCCTTCGGGGGCGGTCGCCGGGGCCAGGGGGTACCAGCGCCAGGCAGGGCAGCCGTACCGGGTGCGTGCCGGGGCCGTCGTCCTGGCCACCGGCGGCTGCGCTTTCCTGAGCGGCGCCCTGGGCTGCAACGTCAACACCGGTGATGGCGCGCTGTTCGCCGCCGAGGTGGGCGCGGAGCTTTCGGGGATGGAGTTCTCCAACGCCTACGGCATTGCGCCCGAGGGCACCTCGGTCACCAAGACCGCGTTCTACTCCTTCGCGACGTTCTACCGCGAGGACGGCACGGTCCTGGAGGGGGCGGCCAGCCAGGGCGGCCGGTCCGTGATCGCGCGTGCGCTGCTCAGCGAGAAGGTGTACTGCCGCCTGGACCGGGCCGACGCCGCGGCCCGCAAAGCAATGCGGCTGGCCCAGCCCAACTTCTTCCTCACCTTCGACCGGCTCGGCATCGACCCCTTCACCCAGCGTTTCGCCATCACGCTGCTCGCCGAGGGCACCGTGCGCGGCACCGGCGGCATCCGCGTCACCGGCGACGACTGCTCCACCACCGTCCCCGGGCTGTACGCGGCCGGGGACGCGGCGACCCGGGAGCTGATCTGCGGCGGCTTCACCGGCGGCGGCAGCCACAACGCCGCGTGGGCCATCTCCTCCGGCACCTGGGCGGGCCTGGGCGCGGCTCGGCACGCCCGTTCGCTCGGCGTCCGGGTCGGTACCCGGCATCTGGTGGCGGCGGGCGGCGCCGGGCTGCGGCCCACGGGGACGCCCGGGCCGGCCAACGGTTTCCGTGAGGTCGTCGCCGCGGTCCAGGGCGAAGTGCTGCCGTACGAGAAGAACTACCTGCGCCACGGGGACCGGCTCACCGCCTCGTTGAAGGTGCTCGACGCGCTGTGGGCGCGGTGCCGCGCCGGCCTGCACGCCGGGGGCGAGGACACGGTGCGGGCCCGGCAGGCGGTGGCGATGACCGCGCATGCCCGCTGGATGTACGCCGCCGCGCTCGCCCGTACCGAGACCCGCGGCATGGCCAAGCGGCTCGACTTCCCTGAACAGGACCCCGGGCAGCACCACCGCATCGTCACCGGCGGCCTGGACCGGGTGTGGACGCGCACCGAAACCCTGCGGACAGCGCTGGAGGTGGCTTCATGATCGAGCTGGTCTCGGCGGAGCGCTGCATCGCCTGCGACAAGTGCGTCAAGGTCTGCCCGACCGACGTCTTCGACCGGGGCGCGGACGGCATCCCGGTGCTCGCCCGCCGTGACGACTGCCAGACCTGCTTCCAGTGCGAGGCGAACTGCCCCGTCGACGCCCTGTACGTGGCGCCCCTGACCCGCCCGCTGCCCGACGACTCCCCCGCCCGGAACGAGGAGCACCTGGACCGGACCGGCCTGCTCGGCAGTTACCGCCGGGACATCGGCTGGGGACGAGGCCGCACGCCCGGCGCGCTGCGGGGCGTAGGCCCTCCGCTCGGGCCGCCGGGGTCCACCGGCCCCTCCGCGCCCATCACCTCCTGACCGCCCGCGACCGCTCACCGATCACCGATCACCCACACCGGAAGGACACCCGCGCCATGACCACCAGCACCGACTTCGACATCATCAGGATCGGCGGCCGTATCGGCGCCGAGATCCTCGGAGTCGACCTCTCCGCCGACCTCGCCCCCGCCATCGTCACCGAGATCAACTCCGCGCTTCTGGAACACAAGGCGCTGGTCTTCCGCGGCCAGCACCTCGACGACGCCGGCCAGCTCCGCTTCGCCTCCCTGTTCGGCGAGCTCACCACCGCGCACCCCACCGTCCCGTCCGTCGACGGCCAGCCCCACATCCTGCCCGTCGACGGCGAAGAGGGCATCCGCGCCAACCAGTGGCACACCGACGTCACCTTCGTACGCACCCCGCCGAAGGCGTCCACACTGCGCGGCATCGTGATCCCGCCCTACGGCGGCAACACCCTCATCGCCAACTCGGCGGCCGCGTACCGGGACCTTCCCGTGCCGCTGCGCGAGCTCGCAGACAAGCTGTGGGCGGTGCACACCAACGACTACGACTACGCGGCGCCGAGGAACGAAAAGGCGGCCGAGCACCGCAAGCGGTTCGTCTCCCGGAAGTACCGCACCGCCCACCCGGTGGTCCGCGTCCATCCCGAGACCGGGGAACGCGGACTGTTCATCGGCGGGTTCGCGCAGAGCATCGTCGGGCTCGGCCCGTCCGAGTCGCGGGATCTGCTGCGCCTGTTCCAGTCGTACGTCACCCGCCCGGAGAACATCGTGCGGGTGGCCTGGCAGCCCGGCGACCTCGTGCTGTTCGACAACCGCATCACCCAGCACTACGCCCCCGACGACTACGGCGACCTGCCGCGTCTGCTGCACCGCGTGACCGTCGCCGGGGACATCCCGGCCGGCATCGACGGCACGCTCAGCCATGTCATCGAGGGCGACGACGCCACCCACTACACACCCGCCTCGGCATGAGCCCCGGCCGCTGGGAGCGTCGACGATCGGCACCCCCAGCGGCCCTCACTCACGCCCGGCGCCCGATGCGGCGCAGCAGCACAATGCCTGCGATGACCAGGACGGATCCGGCTGCGGCAGGCCACAGTTTCGCGCCCGTGTCGGCGAGTGAGCCGCCGGCCGTCTGCGGTTCGGTTCCGTCCGACTGCGACTGGTCGGCTCCGACGGGGGCCGGGGCCTGGGTCGGCGTGGCCGTCGCCGATCCGATCGCCTCGGCCGGTTCGGTCTCGGCCGGGTCTTCAGCGGTCGGGGTCGGTGATGGGGTGGCGTAGGTCTTCGGCTTGTCGGCGGTGGCGGACGGGGTTGCGTCAGCCGGGGGCTCGTTGCTCGGCGTGGCGGCCGGGGGCGCCTGCGTCGCGGGCTCGGTCTGACCGTCGTCGCCGGTCGGGGTCGGGTCAGCAGGCTCCTGCGGCTCCTCGGGCTGCTCGGTCTCCTGCGGCTGCTCCGGCTGCTGGGTCTCCTGCGGCTCCTCCGGTTCCTGCGGCTCTTCCGGCTGCTGCGGTTCCTCCGGCAGCGCCCCGCCGTCGCACTGCCGGCCCTCATTGATGCAGTCGACCATCTCGCGCATCAGGTCCTCGTCGAAGACGTTGATGAAGTCGCCGTGGTCCGTGACGGGCTTGTGCAGCTGCTCGGGGAAGGCGTCGACCGCGAAGAGCGGGGTCGTACGGCCGCCGTCGTCGAGGCTCGGGGCGTCGACGTCGTAGACGATGCGCTGGACCAGTTGCGGGATGGCCTGGAAGCCGGCCGGGCAGGTGCCGTCGGCCGCGGCGAAGGCCACGTGGGTGCGGTGGTTGGCGCTGTCGATGTTGCGGCCGTCCCAGCAGCTCTGGAACTTGAACGTGCGGACCACGTCGCTGCCTTCGGGGCAGAGCGGGTACTTGTCCTTCAACTGCCGGTCCTCGAACCCGGTACAGCTCCAGGACGCGTTGGCGTTGGCCGTGCCGTTGACGAAGGCCTTGGCGTCGCCGGTGATGATGCGCAGCAGACGGGGCATGCCGGTCACTTCGCCGGTCGGGCTGCCCTGGAAGGTCAGCGTGACCTCCTGGGGGGTGACGATCTCACCGGCGTTGCCCTCGATGCCGCCGCCCGGGGCGTTGGCGTCCTGCTCCTGGGTGCCGTTCTGCAGACGCAGGACGGGCCAGTAGTACGAGGACTTGTCGCCCTGGTTCTCGCAGCTGGTGTCGGCTGCGGCCAGGTCCTCGTCGCTGGCGAAGGCGTCGTTGGCCTGGTTGCCGATGTAGTCGTGGAAGTGGTGGGCGCCGTTGGAGACGCCCGGCGCGACGATGACGTTGTCGGAGTTGAAGATGCCGTTCTCGTTGACCCCGCAGCTGGTGGTGAAGGTGCCGCGGGAGGCGCCGTCTTGGGCGGCCGGGGGCTGGACGTTCGGCTGGACCGTGGTGATGTCGGTGAAGTCCGCGGCGACGGGGCCGTTTCCGGCCTGGCCGCCCTCCGGCTGCTCTTCGGGGACGGTCAGTTCGCAACCCGCCAGCGCTTCGAGCCCCTCGGGGCGCTCGCCGGCATTGCCGATCGCGACGGCGATCCGTTCGATCGTCGCGCCCCGCTTCTCCTCCAGCGGGTTCATGATCGAGCCGTCGGTGAAGCCGGTGTCCTGCCGCTGTTCCGCTGTCGCCGCCCGCAGTTGCTGGTAGGCCTCGGCTATCTGGCCGTCCAGGGCGGCGAGTTCGTTGTCGACGTCCGTCCTGGCCGCGTCCGGGATCTCGGTCAACTCGCTGCCCACGTCAGGGCAGTCGATCGTGGCCTCGCCGCTCTGGGCCGAGGTGCCGTCACCGCCCTCGGTCGCCGAGGCGTAGATGTTGGTCGCCACCAGCCCGCCGCCGCCCAGGATCAACGCGACCGCGGCGAAGGTCGCGCGTCGTGGGCCGGTCGGGCGCCTGCGCGTATTGCGTCTCAAGGCAGTACTCCTACGTTCGGGGCCAGCGAGCGGGCATACAAATCCCTCGCCCCCATACGGACGCAGGGCCCACCGTGTTCAACCGCCTCACGGATTCATACGAAGCTCTCAGAGAACCCCACGTCACGCCGGACGCCGGATACATTTAGCCCGCGCATGCAACTATCTCCGGGACCCCGATCATGACCCTTCGAACAGGCGGGTTAGCATATGAGCACCGCCTAGCTCGAAAGAGACTTCTGTGACTGTCAACGACGACTCGTTCACCAACTGGAAGAACCGCGAGGAGATCGCGGAGTCGATGATCCCGATCATCGGGAAGCTGCACCGCGAGCGGGATGTGACGGTCCTGCTGCACAGCCGCTCCTTGGTGAACAAGTCGGTGGTCAGCATCCTGAAGACCCACCGGTTCGCGCGGCAGATCGCGGGCGAGGAACTGTCGGTCACCGAGACGCTGCCCTTCCTGCAGGCACTCACCGCTCTTGACCTCGGCCCGTCCCAGATCGACATCGGCATGCTCGCCGCGACGTACAAGTCCGACGACCGCGGCCTGTCGGTGGCGGAGTTCACCGCGGAGGCCGTCGCCGGCGCCACGGGCGCCAACAAGATCGAGGGCGGCGCGGGCCGTGACGTCGTGCTCTACGGCTTCGGGCGCATCGGCCGCCTCGTCGCCCGGCTGCTGATCGAGAAGGCAGGCTCCGGCAACGGTCTGCGGCTGCGTGCCATCGTCGTGCGTGGCGGCGGTGAGCAGGATCTGGTCAAGCGTGCCTCGCTGCTGCGCCGGGACTCCATCCACGGCCAGTTCCAGGGCACGATCACCGTCGACGAGGCGACCGGCACGATCTTCGCCAACGGCAACGCGATCAAGGTGATCTACGCCAACGACCCGTCCGAGGTCGACTACACGGCGTACGGCATCAAGGACGCCATCCTGATCGACAACACCGGCAAGTGGCGTGACCGCGAGGGCCTCTCGCAGCATCTGCGTCCCGGTATCGACAAGGTCGTCCTGACCGCGCCCGGCAAGGGCGACGTCCCGAACATCGTGCACGGTGTCAACCACGACACGATCAAGCCGGACGAGCAGATCCTGTCCTGCGCCTCCTGCACCACCAACGCGATCGTCCCGCCGCTGAAGGCGATGGCCGACGAGTACGGCGTCGTCCGCGGCCATGTGGAGACCGTCCACTCGTTCACCAACGACCAGAACCTGCTGGACAATTACCACAAGGCCGACCGTCGTGGCCGTTCCGCGCCGCTGAACATGGTGATCACCGAGACCGGTGCCGCCTCCGCCGTCGCCAAGGCGCTGCCCGACCTCAAGGCGCCCATCACCGGCAGCTCGATCCGCGTCCCCGTGCCGGACGTCTCGATCGCGATCCTCAGCCTGCGCCTGGGCCGGGAGACCACCCGCGAGGAGGTCCTGGAGTACCTCCGGGACGTCTCGCTGAACTCGCCGCTGAAGCGCCAGATCGACTTCACCACGGCCCCCGACGCCGTCTCGATGGACTTCGTCGGCTCGCGCCACGCGTCGATCGTCGACGCCGGCGCGACCAAGGTCGACGGCGACAACGCGATCCTCTACCTCTGGTACGACAACGAGTTCGGCTACTCCTGCCAGGTCATCCGGGTCGTCCAGCACGTCTCCGGAGTGGAGTACCCGACGTTCCCGTCCCCGGCGGTCTGATCCACGTCACGGCGACCCCGGCGCATCGCCCGCCAGCGGCTGTTCCGTCCAGATCACCTTGCCGTTCGGTGTGTACCGCGTACCCCACCGCTCGGCGAACTGGGCCACCAGGAACAGGCCCCGGCCGCCCTCGTCCGTCGTGGCCGCGCTGCGCAGGTGCGGGGCGGTGCTGCTGCCGTCGGAGACCTCGCAGATCAGGGTGCGGTCGCGGATCAGGCGGACGTGGATGGGGGCGGCGGCGTGGCGGAGGGCGTTCGTGACCAGCTCGCTGAGGATCAGCTCGGTCGTGAACGCCTCTTCCGTCAGCCCCCAGTCGTCCAGCGTGCGGGTGGCCGCCGCCCGGACCCGGGCCACGGCAGCGGGGTCGTCCGGGACGTCCCAGGCCGCGATGCGGTCGGCGGCGAGCATCCGCGTCCGGGCGACCACGAGGGCGACGTCGTCGTGCGGCCGCTCGGGCAGCAGGGCCTCCAGTACCGCCTTGCAGGTCTCCTCGGGCGTACGGCCGTGCGTCGGCGGCGCCGTGGCGAGCGCCCTGCGCAGCAGCTCAAGGCCCTCGTCGATGTCGCGGCCCCGGTCCTCGACCAGTCCGTCCGTGTACAGGACTAGGCCGCTGCCCTCGGACAGCCGCAGCTCGGTCGCCTCGAAGGGCAGGCTGCCGCCCAGGCCCAGCGGGGGGCCGCCCGGGATCGTGGGGAACTCGACGTCGCCGTCGGGGTGGACGAGGGCCGGTTCGAGATGGCCGGCGCGGGAGAGGGTGCACAGCCCGCGGGACGGGTCGTACACGGCGTACAGGCAGGTCGCTCCGGTGACCGGCGCGCTCCGGTCGTCGCCCTCGTCCTGATCGATGCGGGCGACCAACTCGTCCAGATGGCCGAGGAGTTCGTCGGGCGCGAGGTCCAGGGCGGAGAAGTTGTGGACCGCTGTACGGAGCCGTCCCATCGTGGCCGCCGCGTGCAGTCCATGTCCCACGATGTCCCCGACGACCAGCGCCACGCGCGCGCCCGGCAGCGGGATGACGTCGAACCAGTCGCCGCCGACCCCTCCCTGCGCCGCGTGCGCGGGCAGATAGCGGTAGGCGACGTCGAGGGCGCTCTGGAGGGGCAGCGCCCGGGGCAGCAGGCTGCGCTGGAGCGTGACCGACAGGGTGTGCTCGCGGGTGTAGCGGCGGGCGTTGTCGATGCTGACGGCGGCCCGCGCCACCAGCTCCTCGGCGAGGGAGACATCGTCCGGTTCGAAGGGCTCGGGCTTGTCGGCGCGCCAGAAGGTGGCCATGCCCATGATGACGCCGCGGGCGCGCAGCGGGACCGTGAGCATCGCGTGGATCCCGAAGTCCACGAGTCTGCGGGCGTTCTCGGGATCCTGCTCCTGCCAGCCGGAGAACGCGGGCATGTCCGCCTCCAGCACGGTCCGGCCCGTGCCGAAGCCGAAGGCCTGCGGGGTGGCCGGGGCGAAGTGGATCAGCTTGCCGATCGGATAGAGCGGGCTGCCCTCCCGCATGCCCTGGAACGCCACCCGTCGCATGTCCGTGCGGCCCACCTTGGGCTCCTCGCCCCGCAGCACCGGATCGGCGAGATCGACGCTGACGAAGTCGGCGAACCGCGGCACCGCGAAGTCGGCCAGCTCCTGGGAGGTGCGGGTGACGTCGAGGGTGGTGCCGATCTCAAGACCCGCGTCGTACAGCAGCTTCAGCCGCTCCTGCGCCACGTCCGCCCGGCCGGTCATCGTCCGCAGCTCGGTGGTGTCCCGCAGCGTAGCCACGCTGCCGGGCGGCCCGCCGTCCCGGTCGGTCGCCCGCTGGCTGACGGCGAGCAGGCGGCCCCGGGCCAAGTGCACCTCGTCGGTGGCGTCCCGCCGGGAGGTGAACAGCTGGGCGAGGTCGCGGCCGATGCCCAGGTCGCGGCAGGGCCGCCCCTCCGCGTCCCCGGCCAGCCCGAGCAGCCGACGCGCCTCGTCGTTCGCCAGTGCCAGACGCGACCGGCCGTCCAGGATCAGCACACCCTCCCGTACCGAGTGCAGGACGGCGTCGTGATGCTCGTACATCCGCGTCATCTCGGCGGGTCCCAGCCCATGTGTCTGGCGCAGCAGCCGTCGGCTGACCAGCGCGGTGCCGCCGGTGGCGAGGGCGAGCGCGGCCGCCGCCGAGCCGAGCAGCATCGGCAGCTGGTGGTCCACGATCCCGCCCACGCTGGCCAGCGTCACTCCGGCGGCCACCAGACCGACGATCCGGCCGTCGCCGTCGGCCACGGGGACCACGGCCCGCACGGACGGCCCGAGGGTTCCGGTGTACGTCTCGCGTACGACTCCGCCCGCCGCGGCCGGGGCGATGGTGCCGATGAAGTGCTTGCCGATCCGGTCGGGGTTGGGGTGGGTGTATCGGATCCCGTCCCGGGTCATCACGACGATGAAGTCCACGTCGGTCGCCTCGCGCGCCGCCTCGGCACGCGGCTGGAGCAGCGCGGTGGGATCCGGATCCGCCAGGGCTTCGACGACGCCCGGCGCGTGCGCGAAGGCCTGAGCCACGGCGAGTGACCGGTTGCGGGCTTCCCGCTCGGTGTCGGCGCGGACCTGTAGCACCAGGGCCACCACCGCGGCGACGACGAGGAGCACGACGATCGCCGCCTGGAGCAGGAAGACCTGCTGGGCGACGGTACGCGCGCTCACCAGCGAGCGCAGGCGGCCGAGGAATCCGGCCATGTCTCTGTTCTAACACGGGGCGCTGCGCTGGGGCCCTCCACTGGGAGTGCCGTGCGGAAAGTGCCGCGCGGTGCCGTCGTTCGTCTGCTGCGCCATGGTGGCTGGTCGCGCAGTTCCCCGCGCCCCTGGGGACACTGGCGAACCCGGCATGTGGAGCAGGAGCAGGGCCGCGTCGTCGTGCAGGCGGCCGCCGACGTGGGCCAGCAGTTCGTCGTGGAGTGCGGTGACGGTGCGGGCCGGTTCATGGCAGGTGTGCCGGGCCAGGCCCTCGGCGAGCGGGTAGAACTCGCGGTGGTGGTTGCGGGCCTCCGTGACACCGTCGGTGTACAGCAGCAGCTGGTCCCCGTCGGCGAAGGGCAGCACTTGCAGTGCGGGGCTCTCACCCGAGAGGGCGCGCAGTCCGAGGGGCGGGGCCGGACGGTCCGGGTCGACCGGTACGACGCTGCGGTCGCGCACCAGCAGCGGCGGCGCATGGCCGCAGTTGACCACCTCCAGCTGCCCGGCCCGCGGGTATCCGGCGACCACGGCAGTGACGAAGTCGTCGGCGCCCAGATTGCGCGCCAGGCTCCGCTCGATCCGCGCGACGACGTCGAGAAGGTCCGGCTCGTCGTAGGCGGCCTCACGGAAGACACCGAGCACCAGAGCGGCGGTTCCCACGGCCGGCAGCCCCTTGCCGCGCACATCGCCGACGATCAGCCTGACCCCGTACGGCGTGGACACGAGAGCGTAGAGGTCGCCGCCGATCCGGGCCTCCGCCGCGGCGGCGCTGTAGCGGACGGCCACCTGGAACGGGCCGACCGTCGCCGGTATGGGCTGCAGCAGCGCGTGTTGGGCGGCTTCGGCGACGGAGCGGACCGCGGCCAGCACGCGCTCACGCCGTCCGCGCAGCGCGCTGGCCAGGCCGCCCGCCAGGGTGACGGCCATCAGGGCGGCCAGGACGACCGCGAGCTCGCTGCCAGGAGCATCCGCGTGGATGCCGAGGGCCACGCCCGCGGTGGCGGCCAGCAACCCCGCACAGACGACCCCGCGCGGCCCGTTGGCCGTCGCGGCGAGCGCCGGCCCCGCGGCGAGCAGCGGCAACCACGTCGTCCCGGACCCAGTGACGAAGTGGACGAGCACGACGGCGGAGACGATCAGCAGGGGCAGCGCGGCGACCAGTCGCCTCGGCCAGTGATCATGACCATGGTGTGGGGCCTGGCTCATGTCTGTCCGCTGTCCTCACCTGTGTCCGGGGGCACACGCCCGTGAAATGTCCGTTTCGTATAAGGAAATCGGTTCGATCCGGACCGGACAAGGAGCGGATTTTCAGATACTGAGCGAGAGCCCTCTGGTCACGCGGCTCGCGGTCGGGAGCAGCCGCGCTCTGATCTCCTCCAGGCGGGAGATCCGGTCGGCCCTCAGCGAGACGCCGAGTGAGCCGAGGGTGTTCCCGCTGTAGACGGGTACCGCGACGCAGACCGTGCCGAGGGTGTACTCCTCCATGTCCGTGATGGCCGGGGCCATGGGAGAGGAGTCGAGCCGCCGGAGCAGCTCCGCGGGACGGGTGATCGTCCTGGGCGTGAGGTCGGCGAGCTGATGCCGGGACAGGTAGTCCTTGCGCGCTTCGTCGTCCAGCTCGCTCAGCACCGACTTGCCCAGCGCCGTCGCGTGCCCGGCGTCCTCGAACCCCACCCAGAGGTCGACCCGGGGAGCGTGCGGCCCGTCGACGATCTCGGCGACCCGGATCTCCCCCTCCTCGTAGAAGGTGAGGTAGGCGGCGGTCGACAGCTCGTCCCGCAGGGCGGCGAGCGTGGGGCGAATCCGGGTGAGCAGCGCCTGGGTCCGGCCCGCCGTGTGCAGCGTCTGGAGTCGCTCGCCCAGGATGAACCCACCATCGTCGAGCTTGCGCAGATATCCGTCGTGCACCAGCGTCCGCAGCAGGTGGTACGCCGTGGCCAGGGGCAGGCCCGTCTCCCGTGCCAGTTGCTTCGCCGGCGCGCCGTTCTCGTGCGCGCTCACCGCCTCCAGCAGCCGGAAGGCCCGCTGTACGGAGCCGATGAGCGTGGGGCCCGCGCTCGCACCCATACGAACAGCGTGCGCCGGGCGCACGACACGGGCAACTACAGGACCCGCGCGACGAGAAGGGCCACGTCGTCGTGGTCGTCGGGATGGCGCAGGCCGTACAGCAGGAGGTCGCAGGTCTCCTCGAGCGGTCGCTGGGGTTCGTCGAGGAAGTCGAGGAGAACGTTCAGGCGGTCGTCGATGGGGTGGAGGCGGGTCTCGACCAGGCCGTCGGTGTAGAGGACCAGCAGATCGCCGGGGTCCAGGGTGACGGTGGTGGCCTCGAAGGGGATGCCGCCGACGCCGAGTGGCGCTCCGGCGGGCAGTTCGAGCAGCTCGGGCGGCCGGCCGGAGTGGGCCAGCGCGGGCGGCATGTGTCCGGCGTTGGCGATGTGGCACTGTCTCGTGCGGGGGTCGTACACCGCGTACAGGCAGGTGACGATGTAGTGCTCCAAATCGCAGGTGATCTTGTCGAGGTGCTGCAGAACGGCGCCGGGTTCGAGGTCGAGGTCCGCGTAGGCGCAGGTGGCGGTGCGCAGCCTCCCCATGGTGGCGGCGGCGTCGATGCCGTTGCCCATGACGTCGCCGACGACCAGGGCGGTCCTCTCGTCGTCCAGCGGGATGACGTCGTACCAGTCGCCGCCGACCTCGCTGGTGGCCTGGGCGGGCTGGTAGCGGGAGGCCAGCTCCAGGCCGGTGTGGTGCGGCGCGTGGTCGGGCAGCAGGCTGCGCTGGAGGGTGAGAGCGGTGTTGCGCACGCTCTGGAACCAGCGGGCGTTGTCGATGGCCACGGCGGCCCGGGTGGCCAGCTCGCTCGCCAGGACGACATCGTCGTCGTCGAACGGCACCGGGTTGCGGGTGCGTTTGAGGTCGAGCGCGCCGAGCACCTCGCCGTGCGCGATCAACGGCACCGCGAGATAGGAGTGGACGCCGGCGCGGGCCAGCAGGGAGGTGGCCTCCGCGTCCCGGGCGATGCGTGGCAGATCGTGCTCGCCGACATGGCGCACCAGCACCGGACGGGCGGTGTGGACGCACAGGGTGACCAGGCGGTCGCCCTCGTAGGCGGCGAGGTCTCCGGGCGGGTCGGCGGCTCGCAGGGCCATGCTGGGGTAGGCCGCCTTGAGGGCGAGGGCACGGAACAGCTCGGGGCCGTTGTCCGGTCGGCGCATACGGCGGCAGGCGAGGGCGGAGTCCAGGACGTCCACGGCAACCACATCGGCCAGTTCGGGAGTGGCGATGTCGGCGAGTTCGCGGGCGGTCTGCTCCACCTCCAGCGTGGTGCCCACGCGCGTGGAGGCGTCCGCGACGAGGGCGAGGCGCCGCCGGGCCCGGTCGGCCTCGGCGGCCGCGCGATGCCGCTCGGTGACGTCGACGAAGGAGATGGCCGCGCCCAGGACCCGCCCGGCGGGGTCCTCCAGCCGGTAGAAGGACAGGGACCAGGCGTGCTCGTGCTCCGGGTCGGCCGGCGGGCGGCCCACGTGGTACTGGTCGAGCAGCGGAGTGCCGGTGGTGAGCACCTGACGTAGGCAGGACTCGATGGTGTCGATGTCCGGGAGCGGCAGTGTCTCCCTCAGCCGACGGCCGATGTGGTCCTCGGCCGGGGTGGCGTCGATGCGCTCCAGTGCCGGGTTGACCAGCAGATAGTGCAGGTCGGGGTCGAGGAGGGCGAGGCCGATCGGGGACTGGTTGATCAGCCGCTCGCACAGCGCCAGGTCGGTCTCGACACGCTGGAGCAGGGAGTGGTCGGCCGCGATGCCCAAGGCGTAGGCATCCCCGAGATCGTCCAGCAGCCGCATGTTGCGGAACTCGGTCAGCCGGGTGCTGCCGTCCTTGTGCCGTATGGGGAAGGTGCCGGCCCAGCTCCGGCCGGTCTCCAGCACCTCGGCGAACAGCTTCGTCACGGACGGCAGGTGCTCGGGGTGGACGAACAGCCGCGCCGCGTACGTGCCGAGGGCCTCCTCGGAGGTGTAGCCGAAGAGGTCCTCGGCCTGCGGGGTCCAGAAGACGATGCGCCCGTCGGCGTCGAGGACCACCGCGGCCACGCTCAGCATGTCCAGCAGGCCGGTCGGGCGAGGCGGCTCGGGGCCGTACCCGCCACCGTCGGGCTCGAAGGATTCGGATTCTGCTGTCATCCCAGCTCCTCCGCCACCGGCCGGCAGGGCATGCCGACCTCGGACATACACCCCCGGGTACCACGGTTGCGACGACCGGCACCTCCATGCTCCCCCTGCTCCGGCCCCTGCGCCCGGCTCGGCCCGTGCGCATCGGGCGGACAAGCAGGAACATGGTCGTGTAGAGGATGGGACCCATGGACACTGCGTGAGGACCCATGAACGCACCGCGAGAGGAACCGGACGCGCCCACGTCCGCAGGACCGCGCGCACTTTTCGACGCGTCCTCCGACGCGGCGGCGGTGGTGTCCGGACAAGGTGTGGTGCTCGGCTGGACCCGGGCCGCGGAGGAACTCCTCGGCCACCCGGCGTCGCAGATCGTCGGCGGCTCGGCCGCGCGTCTGCTGGCAATGCCCGGTGATCCGGTACGAATGGCCGGTGTCGCGGAGCGCTGCCGGGCCGGTATGGGATGGAGCGGGCTCATCCCCCTACGGCACCGCGACGGCCGCCGTATCGACGCGGACCTGCGGGTCTCCGCGTCGTTCCGGATCGGCGCGGACGAGTGCTTTCTGATCTCGGCGCGGGAGCAGCGCCCGCAGTGGACGGTGGGCCAGTCGGTCCTCGACGGTTTCCTGACCCGTTCGCCGGTCGGCATGGCCGTGATGGACACGCAGCTGCGCTACGTCTGGCTGAACGACACCCTGGAGCGCTTCGGCGGGGTGCCCCGTGAGCAGCGGCTGGGGCGGCGGCTGAGCGAACTGCTGCCCGGGCTGCAGGCGGAGACGATCGAAGGCCTGATGCGCAAGGTCCTCGACACCGGCCTTCCGGTCACCGACTACGAGTACGTCGGATGGAGTTGGGCCGATCCGCACCGCCAACACGCCTACTCCACCTCCTTCTTCCCGCTCGTGGACCCCGACAACTCGATCACCGGGGTCTGCTACATGGTCTCGGACGTCACCGAGCGGTGGAACGCCCGCCAGCTGCTGGCGCTGGTCAACGAGGCCGGAACACGGATCGGCACGACCCTGGACGTGCTGCGGACGGCCCAGGAACTCGCCGACTTCGCCGTGCCCCGCTTCGCGGACTTCGTCGTCGTAGATCTGCTGGAGCCCGTTCTCAGCACCGAGGGGCACGGAGCGTGGCTCACCGACGCGGGGCCGGCACCCGCCAAGCCGGTGATGCGCCGGGCCGGAATGAGCTCGGTGCGCGAGGGCTGCCCGGAGGCCGTGGCGCGGATCGGGGACCGCGTGGACTTCGTGCCCCCGCCGCACGACGCGCATCTGATCGTCGACGGCGAGCCGGTCCTTGTTCCGGTCCTTGATCCGTCCGACGAACTGTGGGTCACCGAACAGCCCGCGCGAGCGGAGAGCATGCGCGAGTTCGGCCTGCACTCCCTCATCTCCGTGCCGATGCGGGCACGCAACACCGCCCTGGGCCTCACCACGTTCCTACGGTCGCTCAATCCCGTCTCCTTCCAGCCCGACGACGTCCTGGTCGCCCAGGAGCTGGTGGCCCGCGCGGCGCTGTGCGTCGACAACGCCCGTCGCTACACCCGGGAACACACGGCCGCGGTCACCCTGCAACGCAGCCTGCTGCCCCAGGCCCTGACGGGCGGTACGGCGCTGGAGGTGGCCTCCTCCTATCTGCCGGCGGATCCGACGGGCGGGGTCGGCGGTGACTGGTTCGACGTGATCCCGCTCTCCGGCGCCCGCGTGGGCCTGGTCGTCGGTGACGTCGTCGGCCACGGCATCACCGCGGCGGCGGCGATGGGCCGGCTGCGCACCGCCGTGCAGACCCTCGCCGACATGGAGCTGCCGCCCGACGAACTGCTGGCCCATCTGGACGACCTGGTGCTCCGGCTCAGCGAGGAGCATCCCGATGGCGAGGGGGCCGAGGCGGCCCACCGGAACACCACCGCCTTCCTCGGCGCGACCTGCCTGTACGCCGTCTACGATCCGGTCACCCGGCGCTGCACGATGGCCCGCGCCGGACACCCGCCGCCGGTCGTCGTCGCGCCCGACGGGCAGGTCTCCTTCCCGGAGCCCCCGGCCGGGCCGCCGCTCGGTCTTGGCGGGATGGCGTTCGAGGCCGGTGAGATCGAGCTCGCCGAGAACAGCCTGCTCGGCCTCTACACCGACGGCCTCGTCGAGGCGGCCGACGGCGACATCGAGCGGGGCATGGCCCGGCTCGGCGACCTGCTGTCCCGGCGCGAGTTCGACCTCGGCACCCTGTGCTCGTCGGCGGTCCGGCAGCTCGTGCCCGTACCGCAGCCCGACGACATCGCCCTGCTCCTGGCGCGCACCCACGCCCTGGGCGCCGAGCACGTCGTCTCGTGGGACGTACCCGCGGACCCGGCCGCCGTCGCAGACATCCGGGCCCGGGCGACCCGCCAGGTGGAGGCCTGGGGCCTCGAGGAACTGGCCATGACGACGGAGCTGATCGTGAGCGAGCTGGTCACCAACGCGATCCGCTACGCCGAACCACCCATCCGCCTACGGCTCCTCCGCGACACCCGCCTGACCTGCGAGGTCTCCGACGCCAGCAGCACCGCCCCGCGGCTGCGCCACGCCCGGAGCATGGACGAGGGCGGCCGCGGCCTGTTCCTGGTGGCCCAGCTCTCCCAACGCTGGGGCGCCCGCTACACGGCCGACGGGAAGATCATCTGGGCCGAACGGGAGATCCCGTGAGCGCAGAGCCCGGCTCGATGGGGGTGTGCAGCCCCACGACCCTCAGGCGGCACGCGGCTGTCCGGCCTCGAGCAGGTCCGTGAGCTCGGCGCGATGCAGGTCGGCGACCGGTGCCAGCAAGTCGGGGTGGCGCAGCAGCGCCGCTGCCCGCCGATCGTTCTCGTCGGGGGCGGTCAGGCGCCGGAAGTCGACCGGTGCCCCGTCGGTGTGGGTGCCGTCGTCCACCGCGGTCGCCGCGAGCTCGGCCAGCCGCGGGTCGGCGAGCAGACAGGCCGCCCAGCTCGCCACCACCTCGTCCACCCAGGTGCGCCAGGCTTCGGGCTCCCCGTCCGCGTCGGTGATCCAGTCGAGCCGGGCCGAGCCTCCGGAGCCGGCGATGCCCGCGAGTACGGCATCCGTGGGCGTCGGGTAGCGCAGCCATGCCGCGATCGTCACGGCCTGGCGTGCCTGGACGTCGCAGAGGGCGGCGGCGAGCGCACCGCCGTTGGGCGGGAAGGCGCTCGTCAGCCAGCGGGCGGTCGCCGCGATGAGTGAGGAGAAGTCCGAGAGCACGGGCAGACCGTCCGAGGAGAGTGCGAGGGGTACCGCTCACACGGTAGCTTCCCGCTCCGTCAGCCCATCAGTCCGGCGGCTAGCGTGGCCCCCAGCTCCCAGCAGGCCTCGATGTCCGCTTTGGCCGGTTCGCCGGTCACCGTCACGGCTTCGGCCGCGCGCCGCCAGCCGAGCCCTGTCGTGACCGACTCGATGGAGCGCACCGCGCCCGTGACGTCGTTCCCGCCGTGCACGTAGTAGCCGAAGGGCCGCCCGCGCGTGGCGTCCAGGCACGGGTAATACACCTGGTCGAAGAAGTGCTTCAGGGCGCCGGACATGTACCCGAGGTTCGCCGGGGTGCCCAAGAGGTAGGCGTCGGCGTCCAGTACGTCGGAGGCCGTGGCCGACAGGGCTGCCCGTCGTACCACTTGGACGTTCTCGATCTCGGGTGCGGTCGCCCCGGAGATGGCGGCCTCCAGCATCGCCTGGCAGTTGGGCGAGGGCGTGTGGTGCACGATCAGCAGAGTTGCCACACGACCGCACCCTGCCGTGCCACCGCACGCCCCCGCAAGTTCGGAGGCCGTACGTCCGGTTATGCCCGGCATGGCGCAGTTCTCAGGCAATTCCCATCCGCCGCCCATGGAAATAGCGGGGTTCAGCAGCGGTATCGTCACGGAAATCAAGGGGAGGCAAACTGCCGCACGCGTGGTGAGCGGGGAGGCGTGAGTCACCAGGTGAGCGATCCGAGATGCCGGTGTACCTGTCCCGGCGCGACGGTCTGGGTCACCGGCAGGCCGCTGGCCGACCGGCTGGCCGCCGCCTACGCGCTGGCCGAGCGGCTGCTCGCGCAGGCCCGGCGCGTGACGGTGCTCGACCGGTACGACGACCTGTGCGCCGACGCGGCGCGCCTCGGGGTGGTCGCGGAGGTGCTGGCCCGCAATGGCCTCGTGGTGATCGTCCCGTGTGCCGCGGAGGGCCTGGACGCGGTGCGTTCACGGCACGAGGCCAGTGGTACCCGCTATGTCGAGGTGTCCGTCACCGGGCGGACGAGTCCCGAGGAGTCCGCGTCGGCGGTCCTGGGGCGGCTCGTCGCACACGACTGAGGCCGCAAAAGATAACGGCGGTCACATCATGACCGTCCGGGTTTACGCGGCTGTGGTGGCGTGACTACGGTGTCCCGGTGTCGGCACAAGGGCCACACAGTTAACTCTTGTAAGAGGTGTTCTGCTCTGTCTGGGTTCCGTCGGGATGGGATCGCGCAGCAAACGCTGCCCACGCGCAGCCTCGGACAGGCCCAGGCGCCACCGGATACCGCGCCGGCCGCGCAGACCGGACGGACTGCACGGTCGGTCAAGGAGCGGGACGCGTTCTTCGACAACGCCAAGTACCTGGCCATCGTGCTGGTGGCGATGGGGCACGCGTGGGAGCCGCTGCGGGACGGCAGCCGGACGGTGACCGCGCTGTACATGGTCGTCTACGCCTTCCACATGCCGGCGTTCATCATCATCTCCGGCTACTTCTCACGGAACTTCGACGCGAGCCCGGGGCGTATCAAGCGGCTGGTGACGGGCGTTGCCGTGCCGTACGTCGTCTTCGAGGTGGCGTACACCTTCTTCACCAGGTGGACGGACAACGAGCCGGACCGCAAGATCAGTCTGCTGGATCCGCTGTATCTCACCTGGTTCCTGGCCGCGTTGTTCATCTGGCGGCTGACGACGCCGTTCTGGCGGACCGTGCGGTGGCCGCTGCCGGTGGCTCTCGGGGTCGCGATGCTGGCGACGTTGTCGCCGTCGATCGGCAACGACCTGGATCTGCAGCGTGCGTTGCAGTTCCTGCCGTACTTCGTGCTGGGCCTCGTGCTGAAGCCGGAGCACTTCGCGCTGGTGCGCCGGCGTGAGGTGCGGATGCTGGCGGTGCCGGTGTTCCTCTGTGCGGTCGTCGTGGCCTACTGGGCGGTCCCGCGGATGAACTACGCGTGGTTCTTCCACCGCACCAGTGCCGAGGAGCTGGCCGCGCCCGCCTGGTACGGGCCGGTGATGACGCTGGTGCTGTTCGGCTGCTCGACAGTCCTGGTCACCTGCTTCCTGGCGCTGGTGCCGAGGCGCGGGATGTGGTTCACCGCGCTGGGCGCGGGCACGCTGTACGGCTATCTGCTGCACGGATTTGTGATCCAGGCCGCCAACCACTGGCACTGGTCCCACAACGACTGGGCGCGCGAGCCGCTCGGGAAGATCGCCGCGACGCTGGTCGCCGGTGCGGTCGTGACGCTGCTGTGCACGCCGCCGGTGCAGCGGATGTTCCGGTTCGCGATGGAGCCGAAGATGGACTGGGCGTTCCGGCGTGATCCCGTGGCGGCCGCCCGGTCCCGCTGAGACCGGGCGGCCCGTCGGTCGCTGTGCGGGTCAGTGGCGGGTGGCGTCCTTGGCCTTCTCCTTGGCCTGGCGGACGTCGCCCTTGGCCTGTTCCGCCCGGCCCTCGGCCGTCATGCGCTCATTACCCACCGCGCGACCTGCTGCTTCCTTGGCCTTGCCCTTGGCCTGCTCCATCTTGGCCTTGGCCTTCTCCTGTCGCGCCATGACACTTCACCCCACACCCTGCTCGGGATCGGCTGCTCCTCCCCGTGTGAACCGGCGCGCGCAACGTAAACGGTGGTCACGGCGGAGGCGGTTCCGCGCGCTCGCAGGTGACCTTGGCGACCGCGGCGGACACCTGTTTCTGCACCGGTTCGCTCAGTGCCTCACCCTCGACGGTCGCCACCAGGCCACGGGCGAGGTGGTGGAGCTTGGTGTTGGTGTTCTGGGAGGCCATGACCAGGACCGTCCAGGCGTCCTCGGCCTTCAGGCCGAAGGAGGCCATCAGGATGCCCCGGGCCAGGTCGATCGTGGGGCGGGTCTGCATCGCCCGCCGCAGCTGGACGACCTCGATCCGCAGATCTTGCAGCATGCTCTCGTCCTCGGTCTCGTCCGACGAGGAGGGGTGGATGTCGTCGGCGTCCTCGTCCACGGCGGCGAACAGCGAGAGGGTGCCGGTCAGGGTGAGGAGCCGTTCGGCCATGGGTCCGGCGGAGCGGACGACGAGGGTCTTCCCCTCGCGCAGGGCGCGGTGGCGCAGGCCGAGCATGATGTTCAGCGCGGAGCAGTCACAGAACTCGACTCCGCTCAGGTCCAGATCGACACCTCCGACGGACCGGCCGAGAGCCTCGCGCAGCGCGCGCTCCAGCTCCGGGGCCCCTTCGAGGTCGAGCTCTCCTCGGACGACCACGGTCATACGATCGCCGTCGGGCCAGACACCGATCTCTGGCGCGTACGGCGACTGCAGCGCCGACATCGTCTCCGACATGACCGCCTCCCCCGGTCATCAGTGCCTGTCTGTCGGTTCCAGCGTCACCGCTCGGCCGTTAACACGTCAAGAGATACATGAAAACTTCTTCGTGTTTTTGAATGCACGAATGTCCAACCGTAGAATCGCCTCATGGAGGGAGTACCTGAATCACACACCGGATGGACGTTCCTGACCAACCACGCCCGCGTCCTTGCCGTCATTGCCGACAACCACAACGCCCGCATCCGCGATATCGCCGTGCGCTGCCGGCTCACCGAGCGGGCGGTGCAGAAGATCATCGCTGATCTGGAGGAGGCTGGCTACCTCTCGCACACCCGGGAGGGCCGCAGCAACGCCTACCGGATCGATCCCAGCAAGGTGCTGCGACATCCGGCGGAGGCGGGGCTTACCGTGGCGTCCCTGCTCTCGCTGCTCGCCCAGGACGAGGCCGACCGCACGGGACAGTCTCAGTCGGCGTCGGCGTCGGCGTCCACGGGCAGGGAGTAGCGCCGCTTCTCCTTCGCCCGGGCGCCCAGTCGGTCGTAGAACCGGATCGCGTCGGTGTTCCACGGCGGTGTCTGCCACTGGACCTGGTCGAGTCCCCGGGCGCGTGCGTCGCCGACCACGGCGTCCATGAGCAACGGGCCGACGCCCAGGCCCCGGTGGCCGTCGCGGAGGAACAGACAGTCCATGTGCAGGTACTCGCTGCCGTCCCAGGTGGAGACTTCGGGGGCGCATGACGCGTAGCCGATGAGTGGTCCGTCGTCGAGTTCCGCGACGAACACGGACAGGCGCGGCGGGGTCGCCCCGCCGAACAACAGCTTCTCCAGCCTCTGGGGCAGATCGGCGGGTGGCGGCAACGCCTTCTCGTACGCGGCGTGTTCGGCCGCCAGCTCGGCGACGTACGGCAGATCGGCGGGGCGCGCATGCCGCACCCGCGCGGCTCCGGTCCCGGTCAACGGACCTCGCCCTCCAGCACATCGGCGCGCCAGGCCGCCAGCCGGGCCTCGACAGCCCCCGCTCCGTCCAGCACATGGCGGCTGAACGCGTCCCGTTCATGGGCCAGTACGGCCGCTTCCCACACGCAGGGCGCGAGGCCCGTACGGCCGGGCCGCAGCGCGTCGATATTGCCGACCGGGCCGGTGAAGACCGCGAGGTCGGACATGTAGCCCTCGATCCAGGTGTGTACGAGGACGTAGTCACCGTCGCCACCGGCGTGCACCAGGAGCACCGACAGGCCGAGGGAGCCCCGCAGATGCGCCGATGCCAGATGATCGGCCGCGATCCGCAGCGCGTCCCGCGCGTCCCGCTCCGACACGGATCGCCCGGGCGCCTCGATCGCGTACACCTTCACCGAGTGCCCGGCGATCTCGTGTCCGCCCAGGGAGCGCACGGCGCGTGCGTGGTGGCCGTCGGACAGGGCCAGCAACTCGGCCGCGCCGCTGGAAGATTGCACTTCGTCGATGTCCGTCACAAGGTCATCATGCCTTGCCTTGGCCCTGGTCCCACCAGAGGTATGAGGGGCCGGAGACCGGCCCCTCGGTGGGTCACGGGGTCACTGGATCGTCCAGCCGACGCTGCCGACGCCCGAGCTGTAGATCGCGCAGACGCCCGAGGACTCGCTGTACTGGCCCGGCGCCAGGGTCACCCACTGGCCGGAGACGTCCGGGGCCCAGCCGCAGACGATTTCGGCGCGGAAGGTGACGGTGCGGTCGGTGTTGTTCTTGCAGCCGGCGATGCCGTGGTCGGGGTTGTTGTTGTGGACCCAGCCGTCGCAGTCGACGCCCGCCTGGGCAGCGGCCTGGGCCGGGGCGGCCATGCCGATGGCGAGGGCGCAGGCCGAGACGGTGGCCGCCAGGCCCGCTGCGAGGATGTTCTTCCTGCGGTTTATGAGCTCCCCCGGGAGGTTGTGGTCACGTAGTCGCTGTGATCAGTGAAGGGCACCGGCGCGCGGGCGTGAACCTCGGACATGTGAGGGTCGGTGAGGGGGGCCTTCCGGCCTCGGTTACTCTGTGCCGCCGGGTTGGCGAGGGGAGATCGAAGTGACGGGGCGTCGTGCGGCTTGTGCTGCGGTGCTGGTCGTGCTGTTGACGGGGTGTGGGTCGGGGGCGCAGGACAATGACGACGCGAAGGCGTCGGCGACCGCGGAAGACTCCTCGGTCGCTCACCGTGGTGGCTCCCTCGGGGCCGAGGGTTCCGCCTGCGAGCTGCCGGTCACCTTCGACATCGCCAAGGAGTGGAAGGCGGAGGCCGTCGACGGCTCCGTGGACGGCGAGGTGTCGCAGGACATCGCCGACGCCTTGCTGCGCCAGGGTCCGGTCGCCCTGGTGTGCGAGGTCGACGCCAAGCCGGCGGGCAACATCGGCTTCCTGCGGGCGTGGACCGGTGAACCCGGTGGCGACGATGCCCGTACCGTCCTGGAGGCCTTCGTGGCGGCCCAGGACGGGGTGAGCAAGGAGCAGTACGACACCTTCACCGCGGGCGACCTCACCGGCGCCGAGGTGACGTACCTGTACAGCGACGAGTTCCTGGACGAGAGCAAGGAGGAGAGCGCCCTTGCCGTCAGCACTGCGCAGGGGCCGGTCGTCCTGCACCTCGGCGGACTGGACACCGAGGAGCACCGGGCGATGCTCCCCGCCTTCGAGCTCGCGAAGAAGACACTGCGCACCGGCGGGAATGAGTAGGAGTACTCAGGCCGCCGCCCTTCTGGCGCGCGATGGTGGAAAGAGTGGTTCAGCTTCGCCATCGCGTATCCAGGGGGTCGGACATGACCACATTCCGCCGCTGCTTCCTCAACCCGGCCGCGCTGGGCTATCTCGCGGTGGTGGTCGCCGTCTGGGTGTGGGTCGCTGTCGACCTGCTGTTCGTCGAGCACCCGGACGCCAGTCTTGCCGGGGTCTGGGCGTTTCTGGTGACGGCTCCGACCTCGCTGTTCTTCGTGTGGCTGCCCGGCCCGCTGCCGTGGATCGGGCTCGTCGTCGGAGCCGTGGCCCAGGCGGGGGTGCTCGGCGCGCTCTACCGGGCGCTCTTCGACGGGTCGCGGCGCACCGGGACCAGTAACGCGTGAGGCCGTGCCGTGACCGGCACGGCCTCATCGACCGTCAGGCGTGTGTCCGGCGATGTTCGCGGATGATGTCCGCGTAGCGCAGGCCGCTCGACTTCATGGTGCGCTTCTGGGTGGCGTAGTCGACGTGGACCAGGCCGAAGCGCTTGTCGTAGCCGTAGGCCCATTCGAAGTTGTCGAGCAGGGACCAGGCGTAGTAGCCGGCCAGCGGGGCTCCCTTGCGCACGGCGCGGGCGCAGGCGGCCACGTGTTGCTCCAGGTAGCGCGTGCGGCCGGGGTCGTGGACCGTGCCGTCGGGTGCGACGGTGTCGGGGAAGGCCGAGCCGTTCTCGGTGACGTACAGCTTGCCGACGCCGTAGTCGTCGGTCAGGCGCAGCAGCAGGGCTTCCAGGCCGTCGGCGTCGATCTGCCAGTCCATGCCGGTGCGCGGGACGTCGGGCAGCCGGACCTCGCGGGCGTAGGGGACGGGGCCTGCGGGGTCGTCGGTGACGGTCGCCGGGAAGTAGTAGTTCAGGCCGTGCCAGTCGAGCGGTGCGGCGATCGTGGCCAAGTCACCGGGGCGTTCGGGGAGTTCGACGCCGTACAGCTCGCGCATGTCGGCGGGGAAGCCGCGGCCGTACACGGGGTCGAGCCACCAGCGGTTGGTGTGGCCGTCCATGCGCGCGGCGGCCGCGATGTCCTGCGGGCTCGTCGAGGCGGCCTCGATGGTGGAGTGGTTGGTGACCAGGCCGATCTGGGCGCCGGGGGCGGCCGCGCGGATCGCCTGGGTGGCGAGGCCGTGGCCGAGCAGCAGGTGGTACGACGCCTGCACCGCCGCGGTGAGGTCGGTGAGGCCGGGGGCCATGCGGCCCTCCAGGTGGCCGATCCAGGCCGAGCAGAGGGGCTCATTGAGGGTGGCCCACTGGGTGACGCGGTCGCCGAGGCGGCCGGCCACGGCGGAGGCGTAGGCGGCGAGGTGTTCGGCGGTGTCGCGGACGGTCCAGCCGCCGCGGTCCTGGAGGACTTGGGGCAGGTCCCAGTGGTAGAGGGTGATGTTGGGGGTGATGCCCGCCGCGAGGAGGGCGTCGACGAGCCGGTCGTAGAAGTCGAGGCCGGCCGGGTTGACCGGGCCGTCGCCGCCGGGGACCACGCGGGGCCAGGCGAGGGACATGCGGTACGAGTCGACGCCGAGGCGCTGCATCAGCGCCACGTCCTCGGGCCAGCGGTGGTAGTGGTCGCAGGCCTCGTCGCCGTGGTCGTCGTTGTCGACCTTCCCCGGGGTGTGGGAGAAGGTGTCCCAGATGGAGGGCGTCCGGCCGTCTTCGGCGACGGCGCCCTCGATCTGGTAGGCGGATGTGGCCGTGCCCCAGGTGAAGTCGTCGGGGAAGGCGGCGAGGTCTATCGGTTCGGGCACAGAGAACCTCTCTGGGTCGGGGCAGGCGGTTACTTGACGGCTCCGGCCGTCAGGCCGGTGACGAGGTAGCGCTGCAGGAGCAGGAAGCCGGCGACGACGGGCAGGCTGACGACGAGCGAGGCGGCCATGATCTGGTTCCAGTACACGTCGTTCTGGGTGGAGTAGCCCTGGAGCCCGACCGCGAGGGTGCGGGTGGTGTCGTTGGTCATGACGGAGGCGAAGAGGACCTCGCCCCAGGCGGTCATGAACGCGTAGACGGCGACGGCGACGATGCCGGGGATCGCGGCCGGCACGACGACCCGGAACAGGGCGCCGAGGGGCCCGCAGCCGTCGACCTTCGCCGCCTCGTCGAGGTCCTTCGGCACCGAGTCGAAGTAGCCGATCAGCATCCAGATGGAGAACGGCAGCGAGAAGGTCAGATAGGTGAGGATGAGGCCGCCGCGGGAGCCGAACAGGGCGATGCCGGTGGCGTTGCCGATGTTGACGTAGATGAGGAAGAGCGGCAGCAGGAAGAGGATGCCGGGGAACATCTGGGTGGAGAGCACCGTGACCGTGAAGACGCGCTTGCCGCGGAAGTTGTAGCGGCTGACCGCGTAGGCCGCGAAGACGGCGATGGTGACGGAGCAGACGGTCGCCGCGCCCGCCACGATCAGCGAGTTGATGAAGTAGTCGGCGAGCGGGACGGTCTCCCAGATGTCGAAGTACGGGCGGACGGTGAGGTCGGTGGGCAGCCACTGGAACTTCCCGGACACGTCCTGGAGCGGTTTGAGCGAGCTGGAGACCATCACGTACACCGGCAGCAGTACGAAGACGGTGAGCAGGGTGAGGAAGATCCGGCGGCTCCACAGGAAGGACTGCGGGGCGGCCATCGGGGAGCGGGTTTTAGGCATCGGCCTTCCTTCCGCGGGAGGTGAGCACGAGGTACACGCCGGTCACCAGGAGCAGGAACAGGAGCAGCAGGACGGACATCGCGGAGCCGGTGCCGAAGTTCCAGGTCTGGAACGACGACTGGTAGATGTGCAGCGAGATGAGGTCCGCGGCCTCCGGTGCCGCCCGGCCGAACAGGACGAAGGGGGTGTTGAAGTCGTTGAACGTCCACAGGAACAGCACCAGGACGAGGACCTGGTTGACCGGGCGCAGGGACGGCATGGTGATGCGGCGGATCTGCTGCCACACTCCGGCGCCGTCGAGGGCGGCGGCCTCGTACATCTCCCGTGGGATGTTCTGGAGTCCGGCCATGATGATGAGGAAGGCGAACGGCCAGCCCTTCCAGACCGAGACGACGAGCAGGGTGAAGAAGCTGTTGTCGCCGATGAGCCAGAAGGGGGGTGAGTCGGTGAGCCCGAGCTGGTCGTGGATCACATGGTTCACCAGGCCGTTGTCCCGCTGGAACATGAACGCCCAGGTGATGACGGCGGCGTAGACCGGCAGTGCGTACGGGACGAGGAAGATCGCGCGCAGCAGGCCCCGGCCGCGGAAGGACTCCTGGAGGTAGATCGCGGCGGCCGCGCCGAGCAGCCAGCACAGGCCGACGGAAAGCACGGTGAACAGGCAGGTCGTGAAGAACGACTTGAGCAGGGCCTCGCCGACGGGGGCGTCGAAGTCGACCGAGATCCGGTAGTTGTCCAGGCCCGCCCAGGGAGCCGTGCCCCAGTCCCGGATGTAGAACTGGGTGAGCTCCTTGAAGCTGACCACGATGCCGATGACCATCGGCACCAGGTGGACCAGGAGTTCCAGGAGCAGGGCGGGCAGCAGGAGCAGATACGGCAGGGACACTCGGCGCAGCCGCCCGGAGCGGCGCTTGCGGGGCGCCGCTCCGGGGGCCTGCTTCGGTGCCGTTCGTTCCTTCACCGCGGTGGTGGTCATGGAGGTGTCCGTGGTCACGAGTTGGGCATCTGCTGCTGGGCCTTGTCGAGCTTGGCGCGCACCGATTCGGTGGTGACCGCCCGGCCGGCGGCGGCGTCGGCGAACAGCTCCTTGACGGCGGTGCCCACGAGGGTCTCGAACTGCGACTCGTCGGGGACCTGGGGCAGCGCGGTGGCGCTGGTGGCGAGGGTGTCGCGCAGGACGGCGAGCGCCGGGGAGTTGAACGCGGGGTCGTCCTGGGCGGACTTGACCGGCGGGATGGAGCCGTAGGCGCCGTTGAGGATCTTCTGTTCCTCGTCGCTGGTCATGAAGTTCACGAACTTCTTGGCGCCGTCGATGTTCTTGGTGTTCTTGAAGACGGCGAGGTTGATGCCCGCGACCATGGAGTTGGTGTTGGTGCCCTGGCCGGGGGTGCCGGACTGGACGGGGGCGGGGGCGACGCCCCACTCGTCGTCCTTCATACCCTGGGACTTGAAGGTCGCGGAGGCGGTCTGCCACAGCACCATGGCCGTCTTGTCCTTGGCGAAGTCGCTCAGGGACTGGTTCTGCGCGTACTCGGCGTTCCCCGGCGCGATGATCTTGTCCTTGGCCATGAAGTCGACGTACTGCTTCACGGCGGCGACGGCGCCGTCGGAGGTGAAGTCGGCCTTGCCGTCGGGGGTGAAGAAGTCCGCGCCGTGCTGCTGACCGAGGACGAACACCTGGTGGATGATGTTGGCGAGGTTCGAACCCTCGGCGCCGAGCGCCCACTTGCCGTCCTTGGACAGCTTCTTGCCGACCTCGACCATCTCGTCCCAGGTGGCGGGCGGCTTCTCGATGCCCGCGTCGGCGAACATCTTCTTGTTGTAGTAGAGCGCGTAGGCCATGGAGTACAGCGGTACGGCCGCGGGGTCCTGGCCCTGGGCGCCGGTGGAGCCGAGCGCGGAGGTGACGAAGCGGTCCTTGCCGCCGATCGCCTCGAAGTTCTTCGCGTCCCAGGGCAGCAGGGCGCCGGTGGCCTGGAGGGAGGCGCTCCAGGTGTTGCCGATGTTCAGGACGTCGGGGCCCTGGCCCGAGGTGGTGGCGGTGAGGATCCGGTTGAGCAGGTCCGACCAGGGCACCACCTCCAGCTTCACCTTGATGCCGGTCTCCTTCTCGAACTTGTCGAGTTCGGGCTGGAGGACCTTCTTGTCCACCTCCAGGTTGGCGCCCTGGTTGGAGGCCCAGTAGGTGAGGGTCTTGGGCTGCTCGTTGGATCCTTCCGAGCCGGACGACCCCCCGCCGCAGGCAGCCGACGTGAGGACGAGCGAGAGGGTGACGGCGCCGATGGCTGCGACTCTGCGTATGCGCATGACTTCAGTAGGCCTTCCGAGAAGGAGCGACTGTCGCCTGCGGAGGATCCGGAGCAGCGCCCCGTGTGCGGACCCGCACCCCCCACGGCTTAATTTAGGACGTGAGTTAAGCGTCAAGCTAAGATCGCGTCAAGAGCCCCGGCGCAGGTGGATTGCGGCGAGGACGTCGAGACGAGGGAGCGGGAGTGACAGTGCGCAGCGGTCGTACGGTGCGTGACCTGCGGCGGGAGAATCGTACGGCCGTGCTGCAACGGCTGTACTTCGACGGACCGCTGAGCCGGTTCGCGCTCGGGCCCACCACCGGACTGAGCTCCGGCTCGGTGAGCAACGTGGTCTCCGAACTGATGGCCGAGGGCCTGGTCGAGGAGGCCGGCAGCGTCGACTCCGTCGGCGGCCGTCCGCGCACCCTGTTGCGGGTCAGCCCGCAGAGCGGCCACATGATCGGCATCGACGTGGGCGAGACCCGGGTCCGCATCGAGCTGTTCGACCTCGCACTGACCGAACTGGCCCGCGTCGAGAGGCCCCTGGCGACCGCGGGACGCCGCATCGACCGCTACGACGTCGACGTCGTCGTCCGTCATCTGCGCGAGGGCATCGCCGAGGTGCTGGAGCAGACCGGGACGACGGTCGAGCGGCTGCTGGGCGTCGGGATCGGCGTGCCCGGCATCGTCGCGCGTACCCCGCAGGACGGGGCCATCGTGCACGGCCAGACGATCGGCTGGGACGCGGTCCCGCTGGAGCGGTATCTGCGGGAGTCGGAGCTGCTGCCCGAGACGGTGCCGTACTACGTCGACAACGGCGCCAAGACGCTCGGGCAGGCGGAGATGTGGTTCGGTGCCGGGCGCGGCGCGCAGAGCGCGGCGGTGGTGCTGTTCGGCTCGGGTGTCGGTGCCTGTGTCGTCTCCGGTGACATGGGTCCGGGCCGGGCCGTGGAGTGGGGGCATCTGACCGTACGGGTCCGGGGGCGGCGCTGCCGCTGCGGCGCCCAGGGCTGCCTGGAGGCGTACGCCGGGGCCGAGGCGCTGCTGGAGCGCTGGGCGGAGGCGGGCGGCCGGCCGCCGGCCGGGGTGGACGAGGAGACCGCGCTGACCGCCATGCTCGCGGCCGCCTATCCGGCGGAGGGCCCCGCCGACGAAACCGCCCTGACCGTCCTGGAGGAGACGGCCGAGTATCTGGGCGCGGGCTTCTCCGACCTGATCAACCTCTTCCAGCCGGAGCGCATCCTGGTCGGCGGCTGGGCAGGGCTCCAACTGGGGCGCCGTTTCCTGGATTCCGTACGGGCCCACGCCACCGCCTACTCCCTGCGGTACCCCGCCTCGCACGTCCGCATCGACCTCGGCACCCTCGGCCCGGACGCGGTCACGGTCGGCGCGGCGATCCTGCCGCTCGCCGACTTCTTCGCCCGAGGCGGGCGGCCACTGGAGTCCGAGCCGAAGGAGCCGAACCCGGCCTGGCAGACCAATCTCCAGGACCGCGCGGCGCAGTAATGAGCCCTCCGGGCCGGGAGCGGGGAGCTCCCGGCCCGGAGGAACCGGTCACGGGAAGGACGTGACGGTGGACGGCACGGTCGATGTGCCCGCGGGGACGGTCGAGGGCCCCGTGTCGTTGATGACGTGCTCGTAGTGCCCGTTGCCGCCGAGCGAGACCACCAGGAGGCTGTGGAACTTCACCCCCGGCTTCACCGGCGCCTTGAAGCCGTGATCCTGACGGATGCTCGGATCGACGTTGTAGTAGCAGTAACTGCCCAGGCCCCACCCCTCGTGCGTGGTCACCGAGTCGTCGACGCGATAGGCGGCGTAGCCCTTGGTGGAGCCGTTCTGGATGGCGGTCTGGTTCGGCGCGTCGTAGGCCTTCTCGTTCTGGAAAAAAATCGTCCGGCCGCGCTCGCCGTACCACTCGACGTCGTACTTGTTGAAGTGCTCGACGAACAGTCCGGTCGCGAGCACGTCGTCGCCGTTGACGCGGACGCCGTAGTCGGCGCGGTTGGTCTCCCAGCCGACGCCGTCGCCGTGGTCGGCGCGCCATACCCAGGTGTGGTCGATGATCGTGTCGTCGCTGTTGACGACCATGCTGGTGGTGGCCTTGCCGGGGCCCGCGCCGCCGATGCGGATGTATACGTCCTGGACGGTGGTCGGGTTGGTGGCGTGGTCGGCGCTCGCGTTTTGCGGGCCGATCTCCAGCAGGGTGGTGGAGTTGACCGTGCCGGCGTCGATCAGGAAGCCGGCCAGCCGGACGCCATCGACGTCACCGACGCGCATCGCCGTGACGCCGTTGTCCGGGATGATCGTGGCCAGGCCCAGGCCGAGCACGATGGTGTTGGCCCGGTTGATCTGGATCGTCTGGTCGACGTGGTAAACGCCCGGCGTGAACAGCAGGTGCAGGCCCTGGCTCACGGCCTGGTTGATGGTCGCCGCGCTGGCGCCGGGCTTGACCACGTAGAAGTCACTGAGCGGGATGGACTGGCCCTGCGGGGTGCCGCTCTCCCACGTCGTGCCGCGCGCGTTGGTGCGCAGCGCGGGCGCGAACACCTTGTAGTCGTTGCCGTCCAGGTAGAGGAACGGCTTCTCGCGCGAGAGGGGCGTGTTCTCCAGCGTGGTGTACTTCGGCTCGGGGAAGCCGGTCGCCGGGGCGCCGACGGTGCCGGAGAAGACCTGGTTCCACACCGAGTTGGACCAGCCGCCGATGGAGCTGTCCCGGGTGTACCACTGCTGCTGCGAGTAGTTGCCGACCTGACCGTCGACCTTGGAGTCGGCGATATAGCCGCCACTGGCCCAGCCGTAGCCGTCGGGGGCGAGGTTGAGTCCGCCCTTGACGTGCATCCGGCGGAACGAGGACGCCTGGGAAACGGCCCAACGGTTCGTGCCGTTCACCGGGTTGACCGCGAGGTTCTCCGCCGAACGCCAGAAGTTCTGCGTGGCGTTGCCGTTGAACCAGCCCGCGTCGACGGTGATGTCGCCGTTGATCAGGGTGTCGTCGGGCTTGAGGCCGAGGCCGGCGATCTGGGTGTAGAAGCCGATCTGGGCGTTGAGGCCGCTGTAAGTGCCCGGCTTGAAGAGGAACGCGTGCCGGCCGCTGCCGAACTGGGCCGACTCCTGCTGCTGGAACACCTCGTCCAGCTTGGCCTGGATGCCGGGCGTGGAGGGGTCGAAGACATGGACGTTCGGGCCGAGGTCACCGCCCCCGGGGATGGTGGGGTCGCCGTCGGGGGTGCCGTAGACCTTGAACTCCCAGAGTGAGTAGCCCCATCCGGTGGCGCGGGCGGTGCCGAGGACTCGGACGTAGCGGGCCGTGCCGGAGACGTTCAGGGTCTCGGTGCCGCCCGTGGCGGTGGTGGTGGAGTAGGCGGTCGACCAGTCGGTGCCGTTCTGCGAGGTCTCGATGCGGTAGGCGGTCGCGTAGGCGGTCTCCCAGCGCAGTTCGACCTGGCTGAGTGCGGCGGGGGCGCCGAGGTCGACGCGGATCCACTGCGGGTCGGCGAAGGCGCTGGACCAGCGGGTGCCGTTGTCGCCGTCGACTGCGGCGGTGGCGGGGGTGCCGGCGCTCTCCTGGCTGGAGGCGGTGACCGGCTTACCCTGGGACAGCAGGGTGGGGGCGGCTGCGGCCTGGGTCGCGGGGACGACGGCGAGCAGGGCCGCGGCAAGGGCGAGGACGAGGGTGGCGACGAGGCCGCGGCGCGGGGCTCTGTGGGGTGAGGCGGTCGCTGGTGGTGGACCGGCTGCGGGCATGGCAGGGCTCCTCGAAACGTGACGGAAACGGGCGAGCGCTCTCGGGAACCCTGCCGGTGGTTCTCCGGTCGGGTCAATAACTCCGTCACGACTTTTCTTTCACCTTTCATTAAGTAGGGAGTGGGGTGATGTACGGCCTGAGTGGCATCCCATACGCGCCAATGGCGAGCGGAGCGACTGAGTCCGCGTGACGCGTGTATGCACCCTTCAACCTGCTTCACACCGCCACCACAGATCCTTCACTTCACGATCGCTTCCGGTCGATCCGCCTCCGGTGGTGCAGACGCGGTGAGCGAGGCGCGCCTAGCCTCCCCGGCCATGCGATCACCACTGATGAGACACCTCGGCCTCACCACCGCTCTCGGCCTTCTCCTCGCCGTGTTCGGCCTGGCCCCCAGCGCGGGCGCCGCCGAACCCGCCCCCGCCACCCTCACGTTCAGCTCCGACAGCGCGACCACCACGCCCGGCGGCACGGTGAACCTGTCGATGACGCTCACCAACAACGCCGGCTACGACATCTGGTTCGTCCACCAGACGATCGACCCGACCTGGCTGACCACCCAGCGCCCCGACCTGAAGTACAGCTTCACGTCGTGCGCCCTGACCACGGCCACGGGAGCGACCCCCTGCTCCGGCACCGGCCCCGCCGACCTCGGCGCGAACTACGGCACCACCGTCCCGCCCGGCCAGAGCCGCACCGTCACCCTCACCCTCGAGGTCGCCGCCGACTCCGGCTGCAATGGCAACATCGGCTTCTACTCCTACTTCTACGCCGAGTTCAGCGACCTTACGAGCATCAGTGGCGGCCCGGCCTACACACCCGAGACGCGCGTCCTGTGCGCCTGACAATCCACGAGTGACCTGAAACCGGTCTGCGATCAGCGTCCCCGCGTGGTCCAGACCTCCGGAAGAAGCACCGGCGGGCTCGGGTGGCCCGCCGGTGTGCCGTACAGGCCCCCGGCCAGCACTCCAGGCACTTCGCGCCCCGGCCGTACCGCCCCCTCGGCCCGGCCCCGGCGCGTCATGTCCCGCTCGGTCATGACCAGTTGGACACCTGCACTTTTCCGTCATGTTTCGCAAGATGACCACGAAAGCTACACACAGACACCACCATGTGACGCGACGGATGCGTCGACGACCGGCTACTGAGGGGGGCACGGCGTCACGCAAGGGGGTGTGTCCGCTCTGCGCGAGCAGGTGCTCACCCCTGCCCGGGAGGGGACAAACCCGCATGAAGCGGATTTTATGCACCACCGCGCTGACGGTGGGCGCGCTCATCGCCGCGATCGGCCTGCCGGCCGGAGCGGCCCACGCCGACACCGCGCCCCGTATCGATCTGCGGGTGCTGGTCGTCAGCGACGGCGGACCGTCGACGGACGCGATCGCCGCCGAACTCGACGTGGCGGGAACGCCGTACACCGAGATCGACCTGACCGAGGCGGACCGCCCGGTCATCGACGCGGAGCTGCTCGCGGACACCGTCGACGGGCGGCCGCGGGCCAAGTACCAGGCGGTCGTGCTGCCCAGCGACAACCCGTTCGCGGCGGGCTCCGCCGAGATGGCGGCCCTGGTGGCCTATGAGCAGACGTACGGCATTCCGCAGGTCGACGCCTACACCTACGCGCGTCCGGAGGCCGGGCTGAACTACCCGGTCGAGGGCGGCTACGCCGGAAGCCTCGACGGGGTGCGGGCCGAGGTCACCGACGCCGGGCTCGCGGGACCCTTCGGCTACCTCGACGGCGCGGTGCCCTTCGAGGACAACTCCCCCACGGTCGGCGAGAGTTACGCCTATCTCTCCACGCCCGTCGCGGGCGCCGACTTCACTCCGTACGTCGATGCCGCGATCCCGGGGACCTCTCAACGCGGCTCCCTGGTGGGCGAGTACCGGCACGACGGGCGGCGCGAGCTCGTCGTCACCTTCGTCTACAACCAGTACCAGCAGCAGTTCCGGCTGCTGGCCCGCGGGATCGTGGAGTGGATGACGGGCGGGGTGCACCTGGGGGCGTCCCGGAACTACTTCGCCGTCCATGTGGACGACGTGTTCGCGGCCGACGACCGCTGGAACACCGAGCTCAACTGCACGCCCGGAGACGTCGACTGTCCCGACGGGGCGGGCACTCCCGACCCGATCCGGATGACCCCCGGGGATGTCACCTACGCCACCGACTGGCAGGACAGCCGCGGCTTCACCCTGGACCTGGCCTACAACGGCGCCGGGAGCGTCGAGCACCGCGCGGACAACGGCGGCGCCGATCCGCTCGCCGACCGGTTCGTCGACGAGCGTGCCGAGTTCCGCTGGATCAACCACACCTACACGCACGCCTTCCTCGGCTGTGAGCAGGACACCACGGTCGTGCCGTGGCGCTGCGCCACCGAGGCCGACGGCAGCACCCGGTGGGTCTCCCGGACGACGATCGGCGACGAGATCGCCATCAACCGGGCCTGGGGCGAGAGCGCCGGACTGCCGCTGGAGAACGACGAGTTGGTCACCGGCGAACACTCGGGCATGAAGGTGCTGCCGCAGCAGACCGACGACAACCCGAACCTGGCGCTCGCCCTCGAGGACACCGACATCGCCTGGCTCGGCTCGGACAACTCCCGCGAGCCGCAGCAGCGGCAGGTCGGCCCGTCGACCACCGTGCCCCGCTACCCGATGAACGTCTTCTACAACGCGGGCCGGGCGGCCGAGCAGGTCGACGAGTACAACTGGATCTACACCGGCCGCGCCCAGGGCGGCAGCGGCATCTGCGAGGACAACCCGGCGACCTCCACCTGCCTCACCGAGCCGCTGGACACCGCCACCGGATACGCGGACTACATCGTGCCGCTGGAGACCAACACCGCCCTTGGCCATGTGCTGGCCAACGACCCCAAGCCGCACTTCATCCACCAGTCGAACCTCGCCGAGGACCGCATCGCCTACCCGGTGCTGAACGGCGTACTCGACGGCTACGACGCGCTGTACGCCGATGACACTCCCGTGGTGAACCTGCGGATGAAGGACATCGGCACCGAGCTCCAGCGGCGCGCCTCCTGGCAGGCCGCGCTGGACGGGGTGACCGCCTACCGCATCGGCGACGCGGTGACCGTCGAGGCCCCGGACGGAGTCGCGGTCACCGCGACCATGCCGACCGGGACCACGCTGGCCGGCGCCGCCTTCGGCGAGGCCTATGCGGGAGAGCGGTCCGGCTGGACTCCCTCCGCCGGAATCCCGCTCACTCTTGACCTGCCGTCGTCGGCGCCCCCGTCGACGGCCGCGGGCGCGGCGGCGGTGACGGATCCGGCGCCCGACACCTATGTCCCGCAGGGGACGAGAGAGCCCGCGGCGGACTGAGCGGCGCACCGACCGCCGGTCCCGGCCGCCCACGCGCGGCCGGGACCGGCGCGACCACCTCACACCTCGGCCGTGGAGCACATCGATGCACGATCCCCACGGCGCGCGACGCTCGGACGCGACGCGCGTCACCCTGCTCACCGAAGGCACCTATCCGCACAGCCACGGAGGCGTGAGCGTCTGGTGCGACCAGCTCGTCACCGGCATGCCCGATGTGGCGTTCGACGTCATCGCCGTCACCGGCACCGGACACGAACCGCTCGTGTGGGAGCTGCCCTCCCACGTCTTGCAGGTCTGGTCCGTCCCGATGTGGGGCGCACCGCCGGAGGGCGCCCCGCCCAAAGGACGCGCTCGCCGTCGCCTCGCCCAGGCCTACGAGCGGTTCCTGACGGCGCTGCTCGACCCCTGTGCCGAGGACGGCTTCGCCCCGGCGCTGTACACGCTGGCGCGGGCCGCGGCGGACGGCACGCTCAGCCCCTTTCTCCGCGGCGACCGGGCGGTTGCCGTGCTGGCCTCCGTGTGGAACCGGCCCGGGCTCGTGGTGCGGGAGGCCCGGCCCTCGCTGCACGACGCGCTGACCGCCACCGCACTGCTGGAGCACGCCCTGCGCCCGCTGACCGCTCCGGTGCCCAAAGACGGGGTCACCCACGCGGTGAGCGGAGGCGTCGCCGTGCTGCCCGGGCTGGCCGCGCTGGAACGTTACGGCGTTCCGCTGCTGCTGACCGAGCACGGCGTCTATCTGCGCGAGCGCTACCTCGGCTACCGCACCGCCCCCTACCGCTGGCCGGTGAAGGCCGTCGTGCTGGGCTTCTTCCGGCTGCTGGCGGAGGAGACGTACCGCAGGGCCGCGCTGATCACGCCGGGCAACCGCTACAACCGGCTGTGGGAGGAGCAGGGCGGTGCCGCGCCGGAATCGATCCGGACGGTTTACAACGGCGTGGACCCGACGGCCTTCCCGCCTGCCGGGCCCGAACCGGAGGGGCTCACCCTCAGCTGGGCCGGCCGGGTCGACCCCATCAAGGACCTGGAGACCCTCATCCGGGCCTTCTCCCTCGTACGCGAGCAACTGCCCGACGTACGGCTGCGGTTGTTCGGCGGCACGCCGCGCGGTGGTGAGGCGTACCGGGAGCGGTGCGAGGCGCTGGCCGCCGAGTTGGGGCACGCGGACGCCGTGACCTTCGAGGGGCGGGTCGACGACATCAAGGACGCCTACGCGGCCGGGACCGTGGTGATGCTGTCCAGCATCAGCGAGGGCTTCCCGTTCACGCTGATCGAGGCGATGTCGTGCGGACGGGCCACCGTCTCCACCGATGTGGGCGGGGTCCGCGAGGCCGTCGGCGACACGGGGTTGGTGGTGCCGCCGAGGGATCCGGCCGCGATGGCCGCCGCCGCGCTGGAGTTGCTGGGCGATCCCGAACGGCGGGCGGCGATGGGAGAGGCGGCCCGGCTGCGGGTGATCGAGCAGTTCACTCTGCGGCGGACCATCGACACCTTCCGGTCCATCTATCAGGAACTCCCCTACATGGAACGGGTGTTGATACCGGAGCCGGACTTGGCAAGGAGCCTCGCCCTATGAGCGGGCCCATGGCACTCGAACCGGGCGGCACGGAGCAGGACACGCTCGCGCTCCGCCTCGCCGACGACACCACCGTCGCCCTACGGCTCCCGGACAGTGGCACGCACCGCGCCGAGGTCGACGGGCTCGCCGCCGAGCTCGCCGACCGCATCGGGCCCGCCGTCCATCCGTACGAGGTGGCCGCGCTGCTGGAGTCGGAGGGTCTGACCGCCGCGGTGGTCAGGGACCGGTACGGGCATCCCGACATCTTCTCGCTCGCCTCCGCCCTGTACGAGCGGGTCCCGAGGGTCTTTCCCGAGCCCGCGCCGCTGCCCGACCCCTGGCGCCCCGACCATGTGCGCTGCCTGCTGCGCGGAGTGCTGTTCGCGCTGCCGGGGCTCGCCTATCTCCTCGCCGCGCCCCTGTGGCACGCCACCGCTCACGCCACCGCGCTGATCGTGGCCGGGCTCGCCTCCTGGGCGTGGGGACAGGCACTGGGCCACCGCGCCCATCTGCGGATGGCGAGGGGCAGGCACGAGGCGGCCCGGACGCTACTCCTCGGCGCCCCCATCGGCGCGGCTCTGGCAACGGCCTGCGCGGCTGTTCCCGCACACGGCAGTCCGGTCACCCTGGTGGCGGCCGCGCAGTCCGTCTATCTGGCCGCGGCGGGCGTGCTGCTGGTGCTCGGCGCGGAGTGGCTGCTGCTGGCCGCGCTCACCCCGCTGATCGCGGGCTCCGCGGTCCTGCCCTGGTGGGACCCGGGCCCCCTGCTGCGCGCCGGGCTGCCCCTGCTGGCCCTCCTCGCCACACTCGCCGTCACCGCCCACACCCTGCGCACCGCCCTCGCCGCCCCGCCCGCACCCGCCGCTCCCCCTCCACCGGCGCACCGGTCCCTGCCGTACGGCCTGTTCGGACTCGCCGCCGGAATCCTGGTGCTGCTGGAGGGACGACAGCACCCGTACGCGGTGATCGCGCTGACCGTGTCCATGGGCCCCGCCGAGTGGCTGCTGTACCGCTACCGCGGACTGTCCGTCGGCGCACTGCGGGCCGCCGCCACACCCGCCGCGTTCCTGTGGCGCGCGGCCGGTGTCCTCGGCCTGTGTCTGCTCGCCTATCTGCTGCCCCTGCTGCCGACCGCCCTGCTCACCGACAGCGATCCGCCGGCGCTGCTGGCGCTCGCGGCCACCTTGTGGACGGCCCTGCTGCTCCAGGCGTTCGGCATCGCCTGGGCGCCGGCGGCGATCTGTCTGACCGCCGCTGCCTGCGCCGCCGCGGCTCCCACGACCTACCTCGCCTTCACCTACGGGTCGGCGGCCCTGTGTCTCACGGTCTGCGTCCTGTGGACGCTCGGCCGACCGGCCCCGCACCTCTGAGCCTTCACCTCAACCCATCGGAAGGACCCCCGAGTTGACCTCCGCACCGCTTGCCGCCGTCACCGGCGCCGAAGGCTTCATCGGCTCGCACCTCACCGAGGCGCTCGTCGCCTCCGGACACCGCGTCAGGGCGATGGCCCAGTACAACTCCTTCTCCTCCTACGGCTGGCTGGAGACCCTGCCGGCGGACGTCCTGGAGCACGTCGAGATCGTCCTCGGCGACGTCCGCGACCCCGGCTCGGTCCGCGGTCTCCTGGAGGGCGCGGACTGCGTCTACCATCTGGCCGCCCTCATCGCGATCCCGTACTCCTACCAGGCACCGCACAGTTACGTGGACACCAATGTGACCGGCACCCTCAACATCCTGGAGGCCGCGCGCTCCCTGGGCACGCCCCGGCTGGTGCACACCTCCACCAGCGAGACCTACGGCACCGCGCAGACCGTGCCGATCACCGAGGACCACCCCATCAACACCCAGTCGCCGTACGCCGCTTCGAAGGCGGGCGGGGACCGACTGGCCGACAGCTACCACGCCAGCTTCGGCACCCCGGTGGTGACACTGCGGCCGTTCAACACCTTCGGGCCGCGGCAGTCGATGCGGGCGGTGATCCCCACGGTGATCGGTCAAGTGGCCGCCGGGGAACGGACGATCACGCTCGGCGATCTGCGTCCCACCCGGGACTTCACCTACGTCAAGGACACCGCGCAGGCCTTCCTCACGGTGGGTACCGCGCCCGCCGAGCAGGTGGTGGGCCACACCTTCAACGCCGGTACCGGCGGCGAGATCTCGGTCGGCGACCTCGTCGCGCTGATCGGCAAGGTGATGGACACCGCCCTCGACGTACGCGAGGACCCCGAGCGGCTGCGGCCCGCCGCCTCCGAGGTGATGCGGCTGGTGGCCGACGCGTCCCGGCTCACCGCGGCCACCGGCTGGCAGCCCGCGCACACGCTGGAGGAAGGGCTCGCCCACACCGTGGAGTTCTTCCGCGATCCGGCCAATCTGGCCCGCTACAAGACCGGCATCTACAACATCTGAACCCCCCACCACGACGTTCCATGAAGGAGCAGTCACCATGCACGCAGTGATCCTGGCGGGCGGCAAGGGTGTCCGGCTGCGGCCCTACACCACGGCCCTGCCCAAGCCCCTCGTCCCCATCGGCGACCAGCACGCCATCCTGGAGATCGTGCTGCGCCAGCTCTCATCGGCCGGTTTCACCCACTGCACGCTCGCCATCGGCCATCTCGGCGAGATCATCCGCGCCTATGTCGGCGACGGTTCCCAGTGGGGCCTGAAGGTCACCTACGCCACCGAGGAGAGCCCCCTGGGCACGATGGGCCCGCTGCTGGCGTTGCGCGAGCAGCTGCCGGAGACCTTCCTGGTGATGAATGGCGACATCCTCACCGACCTCGACTACGCCGATGTGCTGCACCGGCACAGGGAGTCGGCCGCGCCGCTGACGATCGCCACCTACGCGCGCCAGGTGCACATCGACTTCGGGGTGCTGACGACCGACGCCAGCAAGGTGGTCGCGTTCACCGAGAAGCCGAGCATGGACTACCGCGTCTCCATGGGCGTCTACGGACTCACCCGCGGCACGCTCGACGCCTACACCCCGGGGCTGCCGCTCGGCTTCGACGAGCTGGTCCTGGATCTGCTGGCCGCCGGGCGCCCGCCGCACGCCTACGACTTCGACGGGTACTGGCTGGACATCGGCCGCCCCGACGACTACGACCAGGCGAACGCGGAGTTCACCAGCCGTAAGTCGCTTCTGCTCAAGGGAGCCTGAGCACCGTATGCGCATTCTCGTTCTGGGCTTCACCGGTTACCTCGGTGGCCATGTCGTCGAGCGGCTGCGTGCCCTGCCGGGCACGCGGGTGCTCGGCGGCGGCCGCTCGTCCGACGCCGACCACCGCATCGACCTCGCCTCGGCCGACCCCGAACGGCTGGCGAAGACCCTGGCGGCGGCGGCACCGGACGCCGTGGTCAACTGCGCCGGCGCCATCGGCGGCGACACCGTCACGCTCGCCGAGGTCAACACCCGCGGTCCGGCTGTCCTGTGCGCGGCACTGCGGGCGGCGGCACCGGCCGCGCGCCTGGTCCATCTGGGCTCGGCCGCCGAGTACGGCCCCGGCACCCCCGACGTGCCGGTCACGGAATCGGCGCCGACCAGCCCGGTCGGCCCCTACGGCGCAACCAAGCTCGCGGGCACCGCAGCCATCGCCGCCTCCGGCCTGGACGCGGTGGTGCTCCGGGTGGGCAATCCGGTGGGGCCCGGGGCGCCGCCGACCGGGTTGCCGGGCCGTGTCGCCGCCCTGCTGCGGGAGGCGGGCCCGGTCCTGCGGCTCGGCGATCTGTCGGCCTACCGCGACTTCGTCGACGTACGGGATGTGGCACGGGCCGTCGAGCTGGCGGTGGCTGCCGGCGGGCCCTTGCCCTCGGTGCTGAACATCGGCGGCGGGGCGGCGGTCCAGGTGCGCGAAGTCGTGGGCCGACTGGCCGAGTTGGCGGGCTTCCGGGGCCGTATCGAGGAGTCCGCGTCCAGTTCGGCCCGTTCGGCGCAGGTGTCGTGGCAGTGCTCGGACATCACCGCCGCGCACGACGCGCTCGGCTGGCGGCCGACCCGCACCCTGGAGGAGTCACTGAGCGCACTGTGGGAGGGCGGCCGAGCACCATGAGCCTGCTGATTCCGCTGTACGTCCATCCGGCCGAGGATCCCGGTGCCTGGCACCGCCTGATCTCGGGCGCCGACCGCACCTACGCGGTGGTCCTGAACCCGGCGAGCGGACCGGGCCGGGAGCCGGACCCGGCATTCTCGGCGGCGGCCGGTGCGCTGCGTACGGCGGGTGCCCGGCTGCTCGGGTACGCGGACACGGCGTACGGGCACCGCGATCCGGCCGAGGTCGTCGACGACATGCGCCGCCACCGAGAGTGGTACGCGGCCGACGGCTGCTTCCTCGACCGGGTGCCGGCGGAACGGGCGGGTCTTTCGGAGTGCCGCAAGCTGGTCCGGTCCGTGCGCCGGGCCGGCGCCGACACCGTGGTCCTCAATCCGGGCGTCCACCCGGCACCTGGCTACGCCCGCCTCGCCGACCTCACGGTCACCTTCGAGGGCCACTGGTCGACGTACGTCTCGGCGTTCAGCCGCCCGGCGTGGACCGAGCGGCATCCGGCCGAACGGTTCTGTCATCTGGTGTACGGGGTGCCCGAGGCGCTGGTGCCGCTGGCCGTGCGGACCGCGCACGACCGGGGGGCGGCGGTGTCGGGGCCGGTCACAGGGGAACAGCCCAATCCCTGGGCCGACTTGACGCCCGCGCTGTGGGGAGCGGAGCGATGAGGAAGGCGGCTCTGGTCGCTCTGGCGGCTCTGATGACCGCGTGCTCCGGGACCGACGACGGCGGCTCTTCCTCCTCCGGAGCCCGTTGGCAGCCGCGCCCCGGTCTGACCTGGCAGTGGCAGCTCGACGGCCGGGTGAATCCGTCGGTCGACGTGCCGGTCTACGACATCGACGGCTTCGAGAACTCCGCGACGGACGTGGCCCGGCTGCACCGCGACGGACGCAAGGTCATCTGCTACATCAACGTCGGCGCCTGGGAGGACTTCCGCCCCGACAAGGACGCGTTCCCCGCCTCGGTCCTCGGCCGGCCCAACGGCTGGAAGGGCGAGCGCTGGCTGGACATCCGCCGACTGTCCGTGCTGCGGCCGATCATGGAGCGCCGCGTCGACATGTGCCGCGACAAGGGCTTCGACGCCGTCGAGCCCGATCTGATGGAGGGCTACGGCAACGACACCGGCTTCCCGCTGACCGCGCGGGACCAGCTCCGCTACAACCGCATGATCGCGGACATCGCCCACCGGCGCGGCCTGTCCGTCGGGCTCAAGAACGACCTGCCCCAGATCCCCCAGCTGGTCCGCCACTTCGACTTCGCGGTGAACGAGGAGTGCGCCCAGTACGACGAGTGCGGCGAGCTGAAGCCGTTCATCGCGGCGGGCAAGGCGGTCTTCCACGTGGAGTACGCCGAACCGACCGCCGCCTTCTGCCCCGACTCGCGGCGGCTGAAGCTGTCGTCGATGCGGAAGGAGCCGGCACTGGGGGTGTGGCGGGCGCCGTGCTGACCAGGGCGGCCGTCCGTAGGGTGAGGGCATGCATATAGAGGTGGTGCAGTTGCTGGTCTCGCCCCTGCACCGGCTCGCGGGACGGCCCGCCGACGGGCTGCCGCCGGAGCCGGACGGGGAGCTCGTGGAGCGGGCCGAGGTGCGCGAGGGGCTCGGTCTGGTCGGCGACCGGTACTTCGGGCAGCGGGCGCATCGGGACGCGTCGGTGACGTTGATGAGCGCGGAGAACCTGCCCACCGCCTCTGTGGACCTACGGGAGACCCGGCGCAATGTCCTGCTGCGGGGCGTCGACGTCGACTCCCTCGTCGGGTCGGTCATCAGTCTGGACTGCGGTGAGGGGCCGGTGACATTGGCGGTGAACCGTCCGGCCCGGCCCTGTGCCTGGATGGACGTAACCATCGGGCCGGGAGCTCAGCGCGCGCTGCGCGGGAAGGGCGGTGTGCGATGCACCCCGCTGTCGGACGGGGTGCTCGCAGTCGGACCGGCGACGTTCCAGGTGCAGTGACGCGGGCCGTCAGGACGCGGTGCAGGAACCCAGTACGGGCGCCGCGCTGTTGCCGTTCTTCATGACGGTGAAGCCGAAGCTCGTGGACGCCCCGGCGGCGAGGCTGCCGTTGCCGTTCGGGCGCATCGTCATGACGTTGCCGGAGCTGTCCCAGGTGGGCGAGCCGTTCCAGGTCGCGGAGATCTTCTGCGGTGAGGTGAGTGTGACGGTCGTCGTCCAGCCGGTGATCGCCGAACTGCCCGCGGTGACGGTCACCTTGCCGTTGAAGCGGTCGCTCCACTCTTCTTGCTTGCTGTACGTCACGGAACAGGCCGCGGACCCGCCGCCGCCGGATCCGGATCCGCCGAGCGCGGTCAGTACGGCCGTGTAGGCGGGCTTCTTGTTGTAGTTGCCGTCGAAGAGCAGGGGCGTTCCGGAGGCGCGCCAGGAGTACTTGTCGGTGACGCCCCAGACGGTGATGCCGGTGCAGCGGCTGACGGCGAGACAGGCCCGCACGACATTGCTGTAGCTGTTCGCCTGGGCCGTGCCCGAGCCCTCGATGTCGAGTTCCGTGATCTGGACGTCGACGCCGAGGTCGGCGAAGCGCTGCAGGTTCGCCTGGTAGTCGGACGGTACCGGCGAGGCGCTGTTGAAGTGGGACTGGAAGCCGACGCAGTCGATCGGCACGCCGCGTGCCTTGAAGTCGCGGACCATGTTGTAGACGGCATTGCTCTTCGCGTTGACGCCGTCGGTGTTGTAGTCGTTGTAGCAGAGCTTGGCGGCCGGGTCGGCGGCGCGGGCGGTGCGGAACGCCTCCTCTATGAAGCCGTTGCCGAGCTTGTCCTGGAAGGGCGAGCTGCGCCGGGCTCCGCTGGAGCCGTCCTGGTAGGCCTCGTTGACGACGTCCCAGGAGTGGATCTTGCCCTTCCAGTGGGTCATCACCTGGGTAATGTGGTTGTTCATCGCCGTTCTGAGGTCGGCGGTGGCCAACGAGCCGACCCAGCTGGGCAGTTGGGAGTGCCAGACCAGGGTGTGGCCGCGGACCTTCATGCCCCGGCTCTGGGCGTGCTTGACGATCTGGTCGGCGGAGCCGTAGGTGAAGTTGCCGCGGCTGGGCTCCACCGCGTCCCACTTCATCTCGTTCTCGGGGGTGACCGAGTTGAACTCGGTGTTGAGCGTCGAGGCGTACGCGGACTCGCCGAGGTGGTTCGCGGCGACGGCGGTGCCGAAGTAGCGGCCCTTCTCGGCCGCCGCGGCGCCGAGGGTGCTCGCCGCCTGCGCCGGGCCCGAGAGGGCCGTGACGCCGCCAGCGGCGAGCAGGCCGGCGAGGCCGAGGACCAAGGCGCTGCGAGCGGTGCGTTCGGGGGCCTTGCGGATGGACGTGCGGGTAACCATCTCGTCCCCTTCTTCAGGTCCGAAAGTTTCTGACACATTTCCGAATGGCGTCGCAGACCATAGGGGCAACCTGATGCACCGTCAACGGCTCGCGCGGCATCCAGCGCCCAGCAGCGCCTCCCCTGTCCCCTCGGCAGTCATTTTCGGCATCGAAAGTTTCGGAACTCTCAGGAGGGAGATTCGGTCCCGGTGTAGAAGGCGATCGTCGCCGCAGTGGTGGACTCCACGGCCCCCGCATCCGCGCCCGAGGCGGCGTACGCGGCACCCCACAGCTCGCCCGCGCGGGTGTGAGACGCCTTGCCCTCGTCGGACATCGCCCACTCCTGCGCCTGCTCCGGGCTGAGCCCGCTGCCCCCGAGATACAGACCGAGCCCGAGGAGCACCATGTCCCAGCCGACGCCGGTGGCGCCGGGACCGTACTGCCCCCAGAACTCCTCCGGGACGACCGCCACATGCTCCAGTTCGAGGACGGTGCGCTCCTCACCTTCCGGCGTCAGGCGCACCACGACCTCGCTGAACCCCGGGTCGGGGCCGAACAGCCAGCTCACCCGCAGCAGGTTCGGCTCGTCGCACTGGAGGATCTCGCCCCCGGCCTGGCCTTGCAGCTGGTAGCGTCCACCGACCTTGAACTCGCCGCTGACCGGCAAGAACCAGCGCGCGATGCGCTCGGGGGAGGTCACCGCGTCCCACACATCGGCGACCTCGGCGTCGTACGACCGCCGCAGCAGCACCGTACGGGCCTCTCCCGCCTCGACCCGCCGGGTGCCGACCTCGCGGTGCAGCCGATTGATCTCGTCGATGATCTCAGTCATCCTCGCTCACTTCCTCATGTCGTCTGCGCTCGCGCTTGCCGCGCGCGAGCTCCGTCCCGAGCGCGTCGAGCCGCTGCTCCCAGAAGCCCCGGAACCGCTCCAGCCAGTCGTCCACCTGTCGCAACGGCGCGGCGTCCACGGCGTACAGCCGCCGGGTGCCTTCCGCCCGCACGGACGCGAAGCCGTTGTCCCGCAGCACTTTCAGGTGCTGGGACACGGCCGGCTGCGAGATCCCGAACTCCTCCTGGATGGCGGCACTGATCACACCCGACGCCTGCTCACCCGAGGCGAGCAGCTCCAATATCCGGCGCCTGACCGGATCCCCCAGAACATCGAAGGCGTGCACAAAGCCGACTATGCCACTCACGACTTATATAAGGCAACTCTTAAATAAGAAGCCCGCCCACGATGCCCACGACGGGTGCCGCGTAGCTGACCTCGGCTGTGAAGCCGGCCGCCTCGAAGGCCGCGGTGACCTTCGTGGCGACCTCGTCCAGGCGTTGCCCGGGGGGTTCGTAGAACGCGTACAGGGCGCCGCCGGGCGCCAGGAGCGACGCGGCGAGCGCCAGTTCGGCGCGGGCGGGGCCGGTCCAGAAGAGGTTGACGTTGATCGCGAAGATCTTGTCGAAGCGCCGGTCGGACAGGCCCGCGGCCGCCAGCTCCGGGGCGGTGAAGGAGGCCTGGGCGATGGTGGCCCGGCCCTCCCGAACCGGGCCTGCGTTGCGGCGCACGGCCCGTTCCACGGCCGTCGCCGATCGGTCGACGGCCGTGATCGTACCGGTCTCCAGCAGCGGGCAGACGAGCTGGACGGCGACTCCGCCGCCGCAGCCGATCTCCAGAAGGCGGTCGGTGGGGTGTACGTCGAGGACGGCGACCGCCTGCCTGATGCGTTCCGGAACCGCTGCCATGGATGGGCCTTTCAGGCAGGCGAGGACACCGTCACGAAGGAGTCGATCGCCTCGGTCAGCTCCTTGGGCTTCTCCACCGGGAGTTCGTGGCCTGCGTCGATGATGCGCACCAGGGCGCCGGGGCAGGCCTTGGCCATGCGGAGCATCTGGGTGAGCGGGAGTTGGATGTCGTGGTAGCCGTGCACCAGCAGGGTGGGCGTGCGGATCTCGCCGAGGCGGTCCAGGACGTCGAACGCGCGCATGGCGCCGTAGAGCGTCATGACCACCTCCCGGGGGGTGGCCGCGGAGGCGCGGATGTACTCGCGGATCTCCGCCCGGGGGTAACCGGGGGCGAAGGCACGCTGGATGTTGGTGGCCACGAACAGCTTGAAGGGGACGAGGGTCGAGGCGGCCATCAGCAGGCCGCGGCCGCGGCTGTACGTCATCCGGCTGATGGAGTTCACCAGCACCAGGCGCTCGACCCGCTCGGGACGGTCCAGGGTGATCGTCTGCGCGATCATGCCGCCCATCGAGTGGCCGACCAGGACGCACCGTTCGATCTCCAGATGGTCCAGGAGGGCCAGGACGTCGGCGGCCAGTTCCTCGATGGTGCCTACGCCCGCCCCACTGCTCTCCCCGTGTCCGCGCAGGTCGAGCCGGACCACACGCCGCCGCTCGGCGAAGTGGGCGATCTGGTGGTCCCAGCGGTGCCGGTTCGCCGTCCAGCCGTGGATGAAGACCAGGGGCACGTCGGCGCTGTCGCGGGGGCCCTCGTCGTCGTACATCAGAGCTGCGCCGTCGACTGCGAGCTGCGGCATGGGGCCTCCTGCGTGCGGTCCGGTTACTGGCCGGTACGGTAGCCGGTCGCGTGGCCCTGCGTCACCGTTCTGTCAGCGGCGGGCGTTGAGCCGGGCCGCCTGGCGCGTCAGATGGTCGCGCTCGGCCAGATTGGGCGCCTTCTGGGCCGCCTCCGCGTACAGCCGTGCCGCCGTGGCCAGGTCGCCGTCGCGTTCGTGGAGGTAGGCCGCGACCGCGGTGTGGCGGGGCAGGGAGTCGTCCAGCTCGGCGAGCGCCGCGAGCCCGGCGCGCGGTCCGTCCGCCTCCCCGACGGCCACCGCGCGGTTGAGGCGGACGACGGGGCTGTCGGTCAGGCCCATGAGCTCGTCGTACCACTCGACGATCTGCACCCAGTCGGTCTCCTCGGCGCGGGGCGCGTCGGCATGGAGTGCCGCGATGGCGGCCTGGGCCTGGAACTCGCCCAGCCGGTCGCGGGCGAGGGCAGCCTGGAGGATCTCGACGCCCTCAGCGATGGCCTTGGTGTCCCACCGGCTCCGGTCCTGTTCGGCGAGCGGGACCAGGCTGCCGTCGGGCGCGGTGCGGGCTTCGCGGCGGGCGTGGTGGAGCAGCATGAGGGCCAGCAGCCCCGCCACCTCGGGGTGGTCGATCACGGCCGCGAGCTGCCGGGTCAGCCGGATGGCCTCGGCGGCGAGGTCGATGTCACCGGAGTAGCCCTCGTTGAAGACCAGGTACAGGACGCGCAGCACCGTGGCGACGTCGCCGGGCTGGTCGAACCGTACGCCCGAGACGGTGCGCTTGGCCCGGCTGATGCGCTGCGCCATGGTCGCCTCGGGCACCAGGTAGGCCTGGGCGATCTGGCGGGTGGTCAGACCGCCGACGGCGCGCAGCGTGAGCGCGACGGCGGACGAGGGCGTCAGTGAGGGGTGCGCGCAGAGGAAGTACAGCTGGAGCGTGTCGTCCACCGCGGGCGCGGGGCCGGGCACCGGCTCCTCCTCCACCAGGTCCTCACGCCGGCGCCGGGCGGTGTCCGCCCGGGTCGCGTCGAGGAACTTGCGCCAGGCCACGGTGACCAGCCAGCCCTTCGCATCCCGCGGCGGGTCGGCCGGCCAGACGCGGACCGCCTCGACGAGCGCGTCCTGGACGGCGTCTTCGGCCGCCGCGAAGTCTGCTCCGCGGCGGACGAGGATCCCGAGCACGCTCGGCGTGAGGCTTCTGAGCAGTGCCTCGTCCATCAATGGCAGTCCGCGACGTTGGACGGCGCGGCCAGGAACGGGCGCACCTCCAGCCACTCGTGGATCGGCTTGCCGCCCGCCCCGGGGGCGGCCGACAGCTCCCCGGCCAGCTCGACGGCGCGCTCATAGGTGTCGACGTCGATCACCATCCAGCCGGCGATGAGGTCCTTGGTCTCGGCGAAGGGGCCGTCGGTGACCGGCGGGCGCCCCTCGCCGTCGTAACGGACCCAGGCCCCCTCCGGGGCCAGCGCCTGCCCGTCGACGAACTCGCCGGTCTTCTCCAGCCGGTCCGCGAAGTCCCGCATGTACTGCACGTGGGCCGAGATCTCCTCCGGCGTCCACTGGTCCATCGGTACGTCGTTCACCGCAGCCGGGGCGCCGCGGTAGTGCTTCAGAAGCAGGTACTTGGCCATGGTGTGTCTCCTGGGTGCTGGTGCGACCCATTGTGGTCGCGTTCACCACGGGGACGGAGCCACTCACGGGTTCTCGACATTACCGGCGGAATTTTTTTCGGTCTCTTCGCCGGAGACGGCACAAGGCCCGGACACCGCGTGCCGGTGCGATGTCCGGGCGGGCCTGCGGGAGGTTGGCGTCAGCCGCCGCTGAGGCGGGAGCGCAACAGTTCCTTTCCCAGTTCCGCGCCCTTGCGGCTGTCCGCCTGGGCCTTGCGGAACAGGTCCGCGACCTCGGTGTCCTTGCCGCGTTCCGCGTCCTGGATGTACGTCTCCAGGCGCAGCGCGTTGTTGAGGCACGCCTCCACGTACCAGATCAGGTTGTAGTCCTTGTCCGCCGTACCGGTCACGCCGCCGGTCTCGGCACTGGTGGCCATGCGGGCCCCCTTCCTCGGTCGGGCCGGGGCCCGATCGGCCCCGTCTGTCGTTGCGCGCCGGGTACCCGCCCTGACCGCGACCAGTCAGCCCGGGGGTCATGTCCCATGGGGACATCACAGGTGGACCGTGGAGTACGTGTGGCCCCTCGGCGGACCGCCGGCAGTGCAAGCCACGCCAGACCCGCGACGCGCTCGCCACGGCCGCCCTGGACGTGATCCTTGAGCGGGGCCTGGGAGAGATCACCGAGCGCGAGAACGGTGACCGCATCAACGCCCTGAGAACCCGGCCTGGCATCTGCGCCCGGCTGTCGTGGTCGACGGCGCCTACGCAGCCGTCTGAACCATCGTCAACTCACCGATGCAGTACGGCAATTCAGACAGTTAACGCAGAAGTGAACAGAGAGCGGGCAGATTCGGAGCGAAGTACCCGTCGACCGTGCGAGAGCGGTCGATGACGGTGTGTACTGTGCTGCGAGCGCCTCACGAGGGGTCCTCGCACCCACCCCTACCCACTCCTCTGGATAGCGATTCGATGATCGAACTACCGGACCTGGCCGTCGGCGGTCTGGCCGTCGGCACACTGTCCGCGCTCGCCCTCGGCGGCGGGCTGCTGCGGTCGCGGCGGCAACGGGCCGTGCAGCGCGACGAGATCGCCGCACTGCGTGCCCATCTCGACGGCGTGGTGCAGACGTTCGCGGCCGAGGTCGAGCATCTCGCGGCGAAGCGTGTTCCCGCCGCCGCCCGCCAGCTGGCGCATCCGCATGTCGCGGTGCCGGGTCCGCTCCAGCTCCGGGCGGCCGGTTCCTCGCTCGGCGTCGCGATGGAGAACGTCCTGAGCCAGCTGCGCGTCGAGCTGACGGCGCAGCACCTGCGCGTCGACGCCGCCGCCCAGGCCGGGATGCGCGGGGCGACCCGGGAGATCCAGGCCGCGCTGTACCGGCTCCAGGACGCGCTGCGCGGTCTGCAACAGCAGTACGACGACCCAGAGTTGGCGCAGACGCTGTTCGAACTGGACCACGAGAACGAGCAGTCGCTGCGGCGCGCGCAGGTCGCCGCGGTGGTTTGCGGGGCCTGGGTGGGGCTGGCCCGTGAGGAGTCCCACTTGGTGGACGCGGTGACCGGCGGCCAGGCCCGGCTCGCGGGCTACCACCGGGTCCGGGTCCACAACCACCTCGAGACCGGCACCGCCCTGGTCTCGCACGCCGTCGAACCGGTCGCGATCATCGTCGCCGAGCTGCTGGACAACGCGCTCAGGCACTCCGCGCCGGACACGGACGTCGTCGTCAACCTGGAAAACGTGCACCACGGCGTCTGCGTCACCGTCGACGACGCGGGCCTCGGTATGACGCAGGACGAACGGGCCCGCGCCCAGCGCATGGTGGCCGGTTCCGAGCCGATCCTGCTCACCGACCTCGGCGATCCGCCGCGCATGGGCCTCGCCGCGATCGGCCAGCTGACCCGGCAGTTCGACCTGACCGTGGACCTGTCCTCGCCCTCCCCCTACGGCGGCGTCCGAGCGGTCCTGCGCGTCGACAGCCACCTGCTGACCCGGATCGACCCCGCCGAACAGCCCCCGGCCGCCAGCGCCCCGCGCCCCACGCGCCGGACGCAGGACGACGAGCGGGCGCCCAGCACCTCACACGACTACGTACCCGAACCGGAGACCCACGGCCCGCAGCCCACCGCCGACGGTCTGCCCCAGCGCCGCCGCCGCACCAGAGCGGCCGCCGCCGAGACCGCCGTACCCGAAGAGCCGCCGCCCGCGCGGCGTCCCGAAGAGGCCGCCGCCGCGCTCGGCGCGCTCCAGGCCGCCACCGCCGCCGCACGCTCCGAGAGCGCCGAGCACGACACCGAACGCGACGACCACCAAGGGGGAACGGACCGATGACCGGCCGCGAAGCAGGAGACACGGCGTGGGTACTGGAACCGATCCTTGAGGTGCCGCATGTCGTGGCCGCCGTGCTGCTCACCCGGGACGGGCTTGTCACCGGGTACACGGACGCGCTCTCCCAGCCGTCGGCCGAGCGGGTGGCCGCCATCACCAGCACCGTGCAGGGGGCCTGCCGTACCGCCGCGGCGGCGTTCGCCGACCGGGAGCGGGCCGAGGTGCGGCAGGTCGTCATCGAGTCCGACCACGGGTACGTGCTGATCGTGCCGACCGACCACGGCACCTGTGTGGCCGCCTACGGCAACGGCGAGGTACGCCTTGACCTGCTCGCCCACCGGGTGCACTCCCAGGTGGCGCGGCTCGGCGAGAAGGCGATGGCCGCCGCGGCCCGAGGAACCGACGGCGACGCTCCGGCATGACCGCCCGCCCGGGCGGCCGTCCCCTGGTCCCCGCGTATCTGTCGACCGGCGGCGTGGCCCGGCCCAGCCGCCCCCACCTGGAGCGGCTCTCGGTCCTCACCGGCAGCGGCGAACCCGCACCGGCCGGCCTGCCCGCCGCCGAACTCGCCCTGCTGGACGCCCTGCACGACGGCTCGCTGACGGTGGTGGAGGCCGCAGCCCTGCTGCGGCTGCCGGTCTCCGCCGTACGAGTCCTGGCCGGGGCGCTCCTCGACCGGAACCTGATCCTCGCCCGCGCCCCGATCCCACCCGCCGAACGCTTCGACCCCGACCTGCTGAAGAGAGTGGCCGATGGCCTTCGCGCCCTCAAGCACGACCAGTGACATCCACCTGCCCGACACCGCCCGCGACCTGGTGAAGATCCTGGTCACGGGCCCCTTCGGGGTGGGCAAGACCACGCTGATCGACTCCGTCTCCGAGATCCGGCCGCTGCACACCGAGGAGCGGCTCAGCGAGGCGTCCGCCCCGGTGGACGACCTGGCCGGGGTCCGGGACAAGTCGACGACCACCGTCGCCATCGACTTCGGCCGGATCAGCCTGAACGACGGAATCGTGCTCTACCTCTTCGGCACACCCGGCCAGGAACGGTTCCGTTCCCTGTGGGACGACATCGCCTACGGGGCGCTCGGCGCGCTGGTGCTGGTCGACAGCCGCCGGATCGACGCCTCCTTCGACGTGCTCGGCCTGGTCGAGGAGAGCGGGCTGCCGTACGCCGTCGCCTTCAACGCCTTCCCGGACGCGCCGAGCCACTACACCGAAGCGCAGTTGCGCGCCGCGCTGGACCTGGAGGCGGGCACGCCGATGGTGACCTGCGACGCGCGCGACCCGCGCTCCTCCATCGACGCGCTGCTCGCGCTGGTCCAGCATCTGATCGACCGCCACCCTCCGGAGACCCGGTGACCACCTACCCCGCCGCCCAGCAGACCTTCTCCCGCTCCGCGCCCGTGCGGCTGTGGGAGGACGGCTTCGCGCTGGACCCCTATCGCTACTACGAGGATCTGCGCGCCCAAGGCCCGGTCGGCTGGGCCGAGTTGGCGCCGGGCGTGCCCGCGTACGTCGTCACCGACCGGCGGGCCGCGCTGGATCTGCTGCACGACACGGAGACCTTCTCGCACGACCCGCGGCCGTGGGAGACGACGGTCGCCGACGACTCGCCGGTGCTCGGCATGATGCGCTGGCGGCCCAACACCCTGTTCGCAGACGGCGCTGATCACGTCCGCTACCGGACCACCCTGATCGACACCTTCGACCGGGTCGAACCGCACGATCTGCGGGCCCGGGTGCACCGCTCGGTACGGCTGTTGGTCGGGCGGATCGGGCCGAAGGGCGAGGCGGATCTGGTGGGCGACTTCGCCCGGCCGCTGATGGCGCTGGTGTTCAACAACCTGTTCGGGCTGCCCGACAGCCAGAGCGACCGGCTGAACGCGGCGCTGGGCAAGATGATGGAGGGCGGCGCCGAAGCGGCCGAGGGCGAGGCGGAGTTCGGCGGCTATGTGCTGGAGCTGATCGCCGCCAAGGCCGAGCGGCGCGGCGAGGACCTGCCTAGCTGGCTGCTCGACCATCCAGCGGGGCTCACCCCGGAGGAGGTCACCTGGCAGGTCTTCCTCACGCTCGGCGCGGGACACGAACCGACCGCGAACCTCGTCTCCAACGCGCTCTCCCGCATCCTCGGCAACCCCTCTTACTACTCGACCCTCACCAGCGGCGCCCGCCCGGTGATGGACGCGGTGGTGGAGGTGCTGCACCACGAGACGCCGCTGGCGAACTACGGCATCCACTACGCCCGCCGGCCCGTGACCTTCCACGGGGCGTGGATCAGGGCCGCGGTCCCGGTCGTCATCTCCTACGGCGCCCTCGCGCACGCCGCCGAGCAGGACCACGGAGGCCACCGGCACCCCGGTGACGCCTCGCACCTGTCCTGGTCAGCGGGCCCGCACGCCTGCCCGGTCAAGCAGCACACGCTGCTCATCGCGACCGAGGCGATCGAGCGGCTCACCCAGTGGCTGCCCGATCTCGAACCCGTCCTGCCGCGCGAGCGTCTGACCTGGCGGCCGGGCCCGTTCCACCGCTCACTGACCTCCCTGCCCGTGCGATTCAGCCCCCGCTCCCCCGATCTGCCTGGAGGCCCGTCGTGACCGTGACCGACCGCACCGAACGCTTCGCCCTCGACCCGTTCGGTTCCGACATCGCCGCCGAGTCCGCCCGGCTGCGCGCCCTCGGCCCGATCGTCCCCGTCGACCTGCCCGGCGGGATCCCGGCCTGGGCACCCACCGGCTACGACACCCTCAAAGGACTGATCCTCGATCCGCGGGTCAGCAAGGACCCCCGCAAACACTGGAGGCTGTGGCCGGAGATCGGCGAACACCCCTCCTGGGGCTGGATCCTGGGCTGGGTCGGCGTGGTCAACATGCTCTCCACCTACGGCCCCGACCACACGAGGCTGCGCAAGCTGGTGGCGCCCAGCTTCACCCAGCGGCGCACGGAGGCGATGCGGACTCGGGTGGAGGCGATCACCAGTGAGCTGCTGGACAAGGTGGCCGCGGCCGACGACGGTGTCGTGGACATCAAGGCGGCCCTCGCCCACCCCCTCCCCCTGCGCTTCATCTGCGAACTGTTCGGCGTGCCTGATGAGTTGGTGGCCGACACCACCCGGCTGATCGCGGCCATCATGGACACCTCGGACCCCTCACCCGAGCACGCGGCGTTCGTGCAGCAGCAGATCGGCACGGTGCTGCCTGCGCTGATCGCTCACCGCAGCGAGCACCCCGGGGACGATTTGACGACCGAGCTGATCCGGGTGCGCGACTCGGACGGCGACCGGCTCAGCGACGAGGAGCTGCTGTACACGCTGCTGCTGGTGATCGGCGCCGGGTTCGAGACGACGGTGAACCTCATCGGCAACGCGGTCGTCGCGCTGCTCGGCCACCCCGAGCAGCTGGCCGCCGTGCGCTCCGGGGAAATCGGCTGGGACGCGGTCGTCGACGAGACCCTGCGGGTCCACCCCTCGATCGCCTCGCTGCCGCTGCGGTTCGCGGTGACCGACATCGAGGTCGGGGGCGTCACGATCCCGGCCGGGGACGCCATCATCACGACGTACGCCGCCGCGGGCCTGGATCCTGCGCACTACGGCCCGGACGCGGACGCCTTCGACGCGGCGCGTGGAGCGGACGACCACATGGCGTTCGGCATCGGCGTGCACCGCTGCATCGGCGCCCCGCTGGCCCGTGTGGAGGCGATGACGGCCCTGCCGGCCCTGTTCGACCGGTTCCCCGGCATGCGGCTCGCGGTCGACGCGGACGAACTGCGGCAGGTGCCGTCGTTCATCGCCTTCGGCTGGCAGGAGATCCCGGTGCTGCTGGGCGACTGACCCGGAGACAGTCGCGCGAGGGCCGACCGGTCCCCCGTTCCGGTCGCGCCCCCGCGGCTCGTCGAACTTACGTCTCCGGCAGGGTGCTTGTGAACCGTGTCGATGCCCGCTGCACGGGGCGCGGGGCTCACCTGTGCACAAGTGAGTCCGGTTCGCCCCGCTTCACCCCGTGCAGGGTGGGCGGATCGAGGTCGCCGGCCGCCAGATGAGCGAGCACGACCTCGTACAGGTCGCCGCCGCCGACGAGGAGCTGGCGTTCGAGGACCGGTTCCGCGGCGCGGACGTGCTCGCGCACGGTCTGCGCGTGCACGCCCAGCGTCTGCGCGGCCCGCTCGGCATTGCCCCCGGCCGCGATCCAGGTGCGCAAAGTGCGGCGCAGATCGCGGGCGTCGGCGTCCAGGCGGGCCAGCAGGTCGTGCGCCCAGACGCGCATCGCGGGTCCGGTGAGCAGGTCGGCGGGTACGGGGGCCTGAACGTCCGGGCTGTGCTCCAGGCTCTCCTGGGTGTTGAGCGCGAGATGGACGACGGCACGGGCGGTGAGGTCCGAGAAATCGATCCCCAGCAGAGCCTCCGCGCGTTCCATCCGGGCGCGGACGGTGTTGCGGCTGACGCCGAGGACCTTGGCGGCGCTGACAGCGGTGAACTCCAGGCCCAGCCGGGTGGTGGCGAGCAGTTCGGCGCGGGTGTGGTGGGGCAGGCCGTCGAGGGGGCGCAGCACCCGGGCCGTCCAGCCGTGCAGCGCGGCGGGGTCCATCAGGCGCTCTGGGTGGGTGCGTTCGGCGTACACCGCCGCCTGGTCGGGGCGGAAGTGCGCCACGGCTAGGGCGCTGACGGCCTGCCCGTAGGCGGTGGCGGTGCGGGCCAGGCTGTGCCGGGCGCTGCCGCCGAGGAAGACGCGGGGGCGGCGGCCGATCAGCGAGCGCAGGACGCCGGCCTCGGTCTCCCGGGGCGTCACGACGATCACGTGCCCGTCCATGGCGGGGCAGCGCACGACCAGGGCCTGCTCCCGCGTCGCGTCCAGGCACTCCTCGGCGAGCCGGTCGCGTTCCTCGGGGTGGCTCTCGACGACGTAGACGCAGGCGGTGTCCGTGTCGAGCAGCCCGGGCCACAGTCCCGCGGCGACGCGGCGTGCGGCGACGGTGTCCTCCACCATCAGCAGTTGCAGGATCGCCAGTCTCAGGTCGGACGTGGCGCGTTCGAGGCGGCGTACGGACGCGGTCGACTCTCGGGCCTTGAGCAGCAGTTCGAGGATCTGGACGGTGTGCGAGACGATGTCGGAGGCGCGTCGGTCGAACGGTTGCGCACGGGACACGGTCAGGACGCCCGCCGCCGACGCCACGCGGACGAGCCGCAGATGGCGGCCCTGCCCCTCCCAGGCGGCGGAGGCGATCCGGCCGGCCACGATGTCCCCGAGCAGGTCTTCGAAGGGCCCGTTGTCCAGGGAGGTTCCCGCGAGGACGGTGCCGGTGTCGTCGAGCAGACAGGCCGTACCGGCCACCGCGTTCGCGAGCCAGGCGACGACCTGCCGGACTTTCTGCCCGCCCGGCCTCAGCAGATCGAGCAACTCCCGCTCCCAGGCCCGCTCGTCGGCAGCCCTCACCTCCGCACGACGGATCCCGTCCTCTCGGCCAGCCACGTTCGGCCTTCCCTCACCCTTCGTCCCGTTCTCGACGTACCGGTTCGGGACGTTACCTCACACTCGCCCGACCGGCCGCCGGCGTTCACAGCGAGGACGGGTTCCCCTGCCGGAGCGGTTCAGGCGCCTCGGGTACGCAGGTGCAGGTGGCCGTCGGCGGGGGACGCGGGTGGCGCCGCCGGGAGCAGGTCGGTCAGGGCCGGGCGGGCAGAGCCCACGGCGCCGCGCCCCGGCCACGCGCCGCGGTCTTCAGGTGTACGGCGGGCCCCATCAGGCGGCCCGCGCTCGCAGAGCCGCCACGGACCAGTGGATCACGGGGGTGTGGGGCACCGGCGGCGGCCAGTCGTTGATCACCGCGAGCAGCTCGAAGTACCGGTCGCGGCGCGGGTCGTCGGCGCGCTCCAGGTGGTGGAGCAGCAGGCGGTGCAGCTCGTGGTCGTCGGGGCGGGCGAGGGTGCGGGCGCTGTGGGCGGCGAGAGCCGCGACGGCGGGGTCGGCTTCCGGGGAGCCGGGATCGATCCCGGCCGCGAGGGCCGCTCCCACGTGGATGTGCGCGAGCGCGACGACGTCCGGGAGCGGTGGGGAGGACGCTCGGCGGGCGTGCTCCTCGGCCAGGCGCCGTACCGCGTCCCGGAAGTCGGGGTCGAGGGAGAGTTCCGCCAGTCCGACCCAGGCGTCTGCCTGGGCCTGCGTGGGGTCGTCGGGGAGTTCGGGGGTCATCGAACGCCGGATCGCGGAGGGGACCGGGCCCTCGTCGAGGTCCGCGAAGACGGAGTCGAGGAACTCGTCGACCAAGCGACGGCGTTCGGCCGTGGTGAGGCGGGCGAGCTGGTGCATCCGTCGGATCTCCTCGGGGGTGGTGGGGGTGCGTGCGGCCACATTCGTCAGGACCGCGCGTCTCAGACGCAGCACGCCGATCTGTACGTCCAGGGCGGCTGCGTGCCGGGCGGCGACTTCCTCCAGGGGCAGCTCCCGGTCGAGGATCCGCCGGATCGTGTCGAGGCCGAGGCCGAGTTCGCGCAGGGTGCGCACGAAGGAGAGGCGGGCCACGGCGTCGGGGGCGTAGCGGCGGTAGCCGGCGGGTGTGCGTTCGGCGGGGGTGATGACCCCGCGGTCGGAGTAGAGCCGGACCGTCTTGACGGTCAGGCCGGTGCGGCGGGCCAGTTCGCCGATCGGGAGGGTGTCGCCGTTCATGCCGTCAGTCTCGGGTCTCCCCCGGCGGGAGACTCAAGTCGGGGCCGTGGACGGCCTGCCCTGCGCGTGCGAAGCCGGTGCAGGGCATACGCTCGGCGAATGGCGAAGTACTTCGATGTGCACCCCGACAATCCCCAGCCGCGTGTCGTCTCCCAGGTCGCCGACAGCGTCCGTGCCGATGCGCTCATCGCGTATCCGACGGACTCCTGTTATGCCCTGGGCTGCCGGCTGGGCAGCCGTGACGGGGTGGAACGGATCCGGTCCATCCGCCGTCTCGACGACCGGCACCACTTCACCCTGGTGTGCCAGGACTTCGCGCAGCTCGGACAGTTCGTCCAGATCGACAACAACGTCTTCCGCGCGATCAAGGCCTCCACGCCGGGCAGTTACACCTTCATCCTGCCCGCGACGCGCGAGGTGCCCCGCATGCTCCAGCACCCGAAGAAGAAGACGGTCGGTGTGCGCATCCCCGACCATGTCGTGACCCAGGCGCTCCTCGCCGAGCTGGGCGAGCCGCTGCTGTCCAGCACGCTGCTGCTGCCCGACGAGGACGAACCGATGACGCAGGGCTGGGAGATCAAGGACCGCCTGGACCATGTGCTGGACGCCGTGGTCGACTCCGGGGAGTGCGGTACCGAGCCCACGACGGTGATCGACTTCTCCGGCGGCGAGGCCGAGATCGTGCGGCACGGAGCCGGGGACACCTCGCGCTTCGAGTAGGGCGGGGGCGGCGCGGGGGCTTGCGGCGGCGCGTGTCACGATGACCGTGACCTGGCCTTCCCAGGGTCAGGCCGTCGCCGACTCCCCCAGCAGAGAGGCACGACCCCTACATGACCGTCGTACAGGGAACCGCCGTCGACATCGTCACTGAGGACGGCACCGCCGACGCCTATCTGGCCCACCCCGGTGACGGAGCGGCCCATCCCGCGGTCCTGCTCTACATGGACGCCTTCGGGCTGCGGCCGCGGCTGCGGGCCATGGCCGACCGGATCGCCGAGGCCGGGCACACGGTCCTGGTGCCGAACGTGTTCTACCGTCACGGGCGCACGCCGGTGGTCGAGTTGCCCGAGTTCATCGATCCGTCGGCCCGTCCGGAGATCTTCGAGCAGCTCGGGCCGATCATGCAGTCCCTCACGCCCGAGTTGGCGATGCGGGACGCCGATGCATATCTGCGCTGGCTGGACGGCAGTTCGCTGGTCGCCGACGGTCCGGTCGCGCTGACCGGCTACTGCATGGGCGCCCGGCTGGCCCTGCTGACCGCGGGCACCTATCCGGAGCGGGTCGCGGCGGTGGCCGGGTTCCACGGTGGGCGGCTGGCCACCGAGGACCCGGACAGCCCGCACCTGGTGGCCGAACACATCACCGCCGAGCTGTACTTCGGCCACGCCGACCAGGACCCCGCGCTGCCCGTGGAGCAGATCGAGCGGCTGGAGCACGCGCTGACGGCGGCGGGCGTCCGCCACCGCTGCGAGGTCTACCCGGGAGCCCACCACGGCTTCACCCAGGCCGACACCGCCGCCTATAACCAAGAGGCGGACGAACGGCACTGGGCGGAGCTGCTGGATCTGTTGAAGCGCACGTTCCGCCCCCTGTTCGGCGCCCGGCGGCCACGGCCTTCTAGGGTGCGGCCATGACATCGCAGGCCTACCTCTCCGAACTGTTCTCCCTCGACGGCCGTGTCGCCCTGGTGACCGGCGGCAGCTCCGGCATCGGGCGCGCCATCGCCGGGGCCCTCGCCCGGGCGGGCGCGAGCGTGGTGGTCGTCGCCCGCAAGGAGGGGGAACTGGCCGAGACGGTCGAGGAGTTGACGGCCGACGGCTGCCGGGCCGCCTGGGTGAGCGCCGATCTGGGTACGCGCGACGGGGTGCGCGCGGGGGCGGAGGCGGCGGCCGCGGTGTTCGGGGAGCCCGACATCCTCGTCAACTCCGCCGGGATCAATCTGCGGCCCCCGATGGCCGAGTTGGACGAGGACGTGTGGGACACGACGATGGCCGTGAACCTGGAGGCGCCCTATCTGCTGGGCCGGCGGTTCGGGCCCGGGATGGCCGAGCGCGGCTTCGGGCGGATCATCCACATCACGTCCCAGCAGGCGCACCGGGCCTTCGTGCAGAGCGGCGCCTACGGCGTCTCCAAGGGGGCGCTGGAGTCGCTGGCCCGGTCACAGGCCGAGGCCTGGTCGCCGTACGGCGTCACCTGCAACACGCTGGTGCCGGGGTTCGTGATGACGCCGCTCAACCAACGGCTGTCGTCCGACCCCGAGAAGGTGGCGGCGCTCGCCGCCCGCACGATGGTCGGGCGCAACGGCCTGGCCGAGGACTTCGCGGGGGCGGCGGTCTTCCTCGCGAGCCGCGCCTCCGCGTATGTCACCGGCCAGGCCCTGTTCGTGGACGGAGGCTTCTCCGTCCACTGAGCCGTTCACCGGCCGGTCAGGCGCCGACGTACTCCGCCAGGTGCTCACCGGTGAGCGTCGGGCGGGCGTCGACCAGGTCGGCGGGCGTGCCCTCGAAGACGATCTTGCCGCCGTCGTGTCCGGCGCCGGGGCCCAGGTCGATGATCCAGTCGGCGTGGGCCATGACGGCCTGGTGGTGCTCGATGACGATGACCGACTTGCCGGAGTCCACCAGCCGGTCGAGCAGGCCGAGGAGTTGCTCGACGTCGGCGAGGTGCAGGCCCGTGGTCGGCTCGTCCAGGATGTAGACGCCGCCCTTGTCGGCCATGTGCGTGGCGAGCTTGAGCCGCTGCCGCTCACCGCCGGACAGCGTGGTGAGCGGCTGGCCGAGGGTGAGGTAGCCGAGGCCGACATCGGCGAGGCGGCTGAGGATGGCGTGCGCGGCCGGCGTGCGGGCGTCGCCGGAGCCGAAGAACTCCTCCGCCTCGGCCACCGACATCCCGAGCACCTCGCTGATGTCTCGGCCGCCGAGGTGGTACTCCAGCACAGAGGCCTGGAACCGCTTGCCCTCGCAGTCCTCACAGGGGGTCGCGACGCTCTGCATGATCGCCAGGTCGGTGTAGATGACCCCGGCGCCGTTGCAGGTGGGACAGGCGCCCTCGGAGTTGGCGCTGAACAGGGCGGGCTTGACGCCATTGGCCTTGGCGAAGGCCTTGCGGATCGGCTCGAGCAGTCCGGTGTAGGTCGCCGGGTTGCTGCGCCGGGAGCCGCGGATCGGGCTCTGGTCGACTGACACCACGCCCTCGGCTGCGGGGATGGAACCGTGCAGCAGCGAGCTCTTGCCGGAGCCCGCGACGCCGGTGACGACGGTCAGCACGCCGAGCGGGATGTCGACGTCGACGTCCTGGAGGTTGTTCGCCGTCGCGCCGCGGATCTCCAGGGCCCCGGTGGACTTGCGGACCGTGTCCTTCAGGACGGCCCGGTCGTCGAGGTGGCGGCCGGTGACGGTGCCGGAGGCGCGCAGGTCGTCGAGGGTGCCCTCGAAGCAGACGGTGCCGCCCGCCGTACCGGCGCCGGGGCCGAGGTCGACGACGTGGTCGGCGATCGCGATGGCCTCGGGCTTGTGCTCCACGACAAGGACGGTGTTGCCCTTGTCCCGCAGCCGGATCAGCAGGTTGTTCATCCGCTGGATGTCATGGGGGTGCAGACCGATGGTGGGCTCGTCGAAGACGTAGGTGACATCGGTGAGCGAGGAGCCGAGGTGGCGAATCATCTTGACGCGCTGGGCCTCACCGCCGGACAGGGTGCCCGAGGGCCGGTCGAGGGCGAGATAGCCGAGGCCGATCTCCACGAACGAGTCGAGGGTCTGCTGCAGGGCGGCGAGCAGCGGCGCGACCGACGGCTCCTTGAGGGTGCGGACCCATTCGGCGAGGTCGCGGATCTCCATGGCGCAGGCGTCGGCGATGCTGATCTTATTGATCTTCGAGGACCTGGCGCCCTCGCTGAGCCGGGTGCCGTCGCACTCGGGGCAGACGGTGAAGGTGACGGCCCGTTCCACGAAGGCGCGGATGTGCGGCTGCATCGCCTCCTTGTCCTTGGACAGGAAGGACTTCTGGATCTTCGGGATGAGGCCTTCGTACGTGAGGTTGATGCCGTTGACCTTCACCTTGGTCGGCTCGCCGTAGAGGAAGTCGTGCATCTCCTTCTTGGTGAACCGGCGGATCGGCTTGTGCGGGTCGAGGAAGCCGGACTGGGCGTAGAGCCCCACGGTCCACTGGCTGTCCGACTTCCAGCCGGGGATGGTGAAGGCGCCCTCGGCAAGTGACTTGGAGTCGTCGTAGAGCTGGGTGAGGTCGATGTCGGAGACCTTGCCCCGGCCCTCGCAGCGGGTGCACATGCCGCCGGTGCGCTCGAAGGTCGCCTTCTCGGCCTTGGTCTTGTCGCCGCGCTGCACGGTGATCGCGCCGCTCGCCTTCACGGAGGCGGTGTTGAAGGAGTAGGCGCTGGGCGGGCCGATGTGCGGCTTGCCGAGGCGGCTGAAGAGGATGCGCAGCATGGCGTTGGCGTCGGTGGCGGTGCCGACCGTGGAGCGCGGGTCGGCGCCCATGCGCTGCTGGTCGACGCTGATCACGGTGGTCAGACCGTCGAGTACGTCGACCTCGGGGCGTGCCAGGTTCGCCATGAAGCCCTGCACGAAGGCGGGGTAGGTCTCGTTGATCAGCCGCTGCGACTCGGCGGCGATCGTGTCGAACACCAGGGAGCTCTTGCCCGAGCCGGACACTCCGGTGAACACCGTCAGCCGGCGCTTGGGGATCTCGATGCTGACGTCCTTGAGGTTGTTCTCGCGGGCGCCGTGCACACGGATCATGTCGTGGCTGTCGGCAATGTGCGGCGCAGGCGACTGCGTGTGCGTCCTGGTGGCCCTGCTCATCGTTTCTCCCCGTCTCATCGGCTGTCGCCCGGCTGGATCTGACCGGCTTCGAACAGTACGTGAGGTTCTACTTGATCACCTCGGTTACCGGCCGGATCAGCGCTTCTCCTGGATCCGGATCAGATTCCCGGAAGGGTCGCGGAAGGCGCAGTCGCGGACGCCGTAGGGCTGGTCGGTCGGTTCCTGGACGACCTCGGCGTCGGTGGCCTGGAGCCGGTCGAAGGTGGCGTCCAGATCGGGGGTGGCCAACAGGACGAAGCCGTAGGTGCCCTGGTCCATCATGTCGAGGATGGTGCGGCGCTCCTCGTCGGTGACGGCGGGGTCGGCGGCGGGCGGCGTCAGCACGATCGAGGTGTCGGGCTGGCCGACGGGGCCGACGGTGATCCAGCGCATCTCGCCGTATCCGACGTCCCCCCGGACCTCGAAGCCGAGGATGTCGCGGTAGAAGGCCAGGGAGGCCTCCGGGTCGTTGTGCGCAAGGAAGCCGGCGTTGATGGTGATGTCCATGCCCGTCACGCTAGCCACGGGCCGGGAGGGCGCGCTTCTCCGATCCTGACCGGTCCGGTCACGGCGTGACGGGGCGCTCGAAGAAGGTCTGCAGGACGACGGTTGCCTGGGTGCCGCTGACGCCGTCGATCGCGTAGAGACGGCGCAGCACGTCCTGGAGTTGCTCGGTGGTCGCGGTCCTGACCTTCACCAGGACCGAGGCGCTGCCCGCGATGACATGCGCTTCCTGGATCTCCGGGATGGCCGCGAACCGGTCGCCGGAGTCGCCGACCCACTTCGCCGATTCCACCATCACGAAGGCGAGCACACCCTGCCCGATCGCCGCCGGATCGACCTCGACGGCGGTCCTGCGGATGACGCCCCGCTCGCGCAGCTTGCGCACGCGTTCATGGGTGGCTCCCGCGGACAGTCCGACGGCCTGCCCCAGTGCCGCGTACGACTGCGCCGCGTCCTGCTGGAGGAGGACGAGCAACTGACGATCGACATCGTCCACCGACTCTCCTTCGGGGAATTGCTTGAACTACCGAATGTCATTCTGCATAGTTTGGATTCTGCACACCAGTATTCGACAAGAAGTGAGGGCGGCGGCATGGTCGGCGAGCGACCGCAGTTGTACGAGATCTTCGATGAACGCTTCCGCACGGGCCGCTGCCACGCGGGCGATTCGAAACTGGAGACCCTCTATGAGGGCTGCCGCTGGGCCGAGGGTCCCCTCTATGTCCCGGCCGGCCGGTATCTGCTGTGGAGCGACATCCCCAACGACCGGCTGCTGCGCTGGGACGAGACCACCGGGAAGGTCGGCGTCTTCCGCTCCCCCGCCGGTTACCCGAACGGCAACACCCTGGACAACGAGGGCCGCCTGATCACCTGCGAGCAGGGCAACCGCCGCGTGACCCGCACCGAGCACGACGGCACGGTCACCGTGCTCGCCGACCGCTTCCAGGGCAAGCGGTTCAACAGCCCCAACGACGCCGCCGTACGCTCCGACGGCTCGATCTGGTTCTCCGACCCCGACTTCGGGATCACCAGCGACTACGAGGGCAATCGCGCCGAGAGCGAGATCGGCGCCCGCAACGTCTACCGCCTGGACCCCGCGAGCGGCGAAGTCCGGCTGGTCGCCGACGGTTTCGTCGGCCCCAACGGACTGGTCTTCTCCCTCGACGAGCGGCGGCTGTTCGTCTCGGACAGCCGGGCCAACCACATCCGCGTCTTCGACGTCCACGACGACGGCACCCTCTCCGGCGGCGACATCTTCGCCGAGTGCAAGATCGGCAACTTCGACAACATCCGCTTCGACGACACCGGCCGGCTCTGGGCCGCGGCCATGGACGGCGGCGTGCACTGCTACGACCCGGACGGCACCCTGCTCGGCCGGCTGCTGATCCCCGACGTCGTCGCCAACATCCGCTTCGGCGGCGCCCGCCGCAACCGTATGTTCATCGCCGCCGACACCGCCCTGTACTCCCTCGTCATGTCGGTCACCGGCACCCCCGCACTGCCGACCGCGCTCCGGAAGGACCAGCCGTGACCGTGCAGCAGGACATAGCCCGGGACCTCCAGGTGACCGCGTCCTTCGACGTGACGCGGGAGATCGAGCGCCGAGTGGCCTTCCTCGCCGACCGGTTGACGTCCACGGGCCTGCGCTCGCTGGTGCTCGGCATCAGCGGCGGCGTGGACTCCCTGACGGCGGGGCGGCTGTGTCAGCTCGCGGTGGAGCGGGTGCGTGCGTCCGGCCGGGAGGCGACGTTCTTCGCGATGCGACTGCCGTACGGCGTCCAGGCCGACGAGAAGGACGCGCGGCTGGCGTTGGAGTTCATCCGCCCCGACCAGGTGCTGACCGTCGATGTGCGGCCCGCGAGCGACGCCGCCCTGGAGGCGCTGCTGGTCGGCGGCACCGTCTTCGCCGACGCGCACAGCCAGGACTTCGCCCTGGGCAACATCAAGGCCCGCCAGCGCATGATCGCCCAGTACGCGGTGGCCGGCGCACACGGCGGCCTGGTCGTCGGCACCGACCATGCCGCCGAGGCGGTCTCCGGGTTCTTCACCAAGTTCGGCGACGGCGCGGCGGACGTGGTCCCGCTGACCGGTCTCACCAAACGGCGGGTACGGGCCGTGGCGGAGGCCCTCGGCGCACCCTCCGAACTGGTCTGGAAGACCCCGACGGCGGACCTGGAGTCCCTCGCCCCGGGCCGGCCGGACGAGGAGGCCCTCGGTGTCGCCTACGACGACATCGACGACCTCCTCGAAGGCAAGCCGGTCGACGAGGCGGCCCTGGCCACCATCGTCCACCGCTACCGGCTCACCGAACACAAGCGGCAACTGCCGATCGCGCCCTGATCAGGCAGGCAGCGTCAGCAGGACCAGTCCCATCCCGAGGATGACCAACCCGCCCCAGGACGCCACCGGAAGCCGCTCACCGAGAACGGCGACGCCAAGGACCGCCGCCACCGCGGGCTCGCCCAGGGTCAGCGACGTGGCCACCGACGCGGAGGTGCGGCGCAGTCCGTACCCGAACATGCGGTACGCCAAGTAGACGGTGAACAAGGCGAGATACCCGGCCACCGCCGCACCCCGGGCGGTGGCGAGCCAGTGCATGTCGACGGAGAGCAGGAGCGGCAGCACGAGCAGTCCGGCGGCGCCGAACAGCACGCCCATCACCGCGTCCGAGGAGTGTCCTCGGCCGATGAGCCGGCCGCCGATCAGCGCGTAGACGGCGTACGACAGTCCGGCCGCCAAGGCGAGCAGGACACCCGTGGCATCGATCGGCGTGGAGTGTCCGGTGAGCCCGGGGCCCATCACCAGGAGGGTGCAGCCCAGGACGGTGGCCGCGGTGGCGCCGGTCCAGCGTGCGGTCGGCCGGGCCTGTCCGGTGATCCAGGCGAGCAGCCCGGCGAGGACCGGGGCACTGCCCAGCGCGATCACCGTGGCGACGGCCACACCGGTGCGCGCCACCGCCGGATAGAAGGTCACCGGGTACCCGGCCACCGCCAGCGCGCCGAGGACCAGCAGCCACCGCTCACGGCGCGTGCAGGCGGCCGGCAGCGAGCGGGCGTTGCGGGAGGTGAGGAACAGCAGGATGCCGCCGAGGGTGAGCCCGGCGCAGCCGATGGCGGCCGCCGGGGCACCGGCCGGCGCCAGGGAGCTCGCGGTTCCGGTCGTGCCCCACAGCACGGCCGAGGTCAGGATGGGCGCGGGCCCGCCGAGGAAACCGGAACGGGAGGCGCGCTGGCCTTGGGCGGCCGGGCGCGCAGAAGTCAGGGGAGAAGTACGGTTCGGCACTGTCGTGGTCTTCCGTCGTCGAATGCGTCTGGGACTCGATTCGAAACGGGCGCACGACACGAACCCCTGACCGCCCTGAGGGCCGGTCGGGGCCGGAGATCAAAAAGCCGTCGCTGTCTGCGCCCGTCAGGCGCAGAGCGGCGGAAGAACGACGTGCCAGTAGGTGTTCACCCGGCGATCATATACGACCGGATGACAAGCACCCGCGCTCATGCACAATGGCCTCCGGAGACAGCTCTGTTGGGGGCTTCGTGCTGCTGCTGGATCTTGCGACCGTGCCGCCTCGTGACCGGCCGGAGGCGTTTCGCCACGCGTTGACGGACTCACTGGTCCCCAATGACGTCTTCCACGAGGAGCCCGAGACGGGCATGCACGCCCGCCTGGAACTGTGGCGGGTGGGCGGCCTCGACATGATCGCCACCCGCAATTCGGGCTTCGAGGTACGGCGCACGCAGCGGCATGTGCACCACCACCGCAGTCGTCCCGTGGTGTCCGTCTCGCTCCAACCCGAGGGCGTGCACCGCGCCGAGGTCGCGGGGCGGCGACGGCTCCTGGGCCCCGACGACATCTGCGTCTTCCACGAGCTGTCGGTCCGCAACTACGGCTGGTCCGGCGACGGGGCCTCGCAGTCGATGATGTTCGACATGCACCGGCTCGGCGTACCCGTCGACACCGTCGTACGGGCCTCGCTGCAACTGCGCGCCAGCCCGATGCACGATCTCGTCCTGAACCATCTGCGAGCGGTGTTCCGCGACCCGGGCCGTCTGGAGGGCGACCCCGGCGCCGAGGCCCTCGCCAACGCCACCACCGAGCTCGTCCGAGCCCTGCTGCTCTCCGCCGCGCACACCGAGGACAGCGAGCCGGTCCGCTCGGTCATGGACGACACCCTCCTCACCCGGGTCATGGCCTACGCCCGCCGCCACCTCGCGGACCGCGCCCTGACGCCCGAGCGGATCGCGGCCGAGCACGCCGTCTCGGTGCGCAGGCTCTACCTGCTGCTCAGCGAGGCCGGCATCAGCCTGGAGCAGTGGCTGATCACCGAACGGCTCGCCAAGGCACGGCAGATGCTGGCCTCGGCTCGCTACGACCGGCTCACCGTCGCCGCGGTGGCCGCGCGCTGCGGGTTCAGCAGCCCGAGCCATTTCAGCCGCCGCTTCCAGGCGGCGTACGGGGTGACGCCGAGCGAGTGGCGGCGGCACCACAGCGCCTGACTCAGGCGGCTCTACCTTCTTGATCGGGTTGATCGAGCCATTCGTAGGGTTGGGTCACCCAGGGGTGCTGGGTGTGGCTATCAGGCGGCTGCCGTCTCGTGGCTGAGCACGCTTCGCCGCCCGGCACCCCACGACGACTCGGCCGCCGATTAGGAAATGCGAACATGTCGCTGAGTAGAGCAATGCCGGCGAGGTCGTCCGTGGTACGAACGGAACGAACGAGCACGCCAGGAGCATGATGAGCCGGATATGGGCGGGGATCGACAGCGGGAAGGGCCACCATCACGGGCTCGCGCTGGACACGGAGGGCAAGACGCTGCTGTCGCGGCGGGTCGCCAACGACGAGCCCGAGCTGCTGAAGCTGATCGGCGACGTCCTGGACCTGGCCGACGGCCGTGAGGTCACCTGGGCCATCGACATGACCGGCGGCGAGCCCGCGCTGTTCCTGGCCCTGCTGGTCAATCACGGCCAGGAGGTCCTCTACATTCCCGGCCGCCTGGTCAACCGGGCCTCGGACGGCTACCGAGGCGAGGGCAAGACCGACGCCCGCGACGCCTACGTCATCGCAGACCAGGCCAGAATGCGCCGCGATCTGCGGCCCATACGCCCCGGCGACGAAGCAGCCATCGAGCTGAAGCTGCTGACCGGACGCCGGTCCGACCTGGTCGAGGACCGCACCCGCTCGGTCAACCGCCTGCGTTCCACTCTGATGAGCATGTTCCCGGCCCTGGAACGGGCCCTGGACGTCACCAACACCGGCCCGCTCCGCCTGCTGACCGGCTACCAGACCCCGGCCGCGATCCGCCGAACCGGCGTCGCCCGGCTGACGAAGTGGCTGGCCAACCGCAAGGTCCGTAACGCAAGAAGCCTGGCCGAGACGGTGGTTGAGGCCGCCGAGCGCCAGCACACCGCGATCCCCGGGGAGAAGACCATCGCGAAGCTGGTCCACACCCTGGCCGAGGAGGTGATGGCCCTCAACGAGCAGATCTCCGAGATGGACAAGCTCATTGAGGGCCGGTTTCGCGAGCACGAGCTCGCCGACATCGTCCTGAGCGTCCCGGGCATCGGCCCCGTGCTGGGCGCCGAGTTCCTGGCTGCCGTCGGCGGCGGCCTGGACGAGTTCGACTCCCCGGACGCCCTGGCGGCCTTCGCCGGCGTCGCCCCCGCACCACGCGACTCGGGCAAGGTCAGCGGCAACCTCCACCGGCCGGTCACCTACCACCGCAGGTTGCAGCGGGTCTTCTATACCTCCGCGCTGGTCAGCGTCCGATGCGACCCGAACTCGCGGAAGTTCTACGACCGCAAACGCGCTGAGGGGAAGAAGCACGTCCAAGCCGTGCTCGCCCTGGCCCGCCGACGCGTCAACGTCCTGTGGGCCCTGATCCGCGACGGACGGCGCTACCAAGTCACACCTCCAGTGACTACAGCCGCTTGACAACAGCATTAGGAAGCGTGCAGGGCGGCGTGCAGCGTGTCGGTCAGCTGGATGCGGGCCGCCCGGGACGCGTAGGTGTCGCGCAGCAGGTCGAACAGTACGAAGGCGTGGATCGTGCCGTGGTACCGGACCGACACGACCGGGACGTCCGCCGCGCGCAGTCGTGCCGCGTACGCCTCGCCCTCGTCGCGCAGCACATCGGCCTCGGCGGTGAGGACGAGCGCGGGCGGCAGGTCGCACAGCCGGTCGAGGGGCGCGCGCAGCGGTGAGACGGTGTCGTGTGTCCGGGTCTGCGGGTCCGGCGCGTACTGCCGCCAGTAGCCGGACATGGCCGCGCCGCTCAGGAAGTACCCGCTGGCGAACTGGCGGTGGGACGGCGTGTCCATCGCCGCGTCGGTGACCGGACAGACCAGCACCTGGTGGCGGAAGTCAGGACCGCCGCGCTCGCGGGCCACCAGAGTGAGCGCCGCCGCCTGGTGACCGCCCGCGCTGGCGCCCACGACCGCCATCCTGGTGCCGTCCAGCCGCCACTCCCCGCCGTGGCGGGCGATCCAGCGGGCGACGGCGTAGGCCCGCTCGACGGCCCCCGGGTGGCGCGCGTCCTCCGGCAGGTCGTACTCGGGCAGGACCACGGCGGCGTCCGCGCCGAGGACCAGGTCGGCCAGGAGTCGCGGGTGCGCACAGGCGTCGGTCAACATCCAGCCGAGGCCGTGCAGATAGAGCACCACCGGCAGGTCTTCGCCGCTGCCCGCCGGGCGCAGGATCCGCACCCGGATACGCCGGCCGCCGTCGCCGCCCGGCAGCGCCAGCCACTCCTCCTCGATGTCGGACTCGTCACTGCCGTCGCCGTTCCACAGCGCGGCCATGTGCGCGCGGGAGTCGGGCCAGGGGTGCTGCTGGAGGAAGTCCCGCGCCGGCCGTTCCAGGACAGGTTCCCGCTGGGTGGCGCGAACGTCGTCTTCCACCGGAGCTCCTGGGCGTGGGGGGCGGTCAGGGGCCGTGCAAGGGAAGCGGCTCCTTCGACTCGGGCACCAAACTAGGCGTACCTGATGGGCAGAAGCGCCGGGTCCCCGCATGGATCCGTGCCGCTGAGTGCACACCTTCGGTGCTCGCACGCGGGGACGTGCAGTCATGTGACCTAATGCCTGCGTACGTGGCCGCCGCAGACCCCTGCACGGGCTGAAAGGAGCCCAGGTGAGCGAACTGTCCGCGACGGACGACCCCGTCGAAGGGTTCGTGACACTGCATCACTTCGGATACGTCCGCATGACCACCTGCGCGGCCGGGCCACTGCGCTTCGGGCGAGGCCACGCAGCCGACGACGCGGTGGCCCTGCTCCTCCCGCGCGAGGGGAGCGTCCACCTGTCCCAGGACGGACGCACCGTGTCCGTGGAGAGCGAGCAGGTGGCGCTGGTCGACCTGCGCCGGGACTTCTCCGTCGAGGTGCAGGGCCGCATCCTCGACTTCCGACTGCCCAGCCACGCGCTGCACGTCCCGGCGGCCTCGCTACGGTCCGCGACCGCCCGCGTCCCCACCTCATCAACAGCCCCCTTGACGCTCGTACTCCGACACCTGGAAGAGTCGGCCTCCCACCTGCCCGCCCAGGTCGGTGAACGGCTCGGAGGCATGGTCACCGACCTGGTGGCGGGGCTGGTCCACGAGCTCGCCGAGGAAGCGGACGGACTCCCGCAGCCGGGCCGGCGGCACCTGGTCCTTGCGGTACGGCAGTACATCGAGCGGCATCTGGACGATCCGGAGCTGTCCGCGGAGCGCATCGCGCGGGCGCATCTGATCTCGGTGCGGTATCTGCACCGGCTGTTCGAGGGCGAGGGGATCACCGTGGGGCGGCTGATCCAGCGGCTGCGGGTCGAGCATTGCGCCCGGGAGCTGGCGCGGCGCGGGCGGGTGAGTCCGTCGATCGCGGTGGTGGCGGCCCGTTGGGGCTTTCGCAGCGCGGCGCACTTCAGCCGGGCGTTCAAGGCGGTGCACGGTTGCTCGCCGCAGCAGTGGCGCCGCGCGGCGGGCACGGGATGACTCCGACCGGCGGCTCCGGCTCGCCGCGCGGCAGGCACGGGGTCAGCCTGACGGGCGGGTCCGGCCGTCGCGCCAGTCGCTCGGCGAGATCCCGTACGCGGCGCGGAAGCTGCGGCTGAAGTGGGTGGCGCTGGCGAAGCCCCAGCGCCGGGCGACCGCCGACACCGTGATGTCGTTCCGGCCCGCGCGGGCGAGTTCCCGCCGGGCCTCCTCCAGTCGGCGGTGCTGGATCCACCGGCCGATCGTGCTGTCCTGGCCCTCGAAGAGCTTGTGCAGATAGCGGACCGAGATGTGCTGCGCCGCGGCCACACTGGCGGGCGTCAGCCGCCGGTCCCACAGATGCGCGTCGACGTGCGCCCGTACCCGGCGCACCAGGGCCTCGCGGTCCTCCCCGTGGTCCTGGGGTCCAGGGTCGGTGTCGACCAGCAGACCCACCAACTCGGCGACGCTGCTTGCCAGATGGCGGGCGGCCCGCTCGCTCCGCCCTGCGGCGAGCTCCCGCAGGAGGGCGCCGAGCAGCGGCGCCACGGGGCCGTCGGCGGACGGTGCCCGGCCGGTCAGGGCCTGTACCTGGCGGTCGGTGAGGGCGAGGGCGCGTCGGGGCAGCCGTACGAGATGGAGGGTGAAGTCCTCGGACTCGTGCAGGAGGAACGGGCCTGCGCAGACGAAGAGGTCGCCGGGGCGGCAGGGCTCCGCGTTCCCCTCACGGACGAGGGTCGCCCGGCCCTCGCTGTGGAGGCCGAGCACGAGGTGGTCGTGGTCGGGGGCGAGGGTCTGTGCCTGTCCCCGCACCGTGGTCACCCTCAGGAAGCCGAGAGTGCGGTCCTGGGCTTTCGGGCTCATACGACTCCCTGATCGACGGCGCTCGTTCCCTTCAGCTTGCGGCTGCTCCGTCGCAGGTGAGAGGGGGTCCAGTCGCTTCTGCGGGCAGGGGCAACAGGCGTGCACGGTCAGGCAAGGCAGCGGTTTCGGCTGCGCTCGCTGCCCGCGCAGGCGGCACGCGCCCCCCGTCTCGGTCAGCGCCGGCGAGACGCCCAGCGGTGGCTGACCGTCCCCGGTCCATGCACTGTGGGAAGGGTGCCGGTGCACTGAGGGACAACCGCCGCCGTCCTGGCGTCCTTAGCGTGGTGGAGCCCCGCCGGAGAGACCGGCATACCCATGCGAGACCCCGGGAGAGTCACATGTCCGATGCCGTCGAGCCGGTCCAGCCGGTCCTGGAGCCCGCGGCCGCCGCCTTCGCCGAGGCGACCGCGAACCCGCCGTATCTCTTCGAGCTGCCGCCCGCCGAGGGCCGCAAGGCCGTGGACGAGGTGCAGTCAGGGCAGATCGACAAGCCCGCGATCGACGAGGAGTGGGTCACTGTCGGGACGGTTCGGGCCCGTATCGTCAGGCCCGCCGGGGCCGAGGGCACGCTGCCGGTGATCCTCTACATCCATGGCGCGGGCTGGGTGTTCGGCAACGCGCACACCCATGACCGGCTGGTGCGCGAGCTCGCGGTGGGCGTGAACGCCGCCGTGGTGTTCCCGGAGTACGACCTCTCCCCCGAGGCCCGTTACCCGGTGGCGATCGAGCAGAACTACGCGGTGGCGAAGTGGGTCGTGGACGAGGGCGCGTCCCGTGGCCTGGACGCGTCGCGGCTGGCCGTGGCCGGTGACTCGGTCGGCGGCAACATGACCGCCGCGCTGACGCTGATGGCCAAGGAGCGCGGGGATGTGCCGCTGGTCCAGCAGGTGCTGTTCTACCCGGTGACCGACGCCGCCTTCGACACCCCGTCGTACCACCAGTTCGCCGAGGGCTACTTCCTGCGCCGTGACGGCATGCAGTGGTTCTGGGACCAGTACACGACCGACGAGGCCGAGCGCGACCGGATCACCGCGTCCCCGCTGCGGGCCACCACCGAGCAGCTCACCGGGCTGCCCCCGGCGCTGGTCATCACCGGTGAGGCCGATGTCCTGCGTGACGAGGGCGAGGCGTACGCCAACAAGCTGCGTGCGGCCGGGGTCGCCGTCACCGCCGTGCGTTTCCAGGGCATCATCCACGACTTCGTGATGCTCAATGCCCTGCGCGAGACACACGCCGCCGAGGCCGCGATCACGCTGGCGATCGGCACGCTGCGCACCGCCCTGCGTGCCGGCTGACCTGACGACCGGTGCCTGAGGGCACACAGCCGCGTGGGCGGGCTCCCGTTGTCGGTACGGGAGCCCGCCCACGTCTGTCCGCGCGCACCGCTCAGTCGGTGCCGAACTCCATCGCCGCGCTGTCGAGCAGCTCGTCGCCCTCGGGGCCCTTGCCGCCGGAGGCGATGGCCTCGGCGCCGCCCTCGGTCAGCGCGCCGATCAGGCTGGTCGCCCCGGCCTCGACCGACGGAGCGCCAACCATGCCGAGACCGGCGTACAGCTCCAGCTTGGTGCGCGAGTCGGCGATGTCGAGGTTGCGCATGGTGAGCTGGCCGATCCGGTCCACCGGACCGAACGCCGCGTCCTCGGTGCGCTCCATGGACAGCTTGTCCGGGTGGTAGCTGAACGTCGGGCCCGTGGTGTCGAGGATCGAGTAGTCCTCGCCGCGCCGCAGCCGCAGCGTCACCTCGCCGGTGACGGCCTGGCCGACCCAGCGCTGCAGCGACTCGCGGATCATCAGCGCCTGCGGGTCCAGCCAGCGGCCCTCGTACATGAGCCGACCGAGGCGACGGCCCTCGTTGTGGTACTGGGCGAGGGTGTCCTCGTTGTGGATCGCGTTCACGAGACGCTCGTACGCCGCGTGCAGCAGGGCCATGCCGGGCGCCTCGTAGATGCCGCGGCTCTTGGCCTCGATGATCCGGTTCTCGATCTGGTCCGACATGCCGAGGCCGTGCCGGCCGCCGATGGCGTTGGCCTCCATCACCAGATCGACGGCGGAGGCGAACTCCTTGCCGTTGATCGTGACCGGGCGGCCCTGCTCGAAGCCGATCGTCACGTCCTCGGTCGCGATCTCCACCTCGGGGTCCCAGAACCGCACGCCCATGATCGGCTGCACGGTCTCCAGGCTGGTGTCCAGGTGCTCCAGGGTCTTGGCCTCGTGCGTGGCGCCCCAGATGTTGGCGTCCGTGGAGTACGCCTTCTCCGTGCTGTCCCGGTAGGGCAGCTCGTGGGCGAGCAGCCACTCCGACATTTCCTTACGGCCGCCCAGCTCGGTCACGAAGTCCGCGTCGAGCCAGGGCTTGTAGATCCGCAGGTGCGGGTTGGCGAGCAGGCCGTAGCGGTAGAACCGCTCGATGTCGTTGCCCTTGAAGGTCGAGCCGTCGCCCCAGATCTGGACGTCGTCCTCGAGCATCGCCCGGACCAGCAGGGTGCCGGTGACCGCGCGGCCGAGCGGCGTGGTGTTGAAGTACGCCCGTCCGCCCGAGCGGATGTGGAACGCACCGCAGGTCAGTGCGGCAAGCCCCTCCTCGACCAGCGCCGCGCGGCAGTCGACCAGGCGCGCGATCTCGGCGCCGTAGGTCTTCGCGCGACCGGGCACCGACGCGATGTCGGGCTCGTCGTACTGGCCGATGTCGGCGGTGTACGTGCAGGGCACGGCACCCTTGTCGCGCATCCAGGCGACCGCTACCGAGGTGTCGAGGCCCCCGGAGAAGGCGATCCCGACGCGCGAGCCGACGGGGAGGGAGGTAAGCACTTTGGACATAGCAGAAGTATGCACGACAGCGCATGAACATGCAACGCCGACCTCAGGAGCCGGCGAGGGAGGCGCAGGAGGTGCGCCCTGGCCTCCCGTCGGGAATTCGATCAGGCCCGATTGAGCCGCGCGGCAATACCGTGCCCGAGCGCCGCGTACACGACCGCCGGAAGGCCGTAATTGAGGACCACTCGCAGCCCTTCCGTGTCCATCGTGAAAATGTCCTGTGCCCATCCGGACAGCCAGTCGGCCGATCCGTGCACAAACTCGACGAACGCATTCCCCTGATTCGCGTCGAGCAGGTAAAGCAAGATCCACAGAACCAGCAGACCTGCGGCGATGTCGGCGATCGTGCTGATCGTCAGAGCCGCTCTGCGCGTCGCGGCCTGATTCCGCGCGGAGCGGTCGGGACGGGTGGGCTGGTCATAGGTCTGGTATCCGGAAACCGGGTCGGTGTTCACGAGAAATCCGATCTGAGGGGTTGTTTTTCGTGAGCGGTCGATCCGCTCCTTCCTGCCTCTGCGTCCGGCAAACGCAATTGCGTTACACCGCCGTCGGCAACCCCGAAATGTGCCGGACTATTAGGGCACTTGCGCAAATGTTCAGGCACCGAGGCACATGTACGTACGCGACAGACCGCCGTGAAGGCTTGCTTCACAGGGCTCTCACCCCTTACACCTTGCACGACAACCATCCATGACTCTGGGGGGAGTTGGCTCATGGAAGGCACGGTCGACGGGTTCCGCTACGGTGCGGTGACCCCGGTGGCGGCTTACTTAATGGCCTGTCTGGGAGGGGCGCTGGGACTGCGCTGCATCGTCCGGTCCCTGATCAACGAACAGTCCTGGAAGCCCGGCTGGCTGGCGCTGGGCGCCACGTCGATCGGCTGCGGCATCTGGACCATGCACTTCATCGCGATGATCGGTTTCCAGGTCGAGGAGACCCGGATCCGCTACGACACGGCACTGACCGTGCTGAGTCTGATCGTGGCGATCCTGGTGGTCGGCATCGGCGTGTTCATCGTGGGCTATCGCGGCGCGGGGGCGGCCTCGCTGACCCTCGCGGGGGTCATCACCGGGCTCGGTGTGGCAGCCATGCACTACCTCGGCATGGCGGCGATGCGGATGAACGGTGACGTCCAGTACGACGCGTCCACCGTAGGCCTCTCGATACTGATCGCCATCGCGGCCGCGACCGCGGCGCTGTGGGCGGCGGTGTCGGTGCGCGGCTTCCTGATGAGCCTCGGGGCGAGCCTGGTGATGGGGGTGGCCGTGTCGGGGATGCACTACACCGCGATGGCGGCCGTTGACGTACACCTGCACAGCTCTGCCGGGGCATGGTCCGGTGACTCACCCACCTCGCTGTTGCTGCCGATGCTGCTGGGGCCGATTGTGTTCCTGTTGTTGGCGGGGGTGGTGGTGATGTTCGATCCGCTGCTGGTGCTCGGGGACGGCGAGTGGAACCGGCCGGTCGGGCAGGGGCCGAAGCCGCAGTCGGCGTCGAGAAGGGGCAACAGCGGCTCGCGCACCGGCCGTTGGTGAGGGCTCTCGCGGGAGTCCGCCGTAAGCCCGTCCGTAGATCATTGTTACGGTGCACCGGTGTCTGACTCTTCACGCGATACCGCCGAAGGCGCCGGCTGGGGAACCGCGGAACGCGGCGAGTACCAACGGCTCATGCCCACCGACGTCGAGAAGATCTCCTGGCTGGACCCGAAGATGCTGTGGGCGGCCCGCAATGGCGTGCTGGCCTCCTGGTTCGGGGATCCCACGGGCCGGACCCGCAGCCGTTGGGTGGCCCAGCGGGCCGCGGCCGGTGCACCGGCCGACAAGGTGATCGAGCGAGCGGACCCGGACCGCTTCTCGTTCCTGGTCATCGGGGACACCGGCGAGGGCGACGACCCTCAATACGCCGTAGTACCAGGCCTTTTGAAGGCGGGGCAGGACACCAGCTTCGCGGTGCTGGCCAGTGATGTGATCTACCCGGTGGGCAGCGCCGACGACTACGGTACGAAGTTCTTCCGCCCGTACCAGGACTACCGGGCGCCGATCTACGCGATACCCGGCAACCACGACTGGTACGAAGACCTGGGCGCCTTCATGCGCGTCTTCTGCGGCGACGCCCCACCGCTCGAACCCGAGCCCAAGCCCCGTGCGCTGACCCGGGCCTGGCTCCGCGCGCTGCTGTGGCACCGGCCCCGCTCCACGGACGGCCAACACCTGGACGAGGCCCGCAAGTTGCGCTCGGACCCGGCCCAACAGGCGGTCCAGCCGGGCCCGTACTGGGCCGTCGACGCCGGACCGATACGGATCATCGGCATCGACACCGGACTGCTGGGCACGCTCGACGCCGAGCAGGGCGCCTGGCTGCGCGAGGTCTCCCGCGACCCACGGCCGAAGATCCTGATCACGGGCTCACCGCTGTACGTGGACGGCGAGTACCACCCCTGCGAGATCGAGGGCGGCGGAACCGTGGACGACATCGTCCGCGACCCGGCGCATCGCTATGTGGCGGCGATAGGCGGCGACATCCACAACTACCAGCGCTACCCGGTGGAGGTGGAGGGGCGGACGATCCAGTACGTCGTCTCGGGCGGCGGAGGCGCCTTCATGCACGCCACCCACACCATCCCCCGGGTCGACGTGGCGAACGTGACCGAGCAGGACTTCCGCTGCTACCCCCTGCGCGGCGACTCCCTCGCCTTCTACAGCAAGCTCTACGGCCGTCGCCTCCGCCTGCGCCGCTTCTTCACGCTCACCGAGGCGGAGGCGGCGGCAGTGGTCGCGGAGCGTCTGGGCATCCCGCTGACGCGAACCCAGCAGGCGACCGCGGGCCTGACGCGTCGCACGCGCCTGGTGGCAAGCCTGCTGGGCGCAGGCCGCCGCCCCGACCGCACCGCCCGCTTCCGGCTCCCCGTCCGCAAGATCTACACCTCGCTCTTCTCCCCCAGCTCGGCGACGTACAGCCCGCCGTTCTTCAAGTGCTTCCTGCGCGTGGATGTCTCGCCGGAGTCGATCCGCCTGCGCTGTTACGCGGCGACGGGAAACCGGGCCCAGGAGATCGACCCGCCGGTGGAGGACGAGGTGACGATCCCGCTGAAGTGAACGGAACACCCCTGGCCCTCTGACGGTTGGCACCCACAACACACTTGAACGTTGGAGGAATCCATGCCGCCGACCTCACGACCGCTGCGCAAGCTGGGCTTCCTGACCATCGGCCTGTTCGACGAGCAGAACCCACGCGCCGGCCATGAGTCGACGCTGGACCTCATAGAACTGGGCGAGCAACTCGGCTTCGACAGCGCGTGGGTCCGCCACCGCCACCTCCAATACGGCATCTCGTCCCCGATCGCACTTCTGGCGGCGGCCACGCAGCGCACCCACCGCATCGAACTGGGCACAGCGGTCATCCCGCTCGGCTGGGAGAACCCGCTCCGGCTGGCCGAGGACCTGGCAACAGTTGACCTCCTGTCCGGCGGCCGCCTGAACCCGGGCGTGAGCGTGGGCCCGCCGAGGCGCTACGACCGGGTGAAGGAGGCGCTGTACCCGAACACGGCCGAGTCCGAGGACTTCAGCTACGAACGGGTGCGCCGCCTACTGGACTTCGTACGCGGCGAACGGGCCACGGATTTCTCCGGGTTGGAGGGCTTCGAGGTCTTCTCGGACCGGGTGCAGCCACACTCCCCCGGCTTGGGCAGCCGCATGTGGTACGGGGGCGGCAGCCTGAACTCGGCCCAGTGGGCGGGCGAGCAGGGGATGAACCTCCTGATCAGCAGCGTGGTGAAGGCGGAGGAGTCGGAGGACTTCGCGCAGATCCAGCTCTCCCACGTCCACGCTTTCCGTTCCACCCACCCGAACGGCGACCGAGCCCGCGTCTCGCAGGGCCTGGTGGTCATCCCCACGGACTCGGCAACGCCGTCACAACGGGCCAAGTACGAGAGCTACGCGGCAAGCCGCACCCCCCGCACAACCTCACCCCAGGGCCCGGCCCGCTTGATGTTCGCCCCGGACATAGTCGGCACCAGCACGGAAATCGCCGAACGCCTCCACGCCCACGCCGCGTTCCAAGAGATCGACGAGGTCGCGTTCGCCCTGCCGTTCACCTTCGAGCACGAGGACTATCTGCAGATCCTCACGGACATGGCGACGAAGTTGGGGCCGGAGCTGGGTTGGCGGCCGGCTGCCTGACGGAGGTCGGCTAACACTGTGCTGCGATGCACAGGGGCGGTGAACAGCGGTCAGCGAGGCTACCCCGAGCCCACGGAACGTGCCTCCACAGCCTCCCCGTCCGCTGCCGCCGTGACGGGTTGTTCCGGTGCCGTCGGCAGGTCGCGCAGTCGGCTCACCGGGGACAGGAAAAGCGGGACCAGTACGGCGGCGGATCCGATCGCCGCCACGGTCAATGCCCCGTGCGCGCCGATCCGGCCGGACAGCACCCCCGCGAACAGGCCGCCGAGTGCGCCGCCGCCGAACAGCAGGGTGCGGAAGACCGCCGTCATCCGGCCCATCATCGATTGCGGGGTACTGGCCTGGCGCAGGCTGACGATGATGACGCCTGCGACGCCGAGTCCGAGGTAGGTGGTGAAGAAGGAGAGGACGAACATCCCCACCATCACTGGCCGGGGGCCGGTGGCCAGGACGATCAGCGTCGGGCCGAGGAGAAGGGCCGACTGCGCGACCAGGTAGACGAGGCCGAGCCTGAAGCGCCGGATGACCTTGCGGGAAATCGCGGCGCCGATCAGACCGCCCACGGAGGCAGTGGCGAAGATGGCGCCGAGGGTCGTCGAATCCAGGTGCAGGTCGCGTGTTCCGTACAACAGGAACATCGTCCATACGGTGATCATGGAGAAGTTGCAGCAGAAGCCGATGAGCGCGAGAGACCGCAGAACCGGGTTCTTCAGGACCCAGCGCAGGCCGTCCCGCAGTTCGGTCGGCAGGTGCCGCCGTGCGGAGGGCGGCTCGGGACGGGGCTCGGGTGTGCGGATGAGCAACAGCGAGATCAGGGACACCAGATAGGAGAAGGCGTCGACGATCAGCGCCACGGGCGCGGTGAGGGCACCGACCAGCACACCCGCGAGTCCGGGCCCTGCCACATCGGCCGCCGATGAGCTCATCCCCATCTTGGCGCCGGCTTCGGCGTAGTGCTTGGGGTCGCGTACGAGCGTGGGGACGTACGACATCCAGCTCACGTCGAACAGCACCGAGGCGATGCCGACGGCGCAGGCGATCACGAGTAGTGAGGTGAGGTCGAGCGCTTCCGTCCAGTACAGGACGGGGACCAGGGCCAGCAGGGACATCCGGGCCAGGTTGGCGCCCAGCATGATCCGTCGCCGTCGGGCCCGGTCCACCCACACCCCGAAGACCAGGGCCAGCCCGAGGTAGGGGACGAGTTGCAGGAACCGCAGGATGCCGACCTGCTCGTCGGTGGCGTCGAAGGCGATGATGGCGGTGAGGGGCAGGGCGAGGTTCGTGACCTGGGTGCCGAGGAGCGAGAGGGTCTCGCCGAGCCAGAACCTGAGGAAGTCGCCGTTGCGCCAGAGGCTCTCCGTGGCCGGCTCCTCGGTGCGTGTCTGCGTGGCGGTCATCGCCGTCCCTGGCCGGCGAGGTCCGCGACCGCGTCCGCGACATGGTCCACTTCCTCCTCGGTGTTGTAGTAGTGCGGCGACAGGCGCAGGCACCAGTCGACGTCCTTGTCCCCGAAGTCGAACTGTGCGAACTCACGGAAGCTGAGCGCCGAGTTGATGCCGCGGGCGTCCATGGCCGCCTGGAACGGCTGCGGCTGCCAGCCCGCCACCTCGAAGGTGACGAGCGCGGCGAGACGCGGGCCGCGGTCGAGCACGCGCACCCCCGGGATCGGTGCGAGCCGATCGCGCAGCCGGGCCGCGAGCGCCGGGGTCCGCTGCTCGATCGCCTCGATACCGACCTTGCGGGCATAGCGTGTCGCGGCGGCGCTGCCGAGCACCGTGGCGTACGGGAACTCCCACTCCTCGAACCGGGCCGCCGTCGCCACGGGCTCGTAGCCGCCCGGCTCGGTCCAGCGGGCGCCGTGCATGTCGATGAACAGCGGTTCGTAACCCGCGCGCAGGACGCGATCGGATACGTACAGGAATCCGGAGCCGCGCGGGCCGCGGAGGAACTTGCGGCAGGTGGCGGTGAGGAAGTCGCAGCCGATCTCCTCCACGTCGATGACGAACTGGCCCACCGACTGGCAGGCGTCGACCAGGTAGACGAGGTCCAACTCCCGGCAGTGGCGGCCGATTTCGGCGACCGGCGAGACGAGGCCCGAGTTGGTGGGGACATGGGTGGCGGACACCAGGCGGGGACGGTGGGTCCGCATCAGCGCGGCCATCGCGTCCACATCGACCCCACCCTCCGGGGTGTTGGGCGCGTGGACGATCCGTACGCCGAAGCGCTTGCGTAGGGAGAGGAAGGCGATCTGGTTGGAGACGAAGTCGTCGCGGGTGGTGAGGATGACGTCGTCGGCCTCGAACGGGATCGAGGACAGGGCGTTGGCGTAGGCGTGGGTGGCGCTGCCCGCGAAGGCGATGTTGTCGGGCGTGGCGTTGATGAGGGCGGCGATCTCCGTATAGAACGCGCGGACTTCGGCGGCTTGGGCGGCCGACGCCTCGTAACCACCGATCCGCGCCTCGAGGTTCAGATGGCCGACCATCGCGTCGAGGACCGGGGCTGCCAGCAGTCCGCAGCCCGCGTTGTTGAAGTGGATGACCTGTCGGCACCCCGGGGTGTCGGCCCGCAGAGCGGCGACGTCGAGCTGAAGTGCTTCCCGACCCGGACCAGAAGCGCTACTGTTATCTCTCATGAATGACAGTAGCACTTCTGTCGAGTTGGCCGACAGTCTCCGTGCGCTGGTCTCCCGGCTGTCGCCCGGCGACCGGCTGCCGAGCAGCCGGGAGCTGATCAAGGAATACCGGGTCGGCCCGGCGACCGTGGCGCGGGCCATCGCCGCACTGGCCGCCGAGGGCGCGGTGGTGACCCGTCCGGGCAGCGGAACGTACGCGGCGCAGCGCACCCGGCTCCACGACGAGACCACTGCCATCGACACGGCCTGGCAGACGGTCGCCCTCACGGACCGCGCCGTCGACACCCACTTGATCGCCGCCCCGCTCGGACCGGCACCGGCCGGGACGATCACGATGGACGGCGGTTATGTGCACCGCTCGCTCCAGCCCACCCGGGCCCTGAGCGCGGCGCTGGCACGGGCCGCGCGCCGTCCCGACGCCTGGGACCGTGCGCCGGCCGACGGTCTGATGGCGCTGCGCACCGTGTTCGGCCGCATCATCGGCGGCGGCGTGGCGCCGGAGGACGTGCTCATCACAGCGGGCGGGCAGAGTGCGCTGTCGATCGCGTTCCGGGCCATCGCCGGGCCCGGCAGCCCGGTCCTGGTGGAGTCACCCACCTATCCCCAGGCCATGGCCGCGGCCCGCGCCGCGGGGTTGCGGCCGGTGCCGGTGCCGCTCGACGCCGACGGCATCCGGCCCGACCTGCTGGCCGACGCGTTCGCGATGACCGGCGCACGGCTGCTGTACTGCCAGCCGACCTACCAGAATCCCACCGGCACTGTGCTGGCGCCCGAACGGCGCCGCCAGATCCTCGATGTGGCGCGCGCCTCGGGCGCGTTCGTGATCGAGGACGACTTCGCACGGCATCTGGGACACGGCGGCACGGTGCCGCGGCCGCTGGTCGCCGACGACCGCGACGGCACGGTCATCTACGTGACCTCACTGACCAAGCCCGCCGCACCGAGCCTGCGGATCGGGGCGCTGGTGGCCCGCGGACCGGTCATGGAGCGCATGCGGGCGGTGCGCCTGGTCGACGACTTCTTCATCGCCCGCCCGCTGCAGGAGGCCGCACTGGAGGTACTCAGCTCCCCGTCCTGGGACCGGCACGTCCGCTCTCTCGGCACGGCGCTCCGGGAGCGGTGCGCCGTACTGGCCGCCGCGATCACCCAGGAAATCCCCGGCGCGGCCTTGCCCGCACTACCAACGGGCGGCCTCCACCTGTGGGTCCGCCTGCCGTCAGGCATGGACGACACCGTCCTCACCAGCGCCGCCCGCCAACACGGCGTCGCCGTGAGCGCCGGCAGCCGCTACTTCGCCACCGAGCCACCGGCGGCCCACCTACGCATCGGCTTCGCCGCGACCGCCGACCACACCGAGCTGACCGAGGGCGCGGGCCGGCTGGGAGCCGCACTTGCGGAGCTCGACCCCGGGCAGGAGCGAGGCGCATGACGATCATCGGCTCCATGAGCAGGTACAACAGGCCGACGAGCGATGCGCCGCTCACGACCTCCCGGCGGTCGATCATGCCCCGGCTCATGGACGGCGCGACCTACACCGGACCGCCCACGGAAAGAACGAGTCCGACCGCATCGAGTGGAGTCCGTGATGCCGTTGTCCGGCTCGGCGTAGACCAGGGGCTTGATGAGGCCAGGACGCCAGCCCGTCTCCTCCAGGACTTCGCGGGCGCCAGCCTCTTCGGGGGTCTCCAGTTCCTCGACCAGGCCCATGGGCAACTCCCAGGCCCACGAGTCAGCAATGAAGCGGTGCCGCCACATCATCAGGACCTCTTGGCGGTCATTGACCACGGCGGCCACGGCCAGGTGCCGGAGGCGAACGACGTGGTACTCCCACCTGCGCCCGTCAATTCGGCCCTTTTCCCGTCCCCTTGACGAGATGCCCGCCTGTGTCTCGGACTCGCCCTGGACGTACTCGCCACGCCGGCATCCACGACCGACCCGGATGCCGCCGGCACCGTGCTGCCGACGGCGGTTACACCGGCCACTCGCCGGCTCGCCCGCCCAATCCCTCGGTCTCATCCTCGACTTCGTCCAGGGCAGCGACGACGCCAGCGGCTTTCAAGTCCTGCCCCGCCGCCGGGTATTCAAGAGAGCCTTCGCCTGGCTGCTGCCCAATCCGGCGCCTGGCCGTGGTTGCAGACGACGCATGGCCCGTGAGTGGGACGTAGCCGCCGGCGAACTGGCCAGGGCCGGGTGTCATCCCGTTCCGGCACGTTCCTTCGCCGCTGCTTGCCGGGGCGTCGGGCGGTCCAGATGGACTACTACGGTCGTGTAGAAGCGGTGCACAGCGTCGTCGACGCTACGGATGAAGCCGGATTCGGCGTTACCTCGGCTGCTCCCCATGCCTTTGAGCAGGGACAGGCGGAAGCCCGTGATCTGGGTGTCGTTGTTCTTCGGGAGCATGTCCGCAGGCTCCGGGCGGAGCCGCTCAAGTGTGCCGCGTGGCCCGCCCGCCACTCCTTCGATCAGGGTTTCGATGTGAAGGTCTGCCGGTGCCTCGGCCAAGCGTCGGATGAGGCGTTTGGCCCAGGTCAACGGGTAACCCTGCTCGGGTGCGGGGATCTCGATGGAGGTGCGGAGCTTGGCAGTGCGCAGGTCGGCGCTGATCGCCAGAATTCCGGGTGCGCCCTCGATCCGGAGCTCTGCTTGAAGTCTGCCGTCGAGGCAGAGTTGATCGGCCAGGCGGCTGCGCCGGGCTGTCGGATCGGCTCCACGCTTGGCGCGCTGGACGGGCAGTACCTTCTGTCCGAGTTCGCCGCCGAGGCTGAGGCAGATCTGGCGAATGAGCCGTTCCCAGCTCTCGACCACGTCCAGGGCGCGCCGGTCGCCCTGGCACAGGGTTTCGTCGTCGATACCGTTGCGTACGGGGACCCAGGCCGATCCCATGTTCTGGAAACCGTGGCAGCCGGAGTTTTCATGCCTCAGGTAGTGCAGCAGTTCCTGGAGCAGCCAGGCGTGCGCCTTGTCTCCGACACCCTCATGTCGGATCAACATCTGTGCCTGGTAGGCGACTTCGGCCCAGGACAGGTGCCGGAGAGCCACCTTGTGTTTGCGCCGACCGTCGATCTTGACGTCGACGAGTGGGCTGCCTTCCAGAGCAACATCGTTCGAAAGCGTGATCACGGCCTCGTAGCCACGGCGTGCGGCGATGTCTACGTATGCCTGCACCTGATCGGGCTTGAGGTCGTTGCCGTTGGTCTTACTCTCCACCAGCGCGGTCCACAGTTTGCCGGCCCGCTCGACGCGGATCACCCCGTCCGGGCGTCGCGGCGTATCGCCGTGCGGCAGGGAGACCTCGGTGAAGGTCTCCATGCGGCCCGCCGGTGCTCCGAACGCCGCCGTGAGTCTCCGGCCGAACTCCGGCACCTGCGCCATGACCGACAGCAGTACAGAGGTGGCGCGCATTTCCCGGTCCCGGTCGCTCTTGAGCGCCGAAACTGGAAAGAGTCTGGCCTCCTTCCAGGACTCATTGTCCGCCAGAGACTTCCTGGCCACCTTGGGCACAGTGACCTTCTTCTTCGCGGTGCGAGGTCGTGCCGCCTTCTTCGGCCCAGCCTCGTCGACAGGCGGGCGTGGAGTTGGAACAAGGCCTGGCATCACTTGCGGTTGCGGCTCAGCGGGAGGAGCCGGGACCGCCGTATCAGCGTGCTCGCCGTTGCCTGTGCCATCCGATGCTTCCTCTGTTCCCGCGTCGTCCTCGATGTCCACGCCGAAGTCAGTCGCCAGGCCGGCCAGACCAGTGTCGTATCCCTGTCCGACGGCACGGAACTTCCACTCTTCCCCGCGCCGGTACAACTCGCCGAAGATGATCGCGCTCACCGTGCCGGCGTCATCGATGGCGAACCTGAGCAGGCTCTCCCCACCGCCGTCGGCCAGTGTCACCCTCAGGTCTTCCAGTTCCCCGAATCCGGCTCCTTCGTAGCGGCTTGCCGCCACGACGATCTGGTCGATGCCGGACGGGACCGCGGTCAGGTCGAAGCTGATCCGGTCCTCGTCGCCGCTCTCCGTTGGCGTCTTACCCAGCAGTTGCACGCTCCCGTCAGCGGCAACCGGGTTGTTGTAGAAGCAGAAGTCGCCGTCACTGCGCACTTTGCCGTTCGCATCCAGCAGCAGGACGGACACGTCCGCGTCGCCTTCACCGGTCGGGCTGACCCAGCTCAAACTGACGATTACCGAGCCGGCGTTCTCGCTCAGGTCCGCCAGCGCCACGTTCGAGCCCTTGACCATCTCACGCATGAAGCCCCCCAAATCTCGCAACTCGGCCCTTGACTACCCCACCCAGGCCGCCCACCCTGCACCGCCATGTGACGTACGGCACAACGAAAGACTGTAGTGCCCCACAACAAGACGGTGGGGCTGTCCGGTAACAACAAGGCGGGAGAGCGAGGGCCGACAGAGCCTCTCCACCAGTCCCATCAGCCTCGACCGAGGGACCACACACCGGACTGGAATGAAGGGGCGTTGCTCACGAGCTCGCCGACGCAGTCCTGCCGTCTCACGTTCCGTCTCAGTCAGCCCCGTTCACCGCGATTGCACCCAATGGGCCATGCGCAGCAAAGTAACCACTGGAGGTGGCGGCGGAGCTCCGGGAGCAGGAAGCACAGTCGCTGAGCCAGCACACGGAGCCACGGCAAGCCAGCAGGACATGGCAGCCGGTGCCTCACTGGTGGTAGTGGGCCACGGTATAGGCACCTGGGCCCGAGACGGGCAGCGCGCCTGCTTCGTTGACGATCTCCAGTACTTCGAAGCCGGCGAAGCGCGCGTACAGCTCCAGTTCACGCGGGCCGAGAACACGCCGCCGGATCGTGTCTCGGCACTCCTCGCCCGAGTCGAACGCCCAGTGCCGACGCATGGTGTTGACCTGCGTCCGTAGATCCCACTCGTAGGTGATCGTCACGGTGGCAGCCCCGAGGCGGGTCTCGACGTGGGCCTGTTGAGGGCTCAGGGACTCAATCGGGGCGACGGGAGAGCACAGGACGAGCAGGGTGCCTGGGCGCGCGTGCGCGGCGAAGGTCTGGAACGTTGCCTGGACGTCAGTGTTGTCATACACGTAGGCAAGCGAGTTGCCCAGGCACACGAGGACGTCCGCGGTGCAGCCGAGCCGGACGGTGCGCATGTCCCCTACCCGGACATCGAGTTCGGAACGGGTTCGGCGCGCGTAGTCGACCAGGCCCGGTTGCAGATCAACGCCGGTGCAGTCGAAGTGCTGTGCCAGCTGCTCCAGGTCCCGGCCGGTGCCGCAGCCGAAGTCCAGGAGGGTACGAGCGTCCGGACGGTGCCGGTCGATGAGCACCCGGCAGATGCGCGCGCTGTCGCTGTCGGCCTGCACGCTGTCGTACAGCCCGGGGTCCCGGTAGAAGAGGTTGGACGCTTCGAGGTGTGCTGCTTCTACGATGTCCAGGCTGCTCATACAAGGCTCCGGAGTCCGGCTTCCAGGGCGAGTGTGTCGCACAGCAGGTCGGGCACCACGGCGGCATGCTCAGCTTGGTCGCGGGCCCGGGCCAGGGCGTCGGGGTCAACGTAGCCGAGATCGACCAGGAGGGATTCGCGGAGCATGTCGTCGAGGAGCGGGAGTCCGTAAGTGCGCAGGCCCTCCTCCATGACCGCGAGGAAGTTCTCGGGTTCGGTCGGGGCCGCGACGGATTCCGGCAGGCCCGCCTGCCGTAGGCGGTCGCGGAACATCGCCTTGCCGCGCTTGTGCTCGTGCGGCAGCTGTTCCATGAAGCGGACCATCCGGGGGTGGACGAGGGGAGCGACCGGCCAGATACCGAGTTTCAGGTAGGCCGGGTTGTGCAGGCCGAAGGCCATGAGCGTGGGCACCGGGAGCACGGGGATGGGCGCGAGGTTCTCGTCCACCTGCTCCAGCGCCTCCGTGGCCTTCTCACCCAGCCACGGCACCGGGGCAGCCGCGGGGAACACGGCGTTCGTACGGGAGTGGTGGGCGTTGACCTCGTCCCCACCGCCGCCCGTAAAGATCACTTCGCAGCCGCGGGCGGCCACTTCCTGTCGTACGACGTCGAATGCCTCCTGGTAGAAGGCGCCAGCCGGATCGTGCGGCACCCTGCGCTCCCGCACTCCGCCCAGCACGAACGGTGGGTGCTGCATGGCAGGCACAGCAGTGTCCCGCAGGCCCAAGCGATCCACCAACGCGCGGCGCCGCGCCTGCTGAAGTCGGCCGATCCGCCCTCCCATGAGCAACCCGAAGGTGTGGACGGAGCCGAAGCCGACCGCAGTTGTGGAGAGCGCTACGTTGCCTGAGTCCGCCCCACCGGACACTTCGACCCCGACACAGCTCGCCGCAGAGCGCCACTCGGCCACGACCTCGGTCAGCAGCGCATCGAACATGCCCACGGGGTCGGCGCCGGCGCGCAGGGTCCGGGGTTCCAGCACGTGCTGGGCGGGCTCGGGGTAGAGGATCGTGAGGTCGGCGGTCGTGAAGGCGGCCGTCGCCCGTTCCGTGAGCCGGTACACCCCGTCGAAGAGAGTGTCAGCGCTGTAGCGGTGCTGTCTGCCCAGGGTGCGTGCCACGGCCCGTGGAGTTAGCTGGTGAGGTCGCAGGTGCGGCCGGAGGTCGGTCAAGTCCCAGGAGCCGTAGAGGTCCTCTGCGACCGATATGAGATACAGCGGCGCGGTCCCGAACACGCCGGCCGAGACCTGGATCTCTCCCGGGCGTACGAGCAGCGACGTGTAGTCCGCTTCCCCGTCCTTGTCCTCCCGCACGAGCACGCATGCGCTGGGTCCCTGCCCCGGCTCAAGTTCTGCGTTCAGTACGGCCGCGTGTGCGGGCCTGATCCAGCTCTCGCCCAGCATCCAACGATCCGTGTCCCACCGCCAACCAGAGCTGTGGGTGTCCGACAGCCGCAGGCGAAACGAGAGCACACCGCACCTCCCTTCCTTCATGGGGCGGCGGAGCCGGGCACTTGACCCTGCTCCCCCGCGCTCACGGGTAGATCAGCTGCAGTGGTCGCCGTTGTTGTCGCCACCGCCCGGCATCTTGTCGAGCAGCGCCGCGTCCATGCTGGGGACGCCGGTGACCAGGTCGCCGGTGAACAGTTCGTCGATGTCCATGGCTTCTCCTCCTACGGAGTGGTTGGACGAGCCCCGCGGGGTGCAGGGCCCTTGGACCCGTCCCGGCCGCCGACAACCAGGCGACCGGGACGGGGGCTCATCGGTGGTACGACTGCCACGGCACCAGCAGGCCGGCCTCGTGGCGGGGATCCCGCTCCGGCCGAATGGGAGTTTGTGAGCCCCGCCCCAGTGCGGCACTGGGTCTTCGTCGGGGCTCACACGGCCAGAGCGGGAGTCAGTAGGTGCCCGTCGAGCGGGCTGGGAGGGGTCAGTCGGGGGCGAAGTACCAGAAGGCCCAGCCGGACCGGCGTCGTGGAGGCGATGATCAGGGCTGACAGCAGCCACTGCCGCCAGCCGTAGCGCTCACCACGCTTGTTCCGCCAGCGGTTCGCGATCCCCGCGACACCGCCAACCCGATCGCGCTGCCGACCGCGCGGACCGAGACGACGTACATGACCTGGGCGGTGATCTGGTTCTTCCCTGCTCACTCGGCTTCGTCTCAGGCTGCCGGACAATGGCCGCGAGGCCAGGGGGCGCCGTGCTCGCTTCTGGTCGGGCAGAGTTGCTGCGGGCCGACGCACGGGCAGATCGGTGGGGCTTCGCTAGCCATCGGCCTCGTCCTCCTTCCCTTGCCTCTCGCGGTAGAGGCCAGCGAAGCGCCTGGTGAGCAGGCCGAGTTCGCGCATGTACTGGTAGGCGCCGCAGTGGGTGGACTCCGCCGTCGGCCGGCGCATTAGGTGAAGAACGCGGTAGCCCTCCTGGAACAGCGCCTGCACGGCCGGGCCCTCCTTGAAGTCGAGGTCTTCGCCCATCAGCACCCTCAGGTGACCGATCAGGTCCCGGGTCGTCGCGTCGATCACCGAACGCTCGGGCATCACCAGCCTCACGGCGAGCGCCGTCTCCACGGATTCGTCGACCCCGTCCAGGAGGATCGGGAATTGCGCCGAGTCGGACGGTGTCGTGGCGCTCTGTGTGCCCATGACCGCACCTCTTCTCCAGTGTCACCGTTGTCCCTTGCTGTCCACGTCCAGAAAACCGGCTCGCGTTGGCGCAGACCACGGCGTCCGCAGGGCACTCCTGGGACACTTCTGAGGCAGACAGGCGCCGCCGGGATGACACGGGTCGAAGCGTGGAAAGGGGGCGGTATGGGGTTAGCGGAGCGACGCAGGGCGCAGGGCTACAGTCAGGAGGGGCTTGCGCACGCCCTCGGCGTGGATCGACGTACGGTCGGGCGCTGGGACACCGGCAAGACCACGCCGCAGCCGTCACTTCGGCCGCGACTGGCCGAACTGCTGGGCCTCGACCTTGATGAACTCGACGCCCTGGTGGGACCGCCACAAGCAGCCCTCTCGGAGTCGGCAGGGTTGCCGCCTCGCGACCACCATGGCTCAGGGGACCTCGACGACATGATCCGACGCCAGTTTCTGCGTGCTATAGCCGTCACCAGCGCCATGGTGGCGCTGCCCGCCGACGAGAGCGAATCACTCACGGTGGGCACACTTCGCGGGACCGCCGAAGACTTCCTGCGCATGAACGGCCACCTGTGGCACGTCTACCAACTCGCCCGCGCCAAAAGCTCCGTGTACCCGATCGTCCGCGACCAGCTCACCACGCTCAACAACACCCTCAGCGGCCAGCAAGAGACGGAGACACGAGCCCTGTGCGGCGCCGCCGGCGACCTCTTCCAGCTCGCCGGCGAGCTGGCCTTCGACGGCAACCGCTACACCGACGCCGCCGCCTCGTACACCCTCGCCGCCTCGGCCAGCAAGGAAGCCAAGTCGTACGACCTGTGGGCATGCGCTCTGGTCCGTCACGCCTACCTCGACCTGTACGAGCGCCGCTACGCCGACGCCGCCGGCACCCTCTCAGCCGCTGAGAGGGTGGCCCGGCACGGGGACAGCTCCCTGACGACCCGCTACTGGGTCGCTTCCGTCCAGGCGGAGGCATATGCCGGTCTCGGGAACCTCTCCGCCTGCGAGCGGGCCCTCGATACGGCGGAGAAGGTGACGGACCTGAGCGGCCCAGCCCACAACGGCGGCTGGCTGCGCTTCGACGGCTCCCGCCTGGCCGAGGAACGCGGCGCCCGCTACCTCCAGCTCGGGCGCTTGGACCTCGCCGAGAAGGCCCTCACCGCCGCCCTCGGGCAGGACGTCCTCGCCTCCGGCCAGTCATTCCGGCGCCGCGGCGCCGTCCTGACCGACCTCGCATCCATCGGCGCCAAGCGCCACGACCCGGACCAAGTCCTCACCTACGGTCGCGAGGCACTGCACCTCGCCCGGAAAACCTCCTCTGGCTATGTCGCCCGTAGACTCCAGAGGCTGCAGACGGACCTCGGCCCCCTCGCACGCGACGCTCGCATGGTCGAACTGGGCGCCGAGATCGACGCACTGTGAACGACGTGACGAGAGGGGAAAGCATGTCGCAGGTCGAGGGAGCACGACTGTTCCGCGAGGCTTGGATCACCGGGGTGCGCAAGCACTTCCCCGGCGAACCCAAGCCCGGCTACGTCACCCCCTGGGAAGAGACCCCGGAGTGGGAGCGGCAGGCCGCCAGTTCCGTCCATGACCAGGTGCGACAGTTCCTCGACCTCAGCGACGGTCACGCCGCCCGCCTCACCCGCGAGCAGAAGAGCCGCTTCGTCGCCACGTGCTGGACTGCCCAGATGTACCGGCACTTCGAAAACCCTAAGCCCGGATACGTCGCGGACTGGCCCGACCTGCCCGACTGGCAGAAGGAGACGGACGCCGACATCTTCGAGGCCATTGAAGACGCCTTGAAATAGGCGTTCATCGCTGTTCCCCCGTAGCCGTAATTCGGAGTGCATCATCCACAAGCGGACGCGGTTGTCCTCCTCAGACGACAGAGGCTGCCGAAGGCGTTCGCCGGTGTTGGGGCGGCACTAGCGCTGCGCGACGTCCTTGATGAACACGAGCCCGTCGATGGACGCCAAGTGGGCCGGGTCGAGCGGGGCGTAGCCGAACCAGGGGGATGTGCGGAGGTTCGGGTGCGTGTCGCCGAGGGTTGTGGTCAGGCGAGTGGCGTCGACGATGTACTGGCTCTCCGGGAGCTCGTACAGGAGTCCTTCGACGGTGTTCGGCGGTGGGGTATGCACTCCCTGGTGATGGATCGTGCCGAGGGCCGTCGCCACGAAGGCGTACTCCTCGCCGAGGTGGGCGCTCGCCAGTGCGCCGGCGCTCCACCACTCCACCGGCCCCTCCCACATCTGCATCGTGCTCTTCTCCCGCTGGAGATGGGAGTTGTGGGCGTACACGAGTGCCGGGCCGCCGGCGGCGAGGGCGAGGAGGTTGGCGGACATCATCGAATCCCGCACGCCCAGCAGCCGGGGCATGCGGGCCGGTGAGGTGTCGGCCATCCAGTAGTGGTAGCGCAGGAGGCCCGTTGCGGTACGGCCGTACAGGCGTGCACGGTTCCAGTCGTCCCGCGAAGTCGTCGTGATCAGGTGGGGTGTCTGTTCGTCGAGGAGTGCCATCAAGTCGTCGGCCAGCAGCCGTAGTTCCGCGGCCTCGGCCGAACGTCCCACCGACTGGGTCGGGTCCATCATCACGGCGGGATTGGTCCACGGGTCGTCGGCGCCGAGCAAGCGGTCGAGTGTTTCCGCGGTGCAGGGGAGCAGGGCCGCGTCCACCTGCGCCGAGAGGTAGCCGTGGAGTGCGGTGAGGGCCTGGCGGGGACTCGCCGCGCCGGTGATCTCCAGAGGGCCGTCGAAGCCGGCGAAGTGGAGGCGCTCGGGCGCGGGTCGGCCGTCGTTGTAGGTGCGCATCCAGCGCACCAGCTCGCGGTTGGCCGTGGAGGCGCCGAGCCCGTGGCTGAATCCGTGCTCCATGACCTCGTCGAGGGTGCCCGTGCCCGAGGTGACGTAGTCGTCGACTACCAGGCCCATCATGCAGTCGCTCTCGATCGTGATCGTCCGGTAGCCCTCCTGCTCGACGAGTTGCCGGAAGAGCTCGTTGCGCAGGTCGAGCAGGGTGTCCTCGCCATGGGTGGGCTCGCCCAGCGCGAGCAGTCGGGGCCGGGTCGGGAGCAGCTTCATGAGGGCGGCAGCCTCGACGGCGTGCGTGGTTGCCTTGATGTCCGTTGCCATGCATTCAACGGTATCGTTGAACCTTCGGTTGAAACTTTCGCGCGGAATCGTGGATGTCATGGGGCGAAACCTTCAAAACGGGGAGCGGCTGAGGCCCGTTGACCTGGCGCGCGGGCACGGTCTGTCCACGCAGGCAGTCAGGAACTACGAGGAGGCCGGCATCCTTCCGGCCGCCGCTCGCACCGCCCATGGCTACCGCACCTACACCTCGCTGCACGCGGCAGCCCTGCGCGCGTTCCTCGCCCTCGTGCCCGGCCACGGCCACCAGACGGCGATGTCGATCATGCGGGCGGTGAACGAGGACGCGGCCGAGGAGGCGTTCCGCCTCATCGACGAGAGCCACGCCCAGCTCCTCGAGGACCGGCGGACCCTCCAGGCCGTGGAGAGCGCCCTTCGCGACCTGGAGCCCCTCACGGGGTCGGAGTCGGCCGCGGCGTCCTCGCCCGGTGGCATGTTCATCGGGCCACTGGCAGGCACGCTCGGGATCCGGCCCGCGACGCTGCGCAAATGGGAGCGGGCCGGGCTGGTGAGCCCGCGCCGCGACCCGCTGACCGGGTATCGCGTCTACGACGAAGCCGACGTACGGGATGCCCGGCTGGCCCACCAACTCCGGCGGGGCGGCTACCTGCTGGAGCAGATCGCGCCGCTCATCGCCCAGGTGCGGGCGGCCGGAGGTCTTGAGCCCCTGGAGGCCGCCCTGCGCGACTGGCACGGCCGACTGTCCGCCCGCGGGCGGGCGATGCTGACCGGCGCCGCGGAGCTGGAGGCGTACCTCCGCAAGCGGGGATGAGACGCCGCCGCGAAGAGGCCAACGGGGTGTTCCCAGCGGTGTCGGGGCGCCGACGAGGGACCGTTCAGCCATGCTGGAACAGGGCGGATCCCCTTCTTGCGACAAGGAGCACCGTATGCCCACCAACACGGTCGAACGATTCCTGGCAGCCCTGGACCCGGGGCACAAAGAGGCCGTCGGCGCCAAGCCGCGCGAGGAGCAGGAACGCCTCGCGGCAGCCTGGGAACGGGAACTGGAAGCGGACGACGAGCTCGACACCCTCGACGAACTGTCACCGCCGGCAGCGGAGGCCGAGGCGGCTCGCCGCGTCCTGGACCGCGAGACCGACTAGCGGCCGCCCCACTTCGCGGTGATCACTCACACGGTTCAGACCAGTTCGAGTTGCCGTTGCGGTTCTCGCGCTGGTGCGGCCGTCGCTTCCCACCGTGCGACGGTCCGTACGTAGCCGTAGATCACCGAGGTCATCGCCAGCAGGAGCAGGGGTCCGGCCAGCCACGGATGCTTGGCCATGTCCAACGGCACGTAGCGGTACGACACCAAGAGCGCGGCGAAGACCGTCGCGCCGTAGGCGACCAGCCGGACCCCCGATCGATCCCAGCCCCGGTCGAATGTCCGCAGACCCGCCTCGATCGTGAGCGTGAACACCACGCCGGCGATGAGGTCCGCGCCGTAGTGGTAGCCGAATCCCAGCGTCGCGGCGAGCGTGGCGATCAGCCAGAACGTTCCTGCATAGCGCAGAAGTCGTGGGCCCTTGCGGGAATGGATGAAGATCGCGACCGCCCACGCCGTGTGCAGGCTGGGCATGCAGTTCCGGGGGGTGACCCCGTCGAACGGCATGTGCTGCGGGGGGCTGATCGGCGGCAGAGTCTGCGGCCACAGGTTGGCCGCCGCCCACTGCACGCTGGGTGCCGATTCGGGCGCCCACAGGCTGACCGACGCCCATTGCTCGGTGCCGGTGCCGTAGGCGAAGACCGGTCCGACCACCGGGTAGATCATGTAGAAGGCCGGTCCGATGAGGCCTATCACCAGGAAGGTGCGCACCAGGTGGTGGCGGGGGAAACGGCGCTCCGCCGCCACGCCACGGAATTGATACAGCGCGACGACGACCGCGGCCACCGGGAGTTGGCCGTAGACGAAGTCGAGGACATTGAAGCCGATGGGGCCGGAGGCCTCGACGATCCGGCCTACCAGCCAGGACGGGTCGCCCAGGGCGTGATCGGCGGTCGCCACGTACTGGTCGAGCACCGACGGTCGGGTCTTCGAGGTGATGAACAGCCAGGTGTCGCCGGTCTTGCGGCCGGCCATCAGCAGCAGGGCCAGCCCTACGCCCTTGAGCAGCAGGACGCGTTCGCTGCCGGTGCGGCGCGTGACGGCGATGACCCCACAGCCCAGAATCACCCACAATGCGCCATTACCGAAGGGGTGGCCTTCCGTCACCTTGACGTCGAGCGCCCAACGGACCGCCGAGAAAGCGACATCGATACCGATCGCGCCGCCCAGCGCGATGAATCGTTGCCGCCAAGTGAGTACCACCATCATCAACGCCATGGAGGCGTACAGCAGGCCACCCGATTTGGGGGCGAATATCACCTCTCGCGTCTGGGTGGTGATCGGCCCCGGCAGGCCGTAGCGACGCGCGGCGAACTCCAGCGCTATGAGGAATCCGAGGGCCACGACAGCCGCCACGGCCCAGAGTCTCGCCCGTGGTTGACGCCACAGCGGGAGCGGGATTCCGTCACTTATTCGCGGAGATATGCGTGATGGTCTGTATCTCAATTTTCGGCCGATTTACTCGATTTTGATCAAAGGGCAGGGTGATTTCGCTCGTCCGACGAGGGAAGACGGAAAGATCGCGGTCCGGGTTCCAGCCCGGCCGACGAATGCGGCCGTAGGCAGCACGAAGTCCCCGTTTGTGCACGAACGTGAGCCCCCGAGACCCCCGACCCCCCAGGTCAGAGCCCCCGCATCATACGGGTTTCCCCACCGTTGGCCCTAGAGCAAGGTGAAGTGCCTTTTGCGTTCACCGCGAGGGGCCCGGCATCCCGGAGCGGGGTAGGGCAACGCCCGTTTCCCCGCCCCCTCACCACCGCCCCGCCTCACTCCCCACGATCGCCTCCGACGCCTTCCCGTCCACGCCCACCGGCACCTCACCGGCCACCATCACGCGGTGCATGATCCGAGGATGATCAAGGTGGGCGCTGTCGCTCGGGGCCAGATGGATCGTCGCGCGGTTGTCCCAGAAGGCCACGCTCCCCGGTTCCCAGCGGAAACGGACCGTGTACTCGGGCCGGACCGCCTGGTCCAGGAGGAGGTCCAGGAGCGCCTGGCTCTCGGCTCGGGAGAGGTCGGCGATCTGTTCCACGTAGTAGCCGTTGATGTAGAGGATGCGCTCCCCCGTCTCCGGGTGGACCCGGACCAGCGGGTGGAGCGTCGCCACCTGGTGGTCCAGGAGGTGGCGGAGGTACGCGTCGTCCCCGGGCCGCGGCTGATACCCGACGCCCAGGCGGTGTTCCGCCCTCAGGCCGGACACGAACTCCCGCACGGGGGCCGAAAGTCCGGCGTACGCGGCCGCCAGGTTCGACCACGTCGTGTCGCCTCCGTACGGCGGGACCGTCTCCGCGCGGAGGATCGTCGCGGCGGGTGGGTCGACGCGGGCGCCGTGGTCGCAGTGCCAGCCGCGCAGCAGGGTGTGCCGGCGGCGGCGCAGCCACTCGTCGTGCTCCATGCCGAAGCGGCCGCCCAACTCCAGCCGGTCCGCAGTGGTTTCCACCTCCGGGAAGTCCGGCGGGGACGCCTTCCCGCGGCGCGGCAGGACGACCGGCTCGCCGAAGCGGCGCGCGAACGCCACGTGTCCGGCGTGGTCCAGCGGCTGGTCGCGGAAGAACACCACCTTCCAGCGCAGCACCGCGGCCCTGATCACGGCGACCACGGCGTCGTCGAGGTCGCTCGACAGGTCCACGCCCGTGATCTCCGCCCCGATGTGCCCGGCGGCCGGTTTCACCTCGATCGCCGCGGGCGGCTGCGCCGCGCCCCTGTCCGTCGTCATGTGTTCTCCGTGGGTCGTCAGCCGGTTCACCGAAGATCGTGACAGCGATCGGCGCCGGAGGCGACAGGGCCCTGCCCCAAATTCCGTTGCGCGCCCCGCGACCGGCCGCATACCGTCCCGATCATGCTGCCCGTCGTGGAAACGGACGAGGAATGGGACGCGGTCGTCCCGGACGAAACGGTGATGCGCCCGGGAGCGGAGGACCTGTGCGCCCGCCTCGGCCTCGCCGGAGAGCCGCTCACCCGCTTCCCGGACGGTTCACAGCCGGTCTACGCCGTGGGCGACGAGCATGTGCTCAAGCTCTTCCCCGGGGCCGCCGCCGAGGACGGGATCGCCGAGGGGCGGGTGCTGTCCTTCCTCCAGGGGCGGCTGCCCGTACCGACGCCGCAGGTGCGGGAGTTCGGTGCGTACGAGAACGGCTGGCAGTACGTCCTGATGTCCCGCCTGCGCGGGGAGAACCTGGCCCGGTCCTGGGACCGGGTGCCGAGGGCCGACCGGGAGCGGCTCGTCGCCGAGGTCGGCCACGCCCTCGCGGTACTGCATTCCCTCACCCCCGACCCCCTTCAGGACGTCCTCGGCCCCGGCGACTGGGGCGCCTTCGTGGACCGGCAGCGCGCCGGGGCCGTGGAGCAGCAGCGTGCACACGGGCTGCCGGAGGTGTGGCTGGAGCAGATCCCGGACTTCCTCGACTCCGTCTCCCTGCCCCGCACACCGCAGCCGTCCCTGCTGCACACCGAGGTGATGCAGCAGCACTTCCTCGTCGATCCGGGCGGCCGACGCCTGACGGGGCTGTTCGACTTCGAGCCCGCCATGATCGGGGACCGCGCCTACGACTTCGTGGGCGTCGGCCTGTTCGTCACGCGCGGGGATCCGGGACTGATGGCCCTGCTCGCCAGGTCGTACGGCCGCACCTTCGAGCCGGCCGTCCTGCTCGCGTACACGCTGCTGCACGTCTACAGCAAACTTCCTTGGTATCTGCGGGAGTTGGGCGAACCGGGCGAGAAGAAGCTGCCCGCTCTCGCCGAGGCCTGGTTCGGTACCGGACTCACACCGTGAACTCCCGTATCACCGTGTTCCGGAAGACCGCCGTACCGTCGATCGAGAACAGCGCGACCCCGGTGTCGATCAGGTACGGGAAGACCTCCGAGGTGTGCACGTACCGGCCGTCGTCGATGAACATCTCCACCGAGGTACGGTCCACCAGGATGCGCAGCCGAACCCGGCCCGCTCCCCGGTCGAAGGGGCTGTGGCTCTCCTGCCAGCGGCCGGAGGCGTCGGGGTTGACGGTGGGGCGGCGGTTGAGGAAGGCGTAGTCGCCGTAAATCCCGGCGTCGATGTGCCGGACTCCGTCGGGTGAGCGGCGCAACTGGACGCCCGCTCCGGTGAGTTGGTCCCATGCGATCTCACAGGTCAGCTCGTAGGCGGTGCCCGTGTAGTCCAGTTCGTGGGTGCCGTTGACCTCCACATCACCCAGGCTCACCGTTCGCGAGACGTACGAGTCCAGTGCGGCGACCGGCCGCGAGGCCAGGTAGTACGCACCCGAGGAGCCGCGCTTCAGCCGGACCTCGCGGACGATCGAGTCGGTGCCGTTGAAGCCGTCGGAGTCGATCGTGGGCGTGGTGTTGGCGTAGTCCCAGTTGTTCAGCCAGCCGATCGCGTAGCGGGTGTGCGCGTCCACTTCACCGTTCCCGCCCCGCTTTTCGAAGGTGACGGCGCCGTACCAGTCCCAGCCGTGGTCCAGCCACTGCGGGTCACTCGCGTCGGCGGTGAAGGTGGTGCCGTCGAAGGAGCCGGTCCAGTACGCGTAGGTGTTGGGCAGCCCGGAGGCCTTGGCGTTGGCGCTCACGCCCAGCACCCACCTCGCCGTGCCGTCGTCGGCGGTGATGCGGAACAGGTCGGGGCACTCCAGGACGCCGATGCCGTCCTTGACGAAGCCGCTGACGTACGTCCAGGACTTCAGGTCCGCGGAGTGGTAGAAGCCGACCTTGTTGTTCTCGGCGAGGGTCATCACCCAGCGGCCGCGTTCCTCGTCCCGGACGACCTTGGGGTCGCGGAAGTCGCGCACGCCGGGGTTGGCGAGGACCGGGCCGGTGCCGTGCGGGCGGAAGGTGCGTCCGCCGTCGGTGGAGTAGTACAGGTACTGGGCCTGGGTGACCTCGTCGGGCGCCATGGTGGCCAGGACGATGACCGCGCCCGCGCCGAAGTCGGCGGTGTTGTCGGTGTCCACGACGGCCGAGCCGGACCAGACGTCGCCGTTGGGGGTGGTGTCCTTCGGCACGGCGATCCCGCGGTCGGTGAAGGACACGAGGTCGGTGCTGGTGGCCAGGCGCCAGGCGGTGCCCGTGGTCGTGCCGCCGGTCGTGTAGTCCGGGTTGTACAGGTAGTAGTAGTGGTACTCGCCGTCGATCCACACCGGTCGCTGCGGGTCGTTCTTCCACTGGTCGGGGACCGTGAAGTGGTAGGTGGCGCGGTAACTGGCGCATGTGGCGGCGGACTTGGTCCTCGCGGCGGCGGGGGGCGCGGCGGGCAGCAGGACGGCTGCCGCGCCCGCCGTGGATCCGGCGAAGAGCGCTCTCCTGGACATCCCACGCATCACACATCGTTCCTCTCGTCGGAAACGGCGGCTCATGTGGACCAGGACTCTGCGACCTAACTCGTTAAAGGTCAAGCTGTCACGACTCTTGACAGCGCCGTAACGCGCTTCACATCATCTGGGGCATCAACCCTGATCTAACACGAGTTAGGCCCGTTAGATGACCGACTCGCACCTCACCCGCCGCACCCTGTTGCGGTACGGCGCCTACGGCGCGGGAGCCGCCGCCCTGGCCGGCACCGCCGCCTCCTGGGACCGGCTCACCGGAGCCGACATTCCCGGCCGCGACGACGACTCACTCGTCGTCGCCACCCTCGGGCCCGCCTACGGCCCCGAGGCCATCCGCACGCTCACCGACGGCTTCAAGCAGCTCCACCCCGACATCAAGCTGCGGATCAACGCGGTGCAGGCCGTCGACTGGTCGGACTTCTTCGCCAAGATCCTCACCCAGATCGCCGCGGGCACCGCTCCCGACCTGGTCTACGTCGCCACGGAGGGCGTCCAGCTCTTCGCCCAGCGCCTCGGGGTGGCCCTGGACAAGTGGGTGAAGCGGGACGCGGCCGAGCTGCGCGAGTACTTCGCCGACGTCCACCCCTCGCTGGTGGAGTCGATGATGTACGAGGGGAGCCTGTACCAGCTGCCGGTCGAGTTCAACGCGGCCGACATGTACCTCAACCACCAGGTCCTCCAGCGCGCGGGCGCGAGCTTCCCGGCCCCCGACTGGACCCGCGACGACTTCACCGCGCTGCTGCGGGACATGAAGAAGTCCAGCGGTTCGCAGTTCACGCCGTACTTCTGGACCAACCGGCTGTGGGGCGGTGTCGTCCCCTGGCTGTTCGCCAATGGCACCAATCTCCTCGCCGAGTCCAAGGCACCGGGCGGCGCCTGGCTGTGGGACGGCTTCTACCCGGCCGCCGAACGGCAGGGCCGCGGGGGCGGCTTCCGCTGGACGACCCCGCAGGCCACCGACGCCCGCGTGGAGGAGGCATACGACTATCTCGCCTCCCTCATCCAGGAGGACCTGTGCACCCGCCCCGAGGGCGGCAACGGCCAGAACCTCGTCGGCGTGTTCTCGACCGGCCGGGTCGGCGTGACCCCCGCGGGCGGCTTCTGGGCGGGCGGTCTGAACCTGGCCGGCATGAAGGCCACCGACTACGACGTCCAGTACTTCCCGCGCTGGCGCACCCAGCGCATGCAGTTCGGCGCCGCCGGCTACGCCCTGCTGCGCACCTCGAAGCGCCAGGAAGAAGCCTGGGAGTTCATCAAGTACGCCGCCCGCAAGGACACCCTGGACCGGCTCTTCGTGACCAACCAGACCACCCCGGCACGCCGTTCGATGCTGACCGCCGCCCGCTACCGGGAGACCGGCCCGAACCACTGGCAGGTCTTCTACGACACCCTCGACAAGTTCCCGGACACCGGGCCGATCCCCGCGCCGCCCCAGGTCGCCGAGGTGGAGCAGGTGCTGCTCAAGCACACCGGCACGGCCCTGGCCTCCCGGCGCTCGGTGGGACCCGCGCTGCGCCGGATGCAGAGCGACCTGGAGAAGGCCATGGAGCGTGACGTATGACGAACACCCAGATCCAGGCCGTACGACCGCAACCGGCAGCGCCCGCCCCGGTCGCCCCGAAGCCCTCCGCCCGCGACCGGGGCAGCCGGCTGCTGGCCGCACTGTTCCTGGCCCCGACGATCGTCGGCATCGTGGTCTTCACCGTCGTACCGATCGCCGGATCCATCGTCCTGAGCCTGTTCCACTGGAACGTCATCGACGATCCGAGCTTCGCGGGGGCCGCCAACTACCGTGAGGTGTTCGGCGATTCGACCGTGCTGGTCTCCTTCCGCAACACCCTGGTGTTCATGGTGTTCGCGGTCGCGCTGCAACTGCTGATCGCGCTGGTGTTGGCGCTGGCGGTGAACGGGCGGATGCCGGTGTGGCTGCGCTCGGTGTTCCGGTCGGCGTTCTTCTTCCCGCTGGTGCTGTCCGCTGCGTCGATCTCGGTGGTGATGAAGTACCTGTTCAATCAGGACTTCGGGGTCGTGAACTGGCTGCTCGGGCTGGTCGGGATCGCGCCGGTGCCCTGGCTGACGTCTGAGAACGGCGCGATGACGGCGGTCGTGCTGGTCTATGTCTGGCAGCAGTTCGGGTTCTCGTTCCTGCTGTTCGTCGGCGGCCTCAACAACATCCCCAAGGAGATCCACGAGGCGGCATCCCTGGACGGCGCGACGGGCCTGCGCAAGCACCTCACCGTCACGCTGCCGCTGCTCTCGCCCACGCTGCTGGTCGCCTCCGTGGTCGGCATCATCAACGCGCTCCAGGTCTTCGAGCAGCCGTACGTCCTCACCAACGGCGGCCCCGGCGACTCCACCCGCACCGTCGTGATGGTCATCTACGAGAACGCCTTCGAACAGCTCCGCTTCGGCGAGGCGTCCGCAGTGGGCGTGCTGCTGTTCGTGCTGATCATGGCGGTGACCGCCCTCCAGTTCCGGCTCAGCCGGCGTTTCGTCCACTACCAGTGAGCCGGGTGAGTCCCATGAGCCAAGCGACAATGAACCTCAGCCGTACCCGGCACACCCTCGCGCCCTGGGCGCGGATCGCCGGTCTCACGGTGTGCGCGCTGCTGACCCTCGGACCGGTCATCTGGACCGTCTCCACCTCGCTGCGCACCCCGGCCGAGTCCTTCGACCTGCCCCCGAAGATCATCCCGACGAACCCGACCACCGAGGCGTACTCCGGGGTCTTCGACCAGATCGACGTGTGGCTGCTCGCACTGAACTCGACGCTGGTGACCGCGCTGATCGCGGTCGGCCAGATGATCACCGCTGGGCTTGCCGGCTACGCCTTCGCGCGCCTCGAATTCCGGTTCAAGAAGCCGCTGTTCGGGCTGGTGCTGGCGACGATGATGGTGCCGCTCCAGGTCACCATCGTGCCGGTGTTCCTGGTGCTGAAGTCGATGGGTCTGACCGACACCCTGCTCGGTCTGATCATCCCGGCCTTCCCGACGGCCTTCGGCACCTTCCTGATGCGCCAGTACTTCCTCGGTATGCCCAAGGACCTCGGCGAGGCGGCGATGCTGGACGGCTGCGGACCCTGGCGGACCTTCCGGTCGGTCTACGCCCCACTCGCCACGCCCGGCCTCGCGATCGTCGGCGTGCTGGCCTTCAACTACCACTGGAACGAGTTCTTCCGCCCACTGATCCTCGAGACGTCCGGCCAGAACTACACCCTGCCGCTGGGCCTGGTCTCCCTCCAGGGCAACCTCGGCACCGGCTCGATCTCGGTCGTGCTCGCCGGTGTCGTCCTGTCCATGATCCCCGCCGTCGCCGTCTTCGTCATCGGCCAGCGCCCTCTTCGCGAGGGCATCACGTCCGCAGGAGTCAACCGTTGAGCCACGCCCCCGCGTCCTTGGACCCCAACGCCCCCCGCTTCCGGGTCCGTCCACCCGCCAACTGGGTCAACGACCCCAACGGCCCCTTCCGTTGGCGTGGCCGCCACCACCTCTTCTACCAGCACAACCCCGACGCTCCCGTGCACACGAACGTCCACTGGGGCCATGTCTCCAGCGCCGACCTGGTCACCTGGGAGCACCATCCGATCGCGCTCACCCCGACTCCGGGCGGGCCGGACGAGGCGGGCTGCTGGTCCGGGTGCGTGGTCGACGACGGCGGAGTGCCTACGGCGGTGTACACGGGGGTCGACCGGCAGCACATCGGCCTCGGCACGGTCTGTCTCGCCCGCGCTGCCGACCCCGACGACCCCGCGCTCGCGGAGTGGAAGCCGCTGCCCACGCCCGTGGTCCTGGGCCCGCCCGCCGATCTGGACGTGGTGATGTTCCGCGACCCGTTCGTCTTCCGCAGCGGCGGCCGACGCTGGGCGCTGCTCGGCGCGGGGCACGCCGACGGGACGCCGTCGGTCCTGCTGTACGACTGCGACGACCTGACCGACTGGCGCTTCGCGGGCGTCCTGCTCGACGGCAACGACCCGGTTGCAGCGGAGGCGTTCGGCGACCGGGCGGTGGGCTGGGAGTGCCCGCAGATGTACGCGACGGCGAGTGGGGACTGGGTCCTGGTGGTCTCACTCTGGGACGGCGACCCATGGGCGACCGGATACCTGACGGGCAGTCTGGTCACCAACGACACCGGCGAGTTGCGCTTCGCGGCACGCAAAGGCGGGCGGCTCGACCAAGGGCGGGACTTCTACGCCCCCGCCGTGCTGCAAGAGGACGGCCGCGCCCTGATGTGGGGCTGGTCCTGGGAGGCGCGCGAGCAGAGCGAGGTGGACCGCGCGGGGTGGGCCGGGGTGCTCAGCGCGCCAAGGGTGGTCGACGTGCACGCGGACGGCGCGCTGAGGGTCGTACCGGCGCCGGAGCTGGAACTGCTGCGCGCGGACGAGCCGTTCGTGACGGCACCGGGTACCGGAGCTCTGCCGGAGGCCTACGACCTGACGGTCACGGCGGAGGGCCCGGCGACGGTGACTCTGCTGCGGTCCGCCGCGGGCGCGGAGCTGACGGTGCGGCTGGATCCCGCCGAGGGCGTGGTGACGCTGGACCGCACCGGCTGGCCCCGGGCGCGGCAGGACGGCTCCGCGCCGATCGAGGTGCGGGTGCCCGGCGGGCCGCGGCTGGACGTGCGGGTGCTGGTGGACGGCTCCCTGCTGGAGCTGTTCGTGGGTGACTGGGCGACGGTCACCGAGCGGGTCTACCGGCGCCCGGACGACGTGCCCGAACTGCGCGTGTCCGGGGCGGCTGTCACCGGCTGGGAGCTGGTCCCACCGACGCACGTGTGACCACCTCGCAGGCCAGCCGCCGGGTGGTGGCGGGCGGGGTGCGGCCCGTCTCGATGGCGTCGAGGAGCAGCCGCGCGGCCGCCTCGCCCATCGCCCGGTGCGGCAGCGAGACCGTCGTCAGGGGCGGTGCGAGGAACGCGGCCATGTGCTCCTGGTCGTCGTAGCCGACGATCGACAGGTCGCCGGGAATGGTGATGCCGAGCCGGGTCGCGGCGTGCAGGACGCCCGCCGCGACCCGGTCGTTGTAGCAGAAGACACCGGTCGGGCGACGGTCGGTGGGGGCGTCCTCGAGGATGCGCAGCGCGCCCTCGTACCCGCCGGAGATCTCGCCGCCGGTCCGTACGACCCACTCCTTGGGCACGGTGATCCCCTCCGCCCGCAGAGCGTCCCTGAAGCCGCGCAGCCGCTCGACGGACGCGATGTCGTCGAGGCCGCCGATGTGCGCGACCCGGCGGTGCCCCTGTTCCAGCAGCAGCCGGGCCGCCGTACGGCCTCCTGCGCGCTCGGCCGGGACGACGGCGGGCAGGGAGTCGTCCTCGGGCAGGCAGTTGGCGAGGACGGAGTGGGTGCGGTGCAGTCCCTCGGGGACGCGGACGCGGCGCAGGGACATGGCCGCGTAGATGATGCCGTCGACGCGCCGGTCGAGGAGTTCGGCGACCGCCGCGTCCTCCTTGGCCGGGTCGCCCCCGGAGTCCACGGTCAGCACGAGGTGGTCGCTGTCCCAGGCGGTCTCCATGGCACCGCGCAGCAGCCGGCCGGCGAAGGGCGAGGAGGCGATCTCGTCGGTGACCAGGCCGATCACGGCCGTACGGCGGCGGCGCAGCCCGCGGGCGACGGGGTCGGGCCGGTAGCCGAGCTGGGCGGCGGCCTGCCGGATGCGTTCCTGGGTGGCGGGTGAGAGGTTGCCCTCGGCACGCCCGTTGAAGACGAAGGACACGGCGGTGTGCGAGACCCCGGCGAGCCGCGCGACATCCCGTGACGTGGGCCGCGCGGATCCCGTCAGCTGCTTCTCCTCGCCTGTGCCCATGCCGTCCGCCGCCCTTGTCCCACCCCACCGGTTGATCACTCTCACCCTATCCGCGAGCCGCGTTGTCTACCGAGCCGACCGGGGTACCCGGGGCTCGTGAGTGAGCGACTGGGGAAGTATCGCGGCAAGCGCGATTTCACACGGACCGGAGAACCGCGCGGCAAGAACCGCACGCCCGGCGACGAAGAGCATCACTTCGTCGTCCAGATCCATGACGCGAGCACCCTGCATTTCGACTTCCGGCTGCAGGTCGACGACGTACTGAAGTCCTGGTCGATCCCCAAGGGGCCGTCCGACGACCCCCAGGACAAGCGGCTGGCTCTGCCGACCGAGGACCATCCGCTGGAGTACGAGGAGTTCGAGGGCGTCATTCCGGCGGGCGAGTACGGCGGCGGGACCGTGATCGTGTGGGATCAGGGGACGTACGAGCCGCTCAGCCACGACCGGAAGGGGCGGCCGGTCGACTTCGGGGAGTCGATCGAGCACGGGCACGCGACCTTCCGACTGAGCGGCTCGAAGCTGCACGGGGAGTACGCGCTGACCCGGATCCGTGATGACGGGGCCTGGCTGCTGGTGAAGGCGAAGGGCGGCCGGGCGCGGCGGCACGGCACCCCCGACCCGCGCCGCGCCAGGTCGGTGACGTCCGGCCGTACGCTCGCGCAGGTCGCCGCCGAAGACGGCGGGGAGGAGTGAGCGGTGACGGCCGGCCTGCTCGACTCCCTGCCGGACGAGCAGCGGGCGCTGCTGCGCACGGCCCGCCCGGGCGCGGAGCTGGCCGCACGACCCATGCTGGCCACCCTGAGCGACCGGCGGGACTTCTCCGATCCGTCGGAGGACTGGCTCTTCGAGCGGAAGCTGGACGGCATCCGGGTGCTGGCCGTCCGTGAGGGCGGTCAGGTGGCGCTGCTGTCCCGCTCGGGGCGGCGGCTGAACGCCACCTATCCGGAGATCGTCGACGCCCTGGCCGGGCAGGCGTGCACGGACTTCACCGTCGACGGCGAGATCGTCGCGTTCTCACGCGGCCGCACCGACTTCTCCCGGCTCCAGCAGCGCATGGGGCTGACCCGGCGCCAGGACGTCGAGGCGAGCGGTGTCGCCGTGACGTACTACGTGTTCGACCTGCTCAGGCTGGAAGGGCAGGACACCGCACGGTTGCCGTTGCGCGGCCGCAAATCACTGCTGCGGCGCGCCCTGGCCTACCGTGCCCCGCTCCGGCTGACGCCCCATCGCAACGAGGGCGGTGCCGAGTTGCTGGCCGACTCCTGTGGACGCGGCTGGGAGGGGTTGATCGCCAAGCGTGCCGACGGCGACTATCAGGCGCGCCGGTCGACGGACTGGCTGAAGCTCAAGTGCTCCCAGGGGCAGGAGTTCGTGGTGGGCGGCTTCACCGAGCCGGCCGGGAGCCGGGTCGGGCTCGGTGCGTTGCTGCTGGGCTATCACCAGGACGGGCGGCTGCGGTATGCGGGCAAGGTCGGCACCGGTTTCGACCGGGCCACGCTGCTGGATCTGCGCGAGCGGTTGGACGGGCTGCGCTGCTCCGGCTCGCCGTTCGACGGTCCGGTGCGTGAGGCGGGTGCGCGGTGGGTGGAGCCGCGGCTGGTCGCGCAGATCGCCTTCACCGAGTGGACGCGCGACGGCATGCTGCGTCATCCCCGGTATCTGGGGCTGCGGGACGACAAGGAGCCGGGCGATGTGGTGCGGGAGCGGCCCGCGGGCCGGGTGGCCGCCTGAGTGGACGCGGATCTTTGGGTTCCGGCCCCAACGCGCCCGCCGCGCCTTTATGTTCACGGCGAAGTCGACGCTGTCCGCTCTCGGCCGGGAGGCCCTCGTATGCGCTTCGCCCTCCGCTCCGCCGTCACCGCAACGGTGGCCGCCGCCACCCTCTTCCTGTCCGGAACCGGTACCGCCCAGGCCACTCCCCCGGGCCCCGGAGTCTCCGGACGGGTCATCAGCCAGAAGACGGTCGGCGGCACCGACTACATCCTGCGGGAGATAACCATTCCGCCCGGCCAGGCCACCGGATGGCACTACCACGACGGCCCCTTGTACGCCTGGGTGCAGCAGGGCACGCTGAGCCACTTCGACTCGACGTGCGCCTCCGACGGCGTCTACCCGAAGGGGAGTTTCATCGAGGAGCCGGCCGGGCCGGGCAATGTCCACATCGGGCGCAATCTCGGTGACACGGCGATCGTCCTCGATGTGCTGTACGTCCTGCCGCACGGGGCGCCGTTCTCGCAGGACGCGCCGAACCCGGGCTGTCCCTTCCAGTGATCAGCTGATCAGCCCGGTGGGAGCGGCTGTTCCGCCCAGATGGTCTTGCCGCGGCCGGTCTGTCGACTGCCCCAGCGCTGGGTGAGCTGGGCGACCAGGAGGAGTCCGCGGCCGCCCTCGTCGTAGGCGTGGGCCCGGCGCAGATGGGGTGAGGTGGAACTGCCGTCGGAGACCTCGCAGATGAGGCTGTGGTCGCGGATCAGCCGGAGCTGGATGGGGGGTTCGCCGTAGCGGATGGCGTTGGTGACGAGTTCGCTGACGACCAGTTCGGTGACGAAGGCGGTCTCCTCCAGGCCCCAGGCGGCGAGTTGCTCGGTCGCGGCCTGCCGGGTGGGGGCCACCTGGGCCGGGTCCGGGGTGACGTCCCAGGTGGCGACGCGGTCCGCGCCCAGCGCCCGGGTGCGGGCCAGCAGCAGGGCCACGTCGTCGCTGGGCTCCTCCGGCATGACGGCCTTCAGCACGGTGTCGCACAGGGCGTCGAGCGAGTCGGCGGGCGTGGCCAGCGCCCGGCACAGTTCGGCGCCGGCGTGGTCGAGGTCGCGGTCGCGTTCCTCGATCAGTCCGTCCGTGTACAGGGCGACGACCGCGCCCTCGGGAAGCTCCAACTCGACGGCCTCGAAGGGCAGTCCGCCGACGCCGAGCGGGGGTCCGGCGGACAGCGGGACCAGGCGTGCGGTGCCGTCGGGCAGCAGGACGGCCGGGGGCGGATGGCCGGCGGCGGCCATGGTGAGGCGGCGCGAGACGGGGTCGTAGACGGAGTAGAGGCAGGTGGCGCCGAGTTCCGCGACCTCGTCGTCGAAGCCGTCCGAGGCGAGGTGGATGACCAGGTCGTCGAGGTGGGTGAGCAGTTCGTCGGGCGGCAGGTCCACGTCCGCGAGGGTGCGTACGGCGGTGCAGAGCCGTCCCATGGTCGCCGAGGACGGGATGCCGTGGCCGACCACATCGCCGACGACCAGGCCGACCCGGTTGCCGGAGAGCGGGATGACGTCGAACCAGTCGCCGCCGATCCCGGCCGGTGAACCGGACGGCAGATAGCGGTGGGCGACCTCCACCGCCACCTGCCCGGGCAGCCCGCGGGGCAGCAGGCTGCGCTGGAGGGCGAGCGCGGTGTTGCGTTCGCGGGCGAAGCGGCGGGCGTTGTCGATGCAGACGGCGGCCCGGCTGGCCAGTTCCTCCGCGAGGACGGCGTCATCGGGGCCGTAGTCCTCGGCATCCCTGATGCGTACGCCCACCGCGACGCCGAGTGTGGTGCCGCGGGCCCGCAGCGGCACCGCCAGCATCGAGTGGACGCCTTTGCGGTACGGCCGTCCGGCAGGGGCGCGGGCGTTGCGTTCGGCGACCCAGCGGACGAAGTCGGGCTCGCCCGCTTGGCTGAGGACGGCCCGCCCGGTGTGCAAGGACCGCGCCGGCGGGGAGAACGCCGGGTAGACGTCGGCCTCGCCGAGGCGGACGGCGGCCTCCGGGGTGCCCTCGTGGCCGGAGCCGTGGGCGACGCGCCGCAGGACGATGTCGCCGTCGGCCACGGTCGGCAGTTCGTCGGCGCCGAGGACCCAGTCCAGCAGGTCGACGCTGGCGAAGTCGGCGTACCGCGGCACCAGAAGCTCCACCAGTTCCTCGGCGGTGCGCACCACGTCCAGGGTGGTGCCGATGGAGGCGGCGGCCTCGTTGAGCAGGGCGAGGCGCTGCCGGGCCCAGTACTGGGGGCTGCTGTCGAGGGCCGCCAGCGCGACCGCGGACACCTCTCCGTCGTCGTTGCGTACCGGCCACATCTCGATGCTCCAGGCGTGCTCCCGGTTGAGGGCGGGTGCGCCGGTGAAGCTCTCGTACTGGACGGGCCGGCCTGTCTGTGCGACCTGGCGCAGGTTGTTGTGGAAGCCGCGGCTGTGCACGGCGTCCTCGACGGTCTCCAGGAAGGGTCGGCCGAGCAGGACCTCCTCGGGAACGCCCATCACCCGGCAGGCGGCCTCGTTCAGCCGCAGATAGCGCTGCTGGGTGTCGAAGACGGACATCGACATCGAGGCCTGCTCGAAGGCGCGCGCCGCCAGCGTGGCCTCCGGGCCCTCACGGGGCCGCTCGGTGGTGATCACATAGCCCTCTTCGGAGCCGTCGGGGCCGAGCAGCGGGCACGCCGACACGGTGAGGGTGACGGTGCCCTCGGCGCGGTGGCGCAGGACGATCCGCCCGGCCCGCGCGACGAGCACCGCAGTGGGCACGTCCTCGGCGAGCAGGTCGGCGGCCGGTCGTCCCACGACCTCCTCGGCCAGGTACCCGGTCAGCATCCGGGCACCTTCGCTCCACCCCGTCACCCTGCCGCGGGCGTCGATGGTCGCCGCCGCGGCGACTTGCTCCATAGTGTCCAGAATGGTCCCCCGGACGCGGCGCATCAACCGCGCCCGGCGAAACCGCCGGTCTCAGCCCTTGCGGCCGCGCAGCGCCTCCAGCGCCCGGTCGGCGTGGGTGTTCATCCGCAGTTCGCTGCGGACGATCTCCAGCACCTTGCGGTCCTGCCCTATGACGAAGGTGGTGCGCTTGGTCGGGGCCAGCGAGAGACCGCGCTTGACGCCGAACCGCTCACGGACCGTGCCGTCGGCGTCGGAGAGCAGCGGCATGCCGAGCGTGTGCCGTCCGGCGAACTCCTGCTGGCGCTCGACGGGGTCACCGCTGACGCCGACGGGCCGGGCGCCGACGGCGGCGAACTCGGCGGCCAGGTCGCGGAAGTGGCAGGCCTGCGCGGTGCAGCCGGGGGTCATGGCGGCGGGGTAGAAGAAGAGCACCACCGGCCCCTCGGCGAGCAGCTCGGACAGCTTGCGGGGGGTGCCGGTCTCGTCGGGGAGGGCGAAGTCCTCGACCGTGTCCCCGATCTCCACACGTGCGCTCACTTCTGTCCCTCCGGTCCGGGCCCGAACGGCCGTCTGCCGCGCGATGTTACCGGAGGGTACCGCGAGGGCTTCCGGTCAGGTACCGGGCGTGTGGTGGGCCGGTTCCTCGTCGATGGAGTATGCGAGGAAGTCGTCCACCATGCGGTGGAACAGGGTGGCGAGCTGCCGCAGCTCCTCCGGCTTCCAGTCGGCCAGCGCCAGTTGCATCCCGCGGGCGCCGGCCTTGCGGACGTCGGCGATGGCGCGGCGGCCGGTCTCGGTGAGCTCGACGCGCTGGGCGCGGCGGTCGGCCGGGTCGGGGACACGGGAGACGTAGCCGGACTTCTCCAGCTGCTGCACGGTACGGGTGACGTGCGAGGCCTCCACTCCGAGGCGGGTGGCCAGCTCCCCCGGGCGCAGCGGCTCGGTGTCGGCGACCTGACGCAGCAGGGCCACGGCGGCGCGGTCCAGCGGCACGCCGGCCACGGCCATCAGGCGTTCGTGCTGACGGGCGCGCGTGCTCAGGTAGGTGATGCGGCTGAGGGCGCGCTCGATCTCGATCACTTCGGGGGAGGCGGGGACGTCCGGGAGCGGTGGGGTGGGCATACCTGCCACTTTACCATCTCATTGCCTAACTCAATCAAATGGCCCGCACCCTCCCCAGATGTGATTAGGCTAGCCTCACCTAAGTATCCCTGTTGGCGTTCTCGTCGACGGGAGGAGGAGCGAGTCATGACCGTCGCACCCGCTGCGCCCAGACACGGTGACACCGACCCCGTCCGGATCACCGGACCGCGCGTCGCACGTCTCATGGACCGGCTGGCCACCGCCGACGAGGCCCGGCGCGCGGCGCTGACCGCCGAGTTCTGGGCCGAGGCGGAGCGCCTCGGCACCCCGCTCGTCGAGGAACTGGAGGGCGAAGCGGGCCACCGGGCGGTCACCTTCCTGTGGCGGGGGCACCGCGCGACCCGGCAGGTCCTGCTGTACGCCGACCCCCTCGTCGACCCCGACCACCTCGCCGGTTCCCTGCTGGACCAGGTCCCCGGCACCGACGTATGGCACCTCGGTCTCCGCCTGCGCGCCGATCACCGCGGCTCCTACCGGCTGGCCGCGGACATCTCCCCCAAGGCGCCGCCCACCGACCCGGATGCCCTCCAGGACCGGCTCCGGGCGCTGTCCACGCACGCCGCGCCCGATCCCCTCAACCGGCGTACAGTCCCAGCCCGTTGGCAGGAGGCGCCCGCGTCCGTCCTCGCGCTGCCGGACGCCCCGCCCCAGCCGTGGGCCGGTCGGCGGGGCACGGTTCCGGCGGGACGGGTGGAGCGGCACCGGGTGGCCGCCAAGGCGCTCGGCGGCCAGCGTGACACCTGGGTGTATCTGCCGCCGCTCGTGTACCGTTCGCCGCTGCCGGTCGCGGTGTTGAGCGACGGCGACCTGTGGTTCGGCCGGCTCGGTCTCGGTGACACCCTCGACGCGCTGATCGCCGACGGGACGCTGCCGCCGCTCGCCGTGCTGGCACCGGAGGCGGTGGACCGCGACACCCGGTGGCGCGAACTGGGCGCCCGCGACGCCTTCGTGACCTTCCTGGCGGACCAGTTGCTTCCCTGGGCGGCGAACCGCTGGCCGCTCACCGACGACCCACGCCGGACCGTCGTCGCGGGACAGGGCCTCGGCGCGGTGACCGCGCTGCACGCCGGTCATCTGCGCCCCGAACGGTTCGGCAGGGTTCTCGCCCAGTCCGCCTCCCTGTGGTGGCGGCCCGGGCTCTCCCCGCGCGGCGGTACCGAGCCCGTGGTCTTCGGCAGACCCTGGCTGGTGGGCCGGTTCGCCGCCACCGCACCACGGCCCCTGACAGTCCATCTGGACGTCGGGGTGCACGAGGGCGCCGTCCTCGACCAGAACCGCGCCCTGTACGAGGCACTGCGCACGTCCGGCTACGAGATCACCCACGCCGAGTTCAACGGCGGCCACGACCACGCCTGTTGGCACGGCGCCCTGGCCGACGGGCTGGTCCGCCTGCTGACTCGGTGACCCGTGCGGAGCGTCAGCCCTTCGCGGTCACCGGCGCCTGCCACATGCCGACGAGCGCGTCGATCAGCCCCGTGGCGGCGTCCGCCCAGTCGGTCCGGGGCGTGGCGGTGCCCTCGGCGAGCGCGCGTTCCCGCTCGGAGGTCATGTGGACGATCAGATGGCGTGCCATGTCGCCGCGTTCCGCCCGGACGTCGTCGGGCAGGTCGGGCAGACACCGGCGCAGTCCGTCGACGATCTCCCGCAGAGCGGGGGACCCCATGGCCTCCTCGACCATGATCCGGTGCAGGGCGGGGTCGGTGATGACCTGGGCGCAGAAGCGGGCGTACCAGGTGGGACTGCCGAGGTCGGCCAGGTGCTGGAAGACGGGCCGGACCAGGCAGTCCACCCAGTCGCGCAGCTCGGTGGAGCCGGTGACCCGCTCGACCAGGCGGGTCCTGATCTCCTCGATGGGCGCCGCGTGTTTGCGGACGATCGCGCGGACCAGGTCGGTCTTGGTGCCGAAGTGGTAGCCGACGGCGGTGTTGTTGCCCTGTCCCGCGGCCTCGCCGACCTGGCGGTTGGAGACCGCGTACACCCCGCGCTCGGCGTACAGCCGCTCGGCCGCGGTCAGGATCAGCTCCCGGGTCGCGCTGACCTGCTCCGCCCGGACCGCCCTGCCTGCCATGCTCATCACCACACCGGGACTGCTCGATTCCGCCCGCGCCAGCCGGTCCCTTCGGCCACCGCGGATCCGCCGCGCGGCGGCTGTTCACGGAACGAAAGCCTACGGGGCGAGGTGTCCCGCCGTTCAGGCGAAACCCGAGGCCGAGGGGCGTGCCGGGGCGCTCGCGCGTCGACAACTCACCCGTGAGCCTGCCGCTGATCCCCCCGATGCTCGCCACGCCCGGCATTCTCCCGCCCGCCACACAGGACGCGCGCTGGGCCTACGAGACCAAGCAGGACGGCCAACGGGTGGTGATCTACCTCGCGGGGGACGGCAGCCTGGTCCTGCGCGCCCGTTCCGGCGAGGAGGTCACCGCCGCCTATCCCGAACTGCGCCCGCTGGGCGGCGCGCTCGGCGCCACGCCCGCGGTGCTGGACGGGGAGGTGCTGGCCCTCGACGAGCAGGGACGCGCCGACTTCCAGTTGCTCCAGTCCCGGATGGGCCTTGCCCACGCACCGGGCCGGGCGGCACGTCGGGCCGCGCAGACGCCCGTACACCTGGTGCTCTTCGACGTCATGCACCTCGCCGACCGCTCCCTGGTCCCGCTCTCCTATGTGCGGCGCCGCCAGCAGTTGGAGCGGCTCGGCCTCGACGGACCGCACTGGTCGACGCCCGCGGCCCTCGTCGGCCACGGCGAAGAGGCGCTGCGGGCCACCCAGGAACACGGACTCGAGGGCCTGGTCTGCAAGCGTCTTGACTCCGTGTACGAGCCCGGGGTGCGCTCCCGGGCCTGGATCAAGATCCGCAACATGCACAGCGAGGACGTCGTGGTGGGCGGCTGGCTGCCCGGCAAGGGACGGATCACGGGCCTGCCGGGCGCACTGCTGGTGGGCCAGCGGGCCGAAGGGCGCCTGCGGTACGTCGGCGGAGTGGGCACCGGCTGGAGTCAACAGGAACGCGAGCAGCTCGGCGCGTTGCTCAGGGCCGCCGAAACGGACGTATGCCCCTTCGATCCCGTGCCTGTGGTGCCGGGTGCGCACTGGGTCGTTCCGCGGCTGGTCGGAGAGGTGCGGTTCAGCACCCGTACCCGGGCCGGGCTGCTGCGTCAGCCGTCCTGGCTGCGGCTGCGGCCCGATCTCACGCCGGAGGAGTCGGCGGCCGAGCTGCCGGACGACGTCGACTGACTCTTCCTCAAGATCCAACTGTTGGGGCAGCCGTAACCGGAGGGATGCCTGTCCCCTCTTGGCGCGGACATGAAAAGTCGGGAAGCTGAACTTCCCTTTCCCCCACAGCCGTTGGGCTGCGCCCGCATCATGAGGAGGACGCAGTGTCGTCACCGTCGTTGAAGAAGCACCGCAGGAGATGGCTCACCGGTCTCGCCGGTGCCGCCGCGCTCGTCATCGCCTTCCCCTCCGTCGCCTTCGCGGCCCCGCCGCCGGCGCTGCCCGCCAATGCCGAGTCCGCCGAGTTCACCTACCAGCCGGCCTTCGACTACGACACGGACGGCTGCTACTCCACGCCCGCGATCGGCGCCGACGGGACCGTCAACGGCGGTCTCAACCCGACCGGCGCGCTCAACGGCAGCTGCCGTGACGCCTCGGACCTCGACAACACCAACAGCTACTCGCGCTACAAGTGCAACAACGGCTGGTGCGCCTACATGTACGGCCTGTACTTCGAGAAGGACCAGGCAGTCGCGGGCAGCAGCATCGGCGGGCACCGGCACGACTGGGAGCATGTCGTGATCTGGGTGCAGAGCGGCGCCGTCAAGTACGTCTCGACGTCCAACCACGGCTCGTTCACGGTGAGCGCGGCCTCGTCCGTCCGCTTCGACGGCACGCACGCGAAGATCGTGTATCACAAGGACGGCATCAGCACGCACTGCTTCCGGCTCGCGGGCTCCAATGACGAGCCGCCGGAGAACCACAAGGGCACCTGGCAGTACCCGCCGCTGGTCGGCTGGAACGGCTACCCGTCGGGCGTGCGCGACAAGCTGGTCGCGTACAACTTCGGCAGCGCCAACTTCGGCCTGAAGGACGCCAGTTTCGGCAACCACCTCTCGTCCGCCAAGCCGTCGGGCATCACCTTCGACCCGTACGCGTGAGCCTCGGGCCCGGGGCGTAGGACCAGCGGCGCTTCCCGCCTCCGCCCCGGGCCCGATCCGCTTCCCCGAGCGGCTGTCTAGCGTCGTCGGCATGGACACCACCGACACGAGCGGACAGCTCGAAGAAGCCCTGGAACGCCTGCACGCCGCCGGTCCGGAACGCGAGGGCTGGCTGTCCAACCACGCCCCCATGGTCGTCGAGGCGCTCGCCGCGCACGGCCACGCGGGGGCGGCGCACCGCTGGGTGGACCAGTACCGGCACAAGCTGGAGGACTTCCCCGACCGGCTGGCCCCCGTCACGGACGACAACTGGCCCTCGGCGCTGGGGGATCCGCGCCGGATCACGGACTGGACCGACCACTTCTCCCGCACGCTCGCCGACCGGCCCTGGCGGGACGTCCTCGCCGAGTGGTGGCCGCGGCTGCTGCCCGGGATGTACGGCGGCGCGACGCATGTGATCATCCGGGTCGGCCATGCCGTACGCGCCCTCGAAGCCGGTGAGACCGCGCCCAGGCGCACCGAACTCGCCCACGCGCTGGGCTACTGGGCCGCCCGGCACCAGCCGGTGACCGGCTTCGCCGTGCTGCCGGGTGCGCCGACCGCCAGGGAGTCCCTGGATGCCGTACCCGTGATCGCGAAGGGCCACTTGGGGTTCCTGGACCGCCTGGCCGCCGTGCACCGACTGCCCGTATGGGCGGACGACATCACCGACCCGGACCTCGCGCGGGAGCGGCTCACGGAGCTCGTGCGCGCTACGACGCACCGCTATGCCACCCACGCCCACGGCGAGCCGACCATGCTCGTGCACGCGGCGACCGCCCCCAACGCCGTGCTGCGCACGCTGGATTCGCTGCCGCGCGACCAATGGGCGCCGAGCCTGCGCGCGGCCTGGACCGCGTCCGCCGCCGTCACCGCCATGTACGCCCCCGACGAGCCGGTCGCCTACCGGCCGACCGCCCGGCTCACCGCCGAGGAGGTCATGGAGCGGGCCCTCGCACACGGCGACGAGCACGTGATCAAGCTGACCGACACGGCCCTGGACGTCGGCGACGATCTCGCGCTCGCCGCGGCCCAGCGGGCGATCGAACTCAGCGAGCCTCTGGTCTCCTGACCAGGGCGTCACCCAACTCGGTCCGCCCGTACAGGACATAGTGCCCCTCGCGCCGTGAGCTCAGCAGGCCCGCCTCCCGCAGTACCGACAGATGGGCCGAGACCGTCGACACGGCGAGGCCGTGCCGGGCGGCGAGTTCGGTGGTCGAGGCGGGAGCGGTCAAACCCGTGAGGACCGCGGCACGCTGGTGGCCCAGGAGCCGGGCGAGTGCCTGCGGCGGGCTCGGCGGGCCTGGGTCGTGGAGGCTGCCCATTCCCCGGGCCGGGTAGATGACGGTCGGCTGCCAGGGCCGGGCGAAGCCGCTGACGACGTCCGGCCACACGAACACGCTCGGCATCAGCAACACGCCCCGCCCGTCGGCGCGTTGGGCGTCGGCGAGGTCGCCGTACATCCGCAGGGTGAGGGTGTGCCCGGCCCAGCCGATGCCGGGGTGCAGGCCGGTGAGCAGCGCGTCGAGTCCACCGTCCGCCGCCTGCCGGGAGCGGTGGGCGATATCGGCCTCCAGGACGGCCCGGTGGCGTGGCCAGTCCGGGGCCAGCAGCGCGTGCCAGGCCCGCTCCGTGAGGTCGGCGAGGCGCCGGACAGTGGCGGCGGGGTCGTCGAGCGCCGCGCGCCCCTGGGGTGACGCGGCCAGTCCGGGCGTACAGGCGAGGGAGCGGGCCATCTCGGCGCGGGCGAGGGCCGGGTCGGTGGCCCGCATCCGCGCCAGTTCGTCCTCGATGGCGGGGTACGGCTCGTCCGGCGGCGGGCCGAGGAAGTCGGGGGTGTAGCCGCCGGCGGGCGGGATGAACAGCCACAGCGGGGACAGGTCGAGTCCGGCGACGGTACGGCGGACTCGGCGCAGCCAGCCCCGGTGGTAGCCGTGCCGGGCGGGGCGCCGCAACAGCCGTAGCGCCTCGTGGGTTTGACACAGCGGTGAGATCGCGAACCGGCAGCGCGTCAGGTCGTCGGTGCCCAGGGCGAGGGTCAGGGGCAAGGCGGCCTCCGTCGGTGATTCGGCCTGGGACGAAAGAGTAGAGCCGCCTTCCCGGGCCCAGCACGCTGGCCCCGATGACCGACTACCGCTCGGCAACCGCCGAGAACACCGCCCAAGGCCCCGCCTGGCGCCGAGGCGCCGTCGTCGCTGCGCTGATGCTCGCGGCGTTCACCTTCAACACCACCGAGAACCTCCCCGTGGGCCTGCTCCCCCTCATGGCGGACGACCTCGGGGTCTCACTCCCGACGGTGGGCCTGCTGGTCACCGGCTACGCGCTCACCGTCGTCGTGGTGTCCCTGCCCCTCGCCCACGCCACCCGCGCGATCCCCCGCCGCCACCTGCTGACCGTCCTGCTCGGCCTGCTCGCCGCGGCGAGCTGGGCCTCGACGCTCGGCATCGTCTCCTACGGCCCGCTGCTCGCGACACGCGCGACGACGGCGCTCGCACAGGCGCTGTACTGGTCGGTGATGGGCCCGGTCGCGGTCGGCCTGTACCCGCCCGAGCGGCGCGGGCGGGTCATCGGTCTGCTGTCGGTCGGGGGCTCGCTGGCCACGGTGCTCGGAGTGCCGGCCGGAACCTGGCTGGGCGCGCACGCCGGATGGCGGACCCCGTTCGCGGTGCTCGGCGCGCTCGCGCTGGTGTCGCTCGTCGCGGTCGCCGTCCTGTTGCCGACGTCCCGCCCGCAGGAGAGTCACTCGGCCTACGGTGTCGCCCCGGACCGGCGCCGCTTCCTGGTTGTCGTCGCCACCACCGCCCTGTCGGTGACGGGCGTGTTCACGGCGTTCACGTATGTCGTGACGTTCCTGAACGAGGTCAGCGGGTTCGAGGACGACGCGGTGAGCGCCGTACTGCTGGCGTTCGGGATGGCCGGCCTGGCGGGGGTCACGGTGACCGGTCCGCTCCTCGACCGGTTCCCGCGCGCCACGCTCGCCGTGCCGGTGACGACCCAGACCATCGCCCTGCTCGGCCTGTACGCGGGCGGGCACAGCAAGGTGGTGTGCGTCGCGCTGCTGATGCTGCTGGGGGCGTCGGTCGGGCCGGCGTTCATGGCCTCGCAGAGCCGGGTGCTCCATGTCGCCCCCGGCCGCACCGAATCGGCCCTCGCCGCCAACTCGGTCGCCTTCAACGCGGGCGTGGCCGTCGGCGCCCTCCTCGGCGGCGCCCTGTTCACGGCGGTCGGGGTGCGCGGAACGTTTCTCGTCGGGGGGCTGGTCACGGCCGGGGCGCTCGCGGTGCTCTCCTGGGAACAGCGGGAACAGCGGGCACAGGGACCGTCGTAAATCACCTGGCTCCTGCGCGCTTGCCGCGATTACCGTGTGCGCGCATGGAAACGGACAACACGTGGGTCCACGCGCGGGAGCTGTTCCACGCGCTGGCGGACCACGAAGGCCCCGGCGCGTTCACCGCGGTGGTGGAGCCGTGGCTGCGGCGGGCCGAAGCGGGGTACGTCGGGGTCCTCGGCGAGGGCGTCGGGATGCTGCCCCGCTCCTCGGGCGAGGACCTGGACGAGCGGTGCGGTGATCTGCTGTGGGAGCTGTACGCGCTCAGCCGTGTCAGTGACGTACTGCTGCTGTCGTTCCAGCCGCGCCCCGACCAGGGGCCCGACCCGCTCGACGGGTGGCCGTCGGTGACGCCGGCTCAGTACCGGGAGCTGTTCTCCCGGCTGGGCATGACGCCCTTCGAGGAGGCCGCCGTCTTCGATCCGTTCCTGCACGAGATCGTCGAGGTCGAGCAGGCCGAGGATCCCGACGAGCCGATCAGCGTCACCGAGGTCGTGTGGCCCAGGCTGCGGCACGGGGACGTCCTGTTCAGCCGGGCCGGGGTGCGGGTTCGCGCGGGTGTCCGGCACGCCGAACGCGGCGTGGCCGACCGCTCACCGCTGTACTGGACCTATCTGCGCCGCCATCGCCCGACCGTCGATCTGTCCCAGGGCTGGGGGCACAACTCGCAATGGCGCACGGACTTCCGGGTGGATGTGCGCACGCCGGAGGGCGACCACGTCAACGTGTGCGAACGCGGCGACATCGACGCCGTGAGCGAGGACAGCGTCGACGCGCTGCTCACCCACGCGGAGCGGCGTGAACTGCTGCGCCATCGCTGCCTGGTGCGCATGCCCGACAACGCCGCCGCGCTGGCGGACATGGCAGAGCGCTGGCCGGAGTACCACTTCCCCTTCGAGTGGCGGCTGCCCTGAGTGACGGAATCGAGCGGTATGGCACGGTCCCTGTGATCCGAAGGTCTATCGTGTCGGCATGTCCGTCCCCGAACTGATCCGTATCGTCTCCCGCGACTCGCCCATGGCGCTCGCCCAAGTGGAGCGCGTCCGTGCCGAGTTGACTGCCCTGCATCCCGGGGTGCGGACCGAGGTCGTGCCGGTGAAGACGACCGGTGACAAGTGGCTGGGAGACCTGTCGAAGGTCGAGGGCAAGGGGGCATTCACCAAGGAGGTGGACGCCGCCCTGCTGGCCGGTGAGGCCGATCTGGCGGTGCACTGCGTCAAGGACGTGCCCGCCGACCGGCCGCTTCCGGCGGGCACCGTCTTCGCCGCCTTCCTCAAGCGGGACGACATCCGCGACGCCCTGATCCACCCGGGCGGCCTCACCCTGGACGAGCTGCCGGACGGCACCCGGATCGGCACCTCGTCGGTGCGCCGGATCGCCCAACTCGCCGCCACCCACCCGCATCTGGAGTGCGTGCCCTTCCGCGGCAACGCCAACCGGCGGCTGGCGAAGCTGCAGGCCGGCGAGGCGGACGCGCTGCTGCTCGCGGTGTCCGGCCTGGAGCGGATCGACCGGTGTGACGTGATCAGCGAGGTCCTCTCCCCCGAGACGATGATGCCGCCGATCGGCGCGGGCATCCTCGCCCTGCAGTGCCGGGAGGACGACGACGAGCTCATCGACGCCGTCAGCGGCCTCGGTGATCCGGACACCCATCGGGAGGCCACCGCCGAGCGGATGTTCCTGCATGTGCTCCAGGGGCACTGCAACAGCCCGATCGCGGGGTACGCGCGTGTGGACCACGGCGGGGAACTGTCCCTGCGGGCCTGCGTGTTCACCCCGGACGGCAAGACCCGGCTGAACGCTCACGAGTGGGCCGGCCGACTGGATCCGGCCACCCTCGGCACCTCGGTCGCCGTGGCACTGCTGCGGCAGGGCGCCCGCGAGATCATCGACGGCATCCCGCACTGAGAGCCGGTGTCAGGCGGTGCCCTCTTCGGCCTGGTCGCGCAGGAAATTGCTGACCTGGTGGGCGATGCACTCCCGCCCCGCACCGGTGTGGGCCGAACCCTCGCTCAGGCCGATGCCGCCCGCCCAGAGCCGGCGTTCGGTCCACTCCTCGTCGACCCGCAGCTGGATCTGGACGTCGACCTGGGTCAGGCTCGCCTCGGGACCGGCCGCGTACAGCACGGCGGTGGCCCGGCGCAGCGGGTAGACGTCGAAGCCCTCGATGAACTGGGAGTTGCGCCAGTCGATGAAGGCGCTCTCCCCGTCCGGGCCGATCCGCACATCGATCTGGCCGTCCTCCAGATGAATGCCGTAGTGCCGCTCACCGCGGTTCTCGACCGTCACGCGCAGGCTGAAGTACGTCAGCCCCTCGGCGGCGTCGTCACGTCCGCGCGGAGGCTCGGTCTGCTCCAGACGGTGGACGCGGACGCGCAGACCGGCATGCTCGTCGTACTCCTGCCAGTCCCCGACCACGTTCGGCTCGCACACACTGCACCTCTTCGACCTCAGAGAGCTGCTTCCTATCTGTGCGCTCAGCGCACTGTCAAATGAGCGGAATGCGCTGTGGCCAGCGCATTCACCCCCTTTGATCGCTGATCAAGCGCTGCCCAGGCACTATCGGTCACCCGGCCCGGCGGGCGGGTGGGCGAGCGTGCCGCACATCACGTCCGCCGTCTTGATCAGTGGGCACCCTCACGCACCGAATTCGGTCGATTTCAGAATGTGCACCATATTCGGGGATATCGGGGCAATTGTTTTGGGGTCCGGATGGCTGGGAATTCTTTCTGCAGTGCTTCGGACAGGAGGCACGTCCGTGGGAGTCCGGCCGCCGGTGCCCCGGATGTCCCTCCGCGAGCGTCGAGGCCGCGTCTCCCACGGTGTCTGTCCCCAACAGCACCTGCTGAGGGAGGCGCGCTTCATGCCTGTCACCGGCAGAACGAAGCAGCACCCGCACGACGACGCCCCCGACACCGCCGCCGATTTCGAACGGCTCGCGCGGCTGCCCGCAGGGCCCGAGCGCAAGGCGCTCCGCGACTCACTGGTCCAGGCCTGGCTGCCCATGGCGGAGCGCATCGCGGTCCGCTTCAAAGGCCGCGGCGAGGCCCTGGAAGACCTCTATCAGGTGGCCGCGCTCGGCCTGGTCAAGGCCGTCGACCACTACGACCCGGCCCGCGGCTGCGCCTTCGAGGCGTACGCGGTGCCGACCGTCACCGGCGAGATCAAGCGGCATTTCCGCGACCACATGTGGACCCTGCATGTGCCACGCCGGGTGCAGGACCTGCGCAACCGGGTGCGGCAGGCGACCAAGGAGCTGTCGCAGACGACCCCGGGCCGCGCCCCCACCGTGGCCGAGATCGCCGACCGCACCGAGCTGAGCGAGTCCGAGGTGCGCGCCGGCATGGAGGCCCTGGACTGCTTCTCCGCGCTGTCGCTGGAGGCGGAGATGCCCGGCACCGACGGGTACGCCCTCGGCGACTCGCTGGGCGGGCCCGATCCGGGCTTCGACATCGTCGTCGACCGGGTGGCCGTACGACCCTGTCTGGAGAAACTGCCCGAGCGTGAACGCACCATCCTCTATCTGCGGTTCTTCCGAGGCATGACCCAAAGCTGCATCGCCCAGCAGCTGGGAATCTCCCAGATGCATGTCTCCCGGCTGCTCAACGGCTGCTTCGCACAACTGCGGGACGAACTGATGGCCCAGGCCCGCTAGGGCCTGTCCGGCGGATCAGGCCGGCTGCGAGAACGGTGCATGTCAGCGGGCCCGAGCGGGGTCTGGTGCGTGCAGCTGCAAGGCGGAGGAGGGAGTCGACGCGGAGCGTCGGCGACTGACGACAACGCCGCAGATGCGCGTGCCAGACCCCGCGACGCCGGCATGATCCGCCGGTCAGGCCCTAGGGCCCCTCCTCCGGCACCCCCGGGATCTGTGTCGGGCCGTAGCGGTCGAGGGCGTCCTCCAGCTCGGCGCGGATCTCCGGGGGCATTTCTCCGTCGCGGCCCCAGATCAGGATCAGGTCCGCGACGTGGCGGAGCTTGATGTTGGTGTGCTGGGAGACGTCCTTCAGCACCGCCCAGCCCTGGGCCGGGGAGACCCTGCCCAGGGCCACGATCATCCCGATCGCCTGGTCCACGACGGCGTGCGAGGCGACAGCCTCCTTGAGCTGCTCGACCTCCTCCTGGAGCTCGGAGATACGGCCGGTCTCGTCGGCAGGCTCCTGGGGTACGCGGGTCACGCATCCATCCTCGTCACTCGGGCGGCGGTATGCCACCGGGTGGAGGGTGGAATCATCATTGTTTCGGCGCGGCGGCCGGGGTACTCGGCAGGCGCCGTCAGAGGTATCGGCCGGACACTGGGAAGAGACGCCGGTGGCCGCCGGCCCGGCGAGACCAGGACGCGACAGCCATGAACCACGACACAAAGCTCCCCACGCGGGACGTCGTCTCCACGCACTCCGTGTTCGGCGCACCCTGCTGGGTGAGCCTGACCAGCCGGGATCTGGAGACCACCGAAGAGTTCTACAGTGCCCTGTTCGGCTGGCGCTGGCGCACCGGCAGGCTCGGCGAGCGCTTCCGGATCGCCCTGGCCGACGGCGTGCCCGTCGCCGGGATCGCCGCCGTCGCGACGATGTGGCAGATGGCCGTCGCGTGGACGCCGTACTTCGCCGTGCCGAGCGCGGACGAGGCCGTGGCGAGGGTGCAGGAGCGCGGCGGTACGGCCGCGGTCGGGCCGATCTCCTTCCCACCCGGGCGGGCGGCGCTGCTGGCCGACCGGGACGGCGCGACCTTCGGCATCTGGGAGGGCGAGCTCGTCGGCGACTGGGAGACCTGGCGCCGCTCCACCCCGGCCTTCATCCGCCTGCACACCCGCGACGCCTTCGACGCCGCCATCTTCTACGGCGAGGTCCTGGACTGGGCCTCGGAGCGCCCCGGCTGCTGCGAGGTGCACTACGAGGGCGGCGAGGTCGTGCTGCGCAGCGGCGGCGACGTGGTGGCGCGGATCGTGTCGGGGGCGCTCGGTGCCGCCCCCGACCCCACCATCCGGCCGCACTGGCAGGTCCACTTCGCGGTCCCGGACGTGGCGGCCTGCGCCCGGATCGCGGAACAGCACGGCGGCAGCGTCCTGTTGAAGACCGACAACGAGGCCGTGCTGCGGGATTCCGACGGCGCCCAGTTCACGGTGACGTCGCGCCGGGAGCGCTAGGGGGCGGCTGTCCGGGATGGGCGGGACAGGAGGACGAGGCTGCGGGCCGTGACCGTCATGGTCGTGGCCGCCTTGTGTTCGGTCTCGTCGGGGGCTTGCGGCTCGGCGGTGTCGATCATGGTGGTCCAGCGCTCGCCGTAGGTGGCGTTCGGGAGCTGGAAGTCCACCGGCTCCCAGTAGCTGTTGAGCAGCAGCAGGAAGGAGTCGTCCACGACCGGCCGGCCGGTCCGGTCGGGCTCGGCGATGGCGTCGCCGTTGAGGAACACGCCGACGCAGTGGGCGTCGGAGCGCTGCCAGTCCTCCTCCGTCATCTCGCGGGCGTCCGGCAGCAGCCAGACCAGGTCGGGCAGCGGCTGGCCCGCGTGCGTCACGGTCTCGCCGCGGAAGAAGCGGCGGCGGCGCAGCACGGGGTGGGCGGTGCGCAGGCCGATGACGTACCGGGTGAAGTCGGCGAGGGCCTGCTGCTCCTCGGTCAGCCGCCAGTCGATCCAGGAGACCTCGTTGTCCTGGCAGTAGGCGTTGTTGTTGCCGCGCTGGGTGCGGCCGAGTTCATCGCCGTGGCAGAGCATCGGGATGCCTTGCGACAGCAGCAGTGTGGCGAGGAAGTTGCGCTGCTGGCGGGCGCGCAGCTCGAGGACGGCCGGGTCACGGGTCGCGCCCTCCGCCCCGCAGTTCCAGGACCGGTTGACGCTCTCGCCGTCCCGGTTGCCCTCGCCGTTGGCCTCGTTGTGCTTGTCGTTGTACGAGACCAGATCGCGCAGGGTGAAACCGTCGTGCGCGGTGACGAAGTTGACGCTGGCGCGCGGTCGGCGCCTGCTGTGCTCGTACAGGTCGGAGGAGCCGGTCAGCCGGGAGGCGAAGTCGCCCAGGGTGTGTTCGCCGCCGCGCCAGAAGTCGCGCACCGTGTCGCGGTACTTACCGTTCCACTCCGACCACAGCGGCGGGAAGTTGCCCACCTGGTAGCCGCCCTCGCCGACGTCCCAGGGCTCGGCGATCAGTTTGACGCGGCTGATCACCGGGTCCTGCTGGATCAGGTCGAAGAACGCCGAGAGCCGGTCCACCTCGTGGAACTGGCGGGCCAGGGTGGCCGCGAGGTCGAAGCGGAAGCCGTCGACATGCATCTCGGTGACCCAGTACCGCAGCGAGTCCATGATCAGCTGCAGTACGTAAGGGTGCCGCATCAGCAGGCTGTTCCCGGTGCCGGTGGTGTCGTAGTAGTGCGACCAGTCGCCGTCCACCAGTCGGTAGTACGAGGCGTTGTCGATACCGCGGAAGGAGAGGGTGGGGCCCTTCTCGTTGCCCTCGGCGGTGTGGTTGTAGACGACGTCCAGGATGACTTCGAGACCGGCCTCGTGGAGCGCCTTCACCATCGCCTTGAACTCGGTGACCTGCTGGCCCCGGGTGCCGTGGGCGGCGTAGGCGTTGTGCGGTGCGAAGAAGCCGATCGTGTTGTAGCCCCAGTAGTTCGAAAGGCCCCGGTCGGTCAGCACACCGTCCTGGACGAACTGGTGCACGGGCATCAGCTCGACGGCCGTGACCCCCAGCGAGGTCAGATGCTCGACGACCGCGGGGTGGGCGAGCCCGGCGTAGGTGCCGCGCAGCTCGGCGGGGACGCCCGGGTGGGTGCGGCTCAGACCGCGTACGTGGGCCTCGTAGATGACGGTGTCCGCGTACGGCCGCCGGGGCGGGCGGTCGTCGCCCCAGTCGAAGTAGGGGTCGGTCACCACGCCGAGCATGGTGTGGCCTGCGCTGTCGGCCGGGGCGGGTCCGTCGGGGGCGCGTTCGAAGAGGGAGGCGTGGTTGTCCATCTGCCCGTCGACCGCCTGGGTGTACGGGTCGAGGAGCAGCTTCGCCGGATTGCAGCGGTGGCCGAGGGCCGGGGCCCAGGGGCCGTGCACCCGGTAGCCGTAGCGCTGGCCGGGGCCGACGCCGGGCAGGTAGCCGTGCCAGACGAATCCGTCGACCTCGGTCAGCTCCACGCCGCGGTGCTTGCCGGCGTCGTCGACCAGGACCAGCTCGACCCGCTCGGCGACCTCGCTGAACAGGGCGAAGTTGGTGCCCTGTCCGTCGTAGGCGGCGCCCAACGGGTAGGGGTGCCCGCTCCAGGCGGGCACCCCTGCACGGTGCTTGCGCGCGGTCACCGCGCCTCCTCCAGCACCCGGTCCGGGGTGCTCGCCGGGCCGGCCAGCGCGGCGGCCGGGACCTCGCGGGGCACCTGAAGGACCTCGCGCAGGCTGGGCGCCGGGGCCGTCGGGACCAGCGGGACGCGCTCGCCGGCGCGAGCCCGCTGCGAGAACCAGATGACCTTGCTGCCGGTGTCCGTGGCGCAGCACCCCCAGCCGTCGCTGATCGCGGCGATCTGCTCGAGGCAGCCGCGCAGATCCTGGTCCGGGCGCAGATCACGGTCGTTGTCCCCGATGGCCGTGATGAGGTGCTGGCCGTTCCACCACATCTCGATCGACGTGTTCTTGTCCGTCGCGTGCTCATCGATGGCGGTCAGCAGCAGTTCGGCACCGCCGCACACGGGCTCCACGAGGTTCTCCAGGTCCCAGAACCGGAGGTGAGCGGCCAGGATGCGCCTGACCTGTCCGACCCGTTCCGGGCTGACTTCCACGTCGAGGTGGTAGTAGCAGGGCACTGCGGTCTTCATCTCGTTGGCTCCTCACCGGCGAGGCTCGGCACTTCCCCGTCCCCGCGGGACGGGCCCCGAACGCGAAGCGTGAGCGTTGATCGCTTCTGAGTCACCTCAAGGGTGGGAGTGCTACGCCATTCGTGCAACACGAGGAGTCAACCGGGGGATCATCCGGGATAGTTGAAGCTCTAACAAGACGCTGAGTCGTCACACGTGCACCATGAGTGAAGACCTCCATGCCCGTAAGGCATCCGTGTGTGCGCGCACGACCACCCCCGACCGTGTGGTGACGTGCCATGAAACCCGAGAGGTGAACGGCGTCATGTTGCTACCGGCCAAAGCCGAAGTCGCCCGCCAGCTTGGGCGCTATCGGGCCTGGGAACGCGTCATGCTCGCGTCCCCGAACGACCAGGCCGTGCGGGCCACTTTCGAGGACTCGGGCTACACGCTGTGCGTGCTGATGGGCAAGCGCTGCGCGCGCGAGGCCGCGGACGCGGCCGAGCGCTATCTGCGCACCAACCTCGGCACCTACCTGCGCGAGCAGAACGAACGCCCCCGTCCGGGCGGCGCCAAGAGACGGGGTCCACCGACCGCCAAGCGGCGTTCCCGGGCCGGCAGGTAGACCCTTCCGGCGCAGCTTGAATCCCCGGCCGGGCCCTTGAGGGGCCCGGCCATGAGCACGGCGGAGGCGAGACCATGAAGGCAACCGCGGCCATCGGCCGTATCCCGGTACGGAATGTCCAGCCGGCCGTGGAGTGCGGCAGGCGCCCGGCGAAGGCGGTCGTGGGCGAGACGTTCGACGTCTCGGCGACCGTGTTCCGCGAGGGGCACGACGCCGTGGCCGCCAATGTCGTGCTGCGGGATCCCGAGGGCCGCCCGGGCCCGTGGACGCCGATGCGTGAACTGGCGCCGGGTACCGACCGCTGGGGCGCCGAGGTCACGCCCACCGCCGCGGGACACTGGACGTTCCATGTGGAGGCCTGGAGCGACCCGGTGGCCACCTGGCGCCACACCGCCCGCATCAAGGTGCCCGCCGGGATCGACACCGGGGTGGTCCTGGAGGAGGGCGCGGATCTCCTCGAGCGTGCGGCGGCCGGGGTTCCCGCCGATCGGCGCGAGGTCCTCCTGCGTGCGGTGGTCGCCCTCAGGGACGACTCCCTGCCGGTCGTGACCCGCCTCGCCGCCGCTTTCCGGCCCGAGGTCCACGCGGTGCTGTCCCGGTATCCGCTGCGGGAGTTCGTGACCGCTTCCGAGCCGCTGCCGCTGCTGGTGGAGCGGGAACGGGCGCTGTACGGCTCGTGGTACGAGTTCTTCCCCCGCTCCGAGGGCACCGCCCAGGTGCCGCACGGCACCTTCCGGACGGCCGCGCGCCGGCTGCCCGCGATCGCCGCGATGGGCTTCGACGTCGTGTACCTGCCGCCGATCCATCCGATCGGCACCACGTTCCGCAAGGGCCGCAACAACACCCTCGACCCCACCCCCGACGATGTCGGCGTGCCCTGGGCGATCGGCTCCCCCGAGGGCGGGCATGACGCCGTCCACCCGGCCCTGGGCACCCTGGAGGACTTCACCTGGTTCGTCGAGCAGGCCCGCGCGCAGGGCCTGGAGGTGGCCCTCGACTTCGCCCTGCAGTGCTCCCCCGATCATCCCTGGGTGGCCAAGCATCCGGAGTGGTTCCACCACCGCCCCGACGGCACCATCGCCTACGCCGAGAACCCGCCGAAGAAGTACCAGGACATCTACCCCATCGCCTTCGACGCGGACCTGGACGGGCTCATCGCGGAGACGCTGCGGGTGCTGCGGCACTGGATGGCCTGCGGGGTGCGGATCTTCCGGGTGGACAATCCGCACACCAAGCCGGTGCTGTTCTGGGAGCGGGTGATCGCGGAGATCAACCGCACCGACCCGGATGTGATCTTCCTGGCCGAGGCGTTCACCCGCCCGGCGATGATGCACACCCTGGCGCAGATCGGTTTCCAGCAGTCGTACACGTACTTCACCTGGCGCAACACCAAGCAGGAGCTGACCGAGTACCTGAGCGAGCTGTCCGGTGAGGCGGCGGCCTATATGCGGCCGAACTTCTTCGCCAACACCCCCGACATCCTGCACGCCTTCCTCCAGCAGGGCGGGCGCCCCGCCTTCGAACTGCGCGCCGTGCTGGCCGCGACGCTGTCTCCGACCTGGGGGATCTACAGCGGCTACGAGCTGTGCGAGAACACCCCGGTGCGGGAGGGCAGCGAAGAGTACCTGGACTCGGAGAAGTACCAGTTGCGTCCGCGTGACTGGGAAACGGCGGAAACCATCGCTCCACTCATCACCAAGCTGAACGCCGTCCGGCGCGACCACCCCGCGCTGCACCACCTCAGGAATCTCCGCTTCCACCACACCGACAACGACGCCGTGATCGCCTACAGCAAGCGCGCGGGCCAGGACACGGTTCTGGTGGTCGTCAACCTCGATCCGCACCACACCCAGGAAGCGACGATCTCGTTGGACATGCCGCAACTCGGCCGGGACCGGGACGAACCCCTGTCCGTGCACGACGAACTGACGGGTGAGACCTATCTGTGGGGCAGGACCAACTATGTGCGCCTCGAGCCCGGCAGGGCACCCGCGCATGTGCTCCACGTCCAGGCCTCGCCCGCCTCGCCGCAGATCGGAGGGTCTACCGCGTCATGACTGTCAACGAGCCCGTCCATGACACCTTCGAGGACACCCCGGCCAAGGACCGACATCCCGACTGGTTCAAGAGCGCCGTCTTCTACGAGGTGCTCGTCCGGTCCTATCAGGACAGCAACGGCGACGGCGTCGGTGACCTCAAAGGCCTGACCGCCAAGCTCGACTATCTCCAGTGGCTCGGCGTGGACTGCCTGTGGCTGCCCCCGTTCTTCAAGTCCCCGCTGCGGGACGGCGGCTACGACGTCTCCGACTACACCGCCGTACTCCCCGAATTCGGTGACCTCGCCGACTTCGTGGAGTTCGTCGACGCCGCCCACCAGCGCGGTATGCGGGTCATCATCGACTTCGTCATGAACCACACCAGCGACCAGCACCCGTGGTTCCAGGAGTCCCGCAAGAATCCGGACGGCCCCTACGGCGACTATTACATGTGGGCCGACGACGACAAGCAGTACGCCGACGCGCGGATCATCTTCGTCGACACGGAAGCGTCCAACTGGACCTTCGACCCGGTGCGGGAGCAGTACTTCTTCCACCGGTTCTTCTCCCACCAACCGGACCTCAACTACGAGAACCCGGCCGTGCAGGAGGAGATCCTGGGCGCCCTCCGCTTCTGGCTCGACCTCGGTATCGACGGGTTCCGGCTGGACGCCGTGCCGTATCTGTACGCCGAAGAGGACACGAACTGCGAGAACCTGCCGGCCACGCACGACTTCCTCAAGCGCGTCCGGCGCGAGATCGACGCGATGTACCCGGACACGGTGCTGCTGGCGGAGGCCAACCAGTGGCCGGAGGACGTCGTCGACTACTTCGGCGACTACCGCAACGGCGGCGACGAATGCCACATGGCCTTCCACTTCCCCGTCATGCCGCGGATCTTCATGGCCGTGCGCAGGGAGTCCCGCTACCCCGTCTCGGAAATCCTCGCCAAGACCCCGGCCATCCCGTCCGGCTGCCAGTGGGGCATCTTCCTGCGCAACCACGACGAGCTGACCCTGGAAATGGTCACCGACGAGGAACGCGACTACATGTGGGCGGAGTACGCCAAGGACCCCCGCATGCGCGCCAACATCGGCATCCGGCGTCGACTGGCACCCCTGCTGGACAACGACCGCAACCAGATCGAACTCTTCACCGCCCTGCTGCTCGCCCTCCCGGGCTCGCCGATCCTCTACTACGGCGACGAGATCGGCATGGGCGACAACATCTGGCTCGGCGACCGCGACGCCGTCCGCACCCCCATGCAGTGGACGCCGGACCGCAACGCCGGCTTCTCGACCGCCGACCCCGGCCGGCTCTATCTGCCCACGATCATGGACCCGGTCTACGGTCACCAGGTCATCAACGTCGAGGCGGCCATGGCGTCGCCCTCCTCGCTGCTGCACTGGACACGCCGGATGATCGAGATCCGTAAGCAGAACCCCGCCTTCGGACTCGGCTCCTTCACCGAACTCCAGTCGTCCAACCCGGCGGTGCTGGCCTTTCTGCGGGAGTACGAGGACGATCTCGTCCTGTGCGTGAACAATTTCTCCCGGTTCGCCCAGCCGACCGAGCTCGATCTGCGCGAGTTCGACGGGCGGCACCCGGTCGAACTGTTCGGCGGGGTCCGCTTCCCGGCCATCGGCGAACTGCCGTACCTGCTCACCCTGGGCGGTCACGGCTTCTACTGGTTCCGGCTCTCCCGAGTCGCCTCCCGCATCGGCCGCCGACACCGAGCGTCTGCCCCTTGAGCGTGTGCCCTTGAGCGTGCCGACGAAAGGACGCGTCACCATGCCGAAGACCGCATCCCTCAGACCGAGCCCTCCGGCCGTCGCCGACATCATGGTCTCGCTCGGCGGTCTGCTGCGTCAGTGGCTGCCGCGGCAGCGGTGGTTCGCGGGCAAGGACCGGCCGGTCACGGATCTGGCCCTGTTGTCCATGACCGAGCTGTTCCCGGGCTGTCTGCACCTGCTGGTCCACGCCGGCCATGTCCCGGTGCCCGCCCCCGGCGGCACCACCGCGCCCCCGGCCGGCGACTGCTACCAGCTGCTGCTCGGGGTGCGCGAGCACCCCTCCCCGCGGCTGGGCCGCAGCCTGATCGGGCGGGCGGACGAGGGCCCGCTGGCGGGTCTCACGGTGTACGACGCCCTGCAGGACCTGCGGTCGGCGCAGATGCTGCTGGACCGGCTGCGGCACCCCGGCACGGCGGGCCCGCTGCGCTTCGAGTCCTGCTCGTCGGTGCCGGTCCCCTCCGGTCTGGCGCCGCGTCTGATGGACGCGGAGCAGTCCAACTCCTCGCTGGTGTACGGCGACGCCTTTGTGCTGAAGGTGTTCCGGCGCATCCAGCCGGGCGTCAACCCGGACCTGGAGGTGCCGGGCGCGCTGGCCCGGCAGGGCTGCCGACGGGTTCCCGCGCCGGTCGCCTGGTTCCGGACGACTCGTCCGTGGGAGGCCACCCTCGGGGTGCTCCAGCCGTTCCTGCGGGACGCCACCGACGGCTGGACGCTGGCGCTCCAGGCGCTCGCCCACGGTGACGACTTCACGGCGGAGGCCCACCAGTTGGGCCGGGCCACCGCGGAGGTCCACCTCGCCCTCGCTTCGGCGTTCGCGTTCGAGACCCGCCACGAGAATGCCGCTACGGCGGCTGCGATGACCGAGCGGCTGGACTCCGCGGCGCACTGCGTACCGGCCCTCCAGCAGTTCGTACCGGGCCTGCGGACCGCCTTCGGGGCGCTCACCACCTGCGATCCCGGCCCGCCCGCCCAGCGCATCCACGGCGATCTGCACCTGGGGCAGGTGCTGCGGGCCGGACGCGAGTGGTTCGTGATCGACTTCGAGGGCGAACCGTCCCGCCCGCTCGCCGAGCGACGCAGCCTCCACTCCCCCGTGCGGGACATCGCCGGGATGCTGCGCTCCTTCGACTACGCGGCACGCCAGCGCCGGCCCTGGCGGCCGGAGTGGGCCCGCCGCTGCCGGGAGGCCTTCTGCGCGGGCTACGCCACCGCCGCCGGATGGGACCCACGCAAGAAACACGGCCTGCTGCGCGCCTACGAGACCGACCGGGCCGTGTACGAAGTGCTCTACGAAGCCAGGCACCGCCCGGACTGGCTACCCGTACCGATGGCGGCGATCGAACGTCTCGCCGTACGAGGAGGCTGACCCCATGGCGCTGCGTGACACCTCGCTGCCCGAGCCGTCCGGCCGCGCCCGGTGCGGGACGGCTCCGCCGCTGGACCCCACCGACCGCGGACGCCTGCTGGCCGGCGCCCACCACGACCCGCACGCGCTGCTCGGCGCCCATGTGGTCCCGGGCGGGGTCGCGTTCCGGGCGCTGCGCCCGTTCGCCCGCGCGGTGAGCGTAGTGATCGAAGGCGAGCGCAGAGAGCTCGTCTCCGAGGGCGACGGCCTCTTCTCCGGCGTACTGCCGCGGAGGAAGAAGATCCCGGCGTACACGCTGTTGGTGTCGTACGAGGACGGGGAGCAGGAGGTCGACGACCCGTACCGCTTTCTGCCCGCCCTCGGGGAGCTGGATCTCCATCTGATCCGGGAGGGGCGGCACGAGCAGCTGTGGAAGGCGCTCGGGGCCGAGCCGATGACCCACGAGGGGGTGACCGGCACCCGGTTCACCGTGTGGGCGCCGAACGCCCAGGGGGTGCGGGTCGCCGCGGACTTCACCTACTGGGACGGCACCGCGTTCCCGATGCGGTCCCTCGGCGCGTCCGGGGTGTGGGAGCTGTTCCTGCCCGGGGTCGGCGAGGGCACCCGGTACAAGTTCGAGATCCACTCCCGCCACGGCCACCGCTTCCTCAAGGCCGACCCGATGGCGCGGTACGCGGAGATCCCGCCGGACACGGCGTCCATCGTGCACGCCTCCCGCTACGAGTGGGGCGACGCCCAGTGGATGGCGCACCGTGGGGACACCCCGGTGCACGTGGCGCCGTTCTCGGTCTACGAGGTGCACCTGCCGTCCTGGCGGCCGGGGCTGACCTACCGTGAGCTGGCCGAGGTGCTCCCGGCCTACGTCAACGACCTCGGCTTCACGCATGTGGAGTTCATGCCGGTCGCCCACCACCCGTTCTCGGGCTCCTGGGGTTACCAGATCACCGGCTTCTACGCGACCATGGCGCGGCTGGGCACGCCCGACGACTTCAAGTTCCTGATCGACGCGCTCCACCGGGCGGGCATCGGCGTGATCATGGACTGGGTGCCCGCGCACTTCCCGAAGGACGACTGGGCGCTGGCCCGGTTCGACGGGGAGCCGCTCTACGAGCCCGGGGACGACCGGCGGGCCGAGCATCCGGACTGGGGCACCTACGAGTTCGACTTCGGACGGGTCGAGGTGCGCAACTTCCTCGTCGCCAACGCCGTGTACTGGTGCGAGGAGTTCCACATCGACGGGCTGCGGGTGGACGCGGTCGCCTCGATGCTCTACCTCGACTACTCGCGGGACTCCGGGCAGTGGACGCCCAATGTGTTCGGCGGGCGGGAGGACCTGGACGCGGTGGCCTTCCTGCGCGAGATGAACGCCACCGTGTACCGGCGGGCGCCCGGCGTGGTGACGATCGCCGAGGAGTCCACCGCCTGGGACGGGGTGACCCGGCCCACCGACAGCGGCGGGCTCGGTTTCGGCCTGAAGTGGAACATGGGCTGGATGCACGACTCGCTCGGCTACATCAGCCACGAGCCGATCCACCGCAAGTACCACCACAACGAGATGACCTTCTCGATGGTGTACGCCTACAGCGAGAACTACGTCCTGCCGATCTCCCACGACGAAGTCGTCCACGGCAAGCAGGCGCTGGTGTCGAAGATGCCCGGCGACTGGTGGCAACAACGCGCCAATCACCGCGCTTACCTGGGCTTTATGTGGGCACACCCGGGCAAACAGCTCCTCTTCATGGGGCAGGAGTTCGCCCAGGGAGCGGAGTGGTCCGAGCCGCACGGGCCGGACTGGTGGCTGCTGGACCCCGGGTACAGCGCCGAGCCCGATCACCGGGGCGTCCGCGATCTCGTCCGTGATCTCAATACCGCCTACCTCGCCACGCCGGCGCTGTGGCAGCGGGACACCGACCCGGGTGGCTTCCAGTGGGCTCTCGGCGACGCGGCCGACGACAACGTCTTCGCCTTCCTGCGGTACGCCACCGACGGCACTCCCCTGCTCGCGGTGTCGAACTTCTCCCCGGCCGTGCGGGAGGACTACCGGATCTGGGTCCCCGAGGGCGGTCTCGTCTGGGGGGAGACCCTGAACACGGACGCGGCGCAGTACGGGGGCAGCGACGTCACGAACCCCGGGCCGATCAAGCCGGAAGAGGACGGGATCCGGATCACCCTGCCTCCGCTGGCGACGGTGTGGCTGACGCCGTACCCCTTCTGAGGCCCGCAAGGCGGTACGAGGTGTCCGAATGCCCTGAAACGGGCAGTCGGGGCGTACGACGAAATCCTCGTCGTGCTCGCATCGGGCCACAGAAGGGGTGCCTCAGGTGCGCACCGTCGGAGTGGAGGAGGAACTCCTCCTGGTCGACCCGGAGACAGGTGAACCGCGGGCCCTGTCGGCCGCGATCGTCGCCCGGGCCGCGCTGGACAGCGTGGACGGCAAGGACGTGTTCGAGAAGGAACTGCACGACCAGATGCTGGAGTACGCCACCCAGCCGCAGTCCGGCATGGACGCCCTGGGCAGGGAGATCGTCCGGTGCCGCAAGGAGGCGGCGCGGCACGCAGGCGAGCTGGGCTGCGCCGTGGCGGCCCTGGCCACGTCCCCGCTGCCGGTCAGCCCGTGCATCGGGGAGCACCAGCGCTACCAGTGGATGGCGGAGCACTACGGCATCGCCACCCGGGAGCAGCTCGTCCTCGGCTGCCATGTCCATGTGGCCGTGGACTCCGACGACGAGGGCGTCGCCGTCATCGACCGGATGCGGCCGTGGCTGTCGGTGCTGTGCGCACTGAGCGCCAACTCGCCGTTCTGGCAGGGCAAGGACACCGGGTACAGCAGCTACCGCAGCCGGGTGTGGCAGCGCTGGCCGTCGGCCGGTCCCACCGAGATCTTCGGGTCGGCCGCGCGGTACCGGGAGGTGGTCGCCGAGATGCTCGACACCGGGGTGATCCTCGACAAGGCGATGGTCTACTTCGACGCCCGGCTGTCCCGGAACTATCCGACGGTGGAGATACGGGTGGCGGACGTGTGTCTGCACGCGGACACCGCCGTCCTGCTCGCCACCCTCGCCCGCGGACTGGTGGAGACCTCCGCACGGCAGTGGCGGGCGGGTCTCGAACCGGCGACGCACAGTGTGAGCGTGCTGCGTCTTGCGGCCTGGCAGGCGGCCCGGGCCGGGCTCACCGATGAGCTGCTGCACCCCGTGACCATGCGGCCCATGCCGGCACGGGCCGTGGTGCGGACCCTGCTGGACCATGTCGGGGAGGCGCTGGAGGACAGCGGCGACCTCGACCACGCACGCGACCGCGTCGCCGAGCTGCTGGGGCGCGGCAACGGCGCCCGGGTGCAGCGCGAGCTGATGCGGCGCGGCAGCAGTCTGCGGGACGTGGTCACGGAGTGCGTGCGGCGCACCCAGGGGTAAGACCCGAAGTCGACTTGTCGGATTCCGGCACCATTCGCTCGTACCTCGGCTAGATTCGAGCACCGCCGATAACTCTGCTCGTCGGTGGCGTCACACCGCGTACACCACAGGAGCTGCGCATGCGCGACTTCGCCCTGGCTCCCTCCGTCTCCGCGCCGCCGGCGGGCGGCCTCGCCGACAGCATCTTCGAACGGGCCCTGCTCGAACCCACCCTGCCGGTCCTCGCCCGCCGCCTCGGGGGCTCATCGGACTGGACCGAGATCACCGCGGTGGAGCTGCGGGACACGGTGGTGGATCTGGCCAAGGGTCTGGTCGCCTCCGGGATCACGCCGGGCCACCGCGTCGCGATCATGGCGCGGACCCGGTACGAGTGGACGGTGTTCAGCTACGCCCTGTGGGCGGTGGGCGCCGAGGTCGTGCCCGTGTATCCGACGTCCTCGCGCGAGCAGGTGGAGTGGATCCTCAGGGACGCCGGGTGTGTGGGCGTGGTGGTCGAGGACGAGCAGTCGGTCATGACGGTCGGCTCCGTGTGCGCCTCGCTGCCCCTGCTGCGGCATGTGTGGCAGCTGGACGCGGGAGCGCTGGACCAGCTGGTCGAGCGGGGCACCTTCGTGCCGCTCGCCGCGGTCGACTCACTGCGCCGGATCGTGCTGCCGGACTCCACGGCCCTGATCGCCTACACCTCCGGCTCCACGGGCCGCCCGCTGGGGTGCGCGCTGAGCCATCGGAACCTGGCGAGCGGATGCGACACGCTGCTGCAGGGCTGGGGGCAACTGGTGGTGCCGCCGGGCGGACAGGCCTCGGTGCTCGCCTTCCTGCCGTTCTCCCACGTGTACGGGCTCATGGTGCAGGGCCTGTGCGTGCGCGGCGGAATGCTGATGGGCCACGAGTCCGACCCGAGCGGAGGCTCCCTGGAGGCGGCGCTGCGCTCGTTCCGTCCGACGTACTTCTGCGCCGTCCCCTCGGTCTTCGAGAAGATCTACAAGAACTTTCTGCGCTCCGCCCGGCAGTCGGGCCGTGGCGCGCTGTTCGAGCGGGCCGCCGACACGGCACGGGACTTCGCCGCGGCCGTGGAACGGCATCGGCTCGGCGAGGGGCCGGGGCCCGGCTTCGATCTACGGCTGCAGCACGCGCTGTACGAGCGGACGGTGTACCGCGGGCTGCGCGGCGCGCTGGGCGGCCGGGTGCTGCGGGCGTCGTCCGGCGGCTCGCCGCTGGACCGGGAGTTCTCCCTGTTCTACGAGGGCATCGGCATCTACCTCAATGACGGGTACGGGCTCACCGAGACCGCCGGCGGGGTCACCGCGCAGCCGCCGGGCGGGGGACGGTCGGGGACGGTCGGCAAAGTGCTGCCCGGCATGGACGTCCGGGTGGCCGACGACGGGGAGATCCTGGTGCGCGGTCCTTCGGTGTTCCAGGGCTATGTGGGCGACGAGGCGGCGACCCGGGCCGCGCTGCGCGGCGGCTGGCTGGCCACCGGGGACCTCGGGATCCTCGACCCCGACGGCTATCTGACGATCACCGGCCGCAAGAAGGACGTCATCATCACCAGCAGCGGCAAGAGCGTCGCGCCGACCGCTCTGGAGCAGCGGCTCAGGATGCACCCGCTGATCCATCAGGCGGTGGTGGTCGGCGACAACCGGCCCTGTGTCGGGGCGCTGCTCACACTGGACCCGGAGTTCCTGGCGTACTGGCGCGGCACGCTGGAGCCCCGTCCCGACCCGCGCAGCCGGGACGCCCGCGAGGAGAACGCGCTGCGGGAGGAGATCACGCGGGCGGTGGCGGCCGCCAACAGCGCGGTGTCGCGGTGGGAGTCGATCCGGGTGTTCCGGGTGCTGCCGGAGCCGTTCAACCTCACCAATGGCCTGCTGACGCCGTCGATGAAGCTGCGCAGGGACGTGATCGTGCGGCACTACGCGATGGAGATCGACGCGATGTACCAGGCGCGGGCGAACACCCGGCGGCAGCCGGTGCCGGACGAGTCCGCGGTGTGGGACGACTCCGACAACGTCTTCAGGTGACCGTGCGTAGGTCGCGGCGAGCGGGGAAGCCGGACAGCGCAGGTGCATGGGGGGAGAGACGGACGATGACGCCTTGGCTGGACAGGAGATCGCGGACCGTCTCGTCCGCTTCTCGGGTGCGCACGAAGATGTGAGCGAGGCGCGCCTGGCCGCGGAGGCGTACCTCCACGACCTCGCGCGGGTCTCCCCGCCCGCCGAGCCCGACCGCCGCGACGACATCCTGCTGGTGGTCACGGAGCTGGCGGCGAACACCGTGGAGTACGCCCCGGGCCCGTTCGAGCTGCGCCTGAGCCGGGCCTTCGACGGAGTGCACGTGGTGCTGCGCGACACCAGTCCCGAGCCGCCCGCACCGCGTGCCTTCGATCCGCGCCGGGGCGGCCGCGGAGTTGGCTGGTATCTGGTGCAGACCCTGAGCCATCAGGTCGGTGTCATCACCCATGAGCGCGGCAAGGACGTGCATGTCTTCCTGCCGTGGTGATTGCGGGGCCGATCTCGGGGAACCCCGTGTGCCCACGGGCTCGGTGGGGCAGTGTGGCTCGAACAAGTCGTTCATCTGCCTGCCGCACCCGACTGGCGGAGCGGCCGGGAGCGCGGTGGGATCGATGAGGTGCGAGGCAGCGATCCAGGGGCAGGCGAACGACGTCGTGGCAGACCGCCTGGAGCCGCAGAAGGGATGTACACCGTGACACGACCCAGGATCCTGGTGGTTGGCGCAGGCTTCGCCGGAGTGGGGTGCGTACGCCGTCTGGAGCGCAAGCTCGCCGCCGACGAGGCCGACGTCACCCTGGTGACGCCGTTCGCCTACCAGCTCTATCTGCCGCTGCTGCCCCAGGTCGCCTCCGGCGTGCTGACGCCCCAGTCGATCGCCCTGTCCCTGCGCCGCAGCCGCAAGTACCGCACCCGGATCATCCCGGGCGGTGCCATCGGCGTGGACCTCGCCTCCAAGGTGTGCGTCATCCGCACGATCACCGACGAGATCGTCAACGAGCCGTACGACTACATCGTGCTGGCCCCCGGGAGCATCACCCGCACCTTCGACATCCCGGGTCTGACGGACCACGCCTTCGGGATGAAGTCGCTCGCCGAGGCCGCCTACATCCGCGACCACGTCATCTCGCAGCTCGACCTCGCCGACGCCAGCCACGATCCGGCCGAGCGGGCCGCCCGGCTGCAGTTCGTGGTGGTCGGCGGCGGATACGCGGGCACCGAGACCGCGGCATGTCTGCAGCAGCTGACGCACAACGCGGTCAAGCGCTATCCGCGGCTCGACCCGGCGCTGATCCGGTGGCATCTGATCGACATCGCGCCGAAGCTGATGCCCGAGCTGGGCGAGAAGCTGGGCCGGGACGCTCAGGAGATCCTGCGCCGACGCGGCATCGAGATCTCCCTGGGTGTCTCCATCGCCAAGGCCGGCCCGGAGGAGGTCACCTTCACCGACGGCCGGGTGATTCCGACCCGCACCCTGATCTGGACGGCCGGTGTCGTCGCCAGCCCGCTGATCGGGACGCTCGGCGAGAAGACGGTCCGCGGACGGCTGGAGGTCAGCCCGGAGCTGAGCCTGCCGGGCCACGACGGTGTGTTCGCGCTCGGCGACGCGGCGGCCGTGCCCGACCTGGCCAAGAAGGAGGAGGGCGCGGTCTGCCCGCCCACCGCCCAGCACGCCATGCGGCAGGGCAAGGTGGCCGCCGACAACGTCATGGCCACCCTGCGCAACCAGCCGCTGCGGCCCTACGAGCACAAGGACCTCGGCCTGGTCGTCGACCTCGGGGGCAAGGACGCGTTGTCCAAGCCGCTCGGCGTCGAACTGCGCGGCCTGCCCGCCCAGGTGGTGGCCCGCGGCTACCACTGGTCGGCGCTGCGCACCAATGTCGCCAAGACGCGGGTGCTGACGAACTGGGTGCTCAACGCCGTCGCCGGCGACGACTTCGTGCGCACCGGCTTCCAGGCCCGCAAGCCCGCCAAGCTGAAGGACTTCGAGTACACGGACGCGTATCTGACGCCGGAGCAGCTGCGCGAGCACGTGACGGGGTCGGAGGGGCAGGCATAGGCACAGGGCCGGTGTGGGCGCGGCTGCGAGACCGGGTCGCGGCCTCCGATCCGGGGCTGCTGCGGCTGGCTGCGGGGCTGCGGACGGTGGCCTCGATCGCGCTCACCCTGGTCGTGCTCGCCCTGTTCGGGGCGGACGTGCCGCATCTGGTCGCGGGCGCCATGGCGGCGATGGTGTCCACCTTCGCCGTACGGGAGAAGCAGCGCGGCCCGCAAGCCGTCACGCTCGCCCTCGGTCTGCCGGTCGCGCTTGCCTCCGTCACGCTGGCCGCGCTGCTGCACTCCCATGTCGTCGCCGGTGACCTGTTCTTCATCGCGCTGATCTTCAGTGCGGTCTATGGCCGCCGGTTCGGCGACCGCGGCACCGCGCTCGGGCTGATCGGCTTCCAGCTGTACTTCGTGTCCCTGTTCGTCGGCGCCACCGTCTCGGATCTGCCGGAGCTGTGCGCCGCGGTCGTCACGGCCGTGGTGTGCAGTGCCGTGGTGCGGTTCGCGCTGGTGCCCGAGACTCCGGCCGGGACGCTGGAGCGGCTGCGCGACGCCTTCCGGGCCCGGTTCGCCCAGCTGGTGTCGGCACAGCTCGAGCTGCTGGACGCGGGACCGGAGGAGGCGGACCGGGCGCTGGGGAACGTGCGCGAAGGGACGGCGCGGCTGCACGAGACGGCGCTGATGATCCAGGGGCGTCTTGAGGAGGGCACGGCCGACGAGGGCACGGCACGGCTGGTGCAGCGGCGGGTGGCGGACGCCGAGATCGCCGCCGAGCGGCTCGGGCTGCTGCTGCTCACCGCCCGCAGCGCCGAACGTACGGACACGCTGACCCTGCATCTGCCCGGCGCGCCCGTCCCCACGGCCGGCCGGCTGCCCGTACGGGACGAGGCGGTCGAGACACTGCGGCGGGATCTTCGGGCCCTGCGGCTGCTCGTGCAGCACCCGGGCGGCACGGCGCTGGCCCATGTGCGCAACCGCCTGCTCTCCTACCGCGACGAGGAGAACCTGCCCGGGGCCTCCCCGGCCGTGCAGGACGTCTTCCGCGGGATCGGCGAGGCCGCCCGGGCGGTCCTGGGCCTGCGGATCGCGCTCGACGGGCCGCAGGACGAGTCGGACGACACCCCCTCCACGGCCCGCTCCCGTGAGGAGCTGGACGCCGAGGACGCCGCCATCGACGCCGCGAAGGACACGCCGCCGGAGGAGGAGACGGGGCTGCGGCGGCCGACCACCCGGGCCGCCGTGCAGGTCGCCGTGGGCTCGTCGCTGGCCATCGTCGGTGGGGAGCTGCTCTCCAGCCACCGCTGGTACTGGGCGGTGCTGACCTGCTGGATCGTGTTCCTCAACACCTCCTCCACGGGCGAGATCCTGGTCAAGGGATATCGCAGACTGCTGGGCACCGTGTTCGGGGTCGTGGCCGGCATCCTGCTGGCGGGTCTGGTCGGGCAGCACACCTGGACGGCGTTCGCGCTGGTGCTGCTGTGCGTGTTCGCGATGTTCTACACCGCGCCCCTGTCGTACACGCTGATGTCGTTCTTCGTCACGGCCGCGCTGGGGCTGCTCTACACCCTGCTGCACACCTACAGCCTCTCGGTGCTGGTGCTGCGGATCGGGGAGACGGCGCTCGGGGCGGCCTGCGGGGTGATCGCGGCGGCGCTGGTGCTGCCGGTCGCCACCGACCGGCGTACGAATGAGCTGCTCGCCACCGTGCTGGAGCGGCTCGGCGAGGTCACCGGGACGGCCGTCGAGCAGCTCAGCGGCGGACCTCCGGTGGAGCTGCTCGACCAGGCGCGGGACCTGGACCAGGCGCTGGCGGATCTGCGGGCCGCGACCCAGCCGCTGACCCACCCGGTCACCCCGCTGCGGGCCCGGCGCGATACCGCCCGCTATGTGGTGGCGCTGCTGGAGACGGCGGCCTATCACGCGCGCTCGCTGGCGGCGACCGCCGAGCTGCTGCCCACGCATCCCTCGATCGCGGCGGACCCCCGGCTGCGCGGGGCCGGGCGGCGGATCGCGCACAACATCGAGGCCATCGCCGCGCACGTCACCGACGAGCGGGCCACGGACCGGGTCGAGACCGGTCCGAGCATCGCCTCGCTCCTGGAACCCCAGGTCCCGGGCACCACCCGGTACGGCCGGGTCACCGACCGGGTGCTGCGGCACCTTCAGCGGCTCGACGAGTCCGTGGTGGGCCTGGCGCGGCCGCTGGGCGTTCCGGTCGGCACGTAGCTCTCCGGCCGGTCAGAAGTCGGTGGGCAGGCCGCTTGCCTCGGCGATACCGCGCAGTTCCTCGTCGTCGTGGCGGCGGCCCTGGATGTAGGCCGCGATCTCGTCCAGGCGCGCGGGGTCCGCGGCGGTGGCCGCGTCGGTGACAACCCGGACCGAGCCGGTGTCCCCGAGGTCGATCTCGACGACCTCGTTGTCCAGTCGGCCGGTGACGGCGGTGGCGATGACCAGCGCCGCCTGATCGCGGATCTCCTGGGGCAGCTGTTCCGCGCTGTCGTCGTCCAGGGCGAACTCGGCGGGCGGAAGCCGCCGCTCGTCGATCGCCCGGAGGACGGGTTCGACGACGTCGAGCAGGCGAAGGTAGTCCTCCGTGTCCATTCGCGAACGCAGCAGGCCGAGGTAGATGTCCACGGGCCGGCCGTCGGGTGGAAGCTCGTAGTCGTTCATCTGGCCCGCGTTCCCCGTCTGCGGGATCTCAGACGCGTCGCCGCCATGCCATCGCAAAGGAGAACAGGCCGAACAGCAGCAGGCCGAAGGCGACGGCGGCAAGCAGCCACGGGCCGAGCGCCGTCTCGGCGAACGAGCGCAGGGTGTCGTCCAGGCCCTTGGCCCTGTCGGGTTCGTAGTCGACGGCGGCGCGTACGGCGAAGGCGCCGAGCGCGGCGAACACCAGACCGCGGGCCACGCCCCCGCCCACGCCTGTCACGTCCGTCAGCCGCTGCCCGGTCCGGGACATCTCGCCGAGCTTGAGCTTGCCGCGGTAGCTGCGGCGCATCGCCCGGACGCCGATCCACCCGCCGGCGACGACGATCGCGGCCCCGCCGATGCCGACGATCCACTGTCCGGCGGGCAGGTCCAGCGCGGTGGCGGTGATGTCGCGGGACTGCTCGTCGGTGGAACCGCCGCCACCGCCGTTGTCGCCGCTTGCGGCAAAGAGCAGCACGGAGTAGGCGACGAAGCCGTAGAAGAGGCACCTGACCAGTGCCAGGAGACGCTTTCGGGGCTTGCGGCCGTCCCGTCCGACAGAGCCGAAGACCGCCTCCGAGAGCCGCCACAGGGCCATGCCGACCAGGCCGGTGCCCAGGGCCCACAGCAGGACGGAGCCGAAGGGTTTGTCGGAGAGTTCGGCCAGTGCGCCCGGGCGGTCCGCCTGACGGTGGCGGTCGCCGAAGGCAATCTGCAGGGCGAGGACGCCGACCAGCAGGTAGATCACGCCCCGCGCGGCCAGACCCGCCCGGGCGGCGCCCTCCGCCGTCGAAGCGGCGGCCTTCGGCTCGGTCGGGGCGCGTCCGGCCCCTGCCACGGCACTCGGGTTCATCACGGCCTCCCGGAGTCCGAATGCCCCGGTTGGGGCGGCACTCACGCCGGGGACCGGTCAGCGGCGCCTGCTCCCCCGTACACCCGCGGCTTTCGGACCAGCGGCACCACCGCGCTGATGCGTTTGCCGCCCGCAGACAGCACCGACACCTGGATGTCGTGGGAGAGGCGGCACACGATCGGCCAGCCGTGGCCGCCGAAGCGGCGCTGGGCACGGCGCTCGCCGGGGTCGGTGACCACCGGGAACCGTTCGCTGCGGTCGCTCACCGAGACCCGGACGCCGGGTGCGACGAGGTCGACGCGGAAGTCGGTGACTCCGCCGCCGTGCAGGATGGCGTTGGTGGTGAGCTCCGAGGCGACGAGCAGGGCGTCCTGGACGGCGCCGCGGTCGCACGACGCCCCGGTGGCGCGGCAGTGGTCGGCGACCGCGCGTTCCACGGCTCTGCGCGCCTGGGCCGGTTGGCTCACGGATTGAGTGGTGTGCTCCCCGCGCATCGTCTGACTCCGAGAATCGGTGAATCGAGGGGCGCGCTCCCCCGGGCGCCTTGAAATCCCATCTCTTGTCTGGTCGCCTCTGCCCGCCCGGTCAAACCTCCCGGTGTCCGCGCCGGCTGCAGTAACCGGTGGCATCGGGGTACGCGGATCCCATGACCGATGTCGTGGACTCAGACGAACTGCTACGGCGCATTCAGCGCGCCCGGACCTGCGCACGACAGGAGGAGCAGGCGTGGCGGACGCGCAGTTTCGGCCTGCGGTCGAGCGACCCCGAAGGGGCTCAGGACGCCGCCGTACGAATGCTCGCCTATGAGGCTGTGCTCCGGGTGCTGGACGAGATCCTGACGCCGGGCTCGCATCCGGACGAGCCGTGAGCGGGGCGCCGATTCGTCCTCGCCCTGCCGGGAACCCGGCACGTATGAAGGCCGATCACAACCGAGCACCGGTACTGGAGGCCCTGGCCGAATACCACCGTCAAGGGCGGACCTCGTTCTCGCCGCCCGGGCACAAGCAGGCCCGCGGCGCGGATCGCGCCGTGCGGGAGATCCTCGGGGAGGCGGTCTTCCTCGGCGACGTCCTGGCGTCGGGTGGGCTCGACGACCGGCTCACCCGCGGGCAGGTGCTGCAGCGTGCCGAGGAGCTGATGGCCGACGTGGTCCACGCCGACCACACGTTCTTCACCACGTGCGGCAGCTCCCTGTCCGTCAAGGCGGCCATGCTGGCCGTCGCGGGCCCGCAGGAGCGGCTGCTGATCGGGCGGGACGCCCACAAGTCCGTGGTGTCGGGGCTGATCCTCGCCGGGATCGAGCCGGTGTGGGTGGAGCCCCAGTGGGACGCCGAGCGGCATCTCGCGCATCCGCCGTCCCCGGCGGACTTCGACCGGGCCTTCACCGAGCACCCCGGCGTCAAGGGCGCGCTGGTCACCAGTCCCACGCCGTACGGCACCTGCGCCGATCTGCGGGCGCTCGCCGAGATCTGTCACGGGCGGTCGCTGCCGCTGATCGTGGACGAGGCCTGGGGCGCGCATCTGCCCTTCCATCCCGATCTGCCGTCGTGGGCGATGGACGCGGGCGCCGACATCTGTGTGACGAGCGTCCACAAGATGGGCAGCGGTCTCGAACAGGGTTCCGTCTTCCATCTCCAGGGCGACCTGGTGCCGCCGCACCTGCTCAAGATGCGCTCGGACCTCCTCGGCAGCACCAGCCCGTCGGTGCTGATCTACGCCGGTCTGGACGGCTGGCGCCGGCAGATGGCGCTGCACGGCAAGGAGTTGATGGGCGCGGCGCTGGCCCTCGCGGCCCGGGTGCGGGCCTCCGTCGAACGGCTCGACGGGATGCATGTGAACGACCGGGACGACTTCTGCGGCGCGGGCCTCGCACACGATCTCGATCCGCTGATCGTCACCATCGAGGTCGACGGGCTCGGTATGACCGGGTACCGGGCGGCGGACTGGCTGCGGCAGTACCGGTCCATCGACGTCCATCTCACCGACCACCGAAGGATCGGCGCGCAGATCACCCACGGGGACGACGAGGAGACAGTGGGCGAGCTGATCGCCGCGCTGGAGGATCTCGCGGCTGCCGCGTCAGGGCTGCGCCCGGTCCCCGGCGTGAAGGTGCCGCCGCCTGCCGAACTGCACCTCGAGCAGGTCCGAACACCACGGGAGGCGTTCTTCGGCCCCACCGAGGACGTTCCGACGGACAGGGCTGCCGGCCGGATCGCGGCCGAGATGATCACGCCGTATCCGCCGGGCATCCCGGTCGTCCTCCCCGGCGAGCGGCTGACCGAGCCGGTGCTGCGCTATCTGCTCACCGGGCGGGACGCGGGCATGAACCTCCCGGATCCGAGCGATCCGCATTTGGAGACGATCCGGGTGACGGCGGGTACGGAGTGAAACGGCTCACGTGACCCGCTACCGATTTCGCACGGTCCCCATAAATGGTTTACGGTTCATTCATACGTGGTCGCGGGGTCGATGAATACCGTCCCCCGGACCCCGCATACGGCCCTGGCTGGCCTCCCCCGTCCAGCCAGGGCTTTTTCATGCCCGCGGAAATCTCCACCGGTTCTGTAGTCCGTCGAGGTGCTCTACGCGTCGGCAGCGGCTGAAATGGGCGTAGGGAAAGCCCCGGAACCCCGACGCCGGCGAGGAGCCCCGTGACATGACCAAAGCGACCAAACTACTGACCGCCCTTCCCCCGCCGCAGCGCCAGCACCTGATGACCGTGGCCCGGGAGGTCTCCTTCCCGGAGGACGCCCGTATCTTCGAGGCCGGCGGCACCGCCGACCGCTTCTGGGTGATCCGCTCCGGCGCCGTCTCGCTCGACCAGCAGGTGACATCCGTGCAGCGGGTCACCGTCGCAAGCCTTGGCGCCGGGGATCTGCTGGGCTGGTCCTGGCTGTTCCCGCCGTACCAGTGGGACTTCGGCGCGGAGGCCTTCAGCCCGGTGCGCGCCTACGAGTTCGACGCCGCGGCCGTGCTGCAGCTGTGCGAGGAGGACCAGCAGCTCGGCATGATCCTGGTCCGCACGGTCGCCGAAATCCTCGCCCACCGGCTGGAGATGACCCGGGGCAAACTCATGGAGCAGTACGGGATGCGCCGGGGCAGCGCGCTGTAGGCGGCGTCGGCCGCGGTGACGGCGCGGGGCACGTGATCTCAGCTGCCGAGAATCAGCGACGCACCCAGCGCGAGCATCATGACGGCGATCAGGCCGTCCACGATCCGCCACGCCGCGGGCCGGGAGAGGAGCGGGCCGAGGAGCCTGGCGCCGAAGCCGAGCGCCGTGAACCAGCACAGGCTGGCGAGCGCGGCGCCGAGTCCGAACGTCCAGCGCAGATCACCGCGGTCGGCCGCGACGGAGCCGAGCAGGAACACGGTGTCCAGGTAGACGTGCGGGTTGAGAAAGGTCATCGCCAGACAGGTCAGCACCGCCCGGCGCCGTGACCCCGTGGCCTGCCCGTCCGCCTGCAACGCACCGGCCGGACGGAACACGCGCCGGGCGGCGAGGACGCCGTAGCCGATGAGGAACGCGCCGCCGATCCAGCCGACCGCCGTCAGCACCCCCGGCCAGGCCACGACCACCGCGCCGACGCCGCCGACACCGAGGGCGATGAGGGCGGCGTCGGACAGGGCGCAGATGGCGACGACGGCGAGCACCGAGTGGCCGCGGATCCCCTGGCGCAGGACGAAGGCGTTCTGGGCGCCGATGGCGACGATGAGCGAGAGGCCGGTTCCGAAACCGGCGGCGGCGGTGGCGAGTGCGGTGGGCATGACGTCGACGCTAAGGACACCACGATCCTGTGTACAGCTAAAGATTCTTACGTACCATTAGCACTCGTGATGGTGACGGAGCTGCCCCTGGACCAAGTGCGCACGCTGCTCGCGGTGGTGGACGAGGGCACATTCGATGCCGCGGCGGCCGCGCTGCATGTGACGCCGTCCGCGGTCAGCCAGCGAGTCAAGGCGCTCGAGCAGCGCACCGGGCGCGTGCTGCTGGTGCGGACCAAGCCGGTACGGCCCACCGAGTCCGGTGCGGTCGTGGTGCGGTTCGCGCGCCAGCTCGCCCGGCTGGAGCGAGACGCGCGCGCCGAGCTCGGCATGGGCGGCGCCGAAGAGGAAGCGACCCGGGTGTCGATCGCGGTGAACGCCGACTCCCTGGCGACCTGGTTCCTCGACGCCCTCACCCGCGTACCGTCCGAGCCGCCGCTCTGCTTCGAACTGCACCGCGAGGACGAGGCCCATACGGCGGCCCTGCTCAGGGAGGGCCTGGTGATGGCGGCGGTGACCTCCGCGTCCGAGCCCGTGGCGGGGTGTTCGGTACGGCTGCTCGGGAGGATGCGGTACGTCGCTGCGGCGAGCCCCGACTTCGCCGAGCGGTATCTCGCCGGACCGCTGCGGGAGGCGCTGCCGCAAGCGCCGTTGGTGACCTTCGACCGCAGCGACGAAATCCAGGACTCCTTCCTGAGACGCCTGCGCTGGAGCGGCACGGGTTCGGTCCGCCATCAGATCCCCACCTCGGAGGGGTTCCTGGCGGCCATCGAGGCAGGACTGGGCTGGGGCATGGTCCCGGAGATCCAGGCCGGCACCCAATTGCGCGAGGGCCGCCTGATCTCCCTCGCCCCGAAGCGGCCGCTGGACGTCCCCCTGTACTGGCAGCAGTGGAAGCTGGACTCCCCCGCCCTCGCGTCAGTGGCGGAAGTGGTGGCGACGACGGCGACTCAGGCGCTGCGCGCCTAGCGAACCGGCAACCGCGCCTCCGCGCTGTCCAGCAGCATCTCGAGCGCCGTCGGATAAGCACTGGTCACCATGCGTGTCGCCAGCAGCGGTGCCGCCTCGGCGATACGGGGGTGGGTGGTGCGGGGCAGGCGGGCGTACGTCGAGCGCCACATCGCCTCGTCGGCGCGCTGCGAGGCGCTCGGCAGGGCCAGGGAGGCGGCGTCCAGGGCGGCGAAGGCCAGCGTCTGGTCGATGAAGGCGTGGTAGATCCGGACGGTCTCGGGCAGCGGGAAGCCCGCGGTGCGCAGGACGTCCAACACCGCCTCGTCGGCGGCGAGTTCGTTCGCCCGGCCGGTGACCCGGTTCGTCGTCAGCAGGGCGGCCTGCGGATGGGCGACATAGGCGGCATGGATCCTCAGCCCGACCGTCCTCAGGTCCGCCCGCCACCGTCCCGTCGCCCGCCAGCCGCGCAGGGCCTGCCCGATGAGCGCGTCGCCGATGGCGAGGGTGAGGTCGTCCATGCCACGGAAGTACCGGTAGAGCGTGCTCGGGTCGGCGTCCAGGGCGAGCCCCAGGCGGCGCGCGGTGAGCCCGGCGCTGCCGTGTTCGCGCAGCAGGCGCAGCGCGGTCTCGACGATCAGCGCCTCGGACAGCACGGTGCCGCTCTTGGTCGGACGGCGCCGACGCCGCTTCTCCTCGGGGACCACTGCTTTCGGCATGCCGCTCTCCTGTCTTATGCCAACGCCATTGACCTTACGTGAGCCGCAGGCGTTGTATCTCCGCCGGGGCCCCGCCGTACATCAACCTCCAGCAGGGAGTTCTCGTCATGCGTGTACTGCTCGTGGGCGCCGGTGGTGTGGGTACCGCCGTGACCCGGATCGCCGCCCGGCGTCGGTTCTTCGAGGCGATGGTGGTCGCCGACTTCGACCCGGCGCGCGCCGAGGCGGCCGTCGCACACCTCGGCGACCCGCGCTTCCGCGCCGAGCGTGTCGACGCCGGCGACGAGGCCGCGGTGGCCGAACTGCTGCGGCGGCACTCCTGCGACGTGCTGCTCAACGCCACCGACCCGCGCTTCGTGATGCCGCTGTTCCGGGCGGCGCGAACCGCCGGTGCCACCTATGTCGACATGGCGATGTCCCTGTCGCGTCCGCACTCCGAGCGCCCGTACCAGGAGTGCGGGGTCAAGCTCGGCGACGAGCAGTTCGCCGAGGCCGAGCAGTGGGCGAAGGAGGGCGCGCTGGCTCTGGTCGGCATGGGAGTGGAGCCGGGTCTCTCGGATGTCTTCGCCCGGTACGCGGCCGATGAACTCTTCGACGATATCGAGGAGATCGGCGTCCGCGACGGCGCGAACCTCACCGTCGACGGCTACGACTTCGCCCCCTCCTTCAGCATCTGGACCACGATCGAGGAGTGCCTCAACCCGCCGGTCGTCTACGAGGCCGACCGGGGCTGGTTCACCACCGAACCCTTCAGCGAACCCGAGGTGTTCGACTTCCCCGAGGGCATCGGCCCGGTGGAGTGCGTGAACGTGGAGCACGAGGAGGTGCTGCTCGTCCCGCGCTGGGTCGACGCGCGCCGTGTCACCTTCAAATACGGCCTGGGCGAGGAGTTCATCAGCACGCTCAGGACGCTGCACCTGCTGGGCCTGGACCGCACCGAGCCGGTGACCGTACCGGGCCCCGAAGGGCCGGTGCAGGTCTCGCCCCGGGACGTGGTCGCCGCCTGTCTGCCGGATCCGGCGACGCTGGGTGAGCGGATGCGCGGCAAGACCTGCGCGGGCACCTGGGTGCGGGGCGTGAAGGACGGGGCGCCGCGGGAGGTGTACCTGTACCACGTCGTCGACAACGAGTGGTCGATGGCCGAGTACGGCAGCCAGGCCGTGGTGTGGCAGACGGCCGTCAACCCGGTCGTCGCGCTCGAACTCCTCGCCGGCGGCGCCTGGTCGGGCGCCGGCGTGCTGGGCCCGGAGGCCTTCCCGGCCCGTCCGTTCCTGGATCTGCTGACCGAGTACGGCTCTCCGTGGGGCCTGCGCGAGCAGTGACCGCGTTCCGACCCAGGACTCCGTGGTTTCACTTCCGTATCGACAGGTGACCCGAAAGCGACTAAAAGCATCCGAAAGGGCACGTACGACTTCGAGCGAAGGTGACTTCGATGGATGACTGGCGCGACCGTGCCTCCTGCCGCCACGAGGATCCCGATCTCTTCTTCCCGATCGGCACCTCGGGCCCGGCGCTGCTGCAGACGGAGCAGGCGAAGGCGGTGTGCCGGCGCTGTCCGGTGCGGGAGCGGTGTCTGCGCTGGGCGTTGGACACCGGGCAGGCGGTCGGGGTGTGGGGCGCAACGAGCGAGGGGGAGCGCCTGGCGCTGCTGCGGCGTACGGCGGTGCGCCGCAGCAGCGGTTAGCCCTCCGGTGCTTCGCCTCGCGGCAGTCGCAAGGTGAACACCGAGCCGGTGCCGGGCTGGCTCCTCGCCTCGGCCGTACCGCCGTGTGCGGCCAGCAGGTGGCGGACGATGGGCAGTCCGAGTCCGCTGCCGCCGGTGCGGCGACTGCGGGACTTCTCCGCCCGCCAGAACCGGTCGAAGACATGCGGCAGGTCCTCGGGAGCGATGCCGGTACCGGTGTCGATGACGTCCAGGACGACGTCGTCGCCGTCGCGGCGGGCGGCCAGGGTGACGGTGCCGCCGGACGGGGTGTGTCTGAGCGCGTTGGAGACGAGGTTGCCGAGCGCCTGGCGCATCCGGACGGGGTCGGCGTCCAGCCAGGGGGTGCCCTCGGCCGTGGTGCGCAGGGTGACGTCCGCCGCGTCGGCGGCGACGCGGTGGGCGGCGGCGACCTGGTCGAGGAGTTCGTCGGCGCGGACGGGTTCGCGGTGCAGCCGCAGGGTGCCGGCGTCGGCGTCGGCGAGGTCCTGGAGATCGTCGATGACGCGCTGGAGGACGAGCGCCTCGTCGTGCAGGGAGGCCAGCAGGGCGGGGTCGGGGTCGACGACGCCGTCCCGGGTGACCTCGAGCCAGCCACGGATGTTGGTGAGAGGGCTGCGCAGTTCGTGGGCGATGTCGCTGACCATCGCCTTGCGCTGGGCCTCCAACCGGGCGCGGCGCTCGGTGAGTTCGTTGAAGGCCGCCGCGAGGATCCCGGTCTCGTCGCGGGTGGTGACGGGCACCCGCACATGCCGGTCCGGGGGCTGCTGTGCGGCGGCGGTCAGCGCCCGCAGCGGTCTGACCAGCCGGGTGGCAACGGCGGCGGTCACGGCCACGGTGACGGCGAGTACGAGTCCCGCGGCGCCCACGACCTTGGTCCAGTTGGCCGGGGACAGGTCGAAGCGCACGGCGGGCCGGTCCCCGACGCCGAGGAACAGGTCGGCGGCCGGGGCGACATAGGGGTCGAGCTGGGCCCGGCGGGCCCGGTCGAGGCAGGCCTGCGCCTGCTGCTGGGCGCGCTCTTGCGGCTGCGTGCCCAGCTTGGCCAGGAGGTACCGGGAGTCCATCCCCCGGTCGGTGACGTCGACGGAGACGAACAGCGGCTCGCGGAACTCCAGTCCGCGCTCGTCCAGACATCCGCGGGCGTGCTCGGTCAGCTCCGCCAGCGCCTTGTTCTCGGTGGCGGTGGGGGTGTTGAGCCGTCCGTCGGCGCACTCCAGGGGCACGTAATCGACGGCGCTGCCGTCGTCGTCGGTGAGGACCGGGCGGCCGGTCGGGGTGCGCTCCACGGTCGCGTTGACGCCGTTACGGGCGAAGCACTCGCGCCGCTCGCCGGCGAGGCGGTCGAGCCCGGCGCGCTCGGCGGCGGGCAGCCGGTAGGGGCCGACCACTCGGGGGTCGATGCCGCCGCGCTGGGCGCCGCGGTCGGTGTGGGTGTCGGTGGTCAGCGGGTCGACGGTGGCGGCGGCGCGCGGCGGCAGCGGGGTGCCGGGTGCCGCGGAGTCGGCGATCACCTTGCGGTCGGCGGTGGTCAGGGCGATGCGCCGGCCGATCCGGTCGGACAGCTCGCGCAGGGTGTCCTCGACGCCCTGCCAGTCGGGGTGGGTCGCCGCGTAGCCACTGAGCCGGTCGAGGACGTCCATGTCGTCGGCGAGGACCTGGCCCTGCTCCTCGCGCAGGGCGCGGGTCGTGGTCTCCACCGCCAGCCACGCCGTCGCCGCCACCGAGCACACCGCGATCAGCACCGAGGCGATCAGCAGCCGGACCAGGAGCCGCTTGCGCAGCGGTATGCCGGAGCTCATCCGCGGCCGCCGCTCAGCTTGTAGCCCACCCCGAACACCGTCAGCAGCCGGACCGGCCGCCGCGGGTCGGCCTCGATCTTGCGGCGCAGATTCATGATGTGGACGTCCACGGCCCGTTCGGTCGAGGCCCGGTCCGTGCCCCGCGTGCACTCCAGCAACTGCCGCCGGGAGAACACCCGCTCCGGCTCGGCGGTCATGGCGAGCAGGATCTGGAACTCGGCCGGCGTGCACTCCACCGGCTCCCCGTCACAGCGCACCTCGTGCCGCGCCGCATCGACGGCGAGCCCCGCGGCCCGTACGACGGGATCCTCCCGCCGGTCGGCGGCCCGTCCGCTGCGCCGCAGCACCGTACGGATCCGGGCCATCAACTCGCGCGGGCTGTACGGCTTGGTCATGTAGTCGTCGGCGCCGAGCTCCAGGCCCAGCAGGACGTCGTCCTCGGCGGAGCGGGCGGTGAGCATCAGCACCGGGATGTCCGGATTCTCGGGGTTCCGGCGCAGCACCCGGCACACCCCGAAGCCGTCGATCACCGGAAGCATCAGATCCAGCACGACGAGATCGGGGCGCAGCCGACGGGCCGCGTCCAGGGCAGCCGCGCCGTCGTGGACCACCGTGGCGCTGTGACCCTCCGCCAGCAGGGAGCGCCGTATGAGTTCGGCCTGCATCTCGTCGTCCTCGGCAACCAGCACAAATGCGCACACGCGGCGGATCCTAGGCGGTTCAGCGGGCGAGGGAGTCGGCGTCGCCCATGACGACGACGGGCTTCTTGTCGGGGTCCAGGGCCAGGAGCAGCGCCTTCATATGGTCCTTCGCGATGCTCACACAACCCTGGGTGGGTCCGTCGTGGTCGACGTGGAGCCATATGCCGCCACCGCGGCCGTCGCCCAGCGGGCGGGTCCAGTCGAGCGGTGAAGTCCCCGGCTTGCGGTTGTAGTTGATGGCGACGACGTAGTCGAAGGAGCCCGCCAGGGGTTCGCCCTCGAAGCCGGTCCCGGTCGCGGTGAAGCCGACGCCGTGATCGTACGGCAGCCGGGTTCCGGGGTCGCGCAGCCGTCCGCCGGCGTCGGTGAGGGCGAAGACCCCGATGGGTGTGCGCAGATCACCGGCCCGGTGCTGGTCGGTCCAGCCCCGCAGCGCGTTGTGCGCGGGCCATGTCTCGCGGGCCTCCCAGCCGGCGTCGGTGCGCTCGTACAGGACGGCTGTGGACCGCGAGGAGTTCTTGCCGCGTCCGGTGACCACGACGGCCTGGCGGGCGCCGGTCGGGACCTCGGCCCAGGTCTTGGGCCCGAGCCCGGGCAGTTGCTGTGGGGCCAGGTCGAGGGAGATCTCGGGTGCGGGCGTCTGCTGCCGCATCGGGGCGTGGGCCGGGGTCCGCGCTGCTTCGGCGCCGCATCCGGTGAGCAGGAGGGCGGCGGCCAGCAGGGCGGCCCGAGGGTTCGGGGTGATCATGCGTCGACCTTGACGGACACTTGTGAGGAACCCGTCAGCCCCGCGTGGAAAGGCCTGACAGTGAGCATCCGCATCCGCCGCGTCTACGACCCACCCGAGCCGCAGGACGGCGTGCGCGTCCTGGTCGACCGGCTGTGGCCGCGCGGGGTGTCGAAGGACGCGGCCCGCGTGGACGAGTGGCCCAAGGCGCTCACCCCGTCGAACGAACTGCGCCGCTGGTACCACGCGGGCGAGGGGTCGTACGAGGAGTTCGCGCGACGTTACGAGGCGGAGCTGGCCGCCCCTGAGGCGGCCGAACTCCTCGACCGCCTCAGGGAGTTGACCGGGAAGGGACCCCTGACGCTGCTGACGGCCGTGAAGACCCCCGAGGAGAGTCACGCGGCCGTCCTCGCCCGTCTGCTGGGCTGAGCGCTCAGCCGGTCTGCTGGGCGGCGGCCCGTCCCGCCGCCCGCCCGGAGAACAGACAGCCGCCGAGGAAGGTGCCCTCCAGCGCGTTGTAGCCGTGCACGCCGCCACCGCCGAAGCCAGCCACCTCACCGGCCGCGTACAGGCCCCCCACCGGCTGCCCGTCGACGCCGAGCGCCCGGGAGTCCAGGTCGGTCTGGATGCCGCCGAGGGTCTTGCGGGTGAGGATGTGCAGCTTGACGCCGATCAGCGGGCCCGCCGACGGGTCGAGGATGCGGTGCGGGGTGGCGACCCGGCCGAGACGGTCGCCGATGTAGCGGCGGGCGTTGCGGATGCCCTGCACCTGGGCGTCCTTGCTGTAGGAGTTGGCGAGTTGGAGGTCGCGGGCCTCGATCTGGCGGCGCACCGTGGCCGCGTCGAGCAGCGGCTTCTCGGTCAACCCGTTCATCTTCTCGACGAGCTGCTCCAGGTTGGGGGCGGTCACGAAGTCCGCGCCCTTGCGCAGGAACGCGTCGACCGGTCCCGGCGCACCCTTGCCGAGCACGCGTTCCTTGAGGAAGCCCGCCCGGTCCTTGGCGGTGATGTCGGGGTTCTGCTCGGAGCCGGAGAGCGCGAACTCCTTCTCGATGATCTTCTGGGTGAGGATGAACCAGGAGTGGTCGTATCCGGCGATGTCCTCGGTGGTGCGCAGGTACTTGAGGGTGCCGAGGGTGTCGTAGCCGGGCAGGCACGGGTCGGGCAGCCGGCGGCCGAGCGCGTCGAACCACATCGAGGACGGTCCGGGCAGGATGCGGATGCCGTGTCCGGGCCAGATCGGGTCCCAGTTCTGCAGGCCCTCGGTGTAGTGCCACATCCGGTCGCGGTTGACCAGCCGTACGCCCGCCTGCGCGCTGATGTCGAGCATCCGGCCGTCGACGTAGGCGGGGACTCCGGTGACCATCTCGGCGGGCGGGGTGCCGAGGCGCTCGGGCCAGTAGCGGCGGACGATGTCGTGGTCGGCGCCGATGCCGCCGGTGGTGACGACGACGGCCTGGGCGGTGAGCTCGAAGTCGCCGACGCGGTCGCGGTTGGACTTCACGCCCCGGGCCGAGGTGTCCTCGGCGAGGACGGTGCCGCGCACCCCGCGCGCCTGGCCGTCCTCGATGACGAGCTCGTCGACCTGGTGGCGGTAGTAGAAGGTCAGCAGCCCGTCACGGGCGGCCTGCTTGGCGTAGCCCACGAAGGGTTCCACCACGCCGGTGCCGGTGCCCCAGGCGATGTGGAAGCGGGGTACGGAGTTGCCGTGGCCGTGGGCGCGGAGGTCGCCGCGCTCGGCCCAGCCGACGGTGGGCAGGAACTTGATGCCGTGCCCCTCCAGCCAGGACCGTTTCTCGCCCGCCGCGAACTCGACGTAGGCCCGCGCCCAGCGCACCGCCCAGGAGTCCTCGTCGTCCACGCGGTCGAACCCGGCGCTGCCCTGCCAGTCGTTCCAGGCCAGCTCGAAGGAGTCCTTGATCTTCAGGCGCCGCTGCTCCGGTGAGTCGACCAGGAACAGCCCGCCGAACGACCAGAAGGCCTGTCCGCCCAGGTTGTTGGAGTTCTCCTGGTCCACCAGGGCGACCCGGCGGCCCCTGCTGGTGAGTTCATGTGCGGCAACGAGACCCGCGAGGCCCGCTCCGACGACGATGACGTCGGCATCCATGCGACCGTTCCCTTCTTCATTCGGGGGTGCCGCTGCCGTCGGTCAGCAGGGCGGTGAGCAGTTGCTTGAGCCAGGCGCGGGCGCTGTCGACGTCCTTGTCCAGCAGCAGTTGGGTGGTGACCCCGTCGTAGGCGGCGACGACCGCACGGGCGGCGCCGTCGATGCCGTCGAACACGGCGGGCAGTGCGGTGTGCCCGGTGGCCCGGGCGAGCCGGTCGGCGATGGCCGCGCGCAGTCGCTCGCGGTGCTCCAGCAGGCTCTGCGCGACGGCCGGGTCCCGGGCCGCGTGCACCAGGAAGTCGGTCTTCACCAGCAGCCAGTCCACATCGAGCAGCAGCACCTCGGTGACCCGGTCCACGGACTCCGGTACGTCGAGCGCGGGTCCGTCCAGTGCCAGCGCCCCGGCGACCTGCTCGGCGATCAGGTCGGCGCGCTGCCGGTAGAGGGCGAAGAACAGCTCGTCGAGGCTGTCGAAGTTCGAGTAGAAGGCGCCCCGGCTGTAGCCGGCGGCTTCGCAGACCTCCTCGATCGAGACCCGGCCGAACCCTTTGGCGGCGAACACCTCGAAGGCGGCGTCGAGCAGATTGGCCCGTGTCCGCACGCGACGCCTGGTCACGCGCCGTGCCGTCCGCTCCGCCACCATGGCCGTCCCTTCGTTCGATACGGGAATGTATCCGATACACCAGTGCATCGAAAGGTCAGCGGCAGCGCCGTTTATCCATGGGAACAGATTTTCGATTACGGAGTACGCTGGACCCATGACCACGCACCTCCAGGGCTCCCTCTTCGACCAGACGGACCAGCTGGAGCTCGGCTCCCTCGACGGGATCCGCCGGACCGGGCTCGCCCGGGGCGCCTGGATCGATGTACTGCCGGGCTGGCTCAGCGGCTCCGACACCCTGTTCGAACAGCTCGCCACGGACGTGCCCTGGCGCGCCGAGCGCCGGAAGATGTACGACCAGGTCGTCGACGTACCCCGACTGCTCGCCTTTTACGGCGCGCACGACCCGCTGCCGCATCCCGTGCTGGACGAGGCAAGGGCGGCGCTCACGGCGCACTACGCCGAGGAGCTGGGCGAGCCGTTCACCACGGCGGGGCTCTGCTACTACCGCGACGGCCGGGACAGCGTCGCCTGGCACGGCGACCGGATCGGCCGGGGTGCGCGCGAGGACACGATGGTCGCGATCGTTTCGGTGGGCGCACCCCGGGACCTGCTGCTGCGCCCGATGGGCGGCGGCGAGACCGTACGCCGGCCCCTCGGCCACGGCGACCTGATCGTGATGGGCGGCTCCTGCCAGCGGACGTGGGAGCACGCGATCCCGAAGAGCTCGCGCGCCGCCGGCCCGCGCATCAGCATCCAGTTCCGCCCGCACGGCGTGAATTGAGTTCTGGTTTGCTGTTCCCGTCGGGCAGGAACCTCGGGATGCGGGACGATCATGCGGGCAGACGTGCGCCAAGTCGCCGACGGCACCTATCTGGTGCACGGCAGCAACACCAACTGGGTCATCCTCTCCGAGGGGGACGCGGTCACGCTGATCGACACCGGGTATCCCGGGGACCGGGAGCAGGTGCTCGCCTCCCTTGCCCAGGTGGGGAGTTCACCGGAGGCCGTGGCTGCCGTACTGATCACGCACGCCCACAACGACCACGTGGGTTCGGCCGAGTTCCTGCGCGCCACGTACGGCGCGCCGGTGCTGCTGCACGAGGCCGAAATGCCGCACGCGCGGCGGGAGTTCCTGCATCAGGTGTCCGTCGGGCAGGTGCTGAGGAACGGCTGGCGGCCGGGTGTCCTGCCGTGGGCGCTGCACGCGCTCCGCTCCGGCGGCAAGGCCCATGTTCCGGTCACCGCGCCTCAGGCGCTCGCGATGGACGCCCCGCTCGACCTGCCCGGCCGGCCGGTGCCCGTGCACACGCCGGGCCACACCAACGGCCACTGCGCCTTCCACCTGCCGCACACCGGCGTACTGATCGCGGGCGACGCCCTGGTGAGCGGACACCCGACGTCCCGGATCAAGGGTCCGCATCTGCTGCCGGACATGTTCCACCACGAGCGCGCTCGCGCCATGGCCTCGCTGGATCTGCTCGGCGCCCTGGAGGCCGACCTGCTCCTGCCCGGCCACGGCCCCGTCCATCGCGGTCCGGTCCGTGAAGCGGCACTTCAGGCCCGGGAGCGTGCCGTCTAGGCTGAGCTGACGATCACCGGCGAGACGAGGACACCCCGCCCATGGCTCTGCAGATCAGCGCGACCAACCCCGAGCACCCCGCGCTCCTGTTGGAGCTGCCGTGGCACCTGCCGCTGGAGGAGTGGCCGGAGGAGTACCTCGTGCCGCTGCCGCGCGGTATCTCCCGGCACGTCGTGCGCTACGCCCGCGCCGGCGACGAGGTGATCGCGGTCAAGGAGCTGGCCGAACGGCCCGCGCTGCGCGAGTACGAGCTGCTGCGCGACCTGGACCGGATCGGCATCCCGGCGGTGGACCCCCTCGCCGTCGTCACCGGACGCGTCGACGCCGACGGCGGTCCCCTGGAGTCGGTGCTGGTCACCCGGCACCTCGGCGGCTCCATGCCGTACCGCTCGATGTTCGAGACGACGATGCGCCCGGCGACCATGCACCGCCTGATGGACGCGCTGGCGGTGCTGCTGGTGCGGCTGCACCTGGCCGGGTTCGCCTGGGGCGACTGCTCGCTGTCCAACACGCTCTTCCGGCGCGACGCGGGCGCGTACGCCGCCTATCTCGTCGATGCCGAGACCGGCGACCTGCACCCGCGGCTCAGCTCCGGGCAGCGCGACTACGACCTCGATCTCGCCCGGGTCAACATCAGCGGTGAGCTGCTGGACCTGGAGGCGTCCGGGGCGCTGCATCCCTCGGTGGACCCGATCGAGTTCGGCACCGAGATATGCGCCCGCTACCAGGGCCTGTGGCAGGAACTGACCCGCACCTCGGTCTATCCGGCGGGCAAGTACCACTACATAGAGCGCCGCATACGCCGCCTGAACGACCTCGGCTTCGACGTCGCGGAGATGCAGATCGACCACTCCTCCAACGGCGACACCGTCACCTTCGTCCCCAAGGTCGTCGACGCCGGCCACCACCAGCGCCAACTGCTGCGCCTGACGGGTCTGGACACCGAGGAGAACCAGGCCCGGCGGCTGCTGAACGACCTGGAGAGCTGGATGGCCACCCAGGACGACTACGCCCCGGGCGACCCCCTCGCCGCCCGCCCCGAGGTCCTCGCCCATCGCTGGGTGCGGGACGTGTTCCGCCCCACGGTGCGGGCGGTCCCGCTCGAACTGCGCGGCTCGATGGACCCGGCGGAGCTCTACCACGAACTCCTCGAACACCGTTGGTACCTGTCCGAGCGCGCACAGCACGACATCGGCCTGGACACGGCCGTACGCGACTACGTCGAGAGCATCCTGCCCAAGCTGCGCGAAACGCTCCCGGGCGCGGGCTGACTCAAGAGGCGGGCGGCACCACGGCCACCGGGCAGTCCGCGTGGTGCAGCACGCCGTGCGCGACCGAGCCGATCCGCGCACCCACGGCCGTACGGTGGGCGCGACGCCCGACGACCATCAGCTGGGCCCGTCCCGCCACCGACAGCAGCACCTGCCCCGCACTGCCCATCTCCACGTGCTCCACGACACGGACGTCCGGGAACCGCTCCCGCCACGGCTGCACCGCCGCGGCCAGCGCCTTCTTCTCGTACGGCTCGAGACCGCCCGCTTCGTCGAGCAGCTTGAGTGAGGACGGGCTGTACGCGAACAGCGGCGGCAGCGTCCAGGCGCGCACCGCCCGCACGGTAGCTCCGCGCGCCGCAGCCGTCTCGAACGCGAACCGCAGCGCCGCCGCGCTGTCCTCCGGCTCGCCCTGCTGACCCACGACGACCTCGTGCGCGGCGGCCTCGACTGAGGGCCGGTCCCCGGCGCGCACCAGCACGACGGGCCGCTCGGCCTCGACGATCACCTGCTGCCCGACGGAGCCGAGCAGGAACCCGACGACGGCGCCGTGCCCCCGCGACCCGAGCACGAGCATCTCGGCGTCCACGGCGGCGGCGACCAGCGCGTCGACGGGCCCGCCTTCCAGTACGTCGGTCGACACCTCAAGACCGGGATGCCGCTCACCGATGTCCCGAGCGGCCTGCGCCACCGCCTCCCGCGCCCACTGGGCCTGCGCGTCCGGATCGGCCTCCTCGACGGCCTCCAACGGCTGGAACCGCCAGGCATGCACCACCCGCAGCGCCAGCCCCCGCCGAACCGCCTCACGGGCCGCCCACCCCACTGCGGCCACGCTCTCCTCGGTTCCGTCGAATCCTGCCGTGATCGGGCGCGTCATGGCGGGTGCCTCCCTGTGTCGCGGTCACGTCCGTGCTCCCAGTCTTCACTACCCTGCTCCCATGGCTTCGGAGCGGGAACAAGACCGCTGACGACGCGGTGCGACGGAGGTCGGACGCATGGGCAAGGTGGTCTGCGACATCACGGTCACGGCCGACGGGTACTCGGCCGGGCTCAACCAGTCTGAGGAACGCCCGTTCGGCGACGACGGCGGCGACGGCTCGGGCGCTCAGCTGCATGCCTGGATGTTCGACACTCCCGACGAGAACCGGGCGGAGATCGACCGGCTGGCCGCCGCCAAGGCCTTCATCATGGGGCGCAACATGTTCGGCCCCGTGCGCGGCGCGTGGGATCGGCAGTGGAACGGCTGGTGGGGCGACAATCCGCCGTTCCACGCGCCGGTGTTCGTGCTCACCCACCACGCGCGCGAGCCGCAGCCGATGGACGGCGGCACCACGTACTACTTCGTCACCGACGGAATCGAGTCGGCCCTGGCACAGGCACGCGCGGCGGCCGGCGGCGGCGAGGTCCTGATCCACGGCGGCGCGACCACCATCAACCAGTACCTCGCCGCCGGCCTGGTCGACGAGCTGCGACTGCACATCGTGCCGTTCACGCTCGGCGCCGGCACCCGGGTGTTCGACGGGGTCCCGCCGCTGAAGCTGGAGCAGGTGACATCCCGGGCGGCGAGTCTGGTCACGCACGTGACCTACCGCGTGCTGTCCTGACCGCAGGGGCCCTCCCCCATACCTGAGCGAAGCCGGACGATCGAACATACGATGGCCACAGTCGGCCCGGTGGCTGTCGTCGCCGTGCCGGGGCACCGGAACCACTCGGGGTGGGAGTCGTATGGCACAGGCCGCCGAATCCGCGCGGGCCGTCATCATGACCGTGGACGACGACCCGGGGGTCTCCCGTGCCGTCGCGCGGGATCTGCGGCGGCGCTACGGCGAGTCGTACCGGATCGTGCGGGCCGAGTCCGGGGAATCCGCGCTGGAGGCGCTGCGGGAGCTGAAGCTGCGCGGCGATCTCGTGGCGGTGATTCTGGCCGACTACCGGATGCCGCAGATGAACGGCATCGAGTTCCTCGAACGGGCCATGGACATCCATCCCGGCGCCCGGCGGATCCTGCTCACCGCGTACGCCGACACCAGCGCGGCCATCGACGCCATCAATGTCGTCGATCTCGATCATTATCTGCTCAAGCCCTGGGATCCGCCCGAGGAGAAGCTCTACCCCGTCCTGGACGACCTGCTGGAGGCCTGGCGGTGCAGTGACTACCGGCCCGTTCCCGCGACCAAGGTCGTCGGGCACCGGTGGTCGGCCCGGTCGTCCGACGTACGGGAGTTCCTCGCCCGGAATCAGGTGCCCTATCGCTGGTACTCCGCCGACGAGCCCGAGGGGCAGCGACTGCTCGCCGCCGCGGGGCAGGACGGGCGGCGGCTGCCTCTGGTGATCACGCCGGAGGGGACTCCGCTGGTCGAGCCGGATGTGCCGGAGCTCGCCTCGCATGTCGGTCTCGCGACCACGCCGACCGCCGACTTCTACGACCTCGTCGTCATCGGCGGCGGGCCCGCCGGGCTCGGGGCCGCGGTGTACGGGGCGTCCGAGGGGCTGCGGACGGTGTTGGTGGAGCGATCGGCCACCGGCGGGCAGGCCGGGCAGAGCTCGCGGATCGAGAACTATCTCGGGTTCCCGGACGGGGTGTCCGGCGCCCAGCTCACCGACCGGGCCCGCCGCCAGGCCGCCAAGTTCGGTGCCGAGGTCCTCACCGCGCGCGAGGTCACCGGCCTGGAGGTCAGCGGCGCCGCGCGCATCGTGCGGTTCTCGGACGGTTCGGCCATCGCCGCGCACAGCGTGATCCTGGCGACCGGTGTGTCGTACCGGCAGCTCCGGGCGCCCGGCTGTGCCGAACTGACCAGCTGCGGAGTGTTCTACGGCTCCGCGCTGACCGAGGCGCCCTCCTGCCAGGGCCAGGACGTGTACATCGTCGGCGGCGCCAACTCCGCGGGACAGGCGGCGATGTATCTGTCCAAGGGGGCGAAGTCGGTGACGCTGCTGGTGCGCGGGGCGGATCTGTCGGCGTCGATGTCGCACTATCTGATCCAGCAGATCAACGAGGCGCCCAACATCTCGGTCCGCCCGCGGACGGTCGTCGACGCCGCCCACGGCGACGGTCACCTCGAACAGCTGACGCTGCGCGACACGGAGACCGGGGACATCGAACTCGTCGACGCGCACTGGCTGTTCGTGTTCATCGGCGCCGCTCCGCTGACCGACTGGCTGGACGGCACCGTGCTGCGCGACAGCGGCGGCTTCATCCTCGCCGGGCCCGACCTCACCCCCGACGGACGGCCGCCGGCGGACTGGGAGCTGGACCGGCCGCCGTACCACCTGGAGACCAATGTGCCCGGCGTCTTCGTGGCCGGCGACGCGCGCGCCGAGTCCGCCAAGCGGGTCGCGTCCGCCGTAGGAGAGGGAGCCATGGCCGTGATGCTCGTCCACCGTTATCTGGAGCAGTCGTGAGCGGGCAGCCCGTGCCGTGCAGCCCCGCGGAGATCGGCTCGCTGTTCCTGTTCGAGAAGCTCTCCCCCGAGCAGCTCGGCAGGCTGTGCGCCGAGGGGCGGGTGGAGAGGTTCGAGCCGGGGCCGGTGTACGCCGAGGGCGATCCGGCCACCTGCTTCTACGTCATGATCGAGGGCACCGTCATCCTGTCCCGCCGGGTCGGCGCGGACGATGTGGAAGTGATCCGCAGCTCCCAGCGCGGGGTGTATTCGGGGGCCATGCAGGCCTACCTCGGGGACCGGGCGCGGCAGGTCTACAACAACTCCATGCGCGTGACGGAGCCGACGCGGTTCTTCGTGCTGCCCGCCGACACCTTCGCGGCCATCATGCGGGAGTGGTTCCCGATGGCCGTGCATCTGCTGGAGGGGCTGTTCTTCGGCTCGAAGGCCACCCAGCGGGTCATCGGGCAGCGTGAACGGCTGCTGGCGCTCGGCTCGTTGTCCGCGGGGCTCACCCACGAGCTCAACAATCCCGCCGCCGCGGCCGTACGGGCCACCGCCACCCTGCGCGAGCGGGTGGCGAAGATGCGGCACAAGCTGGCCGTGATCTCCTCCGGTCCGTACCCGCGCGAGAGCCTGGCCAGTCTCATCGACATCCAGGAGCGCACCGCCGAACGCGTCGGCAAGGCGCCCACCTTGAGCCCGCTGGAGGCCGCCGACCGCGAGGACGCGCTCACCGACTGGCTCGACGACCAGGGCATCCCGGAAGGCTGGCGTCTCGCGCCGACCTTCGTCCAGGCCGGGCTCGACGTCGACTGGCTGGAGCAGGTCGCCGCGGCCGTGGACGAGGACATCCTTCCCGGGGCGATCGGCTGGCTCAACTACACCGTCGAGACCGAGCTGTTGATGGACGAGATCGCGGACTCCACAACCCGTATCTCGCACCTGGTCGACGCCGCCAAGCAGTACTCCCAGCTCGACCGCGCCCCCTTCCGCAGCGTGGACGTCCATGAACTCCTCGACAGCACCCTGCTGATGCTCTCCGGGAAGATCGGCCCGCAGATCAAGGTCGTCAAGGAGTACGACCACGCCCTCCCGGAGATCCCCGCGTACCCGGCGGAGCTCAACCAGGTGTGGACCAACCTCATCGACAACGCGGTCTCCGCCATCAACAGCGCGGGCGGAGAAGGCACGTTGATCGTGCGGACGGCATCGGACCACGACCGGCTGCTGGTGGAGTTCCGCGACACCGGCGTCGGTATCCCGCCGGAGAACCGCGGGCGGATCTTCGATCCCTTCTTCACCACCAAGCCGGTCGGCGAGGGCACCGGGCTCGGTCTGGACATCTCCTGGCGGATCGTGGTCAACAAGCATCACGGCACGCTCCAGGTCGAGTCCGAGCCGGGTGACACGCGGTTCCAGGTGCTGCTTCCGCTCACCGCTGCCGCGGAGGACGACACGAACGAGGAGTCCGTATGACCAACGGTATCGATCCCAGTGTTCCGCCCAGCGGCGCCGGGTGCGTGGAGTGCGACGAGCACGGGGGGTGGTGGTTCCATCTGCGGCGGTGTGCGCAGTGCGGGCACGTGGGGTGCTGTGACTCCTCTCCTGCGAAGCATGCCACCGAGCATTTCAAGGCCACGGGGCATCCTGTGGTGCAGAGTTTCGAACCGGGTGAGGGGTGGTTCTGGGACTACGGCTCGTCCGAGCTGTATGAGTCGGGGCCGGAGTTGGCTCCGCCGGTGAGTCATCCGGTGGATCAGCCTTCGCCGGGGCCTGCGGGGCGAGTTCCTTCGGACTGGGCCCAGGTATTGAAGGGCGCCTAGGAGTTCGGGGCTGCGCGTCTCGTCGGCGGGTGCGGGCTCGTCGTGGTTTCTCGCGCCCACGCTTCAGAGCCGCATATCGGCGCAGTCCCGCGCCCCTCCAGGTCGGACAAGCGTGCCAGGATGAGGCTGTGCCGCAGATCATGTCGCCCTCTCCTCTCGTCGGTCGGGATCAAGAACTCGCCCGGCTCCTTGGTGTGCTTGAGCGGGCCCGTGGCGGTGAGGCTCGGGCCGTGCTTGTTGCCGGGGATGCCGGGGTCGGTAAGACGCGGGTGCTGGACGAGGTGGCCTCGCGGGCCACGACGGACGGAATGACCGTCCTCACCGGGCACTGCGTTGATCTCGGTGATGTCGGTCTGCCGTATCTGCCGTTCACCGAAGTGTTGGGGGTGCTCGCCGGGGAGCCGCGATTCGCGGAGGTCATGGCCGCGCATCCGGTGGTCGGTCGGATCCTGGGGACCGCCGAGCGGGATTCCAGCGGGCGACTGCAACTGTTCGAAGGGATGGCCGCACTGCTGGCCGACCTTGCGGACGTGGCCCCGCTGCTGCTCGTCCTGGAAGACCTGCACTGGGCCGATCAGTCCTCCCGGGATCTGCTGCGATTCCTGCTCAGCCGGGGTGTGCTGCAACGGTCGGCGGGCGGGGTCGCGGTGCTGGCCTCCTACCGTGCGGACGATCTGCACCGGCGGCATCCCTTGCGCCCACTGCTGGCCGAGCTCGTACGGCTGCCCGCGGTGGAGCGGCTTGAGCTGCGGCCGCTGGCCGACGCCGAGGTGACCCGGCTGGTGCGGGCTCTGGAGGAGCGTCCGCTGCCGGAGACCACGGTCCGCCGGATCGTCGAGCGGGCCGAGGGCAACGCCTTCTACGCCGAGGAACTGCTCGCGGCCACGGACACCGAGGCCGGCGGTGTGCCGAGCGGTCTTGCCGATGTCCTGCTGATCCGGTTCGAGCAACTGTCCGACACCGCCCAGCAGGTGCTGCGCACCGCCGCGGTCGCCGGGCGGCGCGTCGAGCACGACCTGCTGCGGGACGCCGCGGGCCTGCCCGAGGGCGAGCTGGAGTCGGCGCTGCGCGAGGCCCTGGGACGCCAACTGCTGGTCCCGGGGGACGGCGACACGTACTCCTTCCGGCACGCCCTCGCACGCGAGGCGGTCTACGCCGATCTGCTGCCGGGCGAACGGTCCCGGCTGCACGGCGCGTTCGCCCGGCTGCTGGCAGGGCGGCCCCGGCGCGCCGAGACCGCCGCCGAGCGCGCCCACCACTACCGCGAGAGCCACGACCTGGCCGAGGCGCTCACCGCCTCGCTGGAGGCCGCCGACCACGCCCACCGGGTCGGCGCTCCCGCCGAGGAGCTACGGCATCTGGAGGCCGCGCTCGACCTGTGGCCGGCGGTGGAGCCGTCCGCGCGGCCCTCGGGCGAGGGCAGCGACCGGGTGACGCTCACCCTGCGCGCCTCCTCCGCGGCGGCGCACGCCGGTGAGGCGCACCGCGCGGTCGCGCTGACCCGGGCCGCGCTGGCGGGCGTCGACCAGGAGGCGGACTCGGAACTGGCCGCCCGGGTCCGTTACACGCTCGCGGGCAATCTGATGACCGTCGACAACCTGAGCGCGGCCTACGCCCACAGCAGCGAGGCGCTCGCCCTGATCCCCGCCGAGCCCCCGTCGCCCACCTGGGTATGGGCGGCCGCCACCCATGTGCTGGCGGCACGTCAGGTCGGGGAGAACGACACGGCGTTGCGGGTGGCCCGCGAGGCGCTGGCCGTCGCCGAGCGGTTGGGGGTGGCGGACGCCCGGGCCGATCTGCTCATCTCCCTGGCGATCCTCGAAGGTGACGGCCGGCGCAGCCCCGAGGGCCGGGAGCGGCTGCGCGAGGCCCGGGACCTGGCGCGGACTTCGGGCAACGCGCCGGTGGAGCTGCGCGCCCTGCTCCACTTCGCCATGGGCAGTTACGAGGCGGGCGAGCTGGAGGAGTGCCTGCCGTGGCTGACCGAGGGTCTCGACCGCGCCCGCCGCGCCGGGCTGCTGTCCTCGACGTATCCGATGGAGATGCGCTATCTGCGGCTGCTGGTGATGTACACGCTGGGCCGCTGGGACGAGTGCGTCCGGGCCGCGGCGAGCGACACCGACGTGCTGCCGACGGCGGGCGGGTACACGTCCGGGCCCGCCTGGTACGTGTCTCTGGCCCGCGGTGACCTGCAGGCCGCCGAGCGGGCCCGGGCGCTGCTGGTGGGGCCGTTCGACTGGATGGGCACGCTGGTCGCGGGCATCGTGCTGACCGACGCCGCCGGGCTGGCGGGCGATGCGGAGGCGGCGGTCGAGCGCATGCGGTCCACGGTCGACGCGCTCACCGACGACGCGGGGTTCCGCCCCGATGTGACGGTGCGGCTCGCCGCTCTCGCGCTGTCCGCCGTGGCCGACCGGGCCGCCGAGCTGCGGCGCAGCGGCGACGAGGCCGGGGCCGGGCGGTGTGCGGACACGGCGACGGAGCTCATGGAGCTGGCGCGGGACTCGGCCATGCAGAGCGCGGACCGGGCGCCGCAGGGGCCCGAGGGTATGGCGTGGCTGGCCCGTGCCGAGGCGGAGTGGCTGCGGGCGACTTCGGGGCCGGACGCGGAGTCCTGGGGCAAGGTGGTGGCCGCGTTCGACTACGGCGACGCCTACGAGCTGGCGCGCTGCCGGCTCCGGTACGCCGAGGCCCTGTTGACGGCCGAGCGGCGCGAGGAGGCGGCCGTCGAGGCGGCGGCGGTACGGGAGACCGCCGCGCGGCTCGGCGCACTGCCGCTGCTGGAGCGGGTGGATGCGCTGATCCGCCGGGGCCGTCTGTCGGACACGCGGGACCACACCACCTCGCCGCTGACCGCCCGGGAGCAGGACGTACTGCGACTGCTGGCCCGTGGCCGCAGCAACCGGCAGATCGGCGAGGAACTGTTCATCAGCGGCAAGACGGCGAGCGTCCACGTCTCCAACATCCTCGCCAAGCTGGGCGCGGCGAGCCGTGGCGAGGCGGTGGCCATCGCCTACCGCGAGGGCCTGATCGCACCGGAGCCGACGGCATCCGGCTGAGCCTCCGCACGCCTCGTACGGGTGAGCCATATCCGCATATGACCTGAATGACCATCTTTTCTTCTCTCCCTGGCACTACTGTGCGTCGCCGTGACGATGTGTCAGAAGAACTGGGAGAGGACTCGGATGGTCTCAGCAACGGTGGGCAAGGGCACGGCGTTGGGGGCTGCGGCCCTCCTCTCCCTCCTGGCGGTCCCGGCGCACGCGGCACCCCAGGAACCCGAGCCCGACCTCGCGGCCCTGCGCGGCGTCCTGCGCACGGCGATGCAGCAGGGCGCGCCCGGCGCGATGGCCCGCATCGACGACCACGGCACGGTCTCCAAGACGGCCGCGGGCATCGCCGACCGGAAGACCCTGCGCGCTCTCGGCACCACCGACCGGTTCCGCATCGGCAGTGTCACCAAGACCTTCTCCGCCGTCGTCCTGCTGCAACTCGTCGACGAGAAGAAGCTGAAGCTCGACGCCTCGGTCAACCGCTATCTGCCCGGGCTGCTGCCCGACGACCGGATCACCGTGCGCCACGTCCTGAGCCACCGCAGTGGCCTGTACGACTACACCAACGACATGTTCGCGAAGACGGTTCCCGGCTTCGAGGCGGTCCGCACCAAGGTCTTCACCTACCGGCAGCTGATGGCGCGCTCCCTGGCCAGGCCGCGCACCACCGCGCCGGGCGGCGCCTACTCGTACTCCAACACCAACTTCGTCGTCGCCGGCATGCTCATCAAGATGCTGACCGGGAACTCCCTGCACACCGAGTACCAGAACCGGATCATCACGCCGCTGAAACTCAGCGACACCTTCTACGTCCATCCCGGCACGAAAATCCCGGGCCGGCACGCGCGTGGCTATCTCACCCCGGACACGCCCGGCGCCGCGCTGGTCGACGCCACCGAGCAGACGGTCTCCTGGGCGCAGAGCGCGGGCGCCGTCATCTCCAGCGCACGGGATCTGAACACCTTCCTGTCGGCCCTCCTCGGCGGCGAGCTGACGTCGTCGGCGCAACTGGCCCAGATGGAGCGGTGGGTGCCCGCGGGCTCGGGGCAGGCGTACGGGCTCGGGCTGCGGCGCCGGGATCTGTCGTGCGGGGTGTCGGTGTACGGGCACACGGGCGCCGTCCAGGGCTTCTACACCTACGCGTTCGCCACCAAGGACGGCCGGCGCTCGCTGGCGGCGCTCGCCAACACCTCCAACAACGGCACGGTGCACACCACCATGCTGGGGACGCTGGAGTCGGCGTTCTGCGGCAAGAAGGCGAAGGCGCCGCGCGGTTCCTCGGTCGGCGAGCGGGTCGATCCGGGCGCGCTCCTGCGCTGAGTTCGCGGGGCGGGAACCCTCGCGGTGCGGCGCACGTTTTCCGGACATCTCCCTCCGGAACGCGTACGACGACACCAGGACGGCCGATGAGCGAGTTGGTCCCCGGGGGCAATGTGCCCCTCCCGGGCGGCGCCGTGGCCGTCCGGGTGTCCGGCCCCTTCGATGTGTCCGCGCTGATCACGGACGACGGCGGCAAGGTCCGCGGTGACGGCGACTTCGTGTTCTACAACCAGCCGGCCGCCCCGGGAGCGCGGCTGCACGGCGACACGCTGACCGTCGACCCGGCGCGGCTGCGCGCGGGCGCCACCCGGGTCACGATCGTCATCAGCCCCACCGACCCCGGCACCGCCCTCGGCAGCCTCCCCGCTCCCCTGCTCCATGTCACCGGCCCGGGCGGTCGCACCCTCGCCCGGTTCGCCCCACCGCGCCCCCGGCAGGAGACGGTGCTGCTGCTCGCGGAGCTGTACCGGCGTGGCGGTAGTTGGAAGCTGCGGGCCCTGGGCCAGGGGTACGCGGACGGGCTGGCGGGCCTGGCCCGTGACTTCGGGGTGGAGGTCGCACAGGACGCGCCCGCCGACCCGGACGGGTTCGTCGGTCTCGTCAACTCCGCGCGGGCATCGGCCGGTTCACCGCCCATTACCCTTAACGCCCGTCTGGCCTCCGCCGCGCGCGACCATGCCACCGCCATGGCAGGGCGCGGCCGCCTGGACGGGGAGGGCCTCTACCGGCGCGTCACCGCCACCGGATACACGTATGTGACCGTCGGAGAGCACCTGGTGTCCGGCCCCCGCTCGCCCGCCGAGTTCGTGGACTACTGTCTGCGCTCCGACCGCTCCCGGCGCACGCTGCTCGACCCGGTCTTCCTCCATGCCGGACTGGCCCAGGTTCCCGCCCGCTCCGGCGAGGTCTATTGGACGGCGCTGTGGGCCCGCCCTTTCACCCCCGCGGATCTGGCCCGGACCGCCATGGAGGTCGTGGAGCTCACCAACCGGGAGCGGGCCGGGGCCGGTCTGCGCCCGCTGGCCGTCGACCCGGTCCTCACCACCGCCGCGCAGGCGCACAGCGCTGACATGGTCGCGCGTGCCTTCTACTCCCACACCTCGCCCGAGGGCAGCCAGCCCTGGGACCGGGCGGCCGCGGCGGGCTCCCGGCGGCGCTCCATCGGCGAGAACATAGCCTGCGGCCAGCGCTCCCCCGCCGAGGTCGTACGGGGCTGGATGAACAGCCCGGGCCACCGCGCCAACATCCTCAAGCGCGACTTCACCCACATCGGCATCGGCTTCGCGGGCGGCGGCGAAGCAGGCACGTACTGGACCCAACTCTTCGGCGCCTGACGCGGGGTGCCGCGCGATCTAGGCGGAAGGACATCGTCCGCGACACGATGCCCTTATGAAGGGTGACCTGTTTTCCAGCGAGCACATGGTCCAGCCCGCCACGGCGCCGGGCATGACGGTCGAGAACGCCAAGTGCATCAGATACGCGGTGAGCGGCGAGATGCTGGCCCGCCAGGGCGCGATGATCGCCTATCGGGGCAATCTCCAGTTCGAGCGCAAGGGCCAGGGCGTGGGCGGCATGCTCAAGCGTGCGGTCACCGGGGAGGGGTTGCCGCTGATGGCGGTGCGTGGACAGGGCGAGGCCTGGTTCGCGCACGAGGCGCAGAACTGCTTCCTCGTCGAGCTCGACCCCGGCGACGAGTTCACCGTCAACGGCCGCAACGTCCTGTGCTTCGACGCCTCGCTGTCGTACCGGATCGCGACCGTGAAGGGGGCCGGCATCACCGGCGGTGGCCTGTTCAACAGCGTGTTCACCGGGCAGGGCCGGCTGGGTCTGGTCTGCGACGGCAATCCGCTGGTGATCCCGGTGTCGGCGCAGTATCCGGTGTACGTCGACACGGACGCTGTGGTCGGCTGGAGCGCGGGCCTTGCGACCTCGCTGCACCGTTCGCAGTCCATAGGGTCGATGCTGCGCGGCGGCTCCGGGGAGGCCGTCCAGCTGATGCTGAGCGGGGAGGGCTATGTCGTCGTACGGCCGAGCGAGGCGACACCGCAGAAGGCCCAGCAGCACTGACGGTCCGTGAGGTGATCTACGCCTCACGGGCAACCCTGTCGGCTCCGTCCACGTCTTGATCGACAACAGATCACACCGCCCTGGTCCCCCTGGGGGGCCAGGGCTGGTTTCCGACGTTCTATACACGTCATGTATACGCTCAATGTATAGATGGGGTGTATACGGACCGAAAGGCATCCATGTACGGCAAGGCATTCGCCCCGGAGTACCAGGGCGCCCTGACCACCCTCTCCGTGAACTCCTCGCTGACCGACGTCCTGGCGGCCGGCACCGAGGAGTTGCGGGCCGCCGAGCGCACGGGGCGGCACGGCGAGGCGGCGCGCTCGGGGCTCGCGGTCGCCGAGGCGCACCGACGGCTGGGGCAGATCGGGGAGGCGGATCAGGCGTGGAAGGCGAGTTACCGCGCGGCCCGCCTGGCCGGGGACACCGCGGCGATGGCCTGGGCGCTGTGGAGCGGCGGCACCCTGGCCCGGCAGCGAGGCGAGTTCGCGCTGGCCCGGCGCCTGCTCCAGCTCGCCGCCGACCTCGGCGAGCGCGGCGGGGACGTCGTCGTCCGCGGATACTCACTGGCCGGCCTCGCCGAAACGGGCCGGATCCAGGGCGACTACGAGGCCGTCGCCCGGCTGCACGAGCAACTGCTCGCCGAGGCCCGGCGGCGCGGCGAGGCGCGGCACACCGTGTGGGCACTGGAGGGCATCGCACAGATCCACCGCAACACCGGCTCCTACGACACCGCGTACGCCCTGTTCGAGGAGGCTGCCGAGATCGCCGCGCGCGCCGAGGACCGGCGCGGGCACGCCTGGGCGCTGCGCGGGCTCGCCGACATCGTATCGGTGCGCGACGGGGACACCGAGCGGGCGCTCACGCTGCTGTCCGAGGCGGAGGCGATCTGCCGGGCGATGAACCTCTCCAGCGCGCTCGCCTACAACCACAAGATGCGCGGCAACGTCCTGTACCGAGCGGGTCGTTACGCCGAGGCCCGGGAGCTGTACGAGCAGGCGCTCGCCGAGTTCCGCGCGATGAGCGAACCGCGCGGTCAGGCCCTGGCCCGCCTGGGCCTGACCAAGTCCAGGGCCCGACTGGGCCGCGACCACGCCGAGACGGCGGCCGAACTGGCGGAACTGGCAGGGACGTTGGAACGGATCGGCCTCAAGCACGCCCGGGAAATGGTGGCCCGGGCGCAGGAGGAGCTCGGCGCGGAGGTCGTACGGTGACGGTCTTCCCCTCGACGGCGCCGCTGACCGGCGTCCAAGTACTGGACCGCTGCCGCGAGTTGGTCCGCCCCGCGCTCGCCGAGGCCGTGGGGCGGCTGCATCCCTGGGTGGGTGAGATGGCCGCGTACTCCTTCGGCTGGTGCGAGGTGGGCGGCGCACCGGTCACCGCCTCCGGGGGCAAGGGGGTGCGGCAGGCGCTGGCCGTGCTCTGCGCCGAGGCGGTGGGCGGTCCCACCGAGGCCGGGACGACGGCCGCGGTGGCGGTGGAGCTGGTGCACGCCTTCTCGCTACTGCACGACGACATCATGGACGGCGACACGGCCCGCCGCCGGCGCCCCACGGTGTGGAAGGCCTACGGCACCGGTCCGGCCGTCCTCACGGGCGACGCCCTGTTCGCGCTGGCCGTCGAGACGCTCGCCGCGGCACCCGGGGGCGCCGGCGCCGTACGGCTGCTGTCCGTGGCGCTCGGGGATCTGGTGCGCGGGCAGGCCGACGACCTGCTGTTCGCGACCCGCCCCTGGGCGGGACCGGAGCGGGTGCGGCCCGAGGAGTACCGGGCGATGGCCGAGCACAAGACGGGTGCGTTGCTGGGCTGTGCGGCCGCGTTGGGTGCCGCGCTCGGCGGGGCGCCGCCCGCGACGGTCGCCGCGCTGGACCGGGCCGGGCGGGACCTCGGCATCGCCTTCCAGATCGTCGACGACGTCCTCGGCATCTGGGGCGACCCCGCCATCACCGGCAAGCCCGTCCACGGCGATCTGCGGGAACGCAAGAAGACGTTCCCGGTGCTGGTCGCGCTCGACACTCCCCTGGCCCGGCGGCTGGCCGAACTCCTGGAATCCGGCGAGGATTCCGGCCTCGCGGCCGCGCTGATCGAACAGGCCGGCGGCCGGTCGGCCGCGCTGCGCGAGGCCCGGCGCCGGATCGCCGTCGCGGAGGCCGCCCTGGACGCCGTACCTCTGGAAGCGGGCGCGGCCGGGGAGTTGCGGTCGCTGCTGGACTTTCTGGTGCGACGCGACCTCTGATACGGGTGTTCGACTCCCCGGATGAACAAACGGGAATCGTCACATCTCGCGCGGCAAATCCTTGAACACACCCCGTCACACCCGCCGTACCTCTGGGAAAGGTGAGAGCCAGGGGTTCAGCGAGGGATGACCATGGTCAAGGCGCACGTCTCCACACCCGTGTTGGTCGCCGGGAGATACCGGCTCGTCGAGGTGGTCAGTCGGGAGACCAACCGCGTCTGCTGGTACGGCGAGGACATCGGGGTGGAGCGGCCCGTTCTGATCACACAGATCGGGCTGCCGGACGATCCGGGTGGGGAGGAGGCGCGCCGGATCACCGCGCGCGTCGTTCGGACCTCCGAGCGGATGGCGTTGATGGTTGCCGACCGGGTCGCCGAAGTCGTCGATGTCGTCGAGGAGTCGGGCACGCTCTGGGTGGTCACTCGGTGGATCGACGGTGTGCCGCTGAGCGAACTCCTTGCCCAGCGGGGCACGTTGAACTATGTCCGGGCCGCGCGCATCGGTCTGGAACTGCTCGACGTACTGGAGGCCGCGCACGGGCAGGGCATCACGCACGGCGAACTCAGCCCTGCCCAGGTGTTCGTGCGCGACGAGGGTTCCGTCGTCGTCACCGGTTTCGGGCTGGCCGGCGCCACCCTCGCGCCCCGGCTCTCCGCCCCCGCCTACGCCTCCCCCGAGCAGGCACGCGACGAGCGCTTCGGGCCGGCCACCGATATGTGGAGCCTGGGCGCGCTGCTCTACACCATGCTGGAGGGACGCCCGCCCTTCCGGGACCGGGGGCGGCCGGAGGCCACGCTGAAGGGCGTGGACCGGCTGCCGCTGCGCACCCCGGTGCGTGCCGGGCCGCTCACCCAGGCCGTGCAGGGCCTGCTGCGCAAGGACCCGGTGGAGCGGCTGCCCCGCCCGGTGGTCCGCGAGGCCCTCGTCCGCACCCTCGACGAGGAGACCGCGGTGGCGATGCCGAGCCCCCGGCTGCGCGGCCGTTACGCGCACTGCCCGGGCTGGAGCAACCGCACCATGATCGCCGGGACCGCGCTGGCGGTCGTCACCGTCGCGGTCGCCGTTCTCGCGGTGACCGACCGGCTGCCGGGCGGCTCGGACTCCCCCGCCGCGGGGGCGAAGCCCGGCGCGACGACCCCGTCCGCGACCGCTTCCGCCTCCCCCAGTCCGTCGGCCACGCCATCGCCCACCCCCACGGAATCGCCCTTTGGCCGCTACGACTCCCCCCAGGGCTTCTCCGTCACGCTCCCGGAGGGCTGGCAGCCGCTGAGCACCAACCGGGTCTCGGATCTGGCGTACCGGGTCGTCCTCGGCGCGGAGGGCGACCCACGGACGCTCACCGTCACCTACAGCGAACGGGTCGGCCCCGATCCCGTCGCCGTCTGGCGGGATGTGGAGCCCGGTCTGAAGCAGGCCGGCGGCTACCGGCGGATCGGCGAGATCCGGGCGACGACGTACCGGGGCCGGGAGGCCGCGGAGATGGAGTGGCTGGCGAACGCCGACGGCACCCGGGTCCGTACCTTCGGCCGGGGCTACCTCATCGGCGGCGGGCGCGGCTATTCGCTGCGCTGGACGGCGGCCGCGGCCGACTGGGACGACGCGGACAACCGCGAGGCCCTGGCCACCGCCCTGCGCACGTTCCAGGAGCCGTCAGACTGACCGGCGGGGCGCGCCCATCGCGCTGAGCGGCCGGGGGTGCAGCGGCTGGGTGCGCCAGCGTGCCGTGCACGTGCGGTCCGGCAGCGAGCAGGTCACGGCGAGACGGTGGGGCGTCTCCAGGAAGAGCACGTCCACCTCCAGTGTGTCGGCGTCGGTCCAGCCGCCGCTCACCGCGGTGGGGACCGGCGCCTCGGCGACGCTCCAGCCGCTGTCCGCGAGCCGCAGTTCCAGCCGGTGACCGTCCTCGACGAGGGTCAGCCGGTGGCCGTCCGGATCCGCGATGACCTCCGCGGAGATCCCGTCGGAGCCGAAGGAGACGGCGGACCACTCCTCCGGCGCGGCCTTTCCGGCGGCCGGTGACAGCGCGAGCCCGGCCAGCCGCTCGGCCAGGGCCGCGTCCGCCTCCTCCCGGCCGGGCAGCGGCGCGGGACCGAAGGCGGGCAGCAGATGCGTCCAGACCAGATCCAGCATCCGCTGCATCTCCACGGTGGCCGCGGTCGTGGCGATCACCACGTCGTGCTCGGGCAGGACCATACAGAACTGGCCATAGGCGCCGTCACCGCGGTAGCCGTGCCGAGACATCCAGAACTGCAGGCCGTACCCCTGCCGCCAGTCCGCGCCGCCCATCGGTCCCTGATCGTTCGCCGTGTGCAGGCGGGTGGCCTCGGCCACCCAGGACTCGGGCAGGACCTGCCGTCCGTCCCACATGCCGCGGCTCAGGTAGAGCTGTCCCAGCCGGGCGATCGCGTCGGTGGTGGCGTGCAGCCCGCTGAAGCCGAGCTCGCGCCCGGCCCGGTCCCGCAGCCACGCCACCTCGCCGATGCCTATCGGGTCGAAGAGCCGGGGGCGCAGATAGTCGGTGAGCGACTGGCCGGAGACGCGCTGGACGATCCTGGCGAGGGTGTAGGTGGTGGGCTGGTTGTAGGCGAACACGGTCCCCGGATCATGCTCCGGCGGGAGCCGGAGGAACCCTCGCACCAGCTCGTCGGGGTCCAGCGCACGGGCCCGCTCGACGGTCTCGGCCTCGTGTCCGCTGGCCATCGACGCCACGTGGCGCACCAGCATCGCGCGGCTGCGCGGGTCGGTGACGTCGGCGTCGAGCTCGGGGAAGTACGAGATCACCGGGTCGTCGAGCCGCAGCAGCCCCTCGGCGACGGCGAACCCGGCGGCGGTGGAGGTGAAGCTCTTGCTGAGCGAGTACAGCAACTGCGGGCGTTCGGCGGTGTACGGCGCCCACCAGCCGGAGGCGACGAGCCGGCCGTGCCGCATGATCATGAGGCTGTGCGGCTCGATGTCGGGGTCGGTTTCGAGGGCGTCGAGGAAGGCGTGGATGCCGGATGCTTCGACGCCCTGGGACGCGGGCGTGCTGGCGGGCAGTGCGCGTGTCGTCATGACGGCATCCTTACCCACCAGGCCGTTTTCCCGTGCCCGGGTCGGGGACTCGGGCCGCATGGTGCAAATCGGATACACGATGATGACCGAACAAGCCGGCCCCCGTGACCTCGTCGACCACGTGGTGCGCGCCGAAGAGGCGGGCTTCGATTTCTCCGTGACCTCGGACCACTACTTTCCCTGGCTGCGCTCGCAGGGTCACTCGCCGTACGCGTGGACCGTGCTCGGCGCGGCGGCCCAGGCGACTCGGCGGATGCCGCTGATGACCTATGTGACGTGTCCGACCTTCCGCTACCACCCGGCGGTGGTCGCGCAGAAGGCGGCCACGATGCAACTGCTGTCCGACGGCCGCTTCCGCCTCGGGCTCGGCTCCGGGGAGAACCTCAACGAGCATGTGGTGGGCGGTGGTTGGCCGTCCGTCGATGTGCGGCACGAGATGCTGGAGGAGGCGATCGGAATCATCCGGGCGCTCTTCGACGGCGGCCATGTCACCCATCACGGCGCCCACTACGACGTGGACTCGGCCCGCCTGTGGGACCTGCCCGAGCAGCCGCCGCCGATCGGCGTCGCCGTCTCCGGCGAACAGTCCTGCTCACTCGCGGGCCGGCTTGCCGACCTGGTGATCGCCACCGAGCCGAAGGCGGGTCTGCTGGAGGCCTTCGACCGGCACGGCGGCCAGGGCAAACCGCGTGTCGGCCAGCTGCCGGTGTGCCACGACCCCGACCGGGACACGGCGGTCAAGCGCGCCCATGCGCAGTTCCGCTGGTTCGGCGGTGGCTGGAAGGTCAACTCGGAGCTGCCGCACCCCGATTCCTTCGAGTCGGCCACCCAGTTCGTCACTCCGGACGACGTCTCCACCGCCATCCCGTGCGGCGACGACCCGGACGCCTTCGTCGAGGCCGTACGGCCGTACGCGGAGGCCGGGTTCGGCGAGATCGCCCTGGTGCAGATCGGCGGGGAGTCGCAGCCGGCCTATCTGGACTGGTCGGAGAAGACACTGCTGCCGGCGCTGCGGGACGCCTTCGGGTGACACACCCGGGGTCGGCAAACCGTCGCATGCAGGTGCATATAGGCTTGCCCGTCGGCACATGCAATCCGGCCCAGCCTCAGGAGAGTCCTCCGTGACCCTAGCCTTCGCCCCGTCCGAGTCGTCCCCCGCGCCGCTGTCCGACCTCGTCGCGCGGGACGCGCGTGAGTTCGGGGCGTACGCGCGCACCGGCGGGTGGGCCTTCGGCCTGATGGTGGCGCGCAGTGTGCGCCCCGGCGGTCAAGGCGCGGACGAGACGCCGAAGGTGTCGGCGAAGGAGTTCGCCGAGCTGGCCGGCTGCTCGCCCGAGCGAGTCATGCGCTACTACAAGGCCTGGGACCGGGCCGCCGACGACGGTCTCGTCCCGCACTTCGAGGCGCTCCAGCCGGGCGCGGCGGTGGAGCTGCCGGACGCCGACGTGTGGCTGAGCTACTACGTCTCCCGCAACAGCGCCACCTCCGAGCGGGGCACGGCCATCGCCGAGGCCGCCGAGGCGGAGGGCATCCGGCCGACGAAGGCGCTGGAGGTCGCGGAGAACCCCACCGCGCTGCGTGCCGCGATCCTCGCCGACCCTTCTACCGCCCGCGCGGCCCGCAGCGCGCTGCTCGACCGCATCAAGGAAGACCCGGAACTCCAGGCCGAGTTGGCCCGGGACGTGGTGCGCACCGACGATCTGAAGAAGGCCGTCGCCAGCGAGAGCCGGGCCGCCGACCGGATCGGCTACGTCCGCCAGATCGCGGAGTCCGGCCAGGTCAAGACCCCCGCCGGGCAGACCATCGACGCGCCCGCCGACCTCCGCCAGGAGGCCGAGCGGCATCTGTCCCTGCTCGACGAGCTGGACGAGGACGAGGACACCGGCGGGTGGGCCACCGAGGCCTACGACACCATGAAGACCCTCGTCGCCGAGACGGTGGAGGCCGACCCCGAGCTCCGCGTCCAGGAGCGGCGGACGAAGTTCTACAGCAGCCTGCAGCGGGCGACGAAGGTGTTCGAGGAGCTCACCTTCGATGATGTGCAGGAGTTCGTCGAGGACGACATGGTGCAGCAGTTGGAGGAGCTCCAGCAGGCGATCGCCTCGTGCATCACGGCGCTGCGCGGCGCCAAGGGAACCGGGGCGGCCGAGTAGCCGTACGCATGCCGCTGGGCGGCCCACTGCCGCCACGATGGGGCGGTGGGCGCGTCAGTCCCTCGACGTATAGCGGTGCCGGGTCCACCACGGCAGGACGAACCAGCAGATCAGGTACCACAGCACCACGCCCGCGACGAGCCAGGGCACGTAGCCGTCATCCGTGGCGACCCGCAGGATCAGCAGCAGCGAGGACGTCATCGTGGCCAGCAGCAGCACCAGCCCGACGAAGGTCAGCCGGGAGGCCCACTCCACGGCACGCGGTTTGATGCGGCGCCCGGACACCAGACGGTGCAGGGACACAGGTCCGATCAGGGCGCCGGTGGCGGCGGCGCCCAGGACGACGGTCACGATGTAGATGGTCTTCTCGGTGTCGCCCAGGTCGGCGTACGTAGGGGTGAACACGACGGTGAGCAGGAACGCGAACAGGATCTGCACACCCATCTGAGCCACCCGGACCTCCTGGATGAGCTCGGACCACATACGGTCGGCGCGCTCTTCCTCGGTCTCGTCGCGACCGGTGCGTCTCTCCGTTGCCTGCGACATGGGGTCCGGGTGACCCGGCGGTGATCGTTCAAACAGTTCTCGAGGGCCCGGGTGCTAGTTGCGCACGACACGCCATCGGTTGTCGGCCGTGCCGTCGTCCGAGTCCTGGACCGCGAAGGCGCCGACGGCGGTGGAGTTGCCCGCGATGGCGAGCAGTTTCCCGCTGTGGACGTTGCGGATCTTGTAGGTGCCGTCGTTCTGGTCGAGCAGGGTCCACCGGTGGTCGGCGGTGCCGTTGTCCGCCCATTGCAGGACGGTCGCGTCGTCGGCGGTGGACATGTCCTGGACGCCGAGGACCTTGCCGCTGTGGGCGTTGCGGAAGCGGAAGGCGCTGCCGTCGCTGATCATTTCCCAGTTGTGGTCGGCGGTGCCGGAGTCGTTCCACTGGAGGGCGCGGCCGCCGTCGGCGGTGGACATGTCCTGGATGCCCAGCACCAGACCGCTGGCCGCGTTGACGAGGCGCACGGTGGGGGTGGTGCCGGTGCTCCAGTAGACGGTGTAGTTGTGACCGTGGGCGTCGTGGAACGGGCCCAGGTTCACGGTGGCGCCGGCCGCGGTGGCGGTGAAGGCGAGGGTGCTGGTGCTGGTCCGCCTGATCGAGGTCGTGTCCAGGGACGGCAGTGAACTGAGCGCGGTGTTGCCGTAGTTGCCGGACAGGACGACCGGGCCGTAGGTGATCGCGGCGACATTGGGGTTGTCGTTGGCCGGCCGCATGACGACCCGCATGGGGAGGCGGACGGTGACCGTGTCGCCGGACGTCCAGGCGCGGGTGAGGGCGGCGTAACTGCCGGGCGTGGTCGGGATGTTCTGGGCGGTGCCGTTGACGCTGACGGTGGCGCCGGTGGTCCAGCCCGGGATGCGGATGCGCATGGTCCAGGTGCCGGCGGCGTTGCCGGTGACGCGCAGGGTCGTGGTGTCGCTCGCCGGGTACGAGGTGGTCTGGGTGACGGTGATGCCGCGCTCGGACCAGGTGAGGACCGAGGGGACGAACAGGTTCACCGTCAGGGTGGTGCCGGCGCGGTAATACACGGAGTCCATCAGCCTGGTGTGCATCTCCAGGCCGGTGCCCTGGCAGCACCAGAAGGTGGTGTAGTCGGTGCTCCAGGTGCCGCCTCCCCACGCCGGTCCCACGCCGCGCCGGCCGCCGGGGTTGAGCGGGGTGAAGTAGGTGACGTGGCCGTGGGAGTCGGCCGGGTTCTGCTGGCCGATCATCTGGTTGAGCCACGCCTGCTCGTAGTAGTCGAACAGCGCGGCCCGGCTCGGGTCGAGGGCGAACAACTCCCGAGTCAGGGTGAGCATGTTGAAGGTGTTGCAGCTCTCGCAGGTGTCCTGGCGCAGGTAGGCGGCGATGGCGTTGGGGGCGCGGAAGTGCTCGGCCTGGCTGTTGCCGCCGATGGCGTAGGTGTGGGTGCCGACGCAGATGTTCCAGGCGTTGGTGGCGATGTCGCGGTAGCGGGTGGTGCCGGTGGCCTTGTACTCGCGGGCGGCGCCTATCCACTTCGGCACCTGGGTGTTGGCGTGCAGGCCGTTGAGCTGGTCCTGGTTCGCGGCCAGGGGGTCGAAGACCGCGGCGTGGTCGAAGCGGCGGGCGACGGTGAGCCAGCGCGCGTCGCCGGTCTGCTGGTAGAGATCGGTCAGTACGGCGTTCATGCCGCCGAACTCGGTGCCCAGCATGGCCTGCATCTGCGCCGCGGTCAGCCGGCCGGTGCGTGCGTCGACCCACCCCGCCAGGGCCAGCAGTACGTCACGGGCCTGGGTGTTGCCGATGAAGCGCCATACGTCCAGCAGGCCGGTGAGCGTCTTGTGGATGGTGTAGTACGGCACATTGCCGTTGGTGAGGGTGCGCTGTTCCAGGGCGGTGAAGTCGGACTCGGGGTAGCCGGAGAGATATCCGGCGCCGAATCCGGCGGCGCTGTTGTTGGCCTGACACTTCGCCAGCTCCGCGACCATGTACGTCGCCTTGTCCCGGCATACGGTGTCGCCGGTCACGGCGTACAGCTGGGCCCAGGCGGTGAGGAAGTGGCCCTGGACGTGGCTGCGGAAGGGGAAGTCCGGCGCGTCCCAGCCGCCGCCGGGGCTCGCGCCGGCCGTGGACAGGCGGTGGTTTGCGCGGAAGTTGTACACGAGCCGGTCGACGTCGACGAACCGCAGGTAGCTCGCGGTGCGGTTCTGGTTGTCCAGCCAGCGGCTCGCGGTCAGTCGGACCTGGCCGAGTTCGAAGGGATGCGCCAGGGCCCCGATGTCGGACCGGACCGGCGGGACCACCGCCGCGTGGGCGGGCGCACTGCCGAGGAGAGAGCCGGTGGCGGAGGCGGCGACCGAGGCCCCGGCGGCTTGCAGGAGGCGGCGTCTGCTGAGCTCTGACGGCATCGTGTGCTCTTTCCGTGGGGGGAGCTGACGGGGGCTCAGGCCCGCAGGAAGGGCCCGTTCGGAGGAGTCCCGGAGGCGGACGTGGCGGACAAGGACGAATAACGCGCAGACCACGTCTGGTTTTGGGCAAGTGCCGGTCGGCGAACGAGCACGCAAGAACGTCTCCTCACGGCCGAGGGCGGGATCGAGAACCCTCGGACCTGGCGTCTGAACGCGGACGGGTCGGGCTCGGCCCTCGGGACGGACAGGACGACTGACCATGTTCGATATATCGAACACTGTTCGTTGTGTCGACGGCACCATAATTAGCGCGAAATACGGCGTCAACGCTGCGGACATTTTCTTCGTCGTCGGGAGGCGAAACCGGATGCCGCCCGACCGAGAACTGCGCGGTCAGGCATTGTCGGAGCGGCACTGTCGCTGGACGAACGGTGAGGACGGCGCCTTCACGGCCTGACGGGGTACTTCAGGGGGCTCACGTGAAGTCGGCGTGGAACGCCGGTCAGCTACCGAGGATGGTCTCGCGTGCCGCTCGTGCCCAGATGGCCTGCTGGCGCGTGGTGAAGCCCATCCGGTTCCAGTGGAAGAGAATGTGCCGTGCCAGGATGCCGCGCAGGCCGAGTTGAAGGTTGCCCACGCGTGCCGCGTCCGCGAGGGCTCGGCCGCCGCGCTCCATGCCGGCAACCCAGATCCCCAGCAGCGCGAGTTGGCCACCGGTGAGTGCGGGGCCGGCATCGAGCGTCAGGAGGCGCCGTAGCGAGTCCACCATGCAGCTCACCTGGCCCGGGGACACATCTTCGGGGAGTGGTCGCCGGGCTTCGATCTGCCCCCAGACGTCTCCTTGTTCTCCCCATTCCAGTCCGGCGGCACGCAGGAACAGGGCGACGACGAGGAGGGAGGTCTCTTTGGCTCCGAGGAGGCCGCCGGTGCCTTCGGTGGCGTGCTGGTGGTAGTCGAGCACGCCGACGCTGTCGGCGTGGAACAGGGCGTGCCCGAGCATCAACCCTTCCGGGCCGCCGAACGCGATGGTTTCCGGCTCGTACAGGGAAGACCACCACCCCTTGGCCACGCCCCAGGACAGTGCGCTGTCGAGGACGTCGGTGACCTGCGCGACGGCGTCTTTGATCCGTGCCTCCGGGCTCGCCTGGACGCGCAGACGCCAGCAAGGGTACTTGCGCAAGAACCACCATGCTCCGACCGGCCCGGTGCGCAGGGCCGGCAGGATGTACGCACGAAAGGCGCGTTCCGCAGTGGGGTAGTCGGCGAACTCGATGTTCACCTGGTGCCAGCCTGCGGGTGAGGTGGTGAGTGCGGCTCGGCCGGCGGCGCGGTACCGCTCAACTGCGTCGGCCAATCGAGCAGGGGATGCGCGTACCCTGCTGGCGGCCTCCTCGATTGGCGTTCCCGCCAGGACGGACAGGATGGCACCCTCCATCGCACTGGTGGCCGTGTGGTCCACGTCGTCCCCCTCAGCACAGAAGCAGGCAGGCGTCCCAGTCGTTGGCGGGCGCGGACCCCGGTTCGGGACTCTGGAAGGCCAGGGCCGCTCCTGCCGCCCCTTCGAGGAAGCCGTCATCTTCCGGAGGGGCGAGAGCGAGAAAACGCTCACGCAGTTCGGGGAGTCGGTCCGTGAACACCGTGGGGATCTCGGCGTCCTCAGCGACACGTTGCACGGTGCGCAGGAGGCCGCCGATTCCATGGCACAGGCCGCGGGTGGTGAGCTGGTCGAGCTGGTGCGGGTCGGACAGGCAGTACAGGAGCGCGCGTTCGGCCATCCTCTTGCGGTCCTCGTCGCCGAGGGCGATCGCAGCGAGCTGCTGCGCACGAGCCACTCCGGGGACGCCGTAGCACCAGGACGGTGCGGTCGGCGCCGCGGACGTCGGGCCTGTAGTGGCGATCCAGCGCGGCCAGCGAGTTCCGTGGTGGTCACTGCGGCGTATGCGATCGAGCCAGCGACAGATACGGGCCATGGCGGCGTCGTGGCCGTTCACGGTGATGCCGTGGCGCTTGGCCAGGGCGAGAAGGGCGAGCGGGCCGGTGATGCCGTGGGCGAGACCGGCGTTGGCATGACCGCCCGGCGTTGCCGCCCGTTGGCCGGCCGGCGCGTGCCCGACCCACCAGCCGGGAAGCGGTTGCCCCTTGGGCCCAGCCGCGGGTTCGGTAAGCCGGACCAGGTACTCCAGGACGGCCTTCAGTTCGTCGCTCTCCGGTCGGCGCCGCAGCAGGAGGGCACCGAGTCCAGTCAGGCCCCGGAACAGGTCGTACTCGGCGAAGCTGGCGTAGCGGCCCTGGTCGATGCGTGCGTGAGCGGCAGCGAGGCGGCGGCGGATGTGTGTGGCGACGACGTCGTCCAGTGTGCGCAGGGCTCCGGCGTAGCGGTCGCTGTCGGCGGCGGCCAGGTGCAGGACATACGTCATCGCGGGCGCGCCGAGGAACAGGCTGGCATCGTCTCCGTCGATCAGGGGGCGGACGGCGGCGAGTTGCCGGTGGACGGACTGCCATGGGGCGAGGCCGCGCCGGGCTCGTTCGATGTGGAGCAGCGCGATGCCGAGGGGGCCATGCGCGAGAGACTGCCGGGTGGCCAGGCCAGCTTCGATGGCGGGTGGGGCGATGGTCACCGCAGGGCTCCTTGGGTACGGGCGATCCAGGACAGTGCGGCGGCGCGGGCGAGGCGGCGGCAGGTGGCTTCGCCGTCCGGGTCGATGCCGGCGGTGCGGTTGTAGTGCATGTGCAGTAGGGATGGCAGTACGGCGGCTGGGTCGGCACTGTTGGCGGTGAGGGCCTGGTGGTAGGCGGTCAGGGCGCCTCGGCGCCGGGCCCACGTTGTGGCGACGTAGGCGCCGTCCGGCAGGGACCGCAGGCAGGCGTGGTCGTGGTCCGGGGTGATGAGTCGGATCGCTGTGGTGAGTACGTCACGGGGTGCGGGGTCGCCGTCGTTCTTCGGGATATTGGTCGTGAGCCATGCCCGGCTGTCTGCGCGTGAGCCGAGGCAGGCATCGGCGATGTCCACGAAGCTGGCGGCGGTGACGGCAGGCCGCAGGTGATCGGAGATGGGCAGGGCCATCTGCGCGAGGGCGGCGGCGGAGTCGGCGGCGAAGAACCGCTCGGCGGCCTCCAGGACGGTGCCGGTACCGTAGCGGCCGGTCTCCGGCTCGTCGGTGTCCCATTGCACGCGCTGGAGCAAGCCCTCGGCGCGCAGCTCGCTCGCCCACGCTGCGACGCGCTGTGCGGCGTCGCCGAAGGCGTGCGGGTCTGGCAGGCGGAGCCGCAGTCGCAGGTGGCTGTGGGGGTCGACGTAGCGGGTAAACCACCAGTCCGGCCCCTCGGCTCCCCACTCGCTCAGCAACCGCGGCAGGTGGGTTGTCAGCACCTCCGGCGCGCGGTCGGCGTTGCCGTACAGCTTCAGGTACGCCCACTCGCTTGCGCCCGGTATCCGGCCGGAGTTGCGCGCCACCACGGTCGTGGTCCGGAAGATGGGCGCGGGGGCGGGTGGCTGGTCGGCGGCGAAGGGCACGGTGATCTCGTGCGCGCGTCCCAGCCAGCCGAACGCGCTCTCCGGGGACGCCTCGTGGAGCACCACCGTTCCCTGTCGGTCCATCTCGGCCTGAAGGAGCCGGACGTGGGCGGGGATGTCGAGGTCCAGGCGCAGCCGCTGGTCGTCGCTGCCCACGTAGACGGTGCGCGGCATGCCGTAGCGGATGCGCCATTCGGTGAAGCGGAAGGCCCAGTTGTCCCCGCCGAGGTCTCGGGCGCGGAGTCGCCAGCACGCGGCGGACAGGATGGTCCGGCCGACGCGCACTTCGGGAAGGAACGGCAGTTGGACTGCCGCGCCCCAGGCGAAGGGCAGGAGGACCGCGGCGTGTGAGCGGGGCAGTTCGCACACGAAGCGGACCAGTGGGTGGGTGGCGTTGGTGAGTTCCACGGCGTTCATGACCGACGGTTCGATCGGCCGGCAGGTGGCAAGGTGCACGAGGTACAGACGCTGGGAGTCGGCGACGACGCCGACGTCGTCCAGGTCGAGGGTGGCCTGCGGGTTGTGCTCGCTGATGGACAGCACGTTCGGCACGACAGCCGGGGCGCGTGCGACGTTGTACGTCGGCAGCCGCAGCGGCGGGCTGGAGACCTGGCCTCGGGCGGCGCCGACAGTGAGCGTCGGCAGGTCGGCATACGCGGCGGTCATCCGCTCCCGGTCGGGTCGCTCCAGCATGGTCAGGAAGCGGCCGGTAGTGGTACCGGCCGCGAGGGAGAGCCCGACCGTGGTCAGGGTGAACCGACCCCGCTGCAGGTCCTTCAGGGAGGGCGACAGCACGGTGAAGCACAGTTCGACGTGCGCGGGAACCTGGTCGGGCTCGCCGAGGGACAGCGCCTGGATGTCCTCCTCGCTGAGGACGATCTCGCGCTGGTCGTTGAGGGCAGCGTGCTGGGCGAGGGCGAGGAGGTATTCGTCGCGCCGGCTCGTGGCCACCACTGGGCGTCTCAGGACCGTGCCGCGATAGCCCGCCGGAAGGCCGAGGCCGACATCTGGGTCGGTGAGGTCACGCAAGGGGACGATGGCGCCCATGCTGTAGCGCTCAAGGAACCGCGTCCGGTAATCCCGCCAGGCCCCAGAGCCATTCGGGTACGGCGTGATCCGGGCCATGACCTCCAGGGCGCGCTCCGCCTCACGGGTCACGATCTTCGGGAGGACGATGTCGCAGTCGGGCTGTAGGTTGACGACCAGGGTGCGGTCCGTGATGCCGGTGAGGGCATTCATCCTCGCGCCTGCCTGTGCGCGGAGAGACTGCTGGTTGTCCAGTGGGCCGCTGTTGTGGGCGGTCAGCAGCGTGTGAACCTGCCGCAGCTTCCTGACCGCGTCGGAGGCGGCTGCGGCTGTTTCGAGCTGGTTGATCAGGTGACCGAGCGCGTCGTCGCATGTCATGGGGGCGTGCAGGCTGCTCAGAAGCACCCGGTGCGCGACAAGGTTGCGCAGCATGTCCTCGATCACCGCAAGCGGCGTGTTGGGGTAGTCGCTGCGCAGTTTGGTCGTGAGGTCGCCGACCGTGATGGGTGCACGGGCGAGAGCCAGTACCGCTTCGACGGCTGGGGTGCGCCGTAGCCGCGTATCGGTGGGACCGTCAGCGCCGCCCGGCTGGTGCTGCACAGTGATGCTGCCCCCTCGCACGGTGCAGGTGGGGTCGGCGATGACATGCAGGTGCCGCAGCACGTCCAGATCGCGTTCCAGGACGGCGATGACCTCCTTCAGCCACATGGCGTCGGCGCGCGCGAAGGCGCGGTGATCGGCGCCCCACTGGACTCGGGCTGTACCCCCGAAACGTACGGGTGCGGGCCCGGCGAACAGCCCGAATGGGGTGGCGCGGTGCTGCATCCGCAGCAGGTAGCGAGCCAGAGAGACAGCCGTGCGCCTGACGATCCGTGGTCGCCGGTGTTCTCCGCTCAGCACCTGCCCAACGGACTTGGCAAGGAGGGGGGTGGCGAACTCGATCGCAGCGGCCACGGTGTCATCCGTCCAGACCTGAGCGATCCACTCCCGCAACGGGTGCACGTCGGCGGACGCGTCGCCGTACAGATTTGGCCAGGGAGGCAGCGTCGCCGCCAAGGGGAACACCGAAGCTCTGACCATGCCCGCATCAATGGCGCGATACATGGGACACGCCTCCTTCATCGTCACGAGGGCGCGGAGGCCGGGCCCGGCAAGGAGCCTCGGCCCGGCCCCCGCGCGACGGATCAGCCGCCGATGCAGGTGCTGTTGGAGCAGGCGGACTGGCAGGTGGAGCCGCAGTTGTCGCTGGTGTCGTTCAGCAGCGAGCCGAGGACCGGGGCGGAGGCGACGGTCTCGATACGGAGGTCGAAGTCCGAGTCTGCGTCGGCCCCGAAGTCCGTGGCGGCCGTCAGGGTGGTGCCTGTGTTCTGCGGTGCCATCGCGTTCTCCTCGTCTGCAGAGGTGGGTGGAGGTGCCTTACGTCCTGATCGCAACGCGGGCGGCGTCACGGCCAGGAGATGGTGATCCGCGTGTGCTGCCGGTCGATGACCCGGCCTGCGGGAAGTTGGTCGTCCGGGGTTCCGGCCGGTTGGACCTCGATGTGCGCACGGTGACTGCGATGGTCGCGGTCCCAGGTCTGGATCTCCTCGACCAGGCGCTCGGCGACGGCCTTGCTCTGCGGCCCGTGGCCGACCGCGCCCAGCTCGAACCGGTCGGGGTCGTCGGTGGCGCGGACGATGCGGTAGGCGAGGCTGTCGCCGTCCACGAGGGTCGGCACGCCAAGTGGCGAGGCGGAAGCGACCAGGCCGCGTTGCCGGGCGGCGGGCTTCGCCGCCATCAGGGGGAGGTTGTCCAGGGCGGTCGTCAGCCACAGGTCCAGGTGTTCGTTGGACTCATCGCCTGCGAGGGTCACGCCGGACCACGCCTCGGCGCGCGCGGTGCGCAGCGCGGCACGCAGGGCCTCGATGTCGGGCTCGGGGTGTCCGTCCAGGCGCAGAGCGACTTCCTCGCCCTCCGTGTCGTGGATGACGGCCAGGCGCACGCGGTTCTCGCCGGCGCCCTGCATCGGCACGAAGCCGCACAGCTCGAACCCGTCGCTGACCAGACGCTCGCCGTCGCGGACGAAGGCGATGGTGCGGGTCATGCCGCGAATCCGTAGCGGGGCGACGAGCCGGCCGCCTTCAGTGAGTTGGTGGATCCAGGCCGGCGGGATGTCGGCTGCCTGCACGGTGACGAGGATGCGGTCGTACGGTGCATGGCCGGGCACGCCGTGCTCGCCGTCGGCAGTGATCACGGTGACGTTCCGGTGACCGGTCGCCTTGAGGAAGTCCTTCGCACGCTGTGTGACATCGCGATCGATGTCCATCGTGATGACGCGGCCTTGCTCTCCCACCAGCTCGGCGAGGTAGGCCGCGTTCACTCCGCCGGAGCCGATCTCCAAGACGTTCATCCCCGGCTGGATATCGGCCTGCTCGATCTGCATGGCCTGGATGCGCGGAGCGGACACCGAGCTGATGTCCACGCCCGTGGCGTCCGTCTTCGTCACGGCGGCGTACTCGGCGTCGTAGGTTCTGGCCAACTCCACCTCGGGAGTGGCCAGGTGTCGGGGGACCGAACGGAACGCGGCCACAACGCGAGGGCTTTGTGCGGCGCCCAGTTCGATCAGCCGCTGGACCATCGCGTCGCGCAGTTGCTGCTCGGGCACAGGGGTGCTGGCGTTGTTCCTCGTCGTCATGTTGGGATCGGCATCCACGAGCGCTCTCCTTCTCGGCGGCGTGCACCGAGGGGTTGGGGACGGGCGGTACAGAGGGTCGGAGGCGAGGCAGGCGCCCCGCGCCGGAGTAGTTCGATGTGGCGGCCCGCTCCCGCTGCGACCTGTCCTTCTGAGGCCAGGGGAAGCCTCCAGTTCGAACAGCGGGAGCGGGGTTTGAAGGCCCGCCCAGAGCGCGGCTGGCTTCCTACGCGATGTGGACGGGCGGTCTGTCGAACGGCGCGCTCGTGGGCCACTTACCGACGGAGTAAGGCTGCGCAAGCGCGGAGTTGGGGGCGCGGTGCCGGCGGATGGGTTGCTCGCTCATCGTCCAGTGGAGCTGTTCGAGCCTGAAGACGCACCACTGGCAGGCGAAGAGGGGAAACGCCCTGTCTGCCACAGTGATGTCGCCGATCGCTGCTACCGGAACGCCGGTCTGTTCGCACCTGAAGCAGCTCCCGTTCTGCCAGTCGAAACGGCCCCACAACTCACCCGGCCTCAAACCCATGTCCGACCGCCTCCCGGGAGATGCGGCCTCGGGTGGCCGCCGACGAGGGGCAGAAAGATGACGGGACGGGCGTGCCACACGAAGGAGTGCGGTTCCGCCGTGAGCGGCAGCGTGAAGTCCGCTCCCTGCTTCAAGGCGGAGGCGGCGTTACGCCATCCCTGGTCGCGTAGGTCCACAAGCGGGTCGATGAACGCCGGTTCGACGGCCGAGGCGATGATGCGGATCTGGATTCGGGCCCATCGGACGGCTGAGGCGGGGGTCTGCTGTGCGGCCGAGCTGATGCGCCGACCGTCAGCGTGACGCCACTCGCACCAGAAGCCTGGTTCGGGCCCGCAGGCGGCACGCGTACGCGCCGACGAGCGGTGAAGCAGCATGGGATGGTCAGGGCGCATGGCTGTCTTCCACTGTGTACACCCACAGCAGACGGCGGGTCAGGCCGGCCACGTCCGCATGAACAAGAATGTGCTGTCCCTGACGGCGGGGTCCTCTTCGGCGCCCACCTTCTCGCCGAGAAGGAGGGCCACTGCTCGGTGATCGCCGTCGTCCTGACGTTGATGTCCTCGGGGGAAAGGTGCTCAGCTCCATCTTCAGTGTTGCGTCGGTGCTGTCCCCGATCAGCTCCGTGTCGATGGGCGAGCAGTCGACGGCTGGAGCCTTGCGTTCGTAGGTCACGGTGGCCATCACGCATCTCCCCTCCGTACCGCAACCTTGGGCGGCTGCCTCGGATGCTCGGGTTCGAAGACGACCGTAGAGCGGCCGTCACCCAAGCCCCAAGAAGATTGCGCGAGTTTGCAGCAAGCTGATTGACGGGCTCGAATGCCTCCTCGACCATCGTCGTGTCGCGCAAACCTGAGCAAGGCAGCAGACAGGAGAACGACCATGAAGCTACGGTTCCTTGGTAAGAACTCCACAGTCGGCGACTGCCCGACCCTGTACGCCACAGACCGGGACACCTACCTCGTCCAGGGCTGGAAGATCTTCGCGAACGACCTGTTGATGCAACTCGACATCTCCGAGGGGGAGACGGCGGTGGAGGTGCCTACGGAGCTGTTCGAGCACCTCACGAAAGACGGCCTGCCGGCCGGGGAGATCAAGCGCCTCGACGACCCGATCATGATCCTGACACCCGGCGGTACGTTCGTCGTCCAGGGCCGCGAGGTGACTGACCCCGAGGCCGTGACCCAGATGGAGATTCCGGACTACGAGACCGTGGTCGAGGTTCCCAAGGCCGCGATCACCGCCCTACTGGAGGAACCGCGTGGAGCTGATCTCCAGCGCCGAGCGCAACCAGCTCTTTGAGAGCTTCGCGCAGGACGCATTCCATCTGGAGCTGCGGGACGACTACTCCGTCCCCGCCGAGGACAGTCCGTTCCCGAGCTGGCTGCGCGGCGAGGCCGTCGACTACTCCTACATGGAACCGTGGACGCAGCTCATGCGGCGCGTCACCGGGGATGGGAAAACCGTCCGACGCGTCCGCGTGGTCACGGAGCCGCACACTCCCTACATCCAATGGGAGCACGCCACCACCACCCTCAACGAGAAGGCAGGCGAACAGATTCGCTGGCTGCCCCGACACCGCTTGCCCGAGAGCGTCAAGTTCCCCGTGGGAGGCAACGACTGGTGGTTGTACGACGACCGCCTTCTCGCCGTGGGCCACTTCGACTCCGACGGCAGAGTCCTCGGATCGGAGATCGTCGAAGACCCGGACATCGTGGCCGAGTGTGTGCGCCTGCGGGACCTCCTGTGGGCCGCCGCCATCCCCCACCCCGAGTACAAGCCCTGACCGACCCGTGACCACGCAAGTAGAAGAGGCACTGCAAGCGCTCGGTGCCCGGCTGTGCGGCTTCCGCAAGGACGCCGGCTTCACCAGCGGCCGGGCATTCGCGCGTGCCACCTCGTGGCAGGAGTCGAAGGTCTCCCGCATCGAGAACGGCAAGCAGCGCCCCAGCGAGGACGACATCCGCGTCTGGTGCGAGATGACCGGCCAGGGCGACCAACTGGGGGACTTGGTCGCGATCGTCCGCCATGTCGACGAGCTGTGGCTCGAGTGGCGCCGACAACTCCAGACCGGCGTCGAAAAGCGGCAGCGCCAAGCCATTCCGGTGTACGCCAAGACCAAGGTCTTCCGCATCTGGCACCCCACGGTCGTCTGGGGCACCCTTCAGACCGCGGATTACGCTGCCGAAGTCTTTCAGCAGGGCGTCAGCTACTACGAGATTCCCAACGACGCCGAAGCGGCCGTGGCGAAGCGCCTGGAGCGGCAGCAGTACCTGTACCAGGGCGAACGCATCTTCAACGTTCTGCTCGGCGAACAGGCCCTGTACACCAACTTCGGGGGCCCGGAAGTGATGAGGGGGCAACTTGACCGCCTCCTGGCCGTGATGAGGCTCCCCCGCCTCAGCCTGGGCATTGTCCCCAGGTCGGCGCCAACCTCCATATGGCCGGGCAACGCGTTCTCGATGTTCGATGACCGGCTCGTCCTCGTCGAGACCTACTCGGCGGAGCTCTCCGTCACGCAGCCCCGAGAAATCGAGCTGTACACCAAGGCGTTCGCCCTCTTGAAACAGTCAGCGGTCTACGGCACCGCCGTCCGAGACCTCATCTCCAAAGCAATCCAGCACTTCGATCAGATGCCGAGCGACTAGGAGAGCGCGCCATGCAGCCCATGACCCTCAACTGGCGAACCAGCTCCTACACAGAGACACAGAACTGCGTTGAAGTGGCCGACAACGACCCTGAGCACGTGCTGGTTCGAGACACGAAGGCGCGCGATCGGGGAATGCTGGCCGTCCAGCGAGGCAGCTGGGCGGCATTCGTCGAGTACGCCAAGGACGCGTAGCCCTGGCTGCCTTGCCTACGATGCCCGCGAAATGCCCAGCTGTTCAATCAGGCAACGTCCGCTCTTTCCGAACAGGGAGTCCGTTCAATTCAGTCGGCGATCTCGACGCCGTATCCGCGTGCGAGGGCGTCGAGGCCGTGGTCGTAACCCTGACCGACGGCGCGTAGGCGCCAGATCGGGCCCCTGCGGTAGATCTCCGCGAGCAGCATGGTGCGTTCGGTGGTGGCGGCATCCAGGGTGGCCCGGGCGAGAGGTGCTCCGCTGCTGCCGGGTGCCGCTCCGATCTGGATCGCACCGACCGTCCCGAAGGTGGCGGCGCCGTCGATGGCTGCAGCGACGACGACCTTGCGCGTGGCGGGCGGCAGGGAAGCCAGGTCGAGGGCAACGGTCTGTTCGGCGGGGCCGCCGGTGAGCAGTCGCACAGTCCCGGCCGGGTTCTCTGGAGCTCCGTAGAAGATGAGATCCTCGTCGAACGTGACCTGTTCGTCCTCGTCGAGGAGGAAGGCGACGACATCGATCTCGTAGCCGGACTGCGGGGCCCAACCGGCGGTGACGTACCACTCTGGCGCAGGTCTGCCGTGCGGCATGGGCAGGTCGATGACACCGCCTCTCGGCATCACGTGCGGCTCCTGCGGCCGCAGAGCCGCCTCGACCAAGGCGGGGATGGTCGGAGCCGTGAGCCAGTCGAGGTCGTGCACTGGGAGTCCGAGGGCGGTGATGCGGCTCATGCGCCGGTCGCTCTCCCCTCCCTTCAGGAGCACAACGTGGGTGACGCTGGCGGACAGGTTGACTGCCGCGGACCCGCCTAGCTCGACGACGCGGGCACGAGCCGCCGCGGCATCGGCATGGGGGCCACCGAGCACCAGCACGCGACGCCCCGCCAGAGGCTTGTCCAAGGTGCCAACGGAGTGCTCCGGTTGGCGCGGAGCGGGTACTGACACACCGGGGGCGGCCATGGGGAGGGCTGCTGCCTGTTCCGGGGCGGGCGCGGCAGAGCTCGTCACGGGGGCCAACTCCACGGGCCCTACAGCTGTTTCTGCTTCCGGCTCGGCCACCGGGGCGACAGCGATGGCCGTCGCCTCATGCGTTGTCCCCGGCCATACGTCGGCCAGCAGCCGCAGGAAGGTGTGCTCGTCGATAACCGGCACGCCTTCGGCGAGTGCGCGTCGGGCCTTTGCCGAACCGGACGCCGGTTCATTGGTGACCAGCACGCTGGTGTGCCGGCTGACGGAGGTCATCATGTTCAGCCCGGCGGCAACCGCCCGCCCGACCAGCTCCGCCCGGGCATGGACGGTCTCCCCGGTGATCGCGACCTTCATTCCCTGCAGGAGCGGCCCGCCGGGAGTCAGCTGTCCCGGATTGCGGTAAGCGCAGGGCGTCTTCGGCGGCTTCGGCGTGAACTGGGATTCTGCCCGCGGCGGGCAGGTCACCAGCGGCAACGGCAGATCGAGCCGCATCGCCTCGCGCAGTGACGCCCGCAGGATCCCGGCCAGCACACGGGTGTCGTCCAGCGCATCGTGAGCACGCTGCTGGGGGACGCCGTAGTGGGCGGCGAGGGTGCCGAGCTTCATGTCATCCGTCGGCGGATCCACCTGTCGATTCAGAGCCAGGGTGCACAGCCGCTGCGACACCGGTAGCCACATTCGCGCACGGGCGAACTCGTAGGCCAAGAAGTCGTAGTCGAACTGGGCGTTGTGGGCGACGAGGACCCGGTCCTGAAGCATCGCTCCGATCCGCCCGGCCACTTGGTCGAAGGTCGGCGCACCCTGCAGTCGCTCGACGGTCAGGCCGTGCACCTCAACCGGCCCCGGATCGCACCCCGGATTGAGCAGTGTCGAGAACTCCCCGGTCTGCTCGCCTTCCGGACCGATCGTGATCACCGCGACGGACAGCACACGATCTCGCCGGGCAGTGAGTCCCGACGTCTCCACATCGACCAAGGCCCAGTCGTAAGCGTAGTCGCCCATGGCGGGCACATCGAAGGAGGCGGAGACGAGACTCATGGCGGCAAGGATGATCTGATATCCAGCCCTCGTTCAACCTGTATGCCGATTTGCCCTCATCCAGATGGTCGTGACGAGGCGGTCGTCTAGCGTCGACCGCGTCGAGGCCGCCCCGAAACGTCGGGAAGTTTTCGGGAAGAACATCCGCCGAGTGCCGGTCAAAATGGTCTCCAGCCGGACATCCGCTGACTCTTGCCAGGGGTTCATCGGCATCCGCGAAGCCCATCCGCCAAGCCCGATGAGCCGCCTCTGACCAGCAATAGCGCCCTTCCCGATGAGAGGGCGGAGGCTTGGCGCCCTCGGCAGAGCTCGAACCTGCGACCAAGCGCTTAGAAGGCGCGTGGGCTTGCACCGGAATGCCTCACGCCCAGGGCAAGGAGGTCCGCGTTCACTGGTTCACCTGAGGCGATGTTTCTAGATCCCGTTCACACCTCATCCACAGACCCCCGCATACGTCGGCTTCGGTCAGCGGGTGGCTGCTCATGCACGAAGACCCCGCCCTCAGCTTCTGCTGGTGACAGGGTCTTCCAGTTGCTCAAGCCGGGTGATCTCGGCGGGGGGAGGCCCCGCTCCTACCAGCGCCCCTCCACCTGGTCCTTGATCCGTCGGTCGTAGAGGTCACGGATCGCGGTGAGGGTGGACTTCGGCAGCTCGGGGAGTTCGGCCGCGGCCGCGTTGGCGCGGGCCTGCTCCGGCGAGCGGGCGCCGGGGATCACCGTGGTCACTCCGGGCTGCTGGATGATCCAGCGCAGGGCGAGCTGGGCGGGGGTGTAGCCGTCCGGGGTGAGGGCGGAGAACTCGGCGGCGGCCTCGACGCCGGTCGTGTAGTCCACGCCGGAGAAGGTCTCGCCGACGTCGAAGGACTCGCCGTGCCGGTTGTAGGTGCGGTGGTCGTTCTCGGGGAAGACGGTGTCCTTGGTGTACTTGCCGGACAGCAGGCCGGAGGCGAGCGGGACGCGGGCGATGATGCCGACGCCCGCCTCCTGGGCGGCCGGGAGCACCTCGCGCAGGGGCTTCATGCGGAAGGCGTTGAGGATGATCTGCACGCTCGCCACCCCGGGGCGGGCGATCGCGGTGAGCGCCTCCTCGCAGGTCTCCACGCTCACGCCGTAGGCGGCGATGCGCTCCTCGGCGACGAGGGTGTCCAGGGCGTCGTACACCTCGCCCGTGGAGTAGACGGGCGTCGGCGGGCAGTGCAGCTGCACGAGGTCGATCCGGTCGACGCCGAGGTTGCGGCGGGAACGGTCGTTCCAGGCGCGGAAGTTGTCCAGGACGTAGTTCTCGGGGATCTGGTCGACCCGGCGGCCCATCTTGGTGGCGACCATGACGTGCAGATCGGGCCGGCCGCGCAGGAAGCCGGCGATGGTCTCCTCGCTGCGGCCGTCGCCGTAGACGTCGGCGGTGTCGAAGAAGGTCACCCCCGCCTCGGCCGCCGCCTCCAGTACCGCGAGTGCTTCCTTGTCGTCCACGTCGCCCCAGTCGGCACCCAGTTGCCAGGTGCCGAGACCGACCACGGATGCGTGCTGCTGCGACCTGCCGAATGTGCGCTCGTCCATGGCATCAGTCTGTCACTCGCGGATCGCTCCGCTCGCGCGCGGTCAGCGTCCTGGCGTGGACCGTGCGCGCGACCTTCGGGCCCAGCCAGCGCTTGAGGCGGCGCAGTGCCTCCAGCTGTCCCGCCGCCTTGTCGAGGCGGTAGTAGAGCTGGGGCGGGACGTACGGCAGCAGGGGCGAGTGCCGCTGGCCGAGCAGTGCGAACATGTGCTCGGGAGGCAGCTGGATGTAGCGCGGCAGGTTCTCGTACCACTGGGCGCTGTAGCGGGCCGCGCTCTGGACGGGGAGCAGGGCCTGCTTGCGCTGCCGTTCGTACTGGGCGAGGGCCCGCGGGAGGGCGGTGTGCTCGCGCAGCGCTCCGGCCAGCGCGATGGCGTCCTCCAGGGCGAGGGTGGTGCCGGCGCCGATGGAGTAGTGGGTGGTGTGGGCGGCGTCGCCGAGCAGGACGAGGTTGTCGCGGTACCAGGTGCGGTTGGTCAGCGTGCGGAAGTTCAGCCAGGGGGAGCTGCCGTCGTCCGGTGACCTGCCGATCAGTGCGTGGCCGTCCAGCGTGTCGGCGAACAGCTTCTCCAGCAGGGCGAGGCTCTCCGCCTCGTCGGCGCCGTCGAGGCCGAGTCCGGTGAAGGTCTCGGGGGCGCATTCGACGACGCAGGTGCTGCGGTCGGGGCCGAAGCCGTAGCCGTAGGCCCAGATCCAGCCGTGGTCGGTTTCCACGAAGGCGAAGGTGAAGGCGTCGAAGACCTTGGTGGTGCCGAGCCAGATGTAGTGGTTGCGGCCGGGTCGGAGTTCGCTGCCGAAGTGGCCGGCGTGGTGGGTGCGCAGCGCGCTGTGGACTCCGTCGCTCGCGACGACCAGGTCGGCTCCGGCGGGCGGGTCGGCCGCGTCGATCTCGTGCTCGTACTCCAGGCGTACGCCGAGGGAGCGGGCGCGCGCGGCGAGGAGCTCCAGCAGCCGGTGGCGGCCGATTCCGAAGCCCTCGTCGCCGCTGTGACGCGTCGCCAGGTCCCTTACCCGGGCGACGCCTTCGTTCCAGTTGACCGAGTGGTCGGCGATGGCGCGTGCCGACTCGGGGTCGTATGCGTGGAGCTTGTCGAGCAGTCCGCGCCAGTAGGTGACGCCCCAGCCGTACGTCGACCCCTCCGGGTTGCGTTCGTGGACGGTGATGTCGTGGGACGGGTCCTGCAGCTTCAGCAGGATCGAGAGGTACAGGCCCGCGGGCCCGCCTCCGACACAGTCGACCTTCACGCGCACCCCTTGGAATCACTCAAAGCGATCATTTCGAAACGGAGAGTAGCAGCGGGCGAGCTCGTGATCCGGCTTCCGGATCGCGTCAGTTTCCCGGAGTGACCCAGGCCACCGGCGGCACGCCAGTCCGCGAAAGACCACCCGGATCAGGGGTCACGGAAGAAGGAATTGCCCGTTCCGGGGAACACCCTGCCCCCGGGACGGCAAGATCATCTCTGTTCAACCTTGCATGACATGTGGGTAATTGTCCGGATCGTAGCCAACCAGTCCTGAGGGATTTCTCCCGGTCTCGGCCCTCCCGATAGGCATACGGAGTCACCAGCCGAACCGAACCGGGAGATCCGTATGCCGGAACTCAGCCGTCGCCGCGCGCTCACCGCCGCGGCCGCCCTCGCCGCCGCCTCCGGAGCCGCCACCCTCGCCGCCCCCACCGCCCGGGCCGCCGGCCACCACCCCGGCTCCTCCCCCGCGCCCTTCGACGAGGTCTACAAAGGCCGCCGGATACAGGGCCGGGCCCGCTCGGGCGGCGGGCACCACGACCACGGCGGGGGCTATGCCGTGTTCGTCGACGGGGTGGAGCTGCATGTGATGCGCAATGCCGACGGCAGCTGGATCAGCGTCGTCAGCCACTACGACCCGGTGACCACCCCGCGCGCCGCCGCGCGCGCCGCGGTGGACGAGCTCCAGGGCGCCGCGCTGTTGCCGCTCCCCGCCAACTGACCTGCCCCTCAAGCACTTTCTGGAGCCTTCGCACATGACCGTCCGCAAGAATCAGGCGATCCTGACCGCCGACGAGAAGCGCCGCTTCGTCGCCGCCGTCCTGGAGCTCAAGCGCACCGGCCGCTACGACGAGTTCGTCACCACACACAACGCCTTCATCGTGGCCGACACCGACAACGGCGAGCGCACGGGCCACCGTTCACCCTCCTTCCTGCCCTGGCACCGCAGATTCCTGCTCGACTTCGAGCGCGCCCTGCAAGAGGTGGACGCCTCGGTCGCGCTGCCGTACTGGGACTGGACCGCCGACCGCACGGCGCGTGCCTCGCTGTGGGCGCCGGACTTTCTCGGCGGCACCGGGCGCAGCCTGGACGGGCGGGTGATGGACGGTCCGTTCGCCGCCTCGACCGGCAACTGGCCGGTCAACGTCCGCATAGACGGCCGTACTTATCTGCGCCGGGCCCTCGGCGGCGGCGGTCGGCAGCTGCCGACCCGGGCCGAGGTGGACTCCGTGCTGGCCATGGAGACGTATGACATGGCGCCCTGGAACAGCGGCTCGGACGGGTTCCGCAACCATCTGGAGGGGTGGCGCGGGGTCAATCTGCACAACCGGGTGCATGTGTGGGTCGGCGGGCAGATGGGCACCGGGGTCTCGCCCAACGACCCGGTGTTCTGGCTGCACCACGCGTACGTGGACAAGCTGTGGGCGGACTGGCAGCGGCGCCACCCGGGCTCCGCCTACCTCCCGGCCGCGGGCACGCCGAATGTGGTCGACCTCAACGACACGATGAAGCCGTGGAACGATGTGCGGCCCGCCGATCTGCTGGACCACACCCCGCACTACACGTTCGACGCCGCCTGATCCCGGCACTCCGGGTGGCCCCAGCCCTGCGCGTTCTTGGCGATGGGCTCGCCCGCCGCGTAGGAGCGGCCGCACAGACAGCGGCCGGGGAACTTCGCCTTGATCGTGCGCGAGGAGGAACCGCCGGCGCTCTTCTTGGCGGCCGTGGGGCGGCGGCGCGGCGCCTTGGCGGGGGTGTCCGGAGACGCCGGCGGCTCGGGCGAGCCGAGGTCACTGCCGGCGGGCTCCTGGACGGTGGCCGCCTGGCTGGCCGCGCGGTCGGCGAAGTCGTTGAGCTTGTCGCCGTCGACCTGGTGGGCGGGCACATAGCGGAACTCGACCGAGCGGCCGGCCAGGAGCTCGTCGATGCGTACGACGAGCTCCTGGTTGGCGACCGGCTTGCCGGCCGAGGTCTTCCAGCCGTTGCGCTTCCAGCCGGGCAGCCAGGTGGTGACGGCCTTCATGGCGTACTGGGAGTCCATCCGGACCTCCAGCGGTACGCCCGGGTCGGTCGCCGCCAACAGCCGCTCCAGCGCGGTGAGTTCAGCGACATTGTTGGTGGCTTTGCCGAGCGGTCCGGCTTCCCAGCGGGCCGGGGTCTCGCTCTCGTCGGCGACGACCCAGGCCCAGCCCGCGGGTCCGGGGTTTCCCTTCGAAGCCCCGTCGCACGCGGCCACTACTCGTTCACGCATGTTCCGATCATGCCATGGGCCGAAGGCGTGCCCGCTCAGACGTCGGTGAGCTTGGGCATCTCGCCCTGGGTGGAGGTGACGTCGATCACCGAGAAGTTCGCGCCCTGCGGGTCGCTGAGGGCTGCGAACCGGCCGAACGGGCTGTCCATCGGCCCGAACCGCAGCACCCCGCCGAGCTTGGTGGCCTTCGACACGGCCTCGTCGCAGTCGGCGACGCTGAAGTACACGTTGATGTACGGCGGTACCTCGGGCGGGAACTCCTCGGTCATCTTCATACGGCCGAGGACGGGGGCGTCGGAGACGTTGAAGATCCGGAAGTCGACCCCGTCGTCCTCCATCTGCTGCGCGGTGTACCGCGGGAAGACGGCAGGGAAGAACGCGTCGGACTTGTCCGGCTCACGGGTGAAGACCTCGGCCCAGCAGAACGCGCCGGGCTGCTCGGCCGATGCCTCGAAGCCCTCGTGGCTGCCCGCCTGCCAGACGCCGAAAACGACGCCGCCCGGGTCGCGGGCCAGGCACATGGTGCCGAAGTCACCGACCTCCATCGGCTCCATCAGCAGCTCGCCGCCGCTCTCCCGGATCCGCCGCGCGGTGGCGGCGGCGTCCGGGGACGCGAAGTAGAGGCACCACTGGGACTGGCCCTCCTGGCCGGGCATGGGCGGGACGACGGCGGCGGCCGCCTTGCCGTCCACGTAGGCCTGGGTGTAATTGCCGAACTCCGACGACTCCTCGCCGAAGGTCCAGCCGAGGACGTCGCCGTAGAAGCTCTTGGCTCCCTCGACGTCGGTGAACATCGCATCGGCCCAACAGGGGGTTCCCTCTGGCTGAACGGCCATGACAGCGGCCTCTCCGATCGGTGGGTTCGGTCCGCTTCCACACGCTAGCCATCCCCGGCCCGAACCGCGCGCCGAACGACACGGTCCGTTCCAGACTGGGAGAAAACGGTGTCGGCGGGACGGGGAGCGCGATGACGGACGGGACGATGCGCGCGTGGTCGGTGAGCACACCGGGGCCGATCGAGGAGGGGGCGCTGCGGTTCGTCGAGAAGCCGGTGCCGCAGCCGGCGGGCGACGAGCTGCTGGTGCGGGTGCGGGCGTGCGGGGTGTGCCGCACCGATCTGCATGTCACGGAGGGTGACCTGCCGGTGCACCGGCCCGGGGTGACGCCCGGGCACGAGGTCGTCGGGGACGTCGCCGGGCTCGGCGCGGAGGTGAGCGGCTTTGCGTTCGGCGACCGGGTGGGAGTGGCCTGGCTGCGGCATACGGACGGCACCTGTGCCTACTGCCTGCGCGGTGCGGAGAACCTGTGCCCGGGCTCGCGGTACACGGGCTGGGACGCGGACGGCGGCTACGCCGAGTACACGACCGTACCTGCGGCCTTCGCCCACCCGCTCCCCGGCGGCCTGGACGACGTGGCGCTCGCGCCCCTGTTGTGCGCCGGGATCATCGGCTACCGGGCGCTGCGCCGATCAGCGCTCCCGCCGGGCGGGCGGCTCGGTCTGTACGGATTCGGGGGCAGCGCCCATCTGTGCGCCCAGGTGGCGCTGGCGGAGGGCGCCCGAGTGCATGTCCTGACCCGGGGTGCGGCGGCGCGGCGACTGGCGCTGGAACTGGGGGCGGCGTCGGCGGGCGACGCGCACGAGCGGCCGCCGGAGCCGCTCGACAGCGCCATCCTGTTCGCCCCTGCCGGAGACCTGGTCCCGGTGGCACTGCGGGCACTGGACCGCGGCGGAGTCCTCGCGGTCGCCGGGATCCACCTCAGCGACACTCCGCCCCTGCACTACGAGAGCGAGCTGTTCTACGAGAAGGAACTGCGCAGCGTCACCTCCAACACCCGGGAGGACGCCCGTGAGTTCCTGGCTCTCGCCGCCCGGCACGGCGTACGCGCCACCACGCACAGCTATCCGCTGTCCCGGGCCGACGAGGCGCTGCGGGACCTCAAGGCCGGCCGGTTCGACGGGGCCGCGGTGCTGGTGAACGACGTGACCTGACCGCGCGTGCGGGTATGCGCGCACGGCCCGTTCGCTCCCCGTGCGCCGCCCGTCCGGGCGATGTCGACCGGCGTGCGATCACACGCGATTTCGCAGTCCACCCCGATCGGGCGGTTTGCACATCCGGCGCGTGAACCCGCCCCTTTCACGCGGTTCCCGGCCCTCACCGCCGCTGTTTGCCTTGTGTACAGGCAGCGCGTGCTGTCCACCCCGCGCCACGAGGTTGCCGTCTCACCGACCACACCGCTCACCCCTGATTCCACCCTCCAGGGAGGGACTGTGTCCGCACCCGAAAGCGCCGCCAATCCCGCCGTCGACGACCCCGCCACCACCGCTCCCCCGTTCACCAGCCTGAGCACGCAAGCGGCCCGACAACTCACCACGACCACCAAGTCCGAACCCCAGATGCAGGCCATCACCTCACGATGGCTGCTGAAGACGCTGCCCTGGGTCGACGTCAGGGGCGGCGCCTACCGGGTCAACCGGCGGCTGCAACTGCGCATCGGCCGCGGCCGGGTGCAGTTCGAGCAGAACGGCGCCGACGACGTCAAGGTCATCCCCCAGACCCTCACCGAACTGCCGGTGCTGCGCGGCTACTCCGACCTCGAGGTCCTCCAGCAGGTCGCCTCCCGGTTCCGGGTCCGCGAGGTGCGCGCCGGGCAGATCCTGTTCGAGGCCGGACAGCCGGTCACCGAGGCCTACCTCGTCGTGCACGGCCGCTTCACCCGCTTCACCGCCGGCAAGTACGGCGAGGAGGAGGTCATCGGCGTCGTCACCGACGGCGAGGGCATGGGCGACGAGGCCGTCGGCCGCGCCGACCCGCTCTGGCTCAGCTCGGTCCGCGCGGAGACGTCCGGTGTCGTACTGGTGCTGTCCTGGGACGCGATCATGGAGCACGTCGACCGCGCCCCCTCGCTAGCCGCCCATCTGGAGGCCTACGCGGAGCGGCAGGGCAAGCCGATGAACCGCAAGGGCGAGGCCGATGTGCCCGTGCAGGCGGGCCATGTCGGCGAGCCGGTGCTCACCGGCGGCTTCGTCGACTACGAACTCGCGCCGCGCGAGTACGAGTTGTCCCTCACCCAGACTGTGCTGCGGGTGCACACCCGGGTCGCCGACCTCTACAACGACCCGATGGACCAGACCGAGCAGCAACTGCGGCTCACCATCGAGGAGATCCGCGAACGCCAGGAGTGGGAGCTGGTCAACAACCGCGAGTTCGGGCTGCTCCACAGCACCGCCTACGACCAGCGGATCAGCACCTTCGCCGGACCGCCGACCCCGGACGACCTCGACGAGCTGCTGTCGATGCGCCGCAAGACCCGGCTCTTCCTCGCCCATCCGAAGGCCATCGCGGCGTTCTTCCGGCAGTGCAACCGGCGCGGCCTGGTCCCCGGCACGGTGACCGTCGAGGGCCACGAGGTGCCCGCCTGGCGGGGCGTGCCGCTCTTCCCGTGCGGCAAGATCCCGATCGGGCCGCAGCACACCACCAGCATCATCGCGCTGCGCACCGGCGAGGCCGACCAGGGGGTGGTCGGCCTGTACCAGACCGGCATCCCCGAGGAGTACCAACCGGGCCTGAACGTGCGGTTCATGGGCATCGACGACACCGCGATCCTGCGCTACCTCGTCACGGCCTACTACTCCATGGCGATCCTCGTGCCGGACGCCGCCGGAATCCTGGAGAACGTCCAGATCGGCCGGACCGCCGACTGAACGGGTGGAGTACGTCGATGAGCACATCCTCGTTCCGGGCGCCCGGCCCGCCGAGCCTCGCCCGCACAGTCCGGGCCCGGCGCGGCGGGGCCGTGCCCGGCCTGCTGTACCGGCCGGCGGTCCCCGCCGATCCCGAGAAGGTGAAGGAGGTCGATCTGCGCCTGGAGACGTGGGCGCACGGTCTGGATCTGTTCCCCAAGGCGTGGTCGGGCGACTTCGCGGGGTTCCAGTTCGGCCGGGCGGTGGTGCTCCAGCATCCCGGCGCCGCCGATCTGGAACGCCTCACCGCCGCAGGCAAGTTGCTGCTCGCCGAGAACATCGTCGACAACTGCTACTGCGAGGCAGACGAGGGCAAGGGCGGATCGGCCCGCGGCCTGGGCGGGCGGCTGATCATCGCCCAGTCGGCCCTCGACCCGTACCACGGCGACCCCGAGATGCAGGACCAGTGGGCGCTCGGCGTCCAGGCGGACGGCCCGCTGCGCTCCTACCACTGGGCCCTGAAGGACTACGCCGCCTTCGCCACGCCCAGCCAGACCGACCGGTTCGTGCACGACATCGCACGACTGCACCTGGGGTACCTCGGTGAGGCCGCGTGGGCGGAGACCGAGTACATGCCGCGGGTGTGGGAGTACCTGACGATGCGGCAGTTCAACAACTTCCGTCCCTGTCTGTCGCTGGTCGACGCCGTGGACGGCTACGAGCTGCCCGAGGCGGTGTACGCCCGCCCCGAGATCCAGCGGGTGACGGCGCTGGCCTGCAACGCCACCACGATCGTCAACGACCTGTACTCCTTCACCAAAGAGCTGGCGAGCGACCCGACGCATCTCAACCTGCCCGTGGTCGTCGCCGCCAACGAGCGGTGCGGGCTGAAGGCCGCCTATCTGGAGTCCGTCGAGATCCACAACCGGATCATGGAGGCCTTCGAGGAGGAGGCCGCGGTGGTCTCCGCCCTCTCGCCCGTCGTCGAGCGCTATACCGAGGGCCTCGCGGCCTGGGTCGCCGGCAACCACGAGTGGCACGCCACCAACACCCACCGCTACCACCTGCCCGACTACTGGTAACCCCCCACCCTGACGTCATGTCAGAAGGACCAGGAGGAACCCGCGTTGAGCTCCACCGACGTCGGCACCGCCACAGCACCGGTGCCGCCCCAGTCCACGTACCAGAACCGTGTGGCGGACTACTGGAACGCCGAGGAGAACCCGGTCAACCTCGAACTCGGAAAGATCGACGACCTGTATCACCACCACTACGGCGTCGGTGACGTCGACTGGTCGGTGCTGGAGGGGAACGACCCCGAGCTGCGCCAGGAGCGGATCACCGCCGAACTGCACCGCCTCGAACACGCCCAGGCCGAGCTGCTCGCCGCCCGGCTCGGGCCCCTCTCCCCCGCCGACCGCGTCTTCGACGCCGGCTGCGGACGCGGCGGCGGCAGTGTCGTGGCGCATCTGCGTTACGGCTGCGCCGCCGACGGGGTCACGATCTCCGCCAAGCAGGCCGAGTTCGCGAACGAGCAGGCCCGTAAGCGGGGCATCGACGACAGCGTGCGCTACCACTGCCGCGACATGCTCGACACCGGGTTCCCCTCCGGCGCGTTCGCGGCCTCGTGGAACAACGAGTCCACCATGTACGTCGAGCTCGACCTGCTCTTCGCCGAGCATGCCCGGCTGCTGCGCCGCGGCGGACGCTATGTGGTGATCACCGGCTGCTACAACGACACCTACGGGCGCGCCTCCCGCGAGGTGTCTCTCATCAACGCCCACTACATCTGCGACATCCACCCACGCTCGGCGTACTTCCGAGCGATGGCCCGCAACCGGCTCGTGCCGGTGCATGTGCAGGACCTGACCGCGGCGACCCTCCCGTACTGGGAGTTGCGCCGCCAGGCCGAGCACCTGGTCACCGGTATCGAGGACACCTTCCTGACCGCCTACCGGAACGGCAGCTTCCAGTACTTGCTGATCGCGGCCGACCGGGTGTGAAACGCGCCAGGCCCGCGGAGTGTGGTTGACGCAAGTCTTCCCCCCATCGCCCCGCTGTGCTTGCCTGGGGAGCCGTTTTCGGTCTCCGGGGCGGGAGTTGCCGCATGCGCAAGGCGTGGATGGCGGGGTTGCTGCTCACCGTGTCAGTGCTCGGCGGATGCGGGGATCCGACGTCGGGGGCCGAGCAGGCGCCGGCGCCCGAGGTGCCGAGGGCATCGGCCACCACGCAGCAGCGGGCCCCCGCCTCGCCGAGCGCCGCCGCCGTGAAGGCGCCGAGGGTGCTCTACCTCGGTGACTCACTCGCGATGGAGGCCCAGAAGGTGCTCGGGACCGAGCTCCGCCGGGAGTTGCGCGCCACCTACACCAGCGCCCCGTACTCGGGCACCACGCCCTGCGACTACCTGGAGGGCAGCCGCGAGCGGTCGCTGGTGCCGGACGCGGACAAGGCCGCCGCGCTGGTGCGGGAGCGGCGGCCGGACTTCGTGGTGCTCCAGTTCTGGGGCAACGCCTGGGGTTACACGCCGTGCATGGACGGCATCACGCACGACGCCGATCCTCGGACGTACTTCGACCGGTACACGGCGGACCTGAAGAAGCTCACCGAACAGATAGCCGCGGCCGGAGGGGAGCGGCGCCCGCGGATCGTGTGGGTGCTCCAGGGCCCGGACCCGATCACCCCCGACCGGGTCCGCCAAGTCAACGACCTGTACGAGCGGCAGGCCGACGCCTCGGGCGACCTCGTCGCGGACGCCGGGCGGACGGTGAGCGCCGACGGGGCCCGGTACACCTGGGTGCGGCAACTGCCGTGCACCAGCTACGAGCGCGAGCACCCCGACTACTGCACCGAGCCGGGCCGCGACCGTACCGCCCTGCATCGCGACGACGACTATCTGCACTTCTGTCTGGCGCCGACCACCTCGACCCCGAAGCCGTGCCCGGTCCGCTCGCCGGGCATCCTGCGGATGGCGCAGGAGGTCACCCGAGTGATCGCCCGGGATCACTCGCCCGCGTAGGCCTTCTCCAGGGCCGCGATGTCGAGCTTGCCCATGGCGAGCATCGCCTGGGTGGCGCGGGCCGCCTTCTCCGGGTCCGGGTCGGTCATCATGGCGTCGAGGCTGTCCGGGATGACCTGCCAGGACACGCCGTACTTGTCCTTGAGCCAGCCGCAGGGGCCGGGCTCGCCGCCGCCCTCGGTGAGCTTGGTCCAGTAGTAGTCGATCTCCTCCTGGTTCTCGCAGAAGATCATGAAGGAGACGGCCTCGTTGAACTTGAACTCCGGGCCGCCGTTGAGTGCAAGGAACTTGTGGCCGTTGGCCGTGAACTCCACGGTCAGCACGGTGCCGGCGGGCCGCGGGGCGCCCTCCGGGTAGCGGGCGACCTTGCCGACGCTGGAGTTCTTGAACACCGAGACGTAGTAGTGGGCGGCTTCCTCGGCCTCGTTGTCGAACCAGAGACACGTGGTGAAACCGTTGCTGGCCATGGGTACCTCCTGGGGCGTGGAACGCGGTCACCTGTATCGACCGATCCTCGCGCCGGAACTCATCGGCGGGGCGGCCGATTAATCCAGATGGCCCGTACACCGTCCGCGCCTAGCCTTACGGTCATGACTTCGACGCCCACCCCCGACGGCATCCGGCCCTTCCGGATCGACGTACCCCAGAGCGACCTCGACGATCTCCACCGCCGGCTGGACCTCACCCGGTGGCCCGACGAGCTGCCGGGCGTGGGCTGGTCCTACGGTGTCCCCCGCGACTACCTGAAGGAGCTCGTACGGCACTGGCGGCACGCCTACGACTGGCGGGCGGCCGAGGCCGAGCTGAACGCCTGGCCGCAGTTCACGACGACGATCGACGGGGCGAACGTGCACTTCGCCCATATCCGCTCCCCGGAGCCGGACGCCACGCCGCTGATCATCACGCACGGCTGGCCGGGCTCGATCGTCGAGTTCCTGGATGTCGTCGGGCCGTTGACCGACCCGGCCGCGCACGGGGGCGATCCGGCCGACGCCTTCCATGTCGTCGTGCCGAGCATCCCGGGGTTCGGGCTGTCCGGGCCCACGACCGACACCGGCTGGGAGGCGGCCCGGGTCGCCTCGGCGTGGGTCGAGCTGATGACGCGGCTGGGCTACGGGCGGTTCGGGGCGCAGGGCGGTGACTGGGGCGCGGCGATCTCCCGCGAGCTGGGCCGCGCCCACCCGGACCGGCTGATCGGCGTGCACCTGAACCTGCTGCCCGGGGCGCAGGCGACCCACGAACCCACGCGGGAGGAGCTGGACGCGCTCGACCCCGGGGAACGCGAGCGGACGCTGGAGTCGTGGCGGCGGTGGGCCGAGTGGTCGCGCGAGGGCACCGGATACGCCGTACTGCAGGCCACCCGGCCGCAGACCCTGGCGTACGCGCTCATGGACTCTCCGGTCGGCCAACTGGCGTGGATCGTGGAGAAGTTCAGGGAGTGGACGGACTCGACGGAGCTGCCGGAGGAGGCGGTGGAACGGGACCGGCTGCTCACCAATGTGATGCTGTACTGGCTGACAGGGACGGCGGGTTCGGCCTCCCGTATCTACTACGAGCGGGCGCACGACCCGAGTTGGGCAGCCAAGCAGTCCGGGCCGTCGACCGCGCCGACGGCCCTCGCGCTCTTCCCGGCCGAGCCGCAACTCCCCTTGCGGCACAAGGCGGACCGGACCGAGAACATCGTGCGCTGGACCGAGTTCGACCGGGGCGGGCACTTCCCTGCGATGGAGGAGCCGGACCTGCTGGTGGGCGACGTACGGGCGTTCTTCCGGCAGTTGCGCGCGAAGGACTGAGAAGGCGCTCTGCTCGCGGCAGATCTGCCGCGGGCAGAGAAATCCCCGCCGGACCAGGTCCGCGGTCAACAGTGGAGTCGACGGCATCCACGCCACGACGAGGAGATCCCATGACTCCAATGACCACGCTCGCGCCGCGGGCGGAGGAGGGCGACACCGCGCTCACCCGGTTCGACGACCAGCTGGCGGCCCAGTTGCTCGGGCAGCGGATCGTGCTGCTGGGCACCCAGGTCGACGAGGTCTCCGCGAACCGGGTCTGCGCGCAGTTGCTGATCCTGTCCGCCGAGGACCCGCGCACCGACATCAGCCTGTACGTCAACAGCCCGGGCGGCTCGGTGCACGCGGGCCTCGCCATCTACGACACCATGCGGCTGATCCCCAACGACGTCTCGACGCTCGCCATGGGCTTCGCGGCCAGCATGGGCCAGTTCCTGCTGAGCGTCGGCACCGCGGGCAAGCGCTTCGCCCTGCCGAACGCACGGATCATGATGCACCAGCCGTCGGCCGGAATCGGCGGCACCACCGCGGACATCGAGATCCAGGCGGAGAACCTGGAGCACACCAAGCGGACCATCGAGCGGATCACGGCCGAGCACACCGGCCAGAGCCCGGAGACGATCTCCCGGGACGGCGACCGGGACCGCTGGTTCACGGCCGAGGAAGCCAAGGAGTACGGCATGGTCGACCGGGTGGTGGAGTCGCTGACCGACGTCCGCCCGGCCGCCTCGAAGCGACGGATGGGGCTGTAGTCATGGGCAGTTACACGATTCCGAACGTCATCGAGCGCACCCCGCAGGGCGAGCGGTCCTTCGATGTGTTCAGCCGGCTGCTGAACGAGCGGATCATCTTCATCGGTACCGAGATCGACGACGGGGTGGCCAATGTCGTCATCGCGCAACTCCTCCATCTGGAGTCGGCGGCGCCCGAGAACGAGATCGCGATCTACCTCAACTCCCCGGGCGGCTCGTTCACTTCGCTGATGGCCATCTACGACACGATGACCTACGTCCAGGCGCCGATCTCCACGGTCTGCGTCGGACAGGCGGCGTCCACGGCGGCCGTACTGCTGGCAGGCGGGGATCCCGGACGGCGGTCCGTCCTGGAGCATGCGCGCGTGCTGCTCGGGCAGCCGGCCAGCGGCGGGCGGCAGGGCACGGTCTCCGATCTGGCGCTCCAGGCCAAGGAGATGGTCCGGATCCGCGCCCAGGTCGAGGAGGTGCTGGCCCGGCACACCCACCACGACGTCAGCACACTGCGTGCCGACATGGACCGCGACAAGGTGTTCACCGCCGAGGAGGCCGTGGCGTACGGCCTCGCCGACCAGGTGGTGAGCCGGCGCCTCGTCGGGGTGTGAGGCGCCGGGGCGGCTGGGTCAGGCGGCCAGGCAGAGGCCGTCGTACGACGAACCGGCCGTGCTGCGGCTGCGGACCGGGCTGTGGCGGCTGGTGAGCCGGATCAGTTCGCCCTGGGCGCGGGACAGCAGGTCGCCGAGGCCGAGTCCGAGGGCGTGGGCGGCGGCCGCGAGGACCTCGGAGGAGGCCTCCTTGCGGCCGCGCTCCACCTCGGAGAGGTAGGGCATCGAGATCCGGGCGGCGTCGGCCACGTCCTTCAGGGTGCGCTCCTGGGCGAGGCGTTCGCGCCGCAGGACATCGCCGACCAGGTCCCGCCACAGGGGTTCCCTGGGCGCGGGTGCGGCGGTTTCCGGGCGCGGGGGCTCCTGGCGCGCGGGCGGGCGCAGCGGGATGACGCGGGCTTGGTTCGGCGCTTGGTTGCTCACCCTCCCAGCCTAGGAGCCCGGGCCGCGCCGGGAAGGGATCAGCGTTCCGCCCTGGGGGAAATCGCCAGGGGCGAACAGGGAGTTGGCCCGGCTCCGGTCACTCGTCGCTCAGCCTCATCAGCGCGCGGACCCGCTTGCCGACCGGGACCCGCTCCACGGCGACCTCCGCCGCCAGCGCGTGCACTATCTCCAGACCGTGCCGGCCGACGCGTTCGGGATCCCGGGGGAAGCGCCGGGGCAGCGCGGCGCTGCTGTCGTAGACGGAGACCGCGACCTGGGCGTCGGTGCCCTCCAGGTCCAGGATGTACGGGCCGTTGCTGTGCCGGTCGGCGTTGGTGACCAGCTCGCTGACGACCAGGAGCACCTCGTCGTGGGTCCGGTCGTCGATGTCGGCGCACCATTCGGTGCGCAGCCGGCCGAGGAAGAGGGCGGCGAACGACCGCGCCTCGGCGATGCACCCCGGCTCACCGCTGTAGTGGGCCGCCCGTCGGAGCGGCTCCACGGGCACGTCGAAACCAGTCGGAATCACTGCCCCGTCGTGTTCGATCATGCGTTTCTCTCTCGGGAAGCCGGACCGGCCGGACACTGCTGCACCAGTCCTCGTACCCAGTGCCGCGCCCGGCATCCCCCCGCGCCGGAGCCCGGTACGTCACATCGCCGGCGACAGCGGGCTGACACCCGTGGGCAGCGACTGGGTCGCCGTGGCGGTCGTGTCGGACGCGAGCGGCACCTGAGGGCTGGTCGTCCCGGGCGACTCCGGCTCCGCCGGGGGCTCCGAGGTCGGTTCCGAGGTCTCCGGCGCGATCGGCTCGGGGGGCGTCTTCGAGGTCGGCGGGCAGGTGGTCTCGGTGCCGGTGGGCGTCGCCGGACACGCCGTGGTGGCGCCGGGCGACGGCGACGTCGTGGGCGGCTCGGTCACCGACGGGGCGGGCTCGTGGGCGGGCGGGTCCGTCTTCTGGTCCTTGCCTCCGGTGTCACCGGGGTGCCGCTCGAACCAGTCGTCCTGCTCGGGGTCGTAGACGACGAAGACATTGATGACGACGGTGGCGGGCGCGACCACGACGACGTTCGAGGACTTGTACGACGGCCAGGAGTCGCCGGTGGTCTTCGGCGCGGTCTGCTGGGCGACCGGTGGGGTCAGCGGGTTGCCGCAGGCGCAGCGCACCCGGGGCACTCCGCGGTCGTCGACGAGGACGGCGGTGCCGCTCTGCAGGACGGCCTGGTAGCTGGTGGCGCTGCCGTCGCGGTAGCCGTGGTTGGTGACGCGGGTGTCCATGCGCAGTTGCACGGGGGTGAGGCCGCGCAGATAGGCGGGGACGTCGGTGGGATCGACGCCGGCGACGGAGGCGAACGCCCTGTTCTTCGCCGGTTCCGCCTGCAGCGCCTTGATCTGCTTCTCCACGTCGCAGCTGGCGACGTTGCGGGTGCCGCCGTAGAGGCCGGGCGCTGCGCCGTCGACACCGCGGACGGCGTTGGTCGTGGCGGTCCCGGTGGCCGGGGAGGGGGTGACCGGTGGGGCGGAGCTGTCCGTCGCGGTGGACTCGGTGAAGGGGTCGGGGCCGGACTTTCCGGCGGCCTGGAGGAAAACCTCGCCGTCCGATCCCGAGCCGCCGCCGTCACTGCGGCTGAAGACAACGGCCAGCACCACGGCCGCGACCACCACGGTGGCGAGCACGGCGACGCGCGGCACGGACCGCCACCACGGCCGACGGGGTTCCGGCTCCGGGGTGACTCCGCCGCCCCCGGTACTGGGGGGCGGGCCGCCGCCGCCGCTGCCCGGCGGCTGGGACGGCGGCCCGGAAGGCGGCTGCGTCGGACCGGACAAGGGACCCGACGGGGGTCCTGTGGGTCGGCCGGAGGACGGAGGTTCGGCGCTCACGAGCCCTTCTTCCCGATATGGGGGCATCACGGCTTTCATGCCAATAGCCGCACTTTTCCCTATCGTTACCATTGTGTGCTCCAGGCCGGTACCGTCCGCAAGCCGACGCGGACGGCCCTCCCGGCAGGCGCGCCGCGCGGGCGCTGCTTAGCGTGGCAAGGTGACTTCGCGCACCCCCTCCGACCAGGCCCTGGCCCGCCACGGCTGGCCGCAGGCCCTCGTCGCCGTGCTGGCCGGACTGCTCGCCATGGGGATCGTCGCCGCGCTGGGACTGTGGGCGGCGGGCGCGACCGGTCTCCCGGACAACGCCTTCCCGCGGGTCGTCGCCGCGACCGTGGTGACCGCCGTCGGCGGCACCGTCGAGATGTCCGGCGACGCCGGCGGCCTCGCCGAGTCCGCGGCCGACCTCACCGTGATCCCGCTGTCCGTCACGCTGGTCGGCGCGCTGCTGATCGCCGCCGGTTTCCTGCGGCCGCTGCGACACCGGGCGGTGGCCGGAGCGCGTGAGCTGGCGGGGTGGGCCGGCCGGATCGCCGTGCTGTGGCTGCTGGCGCTGCTCGGTCTGGCGCTGGCCGCGCGTCAGACCTTCACCATCTCCCTCGGCGACGACACCCTCGGTGACCTGGGCGATCTCTTCGGCGTCACACCGAAGGTCGGCTTCCGCACCGACGTGCCGCTCACCGTGTTCTTCGGACTGCTGTGGCTGGCGGGCGTCCTGATCCTGGCCCTGCTGGTCTCCCGCGGGGCTCCGCTGCCGCCGAGGCTGCTGCGCTTCCAGGCATCGGTGCGCCCGGCCGCGTACGCCATGGTCCTGCTGCTGCTCGCCTACGTCGCTCTCGGCGTCGTCATCGGTCTGATCGTCGCCGCGACCCGCGGTCACGTGCCGGAGACCCTCGCCGTGCTCCTGCTCGGCCTGCCGAACCTGGTGTGGCTGGTGCTCACCATCGGCCTCGGTGCCACGTGGGAGGGCCGGGTCGAGGGTCCGTTCGGCCTGCCGATGCCGCACGTCCTGGACGAGGTGCTGCGCGGCTCGGACACCGCGACCCTGAACCTGAGCACGCTCGCCGAGCACGACAGCCGGGTGTGGTGGCTGGTGGTCGTGGACGCGGTCCTGGTTCTCGCCGCCGCGTTCGTGATGGCGGCCCGCTCCCCACGCCGGATGCGCGCCTGGCAGCACGCGGTGCACATGGCGGTGGCGCTGGCACTGACGGTGCTGATGATCTGCCTGATTGGCCGGACCTCGGCCCACTACGGCCTGTCGGTCCTGGGCATCGGCGACCTGGGGGGCGATCTGGGCGGGGAGCTGCTGCTGGAGCCGCAGATTTGGGGGGCGCTGGGGTTCGCGCTGCTGTGGGGGTTGGTGGCGGGGTTCCTGGGCGCCCTGCTGGCCAGACCTGTGCGGAGGCAGACCTAGGGGCGCGGGGCTGTATCAAGGTGCGGCGCTGCCGCGTGGGCGCGACAAGCCCCCACCGGCCCGCGGATTCATGACCGCTTCAGCCCACCGAGGCGGCGCCTTGGGCCCCTCCACCTTCTCCTCCACGACCTTCATATCCACCTGCGTAGCCGGGTGACCGGCCTCCGGCGTCCCGCGCAACGCGAGACGCAGCGCAGCGACAAACGCCAGACACGACTCGTACCGATCATCAGGACTCTTCGCCAACGCCTTGGCGAACACCGAGTCGACCTGCGAGGGAAGATCCGGCCGCGCCGAAGTCAGCGGCGGCGGCTCGTCATACTGGTGCGCCCACAGCAGAGCCATGTCGTCGTCCCGCCGGAAGGGCGGCCGTCCCGCCAGGCACTCATGGACGACACAGGCGAAGCCGTACACATCGCAGCGCGCGTCGACCGGCTTGCCGGAGATCTGCTCGGGCGCGACATAGTCGAGCGTGCCGACGAACTGCCCGACGGTGGTGAACCCGGTCAGGGACAGCGACTTCTTCGTCAGCCCGAAGTCGGTCAGATAGGCGTGCTCGGGGTGGTCACTGTCCGTGCCGCGGGCGACCAGGATGTTGCCGGGCTTGACGTCCCGGTGGACCAGCCCGTGCTCGTGGGCGGCATCCAGGGCGGACGCGACCTGCGCGGCGATGCGCACGACCGTCGCGGGCGGCAACGGGCCCTGCCGGTCCAGCAGATGCCGCAGATCGCTGCCGGCGACATAGCGCATGGCGATGTACAGGACGCCGTCCGTCTCGCCCGCCTCGAAGACCGGCACGATGTGCGGGTGATCGATCGCTGCGGCGGCCCGGGACTCATGGGTGAAGCGGCGGCGGAAGGTGTCGTTGCGGGCGAGTTCGGGGGCGAGCAGCTTGAGCGCGACGGTGCGGTCCAGGCGCAGATCGCGGGCGCGGTAGACGACGGCCATACCGCCGCGGCCGATCTCCTGCTCGATGCGGTAACCGGCGACCTGCCGTCCGATCAGCTCGGAGGGGCGGCCGGAGAAGAGGCTCGTGTCACGGGCCATCCGGGGTCACCACCTGGGTGGCGGCGTGGCCGGGATCCTCGGCGGCGGCGCGGGGCGCCTCGTCCGTGGCGAACGTGGACAGCCGCAGCCCGTCGGCGTAGACCCAGCGCCCGTGCTCGGCGTCGTACAGCCACACATGCTCGCCCTCGACGACCACGCCGATCCGCAGGCCGCGCGTGCGGTCGCGGAAGGACTCGCCGTCCAGGCCACCGGCCGCGAGGTCCTCCAGCGCGGCCCGGTAGCGGGCCAGGTGCTGTTCGGCGCGGGCCAGATGGGAGCGGGGGTCGGCGGTGCGGGCCAGGGCGGCGTCGGGGGTGGGCGGGTCCTGGGGTACGGCGAGCAGATGGCGGCCGTCGACCCAGGCCGACCAGCCGTTGGCACACAGGATGTGCCCCCAGTCGCCGCGCCGTTCGACGAGCTGGACCGGGAGCAGCGGGTCGAGGGGCACCGTGAGCCGGGCCGGGTCGGGGGCCTCCCAGGCGGGCATCCCGTGGGCGGGGACGACGTGGGTGGGCCGGAATCCGGGTGTCGCCATGGGCCTCGCGCCTACTTCCGCATCACGACGGGTTCTTGGCGGCGCAGCAGCCGGGAGACCACGTAGCCGAAGACCACCGACAGGACGAGCAACATGCCCACGTTGAGCAGCCACACGCCCGCCGAGTGGCGGAACAGCGGGTCGCCGGTCAGGTCGCCGGGGACGATCCGCGCCAGGTCGACGGTGCCGGCCATCGCGCCGAGTGCCCAGCGCGAGGGCACCAGCCAGGCGAGCTGTTCCAGGCCGGGCACGCCGTCGAGTTTCAGCAGGGCGCCGCAGAACACCACTTGGACGATGGCCAGCAGCACCAGCAGTGGCATCGTCACCTCTTCCTTGCGCACGAGAGCGGAGACCAGCAGGCCGAGCATCATCGCGGTGAAGGCCAGCAGGGCGACGGCGATGGTGATTTCGATCAGGGGCGACATCAACACGCCTTCGCCGCCGGGGGCATTGAGATCGACGCCGAGCAGGGCGACCAGCGTCAGCACCACGGCCTGGAGCACGGTGATGGTGCCGAGGACCACGACCTTCGACATCAGGTAGGCCGATCTGGACAGGCCGACGGCCCGCTCACGTTTGTAGATGACCCGTTCCTTGACGAGTTCGCGCACGGCGTTCGCGGCTCCGGTGAGGACCGCGCCGACGCACAGGATGAGCAGCGCGTTCATCGCGGTGTCCCGGGTCAGGGCGCTGCCGGCCAGGGCGCGGGCCATGGCGCCCATCACGAACGGCAGGGCGATCATGATGACCAGGAAGGTGCGGTCGGCGCCGAGGGCGGCGGTGTAGCGGCGGATCAGCGTGCCGAGCTGGGCGCCGCGGCTGCGCGGCCGGCGGGGCGGGGTGATGACGACCGGTCCGGAGCGGGGCAGCCGCGGTTGTGCGGTGGCGTCGGCTACGTACCGGTGGTGCAGGGGTGAGGTGGTGTAGGCGCCGGCCCAGTCGCGGTCCTGGTCGCGTTCGAAGGCCTCGAAGGCCTCCGGCCACTGGTCGAAGCCGAAGTAGGCGAGGGCGTCCTCGGGCGGGCCGTAGTAGGCGATCCGGCCGCCGGGGGCGAGCACCAGGAGACGGTCGCAGACGTCGAGGCTGAGGACGCTGTGGGTGACGACGATGACGGTGCGGCCGTCGTCCGCCAGGCCCCGCAGCATGTGCATCACCGAGCGGTCCATGCCGGGGTCGAGCCCTGAGGTCGGTTCGTCGAGGAAGAGCAGGGAGGGCTTGGTGAGCAGTTCCAGGGCCACGCTGACGCGCTTGCGCTGGCCGCCGGAGAGGCTGTGCACGGGCTGTGCGGCGCGCTGATCGAGGCCGAGTTCCCCGATGACCTCGTCGACCCGGGCGCGGCGTTCGGCCTTGGCGGTGTCCTGCGGGAAGCGGAGTTCGGCGGCGTAGGACAGGGCGCTGCGGACGGTCAGCTGGGAGTGCAGGATGTCGTCCTGCGGGACCAGGCCGATGCGCTGGCGCAGCTCGGCGTAGTCGCGGTAGAGGTCGCGGCCGTCGTAGACGACGGTGCCGTGGTCGGCGGGCCGCTGTCCGGTGAGGGCGTTGAGGAGAGTGGACTTTCCGGCGCCGCTCGGTCCGACCACCGCGAGCAGGCACTTCTCCCCCACCGGGAAGGACACATGGTCGAGGAGGGTCTTGCGGCCGTGGTCGACGGCGACGGTGAGGTCCTGGACCTCCAGGGAGATCTCGCCGGTGTCGACGTACTCCTGGAGTTCGTCGCCGACCAGGCAGAACGCCGAGTGTCCGATGCCGATGACATCGCCGGGCAGGACGGGGGCTGCCGTGATGGTGCTTCCGTTGAGGAAGGTGCCGTTGTGGCTGCCCAGGTCGGCGATCTCGTGGCCGCCGTCGGGCAGGGCGCGCAGTTCCGCGTGGTGGCGGGAGACAACGAGGTCGTCGAGGACGAGGTCGTTGTCGGGGGCGCGGCCGATGCGGACGGTACGGGTGGGCAGCGGCCGTACGCTGGTCGGCTGCCGGAAGGTGCCGGTCTGCGCCGGCATCGACACGGCCGAGGGGCGCTCCGGGCGGGGTTCCGGGCGGTCGAGGAGGACGGCGCGGGGGCCGTCGGCGGGGTTGCCGAAGCGGATCACGGTGCCGGGGCCCACGCCGCGTTCGTGGATGCGGTGGCCGTCGGTGTAGGTGCCGTTCGTGCTGTTCTCGTCCTCGAGCGTCCAGTGGTCGGCCTCGGGGTGCAGGACGGCGTGGTGCCAGGAGACGCGGGCGTCGTCGATGACGACATCGCAGAGCGGGTCGCGTCCGACGTGGTAGTCGCGGCTCGGGGTCATCACGGTGGAGCCCGACTCGGTCTCCATCACGAGCACGGGCGCAGTCGGTGCGAACGGTCGCTCCGCCATGCCAGAATTCTACCGATTAGCCCACTTGCGCGCCTGACGCGGAGGTTCAGGCGACCGGTACGACCAGGGCGGGGGCGGTCCGCTGCATCCGCAGCGCGTCGATGGACTCGGCGAGCAGTTCGTACTCGGTGGTCTCGTCGCACGTGGCGATGCGCACGAGCCGTCCGGCCGCCAACTGCTCGGCGACCAACTCCTGTTGGGCTGCATCACCGCACCAGGCGCGCAGTACGGCGGGCACATCGGGCACCGTGGCGGCGACCGGGACGAGGGCGCTGGGCGGGAAGTGCTCGGCGTCGGGGTGCGGGTCTAATCGCTCGGCGATCCAGGAGGCGCGGTCGCGCAGCCACCACAGGGCGAGGGCCAGGGTGGGCGCCCGGTAGGTGCCGAGCGGTACGCCGATGCGCCGGCCGCCGCAGGTGCCGTACGCGGTGACATGGCACAGGAATTCGTCGTGCACGTCTCACTCCCCCGTGGTGCGCTCGCCTGTAGGCCGGGGCCTCGCTTTCCGTGCGGCTCAGTGCTGTGCGTGATCGACTCTTCGCTCCGCGTGAAGCGCCCTCTGCAGTTGAGTATGTTCACTACTGAAACACTGTCACCATGACTTTCCGGCCAGTCTCCTGGCATATTCACCAAGATCCTTGGCCGAAACGTGACGGGATCGCGTCAAACCCGGTATTCGCGAAGGCGAGCGGAGGACACCATGGACAGCACCGGAAACGTGGACGTTGAATTCACAGCCGTCCTGCGCAAGCGCCCCGAGAAGGGAAGCTGGACCTACGTCGTCTGGCCGGAGTCGGTCGACTTCTTCGGCACCCGCGGTCTGGTCAAGGTCCGCGGCACCATCGACGGCCACCCCTTCCACAGCTCCTTCATGGCCCTCGGCGACGGCACCCACATGCTCCCGGTGAAGGCGGAGGTGCGGCGGGCGATCGGCAAGGAGGAGGGCGACACGGTGACCGTGAGACTGGAGGAGCGGCTGGACTCGTGAAGAGCCCAGCCGCTCAAAGGCACATCCGGCTCAGGCCGTGGCGACCTCGTCGATGCGGGCCAGTTCCTCCGCGTCGAAGTGCAGGTTGCCGACCGCCGCCACGCTGTCCTCCAGCTGCTGCGGGCTGCTCGCGCCGACCAGGGCCGAGGTGACCCGGCCGCCGCGCAGGACCCAGGCCAGGGCCATCTGGGCCAGGGTCTGGCCGCGGCCCTTGGCGATCTCGGCGAGGGTGCGCAGCCGGGCGACCAGGTCCTCGGTGAGGGCCTCGGAGTTCAGGAAGGGGCTGTCGCTCGCGGCCCGGGAGTCCTCCGGGATGCCGTCAAGGTAGCGGCCCGTCAGCAGGCCCTGCTCCAGCGGGGAGTAGGCGATGGATCCGATCTGCAGCTCGTCGAGGGCGTCCAGGAGGCCCTCCTCGGGACGGCGGTCGAGCATGGAGTAGCGCGGCTGGTGGATCAGGAGCGGGGTGCCCAGCTCACCGAGGATGCGCGCGGCCTCCCGCGTCTGCTCCGGGGAGTAGTTGGAGACGCCGACGTAGAGCGCCTTGCCCTGCTGGACGGCCGAGTGCAGCGCGCCCATCGTCTCCTCCAGCGGAGTCTCCGGGTCCGGGCGGTGCGAGTAGAAGATGTCGACGTAGTCCAGGCCCATCCGGGTCAGGCTCTGGTCGAGCGAGGACAGCAGGTACTTGCGGGAGCCCCACTCGCCGTACGGTCCCGGCCACATCAGATATCCGGCCTTGGTGGAGATGACGAGTTCGTCGCGGTACGGCGCGAAGTCCGCCGTCAGCGCCTCGCCCAGCGCCGACTCGGCGGACCCGGGCGGCGGGCCGTAGTTGTTCGCCAGGTCGAAGTGCGTGACGCCGAGATCGAAGGCGCGGCGCAGGATGGCCCGCTGGGTCTCGACCGGACGGTCCGGACCGAAGTTGTGCCACAGACCGAGGGACAGTGCCGGGAGTTTGAGGCCGCTGCGTCCGGTGCGCCGGTAGGGCATGTCCGCGTAGCGGTCGGGGTGTGCGGTGTACAACGCGACTCCAGAGGGGTGGGCACGGTGGAACCAGGTTCCCTGAAAACCGGTGTCCACTCTTTCGTGACCTGTGGGCATTGGTCCAACAGAAGAATCCGATGGAATTCAGCAGATAGGCTTCTCAGTCATGGAACTGCGCCATCTCCAGCACTTCGTCGCGGTCGCCGAGGACCAGCATTTCACCCGGGCCGCCGAGCGGCTCATGGTGTCCCAGTCGGGGCTCTCGGCCTCGATCCGCTCGCTGGAACGGGAGCTCCAGACCCCGCTGTTCATGCGTACGACCCGCAGCGTGACCCTCACCCCGGCCGGGCGGGCGCTGCTGGGCGAGGCGGAGCGGATCCTGGCGCAGGTGCGGTCCGCCCACGAGGCGGTCGCCGCGGTGCAGGGCGTACTGCGCGGGATGCTGGCGCTGGGGTCCGAGCAGTGCATCGCCGGGGTGCATGTGGCGGGGCTGCTCGCCGCGTTCCGGCGGAAGCACCCGGACGTGGAGATCTGTCTGCGCCAGGCCGGTTCGGGGGCGCTCGCGGAGGAGGTCGCGGCCGGCCGCCTGGACCTGGCCTTCGCGGTGCGTACGGCGCAGGAGGACACCGACCAGCTGCAGCTGCGCGCCGTACCGCTGACCAGTGAGCCCATGACGGTGCTGTGCCACCCCAGTCACCGGCTCGCGAAGGCCGGAGCCGCGGTCACCCCGGAGGAGCTGGGCGGCGAGGTCTTCGTCGACTTCCACCCGGACTGGGGGCCGCGCCGCACCACCGACGCGGCGTTCGCCGCAGCGGGCGTACGGCGGGCGGTCGCCCTGGAGGTCAACGACGTGCACAGCCTCCTGGACCTGGTGGACGAGAACCTCGGCATCGCCGTCGTACCGCGCCACTTCCGGCACAAGCGGGAGTCGCTGACCGCGCTGCCCGTGAAGGGCACCGGCGAGCGGGTGTACGAGACGGTCGCACTGCTGCCGCCCGCGCAGGCCACGAGCCCGGCGGCGCGGGCGCTGATGCAGTTGCTGGACATCGAGGGCGCGTGACGGCCGGCTTTGCGCGATGGTGGAGCCATGCATGCCAAGGACATCCTCATCGACGGTTTCAGCCGCATCCAGGAAGAGGTCCACGCCACCGTCGAGGGCCTCGACCCCGACGACCTGCACGCCCGCCCGGGCCCCGACGCCAACTCCATCGCCTGGCTCGTCTGGCATCTCACCCGTGTCCAGGACGATCACATCGCCGACGCCTTCGGGCTCGAGCAAGCGTGGCTCACCCAGGACTTCCAGAAGACCTTCGGACTCGACCTGCCCCGCCATGACACCGGGTACGGGCACACCGCCGCGAAGGTCGCGAAGGTGAAGGTCGCATCGGGTGACCTGCTGACCGGGTACTACGACGCCGTGCACGCCCAGAGCCTCGGGGCGCTGCGCGAGCTGGCCGCCAAGGATCTGGAGCGCATCGTGGACGAGCGCTGGGATCCGCCGGTCAGCCTGGGCGTACGGCTGGTCAGCGTCCTGTCCGACGATCTGCAGCACATCGGACAGGCCGCCTATGTCCGCGGGCTGCTTCAGAGCGCGTAGCCCGGCAGGACGACGTCCTCGATGAGGGCCTTGCGCTCGTCGAACGGGATGAACGCGCTCTTGACGGCGTTCACCGTGACCGTGCGCAGGTCCTCCACCGTCCAGCCGGCCTGCTCGACCAGCAGGGACATCTCGCGCGTCATCGTCGTGCCCGACACCAGACGGTTGTCGGTGTTGAGGGTGACGCGGAAGCCGAGGTCCTTCAGGGCGGTGATGGGGTGCTCGGCTATGGAGGTGGCGGCGCCGGTCTGGAGGTTGGAGGTCGGGCACATCTCCAGCGCGATCCGGCGGTCGCGGACCCAGCCGGCGAGGCGGCCGAGCTTGCCGGCCGCGAGGTCGGGGATGTCGTCGGTGATGCGCACACCGTGACCGAGGCGCTGGGCGCCGCAGATCTGGAGCGCCTGGTGGATGCTGGACAGGCCGTCGGCCTCACCGGCGTGGATGGTGAACGGCACGCTCTCGCGGCGCAGGTGCTCGAAGGCGGCCAGGTGGTCGGCGGCGGGGAAACCGGCCTCGGCACCGGCGATGTCGAAGCCGACGACGCCGGCGTCACGGAAGGCGACGGCCAGGTCGGCGGCCTCGCGCACCCGGTCGAACATGCGCATGCCGCACAGCAGGGTGCCGACGCGGACCGGGGTACCGGCCGCGGCGGCCTTCGCCATGCCGGCCGCCAGGCCCTCCTGGACGGTCTCCACGACCTCGGCGAGCGCGAGACCGCCGTTGGTGTTCAGCTCGGGGGCGTAGCGGACCTCGGCGTATACGACCCCGTCGGCGGCGAGGTCGAGGACGTACTCCTCGGCGGTGCGCAGCAGGCCCTCGCGGGTCTGCATCACGGCGAGGGTGTGCTCGAAGGTGGCGATGTAGCGGACCAGGTCGCCGGAGTTCGCGGCCTCGAAGTACCAGGCGGCGAGCTCGTCGGGGTCGGTGGTGGGCAGGGTGTGGCCGACCTCGGCCGCGAGCTCGATCACGGTGGCGGGGCGCAGGCCGCCGTCGAGGTGGTCGTGGAGGACGGCCTTGGGGAGGCGACGGATCACATCGGCATCTACGCGCGTAGCGGTCATGGCAGGTCTTTCCTTGAGCGGGGCGGTTCGAAGGCGGGAGGCGGGTCAGACGGCGGGCTGGAGCAGGTCCCAGCGGTTGCCGTACAGGTCCTGGAAGACGGCGACCGAGCCGTAGGGCTCGTGGCGCGGTTCCTCCAGGAAGGTCACGCCCGCGGCGAGCATCCGGGCGTGGTCGCGGGCGAAGTCGTCGGTGTGCAGGAAGAAGCCGACGCGCCCGCCGGTCTGGTCACCGACCCGGGCGGTCTGGGCGTCACCCTTGGCGCGGGCGAGCACCAGTCCGGTGCCCTGATCGCCGGGCTCCACGACGACCCAGCGGGAGCCGTCCGGGCGCGGGGTGTCCTCGACGAGCCGGAACCCGAGGGCCTCGGTGTAGAAGCGGATCGCCTCGTCGTAGTCGTCGACGACGAGGGTGACCAGGGCGATGCGTCTCATCGGAGCCTTTCGGGACGTGCGATTGACGGGAGAGGTTATACGTAAAACCCTCCGCGCGCCAGTCCGTGTGGGACGGCTGGTCCCGCAGCCCTAGGACCACGGCCCGAGGTGCCCGCACACGATGATCGGTAGCGTCCCCGCCATGACGATCAACGACGCGATCCGCACCCCCGAACAGCGCAGGCGTGAGGTCCTCGAGCGGCTGGACCGGGAGACCGACATCTGGGTGGCCACGGCGGACGCCGACGGGGTGCCGTGCCTGGTGGCGCTGTGGTTCGTCTGGGACGGGGAGGCGCTGTGGCTGTCGACGCGGGCGGCCAATCCGACGGGCCGGAACCTGCGGGACGGCGGGCGCACGCGGCTGGCGTTCGGTGATACCCGGGACGTGGTGCTCATCGACGGCGAAGCCACCGGGTTCACGGCCGAGGAGGTGCCGGCCGTGGCGGCGGAGGCGTTCCTGGCGAAGACCGGGTGGGATCCGCGCGCGGACCACGCCTCCTACGTCTTCTTCCGGGTGCGCCCGCTGGCGGTGCAGGCCTGGCACGAGGTGCGGGAGCTGCCGCAGCGGCATCTCATGCGAAACGGAACGTGGCTTGTCTAGACAGGTTCTGCGCGTGTACCGCCGTAGGCCATCCGATTCCCCCAAAGGTGTTACCTGACAGTAATCCCTGATGGTTTGATGTGCGACGCCACTCAACACCCCTTCCACCACAGGGAGAACCAGTGACGCTTTCCGCACAGCGCCGTGCACAGGGATCGGCCGTGCTCGCCCTCTCGCTCGCCGTCGCGGGTCTCGCCGGTACGACGCCCAGCGCGTCGGCCGCCGAGCAGACGCCGGCGCTGAAGGTGCTGTCGTACAACGTGTTCCTCTTCAGCAAGAGCCTCTACCCGAACTGGGGCCAGGACCACCGCGCCGCCGAGATCGTGAAGACGTCGTTCTTCCAGGGCAACGATGTGGTGGTGATCCAGGAGGCGTTCGACAACTCCTCCTCGGACGCGCTGAAGTCGGCCGCCGCGGGCGCCTATCCATACCAGACGCCCGTGGTCGGCCGGAGCAAGACCGGCTGGGACGCGACGGGCGGGGCGTACTCGGCGACGACGCCGGAGGACGGCGGCGTCACGATCCTCAGCAAGTGGCCGATCGTCCGCCAGGAGCAGTACGTCTACAAGGACGCGTGCGGCGCGGACTGGTGGTCCAACAAGGGCTTCGCGTACGTCGTGCTGAACGTGAACGGCACCAAGGTGCATGTGGTCGGCACACATGCCCAGTCGACGGACCCTGGATGCGACGCCGGTGAGGCCGCAGCGATGCGCAGCCGCCAGTTCAAGGCGATCGACGCATTCCTGGACGCCAAAAACATCCCGGCGGGCGAGCAGGTGCTGGTCGCGGGTGACTTGAACGTCGACTCGCGCACCGCGGAGTACAACTCGATGCTCGCCGACGGCGGCCTGGTCGGCGCCGACGCCCGCACCGGGCACGCGTACTCCTTCGACACGCAGGACAACTCCATAGCGCGCGACCGCTACCCGACCGACCCGCGCGAGGACTTGGACTACGTCCTGCATCGCGCGGGCCACGCCCGTCCGGCGGTGTGGAAGAACGACGTCGTCAAGGAGCAGAGCGTGCCCTGGACAGTGTCGAGTTGGGGCACGGACTACACGTACACCAACCTGTCGGACCACTACCCGGTGACCGGTTCCGCGGGCTGATCCCGGTGGGCACGGTTCAGCGCCGTGCCCACTCCTCCGCCAGCAGACGGTAGGACCGCACCCGGTCCGCGTGTTCATGGGTCATCGTCGTGATGAGCAACTCGTCGGCCCCGGTGGCCTCCTGGAGCTGTTCGAGCTGGTCGGCGACGCGGGCGGGTGAGCCCACGAACTGGGTGTCGACGCGGTCCTGGACGAGCGCCCGGTCCGCGTCGGTCCAGTCGTGGGCGCGGGCCTCCTTGAGGGTCGGGTACTCGATCGCACCCTCGGCCGTGCGGATGCTGCTTACCCACAGGCCGTAGCCCTCGGCGAGTTCGTGGGCCGTGGCGTCGTCCTCGGCGACGACGATGTCCGCCGAGACGCTCACGTAGGGAGTGTCGAGGAACTCCGACGGCTGGAAGAAGGCCCGGTAGCCGTCCACGGCTTCGAGGACGGTGGCCGGGCTGACGTGGTAGTTCGCGGCGAAGCGCAGACCCCGGGCGCCGGCGACCTCGGCGCTCTGGCCGCCGCTGCTGCCCAGGACCCACACCTCGACGTCCGCGCCCTCGCCCGGCACCGCGTGCGCCTCGATGCCGTCCGGCGAGCGGTAGGTGCCCGCGAGCAGGGCCAGTATGTCGTCGATCTGCTCGGCGTAGTCCTGGGACTCGGCGTTCGGCAGCATCAGGAGCTTGCGCTGGAGGGCGATCCTCGGGGAGCCGAGCAGGTGCTCGGCGTTGAAGCGGGGCGGTATGAGCAGGCCGTTCGAAGGGGAGCGGCGCGGGGGCTGCGTCGACTGTCCCGGTGGGCGTCCGCCGGAGCGGCCGAGGCCCAGGTCGAGGCGGCCGGGGTGCAGCGCGTCGATCAGGCCGAACTCCTCGACCGTGGACAGGGCGGTGCGGTGGCCGAGTTGGACGGCGCCGGAGCCGAGGCGGATGGTGGAGGTGGCGGAGGCCGTCAGGGCGAGGACGACCGCGGGGGACGTACCGGCCACTCCGGGGTTGAGATGGTGTTCGGCGAACCAGTAGCGGGCGTAGCCGAGGCGTTCGGCCCGCCGGGCGAGGTCGATCGAGTTGCGCAGGGCCTCGGCCGGGGTGGCGCCGGACGGGATCGGCACCAGGTCCAGGACGCCGAGGGGGATGGCTGACACAGGGGTTCTCCTCAGAGGTCGGCGGGGAGGGGCTCGGGCAGGACGGGCCCCCAAAGGAACGGCGGATCCGGGATGCTCCGGCGCAGCCGCGGTGCGACCTCCGACTGGAACAGCTCCAGCGAGGCGCGGTGTTGACGCTCCGTCAGTCCGCCTGCTTCCGCTGCAGATGCAGCACGGTGTGGCCGAACTGCTCGTGGTAGCGGTGCACTTTGTCGACGACCTGCTGCGGGCTTCCGATCAGGGCGGAGCTGCGGGCCACGAAGTCGTCGAGCGTGGGGAAGACCGGCTCCAGGCTCATGCTTCGCTACAAGGCCAAGTTGCTCTCGAAGACGGGCCGGTAGGCGGCGGTCGCCTCCTGCGAGGTGCGGGCCACATGGACGCCCGCGGTGCCGGCTCCGACCGCGATCCTCGCGGGGTGGTGGCCGTGGTGCTCCCAGCGCTCACGGTAGTGCCGGATCAACTCGGCGTACGGCTCGATGGGGTTGGTGACGTTCGCGGAGAACAGCGGGTCGCCGTAGCGGGCGGCGAGGTCGACGCTCTCCTTGCTGGTGGCGCTGCCGTGCCAGACGCGGACGGGGAACTGGTACGGCCGCGGCCACACCTCGGCGTCCTTGAGTTCGGGGCGGAAGCGGGTGCTCGCGGTGACCTTGTCCTGCCGCCAGATCCGCCGGAACACCTCGTAGCTCTCGGCGTTGCGCTCCCACTGGTCCTCGGGCGTGACCTGGAACAGCTCGCGCTGGGCGGCGCCGTTGCCCTTGCCGATGATCAGTTCCAGGCGCCCGCCGGAGAGGTGGTCGAGGGTGGCGTAGTCCTCGTAGGCGCGTACCGGGTCGAGCAGGCTGAGCGTGGTCACAGCGGTGAACAGCCTGATCCGCCGGGTGAGGGCGGCGATGTGGCTGAGCACGACGGGCGGGGAGGACGAGATGAACGGCCGTTCGTGACGCTCCCCCACGCCGAATCCGTCGAAGCCGAGTTCTTCGGCGAGCAGGGCGTTGTCGAGGACTTCACGGAATCGGTCGGTGGTCGGCTTCCGGACTCCGCTGACGGGATCCGGGGCGTGCACGATCAGGGTGATGGCGAGGAACTTCACGACGCCGCCCGGTCGGCACGCGCCGCGTCCGGGTGGGCGAGGCCCAGGTGGTCGCGGAGTGTCGGGCCCTCGTACTCGGTGCGGAACACGCCCTGTTCCTGGAGGAGGGGGACGACCCGGTCGGCGAACTCGTCGAGGCCGCCGGGGGTGATGTGCGGGACGAGGATGAAGCCGTCGGCTGCGTCTGCCTGGACGAGGTCGTTGATCGTGCGGGCGATCGTGTCCGGCGAGCCGATGAAGTTCTGCCGGTTGCCGGTCTCGATGACCAGGTCACGGATCGACCAGTTGTGTGCGGCCGCCAGCTCGCGCCATTCGCGGGCAGTGGCGAACGGGTCGCGGTACATACGCACTTGGGCTCGACCTCGGGCGACGGTGTGTTCCCCCGGCAGCGGGTCGATGTCGGGCAGGGGGCCGTCGGGGTCGTAGGCGGACAGGTCGCGGTTCCAGACCCACTCCAGGTGCTTGATCGCGGTGGCTCCGCTGACCTGCTTGCGGCGCACCTCCTTGGCCAGCTCCTGAGCGTCGGAGTCGGTGTCGGCGAGGACGAAGGTGGCGGCGGGCAGGATGAGCAGTTCGTCGCGGCGGCGGCCGTAGCGGGCCAGCCTGTTCTTGACGTCGGTGTAGAAGGCCTGGCCCTCGGCGAGTGTGGCGTACCGGCTGAAGATGGCGTCGGCGCTCGACGCGGCGAACTCGCGGCCCTCGTCGGAGTCGCCGGCCTGGAAGATGACCGGGCGGCCCTGCGGGGAGCGCGGGACGTTGAACTGGCCGTGGATGTCGAAGTGTTGGCCGCTGTGCACGAAGGAGCCGGCCTTCGCGTCGCGCAGGAAGGCACCGGTGGCCTGGTCCGCGAGGATCTCGTCGCCGTCCCAGGAGTCGAAGAGTTCGTTAGCCGTGGCCAGGAACTCCTTGGCGCGCGAGTAGCGCTCCTCCTGCGGCAGGAAGCCGCCACGGCGGAAGTTCTCGCCGGTGAAGGCGTCCCAGGACGTGACGACGTTCCAGGCGGAGCGGCCGCCGGAGAGATGGTCCAGGGTGGCGAACTGGCGGGCCACCTCGTAGGGCTCGTTGAAGGTGGAGTTGATAGTGCCGGTCAGGCCGAGGTGCTCGGTGACGGCGGCGAGCGCTGCCAGGACGGTGAAGGTGTCGGGGCGGCCCACTACGTCCAAGTCGTAGATCTGGCCGCCCTGTTCGCGCAGTCTGAGGCCTTCGGCGAGGAACAGGAAGTCGAACTTGGCGCGTTCGGCGGTCCGGGCGAAGTGGGCGAAGGAGCTGAACTCGATATGGCTTCCGGCCGCGGGGTCGCTCCACACGGTGGTGTTGTTCACGCCGGGGAAGTGTGCGGCCAGGTGGATCTGCTTGTGGGGCTTGGACATCGGGATCCCTTCCGGCTCAGGCGGCGTAGCGGTTGGCGGGGCGGGGCAGACCCAGCAGGCCGCGCAGGGTGTCGGCTTCGTAGGCACGGCGGAAGGCGGCACGGCGCTGGAGTTCGGGGACCAACTGCCGGGTGATCCGCGGCAGGTCGTGTGCGAGTACGGCGGGCCTGAGCCGGAAGCCGGTGAGCCCGGTACGCCGCAACTCCTGGAGGAGGTCGGCGAGTTGGACCGGGGTCCCGGCGAAGGCGCGGGCGTCGCCGGCGTACGGCTGTCCCGCGAGGGCGTCGAGGCGCTCGCGGCGTGCCGTGGCCGTAGCGGGGTCGTCGTCGAGGAAGACCACCAGGTCGCCGAAGATGTGCAGGGGCTCGTCGGCGCGGCCGGCCGCTGTCTGCTCGGCGCGGATCTCCGCGACGATCGCGCGCGCCTCGTCGACGTCGTGCGGGGTGACGTAGCCGATGTCCGCCTGCCGGGCCACCAGGCGGTAGGGCACGGTCTGGTGGGCCAGAGCCGTGACGATCGGCTGGCCCTGGGGTGGGCGCGGGGTGATGGACGGGCCCTTGACGCTGAAGTGCCGGCCCTGGAAGTCGATGTAGTGCAGCTTGTCGCGGTCGATGAAGCGGCCGGTGGCGGCGTCGCGGATCTCGGCGTCGTCCTCCCAGCTGTCCCAGAGCCGGCGCACGGCCTCCACGTAGTCGGCGGCCTCGTGGAAGAGGTCGGTGGCCACGGGGCTGTCGTAGGAGTCGATGGGGTCGATCGTGCGGCGGCCGAAGTGGGCGGCCTCGTTCGGGCGGGCAGTGATCTGCACGCGCAGGCCTGCCCGGCCGGTGCTGACGTAGTCGAGGGTGGCGATGGCCTTGGAGAGGTGGAAGGGCTCGGTGTGGGTGGCGACCACGGTCGGGACGAGGCCTATGTGCCGGGTGAGCGGGGCGACTCGGGAGGCGATGAGGACGGCGTCGAGGCGGCCGCGGATCTGGTCGGTGCGCTCGTCCGGGTCGAGAAAGTGCGAGGACTGCAGGCCGAGCCCGTCCTCGAAGGTCACGAAGTCGAGCAGGCCGCGCTCGGCCTCGGCGACCAGATCGGCCCAGTATCCGGCGGTGAACAGGTCGCGGGGGCGGGCCGCGGGCTCACGCCAGGAGGCGGGGTGCCAGCCGGTGCCGTCGAGGGCGACGGCGAGGTGCAGCGGGGCATGGGGTGTCGAGGACACGAAGGGGTGCCTTCCTGAAGATCCGTACAAAGATCACCGGCCCGCGCGTCGGTCGGGGGCACGGTCGTTAGGGCCTGTCCGGCGGATCAGGCCGGCTGCAAGCAACGGTGCTTGTCAGTGCAGGTGAGCGGGGTCTGGTGCGTGCAGCTGCAAGGCGGAGGAGGGAGTCGACGCGGAGCGTCGGCGACCGACGACAACGCCGCTGGGGGTCCCCCTCTGGGGGAGTGCGTGCCAGACCCCGCGACGCCGGCATGATCCGCCGGACAGGCCCTAAGGGGAACGGGTCAGGAACAACAGAGCGCGCCGGCCACGCGCTGGAGGTCGATGTGGGGCCGGGAGTGGAGGTGCACGGCACGGAACCTGCGGGTCACGTCCGTCCCCTCCGTCCTCGTCCGGGCGCGCGTAGGCGCCTCGCCCGTGTCCTCGTCGCTCACAACGCCCTGGCCTCGCGGGATTGTTCCCGGCTCCGGTCCACTGGGTGGAGTTCCTTCACCGCCGGTCGGCCTGCGACGGGCTGGACGGGGCGCCGTCCGCGTGGGCCGCCCAGTCCACGATCTGGACAGCCGCTCCCGCCGCTTCGAGACCCTGGCAACGGGCATGGTGGCGGCGTGCGATCCCGTCCAGGTCGAGGTGGGTGCCGAAAGCCGGGTGGGCGGCGAGGCGGCGGGCGTAGGCCCACAGGGTGGGGTGCCCGGCGATGCGCTGCACCGCGGCGGCGTCCAGGTGGTAGCGGTGCACGGTGTCGAGCTGCACCAGGGTGACCCACAACTCGACGTCCGCGGCGGTGAGGTGATCGCGGATCACATACTCGCGTTCGGCGAGCCAGTGCTCCAGCGCGTCCAGGGTCTCCATCAACTGCTCGGCTGCGGCGGCGCGTTCCTCCTCGTCGCCACCGGCCGACCCGGCGTGCTGCGCGGCGCCCTCGATGCCCTGCGCGCACATGCGCGCGACGGCGTCGATCTCCGACTCCGCGTCGCACGGGTACAGCTGCGGTCGGTCGCCGCCGAAGTGCCGGGCCAGGTCACGGGCGATGTCGGGGGCGTGGGTGCTGACGATGCGTCCCGACCAGTCGTCGCTGAGGACCGGGCCCAGGGCGGGTCCGGGGTACCGGTGGGCGCTGGCGTCGTAGAGCGGGCGCAGCACGGTGTGCCCGCCGTCGGGACAGTCGGGGACGGCGGGCAGGTGCACCGCCGGACAGATGTCGTCGAGGCCGAGCAGGCTGTGGGTGACGGCGACACGGAGGCCGTCGGGGCAGGCGGTCGACAGATGGAGCCGGTAGCGGCGCGGCACGGCGTAGTGGCCGCTGCGCGCGTCCGGGCCGATGCGGCCGTGGAACGCGGCGGCGTGCTGCGCGGACGAGTGGGCGGCCAGCGGTGCGACGGACATGACTCTCCCCGGGGCAGGAGCGCAGGGTTGTGGCGGCGGAAGCGACGGCATACAGGGGGCGGGCCGATGCGGGTGCGTCGACAGGGCGGTGCGCGTGGTCGACGCCGGTCGGGTGTGGGCGCGCGGTGGCGGGGCCCGATTACCCGAGGGGACCGATCGCGCTGCACACGCGCAGGAGATCGATGTGGCGGCGGGAGGTCAGCAGGGGCGACGGCACGGACGTACGGCTCACTCGGTCGGCGACCGGCTCAGCACGCCCCATGATTCCCTACCTGTTCACTAGGATTCCCTTCCGGAGTGTCGATCGGGCGGCGGCCGACGTCAAGGGGGCGTCCACAGAGCGGCCATCGGGGCCATGGCGCTTGGACGGTGGGCGTTGGACGTACGGCCTCACCTGCTGCATCCTTGGCGCATGCTGCGTACAGCCCTTGGGGCGGCCTGCGGGCCGCGTTCCCTCAGCACCGGACCGTGGCCTTCGGCCCCGGGGTCCGCGGTGTGCTGCGGTGCGGGCGTGCGGCTGACGCAGCGGCGGGTGGTCGACTTCGGCCGCGCCGTCACGATGCGCTGTCGCTGATCCGCGCCCTCCCCTCATCTTCCTTTTCCTGCCGCCGAGTTGACCCGCGCCATGGCAGGCCACGCGCGCCCTCGGCGACCGCTCCGACTACGAATCGAGCCCCTATGAACACTCCTCAGCCTGTCCATGCCTGGGACGAACCCGAGGGGATCGCCCCGCGCGGCGCCTTCGAGACCCTGCCCGTCCTCATCACCGCCGCCGGTCTCGACGACCTGCTGCACACCGGTGATCCGGCCCCCGTCGTGCTCGACGTGCGGTGGCGGCCCGGCGATCCGGACGGCCGCGCGCACTACCTCAAGGAGCACATCCCGGGCCCGCTGTACGTCGATCTCGACACCGGACTCTCCGCGCCCGCGACCGCGCAGAGCGGCCGGCGTCCGCCGCCCGACCCGGCGTCGCTCCAGTCGGCGGCGCGCCGCTGGGGAATCTCCGCCGGCCGTACCGTGGTGGTCCACGACGACAACGGCAACACCGGCGCGGCCCGCGCCTGGTGGCTGCTGCGCTGGGCCGGTGTGGAGCATGTACTGCTGCTGGACGCCGACGCAGCGGCCGACGTCGCCCGGAACGGCGTGCTGTTGGACGCCCGCGCTGCTGAGCGGTACCGCGGGGACAGCGAGCCGGTCGATTCGCGCCTCTGACACATCCCCGGCGCGCTGTCCGCGCCGACCGGCGACAACCTCAACCCCGACGGCACCTTTCGGGACGTGGAGGAACTCGCCCTGCGTTTCACCCTCCTGGGCGCCGACGACGCCACCGACGTCGGCGTCTGCTCCGGTTCCGGAGTCAGCGCCGCCCACCAGATCGCGGCGCTGGCCCACGCGGGGATCCCTGCCGCGCTCCACGCCGGCTCGTGATCCGCCTGGTCCGCGGACCCGGCCCGTCCGGCGGTGCGGGGCGAGCGGCCATACTGACACCCGGAGGGAGGCCCGCAACGACGACCGAGTCACGCCTCCGCGACCGCGCCGTCGGTGGACGCGCCAGAGGCGATCCCGTAGGCGGGCTCCGGCACCGACTCCGGTGCCAGCAGCAGCGAGCGACGGCCGTCGACGCCGGCCGGGACGTCGCCGTCGACGGTGACGCGGCGCAGGATGCGCTCGTGGTCGTCAGGAGTCGTCCACGCCGTAGTGCTGGGTGGCACGGTTGTCCCAGATGGCGAGGTCACCGGCCCGCCACTGCCAGCGGACGGTGTACTCGGGACGCTCGACGTGCGACTGGAGGACGTCGATCAGGGCGGGAGTCGCGGCCGTTGAACCCGGTGAGCTTCTGGAGGAAGTTGCCGAGGATCAGGGTGCGTTCGCCGGTCTCTGGGTGGACGCGGACCACGGGGTGCTCGGTCCGGAACTTGACCGCCGTGAACACCCCGCGGTGCTGCTCCAGTTCGGGCGAGGCGGCGCCCCGACGGACGGCCGCGTAGTCGTAGTCGTTGGTGTGCACACCGCGCAGGCCGTCGGCCAGCACCCGCAGCGGTTCGGGGAGTTGGGCGTAGGCGGCGCCCGTGTTGGACCACAGGGTGTTGCCTCCGTACGGCGGGACGACCTCGGCGCGCGTGAAGGAGAAGGCGGGGTTGGCAGCTGCTGCTCAGTGACTGTGTATGAGTGTGTTCTGGCGTGCGCGTGGGCGCCTTGTCCGCGGAGATCGTGATGCTCGCAGGGAACGGAGGTTCGTCCGTCGAGTGCGTGACCTTGCCGGGTAGCGGTCGTTGGATGTGATGGCAGGATCTTCAGTCCACGGCAGGGAGGTTGTGGGGTGGGCGGGCTGCGGGAGGTGGGGCCGTCGTTCGTGGTGCCCGGCCCGGCCGGGGTCGCGGTTCGTGACCGGCTCAAGGGCCTGACCGCCGCGGACGAGATGGTTCTGCGTCTGGTCGGGGAGCATCTGGGGACGCTGGCCTCTCGTGATCTCAAAGCCCGTTGCCAGGCCGGGCTGGACCACGGCAGCAGGCAATGGGCTGAGCGCAAGCGCATCCTCACCGGCGAGTCGTCCTCGCGCTGGGCCGGGTCGATCACGAAGGCCGGCAACGACCAGTGGGCGCTGGCCCGCCGTGGTCAGCTCGCGCACATCCAGTCTCTGGAGGCGGGTGTGCGCACCATCACGCACCGGCTGTCCCAGCCGCTCGGAGCGAAGGGCAGCAAACAAGCGCCGGGCGGCTATGGCAGCAGGCGGGAGTGGTTCGCCAAGTCCCGCCGCCTGCACGTGCTCAGTGACCGGCTCAAGCGGGAGCGGGCGGACCGCGAGGCCGGGCGCGTGCGTGTGGTGCGCGGCGGCAGGGCACTGCTGAACACCCGCCACCACCTGGAGGCGGCCGGGCTCACCGAAGTGCAGTGGCGGCAGCGGTGGCAGGCCGAGCGCTGGTTGCTGGCCGCGGACGGCGAGTCCGGCAAGAGGTTCGGCAACGAGACCCTGCGCGTCAGCGTCGACGGCGAGATCAGCATCAAACTGCCCGCACCCCTCGCCACACATGCCAACGCCCCGCACGGCCGGTACACGCTCACCGGCCGCGTGCAGTTCAAGCACCGGGGCAGCGAATGGGCCGACCGCGTGGAGGCGAACCGGGCCGTCGCCTACCGGATCTTCTACGACACCGGCCGGGGCCGCTGGTATCTCACCGCGTCCTGGCAGCGCCCCACCGTCGAGCCGATCCCGCTGGACGCGGCCCGCGCCCACGGCCTCATCGGCGTGGACACCAACGCCGACCACCTGGCCGCCTACGCACTGGACAGGCACGGCAACCCTGTTGGCAACCCGCACCGCTTCTCCTTCGGCCTGACCGGCACCGCCGACCACCGCGACGCCCAGGTCCGGCACGCGATCACCCGCCTGCTGCACTGGGCCCAGCAGCGCGGCGTGGCCGCGATCGCCATCGAGAACCTCGACTTCACCGCGGAAAAGACCCGCGAGAAGCACGGGCGGCGCACACGGTTCCGGCAGCTGATCTCCGGCATGCCCACCAGCAAACTCAGGGCCCGCCTCATCTCCATGGCCGCCGAACAGGGTTTGGCCATCGTGGCCGTGGACCCGGCCTACACCTCTACCTGGGGCGCCCAGCACTGGCAAAAGCCCCTCACCAGCACCAGACGCAAGACCACCCGCCACGACGCAGCCGCCGTGGCGATCGGCAGGCGCGCCCTGGGGCACCCGATCCGGCGACGGACGGCACCGCCCCCACACGACCAGAGCGATCGTGCGGGGCATCGGAGCGTCCAGGCCCCATCGGGCGCCCCAGGGCGCGAGGGAAACCGCCCCCGCATCCCCGGACCACGGACACGATCCGTGCCGCCCGGCTGCGGCGCGAACGCGGTCGACCAGAACGCCCAACACCGTTCGGGGCGCTCGGCTGAGCACGAGTCCTGGCACCAGGACTCACTCCCGCTCAGTCTTTAGGAACGGTCGGTGACCGGTACTTGAATGACCGTCAGCTCAGGTGCGGAGGTCATCCGTGCACCGCCGCGAGGCTCCCGCGGGCCGCGTCGCGCTTGGCGACTTCCTCGCGTACCAGCGGGATGACGTACCGGCCGAAGTCGATGGCGTCGTCGAGCAGGTCGTAGCCGCGGGCCGAGAGGATGTCGACGCCGAGGTCGTAGTAGTCGAGGAGTGCCTGCGCGACCGTTTCCGGGGTGCCGACCAGGGCGTTGGAGTTGCCCGCGCCGCCGGTGGCGGCGGCCGTCGGGGTCCACAGGGCGCGGTCGTAGCGCTCCCCCGCCTCGGCTATGGCGAGCAGCCGTTGCGATCCCGTGTTCTCGGGGGCTCCGGTGCGGTGGCGGCGCTTGAGTCCGGCCGCGCCCCGCTCCCTGATGGCGCCGACCGTGCGGTGGGCCTTCTCCCAGGCCAGTTCCTCGGTCGGCGCGATGATCGGGCGGAAGGCGACCTGGATGCGGGGCGTGTCGGTGCGGCCGGCGGCACGCGCCGCGGCCCGCACGGCCTCGATCTGCTCCGCCGTCCGCTCCAGCGGTTCGCCCCACAGGCAGTAGATGTCGGCCTCGGCGCCGCCGACGGCGTATGCGGCGGGCGAGGAACCGCCGAACGAGACGTTGGGGCGCGGCTGTTGGACGGGGAAGACGTCGCTGACGAAGTCGTGGAAGCGGTAGTGGTCGCCCTCGTGGTCGAAGGGCTCGTGGCTGGTCCAGATCTTCTTGACGATCCGGATGTACTCGCGGGTGCGGGCGTACCGCTCGTCCTTGGTGAGGGTGTCGCCCTCGCGGCCCTGTTCGTGGTCGTTGCCGCCGGTGATGAAGTGCACAGTGAGCCGGCCCTCGCTGACCTGGTCGAGGGTGGCGAAGGTCTTGGCGGCGTAGGTGGGGTACGAGACGTTGGGCCGGTGGGCGAGGAGGATCTGGAGGCGGTCGAGCCTGCTCGCGATGTACGCGGCGGCGGGGGCGGGGTCCGGTGATCCGGAGCCGTAGGCGAACAGCACCCGGTCCCAGCCGTGCTCCTCGTGGGCGCGGGCAAGCCGAAGTGTGTAGTCCTTGTCGAAGGCGGCGCCGGAGCGCGGGGTGGTTTCGGAACCGTCGTTGGTGGCGGCGATGCCGAGGAATTCCACGGGCATGACAGGGGGCCTTTCGGAGACGATCGCACGCGGGCATGGGTGACAGACCGTCAGACGGAGGACGGGTCAGATGGTGCGGGCGTGACGACGCCGGGCGTCGGAAGAAAGAGGGGTGCTGCGGCAGCGCGCGTGGGAAGAGAGCTCGGCCCGCGACGGGGTCACCGAGGGAGGGAAGGGCCGGTCAGACGGCCCGCTGCCGCGTCAGGCGCAACACGCTGCGGACCACACTCGACCGAAGTCGATGTGGTCGCGTGAGACCAGGCGCGGCTGGGTGTTCATGCGAACCAATTGAGCAGGGCATCCAGCTTTTCGTCAAGCGGCGCTCGGATGCCGGACCACCTCGACGGGCCGTGAGGGGCGTGGTTGACACGGGCTCGCCGCAGGCCCGTACGATCGCTCTCCTGTGCCGCGTTGAGGGACGCGGCGCGTGTGACGACACCGGGCGGATCACTCCCAACGTCCCCCGGAGCGCCTCCTGATGGTCACGCCTTCCGAAGTCTCCCCTGCCCTCGAGGTACCGCCGACGAAGCCGTCCGGCGCCGCCGACGACGACCCGCGCATCGTCCCGCGCCGGCACCTCGGCCGCTGGGTGACCGCTGCCGCCGCGCTGCTGGTGTTCGCGATGGTGGTCAACTCCGTTGTCCGCAACCGGGCCTTCCAGTGGGATGTGGTGGCCCGGTACTTCACCACCGCCGCCGTGCTCGACGGGCTGCTGCTCACCCTGTGGCTGACCGGCGTGGTGATGGTGCTCGGGTTTGCGCTCGGCATCCCGTTGGCCGTGATGCGGCTGACCGCCAACCCGGTGCTGCGCACGCTGAGTTGGGGTTATGTGTGGATCTTTCGGTCCACCCCGCTGTTGGTGCAGTTGCTGTTCTGGTTCAACATCGGCGCCCTGTATCCGACGCTCGGCCTCGGTATCCCCTTCGGGCCGCAGTTCGTGTCCGTCCAGACGGTCAATCTGCTCGGCCCCACCCTCACCGCCGTCATCGGTCTGACCCTGCACGAGGCCGCCTACGCCGCCGAGGTGGTGCGCGGCGGCATCCTGTCGGTGGACGCCGGTCAGACCCAGGCCGCCCAGGCGCTCGGCATCGGCAGAGTGCGCACCCTGCGCCGTGTCGTCATCCCGCAGGCGATGCGCTCCATCGTGCCGACCGCCGGGAACATGCTGATCGGCACCCTGAAGGGGACCAGCATCGTGAGCGTCCTTGCGGTGCATGACCTGCTGTACTCGGTGCAGTTGGTCTACAACCAGACCTACCAGGTCATCCCGCTGCTGATGGTCGCCACGCTCTGGTACATCGGCGTCACGACCGTGCTCAGCGTGGGCCAGTTCTACGTCGAGCGCCACTACGCGCGCGGCTCGGCGACGCAGCCCTGAGAGCAGACTTCTCTACTTTCCCTATCGAGTTACTAGGAAAGCATTGACGGGACTCGTACCCGTTGCGCAGGATGGTGACCATGTCCCACACGCAGCAACGACTCGTACGTCGTCGGCATGTCGACTTTGGTCACGTCGTCAGTGCCGCCTGCTGTCGCGCGTAAGGCACGCATCGCGCGTTGCCGCTCCGCTCCTTCTCTCATCGACTCCTCTGAAGGACGAACGCCATGACCACGGCACTTCCCACCACCCCGCTGTCCGATGTGCGCCATCTGCGCCTGGTGGACGACATCCCGCAGGACACAGCACCCGGTTCCCCGCCACTCGTCGGCTATCTCGTGATGGTGCCCGAGGGCACCGATCCCGCCGAGCTCTTCGCCCGCGCCGGGGTGCACCCGGTGGCGCCTCCCGTCCGGCGGACGGAAGACGACGACGTCCGCATCGATCCCGCACGGCATGTCGCGGAGGTCGACGGACGTGAACTCGACCTCACCTACCTGGAGTTCGAGCTGCTGGCGCATCTCGTCCGCCATCCCCAGCGCGTGCACACACGCGAGCGGCTGATGGCGGAGATCTGGGGCTACGACCACGTCGGTGACGGCCGCACCGTGGACGTCCACATCGCGCGGCTGCGCCGCAAGCTCGGCAAGGCCCATCGGGACCGGATCGTCACCGTGCGCAGCGTGGGCTACAAGTACGTGCCCGGTCGGCAAGTCGGCTCCGACGCCGCGCTCCGCGGCCGACCTTGAGGAGAGCACTTCGATGGGCGTCGCCCCTGCGCATTGGCTTCGAGTCGCCCGTGAAACGGCGGACGACCTGGCCACGGACGCGGTGGCCAGGGAACAGGCAGGCAAGGCGCCCTTCGACGAGGTGTCCCGGCTACGCGAAGCGGGACTGCTGACGCTCCTCGTCCCGGCCGAACTCGGAGGCGGCGGCGCGGACTGGCCCACGGCCTACGCGGTCGTCCGGGAGCTCGCCGCCGCCGACGGCGCCATCGGCCAACTGCTCGGCTGTCACTACGTCTTGTCGTGGAGTGCCCGGCTCTTCGCCGAGCCGGCGCTCGCGGCACGGATCGAGCAGCGGTCGGCGGCCGAGCAGTGGTGCTGGGGCGGTGGCCTCGCCCGCCAGGAAGCGCGGCTGACGCTGGTGACCTCGGGCGACGGATATGTGCTCAACGGCCGACAGAGCTACACCACCGGCGTGCTCGCCGCCGACCGGCTGGCCGTACGAGCGGTGCGCGCCGACACCGGCGAACCGCTCGCCGTCCTCGCCGACCCCACCCGCCGGGGCGTACGGATCGACGACGACGCCGACCCCTTCGGGCAGCGACTCGCCGCCGGTGGCAGCGTGGAGTTCGACGGCGTACGCGTGGACGCCGACGAGGTGCTCGGCTCCCTCTCCATCGACGAGGACGTCCTGTCCCCCGCTACCTCGCTGGCCTCCCCGCTGGGGCGGCTCGTCTCCGTCCAGCTCCGTCTCGGGATCGCGGAAGGGATGCTGGCCGAGGCCCGTGAATACAGCAGGGCAGGCCACTCCACCTGGCACCCGGAGTGGCCTGCCGGCTCACCCCAGGACCCACAGAGACTGACGGAGTACGGCGAACTCACCGTCCTCACCCGCGCCGCCTCCGCACTCGCCGCCGAGGCGCTGACAGCTCTGGATGGCGGACTGCACCGCGGGGCGAACCTCACCTACGACGAGTGCGCCGAGATCTCCGTCCTGGTGGCCGTCGCCGAAGCCGCCGCCACCAAGGCCGCGCACGAATCCACGGCCCGCGCCCTGGACGTCATCGGCGTCCGCTCCACGTCCTCACGCCTGGGCCTGGACCGCTTCTGGCGCAACGCCCGGACCCACACCCTGCACGAACCGGTGGCTCATCGACTCCGCGACGTGGGGGACTACTTCCTCAACGGCGAGCATCCGCCGTTCACCCTGCCGGTCTAGGCCGATCACGCCTCCGTCTCCGCGGCCTGATCTCAAAAGGCAAGATCAGGTCGTCCAGCATACGAACATCCTATTGGGGTAGCGGCCGACTTCTGCCACGATCCCTAGCAAGCAGGTAGGAAAACTAGGAATCGATGGGGGTGGCCATGGGAACGCTCGTCCGCGCAAAGCTGTCGCTCCCCCTTCTGACCTCCCGCCGCCACATCGACCTTCGTCGTACGTCGAGCGCCATCTGTCGGCCTGTCTGAGGCCGTTCGCCGGCCTGCCGGTCTCCCCGTACCGCCCTTCAGCAACACCCGCGCCCTCCCAGGCGCGGGTGCGTGCCGCGTACCCCTGCTCCGCCGAACCCTGAGAGGACACCTCCGTGTCTGCCGCAAGACCGCTCACGACCCTGCGCACCCTCGCCGCCATAGCCGCGCTCCCGCTCCTGCTCACCGCTTGCGGTTACGGCTCGGAGTCCACCGACGACGACAAGCAGGCCCAGGTCGCGGCGGACGCCATGAAGCTCTCCGCCGACGAGGTGCGGATCGGTTACTTCCCGAACCTCACCCACGCCACGGCCCTGGTGGGTGTTCAGGAGGGCATCTTCCAGAAGGAGCTCGGCGGCACCACGATCAAGTCCTCCACCTTCAACGCCGGCCCCTCCGAGATCGAGGCCCTCAACTCCGGGTCCATCGACATCGGTTGGATCGGCCCCTCCCCCGCCATCAACGGCTACACCAAGGCGGACGGCACGAACCTGCGCATCATCTCCGGCTCGGCGTCGGGTGGTGTGAAGCTGGTCGTGAACCCCGAGAAGATCAAGTCCCTGAAGGACGTCAAGGGCAAGAAGATCGCCACCCCGCAGCTCGGCAACACCCAGGACGTGGCGTTCCTCAACTGGATCTCCGAGCAGGGCTGGACGGTGGACGCGCAGAGCGGCAAGGGTGACGTCTCGGTCGTCCGCACCGACAACAAGGTGACCCCTGACGCCTACAAGTCCGGTTCCATCGACGGCGCGTGGGTGCCGGAGCCGACCGCGTCGAAGCTGGTCTCCGAGGGCGGCAAGGTGCTGCTGGACGAGGCCGACCTGTGGCCGGACAAGAAGTTCGTGATCACGAACATCATCGTCCGGCAGGAGTTCCTCAACAAGCACCCGGACGTCGTCGAGGCCGTCCTGCGCGGCTCGGTGAAGACCAACGAGTGGATCAACGCCAACCCGGACCAGGCCAAGGCGTCCGCCAACAAGGCCCTGGAACAGGAATCCGGCAAGGCGCTGCCCGCCGAGGTCATCGCCCCGGCCTGGAAGTCGATCACATTCCTCGACGACCCGCTGGCCGCGACCCTCGACACCGAGGCCGAGCACGCGGTGAAGGCCGGTCTGCTCGAAGAGCCCGACCTCGACGGCATCTACGACCTCGCTCTCCTCAACAAGGTCCTCAAGGCCGAGGGCAAGGACGAGGTCGACGACGCCGGCCTCGCCGTCAAGTAGCGGACCCATACGTTCCCAGGAGGTGACGACCATGGCCACCACGATCACCAAGGCCGCCGAGGGCGGCACAGCGACCGCGTACGCCACCCGCATCGAGCATGTCTCGAAGTCCTTCGCCGGCCCCGCCGGGCAGCAGCTCGTCCTCGACGACATCACCCTCGATGTCGCCCCCGGCGAGTTCGTCACCCTCCTGGGAGCCTCCGGCTGCGGCAAGTCCACCCTGCTCAACCTGGTCGCCGGCCTGGACAGGCCGAGCGCGGGCGCCATCACCACCGACGGGCGCCCGGCGCTGATGTTCCAGGAGCACGCCCTGTTCCCGTGGCTGACCGCGGGCAAGAACATCGAACTCGCCCTGAAACTAAGGGGAGTTCCCAAGGCCGAACGGCGCCCGGAGGCGGAACGCCTGCTGGAACTCGTCCGGTTGCACGGGTCGTACGGCAAGCGGGTGCACGAACTCTCGGGCGGTATGCGGCAGCGCGTCGCGCTGGCCCGCGCGTTGGCGCAGGACAGCAAGCTGCTGCTGATGGACGAGCCGTTCGCGGCGCTGGACGCGATCACCCGGGACGTCCTGCATGACGAGCTGACCCGGATCTGGCGCGAGACCGGCCTGTCGGTGCTGTTCGTGACGCACAACGTGCGCGAGGCCGTCCGGCTCGCCCAGCGGGTCGTGCTGCTGTCCTCCCGCCCCGGCCGTATCGCCCGGGAGTGGACGGTCGGTATCCCGCATCCGCGCCGTATCGAGGACAGCGCGGTCGCCGAGCTGTCCGTCGAGATCACCGAAGAACTGCGTGGGGAGATCCGCCGCCATGGCCAGCACTGACACCACCGCCAAGGACGGCAACGACCTGGCCGGACTGGAAGCGGGCCTGGACGCCCTCGACACCGTCCAGACCAGCCGCACATCCGTCCGCGAGACCCTCACCCGCAAGGTGCTGCCGCCGGTCACCGCCGTCGCCCTCGTGCTGGTGCTGTGGCAGGTGCTGGTCTGGGCCGAGGTCGCCCCCAGCTACAAGCTGCCCGCACCCACCGCCGTATGGGACGAAGTGGAGGCCGCCTGGCTCCAGGGCACACTCCTGGACTACATCTGGACCAGCGTCAGCCGCGGTCTGCTCGGCTTCGTCCTCGCTCTCGCCATCGGCACACCGCTCGGCCTGCTGGTCGCCCGCGTGAAGTTCGTCCGGGCCGCGATCGGCCCGATCCTGTCGGGTCTCCAGTCACTGCCGTCGGTGGCCTGGGTGCCGCCGGCCGTGCTGTGGCTGGGTCTGAACAACTCGATGATGTACGCCGTCATCCTGCTCGGCGCGGTCCCCTCCATCGCCAACGGCCTGGTCGCCGGCATCGACCAGATCCCCCCGCTGTTCCTGCGCGCGGGGCGCACGATGGGCGCGACGGGGCTGCGCGGGGCGTGGCACATCATGATGCCCGCGTCGCTGCCGGGCTATCTGGCCGGTCTGAAGCAGGGCTGGGCGTTCTCCTGGCGCTCCCTGATGGCCGCCGAGATCATCGCCTCCTCCCCCGATCTGGGCGTGGGCCTTGGCCAGTTGCTGGAGAACGGCCGCAACAACGCCAGCATGTCCCAGGTGTTCCTGGCGATCTTCCTGATCCTGCTCGTCGGCATCGCCATCGACCTGCTGATCTTCAGCCCCCTGGAGCGGCGGGTGCTGCGCAGCCGCGGACTGCTGACGAGGAGCTGAGCGACATCTCAGTCGTCACAGGACGCCGTTCCCGCTCAGCGGGGACGGCGTCCTCCGTGTGTCGCCCTCGAACCCTTGCCGTAGCGTTTACTCCAATTGGAATAACCGCTACAGTAGGCTCGCCGACCCGCCTGGCAGCAAGGAGCGACGGATGACCCTCACCGACGGACAGCGCGCGGAGGCCGCACGGCTGCTGCGCGAAGCCGAGCACCGGGCGGATCCGGTCGAGCCGCTGTCGGCCCTGCTGCCGGGCCTGGATGTGGCCGACGCCTATGCCGTACAGCAGGACAACATCGCGCGCAGGCTGGCTGACGGGGCCAGCGTGGTGGGCCACAAGGTCGGCCTCACCGCGCCCGCGATGCAGCGGCTTCTCGGGGTCGACGAGCCGGACTTCGGCCATCTGCTGGACGACATGGTCCACCGCGACGGCTCCCCGGTCCTCGCGGCCCACTACTGCCGGCCGCGCGTCGAACCGGAGATCTGCTTCCGGCTGGCCCGGCCCCTGGGCGGCCCCGGAACGACCGTCGAGGACGTTCTGGCGGCCACCGACGCGGTCGCTCCCGCGCTGGAGATCGTCGACAGCCGTATCCGCGACTGGCGGATCACCCTGGTCGACACGGTCGCCGACAACGCCAGCTCGGCCGGTCTGGTCTGTGGTCCCTGGACTCCCCTGGCTCAGGTGCCGGACCTCGCCGAGGTCGTCGTCGACCTGGTCGTCGACGGCGAGCGCGTCGACTCGGGCAGCGGGCGGGAGGTGCTGGGCCATCCGGCCGCCGCGGTGGCCTGGCTGGCGAACACCCTCGCCGAGTTCGGTACGTCCCTGGAGCCCGGCCAGGTCATCCTGCCCGGCGCCATGACCACCGCCCCCTTCGTCACCGCGGGCCAGAAGGTCGAGGCGCGCTTCAGTGTCCTGGGCCCCGTGTTAGTGACCTTCGTCTGAGGGGCCGGAGGCACGCGTCATGACCGCCACGCCGAACCGCGTCGACGTCCACCAGCACCTGATCCCGCCCTTGTACCGCGACCTGCTCGCCAAGGCGGGGATCGCCGAGGCCGGGGGCCGTGCCCTGCCCGACTGGAGCCCCGAGGCCGCCCTCGAGCAGATGGACCTGCTGGGCACCGCCACGGCGATCATGTCCGTCTCCACCCCGGGCACCGGCTTCCTCACCGACCGGGCCGAGGCCGCGGACCTGGCCCGGCGGCTCAATGACTACTGCACCGCCCTCGTCGCCGAACACCCGGGCCGTTTCGGCTGGTTCGCCACCCTGCCCATGCCCGACGCCACCGCGTCCACGGCAGAGGCCGCACGGGCCCTGGACACCCTGGGCGCCGACGGGGTCACCCTCCTCGCCAACAACCAGGGCACCTACCTGGGTGCGGACGGCCAGGACGAGCTGTGGCGAGCGCTCGACGACCGAGGTGCCGTCGTCTTCGTCCACCCGGCCGAACTCCCGGCGCCCGCGGTCGAGAACATCCCGCCGTTCGCCGCGGACTTCCTCCTGGACACCACCCGGGCCGCGTATCTCCTCGTACGCAATGGAGTCGTCCGGCGTCACCCGGAGATCCGGTTCATCCTGAGCCATGCCGGCGGCTTCGTGCCGTACGCCTCTCATCGCATGGCCGTCACCATCGCCGCCGAGACCGGGCGCAGCCCGCTCGATGTGCTGGACGACTTCCGCGCCTTCTACTTCGACACCGCGCTGTCCTCCAGTCCGGCCGCGCTCCCGACGCTGCTCGCGTTCGCCCGACCTGGGCATGTGCTGTTCGGCAGCGACTGGCCCTTCGCGCCCACTCCGGCCGGCCAGTACTTCGCGAACGGTCTCGACGCGGCCGATGTCCCCGGTGTGAACCGCGCCAACGCGGAAGCCCTCTTCCCCCGCCTCGGCGGCATGCCTGTCCCCACGCCCCCGAGACGTCTGCGCCACCGGGCACAGCGAGCCGCCGCCCGCCTCGCCTTCCGACTCGTCCAGCCCGGCAACGGTTGATGCCCGCACTCCTGTAGGGGCCGCTCCAATTAGAGTGGGCGGCATCAGAGCCCCGCACGAGCTGGAGTGACGCACCCATGACGCAGACCCCGCGCAGGAAGCGCGCCAACGGGGTGGAGTCCCGCCAGCGCATCCTCGACGCCGCCGTGGAGATCGCCGGTGAGCGCGGTTACGACGGCACGTCCATCGCGGCCGTCAGCGCCAAGTGCGGCCTTCCGGCCAGCTCGATCTACTGGCATTTCAAGGACAAGGACGATCTGATCGCCGCGGTCATCGAGCGCAGCTTCGAGACCTGGCTGACGGCGGTCGAACTGCCGGGAGAAGATGCCGGGACCCCTCTGGAGCGGGTCACGCTGATGGCCGCGAACGTCGCCAAGTCCCTGGTCGACGCCCCGGACTTCCTCCGCCTCGGGCTGATGCTCGCCCTGGAGCGCCGACCCACCGAGCCGCGCGGCAGAACGGTCTTCCTCCAGGTCCGGGAGGTCTCCCGCCGACGGGTCGCGGAGATGATCCAGACCCTGTTCCCGGACCTGGACGACGACGCGGTCCACACCCTCACCACCTACGCCATCGCGGGCGCCGACGGCCTGTTCATCCAGCACGAGGTCGCGGGCGTGGACCTGGTCGCGTTGTTCGAGCTGCACGCACGCCTGCTCTACGAGGCGGCAAGCACGCTCAGCTCAGCGGCTTCTCCAGTACGGCCTTCCGGTGGCTGAACGTCTCGATGGAGTACCGGCCGTGGTAGTTGCCCGTGCCACTCTCGCCCACGCCGCCGAACGGCAGGTCGGAGACGGTGAGATGGGCGAGCGGGAGGCCGTGTCCGAGGCCGCCGGATGACGTCTCGGCGGCGATGCGGCGGCGCGTGTCGTCCGACTCGGAGAAGACGTACAGGGCGAGCGGCTTGTCGCGGTCGTTGATGAAGTCGATCGCCTCGTCGAGGCCGGGGACGGTGACGATCGGCAGGATCGGACCGAAGATCTCCTCGGCCATCACGGGCGAGCCGGGGTCGACGTCGGCGAGCACGGTCGGCGCGAGGTACTTCAACGCGCGGTCGCTGGACCCGCCCACGACCACACGCCCCGACTCGAGCAGCCCGGCAAGCCGGTCGAAGTGCCGTTCGTTGACAATACGGCCGTACTCGGCCGAGGACGCCGGATCGGTGCCGTACAGCGACTCCACCGCACGGATGAGCTCGGTCTCCAACGCGGCGGCGGTCTCCGGGTCGGTGAGGACGTAGTCGGGGGCCACGCAGGTCTGGCCCGCGTTCAGGAACTTGCCGGCGGCCAGCCGGTCGGCGACGACCTTGAGGTCGGCATCGCGGTCGACGAACGCCGGTGACTTGCCGCCGAGTTCAAGGGTGACCGGGGTCAGATGCTCGGCGGCGGCGCGCATGACGATGCGGCCGACGGTGCCGTTGCCGGTGTAGAAGATGTGGTCGAAGCGCTCGGCCAGCAGGGCCGTGGTCTCGGGCACGCCACCCTCGACGACCGCCACCGCCTCCGGGTCCAGATAGGTCCGCAGCAGCCGGGCCAGCACGGCCGAGGTCGCCGGGGCCAGCTCGCTGGGCTTGGCGACGACCGCGTTGCCCGCGGCGAGCGCGCCGACGATCGGGGTCAGCAGGAGCTGGGCCGGGTAGTTCCAGGGCGCGATGACGAGGACGACGCCGAGGGGGTCGTACTGCGTCCAGGCGCGCGCGTCGGTGCCGAGGTGGTCCGGGACGGGGGCGGGCTCGGGGCGCAGCCAGTCGTCGAGGTGGTCGAGGGTGTGGTCGATCTCGCGGACGGTGAAGCCGATTTCGGTGCGCTGGGCCTCCGTGGCGCTCTTGCCGAGGTCGGCGCGGAGGGCCGCGGCCAGCTCGGGGGCGTTCTCGGTGAGCATCGCGCGCAAGCGGCGCAACTGCGTGACGCGCCACTCGACGGGCTTGGTGCGGCCGGTGCGGAAGGCGGCGCGCAGTCGCGCCACGGTGTCGGCGGGGTGGTTCACGGTGCCTCGCTGGGGATACGAACGTATGGATGCATACACCAACCATTCAGCTTCAGAAACAATTCCCCAGCCCGCAGCCACCCGCACCCCTCGCCTCTGACCTCTACACATAAAGGCCAAATAAGCGCAGAATGTAGATACGCGGCGCTTATCCGCATACCGCACCAGACGCGGTCAGGCCTGCGAGTCAAAGGAGACGAGTCATGGCCAACGTCTCGCCCACCAGAGGTGACATCACCAGCCACCCTGATGTAACCGAAATGCGGGATCGCTACGCCCGCATGCTCGGCGGTCGCGATGTGACGCTCTTGGACGGACCAGTGTTCCTGCTCGGTCTGTACTGTGCCGTATCCCCCTGGATACTCCACTACACGACCAGCCAGCCCGACCTCGTGCCCCACAACCTGGTCATCGGGATTGCGATCGGTCTGCTGGCTCTCGGATTCACCCGCGCTCCGGAACGCATGTACGGCCTCAGCTGGGCCTTCTGCGGGCTGGGTGTGTGGATGATCGTCTCGCCGTGGATCGTCGGCGACAGCCCGGATGCCGGAGTCGTGCTCAACAACATCATCATTGGCGGCCTGGCCGTGATCCTGGGGCTGATGTGCGCCGGTACGGCGGCGAAGAGCGCCCCCAAGCCGTGAGAGCCACGAAGTGAGGATCGAGAGGTAGAAGGAGGACGCGCCGGCCGGCCCGGGCAGCACCGGACCGGCCGGCGCTCTGTGTCCACGCTCAGTTCCCCGGCACCAGCCACGGTTCCTGCGGGAGCGGACTGCCGGTCTCCAGGAGCGACTTGAGGTTGGACAGCACGGCCGGCCAGCCCAGGGACACGTCCGCCAGGTCGCGCTCGGTGCGCAGGTCCTCGTGGGTCACCGTCAGCCGCACGATGTCGGCGTGCTGCTGGATGTCGAAGGTGACCCGGGAGTACGTGTCCGCGCGCCCCTCGTTCTCGGGCTCGGTCCAGGTGGTGACCAGCCGGGTCGGGCGCTCGCTCTCCACCACGGTGCCGACCACGTCGGCGATGCCGGAGCCGTCGGTGCGGACGTGCTCCCAGCGGGAGCCCTGCTGCCAGTCGGAGACGTTGCTGTGCCCCCAGTAGGCGGCGGTCAGGTCGGCGTCGGTGAGCGCGTCCCAGACCTTCTCGGGTGTGCTCTCGATGTAGGTGACGTAGACGAATGTCGGCTTGTCGGTCATGGCTTCCTCGGCTTGTCGCTTCACGGCGCCGAGCGCGCGCAGGCGCGGGCGCTCGAACTTGTCGATCCATCGCTCCTGGATCTCGTGGAGCGGGACCGGGTTGAGGTAGTGCAGCTTTTCCCTCCCCCGCCGCACGGTGCTGATCAGGTTGGCGGACTCCAGGACGGCGAGGTGCTGGGTCACGGCCTGCCGCGTCATCTCGATGCGCGCGCACAGCTCGCCGAGCGTCTGACCGTTGTCCTCGTGCAGCCGGTCAAGAAGCCGCCTGCGGGTGTCGTCGGCCAGGGCCTTGAAGACCTGGTCCATCGGGGAGTCGCTCTCTGATCGCACACTCAACGTTATGCAGGTAATTACTTGCATGTCAATCCGGAGACGAGGGTCTCAGCCGAGTTCCCGGCGATGGGCCGCCACCCAGTCGTGAGCGGCCCGCACGTCCTCCACGACCCCCCGTTCCCACAGCCTGACCATCGCCGCGTCCCCTCGCTCGGCTCCGGCCGCGATGCCTCTCCAGCACCGGTCCTGCCACCACAGGATCGTGTCGACGAGGCCGTCGAGGCGGTCGACGCCGTACGCCTCCCGGATCAGCCCGATCCGCCGGGCCGCCTCGGGCACGTCGGTCACACCCGGCCCGAGGTCCAGGTACTGCCAGCACATATGGGCCACGTCCTGAACCCGCTCCCCCGGAGCGGCGAGATCCCAGTCGATGAAGGCCCTCGGCCGCCAACCCCCGTCGTACACGGTGTTCTTCGGCGCGAGGTCGTTGTGGCAGACCACGTCCCGGTCGCCTGCCAGGGGCGTGGCGTGGGTCAGGTCGTGGAACTCGCGTACCAGGCGGGCGATCCGCACCAGGGCCGCGTCCGTGCGGGCCGCGGTCTGTTCCTCGGGGGTCACCGCCGCGCGGCCCTCGATGTAGCCGAGCATCTCCCGGCCGCGTTCATCGGTTCCGAGGAAGCGTGGTGCGCCCGGCCAGCGGTGGTGTTCGAAGAGGGTCAGCAGGCTGCGTACGTATGGCGATCGCGGTGACGGTGTACGCCGTACCGTCGCGCCCACCCGTACGACCTCGTTGACGGCGCCGCCGTCCAGAGTGTGCTCCTCCATCCGCCTGAGTATGGACGTTGGTTGAAGCGGAACTGACTGGCCGGGCCGTCGGGGGGAACCCGGAGCGCGTGGGGGTTGAGGAGAAGAGGTGGAGATGGAGATCTCCGGCATCATCAGCGCCATTGTTATCGGCATTGTCATAGGTGTGCTCGGTCGGCTGGTCGTGCCCGGCCGTCAGCGCATCGGGGTTCTGCTCACGATCCTCGTGGGCATCCTGGCCGCACTGATCGGTACGGCCATCGCAGCAGGGTTCGACGTGGCCGACACCGACGGTGTCGACTGGGTCGAGTGGCTGATCCAGATCGGGCTCGCGGCACTCGGCGTCGCCGCACTGGACCGGACGCGAGCGCGTCGCTGATCAGTGCCGGCCGAGCCAGTCCGCGTACCAGGCCACCGTGGCGTCGATGGTCTCGGCCAGCGGGGTCGCAGCCGTGCCGAAGGCCCGCTCGAAGGCCGAGGAGTCCATGATCTGGGGCTCGGTGTGCTGGTAGAACATCTCCGCGTACTCGGCCATGAACTCCTCGTCGAACGGGCCGAAGGGGCGGGCCTCGGGCACCGGCACCACGGTCAGCGGCCTGCCCACCCGCTTCTCGATCATGGTGAGGATCTCGCGGGTGCTGAGGGCGGGCGCGGTCGGCAGATGCCAGACGCGGCCGTCGCCCTCGGGGTGCTCCCCGAGGGTCGCGAGCCCTGTGGCCACGTCCTCGATGTTCGTGTAGCTGTGCGGCAGGTCGATGTCGCCGAGGCCCGGCACCTCCCCACCGGTGAACGCGGCCGGGAACACGGCGCCGCCGAGCGTGGAGTTGAGGACCCCGGGGCCGACGAAGTCGGCTGAGCGGCCGAGCACGACACGGGCGCGGCCCTCGCGATGGGCGGCGAGGTACTTCTCGTCGAGTTCGGCGCGCATACGCCCCTTGCGGGTGGTCGCCTGCCACGGGGAGTCCTCGGTCATCACCGCTCCCCCGGTCTCGCCGTACGGGTACAGCGTGTCGAGTACGACCAGTCGGGCGCCGACGGCCTCGACGGCGGCCAGGACGGCCTCCTGGATGCGGGGCATCACTTCGACCTGGAGGTGATAGCCGACGTTGACGCAGTGGTAGGCCACGGCGGCTCCGGCCAGTGCGGCCCGCGCACCCTCGGCGGTGGCGACGTCGGCGGCGTACCGCTGGACGCCCTCGATCGCGGGGCCCTCGCCCTTGCGGTCGACGAGCCGCACGGGGTGGCCGCGGCGGACCAGTTCCCGGGCGAGCGCGGTTCCGGCGGGTCCGGAGCCGAGGACGACGTGCAGGGGGTGTGCGGTGGCGGTCATGGCTGACCCCTTCCATGAAGAGTTAGTTGCTGTCGCTTCTGTTAGAGACTATAACTCTCATAATAGGGACTGGCAATGATGGGCCGGGCGTAGGGTGCGAGTGAAGATCCACCTGCGCGAGAAGGGTCGTACGCCATGGCCGTGAAGGACGCCGAACTGCCGTACCTGCGCCGCTGCGTGGAGCTGGCGGCCGCGGCGCTGGACGCCGGGGACGAGCCGTTCGGTTCGGTGCTCGTGGCGGCGGACGGCTCGGTGCTCGCCGAGGACCACAACCGGGTGGCCTCCGGCGACCGCACCCGCCATCCGGAGTTCGAGCTGGCCCGCTGGTCGGCGGCTCACCTCACCCCCGAGGAACGGGCCGTGGCCACCGTCTACACCTCCGGCGAGCACTGCCCCATGTGCGCGGCCGCCCATGCCTGGGTGGGCCTCGGCCGCATCGTGTACGTCGCTTCCAGCGAGCAGCTCGCCGCCTGGCTGACGGAGCTGGGCGTGCCCGCCCCGCCGGTGCGGACCCTGCCGGTCAACGACATCGCGCCCGGCGTGGTCGTGGAGGGCCCGGTGGCCGAGCTGGTGGACGAGGTGCGCGCGCTGCACTTCCGATTTCACGGTCACCCAGGCTGACCAGGGATCCGTCCCCGCCGAGATGCAGGGGCCGAGCCGCGCTGCCTAGGATCAAGAAAGGCCCGCCGGTTCGACGGCCGGGCCCCTCCCGCGCGGGGGAGGCGCATGCCTTTGCAGCCGGCTCAGAGGCTCACGGCCGCATTGCTGACGCTGATCGCGGTCGCCACCGCCGTCTATCTGACGGTCCCCGCGGCGCTCACCCCGGTGTGGGCCGTGATCGGTCTGCTCGGGGTCGCCGCCGTCCTGACCGGGACCGAGCTGCACCGCCCCGCCCACCGCTGGCCCTGGTGGGTGCTGGCAGGCGGTCTGCTCACCTTCATCGTCGGCGACACGTACTACAACGTGATGGAGAACTACTTCGACGCCTCCAACCCGTTCCCCTCCCCCGCCGATGCCTGCTACCTCGCCACCTATCCGCTCTTCGCCATAGGTCTGTCCGGTCTGGTCCGCTACCGCTGGGCCGGCCACGACCTGCCGAGCCTGCTGGACGCGATGATCTTCACCGCGGGTCTCGCGCTGCCGGTGTGGGTGTACCTGGTGCAGCCGCTCACCGAGGTGGAGGGGCTGACCTGGGAGCAACGGGCGATCAGCATCGCCTATCCGCTCGGTGATGTGCTCGTCCTCGCCCTGCTGGTCCGGCTGTTGGCCCCGACCCCGCTCAAGGGGCCCAACCGGTCGGTGCAGCTGTTGGTCGTCGGCACCACGACACTGCTCGGCTTCGACATCGCCTACGGCATCCTCCAGCTCAACGAGGCGTGGGAGACGGGCACCCTGCTCGACGCCGGGTGGATCGTCTTCTACGCGGCCTGGGGCCTGGCCGCGCTGCACCCGTCCATGGTGGAACTGACCGCCTCCGTACCCACCCGCGAGTCCCTGCTCCCGCCGCCCCGCCGGCTGCTGCTGCTCGCCCTGGCGACGCTGATCGCACCCGGGATCCTGCTCCACGAGGCGGCGGGCGGCGCCGCCCATGACGCGGCCGCGATCGCCGCCTTCTCGGCCGCGCTGTTCCTGCTGGTCATCCTGCGCCTGGCGGTCATGGTCGTGGCCCACCGCCGGGCGGTGGCGCGGGAGCTGGCGCTGCGCGGCGCGGCGGCCTCGCTGGTCTCGGCCTTCCTCCGCAGCGACGTGACCCGCTCCTGTGAGACGGCCGTGGCCACGCTGCTCGGCCCCGCCGTAGATCATCGGACCGTGGTGCTGTCGGCCGAGCAGGCGACGGATCCCTCCTTGCGGACGGCGCATCTGACGACACCCGACCGGCTCGGACCAGAATTCGCCGACGAGTTGGGCGGTCTGCCGTCCGTACTGGTGTGCCCCATGACGCAGCCCGACCGTCCCCCCGGCGGCGCCGCGGGCGCGCTGCTGGTGGCCGGGCCCGCCCGTCCGCTCGCGGAGACCCGTGGCTCCCTGGAGATCCTCGCCTCCCACGCGGGGCTCGCCGTGGAGCGCGTGATGCTGCGCCAGGAGGTCGTGCGCCGGGAGAGCGAGGCGTACTTCCGCACGCTGGTGCGCAACACCTCCGACGTCATCCTGATCGTGGAGGACAACGACACGATCCGGTACGCCAGTCCGTCCGCGGTCTCCGTGTTCGGCACCTCCGACCTGGCCGGCAGCTCACTGCCGGAGCTGGTGGACCCAGGGGACCGGTCCCGGGCGGCGCAGGCGCTGACGTCCGTACGGGACGAGGAGTCCCATGCCGGGCACGACCACTGGTGGGTGCGCCGCGGCGACGGGCACGTCGAGGTGGAGGTCCGGTGCACCAACTTCCGCGAGGAGCCCACCGTGGGCGGCCTGGTCGTCACCCTGCGGGACGTGACCGAGCAGCGGCGGCTCCAGCAGGAACTCACCCAGCGCGCCTTCCACGACCCGCTGACCGGCCTGCCGAACCGGACGCTGCTGCTGGAGCGGATCGAGCGCGCCCTGCTGCGCGGCCGCCGCGAGTCGGCGCTGACCTGTCTGCTCTTCATCGACCTGGACGACTTCAAGCAGGTCAACGACACTCTCGGGCACTCCACGGGCGACCAGCTGCTGGTCGCCGTCGGCACCCGGCTCTCCCGCACCCTGCGCCGCAGCGACACCGCGGCCCGGCTCGGCGGCGACGAGTTCGCCGTACTGATGGAGGACGCGCACGAGCCACTGGACGCCGAACTCCTCGCGGCGCAGGTGATCCAGGCGCTGTCGCGGCCGTTCCCGCTGGCCGGGGAATCGGTGACGGTTTCCGCCAGCGTCGGTGTGGCCACCGCGCGGGACAGCACCGACGCGGAGGAGCTGCTGCGCCATGCCGACCTCGCGCTGTACTCGGCGAAGGCGGCCGGCAAGCGGCAGTGGCGGCGGTTCCGGCAGCTGCTGCACACCCGCATGGTCGAGCGGCACGATCTGCAGAGCCGACTCGCCCACGCTGTCGCCGCCGAGGAGTTCACGCTGCGCTATCAGCCCGTCGTGGACATCACCGTGGGACAGGTGGCCGGCTTCGAGGCGCTGGTGCGCTGGCCGGGGGCGCCCCGCCCGCCCGTCCTGCCGGAGCAGTTCATCACCCTGGCCGAGGAGACCGGGCACATCGCCACGCTCGGGGCATGGGTGCTGGAGAACGCCGTCCACGATGCCGCGTCCCTCCAGAACCTGTCGCCGCCGCACGACGGCCCACCGTTCATCAGCGTCAACGTCTCCGCCCGGCAGTTCCGCGACCACGGGTTCCTGGACCAGGTAGGCCGGGCGCTGCGCACGCCCGGTCTGGCGCCGGGATCGCTCCAGCTGGAGCTCACCGAGACGGTGCTCCTGCGGCGTGACAGCGAAATCCAGGCGGTACTGCACGCGCTCAAGGACCTGGGGGTGCGCATCGCGGTGGACGACTTCGGCACCGGGTTCTCCTCGCTGCGCTATCTGCGGGACTTCCCCATCGACGTACTGAAGATCGACAAGTCCTTCATCGACGACATCACCAGCGATGCCCAGCAGGTCGCGCTGGTCGAGGGCATCGTCCGCCTGGCCGAGACCCTCGGCCTCCAGGTGATCGCCGAGGGCATCGAGGACCCGGCGCAGCGGGATCTGCTCGCTGGCATGGGATGCCGGCTCGGGCAGGGCTATCTCTTCGCCCGGCCGATGTCGATCGAACAGACCGAGCGGATCCTACGGCGGCGCGGCACCGGCAGTGCCACCGCCAAGGCCCACCCCGCTCCGCCCGTACGGCGCAGCCGCTGGGCCGACCTCGACCGGCTGCGCCGTACCAGCCCGATGAGCGACGCGGTCCTGGACGAGGTGCGCGGCCGCCACATCCGGTGCCGCGACCACTGGCTGATCGACTTCGCCTCGTGCAACTACCTCGGCTTCGACTGGGACCCGGAGATCGTCGCCCGCGTCGAACCCGCCGTACGGCACTGGGGCACCCATCCGAGCTGGTCCCGGCTGCTGGGCAGCCCGCGTCTCTACCCCGAGATCGAGGAACGGCTCAAGGGACTGCTCGGCGCACCGGACACCCTGCTGCTGCCGACGCTCACCCTCATCCACGCCTCGGTCATCCCCGTCCTCGCCGAGCAGGGCCATGTCTTCGTCGAGGCCACCGCCCACCGCACGGTCTACGACGGCTGTCTGGTGGCCCGCGGTCAGGGCGCCACCCTTCGCCGCTTCCACGCCGAACGGCCCGACGAACTCGAGGTGTTGCTGTCCTCGGCACCGGCGGGCGCGCCCCGGCTCGTGTGCCTGGACGGCGTCAACAGCATGACCGGCAACATCTGCGACCTGCCCACACTCGCCGCCGTGTGCCGCAAGCACGGGGCCACCCTGTACGTCGACGACGCGCACGGCTTCGGGGTGATCGGGGAACGCGGCCCGGGCGAGCCGTGTGAGTACGGTTCGCGCGGCAACAGCGTGGTGCGGCACACCGATGAGACGTACGACGGAATCGTGCTGGTCGCCGGGTTCTCCAAGGCGTACTCCTCGCTGCTGGCCTTCGTCGCACTGCCGACCGAGCTGAAGAACCGGCTGAAGACTGCCGCGGCGCCCTATCTGTACTCAGGTCCTTCCCCTACGGCGTCCCTGGCGACGGCGCTTGCCGGTCTGGACGTCAACGACCGCCGCGGCGACGCCGTGCGCGCCGATCTGCACCGCAAGACGGTCCGCGTCCTGGACCATCTGGCCGCTCTGGACGTGCACTGCCTCAACCGCGACCGGCTGCCCATCCTGGAGGTCCCCCTGGCCAATCCGGACGACCTGGACGCGGTCGCGCGATTCCTGTGGGACGAGGGCATCTATGTGACGCTCGCCGCCTATCCGCTCGTCCCGCGCGACCGGGTGGGCTTCCGGGTCCAGATCACCGCGCTCAACTCCGACGAGGACATCGGCCGGCTCAACGACACGCTGACCCGGCTGTCCGCGCGGTACCCACTGCGGCCGCGCGGAGAGCAGGCCGAGGCGCAGGGACCGGTGCGGCCATGACGACGCACAACGACGACGTGGACTGGGACCGCTGGCCGGTCGCGGACTATCTCGCCGAGAACTACCGGGAGGTGCACCCCTCGGACGCGGCGGTCATCGCCCACCACTCGGCGTTCTACCGGCGCCTCGCCCCCGGTTCCGTGGCCCGCTCGGTCGAGTTCGGTGCGGGCCCGAACCTGTATCCGCTGATGCTCGCCGCCGCCGTCAGCCGCCGCATCGACGCCGTCGAGGCAGGGGCCGGGAATGTGGCCTATCTGGAACGGCAGATCCTGTGCGGGCCGGAAGCGAGCTGGCTGCCGTTCCACGCCCTGTGCCGGCAGCTCAACCCCGCGGTGCCGGAGACCCCGGCGCGGGCGCTGGCCCAGGTGTACGTGGTGCACGCCGACGTCCGTGACCTGCCGCCGGACAGCTACGGTCTGGCGTCCATGCACTTCGTCGCGGAGGGCGCCACCGAGGACTTCGCGGAGTTCACCGCCTTCTGCCGGGCCTTCGTACGCTGTGTCGAGCCGGGCGGGTATCTGGTGGCGGCCTTCATGGAGAACATGCCGACGTACCGGATCGGCCCGGCCTCGCGCTGGCCCGGCTGTCCGATCGACCCGGACCGGGTCACCGAGGTATTCACGCCCCTGACCCGGGAGCTCTCCGTCACCCACATCGACTCGGACCCGACCCTTCCGGACTACGGCGACTCGGGGATGGTGCTGCTGTCGGGCGTCGCGCGCTGAGAAGCGCCGGAGGCCCCACCGGTGGTGCGCCCGGCGGGGCCTTCCGTCCTTGGCGTCAGCGCGTCGCCCGGACGCGGAAGCGCCGGTAGAGGGCGGCGCCACCGAGGACGAGGGCGGCGCTGCCCGCCACCGCGGGGACGGTGTGGTCGGCTCCGGTGTGGGCGAGCGAGGCCACGGGGCGGTCCGGGACGTGTGGCACGGGCTTCGGTGCGGGCCGGGTCCGGGGCGGCTCGGGAGCCGGTTCCGCGGGGCGTTCGGGTCGTACGGGGCGGTCGCCGGAGGTGTTCTCGGAGTCGTTGCCGACGGCCGCGTTGCCGATGCCGACCACGTTCACGCTGTTGCCGCTGACGTTCACCGGGAGGTGCACCGGCAGCTGCACGCCATTGCCGGAGACCACACCCGGCGAATCCTTTCCGCCGCCCTCGGCGGACGCCCCGCCGGGTGCGCCGCGCTCATCGCCCGCGCTCTTGTTGGCGCAGGTGTTGCCCGCGGCCGGGTTGAGCACCCCCACCACGTTCACGGTGTTCCCGCACACGTTCACCGGGACGTGCACCGGGAGCTGGATGGTGTTGCCGGAGATCACCCCGGGCGAGCCGACCGCGGCGCCGTCGGCCCCGGAGTCGGCCTGCGCGGGCATCGTCACAGCCATCGCACCGGACGCGGCGGCGACGGCGATCACACCGTTTCGGGTAACCCGTCTCATAGGTTCCCTGCCTTCCAGACATGGACGCGGGCACTCGCCCGCACCGGATAAAACGCAGGCGAACCATCCGAGTTATGGCTAATCGGCCTTTCACCCCATCGAGCGGCACGGTTATCGAACTAGCGGTAAAGCTGCCCTGAGCGGATACAGCGGGCGATGAGGGAAGCGCGGAGGGTAACCCGCCTCGCACTGTCCCGCTCGCCCGGAGGCGGGGCCCGCGGGGGCCGCTTATCGTGATCGAGGGCGCCGGATCCCGGTCCGCCGACGGGCGCCCCTGGAGGCATCGATGCTGGGCAAGCTGTGGAAGCGGCCCGCCCTGCGGCGCTGCGCCGTCATCTCGGCCGCAGGGCTGGCCGTGCTGGCCGTGGGACTGCCGGCCGCGGACGACGACGAGCCCGATCTGACGCGGTTCTACCGTCAGAAGGTGTCGTGGGGAAAGTGCGAGGGCATGGACGCGCCCAAGGACCTCCAGTGCGGCAAGGTCACGGTCCCCCTCGACTACGCGGACCCGGCGGCCGGGACGCTCGAACTGGCGCTGGCCCGCTATCGGGCCACGGGTGAGTCCAGGGGCTCGGTACTGCTGAACTTCGGCGGCCCCGGTGGTGCGGGTGTCGATCAACTCGCCTACGGCGGCAAGGACTTCATGAGCCTGACCAACGGCTACGACCTGGTCACCTTCGACCCGCGCGGCGTCGGCCGGTCCTCGCCCGTCAGCTGTGGCGACAGCTCCGAGGAGACGGCCGACTCCGCGGACGACAGCACCGAACTCGACGCCGATCCGCAGGCGGTACTGGCGGAGATACGCGCCACGGCCGCCGCGTGCGCCAAGCACTCCGGGCCCGTGCTGCCCCACATAGGCACGGTCAACGTCTCCCGGGACCTCGACGTGATGCGCCAGGCCGTCGGTGACAAGAAGCTCAACTACCTCGGTTTCTCCTACGGCACGCGCCTCGGCGCGGTGTATGCGACACAGTTCCCCGACCAGGTCGGCCGCATGGTGCTCGACGGCGTGGACACCCTCACCGAACCGCTGACCGAGCAGGGCGTGGCGGGCGCCGCGGGGCAGCAGACCGCTCTGGACGACTTCATCGACTGGTGCACCAAGGACATCGGTTGTCCCTTCGGACAGGATCCACGCACCGCGCGCACGGAGGTCGTACGGCTCGTGGAGTCGATGGACGAGGATCCCGTGCCGACGGACTTCGGGGACGTGTTCACCGGGCAGGATCTGGTGGGCGCCATCGGACAGGCGCTGTACAGCGAGGACTTGTGGCCTGAGCTGCAACGGGCCCTGACCTCCCTGGTCGAGGACGGCGACACCCGGGGCGTGATGGGCTTCGCCACCGGCGGCCTGGCCGCGCCCGGCCGGGACGAGGACGGCGACGGCGGTCTCGTCGACGCGGAGGACGTCCCCCTGGACAATCTCCCGGCGGCACTCATGGCGATCAACTGCGCGGACGATCCCGACCGCCCCACCGCCGAGGACATCACCCGCAACCTCGACCGGCTGCGCGCCGAGTACGAGCGGGCGTCCCCGGTGTTCGGCCGCTACCGGCTCACCGAGGTCCTGATGTGCTACGGCCGCCCCAAGGGCACCGACTTCATCCGCGAGAAGGTCAAGGACGTGGACGCCCCGAAGATGCTCCTGGTCGGCACCCGCGGCGACCCGGCGACACCGTACCGCTGGACCGTGGAGACCGCACGCCGCCTCGGCCCCTCGGCCGTGGTCCTCGACAACCGCGACGAGGGCCACACCGGCTACGCCTCGTCCCGGTGCGTACACGGCAAGGTGGACGCATTCCTGCTGTACGGCTCCCTGCCGGCGAGCGGCAGTTCGTGCGGGTCGGCGGAGGACGAGTAAGGCGTCAGAACGCCGCCGCGTAACAGCGGACGACCACCGTCTGCTCCGGGCTCCAGACCTGATCGACCGTGTCCAACAGTCGCCAGCCGAGCCGCTCGTACAGGGCCGCGGCGGCGGTGTCGGAGGCCACGACGTCGAGTACCGGGTGCCGCCCGAGTTCCCGCGCCGCAGCGACCGCCCGCTGCAGCAGCAGCGCACCGATCCCGTTCCCGCGCGCGGCCGGAGCGACGAACAGCCGGTTCACCACGGCGGCCTTGTCGGCGCCCACACCCGAACGGGCGCTCCACAGCTCCGGCGCCGCGTCACCTGGGCCGCTACGGGACAGACAGACATGCCCGACGACGCGCCCGTCCATGACCGCCACCCAGGCGGCGAGGAGCGAGGGCGGGGTCAGCCAAACGGCAGGATCGGCGGGCCGGTTGACCGGGTACCCGTCCTGGTCGTGTACCTCGGCAAGCACCTGGGCACAGGCGTCGAGGTCCGCGTCCGTCCTGGGACGCACGCTGATCCCGTAGGCGTCCTCCAGGGTCGGGATGCGCGGTGACAGCAGGGGTTCCGCGTGGTGCGTGACGGTGCCTCGGACGAGCCTGAGGACCCGCGCCTCGTTCTCGTGGCCCGGGGCCTCGTCGTCGAGGATGTGGAGGAGGCCGTAGGAGCCGGGGGCGAGCGTCGCCACGTGTTCGAACAAGGCGATGACGTCCGGCTCCGAGCGGTGGTTGGAGTGGCCTCCCAGGTGGATGAAGGCTTCGCCGTTCATCCAGCGGAGGTCGAGGAGGTAAGGGCTGGCCATCCGGTCGATGCACAGCCGTAGCTCGTCCACGATCTGGCCCAGGCGGGCGTCATCGTCGTCGGCTGCGGTCTCCCTGACAGTGATCCAACCGTGGTATTCGAACACATCGGGATCCTAGCCAACCGCGTTGTCAGTGGCGGCTGCCATGATTCCCGAGAACGTCACAAACCGGGGAGCGGGATCATGGTGGACCAGGCGGTACGGCCGATCGTCGAGGCGATGCTCTCGTACATGCCGGGCAGCTGGACGGAGGCGGTGATGCACGGCCGGGCCGGGCGGAGCGGCACGTCGGTGGCCGGTGGTTACAGTCCGCGCCGGAGCGACTGGCACTCCAGGGTGCCCGGCCGCCATGAGGAGCTCATGACCCTCGGGAAGATCCTGGGCCAGGAGCGCGGCTGGGATCCCGCCAGCCTGGAGATCCGGTGCCGGCCGTCTGGCGAGTACCGACTCGTCGCCTTCCACGACGCGGTCACCTGAGTCACCGGGACGGGAGGCGGCTTCCAGGTGGTCCTCGATCCCGGTTACCGGCTTTCACAGCCCGGGCTGCGGCAGGAGGCCGGCACCGCGGCCCCGGCGGGCGATCCCGAGCTGGCCGTAGCCCGTTTCCGCACGTATCTGGAGCGGCGCGCCGCGATCCTGGGACGCCCCCAGGAACTGGCCCCGCCCGCCACCGCCGCCGCGATCGACGCGGCCGAACGCCGGCTCGGCCACCGGCTGCCCGCCGACCTGCGGGCGCTCTACCTGATCGCGGACGGCGACAGCAGCCGCTGTCTGTTCCCGGGCAACGCCTGGCTGTCGCTGGACGGCATGGTCGCCGAGCACACGGAGTGGGGCGCGGACCAACGGCCCTGGTACGGCTGGGACTTGGAGTGGGAGTCCGTCGTCTTCGACACCACCCCGGCCGACACCGTCCGCCGATGCGGGGGCCACCCCGGCTGGCTGCGCTTCGGTACCGGCGAGGACGGCAATTTCCTGGCCGTCGACATGACCCCGGCCCGCGACGGCCACCCAGGCCAGGTCATCGAGACCGGCCGCGACTACGACGAGGCGCCCGCCTACGTCACCGACTCGGTCACCTCGCTCCTCGGCCGCTGTCTGGAGTTGCTGGAACAGGGCGCGTACGAAGTGCACGGCGACGACCTCTACTTGGAGAACCCGCGCTCCGAACCAGCCGAGACCCAGCAGATCATCGGCGTCGGCCTGCCCGACGAGATCCCACCGACCCTCCAGGCCCTGCACAGCAACAACACCCCCGGCATCGTCGACCTCACCCCGCTCAGCGCCGCCCCACACCTGCGCCGACTGCACCTCAACCGCTCCACCACCGCCGATCTGACGCCGGTGCGCGACCTGCCCGTGGAGTCCCTGCGCGTCACCCTCGACGACGGCGATCTGACCCCGCTCACGGGCCACCCCCACCTGGCCTCCCTCGATCTCACCACCACCGCCCCGGTCGACCTCGCGCCCCTGCGTACCGTCCCGCGCCTGCACGGCCTCGACCTCTCGGGGGCCGACATAGCGGACCCGTCCGTCCTGGCCGACCTGGGCGGGCTCCGCTACCTCGCCCTCACCGGACGGCAGTGGAACGCCCTGCTGGACGGCGCCGGAGCGCCTCCCGGTCTCGTGGCCGCCCATCTGGCCGACGCGGACGCCACGTTCGACGAGGCCCTCGCCTGGGCGGCCCACCTCGGCCTCGACACCGAGGGCGCCCTGCGCATCACGGGTTCCCTGAGCGCCTAGGAGGCGCTCAGTCCTCCCCGTACGCGATCCGGTGCAGGGCGGCGGCGGTCCGGCCGAAGCCGTCGTCGCCGAGGAGGGCACGCAGTTCGGCGTTGAAGCGGTCGATCTCCGGGCGGGCGGCCTCCAGGGCCCTCGCCCCGACGTCGGTCAACTCCAGGACCACGGCCCGGTGTTCGCTCGGATGCGCCCGCTTGGCGAGGAGACCGGCCGCCGTCAGCCGGGTCACCAGGCCAGTGACGGCCGACTCGCGCAGGCCGAGCGTGCGGGCGAGCTGTTGCTGCGTGATCCCCGGCCGCTCCTCGACGGCGAACAGCGCGCCGAGCTGGGCGGTGGTGATCCCGGCCGCCGCCAGACAGCGACGGTCGGCGGTGATGCGCAGCCGGTGGGCGGCCCGTTGCAACAGGAAGTACAGGCGCTGGTCGGGCTGGGACATGGGCCGATCTTGACAGAGGCGGCTGAACCGCGCCACCCTCAGTTCACTACTGAAGTGAGGCTTTCATGACCGAGGAACTCGACCTGGCGTCGGCCAGGAAGGTACTGGCCGCCCAGCCCTTCAGCACCCTGCTCGGGGCCCGGCTGACCGCGTTCGGCAAGGGCGCGGCGACGTTGGAACTGGACATCCGCGACGAGCTGCTCCAGCAGTACGGCTATGTGCACGGCGGGGTGCTCGGCTATGCGGCCGACAACGCGTCGGCCTTCGCCGCCGGCACCGTGGTCGGCCCCCGGCTGACCACCTCCGGGCTGACGCTCGACTTCCTCCGCCCGGCCAAGGGCGAACTCCTGCGCGCCCGTGCGGAGGTCGTCCGCGCGGGCCGTACCCGGGTCGTCTGTCGCTGCGATCTGCTCACTGTCGACAGCGAGGGCACGGAGACGCTCTGCGCGGTCTCGCAGGGCGCCATCGCGGTGACCTGACCTCCTGCCGTCAGAAGTCGACGGGATCCCGCACGATGGGGCAGGTCATGCAGTGGCCGCCGCCCCGGCCGCGGCCCAGTTCGGCGCCGACGATGGTGATGACCTCGACCCCGGCTTTGCGCAGCAGGGTGTTGGTCTGGGTGTTGCGGTCGTAGGTGAACACCACGCCCGGCTCCAGGGCCACCGCGTTGTTGCCGCTGTCCCACTGCTGGCGTTCGGAGGCGTAGACGTCCCCGCCGGTCTCGACCACGCGCAGCTTCGGCAGGCCGAGTGCCTTGGCGACGACGTCGACGAAGGGCGAGGGTGCCTCGTCGATCAGTTCGACGCCGGGCGACTTGTCGTTCGGTCGCAGGGAGAAGGTGTGGACGCCGTCCATGATGGCCGGGTAGAGGGTGACCAGATCGCGGTCCGCGAAGGTGAACACGGTGTCCAGATGCATGGCCGAGCGCAGTCGTGGCATTCCGGCGACGATGACGTGCTCGGCGGCGCCGCCCTCGAACAGCGCCTTCGCGACCTGGGTGATGGCCTGGCGCGAGGTGCGCTCGCTCATGCCCATCAGGACGACGCCGCGCCCCACCGGCATGATGTCGCCGCCTTCGAACGTCGCCTGGCCCCAGTCGAGTTCGGGGTCGCCCCACCACACGGTGGAGCCCGTGTAGTCGGGGTGGAAGGTGTAGACCGCCTTCATCAGCAGGGTCTCGTCGTGGCGGGCGGGCCAGTACAGCGGGTTGAGGGTGAGTCCGCCGTAGAGCCAGCAGGTGGTGTCGCGGGTGTAGAGGGTGTTGGGCAGCGGCGGCATCAGGTACTCGCGTACGCCGGTGGACTCGCGGGCCAGCGCGATACAGCTGGAGCGGTACTCGTCCGGCAGGTCGCCGGTGGCCATGCCGCCGATCAAGTACCGGGCCAGCTCCGCCGGTTCGAGGGTCTCCAGGTAGGCGCGGGTGCCGTCGACGAGGCCGAGGCCGACCTCGTTGGGGACGATCTTGCGGTCCAGGAGCCAGTCGCGGGCGCCGGGGACGGCCATCGTCTGTGCCAGCAGGTCGTGCAACTCGACGACGTCGACGCCCCGTTCGCGCAGCTTGTTGACGAAGTCGGCGTGGTCGCGCTGGGCGTTCTCGACCCACATCACATCGTCGAACAGCAGGTCGTCGGAGTTGGTCGGGGTGAGTCTGCGGTGGGCGAGCCCGGGAGCGCAGACCAGCACCTTGCGCAGCCGGCCGACCTCGGAGTGGACGCCGTACATTTCCTGACTGGTCACGGTGCACCTTTCCAGCAGCGGTTCAGAGGCTGATCCAGCCCAGCGCCAGGGCCGCGACGCCGGTCACCGCGCCGGCCACCGACACGGCGAGGATGACGAGTTCACGCGCGGTGAACGCCTGTCGGCCCTGTTCGCGGCGGGCCATCACGAACAGCACGGTGGCGGGGGCGTAGACGATCAGGGAGACGAGGAGATACTTCAGCCCGGCGGCGTAGATGAGGAATGCGGTGTAGATCGTCGCGAGCGCGGCGACGACCAGTTCGGTGGAGCGCTGCCGTTCCCCGGCCGCGGCGATCTTCAGAGCGAAGCCCGCGGCGAGCAGGAACGGGATCAGGGTGAGCGCGCTGGTCAGGTTGAGGGCGAAGTCGAAGGCGTCGTCCGAGAACAGCGTGACGACGAGGACGATCTGGCTCAGCGCGGTGGTCATCACCAGCGCGGGCACCGGGACGTCGGCAGGGGTGGACCGCTTGAGGAAGCGGGGCATGTCGTCGTCCTTGGCGGCCACGAAGAGCACTTCGGCGGCCATCAGGGTCCAGGCGAGATAGGCGCCGAGGACGGAGACGATCAGACCGACGCTGACGAAGACCTGCCCCCAGGTGCCGACCGCATGCTCCAGCACCTCCGCCATGGAGGGCTGGCGCAGCTCGGCGATCTCGCTCATCGGCATCAGGCCGTACGACACGATGGTCACCGAGGCGAAGATCGCGAAGACACTCAGGAAGCCCAGGATGGTCGCCCGGCCGACGTCCTCGCGGCGCCGCGCATGCCGGGAGTAGACGCTGGCGCCCTCCACCCCGAGGAACACGAAGACGGTGGCCAGCATGGTGCCCTTGACCTGCTGGAACAGGGAGCCCGCGTAGTCGGCGCCGCCCCAGTTGTCGGCGAAGACGCCGGGCTCGAAGTAGAAGAGCGCGAGCACGACGAAGACGAGGATCGGCACCACCTTGGCGATGGTGACGATCCGGTTGATGGCCGCCGCCTCCTTCACTCCGCGGCTGATCAGCCAGAAGAACAGCCACAGCCCGACGGAGGAGAGCACCACGGCGAGCACGGTGTCGCCGTCGCCGAGCGCGGGGGCGATCGCTCCGATGGTCGACATGATCAGCACCCAGTACGTCACATTGCCGACGCAGGCGCTGGCCCAGTAGCCGAAGGCGGAGAAGAAGCCGAGGTACTCGCCGAAGCCGGCCTTGGCGTACGCGTACACGCCGGCGTCGAGGTCGGGGCGGCGCACCGCGAGCGTCTGGAAGACGAACGCGAGCATCAGCATGCCGGTGCCGGCCACGGCCCAGGCGATCAGGGCACCGGCGACGCCGGTCTCCTGGGCGAACCGGCGCGGCAGGGAGAAGACCCCGGCGCCGACCATGGACCCGACCACCATGGTGGTGAGCGTCGGCAGGCTGAGCTTGGCGCTACGGGTTTCCTGGGCCGCGGTCTCGACCTCGGGCATGGGGGTCCTTGGACGGTCGGGCACCACCGCAGATCGGCGATGCGGAGACGTCATCCGGCGACCTGAGCGAGATTAACAGCGGAATGTCTTGAATGCCCGGCCAGTTTGCCCCCGATGCCCGATCGGGGAATCAGTCCTATCGTGCTGTCATGGAGCATGCACTGAGTCCCGCCACACTCGCCGAGCTGCGCCGCCCGCGCCCCTATCCCGCGGTGTCCGTACTGACCCCGACGCACCGCAGGGAGCCCGAGAACGCCCAGGACCCGGTCCGGCTGCGCAATGTCGTGGCCGACGCCAAGAAGCAGCTGGAGGCGGATCCCGCGGTCACCCGTGAGCGGCGGATCGACGTCGTCCGGCAGCTCGAGGAGGCGCTCGCCGAGGTCGATCTGACACACGCCGAGGACGGCCTGGTGATCTTCGCCGCGCCGGGTGAGCACCAGGTGTGGTCACTGGCGCGCCCGGTGCCCGAACGCGTGGTCCTCTCGGACACCTTCCTCACCCGCAACCTCGTCTCCGCGCAGGCCGCCGAACGGCCGTACTGGGTGCTCTCGGTCTCCGCCGACCGCGTCACGCTGTGGAACGGCGGCGCGGAACACGTGGTCGAGGAGCACGTCGCCGGCTTCCCGCTCACCCGGAGCGTGGACAACTTCGACGCCGAGCGCCAGGAGCAGATCGGCGATCTGCCGAGCACCTTCCGCGACGAGGGCACCAAGCACTTCCTGCGGGAGGCCGACACCGCGATCGGCAAGCTGCTGCGGGAGGATCCGCGCCCGCTGTACGTCACGGGCGAGACCGCGGCGCTGTCCCTGCTCGACGAGGTCGGCAGCGTCACCAAGGACGCCGTCCACGTCCGGCACGGCGGCCTCTCGCACGCCACCCCGGACGCGGTGTGGCAGGCGGTGCGGCCCATGGTCGCGGCCGACGGCCGCAGGACCACCGACGAGGTGGCCCGGGAGCTGGAGACGGCCATGGGCCGCAAGGCGTACGCGGCCGGTGTCGACGAGGTCTGGCAGAGCGCCCGCGAGGGCCGGATCCGGCTGCTGGCCGTCGAGGAGAACTACCGGGCGACCGTCCGTGACGAGTCCGGCGACCATCTGATCCCGGCCGAGAGCGGCGACCTCGACGCCCGCGAGGACATCGTGGACGAGATCGTCGAGCAGTGCCTGGAGACCGGCGCCGACGTCCGCTTCGTACCGGACGGCACACTGGGCGACGCGACCGGGATCGCGGGAGTCCTGCGCTACTGAGGGCCCGCGTCACACGCTCCCGAACAGCGCGCTCAGGCCCTCGTCGACGGCCGACTCGACATCCTCCTGGCCGGCCGCGACGACGGCGTAGCTGCGCAGCAGGAAGCGGCGTAGCGTGGCGCTGTCGAACTGGAGCAGGGCCAGCCCGTGCGGCGAGTGGAACTCCAGCACCGTACGGGCCGGGCCGCACGGCCAGATGTGCACATCACCGCTCCCGGCCGGGGCGCGCAGCCCCTCCGCCAGCAGCGTCCGGGCGAAGGTCCAGGTGGCACCGTCGCCGTCGAGAGAGATCTCGGGTGGAAAGTCGATGTGCACGGCCAGCGGATCCGCCGAGCCGTAACGGAGCGTGGCGGGAGCGGGCAGTTCCTGCTCGTCGGCGGTGATGAGGCGAGCGCGGACAGGCTGTTCAAGGGTGATGTCCATAACGATCTCCCCCGTGGTTGAGAGGTCGGACCGGCCGTAGCCGATGTGTTCTTTAGACCTCCCAGACGCCGCTTGCATTACACCGGAGCCGGACTGTTTGGCGTGACCTGCGTCACGGCCAAACGGAGCATTTTCCCTTTACGGCCATGAACCCTCTCGAAGTCACCACAGGGGTCGAGCCAGTTCCCGAACATGTGGCCGTCGAACACCCGGATGGGCTTCCGCACGTCGCCCCGACGCCCCGTCAAACCGCGTACGCTGTCTACGACTTGACCCACTCGGCGGTGTACCTCATTTACATGGCGGGACTGCCCCGTGAAGACTGTGGCATATGCCAGATGCACCACCGTATCGGGTGTTGCCAAATCCCTTACAGGGCGTCGCGCGCTGTGCAACAGTCGTAACGGTCCCTCCGTCAATCTGGTCGTACCGTCCCCTTCACCGGAGTGCGTCATGCCGTCCCATCTCTCTGCGGACCGCCCAGCCGCCCAGCCGCCCGGACGCGGCTCGGTCGACGCGCTGATATCGCAGGCACGGCGCCTCAAGGGCGACGTGGACGCCGTACGGCGGGACACGCCCAGTGACGCCACGGACCCACAGGAGCGCTGGCAGCGCGCGCTGTACGATCTCGCGCTCACCCAACTCGACGACCTCGACGCCCACTTGGCCCAGCTGCGGGAGGGGCCGCCGCCGGTGCCCGACGCACCGGCGACGCCCGCCGCCCCCGAATCCGTGCCGCCCGCCCCGCGCAGCGGCTCGCTGCTCAGCCGGGTCGGCAGCGCCGAGTGGAACCTGCTGACGGACGAGGCCAGTTGGTCCGGCGAGCTGTACCAGATCCTGGGCCGGGACGCCTCCGCTCCCCCGCTCACCCTCGACGAGCTGCCGTCCCTGGTGCTCGACGAGGACCGGCCGAGGCTGACCGCGATGGTCACCGACTGTCTCGTCGACGCCAAGCCCATCGACGGGGAGTTCCGCGTCGTCCGCCCGGGCGGCGAGGTGCGGACCGTCCACATGATGGGCGAGCCGGTGCTCGGCGCCGACGGCAGCACCGCCTCGATGTGGGCCGTGCTGCGTGACGTCAGCGAACTGCGCCGCAGCCAACGCGCGTTGAGCGAGACCCGTGACTCGCTCCAGCGCCAGCAGCACCGCGCGCAGACCGAGCACCGGCTGGCGGTCGAGCTGCAGGAGGCCGTGCTGCCGCCGTGGCGCGGCTCTCTGCGGCTCCCGCACCAGGGCCCGGAGACGCTGGACCTGGCGGCCCACCACCTGCCGTCCTCGACCAGTTCGCTGATCGGTGGGGACTGGTACGACGCGCTTGAACTCCCGGGCGGGGAGACGCTGTTGAGCGTCGGAGACCTCACCGGTCAGGGCGTCGCCGTGGCCTCGGGCATGGCGACCCTGCTGGGTGCCGTGCGCGGGATGGCGATGGCCGGCACCGAGCCGGGCCAGCTGATGTCCTGGCTCAACCAAATGCTCGACGCCACCGTGCAGCCGGCCCTCGGCAGCGCGGTCTGCTGCCGCTACCGGCCCGCGACCCGCACCCTGGTCTGGGCACAGGCAGGACACCCCGCCCCGCTGCTGTTCCGCAACGGGACGGGGTGCAGGTTGCGCTCACCGGACGGCGTCCTGCTGGGCGCGACGACCGGTGCCGCGTACGACCAGGCCGAAGTGACCCTGGAGACCGGCGACCTGCTGCTGATGCACACCGACGGACTGGTGTCCGGGCACAGCGGCGGCACGGATGCCGTGAACCGTCTCCTCGACCTGGCTCCGCGCTTCGGCGAGGCGCGCAGCGCACGGGACTGTGTGCGGATGGTCGTGGAGGAGTTCAGCGAGACCGAGCGCGCCGACGACGCCCGCGTGCTGGTCGCCAGGGTGACGTCCTGATCTGTGAGGCGGGTTCCGGCGCACAGGCCCCTAAGCCCGTGCGCTGTTGCCGCCCTTCGCCGCCTTGGGCAGGGCCAGCTTGATCTCCTCCCGCAGCTCGTTGATCCTCGGGTAGCTGGAGTACTCGGCGGTCAGCCGGTACATCTGGCGCAGCCGGTCCCAGGTGCGGTGGGAGGAGTTGGATCCCATCGACACCAGCGCGAGGCGCGCATAGCGGTCGGCCTGTTCGGGGTCGTCGGCGATGAAGCAGGCAGAGGCCATGGACAGGAAGTCGAAGATCTTCGACCGCTGCCGCCCGTCGACCCGCAGGGCCAGGGCCTTCTCCGCGTAGTGCTGGGCGTGCACGGCCGCTTGGGGCTCGAACTCCGCCAGCGTGCGGTAGGCCAGAGCCGACATGCCGTACAGATCCTCCTCCTTGAAGGTCTGCATCCAGCTCGGGGGCGGCACATCGCTCTTGTCGGAGACGAACAGGTCCTCCGCCTGTCCGAGGGTGCGGCGCATCGCCTGGCCCTTGCCCATGGAGGCCTGTGCCCAGGCCTCGATGGTGTACAGCATCGCCCGGGTCCGCGGCAGCACCTCTTCGCCGGAACCGGACTGGGCGAGCTTCATCAGGTCCAGTGCGTCGTCGGGCCGGCCCAGATGCACCATCTGGCGAGCCGCTCGGGAGAGCGCCTCCCCGGCGCGGGGCCGGTCGCCGCCCTCACGGGCCGCGTGGGCGGCGATGACGAAGTACTTCTGGGCCGTGGGCTCCAGGCCGACGTCGTGCGACATCCAGCCCGCGAGAACGGCGAGATTGGCGGCGACGCCCCACAGGCGCCGCTGAAGGTGTTCCGGGTGCCGGTAGGCGAGCATGCCGCCCACTTCGTTGAGCTGTCCCACCACAGCCTTGCGCTGCAGCCCGCCACCGCGGGCCGCGTCCCAGGCACGGAACACCTCTACGGAACGCTCCAGTTCCTCGATCTCCTGCGACCCGATGGGGGCGGCCTCGTAGCGGTCGAACCCAGCGGGGTCGGCGTGCAGGGGATCGTCGAGTCGGGGAGCGTCGGCCTTGAGAGTCGGATCGGTGTGCAGCCAGTCGTGCATGGCGCTGCTGAGTGCGGATCCTGCGGCGAGCGCGGCGCCCGCGCCCACCAAGCCGCGTCGGTTGAGCATGAGGTCCATTCCCGTGAATTCGGTGAGGACCGCAGCTGTCCGTTCGGGCGCCCACGGCACGCCGTCGGGATGTTCCACACTCCCGCCGCCCTGCCGTTTCCCCGCACGCCCGTGCCGGACCAGACCGAGGTCCTCAATGGTCACGACACGGCCGAGTCGCTCGGTGAACAGAGCCGCCAGCACCCGCGGTACCGGATCGCGCGGGATCTCTCCCATGTCGATCCAACGCCGCACCCGCGAGGTGTCGGTCGACAGCTGGGGGTGGCCCATGGCCGCCGCCTGCCGGTTGACCAGCCTCGCGAGCTCGCCCTTGGACCAGCCGGCCAGGCCGAACAGGTCCGCGAGGCGGGTGTTGGGTTGTCCGTTCACATCAAGCCCCCAGGTTCTCGGCTGAGTTGACAGTAGCCCGGTGAGAGTTGCCGGGCGACTATTCGCCAGGGTTCGCCAGGGTGCGCCAGATGGTGTGCCACTGGGCATCAGGTGTCAGGTAGGAACGCGCCACCCCGACCCGGTCGCCGCTCTGCAAAGGGCGCATTCCCCAGGGTGCACCCGTGCGACCGGGCCGGGTAGCGCGTTTGCGCAGAGCAGACACTGCAGGCACACGAAGGGATCTGTTTCGCCCATGTACGCAGCATCGTCCTCCGTGTCCGCCCCGCCCCGGACGCTGCACCCCCGCCCGGCGGGCAGCGGCCCCTACCTCGACCCCGCTCGCTCGGCGGCGACCCCCGTCATCGGAGCGGGCCGTCCACGGCGCGCCGCGGGGCTCGGCACCCAACCGCTCAGCGGGAGACTCGACTTGTCCGGCCCTCAGGGCGCCCAGCTGCGTACGGCCATCGCGTCGGTGCACCGGATCTACCCGGAGTTCACTCCGGTCCAGGTGTTGCGCCGCAGCGGGCGGTCCGTACTCCTCGTGGGGACGACAGGACGCAGCACGGCCGTCGCCAAGTGTTTACTCGACCACTCCCCGGTCTGGGCCGAGCGGATCAGGCATGAAATAGCTGCCTACCGCTCGTTCGTCCGGCACCGCCCGCCCGTGCGGGTGCCCCGGCTGATCGCGGCGGATCCGGACAACTGCACACTGGTCATCGAGCGAATGCCGGGGCGCGTGGCGGCCCTTCAGCGGCATCCGTCCGAGGCCCCGCCCCGCGCGGACGTCAGGGCGGCGCTTGCGGCGATCTGCCGGCTGAACGCCTGGCGGCCGCCGGCGGGCACCTTCGACGCCCCGCTGGACTACGCCTCGCGCATCTCCCGCTATCACGAGCTGGGGCTGCTCACCGATCGGGACATGGGCGATCTGCAGAAGCTGCTGCACGGCATCGCGCACTCGGCGGGCCGGCAGGGCATGGGCCAGTTCTGCCACGGCGAGGCGCTGCTCGCGAACATCCTGCTCTCACCGGCCGGTCCAGTGCTGGTGGACTGGGAGCACGCGGGCTGGTATCTGCCGGGGTACGACCTGGCCACCCTGTGGTCGGTCCTCGGAGACGCACCGGTCGCGCGTCGGCAGATCAGTCAGATCGCCCAGTCGGCCGGTCCGGCCTCACGGGACGCGTTCCTGGTGAATCTGATGCTCGTGCTGACCCGTGAGATCCGTACCTATGAGACGGCCGTGCAGCGTTCGATGCACGAAACAGCCCCGGCGGCACCCGGCTCGGCCCACCCGGGTGCTGCGCCGTCCGGCGAGGAACAGCGCCTGCTGCTCAGGCGGCTGCACGACGACTGCCAGCTGGCCCGCCGGGCCGTACGCGCTGCGGTCGGCACTCGCTGACGGGGACGGCGGTCCGCGGTGCGCCCTGAACAAGGGGGCGCACCGCGGACCTTCGTATGTCCGGGGCGAACGCCAACTGGCCCACGGAGCCATGAGGAAGGACTGTCGGTTCTCTTTACGTCGGCTACACACGGCGGTAACTTCCGCCCTCGAAAGCGATTGCAGCAACTTTCCGAAGTTTCTTGCACCCGTGCACACGGTCTGCTGACGAGGGAGTCCCATGGAACGCAGTCCCGCCCGACGGCTGAGACGGCCGTTGACGGCGTTGTTGATATCGGGCTCGCTGCTGAGCCTGGTGCAAGCCGTGCCGCAGGCCGACGACCTGGCTGCGGAACCGGTCGCGGACGCGGCGAACACGGCGACAGTCTTCTACTACACGAAGACGAGGAACTGGTCCCAGTACAACCTGCATTACGCCCCTGACGGCGGCGCCTGGACGACCGTCCCGGGCGTGACGATGGAGGCGGCCTGCACGGACTGGGTCAAGAAGACGGTGGACCTGGGCTCCGCGAGCGGTCTGCAGGCCACCTTCAACAACGGCAACGGCACCTGGGACAACAACAACGGGGCCGACTACACCATCCCCGCCGGCACCAGCACCGTGAAGAACCGCACCGTCGTCGAGGACGCCGCCGACCCGTGCGCCACCGAGGCCCCCGACACCGAGGCCCCCACCGTTCCCTCCGAGGTGAGCGCGAGCGCGGACGGGGTCTCGGTCGTACTGACCTGGGAGCCGTCGACCGACAACAAGGGCGTCGCCAAGTACCAGGTCACCCGGACGGGCGGAACCACGGGCACGACCGTCATGGACGTCGGCTCGACCGTCCTCACCGACACCGGCCTGGAGGAGAAGACCGACTACACCTACACGGTGGAAGCCGTGGACGCGGCCGGTAACGTCTCCGCCGCCTCCGCGCCCGCCCAGGTGAGTACCGGCGAGAAGCCCGCCGCCCCGGCGGCCGGCACTCCGCTGGGCACCGACCCGCGCAAGGACCCCATCTACTTCGTCCTCACGGCCCGCTTCAACGACGGCGACAGCTCCAACAACCGCGGCGGCAGCCAGCATGTGAAGTCCGGTAACGCGGCGAACGACGACCCCATGTTCCGGGGCGACTTCAAGGGCCTGGTCCAGAAGCTGGACTACATCAAGGCCCTCGGCTTCTCCGCCGTGTGGGTCACCCCGGTCGTACTCAACCGCTCCGACTACGACTACCACGGCTATCACGGCTACGACTTCTACAAGGTCGACCCCCGCCTGGAGTCCGCCGGTGCCTCCTACCAGGATCTGATCAACGCCGCCCACGCCAAGGGCATGAAGATCTACCAGGACGTGGTCTACAACCACTCCTCCCGCTGGGGAGCCAAGGGCTTGTTCACGCCGACCGTGTACGGCGTTCGTGAGGCGCAGTGGAGCTGGTACTACGACGAGAAGAACGAAGGCTTCGAGTACGACGGCCTGACCGTCGAGACCAAGAGCGGCAAGTCGTATTACAACGGCGACCTGTGGTCCACAGCGGAGCCGTCCGGCAACACCTGCGTCAACTGGGGGAAGCCGACCGGCGGCAAGAGCGCCGAAGGCTACACCGTCTACAACTGCCAATGGCCCAGCCCCACGTCCGGCATGTTCCCCACCGCGCTCTACCACCAGTGCTGGATCGGCAACTGGGAGGGCGAGGACTCCCGTTCGTGCTGGTTGCACGAGGACCTCGCCGACTTCAACACCGAGAACGCGGCGGTGCAGAACTACCTGATCGGCGCCTACAACAAGTACATCGACATGGGCGTCGACGGCTTCCGCGTCGACACCGCCGTCCACATCCCGCGCACCACCTGGAACCGCCGCTTCCTGCCCGCCATCCAGGAGCGCGTCACCCAGAGGTTCGGGGCCGAGGCCGCGAAGAACTTCTTCGTCTTCGGCGAGGTCGCCGCCTTCGTCAACGACAAGTGGAACCGCGGCTCGGTCAACCACTCCGCGCAGTTCTACACGTGGAAGGAGCGCAAGGAGTACGACGCCGACGACGCCAAGGCCGCGCTGGAGATGTACGACTACGAGCAGCAGCTGGGCACGGGAAACCAGCCCACCTCCACCAACGCCTTCCTCCAGGGCAACGGCTACCACACCCCGGACCACTCGAAGTTCTCCGGCATGCACGTCATCGACATGCGGATGCACATGAACTTCGGTGACGCGCACAACGCCTTCTCCAACGGCAAGGACTCCGACGACAGTTACAACGACGCCACCTACAACGTCGTCTACGTCGACAGCCACGACTACGGCCCCAACAAGTCGAGCGAGCGCTACACCGGCGGCACGGACGCCTGGGCCGAGAACATGTCGCTGATGTGGACCTTCCGCGGCATCCCCACGCTCTACTACGGCTCCGAGGTCGAGTTCCAGGCGGGCAAGAAGATCGACTGCGGCCCCAGCTGCGCGCTCGCCACCACCGGCCGCGCCTACTTCGGCGACCACATCGCGGGCGAGGTCAAGGCGGCCGACTTCTCGAAGGTGGAGTCCGCCACCGGCGCCGTCGCCGCCACTCTGGACAAGCCCCTGGTCAAGCATGTGCAACGGCTCAACCAGATCCGCCGGGCGATCCCCGCCCTGCAGATGGGCCAGTACTCCACCGAGGGCATCTCGGGCGGCATGGCCTTCAAGCGCAGATACACCAGCGGCTCCACGGACAGCTTCGCGCTGGTCACCGTCACCGACGGGGCCACCTTCACCGGCATCCCCGACGGCAGCTACGTGGACGCCGTCACCGGCGATGTCCGCCAGGTCAGCGGCGGCACCCTCACCGTCACCGCCCCCGGCAAGGGCAACTTGCGGGTGTACGTCCTCAATGGCCCTGGCCGGATCGGTACGGCGGGCCCCTACCTGAAGTAGGCCGCGGAAGTCACCACCGTGGGGTGCCGGATGAAACCGCATCCGGCACCGGTGTATGCCTCTGACGCCCCGCAGGCCCGAGAGCCGGCACGGCGAAACTCCCGGGAACCCTGGTTGACGAGGGAATTCTCCTCTGCCTGGGCATGATTGACGGATCGTCGGCCAGCCGGTACCACTGACGCACGCCCGGCCCCGCACGGCTCATCGCGCCCGACCGTCCCAGGAGGCTGCATTGCGACGATCCGTCACCGCCCTGAAGAGAGCCGCCGGTCCGGTGGCCTGCGCCGCGCTGATGCTCCCGCTGATCGGCGCGGCCCCGTCCGAAGCCCAGTCGTCCGCACTGCGCCTGCAGTCGGCGTTCTCCTCCGCCGCCGCCGAGTACGGCGTGCCGCGGAGTGTGCTGCTGGGCGTCTCCTATCTCCAGTCCCGCTGGGACGCGCACGCCGGAGCGCCGAGTGTGACCGGCGGCTACGGCCCGATGCATCTGACCGACGCCCGGACCGCGCTCGCCGGGGCGGCCCATCACAGCGAGGGCGCTGAGGACGCCCGCGGCGACGAGGCCCGTGCGCCGCTCGTCCCCGAGGAGCGGATCCCGGACAGCGGCGAGCTCCCGGCCCGCCTGAAGACGCTGCCGAAGGCCTCGGAGCTGACCGGTCTGAACCCCGAGCGGCTCCGTACGGACCCCGCCGCCAATGTGGCCGGCGGTGCCGCCCTGCTCGCCGCGGCCCAGCGGGAGCTGGGCGAACCGGCGAGCGCGGATCCGGCGGACTGGTACGGAGCGGTGGCCCTGTTCTCCGGCGCCGACGACCACGCCACGGCGGCGGCGTACGCGAACGACGTCTACGACGTGATCCGCACCGGCGGCGAGCGCCTCACGGACGCCGGACAGCAGGTCGCCCTGGCGGCCCAGCCGGACCTGGCGCCCGACACCGGAACCCTGGAAGGTGCGGGACTGCGCGCTTCGGCCGCCGGTGACACGGAGTGCCCGGCGTCGGTGTCCTGCGAGTGGATTCCGGCGCCGTACGAGGAGTTCGGGGAGGGCGACTACGGCAACCACGACCTGGGGAACCGGCCCACTTCCCAGAGCATCAAGTACATCGTCGTGCACGACACGGAGGGCGCCTGGGAGGGTGTGCTCAAGCTCGTCCAGGACCCGACTTATGTGTCCTGGAACTACTCCCTGCGCTCCACGGATGGTCACATCGCCCAGCATCTGAAGGCGAAGGACGTCGGCTGGCACGCGGGCAACTGGTACGTCAATGCCAAGTCGATCGGCCTGGAGCACGAGGGTTTCCTGGCGAACCCGGACGCCTGGTACACCGAGGCGATGTACCGCTCCTCGGCCCGCCTGGTGAAGTACCTCGCCAAGAAGTACGGCATCCCGCTGGACCGGCAGCACATCCTCGGCCATGACACGGTGCCGGGGCCGACCAGCGGGACGATCAGGAACATGCACACCGACCCGGGCCCGTACTGGGACTGGCGGCACTACTTCGAGCTGCTCGACCGCCCGTTCGAGCCGACCGCCGGGAAGAACGGCGGCGTGGTGACGATCCGCCCGGACTACGCCACACACCGGCCGGTGTACACGGGCTGCACGGCAGCGGGCGAGCCGTGCGCGCCTCACGGGTCGAGCGCGGTACGGCTGTACTCCGGCCCTGGGACGTCGTACCCCCTGATCAAGGACATCGGCCTGGGGACGACCCCGGGCACCGGGGTGAACGATCTGTCGTCCCGGGTCTCCACCGGCCAGCAGTACGCGGTCGCCGGGCAGGAGGGGGACTGGACGGCGATCTGGTACCTGGGGCAGAAGGCCTGGTTCCACAACCCGGCGAAGGAGCCGACGGCCGTGCACGCGACGGGCCTGGTGGTGACGCCGAAGGACGGCCTGGAGGATGTGCCGGTGTACGGGCGGGCCTATCCGGAGGCGTCCGCCTATCCGGAGGGGGTGCCGGCCCAGCCGGTGTCACCGCTGCCGTACCGGCTGGCGAAGGGGCAGAAGTACGTGGTCGGGGACAAGGTGCCCGGCCAGTACTACTACGCGGTGACCTTCGACGAGGCCTCGCACCGGGTGGTGACCGGGAAGGATCTGTACTACGAGATCCAGTTCGGCCACCGGGTGGCGTTCGTGCGGGCCGCGGATGTGACGGTCGTGCCCGCGGCCGGGTAGCCGCTTCAGCCCTGCTGGAAAAGCTCCGCGGGGAGCGGCTTCAGCAGGGCGTAGAGGTCGTCGGTGATGGGGCGGTCCCAGGCGGCGATGGTCACCAGGACGTTGTCGCTGCGGTCGAACTGCACGCAGGAGATCCGGCTCTCGGAGAGCTTCAGGCGGCGCACGATCAGGAGGTTGTCGCCCTGCATCACCGGCACGTCCTCGGTGCCGACGACGGTGATCTCCTCGTCGTTCTCCAGCGCCAGCAGCAGCTGGGCGACCTCGAAGGGGATCTCGCCCTCGGCGACGTCCCGGGCCGGGGAGCCGTCCGGCAGATTGCCGATGATCATCGCGGGGCCGCGGCCGCCGAACAGGTCGTAGCGCAGGAAGACGCCCTGGCAGCTGCCGTCGGGGGCGGGCAGCAGCCCGGCGCCCAGATTGCCTGGCCAGTCGCCCGGATCCATGGCCAGTACGTCGAAGTCGGGCCCGGCGGGCGTGGCGCTGCGGCGGCGGAGGAACGACATGTGGCCATGCTACTTGGCCGTGCGCGTAACTGGGGTGCCGCCCTGTGCCGTCGGGCGGGTGCGGATTGGCGTGCCGCTTCTCAATCCTCCGGGGGCGTTGGGGGCACTACCGCGATCGGGGCTGCTGCGTGCAGCAGGACTGCCTGGGTTACCGAGCCGAGCATGCGGGTCGGGGCCAGTAGACGGCGGCGGTGGCGGCCAACCACGATCAGGTCTGCGTCCTTCGAAGCCGCGACCAGGTGGCCGGCCGCGTCGCCGGGGGCCACGTACGGGTCGGTGCGGACGTCCGGGTGGCGGGCTTGGTGGGGGGCCAGGAAGCCCTCGGTCAGGGCTCGGGTCTCGTTTTCCACGGCCTTGTCGTCGACGGTCTGGGGCAGGAGCTGGCCGGGGGCGGTTGTCCAGATCTGTACGGGGGACGGGTAAGCGGCCACCACCTGGAGGCGGGCGGCGCGACGGGCGGCCTCGGTGAAGGCGAAGTCGAGGGTGGCCTCGTCGGGGCTGTCGACCTGGAGGCCGACCACGACTCTGGGGCCGGGGCCGGTCGGTACGCCCTCGTGGACCTCGCGGCCCGGCCGGGGTACCACCACGACGGGGCACTCGGCGTCCCGGGCGGCGGCCATGCCGTTGGAGCCCAGGATCAGGCTGGCGAAGCCGCCCCTGCCACGGGAGCCGAGCACCAACAGCTGAGCCGTGGCTCCCAGTTCGGGCAGTACGGCGCTCGGGGCGCCCTCCAGTGCGACGTACTCCGTCTCCGGCCGGTCCGGCACCGCCGACAGATGGCCGCGTACCTGCCCGAGCACCGGATCCTCCTCCGCGTCCGGCGGTCCCGACACCAGCACATCGGCCTGCATCCAGGCCGCGTACTGCCGTACATGGACCACGCGCAGTGGCGCCTCGCGTCGGCGGGCGGCGTCCAGGGCCCAGTCCAGGGCCCGCAGGCTGTCGTCCGAACCGTCGACGGCCGCGATGACCGGCAGGGTGCTCATGGGTTCCTCGCTTCCCGAGTACGACCGTCCCCCTCCGGGGTCAGCCTGGCTCAGGCCCCGCTCCCGAGAGGGTGCTGGAGGTCGCGTGTCCGGAAAAACGGGCGGAACACCCCCCGGATCGGCCCGCCGGACGGCTCCGGCGGGCGCGGTTCGTGAGGTCTGCCCGGCTCAGGTGAGGTCGAACTCTCCCTCCCGCGCGCCCGACACGAAAGCGCCCCATTCGGCGGGTGTGAAGATCAGCGAGGGGCTCTGTGGGCGGCCGCTGTTGCGCATCGCGATGAAACCCTCGACAAAGGCGATCTGGACGTCCCCCAGACCGCGGCTGCTCGAGTGCCACTCGGCGCTGCTGAGGTCCAGCTCCGGCTTGTCCCAGCCCGTGAGCGGCTGCTGCTGGATGGTGGTGCTCTCGGCCACGTCCGTGCTCCTCCCGGTTCGTCGTCCGCGGCCAGCCTAGCGATCGGTCCGGGGTGCCAACAGGCCACGTGAGGGGGACCTTTCCGGAGCGCTCTCAGGAGTCGGGGGGCTCGGCCCCCACGAGCCATATGGAGAAGAACTGCGATCCGCCGCCGTAGGCGTGTCCCAGGGCCCTGCGGGCACCCGCCACCTGGTGTTCCCCGGCCTGTCCGCGCACCTGGAGGGCGGCCTCGGCGAACCGGATCATGCCGGAGGCGCCGATGGGGTTGGACGACAGGACGCCGCCCGACATGTTGACGGGCAGGTCGCCGTCGAGCTCGGTGACCCCGGACTCGGTGAGCTTCCAGCCCTCGCCCGCGGCGGCGAAGCCGAGGTTCTCCAGCCACATCGGCTCGTACCAGGAGAACGGCACGTACATCTCGACGGCGTCGATGTCCCGGCGCGGATCGGCGATGCCGGCCTGCCGGTAGACGTCGGCCGCGCAGTCCTTGCCGGCCTGCGGCGACACGGCGTCCTTGCCCGCGAAGAGGGTGGGTTCGCTGCGCATCGCGCCGCCGTGCATCCAGGCGGGCGGCCCAGGTGCGCGGGCGGCTCCGGCACGGTCGGTGAGGACCATCGCGCAGGCGCCGTCGGAGGAGGGGCAGGTCTCCGAGTAGCGGATGGGGTCCCACAGCATGGGCGAGGACTGGACCTTCTCCAGGGTGATGTCGTGCTCGTGGAGATGGGCGTAGGGGTTCTTCAGGGCGTTGCGCCGGTCCTTGTAGGCGACGAGGGAGCCCACGGTGTCGGGGGCGCCGCTGCGGCGCATGTACGCGCGCACGTGCGGGGCGAAGAAGCCGCCGGCGCCGGCGAGCAGCGGCTGCTGGAAGGGGATCGGCAGGGACAGGCCCCACATCGCGTTGGACTCGGACTGCTTCTCGAAGGCGCAGGTCAGCACCGTGCCATGGACGCGGGAAGCGATGAGCCCGGCCGCGACGAGCGCGGTGGAGCCGCCGACCGATCCCGCGGTGTGCACGCGGAGCATGGGTTTGCCCACGGCGCCGAGCGCGTCGGCGAGGTACAGCTCGGGCATCATCACGCCCTCGAAGAAGTCGGGCGCCTTGCCGATGACGACGGCGTCGATGTCGGCCCAGGTCAACTCGGCGTCCTCCAGGGCCCTTTGGGACGCCTCGCGGACCAGCCCGGCGATGGAGACGTCCCGGCGCGCCGCCACATGCTTGGTCTGGCCGATCCCGACGACGGCCACGGGTTCCTTGCTCATCGCGGATCCCCTTCCAGTACGGCGACCAGGTTCTGTTGCAGACAGGGGCCGGAGGTGGCGTGACCGAGGGCCCGGTCGGACTCGCCCAGGTGGATGCGGTCGGCGGCCTCTCCGATGCGGATCAGCCCGGCGGCCATGACCGGGTTGGCGGCGAGGGCCCCGCCGGAGGGGTTGACGCGCACACTGTCGTCGAGCCGGAGCGCCTTGCGCAGGACGACCTCCTGGGCGGTGAAGGGCGCGTGCAACTCGGCGGTGTCGACGGGCCGTTCGAAGGCGCCGGCCTTCTCGGCGGCGAGGCGGGTCGAGGGCGAGTCGGTCAGATCGCGGACGCCGAGGGAGTGGGCCTCGATGCGGTGGTCGATGCCGCGGATCCAGGCGGGGCGGGCGCACAGGTCCCGGGCGCGGTCTCCGGCGGCGAGGATGACGGCGGCGGCGCCGTCGCCGATGGGCGGGCAGTCACCGGTGCGCAAGGGCCGTACGCGATAGTCCCCTTGGGGCACTGGACCCCGTAGCTGTGCGTGCGGGTTGTCGGTCGCGCGGCTGCGGGCGGCGATCGTCGCCAGCTCGGGTTCGTCCGTCTCGCCCGCGTCGATCAGCGCCTGGGCCTGGAGGGCGGCGAGGGCGATGGAGTCCGGCCACAGGGGGGCGACGTAGTACGGGTCGAGCTGGCGGGTCAACACGTCACGCAGCGATCCCGGGGAGGATTTGCCGTAGGCGTAGACGAGGGCGGTGTCCGCGTCGCCGGTGAGGAGTTTGGTCCAGGCCTCGTACAGGGCCCAGGCGCCGTCCATCTCGACGTGCGACTCGGAGATGGGGGGCCAGGCGCCGACGCCGTCGAGGGCAAGGGTGAAGGAGAAGGCGCGGCCTGCGAGGTAGTCGCTGGAGCCGGAGCAGGTGAAGCCGATGTCGGCGGTCTTCAGGCCGGTCCGGTCGAGGACCTCGTGCAGGACCGGCATGAGCATCTCGACCTCGGAGCGGTCGTCACTGGTGCGCTGGTGGTCGGTCTGGGCGAAGGCGACGACGGCGATCTCGCGGGTCACAGCAGCTCCCTGTATGTGTCGTAGTCCGCGTCCGGCTCGCCGGTGGGCCGGTAGTGGTCGGGGAAGCGGGCGCCCTCGGTCCACACCGGTTCCACCCGCAGCCCCATGCGGACCTGGTCGTAGGGGATGCCGGCGATACGGCCGTGCAGGGCGAGGCCCGCGCCGTCGAGGGCGATGTGGCCGTAGACGTACGGGACTTCGATGTCGAGGTTCTTCGCCTTGATGTTGACGATGCAGAAGGTGGTGACCGTGCCGTGCGGGCCCACCTCGACCTGTTCCGAGGTGGCGACGCCGCACGTCGGGCAGGCGCCTCTGGGCGGGACGTACACCTTGCGGCAGGACGGGCAGCGTTCGCCGACGTTGCGGCGGTCGGCGAGGGCGTTGATGTAGGCGCTCTGGGCGCGGCCGGGTGAGTAGGTGTAGTCGAGGCGGGCGGGGGCGACGATGCCGGTGACCATGTCCTCGAACCGGCCCGAGTGGCCGCCGGGTTGGGCGGGGTCGCCGTCGTACGGTTCGAAGCAGGCGATGTCGGTGATGGCGCCGGTGCGTTCCTGGGCCCAGCGGACGCGGACGCGCAGGCCGGTATGTACGGCGTCGGGGCCGGGGGCGTCGAGGGCGTGCAGGAGGGCGGTGTCGGCGCCGTCGAGGCGGACCAGGACCCAGGCGAAGGGGGTGTCCAGGGGCTGGCCGCGGCGGGGTTCGTGGTTCCAGGCCCAGGTGGTGACGGTTCCGGTGGGGGCCACCTCGACGAGGTCGCGCAGTTCCTCGGCGGTGACCGGGTCGTACTCGACGGGTGGGACGAGGGTGCGGTCGTCGGTGGTGCGTACCCCGAGGACGACACGTTCGCGCAGGCCGGTGAGGAAGGCGCTCTGGACGGGGCCGAGGGAGCGGGTGAAGGGGAACTCGACGACGAGGGGGGCTTTGAGGACTTCGGGCATGCCGGGTCTCCTTCAGTGGCGCTGGTAGTCGGGCGGTCGCTTCTCCGCGAAGGCGCGGGCGCCCTCCTTGGCGTCGGCGGTGTCGAAGATCGGCCAGCCGCGCTTGAGTTCGGCGGCGAGGCCCTCGGTCTCGGTCAGCTCGGCGGTCTCGTAGACCGATGCCTTGACGGCCTCCACGGCGAGCGGGCCGCAGGCGTTGATCTGTTCGGCGATCTCCAGGGCCTTGGCGAGGGCGGTGCCGTCGGGGACGACCTGGCCGATCAGACCGATGTCGGCCGCCTCTTGGGCGCTGTAGGGGCGGCCGGTGAGCAGCATTTCCAGGGCGTGGGTGCGCGGGATCTGGCGTTGCAGACGGACCGTGGAGCCGCCGATCGGGAACAGGCCGCGTTTGACCTCGAAGAGGCCGAAGGTCGCGGACTGTCCGGCGACGCGGATGTCGGTGCCCTGGAGGATCTCGGTGCCGCCGGCCACGCAGTACCCCTCGACGGCGGCGATCACCGGCTTGCGGGGGCGGTGGTGGCGCAGCATGGCCTTCCAGTGCAGGTCGGGGTCGGCGGTGAGCCGGTCTCGGTAGTGCTCGCCCGCCATGCCCTTCCCCGCGAGGGCCTTGAGGTCCATGCCGGCACAGAACGCGCCGCCCGCGCCGGTCAGCACGATCGAGCGGACGGTGTCGTCATCGTCGGCCTCGATCCAGCCGTCGTACAGGCCGACCAGCATGGGCAGCGAGAGTGCGTTCTTGGCCTCGGGCCGATTCAGTGTGAGCACGAGTGTGGCGCCCTCGCGCCGCACGGTGAGGTGTTCGGTTCCACCCATCGCCCGTCTCCCCTCTTGAGAACGAGAACAGGTTGCAGGAGGCGACGGAGCACTTCAAGAGTTTTCTGACAGACAGTCAGATTTGTTGTGCGCGGAGTCTTCACAGTCGTGCCGCCCTTTGCTCTGATGACCGGCAACCGAGGGACAGCGAGGTCAGGAGGAGCGGTGGAGTACAACCTTGCCGACCTGTTCGAGTCGGTCGTGGACGTGGTGCCGGACCGCGAGGCGCTGGTGTACCTCGACCACCCGGGCACGGGCGCGGAGCGCCGGCTGACGTACGCCGAACTGGACGCGGCGGCCAACCGGATCGGGCACCATCTGCTGGACAGCGGGATCCGCCCCGGCGAGCACCTCGGACTGCACCTCTACAACGGCGTCGAGTACCTCCAGACGGTGCTCGGCTGCTTGAAGGCGCGGATCGTGCCGGTGAACGTCAACTACCGGTATGTGGAAGAGGAGTTGGTCTACCTCTACCGGGACGCGGATCTGGTGGCGGTCGTCTTCGACGCCGAGTTCGAGGACCGGGTGGCGGTGGCCCGGCCGCGGGCGGAGAAGCTCAGGCATCTGGTACGGGTGGGGGAAGGCACCACGGGCATCGCCTTTGCGGAGGCGGAGGCCGGGGGCTCGCCGGAGCGGGGGTTCCCGGCGCGGTCGGGCGACGACCAGTTCATCATCTACACCGGCGGCACCACCGGGATGCCCAAGGGGGTCATGTGGCGCCAGGAGGACCTGTTCTTCGCGGGGCTCGGTGGCGGGGCGCCGACCGGTGAGCCGGTCAAGAAGCCCGAGGAACTCGCCGAGCGGGTCGCCGCCGGCGGGTCCGGGATCACCTTCTTCCCCGCTCCCCCGCTGATGCACGGCACCTCCACCCTCACCGCGTTCATCGGCTTCAACTTCGGTCAACGGGTCGTGCTGCACCGCAAGTTCGCGCCCGAGGAGGTCCTGCGCACCATCGAGAAGGAGAAGGTCACCAGCATGTCGCTGGTCGGCGACGCGATGCTGCGGCCGCTCATCGACGCGCTCGGCGGGCCGATGAAGGGCACGGACTGCTCGTCGATGTTCAGCGTCTCCTCGTCCGGGGCGATCATGTCGGAGACCGTGCGCCGGCAGTTCCTGGAGCTCGTGCCGAACGTGATGCTGCTGAACAACTTCGGCTCCTCCGAGTCCGGCTTCAACGGCACGGCCACCGAGGACGCGGGCCCCGAGCGGGGCTTCCGGGTCCGCGTCAACTCCCGTACCCAGGTGGTCGATCCCGCCACGCGCGAGCAGGTCGCCGTCGGCGAGGTGGGCCGGGTCGCCCAGTGCGGGCATGTGCCGCTCGGCTACTACAACGACCCCGCGAAGACCGCCGAGACCTTCTTCGAGAAGGACGGGCAGCGGTGGGTGCTGCTCGGGGACATGGCGACCGTCGACGAGGAGGGCGTGGTGACCGTCCTCGGCCGCGGCTCGCAGTGCATCAACACCGGTGGCGAGAAGGTGTACCCGGAGGAGGTCGAACAGGCACTGAAGTCCCATCCGGACGTGTACGACGCGCTGGTCGCCGGGGTCCCGGACGCGAAGTGGGGCCACCATGTGGCGGCCGTCGTCCAGCTCCGCGAGGGCGCGGACCGGCCCTCCCTCGAGGACATCCAGACGCACTGCCGGTCTCATCTCGCCGGGTACAAGATCCCCCGCCAGCTGGTGGTCACGGACGCCATCCGCCGCTCGCCGAGCGGGAAGGCGGACTATCGGTGGGCGCGGGAGGTGGCGGGGGCGGCGGAGGGGTAGCGCCCCGGCCATCGGCAGGCTGTTCTTTCCCTGGTCAGCGGCTTGAGGCGGCCGTCGGGCCGGCGCACCGCATGCCGACGCGTGGAGAAGCTGGGACTCTGGTGAAGGAGGACTGACCATGGCCTGACGGATGGTGGTGATGGTCGGCATGGTGGCGGTCGAACCGAGCGAGCCGGTCACACCGACGGCAGGGGTCGATCCCCTGGGCACGCCGTATCTGCCCGGGCGGTTCGCCATTCCCGCCAGGCCCCCCACCTTCCTGCGCCGCGGGCGTCTGCAGCGCCACCTCGATCTGGGCCGGACGACGCCGTTGACCATGGTCAACGGGGCGGCGGGGGCGGGCAAGACCCTGCTGGTCGCCGACTGGGCCGCGAGCCTGGACGGGCCGGTCGTCTGGCTCACCGCCGACGCCGGCCAGACACCCGGGCTGTTCTGGGCCTATCTGCTGGAAGCCCTGCACCACCAGGACGTGCTCGCGCCCGCCGAGGTCGGCTTCCCGGCGGACGCGCACCGGGTGGACCGCAAGCTGCTGGCCCGGCTCGCCGTCGGCCTCGCGGCCCGTGAGCGGCCCGTGGTCGTCGTGCTCGACGAGTTCGAGCGGGTGACCGGCCCCGCCGTCAGCGAGCAGGTGGAGTTCGTCCTGCGGCACGCCTGGCCCGGCCTGCGTCTGGTGCTCGTCACCCGCACCGAGCCCCTGCTGCCGCTGCACCGGTACCGCGCGGCCGGCACCCTCACCGAGGTCCGCAACGCCGACCTGGCCTTCACGCCCGAGGAGGCGGTCGGCCTGCTCGGCCTGCACGGTCTCGAGCTGTCCGTGGACGCGGCGCGGGCGCTGGTGGAGCGGACCGGGGGCTGGGCGGCGGGCCTGCGGCTGTGTGCCCTGGCCGCGCAGGAGGCCGATGACGCGGAGACCTGTCTCAAGGAATTCGAGGCCGGGCACAGCACGGTCGCCGACTATCTGCTCGACGAGGTGCTCAAGCGCCAGCCGGCCGAGACACAGGACCTGCTGCTGCGCGTCAGCGTCCTGGAACGGTTCTCCCCCGGTCTGGCGAACACGCTCACGGGCCGGTCGGACGCCGAGCCGATCCTGAACGAACTGCGCCGCCAGAACGCCTTCGTGGAGTCGCTGGGGCACTCGTGGTACCGGCTGCACCCCTTGTTCGGCGAGATCCTGCGGTCCTATCTGGAAGTGACCCGGCCCGGTCTGCGTCCCCGGCTCCATCGCCGGGCGGCACAGTGGCTGCGCCGCTCCGGGTACCTGCCGGAGGCGCTGGCCCATGGCGCCGCCGCGGGCGACTGGGAGTTCACCGCCGGCGCCCTCGTCGACGACCTGGCCATCGGGCAGCTCTTCACGGGCCTGCGCGCCGAGGGCCTGGCCGAGCTGTTCTCCCGTATGACCTGCGAGACCACGAGCCCCGCCGCCGAACTCGTCCGGGCGGCCCGCGCGCTGACCCACCACGACGTCGACCGCGCGCTGACCCATCTGCACCACGCCGAGCGGACCCTGGCCGACGAGGCGTCCGACCCCGCCGCGGCCCAGCTCAGCTGCGCCCTCCTGGAGGCCCACGCGGCCCGGCTGACCGGCGCCCCGGGCCGGGCGGAGAAGGCGGCCCGGTCGGCCCGGCACCTCCAGGGGGACGTGCCCGCCCGGCTCCTCGAACAGCATCCCGAGCTCAACGCCCTGCTGCTGACCCACCTCGGCACGGCTCATCTGTGGGCCGGGCGGTTCCAGGACGCGCGCGACGCCCTGGACGCCGTCGTCGCCTGCCCCGCCGGTGCCGCCACGGCACTGCCCCGCCAGGAGAGCCTGAGCCACCTCGCGCTCATCGACTACCTGGACGGCTGGCTCGACCGGGCCGAACGCAAGGCGCTCGCCGCGCTGACCGAGACCGAGCGGTACGGGCTGCCCCCGTCGGCGGGGTCGGGCGTGGGCCACCTGGTCCGGGCCGCCGTGGCCGTGGAGCGCGATGAACTGGAGGAGGCGCAGTATCTCCTCGACGAGGCGGCCGCGTGCGGTACGGCGGGACAGGACGACCCGGTGACAGCGGCGGGCCGGGCGCTGACCACGGCACGTCTGCGGCTCGCGCAGGGGGACGCGCCGGCCGCTCTCGCCGCGGCCGAGCCCACCATCACCGCCGACGTGGTCTCCCCCTGGGAGCGGGGCCGGACGGCCGCCATCGTCTGCGCCGCCCATCTCGCCGAGGGGCACCCCGAGACCGCCGTGCGGGCGCTGCTCGAAGCCCCGGACGACCAGACCGCCTGGGCGGTGGAGAGCGCACGGGCCCTGCTCGCCGCGGGGCATCCCGGCCCGGCGCTCGAACTGCTCGACGCCCTGCCGCCCGAGGACGGGGCCGGTCCCGCCGTCACCGTGCCGGCCCTGCTGGTCCGCGCGCAGGCCTGTGAGCAGGCCGGGGACCCGGACACCGCCCGGCGGATCCTCACCCGGGCGCTCCTGGACGCCCGCAGGGAACGGCTGCGCAGGCCATTCCTGGACGCCGGGCCCTGGGTCCTGCGGCTGCTGGGCACAGGGCCGCCGGAGGGACTTGCCGAGGGGTGGCTGCTGCGGGGCCGGGACCTGCCCGGGCCGCTCGTGGTGGAGGAGCTCAGCGCCCGCGAGCACGACGTCCTGGTGCGGCTCGCGCAGCTGATGTCCACCGAGGAGATCGCGGCCGACCTCTATGTCTCGGTGAACACCGTCAAGACCCATCTCAAGGGCGTCTTCCGCAAGCTGGCGGTGAACCGGCGCACCGACGCGGTGCGGCGGGCACGGGAGCTGGGCCTGCTGTGACCGGCGCCCCGGGCCTCCCCCGTGGCGGGTGAGGCGTCCGCGGGTCGCGTCGGGTGCCATGGGAGTGGTGGCCGGGCAGTCGAGGCCGCCGCCCGGCCGCCCTCACCGGCGCCCCGGGCCGAGTTCTGCGAGGTGGCACGTGGCGCACTGGCGGGCTCTGATGGTGCTCGGCACGGCCCAGTTCCTGATGGTCCTGGACACCTCGGTCATGAATGTCTCGATCAGCCAGCTGGTCGAGGACTTCGACACCGAGGTCACCGCCATCCAGGCCGTCATCACGCTCTACGCGCTGATGATGGCCGCGTTCATGGCCGTCGGCGCCAAACTCGGCGACATCCTGGGCCGCCGTCGGCTGTTCCTGCTGGGGCTGGTCGTCTACGGCGTCGGATCGGGACTCACGGCGGTGGCACCGAGCGTGTGGGTGCTGGCGATCGGCTGGTCGGTCATCGAGGGGCTCGGCGCGGCCATGGTGCTGCCGGCCATGGCCGCGCTGGTCGCGGAGTCCTACCGGGACCGGGAGCGCGCCGTCGCCTACGGCGTCATCGGCGGGCTCGCCGGTGCGGGCATCGCGGTGGGGCCGCTGCTCGGCGGCTGGGTGACGACGTATCTCACCTGGCGGCTGGTCTTCGCCGGTGAGGTCGTGCTCGTCGTGGCCATGCTGCTGTGCCGCGGGATGATCACGGAGGCTCCCCGGACGGGGCCCCGCCCCCGGATGGACGCCGTGGGCGCGGCGCTGTCCGCGACCGGCCTCGCACTCGGCGTCCTCGCCGTGCTGCAGAGCGGCAGCTGGGGCTGGGTCCAGCCCAGGAACCCGCCGTTCACGGTCCTCGGCTTCGCCCCGACGATGTTCGTCATCGGTGCCTCGGCTCTCGTCCTGGGCGCCTTCGTCCGGTGGGAGCACCGGCGTGCCGCCCTGCGCCGGGATCCGCTGGTGCACCTGGCGTTGCTGGAGCGGCCCGTTCTGCGGGCCGGGCTGCTGACGATGCTCAGCCAGAACCTCATCCTGCTCGGACTGTTCTTCGCCATCCCGCTCTATCTGCAGGTCGTTCAGGGCTTCGACGCCTTCGAGACCGGGCTGCGGCTGCTGCCGGTCTCGGTCACCATGCTCGTCGCCTCCCTGGGCGCCTCCCGGTTCGGGCGCCGGGTCGCGCCGCGCACGCTGGTCCGGGCCGCTCTGCTGACCTTGGCGGCGGCCATCGTCTGGCTGCTGGCCACCATCGATCCGAAGATCGACGACGCCCAGTTCGCCGCGGCCATGGCCCTGCTGGGCCTCGGGATGGGCCTGCTGGTCTCGCAGTTGGGCAATGTCGTCCAGTCCAGCGCCGCCGAGGAGGAGCGCAGCGAGGTCGGCGGGTTGCAGTACACCGCCCAGAACCTGGGCTCTGCGCTGGGGACCGCGCTGATCGGGTCGCTGCTCATCGGTGCGCTGGTCCACGCCTTCACGGCACATGTCGAGGACGACACGCGGTTGTCGGAGCAGGCACGGCAGCAGACGAGCGTCGCTTTGGAGGCCGGGGTCTCCTTCGTCCCCACCGATCAGGTGCGGACCGCGGCCGAGCGGGCCGGACTGCCGCCCGCCGAGGTGGAGGCCGTCGTCGACTCCTATGCCTCGGCGCAGTTGCAGGGCCTGAAGGCGGCCATCCTCGCGGCCGGCGGGGTCACCCTGGCGAGCTTCCTGATCACCCCTCGGCTGCCGGGGCGCGCCGACGCCTCCGTGGGTGAGGAGCACGTCCGGTGAGGCGCCCGGCAGTGGTCAGCGCGCACCACGAGCGCCGTGCGGAACGGCGAGCCCACGCCGATTTCACCGGAGGCGTGTACGGATCACTGCTCGCCGCCTCCGTGGTGCTGGGTGCCGGTTCGCTCGGGCACTTCCCGCGGGTGGAGCTGGTCCTGCTGCTGCTCCTGACCGGCACGGTGTTCTGGCTCGCGCACGTACACGCCAAGCTCTTCGGGGAGCGGCTGGCGCGCCAGGCCCTGCACCGCCGGGATGTGCTGCATGTGTGCCGCGAGGAATGGCCGATCCTGCGGGCCACCCTGCCGCCCGCCCTCGCCGTGGCCATCAGCCCGCTGCTGGGTCTGGACGTGAAGGGCGCCGTCTGGCTGGCGCTCGGTGTCGCCGTGGCGGGGCAGGTGGGCTGGTCGGTGCGGGGGGCCCGGCGGGCGGGGGCCTCCTTGCGGCTGGTGATCGTCACCGCGTCGATCAATCTGCTGCTCGGCCTGGTGATCGTCGCCGTCAAGCTCTTCGTGAAGCACTGACTGAGAACCCGGTATCACCTGTGCCGGGTGAGGACGTGTGGCGCCGTGGGCCGGAGTATCGGAGTGCGGGGTGCGGTCCGCCCGCTCAACGCCTTTCGCGGGAGAACGGCCATGCGCTATGAGATCCGCGTCGACGGGCAGATGTCGGAGACGCTCGCCAAGTCCTTCCCGGAGCTGAACCATGTGGTGATGGCCGGTCAGACCATCCTGTTCGGCTCGGTGATCGACGAGGCGCATCTCTACGGTCTGGTGGCCCGCTGCCAGTCCCTGGGCCTGCGGATCGTGGAGATGCGCCGACAGCCGGAGTGAGACGGCCCCTCGTCTCACAGGGTCCGCTGGTCTCACAGGGTCCGCGCGGTCACCCGGCCGGAGCGGACGGCCGCGGCCAGCGTCTCGAAGTCCCGCTCGTTCTGGTCCGCGTAACTCTGGGCGAACTCGGCGAGCGCGCGCTCGAAGCGGTCGCTGCCGCCGAGGTAGGCGGTGATGGCGAGGGGGTCGCCGGAGCGGGCGTGCGCGCGGGCCAGGGAGGCCCCGCACACCTGGGCGAAGAGCTCCAGCAGCCGCGGCCCCATGGTGTCGGGGCGGGCAATGCCCTTCCAGTCCCGCAGTTGCCGTACATAGAAGTCCCGGCCGCGGCCGTCGAGGCCGATGACGTGGGTCCAGCCCAGGAAGATGTCGCTGGTGGTCTGGATGAGCCGCTGCCCGCTGACCACGCGTTGGCCCTGGTTGTCGTAGTCGTCGCCGCCCGTGTGGGGGGCGAGCACCGAGCGCTGGGCCTCCTTGGCCTGGAGCAGGAGGGGATCGTCGTCGTCCCTGCCGAGCAGGAGCAGGATCCAGCAGCGGGTGCCGACGCTGCCGACGCCCACGACCTTGCGGGCCATGTCGACCAGCCGGAAGTGTCGCAGCAGATGGCGCCGCTCGGAGGACAGGCTGTCGGCGTACTGCTCGACCAGCGCCGCCAGTTCCTTCTCGTCATCGGCCTCGCCGGTGTCGGTGAGATCGGCGAGAGGGGTGATCAACGGTGGGTCCGGCGCGATCCGGCGCCCCTCGGGCGTGTTCCTGGTCAGCTGTGCGAAGGCCTGCATATGCGTGCGGGTGCGGGCCTTCGACGAGGCCTGCGCGGTGCGCCGTCTGGCCTTCTTGTCCATGGACGAGGCCAGCAGCTCCCTCATCCGGTCGGCGTCGTCCTGGGCGTACCAGATGTCCAGGGTGCGCATTTCGGCGAGCTCACGCATCCGCAGCCGGTAGGCCCGTACGCATTCGAGGACCGCGCTGTCCTGTTCGGCGGTCGTGAAGCCGTTGGCGCGGGCGGCGATGGCGAAGCTGGCGGCCAGCCGCTTGACGTCCCATTCGAACGGTCCGGCCAGGGTCTCGTCGAAGTCGTTGATGTCGAAGACGAGATGCCGCTCCGGCGAGGCCAGCAGCCGGAAGTTCAGCAGATGCGCGTCGCCGCAGAGCTGGACCGTGAGCCCGGTGTCCGGGGCGGCGCCGAGGTCCGCCGCCATGATCGCCGCCGCGCCGCGGTAGAACCGGAACGGCGACTCCAGCATGCGGCCGTAGCGGATGGGCACCAGCTCGGGCAGCCGGGTGGCCGACTGGGCCTCGATCACGTCGACCGGATCGGGGCGCCGGGGGCCGGGTTCGAACCGTGCCTGGGCCATGCGGGGCACGCGCGAGCGTGCCTGCTTGCCGTGGGCCGCCCGTTCGTCCGGTGTCAGGGAGAAGGAGAACGCGCTCCTCGAGGTCATGGCCGCCTCCTCGTCCGCGCCGTGTGCCGAGTCCACTGTTGCCGCCCCTCGGTGCGCGGGGATCACCCTTGACGGGTGATCCGGTCCGAGGCCGGGCGCGCGACGCTGGCCCGGTGGGAACTTCCCACACCCGTCCCGTCGGGGCGAGGAGGAGCCATGACCGAATCGCGCACGTCAGCGCAGCCCGGCGACCCCGAGGAGGTGCTCGGCCGGCTCGGCAGCTCGTGGACCTGGATGCTGGGCTCGGCGCTCGCCACCTTGGTGCCGGGCATCCTGCTCCTGGTCTGGCCGGACGCCACCCTGCAGGTCGTCGCCGTCCTCTTCGGGCTGTATCTGCTGGTGACGGGTGGCTTCCGGTTCGTGGCGGTCTTCGGTCAGGAGCGCGGCGAGCGGGTGCCCGGGCTGCTGATCGCGGTGTTGTACGTGCTGGCCGGGGTGCTGTGCATGCGCAACCCGCTGCAGACCATCGCCGCCCTGTCGGTGATCGTCGGCATCGTGTGGCTGGTGTCCGGGCTGCTGACCGCGTACGCGGCCCTCGCCGCGCCAGGTCTGCCGCACCGGGGCGTCCTCCTCGGCGCGGCCCTCCTCGGCATCGTCGCGGGCATCGTCGTACTGGCCCTGCCGAGCGAGTCGGCGGTGGCCCTGACCAGGCTGCTGGGCCTGTGGCTGGTGCTGCTCGGCGTGATGGAGCTCGCGGTCGCCTTCGCCTGGCGCTCGGCCCTGCGCCGTCTCACCCCCGGGGGGTGAGGCCATCCTCCTCTTGCCGTGCGCACGCTGAGAACGGACAAGCACTTTCGGGCACAGTGCCCGGACGGAGGCGACGACATGAACACAGCGATGTACCTCGCGTACGACTTCCCCCTGCTGAGCGCCTTCTGGGCGATGCTGTGGTTCTTCCTGTGGATCCTGTGGTTCATCCTGCTGTTCAGGATCATCGTGGACATCTTCCGCGACGACGCGATGAGCGGCTGGGCCAAGGCGGGCTGGCTCGTCTTCGTCATCGTGCTGCCCTTCCTGGGCGTGTTCGTCTATGTCATCGCCCGGGGCAAGAACATGGGACGCCGGGAGGTCGCGCAGGCGCGCGCCCAGCAGGAGGCCTTCGACTCCTACGTCCGTGAGACGGCCGGCGGCCACCTCAGCAGCGCCGACGAGCTGACCAAGCTGTCGCGGCTGAAGGAGAGCGGCCACATCACGGAGGACGAGTTCCAAAGGGCCAAGCAACTGATCTTCACCGACTACGGCCCCGCCGGCGCCCGCAAGCAGCCGGAATCCGCCACTCCTTCAACCGGCAGCTGAGGCCGGCGCACGACACGAGATGAGGCAAGCGGCATGACTGCGACACAGAGCGCACGTCCCCCCACGGCGAAGCAGAGCTGGGCCGAGGGCCTGACGGCCTTCGCCGCCGTGATGCTGATGATCGGCGGCGTGCTCGCCATCACGCGGGGCATCATGGCCATCGCCGAGGACGACGTCTTCGTCAACACCCCGAACTACGTCTTCGAGTTCGACCTGACCAGCTGGGGCTGGATCCATCTGATCCTGGGCGTGTTCGCCGTGCTCGTCTCCCTCGGTCTGTTCACCGAGGCGACTTGGGCCCGCGTCTCCGGCGTGGCGATCGGCTCCCTCGTCATCATCGCCAACTTCCTGTCCCTGCCGTACTACCCGGTGTGGTCGGTCGTCCTGATCGGAATCTCCGCGCTGATCATCTGGGCTCTGTGCGTGGAACGGCCCGGCCGCTCCGCCCCATGAGGCGACACGGCCGCGAAGGCCACTGACCTGCCCTCCTCGCGCGTACCGTGTGCGTTCGATCGACGCGTCGTATGAACAGAAGACGACGGCCGACCGTACGCATGATGACGGGACGCAGGGAAGGGATCACGGGTGTCGCAAGTCACGGGCCAACTGCCGGACGCCGAGACGGAGGACGACAAGGCCGAGGGCACGGCGCAGCGCCCCGGGCCGCATGGCTGGCGGCAACGACATCCACGAGCGGCCCGGGGCGTCACCGTGACGACCAACGTGCTGGCCGGCGCCCTCGTCCTGGCCGCGCTCCTGCTGCCCAACCGCGTCGAACGGCTGTCGTTCGGCGCGTTCTTGCGCATCCCCGCCGAGGGAGTCCTCCTCGCCGGTCTGCTGCTCTCGCTGCCGCCGCGGCCACGGCGGATCGCGGCGATCGTGACGGGCGCGCTCCTCGGAGTGCTCACCGTCCTCAAGTTCCTGGACATGGGCTTCTACCAGGTGCTGGCCCGCCCCTTCGACCTGGTCCTGGACTGGATCCTGCTCGACGACGCGACGGACTTCCTGCGCGAGTCGTTCGGGCGGACGGGCCAAGTGCTCGCCGTGACAGGGGTATTGGCACTCCTCGTGACCGTCCTCGTCGCGACGACGCTTGCGGCCGTACGCCTGACGAATCTGATGGTCCGGCATCGCCCGGTCGCCGCCCGCACGACGCTCATCCTCGGCACCGCATGGATCACCTGCGTCACACTGGGCGTGCAGGTCACCGAGGTGCCGGTCGCCTCGAAGATCAACGCCGATTACGTCGACAACCGTGTCGAGCAGGTCCGAGCGGGGCTGCGGGACGCGGAGGTGTTCGAGAAGCAGGCGGCCGTCGACGCCTTCGCCGACACGCCGCCCGAGCAGTTGCTGACCGGGTTGCGCGGCAAGGACGTGCTGTTCACCTTCATCGAGAGCTACGGCAGAGTCGCGATCGACGATCCGGCGATGGCGGGGCAGATCGACTCGGTGCTCGACGAGGGCGGCGACAGGCTGGAGTCGGCCGGGTTCGCCTCGCGCAGCGGCTGGCTCAAGTCCCCGGTGACGGGGGCGGGCAGTTGGCTCGCCCACTCCACGTTCCTGTCCGGTCTGTGGATCAAGAACCAGCAGCGGTACCGGAGCCTGACCACGAGCGACCGCGCCACGCTCGGCAGCTACTTCCGCAAGACCGGCGCGTGGCGCACGGTCGGCATCGTGCCGGGGGTGCGCAGGGCCTGGCCGGAGGGCGAGTTCTTCGCCCTGGATCACATCTACGACTCCGAGCATCTCGGCTACCACGGCCCGTACTTCAGCTGGACGCCCGTGCCGGACCAGTTCAGCCTGGAGGCCTTCGAGCGCCTGGAGCACGGCAAGAAGGACCGCGAGCCGATCATGGCCGAGATCATCCTGGCCTCCAGCCACAACCCCTGGGCACCGGTCGCCGGCATGATCGACTGGGAGGACCTCGGCGACGGCTCGGTCTTCCACCGGATCAAGGAGCAGGGCAAGGACCCCAAGGAGGTCTGGAAGAACCCCGACAGCGTCCGCGCCGAGTATGCGAACGCCATCGAGTACTCACTGCGCAGCCTCGTCGAGTACGTCGAGCGCTACGGCGACGACGACACGGTCCTGGTCTTCCTCGGCGACCACCAGCCGGTGCCGACGGTCACCGCGGGCAGCAGGAGCAAGGACGTCCCCGTCACGATCGTCGCCCGCGACCCGAAGGTCCTGGACCGTATCGCCGACTGGGGCTGGACGGACGGCCTCAAGCCCGCCGAGGACGCCCCGCAGTGGGGCATGGACAAGTTCCGGGACCGGTTCATGACGGCGTACGGCAAGTGAGGAACGGCGAGACCGCGGCAAGGAACTCGTCCGGACACGTCTCGTGCACGAGATGCCCGGCGTCGACGGTCACCAGCCTCGCCCCGGGAATGGCAGCGGCGACCGCGGCGACCTGATCCTGCGGAATCGGACTGCTGGGCCCGCCCCCGATCACCAGCGTCGGCATGGTGATCCGCCCCATGTGCTCCCACCACAGGGGATCGGGCGCATTGCGCTGTCGGTCGGTCGCCAGCACCATGGCCCAGTCGAACGGCAGGTCACCGTCGGGCCGTTCGGCCTCAGGCCGTGGCGGGTCGAGGGGAAAGGGCGCGGGGACGTCCTCCAGGACGAGGCGTCGTACGAGTCCGGGCGCCCGCTGGGCGAGAAGGCAGGCGACAGTGCCGCCCAGCGAGTGCCCGATGACGTCGGCGCGCTCGATGCCGAGCACGGTGAGGAAGTCCCGGATGTCGTCCCGCATCGCCTCGCACGCGTACGTGCCGGGCCACTCGCTGCGGCCATGCCCGCGCAGATCAGGGGCGTACACGCGACGCGGCCCCCGTGCGAGCCGCTCGGCGACCGGCGTCCAGTCCGAACCGTCGGCCCCGCGGCAGTGCAGCAGGACGACGGGCGGCGCCTCTTCGGGCCCCCAGGTCCGGTACGCGAGCGTGATGCCGTTCGCCTTCACGGTCTGCATACCGGGAGATCCTTCCGCAGCCGCCCCGGTCACGCTCCCTACTCTGCTGACGGCAGAGCGGTCCGGTCGAGGAACCCGTCAACGCATCCCGCGAACCACTGCGGGTCGTCGAGCCAGGGGTAGTGGCCGGCGCCGGGCTGGACCGCGAGCTCGGCGTACGGGAAGACGTCCATGGTGCGGCGGGCCAGTTCGGGGTTGGGAGCGCCGTCGAGTTCGCCGGCCAGGACGAGGACGGGAGCAGTCAGCCGGGCGAGCGCGGCGCGGGTGGCGGGTGGGTCGTAGGCGCCCTCGGAGCCGTACACCTCGGCCGCCTCGTCATTGAACTCCTCGTCCGCACGGGCATCGTGCTCCTGCGCCACCCGGTCCCAGCGCCCGTAGAAGAAGGGCGCGAGTTCCGGCCCGACCTCGCCTTTGCCCGCGAGCCAGGACTCGAAAGCGGGGAACGCCTCCTCGAACCAGGGCTCCCCCTTGCGCAGTCGCGCCGCCGAGAGGCGGTCCTCGGGTGTCGCGGTGGTGCCCAGTGCCCACGGGTTGGCGGCGACCAGCACCAGCCGTCGGACCCGCTGCGGATGGCGGGCGGCGTAGAGCAGCGCGAGGCTGCCACCCGCGGAGTGGCCGAGGAGGTCGATCCGTGCCAGACCCAGTTGGATCCGGAGCGCCTCCACGTCGTCCACGAGCCGATCGCAGCGGTACGTCGCCGGATCCGCCGGTATCTCCGAGTCGCCCGTGCCGCGCAGGTCCAGGAGGATCAGTCGGCGCTCGGCGTCCAGGCCGCCCAGGTTCCCGAGGTAGGAGGAGGCGCGCATCGGCCCGCCGGGCAGGACGACGAGCGGTTCGCCCTCGCCTTGCGGGTGGTAGGCGAGGCGGGTTCCGTCGGATGCGGTGAAGATCGGCATGGCGCCGATCCTAGGAGTCGGCGAACCGGTCGCGCAGTTCCCTCTTGAGGATCTTGCCGCTGGCGTTGCGGGGCAGCGCATCGACGAAGACGACCCGCTTGGGCGCCTTGAAGTGGGCGAGCTTCTCGCGGGCGTGGTCGATCAGTTCGGCCTCGGTCACGTCTCCGCGCGGGACGACGACGGCGGTGACCGCCTCGATCCAGCGCTCGTCGGGCAGTCCGACCACCGCGACCTCGGCCACCGCCTCATGCGTGTAGAGCGCGTCCTCGACCTGACGCGAAGCGACCAGCACGCCACCGGAGTTGATGACGTCCTTCACCCGGTCGACGATCGTGAAGTAGCCGTGGGTGTCCTTCACGGCCAGGTCGCCGGAGTGGAACCAGCCGTCGCGGAAGGCCTCGGCGGTCTCCTCGGGCTTGTCCCAGTACCCCTCGCACAACTGCGGGGAGCGGTAGACGATTTCACCCGGGGTGCCGTCGGGCACGTCCTTGCCGTCCTCGTCGACCACGCGCGCGTCGACGAAGAGCACTGGCCGGCCGCAGGAATCCATCCGCCCCTTGTGCTCGTCGGGGGCGAGGACGGTCGCCAGGGGACCGATCTCGCTCTGGCCGAAGCAGTTGTAGAAGCCAAGCTCCGGCAGCCGTTCCCGGAGCCGCTCCAGCACGGGCACCGGCATGATCGAGGCGCCGTAGTACGCCTTGCGCAGCCCGCCGAGGTCGCGCGTGGTGAAGTCGGGCCGGTTGGCCAGGCCGATCCAGACCGTGGGCGGCGCGAACAGGCTGTCCACACGGCCGGCTTCGATCAGGTCGAAGAGCCGGTCGCCGTCGGGCGCGTCGAGGATGATGTTGGTCGCGCCGACCGCGAGGTAGGGCAGCAGGAAGACATGCATCTGCGCGGAGTGGTACAGCGGCAGCGAGTGCGCGGGCCGGTCGCCCGCGCTGAGGTCGAGCGCGGTGATGGCACTCAAGTACTCGTGCACCAAGGCGCGGTGCGTCATCATCGCGCCCTTCGGCAGGGCCGTCGTACCCGAGGTGTAGAGGAGCTGTACCAGGTCCTCGCTGCGCGGCTCGGGCCCGTCGTACGCGGGGGCGGAGGCCAGCAGCTCCAGCAGCGACCCGTCGGCGTCGCGCAGGGGCAACGTCCGTACGCCGTCGGGCAGTCGGTCCGCCAGGCCCGGATCGGCGAGGACGAGGGAGCTGCCGGACTGGCCGACGAGGTAGGCCAGGTCGTCGCCGGTCAGGTTCTGGTTGACCGGGACGTGGACGAGCCCCGCGCGGGCGCAGGCGAGGAAGCCGATCAGGTAGGCGTCGGAGTTGTGGCCATAGGCGCCGACGCGGTCGCCGGGTTGGAGCCCCTGGTCGAGCAAGACGCTCGCCGCGCGGGAGACGGCCTCGTCGAACTCCTCGTACGTCCATGTCCGGTCGCGGTACTCCACCGCGACGCGTGCCGGGGTGCGGCGGGCGCTGCGCCGCAGTACTCCGTCGACCGTGCTGCCGTGTCCGGGCGTCATGACAGTTGATCCTCGGCCCCTGCCGAAAGGAGGTCAAGACACCTGACGATCGACACATTCCGCGGACACATACCGGTTGGTACGCTCAACCGCCCCTTCCCCCAAGGACGTTGGGAGGCTCGATGCGCACCCGCCTGAGACGGATCATCATCACGGCCGTAGCCCTGCTCACCGCCACCGCCACACTGCCTGCGGCCGCGGCCGACCGCGAGGACCGTCGTGAACATCCTTCGCACGGCGGCCTTTCGGCCGTGATCCGCTATACCGAGTACGGCATTCCGCACATAGTCGCGAAGGATTACGCGAACCTCGGCTTCGGCACCGGATGGGCGCAGGCCGCCGACCAGGTGTGCACCCTTGCAGACGGCTTCGTGACCGTGCGCGGCGAGCGCTCCCGCTTCTTCGGACCCGACGCGGCAACCGACTTCTCCCTCTCCTCGGCCACCAAGAACCTCTCCAGCGACCTGTACTTCCGCGGCGTACGAGAGGCGGGCACGGTCGAGAAGCTGCTCGCCGAACCGGCGCCGCGCGGTCCCAGCCGCCAGGTCGAGGAGCTGATGCGCGGCTTCGCGGCCGGCTACAACGCCTGGCTGCGCAAGAACCCGATCACCGACCCGGCGTGCAAGGGCGCCGCCTGGGTGCGCCCGATCACGACGCTCGACGTGGCCACGCGCGGCTTCGCGCTCGCGGTGCTGGGCGGTCAGGGCCGGGCGGTCGACGGCATCACGGCCGCACAGCCGCCAACGGGTACGGCCGCGGCGGCGCCCGACGCCCAGGCCACCGCCCGCGCGGCGCGCGAACTCCTCGCCGCCGACACGGCCGACATGGGCTCCAACGCCGTAGCCTTCAGCGGCTCCACGACGGCGAACGGCCGCGGGCTCCTGCTGGGCAACCCGCACTACCCCTGGCAGGGCGGCCGCCGCTTCTGGCAGTCGCAGCAGACGATCCCCGGCGAGCTGAACGTCGCGGGCGGTTCGCTGCTGGGCAGCGCCACCGTGTCCATAGGCCACAACTCCCAGGTGGCGTGGAGCCACACGGTCGCGACGGGCGTCACGCTCAACCTCCACCAGCTGACGCTGGATCCAGCGGATCCCACGGTGTACCTCGTCGACGGGAAGCCGGAGCGCATGACGAAGCGCACGGTCACGGTGGCCGTGAAGGACGGCGCCCCGGTGACGCGGACGCAGTGGTGGACGCGATACGGGCCACTGGTCACCTCGCTCGGCCCCTCGCTGCCGCTGCCGTGGACGACCACGACGGCGTACGCGGTGAACGACCCCAACGCCGTCAACCTGCGCGCCTCCGACACCGCGCTCGGCTTCAGCAAGGCCCGCAGCACGGCGGACGTGCTGGGTTCGCTTCAGCGCACCCAGGGCCTGCCCTGGGTGAACACCATCGCCGCGGACTCGGGTGGCCACACCCTGTTCACGCAGTCGCAGGTGCTACCCCGGATCACAGACGAGCTGGCCCAGACGTGCTCCACCCCGCTCGGCAAGGTCACTTATCCCTCCTCGGGACTCGCGATCCTGGACGGCTCCAGCAGCGCCTGCGCACTCGGCGCCGACCCCGACGCCGTACAGCCAGGCATCTTCGGGCCCGCGAAGCTGCCGACCCTCAAGGACGCGCCGTACGCGGAGAACTCCAACGACAGCGCCTGGCTGTCCAACGCGGACCGACCCCTGACCGGCTACGAGCGAGTCTTCGGCACGATCGGCACGCAGCGCTCGATGCGCACGCGCGGCGCGATCGAGGACGTGGCGGGGATGGCGGAGCGCGGTGAGCTGACGGTGCGGAAGCTTCAGGAGCAGCAGTTCGCCAACCGGGTACCGGCGGGCGACCTGGCTGCGAAGGACGCGGCAGCGGCCTGTGCCGAGTTGCCGGGCGGCACGGCGACGGGCAGCGACGGCAAGGCGGTTGACGTGTCCGGCGCCTGCGCGGCACTGGCGGCGTGGGACCGCACCACGGACACCGGCAGCAGGGGCGCGCTGCTCTTCGACCGGTTCTGGCGCAAGCTGACGGCCACGGTTCCGGCGGCCCAGCTGTGGAGGGTGCCGTTCTCTTCCGCGGACCCGGTGGGCACCCCGAACACCCTGAACACAGCAGCGCCGGGCTTCACCACGGCCCTGGCAGACGCGGTCGCCGAGCTGCGGGCGGCGGACATCGCGCTCGATTCCCCGCTCGGGGAGAACCAGTTCGTCGTACGCAACAGCAAGCGCATCCCCGTTCCGGGCGGTACCGAGTCCCTGGGCGTCTGGAACAAGATCGAGCCGGTGTGGGACGCGACGAAGGGCGGCTACACGGAGGTCACGACGGGCTCCAGCTACATCCAGGCCGTCGGCTGGGACGGCACCCGCTGCCCGGTCGCGCGCACGCTGCTGTCGTACTCCCAGTCCTCGAACCCGAACTCGGCCCACTTCAGCGACCAGACGCGGCTGTTCTCGGGTGAGAAGTGGGTGACGTCCAGGTTCTGCGAGAAGGACATCATGTCCTCGCCGGGGCTGCGGGTGGTGGTGGTTCGCGAGCGGCGTTGACGGTGCTCACTGCGCGGCCGTGCATGAGCCGTCGCAGCATCGCTTCGGCGGGGCTGCGGCGGTTCGCGTGTTCTGGGGCGTGGGCGAGACCCGGACGCTCCTTCACGCCGGCCAGGCATCATCCACCACGAAAGAGACCACCGTGCCACCGAAGGGGCTGGGCCCGGAGTGCCACGAGTCGGCGATGGCGTCGAGCAGGATCAGCCCGCGGCCGTGAGCTTCATCGGCATCCGGGTGCCGCAGCCGGACGGCGGCCGGGAATCCCGGGTTGTGTACGTCGACCCGGAGGGAGTTCTTCTCTCGGAACCACTCCACTCGTACGACCCAGTCGCCCTCGGATCGGCCGTAGAGGATGGCGTTGGTGACTAACTCCGAGATCATCAGCTCGCAGTCGCCGAGGGCGCAGGCCGGGTTGTACGGGGCGATGAACTTCCGGAACCAGTGACGGGCCCGGGGCACTGACTCGGCGACCGGATGCAAGGTCATCGCGCCGAGCCGGGGGGACTCCTCAGAGGGGTAGCGGTCGATCGTGTAGGCCATCCGCGCTCACTCCTTGCCGCTGCCCTCGCAGTCGAGGCAGCGCCGCTTCGATGTGGCACGGGCACAGTCGGCGGTAGTGGCGAGCGCCGGTGTCGTACGCGACGCACCTCCAGCCGCGCCCCGACACCCTGGTCCCCGGCCGCTGACTCGCGACGCCGTGCCCCATCCGATCAAGTGGCCTTAGCCACTTACTGGATAGTGGCATTAGCCACTTTGCCGCGCAAGTGGTTCACGGTAACTGGCGCACTGTCAGGTGAGTGGGTAGCCCTGCTCGAACGCCCAGCGATGCGGCGGGTAAGTGGCTTCGGCGAACTCCAACGGCCGGTCCTGGAGGTCGTAGACGACGTGATGCACGACCAGGACCGCGGATCCAGGATCAAGCCGGAGATCGACTACTTCCTCATCCGTCGCCGTCCGGGCGCACATCCGGTCTTCGGCGTAACTCCCCTGCCGTCCCGTCATGTTCTCGACGTGCATGAGGGTGCCTTCCTGGATCCGCCCCGGGTCCAGGAGCTTGGGCGCCCGCTGACCAACGTCCGGCGCGAACCACGACGTGGACAAAGTGATGGGCCCGTCCTGGTTGTTGGTCACGCGCCGACGGTGCACGGCTCGCCGGTCCTTCACCAGTCCCAGCGCCTCAGCCACGTGATCCGGCGCTTCCAGCCAGCCGGCCGAGGTGATGACGGCGTACTCGCCGGTCGTGTAGATCTTCCCCGTCTGCCGGGCACGGCCGTACAACTCACGTGCCCGCCGGTTGACTTCGAGGCTGCGCACGTACGTGCCGGACCCCTGCCGCTTCTCGACAAGCCCCTGATGACTCAGTGCTTCCAGCGCTCGCGCGGCCGTTGGCCTGGACACCTTCCAGTCCGACGCCAGTTGCCGTTCCGAGGGAACCTCGTCCCCCGCCCGCAAGTCGCCCCGAAGGATCTGATCGCGAATGAAGTGCGCGATCTGAAGATACTTCGGCTGAGCCTCCTCGATCTGGGGCACGTGCCCTCCTCGTCCTGGTCCCGGCCGCAAATGGCCAAGTGGCTAAGGCCTCTGGCCACTATAGGGTGAGTGGTCAAGGCCGTACCCCGTACGCTTGGGCCCATGACGCGGTTGATCGTCGCAGCAGGAGGAGGGGGCGACGCAGTCGCCGCCGCAATGCTTGATGCCGCCCTGTACGGCGACGCCGACCAGGCGGTGATCCTCACCTACGCGTGGGACCGCCTCCTGATCGACCCGGTGCCGGGCCCGCGAGGACCCAACGACTTCACCGGCCTGGAACCGATCACCCCAGCGGTCTGGAAGGTACCGGCGTCAGCACGCCCGATCGCTCCAGCAGGCTCCACGCTTCCGCGACTTGCTGCGGAGCTGCCCCACACGTTCGCGCTCATAGATCCCCGGCAGGGCGTGGAGGGCGTGACGCACCAACTCGAAGAGCTGGTGACCCACTTGGAGCCCGAGTCGATCGATCTCCTCGACGTGGGCGGCGACGCACTGGCCCGGGGTGACGAACCGACGCTGAAGAGCCCGCTCGCTGACGCCCTCACGCTGGCAGCATGCGGCCAAGTGAACGCGCAGATCCGCCTGCTGGTCGCGGGCCCGGGCCTGGATGGCGAACTGCCACTCGACGACTTGCGCGGCGCGCTCGGCCCCGTCGTCCACATCCTCACGCCGAAGGACGTGGACCCGATCAGCTCGGTCCTGGAATGGCACCCCTCCGAGGCGACGGGGATGCTCGCGGCGACGGCCCGAGGCGTACGGGGCACATGCGAAGTCCGGGACGCAGGCCTACCCATCCCCCTCACCGACGAGGGACCGACGGTCCACGAAGTCGACCTGGAGGAAGCCCTGAGCCGGAACGAGCTGGCCCGCGCCATCATGGCGACGGCCACGCTGGACGAGGTAGAGGCGCTGAGCCGCGAAGTGTGCGGCTTCTCGGAAATCGACTACGAACGCAACAAGGCCTTGTGGCTCAAGGAACAACGGCTGGTGAGGCTCGACCCCGAGTCCCTGCTTCCCCAACTCGACCAGTTCGAGGCGGAGGCCCGTAGCCGCGGAGTCACCCACACGACGTTCCGCCACCTCACCGAGGTCCTGAATCTCTCCGGCATCCAGCGCGATGCACTGCGCCAGCTACTCATGAACAGTCGGCCAGAGCGGTACGCAGCCCCGCTGTGGAGTGTCATCGCACCGCAGTAGACGATTTTGCCTGTAGCCCTACCGAGGCGTCGGACTCAGAGTTTTGCCGCCCTTGGCTGGTTGTGGAGTTGAGGCGCCCTGACCATGACGTCATGACCGACTCCTGGGATGCCCTGAGCGCCGTTGGAACCTGCGCTGCCACGATTGCCGCGGTAACCATTGCCACGCTCGATGCTCGACGCAACCGCCGCAAGGAGCTGGAGCAGCGGCTTGAGGACGCCGACCTTGAGAAGGAGAAGGCTCGTACGGTGGTGCCAGAGATTGACCACGATCTCACCAAGGCGCACGTGACGAACTTCGGCACCAGTCCAGTTCTCAACCTCGAACTACTAGGCGCGCAGATCACCATCACTCGTGAGTCCGGAGCCCAGGAACACCACTACCGTTCCCGGTGCGAGCGTGAACAGTTCGGATGGCAGGTAGTCGGGCCGGGGCAGACCACACAGGCAAGATCGATCTAGAAGAAGGTCTTGTGCACGTGACAGCAGGGCCAGAGGTGTACGACGTCGTGATCGATGTGATCTTCACCGATGCAGACGGACGGATCTGGAGACGACTCGGGGACCAACAGCCGGAGAGAATCACCGATGCTGAACGGCAGGTCCCTGGTGCTGATACCTATCGAAGCAGGCATCGCCCTAGCTGACAGGTCGGGGTGCTGCGAGAAAGCTCCCGAGATCGGACAAAGCACCAGCAGACCGACTGAGTTACAACTTTCTCTACTGGTCAAGGCGGCTCGCTCCGCTCCCCGCGCGCGGCCCGCCGCCCGGCCGGGCCTGCGCTCCTGTCTCCGCCCCGCTCCAGCCCGGCCGGCGCCCGTGCCGCGCGCACAACAATCAGCCGCTTGCCGTAGGCGGGGTGCGTCGTGGCTGGGGCGGTCGGCTCCACGGCTTTACGCAGCCACTTTGGCGCGAGCCTCGAAGATCATGGCCCCAACGTCGTGCTTTACCGGGCAGGTCCACAGACTGCCCGACGCGCGGAGGCTTACGGGGCCATGATCACTCGCGCCAAAGCAACTCCAGCCCAAAACCGTTCCACCGACCTCCGCAGGCCAGTCACAGGCGCCGTCCAGGCTGCGTCCACCGTCAGTGGCTGAGCTCCCCACTGATGTCCTACGACAATGCGCAATCGCTCTGTCGGGAGGTCCATTGGTGGGTCGTGAATGGGCTTCTGGGTGTTCGTATGGCAGTGCAAGGCGCCAACGGCGTAGCTGTCGGGCCTTGGCCGGCTCAGCGTGTCCCGTGGCGGGAACGCTGTTCGCGATCTTTACTGCCGCGCGGCGGGGAGGCAAACCGCGGAACGGGACCGATCGGGCAGTTGAGCTGTCTTACGATCCACTGCAGTGGTGGCGGTCGGCGACGTTAGGATGACGCGTGGTTACCGGTTTGGTTGTGGACTCCAACGGGTTTGAGCTGGTCGTTGCCGGGCACCGTGTCGGTCCACGTCGGATGCTGCAGACCTCCGACGTCGACCTGCTCAATGCCGTCGCCGCCCAGTATGTGGACGCCGTGCGCACCGGCTCCAGGGAACAGGCGTTGCTCGCGGTGGGGCGCGAGTTGTACCGGTGGCTCGACGGCGACCTTGGCCAGTTGACAGGCCTGCTCGATGCGGCTCCGGCGCCGCTGATGTTCGAGGTTAGGGCGTCGGCGAGACCGTCTGTGGCTGCGTGGGCGCTGCTGCGGGCCCCGTTCGAGCTGCTGGCCGTCCCCGAGGGCAGGTTTCTGGCCGAGGCGCCGGAGTTGTTCGCTGTGGCGCGTCGGCTCGGTCAGCCGGGCCCGGTACAGGCTCCGGACGGGTACCGGCTTGGGGTGGCGTTCATGGCTTCGGCGCCCCGGGGCCAGCATGAGCTGGACTTTGAGGCCGAGGAGATGGCCATCCTCACGGCTGTTGGGGAGACGAGCCTTGATCTTGTTGTTGAGGACTCCGGTAACCCCGAGCGTCTTGGGCTGCGTCTGTCCGAGCTCGGCGGGATGCCGGTGGTTCATCTGTCGTGTCACGGGCTGCACAACTGGCGGCCAGGTCCAGACGGGCCCGCCACCCCTGTCCTGCTGATGGAAGACGATTTAGGAGACGAGCGTCCGACCAGCGCGGACACTGTGGTGGGCCTGTTGACTCCTCGGCCGCGGCTGGCGTTCGTGTCGGCCTGCCTGACCGCCACCGGTGCCGACGTGGCCGGGCATGTACCCGCCGGCGCCGGCCACCGCGGCGGTGCGACAGGCGAGCCGGGCGTGCCGGTGGCTCACTCGATGGCCACCGGTCTAGTGGCCGTCGGGATTCCCGCGGTCATCGGCTGGGACGGCTCGGTCAGCGACCAGGCCGCCACGCATTTCGCCGAACACCTGTACAAGCAGCTCAGCCGTCGTGTCGACGTGGCCGAGGCCGTCGCCAGCGCCCGCCGCCACCTGCTGGCCTGTCCGGATGAGCTCCTCCGCGCCGACTGGCACCTGGCTCGGCTATGGCTGGGGCCGACTGGTGGCGGCCCGCTAGTGGCAGGAACCCGCAAACGCCAGATGGTGCCACCGCACCATGTGACCAAGACGTTCCTGGACCGCAAGCACGAGCTGCCGGTCGCGGCCGCGGAAATGTTCGTCGGCCGCCGCCCGGAAATGCAGCACACGCTGCGGGCCCTGCGCGGCGGGCAGAAGGCCGGGGTCCTGCTCCACGGGCAGGGTCGGCTGGGCAAGTCGAGCCTGGCCGCCCGAATCGCCGACCGTCACCCCAACCGGGCCGTCGCGGTCTTGTTCGGCGACTACACCCCGACGGCGATCCTTGACGCCATCGCTGACGCCGTCGCCGCCAACCCCGCCGCCCGCACCCTCATCGACGCCAGGCGCGACGAGGTCCGCCACCAGCCAGAACGCCTCAAGCCACTCCTGATCGATCTGCTGGCCGGACCATGCGCCCAGGAACTCGACGACGGGGGCAAACCCCTCCTGCTGATCATCGACGATCTCGAACAGATCCTGACCGCCAACCCTGACGGCCCGCACCGGCTCGACCACGAATACGCCACCGTCCTCGCCGACGTCCTCTCCGCGTTCAACCCCGCCATCACAGACAGCCGACTGCTGATCACCAGCCGCTACACGTTCACACTCCACGGCCTGGAGGCCAGCCTGGAACCGGTCCAGTTGCAGCCACTGTCACCGGCCGCCCAGCGCAAACTCCAACGCCGTCAGCAGGACCTCGCCCCGGCCGGATACCGGACCCAGCGCGCCGACCTGGCCCAGCGGGCCCTGGACGTCAGCTGCGGCAACCCCGGACTGCAGGACCTCATCGGGCTGCGCCTGGTCTACAGCAGCCAGGTCGACCATGCCCGCGCCGAAGCCGCCGTCGCCAGCATGGAGGAATACCTTCACCAAGGTGACCTCCCCGCCGACAACGCCGACATTCGCAAGTTCCTGGAGAACCTGGCTCTCGACGCGCTCCTCGACCAGGCCGGCCCCGCCCACCGCGACCTGTTACGGGCCTGCACTCTGTTCACACTACCGGTCCCGCAACCCGTCATCGACGTCCTCGCCGCCGCGGTCGGCGGATCAGCGTCCCGCCTGAGCGGCCTCGGGCTCCTGGACTCCTTTCCCGACCAGTACCGCAGCGCCATCCCAGCCTTGGCCGTCAACGCCCTCGCGGCCGGACGCCTGAAGCCCCTCACCCCCGACGAACAGGCCGCCCTCGCCACCCTGGCCGCCGAACCGCTGTACGACCAGTGGGGCGGTGCCACACCCGGCCCTGCCCGCGGCAGCGACCTTGACCTGCAGCTGACCCAACTCGCCCTGGCCGCCGACAACCCGACCATCACCGCCGACTGCGCCGCCGCGGCCGTGTCCGCCCTGCGGCAGGGCCCGGCCTCCACCGCCGCCGAGCTCGGCCACCAAGCGGTCACCCTCCTCGACCGCCACAGCCACGAGGTTCCCGTCACCCTGCTACGGGCCGTCGCCGACGCGGCCGTCACCAGCGGCGACGGCGACCACGCCGACACCCTGCTCCACCGTGCCGTCCAGCAGACCCGGACCAGCGACCGGCAGACCGAGCCGGCCGACCACGCCGCACTCCTCTACGACCACGCCAACCGCCTGATCACCCGCGGCGAGGTCGACCAGGCCGAGGACCTGCTCCACCAGGCCCGCCAACTGTTCACCGACGCCGGTGACACCCGCTCGGCCGCGGTCACCTGGGGGAAGATCGCCGACATCCTCCAGCAGCGCGGCGAAGTCGACGAGGCGCTGCGGATCCGCCGCGAGGTCACCCTGCCCGTGTACGAGCGGATCGGTGACACCCGCGAGGCCGCGGTCACCTGGGGCCAGATCGCCGACATCCACGAGCAGCGCGGCGAAGCCGACGAAGCACTGCGGATCCGCCGCGAGGTCGAACTGCCCGTGTACGAGCGGATCGGTGACACCCGCTCCACCGCGATCACCTGGGGCCAGATCGCCGACATCCACGAGCAGCGCGGCGAAGCCGACGAAGCACTGCGGATCCGCCGCGAGGTCGAACTGCCCGTGTACGAGCGGATCGGTGACACCCGCGAGGCCGCGATCACCTGGGGGAAGATCGCCGACATCCACGAGCAGCGCGGCGAAGCCGACGAAGCACTGCGGATCCGCCGCGAGGTCGAACTGCCCGTGTACGAGCGGATCGGTGACACCCGCTCCACCGCGGTCACCTGGGGGAAGATCGCCGACATCCACGAGCAGCGCGGCGAAGTCGACGAAGCACTGCGGATCCGCCGCGAGGTCACCCTGCCCGTGTACGAGCGGATCGGTGACACCCGCTCCACCGCGATCACCTGGGGGAAGATCGCCGACACCCTCCAGCAGCAGGGCGAAGTTGACGAGGCACTGCGGATCCGCCGCGAGGTCGAACTGCCCGTGTACGAGCGGATCGGTGACACCCGCTCCACCGCGATCACCTGGGGGAAGATCGCCGACATCCACGAGCAGCGCGGCGAAGCCGACGAAGCACTGCGGATCCGCCGCGAGGTCGAACTGCCCGTGTACGAGCGGATCGGTGACACCCGCTCCACCGCGATCACCTGGGGCCAGATCGCCGACACCCTCCAGCAGCGCGGCGAAGCCGACGAAGCACTGCGGATCCACCGCGAGGTCACCCTGCCCGTGTACGAGCGGATCGGTGACACCCGCGAGGCCTCGGTCACCTGGGGGAAGATCGCCGACATCCTCCAGCAGCGGGGCGAAGTCGACGAGGCGCTGCGGATCCGCCGCGAGGTCGAACTGGCCGTGTACGAGCGGATCGGTGACACCCGCTCCACCGCGATCACCTGGGGGAAGATCGCCGACACCCTCCAGCGGCGCGGCGAAGTCGACGAGGCACTGCGGATCCACCGCGAGGTCACCCTGCCCGTGTACGAGCGGATCGGTGACGTCCGCTCCACCGCGGTCACCTGGGGCCAGATCGCCGACATCCTCCAGCAGCGGGGCGAAGTCGACGAGGCGCTGCGGATCCGCCGCGAGGTCACCCTGCCCGTGTACGAGCGGATCGGTGACTCCCGCTCCACCGCGGTCACCTGGGGGAAGATCGCCAACATCCTCCAGCAGCGCGGCGAAGTCGACGAAGCCCTCGAACTGCAGCTCAAGCGCTTGGAAGTCAATAAGCAGCTAGGCGACATGGCGGGCATCGCGGCCGCCACCTGGGATCTGGCGCAAATCGATCTGAGTCGCCAAGATTTCGACGCAGCGATGCCGAGGCTGATCTCCTCGTTTCAGCTCCTTCTGAAGCTTCAACGGCCGGATGGCATCGTGGTCGTCGGGACTACCCTGGGCCAATTTCTGCTGGCCGCGGGTGAACGCGAGCAAGCCCGACAGGTGTTGCAGGCGAGCCGAGCAGCTGCCGCCAAGATCGGTTTTGCGGACACTGTTGACCTACTTGATGAATTACTGAACGCCACCGGCGACGAAAACGAGGAATGATGATCATCGAGTTTGCTGGAGTGGACGTCGAAGCCGCCATGAAGAGCGTCGCCGCGTTGACCGCGAGCTGGGGCTACCCACCCGAACCAGCTCCGACGCCGGAACCCGCAACCGGTCCGGAATCCAAGGGAGTCGATCCCGTCGCGGTGGCATCCCTGATCGTGTCCATTCCATCGGCCATGCTCGCGGTCGCGGACATCGCCGACCGTATCCACAAACGACGCCGTGCGGCCGAGCTCATCGAACGCGCCCGACAGCTCAGGACGCAGCAGGGGGCGGCACGACTCGTGTGCGAAGACCGCTCCGTCGACCTTGCCACTCTCACCCCCGACCAGCTTCTGGACCTCATCGCCGACGAACCAACAGCAACTTGACGCCAGGAACACGGCCGGACGGCCCGGACCCGATTCCGACCCGACGAACCCGGAACCGTAGCTGTCCGTGAGAGAGGGACGTGTGTCAAGGAATCTCGCACGTCATTCCTTGACACATGTGCCCCTGCGTTGGCCGCACCACAAGCGCACCCGATCGAGCGGGGAACAGCGGGGAATCACGGTGCAAAGCGGCCGAGCCCGCAAAGGCCTCGAGCCAGTCGTTTGAGCAGGTCAGCACCTACAGCAGGCCGTCGATGTCCGCAGCTTCCCAAGCTGAGAGTCCGGCGCTTGTCCGCGCGCCCCCGAGGAGTCAGAGAAGGTCCCGCCAGAACGGGACTGTTGCTCGCGGGTTCCAGTTGCTGTCGACTTCGCCCCGCGCTTCGTCGAACTCCTGGTGCATGTAGTCGAGCAGGTCCAGACCGTAATAGATGATGTCGGTCTGCCACATCGAGAGCACTGGGTGACCGAAGCTTCCGCGGCCTGCGGGCAGGTACCGATGGGCATAGAAGGGCACCAGAACCGGCGCCTCCGCCAGCTGACGCCGCGCGACGTCCAGCGCCGCCGTCCGCTCAGTGGGACGCTGACCCCAGCCTTCGTACCAGAACCCGTTGTGCTCCACGTCGAGCAGAACACCCTCGACGGGCCAGTCGAGCTGTCGATGCAAGCTGTCCATGTCGCCTCCGCGCCACTCCGGCCAGGGCCTGGCCCAGGTCTGTCCGTCCTCAGGAGGGACATTGACCGGGAGGCCGGCCGCAAGGAATGCTCGGTGGTCGTCGGCGAACTCGAAGCCGTAGTCGCGCTCGATGCGCGTAAATTCGGCGTCCGTCAGGCCCGGCTCAAACGCATACAGGCCCGTTTCTGCCAGACGGCGTGCGGCGTCCCCACCCAGGCGTTGTCCCTCAATGCTGATCACCGCCGCACGCTAGCGCCAATCGCAGCCCGGAGTCACCCGAGTTGTTGTGGACAACCGGCACCGCACTTCAGCGCATGCCTTTCTGTGAGTAAGAGCGACCCAGCACCGTTTCGTCGACACCTGCCGGTCATTCGCCACCCGCGCGGCATCTGGTCACACCGCCCGAGTCCGCCCCTCCCAATACGGATCCCGCAGCCGTCGCTTGTACAGCTTGCCGTTGGGGTCGCGGGGCATCTCGGTGATGAAGTCGACCGACTTGGGCCGCTTATAGCCGGCCAGGCGGTCGGCGCAGTGGTCGAGGAGGGTGGCGGCGAGGGCCGGGCCCGGCTCGTGTCCCGGGGCCAGCTCGACCACCGCCTTCACCTCCTCGCCCCAGTCCTCGTGCGGTACGCCGAAGACCGCGGCGTCGGCGACAGCTGGGTGGGCCAGCAGGGCCGACTCGATCTCGGCCGGGTAGATGTTGACCCCGCCCGAGATGATCATGTCGATCTTGCGGTCACGGAGAAAGAGATAGCCGTCCTCGTCGAGATAGCCGAGGTCGCCGACGGTGAAGAAGTCGCCGATGCGGTTCTTCTTCGTCTTCTGTTCGTCCTTGTGGTAGGCGAAGCCGCCGGTGTTCATCTTCAGGTAGACGGTGCCGAGTTCACCGGGCGGCAGACGGTTGCCTTCGTCGTCGAAGACCGCCAACTCACTGATGGGCCACGCCTTGCCGACCGTCCCTGGCTTCTTCAGCCAGTCCTCCGCCGTGGCGAACGCGCCGCCGCCCTCGCTGGCCGCGTAGTACTCCTCCACACAGTGGCCCCACCAGTCGATCATCGCCCGCTTCACATGGTCCGGGCAGGGTGCGGCGCCGTGGATGGCGTGCCGCATCGCGGAGACGTCGTAGCGCGCCTTCACCGAGTCGGGCAGGGCCAGCAGGCGGTGGAACTGGGTCGGGACCATGTGGGTGTGCGTGCACCGGTGGGTGTCCATCAGGCGGAGCATTTCTTCCGGGGTCCACTTGTCCATCAGCACCAGGCGGTGGCCGATGTGCAGGGACGCGCCCGCGAATTGGAGTACGGCCGTGTGGTACAGCGGCGAGCAGACCAGGTGCACATTGCCGTCGTACGGCTTGATGCCGAAGATGCCGAGGAAGCCGCCCAGATAGGCCTCCTCGGGGGCCTTTCCTGGCAGCGGACGGCGGATGCCGCGCGGGCGGCCCGTGGTGCCCGAGGTGTAGTTCATGACCCAGCCGAGGGTGCGGTCGGTGGGCGGCGACTCCGGTTGTCCGTCGAGGAGTTCGGGGTACGGCCGGAAGCCCTCGACCGCGCCGACGGCGTAACGGTGGGTGGCCGGGAGGCCTGCCTCGTCGGCCGCCTGGCGGGCGGGGTCGGCGAACCGCTCGTGCGCGATGAGCACCTTGGCACCGGAGTCCGCGGCTATCCACGCGATCTCCGGGCCAACGAAATGATGGTTGACCGGCACGAGGTAGAACCCGGCCTGGCTGGCGGCGAGATATGCCGTGAGGAACTCGATGCCATTGGGGAGTACGACCGCGAACGCGTCCCCGCGTTCGAGGCCCGCGGCGCGCAGGCCGTGGACGAGGCGGTTGGCGGCGGAGTGGAGACGTCCGGCGGTCCACTGCTCGCCGTCCGGGGCGATGAGGACCGTGCGGTCGGGGTCCTGGATTGCCTGGGCCCAGAAGCCCACGGGAGATGCGCTGGTCACTGGCCGCTCCTTCCGGCGATGCGGTTGATGCGGTCCACCGCCTGCTCGAAACCCCGGGTGAGGTCGTCGAAGACGGCCTGGACACTGCGTTCGCTGTTCATCCGGCCGACGATCTGGCCGACAGGCGTGCCGAGGAGCGGCTCGACCTCGTGCCGCTGGATGCGGGAGACGGCCTCGGCGACGAGGAGCCCCTGCAGGGGCATGGGGAGGGTGCCGGGTCCGGAGGGGTCGTCCCAGGCGTCGGTCCATTCGGTGCGCAGCTGGCGGGCGGGCTTTCCTGTCAGGGCGCGGGAGCGGACGGTGTCTCCGGAGCCCGCGGCGAGGAGCTTGCGGGTCAGCGCCGGGGAGTGGAGGTCGGCCTCTGTGGTGGTCAGCCATATGGACCCCAGCCACACACCCTGGGCGCCGAGGGTGAGTGCCGCGGCCACCTGTTGCCCGCTGCCGATGCCGCCGGCGGCCAGGACGGGCAGCGGGGCGACGGCGTCGACGACCTCGGGGGTGAGCACCATGGAAGCGATGTCGCCGGTGTGGCCTCCGGCCTCGTAGCCCTGGGCGACGACGATGTCGATGCCCGCCTCCTGGTGCTTACGGGCGTGGCGGGCGCTGCCCGCGAGAGCGGCGACGAGGATGTCCTGATCGTGGGCGCGGTCCACGACGTCCGCCGGCGGTGAGCCGAGGGCGTTGGCGAGCAGTCTGATCGGGTAGTCGAAGGCGACGTCGAGCTGGTTGCGGGCGACCTGCTCCATCCAGCCGGTGATCCGCCAGCCGGACGCCTCGCCCTCGGCGAGCTCGGGCACCCCGTACTTGGCGAGGGTGTCCTGCACGAACTGCCGGTGCGCTTCAGGGATCATCGCCTCTACGTCCGCCTCCGTCACGCCCTCCACCTTCTTGGCCGGCATGACGACGTCCAGCCCGTATGGCCTGCCGTCGACGTGCGCTTCGACCCAGTCGAGGTCGCGTTTGAGGTCGTCGGGGGCGGTGTAGCGGACCGCGCCGAGCACCCCGAAGCCGCCGGCCCGGCTGATGGCCGCGGCGACGGCGGGGAACGGCGTGAAGCCGAAGACGGCGTGCTCGACTCCCAGTTGCTTGCTCAGCTCCGTCTGCATGGGCGCAGGATGCCGGAGTCCTCCGGAGGACGGAAGGGTTTTCCTGATGACCCGTCAGATTTATTCCTGACAGCCCTTCAGATTTGTTGCGGCGAACGCCCGGTTGACACGACCCCCGTCTGACACGAAAGTTTCAGCGCGCAAGGTGATCCCGGAAAGATACTTTCAGGCGGACTCGCGGGAGGATCCTCGATGACCGACGACAGACACGGCCTGACCCGGCGTCAACTGGCCCGAAGAGCCCTGGCTCTGGGCGGCGCCCTGGCCATCGCCCCCTTCCCCGCGGGACCGGCGGCCGCCGCGTCCTCCGGCCGCAGCACCTTGCAGTACGGCTCGCCGGAGCGGGCCGGTCTCCTCTCCGCCCATCTCCGTCAACTCGTCACCGATGCCGGGGCGTTCCTCGGTCCCTCCCCCAAGCACCCCTGGTACGCGGGCGCCGTGCTGCTCGCCGGCCGGGGCGGCACCGTGGCGCTGCACGAGCCGATCGGCATGGCGGTGCGCTACTCGGCGTACGACGAAAAGACCGACACCGGCGTCGAGTTCCCGGCCGACCAGCAGATCCCCATGACAGAGGACACCGTCCTCGACCTCGCCTCGGTGTCCAAGCTGTTCACCTCGATGCTCGCCGTGCAGCAGATCGAGCGGGGCGCGCTGGAGCTGGAGGCGAAGGTCGCCTCCTATCTGGCGGAGTTCGGGGCGGCGGGCAAGCAGGACATGACTGTCCGTCAACTTCTCACCCATACCTCGGGGTTCCGCGCCTGGATCCCGCTGTACAGCGCGCCCACCTACGAGGAGAAGCTCAAGCTCATCTGGAACGAGGCCCCGCTCAACCCGCCGGGCACCCGCTACCTCTACTCCGACCTGAACCTGATCTCCCTCCAGCTCGTGCTGGAGAAGATCAGCGGCCGCCCGCTGGACGCGCTGCTCCACGAGGACATCACCGGCCCGCTCGGCATGGACCGCACCCGCTACAACCCGCCCGCCTCCTGGAAGCCCCGGATCGCCGCCACGGAGGACGCCCGCAAGCCCTGGTCGGGTCTTGAGCGGGGGCTGGTGTGGGGCGAGGTGCACGACGAGAACGCCTTCAGCCTCGGCGGCGTCGCCGGACACGCGGGCGTCTTCTCCTGCGCCTGGGACCTGGCGGTGCTCGGCCGGACGCTGCTCAACGGCGGCGCGTACGGCAGGACGCGCATCCTCGAACCGGAGTCGGTGGAGCTGATGTTCACCGACTTCAACACCGCTTTCCCCGGCGACGAGCACGGTCTCGGCTTCGAGCTCTACCAGCACTGGTACATGGGCGCCATGGCCACTCCGCGCACCGCGGGCCATACCGGGTTCACCGGCACCTCGCTGGTCCTCGACCCGACGACCGACTCGTTCCTGGTGGTGCTGGGCAACTCGGTGCATCCGGTGCGCAGTTGGCGGTCCGGCTCGGCACCCCGGGTGGCCGCCGCGAACAATCTGGCGCGCGCTGTCCCGGTCCGCCCACGCCATGGCCGTACCGCCTGGTTCTCCGGCATGGCCGGCTCCACCACCGCAACTCTCGCGCTGCCCGCGCTGGACACCTCGGCGGGCGGGGCGCGGCTGCGCTGTTCGCTGTGGTGGGACACCGAGCCGCAGGCGGACGTCCTCGCCCTGGAGGCCAGCGCGGACGGCGGGGCGACCTGGGAGCCGGTGCCGTTCACCACGACGCGCCACAGCGAGCAGGACCATCCGTCGGGCACGGTCACCGGCTGGTCCGGCCGCGTCTGGCACCGGCTGACGGCGGACCTCCCGGCCGCTGGGCAGCTCGCGCTGCGCTGGCGGTACGCCACGGACCGGCTCTATGTGGGCCGGGGCGCCTATGTGGACGGGCTGCGCGTCGAGGACCCTGACCGGGTCCTGTTCGACGAGGCGCGACCTGCCGACGCGGCACGGATCACCGCGGCGGGCTGGACCGCCTCGCGGGATTGACCGTCAGCCGGGCACGTCCATGCGCTGCGTGCCGACCACCGACAGCAGCCGCAGCGCCTCCTCGGACCGTGAGCCCGGTTCGGCGGTGTAGATGATGACCCGCTGGTCGCGGTCGGTGATGTCCAGGACATCGCAGTTGACCGCGACCGGCCCGACGAGCGGGTGGTCGAACGTCTTGCGCAGGGTGGGTGGGGCGATCACACAGTGCTGTGCCCAGAGCTGGGCGAACTTCTCGCTGCCCGCGAGGAGTTCGTCGACCAGGCCGGTCACTTCGGGGTCGCCGGGGTAGCGGGCCGCGGCGGCGCGCAGGTCGTTGGTCGAGGCACTGGCGAACTCGCCCCCGTCCGAGATGCCGTACAGCGGCCGTCCTTCGCGATACGGGCCGAGGAAGCAGCGCCGGATCAGATTGCGGTCGCGGCGGGAGAGCGCCGAGAAGTCCTCCATCAGGGCGGCGGCCAGGTCGTTCCACGCGATGACCTCGTACGTCGCCGAGATCACGATCGCCGCGGCCTGCGGCAGCCGGGCCAGTAGGTCGACGATGCTCTGCCGGACCTCGCGGGAGGGTCCTGGCGGCGGGCCCGGCGGGGTGCCGGCGAGGTGGTGGAGGTGATCGCGCTCGGGGTCCGACAGGCGCAGGGCGCGGGCGAGCTGGGCCAGCACCTCGCGCGAGGGGTGTGGTCCACGGGCCTGTTCCAGCCGGGTGTAGTACTCGGTGGAGATGTACGCCAGCTGCGCCACCTCCTCGCGGCGCAGCCCCGGGGTGCGGCGGCGCGGCCCTGCGGGCAGGCCCACGTCGGCGGGGGTGATGCGCTCGCGTCGGCTGCGCAGGAAGTCGGCCAGTTCTCGTCGGTCCACGGTCCCAGTGTGCGGGGGCGCCGGTGACCGTAGCCAGGTACTGGCGGTGCCTGGATGGGTGTCCGGTACGGCCGCAGGCTCATCGGCATGACAGAAACCACCATCACTCCCCTGCTCGCCGACAAGGTCGCTTTCGTCACCGGTGCCGGACGGGGCATCGGCGCGGCGGCCGCCCGGCTCTTCGCCCGCGAGGGTGCCCGAGTGCTGCTCGCGGCCCGCACCGAGTCCCAGCTCAAGGCGGTCACCGAGGAGATCCGGGCCGCCGGAGGCACCGCCGACCATATCGTCTGCGACCTGGCGGACCCGAACAGCCTTCGCGCCGCCGTGGACCGCGCCGTCGAGCTGTACGGCAGGCTCGACATCGCCTTCAACAACGCCGCGACCGCACAGGAACCCGGCCCGATGGACCAGCTCCAGGAGGCCGACTTCGATCACGTCTACACCGTCAACTTCAAGGGCGTCTGGCTCGCCATGAACGCCGAGATCGCCGCCATCCGGGCCACCTCCGGACGCGGGGCGATCGTCAACACCTCCAGCGTCGGCAGTCTGATGGCCAACCCCTGGCTGCCCGCGTACGGCGCCTTGAAGCGCGCGGTGAACAGCCTCACCGCATCCGCAGCCGCCACGTACGGCCCCGAGGGCATCCGGGTCAACGCCGTCTCGCCGGGGACCACGCTCACCGAGATGCTGCACGAGTGGGACGCGCGGACGCCCGGCATCATCGACCAGCTCAACGCCCAGACGCCCCTGGGCCGCGCGGCCGCCCCGGAGGAGGTCGCCGAGGCGGCGGCCTGGCTGCTGAGCGACCGCGCCTCCTACGTCACGGGCACGGTTCTGCGGGTCGACGGCGGCATGGCGGCCTGACCTCTCGGTCCCTGACCCCTCGTCCCTGACCTCTCAGTCCCTGACCCTCAGGCCTCGCCCTCCTCCAGCACCGCCATCGCCGCGTTGTGTCCCGGCACCCCGCTCACTCCCCCGCCACGCACCGCGCCCGCCCCGCACAGCAGGACGTTCTGGTGCTCCGTCTCCACGCCCCAGCGGCCGGTGCCGTCCTGGGTGTGGGGCCAGGACAGGTCGCGGTGGAAAATGTTGCCGCCCGGCAGGCGCAGGTCGCGCTCCAGGTCGAGCGGGGTCTTCGCCTCGATGCAGGGCCGTCCCTCGGCGTCCGTCGCCAGCAGGTCGGCGAGTGGTTCGGCCAGATGGGCGTCGAGCTGCGCCAGCGTCGATTTGAGGAGTTCCTCGCGTACGGCGTCGTTGTCCCGCGCGAAGAGCCGTGCGGGCGTGTGCAGGCCGAAGAGGGTGAGCGTCTGGTAGCCGCGCTCGACGAGGTCAGGGCCGAGGATCGTCGGGTCGGTGAGCGAGTGGCAGTAGATCTCCGAGGGCGGGGCGGCGGGCAGTTCCCCGGCGGCGGCCTGGGCATGGGCGGTGGCCAACTGCTCGTAGCCCTCGGCGATGTGGAAGGTCCCGGAGAACGCCTCACGCGGGTCGACGGCGCTGTCCCGGAGCCTGGGCAGCCGCTTGAGCAGCATGTTCACCTTGAGCTGGGCCCCTTCGGCGGGCTCCGGCGAGGTGCCGCCGGTCAGCGCCGCCAGTTCCTGCGGGGAGGCGTTGACCAGGACGTGCCGGGCGGCGGCGACGCCCTCTCCGTCGGCGGTGCGATACGTGACCTCGGCGGTTGCGCCGTCCGTGTCGATACGTACGGCTTCGTGGCCCGTGGCGACGACGGCCCCGGCCGCTCGGGCGGCTGTCGCGAGGGCGTCGGTGAGGGCGCCCATGCCGCCGACGGGCACGTCCCAGGCGCCGGTACCGCCGCCGATGACGTGGTAGAGGAAGCAGCGGTTCTGCTTCAGGGACGCGTCGTGGGCGTCGGCGAAGGTGCCGATCAGGGCGTCGGTGAGGACGACGCCCCGCACCAGATCGTCCGCGAAGCGATCCTCGATCGCGGCGCCGATCGGCTCCTCGAACAGGATCCGCCAGGCCTCCTCGTCGTCGACGCGGCGGCGCAGCTCCTCACGCGTGGGCAGCGGTTCGGTGAGCGTGGGGAAGACCCGCTCGGCGACCTCGCCGGTCAGGCCGTAGAAACGCTGCCAGGCCGCGTACTCCCGCTCGCCGCCGGTGAGTTGCGCGAACGCCTCCCGGGTCCGCCGCTCGCCGCCTCCGACCAGCAGTCCGGTGGCCAGTCCGGCGCGTTCGACGGGGGTGTACGAGGAGATGGTGCGGGCGCGGATCCGGAAGTTCAGGCCCAGGTCCCGCACGATCTTCTTGGGCAGCAGGCTGACCAGGTAGGAGTAGCGGGACAGCCGTGCGTCGACGCCCGCGAAGGGACGCGTGGAGATGGCGGCGCCGCCGGTGTGGTCCAGGCGCTCCAGCACCAGCACGGACCGGCCGGCCCGGGCCAGATAGGCGGCGGCGACCAGGCCGTTGTGGCCTCCGCCGACGATGACTGCGTCGTATGCGCGATGTCCCGGGTGTCCCTCATGTGCAGGCATGGTTCTTCGTAACACGAGGTGATCTAGGTCGGCCAGGGCTGCGGAGCGATCAGGTCCGGTCAAGTCCGATCAGTTGGCGGTACGGGGAACCGGCCGGACCCGCGGCGCCGTTCTAGTAGCTGAGTTCACTCGGTTCACTCGGCGCTAGGGGGCGCGCATGCAGGATCCGTCGGCGGCTTGGCGCGTGCCGTTCTCCGCGCGGGCATTTCCCGAGAGCGCGGCCGTGGCGCAATGGGTCATCCGGAACCGGCACGAGGCGTGGCGCGCGGTGATGGCGGCCGAGAAGCAGGCCGAGCGAGGGCCGGAACACCGGCATGTGTACGGGGTGGCGCTGCTCGCGGCGGGCCTGCCGTTCACCGCGTGGAAGGTGCTCAGAGAAGCCGAGCACGAAGCGTCCGAGGCTGCGGGCGGCAAGAGCGAGGGCCTGTTGCCGGAAGGGGCCGACGACGACCCGAAGGTGCGCGCGCTGCGGGCCGACTTCGCCACCGCCTCGGCGCGCTGCGGTCTGGGCCAGATGGCCATGAACCAGTTACTGGAGGCGACCAAGTGCCTCCAGGGCCCGGACGAGGAGTGGGTGGAGCTGTGCCAGCGCGGCGAGGAATTGACCGCCGCGCTGAACAAGCGCGAGCCGGAGCGCTCTCTGCACCGGTTACGGGCCGCGTATTTCGCGGAGCTGTCCGAGCGCGGTGAGGCCGGTTCCCTGCACCGGCTGGAGCAGGCCAAGTCCTTACTGGCGCTCGGCGACCTCGATCATTCGATGGCCGGCTTCGACGCGGCGGAGGATGTGCTGGTCCCCCTGGGAGAGGACGAGGAGTACGGCGACGTCGCCCTGGAGCTCCTGGTCGGCATGCATCTGCGGGCGGGCGCCCGCGACCGGGAGCTACGGGAGCGGGCCCGCAGGAAACTCCACCGCGTGCGACCGCACTCGGCGGTGCTGCGGGAGGGCGCGGACGCCGACGACGGCAGCCGTATGCTGCGCGATCTGGAGGTGCAGCACACCGCGGGCATCCTGGGCTTCCTGGCCCAGGTGTTCGATGAGACGGAGCATGCCCGGGGATACCTCGACCGGCTGTTCCTCCTGGCCCGCGCCCATCCTGATCAGCCGCACTGTGCCGTGGGCGCCGCCTTGGTCCACCACGCCAAGGGCGAGCACGCGAAGGCCCAGATGGCACTGGACTTCCTGGACGGCCCGCTGGGCGACGCCGACATCGCCGGTCTCGCCGCACTCGGCCTCACGGTGCCGCCCTCCGCACGCGCGCGAAGGGCGGCGGGATGACCGGGCCCGGCGTCGGAGAGACGCTCATCGAATTCCTGGTGACGCGCTCGACGGACTACGAGACGCTGCTGAGCAATCTGGACCGGCTGGGCGAGACCGTACGGCCCTACCTCCTGGCCACCCTTCGGGAGCAGGCCGGCGCGGCGGCCGGCGCGGGCCGCCCGGCCGAGGCCGAACTGCTGGAGTTCCTGGCCCGACAGGCGAGCAAGCGGTGGCAGATCAAGGTGAACGACCAGGGCCGTCCCGACTTCGCGGCGCTGGTGGACCGGGCCGTCCGGCTTGACCTGCTGGACGCCTTCCTCGTCTTCCGCGCCCAGCCCGATGTGCTGCCCGACGATCCGGTGCCGGTCGCCCAGAAGCTGCTCGGCCACTACAAAGGCCTCACCATGCACCAACGCTCGGCCGTACTGGCCGCGCTCGCCATGGCCGCCCCGGACTCGCCGATGTCCGCCGTACGGGCACGGACCTGGTGGGCGTTCAGTCTCATGGAGCGTGCCCGCGGCGAGGAGAGGATGGGGCGGGCCGACGTCGACCGGATGCGCGACCGGCGGCACGCACTGTTCCACGCCGGACGGGCCGTCGTCGCACTGCACGGCAGCGGTCGGGTCGGCGAGCATCCGGAGGCCGCCTACTGGGCGTACTCGATGCTGGCGCAGGCCCATCGCAGTCTGGGCGATCTCCGCCAGGGGCTGAAGGTCCTGCTGGACTGCCAGCGGGAGCTGCGCCATCTGGACGACGACGGGCAACGGTGGCTGGAGTTCGACCGGATCGTGGCGATCGAGATGTCGGCGCAGGGTCACCATCGCGGCGCGCTGCACTACTTCGACCGGGCGCTGGACGGCCTGCGCGACCTCAGCGGCGACCGTCCGCACCCGTTGCAACTCGATCTGCTGATCGAACGCGGGAAGACCCATCTGCACCACGGCACGTTGAACGCCGCGTCGGCGGACTTCCAGCAGGCCGCCGAGACCGCCGAGGCCCTGGGGCAGATCCCGACCGTGCTCAGGGCCCGGGCGCTGCGGGCCAGTGCGCTGCAGACCAGGGGACGCAACAGGGAGGCGCTGCGCGTCTTCCAGGAGAACCTCGCGACGGCGCTGCGCGGCGGCATCCTCATGTCCCACACCTTCCGCTGTGCCCTGGCTCAGCAGCTGTGCTTCATGGGGTACCTCGACGAGGCCGAGGAGCAGTACCTCGAAGCGCTGGCGGAGCTGCGCCAGGACTCGAGCACCCGGAGTGTGAACGAGGTCGGTTGTCTGGCCGGACTCGGCCGGGTCGCCGAGGACCGCGGGGACCACGACCAGGCCATGGCCTGGTACGAGGAGAGCAACCGCACGTCCCTCGCCTACCGCCGCACGATCGACGGCACCGTGCTCCTGGCCAACGCGCTCGAGCGCCGGTTCGCGCGGGACAGCAGCCGGGCGACGGCACAGGAACTGCTCCCCCGGGTCACCGAGCTCCATCGCGAGGCCCGCGAACGGGGCAGTTCCGTGGGCGAGTTCGTGACCGGACGGGCACTGATCGTATGCCTCACCCGGCTGGACCGGTGGGCGGAGGCCGCCGAGTTGTCCCGGCGGCTCATCGCCGAGGCCGACGAGCGCACAGCCGACATCGGCCACGGCGTCGGCGAGGCCACTGACGACGACAGCGTCAAGGAGCGCATGGCGTTCGTCAAGATCTTCGCTGACCGGCCCGAGCTGCTCGGGGAGCGGTTCGCCCTCCTGCAGTGGTGCCGGGACGTGGCGCTGCGCCGGATCGTGCGCACCCCGTGGCCGGTTCTGCGCGCCGAGTCCGGCGGGCGGGCGCTGACCGAGTACGAGGGTCTGCTGGACCTGCTCCACGGCCACGGCGACCAACTGCCGCCGCCCGACGACCGATCCGTGCCCGAGTGGTGCTTCGACCTCCATGAGGAGGTCAAGGCCCGGGACCTGCTGGCCGACCTGGCCCTCGGACCGCTGCCGGAACCTCCGTCGGTGCCCCAGCGATTGATCGCGGACGAACGGCGGCACTTGGCAGCCCTGCGGCGCGATCTGACCAGGTCGGCCCTGGGCGCCCTGGGCCCCGCGTCCGAGGAGGCCGCCGAGCAGCTCACGTCCCAACTGTCCGCGGTGCACACGGCGATCGGCGAGCACGCCCCGGAGTACACGCGCCTGCGCCAGGGCGCCCCCGCGCGGCTGAACGAAGTCCGCACACTGCTCACCCGACACGCCCCGCCCGAAGGGATGCTGCTCGCCTCCTACTTCTGCGGCAACGGCGCCACGTACTGCTTCGTGCTGACCTCCGACGGCGAGCCGCTGCGGATGCGCCGCATCCCGCTCGGCCGGGACCGGATCGAGGCCCTCTCCCGCCGCTTGCGCACCGTCTTCAACGGCGGCCGGGACCCCGACTCGGGCGTCCTGCTCCGCCCGCTGCCCGCACGCCGCCCCGACAAGCGGGACACGTCCTTCCTCACGGAGCTCACACCCCTCCTGGAGCCCTTCGCCGATCTCCTCGCCGAGCGGCAACTGGTGGCCGTTTCGGCCCACGGCCCGTTGTCCGGCGTACCGTTCGGCGCGCTCCCCCTCCCCTCGGGGACGCTCCTCGGGGAGTCGAACGCCGTGGTCAGCGTCCCCGGCGTCAGCAGTCTGCGCTATCTGCTGGCGCACCCCGTCACCCCGCCCCGCGCCGCGGTCGCGGTGGGCTGTGCGGGGCGGGAGGACGACACGGGGCTGTTCGAGGAGGACGACGCGTTGCTGGGCGAGGGCCCCTGGCGGTCCGTGTCCCGGGTGGCCGGCCTCGCCGCGACCCCGGCCGCCGTGCGCACCGCCCTCGGCCAGGCCGATCTCGCCCATGTCACCTGTCACGGCTTCACCGACACCGATGACCCGTTGGAGGCGGCGCTGCTGTTCTCCGACGGCCGCGAGCGCCCCAGCAGGAACTGGGAACCGCACAATGTGCCCGCCCACGCCCGCTATCTGCTGCGGGTGCGGGACGTCACCGTGGCGGACGCCGCGCCGCAGCGCCTGGTGCTGCGCGCCTGCTCGGCCGGCTGGGGCGAGGCCGACCATCCCGGCGCCGATCTCACCGGGCTGACCTGGGCGTTCCTGCGCTCAGGCAGCCGTAGCGTCATCGCGCCGCGCTGGGATGTGAACCAGCAGAGTTCACGCGAGCTGCTGGCCGCCTACTACCGGCGCCTCGGCCGGGGCGAACCCGCCTGGCGGGCCTTGTGGGAGGCGCAGCGCGAACTCGCCGGCGACCCGTCCCGACCGTGGCTGGGTCATGTCTTCCACTGGGGCGCGTTCACCCTCACCGGGGACTGGCGATGATCCCGGCCGTCCACTGTCCCGTACGACGTCACAAGGAGTCCGTATGACCACGTCCCCGCCGATGGCCCGCCGTTCCGTCGTCCTGGCGCTACAGGAGATCACCGAGGATCTGGCCGCGCAGCACGGTCTGGAGGCGGAGAACGACGAGGAGGCACTGCAGATCGTCGAGGCGCTGCTCGCGCATGCCGAAAGCCCGGTGTCGGCGGCGGTGTTGCTGGACGACGAGGACCAGGCACTCGACACCGGACGGCGGCTCCTGGAGGCGCTGGCCGACGACCCGGGGACCCGTCCGCTGGCCGAGCCGCTGCTCGCCGAGCCGCCCGTCGACGAGCAACTGGCCGTCGTCGAGGTGTCGGCCGGAGTGGTGGTCCTCGTCGCCCTGGTCGCCTTCCTGCAGACGAAGGTCAGCGTGAAGATGGAGCGCAAGACCTCCAAGGGCAAGGTCAGCTTCGAGCTGACGAAGGAGGCCACGAAGGGGTCGACGCTGATGCAGCTCGCGGATCTGTACCAGCGGATCCTCGGGCAGGGCGCGACACCGCCCGCAGACCCGGGCGCGCTCGACCCGGGCCAGGGGCCGACGAACCCGCCGGGCGCCGCGTAGTCAGTGCGGCGCGACGGACCACGCCGCCCAGTCCGGCCCGGCCGGTACCGCCCGACCGGCCCACCCATCTGGTCAGTGCCCACCCGACGGCCCACCACGCCCGGTGCCGCCGGGCCGCCGAGTCCGCCCGGCGTCTCAACCACCCGACGCCGCCCACCAGTACTGCCCGACGGCCCACCCCGTCGGGTGCCACCCCGTCAGAGCTCGCGTGACGTCCCAACCCGCCGAGTCAGCGCAAGCCAGACGTCCCCAACCCGCCCCGCGCCACCTGCTCAGTGCCCGCCCGACGCCCCCTGCTGCCGCAGCGCCGCGACCCTCCGGTACAGCTCCACCGCCTCGGCGGCGCGGCCGAGTTGTTCCAGGCAGTGGGCCTCGTCGTTGCGGCTGGCGAGGGTGTCGGGGTGGGCCGGGCCCAAGACGCGTTCGCGGGCCGTGGCCACCCTGCGGTACTCGGTGAGGGCGTCGGGCCAGCGGCCCAGCCAGCCGAGGCCGACAGCGACCTCGCGGCGGCTGACAAGGGTGTCCGGATGGTCGGGGCCGAGGACGCGCTCGCGGATCGCGCACACGTCACGGGACTCGGCCAGGGCCTCCTCCCAGCGGCCGAGCCGGCCGAGGTTGACGCCGAGGCCGTGGCGGGCGCGCAGGGTCTCGGGGTGGGTGGGGCCGTGCACCCGGGTGCGGTCGTCGATCAGCTCGCGGTAGAGCTGGAGGGCCTCCGCGCTGCGGCCGAGGCGGCCAAGGCTGATCCCGACCTCGTAGCGGGCGGCGAGGGTGTCGGCGTGGTCGGGGCCGAGCGCCTGGGCACGGGCCTCGGCGACCTCGTGGTAGGTGTGCAGTGCCTCCGCCCAGCGGCCCAACTGTCCCAGCGCGTAGGCGACTTCGTAACGGGTGACCAGCGTTTCCGGGTGGTCGGGGCCGAGCACCCGGGCGCGCGCGGCGACGACCTCGCAGGCCATGCGGTACGAGTCCTCCAGGCGTCCGAGGCGGCTGAGGTTGAAGGCCAGGTTGTGGCGGCAGCGCAGGGTGTCGGGGTGGTCGGCGCCCATGGCCCGTTCCCGCGCGGCGAGCACCGAGGTGTACACCTGGTGGGCGTCGAAATGGCGGCCCAACTGGCCCAGTACGTATGCCATTTCCTGGCGTGCGGCGAGCGTTTCGGGATGGTCCGGGCCGAGTGCGAGGCTCCTGGCCCGGGCGACGTGTTTGTACTCGCGCAGGGCGTCGGCGGCGCGGCCGGTGCGGCTGAGGGTGAAGGCGACCTCGTAGCGGCTGGCGAGGGTGTCGGGGTGGTCGGGGCCGAGCAGGTGCTCGCGCTCGGCGGCGACCGCACGGTGGACTTCTCCGGCCTCCGCCCAGCGGCCGAGCCGGCCGAGGCTGAGCCCGGCGTTGTGCCGGCCGGCCAGCGCGGTGAGCGCCTCCGGGTCGGGGGCGGGCGGGTTCTGGGCCGCGGGTTCCTCGGGCCGGCCGGCGGCGGGGCGCGGGATCCACTCGCCGGTGAGGCCGGCTCCGGCGTCCGGGGGTGCGGCGCTCAGTCCGGCGCCGGTGGCCTTGTGGCCGGTGGTCATGCCCTGCGTCCAGGACGGCAGCCGTCCCTCGCGGCCGAGGGGCTCGGGCGGCCGCAGCGCCGGACGCGGGGTGAGGACGGTCGGCACGTACGTCGGTGTGCCGCGGCCGACGCCGATCCGGCGGCCCACCTCGCGCGCGTCGTGCGGCCGGTCCTCGGGGCTCTTGGCCAGCAGGGCCAGGATGATCTCTTGCAGGAACTCGGGGAGTTCGGACCGGTGTTCACGGGGCGGCCGGGGCGGGGTGTCGCGGTGGCCGACGAGGACGGCCCAGGCGTCGTCGAGGTCGAAGGGCGGTACGCCGGTGGCGATCTCGTAGAGCACACAGCCCAGCGAGTACAGGTCGCTGCGCTGGTCGACCTCCGCACCGCCGATCTGCTCCGGGGACATGTAGTGCGGGGTGCCCATGGCGATGCCGGTGCCGGTCAGCCGGGAGGTGAAGCCGATGTCGGCGCCGAGGCGGGCGATGCCGAAGTCGCAGATCTTCACGGCGCCGTCGGTGAGGCGCACGATGTTCGCGGGCTTCAGGTCGCGGTGCACGATGCCCTGTTGGTGGGTGTAGGCGAGGGCTGCGGTGACCTGGTCGGCGATGTCGACGACGGCGGGCACGGGCAGCGGATGGTGTTTGTTGTCCTCCAGCAGCTGGCTGAGGTTACGCCCCTCCAGCAGTTCCATCACGAGGTACAGAATGCCGTCGGACTCCCCGAAGTCATGGACGACGGTGACCCCGCGGTGTTGAAGCGCCGCGGCCACCCGGGCCTCGCGGCGGAACCGCTCCCGCAGCACCCGCGTGAACGACTGGTCATGATGCGGGCCCAGCGGTTTGAGGCACTTCACGGCGACATGACGGCCGAGCGATTCGTCACGCGCCCGCCACACCTCGCCCATGCCGCCGCGCCCGATCAGATCCAGCAGCCGGTACCGGCCCTGGATCAGCCTGCTGTCCCCCATCTCCCGCGCTCGCCCCCGTCACTGTGGTCCCCCGCCCGCCCCTGGCTCGTCCAGTATGGCGAGCTGTCGTCCGAGTTTGTACGGTGCCGGGCGCGCGCCGGGCCGAGCCTCGACATGGCACGCAGGATGTGTTTGGGCGGGAGTTGCCGGCGCAGATGTGCGGGAATGGCGCGCGGCAGGATGCCGGTGGCACGCAACTGACGGGTGACGGTGGTGGGTTCGGGGGCGGATCTGCCGTGCAGCTCGTGGGCGTACGGCGGCAGAGCAGGCGTACGCCGGCTGCGCCACGCGCCGCCGTCAACTTGCCCTGCCCGCCCGCTAACGCCGAACGCGCGGCATCCCCAGACCGATCCACGAGATGATCTCCCGCTGGATCTCGTTGTTGCCGCCGCCGAAGGTGAAGATGACCGCGGAGCGGTAGCCGCGCTCCAGTTCGCCGTGGAGGATCGCGCCCGCGGAGCCCTCCTTGAGGGCGCCGGGTGCGGCGACGATCTCCATGAGCCAGGCGTAGGCGTCGCGGCGGGCCTCGGAGCCGTAGACCTTGACGGCCGAGGCGTCCTGGGGGGTGAGGGTGCCGTCCTGGACGGCTTGGACCATCTGCCAGTTGAGGAGTTTCAGGGCGTCGAGGCGGACGTGGGTCTGGGCGAGGCGGCGGCGCACCCAGGGCAGGTCGACGACGCGACGGCCGTCGGCGAGTTTGGTCTCGGTCGCCCAGCGCTGGACGTCGTGAAAGGCGCGGATCGCCATGGTGCCGTGGGCGGCGAGGGTGACGCGCTCGTGGTTGAGCTGGTTGGTGATCAGCCGCCAGCCCTGGTTCTCGGCGCCGACGCGACGGGAGACGTGGACGCGGACGTTCTCGTAGTAGCTGGCGGTGGTGTCGTGGCCGGCGAGGGTGTTGATCAGGGTGCAGGAGTAGCCGGGGTCGCTGGTGGGGACGAGCAGCATGGTGATGCCCTTGTGCGGCGGGGCGCCCGGGTCGGTGCGCACCGCCAGCCAGACCCAGTCCGCGGTGTCGCCGTTGGTCGTCCAGATCTTCTGCCCGTTGACGACGTACTCGTCGCCGTCGCGGACCGCGCGCGTACGCAGGGATGCAAGGTCGGTACCGGCGTCGGGCTCGCTGTAGCCGATCGCGAAGTCGAGTTCGCCGGAGAGGATGCGCGGCAGGAAGTACGCCTTCTGCTCGTCGGTGCCGAACTGCATGATCGTCGGTCCGACGGTGTTCAGCGCCATCAGCGGCAGCGGTACGCCCGCCTGGGCAGCCTCGTCGAAGAAGATGAACTGTTCCATCGCGCTCAGGCCGCGTCCGCCGTACTCCTTGGGCCAGCCCACGCCGAGCCAGCCGTCGCCGCCGAGGCGCCGGATCGTCTCGCGGTAGAAGCGCTTCTGGGCGGCGGGGTCGGTGTGCCGGGTGAGCGCTGTGTCCGGCACCAGCTCGGCGAAGTAGGCGCGCAGTTCGGTGCGCAGCCGCTGCTGCTCGGGCGTGTGGTCGAGATGCACGGCGCCTCCAGGGTTCCCCTCGGCCGGTCCTGACGGCGCACACCGTAGAACGTGTTCCAGAAATAGGGAATGCCGGGGACGCCTCACATCAGCAAGGCCAGAAAGTCCGTGCACGCCTGGGCGCACTCACGGCACGCCTTCGCGCCGTCCTCCGCGCCGGGCCATCCGTCGAAGACATGCGCGCACTCCAGGCACACCGTGCGGCACCACTCCAGTTGGACACGGACGCCGCCCTCGTCCGTGAGGCCCTGCTCGGACAGCACACGGCAGGTCGCGTCGCACACCTCGGCGCACATGATGCCCTTACGCCGTACGAGTTCCTCTTCCGCCGTCCCGTCCGGTTCCGCCAGGCTCGCGCGCAGCGCGCAGGCGCGCGCACACTCGGTGCACGCCTGCGCGCACGCGAAGCGGTCCTCCAGGTACTGGAAGAGCTGCTGCTGCGAAGTTGTCGAGGTCACAGGGTGCGGGTAGCCGTCGCGAGGGGCGTCAAACCAGGTTCGCCGCAGGCGCGAGGGGTACTCGCGAGCCCATGAACACGACCTGGCTGGACCTGGCCGCCGAGAGCGGCGCCCTCGGCATCGGACTGATCGTCGCGAGCGTGGTGGTCGTGGCCGTGCTCCTCGGTGCCTTCGTCCTGGGCGGACGGATCAGGCGCCGAGAACCGGCCCCGCCGCGCCCGGAGCAGCAGCCCCGGCTGCCCGACGAGGGCCCCGTCCGTGAGGAGCTGCAGAACCGGGAGCCCGACGAGGTGCCCAGGAGCGAGCACCGGCTGACCCCGCACGAGATGCCCGCCCACGGCAACCTCCCGTCCCGGCCGGGCCCGGAGCGCAAACGGCCCCGCTGGGACGAGGGCAGCAGCGGTTCCTTCGGCAGCGGCGGCCCGGGCGGAACCTGACGCACACCTGCGCAACCCATCCCGAGGGAAGTGAGAACCATGGCCGACCGCGACACCCTGCCCCTGCCCGACTACGATCATCTGCCGATCGGCGGGCTGGAGAGCCGCGTCCGGTCACTGAGCTCCGACGAGGTCGAGGAGCTGCTGGCGTACGAGCGTTCGCACGCCGACCGGCTGCCGGTGACCGAGCTGCTGGCCAACCGGCTGGAGCAGCTGGAGTCGGGCGCCGAGCCCACCGGGGGCGACCCCGGCGCCCTGCGTCCGGAACAGCGCGAGGGTCACTCGGGCTCCCCGGTGTCCCCCGCAACCTCGCCCCAGCCCTTCAGCCCGCCGCCGCACGGCACGCCGGACCAGCGGGGCAAGCCGAAGGGTGATCGTACGTAGCTCTCCGTTTCCCGGCGCGGCAGCCAGGGCTTCCTGCTGGCGCTCACCGAGGGGTTCGCCGGCTCACCCCTGCGCTCTCAGGAGCCCCAGCTCCACTCCGCGATCTCCGGCAGATCGGTGCCGTGCTCGCGGATCCAGACGTGGTGGCGGGTACGTGCGTCGGCCATTTCCTGGCGTACGGCCGCCGCGCGCACCGCGAGTCCGGGGACGCGGTCGATGACGTCCATGACCAGGCGGTAGCGGTCGAGGTCGTTGCGAACGACCATGTCGAAGGGTGTGGTCGTGGTGCCGGACTCCTTGTAGCCGCGTACGTGCAGGTGGCGGTGGCCGTTGCGGCGGTAGGCGAGGCGGTGGATCAGCCAGGGGTAGCCGTGGTAGGCGAAGATCACCGGCTTGTCGGCGGTGAACAGGCCGTCGTACTCGAAGTCGGTCATGCCGTGCGGGTGTTCCTCGCGGGGCATCAGGCGGGCGATGTCGACGACGTTGACCACGCGGACGGCGAGCTGGGGCAGATGGCGGCGGAGCAACTGGGCGGCGGCCAGCACCTCTTGGGTGGGTACATCGCCGGCGCAGGCCAGGACCACGTCCGGCTCGCTGCCGTTCTCGCTGCCCGCCCAGTCCCAGATACCGGCGCCTCGGGCGCAGTGCGCGCGGGCCGCGTCCATGGAGAGCCAGTCGAAGCAGGGCTGTTTCCCGGCCACGACGACATTGACGTAGTCGCGGCTGCGCAGCGCGTGATCGGCCACGGACAGCAGGGTGTTGGCGTCCGGCGGGAGGTAGACCCGTACGACCTGGGGGCTCTTGTTGAGGACGTGGTCGACGAAGCCGGGGTCCTGGTGGGAGAAGCCGTTGTGGTCCTGGCGCCACACGTGCGAGGTGAGCAGGTAGTTGAGGGAGGCGATGGGCGCGCGCCACGGCAACTCCCTTGATGTCTTGAGCCACTTGATGTGCTGGTTGACCATCGAGTCGACGATGTGCACGAACGCCTCGTAGCAGGAGAACAGCCCGTGCCGGCCGGTGAGCAGATAGCCCTCCAGCCAGCCCTGGCAGGTGTGTTCGGAGAGGATCTCCAGCACCCGGCCGTGCCGGTCGAGGTGTTCGTCGACGGGCAGGATCTCGGCCTGCCAGGCCTTGCCGCTGCCGTCGAAGACGGCCTGGAGCCGGTTGGAGGCGGTCTCGTCGGGTCCGACGATGCGGAAGTCCCGGCGGTCCGCGGTGTCCTTCATGACCTGGGCGAGGAGGTCGCCGAGGACCCGGGTCGGCTCGTGCAGGGTGGTGCCGGGTTTGTCGACGGGTACGGCGAACCGGTCGAGAGAGGCGATCGGCAGCTCGCGTACGAGCAGGCCGCCGTTGGCGCGCGGGGTGGCGCCCAGACGGCGGTCGCCCTCCGGCAGAGGGGCCAGGACGTCCGGGACGGGCCTGCCGTCGGCGTCGAACAGTTCTTCGGGCCGGTACGAGCGCAGCCACTGCTCCAGCTGCCGCAGGTGCTCGGGGTTCTCGCGGACACCGGCGAGCGGGACCTGGTGGGCGCGCCAGGTGCCCTCGACGGGGACACCGTCGACCTCGGCGGGGCCGGTCCAGCCCTTGGGCGTGCGCAGCACGATGACCGGCCACCTCGACCGCTCGGTCACCCCTTCCTCACGGGCGCCGCGCTGGATCCCGGCGATACGGTCCAGCGCGGTGTCGAAGGCCTGGGCCATGGCTCGGTGGACGGCGGCCGGGTCGTCGCCGGAGACGTACAGCGGATCGTGGCCGTAGCCGCGCAGCAGCTCGTCGAGTTCCGGCTCGGGCAGCCGGGCCAGCACGGTCGGGTTGGCGATCTTGTAGCCGTTGAGGTGCAGGATCGGCAGGACGGCGCCGTCGTGGACCGGGTCGAGGAACTTGTTGGAGTGCCAGGAGGCGGCCAGCGGCCCGGTCTCCGCCTCGCCGTCGCCGATGACGCAGGCGACGACCAGGCCGGGACTGTCGAAGGCGGCACCGTAGGCATGGGAGAGCGCGTAGCCCAGCTCACCGCCCTCATGGATCGACCCCGGCGTCTCCGGCGCCACATGGCTGGGCACCCCGCCGGGGAAGGAGAACTGCCTGAACAGCCGCCGCATGCCCTCCGCGTCCCGGCCGACGTCCGGGTACGTATCGCTGTAGCTGCCCTCCAGCCAGGAGTTGGCGACCACGGAAGGACCGCCGTGCCCGGGGCCCCACACGCACAGCGCGTCGAGCCCCCGCGCCTTGATCACCCGGTTCAGGTGGGTGTACACGAGGTTCAGGCCGGGCGAGGTGCCCCAGTGGCCCAGCAGCCGCGGCTTGAGGTGCTCGGCGCTGAGCGGCTCGCGCAGCAGCGGATTGGCGAGCAGGTAGATCTGTCCGGCGGCCAGATAGTTGGCCGCGCGCCAGTGGGCGTCCAGGGTGCGCAGCTCGTCGTCGGTCAGTACGGTGCTGTTCGGGTGTTCGACCTCGGACACGGGGGGACTCCTAAGTCATCGACGGGGTCATCGACAGGTCGTCGGGCGGTGGGAGGCGGCATGGCCGGCAACAAGGCGGAGAAACTGCCGCGCAAGACGTATGAGAAGGAACTGCTGCGGCTGCAGACGGAGTTGGTGCAGCTGCAGGAGTGGGTGCGTGCCGAGGGCGCCCGTCTTGTCGTCATCTTCGAGGGGCGGGACGCGGCGGGCAAGGGCGGCACCATCAAACGGGTCACGGAGCATCTGAACCCGCGCGTGGCGCGGATCGCGGCCCTGCCCACGCCGACCGAGCGCGAGCGCACGCAGTGGTATTTCCAGCGGTACGTCGAGCATCTGCCGGCCGGCGGGGAGATCGTGCTGTTCGACCGCAGCTGGTACAACCGGGCCGGTGTCGAGCATGTGATGGGCTTCTGCACCAAGGCGGAGTACCAGCTCTTCCTGCGGCAATGCCCCATTTTCGAGCGGATGCTCGTCGAGGACGGGATCCTGCTGCGCAAGTACTGGTTCTCGGTCAGCGACGAGGAGCAGCAGGACCGCTTCCGGCGCCGCCTGGAGGATCCGCTGCGGCGCTGGAAGCTGTCGCCGATGGACCTGGAGTCGATCACCCGTTGGGAGGAGTACTCCCGGGCCAAGGACGAGATGCTGATCCACACCGACATCGCGGAGGCGCCCTGGTACGTCGTCGAGAGCGACGACAAGCGCCGCGCCCGGGTGAACATGATCGCCCACCTGCTGGATTCGGTGCCTTACAAGGACGTGCCGCCGCCGGTGCTGGAGCTGCCGGAGCGGCCGCCGTCGACCGGGTACGAGCGCCCGCCGCGCGATCTGCAAACCTACGTGCCGGATCACGCGGCGAGCCTGTAGTCACTGGCCACCGGCGCGTACGACCGCGACCGGGCAGTGGGCGTGGTGCAGCACGGCCTGGCTGACCGAGCCGAGCAGCAGCCCGGTGAAGCCGCCCCGGCCACGCGCCCCGACCACCACGAGACCGGCCTCGGCGCTGGCCTCGATCAGCGTGTGGCGGATCCGGCCGCGCACGAGCCGGCGCTCTACCTCGACGTCCGGGTACTTCTCGCGCAGCCCGCCGAGCGCCTCGGCGAGCACCCGCTCCTCCTCGTCGCGCAGCCGGTCCTCGTCGTACGTCACGAAAGGCGGGTCGCCCGGGGCCTCGTAGACCCGTTCGGTGTGGGTGTTCCAGGCATGCAGGGCCACCAGGTCGGTGCCGTGCAGGGAGGCCTGCGTGAAGGCGAACTCGACCGCCGGCTCGGCTTGCGGCGAGCCGTCCACGGCCAGCAGGACCGGGCCGGCGGGTTCCGGCCGGCCGCGCACGACCAGGACGGGACAGCCGGCGTGGGCGGCCATGTGCGCGGCGGTGGAGCCGAGCAGCAGGCTGCCGAAGCGGCTCAGGCCCCGGCTGCCGACGACGGCCAGGGACGCCGTCCGGGTCTCCAGTTCCAGCACCATCACCGGCTCGCCGACGACGACCTCGCGTTCCATCGCCACGTGGGGTGCGGCCGTGCGGGCACGCCGTTCCGCCTCGGCGAGCGTGCCGTCGATCAGCTCACGCACTCCGGCGCTCGCCGGAGTCCAGGGCGGCACCCGGGGCGGCACATGGAGCGACGGCCACCCGAAGGCGTGCACCAGCCGGAGCCCCACACCGCGCAGGGCGGCCTCGCGCGCGGCGACCTCCACGGCGGTCAGGCTCGACTCCGATCCGTCCACACCCACGACGACAGGACCGCTCATCACCGGTCTCCCTTCTCCGGGCTCTCCCGGATATCCGGGTATCCGAAGAGCCGGTTTCCAGCCTCTCGCCCCGAGGTCAGTCCGGCAGCTCCAGCCGTGTCGACTCCCCCGGCTCGATGACGACCGTGCGGTCTGTCAGCCGTACCTCGATCGGGGACACGTCGGAGGACGGGACGGCGATGTCCAGCTCGCGGCGCTCCAGGTGCAGCCGTACGCCCCAATTGCCTTGGTAGCGCACCGCGAAGCCGTACGAGGAGAGTTCCGGCAGCGGTACCGGGTCGAGCCAGAGCGCTCCGTCGCGGGTCTCCAGGCCGGTCAGTCCGCGCTGGATGAGGTCGAGGGTGCCGGCCATGGCGCCGAGGTGGATGCCCTCGCCGGTGGTGCCGCCCTGGACGTCGGCGATGTCGCCCTGGAGGGCTTCCTGGCAGAACTTCCATGCCTCCGCCCGCCGGGCACGGGCCAGCACCCAGCCGTGGACGAGGCCGCTGAGGGTGGAGCCGTGGCTGGTGCGGTGCAGGTAGTAGTCGACGGTGCGGTGCCAGATGTCGTCGTCGAGCGTCAGTCCCAACCGGTGGAACAGACCCCGCAGTTCGGCCGGTGCGAAGAGATAGCCGAGCATCAGGACGTCGGCCTGTTTGGAAGCCTGGTAGCGGTTGACGGTGTCGCCCTCCGCCTCCAGGATCCGGTCCAGGCGGCGGATGTCGCCGTAACGGTGCCGGTAATCCTTCCAGGGGAGCTCGGCGAGCTCGCCGTAGCCGTCGAACTGGCTGATGACACCGGCGTGGAAGGGCACGTGGAGCGTGCGGGAGACCTCCTCCCACTGCTCCAGTTCGCTCCCGTCGAGGCCGGTACGTTCGGCGAGTTCACGGCGCCGGGGTTCCGGCAGGGCGGCGATCAGTTCCAGCGCGCGGGAGAGCACCCAGGCGGCGGTGACGTTGGTGTAGGCGTTGTCGTCGAGGCCGGGCATGGTCGCGTCGGGATAGGCGTCGTGGTACTCGTCGGGGCCGACCACGCCCTTGATGCGGTGCCGTCGCAGGCTGTCGTCCCAGACGGCCGCGTCGGCCCAGAAGCGGGCGATCTGGAGCAGCATCTCGGCACCCTTGGTGTGCAGGAACTCCATGTCGCCGCTGGCCTCGCAGTACTGCCACACGTTGTACGCGATGGCCGAGCCGACGTGGAACTGGAGCCGGGAGTTGTCGGGCAGCCAGCGGCCCGAGCGGGGGTTGAGATGGAGTTGCTGGGTCTCCTCACGGCCGTCGCTGCCGCTCTGCCAGGGGTACAGGGCGCCCCTGCGACCCGCTGCCAGGGCCGAGGTGCAGGCCTGTTCCAGACGGCGGTGGCGGTAGCGCAGCAGGGCTCGGGAGACCTCGGGGAAGTGCAGGTTGAGGAAGGGCAGCACGAACAGTTCGTCCCAGAAGACATGGCCGCGGTAGGCCTCGCCGTGCAGTCCCCGGGCGGGTACGCCGACGTCGAGGTCGGCGGTGTGCGGGGAGAGTGTCTGCAGGAGATGGAACAGGTGCAGGCGCAGGACGTGGCCCGGTTCCCCGGCGACTTCGAGGGCGGCCCGGCGCCAGAGCTGGTCCCAGGACGTGAAGTGTGAGGTCAGCAGGTCGTCGAAGCCGGGCGCGCGGCCGACCCGGTCGACGGCGGCGTACAGCGGATCGCTGATGGCGGGGTCGCGCGAGGTGTGCAGGGCGACGATCTTGTCGACGGTGCAGGTACCGCCTTCGGTCAGCGTCAGGAGGGTGTGCTGGGTGGTGCGCCGGCTCTTGTTGCGGACGGTGACCAGCGCGTCGGAGGTCAGCCGGGCGGCCATGCCGATGCGGAGGTCGGAGGTGCGGGTACGGCAGCGCAGCCAGACGGTGTCCGGGGTGGCGGTGCCCGCGTGGACGTGGATCAGGTGGTGGCCGTCCAGGTCGCGGTAGCGCGGCACGCCGGAGTTGGTGACGCCGCCGTCGAGGGACGCCTCGACCTCCAGCTCGCCGGAGAAGCCCTCGGCGGTGAACTCGGTGCGCAGCGCGGCCAGATGAGGGTCCGCCATGTGCACGATGCGCTGCTGGCGCACCGTCAGGACGCGTCCCTTGCCGAGGTCGTAGCGGGTGTGCCGCAGCAGCATCCCGGAGGCCAGGAGCAGTTCCAGACGGTGCTCCAGCAGCGTGGCGGTGTCGGGCGTGAGCCATGGCCCGCCGCGCAGGCGGAAGCGCAGCGGCAGCCAGTTCGGGAGGTTGACCATGTCCTCGTTCTCGACCTGCCGCCCGGCCACGTCGGAGGTGAGCCGGTTGTAGCAGCCCGCGACGTAGGTACCCGGGTAGTGGATGTCGTCGGCCGTGCACTCCGGGAATGCGCCTCGGGTGGCGAAGTAGCCGTTGCCCAGGGTGCACAGGGACTCGCGCAGCCGTTCGTCCGCGGGCTCGTAGCCCTCGTACTCCCAGGTCCATCCCGCCGTCACTTCGACTCCTCACCCAGCAGTTCCGCCAGATCTCGTACGACGATGTCGGCGCCGTGCCGGCGCAGCCTCTCCGCCGAGTCCCCCGAGGCGGCCCGGTCCACGCCCACCACGAGTGCGAAGCCGCCCCGCCTGCCCGCCTCTACGCCGGCCAGGGCGTCCTCCACCACGGCGGCACGGTCGGCGGGGACGCCGAGCCGGTCGGCGGCGGTGAGGAACAGATCGGGCTTCGGCTTGCCCGGCAGGCCCAGCCGGGCTGCCTCGCCGCCGTCCACGAGGACGTCGAAGAGGTCGCGCACACCGGCCCTGGTGAGCAGCTCACCGGCGTGCCGGGAGGCCGAGGCCGCCGCCACGGGCACCTGCGCCCGGCGCAGGGCGCGGACGAGTCGTACGGTGCCGGGGTAGGCGTCCACGCCGTGCTCGCGCAGCCGTCGGGTGAACAGTTCCTCCTTGTCGGCGGCGACGGACTGCACGGTGGCGTCCGACGTGTCGATACCACGGGAGGCGAGGAAGGCGGCGGCGCCGTCGAGGCGGGACTTGCCGTCGACGTACCGCAGGTAGTCGTCCGCGAGGTCGAAGGGCCGTCGCTGCTCGGGATCCGCGGGCGGATGCGCCCGTAGGAAGGCGTCGAAGGCCTCTTTCCAGGCCGCCGCGTGCACCCGGGCGGAGTCGGTGATCACCCCGTCCGTGTCGAAGACGACGGCTTGGACGTCCGTCAGCAGGGGGGCGAGGGGCTCCATGGTCACTCCGGCCTCCGTCGGCTGCAGCGCGGTGCTCCATTCCACGGTCGCACGGGTGACGACCGGGCGACCGCAGGGGTGAGCCGCCCGGCCCTGGTGGGTCCGCGATTCGTGTGGTGTCCTGGAGGTGACGGAAAGGGCCTCGAACGGACGCGGAGAAGCGGCTTCGGACCGCGCACCGCGCAATCAGGATCCGCGAGAAGCGGATGGGTCCTTTCCGCCCTTTCTGGCTCGGCGACAACTTCTGTGCAGGAGCGACACACAGGCTGCACACGGACTGTCGAAAGCCTCGCTACGGTTCTGGCCGATCGATCCCACGCGTGAACATCGATCTCACGTGCGAACGCCGAGCCAGGAAGACCACGGATGGACTACTGCTCCACATGCCGTCGGCACCTCAACGGTGCCCTGGTGTGCCCCGGGTGCGGCGCCTACGCCCCGGACATCGCTCCGCCCATGGCGATGGCTCCCGCGGCAGCCTCCGTCCCTGACCCGTGGCAGGACACGTATCCGCCCGTCGAGGAAGCGGCCGACGTTCCGTACGGGGAAACGGAAGCCGTGCCTGCCACGCCGCAGGGCCGGGCGGCACGGCGGCGCCAGCGGGCCCGCTGGAAGAAGAACCAGCGCAAGGCCGTGGTGGCCACCGCGGTCGCACTGGTCGGCGGCGGGCTGACCGTCGCCGCGATGGACGGGCGGTCCGGAGACCGGGCGCAGGCGGCCACGGCACCCGACAACACGGCGATGGGCGCCACCGAGGACCGGGCCACCGAGCCCGCTCCGGCGGCGTCGACACCGCCGGGCACGCGCCGCTCGCGGCCCGACACTCCTTCCGCCCGGCCGTCGGCCACCAACGCCCCGCGTGAGCAGGCCGTCGCCACCACGCCGACCAAGGCCCAGCCGCACGCCCCCACCTCTCCGGCGCCCACGGTGACCTCGGCCGCCCAGTCACAGGTCGTCCCCGGCATCACCGCCACGGTCCCCGAGCAGACGGCCACGCCCACACCCCCGGCCACCGAAGGCACGGCGACACCGTCGGCGACCCCCTCGCCCTCGGCGACCTCGCCGGCGGGGCTCTGCGTGCTCGTGCTGTGCATCAACTGATCCCACGGAACAGGGCGTCGTAGGCAGGGTCAGTCGTTCCGGTACAGGCCCGTCAGCAACTCGATCGCCGCCTGAGTCGCCGGATGCGGATCGTCCCGCCACCAGCCCAGCCGTACGGCGATGGGCTCGGCGTCACGCACCGGGCGGTAGACGACCCCCGGGCGCGGGTACTGGTTGGCGGTCGCCTCGGCGGTCATGCCCACGCAGCGGCCGGTGGCGATCACGGTCAGCCAGTCGTCGACGTCGTGGGTCTCCTCCGTCGCCGGGCGGGCGTCCGGGGGCCACAGGTCGGCCGTGGTCGTGCCCGTGCGCCGGTCGACGAGGAGCGTGCGCCCGCCGAGGTCGGCGAGGCGGACCGAGCGGCGCCGGGCCAGCGGGTCGTCGGCGGCCACCGCGCACAGCCGCCGCTCCAGACCGATGATCGCGGAGTCGAATCTGCGGTCGTCCAGCGTCCTGCGTACGACGGCCATGTCGCAGGCACCCTCCGCCAGGCCCGCAGTGGCGGAGTTGACGCGCACCAGCTGGAGGTCGGTCCCGGGGTGGGCGGCGGCCCAGCGGCGCAGGAAGTCCGGGGTGTGCCGGCCGAGGGCCGCCCAGGCGTAGCCGATCCGCAGGTGGCCGTGTCCGGACGTGGCCTCCCGGACCAGGTCGTCGACCTCGCCGAGCACCCGGCGGGCGTGCGCCAGTACGCGCAGTCCCGTCCCCGTGGGGGTCACCTCGCGCGAGGTCCGGCGCAACAGCCGTACGCCCAAAGCCCGTTCGAGGGAGGCGAGGGTGCGGGACACGGCCGCCTGGGAGACGCCGAGCGCTATGGCGGCATCGGTGAAGCTGCCCTCGTCGACGATGGCGACCAGGCAGCGCAGCTGGCGGAGTTCCACATCCATGACTCAAGCGTATAGATAGATCCGTGTACGCATTTTGCGTATGCGTCCGGCGACTCCACGCTGTCCGTATGCGCACCGCAGCCGCCCCCGAGGTCGCCCTTCCCCAGCCGAAGTCCACGCCCGGCAGCCTCACCGGTGTCGCCACGATGGTCGCGAGCGGGCTGTCGAACCAGACCGGTGCCGCCATCGGTTCGCTCGCCTTCCCCGTGCTCGGTCCGATCGGTGTCGTCGCGGTACGCCAGTACGTCGCCGCCCTGGCCCTGCTGGCCGTCGGCAGGCCCCGGCTGCGGGCCTTCACCTGGCGGCAGTGGTGGCCGGTCGCGCTGCTGGCGGTCGTGTTCGGCACCATGAACCTGTCGCTGTACACCGCCATCGACCGGGTCGGCCTGGGGCTCGCGGTGACCCTGGAGTTCCTCGGCCCGCTCGCCATCGCCCTGGCCACCTCGCGGCGCCGGGTGGACGCCCTGTGCGCGGTGATCGCCGCGGCCGGCGTGATCGCCCTGATGCGGCCGCAGCCCTCCGCCGACTACCTCGGCATGGGCCTGGGGCTGCTCGCCGCCGCCTGCTGGGCGTCGTACATCCTGCTCAACCGCACCGTCGGACAGCGCGTGCCCGGCGCGCAGGGCGCGGCAGCCGCGGCCACGCTGTCCGCCCTGCTGTTCCTCCCGGTCGGGATCGTCCTCGTCGTACGGCAGCCGCCGACCCCCGCGGCAGTCGCGTGCGCCGTGACCGCCGGAGTCCTGTCCTCGGCCGTCCCTTACCTGGCCGACCTGCTCACCCTGCGCCGGGTTCCGGCACGGGCGTTCGGCCTGTTCATGAGCGTCAACCCCGTGCTCGCGGCGCTCGTCGGCCTGGTCGGGCTCGGGCAGGGCCTCGGCTGGGCGGAGTGGGCGAGCATCGGGGCGATCGTGGCTGCGAACGCGCTCAGCATCCTGACCTCGCGCGCGCCTCAGGTCGACGCCTGATTGATTGTTTGAGTTCCTCGGCGAAGTCAGCTCTCCTCGTCGAAGCTCGCGAAGTACGCGGCCGCCATGTCCTCGTCGCCGTGCCCCTGGGCGGCCGCGCGCTCCAGTCGGGCGGCGCCCGCGGCGGCGACGTCCAGGCGGATGCCGCCACGCTCGCCCGCCTCGACGATGAGCCGGGCGTCCTTGGCGGCGGTGGACACCGCGAACTGCGCCGGGGAGAGCCGGTCTTCGAGGATCAGCCCGGACTTGGCGCGCAGATAGCCCATGTCGAGCGGACCGCCCGCGATGAGCTCGAAGAAGTGCTGTGGGTCGACGTCGAGGGCGCGGGAGAGGGCGAGCGTCTCGCCTGCCGCGGCGGTGGCGGCGATGACCCAGCTGTTGGCGACCAGCTTCAGCCGGGTGGCGGTGCCCGCCGCGCCGTCCTCGCCGGTCCACACCGTACGGGCGCCGACCGCGTCGAAGACCGGGGTCACCTTCTCCCGGCCCTCGACCGGCCCGGCGGCCAGCACGGTGAGCTGACCGGCCTCGGCGGGCTGACGGGTGCCGAGCACGGGGGCGTCGTAGAAGGCGAGTTGGTGCTCGCGGGCGAAGTCGGCCAGAGGGGTGTGGGCCTCGATCCCTGCGGTGGTGGACTGCACCCACGCGGTGCCGGGGCGCAGGGCGGGTGCGGCCTGGCGCATGACGTCGAGTGCGGCGGGGCCGTCGTGCAGGATGGTCAGGACGACGTCGGCGTCCCGCACGGCCTCGGCGGGGCTGTCGACGACCAACGCGCCCTCGTCGGTGAGCGGTTCGGCCTTGGCGCGGGTGCGGTTCCAGGCGCGGACGGTGTGCCCGGCGCGCGCGATGTTACGGGCCATCGCGGCCCCCATGATCCCGGTGCCGAGCACCGCGACGGTGAGCTTGTCGGTCATGACGTTCGCCTTCCTGTGTCTTCTCGGGTACCGCGTCAGCGGAGGGCGGCGCGGACCAGACCGTCCAGCCAGGCCTGGTGGCCGTTGAGCATCGGGTTCGGCCGCTCCTCGGCCAGGGCCGCGGCGGGCTCGCCGAGTTGAGTCTCCTGGGTGAGGATCCGTACCCGGCCACCGGGAAGATCCTCCACCAGCCAGGCGTCCAGCACATCGAGCCGCTCCGCGGGCCGCGGTTCAGCCCCGCAGCACCAGGTCCAGCAGCCCGGGAAAGCGCTCCTCGAACTCCTCGCGCCGCAGCCGGTTCACCCGCTTCGGCCCCTCGTCCCGCTGCTCGACCAACCCCGCGCCACGCAGCACCGAGAAGTGGTGGCTGAGCGCGGCCTTGCCGACCGGCACATCGAAGCTGCCACAACTGCGCGACCAGTCGGCGGAGCCCGCCAGCTCGCGGATGAGCTGCATGCGCACCGGGTCGGCGACCGCGGACAGCGCGGTCTGGACGGAGACGTCGTCGGGATCCGTGTGCACCGGTGCGGCGCGATGACTGCCGCCGGCCGCCTGGTTCGCCATGCCTCGCTCCCCATGTCACTTGCTGAGTGTTCGATCCGTATCTTACAGTCCAGGTGTTCGCTTCCGATTGAACACTCGCCCGAACACTTCACAGAAGGGCCCGTTCCCATGCGCGCAGTCGAGTTCCAGGAGTACGGCGGTCCCGAGGTGCTGGAGATCGTGGAGGTCGAGGCCCTGGAGCCGGGACCGGGCCAGGTCACGATCGACACCGCCTATGTCGGCGTGAACTTCGCGGACGTCAAGGCACGGGCCGAGGGGTACCGGGTGGACGCGTTGCCGTTCCGCCCGGGCCTTGAGGTCTCCGGACGGATCCGGGCCGTCGGCGAGGGCGTCGAGGGCCTGCGCCCGGGGCAGGAGGTCGCCGCTCTCGTCGGCCGGGGCGCCTACGCGGAGGTGGTCGTCGCCGACGCCGCGACCGTCTTCCCGCTCCCCGAGGGCCTGGACCTGCGGACGGCGGCGACGCTCCCCACGGTCGTGCCGACCGTGCATGCCCTCCTGCACGAGGTGGGGCGTCTGCGCGCCGGGGAGACCGTGCTGGTGCACGGCGCGGCGGGCGGCATCGGAACCGTGGCCGGGCAGCTCGCCCTGGCGGCGGGTGCCGGGGCGGTGTACGGCGTCGCCTCCTCGGCGAGCAAGGCCGAGTACGCCCTCAAGCACGGCTACGACGAGGTGTTCACCCCCGACGCCTTCCCCGAAGAGATCCGCCGCGCCACCGGCGGCCGGGGCGTGGACCTCGTACTGGACCCCGTGGGCGGCGACACCCTGCGCCGGGGCCTCGACGCACTGGCCGCCTTCGGACGCCTGGTGTCCTTCGGCAACGCGAGCGGGGCGGAGCCGTGGCACGTCGGACAGCCCGAGCTCTACGCACAGGGCCGTTCCGTCGCGGGCTTCTCCATCCTGGCCCTCGCCCAGTCAGCGCCGGACGCGCTCCGGGCGCTCGCCGAGCGGGCGTTCCGTACGGTCACGGACGGCACCGTGCACCTGCCGATCACCGCGGAGTTCGCGTTGTCGGACGCGGCGGGGGCGCATCGGCTGATGGGCGGCCGTACGTCTACGGGGAAGTTGGTGCTGCGGGTCACTGGCTGAGGGCGGCCACCACACGCACGGCCGCTCGCGGCAGCAGAAGTTGGCCGAGAATGTTGCTTAACTTAGGCAATGACTGTTGTTACGGTGGCCCCATGCCCCCACCCCCCACAAGCTCCGTCTCGGAGGACATAGCCGAGATCGAGCACGCCCTCACCCGCATCACCTACCTGGCCGCCAGGGCCCGGCAGCACGAGCGTCTGATGGCCGTCTCCGGGCTGTCGCTCGACCGGGCCGCGGCGGCGATCGTGCGACACCTCGCCGCCCTGGGCGAGCCGCTGCGTCCCGGAGTGCTGGCGGTCCGGCTCTCCGTGGAGGCCTCTCACGTCACCCGGCAGCTGCATCAGCTCGAGAGAGCCGGTTATGTGTCGCGGCAACCGGACCCCGACGACCGCCGTGCTCAGCGCATCCAGCTCACGGCAGCGGGCAGCGAGGCCGCGGACCGTATGCGCGCGGCCGGCCGCCGGGGAATGACGGCGGCCCTGGCCGGCTGGTCAGCCGGTGATCTGCACGTGCTGCCGCTCTCTTCAGCCGGCTGGTTGACGACTTCGAGGCCAACGAGGAGGTGGACGTATCCCCTTCCGGCGAGTCCGCACCTGTGACGTGTACTGAGAGCCCTACGCGAACGGTCCCCCATGTACGAGCACCTTTCACCGGCGCGTGACAGCGGCCCTCGGATCCTGATCGCGTCCGGCGATCCCGGCACAGCCGAACTCCTCACCACAGCCATGGAGTCGGCCGGCTATCGGGCCGCGCCGGTCGGCGGTGCCGAGGCCGTGTCGGCCATCATGCGCCACGCGTGCGATCTCGTGGTCCTGGACAGCTCGCCGCGCGTGATCGAGGAGTTCATCCGGTGGCGCCGATCCGCCACCGCGGCTCGCCCCCCGACGCTCTTTCTCACCACGGACGACGGTATTCACCGCCTCTTGCCCGAGCTGCGGGTCGGAACGGAGGACTACGTCCTCAAGCCGGTGCGGACAGCCGAGGTCCTCGCCAGGGTCCAGGGCCTGTTGCGAGACGGGCACCCCGCACGGCACGACAGGGCACCGTCCTACGGCGATCTGACCCTTGACGACGCCGCCTGCCAGGCCTGGCGCGGGCCCAGGGCTCTCGACCTCACCCCTGCCGAGTACCGGCTCCTGCGTCACCTCCTGCTCAACGCGGGGCAGGTGCTGTCCAAGGAACAGATCAGCCAACATGTATGGGGCGACTTTCGAGGCGGTCAGGCGATCGAGAAGCTGGTCTCCCGGCTCCGGCACAAGGTGGACCAGGACCGTCCCGCACTGATCCACACTCGCCGGGGCTTCGGCTACTGGCTCGGCCACTCCGTCCTGGGCAGGGACCCACGGGAGCCGGGCACGGTACTGCCCGCAGCCGACCGCGAGGTTCGTGAGGTCGCGGCTCCCGCCGGTCGTTCGTGATGTGCGTCACGTCAGCTTGTTGTCGGTGAACCGGCGGGGATCCGTCAGTCCGCTCCGCTTCCCTACGTGTGGTCTCCGGATTCCGGCTCCCTGTTTCGGCCGGTCCCCCCACCTCACCGAGGAGATGCCATGACCGATGCCCTGTCCTGCCCTGTCACCGGCGCGGCCGAGCCGCTGCCGGAGTATCCGCTGCCGCGGGCGGCGCAGTGCCCCCTTGCTCCCGCTCCGACCGCGCAGGAGCTGCGGGCGGAGAAACCCATCACGCGGGTACGCATCTGGAACGGCACCACTCCCTGGCTGATCACCCGTCACACCGACCAGCGCGCCCTGTTGCCCGACCCGCGCGTGAGTGACGACGACCTCGACCCCGGCTTCCCCTACGTGAACGCGCACCGGGCGGAGATCGCTCCGCTGACCCCACGGCTGATCACCAACACCGACGCACCGGAGCACACGCGGCTGCGGCGGACCGTCAACGGACCGTTCGTGGTCAAGCGGATCGAGACGATGCGGGCGCCGGTCCAGAAGATCGTCGACCACCTGATCGACGAGATGCTGGCGGGCCCGAACCCGGCGGACCTGCTCAAGGCGTTCGCGCTGGCCGTGCCCTCGCTCGTGATCGCCGAGCTGCTCGGAGTGCCGTACGACGACCACGACTTCTTCCAGCGCAACAGCACCGTGGTGTTGGACAGTTCGGTGGCGCCTGAGGAGGCCAGGAGGGCCAGCGGTGAACTGGCCGCCTACCTGGACAAGTTGATCCGGCACAAGACGACCGACCCGGGCGAGGACGTGCTGTCGGAGATGGCCGGCCGGGTGAAGGCCGGCGAGATGACCCACACCGAGGCCGTCCACATGGGCGTGGCGATGCTGATCGCCGGTCATGAGACCACCGCCACGATGATCAGCCTGGGCACGCTTGCCCTGCTCCAGCACCCCGACCAGCTTGCGCTGCTGAGGGAGACCGACGACCCGAAGCTGATCGCGAACGCGGTGGACGAGGTGCTGCGCTACCTGTCCATCGTGCAGACCGGTGTGCGCAGGGTCGCCAAGGACGACATCGAGATCGGCGAGGTCGTCATCCGCAAGGGCGAGGGCATGATCTTCGATCTGCACACCGCGAACTGGGACCCGGAGGTCTTCCCCCAGGCCGAGCGCCTCGACCTCACCCGCCCGGCCCGCGTCCACCAGGCCTTCGGTTACGGCCCTCACCAGTGCCTGGGCCAGAACCTGGCCCGCCTGGAACTCCAGGTCGTCTACGGCACCCTCTACCGCCGCATCCCCAGGCTGCGGCTGGCCGCCGACATCACGGACCTGGAATTCGACCACACCGGGACCACCTACGGCGTGCACAGCCTGCCGGTGGCCTGGTGAACCCGCGCGACGAGAACAAGGTGGCACCCATGCGTGTGGAACTGGACGTACCGAAGTGTGTGGCATCGGGGCAGTGTGTGATGGCCGCCCCCGATGTCTTCGACCAGCGGGACGACGACGGAGTGGCCGTCCTGCTTCAGGAACACCCGGGCGAGGAGCTCCTGGACGAGGTGCAGGAGGCCGTGGCGATCTGCCCGGCCGCGGCGATCCGGCTGGTGGACCAGTGAACCGGATCGTGGTGGTCGGCGCCTCGGCCGCCGGGCTCTCGGCGGTCGAGACGCTGCGCCGCGAGGGCTACGACGGCGCCCTGACGCTCATCGGTGACGAGCCGCATCCCCCGTACGACCGTCCCCCGCTGTCCAAGCAGATCCTCTCCGGCGAATGGAGCGCCCAGCAGCTGCCGCTGCGCCCGCCCGCCGACCTCGCCGCCCTGGATCTCGACCTGCGGCTGGGAGTGACCGCGACCGGGCTGGACCTGACGGACCGCAGGGTGCGCCTCGCCGACGGTTCGCAGACGCCGTACGACGGACTGATCGTGGCCACCGGCGTACGGCCACGCCGACTGCCCGGGGAGGGGGCGCACGTCCTGCGCACCCTGGACGACGCCCTGACCCTGGGCGCGCAGCTGAAGCCGGGCAGCCGCCTGGTCGTGGTCGGCGCGGGGTTCCTGGGCGCCGAGGCCGCCGCCGTCGCACGGAAGCTGGGCTGCGAGGTGACCCTCCTCGAACCCGCCCCGGTGCCGCTGGCCCACGCCGTGGGCACCGAGGTCGGCCGCGTGCTCTCCCAGGTGCACCTCGACCGCGGAGTGGAGTTGCGCACGGGTGTCACCGTGACGGAGGTGACCGAGGAGGGTGTGCGGCTCGCGGACGGTGAGGTGGTCGAGGCCCACGAGATCCTGGTCGCCATCGGCTCCCTGCCCAACACTGCATGGCTGGCGGACAGCGGGCTTACGGTGGGCGACGGAGTGGTCTGCGACCAGTACTGCGAGGCCGCCGAGGGCGTGTACGCGGCCGGTGACGTCGCCCGCTGGCACAACCCGCTGTTCGGGTTGCCGATGCGGATCGAGCACCGCACCAACGCCGCCGAACAGGGCATGGCCGCCGCCCGCAACCTGCTCGCCGCGCCCGAGACACGTAAGCCTTTCGCTCCGGTGCCGTACTTCTGGTCCGACCAGTACGACCTGAGGATCCAGGCGTACGGCTATCTGCGCGGCCATGACGAAGTCGCCGTCGTGGACGGCGACTTGGCCGAGCGCCGGTTCGTTGCCGCCTATCGCAGGGACGAGAAGCTGACCGGCGCGCTCTCGGTCGGCATGCCGCCCAAGGCCGTCCGCGCCTGGCGCCAGGCCATTGCCGTCGGCACGGCGTGGGACGCGCTGGTGCCGGCCGGGACGTCGGCGCCCGACGCGGCCTGACCCTGATGACAAGGAGGTTGTTGATGCACCACCGCACCGACGACGCGCGGGACGTGGTCGTCGTCACCGGAGCCGGCGGCATGGGGTCGGCGGTCGCGCGGCGGCTGGGCAGCGGGCGGACGCTGATCCTCGCCGACGCCTCCCGTGAGCGCCTCGACAGGACCGTCGAAGAACTGCGCGCCGAAGGGTACGAGGCACGGGGCGTGCCCACCGACGTCTCCGACCGGGCGTCGGTGCGGAACCTGGCCCGGACGGCCGCCGACGAAGGAAGGATCACCGCGATCGTGCACACCGCGGGCGTCGCCGCAGCGACCGCGTCCGTACGGCGGATCCTCGACGTCGACCTGCTCGGCACGGTGTATGTGATCGAGGCATTCGAGGAGTTCGCCGTCCGCGGCACTTCTCTGGTCTGCGTCGCCAGCGTGGCCGGACACCTGGCCTCGATCAGCGCCGAGGACGAAGCGGCCCTCGCGACGGCTCCGGCGGAGGAACTGCTCGCCCTGGACGCGGTCGCGGCTCTCGGCAACGACACGACAGCCGCCTACCTGCTGGCCAAGCGCGCCAACCTCGTACGCGTACAGGCTGCCGCGCTCGCCTGGAACCGGCGCGGTGCCCGCATCAACACCATCAGCCCCGGCGTCATCTCCACCACCATGGCGAAGGCCGAGTCCGAGTCGGACCCGGACAGGCACATGCTCAAGATGCTCGACGCGTGCGGCGCGGGCCGCCCCGGCACACCCGCCGAAATCGCCGATGCCGCGGCCTTCCTAACCGGCCCCGAGTCGCAGTACGTCACGGGCACCGACCTGCTCGTCGACGGCGGGCAGGCGGCATGGATCCGCCGGCACATGCGGCACGGCTGACAGCGCACGGCGGCCCGTACGACCGGACGCGCCCGTGGCCGGAAAGGTCGCCCACGGGTGGGCGCCGCGGCGCGCGCGGACCGCGGCGAGGACGACTTCAGCGGCGTTCCGGACCGTCGTACGTCACGGCCGGTGGTCAGGCGGGCGCGGGTGCCGGGCCGACCAGCTCCGACAGGACGTCCTCCATGGTCACGAAGCCCAGGACCGCGCCCGCCTCGCCGGTGACGGCGGCCAGGTGGCTGCCGTCGGCGCGCAGGGCGGTGAGGGTGTCGTCCAGCGGGGTGTCGATGCGGACCCGGGTGACCGGGTGCAGGGCGCCCCTCGGGAAGGGCCGGTCGCGGTCGGTGACACCGAGGGTGTCCTTGATGTGCAGGTAGCCCAGCAGGGTGCCGTTCGGGCCGGTGACCGGGAAGCGGGAGTAACCCGCGTCGGCGGCTGTCCGTTCGAGTTCGGCCGGGGTGACGGTGTGGTCGACGGTGCGCATCTGCTGCGTGGGGACGAGGATTTCGCCGACCGGTCGGGTGCCCAGCTCCAGTGCGTCGCGCAGCCGTTCGCCGTCGGCGGGCGAGAGCAGGCCGGCCTCTCTGGAGTCGATGACCATCCGGGCGAGCCGGTCGTCGGTGAAGCCGTGCCGCGTCGGGCGCCGACGTCCCGGCCGGCACCACCGCGTCCCACGCCGTGCCGACTTCGGCGTCAACGTCTGACGCGGTCGGGAAGCGACATGTTCGGACTCAGCACGCATCCTCAAGGCGGAGGGCCGGGCAGCGGAGAGGGAGCAGACACCGCCCCGTGTGATCCAGGGGGAGACCGCCGGCCCCACCGCCCCGGACGCGCCACGGCCACGGGAGTGAGGTGTACGAGAGTACCGAGCGTGAGGCCGAGCAGTGCAGCCACCGCGAAGGGTGCGGCGATGCCGAACAGCGCGGGCCACGGCTCCCCTTGGGCGTACTCGCCGTCTTCGAGCAGCACGTCGCCGACCAGATGGGCGAGCGTGCACGAGGCCAGTGCCAGGGCGTACGTCAGTCCTGCGCTCACCGGTGATCAGCAGCGCGCCGTGACGGCGGCCAGAATCTGGGCGACGTCGACGAGCCGGGCCGACGGGACCCTTCATCACCGTCTCGGGCGGAACCAGCACTCGGCGGGGCGCCTCTCCCGTGCGGCACGGTCTGCATAACGTACTCGGAGATCATCACCAGCCCGGGAGTCCCCATGACCGGTAGCCGTCGACCGCGCCCCACCGAAGACTTCGAAGCCATCGAGCCTCCGGGCAACGCCGAACTGGTCGCCGGAGTGGTGTCCGTGACGGTCCTGGTGGAAGTCCTCGGGGTCCTGTCCGGATCCACGGTGTGGCTTCTCGGGCTGCTGGTCTTCCTGCCGGGCACGGCGTCCGCGCTGTGCAGCGTCCGGCAGACACGCTTCGTCGCCGCCTGGACGACGCTCGTCGTCACCGCGAGCGTGGTGGTACGGCCCGTCGGCGGCGAGCACTGGTTCGACCGCATCCTGTTGATGCTGCTCACCCTCGCGCTGGGCATGACGTCCGTCTACGCCTGCGGCCGCCGCATCAGGCGCGAGCACGAGATGCTGAACCTGCGGTCCGCCGCCGCGGCCATGCAACGCCACATCCTGCACCCCCTGCCCGTGGTCAGCGACGACGTCCTGGTCAACGGTGTTTACGAACCCGTTCACGAGGACCGGCTCGTCGGCGGTGACATCTATGACGTCGTCGCCTCACCCTGGGGCACGCGAGTGCTGATCGGTGACGTGCAGGGTAAAGGGCTGGCCGCCGTCGGCGCCGCGTTCGCCGTCGTCGGCGCCTTCCGCGAGGCGGCCCACCGGGAACCCACCCTCACGGCGCTCGTCGACGTCCTGGACGCCGCCGTCGTACGACACAATTCCCAGGCCCAGCAGACCGGCGAAGACGAACGATTCGTCACCGCCCTCATCATCGGCATCGACGCCGGCCCCGAGGCCCAGGCCGTCAACTGCGGGCACATCCCGCCCCGGCTGCTGCACGAGGGCCTCGTCACCACGCCGCCGCTGGACTCCGGTGTCCCGCTCGGACTCGCCGAACTCGCCGTCGAGCCCACGACCGTGGACTGGTTCGACTTCCCGCCCGGCACCACGCTGTTGCTGACGACCGACGGCCTCACCGAGACCCGCGCCGACGACGGCACGTTCTACCCACTCGACGAGCGCCTGTCGAAGCACCTCGGCCTCTCCCCCACGGAGCTCCCCGGCGCCCTGCACGACGACGCCCGCGCCTTCGCAGGCGAAGCCCGCCGCCACGACGACATCGCCGTCCTGACCATCCGCCGGTCACCGCGCCGCTGAGTAACGCGCCGCCCGTTCCGGCCGCCCACGTGACCTTCCCCGCCGCAAGGTCGATACTGCCCAGAGCGGTCCGGAAGCTGTCTGCCCAGCTCACCAGGAGGTACCCATGAGGATGCTGATCAACGTCCCGGAGACCGTCGTCGCGGACGCGCTGCGCGGTGTCGCGCTCGCCCATCCCGAACTGGCCGTGGACGTCGAGAACCGGGTGATCGTACGGCGGGACGCGCCCGTGGCCGGGAAGGTCGCCCTCGTCTCGGGTGGCGGTTCGGGCCACGAGCCGCTGCACGGTGGGTTCGTGGGGCCCGGAATGCTGTCGGCGGCCTGCCCGGGCGAGGTGTTCACCTCTCCGGTGCCGGACCAGATGGTGCGCGCCGCGGCTGCCGTGGACAGCGGCGCGGGCGTGCTGTTCATTGTGAAGAACTACACCGGCGACGTCCTCAACTTCGACATGGCCGCCGAACTCGCCGAGGACGAGGGCATCCAGGTGGCGAAGGTCCTCGTCGACGACGACGTGGCGGTCACCGACAGCCTGTACACCGCCGGGCGGCGCGGTACCGGCGCGACGCTGTTCGTGGAGAAGATCGCGGGGGCCGCGGCCGACGAGGGCATGCCGCTGGAGCGGGTGCAGGCGATCGCCCGTCAGGTCAATGAGAACTCGCGCAGCTTCGGCGTAGCACTCAGCGCCTGCACCACGCCCGCCAAGGGCAGCCCGACCTTCGATCTGCCCTCCGGCGAGCTGGAGTTGGGCATCGGCATCCACGGCGAACCCGGCCGGGAACGGCGGCCCATGATGACCTCGGGCGAGATCGCCGACTTCGCGGTGCACGCGATCCTGGAGGACATGCCCCCGAGCAACCCCGTGCTGGTCCTGGTCAACGGCATGGGCGCGACCCCGCTGCTGGAGCTGTACGGCTTCAACGCCGAGGTCCAGCGCGTGCTCGCCGAACGCGGGGTCGCCGTCGCCCGCACTCTCGTCGGCAACTACGTCACGTCCCTCGACATGGCCGGCGCCTCGGTCACCCTGTGCCAGATCGACGAGGAGCTGCTGAGGCTTTGGGATGCGCCGGTGAAGACGGCCGGGCTGCGCTGGGGCATGTGAGCGGGCGGCGCCCGGGTGTCAACGTACCTACCACGCAAGGAGATTCCGTGCTCGACGCCGACTTCTTCCGCCGTTGGATGACCGCGACGGCCGCGTCCGTCGAACGTGAGGCGGAACGGCTCACCGCCCTCGACTCACCGATCGGAGACGCCGACCACGGCAGCAATCTCCTGCGCGGGTTCCGCGCCGTGACCGTGGCCCTGGACAAGGAGTCCCCGGAGACGCCCGGCGCCGTGCTGATCCTCGCCGGACGGCAGCTGATCTCGACGGTGGGCGGTGCCTCGGGGCCGCTGTACGGGACCCTGCTGCGGCGTACCGGCAAGGCGCTCGGGGAGGCCGCCGAAGTCGACGAGGCGCAGTTCGCGGAGGCGTTCCGTACCGGGGTCGACGCGGTGATGACGCTCGGGGGTGCCGCGCCGGGCGACAAGACGATGATCGACGCGCTGGTCCCGGCTATGGACGCGCTCGGCGACGGTTTCGCCGGGGCGCGGGCCGCCGCCGAGGAAGGAGCGCTCGCTACGACACCGCTCCAGGCGCGCAAGGGGCGGGCGAGTTATCTCGGCGAGCGCAGCATCGGGCACCAGGATCCGGGGGCCACCTCGTCGGCCCTGCTGGTCGCGGCTCTGGCGGAGGCGAACGGTGAGTGACGACAAGGTCGTAGGGATCGTGCTGGTCTCGCACAGTGCCGAGGTGGCCGCGTCGGTGGCCGAGCTGGCGAAGAGCCTTGCGGGCGGCGGGACTTCGGTGCCGGTGGCTCCGGCGGGCGGCACCGAGGGCGGCGGCCTCGGCACCAGTTCCGAACTGATCGCCGCGGCTGCCGCAGCCGTGGACCGGGGCGCCGGGGTGGCGGTCCTCACCGACCTCGGCAGCGCGGTGCTGACCGTCAAGGCCCTCCTCGCCGAGGGCGACGAACTCCCCGACCGCACCCACCTGGTGGACGCCCCCTTCGTCGAGGGCGCCATCGCCGCGGTCGTCACGGCGGCCACCGGCGCGGACCTCGCGGCGGTAGAGGCGGCGGCGGAGGAGGCGTACACCTACCGCAAGGTCTGATCAGGCAAGCCCCTGCGCCGCGACGGCTAGGGCCGAGCGCATGGTCGCCACCAGCTCGGTCTCCGCCCTCGCGGCGTCGCTCTCCTTGTCGTCGGTACGCCAGGCGTAGTGCTCGACGGCCGCGCGCAGGGCCGCGTTGAACATCGCGGCCTGGATCGTGGGCCGCAGATCGTCCGCGGGCAGCCCGGCACGGTCGCCGAGGGCGCGGGCGAACGCCGGCTCGGCCTCGTCGTACGTCTGGAGCCAGATCGCGCGCAGGCCCGGTTCGGTACGGGTCAGCCGTACGAGAGCCCCGACCGTGGCCCGTTCCGGGCCGGCGACGAAGTGGGGGTCGGCCGCGAGCCTTCGGTCGAAGAGCAGCTCCAGCGGCTGCCCGGGGCGCCAGTCCCGCAGACACTCGGCGATCGCGTCGATCCCCGCCGAGAACAGCGGCTGTACGCAGCTCTCCTTGCTGGGGAAGTAGCGCCACACGGTCCGCGCCGAGACGCCGACCGCCTGTCCGATCTGTTCGCCGGTGGTCGCCGTCACACCCTGGGCGACGAACAGGTCGACCGCGGCCCGGGCTATCTCCAGCCGGATCTCGGCCTTGCGCTCCTCGGTCAGCGGCGGTCTTCCCGTACGGGCGCGGGCTGCGGTCATCTCTTCCTCCGGTCCGGTGATCGCTCTCCCGGAATTCTCCACCACGACTTTATGTCAGTCGAAGACATTAAGTCGTAGAGTGAGCCCGCGCAGGGCAGTCGGCCCTGGCACACGGATAGGAGCAACTCATGACCGACGGACGCGGTGTCATCGTCACCGGAGCGGGTTCGGGTATCGGCCGGGCCGCGGCCCTCGCCTTCGCGGCCCAGGGCGACCGGGTCGTGGTGGCGGACCTCAACGCCGAGGGCGCACAGGCCGTCGTCAAGGAGATCGAGGAGGAGGGTGGGACCGCGGTCGCCGTCACCGGCGATCTGAGCGAGCAGTCGGTCATCGACGCGGTCGTGACCGCCGCCGTGGAGCGGTTCGGCGGGGTGGACGTGCTGGTCAACAACGCCGGGATCATGGACCGTATGTCAGCGGTCGCGGATGTGAGCGACGCCGAGTGGGAGCGGGTCATCCGGGTCAACCTCACCGCGCCGTTCCAGCTCACGCGGGCGGTACTGCCGCACATGCTGGCGGCGGGCAAGGGCGTGATCGTGAACACCGCCTCCGAGGCGGGCCTGCGGGGCAGTGCGGCGGGCGCCGCGTACACGGCCTCCAAGCACGGCATGGTCGGCCTGACGAAGAACCTCGCGGTGATGTACCGGGGGCAGGGCATCCGCGCCAACGCCATCGCGCCCGGCGGCACCCAGACCGGCATCGCCGTCGACGCCGAGCAGGGCGCCCACGGCCCGACGGCGCTCGGCCCGCACTTCGTGAACCTCGGCCGGCTCGCCCAGCCCGAGGAGCAGGCCGCGGCCATCGTGTTCCTCGCCTCGGACGCGGCGAGCAACATCAACGGCGTGGTGCTGCCGGTGGACGACGGCTGGTCGGCGGTCTGACCATGGGGCTCGGAGCGTCAACCGAACAGGGTCGGGAATAGCCCAGGGGCCGGGGTGTCTCGTCCGGGCCGAGATCCAGTCGTGGGAGCGGTGATTCCGGGGGTGGCGGAATGTGGCTGAAGGTGTCGAACGAGGATCTGCCCGCGAAGGAGCAGTTGCCGTTCTGGGCCGAGCTGGTCTCGCGTGAGCTGGCACCGCTCAGCCTCAGCAGCGCGAACCCGGGGGACTTCACCGCGTGGGCCTCGGTGCTGGACCTCGACTCCGTGCGGCTGGCCGTGTTCAGCAGCCCGCCCGCATACCTGAGACGCACCTGGGCGGACATCCGGCGCGCCGACCCGGGCACGTATCAGCTGACGTTCGTCTCCGGCAGCCCGCTGTGGATCAGCCAGCGGCGGCAGGACTCCGGGCTGGTGTTCGGCAACATGGTGCTCTTCGACCTCTCGCAACCGTTCGAGGGCGCCGTGCCCGACCGAGGCTGCAACACCGAGGTGGCCATCATGCAACTGCCCCGCGAGGAGCTGCCGCTGCCGCCGGACAAGGTCCACCGGCTCCTCGCCCAGCCCCTGTCGACCGGCACCGGCATGGGAGCGATTCTCGCCCGGTTCATGACCACGCTGGACGCCTACGGCCCCGACTGCGAGCCGCGCGACCTGAGCCGATTAGGGGCGATGGCACTCGACCTGGCGGGCGCCTGCATGGCCCAGCATCTCGACGCCTACGACGACCTTCCGGCCGAGACCCGCCGACACGCCATGCTGGCCCGCGTCAACGCCTTCATCGACCACAACCTCGGTGATCCGGACCTGGGACCGGCGGACATCGCGGCACGCCACCACATCTCCGTACGCTCCCTGCACACGCTCTTCCGGGAGCAGGGCGAGACCGTGGCGGCCTCGATACGCCGACGCCGCCTGGAACGCTGCCACGCCGACCTCACCGACCCCCGCCTACGACGGCGCTCGATCAGCGCCATCGCCGCCCGCTGGGGGTTCATGCGCCCTCCGGACTTCAGCCGAGCGTTCCGCGCGACATACGGCATGTCGCCCAGAGAACTCCGGCATACGGCACTGCGCAGCCTGCCGGACACACAACAGGCTGCGCTCAGCGACAACTAACGCCGCACCCATCACCAACTCGCAGCCGCCGGCGCGCGCCACGATGTGAGGGAGGGGGGGAGCACAGGGGCCCCGGCGTTGTACGGGGCCCCTGTTGGGCCTCTCAGCCGTCGCGCACGAACTTGCGTGCCAGTCGCTCCCCCATCGTGACCGCGGCCTCGGGGTCCTCGATCGGGTCCACCCTGGTGTCCTTGAAGACGATGTAGGTGACGCCGGAGGCCGTGCCGCCGCCGTGTGGGTCGGGGTGGATTCCGAGGGATTCGGCGGCGGCGTAGGAGGCCTCGCCGATGATGTCGTGCGGGCCTACGTCGCCGATGACCGCGTAGCGCACACGGTCCTGGTACACGAGGGCGACCAGCGAACCGCCGCGGATGCCGTGCGTCCGGTAGTCCCAGACCCGGCTCGGGGCGGGGACGACGACGTACGGGAGGCGTTCGGCGTCCAGGTAGCGGCCGTCGGACTGTGTGAAGGCGGTGGCGTCGCTGAAGTAGGGGTCGGTACGGCCGTTGCAGTGGCTGCCCGGGCGTCCGTCGCAGTCGATGTCCAGGTCGGCCTTCCAGAAGACGGCCTCCTGGGTGCCGCAGACCGGGATGGTCGCGGGCCGGCCGTCGTCGGTGCGGTAGCGCCCGCGGGAGATCTGGGCGCAGGTGCGCGCCTTGGCCAGCAGATCGGCGGCGCGGACCTCGCCCTGGGGCCGCACCGCCGGCCAAGTCTCGGCCTGTGGTGGGGCGGTGGGCAGCGTGGTCGGGGCAAGCAGGGTTGCGCTTGCCGCGACCAACGTCAGCGACTGGACACGCACGATAAGGCTGCCTCTCCGAGGGGACACTGACGAACACTCAGCCCAATCTGGTGCCTGGTTCATCATGGGGCCAGCGTTCGGGGGCCAGACGGGGTGCGTCGACGGGTCCCTTCGGCGGTACGGCGTCGAACTTCCGGCAGCGGCCGGGAGTCTGAGCCTGTGTCGGCTCGGCCTCCCGGCCGCGCACGGCCGGCGCGGGATCAGCGACGACAGCGGTCCGCGCCACCGGCATGAACTACCGAGCCCTTACGGGGAGTTCAGCCGTGAGAGGTCAGCATACGTAACTCTCGCGAAGAGTCGCCCACGACCGCCCTCTTGATGTGATCGCGTCAGCCGCGTCATATTGGTCCGGACCATTGCCGAGGGGTTCGCTCCCGGCGCCGTCCCCGGGAGGCTCAGCCGTGCGACGCATTCCCGTTCCCGCCCGTCCGCACCGACTCGCCGTGTTCTGCGGCGCCCTCGCCCTGGTCGCCTCCTGCGGCTGGCAGGGCCAGGCCGACGAGGGCCCGCTCCCCGGCGCGCCAAGGGGCGTCACGGCCGAGGCGGGCAGCGCGACCAGCGTGCATGTGATGTGGAACGCGGTGGCAGCGAGCCAAGGCACCGACGGTTACGAGGTGTATCGCGGCACCACAAAGGTCGAGGACGTGCCGGGTGACGAACACATGGTGGACGTCACCCGGCTCCGCCCCTCCACGACGTACGTCTTCACCGTGCGGGCCCGCGACACCGACGGCCGCGTCGGACCGCCGAGCGAGGAGGTCCGCGCGAAGACCCCCGCCTCCGCCGCCGCGGACCGCGCCGCCCCGACCGCGCCGGGCGCGGTGGAGGGCCGCGCGGTGGCCAGCCGGGCCGTCCAGCTGTCCTGGTCCGCGGCGAAGGACGACCGGGGTGTGGTGTCGTACGACATCCATCAGGGCGGCACGAAGATCCACAGTGTGGGCGGAAACCAGACCGCGACCGTGGTGACGGGGCTGCGGCCGGGCACCCGCTACACCTTCACGGTCCGCGCCCGGGACGCCGCCGACAACGCCTCACCGGCCGGCACCCCCGTAAGCCTGACCACACCCGGCACCGACGACGGCCGCGGCACCGCACCGACCGACTTCCGCGCCACGACCCACCGCAGTGACGAGGACGGGGCCTACTACATCGACCTGCGCTGGGTCCCGCCGCGCACGGACGGGGTCGTCACGGAGTACGAGGTCCACCTCGACGGGAAGCCCGCCACGTCGGTGGTGTTCGGCGGAGACGCGCCGCGCGAGAAGGCCACGTACAGCTTCTACGCGGACGGCGAGGCAGGGGTGAGCCATCGGGTGCGGCTGCGGGCACGGCTGCCCGACGGGACCTGGGGCGGGTTCTCGACGGAGCGGACGGTGACGACCGGCCACGCATCACCCTGACACCCCCTCCCATGGGCCGGACGATGGAATCCGTCACCTGCCCGGTGGCAGTCCGCATGCGGGGCGGGCCGGGGGCACGTTGGCTGCCCCTGAGGCAGCACGGGCATTCCCCGACCCTCGGCGGCGCAAGGGATGTACCGCCAACCGTGCCGCCGGAGGGCAGTCCACATGCGCAACTCATCGCCACTTCTCCGCTCCGGGCTGACCGTGGCGGCCGCCGCCGCGCTTCCGCTCGCCCTGACCGCCCCGACGGCCGCCGCGCAGTCCGGGATCTCGGTGAGCACGAGCGGCAACACGGTCTCGGTCACCACCAGCGCCTGCAGCCAGACCAACTCCGCCGGCAGCTGGGGCACCGCCTCACTGCTCACCAGCAGCCAGGCGAACTTCGCCCAGGGCCGCCAGGTAGCTCTGTCGGGCACCGCCACCCAGCAGTCCGCAGCCTGGTCGGGCGTCAGCCCGGGCACGTACACGGTCATCGTGCAGTGCGCGTTCAACAACCAGACCGCGGGCACCCAGTCCGTGGTGGTCTCCGCGGCCGCCACTCCCACCGTCTCTGCGACGGCCTCCCCCTCGCGCGGGGTCATGGGCGGTCTGGGCGGCGCCGCCGAGGACTACGGCACGCTGACGCTCGCGGCGGGCGGCGGTCTGCTCGTGGTGGGCGCCGGGGCCACGGTCTGGTTCCTGCGCCGCCGTGCGAAGCCGTACCGCCTCTGACGCGGGCGCGCATGCCACCAGCCGCTGATTGGCTCTCGACCCCCGAAGGGCGCGCCGGGGAGACTGGCTGATCTCATGCCGCCCTCCGAGGAGTTGTGATGCAGGTAGCCGTGGTCACCTTCGACGGGTTCAACGAACTCGACAGCTTCATCGCCTCCGCGCTGATCAACCGGTGTCGCAAGGAGGGCTTGGAAGCCTTCATCACGACGCCGACGCCGGTGGTCACGTCGATGAACGGCGTCGAGGTGACCGGGCAGCGCCCGATGGAGTTCGTGACCGAGGCCGATGCCGTGCTGATCGGCAGCGGGGTGAAGACGCGTGACGTGGTCGCCGACGACCGGCTGATCTCCCGGCTGCCGCTCGACCCCGCGCGACAGTTGATCGGTGCGCAGTGCTCCGGCGCGCTGGTGCTGGCCCGGCTCGGGTTGCTGAACGGCATGCCGGCCTGCACGGACAACAAGAGCCGGCCCTTCGTCGAGGCCTGCGACGTCACCGTGCTGGACGCGCCGTTCCACGCCGAGGGGAACATCGCCACGGCGGGCGGCTGTCTGGCGTCCCAGTACCTCGGCACCTGGGTCATCACGCGGATGCTCGGCGAGGACGCCGCGCGCGATGTCCTCGACTATGTGGCTCCGGTCGGCGAGAACGACGAGACCGTCGAGCGCGCCCTGCGTGCCGTCCGGGCGGGCGAGGTCGCACTGCGCTGACTCACTCGTGATGCGGCAGCTCGGCGAACTCCTCCAGCGCGTGTTCGAGCCACCGCGTCCAGAAGGTCTCCAGATCGATGCCCGCCCGCAGCACCAGGTGCCGCAGCCGGTCCTCGGGATCGTCCTTGCCGGGCGGGAAGTCGCGCTGCTCGATCTCCTCGTACTCGGCCAGCTGCTGTCGGTGCAGGTCGAGATGGCGGCGCAGATCGGCCTCGATGCCCTCGGTTCCGACCACGGCCGCCGCGCGCAGCCGCAGCAGCAGCGTGTCCCGGTGCGGCTTGGGCTCCTGGGAGGCGGCGCTCCAGCGGGCCAGTTCGGCACGGCCCGCCGGCAGGACCTCGTAGCTCTTCTTCTGACCGCGCGCCGGCTGCTCGGACGCCAGCGCGCGGATCAACCCGTCCGCCTCCAGTTTTCCCAGCTCGCGATAGATCTGCTGATGCGTCGCCGACCAGAAGTAGCCGATCGACTTGTCGAAGCGACGGGTCAGCTCCAGCCCCGAGGACGGCTTTTCGAGCAGGGCGGTGAGGATCGCGTGCGGGAGTGACATGACGTCATCCTAGGGACGCCCCCTTACAGGGCGGCCGCGACCTCCGTGCCCTGCTTGATGGCGCGCTTGGCGTCCAGTTCGGCTGCCACGTCGGCGCCGCCGATCAGGTGCGCGCTGCGGCCGGCGGCAACCAGCTCCTCGTACAGATCGCGGCGCGGCTCCTGGCCGGTGCACAGGACGATCGTGTCGACCGGGAGGACCGTGCTCTCCTCGCCGACGGTGACGTGCAGTCCGGCGTCGTCGATCCGGTCGTAGCGCACGCCTGGGACCATGGTGACGCCGCGGTGCTTGAGTTCGGTGCGGTGGATCCAGCCGGTGGTCTTGCCGAGGCCCGCGCCGACCTTGGTGGGCTTGCGCTGGAGGAGATGGACGGTGCGCGGCGGGGCGGGCCGCTCGGGTGCCGCGAGGCCGCCGGGGCCTTCGTAGGACATGTCGACGCCCCACTGGCGGAAGTAGGTCTCGGGGTCCTCGCTCGCCTTGTCGCCGCCGTCGGTGAGGAACTCGGCGACGTCGAAGCCGATGCCGCCCGCGCCGAGGATCGCGACGCGGTCACCGACGGGCACGCGGTCGCGCAGTACGTCGAGGTAGCCGACGACGCTCGGGTGGTCGACGCCGGGGATGTCCGGGGTGCGCGGGGTGACGCCGGTGGCGACGACGGCCTCGTCGTAGCCGGAGAGGTCCTCGGCGCTCACCCAGGTGTTCAGCCGTATCTCCACGCCGTGGGCCTCGAGTTGGTGGCGGAAGTAGCGCAGGGTCTCGTCGAACTCCTGCTTTCCGGGGACCTGGCGGGCGACGTTGAGCTGGCCGCCGATCTCGCTCGCGGCGTCGAACAGCGTGACGTCGTGGCCGCGTTCGGCGGCCGACACCGCGCAGGACAGGCCCGCCGGTCCGGCGCCGACGACCGCGACCCGCTTGCGCAGCCGGGTCGGGGACAGGATCAGCTCGGTCTCGTGGCAGGCGCGCGGGTTGACCAGACAGGAGGTGATCTTGCCGCTGAAGGTGTGGTCGAGGCAGGCCTGGTTGCAGCCGATGCAGGTGTTGATGGCCTCGGACCGGCCCTCGGCCGCCTTGTTCACGAAGTCGGGGTCGGCGAGCATCGGGCGGGCCATCGAGACCATGTCCGCAAACCCCTCGGCGAGCAACTCCTCGGCGAGTTCGGGGGTGTTGATGCGGTTGGTGGTCACCAGCGGGAGGGACACCTCGCCCATGAGTCGCTTGGTGACCCAGGTGTAGGCGCCGCGCGGCACGGAGGTGGCGATGGTGGGGATGCGGGCCTCGTGCCAGCCGATGCCGGTGTTGATGATGGTCGCCCCGGCGGCCTCCACGGCCTTCGCGAGGGTGATCACCTCGTCGAGCGTGGAGCCGCCCGGGACCAGGTCCAGCATGGACAACCGGTAGACGATGATGAAGTCCTCGCCGACGGCCTCGCGCACCCGGCGCACGATCTCGACCGGGAAGCGCATGCGGTTCTCGTACGACCCACCCCAGCGGTCCGTACGCCGGTTGGTCTGCGTGGCGATGAACTCGTTGATGAGGTAGCCCTCGGAGCCCATGATCTCCACGCCGTCGTACCCGGCCTGCTGGGCGAGCCGGGCGGTGCGGGCGTAGTCCTCGATGGTCCGCTCGACGTCGGCGTCCGTCAGCTCGCGCGGCGGGAAGGGGCTGATCGGCGCCTGGAGCGGGCTCGGCGCGACCAGGTCCTGGTGGTAGGCGTACCGGCCGAAGTGCAGGATCTGCATCGCGATCCGGCCGCCCTCGCGGTGCACGGCCTCGGTGATGACCCGGTGCTGCTCGGCCTCCGCCTCGGTGGTGAGCTTCGCGCCGCCCTCGTAGGGCCGTCCCTCGTCGTTGGGGGCGATACCGCCGGTGACGATGAGGCCGACGCCGCCGCGGGCGCGTTCGGCGTAGAAGGCGGCCATGCGCTCGAAGCCGTGCTCGGCCTCTTCCAGGCCCACGTGCATGGAACCCATGAGGACGCGGTTGGGCAGGGTGGTGAAGCCCAGGTCGAGCGGGTTCAGCAGGTGCGGGTAACGGCTCATCGGGCCCCTCCGTGCGCGGTGTCGTCACCCCTGTTGTAGAGGACCGCGCACGGTTTATGCAACTAGTTGCACAAGAGGAGAGACCCAGGTCACCGGCTTTCGAGACGGACGTGCAGCTCACGCTCCTGGTCACCGGAGGCGGTGCTGAGGTCGTGCACCGTGAACAGGTCGTGCAGGGTCGTGCGGAAGCGGTCGATCGCCCAGTAGCCGCCCTGCACATCGGCCTCGACGGACGCGGACAGCCGGCCGCCGGTGTGAGCACCGGGGTGCGGCTCGGAGACGTCGAAGGTGCCCAGCCATACCGTCGGCCGGGTCTCGTGCCACTCCTGGGGTACGTCGTCGTCACACCGGTCCGAGTCGAAGCACGCGCACAGGGCGTCGAACACGATCCGGGCATCCTCCTTGCTGCATCCGCTGATCTCCACGGAGACGGATTCCGGGTGCACTCGCTCACTGTCCATCGTGATCGCTCCTCTCGAGGCCGCGCCGCGTCACGGCGCCGGGTTCCCCCGCGACACCGTGTCGCACTCCCAGAAAACCACTACATTCCGGGATGTACAGCCCCGCGGCCCCGAGAGGAACGGCGCCGGGTCAGCTGCGCGTGAACCGGTACGTCTTGCTGTCGGTCAGGATGCAGAAGCCCGGCGACAGGACGATCACGCGCAGGGTGCCGGTACGGCGGTCGTAGTCGATGCCCTCCGTCTCGAAGCTGCCCGAGCAGCCGCTGCGCAGCGGGAGCTGGCGCAGGGCGGTGACATGGCCGCTGACGTCGGAGCTGCCCGGCTGGGCGGACAGGTCGATCTGGAGCAGCGGCTTGGTCATGCCGAAGAGGGTGCCCGCCGGGTCGTCCGAGGAGCACAGCAGGGTGGTCGGGCCCGAGAAGTCGCAGCCCTGTATGTCCCGTACGGCGTGGTCCAGATGGACGGTGGAGGCCTGCGGGAGGTTCGCCGACGGGGACGTGCTCGGGTTGACGCCCGGGGTCGGGAAGACGAGCAGGCGGTTCATGGTGCCCCACTCCCCCGCCAGCATCCACTGGCCGCCGGGCGCGACGGCGACCCAGGAGTTGTTGAGCGCTTCGCCGCTGCTGAGCGTGTGCACGTACTCGGACCAGGTGCCGCCCGGCGCCTGCACGCGGAACATTTTCGCGGTGCCGGAGTCGGCCTGGTACGGCTCGATGTAGTAGCCGTTGTAGGAGGCGTCCGGGTCGCCGACGTGGTTCCAGCCCCGGCTGCTCACGCTTCCGGGGATGGTGCCGATGCCGGTGTAGCGGTTGGGGCTGTTCGCCGGGACCTCGACCGAGGTCAGGCCCTGGCTCTCGGTCAGCGGGTCGGCGCGGTCGGAGCCGGCCTCGGTCCAGGTGTCGGCGGCGAAGGCGGGCGGGGCGCCGGCCAGGACGGCGGCACTGGCGAGGGCGACGAGACCGGTCAGGACGGCATGACAACGTTGCCGGGCGCGCAGGGGCATGAGCCGACTCCTCAGGTGGGGGGTGGGGTGCACGTGCTCGGCGGACAGTCTGGCGGGCCACGATGGTCATGTACAGACCAATAGAGGAACGGCAGTGGTCGTCTTCGTTGCGCTTCCCCGGACGCCCGCCCTCGTGTTGAGGGATGGTGGAGGTGAGCGACGCGAGAGGTCGCGGAGACGGTTGAACGCGGTAGAACAAGGGGAGTCGGCACGGGGGACGGCGTGCCGCGCGAAAAAGGGCGAAGGCGGTGCGTGGGATGACTGCAGCCGGATCTCCCGTGGCCCGGGGCGACGAGCCGGTGCCGGGCGATGCGCCGGTGCGCGTTTCCGCGCCGGGTGACGTGGCGGTGCCGGTGTCCGCGCCGGGTGACAAGCCCGTGCCCGCGGCGCCCCCGGGCGAGCAACCCGCGCCGGGTGCCGAGCCGGTGCGCGGTCCCGTGCACCCCAGTGGGCTGCTCGACGTGCTGGGCGTGGCCTCTGTCGTCCTGGACACCGACGGCCGGATCGTGCTGTGGAGCCCCCAGGCCGAGCAGCTCTTCGGCTACTCCGCGCAGGAGGCCCTTGGCCGGTCCGCCGTCAAGCTGATGATCCACGAACAGCACTTCGACCTGGTGGTCAAGCTGTTCGCCGATGTCCTGGAGACCGGCGAGAGCTGGGCCGGAGCCTTTCCGATCCGGCACAAGGACGGCAGCACCCGGCTGGTGGAGTTCCGCAACCAACGCCTGCTGGACGACCGCGGCGATGTCTACGCGCTCGGCCTGGCCGCCGACCAGTCGACCGTGCGCCGGCTGGAGCGGGACGTCGCGCTCTCCACGCGGATGGTCGCGCAGTCACCGATCGGGCTGGGCGTCCTGGACACCGATCTCCGGTACGTCTCCGTCAACCCGGCGCTGGAGCGGATCAACGGCGTACCCGCCGAGGAACACCTGGGCCGTACCGTCGCCGAAGTCCTGCCGGATGTCGACGCTCCCGCCCTGGAGTCCGCGGTGCGGCGAGTACTGGAGACCGGGGTGCCGCTGGTTGACCAGTCCACCGTGGGACGCACCCCGGCCGATCCGGACGAGGACCACGCCTGGTCGCTGTCCATGTACCGGCTCGAGGACGCCCTGGGGACAGTGCTGGGGGTGGCCTGCTCGGTAGTGGACGTCACCGAGCAACACCGGGCCCAGGTCGAGGCCGAGGCCGCGCGCCGGCGCCTCGCCGTCATCGCCGACGCCTCCACCCGGATCGGCACCACCCTCGAACTGGACCGCACAGCGCATGAACTCGCCGACGTCGCCGTCCCGGAGCTCGCCGACATCGCGGCCGTCGATCTGCTGGACGCCGTGGTGGAGGGCAGACGCAGCAGCCTCGGGCCCGCCGAGGCGGCCGTGATCCGCGCCCTGGCGGTCCAGGCGGGGCGGCCGTCGGAGGCCCTCGACGCCGCCGATCCGCCCGGGCAGATCGCCCGGTACGCGCCCGACCGGCTGGTCACCCAGTGTGTGCGCACCGGCAGCCCGGTGCTGGTGGCCGAGGTCGAGCCCGCGGACCTGCCCCGGATCGCCCGCTCCCCCGAGGCGGCCGAGCGGCTGGCCCGCGCGAGGGTGCACTCCTATCTGGCCGTGCCGCTCATCGCGCGCGGCGAGGTGCTGGGCGCCCTCGATCTGAAGCGGACCGACAACCCCCTGCCCTTCGGCGACGACGATCTGCTGCTGGCAAGGGAGTTGGCGGCCCGGGCGGCCGTACAGATCGACAACGCCCGCTGGTACCAGAACGCCCGCGACACCGCCCTCACCCTCCAGCGCAGTCTGCTGCCCAGCCATCCCCCGATGACCGGCGGGCTGGAGGTCGCCTCCCGCTACCAGCCCGCGGGCGCCACGGCCGAGGTCGGCGGCGACTGGTTCGATGTGATCCCCCTGGACGGCGGCAAGACCGCGCTGGTCGTGGGCGACGTCATGGGCAGCGGGGTGAACGCCGCCGCGACCATGGGCCGGCTGCGCACCGCGAGCAACACCCTGGCCTCCCTCGACCTCGATCCGGCCCGGCTGCTGGAGCACCTGGACAAGACCACCGAGGGCCTGGACCACTCCATCGCCACCTGCGTGTACGCCGTCCACGACCCGCATCTGCGGCAGTGCAGAATCGCCAACGCCGGGCACCTCCCACCGGTCCGCGTCCGCGAAGGACACGCCCCCGAGCTCCTCGAACTCCCCACCGGGGCACCGCTCGGCGTGGGCGGAGTGGAATTCTCGACGACCACCGTGGCCCTGGAGCCGGGAGACCGACTGGTGTTCTACACCGACGGCCTCGTCGAAACCCGCCAACACCCGCTCGACGAACGCCTCGACGCCCTCCTCCACCTCCTCGAAGGCCCCGACCGCCCCCTGGAGGAGGTCTGCGACCTCCTGCTGCGCACACTGCACCAGCCGGACAACTCCGACGACGTCGCCCTGCTCATCGCGCGCGCCGTGACGCCTGATTAGCTTCACAGGAAACCGTTACCGGCTTCTTACCGCCCCCATCCCACAATCACAGCAAGGCGTGGCACCGGACGGCCGGGCCGCCGTGGCCGAGGGAGCGAGCCATGACACATGAGCCGGACTCACCGGAATTGCTCACCAATGGACCGGACCGCGACCGCCCGCGCGGCCTGTGGCGACGGCAGTCCGCCCGCGCGCGGACCATCACCGCGGCGACCACGATCGCCGTCCTCGCCCTCGGCGGCACCGTCGCCTACGCGGCCACCTCAAGCGGCTCGGACGGCGGAGGCGGTTCTACGACGCCCTCCGCCTCGGCGTCGCCGGACGCACCGGACCGTCCCGGTGAACGGCACCACCGTGGCCCGTGGTTCGGCATGGGCGGTGGCGCCGTTCACGGTGAGGCCACTGTCCAGGACGGCGACAGCGACGAGTGGATCGTCCGCGTCTGGCAGCGCGGCACCGTCGAGGAGGTGGACGGCGAGCAGGTCACCGTCCGCAGCGAGGACGGCGCCGAGTGGACCTGGACGGTCGGCTCGGACACCACGGTCCACAAGCAGGGCGACTCCGACGGTCTGAAGGACGGGGACGAGGTGTATCTCGCCGGTACCCGCTCCGACGACGGCGAACGCACCGCCGACCATGTCCTGGCGGGCACTTGGGAGAAGCGCGACCCCGGCGACTGGCGCGACAAGCTGCCCTGGCGCGACGACCGGGACGGGCCGCCTTGGAACGACGCGGCGGCCTGACGCTACGGGACGGTACCGACCACGACTTGGGCGTACCGCTCCTCGCACTCGGCCACCCGGGGCATCAACCCGCCCCAGGTGAAGGCCTCGACGGCGGCCGCTGTCTGGCGCTCGCTCGTCTCGACGAGCAGGCATCCGCCCGGCGCCAGCCACCGCGCCGCCTCGTCGGCGACCCGGCGCAGCAGGTCCAGGCCGTCCGTGCCGCCGTCGAGGGCGGTCAGCGGTTCATGGTCGCGGGCCTCGGCGGGCAGGAGGGGGACCTCGTCGGTGGGCACGTAGGGGACGTTGGCGGCGAGGATGTCGATACGGCCGCGCAGGGCCGCGGGCAGCGCCCGGAACAGGTCACCGGCGTGGACCCGGCCGCCGTACGCGGCGATGTTACGGCGGGCGCAGCGCACCGCGGCCGGGTCGATGTCGGCGGCGTGCAGTTCGACCGTGCCCAGCGCTGCGGCCAGAGCCGCGCCGACGGCTCCCGAGCCGCAGCACAGGTCCACCACCAGGGAGGCGTCCGGGACTTGGGCGAGGGCCTGCTCGACCAGGAACTCGGTACGGCGGCGGGGTACGAAGACGCCGGGTTCGACGACGATGTGCAGGCCGCGGAACTCGGCCCAGCCGAGGACGAGTTCGAGGGGATGACCGGCCGCGCGCCGGTCCACCATGGAGGCGAGCTCGGCCGGGGAGGCGGCAGCGGCCAGCAGCAACCGCGCTTCATCCTCGGCGAAGACGCAGCCAGCGGCGCGCAGCGCCGTGACGACGGCGTCAGATGAGAAAGAGAGGGAAGACAAAGGGGGCCTTTCGGGATCCGAAGGGCGCTCCTCGGGTCACCGGTGACCGGCGACCACACCGACGCGTGGGGAGAGCACCCGACCTGACACAGCGGTAATGGGTCTCACCCCCTCGGTTCGGCACGTCCGGGACGATCCGCGGACGGGGCGTCAGCCTACCCAGTGATCACCGCCGCTGTCTGCCGAGTTGTACTCTGCAACCATGAGTACGAGGGACGTTTCGGACGCGGCCGTGGAGACCATCCAGCGCGAGATGACGGCCTTCGCCCGCCGTGCCCGCGCCTCGGCGGGACGGATGCACCCGGAGCTGTCGCTGGTGTCGTACACCCTGCTCGGGCATCTGGAGGAGAGCGGCGGCTGCCGGGCCACCGATCTCGCGGCGCACTACGCCCTGGACAAGTCCACCGTGAGCCGCCAGGTGGCGGCCCTGGAGCGCGACGAGCTGATCGGGCGGAGCCTCGACCCGGACGATCACCGGGTGCAGGTGCTGCATCTGACGGATGCCGGGCGGCGGCTGCTCGCCCAGGTCACGGAGCGGCGGCGGGAGGTCGTACGGGAGCGGCTGGCCGACTGGTCGGAGGAGGATCTGGAGCGGTTCGCCGGGTATCTGGTGCGCTACAACGCCGGTTAGGCCGCCGGCTCCAGAAGGTCGTCCGGGATCCGGGTGCCGAGGAACACGGTGGTGCGGCGCTCGCGGAAGCCGAGGGACTCGTACAGCCGGATCGCGCCCGTGTTGGTGGCGCCGGTGTGCAGGAAGGGCCGCTCGCCGCGCTGCTGGATGCCTTGGGCGACGGCGAGTACCAGGCGTCCGGCCAGGCCCTGGCCGCGCACGGCTGGGTCGGTGCAGACCGCGCTGATCTCCGTCCAGCCCGGCGGGCGCAGTCGCTCCCCCGCCATGGCGACGAGGGCGCCGTCCCGGCGTATGCCCAGGTAGGTGCCGAGTTCGAGGGTGCGGGCCAGGAACGGTCCCGGCCGGGTGCGGGCGACCAGGTCGAGCATCTCGGGTACGTCGGCCGGGCCGAGGCGGACCGCCTCCGGGTCCGGTGTCCCGGCAACGTCCTCGCCGACGAGCTGCACGCCGTCGGCGCGGAAGACGGTCTCCCAGCCCTCGGGCGTCCGGCCCCGGAAGCCGATCAGCAGGGCTTCGTTGCCGGGACCGGCGAGAGCGGCGACGTCCGCCCAGTCGGCGGCCTCCGGCTCGTCGGGCAGGGCCACCCAGGGCGACACCTCGGCGGGGTAGCGCAGCACCCCGCCGCGCCGCTCGGCGAAGTGGGCGTGCGGGCCGGTCAGCGCGGCCAGCGCCGGATTGTCGAGGACCCGGTCGTACCCCTTGGACATCTGCTCCCTCTCTCCCGCACCGACACAGAAGCCAAGCAAGATCGGCCGACGGCTATTCCCCTACGTTCGGACCAGTACGGTTGAATGCGCAACGTACTGATCACGGCCGTCGCGCACGGCGGTCTGGAGGCACCACCCGCATGAACGTCACCCGAGGCTTCACCGGACGCCCCCGCGTCCAGAATTCCGGCCTGCCACCGGGCCAGTACGACGCGGGCGACGACTGGCCCGTCCTGTCCGCCGAGGTCACGCCGGATCTCACGCCCGGGGAGTGGACATTCCGCGTCGACGGCCTGGTCGAGGAGCCCCGCACCTGGAACTGGGACGAGGCCCACGCGCTGCCCGGATCGGTGTACGCGGGTGACATCCACTGTGTGACGAGCTGGTCGAAGTTCGGGGTGCGGTTCGGGGGCGTGTCCCTGGACGCCTTCCTGAGTGTGGTCCGGCCCCATGCCTCCGCCACCCACGCCGTGGCCTACTCACACACCGGGTACACCACGAACCTCCCGCTCGCGGACCTCACCGGCGGGCGGGCCTGGATCGCCTGGGAGTACGACGGCCAGCCGCTCGCCCCGGAGCACGGCGGCCCGGCGCGGCTGCTGGTGCCGCATCTGTACTTCTGGAAGAGCGCCAAGTGGATCGCGGGCCTGAGGATCCTCGACCACGACGAGCCTGGCTTCTGGGAGCAGAACGGCTACCACGCGCGTGGCAACCCCTGGGAGGAGCAGCGGTACTCCGGTGACTGAGACATTCACTCCCCCGACCCGCTTTGCCGTGCCCGGACGTATCGCGGTGAGCAATCAGACCGCGGCGGTGTGGCAGAGCGCCACCATCACCGAGATCCGGCGCGAGACCCCGCACGCGTCCACCGTCCGGCTCGCGGTGCCCGCCTGGGCGGGGCATCTGCCGGGCCAGCATCTGATGCTGCGGCTGACCGCCGAGGACGGCTACGCGGCCCAGCGCCATTACTCGATCGCGTCCGCGCCCGACGATTCCGGGCACATCGAGCTGACCCTGGACCATGTGGAGGGCGGCGAGGTCTCCGGCTGGTTCCACACCGTGGCCAGGCCCGGGGACCGGGTGGAGGTACGCGGGCCCGTGAGCGGCTTCTTCGCCTGGCCCGGGGACCGGCCCGCCCTCCTGATCGGCGCCGGATCCGGGGTCGTACCCCTGATGTCGATGGTCCGCCACCACCGGGCGCACGGGCTCGACGTACCGCTGCGGCTGCTGGTCTCGGCACGCAGCCCCCAGGAACTGATCTACGCGCGGGAGTACGGCGCGGAGACGACGCCCGTGTTCACGCGGAGCGCCCCGGAGGGTGTGCCGGTGGGACGTATGGCGGCCGCACATGTGGCGCCACTCCTGGCTGAGCAGCCGAACGGTGGGTGGGAGGCCTATGTGTGCGGCTCCAACGGGTTCGCCGAGCACGCCTCGCGTCTGCTCGTCGAGGCCGGGCAGCCGGTGGACCGGATCCGCATCGAGCGCTTCGGCTGACTTCCGCGCGCGTCGGCGGGTACCCGACCGCATGTGAGGACCCGAGTACCCGGCTGGCGTCGGCGGCCCAATCCGCTACGGCGCCGGTCGGACGTCGTGGAGGCGTGGACGGTACTGGTGGTGGCCGTCCTGCTGTTCCTGGGAGCGCCGTTGGCCGGGGCCGCGGCGGGCTGGTGGGCGCATGACGACGCCCGGGCCACGGCGACGGCCCAGCGTGCCGACCGCCACCGGGTGCGCGCGGAGGTCGTCGGTTGGGGCCGGGGCACACTTCCCGCAGTGCAGGGCGTCGAGCGCAACCAGCGCGCGACCGTGCGCTGGGCGGACCGGGACGGCAGCCCGCAGACAGGCACGGTCCTGGTCCCGGCCGGCACCCACCGCGGTGACCGGGTCGACGTGTGGCTCGACTCCGCCGGCCGCAGCGTGTCCCCGCCGCCGAGCGAGACGACGATCTGGCAGCACACCGTGACGATCGGCGCCTGCGCGACGGCCGGCGCGGCGGGCCTGGTTCTCCTCGGCCACGCCCTGTTCCGCCGCGTCGCCGCCGCACGTCGGCTCGCGGAGTGGGAACGGGAGTGGGCGCGGACCGAGCCGCAGTGGAGCCGGCGGCAGGCCTGATCAGCCGACGTCCTGCATGCGCCGCGCGATCCGCCCGTGATGCCGCAGCGCCTCCGCAAGACCCGGCAACACCGGCTCGCCCCTTTCGACCAGCACCCGGCCCCCGACCACCGTCGTCCACGCGCGGGCGGGCCCGCAGCGCAGCCACGCCTCCACCGGGTCGCTCAACGCGCCCGCCAGGGCGACCTCGTGGAGGTCCCAGACCACCAGGTCGGCGCAGGCGCCGGGCCGGAGGTGGCCGAGTTCGTCGGCGCGGCCGAGGCAGCGGGCCGAGCCGCGGGTGGCGATGTCGAGGGCGTCGCGTGCGGTCATGGCGCCGGGGCCGCCGCGGTAGCGGCCGAGCAGCAGCGCCCCGCGGGTCTCCAGCCAGAGCGAGGCGTGGTCGGTGGAGGCGGAGCCGTCGCAGCCGAGGCCGACGGGCAGGCCCAGCTCGCGCATCTCGCGCACGCGCGCGGTTCCGCCGCCGATCAGCATGTTGGAGCTCGGACAGTGCGCCACACCGACGCCCGCGGCGGCGAGACGGCGCAGTTCGGCATCGTTGGGGTAGATGCAGTGCGCGACCCAGCTGCGGTCGGTCAGCCAGCCCGTGTCCTCGAAGTACTCCACGGGCCGGCAGCCGTAGGTCTCCAGGCAGTACGTGTCCTCGTCGTGGTCCTCGGCGAGGTGGGTGTGCAGACGTACGTCATGACGCTCGGCGAGTTCCGCGGTGGCGATCATCAGCTCCCGGGTCACCGAGAACGGTGAGCAGGGGGCGAGCGCGACCCGGATGAGGGCGCCCGGTTCCGGATCGTGGTGGGCCCCGATCAGCCGCTCGCTGTCGGCGAGCACCTCGTCCTCGCTCTGGGTGACGCTCCTCGGCGGCAGTCCGCCGTCCTCGACGGAGCGGGTCATCGAGCCGCGGGTGGCGTGGAAGCGGAAGCCGATGTCGCGGGCGGCGCGGATCTCGGCGTCGACGAGGAGCGGCCGGGGATGGACGTAGAGATGGTCCGACGACGTCGTGCAGCCGCCCATCAGCAGCTCGGCCATGCCGACGTACGCCGAGACGTAGACCGCTTCCTCGTCGAGCCCGGCCCACAGCGGGTAGAGCGTGGTCAGCCAGTCGAAGAGGGAGCCGTTGACAGCAGGCCCGTAGGAGCGGGTGAGGTTCTGGTAGATGTGGTGATGCGTGTTCACCAAACCCGGGGTGACGAGGCGTCCGGCGGCGGACACGGTCCGCTCGGCCTCCGGCTCACTGCCCGCCGGGCCGACCGCGGTGACCCGACCACCGGAGACGGCCACCCAGCCGCCCGCGATCTCCCGCCCGTCGTCCACGACCAGCAGTTCCGCATCCCTGACCAGCAATTCCGCGGTTTCGACCGGACCGTGGGCGGCAGACGTCATGGCGTCATCGTAGGGCCTGGGCCGGGGCAATGACCTGGCGAAAGATCCGATCACCGTCGTACCGTGTGATCATCCGCACGTCCTCCTCTCAAAGGCGGTCATCCATGGCCCTGTTCGACCTTCCGCTCGACGAACTGCGCGAGTACCGCAGCGACTCCGTCGCGCCCGAGGACTTCGACTCCTTCTGGTTCAAGACGCTCGAGGAGGCCCGCGAGCACGATCTGGACGCCCGTTTCGAGCCGGTCGACACGGGGCTGTCCACGGTGACCGTGTACGACGTGACGTTCGCCGGGTTCGGCGGTCATCCGGTGAAGGGCTGGCTGACGCTGCCCGCGGCGGCCGAGGAACCGGTGCCGCTGGTGGTGGAGTTCATCGGGTACGGCGGCGGGCGCGGACTGCCGCACGAGCATCTGCTGTGGGCGTCCTCGGGCCGGGCGCACTTTGTGATGGACACTCGCGGCCAGGGCAGCGCCTGGGGCGGTGGCGGCGGTACGGCGGACCCGGTGGGCGGCGCGCCCGCGTTCCCCGGGTTCATGACGCGCGGTGTCGATGCGCCCGAGAACTACTACTACCGGCGGGTGTTCACGGACGCGGTGCGGGCGGTGGAGGCGGCGCGTTCGCATCCGCTGACCGACGCCTCGCGGACGGTGGCGATCGGCAGCAGCCAAGGTGGCGGGATCACGATCGCGGTGGGCGGGCTCGTGCCGGACCTGACGGCGGTCGCGCCGGACGTGCCGTTCCTGTGCGACTACCCGCGTGCGGTAACGATGACGGACCGTCACCCGTACCGCGAGGTCGCCCTCTACCTCAAGACGCACCGCGGCCGCAGCGAGGACGTGCTGCGCACCCTCTCCTACTTCGACGGCGTCCACTTCGCGGCCCGCGGCCGGGCCCCGGCCCTGTTCTCGGCCGCCCTGGAAGACCAGACCTGCCCGCCCTCGACCGTCTTCGCGGCCTTCAACTCCTGGGCGCACGACGACAAGGCGATCGAGGTGTACGAGTTCAACGACCACGAGGGCGGCGGCCCGTACCACGACGCGGCCAAGCTGCGCTGGCTGCGGTCGTACGTCTGAGGGAGCGCCGTTCTGCGTCAGCGGGTGCCGAACGTGTCCAGCCCGACGTTCTCGGGGTCGGGCCCGCTGCGCAGTCCGGTGTCGAGGGCGTCGATGGCGGCCACCTCGTCCGGCGTGAGCGTGAAGTCGAAGACGTCGAAGTTCTCCGCGATGCGGTGTGCCTTGACGGACTTCGGGATCGCGCACACGCCGTGCTCGACGTGCCAGCGCAGCACGACCTGGGCCGCCGTCTTGCCGTACTTGTCGGCGAGCGCGGTGACGACCGGCTCCTCCAGGGCGCTGCGGCCGCCGTTGGGTGCCTGGGCCCAGTAGCGGGTGATCCCGCCGATCGGCGACCAGGCCTCGGTGACGATCCCGAACTGCTCGTGCAGTTCGCGCGCTTCACGCTGGATGAAGTACGGGTGCAGCTCGATCTGGTTGACCGACGGCACGACCTCGGTCTGTTCCATGAGGGTGCGCAGCAGACCCGGGGTGTGGTTGGAGACGCCGATCGCCCGGACCCGGCCGTCGGCCAGGAGCTTTTCCGCGGCCTTGTACGCGGCGAACCAGGGCTCGGGGTCCAGTGGCGCCGGCTGGTGCAGCAGATACAGGTCGAGGTGGTCCAGGCCCAGCTTGGCCAGGCTGGTGTCGAAGGCCCGCAGCGCTGAGTCGTAGCCGTAGTCCGTCAGCCACAGCTTGGTCGTCACGAAGACCTCGTCGCGGTCCACGCCCGAACGCTTGAGGCCCTCGCCGACCTGTTCCTCGTTGCGATACGCGGCGGCGGTGTCGATCAGGCGGTAGCCGTCGCGCAGTGCGGTCTCGACCGCGGCGGCGGTCTCTTCCGGGGGGCTCTGGTAGACGCCGAGGCCCAGGGCGGGCATCTGGACGCCGTTGGTCAGCTTGAGGAGCGGGGTGGTGCCGGTCATCGCTGTTCCTTGGGGGTGCGGTGGGTGGGGGTCACGGCTGGACGAGGACCTTCAAGGCCTCACGGTCGGCCATGGCGCGGTATCCGTCCGGTACGTCGTCGAGGCTGACGGTCCGGTCGAAGACGCGGCCGGGCTCGATGCGGCCCTCCAGTACGTCGGGCAGGAGTTCGTCGATGTAGGCGCGGGCCGGGGCGACGCCACCGGTGAGGGTGAGATTCCGCATGAACTCCGGGAAGCCCAGGGGCACTTCGGTGTACTGCGGTGCGCCGACCCGGCTGACCGTGCCTCCGTCGCGCACCACGCCAAGACCCATCTCCAGGGCGGGCAGCGTCCCGACGCACTCCAGTACGGTGTGGGTGCCGTCGCCGCCGGTCAACTCCCGTACCCGCTCGATGCCTTCCTCCCTGCGGTCGGCGACGACGTCAGTGGCTCCGAAGTCGCGGCCCAGGTCGGTGCGGTCCTTGTGCCGGCCCATCAGGACGATCCGTTCGGCACCGAGCCGCTTCGCGGCCAGTACGGCGGACAGGCCGACCGCGCCGTCACCGATGACCGTCACGGTCGTACGAGGGTTGACGCCGGCCGTGACGGCGCAGTGGTGGCCGGTGCAGAAGACGTCGGAGAGGGTGAGCAGCGAGGGCAGCAGCGCGGAGTCCTCGGCCACCGGCAGCTTGACCAGCGTGCCCTGGGCCTGCGGCACACGCACCGCCTCACCCTGGCCGCCGTCGATGCCGTCACGCCCCCAGGAACCGCCGTGGCGGCAGGACGTGTGCAGCCCCTCGGCGCAGAAGTCGCAGGTGTTGTCGGCCCAGACGAAGGGAGCCACGACCAAGTCCCCGCGCTTCAGCCCGGAGACGTCCGAGCCGAGCTCCTCCACGACCCCGAGGAACTCGTGGCCCATGCGCTGGCCCTGCTCCGAGGCGGGCAGGGAGCCGTAGGGCCACAGGTCGCTGCCGCAGACGCAGGAGCGGACGACACGCACGATGGCGTCGGTGGGCCGCTGGATCGACGGGTCCGGGACGTTTTCCACCCGGACGTCTCCGGCGCCGTACATCAGTGTTGCTCGCATGAGTGGGGTTTCCTTGTATCCGAATATGACGGTCCGTCAGCAACAGCGCGGGAAGCGCGTCGAGTTCGGCGTGGGCGCCATCGGTGCCTGGCCCTTCCACGATGGGCTCGGGCGAGGTGACCGCGCCCTCGGCGTTCGGCCACTCGGCGTAGAAGGCGATGCTGGGGCACACCGACAACGCTCCCTCCCACGCGTGTCACGTGCCAGACCGCGCTGAGCCGGGGAACCGCGTTCCGGGGTAACGACAGGGCCCCCAACCGCCTACCGGCCGGTTACTTGTGACCGCACACTCAACGTCATGACACGTGAGCAGCCCATAGGCGGGGGCACCGAACACGAGCACCTGCGCCGCCTGGCCCACCGCGCCGCCCGCACCGCGCCAAACCCTCCGGCCTTGCCCAGCAGGACCGTCCGGCCGGGTGTGAAGCTGCTGCTGGAGAGTCTGCGGCCGAACCCCGCGCACGTGGTCAGCCGCACCAACGATCTGCTCGCCGCCAACCCCGGCGGGTTGAGACTGCTCGCCGGGATCGACGAGTGGCCGGCCCGGCAGCGCAACCTCGCCCGGTACGTCTTCCTGCACCCCGCCGCCCGCGACCTCTTCCACGACTGGGCCGCCCAGGTCCGCGGCTGTGTCGCCCGGCTCCGCGCCCTGGCCGGCACCGACCCCGACGCCCCCGACCTGACCCGGCTCGCCGGTGAACTCCTGCTGAAGAGCCCGGAGTTCGCCCGACTGTGGGCGCGCTACGACGTCAAGGGCCAGACCCACGGCCGCAAGACCTTCCACCACCCGGACGTCGGCGACCTCACCCTCGGGTACCAGACCATGGAGCTGGAGGGCACCCCGGGACACCGGCTCATCGCGTACTACGCCCAGCCGGGCACGCCGGAGTACGACTCGCTCGTCCTCCTCGACCTGCTCGGCGCGCAGCCGGCGCAGCACAGGGCAGGCTCGTCGCGGGACGAAACCACGTCGTCAGCCGGCTGACCCCGGCTCCGCTTTCGCTTCCGGCTGCCCGGCCGGCTGCGGTGCGGTCAGGTCGAGCAGGAGCATGGCGTCGTGGTCGGGGGTGCCGGGTTCGGCGGTGTAGACGCCGAGGCGTTGGCCCGGGGTGCCTTCGATGTGCAGGCTCTGGCCGCTGAGGGTGAGGGTGCCGACCTGGGGGTGGTGGAAGGTCTTCTGGATCTTCCCGGGTCCGACGACGTCGTAGCGCTCCCAGAGCTTGGCGAAGTCGGGGCTCTTGAGCAGGAGTTCGCCCACCAGGCTGGTGAGGTCGGGGGCGTCCGGGTCGATGCCTGCCTGGGCGCGGAGCCTGGCGACACAGCCGCGGACCACATAGGCCCAGTCGTCGCCGTAGAGGGTGCGCGCGGCCGGGTGGAGGAAGCAGTAGCGGGCGAGGTTGCGCTGAGTGGCCGGCCACTCGTCGAGGCCCGCGTACAGGGCGAGGCCGCCGGGGTTCCAGGCGAGCAGGTCCATGCTGCGGCTGATGACGTAGGCGGGGTTCGGCCGCATCGTCTCCAGGACCAGCTTCAGGTGCGGGCGCACGGTCCGGCTGGGCGGCGGTGGGGACTCGGGGGCGTACCGGGCGGCCCGGGCGGCGAGTTCGCGCAGGTGCTGGTGCTCGGCGTCGTCGAGGCGCAGGGCGCGGGCGAGGGCGTCGAGCACGGAGGGGCTGGGGCGGGTCTCCTTGCCGCGCTCCAGACGGACGTAGTAGTCGATGCTCATGCCCGCGAGCGTGGCCAGCTCTTCGCGGCGCAGACCGGGGGTGCGGCGCAGGCCGCTGCCCACGGTGAGGCCGACCTGGTCAGGGCTGGTCTGGGTGCGGCGGGCGCGGAGGAACTGGCCCAGCTCCATGCCTCCGCCGCCGCTGCTGCTCTGCTCGGATGCCATAGCGTCAGTGTCACACCGCTCTGACCTGCATGGCAGACGTGTGGGGGCCCTGTCGTTACCCCTGAACGCCACCCCCCGGCATGGCCCGGCCTGCCACTGGGCCGGAAAGGGCGCGAGGCTCGATCTCTGTCAGCCCCCGCCTTTCCAGTTTTCCAGTGCAGGAGATCGTCCCGTGTCCGTGTCCGCCTCGTCCACCTCACTGCGCGCCGGAGCAGCTGGTCTGCCGCCGCGGAGCCGGTCCGGTGGGCGGATGGCCTTGGCCGCCGTACTGCTCGGATTCTTCACGATCATGGTCGACGCGATGATCGTGAATGTGGCCCTGCCGTCGATCGGGGACGGGTTCGGCAGCGGGATGACTGGGCTGCAATGGGTCGTGGACGGGTACACGCTCACCTTCGCCGCGTTCCTGCTGTCCGCCGGTGCGATCAGTGACCGCATCGGGGCCCGTCAGGCGTTCGCCGTCGGCCTGGGCCTGTTCGTGGCGGCGTCCGTGGTGTGTGGGCTGGCACCGGATCTGGGCGTCCTGGTGGCCGCGCGGCTGGTGCAGGGAGCCGGGGCCGCGATGGTCGTCCCGTCGTCTCTCGCGCTGCTGCGGGAGACCTTTCCCGACCCGGCGGAGCGCGCGAAGGCCATTGCTCTGTGGGGTGTGAGCGGCTCGGTCGGCGCGGCGGCAGGTCCCGTGGCCGGCGGGCTGCTGACGGTCATCGACTGGCGGATGATCTTCTTCGTCAATCTGCCCGTCGGCGCGGTGGCCCTGGCACTCCTCAAGCGGGCCCAGCCCTCCCCACGGCGGGAGGTGCCCTTCGACTGGACCGGCCAGGTGGCCGCTGTCGCCGCCATGGGTGCGCTGACGTACGCGGTCATCGAGGCCGGCGCGGAAGGAATCGGCACTCCACGGGTCCTGGTCGCCTTCGCCGTGGCGGTCGTGGCGGCCGTCGTCTACCTGGTCGCGCAGGCCCGTGGCCGGCATCCGATGACGCCGCTGCCGCTGCTGCGCTCCCGCACGATGTCGCTCTCGGTCGCCATCGGGTTCGCCCTGAACGTCGGCTTCTACGGGATGATCTTCCTCCTGGGGCTGTATCTCCAGCAGGTGCACGGCCTGAGCGCGCTGGCCACCGGTGTGGGGTTCCTGCCGATGACCGTGCTCACCTCCTTCATGGGCCCAGTCGCCGCCCGGCTGGCGACCCGGTTCGGTGCGCGGATACCGGTGATCATCGGTCAGAGCCTCATGGCGGGCGGTCTGCTGGCGATGGTGGCGGTGCCCGGCGGCGCCCCGGTCTGGCTGTCGGTGGTGCTGATGGTGCCCGTCGGCGCCGGTGGCGCGATGGCCGTGACCGCGCTGACGGCGCTGCTGCTGGAGACGGTGCCCGCCGAGCGGGCCGGTGTCGCGAGCGGTGTGCTGAACGCGGCCCGTCAGCTCGGTGGCGCCCTGGCCGTCGCCGTCTTCGGCGCGCTGGTCGCCGACCGGACCGGGTTCGTCTCCGGCCTGCACAGCGGTCTGCTGATCGGCGCGGCGGTGGTGGCGGTGAGCATCGTGGCCACCTGGCTGCTCGAACCGGTTCGGCGCACGCGCTGACCGCCCCCAACTTCGTACGCAAGAAAGGCAGTTCCCATGCAGTACGTCACGCTCAACAACGGCCTCACGATGCCGATCCTCGGCTTCGGCGTCTTCCAGATCGCCCCGGAGCAGACCGAACAGGCCGTCACCGAGGCCCTGGCCGCCGGCTACCGGCTCATCGACACCGCCGCCGCCTACGGCAACGAGGAGGCCGTCGGCCGCGCCATCAAGCACAGCGGCATCCCGCGCGAGGAACTGTTCGTCACCACCAAGCTGTGGGTGCAGGACACCGGCGAGGAGAACACGCGGCGCGCCTTCGAGACTTCGCTGGCCAAGCTCGGACTGGACTATCTCGACCTGTACCTGATCCACCAGCCCTACGGCGATGTCCACGGTTCCTGGCGTGCGATGGAGAGCCTGAACCGCGCGGGCCGGGTCAAAGCGATCGGGGTCTCGAACTTCTACCCCGACCGGCTCGTCGACCTGATCGACCGCAACGAGATCACGCCCGCGGTCAACCAGATCGAGACCCACCCGTTCTTCCAGCGCACGGACGACCAGGAGTTGATGCGCGAGCGTGGCGTGCAGATCGAGTCGTGGGGCGGCTTCGCCGAGGGCAGGAACAACCTCTTCACGCACCCGGTGCTCAGCGGCATCGCCGAGCAGCACGGCAGGTCCGTGGCGCAGGTGGTGCTGCGCTGGCTGGTCCAGCGGGACGTCGTCGCCATTCCCAAGTCGGTCCGCGCCGACCGGATGAAGGAGAACCTCGACGTCTTCGACTTCGAGCTCACCGACGACCAGATGGCGGCCATCGCCACCCTGGACACGGGCGGTTCCCTCTTCTTCGACCACCGCGACCCGGCGCAGGTCAGCCGGATCGGCAATGTCCGCATCCACGACTGACCAGGACTTCACCATGACCCAGAAGCAGCACATCACGCCCGGGCGGCGCACGCTCCTTCGCGGCGTGCTCCTGGGAGGAGCGGCAGTCGTGACCGGCTGTTCCACGGCCTCGCCCGACGAGAGCGAGCCGGAGACCACCGACCGGGCTTCCTCGGCGGCTTCACCCGGAAAGCGGGTGCTGCTGGCCTACTACTCCCGGCCGGGCGAGAACTTCTCCTACGGCGAGCGCACCAACCTCAAGGTCGGTAACACCGAAGTCCTCGCCGGGATGATCAGCGAGCGCATCGAGTGCGACGTACACCGCATCGAGGCAGTCGATCCCTACCCCTTCGGCTACGACGAGACGGTCGCGCGCAATGTCCGCGAGCAGGACGCCGATGCGCGGCCGGCCATCGTCGATCTCCCGTCCTCGATCGAGCGTTACGACACGGTGCTGCTCGGCAGCCCCATCTGGAACGTCCGGGCACCCATGATCATGTCGACCTTCGCCGAGAGGTACGACTTCGGCGGCAAGACGGTCTTTCCGTTCACGACGCATGCGATGAGCGGTCTTGGCTCCACCGATCGTGACTACAGGGCGACTTGTCGGGGCGCGACCATCGGCGAGGGGCTAGCGGTACGCGGCGAGGAAGTCCGGGACGCCGATGGTGCCGTCCGGTCGTGGCTGCGCCGTGTCGGCCTTCTGTAGACATCAACCAGGAACAGGGCGTCCGTGTGAAGCCGAAATACAAGGTGATCGCTCTGATCACCGTTGCCGTCTTGACCATGGCGGCACTCATCTACGTCAACCTGCAAAACGTTCGGGACACGCGCCCGCCCGGCTGGAGTTCTGGCAATGCTGCGTAAGCTGCTGTTCTGGAGTCTGGCGGTGGTGTTTCCTTTCCCGCTGGTGCAGACCTACGACTCCTTGTCCGATGATCCCGGACCCTTGAAGTTCTACGTATTCCTCGGTCTGATCGCCTATACCTGGTGGCTGTTGTCCATCGTCCTCAGCGTGAGACCGTTCTGGGTGCACCGTTTCGTGGGGCTGCCGGCTCTGTACGGCCTGCACGGGATGCTCGGCGTGTTGGCGATCGTCGCGGCGTATGTGCACCGCGAATACTCCTACTCGCCGAGTGGTCTGGCCCGGGACCTGGGGGATTGGAGTTTCTACCTGTCGCTCACCGTACTGTGCTTCGCGGTGTTCTTCATGAGCGGATGGCTGGTCGACAGATCGAGACTGCTCCTGCGGGCCAAGGGACTTCTGGAGAAGGTCTTCCGCCGCCAACTGTCCGTCTGGATTCATCGGCTCAACCTGGTCGTCGTGGCAATGATCTGGCTGCACGCCCACCTGCTCGTGAGAGTGAACCAGTACTTCGCGTTCATGGTGCTCTTCGATCTCTACACGGTGACGGCGCTGGGCCTCTACGCCTGGAAGAAGTGGATCGCGCCCGATACCTATCTGATGGGCAGCGTCATCAGCAATGACGCGCGCGGCGGTTCAACCCGCAGGGTGTCCATCGGCCTCGACAGCAAGGCAGCGGCCCTGCAACCCGGCGACTTCTTCTTCCTCCGCTTCGAGGGGTCCTCCGCGGTGAGCGGGGAATGGCATCCCTTCTCGGTGACCGACGCCGACCAGAAGACACTGACCTTCACGATTCGCCAGCACGGCGACTTCACCCGCCGCCTCGACGGCGTCGAAGTGGGAACCCGCGTGCGCCTGGAGGGGCCGTTCGGCCGCTTCGAGTCGATCATCCAGGGTCAGGACCGTGCAGCTCCGCTCGTCCTCGTCGGGATGGGCGCGGGGGTCGCGCCGCTGCTCAGTCTGGCCGCAGCGCATCACACCACGCGAAGGATTCACCTGCTGTGGGCCGTGCGCAGGCCGGAGGACGCCTACTACCGCGACGTGCTCGAGGAATACCAGGCGGCGTCCGGTAACCGTTTGCAGGTCACCATCAGCGTCGGCCGATTCCGCCGCGAAGACCTCGCCAACACGCTTTCCGCAAAGGCGATCGCGACGGGCGCGTTCTTCATTGTGGGCCCCAACCCTGCCGTGCTGGCAAACCAGCGCCTTTTGCGGCGAATTGGGGTCTCCGGACGACGAATACACCAAGAACGTCTCACCATGTAGATACGGAGTTCATACGATGACAAACACCACACGCCGCAGTTTTCTTGCGCTGGCCACCGTCGCATTGGCGGGCAGCAGCGTCGCAGGCTGTTCGATCATAGGAGGAGCAGGCGAGGCCCTCACCGACGATACGGAGTCCACGGAAACCGTCGCCCCGCTGGATAAATCGCGCACTTTGGTCGCCTACTTCTCGTTGCCGGAGACCGATGACCCCAACGGCATGAGCGAAGACGAGTCGAACAGTACGCACGTCGTTGATGGAAAGGTTCTCGGAAACACTCAGTACGTCGCCCAAATCATCGGTGAGCGCACTGGCGCCGAGGTGTTCCGTATCGAGACGGCGGAAGAGCTTCCCCTCGATCATGGAACGCTCGAAGATCTCGCACTCGAACAGCAGGAAACGGATGCGAGGCCGAAGCTCAAGGCGCTGATCCCGAACCTTGACGACTACGACACCGTGTTCATCGGCTATCCGATCTGGTGGTACGACCTGCCGATGCCGATGTACACGTTCCTCGAGCAGCACGACTTCTCCGGCAAGAACATCATCCTGTTCAGCACCCACGGCGGAAGCCGTCTGTCGGGAACCGTTGACACCATCACCGGAACCCTTTCCGACGCCAACGTGATCGGCAACGCGCTCACGATCTCGCGGGACGACATGGACAGCGCCGAAGGAGAGGTGGCCGACTGGCTCGACCGCCTCGGTCAATAGGTCGTCACCCCTTGATGGCAGCCTGGAAAGTTTCTCTGTTTCGAGTGCGACAGTTTCGTCAGTTCTTCGGCGGCGCGGTGCTGGCGCGGACGGTCAGGGTCGTCCCGATCTCCAGGCGAGCCTGCGGAGCGTCCTCGCCGCGGCCGAGGGCGAGTGCCATCTCGGTTGCCGCGACGGCCATTTCGGTCAGCGGCTGATGGACGGTGGTCAGGGGCGGTTCCACCCACGCGACCACCGGCAGGTCGTCGAAGCCGACCACGCTCAGGTCCTCCGGGATGCGCAGTCCGGCATCGCGGGCGGCTCGGTAGACGCCCAGTGCCTGAAGGTCGTTGGCCGTGAAGATCGCGGTGGGCGGCTCCGGAAGGGAGAGCAGTGCGCCGGCCGCGGCGCGGCCGTCCTCGCGGGTCAGGCCGGTGTGCACGACGAGTTCGGGATCGAGCGGCAGGCCCGCGCTCTGCAGTGCGGAGCGGTAGCCGTCCATGCGGGCGCAGCAGCACAGGACGGTCTCGGGCCCGCTGATCATCGCGATGCGTCGATGCCCCAGCTCGACCAGGTGCCGGGTCGCGGCCCGTCCTCCGGACCAGTTGGTGGCGCCGACGAACGGGACGTCGTCGGGAAGCTCGACGGTCGGATCGAAGACGACGAACGGGATCCCCTTCGCCCTCAGCTGCTCCCGCTCGGCCTCGGACAACTGGGCGACGGAAAGGACACAGTTGGGGCGCCGGGACACGGTGTCGTCCCAGGTCGCCGGGGTGCTGTCATGCAGGCCGAACTTGGAGACCAGCACGCCGACGCCATGCCGACGGGCCACCCGCTCCACTCCGCGGATGACCTCGACCGCCCACATGCTCTCCAGCTCGCGGAAGACGAGTTCCACGGTGTTGTTGCGGTTCGCGCCGGCGGGCTTGCGGTAGCCGTATCTGTTGACCAGTTCCTCGACCCGGGCGCGCGTGTCCGCGGACACCCCCGACTTGCCGTTGATCACCTTGGACACGGTCGGCACCGACACCCCCGCCGACTCGGCGATATAGGCGATGGTCACCGGCCGGGCCCCGTCGGTTCCGCGGTCCGCCAAGGTGGTCCTCCCCCCTCTGCGTGTACGGCAGCAGTCTGGCACTTCGTCCGGTCGGACAGGTAGCTAACAGCACGCCTCCTTGTTACATTCTCCGGCGCGTTTGACGAAAGTTTCCTGCGCGCGGATTCGACACGCAAAGCTCACGCGTACGACCCCCGCTTCAACTCGGCACGTCCTGCAAGCCCTTCGCCGTCCCCCACCGTGAAAGGCCCACGTGATGACGAGATTGGCAAGACTCCTGGCCCGGCGACGCGGATCCTCAAGACCCGTGCGGCGTCTGGCGGCACTCGCTCTGGCGATCGTCCTGCTTCCCCTGGTACCGGTCGCCGCGCACGCCGATACGCAACCGTCGGCGTCGGCCGGCTCCCCCGCGGCACGCAGCGCGGTGGCGGCCATGCAGCCCGGCTGGAACATGGGCAACACCTACGACGCCATCCCGGACGAGACCTCCTGGGGCAACCCGCCCGTGACCCAGGCGCTCCTGAAGAAGGTCAAGTCGCAGGGGTTCAAGAGCATCCGGCTCCCCGTCACCTGGGGCATCCACCAGGGTCCGGCGCCTGCCTACACGATCGACGCGGCCTGGATGGCGAAGGTCAAGCAGGTCGTCGACTGGGCGCAGGCGGAGGGCCTGTACGTTCTGCTCAACATGCACCATGACTCATGGATGTGGGTCAACCAGCTGTCGACCGACCACGACACCGTCCTCGCCCGGTACAACGCCATCTGGACCCAGATCGCGGCGACGTTCCGGGACACGTCGTCCAGGGTGGTCTTCGAGAGCGTCAACGAGCCGACGTTCAGCGGCACTTCGGGCGACGACGAGAACTACCGGCTGCTCAAGGAGCTCAACAGCGAGTTCCACCGGATCGTCCGCGCGTCCGGCGGCAACAACGCGAGCCGTCTACTCGTCCTGCCCACGCTCTACACCAACGCGGACCAGTCACGACTGGACGCACTGGCCGCCGAACTGACCGCCCTCAACGACCCCATGGTGGCCACGACCGTCCACTTCTACGGGTTCTGGCCGTTCAGCGTGAACATCGCCGGGTACACCCGTTTCGACGCCACCTCGGAGCAGGACCTCACCGGCACCTTCGACCGGGTCTACAACACCTTCGTCGCGCAGGGCATCCCGGTCATCATCGGCGAGTACGCCCTGCTCGCCTACGACCACAACCGTCTCGGCATCATCGAGCCCGGGGAGCAGCTCAAGTACTTCGAGTTCCTCGGCAATTACGCCCGCCAGCGCAAGTTCACCACGATGCTGTGGGACGCCGGTCAGTTCCTGAACCGCAACACGCTGCAATGGCGTGATCCGGCGCTGTTCGCCCAGATCAAGTCGAGCTGGACCACGCGTTCGGGAACCGCCTCCAGCGACCGGGTGTTCCTCCCGAAGTCGGGTGCCATCACCAGCAAGACGCTCACGCTCAACCCCAACACCACCGACTTCCAGGGGCTTTGGCACGCGGGCAGCGAGCTGCTCAGAGGCACCGACTACTCGGTCTCCGGCAACCAGCTCACCCTGACGTCCACCGCACTCACCCGGCTGGCCGGCGACCGGGCGTACGGAGTCAACGCCACCCTGGAGGCCAGGTTCTCCAGGGGCGTCCCCTGGCGGATCGACGTGATCACGTACGACACCCCCGTGCTGTCGAACGCCACCGGCAACACCAGCGCGTTCAGCATCCCCACACAGTTCCGTGGCGACATCCTGGCGACGATGGAGGCCAGGTACGAGGACGGAACCAACGCGGGCCCGGCCAACTGGACCTCGTACCAGCAGTACGACACCGCCTTCTCGGCCTACACCGCCGACGCCATCAAACTGACCCCCGAGTTCTTCAACTCGGTCAGGGACGGCTCGCGCATCACGCTCACATTCCACTTCTGGAGCGGCGCCACGGCGACGTACCACGTCACCAAGTCCGGCATCTCGGTGACCGGCACGACCGCCTGACCACAGCGCACGGGCGGCCGCTTCGACGACGGTGTCATTGTCGCGGCCGCACTGCTCCATCTGGGTGCCGTGGTACCGCCTACGGAAGCACGATCTTGATACCACTCATCCAGTTCGACCCGAGACTGCCCTGTAGGGCCATGTGGAGGAACTGGAAGCCCTCCAGTTCGCGGGCGCGGGCGAGCGGACCGGCGTCGATGACGTGCATGCCCCCGTCCCGGCCGATGCGGGCCACCTGCCCCTTGGCCTCCTCGTCATCACCCGCCAGGAACAGGTCCAGAGGAACGCCGTCGGGCAATGAGCCCGCGGCCAGGGTTCCGGCGAAGGTGGTGTTGAAAGCCTTGACCACGTGCGCGCCCGGCGCCGAGGCGGCGATCTCTTCGGCGGCGGAGGTGCCGGCCGGGACCGTGAGGCCGGTCCAGCCCGCGTAGTCCACGGGGTTCGTGATGTCGACCACGGTCTTGCCGTCCAGGACTGCCGCGTGCGAGGCGGCCACTGCCTTGGCGGCTTCGAAGGGCAGGGCCAGGACGACGATGTCGGCGGCGGCGACGTCCTGTTCGCCGCCCACGCGGACGTCGGCGTCCGGGGCGGTGCCGGCCAGGTCGGCGACGAGCTTCTCGGCCTTCGCGGTGTCACGCCCCAAGATCCGGACCGTGTGCCGGCCGGCCAGGGCGCGGGTGGCAATGCCGCGGGCCATGTTCCCAGCGCCAACGAGGGTGAGTCGCTGGGGGGTGGCGGTTGTCATGAGGGGCCTCTCGGGTCGTTCGCGGGGTGGAGGTCGGCCAGGCACGGTCGGAATCAGGTGCCCATTTGTGAGTTATCGACTCACAAATCAGTTTTAATGGATATTCCGACCGTGCGTCCTCTCAGCCGCCGCCCGTCACCGCAGCTTGGCGGTGATCCGGTATCGGCCCGACGCCAACCGGCAGACGTACTCGCCATCGGTGTAGTCGATGAAGCGCACGCCCTCCGCCCGTGCCAGTGGGGTCCGTCCCTCACGAACCGAATCGGCCGACGCCGCCGGAAGGCGCAGTACCGCCTCGCTGTTCGCGGGCACGACCACGTCGTACACAAGGTCCCTGCCGCTGTCCTCCAGCTTCCATTCGCTCTTGATCAGGCCGTACGGCGACTCGTACGAAGCCGACACCTGGGTGATCCCGCCGGTCGGGTCGATGTGGGGTTGGAGCAGGAAGCGCTTGAAGCCGGGGCTCTCCGGGTCGCGGGCGATGCCGGCCATGTACGCGTACATCCACTCCATGATGGCGCCGTAGGCGTAGTGGTTGAAGGAGTTCATGCTGACCGGGCCGAAGCCGTCGTCCTGAGAGTAGGAGTTCCAGCGCTCCCAGACCGTGGTGGCACCGTTCCGCACCGAGAAGAGCCAGGAGGGCAGGGCGTCCTGGTGGAGCAGCTTGTACGCCAGGTCCGCGCGGCCCTCGTCGGTGAGGACGGGGGCGAGGACGTTGACGCCGAGGAAGCCCACGGACAGCGTGTTCTCGGCGTACCTGACCCGGCTGCTGTTCGGGTGGGCCGCCTTGTAGGCCGCGTCGTTGCCGATGCTGTCCGCCAAGTGACCCACCAGCGTGCGGCGTTGGGCCTCTGTCTCGTAGAAGCCGAGCTTGAGGACCCACAGCAGCGCTGTCTGGCTGTTGTCCTCCGTCTTCTGGTCGGGGTCGGCGCCCGGTTCGATCGGGGAGGCCTCGCCCAGGCTGGACTTCACCGTGACGGTGCCGCCCTCGGTGCTCAGGTACTTGGTGATGAACGCCTGCCTGATACGTCCGAAGAGCCCCTCGTACTCTTCCCCTTCCGCCTGCCTGCCGGTCGCGCGGGCCATCTGGGCCATGAGCTGGGCGATGTAGCCGTAGTAGACGTCGCTCATGAGCTGGGCGCTGGTCTTCTGGGGCGCCAGCCAGTCGCCGGTGAGGGAGCCCTGGCCGGCGTAGGTGTCGCCGGTCTGCTGCCGGATCCAGTCCAGGTAGCGGGTCATCGCGGGCCAGTTGGCGTTGACGACGGTCGCGTCACCGGTCATCTGCCACACGGTCCAGGGGACGATGACACCGGCGTCCGCCCAACCGCTGCCCCCGCCGGGGAAGTTGTAGCGTCCGCCCGGCGCGACCCCGGTGAACTGCGCCTTGTCCGCGCCGTAGATGATCGCGGAGTCGACGACGGTGTCCTGGAAGTGGCTGAGGAAGACTCCGGCGTCCGCGTTGTAGAGGCCGGTGGTGGAGAAGACCTGGGTGTCGCCGGTCCAGCCGAGGCGTTCGTCGCGTTGCGGGCAGTCCGTGGGCACCCAGAGGTAGTTGCCGCGCTGGCCCCACCGTATGTTGCTCGCCAGTTGGTTGATGTCGGGGTCGTTGGTGGTGACGGTGCCGGTCTCGCGGATCGCGGAGGTGGCGACCTTTCCGGTCAGGCCGGTGATCGTGACGGTTTCCGTCGTGGTGACGGATACGTAGCGGAAGCCGTAGAAGGTCAGGGAGTCCTGGTGGGTCTCGCCCTGCCGGTCGCCCTTGAGGATGTACGTGCTGGTGGCCTTGGCGCTGCGGAGGTTGGCCCGGTACAGCGAGCCCTCCGGGCCGTCGGCGCCGGCGCTGTCGTCGTTGAGCATCTCGCCGAACCTGAACTCGACCTGCGCTCCGGCCGGTCCGCGCAGGTTGTAGCGGGCCACGCCGACCATGTTCTGGCCGAGGTCGAAGACGGCGGTCTCGCCGGCGCCGATCGTGACCGAGGCGGTGGCCGCCTTCGCGGGGTCCGTCACTGTGCGGGCCGGGTCCACGACGAGGCGCCCCCTGCCGTGGGGGCTGCCCTCCTGGCCGGTCACTCCGGTGACGACGGTGACCGACTGCGGTCGGCGGTCCCAGCGGGTCATGAAACGGGCGGTCTCGGCCGGGTGGGCGAGAAGCTGCACGTCCGGGTACTTGTCCTCGAACGCCACCCGTTCCACGTCCGACCAGGCGGAGTCGTCGAACCCGGGGGCCGTCCAGCCCGAGAGCTCCTTGCGGGCGTCGTAGGTCTGGCCGTCGTAGATGTCGTCGGCCCGGTAGGGGCCGGTGTCCGTGGTCTTCCAGCCTCCGTCCGGACGGGTGACGACCGTCTGCGACGAGCCGTCGGTGTACCGGATCAACAGCTTGGCCTTGAGGGCCAGGGCGTTTCCGTCACTGGAGTAGTAGGTACTGCCCTCGGAAGCACGGCTGTTGTACCAGCCGTTGCCGAGGACGGCGGCGAGCGTGACGGCTCGCTCCCGGGTCGCGAGGTCCGTGACGTCGTAGGTCATGTAGTTGACGCGGGCGTCGTAGTTGGTCCAGCCCGGGGGTAGCAGTTCGGTCGTGGTGCCGCCGTCCTGCGGGACGGTGACATGGCGTCCGTTGACGTAGGCCTCGTACACGCCGAGGGCCGAGACGTACAGCCGTGCCTCGCTGACCCAGTTCTTGAGGGTTGCTTCCGTCCGCAGCATGGGTGCGCCGGCGGAGTTGGGGGTCTTGCCCTTCATCCCGATCCACTGCGCCCCGTCCCATCCGGCCACGCCGTCCGTGGTCATCAGGCCGGTCTCGAAGAAGCCGGGGGACGCGGTGCCGACCTGGCGGCCTTCGGCGTCCCAGACGGTGACGGTCCAGTGATAGCGGGTCGAGGGCCGCAGGGCCTTGCCCGCGAAGCGGACGGCCACCGAGTCGGGAGAGGTGACACGGCCGCTGTTCCATACGTCGGCACGGGCACCCGTCAGCCGGTCCGGGGAACTCGCCACGAGGATCTCGTACGCGCCCTGGTTCCGCCCCCGGGCCGCGGACCGCATACGCCAGCCGAAGCGCGGCTGGGCGGCGTCCATGCCCAGGGGATCGGTGCGGTGTTCCACGGTCAGCCCCGACACCGCGCCACCCTCCGCGCGAGACGGCGCTTCGGCCGCCGTACTCGTTCCGCCTCCCATGGCACCCGCTCCTATGGTCACGGCGCCGGCCGTCGCGGCGAGCACGGTACGGCGACGGATCGCGCCGTCCGCGATGCCTTCCGCACTGCTTGCTTCATGGCTCACACCGTCTCCCTCTGGGCTTCGCGGGCCGTGAACGTGTACCGCCCCGAGGCCACGGCATAGGTGGCACGGTCGCCCCGCACGCCCCGGAACTCTGCGCTGTCACCGGACACTTGGGCCGTACGTCCGCCGGTGGGCACCCGAACTTCCGCCGTGGTGTTGGGCGGGACCTCGATGTCGAGCCGGAACGTGCCGTCCTTGCGGGTCCACTCCGCGGACACCAGCCCGTGCGGAGTGCGGTAGCTGCCCTCGACACGGGTCAGTCCGCCGACCGGGCGAGGGTCGATCACCAGCTCGCGGTAGCCGGCCTTGCCGCGCTCCTGGCGGATGCCGGCCAGGCCGCTGTGGAACCACTCCTCGATCTGGAGCAGGATCATGTGGTTCTTGGAGTTGCCCATGTCCCACTGCTCGGGAACGGTCGTCAGCCCGCCGGGGTTGGCCGCCGTGGGCGCCATGAAGTAGCCGTAGCTGGGACGGGTGTCCTCCTGGAGGACCTCCCAGAGGACATCGTCCCGGCCGCCCTCGTGCAGCGCCCTGACGATCGGCGCGAGACCTATGGTGCCGCCGCTGAGGTGCGGCCCGCCTCCGAACGGCTGGTGGGCACGGACCAGTTCGACCAGCGCGTCGAGGACCCTCCCGCGTTCGCCTTCCGGTACCAGTCCCTCGTCCAGCGCGAGCGCCTGCGCGGCCTGGGTCGCCCCGGCGCTGCCCCGCTCGCCCTCGGCGGTGTAGCGGCCGAGCGAGGAGTTGTAGAAGGCGTCGTTGAACGCGACCCTGATGTTGGCAGCGAGGCTGCGGTACTCGGACGCGTCCGCGTCGCGCCCGATGAGCGCTGCCATCCGGGCCATACGGTCGGCGATCTGGTAGTAGCCCCAGGTTCCCGTGATGCGGCCCGAGGTGTTCTCACTGGCGATCCAGTCGGCCAGGGCGGCGTTCACAAGGTAGGCGTCCGCGCCGGTGCCCACCTTCCTGGTTCTGATGAAGTTCAGAAAGGCCTGCATCTGCGGGTAGTAGCGGCTGATCAACTGCGTGTCGCCGTACGTCTCGAACAGCAGCCACGGCACCAGGACGATGCCGTTGCCCCAATTGATCTCGTCGCCGAACCGGCCGGCGTACCCCCAGTCGTACACGGGCGCCTTGAGCGCCACGTTGCCGATGTTGTCGCCCGCCCTGGACTGGCCCTCCGCCAGGTGCCGTTGCATGGTGCGCAGGTAGGCCGAGTATCCGAAGGTGCGGTGCAGGGAGCCGAAGGGCTGAACGTAGTCGGCGGGGTAGGCGAGCTTTTCGCGGCCGGGGCAGTCCGTGAAGGTGGACATGGTGTTGCTCATGGTCGAGTAACGGGCCATACGGTGAATGCGGTTGATCCGGTCGTCGGAGGTCCGCAAGGAACCGGTATCCGGCACGTCCGCGTGGATCTGTAGGCCGGTGACCGTGTCCCGGGTCGGTACGTAGCCCTCGGGCAGGCCGGTCACCTGGAGCCACTGCATGCCGAAGTAGTGGAACTGCGGGTGCCAGCTTTCGCCCCGCTCGTCGCCGTACGTCGTGTAGGCGGCGAAGATGTTGGTGCCGCGGTTGGCGCCGCCGCCCATGATCGAGGCCTGGTGGACGGTGCCGTCGGCGTTCAGCGACTCGGCGGGGTACAGCTTGACGGTGGTTCCGGCCGGGAGCGGGCCGTCGAGCCCGATCTGCGGCCAGCCGGCGAAGTTCTGCCCGAAGTCGAAGACCCACACGCCGGGTTGGGGCTGGGTGACGCTGACCGGGCGGATCCTGTCGACGACCTTGAGCGGCTCGGCCATACGCCAGACCAGCTCGGTGGTCAGGTTCGGCGGCGGGGCGATTCCGGCGTCGACCCAGCCCGTGGCGGAGCCGTCGCGCCGCCTCGCGGATGCGCCGAGGTCTGCGCCGGGGGCGGTCCAGGCGGGCTGCTCGCGGCGGGCGTCGTAGTCGGAGCCGGAGTACCAGTTGGCGAGGGTGGTCGGGCCGAGGGCCGTCTTCCACGAGCGGTCGCTGACGACGGTCTCGACCGTCCCGTCGGCCTTGGTGAGCTCCAGACGGGCGATCAGGCGTGGGGGGACGGCCGCGCCCGCGCTCGGGTCGGTGCTCGCAAGGGAGTTGCCGGAGGCGGTGACGGTGGCGCCGCTCTCGTGCCCTGAGGTGAGGCCGGGCTGGAAGCTGATGTCGGTGCTGTCGATCGCGGTGATGGTCCGCGACTCCAGGCGCTCGCCGCCGTCATCGGTGTCGATGTTGACGGTGCCGCCGACGTGGTAGTTGGCCACGCTGCTCACCTTGACGCTGGTGGCGCCCTCGGCGGCGGGCGCGACGAGGGTGCCGCTGCCCTTGAACTGGCTCTGCCACCAGCTGTACGGGGCCGTGCGGCCGGTGGCCGGGTTCGTCACGGACCTGGTCACCAGTGCCGTGCCATGGCCCAGTTCGACGCCCAGGGTGTTGTCACCGGGTCGGACGAGGCGAGTGACGTCGTAGGCCCTGTATTCGGTGGAGAGCTGGTAGTTGGAGTTGCCGGGAGCGAGCACCTCGTCGGTGACGGGCTTGTCGTTGAGCCGGGCCACGTGCAGGCCGACGCCGGAGAGGTACAGCCGCGCCCTGACGACCCTGCCCCGGTCCACCCGGAAGGCTCGGGCGAAGACGGGCAGCGGCTGGTCGACCGTGCGGCCCGGGTACTCGATCCACCGGGCCGCGCCCCAGTCGGAGCGCTTGAGGAGCCCCATCTCCCAGGCGGCGGAGCGGCTCCACGGTGTCGCGTCGCCGTCGGTGCTCCAGGCCCGCACCTGCCAGACGACCCGGTCGCGCGAGGCCAGGGCGGGACCGTGCCAGGCGATGTCGGCCTGGGCCGAGGAGCGGACCTTGCCGCTGTCCCACAGCAGCCGGCCGCTGTCGAGCTCCTCCTCCGTGCGCGCCGCGCGAATCCGGTACGCGGACTGGGTCCACCCCGCGTCGGCGCCCACCACCCGCCAACTCAGCCGCGGGGCGGGGTCGTCGACGCCGAGCGGGCTGTCCGCACGGCCGTCGACGGCGAGACCGGTGACCTTCGCGCCCCGGCTGTCGCCCGCCTCGTCGGCGTAGGCGGCCTGTACGGGGACGAGGGGCAGAGCCAGCCCTGCCGCGGAAACGGCCATGGTGCCCACCACCTGTCTACGGCTGAGTGCTCGGTTGGTGTTTTCGGGCATGACTAAACCTCCGGTTGTGCGATTCAGCTTCCGAGTGCTGTGTTGGAAAGCGGGAGAAGGGGGTCAGCTGCCGGCCTTGTAGTCGGCGTCCATTTCCTTGAGGAGCTCGTCGGGGGTGGACTGGTCGCTGAAAATCTCCTGGAGCCCGCTGAGCATGGTCTGCTGGACCTTGGCGTTGGGCCACAGCTGGTCCATGAACGGCACCGTGCGGTCTGCCCTGATGAACGTGGAGAGTTCGGTCAGGGACGGGTCGACCGCGTAGCCCGTGTCGGACAGTGCGGGCAGACCGCCCTGCTTCTCGGCGAACAGGTTCATGCCCTCGGGCGACATCACGAAGTTCACGAACTTCAGCGCGAGATCCTCGTTCTTCGCCTTGGCGTTCACGCCGTAGCCGGCGCCGGCGGCAGCCGGGATGAGGGTCGCCGAGGTGTCGTCGGTGGCGGGCAGGGCCTTGAAGGTGAACGTGCCCTGCGGGTTCTTGCCCTTGAGGAGGGCGATCACCCAGTTGCCCTGGACGATGCCGAGCGTCTTGCCGGTGGCGGCGAGCTGCTGGCTGGCCTCGTAGTTGGTGCCCAGGGGGTTCTCCTGGAAGCAGCCGGTCTTCTCCATCGTCAGGTACTTGTCCAGGGCGGTGGTCCACTGCGACTTGGCGAAGGTGGCCTCACCGGCCTGCATCTTCTGGTCGAAGTCGCGGTCCTTGCCGTAGACGGTGGTGGCCACCAGCGCGTACTGGACCAGTTGGGTCACCCAGTTGTCCTGGTTGCCCAGCGCGAAGGCGGGGGTTCCCTTGGCCTTCGCGTCCCGGCAGAACGCCAGGAGTTCGGTCCAGGTGTCGGGTGGGGTGAGCCCCGCCTTCTCCATGGCCTGCTGGTTGTAGACCGCGCCGATGCCGTTCTGGCCGAAGACGGCGTTGTAGGTCTTCCCCTCGTACTGGGCGACGGTCTTGATCGCGTCGGGCAGCTCGGCGGCCCAGGGCTGGTCGGAGAGGTCGCGCAGATAGCCGGGTTCGGCCAGGACGTAGGTGGCGGCGGGGTTGCCGTTGCCCGGCCAGACCGACATCACGTCGGGGGCGGTGCCCGAGGAGAGCTGGGTCCGTATCTGCTGCTGGTACTGGTCGGCGCCGCTGGTGGTGTGGCGGACCTTGACACCGGGGTTGGCCTTCTCGAACGCCTTGACGATGTCCTCGACGGAGCCCTGGTCGACCGAGGCGAGGGTCAGGGTCTTGGAACCTCCTCCGTCGCCGGAGTCGCCCGTGTTGGTGCCGCCGCTGCATGCGGCCAGCAGGGAGGTGGCTGTCACTGCGGCCAGCAGGGCCGCTGATGTGCGTGTCTTCATGATGTCTCCCTCGGAGAAGAAGCCGTGGGTGTCGGGTGGGAGTTGCGCGTCATCCCTTCAGCCCTCCCGCGAAGCCGTTGATGATGCTGCGCTGGAGCAGGAAGTAGACGACCAGGACCGGCACGATGCTGATCACCAGCGCGGCGAAGATGAGGTTCCAGTCGGTGACGTACTGACCGACGAACCCGGAGATCGCGACCGGCATGGTCTGCTGGGCGCTGCCGCTGAGGTACAGCAGCGGGGTGAAGAAGTCGTTCCAGACGGCGACCGTGTTGAGCACCAGGGCCGTCACGGTGACCGGCTTGAGCATCGGCAGCACCACGTGCCGGAACCCCTGGAGCGGTGTGCAGCCGTCGATCAGGGCGGCGTCCTCAAAGTCGCGGGGCAGCGCGCGCAGGAAGCCGACGTAGAGGAAGACGGTGAACGGCACTTGGAGACCGGAGTAGAAGAGGACCAGCGCCCACGGGGTGCCGAGCAGGCCGAGGTCCCGCATCGTCTGGTAGAGCGGCAGCGAGGCGAGCTGGAAGGGCAGCACCAGGCCCAGCAGGACCACCAGGTACGTGCCGCGTGACCAGCGTGCCGTGACCCGGGCCAGTGGATAGGCGGCGAGGGAGGACACGGCCAGCACGACGGCGACGCTGCACACCGTCACCAGCACGCTGTTGGCCAACGCGCCGCCGAGTGCGCCCTGTTGCCAGGCCTGCGTGAAGTTGTCCAGGGTCGGCGAGGTGGTCGGCGCGATGGGCGAGGAGCTGTCCGATGTTGGCCGTACGGCCAGGTTGACCAGGACGTACACCGGGAAGCCGACGAAGAGTGCGCATGCGATCATCGCCAGTTCGAGGGCGAGGGTGCGCGGGCGGTAGCGGTTCATGACACGGCCCTCTCGTTGCGGGCCAGCACGAGGTACTGCCCGGTGGACGCGACCGCGACGATGATCGTCAGCACCACGGCAAGGGCGATGCTGTATCCGAACTCGCCCAGGGTGAAGGCGTCTTTGTAGATCAGCGTCGAGATGGTGTCGGTCGCGTGCCCCGGTCCGCCGCCGGTCAGGGCGTAGACCTGGTCGAAGAGTTTGATGCCGCCGATGATCGACAGCATCAGGTTGATCGTGATCGCCGGTGCCAACAGGGGCCGGGTCACGGACCAGAAGCGCCGTACGGGACCGGCCCCGTCGATCTCCGCCGCCTCATGGACCTCCTTCGGCACCGACTGCAGTCCGGCGACGAAGATGACCATGGAGTAGCCCGCGAACTGCCAGACGATCACCGCGACCACGGACCACAGCGCGAGGCTCGGGCTGCCGAGCCAGTCCTGTCGCCAGCCGTCCAGGCCCACCGCACCCAGCAAGCTGTTGACAGCCCCCTGTGGGCCGAGCAGGTTCCGCCACAGGTACGCCGTGACGATCGGGGTGATCACGGCCGGGGCGAACAGGAACACCCGCAGCAGGTTGCGGGACTTGATGGCCGTGTTGACCCCGAGGGCCAGCGCCAGGCCCAGCGCGTTCTGGATGAACGTGATCGATACGGCGATCAACAGCGTGTGCCAGATCGCCTGTTTGGCGTCGGCGTCGCTGAACATGTCGGCGAAGTTGCCCAGTCCCACGAAGGAGAAATCGGGGTTCAGGCCGTCCCAGTCGGTGAAGGCGTAATACACGCCGCGAGCGCTCGGCACCAGGACGACGAAGGCGAACAGCAGCAGGGCCGGCAGCGCGAACCACCAGGGCGGGGTGGTGCGGGGTCGGCGGGTCTTGGCCACCGGTGTCGTGCGCGGTATTCGGTCGTGGTCCGGAAGGTGCTCGTGCGGGGCGAGGGTCACAGGCGGACCTCTTCCTTGAAACGTTTCAATCATTGACGCGACAGGAGCTTCGATCGGCTCGCCGACGTACGACAGCGAGCTGGTTTCTGCATCTAGGGGATGCGCTCCGACACGGGGTGCTGGCCTGGTCGTGGGTAACGTTTCCCACGAGGTGCTGCCAGACCTTAGAGAGCGTCCCGCATGACGTCAAGATGCCGCGCACGCTGCACTTCTGTTACGACTCGAGGGCAGCCCGACCTCGGTCATCGCCTTACTGATCTGTGCCTTCGTCCGTACACTCTGCGGCAACGTTCCCCACTACGCCGGAGGGCGCCCGGATGGAGCCGCCAGCACCGCAGCGTCGCGTCACGATCGTCGACGTGGCGCGTCACGCCAAGGTGTCCACGACCGCTGTCTCCAAGGTGCTGCGCAACGCCTACGGAGCCAGTCCCGAGATGCGCGCGAAAGTACGCCGGGCGATCGACGAGCTGGGCTATCGGCCGTTGACCGCCGCTCGGGGTCTGCGCGGACAGACGTACACCATCGGCGTGATGCTGCCCGACATCCGCAACCCCTTCTTCCCCGAGATCCTCGACGGGGTCACCGGCCGGCTCGCAGACACCGACTACCAGGTCTTCCTGGGCCCGGGCTGCAACGGCGAGAAGGAGGAGGCACGCGTCACGGAAGCCATGATCGACCGTGGGATGGACGGCATCATCCTGATCGCCCCTGTGTCATCGCGCGCCCATCTCGAGCACGTTGCGTCCGCCGTGCCCACGGTGGTCGTCGGACGCCACGGGCATTCCCCGGTGTACGACACCGTGACAGACGACGACGTGGTGGGCGCGTCCTTGGTCGTCGGGCATCTCGCCGGTCTCGGGCACCGCCGGATCGCCCATATCGAGCACCACGAGACCGACCCGACACGGATCGCGGAGATGCCCAACGCCCAGCGCGCGGACGGCTATCGGCAGGCCATGCGGGCCCACGGACTCGCGGAGGAGATCGACATCGTCTCCACCAGCTACACCCAGCCGGGCGGTTATGACGGCGCCAAAGAGCTGCTCGCGCGTCCGCACCCGCCCACTGCCGTGTTCGCCGGTGCGGACATCGTGGCCATGGGGGTGCTGGAGGCCTTCACCGAAGCCGGGTTGTCCGTTCCCGGGGACATCTCGGTGGCCGGCTACGACAACACGACCTTCGCCGCCTTCGGTCCGATCTCCCTCACCAGCGTCGACCAGGCGGGCGCCGAGATCGGCGACAACGCCGCGCGTCTGCTCGTCGAGCGGATCGCGGACCGTCACAGGGCATCCGTACAGGTCAAGCTCTCTCCCACGCTGGTGGCGCGGCGGACCACCGCTGCTCCTCCCGAGTAGACCGCCTGGAAGCCGCGTTCAACCGTTCGGTTGAACGCGGCTTCCACCTCTTCGGGGCCGCTTCGCTCCGTACGGACGACGCGAAGCCGAGTCCGGCCGCACCAGAATGACCATCGCCCGTGGCGCGCGCCGGGCCTTCTGAGCCACCCCCTGAGAGAGGTCTCTTCGCATGCCCAGTTTCCCCAGCAGACGACGTGTCCTCGCCGTCGGTGCCGGTGCCGCGCTCGGCGCCGGTGCGTTCGGTACGCCTCCGGCGTCGGCTTCTCCCGCCTCGTCGGGGCGTTCGGCCGGACCCTCAGCCGGGCGCGAGGAGACCAGGTCGCTCGACGAGCTCTACCGGGCCGCCCTCGCTGAGGGCGGGAAGCTCGTCGTCTACGCCGGTGGTGACACGCCGACGCAGCAGGACGGCACCAAGGCCGCCTTCAAGGACCGCTTCCCGGAGATCGATCTGACGCTGATCGTCGACTACAGCAAGTACCACGACGTCCGCGTCGACAACCAGTTCGCCACCGACACCCTCGTCCCGGACGTCGTGCAGTTCCAGACCCTTCAGGACTTCGACCGCTGGAAGCAGCAGGGCCGCCTGCTGCACTACAAGCCCGCCGGGTTCTCGAAGATCTACGACAGGTTCAAGGACCCGCAGGGCGCGTGGGTGGCCACGGGAGCCATCGCCTTCAGCTTCATGTACAGCACGGCGACGGTCGGCTCGGACGTACAGCTCTCCCCGCGCGACCTGATCGACCCGAAGTGGAAGGGCAGGATCGCCTCGTCGTACCCGCACGACGACGACGCGGTCCTCTACCTCTACGCGCTGTACGCCCAGAAGTACGGCTGGGACTGGGTGGCCGAACTCGCCGCTCAGGACGTGCAGTTCGCGCAAGGCAGCAACTCCCCGGGCGAGGCCGTCTTCGGCGGGCGGAAGGCGATCGGCGTCGGCACCGCAGGATCGGCGGTCGGGTCGTCCCCGGTGAAGTTTGTGATCGCCGAAGGGCACCCGTTCATGGCCTGGGGCCAGCGGGCCGCGATCCTCAAGCAGGCCAAGAACTCCACGGCCGCCAAGCTCTTCCTCAACTGGCAGGTGCCCACCGAGCGCCAGCAGCGGTCCTTCAACGGCTGGTCCGTGCGTACCGACGTGACTCCCCCGGCCGGTCTGAAGCAGATCTGGGAGTACCCCGACGCCCACGTGGACGGTTTCCCCCGCTTCATGGCCGACCGCGCCGCGGTGGAGCGCTGGAAGCAGACCTTCGCCCTGTACTTCGGCGAGGTCAAGGGCGACCCGACGCCCGGCTGGCTCGGGCTGCACCCGGGCTCGTAGGTGCCGGCAGGGGCTGCCGTTCCACCCGCCGGAACGGCAGCCGGACCTCGATGTGATCGCGGAGGCCGGCAGCGGCGAGGAAGCCGTACGCCTGGCGCTCGAACTGGCACCCGATGTCGTGCTGATGGACCTGCGCTTCGCGGGCACGGGCGCCGGCATCGACGGCGTCGAAGCGATCCGCCGCCTCACCGCCAAGGCTCCGGGCATGCCCGTGGTGATGCTGACCAGCTACTCGGGACGGGCCGACGTCGTACCAGCCCTCGAGGCCGGCGCACGCGGCTACGTCCTCAAGGCGGGGCCGCCGGAGGACCTCTTCCGGGCCGTGCGCAGCGCCGCCGAGGGCGGCCTGGGCCTCGCGGCAGAGGTGGTCGGCGACCTGGTCGGGCAAGTCGTCAGTCCCGCCCCGGAGTTGACCGAGCGGGAGCGGGAAGTCGTCCGGTCGATGGCCGACGGCCACAGCAACCGCGCCATCGCGGACGCCCTGTACCTCGGCGAGGCAACCGTCAAGACACACCTGGTACGCATCTACCGGAAACTCGGCGTCGACAACAGAGCGGCGGCGGTCGCGGAGGCGGTGCGGCGGGGGCTGCTGGAGCTCACCTAGTGAGCCGGTTCGGAGATGCGGGAGCAGTAACGGCGGGAGCGCTGGCTCTCCGCCTCCACCAGTTCAAACGCCTCGCCGTGCGCTGGGACCGACGCCTCGAACTCACCGGACTGAGCACAAAGGATCTACGGTGCGGACGCCTTGGTGAGCACCAGGGCCGGCGGCTCATCCGGATCGTCCTGGAAGTACACCGACTTCGGGCCCTTCGGCCAGAGCTGGACGCCACCGATCCTGCCGAGTCCGCCGTCATCGACCGTCAGGTAGATGAAGTCGCTGGCCCCCTGGCTCTCGACGAACTCCCATCGGCCGCTGAAATCGGCGGAGCCGGAGGATCTGTCGGTCGATACGTCGGTGGCGGAGAACGTCCCGTCGGACTCAAGTCGGAGCTTGCCGCCGGTCGCTTCGTTGCGGTACACGCCGGGCAACTCGTCGGTGTCGACCGAGTCCGTACACCCTGAGATGAATACCGCAGCAGCGGTCAGTGCGGTGACGAGCCACCGTCCGCGTTTCCCCCTGATCATCACGGCCCCAGCGTAGCGGCATGGCGAACAGCCGAATCGTCCTACCCAGCCCAGCCCCCGCGCAGCGGACCTATGGGACACGCCGGGACGCGAGTCTGAGAAGCCGTACTTCGGCTGGCTCACCACCGAGCTGCCGATCTACTCCCCGAGCACCATCAACCTGAAGACGAACGTCCACATCCGCCCGGTCGGCGAGCGTCCCCTCGTCGAGCTCGAGCCCACCGACCACCCGCTCGCTGTCGAACAGCGCGTCGGCATCACCATGGACCGTGTGCGCGAAATCGCCGAAGCCCTGTTTCACGGCGACGGCGATGAATCCGGATGACGATCAAGGCAGCACTGACCTAGCGTTCCGTGCATGACATCCCCGGACGGCGACCTCGATGACAAGGCCCGGGTGACCATCCGCTGCCAGGACAACTCATCCGTGGGCATGACGTTCTGCGACCGGTTCAGCTTCGACCAGGACTCCGTCCACTACACCGTAGAAGCCCGGGCACCTGGCCTGACCGCCCGTGTCACCGAGGTGGTCGCCTGGATCTGGGACAACGACCTCACCACGTTTCTGGAGGAGCTGGCCGCGGACTACCGGGGCTGGGAAGGCGAGCGGACCTGGCACACCATGGACCGCGACCTCGCCGTCTCCGCCGTCTGCCGCTCCGGCGGTTACATCGGCCTGACCTGGACTATTCGTCCCTGGCGGAGCGCGGCGGGCGACTGGAACACCTCGGTGACCACGTGGTTGGAGGCGGGCGAGCAGATGTCGTCCTTCGCAGCCGATATCCGGCACTTCCTCGCCTGGGAGCGCGCCGCCCACCCATCAGTTGATGACCTACCGCCAGGCCGATGACGCCTGGACCCCGCCAGATCGTGGCTATCGAAGTTCAGCAGTCCCACTCGTACCTGACCGCCATGCTTCCTGGCTGAGAGACGCTGCAAGTCCCCCCTCGACCAGGCCCGCGCCACCGACGAGGCCTTGACACGGTGCAGCGCGGTCCGCAAACTCACACCCCAGCGTCAGCGAAACGAATTTCGCCAGGCGAACAGGAGGGCTCGCCCCGCCGCCCAGGCGGGCGTTTCCTCGTTCGCCGCCGCGCATGCTCGTCCGCCACCGTCCCCCACCGCTCCCCTCGCTCCCCTCGCTCCCCACGACGTCGTGGGAGAAAGTGAGCAGTCCCTTGACCGCCTCCGGTTCCCCCCATGCGCCGCGCACCTTCAGAGCAGTGGCTCCGATCCTGGCTCTGTGCTGGCTGGTCGTCTTCTTCGACGGCATGGACGTCAACATCTACGGTGCCGTGATGCCGCACCTGCTCGGCGATGCGGAGCTCGGCTTCAGTACGTCCACGGCGGGCAGCGTCGGTTCGTGGACCACCTTCGGCATGCTGATCGGCGCCCTGGCCGCGGGTACGGCCACGGACTGGCTGGGCCGCAAGCCGCTGGTCACCGCGAGTGTGGTGCTGTTCTCCGCGGGCTCGGCCGTGTGCGCCCTCGCCCCGAGCGCGGGTGTGTTCGGCGCGGGGCGCTTTCTCGCTGGTCTCGGCCTGGGCGGTCTGATGCCCATCGGTCTGGCCATCGTCGCCGAGTTCGCGCCGCCGCGCCGGGCGGCGTTGGCCACGGGCCTGATGATGACCTCGTACCACGCGGGCGGCATGGCGGCCACGGGCCTCGGCCTCGCCATCGCCCCCGAGCACGGCTGGCGCTGGGTGTTCTGGGCCGGCGTCATCCCCGCCGTCGTAGCCGTTCCGCTGGTGCTCAAGTGGCTGCCGGAGTCGCCGCGCGTGCTCCTGGCCAAGGGGCGCACGGCCCAGGCGTACGAGGTCGCGGACCGGTACGGTCTGGTGCGGCCCGACGCCGAGGACGCCCCGGCGGCCGGCGCCAAGGGACGGCTGTCCACGATCGGCGCCCTGTTCGCGCCGGGCAACCGCTGGGCCACGCCGCTGTTGTGGGTCGCCTCGTTCGCCGGGCTTCTCCTCGTCTACGGCGTCTCGACCTGGCTGCCCGAGCTGATGCGCGCCTCTGGCTACAGCCTGTCCTCCTCGGTCACCTTCCTCATGGTGATCAACGCGGGTGGCATCGTCGGCATGCTGGTGGCCGGACGGGCCGCGGACCGGTTCGGTGCGGTGCGCATCTCCGCGATCTGGTTCGTGCTCACCGCCTGCGGGGCCCTGCTGCTCAAGACGCAGATGCCGCTGGGCGTCGCCTATGCGGTCGTGTTCATGACGGGCATCTGGCTGTTCAGCGCCCAGACGATGGTGTACGCGGCCACCGCCAAGGTGTACGCCCCGGCCCAGCGCGCCACCGGCCTGGGCTGGGTCGCCGGTATCGGCCGTACCGGAGCGGTGGTCGGACCGTGGCTCGGCGGGGCGGTCATCGCGGGCGGCAACCCCTCCCTCGGCTTCACCACCTTCGCCGTGGCGGCCGTGGTCGCCGCCGCCGCGATCACGCTGGTGCCGATGGCCGGGCGGTGGTCGGCGCCGCGCAAGGCGCCCGTCCTCGCGGCCGCCGTCGACTGACGCCCCCCGCCCTCGGGCGCAGAAGTACGGTGCCCGGCCGACCGGCCGGGCACCGACGTTAGGGTGGCGGCACCACCGCCACGGAGAGCCCATGACGACGCCCCTCGCCCCGCCCGCGACCTCGACGGTTCCGCCGGAGGCCGTCACGCCTCTGATCCGCGGGATCCGCGTGCTGCGGCACCTCGCGGACTCGGACGGCGAGGTAAGCCTGCGTGACCTCTCCTTCGCCACCGAGCTGCCCCGCTCCACCGTGGACCGGATCGCCGCGACCCTCGATCATCTGGGCCTCATCAGCCTCAACGGACGGGCCGTCACCCTGTTGCCCAAGGTCATGGAGTTCGGCAACGCCTATCTCGCGTCCGTCCGGCTGCCCGCCCTGCTCGGCCCGCACGTCAAGCGGCTGGCCGACGCGCTCGACGAGTCGGTGTCCCTGACCGTGCCGGACGGCGACGGTCTCCGCTTCATCCACCAGGTGACCCACCGCCGCGCCATGACGCTCAGTTTCCGCATCGGCGACCTGCTCCCCATCGAACGGATGGCCCCCGGGCCGCTGTTCGCCGCCGACTGGACGCCGCGGCAGTGGGCCGACTGGCGTGCACGGCTCGCCGCCGACCCCGCCCACCACGGGTTCCCCTCCGTGCCGCCCCGGCAGGACCCGGGAGGCGGCGGGGCCGCACTGGAGGAACGGGCCGACGCGGCCCGGGAGCGCGGCTGGGCCATCGACGACCAGATGCTCGAGCCGGGCCTGATCGCCATCGCGACGGTCGTGCGCGACGCCGACGGCCGCAAGGTGTGCGCGCCGAGCGTGGTCAGCCACACCAGCAGACACACCGTCACCTCGCTGCACGAGGCCGTGCTGCCCCAACTGCGCGCCGCCGTCGCGGAGATGGAGCACACGCTGCGTGAAGCGCCGCCCGCCGTCCCCGAGCCCGTGCCCGCCCCGGACGCCCCGCGCGGAGGAGCCGGGAAGCAGGAGGTGGGCCGGGAGTTCGTGGAATCGCTGGCCCGCGGCCTCGGCGTACTCACCGCGTTCGGCGAGGGCCGCGACACCCTGCCCCTGACGTCGATCGCCGAGGCCACCGGCCTGGCACGGGCCACAGCACGCCGGTCCTTGATCACCTTCGAGCACCTCGGCTACGTCACCAGGGACGAGCGGCACTACCGGCTCACCCCGCGCGTCCTCGACCTCGGCTTCGCACAGCAGTCCCGTACGACGCTGTCGGGGCTGGCCGCACCGCACCTCGCCGCGCTCATGCGGCAGGTCGTCGACTCGGCCTCGCTTGCGGTGCTGGTCGGGGACGACATCCAGTACATGGCGCGGGCAGCCGCGAGGCGGGTGATGAGCGTCGACATCCACGTCGGCACCCGCCTGCCCGCCTACGCCACCTCCATGGGGCGCGTCCTGCTCGCCGGTCTCTCCCCGGCCGAGCGGACCACCGCGCTCGACCGCACCGAACTACGGGCCCTGACCGACGCCACCCTCACCACCCGGCCCGCCGTCGACGCACTCCTGGACCGGGTGCGCGACGAGGGATACGCCCTGACCGACGGCGAGTTGGAAGCCGGACTGCGCTCCCTCGCCGTCCCTGTGCACGACCGAGCGGGCCAGGTGATCGCCTCGATCAACGTCGCCATGCACAGCACCCGGCGGACCCTCGACGCATGCCTCACCGAGGTCCTGCCCGCGCTGCGCGCCACGGCCACCGGGATCGAGCGGGACCTGTGGACGGCCTCCCGCTTCGTCCAGATCCCCACCTGAGCCGACCTGGGCGGGCGTGGCGAGCCAGGGAACGACAGGGCCCTCCCGGCTGGCCGGGGCGCTGGCCTGCAGCAAGACTGACTGACACCGATGCGTCCTGCTCGAAGGAGACATCCGTGTCCGATCAGCCCAGCCGCGCTCAGCAGCTGCTCGGCGATCTCGCGCCGAAGATGGTCCAGCTCACCGATGACGTGCTCTTCGGCGACGTATGGAAGCGCGAGGGCCTGTCCCCTCGTGACCGCAGCCTGGTCACCGTCGCGGTGCTCGCCGCCACGTACCGGCCGGGCCAGCTCGACAGCCATCTGAAGATCGCGCTGGAGAACGGGCTGACCAGGGACGAACTCGTCGAGGCTCTCACCCATGTGGCGTTCTACGCCGGGTGGCCCAGCGGCATGGGCGCGCTGATGCAGCTCAAGGACATCGTCGAGGACGAGAAGGCGTAGGGAGGCCACGGACATGGAACTCCTCGCGCGGAGCGCCACCGGCAAGGCCCCGGCGGAGCGGTTCACCGGCGATGTCTGGCTGACCGTGCTCACCGACGGGCAGGCACCGTCCCTGCTGACCGCCGCCCTCGTGCGGTTCACGCCGTGTGCCCGCACCGCCTGGCACCGGCACGCCCTGGGTCAGACGCTGCACGTCACCGAGGGCGTCGGCCTGGTGGCGACACGGGACGGCGCGGTCATCGTGATGCGGCCGGGCGACACCGTCTTCACCCCGCCGGGCGAATGGCACTGGCACGGCGCAGCTCCCGACCACTTCATGGCTCACCTGGCGATGGCGCAGGGCACCGGCGATCCGGAGGCCCCCGCCGTCGAGTGGGGTGAGCACGTCACGGACGACGAGTACCGCGTGGTGGCCACGCAGGCGGCGGTCTGACGGACGTAGTAGTCAATTGATGGTCAACGGCGAGCGGCACACCGTCACGGTCGACAACCGGACCTCGCTGCTGGACCTTCGAGGTATCCCAAGGAGACGGCCATCTCCCTCACCACCGAGATCATCGCCCACACGAACCACGGCGCTGGTTCCATCCACCGGACGTGACGCGGGCTGGTTTCGGCCGAACCAGCCCGGCACCCTTCCCTGCTGGTTTAGACCAATGCTAGATCTGGTGGCGCAATGAGTCGACATGGCTACGGCACGTCACCAACAGGAGGGCGCGGCATGGCCCGCACCACCCCGCACGACCACCCGCTCACCGAGGCACAGCCCCTCTACTGGCGCATCGCGACGCAGTTGCTCGGCGAGCTGAGCGACGGCACGATCCCGCCCGGCGAACGGCTGCCGGGCGAACGGCACTTGGCGCGGCAATACGGGGTCAGCAGGGAGACCGTACGGCAGGCGCTGGAGGTGCTGCGGCACGACGGCCTGGTCGCCACCGACCGGCGCGGCAGCCACGCCACGCTGCCCGGGCTGCCGGTCGAGAACCCCGCGGCGCTCACCTTCCCGGTCGGCGCCCGGGCCGCCGATCCCGGCGCCGTCGACCGCACGACGGTGACCTGGGAGACTCCCCCGCCGGGCCACGCCGAGGCCCTGGGCCTCGCCCCGCACCGCCGCACCCTCGTGCACCGCTACGAGTCCGCGGGCGCCGACGGACGCGGCCACCGTACGGCCGTCACGTCGTTCTCCGCCGTCGCACTGGCCGAGGTCCAGGAACTGGCCCGCTACCGGGACCGCGCCGACGGCTCCACCTCGGCCCAACTCCGCCGCGCCTACGACTGGATGCGCAAGGCGGGTCTGACCCTGCATCACCGGGACTCCATCACCCCGCTCGCGGGCGCACCGTCGGTACGGGTCACGCGATGCGTGCACGACCAGTACGCCCGCCCACTGGAGATCACCGAACTGGTCGTTGACGCCCGACAGGACGCACTGGTCTACGAGTTCACCCTGCCGGCGGCAGTCTGAAGGCGCCCGCTTCCGAGGGCAACGCCCGGATCACGGCGGAGATCTGGGTGTTGCCCTCAGGTCAGCCGACGCGCCACGATCATCCGGACCCGCGGACTCCCGTCCCGCCGTCGGCCGAACTCGGGAAGGGGCTCCAAGGCCACGGAGAATCCGGCGCGCTCGAGGTCCGGCACCACCTCACCCAGCCGGAACGCCCGGTAGTACATGACGAACGGCGGACGCCACACGGCATTGCGCACCCGCATCACCGCGTCGAAGCCCCACAGCATCCAGTACGCCCACGATCCCGGCCGCGGCGGAGCGACGACCGGGAAGACGAACGCCCCGCCGGGCCGCAGGACGGAGTGCACCTGGGCGAACAGCCCCGGCAGCTCGCGCGGCAGAAAGTGCCCGAAGGCGCCGAAGCTCACCGCGAGGTCGAAGGCGGGCGCGAAGGGGAGAGCGCGGGCGTCGGCACGGACGTACGACACCGGCGGCTCGGCCTTGGGCGTGCGCTCGCGCGCGACCGCCAGCATGCCCGCGCTGAAGTCGATCCCGGCGACATGGTGTCGGCACACGCGCGTGAGGACATCGATCCCGGCGCCCGTGCCGCAGCACAGGTCGAGACCGGCATCGAAGGGTCCCATGCGCTCCAGTGCCTCGGCGACGGCGTCGAGTACCGAGTCGGGGGTGCGGAAGGGGGTGTGGTCGAACTTCGGCGCGAGCAGGTCGTAGCCGCGTTCGACGGACGACAGCGCCTGGACGGCGAGTTCGCGCAGGGTGGGGCCTTCGGGGCTGAACATCGGCGTCAGCTTAGGGGAGTTCGCTGTTTGAGGACCGTGAGAACGCGCTCGCACCAGCGCCGGTTCTCCTCCTCGTAGGCGATACCGGCCAGGAGCGTGAGGTACGGGCCGACGCGGTCCGCCTCGCGCAGATAGTCCTCCTCCGTGCGTCCGGACAGGAGCCTGTCGCGGACCCGCTCGTAGCGGGCGAGTTTGCCGAGCGCCCAGGACATGCGCTCCTCGATCAGCGCGATCGTCGGCCCGGGCTCCGAGTCGTCCATGGCCTGAATCTTGATCATCAGTTCGTCGCGCATCGCCGCCGGGCGGCGTACCGGCGCGGCGGCGAAGGAGCCCAGCTCCTCCCGGCCCGCCTCGGTCAGCGTGAACATCCGCTTGTTGGGCCGGCGTTCCTGCTGCACCACCCGGGCCTCGATCAGACCGTCCTGCGTCAGACGCTCCAGCTCCCGGTAGAGCTGCTGCGGCGTCGAGGCCCAGAAGTTCGCGAACGACACATCGAACACCTTGGACAGCTCGTATCCCGACGCCTCCCCCTCCAGGAGGGCGGCCAGGACGGCGTACTTCAGCGACATATGGACACGCTAGCAGGAGGTGATTATTCTCTTCCGCACCTACTCAACAAATTTACTATGGAGGCTGCGATGCAGGCGTTCCGCGAGGCGATCGAGGCATGGGACCTCGACGCCGCCGAGGCTCTGCTGGCGGAGGACGTCGTCTTCACCAGCCCGGTGGTGTTCAAGCCGTACCCCGGCAAGGCGATCACGGCGGCGATCCTGCGCGGGGTGGCGCGGGTCTTCGAGGACTTCCGCTATGTCCGGGAGATCAACGACGCGAACGGCCGGGACCACGCACTGGTCTTCACCGCGCGGGTCGGCGACCGGGAGATCCAGGGCTGCGACTTCCTCCATGTCAACGAGGACGGTCTGATCGACGAGTTCACGGTGATGGTCCGTCCGCTGTCGGCGGCGCAGGCGCTGGCCGCCGCGATGGGCGCGCAGTTCGAGCAGATCGCCAAGGAGGCGGAGGCGCGTTCCGCCTGAGTCCCCGCCCATTCCGCGCCAGTTCGCGGTTGGATGTCCTCATGAGCACCGACGAGCACGCACGGCTGATGCGGGCCAACCAGGCGAACTGGGACGCCCGCACCCCCGTCCACCTCGCCAGCCGCTTCTACGGCCTCGACCAGGACCTCGACCCCGCCCGCTGGTTCGCCACCTTCGAATGGACGGACCTCGGCGACCTGTCCGGCCGTGATGTGCTCCACCTCCAGTGCCATCTGGGCACCGAGACGATCGCCCTCGCCCGGCGCGGGGCCCGGGCGGTCGGCCTCGACTTCTCCGCCGCCTCCGTCGCCGCCGCCCGCGACCTCGCCGCCAAGACGGGCGCCGACATCGGCTACGTACAGGCGAATGTGTACGACGCCGTGGAGGCCCTGGGCCGGGAGCAGTTCGACGTCGTGTACACCGGCAAGGGCGCCCTGTGTTACCTGCCCGACCTGGACCGGTGGGCCGGTGTCGTGGCCGAACTGCTGCGCCCCGGCGGCCTGTTGTACCTCGTCGAGTTCCATCCGCTGCTGAACTCCCTCGGCCCCAAGCCCGCTCCGGGCGAGGGGCCCGAGCTGCTGCTCCGGCACGACTACCTGGGCGGCGGCGGTCCCGTGCACCGGGACGCGACGCACACCTACACGGACGGTCCGGCCGTCGAGGGCGCCACCGACAGCTTCGAGTGGATGCACGGAATAGGAGAGGTCGTCACCGCGTTGACCCGAGCAGGACTGAGCATCCGGCGGCTCCGCGAGAGCAATGAGCTGCCGTGGCCGCGCTGGCCGCAGATGGTCCGCACGCCGTCCGGCTGGTGGCGGCTGACCGAGCCGCGCATCCCGCTCCTGTACGGAATCCTCGCCACGCGCTGAATCCCCGTGGTATCGTCCGGTTAGCACTTGTGTACGCCCAGTTCTGGGCGCCGGTGCCAGTTCTCCTTCAGTTCAGCCGGTTGCTTACCGGCTTTCTCACCACCTCGTGGCCGGCGATCCGGCCTTGTCCGAGGTTCTCCGCCGCCCGAAGGCGCCTTTGACCGCCTCGTTCCCGCGGCATCCCCTCCCTTCCGCATGTCCCATGCCGTACGTCCGTGAAAGGACCCACTCCCATGACCACCACACTCGAACCCCCAGCACAGAAGTCCACGCCCCAGACCGTCACCGGTGTGCTCGACATCGACGCGAGCGGGAAGGGCTACCTTCGCGCCGCCGACAGCCTGCTGCCCACGTCCTCCGACCTCCAGGTCTCCCCCGCCCTGATCCGCCGCCACGGCCTGCGCAAGGGCGACCTCGTCGAAGGCCTGCGAGGCGACCGGCGGACCCTCACCGAGATCGCCCGCGTCGGCGGCCGCGCACCCGACAAGAACCGCCGGCACTTCGGCGACCTGACGCCACTGCACCCCAGCGAGCGGATCCGCCTCGAACACCCGGCGGCCGGGCTCACCGGACGCGTCGCCGACCTGATCGCACCCGTCGGCAAGGGCCAGCGCGGGCTGATCGTGGCGCCACCCAAGACCGGCAAGACGGTACTGCTCCAGCAGATCGCCGCCGCGGTGGCCGGCAACCACCCCGAGGCCCGCCTGATGGTGGTGCTGCTCGACGAACGCCCCGAGGAAGTCACCGACATGCGGCGCTCGGTGCGCGGCGAGGTGTACGCCTCGACGTTCGACCGGGCGCCCAAGCAGCACATCGCGCTCGCCGAACTCGTCATCGAACGGGCCAAGCGTCTGGTCGAGGCGGGCGAGGACGTCGTGATCCTGCTCGACTCCCTGACCCGGCTGTGCCGGGCGCACAACAACGCGGCCGCCGCCGGTGGCCGCACCCTCAGCGGCGGCGTCGACGCCTCAGCGCTCATCGGCCCCAAGCGCTTCTTCGGCGCCGCCCGCGCGGCCGAGGAGGGCGGCTCGCTCACGATCCTCGCCACCGCCCTGGTGGAAACCGGCTCCCGCGCCGACGACTTCTACTTCGAGGAGCTCAAGAGCACCGGCAACATGGAGCTCCGCCTGAGCCGCGAACTGGCCTTCCGCCGGGTCTTCCCGGCGATCGACATCAACCCTTCCGGCACGCGCCGCGAGGAACTGCTCCTGAACGCGGCCGAGTTGACCGCAGTCCGTGGCCTGCGGCGCGCCCTGCAGAACAAGGACGGTCTGGAGACCCTGCTGGAGCGCATGCGCCAGACACCGGACAACGCCACCTTCCTGCGCCTCATCCAGCCGACGCTGCCGCAGGAGGCCTGAGCACACTGCGGCATCCGGGTGCTCGCACGCGACGCTCCGTCCGGGCAGCGAGGTGTGTCGGCGCGCCCTTCCTACGTTGATCATATGAAGATCGGATTCTCTTCCCGGGTGACCGTCTCCGCCTGCGCGCTCTGTGTGACGGGCCTGCTGGGACTCGCGCCCGCCGCGGTGGCCGACCGGGATGACACAGGCCCCGGTGGGGCGGAGCGGACGGGGGTGACGGCCCTTCCGCGGGCGTCGTTGCTGCATCGCTCCGGTACGCATGTACGGCTGCGCTCCGGCGCGCCCCGGGTGCCGCGGGTCTCCGCTCTGTCGTGGGTGGTCGCCGACGCCCGCACGGGCGAGGTGCTCGCCGCGCGCGACGCGCACCGCAAACTGCCGCCCGCCAGCACCCTCAAGACCCTCTTCGCCCTCACCGTGCTGCCCACCCTGCCCGGCGGGATCCCGCACAAGGTCGACGAGGAGGAGCTGTCGGACATCGGTCCGGGCAGCAGCCTGGTCGGGGTCGCCGAAGGACGTACCTACCGGGTCGCCGATCTGTGGCACGGGGTCTTCCTCAACTCCGGCAACGACGCCGTGCACGTCCTCGCGGGGCTGAACGGCGGCTGGCGTGCCACGGCCAAGCGAATGCAGGCCAAGGCCCGTGCGCTCGGCGCCCTCGACACCCGGGTGCTGTCGCCGGACGGCTACGACACACCCGGCCAGGTGTCCTCGGCGTACGACCTCGCGGTGTTCGGCCGGGCGGGGCTGCGCAACAAGGAGTTCGCGCGGTACTGCGCCACCGTCGAGGCCAGGTTCCCGGGCGGCGGCGGATGGTCGTACCCCATCCGCAACACCAACCGGCTGCTGACCGGCGCCGACGGAGTCGACCCCTACCCCGGCCTGATCGGCGTCAAGAACGGCTACACCAGCAACGCCGGCCACACCCTGGTGTCCGCCGCCCGCAAGGGCGGCCGGACCCTCGTCGTCACCGTGATGAACCCTCAGTACGGCGGCGGCCTCGCCGTCTACGAGGAGGCTCGCGAGCTCTTGGACTGGGGTTTCGCCGCGGCGGCCCGGGTTGATCCCGTGGGCTCGCTGGACGCCCTGCGGGCCAAGCCCCGTCCGGGCCCGGACGTCGTGTCCGCGGCAGCCGTCGCGGCGCCCGTGGCCGAGGGTCCGGGCTGGGCGGAGGCCTGGATGGTGGCGGGTGCCGCCGGGCTCGGTGCAGGTGCCGTAGCTGTCACGCTGCGTCCCAGAAAGAGCCGCCCGGCGGAGAGTTGACCCACCGGCAGCCACAAAAGCAGGCCGAGCGTGATCCAGACGTAGGTGTTGGAGCCGATGAACCCGTCGACGCCGGAGGCGTCGTCGAACCACAGCCACACCACGCTCGTGCACATCAGCGCGTACAGGACGGCCGCGGTCCGCGCCCGCCCGGCGCGGATCAGCACGGCGAACGACGGCAGCAGCCACACCAGGTGGTGCACCCAGGTGATGGGGCTGACCAGACACGCCGTCAGGCCCGTCAGGGCGAAGGCCGCGATCCACTCCCCGGCGGCGATCGCCCGGCCAGCCCGCCACGCCCACACGCACAGCACCAGGACCACGGCAACCGCCCACGGCGCACGGTCCGGTTCGCCGAGCCGGGCCAGGACGCCCTGGAGGGACTGGTTCGACACGTAGTCCAGGCGGCCGATCCGGGTGGTGTCCCACAGGGCCCGTGTCCAGTAGAAGCGGGAGGCGTCCGGGGTCACCCAGGCCGCCAGGGCCGTGGCGCCGACGGCCACGGCCGTGGCGACGCCGGCCGCCCGCCACCGGCGGGCCAGCAGGAGCAGGCCGATGAAGATGGCGGGCGTGAGTTTGATCGCGGCGGCCAGGCCGATGCCGTAACCCACCCAGCGTTCCCGCCCGGTGGCCAGCAGCCAGGCGTCCGTCAGGACCAGGGCCAGCAGCAGGACGTTCACCTGGCCGAAGCTGAAGGTGTCGCGCAGCGGCTCGAACATCGCGAGCGCGCAGGCGCCGAGGGCGCAGCCGAACCAGCCGTAGCGCCGCCAGTCCCGTCCGGCCAGGATGCGCAGGACCACGGCCAGCGCGCCCAGGTTGAGCAGCAGGGCGACGGCGATGGCGACGGGCAGGTCCAGCAGGGCCATCGGCAGCATGGCGACGGCGGCGAACGGCGGGTAGGTGAAGCCGTACGTCGTGCCGGGGACCAGATAGTCGTAGATGCGTCCGCCGTGGTGGATCCAGCTGTCCACGGTGCCGTGGTAGACGCGCAGGTCGAACCAGTCGCGCAGCAGCGGCACGGTCGCGGTGAACGCGGTCACGGCGGCGACGAGGATCAGCGTCAGCAGCAGTCGGCCACGGTCGGTGCGGGGCAGTCTCATGCGGTACGCCCCCAGGCCGGCGCGAGTTCCGCCTGGTGGGCCTGCCACAGCACGACCACGGCGAGCACCCCGCCGGAGACAGCGAGCACCAACTGGCCGGTGTCCGCCGGTCCCCCACTGGGCAGCGTGGCGAGCGCCAGGACGCCCGTCACGGCCGCCACCCGGTGCCGTACCGAGGCGCTGGGCGCGGCGGCGGCGATGAGGAACAGGCCCCACAGGGCGTACCAGGGGCGGATCGCCGGGCCGAAGGCGGCGACGGCGGCGAGGCTGAGGCCGAGCGCGTACACCGGGCGCACCCTGAGCCGTAGCCATATCACCGCTATGGCGACCACGGCGGCGGCGATGCCGAGCGCGTGCCAGGCTGGTACGGCGAAGGGTGCCAGGTCGCTGCCGAGCCCCTCCAGCAGGGCACGGGTGGCACGGCCGAGGAGACTGGTGAGCGCCCAGTTGTGCGGGGAGACGGGCGTGTTGAGGGCGCCGATCCAGCCGTATCCGGTTCCGGCGACGGCGGTCGCGGCGACCGTCGTGGCGGCTGCCGCCGCCGTGGTCGTCACAACGGCCCGGGCCGGGGAGCGGCCCGCCCGCACCTGGAGTACGACGACCGCGGCCAGGCCGAGCACCGCGGGCGCCTTGACCAGGGCGGCGAGGGTGACGAGTACGGCGCCCACGACCGGCCACCGGCCGAGCGCGGCGACCAGGCCCAGGCCGAGCAGGCCCAGCATGACGGCGTCGTTGTGCGCACCCGCCACGAGGTGCAGCAGGACCAGCGGGTTGAGGGCGCCGAGCCACAGCGCGGCGGCCGGGTCGGCGCCGCTGTGCCGGGCGAGCCGGGGCAGCGCGGCCGCCATCAGGGCCACCCCGAGCAGCGCGACGAGCCGCATCCCGAAGAGGCCCGCGGGGAGTTCACCCCTGGTGAGCGCGGACAGTCCGGAGGCGAGAGCGAGGAAGACCGGTCCGTACGGCGCTCCCGTGTGCTGCCACAGTGGGGCGACCTCGTCGGCGAGCGGGCCGCCGAGTTGGGACGGCCCGTGTGCGTAGACGTCGATGTGGGCGTCCACCATGGCGCCCTGCGCGAGATAGCTGTACACGTCCCGGCTGAACAGCGGCGGGGCGAGCAGCAGCGGGGCCGCCCACACGGCAAGGGTGACCAGCAGGGCGCGCGGTGTCGGCGGCTCGTCACCGAGCAGAAGGCGGCCCAGCAGCGCCCAGGCCGCTATCAGCAATACGACGCCGAAGTACACGCCGATGAGACCGAGGGCGGCCTCGGCGGACGACGGCGCGAGGAGATCCCGGACGGGGAGCGCTCCTGCGGTGCCACCGCCTGCCGCGAGGAAGGCGGTACCGGCCAGACCGAGCACCTGGCAGCGGCGGAGATCGACGGGGAAAGCCATGGCCAACACTCGGTCAGCGTGTCAACGCCGGGTGGCCGGAAATCGACGCGGGGACCTCCGGGGGGAAGCCGAAGTGTGTCCGGTGCGTGGCTGGTTTGGGGGTGTTGAATCGGAACGGCGAACAGGCACCGGCGTTCTACCCTGGCCGCCGACCGAAGGAGGCGGCACATGGCCGATGTCGTGGATCTGATCTGCTACCCCGTCAAGGGATGCGCGGGTACGTCGATGAGCGACGCGCTCCTCACTCCGGCGGGGCTCGCGCACGACCGCAGTTTCCTGGTCGTCGACGAGGACGGGGTATACCGGACCCAGCGCCGCCATCCCCTCCTCGCCCTGATCCGACCGACCATCAGCGCCGACGGCAGCCGGCTCACGCTCGACTCGCGCGGCACGTCGGTGCACATCGACGTCACGACAACCGCGCCGCGCCGGGATGTCGACCTGTTCGGCGAGGCCTTTCAGGGGATCGACCAGGGCGACGAAGCCGCCGCCTGGCTCTCGGAGTTCCTCGGCACCCCCAGCCGTCTGGTCCGCGTGCCCCCGGAGCACAACCGGATCGCCGACGGCTGGACCCCTGGCCCGTCCGGCTACGCCGACAGCAGTGCCGTACACCTGCTGACCCGGTCCTCCCTCGCCCTGCTCAACCAGCGGATGGCCGAGCCCCTCCCGATGAGCCGCTTCCGCCCGAACATCGTCGTCCACGGCGGCGACTGGGCCGCCGAACCACACGCCGAGGACCGCGCGCGCCGCATCACCATCGGCGGCACCGAACTCGGCTACGCCAAGCTCGCGGTGCGCTGCGCGGTCACCCTGGTCGACCAGGAGGCCGGGGCACGGCAGGGCAAGGAACCACTGCGCACGCTCGCGAGCTACCGGCGCGCGGCGAGTGGAGGTGTGGTGTTCGGCGCCAAGTACTCCGTGGTGCGGCCGGGGAAGCTGTCCGTCGGGGACAAGGTGGTCGTCGAGGAGTGGGGCGACGCCGAACTCTAGAGACCACCACGGCTACGTGTGGCGCGTGACCTGGTAGATCGTCTCTGACGAGAAGAGCGCGATGTGGTTCAGCTGGGGCGGGTGATGCTGACCATGGCCCGGTAGAGGGCGGTGGGTGTCGGGGCGTCGGGGAGTGGGGGCAGGGGTGCGCCGGGGGTGGCGAAGGAGCGGATCATGTGGCCCACCAGTCGGCGCCAGGTATCGGGGGCGGCGTCGCCGGCGGCGTTGATGACGCCGGCGTTGGCCATGAGCAGGATGGGCATGTCCCGGTCGTCGAAGTCCTCGCGCAGGTAGCCAGTGGCCCGGGCTCGGGCGATGAGGTCGATGAAGCCGTGGTACGCCTCGGCGCGGCGCTTTTCCAGTGCCTTGGCGGCGGGGAACGTCATGGTGAGGACGTCGGCGAAGCCACGGTCGGCAGCCTGCATCGCGCACACGGCCGTTATGTACCCGGTGAAGCCGTGCCAGGGGTCGGGGTCGGCGAGCGCCTCGGTGACGGCGTCGGCGTAGGCGTCCATGCGGTCGGCAAAGACGGCGTTGATCAGCTCCTCGCGGCTGGCGAAGCGGCGGGAGAGGGTGGCTTTGCCGACGCCGGCCTCGCGGGCGACGGACGCCATCGAGACGCCGAGTCCCTCAGTGGCGTACAGGCGGCGGGCGGCGGCCAGGATGCGGTCGCGGTTGCGTTCGGCGTCGGCGCGCAGCCCCGTTTCGGGCGTGCGGCCTGGGGTTTCGTCGGTGGCTGCGGTGTCGCTCATGCCTCCACCATATCGAACTGGAACAACCTTCCCAGTTGTGTTGTTACGCTGGGCAGAGTGGAACGGGAAGGCCGTTCCACATAGGGAAAGGTGTATGCCATGCGTGCTGTCGCACTGAACGAAGTCCCCTCCGCTCCGGCTGTGGCCGAGGTCGACACTCCCCGCCCGGAGGCGGGTGAGCTGCTGGTGAAGGTGGCGGTGTCGTCGGTGAACGGCTTCGACGCCGCGACGGCGGCGGGCTACCTGCAGGGGATGATGGAGCACCGGTTCCCGCTGGTGGTCGGCAAGGACTTCGCGGGGACCGTCGAGGCGCTCGGCGAGGGCGTGGAGGGCTTTGCCGTCGGGGACGCGGTCTTCGGCGTGGTGATGAAGCCGTTCCTGGGCACCGGCTCGCTCGCCGAGTACGTCACCGTCTCCGCCGCATACGGCGTCGCCCACGTCCCCGCGGGCCTGGACCTCAAGGACGCGGGTGCGCTGGGCCTGGCCGGCACCGCCGCCTTCGACAGCCTGACCGCCCTGAACATCGGCAAGGACGAGACGGTGCTGGTCTCCGGCGCCACCGGCGGCGTCGGCGCGCTGGCCGTGCAGCTCGCCGCCGCCCGCGGCGCGAAGGTCATCGCCACCGCCCGCCCCGGCGCGGAGGCCGACTTCGTCACCGGCCTGACCGGCGCCGACGTCGAGGTGGTGGACTTCACCGGCGACCTCGCCGCGCAGGTCCGCGCGCTCGCGCCCGAGGGCGTGGACGCTGTCGTGCACCTGGCCGGTGACGGCGCGGCGCTGGCGGGCCTGCTCAAGCCCGGCGGGCGGATCGCCTCCACGCTCGGCCTGGCGAAGGACGCCGTCGACGGCCAGGACGTCACCGTCCACTCGGTCATGGCCGACGCCAACGCCCAGACCCTGACCACGCTGGCCGAGCAGGTGGCCTCCGGCGCGCTGCGCGTTCCGGTCACCACGACCTTCCCGCTGGCACAGGCCGACGAGGCGTTCGCCGCCTTTGGCTCCGGCGCGCTCGGCAAGATCGCCGTCACCTGCTCCTGATCACTCCCGCCCCACCCGTTCACCCAGCTCCACGAGAGAAAAGACAGATCGTGTCCACCATCGCCATCATCGGCGCCGGCCCCGGCATGGGCCTGGCCATCGCCCGCACCTTCGGCCGCCGCGGCTTCGACGTCGCCCTGATCTCCCGCACCCAGGACAAGCTCGACGCCCTGGCCAAGCAGCTCGGCGAGGAGGGCATCACCGCCCAGGGCTTCGCCGCCGACGTCATGGACCGGCCCTCCCTGACAGCCGCGCTGGAGGCCGCCAAGGCCCGCTTCGGCGCCATCGACGTCCTGGAGTACTCCCCGGCCCCGCACACCCCGAGCCCCGGCATCACCATCGTCGCCCCCTCCGAGGCGACCGTGGCGAACCTCCAGCCACAGATCGAGTACAACCTCTACGGCGCCGTCGAAGCCGCGCGTGCCGTGCTGCCCGCGATGCGTGCGGCCGGCACCGGAACGCTGCTGTTCACCACCGGCGGCGGCTCCGTCGACCCCATCCCGATGCTCGGCAACGTCAACGCGTCCGCCGCGGCCCTGCGCAACTGGGTCATCAACCTGAACAAGGAACTGACCGGCAGCGGCGTCTACGCGGGCCACATCGCGATCGGCGTGTGGATCGGCGACGGCGGCCCCGAGGGCATCCCCAGCGCGACGCCCGAGCAGATCGCCCCTCTGTACTGGGAGCTGCACGAAGCCCGCGACCGCGCCGAGGCCGTTTTCACCGGCTGACCACAGCCGCACCCCCTGGGAAGGGGCCGCCTCACGGCGCCCCTCCCGGCACAGCTCCTTCCTCCTCTGATCTCTTGAGGACCTCGTGCTGTGAACGTCTTCCTGTGGATCGTGCAGGCCGTGCTCGCGCTCATGTTCGCGATGGCCGGTGTCATGAAGTCCACCCAGCCCAAAGCCAAGCTCGCCGAGAAGCTCCCCTGGGTCAGTGACTACTCGGCCGGCACCGTCCGCTTCATCGGCGTCGTGGAGCTCGCCGCCGCGCTCGGGCTGATCCTGCCCGCGGCCACCGGCATCGCCCCGGTCCTGACTCCGCTGGCCGCGACCGGTCTGGCCGTGGTCATGGTCCTGGCCATGGTCGCCCATGCCCGCCGCAAGGAGCCGCAGGCGATCGGCTTCAACGCCGTCCTGCTGATCCTGGCCGCCCTGGTGGCCTGGGGCCGCTTCGGCCCCTACAGCTTCTGACCCGCCGCTATATCCCCGTCACCGTCACCCTGGGCCGGCACATGTCCGACACCCTCATCTCCTTCTACATGCGCTCGCCCACCGGCTTCGACATCGAGTTCGGCGCCGGCGGCGAACTCCTCCCGGACGACTTCGTGCAGACCAGCCCCTCCACCTCCGAAGCGTGGGGCCACAAGTGCGTCGCCGACGGCTGGGCCCCCACCGTCCGGCCCCTCACCCTCTGACCCCCACACCTCAGGAGCAATTCCTCATGCGTGTCACCGTCTTCGGCGCCACCGGCGCCATCGGCCGCCACGTCGTCCAGCAGCTTCTGGACGCCGGCCACCAGGTCACCGCCCTCGCCCGCAACCCCGACAAGTTCACCCTCAACCACCCCGGGCTCACCCTCATCACCGGGCAGCTGTCCGACCGCACCGCGCTCACGAAGGCGGTCACCGGCGCGGACGCGGTCATCAGCGCGCTCGGCCCCTCGCTGAAGCGGTCCGCGACCGGCACCCAGCTCGCCGACGGCGCCCGCACCCTCGTCACCGTCATGGACGAGCAGAAGGTGACCCGGTTCATCGGCCTGGCCACCCCCTCGCTCGCCGACCCGCGTGACAAGCCGCACTGGAAGCACAAGGTGCTGCCCGTCATGGCGAAGTTGATGTTCCCCAACGCCCTGCGCGAACTGGAGGGCATGACCGCAGCCGTCACCAGCTCCGACCTCGACTACACCATCGCCCGCATCTCCAACCCCACCAACAAGCCCGCCACCGGCAGCATCAAGTCCGGTTTCCTCGGCCACGACAAGGTCGGCTCCGCGATGACCCGCGCGGACATCGCCGCCTTCCTCGTCTCCCAGCTCACCGACACCCGCTACCAGCGGGCCATGCCCGCCATCAGCAACTGATCCCTTCTCGCGTGGTGCCCGACACCGGGCACCACGCCCCCCTCTCCCCGTGAGGAGCGTGCCGTGGAACTCGGCATCCTGTCCCTGTCCGACCTGCAGACCGACCCCACCACCGGCCGCCTTCACGACCCGGCCCGCCGTACCCGCGAGATCGTCTCCTACGCCATCGCCGCCGACCAGGCCGGCCTGGACGTCTTCGGCCTCGGCGAACACCACAGTCCCGACTTCTCCGTCGCCAACCCCGCCGTCCCGCTGGCCGCGATAGCCCAGGCCACCACCCGTATCCGCCTCACCAGCGCCGTCTCCGTCCTCTCCACCCTCGACCCCGTCCGCCTCCACCAGGACTTCGCCTCCCTGGACCACCTCAGCCAGGGCCGAGCCGAGATCATCGCCGGACGCAGCGCCTTCCTCGAAGCCTTCACCCTCTTCGGCGTCGACCCCGCCCACTACGACGACGTCTTCGCCGAGAAGCTCGACCTGCTCCTCGCCATCCGGGAGAACAAGCAGGTCACCTGGTCCGGCCGGCACCGCCAGGCTCTCGACAACCTGCCCGTCCCGCCCCGTCCGCAGCAGGAGACGCTGCCGCTGTGGCTCGGCGTCGGCGGCACCCCCGCCAGCGCCGAGCGGGCCGCCCGACTCGGCCTGCCCATGGTCCTCGGCCTCATCGGCGGAGACATCCGCCGCGCCCTCCCCCTCACCGAGCACTACCGCGCCGTCGGCCAGGCCGCCGGGCACACCCCCGACACCCTGCGCCTGGGCGTCACCAGCCACTTCTACGTCGGCAAGACCTCCCAGGACGCGCGCAAGGACCTCTACCCGTACTACCGCGAGTACCTGCGGCCCAAGACACCCGGCGGCCGCGGCTGGCTCATCGACTCCGCCCAGTTCGAAGCCGTCGCGAGCCCTCTGGGCGCGCTGATGACCGGCAGCCCGCAGGAAGTCATCGACAAGATCCTCACCGAACGCGAACTCCTCGGCATCACCCGGTTCATGGGACAGATCGACTTCGGCGGCATGCCCACCGGCATGGTCAACGACTCCATCGAACTCCTCGCCACCGAAGTCGCTCCCGCCATCCGCAAGGAAGCCGCGACCGGCGTTGCAACCGCCTGACCGCGCACCGAACAGGACTTTCGCCCGCTTGGCCCGCTCAGACGAAGCGGGAGCTCGGCACCGGTCCCGACGACGACAGGTGAGCGCGGTCCCCCTGGAGCCAGGTGGCGCGTACGGCCGTGACGAACTCCGTGAGTCGCTCGTCCGGGTCGGCCGGTGCTTCGCCGTCGCCCTCGTCCGGGGTCGGGTCGGCGGCGACGATGTCCGCGGCGATCTCGGATTCCGGGCGGTCGTCGGGGGCCGAGCGCTCCACTCCGCCGTCGTCCGACTGCTGGAGTACGCCGTCCCACGGTGCCGTCGCCGACTGGTGGAGCAGCGTGATGGTGTCGGCGGTGACGGCCGGGGGGTCGGTCCAGCAGCTCGCGTGCTCGTGCAGGATCTGTCCGGGCGTCCGCTCGAAGAGCCGGCCGATGATCTCGGGATCCACGTCGTTCAGGTCGTAGGCCACGACCACGGTGTCCGCCCGCTCGGGGTCGAAGGGCAGCGCGGGAAGTCCGAGCACCTCGGCCGCGGCCAGGCCCAGGATGTGGCTGCCGCGGTCGGGCAGCAGGGACACGGACGTCGGCCGTACCCCGGCGGCTTCCAGCACCGTCTTCAGGCGCAGCAGACCGCGCAGGCACTGGTCGTGGGTGTCCTGGAGCCAGGCGTACCGGCCGGTCATGCCCGCGCCGAAGCCGTACGGTGACAGCGTGCCGAGGACGGTGCCGCCCAGGACGTACTGCCAGCCCCGCAGATCCGTCCGGTCCAGCGCGCTGACCGCCTCCGCGCTCGCCGCCCGCTCCAGCATCCGGCTCTGACGCGCCTGCGCCGACAGCCACTGCTCGTCCTCCGGGTCCGGCAGCAGGGCGTGCTGACGGCGTGCCAGGGGGAGGTCGCCAGACATAAGAGCGTTGTAGACAACGAGATAGCGGTCCGGCCAGTCGGCGAGGTCACCCTCGTACGCGGTCAGTGCCTCTACGGCCTCGCTGTGCCGCCCCTCGCGCTCGTAGGCGGAGACCAGCTCGCGCAGCGCCGCCATGGAACCCGGAACCAGACGCAGCGCCTCCCGCAGGGCGGGGATCGCCAGATAGGACACGCCGCGCTCCACGCACGCGTACCCGAAGTCGTAGAGCTCCTGCGGCTTGTCGGGACGGGAGGCGAGCGCCTCGGCCGCCTGCTTCAGGTCGTCGAACCCGGCGGCATCGGCCGCGCGGGCGACCACCAGGGCTATCTCCCCGAGGGGCAGGTCGTCGGTACCGGACCGCAGCTGGCGCAGGGCGCCGGGGATGTCCCCGGAGTCCAGGGATTCCCAGGCCTTGAGGAGTTCGGGGGACTTGGGGCGGCGGGGCTTGCGCGAGAACATGAGAGCGATCTTCGCCCGGGACGGGGCACGCTCTCAACCGTAATTAGGCGTTGGCCGACCGCTCAGCCGCTCAGCCCCAGCTCACCCGCGCGCATCCCGGCCTGGAAGCGCGAACCCGCGTCCAGGGTGTCGAGCAGTTCGGCGACCCGTCGGCGGTAGGTCCGCAGGGACATGCCGAGTTCGCGTGCGGCTGTCGCGTCGGTGACGCCCGAGCCCAGCGCGCGCAGGACCGTCCGGCTCTCCGCGTCGAGTTGGGGACGTTGCGCGCGCAGGAAGCCGTCGAGGTCGGTGGCGGCCTCCCAAGCGGCTTCGAACAGTGCGTGTACTCCGCCGACCAGGGTGGATGCGGTGGTCACGGTGTACTCGCGGCCGCCGGGGGCGCTCACGCCGGCGAGGATCGCGTACCGACGGTCGATGATGATCGTCTCGTGGGGCAGAGCGGTGGCCGCGATCCGCACCTGGGCGCCCAGGGCCACGCGCTCCTTCAGGTGCTCGCGGCTGTGCTCGTCGGCCAGCACGGCCGGGCTGTACAGCTTGCGGATCCGCTGGGTGCCGCTGTGCCGCACCCGGTCGCGAGCGGCCTGCCGGGCGCCGTGGTGAGGCCAGGTGTCGAGGTCGCGGGCGGCGCAGACGAACTCCTCGCGGACCGAGGAGAACAGATGCCCGGTGCGGGCGAGCAGCTCCAGATCACCGCGGATCGTCAGGGTCTCTGCCACGCCTTCATTCTGCCCGATGGCAGCAAACTGCCACGGGCTCGCCGTACGACCGCCCCGCCGACCAGGCTGGATGCATGAGCGAACACTTCCACCTCGGTGGCGACCTCCCGATCAACCGGTTGGGCTTCGGCGCCATGCGGCTGCCCACGAACAGCTTCCACGGCCCGGCCCGCGATCCCGAGACCGGCCGAGCCGTCCTGCGCCGTGCGGTCGAACTCGGCGTCAACCACATCGACACCGCCGCCTTCTACACCAGCGGCGACGGCACCGTGAGGGCCAACTCCCTGATCCGCGAGGCGCTTTACCCCTACCCGGCCGGTCTGGTCATCGCGACCAAGGTCGGCCCGGTCTTCACCCCCGACGGCGGCGTGGGGGCCTCCCACGCGGCAGACCTTCGCTCGCTGGTCGAGGAGAACCTCGACACCCTCGGCGTGGACCGCCCCGATCTGGTCTATCTGCGGATCGGCGGCGTCGAAGGGCCGCCGCACGGTGAGTCCGTCGCCGCACGCTTCGCGGCGCTGGCCGCGATGCGCGACGAGGGGCTGATCCGCCACCTCGGCCTGAGCAATGTCGATGCCGACCACCTCGCCGAGGCCCGTGCGATCGCACCTGTCGCCGCGGTCCAGAACCACTTCCACGCCGCCAAGCGCGATGACACCGAGGTCCTGGCCGCCTGCGAGGAGTCCGGCATCGCCTATGTGCCGTACTTCCCGCTGGGCGGCGGCATCAGCGACCTCAGCGGTGAGCGCATGTCCAAGGTCGCGGCCCGGCATGGCGCGACGGTTCCGCAGATCGCCCTGGCCTGGCTGCTCGCCCGCTCTCCCGTCGTCCTGGCCATCCCCGGCACCGGCTCCCTCTCCCATCTGGACGAGAACACTGCCGCCGGGTCGATCGTCCTCACCGATGAGGATCTCGCCGACCTCACGGCGGAGTAGGCCTCGCCGTTCAGAACACCGACAGGCCCGTGAGCGTGGTGAAGCGGTCCAGGGCCGCCACGCCTGCCACCGAGTTGCCGCGCTCATCCAGGCCGGGGCTCCAAACGCACAGCGTGCAACGGCCGGGGACGACGGCGATGATGCCGCCGCCCACGCCGCTCTTGCCGGGCAGGCCCACCCGGTAGGCGAAGTCGCCCGCCGCGTCGTACGTCCCGCAGGTCAGCATCACCGCGTTGACCTGCTTGGCCTGGCTGCGGGTCAGCAGCCGGGAGCCATCGGCGCGGACGCCGTGGCGGGCGAGGAAGCCGGTGGCCAGGGCGAGGTCGGCGCAGGAGGCGCGGATCGAGCACTGGCGAAAGTACTGGTCCAGCAGGACCGGCACCGCGTTGTCGATGTTGCCGTAGGAGGCCATGAAGTGGGCCAGGGCGGCGTTGCGGTCGCCGTGCGCGGACTCCGACGCGGCGACCTCCTTGTCGAAGTCCAGGGTCGGGTTGCCGCTCTCCTCGCGCAGGAAGGCGAGCAGTTCACCTGCCGCGTCGCCAGTACGGGTCTGCAGGCGGTCGGTGACGACCAAGGCGCCGGCGTTGATGAACGGATTGCGCGGGATGCCGTTCTCGTACTCCAGCTGCACCAGGGAGTTGAAGGGGTTGCCGGAGGGCTCGCGGCCCACGTGCTCCCACAGTTCGTCGCCCTCGCGGGCCAGGTCGAGGGCGAGGGTGAAGACCTTGGTGATGGACTGGGTGGAGAAGGGCTCGCGCCACTCCCCCACGCCGTACACCGTGCCGTCGAGCTCGGCGACGGCCATGCCGAAGCTGCGCGGGTCGCAGGCCGCGAGCGCCGGGATGTAGTCGGCGGCGCGGCCGCTGCCGGGGGTGCGCCCGATCTCGTCGGCGATGCGCTCCAGGACCGGCTGGAAGGTCTGGGACGACGGTGCAACACTCATGATCACCATTGTGCCTCCGGGCCGGTCCTGGCGCGCATTCGCAGATCAGGCGAGCAGGTCAGACGAGCGGGTCAAGCAAGCGGGTCAAGCAAGCGGGTCAGGCAAGCGGGGAGCCGCTGCCCGCGAGCACCTCGGGACGCAGCAGGCCGGCGAGCCTCTCGGCGGGCAACAGGCCCTTCTCCAGGACGAGTTCGGCGACTCCGCGGCCGGTGGCGAGGGCCTCCTTCGCGATGTCGGTGGCGGCCGTGTACCCGATGTGCGGGTTGAGGGCCGTGACCAGACCGATGGAGTTCTCCACGGTCCGGCGCAGCTCCTCGGTGTTGGCGGTGATGCCGTCCACACAGCGCTCGGCGAGGGTGAGGCAGGCCGCGCGCAGATGGGTGATGGACTCCGACAGGGAGTGCAGGATGATCGGCTCGAAGGCGTTGAGCTGGAGCTGTCCGGCCTCGGCGGCCATGGTGATGGTGACGTCGTTGCCGATCACCTCGAAGGCGACCTGGTTGACGACCTCGGGGATCACCGGGTTGACCTTGCCGGGCATGATCGACGAACCGGCCTGCACGGGCGGCAGGTTGATCTCGCCGAGGCCGGCGCGCGGACCGGAGGACAGCAGCCGCAGGTCGTTGCAGCTCTTGGAGAGCTTGACGGCGATCCGCTTGAGGACACCCGACATCTGGACGAACGCGCCGCAGTCCTGGGTGGCTTCGACCAGGTTGGCGGCGGTGACCAGGGGCAGTCCGGTGATCTCGGCGAGGTGGCGGCGGGCCGATTCGGCGTAACCGGCCGGAGCATTGAGTCCAGTCCCGATGGCTGTAGCGCCGAGGTTGATTTCATGGATCAACTCGACAGCCTCGTCAAGACGGGACCGATCCTCGTCAATCATGACGGCATACGCCGAGAACTCTTGACCCAGCGTCATGGGGACCGCGTCCTGCAACTGTGTACGGCCCATCTTGAGCACATCACGGAACTCGACGGCCTTACGGGCGAAGGCATCCTGCAGTACAGCCATCGCCTTGAGCAGTCCACGTACCGCGAAGACCGTCGATATCTTGACGGCGGTCGGGTAGACGTCATTGGTTGACTGACCGAGGTTGACGTCCTCATTGGGATGCAGGTACTGGTACTCGCCCTTCGCATGCCCCAGCAGCTCCAACGCCCGGTTGGCGATGACCTCGTTGGCGTTCATGTTGGTCGAGGTACCGGCGCCGCCCTGAATCACATCGACGACGAACTGCTCGTGCAGCTTGCCCTCCCGGATCTCCCGACAGGCCTCGACGATGGCGGCGGCCTTCTTCGCCTCCAGCAGACCGAGCTCCTCATTGGCAAGGGCAGCGGCCTCCTTTACGGCGGCCAGGGCGTCGATCAGATGCGGGTACGCGGAGATCGGGGTGCCGGTGATGGGGAAGTTCTCGGTGGCACGCAGGGTGTGAACACCCCAGTACGCGTCGGCGGGGACATCACGGTCGCCGAGCAGATCGTGTTCGCTACGGGTGACGGCGGCGGTCATGGAAGAAGGTCCACTTTCTGAGAAGGGTGAAGGTGAGCTACGTAAGGGGCGCGGGGCGTTATCGATTTGCGGCTACCGCCGCGTGGGCGCGACCAGCCACGACGGACCCGCAGCCGCATGACGGAATGTGCGGCACATTCCTAGGCGCACGGAGCAACAGCAACGGGCTCCAGCGAACGAACCGGCCGCACGAAACCGACCGGCTGCCCACCTCCGAGCAGCGCCTCTCCCTGGAACTCGGTGAGCAGCTCAGGATCAACGCCAGCCCGAGCAAGCGCCGCCGCCCCGACAGGGATCCGCGCCCGGTTGGCCCCATCGGCAATCTTCACGGCAACGGAACGCCCATCAGCCAGCGCAGCAACCTGCACCCCCTCAAAGCCGTCCTTCGCCAACAACCCCGGCACAGCCCGCATCAACGCCGCCACATCCCGCCCGGACCCGGAGGCCATCTCGGCATGCTCCCGCATCGCGTCAGCGACCCTGGCCTCGGGCGTACCGGGCGCGGCGGTGGTGATACGAGCCGCGGCTCGCGCAAGCCCGTGGAGCGAGACGGAGAACAACGGAGCCCCGCACCCGTCAACGGTCACCTGCGCAATGCGCTGCCCCGTAAGGTCCTCGACGATCTCGGCGATCGCCTGCTGCAGCGGGTGACCGGGATCGAGGTAGCCCTCCAGCGACCACCCGTTCAACCGGCAGGTGTACAGCATCGCCGCATGCTTGCCGGAACAGTTCTGGGCGAGCCGGGAGGGCAGACGCCCCTCCCGCACCCACGCGTCCCGGACGACGGGGTCGTACGGCATGTCGGTGACGTTGCCCAGGTCGTCCTCAGAGACACCCGCCAACTCCAGGATCCGCCGGGTACCGGCAAGGTGCCGCTCCTCGCCGGAGTGGCTGGCCGCGGCGAGGGAGAGGAGTTCGCCGTCGAGCGGCAGTCCGGCGCGGACCATGGCGACGGCCTGGACGGGCTTGAGAGCCGAGCGGGGGTAGAACGCGGCCTCGATGTCGCCGAGCTGGAACTGGACGTCGCCCTCGGTGCCGAGGACGACGACCGAGCCGTAGTGGATCCCTTCCACGACCCCGCCGCGTATGAGGTGGGCGACGGGGGCGTGGAGGGGTTCGCGGACGAGGGGTGCCGCCGCGAGCGAACTGCTGTACATCACTGCCTGATTCTTGGGGTGGTGGGTGTGAGCCGGGCGCGGATCACGCGTCGGCCTTACTGGATTGCGTGCGTGCGGCCCGGCTGCGGATGGCGTACCAGCCGGCGACGAGCGCGGCGACGATCAGCGGCAGGCACAGCACGGTGGTGCGGCCGGCGCCTCCGTCGGCGTACATGAGGACCAGGACGGAGGCGAGGAAGGCCAGCGTCACGAGTTCGGTCCAGGGGGAGCCCGGCAGTCGGTAGTCGGGGCGGGTGAGTTCGCCCTTCTGGGTCTTCTGCCAGAAGAGCAGGTGACAGACCATGATCATGCCCCAGGTCGCGAGGATGCCGATCGCCGCGAAGTTGAGGACGATCTCGAACGCGTCGGCGGGGACCACGAAGTTGAGGCCCACGCCGAGGACACAGATACCGCTGGTGAGCAGGATGCCGCCGTACGGGACCTGGCTGCGGCTCATCACGCCGGTGAACTTCGGGGCGGAGCCGGACATGGCCATGGAGCGCAGGATGCGGCCGGTGGAGTACAGGCCGGAGTTGAGGGAGGACATGGCCGCGGTGAGGACGACCAGGTTCATCACGCCGCCGGCCGCCGGGATGCCGATGTTGGAGAGCACGGTGACGAAGGGGCTCTCGCCCGCCTTGTACGACGACCAGGGCAGCAGCATCGAGAGCAGGACGACGGAGCCGACGTAGAACAGGCCCACGCGCCACATGATCGAGTTGATCGCCTTCGGCATGATCTTCTCGGGGTTCTCGGTCTCGCCGGCCGCGACGCCGACGAGCTCGACGGAGGCGTAGGCGAAGACGACGCCCTGGATGATCAGCAGCATGGGCAGCAGGCCGTTGGGGAAGAGGCCGCCGTGGTCGGTGATCAGGGACGGGCCGGGGGTGGTGCCGTCGACGGGGTGCTGGGTGACGAGGAGGAAGATGCCGATGCACATGAAGATCACGAGTGCGCTGACCTTGATGATGGCGAACCAGAACTCCAGCTCGCCGAACATCTTCACCGAGATCAGGTTCACGGTGAGGACGATGGCCAGGGCTATCAGGGCGAGCACCCACTGCGGGATGTCGGAGAAGATGCCCCAGTAGTGGGTGTAGACGGCGACGGCGGTGATGTCGGCGATGCCGGTGGTGGCCCAGTTGAGGAAGTACATCCAGCCCGCGGTGTAGGCGCCCTTCTCCCCCATGAATTCACGGGCGTACGAGACGAAGGCGCCGGACGAGGGCCGGTACAGGACGAGTTCGCCGAGGGCGCGCACGACGAGGAAGGCGAAGATTCCGCAGACCGCGTAGGCGATGAAGAGGGAGGGGCCGGCGTCGGCGAGGCGGCCGCCGGCGCCGAGGAAGAGGCCGGTGCCGATGGCGCCGCCGATGGCGATCATGTTGACGTGCCGGGACTTCAGGGACTTGCTGTAGCCCGCGTCTCCGGCGTCGACATGGCCGGAACGTTTCTGCACGCCTTCGTTCTGCACGCCGTCGTGCAGGGACTGCTCGCTCACGCCTCGGGTCCGCCTTCCGTGGTGGTGCTCGTGCGCGCGGGGCGCACGATGTCGGTGAGGGTGGTCTCGACGCGGTCGAGGTGGTGCGCCATGGCCTCGGTCGCGTCGTGCTCGGAACCGTCGATCAGCGCCTCGACGATCGCCCGGTGCTCGCGGTTGGACTGCTCGCGGCGACCGCCCAGTTCGTTGAGGAAGGCCGACTGACGCGCCAGCGCGTCCCGGATCTCCTCGATGACCCGGCGGAAGACCGGGTTCTGGGCGGCCTCGGCCACGGCGAGATGGAAGAGGGTGTCCATCGCGACCCACGCAGTGGTGTCCGTCTCGCGTTCCATACGGTCGAGCAGATGGGCCAGGTGGTCGAGGTTCTCCGGGGTGCGGCGCACCGCCGCGTATCCGGCGACCGGGATCTCGACGTGCCGGCGCACCTCCAGCAGATCGCTGGCCGCGTAGTCGCCGAAGGTGGGGTCCTCGACGGTGCTGGCGACGACGAAGGTGCCCTTGCCGGTCTTGGAGACGGTCAGGCCCATGGTCTGCAGGGCCCGCAGGGCCTCGCGCAGCACCGGGCGGCTGATCTCCAGGGTGCGGCACAGCTCCGCCTCGGAGGGGAGCTTGTCGCCCACGGCGTACTCGCCGCGCTCGATGGCGGCGCGCAGGTGCGCGAGCACCGCTTCCATGGCGCTGATGCGCCGGGGCGGCTGTCCGGCTGTCCGGCTGTCTGACAGGTTCACGGGAGTGATACTCCGGGTGCCGGGAGGCTGCTGTCAAGGCGGGTGAAAGGAAAGTTTCAGCCCGTGCCGGGAGTGAAAGCCGGAGTGAAAGCCACCCTCACCTGGTCAGCTGTTCAGCGCGCCGGTGCCGAGCAGCGCGAACAGCAGCAGGCCGACGACGATGCGGTAGACGACGAAGGCGTTGAAGGTGTGCTTCGCCACGAACCGCAGCAGCCAGGCGATGGAGGCATAGGCGACGACGAAGGAGACGGCCGTACCGGCCACGAGCGGCGCCACGCCCGCCCCGGCGCCGAGGGCGTCCTTGAGCTCGTACAGGCCCGCGCCGGTCAGGGCGGGGATGCCGAGGAAGAACGACAGGCGGGTGGCGGCGACCCGGTCCAGGTCGAGGAGGAGGGCCGTGGACATCGTGGCGCCGGAGCGGGAGAAGCCGGGGAAGAGCAGGGCGAGGATCTGGGAGCTGCCGACCAGCATCGCGTCCTTGAAGGAGGTGTCGTCCTCTCCCCTCTTGTGGCGGCCGAACCGGTCCGCCGCCCACATCACGCCGCTGCCGACGATCAGCGAGCCGGCGACCACCCACAGCGAGGCGAGCGGCCCCTTGATCAGCGGCTCTGCCGCCAGACCCACGGCGACGACCGGGATCGTCGCCCAGATCACCCACCAGGCGAACCGGTAGTCATGGACGTACCGCTCCTCGGGGTGGCGCAGCCCGCGCACCCACGCCGAGACGATCCGGACGATGTCCTTGAAGAAGTAGACGAACACGGCGGCGATGGCGCCGACCTGGATGACGGCGGTGAAGCCGACGACGGCATGGTCGTCGACGGGGATGCCCATGAGCCCCTCGGCGATCTTCAGATGGCCGGTGGAGGAAATGGGCAGAAACTCGGTCACCCCCTCGACGGCTCCGAGGAGGACGGCCTGACCGACGGTGATGGCGCTCATGGGATCCAGTTCCGGGGAGGGGCAGTACGGTGCACTGTCCTACCGCGCGCGGGTATGGACCGCCCTAACCCCACACCGCTTCGGCGAGCCATACGCCCGTGAAGGCGGCGCCGATCCCCACGGTCACGCTCCCGACGACGTTGCCAAGGGCGTACAGCCCCGCCCCCGTCTCGGCCAGCCGCAGGGTCTCGTAGGAGAAGGTCGAGTACGTCGTCAGGGCCCCGCACAGACCGGTGCCAAGCAGCAGCTGGACGTGGGAACTCACACTGCCGGTGAGCAGGCCGAGGATCAGACAGCCGGTGACGTTGACTGCGAAGGTGCCCCAGGGGAAGACGGAGTCGTGCCGGGACTGCACCGCGCGGTCGGTGAGATAGCGCAGGGGGGCGCCGACCATGGCGCCCGCGACGACGAGCAGCCAGTTCACGGCGAATTCCCACCTTCCTCGCGGCCGACATACCGGATGACCTCGCAGTCGTCGAGGATCACCAGGCCTTCGGTGACGAGTTCGTCGAGCTGCGGCAGGAAGGCCCGCACCCGCTCCTCGGTGTCGACGATCACGATCGCGACCGGGAGGTCCTCGCTCAGAGACAGCAGTCGCGAGGTGTGGATCAGGGACGAGGCGCCGAAGCCCTCGATGCCGCGGAAGACGCTGGCGCCGGCGAGCCCGGCGGCGTGGGCGCGGTGCACGATCTCGCTGTACAGGGGCTTGCGATGCCAGGTGTCGTGCTCGCCGACGAAGACGGTCACGCGCAGGGCACTTCCGGTCAGTCGTGTCATGACTGCCTCCGCTTCAGAACGCGGCGGGTGGTCGTCGCGGCGAGCCACACCGCCGTGAGGGCCGCGAGGAGGGTGGCTGCGAGGTAGGCGAGGCCGGTGCCGGGGTGGCCGGAGTCAACCAGCTTCTGGATGTCGACGGCGTAGGTGGAGAAGGTGGTGAAACCGCCGAGGACGCCGGTGCCGACGAAGGGGCGGACCAGGCGGTGGGCTGCCCATACGTCCGTGATGACCACCATGAACACGCCGATGACGGCGCAGCCGACGACGTTCGTCCAGAAGGTCGCCCACGGGAATCCGCCGGGCTGGAGGGGCCACCACAGGGAGAGTGCGTAGCGGGCCGTGGCTCCGAGGGCGCCGCCGAGTGCGACCGCGGTGACGACGGGTGCCTGGCCGCGCAGGACGGGCTGCCGCGTGGGGCGGGGCCGGGCGGGCAGGCTCTCGGTGTCGGGGGCTGTCATGGTCGTACGTCTCCTGCCGGGACGGCCTGATCACGGCCGGTCAACAGGGTAACGCCGGGCTCATTTCACGGGCGGCTCGCACAACGCCACCCCGTGTTCCCACAGGCTGCCGAGGACGAGGTGCCCGGCGGCCTCGCAGACGCTGGTGACCATGCGGAAGCGGGAATGGCGGCGGGCCAGGTGGTGGACGATCGCGCCGGTGTCGTCGACGGCGAGGACGCCGATGGTGCCGGTGGGGCGGAAGGGGGCGCGTACGGCGACGCGGGCGGCGGCGCGGCGAACCGCGGGTGTGGCGCGGTGCAGCAGGTCCAGGGGTGGGACGCGAGGGCCGGCGAGGGCGACCCAGACGAGGCCATCCGGGGTGCCGCGCCAGAGGTTGTCGGGCATGCCCGGGAGGTTCTCGACGAAGGGTTCGGCCTGGCCCTCCTTGGGACCTGTGAGCCAGTAGCGGGTGAGGCGGCAGGCGCCGGTCTCGGCGACGACGAGGAAGGACTCGTCGGCGCTCGGTGCGAGACCGTTGGCGAACTGGAGGCCCTCCAGGAGGACTTCGGGGGTGTCCGCGCCGGGTGCGAGGCGCAGGAGGCGGCCCGCTCCGGTGTGCTCGGCAAGGTCGCCGATCCACTGCTCCAGCGGGTAGCGGCGGCTGGAAACGGTGAAGCAGACGCTGCCGTCGGACAGCGCGACGGTGTTGCTGCAGAACCGCAGCGGCTCCCCCGCCACCGAGTCGGCGAGGATGCGCACGGTGCCGTCGGTGAGGTCGACGCGGAGCAGTCCGCGCTCGGCGTCGCACACCAACAGGGCGTCGTCCGTGAGGAGTTCGAGGCCGAGGGGGCGGCCCCCGGTCTCGGCGAGCACCTCGACGCGGGCGTCGTCGGGTTCCGTCAGTCCGTCGAGCCGCAGGATGCGCCCGTCCTCGACGCCGGTGAGCACCCGGCCGCGGGCGTCGGCCACGACGTCCTCGGGACCGCGGCCGCCGATCGCGACATACCGGCGCGGAACGAGAGCCTGGACCACCGCTACCAGCCCTTCTCAAACATGCGCGCCACCTCGGCGATGCGCACCTCTTCGCGCCGGTAGTAGACGCGCCGCCGGATCCGCCGGGCACGCAACAGGCCGATGCCGGCGAGCAGGTTCAGATGCATATCGGCAACCGCCCGGGGCACCCCGAGCTTCTGCGCGACGGCATCGACGGTGACGCCGTCCTCGACGAGGTCGCCGTGGCGCTGGGGCGGGAAGTGCGTGGCCGGATCCTTCAGCCACTCCAGGATGTCCAGACGCCTCTCGCTCACCGGTGTCCTCAACATCGCCTGCTCCTCCGTCCGATCCTCCTCGTTGCGCGTGTTCCCCACTGTCCCGCAGTCGATGCCGATATGTCCGGCACTCTCCGCGTCTTGGCCGGTACCGAACTGCCGTGCGAGACATGGCCGTTCGGGTGCGGTACGACGTGCGGGGCCCGGCCGCGCGTTCCCGCGGCCGGGCCCCTGTCTGTCATGGCGGGGTCAGCGGTGGCTGAACCACGCCATCGCCGGCAGCGCCTTGTCGTCGTAGCCGAACAGGGCCTGGTTCTCCCAGCCGTTGCCGGAGGAGGCGTCGGTGGGGTCCCAGCCGTTGCCGTTGACGGCGGTCCAGGTCGACTCCCAGTAGAAGACGCCGAGGCCGCGGCCGTTCGGGACGGCCTCCACGATGCTCGCGATGTCGTTCATCCAGCGGGTCTGGCCGGCCGTGGTGGCGGGGTAGCCGGAGACCAGTTCGCTCTCCAGGTTGATGATGTTCTCGTGCGAGTCCTCGCTGTCGAGACGGAAGGGGTAGGCCGTCTCGGCGACGAAGACCGGCTTGCCGTAGCGGGTGGCCGCGTCGTCCAGGGTCGTCTGGAAGTCGTAGAGCGTGCCGTGCCAGTAGCCGTAGTACGACAGGCCGATGACGTCGAACTTCACGCCGTTGGAGACCGCGCTGTCGAACCACCAGCGGGTGCCCGTCAGGTCACCGCCCTTGGCGAGGTGCAGGGCCACGGTGGTGGAGGAGTTGACCGCCTTGACCGCGTCGTAGCCGGAGTTGAGGAGACCCGCCAGCTGCGACCAGTTGCTCGTGGAGCCCTCGTTCCACAGCATGCCGCCGTTGATCTCGTTGCCGACCTGGACCATGTCGGCGGTGGTGCCCTGCGCCTTCAGCGCGTTGAGGACGTCGTACGTGTGGTTGTACACGTCCGTCTTCAGCTGGGTGTAGCTGTGGCCCGCCCATGCGGCCGGCTTGCTCTGGGCGCCGGGGTCGGCCCAGGTGTCCGAGTAGTGGAAGTCGACCAGCAGCTTCATGCCCTGGGCCTTGATGCGCTTGGCCAGCGCCAGGACCTCCGCCTTGCCGTTGTAGCCGTCGGCCGCGTTCACCCAGACCTTGACGCGCGCGTAGTTCTGTCCGGCGGACTTCAGGATGGCAAGGGCGTCGCCGGTCGTGCCGGAGCTGTTCTTGTACGTGCCGCCGAGGGCCTCGCTCTTGGCGAGCGAGGAGACGTCGGAGCCCTTGATGGTCGTACCGCCAGTGCCCGACGCGAAGGTCAGGTCGTCAACATTGATCCAATTGCCCGCGTTCGCGTCACTGTTGATGCTGATCGTGCACTGGTTGTTGGTGACGCTGACCGGCACGACGATCCGGATCCAGCCGCTGGCCGAGACCGGGAGGTTGGTGCGCTGTTCGGCGCCGCCGCAGTTCTTCAGGGCTATGTAGGCGGAGTTCTGCCCGCCGCCGGAGCGGACCCAGGCGGTGAGCTTGTAGTTGCCGTTGGTGAGCCCGGACAGGTACTGGTACGTCTCCACCTGGTAGGCGGAGGACGACCAGTGGCTCAGACGGTAACTGCCGCCGTGGCCACCGGACTCGGAGAACGAGGCGGCGGTCGTGCCGTACTCGGACCAGCCGGCCGGCGCGGCGGCTCCCGCGCCGTCGGACTCGAAACCGCCGTTGGTGAGCGTGCTGGCCGCCTGGGCGGTCTGCGCGGGCAGGGCGGTGAGGGCGAGCCCGGCGGCGAGCGGAAGCAGCAGGGCCTTGAGGGTGCGTCTGGGATGGAACATCGTCGTCCGTCGTCCCTTCGACGTGAATGGGGATGGGGGTACCCCTCGACCGAGCGGCCGGTGAGGGGTTCCCCTCCGCCCGCGGCTCTCGTGGCACGCGCGGGCGGAGGGGAGTCTGGTCAGCCGTCGAGCCGGACGACCCGGACGGCTCCCGCGGGCACTTCGAGGCGCCCCGCGGCTCGTTCGCCCGTGAGCAGTTCGGTGCCGTGCGCTTCCAGCGGCACCTTGGCGTCCGACGGGCTGTGGTTGATGGCGAAGAGGAAGGTGCCCGACTCGCCGGTGCGGCGGACCACTTCGACGTCGTGCGGAAGGTCGGCGCGCGGCGCGATGCTCGCGTCCTCGGCGGCCCAGCCGAGCAGGGCGTCCAGGCCGTGCGCGTCGAGGCGGGTCGATACGTACCAGGCGGTGCCCTCGCCGAGGCGGTGCCGGGTGACCGCGGGGCGGCCGGCGGTGAGTCCGTCGGCGTACGTCCACACCGTCTCGGCCTCGCCCGGCGTCACGAACTCGGTCCACACGTCGCCGGTGAGCTCGGAGCCGTCGGGGCCGGTGATCCGGACCGTGTCGCCCTTCAGCAGCGGCGAGAACTCCTCGACGGTCAGGCCCAGGACGTCGCGCAGCGGGCCGGGGTAGCCGCCCTCGTGGACGGCGTCGTGCTCGTCGACGATGCCGGAGAAGTACGACACGACGAGGGTGCCGCCGCCTGAGACGTACTCCTTGAGGTTGTTCCCGGCTGCCTCCGTCATCAGGTACGACGCGGGCACGACGACAAGGGGATAGGCCGACAAGTCGGCTTCCGGGTGGGCGAAGTCGACCGTGAGGTGGCGGTCGTAGAGGGCCTCGTAGAAGGAGTCGGCGCGTTCGCGCGGGTCGTGGTCCTCGCTGGGGCGCCAGTCGAGGTCCTGCGCCCACCAGGAGTGCCAGTCCCACAGGACGGCCACGTCGGCCTGGGTGCGGGTGGCGCGGATCGGGCTCAACGAGTCGAGACAGGCGCCGAGTTCGACGACCTCGCGCCACACCCGGGTGTCCGTGCCGCCGTGCGGGAGCATCGCCGAGTGGAACTTCTCGGCGCCGCGCCGGGACTGGCGCCACTGGAAGAACATGGCGCCCTCGGAGCCGCGTGCCACATGGGCGAGGGAGTTGCGGGCCATCTGGCCGGGGGCCTTGGCGGGGTTGCGGGGCTGCCAGTTGACGCCCGAGGTGGAGTGCTCCAGGAGGATCCAGGGCGCTCCGCCGGCCACCGAGCGGGTGAGGTCGGCGGCCATGGCGAGGTTGACGTGGGTGCGGCGGCCGTCGGTGATCAGGTAGTGGTCGTTGGTGACGAGGTCGACCTCGCGGCCCCAGGCCCAGTAGTCGACCGAGTCGCACTGGCTGAGGGCGGTCATGAAGTTGGTGGTCACCGGGATGCCCGGGGTGAGGCGGTGCAGGATGTCCCGCTCCATGACGAAGTTCTCGCGCATGGTGGCGTCGGCGAACCGCTTGTAGTCCAGCGCCTGGGCCGGGTTGCCGACGGTCGGTGTGGTGCGCGGCGGGTTGATCTGCGCGAAGTCCGTGTAGCGCTGGCCCCAGAAGGCGGTGCCCCAGGCCTCGTTCACGCCGTCGACCGTGCTGTACGTGGTCTCCAGCCAGCGGCGGAAGTGGGCGGCGCAGGAGTCGCAGTAGCAGGCCGAGACGGGGACGCCGTACTCGTTGTGCACGTGCCACATGGCCAGGGCCGGGTGGTCGGCGTAGCGCTCGGCGAGCTGGGTGGTGATGTTCGCGGCGGCGGCGCGGTAGTCGGCGTTGCTGTGGCAGATGGCGCCGCGGGAGCCGAATTCGTAGCGCACGCCGTCTTCGGTGACCGGCAGGGCCTCGGGGTGTTCCCGGTAGAACCAGACCGGCGGGACCACGGTGGGGGTGCCGAGGTCGACGCGGATGCCGTGGTCGTGCAGGAGATCGAGGAGGCGGTCCAGCCAGCCGAAGTCGTAGACCCCGCGTGCTGGCTCCAGCAGCGCCCAGGAGAAGATTCCGGCACTCACCATGGTGACGCCGGCCTCCCGCATCAGCCGGACGTCCTCGTGCCAGACGCTTTCCGGCCACTGCTCGGGGTTGTAGTCCCCACCGAAGGCGAGCCTGGTGAGGCCCCTGGGGGTGGTCTCCGGCATGGAATCTCTCCCGGGTAATCGTTCATTTGGGAACGTGCACACACAGCGGCGGCGGTGCGAGCCCAACATAACCGCACAGCAACAACCATTGACAAGTGTCCGGGATGTTTCTCTACTGTGAACGCTCACAGAAGCATGGCAGGTTCTCGCAGCAGGCGGGAACCCCAGGTCAGGGGAGAGATCCATGCCCATCACGAAGCGCAGCCGCGTCGTGGCATCCACCATCGCTGTTGTCCTCGGAGCCACCGCCCTCGCCGCGTGCGGCTCGTCCGACGACGACACCGAGGCCGAATCCGGACCGGTCTCGCTGACGTACTGGACCTGGACGCCCGGCATGGACAAGGTCGTCGACCTCTGGAACAGCGGGCCGGGCAAGCAGGACCAGATCAAGGTCACGGTGAAGAAGCAGGCGTCCGGCGACACGCTGGTCACCAAGATCCTCACCGCGCACAAGGCCGGCAAGGCCCCGGACCTGGTCCAGGCCGAGTACCAGGCGCTGCCCACGCTGGTCAGCAATGACGCGCTCGCGGACATCTCGAAGGAGACCGGCGAGGCGAAGAGCAAGTTCGCCGACGGTGTGTGGCAGCAGACGACGCTGGGCACGGACGCGGTCTACGCGGTCCCGCAGGACATCGGCCCGATGATGTTCTACTACCGCGAGGACCTGTTCAAGAAGTACAAGCTCGACGTGCCCAAGACCTGGGACGAGTTCGCGGAGACCGCCCGCAAGCTGAAGAAGGCGTCCCCGGAGACCGACCTCACCACCTTCTCCGCCAACGACTCCGGTCTCTTCGCGGGCCTGGCCCAGCAGGCCGGCGGCCAGTGGTGGACCACCGAGGGCCAGCAGTGGAAGGTCGCCATCAACGACACGGCGACCCAGAAGGTCGCCAAGTTCTGGGGCGACCTCGTCGAGGAGGGCGCCATCGACAACCAGCCGATGTACACCCCGGCCTGGAACAAGGCGCTCAACACCGGCAAGCAGATCGCTTGGGTCTCCGCGGTGTGGGCCCCGGGCACGCTGACCACGGCCGCGCCCGACACCAAGGGCAAGTGGGCCATGGCCCCGCTCCCCCAGTGGTCCGAGGGCGAGAACGTCACCGGCAGCTGGGGCGGCTCCTCCACCGCCGTCACCACGGACTCCAAGCACCAGGCCGCCGCCGCCAAGTTCGCCGCCTGGCTGAACACGGACGGCGCCGCCCTGCAGGCGCTGGCCAAGGAGAGCGGCATCTACCCCGCCGCCACCAACGCCCAGACGTCCGGCGCGTTCACCAGCCCGCCGGAGTACTTCTCGAACCAGGCCGACTTCTACACCCAGGCCGCCGAGATAGCCAAGAGCACCGCTCCGTCCGCCTGGGGCCCGAACGTGAACGTCGCCTACACGACCTTCAAGGACGCTTTCGGCAAGGCAGCCAAGGACAAGTCGGACTTCGTCGCCGCCCTGAACACGATGCAGGACGACACCGTCGCCGACATGGAGAAGCAGGGCTTCGAGGTCTCCGAGTGACCAGCGCACGCCGGCAGTCGTACGGGGTCAAGGGGGCCCCGTACGCCTTCCTCATTCCCGCGACGATCCTCTTCGCCCTGTTCTTCGCGCTGCCCATCGGGTACGCGATCTGGCTGAGCTTCCGCAAGGTGCAGGTCTCCGGGCTCGGCCTCGGGGCCGGCGCCCGCTCGGAGGTCTGGGCCGGTTTCGAGAACTACACCGACGCCCTCACCGACAGCGAGCTGGTCGACGGCGCGCTGCGGGTGCTCGGCTACGGCTGCATCGTGGTGCCGGTGATGCTGGGCCTCGCCCTGCTCTTCGCGCTGATGCTCGACTCCGACAAGGTGCGGCTCGCCCCCTTCACCCGGCTCGCGATCTTCCTGCCGTACGCCATTCCCGGCGTGGTGGCGGCGCTGCTGTGGGGCTTTCTGTACCTGCCGGACGTCAGCCCCTTCTACTTCGTGCTCGACAAGCTGGGCCTGCCGCAGCCGGATCTGCTCGACGGCGGTCCGCTCTACCTCGCCCTGTCGAACATCGCGGTCTGGGGCGGCACCGGCTTCAACATGATCGTCATCTACACCTCGCTGCGGTCCATCCCGGCCGAGGTCTACGAGGCGGCCAAGCTGGACGGCGCCACCCCGCTGCAGATCGCGCTGAAGATCAAGATCCCGATGGTGGCGCCCTCGCTGGTGCTGACCTTCTTCTTCTCGATCATCGCCACGCTCCAGGTGTTCAACGAGCCGACCACCCTCAAGCCGCTCACCAACTCCGTGTCCACGACCTGGAGTCCGCTGATGAAGGTGTACCAGGACGCCTTCGGCAAGGGTGACATCTACGCGGCCGCCGCCCAGGCCGTGATCATCGCCCTGGCCACGCTGGTGCTGTCCTTCGGCTTCCTGCGGGCCGCGAACCGTCGTCAGAAGCAGGAGGCAGCACGATGAGTTCTCTTGCCGTCCGCAAGGCCGGACCGGCGGCGGGCACCACGCCCGGCACCGCCCAGGGCCCGCCGCTGCGCAGCCGGATCGCCCTGCTGCCGACGATCACACTGCTGCTCGGCGCGATCTACATGCTGCTGCCCGTCGCCTGGGTGGTGATCGCGTCCACCAAGTCCGGCAGCGAGCTGTTCTCCACGTTCACCTTCCTGCCGGGCTCGGGCTTCACCGACAACCTCAGCGAACTGAACTCCTACCGCGACGGTGTCTACTGGCAGTGGATGGGCAACTCCGCCCTGTACGCCGGTCTCGGCGCCCTGCTGTCGACCTGTGTCTCGGCGTTCAGCGGTTACGCGCTGGCGATCTACCGCTTCCGCGGCCGGGAGACGATCTTCAACGTCCTGCTGGCGGGCGTGCTGATGCCGCCGATCATCCTCGCCGTCCCGCAGTACCTACTGCTGGCCGAGGTCGACCTGACGGACTCCTACCTGTCCGTGCTGCTGCCGCAGATCCTCTCGCCGTACGGCGTCTACCTCGCACGCATCTACGCGGCCGCCGCGGTGCCCGCCGATGTGGTCGAGGCCGGGCGGATGGACGGCGCGAGCGAGTGGCGGATCTTCAGCCGGGTCGCGCTGCCCATGATGATCCCCGGCATGGTGACGGTGTTCCTCTTCCAGTTCGTGGCGATCTGGAACAACTTCCTGCTGCCGTACATCATGCTCAGCGACGACGAGAAGTTCCCGATCACGCTCGGTCTGTACACGCTCCTCGAACAGGGCGCCAACACCCCGGCGCTGTACACCCTGGTGATCACCGGAGCGTTCCTCGCGGTCTTCCCGCTCATCGCGCTCTTCCTGGTCATCCAGCGGTTCTGGAGCCTTGATCTACTGTCCGGGGCCGTAAAGTCATGACCATGAGCAATACGGGTGGCCGACGCAGACCGCCGACGATCCACGACGTGGCGCGCGAGGCCGGAGTCTCACGGGGCACCGTCTCGCGTGTGCTCAACGGCGGCCACTACGTCAGCCCTGCGGCCCAGGAAGCTGTCAACGCCGCGATCCGCAAGACGGGTTACGTCGTCAACCGGCACGCCCGCTCACTGATCACCGGCCGCTCCGACTCGATCGGCTTCCTGCTGACCGAGCCGCAGGAGCGGTTCTTCGAGGACCCCAACTTCAATGTCCTGCTGCGCGGTTGCACCCAGGCGCTGGCCGCGCACGACATCCCGCTGCTGCTGATGCTGGCGGGGACACAGGACGAACGGCGACGCATAACGCGCTACATCACCGCCGGGCACGTCGACGGCGTACTGCTGGTCTCCAGCCACTCCGGTGATCCCGTGGCCGAAGAGCTCCGCGAGGCCGGCGTCCCGCTGGTCGCCTGCGGCAAGCCGATCGGGCTGGGCTCCAAGGTCAGTTACGTCGCCGCGGACGACCGGGACGGCGCCCGCGACATGGTGCGCCACCTGCTGTCCCTCGGCCGCCGCCGGATCGGCGTGGTCACCGGTCCACTGGACACCCCCGGCGGTGTCGAGCGACTGGCCGGCTACAAGGAGGTCCTCGCCGACGCGGGCATCGAGCTCGACGAACGGCTGATCGTCTCCGGCGACTACAGCCGGTCCAGCGGCGAGGCGGGCGCCGAGCAACTGCTCGCCCAGGCCCCGGACATGGACGCGGTATTCGTCGCCTCCGACCTGATGGCACAGGGCGTACTGACGACCCTCGAGCGGTCCGGCCGCCGAGTCCCCCAGGACGTCGCGGTCGGCGGCTTCGACGACTCCCCCGCGGCCCTGGCCGCCCGCCCCGAGCTGACCACGATCCGCCAGCCCTGGGACCGCATCAGCACCGAGATGGTCCGCGTGCTCCTGGCCCAGATAGGCGGCGACGACCCGGCCGCGGTGATCCTCCCTACGGAACTGGTGAAACGCGAGTCGACCTGACGGTCGCCCGTCGCGATGAACCCGCGCGAGCGCGCTGCCCGGCTGTCCGGCCGGCGGCGCGCTCTTGCGTTTACGGCCGGCGAGCGACATCCGAGGCTACGAGCCGCACGTCGTTCCAGGGCTCCTCCAGACCCAGGACTACGCGAGCGCGGTCCTGTCTCTCACGAAGCGGTCTACAAGGCCCGGGCTCGCATTGCCTACAGGCCCTGCTGCCCAGCGAGACGCTGCTCCTCGCACCCACGGGGGATGGTCCCGCGGCCCAGGCTTCTGGGCGATGCGGTGCACGGCGGCAATGGCCGGGTAGGAGGCCAGGCGGGCGCTGTCCTCCTGATCTTGCGAGTGGAAGCACACGATCATGATGTGCCGCGCCCGTCCGGGTTCACCCGGCCACGCCCGCCTACTGACCAGGCGGCACGACCGTGCCGAAGGGTGTGGTGCCAGGGAGGGTCACACTGCGAGGGCCGAGCATGCAGTCCTGTCGACCCACCGGTGCGAAGCTATGGCGTTGTTGACGGAGCCGAAGTTTCTTTCTCCGAGCCAGTAGTCGTCGGTGAGATTGCTGACGAATCCCTCGGCACGGGTGAGGCAGATGTGGAAATTGTGGTTCGCTCCCGTCCCCAGGTAGAACTTCACCTCCGAGTAGTTCCCCTTGTTGACGGCAGAGCTGGCCTGGTTGGCGTCACTACTCTGGAAGCTGCCGGAGCTGTCGCCCCAGTTCAGGTCGTTTCCTTCAGCCAGGCCGAGAAAACCGTCACAGTTGATCGATGAGTAGGCGGACATGTAACCGCTGACCATGTTCTCGTAGTTGTCCCAGCAGGTCCCGGGGGTCGAGGCGGAGGCACTGGGGCCGAAGCCGAGGACCGCGACCCCGGTCAGGGCCGCCACGGCGGCAGCCGAACCGAATTTAGACATGCGCATGCCAATCTCCTCTGTAGCAGGTGTCTGCTGTCCCGGCAGTCGGATGTCTGCCGGAGTCATGGTCAGGACAGGACGTCCTGGGCCTGCCGCAGGGCGTGCAGGCGCATCTTCCGGTAGGTGTCCCACTGTTCGCTGTACGGCTTCAGGGTCCTGACCCGGTACTCGCTCTCCAGGTCACGGAGCACCTTGCCCAGGGAGGACTCCACAGCGCAGGTCGCCTCGGTGACGGCGAGTTTCCTGTCGAAGGCGTCGGCTTCGGCATCCGGCATCTTCTCGACAGCCGCCGCCCTCTTCTGCCGGAGATCGTCGGGGCTGTCGAAGGACCGTCCGGCTCTCGTCATGCAGTCGGCCCACCGACGGAGCGCCTTCGTGAAGCGTTCGTCCTGCTTGAGGGCCTGGACGTAGAGGGGGAGGGCGCTCTCCACGGTCCGGCGTGCGGTGTACCAGATCGCGGCATCGCCGTAGAGTTCGGCGCGCGCTTCATTGGTGCATCCCCCGCGTGGGGATTCCACCTTGCCAAGTTTTCCGGGGAGTTTGACTGTCATCCTGTCCCTGTAGTCGCCGTCGAGAGCCCGGGTGTAACTGACACGTCCCCCCTTGGGCAGTTCATTTTGGTATATGACGGTCCGATGGGAGGTTCGGATCTTTTCGCCGCGCTCTTCGAACTCTCGACCGTATCCGTACGCCTTGGCCCACCGCACGGACTCGATGACGTAATTGCCCGACTTTCGCTCGTCAATGCTGGGCACCGGGAATTCCCAGTAGGGGAACCCCTCATCCCTCATGCATGCCTTGATGAGCTTCTGCTCGGCCCGCTCGATCTCGACGACTTCCTTGTTGGTCAGATCCCGCACCCTGGAGCCGGAGATGTCCTCCCACGGTCGCGGTTCATCAGCGCAACCTGCGAGCAGGAAGAGAACCGTCACCGTGAGCATGGCCGAATACTTCCGCCTCACCGATGTGCACCTTTCTCTGGCCTCGCCCATGGACCATAGGGTCATCGTGGGCTACGGACTTTGTCATCCGTGCAGGGACCTTTGTCAGTAGTGCACTGCCTCAAGGTGACGCCGCATCCGGCGAGGGCCCTGCACGTGCCCGTCGAAGCCGTTGTACAGCGAGATCAACTCCCGCCAGACTGATGTCGGGAACCGTCCGTGTTCGAGGGGGACTTGTGGGGGAACGGGCAGAAGTACTGCCAGGCCGGCTCTGTGACCGATGCAGACGAAGGTCTGCCTCATGAGCCCGGTCCTGGACACCGCGTTCATACCGCCGCGGGATCGGGAGGAAGTGATCCGCAACGCGGTGTGGAAATCCATGGTGGCGGTCGATATCGACCACCGTCCTGCGGCCGAGGACATCTCCGTTCGCATCGGGCTCGGCACCGTGGGGCCCATCAGGATCTGTTCGGCGCGGGCGACCGCGGTCACCCTCCGTCGCACGGAGCGGCTCGCCCGGGAGGACGAGGAGCCGGCCGTCACTCTCGGGGTTCAGATGACGGGCAGCAGCGTGGTGGTGCAGAACGGTCGCGAGTGCCTGCTGAGGCCGGGGGAATTCGCCGTCTACGAATCGATCGCTCCCTACACACATCTCTTCGAGGAGGGAGTCGACTACCGCTTCATCCGTTTCCCCCGCGCGGCACTCGCCCTCCCTGACCGGTTGCTCCGCGACATCACCGCGGTCCCGCTGGGATCCGACAATCCCGTTGCGCGCCTCGCCTTCACCTACTTCTCCCAACTGGCCGTCAGCGACGAATTACACCAGGGTGGGCACGCCGACGCCGTCGTGGAACCCAGCATCGAACTCCTGCGTGCCGTCCTGACGTCCCAGCACGGCAACGCCAGCCTGGCCAGAGCACCGTTGGAAGCGACCCTCAGCCTGCGGATCACTCAATACATCCGGGAGCACCTGGCTGATCCCGATCTGTCGGCGGCACGGATCGCCGCCGCACACGACATCTCCGTGCGTCATCTCTACGCGGTGCTGTCCCGGTCGGGCATCAGCCTCGGAGACTGGATCCGCACACGCCGCCTGGCCGCATGCAGGCGAGAGCTGGCCGGCCCGAACGGCCAACGGCTGACCATCGCGGCGATAGGACGGCGGTGGGGCTTCGCGGACGCCACCCACTTCAGCAAGGTGTTCAAACAGACGTACGGAATCTCGCCCCGGGCCTGGCGCGACCAGAACCACCCCCGCACCTCCGCGAGATGACCTCCGCGCGGCCGCGTTCCGCGTGACCGCCCTCGGACGTTCGGCCTGGGGCTGCGGTCAGGCGACATGAAGTGCTGGGCCGACAAGAGCTACCGGGGCGCCGGCGAGACTGCGGGCGGGGTGATCTGCGGGGTTAGGCGCCAGTCAGTGCTGCCGGTGCGTCGTCTGTCTCCCTGAGGGAGGCAGACAGGGCGCGGGAATCGTGTTCGGTCATCCGGGGGGTGTCGTACGGCACGGCGTTGACCCAACGCTGAGTCAGCCGGGCGATCCGCTCGCCGTACCGCTTCGCGGTGATCCGGTCGCCGCGCGATCCGGCCTGCTCCTCCCCCTGGTCGGCGTGGCTCTGGCTCATCAGACCCAGCCACGAGCCCAGCCGGTTCACATCGTCGCGGGTGCCGCCGCTCCAGTTGTTGCCAGGCATGTCGCCCACGCCGATCCACTGCATGCCCAGTTGCGCGCCGAAGACCGCCAGTTGCTCCAGGACCGCCAGCTTGTCGCCGCTCTGCGAGGCGGACATGGTGAACCCACCGGCCAGCTTGTCCTTCCACGCCTGCGTCGTGAACGGCGTGAACGCCGCCTCCATGAACGCCTTGAACACCGCCGACACGCTGCCCATCAGCGTCGGGCAGCCGAAGACGATCGCATCGGAGCGCTCGAGCAGCGCCAGCACCTCCGCATCGTGCCAACGGCCCGCGATGACGTCCTCGGGCCGAATCTCGACGAGATGTACCTGAGCGCCCGGCACCAGCCGCGCCCCGTCGGCGAGGTGTTCGGCCAGGACCCGGGTGTGCCCGTGCACCGAGTGGTAGACCACGGTCACCGTGGCCATCGGCGCATCGTGCTCACGGTCAACGTCATTGACTGTCATGTTCTCTCTTCACTACTTCCGGTCGTGAGGATCCCTGCTTGCCCAGCCATCACAACCTGCGTACGGCACGGCATCAACGCCGAACTTCACCGTGCAGCGATCGGTCACACCGATCGATCGCGTTAGCCTGGCCCCGTGGACAGGATGGAACTGGAAGCATTCGTCGCGGTCGCGGAAGAGCTCCACTTCGGCCGCGCCGCCGCGCGCCTGCACCGGGGGCAGCCCACCGTCAGCGACGCCGTCAGGCGCCTGGAGAGCGCGCTGGGCGGGCGGCTGTTCCACCGCACCAGCCGCCGGGTGTCACTGACCGATCTCGGCGAAGCGCTGCTGCCCGACGCTCACGCCACCCTGGCCCAACTACGCCGCTTCCAGCAGCGCGGACGCTCCCTCGCCGCCGGCGACCGGACTCGCACGACTCTCGTCGTCGCCCACGCCGAATACACCGGCCACCAGCTGCTGTTGCACTGTCTGCCGCAACTGCGCGACCGTTTCCCAGACGTGACGATTGTGCCGGAAGCCATGCCGACCACAGCCATCGTCACCGCTCTGCGGGCGGAGACGATCGGCCTTGGGATCGGCTGGGCGACCGGCGACGTCACCGGCGTGACCGCGAGGGTGCTGTCCACCGAGAGGTTCATGGCGCTCGTACCCGCGGCCCACCCCCTCGCCGGGCACGCCGAGCTGAGCGCGTCCGAACTGTCCACCACCGGCCTGCTCACCTGGCCTCACCAGATCAACAGCGGTCTCTGCGACCGCCTCCTGTCCGCCTTCCACATCGGCGGAGCCGACCTGCGCATCATCAGAACCGCCGACAGCGTGCACGCCATCGCCGCTCATGTCGCCGCGGGAACGGGCATCGGCATCACCGTCGAATCCGCACTCGACCACCAGCCACCCGGCCTGCGCATCATCCCCCTCACCGGCCCTTCGACCACCGCCGACCAGGTCGTCCTCACCCCCACCGAGCCGTCGGACACCGCCACGGCACTGCGCGACCTACTGCTGCACGCCTCAGCGGAGTCGCCCTCCACCGATCACTGAGCGGTGTGCATCGTGAAGTGGCTCAGCGGGGGGCGAGTTCCGCCGCGTAGGCGGCTCCGTAGCCCCGGTTGTCTCGTTGCCACTGCTCCGCGGTGGTCTGGTCGAAACCGAGCAAGCGGCTGATGACGTAGGCAGGTAGGTCCCAGGCGATCTCAATCAGGGCGGAGCGACGTGCCACTCGGCAGCGGATGTCGAGGGCCTTCAGGCGTGCGGCCAGGGAGCCAATCTCGTGACTGTCATCGTCCTCGCCGCCTGGTGGGCTTGCCGAACCAGCGGGAGAGGTGGTCGGCCAGGTCCTGCTGGTCGTCGCCGATCCAGGTGACGTGGCCGTCGGGGCGTAGCAGGACGCACGGAACATCCAGTGCCGCAGTGGGATCCGCGAGGTAATCGACCCGGTCCGACCAGCCGCCGACGGTCAGGCGTTCGGTGCGGTCCAGGAGCAGGCCGCGGCCGCGATGCAGCAGACCGTAGAGGTGGCCCTGTTTCACGTCGACGTCGGGCAGGCGGCGGCCGAGCAGGTCGGGGCCTGCGCCGAAGTCGTAGCGGATGCCGATCGCGGTGATCTTCTCGATCAGATGGCGGTTCACCTCGTCGAAGCCCATCAGTTCGGTGAGCAGCCTGCGCACGGCCTGCGGGCCCGGTTCGATGGACAGCAGTTCCGTCTGGGCGCGGGTGTTGTCCAGCACCTCCTCGGCGACCGGATGACGTTCGGCCTGGTAGGTGTCCAGCAATGTTTCCGGCGCCCAGCCGCGGACCTGGGCGGCCAGTTTCCAGCCGAGGTTGAAGGCGTCCTGAACACCGAGGTTGAGGCCCTGTCCGCCGATGGGTGGGTGGATGTGTGCCGCATCGCCGGCCAGCAGCACCCGCCCGACCCGGTAACGCTCGGCCAGCCGGGTGGCATCGCCGAAGCGGGACAACCAGCGCGGGGAGTGCACGCCGAAATCGGTTCCGGCGATGGCGCGCAGCTGTTGCTTGAAATCCTCGAGGGTGGGCGGCTGCGCGCGGTCGCTGACTCCCGCGGCGGGGACTAGGACGCTGTAGACCCCTTCGCCGAAGGGCCGGAGCCAGAATCGCTGAGGGGTCTCGCGGAGTTCGGTCGCCTTGGCGGCGATCTCCTCCTGCGGCACACCCACTTCCATCTCGCCCATCAGCGTCTCGGTCCGCGAGGGCTCGCCGGGAAAGCCGACGCCGAGCAGTTTGCGCACCGTACTGCGCCCGCCGTCACAGCCGACGAGATAGCGCGCACGCAGCAGTTCGCCGTCGGCCAGCTCGACGGTCACACCCTCGTCGTCCTGCTCGAAGCCGGCTACCGCGCAACCGTGCCGGACCTGCGCACCCATTGCGAGCGCATGCTCTTCGAGCAGGTGGACGATGACCGGCTGCGGGATGCCCAGAAGATAGGCGTGCGCGGAATCCAGGCCCTTGGGTGCGGGTTTGGGGATGGCGGCGAAGAATCCGGCGGCCGGACGCTGTCGTCCGTGTTCGAGCAGGCGATCCAGCAGTCCGCGCATCGCCATCAGCTCGAGACTGCGCATATGCAGACCGACGATGCGGACGAACGAGACCGGCTCGGTTTCCTTCTCCAGAACGAGTACCCGCACATCGTGCAGCCGTAGTTCGGCGGCCAGCATCGCGCCGGTCGGCCCGCACCCGGCAATGATCACGTCGAAGTCGCGCTCGACCGTGTCGCTCGGCGACGGCTCGGCGGTGAACTGCGAAGAGTCCATAGGTGTTGCCTTTCGGGAGTGCCTTGTTGTCGAGGCGCTCCCGGCGACACCTACGTCAATCGCCGGCCGTGACGGGAAGGAGGAGCACCCACATCGATACAGCGTTCATGGGTCTCACCTCCTCGGGCGGTGTCGCGGTCCACTGCAAGCTACAAGCCGAGCATCACCCCGTCCAACCCTTTCCCGTCGCCCGCTACTCCTCGTCCCCCCGCTCCCCCTCCGCCTGTGACGGCTCGGTCCTTGCGACGTCCGGGTGCTGCTCCTTCGCCGGACGTTCGCTCGCTTCGTCGCGTTCGCCTTCGGCCTGGGACGGCGTGCGCGAGTACCACATATCCGAGGCTCCGGATGTCATGGCGGGCCTCCTTCGTCGCTCAGCTTCCATGCTCCGCCTCGACGGGCGTGATGGCGAGACCAGGCTTGACAGCGATGCACCGGTGGAGCAAGCGGTCAGTTTCGGAGAAGCGTGCGGGGCGGCCCCGCCCTAGCGTGAAAGCACCGACGAGACGCGTCGGATCTGATCTCCCAAGGAGTACGCCATGACCGCCGGTGTTCAGACGATCATGTACCCCGTGAAGGACCTCGCCCGGGCGAAGGCCATCTTCGGCGCTCTGCTGGGCGTGGAGCCGTATGCGGACGAGCCGTATTACGTCGGCTACAAGGACGCCGGGCAGGACGTCGGGCTCGACCCCAACGGGCATGCGAAGGGCATGACGGGGCCGGTGCCGTACTGGCACGTCGAGGACATCCGAGTGACCCGCACGGCTCTGCTGGAGGCCGGTGCCGAGTCGCTCCAGGATGTGCAGGACGTGGGCGGCGGGCGGCTGATCGCGTTCCTGAAGGATCCCGAGGGGAACATGATCGGGCTGCTCCAGGACACCGAGAAGTGATCGGTCCCGGGCTGTTGCACATGCACTAGTTGCATTGTAAACAAATGGCCGCTTCGGTGCTACCGTGCAGTTATGGCAGCGAAGACGGCCGGTGCAGGGCTAGAGGAACGGTGGCGGGACATCCTGTCCGTGCACGCGCGCACGATGTGCGAGATCGACCGCGTGCTGCATCCGCACGGGCTGGGAGCGAGCGACTTCGAAGTGCTCGACATCCTCGCCACCGCCTCGCCCGAAGAGGGCGAGCAGTGCCGGGTGCAGAACCTCGTCGGACGGGTGCATCTGAGCCAGAGCGCACTGTCCCGGCTGATCGGCCGGCTGGAGAAGGAAGGCCTGGTCCAGCGGTCCATCTGCGTCGAGGACCGGCGCGGCGTCTACGTCACCCTCACCGCCAAGGGCCGTGATCTGCACGCCGAGGTGCTGCCGCTGCAGCGGGACGTGCTGGCCCGTATGCTCCACGGCTGACCCGGGGCCCGGCGGACCGTTCTAAATCCCGGCCCCCTGGGCATCATCACTCCCAGAAACCCTGTGGGGACGGGGAGACACCGACTTGGCCGTGGACGAGGACGGTACCGCCGAGTTCATCACGTACACGACGCGTTCAGTGGAGGAGAGCCACGACGCCATAGCGGCCCACTACTACGACCTCCGTCTCGAAGTGGCCGGTCCCGCCTCGGAGTTCTGCACCACCCTCGGCGTCGTCGACCTCGGCTCGCTGGTCGTGGGCGATGTGTCGTTCGGCACCGACGTGCGGATGAGCTTCGGCGAACCGGGCGTCTATCACGTGGCCGTGCCACTGGAGGGCGGCTTCCGTCTCCAACAGGGCCGCGGCGACGCCCTGTTCGCCACCCCGCAGCGGGCCCTCTTCTTCGATCCCGTATACGGCATCGCCGTCGACGACTGGGCGCCCGACTGTCACTCCCTGACCGTGAAGATCGACAAGGCGGCCGTGCTGCACAGCCTGGAGAGCCTGCTGGGCAGACCGGTACGCCGACCGCCGCGCTTCGAGCCGTACATCGACGTCAGCCGCGGACCCGGCCGCAGCTGGGCCCAGCTGGCGCGGTGGTTCCTGCTGGACAAGGAGCTCGCCCACGGACTGCTGCGCCGCCCGCTGATCCGCGGACGCCTCGAACAGACCCTGCTCGAAGGGCTGTTGCTGGCCGCCGACCACTCCTACCGGGCCGAGCTGGAGGGCCCGCCGCCACCGATGCGGCCCGCCGCCGTGAAGCGGGTCATGGACGCCGTACAGGAACTGCCCGCCGAGCCGTACGACGCGGCGCGGCTCGCGGACATCGCTCAGGTGAGTGTGCGCACGCTTCAGGAGGCGTTCCGCAAGCATGTCGGAGTGCCGCCGATGGCGTACGTCAGTGAGGTGCGGCTGGACCGCGTCCACGGTCAGCTCAGGGCGTCCGCGCCGGGCTCGACGACCGTGGCGGAGGTGGCGTACGAGTGGGGCTTCGCGCATCTCGGCCGGTTCGCGCGGCGCTATCGGGAGCGGTTCGGGGAGACGCCCTCGCAGACTCTGCGCACCTCGGGCTGAGCCCGGCCGCGCTGTTCCGCCGCGTTTTGCGGACAGACATCGCGCAAGAGGGAGCGACGCCGCCCCGGGACGGTCCTATCGTCAGGGGATCGGCGATCGTGACGCGCGGACCGAGCGGAGTCGGTGCCACTCGGACCTGCGCGAACCCATCGCCGGGACGGCCCGGCCGCTCCCCCTCCGACGCTTGGTGGCCGGGCCAGGCCCGGCCTTTGCTCTCAGGAGCCGACCCGGCCTCGTCTCAGGGCCTGGCCAGCAGCGTGCGTACGCCCTCGGAGGTGAGCGTGAGGGGGTGCGGGGAGCCGGCGTCGATGGTCAGGGACAGATCGTCGGCAGGCCACTGCGCGGCGAGCGCGCCCAGCGGCACCAGACGGTAGCGGCCGACGAACGGCAGCAGCTCGGCCATCGCGGGCTCCGAGGTGAACACCGGCACCACAGGATCCCCGTCCGGCTGCTCCAGCACGGGCAGCGCGACGGCGGCCGGGTCGGTGGCGTCCTCCTCACTGGCATCGTCCGGCACGGGCACCAGCACCTCACTCCCGGCGAGCGTGTCCAGCGCCGCGATGTCCTCATGGTTGTCGGCCAGCGCGTCCAGCGCCTGCCGGGCCGGCGTGGCGGTGTAGCGGTTCGCGGGTGTCTCCATCACAGATCCCCTGGTAGCGGCGGCGGTCGTGGGGGCCGCGTACCCGATCCGGAGCGGGACATTCATCCGGGACGTCGACATGGGAATCTTTTAGGATGTACCGCAACCATTCCCCCAAGACGGTTGTCTCCCCTGATACCAGAACCACGCACACGTCGGGGGACGCAATGCGAAGAATCAGAGCAACAAGAGTCAGAACGACCTGGATGGCACTCGCGGTCATCGCCGCCCTCGGGGCGCCGGCACTGCCCGCCGCCACCGCCTCGGCCGCCACCGCGCAGACCACGGCGTGCCCGACCGGCTGGGGCAGCCAGCCCAAGGTCCGGTCCGTCTCCACGGCGACACCGGTCGAGAACATCCGCACCGGCCGCCACGCCTGCTACGACCGGATGGTCGTCGACGTGCCGGGCGCGGGCAAGGCGGGCCTCGGCTACTCGGTCCGGTACGTCGCCCGGCTGTACCAGGACGGCTCGGGCAATCATGTACCCGTCGGCGGCGGTGCCGTCCTGGAGGTCAGGGTGGCCGCGCCCGCCTACGACCCCGAGACCGGTGCCCCCACCTATCCGGGTCGGGTGAACAGGCCCCTGCCGGGTGTCGACCTCACCGGCTATCGCACCTTCCGGGACACCCGGTTCGCCGGCAGCTTCGAAGGGGAGACGCTGGTCGGGCTCGGGGTCCGCGCGCGGCTGCCGTTCCGCGTGCAGGTGGTGACCGACCGGATCGTCCTGGACGTCGCCCACAACTGGACCGGCGCCCGCTGATCGCTCATCCGGGGCCCTGACGGCCCTCCACGAGCCCGGCGAGCCTCGCCAGGGCCATCCGCGTGCCCGTCTCGTTGTCCGCGGCGGGCACCGCGTCCGGAAGTCCCTCGTGCACCACGAGGATGTCCGTACCGCCGCCGTCCGCGTCGCTGAGGCTGGTGGTCATCGTCATCGTGCCGCGCAGCGCGGGATCCGAGGTCTCGAACTCCAGCTCCTCCACCACCCGCTCGTCCGGCACCAGCTCGGTGAAGTGCCCGTGGTAGGTATCGGTGTTCGCTTCCGACTTCCCGGCAGCTGTGGGCACGTCGTAGGTCAGCGACACGCGAAAGGCGCCGCCCACCCGCGCCTCGAAGCGGTGCACCCGCGACGTCATCCCGTCCGGCACCCGCCACCGTTCGACCGCGTCCGCGTCCAGCAGCGCCCGGTACACGGCCGCGCGCGGTGCGTTCACATGCCACGAGACGCTCGTCGAGTACATGGCCCGAACATAGCGCGAGGCGCTCATGAAAAAGGGCAAGGCGTCCTTCCTCCTTGCCATGATCAATGTATAGCCCGGTGGGGGGCTTGCGGCAAGGCCCCGTCGGTGACGCAGAATCGTCGGCCTGAGCCGGGAACTGCTGAAACGGGTGATTGACCAAGTGCGTGCGCTGTTGTCGACCTACGGGTCACGGGGGGACGTAGAGCCGCTGGCCGGACTCGCGTTGCGGTTGCGGGAACTGGGCGCGGAGGCCGTGGTGTGCGCGCCGCCGGACGAGGACTTCGCGCGGCGGCTGGCCGGGATCGGGGTGCCGATGGTGCCGGTCGGTCCGTCGGCGCGGGAGCTGACGCGCCAGGTGCCGCCGCCTTCCATGCCGCAGCGCGCGGCAGAGATCATCGCGAGCCAGTTCGAGTCGGTCGTCGCGGCGGCCGAGGGGTGCGATGTCCTGGTGGCGACCGGCGCGATGCCCGCCGCGGCCGGTGCGCTGTCGGTGGCCGAGAAGGTGGGCATCCCCTCCGTGTCGGTGACCTTCCAGCAGATCACCCTGCCGTCGCCGCACCGCCCGCCGCTGGCGTACCGGGGTCGGTCCTTCCCGCCGGAGGTGACCGACAACCGAGCGCTGTGGGACCTGGACGCCCAGAGCGTCGACGAGTTGTTCGGCGAAGCGCTCAACACGAACCGGGTGGCCAACGGCCTGCCGCCGGTGGACGGAGTCCGCGACTACGTCATCGGTGACCGCCCGTGGCTGGCGACGGACCCGGTGCTGGATCCCTGGAACGGGGCGCCCGAGCTGGACGTCGTCCAGACCGGCGCGTGGGTCGTGCCCGATCTCGCGCCGCTCCCGGCCGAGTTGACGGCGTTCCTCGACGCCGGGGCTCCGCCGGTGTACGTCGGCTTCGGCAGCATGCCCATGCACGGCTCGGCGGATGTCGCCCAGGTGGCCGTCGAGGCGGTCCGGGCGCAGGGCCGCCGCTTGCTGCTGTCCCGCGGCTGGGCCGACCTGACCTCGGTCGACGACCAGGACGACTGCTTCGTCGTCGGCGACGTCAACCACCAGGCACTGTTCGGTCGGGTGGCCGCCGTCGTGCACCACGGCGGCGCGGGCACCACGACGACGGCCACGCGGTCCGGCGCGCCTCAGGTGGTGGTCCCCCAGCTGGCGGACCAGCCGTACTGGGCGGGCCGGGTGGCCGACCTGGGCATCGGCGTCGCGCACGACGGCCCGACTCCGACCTTCGAGTCCCTGTCGGCCGCACTTCAGGTGGCCCTGGCGCCGGAGACGACCGCACGGGCGAAGGATGTTGCCGAGAGGGTCCGCACGGACGGGACGACGGCGGCGGCGAAGCTGCTGCTCGACGCCGTCTGAGGCGCGCGCCGGTCACTCTCGGCTCCCGCTGAGCCGGATCACGTCGGGCGGCGCCACGGCCGAATCCGTGGCGCCGCCGATGAGCCCTACGACGGCTCAGCGGGCGGCACCCACGGCCAGGTCGCCGGGGCGGGGGGCGTCGTGTGTGTCGCCGATCTTGTGGCGGTACTGGACCAGTTGGGCGACGGTGATCAGCGGTAGTCCGAACTCGTCTGCGAAGCGGCGCAGATCGGGCAGGCGCTTCATGGAGCCGTCGTCGTTGACCAACTCGCAGAGCACACCCGCCGGGCGGCAGCCGGCCAGGCGTACGAGATCGAGCGTCGCCTCGGTGTGTCCGGTACGGCGCAGCACGCCGCCCGGGGCGCCGCGCAGCGGAACCACATGGCCCGGTCGGCACAGGTCGCCGGCCGAGGTACCCGAGTCGGCGAGCAGCCGGATGGTGTGGGCGCGGTCGGCGGCCGAAATTCCGGTGGTGACGCCTTCCCGGGCATCGACGGTCACTGTGTACGCCGTGCCGCGCCGGTCCTGGTTGACGGAGTGCATCGGCGGCAGTTCGAGGCGGTCGCAGTCCTGCGGGGTCAAGGGAGCACACACATATCCCGAGGTGTGGCGCACCATGAAAGCCAGCAGTTCCGGCGTGGCGTGCTGGGCGGCGAAGATCAGGTCGCCCTCGTTCTCCCGGTTGTTGTCGTCCGCCACCACGACCGGCCTTCCGACCCGCACGGTGTCGATTGCTTCCTCGATGGTCTCGAGTGGGAACATCCCCGTCTCCTCCTCCGACATGGCCTGCACCAAGCGCGAACGAGGTCAGGAGCGGAAGAGCGCGACAGCCCAGGGCGCACCGGACGCGTGAACGCGCCGGTGAACGCCAGAATGCCACTACACGCAAACTCCCATCCGGACTTTAACCGTCGGCCCCGAAATTCCATCGGGTCAACCGGTCGATGGCTTCGACCGGGTCGCGGGCTTTCACCGCCGGTTCGGAATTTCACCGAACCCCGCTTGCGTTGTGTGGATCAAATTTGGCGGCTCCATGCTGCCACGGCCCTATCTGCCGCGCCAGTCTCTTCCACACCGCTTCGGCTCATAAACGCAACTTCTCAGCCGATTCCGGGTATCGCAACGGGGTTGGCACTTCCCCCCGTCTGCCGGCATTCAGGCCGCCGCGCGACCTGCCTTGAGTGCCGCCGCGATCTCCACGGTACGGCGGGCCTGGTGCCGGGCCGCCTGCAACTGGACGTCGCCCGGCGCACCGTCGCCCGCCACATGGGACGTGCCGTAGGGGTTGCCCGACTGGAACTGAACGGGGTCGGTGTAGCCGGGGGGCACGATGATGCCGCCCCAGTGGTAGAAGGTGTTCCCCAGGGCCAGCAGGGTGGATTCCTGGCCGCCGTGGGCGGTGTTGGAGGCGGTGAAGGCCGAGTACACCTTGCCCGCGAGCTTGCCCTGGAACCACAGCGGTCCCGTGCTCTCCATGAACACCCTCAGCTGGCTGGCCGGGTTGCCGAAGCGGGTGGGCGTGCCGAAGAGCACCACGTCGGCCCACTCCAGGTCGTCGTGGCTCGCGTTGGCGACCTCGGCGGTGTCCTGAAGGTGTTCAACCCACTCCTGCCGGAGGTTGATCACCTCCTGCGGGGCCGTCTCGGGCACCTTGCGCAGCCGCACCTGTGCGCCGGCCTTCTCCGCTCCCTCAACTGCCGCCTGCGCCAAGGCGTGCACGGTGCCCGTGGCGCTGTAGTAGATGACCGAGACATGCACGGATTCCGACATCGGTTCCCTCCCTCGGCCCGAACCGGGCCTGGCTAGCGTTGTGTTCATCGGGTACGACGACACAGCCCTGCGCGATGTGAGGCGACCGGCCCACCTCACAGTTCGCCGCCGTATCTCGTCGAACTGAAGGGGGACCGAGTGACCGAGGGAGTCGGCGAGACCATGACCCACGCATCCGGGGCCAAGCACACGCGGCCCGACGATCCGAGCCTGAGCGCGATCATGAGCGAGCGGCGACAGCTGATCAATCTCACCTACCGGCTACTCGGCTCGGTGACCGAGGCCGAGGATGTCGTACAGGAGACGTACACACGCTGGTACGCCATGACCCCACAGCAGCGGGAGGCCATCGAGTCGCCGGGGGGCTGGCTGACCACGGTCGCCAGCAGGATCTGCCTCGACCTGCTCGGCTCGGCACGCGCCCGGCGGGAACGCTACGTCGGCGAGTGGGTTCCGGAGCCGCTGCCCGGCCGTACCGAGTGGATCAGCGGGCGGCCGGGTGCCGCCGTCGTCGACCCGGCCGACCGGGTCACCCTCGACGAGTCGATCAACATGGCCTTTCTCGTCGTACTGGAGCGCATGACTCCGGCTGAACGCGTCGCGTTCATCCTGCACGACGTCTTCCGCTACTCCTTCGCCGAAGTGGCCCCGATCGTCGGCCGTACGGAAGCGGCGTGCCGGCAGTTGGCCTCCTCGGCCCGCCGTCGTCTGCGCGCGTCGCAGTCGGAGGCGGTCCCGGCGGCCCGGCGCGCCGATACCGTGCGGGCCTTCAAGGCGGCATGGGAGGCCAAGGACATCGAGGCGCTCATCGGGCTGCTGGCCCCGGACGCCACCGCGACCGGCGACGGCGGCGGACTCGTACAGGCGGTGCTCCGCCCGATCGAGGGTGCCGAGGCGATCGCATGGTTCTTCGCCGGGCGCAGGGACGCGGTGCCCGACCTGACACTCGTGGAGAGCATGGTCAATGGTCAGCCCGGTCTGGTCGCTCAGCTGGACGGCGTGCCGGTGTCGGTGCTGGCGTTCGACATCGCCGGTGACCGGATCAAGCAGATCTGGTCGGTGCTCAATCCCGACAAGCTCCGGCTGTGGAGGGACAGTTGACGCTCATTTCACCTGCCGTAGCGCCGGTCCCGCACCGCGTACGAACGCAACGCGCGCAGCAGGTCTATCTCACGGAAGGCCGGCCACAGGACCTCGACGAAGTGCACCTCGGCGTAGGCGGACTGCCAGAGCAGGAAGCCGGACAGCCGCTGCTCGCCGGACGTGCGGATGATGAAGTCGGTGTCGGGGCCCGCCGGGGAGTAGAGGTTGTCGGAGATGTGCTGGAGGTCGAAGTTCTCGGCCAGTTCGAGCGGGTCGCCTCCGGCGGAGACGTGCTTGTCGAAGGCCGACCTGACCGCGTCGATGATCTCGCGGCGCCCGCCGTAGCCGACCGCGACGTCGACCTTGAGGCCCGACCTGCCGCTGGTACGCGTGACGGCGTCCTTCAGGGACCGTGCGGTCTCCCCCGGCAGCAGGTCCAGCGCGCCGATGACCTCGACCTGCCAGTCCTCGTCGGCGGCGCAGATGCTCGCCACGGTCTCCTCGATGATTTCGAGCAGTGGCCCGAGTTCGGCCGGGGGCCGGTGGAGATTGTCGTCGGAGAGCATCCACAGCGTGACGTGCTCGATGTCGGCGGCGTCGCACCAGCGCAGGAAGTCGCCGACCTTCGCACCGCCCACCCGGTAGCCCTCACGGACGTCGTCGTGCCCGGCACCGCGGGCCCAACGGCGGTTGCCGTCCAGCATGATGGCGACGTGCCGTGGACGCGGCTTGCCTTCCAGCTTGCGCGCCAGCCGTCTGACGTACAGGGCTTCCAATGCCGACCGAAGCGCCCTCAAGGCCACGTGCCATGTCCCTTCGTCCCCACCAACCGCTAGTGGGGGCCACCGTATCGCCCGGCACGGAGCTTGAGCCATCGGCGCTGTTCGGGCGCCTGTGGGGGGGACTTGCGCGAGCGCCGGAACGGGACTTCAGCTGCTCGGACGATTGAGCCGTGCGGGCTGTGGCACCCCCCTAGGCCGTCGTCAGCTCCCGGATCAGCTCGGTCATCCGCTGGGACGGCGAGACCCTGAGTTCCTGTTGCAGAAGTCTGCGGTAATCCAAGTAGTGCTTGACCGCGCAGGCGACATTGCCCTCTGCCGCGTGGACCTCGATGGCGATGCGGTGGGCGGTCTCGCGATACGGGTCGACGGCGGTCGCGGCGAGGGCAGCCTGGTGCGCGGCCAGGAACCTGTCGAGGGCCAGGAAGTGCTGCGCCAGGCTCTCCAGCGCGTACAGACGCATCTGGTCCCAGCGTTCGCGTTCGAGTATCAGCCACTCGTCGTCCCACCCCAGCAGCAATGGCCGGCCGAGATCCTCGACCAGCCGGTCGAGGTCTGCGGGGGTGGCCTGCAGCCCGTCCTCCGGCTCCAGGAGTTGGCGAGCGGATGCGCACACCTCCCAGTGATCCACGGAGACGCAGGACGACAGCGCGAGACGGTGACCTTCACTGACGACCACGGTCTTCGGGCCGATCTTCCGGCTCTGACACAGGGCCGACCTCAGGTTGGCCGCGGCCCGCAGCGGAGTGCACTCCGGCCAGAGCTGCTCCGCGGCAGCCCGTCTGTGAATCCCTTCACCGCGCACGGCGAGCAGGGCGAGCAGACGCTGAGCCCCCGCCGGGACGGCGACCGAACGCCCTCCACGGATTAATTCAAATGGACCCAGGATTTCGACACGTACCGCGTTCATCACAGCTAACACTGTGCGCGACGCGTTTTTCCGCTGCAACCGCTGTAACCCCGTCGGACCAGGCACGCCCGCCGCATCAGGTACTTCAAGAATCATCGATCCGAGACCCGATAAATAATTTCGCGACACACCGAAAACGCATTCTGAACGCTCCGCGAACGCCCAAAAGATGCGCCATCAATAAATGTTCCATATTCCATCGAATATCCGAGGAACATCTTTGTGGGAAACCTGACTCGCAACGGAAAGCATCACGAGGTCTGGGGAACGGAGGATCGGATGGACGTCCGGTCGGTACTGCGCGCGGTTCCCGGTGAGGCCGGACTTCTGGGCACACCGGCGGTCACCGTCGCCGTGCTCGACGGGCCCGTCGACTTCGCGCATCCGTGTTTCGCGGGAGCGGATCTCACCCGCCTGGCCACGCTCGTGCCGGACGCCGCCGGTTCCGGACCGATGTCGTTGCACGGCACCCATGTCGCCAGCCTTCTGTTCGGACAGCCCGGATCTCCGGTGGCCGGCCTTGTGCCGCGGTGCCGCGGTTTCGTCCTCCCGGTGTTCCGGGAGTCCCCGGACGGAGGTGTGGCCCGGGTGCCACAGCTCGACCTCGCCCGGGCGGTCGAACAGGCCGTGGAGGCGGGGGCCCACGTCATCAACATCAGCGGCGGCGAGCGCAGTGCGGACGGCAGGGCGGAGGCCATGCTGGAGCGGGCACTTCGACGGTGCACGGAGAACGGGGTGCTGGTGGTCGCGGCGGTCGGCAACGACGGCTGCGACTGCCTCCAGGCTCCGGCCGCCACGCCGTCCGTGCTCGCCGTCGGGGCGACCGACGCCGCCGGCGAACCGCTGGACATCAACAACTGGGGGCCCGCCTACCGGACGAACGGCGTCCTCGCTCCCGGCCGGGACATCGAGGGCGCGGTCCCCGGCGGCCGAGTCGCCGCGCTGACCGGCAGCAGTTTCGCCACCCCGGCGGTCACCGGGGTCGCGGCACTGCTCGTGGCCCAGCAGATCGCCGAGGGCCGTGAACCGGACCCGCTCGCCGCCGGCCGGGCCATCCTCGCCTCCGCGAGCCGCCCGCCGTGCGCCCCGGACGACGCGCCCAAGTGCCGTCGACTCCTCGGCGGCCGGCTCGCGGCAGCGCGCGCCTTCGACCTCATCAGGGAGAGGGGCTCGGTCGTCCCCCAGGAGGTGCGGGGCGACCCCGTGAGCATCACCGTCGGCCCCTCGACGCCTCGGACGACCTACGCCGAACCGAAAGGAAGAGCCATCGTCATGGACACGAACGCCGTACACGCGCACGCCGGGGAGACGCCCGAGGGCCTGTCCGCGGCCGCGGCCCCGCCTCCTGCCACCACGGTCACACCGCCTGCCGAGCCGCCTCCGCCGCCCACGCTCCCTCCGCCGGTTCCCCAGACGGCCCCCGCCGTCCCCCAGGCCGCGCCGGCATTTCAACAGGCAATGCCGCAGGCGCCCCAGCAAGTCGCGGCGCCGGCATTTCAGCAAGCGGTGCCGCAGGCCGGAGTCCAGCCCGCCGTGCAGGCGATGGCACCGCCTGTTCCCCAGGGCGACGTCGCTCCGGCACCGCCAGTGGCTCAGCCCCCCTCACCTGCGCCCGTCCCGGTCGAGCAGGGCGTACGTCCCTCCTGCCCCGACTGCGGCGGCACCTGCGGAGGGGGTACGAGCGGGGCGACGGCGGCGACCATGAGCGGTCCCGTGAGTGGTCAGGGACGCCAGCTCATCTTCGCGATCGGCACGATCGGCTTCGACTACCGGACCGAGGCCCGCCGGGACAGCTTCCGGCAGCAGATGCCGGTCGAGTTCAGGCCGGCCACCGCCGACCACCCGGAGCAAGAGGTCCAGCCGAACGTCTACGACCCCAACCAGCTCCACGCCTACCTGTCGAAGAACCCATGGGCGTGCGACAAGCTCACCTGGACGCTGAACATGGACGCCACACCGCTCTACGCGCTTGAGGCGGAGATGCCGGTGGGGATGGACTGGACGCGGCCGATCATCACGGACCGCGGTGCAACGCCAGACGTGGTGCGAAGCAGCGCCGAGGCGGCCACGAGTGACAAGAGGGACCAACTGGCGGACATCGTGGACACCCTGTCGTATCCACCGGTGTCCACCGTCTACCGAACCTTCCGGGACGCCCTCGTCGGGCAGGTTCAGGACCGGAAGAGCGAAGCGTACGTCTCGCGAGTGTCGATACCGGGCGTACTGACCGACCGGACGGTGCGCCTGTTCTCCGGCCAGGTGGTCCCGGTGGTCGAGGTGAAGAGCCGCGGTCTCTACACCTGGAACGAGCACGTCTTCGTCCAGTCGGTCATGCAAGCCCTCCAGCTCAGTCCCGCGATGGAAGGCGGGTCGGCAGATCTGGAGGTGGAGAAGATGGTCCGCACCTTCCTCGACAAGATCTACTGGGAGTTCCGCAACCTCGGACAGAGCTCCGCCGACCGGGCGCTGAACTTCGCCGGCACCAACGCCTTCGACGTCGGCAGGGAAATGGCCGAAGGGATGGCGGCCAAGGACGTACCGGGCCGTGGCAGGGCCGACGACGAACCGCTTTACGCCCTGGACACCATCAACGTCTCCAAGAGCCCGTTCTGCCGCCCCGGTTCCGACTGTCAAGACGTCGTCATGACCTTCTTCGACCCGGAGAACGACCGCAGGGCGAAGCGCTCCGTCCTGTTCACCTACGACGTGAGCGACGAACTCCCGGTCAGCCTCGCGCCGCCGCACATCTTCATCGGCGGCTACTGACCCCGTACGACACACCGGATCAGGGAGACCTCATGTACAAGACACCGACTCGCCCGGCACTCAACACTCCCCTTCAGACCCCGGCGGTTCACCGCAATCCCTGGGAGGCACCGGCCGACAGGTCCGAGAACCGGGGCGCGGAAGCAGCCAGGTCGATGTGTGGGGACCTGACCGGCTCCGGCCGTGAGCTGTGCCGGGCCCTGCAGCGCGATTAGCGCCGACAGACCACCGGCGGCTCTCTGTCGTCGGCCCCCACAGGTGAGAGGAGAAAACGATGAACGACACGCGGTTCACCATCGAGGAGAAGCCCACGCGGCCCACGGCACTGCAGACGCCGTTCCAGACACCCGGGATCGACCGGAACCCCACCGTCACCCAGGGCGCCGACGGAGGCGACTCGGGCGGCGTCGAGGCCAACTTCGGCCTGCCCGACATCCTGGGCGCGGCGGCGAAGTTCCTGTTCTGAGGCTCCTCATCCCCAAGCCTCTGCGCGTCGGTGAGCGGGGCCGCACGCCCCGCCCATCGGCACAGGATCGGAAAGGACGCGCGACATGACTGACACCGACAAGTGGCGTGAGAGCTCCACCTCATCGGCCACCGCACTGCGGACGCCGTTCCAGACGCCCGCGATCGACCGGACCCCCGTCGGCTCGGCCGGCCACGGCGCCGACACCGACGGTGTCGAAGCCAACTGGGGCTGGTCCGACATCCCGTGGACGTCCCTGGGCAAGGCTGCGCGGGGTGCCCTGGACGCCGTGCTGTAGGAGCACGTGTTCCGCCAGAACCACATTGAGAGGACAGCGTCATGAACGACGAGTTCACACCGCGGCGCCCCGGCCCCGGGCCGGTCACCGCACTCCGCACGCCTTACCAGACGCCCGCTGTCGACCGGATTTCCACCGGCGTCCACGGGCAGCGGGACGACACCGACGGCGTCGAGCCCAATGTGCTGCCCATCCTGCCCCTGCTCGGCCTGGCCGGCTCGGCGATCGGCTCCCTGTTCGACTGAGTTCCGTGTCCCGGCGGCGCGGCCTGGCGGCCCACCGCCGGGACGGCGGCTGAAAGGACATCAGGATGAACAAGGAACCCAGCCCGCAGAACCGGAAGACGTCGCCGCCGCCACACGGAGCGGCACCCCGACGTGCCGCTCAGGGCATGGAGCGCGCCGAACGCGGCCGTACCCACGCCGAGGCCGCAGGTACTGCGGGCATACGGCTCGACCTGCCCATCCAGGGCGCGACCATCGAGCGCAGATGGGACCTTTATCAGCCCTATCTGCGGGTGACGGGGACGTATCAGCCCGTTGACCAACCCGAAGGAACCGTAGGCGAGTTCCTGGAGGAGCCGGGGCCGAGGTCCATGACCGGTCACGTCCCAGCGGACCCCGCCCCCTCGGCCGGCCGCGACGCCCGCGGCTGGGCCTGCCCGCCCAGCGGCCCTTGTACATGGGTCGGCCTCGTCTAGGCGGCTGAAAAATCCAGGCGGCAGGCACGGCGCCGGAGTCCCCGGCCCCGTGCCGCCGCTCCATACGGAGGTGGGAGAGCATGCCCACGATAGACGCGCCAGAAGTCGAGCAGTCCCACGAAGAGCAGCGCCGCCAAGTCGCCGACGCGGCCCGGCGCTACCGCGATTCGGCGCAGGAACGCGAGCAGGCCGAGGCTCGCACCGCGGAGGGCGTGCCCTTCCCCGACACACCGCAGGCTCTGGCCGCCCGGGCCGAGCGCATCCTCAGCCGTGGCGGCGTTCCGGCCACGGCCGTCGTCGCCCAGATCCACGCCGAACCGCTGGATCTCCCGCAGGCCCATGAGCGCATCATTGGCCTGTCCAACGACCTGCAGGCAGCGAACTTCCTGCCTCGCGGCGCCCGTGCGTCCCGTACGGTCGCGCGGATCACCCTGCGCCGCGACGGCCGCGAACTACCGCTGGGACGGGCTTTCTGGTGTCCCCTCGGCTCCTGATGACCAATCACCATGTGCTGCCGGACGCGGACTTCGCCGGAACGTGCCTCGCCGAGTTCGACGCGCAGGTCGGCATCGACAACTCCCCCGACGACATCGTCCGGGTGGAGCTCACTCCCGACGAACTGTTCATCGCCCACGAGCCGTTGGACTACGCCCTGGTGGCGCTCGCCCCGGTCGACGGGGACGTATCGCCCGGTGAGGTGTTCGGCTGGAACCGGCTCAGCGGCCGCACCGGAAAGCTGGTCGTCGGCGAACTGGTGAACATCATCGGCCACCCCGACGGCCGCCTGAAGGAGATCGCACTGCGCGACAACAAACTGATCACGCGCCTGGACGACTTCCTGCACTACCGAACGGACACGGAGCCGGGCAACTCGGGCTCCCCGGTCTTCAACGACCAGTGGGAAGTGGTCGCCCTCCATCACATGGGCGTCCCGGACACGGACGCGAGCGGACGGCCGCTGCGCAGGGACGGCACGGTGTGGCAGCCCGGCGACGGCGAGGCCGCTCTTTCCTGGGTGGCCAACGAGGGCGTACGCATCAGCTCCGTCCTGCGGCATGTGGCGTCCTCGCGCCCGACGCCCACGCAGCGCGCTCTGCTCGCCGAGATGGGTCCCGAGTCGGGGCTCGGCAGCCATGTGCCGCATGAGGCAGCGGGGCCCGAGAGCGCGCGGCCCACTGGCCTCGCCGTGACCGAACGCCGGGCCGCGACCGGCCTGCGCGCCCGGGACGGCGCCTTCGGCGGCCACCGTCACCTGGTGTATCTGCACGGCAGGAGCCAGCACGGGAAGGACCCCGAGGCGCTCCGCCGCGAGTGGGCCGCCGGCCTCAACAAGGGCCTCGCGGCTGTGGGACTGCCCATGGTCGACCCGGCCAACGCCTGGTTCCCGTTCTACGGCGATCTGATGGCCGAGTTGATGGGCTCGAAGGAGTCCCTCGGCGGTGTCCCGTCGGCCCCGGACTCCATAGGATCGGAGACCAAGGCGTACGAGCAGATGCTCTTTGAGGCGGCGGCCAGGGTCGGCATGCCGGAGGACGCCTTCGAGGGGCAGGAGGCCATGGCGGCCGAGGAGGGCCTCGACGGCGCAGTCCGTACGTTCCGGCGCGCGCTGGGCTGGGTGGCGGCCAGATCGGATCTCGACGAACGGACCATTGACGCGTTCTTCCGGGACGTGGCGAGGTATCTCAGCGACACGCGCGTGCGGGAGGCGGTGTTGGACGTCGTGTCCGCGACCATGCCAGACCGCGGCGAACTGGTCTTCGTCACGCACAGCCTGGGCACCGTCGTAGGGGTCGACCTGATGAGCCGGCTGCCGTCCGGGATCGACCGGGCCGTACTGGTGACCGTGGGCAGCCCGCTGGGCATGGACGCCGTTAACGACGGGCTCCTGACCGCCGGTCCGCACCGGCCGGGGAACGTCCGTACATGGCTCAACGCCTGGTGCCCGGCGGATGCGGTCGCCATCGGCTGTCCGCTGCGCGACAGCCGCTGGGGCAGGGTCGACCAGCCGGAGGTCGCCAACGGCAAGGACAGGGCGCACAACATCGCCGAGTACCTCGCCCACGCGAGCGTGGCGGGACCCATTGGCCGTGCACTGCGCTGACCGGCGGCTGCCGTTGCGGGGCTGGTCACCCGCTAGGGTGCAGGGTGCGCAGTGCTTCTCCGATGACGGCGATGCCCTCGTCGATCTCATGGGCGGGACCGGCCGCGTAGCCGAGGACCAGGCCGGGCGGGCCGGGGCTGATCCGGTGCCAGGACAGCGGATGCACCTTGATTCCCCGGGTGAGCGCGGCCGCGGCGAGGTCGGTGTCGCGGAAGTCGCCTGATGGGGCGTCGAAGGTGACCATCAGGTGCAGGCCGGCGGCCGCCCCGTGGACCCGGGCGCCGGGCAGGTGCCTCTCCATGGCTCGCAGCATCACGTCCCGGCGTCGCCGGTGGCGTTGCCGGACATGGCGCAGATGCCGTTCCAGTTCCCCTGAGTCCATGAGCCTGGCGAGGATCAGCTGGGTGAGGATGCCGTTGCCGAGGTCGGCGTACCGTTTGGCGGTCACCACGGCGTCCAGTCGGTCCGGTGGTACGAGGAGCCAGCCCACCCGCAGCGCGGGTGCGAGGAGTTTGGACACGCTGCCCGCGTAGCAGACGCCGTCGGGCAGCAGTGAGCGCAGCGCCGGCACCGGCGGCCGGTCGTAGCGGTGCTCGGCGTCGTAGTCGTCCTCGATGACCACCCCGCCGTCGGCCGCCCAGCTCAGCAGTTCGCGACGGCGTTCCCCGTCGAGGACGACGCCGGTGGGGAACTGATGCGCCGGCGTCAGCAGCACCGCGCCGACGCCACTGGCACGCAGCGCCCCGACGTCGAGGCCGCCCGCGTCCACGGGGACGGGGACGATCGTATGGCCGCCGTACTCCAACTGCTGGCGCGCTCCGAGGGATCCGGGGTCCTCGACGGCGATACGGCGGATCCCGTCCGCCCGCAGGAGTTGCCCGAGCAGGCTCAGGGCCTGCGCCACGCCCGCGACCACCACCACCTCGTCCGGGTCGGCACGGATGCCGCGATTGCGGGCCAGCCAGCCGACGACGGCCCGGCGGAGTGCGGGGGCGCCCTGGGGGTCGCCGTATCCGAAGTCGCCCGGGGTGACCCCGGCGAGGACAGCGCGTTCGGCGCGCAGCCAGGCGGTGCGGGGGAAGGCGGCGAGGTCGGGGACGCCCGGCGAGAGATCGATACGGCAGGGCAGGGTGCGCAGCACGTCGACGGCGCCCTCGTTGGGCGAGTCGAAGAGCGCGGGCCCGGGCTCCGCTCGGCCGTCGGCGCGCGGGCGGGGCGCAGCAGGGGCAGCCACGACCACCGTGCCGCGTCGGCCGCGACCGGCGATCTGGCCGGACTCGGCGAGCCGCCGGTAGGCCTCGGTGACCACGCCCCGGGTGACGCACAGCTCTTCGGCCAGGACTCGGCTGGCGGGCAGCCGTGCTCCGACGGGCAGCCGGCCGTCGGCGATGGCCGACCGCAGCCGGCCGGCGAGCCAGGCGGTACGCCCGCCGGGCGGCGCCTGCCCGATGTCCAACTGGAGGAAGTCCGAGCCGACCGCAACCGTGGCATACGGGTTTTTGGACCCCTTGCCGGGGTGCTCTGTGGACCTGCCCATGGCATCCATTGTGCGGCCAGGGTGGACGGTATGGACACACCTTCCGCTTCGTTCGTCCGGCTCGTCCCCGGCATGATCGGCATGGCGCTGGTCGGCAGCAGCGTCACCGTCTCGCAGGCGCTTGTCGAGGCTCCACTGTTCACCACACAGGCCGTCCGGTATCTGGCCGCGACCGCGATCCTCCTGGTCATCGCCCGGCTCGCCGGTGCGCGTCCGGTGCGGCCGCGCGGACGGGAGTGGCTGTGGCTGGCCGGGATCGCGGTCACCGGTCTGGTGTTGTTCAACGTGGCCGTGGTCCGGGGTGTCGCCCATGCGGAGCCCGCGGTGGTCGCCGTCGCGGTGGCGTGCGTTCCGCTGGTCCTGGGGGTGGTGGGTCCTCTGCTGGAGGGGCGCGGGCCGAGCCGGCAGGTCCTGCTGGCGGCACCTGTCGTGATGGCGGGCGCGGTGCTGGTCGAGGGGACCGGCCGGACCGACGCCGTCGGGGTGGCCTGGGCGGCGCTCGCCCTGGGCTGTGAGGCCGCGTTCACGCTGCTCGCGGTGCCGGTGCTGCGACGGCACGGCCCGTGGGGAGTGTCCCTGCACGCGACATGGCTGGGCGGTGTGATGCTGACCGTTCTCGGGGTGACGCTGGAAGGGCCTTCGGCCGCCCGGGAGGTGTCCGGGGCCGAGTGGGCGGCTGCCGGCTACCTGGCGCTGATGGTGACGGCGGTCGCCTTCGTCCTGTGGTACTCGACCGTACGCTCCGCGGGGGCCGGACGAGCCGGACTGCTGACCGGGATCGCTCCGCTCGCCGCAGCGGCGGTGAGCGCCGCGGCGGGCACCGGCATGCCGGGGCCGTGGGTCTGGCTGGGCATCGCCGTGGTGATCGTCGGCTTGGTCGGCGGCCTGCGGCCGGGAGGTGTCCCGGCGTCTGCTCGCGTGGTCGCCAAGTCACCTCTCCCCACCCGGGCATGGCGGCCGCACACATAGCCACGGGCCCCGACAATGGTGGCCCATCACAGGCGCGGATCAGCCGAAGTTGGGGGATGGGGTGGTCCGGGGCGAGCGCGGCGGCGATGCGCTGGGCGATCCAGTCGTCCAGGACGAGCACGCCCTTGCCGTAGTGCGTGGCTTCGGTCTGCGCGATGCAGACCTTGGCCTGGCGCTTGCTTGGCCGTGGGACGACCGGCCCGGGCCGCTAGCGCGGCGGGACCGGGCGGTCGTACACGTTCTTCGGGGTCACGATCTGGGTGATCGCCCGGGCGACCAGCGAGGACGGCTCCTGGCCCTGGTAGGTGATGTCCGTGTTCATCATCAGCACCAAGGTCGCCTTCTTCGAGGGCAGGTAGACGGTCACCGTCTCGTAGCCCGGGATGGAGCCGTTGTGCCCGATCCAGCCGCCGCTGTTGAGGATGCCCAGGCCGTAGCTGGTCCCGGGGAAGCCCGTCGGCAGCGTCTTGAGTCGCTCCGCCTGGGTCTTGGGGCTCAGCAGCGTGCCGGTGGCGACGATCTTCGCCCAGCGCCGCAGGTCGTGCAGGTTCGAGATCATGGCGCCGGCCGCCCAGGCCCAACTGGGGTTCCAGTGGGTGGCGTCGGTGACCTCGCCGCTCAGCGTTTGGTTGGTGTAGCCCTGCGGGTGCGGGTCGGGGATCTCGGCGTTGTCCGGGAAGAGCGTGTCACGCAGGTGAGCCGGGCGGAGCACTCCCTTGTGGATGACCTCGGCGAGCGGACGACCGGTGACCTTCTCGATCACCAGGCCGAGGAGGATGAGGTTGCTGTTGGAGTACTGGAACTTCTTGCCCGGGGCGGACGTGTTCTTGTGCTTGTAGCCGTAGGCAAGCAGCTCATGGGGCGTGTACGTGCCGTTCGGGTCACTCAACAGGTCGTGCTGGAAGTCGGCGTCGAAGGTGTAGGGGTACAGGCCGCTGCGCATCTCGGCGAGGTGACGCAGGGTGATGTTGCGGCCGTTCGGCACGCCCTTGACGTACTTCGAGATCGGGTCGTCCAGGCGGATCCGGCCGGCGTCGACGAGCTTGAGCAGCGCGGTGACTGTGAAGGTCTTGGTCTCGCTGCCGATGCGCACGTACATGTCACTGGTCATCGGCCGTCCGGTGGCGGTGTCGGCCACGCCGGTCGCGCGGACGTAGCTTCCCTTGCCCGGCATCCACAGTCCGACGACGACGCCGGGGATGTCGGCCTGCCGGCGGACGTCCTCGATGGCCTTGTCCAGCCGGGCAGTCAGCTTGGGTCCCAGACTGTGCTGCGGGCAGTCGTCCGTGCCGTGCCGGTCGACGCACGAGACCTGCACGGCCGCGGCGGGAGTCACCGTCATGGGGGCGATCACGGACGCCACGAGCAGGGCCGTGGCGAACAGACGGCGGGTGGGGGTACGTCGCATGACGGGGCGCCTCTTCCAGTTCAGGGGGCTTCAGACCGCAACATCACCATCGGTGCCCGGCAGAGGTCCCCGCTCCCGCACCCGTTCAGGCGAGTCCACTCGATCGGAGCCACAGGGGTCGCCGAGGCGGCCCTGTGCCCCGACCAGTGCTCACGCAGGCCCTCCCCGATGGCCGCACCCAAGCTGCGGCTCTAGCGTCGGATCACGCCCCGGTTCTTCCCGGGCCGCCGACATGCTTGGAGAACGGCCATGACTGACCCACCTGGCCACTACGGGCAGGACCTGTTCGACCCCGGCCACCCGCGCGAGTAGGAGCGGATCGACGATGCCGCGGTGGTCTACGACCCCGTCACCACCCACCGGCTCCGGGCGCTGGGAGCCGGTCCTGGCCTGCGCTGCCTGGAGGTGGGGGCGGGCACCGGCACCGTGGCGCGCTGGCTGCTGCGGGAGGCGGGCGTCGCGGAGGTGGTCGCTGTGGACCGGGACACCGGCGCGCTGGACGAACTGGCGGACCCCGGCCTGCGGGTGGTCACCGCGGATCTCACCGACGACAGCCTGAACCTGGGCACCTTCGACCTGATCCACGCCCGGTTCGTGCTGATGCACCTGCCCGAACGGCGCCGCCTCGTCTCCCGGCTGGCGAGCCGGCTGAACCCGGGCGGCCGGATCCTGCTCGGCGACGCCGTGGAACTGCCCGACGGCCTCGATGTCTCCTCCGCCTACCGGCGGACCATGGACGCCATGTGGGAGGCGCTGCGCACGACGATCGGCACCGACATCTCCCCCGTACCGGCATACCCGCACTTCCTGCGGGAGGAAGGCCTGGCGGACGTCGCCGCGGAGCTGTACTGCCCGCCCCTGGTCGCCGACGGCCCGTTGGCCCGCTTCTGGTCGGGGACCTGGCAGCGGATGCGCCCCGCGCTGGAGGCGACCGGCCGGGTCGATGCCGCCACCGTCGAGGAGGCCCTGGCCTACTTGGCCTCGCCCGGGCTCGCCGAACTCGGCCCGGGCATGCTCATGGCCTGGGGGCGCCGACCCTGAAACGGCGGCTCAACGCTCGATGGTCAGTCAGTTCTCCTGGAGCACGGAGAGAACGTTTCCGGCCGGGTCCGTAAACCACGCGATCGCCGCGGGGCCGCCGTTGCCGACCCGCACGATGCCCTTCGCGTCGTGGTCGAATTCGGAGTAGCGCTCAAGGGTCACGCCGCGGCGCTCCAGATCACCGACCGCGGTCTCGATGTCGTCCACCGGGAAGTTGAGAATCGTGAACGACGCGGGGGTGTGCGTTTCCTTGGGGTAGACGAAGACCTTGGCGCCGCTGCCGAGCTTGATGGTCAGCATCCGCATGTCCCCCTGCCCCTCCTCCGCCACCTCGAGACCGAGGGTCTCACCGTAGAACTGGCGGGCCTTGCCGAGGTCATCGACGGAGAAGCCGCTGAACGCCTGCGATTGTCCGAACATGCCGTGTGTCTCCTTCACGCGTGTGCCGACCTGACGTCTCAGGGCACACCACGCCCGCCACGGCCGGACGCACGCCGCGCGGGCGGCGTCCGGATGACCGCCCGAACTTCACCCGCACGAAGCGCCCCCGGACAGCGTCAGCGCAGCACCACCGTCCGCCTGCCCTGGACGAACACCCGGCCCTCGCAGTGCCATCGGACCGCCCGGGCCAGCGCCGCGGACTCCGCGTCGCGGCCGATGGCGGCCAGGTCGTCGGGCGTGTGGCTGTGGTCGACGTCGATGACCTCCTGGGCGATGATCGGGCCTTCGTCGAGGTCGGCGGTGACGTAATGGGCGGTGGCGCCGACGAGTTTGACGCCGCGGTCATGTGCCTGGTGGTAGGGCTTGGCCCCCTTGAAGCTCGGCAGGAACGAGTGGTGGATGTTGATGACCCGGCCGGCGAGCCGGGTGCACAGGTCGTCGGAGAGCACCTGCATATAGCGCGCCAGGACCACCAGGTCGGCGTCGAACGAGTCGACGATCTCCAGGAGTCGGGCTTCGGCCTCGGTCTTGGCCGCGGCGGTGACCGGCACATGGAAGAACGGGATGCCGTGCCAGGCGACGAGCGCCTCATGGTCGCGGTGGTTGGACACCACGGCGACCACATCGATGGGCAGGTCGCCGCTGCGGGCGCGGAAGAGCAGGTCGTTGAGGCAGTGGCCGTAGCGGGACACCATGATCAGCACGCGGGGCCGGGCGCTGGTCGGTTCGAGGTGCCATCGCATGGCGAACGGGGCGGCCACGGCGGCGAAGTCGCGCCGCAAGGTCTCCACCGTGTTCTCACCGCCGAGGGTGGCAGCGAAATGCACCCGCATGAAGAAGTGACCGTCGCGGCGGTCGCCGAACTGCTGGTTGTCGATGATGTCGCTGCCGTGTTCGAGCAGGAATCGCGAGACGGCATGGACGATGCCGGGCGCCTCGGGGCAGTCGAGAGTGAGTACGTGCTCGACCGGCGCCCCCATCAGTCCACCTCCGGACCGCGGTACTCGCTCATCGCGTCGATGAGCCAGCGCGCCAGGTAGTCGGCGAACGAGGACCGTGGCAGCAGGCGGTATGTCGGTACGTCGTCGACCTGCCAGAGCAGCACGGCGACGGGTCCCACCGTGGTGGACACCGCCCGGCCGGGGCCGAAGGCCCGGGGGTGCAGGTCCAGCGGGCAGCCCTTCTCCAGCGCCTGCCGGGCGGCCGGGCCGGTCAGCTCCAGCGTGGTGCGGTTCGCCGAGACGTCCACGACCGAGCCCGGGTCTGCGCCGAGTGCCTCCTTCAACTCACTGGCCACAGAGGCCCCTTCGGCCAGGACGAGCCACTCGTCGGGGCCGAGCCAGAGAACCGTACGGGGGCCGGCCGCAGTGGTACGGCCGCACTGCCGAGGGAGCGACGCTCCCAGCGCCTTCTCCATGCGGTCGGCCGCTTCGGAAGCGGGGTCGACACGCAGGTTCACCATCGTGAGGAACGGCCGCTCGGTCAGCGCGACGCCGCGGGCGCCCGTGACCGTCGCGGCGCGCATCCGCTGCTCCAGATGTGCCAGCGGGCTGCGGCGCAGATGCACCGGCCCTGCCTCGGTCAGCTCAGCCATCGCGCTTGGTCCCTTCGGGGTCGTAGAGGACGAAGTCGGTCACCTCGACGGGCACCAGGTCCTGGCCCACCGGGGCGAGCAGGGTCTCGCCGATCCTTGCCCGCCCGTCGGCGACGAGGGCGAGAGCGAAGGGGCGGCCGAGGGCCGGGCTGTGGTAGCTGGAGGTGACATGGCCGAGCATCGGCACGGGCACCGCCTCCAGGGTGACGTCCGGGGCGACGAGCTGGGTGCCCTCGGGCAGCCGGGTCGTACGATCGCTCGGTAGCAGTCCGACGAGTTGCTTGCGGTCGGTGCGGGCGGTGTCGGTGCGGGCGTAGGACCGCTTTCCGATGAAGTCCTTCTGCTTCGAGACCACCCAGGACATGCCCGCGTCCTGTGGAGTGACGGTGCCGTCGGTGTCTTGGCCGACGATGATGTAGCCCTTCTCGGCCCGCAGGACGTGCATGGTCTCGGTGCCGTACGGGGTGATGCCGTACGGTCGGCCGGCCTCGTGGACCTGCTCCCAGACGGCCAGGCCGTACCACGCGGAGACGTTGATCTCGTAGGCGAGTTCGCCGGAGAAGGAGATCCGGCAGATGCGGGCCGGGATTCCGGAGGCCAGGGTCGTCTCGCGGAAGGCCATGAAGGGGAACGCCTCGGCGGACAGGTCCACGTCGGGCGCGAGTTGGGCGACGACCTGGCGCGACCGGGGGCCGACCACGGCGATCGTCGCCCACTGTTCGGTCACCGAGGTGCAGTGGACGTCGAGTTCGGGCCACTCGGTCTGCAGCCATTCCTCCAGCCAGTCCAGGACCTTGGCGGCGCCGCCGGTCGTGGTGGTCATGAAGTAGCGGTTGTCGTCGAGGCGCAGGGTCACGCCGTCGTCGAAGATCATGCCGTCGGGCTTGCACATGACGCCGTAGCGGGCCATGCCGGGCTTGAGCTTCTTGAAGGCGTTGGTGTAGATGCGGTTGAGGAACTCGCCCGCGTCCGCGCCCCAGATCTCGATCTTGCCGAGGGTGGAGGCGTCCATGAATGCCACGCCCTCGCGGGCCGCGCGGCACTCGCGGGCCACGGCCGTGTCCATGTCCTCGCCCGGCTGGGGGTAGTACCAGGGGCGCTTCCACTGTCCGACGTCCTCGAACAGCGCCCCGTGGGCGAGGTGCCAGGAGTGGATGGACGTCGTCCGCTCCGGGTCGAACAACTCGCCGCGCTCACGCCCGGCCAGAGCGGCGAACGCCACCGGCGTGTACGGCGCCCGGTAGGCCGTGGTGCCGATCTCTCCCGGTGCTCCACCGAGGAACTCGGCGATCACGCCGATCGCGTTGACGCCGGAGGTCTTGCCCTGGTCGTTGGCCGTGCCGAGCGAGGTGTAGCGCTTGACGTGCTCGACGCCTCGCATGCCGGCGCCGGTGGAGCGCAGGACGTCGCCGGCGGTGACGTCGCGTTGCAGGTCGACGTAGTGGGTGTCCCAACTGCCGGTTGGGGAAGGCACCAGCCACAGGGCGCGCATCGGGCCTGCTTCGCGCCGCGCAACAGCAGACGGCAGGGCGACCGGGAACCCGGCGTCCGTCGCGGCGCGTGCACCGGCGCGGGCTCCTTCGGCTCGGCAGCCGTCGAGGTCGTACGTCCCATGGGCGGCACCGACGACCTGCTGGTTCCGTACGGCGCCGTCGGGGACGAAGGCGACCAGGTCCTCGTCCCAGCGCAGCCGTCCCTGACGCTGGCTGTGCAGGTGCACCACCGGGCTCCAGCCTCCGGAGACGGCGAGCAGATCGCAGTTGAACGACTCCGGCTCACCGGTGAATTGGCCGTCGCCGTCGAGGGCCTGGACGGTGACGCCACTGAGCCGCCTCTCCCCCGCGGTGTCGACGACCGCACTGCCGGTCAGCATCCGCACTCCGGTCGCCGCGGCGACCTCCGCGGCCCGGTCGGACAGCTCCGGGCGCGCGTCGACGACAACGGCGAGGTCGATCCCCGCGGCGTGGAGATCGGCGACCGTGTCGTAGGCGCTGTCGTTGGTTGTGCTCACCACGGCACGCGAACCCGGGGCCACGGCGTACCGGTTGAGGTATGTGCGCACGGCCGCGGCGAGCATCACTCCGGGGCGGTCGTTGCCCGCGAAGACCAGCGGACGCTCGTGAGCGCCGGTCGCCAGGACCACTTGGCGGGCCCTGATGTGCCACAGCCGCTGGCGTGAGACGCCGTCGGGAGCAGCGGTGCCGAGGTGGTCCGTACGCCGTTGCAGTGCCAGCACGTAGTTGTCGTCGTACGACCCGAAGGCTGTGGTGCGTTGCAGTACGACGACCTCGGGGGCGGCGTCGAGGGCCGCGCGGACGTCGGCGACCCAGGTGACGTCGGTGTCGGCGAGCAGTGAACCGCCGGGCTCGGGCTGGTCGTCGACGAGGATCACGCGGGCACCGGAGTCCGCGGCAGTGGCGGCGGCCGCGAGCCCGGCCGGGCCGGCGCCGACGACCAGGACGTCGGTGTGCGCGTACTTCTTGTCGTAGACGGCGGGGTCGGGGGTGGGGTCGAGCCGTCCCATCGCGGAGAGGGTCGTGGCGGTCAGTCCGTCGTACAGCTCCACGGTCGTCGCCGGCAGCATGCCCTCCGAGCACGAACCGTCGAGCTGCAACAGGGCATTGGGCTCCTCGACGCCCGCGGAGACGATGCCGCGCGGGCGGCCGCGGTAGAGCGACGGGGCGACCTCGACGAGGCCGTTCGCCAGCATGGCCGAGGCGACGGTGTCACCGGGGTGCCCGGTCAACTCCCGCCCGTCGACGGTGAACCGGAGCACGGTGCCGCGGTCGATGCGGCCACCCTGCTCGAGCCGGAAGTACTGGTCGGTCATCGGGTCCCTCCGGGGCGGGGCTCGTCGAGCCGGTAGGCGGCGAGCACCTCGTAACTTGCGGTGTCGCGCAGGACGTTGAACCAGCGGCGGCAGCCGGTGCTGTGCATCCACCGCTCGGCGAAGGGGCCCTTGGGGTTGTCGCGGTAGAAGACGTACTCGGCCCACTGCTCGTCGGTGAGGTCCGCGGGGTTCTCGGGGTAGGGGACGTGGGCCTGTCCGCCGTAGTGGTACTCGGTCTCGTCCCGCGGTCCGCACCATGGGCAGGTGATCAGCAACATGGTGTCCTCCTCAGTGGGCCACGGCCGCGGCGCCGTGTTCGTCGATCAGTGCGCCCGTGGTGAAGCGTTCGAGGGCGAAGGGGGCGTTGAGGGGGTGCGGCTCACCGGTGGCGATGGTGTGCGCGAAGGTCCAGCCCGCGGCCGGGGTGGCCTTGAATCCGCCGGTTCCCCAGCCGCAGTTGACGTACAGGTTCTCGACGGGCGTGGTGCCGATGATCGGGGAGGCGTCCGGGGTGACGTCGACGATGCCGCCCCAGGTCCGCAGCACATGCGCGCGGGCGAAGACGGGGAACAGCTCGACGGCGGCGGCCATCTGCTGCTCGATCACGTGGAAGGAGCCGCGCTGCCCATAGCCGTTGTACGAGTCGACGCCCGCGCCCATCACCAACTCGCCCTTGTGGGCCTGGGAGACGTACACGTGGACGTGGTTCGACATGACGACGGTGGGGTGCACCGGCTCGTGCAGCTCGGAGACCAGCGCCTGCAACGGATGCGACTGCACCGGCAGCCGTACGCCCGCCCGCTCGGCCAGCACGCTGCTGTGCCCGGCGGCCGCGAGGCCGACCCGCCCGGCGAGGATCCGGCCGCGATTGGTCTCGACGCCCACGACGCGGTCGCCGTCCTTGAGGAAGCCGGTGACCTCGCAGCCCTGGATCAGGTCCACGCCCATCTCGTCGGCCCGGCGTGCGAGCGCCCAGGCCACGTGGTCGTGCTTGGCGATGCCGGCCCGTGGCTGGAAGGTGCCGCCGAGGACCGGATACCGGGTGCGCGACGAGACGTTGAGGATGGGGCAGACCTTGGCGACCTCGTCCGGTTCGAGCCACTCGGCGTCGACTCCGTTGAGGCGGTTGGCGCTCACGCGACGCATGCCCTCGCGGACGTCCTGGAGGGTGTGCGCGAGGTTGAGAACGCCGCGCTGGCTGAACAGGAAGTCGTAGTCCAGCTCCTCGGGGAGCCGCTCCCACAGCTTGAGGGCGTGCTCGTAGATGGCCGCGCTCTCGTCCCACAGGTAGTTCGAGCGGATGATCGTGGTGTTGCGGGCCATGTTGCCGCCGGCCAGCCAACCCTTCTCCAGGACGGCGACATTGGTGATGCCGTGGTTCTTGGCGAGGTAGTAGGCGGTGGCCAGGCCGTGGCCGCCCGCGCCGACGATGACGACGTCGTACGAGGGGCGCGGGTCGGGGTTGCGCCAGAGCCAGTCCGGGTGCTCCGGCAGCGACTCGGTGGTCATGCCGCTTCTCCGTTCAGGTGGGGGTAGAGGGGGAAGGCGGCGGCGAGCTTCTCGACCCGGGCGCGCAGTTCGTCGTCGGGCTGTTCGCCCTTCAGCGTCTCGGCGATGATGTCGGCGACCTCCCGGAACTCCGCCGCGCCGAAGCCGCGGGTGGCCAGGGCGGGGGTGCCGATCCGCAGGCCCGAGGAGACCATCGGCGGGCGGGGGTCGAACGGCACCGCGTTGCGGTTGACGGTGATGCCGATGCGGTGCAACCGGTCCTCGGCCTGCTGTCCGTCGAGCGCGGAGTTCCGCAGGTCGACCAGGACCAGATGGACTTCGGTTCCGCCGGTCAGCACGGTGATCCCGGCCTCGGCCACGTCGTCGGCCAGCAGTCGCCCGGCGAGGATGCGGGCGCCGTCCAGGGTGCGCTGCTGACGCTCCTTGAACTCCTCGCTCGCCGCCACCTTGAAGGCGACCGCCTTCGCCGCGATGACATGCTCCAACGGGCCGCCCTGCTGCCCCGGGAAGACGGCGGAGTTGATCTTCTTGGCCAGGTCGGCCCGGCTGAGGATCACTCCGCCGCGCGGACCGCCGAGGGTCTTGTGCGTGGTCGTGGTCACGACATCGGCGTACGGCACCGGGCTCGGGTGCAGGCCCGCGGCCACCAGACCGGCGAAATGCGCCATGTCCACCATCAGATACGCGCCCACCTCGTCGGCGATCCGCCGGAACGCGGGGAAGTCCAGCCGACGGGGATAGGCCGACCAGCCGGCGACGATCAGCTTCGGCCGGTGCGCGAGAGCGAGCTGCTCGACCTCGTCCATGTCGATGCGCAGGTCGGACTCGCGCACGTGGTACGGCACGACGTTGTACAGCTTGCCGGAGTAGTTGAGGCGCATGCCGTGGGTCAGGTGGCCGCCGTGCGCCAGGTCCAGGCCGAGGATCGTGTCGCCGGGCTTGAGCAGCGCGAACATCGCCGCCGCGTTGGCCTGGGCTCCCGAGTGCGGCTGCACGTTCGCGGCCTCGGCGCCGAAGAGTTCCTTCACCCGGGCGATGGCCAACTGCTCGATGACGTCGACGTGTTCGCAGCCCCCGTAGTAACGACGGCCCGGGTAGCCCTCGGCGTACTTGTTGGTCAGCACCGAGCCCTGCGCCTCCATCACGGCGGCCGGGGCGAAGTTCTCCGAGGCGATCATCTCGAGGGTCGACTGCTGGCGGTGCAGCTCGGCGTCCACCGCGGTGGCGACATCCGGGTCGAGCTCGCTGAGCGGGAGAGCGAGGGAGGAGGTGAATGTGCTGGTCGACGAGTTCGTTGCCATCTGAGCACCATTCTGAGAGCCAACTAATGAGCAACTGATATATCAGACTGTGCGGTAAGGTATGTGAGCTTGCCGGTCAGGTCAAGGGGGCCTTCATGCAGCACGTGGCGACCGAGCCCAGCAGCGAGGAGCTGTCCCTCGCCGAACGCGCTTACCGTGTCATCCGCGACCGGCTCGTCATGCTCGAGATCCGCCCGGGCGCGCCGATCAACGAGGAACAGCTGGGGCAGTCCCTCGGCGTCGGCCGGACGCCGGTGCGCGAGGCGCTCAAGCGGCTCCAGTACGAGCGTCTGATCACGACCTACCCCCGGCGCGGCACCTTCGCCACCGACGTCAACATCACCGACCTGGCCCACATCTCCGAGGTACGCCAGGAGTTGGAGCCCCTGGCCGCAGCCCAGGCCGCGCGGCGTGCCACGGCCGCGGACCGCGCGGCCCTGACGGCCGTACTGCGGGAGTTGGAGAGCGTGGACTCCCGTCGGCGCGACGCCGCCGAGCTGATGCGCCTGGACCTTCAGGTCCACCGCGCGATCTACGCCGCCACGCACAACCCGTACCTGGAGGACACGCTCGTCCGCCACGACAACCTGGCCACCCGCATCTGGTGCCTGTTCATCGACCGCCTGTCCGACATGGCCGGCCACGTCGAAGAGCACGGACCGTTGATCGAGGCGATCGTCGCCAGTGACCCCGACAAGGCGGCACAGCTCGCCCGCGGGCACGTCGAGGGCTTCGAACGGGCCATTCGCGACGCCATCTGAGGCGCGCGCCCGGGACGCCTTTTGAGGCGCGCGCTCGGGCAGTCAGTGCGCGGCGCTCCGCGCATCCTCCGGGCGCAGTCGGGGCCTGCCCGCGAGCGTGGTCCACAGGTGCGGTGCGACGTCGTCCTCGGGAAGCTGGGCGATCATGTATCGGACGCAGCGGAAGTGTGAAGTGACGGCTGACGAGCCCCTGTTGAGCCGGCTCGCCCTCAAGAACCCCCGACTCTGGGCGTCGGTATGCACTGCGATCTCGGTGAGCAAGGTCCGCGAGTCGGCGCACCGAGCCTTCGCCAAGGCGGCCGAGTAATGAGTGCTGCAGGACTTCGTCGACGTCGTACAGCGCTGCCGGTCCGCGGGGTCTCGACGAGTTCGTCGCGGTGCGGACAGCGCAACAGGGCGTCCTCGGTGCCGACCCGGACGTGCAGGCCGAGCAGCATGGCGGCGGTGGCCGGAACGCGCCGGCGCCGACGGCCTGCGCGCTTCCCTCGGCACCCAGAAGATCCAGATCCGGCGGCTGCCGGGCAAGGCCTGAACCCTCCCACCCTTCTGCTCCCCGACGCTGCCGGGCGAGCACAGGGGTGCGGCTTGTTAGCCTCGATGGTGTGATCGATTTCCTCATGCCCGGCCGGACTGCCCGATGAGCGTCGTCTCATCCTTCCCGCTCGGTGCCGCGACCACCCTCGCCGAACTCGCCGAGGACCCGCATCCGCGACTGGCGCTCCTCCGCGCGCAGGAACCCGTGTCCTGGCTGCCCGAGCTGGGCGGCTGGCTGGTCACCCGGCGCGACCTCGCGTTGAGCGTGATGCGGGACACCGAGACCTTCACCGTCGACGACCCCAGATTCTCCACCGCTCAAGTCGTCGGCCCGAGCATGCTGTCCCTGGACGGTGAACAGCACACCCACCACCGTGAACCCTTCGCCGCTCCCTTCCGCCCCCGGGCGGTGCGCGAGGGATTCGGCTCCTTCATCGAGCTGGAGACCGACAGGCTCATCACGTCCTGGGAACCCGCAGGCAGTGTCGAACTGCGGCGCGCCTTCGCCGGACCGCTCACGGTCGCCGTCGTCACCGAGGCCCTGGGACTGGTCGGCGCCACCGCGGACACGGTGCTGTCCTGGTACGACGCCATCGTGCAGTCGGTCTCGGACATCACCGCGGGGCATACGGCCGGGGCAGCCGGTGCCGCGGCGTACGCGCAGCTGCGCACCGCCGTGGAGTCCACCGTCGCCGACCAGGACGCTTCCTCGCTTCTCGGCGCAGCCGCCGGGCGGCTGGCGCTGCCCGAGGTCGCCTCCAATGCCGCGGTCCTGATGTTCGGCGGCATCGAGACCACCGAGGCGATGATCACCAACGCGCTGCTGCACCTGCTGCGCCACCCCGACCAACTCGCCCTTGTCCGCACCGAACCCGACCTGCTGGACGGCGCGATCGAGGAGTCCCTGCGCCTCGAACCCGGCGCCGCGGTCGTCGACCGCTACGCCACCCGCGACACCGTCCTGGGCCCGGCCACGATCCGCCGGGGCGACCTGGTCACCGTCTCCCTGACGGGCGCCAACCGCGACCCGGCCGTCTTCCCCGACCCCGACCGGTTCGACGTCCGCCGCGAGAACGCGCGCCTCCAACTGGCCTTCGCGCACGGCCCGCACCACTGCCTGGCCGCACACCTGGCCCGCCTGGAGACCCGCATCGCCCTGCAACGCCTGCTCGAACGCCTCCCTGCCCTGCGCCTCGACCCGGACCGCCCCACCACTCCTTACGGTCTCGTCTTCCGCAAGCCCGCCACCCTCCATGTGCTGTGGGACCGATCTGCCTGACGCGGCGTCAGCAATCGTGTTCCAGCAGGTGAGCAACACCGCTCCCGCACGCCTTCCCGTGCCCAACCAATGCGGTGACCGCATGGGTTCGCCTGTTGTCAAGCTGCGGCTGCGAGCGGGATTGCTCAGTGGTCTTCGGTGATCTTGGTCGCGATGCCGTTGGCGACCACGACCTCGGCGCTGAGGCGGTCCCCCTTGGCGGCCCTCTCCAGTTCCGCCTCGGTGCACTCGATGCCGCCCTGTCCGCCCTCGCCGGTGTTCGAGTCGCCGCAGATGACGCCGTAGCCCCAGATCTCGGTGTCCGCGGCGAGGAAGAACTGCTGCTCGGTGCCCTTCAGGTCCGAGATCGTGAACTTGCCCGGGGCCAGATACCTCACCTGGCCCAGCCAAGTGCCGTTGACGCCCTTCCCCTTGTTGACGCCCTCGATCGTCCCCTCGGGATCTTCCGAGCCCTCCGTGCCGCCGCCGGTGCTGCCCTGGGACGTGGCCTCGGACGGGCTCGGGCCACCGCTGCCCGGCGACTTGCCGCTGCCGCTCAGATCCGCGGACGCGGACGGCATGGCGGAGGCGGAGGCCGTGGCCGAAGGCCTGGCGTCGCCGGCCGCCTCCTGGTCCGAGCTCCCACAGGCCGTGAGAGCGAGGCCTGCCGCGAGGGCGGCGACGGTAAGGGTCGTGCGGTTTCGGTTGGTGCGCATGGTGAAGCAACTCCCCGTTTTCATCGTGTGGTTGTGCAGTGTCGGCGAACCTACGGCGCCGACGGGATTGCACGGCAACCGGCGAACCGCCCGCAGTGGTCCCGCCCCCGGGATGTGGATCGTGCCCGACACCGCGACGGAGGCCGTGGCGCGGCAACGGCATCGGCATCGGCATCGGCGCGAGGACACGCCGGCGATCGGTGTCGAGAGCGGCGGCGCGCCCGGGCGCTGCAGGTCAGGTCGCCGGGGCCCGGTCAGGCATTCGTTCTTGGGCACCCGCCGAGTCGGCCGGGGTGGGGATACCGAACAGGGTCACGGCCAGTTCCCTGGTCTGCTCCGCCCAAGGTGCGGTCGTGAGGGTCTCCATGTCGATGTTGACCTCGACGCGGGTGCCTTCCGCGTGGACCGTCCCGCCGTCGGTCGACAGGACCCGGAACGCGTAGACCATGCTGCTACGCCCCAGTTTGGTCAGTTTGAACTCGACGTGCACGGGGCCGACCCTGCGGACCGGGGTGAGGTAGCGGTAGGTCTGCTCCAGTACTGCGTGCATCACGTCCGGGTGCGTCGGCACGCCGTCCACCATCGCGTACCCGCCCCGCGCCCAGACGCTGACCAGCGCCCGCTCGACCAGCAGCGGATAGCGGCCGTTGTGCAGATTGCCCATGAAGTCGAGGTCGTCGAGAAAGACCTCGGACGGTGCGATGCAGTCCATGGTCACTCCCCCGTCTCCACCATGACCTGGGTGTCCGCGATCGTCTCGAAGCGGACCGGTACGCCGTTCCGCAGCTGCCATACGTGCGCGCAGCGGGCCCACAGTGCCTTGCCGGTCTCGCGGCGGCGTCCCGCATAGTGCCCGATGACCACCACGATGTCCCCGCCGGGGACGAATGCGTCGGGGAGTACCTTGAGGTCCGCCCACTCGGTCGCGTAGCGCTCGAAGATCTTTCCCACCGCCTCGCGACCGGTGAAGCTCCCGCCGTACCAGAGGCTGCGCGGCACGACCCATTCGATCTGTTCGTCAAGACTGCAGACCAGGGCCTCGATGTCGCCCTCGGCCAGGTCCGCGTAGATCTTGGCCACTACGGCTTCGTTCGACTGCATGACACCAACTGCCTTCCCACTCCGATTTGTTCTGGGAGTTGCTGACGCAACCCGCCCAGAACCCGCCCGGAACGCGTTCGGAACCGGTTCGGCCATGCTTGCCGGTGGCCGCGAGGGCACGCATCGGTCGAACGACCTACCGATGACCGTCCGGCAGGAGTCCGTGCTCCATGGCGAACACCCCCAGACCGGCCCGCGTCCGGTGGCCGGTCTTGTCGTAGATGTGGGCCAGGTGGTGGCCCACGGTCCGGTCGGAGATCGAGAGCCGCATGCCGATCTCCCGGTTGCGCAGCCCTCGCGCCGCGAGCACGAGGACTTCACGCTCCCGCTCTGTCAACTCCTGGTCCGTACGGCTGCGTTGCTTGCCTGCTGCGCGTAGCTCGGCCGCCGCGCGGGCCGTGAACCGCTGGGCGCCCATGGCCGCCAACATCCCGTGCGCTGTGGTCAGTTGCACCCTGGCGTCGGTACGGCGGCCCTGGCGGCGCAGCCACTCGCCGTACAGGAGGTGGGCGCGAGCGAGGGAGGCGCGCATCCGGGTCCGGCCCAGGCGTTCGATTGCCGTCCGGTACAGCTCCTCCGCCGCTGTGTCGTCGGCGACCAGGGCCCTGGTGCCCGCTTCGACTCCGAGGGCCCAGTCGGTGCCGCAGGGGCGGGTCCGTGCGGAGAGTTCCTCGGCCGCGGCGAGCGCCACGTCCCGCTGTCCCAGGCGGCAGGCCGCCTCGACGACCTCCGGCAGCGCGAACACCCCGAACGCCGAGATCCGAATCTGCGCCGCCGCCTTCAGTGCCGCGGCGAGGGCAGCTTCGTAGTCGCCCGTGCCGTTGTGCAGGACCGCGCCGGCGAGTTCGGTGATCGTGACCGCGGTGGCTTCGCCTCGTTCGGCCGCCTCGCGCGCCCCGGCCTGCAGCGTCCGCGGCGCTTCGTCGGGATCGCCGCGCCAGCCTGCCAGGAACGCCGAGCCGTACGCGGTGCGCGGCGCCCCGGTCGCGTCGGCGACGGCGTCGGCCTCCGTGATGAGCGCGGCCGCCTGGTCGAAGCGCCCTTCGTGCAGGCACAGCCACGCATCGAAGTTCAGCCCGACCGGCAGCACGGCGAGCGCCCCGGCCTGGCGGGCCGCGCCGGTCAGCCGGGCGGTGAGGACCGCGAGCGCGTCGTCGTCCCAGACGCCCCACGCGGCGCGGCAGGCGAGCGGCAGCGCCCGTACGTCGTCCGCGTCCGCGTAGGCGGCGAGCGCGGCCCGGATGTCGGGAACCGCGGCGGCGAGGCCCCGCGTGAAGAGCTTCACCATGCCGTCGAGCAGGAGGTCGGCGGCGCGCGGCCGGGCCGGGCAGGGCACGCGCGGCAGCAGCGCCTCGACCTCTCCGACGACCGACTCGGCGCCGCCGAACCGCCCGGTCCACGCCGCTGCCCAGAGCACTTCGAGGAGGGTTTCGCGGGCGAGTTCCGGAGCGGACTCCGCGAACAGCCGCGCCGCCACCAGCAGTAGCGGCGGCGCCCCGCTGCCCCGCTGCACCGCGAAGGAGATCCGGCCGCGCAGCAGGGCGGCGCGGGCGCGCTGGAGACCGTCGAGCCCGGCGGCGTCGATGGCGGCGAGCAGGGTCAGCGCCTCGTCGGGGATTCCGGCGTCGTGCTTGGCCTGGGCGGCCGCAAGGAGCCGGGCGTCGCGGCGGGTCCGGTCAGGCGTCAGGGCAGCGGCCTTCTCCAGGAACGCGGCGGCCGCGGCCAGACCGCCGCGTGCCTGTGCCCGTTGCGACGAGCGCTCCAGTGCGGTCGCGACCTCTTCGTCGACGCCCGCGACGGCTTGGGCCCGGTGCCAGGCGCGGCGGTCGGGATCCGTCCGTTCGTCGGTGGCCGCGGCCAGCGCGGAGTGGGCGGCCCGGCGTGCGCGCACCGGAGCCGATGTGTAGACGGCGGAGCGAACGAGAGGGTGGCGAAACCGTACGCGCGCGCCAAGCTCGATGAGCCCTGCCGCTTCTGCCGCGGCCGCGGGGCCGAGGTCGCCGCAGGCCCGCTGCAGGAGCGCGGGATCGCCGACCGGTTCCGCCGCGGCGATCAGCAGTAACTGGCGTGCGTCGGGCGGAAGTTGGCGCACCTGGTCGAGGAAGCCCTGCTCGATCCTGGTGCTGAGGGTGTCGGGAAGGGCGTAGCCGCCCGCGAGGGACGCTGGGCCGGCGCCGCGGGCCAGTTCGAGGAGGGCCAGGGGGTTGCCGCGCGCCTCGGCGAGAATCCGTTCGCCGACGGCCGCGTCGAGCGGTGCGAGCACCTCGTCGGCGAGCATCAGCCGCGCCTCGGCCTCGGGCAGGCCGCGTACGGCAAGAGCGGGCAACGCGCGCAAGGCTTCCTGCCCGGTACCGTCCCGCAGTCCGAACGTGAAGGCCACGGCAAGGGATTCAATCCGCCGGGCGAGGAAGGCGACGACCCGCGCCGATGCGCTGTCGAGCCACTGGGCGTCGTCGACGACGCAGAGAACGGGGTGTTCGCGGGCGGCCTCGGTGAGCAGCCCGAGCACGGCGAGCCCCACCCGGAACAGGTCGGCCGTCACATCTGCGCGCAGCCCGAACGCGGCCTCGATCGCCTCGCGTTGTGTGTCCGGGAGCCGATCGACGTGCGGCAGCAGCGGCCCGCAGAGCTGATGCAGCGCCGCGAACGGCAGATCCATCTCGAACTCCACGCCTGTGGCTCGCAGTTGCTCGAACCCCGACGCCACCTCGACGCCGTGGGCGAGCAGCGCGGTCTTGCCGATCCCGGCCTCACCCACCAGGACGAGGGCCCCGCCCCGCCCCGACCGCGCCGCCGCGACGAGCCCTTCGACGGCTGCCCTCTCGCGCGTACGGGCGCGCAGCCGCACCCGGTCTTTCCCCATCGAGTCCCCCGTCGGCGTTGTCGGACCGTGCGACGCGGTCCAGCCTAGCCACGGGCCGCCCGGGCGACCGTCTCAGCGTGGTGCCGCCGTCACCAGCGTGAGCTCCGCCTTCTCCCGCCGACGGCCACGGACGCATGGTGATGTCCGTGGGGCCGAGGCATACAGACAGGGGCGCGAGCATGGAATCCCAGCAGATGACCGGGGCCGCCGGTGGTTCGGGCCAGGTCGTCGTCGTGACGGGCGCGGGCAGCGGTATCGGCCGCGCCGTCGCCGTGGAACTCGCTCGCGCCGGACATGTGGTGTACGCCGGTCTGCGCGAGGTGCGGGGCAGCCGGCGCGCCGCCGATCTGCGCCAACAGGCCGAGACCGAGCAACTCAGCCTGTCACCGGTCGAGTTGGATGTGCTCTGCGACACCGGATGCCGCAGCGCCGTCGACCTGGTCCTGGCGGAGCGCGGCCGGATCGACGTCATGGTGAACAACGCCGGGATGCTCATGACCGGTGTCGCCGAGGCGTTCACGCCGGAGCAGTTCCTGCGGATCCTCGACACCAACGCCGTGTCCTGGCTGCGCGTGAACCGCGCCGTGCTGCCGGTTATGCGCCGCCAGGGCTCGGGCACCCTCGTCCACGTCAGCAGTACGACCGCGCACATCGCCGAGCCATTCATGGCGCCGTACATCGCGAGCAAGGCGGCGGGCGAGTGCCTCGCCGAATCGATGGGCCTGGAGGTCGCGCCGTACGGCATCGACACCGTCATCGTCGTACCGGGCGCGTTCACCGAGGGCACCGAGCACTTCGCGCACAGCACCCCGCCAGCGGACGCGGCCGTCGTCGCCCAGTACGGCGAACTGCCCGACCGTGCAGACCAGTTGGCCAGCCGCCTGCACGCCATCGACATCGCACACTCGGGCACGGCCGCACGCGTCGACTCCGTCGGCACGGCCCTGGCCGACGCGCTCCGTGCCCCGCTCGGCAAGCGGCCGCGGCGCCTCTTCGTCGACCCGCAGCACAAGGGTGTCGAGGACTTCGACTCCGTACGACAGGCGAAGCAGCGCGCGTTCTTCCAGCGGCTCGGCATCGCCGACCTGCTCCAGACCACCACACGCACCACCCCGCCTTAGGAGTGAGCCATGAGCGACCGCACCACCGACGTCGAGAAGCTGATCGGAACGTTCTACGAAGCGTTCAGCGGCAGGCCCGAACTCCTCGACTCCATCGTCGCTGACGACTGGGACGACATACCCCGCGTTCAGAATCGTCGACGGGCGTGGGCCTGACGGCGACGGGTTCATCGGCGTACGCGGGGAGATGCGCGGCACGCACACCGGCGAGCTGTTCGGGGTCGCTCCGACCGGCCGCGCGTGCGCCGTACGGATCCACGAGTTCCACGAGATCAGCGGCGGCCGCGTCGTCCGCACCTGGCACCTGGAGGACTGGCTCGACTGGCTGCGGCAGGTCGAGGCCCTGCCCTCGCACTGACACCGCTGAAGAACACTCACGAACGCCCAAGAGCACAGAGAGAAGCCCAGACATGAAGTCGCTGCAGTACACCGCCTACGGAGTGCGCCCGGTCGTCGCCGACATCCCCAAGCCGTCCCCCGGACCGGGCGAGGTCCTGATCCGGGTCTCCGGAGCGGCCCTCAACCCACTGGACGTCAAGATCGGCGCAGGCCAGGTCCACGACTACTTCCCCATCGCCTTCCCCTCGGTGGTGGGTACCGACCTCGCAGGCACCATCGAGCGGATGGGGCCCGGTGTCGCCGGACGGAAGGTCGGCGATGCGGTCCTGGCCCGCACCGATCCGGCGTCCGGCGGAGCTCTCGCCGAGTACGCCGTCGTGCCCGTGTCGAGCCTCGTGGCCGCTCCGGGCGCGGTGCCGTTGCCCGCCGCGGCGGGTCTGGCGACCGCGGCCGCGACGGCGTGGCAGGTCGTGTTCGAGGTGGCGGACGTACAGCCCGGTCGTACGCTCCTCGTGCACGGCGGGGCCGGCGGCGTCGGCGGGTTCGTCGTCCAGTTCGCGCGCAGGGCAGGCGCGCGGGTGGTCACCACGGCGTCATCGGCCGGCGCGGCCCTCGCCGGAAAACTCGGCGCGCACGAGGTGATCGACTACACCACGACGGATTTCCGCACCATCGTCCCGCACGTCGACGTGGTCGTCGACCCGGTCGGCGGCGCCACCGAGGCCGCGTCGCTCGACGTGCTCGGACCCGGCGGGCTGCTGATCGCCCTCAACGTCCCGCCCAACGCCGAACGGGCCGCCGCCCGTGGTATCCGCGCCGAGTTCCTCTTCCACACCTCCGACGCCGACCGCCTCGCGAAGGTCGCGGCCGCGGCCGACGAGGGCCTGGAGATCGTCGTCGACCGTACGGTCCCCCTCGAGGACGCCGCCGCGGCGTTCGACCATCTCGCTCAGGGGCATGCGAAGGGCAAGGTGATCGTCCGCCCCTGAGCTCCAACGCCCGCCCCGGACAGGGGAGTTCACCGCCCCGGGGAGTTCAGCGGCGCAAGGAGATGTCCGTAGCGACATCCTGACCGCCCAGAACATCAAGCAGCGCGAGCTTCTCCGCCGACTCCCCGCCGAGCGGAGCGGTGAACCACAACAGCCGCTGCGTCCCGTCCTCACTGAGCAGACTGAGGCAGTCGAGGGTGATGACGCCGAGTTGCGGATGCACGAGCCGCTTACGGTCGGACCGGCGTACGGCGACTTCCTGGCGCGCCCACAGACCGGCGAACTCCTCACTCGACGACAGCAACTCACCGATCAGGCCCGCGACTTCGGCGTCTTTGCCACGCCGGGCCGCCACCGCCCGCAGGTCGGCCACGAAGACACGTGACTGGTGGTCGTGTTCGTCCGGGTGATACCGGCCGCGGGCATCCGGGTCGGTGAACCAGCGGTACACGAACCCGGCCTCACGGCCGGTTGCCGCACCGGCCGGCCCGAGCAGCGCGGTGGCGAGCCGGTTCTGGACGAGGGTGGCATGCAGATCGGTGATCACCGCCGCGGGCGTCGCGGGCAGCCGCTGAAGGAGATCCAGCATGCCGGGATGTACATGCGCGGCCAAGCTGTGCCGCGGCGGCACCGGGCGGCCGGCCAGGAAGTACAGATGCGCGCGCTCGTCCCGTGTCAGCCGCAGGGCACGGGCGAGCGCCGCCACGATCTGCTCCGAAGGCTGCGCACCGCGCCCCTGCTCGAGCTGGTTGTAATAGTCGACCGACACCCCAGCCAGTACGGCCACCTCGTCCCGGCGCAATCCCGGGACCCGGCGTCGGGCGCTCACCGGCACACCCACCTCATCGGGCTGGATGCGGTCGCGCCGCGACCTCAGGAACTCACCGAACTCACGCAGGTCCATGGCAGCCATTGTGAAGCGGTGCCGAGCCGGAAGGGAGGCGGCGCCTTCACCACCCAGCCGGAAAGCCGACGGACTTCTCAGCAGACGAAGAACCTGCTGGCATAGTGGTCCGACGCATAACCCGGCCCCGAACTATGTTGTCCCACCACATGTGCGCCTGACCTGCGTGTTTCTACGGTGTGCCGACACGTACCCGTCCCCACCGCACACGAGGAAGTGGCGCACATGGCCTCCGCAGCATCCGCTCCCCCAACTCCAGCCAGTCTGAAGCGCATCGTCGCCGCCAGCCTCATCGGCACAACTATCGAGTGGTACGACTTCTTCCTCTACGGTGCCGCCGCCGCACTGGTCTTCAACACGCTCTTCTTCCCCGACTCCGACCCCCTCGTCGGCACCCTGCTCTCCTTCCTCACCTACGCCGTCGGATTCGCCGCCCGGCCCATCGGCGCGCTCGTGTTCGGGCACTACGGGGACCGGCTGGGACGCAAGAAGCTGCTCGTCCTCAGTCTGCTGCTGATGGGCGGCGCCACCTTCGCCATCGGGCTGCTGCCCACCCACGAGACCATCGGCAGCGCCGCTCCGGTGCTGCTGACCGTGCTGCGGCTGGTCCAGGGCTTTGCGCTCGGCGGTGAGTGGGGCGGTGCCGTGCTGCTGGTGTCCGAGCACGGGGACGCGCGGCGGCGCGGCTTCTGGGCGTCGTGGCCGCAGACCGGGGCGCCCGCAGGTCAGCTCCTCGCCACCGGCGTGCTGGCCGCCCTGACGGCGCTGCAGAGCGACGCCACGTTCGAGTCCTGGGGCTGGCGCGTGCCGTTCCTGCTCTCCGGCGTACTGGTGATCGTCGGGATGTGGATCCGGCTGTCGGTCGACGAGTCACCGGTGTTCAAGGCGGCGCTGGCGCAGGCCGAGGCGCGCAAGGCCGAGCAGATCGTCGAGAAGATGCCGCTGGTCGCGGTGTTGCGGCACCACTGGAAGGACGTGCTCATCGCGATGGGCGCGCGGATGGCCGAGAACATCTCGTACTACGTGATCACGGCCTTCATCCTGGTGTACGCCGTGGACCACACCGGTCTGGAGAAGCAGACCGCCCTGAACGCCGTCCTGATCGCCTCCGCGATCCACTTCGCGGTGATCCCGGGCTGGGGCGCACTGTCCGACCGCTGGGGCCGCCGTCCGGTCTATCTGCTGGGCGCGATCGGGATGGGCGCCTGGGCATTCCCCTTCTTCGCCCTCGTCGACTCCGAGAGCTTCGGCCTGCTGATCGTCGCGGTGACGGTGGGCCTGATCTTCCACGGCGCGATGTACGCGCCGCAGGCGGCGTTCTTCTCCGAGATGTTCGCGACCCGCATGCGCTACTCGGGCGCGTCGATCGGCGCGCAGTTCGCCTCCGTCGCGGCCGGGGCTCCGGCGCCGCTCATCGCGACGGCGCTGCTGGTGGAATCCGACGGCTCGACCCTGATCTCGCTGTACCTGCTGGCCGCGGTGGCCATCACGCTCGTCGCCCTGGCGGCGGCCCGTGAGACGCGGCACCGCGATCTGTCGCAGATCGGCGCCACCGACTCTCCGCAGGACGCCACGGACCCGGCCTCGGTCCGCTGACCTTGAGCGGCTCAGCCCCCGACCGTCACCTCGGTCGGGGGCTGATTCATGTTCCTGAACCGCTCACCCCGCCAGCCGGTGCAGCCGCAGCGCCAGCTGGATCTCCAGGGCGCGGGCCGGGCTCTGCCAGTCGTCGCCGAGCAGACGGCCGACGCGCTCCAGGCGCTGGGCGACCGTATTCACATGGACGTGCAGGTCGTCCTTGGTGCGGGCGGGGCTCATCCCGCTGGCGAAGTAGGCGTCGAGGGTGCGCACCAGATCGGTGCCGCGTCGTTCGTCGTAGGCCACGACCTGGCCGATGGTGCGCTCGACGAAGCCGGTGATGTCCCGGTCGCCGGCCAGCAGCAGTCCGACGAAGCCGAAGTCCTCGGCCGCGGCACCGTCCCCGCGGCGCCCGAGCAGCTGTAGGGCGTCCAGGCAGCGGCGGCCCTCCTCGTAGGCGGCGGCCACGGCGTCGGGGTAGGTGGCGAGGTCCTCGACCGGGGCGGAGGCGCCGACGGTGACCGGCTCGTGGACGGCGGTGCCCAGGTGGTGGGCGGTGCGGCGGGCGGTGTCGGTGGCGGTGTCGCCCGCTTCCAGGGGCAGCAGCAGGACAGTGCCGCCGTCCCGGGCCGCGGCCAGGCCGTGCCGGGTCGCGGCAAGATGCGAGGCGGCGGACCACAGGCGCCGACGGGCGTCGGCCTCCTGGTCTGCGCCTGCCGGGGGGCCGTCGAGGCGGGCGGCGAGGACCACATGGGTGGCGTCCAGGTCGGCCTCGAGCCGGGCGGCACGCTCGCGCAGCAGGCGCGGGTCGCGGTCACGTCCGTTCAACAGGTCGTCCAACAGCTCGCCGCGGACCCGCTGTTCGGCCTCGGCGGCCGAGCGCCGGGCGAGCAGCAGCAGCGAGGTGACCATGGCGGCGCGCTCCAGGGTGCGCTGGTCGACAGGGTCGAGTCCGGGGTGGCCGTGCAGCACGAGCGCGCCGAGGAGTTCACCGCCCGCGGCCACGGCCGCGATCCAGTCGTCCTGGTGCCGTACGGCGTGGCCTTCGGCGCGGGAGGTCTCCAACGCGCGGGCCGGGGCGCTCTCGGTGAACTCGACGGTGCCGTCGAGGACTTCGGCGACCGCGGCGGCCACGTCGTGTACTCCGCCGCCGCGCAGCACGAGTTCGGCGAGCCGGTCGTGGACGTCGGAGGCGCGCTCGATGACGCCGCTGCGGTCCCGGATGATCTCGTTGGCCCGCTCCAGATCCGCCAGGGCCGAGCGGGTCTCGGTGAGCAGGTTGGCGGTGTCGATGGCGGCCGCGGCCAGGGCGGCGAAGGAGCCCAGCACAGCGATCTGCTCCCGCTCGAAGACCCGGGCCCGCCGGTCCGCCGCGAACAGCACGCCGATGACGTGGTGCCCCAGCATCAGCGGCACCCCGCAGATCGCCACCAGGCCCTCGTCGCGCACACCGGAGTCGATGCTTTGGGTGTGCCGAAACCGGTCGTCCTGGAAGTAGTCGTCGGTGACATAGGGGCGCGCCGTCTGGGCGACGAGGCCGCCGAGCCCTTCCCCCATGCCGAGGCGCAGTTGCTGGAAGCGAGCGGCGACCGAGCCCTCGGTCACCCGCATATAGGTGTCGCCGCGCTTGGGGTCGTTCAGGCTGAGGTAGGCGACATCGGTGCCGAGCAGCGATCGGGCACGCTGCACGATCGCCTGGAGTACGGCGTCCAGGTCCCGCAGGCCCGCCAGGTCGTGCGCCGTCTCGAACAGCGCCGACAGTTCGGCCTCGCGTCGACGTCGTCCCTCCAGCTCCGAGCGGACCCGCAGCGCGAGCAGCTTCGCCGCCTCCAGCGCGGCGATCCGCTCGGCGGGCTGTCCCTCGGCGCGGGCGAGCAGCACCGGCTGCTCGTAGGCGTCGGCCGAGGCGCCTCGGGCCAGCAGTTCGAGGAACGGTGCCTGGGCACCGCCGTCCGGCGAAGGGCCGGCGGAGCGCTCTGCGGACTGCACGTGATCGCGGGACATGCTCACAGGATTCCTCATCACACCGCCACCGGGTCAGCCCCTGTGGACAACCCGGGGCGCGCGACCGCTCAGTGCGCCGTCCAGCCGCCGTCGAGAACGAGCGACGTGCCGGTCACGAAGGAGGCCTGCGGACTGCACAGATACGCCACCGCCTCGGCGACCTCGTCCGGCTCGATGAGCCGCTTGAGCGCGCTGTCCTGCAGCATGACGTCGGTCAGGACGCGCTCTTCGGGGATGCCGTGGGCCCGGGCCTGGTCGGCGATCTGCTTCTCGACCAGGGGGGTGCGCACATAGGAGGGGCACACACAGTTCGAGGTGACGCCATGGGGGGCGCCCTCCAGGGCGGCGGTCTTGGACAGACCCTCCAGTCCGTGCTTGGCGGACACATAGGCCGCCTTGTAGGCGGAGGCCCGCAGCCCGTGCACGGAGGACACATTGACGATACGGCCCCAGCCCTGGCCGTACATATGGGGCAGGGCGCCGCGGATGAGCCGGAACGGTGCCTCCAGCATCACGGTGAGCACCGTGTGGAAGACATCGGGCGGGAACTCCTCCAGAGGGCGCACCAGTTGCAGTCCGGCGTTGTTGACGAGGACGTCGGTGCCGGCCGCGGCGAGTTCGGCGGCGTCGAGGTCGGTGAGGTCGAGGGGGTGCGGCTCGACCGTGCCCGCGAGGCCCCGGCACTGCTCGGCGAGCGCCTCCAGGCCCGCGGCGTCCCGGTCGACCGCTCTGACCTTGGCCCCGGCGGCCGCGAGCCGAAGCGCACAGGCGCGGCCGATGCCACCGGCGGCGCCGGTGACAAGGGCGGTGCGGCCGCCGAGGTCGAGCGAGGGAGCGGGGGGTGCCGGGAAGGCGTTGGACGCGGTCATGCCCCGACCCTAGGCAGCGCTTGCGCCTCGACCCATGTGGTCAGCACCCATACTTCAGTCGGAAGTCGTGGTCTCGAACCATGTGGGTTCGTCGGACAGGGCCTGTTTGATCCGGAACAACTGGCGTTCGCCCATCGTGGGCAGCCCATCCACGTCGAACCAGCCGACCTGCAACGACTCGTCATCGTTCACACGCGCCTCGCCGCCGACGGCCCGGCAGCGAAAGGTGATGTCCATGAACTGGCACTTGTCGCCGTTGGGGTAGGCGACCTCTTTCCCGGACCGGACAAGGACGACGCGTTCGACGACGCAGTACACCCCCGTCTCCTCGTACACCTCCCGCACGGCAGCGGTCGCGGGCTGCTCACCGGGGTCCGGGATCCCCGAGATCACCGTCCACTGGTGGTTGTCCGCCCGCTGCCCCAGCAGGACCCGGCCTCCGTCGTCGAAGACAACGGCGCTCACTCCGGGCAGCCACAGCAGCTGGTTCCCGGCGGAGGCCCGGATCGTACGAATGAAGTCAGGTGTAGGCATGCCCTCGACCCTAACGGGCCGGTGCGGCCTGCCTCTTGCGCAAACCGGCGCCGATCGCCCAGCCGAGTCCGCCCGCGGCGACCAGCACCAGGGCGATCTCCGGCAGGATGCCGAGCCGTGTGGCGGGCGTCTGGGAGGAGCGCAGGGGCACCTTCTGCACCAGGGAGTCGGCCACGAACATGCCGGTCTTCTGGGTGATGGTGCCGTCCGGCATGATGATCGCGCTGACGCCGCTGGTCACCGGGACCGTGACGGTCCGGCTGTGCTCCACGGCCCGCACCCGGGACATGGCGAGCTGCTGGTAGGTCATCTCGCTGCGGTCGAAGGTGGCGTTGTTGCTCGGCACGGAGATCATCTGCGCGCCGTCGGTGACGGTGTCGCGCACCGCCCAGTCGAACGCGGCCTCGTAACAGGTGGCGAGGCCCACCTTGGTGCCGTCGATGGTGAACACACCCGGTGTGCTGCCCCGGCTGAAGTCCTGGCGGACCATCGACGTCCACTCGGAGTTGATCGCCCCGATCATCGACCGCAGCGGCAGGTACTCGCCGAACGGCTGGATCTGCCGCTTGTCGTACGTCTGGAGCGGTCCCTCGACCGGGTCCCACAGGATCTGCTCGTTGAGCAGCTTGCCGTCGCGTTCCACGACTCCGCCGACCGAGATCGGCACCCCGATGGCCTTGGCTGCCGTATCGATGACCACGCGCGCGTCGGGGTTGGCGAAGGGGTCGATGTCGGAGGAGTTCTCGGGCCACAACACGAAGTCGGGCTTGGCGACCTTGCCGGCCTTAATCTCGGCGGCCAGCCGCTCGGTCTCCCGCGCGTGGTAGTCGAGCACGGCCCGGCGCTGGGAGTTGAAGTCAAGACCCGCGCGCGGCACATTGCCCTGGATGACCGCCACGGTCACCGTGCCGTTCTCGGCCTTGTCGCTCACCAGCGGCCGGGCGGCCAGCGCACCGGCGAAGGGAACGGCGACGCTCAGCAGCGCCACAGCCGCGGCGGACCGCTGCACGGCCCGGGTGCGCCGCTGGTCCGCGGCGAGCCGGATCACCTCGCACAGGCCGAAGCCGCACAGGACGACCGCGAACCCGAGCACCGGGGTGCCGCCTACCGCGGCGAGCGGCAGGAAGACGCCGTCTGCCTGACCGAAGGCGATCTTGCCCCAGGGGAAGCCGCTGAACGGCGCACGCGCGCGTGCCGCCTCCCCGGCGATCCACAGGGCCGCGGCCCACACGGGCCAGCCCGGCAGCCGGGAGACCGCGGCGACGCCCGCGCCGACCAGCGCGACGAAGATCGCCTCGATGACGACCAGCGCGATCCAGGGACCGGGGCCGACCTCCACGCCCGTCCACACCAGCAGGGGCAGCAGGAAGCCCAGGCCGAAGAGGTAACCGAGACCGAGGCCCGCCTTCCAGCTGCGGCCGCGCAGCAACCAGCCGAACCCCGCGAAGGCCGGCACGGCCAGCCACCACACAGTGCGTGGCGGGAAGCTGACGTAGAGCAGCACTCCGAAGAGCGCCGCGGCGAGAGCCGGAAGCAGGCGCGCGAGCCACACCCGGCGCGGGGCGGGCGCGAGCGGATTCACCTGGTCCGACTCGTCCACGGAGGTTGCGGTGACGGTCACTGTGGGAGTGTACGGCGGTTGACCTTGGCACCGACAGCGCGGTCCAGGGGGCGGCGGCGCCCTGTGTGCCGCATCGTTCCTGCCCAAGACGTCCACAAATCGTCCATCAGCCGTTACGGTGTGCCGGAGCAAGTGTCGTACGAGCCGGTCAGGGCCGTGTCGTAACGTTTCGTCACGGTTGTGGGGGCGACCGGGTAGCGGGGGTCGGGGTGGGTGCCACGGGGATGACGTCTGCGGCCGGTTCTGAGGGCGCCAGAGACATCGGAGAAAGACGAAACGTTTCTGACGCGGCGGGCGTCGTGGTGCTCGGCGCCTGCGCCACCTGGTCCCTGGTCACGGCCGCGGTCCAGGACGGCCGGCCCGAGGGCGTCCTGCTCGCGATCCTGGCGGTCGCCGCCGGTTACGCGGCGGGCCGGATCGGCGGAACCCTGCTGCCGGTCGCCGTACCCTGCGCCGCGGCGCTGGCCGGAGTGGCCCTGACGGTCACCCTCCCCCGGCTCGGCCCGGACCCCGAGATCATCCCGCCGCTCGGCCACGCCGGTGCCACCGCCGCCCTGCTCACCCTCTCCGCGGGCGCCGCCTGCTGCGCCGCCTGGGCCACCACCACCCCTGCCCTGCGGCTCGCCCTGCGCCTGCTGGCCGCCGGCATCGCGGTGACCGCGGCCGCCCTCGGCTCCACCACCGGCTTCGTCGTCTGCTCCGCGGTGCTGCTGTGCTCCCTCGCCGCCGACCGAATGCCCCACCGCGGTGTCGGCATCGCCGGACTGGCCCTGACCACGGCCCTGGTGACCGGCCTGACCTGGGCGGTCGCCGGAAAGGCGGTGCCGGACGGGCTCACCGCGTCGCTGGAGGGCCAGCTGACCGGGCACCGTCTGGACCTGTGGCACGACGCCCTGGACCTGGCGCGCCAGGACGCCGCCCTGGGCGTGGGCCCGGGACGGTTCGGGGAGCTGAGCACGACGGCGACCAGCACCCTGCTCTCCGACGGCAAACCGCACTCGGCGCCCTTGCAGCAGGCCGCCGAGCAGGGAGTCGTCGGAGTGGTGCTGCTGGCGGCGGCGTTCGGCTGGGTGCTGTTCGCGCTCTGGCGGGCTCCCCGCCCGACCCCGGTCGTACTCACCGCGGGCGCGGCCCTGACGGGTCTCGCGGCGATCGCCGCGGTCGGCAACGCGCTCAGCTTCACCACGGTGTCCGTCGGCGCGGGACTCTTGGCCGGGCTGGCCACGGCCCGCCCGATGCCCGACGCGTCAGCCGCCGACGTGCCGGAGGCACGCCCCCACCGCGCCGTGTGAGCTCAGTGCGCCGCGCCGGGAGTGCCCGCGCGCAGCCGGTCCCTGATCACCCGCACCGCGGCCTCGGCGTCGTCCACGGTGATCGTGAACGTATGCCCGTCCCACAGCCGCAGCACCACACCCTCACCACGCCGTACGACGACCGCGGTGCCCTTCTCGGGCCGCCAGCGGTAGCCCCAGCCGCCCCAGTGGCGCGGGGTCACCAGCGGGTCGAAGTCCGCGCCCGCGACATGCGACAGCGGGATACGGCGGCGCGGCACACCCATGTGGCCGCAGCGCACCTCGAGGCACTCCTTGTCGACCTTCAGGGCGACATGCACGAACGCCAGGGTGCCGAAGAGCACCAGCAGGCCCGCCGCGATGCAGCCGACGACGGCCATCGCGAGCGGGGCGACGCCGGAGGTCCAGGCCGAGTCGACGGCCAGCTCGATGCCGAGCGCCATGCAGGCGGCACCGACCAGCGCCAGCAGCCATTGGACGCGGTTGGTGGCGCGTCCGGTCCAGACGTCGGGGTGCGGCGCGTGTTCGCCCTGGGGGTGCTCCCTCATGGCAATGAGGTTACTCAGGTTTCGCTGCGCGGGTACCTCGTTGCGCAGGGTGACTGGTCCGGGTGGGCGTCCTTCTGCCGGCCGTCGGTCACCGAGTCGGGGTGACCGTCCGGAGCAGTTGGCCTTCCTCGTAGGCCAGGGCGGGCTCGGGCAGGGTGCCCTCGCGTCCGCTCAGCAGCACCGTGAGGCTGCCGCTGACGTCGGCCTCGGGCGCGGGTTGCGCGCCGATCCGGCGCAGCGCCTGGGCGGCGACCGCTCCGGCGGAGCCGTGCAGGACGAGCGGCGGCAGGCCGGGGCGCTGCACGGCGGCGCGGATGCGCTCGGCGACCAGCTCGTAATGGGTGCAGCCCAGGACGACCGTCGTCACGTCGTCGGGGGTCAGGGCGGCGGCCGCGGCGACGGAAGCGGCGATGGCGTCCTCGTCCGCGTGCTCCACGGCCTCGGCGAGCCCGAAGCAGGGCACCTCGGTGACCGTCACACCGTCGGCGAAGTCCTCGATGAGGCCCCGCTGGTAGGCGCTGCCGGTGGTGGCGGGCGTCGCCCAGATCGCGACGGGTCCGCCGCCGGCCGCGGCCGGCTTGATCGCGGGGACCGTACCGACGACCGGAATGGCCGGTTCCAGGCGGGTGCGCAGGGTGGGCAGCGCGTGCACGGTCGCGGTGTTGCAGCCGATGATCAGGGCGTCGGGCCGGTGCGCCGCGGCGGCCTCGGCGACGCCGACGGCGCGCTGGATGAGGTCCTCGAGGGTCCGCTGACCCCAGGGCATGCCGTCCGGGTCCAGGGAGAGGACGAGATCTGCGTCGGGCCGCAGCCGTCGTACCGCGGCCGTGGCCGCCAGCAAGCCGATTCCGGAGTCCATCAGCGCGATCTTCACCCGGCCACGATAGACGATGGCCCCTTGCGGGCCCCTCCCGTGGGGCAGACTGCGCGAGTGAGCGCCTTCGTGTGGATCGCCGTCGGATCACTCGCCGCCTGGCTGTGGCTGCTGCTCTGTCAGGGCTTCTTCTGGCGCACCGACATCCGGCTGCCGCCCCGGCGCGAACCACGCGCGTGGCCGTCCGTCTGTGTCGTCGTACCCGCGCGTGACGAGGCGGCCGTGCTGCCCGACAGCCTGCCCTCGCTGCTCGCCCAGGACTATCCAGGGCGGGCCGAGATCTTCCTCGTCGACGACGGAAGCTCCGACGGCACCGGGCAACTGGCCCGCGAGCTCGCCGAGCGGCACGGCGGACTGCCGCTGACCGTCACCTCCCCCGGTGAACCACCGGCGGGCTGGACCGGCAAGCTGTGGGCGGTGCACCACGGCATCGGCCTGGCACGCGCGCGTGCACCCGAATATCTGCTGCTGACGGACGCCGACATCGCGCACGCGCCCGACAGCCTCAGACAGCTCGTCGCGGCGTCGGACACCGGCGGCTTCGACGCAGTCTCGCTGATGGCCCGGCTGCGGGTGGAGAGCGTCTGGGAGCGGCTGGTCGTGCCCGCCTTCGTCTACTTCTTCGCGCAGCTGTATCCCTTCCGCCGGATCGGAAAGAAGGGGACACGCACCGCGGCCGCGGCGGGCGGCTGCGTCCTGCTGCGCACGGAGGCGGCCGAGCGGGCCCGGATCCCGGACGCCATCCGGCACGCGGTCATCGACGACGTGGCGCTGGCCCGGGCCGTGAAGAGCGGCGGCGGGCACATCTGGCTCGGTCTCGCCGACCGGGTGGACAGCGTGCGGCCGTATCCGCGCCTGCACGACCTGTGGCGGATGGTCTCCCGCAGCGCGTACGCGCAACTGCGCCACAACCCGCTGCTGCTCGTCGGTACGGTCGCCGGGCTCGCGCTCGTCTACCTGGTGCCTCCGGTGGCCCTGGTGGCGGGGGATGCGACGGCGGCGACGGCCGGTGGGCTCGCGTGGCTGGTGATGACCGGGACGTACCTGCCGATGCTCCGCTACTACCGGCAGCCGCTGTGGCTCGCTCCCCTGCTGCCGTTCACCGCGTTCCTGTATCTGCTGATGACGGTCGACTCCGCGCTGCAGCACTACCGGGGGCGCGGTGCGGCCTGGAAGGGCCGCACCTACACCCGCCCGGATGCCGTGCCCGACGAGGGCTGACTACTTGCGTCCTGGCGTCCAGTTCATGCCCCAGCCGTACGCGTAGTCGACCGTCCGCTGCGGGCTCACGCCACGCTCGGGCACCAGATAGCGGGCCTCGCGCTGGACGACGAGATCGCTTCCGGTGTTGGTGATCAGGGCCAGCGCGCACACCGTCGAGGGGACCGTGCACTCGTCGAGCGAGAAGTCGACCGGGGCGCCGAACTGGGGCGTGAGGGTGACCGTGGCGTGCAGGTCGGCGAAGGAGCGCGCCCCTTCGTAGATGGTCACGAAGACCAGGATGCGCCTGAAGGCCCGCTGCTGGTCCAGGTTGACGGTGAGGTTCTCGCCGGTGGACACGGCTCCGGTGCGGTCGTCGCCGTCGAGGTGGATGTACGGCGGCTGGTGCAGGGAGCCGTAGGCGTTGCCGAGGGCCTGGACGACGCCCTTGCTGCCGTCGGTGAGCTCGTACAGGGCGCACAGGTCGAGGTCGAGGTCGTTGTGCATGGCGACCGGGCGGCCCAGCTTGCTCGCCCAGCCGGAGAACTGCTTGCGCACCTCCCAGTTGAGGTTCACACGCAACGCGCCCGAGGTGCCACCCTGCTTGGTCAGCGAGACCGCGGGGGCCGCCTTGGTGAGCGTCACCTTGCTGAGGCTGACCGGGGGTGCCTGGGGCGGGGGCGGGGCGGCCGGCGGCATCGCGGGCGGCGGAGGCATCGTCACGGCGGGGGTGACGGGCGGTGCGGCGGGGGCCGCCTGCTGGGGCTCGTCCACCGTGATCCCGTAGTCGGTGGCCAGGCCCTCCAGGCCGCTGCTGTAGCCCTGGCCGACGGCGCGGAACTTCCACGCGCCCTGCCGGCGGTAGAACTCGCCCAGCACGAAGGCCGTTTCGACGGTGGCACCGGTGCTGTCGAAGCGGGCGACCGAAGTGCCCTGGGCGGCGTCCTTGACCTCGATGGCGAGATCGGGGACCTGGCCGAAGGAGCCGCCGTCCGAGGAGGCGGCGAGGATGACCGTCTCGATCGCGGGCTCCACGCGCGCGAGGTCGACCAGCAGGCTGTCGGTCACCCGGCCGCCGGCGTCCCGCTTGCCCTCGTGCCGGACCGCGCCCGAGGCGTGCACGGCCTGGTTGTAGAAGACGAAGTCCGCGTCGGAGCGGACCTTCCCGCCGACCAGCAGCAGCGCCGAGGCGTCCGCGTCCGGCACCCCCGGCCCGGAACGCCAGCCCAATTCGACGCGAAGCGCCGTCGTCGGCACCGGAACATTCGATCCTTTCGGCATTGACATGTCCGCCCCCATCACGTGTCAGCGCGCCAGGTCACACCCCGGCTGGTCCATTCGGTTCTGTACAGGGTCAACCTATTCCCCGCGCGCGGGGAACATCCACGAGAGGCCCGCGAAGATCGCTGGCCAACCGCCGGTAACCCGCCAGGAACTTGGCCTTTACAGGATCAGAAGGCCATTCGGCGCCCTTTTTTGCCAAGTTCGCTCGCATTGGGGATCCCACGTCACCGCGGACACGGAAAACAACCCTCTTATCGGTCTCCCCAACCAGCACATCGTGGGCTTAACTTATGTGCCATGACCTCCCCCCGCTCCACCTATGGCGGCGGCTACTACTCCGCCTCCTTCCCGGACACCCCGATCTACGACTCCCTCGTCGCCGAGCGGGGTACCCCGCAGATCGCCCCGATCCGGGTTCCCGCCGCCTACGACGCCCCGGGCAGCCACCTGCCCGCGCTGCCGTCGGCACTGCCGGCCCTCCCGGCCGCACCGTCCCAGCCCTCCTACGGCTACCCGCATGCGCAGCAGCCCGCGCCGCTGCAGCAGGCCCCCGCGGCGTACATCCCGCAGCAGGCGGCCGCGCCCCGCGGTTATCCCGGTCCGCAGCCCCAGCAGCCGCGCCCGGCGGCTCCCCAGGGCTACGAGGCGATGCGTCCCGCGGCGCCCCGGCCCGCGGCGCCGGTGTACCAGGACCCGTACAACAACCAGCAGTACCGCGGCTACTGAGCCGTTCCCCGGCCGGTCGGTGCCACCTGGCACGATGACCCCATGGGGAATACGCGACTGCAGTCGATACACGTTCATCCGGTCAAGGCGTTCCGGGGCACCGCGCCCCGGGAGGCCGTCGTGGAGCCCTGGGGGCTGACCGGTGACCGTCGCTGGATGCTGATCGACGACGGGGGAAAGGTCGTCACACAACGCCAGCAACCACGCCTCGCGTTGGCCGCCGCCGAGCTTCTGCCCGGCGGCGGCCTTCGGCTGTCCGCGCCGGGGATGGACCCGCTGACCGTTCCGGTGCCCAGGCCTGCCGCGACCGTCACCGTGGAGATCTTCAGCGACAAGGTCGAGGCCGTGCCCGCCGAGGACGCCGCCGTGCACGCCTGGTCCAGCGCCTACCTCGGCATTGACGTACGCCTCGTGCACATGGACGACCCGGCCACGCGTCGGCCCGTCGACCCGGACTACGCACTGCCCGGTGAGACCGTCAGCTTCGCCGACGGCTACCCGCTGCTGCTCGCCTCGACCGCCTCCCTCGACGCCCTCAACTCCCTGATCGCCGAGGGCCGGCACGCGGACGAGGGTCCGCTGCCCATGAACCGCTTCCGGCCGAACGTCGTCGTGTCCGGCACCACTGCCTGGGCCGAGGACGACTGGTCCCGCCTCGCCATCGGCGAGGTCGCCTTCCGCGTCGCCAAGATGTGCGGACGGTGCGTCGTCACCACCACCGACCAGGGCACCGCCGGGCGGGGCAAGGAGCCCCTGCACACCCTCGGACGGCACCGCCGCATCGGCGGCAAGCTCGTCTTCGGGCAGAACCTGGTGCCGCTGACCGGCGGCACGATCCGGGTCGGGGATCCGGTCGAGATCCTCGCCTGACCCCTTCGGCGGGAACCCCGGGCACCGGCCTGCGCGTTGAGCGTTTCGCGAGTAGTTCATGAGATTCTCGGGCGCAGGTGATTTCGCTCTCTCTTCGGCCGAGATCGCGCGTGAGCGGCTCCCCGGGGGGTTATCACGGAGCGGGAAGGGGGTGCGGGAGAGTGCGAGCGATCAGCGGGCTGTGGCGCTGGCAGCACAACCCACTGCGCCGGGCGACCGATCTGGCCGAGGCCTGGGTGGCGCTGACCGCCCTGCTGCTCATCCTCGTCCTGGCCCCCGTGGCCGCCACCGCCGTCGGCACCCTCGCGCAGGACGCGCTGCAGGAGTCGGTGCGCGAACAGCGCGCCTCCCGGCACCTGGTGACCGCCACCGTCGCCGACACCCTGGGCGACTCCCCGCTGGAGACCGACCCCGAGACCGCCGCCTCCGGCCGGGAGGTCCGCACCCGCGTGCTGGCCGACTGGACCGCCCCGGACGGCACCCGGCGGCACGGCGCGGTCACGGCACGGATCGACGACCCGCAGCCCGGCGACCGCTTCACGATCTGGACGGACCGTCAGGGCCGCCTGGCGGCCCGCCCGCTGGACTCCGCGACCGCCACCACCCATGCCGTGCTGGCCGCCTTCGGCGCGGCTCTGCTGGTCATAGGCATGGTCGAGTGCGGCAGACGGCTGATCGTCTGGCGCATGGTCCGTCGCCGGTACGCCCGTTGGGACCAGGCCTGGGACCGGGCGGGACCGGACTGGGGCCGCACCGGCGCCGGCAGCTGACCGCCTTCCGCCTCTGGTCAACCCGAGACCTGCGCGCACGCTACGGTGGACCGGCCGAGTCTTCGGCGACGACCCGCGCGAGCAGGGGTGGCCGACGCGCCCCGAAGGCGAACGAGCCATCAGTACGACCGAGGTGGGGGCACAGCAACGCCATGGCACAGGGCACGGTCCAGGTGACGCACACCGGCACATCGCGGTGGCGGCGCCGCACGGGTGAGTACGCATCGCTCGCCGCAGCGCTTCAGGCCGCGGCCGACGGCGACGTCCTCACCGTCGCGCCCGGCACCTACCGGGAGAACCTCGTCGTCGAGCGGCCGGTGACCCTGCGCGGACCCGAGGGCTCCCCCGGCTCGGTGCGGATCGCTCCCCTGGACGGTGTGCCGCTGACCGTGCGCGCCTCGGCGGTGATCCAGGACCTGCATGTGGAGGGCCAGGACTCGGCCGCGCCCGCCCTGCTGGTCGAGGACGGCGCGCCGGAGCTGGTGGACATCCGTGTCGTCACCCGTTCCGCGGCCGGTATCGAGGTGCGCGGCGCCGCCCGGCCGACCGTGCGGCGCTGCACCGTCGACAACCCCGCGGGCATCGGCATCGCCGTACTCGACGGCGGGGGCGGCGTGTTCGAGGAGTGCGAGGTCGTCTCGGCCGGCCAGTCCGGGATCGCGGTGCGCGGCGGGGCCCACCCCCGTCTGGAGCGCTGCCGGGTGCATCACACCTCGGGCGCGGGCCTGACCGCGACCGGGGAGAACTCCGCGCTGGAAGCGGTCGGTTGCGAGATCTACGAGGTCCGCGGCAGCGGGGTGCAGATCACCGGCCGGGCCACCGCACACCTCACCGACTGCGATGTGCACCGCACCACGGCGGACGGGGTCACCCTCGACACGGACGCCGTGCTGACCCTCGCCGACTGCCGTATCCACGACATCCCGGAGAACGCGGTCGATCTGCGGTCCCGTTCCGTGCTCACCCTGACCCGTACGACGGTGCGGCAGTTCGGGCGCAACGGCCTGTCGGTGTGGGACCCGGGCACGCGCGTGGACGCCAACCAGTGCGAGATCTTCGACAGTACCGGCGACTACCCGGCCGTCTGGGTCAGCGACGGCGCCACCGCCGTACTGGACTCCTGCCGGGTGCACGACGTGCCGGACGCCCTGTTCGTCCTCGACCGGGGCTCGCGCGCGGATGTCGTCGACAGCGACCTCTCCCAGGTACGCAACACGGCCGTGTCGGTCAGCGACGGCGCCACCGCCCAGCTCGACGACTGCCGGATCCGGGACGCGGCCACCGGCGCCTGGTTCCGCGATCACGGCAGCGGCGGCACCCTCGCCAACTGCACGCTGGACGGCGTGCAGACCGGCGTGATCGTCACCAAGGGCGCCGACCCCACCATCGAGCGCTGCACGGTCGACTCCCCCGCGGAGGCCGGCTTCTACGTCTCCGCGGGCGGCCGAGGCAGCTTCCTGAACTGCCGGGTCACGGGCAGCGCGGGCTACGGCTTCCATGTGCTCGACGGCTGCCGGACGACGCTCAAGAAGTGTCGTACGGAGCGCTGTGCGCGTGGGGGTTACGAGTTCGCGGACGGCGGCGCCGACGCGGGCTCCGGGACCGGGCCCGTGGTGGAGGAGTGCACGAGCGACGAGAGCGCCGGGCTGCGGCAGCCGAACGCGCCCCGCGAGCCGGCCGTGCAGACGGCAAGTCAGTCGCCGGGCCTGCTCGGCGCGATCCCCGGCCAGCGGGCCACCGAACAGGAGCCGCTGATCGCCCCGGTGGCGCCGGAGCCGTCACGGACCTCCAAGGCTGTCCTTGGTGAACTGGACGCGCTGGTGGGCCTGGACAGCGTCAAGCGCGAGGTGCGCGCGCTCACCGACATGATCGAGGTGGGCCGGCGCCGCCAGCAGGCGGGCCTGAAGGCCGCCTCCGTCAAGCGGCATCTGGTCTTCACCGGCTCCCCCGGCACCGGCAAGACGACCGTCGCCCGGCTCTACGGCGAGATCCTCGCCTCCCTCGGCGTCCTGGAGAAGGGCCATCTCGTCGAGGTGTCCCGGGTCGATCTGGTCGGCGAGCACATCGGCTCCACGGCGATCCGCACCCAGGAGGCCTTCGACAAGGCCCGCGGCGGGGTGCTGTTCATCGACGAGGCGTACGCGCTCTCACCGGAGGACTCCGGCCGGGACTTCGGCAAGGAGGCCATCGACACGCTGGTGAAGCTGATGGAGGACCACCGGGACGCGGTGGTGGTGATCGTCGCGGGCTATACGGCGGAGATGGAACGGTTCCTTTCCATCAACCCCGGTGTGGCCTCCCGCTTCTCACGGACCATCACCTTCTGCGACTACAACCCCGAGGAACTGCTGCGGATCGTGGAGCAGCAGGCCGAGGAGCACGAGTACCGGCTGGCGCAGGGCGCCGCCGAGGCCCTGCTGAAGTACTTCACGGCGCTCCCCAAGGGTCCTGCGTTCGGCAACGGCCGCACCGCGCGGCAGACCTTCGAGGCGATGGTGGAGGCGCACGCGAGCCGGGTCGCCCAGCTGGAGGAGCCCAGCACGGACGACCTGACGCTGCTCTACGCGGAGGACCTGCCCGGGTCGTCCTGAGCGCGCGGGGCGGGCAGGCCGGGCCGCAGGCGGGCCAGCAGGCGTTCGCGTTCCTCGGCGAAGGCCGGGTCCGCCTGGTAGTCGGAGTGGCCGAGGATCGGCGCGGGCAGGGGATGCAGTTCGGTGCGGCCGTAGGCGAGGGGGTCCTTGAGGGCCTCGCGGTCCACCTCGGGGCCGCACTCGCCGGGCAGCAGGACGGGGCCGCCGATCGGGTCGGTGGGCCGGTGCAGATTGCGCCAGCAGTCCACGTCGTGGTGCAGGGCGCTGAGCGCGGCCGGGCCGAAGTGGGCGGGGAACCAGCGGCCGTAGAGGCGCTCCAGGGGTGAGCCGTAGGTCAGCAGGGCGACGCGTTTGCGGACGGACGGTTTCAGCTGCCAGGCGGCCGCCGCGGCGAGGACGCTGCCCTGCGAGTGACCGGACACGACGAGCCGTCCGCCCGTGGCCTTTGTCCAGCTCGCCATCCGCCAGGTCAGGTCGGGCACCGCGCGCTCGGCGTAGCAGGGCGGGGCGAAGGGGTGGGCGGCGCGCGGCCAGAAGGTGCCGACGTCCCAGAGGATGCCGATGGTGCGGCGGGCGGAGGCGTCCTTGTAGGCGCGCCGGCCCCAGGTGACGAACAGTATGAAGCCGAGGCCGATCAGCCAGGAGCCGAGCGCCTGGGCGGTCTCGGCGCCGCCCTGGACGAAGGCGTGCGCGGGCTCGGAGGCCTCGGCCGGGGTCTTGTCCGTGGTCAGCGCGCCCACCAGGGCTCCCGCACCCAGCAACAGGGTCGCGGTGGAGACGACACCCACGAGGAGCGGGCCCCGGTCGGTGAGGGTCGCCATCGCGCGCGTGCGGGCGATACGGCGGCTGCGAGTGCTGTCCTTGGGCTCACCCTGGTAGTCGCGATCCACCGTGGCCCGTTCGATGCGGGCGAGCCGCGCCGTGCGCCAGCCGAGCCAGCCGCACAGCAGCAGGACCAGGACGAGCAGCGGTGGGATCACGGAGGCCTGCCAGGTCAGCAGCACCGGCGGACCGGGGATCGACGCGCGCGTGCCGTCCAGCCAGTCGGCCACGCGCTGGGCGACGCCGCCCGACATCACTCCGCCCAGGGCGCAGGCCAGCATCGCGACGGCCGGCCCGCCCAGGCCCCGCATCACGGCACGGCGATCGGGGTGGGTGCGATGCAGGGCGTAGGCGATCACACCGAGGACGATCACGAGCAGGCCCTGGACGAAGGCGAGGGCGCCGAAGGTGGCGTCGCCGGGGAGTCGGCCGCTCGACGTCCACTCCCGCCGCTGCCAGGCGGCGTAGAGCAGGGTGAGGGCCAGCAGGGCGAGCGAGGCGAGCGGCAGGCGCCGTACGAGATGGTCGTCGAGCTGCTGGTCGAGGCGGTGCTCGCTGCGGCCCCGGCGGCAGACCACCCAGACCACGACGGCCGCCGCCACCAGGAGCACCGCTTCCAGGAGGCGGCCGAGGGCATCCAGGGCCGTGGGACCGCCGGAGTCGTGGTCGAAGCGGGCCGCGGGCAGGCCGGTCGCGGCGGCGACCGTCAGCAGGCCCGCCGCGGTGTGCGCGGCGCGCAGGCGGGCGACCAGGCGGCGGCCGTACCAGAAGCCGGGGCGGCCAAGCGCGGTGCGGTCGGTGTCCTCGTCGGGCTCCCGGCCGCGGGTCAGCGGCTCCTGGGACTCGTACGCGCTCCAGGTGCGGTGGGAGAGATACCAGAGCAGGCCGGTGAGGGCGAGCGGCACCAGCGCGGCGAGGGCGAGGCGGCGGCCGGGCAGGCTCCACCAGCCGGAGTCGGAGGCCTCGGGCGACAGGAAGCCCAGCCAGGAGTGCCGCTCGGCGCACGCGCGGGTGCCCGCGCATTGCCAGGCGGTCAGATCGAGGGCCACCTCGCAGGCCGCCGCGACGAGCAGCACCGTCAGGGACAGTCCGGCGAGCCGCACCAGCAGGCCGTAGAGGCGGACCGTGCGGACCCGGCCGCGGGCGCTGGGGCGCATCCAGTGGGCGAGGTTGACCACCATGAACGGCAGCAGCAACAGCCACAGGGCGCGGGCGCCGTTGCCCGAGGTGAGGTTGCACCAGACGTAGGCCTCGGGGACCGGTCGGTCACGGTAGTCGTCGGGGCGGGACTCGGCGTCGACGTCATCAGCGCGCCGGAAGACGGCCGCGGTGTCGTCGCCGGTGATCCGCTCCGTGCGGGGATCGCCGAGCATGTCCTCGGGCGTGGTGCCACCCACCCCGTGGACCAGAAGCTCCAGGGCGATGTTCGCTTCCTCCGGCCGCGCCGCGGCGGCCGAGGCACGTTCTGGCGCGCGCTCCACTGTTCGCACTTCCCCCGTGACGAGCCGTCGGCTTGTGTCCGTGCGGGCACCAGGATCTCCGCTCGGCGGGCGGCTCACACCCCTCGTCACGGAATCTCCCCGATCCGGGTGACAGGTGAGGTGCGGGTGACATGCGCGCGTCGGGCCGGTCGGTGGCGCATGCCGTGCGACGGCGTGCAAGGATGAGACGTCCGTGCACCGGAACGGGGAGAACATCCTTGTCGCAGCGGGTGCACAGGGCGGGTCGAACAGCTTGAGGCGAAAGGAACCGGAGCGTACGTGAGTGAGAATCAGAACCTCCTCGCGGAGCAGCGCCGCGCCCTGATCCTGGACGAGGTCCGGCGCCGCGGCGGGGTCCGGGTCAATGAGCTCACCCGCAAGCTCGGCGTGTCGGACATGACCGTGCGCCGCGACCTCGACGCGCTGGCCCGCCAGGGCGTGCTGGAGAAGGTGCATGGCGGCGCGGTCCCGGTGATGGAGGCGAGCACCCACGAGCCGGGCTTCGAGGCCAAGTCGGGCCTGGAGCTGACCGCCAAGGAGGACATCGCGCGGGCCGCGGCCGAGCTGGTGGCCCCGGGCGCGGCGATCGCACTGTCGGGCGGTACGACGACGTACGCCCTGGCCCATCAGCTGGTGGACGTGCCCGACCTCACCGTCGTCACCAACTCGGTGCGAGTGGCCGATGTCTTCCACGTCGCGCAGCGCACCTCGGGACCGCGCCAGGGCGCGGCCACCGTCGTACTGACCGGCGGCGTGCGCACCCCCTCCGACTCACTGGTCGGTCCGGTGGCCGACCAGGCCATCGCCGCGCTCCACTTCGATGTGCTGTTCCTCGGTGTCCACGGGATATCGGTGGAGGCCGGTCTGTCGACACCGAACCTCGCCGAGGCCGAGACCAACCGCCGTCTGGTGCAGTCGGCGCGCCGGGTCGTGGTGATCGCCGACCACACCAAGTGGGGTGTGGTGGGGCTGAGTTCGTTCGCGGCCCTGCACCAGGTGGACACGCTGGTGACGGACCGCGGATTGGCGGCCGAGGCGCGTGCGGAGGTGTCGGAGCATCTGCGGCGGCTGGTCGTCGCCGGTGAGCCCGAGGACACTACAGACAGCTGACGCACCGTCAGCTAGATTGACGCTTCCGGCCATTGCCAAGGGGGTTGCGTCCATGCTCCGCCGACTGCGGCACGAGGGACTCGACTTCGTCGAGACCGCTCCGGTACGGCTCGTCTTCGCCCGCGAGATCTCCGCCCCGCCCGACGCCGTCTTCCACGCCCTCGCCGAGGACGTGCCCGGCTGGGCGGAGTGGTTCTCGCCGGTCACACAAGCCGAGCCGGTCCAGGACACGCGGCCCGGACGCCGGATCCGCCTACGGGGAGGCATCCGCTTCCAGGAGACCGTCCTCGCGGCCGACAAGCCCGAGGTGTACGCCTACTGCGTCGACGCGACCAACGCGCCGGGCCCGCGCGCCCTGGTCGAGGAGTGGCGCCTGGCCCCGGCCGGGACGGGCACGCGCGTGCAGTGGACGTTCGCGGCGGACGGCTCGGCACCCTTCCGGATGGTGCTCAAGGCCGCGCGGCCCGGTCTGGGCCGAGCGTTCCGCGACGCCGTCAACGCGCTGGACCGACGGCTGGCGAAACACTGAGTCAGGAGGGCCAGACGCCCGTCTCCAGCAGCGACTCGATCGCCTCCGTGTACGGCTGGATGTCCAGTCCCTGCTCGGCGAGCCAGGCGTCCGAGTAGTACTTGTCGAGGTAACGGTCGCCCGGATCGCACAGCAGCGTCACCACGCTCCCCTGCCGCCCCTCGGCCACCATCTCAGCGACGATCTTCAGCGCGCTCCACAGCCCGGTACCCGTCGAGCCGCCCGCCTTACGGCCGATGGCCTTCTCCAGCGCCCGCACGGCGGCCACACTCGCCGCGTCCGGGACCTTCATCATGCGGTCGATCGCCCCGGGCACGAAGCTCGGTTCCATCCGAGGTCTGCCGATGCCCTCGATCCGCGAGCCGCAGTCGCAGGTGACGTCCGGATCGCCGGTGGTCCAGCCCTCGAAGAAACAGGAGTTCTCCGGATCGGCAACACAGATACGCGTGTCGTGCTGCGTGTAGTGGACGTACCGGGCGATGGTCGCCGACGTACCGCCGGTGCCGGCCGTGGCCACGATCCACGCGGGCACGGGATACCGCTCCAACTCCAGCTGGCGGAAGATCGATTCGGCGATGTTGTTGTTGCCGCGCCAGTCCGTGGCCCGTTCCGCGTAGGTGAACTGGTCCATGTAGTGGCCGCCGGTCTCCACCGCGAGACGGGCCGACTCCTCGTACATCGTGCGCGGATCGTCCACGAAATGGCACTGCCCGCCGTGGAACTCGATCAGACGGATCTTCTCGGCACTCGTCGTGCGCGGCATGACCGCGATGAAGGGCACGCCGATCAACTTCGCGAAGTACGCCTCGGACACCGCAGTCGAACCACTGGACGCCTCGATCACCGGACGGCCCGGCCGGATCCAGCCATTGCACAGACCGTAGAGGAAGAGCGAGCGGGCCAGACGGTGCTTGAGGCTCCCTGTCGGGTGGGTCGACTCGTCCTTCAGGTACAGGTCGATGCCCCACTTCTCCGGCAGCGGGAAGCGGAGCAAATGCGTATCCGCCGAGCGGTTCGCATCGGCCTGAACTTTGCGGACGGCCTCTTTCAGCCAGGTCCGATAGACGACGTCGGTGTGGTCGACATCGAGGGTTTCGCCGGTCCGGGTCTGCTGGGGGGTGCTCACGGCGGGCTCCTTACGCTTCGCGCCGACGGCGCCGCGCGCGGCCGACGCCCCGATCATAGACACCTTCCGCACGCTTCTCACCTGCATAAACACACCTTTGGGAACCTCAAAGACCACCCTGGGGACAGCCGGGTGGGGGCGCATTCACGTGAGTGCTCCGGGCCCTGCTCCCCCACCTCGCCGTACGCACTGGTGCTCCACGCCGGGTGCGGGCAGACTGCACCGAGGGCGCACACTGGATCACGAACACGCGCCGGACCTCGCCCACGCAGGCCCATCGGTCCGGCGGACCGACACGCACAAGGGGGCGGGGCGGCATGGCGGAGCCGGAGTTCACGGCCACGGGCGTGCGGATCGGGAAGCGGCTGCGCTCGCTCACCCGGGCCGGACAGGTCCGGATCAGCGGCGGCCGGCTTGAGTTGCTCACCAGCTACGGCAGCGAGATCGACAGCGCGCCGGTGCAGGCGGTACGGGCGTCCAAGCCCTGGTTCGCAGCGGACGACCGGGCACTGGCGGACCTCAACGGCAAGCGGTACCTGCTGACCCTGGGCGACCACGACCCGGCGCCCGGCGAGCCCGGTCCGCCCGCGGCACGCCGGTTCATAGAGGCGGTACGGAAGGCAGCGGGGCGTAACCGCTGACGTACGGCGAGTTGCGGTACCGCACCCCCTGCGTCACGCTGGTCTCACGTCACTTAGGGTTTACCGGCGATAACGCTGCGAACCAGCCCGCCGGCCACGACAGCAGGCGGCCGTTGTACGCAGGCACCCTGCTGGATCGATCCGAATCCCGTGTTCTTCCGGACCTCAAGTCGGGGAGTCGCAGCCGTGATCAGTCACCCAAGCAGGCACTGCACGGTGGAGCTCCAAGCCCTGCCGTCGCGGATCGGCCAGGTCCGCAGAATCGTATCGGCGCAGTTGCGCTACTGGCATCTGGATCCCCTGATAGACCGGGCGGCGCTCGGTGTGACAGAGCTGTTGACCAACGTCCACCAGCACGCACAGCCCGACAAGACGTGCACCGTGGAGATCGAGCTGCTGCTCGACCGGCTCATGGTCTCCGTGCACGACCACGACCCGCGTCTGCCGGTCGTGGAGGACATCGATGCCGTCGCACCGCTCGCCACCTGCGGGCGGGGGCTGGCGATGGTGGCCGCGGTCAGCGACAGCTGGGGCGTACGGCCGGACGGCGAGTCGGGCAAGGCCGTGTGGTTCACGCTGCCTACGCCGGCGTCGGCGCGAGCGGCGGCGCGTCCGCTACGACGGGCCGTGCTGGACAAGCCCGCCCACCGGTTCACGGATGTCGGGCCGCGTGTCGACCTGCGTCGGCCCGAGCATGCTCCCGCCCGATCGGCCGTTGTCGGCTGATCGGGCGGTGAGAGGTTTTGCCGGTGAGAGGTTTTGCCGGTGAGAGGTTTTGCCGGTGAGAGGTTTTGCCGGCGGTGAGAAGTTTTGGCTGACCGTGTGAAGTTTGGCTGACGGTGAGGGGTTTTGCGTGCCGTCAGCCACTTTGGGTCGGTCGCCTTCGGGGCGCTTTTTGCCGGTGTCGAGAAGGCGATCGTGCTCAGCCCTTCGGGCCTCCGCGCTCCCCCAGAGGGGGTACCCCCAGCCTTCTCGACACCGGCGCGCCCCTGCGGCTCCCTCCCGGCCGGTGGCCGGGATATCGGCGCCCTTGGTTGGCTTCTTGGCCTTACTCCGTGGCTATTGCTCGCAGTACGTCCAGTCGTGCCGCTCGCCTTGCCGGGCGTAGGCCTGCCAGGGCACCTGCCGTGACTCCTACCAAAGCCACTATGGCCAGTTGGAGTGGTGGCATGGCGAAGGCGAAGGCGCTGTCGCTTGCTCCGTCCGAGGCCTTGACCAGGACCCAGCCCAGGAAGGCGCCTAGGGCCAGGCCGCCTGTTGTGCCGAAGGCGGCCACGAGGACCGACTCCCAGCGGACCATGGCGCGCAGTTGGGAGCGGGTCTGGCCTACGGCCCTCAGCAGGCCCAGTTCGCGGGTGCGTTCGTGGATCGCCAGGGTGAGAGTGTTGGCGATTCCGAGCAGTGCGATGAGGACCGCGAGGGCCAGGAGCGCGTAGACCAGGGTCAGCATCATGTCGATGGCGCCTGCCGAGGACTGCGCGTACTCGTCCCGGGTCTGGACGTCTGGGTTGCCGTAGTCGGCCGCTACCTTCTCTACGGCCGTCTTGCCCGCGTCCTTGCTCACGCCGTCCGCGAACGAGACGGCCACGAGCGTGTCGGCGTCCTGGGTGCGGTGTGGGGCCCAGGCAGCGCGGGTGATGACGTAGTCACCGGCCAGTTCGGACTGTCCGTAGACCGCTCGGACGGTGAAGGTCTCGGTGCGGCCGTCGGTGAAGGTCAGGCGGGTTGTGTCGCCCGTGGTCAGGTGCTGTTTGTCGGCCTCGTTCTCGGTGATGGCGATGCCGTCCGTGCCCAGGTCGCGCAGTGAGCCGCGGATCTCGCCGAGGTCGAAGGTGCGTTCCAGGGCCATCGGGTCGGTGACGGTCAGCGCGCGTCCCTTCCCGTCGACTTCCGCCACTCCCCGGCCGAGCCCTACCGCGGTGTCCACCTCGGGCAGTTGCTGCACCGCGTCGGCGAGGCGAGGGCTCAATCCGCTGCCGCCCGCGCCGAACGAGGGCGCGCTGACGGCTACGTCGCCCGCGAAGGAGCGGGAGACGGTCTGGTCCATGGTCGCCTTCAAGGAAGCCCCGAACACCGTGAACAGCGACACCACGGCCACGCCGATCATCAGGGCGCTGGCGGTGGCGGCCGTTCGCTTCGGGCTGCGCAGGGCGTTGCGGCGGGCCAGGCCGCCGGTGACTCCGCGCAGTCGGCCGAGGGGGCCGCCGAGGATCCGGATCGCCGTGGTGGAGGCGACCGGGCCGAGGACTACGAAGGCGGTGAGGGCGAGGATGGCGCCTATGCCCGCCAGCCAGATGTTCGGCGACAGCAGGACGCCGTTGAGGGTGACTCCGATCGCCAGGGCCGCCAGGCCCAGGCTGGTGACCGCGCGGACTCGGGAGGCTCCGGAGGTGTCGACGGCCGTCTCGCGCAGGGCGGCCAGGGGTGCGGTGCGGCCTGCTCGGACGGCGGGCAGGAGCGCGGAGCCGAGGCAGACCACTACGCCGACCGCGAGCGGCAGTGCCATCGAGACTCCGCTGATCACCAAGTCGCCCTCGGGGAACGGGAATCCGATCGCCGGGAAGAGTGCCTGGAGTCCGGCCGCGATGCCGATGCCGCCGGCCAGGCCCGCCAGAGATGCGGTGACGGCGACGGCGGTCGCCTCGACGAGGGTCGATGCCGTGACCTGGCGGCGGGAGGCGCCGAGGGCGCGCAACAGGGCGTTCTCGCGGGTGCGTTGGGCGACGACGATGGCGAAGGTGTTGTGGATGGAGAAGGTCGCTACGAGCAGGGCGACGCCGGAGAAGACCAGGAGGAAGGTGGTGAAGACGGTCAGGAACTGGCCGGAGATCATGTCGGTGTTCTCCTCGGCCGACTCCTGACCCGTGATGGCCTCAACTCCCTGCGGCAGGGCGGGAGTCAGCCGGTCCACCAGTTCCTGCTGACTTACGTCGGGTCCGGCCCGGACGAGAATGGTCGCTGCCTCTCCGGGGCGGGCGGTGAGGTATTTCTCGGCGTCGGCGCGGGTCATGCCGGTGTAGGTCACCTGCGCCATGCCTTCCTCGCCGCCGAAGGTCGCGAGGCCGACGATGGCGACCTCGACCGGGTCGGGCGTGCGCAGGGTGGTCGTGTCGCCGATGTTCAGGTCGCCGCGCTCGGCGGTCCCCCGGTTGACGACCACCTCGCCGGACTTCTGCGGGGCACGGCCCTCGGCGAGTTGGTACGGGTTGAGCTTCGGGTCGGTGATCCAGTTACCGGCGAGGGTGGGCGGGCCCTGGCCGCCGATGGGGTCGCCGTCGCGGCCGATGAGCTGGCCCGCGCCCTCGATGTCGGGCTCTGCGGCGGCCACGCCCGGGACCTGTTCGAGGGTGTCGGCGAGGTCGGTGGCGACCGGTTCCCGTACGCCCTCGCTCTCGCCCGGTGTGGTGATGGCGTCGGCGCTGCGGACGACGGCGTCCGTGCCGCTGGTGGCGTTGCCGAACATGGTGTCGAAGCTGGCGCGCAGGGTGTCGCCCATGACGAGCGTTCCGGCCAGGAAGGCGACGCCCAGGAACACCGCGACGAACGTACCGGCGAAGCGGCGCTTGTGGCTGCGCAGGGAGGACGCGCTGAGGCGGACGGAGGCGTTCATGAGGGCACCTCGAAGGCTTTCATGCGGTCCAGGACCTTGTCGGCGGTGGGCGCGGTCATACGGTCGACCAGGCGTCCGTCGGCGAGGAAGACGACCTCGTCGGCGTGGGCGGCGGCGACCGGGTCGTGGGTGACCATGACGACCGTGCGCTGCGTTTCGCGTGCCGCGCGGCCGAGCAGGCCGAGGACCTCGCCGCCGGAGCGGGAGTCGAGGTTGCCGGTCGGTTCGTCGGCGAAGACGATGTCGGGGCGGCCGGCGAACGCCCGGGCCACGGCGACGCGTTGCTGTTGTCCGCCGGAGAGCTCGGCGGGCCGGTGGTGGAGCCGGTCGCGCAGGCCGACGACGTCGATCAGCGCGTCGATCCACTCCGGGTCGCCCTTGCCGCCCGCGAGGTCCAGCGGCAGCGTGATGTTCTCCGCGACGGTGAGCGTCGGCACCAGGTTGTACGCCTGGAACACAAAGCCGACGCGGTCGCGGCGCAGCAGGGTCAGGCGCCGGTCGTCGAGGGTGCCCAGCTCGGTGTCGCCGATGTGGGCGGCGCCCGAGGTGAGGGTGTCGAGACCGGCGGCGCAGTGCATCAAGGTGGACTTGCCGGAGCCCGAGGGGCCCATGATCGCGGTGAAGCGACCGGCCGGGAAGTCGACGCTCACCCCGTCCAGGGCCCGGACCGCGGTGTCGCCGCTGCCGTAGACCTTGACGGCGTCGACGACCCGGGCGGCCGTGCGTGCGAGGGTTGTGGCGGTCATGCCGCACCGCCCTTGCCCGTACGGCCGAACTGCTCGTCCAGGACGGACAGCCGGCGCCAGTACTCGTCCTCGTCGATCTCGCCGGAGGCGAAGCGGTGGCCGAGGACGGTGATGGGTGAGTGGTCGTCGACGGAGGGCCTGCGGGGGCCGCCTCGGCCGCGCCAGACGGTGCGACGCAGGAACGTGATGCCGCCGATGACCACAGCAGCCCAGATGAGCGGGAAGAACAGGATCCAGGGGCCGGGGCCGCCGTCCGCGAAGTGCGCCAGGGTCTGCATCTCTAGTCATCTCCCGAGTCGGTACGGATGGGTCTTTCGGTGATGTCTCGAGACTCCCGCCGGGGAGGGGGTCGGGTCGTCGTACGGGCAGCGGCAGTGCGCGTACCTCGCGGGGAGTAGGTGAGGGGTTGGCCGCTGCTCCCTGGATTCCTGTAACTACTAGTATGTACAGTGAGCGTATGAGCACCCCAGAGCGACTGATCGAGGCCACGCGTGAGCTGCTGTGGGAGCGCGGCTACGTCGGTACGAGCCCCAAGGCGATCCTCGAGCGCTCCGGCGCCGGGCAGGGCAGCATGTACCACCACTTCAAGGGCAAGTCCGACCTCGCCCTGGCCGCGATCCGGCGGTCCGCCGAGGAGATGCGGGCTACGGCGGAGGGAGTACTCGGTTCGCCCGGGACGCCGTACGAGCGCATCGAGGCCTACCTGCGGCGCGAGCGTGATGTGCTGCGCGGCTGTCCGGTCGGGCGGCTGACCATGGACCCGGAGATCGTCGCCAGTGACGAGCTGCGCGCCCCGGTCGACGAGACCCTCGACTGGCTGCGCGAACGCCTCGCCGGGATCGTCGAGGAGGGCAAGGAACAGGGGCAGTTCGCGCCCGGTCTGGACGGCGAGGAGATCGCGGCGGCGATCGTGGCGACCGTCCAGGGCGGCTATGTCCTGGCCCGCGCGTCGGGGTCACCGGCCGCCTTCGACACCGGGGTCCGGGGGTTGCTCGCCCTGCTCCGTCCTGCCGACTAGGGGGTTTTGTGCACGCCATGCAGTACGAGATCACGCTGCCCGCCGACTACGACATGGGCGTCATCCGACGGCGTGTTGCCGACCGGGGGCATCTGCTCGACCGATGGGAGGGGCTCGGTCTGAAGGCCTACCTGATGCGGGAGCGCGGGGTGCACGGCTCGATGGTCAGTCAGTACGCGCCGTTCTACCTCTGGAACACCGTGGAGGGCATGAACTCCTTTCTGTGGGAGGGGGGTTTCCAGGGGATCTGCGACGACTTCGGGCGGCCTTCGGTGCGCGGGTGGACCGGGCTGGCGTATGAGGAGGGCGGCGGCTCCCGCGCGTGTGCGGCGGTTCGGCGGCGGCAACCGGTGCCGGACGGGGTGCCGTTGGCCGAGGTCGTCGAGGATGCGGTGAGCGAGGTACGGCGGCTCGCGGCGCAGGAGGGCGTGGTGCTGGCGGCGGCCGGTGTGGACACCGGGGCCTGGGAGTTCGTGCACTTCTCGCTGTGGGAGCAGGAAGCGCCCACAGCTGAGGGGGACTTGTTCGAGGTATTGCATCTGTCGACGCCCGAGCGGGATCGTCTGGCGCGGTGAGCGTCGTGCGGGCCGTGCTCGGGGATGTGGCGCCCGAGCGGCTCGGGGGTGTGCGAGGCGCACGAACATCTGTTCCTCAGCAGTCCCCGGCTGCCCGGGGAGGTCTGCGTCGGCGAACTCACCGCGGGCATCGGCACATCAGGGGTCCGGGCAGGGCTGGTGAAGGTCGCCGGTGGCGACCTTCTGTGCGGGGAGTTGGAGGTGCCGCCGCGGGTGATCCCTGGTCCGGGGGATGCTCGTCGAGAATCCGGCGCGGGCCTTCGTCGTCGACTGGTCTTGAGCGTGGCCCGATCGTGTTGATCTTTGTCCCGCCGAACACTTTCGGCCACGCCTGGCGCGCGGAGGATGGAAGGCGACAGACGAAGCCGAGGAAAGGCGCGAACATGGCCCTGGAAATGCGCGACCGCTGCGAGCGCTGTGAGACGGCGGCTCTGCCCGCCGACGGGCCCGCCCGCATCTGCTCCTACGAGTGCACCTTCTGCGTGCCGTGCGGCGAGGCCATGCGGGATGTGTGCCCCAACTGCGGTGGCGAACTGGTCCCGAGGCCCCGCCGCGCAGCTCCCTCGGCGTAGGGCCGTCGATCTCAGTCTGTCGGGGTTGGCACAGCGCAGGCATCGGCGATGGCTCGCGTGTCCCAGTAGAACGGACGGACTTCGCTGATCCGCCCGTCCTTGACCGTGATCGCTTGCAGAATCGGGAAGTTGAGTTCGCGGCCGGTCGCGCGAGCGCGAGCATGGACCTGTGTGAGCACGACCGCAGTCTCGCCCGTGGCAAGAAACTCCTGCTCCACCATGTCGAACGACTCCCACACCTCTCCCATTCTGAGGAAGAACTGCGTCATGCCGTCGTGCCCGCGCCAAGTGCCTCCATAGGGCAGAGCATCTGCTTGATGCAGTTCGACATCCGGCGCAAAGAAGGGGGCGAGCAGGTCGAACGAAGCCTCGCCAGGGCCTCCTGCCGCCAGGTACTCCGCCTCAGCCGCATACATACCGTTGAGAACGGTCGCTGACTCCGTAGTGGATGACATCGTCATGCCACCAGCATGAGCACCACAGCAGGCCCTCGCTGGCGGCCATCAGACGTCGTTGTGCTGCGCGGTCGGCAGGTCCGCAGCACGCCTAGCCCACCGCAATGTCCACGGCCGGCCTGAGCTTCGCTGCCGCGGCCAGGGCCTGATGGACGGGGTGGGTGTCGAAGGTCGTCAACAGGGCGGGGTCCGCCGGGTGTTGAGAGGCCGGGTAGGCGATCTGTTCGTATGCCGACTGGAAGCGCGGGCCCCAGCGGCGGGCGCCGAGGCGGGCCGTGCGGGAGCAGTTGTCGACCATGTGGGCGACGTCCCGTGCGTGCATGTAGGGCAGCAGGGAGTCGACGGCCTCGATGACCGACTCGTTGACGATCTCCGACCAAGGGTGACCGCGTTCGGCGAATTCGTCGATCTGGGCCAGCATCGTGGCGACGAACACCCCCGCAGTGAACGGCTCGACAGGCAGCGGGTGTTCGGCTCTGCGGGCGCGCACCTGGTCGCCGTACGACCACATCGGTGCGCCGCCGATCTCGCTCATCGGGCGTGAGCCCAGGCGTCGTTCGGCCAGGATGACGCTGCGCAGTTCGGTGCCGTCGGCGACTTCGTCGTAGATCTCGGCGATGATTTCGCGCGCGGGGGCATAGGTCGCTGTGTACGCGCGGTCGAAGATTTCCCGCCCGTCGGCGTCCAAGTCCTCGCGCACCGCCCGCAGTCCGGCGCGCGAGATCGTGCGGGCGATCGGGCCGGTCACGTTCTCGCAGGACTTCTCGTACGCGCTCACCTCGTCGTCCCCGGCCAGCCGGAAGCGCGTGAACAGGCTCTCCACCATGCCGTGCACGGCGCCGAGCAGGATCGCGCGTTCACCGACGATGTCGGAGAGGTACTCGCTGTCGAGGGTGGTGCGGAAGGTGTACGGCGAGCCGAGCGCCACCGACCAGCCGAGCGCGAGGTCGACAGCGCGGCCGTCGGGGTCGGCGTGTACGGCGAAGCTGCTGTTGATTCCGGCGCCGTTGATCTCGGCGCCCTGCTGGTAGAGGCGGCGCACCGAGTCGCCCATGCCCTTGGGGCAGACGGCGATGACCGGGTGTCCGGCGGGGAAGTCGCCGCCTGTTTCCCGCAGATGGCCGAGGAGGAAGCCGTGGGAGAGGCCGATGGCGGCGCCCGGCTTCAGGGCCGCGAAGATCTCCGGGTGGTGGGTGGCGAGTGCGGCGTCCGCGATGAGCAGGATCACCAGGTCGCTGTCGGCTGCCACCGCGAGCCAGTCGCCGAGGGTGCCGTCGTCCTCGGTGAAGCCGTGGGCGCGGGCGTCGGTGGCCGAGCGGGAGCCGGGGCGCAGGCCGACGGTCACGCGAATGTCCGTGCCGGATAGGGAGTCGCGCAGGTTGAGAGCCTGGGCGCGGCCCTGGGGGCCCCAGCCGATGACGCCGATCCGGTCGACGCCCGCGAGGGCCTGCGGCAGGAGCGGGAAGAGGTGTCTGCCGCCGCGCAGGACGGTCTCGGTGCCGCCGGGCACGTCCATCGTTTCGAGGGGGAAGACGCGGGAGGTGTAGGTCATGGTCGAGTTGTAGGCTCCGCCCGAGCGTTGCGGCAAGCGCAACTTCTGCAGCGCGGTGTTGCGGATAGCGAAAGGCGCAGGTCATGCGGGACGATCACCGGGAGCTGCGGCTCTTCCTTCACCTCGCGCAGACCCTGAACTTCGGGCGGACCAGCCTCGACTGCCATGTCAGCCCGGCGACGCTGACCCGGACGGTGCAGCGCCTGGAGGCCGATCTCGGGCATCGGCTCTTCGACCGGGGCCCGCGCGGCGTCTCGCTCACCGCCGAGGGGCACCGCTTCCGGGAGTACGCCGTCCAGGCGCTGGAGTTGTGGCGCGCCTACCGCGAGGAGCATCCCGACCCGGCCGAACTCACCGGCCGCGTCGCCCTGTTCGCCACCGTGACGGCCTGCCAGGCCCTGCTGCCCGACCTGTTGGCGCCGTTCCGGGCCGCCCATCCCCAGGTACGGCTGGATCTGCGCACCGGTGACGCGGGGGCGGCGCTGGCCCGGCTGGACGAGGGTGAGGTCGACGTGGCCGTCGCGGGGATCCCGGCGCGGTTGCCTGAGGCGCTGGTGAGCCGGACGGTCGCGGTCACCGAACTGGCCTTCGTCACCGCCCGGGACCGACCGGATCCCGGGCTCGACGGCCCGTTCGTGCTCCCCCACCGCGGGCTCGTCCGGGAGGCCGCCGACCGCTGGTTCCGGGCCCGGGGCACGGTGCCCGACGTCGCCTGCGAGCCGGACGGCCACGAGGGCCTGCTGACGCTGGTCGCGCTGGGCTGCGGCACGGGCGTGGTCCCCCGCCTCGTACTGGAGCACAGCGCGGTCCGCGACCGGCTGTCTGTCCTCCCCACCGATCCGCCGCCGGAGGACTTCCCGATCGGGCTGTGCGTACGGCGGGCGGATCTGCGGCGGCCGTTGGTGGCGGCGCTGTGGAGCCTCACGGCCTACCAGGGCAGCGGGCCGTCCGCGGAGAAGTAGCCGCCGGTCGGGCCGTCCGCCCTCAGCTGGGCCGCCCTGACGATGATCTCGGCGCCCTGCTCGACGGTCTGGGTGCCCGTGCGCCCGTTGAGGTCCGTAGCGGTGAAGCCGGGCTCGACGGCGTTGATCCGCATCTCGGGGAACGCCTTCGCGTACTGCACGGTGATCATGTTGATGGCCGTCTTCGAGGCCGGGTAGGCCACGCCCGGATAGAAGTGCGACGGTGAGGCCGGGTCGGACAGCAGGGACAGGGAGGCCAGGCCGCTGCTGAGGTTGACCACGACCGGCGCGGCCGAGCGCTGGAGCAGCGGCAGGAAGGCATGTGTGACGCGGACGACGCCGAAGACGTTCGTCTCGAACACCTTCCGCAGCTCTTCGGCCGTGGTGTCCGCCGCGCCGATGACGCTGTTGTTCTCGCCCCTCCCCTCGATGCCCGCGTTGTTGATCAGGACGTCGAGTCCGCCTTCGGCCTCGATGGTCTTGGCCGCCGCCGCGACGGACGCGTCGTCGGTGACGTCGAGCTGGACGAACCGTGCGCCCAGTTCTTCGGCCGCCCGGCGTCCGCGCTCCTCGTCGCGGCTGCCGATGTAGACGGTGTGGCCTGCTGCGACGAGTCGGCGGGCGGTCTCGAAGCCCAGGCCCTTGTTCGCTCCGGTGATGAGTGTGGTGGTCATGCCCTCAAGACTCCGGCGCGGCGGCGCGGACAGCCAGCCGTCCCCTCTTCCTGGGACTGGCGGTACCAGGCAGCCGTTCCGCGGACGGTGTTCACTGGAGGGCATGACGGCAACGGAGTTCGGGCAGGCGCTGCGGCGCTGGCGGGACCGTGTCGCGCCGGGTACGGCCGGGCTGCCGGTCGGCGGACAGCGGCGGGCGGCAGGGCTGCGCCGGGAGGAGCTGGCGCTGCTCGCGGGGATCTCCGTGGACTATGTGACCCGCCTCGAACAGGGCCGGGCCGTCAATCCTTCGGCGCAGGTCGTGGAGGCGCTCGCGCGGGCGCTGCGGCTGTCGGCGCAGGAGCGGGCGTATCTGTTCCGGCTGGCCGGTCTTGTGCCGCCGGGGCCCGAGACGGTGCCCGCGTATCTCACGCCCAGCGTCCAGCGGCTGCTGGACCGGCTCGTCGGCGTTCCCGTGGGGGTCTACGACGCCGCGTGGACCCTGCTGCTGGCGAACCCGCTGTATGCGGCGCTGATGGGCGATCCGTCGGGCCGGCGGGGGTTCGAACGCAACGGTGTGTGGCGCAACTTCCTCGGCTCGGGAAGCCGGGTGCGGCAGACGCCCGAGGAGCGGCGGGAGTTCGAGGCCCTGCTGGTCGCCGATCTGCGGACGACGGTGGCCCGGTATCCGGCGGACCGCCAACTGCGGCGGCTGGTCAACGAGTTGCGCGCGCACAGCGAGCGGTTCGCCGAGCTGTGGGACACGGGCGTGGTGGGGACGAACCCCGGCGGGCACAAGACGATCGAGCATCCGCAGGTGGGCCCCTTGACCCTGGACTGCGACATCCTCGCGGTGACGGGCAGCGATCTGCGGATCATGGTCTATACGGCCGAGCCCGGCACCGAGGACGCCGAAAGGCTCGCGCTGCTCGATGTCGTCGGCACCCAGTCACTGGTGGGTTAGTGCCCCCAGCGGATCGTCCAGCACCGGCTGCCAGGCCAGCTCGGCGGCGCCCACCAGGCTGTTGTGGTCGAGTGTGCAGGCCAGGATGGGGACGCCGCCGCTCTGCCCCCACAGGCTGCGGTCGGCGACCACCGCGCGCAGCCGGCCCGGGTCGGCGTCCAGGAGGGTCCGGTGCAGGCCGCCGAGGATGATGCGGTCGGGGTTGAGGATGTTCACCAGGCCTGCCAGTCCGAGGCCGAGGCGGTCGATCAGTTCCTCGGTGGCCGTGCGGACGGTCCGGTCGTCGTAGTGCTGCCGGATCAGGTCGTTGGCCTGTTGCAGCAGCGAGACCTCGGGGCCCGGGTCGCGGCCTGCCGCGGTGAGCAGGGCCAGCGGATCCGCCTCGACGTCCAGGCAGCCTCGGCTGCCGCAGTGGCAGGGGCGGCCCTCGGGGTTCACGGTGAGGTGGCCGACCTCCAGGGCGAGCCCCGAACTGCCGGTGTGCAGCCGCCCGTCGAGCACCAGCGCGCCGCCGACGCCCCGGTGTCCGGTGGCCACGCACAGCAGATCCCGGGCGCCGCGGCCCGCGCCGTGCCGGTGCTCGGCGAGCGCGGCGAGGTTGACGTCGTTGCCCGCGAACGCCGGGCCGGTGAGCCCGGCGGCGCGTACGCACTCCGCGAAGATCCGGCGGACGGGCGCGCCCACGGGCCAGGCCAGATGCAACGGGTTCAGGGCCAGACCGTCCGGTTCGGCCACCGCGGACGGCACGGCGAGCCCGGCGCCCACGCAGCGCCGTCCTGTCGTACGCAGCAGATCCGCGCCCGCCTCCACGACGGACCCGAGGACCTTCGCCGGGTCGGCGTCGACGGTCTCGCAGCCCGGCGCGGTGGCGACGATCCGCCCGCCGAGGCCCACCAGCGCGGCGCGGAATCCGTCGGCGTGCACCTGGGCGGCGAGGACGACGGGGCCGTCCTCGGCGACTTCGAGACGGTGCGAGGGGCGGCCCTGGGATCCGGCCGCCGCGCCGGGCCTCGCGTCGACCCGGATCAGCCCGAGCGCCTCCAGTTCGGCGGCGACCGCGCCGGCCGTGGCCCGGGTCACGCCGAGCTCCGCGGTGAGCACGGCCCGGGTGGGGGCGCGTCCGGTGTGCACGAGCTCCAGCGCGGGCCCGAGCGCACCGCGTCCCCGGTCCAACCGCGTCCTTGAGGTGGTCCCTTCCCCCGCCGGCCGGGGGTCAGCCTTGCCGCTCATGAGGGCGAGTCTCCCATGATCCGTTGCAGCTCATGCCTACAGGCCGCTCACTCTGAGCGTGATGTTCAACCGCCCGCTCAGCCCCAACTCGGGCGGCGCCGTGCCCGGGTACACCTTGGGCACCCCGTGATACGCGAGCCGCGACGGTCCCCCGAACACGAACAGATCCCCGCTGCGCAGCTCAACATCCGTGTACGGGCGGGCCCGGGTCTCGGTGTTGCCGAAGCGGAAGACACAGGTGTCGCCGAGGCTCAGGGAGACGACCGGAGCGTCCGATTTCTCGTCGCTGTCGCGGTGCATGCCCATGCGGGCGTCGCTGTCGTAGAAGTTGATCAGTGCGATGTCGTACGGCGCTGTCTCCGCGCTCGGGGCGATGTCGTACGGCGCCGGCCCCTCCCCCAGCGCGTCCCGCACCGCCTCCCGGCCCAGCTCCCCCAGCCAGTCCGGGAAGGGCTTCACCGGGGCGCCGTCGCCGTCGACGACCGTGCGGGCGTAGCCGTACGGATACCAGTGCCGGCCCAGACAGACCTGCCGCGCGGTCATGGTGCCGCCGCCCGGGGTGCGGACCGTGCGCAGTCCGGCGGGTGGGCGGGCCCAGTCCCGGCAGGCCGCGAGCAGCTCGCGCTGCCGGTGCGCGTCCAGCCAGTCCGGTATGTGCACCGCGCCCGGCGCGACCGTGGTGCGGGCCCTGGGGAACAGCTCGTCCATCTCTCCATCGTGCCCTGAGCTGCGGCTCGGCTAGCCTGGTCGCACGATGAACGACCGTATGACGACTCCCTGGGGCGAGCTCGCCCTGGCCCGCTTCCCCGAGGACCCGCGCAACCGGCTCCGTGCCTGGGACGCCTCCGACGAGTACCTCCTCCGGCATCTCGCGGACCAGGAGATCCCGCTGTCCGGCACGGTTGTGGTGGTCGGGGACCGCTGGGGCGCGCTGGTCACGGCGCTGGCGGGGCACCGGCCGACGCAGATCACCGACTCCCACCTCGCCCAGGAGGCGACCCGGGCGAACCTGGCGCGGGCCGGTGTGGAGCCCGGTGCCGTGCGGCTGCTCACCACGCAGGACCCGCCGCCCGAGCGGATCGATGTGCTGCTGGTGCGGATCCCGAAGAGCCTGGCCCTGCTGGAGGACCAGCTGCTGCGGCTGGCGCCCGCCGTGCATGCGGACACGGTCGTGGTCGGCACCGGGATGGTGAAGGAGATCCACACCTCGACGCTGAGGCTGTTCGAGCGGATAATCGGCCCGACCCGGACCTCCCTCGCCGAGAAGAAGGCACGGCTGATCTTCTGCACGCCCGATCCGGCGCTGGAGCGCGGCGCCAATCCCTGGCCGCACAGCTATGAGCTGCCCGACGGTATCGGGGCGGTCTCCGGCCGTACGGTCGTCAATCACGCGGGCGTCTTCTGCGCGGACCGGCTCGACATCGGCACCCGGTTCTTCCTGGCGCATCTGCCGGACAGCCGCGGCGGCCGACGGGTGGTGGACCTCGGCTGCGGCAACGGCGTGGTGGGTACGGCGGTGGCGCTGGCCGACCCCGAGGCCGAGGTGCTGTTCGTCGACGAGTCCTTCCAGGCGGTGGCGTCTGCGGAGGCGACGTACAAGGCGAACGGGGTGCCGGGGCACGCCGAGTTCCGGGTGGGCGACGGTCTTGCCGGGGTGCCGGCCGGCAGTGTCGACCTGGTGCTGAACAACCCGCCGTTCCACTCCCACCAGGCGACCACCGACGCCACGGCGTGGCGGATGTTCACCGGGGCGAAGCGCGCGCTGCGGCCGGGTGGCGAGCTGTGGGTGATCGGCAACCGGCATCTCGGGTACCACGTGAAGCTGAAGCGGCTGTTCGGGAACTGCCAACTGGTGTCCGGGGACCCGAAGTTCGTGGTGTTGAAGGCCGTCAAGCGCTAGTCACCGTGCGGATGATTCCGGCCACCGCCCGCACCATCGCCTCCCTTCCGACGCTCAGGTAGGTGCGCGAGTCGACCGCCTCGGGGTGCGCCGCGAGGTAGGTGCGGATGGCCCCGGTCATCGCGATGTTGAGGGCCGTGCCGATGTTGACCTTGGCGATGCCTCCGGCGACGGCCGTGGTGAGTTCGGCGTCCGGTACGCCGGAGGAGCCGTGCAGGACGAGGGGGACGTCCAGGGTGGCCGCGAGCCGTTTGAGGCGGTCGTGGTCGAGGGTGGCGGTACGGGTCGTCATCGCGTGGGCGCTGCCGATGGCGACAGCCAGGGCGTCCACTCCGGAGTCGGCGACGAATGCGCGGGCCTGGGCGGGGTCGGTGCGGGCGCCGGGGGCGTGGGCGTCGAGGGCGGGCTGTCCGTCCTTGCCGCCGATCTGGCCCAACTCGGCCTCGATCCAGAGCCCTTGGGCGTGCGCCCAGTCGGCGGCGGCCCGGGTCGCGGCGAGGTTCTGGGCGTAGGGCAGCCGGGCCGCGTCGTACATCACGGAGCTGAATCCGGCACCGGGTGCCTGGCGCAGCAGGTCGTCGCTCTGGACGTGGTCGAGGTGCAACGCGACGGGTACGGCGGCGCGTTCGGCGGCGGCGACGGCGGACCGGGCGAGCGGGAGCAGTCGGCCGTAACGGAACTTGACGGCATTCTCGCTGACTTGGAGGACGACGGGCGCCTGCGCGGACTCGGCGCCGGCGATGACGGCCTCGATGTGTTCGAGCGTGATGATGTTGAAGGCGGCGACGGCGGAGTGCTGTGCGGCGGCGCGGGTGACGAGCTCGCCGGTGGTGACGAGGGGCACGGCTGGTCCTTCCGTGGACGTCGGGGATGTCCGCGTGGTCGGGGATCGCTGCGACGTCCGGGATGTCGGCGGCGTCAGGGATGTCGGCGGCGTCAGGGATGTCGGCGGCGTCAGGGAGCGAGGATCACCGAGCGGGTGAGGTGGCGGGGTCGGTCCGGGTCGAGGCCGCGGGCCCGCGCGACGGCGACCGCCAGGCGCTGGGCGCGGATGAGTTCGGCGAGCGGGTCGAGGGTGCCCGCCACCCACGTGCCACCGGTGGCGCGGACCTGTTCCTCCAGGCCCTCGGGCGGTTCGCCCAGCATCCAGGTCGCGGTGCCGTGGGTGGTGATGCTGATGGGGCCGTGCCGGTACTCCATCGCCGGGTAGGACTCGGTCCACGCCTGCGCGGCCTCCCGCATCTTCAGCGCGGCCTCATGGGCGAGACCCACGGTCCAGCCGCGTCCGAGGAAGGTGAACTGCGTGCTGTCGACGAGGCCTTCGGGCAGCGGAGCGTCGAGTGCGGCGCGGGCGTCGGCGACGACTGTGTCGGTGTGCAGGCCCAGGTGGGCGCGGAGCAGGGTGAGCGCGGTGGTCGCGAACCGGGTCTGTACGACGGACCGTTCGTCGGCGTAGTCGAGGACGACGACGTCATCGGCGGCCGCCATGACAGGTGTCTCCGGGTCGGCGGTGATCGCGGTGGTGCGCGTACGGCCCCTCAACTCCCTCAGCAGTTCCAGCACTTCGGTCGTGGTGCCGGACCGGCTGAGGGCGACGACCCGGTCGTAGGCGCGCAGTCGCGGGAACTCGGACGCGGCGAAGGCGTCCGTCTCGCCCTGGCCCGCGCCCTCGCGCAGGGCGGCCGCCGACTGCGCCATGAAGTACGAGGTGCCGCAGCCGACGATCGCGACTCGCTCCCCCGGTGCCGGCAGCGCACCGCCGTGCGCCGCCGCCTGTGTCGCGGCCCGTGCCCAGCACTCGGGCTGGCCGGCCAGCTCCTCTTCGACGTGGGTCATGCCCACCCCTCCCCTGGTTTGATTTGATTTTTCTTGCAAGATATAGCGAGTTTTCGAGCAGAATCAAGCATTCACGCGAAGTGGGGGTGCGCTAGGGTCGCCGGGAGATCGAGGAACGGAGGTGCGGATGTCGCGCGACGCCCGCTGGAAGTCACTGCTGGAACTGCTCGTCGAGCGCGGCCGTCTGGACGTCGAGGAGGCCGCCGCCGAGCTGGCGGTCTCGGCCGCCACGATCCGGCGCGACTTCGACCAGCTGGCCGAGCAGCAGATGCTGGTGCGCACCCGGGGCGGCGCGGTCGTCCACGGGGTCTCCTACGAGCTGCCCCTGCGCTACAAGACCGCCCGGCACGCCTCGGAGAAGGAGCGCATCGCCAAGGCGGTGGCCGCACTGGTCGCACCCGGCGAGGCGGTGGGCCTGACCGGCGGCACGACGACGACCGAGGTGGCCCGCGCGCTGGCCGTGCGCGGCGATCTGGCCTCCGGTTCGCCCGCGCTGACCGTGGTCACCAATGCGCTGAACATCGCCAACGAGCTTGCCGTACGCCCCCAGTTCAAGATTGTCGTGACCGGCGGGGTCGCGCGCCCGCAGTCGTACGAACTCATCGGGCCGCTCGCGGACGGGGTGCTCGGGCAGATCACCCTGGATGTGGCGGTGCTCGGTGTCGTCGCCTTCGATGTGGCGCACGGGGCGGCGGCCAACGACGAGGCGGAGGCCGCGATCAACCGGCTGCTGTGCGAGCGTGCGGGGCGGGTGATCGTCGCTGCCGACTCCAGCAAGCTGGGGCGGCGGGCGTTCGCCCGGATCTGTGCGGCGGACGCGGTGGACACGCTGGTCACCGACACGGCCGCCGGTCCCGACACGGTCCGGCGGTTCACGGAGGCGGGCATCGAGGTGGTCACGGTCTGACGCCGTTGCGGGCCACACGGTGCCCCCTTTCCGCCTAGGCTGGTGCCGTGGCGGTGTCGGGGGCCAGGGAGGCTGCGATGAGCGGAACAGGACCGAGCGACCAGGACGCCCCAGGGGCTTCGCGCTATTTGCCGATCGCCGAGCACGGTCTGATCGGCGATCTGCGCAGCGTGGCCCTGGTGGGGACCGACGGCACGATCGACTGGTACTGCTGCCCGGCGTTCGACGCGCCGAGCGTGTTCGCCGCGATCCTCGACTCCGAGCGCGGCGGGGCCTTCGAACTGGCGGCGGCTGTACCGGCCCGGACCAAGCAGTTCTACTTCCCGGACACCAACGTCCTGATCACCCGGTTCTTCACCGAGGACGGCGTCGGCGAGGTGCAGGACTTCATGCCGGTCGACGGCGACTCGGTGGAGACGGAGCGCCATCGGCTGATCCGGCGTGTGCTGTGTGTCCGCGGCTCCATCCCGTTCCGCACCCGCGTGGCCCCGCGTTTCGACTACGGCGCCCAGCCGCACTCCGTCCGGATGGCCGGGGACGTGGCGGTGTTCGAGTCGGCCAAGCTGTCGCTCGGGCTGACCGCGACGGTGCCCCTGGAGGTCGACGGCCTGGATGTGCGGGCCGAATTCAAGCTCGCCGAGGGCGAGTCGGCGGTGTTCGCGCTGGACCAGGTCGGCGGCGAGGTGACACCGCGCCGGTGCGCCCGTACCGAGGCGGAGGAGCAGTTCAGCACCACGGTCGCGTACTGGCGGCACTGGCTGTCCGCGTCCAAGTACCGGGGCCGCTGGCGGGAGATGGTGCACCGCTCGGCGCTCACCCTCAAGCTCCTCACCTACGCGCCGACCGGCGCGATCGTCGCCGCGCCGACGACGAGCCTGCCCGAGCAGCTCGGCGGCGAACGCAACTGGGACTACCGGTATGTGTGGGTGCGCGACGCGGCCTTCTGTGTGTACGCGCTGCTGCGTCTTGGCTTCACCGGCGAGGCCGAGGCGTTCATGAACTTCGTGACCCGGCACGTCAGTCCGGGCGACGGCAAACCCTCGGGACCGTTGCAGATCATGTACGGCATCGACGGCCGCACCGACCTGGCCGAGCGCGAACTCGACCATCTGGAGGGCCACCAGGGCTCCGCGCCGGTCCGTATCGGCAACGCCGCCGCCGAACAGCTCCAACTCGACATCTACGGCGCCCTGATCGACTCGATCTACCTCTACGACAAGTGGGCCAAGCCCATCTCCAGCGACCAGTGGGACGATGTGTGCGCGCTGGTGGACTGGGTGTGCGACCACTGGGACCAGCCGGACGAGGGCATCTGGGAGACCCGGGGCGGCCGTAAGAACTTCCTTTATTCGCGCCTGATGTGCTGGGTGGCGATCGAGCGGGCGATCCGCATGGCCAACCGGCGTGGCCTGCCCGCCGACATCGTCCGCTGGCGCAACTGCCGGGACACCATCTACCGGCGCATCATGAGCAAGGGCTGGTCGGAGTCGCGTCAGGCGTTCGTGCAGCACGAGGACGACGACGTGCTGGACGCGGCCGTACTGATGATGCCGCTGACGAAGTTCATCGCGCCGACGGACCCGAAGTGGCTGTCCACCCTGGACGCGCTGACCCAGGATCTGGTGTCCGACTCCCTGGTCTACCGCTACGACCCGATGGCCAGCCCCGACGGACTGCGCGGCGACGAGGGCACGTTCTCCATCTGCTCCTTCTGGTACGTCGAGGCCATGGTCCACGCCGGCCGCGTCGACGAGGCCCGCCTGGCCTTCGAGAAGATGCTCACCTACGCCAACCATCTGGGCCTGTACGCCGAGGAGATCAGCCACACCGGTGAGCAACAGGGCAATTTCCCGCAGGCGTTCACCCATCTCGCACTGATCAGCGCCGCTTTCAATCTCGACCGGGCGCTGGGCTGACATCAGTGGCCGTGCGCGGGTGCCTCCTCGTGCGGGGCGGCCTCCTCCGACGCCGCGGCCGCTCCGGTGCGGACCGTGAACGCCGCGGTGCGGACCTCCCCGTCGTGCTTGAAGTCCAGGAAGAGGCGGTAGGTGCCGCTGCTCGGCGCGGTGGCGGTGAAGGAGACTCCGGGGCCGGGCTTCGTCTTGCCGTCGCCGGGTTCGCCGTTCGGGTGGACGTGCAGGTAGGCGAGGTCGCCGGAGCGCAGGGCGACCAGGTGGCCGTAGGCGCCGAGGTAGGGCTGGAGGTCGGTGACGGGCTTGCCGTCGCGTGAGACGTTCAGCTTCAGCTCGCTCGCCGCGCCGAGGCGCAGGGCGCCGTCCAGGCGGACCTCGTAGCCGTCGACCTCGGCCGTGGCCTTCGGGGCCGGGAGGTTCTGGGGCTCGTACGAGCCGGAGGCGGCGAGGTCGGCGCCGAGGGTCAGGTTCTCAGCGCCCTTCTTCCCGGGGGTGAAGTCGGCGAAGACCCGGTAGCCGCCCGCGCGGGGCAGGTCGACGGGGGTGCTCCAGGTGCCGTCGGCGGCGCGGGTCGGGTGCAGATGGCGGTAGGTGACGAGGTCGCGTGAGGCCACGATGAGGTGGAGTTCCTTGTCGTGCTCGCGCTGGTAGGCGGTCACCGCGCGGCCACTGTCGTCCCGTATGACAAAGCGCAGGTCAGCACGGTCGCGGGCGGCGACGGTCGGGGTCTTCAGATCGAGGGTGTAACCGCCCTCGGAGATCTGCAGGCCGCCGGCTGCCGCCTCTTTCTGCCCGCCGTCTCCCGCCGGGCTCGGTGACGCCTCACTGTGGCTCTCGTGCCGTGCGGGCGCGGGATCCTCCCCGACGGGTCCGACGCCCTTGCCCACGCCGTAGGCGGTGCCGAAGGTGGCGGCCAGGCCGGCGGCGAACGCGGTGATCTTCAATCCTGCATGCATGACGAGCTCCTCGGTCTCAGGTCTCTATGCCACCTCACGATACCCCTGGGGGGTATGAAGTCAACCTGGGATCCCGCTTGCTTTCGATACCCCCCATGGGTATACATGGAGTCGTCGGCGGGGGTACCCCCACCCGGTATATCGGCCAGATCCTATCCAGGAGGCACCCATGTCCACCCAGACGATCACCACGTACGCCGTCTCCGGCATGACCTGCGGCCACTGCAAGGCCACCGTCACCAAGGCCATCGGCGAACTGGACGGCGTGACCGGCGTCGAGGTCGACCTGGAGAAGGGACAGGTCACCGTCAGCAGCAGCACCGAGCCGGACGACACGCGCGTCGCCGAGGCCGTCGACGAGGCCGGTTACGAGCTCACCGGCCGCGCCTGATCCCGCCCGCCCCACACGAGGAGCAGTCAATGACCACCACGACCGACACAGAACTCACCATCGGCGGCATGACCTGCGCCTCGTGCGCGGCGCGCATCGAGAAGAAGCTCAACCGCATGGACGGCGTCACCGCAACCGTCAACTACGCCACCGAAAAGGCGAAGGTCACTTACGGCGGTGACGTCTCCGTCGACGATCTGATCGCGACCGTCGAGGCCACCGGGTACACCGCCCAACCGCCCACGCCCGAACCGGAAAAGGCTCCCGAGCACGACGAACTCCGGCCGCTTCGGGAGCGGTTGGTCACCGCCGTCGTCCTGGCCGTCCCCGTCATCGCGATGGCCATGATCCCCGCCCTCCAGTTCGAGTACTGGCAGTGGCTGTCCCTCACCCTCGCGGCGCCCGTCGTGACGTACGCCGCCTGGCCGTTCCACAAGGCCGCGTTCACCAACGCGCGGCACGGCGCGGCCACCATGGACACCCTGATCTCGGTCGGCACCTCGGCCGCATTCCTGTGGTCGCTGTGGGCGCTGTTCTTCGGCACCGCGGGCCAGCCGGGCATGACGCACCCCTTCGAGCTGACCATCTCCCGCAGTGACGGCTCCGGGAACATCTATCTGGAGGCGGCGGCCGGGGTCACCGCCTTCATCCTGGCCGGGCGGTACTTCGAGGCCCGCTCCAAGCGGAAGGCGGGCGCCGCGCTGAAGGCGCTGCTGGAGCTGGGCGCGAAGGATGTCACCGTGCTGCGTGACGGACGTGAACAGAGCGTCGCGGTCGGCGAGTTGAAGGTCGGCGACCGGTTCGTCGTACGGCCGGGCGAGAAGATCGCCACCGACGGCGTGGTCGTCGAGGGCTCGTCCGCCGTCGACGCCTCGATGCTCACCGGCGAGTCGGTGCCGGTCGAGGTCGGCGTGGGCGACGGTGTCACCGGTGCCACGATCAACGCGGGCGGACGCCTCGTCGTCGAGGCCACCCGAGTCGGCGCCGACACCCAACTGGCCCGGATGGCCAAGCTGGTGGAGGACGCGCAGAACGGCAAGGCGGCGGCACAGCGGCTCGCCGACCGGATCTCCGCCGTCTTCGTCCCGATCGTGATCGCCCTGTCCCTGGGCACCCTCGGCTTCTGGCTCGGCAGCGGCTCCGGCGTGGCCGCCGCCTTCACCGCCGCGGTCGCCGTACTGATCATCGCCTGCCCCTGCGCCCTGGGCCTCGCCACACCCACCGCGCTGATGGTCGGCACCGGGCGCGGCGCCCAGCTCGGCATCCTGATCAAGGGACCTGAGGTACTGGAGTCCACCCGCAAGGTCGACACCGTCGTCCTCGACAAGACCGGCACCGTCACCACCGGCCGGATGACCCTGCTCGCCGTGCACACCGCCGACAACACGGACGAGGCCGAAGTCCTGCGGCTGGCGGGCGCGTTGGAGCACTCCTCCGAGCACCCGATCGCCCGAGCCGTCGCGGACGGCGCCCTGGAGAAGCTGGGTTCACTGCCCGTGCCGGAGGACTTCGCGAACGTGCCGGGGCTCGGTGTGCAGGGCATCGTCGATGGCCACGCGGTCCTGGTGGGCCGGGAGCGGCTCCTCGAGGAGTGGGCCATGGAACTGCCGGCTCAGCTGGCGCGGGCCAAGTCCGAGGCCGAGGCGGGCGGTCGTACCGCCATCGCCGTGGCATGGGACGGGGAGGCACGGGCGGTCCTGGAGGTCGCAGACGCCGTGAAGGAGACCAGCGCGGAGGCGATAACCCGGCTGCGGGCGCTCGGTCTGACGCCGATGCTGCTCACCGGGGACAACCGGGCCGTCGCCGAGTCGGTCGCACGGCAGGTGGGTATCGCGCCCGAGCACGTCATCGCGGAGGTGCTGCCGCAGGACAAGGTGGACGTCGTCAAGCGGCTGCAGGGCGAGGGCCGTTCGGTGGCGATGGTCGGCGACGGCGTCAACGACGCGGCCGCCCTGGCCCAGGCCGACCTCGGTCTGGCGATGGGCACCGGCACGGACGCGGCGATCGAGGCCGGCGACCTGACCCTGGTCCGCGGTGATCTGCGGGCCGCGGCGGACGCCATCCGGCTGGCCCGCCGGACGCTGGGCACCATCCGCTCCAACCTGTTCTGGGCCTTCGCCTACAACGTCGCTGCCCTGCCGCTCGCCGCGGCCGGACTGCTCTACCCGATGCTCGCCGGAGCGGCCATGGCCTTCTCCTCGGTCTTCGTGGTCGGCAACTCGCTGCGGCTGCGGTCCTTCCGGGCCACTGCCTGACGACGGGAGCCTGCGCCCTCCGCCCCACCGGGCGGAGGGCGCTTCAGCGTTCGCCCAGCATTCACTCCTGGGCTGTTGAGCGCTTCTGCCGTAGAAATAGCGTCGTCTGGTCGTCCGAACCCACACGATCGAGGTTGCGATGTCCTCAAGACATGTCCTCGCCGGCCTGGCGCTGGTGCCGCTGCTCCTCTCCCCGGTGGCGGCTCACGCCACGACGTACGATGCGCAGAAGACGCGGTTCGACCTCCAGGCCCACCGCGGCGGACTCGGTATGACGACCGAGTCCTCGCTGGAGGGCTTCGCCAAGGCCCTGCGCCTCGGTGTGTCCACGCTGGAGCTGGACACCCAGATCACCAAGGACGAGAAGGTCGTCGTCACCCACGACCGGCAGGTCAGCGCCACCAAGTGCCGGGACACCGCGCCCCTCGTGCCGGGCGACCCGATGTATCCGTACGTCGGCAAGTACATCAAGGACCTGACGCTGGCCCAGATCAGGACCATGAACTGCGGCTACCAGCAACTGCCGGGACACCCCGAGCAGGAGCAGATCGACGGGCTGCGGATGATCGAGCTGAAGGACGTCCTGAACCTGGTCAAGCGCTCCAAGGCCCGGCAGGTCACCCTCAACGTCGAGACGAAGGTCGAGGCGGGCGCCCCCGAACAGACCGCGCCCCGCGAGCTGTTCGTGCGCCGGGTGTACGAGGAGATCCACCGCTCCGGCATCGAGCGCCAGGTCACCATCCAGTCCTTCGACTGGGGCGCGCTCAAGGCCATGCACAAGCTCGCGCCCAAGTGGCCGCTGGTGGCGCTCACCAACTACGACTTCCTCCAGGTCGGCAAGCCCGGTGCCTCCCCCTGGCTGGGCGGGATCGACGCCGACGACTACGACGGCGACTTCGTGAAGGCCGCCGACTCGCTCCCCGGCGTCACCACCCTCTCCCCCAACTACGGCTTCCCGCAGAGCGGCAAGGTCGGCGACCCCGGCTTCCGCTTCTACGCCGACGCGGCGATGGTCGAGGCGGCACACGCCCGGGGCCTGAAGGTCGTCCCCTGGACCTGCGACGACCCGGCGACCGTGGAGGCGCTGATGGACGCCGGTGTCGACGGCATCATCACCAACTACCCCAACCGGGTACGGGAGATCATGGCCGAGCGTGGGATGCGCCTGCCGAAGGCCTATCAGCCGCGCTGACCCGTAACCCCACCGCCGTGAACAGCACCAGCGCGCTGCCGCCCGGGTCCCGTACGGCCTCCCGGGCGGCCTCGCGCACGGCCGCCCACTTACTCACGGCCCCCCAGGTGCCGGTTACTCCCCCTGGTACGGCAGCGTCGTCCCCGGCAGCGCGTACTCGTCCCGTCTGCCGCACATCCCGAAGCCGCCGAGCCGGGTCGGCGCCGCCTCGTGCGCGGTCGCCTCGCCCAGGTACGCCGGTTCCCCCTCGGCCAGCGCGTCGAGTTGGGCGCCGGTGCGTTCCGCCGTGGCCAGGGCCCCTGCCCGCCACAGCTCGCGCCAGGTCGGCACCTTGTCGCGCACCAGTCGGGCGGCGGCGCGCTGGAACTCCAGGTACGGGCCGTTGTCGCCGGCGACGAGGGCCTCGCGCAGGACGAGGTAGCCCTCGACGGCGAGGTCCCTGCGGCGCCGGGCGGCCTCGGCCGTGTCGACTCCCGTACCGGGCGGGAGCGTTGCGGCCGCCGCGTACTTCTCGGGGTCTGCGAGCACCGCAGGCGGGAAGGTGAACACCGCGTCCCCGGCCTCGGGCAGGCCGCTGTTCTGCATCAGCACGGTGATGCGCAGGTCCCCGCCCTGGACCATGCGGTGCACGGTGCCCGGCGTGAACCAGGCCACCGAGCCGGCCTCCAGCGGGATGTCCCGGTAGCCGTCGGGGCTCAGGGTCTGGACGGCGCCCCGGCCGCCGGTGACGACGTACGCCTCGGTGCACACCAGATGCAGATGCGGGCTGCCGCCGCAGACCCCGTCGGCGGCCTCCCAGTCGTAGGCGCTGAGGTGGGACAGGCCGACGGCGCCGGGCAGCGGATGGGGCAGTTCGGGTTTCACCACGGCAGGCCCTCCAGATGCGCGGCCACGCGCTCGGAGTCCCAGGCCCCGTCGGCGATCACCACCCGGTAGCGGTAGCCGAAGGACTCGCCCGGCGGCAACTCGAACTCCTCGAAGAACGCCCAGGAGAACGCGACCGTGGGAAACGGCTCGGAGCGCACGAACCAGTGGGACTCGTGGATCGCGTCGAGGTTCTCCGGCGCGTGCGCGAAGACGATCGTGGAGTGCGCGTCGACATCGTCGTGCTCGGTGCTGAAGGCGAGCCAGGGGCCCTGGGAGCCCATCAGCTTCTCGGAGTCGGTGCCGGGCGCGAAGACCGTGCCGCCGGTGAAGTCACGCGGTCCGCGCCACTGGAGTCCGGTGTAGCCGGCCATCTCGCGGCCCGCCGTGGTCGGGGAGCCGAAGGCGAGGGGCTCGGCTCGGGTGTTGGTGAGCTTGATCGACCAGTCGAGGGCCCAGGCCCCCACCTCCTCGTCCACGGAGTGGACGCTGAGCCCGCGCTCTTCCCGCGCCCACTCCTGGCCGTCGTTCGCGACCCAGGTGAGGTCCTCCGCGACAGTCAGGCGGTCCTCCTCGACCGCGAACACCGGGAAGCCGTCGTGCCGCATCGAGCCGACCCGCTCCGGCAGCCGCAGATAGCCCTCCCCGTGGACATAGCAGTTGCCGCCCCAGAAGTTCTGCCCGGACAGATGGCTCGCGGTCATCTGCAGGCCCTTGTGCCAGCGGTGGTCGCTGGGCCGGTATCCGGTGACCGTGTTCCCGGCGAGGGTGCGCAGCGGGTGGGCGTACGGCTTGCGGGACTCGAAGGCGTCGGGGTCGGGGCGGTAGACGTAGCGGAGGATCTCCGTGCCGTTCGCCGCTGCGACCGCGATGTGCTCGCCGTACGCGTGGCTGACTCGGATGCTCATGCTCGCTCCTTGGGGGCCCAGTCGGGATCTTCTCCGTGCATCGCCGCGTAGAAAGGATCACCCGGCTCGATCTCGCCGGAGCGGACCGGCAGGCCGGTGAAGGCCGACTTGTACAGGGCGGCGGCGAATTCGAGCGTGGCCCGGGCGTCGGGGCCGCTGCCGGGGGGCCGTACGTCCGCGTCGTACGCGTCGAGCAGGCCGCCGAGCTGGGCGGTGTGGGAGCTGGGGACGTCGGCGGCCGGGGTGCGCCAGGCGTCGGCGCGGTCGGCGGTGACATGCGGGGCCGGGGTGTAGACCCAGTCCTCGTTGCGGTGCCCGTACAGGTGGGTGAGCTCGACCGTCGCGTCCGAGCAGTCGACGCGGATGCGGCTCACCTCGTGCGGGGACAGCACGCTGTTGACGACGGTGGCGAGGGTGCCGTTGGCGAAGCGGACGAGGGCGGTGGAGACGTCCTCGCTCTCCGTGTCGTGGACCAGCCGTGCCGCCATGGCCCGCACCTCGTCCCACTCGCCGAGCAGATGCAGCAGCAGGTCGTACTGGTGGATGCCGTGGCCCATGGTCGGACCGCCGCCCTCGCTGGCCCAGCGGCCGCGCCAGGGCACCGCGTAGTACTCGGCGTCCCGGTGCCAGGTGGTCTGGCAGTGCGCGACCAGCGGGGTCCCCAGCTCGCCCTTGGCGATCAGCTCACGGGCGTGCACGGCCCCGGAGCCGTAGCGGTGCTGGAAGATCACGGAGGCGTAGGCACCGTGGGCCTTCTCGGCCGCCGCGATCTCGTCGTACTCGGCGAGGGACAGGGTGAGCGGCTTCTCGCACAGCACCCAGGCCCCCGCCTCGAGCGCGGCCACCGTCTGCTCCCGGTGCAGGGAGGGCGGGGTGCCGATGAGGACCAGGTCGGGGCGTTCGGCGTCCAGCATGGCGGCCATCGAGGTGTACCCGGTGACCGTGCCGCCCGCGAGCTCCTGGAAGGCCTCGAGTCTGGCCGGGTCCACGTCGACGGCGGCGACCAGTTCCGTCCGGTCGGCGTGGGCGGTGAGCGCGGGCAGATGGCTGCCGCTGACGATGGCACCGGTGCCCACGACGGCGACGCGGCGGCGGACGGGGTCCCCGGAAATCACGGACATGCGGCGCTCCTCGAACGGCCGACGGACATGCCAACAGAAAGCGCTTGCTCCCGAAGGGAGACCTTAGGCGCCGACGCATTGTCCGGACAACCCCTCGCAGGGACATCGACGAGGCTTTTTCCCAGGCCATCGGACTCGTCGATCACCTCGTCGACCAGCACGTGGTGCCACCCCTGTCCCCCCGGAACCACGGCCGTGACCAGGCAGATGTCACAACTCCCGGAAGAATCAGCACTGTTGTGGTGCGTGCGAGGCGCGGGGTGTACCCGAGCAAGCCATCCGGAAGGGGAATGTGCGGAATGGATCCTGTGATCGTCGGAGCGGTGGTGACCGTGGCCGTCAGCGTCGTCAACGGCCTGGTGAAGGTCGCCCAGCGGCGTCTGAACGCCGAGGTCGAGATAGCGCGCATCACCGAGACCGGACAGACCGACCGGATCCGCTGCACCGCGCGACCAGTACCGGCCCACCGGGACGGGGGTGGGCGCCATGGAGGACGCGCTCAGTACTGAGGTCGGCCTTGCCGACGACGTCGAGACCACCTCGGCGCCCTTACCGGGCATCGAACTCGCCGAGGCGCTGCACCACGAGCAGTACCCGGCGCTGGTTCGCTTCCTGCTGCTGCACGGCGCGTCCTGGGCGGAGGCGCAGGACGCCGCTCAGGACGCGTTCACCCAGATGTGCGCGCCCGGTCTGTCCTTGACCCACCCGCGCGCGTGGCTGCGCACCGTGGCCTGGCGGTCCTGGGTGAGCCAGCAGGTCAAACCCGAGGACGCCTGTGCGGAGATGCCCGAGCCCCGGGCCTCGCTCCGCTGGCAGACGCCGGCCCACGCGGCCGAGCTCGGAGAGGAGGAGCGCCGGGTGATCTCCCTGCTGCTGGAGCTTCCCGCCAAGCAACGCGCGGCCATGGCCTGGCACCTGGACGGCTTCACCACCGAGGAGAGCGCCCGCGCGATGGGCACCACGCAGGCGGCCGTACGTCAGAACCTGGCCCGCGCCAGAGCGGCACTCAGGCAGGGCCTGCGTCTGGAAGGCCGTTTCGACGAGGAGAGGAGGGCGACATGACGGACCATGATCCGCGTACCCCCGGGTCCGAGGGCTGCTGCGACACCATGCTCGACGCGCTGCTGGCCAGGGCCCATGAGCGGCTGGGCACCGCCGTGACCGACCGTATCGCCGCGCAGGGCGGGACTCCCGAGCTGCGCCCACCGGACCTCGCTCTGGACCGCCTCCTGGCGGCCACCCACCGCTCCCTGGGAACCGCCGTGACCCGCCGCCGCTCCCGGGAGGCCCGCGCCGCGCTGGGCCGGCGCAACGCGGCGCTCGAAGCGCGGCTGGAGGAACGGGGCCCGCTCTCCAACCGGCCCTCGCAGGTGCGGGTCAAGTACCGTCAGGAGGCCCTGCGGCTCGCCCACCGCTACTGGCCGGCCGATCAGGCCGAGGGCATGCGGGCCGCCGTACGCCTCGTGCAGCACCTCAGTGACCTCTTGGAGGACACCACGCAGCCGGTCGCCCACGCGGGCGTGGTGGTGAGACAGCTCAGTGGGCGGCTGCGCGAGCTGACCCGACTGCCCGAGCCGAAGCGGCCCCCGGTCACGCTGACGGGACTCGACTACCTCACGGCGGTCGAGTCGGCCCTCGCCGAGCCCGCCGAGCGGCTGCTGCACGACCTGCGCCGCATCCGGCAACTGCTCGACGAGGAGCTGGAACCGGCGATCGCCGGCCTCGAAACCTCCTCTCCCGCCGGGTTGTTCGGCGTCGACACCGTCGCGCAGGACCTCATCGACGATCTGGCCCAGGGATGCGACCAGGCCGACGCCCTGGCCAGGGTCGTCGCCGAAGTCGAGCGGGCGAGCAGCGACTTCGTGGGGGCGGACCTCAGCGGCGCCAAGCTCGACGGCGTGCTCCTGGAGGGGATCCTGTGGGACGACACGACCGTCTGGCCGGAGAACTGGGAGACCCTCATCCGTCGTGCCTCACTGCCGTCCGGTGCGGAACAGGGCGTGCTCATCGTCGCCGCCGAACCGTCGGACACCGCCGTCCACGCCCAAGCATGAGCTCTACTGCCCCAAGGGCGCCGGCGGTGTGGCGTCCTTGACGGCCGCGGGGAACGAGGGGCGCGCCGCCGCCACCCGCTCCCGGGTGAGGGCACCGGTCATCCGGCGGGCCAGGAGTGGGTCGGCGGGCAGGACATGGGAGGCGAACCAGCGGGCCGCGGAGGGGTCGGGGGACGGTTCGACGAACTCGGCGCCCGCGTAGTCGTCGAGCGGTGGGTCGTAGACGTATCCGCAGACCATGCCGTGGTCCACGAGGCGTTCCAGGAGGGTGTCGCGGTCCTGGACCAGGAGTGGGACCCGGAACAGCGGGAGGGGTCCGTCGTGGACCGCCCGTTCGCGCAGGGCGGCGGACGCCCAGGCGGTGCCCGTCAGCAGCGCGACTCCGGCCCGGCGGCGGGTGAGGTCGTCGTCGAGGCGGGACATGCGCAGGTTCAGCTGGCCACGGACCAGGGCGCCGTGGCGGACCCGGAAGCCGTGCAGGTCGACGCGGACCCAGGGCTCGTAGGCGGTGAGGCTGGGCGCCGAGCGGGCGGAGGCGGTCAGGCGCGGCGCGTGCAGGGCCATCCGGAACTCGTCGCGTTCCAGCAGGCCGAGGCGCTGCATCGTGCGCCATACCGGGCGTACGAGGTGCAGGGTGCGGACGGTGGAGCGGGCCAGGGGGCGCAGGGTGACATTCAGGTCGTCGCGCAGGCGGCGCGGGGTGAGGAGGTCGTCGCGCAGCAGCTCCAGCTCGCGCCGGGTGCGCGCGTCCTCGACGGCGAGGAATCCCCCGGCCGTCGCGGCCACATGCTTGGAGAGGCTGAACGCGGCCGCGGTCCCGAAGGTCCCGACCGGCTGCCCGTCCACATGGGTGCCGATGGCGTGGGCCGCGTCCTCGATGAGCGGAATGCCCAACTGCTCGCAGCGCCGGCGCAGTTCCAGGACGCGGTCGGGGATGCCGTAGAGGTTGGTGGTCAGGACGGCGTCGATGTTGCGCCAGGTGGACTCCGGTACGGCGGCCGGGTCGATGTTGCCGTCCCACACGGAGACGGGGGCCTGCACCGGGCGGCAGCCGGCGGCCAGGACCACGAAGAGGATCACGTCGTCGTTCACCGGCGACATCAGCACCCGGGCACCGGGCCTGCACCAGCGCCGCAGCGCCAGATAAAGGGCCAGCCGCGCCGAGGGCGTGTAGACGCATTCGCGTCCGAGCCGCCGCGTCATCGTCGCGGCGAGCCGCGATCCGTACGGCATCGTCACTTCTTCCGTCGAGGGTGGGACGGAGCGTCGTCCGTCGGGGGGCGGGACGTGTGGAGCGGGACGGAACGTCTTCCGTCGCGGGTGGGACGGATGCGGCGCGGCGGCTGGTCGGTGTCGCGCCGGTCGGAGCCGGAAGGATTACGGCAGCCGGTCGGAGCCGGGAGGCTTACGCACGGCGGGCATGTCGTCGCGAGGACGGACCGGAGGCCTCGCGGCCGGCCCTGGTGCGGGCGGACCGGAGTCCTCGTGGCCGGCCCCCCGGTGCAGACGTGAAGGGGAACGGAACGGTCCGCTCAGTGCGTACGCGCCCCGAGACCACCGGACCGCAGCGCGCCCACCGTCCTCAGCAACCGGTCCGCGGGTTCCCGCAGGCCGGGGTGGGCGAGGACCGTGTTCCGCAAGCCGCGCACGGGTCTGCGCCACATCCGGTGTGCCGCCGCCACGGGGTGGGGCCGGGTCGCGAAGCCCTCGCCCACCCGCAGCTCACGCGTCTTGAGCCAGTCCTTGTACTCCTTGTCGCCCCGCCCGAGGTCGATCAGCCGCACCCCGTGCCGGGCCGCCCCCTCCGCGGTGCGCAGATGCATCATCAGCCCGGGCGAGTAGTAGTGGAACTCCGGGTCGTAGGCAGTGAACCAGGCCGCGAGGACGGTGCGCGACCTCGGCCCGAAGTGCGCGGCCACGGGACGGTCACCGGCGTAGAGCACGGACAGCACCCCGGTGAAGTGCTCCTCGCGCAGCCGGAACAGATGGTCCACCAGGTCCACGATCCACGGCCGGGCGAACCGGTCCATGCGGCCGGTCCTGCGGTACTGGGCGGACTTCCACTCCATGAGCCGCCGTAAGATCTTCGGGTCCCGCTCGTCGAAGACGAACCGCACCTCACCGATGTCGCGCCCCAGCCGGCGTTCCTTCTTCAGCGTCGTCTTGGCCTGGCCCGGGTAGGTGGCCCGCAGCCACTGCGCGTAGTCGCCGTCGCCCGGCTCCAGGTCGATCACCGGCGAGGCGAACATACCGGTGACGTACCGGCCGAACGGCTTCTGTTCCTCGACGAGATGGTCGAACTCGAAGCTGGCGAGACCGCAGCCGCGCAGCAGTTCCTCGGTGTCCCAGATGATCCCGGGCCGGTGCACGAGGGCCTGGCGGTCGGAGAGTCCGAGTCCGATGGCCCGGCCGACGCCGAGGATATTGCGTTCGTACGGCAGGAAGCCCACGGGCTCGCCGTGTTCGTGCAGGACGCCGATCTCCACCCCGCCCCGGTGTGCGCCGACCCCGACGGCGAACTCCGGTGCCAGGAACGGGTTGGCGTACTCGGGCGACTCGTCCATCGCACGGTGCCAGGCCGCCCTCAGCGGCTCGTTCAGTTCGTCGGGTCTGTGGACGGTGATGTGCGTGTCTGTGCTGCTCATGGATCGCATGGGCGACCGCTCCCCCCAAGTTCCCCCCTGCGACGCGCGGTGCGCGTCACGCCCCTTCAGTGCCGCCCTGAGCGACCGAGATCGGAACAGTTCGGCAAGGATCAAACGTGGCGAAACCGCACGCAGACTGTCAAGACCGTCGCTCGTAAAGGAACGGCATGTTTCGGATGTTCCGCTTCCGGCGGCGCCCTTCTGCTCAACTCACCTCTCCCGTACCGTCGTTGCCGATTGACGCGGGCATGACTACGAAGGGGTTCTCATGGGCAGAGGTCTGCTGTCGCTGATGCTTGCCGCGGTCACCGGAGCCGCCCTGCTCGCGGCACCGGCGTCCGCGGCACCACCGCCCCCGCCGACCGATGTGTACCGGCCGGTCCGGGGTCCGGCCGCACCGGCGGAGTACCGCTACCTCCAGAAGACCCTGCCCGGCGAGTCGATACCCCGGCACGCCCATGACCTCGCGGCGGCCGAGGCCCGCGAACTGCCCACCGTGGGCGGGCGCTGGAAGAGCGTAGGCCCGACCAACATCGGCGGCCGGATCGTCTCCCTCGCCCTCGACCCCAAACGCGCGGACACCCTGTACGCGGCGGCCGCGAGCGGCGGCCTGTGGCGCAGCACCGACGCCGGGCAGACCTTCCACTCGGTGTGGCCGGACAGTTGGACGCAGGCCATGGGCGCGGTGGCGACCGCCCCGGACGGCACCCTGTACGTCGGCACCGGCGAGCCCAACCCGGGCGGCGGCAGCATCACTTACGAGGGCACGGGCCTGTACCGCAGCAAGGACGGCGGCCGCAGCTGGCAGCCGCTCGGCCTGCGCGACTCCGGCGCGATCAGCGCCATCACCATCGACCCGGCGAACCCGCGCCGCATCTACGTCGCCGCGGCCGGCTCGCTCTACAACGGCGGCGGCGACCGGGGCGTCTACCGCACCGAGGACGGCGGCGCGACCTGGGAGCGGATCCTCGCGGGCGCGAACGAGTTCACCGGCGCCACCGAGATCATCAAGGACGGCGACCGCCTCTACGCCGTGCTGTGGGACCACCGCCGCCGCCCCGACCTTCGGACCTACGGCGGTGTCGGCTCGGGCGTCTTCCGCAGTGACGACGACGGCGCGACCTGGCAGCGGCTCGGCGGCGGACTGCCCGCCCAGGGCCCGGACGTGGGCCGCATCGGCCTCGCCGTGGCCGGGGACCGCCTCTATGCCATCGTCAACAAGGCGAGCGGCCCCTTCGAGGGCTTCTACGCCTCCTCCGACGGCGGCGACAACTGGACGCGCACACCGGACAACGCCGCCCTCACGGCCTCTCAGTCCAGCTTCGGCTGGTGGTTCGGCAAGGTGTGGATCGACCCCAGGAACACCGAGCACGCGCATGTGGCCGGTGTCGCCCTGCTCACCACGAAGGACGGTGGTGGCACCTGGACGGCGGACGACACCAGCATCCACGTCGACCACCACGCCATGGTGTGGGACCCGCGCCACCCGGGCCGCGTCTACCTCGGCAACGACGGCGGCGTCTACCGCTCCGACTCCGACGGCGACGGCGGCTGGGTCAAGGCCCGCCACGAGCCGTACACCCAGCTCTACAGCGCGGCCATCAGCCCCCAGGACGTCACCCGGATCTCCGGCGGCTCCCAGGACAACGGCTCACTGCGCTCCTGGGGCGGGGACGGCTTCAACGAGTACCTCGGCGGCGACGGCGAGGAGAACCTCATCGACCCGACCGACGTGAACAAGGTCATCGCCTGCTACCAGTACGGCAATTGCTTCCGCTCCACCGACGGCGGCGACACCCTCACGTACTTCGCGAACGGCACGACCTTCAAGCGCCGCAACTGGTTCACCCCGGTCGTCCACGACCCGCGCGACCCGAAGATCCTCTACTACGGCGCCGAGGTGCTCAACCGCTCCACGGACGGCGGCGAGACCTGGCACCCCATCAGCCCGGACCTGACAGGCGGCCCCGGCGCGGATCCGATCTACACCAACTTCGGGACCATCACGTCGATCGCGCCCGCCTCGGACGGACGCACGGTGTACGTCGCCACGGACGACGGCCGCGTCTGGGTCACCAAGGACCTCGGGGCGACCTGGACTAAGCTCGCGGAGGGACGGCCCTGGGTGACCCGGGTGGTCGTCGATCCGAAGAACCCCGACCGCGTCTGGACGACCCACTCCGCTTACCGCTCCGGCTCCCCGCTCCCCCACGTCTACGGCAGCACCGACGGCGGCGCCCACTGGCGCAACCTCTCGGGCAACCTCCCGGCGGCCCCCGTCAACGACCTCGTCGTGGCCCGGGGCGGCGTCCTGTACATCGGCACCGACCAGGGCGTGTTCGCGAGCTTCACGGGCGGCGGCCACTGGATGCGCCTTGGCCGGGGCATGCCCGCGGTGCCGGTGGACGACATCGAGTACGACGCGGGGCATCGGCGGCTGGTGGCGGCGACGTTCGGGCGGGGGTTCTACGAGCTGACGGTCAGCTGAATCAGCAGCACACCGGGCGCGTGCGGCACGGACACCCTGAGCCCCTCCCCGTCCCAGTCGGCCGAGCCGGCGTCGGGGCGGGAGGGGTGGAGGATGTCCGGCCGTACCGTCCGGCCCGCCAAGTGAGCTACAGGGAAACGGAGTTCGGCCGGACCGCCTCGACGCCAGACCGAGACGTAGGTAGTGCCCTCGGTGCGCAGACCTAGCGCCAGCCACTCGTCCGTCCAACCCGGCAGACCCAGCGGCCAGAAGGGCACCGATCGCGCCAGGTCCCCACGGATCGTCTTGTACGTCGTCACCGCGTCCCGGACGAGGGCGAGTTGAGCCTCCGTCATCCGATTCAGATGGCCGGAGAGATGAATACGCCCCAGCAGCGCCCCGCCGAGCGTGACGGCAATCAGGTCGTCGTCGAACTCGGCCTGCGGGTAGGCCCAGACGGCACCCTGTTCCGGCGGCACCGCCGTCGGCGCCGCGGCCGCGATCGGCGGGTAGCGCAGGGGGTCCTGCTGGTCGCTGGTGGACTGGAGTTGGATGACGGCGAGCGTGGCGCCGTCCATGCGCATCCCGCCCGAGGCGCAGTTCTCGATCACCAGCTCGGGGTGGCGATCCAGGACGCCGGTCAGCCAGTCGAGGTAGGCGCGGGCGTGGCCGAGGAGGCCGGCGCCGGGTGCCAGGTCGTCGGGGCCGCAGGTGCCGGGGTCGACGGCGATGTTGTAGTCCAGCTTGAGATAGCCCACGCCCCAGTCGCCGACCAGACGGTCCACCGTCTTGTCCAAGTGGGCGCGGGCCGCGGGGTGCCGCAAGTCCAGCTGGTGGCGGCCCTGTTCGACGAGGCGGACACCGTCACGCTGGAAGAAGGCCTCGGGCGGAAGCGCGTCCGCGACCGGGCTGCGCACGCCAACGACCTCCGGCTCCAGCCACAGCCCCGGCACCATGCCGCGCTGCCGGATCCGGTCCAGGACCACCCCGATACCGCCGTCCGGAAACCGGCGTGAGGACGGCAGCCACTCCCCGACGCTGTCCCACCAACCCTCGCTGTCGTCGTACCAGCCGGAGTCGATGCAGAAGTACTCCGCCCCGGCCTCGGCGGCGGCGTCGATCAGCGGCAACAGCTTCTCGGTCGTCGGGTCGCCCATCAGAGTGTTCATGTAGTCGTTGAAGACGACGGGCAGGCGCGTGTGGTCAGGGTGCGGGCGGCGGATCGCACGGCGGTACGCCGTGAGCGCGCCGAGCGCCTCGTCGAACCCGGAGCCGACCGCCAGCGCGGCGGGCACGGTGGTGAACTCCTCGCCGGGCGCGAGCCGGACCCGCCACTGGTGCTCCGCGTCCGTGGGGCCGTTCAGCGCCAGATGGGTGCCGTGCGCCCACTCCCCCAGGTCCCAGCGCCAGCCGGCCGGGGACTCGATCTGCCACAGCCAGGCCCGGCCACTGTCCCGGTCCGTGACCGCGCCCATCGCCAACTGGCCGTCGGTGGGCCAACTGCCGCGCCCAGTACAGACAAGCGCTGCCCGGCTGTCGTGCTGATGGACGTCGACATTGATGTCGGCGACGGTGGCGCGCAGGGGCTCGGTGTACCAACGGCACTCCGCTAGCCAGTCGTTGCGTGCCCGGTGGACGTCGAGGGTGTCGGCAGCCGGCAGTCCGCCCAGCAGCAGGCTGCTCACGGACTGCACGATCAGGGGGCCGGCGCCGTCGTTGCGGAGCCGGACGCGGGAGCGGAGTACGGGCACTCCGGCAGGGCAGGACAGTTCGGCGAACGCCGTCAACCCGGTTGCCGGGTCGTGGAGTTCGACGGTCAGCCCATCCCCGCCGGTCCGGTGTCCCCGGTAGCGAAGGCGCGCGCCGAGGGCCGTACCGGTGAAGCGCGGTCCGGACCAGCCGCTCCCGTGACCGAAGGCGGTGAGCTCGACGAGAGGGAGGGCGGCCTCCGGATCGACGGCACCGGTGTCCCCCAGCCGGACCGTCCGCAGTGTCCCGTCGGAGGCGACGGCGAACTCGGTCTCCAGGGCTGAATGACCCCAAGTGAACGTAGTTTGCGCGCCGTTGGGATCCGCGTCCGCCGTACCGGTCAAGGTGCTCCCCCTTGTGAATCCCTCGTTACGGTCTCTTGACGGCCCATATGTGACCGGTCACAATCCTGGCATGAATGTGACCGGTCACACAAGGCGCCCGGCGAGCATCCGGGACGTCGCGACCGCCGCCGGCGTCTCGTACCAGACCGTCTCCCGGGTCATCAACGGCCACCCCAGCGTCAAGCCGTCCACCCGGGATCGTGTGCTCGCGGCCATCGACGAGCTGGGGTTCCGCCGCAACGCCACCGCCCTGGCGCTCGCCAGCGGGCGCAGCCGGGCCGTGACCGTGCTCACCGCCAACACCACGCACTACGGCTACGCCTCCATCCTCCAGGGCATCGAGGAGGCCGCCCGCGCCGCGTCCTACGCGGTCGGGATCGGCGTACTCGAATCGGCGGAGGAAGCCGCGGTCGCCGCCGAGGTACAGCGCGCGGCGGACGCGGGCGGCGGGCTGATCGTGATCGCCTACGATCCGGCCGGCGTACGGGCGTTGGCCTCCGTCCCCGCCGAACTCCCGGTCGTCGGCGTCGTGGAGACCCCCGCGAGTCCGCCGAGCGAGGACCACCCCTGGGTCTGGACCGACGACCGCGAGGCCGCCTACCAGGTGACCCGGCATCTCCTCGCCCTCGGCCACGAGACCGTGCACTACGTCGCCATCCCCTCCAGCACCCGCCGCACCAGCGCACGGACCAGCGGCTGGCGGCAGGCACTCAGGGAGGCCGGAGCCCCCGAACCGCGCCCCCTCCAGGGGAGTTGGGGCCCGGCGGGCGGTCATACGGCGGGCCGCAAGCTCGCGAAGGACTCTGCCGTCACCGCGATCCTGTGCGGCAACGACGACCTCGCGCTCGGCGTGCTGCGCGCCCTGCACGAGGCCGGCCGCGCGGTCCCGGACGAGGTCAGCGTGGCCGGGTTCGACGACGCCCCGCACTCGGCGTATCTGACGCCGTCGCTGACGACCGTACGCCTGGACTTCACCGGCCTCGGACGGGCCGCGTTCGCCCTGCTGCACGGGGCGGTGGAGGAGTCCGCCCAGGTCGCGCCGCATCCCGTCTCCGTACCGGAGTTGGTGGTGCGGGAGAGCTCGGGGCCGCCGCCCGCGTGACCGTAGTGCAGTTGCGAGTCCCCCTTCCTGAACCACCTGCTCCGAAAGGCTCGTGATGAAGAGAAGAGCACTCCCCGCACTGGCGCTGATAGGCGCCCTCGCCCTGGCCGCCACCGCGTGCAGCGACCCCACGGCCTCGGAATCCGACTCCGACTCCAAGCAGTCGGCGGTCGACCCGACCGCCCGTCTCGACGGCGTGAAGCTGACCATGTGGACCGCGCAGAACACGGTCAACGCGCCGAAGCAGGTCATCGACGCCTTCGAGAAGGCCACCGGCGCCGAGGTGGAGACGCAGGCGATCCCGGACCTCTACGAGCAGAACGTGCCGACCAAACTGGCCTCCGGCGACCGTCCGGACCTGATGTTCTGGCAACCGTCCATCTCCACCTTGCCGTTCGTGCAGCCGCAGCAGAACCTCCTCACCCTCGACGGCGAGGAGTGGGTCGGGAAGCTCGGCGACACGGAGAAGTCGCTCGGCGTCATCGATGGCAAGCGCTACGCGGCGATCGTCACCAGCCCCGCCATGCTCGGCGTCTACTACAACAAGGACGTCTTCGAGCAGGCCGGACTCACCGAGACGGACTTCCCGAAGTCCTACGACGAGCTCCTCGCCTTCGGCGACAAGGTCGTCGACGAGACGGATGCCGCCGCCTTCTACGAGGCCGGCGGCGACAAGTGGCCGCTCCAGTGGCAGATGCAGGTCCAGCTCACCGACCTAGAAGCGCAGTGGTGGGACGGGCTGAACCAGAACAAGGAGAAGTGGACCGACCCGGTCGTGGTCGGCGCGGTCAAGAAATACAAGGAGAAGCTGCTCGACGCCGGGCTCGCCCAGAAGAACTACCGGACGGGCACGTTCACCGGTCAGGCCGACGCCCTGTGGAAGGGCGAGGCCGGCATGGTCCTCAACGTCACTTCCTTCCAGAGCCAGTTGCAGGCCAAGTACTCCACCGCCGAGATCGACGAGAAGATCGGCTGGTTCCCGATCGCCAACTCCTCGGCCACCGGCATGTACTCCCCCGACCAGACCAACGGGGTCGTCGCCTTCAAGACCGGTGACGAGAAGCGGCAGAACGCGGCCCGGCAGTTCTTGGCGTTCTGGCTCGGGCCCGACTACGCCGACTACATCAAAACGATGAAGATCCCGTCCGTGCAGCCGTCGGTGCCCACGCCAGAGGGGCTGCCGCAGACGTCCCAGGCCCAGGTGGCGGCGCTACCGAAGGCCATCGGGGTGTTCCAGGCCAAGGCGATCGTCGCACCGGACACCCATCTCTACCTCGCCGACATGATCTTCGGGAAGAAGAGTCCGCAGCAGGTCGCCCAGGCCATCCAGGACCAGTTCGCCCAGGTGGCCAAGGCGCAGGGCGCGTCCGGGTTCTAGCGATGGCGGACACGGTCGTGCGCACAGAGTCCGCGCCCGCGAAGGGCGCGCCGAGGAACAAGCCCGGGCGGCTGCCACGCGCCGCCGTGCACCATCCCTGGTGGTTCGCGCTCCCCGCGATCGCCGTCTTCGCGGGGTTCTTCCTGGTGCCCAACCTGCTGAACTTCTATTATCCGTTCACCAATTGGTCCTCGTACCACGCGGACATCGCCTTCACCGGCCTCGACAACTTCAAGACCATCGCCGACGACGGCTCACTGCTGCGCGCGATCCGCACGACGCTGCTGTACGCGCTGCTGGCGGCGCTGTTCCAGAACGGCTTCGGTCTGGTGCTCGCGCTGCTGCTGGAGGCCGACACCCGCTTCAACCGATTCTTCCGTGCGGTGTTCTTCCTGCCAGTGCTGATCTCCGCACTGGCCACGGGTTACGTCTTCCAGGCGCTGCTCGACCAGGACGGTGCCGTCAACTCCGTGCTCGGTACGGACGTTCCGTGGCTCGGGTCGACGACGTGGACGCTGGTCGTGGTGACCCTCGTTCACGGCTGGAAGTGGATGGGCCTGGCCATGCTGATCTATCTGGCTGGGCTCAAGGGCATCCCGGGCGACATGCTGGAGGCCGCCCGGATGGACGGCGCGGGGCCCTGGCGGACGTTCTGGTCGGTGCGCTGGCCGATGCTCGCGCCGGCGGTCACCTTCAATGTCACCACGGCGCTGATCGGCTCGATGAACACCTTCGACATCGTGCAGGCGACGACGGGCGGCGGGCCCGCGGCCTCCACCGAGGTCTTCAACATCTACATGTTCCGGATCTTCGGACAGGGCCTGTACGCCCAGGCCTCCGCGATGAGCCTCGTCCTGTTCCTGGTGGTGGTCGCGGTCGCGATCCCGCTGGTCGTGGGGCTCCGCCGAAGGGAGCAGCTGCTGTGACCCCGGTGCTGTGGCGCTACGGCCGCCCCGCGATCGTCCTGCTGCTCGCCGGGCTCGCGGTCGGCGTGCCGTTGTGGCTGGTCGCGGTCACCTCGGCCAAGTCTCAGGCGGAGTCGATCAAGCCGAATCTGGACCTGCCGGACCACTGGCAGCCCGGCGCCAACTACGAGGACGCCGTCGACCAGGGCGAGATGCTGCGGGGTTTCGTCAACTCCCTGCTCGTCGTGGTGCCTTCGGTGCTGCTCGTGCTGCTTCTTGGCGCGGGTGCCGCCTGGGTCTTCGCGCGCCGGAAGTCGAAGCTGGTGTCGGCCGCGTACGCGCTGTGCATCAGCGGACTGCTGCTGCCCCCGGCGGTCATCACCATCGCGATGGAGCTCAGGCAACTGGGCCTGGCGAACTCCCGGCCCGGGATGATCGCCGTCTACACCGGCATGTATCTGTCGACGTCGATCTTCTTCATGACCGGTTTCATCCGCGCCATCCCGCTGGAGCTGGAGGAGGCGGCCCGGATGGACGGGGCGTCACCGGCGCGGATCTTCGCGCGGATCGTCCTTCCGCTGCTCAGGCCGGTGATCGCCACCGCGACGATCATGGTGATGCTCTATGCCTGGAGCGATGTCTTCTACGCCTTCTTCGTCCTCGGCGGCGGCGACCGCGCCACCCTGCCGCTCAACCTCTACCAGGTGGCCAGCGCCCAGCTCTACCTCAACAACTGGCATCTCGTCTTCGCGTATGTCGTGGTGATGAGCCTGCCCATGGTGGCCGTGTTCCTCGTCGGCCAGCGAAAGATCGTGTCCGGAATCACCAGTGGAGCCGTCAAATGACCGGAGGTCCAGCGTGATCACCCCCACCCGCACGAGATCCCGTTTCAGAACCGCCCTGATCACAGCCGCACTTGGAGTAGCCGCCATGGCAGCCACCCTCCCCGCGTCCGGACCGGCGGCCGCGGCCGCCGACCCCCAGCGCCTCACCGTCGACCTCGCCGCCTCCGAAGGCCCGGTGATGCTCGGCGCCAACGGCGCCCTGTACGGGCTCAGCGACGACGGAGTGCCCAGCGACGCCATGCTGGAGCCGCTGAAGCTCACGAGTATCTCGCAGAAGCCGGAGGGCGGCGCCCAGCACCCCAACGGCGACGCGCTCACGGTCTCGAAGTCGTTCTTCCGCAACGGCGGCGGCGAGATCAACGTGATGATGCAGGACGTGTACGCCAAGTGGCCGTACGAGGACCTCGGCATCGACGACTATCTCCCCAAGGTCGACAAGATCACCAAGGAGATCGCCGCCGACCCCAACAGCGACCGCTTCGTCTACATCCCGTTCAACGAACCCGACTTCATCTGGTACAAGCTCAACCTCCCCGACCAGGCGCAGTACGAGGTCGAGCGGGACCGGTTCCTCGCGCACTGGAAGACGGTGTACCAGCGGATCCGCGCCATCGACCCGGACGCGGTGATCGCAGGACCCAACGAGACCGGCTACTACCCCCGCTTCCTGCGGGACTTCCTCACCTTCGCCAAGCGCGAGAACGTCCTGCCCGACATCATGACCTGGCACGAGCTGAGCTCGGGCTCGCTGCGCGACTTTCAGGGGCACTACGACAACTACCGTGCGCTCGAGCGCGAGTTGGGCATCGGCCCGCTGAAGATCAACATCGATGAGTACGCCAACCGCCGTGACCTCTCCGTGCCGGGCCAACTCGTGCAGTGGGTCTCGATGTTCGAGCGGAACAAGGTGTACGCCAACCAGGCGTACTGGGACGCGGCCGGGAACCTGGACGGCAATGTGGTCCGCTCCAACATCCCCAACGGCGGCTGGTGGTTGTTTCGTTGGTACGCGGGTCTGACGGGCGACACCGTGAAGGTGACCCCGCCGCAGCCCAACACCATAGACACCCTTCAGGGCCTGGCCTCCGTGGACACTTCCCGTCGCCAGGCGCAGGTGCTGCTGGGCGGCTCGGCCGGTGACTCGGACGTCGTGGTGCGCAATGTCTCCCGCTCCGTCTTCGGCGGCACCGTCACCGCGACCGTCGCCGAGGCCGCCTGGTCGGGCTACGAGGGACAGCACGTGGCGCCGAGGGTGCTGACCCGCACCAAGCTGCGCGTGGCCGAGGACGGCTCGGTGACCGTCCCGCTGCGCGGCATGCACAAGATGTCGGCGTACCGGATCGTGCTTACGCCCGGCGGCTCGGGCACCCCGTCCACCGCTTCGGTGCCGTGGTCGGCGTCGTACGAGGCCGAGGAGGCGGCCATCACCGACGGCAAGGTCTACACGCAGGGCACGGTGAGCAACGCCAACGGCTACGCGGCGTCCGGAACGAAGGACGTGGGCTCCCTCAACCAGGCCACCAGCAAGGTCGACTTCACGGTGACGGTCCCCCGGGACGGCTCGTACGACCTGGCGATCCTGTACGGCAACCAGTCCGGCGCGCCGGCGACGCAGAAGCTGTCGGTGGACGGCGGCACCCCGGTGACGGTGACCTATCCCTCCACCGAGAACTGGACCTACCGCGCCAAGAAGGACGTGACCGTCTCCCTCAAGGCCGGCACCCACGTGCTGACCCTGGCGAAGGGCGACGCCGAGGTCACCCTGGACCGTATCGACCTCACCGCGCGCGAAGGTGCCGCCTCCGCGTCGTACGAGGCCACGCTCGCGGACGTCAGCGGCAAGCCGTCGTACGACTACTCCTCGTCGGCCGGAGTCGGCACGGGCGCCCTGGTCCTGCGCTCGGGCGACAAGGCGGTGTTCGACGTGTACGCGCCGCGCGACGGCTACTACACGGTGACGCCGAGGGCGTCGGCCGCGGTGAAGCTCGCTCTGCACGGCGAGACGGTGACGGCGGCTCCGGGCCGCCCGCTGCGGCTGTATCTCGCGGCGGGCAACAACCGCGTGGCGATGACGTCCCCGCACGCCTCGGTCCGCTCCCTGGACGTCTCGGGTGAGGGCTCGACACGAGGTGCCCTCTCCTACGAGGGTGCGTCGGCGGTCCTCGCGGGCGGCGCCAAGCTGGTCGACTCCGCGTACGCCTCGGCCGGTTCCTATATCGGCTGGCTCGGCAACGGCCCTTCCAGCACGGCCGAGTTCACGTTGGCCGCCCCCGAGGCGGGCCGCTACCTCCTGGTCGTCCACTACGCCCACAACGACCGCCGCGACAACGGCCACGCCTACAACACGGACATCATGTCCCGTACGGCAGACGTCACGGTGGGCTCCGAAACCCCGAAGAAGGTCACCTTCAAGAACACCTGGAGCTGGGACGACTACTGGACGGTGGCCGTGCCCGTGGACCTGAAGGAAGGCGCCAACAAGGTGACGTTCGGCAACGCGAGCGCCTGGGCGCCGAACATCGACCGGATCGAGCTGGGGCGTGTGGTCGGCCGGCCGTAATCGCCGGCTCCTCGAACGGTGCGCCTGGTTTCGGCCAGGCGCACCGGCCTAATGGCCCCGGAATGCCTCCTCCAGCCACCAACTCCCCTGCTCGGCCACCACTTTGGCGTCGACGAGCAGCGGCGCCGACCGCGGCCCCGCCATCCAGTCCGACACGGCCTTCAGATCCGCCCGCGTCCGCACTGTCACCGCCTCGAAGCCGTAGCCGCGTGCCACGGCCGCGATGTTCGTCTCGGGGAAGCGGACTGTGTCGAGGGGGTGCCCCTCGGGGCCGAAGTGGTGGACCTCCGCGCCATAGGCGTCGTCGTTGTAGACGACGACCACCATCGGCAGCCCGAGCCTGTGGACCGTGTCCAGTTCCGCCGCTCCCATCAGCGCGCCGCCGTCGCCCAGGGCGGCCACCGTGAGGCGGTCCGGGCGGGCCAAGGACGCGCCGATGGCGGTGGCGAGACCCAGGCCGATGGACTGGAAGGCCTGGGTGAAGCAGAGGCCTTGTTCGTCCGGGACCGAGAGGTACATGATCGGGTAGCCCATGAAGTTGCCGGAGTCCACGGCCACGACGCGCTCGGTGGGCAGGATGTCGTCGAGTGCGATGCTCAGGGTGCGGGGGTCGATCCGGTCGCGGGTGCTCGTGTCCTCGTACGGGATGTCCCGCCAACGTAGGCGTGCGGCCAGGGCCTCTGCGTTCTCGGGGGTCCGGTAGCCCTCCCGTGGGCTGCCGCTCGCCTCCAGCACCCGCCTCGCCGTGAGCTCCACATCGCCGGTGACCCCCGGGTCCCTGAGTGCGTCGTCGTCGACCCGTACGACCGTGGCTTCGGCGCCGATCAGGCGGCCGTGCCGAGTCGTCCACCCGGTGAGTGTGCAGCCCCAGGCCACGATCGTGTCGGCGCCCGCGATCAGCTCGGCCGCCAGTGGCGAGGAGAATCCCCCGGACACGTCCAGCGACCACGGACTGCCCCGGAACAGGCCCCGCGCCACGGCCGACGTCGCCAGCAGGGCCCCGCAGTGCTCCGCGAGCGCTTCCAGTGCGCCCCGCGCACCCGGCGAGCGTGCGCCACGCCCGGCCACGAACACCGGGCGCCGGGACCGGGCGAGCACCCGCGCCAAGTCCTCGACATCGGCAGCCGTTGGCTCGACCACCACCCGCGGCGGTGGCGGACCGGCTTGAGCCAGCGCATCGGCCGGGACGTCCGAACTCTGCGCCTCCAGAGGGAGGTTGAGGACCAGTGTCCGCCGCTCGTGCAGAGCCCGTCGCACCGCCTCGCAGGCCTGCCCGACCGCATCCTCCGCCGACGCGACCCGGATCGGCACCGCACCCACCGCCCGCGCCAACGCCTCCTGATCGACATGGAAGTTGGAGCGCTGGTCCGTCACCTCGGCCGCCAGCACCAGCAGCGGCGTAAGGCTCTTCGCCGCCTCCGTGATGCCCGTCAACGCATTGGTCAGCCCGGGCCCTTGATGCACCGTCAGCGCCGCCACGGTGCCGCTCATGCGGGCGTACGCGTCGGCCATCGTCGCCGCGCCTCCCTCATGCCGGGCGGCGACGAACCGTGCCCCGGCCGCCACCATGGCATTGGTCAGATGGAAGTTCCCGGACCCGACCACCCCGAAGACCTGTCCGACCCCGGCCGCCACCAGCGCCCGTCCAACGGCCTCGGCGACCTTCATCAGCGCTCCACCAGCGCCAGCACCCGCGCCGGGGATCCGGACCCGGTGACGATGGGCAGCGGTCCCGCGATGAGGACACAGCCCGTCGGCGGCAGCGAGGCGAGGTTCTGCAACTGCGTCAGGCCGTACTTGTCGTTGCCCATGAGGTACGAGTGGCAGGGGAAGGCCGGATCGAAGGCGTGCCCGCGCCCCGCGTCCGTCCCCACCGTCTCGACGCCGAGCCCGATCACCGGCGACTCCTCGGCCACCCAGCGCGCGCACTGCGGCGACAGACCCGGCGTGTGCGGGCCGCTGTCGTCGGCGTTCAGGAACTCCTCCTGCGAGTTTGCCCGGGCGTCCCAGCCGGTGCGCAGGAGCAGCCACCCACCGTCGGGCAGCGGCCCGTGCTCCGCCTCCCAGGCCTTCACATGGTCCACTTCCAGGAGGAAATCCGGGTTCTGTTCCGCCTCGGCCGTGAAGTCCAGCACCGCGGCGGGCGCGATGAGTCTGCGCGCCGGTACGGACGCCACGTCGTCGAGGTGGCGTCCGGTCACCCAGTGGTTCGGGGCGTCGAAGTGGGTGCCGGTGTGCTCGCCGGTGCGGAAGTTGTTCCAGTACCAGGCGGGCCCCCGGCCGTCGTACCGGCTGATCTCCTGGAGTTCGAAGGCCGCCGTCTGCCCGAATTCTGACGGCAGTTGGATCAGTGGAGTCGCCGCCGACAACGGCGCCGTGAGGTCGACTACTTCGATCGTCCCCTCCCGCAGGGCCGACACCAGCGAGGCGAGGACGGACGGTTCGGGCATGAGGGGCCTCCAGACGCCTCCGGACATCACGACGTGACGCGGAACTCCCAGGATGGATCGATTCCGTGGTATCCACCATGTGGCGGAGACGATCGGCCGAGTGGGGGAACGGTGATCGGAAGACGTACGTCGGCGACGGCGGCGCTGGTGTGCGTGGCCGCTCTGTCCGGCTGCGCCGACGAAGGCCCGGCGGCGGCCCCGACGCCATCGGCGGTCACCGCGGCTTCTCCCTCACCGTCGCCCGACGAGCCCACACCCAACCCCTCGCAGGCGTCCTCCAGGCCCCCGACCCCCGTCCCCACCACCGGCCGATCCGACCCGAAGCTCGTGGTCATGACCGTCACCGGGGGCTTCACCGGCGTCCACCAGACGGTGATCCTGCGTACCGACGGCACCGTCTACACCAGCGAGAAGGGCGAGCCGAACGTCCGCCGCACCACGAAGGCCCAGTTCACCGAACTGCGCACCCTGCTCGGCGATCCCGCCCTCGCCGAAGTCCCCAGCTTCACGATGGACATGGACGCGAAGGACATGTTCCAGTACACCCTGCGCATCGACGGCCGTACGGTCATCACCGACCGCTCCACCGTGGAGCCCGCCCTCGATCGGCTCATCGACGCTCTCGACGACTGGCTGCCCCGCTGAGCCGTACGTGCAACCAGGCGCTCCCTCCCGTCGTCTCACAGGCCGAGACAAGCACGAGGAGGAACGCATGGCCATGGTCGGCCTGTTCTGGATCACCGAGGGCTCGGTGTACATAGGCGCCGAGCCGGTGGGAACGGCGGCCGGGGTACGGCTGTCCAAGGACGGTGTCGAGGCGTTGGGGATCGAGCACGGGCGGTCCTGGAGCTGGGACGAGGTGCAGCGGATCGAGGTCGCCGACGTACCCGTACGGTCCGCCTCCCGTCGCCGGTTCTCCCAGGCCTTCGACGCGGTGGTCGTCGCGCTCACCGGTGGCGGGGATCTGCCGCCGGCGTTCACGGTACGGATCGGGGCCGCCGAGGAGACGGTCGAGGTGAGCGTCCTGACGCCCATCGCTGGAGGGATCTACGGTCCGGTGGAGTACGAGCTCTCCCGCACACTGCTGAACCGGCTCGTCGACGGCCGCACCGCCCTTGACGACCTCCTCCTGTGGCGCCGCGACCTTGTCGGCGACGCCAACCCCGGCCGCGAGGAGCGCGAGGCGCTGATGCTCAAGTGGGTCGACGATCCGTCATGACCCGTCCACGAGCCCCGCGATGTGCGCGATGACCGTATCCAGGACCCCAGCCCAGGCCTCCTCGTCGCCCAACACCAGGTAGTTCAGAGTGAGTCCGTCGGTCATCGCGGCCAGATAGCGCGCCAACACCGATACCGGCACCCGCAGTCGAAGGTCCATGGTCGTGCGCAACTGCTCGATCAGCTCGGCATAGGTCTCGCGGTACAGCTCGTGCTGCCGTCGGGCCAGATGCTCGAACCCCGGTTGGCGCAGGGCGTATTGGGTCAGTTCGTAGGTGAGCATGTGCTCGTCCGGGTGGGCGCGGACGTGGTCCCAGTACGCCTGGAGTCCGGCCCGGACGGTCTCCTGGAGCGTGGCCCTGGGGACCAGGGCCTCCTTCACCAGGGTCACGTAGTGGTCGGTGATGGTCGTGATGACGGACTCGACCAGGGCCTGCTTGGAGTCGAAGCAGTAGTGGAAGACGCTGAGGGACACGCCGGCTTCGGCGGCGATGGACCGGGTCGTCGTCCTGGCGACGCCGTCCCGGGCCATCGCCCTGATCGCCGCTTCCGTCAGCTGCAGGCGCCGTTCTGCCGACGGCATGCGTGCCATGTGCGTGTCCCTCGTGCTCGTGGCGGGCTTCAGTTGCTGTGGACGCTCACCTCGTGCAGCGAGTACCCCCATTCGGTGCCGCGTTCCAGACCCAGGACGCGGACGTAGCGGGCGGGGGTGCCGGTGAACCGGGCGGTGTCCAGGCCGCCGTCGCCGGATGTGGTGGACCAGGCGGTCTTCCATGCCTGACCGTCGGTGGAGAGTTCGACGCGGTACGCCTTGCCGTAGGCGCGCTCCCAGTCGAGGGTGACCCTGCCCACCCGGTGGGTGGCGCCCAGGTCGATCCGCAGCCACTGGTCGTCGCTCCAGTCGCTGGCCCACCGGGTGCCCCGGTCACCGTCGACGGCCCGGCCGGGCGCGTAGCTGGTGAACGGGTTCCACTCCGCCGAACTGGCCGTCGAGGGCGCGTTATTGGCGAGATTCACCGCGGACTGATGCTGCTCGGAGGCTCCCCAGGTGTCCAGGTAGGACTCGGCGCCCCGGAAGAGGTCGTCCACCACCTCCTGGCCGCCGACGCGGCGGATGTCCTCGATCCAGTCCGGGACGAGGCCGTAGTGGGCGGCGCCGTCGGTGTTCAGGTCCCAAGTGCGCTGTCCGGTGGTCTGCTTGTCGATGACGGTGCCGCCGTCGACGCTCGTGAAGGGGTACGTCACCTTGTTGGGGGCGTCCGCTCCGCGCGGTCCCGGCCAGCCGCCGACGCCGTTCATGTCGGTGCCGTAGCCGTAGCCCACGCCGTACTTGTCGCGCAGCGCCTCCGTGCGGTCGGCCTCCGCGATGAAGCCCTCGGAGCCGTGCATGTACTGGCCGATGAAGCCGCCGAGGCCGTAGACCCGCGCGGTCCAGTCCATGTCCATCCAGCTGTGCGAGGAGAGCACGCCGGGGTAGGACTCGGCCTCGAAGATGTCGAGCACCCGGCCGGTGGCCTTGACGCTCATATGGTCGATCTCCAGCATCATCCCGCGATTCATCATGCCCCGCGCCGCGTACTCACCGAGTTCGGTCAGCCCGCGCACATTGCACTGCGCGCCACTGGCGTACGACGGCACGTCCACGCCCGCCGGGAGCTCCGCCTCCGCCTCGGCCGCCGAGGCGTTGCCGATGGGGTTGTCGTGCTGCGGGCCGGTGCACTCCTCCGTCTTCCAGAAGGTGCCGGTGGACAGGAACTGGCCGACGTTGATGGCGGTGCCGAGCGTGCCCGAGTCGAAGCGGACGCCGCAGAGGGCGTTGTCGAACTTGTGGCACAGGAACATGCTGCGCACGCCCAGGTCGTACAGCTCGTCCAGGCCCTTGTCGATGTCCGCCTTGCTGCACTGCGCGATGTCGAGGATCTGCTTGCAGCCGAACGGTTCGGAGGTCTCGACCCCGAGGACGACCGCCAGCTTGCCCTGCTCGATGACCTGGCGGGCCTGGGCGCTGTCGGTGACGATCCGGAACCAGCCCTTTCCGGTGCCGCCGTACATCTTGTCGATGTAGGCCTGGAGGTCGTAACTCAGCTTCGCCTGGAGGCGGATCGACGTCATCTCGTCGCAGGAGCGGTCCTTGAAGAAGTAGACCGAGCAGATCACACCGTTGGTGACGAGGTCGTTGACCAGGACCCGCTGGCCGCCGCGCCAGGCGCGCTCCACCCAAGCGTAGTAGTTCTGCTGGTGGGTCAGCGAGTCATGGGCGGGCCAGTCCTTGAAGGTGGGCCAGCCGACCGGGTCGTGCCTGCCGTCACCGCCGTTGGTGATGAAGTCGAAGATCGCCAGGGAGCCGTCGGGGTAGTGCTCGGGGCAGTCCTTGAGGGCGTCGCCGATACCGGCCCCGGAGAACACCTTCCCGCAGATGAGCCGGCCGCCGAACGCCTCGTTGGAGAACAGGTGGTTGTGGACGTCGGCGAAGCCGCGCACCTCGCCCTGGGCGTTGGTGCCGGTGAACGGCTCGCCGGTGACGTTGATCTGGGAGTCCGGCGCGGGCCGGGCGGTCGGCAGCCACCACTCGGTCCCGGCCGCCGAACTCGGCACGGGGCCGAGCAGCAGGGCCAGGACCAGGAGAAGCAGCGACGCGACGGTGACATCCTTGCGTCTGCGGTACGGGAGTCGAGCCATGGACCCACCCTCCTGGAACGCCATGACGGCATTGTCATGACCAGCCCAATGTGTGGGTCGAGGATGACGAGTGGGTCAATCCGAGTCAAGAGTCCGGGACAAGTGACCTGATGTGGGATCGCAGCATCCATCGCGCCGCAACTGACGGCTGACCTCGTGCCAGTCCCCTGCGTACGACACCTGCTCGAAGGCGTCGACCAGCGCAGACTGCTCGAAGTGCACACCGCCGCGCAGCACCGCCACGGTCCGGACCAGGCTGTCGAAGTCGCTGAACGGATCCCCGTCCACGACCGTGAGATCGGCCAGCTTGCCCTCCTCCAGCGTGCCGAGGTCCGCGTCGGCGCCGTACACCCGGGCGGGCAGCACGGTGGCGGTGCGCAGCGCCTCGGCCGGGGACAGTCCCGCGCGGTGCAGTGCCCGCAGCGCCAGGTGCAGATGCAGTCCGATGGGGACGATCGGCTGATCCGTGCCCAGAGCAACGAGGCCGCCGCCCGCGAGGATGCGCCGGTAGATGGCGAACTCACGGTCCAGCGTGGCCAGTTGCGGTGCGGTGGGCGGATGCGCCGCCTGCTGGCGGACCAGCACGACGTCCCACGGCGGCATGAGGGTGGTGACGCGCGGGTCCTCGGCGAGCGCGGGATCGGAGCCCAGCAGGGGGAACGCCGTGAACGGGGTGGCGACGAGATGGAAGCCGGCCTTGGTGTAGATCTCCTCGACGTCCTGGTACGCCCGGCCCCCGGCGGAGGTCGCGTGCCCGAACTCCAGCCGCTGCGTGGCTTGCAGATGGGTCGTCAAGTCCTGCCCGAGCTGTACGCCTGGGGTGCACAGATGGCTTCCGCTGCGCACCCCGAGCCGCTCGTGGGCGAAGTCCGCGGCCTCTTTCATCATCCAGCCGGGGGCGCGTACGTACGTCTTCACTAAATCCCAGTCCAGCGCCGCCGCACGGGCCAGCGTCCGGTGCAGGCCCTCGCGGGTGCCGTGGGCGCGGCCCATGCTGTAGGCGACGCGGGCCCCGTCGAGGAGTTCGCCGGTGGCCAGCAGCCGCGGTCCGGCGAGCACTCCCGCGGCGACGGCCTCCCGGATCCGGGCCTGTTCGTAGGCGAAGCCACCGAGCGAGACGGCGGTGGTGATGCCGTAGGCGAGCTGAAGCGCGCACTGCCGGCCGCCGTAGGTGGACTGCCAGGGGTGGGTGTGCGCGTCCCACAGGCCCGGAAGGACGGTACGGCCGGAGGCGTCGACGTGTCGTGCGGCGGGCCGTTCGCCGCGGTGCGCGGAGACCTCGGCGATACGGCCGTCGCGTACGACGACATCGACATCCTCGCGGACCTCGTCGCCGGTGCCGTCCCAGAAGCGGCCCGCGTGCACGACCGTGTCGGCGGGCGTCGGTCTGCGGTAGTCGAGCGGGACCCGGACGGTACGGGCCGTGCCGGACTCGATGTCGATCAGGCGCAGTTTGCCTGCCGAGAGGTAGAGCAGGGTGCGGGAGTCGCCGGACCAGGAGGGGTGGTCGGCGGATTCGGTGGTCAGTCGGCGCGGTTCCCCGTCGGGGGTGCCGTCGGCGCGGACCGGCAGCAGCCACAGCGCCGACTCGGCGATCACGGCCATCCAGCGGCCGTCCGGAGACCAGACCGGCCCTGAGTCGTAGCGGTCGGAGAGCGAGGTGTGCGGGGCGAGGGCGTGCAGGACGGCGGTCTTGGTGGTCGTGTCGACGACCCGGATGAGGTTGTAGCCCTCACGGAAGCGCTGGTTGAGGCGATTGCGGTCGCACAGAGCCACATACCGTCCGTCCGGCGACCAACTGGGGCGGCCGGGGATTCCACCCCCTCCCAGCGGCGCCGCGAGAACTTCCTCAGCGCCGTCGGGCAGATCCCGCACCACCAGGTTCCCGGACATGTCCAGACAGGCCAGCCTCCTCCCGTCGGGCGACAGCGCGGGGAAGACGCGGCCGCCCTCGGCGAGGACCGTCTCGGCGCCCGAGTCGAGTTCACGGCGGCGCACAGAGAAGAGGCCGTCGCGGTCGTCGGCGTACAGCAACGCATCGCCGTCGGGCGTCCAGGTCGACGCCAACACATAGCGGGTGGGCGGGACTTGGAGGATCTTCCGGGGTGCGCGTCCGTTCTCGGTGTCGGCGATCCAGAGGGCGTTGAGCGCGGCGAACGCCACGCTGTGACCGTCGGGTGAGAGGGCGGGGAGGTGCAGCGCGCGCACGGGCCGGGTGCCGGCGCCTTCGAAGTCGTACTTCTTGCCGCGGTAGTGGGGCCGTCGCACCGGCATCGAGGCGGTGAACGGGATCTGCTCGCCGGCTGCGGGCGCCGCGGGGTCGAGGAGGCGGAAGTGGCCGTCGACGTTCAACAGCAGCCGTTCGCGGTCCGCCCAGCGGGGCGGGGCGGGCAGGACGTCGCCCTCGACGGCGACCGGTTCGCCGGCCACGACGAGCGTGCAGGAGGCGGCGGGCGAGGCCGTCGTACGCAGATAGGCGAGGCGGCCGGACGGTGACACGGCCGGGGTCATGACCTGGGCGCCGGAGTCGTCGGTGTGCTCGGTGGTGACCGGCCCCGAGCCGTCGGCGGCCACGGAGGCGACGGTGGAGGCCCGGAGGGCGCCGGTCGCGGTGACGGTCGCGCGGACGAACAGCACGCGCTCGCCGTCGGACGACCAGGTGGGGTCGAAGTCCTCCCAGGCGCCGTCGCGTCCGGTGAGCCGGGTGAGCGCGCCGGTGCGCACGTCGACGACCCAGATCCGGTACGGGCTGCCGGTCACGGTGTCGCCGCCGCGCTCGGAGGCGAACGCGATCCGGGTGCCGTCCGGCGACCAGGCCGGGCCGCGGTCGTCCCAAGGTCCGTCGGTGAGTTGACGCAGATCGCTGCCGTCGGGCCGCAGCGTCCAGAGGTGGAACCCGCCGCCACGGTAGGCGCAGACGACGAGACGGCTGCCGTCGGGCGAGTACTGCGGCCGGGTCGGTTCGAGGCCGGGCGGGGTCAGCGCAACGGCGGTGCCTCCGGTGCGCGGCACGGACCAGAGGACGTTCTGGACTTCGGCGACGAGCGTGTCCCCGGAGGGCGAGAGGGTCGCGGAGCCGCCCGTGGCGGCGGTGAGGGAGAGGGTCGTCGCAGGGGAGGCTTCGGCGGCTTCGGCGGGGGTGCCGATGGTGACCAGCGCGGTGGCGGTGGCGCCGGCCTGGAGGAATCGACGGCGGGAGAGAGGAGAGGCTGAGGTGTCTTCGACGTCCAAGAGAACTCCCGGTGGACGGAGTTGAGGGGCAGGACGGATGGGGGAAACGTACGGGGCGGGACCCGGCTCGCGGTCCCGCCCCGGCGTTTCTCGGCCGATCTTCACCCGTCAGCGTTTCCGGTACGCCGCCGTCACCTCGACCTCGACCAGCCAGCCCTTGACCGCCAGCGAGGCGACCTCCATCGTGGCCCGCGCGGGACGGGCCTTGTTGGCAAGCAGCGGTGCCTTGGGCGTCGAGGTGCCCATCGGAACGGCGACCACTTGATGAGTCGTCAGGTCGATGTTGGCGAAATACTGCCGGTACGCGCGGTTCCAGCCCGCGTAGTCGGCGGTCTCGGCGCCGGGCGGCTTCATCAGATAGCACTTCATCGTGATGACGTCGGCCGGGGTGAGCCCCGCGGCCTCCAGATTGGTCCTGATGTTGCGCAGCACCACGAGCGCCTGCGCCTCGGTGACCGTGACACCCTGGGCGCCCTCGGTGAGCGACGGGTCGGTCCAGCGCTCCGGACTCCCCTCCGGCGCCGCGGGGTTGAGCGCGGAGGGCCCGAGACCGCTGCTCTGGTAGAGGGCCACTTCCCCGCCCGTCGCCACGCCGTTCGCGATGGCCGGGTTGGACTGTCCGTCGGGCAGCATCACGCGTACGTCCTTCGGCCCCGGCCACCAGCCGCGGGCATCGGCGAGCGCGGTGCCGCCGGTGAGGAGCGACGCGGTCAGCGCCGTACCGATGACGACCTTCGTACGTCGCTTCATGCGGCCATCACCCTCTCGTGGATGTCGGTCACGACCTTGCGGGCCGAGCTGAACGCGCCGTGCTGCCAGGCGATGACATGGCTGAGCCAGTCCCCGGCGAAGTAGACATGTCCGGCGGGCTGGTTGAGGAGCCGGTACTCCGGGCCGTTCTGCGAGGCCCAGCCGACCCAGCCGCCCTCGATGTACGGGGTGCGGTGCCAGGCCACGCTGAAGGAGTGGTCGAGCTCTGTGCGATACTTCTCACCGTGGATCTTCACACCCCGGCTCACCGCCCGGGCGAGCCGCTCCTCGTGCGGCAACGCGCTGTAAGTCAGGGCGTCCGCACCGAAGTTGTAGTAGCCGACGAGGGTGCCGCGGCGACCGTGGTAGCCGTAGGACGGGTACCAGATGGTGGCCAGGTCGGTGTCGGTGGGCGTGATGCCTCCGTATATGTGCTCGTCGGTCTCCCACCAGCGGCTGCGGTACTCCAGGCCGATCTTGCCGACGGGTGTGGCGGTGGGGTACTTCAGCGCGGCGGTGACGTCCGCGCCGAGGTTGTGCTTGATACGGGCCATCACCATGGGCGGTACGGCGGCGACGACGAAGTCCGCGTGCCGGGTACGGGTGCGGCCCTGGGCGTCCCGGTAGGTGACATCGGCGCCGTCCGCCAGATTGGTCACCTCCAGCACCTCGGCGCCATAGGTGATCCGGTCCGGCCCGATGGCCTTGGCGAGGGCGTGGGGGATGGCGTCCATGCCGCCGACCGGCTGGAACATGAGCATGGCCTGGTCGTAGCCGAATTCGAAGGAGAAGCGCTGTCCTACGCCGCTTGCGATGACGTCCGACAACGATGGCACCGGGCCGAGCATCGTGCCCGCTTCGAAGGCGGCGCCGGGCTCGACGGAGTAGCCGCGGCGGTCGCTGCCGGTGTAGGCGTAACCGTCCGCCTTGCCCTTGATGGCGCCGAAGTTGCGCAGGAAGGCGATCAGCCGCTCCTTGTCGGCGCCGGTGAGTTCGGCGTCCAGGGCGCCCTGGTCGGTGGCCTTGGCGAGCAGCTCGGAGACATAGCCGTAGACATCGGCCTTCGCGGTGCGCCAACGCATCGGCTGCCCGGCGAGGGCGGCGCTCTTCTCGTGGTAGATGTACGCGTTGGCGTTCTGGTTGGTGAACACCTCGATGGGGACGCCCAGTTCGCGGCAGTACTCCAGCGTGACATGCGACTGGGGCAGCCGGGCGGGCCCGGCGTTCATGTACTGCCCCTTGCTGAACGAGGCCGTCTGCGCACGCCCGTCCAGGTCGGTGAGACTCGTACCGCCGCGCACGGTCCAATTCCGCCCGCCGGGCCGGTCCTTGGCCTCCAGGACCCGGCAGTCGTAGCCGGCCTTGCCGAGTTCGTACGCGGTGGCCAGACCGGCTATACCGCCCCCGAGAACGAGCACCTTCTTCCCACTGCGCCCACTGAGCGCGAAGTCCCCGGCCTGCGGCGCCCGATACTCCGCCGCCCGCACCTCGGGCACCGGCGCGAGCCCCAACGCCCCCATCGCCGAATAGAGCACTCCCGCACCGCCGGCGACCCCGACGGACCGCAGGAAGTCACGCCGCGATCCCGTAGTTCTCTCCGCAGCCATCCACTCCTCCTCACCCGCGCCCGGCCCGACCGGCCCAGGGCGCGACGTCCTGTCAACCCGGTCACCTGTGGGGGGTGAGTTGCTCGTGAGACCGGACGTGCCAGTCGAGGGTCCGTCAGGAGTGTTACGGAGGAATGCCGATGACGTATCCGTGCCGCGTCCGCCTGGGCGGCACGCGCTGTACGCCACAGGCCGACCACAAGCGCGCAATCCCCGGCCGGCCGACGCGGCTCGCGAGGGGTGACGGCGTCGGTCAGTCCTGGTGGATGACTCGGACGATGCGGTCCACGATCTCCGCGGCCCGCTCCGGGTGGTCCTCGAACCAGGTGCCGAGGTGATCCCGGACGGCCTCTCCGACACAGCCCCGTACCTCGGGGTTGCCCAGCAGCCCGCGCGTGGCGCCGAGGAATTCAGGATGGTCGAGCTTCACCGACACGACGGCCGTGAGACCCTCGCCGAGCAGATCGGCGTAGGGCTCGAAGTACGCCACCAGCGCCCCCCGTTTCCGCCCGTACGCGGTGATCGCGGCCGCAACTCCGTCTCGGAAGCCTTCCACGTGCGTGCCGCCCTGAGGAGTAGCCCGGCTGTTGACGAAGCCGCGTATGCGCTCCTCGCCGGAGCCGCTCCACAGCAGGGCCACTTCCATCGTCCCCGCCATCTTCGGCTCCTCCCGCTCGAAGCCGATGACGTCCGGATCGATGGCCGACCCCGTCTCCGCGTCGAGGGTGGCCACGAAGTCCCGCGCTCCCTCCGGGAAACGGAACCGCACCATCCGGGCCTCGCCCGCCGGGCGTTCGTCGGTCAGCGAGATCCGCAGGCCCCGGTTGAGAAAGGCCACCTGCCGGAAGCGCTCCGCCAGCACGGTGAACGAGCACCACGTCGTCTCGAAGATCTCCGTGTCGGGCCAGAAGGCGATGGTCGTCCCGCTTCCGGTCGCCGCGCCGATGGCAGCGGGCGGGGCAACCGCGACACCACGCTCGTACTCCTGGATCTCACGGACACCGTCGCGCTGCACCTCGGCCGTCAGCCGGCTCGACAGGGCGTTGACGACGAAGAGCCCACCGATGTGATCACCCACGGCCGCGATGTGCCGGCCACTGGGCTCGGACCCGGCGTGGAGGCTGGTCAACTGCGCTTCGACAGCCGGGTCGTCGGTGTCTGCGGTGGCCACACGTGCACGTCGCGACCCCTCGTCGGTGACCCGAACTCCGCCGTCGGACGTGAGCGTGACGTCGACGGAGCCGCTGCGGTTCACCGCCCGGCCCACGACCTCGAACACCAGGTGATGCAGACCGCGTTCGCCGACCGAGCCGGCCCACATCCCGGGCCGCTTCCGAACGGCTTCCCGCCCCTCCAGCACTTCGATCCGGGCAGCGTCGTACCCCGTGCCTTCTCCACTCACGAAGACCCCTCCCATGGCGTCCGGCAGACCTCCCCAGCCTAGGCGGAATCCAGGAAAACACCAGGTCAGAGCCGCTCCGACGAGGTCATGGACGGGCGGGTGAGGGCACGCCGGGAAGCGGGTGACCCGGAGGCCGCGCACCACACCCGGAACGTGTCCAGGGGCCCGCCGAGGTCGCGGAGGACCCCTCTGCCGACGCCCCTGAGGCCATGAGTTCACTCACCGCACTAAGTTGAGTCGATGAACGACGACGGCACGCTGCCCATGTGACGCGCATCACCGCAGCGCACCCCCCGCCCAGGACAGGGAACAGTGTGGAACTTTCACTGCGCGCCCGCATACGGGCCGGGGATCCGGACGCGTTCGGGCAACTCTTCGATGAGCACGCGTCGGTGGTGCACCGGCATGCCGTCCGGGTGACGGGCAACTGGAGTGCGGCCGACGACATCGTGTCACTGACCTACCTGGAGGCCTGGCGCCTGCGCGAACGGGTGCTTCCGGACGGCGACAGCCTGCGCCCCTGGCTGCTCGGCATCGCCACGAACGTCCTGCGCAACACCTCGCGAGCCGCCAGACGTCACCGGACCGCACTCGCCCGGCTGCCACCCGCCACCCCCGTACCGGACTTCGCCGACGAGGTGACCCAGCGCCTGGCCGACGCCGAGGAACTGGCCGCCGCGCACAAGGCGTTGAGCCGACTGCGCCGGGGCGAGCGGGAGGTGTTCACGCTCTGCGTCTGGGAGGGCCTGGACGCCGCCTCGGCGGCCGAGGCACTGGGCGTGGCCGTCGGCACCGTACGCGCCAGACTCTCGCGCGCCAGAAAACGGCTGCGCAGACTCACCGAGCTCGAACTCGACCGGGCAACAGGGCCGAGCGGGACGCAACGCCCCCCGGCGACCGGACAGATACCGGGCAGCCGCCACCAGGCGGCTCGGTCCCCGCAGGAGAAGAAGCGATGAACACCGACCCGCGACGCCGCAACGAGCCTGCCGAATACGCCGATCTGGCCGAGCTGCTGCCCGCCCCGGGCAACCCGGTGCTCCCGCAGGACCGCCACACCGTCCTCAAGGAACACCTGATGCGCCAGTTCACCGAAGAACAGTCCCCCGCGCCGAAGCCGACCGCCCGCGAACTCCTGGAACGCCCCCACTCCCCCCGCCGACGGATCGCCCTGCTCGCGGCACCACTGGCGCTGGCGGCGGCGGTGACCCTGGGAGTGGTGGCCCTGGACGACGACAACCGCCCCGCCCCCGTCACCGCGGCCCAACACCGCGAAGCCGTACAGCTGTTGGACCGTATCGCCACGGTGGCCGCCGAACGCCCGGCGACCAAGGTACGGAACGACCAGTACATCTACACCAAGACCCGGGGCTCCGGCTCCGTCCTCGGCATCAGCAAGCACGTGATGCGCGACGCCGTGCAGCGCGAGGAGTGGAACGCGGTCGACGGCAAGCGGGACGGCTGGATCCGCGTGGACCCGCTGCCGTCCAACGCCGACTCGACCACGGCCCCCGACACCTCCCAGCGGGTCGAAGGCCCCGTGTACGGCGCCCCGTACCTCACCTACCGCGAACTCCAGTCCCTGCCCACCGACCCCGACGCCCTGCGGAAGAAGCTGTACGGCGATACGAACGACGTGGAGTCCAGCCAGGAGGAGGCGGTCTTCGAGTACATCGAGACCGTCCTCGAGGAGGCCACTCTCCTCCCCGACCTCAGCGCGGCCCTTTACCGAACGGCGGCCCAGATGCCCAGCATCCGAGTCGACCACGAGACCCAGGACGCCGCCGGCCGCAAGGGCATCGGCCTGACCTACACGGACGCCTCGACGGGCGACCACACGTGGGTCTTCGACCGCACGACACTGGAGTACCTCGGGACGACGAAGACGGCGTTCCTCGAGATAGGGGTGTCGGACCGGTCCCGGCAGGCGCCCACCGGATAGCGGACTGCCCCGAAGTCACTCATCCGTGGGGCGAAACCCCTGTTCCAGCGCATCCGATGGGTCCGCGGCCCGAAAATCCGGCCATGGGGACTGGTTGGCGGACTCGTCGGGTCGGTGCGCTCTATCTCGTGCTGTCGGTCGGCGGCATGGCGGGGGCGGTGTGCATCGCCGTCCGTTTCGATCTGCGGATGGCCGAGACGGTGGCCGCTCTGCTTCCGTCCGTGGGCGGCATGTATCTGTCCTGGGCGACATTGCGCGTCGACCGGCGCGAGACCGCCGGGGGCGACGACCTGGCCCGCGTCGCCGACCGACTGGCGGTGGCCGTACGGCAGCAGTGGGAGTCCGAGGCCCGGGTACGGCGCCTCAACGACCCCTATCCGCTGCCGGTCTCCTGGCAGGCGGCGGATGCCCGGTACGTCGAAACCTGGCCCCTGTTGCGGGAGTTGGCCGACGAGCGGTCGGCATCCCGTACCGGCTGGGCCACCGGACCGGACGGCCTGAGCGGCACCGGCGCAGAGATCACCGAGGTGTTCCTGGAGCGCGTGCCGACGCGCCGCCTGGTCGTCCTGGGCGGGCCGGGCAGCGGAAAGACGATGCTGCTCATCCGTCTCCTCCTGGCCCTCACCACCGAACGGGCACCGGGCGGCCCCGTCCCGGTGCTGTTCTCGCTCGCCTCGTGGAATCCCGAGGAGCGGACGCTGGAATCCTGGATGGCGGAACGGCTCACGCGCGACTACACCGGTCTCGGTGATCCCGAGGCGGGCCACGGGCGACGGCTGCTGGAGCACCGGCTGATCCTGCCGATCCTCGACGGGTTCGACGAACTACCGCAACCGTGCCGCGCGATGGCCCTGGACGCCATCAACACCGCGCTGCCGCCAGGCCGTCCACTGGTGCTGACCAGCCGACTGACGGAGTACGGCGACACACTCGCCCCGGCCCACGGGGTACCGGTCAAGCTCAGCGGTGCCGCCGCCGTCGAACTGCGCCCTCTGGAAGCCCCGGCCATCGCCGCATACCTGCAACGGGACGCGGGCGGCCAGGACTCCGCGACGGCCCGTTGGGCTCCGGTGATCCGTCTGCTCGGCACCGACGCCCCCGTGGCCCGCGCGCTGACCTCACCGTTGATGCTGTTCCTGGCCCGCACGGTGTACAACCCCCGCCCGGGAGAGCGGGTGACCGAGCTGCCCACCCCCGCGGACCTGTGCGACGAGCTCCGCTTCCCCGACACCGCGGCCGTACGGTCCCACCTCTTCGACGCGTACGTACCGGCCGCCTACCGCCCGCACCCCAGCTATCCGTGCCGGTGGTCCGCCGAGCAGGCGGAAGAGGCTCTGCGCTGTCTCGCCCGCCACCTTCAGCACACCTTGGGCGGCAGCACCGACCTGGCCTGGTGGCAGTTGCGGCGGGCGTTGCCCCGGCGGTATGCCCAGGTGGTGACGGGAGCCGTCCTCGGTGTCGTGGCCTGGGGCGCCGCCACCGTCGTAGGCAGGCTCACGGCGCTGTTCGCCGGCCTGGACTCCGGCTGGCTGACGGGTCCGCCCGCGGCCATGGTCGCGGGCCTTGCCGGAGGGATCGCGGGCGGGATCGGCTGCGGTCTTGTCGCCGGCCTGACCGGAGGCGCCGCCGAGGGGCTGACCCATGTGCTGGCCACGGGTCAGTGGCAATGGCCGGCGGCCACCACCGCCAACGGGCTCGCGTACGGCTTCGTCGGCGGCATCGTGGGCGCGCTGGCCAGCAGACTCGCGAACTCCGGCCCCCGTCCTCGCTGGTCCTGGGACCACCGCATGTGCGCCCTCGGCTTCACGACCGGGGCCGCCCTCTTCTTCTCGTACCGTCTCAATCACCCTCCGACGGCCGCGGCCGTGGGCGCCCTGGCCGCCGCCGCGGTGTACGCGCTGGCGGGCGGCGCGGTCGGCGACCGGGCCGGGCGGCTGTCCGCACGCCGCCCGGGCGCCACCCCGACCGTGCGCACACGCTGGTCCTGGGACTGGCGGGGTTTCTTCACGGGGCTCGCCGGCGGCTGTGCCGTCGGCGTCACCCACTGGGCGGTCCTCAGGCTCCAGTCGCTCCTCAGCCCCGCGTCCTCCTACCCCGTCACCACGATGCTCGCCTTCTCGTGCGCATTCGGCCTCGCGGTCGGAGTCGCCCACGGCCTCACCGGAAAACCGGCCGACCTCACCGCCCCGACGGCCCCGGTCACACTCCTCCAGCAGGACCGAAGAATCCTCGGCCGGCTCTGGATCGCCGTAGGCATGGCGATCGCCGCCGCCTTCACCCTCTGCTACGGCATCGACTACGCAGCCCAGGACGGGCTCTTCTACGGCCTGGGCCGGGGCACCACCGACGGACGGCCCATCGCGATGACCCCGGCCCATATCCTCGACCGCGCTCTGGCCTACGGCGTCACCGTCGGCCTGGCCGCGGCGCTCAGCCACAACGCCTGGTGGTACTACACGCTCACCCGCCACCACCTGGCCGCCCGCCGCCAACTCCCCCGCGACCTGACGGCCTTCCTCACCGACGCCCACGAACACCGCGGCGTACTACGGCAGACGGGGGCCGTGCACCAGTTCCGGCACATCGATCTGCAACACCATCTCGCGGCAGCCCCGGAGCGCTCGCAGGAGTCCGACGCGCCGCGGCCGGGCCCGCCCTGGCCTTGGATCCCGCGTCGTCGGCACACGGACGCCGAGCGGATGACAAGGGCGTGACGACAGGTCGCCCCGCCGAGGCCGCAGCGGTCAGTCCACGGGCCATGTGTGTGCGGGCGCGTTGAGATGCATGTAGTCCATGTACGCCGTGGTCATCTGCCGCAGCGCCTCGCTCCGGTCGGTGGAGGCGGCCTTCTGGAGGTGGTGGACCGTCTCCGCCTGCCACAGGGCGCCGTTACGGGCGGTGACGCAGCGCTGCTCGATGACGCCGAGCAGGGGCTCGCGCCACTCCGCGTCCATGCCGGCCAGCTCAAGGCCCCGGTGGGCCAGGGGCAGCAGACGCCGCAACACCAGTTCCGCGACCGGTACTTCGCCCGTACCGGGCCAGTACAGACGGGCGTCGATGCCGTCGCGGGCCGCGCTGTGCAGGTTCTCCTCGGCGACCGTGAAGGACATCCGCGTCCAGACCGGACGGTCCTCGTCGACCAGGGCGCGGGTCAGGCCGTAGTAGAAGGCGCCGTTGGCGATGATGTCGGCGACGGTGGGTCCTGCGGGCAGGACACGGTTCTCGATGCGCAGGTGCGGGCCGCTGTCGGTGACGGCGTAGATCGGCCGGTTCCATCGGTAGATCGTGCCGTTGTGCAGCGTCAGTTCGCCCAGCTGGGGTGCCCCGCCGAGGTCGAGCGCCTGCTGCGGGTCCTCCTCGTCGCACAGCGGCAGCAGGGCCGGGTAGTAGCGCACGTTCTCCTCGAACAGGTCGAAGACGCTGGTGATCCAGCGCTCCCCGAACCACACCCGGGGCCGTACTCCCTGCGCCTTGATCTCCTGGGGGCGGGTGTCGGTGGCCTGCTCGAACAGGGGGATACGGGTTTCGCGCCACAGCTCCCGCCCGAAGAGGAAGGGCGAGTTGGCGGCCAGGGCGATCTGTACGCCCGCGACGGCCTGGGCCGCGTTCCAGTAGTCGGCGAAATCCTTCGGTGAGACCTGCAGATGGAACTGGGTGCTGGTGCAGGCGGCCTCGGGGGTGATGGTGTCGGCGTACGTCGACAGCTGCTCCACGCCGTCCACCCTGATCCGCAGGTCCTCGCCCCGTGCCGCGAAGATCTGCTCGTTGAGCAGCCGGTAGCGCGGATCGCCGGACAGGGCGGACTCACCCACGTCCGACTCCCCCAGGGTCGGCAGAATGCCGATCATGATCAGGTGCGCGCCCACGGCCGAGGCGCGTTCCTCGGCGTGGTTGAGTGCTGCGCGGATCGCCTGCTCCCAGTCGCCGGGGCCGCCGGCCGTCAGCCGCCGGGGCGGGATGTTGATCTCCAGGTTGAAGCGGCCCAGCTCGCTCGACCAGGCGGGGTCGGCGATGGCCTGGAGCACCTCGGTGTTCCGCATCGCGGGCAGTCCGTCCTCGTCCACGAGATTGAGTTCGATCTCAAGACCGACCTGGGGGCGCTCACTCTCGAAGCTCGACTCGCGCAGCATCTGCGCCAGCACATCGAGGCAGGAGTGCATCTTCTCCCGGTACCGACGGCGGTCCTCGCGCGTGAACACCAGGGCCGGCACGTCACGTCCCATCGCGACCTCCCGAGTCCCCTCGGCGGATACCTGCCCCTCAAGCGTCGCACCAAGGGCGTGGGCCGCACAGTCGGCCGGCGGACGCGGTGCCCCGAGGACGGCGCTCGTGCGTCAGAACCCCTCACTCAACGTAATGATGATCTACGGGAGCCCCGTCTCCTCGGTGTCCCGACGGCGCCGGACGCCGCGGCCTTGAGGAGGCGGCGGAAGGTGGGGCATTCGAGGTGGCTCGGTGCGGGGCAGGCGGCGGCGTGCCGGAGGGAGTCGCGCAGGACACTCAGTTCGCGGATCCGTCTCTCCAACTCCTCCGCCTTGGAGGCGAGCATTTGGCGGTCGATGCGTGGCTGTCCGTCCGGCGCGAACATGCTCGCGATCTCGTCGAGGGAGAACCCGGCGGTGCGGCCCATCGCGATCAGCCCGAGGCGCTCCAGTACGGCGGGATCGTACTGGCGGCGCAGGCCCCGCCTGCCGGTCGAGGCGATCAGTCCCTTCTCCTCGTAGAACCGCAGGGTCGAGGCGGGAACGCCCGCGCGTCGCGCCACCTCACCGATGTCCAGGTCTGTCATCTTCTTGACCTCAAGTCGACTTGAAGTAGCAAGCTGTCATCCCCAGCCGCGGATAGCAAGCACGGGAGGCGATCATGGATGTGAAACACCTGGCCGACGACGATCAGGCGGCCCGCTGGAAGCGCGCCGGCCACGCCTGGGTCGAGACACAGGAGTTGCTGGACGCGATGCTCAGGCCGCTGGAGGAGCTGCTCCTCGAGAGCGTGTCCGCCGGGCACGGAGACCAGGTGCTCGACGTCGGCTGCGGCACCGGCAGCACCACGCTGGCCGTCGCACGGCGGCTCGGTCCCACCGGTCGTGCCGTGGGCATCGACATCTCCGAGACGATGATCGCCGCTGCCCGGGAGCGGGTCGCGCGGGAGGGCGGGGCGGCGACCTTCATCCTGGCCGATGCCGAACATCACGCGTTCGAACCCGCCGGCTTCGACGCCGTCGTCTCGCGCCTGGGCGTCATGTTCTTCACCGACTCCGTCCGGGCCTTCGCCAATCTTCGGCGGGCCGCCAAGGACGACGCCCCGCTGCGGTTCATCGCCTGGCGCGGCGCCGCGGAGAATCCGTTCATGACGACGGCCGAACGCGCCGCGGCCCCCCTCGTACCGGACCTTCCCGCCCGACGACCGGACGGGCCGGGCCAGTTCGCCTTCGCGGACCCGGACAAGGTCCGCGGCATCCTGACGGAGAGCGGCTGGGCCGAGATCGACATCCGGCCGGTCGAACTGTCCTGCGCCCTGCCCGAGAGTGAGCTGGTGGGTTACTTCACCCGGCTCGGACCGCTCGGCCTGATCCTCCCCGACGTGGACGAAAAGATCCGGCCACGCGTCATCGAGACGGTCCGCGCGGCCTTCGAACCGTATGTGCAGGGCGCGGAAGTCCGCTTCACCGCGGCCTGTTGGCTGGTCGACGCCAGGGCGTCAACCGCGCCGTAGCCACGGACGAGCACCACCGAGGGCCTTGCCCCCACCCCACCCCAGACCTAGCCTGACTTTGTGCCGCAAATAAACAAACCCCGCTCGCACAAGGTCGTGCCGGGCACGACCACCGACCTCACCCGCCTCCGCATCGCCCTGACCATCTTCTTCGCCCTCGACGGCTTCGTCTTCGCCGGCTGGGTCGTCCGCATCCCCGCCATCAAGGAACAGGTCAACGCCTCCGCCGGCGCCCTCGGAGTCGCCCTCCTCGGCGTCTCCGCGGGCGCCGTCATCACCATGACGCTCACCGGCCGCCTCTGCCGCCACTACGGCACCCATCCGGTCACCGTCGTCTGCGCCGTACTGCTCTCCCTCAGCGTCGCCCTCCCCCCGCTCACCCACTCCGTCCCGGCACTCACCGCCGTGCTCCTGCTGTTCGGCGCGGCCTACGGCAGCATCAACGTCGCCTTCAACAGCGCCGCCGTCGACCTCGTCGCCGCGCTCCAGCGGCCGATCATGCCCACCTTCCACGCGGCCTTCAGCCTGGGCGGAATGGTGGGCGCGGGCCTTGGCGGGCTGGTCGCCGGAAGCCTCTCCCCCACGCGGCACCTGTTCGGCCTCACCGTCGTCGGGCTCCTGGTGACCCTCTTCGCGGGGCGCGTCCTCCTGCGGATCGAACCGCCGCAGGTGGCGCGACCACGGGAGGCGAGCCCACGGCGCCTGGACCGCCGTACCCGTGGACTCGTCACCGTCTTCGGGCTGATCGCGCTGTGCACGGCGTACGGCGAGGGCGCGATGGCCGACTGGGGTGCCCTGCATCTCGAGCAGGACCTGGACGCCTCGCCGGGACTCTCGGCGGTGGGCTACTCCTGCTTCGCGCTCGCCATGACGCTCGGCCGGCTGACCGGGTCGACGCTCCTCCAGCGGCTCGGCCGCACCCGTACCGTCGTGGTCGGTGGCGCCACCGCGGCCGCGGGCATGCTCCTCGGCTCGCTCACCCCCTCCGTATGGGCCACGCTGGTCGGCTTCGCCATCACCGGCCTCGGACTCGCCAACCTCTTCCCGGTCGCCATCGAACGCGCCGGCGCCCTCGCCGGCCCGAGCGGCGTCGCGACCGCCTCCACCCTCGGCTACGGCGGCATGCTCCTCGGACCGCCCGCGATCGGCTTCATGGCCGAGTGGTCCTCCCTGCCCATGGCCCTGACCAGCGTCGCGGTCCTGGCCGCCGTCGCCGCGGCCATCGGCTTCGCGACCCGGCACACGGCAAGCGGCTGACGGCGACTCTGCGCGTACGGCGGGCTCAGGCCGCCATGAGCGCAGAGTCCTGCCGGGCTGCGGTAAGGCCGACCGGAGGCTCAGGCCTGCGCAAGCTCCGCCGCTCCGAACGAGACGTCGAACCGGTCGCACCAGATGCTGACGCTGCTGTACCGCGTCAGATCGAGGTCGGCCGGGACGATGTAGTTCTGGCTGCCCTTGTTGCCCTTGAGCTTGCCGAGGCTGACGTACTGCCCGTCGTCGAAGACGCGCCAGCCGGCGGTGCCCTCCTTCACGGGGGCGTCGGTCAGCCAGACGCGGAGGTCGGGGCCGTTGCTGGTGTCGAGGTTCTCCAGCCGGACGACATGGGATCCGTCGGCCAGCCGTACGAGCTTCACACTGCCCGAGGTGTCGTGTTCGTGGCTGATCAGCTCGCCGCGGGCCAGGATCCGTGGACCGGCCGGCGCGGACGGATCCGCGGTCGCGGGTGGCGCGGAGGTCCCCACCGCCACTGGCAGCGCCTCGTCCACCGTCTCGTCCTGCCACAGCTTCCACGGCTGGAACCAGTACAGCCCGAGCCCGACCCCGGCGACGGCCACCACCAGCACCCCGACGATCAGCGACTTCCGTACGCGCCCCATAACCTTCCCCCGATCCCTGAGAGTTCCTGTCGGCTCTCATTCCAACGGATCACCGACGCGTACGGCATCCCTGAACCGATGACGAAACCCTTACGGCCACTACCCTTCGACCGCACTCCATCGGGCACACTCGGCCCCATGGAGACTGCCGAGTTCATCCACGTCCTGGACCGGGAGGGCGAGTTGCTCGCCGAGGCGGCCGAGCGGGCCGGGACCGAAGCCAAGGTGCCGACCTGCCCTCAGTGGCAGGTGCGTGACCTGCTGCGGCACACGGGCAAGGTGCACCGCTGGGCGACCGCGTTCGTCGCCGAGGGACACACCGCCTTCCAGCCCGCCGCGGGTCCGCCCGACCTCGACGGCACCGAGCTCACGGCCTGGTTCCGCGCGGGACACCGCCGGCTCGTCGACACCCTCACCGACGCCCAACCCGACATCCAGTGCTGGCACTTCCTGCCCGCGCCGTCCCCGCTCGCCTTCTGGGCCCGCCGTCAGGCGCACGAGACCACGATCCACCGCTTCGACGCGGAGGCGGCACGCGGCGGTACGCCGACCGGGATCGACGCCGCCTTCGCCGCCGACGGCATAGACGAGCTGCTCCTCGGCGTCCACGCCCGCGACAAGAGCCAGGTCCGCTGCGCCGAGCCCCGGGTCCTGCGGGTGCGGGCGACCGACATGGACGACGCGGTGTGGACCGTACGACTGTCCCAGGAGCCGCCGGCGGCGGTGCGGGAGGACGTCGGGGAGGCCGACTGCGAAGTGGCCGGGCCGATCGCGCAGCTGTATCCCGCGCTGTGGAACCGGCTGCCGCTCCCGAGCGTGCACGGTGACGCCGCGGTGGCAGCGCTGTGGCGGGAGAAGTCCGCCGTCAACTGAGGCTGACCGCGTTCAGTTCGACAGCATCCGGGTCAGCACCGCGCGCTGCACCGGCAGCACCTCGCCGTGCAGCGCGCGCCCCTTGTCCGTGAGCGCGACCTTCACCCCGCGCCGGTCCTCGGGGCACATGTGGCGACCGACGAGGCCGTCCTTCTCCAGGCGCGCAATCAGCCGCGACAAGGCGCTCTGGCTCAGATGGACATGCTCGGCGATCTCCTGCACACGCTGCGCGCACGCGCCGACCGCCAGCACGTCCAGCACCTCGAAGTCGCTGCCGCACAAGCCGTGTTGATGCAGCGCACGGTCGAGTTCGCACTGCGTGCGGGCGTGCAGCGCCAGGATGTCCCGCCACTGGTCCACGAGCGCCTGCTCGGCCTTCTTCGCCGCCATGGCCGCACCGTAGCAGAGAAACAAGTTTGTTGCATCGGACTTAAATGCATTTGCATCCGATGCATGCGCATGTAGTGTCTGCGACATGACCTCTCCGCTCACCACCCCCACGTCCGACGGACGTTGGACCCCCCGGCTGTGGGGCACCCTGCTGGTGCTCTGCGCCGCGATGTTCCTCGACGCCCTGGACGTCTCGATGGTCGGCGTCGCCCTGCCGTCCATCGGCGCCGACCTGGGCCTTTCCACCTCGACGCTGCAATGGATCGTCAGCGGCTACATCCTCGGTTACGGCGGACTGCTGCTCCTCGGCGGACGCACCGCCGACCTGCTGGGCCGGCGGCAGGTCTTCCTGGTGGCTCTCGGCGTCTTCGCGCTCGCCTCCCTGCTCGGCGGGCTCGTCGACTCCGGTCCGCTGCTGATCGCCAGCCGCTTCATCAAGGGCCTGAGCGCGGCGTTCACGGCCCCGGCCGGTCTGTCGATCATCACCACGACCTTCCCCGAGGGCACGCTGCGCAACCGGGCCCTGGCCATCTACACCACCTGCGCGGCCACCGGCTTCTCCATGGGCCTGGTCCTCTCCGGACTGCTCACCGAGGCCAGTTGGCGCCTGACCATGCTGCTGCCCGCGCCGATCGCCCTGATCGCCCTGGTGGTGGGCCTGAAGATGCTCCCGCGCACCCCGCGCGAGAAGGACCACAACGGCTACGACATCCCCGGCGCCGTCCTCGGCACCGCCTCGATGCTGCTGCTGGTGTTCACGGTCGTCCAGGCTCCCGAAGTCGGCTGGGCCTCCGCCCGGACACTGCTGTCCTTCCTCGCCGTGGCCGTCCTGCTGACCGCCTTCGTCCTGGTCGAACGGCGCTCGCCCGGCCCGCTGATCCGGCTCGGCGTGCTGCGCTCGGGCAACCAGATCCGCGCCCAGCTCGGCGCCATCGCGTTCTTCGGTTCGTACGTCGGCTTCCAGTTCCTGACCACGCTCTACATGCAGTCGCTGCTCGGCTGGTCCGCGCTGCACACGGCGCTCGCCTTCCTGCCCGCGGGCGCGCTGGTCGCGCTCTCCTCGACGAAGGTCGGCTCGATCGTCGACCGCTTCGGCACCCAGCGGCTGATCGCGGTGGGCTTCGCGCTCATGGTCGTCGGCTACGCCCTGTTCCTCCAGGTCGACCTCGACCCGGTGTACGCGGCGACCATCCTGCCGTCGATGCTGCTGATCGGCGCGGCCTGTGCGCTGGTCTTCCCGTCGCTCAACATCCAGGCCACCAACGGCGTCGACGACCACGAGCAGGGCATGGTCTCCGGTCTGCTGAACACCTCGGTACAGGTGGGCGGCGCGATCTTCCTCGCTGTGGTGACCGCGGTCGTGACCGCCGGGGCACCCGACAGCCCCACCCCGCAGGGTGTCCTCGACAGCTACCGTCCCGGCTTCGTGGTGGTGGCGTTCGTCGCCCTCGCGGGCCTGCTGATCACACTCACGGGCCTGCGCGGGTCGCGCCCGGCCCAGCCGTCCGTGGTGGTCGCCAAGTCCACCGTGCGGGAGGCGGAGGCGGACCGGGTTCCGGTCCGCGACTAGGTCCTGTCGTCACATTCCCGTCGTCCGCCCGAAGGGCGGGCCCGGCGGGGTCTGGCGCGTGCGATCGCAAGGCGCCGGAGCGCCCTCGTGGCGGAGCCACGTGGGCGGTTCGGCAACGCGGCTGGGGGTCCCCCCTCTGGGGGAGTGCGTGCCAGACCCCGCCGGGCAGGCGGGAATGTGACGACAGGACCTAAGGGGGGATCGCCTCCACGCGTGTGCCCGGCCGGGGTCGCTGTCGCTTGCCCGGCCGGGCACACGCCTGTTTCACTCCGTACATGAGTCTTCACGGGGGTCGGCGCACCAAGGACGAGCAGGACGCCTTCGTCGTCGAGTTGGGGTACGCGCTGTTCAGCGCGGTGTTCGCGGCGGGGGTGGTCTTCGGGGCCGTCGTCGGTCCGGCGCTGCTGTTCGATCTTCCGGGGGCCGTGGAGTCGCTGCTGTGGCAGGGCGGGAAGTGGCTCGCCGTGGTGCTCCTCGCCGCCCGTGTGATCAGCGTGCTGATGCGTTTCCGGCGGGCGGCTCAGCCCAGCCAGCCCGGCCGTACCAATCCCGACTCGTAGGCGAGAACGACCAGTTGGGCCCGGTCGCGGGCGCCCAGCTTCACCATGGTTCGGCTGACGTGGGTCTTGGCGGTGAGAGGGCTGACGACGAGACGGCGGGCGATCTCCTCGTTGGACAGGCCGATCCCGACCAGGGCCATCACCTCCCGTTCCCGCTCGGTGAGTTCGGTGAGGGCGTCGGCGGCCGCGGGCTCCTTGGAACGGGCTGCGAACTCGGCGATCAGCCGTCGGGTCACCCCCGGTGAGAGCAGCGCGTCCCCGCCGACCACCGCCCGTACGGCGCGCAGGAGTTCATCCGGTTCGGTGTCCTTGACCAGGAAGCCGGAGGCCCCGGAGCGGATCGCCTCGAAGACGTACTCGTCGAGCTCGAAGGTGGTGAGCATGACCACCTTCACCTCCTTCAGCCGGTCGTCCTCGGTGATCCGCCGGGTCGCGGCCAGCCCGTCCAGCACCGGCATCCGGATGTCCATCAGCACGACATCGGGGGCGAGTTCACGCACCGCGCGCACCGCCTCCTCGCCGTCGGCGGCCTCTCCGGCCACCTCGATGTCGGGCTGCGCGTCGAGCAGCGCCCGGAAACCGGCCCGCACCAGTGACTGGTCGTCGGCGAGCAGTACGCGGATCACCGGTCGTCCTCCTTCACGCTGAGCGGCAGTACGGCGAGCACCCGGAAACCGCCGTCGGCGCGCGGGCCCGCCTCGATCGTGCCACCCAGGGCGGCGGCCCGCTCCCGCATTCCGGCGAGTCCGTTGCCGCTGCCGCCCGCGTCGGCGCCGGTCGCGGGCCCGTCGTCGTCGACGCGGATCCGCAACGCCCCGCCCTCGTGCTCGAGGTGCACGCGCGCGTGCCGCGATCCCGAGTGCCGTACGACATTGGTGAGGGCTTCCTGCACGATCCGGAAGGCCGCGAGGTCGGTGCCCGGCGGCAGCGGGGGCGGGGTGCCGTGCACCTCGACGGTCAGGCCCGCGCCGGCGGCCTGGTCCACGAGTTCGGGGAGCCGGTCGAGCCCGGGCGCGGGCGCGCGCGGCGCGTCACCCGGCGCGCGGAGTGTGTCGAGCACCTGCCGCACCTCGCCGAGCGCCTCCTTGCTCTGGGCCTTGATGGTGGTCAGCGCCGTCCGGGCCTGCTCGGGATCGGAGTCGAGGAGCGCGAGTCCGACGCCCGCCTGAACGTTGATGACGGAGATACTGTGCGCCAGGACGTCATGCAGCTCCCGCGCGATCCGCAACCGCTCCTCGTCGGCCCGCCGCCGAGCCGCCTGCGCCCGCTCGGCCCGCTCCTTGGCCCACTGCTCACGCCGGGTCCGTACCAGCTCCGACAGCGCCACGATGGCCACGACCCAGGCAGCGACCACACCTTCCTGTCCCCAGGGAGCGGCGGAGTCCCCGGAGGGCGGGAGCCACTGGTAGAGCCAGTGGGCGACCAGCACATGCCCGACCCACAAGGTGCCCATGGCCGCCCAGGCGGCCCGTCGATGCCCGGCGACGATGGCGTTGAAGCAGCTGATCGCCACGGTGAGGAAGACGGGCCCGTACGGATATCCGGCGCCGAGGTAGACCATGGCGGCACCGGCCGTACCGAAGGCGACGGCGACGGGATAGCGATGCCGCCACAGCAGCAGAAGCCCGGCCACGAGCAGCAGCACGCGCGCGAAGGCATCGAGGTCGGCCCGCTCGCCCACCTGTTCCTTGGCGGCGAAGTTCGACCCGAGGAGCACGAAGGCGGTGACGACAACGGTGGACCGCCAGGGCCACCGCCCCTGCTCTTCCTGCCTCCACCACGACGGCCCGCTCCGCCACCACTGCGGCGGACCGACCACGGGCACACGCTGCTCCTCCATGCCCGCCACGCTAGACGCCACCACCGCCGGGCCGCGTCACCCGGGCGAGGTGATCACGCGTACTCCCGGCGAAGTACGCCGCCGAACGGCCGTCACTTCCCCGAGCCGGCCGGTCCGGTCTGCGGATACACCAGGCCCACGCCCTGGGCGAGTTGGCTCACGGCATGCCGGAAGAACCGCTCGCGGTCCTCGACCACCCGGTGGAACTGGCCGAACAGCTCGAAGCCGACCAGACCATAGAGCTGGGCCCACGCCGCGATGAGCGCCGCCATCGTCTCCGGGGGAAGGTCGGGGGCGAAGTCGGCGGCCATACGTTCGGCCTCGGGGCGCAGTTCGGCGGGCAGGCGTGGCTTGGCGAGGCCGAGGCCCTTGTGGGCGTCGCGCAGGATGCCGATGAACACCTGGCCGACCCGGGACGCGGCCGGGACCGTGGTGTCGGGGGCGGTGTAGCCGGGCACCGGTGAACCGTAGATCAGCGCGTACTCGTGCGGATGCGCCAGCGCCCAGCCCCGTACGGCCTCGCACACCGCGATCCAGCGGTGCCCGGGGCCGGCGTCGGCGAAGGCGTCGCGCGCGGCCTCGGCGCTCTCGCCGACGGAGTTGTAGGCGTCGATGATCAGCGCGGTCAGCAAGTCGTCGCGGCTGGGGAAATAACGGTAGAGCGCGGAGGAGACCATGCCGAGTTCGCGGGCCACGGCGCGCAGCGAGAGCTTGGCGGCGCCGTCGGCGGCGAGCTGTCTGCGCGCCTCGTCCTTGATGGCCGCCGTGACCTCGATCCTGGCCCGGGCCCGGGCTCCCTGTGGGGTGCTGCCGTGTGCGGTGCTCATGCGGGGCAGTGTCGCATGAAAGCGAGAGCAGTGCACACAAACAAGAGCAGCGAACACAAAAGAGAGCACTGCTCTTGCTTTGGATCACTGATCTCGTCCACACTGAAGCGACAGCGGCGAGATCAGCGCTCACAACAAAGAGCACCGCTCTCCAAAGAGAGCAGTGCTCGGCCTACCGGAGGTCCCATGTCCACGCACGTCAAGAAGCCCGGCTGGTTCACCGTCAACGTCTTCAACCGCACCGTGGCCTGGCTGACCCGCCGCGGCCTGAGCGTGTGGGGCTCCCGCGTCCTCGCCGTCCGCGGCCGCAAGAGCGGCCAGTGGCGGACCACCCCCGTGAACCTCCTGACCGTCGACGGCCAGCACTACCTCGTCGCCCCGCGCGGCCACGTCCAGTGGACCCACAACATGCGCGCCGCCGGCGGCGGCGAGCTGCACCTCGGCAAGAAGGTGGACGCCTTCACCGCGACCGAGATCGCCGACGACGACAAGGTGCCCCTGCTCCGCGCCTACCTCAAGCGCTGGAAGGCCGAGGTCGGCGTCTTCTTCAACGGAGTCGGCCCCGACTCCCCCGACGCCGACCTGCGCCGGATCGCCCCGGACCACCCGGTGTTCCGGGTCACGATCAAGAGCTGAAGTCCGCGTCGAACGCCGACCATGATCTACTTCCGGTCATGGTGCCGATCGACGAGAAGCCGAGGTCATGACCGATCACTGCTGCCCGGCGATGACCAGCCGGGTGAACGTGCGGTGCGACCAGCACGACGACCCCTTCGCCTGCCCGGACGCCCTGGTCGGCTTCAGCGCCAGGTTCCAGGAGTACGGGCTGATCATCCATGACGGCGGCGCGTCGAGCATCACGATCGACTTCTGTCCCTGGTGCGGACAACGCCTTCCCGAGTCGCAGCGGGACCGTTGGTTCGACGAGCTCGAGCGCCGTGGGATCGATCCGTGGGAGGACGAGGTCCCGGCCGAGTTCCAGGACGACCGCTGGCTCGACCTCCCGCGTCAGGAGTGACGAACCAACGGCGTCTCAGGACCCTTCTGGAACCTGCCCTCTAGGACTCGGCCCCGGACTCGCCGCCCACCGTCCGCCGGTCCATCGCGGTCAGGGCGCGCTGGGCCATCGGATGGCTGCGCACCAGCTCGCCAAGCGACGAGGACCCGCGGGTGATGCCCATGAACGCCCGCCACGCGGGCCGGAACCCGGTCAGCGCGGCATGGAACAACCCGGGGCGCCGCTCGAACACGGCCAGCAGCCGCTTGCCGACGCTCATCTCGACGCCGAGCCCGGCCTTGACCGCGAACGCGTAGTTCAGGGCCTGGCGGCGGGTGTCCACCGCGTCGTTCGCCTCGGCGATCCGGACCGCCCACTCCCCCGCGAGCCGTCCCGACCGCAGCGCGAAGGAGATGCCCTCCCGGGTCCACGGCTCCAGCAGCCCCGCCGCGTCCCCGCACACCAGGACCCGCCCGCGCGACAGCGGCGAGTCGTCGGCCCGGCAGCGCGTCAGATGGCCGGAGGAGATGCTCGGTTCGAACCCGGCGAGCCCGAGCCGCCCGATGAACTCCTCCAGATACCGCTTGGTGGCCGCGCCCTCGCCGCGCGCGGAGATCACCCCGACTGTGAGGGTGTCGCCCTTGGGGAAGACCCAGCCGTAACTGCCGGGAATCGGCCCCCAGTCGATGAGCACCCGCCCCTGCCAGTCCTCGGCGACGGTCTCCGGCACCGGGATCTCCGCCTCCAGGCCGAGATCGACCTGGTCGAGCTTCACCCCGACATGCGCTCCTATGCGGCTGGCGCTGCCGTCCGCGCCGACCACCGCCCGCGCGAGCAGTGTCTCGCCGCCCTGCAGGACCACGGCGACCGTGCGCCGGTCCGGCACCGCCGAGCCGTGCTGCTCGACCCGCTGCACGGTGACGCCGGTGCGCAGTTCGGCGCCCGCCTTCTGCGCGTGCTCCACGAGCTGCTGGTCGAACTCGGGCCGGTTGATCAGCCCGAACAGCATCTGATTGGAACGACGGGTGCGGCTGAAGCGGCCGTTGTGCGAGAACGTCACCGCGTGCACCCGGTCGCGCAGCGGCAGCTCGAAGCCGGGCGGCAGGGAGTCGCGCGAGGGGCCGATGATTCCGCCGCCGCAGGTCTTGTAGCGCGGCAACTCGGCTTTCTCCAGCAACAGCACACGCCGCCCCGCGACCGCCGCCGCGTACGCGGCCGAGGCCCCCGCGGGCCCCGCGCCGACCACGACGACGTCCCACACCTGCCGCACGTCGTCCGCCGAAGAGTTCTCGCTGCTCACGATGGTCTACTGCTCCCGATCAAGCCGCCTGCCGCTGCTGTCTCCCGCATCCTACGGCGGCGGTCACCGCAGGCCGCTGTGGGAGGATCGGCAGCGTAGGTGCCCACCCCACCCGGCGGGACCTACGCTCGCACGATCAGCCGTACACAGAAGTACGCACACGTACAACGTCGCACCTACAAGGAGCGTGCCCATGTCGTCGAATCCGGTCGCCGAGACCGTCGCCTCGCTGATGCCGAGGGCGAAGCGAGAGCTCACCGAACTGGTGGCGTTCAAATCGGTGGCGGACTTCGACCAGTTCCCCCGCAGCGAGAGCGAGGGCGCCGCGCGCTGGGTCGCGGACGCGCTGCGCGCCGAGGGCTTCGAGGACGTGGCCCTGCTCGACACCCCCGACGGCACTCAGTCGGTGTACGGCTACCTGCCCGGCCCGGCGGGCGCGAAGACGGTCCTGCTCTACGCCCACTACGACGTGCAGCCGCCGCTGGACGAAACCGCCTGGCGGACCCCGCCGTTCGAGCTGACCGAGCGCGACGGACGCTGGTACGGGCGCGGGGCCGCCGACTGCAAGGGCGGCCTGATCATGCACCTGCTGGCGCTGCGCGCGCTCAAGGCCAACGGCGGCGTCCCGGTGCACATCAAGGTGATCGCCGAGGGCTCCGAGGAGATGGGCACGGGTGGCCTTGAGCAGTACGCCGAGGCACACCCCGACCTGCTGAAGGCCGACACGATCGTCGTCGGCGACGCGGGCAACTTCCGGGTCGGTCTGCCGACGGTCACCACGACGCTGCGCGGGATGACCATGCTCCGGGTGCAGATCGACACGCTGGCGGGGAACCTCCACTCGGGCCAGTTCGGCGGCGCCGCCCCGGACGCACTGGGCGCCCTGATCCGCGTACTGGACTCGCTGCGCGCCGAGGACGGTTCGACGACGGTCGACGGGCTCGCGCCGGAGTCCGCGTGGGACGGACTGCAGTACGACGAGGAGCAGTTCCGCAAGGACGCCAAGGTGCTGGACGGTGTGGAGCTGATCGGTTCCGGCACGGTCGCGGACCGCATCTGGGCGCGGCCGGCCGTCACGGTCCTCGGCATCGACTGCCCGCCCGTCGTCGGCGCGACCCCGTCCGTGCAGTCGAGTGCCCGCGCGCTGATCAGCCTGCGGGTGCCGCCGGGCGTGGACGCGGCCGAGGCGACCAAGCTGCTCCAGGCTCACCTGGAAGCGCACACGCCCTGGGGTGCGCGGGTGCGCAGCGAGCAGGTCGGGCAGGGCCAGGCGTTCAGCGCCGACACCACGAGCCCGGCGTACGAGGCGATGGCCCGGGCGATGGCCGTGGCCTACCCGGGCCAGGAGATGCAGTACGCCGGTCAGGGCGGCTCCATTCCGCTGTGCAACACCCTCGCGGCCCTCTACCCGGAGGCGGAGATCCTGCTGATCGGGCTGAGCGAGCCGGAGGCCCAGATCCACGCGGTGAACGAGAGCGTGTCGCCCGAGGAGCTGGAGCGGCTTTCCGTGGCGGAGGCGCTGTTCCTGCGCAACTACGCGGCGAGCTGAGCACCGCCGGTCACGGGGTGGGAATCCCCGCCTCCAGATAGAGCGCGGCCCCGCGTTCCCGGGCGCGCAGGGCCCAGCGCAGGCGCTCGTAGCGGACGGGCGGCAGCAGGTCGGCCGCCTCCTGTTCGGTCACGAAACGCCAGTCGCGCAGTTCGGGGCCCGGCAGCAGCAGGCTCCCGGCCCGGGCGGAGTCGAGCCGGCCGCCGTCGAAGAGGAGACGCAGTCCGCCGTAACCGGGAGGTGCGGGCGGTTCCCAGTCGACGACGAGGAGGCGGGGTACGTCCTCCAGCCGGATGCCCGTCTCCTCGGCGACCTCCCGCATGCCCGCGCGCGCGGGCGCCTCTCCGGGTTCGACGACCCCGCCTGGGAACTCCCAGCCGGCTTTGTAGGTGGGGTCGACGAGCAGCACCCGGTCCTGCTCGTCGAAGAGGAGCACTCCGGCGGCGAGCGTCTCGGCGGTCGGCTCGGGCGTCTGCACGATGTCGCAGACCGGCACCTCTCCGGAGGCGACGGCTTCGGCGATCCGGGCGGCCGTCTGGTACGGGGTGAGCCGGCCGCTGTCCACGGGGTGAGCGTCGGCGGTGAGCCAGGAGGCGAGGGCGGAGCGGTAGGGCTCGATGTGGTCGTACGCCCATTGCTGGGTCCGTAGCTCGCCGTCGGGGACGTCGGGGACCTCCCGATGCGCTATTCGCTCGCGCAGTATCGTTTCCGCCGGGGCCAGGAGAATGTGCCGTACGGCGATCCGGCGCGCGGCAAGGCCGCCGAAGATCTCGTCGCGGTACTCCTGGCGCAGCAGGGTCATGGGGACCACGAGGGTCCCGCCGAGTTCGGCGAGCATCGCGGCCGCCGTGTCGATCACGAGTCGTCGCCAGATCGGCAGATCCTGGAAGTCGCCGACCTCGGCGAGGTGTTTGGGCGGGAGCAGGTGCGGCAGTGCTCCGCCGATGACCTCGGGGTCGAAGAGCGTGCTGTTCGGGATCAGTTCGATCAGTTCCCGTGCGGTGGTGGTCTTCCCCGCACCGAACGCGCCGTTGATCCAAACGATCACGTGTCCCCCTCTTCTGATGGCCCCCTGTGGCTTGCCCGCTCCACCCTGCCACGGAAACCAGCCCCAGTTGAGGGTGCACGCACGACGGCGCCGGTGCCCCTGGAACAGGGGCACCGGCGCCGTGCCGTCGGCCTCGTCAGTCGTTCTGCCCAAGGGCGTTGTCCTCAATGGCCAGACTGTCACTGGCGACCGTGTCGTCGAGGGTACTGAGGGTCTTGCCCACGTCCAGGTCGGTCAGGTCACTCCCGAGCGAGTGGGACGGCGTGACCGCCGCGACGACAAAACCGGTGGCCAGGGAGGCGATGGCGAGCATGCTGCGCTTCTTCATGACCGGTTCAACTGGCAAACCGCCCATGGGTCACGGGCGCCGTCTCACCGCGACCGCCCCAGCAGCGTATCCAGTACGGCCATCGCGGCCGCCCTGCGCTCCGGACTGCGTGACCACACCGCCGGCGCCACGGTGACCATGAGTACGGTCAGCAGGGCGGCGGCGACGGAGACGGACAGGTACAGCACCGTGTGATCGCGGAAAGCGAGAGCGAGAATCGCACCGCTCAGTGCGGCACCGAAAGGCGCGACGGCTGCTCGGCTCGAATCCGATGACGTGGTTTCTTCTGGAGGCTCCGGCCCCGTAGTCTGGGTATTGATGATTCCTCCTTGAGCAGAGCGAATTGTCTCGCGGCTCCTCGTCGACAGCGGGGAGCCGCATTTCCATTCTGGCGCCCTGCTCAGGTCACCCCTGTCAGATCACGACAGGCGGGTCCGACAGTCGACAACCGCGCTCGCCGACGCTTTCCTGCGGCCCCACTTGGCGGTGTGACAGGGATCGGGAAGGGTATCCTCATATCGCACTTCACCTGCGGGAACAGCCCTCGACGCCGCTTGGCTGCCGGCCTTGGGACCTGGGCCAACAACCAAATAAGACAACCAACTTGAAAACACATGCCCCCGCTTGGCCGCCAACTCACAAAGCTTGTCAGGCGATCGGGATCACGACAAGGGATCACCAGGGGCCCGCGCCGCGCCGCACACCTGCGAGATTGCCTTGATCCTTCAAAGGTGGCCTCCAGCTCCACGACTTCTCGCGTCGAGTTGGCAACCACCGCGATGATCGCCTGAGCCAACTCAAAAGCTTGGTGCAGCTTGTCATTTGGCCGGAATTAATCGCCGCCAATTGATCGACTCGCCCGCACAAGGACGAGCCGAGTCCGCCGGAACGTTCCTGCCGAGGGCAGTCAGACCCTGGCCGCGTCCTTCCGCCAGGCGAGCGCCGCCGCTGCCGCCCCCACGAGCCCCGCGTCCGTGCCCATCTGAGCCGGTGTCACCACCAGGCGCTGTACGAAGGAGAGCGTGGCGTAGTCGCCGAGGGCCTTGCGCAGGGGGGCGAACAGGACCTCGCCCGCCTTGCCCACTCCGCCGCCGATGACGGCGATGTCGATCTCGACCAGGGTCGCGGTGGCCGCGATGCCGGCGGCCAGGGCTTGTGCGGCCCGCTCGAAGGAGGCCACGGCGACCGGGTCGCCGGCAGTGGCGGCGGCGGCCACCGCGGCGGCGGAGGTGTCGCCGTCCGCGCCGGGCAGCCAGCCGTTCTCCAGGGCGCGCCGGGCGATGTTGGGGCCGCTCGCGATGCGCTCCACGCAGCCGCGCGCCCCGCACGGGCACGGGTCACCGTCGAGATCGACGCTGATGTGGCCGATGTGGCCGGCGTTGCCCGTGGGGCCGGGGTGCAGCCGTCCGTTCAGGACGAGACCGCCGCCGACACCCGTGGACACCACCATGCACAGGGCGTTGTCGTGGCCACGCGCGGCGCCCTGCCAGTGCTCGGCCGCCGTGATGGCCACCCCGTCGCCGATCAGCTCGACCGGCAGTCCGCCCGTCGCCTCCCGGACCCGCCGCACCAGCGGATAGTCGCGCCAGCCGGGCACGTTCACCGGGCTGACCGTGCCGGCGGAGGCGTCCACGGGGCCCGCGCTGCCGATCCCGAGGGCCGTCGCCCGCGTCCACAGGGGGTTCGCGGTCAGTTCGCCGAGCACCGCCTCGACGGCGCCCATCACGGTGTCACCGTTCTCCCGCGCCGGGGTCGGTCGCTGGGCGCGCGCCAGGATCCGGCCGTGGCCGTCCACAAGACCTCCGGCGATCTTCGTTCCGCCGATGTCGAGCGCGGCCACGAGGTCGGTGTGCATCAGAGTCAGATCTCCCGGTCAACCATGCGGAAAAGGGCAGGCCGGTCTCGCGGTGGGGCGCAGGCCGGAGAGTGCGGTGGACAGTGTCCCTTGCATCTGACAACGTTGTCCAGGCTCTATGCTCGACGCCACATCCTCATACAAACTGTGGATCGCCGCATCCCCGTGGACGAACAGGACAGGACCCGCATCGTGCCCGAGACCATCCGCCGCGCCGACCGCACCCCCGGGAACCGTTACGGCAACCGGCCGACGATGAAGGACGTGGCGGCTCGTGCGGGAGTGGGACTGAAGACGGTCTCGCGGGTCGTCAACGGCGAGCCGGGTGTCACGCCCGAGACGGAGCGCCGCGTCCAGGAGGCCATCGACGCCCTGGGTTTCCGCCGCAACGACAGTGCCCGGGTGCTGCGCAAGGGCCGTACCGCCAGCATCGGCCTGGTCCTTGAGGACCTCGCGGACCCGTTCTACGGCCCGCTCAGCCGCGCGGTCGAGGAGGTGGCCCGGGCGCACGGCGCGCTGCTGATCAACGGCTCCAGCGCCGAGGACCCGGACCGTGAGCAGGAGCTGGCGCTGGCGCTGTGCGCGCGGCGGGTGGACGGTCTGGTGGTGATTCCGGCCGGGGACGACCACCGGTATCTGGAGCCCGAGATCAGGGCGGGCGTCGCCACGGTGTTCGTGGACCGTCCGGCCGGGAAGATCGACGCCGATGTCGTGCTGTCGGACAACTACGGCGGCGCCCGGGACGGAGTCGCCCATCTGATCGCCCACGGGCACCGCCGGATCGGCTTCATCGGCGACATGCCCCGCATCCACACCGCCGCCGAGCGGCTGCGCGGCTACCGGGCGGCCATGGAGGACGCGGAGATACCCGTGGCGGACTCCTGGATGTCCCTGGGCGTCACCGGCCCCGAGCGGGTGCGCAGGGCCGCCGAGGAGATGCTCGCCGGCCCCCAGCCGGTCACCGCGATCTTCGCGGGCAACAACCGGGTGACGGTCACCGTGATCCGGGTCCTGGCCGAGCATGCCCGCCGGGTGGCGCTGGTCGGCTTCGACGACCTGGAACTCGCCGATCTGCTGCAGCCGGGCGTCACGGTCGTCGCGCAGGACGCGGCAGCCATCGGCCGGACCGCCGCCGAGCGCCTGTTCCGGCAGCTGGACGGTAGCCTGGTGACGCCCGAGCGCATCGAGCTGCCGACCCGGCTGATCACCCGGGGCTCGGGCGAGCTGCCCCCGGCGGACTGAGCGAGCGATGGACACGCGCACCCTTCAGGCACTGGGCCTCGCGATGGCGCCCCGCGACCATCCGCTGCTCTACCCCGGCACCTGGCCCGCGGATTCCGGGCTCCTGGACGGCGAGCGCTTCCTTACCCTGGACCGGCTGACCCACCCGGACCGCACCCCCGTACTCGCGATCGGCTCCAACGCCTGCCCGGGCCAACTGCGGCACAAGATGGCCGAGTCCGGCATCGCCTCGCCGATCCCCATGGTCAAGGTCCGTGTCACGGGCCTGGAAATTGGTGTGTCCGCACATGTGAGCCGACTCGGATATGTGTCGGCATCACCCTTCCATGCGCCCAAAGCCGTACGGGAGTTGTTCGTCCTGTGGCTCGACGCCGAGCAGCTCGCCGTGATCGACGCCAGTGAAGGCGTACCGCTGCCGTACGGCAACTACCGGCGCGTCTGGCTGCCCTCCCCCGAGGTACGGATCGACCTGGCGGACGGCACCACGCTCCCGGGCGTCTTCTCGTACGTCAATCGCCGTGGCGTTCTGCACAACGGCACCGAAACTCCGCGCACCCACCCCGGACAGCGGAAGCTGCTCACCGAACTGCTCCTGGGGTCCGCCCGGTTGAGAGAGCTGTTCGGGGTCACCCCGGAGGAGTTCTGCACGCGGGCACGCGCGGACCGGCGGCTGTGCGAGCGCGGTACGCGGCTGTTCGCGCGGGAGAAGCTGGTGACCGTGCACGGTCTGGAGCGGTACGTCGTTCAGCAGACCGGGAGTCCGGGCACCGGCTCGTCGTTGTCGCCGCCCCTGACGTAGACGTCGCTGACCCAGACGTCCGCGTTGCCGCTGTCGTCGTCGGTCTTGGCCCACCAGACGTTGGTCCACTCGCCGGAGGTTTCGCGGCGGCCCAGGTTCTGCTGGCAGTAGAAGTAGTTGGTACCCGCGCCCAGAATGCCGACCTCGGTGCCGTCGGCGGTGTAGGACTTGGCGGTGCGCCAGACCTCGCAGTTGTACTTGCCGCCGCCGATGGGGTTGCAGGCCGCCGCCGGGGTCGTGGCGCCGCCTCCGCCGGAGGTCTTGCTCGGCGTGGGAGTGGGCTTCGCGGACGGCTCGGTCTCGGTGCTGCGGCTCGGCGAGCTGCTCGGGGTCGGGCTCTTCTCGTCGCCCTTGCTCGGTTTCGCGTCGGCCGAGCCGTCGGGGCTCGCCCCGCCACCGGTCCGCGAGGGTGTCGGGGTGGCGGAGCCTGCGCTCGAGGTGGGCTGTCCGGCCGCCTTGGGTTCGTCGCCGTTGCTCAGCAGGGCGACGGTGACGCCGGCCGAGGCGAGGACGACGGTGACGGCAGCGGCGGCGAGCAGGGCACGGCTCTTGCGGCGGGAGGGGCCGGGGTTGTCCATGGGGCTGGTCGCGCCGGGCCCGGAGGGGGCGACCTGGCCGGGCGTGCCGGGGGTGTTCGTGGGAGGCCCGAAACCCGGCGGCACCATCGGAACACTGCGCTCCGTCACCGCCCGTTCCGGCGCCGGAGCCGGTCCGCGCAGGGTCGTCGTGGGCGTGTCCCGGCCGCCCGAGTCGGCGACCGCCTGGAGGAGTTCGCGGGCCTCCTCGGCCTCCGGGCGGCCCTCGGGGCGCTTGTCCAGCAGCCGCTGGAGGACCGGGGCGAGCGGTCCGGCATGGTGCGGCTCGGGCAGCGGCTCGGTGACGATCGCGGTGAGCGTGGAGAAGGTCGAGGTCCGGCGGAAGGGCGACGTGCCCTCGACGGCGGCGTACAGCGTGGCGCCCAGAGCCCAGACGTCGGAGGCCGGGCCCGGGTCCGCGCCCTGGGCGCGTTCGGGCGCCAAGTAGTCCAGGGAGCCGACCAGTTCGCCGCTGCGGGTCAGGTGGGTGGCGGAGCCGTCGCCCGGGTCCTCCATGGTGGCTATGCCGAAGTCGGTCAGGACCACCCGGCCCGAACGGTCGAGGAGGATGTTGCCCGGCTTGACGTCGCGGTGCAGGACTCCGGCGCGGTGGGCGGCGGCCAACGCCTCCATGACCTTGGCGCCGATCCCGGCCGCCTCGCGCGCGTCGAGGGTGCCGCGCTCGCGCAGCACGTCGTCCAGGGAGGGACCGTCGACCAGCTCCATGACGATCAGCGGACGCCCGTCGACCTCGGTGACGTCGTGCACGGCCACGACTCCCGGGTGGCGCACCCGGGCCGCCGCGCGGGCCTCGCGCTGCATCCGCACCCGCAGGCCGTCGAGTTCGGGGCCGTCGGCGTCGGTGTAGGTGCGCAGTTCCTTGACCGCGACCTCGCGGCCGAGCACCTCGTCGACGGCCCGCCAGACGACGCCCATGCCGCCGCGCCCGAGCTGGGCCAGGACGCGATAGCGCCCGGCCAGCAGCCGGCCGACCCCGTCCGTCTGTCCGTACTCCCCCGACACCGCTGCCCCGTTCCTGTGGCCCACCAATGCGTGCCGTACAGACTAAGGGTCAGCGGTGACAGGGCAGACCGACACCCCTCACGGCGTCAGGTCACCGCGCCGGGGCGAAGCGAAGCCCTCCAGATCGGCCCGCGTAAGACCCGTGAGCCGGGCGACCTCGCCCGTGTCCAGCGCCCCGCAGTCCAGCCCGCGCAGCAGATAGCCGCTGAGCGCCTTGGCGGTGGCCGGCTCGTCCATGACGTCGCCCCCGGCCCGGTTCGCGTAGCGGGCAAGACGCGCGGCGGCCTGTTCGAAGCCCTCGCGGTAGAAGGCGAAGACGGCCGCGTACCGGGTCGGGATGTGGCCGGGGTGCATGTCCCAGCCCTGGTAGTAGGCACGGGCGAGGGCGCGGCGGGTGAGGCCGTAGTGCAGCCGCCAGGCGTCGTGGACCTTCTCCGTCGTACCGACCGGAAGAACGTTGGTCGATCCGTCCGACACCCGGACCCCCGTCCCCGCCGCGGCGACCTGCATGATCGCCTTGGCGTGGTCGGCGGCCGGGTGGTCGCTGGCCTGGTAGGCGGCCGAGACGCCGAGACAGGCGCTGTAGTCGAAGGTGCCGTAGTGCAGGCCCGTGGCGCGGCCCTCGGCGGCCTGGATCATCCGGGCGACGGTGGCCGTGCCGTCGGTGGCGAGGATGGACTGGCTGGTCTCGATCTGGATCTCGAAGCCGAGCCGACCGGGCTCCAGACCGCGCGTCTTCTCGAAGGCCTCCAGGAGCCGGACCATGGCGGTGACCTGCTCGGGGTAGGTCACCTTGGGCAGCGTCAGCACCAGCCCGTCGGGCAGACCGCCCGCCTCCACCAGACCGGTGAGGAAGATGTCGAGGGTGCGGATGCCGCGGTCGCGGACGGCGGCCTCCATGCACTTCATGCGGATGCCCATGTACGGCGCCGCCGTGCCGTTCTCGTACGCCTCGGCGATCAGCCGGGCCGCGCGGGCGGCGTCCCGGTCCTCGTCCTGGCCCTTGTAGCCGTCCTCGAAGTCGACGCGCAGGTCCTCGATGGGCTCGCGCTCCAGCTTGGCCCGCACGCGCGCGTAGACGGGTTCGGCGAGCTCGTCGGTGAGGCCGAGGACGGCAGCGAAGGAGGCGGCGTCGGGGGCGTGTTCGTCGAGCGCGGCCAGGGCCTGGTCGCCCCAGGAGCGGACGGTGTCCGCGGCGAAGACCTCGCCGGGGACGTAGACGGTGTGGACGGGCTGGCGGGTGCCGGGGTCTCCGGGGTAGCGGCGCTCCAGCTCGGCGTCGACCGGGGCGAGGGAGGCGCTGATCTCCTCGCTGACGGCGCCCGCGAGGCTCGTCGCCACCTTCTCCTGCTGGCCCTGACCCATCCCACACCCTCCTGTTTTCCGCTGTACGGAATCAACAATCCGTAGAACGAAGTTATCCGGGGACCTTCCGGATGGTCAACACCATGTCCACGGGGAGCCACCCCGCCATCTCGCCATGTTCACGTCCACCTCATGGCACGCTATGACACTCATTGGGCACGTCCGCACGACTCGTCCGGCAGATCCCACCGAAGGAGCCCCCGTGCCGCACCACAGCCGAGTCACGCGCCGTCTGGGCCTGAAAGCCGCGTTAGCCGCCGCGGCCACCATGCCCCTCTCCAGTACAGCACTGACCTCCGAATCCGCCGCGGCGGAGGAACGCCCACGCCGCCACCTGGAGATCATGTCCTTCAACCTGCGCTTCGCGAGCACCACCGAGCCCAACAGCTGGGCTGTCCGCAGACCGGTGATGCGCGAGCTGCTGCGCCGCGAGGCCCCGCACGTCATCGGCACCCAGGAGGGCCTCTTCCCACAGCTGCTCGACATCGACGCCGACCTCGGCCGCCACTACGACTGGATCGGCACCGGCCGCCTGCACGGCAGCGCCGACGAATCCATGGCGATCTTCTACGACACCCGCCGCGTCCGCCCTCTTGAGTACGAACACTTCTGGCTCTCCGACACCCCGTACGTGATCGGCTCCAACACCTGGGGCGCGGCCTTCCCCCGCATGGTCACCTGGATCCGCTTCCGCGATCTGCGCGACGGCGACCGGGAGTTCTACGTCATGAACACCCACTTCGACCACCGCGGCCAGCCCGCGCGCGAACGCAGCGCCGCCCTCATCGCCGAGCGGATCAGGGACTTCAACCCCGCCCTGCCGGTCGTGGTGACCGGCGACTTCAACGTGGCCGCGCACAAGAACGTCGTCTACGACACCCTGCTCGGCGCCGGTCTGCTCGACACCTGGGACACGGCTGCCGAGCGCGGCGCCCAGTACGCCACCTTCCACGGCTACCGTCCGCTGGTCCCGGACGGCGACCGTATCGACTGGATCCTGACCACGCCGGGCGTCACCGCGCACCGGGCGACCATCAACACCTTCGCCGTGGACGGCCAGTTCCCCAGCGACCATCTGCCCGTGCAGGCCTCGCTGACCCTGGGCTGAACGCGCCGAGGCCCCCGCGGCCGTCGGAACGGTCGCGGGGGCCTCGGTGAGCCTTCGGACGATCAGCCCTTGCGGGTCTTGATCTCCTCGGTGAGCTGCGGGACGACGTCGAAGAGGTCGCCGACCACGCCGTAGTCGACCAGGTCGAAGATCGGGGCCTCGGCGTCCTTGTTGATCGCCACGATCGTCTTCGAGGTCTGCATACCCGCGCGGTGCTGGATCGCGCCGGAGATACCGGAGGCGATGTACAGCTGCGGCGAGACCGACTTGCCGGTCTGGCCGACCTGGTTGGTGTGCGGGTACCAGCCGGCGTCGACGGCGGCACGCGAGGCACCGACGGCCGCGCCGAGGGAGTCGGCGAGCGCCTCGATGATCGCGAAGTTCTCGGCGCCGTTGACACCACGGCCGCCGGAGACCACGATCGCGGCCTCGGTCAGCTCGGGGCGGCCGGTCGACTCACGCGGCGTGCGCGCGGTGACCTTGGTGCCGGTGGCCTTCTCGGAGAAGGTCACGGCGAGGGCCTCGACCGCACCGGCGGCCGGGGCGGCCTCCACGGCGGCCGAGTTCGGCTTGACCGTGATGACCGGGGTGCCCTTGGCGATACGGGACTTGGTGGTGAAGGCGGCGGCGAACACCGACTGGGTGGCCACCGGACCCTCGTCGCCGGCCTCCAGGTCGATGGCGTCGGTGATGACGCCGGAGCCGATGCGCAGCGCCAGACGGGCGGCGATCTCCTTGCCCTCGGCGGAGGACGGGACCAGCACGGCGGCCGGGGAGACGGCCTCGTAGGCGGCCTGCAGGGCCTCGACCTTCGGTACGACGAGGTAGTCGGCGTACTCGGAGGCGTCGTGGGTGAGGACCTTCACCGCGCCGTGCTCGGCGAGGACGGCGGCGGTGTCGGCGGCGCCGTTGCCCAGCGCGACGGCGACGGGCTCGCCGATACGGCGGGCCAGCGTCAGCAGCTCCAGGGTGGGCTTGCGGACGGCACCGTCCACGTGGTCGACGTAGACGAGAACTTCAGCCATGGGATTGCTCTCCTGCGGAATGCGAAGTCTGAGGGGGCGGAAGGGTGTTGGGCCTTAGATGAACTTCTGGCCCGCGAGGAACTCAGCGAGCTGCTTGCCGCCCTCGCCCTCGTCCTTGACGATCGTGCCGGCGGTACGGGCCGGACGCTCGGCCGCGGAGTCGACCACCGTGTAGGAGCCCTCCAGGCCGACCTCGTCGGCCTCGATCTCCAGGTCCTCCAGGTCCCAGGACTGAACCGGCTTCTTCTTGGCCGCCATGATGCCCTTGAAGGACGGGTAACGCGCCTCGCCCGACTGGTCGGTGACCGACACGACCGCCGGGAGGGAGGCCTCGAGCTGCTCGGAGGCGGCGTCGCCGTCGCGGCGGCCCTTGACCGTGCCGTCCTCCACGGAGACCTCGGACAGCAGGGTGACCTGCGGGACGCCCAGACGCTCGGCGAGCAGCGCGGGGACGACGCCCATGGTGCCGTCGGTGGAGGCCATACCGGAGATGACCAGGTCGTAGCCGGCCTTCTCGATCGCCTTCGCCAGCACCAGGGAGGTGCCGATGGCGTCGGTGCCGTGCAGATCGTCGTCCTCGACGTGGATCGCCTTGTCGGCGCCCATCGAAAGGGCCTTGCGGAGCGCGTCCTTGGCGTCCTCGGGGCCCACGGTCAGAACGGTGATCTCGACGTCGTCGTCCGAGTTCTCGGAGATCTGCAGCGCCTGCTCGACGGCGTACTCGTCGAGCTCGGAGAGCAGACCGTCCACGTCGTCCCGGTCGACGGTCAGGTCATCGGCGAAGTGCCGGTCGCCAGTGGCGTCGGGCACGTACTTCACAGTGACAACGATCCTCAAGCTCACGCCGGCTCTCCTACTGCGTCGACATTTCTCTGCTGCCTACTTGCAGGCAGCATAGGCGCCTGAAGCGGCCGTTCCCGATCGGGGCGACCTGCGCTCCGAACGAAATATTACTCGTCAGTACACCCAGTTCGTTCCCGCTAAGCAAGCGCTTTGAACTGTGACCTTCGCAACGCAGCGTAATCGGAACTGGACGACTTCGCAGAACTGTCCGATACCCGGTCAGTCGCGCAGGCCGGTGAACCGGCCCTGGTGGTACAGCAACGGCCGTCCGGGGCCGGTGTGGTCGCCGAGGAGGACTTCCGCGAGGACGATGCGGTGATCCCCGGCGGGCACGCGCGCGTGGATCCGGCAGACCAGCCAGGCGGGGACGTCGTCGAGGACAGGGACACCCTCGGGACCCTCGTGCCAGGCGGTGGGTGCGGCGAAGCGGTCGGCGCCGCTGCGGGCGAACGTGGCGGCCAGGTCCCGTTGGTGCTCACCGAGCAGATGCACGCCGACATGGTCGGCCCGCGACAGGGTGGGCCAACAGGAGGACCCCGTGCCGATACCGAAGGAAAGCATGGGGGGCTCGGCGGAGACGGAGGTCAGGGAGGTGGCGGTAAAGCCGACGGGGCCGTTCTCGCCGCGGGCGGTGATCACCGCGACTCCCGCGGCGTGCCGCCGGAAGACGGAGCGCAGCAGTTCGGGAGAGGCGAGCCGGGTGGCGTCGACGTCGGGCGTGGCGGTCATGAACACCTGGGGAGATGGGGCGCCGGGGACATCCGGTCAGGCTGACGATGGATGGTCCGTACAGTCAAGTGCGCGAGGGGATGTGGGAGATGACTCACTGTCGGATGCACGGCCGTCACACCGCCTCGCCGAGGGCCGCGATGACATCCGCCTTGCGCGGCTGTCCGACGGCGCGGCGCACCACGCGCCCGTGGGCGTCGAGGACCAGCACCGTGGGTGTCTTGAGGATCTCCAGCTCCCGCACGAGCTCAAGACGGGCCTCGGCGTCGATCTCGACATGGGCGACACCGGGCACCATCCCGGCCACTTCCCCGAGGACACGCCGCGTGGCCCGGCAGGGCGCGCAGAAGGCGCTGGAGAACTGCACGAGGGTGGCCCGCGCGCCGAGTTGCCCGCCCAGTTCGTCCGGCCTCAGCCGCCTGTCCTCGTCCCGCACGCGCACCCGTGGCCTCCTCCGGTCGTCCACTGCTCCAGCATTCGCGGGAGCGGAAAGATTCCCCCCTGCCACCCTCCGCGGCGCCATTTGCCGAGGTGGATCAAGGTGTGACGTGACGAGGATCTCGCCGTACACCGGCACCAGGACTGGCTACCCGTCCGTTCTTGGGGCACGATCTGCGAAAGCCGTAAACCTACGGCTGCGTAACTTTCCCGCCGGGAGCCCCCTTCCCCGGCAGAGAAGGAAGGGTTCACCCCGTCCATGGCAGAGCTTGTCTACCGTCCCGTCGTCGGTCTCGCCCTCACTTTGTTCAAGGCGTGGGACCTGAAGATCGACTGCAAGGGATCGGAGAACATTCCGCGCTCGGGCGGTGCCGTGCTGGTGAGCAACCACATCAGCTACCTGGACTTCATTTTCGACGGCCTGGCGGCGCTCCCCCAGAAGCGCCTGGTGCGCTTCATGGCGAAGGAGTCCGTCTTCCGGCACAAGATCTCCGGTCCGCTGATGCGCGGGATGAAGCACATCCCGGTGGACCGCAAGCAGGGCGAGGCGGCCTACCAGCACGCGCTGGAGTCGCTGCGGTCCGGTGAGATCGTGGGCGTCTTCCCGGAGGCGACGATCTCCCAGTCGTTCACGCTGAAGAGCTTCAAGTCGGGTGCCGCCCGGCTCGCCCAGGAGGCCGGCGTCCCGCTGATCCCGATGGCGGTGTGGGGCACCCAGCGGCTGTGGACCAAGGGGCAGCCGCGCAACTTCAAGCGCAGCCACACCCCGATCACGATCCGGGTGGGCGAGGCCATCGAGGCATCCAAGGACAAGTACGCGGGCGCGATCACCCGCCAGGTGCGCGAGCGGGTCCAGGAGCTCCTGGAGGCCGCCCAGCGCGCCTACCCCGTACGCCCCAAGGACGCGAGCGACACCTGGTGGATGCCGGCGCACCTCGGGGGTACGGCGCCCACTCCGGAGCAGGTCCGCGAGGCCGACGCGCGTTAGACAGCCCCGCGCACCGCGATCCGCGCCCCCGGGCTGAACTTCTCCAGCAGTTCGGCGAGTTCGGCGCCCGCCCGCTCGACGTCTGCGACCGGCATGGGCGCGAGGCTCTCCAGGAGGAAGACCGCCGAGACGCTCTCCTCGGTGAGCCGGGTGCGCGGTCCCTGGCGCCAGTTCCAGCGGCGGCAGGTCACACCCGCGTCGTCGCACCACACCACCTCGCCGGCGTCGGGGTGTTCGACGGTCTCGGCGCCGTCGGCGACGGTCACGAAGGGCTCGTCGCCCGTGGCCCGGATCAGCCGCATACCGCCCTGGATGCGGTCGAGGTCCTCGCCGCCGACAGGGATCAGATGCGCCACGCTGATCGCGTTGTAGAGGTCGACGAGCAGGTTGATCCGGGGCAGCCCGGCACCTGACAGAGCTCGCTTGGCCAGCGCCTCCGCCGAGTTGCGGGTGCGCGACGGCTTGGACCCGAAGGCCGTGTACGCCTCCCGCCAGGCCGCCATGTGCGGGTCCTCGTGCGGGGCACGGCCGTCCAGGCGCAGCGCGAGCCGGCGGGCCGCGTCGTCGAGGAGTTCGGAACTGCCGGTGGTGCTGGGCCCGTTGACGAGTCCGTGGGCCTCGACGGCGAGGTGCGTGAAGCCGGGCGCGAGGGCCCGCACCTCGTCGGACACGGTCAGCGTGAGGGTCATGGTCGGCCTTGCCTCAGAGTGCGGTCGGGAGCGTCTGCCACAGGTGCGGCCGGTCGGTCGCGCCCTGGAGGGCAGCGAGGACGGCCGGGTGTGGTTTAGCGTACAGGACCGGATAGTCCAACTCATTGGACTTGGGGTCGACCGGGAAGGCCAGCTGTTCACCGTCGAGGGAGAACTGCGCGTCCACGCCCGGCTTGTTCCCCCGGGGGTCCTGTCGGTGCCAGGCGCCGTTGAAGCGGACGGCCACCAGACCGTGCACCACATCGAACTTCTGGTAGCACAGCGCCGTCGGGATGTCCTCGGCCCTCAACAGGGCCGTCAGCGCATGGGACTTGGCGTAGCAGATGCCCGTGCCCTGCTCCAGCACGTCCGAGGCGCGCCAGGTGACGCGCAGGTCGCCGGAGTCCTGGGAGTGCGGGATGGTGTCGCGCACGAACTCGAACGCCAGCCGTGCATAGGCATACGAGTCCTCGGCCTGCGAGGCAAGCCGCGCGGCCCGCTGCCGGACCACCGGGTGATCGTGGTCGATGACCTCGTCAGCGGCCAAGTATGCGGAGAGGTCGGGGGTTTCCTGGATGAGCTCCATGGCGGCAGAGCATAGGAAAGCGATCACCCGAGAGTCAATTCTTTTTCGGGTGACCGCATACCTATGCAGAGCTGCCTAGCGCGCCATCTCCTCCTTGAGCGCCGCCACGAAGGCGTCCACGTCCTCCTCGGTGGTGTCGAAGGCGCACATCCAGCGCACGACACCGGCGGTCTCGTCCCAGAAGTAGAACCGGAACCGCTTCTGAAGACGCTCGCTGACGTCGTGCGGAAGCTTGGCGAACACGCCGTTGGCCTGCACCGGGTAGAGGATCTCGACGCCGTGCACCGCGCGGACGCCCTCGGCGAGCCGCTGTGCCATCTCGTTGGAGTGCCGGGCGTTGCGCAGCCACAGGTCCTTGGCCAGCAGCGCCTCCAACTGCACCGACACAAAGCGCATCTTGGAGGCGAGCTGCATGGACAGCTTGCGCAGATGCTTCATGTGGCTGACGGCGTCCTGGTTGATCACCACGACCGCCTCGCCGAACAGGGCACCGTTCTTGGTGCCGCCCAGGGAGAGGATGTCGACGCCGACGGCGTTGGTGAAGGTCCGCATGGGGACGTTCAGCGAGGCCGCCGCGTTGGCTATCCGGGAGCCGTCGAGGTGCACCTTCATGCCGCGCGCGTGGGCGTGCTCGCAGATGGCGCGGATCTCGTCGGGCGTGTACAGCGTGCCGAGCTCCGTGCTCTGGGTGATCGAGACGACCTGCGGCATCGCGCGGTGCTCGTCCTCCCAGCCCCAGGCCTGCCGGTCGATCAGCTCAGGGGTGAGCTTGCCGTCCGGCGTGGGCACGGTGAGCAGCTTCAAACCGCCCATGCGCTCGGGGGCGCCGCCCTCGTCGACGTTGATGTGCGCGCTCTCGGCGCAGATCACCGCGCCCCAGCGGTCGGTGACCGCCTGGAGCGCGACGACGTTGGCGCCGGTGCCGTTGAAGACCGGGAACGCCTCGGCCGTAGGACCGAAGTGGCTGCGGATGATCCCCTGGAGGTTCTCCGTGTACACGTCCTCGCCGTAGGCCACCTGGTGGCCGCCGTTGGCCACGGCCAGGGCGGCGAGCACCTCCGGGTGGGCGCCGGCGTAGTTGTCGCTGGCGAAACCCCTCAGCTCCGGGTCGTGGTGGCGACGCGCATCGGTCTTCGGGGGGTTCACGGCTTCTCGGTGAGCCACAGACGCTGTCCGTTCACTTCCGCGGCGGGCTTGTCCCAGACGCCGGCGATGGCCTCGGCGAGGTCCGTGACGTCCGTGAAACCCGCGAACTTCGCGTTGGGCCGCTCGGCGCGCATCGCCTCGTGCACCAACGCCTTCACCACCAGGATGGCAGCAGCCGACGTCGGCCCCTGCTCACCCCCGGCCTTCTTGAAGTAGTCGGCCATGGCCAGCGTCCACGCCTCCGCGGCGGCCTTGCCCGCGGCGTACGCGGCGTTGCCCGCGGTCGGCCTGGTCGCGCCGGCCGCACTGATCAGGACGTACCGGCCCCGGTCGCTGCGCTGGAGCGCCTCGTGGAAGGCGAGGGAGGTGTGCTGCACGGTGCGGATGAGCAGCAGCTCCAGGAAGTCCCAGTCGTCGAGGCTGGTCTTGGTGAAGGTCTCACTGCCGCGCCAGCCGCCGACGAGGTGGACCAGGCCGTCGACGCGGCCGAAGTCCTTCTCGATGCGGGTGGCCCACTCGTTGGTGGACTTCAGGTCCAGCAGATCGACCGTGTCGCCGACGACAGTGGCGCCGCCGTGCGCATAGCTGGCCGCGTCCACGGCCGCCGCCAGCCGCTCCGGATCGTTGTCGGAGCCGACGACGGTCGCACCCGCCTCGGCCAGTCGCAGCAGCGCCGCCCGGCCTGCGGGTCCGCCCGCACCGGCCACCGCGATCACCGCACCGCTGAGCGGCCCGTTCCCGTTCGCCATCTTGCCCTCCTGAGCCAGGTCCTCGGTACGGTCGCTCACGCGGCGACCCGCTCGGCGCTGTCCGCCGTGATGCCCTTGGTGGAGGCGATCACGTTCTTGAGCTTCTTGGACAGGGCCTCATAGAACATGCTCAGCGGAAACTCGTCCGGAAGCACATCATCGACGAGCTTGCGCGGCGGCTGGGTCAGGTCCAGGGCGTCCGGACCCTTGGCCCACTTGGAGCCCGGGTGCGGGGCGAGGTAGGTGGAGACCAGCTCGTAGCCGGCGAACCAGTGGACGAGCTTGGGGCGGTCGATACCGTCGCGGTACAGCTGCTCGATGTCGGCGCACAGCTGGTTGGTGACCTGCGGGGCGCGCTGCCAGTCGATGAACAGCTTGTTGTCGGTCCAGCGCACGACGTCGTGCTTGTGCAGGTAGGCGAAGAGCAGCTGGCCGCCGAGACCGTCGTAGTTGCGCACGCGCTCGCCGGTGACCGGGAAGCGGAACATCCGGTCGAAGAGCACCGCGAACTGCACGTCACGGGCTTGCGGGACGCCCTCGGCCTCCAGCTTCACGGCCTCCTTGAAGGCGGTGAGGTCGCAGCGCAACTCCTCCAGGCCGTACATCCAGAACGGCTGGCGCTGCTTGATCATGAAGGGGTCGAAGGGCAGGTCGCCGTGGCTGTGGGTGCGGTCGTGGACCATGTCCCACAGGACGAAGGCCTCCTCGCAGCGCTTCTGGTCGTGGACCATGGCGGCGATGTCCTCGGGCAGCTCAAGGCCCAGGATGTCGACGGAGGCCTCGGTGACCCGGCGGAAGCGGGCGGCCTCGCGGTCGCAGAAGATGCCGCCCCAGGTGAAGCGCTCCGGCGCCTCGCGCACGGCGATGGTCTCCGGGAACAGCACGGCGGAGTTGGTGTCGTAACCGGCCGTGAAGTCCTCGAACTTGATGCCGCAGAACAGCGGGTTGTCGTAGCGGGTGCGCTCCAGTTCGGCCAGCCAGTCGGGCCAGACCATGCGCAGCACGACCGCTTCGAGGTTGCGGTCGGGGTTGCCGTTCTGCGTGTACATCGGGAAGACCACCAGGTGCTGGAGGCCGTCCGCGCGCTTCGCGGCGGGATGGAACGCCAGCAGCGAGTCCAGGAAGTCCGGCACCTCGAAGCCGCCCTCGGCCCACCGGCGCAGGTCCTTCACCAGGGCCGCGTGATAGGCGGCGTCGTGGGGCAGCAGCGGGGAGAGCTCCTCGACGGCCTCCACAACACGCCGTACGGCGGCCTCGGCGCCCGAGCGCTCGGGCGCGCCCTCAGCCGCGAAGTCGATCGACCCGTCCTTGGACTGCCATGGCCGGATCTGCTCCACCGCATCCTTGAGCACGGGCCATGCCGGGTGCTCCACCACCCTGGCCGCAGGAGGAACCTGCTCCCCCACACCCGACTGCACAAGAATTTCCGTCATGTCCCATCCTCCACGGGAGAACCGCTCGTAAGGACACCGTATGCGTGCGAGGTTCCTTCCAGCAAGAGGAGCCTCGGGAAATTATCCTGCGCGACCCCCATCGTCACCGAATTTTTTCCTGTCTGATCGAGTAGAGGCACTCGTGCGGGGTATGCACAATGATCCGGCCGGTCAATGTCCGCGAGACTCGCCCACGGCCGGGTGACCGACCGCCCGGGGCACACGCGAACGCCGACCAGGTACTGGCCGGATCCTTACGTCCACCGGGCTGATCCCGGTTGTACGCACGGGTTTCATCCGGTCCCCCGGCGGTTAGGCTGCGGCCCTGCCGCGCGAACGTCTCGCTCCGGTCGCGCGCGTGCCGAGCCGCCGTCGACGGAAGCGAGTCGAACCTTGAACTTCCTTACCATCGGTCACCGCGGAGTGATGGGTGTCGAACCCGAGAACACCCTCCGTTCCTTCGTCGCCGCCCAGCAGGCCGGCCTCGACGTCATCGAACTCGATCTGCATCTGAGCAAGGACGGCCACCTCGTCGTGATGCACGACACCGACGTGGACCGTACGACCGACGGCAGCGGCCCGATCGCCGAGAAGACACTCGCGGAGCTGCGCGCCCTGGACGCGGGCAAGGGCGAGCGCGTGCCGGTCTTCGAGGAGGTCCTGGACGCCGTGGCGGCACCGCTGCAGGCCGAGATCAAGGACGTGGCCGCGGCACGGGCACTGGCCGAGGTGATGGGGCGGCGGGATCTGGTCTCGCGCGTCGAGGTGTCCTCGTTCCACGACGAGGCGGTCGCCGAGATCGCCCGGCTGGTGCCGGGGGTACGCACCGCGCTGATCGGCAGCCGCTACGGCACCGACATCGTGGAGCGGGCCGTCGAGGTGGGCGCAGGAACGGTCTGCCTGAACATCCGCCGCCTCACCCTGGAAGTCGTCGAGGCGGCCCGCGAGGCGAACCTGAAGATCATCGGCTGGGTGGTGAACACCCAGGACCATCTGCGTCTCGTGCGCGCCCTGGGCCTGGACGGCGCGACCACCGACTACCCGGAGATCAAACGCACGGGACGCTTCACGGCCTGACGGTCAGCCGAGCTCCTTGGTCAGCAGCTCGAACTGGAGGTCCTCGCGCTGCGGGATCCCGAAGCGCTCGTCGCCGTACGGGAAGGGGGTCATCTTTCCCGTACGGCGGTAGCCGCGGCGCTCGTACCAGGCGATGAGGTCGTCGCGTACGGAGATCACGGTCATGTGCATCTCGGTGGCGCCCCAGCCCTCGCGGGCGGCCCGCTCGGCCTCCGCGATGACGACCTTGCCGAGGCCCGCGCCCTGGAGGACGGGGCTGACCGCGAACATCCCGAAGTAGGCGTGGGTGCCGCGGTGCTCGAGCTGGCAGCAGGCGACGACCCGGCCGTCCCGCTCGACCGTCAGCAGCCTGCTGTCGGGAGCCTTGATGACCTCCAGCACGCCCTGCGGGTCGGTGCGCTGTCCCTGCAGGATGTCCGCCTCGGTGGTCCAGCCCGCCTTGCTGGCCTCACCCCGGTAGGCCGACTCGATCAGCGCGACCAGCGCGTCGACATCGGCGTCGGTGGCGTCACGGAAGGTCAGTCCGGCGGCGGTCTCCATGGGGCGCGTCTCCACTTCTCGGCACTGCGCGGGCAGGGACGAGAGTAACGCGCGGCCGCTACGCTCCGGGATCATGGTGCATGTACTCAGCAGCAGAATCCTGCTCCACCCCGTCGACCCCGACCGCTCGCGCGCCTTCTACGGCGATCAGCTGGGCCTCGCCATCCAGCGCGAGTTCGGTACGGGCCCGGAGCGCGGCACCGTCTACTTCCTCGGCGGCGGCTTCCTGGAGGTCTCGGGCCGCTCCGAGACCCCGCCCTCCCCCGCGCTCCAGCTCTGGCTCCAGGTCGAGGACGCGCAGGCGACGCACGAGGAACTGCGCGCCAAGGGCGTCGAGATCGTACGGCCGCCGGTGCGGGAGCCGTGGGGGCTGATCGAGATGTGGATCACGGATCCGGACGGCACGCGGATCGCCCTGGTGGAGACTCCGAAGGACCATCCGCTGCGGTACCGGCCGGGGATCTAGCGCGGCTCTTCCGATGGCCCGGGTCCGGTGCGGGGCTTAGCGTGCTGGAGGGGGTCTGCCTCTTGGAAGGAACGCCATGAAGCTCGACAGGCCGGTGACCGGCGGGCCCTGCTGGACCGAGCTCGGGACCAGTGATCTCGACGCCGCCAAACGGTTCTACACCCGGCTCTTCGGCTGGCGCCCCGAGACGGACCCGCGCCAGGAGGCGGGCGGCTACACGATGGCCCACCTCGGCGACAAGGCGGTCGCCGCGCTCACCCCGCTGTACCAGGAGTCGCAGCCCGTCGCCTGGAACGTGTCCTTCCTGGCGGCCGACGTGGACGACACCGCGGCGCGGGCCGAGGCATCCGGTGCGACGGTGCTGGTCGGCCCGATGGACGTCTTCGACGTGGGCCGGTTCGCGGTGGTCCTCGATCCGACCGGGGCCGCCTTCCAGCTGTGGCAGGCCCGCAGCTTCCCGGGCGCGGGCCTGTTCAACGCGCCCGGATCCCTGGGCTGGGTGGAGCTCATGACCCGCGCCCCCGAACGGGCCGTGGCCTTCTACACCACCCTGTTCGGCTGGAGCGTCAACGCCTCCGAGCACTACACCCAATGGGGCATCGAGGGCGCCGACTTCGGCGGCATGGTGACGATGGACGACAAGTTCCCGCCCGAGGTGCCGGCGCACTGGCTGCCGTACTTCGCCGTGGCGGACGTCGACGACGCCGCGGCCACCGCGACCGAGGCGGACGGCACCCTCCTCATGGAGCCGACCTCGGTGCCCGAAGGACCGCGGATCGCGGTGCTGCGGGATCCGCAGGGCGCGGTGTTCGGGGTGTATCGCGCCTCGGACTACGAGGACTGAGGCGCCTGAGCCGCCTTCCTACCGCCGCTGCACCCACAGCCGTACCGAGCGCACCCTGAGCCTCACACGCGCAGTGCCCCGAGCCGCCCCTCCAGCTCCATGAGCAACTCGCCGAGCCGCGTGGCGAGTTCACCGCGTCCGTCGCGGTCGATGCCGGACAGTACGGCCGTCTCGTAGGCGAGTTGCTCGGGCAGGATGCCGTCGACGAGTTCGCGCCCCGCGTCGGTGAGGCGGACATGGGAGACGCGGCGGTCGCGGGCGTCGCCGCGGCGCTCCACCAGGCCGCGCTCGGTGAGCTGCTTGAGGCGCTTGGTGACGGCCGCGCCCGAGGAGAAGGTCTCGCGGGCCAGCTCGCCGGGGGTCAGTTCATGCCCGGTGCGGCGCAGCGCGCCGAGCAGGTCGAACTCGGGGCGACTGAGCCCGGCCCGGCGCAGCGGGGCGTCCTCGGCCTGCTGAAGGAGGGCGGCGCAGCGGTTGATACGGCCGATGATCTCCATGGGGCCGGGGTGGACGGACCGCCACTGCCGGACGACGGCGGCGACCGTGTCGTCCCGTGCGCTTCCCGCTTGGGGTGCCGTCATGGTCGTACGCCCTCCGTAGTGCGGTGACCTGCCGTGCTCCCATGAATGCTCCCCGTGTACACCCTTGCGCTCGCGTGCGCGCCGCATTGGCACGGGCATCCTCCGACCGACCGCGGGCGACTGCCCGGCACCGTCGAGCGGGGAGGACGCGTGCATCTACCGGCTTCGCCCGGCTGGCTGCTGGTCGCGCTGTGCGCGGCGACCGGGGCCTACTGTCTGCTGCGCATGCGCAGCAACGTCGAGGAGCAGCGCCGGGCCGCGGGCGGCGAGGCGTTGATGGGCTTCGGCATGGCCGCGATGGCCGTGCCCGCCGCGGTGTTCACCCCGCCTTCGTGGACCTGGCCCGGCTACGCGGTCGTGTTCGGCGTGGCGGCGCTGCGCGCCCTGTGGGCGGCGCGGGCGAGCGCGCACCACCTCCACCATCTGGTGGGCGCCTCGGCCATGGTCTACATGGCGGTCACGATGTCCGCCTCCCCCGGCCACGGCGCCTCCGGCGTCCCGCTGGTGACGGGCACACTCCTGCTCTACTTCACCGGGTACGTACTGCTGACCGGCGTCCGGCTGGTCCCCGTCACCGCGGGCGGCGGCGCTGTACGCCTGGGTGACCGGCCTGAGTTGGCGCGGGCGTGCCGGCTGTCGATGGGGATCGCGATGCTCGCCATGCTGCTCACCATTTGAATCCTCCCCTCCCTGAGGGAGGGGATTCCTGGCTCAGGCCGCCTCCCGGAGCAGCGCTCCAGGAGGTCTTCCGCCATCAGCACCAGCCGGGTTGAGACCAGCCCGGACGAGCATCACGCGCGCGGAGTTCTTGTCCCGTGGGGACACGGCTCCGCACGCCGTGCAGGTGTAGGTGCGCTCACCCAGCGGCAGTGCGTGCTTGGCTCTCGCATCGCAGTGCGCGCAGTCCATCGTGGTGTGCGCGGGATGTACGAGGCGGATGTCCCGCCCGTGCTTGCGGCCCATCTCGGTCAGCGCCGTCTTGGTGGCGCCGATGGCGGCGTCAGCGGCCTTGCGGGCCATGGTCGTTTTCGCGAGGAACTTCGGCCGGAAGTCCTCGACAGCAATGACGTCGTGGTCGCGGACCACCTTCTTGGCCCACTTACGGCCGGTGTCCTCACGCTGCCTCGCGACCTTCTTGTACGCCTTCGCCCGCAGCCTCTTCGCCTCGCGGTAGCCCTTCGATCCCGGCTGCCCCTTCATCGGCTTACGGCGGGCCATCATCCGGTCGTACCGGGACAGTTCCTCCTTCGCCTTCTTGCCGTGCTCGGCGTGCGGGAGGTCATGGCCGTTGGACGTGGTGGTGGCGGTCTCCTTCACGCCCCAGTCGATGCCGAGCACACGGCCGGTCGACGGCAGCGGCTGCACCTCGACGGGCACGACGAACGAGCAGTACCAGTGCCCCAGGATGTCCTGGTACACGCGCACCGAGGACGGCGCGGCCGGCAGGTCGCGCGACCACACCACGGTCAGGATGATGCCCCCGGCCAGATGCAACTGGCCGCCCTTCAGCCGGAACCCGCGCTTCGTGTAGTTGAGGGTGGGCCGCGCCTCGCGCTTCTTCTTGTGCCTCGGCATCCCGGCCCGCTGCTTCTGCGGCAGGCGTTCCCTGATGTCCTTGTGCGCCTTGGCGCGGGACCTGCCGAAGTCGCGGATGACCTGCTGCTGGGGAACCGACGAACCCTCACAAAGCCACGGCGTACGGGCGCGGGCCTCGGTCAGCATCCTGTCGAGCTGCGCCGGACCACACGTCTGCTTCTCCCCGGTGACCTGGTTGTGCAGGTGTACGGCTTTTGGACTTGGCGACGCATTCGTTCCACACCCACCGACACCTGCCCCACTCCGCCGTCAGGGCGGTGCGTGCGGTGGACGACACGCGCAGCCGGTTCGTGTAGCGGGCATGCCCGGCCCCCGCAGCAGCAGCCCTCACCTACGCCATCTCGCCCCCCTCACAGTCCCCTGCCGGGACGCCCCGGCATCCCGAACCCTCCGAAGGACCATACGTACGACAGCCGTACACACGTGCACCGATCCCACAGCCGCCACCCCAACCAGCGATCACAGGCACACGCGTTCGCACAACCTCGGCGGTGCCCACAGGGTTCAGGGCGCTTTCTGCGCCCTGAACCGGATGTGGCGACATTTTCCGCGTCGCAACACCCGGATGCGATTCCTCCCCCGCATGAACACCGGGGCATCCTCGCAAGAAACTGGTGAGGCCCTCGGCTCGCGGTCCGGCATTGGCCTCCCGCCCCAGGAGTCGGCGAGTATCGCAGTATGCACACCCAGTCCGTCGACTCCCCGACCCGACCGCAGGGTCAGAGGCCCGCCGCCCGCTGGGCCGGCGCGCTCGCGCTGTGCTCCGCGCTGCTGCTGGCGCTGGTCGCGGTCCGCTGGCACCCGCTGCTGACCCTCGACGGCGACATCGCCGAGACCACGCACCGCTGGGCGGTCGACGAGTCGGGGCTCACGCACACGTTCCGGATCCTGACGGACTGGGTCTGGGATCCGTGGACCATGCGTATCCTCTGCGCGGTCGCGGTGCTGTGGCTGCTCTGGCGGCACGCGGCGGTCTGGACGGCCCTCTGGCTGGCGCTCACCACTGCACTGGGCGCCGGGCTGCAACAGGGCCTGAAGGCCGCCGTGGACCGCTCCCGCCCGGTCTGGGAGGACCCCGTCGACTCCGCTCACTACGCGGCCTTCCCCTCGGGCCACGCCATGACCGCCACGGTAGTGTGCGGCCTCCTGTTGTACCTGCTGCACCGCGTGGGCGTCGGCCGCGCGCTCTGGCGTACGGCCGTGGCCGTGGCGGTGGTCTCCGTGGCCGGCGTCGGTCTGACCCGGGTGTGGCTGGGCGTCCACTGGGCGTCGGACGTCGTCGGCGGCTGGCTGGTGGGCGCCGCGCTGGTGGCGCTGGCGGTGATCGCGTACGAACGGTGGCCCGTGCGTTGGACCGACCTCCCCGCGCGGGAGATCACCTCCCCGTAGGATTCGAAAATGACCGCAGTCCTGTTCGACTTCTCCGGCACCCTGTTCCGTGTCGAGTCCACCGAGAGCTGGCTGCGCGGGGCGCTCGCCGAGCGGGAAGTGGAGCTGTCCGAGCCTGAGTTGGCCGGGGCCGCTCAGGCGCTGGAGCGGATGGGAGCGCTGCCGGGCGGGCCGAGTCCGGCCTGGCTGCCGGAGGAGGTCGCGAGCGTCTGGGGCGTGCGGGACAAGAGCCAGGAACTGCACCGCGCCGCGTACACCGGCCTGTCCCGGCAGGTCCCGCTCCCCTACGAGGGGCTGCACGACACGCTCTACGAGCGCCATATGACGCCCGCCGCCTGGGCTCCGTATCCCGACGCGGCCGAGGTGCTCGGCGCGCTGCGGGAGCGCGGGATCGGGGTCGGTGTGGTCAGCAACATCGGCTGGGACCTGCGCCCGGTCTTCCGGGAGCACGGCCTGGACCGGTATGTGGACGCCTACGTCCTGTCCTTCGAACACGGCATCCAGAAGCCGGATCCCCGGCTGTTCCGGGCCGCCTGCACCGAGCTCGACGCCGATCCGCGCGAGGTTCTGATGGTCGGCGACGACCGCCGGGCGGACGGCGGGGCCGCGGCGCTGGGCTGCGGGGTGCATTTCGTGGACCATCTGCCCGTGGCCGAACGGCCGGACCAACTGCGGCCGGTACTGGAGCTGATCGAGCACCGCCGGTCCGAGGACTCCGGCATCGGCGCCTGAGAAGTCGCCCGGGGCCACCATCCGGGAGAGTGCACGCCTGCCTTAGGCGATCCCCCGCGTCGCCCAAGGCAGGCGGCAACCCGAACCCGGTCGCGCAGAGCTCGACCGGACGCGCTGAGTATAGTTGGCTGGCAGCCAGTCAACGCAGGAGTTACAGCATGTCCCCGCGCAGCGCCTCGGTCAATGAAGAACTGCGGCGGCGTTCTCGGGAGCGGCTTTTGCAGGCGGCGGTCGAACTCGTCGGCGAGCACGGCTACGAGGCCACCACGCTGGGCGACATCACCGACCGGGCCGGTTCGGCGCGCGGTCTGGTCTCGTACTACTTCCCCGGAAAACGCCAGCTCGTCCAGTCCGCGGTGCACCGGCTGATGCACCGCACCCTGGAGGAGGCGCTGGAGCGGGAGCCGCACACCGAGGACGGCCGGGAGCGGATGGCCAGGGCCATCGACGCGATCCTGGGACTCGCCCGGGACCGGCCGGTGCTGATGCGCCAGCACATGGCCGGCATCCTCCAGGCCGAGGGCTTCGTGCAGTGCCCGGAACAGCGCCGCCTCGCCGAACTGCTGCGGGACACCTGCGCCCGGCACGGCTCGATGAACGTCGACACCGACTACCCGATGCTGCGCGCCCTGCTCATGGGCGCGGTGTACGCGGCACTGGTCCCGGGGGTGCCGATGCCCGTGCCGGTGCTGCGGGCCGAGCTGTTCAAGCGCTACCGGCTCGACTGGGAGATGGGAGTCCCGCCGGACACGGAGGCCGTGCCCGGCGGTACGGACGACACGGATCTGTCGCGGTTCTTCGCGACCGGGGACGAGCCCTCCGCGTCCGGGAGTTGAGCTCAGCGCCGGGCGTGACGCGGCGTCAGAAAGCCCGCGTCGCGCGCCTGGGAGATCAGCCTGAGTGACTTGCGGCGGCTGTGCCCGGTCGCGCACATCACCGCGAGGACGGGGTCGAACCCTTCCTCCTGGGCGGCCCGGTACTCCTGCGCGACCAGCCACCGCCCCTCGAGGCCACGCGGCCAGGCGGGCCGGGCCCGACGGGGCCCGACCAGCTCCTCCTCGACACCGTCGACCTCATTCTGCGATTCCTCCGCCACCAGCCCGCAGGCCTCGAACAGGGGCTCCTCGATCCAGTCGGCGAGCACCGTCAGATCGGCCAGGGACAGCGGCGGCTGCGCCCGTACGTCCTCGATGGAGACGCACCCGTCGGCCACCACGGCGAGCGCCTCGACCCGGGCACCGTCGGCGAATGCGAGCCGTACCTGGAACCACGAGGTCGCGCCCTCGCTCTCCTGCACTTCCCACGCGGGCCACACGGACACCTGGCCATCCGTCGGACAACGATCAGAAAGATTAAGAAAGGATGCTTCTAGCACACACGGAACGTAACCGCATCATCACATTCCATGAGAATGGACACGCAAGGCCACTGTGCGCGGCACCCTGTCAGCGCAGCACCGCGGATGCGATGCTGGAAGCACCAGCGCTCTCCTGAGATCCCACGGGTGAGGAGTTCCGCCGTGCTGCATGTCGCCGTCGTCGGCTCAGGGCCGAGCGGGTGTTACGCCGCGCAGAGTCTTGTCCAGCAGGATCCTGCGGTGCGCGTCGACGTCCTGGACCGTCTGCCGTGCCCGTACGGCCTGGTCCGGTACGGCGTGGCGCCGGACCACGAGAAGATCAAGTCCCTGCAGAACAACCTGCGGACGGTGCTGGAGCACGAGCGGGTGCGGTTCCTCGGCGGGATGCAGATCGGCCCGGACGGGATTCCGGCCGCCCGGCTGCGCGAGCTGTACCACGCGGTCGTGTACTGCGTGGGCGCCGCCACCGACCGGCACCTCGGGATCCCCGGCGAGGATCTGCCGGGCAGCTGGTCGGCGACCCAGTTCGTGTCCTGGTACAGCGCCCATCCGGACGCCGTCGACGACGGTTTTGTACGCGGCGCACAGTCAGCCGTGGTCATCGGCGTGGGCAATGTCGCGGTGGACGTCGCCCGCATGCTGGCCCGGGGTGCGGCGGAACTGTCCCCGACGGACATGCCGCAGGCGGCGCTGACCGCGCTGGGCGCGAGCCGGGTGACCGACATCGCCATGGTGGGCCGGCGCGGCCCCTCACAGGCCCGTTTCACCACCAAGGAGCTGCGTGAGCTGGGCTCCCTGCCGGACACGGACGTCACCGTGGACCCGGCGGAGGCCGCCCTGGACCCGGCCTGGGCCGACCCCTCCGCCCTGCCCGGCGCCCAGCGCCGCAATGTGGAGGTACTGCGCGGCTGGGCCGAGACCCCGGCGAGCGACGCGACCCGCCGGATCCATATGCGGTTCTTCCTGCGCCCCGTCGAACTCCTCGCCGAGGAAGGCCGCGTGGGCGCCGTCCGCTTCGAGCGGACGCTGCCGGACGGCCAGGGCGGAGTAACGGGAACCGGCCAATTCGAGGTGATCGAAGCCCAGTTGGTCCTCCGCTCGGTGGGCTATCGCGGAGTACCACTGGAGGGCCTGCCGTTCGACCCGGCGACCGGCACCGTGCCTCACAGCGCGGGCCGAGTCCTACGGGACGGCGTGATCAGCCCCGGCGAGTACGTGGCCGGCTGGATCAAGCGGGGCCCGACGGGAGTCATCGGCACGAACAGGCCGTGCGCGAAGGAGACGGTGACGTCGCTGATCGAGGACGCCGACCTGCTCGTAGGCAAAGAGGTGCCCGAGGATCCGCTGACCGTGCTGCAAGCGGAGGGGATCGAGCCGGTGCAGTGGGAGGGTTGGCAGGCGATCGAGAAGGCGGAGGCGGAGCTGGGGGCAATGCTGGGCAGGCGAGTGGTGAAGCTGGCGGACTGGCAGTCACTGCACGACGCCGCGCACGGGGGCGCGGGCTGACCCCGTAGCGAGACACAGAGCAGCAACATCCTGGAAATCAACAAACTGTTCAAGCCGCTTACGGTCTCGCCCATGACCTCCACGCACCCCGTCGACGAAGTCCCACCCGCCCGCCAACTGGCCGCCTTCGGCCTACAACACGTCCTCGCGATGTACGCAGGCGCAGTCGCCGTCCCGCTCATCGTCGGCGGCGCGATGAAACTCCCGCCCGCAGACCTGGCGTATCTCATCACCGCCGACCTCCTGGTGTGCGGCATCGCCACCCTCATCCAGTGCATCGGCTTCTGGCGCTTCGGCGTCCGGCTGCCGATCATGCAGGGCTGCACCTTCGCGGCCGTATCGCCGATGGTGATCATCGGTACGACCGGCGGCGGGCTCCCCGCGATCTACGGCTCGGTGATCATTGCGGGACTCGCCATCATGCTGCTGGCGCCGGTCTTCGGAAAACTGCTCCGCTTCTTCCCGCCGCTCGTCACGGGCACCGTCATCCTGATCATCGGTATCTCCCTGCTGCCGGTCGCGGGCAACTGGGCGGCGGGCGGCGCCGGTTCGGAGGACTTCGGGGAGCCGAAGAACCTCGCGCTCGCGGCGTTCGTGCTGGCGGTGGTCGTGGGCGTGCAGAGGTTCGCGCCGGTTTTCCTGAGCCGGATCGCCGTGCTGGCCGGCATCGTCGTGGGGCTCGCCGTCGCCGTGCCGTTCGGGTTCACGGACTTCGGCGGGGTGTCCGACGCGGATTGGGTGGGGATCAGCACGCCGTTCCACTTCGGCGCCCCGACCTTCGAGGTGTCGGCGATCGTCTCCATGCTCGTGGTGGCCCTGGTGTGCATGACCGAGACGACCGGTGACTTCATCGCGGTCAGCGAGATGACCGACCGCAAGGTGGACGCACGGTCCCTGTCCGACGGACTGCGTGCGGACGGCCTGTCGACCGTGCTCGGCGGTGTTTTCAACACCTTCCCCTACACGGCGTACGCGCAGAACGTCGGCCTGGTCGGTATGACCCGGGTGCGCAGCCGCTGGGTCGTCGCCGCGGCGGGTGGCATTCTCGTCCTGCTCGGGCTGCTGCCCAAGCTGGGCGCGGTGGTCGCGGCGATACCGGCGCCGGTGCTGGGCGGTGCGGGTCTGGTGATGTTCGGCACGGTGGCCGCGAGCGGCCTGCGGACTCTCGCTCAGGTCGACTTCCAGGGCAACAACAACCTGACGGTGGTGGCGGTTTCGGTCGCCATGGGTGTGCTGCCGGTGGGCGTGCCGACGCTCTACGACGAGTTCCCGGACTGGTTCCAGACAGTGATGCACAGCGGGATCAGCGCCGGGTGCCTGACGGCGATCGTGCTGAACCTGCTCTTCAACCACCTTCCCTCGAAGGCGTCGATCGAGGTGGCGGCCCGGGAAGAGGTGGCCTAACGGCTCAACCGCAATACAGCCTGCTCCAGTTGCGGCAGGGCCCGCTGGCTCGCCACCGCCGCCGCGATCGCCGCGGCCACCCCGGCCCAGGCGATCGGGCCGAGCGGCGTACAGCCGAACAGTCGGCTGACGCCCGGGGTCTGGACCAGGGCCACCAGGGCGGCGGCGGAGCCAAGGGAGGTGACGCGGACCAGGGGGCTGTCGCGGCGGTCGGCGAGGGTCTGGGCGAGCTGGGTGCCGACCACGGCGCACAGGGCCATCGTCGTGGAGCGGCGGGCCGAGCCCGGGGTGAACCGGCCGATCAGCCAGGCCGCCACCGCACCCAGGGTCGTGGTCATGGCCCGGTGGCGGATCTGTTCCATCAACGGTGCGCCGAGCAGGGAGGTGCCGAGCGGCTTGTTGTCGCGGGTCTCTTCGTCGCTCGGGTCCTGGTGCGCGGTGACCGCGACGGCCATCGCCGGGAACAGGTCCGTGAACAGGTTGACCAGCAGCATCTGCCGGGTGGACAGCGGCGCGGACCCCGCGAGGAGCGTGCCGATGATGCCGAAGCCCACCTCGCCGGCGTTGCCGCCGATGAGGATGGCGATGGCGTCGGCGACGCTGTGCCACAGTTCGCGGCCCTCGGCGATCGCCTCGATGAGGACGGTGAGGTCGTCGTCGGTGAGCACCAGGTCGGCCGCGTTGCGGGCGGCGGCCGAACCCCGGGCGCTGATGCCGACGCCGATGTCGGCGGCGCGGATGGCGGCCGCGTCGTTGGCGCCGTCGCCGACCATGCCGACGACCCGTCCCGCATCCCGCAGCGCCTCGACGACCTGGAGTTTCTGCTCCGGCGCGACCCGGGCCACAACACCTGCGTCGCGCAGCATGCGGGCCCGCTCCGAGCGGTCCGCCTCGGCCAGTTCATCGCCGGTCACCACGGCCGTGTCCTCGGGCCAGCCCAGTTCCACGGCGATGGCGCGGGCGGTCTGCGGATGGTCGCCGGTCAGCATCACAGGACGTACGCCTTCCTCGCGCAGCCCGTGCACCAGCGCCTGCGAGGTCTCGCGCGGTACGTCGGCCAGGGCGAGCAGTCCGGTGAACTCCAGGTCCCGCAGGGGTTCTTCGAGTACGGCCGCGTCTTCCGTGTCCTGCCCGCGCTGGGCGACCGCCAGGACGCGCAGTCCGTCGCGGGCCAGCGACTGGGCGGCCTCGGTGGCATGGTCCGGCAGGTCCCGGCAGGCGGGCAGGACGGTTTCCGGGGCGCCCTTGACCACCATCACGTGGACGCCGTCCTCGGCGTGGCCGACGGCGGCCGCGTAGCCGCGGGCGGCCTCGAAGGGCAGCTCCTCGGTCTGTGTCCAGTCCGGATCCTTGTCGGCCGCGTCCAGGACCGCCTCGTCGGTGGCGTGCACCGGCCGGTCCGAGCCGCCTTCGTCGCGTTCCGGGCAGGCGCGCGCCGCGACCCGGAGCACGTCCGCGCTCGTCTTCTCGTCCGGCTTTCCCGTGTTTCCCTCGGCGTCGGTGACACGGACCAGGCGCAGGCGGTTCTCGGTGAGGGTGCCCGTCTTGTCGAAGCAGAGGGTGTCCATCCGGCCGAGGGCCTCCAGCGTGCGCGGGGCCCGCACCAGAACGCCCCGCTGGCTGAGCCTGCGTGCGGCGGCCAGTTGGGCGGCCGTGGCCACCAGCGGCAGCCCCTCGGGGACGGCGGCCACCGCCACCGCCACGCCACCGCTGACCGCCTGCCGGATCGGGGCGCCGCGCACCAGGGAGAGGCCGGTCACCGCGGCGCCGCCCGCCATGGTCAACGGCAGGGCCTTGGCGGTGAGTTCCTGGAGCCGGGCCTGCACTCCGGCCGACGGTGGCTTGCGGGCGGCGAGGGAGACGGCACGGGAGGCCTCGGTGCGGTCGCCGGTCTCCACGACCACGGCCCGAGCCTGTCCGGCGACCACGGTCGTACCTTCGAAGACCATGCAAAGGCGGTCGGCCACGGGCGCGTGCGGAGTGGGGGCCGTCTGCTTGTCCACGGGCAGCGACTCGCCGGTGAGCGCGGACTCGTCGACCTCCAGGCCGTCCTCCCAGAGGAGGCGCGCGTCGGCGGGGACCACGTCGTCGCCCTTGAGTTCGATGATCTGGCCGGGGATGAGTTTGGCGGCGTCGACGGTGCGCGGGGACTTCGCCTCGTCCTGTGGCGCGAGGCGGGCCTTCTGCTTCTGCTCGGCCAGCAGCCCGGCCAGGGCACGCTCGGCCCGTAGCCGCTGCAGGCCGCCGACCAGGGCGTTCAGATCGAGTGCGCCCACGACGAGCAGCGCGTCCACCGCGGAACCGAGAATCGCCGAGGCCGCCGAGCCGACCGCCAGCACCGGGGTGAGCGGATCGTCCAGCTCGCCGCGTACCGCCCGGGCCAGCTGCACCGACCAGCGGGCCGGGGCCAGCACGGGGACGCGGCCGGCCGCGTCGGCCGCCCGGTGGACGCGGGTCGTCGCCTGCTCCACGACCGACGGCTCCCCCTCGGTGCGGCGGCGCAGCCGGGACCGTACGTCGGAGGGCCGCAGGGCGTGCCAGGCCACGCGCGCGCGTGGGTGCGGCGCGGGCGTCACCGCCACGCCGAGGGCGGCCCGCGCTCCGGACCCCAGCGCGAACGCGGCGCTGAGATCGACGGGAGCGTGCCGCAGCCCGGGGATGGCGGCGCGTCGGCCGCGCCGGGACTCGCCGATGGCGACCAGCAGCCCGGAGAGCGCGGCGCCGGACCGGGCCAGCGTCTGCGACCTGCGGCCCACCTTGCGGGCGGCGGGCACGGAGGTGAGCAGTCGCCATACGTCGGCGAGGCCGCCCGGGGCCACGACGTCCGCACCCCACACCACGGCCGCGTCGCGGTCCGCGAGCGCCACGGCCACGTCGGAGCCCAGCAGCCCGTTCAGGATGTCGGTGTCGGCGGCCGAGCCCGGCCGGGCGACCGTGATGACGCCGCCGTGTTCCCGCAGCGACTCGACCACGTCGGCAAGCGGCCGATCGTGCACGACGCGGTCGGCGAGGGCGGTGAAGTCCTCCAGGGCGGGATGGTCGACGACCACGACACGCAGCCCGGCGTGGCGTGCGGCGTCCAGGACGGCCTCGGTCCACGCGTCCGCGCCCGCGTCCTCGTCGTCGGTGCACAGGGCGCTCGGGTGCAGTACGAGTGTGCGGGCGGTCTCGAGGCGGCGTACCCGTTCCGGGTCGCGGACCAGGACTCCGGTGCGGGCCAGTGCGCAGCCCAGGACGGCGTTGAAGGCGGCGGGTCCGTAGCGGGCGGCCTTGGGCGAGCCCGCGAGCACGGCCTCGGCGGCCTCGGCGGCGTCGTGCTTGACCAGCAGGGTCGCGGCGGCACCGAGCACGCTGCCGGTCTCGGCGTGGTTGGCGTACTCGTGGGCGGGCGTGGCACGCAGCGGCGGGCGCGGGCAGACGTCCGGCGCCACATCGGAGCGGTCGGGTACGCAGAGCCGGTCGTGGACCGCGTCGAAGGCGGCGGCCCGTGCGACGGTCTCCGCGAGCTGGAAGGCGCGCAGGGTCCCGTCGAGCAGCAGGGAGGTCGGTGTCTGTCCGGCGCCGTGCGCGGCGGCGTTGGCGCAGGCCAGGAGCAGGTCGGTGCGGGAACGGCCGTAACGGTCGCGCAGCAGGCTTCGGAAGCGCGGGTTCTCGCGCAGCAGGGTCATGGCCGCGGTGACGAAGCGGGGCGAGGGCGGCAGCCGTAGCGCGTACGCGGTGAGCGCGGCGCCGGTGCCGACGGCGTCGGCCAGGAGTGCCGCCGCGGCGGTGCGGATGCCGGCGGGGTCGCCGGGGTGCGTGAAGTCCTCGATCTCGTCGTCGCTCGGGCCGAGTCCGTGCCGTTCGGCGAGGGCGGCCGCCTTCTCCAGCACCCGGTCCGTGACGGCTTCCTCGCGCGCGGCCACGACGAGTCGGGCCAGTCCGCCGTCCCAGTAGGCGTACGCCACCTCCGGATGCTCCGCGAGGGCCGCGGCCACCCGCCGCGCGGCGCGTGCCGTCCCGCCCTCCCGCCGCACCCGGTCCGACGCGGGCCGCAGTGCCAGATGCGCTCGTCGGCCCGAGCGCCAGTGGTCCTCGCCGCCCGGCAGCGCGTTACGGGCGACGCGGGTCACCCTGACGACGGCGTCAGCGCTCCTCACCCCGGCCCGCGCCGTCCCGGCCACCGCGCCGGCCGCGACGCCCACGGTGGGCGCAGCTCCGCGCGCCAGCAGGCGGGGGCCGGCCAGCACCAGTGCGGCCGCGGCGGCCGAGGGGCCTGTCAGCAATCCCATGGCAATCCTCAGCTGGTGGTACGACTGCCGCGGCGGGCGGTGGACGACTTCGCGGACGACTTACCGGTCGGGGCCTTCTTCGCGGGGGCCTTCTTGGCCGGAGCCTTTCTGCTCGACGCCTTCTTGGTGGGCGCCTTCCTTGTTGCTGTCTTCTTGGTGGCTGTCTTCTTGGTGGCCGAACTGCTCGTCGTCCCCGGCTCCTCGTGCTCCTGCGGTCGTGGCTGGGTCAGCCAGGCCACGGCCGCCCCGGTGACGGCGACGGGCCACTCCACCAGGCCCGCGACGCCGAGCAGACCGGCTCCGGTGTAGACCGCGATCCGCCGTCCGCGCGGCGACACGGTGCCGATCGCGTCGAGCGTGCCCCCGGCCGCCTTGCCCACGGCCGTGGCACCGGGCACCTTGCCGAGTGCCGAGGCGGTCGTGCGCAGAGGCTGGGGCAGCGTGGTCGACGATGTCTCGTGTGCCATGACTCTTCTCGCCTCCCGAGCGGATCTCCGCAGACATCTGCGGATCACTTCTTGATCCGGCGGGTTCCCGGTATTCGGATTCCGAAAAGGAGACGGGGGCGGGTTCCGGCCGTCGGGGACACTTCGCCCCCGACGGCCGTGGCATCACCCCACCGTGCAGGCGGTGCCGTTCAGCGTGAAGGCCCCCGGGGCCGCGCTGTTGCCCGTGTGGGTCGCCTGATAGCCGATGTTCACGCTGGCGCTCGGCGCGAGCGTGCCGTTGTACGAGGCGTTCGTCGCCGTGACCGCACCGGAGGCCGGGGTGTACGTGGCGTTCCAGCCGTTGGTGATCGTCTGACCCGTGGGCAGAGTGAAGCCCAATTTCCAGCCGTTCACGGTCGTCGTGCCGGTGTTGGTGATCGTCACGGAGGCGGTCAGGCCGGTGTTCCAGGCGTTGGTGGTGACGCTGACCTTGCAGGGGCCTGCCGGGGGCTGGGGGGCGGGGCCGTCGTCGTCCAGGCCGAAGAAGGCGATGGCGAGCGGGCCCATGACGCCGTAGCTGTAGAGGTTGTGGCCGACGCCCTGGAGGCCGATCGCCTCGACGGGGGCCTGGTCACCGGTGCCGCCGTAGCGGGTGCGCGTCCAGCCGGACTGGGGCGAGTCGGTGGCGGCCGGGGTCTGGCCGAGGCCGAGCACGTTCGTCCACTGCTTGATCTCCTCCCCGAAGTTGGGGTATCGCAGGACGTCGTCCTCGGTGCCGTGCCAGAGCTGCATACGGGGCCGGGGGCCGGTGTAGCCGGGGTACGCGGACCTGACGAGGTCGCCCCAGGCCTGCGGGGTGCGGGTGATCGTGCCGTTGGCGCAGGCGCTGTTCCACTCGGAGCCGTCGGTGGTGGCGAAGCAGCCGAACGGGACGCCCGCGAAGGCGGCACCCGCCTTGAAGACGTCGGGGTACACGCCGAGCAGGACGTTGGTCATCATCGCGCCGGAGGAGATACCGGTGGCGTAGATCCGCGCGGTGTCGGCGTCGTAGGTGCCGGTGACCCAGTCGACCATGGACTTGATGCCGACCGGGTCGCTGCCGCCGCCCCTGGTCAGGGCCTGGGGCGAGGCGACGTCGAAGCACTTGCTGGCGCGGGTGACCGAGGGGTAGATCACGATGAAGCCGTAGCGGTCGGCGAGCGAGGCGTACTCGGTGCCGGAGTGCATCGCCGGGCCGGATCCGGTGCAGTAGTGCACGGCCACCAGGACCGCGGGATGGTCGGTCACGGTGTCCGGGACGTACACGTACATCTGCAGATTGCTGGGGTTGCTGCCGAAGTTCGTCACCTCGGTGAGCGTCGCGGTGGGGACGACTTCGGCGGCCTCGGGGCGGGCGGCGGCCGAGGCGGGGGCGGTGACGAACAGCGCTGCGAGCGCCGCTAACAGGGCGATCAGGATCAGCGGTCTTCTGGTGGGGGTGGGCACGTCCTTGTCCCTTCTGGTGACGGCTCGTGTGGCGATCGTGGCATGGACACGCCCGCCATGGAAGCGCTCCCACGCCATGACATGGAGAGCCCTTGCCCCCTACCGGCCTGACCGATTTCTTTTGCGCGAAGCGTTGACCAGAAAGCGCTTGCCCCCTACGTTCCGTTCAGGAGTGTGACCGAGCCGCGATGCAACTCCCCCAAACGGTCACCCTGCCCGTGGACGGCGTTCTGCACGACAAACAATGTTCACAAACATGATCTCGCAAGATCTGACCCCCACTCAGAAGAAGGCATCGGGACATGACTTCACGGAACACCAGGCGTCGCGCCCTGATCGGCGGGCTCGCCTCACTCGGCGTCACGGTTGGCATGATCACGACAGGTACGGCACCGGCGGCCCACGCGGCCACCTGGCCGACGCCCACGAGCAGCCAGCCCGTCAGCGCCACCATCCCCGTCTCCGGCACGGTGGACGGCGGGATGAAGCGGTACTACGGCAGTGGCGACCTGGCAGGCGACGGCCAGGAAGAAGGCCAGGACCCCATCTTCAAGCTCGCGGCCGGCGCGACGCTCAAGAACGTCATCATCGGCGCGCCCGGCGCCGACGGTATCCACTGCGAGGGCAACTGCACCCTCCAGAACGTCTGGTGGGAGGACGTCGGCGAGGACGCGGCCACCTTCCGCGGCGGCTCCACGTACACCGTGACCGGCGGCGGCGCCAAGAAGGCCGCCGACAAGGTCTTCCAGCACAACGGGCCGGGCACGCTGAACATCTCCAACTTCGCCGTAAGCGAGTTCAAGACGCTCTACCGCTCGTGCGGCGACTGCTCCACGCAGTACACGCGCAAGGTCAACCTCAGCAACATCGAGGTGACCGGCACGGGGACCACCGCGCGCCTCGTCGGCATCAACGTCAACCGGGGCGACGTGGCGACGCTGCGCGGCATCACGATCCTCAACGACGCGAGCCGCAGGGTCATCCCCTGCCAGAAGTACAACAACAACACCGCGGTCGGCACGGGCCCGGACAGCACCAACTGTCTGTACTCGACCTCGGACATCACCTACCGCTGATCCCCACGCGGTGAAGGCGGCCGTACGAAGCGTCCCCGCACGGCGCTTCGCACGGCCGCCGTGTCATTCCCGCTCGGCACGCGCGCGTACCTGCTCGGTCACCTCGCGCTGGTAGCCGGTGTAGGCGGCGCGCAGCCGTGCGCCCGGCCAGTCGGCGGGCAGGAGTTCGGGCGGCAGTACCGGATCGGCCAGCAGATGGCGTACGACGGCGGCGAAGGCCGTGAACCGGTCGGCGGGGCCGTCCGCCTCGGCGATGTGCGCGAGCAGTGCCCGGGCTGTCGCGGCCCAGGCGTCCAGCGGCCACAGGGCCTGCGCCAACTCGCGTGCGGGAGCGGCCGGTCGTGCGGTGTAGTGCTGGGCCACCGGGTCGAGGTCCGTCGGCAGGGGGCGGGTCAGGTTGGCGGGGCGCAGCCAGACGCCCTCGCGGAGTTCGGCCAGGCGCAGGGCGGTCAGCCGGGTGCGCAGTTCGGCGCGTTCGGCGGGGCCGCGGCCGGTCGCGGTGATCACGACCATCTCCCAGTCGCCGTCCCACGCGTGCGTGCGGGGACGTACGGATTCGTCCTGGCGGCGCTGGCGCTCCAGCAGCCGGTTGCTGAGCCGGTAGACGGTGTCCGAGCGGTGCAGATCCCCGGCGGCCACCATCCGGCTGAGCGCGGCCCGAACCGTCGATCCGCCCACCCCGAACGGCTCGACCCCGCGCACGAGGTCCTTCACCGGCAGCTCGGGCGGATGGCTGCCGAGCAGCAGGCTCAGGACGACTGAGCGCGCGGACAGTGGGCGCAGGGCGAGCTCTCCCGTCTCCGCCGTCTCGTTCGTCCGCATGGCCACGTACTGTACGGCGCCGATCTTCATGTTGCACTATTGCTGCGACTGTAGCTGAAGTGCAACACTCACCGTATGGTCCCGACACCCGAGCACGAGCCGTACGCCACGCACGACGTCACCAACCAGCCCCCTCCCCTGGCCCCTTACGACGCCTCCGAGGACGCGGCCCTGTTCGAGGGGCTGCGGCGCGAGGGCGCCGGGTGGGCCGAGGACGACCTGCGGCGGCTGGGCCGCGAGGCCGGTGGTGCCGCGGCCCAGGAGTGGAGCGAGCAGGCCAACCGCCATGAGCCGGAGCTGCGCACGCACGACCGGTACGGCCATCGCGTCGACGAGGTGGAGTTCCACCCGAGCTGGCACGACCTGATGCGGGTCGCGGTCACCGAGGGGCTCGCCGCGGCGCCCTGGGCGGACGAGCGGGAGGGCGCCCACGTCGCCCGTACCGCGGGCGGTCTCGTGTGGGGGCACACCGACGCCGGGCACGGCTGCCCGACCTCCATGACCTACGCCGCCGTCCCCGCGCTGCGCGCCCAGCCGGAGCTCGCCAAGGTCTACGAACCGCTACTGACCAGCAGGGAGTACGACCCGGGACTGCGTGTGCCGACCGAGAAGCGGGGTCTGCTCGCGGGCATGGGGATGACCGAGAAGCAGGGCGGCTCCGACGTCCGGACCAACACCACCGCGGCCACGCCCACCGCCGAGCCCGGTGTGTACACCCTGCGCGGCCACAAGTGGTTCACCTCGGCGCCCATGTGCGATGTCTTCCTGGTGCTGGCGCAGGCGCCGGGCGGTCTGTCGTGCTTCCTGGTGCCGCGCGTCCTGCCCGACGGCACCCGCAACACCTTCCGCATCCAGCGTCTGAAGGAGAAGCTGGGCAACCGCTCCAACGCCTCCTGCGAGCCGGAGTTCGACGGGACCGTGGCCTGGCTGGTGGGGCCGGAGGGCCGGGGTGTGAAGACCATCATCGAGATGGTCAACTGCACGCGTCTGGACTGCGTGATGATGTCGGCGGCCCTGATGCGCAAGACGCTGGTCGAGGCCGGGCACCACGCCCGGCACCGCAGCGCGTTCGGCGCGCGGCTGCTCGATCAGCCGCTGATGCGCAATGTTCTGGCCGACCTCGCCCTGGAGTCCGAGGCCGCCACCACGCTCACCCTGCGGCTGGCGGGAGCGGCCGACCGGGCGGTGCGCGGGGACGCGGGCGAGATGGCATTCCGGCGGATCGCGACCGCCGTCGGCAAGTACTGGGTCACCAAGCGGGGTCCGGCCTTCACCGCGGAGGCCCTGGAGTGCCTCGGCGGGAACGGCTATGTCGAGGAGTCGGGCATGCCGCGCCACTACCGCGAGGCGCCCCTGCTGTCGATCTGGGAGGGCTCGGGCAATGTCAACGCCCTCGACGTGCTGCGGGCGCTCGGCAGGGAGCAGGGCGCGGCCCAGGCCCTGTTCGACGAACTCGCCCTGGCACAGGGGGCGGACGCCCGTCTTGACGCGGCCGTGACCCGACTGAAGGGCATGCTCTCCGAGGCCTCGCAGAGCGGCGCCCGGCGCCTGGTGGAGCTGATGGCGGTGGCGCTCCAGGCGTCCCTGCTGGTCCGGTACGCCCCGGCCGCCGTCGCCGACGCCTTCTGCGCGACCCGTCTGGGCGGCGACTGGGGCCACGCCTTCGGCACCCTGCCCGACGCCGCGGACCTGGGCACCATCCTGGACCGGGCCCTGCCCGCCCCGCACTGACCGGATCGCACACAGTCACGCCTCGATTCCGCCCCGTTGTCAGTGCCGTGGTGCAGACTCCGAACCAGGTGGTACTTGCCTGGGGAGGACTACGTGTTCACGGGGATCGACGAGGTCGACTGGGCCTCGATGCGACATGCGTACGGCAGCGCCGAGGACGTGCCCGCACTGCTGAGAGGCCTGGCCTCGGCGGACCCCGTCGAGCGTGAGATCGCGCTCGACGGGCTGTACGGCGCGGTGCACCACCAGGGAGACGTGTACGACTCGACGCTCGCCTGCGTTCCGTTCCTGTTCGCGCTGGCGGCATGTCCCGAACTGCAGGACCGGGGTGCCGTCGTGGAGCTGCTGGTCAGCATCGGCGGGGAAGGCGACGGTCCGTCCGCATTACGGGCCGCTTTACGGGCGGGCGCCGAGGTGTTCGCCCAGCTCACCGCGGACCCGGATCCCGGCGTGCGCCGGACGGCTCCCGGCGCGCTCGTACGCTTCCTGGACCAACCGGCCCGTGTGCTGGACCTGTTACGGGGGCGGATCACGGTGGAGCGGGACGACCGGGTGCTGCTCGCCCTCACCGAGAGCCTGGGCCTGTTCGTCCGGAGGAACCCCGCGCATGCCGACGCCGCGGTGGACCTCCTGGCAGCACAGAGCGCACCGCCGTACGGGCCGGAGCTACGGCTGGCCGCGCTCGGCCAACTCGCCGGGTGCGCGCCCGACCGCATACCCACCGACCTGGTCCCCACCGCCGTCCGACTGCTGCGGGAGCGGTCGGAACAGCGGGCCCGCCGAGCGGTGCTGTGCGCCCGCCCGCACTCCGACACGCTTGTCGGACATCTGCGCCGGCTGCGGCCGTCCGACGAGGAGGGCTCCCAGCTGCTGCGCACCCTGCACCACGCGCTGGACGGCCGGGTCACCGACCGGATCGCCCTGCTGGTCGGGCAGTTGAGCAGCCCCGGCTGGGCGGACCGGTGCAATGCGGTGTGGATGTCCGGCGGGCTGTTCCGTACGTGGCGTGCCGACTTCAGCGAGCCGGTCGCGTTGATCGGGGCGCAACTGGCCGCGGAGGAGGACCGGTTGCGGGACGCGGCGGTGTCCGCGCTGAAGCAGCTCTTCGGTCTTGCGGCGCCCGCGGCCGACGGTCTGCACACGCTGGTGACGGCCCGTCCCGAGCTGTGGGTGCGGCAGTGGGAGCGGGGTGCGCCGACGTTGGGTGATCCGCTCAGGGCTCTGATCAGGTGCGGCGATCCACGGGCCGTGCCGGTGCTCGGCGAGGTGCTGGCCGGGGCCGTGGTGCCGGACGACCTGGGCCATGAGATCTCCTGGCTGGGCACTGCCGCAACACCGCTGGCCCCGGCGCTGCGGCGCCGCCTCGGCTCACTCGCCCTCGACGATCCCGGGACACCGGGGCGGGCCGCACCGCTGCTGCGGGCGCTCACCGTGCTGGGCGACACGGAGGCGGTGCCCGAGACGCTGCGGCTGCTGGAGGGCAGCGGGGTCGTCGAGTACGCGGTCCCGGCACTCGGCGCCTGGGGACCCGCCGCGCGGGATGCGATACCGGTGCTGCTGCGGCTGCTGGACACGGAGCACGCCGTCCTGGCGGCGGCCGCCCTCTGGTCGGTGCAGCAGGACGCCTCCGCTGTACTGCCCGTCCTGCTCGGGGAGTTGGCGGATCCGGACGCCCGCCGGTGGGGCGTGGCCGTGGAGGCCCTGGGGCGGATGGGGTCGGCGGCCCGTGTTGCGCTGCCGGAGTTGCGGCGGGCGACCGAGTCCGCAGGGTCGGCGGAACGGCGGGCGACGGCCGCGTGCGCGCTGTGGCGGATCGGCGGCGAGGCGGAAGCGGTCCATCTCGCGCTGCGCGCCGGGTGGGTGGAGAGGCCGCACCTGCGCCGTTCCATCGCCGCGTGTCTTCGCACGATGGGTCCCGCGGGCGCGCCGCTACGGGATCTCGTGGAGACGGAACTCGCCGCGTCCCGGCGGCACACGGCCCGCTCCGACGGTTACGGCAGCCATGACATTCCGCATGACGAGGAGCTGCTGCGGGTGTGCCGGGAGGTGCTGGTGGAACTCTAGGAGCGAGGAGTTGCTGATGGTGCACCGAGGAGTTGCTGAGGGTGCCGGGAGGCTCCTTCACCCCGTCGTGCGCCCCCACAGCGGCCCGAACCGAGCCCACTCGGCGTCCCACTGATCGATCCGCCGCTGTTCCAGGCGCCCGCGCAGCATCCGGCCGCCCGCGAACGGCGCGATCGCCGCGCACGCCCCCACCAGGCCACCGGCGAGCGCGGCTCGCAAGCGGGCCTGGGTGGGGGACGCGGGCTCGGTGACCAGGCGGCCCGTGCGGTCCGTCCAGATGGTGACCGCCGTCCCGGCCTCGCTGCCCGGGCGGACCCGGGCCTGGCCGGTGCGGTGGGAGCCGTCCGGGGCCGTCCAGCCGACCTTCGCCCACATCTGCTCGCCGTTCGAGACACCGGGCGCGTGATCGGTCAGCCGGGCCTGGACGGGGCGCCACTCGGCGCGCTCACGGGCCAGGCCGTGCTCGACGGAACCGGCCGTCGCCAGGCCTACGCTCACCCCCACGAGGACGGTGACCGCCCAGGCCCCGAGCAGCACCCAGGACTCCACCGCGTCGGCGCGACGCTTGAGCGGATTGCGCCGCCAGCGCCATAACCACACCCTCGGACCTCGCAGCGCCATCGCGGGGCTCCTCCTCATGCGCACACCCACCTGCCGGACCGCCCTCCCATACGACGGGCGGCGTTCCGATGCTCACTACATCTGCCGGTCCCCGACGGTCGCACGCGCCTCGGGCCCGCACTCGCGTCTTGCGGAAACTGCCGCGCCCGCCCGGACGGCGGGCTATCATCGCCGCCCTGACCTGCGATGAAGCCGTTTCCAGAGGTGACTGTCAGTGCCGGGGTGCAGACTGGCCGGTGACTGGGACAAGGACGTCGCGGAGGTGTTCGGCATGACCGAGGTACTGCTCGCCGTGGGCACACGCAAGGGCCTGTTCATCGGGCGGAAGCGGGGTGACGCCTGGGAGTTCGACGAGAGCCCCTACTTCAACGCACAGGCCGTGTACTCGGTCGCCATCGACACCCGCGGCGAGTCTCCGCGGCTGCTGGCCGGCGGGGACAGCGCGCACTGGGGGCCGTCGGTGTTCCACTCCGACGACCTGGGCCGCACCTGGACCGAACCGCCCCAGCCGGCCGTCAAGTTCCCCAAGGACACCGGGGCTTCGCTGGAGCGGGTGTGGCAGCTGCACCCGGCGGCGGCCGAGCCGGACGTGGTCTACGCAGGCACCGAACCGGCCGCGCTGTACCGCTCGGAGGACCGCGGCGAGAGCTTCGAGCTGGTCCGCCCGCTGTGGGAGCACCCCACCCGCTCCCAGTGGGTGCCGGGCGGCGGCGGAGAGGGCCTGCACACGGTGCTCACCGACGAGCGCGACCCGCAGTCGGTGACGGTGGCGGTCTCGACCGCGGGCGTCTTCCGCACCTCGGACGGCGGCGCGAGCTGGACGCCCTCCAACTCCGGTGTCTCCGCGGTGTTCCTGCCCGACCCCAACCCGGAGTTCGGCCAGTGCGTGCACAAGGTGACTCGCGACGCGGCCACCTTGGACCGGCTGTATCTGCAGAACCACTGGGGTGTGTACCGCAGCGATGACGCCGGCGCGACCTGGACGGACATCGGCGAGGGGCTGCCGTCCACGTTCGGCTTCGCCGCGGCGGCCCATCCGCACCGCGGTGACACGGCGTATGTGTTCCCGATCAACGCCGACGCCGACCGGGTGCCCGCGGGCCGGCGGTGTCGGGTCTTCCGTACGGCGGACGCGGGCAAGACCTGGGAGGCACTGTCGGCGGGGCTGCCGCAGGAGGACCACTTCGGCACGGTGCTGCGCGACGCGCTGTGCACCGACGACGCGGACCCGGCGGGCGTGTACTTCGGCAACCGCAACGGCGAGGTGTTCGCCTCCTCCGACGACGGCGACAACTGGCGGCAGTTGGCCTCGCATCTGCCGGATGTGCTGTGCGTGCGCGCGGCGGTGGTCGGATGAGCCGCACCGGGTTAGGCATGAGCCTTGGCCACTGGTTGATCTCCGCCGTGTGTACGGCAGTAGGGTGACGCCCGTGGCACCACGACCCTTGCATGAAATCGTCGAACCGGGCTGGGCGAAGGCCCTGGAACCCGTCGCCGGACGGATCGCCGAGATGGGCGACTTCCTGCGCGCGGAGATCGCCGCGGGACGCACCTATCTGCCCGCCGGACCGAATGTACTGCGGGCCTTCCAGCAACCCTTCGACGAAGTGCGTGTCCTGATCGTCGGACAGGATCCGTATCCGACACCGGGACACGCGGTGGGACTGTCGTTCTCGGTCGCGCCCGAGGTGCGTCCGCTGCCCGGCAGCCTCATCAACATCTACCGCGAGCTGAACACCGACCTCGGGCTGCCGCAGCCGTCCAACGGCGATCTGACACCGTGGACGCAGCAGGGCGTGCTGCTGCTCAACAGGGCGCTCACCACCGCCCCGCGCAAACCCGCAGCACACCGCGGCAAGGGGTGGGAGGAGGTCACCGAGCAGGCGATCCGGGCGCTCGCGGGGCGCGGCAAGCCGCTGGTGTCCATCCTGTGGGGCCGCGACGCCCGCAATCTGCGCCCGCTGCTCGGGGCCCTGCCGTCGGTGGAGTCCGCGCACCCCTCCCCAATGTCGGCCGACCGCGGCTTCTTCGGCTCACGGCCGTTCAGCCGGGCCAACGACCTGCTGATCAGGCAGGGGGGTCAGCCGGTGGACTGGCGCCTGCCGTGACCGCGGCCCGCGGACTCCTCGCCGTCGACTCCGGGGGCTCCGGGCTGCGGGTCGTCGTCGGCACCGTCGAACGGGGCGTGCTGGCCCAGCGGGAGTCTCGTGAGCCGGTGCGCACCGGAGCGCACGGGATCGACGCGGGGCACTTCATGGAACAACTGGTGCCCCTGGTACGGGAGTTGATCGCCGAGGCTCAACTCGCCGAGGTGCACACCGCCGCGATCGGGGCCGCGGGGCTCGCCTCCCTCGGGGACGCCCTGCGCGCGGAGCTGCCGGGCGCGCTGGGGCGGGAGTTCGGCATCCGCAGGGTCGCGCTGGTCGCCGATGCCGTCACCGCCTACACCGGCGCCCTCGGACTCCGGCCCGGCGCCGTCCTCGCGGCCGGGACCGGGCTGATCGCCATCGGCACCGACCTGAAGTGCTGGCGCCGGGCCGACGGCTGGGGCCATCTGCTCGGCGACTGCGGCGGCGGGGCATGGATCGGCCGGGCGGGCCTGGAGGCCGCGCTGCGGGCGCACGACGGGCGCCCCGGTGGGTCGGACGGCCTGCTGGCCCGCGCCGAGGAGCTGTTCGGCCCGATGCCCGGGCTGCCCGGACAGCTGTATCCGCGGCCGGACCGCCCGGCCTTCCTTGCCTCCTTCGCTCCCGAGGTAGCCGCCCGCGCCGAGGGCGACCCGGTCGCGGCCGGCATCATGCGCGAAGCAGCCCGGCACATGGCCGAGTCCGCGGCCGCCGTCTGCCCGGCCGAGGGAGAGCCCCGAGTCGCGTTCACCGGCGGGCTGTTCAAAATGGGGGACCCCCTTCTCGTACCCCTGGAAGAGGAGTTGTCGCGACGCATGCCGCACGCTCGGCGCGTGGTGGCCGACGGGGATCCGCTGCACGGGGCTGTCCGGATCGCGACGGAGCTGGCATCGGGAGCACTCACTCTGCCGAGTGACAAGGCGATGCTGTACGTGGTCACCGACATGAAGGACTGATCGCCTACGCCGCCCGGTTCCGCAACGCGCGTAACTCATCAGACAAAACCGGACGGATACCGCTCACCTGCACCCTCCCCGAACAGGGGAGCCCAGGAAGCCAGTAACATGCGTCGCCATGAGCTCCCCCACTGGGCCCGCGTCCGGCCTGCCAGTACGAATGCCGCGACCTCGTCAGCCCGGGCGGCACCGCCGACCCGAGCCCCTGGCGGCTCCCGAAGGCGCGCCCGCGCTCGTTCTCGCGGTGCCGGGCACGCCTGGCGTCGCCACGCGCAGCCTTGCCGAGGAGGTCGTGAGCATCGCCCGCTCCGAGCTGCCCGGCCTCGACGCCCGGATCGGGTACCTCGACGGGGACGACGCGGAGTTCCCCACCCTCCAGACCGTGCTCGTGCGCACCGCCCAGGAGCGCACCGCCCGTTATGAGCAGGCGATCGCCGCGGGTGTGGAGGCCAAGGCGCCCGAGGGTCCGGTGGCCGTGGTGGTTCCGCTGCTCGCCGGTCCGGACGGCGCGCTGCTGCGCCAGGTCCGCCAGGCCGTGATGGAGAGCCGGGTCGCCGCCGATCTGACCGACGCGCTCGGCCCGCACCCGCTGCTCGCCGAGGCGCTGCACGTGCGTCTGTCGGAGGCCGGTCTGGCCCGCGCCGACCGCGCCCGGCTGTTCACCGTGGCGACGGCCGCGGACGGCATCATCCTGGCCTCCGTGGGTGGCGACGAGGCCGTGCAGGCGGCCGGAATCACCGGCATGCTGCTCGCCGCGCGCCTGGCCGTACCGGTGATGGCCGCCGCCCTCGACCAGGAGGGCTCGATCGCCTCCGTCGCCGAGCAGCTGCGCGGCTCCGGTTCGCAGCAGCTGGCGCTCGCGCCGTACCTGATAGGGCCGGAGATCGACCCGGCGCTGATCGAGGACGCGGCCAAGGAGGCGGGCTGCTCCGCCGCCGAGCCGCTCGGCCCGTACCCGGCCATCGGCAAGCTGGCCCTGGGCAAGTACACGACGGCGCTGGGCATCGCGCCCCAGCAGGCGCAGGGCACGCCGGTGCGCTGAACGCCGTACGACGGAAAGGGCCCGCTCCACGCACCGGAGCGGGCCCTTCGTCATATCCGGGGTGCCTCAGCCGATGACCACGCAGGACGCCGCCGGCACCTCGATGGAGCCGCCGTAGCGTGGCAGTCCCGTGGCCGGGTCCACCGCGAACCAGGCCACGTCGCCGGAGCGCTCGTTGGCGGCGTACAGGAAGCCGTTCGCCTCGGTGAGGGCTCTGGGCCAGTGGCCGCGGCAGGGCACGGTGCCGAGCAGCCGGAGCGCATCGCCCTCGACGGCGAACGCGGACAGGACGTCCTCGCCTCGGGTCGCGGTCCACAGGAAGCGGCCGTCGGGCGAGACGACGATGCCCGAGGGGTAGGCGTCGCCCGCCGGGGCGCCCGGCAGCACCTGAGTCTCGGACAGCGGCTTCAGGGAGCCGTCGGTGGCGTCCCAGCGGCAGACGGTGACGGTGGGGGTGAGCTCGTTGATCACGTACGCGTACGAGCCGTCCGGGTGGAAGGCCAGGTGGCGGGGGCCCGAGCCGGGGCGCAGCGCGTACTCCCCGTGGACCTCCAGGCGGCCGTCCGTCAGGGTGCACACCCGTACCGAGTCGGTGCCGAGATCCACGCTGACGGCCCAGCGGCCGCCGGGGTCGGCCTGCACATGGTGGACGTGCGGGCTCTGCTGGCGGGGTGTGTGCGGGCCGGAGCCGGTGTGAGGGAGGACGCAGGACGGGGCGTCGGCGAGGGAGCCGTCGGGTCGCATGGGCACGGCGCTGACGCTTCCGGTGCCGTAGTTCGCGGTCAGGACGTGTCCGGCGTACAGGCCGAGATGTGTCGGGCCGCTGCCGGACACGGGGGTGGGTGAGCCGATGAGCTCGGGCTCGGCGCCGTTCACGCGGTACGCGGCCACCGCGCCCTCGGTCGTCTCGCTGACCGCGTAGAGCGTGCCGCCGTCGGGCGCCAGGGCCAGGTAGGAGGGGTCGGGCAGGTCGTCCGCGCCGGCGAGGACGGCCAGTGCCCCGCTGTCGGCGTCCACGGCCGCCGCCACGATCCCCGGCCCCCCGGCCGCCGTGAACGACCCGATGAAGGCCCGCTTGCCACCGTCTGCCACCGCTGTCCCCTTTCGGTCGGGTGCCGTCCGGTCGTGACGGTAGCAGTCGATCACGCGCGGTCTAGACCAAGTCACCCACATGCGGCGACGTGCGCCGCGCTGAACCGTCCTTCTCGGTGGCGACAGCGGACGCGGAGACGAGTGTCGCGGCGGCGAGGCTGCCCCACAGGGCGGTCGGGCCGTACGGGGCGAGAGCGGTGATGGCAGCCGGGGAGACGGCGAGGCCGAAGCCTGTGGAGAGTTCGAAGCGGGCGAGGGTCCGGCCCAGGAGCCGGGGCGGGGCGAGAGCGGTGACCAGCGCGGTGGCGCTGCCTGCGTAGACGATCTCGCCGAGGGTGCAGAGCACGGACACCGCGGCGACGGCGGGGGCGGCCCAGCCGTGTCCCAGCGAGGTGGCCGCGAGGAAGCCGAGGTAGGACGCGGTGAGCACCACTCCGGAGAAGGCCAGCACGGTCCGCCGGGAGTAGCGGGACAGCAGGACGGTGAGCGGGACCTGGAGGGTGACCACCAGCACCGTGTTGGCCACGAAGATGGCCGCCGACCAGACCGGGGACGCATGCAGCTGGGTCACCAGGACCAGGGGGAGCGCGATTTCGGGGACGTTGAGGCAGAAGACGTAGACCACGTTGGCGGCGAGCAGCGCGCGCATCCGGGGTGCGGGAACGTCGTCCCGTTCCTCGGCCGGGGCGGCGGCGGGGCGCGCGTGCAGGTGGACCGACCACACCAGGGCCGCCGCGGTGAGGTAGGCGAGCCCGGTGACCGCGGCCAGCGCCTGCAACGCGGTGGTGCCGCCCGCAAGGCACACGGTGGCTATGAGCGCGCCCACGCCCAAGCCGGCGTTGCGCAGGGCGCGGCCTGCCGCGAGGGCGGCATCACGTTCCCGGCCGTGGGCGACCGTGGCCACGAGGGCCGCGTGGGCGGCCGGCCATGCCTGGTTGCCGATACCGAGGAAGAGCGCCGCCGCCGCGAACTGCCAGGCGCGCCCGGCCGGGGTGGCCAGCAGCAGCGCCACGCCCACCACCCGCACCAGCATCGACGCTGCCACGACCGTGCTGCGCGCGCCCCGGTCCAGCCATCGGCCCACCGCGGGCATGCACACCAGACCCGCGACGATGCCGACCGTCATGGCGATGCCGGTGGTCGGCGCGGACAGCCGCAGCACCGTCACCCCGTAGAGCAGCAGGAAGGGCCGTAGCAGGCCGGTGCCGAGCGCGTCCACGGCCAGGGCGACGGCATAGCGGGGACCTCCGGAGGCGCGGACGAGGGCGCGGGGCTGGATCTTGGTGATGGTTGCCATGGCGTCAAACGGTGCGTACGGCCGCCGGGTTGGGCACGTCGGTTGACGGACACCGTCAATCGACGCCGCCGTAGGCCATCGGGGCAGTGATGATGAGGAGGTGACCTTGAGGATCGACATCAGCGGACTGGCGTCCGAGCGAGTGCGGTTCGCCGCCTCCCCGCTGGCCGAGCTGACCGCGATGCTGCACGTGCTGGCCGAACCCGGGCATCATCCGCAGCTCGCCGGCTGGGCCGGGGACGTCTGGGCCGGGCTGCGGCCGGAGCTGGCCGAGCGGCTCAGGGAAGCGGAGTTCCTCTGGCGTTCCTCACAGGCCGACTTCCTGATCCCCGCCCGGCCCCGGCCGACCCTCGCCGAGGAGCTGGACGACCTGGACCGGATCGACGACGAGACGTACGTGACCGCCGCGCTCGTCACCACGTGCGGCAGCAACCGGGTCCACTTCGGCGCGCCGTCGCCGCTCACCGACACGACCGCGCGCGAACGGGCCCTGGACCTGGCCCAGGCCCGCGGCGCGCAGCAGGAGGCCTTCGCGGAACGACTGCTCGCGGACCCGGCCGCGGTGCGGGCGCGGGTGCGCCACACTCTCGAACAGTGCGCCGAGGCCTTCTTCGACGCCGCCTGGACGGGCGTCGCCGTGCAGTTGGCCACCGATCTGCGCCTGAAGAACGACCTGCTGAAGCGGCAGGGCGTCAGGGCGGCCCTCGCCTCGGTCTCCGGCGCGGTCACCCTGGCACCGGACGGCGACTGCATCATCGTGGACAAGCTGCAGGACAAGGCGACCGCCGCCCGCGGCACCGGCGTCACCTTCATCCCCAGTGTCTTCGGCAGCCCGCACCTGGTGGCGGTCCACGCGCCCGGGTGGCAGCCGGTGGTGCAGTACCCCGTGGCCGAGCCGAGTCCGTCGGAGCCGGTGTCGCTGGACACGGTCACCCTCCGGCTGGAGGCTCTCGCGCATCCGGTACGGCTGCGGCTGCTGCGCACCCTCGCCCGCGGCCCGCACACCACCCGTGAGCTGGCCCATGCCTGGGAACTCACGCCCCCGGAGGTCTCCCGCCACCTCGCGGTGCTACGCCGCGCGGGCCTGCTCACGTCCCGGCGGCAGGGCCGTTACGTCCGCTACAGCCTCAACCTGCCCGATCTGACGACGCTGGGCACCGATCTGTTGGCGGCGGTACTGCGCTGAGGGCTTGGAGGCGCCGGCCGGCAGGCACCCGGACCTCGGGCGCCGACCACCAAACACCCCCCGATCTCAGGCACCCACCAGCGGAGACCCCGAAGCCGTCCTGAGCGGTGTCGCCAGATCCGCCAGGGCCCGTTCCAGGCCGTGCAGATGGGTCAGCGCGGGATCTGCCGCCGACGGCTGCTCGGCGGGCGCGGTGCTGATGTCCGTACCGCCGGTGAGCGCCTCGACCGCGGCCTCGACGCGCCAGCACGCGGCGGCGAGGCGGGCGTCGTGGGAGGCCACGGGGTCGGCGGCCACCGCGACCAGGCCGCGGATCTCGCGGGCGCAGTCGTCGAGCAGGGCGAGGACCCGGCGGGCTCGGCGCTTGCGGCCCAGCATCGGGTTGAACGGGTGGACCAGCGGGGCGACCGACAGCCGTACCCGGCCGAGGAGCTGCTCCAGTTCGGCCACCCGGGGGGCCGGGTCGGCGGTCGTGGAGCCCGCGAGGCGGGCGGCGGCCTCGGCGGTCGCGGCGTGGACGCAGCGCAGGGCGCGCTGGATCCAGGCGTCGGTGATGGCGTGGGTGGTGACGGGCAGCACGAACAGCACGGCGAGCACAGCGCCGAGCGCGCCCACCCCGGTCTCCGCGAGCCGCAGCGCCAGCAGCGCGGGATCGAGGACGCCGAGCAGGCCGTAGAGGAGCTCGGCGAGGAGCGTGACGCAGAGCATCATCCAGGTGTACGAGACCGCCGCCGTGTAGAAGATGCCGAAGACGCAGACGGCGAGGATGAAGGCCGTGGGCACGGGCGCGCCGGCCACGGGGACCGCGATCGCCAGGCCGAGGCCGATGCCGATCACCGTGCCGAGAACCCGGCGGAAGCCGCGGACCAGGGTCTCGCCGCGGGAGGTGGTGTTGACGAAGACCCACCAGGTCGCGCCGACGGCCCAGTACCAACGCTCGCCGGAGACCAGCTGGCCCACCACGAGCGCGAAGCCCGCGCCGACGGTGGCCTGGACGGCCTGGCGCGTGGTCACACGGGCAAGGCCCGAGCCGCCCGGCGCGGCGGGCACGGCGGCCGGGGGCAGACGGCGCTCGTAGCACCACAGGCCGAAGCGCACCGCAGCGGCTACCAGGAGGGACAGGAGTACGGCGGCGTAGAGCTCGGGGAGGTGGCGCGGGGTCGCCTGGAGGAACTGCGCCACGAAGTACGTCATGAATGCGAAGACACCGAGGCTGTGCCCGCGCGGGCCCCAGCGGCGGGCGTACACGCCCGCGCCGACGACCGCGAGGAAGGTGAGGTCGCGGGCGAGCGGCTGGTCGTGCAGCTCGGCCGCGGCGGCGAGCACGGGCAGGCCGACGAGGGGCAGCAGGGCGGTGGTGACCGCCTGGCCGCGGACCGTGGAGTCGGTGACCGTGAACAGGGCGAGCAGCGCGGCGAGGCCGCCGGTGACGGCGCCGACGAGGGAGTGCCCGGCGAGGCCGCAGACGACGACCGCGAGACCGATCCCGAGGACGGCGCGCGCGGCGAAGCGCAGCCGCGCACGGCCCGGGTCCGGCGCCATGAACACCCTCTTCAGCACTGCTTTCCGCCCCCTGCTCAGACTTGGCATGAAAAAGGCGCCGCGGGGTCCGCAGCGCCATCGACGGTCTCATTGCAGCATCAGCCCGACTGCTGGCTCAAGTCGTCTCGAATATGCTGGTCCATTGGCACAGAACCATCGGTTCCGGTCCGCCCACCGGCGGGCCAACGGACCAGGTACGAGGAGGCCGACCCGATGGCCGTGGACGAGCTCGACACCCGCATCCTGCGGCTGCTGCTGGAGCAGCCGCGCACCAGCGTGCGCGAGTACGCCCGCATCCTCGGGATCGCCCGCGGCACTCTCCAGGCCCGGCTCGACCGGCTGGAACGGGACGGCGTGATCACCGGCACCGGCCCCGCCCTCTCCCCCGGCGCCCTCGGCCACCCGGTGCTCGCGTTCGTGCACATCGAGGTCACCCAGGGCCACCTCGACGACGTGGGCGACGCGCTGGCCGCCGTACCGGAGATCGTGGAGGCGTTCTCGATCACGGGCGGCGGGGATCTGCTGACCCGGGTGGTGGCGCGGGACAACGCGCACCTGGAGGACGTGATCCAGAAGCTGATCAGCCTGCCCGGCGTGGTGCGCACGCGTACCGAGGTGGCCCTGCGCGAGCGGGTGGCGTACCGGCTGCTGCCGCTGGTGGAGGCGGTGGGCCGTTCGGCCCGCAGGTGAGCTTGGCATGCTGGACGTCATGAGCAATCTCGGCGGCATCTCGATCATCTTCGATCTCGACGGAACGCTCGTGGACAGCGAGCCGAACTACTACGAAGCGGGTCGGCAGACCCTCGCCGAGCACGGCGTGCCGGACTTCTCCTGGGCCGAGCACGAGAGTTACGTCGGTATCAGCACCCTGGAGACGGTCACCGACTGGAAGGCGCGCTACAGGCTGCGGGCCTCGGTGGAGGAGCTCCTCGCCGCGAAGAACCGCCGCTATCTCGACCTCGCCCGCGTCTCCACGCGCGCGTACCCGGAGATGCGGAAGTTCGTGGAGCTGCTGGCCACCGAGGGCATCCCAATGGCAGTGGCGTCGGGGTCGTCGCGGGAGGCGATCGAGGCTGTGCTCGTAGGCACGGGCCTGGACGCCCACTTGCGCACAGTGGTCTCCGCGGACGAGGTCGACCACGGCAAGCCCGCCCCCGACGTCTTTCTGGAGGCCGCCCGCCGTCTGGGCGCCGAGCCGGCCGACTGTGTGGTCCTCGAGGACGCCGCCCCGGGCGCCGCCGCCGCGCACGCGGCCGGGATGCGGTGCGTCGCGATCCCGTACGTCGCCGCGCAGGCGACCGCGCCCGAGTTCGCGACCGCCGGGCTCCTGCTGTCCGGCGGTCAGACGGAGTTCACGGCGCGGGCGGCGTACGAATGGCTCAGCGCGGCCGGGCAACCCTGAGCCGTTCTCGATGGTCATGATGGCGTGATCCAGATACTCAACGCCGTCGAGCTGCCCCGATGAAGGCGCAGCAGGGTGAGCTGATCCGCGTGTATCAGCTCCACCGACTGCACACGAGCCGTGGACGCGCCGAGCGGACCGGGCAGTTGTTCACCGTCGCCGCCCGGCTGGCCGCGGGCGCCGCGGTGTTGCTCGGGTGGCTGGCCGGGGCCCTGCTGTGGTGGCAGCCCGACCCGGCGGGGCTGCGGCGGGCGCTGGTGCTCGGCGGCGCGGGACTCGGCTGTGGAGTGCTGTGGGCGGTGCTGCTGTGGTGGGCCGCCCGCTGGCTGCGCCACGGCATGATCGCCGACGCGGGCAGCAAGCGGCCGAGAGTGGCCGGGCTGGTTCCCGACAACTGGGGCGAGCCCGAGTGGCTGTGGGACACGCTGCGGATCGCGAACCTGGTGCTGATGGGCATCCCGATCGCCGGGCTGGTGCTGGCAGGACTTGGCGCGGCGGCCTCGGCGGAGGACGCCGACGTGGGGCTGGAGCTGCGGTGGGCGGCTGCCGGGTGCGCCCTCCTGCTGACCGGGCTCATGGGCGGGATCGTCGGCGGTCTCTCCACCGGCTTGGGCGCCGAGACGGAGGAGTGCTGGACACCGCGCGGGGCCGTGGGCTGGCTGATTGTCTACGGGGTGCCGTTCCTGCTCGCCGCGCCATGGCTGTCCGGCCGCTACGAGAGCTGGGCCGGCTGGCTGGTCGCATTGGCCGTGGTGTGGCTGCTCATCGCGCCCGTGAACAAGGTCGCCAAGGGCCTTCCGAGCGTCTCCTCCGACTGAACGGCCGGAACGCACATCGTGGCGGGCCAGCCACTGCGCTACACCCTGAACGGCACCGAGTTCGCGCCATTCTTCGAGGGCACCGAGGACCCGACGCACGCCTACTTCCGGCGGGCGGAACCCCGGGTGGCGGTGGGCGCGCGCCTACGACCGGCGGCGGGGCTTGCCGGCGCGCCGGGCGCCACCGCCCTTGCCCGCACCCGCGCCGCCCTTGCCCGACCCGCCGCCGGCCCGCTGTCCCTTGCCGGCGGCGGGCTTGCGGCGGCCGTCGCCGCCTTCGGGGCGCTTGCGCTTCGGCTGCTCCTGGGGCTGGGGAGTGGAGCGGCCCCGGGTGCTGTTCGCCGTGCGCCCGCGGACGACGCCGATGAAGTCCTCGACGAGGTCGGTGGTGGCCTCCTCCGGCCAGGACAGGGCGATGTCCGACTGGGGGGCGTCCACCAGGGTGCGGTAGGTGAGGTCCTTGCGGTGGTGGAGGCGGGCCAGCGACTGGGGGACGACCAGGAGGCCGACGCCCGCCGCGACGAGCTCGATGGCGTCCGCGGTGGTGGCGGGGCGCTCGAAACCGGGCTGTCCCGGCGGCTGCTCCCAGCCGAGCACGTCGTCCAGCGGATGGAAGACGACCTCGTCGGCGAGATCCTCCGCGGTGACCTCCTCCACGGCCGCCGCGGCGTGGTCCTTGGGCACCACGACGACGGTGGTCTCGGAGTAGAGGGGGATCGCGCTGAAGAACGTACGGTCGACCGGCAGCCGGACGAAACCGGCGTCGGCGCCACCATTCCGCAACACCTCGGGCGCCTCGGCCGCGGTGACCGGGAGGAGCTCCAGAGGGACACCGGGGTAGCGCTCGTTCCAGATCCGCACCCACTTCGAGGGTGTCACTCCGGGAACGTACGCGAGCCGGAACGATGGGGGTGCTTCCGAGCCTGTCACCTGGCCAGGTTACCGGCCGTGGTCGGCGGGCATGGTCGGCAGTCGTGGTCAGCGGTCGTTCACCCACTCGATACCCTTGACCCATGACGTCGCACCAGACCACCCAGACGATGAAGCCCGCCACCGCGGCCAAGAAGCTGGGTGTGTACCTCGAGGCCACCCCCGCCGAGTTCCAGGAGGGCGTGGTCTCGCGCGCCGAGCTGAACGCCCTCCAGGCGGACCCGCCCGAGTGGCTGCGTGAGCTGCGCGCCAAGGGCCCGCACCCCCGTCCGGTGGTCGCGGCGAAGCTCGGCGTCTCCATCGCGGGCCTCGCCCGGGGCGGGGTCACCGAGCCGCTCACCACCGAGCAGATCGAGGCGCTGAAGCAGGAGCAGCCCGAGTGGCTGCAGAAGGAGCGCGCCACGCAGGCCGAAGTCCGCAAGGAGACGGTCCGCATCAAGGAGAAGCAGGCCGAACGGGCGGCCCGACAGGACTCCTGACCTCGCTCTCCGGCATCGCCGCGAGCCGCTCCTGCAACCGTGCGGGCGGGAACTGGTACACACGGCTGCCAGGGCCCATAACCCGCGCCGCAACGCTCTTGCCGCACCGAAACCCAAGTGCGTACACGCGTGCGGTTCTGGGAGCATCCCGGCATGGATCGCAGCCTGGAATCGCTGGTCATCCGGCACACCCACCGTCTCCCCCGGCCCTCGGGACCCGAGGGCGCAGGCGAGGTCGCGGCGCGGCAGTTCGACGCCGCGCTGATGTCCGTGGGCTTCAAGCTCTCGGCGGAGTTGCTGGAGCACCTGTCGGGGCTGTCCGCGGACACGGTCGTCGAAACCGCCGAGCGCACGCTCGACACCGTCCGCGAGATGGTCGGCGACCACGTCCGGCACAACGTCTACTTCGTCGACTTCCCGGCGAACGTGCCGGACACCCTCGACTTCTGGCGGGACTGCATCGTCCAGGCCCTGGCCGACGAGTCGGTACGGCCCGAGATCCTCGCCCAGCTGAGCAGCGGAGTGGTGAACCTGCTCACGCTCCCTTCGTACGGCCGCTACCAGCACTCGTACGCCGAGATGCTCGCCGCCCACGACGAGCTGATCGCCGCCGGCGGTGACCGGGTGACCGTGCTGCATCTGGGCGGTGAGCTCTCGGACGAGGTCGGCGGCCTGTATGTCGCGCTCGCCGGGTCCACCACACCGCTGGGCGACGAGCGCCTCGGCGACCTCGCGATCCTCGTCGGGATCTGTGCCGACGGGCCGCAGCCCGAGGCGATCCCGGTGCGGGAGAACCGGGCCGTGGTCAACCGGGCCCGGCTGCAGGCGGGGTCCGGGCTGCGGTTGGACACGGTCACGGACGTACTGCGGCTGGCCTGCGCACTGTCCGACGGTGATGTCACCCTTCAGGAGCCGACCCGCTTCCGGGCGCTGTCGCGTCCGGCGCGCCGTGCGCTGCTCGCGGGGCTCGACTCCGTCGTGGCCGAGGCGCCCGGCAAGCTCGCCGACGTACCGGTGCACCGGGAGGCGTTCAAGCGGCTCGGTGAGCGGCTGCATCCGCACGAGTATCCGCAGTGGCCGCACGCCGCCGAGGTGTTCGCGGTGGCGCGCGGCGAGCGGAAGGCGCCGTCCTTCGACCGCCGGGTGGAGGAGCTGCTCGGCGCGGACGATGTCGCAGGGGCGGCGGAGTTGCTGAAGGCTGCGCCCGGTCGGCTGTTCCGGTCGCTGGACCGGCTGCTGCGTACGTGCCGTACACAGGAGGAGCGGGACGCCGTCGTGGCCGCCGCCGAGGCGGTCGCCCCGGAGGTTTCGGGGCGCGTCCTGCTGTCGGTGCGCGAGCATCTGCACAACCGGGCCGAAGAGACGGGCCGGCGCCGGGTGTTCATCAACCGGCTCGGACGTGCCTGGGTGACGGACGATCTGCGCGCGCCGGTGCCGGTGCCCGAGCGCGAGCGTCTGATCGGCGCGCTCGACGCCGAGATCCGCCGTCGGCTGCCGGACCCGGGACATCTGCTCGTCGACCCGGACGTCCTCGATGTCGCACTGCCCCTCAGCGGTCGGGCCACGGCGGCCGGGCTCGGTGTGCTGCCCCGCGGTTCCCTCTCGCCGGTCGAGGGCGAGCTGCTGCGGTTCTTCGTGTACTGGAAGCAGCGGCGCCGTGACACCGACTACGACCTGTCGGCGCTGATGCTGGACGCCGACTACGAGACGGTCTGCTGGCTGTCGTACACCAACCTCACGGAGGTGGAGGGCGAGCACTCCGGTGACATCACCGAAGCGCCCGACGGGGCCTCGGAGTTCATCAACCTGCGGCTGGGGGCCGTGCGCGGGACGTTCGTCGTGCCTGAGGTCAACCTCTACTCCGGGGAGGGCTTCGAGGAGGTCGCGGAGTCGTTCTTCGGGTTCATGCTGCGGGAGGGCGAGCAGCAGGGGCGGCCGTTCGAGCCGCGGACCGTGCGGATGAAGTCGGAGCTGCGCGGTCCTGGCCGGGTGGCTCTGCCGCTCGCGTTCCTGCGCGGGGCCGACGGGCAGTGGCGGGCCAAGTGGCTGCACCTGTACTTGAGGGGCACGCCGCACTACAACCGGGTCGAGGGCAACAAGGTGTCGGTGGCGACGCTGCTGCGGGGCATCGTGGAGCGCGAGCAGTTGACGGTGCGATACCTGGCGGAGCTGATGGTCGGCGGTGATGTGACTGTGTGGGACGGGGAGAAGGTCCCGGACGGTCCCGTCACCTACATCGGGCTCCAGCGGCCCGAGGGGCTGCACCCGGACTCGCGGATCGTCACCCTCGAAAATCTGCGCGACCTGATCCCGGAGTGACTGATAGCGTGAGCCGTGGCGAGGCCATGAAGGGGCTTCCTTCTACCTCCGCGAAAACGGAATTCGATGATAGTCCCATCGCTTTCCTCGCCCTCGGCTTGAGGCCTCCGGCCGTCCCCTCACGCGGGACGGCCGGAGGCCTTTTTCAGCTGTCGTAGTCCACCGTCAGCGTCTCGGACACCGGGTACGACTGGCACGTCAGGACGTACCCCGCGTCCACCTCCGCCGGTTCGAGGGCGAAGTTGCGGCGCATGTCCGCCTTGCCGTCGGTGACCAGGGCCCGGCAGGTGCCGCAGACGCCGCCCTTGCAGGCGAACGGCAGGTCGGGGCGGGTGCGTTGGGCGCTGTCGAGGATGCTCCGCTCCCTGGAGAGAGCGGAGGTGGTGGAGCGGCCGTCGAGGACGAGGGTGACCTGGCTGACGGGGCCGGTCGGTCCGGACTCCGTGTGGTGCACCTCGCGTACGGGCTCGTCGTCGGCGTAGAAGAGCTCCTGGTGGACGCGGTCGGCCGGGACACCGAGTCCGTCGAGGACGCGCTGGGCGTCGCGGACCATGCCGTGCGGGCCGCACAGCCACCAGTGGTCGGCCGTCGTGACATCGACCAGGCCGTCGATGAGCGCCGAGAGCCGCTCGGCGTCGAGGCGGCCGGAGAGCACCTCGGCCTCCCGGGGTTCGCGGGAGAGCACGTGGGCGAGCTGGAAGCGGCTCGGGTAGAGGTCCTTCAGGTCGGCCAGTTCGTCGGCGAACATCACCGTGCCGCTGCGGCGGTTGCCGTAGAAGAGGGTGACCGTGGAGCGGGAGTCGGCGGCCAGGACGGACTCGGCGATGGACAGCATGGGAGTGATGCCGGAGCCGGCGGCGAGCAGCACATGGTGGCCGGGGGTGGTCAGGTCGGGGGTGAAGTTGCCGGTGGGGGCCATCACTTCGACGGTGTCGCCGGGGCGCAGCTCGTTGACCAGCCAGGACGAGAACAGGCCGCCGGGCACCACCCGTACGCCGATGCGCGGGGCCGTTCCGGCGGGGGTGCAGATCGAGTACGAGCGGCGCTCGTCGCGGCCGTCGATCTCGCGCCGCAGGGTCAGGGACTGGCCGGGCGCGAAGGCGAACTCCTCGGCCAGCTCGGGCGGGATCTCGAAGCCGACGGCGGCGGCGTCCTCGCACAGCGGCTGCACCGCGGCGATCCGCAGCGGGTGGAAGACCGGGCGGCGGCGCGGGCGCGGCTTCAGGGCCTCGGCGGGGGCGGTCGGGGCCATCAGATCTCCTTGACGTACTCGAACGGCTCGCGGCAGGCGCGGCAGCGCCAGAGCGCCTTGCAGGAGGTGGCGGCGAACCGGGAGGTCTCCTCGGTGTCCGCCGATCCGCAGCGCGGGCAGTGCACTGTGCGCCGGGTGGGTGCCAGCGTGAGCGGCACCGGGCCGCGCGGGGCGGCACCGGGCGGGGCGATGCCGTGCTCGGCGAGCTTGCGGCGGCCTTCCGGAGTGATCCAGTCGCTGGTCCACGGCGGGTTCAGGACGGTGCGGATCTGCACGCGCGCGTACCCGGCGTCCCGGAGCCGGGCGGCGACGTCGGCGCGCATTTCGGCCATGGCGGGGCAGCCCGAGTAGGTCGGGGTCAGTTCCGCGACGACGGTGCCGTCCTCGGTGAGCGTCACCTCGCGCAGGACGCCCAGGTCGGCGAGGGTCAGCATGGGCAGCTCGGGGTCCGGCACCTGCTCGGCGATGTGCCGTGCGTGCCGTGCGTCGAGCTGGAGGGTCACCATGTCGCCCCCGGGAGGGCGCGGGCCACGCTCTGCAACTCGGCGAGGAGCGGGGCGAGATGCTCGGTGTGCTCGCCGTCGCGGCCGGAGCCGGGGGACGGCCGGTACACCGGCATGGGCAGTCCGGCCTCCTCCGTCACCTGGCGCAGCACGGCGACGACCTCATCGCGTACGTCGTAGGCGGTGAACAGCTCGCCGAGGTACGGCGCGACCTGCTCGACGGCCTTGCGCATACGGCGGTGGGACTCCTCGGTGCCGTCACCCAGGCGGACGGCCCATTCGGCGGCGTACTGCCGGTGGTAGGTCAGCTCCTTGACGCCCTTGGCGGCGACGGCGGACAGCACCGGGTCGGGGTGGGAGACGAGCCGCTCGAAGTGGGCGAGGCGCCAGCTGGACAGGACCAGCAGCCGGACGATGGAGAACGCGAAGTCGCCGTTCGGGAGTTCGGCCAGGCGGACGTTGCGGAAGTCGCCGGCGTCGCGGAAGTAGGCGTAGGCGTCCTCGTCACGGTCGGTGCCGTCGGCCTGTCCGGCGCGGGAGTAGAGCAGACGAGCCTGGCCGAGCAGGTCGAGGCCGATGTTGGCGAGCGCGACCTCTTCCTCCAGCTCGGGGGCGCGGGTGATCCACTCGGCGAGGCGCTGGGCCTCGATCAGGGCATCGTCGGCCAACGCGATGCAGGACGCCGCGAGTTCACCGGCGTCGACGCCCTCGGGCACGGTCGTGTCGACGCCGTGCAGGGGGTCCTCGAAGCCGGTGCCGTACGCCCAGCGGCTGTCGTCCTCGTGGCCCTCGGCGAGGGTCAGATAGACGTGGTCCTCACTCATCCCCGGCTCCTAAATGTGCGGGACATCGTCGGGGATGTCGTAGAACGTCGGGTGGCGGTACACCTTGTCCGCGCTGGGGGCGAAGAAGGGGTCCTTCTCGTCCCGGGTGGAGGCGGCGATGTGCTCGGAGCGCACCACCCAGATCGACACGCCCTCGTTGCGCCGGGTGTACAGGTCCCGCGCGTGGGTGAGGGCCATCGTGTCGTCGGCGGCGTGCAGCGAGCCCACATGGACGTGGTTCAGGCCGCGCTTGCCGCGCACGAACACCTCGTACAGCGGCCAGTTCTGCGAGCTGCTCATGCCGCCGACTCCTTCCGGGCCCGCTTGGCCGCGTGGGCGGTGGCCGCCTCGCGCACCCAGGCGCCTTCCTCGTGGGCGCTTCTGCGCCGTTCCATCCGCTGGGCGTTGCACGGTCCGTCGCCCTTGATGACCCGCATCAGTTCGTCCCAGTCCGGGGTGCCGAAGTCGTGGTGGCCGCGCTCGGCGTTCCACTTCAGCTCCGGGTCGGGCAGCGTCACGCCGAGCTTCTCGGCCTGCGGGACGGTCATGTCGACGAAGCGCCGGCGCAGTTCGTCGTTGCTGTGCCGCTTGATCTTCCAGGCCATCGACTGCGCCGAGTTGGGGGAGGCGTCGTCGGGCGGGCCGAACATCATCAGCGAGGGCCACCACCAGCGGTTCACCGCGTCCTGCACCATCTCGCGCTGGGCGTCGGTGCCGCGCATCATCGTCAACAGCAGTTCGTAGCCCTGCCGCTGGTGGAAGGACTCCTCCTTGCAGATGCGGACCATCGCGCGCGCGTAGGGGCCATAGGAGCTGCGGCACAGCGGGACCTGGTTGCAGATCGCGGCGCCGTCGACGAACCAGCCGATCACACCGACGTCGGCGAAGCTCAGCGTCGGGTAGTTGAAGATCGACGAGTACTTCTGGCGGCCCTCGATCAGCCGGTCCGTGAGATCCGCGCGGTCCGCGCCGAGCGTCTCCGCCGCCGAGTACAGATAGAGCCCGTGTCCGGCCTCGTCCTGCACCTTGGCGAACAGGATGGCCTTGCGGCGCAGCGACGGCGCGCGGGTGATCCACTCACCCTCGGGCTGCATCCCGATGATCTCCGAGTGGGCGTGCTGCGCGATCTGCCGGACCAGCGTCTTGCGGTAACCGTCCGGCATCCAGTCGCGCGGCTCGATCCGCTGGTCGCGCGCGATCGTGGCGTCGAAGTGCTCTTGCAGGGCGTCCGGGGGCGAGGCCTCGGCGAGGTGTGTCGTGGTCATCTGCACCAGCTTCCCAACCGACCATTCGTTCGGTACCAGTGTGACGCCTTTTCCGGCCCTCGGCAAGACCCTTCGCCGCCCTTGACAGGCGGTGACAGGGCTGGTTGTTTGGCCGGTGCCACAGGGTGACCGAATGGTCGGTTGGGACGCGAGGTGGTGGAGATGCCCACGACAAATCCGGCCGAGGCGATGTTCGCCGCGGACGAGGCCTCCCAGGGTCTCGGGATCGAGCTGCTGGAGCACGGCGAGGGCACGGCCGTCCTGCGCATGACCGTGACCCCGGCCATGGTGAACGGCCACGGCATCGCCCACGGCGGCTATGTGTTCCTACTTGCCGACACCGCCTTCGCCTGCGCGTGCAACAGCCACGGCCCGGTGACGGTCGCGGCGGGCGCCGACATCACCTTCGTCGCTCCGGCGCACGAGGGGGACGTCCTGGTGGCCCGCGCCGAGGAGCGGACCCGGTTCGGCCGCAGTGGTATCTACGACGTGAGCGTCCTGCGCGGCGACGAGGCGATAGCGGAGTTCCGCGGTCGCAGCCGCACGGTCCGGGACACGACGAAGGAGTCGCGATGAGCAACCTGGGCGAACCCCTCCCCCACGACCTGCTGGACGACGGCGAAAGACTCACCCGCGAGCAGCTGAGGGAACTCCAACTCGACCGTCTGCGCTCGACGTTGCGACACGCGTACGACAACGTCGAGCTGTACCGCAAGAAGTTCGACGAGGCCGGGGTCGCCCCGGACGACTGCCGCACGCTGGAGGACCTCGCCCGGTTCCCCTTCACCACCAAGGCCGACCTCAGGGACACCTATCCGTTCGGCATGTTCGCCGTGCCGATGTCCGAGGTGCGGCGCGTGCATGCCTCCAGTGGGACCACGGGCCGTCCCACGGTCGTCGGCTACACCGAGAACGACCTGTCGATGTGGTCGGACGTCGTCGCCCGCTCGATCCGTGCCGCGGGTGGCCGCCCCGGCCACAAGGTGCACATCTCCTACGGCTACGGCCTGTTCACGGGCGGACTCGGCGCGCACTACGGCGCCGAACGGGCCGGCTGCACGGTGATCCCCGCCTCCGGCGGAATGACGGCACGCCAGGTGCAGATCATCCAGGACTTCCGGCCCGAGATCATCATGGTCACCCCGTCCTACATGCTCACCCTGCTGGACGAGTTCGAGAAGCAGGGCGTCGATCCGCGCGAGACCTCCCTGAAGGTGGGCATCTTCGGCGCCGAGCCGTGGACGGAGGAGATGCGCCGCGAGATCGAGGAGCGCACGGCCATCCACGCCGTGGACATATATGGGCTGTCCGAGGTGATCGGCCCCGGTGTGGCGCAGGAGTGCGTGGAGACCAAGGACGGGCTGCATGTGTGGGAGGACCACTTCTACCCGGAGGTGGTCGACCCGGTCACGGACGAGATCATGGCCGAGGGCGAGGAGGGCGAGATCGTGTTCACCTCGCTCACCAAGGAGGCGCTGCCGATCATCCGCTACCGCACCCGGGACCTGACCCGGCTGCTGCCGGGCACCGCCCGCCCCGCCTTCCGCCGGATGCAGAAGGTCACCGGCCGCTGCGACGACATGATCATCCTGCGCGGGGTGAACGTCTTTCCCACCCAGATCGAGGAGATCGTGCTGCGCACCCCGGGTGTCGCCCCGCATTTCCAGATCCAGCTCACCCGGCGCGGCCGCATGGACCATATGACCGTCCGCGTCGAGGCGCGCCCCGACGCCGGCCCCGGGCAGCGGCAGGCGGCCGCAGGGGCCATCGCCCAGGGCATGAAGGACGGCGTCGGGGTCAGCGTCGACGTGGAGATCGTCGAGCCGGAGACCCTGGAGCGCTCGCTCGGCAAGCTCAAGCGCGTCAAGGATCTCCGTCAGGAATAGCTCAGTTGGGCCCGTTCGGCACCTTCAGCCGCTCCCAGGTCACCCGGCCGGGAATGCCGTCCGCGTCCTTGCCCTTGAAGCCCTGCTTCTGCTGCCAGGCGGCGTACGAGCGACGGTCGGCCTCGGTCCACTCCGGACCGGGGCCGTCCTCGTACCGCCCACAGCCCTCGGCGACCAGTCGACGGCCCATGGCCGTGATGATCGGCGACTTCTGCCCGATGTGGAAGAAGCCGCTCCCCGGAAAGGGCTCGTACGACGGCTTGGGCGGGGCGGGCTTCGGGTCGGGCTCCGGGGCCTTGCCGCCGAGGCGTCCGGCGATGCGCTTGCGCATGCCGTCCATCGTGAAGCCGCGCGGGTCCGTCTTGCCCGGCTGCCACTCCTTGTGGCCGATGACGGACCGCTCGCTCCAGCCGTGGTGGCGGCAGATCGCGGCGGCCACCTTCTCGATGGCCTCCTTCTGCGCTTCCGGCCAAGGGTCCCTGCCGTCCCCGAGGTTGATGCACTCGAAGCCGTAGAAGTGCCGGTTGCCGTCGGTGTCGGCCTCGTTGTCGGCGGGCAGTTTCGTCTCGTTGATCACGGCGCGCAGGACGTCGCTGTCGCCGAGCCCGGCGTGGTTGGCACGGCCGTTGCCGACGAGGTGGATGTGGCCCTTCTTGTCGATGACGCCGTGACAGAGCGGCCCCGGCAGGCCGGAGTAGCCGTCGTAGCAGATGTCGACGGAGGCGTTGGTGCCGGAGGTGACGGTGTGGTGGATCATCACGCCGTTCACCGGGCCCCAGGGGCCCTTGCTGTTGCGGTTGTGGGTGCGCCAGCTGCGTACCTCGTGGACCGTCAGGCCCTCCGCGCGCAGGATCTCCACCATCTTGGACGCGCTCAGCGGCTTGGCCATCACTCGTCTCCTTCCGCCGCGGCCTCGGCCTCGGCCGTGGTCTGCGACCGGCCACCGGAGGGGTCCTCCGCGGCCTGTTCCTCGCGGCGGGCCTGTTCCTCCACGGCGAGCGTCGCCTCGTCGGCCGCCGGGACGCTGCTGGCCAGGGGGCTGAAGGCCAGACGCAGATCTACGGCGCCGTACTCGCCCTTGACCAGGGCGAGCGGGGCGAAGTGGCGGGCGATGCCGGTGGGTGCCTGGAGCAGCGGGCGGCGGGCCGGGTCGACGGGCCACTCCACGCTGCCGGTGGCGGTACGGGCCGGGATGATCCAGTGGTCGCCGGTGCGGTAGGCGCCGTCCTTGGCGAAGTAGACCTCGACGCCGTCCTCCAATGGCAGCCACTCCCCCTCCGCGACGGGAACTGCACCGCCGCGCAGGGCAGTTGTACGGCCCTTGCGCTTGGGGCCCTCGTGGTGGTCCCAGCGGCGCAGGAACGGGTTGAGGTGGGGCAGCCGCCCGACGCCCGCATCCGGCTCCGCGCTCAGGCGGACGCGACGGCCCGGCAGGTCCAGCTCTTCAACTCGCAGCAGCGGGAGGGGTTCCAGCCGGGAGGCGTAGGCGGTGTCCGTGAACTCGACGAGGTCGCCGACGTCCAGGTCCAGCTTGGCGTCGTGGCCGAGGGACGCCAACTGCACCCAGGTGCCGTCGAGTTCGTCGACCGGGAAGACCACCGAGCCGTTCTCGCGGGACCACTTGAAGGTGGCGTCCTTCGCGGCTCCCCCGGCGTGGATCTCGACGCGGTACAGCTGGTTCTCCGGGCCGCGGTAGCGGGCGTCCGGCTTGACCAGGCAGGGGTCCTCGTCGGCGTGGTCGGGCCGTTCGCTGCGGGCGGCGAGCCGGGCGGAGGGGGCGGACCGGCGGGCGGCCCACTTGTCGAAGGCAGCGCGCACGACCTCCTTGGACGGTTCGGCGTCCTCGATGTCCAGCGCGGCCAGCGACAGCGGCAGCACCTGCCAGACGATCTTCATGCGGGCGGTGGTGTCCGGCAGGGCGGCGCCGAGGGCGACCTCGCGCAGCGCCGGGTCCTCGGCGGCGCTGACCGAGCGCTCCCACACCTTCAGATAGACGACGAAGGGCGACTGGGCGGGCGAGGGCAGCCGGTCGCCGGGCCGCTCCGGGTCCAGGTACGCGTCGGGCTGGTCCCAGTACGTCCAGTGCGTGGGCGGCGCCGCGGTGTCCTGCTCCTCGGCCTCCTCGTCGGGCACCGGCACGCCGGGCGCCGGGCGGTCGGCGTCGCACAGGATGCCGTCGACGTAGTAGCGGCCGCCGTGGATGAACAGGGTGTCGATCTCGTGCCGTCCGCCCACGTACTCGATGCGGAAGCCTGCGGCGTCGCGCGGCCCGCCGTGCCGGCCGATCAGATCGGCGGCGAGGGTGCGGGCCTGGTGGAGCTGGATCGCGGTCTGCTCGTTGGTGTCGGCGTCGAGCTGGACGCGGCCCTGCTGGGCGATCACCGCCGAGTAGTGCCGCTCCGGGCGGAACGTGAGGCGGGAGAGGTCAGCGTGCATGAAGGGGGTCCCCCTGGTTCAGGAATGTGCGGTTCACGTCGGTGTCGGTGCGGCTCACGTCACGAAGACGATCCCGGCGTCGGTGCCGGCCGGCGTGTACTCCGCGAGCCGCGCCCGCAGACCGTCCTCACGCTGCGGCCGGTACAGATCGTGGAAGGCGCCCAGCTCGGCGCCGTCGTCGGAGCCGCGCCTGATCTCCTCGGGGCACCGGTCGGCGAGCAGCCCGTACCAGGGCGTGCCGTAGCGCTCGGAGACGAACAACGGCCGTACGTCCGTGACGCATCGGTACCTGCGGGGCGTACGGGATCCGGCGGGGACGTACGAGTGGCGGAGGCAGCCGATGCCGCGCCGGGCCACGTGCAGCCTGCCGGTGATGATCGAGTTCTCGGCGATCTCGACGGCGTGCGTGTGGATCTCGCCGATCACCGTGGTGCGGTGCAGATGCAGTACGGCGTGGGCGTGCCGGCAGTCGGGCGCCGAAAGGGCCTCGCGGTCGTGGCCGGTGGCGTCGAGGACGCTGTCGCGCAGATGGATGTCGAGGGGGTCCTCGCTCACCTCGTCGCCGATGACCTCGATGGTGCCGAGGATGCTGTGCTCGACCTGGAGACAGGCGGTGGTGCGCTCCAGGACGATGCTGGGCTCCTCCGGAGAGTGCGGCACGCACTCGGGCTCCAGCGACCAGCCGGGCACGAGCGTCGAGTGCCGTACGACCACGGCGCCCATGGGGCCGGTGACGTTGATGCCGCGCCCGGCGACGAGGAGTCCGTCGAGGGTGATCCGCGGACGCTCGTGCGGGGCGCAACTGTCGTCCACGGCACGGATGTTGAGGGCGTCGGGCCGGTTGCTGTACCAGTCGAGCAGCCGGATCACCGGCCGCGTCCCCTCGGCCGCCCGCAGTTCGAGTCGGTCGCCGGGGTCGAGGTCGAAGTCCAGCTGCTCCTGGTAGGCGCCGCTGTGGGTGATCTCGATGACGCCGGCACGCTCCGGGCCGCGTTCGCTCTGCCAGGCCCGGTAGGCGTCCATGATCTGCCGGTACGGCTGCCCCGGTCCGACGCGGTAGACCTCGGCGTCGGGACGCGCGACCCGGTCGTGGCGGTCGTATTCGCCGCCGCCCATGTCTGCGGCGGCCGCGTAGTGGTAGTCCACCCAGACGCCCTGCCGGGGCGCGGACCGGGCCCCGAAGGCGATCCGGCCGAGCTCGGGGTCGACGGCCACCTGCCCGCGCTTGGGCCGGTAGCGCCACTCCGACAGGTCGGCGACCACGATGTCGGACGGCGGTACGGGCTTGTCCTCGCCGTCGCGCCGGATGACGAAGCTCTTGCCGGGGCCGTAGTAGTCCAGCAGCCGGTCGTGGAGTTGTCGGCGGCGAATGAAGGCGGGGACGTTGTCGATCGTCGCGATGTGGGTGGGCGACGGTTCCGGGAACGGCTTGGTGACCAGCGGGGTGTCGTTGCCGAGGATCGAGAAGGTGTAGAGGTTGCGGGCGCGGTCGATGCAGTACGCCGGGGAGGACGTCAGCGAGTGCGCCTTGAGCCGCCAGACGAAGAGGGCGACTCCGGCCGGGCTCAAACCGCCTTGATTCTTGGGGGAATTGGCGCGCCGGACGTCGACCGTGTGGGCCGTAGCACCGAAGGGACCGCCCGCGAGGTCGAGTGCGGAGTTGTCCCGGAGGTCCAGGAGCCGACCTCGGCCCGTGTCCCGGTGCAGCTTCACCGACTGGTTGTGGGCGACCATGCGGGACAGCTCCACGGCCCGCGCGGGCCAGCCGGCGACCTGCTCGGAGATCTCCTCCAGCAGATGCAAAGTGCCCTTGCGGCGGCGGTTGCCGACCGTCGCCGCCACATCGGAGCGCGGGGCGACTGCCTTGGCGAGTGCGGCGCGGCCACCGTCGTGCAGACCGGTGGTGAGAACGCGCTCGTAGCCGGGCAGGGTGCGATAGCCGACCAGGTCGCCCAGGTACGGCAGCACCCAGGGAGCCGCGGTCTCCACGAACAGGTCCTCATAGCCCTGCTCGACACCGTCACGGACCTGGTCCAGCTGCTCGGCCATGACCGCCAGCAGCTCACGCAGGGCGCCGCCCGCTTCGGCGTCGCGCAGGAGGTGCCAGCGGGGCAGCAGCGCGGCAAGACCGTCCGGCTCCCTGGTCACGGCCGTCTCGAACCGGACGTCCTGGGGCATCACTTGACCTCCGTCAGAATCAGCGTGTCCACGGCCTTCGGCGACAGCAGGGCGAGCTGGGCCGGGCGGATACCGCGGAAGACGAACACCGACCGGCCTTTGGGCAGGCGCCGGGTGTCGGTGATGTCGGGGTTGAGGCGCAGGAGTTCGGCGAGCGGGACGCCGTAGCGGCCGGAGATCTCGGACAGCGTCTCGCCGTTCTCGGCGCGGACGGTGTGGATCTTCTCGTCGTACGTCGCCGGGTGCGCCGGGACCGAGGCCTTGGGCGGGCCGGGGTCGGTGAGGATGCCGGTGAGTTCCTCGGGGGTGGCCGAGGCGGGGACGCCGGTGAAGACATCGACGTCCACATAGTCGACGCCGGGCACGGAGTGGGCCGTGGCGAGGATCTCGGAGAGCCGGGCCGGTCGCCCCAACTCGCGGCCCTCGTAGCCGAGTCGGCGCAGCAGCGCCTGGCGCAGCCGGGGCTCGACGATCTCCCAGGCATGGTCAGGAGCTACCTTCACCCGGGCGGCAAGGAGGAGCAGGACCAGTTCGCGGGCGTCCACGCGGACGGGGAGGTTCGGATCCCCGTATGCGGTGAGCGCACCGCGCAGCGCATCCAAGGTGTCGGAGCTGTCCAGCGGCACATCGTCGGCACCGGCCACGGTGACATGCAGGACGCGTCGTCGCCCGTCGAAGAGTTCACGCGCGGTGGCCCGGCCGATGCCGGCGCGGGAGCGGGCGAAGTCCTCGTAGTCGGCGGCGGACACCAGCCGGTCCAGGGCGGAGACGGCGAGCGGGATCGTACGGCGGGTCAGACCGGGCCCGTCCGCATCCGAACCGCCCTTCGCGGCCAGGGGGTTGGTGACCCTGGTGACGCCGAGCGGCCGGGTGAGCGGCTGGGTGATCCGGTCGGCGGCGACGTTTGCGGCCTTGCCGGTGCCGAAGCGGTAGCGGGCGCGGATGTTCTCGTGCCCCGAGGGCAGTCGGGCGCCGTGCACACCGTCGCCGAAGGTCACCGTCGTACGGCCGTCGCCGGTGGAGCCGGTGATGTAGACACGCTCGGCCGGGCCGCGTCCGGCGAGGCTGTCGACCTCGTGCCACAGGACGCCGTCGACGCGGATCTCCAGGACCGCGGTGGCGCCGAGGGGGTTGTCGTCGGCGAGCCAGGTGAGCGGGGACTGCCACAGCGCGAACGTCTGGTTCACCCGGTCGGAGTCGCCGCTGCCGATGGCCTCCTCGCGGCTCTCACCGTGGCTGGCCTCGACGACATTGCCGAGGATCCGCACGCTCTCGCGGCGATAGCGGTGAGCGAGTCCCGGGGTGAGGGTGAGCCGGGTGTGGAGGCGGTCGCCCGGGAGTTGGGTGTCGACGGCCGGGTCGGCGGTGGCGACGGTGACGACCTCGGTGGCCGGGACGCCCGCCGTGCCGGGGATGTCGCTGCGCTCACCGGTGACGATCAACGTGCGGCCGGGCCGCAGACCGTCGTACAGCTCGGCGAGTTCGATCTCGTCGCCGTGCACGTCCTCGCCGAGGGGTTCGTCGGCCAAGCGCAGCGGCTCGCCCGCGGCATGCACAGTCGTGTCGCGGATGTGCGAGAGCAGTACGTCGAACTCGTCCAACCACGGGTCGGCGAGGGTGAGTTCGGTGCCCCGGCCGGTGATGCCGTAGTTGGTGTACGCCGCCGTACGCGCCGCCACGACCTGGGTGGTCACGAAGGCCAGCTTGGCGTCGCCGGGGACCCCCTTGCCCTTCGCCGGGCGCTGGATCGCCACCCAGCTGCCGACGGTGATCCCGGCGTGCACGGTGTCTAGCTGGAGGACGCGGCGGTTGACGGGTTCGGGCTTGGAGGCGATGACGACCTCGACGTTGGGCTCGGTGCTGCCCACCGTGTACCGGACGCTGATCTCGTACTCGCCGTGCGTGAACTGCTCACTGGCGCCGGGCCGCATGGGTACCTGCTGGGAGGTGCCGTTGTGGATGCCGACCTGGATCAGACCGTCCTCACCGGGCCGGGAGACGAACAGCGTGCGCTCGGGCAGCCCCGAGTGGAAGCGAGCGGTGACGCCGGGCTCCTGGGAGTCGGCCGGCCTGCGGTTGAGCCAGTTCAGATCGCGGTCCTGACCGGAGCGGACGGACAGATCGACCTGGCCGGTGCCGAGCACGAACTGCACCGGCTGGGTGACCGGCAGGTTCTCACTGCGCTGATCGGAGCCGCTGCCCTCGACGTACTGGAACTCGGCCCGTACCGGCACCTTGCCCGCCGGATCGAACACGACCCGCATGCTCGCCAGCACGGCACCGGTGAGCGGCCAGTCGGCGGTACGGATGACCCGACCGCGGTCGTCCTGGACGGGCTTGAGAGGTGCGGTGGCGCCGAAGGGGGCGGCGGTGACGCGCATGGCGAGGAGTTCGCGAAGGAGGCGGGGGTTGGTGGGGGCGGCGGCCTTTCGCCAGGCGGGGTAGAGGCTGGGGTTGAGAGCGGCGAGGAGTCCGACGGGGTCGGTGCTGGGGCGTGCGGGGGTCGCCGAGCCAGGGGTGGCACGGAGGGCGGGAAGCAGAGCGCTGAGGGCCTGAAATGCAGCGGCACGCGAATCGCCGCCCAGGGGCGCGGCCGGCCCCCGCGGCGCCGCAGCCGAATCACTCTGCGCCGGAGCCAACTCCAAAGCACGCTCGGCGATGTCCGCCAGAACGGCCTCCAACCGCTCGAACCAAGCGGCCACCTCCTCATACGCCGCAGCCAACACCTGAGCCTCACCAAGCCGAGCAACCGGCTCCGCAAGACGAGCCGCAAGCCGCTCGGGACTGCTGATCCCATCAAGATCGCCCCGAAGCGGCGCAAGGACCTGATCCTCGAAGTCCTCGATCAACCGACTGACCGGCCGCGGCTGTTCAGATCCGGTCCACCGCCGAACCTCATCAACGAGCTCCTTCAAAGTAGGCGGCGGTGACTTGGGCAAAGAGATCGCGGTGATCTCGTCGTCCCGGTCGACACGCGCCTTGGCGACCGGAAGCAACAGCCGCTCTCCACCCGCCTGCTCACCGAAGACGAAGAGCAACTGGTCCCCGGTCTGAAGGGAGTTCGCCGTCCCCTCGACAAAGATCTCGGACCGCCGCTCAAGATCCGAGGGGGTCAGCAGTGAGGGCCGACGGCGCCGCACCTTCAGCTCGTTGAAGTCCCACCGAGCCAGCAGATCCCGGCTCGTCTCGAAGGTCAGCGACTCCTCGTCGGCAGACGCGGGCACGCTGTGGCTGCGCGCGCCGCGCGGGATCAGCACGGGCAGCGCCTCGGCGCGCGGATCGCGTTCCAGGGTGTACGCCAGATGTGTCGCCGCGGCGACACCGGGCCGCGGCCGGTGGCCGACGAGCCGGCCCAGCAGCGCCAGCGACCGGTGCTCGTTCGCCGTACGGAGATACGCCTCGTCGGCGATCCGCTCGGAGTGGAAGGTGAGCAGGTCGCCGAGGACCGCGGTGGCGTCGAGCAGGCCGATCGCCGGGTCGTCGGGGGTACGGACGGTCAGCCCGTCGAGCGCGGGGTACGCCGGTGAGGCCAGCCGGTCGAGGAGGGCGGCCAGGAAGGAGCCGTACTCGCCGACGCGGTAGTCGAGCGCGGTGCGGCCGGGTGGGTTGTGCAGCGGGTCGGGGGCGAGCCGTTCGTCGTGGCCGCCGCACGCTCCGCCGCAGGAGCACGCCTGGCTCATCGGGCACCTCCCAGGGATATCGCCAGTCGGCCGTTCTCCGGCCGGTCGGGGTCGTTGTCGCAGGTGGCGATCTCCAGCGGGCCGAGCCGCAGCACGCCGTCCTCCCTCTCTCCTCGGTCCTGCTCGAACAGCCGTCGCAGCCGGGTGACTTCGACGCTCTCCACGCCCTGCACCGCCGCCGCCACCGCGACCAGCCGACTGAGCCGGACCGGGTCGCCGAAGGTCTGGGCGTCCGGGTGGAAGAACCCGCCCGGGCCCGCACCGAGCACGCGGTACAGCTCGGCCAGGATCTGGCCGTGCTGGTGGCCGGGCAGGGCGCACACGGTCAGCGCGATGTCCAGCGGGACCAGCCGGGCGGGGCCGACGACCAGGTCGTGGCCGATACGCCGGTACGCCTCCAGGGACTGGGTGACCTCGGCGAGCAGTTCGGCCGTCGGTGCGCCGCTGCCGAGCGCGTCGATGGCGATGTGCGCCTCCTGGACACTGCCGGTCCAGCGGAGCTCGGCTGCGGCGCGCTGGACGCCGGGGAGTCCACTTGCGAGGGCTGCGTAGTCCTCCGCGGTGACCGCGCGCAGCCGGGTGCGACGCAGGTCGAGCGGGGCCAACTGACGTACCTGCTGCAGCGGTTCGGGGTCGGTGCCACCGGTGGCGGGCAGCGGGTTGCGGACCACGGCGGCGGGCGGCGGCTCGCAGTCGGCGGCCACGACGAGGTGGTTGATGGCCTCGGCGCCGACGTTGCCCCCGGTGCCGCCACCGAGCCGGTACCCCACAGCGAGCCGCGCGCCCGGGGCCGGCCGTGCATCACCGAAGCGCAGGGCAAGTCGCCCGTCGTCCTCCAGCTCCCCCACGAAATGCCGATCGCGGGGACCATTGTCCAGCAGGTCGCGGCGCGGCCGCCACACGGCGTCCTCTTCGAGGAGGCGTACGGCGGGCAGGGCGCGGCGCGGGTCCTGGGCGAGCCCGGCGGTCGCGGAGCCGCGCAGCACGGGCTCGTCGGGGTGCAGTCCTGCCGCGTAGGCCGGGCCCCAACTGTGCGCGATCTCCCAGGCGATGTGCCCGTCGAGGACGGTTCCGGCGCGGGCGCGTGCCGTGAGCACCTCGATGCGGCGCAGCTTGCCGTCGAGCAACCGGTCGCTGCGGTGCAGGAGTTCACGCAGGGCGCGCACCGGATGGCGGCGCAGTTCGAGGCGCTCCAGCGTCTTCAGGCCGTAGACGACGGTCAGTTCGGCGATCTCCTCCTCGCCGAGCCCGTCCCGGTCGCGGGCGCTGCGCCACAGGTCGACCAGGCGCTGCCGGATCCGGCCGGGGATGGCGGCGATGCGCTCGGCCTGCCCGGCGGCGACCGTCGCGGGGTCGGGGAAGGGCACGGCCTGGGCGACGGGCGTCCGACCGAGGACGGGGCGGAAGCGGGGCCGGATGCCGGGGTACACGGACTGGGCGAGCAGTCGGCGCAGGGCGGCGGCCTGGGCGTACGCCGTGCCGGGGACAACCTGTTCGTGCCGCTGTCCGGCGCGTTCGAGGCCGAGTCCGGCGCGGGTGGTGGCGCTCTCGCCGACGACGTCGAAGAGTTCGCGGATGTCGTCGGGGCGCAGGGCCCGGCCGGATTCCGTCTGGTCCGTGAGCGAGTTGATGAGCCTTGCGGGCGCGTTGCCCTCGTCGCGGTCCCAGCAGCCGAAGGCGGGAGGGTCGCAGGGGGCGACGACGGCGGGCTCTTGCGGCACGGTGAACGTCTCCGGCAGGCCGGTCAGGGTGCGGCCGTGGTCGACGAGGACGACATTGCCGCGGGCCAGGGTCACGTCCTCGACGGGCAGGCAGTCGCGTCCGCCGCGGGTGGTGAGGCACAGCGGGAAGCGCAGGGCGTCCTCGGCGGCCCAGGTGACCTCCAGGACCGGCTGGTCCTCGATGCGGTCGACGGCGGGGGTGACGGTGGTCAGGCGGACGGCCTGGCGGTGGGCTGGGTCGGCGTCGCCAGGCGTGCCGGTGCGCGGGCCCTTGACCTCCTCCAGGATCAGCACGTCACCGGGCCTGAGGTCGAGTCGGCGGCCTTGGCAGGTCTCCGGGTCGACCCACTCGTCGCGCAGGGTGGCGGCGGTGGCGCCCTTGGGGAGAGTGCGGGTCTCGCCTCCCCAGGTCCACAGGCGGATCGCGTTGTGGGCGACGCGCAGTTCGAGGGGGTCGGCGGTGACGACCGGTTCGAAGACCTCCACCGAGCCGCGCTCGTCGAGGTCGCCGAGGTCGCTCTCGTCGACGACGGTGCCGGGCTCCGGGCGGTCGTGCGGGTCGAGGGTGCGTACGTCGACGGAGGCGAAGCGGTAGGTGCCGGGGGCGAGGGTGTGATCGCCCGCGGTCTCCACCGAGACGTACGCCCGTGCCGTGCAGCCGTCGTGCATCGCGTAGTCGATGAGCCGGACATGACGGCGTACGGAGACCCGGCGGCGCGCGGTGTCGAGGTAGGCCTCGGTGGCGACCGCGTCCTGCTGGTAGCTGATCTGGTCGCCGGTGTGGGCGAGCAGCTCGACCAGGGTCATGCCGAGGTCGGCGGGGTTGCGCTCGATCCAGTCGGGGGTGGTGAGCGCGAGCCGGTCCAGCAGGAGTTTGCGGATGGTGTCGTAGTCGCGGGCCGTGTAGTCGATGACGGGGGCGGCTGGGAAGTCCGAGGTGTGCGGCTCTTCTTCCTTGCAGTCGAAGGGAGTTGGGCAGTCGGGCAGGAAGGCGAACTCCGCGCTGTGGTAGCGCTGGTCGAAGCCGCGGAAGGGTTCCGTGCCGGGGCGGCCGTAGGGGTCGGCCTCGACCAGGGAGAGCCGGTAGCGAGAGGTGTCGCCGGACTTGTCGAGGGTGACGTAGAGCCGGTCGTCGAGCTCGGGGTCCTCCTCGCGTTCCACGCTGACGTCGACGGCGGTGATGCCGGTGATACGGCGGCCGCCGTCGATGCGGACGTTCTCGGGGCCGAGGCCGTGCGGGGCCTTGCCGAGGAAGGTGACGGTGAGCAGCAGGCCGTCGTCGCCGACCTCGACGGCGTCGACTCCGTTGAGCTGGGCGGCGCGCACCTTGCCGCGACGGGAAGTGATCACGCGGCGGCCCTCCCTTCGAAGACGTCGTCGCGGCGGGCGCCGGTGGCGCGCAGCACGTAGGACAGGTACACGCGGACGGTGTTGTCGTCGCCGACCACGTCGAGCGCCTCGACCTCGATGAGGTCGCCGAGCCAGCGCTGGAGCGAGGCCTGGACGGACAGTTCGAGGGTGCTGACGAGTTCCGGGCTGGTCGGGGCGAAGACCAGGTCGAGCAGTCCGCAGCCGAAGTCGGGGCGCATCACGCGCTCGCCGGGGCTGGTGAACAGCAGCTGTTCGATCAGGTCGTGGACGTGCTCGCCGTGGCTCGCGTGCCCGGTGCGGCCGCGGCGGTCGGGCCGGAAGGGGAAGGCGAGGTCGCTGCGGGTGCGTGGGCTCATCGGACGGTGACCTTTCGCTGCGCGGCCTGGACGACAGGCGGTCCCTGCGGGACGAAGGCCGCGCTCAGGCACTGGGCCGCGGAGGTGTCGAGCAGCACGGGTGCGCCGTCGACGGTGACGCCGCTGCCGTCGGCGGTGAAGCGGACGGTGACGCACGGCGTGGGTACCCCGTTCACGGTGTGCGGGCAGCCGGTGACGGCGTAGGTGTGCGCGGCCGTCGCGACGGCCCGGCCGTCGATGAGCACGGCCGCGGTGGGTGTGGTGGCGGCGCTCGCACGACCGCCGTGCGGGCAGCCGATCACGGCACCCGCATCGAGCAGACTCCCGGACAACTTGGTTCGTCCCCCGTCTTCTATCGCTTCGAGAGCACGGTCAACTGGCCCTCGTTGATGGTCACTTCACGGCCGCGCAGGATGACCTCGGCGCCCGCGCCGGTCGCGATGACCACGGCTTCCTGGGTGATACGGATGTATGCGCCGCCCTGGGCCTGCAGGAGGATCCCCTGGTCGGCGCCGGGCGTGTCGTTCATGACGAGCTTGTGCGCCCCCGGTGTCTGCACGACGACCGGCTTGCTCGGCGAGTTCGCCTGGAGCTCGCGGCGCGCGTCGGGCGGCAGCTCCTCGGCGGCGCCGTACCAGCACCCGGTCCACACCGGGAAGCTGGGATCGCCCTGCTCGAACTCCACCCAGACGCCGGTGCCTGGCGGCGGCACCACGAACTGGCCCGCTTCGGGCCCGGTGAACGCCAGACAGGGCAGCGCCCAGGTGGACGGCTCGTCGCCGAGCACGTCCGGGACCTCGACGGTGATCCGGCCGATGCGCAGCGGATCGTCGTTGTCGACGACCCGGCCGCGGAACTTGCCGAGGTAGCGATTGCTGGGTGCCGCCATGGTGGTGAGCTCCTGGTGGGTGAATCGAGGGTGTTACGGCCGTACGTAGTCGCTGCGGGCTTCGAGGCCCTCGCGGGAGAGGGTGAAGTTCTGCTGGTACGAGCCCGGGCGCAGGTTGTGGGTGACGGATTTGACGTAGTAATCGCCGTCGTACGCCCGTCCCGCGCCGCGCACGCCGACGAGCTGGCGGGGCTGCAGGATGTAGCCGTGCCGGTTGACGTCGAGGGAGCCGGAGCCGGAGACGACGTCGGCGGAGACGGCGGCGCGGGCCAGCAACTCCGCCTCGGCCTGCTCGCGTTGCTGCTTGGCGGTGCCGGCGAGGGTCCTGCGTTTGAGGGCCGGGGTGGGCCGCTTGCCGAGGGGCGGGCGCAGGGGGCTGATCGACGGCTGCGGGAGCAGGGCGGACTGCCGGGTCTCGGGGTTCTGCCAGCGGGCCTGCGGTTCTTCGCGCGCGGTTCCGTCGTAGGCGAACGTCAGTTGGTCCACCGTGGAGTTGGCGTCCATGTTGACGTTGAGGGCGTGCTGGCGGATGCCGAGGCGGACCTCGGGGCCCCAACGAGCCGAGGACTGGCCGGGGCCCGGGCCGGGCTCCAGATAGAAGGTGTAGCCGTTGGCGCGGGCGAGTTCGGTGACGTACTGGAGGTCGGTGCCCGTCTGGTAGTGGACACGGAGGTCCTGGTGCGGGGGTTGGGCGACCTTCTCGGTGTAGACGTCGGGGCGGATGCCGTAGTCGGAATAGCGGCGCAGGATGGCCAGCACCCGCTCGGAGGGCGGCAGGTTCGGGTAGCGGGCGGTGCGCTCCTCCAGGTCCATCAGCAGCGTGAGGTCCTCGCCGGTGACGGTGAGGGTGGAGTGGCCCGGCCGGTTGCTGGCGCCCACCTCGTGGCGGACGATCAGGCCGTCGAAGAGCACGTCCGGGGTGCCCTTGACGCTGACCGTGACGATGATCCGGGTCTTGGGGTCGAAGAAGCCCTCGGGCAGCAGGCGTCGGCTGATGATGCCGTTCTTGGTGAGGTCGAAGGCCAGCTGGAAGCCGCTGCGTTCACCGGCGGTGGCAGTGATCTGGGCGGTCAGCAGCGCCTCGGTGACCTCGGCGGGGACGGGCCGGGCGAGCTTGGGTCCCATGAGGAGGGTGATATGGACGGGGCCCTGCCCCACGGGCAGATCAAACACGCCGGTCTCCACGGGGGAATCCGCCGCTGAGCGGGATGTCGACGACGTGTCCGGGCTCGTCGGTCAACTCCCGTGGATCAAGTACGGGGTTGGCGTCGGCGATCTGCCACCACTGGCCGGGGTCGCCGAAGTAGCGCTGCCCGAGCAGATCGGGCCGCTCACCTGCGGCGACGGTGTGCCCCTGCGTCTCCTGCTCGTCGAGGGGAGGCAGCAACCGCCGCTTGGTGTACCGGACTTCGGTCCCGTCCGGGCGCCGGTGGATACCGATCTCAGCGTCGTGGTACCGGCTGGTCCGCGGATACGGATGCGCGCCCGGTATCGCGTCGAAGGCGTTCTCGTACGGCTCAAGCATGGGCGCTGCTCAGCCCCTTCCGTTCACGGCGTTGGTTCCGGCGAGCCCGAGCCCGCTCATGCTGCCGCCCCGCGCGGCGGCGGCGAGCCGCTCCTTCTGCGCGAGATGGGCGAGATAGAGGTCCGCGCCGCGGTGTCCGGCCGGCAGATCGCTCACGGTGAGGATCTTCATGCCGATGCTGAGGGAGGCACGGATGGGGTTGAGATTGACGTCGAACGCGGACTCATTGACGGACAGTTCCGTGAGCCGCACCGGCATGACCCGCTTGCTGCCCCAGGTGAACAGGGTGAGCGGCATCTCGATCGGGCTGATCTCGATGGCGCCCTTCTGCGACAGACGGCTGGCGGCGCGCAGTTGGGCGGTGGTGGGCTGCACCAGCATTTCCAGCGTGGCCAGTTGCGGATGGATCCCGTCGGGCGCGGCGATCTCGAACTGGTCGGTGGCGTCGATCTCGGCGGTGAACTTCCAGGTCTCCTGGGCGGGACCCTTGAGCCGGAGCGCCTCGTTACGGTCCCCGCTCCCGGTCCCTCCGCCACCGGCGTCACCGCTGTCCCCGGCGGACTGCGGCGAGACACTGCGCTCCAGGGTGTCCGGGTTGAACTGGAGCACGATGACCCGCTGGGGGGCGCCGGTGTCGGGGTCGACGACGACTATGCCGGAGCGGATGGGTTTGGGGATGTCGGCGTAGCGGGTCACAGGCGTTCCTCGAGTCGGGCCCGCAGGTCCGTGTAGTCGTGGTCGGGGAAGAGGCGGGGGAAGACGTCGAGCATTTCCTTGAGGCCGTCCTCCAGCGGGAAGAAGCCCTCACCGCACCGATCCGGCTCGCAGTACAAGTACTGCCAGCCGATCACGCCCTTGGTGACCATCAGGGTCTCCACATAGGCCGGGTAGTCCAGCTCCATGGGCATGGCGCCCTGACGCATGTCGAAGAACCAGACCTCGGGGTCGGTGGCGCCCGGGGTGGCGCGCAGCAGGGACATACGGCCGGAGCCGGTCTGGGGGGTGTCGTCGATGATGCGGAGGTCCTTGTAGAGGGCGCGCTCCTCGTCGTCCTCGCCCTTCCAGTACCGCGTCATCCGCATATTGCCGACCGCGCTCATGATGTGGTGGAGCTTGAACTCGCCGACAAGTGCCGTGTCAGGGCGCCGGGACCGCCAGGCCGCCTCGACCGCGCCGTAGCGGAAGAAGTACTCCTGGATCCGGCGGCTCAGCGGTAGGTCGTCTTCCTCCGCGAGTTCCTCGAAGACCGTCTCGGCGACGTCGAACAGGGAGACGATCTCGTCGAACTGCGCCAGGTGCACATCGAATTCGGCGGTCTCCCTGATCTTCTGGAGGAGCTTGGCGCAGCGCTCTTCAAAGGGGTACCGGAATTCTTCTTCATTGTTCGCCGTCATGACACCGTCCAGCTCACTTCGCTCTCGTCCATCAACTTTTCGTAGTTGGCCACCATGAGGTCCAGACCCTCCAGGGAGATATTGGTTCCCTTGGCGTAGTCCTTCACCATCTTCCTCAGCTCACGCCCGCCGCCTGCCTTCGTCAGCTTGCCGCCCGATCCCAGCAACTTGGTGCGGGCCTTGACGAAGTGCTCCGCGAGGCGCGGGTGCTTGCCGCCGAGCAGCCTGACCTGGACGGTGGGGGCGCCGACGACGTTGATGGACAGGCGGGTCTTCTCGTTCGCGGCAATCGGATCGGGGTTCTGGGACCAGGGCTTCGTCAGGCCCTTCTCCCGCCAGTCGTCCGGGCTCTTGCCAGTTCCGCCGACCTTTTCGTAACCGCCGAATTTCGCATAGATGTGGCTCGGCAGATGAGGCCAGTCGGCGTGGTTGAACTCAGCGCCGGAGTGATACCAGATGAGGGTTTCCGAGTCCCCGATCGCCTTGTACGCCTGATCCTCGATTTCCTCCCGGGCTTTGATGTTCGTCTCCGGACCGCGCGCCGGCACCAGGTTGTTTCCGGTGGCCTGACCGCCGATCCGCTCGGGCAGCAGATGCATACGGACCCAGCGAGATCCTTCGCTCAGCCCTCGGTTCACCACATCGAGCCAGCCGGGCGGCTGTCCCCAGGCGGCCTTGTTGGCGTCCTGCCCGCCGCCCCCGAAGACCGTCTTCGATGGCGTGCCGATGAACTTGGACTCATGGGCCTCGTCCGATCGCCGCTGCTTGGGGCCGAGCGAAAGGTCGGCAAAGGTCTGGAGTTGTTCCTCGGGGATGTCGAAGTAGAGCCGGTTGCGGGCCTGGTTGGCGAACTGCTTCAGCTGCCGCGCCAGATCTCGCTTGTTCTTGTCGACCTCCCGTTCTCGCTTCTTCTTGTCGGTCTCCGCCGGGATCCGCGCCTGGATCTTCAGCGCTTCCTGGTACTCGTTCTCGGCCGAGTCCACGTACTCCTGCTGCTTCACCCTGTCCTTCTCGGCCTCCGGCTTCTGAAGGTCCTTGCGCCACTCCGCCATGAACGGCGGCACTTCCTTCGGCGTGCTGTGGATGTACAGGGGTGCGCGCGGGCCCCGGCCGTGGAAGCGCAGCGTGTGCCGCTCACCGTCGTCGGCGTCGGCATACCGCACCTGCGGCAGGTCCACCGGTTCCTTGGTGTCGTCGCGCCGGTCCCGGCGACGGTCCCGGCCCGGACGGCGCCCGCGGTCGTCGCGCATCCGGTCCCGGCGCTTGCGCCACCGGTCGCGCAGCCGCCGCAGCCGGTCGTTCAGACGGCCGCCGAGCCGACGGCGTGCCTTGCCGTAGAGCTTGCGAGCGGCCCGACGGGCCCTGTTGGCGGCCGACTTGAGGGTTTGGCGGGCGCGACGGACGCGGCGGGGGCGGTCGTCGCGACGGCGGTCGTCGGTACGACGGTCCCGGTCGCGGTCCCGGTCGTCGCGGCGGCGATCGTCCGTACGGCGGTCCGGCCGCGTGTTCCTTGGATCGCGATCACGGTCCCGGTCACGGTCGCGGTCGTCCTTGCGCAATGTGTCCCGAGCCGGCCCCCGACGTACGGGCGCGCCGGTGCGGTCGTCCCGGTCCTGATCACGGGTCCTGCGCTCCGCGTCCCGCGCCCGCCGCCTGGCCGCGTTCACATCGCGGCCCTCCTCGCGGCGTTCGTCGTCATCGCGGCGCTTCTTCGGCCGGGTGGTGTGGGAGGGGCGCTGCTTCTTCTCGGGCGAGGAGCGCTTGCCGGGGCGAGGCTTGGACTGCGGGCGGGACGTCTTGTTCGGGGACGGCTTGCGGGGGGCCGGGCGATCGGCCGGCTTGTCCCTGTCCTTGGGGTCCTCGTCCTTCGGCTTGTCGTCCTTGGGCTTGTCGTCCTTGGGCTTGTTCGGCGCGGACGGCTGACCGGGCGCGTCCGGCTGCTCCGGCTTGTCCTTCTTCGTACGGATCTTCTTCAGCATGTCGCCGAGCCGGTCCGCGACCTTGCCCATGAAGCGGCCGACGCCCTCGATCAGGAAGGTGTAGACCAGCTCCAGCAGCGCCACGACTCCCGCCGCGACCGCCTTGGCGAAGGGAAGGGCTCCATTGCCGCTTTTCACCGACTTCAGGAAGTCCATGAAGAGCCCGAAGGCAGCAAGAATCTCGCTGAGCGCACCCCACGCGGTCTGCAGCGCGTCGATGATCGCCATCACCCAGCCGGCGCCGGGGATCAGCTTGGCGACAACCTTCTCCACGACCAGCACGCCGATGATGACCGGGAGTTGGGGCACCGCCTCGTCCCAGGCCATCTGGGCCATCTGATCGACCGTCACACCGCCGTCGATCAGGGCCTGGAAGTCCTCCATCGGGATGCCGATGATCTCCTGGACCTTCTGGTTGAACCAGGCCTTGACCGCGGTCTTGACCTCGTTGAAGAGGTGTTCCTTGGCCCCGGTCTCGGCCGCGGCACCCGCCTTGCTGATCCAGTCGCCCGGGTCGGAGACGATGTCATTGAAAATGGCGGCCCACTCGCCGAGAGCCGCGACAGCGGCGGCACCGAACTCCAGCGCGCCGACGGTGACGGACTCGGCGATGTCGACGGCCGCCAGCAGCCCGGTCTCCAGCAGATCGAGCCCGGCGAGCAGCGCACCGCACAGACCGTCGAGCAGCTTCCCGGCGACCTCCTTGAGGGCGTCGGCGAACTCGTTGACCTTCTGTACGGCCCAGTCGCGCGCCCCGTCGATCGTGTTGCGCCACTTGTCGCGCATCGCCGGGTAATCGGCCAGGAGTTCGTCGCCGAGGGCGATCAGGGCGTCGGCGAAGGTGTTGATCTGGTCGATGACCCAGTTGCGGGCGTCGTCGATGAGCTTGAAGACCTGCTGCTTGAACTTGTCGATGAGGTCGGTGACGGCCTGCCGGGCCTTCTCGAAGATGCCCTTGATGGCGTTCTTGATGCCTTCGAAGAACTCCTTGAGCTTCTCGATGGCCTCTTCGAGCCAGTTGTCGGCGTCGTCCTTGCCCTCTTCCTGCTTCCTCTCCGCGTCCCGCTCAGCGTTGGTCTGCTCGGTCTCGATCTTCTTGTTGTCGTCCTCGGTCCGCTTGTCGACGTCCTTGTCGGTGTCCTCCTCCTTCTTCTTGATGTCCTTGCGGACCGCGTCGTACTTCTTGCCCTTCTTGTCGTCGATGTCCGCGACCTTGTCGTCCTGCTCCTTGCGCCACTTGTCGCGGGAGTCGGCGATGTCGGAGCGGCCCTTGTCGCGGGCGCCGGCCTGCTTCTCGCTGCTGGCGGCGACCTCACGCCGGAGGTTCTCGTCGTAGCCCTTGCGGTCGTCCGCCGCCTTCTTGTCCTTGGCCTGGCGCTCCTGCCCCATCTTCTGCCGGCCCTCGGCGAACCCGGCCTGGATCTGCGGGCCGCGGTCGTGTTCGGCGACGGCGGACGCGGACTCGATGGGCACACCGCCGGACACCGACCTGGGGCCGCTCGCCTTCGCGCCGCCCTTGCCGCCGGGCACCTTGCCGGTCAGCGTCTCCTGGGGGACGTCCGGGTAGATCTGGTCCTCGCCCATGGGGCGGGCGGCGTCCTCACGGCCCGATCGGTGCAGTTCGCCCTTGCGCTCGTCGAGTTTGCCGCTCTGCTCGTCGGTGCGCTGCGGGTCGGAGTCGTTCTCCAACGGCAGACGCGGTGCGTCGCCGACCTTCGCGCCTCGCAGGCCCTCGTCCTTCGTGGGCAGCCCCAGGATCGAGTCGATCAGGTCGTCGAGCGGCAGGATCTCCTTCAGGAGCTTGCCGAACAGCTGGGCGGCCATGGTCAGGCCGATGTCCCACCAGCTCGGCTCGGGCACGTTCGCACCCGGCACCTCGCCCTCCGGCTTCTGCTCACCGGCGATCTCGGGCGTCTTTCCCGCGGCGGCCTCGGTGCGCGCCACCTTGGCGTTGGTGTAGGCGCCGGGCGCGGCGGGCGTCGGGCCACCGGGAACGGTGCGCGGCGAACCGGACGGCCGCTGTGTCTTCGGCGGCGCCTTGCGCAGGGCGGTCCGCTCCTTGGCGACGGAACGGCCCACGGCGCCGTCCACACCCTTCAACGTCTCCAGCATCTGGTGCGGCTTGAGCGACGCCGCCGTCGCCAGACCCGACTCGGGCGTGGCGCCCGAGACGTCCGGCGCGGGCGCCTCCTTCTTCGGCCTGGACCCGCCGGCAGGGGCGGTACGGCCACCGCCACGGCCGCCGGTTCGTACGGGGGCGGGTGCGGACGCCGTACGGCCGCCACCGCCGGCACCGCTGCGGCGAGCGGTCTTCGCGGTCTGCCGCGCCGCCTGCCGCTTGTTGCCCGTCGGCCGGGGGCGCGAGCCGGTGGCTGCCGGTGCCTGCGCGCCCTTGGGCGCGTTGGTCGCGGCCTCCGGTCCGGCGGACAGGGGTGTGGGGCCGTTGCCGGGCGCCAGTTTCGGGGCGGCGGCGGGGCCCGGAGTGGACACCTTGTCCGGGCCGGTCACGGGTCCGGGGATCGTCGCGTCGCCCTTGCCCTCGGTGGCGCCTTGGTCGCCGGGGGCGCTCTTGTCCGTGCCCTTGTCCGAGTCCTGCTCCGCAGGCTTGTCCGTGTGCTTGTCCGTGGGCTTGTCGGCGGCCTTGTCCCCTGCCTTGTCCGCTGCCTGCTCCGCGCCCTTGTCCGTACCCTTCTCGGCCTGCCGCCCCGACGGCTCCTTCGCGCTGCCGCCGTCGGCCTCCGCCGTACCCGCTTTCGCGCCACGGCTCCCGCCGTCCGCCCCGCCCTGCGCGCTCGCCGTCTGGGTACGGGCGTCCTCGTCCGCCTTGGCGAGCTGCTCGGGTCCGGCCGTCTCACCGGGCGCGGGCGCGGTGTCCGGTCCGGCATCGTCGGCGTTGCGTGCCTCCTCGTCGCGCCGTGCGGCCTCGGCGTCCTCCTGGCGTTCCCGTCCCCGCTCGTTGTCCGCGTCCGTCGCCGGGAGCGTCGTGACCGCGCCCGCCGCGCCGAGCCCCGGCGTCGCCGCGGCCCCGCGCTGCCCGTCCCCGTCCGCCGCGGTGTCCGGGTCCGCGGACAGGACGTCCTCCAGCTCCTGGACGGCCCGCTCCTCGGTCTCCTCCTCGTTGGTGCGTACGGCGGTGTCCTCGCCGGCCTCGGGCTCCGCCGTCTCCTGAACCTCGTCCGTGCCCGACCGGCCGCCCGTGAACGAGAGGCCCGGCGCACGCGGCGCCGACTTCTTGCGCCGCTCGAAGAGTCGTGGGTCGTTCGCCGTGCCGTCGTCCGACGCGGGCTCGGCATCGGGTGCGCGACCGCTCGTCCCCTCGTCGGCCTCCGAATCGGGGTCGGTGTCCTCCTCCGCGGACTCCGCATCCAGGCCCAACGGCTCGTCGTCGGCGTCCTGTTCGTTCTCCGGGTCGCCGACGGTACGCGCCGCGCGTGTGTCGTCGCCGGTGCGCTGCCGCTCCCCCGGCTCCGCGCCGCTCCGGTCCACCGGGGAGGGGGTCGCGACCTGCCGGGCTGCCGCCCCGGCCTGCTGCGGCTCCTGCTCGTCGGCCTGCTTCTCCGGCTCCGGGGCGGGCTCCTCCTGGGCCTCTTCCTCCCGCTCCTCGCCCCGGTCCTGGTCCCGCTGCTCCTGCTGGGCGCCCGCCGCGTCCTTGCGCTCGTCCGCAGAGCCCTGCTGCGCGTCCCGGCCGGAGGCGTTCTGTTCCTCCTGCCGGTCCTGGGACCGTTCCTGCTGCTGTCCGGCCGACTGCTCCCGGTCGCGAGCGGCGCCCTGCTGCTCACCGGCGGGCCCGGGGTCCTGATCCGTGGAGTCCTGCTCCTCCTCGCGGGCATCGTCAGGCGCGGGCCGCTCCTCCTCGGCGGGCTCCCGCTCCGCAGGCTCCCGCTCGCGCTCCTCCTCGACCTCCTCCGCCGCTCCCGGAACGGCCAGCGGCGCCGCCACGGACTCCATCGGGAGCGGGCCCGCTTCCTCTGTCTCCTCCACGGCCTGCAGCAGCTGGTCGAGTACGGGCGTGGGCAGCCTCAGTTCCAGCCGGTCGAGCACGACGTCCTGTACCTGGGGCGCCATCCGCGCCAGTTGCAGCCGCACTCGCCCCGACCGGTCCTCCGGGTCACCGCGCAGGGAGCGCAGGAGCGTGTTGGCCATGCGGTCGACGACGGTCGCCGGGTCCAGTTGCTCCATACGACGCCGGTCGGCGTCGACCGTGGCGTACCGGAGCCAGCCGGGGGTGGCCTGGCCCTCCTGCACCTCTGCCGCACCGGCCTCCGGCTGCCGTACCAGATCCTGGGCCGCCGACTCCGCCTCCAGCTCGATGGCCTGCTGCGGCAGGCTCACCGCACCGAGTTCCCGCCCCGCCCGCAACGTGCCCAGGCCGTGCGGGTTCTGGACCGTGTGCAGAAGTTCATGGGCCAGCAGCCGCAGCCCCTCCTCGGTGCCCGGCTTGAAGGCGCCCTCGCCGAAGAAGACGTCCTGGCCCACCGCGACCGCGTCCGCGCCGAGCAACTCGGTCAGCTGCCCGGCGTCGCGGCCGGTGTGCAGCCGTACCCGGCTCAGATCATGGCCGAGCCGCTCCTCCAACTGCCTGCGCACGCCTGGGTCGAGGGGCTGTCCGGCGCCGCTGACGATGTCCTTGGGCTCCGGCGTACGGGACTTGGCGGCCCGCTCCTTGCGCTTGCGGCGGCGCTTCTCGGCCGACTGCTCCGAACGGGCCTCCGGGGAGGGCGAGTTCACCGGGTCACCTCCCCGTGACCGCTCAGGCCTTCGTGCACCGCGCGGGCGAGTTCCTGGCCGAGCCGGCGGGCGGAGAGCCCGGCGGGCAGCGGCGGCAGTCCGTTCAGCGCGTCGAGGGTCACCGCGCCGTCGTCGGCGAGCGGCACGCCGTGGACGCGGATCAGCCGGGTCAGCTCGTGCTCGAACGCGGCCGAGACCCGCTCGGGGTCCACCCGGAATCCGTTCAGGGCGAGTTCGCCCACCTCGACGCGGATCTCATGCGGTGTCACACCCATCCGCGGACCTCCGTCGGGGTCAGGGACCGCTCCAGCTTCAGATACTCCGTGCGGGCAGCCGCGAGCATGTGCCGCATCTGCAGGCGGTCGCCCTCCTCAGCTGCGAGGAACGCCCCGGACAGGGCGATGTTGCGGATCGAGCCACCCGCCACGGTGAGTTGGGCCAGGAGGCCCGGGTCGAGGTCCTTCACCGGAGCCTGGGACGGGATCACGCGCCGCCAGATCTCGGCGCGCTCGTGTTCCGCCGGGAAGGGGAAGTCCACGACGAAGCGGATGCGGCGCAGGAAGGCCGTGTCGAGGGCCTTCTTCATGTTGGTGGTGAGGATGGCCAGGCCCCGGTATGCCTCCATGCGCATCAGCAGATAGCTGACCTCAAGGTTGGCGTACCGGTCGTGGCTGTCCTTGACCTCGCTGCGCTTGCCGAACAGGGCGTCGGCCTCGTCGAACAGCAGCAGCGCGCCGCCGCGTTCGGCGGCGTCGAAGACGCGGCGCAGGTTCTTCTCCGTCTCGCCGATGTACTTGCTGACCACCTGGGAGAGGTCGATCACAAAGAGATCCAGGCCGAGTTCCTTGGCCATCACCTCGGCGGCGAGTGTCTTGCCGGTGCCGGAGCCGCCCGCGAACATCGCGGTGACGCCGAGGCCGCGACGCAGGGTGGAGGCGAATCCCCACTCCTGGTGGACGGTAGCCCGCTGCCGGACATGCGCGACGATCTCGCGCAGCACGCCGGTCTGGCGTTCGTGGAGGACGAGGTCGCCCCAGCCCGCCTGCGGTTGGATGCGTCGGCCCAGCTCGTCCATGCCGACCCGGGCCTCCTCAAGACCTGCCCGCCAGGCAAGTTGGGCGGCGTCGAGGCGGTCCTCGTAGGGCAGGCGGCGGTGCACGGTGGCGGCGGTGGCGCGTACGACGTGCGGCGGCAGCTGGAACTGGGCGATCAGGGAGCGCAGTTCGGTGTCGTCGAGGTCCGCCACTGGCTGGAAGGCGTCGGCCCACAGGGCGAGTTGCTCCTCGTCGTCCAGTCGCGGCACGGGCACGCGCGCGGCGTGGGCGCGGTCGGTGCGCAGCGGGTCCTCGCTCGACACAGCGACCGGGACGGCGGCACCGGCCAGGAACGCCTCGGTGGCCGCCCGCTGGTCGCGGTCCAGGTCACCCACCTCCACGAGGAGCGCGGCGGGCAACAGGATCGCCTCGCGCTGCCACAGGCGGGCGAGCGCGTCGCGTTCGGCGGGGTCCGCCGGGATGTCCTCGGCGCCCGCGGTGTACAGCCCGAGCCCGGCCCGGGCGGCCGCCGCCGCGGCGATCTCGGCCCGGCTGCGCACGTCGCCGCCGGTGAGCTCGACGACCGGCGGGATGTCCGGCCCGCTGACCGGCGTCCAGCCCTCGGCGACCCGGCTCGCGGCGAGGTCGTACGACGGTGGCAGGCGGTCCGGGACGGGGGTGCGGCGCAACAGGCCGTGCAGCCGGGCGTCCAGGTAGGGGGAGCCCAGCAGGAAGTGCAGGATGCGCTCGTCGAGCCGCAGCCGGGTCGTGGTGAGCCGGGCCTCGTCGTCGAGCTCGATGATCCGCCAGCGGCGCAGCGGGGCGACGGGGGTGAGCGCGCTCCAGTGCGGCTCGGCCAGGGCGGCCAGGGCGAGCGAGAAGGTCGGATACGCCCGCTCGGGATCACCGCCGGCGGCGGCGCACCGGGCGGCGGTCGTGGGGTCCAGCTCCTGGGCGGCCGCGAGCAGGAGGAGGTCCCGCTCGAAGGGGGTGAGCCCGAAGCAGGTGACGAGCGCGTCGAGGGGGGCGGTGCCGGGGCCGGTCGGGGCGGGGGTACGCGCGGGCGGCTCCGGTTCCGGCGCGCCTGTCGCATGGGCGTCGACGCGGGCCAGGACGCGCCGGATCTCCGCGGTCAGCGACGGGCTCTCGGCCCGGGTGTCCTTCGTCATGTCCTCACCTGCCCCCGTTGTCCTGTCCGTCGTCTCAGTTCTGCCTGCCCTCGCCCTTGTCCGGGCGGGGCGCCGTGCTCTTTCTGCGGGTCCGGGCCGGTGCCTTGGCCACGGTCTTCGCCGGGAGCCTCGCTGCCTTCTTGGCAACGGACTTGACCGGCGCGCTCTCTGCATCGGCCGAGGGTTCCGGCGGTTCCGCCCCCGGCGCCCCGAACGGCACCACCCGCACCGCGGGCCGCTCCACCGGCTTCGCCGGGACCGGCGTCTCACGGCCGTCGACGAAGACCAGGGACGCCTGGTAGACGACCGACAGCGAATAGGGGGTCTGGTGGAGCATCCCCCAGAGCTTCGACGCCTCGTCGATGTCCATCACCGTCGGCGAGAAGCGCACCCGCTGCACCGCCTCGGCGAGGTCGCTGCCCGCCAGGTGGGGGCGTTCACCGGCCTGTTCGATGACGTCCTTCGGCAGCACCGGTATCTCGTGCAGGGCGCGCACGACGGCACCGATCAGCCGCTGCCCGACCAGCTCCGTCTCCTCGCCGTAGGCGCTGATCAGGTAGTGCAGGTCCAGGGCCGCGGCGGGCCGCTTGACCAGCGTGCCGTCGGACGCCCGGGTCGGCAGGTCGTTGTTGCGCTGCGAGGTGTTGGGCGCGACCTGGTACAGGAACACGGTGATGGTCGGCTCGGCCGGCGGCTCGGCGGGCGGCTTGCGGGGCTCCACCTTGACGGCCGCGCCGAACTCGGGGCCCAGGTTGGACTCGATCAGCAGGGCGAGGGCCTGGGTGACATGCGCGATGACGAGTGCGTTGCTCATGACGTCCGTTCCTCGGTTCCCTCGTGTGTTTCGTGCCGCATGTCACTCCCGCCCGCGCGCCAGATAGTCCGCGAGGCTCAACGTCGCCCCGGCGCGGCTGTGTTCGGGTGTGCGCTGCCGGGTGCCGCCGGACGGCGCCGGTCCGGCCGTCACCTCCAGCCGGCCGATCTGCACCTGCACCACCTGCTCCGGCTGCCGCGACGGCCGACGGGCGGCGGCCTGTCGTACGGCGTCGCGTGCCGCCGCCGTGTCCGCGGCGCTGGGCCGGAGGGGGGAGGACACGGCGGCGGGGCGAACGGCGTCCGCACCCGGGGGGACAGGCCCGGACGCCACGCTCCGGGCGGTTCCCCGCTCCTGCCGCTCCGTGCCGGGAGTGCGCCGCCCGGTGTCGGGCACGGCTCGCGGCACCGCTGCGAGCGGCGCGACGGGGCGCAGCAGCGGCACGTCCCGCTCGGGCGCTGGGGCGGGCCTCGGTGCCAAGTCCCCGTCGGATGCGGCCTGTTCGGTGCGTACGACGGTCCGCTCCCGTTCCGTGTGGGTGCGCACCTGCGCCGGACTCGGGGCGCTGCGCTCCGGCGCCGCGGCGGGGGTGTCCGACGGCCACAGCGGGCCCTCGTCCGCCTCCGGCGCCGTACCCCGTACCGCCTCGACGCGTTCGAACGGGCCGGGCAGCCGCGGCCGTACCCGCACCACGCCCGGGCGCGGACCGGGGGCCGGGGTGTGCCGGGCGAGCAGCCGGTCGAGGAAGTCCGGGACCGGCTCACCCGCGAAGGAGTCAGACATCGGCACACAGCTCCAGGTAGTAGCGGCGGCGCAGCGGGCTGAGCGCCAGGATCTGCGGCTCGCTCCAGCCGTAGGCGGTGGCGAGCAGATGGACGTCGAGCAGGACGTCGCGCGCCCAGGCGTCCAGTTCGGTCCAGAGGTAGGAGGCGATGTCGAGTTCGGCCCGGGTGGCCTGCCCGCAGTCGGGGCAGGCCACGTTGAGCGTCACATCGGCGCCCGGGTCGGCGGCCTCGACCGCCTCGGCGATCCGCCGCTGGACGGGGGCGGGCAGGGCGTCGGCCGTGGCCGCGGAGCCGTCCTGCACCGCGGAGACCAGGCACCGCTCCAACAGAGCCGCGCGCGGGTCCGCCGCCCGGGCCGCCGCCGTGAGGTCGGCGACGCCGGGCAGCCGGAACTCGATCTCCCAGCCCCCCTCGTGGACCCGTACGACGGAGTCACCCGGCACAGCGGTGAACTCCTCCGCGTCCAGGTCGAACTCCATGTCCGCGTCGCAGGCCGCGCACTCGAGGCGCACCTGCATCCGGTCCCCGAACAGGGCCCGGCGCAGCGCGAACAGGTCCGCCTCGCGCCGGCCCACCGGCACCGCCGTACCGTCGAGGTCCGGCCGGGCGGCGCGATGCAGCAGCAGCGCGCGCCCGGCCTGTGCCTCGGCGAGTCCGGCCTCCCAGGTGGCCAGCAGTTCGGCCGCCCCCGTGCTCGTCATGTCCCCCGAACCCCCTTACGCTCAGGCCGGGTTGAGGAAGGAGGGCTCCTCGGGCTCGGGCACCTCGTAGTCCCGCTCCCAGCCCTCGCACTCCAGCTTCAGCGTCTGGATGGCCACCGCGTTGGCGTTGGCGTCCAGTTCGCCGAGGACCTGGTACTCGCTCGGCCAGGTCCGGTACAGCTTGTGCGAGACGGCGACCTGGCCGGCCTCGTTGAGGACCTGGATGACGATGTCCTTGCGGAAGTCGGCGAGGGAGACCTCGGAGCCCAGGCCCGCGCCGACCTGCCAGACCTTGTTGGCCCAGCGGTCGAACTCGGGGTCGTGGGTGACCCCGCGCTCCAGGGTGATGCCCTCGAACTCCGAGCGGCCCGGGGACTTGCGGGGCGAGGAGGGGTCGCCGCCGTGCCGGTGCTTGACGACCTCCGTGGTCCGCTTCAGCGGAGATATCTTGCTGATGCCCGCGACCGTCCGACCGTCCCACAGGACCAGGAACTTGAAGTTCTTGTAGGGGTCGAAGCGATGGGCGTTGACCGTGAACTCAGCCATCGAAATGTCCTCGGGATTCCTTAGAGCTCGAACTGCCCGGACGTCTGCTGGATCTTGACGATCACGAACTCGGCGGGCCTGACCGGCGCGATGCCGACCAGGACGTTCACGATGCCGTTCGCGATGTCCTCGTCCGTGGTGGTGTCGCTGTCGCACTTGACGAAGTACGCCTCGCGCGGGGTGCCGCCCTTGAAGGCGCCCTGGCGGAAGAGGGTGTGCAGATAGGAGGAGGCGCTGAGGCGGATCTGCTGCCACAGGTTCTCGTCGTTGGGCTCGAACACCACCCACTGCAGACCGCGTTGGAGGCTCTCCTCCACATGCAGGGCGAGCCGGCGCACCGGCACGTACTTCCACTCGCTGTCCAGCGCGTCCGAGCCCTGGAGCGTGCGCGCGCCCCACACCGTCGGTCCGGTGACGGGGAAGGTGCGCAGGCAGTTGACGCCGAGCGGGTTGAGCTGCCCGGTCTCGCGGTCGGTCAGGTCGACGGTGAGCGAGCGCACCCCGGCGAGCCGGGCCTCGGTGCCGGCCGGAGCCTTCCACACCCCGCGCTCGGAGTCGGTGCGGGCGATGACGCCGGCGACCGCGCCGGACGGCGGGAAGGCACGCAGCCGCCCGGTGAGCGGGTCGGTGAGCTGAATGTGCGGGAAGTACAGGCCCGCATGGTTGCCGCGGACGGCGTCGAAGGCGGCGAGCCCGGCGCGTGCGGTGTCCACACTGACCCAGGTGCTGGGCGCGTCGACGAGGAGGAAGATCCGCCGCTCCTCGCACAGCCGTTGCGCGGCCGAGACGACGGTGAGCATGTCCTCGGTCTTCTCGTACGCCGAGATCTCCGGCAGCGCGAGCAGATTGACGTCGGCCACGGCACGCAGCGCCTGGATACCGGTCTTCCCGGCCTCGCTGCCGATGAGGTCGCGCGGTCCGGGCGCCTCGCCGTCCTCGCCGCCCTCCAGCGGGAACACCGGCGGGTTGACGGAGGCCTCGAGGCCCAGGTCGTTGGCGCACTCCCCGAGGAAGCGGACGACGTCCTCGGGGTCCGTGGAGCCCGCGACGACCTGGATACGCCGGCCGAAGGAGGCGACCTCGGCGCCCCCGAAGGCGTGTTTGCCGGGGGCGTCGGGCAGGGCGCGCAGCTTCCGCTCCAGCAGCAGCGCCAACTCGGCGACCGTGCAGGGTGCTTCGCCGTCGCAGTCGGGGTCGTAGAGCGTGAACTCGCGCTCCACGTCGCCGATCTTGACGGTCAGGTCGACGGCCAGGTCGGGCAGTTCGTCGCCGAAGGGCTTGGAGACGGTGCCGGACGGGTCGGGGCGGCCCTCGCCGAGGACCTCGACGCGGATCAGCCGGGAGCCGGCGTTGATCACGGTGGGCGCGTAACGGCCGTCGGAGGCGTCCATCGACAGGCTGGTGAAGCTCTCGCGGGCCTCACCGCGGGCGTCGTACACCCGCAGGTTGAACGTGTCGTCGGGGCACTGCGTGTCGTGGTCGACGGCGACCCGCAGGCCGTTGCCCCATACGCCGGGTTCCTTGGCGTGCACATCGAGGACGCGGGCCTCGCTGTGACCCTCGGTGGACTCCAGGGTGACGCAGGCGGCCTTGCCGCTGCCGGACTTGGCGACGCGGACGATGACGGCGACGGTGCCGCCGTTGCCGAAGAACTGGTGGACCGCGTGACCGACGGCGCTCTGCGCGCTCAGACCGCCGAAGCGGCGCTCGAACTCCGTGAAGCTCGTGACGCGCACGGGCTCGTTGAGCGGACCACGCCGGGTGTGGCCCACAAAGGCGGTCACGGACGTGGTCAGGGTCGAGATCGTGCGGGTACTGCTGGGAAGCTCTTCGACGTAGACGCCGGGATACGTCGGCTTGGCGGCGCTCACCGCGCTCATCGGCATTCCCCCTCCTATCCCTGTCTCGGGCACCGGGACGAAGGCACCAAGAGACGGCGGAGGGTTACGTTCCGTTTGCGGTGCGCGAAGGGGCCCGTCCTGGTCGGCGGCGGCCGCGCGCACCACATCAAGTTCCCCCGTCAGTGCCCCGGGCGGATCGGTTCGCCCGGGTCAAGCAGCGCGCTTGTGACTCCTGATGCTCAAGTGCTCAATCCACCTTGGTGTGTTTCGAGTTGACGCAACAAGGCACCTTCAGGCCACCCCGGAAGGGGGTTTGGTGAAGGCGGCGGTGCCGCATCCACACACCGCGCGTGCGTGCCCCGGCCAGGTGGTTCACAGCGCCTTCACAGCGAGTCCGGGGCCACGGCACATACGGCCGCCGAAACGCCCTACCCGCGTGCCGAGGCCCGCCGTACGCACGTACGACCTCCCCGAGTCGTACACAATCCTTCGTTGGCCGATTTCACCGGGGTGACTCGAACATGCTGTCCCGAGCTACTGATCGAGCCGGCCGATGTGCGCCACGTTCTGAAGATCCTCGGTGTCCTGGCTGGCCTCGGCCGTGAACCAGGCGTCGAGGATCTCCTTCAGCAGGGGCTCGGAGGTCAGGCGCAGGCTGAGGGCGAGGACGTTGGCGTCGTTCCAGCGGCGCGCCCCGTCCGCCGTGTAGGCGTCCGTGCACAGCGCCGCCCGTACGCCGGGCACCTTGTTGGCGGCGATGGAAGCGCCGGTGCCGGTCCAGCAGCAGACCACGGCCTGGTCGGCGGTACCGGCGGCGACCTCACGGGCGGCCGCCTCGGAGCAGACCGCCCACTGCGGGTCGTCGCCGGCCCGCAGCGCCCCGTGCGGCACGACCTGGTGACCGCGCCGCTGAAGCTCCGCGAGGAGGAAGCGGGCGACGGGTTCGTCCATGTCGGAAGAGACGGAAATCCGCATGTTCGCGAGCCTACTCAGCGCTCTCGCAGGGCCGCCAGCGTGGCGTTCAGGTCGGCCGTGCGGGGCCGGTTGTGCGGAAGCCTGGCGAGGACGGCCGCCATGCCGCAGGTGTTGGTGAGCGCGGAGAAGACCAGGCCGCCCGCGATGCCCGCCGCCAGCAGCTGGAACGCGGGATGGATCAGCACGCCGAGCAGCAGGCCGAGGAGCACCAGGGCGCCGGCGGTGAAACGGACCTGGCGTTCCATGCCCCAGACGGTCCGGGCGGCCTCGGGGTGCTGGAGGGCGTTCCCCTCGGCCGCCCAGGCGGCGGTGCCGCCGGCGAGGGTGGCGGCCGGGATGCCCTCGGCGGCCAGGATCCGGCAGGCGTTCTCCGAGCGGGCTCCCGAGGCGCACACCACGAGGAGCTCGGGTGCCTGCCGCAGCTCGGGCAGGGCGCCGCGGAGCCGGTCCAGCGGGAGGTTGAGGGCCCCGGGCAGATGGCCGGAGGCGTATTCGCCGGGTGTCCGTACGTCGATGACGGTGAACTCGGCCAGCCGGGCGTGGGCCTGGCCGGGGGTGAGGGTGACGGGGGTGAGTGGAGCGGTCATGGCAGATGTGATCCTTGGTGGTCGTCGACGTCGTCCCGAACTGGGACGTAGAGTACCCCTAGGGGTATTTCTGGAGGAGTGATCGTGGAACTGGACCTCGCGGGTGCCGACCTCAAGGCCGTGCTGAACCGGCTGCGCCGGGCGCAGGGCCAGATCTCGGGTGTGATCCGGATGATCGAGGAGGGCCGGGACTGCGAGGAGGTCATCATGCAGCTCGCCGCCGCCTCGCGCGCCCTCGACCGCGCCGGGTTCGCGATCATCGCGACGGGTCTTCAGCAGTGCGTGACCGACATCGAGGCCGGCCGCACCTCCGGGGAGGACGCCGAGCAGATGCGGGCCCGGCTGGAGAAGCTCTTCCTGTCGCTGGCCTGATCACAGCACCGCGTCCAGCAGCATGACGGCGGCCACCGCGAGCAGCGCCAGCGCGAAGATCCGCTGAAGGGCGCCCCCGGACACCTTCGCGGCCAGCCGTCGCCCGTCCCAGGCACCGAGCACCGCCGCCCCGGCGAAGGGGGCGACGAGCGCCCAGTCCAGGCCCTCGATGCTTCCGGCGCGCAGTGTGAGCGCGGCGACCGCGTTGACGGTGATGACCAGCAGACTCGTGCCCACCGCGGCCCGCATCCGCATCCCGAGGCCGCCCACCAGCGCCGGCACGGCGAGGAAGCCGCCGCCCACGCCGAGGACCCCGGTGACCGTACCGAGCCCGGCGCCGACCGCGGCGGCCCGGCGGGGCCGTAGGGGGCGATCCCCGACGACCGGGCCCGGTCGGCTCGTACGCAGCATGCGGGCCGCGACCACGGCCGCGAGGACGGCGAAGGCCGCGGTGAGCAGTGCCTGCGGAATCCGTCCGGCGACGGCTCCGCCGAGCAGCGCGGGGCCGATGCCCGCCGCCGCGAACGCCAGCCCCGCACGCCAGCGCACCCGGCCCTCGCGGGCGTGGGCGCACAGCGCCGTGGCGGAGGTGACGATCACGATGACGAGGGAGGCGGTGGTGGCCGCGGCCGGGCTGAAGCCGAGCAGATAGATCAGCGCGGGCACGGCCAGCACGCTGCCGCCGCCCCCGAGCGCACCGAGCGCCAGACCGACCACGGCCCCGGCGGCCAGGGCGAGTATGAGAGCACTCACCCGACGTCCACCAAAGGCAGTCCGGCCCGCGCCCACTCGATCATCCCGTCCATCACATCCACGGCCTCGATCCCCTGGGCAACCAGTAGTTCGGCGGCCTGCCGGGAGCGGTTGCCGGAGCGGCACACCAGCACGAGCGGACGTCCCGCCACATCGGGCGGCAGGGGCCCACCCAGTGCGGACAGCGGCAGATGCACGGCCCACGGGACGTGACCTGCCTGCCATTCATCCGCCTCCCGCACATCCACCAGCAGGGCCGAACCCCCGTTCCTCGTCCGCTCGGCCGCCTCCTGGACGGTGATCCGACGCGCCATGTCAGGCGGCCCGGACGACGAGTCCGGCCCGTTCCGCGGCGTCGAACCCGTCGTCCACCGCGACGACATCCCGTCCGGACGCGTCGAGCAGGGACGCGGCGATGGCTGCCCGCATCCCACCGGCGCAGTGCACCCACACCTCGCCCTCGGGGAGCTCGTCGAGCGACGGTGCAGGCTGTGCAGAGGGATGTGCAGCGAGCCGTCGACGAATCCGCCGGAGCGTTCGGAGGCACGGCGCACATCGAGTACGACGACCCCCTGGGCCGGGTCGCGGCGCGCGAGGTCGGCGAAGGTTGCCCGAGGGAAGGCGGCCGGGGTCTCGCCCTCACGGACCCAGTCGGAGGGTCCGCCGGTGGCCGCGGCGGCCGGCCGGTCGATGCCGACCCGCACCAACTCACGCTGGGCATCGGCCAGTTGCTCGGCCGATTCGGCGAGCAGCGTCACCGGCTTGCCCCACGGGATCAACCAGGCGAGGTAGGTGGCGAGTTGACCACCGGCCTCGAAGTTGAACGAACCCGCGAGATGCCCCTCGGCGAACGCGACCCGGCTGCGCAGGTCCACCACCCACTCCCCCGCGGCCAGCCGCGCGGCGATCTCCTCGGCGTCGGCCACAGCGGGCGGAGTGAGGTCGACCGGCTGAGGGCCATTGGCGTTCAGCGGGCCCATGTGGGTGTAGTACGCGGGTATGTCGTCCAGGCCGGCCAGCAGTTCGGCGACGAAGGTGTCGACGTCGCGGGTGAGCGCCTCGTTGTACGCCTTCTCCTTGCCGATGGTCGTGGCGTCGCCGTCGGCCTGGGTCGAGGAGCAGAAGCTGCCGAAGCCGTGGGTGGGCAACACCTGGGCGTGGTCGGGGAGTTCGGCCGCGAGGCGATGGGCCGAGGCGTGCTGGGCGCGGGCCAGTTCCTCGGTCAGCCGTGGCTCGACCAGATCGGGTCGGCCGACGGTGCCGATGAGCAGCGAGCCGCCGGTGAAGACGGCGACCTCCGTCTCGTGCTGCTCCAGGACGTAGGAGGTGTGGTGCGGGGTGTGCCCGGGCGTCGCCAAGGCGCGCAGGGTCAGCCCGGCGTCCACGACCACACGGTCCCCGTCGCGCACCGGGGTCCGGTCGAAGGCGACCCGGGCACCGGCCGGCACCAGATAGGCGGCGCCCGTCAGCCGGGCGAGCTCCAGGCCGCCGGAGACGTAGTCGTTGTGCAGATGTGTCTCGACGACCTGCGTGATCCGCACCGCCCGCCGGGCGGCCGCCGCCAGCACCCGGTCGACGTCACGCGGCGGATCGACCACCACGGCCGTCCGCTCACCGCCCGCCAGATAGCCGCGGTTGCCGAGTCCTGCCACGTCGAGGGTGTCGATGAAGAACACGTCGGCGCTCCCTTTCGCTCCGAAATTACCCCCCGGGGTATATAGGAGACAGTAGCACAGGTACCCTCCGGGGTATTTCCGCTCACTCCCGGATGCCCGACCCTGAAGGCCGGGCCGAAGGAGAGGGATCATGGGCGCTGACGGATCGACGACCGTGCTGGTGACCGGGGGCAGCGGGTTCGTCGGCAGCCATCTGGTGAGACGGCTGCTGGAGCGCGGCTACCGAGTCCGCGCCACCGTGCGCAGCACCCGTCATGCGGCCAAGGTGCGGCCGCTGTACGCCATGGGCGAGGAATTCCCCGGCCGCCTGGAACTGTTCGAGGCTGACCTGCTGACGCCTGGCTCCTTCGACACGGCGATGAGCGGCTGCACGACCGTCTTCCACGTGGCGTCGCCGTTCCTGATGCCGCAGAAGATCAAGGACGGCCGACGGGACATGGTCGACCCGGCGCTGCTAGGCACCCGCAACGTCCTGGACAGCGTGGAGCGGACGCCGACCGTGGAGCGCCTGGTCTTCACCTCCACCGTCGGCGCGATCTTCGGCGACTACGCCGACGTGCGGGAGATGGACGGCCGCACGCTGTCGGAGAAGTACTTCAATACATCGAGCACCGTGGAGAACAACCCGTACCACTACGCCAAGACGCTCGCCGAACGCGCCGCCTGGGACGCGGAGGCGGCGCAGGACCGCTGGCGCATGGTGTCCGTCAACCCCGGGCTGATCCTGGGCCCTTCGCTCACCCCCGCCTCCGAGTCCGGCAGTCTCTTCCTCCTCGACGAGCTGTTCAAGGGCTACTTCTTCTACGGCGCACCGGACTTCAGCTTCACCACAGCGGACGTCCGCGAGGTGGCGGACGCCCACATAGCGGCGGCGGAGCGGCCGGGCGCCCACGGCCGCTACATCGTCGCCGCGCCGACGATGACGTCCTTCCACGACATCGCCCGTATCGTCCGCACCCGTCACCCCCGCGATCTCCGCCTGCCCCGCACCGGGCTCCCGCACTGGCCGGTCCGGCTCCTGGGCCCCGCGTTCGGACTGACCCAGGAGTACATCCGACGGCACCTCGGCATTCGCTTCCCCGTGGACAACAGCCGCAGCGTCAAGGAACTCGGCATCACCTACCGTCCGATCGAGGAGACGGTCCTGGATCACCACGAGAGCTGGCGGAACCGGCGCCGTCAGTGATTCGGGGCTGCCTTGCTGATGTCCGCCAGCGCGGTGCGCGGGTCCTCGGTGACGGCGAGGTCGCCGAGGCTGACCATGCCCACCGGGCAGCCGCCGTGCTCGACGACCGGCAGCCTGCGTACCGCGTACTGGCGCATCAGCTCGATCGCGTGGTCGGTGGTGTCGTCGGGGCTGATGGTGACGACCGGCGGCCGGCTGCACACCGCCCCGACGGACGTGGTGTGCGGATCACGGCCGTCGGCCACGGCCCGGACCACGATGTCACGGTCGGTGAGCACTCCGAAGAGATCACAGTCGTAGGCGACCAGGACGTCGCCGACGTTCTGCTCGCTCATCACGCGGGCCGCCTTCTCCACCGTGGTCATCGGCTCGACGGCCACGGCTCCGGGCGACATCACGTCACGTATCCGATGGGTCATGGGGCACCTCCTATGTCCTGCCCTTGCGCAGGAAACGGCGCAGGCGGGTCAGGGTCCAGGTGTTGATCACGTCGTCCTTGGTCAGCCAGCCGCGCTGGGCGGTGGCCACGCCGTGGCGCAGGTTGGCCAGGTGCGGTACGGCGTGGGCGTCGCTGTCGATCGCGAACCGCACGCCGTGCCGCTTGGCCCGCAGGATGTGCTCGTCGCCGAGGTCGAGCCGGTCCGGGTGGGCGTTGATCTCCAGGGCGGTGCCGGTGCGGGCGCAGGCGGCGAAGACCTCGTCGAGGTCGGCGTCGATGCCCGGCCGTTTGCCGATGAGACGGGTGGTGGGGTGGCCGATGATGTTGACGTACGGGTTCTCGCAGGCCCGCACGAGCCGCCGGGTGAGCGCCGCCCGGCCCTGGTTGAAGTGCGAGTGCACCGAGGCCACGCACAGGTCGAAGCCGTCCAGGAAGTCGTCCGGCCAGTCGACGCCGCCGTCCGGGTCGATGTTCAGCTCCACCCCGTGCAGCAGCCGCATACCGCGCTCGGGCTTGAGCTTGCGCACCTGCTCGCGCTGGGCCAGCATCCGCTCGTCGGTCATGCGCTGCATGTACAGGTCGGGGCCGTGGTCGGTGATCGCGTAGTAGGCGTAGCCGCGCTCGGCGGCCGCGGCGACCATGTCCTCCAGGGCGGCGAGCCCGTCGGTGAGGTCGGTGTGCGTGTGCAGATCGCCCCGTACGTCCGCCTCGGTCACCAGCTCGGGCAGCTCGCCGCGCAGCCCCGCCTCGATCTCCCCGCGGTCCTCACGCAGCGTGGGCGGGGTCCACGGCAGCCCGAGCCGCTTGTACACGTCCTCCTCGGTCCGGGAGACGATCTTCTTGCCGCTCTCGGCGTCGAACAGGCCGTACTCGGAGAGCTTCAGCTTCTTGTGGACGGCAATTTCCCGGACCCGGATGTTGTGCGCCTTCGACCCGGTGAAATACAGCAGGGCCGCGCCCCAGGAGTCCGGCGGGACGACGCGCAGGTCGACGGCGAGGCCGCGGTCCGTGCGCACGGAGGTCTTCTTCTCGCCCTGGACGATCACTTCGGCGACGTACGGCAGCTCGGTGAAGGCCCGCATCACCGGCCCCGGCCGGCGGGCGGTGGCGAGGACGTCGATGTCGCCGATGGTCTCGCGGCCCCGCCGCAGCGATCCCGCGTACTCGCATCGCTGGACGCCGCTGACCTCGGACAAGGCGGCGACGACCTCCTCGGCCAGATCGGTGGCGACGTCGATCAGCACCCGGCCCCCGGAGGCGCGCAACAGGTCGATGCCGTGCAGGAGCTTCTCCTCGGTGCGCGGCCCGAAGCCCTTCAGATCGCGCAGCCGCTCCTCGTGAATGGCGTCGGCCAGCTCGTCGATCGAGGAGATGCCCAGTTCCTCGTAGAGCATCAGGGCCTTTCGGGGGCCGAGGGAGGGGATGGCCGTCAGCCGGCGCACTCCGGCCGGGATCTTGGCCCGCAGTTCCTCGACCGCGGACACGCGGCCACTGCCCAGGTACTCGACGACCTTCTCCGCGATCGACTTGCCGACCCCGGGGATCTCCTGGAGCCCCTTGGCGTCGAGCTGGGAGACATCGGCGTGGTGGCCGCCGATCGCCCGGGCGGCCTTCTCGTAGACGCGTGCCCTGAACGCGTCTCCTCCGGTGATCGAGATCAGGTCCGCGTACTCCTGGAAGAGCGCGGCGACCTCGTCGTTGGCACGAGCCACACGTTCAGGGTAGGCACGCGGCACGGGTTCAGTCCCCCGCGGCGGCCCGGACATGGTCGGCGCACCACTGCCGGGCCGCGTCGGCCACCTCCTCCAGGGCGCCGGGCTCCTCGAACAGGTGAGTGGCGCCGGGCACGACATGGAGCGTGCAGGGCACCCGCAGCCGCCGCGCCGCCTCCTCGTTCAGCCGCAGCACCTCCCGGTCCCGCCCGCCCACGATCAACAGCACGGGCGCGCGTACGGCGGGCAGGGCGTCCTCGGCCAGGTCGGGCCGACCGCCTCGGGAGACCACGGTCAGCACGCGCGCGGGACGCTCGGCGGCGGCCACCAGGGCGGCGCCCGCCCCAGTACTGGCGCCGAACAGCGCCACGAGCAGCCCCCGCGTGTCGTCCCGCTCCGCGAGCCAGTCGATCGCGGCCACCAGCCGCCTCCCGAGCAGCGGAATGTCGAAGCGGTGCTCGCGTGTGAGCTCGTCCTGACGTTCCTCCTCCTCACTGAGCAGGTCCATCAGCAGGGTGCCGAGCGCGGCGGTGCGCAGGGCCTCGGCGACCTGCCGGTTGCGGGGACTGTGCCGGGAGCTGCCGCTGCCGTGCGCGAAGAGCACCACCGCGCGCGCGGAGTCCGGTACGACCAGGTCGCCCGCCAGTTCGATGCCCGGGCCCGCGGGCACAACGACCGAGTGGGAGATCATCACCATCGCCTCCGCTGACCGAGTTCCTCCGATCCGGCCGGGCAACCGGCCTACCGTGGAGATATGGCCGGCGACGCGGTGACGCTGTTCCTGTGCGGCGATGTGATGCTCGGGCGCGGCGTCGACCAGATCCTCGCGCACCCCGGCGACCCGGCCCTGCGCGAGCCCTACGTCACGGACGCCCGCGACTATGTCCGGCTCGCGGAGTCGGTGAACGGCCCGGTCCCCGCCCCGGTACCGCCCTCCTGGCCATGGGGCGAGGCCCTACGAGTCCTCGACGCGACCGCGCCGGACGCGCGGATCGTCAACCTGGAGACGTCGGTCACCGGCGACGGCACCTTCGCACCCGGCAAGGAGATCCACTACCGGATGCACCCCGCCAACCTGCCCGCCCTCACGGTGGCCCGGCCCGACGTCTGCGTCCTGGCCAACAACCACACGCTGGACTTCGGCCGCGCCGGACTGGCGCAGACGGTGGATTCCCTCGCCCGCGCGGGGCTGCGGACAGTGGGCGCGGGACGGGCCGCGGACCAGGCGTACGCACCCGCGGTGGTCCCGCTCGACGGCGGTGGCCGGGTGCTGGTGTTCGCGCTGGGGATGCGGTCGAGCGGCGTCCCGCCGTCATGGTCGGCGGGGCAGGACGAGTCCGGGGTGGCGTACGCGCCCGCGCCGACGCCGAGCGTGGCCGCCGCACTGCTGGATCGCGTACGGCGGGTCCGGCGCGCCGGTGACCTCGTGGTCGTGTCGGTGCACTGGGGCTCCAACTGGGGGTACCGCGTGCCCCGGGACCAAGTCGTCTTCGCCCGCGCCCTGGTGGACGGCGGGGTCGATGTCGTCCACGGACACTCCTCGCACCACCCGCGTCCGGTGGAGGTGTACCGAGAGCGGCTGATCCTGTACGGCTGCGGCGACTTCGTCGACGACTACGAGGGCATCGGCGGCTTCGAGCAGTACCGGGACGATCTGCGGCTGATGTTCCTGGTCTCGCTGGCGGCGGACAGCGGCCGGCTGACCGGGCTGCGGATGGTGCCGTTGCGAGTCTGCCGGATGCGGCTGGAGCGAGCGGGGGCACCGGACCGGGAGTGGCTGCGGGCGACGGTCGAGGGGATCAGCGAGGGCGTCCATGTCGAAGCGGCTGACGACGGGTCACTGACGCTGGGGTGAGCGGCTCCTGCGCAGCCGGAGGCCCGGGCGGGGCGTTGTCAGTGGTCTCGCCTAGAGTTCCGGTCACTTGATCACTGGAGTGCGGGGAGGCACCTGTGGGGTGGGTGACGGCCGGCGACTACGAGGTCGCGCTGGACGCAGGGAAGGTCGTGTGCCGCAACGCGGCCGGGCGGCGGCTGAAGTCGGTACCGGCCAAACTCGCGGACGATCCCGCGGTGGTGGGGTTGCGTCAGCTCGCCAAGTGGCTGGAGCGGCACGAACGGCAGTGCCTGGCCGACGTGGAGCGGTGGATGGTGCGCTCGCTTCCGGTGCCGCTCGCGGTCATCGCCCGTGTGTGGCCCGACCCGGCCTGGCAGCGCGCCCTGCGCGACCTCGTCGTCACCGGACCCGACGGTGAGGTCGCCGGATTCCTCCGGGACGCCGACCTGGACCGCGGACTCGGGCTCGTCGACCTCGACGGCGACACCGTGCGCGTCCGTCCCGAACTCGTCCGCATCCCGCACCCGGTGCTCCTCGACGACCTGGAGGAGCTGCGGGAGTTCGCCGTCGAGCTCGGCGTGGAGCAGCGGGCCCAGCAGCTCTTCCGCGAGGTGTGGCTCCGCCCGGCCGGTCTCGACTCCGAGTCCACGGTCGTCGACGACTACGCGGGCGGGGTGTTCAAGGAGCTGCGGTTCCTGCACGGCAGGGCCACCCAGCTCGGCTATCGGGTGCGCGGCGGCGACGCGGTCTGCTCGCTGCGCGAGGACGGCCGCGCGATCGAGGCCCGGGTCTGGATCGGCGACTACGAGACCTACATGGAGACCGAGACCGGCCCCCTGAACTGGACGGACGGCGCGGGCCGCGTACTGAAGCTCGGTCAGGTCGGGCCGGTGGCCTGGTCGGAGGGCATGCGCATGGCGGCCGCGCTGTACGCCGGGCGCGACATCGAGGACGAGGAGAAGGCCGCATGAGCACGTACGACGAGACCATCGCGGCCGCGCTGCTGGAGGCGGGCGCCGTCCTGCCGCCGGGCACCACGACCCGCGAGGACGCGGACACCCTCACCGTCCGCACGTACACCCACCCCGCCCTGGACGACCGGTGCGTGGTCCGGCTCGTGCCCGGCACCCTCGGCGAGGCCGAGGACCTGGCCCTGGAGTTCCTCGGTCTGGCCCGGGAGCCGGAGGCGCCCGAGGTCGGCCAGGTGCGCCGCGAGACGCTCGGCTTCCCCGCGTGGGCGCTGGTCCACGACCCGGCCAACGGCCACCACGCACTGGCCCTGGTCAAGGACGTCGAACGGCTCGCCCGCCAGGCCAAGTCCCGTCCCGGCACCGCCAAGGAGGGCTTCGAGGAGCTCGGCGAGCGGCTCGGCCGGGCCGTCCCGCACTTCCTGCCGACCTTCTACGAGCAGGCGGCGCGGATCTTCCTCCAGCACGAGAACACCACCTACGCGGCGGCCTTCTTCGGCAAGGCACGCGAGGCGGAGCGGGTGCACGCCCTCGCCGTGGACGAGGACCGGCAGCGTGCGGTGTTCCTGGAGTTCGCCTTCGCGGGGGCGCTGACGGTCAAGGCCCTCAAGGAGCATGTGAAGGACCTCGCCCGCCGGCTCGACCCGGGTGCGGCGTGGGCGCAGTACCGGCAGTTGACGGTGGAGCGCTGCGCGGCGGGCATGCCGCCGTACGCCTCGCTGCCGCAGGACGCCCGGAGCCTGATCAAGGCGGCCGGTCTGTCCCGGGTCACCGAGGAGTGCGAGCTGGTCGCCGACCTGATCGCCTCCCCGGCGGCCGTGCGCGCGCCGGCCTCCTTCTGGAACACCTACCGGGCCACCCTGTCCGCCCTCGCCGAACAGCGCCCGGTCGTGCGCGTGCGGCTGTTGGAGATCATGCCGGGCGGGCTGGGCCGTACCGTCGAGGACGACGAGTTCTGGCTGGGGCTGCTGGCGGAGAGCGGGGCGGACCGGCTGCTGACCGGCGAGGACACCGGCGCGGCGGGCGAGGTCGGCGCGGCGGACTGGCTCGGCCGCTGGGCGACCCACCGCAAGCACGGCGCCTCGGTTTCCGGGCGCTCGCCCGCCACCCTCGCGCTGGTCGCGCGCATGGCTGAGCGGCTGCGGGCCGACGGCCGGGCGGTCGACCTGTTCACGGGGCGCTGGCACGCCGGTGCCGATCTGGATCTGCTCGACCTGTGCGCGGCGGAAGGGGTGCCGCTCGCGGTACCCGACGCGGAGACCCCCGTCCACCTGGGCCTCGACCGGTGGCTGCGCGACGAGCGCGCCGGTCGCCGCGACCTGACGGCCGCAGCCGCGGATTCCCGGCTGCGGCGCCTGCTGTACGAGGCCATCGGCACCCTGGGCCGCGATCGAGCCACATCCGAGCTGCTGGAGGCGCTCGCCGTGCACCCGGTGCTGGGCGAGGTGCTGCGCGAGTGGATCGCCGACAGGGCCGGGGAATTCACCCGGGCGACCGGGCTGCCCGGTGCCCGCGCGGCGCTGGACCGGCTGCGGACGTTCCGCTCGGTGGCGTCCCGCGTCGATGCCGACGCGGTCGCCCGGGTCGCCGCCCACGAGATCGCACCGGTGCTCGGCCGCACGCTGCGCGCGGGCATCCTGGACGAGCTGGGCTGGCCGGCCCTCGACGAGGCGCTGCGGCTGCTCGACTCCGAGACCCGTGACAAGGGCCACCTCAACGAGCTGGCGGTCAACGAGGCGTGGCCCGCGCTGATCGTCTCCCGGGGGCACAAGGCGGTCGTCGTCGGCCCGGAGAAGGTGCTGCTCGAGCACGACCTGCGGCTGCCCGTGGAGCTGGACCGCTGGAGCCGCCCGCAGTTCCGCTACACCGACGGCGAGCTGCTGGTGATGTGGCGGCACGAAGGCAAGCAGTTCGGCTACTGGTCGGCACGGCCGTCCGAGGTGTTCACCCTGGGCGGGGAGCAACTCGGCTACTGGTACGGCCACCATGTCGGCTCCCCCTCGATTCCGCTGCCGGCCGGCGGCCGGGCCACCGGTGGCCGCACACTGCACGCCGGTGACACCGTCCTGCCCCCGAACCGAGCCGTCATCGGCGACGGCACCACGTGCTGGCGCCAGGGCCGACAGGGACGGCAGCAGCTGTGGCTGGAGTACGACCCGGCGACCGGCACGCACGGGCGTGCCTCGCTGCCCGCCTTCCTGCGGTCCGGGATCCGCGAGGACGCCACACTCCAGCAGGATCTGTGCGACGTGCTGCCTCTCCAACCCGGCCTCGAACACAGCCCGTTCGGCACCGACGGCACCGTCCTCGGCCGCTGGGTGCGCACCGAGACGGAAGAGGGCGAGACCCTGCGGACCGCCGGCACGCCGGACGGCCGTACCGTCACCCTGCGCGGGACCCGCGGCCTTCCGCTCGGTGCGCTGCGGCTGCCCGGGGGCGCCGAGCCCGTCGCGGCGATCGTCGACACACATGTCGCCCTCTTCGCGGCCGACGACACCTCCGAGGCCGGTCTGCTCGGCCGGGTGTCGCTGGGCGACCGGGGCAGCGAGTACGCCGCCGGCACCCGGTACGTACCGCCGGTCGCCTTCTGGCACGCCCTGCGTCCCCGCGACGAACGGGGCTCGGCCGTGCTACGCGCCCTGAGCGACGAGCGCGCGGCCGACCTGCTGCGAGCGGGAGCGACTGCCCTGGCCGAGCACCGGGCGCAGCTCGCCGCGGCGCCGGACGCCGAGGCCCGGGCCAAGGTCACGGGCGCCGACGAGTCCGTCCAACGGGCCGTGGCGTCGGCCCTGCCCGAACTCACCGACGAGCGGCTGCTCATCGGCCTCTCCGCGCTGATCCGATCGGCACTGCGCATCACCGAGTCGGCGACCGCTCTCGCGGCCCCGCCCGTCGAGCACGCGCGGCCGGACCGGCGCCGCACCGAGGGCATGTTCGCGGACTACAGCCCCGCGCACGGCGACGACCGGACCCTGAACGACGCCACCGGCGGCGTCGCCTCGCTGTGGGGAGGCTGGGGCAGCGAGGAGCGGTGGACCGTGCTCCGCCAGATCCGCGCGGTGAACCACGTCCTGTCCGGGCAGCCGGCCGACGGCAAGCCGCTGCCCGCCGAGCGCGGACGTCCGGCCCCGCTCGGGGACGGCTGGCTCAGTGAGGAACTCACGATCCCCAGCATCGGCACGGTGTGGCCGTCGCTGCTGGGCGTGGTCCGGCCGCTGGCCTACCGGGCCGCGCTGCCGACCGTGTCCGACGCCCAACGGGAGGCGCTGCTCCTGCTGTTCGAGGCGCTCGCCGAAGGTCCGCTCGCCGCACCCGGGGACAGCCTGCGCGAGGTGGTCCTCGGCGAGCCGCACGAGAACCAGCAGCGCGTCGGCCAGGTACTGCGCCGCGACGGCCGTACGGTCGTCGTCCTCGGCTGCCAGAACGTCGACACCGCGCGCGGGCGGGTGAACTGGCTCGCCCTGGACCACGATCCGTCCGGCGCGTTCGGGGCGGTCGCCCACTTCACGCTGGAGAAGGAGACGCGGCACGGGCAGGCGTTCCCCGCCGACGGGCTCGCCGCCGTCGCCCGGCTGATCCGGGACAAGGGCGCCGCTCCCTGGCGGCCCGAGGCGCACGAGGCGTTCGCCGCCGCGACGCGGGACGGGCTCGGCCCGCTCCAGGCGACTCTCCTGCTCGCCGCCCAGCCGCGCGGTCGAGACGAGCAGACGCTCGCCGTGATGGGCTTGAAGCCACGTCAGATGGACCAGGCGAACGGCATGCTGGGCTCGCTCTCGGCGCAGGACCGCACGGCGCTCCTCGGCGCGCTGCTCCCCTCCGAGCCCGCCGACCTGTGGTCGACCGGCCCGGACCTGGAGGCCGCGGGCCGGGTGTGGGCCGAGCGGCTGGGCTCCGTCGTCCGGGTGCCCGAGGACCTCTCGGCGGACCTCGCCGGACTGCCTTCCGCCTCCGCCGAGGTGGTGCTCAACCCCGGCCGCACGCCCTGGATCAGCCGCACCACGGCCTTCCACTTCGACAAGGACGGCAACTGGGTCCCGGAGGACCCGGCCGCCCTGCCCAGCCGCTACGACCTGGGCGGAGCCGTCGCCGCCCTGGCCTCGCTCGCCTACGCCCTCCCCTACGGGCACCCCCTGCGAGTCCTGCTCCCGGAGAGCCTCGCCGCACTGCGGCGCCGGTTCGCCGACCCGGAGCTGATGCTTCCACTCGACGTCGAATGGACGGAGAAGGGGAGTCCCACGGCCGTGGAGGTGCGCAAGGCGTACGGGCTTCCGGAGACCGGAGGGGCCGACGCACAGGGCCTGATCCGCGTCGGCGAGGCGCTGGTCCTGCGCCCGTGGCACGGCGACAGCGAGATCACCCTGGTCCGCCCGGCAGGCCTGACCGGGCCCGACGACACCGTGTTCGGGCTCCTGGAAGGACTCACGGGTCCCCAACGAGGCGCAGGCCTACGGTCGTTGCGCGCACTCCTGGGCGACGACCTCGCCCGAGCGGTCGCCGCCGACGGTCCGGTCGGCCATGCCCAGGACCCCATGGTCAGCGTGCCGGAGCTGGTCACGGAGGTCGCCGCGGCCCACGGTCTCGGCGAGGACGCGGCGGCGCTCTACCTCCAGCTGCTCGCCCTGCCCGACCCGACGGACCGCAACTGCGCCCGCTGGACCGGCTGGAAGCCCGCCCGGCTGAAGAAGGCCCGCGCCGAGCTGGCGGCGACCGACCTGGTCGTCGAGGCCAAGCGGCCACGCGCCGGGCGCACCTTCTTCCTGCCCGGCGGCTGGCGCGACCTCAAGGGCTCCGCGCTGCCGGTGGAGAGCTGGAAGGAAGGCCTCTACCCGATCCACGACCGCATGCGCGCCGTCCCCGACCTTCCGCTGCCCGAACTGTTCGCCCGCGCCTGGGAACGCGTCCAAAGCGGCGACGCACCGGCGTACGAGGAACTGATCACGCGGGTCACCCGGAAGGGGCGCCGCCGATGAGGGCCCAGCTCACCCCTACCCGAACCGACCGGAAGAACCGTCGCCGATGACCAGCACCCTGCCCTCCGCCCCGACGCGTCAAATCGTCCCGCCCGAGGAGCTGTACGCGACCGAGCTGGCCTTCCTCGCCGCCTACGACGAGGGGCCGCGACCGCCCGCGTGGTGGCTCACGCCCCGTGCCGTCGTCACGTTCGTCATGGGCAGCGGCGGCCGGGCGCTGAAGCTGCCCGACGCTGCCGAGGCGCCGGACGGCGTGCCGCGACGCCTGGAGGTGTCGGCCAAGTTCGTCGGCGACCGGGCGCTGGTGGAGCGGTGTGTCGTCACGCTCGCGGGCGAGCGCGGCCTGCTCCTGGTCGGCGAGCCCGGCACCGCCAAGTCCATGCTGTCCGAGCTGCTGTCGGCCGCCGTGTGCGGCACCAGCGGCCTGGTCGTCCAGGGCACCGCGGGCACCACCGAGGACCAGCTCAAGTACGGCTGGAACTACGCCCTGTTGCTCGCCCAGGGCCCGAGTCGGCAGGCGCTGGTGCCCTCGCCCGTCCTGACCGCCATGTCCCTGGGCGCCATCGCCCGGGTCGAGGAAGTCACCCGCTGTCTGCCGGAGGTGCAGGACGCCCTGGTGTCCCTGCTCTCCGAGCGGCGTATCGCCGTACCGGAACTGGCGGGCGGCGAGGACTCGTTGGCGCACGCCGCGCCCGGCTTCAACCTCATCGCCACCGCCAACCTGCGCGACAAGGGCGTCTCGGAGATGTCCGCCGCGCTCAAGCGCCGCTTCAACTTCGAGACGGTCGGCCCCATCGCGGACCTCGACGCCGAGACCGCGCTGGTGCGCAGTCAGGCGCGGGCGTCCGTGGAGCGGGCGGGCGCCGCCTTCCAGGTGGACGACGCGGTGCTGGAGGCGCTGGTGACCGCGTTCCGTGATCTGCGGGAGGGGCGGTCGGCGGAGGGCTGGGAGGTGGAGCGGCCGTCCACGGTGATGAGCACCGCGGAGGCGGTGTCGGTGGCGGGCGCGCTGGGTCTTGCGGCGGCGTACTTCCCGGGCGACCGCGATGTGCTCGGCCTCCTGCCGGGCCATCTGCTCGGTGTGGTCCGCAAGGACGACCCCGCCGACGCGGCCCGGCTGCGCGGCTACTGGGACGGTCCGGTCCGGCGGCGTGCCGAGCAGGGCTCCGCCACCTGGCGCACCCTGTGGGACCTGCGCACGGTGCTGGAGGGCTGACGCCGTGCCCCTCACCCCCGACGAGGCCGTGGCGGCCCTGACCGACCCGGCGGCGCCGTACCTCATCGGCGTACGGCATCACGCGCCGTCCCTGGCAGCGGCCATGCCCGCGCTGCTGGACGCGGCGAAGCCGGACGTGGTGCTCGTCGAACTCCCCGCGGAGATGCAGGAGTGGCTGCCGTGGCTGGGCCACGAGGAGACACGGGCACCGGTCGCGCTCGCGGCGGCGCCGCCGGACGGGGGCGGCGGACCGGCGTTCTACCCGTTCGCCGACTTCTCGCCGGAGCTGGCCGCCGTGCGCTGGGCGGCTCGGCAGGGGGTTCCGGTCGTGGCCTGCGATCTGCCGCTCGCCGACCGCGCGTGGGGCGAGGGGCGGGATTCGGCGGGGTCGGCGTCCGTCGGTCCCGGGATCGCCGACGCGTTGCGGGCCCGGCTGACCGGCCGCCCGGGGGACGACCTGTGGGACCGGCTCGTGGAGGCCACGGCCCCGGGATCCCCGCCGGAGGCGTTGCGCCGGGCCGCACTGCTCACGGGGTGGGCGCTGCGCGAGGACGCGGCGGGCTCGGGGGGTGTTCCCGAGCTGGATCTGCGGCGCGAGGCGTGGATGTGTGAGCGGCTGGCGGCGGCGACCGCAAACGGGGAGCGTGCGGCGGTGGTCGTCGGTGCGTTTCATGCGCCGGCGCTGGTGTCCGGCGGGCCTTCTCTCAGCGTCGGCACGCTTGCGGTGAGCGGGAGTTGGATCACCTCGCTCATCCCGTACACCTACGCCCTGCTGGACGAACGGTCCGGATACCCGGCCGGGATTCGGGATCCGGAGTGGCAGCACCTGGTCCTGCGGGCGGCCGGGGATCCGGCCGCGCTGGAGGAGGCGCTGACGCGGGCGGCTGTCGAGGTGTGTGCCGCGCTGCGGTCGCTCGGGCATCCGTCGGGGCCCGCCGACGCGCGGGAGATCAGCCGCCTGGCCGGTGATCTGGCCCGGCTGCGGGGGCTGCCCGCGGCGGGGCGCGGAGAGCTGGTCGAGGCCGTGCAGACGGTCCTCACGCAGGGCGAACCGTACGGCAGGGGGCGGGCGGTGGCCCGGGCGATGGAGCGGGTGCTCGTCGGAACCCGCACCGGACAGCCCGCGCCCGGGGCGCCCCGCAGCGGCCTCGCCCCGGCGGTGGAGGCGCAACTGGCGGAGCTCGGCCTGCCGGGCCCGGGAGCCGAGAGCGCATCGCGTGATCTGCGGCTGGATCCACTGCGTTCGGATCTGGACCGCCGACGCGAGCTGCTGCTGCGCCGGCTGACGGTGTGCGGGGTGCCGTACGCACAGGCCCAGGAGGTGGCCGGGGCGGGCGGGGCCGACGCGCTCACCTCGCGGTGGGAGGTGCGCTGGACTCCGGCCACGGCGGCCATGGTGACCGCTGCCGGGGTACGCGGGGTCACCCCGGCGCAGGCAGCCGAGGGTGTGCTGCGGGAGCGTCGGCGGGTGGAGCGGGACGAGGGCGGGAGTACGGCCGACCAAACGCTGCGGGGCCTGCGGGAGGCGGCGGAGTGCGGCCTGCCCGCGCTCGCGGACGAACGGCTCACCGATGTCGCCGACGTGCTGCCCCACTCCGGCACACTCCCCGAACTCCTCGCCGGTCTCGCCCTGTTGGACCGGTTGCAGGCGGGTCACATCCCCGGGCTCGGCGCCGACGAGGACAGTAGGACCCGGGCCGCCGCGGTGGCCGAGCTGCTGACGGCCGCCGCGGTGCGCCAAGTCGACGGCCTCACAGGTTCCGAGGATCCGGCCGACGCCCACGCCCTGCTCGAACTCGCGCACCGCGCCGACGTGTTGGGCGGAATCCGGCTCACCGACGCGCTGGCCCGGCTGGCCGCCGACGGTTCGCCACTGATGCGGGGCGCCGCGGGGGCCGTACGCGTGCTCCTCGGGCACGAGGCGCCCGATGCCCTGGGCGGCCGTATCGCCTCCTGGGTCGACTCGGCCACAGGGCCGGAGTCCAGGTCGGCGCTGACCGCGCGGCTCACCGGAGTGCTGACTGCGGCAGGACCGCTGCTGGAATCGGCGTCCGCAGCGCTGGAGCCGCTGCTGAGCCGGGTGGTGGAGCTGCCCGACCGGACGTTCCTCGATCGGTTGCCCGCCCTGCGAGGAGGTTTCGACACGCTCAGCCCGGCGGCCCGTGAGCGCCTGCTCACCGCCGTCGAGGAGCGTCTTGGCACCAGCGGAGAGGTCACCGACACCGGCGGGTTCGACCCGGCCGCGCTCGCCGCGTGGACCCGCGCGGATCTTGCGGTCCGGGCGGACCTGGCGAGGCTCGGACTGCTGCCGTCCCCTGTCGCCACGGTTGCGGGCGGACGCGCCGCCTCCCCACCGGAGTCCCAAGAAGCCGCCCCGTCGGCCCCCGAAGAACCCGAGCCCGCGCCACTCTTCGACGAGCGCCGCCTCTCCCCCACCGACCGCTGGCGGCTCGTGCTGGGTCGGCGTTCGGATCAACTGGCGCGTTCCGCCGCCGGGTTGGCGACCGCGTTGGACGAGCTGTACGGCGCCGGGCGGGGTGAGGGCAGTCGAGGTGGGTTGCCTGGAGCGGGTGGTCGTGGCGGGGGGCGGGAGGCACCGTACCCCGGGGTGCGGGAGTGGTCCGAGGAGCTGGCGGCGCTGTTCGGGCCGGGGATCCGGGAGGAGGTGCTGGCGGCCGCGGCGGCGTCGGGGCGTACCGATGTGCTGGCCGAGCTCGATCCGGACCGCGTGCGGCCCTCGGTGGACCTGCTGCGGACGGTGCTCCGGCACGCGGGCGGCCTGCCCGAGGCCCGGCTGGCCGCGCTGCGTCCGCTCGTGCGGCGCCTGGTGGACGCGCTGACCAGGGAGTTGGCCACACGGCTGCGGCCCGCCCTGCACGGTACGGCTCTGCCGCGCCCCAGTCGGCGGCCGGGCGGCGGCCTGGACCTGCCGCGCACCCTGCGCGCCAACCTGGCGACCGCGCGGCGCGGCCCGGACGGGCGGATCGTGGTCGTGCCCGAGCGGCCGGTGTTCCGTACGCGGGCGAAGCGGGCCGCCGACTGGCGGCTGATCCTGGTCACGGATGTGTCGGGGTCGATGGAGGCGTCCACGGTCTGGGCCGCGCTCACGGCCTCGGTGCTCGCGGGGGTGCCGACCCTGTCCACGCACTTCCTCGCCTTCTCCACGGAGGTCATCGACCTCACGGGCCATGTCGACGACCCGCTGTCCCTGCTGCTCGAGGTCAGCGTGGGCGGCGGCACGCACATCGCTGCGGGCCTGCGGCACGCGCGGGAGCTGGTGACCGTACCGTCGCGGACGCTCGTCGTGGTCGTCAGCGACTTCGAAGAGGGCTATCCGCTCGGTGGACTGCTCGCCGAGGTGCGCGCCCTGGTCGGGGCCGGCTGCCAGGTGCTGGGCTGCGCGAGCCTCGACGACGCGGGCCGTCCCCGCTACTCCACGGGCGTCGCCGGACAGCTCGTCGCCGCGGGCATGCCGGTGGCCGCCCTCAGTCCGCTCGAACTCGCCCGCTGGGTAGGAGAGAAAATCGCATGAGTCCGGTCCTTCCACCGGTCGCGCCCGACGTCACCGCGGAACTGGTCGGGGCGTTGTCGCCCCGGCTGCGCAAGCGGCTGGACGCGGGGATCGCCAAGCTGGCCGTGCGGCCGGTCGTCGTGGACGGCGACACCGTACGCCTGGCTGTGGACGACGACACCGACCTCGAACTGCACGCCCCGGGCGGGGCGGTGACGAGTACGGACGCGATCCGGTGCGGGTGCCTGCTGGCACCGGACTGTCTGCACCGAGCGGCGGTGGCATCGGCGGCCCCCGTCGCGGACACGGCCCCGCCCACCCCTGCGCCGATCCCCGAGCCGACAGCAGCCCCGGACCCCGAGCCCACGGCAACGCCCGACCAACGCAGCGCCGCCCACACCCTTCACGCCGCCGCGGCCGCCGTACTCGACGCGGGTACGGACGGCGCCGGAGCCGTCCTCCAGGCGGAGTTGTTGCGCGCGGCGCACACCGCGCGGCTCGCCGGGCTGCCCCGGGCCGCAGCCTCGGCTGTCGCCGTGGTCACCGGGCTGCGCGCGGCCCGCGGCGCGGATCCGTCGTATCGACTCACCGACCTCGTCGCCGCGCTGCACGGCGTCCTGGGCGCGGCACACCGTCTCCCGCACGCCACCGGACCCGAACTGGCCGCGCTGCGCGGCAGCGTGCGGCAGCCGTACACCCCGGACGGCTCCCTGCGGCTGTACGGGCTCTTCTCGGAGCCCGTCCTCACCGCGACCGGCTACGCAGGCGCCGTGACCTGGACCGCCGACGCCGAAGGCCGTCTGTACACGGTGTCCGACGTGGCGCCGGGCGGTTCGGGGCGGGCGGTGGGGGCGGCCGAGCGTGCCGTACGCGTCGGTGACACGGCGCTGTCCCATCGGGAGCTGTCCCGGGCGGGGCTCGCGGTGTCCGGGGCGACTGTGTCGCCTACGGGACGGCTGGGCGCGGGGAAGGGAGTACGGGCGGTCCGCGCGTCCGGCGTGGCCTGGGACGGCGATCCCCTGGACCGGCTGTGGGCCGTGCCCGCCGCCGAGCAGGCGGTACGCGCGCTGTCCGACGACGGGCACGGCTTGCTCTTCCTGGACGTCACGCTGGTCGGTACGGTCCGTGAGGCGGCGGGCGACTGTCTGCTCGCCGACTGCGACGGCGTGATGATCCGGCTGGCCGCCGCCCACGACCATCCGGCGCTCCCCGACCGCGACAACCTCCGCCTGCTCGCCACCGCCCCGGGCACCCGGCTGCGTGTCGTGGCCCGACTTGCCCCGGCCCCGCACGCCCGTGCCCTGCTCCTCGCCATCAGCCACCCCGCCGATCCCGAGGCCCGCCTGGACCTGGGCTTCGACCGGCTCCAGCACGCCGACCTGCCCAACGGCAGCTCAGCCGCGCCCGGGGGCCCTCCGCCCGCCGCCGACGAACCGCCGCTGCACCTCCTGCGCCGCCGAGTCCACCAGGCCGCCTCCGGAGGCCGCCGAGTCCTGGCCTTCCCCGGCGACAGCACCTCCGACAGCCGGCGCCTGCACCGCCTCGGCCTCACTACGGCAGCAGCCCTCCTCGACGAACTGCGCGCAGCCGCCACCGACCGCGACCGCGACACCTTCGGCCGCCTGATCCCGACGGATGTGGCCCGCTTCGCCCGCGCATGGCTGGCCGCGGCGCACTACACGGCGGAGGTCGATCGCGCGCTGTGCGCGGCGGCGTGGGGAGCGGAGCCCGGAACCATGTGACGCGACGGCCCTCAAACCGGCCCGGCACGACCCGCCCCTTCGCGCGCGGTGCGCGGCAGCGTGAACCCGGAACCACTTGACACGACGACCCTCAGACCAGCCCGGGCACGACCCGCCCTTCGCGCGCCGTGCGCAGCAGCGTCGAGAGCGGAACCCGGAACCACGTGACACGACGAACCTGCGTCCATGTAACGCGACGGCCCTCAAGCCGGCCCCGGCATCGACCCGCCCTTCAGCCGCTCCAGATCCGACGAACGGACCTGAATGGCGAGGACCGCGATCAGCGCGGCGACCACCGTGAAGATCGCGGCCATGATGAAGGCCGACGAGACTCCGGCGGTGAGGACCTCGTCCGACCAGGGAGGTGGCAGATCGCCGGTGCGCTCGAAGCGCAGGCGTTCGGCCGGGGTGGCCTGGGCCAGGAAGTCCGGTATCTGCTTCTCCGCCTCGTTCCTGCTGGCCGTCCCGTACATCGTGACCAGGATGGACAGGCCGAGCGAACCGCCGACCTGCTGGGTGGCGTTGAGGAGTCCGGAGGCCGCGCCGGTCTCCCGGACGGGGACGTTGGACAGCGCCATCAGCGTCAGCGAGACGAACTCCATGCCCATGCCCAGGCTGAAGACGAGCATCGGCCCGAGGACACTGCCGGCGTAGGTGGAGTTGATGTCGGTCAGGGTCAGCCAGCTCAGGCCGGCCGCCGCGAGGATCGCGCCGACGACCATGAACGGCTTGGGCCCGTACGTGGGCAGGAACTTCGAGGCCAGCCCGGCGCCGATCGCGATGACCGCGCTGACCGGCAGGAAGGCGAGGCCGGCCTGCAACGGGCTGAAGTCCAGCACGTTCTGCACGAAGAGCGTCAGGAAGAAGAACATGCCGAAGATCGCGGCGGCCAGGCACAGCATGATGCCGTACGTGCCCGCGCGATTGCGGTCGGCGAACATGTGCAGCGGCGTGATGGGCTGGGTGGACCGGCGTTCCACCAGGATGAACACGGCAAGTATGACTATGGCCGCGGCGAACGAGGCCAGCGTGAGCGGGTCCCGCCAGCCGTCCTGCGCGGCCCGGATGAAGCCGTACACCAGGAGCACCATGCCCACGGTGGAGGTCAGTGCGCCGGTGATGTCGAAGTGCCCGGGGTGGCGTTCGGACTCCTTGATCCACTTGGGTGTGGCGAGCGCGATGAGCAGGCCGATGGGGACGTTGACGAAGAGCACCCACCGCCAGTTCAGCCACTCGACGAGGATGCCGCCGGCCAGCAGTCCGATCGCGCCGCCGCCCGCCGAGACCGCGGCGAACACGCCGAACGCCCGGTTGCGTTCCGGGCCTTCGCGGAAGGTGGTGCTGATCAGGGCGAGGGAGGTCGGTGAGGCGATGGCGCCGCCGACGCCCTGCAGGGCGCGTGCGGCGAGGAGTTGGGCCTCGTTCTGGGCGAAGCCGCCGAGCAGGGAGGCGAATACAAACAGCAGCACGCCGAAGATGAACACCCGTCGTCGGCCGAGGATGTCACCGGCCCGGCCGCCCAGCAGCAGCAGTCCGCCGAAGGTCAGCGTGTAGGCGTTGACCACCCACGACAGGCTGGTGGTGGAGAAGTCCAGGGAGCGCTGGATGTCCGGCAGCGCAATGTTCACGATGGTGATGTCCAGGACCACCATCAACTGGCACGAGGCGATGACGAACAGTGCCATCGCGTTTCCGCCACCGCCGTTTTCCTTGGCGGTGGTCTGCGGGGATGTGGGCTGCGGGCTGCTGCTCATATTCGTGTCGCACTCTCGGGGCTTTCACCCACGCGAGGGGTCAGTGAACGACGGCGTCCACTGTCGGTCCACCGTTCGACGGTACGCCCGAGCCCGCACGGTCACCACTCGATCAGCGGTACCGCTCATGGACCACACCCCTTGACGCCCGGGAGGGCGGTTGGCACACTCGCGGGCCAATCACAGAAAACGCTTGCTATATCACGCCCCGCGTGTGAATCGATTCAATCGGGAGCCGAGATGCAACACAGAGCCGCAACAGGCCGCCGCAGGCGTGCCGTTGTCACCGCCGCCTGCGCCACCGCCCTGCTCACCGGCGCCGCATTACTGACCCAACCCGCGAGCGCGGCCGCACCGCGTCTGGCCGCGGCCTGCGGTGAGGGCGCCTACCAGGCGGAGGCCGTGCTCAGCGGCAGCACCTGGACCGCCCGCCGCGGCAGTTCCGTCGTGTACACCGGCACGGACATGCGCGCGGCGATGCAGGCCGCCGTCAACAGCCTGACGGCGGGCCGCACTTCGAAGGAGCGGGTCGTCGTGCACGGATCGGGATCGATCAGCGCCGGGTCCCGGGTCTCCCTGCCCAGCTACACCGTCCTCGACGTCTGCGGCACGATCAACGTCACCGGAACGGGCTCCGGCGACCAGGCCCCGGTCTACGCCCGCGGCGTCCGCGACATCGAGGTCCAGCACCTCAACCTCACCGGCGCACCGCTCTACGGCGTCTTCATGCGCAACGTCCAGAACGTCGTGCTCGGCCAGATCGACATGCGCCTGTCGGCCGGCCTCGGCGTCCGCATCGACAACCGCGGCGACACCAGCCAGTGGACACGCAACGTCCGGATCGACAACGTGTACGTGTCCGGGGCGAGCAGCCACGCGGTGGAGACGTACGGCGTCGACGGCCTCACCGTCGGTACGGTCACCGCGCGCAATGTGGGCGAGTCAGGCCTGCTGCTGAACCAGACCATCAACGCCACCGTCACCAAGGTCGACGCCGACGGCGCGGGCACCGGCACGGGCTACGCGGCCTTCCGCATGGCCAACCGCAACGGCCGGGTGGGTAGTTCGTACCCCACCAACATCCGCGTGGGCGAGGTGATCGCGCGCGGCGGCGGACGCGGGGTGTTCTGCGTGTCCGAGAGCGGCGGCGCGGTCATCGACCGGGTCAACCTCTCCAACACGGGCAACAACTCGATCCTGATCGAGAACTGCTACAACGTGAACATCGCCGCCCAGAGCGGCAGCGTGACCGGCGGCGGCGAGATCCGGCTCGCGGCCCGTTCGGAGTTCCCCAACAACTCCGACATCACCATCCAGAACCTCACGGTCACCAACTCGGCGATCAACGAGAACCCGTGCGGGACCAACACCACGTTCCGGAACAACACGCTGGTGAACAGCCGGCAGACCATCTGCTGAACCAAAGAAGGGGGCGGACGAGCCGCTCGGCCCGTCCGCCCCTTCGTCTTGCTGCGTCAGCAGGTGCGGCCGGTGTAGTACGCGCCCTCGATCTTGCTTGCGGAGCCCAGCCAGGACTTGCCGGGACCGACACACCGCTCGTAGTCGGCCTGCCAGGCGACCTCGACCTTGATGACGATGTTCGAGCCGTCCGAGGTGCAGTGGTGGTAGAAGGCGTCGGAGCCGGTCTCGTAGAAGCCGCACGGGTCGGCGGCGGCGGCACCGGCGGCCGTGGTGACCACGCCGAAGGAGGAGAGGACGAGGGCCGCGCTGCCGAGGGCGCCGGTCACGAAACGACGAACACGCAAGGGGAACTCCATACCGCTGAGGGGATCGGACCCGGCCGATCCGTTGATCAATGCCGACCCAGGATCACCGCTCCGCACCCCCGAGTTGATCAAGTGGCGGCCTCCTTCACCCGGCGGATCGATTTGTCGTTACGCCGACCGGTTGACGTCCGTCGGATCGCCTGCGGCCAGCATCAGGCGGTGGCCCTGCTGTTGCTCAGCCCACCGCGAGCGGCAGCCGTTGAGCGAAGTCGCCCAACGCGGCCTTCTCCGCGTCCGTCGGCTTACGGCGGCCCGTGCCGATCAGCAGGGCGTCCTTGTCGGAGAGGGCCGCCGGGAACGGCGTCCCCGCGAGCTTCTCCAGCAGTTCGCGGGTCGCCGCGAGGGTCTCGGCCGGCGGTTCCGGGGCGGACGGGAGGTGGGCGATCAGGTCGAGGTGGTGCAGGGTCCATTCGAGGACGTAGGCGTGGAGGAAGTCGCCGACGGTGAGTACCTCGTCGCGGGTGCTGACGCGGGCGGCGGGGTCGGCGAGTTCGGCCGCGCGGCCGGTGGCGGAGCCGACGTCGTCGAAGTGGAACTTCAGCCACTTCGGCTCGCCGTACGCCGCGGCCAGCCGAGGGATCAGCGCGTCGAGCGGGTCCTCGCCGGTCGGGGGCTCGACAAGCTGCCAGTAGGTGACCGCGTTCACGGTCGGTTCGGTGTCGGCGGGTGTGACCAGCGTGATCAGGATGTCCTGGGCGCCGATGACCAGGTGACACACGAGGTCCCGCACCAGCCAGCCGGCGCAGCCGGAGGGCCGCTCGAAGTCCTCGTCGGGGAGGTCGGCGACAGCGGAGCGCAGTGCCGTCCATGAACGTGAGAAGAGATCCACCGCTCGACGGTAGGTCCGCGGAGGGAGGGCCGACAAACTCATTCCCGTCCAGGCCGGTCAACGGTCTACGGTGACCCCATGGGCAACGACCGACGCATCCGCCGCCTCGTGGTCGACGGGACTGTGTGGCACTGGACGGTCCGGCAGCGGGTGAAACCCGACTACGCCGACTGCCGGTTGACGCTCTCCCTGTTCACGGAGGAGCCGCAACCGGGCGCTCGACGCCGACTGTCCCTGGTCTTCGCCCCGGGCCCGGAGAGGATCATCTCCAACTGTTCCTTCGAGCAGGGCACGGTCGTACGCCTCCCCGACCGCGACTGGCTCAACCTCTATGAGCCGGGCACGGTCCGGCGCCTGCTCGACGCGGCCGCGCCCGTTCTGGAGACGCGGCCACGGGAGCAGAACGTGGAAGTGGACGGCTGGCCCTACTTCGACGCCGTCAACTGCCCCAGCCCACGGTCTTGATGAGCGGCACGTCGTGGGTGAACCGACGGAACCCCACGCTGTAGTACAGCCCGCACGCCGCGCGATGCCCCGGTGCGCCCAGACAGGCGACCGTCATGTGACGGGCCCCGGCCTCCCGTGCCAGATGCATCCCGTGCAGCAGTATCGCCCTGCCGAGACCGAGACGCCGGTAGTCCGGATGCGTTCCGACCGGCTCGAATTCGGCGGTCTTGTTGGCCTCGTCGAGCCACATGATCGTGGACGCGGCCATGGTTCCGTCGGGCGCCTCTACCAGGATGTGCAGATCGCCGCGGTACGGCGGGGTCCGCCGGACACCCTCGTAGGCCTCCGCCGAATACGGTGACGGAGCCCAGGCGTCCACATGGGCCTGGACCACGGCCTGCCGTCCGGCCTCGTCGGCGGTGCGGAAGCGGAATCCGTCGGGGAGCACCGGCTGTTCCACGTCATCGAGGTCCCGCTCATTGAGCTGAGTCCAGGAACCGGTGTCGCCGAGCGAGGCCGGATCGGTCTCATAGCCGTACGCCGCCCAGCGCTTCAGGGCGAACTCGTCGGCGGCCTGCGCCACGACCGTACGCTCGACACCGACCGTCACACCGTCGAACCAGTCGATCACCTCGTCCACCAGCTCACGGTGGTCGGGATGGACCTGATACGCGAGATAGGCGCCGGCGACGTCCTTCACCGACCCGTCGCTCCGCCGCACCCGGTGGGGCAGCTGGGCCCAGCCCCACGCGACCAACTCGTCACCGGAGAACCACAGTCGGCGCAGCCAGCTCTCGCCGTTGCCGACGTGCCCCTTGCCCCAGTTCCAGGCCAGTTCTCCGTACGACGCGTCGCTGTTGACCAGGTCGGGGCGGACCGCGGTGACCCGCTGCGCCAGGGCTTGCATGAGCTGTACGTCCGCAGCGGTCAAGAGCTCGGAGTCATCCATGGTGCGCCACTGTGCCAGGGCTCCGCGAAGCCATCGACCCATTTTCGGCAGCGCTGCCCACGCCCTCCCCCCGCCCGCAGAGCCCGTACCGCCGCTCCGGCCGTCCCGTCGCGCCGTAGCGGAGGGAGACGTCGGCGCGGCCGATGGTGTGGAAGTGCTCCAGGTAGCGGCGGGCGCTGACGCGGGAGATGCCGGTGAGGGCGGCGCACTCGGTGGCGGAGAGGGTGCCGGGGCAGTCGCGGAGGGTGCGTTCGATGAGCTCGGCGGTCTCCACGCTCATGCCCTTGGGCAGCGCGCCGGCCACCGACGCCGGTGCCGCTGCGCCCGCCAGCACCCGGTCCACGTCGGCCTGGCTGCGGACGACGGCGCCTCGTAGTCGGCCGCGCTGGTCGGCGTAGCGCTCAAGTCGCAGTCGCAGGTCCTGGAACTCGAACGGCTTGAGGAGATAGTCGACGACGCCGTGGCGGACGGCGCCGCGTACCGTGTCGGCCTCCCGGGCCGCGCTGATGACCATGACGTCGCAGTCGTGCCCGGCGGTGCGGAGCCTGGGAATGACGTCGAGGCCGAAGATGTCGGGGAGGTAGAGGTCCAACAGCACTACGTCGGGGCGGAGTTCGTCGACCGCCGCGATGGCCTGTGCGCCGGTGCTGGCGACGCCGACGACCTTGAAGGGCGGGACGCGTTCGACGAAGGCACGGTGGACACGGGCCACCATGAAGTCGTCGTCCACGACGAGGACGCCTATCTCGTGCCGTACGTCGGTCATGTCGCTCCTTCCGCCACCGCGTCGGTGAGGTGGCTGACGGTCATGCGCGCGGTGAACATGGCCCCCTCGGGGGTGTTGGTCACCGAGATCTCACCGCCGTGACGTTCGCAGACGAGCCGGGTCAGCGCCAGGCCCATACCGCGTTCGCCCTCCTGGGCGGCCTTGGTGGTGAAGCCGTGGGAGAAGACCTCCCGCGCGAGTTCCGGTGCCACGCCGGGACCGGAGTCGCGGACCACGATCTCCACGCTGGAGGCGTCCTGGCGCAGTTCGACCTCGACCCAGCCGTCGTGGGCGGCCGCGTCCACGGCGTTGTCGACGAGGTTGCCGACCACGGTCGCCACGTCGGCGGCGTCCTCCGGGGTGAGCCGGTCCAGCGCGGTGTCGTCGGAGATCCGGAGGGCGACCCGGCGCTCTGCGGCGAGGGAGGCCTTGGCCATCAGCAGGGCTGCCACGGCGGTGTCGCGGACACGGCGGCTGAGGGTGATGTCCAGGGACTGGCGATGGCGGCTCAAGGCGCGGATGTAGTGCACCACCTCGTCCTGTTCGCCGATCTGGATGAGCCCGGAGATGGTGTGCAGCTGGTTGGCGAACTCGTGGGCCTGGGCGCGCAGCAGTTCCGTGGAAGAGCGGAAGGAGCCGATCTCCCGTTCCAGACGGGCGAATTCGGTGCGGTCGCGCAGGGTGGTGACCGAGCCGAGCGCGCGGCCGTCCTTGGTGACCGTCATCCGGTTCATCACCAGGACCCGGCCGTGCCGGACGACGACCTGGTCGGGCCGGTCGTCCGCGGTCCCGGCGAGGACGTCCCTCAGCCGTCCCTCGATGCCGAGTTGGGCGAGGCTCTGGCCCACACAGTCCTCGGGCAGGTCGAGCAGGCCGCGGCCCATCGCGTTGACGAGGGTCAGCCGGTGCTGCGGGTCCAGCGCGACGACGCCCTCGGCGATGCCGTACAGCATCGCCTCGCGGTGTTCGGCGAGGCCCGCGATCTCGCGTGGCTCCAGGCCGAGGGTCTGGCGTTTGACGCGCCGGGCGAGCAGCCAGGAGCCGGCCACGCCGAGGCCGCTGGCGATGCCGAGGTAGGCGAGGAGATAGGAGGAGGCGCCGCTGAGGCGCTGCCACACCGTCGGGTCGGCCACGCCGATCATCACGGTGCCGAGGTGGCGGCCCAGGTTCTCCCGGGCGGCGCCGAGGACGGGGACCTGGGCGACGCGTTCGCGGCTGCCGTCCAGGGTGAGCGGTCCCGACCAGCCGCGGCCCGCCGCCGCGCCCGCGCCGAGCGGCAACCGGTCGCCGATGACGGTGGGGTTGGTGGAGCTGACGATCCGGCCGCCCGCGTCGGCGATGGTCACGGACGTCACCCCGGACTGGGTCTGCATGGAGTTCACCAGCGGGGCGAGCGCCTCCTGCGGCACGGGCTGCGTGAGCTGGCTGCGGACAAGGGGAGTTGCGGCGAGTTGTTCGGCCAGGGCGCCGACCCGGCGGCCCTCCACGCGGTTGAAGGTCGCCTCGGACTGGGCGAGCGAGACCGCGGCGACCGCGAACAGCACCATCACGACGATGGCGAGCTGCAGGAGCAGCATCTCGCCCGCGAGGGTCTGGCGGCGGAAGGGGGCGACCACGACGTACTCAATCTCCGACCTGGTGATTCCGGGTGCCGGGTCGCCCCATCATCGCCTCGGCCCGTGGCTGGGAAAAGACGTGCGCCGCTGACACAAAGACCAAAACCTCCGTTGGTTCCGCAAGCGAGACAGGCCGACGCCACGCATGCACGCTGTGGCCCACATCACGCTCTCGACCGACAGGTGGTGGCACTCGTGCGCCTGCGCACTCCCCTCGCCCTGTTCGGGGCCGCCGTGCTCGTCCTCGTGGGACCGCCGCTGCTGACCACCGGCAGCGGTTCCGAGACCGGCACCCAGATCCCGGGCCTGCGCCTCATGGTCCCCAACACGCCCGGCGGAGGTTACGACATCACGGCCCGTACGGCTGCGAAGAACGCCGAGGACGCCGGACTCACCCACAACATCGAGGTGTTCAACCTCCCGGGCGCGGGCGGCACTGTCGGTCTCACCCGGCTGGTGAGCGAGCACGGCAACGGCAAGCTCGCGATGTCCATGGGCCTCGGCGTGGTGGGCGCGGCCCGCTCCAACCACGCGCCCAAGACCCTGGCCGACACCACGCCCATCGCCCGGCTCACCGAGGAGCAGGACGTCGTGGTCGTCGCCAAGGAATCGCCGTACAAGACGATCGACGAGCTGATCGAGGCCTGGAAGGACGATCCCGGAAAGCTGCCGGTGGGCGGGGGGTCCTCGCCCGGCGGGCCGGATCATCTGGCGCCGATGCTGATGGCGCGGGCGGCCGGGATCGCGCCGAAGGAGGTCAACTACATCCCCTTCGACGGCGGTGGTGAGCTGCTCGCCTCGATCCTCGGCAACAAGGTCGCCTTCGGGGTGTCGGGGGTGGGCGAGTACCTGGACCAGATCAAGGCGGGTGAGCTGCGGGTGCTCGCGGTCACCGGTCCGGAGCGGGTCGGCGAGCTGAAGGACGCGCCGACGCTGAAGGAGTCCGGGTACGACGTGAGCTTCACCAACTGGCGCGGCATCGTCGCCCCGCCCGGCCTGACCGAGGCCGAGCGCGACAAGCTCACCCGGCTCGTGCGGGAGCTGCACGCCTCGCGCGAGTGGCAGAAGTCCCTGGAGCAGAACGGCTGGGAGGACGCCTTCCTGACCGGCGAGAAATTCGGCGACTTCCTCGCCAGTCAGGACAAGCGCGTTGTTTCGGTGCTGAAGGAGCTGGGACTTTGACTCCTCTCCGCCACGAAGTACGGGGATTCCTGGCTCACGCTGCTCTCTCGCTCTGCGAACGATCGAGTCTTACGCGATCAACGCCAGCCGGGTTGAGACCAGCCCGGACAAAGCTACGAATTATGGGATCTGACATGCGTGCTTGGCTCTCGCTACGCGGTCGACGACTCTACCACTGGATGCGTGAATTCTCCGAACTCGGTGTGTGCGTCCTGCTGTTGGCGCTCGGAGTGCTGGTACTCACCGACGCGCTCACCATGGACGTGGACATCGCCCAGCGCGGTCCGGTCGGTCCGAAGACCGTGCCGATCGTCGTCGGTATCGGGCTGCTGGTCATCGCGGCGCTGCTCGCCGTGGACGTCCTGCGCGGCGGCCGGGGCCAGGCGGAGACCGGCGAGGACATCGACCTGTCCGAGCCCGCCGACTGGCGCACGGTGGCGCTGCTCACCGGGGTGTTCCTCGGCGCGGCCGTGCTGATCGAACCGCTGGGCTTCCCGGCGGCCGGCGCCCTGCTCTTCTGGGGCGCGGCCTTCGCCCTCGGCAGCCGCCGTATCGACCGCGACCCGCTGATCGCGGCGGTGCTCTCCCTCCTCACCTACGTCGTCTTCAACAACCTGCTCGGAGTGCCGCTGCCCGGCGGTCCGCTGATGGGAGCGCTGTGACATGAACGCCCTCAACTCCCTCATGGACGGCTTCGGTACGGCCCTCACCCCGCTCAACCTCCTGTGGGCGGCCCTCGGAGTGCTGCTCGGCACCGCGATCGGCGTGCTGCCGGGCATCGGCCCCGCGATGGCGGTGGCGCTGCTGCTGCCGGTGACGTACGGGCTCGAGCCGATCGGCGCGTTCATCATGTTCGCGGGCATCTACTACGGCGCGATGTTCGGCGGCTCCACCACCTCCATCCTGCTCAACACCCCGGGTGAGAGCGCGGCGGTGGTCGCGGCCATGGAGGGCAACCCCATGGCCAAGTCCGGGCGCGGCGCGCAGGCTCTCGCGGCCGCCGCCATCGGGCACTTCGCGGGCGGCATGGTCGGCACGCTGCTGCTGGTGGCGCTGGCGCCGACGGTTGCCGACCTGGCCGTGGACATCGGCGCGCCGGACTACTTCGCCATCATGGTGCTGGCGTTCATCGCCGTGACGTCGGTGCTGGGTTCGTCGCGGATCAGGGGTCTCGCCTCGCTGCTCATCGGCCTCACCCTCGGCCTGGTGGGCCTGGACCAGATGACGGGACAGCAGCGGCTGACCTTCGGTTCGCTCCAACTCGCCGACGGTATCGACGTGGTGATCGTGGCGGTGGGTCTCTTCGCGATCGGCGAGGCGCTGTGGGTGGCGGCGCATCTGCGGCGCAGTCCGGGTGAGGCGATCCCGGTGGGGCGTCCGTGGCTGGGCAAGGACGATGTCCGGCGCACCTGGAAGTCGTGGGCGCGCGGCCCGTTCATCGGCTTCCCGTTCGGCGCGATCCCGGCGGGCGGCGCGGAGATCCCCACCTTCCTCTCCTACGTCACCGAGAAGCGGCTGTCCAAGCACAAGGACGAGTGGGGCAAGGGCGCGATCGAGGGCGTCGCCGGACCGGAGTCGGCGGCCTCGGCCTCGGCGGCGGGCACCCTCGTCTCCATGCTCACCCTCGGCCTGCCGACCACCGCGGTCGCCGCGGTGATGCTGGCCGCCTTCCAGCAGTACGGCATCCAGCCGGGCCCCCTGCTGTTCGAGCGCGAACCCGACCTGGTCTGGGGCCTGATCGCCTCCCTCTTCGTCGGCATGGTGCTGCTCCTCGCCCTCAACCTGCCGCTGGCGCCGGTATGGGCGAAGCTGCTGCGCATCCCGCGGCCGTATCTGTACGCGGGGATCCTGTTCTTCGCGGCCGTCGGCGCGTATGCGGTCGGCGGTGAGGTCATCGACCTGGTGATCCTGCTGGTGATCGGCCTGATCGGGTTCGGCATGCGGCGCTACGGGCTGCCCGTCCTGCCCGCCGTCATCGGCGTCATCCTCGGCCCCAACGCCGAGCAACAGCTGCGCCGCGCCCTGCAGATCAGCGACGGCAGTGTGTCCGGGCTGGTCAACACGCCGTTCTCGGTGACGGTGTACGCGGTGGTGGCCGTGCTCCTGGCCTGGCCGCTGCTGCGCAAGCTCCGCGCCGGGGCCTGAGTTCAGGCCCCGGCGTTCGCCCACCGTTCAGTTCGTCATGCTGGTGAACGCGCCGGGCTGGTAGGAGCCGCCCTGGTTGTTCAGGATCACGCCGAACCGGTTGGCGGCGTTGATCATGGCGACCAGGGCGACCAGCGCGGCGACCTGGTCGTCGTCGTAGTGCTTGCGCACCTGTGCCCAGGTCTCGTCGGACACGCCCTGGTGGGCGTCGGCGAGCCGGGTGCCCTCCTCGGCGAGCGCCAGCGCGGCCTGCTCGGCCTCGGTGAACACGGTGGCGTGCCGCCAGGCGGCGACCAGGCTGAGCTTGACCGTGCTCTCACCGGCCGCGGCGGCTTCCTTGGTGTGTACGTCGACGCAGAAGCCGCAGCCGTTGATCTGGCTGGCGCGCAGGCTGACCAGCTCCTGGGTGATCTTGGGCAGCGACGACTGCTCGATGACCTGGCTGACGCTGTAGGTCCGCTTGGCGATCTTGGAGCCGATCTCGTTGGCGAGAAGGTTGAAACGGGGTTCCATGGCTAGGTCCTCATCCGTGAACCGGTGCGCCGTTGCGGCGCGCTGACAATCACGAGATGCCGAGGCCCCGGTTCCTGTGACAGCTCCCCCCGAGTGACGAGCGGCACAGCCTGTGGATGTCACAGATCGCCGTCGGCCGGTGTCCGGTGTGCGACACAGTCGAGAGTGCGGAGGGACCACGCATGGCAGGCACCACACAGACGGGCGACCCCGCCACGCGGGCCTTCGTCGCCCATCGAAACCTGCTCTTCACCGTGGCCTACGAGATGCTCGGCTCGGCCGCCGACGCGGAGGACGTGCTCCAGGAGACCTGGCTGCGCTGGGCCGGCGTCGACCTGGACGCCGTACAGAATCAGCGTGCGTACCTGGTACGGATCGCCACCCGCCAGGCGCTGATCCGGCTGCGCACGCTCGACCGCCGCAAGGAGACCTACGTCGGACCCTGGCTGCCGGAGCCGCTGCTGACGGCGCCGGACGTGGCGGAGGACGTGGAGCTGGCGGACAGTGTCTCGATGGCGATGCTGCTGGTGCTGGAGACGCTAACGCCGACCGAGCGGGCGGTGTTCGTGCTGCGCGAGGTGTTCGCCCTCGACTACGACGAGATCGCCGAGGCCGTCGACAAGAACCCGGCGGCGGTACGGCAGATCGCCCACCGGGCACGGTCACATGTCGGCGCGCGCCGCCCGCGCGGGGATGTCTCGGCGGCCGAGACCCGGGCCGCGCTCGGGGCTTTCCAACGCGCGGTCGAGACAGGTGACTTGCAAGGTCTGCTCGACATTCTCGCGCCGGATGTGGTCTTCCTCGGGGACGGCGGCGGGGTCGCGCAGGCCGCGCTGTCGCCGATCGTGGGCGCGGACAGCGTGGCGGCGCTGCTGGCCGGGTCGCGGCTGGCTTCCGCGGCCCCGCTTCAGCCGGCCCAGGTCAACGGCTCCCCGGCACTGGTCCTGCGGCTCGACGGGGAGGTCGACACGGTGCTGGCGCTGCGCATCGACGAGGGCCTCATCACGGGGCTGTACGCGGTGCGCAACCCGGAGAAGTTGGCGCGCATGGAGCGGGAGACGGAGCTGCGGCGCTGACCTCCGGCGGCCAGGGCGCAGCAATTTGAGGCCGGGGCGGAACGTGATCAGTGGACGACGGACACGATCTGGCACGCGGCTGTGGCGAGTCGCTGTTCTCCCTGGATATGGGCTCGGCCGAGGGCTGTGGCGGGATCGATGCCACGGGTGCAGAGGCGCCAGGCGGTCTCGGTGTCCAGGAACACCGAGGCGGCCGGGCTGCCGCTGGGCGGTGCGGCGAGCGTCCAGCGACCCGCCCTGGCGCTGGCAGTGGCGGTGGCGGTGGCGGTGGCGGTCCATCTGCCGCCGCCCTCCCCCTCGGCGATCACTTCGATCTGGGCGCCGACCGGTGCGGTGGTGTGCCGCAGGGTGTGGGGCAGCGCTCGTATGAACGTGTCCAGGACCGTGGAGAGTGCGTGCGGGTCGGGGTCGGTGGGGAGGCCGACGGCATGGCGGATCTGCTGTCGGTGGGTCCAGTACTCGGTGAACTCGCGGGCGATGTCCAGCCACGCCGGGGCCGGATCGACTCCCGCCCATGACACACCCAGGGCGGGCGCGTCGAGTTCGGCGGCGGCGAACCGCTCGGTGACTTGGGTCCCGGCCGACTCCAGGGCGTCGATGAGTGAGGCCGGGTCGTCGGTGGCGTGGCGGTCGACGAACTCCTGATTGGTGCGGTGGATGAAGGCCGTGAGGGTCTCTCCGGGGAGGAAGGCGCCTCGGTTGTCGCCCAGGCGGCCTTGGAGGTCACCGAGGATGTGGGCGGCAAGGTCGTGCACGGTCCAGCCGGGGAGTGCGGGCTTGTGCCATTCGGCGGGCCGAAGCCCACGCAGGGTCCGGAGCAACACCTCCAGCTCCGAACCGAACAACGGGCGGGCGTCGATCGGTTCACCCAGCCAGGACACGTCATTCATGGCCACAGCCTGTCAGCCGGGATCAACGGCCTGCCGGGCTTGAGCGAAACCCAGTAGAGCCTGCGCGCGGCAGATGCATACCTTCACCTGCATGGCTGACGAATGCTTCGGACTGCCCCGGCTCGCCGCGATCTACGACCAACTCGACGCTGATCGCCGCGACCTGGACGCGTACGTCCGCATGGCGGAGGAGTTCAAGGCGCGTCGCGTGCTGGACATCGGCTGCGGGACAGGGGTGTTCGCCCTCCTCCTGGCCGACCGGGGTATCGAGGTGGTCGGGGTCGACCCCGCGGCCGCGTCCCTCGACGTGGCCAAGGCCAAGTCGGGGAGCGAGCAGGTGCGTTGGATCTGCGGTGACGCAACCGCCCTGCCACCTCTGCAAGTTGATCTGACGACGATGACGGGGAACGTCTCCCAGGCCATCGTGGACCCGGAGATCTGGCAGCGCACCCTGCGGACGGGCTACGAGTCCCTGCGTCCGGGCGGGCGCCTCGTCTTCGAGACCCGGGATCCCGCCAGGCGCGGCTGGGAGGAGTGGAACCGGCAGGACTCGTACGTCGTGACGGAAATCCCCGGCACCGGGTCGGTCGAGAGTTGGGTCGAGGTGACCGACGTACGCTTGCCGCTGGTGACGTTCCGCTGGACCTACCTCTTCACCGCGGACGGGCAAGTACTCACGTCCGATTCGACGTTGCGTTTCCGTGAGCGGGAGGAGGTCGAGGCGGACCTGAACGGACAGGGGTATGTCATCGAGGACATCCGCGACGCTCCGGACCGTCCGGGCCGGGAGTTCGTGTTCGTGGCACGGCGTCCAGAGGCAGGCTGACACTTTTCCGGACCCCCACGCACTAAGGTGGTTCACGTGACTGCCGGGTCGGCCATGGGCCACGCACGAGTGAGGTTCCCGGCCTCGGCGTGAGCGCGAGGCGGGCCAGAGCCCCGCCCTCCCCTCCGAGCCCCTCTGCCGGCGCCCCGCATACGGCGCCCCTCCCAGCGGATACCGAGACCCGGAGACACACACCACCCATGCCGAACGAACAGCAGCACCCGCACGCACCCGAACTGCCGACGACCTCCGTCCAGTTGAACCACACCGCCGTCTACGCCCGCGACCGCCAACTGTCCGCCGAGTTCCTGGCCGCGATCCTGGGGCTGAAGGTGGGCGCCCCCTTCGGGCCCTTCCTCCCCGTCGACCTCGGCAACGGCGTGACGCTCGACTACTACGAGATGCGTGACGAGCCGATCCAGTCGCAGCACTACGCCTTCCTCGTGCCCGACGAGCAGTTCGACGCAATGATCGCCCGTCTGAAGGCGGTCGGGGTCACCTACTACGCCGACCCCAGCCACACCGAACCCGGGCAGATCAACCGCCTGTTCGGCGGACGCGGCGCCTACTTCGACGACCCGGACGGACACAACATGGAGATCATGACCCGGCCGTACGTCCGCCCGTAGCCCCGTTCCCCCGCAGTACTCGCGACAGCCCCAGCGCCGCCGTCCGTACTGCGGGGGCGAGCTGCGCGGGGCTGAAGCGCTCCCGCGGTACGGCCACCGAGAGGGCCGCCACCGCGGTGCCGCCGGAGAAGACGGGCGCCGCGATACAGCTGACCCCCATCGCCGCCTCCTGCTCCTCGTAGGCGAGCCCCGAGACCTGGATCTTCTCCAGGGCCGTCCGCAGCCGCGCCGGGTCGGTGATCGAGTACGGCGTCAGGCTCGGCAGCGCCTCGGAGAGCACCTCCTCCACCAACTCGGCGTCGGAGAGGGCGAGCAGGGCCTTGCCGACAGCCGTGCAGCTCAGCGGCAGACTGCCGCCGATGCGGGACGGCAGCCGGAGTGCCTCATGGCCATGGATGCGTTCGAGGTAGACGACCTCCATGCCCTCACGGATACCGAGGTGAACGGTCTCCCGGGTCGCCTCGAACAGGTCCTGCAGAAACGGCAGCGCCGTCTCCCGCAGATCGAGCCGGTGCGGGACCAGCGAGCCCAGCTCGAAGAGCTTCGCGCCCAGCCGGTACCGGGTGCCCGACCGTTCCAGCCATCCCAGCCGGACCAGATCCGCCGCGAGCCGGTGCACCGTCGGCTTCGGTAGACCGGCTCGCTCCGAAAGTTCCGACAGACGGAATGAACCACCGCTCGGACTGAAGCACTCGACGATCAAAGCAGCCTTCTCGAGCATGCTGCCGCTCTCACTGTTCCGTGTCACGGAACAAAGTTTGTCGTCCGGCACGGGCGATGTCTATATCGATGTCAACCCGCCGTTCCACCTTCCCCAGGAGACATCCCGTGACGAAGGTCGCCATCATCGGCTCCGGCAATATCGGCACCGACCTCATGATCAAGGTGCTGCGTCTGTCGGAGTCCCTCGAAGTCGTCGCCCTGGCCGGCATCGATCCCGGCTCCGACGGCCTGGCCCGCGGCCGCCGCCTGAAGGTGGCCACCACCCACCACGGCGTCGAAGGGCTCATCGCCCTCGACGAGTTCAGCGACGTCGACCTCGTCTTCGACGCCACCTCGGCCGGCGCCCACCGCCACCACGACGAGGTCCTGCGCCCGCTGGGCCGCACACTCGTCGACCTCACCCCGGCCGCCCTCGGCCCCTACGTCGTCCCACCGGTCAACGGCGACGCACACCTCCACTCCCCCAACGTCAACATGGTCACCTGCGGCGGCCAGGCCACCATCCCGATCATCGCCGCGATCAACGCCGTCACGCCCGTCCACTACGGCGAGATCGTCGCCTCCATCGCCTCCCGCTCCGCGGGCCCCGGCACCCGCGCCAACATCGACGAGTTCACCGAGACCACCGCCGCCGCCATCGAGCAGGTCGGCGGCGCCGCGAAGGGCAAGGCGATCATCGTCCTCAACCCCGCGGAACCCCCGCTGATCATGCGGGACACCGTCCACTGCCTGGTCTCCGACTGCGCCACCGAGGCCGTCACGGCGTCGGTCGAGGACATGGTCGGCCGCGTCCAGGCGTACGTCCCCGGCTACCGCCTCAAGCAGAAGGTGCAGTACGACCGTGTCGCCGCCGACGACCCCCTGCGCACCCTCGCCCCCGAAGGCGCGCTGAAGGTCTCGGTGTTCCTGGAGGTCGAAGGCGCCGCCCACTACCTCCCGGCCTACGCCGGAAACCTCGACATCATGACCTCGGCCGCGCTGCGCACCGCGGAACGCATGGCCGCGCACCACACCACGGAGGCCGCCAAGTGACCACGCTCTACGTCCAGGACGTCACCCTGCGGGACGGTATGCACGCCCTGCGGCACCGCTACACCGTCGACCAGGCCCGCACCATCGCCGCCGCCCTCGACGCCGCCGGAGTGGCCGCCATCGAGATCGCCCACGGCGACGGCCTGTCCGGCTCCAGCGTCACCTACGGCGTCGGCGCCCACACCGACTGGGAGTGGATCGAGGCCGTCACCGGAGCGGTACGGCACGCGATCCCCACGACCCTGCTGCTCCCCGGCATCGGCACCGTCCACGACCTCAAGCAGGCCCACGCCCTCGGCATCCGTTCCGTGCGCGTCGCCACTCACTGCACCGAGGCCGACATCGCGGCCCAGCACATCGCCGCCGCCCGCGAGTTGGGCATGGACGTCGCCGGGTTCCTGATGATGTCCCACATGGCCGAACCGGCCGAACTAGCCCGCCAGGCCCAGCTGATGGAGTCCTACGGCGCCCACTGCGTCTACGTCACCGACTCCGGCGGCCGTCTCACCATGGACGCCGTCCGCGACCGCTTCCGCGCCTATCGCGACGTACTCGACCCGGCGACCGAGCTCGGCATCCACGCCCACCACAACCTCGCCCTGGGCGTCGCCAACACCGTCGTGGCCGTGGAGAGCGGCGCCCTGCGCGTCGACGCCTCCCTCGCCGGCCAGGGCGCGGGCGCCGGCAACTGCCCCCTGGAGGCGTTCGTCGCGGTCGCCGACCTGATGGGCTGGGAGCACGGCTGCGACCTGTTCCCCCTCATGGACGCCGCCGACGATCTCGTACGACCGCTGCAGGACCGTGAGGTACGGGTGGACCGCGAGACGCTCACCCTCGGCTACGCGGGCGTCTACTCCAGCTTCCTGCGGCACGCCGAGGCCGCCGCCGCGCGGCACGGTCTGGACACCCGGAGCATCCTCGTCGAGGTCGGGCGGCGGGGCATGGTCGGCGGTCAGGAGGACATGATCACCGACGTCGCCCTGGACCTGGCGCGCCGCTCAGGGCGGGAACCGTCTTCTCCGGCCGGGTCAGGGAACGAGCCCCCAGCCGGAACTGGTCCAGCTTGTCGATGATCGTCTGGCCGACCGGGGTGTGGCCCCAGATGCTGATGCCCTGATGGGTGGCCGGCTCCCAGGTGGACTCGTCCACCACGATGGGGTTCCAGCCGACCTCCCACTCGAAGCCCGAGGGGGTGCGGGCGTAGTACGACAGCTCCTTGTCGTTGGTGTGCTGACCGACCGACAGGGCCATGTCGAAGCCGAGTTCGTGCACCCGCTGGTAGCTCCGCGCCAGGTCGTCCAGGCTGTCGGCCTGGATGTTCAGATGCTGGACCCTGGTGCGGACCGGGTCGATCGGCAGGCCCCGGACGGCGGCGACGGCGATGGAGTGGTGGCGTTCGTTGACGCGCAGGAAGCGGACCTTCAGCTTGACGCCGCTGATGGTCTCGTCGATGAAGTCGGTGAGCCGGGCGTCGAAGACGGTGTCGAAGTAGCCGCGCAGCCGCTCCGGCTTCGTGGACGTGATCGCCACATGGCCCAGGCCCGCGTCGCCCGTGACCCAGCCCGAGGAGACCATGAGCAGCGGCTCGGCCGACTTCAGCGGGGTGGTGTAGATCTCCTGGGTGATGCCCTTGGGGCCGGGGAAGCGCAACAGGCGTTCCACGCCGCGCAGTTCGGCTTCCTCAGCACTGCCGCGGACGACGGGGACGCCGTGGGCGCGGATACGGGCCTCGATCTGCTCGAAGGAGGCGTGGTCGTCGATGTGCCACCCCGTCGCCACGACATCCTCGGCGGGGCCGCGCCGCAGCAGGAACCGGCACTCCTGGTCGTCGAGCCGGAAGCGCATCACCCCGGAGCCGAGGTCGTCGCGGTGCATGCCGATCGCGTCGGTGCCGAAGCGGGCCCAGTCGGAGAAGCGCTGGGTCTCGATGACGAGGTAGCCGAGGTGGACCGCGCCGAAAACGGAGGTCTTCATCGCCGGCCCGCCAGGAAGTCGGCGCAGAGGCGGTTGAACAGCTCGGCGCGTTCGAACTGGACCCAGTGGCCCGTGTTCGCGACCAGGTACAGATCGCAGTTGGGCAGGCGCTCGGCGAGCATCCGTCCGCCGCTCGGCCGGTTGACCTTGTCCGCCGCACCCCACAGCACCAGCGTGGGAACCGGCAGCCGGGACAGCCGTCGATCGCGGGTGAAGTCCATTTTCCAGAGCGTGCGCAGGGCGTTCGGGCCGGACGGGCGGCGCAGCGGCGGTGCGGCGACGACCTCGGGGTCGATGCTGTCCCGGTAGCGGGCGTCGATCACGGAGTCGGGAATGTCCGCGGCGTTGAAGACCAGGTACTGCCGGATGAACTTCTCCAGCTTCAACCGCGAAGGCCCGTCCCCGGAGTAGTAGTTGAGCAGGCTGTTGAGGCCGGGCGTGGGCAGGGCGCGAGTGGTGCCGATGCCGCCGGGGCCCATCAGCACCATGCGGTCGACGCGGTCCGGGGTGTCCAGGGCGAGACGCAGGGCGCAGGCGCCGCCGTAGGAGTTGCCCACCAAGTGGGCCTTGTCCAGGTCGAGTCGGTCCATCAGACCCCTGATCCCGTCCGCCAGGGATCCGAACGGGTCGGCGCCGTCGATACCCTTGGTACTGCGGCCGTAGCCGGGCAGGTCGGGCACGATGACCCGGTGGTCCTTGGCCAACTCGGCTATGTTCCGGTAGTAGTTGGACACGCCCGAGGCGCCGGGGCCGCCGCCGTGCAGCATCAGGACGGGCGGGCCGTCGCCGGTCTCGGCGACGAAGATCTTCTTGCCCGCGACGTCCAGCAGGCGCTCGCGCAGGGAGGCGAGTTCGGTTTGCGTGCTCATCGGGTCCTCACGGGGATCTGGTCGAGGGCGGGGGTGAATCCGCTGGGCGGTGGGGGGAGTTGGGCTCGGGCGGTTGCGGCGGCGTAGACGTAGGCGTCCGGTCGCAGGGCGAGGGTGGCCGCTCGGTGCTCGCGCATCCAGCGCAGCAGGACACCGTCGCTGTCGACGAGGGTGCCCTCGGCGGGCCGGGAGCCGGCCGGAGTGACGGTGAGCGAGGGGACGCCGAGGCGGTCCCACGCGGGCTGCGGCCCTGCCGGTCCGGCGTGCAGCAGCAGCCAGCGGCTGCCGAGCGCGTCGTCCAGGCGGACCCGCTGCCCGTCGGAGCCGGTCACCCATGGCTGGGGTATCTGGCGCCCGGACGCCTTGGTGCGGGGGCGGGCCTGGAGACCGTCGGCGTAGTGCGCGACGGGTATCCACTGGGAGTCCTGCAACCACTGGCTGAAACCGGGCACGCGGTCGAGGAGCCGCAGTCCCTTGTCGCGGATCCGGGTGATGGCCCGCCGCCGTTCGGTGATGATCCGGCCGACGAACACCGCCCGCTTGGTCACCTCCTTCACATGCGGCTTGCGTTCGGCCTCGTAGCTGTCGAGCACGCTCTCCGGCAGCTCGCCGCGCAGCACGGACGCGAGCTTCCAGCACAGGTTGGCCGCGTCGCGCACGCCGGCCGCCATGCCCTGCCCGATCCACGGCGGCATCGCGTGGGCGGCGTCCCCGGCGAGGAAGACCCGGCCGACCCGGAAGCGGGCGGCGAAGCGGACGTGATGGCTGTAGACGGTGGCCCGCAGGATCTTGATCTGATCCCGGCCGATCCCGTAGCCGGACACCATCGCGTGGATCGCGTCGTCCGTCGTCAGATACGTCTCGTCGTCCCCGGGCAGGATCGGGAACTCCCAGCGGTGATGCCCCAGCGGCGTCGGACAGTCCACGGCCGGGCGGACCGGATCGCAGCGGAAGCGCAGCCGGTCGTGGCCGGGCCACGGCTTGAGCATCTCGGTGTCGATGACCACCCAGCGGTCCTCGTACGTCCGCCCCTCGTACCCCACGTTGAGCTGGGCACGCGTCAGGCTGGAGCCGCCGTCGGCCGCGATGACGTACGCGGCACGCAGCCGCCGTAGGGAATCGTCGGCGCCGACCACGGTCAGCTCCACGCCCTGCGCGTCCTGGCGCAGCCGCACGCACTCGTGCCGCAGCAGCACCTCGACGTTCGGGTAGCGGTCGACGCCCTCGCGCAGGACCTGTTCCAGCGCGGGCTGGTAGATGAACATCTGCGGCGGATGGCCGTGCCCGCGCGGGGTGGGGTGCGCGCTGATGAAGGCGCGGCCCCGGTCGTCCACGAAGTCCAGCGGGCGCTCGGCCAGCATGTCCCGCTTCAGCCGGTCGGCCAGGCCGGTGCGCTGCCAGATCCGTACGACCTCCTCGTCCGTGGAGATCGCCCGCGCGCGGGAGAAGACCTCGGCGTCACGCTCCAGCACGACGACCCTCAGGCCCATCGCCCCGAGCAGGTTCGCCGCGGTCACGCCCGTGGGCCCGTATCCGATCACCGCCACGTCATAGGCGCCGTCGTCGGCTCCGCCCACGGCGCTGATTTCATTCATCAGGCCACCTCACTGTGTCCCTGTCGGCTCTTGTTGTAGCGATCGCTCCAATTGGAATAGACGCTACGGTAAGCTGGGCATCCGAGGTGGTCAAGAGCCGTGGCAGACGGGAGACAGCGCGCATGAGCGGGTCGCGCAAGAAGCGCGCCAATGGGGTGGAGTCACGCGAGCGCATCCTCGACGCCGCCGTGGAGATCGCGGGCGAGCGCGGGTACGACGGCACGTCGATCGCGGCCGTCAGCGCCAAGTGCGGACTCCCGGCCAGTTCGATCTACTGGCATTTCAAGGACAAGGACGACCTGATCGCCGCGGTCATCGAGCGCAGTTTCGAGACCTGGCTGGCGGCCCTCGAACTCCCGGGTCCGGAGGCGGGCACCCCGCTGGAGCGGGCCACCCTCATGGCGCAGAACGTCGCCGCGTCACTCGTCGACGCCCCGGACTTCCTGCGCCTCGGCCTGATGCTCGCCCTGGAACGACGTCCCACCGAGCCCCGCGGCCGGACAGTGTTCCTCCAGGTCCGCGCCATCGCCGCCCAGCGCGTGGCCGCCATCATCAAGACCCTGACCCCGGACCTGGACGAGGACGCGGTACACACCCTCACCGCCTACGCCGTGGCCGGCGCCGACGGCCTGTTCGTCCACCGGGAGATCCACGGCGACTCCGTCGACCTGGCGGCGATGTTCGAACTCCATGTACGGCTCGTCCACGACGCGGCTCTCGGCATGGCGGCAAGATCCGGGGCCGCGCGGATTCCTAGCGGGTGACGACGGTGTGCGTCGGGTAGATCCTCGGCTGTGCATCAGGGACGCCGAGCTCCTGCAGGACGGGCAGGATGATCTCGCCGAACTGCCGGAACGCCTCCTCGGACTCCCATACGTCGACCACCAGCCAGCCGTTGGGGGTGGGGGCGGACGTGTGCGAGATGAGGCCGGCCACCGGCCAGTCCGAGGGGCTTGTCACACCGCCGGTGCGACCGGACACCTTCTCCGCGCTCTGCTCGTACTGGGCCTGGGTCATCCCCGGCAGCTCGAAGACCACGACGACGGACATGCTGAACTCCCCTTCAGGGCGGTACAGGGTCGGGCCCAGTCGACCATCCCGTCGAGCCGCGGGCCCGTCGGCCTGAGCCGTACGGGGCACACCTCGGCTCAGTCGTCGGCGTCGGGCTCCCGCGTCACCGTCGGCGCGATCTCGGCGACCACGCCGCTCGCCCGCTCCTCGGGCACACCGGCCGCGATCAGCGTGGCGACCGCCGTACTGACCCCGTCGTCCTCCAGCGCCCCGGTGTTGACCTGCTCCAGCAGCGCGAAGTGCATGGCCTCGAGGCCGGCGCTGAGCACGGCGGGCGACAGGTGCGTGTGGAAGACACCGTCCCGCTGACCCCGGTCCAGGATGGCCGTGACGGCGGAGCGGGCCGGGGAGAGGATCTCGGCGACGCGCTCGACACCGAGGTCGCGCTGGGCGAGGGCCAGGAGCATCCGGTAGCGGTCGCCCACCGGCCACATGGCGAACACGAAGTGCGCCAGCGCCCGTTCGGCCGGCTCCTCGGGCCGCACCGCCTCGGCCATCGCGACACGCAGCGCCTCGGAGGCCTCCTCGGCGAGCGCCTCCAACAGCGCCGCACGCCCGGGGAAGTGACCGAACAGGGTCCGTCGTACGACACCCGAGGCCCGCGCCAGTTCCTCCAGCGTGATGTCCGGGTTCCGGCCGAGTTCCTGCCGGGCGGTGGCCAGGATGCGCGCCCGGTTGGACCGCGCGTTGCGTCGCTGCGGCACGCGGGCCACGGGCTTGGTCACGGGAAACCTCGGTGAAGCGGTACGGGAAACGGCGGGGTCCGAACACGGTCGTAGCCATTCTGGCACGGCCGAATCGGACCCCGGACGGGTAGCACATACGTCAGCCGGTGATCTCCACCTTGCCGTTGACCTGCGCGGGCTGCTCCTGCTGCGGAGCGCCCTGCCGCGTGATGCCCTTCAGCAGTTCGGCGAGGTCGACGCCGGTGGTGGAGCCGAGGAGTTCCAGGCCCTGGGCGACGTTGTCGGCGACGGCCCGCGGGATGCGGGCGGCGCCGTCGGTGGAGATCACGGTCATCTTCTCCACCGCGCTGAGCGGCTCGGAGGCCTTGGCCACGACCTGCGGGAGTACCTCGACGAGCATCTGCAGGATCGCCGCGTCGCCGTACTGCCCGAACGCGTCGGCCTTCTTGCGCATCGCGTCGGCCTCGGCCGCGCCCTTGGCGCCGATCGCCGCAGCGTCGGCCTCACCCTCCAGCCGGACCGCCTCGGCGATCGCCGCACGCCGGGCCCGCTCGGCCTCACCCCGCCGCAGCCCCTCGACGGCCTCGGCCTCCGCCAGCGCGCTACGGCGCTGCTTCTCGCCCTCACCGGTCAGCCGGGCCGTCTCGGCCTCCGCCTGCGCGGCCGCGATACCCGCCGACTTCTCCGCCTCGGCCTGCTTGACCCGGGCCACCCGCCGCGCCTCGGCCTCCTGCTCGGCCGCGTACCGCTGGGCGTCGGCGGGCTTGCGGACCTGGGTGTCGAGCTGACGGTCGGTCAGCGCGGCCTGTCGCTCGGCGACCTTCTCCTGCTCGGCGAGGATCTCCTGCTGCCGGGCCGCCTCCGCCAGCGGACCCGCGGCGGCCGCACGGGCCCCGGCCTCGTCCGTCTCGGCCTTGATCTCGGCCTGCTTGAGCGCGAACGTCCGCTGCGCGACGGCGATTTCCTCCTCCGCCTTCAGCCGGGCCTGCTCGGCCGCGCGCCGGGCCACCGCCTCCGCGATGTCCGCCTCCTGCTTGGCGCGCGCCGCCTCCGGCCGGCCGAGGTCCTCCAAGTAGGAGCCCTCGGTGGTGATGTCCTGGATCTGGAAGGCGTCCAGCACCAGGCCCTGCCCGGACAGGCTCGCTTCCGCCTCCTCGGCGACCTGACCGGCGAACGCGGCACGGTCGCGGATGATGTCCTCCACCGACATCCGGCCGACGATGGCCCGCAGCGCGCCGGACAGCACCTCCTGCGTGAAGCCGACGATGCCGTCCTGCTGCATCAGGAACCGCTGGGCCGCGGCCCGGATGGAATCCTCGGTGCCGCCGACCTTGACGATGGCGACACCCTCCAAGTTGGCCTTGACCCCGCGCAGCGTGACCGCGCCCCGCACCGCGACCGGGATGTGCCGGGAGGACAGGTCGAGGCTGAACTTCTGCTGGACGAACGGCACGACGAACACCCCGCCGCCGACCACGACCTTCTGCCCGCTGTTGTCGGTGAAGACCTGTCCGGTCTCCGGGTCCGTGGCCTTCTTCCCGCGCCGGCCGGTGACGATGAAGGCCTCGCTCGGACCCGCCACCTTGTAGCGGGTGATCACGACGAGTGCCAGCAGCACGAGGAGTACGACGACTCCCACGGCGGCGATGACGACAGAACTCATGGCAGTGCCCCCGAATCGAACATGTAAGAGAAGAGAAGCGAAGAGAAGGGGTGGCTCAGTGGACCACTGGGCGCACCACGACCGACGTGGCGGACGGCGCTGCCTCCACCCACACTTCGGCGCCCCGGGCCACCGGCACCGCGCTGCGGGCCGCGAACTTCACCGGCTGACCCGCGAGTTGGAGCAGCACCTCACCGAATCCGTCGGCCGGGATGGCGGTCACCACGTTGCCCGAGGTGCCCACGAGGTCGCCGCGGCGCGGGGTGACGGCCGTCTGATCGCGCATCAGAGCGCGACCGAAGCGGTACGTCAGCCAGGCCGTAACCGCACCGCAGACGGCACCGGCCGCGGTGGCGAGCCCGGGGCCCGCGTCCACCGTGCCGGTGGCGATGGCCCCGCCGAAGCCGGTCATCGCCGTGAACCCGGCGACGACCGGCAACGACATTCCCCCGTCGAGGAAGCCGTCCGGCGCACCGTCCAGCATCCCGTCGAAGACCAGCGACAGGGCGAGCAGCACGACCCCCGTGATGCCGATTCCGAGAAACCAGGCCATGCGTGCCGTCCCCCTCTCGCCCGTCGCCGACCTCCGACTTGATGAGATCCTGACACCCGGGCGGCCACCGTTCATTGCCTGGTTCCGGCAATCTTTACGCGCATTTGATGCCGCATCACAGCGGGAGCCCCATCCGCCGCGGCCGGAGGACGGGCGTTCGGGTTGTCGCTGTGGCGTGTGGTCCGGCCCGAGGTGTCGCCACCTCGGTGCGCGTACCGCGTTGGGGTTGCCGTGACACCACAGCAGTGACGGTTCTGCTATCCGGGCTGCCGACCTCCGGGCAGGTGTCATCGATCGCTGTAGTCCGAAGAGTGCGGGAAGCCATGAACGTGTGGACATGTGTCGGCTGCTCTGCGATGCCGGGTCGGTGCCACGGCGCACCGGCTGAAGGCCTGATCGGCCGGGCGCGGGAGTCGGCCGTCCTCAAGGGGCTGCTGGCCGAGCATCGTCTGGTGACGGTGACCGGCCGGGCGGGCGTCGGCAAGAGCCGGACCGCGGCGGTCGCGGGGGCGCGAGGGCCGTGGCGGGTGGTCCATGTGCACGGGCAGGGCCACCGGGCCGGGGCGCCCGGGGCGCTGGCCTCGGCCGTGCGCCGGGCGCTCACGCGGGTCGGGGGCCTGGCGGCCGGTGACACCCTGCTGTTCCTCGACGACGTGGACCCGGTCCATCAGGAGGCCGTGGGAGTGGTGCAACGTCTGTTGGGGACCATGCCCGGGCTGCGGGTGCTGGTGACGTCAAGGCAGGTGCTGGGACTGGGTGAGGAGCGGGTACTGCGTCTTGCACCGCTTCCGCAGCTGCCCGCGGCGGTGGAGCTGTTCCTGCGGCGCGCCGAGGACACGGTGCAGGACTTTCGCGCCGAGGGCGCCGATCTCCGCGCGGTGGAGGCGATCTGCCGGTCCCTGGAAGGTGTCCCGCTCGCCATCGAGCTTGCCGCCGAACAGGTGGCGCACCAGCCGGTGCAGGACCTTGCCGCGGCGCTGGACGTCCACCAGTGCTGGCTGCGCGGCGAGCGGCCCGCGCTGCGCCGGCACCACTCGCTGCGGGCCACGGTCGGGGCGAGCTACGCGTTGTGCGAGCGTGAGGAGCGGATCGTGTGGGGCAGGGCGAGTGTCCTCGCCGGCGCCTTCAACGAGTCCACCGCGGCCTTCCTGTGCGGCGGCGGGGGTGTGGAGCCCCAGCGGGTGCCCTCCCTGCTGGCCCGGCTCGCCGCCATCAACGTACTGGAGCCCGTCCGTGACCCGGGCGGACCGCGCCCTCCCCGGTACCGCATGACGCGGGCAGCCCGGGACTTCGGGACCGAACGGCTGCGTGCGGCGGGCGAGTGCGAGACGGCACTGGAACGCCGTGCCACGCACTGCCGGCAGGTCGCGGAGACAGCGCGGAACCTGTGGGCGACCGGCCTCCAGAGCCAGGCCCTGGCGCTCGTACAGGAGGAGCGGGAAGAACTCACCGCCGTACTGCGGCAGTCGGCGCACCGCACCGACCAGGCCGGTACCGCCCTGGAGACGGTCGTCGCCCTGTGGTTCTGGTGGGTGGTGTACGGCAGGGCCGAGGAGGGACGCGCTCATCTGCTGCGGCTGCTGCCGCTGTGCCCGGCGGACAGCCCGGCGGGACTGCGCGGGCGGTGGCTGGCGGCCTGGCTCGGCGCGGACCGCGATCCGCAGGCCGCTCGCGCGCTGCTGGGCCGGGCCTGGCCGCAGGCCGTCCTGACCGGCGACGCCGCCGCCGTCGGTCATATCGCCCACGTCCAGGGCCTGATCGCCCTGCACGAAGGCGATCCGCGGGCCGCCGCCGAGCACTTCGAGGAGGCAGCCCGCACGATTCCGCCCCGCCCGGCGCACGGCCCCTCACCGGCCGTGAGCCTGGCCGCCCAGGCCGTGGCCCAGGCCGCCTACGCGCCCGGTGCCGCACGCCGCGCGGCACGACGTGCGGCGGGCCGGCCGGGCGTCCGCGACGACAACTGGGCCACGCTCCTCGCCCGCTACGCCCTGGCGTACGTCGACCACCACCACGGACGCGGCAACCGCGCCCTGCGCCGCGCCCGCCGCGCACTGGCCGCCCTGGACAACTCCCTTGCCGCCCCGCAGGGTCACGAGGCGCTGCGCACGCTGATCGCGGACATCGAGGCTAGTGCGCCCGGGCGGCCGCCGTACACCTTGTGGCGTGACGGCGGGACCGCCCCGGGCGCCGCTCAGGATGTGGCCGCGGTCGACAGTGGGATCGGGGTGAACATGGGCGGTTCCTCGTCCGGGGTGAGCGCGGTCGGGCCGTACACCCAGTCGGTGAAGGAGTAGTCGTACGGGTCCCGCGCCCGCATGATCGCGTTGCGCCGCAGCCGGGGCTCGCCGTCGAGGTGCCACAGCTCGCCCCAGGCGCGGGCCGTGGTCTGCACCCGGCGGCAGTGCTCCACGCGGACCGCCTCGTACGCGGCGAGCACGGCGTCCCAGGCCTTGGTCCTGTCTTTGTCCTTGGCCGGCCGTGTGTAGTGCTGGGCGAGCACCCAGCCGTCCTCGATGGCCATGATCGCGCCCTGCGCCATGTACTGGAGCGGCGGATGGGCGGCGTCGCCGAGCAGGGCGATACGGCCGTGCACCCAGGTCTCGACGGGGTCGCGGTCGAGCATCTGCCACCAGCGGTCCCGCCACATCAGCGGGATGCCCTTGCGTACGGTGTCGCAGGTGGCCTCGAAGGCCGCGTCCAGCTCGTCGGGGGTGCCCCAGTCGGCCTGCCCCGCCAGGGCCTTGGGCGACTCGAACACGGCGACCTGGTTGAACATGTCGCCGCCGCGCAGGGCGTACTGGACGAAGTGGCAGCGGGGGCCGATGTAGACGGTGACGTCCTTCTCCGCGATGCCGTTCTCCCGGACCTGCTCGATCGGAACGGCCGCGCGGTAGGCGACGTAGTCGGAGCTGACGACGTCGTCGCCGACCAGCAGGCGGCGGGCCGTGGAGTGCAGTCCGTCGGCCGCGACGACGAGCGGGGCGGACTCGGCGCGCCCGTCCGCCAGGAGGACCCGGGCGCCGTCCGCGGTGTTCTCGTAGCCGACGACGGTCCGGTCGGTCAGCAGCTCGACGCCGGCGCGTTCGCAGGCGCGCAGGAAGATGCCGTGCAGATCGCTGCGGTGGATGACCATGTACGGGAAGCCGTACCGGCGTTCGAGGTCGCGCAGGTCCAGGCGGGTCAGCTCCCGGGAGTCGAGAGCGTCGCGCATCACCATGTTCTCGGGGAGGACGCCGAGCGTCCTGGCCTCCTCCAGCAGTCCGTACTCGGCGAGGATGCGGGTGCAGTTGGGGGCGATCTGGAGGCCCGCGCCCACCTCGCCGAACTCCTTGGCGCGTTCGAGGACGCGCACGCGCAGTCCCTGCCGGGCGAGGGCGAAGGCGGAGCTGAGGCCGCCGATGCCGCCGCCGACCACGAGGACGTCGGGGCTGGATTCAGGGTTCATGATCTGTTCCTTCGGTCGCCGGGTCAGAGCCAGGCGCCCAGAGTGGGGGCGGACGGGATGGCCTCCCGTCCGGTCAGGTAGGCCGCGAGGGTGGGCAACTCGCCTGTGACCAGGGCGGCTTCGCCGTTGCCCGGCAGTTCCCAGGCGGCGCCTGGGGCCCGTAGCGAGACGGCCGGGCCGGGGGCCGCGGCGCGTTTGGCCACGACGTCGTCGCACAGGGCGGTGAGGAAGTCGGCCGGGAGATCGGCGAAAGACACGCCGTTCGCCAGGTCGACGGCGTGGACGCACACCTCGCGGGCACGCATCCACGGCAGTTCGGCGGCCTGGACGGTACGGCCCTGGGCGGTGACCACCTCGGCTCGCCACTGGCCGTCGGTGAGGTCGTCCATCCCGGTGGCGAGCGAGTCCGCGGACTGCCGCAGCCAGGCGAGGAGTTCGGCCTCGGGCAGCCGGGCGCCCTTCTCGATCCCGGCGGCGCGCTCCTCGGGGGAGGAGTACATCGGTGTCGGCTCGCCGGTGGCGGCCCAGTGGACGAGATTGCCCAACGCGTCGGCGTTGGCCGCCACATGGGCCACCACATGCCGCCTGCTCCAGCCGGGCAGCGCGCTGTCCCCATCGAGGTCGGCGGCCTTGAGGAACAGCTCCGTGCCGAGCCGGGCCCAGCGGCGGGCGTCGTCGAGGGTACGGGTCATCAGTCGGACTTCTCCTTGACGACCCGGTTCTCCAGTCGGCCGATGCCCTGGATCTCGGTGACGACCGTCTCGCCGCCCAGGAGGTAGCGCTCGGGCCTGCGGGCGTGGCCGACGCCGCCGGGGGTGCCGGTGGCGATGATGTCGCCGGGGTTGAGGCGGACGATCGTGGAGACGTACTCGACCAGGTCCACCGGGTCGAAGAGCAGGTCACCGGTGGAGTCGGACTGCATGACCTCGCCGTCCACCAGCAGTTTCACGTCCAGGGCCGGACGGACACCGCCGGGCAGCTCGTCCGGGGTGACCAGGTAGGGGCCGACGGGTGTGGAGGAGTCCCACATCTTGCCCTGGAGCCATTCACGGGTGCGGAACTGCCAGTCGCGGCAGGTGATGTCGTTCAGCACGGTGAACCCGGCGATGGCCGCCTCGGCCTCGGCACCCCGGGCGCGCCGCGCGGGTGAGCCGACGACGACGGCGAGTTCGACCTCCCAGTCGAACTTCCCCGTCTCGTCCGGGCGCACGATGTCGTCGTGGGCGCCGATCAGACAGTCCGCGAACTTGGCGAACAGCGTGGGGTGTTCGGGCAGGTCGCGGCCCATCTCCTGGATGTGGTTGCGGTAGTTGAGGCCGACGCAGACCACCTTCGACGGGGCGGGGACCACGGGCGCGAAGTCGGCGCCCTCGACCGGGTACGTCGTACCGGCTGCCGAGGCGGCCAGCTCCTGCCAGCCGTTCTGCCCGAGCAGCGCGCCCACGTCGGGGAACCCGAGGTCGACAAGACCTTCCCCGTCGAGCCGTACGGCCCTCGTCGTACCGCCGGTGCGGATGGTGGCGAGCTTCATCGGGTGGTTCCTTCCACATGGGTGCGGTCGAGCCGCAGGGCTTCGAAGACGGGCGCGTCGCTGAACCGGAACAGGTCCAGGGCGCCGGAGTCGGAGTCGGTGGCACCGGCCTCGGAGCGGGCCGAGAGCGGCTGCCAGGAGGGGACGACGAACAGGTCGCCGCGGGTGACCGACCAGGTGGTGTCGCCGACGGTGACGGTGCCGGAGCCGTCGAAGACCTGGTAGACGGACGAGCCCGTCTCGCGCACCGGAGCGGTCTCGGCGCCGCGCGCGATGCGGTGCATCTCGGCCCGGATGGTGGGCAGCACGTCGGATCCGGTCGCCGGGTCGGTGAACCGTACGGCGGCGTGGCCGGGCTCGACCGTGCCGCCGTATCCCTCGGATTCGAGGGCGAGCTGGTCGGCGAGGGCCCGGTCGGTGGGCTCCCAGCGGTAGGCGAGCAGCGGCGACCCGGGGCCGGTGGACCCGGCGGACACCGGGCGCAGGCCGGGGTGACCCCACAGCCGCTCGGAGCGTGACCGCTCGGGCGTGGTGCGCTCGGCGTCGCCGATCTCGTCGCGGCCGAACTCGAAGAACTGTGTCTCCATGGCGTACTGGAAGGGGATGTCGAGGCCGTCGATCCAGGCCATCGGTTCGGCGGTGGCGTTGTGGTGGGCGTGCCAGTTCCAGCCGGCCTGCGGGAGGAAGTCGCCGCGCCGCATGGCCACCGGGTCGCGTCCGACGACCGTCCACACGCCCTCGCCCTCGACGACGAAGCGGAAGGCGTGCTGGGTGTGCCGGTGCTCGGGGGCGTCCTCGCCGGGCATGAGGTACTGGATGGCCGCCCACAGCGTCGGTGTGGCGAAGGGCCTGCCGCCGAGGGAGGGGTTGGCCAGCGCGATGGCCCGGCGCTCACCGCCGCGGCCGACGGGGACCAGGTCGCCGGCCCGGGCCGCCAGCTCCCGCAGCCGCTCCCAGCGCCACAGGTGCGGTAGGGCCCGGGAGCGGGGGTGGGCGGGCATCAGGTCGCCGATCTCGGTCCACAGCGGGACGAGCAGTTCCTGTTCGAAGCCTCGGTACAGCTCTTCGAGCGCCGGGGTGACCTCGGGCTGCCCGTCCGCGGAGACGGCCTGGAGGCGGACCGGGGAACCCGTGGCGGTGTCGTGCGCGATGGAGGACTGAGTCACAGACCTCAGCGTGCGCCGTGTCCGAATGGAGGACAGGTAGATTCTGCACACCAGAATCTGATGACGGGCATACCATGGACAAACCCCTCAAGACCCCGCCGCCCTACCCCATCGCCAGCGTGGACCACGCGCTGCGGGCGGCGACCATCCTGCAGATGGAGGGCGGCGCGACCGTGGCGCAGCTCGCCGAGCGGCTGGGCGTCGCCCGGTCGACGGCCCACCGGGTCCTCGCGATGCTCGTCTACCGGGACTTCGCCGTGCAGGACGAGGACCGCGTCTACCGTGCGGGGCCGGTATTGGAGCTCGCCGCGCACTCCCAGTCCCTCGTGTCCCGGCTGCGCGCGGCGGCCCTGCCTCATCTGCACCGGCTCGTCGACCTCCTGGACGAGACCACGAATCTGATCGTGCGCACCGGGGACACGGCCCGGTTCATCGCGAGCGTCGAGTGCCGGCAGGCGCTGCGGGTCGGCTCCCGGGAGGGCATGGTGTTCCCGGCGCACCGCACGACGGCAGGACTGCTGCTGCTCGCCGAGCTCTCCGACGAAGAGCTCGAGGAGGTCTACGCCCCCGAGCGCTACCGGGACCGCCCGGCCGACCGACCCGAACTCTCCGGCCTGCGCACCGAGTTGAAGCGCCTACGCCGCAACGGCTTCGCCGTCAACCGGGAGCGCTCCGAGCGTGGCCTGGTCGCCGTCGGCGTCCCGGTGCGCGACCAGGACGGCACCGCGCTGGCGGGCCTGTCGGTGTCCATGCCCAGCGTCCGCTACGACCCCCACCAACTCCAGCCCCTGGTCGCCACCCTCAACGCCACGGCCCACGCACTGGAGAGGGACCTGGCCGCGCAGCAGTGAGCGCTGCGTCCGCCAAAGGGGTAGCAGTCCAAGCCAGTTGTGGTTAGCCTTACCTAAGTTGTGAGCACGGTTTCTGGGCGCTGTGTATCCGCTCCGGAGGATGCGTGAGGAAAGCGGACCTGCCGGGACGGAATGTCCTGTGGCGTGCGGTGGGCGGGCAGCGCCGGGACGTCGTTCTCGGCGCGGTGCTGGGCATGGGCCATCAGACGGGCGAGGCCCTGGTGCCGCTCGTCATCGGACTCGCCATCGAGCGCGGTGTGGTGGACGGCGATGCCCAGGGCTTGCTGCTGTGGCTCGCTGTCCTGGCGCTCGTCTACGTCGGCCTCTCCTTCAGCTTCCGCTTCGCCGCCCGGGCCGGTGAACGCGCCTCGGTGACCGCCGCGCACCATCTGAGAACCGAACTGGTCGAGCGGGTCCTCGCCCCCGAAGGCGGTGCGGCGGACGGACGGTTACCCGGGGAGCTGGCGAACACCGCCACCGAGGACGCCAAACGGGTCGGCGCCGTCGCGATGGCCCTGATCGTCGGCATCGCGGGCGCGACCGGCCTCGCGGTCGGAGCAGTCGTCCTGTTGCGGATGTCCCTTCCCCTCGGTCTCCTCGTCCTGCTCGGCACACCACTGCTGCTGTGGCTGGGGCATCTGCTGAGCAAGCCCCTGGAGCGGCGCAGCGAGACCGAACAGGAGCGCGCGGCCCGGGCCTCGGGCGTCGCGGCCGACCTGGTGGCCGGACTGCGGGTGCTCAAGGGCATCGGCGCCGAACCGGCGGCCGTCGCCCGCTACCGCCGGATCAGCCAGGACTCGCTCACCGCCACCCTGCGCGCGGCCCGGGCCGAGGCCTGGCAGAGCGGCGTCGTGACCATGCTCACCGGCGCGTTCCTGGCCCTGGTCGCCCTGGTCGGCGGACGGCTCGCCGCACGCGGTGACATCAGCCTCGGCGAGCTGGTCTCCGCCGTCGCGCTCGCCCTCTTCCTCATCGGCCCGCTCTCCGAATTCTCCTGGGTCAACGCCGAGTTGGCGCAGGGACGTGCCTCCGCCGCCCGGATCGCGGACGTCCTCGCCGCCGAACGTGCCGTGACACCGAACGACGGTGTACTGACCCGCGTCGAGGGCCGGTTGCGGTTGCGCGGCCTGTCGTACGGCCCCCTGCGGGAGCTGGAGCTGGACATCGCGCCCGGCGAGACGGTCGGCGTCGTCACCACCGACCCCGCCGACGCCGCCGCCCTGCTCCACCTCCTCGCCCGCCACGCCGACCCCGACGAGGGCGCCGTCGAACTCGACGGCACGGAGCTGACCGAACTGGGCCTCTCCGAGCTGCGGGCCGCGCTCCTCGTCGCCGAGCACGACGCGGACCTGTTCGAGGGGAGCCTCCGGGACAACGTCACCGCGGCCGCCGGACCGGACGCCCCCGTCGCCGCCGCGATCACCGCGTCCGGCACCGACGAGGTCGTCCGCACCCTGCCCGACGGCGCCGACACCGCCGTCACCGCCCGTGGGCGCTCGCTCTCCGGAGGCCAGCGGCAGCGGGTGGCACTGGCCCGGGCGCTGGCCGCCGACGCCCCGGTCCTGGTCCTGCATGAGCCCGCGACGGCGGTCGATGCCGTCACCGAGGTCCGGATGGCGGCCGGTCTGCGGGAACTGCGCGGCGGCCGTACCACGGTTCTGGTGACCAACAGCCCGGCCCTGCTCGCCGTGACCGACCGGGTCGTCCTCCTCGACCGGGGCTCGGTCGCGGCGGCCGACGTGCACGAGCGGCTGGTCCACCGGCACGGCGCCTACCGTACGGCGGTGCTGGCATGAGCGAACCCCGGGTCACGACCCCCTCCGAGTCCGCGCTGCTTCCCGTCGCGACCACCGCCCGAACCCGTGCCGCCGTCGGGCAACTGCTGTGTCCGCAACGGACGTTGGCCCTGACCGCGTTCGCTGTCATGGTCGGCTCCACCGCCGTCGGCCTGCTCGCCCAGCCGCTGCTGGGCCGGATCGTCGACCTGGCTGCCGATCGCGGGTCCGTCGACGCGATCACCATCACGGCCGCGCTGCTCGTGGCCGTCGCCGTGGCCCAGGGCGTCACCGCCGGGTTCGGTCTGTCGCTGATCTCCCGGCTGGGCGAGACCACGCTGGCCCGGCTGCGCGAGCAGTTCGTCGAACGGGCCCTCGGCCTGCCGCTGGAACGGGTGGAGCGGGCCGGTGCCGGTGATCTGACGTCCCGGGTCACCGCCGATGTCTCCCTTGTCGCCGACGCCGTGCGCAACGCCCTCCCGGAACTGGCCCGTTCGCTGCTGACCATCTTCCTCACGCTGGCCGCGATGGCCTTGCTCGACTGGCGGTTCCTGCTGGCCGCGCTACTGGCGGCGCCCGTGCAGGTGGCCACCGCGCGCTGGTACGTGGCCCGTGCCGTCCCGCTCTACGCCGAGCAGCGCGTGGCCGCGGGCGCCCAGCAGCAGCAACTCCTCGACACCATCGCGGGCCACTCCACCGTGCGGGCGTTCCGGCTGGAGCGGGAACACACCGAGCGGGTCACCGAGCGGTCCCGGTCCGTGGTGGCGCTGACGATGCGCGGGGTGCGGCTGGTCCTGGGCTTCTACAGCCGGCTGCACATCGCCGAGTACATCGGGCTCGCCGCCGTCCTGTTCACCGGGTACTGGCTGGTCCGCCAGGGCTCGGCGTCCATCGGTACGGCGACCGCCGCCGCCCTGTACTTCCACAGCCTGTTCACCCCCATCAACGCCGCCCTCGTCCTCCTCGACGACGCCCAGTCCGCGACGGCGGGCCTGGCGCGGCTCGTCGGCGTCACCGAGCAGCCGCAGCCCGCTGAGACTGCGCGGCCGGGCGGGACGGGACGGGTCGAGGTCATCGTGCGCGGACTGCGGCACGCCTACCGGCCCGGCCATCCGGTCCTGCACGACATCGACCTGACGATCCGTCATGGGGAGCGGGTGGCCCTCGTAGGCGCGAGCGGAGCGGGTAAGACGACCTTGGCCAGACTCGTCGCCGGTATCCAGCCGCCCACCGCCGGCACCGTCCTGGTCGACGGCGTCCCGCCGACCGAGCTCGGCCCGGCCGCCGTCCGCCGCACCCTCGCCCTGATCACCCAGGAGACCCACGTCTTCGCGGGCCCGCTCGCCGACGATCTCCGGCTGGCGAAACCCGACGCCACCGACGACGAACTGCGCGCCGCTCTCGACCGCGTAGACGCCCTGGCCTGGGCCGAGGCACTGCCCGAGGGCCTGGCCACGGTCGTCGGCGACGGCGGCCACCGGCTCACCGGCGACCGCACCCAGGCCCTGGCGCTCGCCCGGCTGATCCTCGCCGACCCGCCCCTGGTGATCCTCGACGAGGCCACCGCCGAAGCGGGCAGCGCCGGGGCGCGGGCGCTGGAGAAGGCGGTCGCCCGCGCCGTGGACGGCCGTACCGCGCTGATCGTGGCCCACCGGCTCAGCCAGGCGGCGACCGCCGACCGGATCGTCGTCATGGACTCGGGACGCGTCGTCGAGACCGGCACCCACGACGAACTGCGTGCCGCCGGCGGACGCTACGCCACCCTCTGGGAGGCCTGGTCCGACACCCGCTCCTAGCCGCACCTCCACCGCAACCGAACAGAAGGACCACCGATGTTCCGCTCCCGCAGAGCCCCCCGGCTCGCCGCCGCGCTCGCCTCCTCCCTGCTGCTCCTCACCGCCGCCACGGCCTGCGGCGACGACGACTCGGACGCCGACACCTCGGGCACCGACCCGAAGGCAAGCGCCTCCGGCGGCGCCGCCTTCCCGGTCACCATCGCGCACAAGTACGGTAGTACGACGGTCGAGTCCGAGCCGAAGCGGATCGTCACCGTCGGCCTCACCGACCAGGACTCGGTCCTCGCCCTCGGCAAGGTCCCGGTCGGCACCACCGAGTGGCTCGGCGGCTACAAGGGCGCCGTCGGCCCCTGGGCCGAGGACAAGCTCGCCGGGGCCGAGGCGCCGACCGTGCTCAAGGACACCGGCACCGGGCCGCAGGTGGAGAAGATCGCCGCGCTCAAGCCGGACCTGATCCTCGCCGTGTACGGCGGGCTCACCAAGGAGCAGTACGAGTCGCTGTCCAAGTTCGCCCCCGTCGTCGCCCAGCCCAAGCAGTACAACGACTACGGCGTGCCCTGGCAGGAGCAGACCGAGACGATCGGCAAGGCGCTGGGCAAGCCGGAGGAGGCCACTGCGGCCGTCAAGGAGACCGAGGACACGATCGCGGCAGCCGTCAAGGAGCACCCCGAGTTCGCGGGGAAGTCGGCCGTGATGGCGACGCCGTACGAGGGCATGTTCGTCTTCGGGAGCCAGGACCCGCGCTCGCACCTCCTCACCGACCTCGGCTTCTCGCTGCCGAAGGATCTGGACAAGGCGATCGGCGACCAGTTCGGCGCGAACATCAGCAAGGAGCGCACCGACCTGCTCGACCAGGACGCGATCGTGTGGCAGGTCGCCGACGTGGTCAAGGACGCCGACAAGCTGCACAAGGACGCCTCGTACAAGGATCTGGGCGTGGTCGGGGAAGGCCGCGAGGTCTACGTCGACGAGGCGAGCGACTACGGCAACGCGCTCTCCATGGGCACGGTCCTGAGCCTGCCGTACGTCGTCGAGCGGCTGGTCCCGCAGCTCGCCGCGGCCGTCGACGGCAAGGCGGACACGAAGGTGGACCAGCCCGCGTCCTGACCCACATGAGGGGGGGCGGCCCCGCGGCCGCCCCCCTTCTCACGCGCTCAGCTGTCCATGGCCTCGGCGAGGCTCCGCGGCCGCATGTCGGTCCAGTGCGTCTCGACGTACTCCAGGCAGGCCTGCCGCGCCGCGGGCCCGTGGACCACCCGCCAGCCGGCCGGTACGTCGGCGAAGTCCGGCCACAGGCTGTGCTGGTTCTCGTCGTTGACGAGCACCAGGTAGACGCCCTCGGGGTCCTCGAAGGGATTGCTCATGCTCTTCCTCTCCTCAGGGTCCTACGGTCGACGATTGCGCTCTGCCCGTGCGACGAGCCCTTCCAGCGCCCGGAACCATGTCTCGGCGAGGTCCTGAACCGTCTCGCGCGCCAGCAGGCCTTCCAGATAAGACCAGTGGGCGGCCAGCACCGGCCCGTCCGCCCGGTCCTCGGTCACCACGTCGACGGTCAGGGCGTGGCCCTGCCGCATCGCGGGCCCGGGTCCGATGTCGGCCGCGTCCTCCTCGGGCGCGTACGACCAGTCCGTCTCCTCGGGGATGCCGAACCGGCCCAGGTAGTTGAACTCGACGCGGGCCGGTTCCCGGGCGGCCAGCACCTCGCGGGTGCGGGGGTTGAGGTGGCGCAGCAGGCCGTAGCCGACGCCGTTCGCGGGCAGCGACGCCAGATGCTCGCGCACCCGGCGTACGGCGTCCTCGGCCGCCTGTCCGCCCGCGAAGGCCTCGGCGGGGTCGACCGGTCCCGGAGCGAGCCGTACCGGGAAGACGCTGGTGAACCAGCCGACCGTACGGGAGAGATCGGCGCTGTCCCCGGCCAGTTCCTCCTCGCGGCCGTGGCCCTCCAGGTCGATCAGGACCGAGGTGTCGGTTCCGCCGGCGCGCCGCCGCCAGTCGGCGAAGGCGAGCGCGAGCCCCGCGAGCAGCACGTCGTTGACCCCGGCGCCGAACACCGCGGGCACGGCGGACAGCAGCGGTCCGGTGTGTTCGGCAGGCAGCCGCAGGACGACCTCCCGCTGGGTCGCGGTGGTGTCGCGGTCCGGGTCCAGGGCGCGGGCGAGCGGGAAGGGCTGGGTGCCGCCGTCCAATACGGCTGTCCAGACCGGGAGTTCCGCCTCCCGGGCAGGCTCCTGCGCCCGCTCGGTGAGCAGCCGGGCCCAGCGGGCGAAGGAGGTCTCCACCGGGTCGAGCCGCACCGCGCGCCCGGCGGACACGTCCTGCCAGGCCGCCGCCAGGTCCGGCAGCAGCACCCGCCAGGACACCCCGTCGACGACGAGATGGTGGGCCATCAGCAGCAGCCGTCCGGGCGCTTCGCCCGCGTCGAACCACACCGCCCGCACCAGGGCGCCCGCGTCCGGATCCAGCAACGCCCGTGCCGCATGGGCGTGTTCGCGTACGGCATCGCTCAGAGCCTCGGCATCGAGCCCGGCCACGTCCACCCGGTCGAGCCACCCGGCGGCGTCGACCGCGCCGACCGGCGGGACGTGCAGCGACCAGTCCTCGGTGGTCTCCCGCGAGGGCCGCACCAGCCTGGCCCGCAGCAGGTCGTGCCGGTCGGCCAGGGCCTGGAGCACGGCGGTCAGACCCGCCAGGTCCAGCTCCGCGGGCGTACGGACGAGCGCGGACTGGTGGTACGTCGAGAAGGGGCCGCCCAGTTCGCGCAGCCAGTGCATGACCGGCGTGAGCGGGATGGTTCCGGTGCCGTCGTCCTCAAGGCGCGGCGCGGCGGTGTCGGCGACCGTGCTCAGCGCGGCGACCGTGCGGTGCCGGAAGACGAGCCGCGGAGTGATCCGTACGCCCGCCGCCCGGGCCCGGCCGACGAGCTGCATCGCCACGATGCTGTCGCCGCCCAGAGCGAAGAAGTCGTCGTCCACGCCAACCTGTTCGAGCCCCAGCACTTCGGCGAAGACCGCGCAGAGCGTCTCTTCCACGGGCGTGGCGGGCCCGCGCCCGGAGGACAGGGCGGAGAAGTCAGGTGCGGGCAGGGCGGCCCGGTCCAGCTTGCCGTTCGCCAGTTGCGGGAACCGGTTCAGCGCGACGACGGCCACCGGGACCATGTGGTCGGGGAGCCGGCCCGCGACATGGCCGCGCAGCTCCGCCGGGTCCGGTACGGCGCCCGGGGAGGCGACCACGTACGCCACCAGCAGCTTGCGCACGCCCTCTTGACGTACCGTCACCAGGGCCTGCCCGACCGTCGGATGAGCGGCGAGTACGGACTCGATCTCGGCCGGTTCGATGCGGAAGCCGCGGATCTTGACCTGGTCGTCGGCCCGGCCGAGATAGTCCAGGCGCCCGTCGGCCGTCCAGCGGGCCAGGTCGCCGGTGCGGTACAGGCGTGATCCGGGCGCGCCGAAGGGGTCGGCCACGAACCGCTCCGCCGTCAGCGCGGGAGCGCCCAGGTAGCCGCGGGCCAGTCCGCCGCCCGCGAGGTACAGCTCGCCCGTCACGCCCGGCGGCACCGGCTGCAGCAGCCCGTCCAGGACGTAGGCCCGAGTACCGGCCACCGGCCGCCCCACCAGCGGCCGTTCACTGTCGCGCACCCGCGCCACCAGGGCGTCCACGGTCGACTCCGTCGGCCCGTACAGGTTGAACGCCTCGGTGCCGCGCAGCTCGGCCAGCCGCCGCCACTGGGCGACCGGTACCGCCTCGCCGCCGACGCCGACGACCGAAAGCGGGCAGTCGTCGCCTTCGAGCAGTCCGCTGTCTGCCATCTGCGCGAACAGCGACGGCGTGACCTCCAGGAAGTCGAAGCGGTGCTCGCGCACGGCCGCCGCGAGCAGTTCGGGGTCGCGCCGGACCTCCTCGGAGACGATGTGGACGCAGTGCCCGTCCAGCAGCCACAGCTGGGGCTGCCAGGAGGCGTCGAAGAAGAACGACCAGGCGTGTCCGGCCCTCAGATGCCGCCGTCCCGTGGCCTCGATGGCGGATCGGTACAGCGTCTCGCGGTGGCTGTGGAAGAGGTTGCCGAGGGTCTCGTGGGTGACCACGACTCCCTTGGGACGGCCGGTCGAGCCGGAGGTGTAGATGACATAGGCGGGGTGACGGGGCCTCAGCAGGCGGGTCCGGTCGAGGCCGGTCGCGTCCTGGGCGGCGATCCGCTCGGTCGTGCTGGGCTCGTCCAGGACCAGCCGCTCGGTGCCCGTGGGCAGGATGCCCGTGAACTCGCGGGTGGTGAGCGTCACTACGGGGCGGGCGTCGTCGAGGACGTCGGCCGTGCGTTCCCGCGGCGCGTCCGGGTCGAGCGGCAGATAGGCCGCGCCCGCCTTGTGCACCGCGAGGACGGCCACCAGGAACCGTGCGGTGCGCGGCAGCGCCAGCGCCACGAACCGCTCGGGACCCGCGCCGAGTTCCACCAGCAGCCGGGCGAGCCGGTTGGCCTCCGTGTCGAGCTCGGCGAAGGTGAGCTCGACGCCGTCGGACGCCGCCGCTGGCAGCTCGGGGCACTCGCGCACCCGCTGCTCGAACAGCGCGGGCACGGTCGTCGGCGCGCCAAGGGCAGGCCTGCTGTGCCAACCCCCTTGCAGGCGCTGTCGTTCGTGCGCGTCGAGGATGTCGATCCGGCCCACGGTGACGTCCGGGTCAGCGGCCACGGCTCGTAGGACGCGCCGCAGCCGGTCGGCGAAGGACTGCGCGGTGGCGTGGTCGAACAGATCGGCGCTGTACTCCAACACGCCGTCGACACCGCCGCTGCCGTCGGCGCGCTCCACGAAGTCGAAGGACAGATCGAACTTGGCCGTCGTCTGCGCCACGTCGTCCCGGCGGGCGCGCAGCCCGTCGAGCCCCGCGTCCTCCTCACCGGCCGCCAGATACACCACCATCACCTGGAACAGCGGGTGCCGGGCGAGCGAGCGGGCCGGATTGAGCACCTCCACCAGCCGCTCGAACGGGACGTCCTGGTGGTCGAAGGCCGCGAGATCGCTCTCCCGCACCCGGGCCAGCAGCTCCCGGAAGGTGGGGTCGCCGGAGGTGTCGGTGCGCAGCACCAGGGTGTTGAGGAAGAACCCGACCAGGTCCTCGAGGGCCGCGTCGGTGCGCCCGGAGATCGGGCTGCCGATCGGGATGTCGTGCCCGGCGCCCAGCCGGGTGAGCAGGGTCGCCGCCGCGGCCTGGAGCACCATGAAGACGCTGACGCCGTTGTCGCGGGCCAACCGGTGCAGTTCCGCGGCCAGTTCGGCGTCGAGGGAGAGATCGGCCGAGCCTCCCCGGTAGCTGGCCTCCAGCGGCCGCGGCCGGTCGGCGGGCAGCGCCAGTTCCTCGGGCAGCCCGGCCAACGCCCACTTCCAGTAGGCGATCTGCTGCTCACCGACCTCGGCGAGCAGCTGTTCCTGCCACAGCGTGTAGTCGGCGTACTGAACCGGCAGCGGCGCCCACTCCGGCGCCCGCCCCCGGGTACGGGAGGCGTAGGCGAGGGCCAGATCCCGGTTCAGGGGGGCGTCCGACCACTCGTCACCGGCGACGTGATGCAGCAGGAGCAGCAGGGTCCACTGATCCTCACCGGTGCGGAACACATGGACACGCAACGGGGGTTCGCGGTCCAGGGCGAAGCCGTACGCCCCCGCCTCCGCCAGCCGCTCGGCGAGCTGCTCCTCGTCGGTGTCCGCCACCTCGAACGGGATGTGGACCTCGTCCGGTGCCAGCACCCGCTGATACGCCCGGCCCTCCTCGTCGGGGAAGACCGTGCGCAGCGTCTCGTGCCGTACGACCAGATCGTGCACCGCGGCCCGCAGCGCCTCGACGTCCAGCGCCCCGGTCAGCCGCCAGGCCGAGGGGATGTTGTACGTCGCACTGGGGCCCTCCACCTGGTACAGCACCCACAGCCGCCGCTGGGCCGAGGAGAGCGGCAGCCGCTCGGGGCGCGGGCGGACCGTGAGCTCCGGGCGGGCGGCGGCGGGAGCCGTACCGGTCTGCGCGAGCCGGGCCACCGTCCGCGCCTCGAACACCGTGCGCAGGGACACCTCGACGCCGAGTGCGGCACGGATCCGCGCGGCCAGTCGCATGGCCAGCAGGGAGTGACCGCCCAGGGCGAAGAAGTCGTCATCGACGCCGACCCCGGGCAGGCCCAGGGCGTCGGCGAACAGGCCGCAGAGGATCTCCTCGCGGGGTGTGCGCGGCCGCCCGCCCACGGAGCTCTCGGCGGCGAAGTCGGGCACGGGCAGGGCACTGCGGTCCAGCTTGCCGTTGGGCGTGAGCGGCAGCGCGCACAGGGGGACGAAGGCGGCGGGGACCATGTGCTCGGGCAGGGCGGCGGCGCTGTGGCGGCGCAGCTCCGCCGGGTCCGCGGTGTCTCCGGCGGCCGGTACGAGGTAGGCCACGAGCCGCTGTTCGTGCGCGACGACGACGGCGTGCCCGACGGACGGATGCCGGGCGAGGACCGCCTCCACCTCGCCGGGTTCGATGCGCATACCGCGGAGCTTGACCTGGTCGTCGGTGCGGCCGAGGAAGTCGAGCGTGCCGTCGGGCAGCCACCGGGCCAGGTCGCCCGTGCGGTACATCCGGGCGCCGGGCCCGCCGTACGGGTCCGCGACGAACCGCTCGGCGGTGAGACCAGGGCGGTGGAGGTAGCCGCGGGCGAGCTGGACGCCCGCGAGGTACAGCTCCCCCGCGACACCCGGCGGCACCGGGCGCAGGGCGGCGTCCAGGATGTAGGCGCGGGTGTTCCACACCGGGCGGCCGATGGTCACCTGGCCGACCCCGGTGGGCACCTCGGTCGCCGTGACGTCGACGGACGCCTCCGTGGGGCCGTACAGGTTGTGCAGCCGGGCGGGCAGGCGACGGTGGAAGCGCTCGGCCACCGCGAGCGGCAGCGCCTCGCCGCTGCACATCACCTGGCGCAGTCCCATGCAGTGCGCGGCGGCCGGCTCCTCCAGGAACACCTGGAGCATCGAGGGCACGAAGTGCGCGGTGGTGACGCCCTGTTCCTGGATCAGCGCGGCCAGGCGGGCCGGGTCCCGGTGGGCCTCCGGCGGCGCAACCACCAGCGTGGCTCCGGTGATCAGCGGCCAGAAGAACTCCCACACCGACACATCGAACCCGGCCGGGGTCTTCTGCAGTACCCGGTCCTCGGCCGTGAGTCCGTAGGCGTCCTGCATCCACAGCAGGCGGTTGGCGATGCCCTCGTGCGGGACGACGACTCCCTTCGGGCGGCCCGTCGACCCCGAGGTGTAGATGACATAGGCGGGACTCAACGGGTCGTATGCGGCGGGGAGTTCACCCTCGGCGCCGCCCGGCAGCGCGTCCCGGATCACGCACACGGGCCGCGCGTCGTCCAGCGTGAACGCCAGCCGCTCCGCCGGATGGCCGGCGTCCAGCGGCAGATACGCCCCACCGGCTCTGTGCACCGCGAGCAGCGCCACCACCAGCTCGACCGACCGAGGCAGTGCCACGCCCACTGTGCGCTCGGGGCCGACGCCCATCCCGGCCAGGACCCGTGCCGTGTGCTCGACTCGGGCGTCCAACTCGGCGTAGGTCAGGCGCTGTTCGCCGAAGACGAGGGCAAGGGCGTCCGGTGTGCGGGCGGCCTGGGCGCGGAACAGTTCCGGCAGGGTCGTCGGAGCGACCTCGTGCGCGGTGTCGTTCCATCCCTCGATCACCAGGTGACGTTCGTCGGCGTCCAGGAGGTCCAGGTCACGGACCGGCAGGTCCGGATCGGCAGCCACCTGTTCCAGCAACCGGATCAAGTGCCGCGCGAGCCGACGCGCGGTCGCTTCGTCGCACAGGTCGAGCGCGTGCTCCAGGAGCAGCAGCAGACGGCCAGGACCGGTCTCGTCCACGAAGGTGAAGTGGAGGTCGAACTTGGCCGTCCCGGTGTCCATGTCGAACCACTCGGTGGGCAGTTCGAGCACGTCGGGGTCGCCGTCGGGCCGGTAGTGGTAACCGAGCATGACCTGGAAGAGCGGGTTGCGGCCGGTCACCCGGGGCGGGTTGAGTGCCTCGACGACGTGGTCGAAGGGCAGGTCCTGGTGCTCGAAGGCCGCCAGGTCGCCCTCCCGCACCCGGGCCAGCAGCTCCCGGAAGGTGGGGGCGCCGGAGGTGTCGGTGCGCAGGACGAGGGTGTTGACGAAGAAGCCGACCAGGTCGTTGAGCGCCTCGTCGGCGCGGCCCGCGACGGGGGCGCCCAGCGGGATGTCCTCCCCCGCGCCCAGCCGGTGCAGCAGCGCGGCAGTGGCGGCCTGGAACAGCATGAACATGCTGGTGCCGGTGGCGCGGGACAGTTCGCGCAGGGCGCGGCCGGTGCCGGGGTCCAGCTCCAGGCGGACCCGGCCGCCGCGTCCGGTGGGCTCGTCCGGGCGGGGCCGGTCGAGGGGCAGGGGCAGTTCCTCGGGGAGTTCGCGCAGGGTCTCGGTCCAGTGGGCGAGTTGTCCGGCGCCGACCTGGCCGAGCAGCGTGTCCTGCCAGAGCGTGTAGTCGGCGTACTGGACCGGAAGCGGGGCCCAGTCGGGTGCGCGGCCCTCGCGGCGGGCCAGGTAGGCGGTGGTCAGGTCGGTGAGGAAGGGCCGGTCGGACCACTCGTCGGTGGCGATGTGGTGCAGCATCAGCGCCACCACATGGTCGTCCGGACCGAGCCGCAACACCTCCGCACGCACCGGGAGTTCGGTGCTCAGGTCGAAGGGGCGGCGCTGGGTGGCCTCGATGCGGGCGGCCAGTTCGTGCTCGGAGCAGTCCGCGACGAGGAACTCGGGCTCACCGGCACCTGCGATCCATTGGTATGGCTCACCGTCCTCCTCCAGGATCCGGGTGCGCAAGGTCTCGTGACGGCCGACGACGTCGCTCAACGCGGCACGGAGAGCGTCGAGATCGAGGGCGCCACGCAGCCGGAAGACGAGCGGGAACTTGTACGCGACCGAGCCTCCGGCGATCCGCTCGACCAGCCACAGCCGACGCTGGGCCGCCGACAGCGGGATCCGCTCGGGACGTTCGGCCGCGGGCGCCAGCGCGGGGCGAGCCGGGCGCCCGGCCTCCGCGCGCAGGGCCAGCGCCTCCGGCGTCGGGGCCTCGAACAGGTCCCGGATCGCCAGCTCCGCACCCAGCTCGGTCCGTGCCCGGCTGATCAGCCGGGTCGCGAGCAGCGAATGACCGCCCAGGTCGAAGAAGTTGTCCTCCGCGCCGGTGCGGGGCAGCCCCAGCACCTCGGCGAAGAGCCGGCACAGCACCTCCTCCACAGGCGTGCGCGGCCCGCGCCCCTCCGACAGAGCAACCGCGGGCTCGGCATCCGGCAGCGCCCGTACATCGAGCTTGCCGTTGTCGTTCATCGGCAGCCGCGGCAGCACCACGAAGGCGGCCGGGACCATATAGCCGGGCAGCCTCCGCCCCAGGTCGTCCCGCAAGCGCCGCACCAGCGCGCCCTGACCACGGGTGGCGGTCGGGGTGTTGGCGTAAAGGATCGCCCCGTGGGGGCGATACAGACCCAGAGTGCGGCCAGTCCGTTCGGCGGGCACGAACACGGCGTCGAAGAAACCCGGCTCGTCGGACCATGTGGTCAGCACGCGATAGCCGTACGACTCCCCCAGCTGCCGCAGATCCTCCGGCTCCTCACCGGTGTCCGGCAACGGCTCCGAGTCCATGGCGCGCATCGCGGCCAGGTCGCCCGCCGTGCGCGCGTCAGGGATCCGTCGGACCCGGAACGGCCCGGACCCGTCCAGGTGCCCCCGCAGAGCGCCACGGTCCAGCTCGGGAACCCCATCCAGTCGGACGGCATCCGTCGTGTCGGCGTACAGCACCACGTCGTACCGGTATCGCGTCAGCTCGTTGTGGTGCCGCCCCGCCTTCGTGCGCAGTTCGACGCCGACGCCGAGGGTGGTGAACCAGTCGGGGTCGACGAGGAGTTCCTTCTCCAGGGCAAGTCCGCGGTCCACGGCCCGGCGCAGGGCCTCGGGATCCGCGTCCGTGCGGGCGACCTGGATACCGGTCTGGAACACCCGCGCCTGGCGCAGATCCCGGACATCGCCGAGGAACAGCGCCCCGCCCGGTGCGAGCAGCTCCAGCGCGCCCCGGATCACCTTGCGCAGATGGTCCAGGCTCGGGAAGTACTGGACGACGGAGTTGATGACGACCGTGTCGAAGTACCCGGTCGGCAGTCCGTCCGTCACCTCAGCGGCCTGGCAGCGCAGTTCGACCTTGCGGGCCAGCTCCGGGTCGGCCTTCAGCTCCTCACCGAGCTTGCGGATCACGGGCGCCGCGAAGTCGGTAGCCCAGTACGCCGCGGCGTCCGGGGCGAGTTGAGACAGCAACAGGCCGGAGCCTACGCCGATCTCCAGGACGCGCCTCGGCCCGAGCTCGCGGATCCGCTCGACGGTCGCCTCGCGCCACTCCCGCATCTGCTCCACGGGGATGGGAGCCCCGTCGTAGGAGCTGTCCCAGCCCGCGAAGTCCTCGGTGAAGACGGCGGTGCCGATCTCGGTGTACTCGGCGGAGTAGATCTCCCGCCACTCGCCGATCTGCGCCCGTTCGGCCGCCTGTTGGGCCTCGGCGTCGGGTTCGGCGGGGACGACGTACCCCACGAGCCGCTTCGTGCCGGGCGCGGAGGTGTCGTCGCGGGCGATCACGGCGGCCTGGGAGACCTCGGGGTGCTGGGTGAGCGTGGTCTCGATCTCGCCGAGCTCCACCCGGTGGCCGCGGATCTTGACCTGGTCGTCGGTGCGGCCGAGGAAGTCCAGGTTGCCGTCCGGGCGGCGCCGTACCAGGTCGCCGGTGCGGTACATGCGCTCGCCGGGCTGCCCGTACGGGTCGGCCACGAACCGCTCGGCGGTCAGTGACGGCCGGTCGAGGTAGCCGCGGGCCAGGCCCACTCCGGCGATGTACAGCTCGCCCGCCACGCCCTCCGGCACGGGCCGCAGCCAGGTGTCGAGGATGCGGGCGCGGGTGGCACGGATCGGGCGGCCGACGGTCGGGGTCGCGCTGTCGTGGGTGCCGCCGCCGAGGGTGTTGATCGTGTACTCGGTGGGCCCGTACAGGTTGTAGCCGTAGGTGCCCTCGGTGTCCCGCAGCGTGTTCCACACCGTCTCGGTGACCGCCTCGCCGCCCAGCAGCACCAGCGGCGGACGGTGGCCCTCCAACAGTCCCTCCTCGATGAGGAGATGGGCGTACGTCGGGGTCACGTTCACCACGTCGACGCGGTGCTCCTCGCAGTAGGCCACCAGCGCGGTCGCGTCCCGGCGCAGCTCCTCGTCGCAGATGTGCACCTCGTGGCCCTCGACGAGCCACAGCAGCTCCTCCCAGGACATGTCGAACGCGAACGACACGGTGTGCGCGATGCGCAGCCGCCGTCCGCCGGCCGCGGCGATCGCCGGGGCGAAGATCTCCTTCTGGTGGTTGAGCTGCATGTTCGTCAGGCCGATGTACGGCGTGACGACACCCTTCGGGCGGCCGGTCGAGCCGGAGGTGTAGATGACGTAGGCGGGGTGGTCCAGGCTGAAGTCCCGGGCGACCGGTTCGGTGGAGCGGCCCCTGAGCGTGCCGGGGTCGTCGAGCAGCACGCGCGGGGTGTCATCCGTCAGCGTCCGGGAGACCGCCTCGGTCGTCAGCAGGAGCAGCGGGCGGGCGTCGGCCAGCATCAGCGAGAGCCGTTCGGCCGGGTGGTCCAGCTCCAGCGGCAGATACGCGGCACCGGTGCGCAGCACCGCGAACAGCGCCACCACCGTGTCGATCGAGCGCGGCAGCCCGAGGGCGACGACTTTCTCGGGTCCGGCGCCACGGGCGATCAGCAGCCGGGCCATGCGGTTGCAGCGGGCGTCGAGTTCGGCGTATGTGACGGTCCGGTCGCCGAAGACGAGGGCCGTGGCGTCCGGGGTACGAGCCGCCTGGGCGGCCAGCATGTCCGCCACGGTCTCGTGCGGCACGGGCTGCCGGTGGTCGGCCTCCTCGCGGGCCAGCGCGTCGACCTCGGCGGGCAGCAGCGCGGACAGCGAGCCGACGGCGGCTGACGGGTCGGCCACCAGCCTGCCGACCAGCAGCACGAACCGGTCCAACAGGCCGCGCGCATACGCGTCGTCCAGCAGATCGGGGCGGTAGGCGAGGGTGACGCGCACCCGCTCGCCGGGCGTCACGACAAGGTTGGCCGGGTAGTGGGTGGCGTCCACATTGGCCACCGCCGTCGCTCCGTGCCGCTCGCGCAACTCGGCGAGCCGCTCGTCGGTGTCGGCGTTGCGGAGCACGAACAGCGTGTCGAACAGCCGACGATGCCCCGTCTCGGCCTGGAGGACACCCAGGCCCAGGTACTCGTACGGCATGACCTCCAACCGCTCGCCCTGGACGCGGCGCAGCAGGTCCAGCACCGGCTCCCGCGGATCGAAGGCGATGCGGGCAGGCACGGTGTTGAGGAACATGCCGATGACGTTCTCGACGTCCGGCACCTCGCTGGGCCGCCCGGCGACCGTCGTACCGAACACGATGTCGCTACGGCCGGACGCGCCCGCGAGGACCAGGCCCCAGGCGGCATTCAGCACCGTGTTGAGGGTCAGGCCGTGCTGACGGGCGGTGTCCCGCAGCCGCTCGGCGGTCTCCGCGTCGAGGACGGCGTCCAGGTGCTGCGGGATCACAGGTTCGAGGCCGCGGTCGTCGACGGCCGGCACCAGCAGGGTGGGCTCCTCGAAACCGGCCAGCGCGGCACGCCACGCCCGGGTCGCCTCGGCGTCGTCCTGGCGCTCCAGCCAGGTCAAATAGTCGCGGTACGAGCCGGGGCGGGCGAGGTCGGCGGGGTCGCCGCCGCTCTCGTACAGGGCGAACAGCTGGTCCAGGAACAGCCAGGCCGACCAGCCGTCCCACAGGATCAGATGACGGCCGATCACGAGCCGGTCGCCGCGCCCGTCCCCGAGCCGTACGAGCAGCATCCGGAACAGCAGCGGGCGAGTCAGGTCGAAGCGCTGGGACCGCTCCTCGCCCATCAAGTCCCGCATCCGCCGGTCCTGTTCGGCTGCGGGCAGCCCTGACAGGTCCACCTCGGTCAGCGGGATCTCGGCATCCCGCACGATGAACTGCACCGGCTGGCGCAGCCCTTCGCTGGTGAACCCGGCGCGCAGCGAGGGGTTGCCGGCCAGCAGGGTGCGGATCGCGGCCCGCAGGCGCTCGGCGTCCACACGTCCGGTGAAGTCGAAGGACTCGTGGACGGTGTAGACGTCCAGGGCGCTGTCGTCGTACGTGGAGTGGAAGAACAGGCCCTCCTGGAGAGGGGCGAGGGGCCAGACGTCCTCGATCAGGCCGGGGGCCAGCCGCTCGACACCGGCCCGATCCTCCTCGGTGAGGCTGAACTCGGACGCCAGCGCCTTCGAGGGCTCGGCCAGGGTCGCGGCGGTCGCGAGCGCGGCCGGGGTGCGGTGCTCGAAGACGTCACGCGGGCCGAGCACCAGTCCGGCCCGGCGGGCCCGGCTGGCGACGGCAATGGAGCTGATGCTGTCGCCGCCGAGCAGGAAGAAGTCGTCGTCGACACCGACGTCCGGCAGCTTCAGTACGGCGGCGAAGATCTCGGTGAGCAGCTGTTCCCGGGGGTTCTGCGGTGCCCGGGCCGCGGCTCGTTCCGCCTGCGGGGCCGGCAGCGCGTTCCGGTCGAGCTTGCCGCTGGGGGTCAGCGGCAAGGCGTCCAGGACGACGTAGGAGGCGGGCACCATGGGCGCGGGAAGCGAACCCGCGAGGGCCTCGCGCACTCCGGCCGGGTCGAGGGACGCGCCTGCCTGTGGTACGAGGTAGGCCACGAGCGCGTTGTCCCGTACCGTCACCGCGGCCTGGGCTACGACCGGCAGCCGGGTCAGCGCGGCCTCGATCTCGCCGGGCTCGATGCGGTTGCCGCGCAGCTTGACCTGCCGGTCGGTGCGGCCCAGGTACTCGATCACGCCGTCGGGGCGGCGCCGGACCAGGTCTCCCGTGCGGTACATGCGGCTGCCGGGCGGCCCGTAGGGGTCGGCGGTGAAGCGCTCGGCGGTCAGTGCGGGGCGGGCGTGGTAGCCGCGGGCGAGTTGGACGCCGGTCAGGTACAGCTCGCCGGGGACGCCGTCGGGGACCGGACGCAGACAGACGTCCAGCACGCGCAGGGCGGTGTTCCACACCGGTCGGCCGATGGGCACGGAGGGGCCCTCGTCGGTGCCCTCGCAGGGGTGGTGGGTGACATCGACGGCGGCCTCGGTGGGGCCGTACAGGTTGTGGAGCGGTACGCCCGTCAGCTCCCGCCAGCGGTGGGCGGCACCGGCCGGGAGCGCCTCGCCACTGCTGAACACGCGGCGCAGGGAGGCTGCCCAGGTGGGGTCGGCGGTCACCTCGTCCGACTGGAGGAAGGCTTCCAGCATGGACGGCACGAAGTGCAGGGTGGTGACGCCCTGTTCACGGACCAGCGTGGCCAGGTAGGCGGGGTCGCGGTGTCCGTCGGGACGGGCGAGGACCACGGCCGCGCCTTCGAGGAGCGGCCAGAAGAACTCCCACACGGAGACGTCGAAGCTGGACGGCGTCTTCTGGAGAACCCGGTCGTCGGGCGCGAGCCCGTACTCGCCCTGCATCCAGGCGAGCCGGTTGACGATGGCGCGGTGGGTGACGATGACGCCCTTGGGGAGGCCGGTGGAGCCGGAGGTGTAGATGAGGTAGGCGGGGTCGTCGGGGTGGGGGGTGTGTGCGGGGGCGGGCTCGGCCGGGTCTTCTTCGGCGTCCAGCAGCAGCACCGCATTGGCCGCCCGCTCCGGCAGCCGTTCCGCGTCCGCGGACAGCGTGACGACCGTCGTGGCGCCGGAGTCGGCGAGCATGTGGGCGATGCGGTCGGCCGGGTAATCCAGGTCGACCGGCAGATAGGCGGCGCCCGACTTCAGTACGCCGAGCAGCGCCACCATCAGCTCGGCCGACCGGGGCACGGCCACCGCGACGAAGGTTCCCGGACCGGCACCGCGGCCGCGCAGCCGTACGGCCAACTCCTCGGCGCGTGCGTCGAGTTCGGCGTAGGTCAGCCGCTCGTCCGCGAAGACGACGGCCGTGGCGTCCGGGGTCCGGGCGACCTGCGCCGCGAACGCCTCGGGCAGGGTGATCGACGGGACGAAGCGCTCCTCCCCGGCCGGGTGGGCGCGCAGTGCCTCGTCCGGTGACAGGAGGTCCACGGCGGCGGCCGGGCGTGCCGGATCGGCAGCGAGGGCCTCCAGCATGCGCGCCAGCCGGTCGCCGAGCAGGCGTACGGTGTCGCCGTCCAGGCGCTCAGCGTGGTGCTTGAGCCGCAGATCGAGCCGCTCCCCCGGCTTGACGACAAGGGCGAGCGGATAGTGGACGGTGTCATGGAAGGCGTCGCCGGTGATGCGGACGCTGCCCGAGGCGTCGCGCAGGTCCGTCTCCGCGGGGTAGTTCTCGAACACGACCAGGGTGTCGAAGAGTTCGCCCTCTCCCGCGTGCCCGACGAGCCGCTGGATCTCCGCGAGACCGAGGTGCTGGTGGTCGAGCAGCCGTGCCTGCTCCTCCTGAAGGCGGGTCAGCAGCTCCCCGAGCGCCTCGCCCGAAGCCCAACGCAGCCGGGTCGGAAGGGTGTTGATGAACAGGCCCACCATGGACGCGATGCCGTCGACCTCGCCGTCCCGGCCGGAGACCGTGGTGCCGAACACCACGTCGTCACGCCCGGTGAGACGGCCGAGCAGCAGCCCCCACGCGGCCTGCACGACGGTGCCGAGAGTGACACCGTGCTCGCGGGCGCGCTCCACCAGCCGCGCGGTGGTCCGCTCGGGCAGCTCCACGCGGACATGCGCCGGGTGCACCGGGGCCACGGGGGCGGGGGTGTCGACGAGCCGGGTGGGTTCGTCGAGCCCGGCGAGCGCCGTGCGCCAGGCTTCACGGGCCGCGTCCCGATCCTGTACGGCAAGGCGGCGCAGGAAGGCGCGATACGGGGTGACCTCGGGGAGCGGCGGGGTGTCGGTGCCGTAGCAGGCCATCAGTTCGCGGTGCAGGACGGGCAACGACCAGCCGTCGGCAACAATGTGATGGAACGTCAGGATGAGGCGACTTCGTCGGCCTCCGAAGCGGACCAGGGCGCAGCGCAGCAGTGGTGGTGCGGTCAGGTCGAAGCCCGCGGTCCGTTCGTCCGCCGCCACCGCCTCGCCCAGCGCGGCCCGGACCCCACCGTCCTGCGCCGAGAGGTCGACCTCCCGCCAGGGCAGTTCGGCGCGCCGGGTGATGATCTGCACAGGGGTGCCGTCCGGGCCCTGGCGGAAGGCGGCCCGCAGCGGTGCGTGCCGGTCCAGCAGGTGCTGTGCGGCGCGGCGCAGGGCGGTGCCGTCGACCGGTCCGGACAGATCGAGCACCTGCTGGACGACGTAGAGGTCATCGCGCGTGCCGCTGGTCAGCGAGTGGAAGAAGAAGCCCTGCTGGAGCGGGGTCAGCGGGAGCAGCTCCTCGATGTCGAGGGGCTGCCTGCCCTGGATCTCGGCCAGTTCGGCGGGAGCGACCTCCAGCAGCGGGGCCTGCTCGGCGTGTTCCTCGACGCGCTCGACGGCCGCCTGGGCGAGTGCCTCGACGGTGCGGTGCCGGAAGACATCACGGGTGGTCAGTCCGAGCCCCGACTCCCGTGCACGGATGAGGAGTTGGATGGCGGTAATGCTGTCCCCGCCGAGGGCCAGGAAGTCGTCCTCGGCCGTGACCGAGTCCAGGTCGAGCACCTCGGCGTACAGGCGGCACAGCAGCTTCTCGCGCGGGGTGCTCGGTGCCCGCCCGGAGCTCATCGCCCCGTAGTCCGGGGCGGGCAGCGCCCTCGCGTCGATCTTGCCGCTCGGGGTGATCGGCAGCGCGTGCAGCGGCACCAGCGCCGAGGGGACCATGTAGTCGGGCAGCCATTCGGCGGCGTGTGCGCGCAGGGTTCTCATCAGCGCGGTCACGTCACGGAAGGGGGCGGGGCGGTTGGCGTGCGGGTAGGCGCCGGCGGTCCGGTACAGGCCCGCGTGCGGGTCGGTGAGAGCGAGGACCGCATCGAAGGCGCCGTCGTCGGCGGTGCCGTTCCAGGTCAGCGCCGCCCGGTAGCCGTGCTCGGCGGCCAGGGCGTGGATGTCCTCGGGGTCGACGCCGGGTGCCGGCTCGCGGCTGCTGCCGTCCAGCGTCCGCAGGTCCGCCAGGTCGTCGGCGAGCCGGGCGTTGGGGATGCCGGTGACCCGGATCCGCGGGGGCCGTTCGGTGAACAGTACCTCCAGCCGCCCGACCTCCGCCCACGGGATCTCGCGCTCGTCGGGACCGAGGGCCCGCGGCCCGGGGCACAGCACGACGTCGTACCGGTACCGGTTCAGCTCATTGTGATGGGCGCCCCGTTTGATCCGGATCTCGGCGTCGAACCCGTCGAGGGCCGCGAAGTAGTCCGGATCCAGCAGCAGTTCGCCCTCCCAGCGCACCGACTGCTCCACGGCGGCGCACAGGGCGCTCTTGTCGTCGGTCGCGGCGCGCCGAGTCTCGACGGCCGCGCGCAGGGTGCGCAGCAGCCGCAGATTGCGTACGTCGCCGACGAAGATCCGCCCGCCGGGGGCAAGGAGCCCGGACACCGCGCGCAGGACGTCGGTGAGGTAGTCGGCACTCGGGAAGTACTGGGCCACGGAGTTGAGGACGACGGTGTCAAAGTAGTGGGCGGGCAGTCCGGTCGTGTCGTGCGCGGGCTGGGCGCGCAGTTCCACCCCGGCGATGTCCACTTGGGCACGCAGCGCGCCGATCGCCTCGGAGGAGAGGTCGGTGCCCCAGTAGGCCTCGCAGTCGGGCGCGATCCGGGAAAGGATCAACCCGCTACCGACGCCGATCTCCAGCACCCGGCGGGCCGGACCGAGTTCGCGGATGCGCTCGACCGTCGCCTCCCGCCACTCCCGCATCTCCTCGACGGGAATGGGGAGTCCGTCGTACATGCTGTTCCAGCCCGCGAAGTTCTCCTGGGAGCCCTCCGAACCCGCCGCGCTGTAGAGGAGTTCGTGGACCTGCTTCCACTCCTCCACGTGCGTGCCCGAGCCGTCCAGGTCGGGCACGACGTACGCCACGAGCCGCCGGTCGCCCGGCCGGTCCTCGCGGGCGACGACCGTGACCTGGTCGACGGCCGGGTGGCCACGCAGCACCGACTCGATCTCGCCCGGTTCGATACGGAAGCCGCGGATCTTGAGCTGGGCGTCGGCGCGGCCGAGGAACTCCAGTCGTCCGTCGGCCCGTCGGCGCACGAGGTCGCCGGTGCGGTAGAGCCGCTCGCCGGGTGCGCCGAAGGGGTCGGCGACGAACCGTTCCGCGGTCAGGTCCGGGCGGCCCAGGTAGCCCCGGGCGAGGCCCGCGCCGCCGAGGTACAGCTCGCCGGTGAGGCCTGCGGGAACGGGACGGAGGTTGGCGTCGAGGACATAGGCCCGGGTGCCTGGGTCGGGCACTCCGATCGGCACGATCGCTCCGGCCGGGATGTCCGGGTCGCACAGCCCGAGCGTGGAGTTGGTGGTCGCCTCGGTGGGGCCGTAGGCGTTGAACATCATCCGCCCGCGCGCGTAGCGGCCCACCAGTTCCGGGGAGACCCGCTCGGTGCCCGCCAACAGGGCCGCGGTCGGCGGCAGTTGCACCTCGTCCGGCATCGCGGCGAGCAGCGCGGGCGGCAGGATCATGAAGGTGATGCCGTGTGCGTTCGCGTAGTCGGCGAGCGGCGCGCCCGGCACCCGGCGCTCGGCCGGTACGACGACCAGTCGGCCGCCGGAGAGCAGACCGAGGCACAGGTCCCAGAAGGCGACGTCGAAGCTCGGCGAGGCGAACTGCAGCACCCTGCTGTGCGGGCCGATGCCGAACCGTTCCGTCTGGGTGGCGACGAGCTTCGCGACACCACTGTGGGCGAGGACCACGCCCTTGGGGCGGCCGGTCGAGCCCGAGGTGTAGATGACGTAGGCGGCGCTGTGCACGGTGATCGGTGCGCCGGGATCGTGGGCCGGGCGCCGCGCGAGCTCGTCGGCCGTGCCGGGCGTGTCGAGCACCAGCAGGGCCATGCCGTCCTGCTCGGGAAGGTCCCCGGCGGTCTCCTCGGTGGTGACCATGCAGACGGGTGCGGCGTCGCCGAGCATGTACGCGATGCGGTCCGCCGGGTAGTCGTGGTCGATCGGCAGATAGGCGGCGCCGGACTTGAGGACGGCGACCTCGGCGACGATCAGCTCGATGGAGCGCGGCAGCGCCAGGGCGACGATCCGCTCGGGTCCTGCTCCGCGCGCGAGCAGGGCATGGGCGAGCCGGTTGGCCCGCTCGTCCAGCTCGGCGTAGGTGAGTTCCTGGTCCTCGAAGACGAGGGCGACGGCGTCGGGGCGGCTACGGACCTGCTCGGCGAACATCGCGGGCCAGGTGGCCGCGGGGACGCTGTGCTCGGTGGCGTTCCAGTCGAGGACGACCTGCCGGTACTCCGCCTCCCCCATCAACTCCAGCCGGTCGACGGCGGTTTCCGGGCGGTCGAGTGCGTCGGTCAGCAGGGTCAGGTAGTGGCCGAGCAGCCGGTCGACGGTCGCGCTCTCGAACAGGCGTGGATCGTACGTCGCCCGCGCCTGCCCCTCGCGCACCTCCACCAACAGGTCCACCGGGCCGGGCAGTTCGCCGACGGGCCGTGCGGCCGTGGCGAACGCGGTGTTGAAGAACAGCCCTCCGCCGCGCGTGGGCCGGGGGTGCAATTCGTCGATCAGCATGTCGACGGGCAGCCGGTGGGTTTCGGCGTCCTGCCACGCCTGCTCCACGCGTCGCTGGAGCCCTTGGAAGGTGGGCTCGTGGTCGACGGACACACGTAACGGGATCCCGTCGTGGCCCACGGTGACATCGGCCGTGCCGGTGTAGCGGTGCAGCAGGGCGACGTAGGCGGTGAGCAGTTCGGTGTCCGTGGCGTCCGGGACGCCGGACAGGGTGCGGGTGGCCCGGCCGGGGTCCGGCTCGGGCGGGTGCGGCCGGTCGACGGGCAGCGAGATCTCCAGCGGAAGCGGTGTCAGCAACCGCTGCCAGTAGGCCAGGACTTCCTCGGAACCGCACACGGCAGCGCGCCCTCCCAGGCAGGTCGTTCCCGGCCTGGGCCGGGGATCGGCGCCATAGTAAGGTAAGGGTTACCTAATTTAATAGGCCGCGCACAGATTTGCCCAAGGGGATGGGACCGTGGCCGAACTCGCCCTACAGTCCAGACAGTTAAGGCAAGGCTGACCAAAGGAAGTGGACGTGGGGACCTCTGCGGTCAGGGCGGCGAAAGGCCCCCGCGCGGTACTCCTGCTCGCGCTGTCCGGCGCGGCGCTTCTCGCGCTGTGCGGTCTGTCCATGGCGTTCGGCGCGCTCAGCGTCCCCCTCGACCAGGTCTGGCACACACTGCTCGGCGATGCGCCCAACTCCCGTATCGACAACGTGATCTGGTCGGTACGGCTGCCCCGCACCGCCCTCGGACTCGCCACCGGCGCCGCGCTTGGCCTGTCGGGCGCGCTGATGCAGGCGCTGACCCGCAACCCGTTGGCCGACCCCGGCATCCTCGGTGTCAGCGCGGGCGCCGCCTTCGCCGTCGTCCTGTCCGTCGGGGTCCTCGGCATCGGCTCGGTCTACGGATACATCTGGTTCGCGTTCGCCGGGGCGTTCGCCGCCAGCGTCCTGGTCTATCTGCTGGGCGGGCTCGGCCGGTCGGGCACGACGCCGGTGAAACTCGCCCTGGCCGGCGTCGCGGTGACCTCCCTGCTGTTCTCGCTGACCAGCGCGATCGCCCTGACCGACCCGGATGCCCTGAACCGCTACCGCTTCTGGTCCGCGGGATCCCTGGCCAACCAGAACGAGGAAGTCCTGCTGCGCGTCCTGCCGTTCCTCGCGGTCGGCGCCGTCCTGGCCCTGGCCGCCGCGCCCGCCCTGAACCGCCTCGCGCTCGGCGACGACGTCGCCAGGTCCCTGGGGCTCAGGCTCGGACTGGTCCGTGTCCAGGGCGTGGTGGCCGTCACCCTGCTCACCGGCGGCGCCGTCGCCGTCATCGGGCCCGTCGTCTTCGTCGGCCTGGTCGTCCCGCACATCGCCCGCATCCTCGCCGGGCTCGTCGGCATCGGCCCGGACCACCGCTGGCTGCTGCCCCTGTCGGCCGTGCTCGCGCCCTGTCTGCTGCTGGCCGCCGACATCGCGGGCCGACTGATCGCCAGGCCGGTCGAGATCCAGGCCGGCATCCTGGTCGCCTTCCTCGGCGGCCCGTTCTTCATCGCGCTGGTACGCCGCCGACGACTCGCGGAGCTGTGAGCCATGACGACCTGGTACGCCGCCGACGAGCCGCGGAGCTATGGCCATGACCACCCGGTACGCCGCCGACGACCCGCGGAGCTATGGCCATGACCACCGAACTCGCGCCCGTGCCGGGCGGGAAGGACTCCGCGGAGCGGCCCGCCCGCCGCACCGCCGACCGCGTCACCTTCCGGCTCACCGTCCCGCCGGTCTCCGGGCTGCTGCGGCCCCGGCTGCTGGCCGTGTGCCTGGGCCTCGCGGCGGCCGCCTTCCTGCTGTTCACGGTGGAGACCTCCATCGGGGACATCTCCCTGCCGCTCACCGATGTGATGCGGGCCCTGGTGGGCGCGGGCGACCCCGGCACCGAGCTCATCGTCCACGAACTCCGCCTGCCCCGGGCCCTCGCGGGCCTGCTCGTCGGCATCGCGTTCGGCATCTCCGGCGCCCTGCTGCAGACCCTTACCCGCAATCCGCTCGCCAGCCCGGACATGATGGGCATCACCCAGGGCGCGGGTACGGCTGTGGTCGCCGGCATCGTCCTCGGCTGGGACGGCGGTCTGAGCACCCAGGCCCTCGGTCTGCTCGGCGCGCTGGTGGCGGCGCTGCTCGTGTACGCGCTGGCCTGGAAGCGGGGCACCAGCGGCTACCGCATCGTCCTCGTCGGCGTGGGCGTCGCGTGGATCTGCACCAGCGCCACCGACTACCTGATGGCCCGCGGGCAGCGCTTCCAGGCGCAGGCCGCGCTGGGCTGGCTGGTCGGCAACCTCAACGGCCGTACCTGGCAGCAGATCACCCCGCTCGCGGTAGCGATGGCCGTACTGGTCCCGCTGGCGCTGCTGCTCGGCCGACTGATGCGGACCCTGGAGCTCGGCGACGATGTCGCCCGGGGGCTCGGCACACGCGTACAGACCGTTCGCGTCGCCGTACTCCTCGCCGCCGTAGGTCTGGTGGCCTTCGGGACGGCGACCGCGGGGCCCGTGGCCTTCGTGGCGCTCGCCGCACCCCAGGTCGCCCAGCGCCTGGCCGGTACGGCCTTCCCGCCGCCCCTGGGCGCCGGGCTGACCGGCGCCGTGATGGTGCTGGGATCCGATCTCGTCGCCCGCAAGCTCCTGGACACCGAGCTTCCGGTCGGGATCGTCACGGGTGTGCTGGGCGCGCCCGTACTGCTGTGGCTGCTCGTCCGCGCCAATCGCGCAGGTTCAGGAGGCTGAAGACGTGTCGAAGAAGGACCCCGCACCGGTCGGCGGCCCCGACCTGCGCGCCGAGAGCCTACGGCTGGCGTACGACGACCGGGTCGTCGTCGAGGATCTCGACCTGGTGGTGCCCACCGGCCGGATCACGGTGATCGTCGGGGCCAACGCATGCGGCAAGTCCACGCTGCTGCGCGCCCTGGCCCGGCTGCTGACCCCCAAGTCCGGTGCCGTCCACCTCGACGGGCGCTCGATCCATGCGATCCCGACCCGTGCCCTCGCCCAGCAGCTGGGCATCCTGCCGCAGTCCCCGGTCGCCCCCGAGGGGCTGACCGTCATCGACCTGGTGGGGCGCGGCCGTTCACCGCACCAGACCTGGTGGCGGCAGTGGTCGTCCGCCGACGAGGAGGCGGTGCACGAGGCGCTGCGGGCCACCGACATGACCGACCTGGCGCACCGGGCGGTGGACGAGCTGTCCGGCGGCCAACGGCAGCGGGCCTGGATCGCCATGGCGGTCGCCCAGGGCACCCCGGTGATGCTGCTGGACGAGCCGACGACCTACCTCGACCTCGCCCACCAGATCGACGTACTCGACCTGATCACCGATCTGAACCGGCATCAGGGCCGCACGGTCGTGATGGTGCTGCACGACCTCAACCAGGCCTGCCGGTACGCCGACCACATCGTCGCGATGAAGGCGGGCCGGATCGCAGGCGAAGGCTCCCCCAGCGAGGTCGTCACCGCGGCGATGGTGGAGGAGGTCTTCGGACTGCGGTGCGTCGTCGGTACGGATCCGGTGAGCGGGACGCCGATGGTGATTCCGATGGGCCGGCACCACGAGGGGGTCGAGGACGCGGCGCCGGTCGCCGTCCCGCATGCCACCGGATGAGGTGGCGGGGCCCTACGGACGTGCCGTCAGATAGCCCCCCATCGTGCGGAAGTACTCGGTGGCCGGGTACTCGGTGCCGTCCTCGGTCCGCACCCGCTGGACCAGCAGACCGGGCAGCCGTCCGGAACGCGCCCCGGCGCCGGCCACGATGACGATCCCGTCTCCCTCGCGGATGAAGATCCGCCCCGGGGTGCCGCCATAACGCCCTTGGGAGACCGCCGCCTTGACGATCCGGAGGCGCTCGCCGCGGTGGTGCGTGAAGGCGTTCGGGTACGGATCCGACTGGGCCCGCACCAGCCGCTCCAGGTCCTCGGCGGGCCAGGTCCAGTCGATGCGGCTGTCCTCCAGGGACCGCTTGTGGAAGAAGCTCGACCGGGAGCGGTCCTGTGCGATCCACTCGGCCTTGCCGGAGGCGATGAGGTCCAGGGACTCCCGGACCACGGGGCCGATCAGATCGACCGTGCGGTGGAACAGGTCGGTCGCGGTGTCGGCGGGGCCGACGGGCACCGCGCGCTGCAACAGGATGTCGCCCATGTCGAGTTCGGCGTCCATGCGGTGGGCGGTGACGCCGACCCGCTGCTCGCCGTTGATGAGCGCCCAGATCAGCGGCGAGAATCCGGCGTAGGACGGCAGCAGCGAGTCGTGGATGTTGAGCGTGCCGTGCGGGGGCAGATCGAAGATCTCTTCGGGCAGCCAGGTACGCCAGTTGTTGGCGACGATGATGTCCGGCTCGGCGTCCTTGAGCGTCTGAAGGAGTTCGTCGTCGCCAGGGCGGCTGCGCAACAGCACCGGTACGCCGTGCTTTTCGGCCAGGTCGGCGACCGAGTCGCTCCAGATCCTCTCGTAGACGTGGTCGCTCTTGGGGTGGGTGACGACCAGGACCACTTCGTGCTCGGAGTCCAGCAGAGCCTGCAGCGTCCGGTGTCCCCAGGTCTGGTAACCGAACATGACGACCCGCATATAAGCCCTCCTCAGCCATTGCTAGGTAAGGCTAACCTTATCTAGCATGTGCCTGCTCGGGGGAGCCTGTGGCATCCATTGGAGAACGCTGTGCGCTCCCCCCTACAGGAGGCGATGACGCGGTGACGACGCTTCACTCTGGGCCGGACTCCACCTACGACGTGCTGGGCATCGGCTTCGGCCCGTCCAACCTCGCACTCGCGATAGCGCTCCACGAACATGGCGTGACCTCACGCGAAGGGGACGGATTCCGCGCCGGATTCCTGGAGCGGCAACCGCGGTTCGGGTGGCACCGCGGCATGCTCATCGACGACGCCACCATGCAAGTGTCCTTTCTCAAGGACCTGGTGACGATGCGTGATCCCACCAGCGACTTCAGCTTCCTGTGCTATCTGCGCGACCGGGGGAGGCTCGTCGACTTCCTCAACCAGAAGACTCTCTTCCCGCTGCGTATCGAGTTCCACGACTACTTCGAGTGGGCCGCCGCCCGTGTCGGCCACCTCGTCGAGTACGGCGCCGAGGTGGTCTCCGTACGGCCGGTCACCGAGGACGGTGAGGTCCGCTGGTTCGACGTCACCAGCCGCGACCCCGCCGCCCCGGAGCGCACGACCGTACGCCGCACCCGCACCCTGTGCGTGGCCACCGGCCTGGAACCCCACCTGCCGCCCGGCGTCGCGCTGTCCGAACGCGTCTGGCACAACAGCGAGTTACTCCCGCGCGTAGATCAACTCCTGCGCGCGAGCACACCAGTTCGCCGTGCCGTCGTCCTCGGCGCCGGCCAGAGCGCCGCCGAGGCCGTCGACTACCTCCACCGCAGCTTCCCCGGGGCCGAGATCTGCTCCGTGTTCGCCAAGTACGGCTACACACCGGCCGACGACAGCCCGTTCGCCAACAGGATCTTCGACCCCGAGGCCGTCGACGTGTACTACGGGGCGCCGCCCCAGGTGAAACGGTCGCTGTACGACTACCACCGGGGCACCAACTACTCGGTCGTCGACATGGAGTTGATCGAATCGCTGTCGCGGACCATGTACCAGGAGAAGGTCCAGGGCAGAGAGCGCCTGCGGATGATGAACGTCTCCCGCATCCGCGAGGTCGCGCAGGGCACGGACGAGCTCCGGGTGACGGTGGAGTTCCTGCCGACGGGGGAACGCGAGGTGCTCAGCTCCGATCTCATTGTCTACGCGACCGGTTACCAGCCCCGGGGAATCGGCGACCACCTCGGCGAGATCGCCAAACTCTGTCTGCGCGACGACGAGGACCAGCTCCGCGTCGGACGCGACCACCGCGTGGAGACCGCCGCGCACGTCACCGCGGGCGTCTACCTCCAGGGCGGCACCGAGCACACCCACGGCCTCACCTCGACCCTGCTGTCCACGACCGCCGTACGCGCCGGGGAGATCTGCTCCTCCCTCCTCGCGCAGAACGCGGGCAGCCTGCGGGAGTAGACACGACCCGTGCGTCACCTCGCTGCCGACACGCTGCTGCCGGTCAACACGACGCTCGCCGTCGCCCTGGCCGTTCTGCTGCTCGCGGCCACCGCCGTGGCCGCCGTCTTCCGGCTCTCGCCGGACGAGTCGTACGGGCGGGCCCGCGAGGTCGTGACGGCGGGCGTCCGGGCGGCCCTTCAACTGGCCGCGGTGTCCCTGGTGATCGGCTGGGCCGTTCACCACACCGCGGCCCTGATCGGGTTCCTGTTCCTCATGTTGGCCGTCGCGACCCGTACCGCGGGGCGGCGCATCACACCCAACGGCACCTGGTGGTGGGCGGCCCTGCCGATCGCGGTCCCGGTGGTACCGGTCATCGCCGCGCTGGTCCTGACCGGGCTGCTGACCGTGCCCGGCATCGCCGTCGTCCCGGTGACCGGCATCCTCATCGGCGGGGCGCTGACCGCGACGGTCCTCGCCGGACGGCGCGCGCTGGACGAGGTCGCCGGACGGTTCGGCGAGGTCGAGGCCGCCCTGTCGCTGGGCTTCCTCGACCGCGACGCCCATCTCGAAGTGGCCCGCGGCGCCGCCTCGGACGCCCTGCTGCCCGCTCTCGACCAGACGCGCACGGTCGGCCTGGTCACCCTGCCGGGCGCCTTCGTCGGCATGCTCCTGGCCGGCGCCTCCCCCGTGCTCGCCGGCACCGTCCAGGTCTTCGTCCTCATCGCCCTGCTCGCGGTCGAGGCACTGAGCGTGGCCCTGACCGTCGAACTCGTCGCCCGCCGCAGACTCCATCGCTCCTGACGGCGGCCGCGCACCAGCAGGGGCGGGCCCCCTCGGCCCCGGAAGGTAAAGTTGCTCCGTCATCGGTCCGGCCGTCCGCCGTGCCGGGGCCGACGAAGCCCCCGGCGAAGACCGACGCCCAGGAGAGCGGGAGAGAGCGTGCGCATGTCCATGGTGCCCGGCGCCGCCGCCTACCCACCGTGAGTCTTCGCCCCCGCACAGCGCCCGGTCGCTTCACCGCCGCCCCCTGACCACGAGGTCCGCCGCGCGCGTTGGGCGGCCACCCCCGCCCGCCCCTCCCCCGCACGCCCGCCGTGATGCCGCGCGTGCCCGAGCACGACAGGTCCCCTCGTCTTGTCCTCCTCCGCACTGTCGCCCGCCGTCTGGCTGCGCGGCTCCCGACGCCCGTCCTGGCTGTCCGATCCGAAGGTGCTGCGCACCGAGGTGCTGGGCGGTCTCGTGGTCGCCCTCGCGCTGATCCCGGAGGCGATCTCCTTCTCGATCATCGCCGGGGTCGACCCGGCCATCGGTCTGTTCGCCTCGTTCACCATGGCCGTCACCATCGCCGTCGTCGGCGGCCGACCGGCCATGATCTCCGCGGCCACCGGCGCCGTCGCCCTGGTCATCGCCCCGCTCAACCGCGAGCACGGCTTCGGCTACCTCATCGCGGCCGTGATCCTGGCCGGCGTCTTCCAGATCGTCCTCGGCGCGCTCGGCGTCGCCAAGCTGATGCGGTTCGTGCCGCGCAGCGTGATGGTCGGTTTCGTGAACTCCCTCGCCATCCTCATCTTCATGGCGCAGGTGCCGGAGCTGACCGACGTGCCCTGGGCCGTCTATCCGCTGTTCGCCGCCGGTCTTGCGCTGATGGTGTTCCTCCCGAGGATCACCACCGTGATCCCGGCGCCGCTGGTGTCGATCGTCGTCCTCAGCGTCGTCACCCTCGCGGCCGGGATCGCCGTGCCCACGGTCGGCGACAAGGGCGCACTGCCGTCCTCACTCCCGGTTCCGGGCCTGCCGGACGTGCCGTTCACGCTGGACACCCTGACCACCATCGCTCCGTACGCGCTCGCCATGGCGCTGGTCGGCCTGATGGAGTCGCTGATGACCGCGAAGCTGGTCGACGACATCACCGACACCCGCTCCTCCAAGACCCGCGAGTCCATCGGCCAGGGCATCGCCAACATCGTCACCGGGTTCTTCGGCGGCATGGGCGGCTGCGCCATGATCGGCCAGACGATGATCAACGTACGGGTCTCCGGCGCCCGCACCCGTCTGTCGACGTTCCTCGCGGGCGCGTTCCTGATGGTGCTGTGCATCGCCTTCGGCCCGATCGTCTCCGACATCCCCATGGCGGCGCTGGTCGCGGTGATGGTCATGGTCTCGGTCGCCACCTTCGACTGGCACTCCATCGCCCCGAAGACGCTACGACGGATGCCCGCCGGGGAGATCACCGTCATGGTCGTCACCGTCACGTGCGTGGTCGCCACCCACAACCTCGCCATCGGCGTCGTCGTCGGATCGGTCACCGCGATGGTCATCTTCGCGAAGCGCGTCGCCCACCTCGCCGACGTCACCGCCGTCCTGGACCCCGACGGCACCACCGTCGTCTACCGGGTGACAGGTGAGCTGTTCTTCGCCTCCTCCAACGACATCGTCGGCCGCTTCTCCTACGCCACCGACCCCGAGAAGGTGATCATCGACCTGTCCGCCGCCCACATCTGGGACGCCTCCTCGGTCGCCACCCTGGACGCCATCGAGACCAAGTACGCCCAACGCGGCAAGACCGTGGAGATCACCGGCCTCAACGACCGCAGCGCCCACCTGCACGACCGCCTCAGCGGCCAACTCGGCTGAGAGGTCGTCGAGCGCAGTCGGGCGCCGACTGGGATCCTGGCGCCGTACACACGGTTGGACTGACCTCGGCATCCGTGAAGGGACAGCCTGATGGCGTACGACGAGGGACTCGCCGAACGGATCCGCGACCGGCTCGGCGCTGATCCCGACATCACGGAGAAGCGCATGTTCGGCGGTATCGCCTTTCTCCACGGCGGGAACATGGCCGTCGGCGTGACCGGCGACGACCTCATGGTCCGCGTCGGCCCGGACGCGACCGACGAGGCACTCACCCGTCCCGGCACCCGCATCTTCGACATGACCGGCCGCCCGATGCGCGGCTGGGTGGTGGTCGAGGGCTCGGCCGTCACGGAGGACGAGGAACTGGACGCGTGGGTGGAGCGGGGCCGCGCCTTCGCGGCGGGCCTGCCACCGAAGTGACGGGCTGGTGACACCGCTTGGCGCCACGTGGTGCCACTAGGTGCCACCTAACGGCACCTCAACACACATGACGCCACAACGACCGGGCCCGACACCATCACGTTTCCCCAGGTCAGACCAGTCACGCACCACACCGCGCCACCTGGACGGGACTGGACACCACGGTCACCTTCGGGCCCTCCGGCCAGGGCCTGACCAGCACGGTCCTGCACGACGTCCACGGCCCGGTGGGACAGGCCCAGCAGAGCCTGACCGTCCGCCCCCAGCCCGGGCGATGACAGCCACGGCTTCGCCTCACTGCTCCCACATGTCCGGGCCGCCACCCCGCCACTCGACCACCCCGGACTGGCGCACCCACTCCTCCTCGACGTCCTCCAGCCCGGCCAGGCGCAGAAACTCGACGATGTCGAGCAGCCCGTACGCCATGCCCACGAACCGGTCGTGCACCCGGACCCGCCGGCCGCCGTCTTCGCCCGGCGGGTAGATCACGATGAGCTGCGCGCTGGTCATGGGACCAGCGTGCGGCCCGGTGCGTGTGCGCGCATGTGGGGCGTCGGTGCGATGTGGTCGGCGGCGGCTCGTGCCTGCCGGAGATACGGCAGTTGACGATGTCGATCCCCGTGGTGTCGGCGAGGAATGCGCCTGTCGTACGCCCCACTCCTGCGCCGCCTGTGCGATGTTCAGCAGCCCGGCGAGCCGCCTGCCGCGCACATGTGCGCGCAGGCGTTCACTTGCTCTGGAGCGAGCCGAGCGGTTCGGGGTCGTTCTCCAGCGCGGTGGCCGCCGTCTTCCAGTCGCTGTCCTCGCCGAGGAGAGCGCTGCGGAGGAACGCCGTGCTGAGCCGTTGGATCAGGGCGACGCGCGCCGGGCTCTCGTCCGTCGTCTCGGCGACCTCGTATCCGGGGATGCCGCCGAGCGAGTGCTCCGCTCCGAACAGGGTGAGCAGGTGCTTGGTCCCCGGGCTGTGGGTGTACGGGTCGGTGAACCAGTCCGGTCCGCGGGTGGACAAGTGGGACTGGTCGTTGTCCCCGGCGACGACGAGCGCCGGCGTCGTCATCGCGGCGAACGACGGCTTCATGAAAGGGAAGTGCTCGGCGGCGAAGGGGGTCAGGTCATCGCCGAGGCCGGTCAGGGCTAGCAGCACTCCCGCCGTGACACGGGGGTCGGCCATGTCCTCACCGGGTACGCCGTCGGATCCGAGGACGCGCGCCCCCAGCAGCGCGCTCGCCGTCTGGGCTCCCCAGGAGTGGCCGGCCACGGCGATGCGGTCACGGTCGAGGCGGCCGCCGAGTCCGGGCACGGAGGCCTCCAGGACGTCGAGCCCGTCCAGTACGCGCGCGAGGTCCTCGATGCGGAAGCGCCATATCCGCGGTGTACGAGGGTCCTCGGCGGGGATGCCGAGGGACCGGGAATCAAGGTGAGTCGGCTGGATGACCACGAAGCCGTGTGCGGCCCAGTGGTCCGCCAGTGGGGCGTAGCCGTTCATCGACCAGCCGTAGCCGTGCGAGAAGACGACGACCGGCAGATCGCTGCCGGTCGCGGGGGCGGAGACGCGGACCTGGAGGTCCTCGCCGCGACCCGGGGCGGCCAGGACGACCGGCTTCGCGGATATCACTGTGGACATGGAAGTGCCTTCCGTTCAGGACATGGCTGCCGGTCCCCCGGTCTGCCATCATGGATGAAACGGAACCTTGCTCCACTTACGATACGGAACACCGTTCCGCTTTTCAAGGCTGTTCACGGCAAGGCTGTTCACGAAAGGAGCGCTGCGGTGAGCGACAGCGGCAGGATCCCGGGAAGCTCGGCAGGGTCCAAGCGCAAGGACGCCCGGCGCAATCAGCAGACCCTGCTGGACGCGGCCGCCGCGGTCTTCGTCACCTCGGGCGTGGAGGCGCCGGTACGCGACATCGCGGCCAAGGCGGGCGTCGGGGTGGGCACGGTCTACCGCCACTTCCCCACCCGGGCGGACCTCGTCATCGCCGTCTACCGCCACCAGGTCGATACCTGCGCCGAAGCGGGCCCGGCGCTGCTGGCGGCGAGTCCCACACCCCACGCCGCCCTGGAGCAGTGGGTCGACCTCTTTGTCGACTTCTTGGTCACCAAGCACGGCCTGGCCGCCGCGATGCAGGCCGACAGCGCCGGCTTCGAGGCGCTGCACGCCTACTTCCTGGAACGCCTCCTGCCGGTGTGCACCCAGTTCCTCGACGCCGCTGCCGCCGCCGGCGAGATACGCGCCGACCTCGACGCCTACCACCTGATGCGCGGCATCGGAAACCTCTGCGTCGGCGCCGACAGCGACCCCCGCTACGACGCCCGCCGCCTGGTCGCACTCCTCGTCGCGGGACTGCGCCAAGCGCACTGACCATGACGCCCGCGACCTGAGGGCCTGCCGCTCACGCCAGAGCGCACCTGGGTTGCCCGCTCTCCAATTAATGGCTACGTTGTAACCGAAATGCAACGGCTACACCGTAGCCATTACTCGGGCGTAACGCAGCGGGCAGGCCCACCGTGCCCGAAAGATCCCATTGAGGTCGATCACCATGACAGAACTCCACGACATCGACGTCCTCGTGGCCGGAGCCGGCCCCACCGGCTCCGCCCTCGCCGCCGACCTGCTGCGGCGCGGCCTTCGCGTCCGTGTCGTCAACAAGGCGCCGCACGCCTTCGAGGGCTCACGCGCCAAGGGCATCCAGCCCCGCACCCAGGAAGTCCTCGAGGACTTCGGCGTACTGCATGAAGCACACGCGGAGGGCGGCCCCTACCCGCTCGCGGGACTCCACCTCGGGCCCGTCACCGCCCCCTGGAAAATGCAGCAGCGCAGCAAGCCCACCCCGGACGTCCCCTACCCGAACATCCTGCTGCTGCCCCAGCACCGCACCGACGCCATCCTGCACCGCCTGCTCGAACGCCTCGGACTGCACATCGAGTACGGAGTCGCACTGGAGGGCTTTGACCAGGACGCGGATGGCGTCACGGCGACGCTCTCCACCGGCGAGCGGGTGCGCAGCAAGTACCTCGTCGGCGCCGACGGCGGCGCGAGCGCCGTCCGCGCGGCCACCGGTCTCGGATTCGTCGGGGAGACCGACGACTCCGACAAGACCCTCATCATCGACTGCACGATCGACGGACTGTCCCGCGACCGGTGGCACATGTGGCCCCGCGCGTCCGCCGGAGCCTGCCCGCTGCCGCACTCCGACCAGTTCCAGGTGATGGTCCGGCTGAAGCCCGGTGACACCCCGAACCTCGACCATGCCGCCCTGGCCGACCGGTTCCACGCGCTCACCGGCCACAAGCTCCGCGACATCACCTGGACCTCGGTATTCCGGCCCAACGTCCGCCTCGTCGAGCACTACCGCCAGGGCCGGGTCTTCCTGGCCGGCGACGCCGCCCATGTGCACACCCCGGCCGGTGCGCAGGGTCTCAACACCGGTGTGCAGGACGCCTACAACCTGGGCTGGAAGCTCGGCCAGGTCATCGCCGGCGCACCGGACAGCCTCCTCGACAGCTACGAGGCCGAACGGCTCCCCATCGCCGCAGGCGTCCTCGGCAAGTCCAGCGAGCTCTACCAGAGCCTCAGCAACCACAAGGTCGCCGGCCTCAAGCGCGGAGACGAAGAGCGACAGCTCGCCCTCACCTACCGTGGCGGCCCGCTCGCCCCCGCCGACGCTCCGGCCACCAAGACGCTCCACGTAGGCGACCGCGCACCGGACGCACCCTGCACCGCACCCGGCACCAGCCGCATCTTCGACGCCTTCCAGGGCCCGCACTTCACCCTGCTGGCCTTCGGCCCCCACGCCACCGAGGCACTGCCCAACCTGCCCTGGCCGACCGACGGCGCCGAACTGCACCGCTACGCCGTCCGCTCCGGGCGCGGCATCGACAGCGGCTACCTCACCGACCCCACCGGCCAACTGACCCGCATCTACGGCGTCGTAGGCGACGCGCTGATCCTGATCCGGCCCGACGGATACATCGGCGGCATCATCACCACCGACTGGACGGCCTCCTTCGCCACCGCCGCCAAGGCGTTCGCTCCGAGGTAACCCGTCACATCATGAGGAGCTTCACGATTACGCGGATGCCGTCGATCTGCGTGCCCGCGCCTCGACTGCTCATGGCGCCAGGCGGTGACGATGTTCACCGAGGAACTGCCCTGGCTGCGCGGCCGCGACCTGGAACTCGTCATGGGCCGTGCCGTCGCCGACTGGATCAGCTGGCACTGAGCAGTCTGGCCTTCTCCAGCCCGTCGAGGAGCAGGTCCAGGCCGAACCGGAACTCGTCATGCAGCGGTACGGAAGTCAACTCGTCGGCCACGGCCAACGTGGCCGGATAGGCGGCCGGGTCGAGCGAGTGGTAGTACTCCCGCAGGTGCGTCTCGTCCTCGGGGCTCGGCGTGCCGGGGCCGTGCTGCTGGATGGCGAAGCCGATGACGTAGTGACCGATGGCCGTGAAGGCACGCACGGCCAGGCCGACCGGGAACCCATGGCTCAGGAAGAGTGCGATGAGCCGTTCCCGGCCCCGCAGAGCGTTCGGCCCGACGGGGACCTGGGCCGCCAGCAGGGACAGCGCGTTGGGGTGCCGGGACAGGGTGGCGTAGAAAGCCTCCGCCGCGACGGTCACCGCATCCCGCCAGTCCAGGCCGTCCAGTTCCTCGGGTGGGACACGGACCTCGCCCAGGATTCTGTCGGCGACGAGAGCGAGAAGCTCGTCCTTGCCATTGAAGTGCCGGTAGAGCGTCGCCGTACCCGAGTTCAGGGATTCGGCGAGCATACGCAGGGTCAGCGCCTGGATGCCGACTTCGTCGATGAGCTTCAGGGCCGTGTCGACGATCCGGCCGACGTCCATCGGGGGGCGTCCGCGCCGGTACGCGGGGGCGGACGTACGGCTCGCCCACCAAGCGGGACTTCCCGGAACCGGCTGGGCCTCCGAAGCCATGAAGCGGTCACCTCTCGGCCACATCTACTGCGGACAGGTATCCAAAAAGCAGGAGTTTCGGCTATATGGTATCCGTTTTCGACCCGCGTCCCGCCGGTGGATTACGACGCTCCCGCTCACCCCAGAAAGCTCAGCCGAACCTTCCGATGCGGATTGTCCCTGTTCGTATCCGCTAATCCCCTTTAGGGCAACTCCCAGCCTAGCCAAGGTCGACGACACGTCCACAAGGAATCGGTAGGTACGCTGCCAGCAGGCGAGCGTGGTGACACCGTCGTAGTTCCCGCGCATGTCGGTGCGTCCTGCCTCCGGCTCACCGCCGTCGGTAGTGCGGTCCCGACGCATGACAGGACGGCTGGTTGAGGGCTCCGGGTCGGCGATGCTCCTCATGCGCTCGATAGTCTCAGGCCGCGTTGGTGGTCGGTCGCACGGCGGCGAGGTGCGGTGCGGTGCAATTCGTTCCGCTCAATCGACTGTCTGAGTGGATGCCGCCCCACACCCAGCATCACTTCGAGCAACCCACGAAGCGCTGGTGACACAATCGCCCCGGCGATGGGCGGGGATGAGAGGGAAACAATGAGCGGACGTGAAGTCAAGCACCGGACGACTACCCTCGCGCTCCGAGTGAGGATCGGGCACAGCCAAGTAAGCAAAAACCTGCACCTCGCCGACTGAAACCGCTGGTCGCGCCCTGTGGTCCCCGCGCATGCGGGGTTGGTCCCGTCTTGATCGGCTTGTCGCCGAGCCGTGTTCCGTGGTCCCCGCGCATGCGGGGTTGGTCCCTGCGATGGGATGTCCGTGGGTGGCGGCGCTCGGTGGTCCCCGCGCATGCGGGGTTGGTCCCTCCACCGACTGCCCGACGGTGACGACAACGGAGTGGTCCCCGCGCATGCGGGGTTGGTCCGGTGAGGCCGCCGAGGAGGTCCGCCACCAGGGCGTGGTCCCCGCGCATGCGGGGTTGGTCCCGCGGAGTGGACCGCGCGCGCGGTTGAGCTGCTGTGGTCCCCCCGCATGCGGGGTTGGTCCCCCCCGTACAGGGCACGGGCGTTGTGTGGTGGAGTGGTCCCCGCGCATGCGGGGTTGGTCCCCTCGGCCTAGGCACGGCCGCCACCAGGAACGTGTGGTCCCCGCGCATGCGGGGTTGGTCCCGCGGCGAGCAGCCCGAGGGCCATGACGACGTTGTGGTCCCCGCGCATGCGGGGTTGGTCCCCTCACCCGGCCGCATGGGCAGATGGGTGATGGGTGGTCCCCGCGCATGCGGGGTTGGTCCTTGGTTCCGGGCGCCACGCAGTTCCCCGTGCCCGTGGTCCCCGCGCATGCGGGGTTGGTCCCTCGGCGAGATACTCGTCGGTGAGGCCGTGGACGTGGTCCCCGCGCATGCGGGGTTGGTCCCGTCACCGCCGAACGAATGGCGCGCGTGATCGGGTGGTCCCCGCGCATGCGGGGTTGGTCCCTCATCGCCTCCGAGGCGGCCTACGACTCCGGCGTGGTCCCCGCGCATGCGGGGTTGGTCCCCGGGCGCCCGTACCCACCAGCGCGCGACAGCTGTGGTCCCCGCGCATGCGGGGTTGGTCCCGGCCGTCTGGTTGCCCAGTGGCACCGGGAGGAGTGGTCCCCGCGCATGCGGGGTTGGTCCCCATCGAGCTGTGCCCGCCCGTCCCACTTGCGCGTGGTCCCCGCGCATGCGGGGTTGGTCCTCACCAAGGACGAGAACCAGCAGGAGGCGTACGTGGTCCCCGCGCATGCGGGGTTGGTCCCGCGGCCCGCGCGTCCCTCGGCGACTGGATCGCGTGGTCCCCGCGCATGCGGGGTTGGTCCCTGCACATGCGGGACGCCACCTACCGGCTCATGGTGGTCCCCGCGCATGCGGGGTTGGTCCCGCGACGGCGAGCATTGCCGCGATCGCGAGGAGGTGGTCCCCGCGCATGCGGGGTTGGTCCCTACGCCCTCACCTGGACAGGACCTGACGGCACGTGGTCCCCGCGCATGCGGGGTTGGTCCCACCGTGACGGTCGACGCGTGGACGAAGCCGTTGTGGTCCCCGCGCATGCGGGGTTGGTCCCGTTCAGATGGGCCGCCTCGACATGGGCGACGTGTGGTCCCCGCGCATGCGGGGTTGGTCCCACCCTCCTGTCGGCCGTCGGCGTCGCCATGGTGTGGTCCCCGCACATGTGGGGTTGGTCCCGCAGGACGGGAGTAACGCGTGAGCGAGTACAGGTGGTCCCCGCGCATGCGGGGTTGGTCCCTGCTGCGGGGTCAAGGTCTGGCCCCAGTACTTGTGGTCCCCGCGCATGCGGGGTTGGTCCCCAGCTCGCGGGGATCCTCGGGCGTATCCCGTCGTGGTCCCCGCGCATGCGGGGTTTGTCCCGACTTGGTGCAGCCCGGCAAGGCGCTGGAGGTGTGGGGTCCCCGCGCATGCGGGGTTGGTCCCTTCCTCGGCCAGATCTGCCGGCGGGACTGCGTGTGGTTGCCGCGCATGAGGGGTTGGCCCCGTCTCACCATCTTCGGGCCAAACGCCGTACAGTAGCCCCCGCGAACGCGGGGTTGGTCCCGATGAGCTGAAGGCCACGCCGTAGCAATCGGCAAGAGCTTCGGGCCAACCCGAGTGGTCCCCGCGCACGCGGGGGTGATCCCTAGGTGCACGGGCCTTCAGGGAGACAGAGATCATGATCCCCGCGCATGCGGGGGTAGGTAGTTCCCACGCCATGGTGAACTAAGACTCGTGGCAGTTGTGATCCCCCCTCGCAACGGGGACCATCTGCCAGGCCACCATGCACGCAACGGGAGCGGATCCGCGCGCCTTCAGAGAGCCATCCAATGGCGCTCACGCACGCCCTGCTCCATACACGTGGCCACGCGCAAGCCACTGCAGCTTCCTCGGCAGCGACAACATTCCGGCGTGTGGAGGTCGAGGCAGTCAACAAGCATGATTCTCAACTAGGTACACGGTCATTCCGGCAGTCTTTTTCCCAAGACAACGCAACGAGCGAACAGAGATGGCGAGTTGGGTCTACGTTACTCGGGAGACGACATGAACCAAGAGGAACGAAAACGGCCGGGCCCGCTGTCCCTTCCCGGGGCTACGGGAAGAGCGGGACCGGCCTGTCTCACTTTGATCAAGACCACGATCAGTAAGACAAGGAGCACGATAACGTGCAGTTATCCACAGCGCCCACCCCGCAGCCGGATCCAGGCAGTCACGATGCCGCTCTGATTCTCGGAGCCCTCGCCGCCTGCGCGAGCGCCCCAACCCCCCACACACCCTGGGTCTGGATCACCGTCGTGATTGTCATCGGGGTTGGGTCAAGGCCCCTCCGACCCAAGCGGAGGTGCAGCGCCACCTGAGCTCCACACCCGTGGGGCGTCAACGGGCGCCCCACGGGCCCATCATCGCGCGGGCACAAGGGGGCCCATACACCACAGCCCGCGAACAACCAGGTCTTTTGCCGTACCTCATTCTTGAAAGGCCAACGGAGTGTTCCCCACTGGCATGGTTTCGCTGTCTCCCGAGGGGACGTCTCCGTTCAACCGCCTGTCGCAGGCAGCGCGCTCAGCTTGGGCCAAGCACGACCGCAAGACGGACGCTTGGTTGCCCTTGTGGCGGCACATGGCCGACAGCGGGGCTGTGGCCGGCATGCTGTGGGAACACTGGGTTCCTCAGTCCGTTCGTCGGGCGGTGGCCGACGTACTGCCCGGCGGGCCAGCGGATGCAGAGCGACTCGTGCTTTTTCTTGCCGCCGCGCACGACTCTGGTAAGGCAACTCCCGCCTTTGCATGCCAAGTTGAGTCACTCGGCGAGGTCATGCGCCGGGCGGGCCTCGATATGCACACCCTCAAGGAGTTCGGCGAGAGCCGTCGGCTCGCGCCCCATGGGCTGGCCGGGCAGCTATTGCTTCAGGAGTGGATGCGAGAGCGCCATGGACTCAGCTCGCGCGTGGCCGGGCAGTTCGCCGTCGTGGCGGGCGGGCATCACGGCATGCCTCCAGATACCCAGCAGATCCATGATCTTCAGCTCCGGCCCCATCTTCTACGGCACCCCGGACCGAGTGAGGAATCCTGGCGCCGGGTGCAGTACGAGTTGATGGACGGGTGCGCCGAACTCGCCGGCGTACGGGATCGACTTGGCACGTGGGAGGACGTACGGCTGCCGCAGACGGTGCAGGTGCTGTTGACGGCTGTTGTGATTCTGGCGGACTGGATAGCCAGCGCGCCCGAGTTGTTTCCGTATGCCCCTGAGAGCTGGCAGCCCCTTGGGCCCACGGGCGAAATCCGGCGGCTGCGTGCCGCTTGGGAAGGACTCGACCTTCCCGCACCGTGGATGCCCAACGAGCCGGTCGGCTCTGCGGAGGAGCTGTTCACCGAGCGCTTTCCCAAGTTCAGGGGCACCGCGATACGGCCCGTTCAGGCTGAAGCAGCTCGTATCGCACAGGAGATGGAACCCGGCGGGTTGCTCATCATCGAAGCGCCCATGGGTGAGGGGAAGACGGAGGCCGCGTTCCTCGCCGCAGAGATTCTCGCGGCGCGTTCGGGCGCCGGCGGCGTGTTGTTCGCTCTCCCCACGCGGGCCACGGTCGACGCGATGTTTCCCCGGCTGCTGAGCTGGCTGGATCAGCTGCCCGACGAGGGCTCAGGGCCACGTTCGGTCGTGCTGGCTCACGCCAAGGCCGCGCTCAATGAGGAGTGGTCCGGTCTATTGCGCGCCGGTTCACGGTCGTTGGCAGCCGTGGACCCGGACAGCGCGTCAACGGGGTTCACAGATGGTGCGCAGACTCCTCGGATCCGTCCCGCCGAGTTACACGCGCATCAGTGGCTGCGTGGCCGGAAGAAGCAGTTACTCGCGTCGTTCGCGGTCGGGACAGTCGATCAGGTGCTGTTCGCCGGCCTCAAGAGCCGGCATCTTGCCCTGCGACACCTGGCAGTGGCCGGCAAGGTCGTCGTGATCGACGAGGTGCACGCCTACGACGCTTACATGAACCGTTACCTCGACCGGGTGCTGGAGTGGCTCGCTGCGTACCGGGTGCCCGTGGTGCTTCTCTCTGCGACGCTGCCTGCCGAGCGGCGCCGGTCCCTGGTCGCGGCATACGCCGGGGCTGCGGCCGGGGAGAACACAGAGACCTCCTCGCAGGCGTATCCCTTGATCACAGCTGTCGCTCCGGGGAGGCCCGTCCTCAGCGCTCGGCCGGAGGCCGCTTCGGGGCGGCGTACGCAGGTGTCGGTGGAGGCCATGGCGGACGACCTGGACTCGCTCACGGACCGTTTGGATGCCGAATTGTCGGGGGGCGGCTGCGCTCTGGTCGTCCGCAACACCGTGGATCGCGTACTGGACACCGCCGCGGTGCTGCGCGAACGCTTCGGAGAGGAGAACGTCACCGTCGCGCACTCCAGGTTCGTGGCCGCGGACCGTGCCGCCAAGGATGCTGAACTACGTGGGAGATACGGGCCAGATGTCGAGTTGCGGCCCGACCGGCACGTCGTGGTGGCGAGCCAGGTGGTGGAGCAGTCGCTGGACGTGGACTTCGATCTCCTCGTCACCGATCTGGCGCCGGTGGACCTCATGCTCCAGCGCATGGGCCGTCTCCACCGACACCCGCGGCGGCGGCCCGCAGGTCTGGCCCGCGCCCGCTGCCTGGTGACCGGCGTGGACTGGCAGGCGGAGCCCCCCGAACCGGTGGCGGGATCGCATGCCGTGTATCCGGGCAGATGGACGCTATTGCGGGCGCTTGCCGTGTTGGAACCGCATCTGAACGGCCGGCCTGTGGAGTTGCCGGCCAGCATCAGTCCGCTCGTGCAGGATGCCTATGGCCCAGAGCCAATTGGGCCTGCCGCCTGGGCTGCCGCCATGGCCGAAGCGATGCGGAAGCATCGTGCGCTGCTCGACGAGAAGCGGCGTAAGGCAGAGGGATTTCTCCTTGGCCCGGTACGACGGGCCGGAAGGCCCGTCTACGGATGGCTGACAGCCCACGCGGGGGACGCCGAGGACAGCAGGGCGGGCCGCGCCCAGGTCCGGGACAGTGACGAGACCATCGAGGTACTTGTCGTTCAACGGCTGCACGACGGCCGCCTGGCGACTCTGCCGGAGCTCACACGCGGCCGTGGAAGCCTTGAACTGCCCACCGATTTCCCGCCCGACCGACGAACCGCGGAGACGGTGGCTGCGAGTGCGCTCACGTTGCCGGGCCGGTTCAGTACGCCGTGGCGGATCGACCGCACCATTGCCGAGCTCGAGCGAGAGCTCATACCTGCCTGGCAGGTCAAGGAATGCCCTTGGCTGGCTGGGGAGTTGCTGCTCGTTCTCGACGGGAATTGTCAGACCCGTCTGTCAGAGTTCGACCTGAGCTACAGCGCCGCAGAAGGACTGCGGATGACGTCCCCTGGTGTGCGCGGGGGCGGATCTGGCGACGGCGAGCACCGAAAGGACGACCATGATGCGCGTTCCAACGGGGGCACGGAAGATTCCCTTACCGCATGGCGCGGGGACTCGGGGGGTGCCGCGATGACCCAAGCCGTGACGGACGTGGCGGGTCGAGCGACCACAAAGCCGGTTCAGGGTGAAACAGGCGGCCCTCCTTCCTTCGACCTGGTCTCCCAGCCGTGGCTACCGGTGCTCCACAACGACGGAACCGTAGAGGAGGTGTCCCTCCTCAAACTCTTCGCAACCGCCGGCGACTGTCGACGCCTCGTCGGTGACCTGCCTACTCAGGAAGCGGCCCTGTTGAGGGTTCTTCTCGCCATCCTGTACGACGCGCTTGAGGGCCCCGCCGAGATCGAGGACTGGGAGAAACTGTGGCCCGCGGCCGATCCGTTTGCCGAAGTGCCCGCATACCTGGAGCGCCACCGCGAGCGGTTCGCGCTCTTTCACCCTGCACGGCCCTTCTTCCAGGTAGCCGATCTCCGTACCGGTAAGGATGAACTGGCGCCGCTCAACCGGATCGTCGCCGACGTGCCCGCCGGCTCGCCCTTCTTCTCCATGCGGCAGCCCGGGGTCGAGCGCCTCTCCTACGCCGAGGCAGCCCGCTGGCTCGTGCACACGCACGCCTATGACACCTCGGGTATCAAGTCCGCGACGGTCGGCGACCCGCGAGGCCGCAGCGGCAAGGTGTACCCGCTGGGTGTGGGCTCGATGGGGAGCCTTGGCGGGATCTTCGCCGAGGGCGCGAACCTGCGGGAGACGTTGCTGCTCAACCTCATCGCCTTCGAAGACGCCTATGGCAGCGAGGATTTCGGAGATGGCAGTCGGCTGGACCTTCCGGTGTGGCGCCAGGAACACCCGCTGGGTGCGGGACCTCGGGGCGAGGAGGCAGGTGGGCCCGAACCGGCCGGCCTGCGGGACCTCTACACGTGGCAGTCTCGGCGGTTACGACTGCACGCGGAGGGCGGCTGCGTAACCGGAGTTGTCCTCGGCTACGGCGATCCGCACGTCTTGTCCGCCCCATGGAAGCTCGAGCCCATGTCGGGTTGGCGCCGTAGCCCGACGCAAGAGAAGAAGCAGGGGCGCAGTCCCGTATATGTACCAGCGCGCCATGATCCGAGCCGAGCGGCCTGGCGTGGGCTGGCCGCGCTGCTGCCCTCCCGAGGCCAGGCCGGGGAAGTAGGGCGGCACGGCGAGGCGGCCGAGGTCCTCAGGTCGGGTGTCACCCAATGGTTCACTCACGTGCTCACCACGACAGAGGAACTTGATGTCCAAGGGTTCGTGCGCCTGCGGCTCATCGGTGCCGTCTATGGCACCCAGCAGTCCGTGATCGACGAGATCATCGACGATTCCGTTGTACTGCCGGTCATCACCCTGCACGAAGAGCAGCCCCTCTATGGGGCAGCCGCCGTGGACGCGGTCAGCGACACCGAATCGGCCGTCTCGGCCCTCGGGCAATTGGCCGCCAATTTGGCCCGGGCAGCGGGAAGCGACCCGCTGGGTCCCGCATCAACCGCTCGCGACATGGCTTTCGGCATCCTGGACGGCCCCTACCGGGCCTGGCTGCGGAACCTGCTCGAGTTCCCGGATCTGCACACGGCCCGGGAGGCGTGGCACACCACCGCACGGCACCACATAACGCGTTTGGCGGAGCAGTTGCTCGGATCGGCTTCTGCCGCGGCCGCCGAGGGGCGGCTCGTAGACATGCCCGGGGCCGGGAAGCGCCTGATCGACGCGGGGCGCGCCGAGCAGTGGTTTCGCGCTCGGCTCGCCAAGGCACTTCCCCTCGCCAGAGCCTGACCGGCCCGTCGTAGCGAAGCCTCGAGCAGTCAGCCCGTTGCGAACCGCTCTCGCTCGCATCCCCGACGACTCCTCAGCACTGGAGAACAAGCAAATGGCAACAGGCACATCACCTTCCACGGGAGCAACGGCCCCTCCCCCACTACAGGTCAGAAGCGCGGGCCACGCCTTCTCTGTCCCCCGACAGGCCGCGCTCCAGACCATCGGGCGCCTGCAGTCCGGCTACGTACAGGACGTGCCGGCAGCAGTAGCCGCGGTGGCACGGCTGCGGCGCGAGGCGGGCCGCACCTCTCTCGCTGACCCGGCGAGCTGGGGACTCGACGACGCCGAGGAGCTCACTCGGGTACGCGAGAAGCGGCTCATCGAGAAGCAGCTAGAGCAGGAAGGCCAAGCTGCCGACCCCTCATTCTTCTCCTCGGCTGCCAGGCGGCGGCGCGAGCAGGCCGACGAACAGGAGGAGATCGCGGTCCACATCGCGGTCACCCTGTGGGCCCTGCACCAGCAGTCCCTGCGTGATGAACCAATGCACCGGCCGGGCTGGCCGCTGGGCCGCGCTGTGCGGCGCCTGGCCCACGGAATGACCGGCGTACATGACCCATCGACGCCCCCGGAGAACTCAGCGGCCGGAGACCGCGACGCGGCACCTGCGAATCAGGCCGTCGAAGAAGCTTCGGAGACGATCCGCAAACGCTTCGTCCGCATCGGGACCGCTTCACACATCGACCTACTGGCCGTCCGGCTGCGCGAGATGGTTCTCCTGCTGCGCGGCGCCCGCATCCCGCTGGACTACGGACTGCTCGCCGACCAGCTCTTGCGATGGCAAGACCAGACCCGGCGGGCCGATGTCTGCCGCGCCTGGGGACGCGAGTTCCATGCGGTGTACCGGAGCCGGACGGCCGACATGGACAAAGTCGGCACCGTCAGCCCGTCGGCCGAAGACCACGTAGAAGCCGACGCGGGCGACTGACCACAGTTCACACGAGAACGGAATGCACATGACTCGAACCATCCTCGACATCCACATTCTTCAGAATGTTCCGCCCAGCAACCTCAACCGGGACGACACCGGAACCCCCAAATCCGCCATGTACGGCGGCGTCCGCCGCGCACGCGTGTCCAGCCAGGCCTGGAAGCGAGCCACCAGGACGGCGTTCAATGAACTACTTCCTCCCGAGGAACTCGGCGTCCGTACCAAGAAAGTGGTCGAGGCGCTGGCGGAGCGGATCGCTGCCCGCAACGAGAAACTGGCCCCGATGGCTGTGGGGCTGGCAGCCGAGACGATGAAGGCAGCTACCGGCATCGCAATCGAGGTGCCCAAGCGAAAGGCGAAGAACGACGCCGACGGCTCGGTGACTCCCGAATCCCCCTACCTGATGTTCCTCAGCCGACGGCAGCTCGATGCCCTCGCCGAACTCACCGAAACGGTCATCGCCGACAGCCCGGGCGACGAACTACAGGCATTGGCGAAGCACTTCAAGGACCGCTCGAACAAGGCCGAGGCTCGGCAGGCGCTCGACACCCGGCACTCGGTGGACATCGCGCTCTTCGGACGGATGGTGGCGGACTCCGCCGACCTCAATGTGGATGCTGCCGCCCAGGTTGCACACGCCTTGAGCGTGCATGCGTCGGATGTCGAGTCGGACTACTACACGGCCGTGGACGACCGCAACGAGGACGCTGAGACGGGTGCCGGAATGATCGGCACCGTGGACTTCAACTCCGCGACCCTGTATCGCTATGCCGCGGTCGATGTCGACGAGCTCCACCGCAACCTCGGACTCGGTCTGCGAGACGGGGAATCCCCGAGCACTCCGACGGAGAAAGCGATCGGCGCTTTCCTGGAGGCCTTCATCACCTCGCTGCCGACCGGGAAGATCAACACCTTCGGCAATCACACCCTGCCTTCGGCCGTGATCGTGAAGGTACGGAATCGCTGGCCGGTCAGCTTCGTCAGCGCCTTCGAGGAACCCGTGCCGAAGAGCCAGACCGGAGGCTTCCTGCGAGAAAGCTGCGTCCGGCTCGCCGACCATGCAACCGAACTCGAAGAGAAGTACGGAATCAAGGAATCAGGCCCCAGCTGGGTCTTCCGCGTCGGCCCGGAGACCGCGTCCCTGCACACCCTCGGTACCGACGTCTCCCTGAAGACCCTGATCGGCGAGGTGAAGGACGAAGTGTCACGACGGCTGGAGCCCGGCGCATGACGGCCCTCCTCCTGCGTCTGGCTGGGCCCCTTCAGTCCTGGGGATCGGCCGCCCGCTTCGCCCGCCGCAGCACGGAGAACGCCCCGACCAAGAGCGGCGTGCTCGGCCTCCTGGCCGCCGCCGAAGGCCGCCCGCGCACCGCCGACCTCTCCGACCTGGCCGCCCTGCGCTTCGGCGTGCGCGTCGACCAACCCGGCACCCGGATACGGGACTTTCAAAAGGCCCAGCACGCCGACTCCGGCAAGGTCATGCCGGTGTCGGAGCGCTTCTACCTCTCGGATGCCGTGTTCGTGGCGGGTGTCGAGGGCGAGGAGTCACTGATCGAGCGCCTGCACCTGGCGCTGGATGCTCCCCGATATCTGCCCTATCTGGGCCGCCGCTCCTGCCCACCATCCCAGCCTCTGCTCATGGGTCCGCCTAAGGAAATCCCCCTGCACGACGTCTTGCGCGAAGCGCCATGGCAAGCCTCGCGCTGGTATGTGAGGCAACTGACCCGCATGGCACGGACCACGGGTTCCGCGCCCGGGCCGAACTCCCTGGACATCCTGATCGACTGCTCACCAGGCGAGACACCGCACCTGTCGCTGCGCGACACCCCCGTCAGCTTCGACCCCCGCCACCGGCAATACGCGATGCGCGGCGTGCGAACCGATCATGTCGACCTCCCATCGCACGACCCCACCAGCGTCCTGCGCCCCGCTCAACCGCCGGGAGGAGCCCCCACACATACGTCCCCGAGGGAGCCGTGATGTACCTGACCCGTTTCCCCATCAACACCGCCCGTACTCAAGCCCGGCAGCTGCTGGGGTCCCCCCATCGATTGCACGGCGCCGTGAACATGGCCTTTCCACAACTGCCGGCCGAGACAGGCGAGGGACCCAGGGTGCTGTGGCGTGTGGACCACACCCCGACCGGGCGCACCAATCTCTTCATCGTCAGCCCCACACAGCCCGACCTGACACACCTCAAAGAGCAGGCGGGCTGGCCAACATTGCCGGATGCAGGATGGACGACCTTCGCATACGACGAATTCCTGAACAGCTTGAAGGAGGGTGACGTCTGGGCATTCCGCCTCACTGCGAATCCGATGCATCACATCCGCAGGGAGACCGATCCCCCAGGCAGCCCCACGAAGCGGGCGGCGCACGTCACCCCCCGACACCAGATCGGCTGGCTTCTCAGCCGCCAACAGCGGGCCGGATTCGAGGTGACGAGCAAGCCCGCCGAGCAACGACTGCTGCCGGAAGGTGACAAGTACGAGGTCACCGTGCACAACCAGCTCCCGCAGAATTTCCGTAAGCCGGACGGCAACGCTCAACACAACGTCCGCTTCGCAAAGGTCACCTTCGACGGCCGGCTGCGCATCACAGACCTACCTGCCTTCCACCGCACCCTCACACATGGACTGGGCAAGGCGAAGGCGTACGGCTGCGGCCTGATGACTCTCGCCCCATTGGGCGGCCGATGAGCACGGTCAGCCAACGAAGCGCCTCCTCACCGCGCGAACTCAACCGGGTGGGAGACCGAGTCTCCTTCATCTACCTGGAACGATGCACGGTCCACCGCGAGGACAACGCGATCACCGCAACGGACACCGACGGAGTGACGCACATCCCGTCAGCCACCATCGGCACCCTGCTTCTGGGCCCCGGCACCCGCGTCACCCACCAGGCGATGTCCGTACTTGGCGAATGTGGTGCCGGAGTCGCATGGGTCGGCGAGCAAGGCGTCCGCTTCTACGCCGGTGGACGTGCCCTCACCCGCTCCTCGGGGCTGGCCGAGGCACAGGCCACAGCGTGGGCAGACCGCCGCACCCGCCTCGAAGTGGCACGTGCCATGTATCGCCTGCGCTTCCCCGACGACGATCCTTCGGACCGCACCCGCCAGCAGCTGCTGAACATGGAGGGCCGTCGGCTCAAGGAGTGCTACCGGCGGGAGTCGGCTCGCACGGGAGTTCCCTGGCACCGACGCGAGTACCACCGCGGCGATTTCGCAGCCGGTGACGCCCCGAACCAGGGCGTCACCGCGGCAGCCCAGTGCATGTACGGAATCGCCCACGCCGTCGTCTCCGCTCTTGGCTGCTCGCCGGCGCTCGGCTTCGTCCACTCCGGTCACGAGCAGTCCTTCGTCCTGGACGTAGCCGACCTGTACAAAACCGAAGTAGCCATCCCTGCAGCCTTCGACGCAGCAGCGCTGGGCGGGGAGGACGTGGCCACGCGCACCCGCCGTGCTCTGCGGGACCGCATTAACAGGACAGACCTACTTAGCCGCTGCGTCCGTGACATCAAGAGCGTGCTGGGCTACGACGCCTCGCGCGACCCAGCCGACGCCCGGGACCACGTATCCCTGCAATCAGACGGCAATCGCCACGTAGACGGCGGCCGCAACTACGGTGACGAGCCAATCTGGTGACCGTCCTCGTGCTCGCCGCATGTCCCGCCGGCCTCCGCGGCTTCCTCACCCGCTGGCTCCTGGAGATCTCCCCAGGAGTGTTCCTAGGGAACCCCTCAGCCCGGGTCCGCTCCATCCTTTGGGCCGAAGTCTGCCAATATGCAAGCAACGGCCGCGCGCTGCTCGCGTATCAGACAGACAACGAGCAGGGCTTCACTTTCGAAACCCATGAACACGCCTGGCACCCCACCGATCATGAGGGGGTGACCTTGATCAGACGCCCCTCCCCGAACACGGAGGGCACCTCGTCCAGGTCCCCTTCCACCCCGCCACACCAGGGCTGGAGCAAAGCGGCCCAGCGCCGACGGTTTGGGCGGGGGTGAGGGCGAGCGATGAGCGGACGTGAGCATGAAAGAGAGCGAGCGGCGATTGTCCTTGCGCTTCAAGTGACCAGGTACAGAGAAGTAGGCAAAATCCAGCACCTGGCCGACTGAAACCGCTGGTCGCGCCGTGTGGTCCCCGCGCATGCGGGGCTGGTCCCACCACGATCGCCACCGGCATCCCGGCGTCGCTGTGGTCCCCGCGCATGCGGGGCTGGTCCCGGCGTGCGGAAGGTCTTCGGCTCTCTGGCCTGGTGGTCCCCGCGCATGCGGGGCTGGTCCCCCTGTCCGGTGACGGACCGTCAATCTTCAGACGTGGTCCCCGCGCATGCGGGGCTGGTCCCTGCGGGCCGCGCAAGAACGGGTGCTCGCCGTAGTGGTCCCCGCGCATGCGGGGCTGGTCCCGGGGGCAGGTCGATATCGCGCGCGGACTTGTCGTGGTCCCCGCGCATGCGGGGCTGGTCCCCGCCAGTTCCGACGCCCGCCGCCTACGGGCCGGTGGTCCCCGCGCATGCGGGGCTGGTCCCCGCACCCCGCTCGTCACGATCCACCCCAACGGGTGGTCCCCGCGCATGCGGGGCTGGTCCCGTGTACAGGGCCCTCGGCGCTCGGTCCGGAGCGTGGTCCCCGCGCATGCGGGGCTGGTCCCCTTCCCGGCCAGGTGGCCGAACTGCACGAAGGGTGGTCCCCGCGCATGCGGGGCTGGTCCCGAGACCGCGCTGCCCGCGGACAACGAGGCCAGGTGGTCCCCGCGCATGCGGGGCTGGTCCCGGTCCAGTACCGGTGCTCCTTGCCGGACCCGAGGTGGTCCCCGCGCATGCGGGGCTGGTCCCTGGCTCTCCAACCCGGACAACTGGGTGCGTATGTGGTCCCCGCGCATGCGGGGCTGGTCCCGTTCGCACCGGGCGAACGCTCGGCGAGCGCCTGTGGTCCCCGCGCATGCGGGGCTGGTCCCCTGCTGCGCATCAGTCCGGCCGAGCATCTCGGGTGGTCCCCGCGCATGCGGGGCTGGTCCCAGTCGCTATACGGCCTTCCTGGTGGATGAGCTGTGGTCCCCGCGCATGCGGGGCTGGTCCCGGTCGCCCTCGCGACAGGCTTCACCGTGATCGGTGGTCCCCGCGCATGCGGGGCTGGTCCCGATCGTGCGCTCAGCTCGGGTCATGGTGTGGGGTGGTCCCCGCGCATGCGGGGCTGGTCCCAGGCTGCGGCCCTGGGTGTGGTGGACCCAGGCGTGGTCCCCGCGCATGCGGGGCTGGTCCCTGGCCGACTGGTTCGACACCGCCCTGTGGGCTGTGGTCCCCGCGCATGCGGGGCTAGTCAACCTCGCCGACGACAGCGTAGGGGCGTTGGTATGGTCCATCTGCTTCATGTCGTCGTGGTCAGGACGCCGGTGCTGAACACACAGGGTCCAATTGGTCCTCAGAGGTCCGGATATCTGTGTGGCACCAGGGCCGGGCCATCAAAGCAGCCCAAATAGCCGGGCCCGGTCCCGTTAGTCGACGCTTAATCAGCCTGTAGGTCCGTGGGCCACACCCAACTGCCCTGTCTTGGCCTTTCCTTGTCACTCCTCTGGATCCATAGCGGCGTCCTACTCCGCCTGGTGAAGGAGTTGCCTGACATGGCTGACAGGCATCACGCTCGCCAAACTCACGTCATAACCCAACCGTTGCCGCTGGACACCGCGCGGCAGTGCTTCGCGATGCTGGCGACCGGCCCGAACCCGCTCTCCCTGGACGGGCAAAGCTTCCGCGGCCTTCCCAATCGACCTATCCCGCTGGATGAGTTGCGGCGTCGACTGCTGGGGCGCCGCTGCTCGCGGAGCACACGGGACGAGGTCTGGGCTCACCTTGTGCGCCAGTCCAGGGAGCATGGGGCCACATGGACTCTCGCGTGCGCGGGCATGGCGCTGCCAGCTCTTGCCGGAGTGACCCGATGGATGGCACCTCGGTATCCCGGCGATGTGTTCGACGTCCAGGCTGAGGTGCTTTCGGGGTTCCTCAGCGCCCTGGCAACGATCGACGTGGACCGGCCCCGAATCCTGGTGCGGCTCCGTTGGGCCGCGTACCGTGCCGGGTTCGCAGCACTGTCCGAGGCGTTAGACGCGCCCGTGCCGGTCGCGGGCGAATTCCGGTCCACGCCGCCGAAGGCACCTTGGGGGCACCCGGACTTGGTGCTGGCGCGCGCAGTCCGGCACTCGGTCCTGACCTCGACTGAGGCGGACCTGATCGGGTCCACCCGACTCGAGGACACCCTTGTCGCCGACTGGGCCGAGCGGCACGGCACCACCTCCGCCGCCGCGTACAAGGCGCGCCGGCGCGCAGAGCAACGCCTGGTCGCGTTCCTGGGCGACGAGGCCGAGCAAACCAGCCCAGAGGACCCCGTTGCTGCGTACGTCACCGAAGGGCTCGCACCCTCCGCCTCTCGGGCGCGTCCCTCTAGGCATTCGCGCGGCGCCACCTCGACGGGGCAGCCGCATCGCGAATGGCTCCAGGCGAAATCCTCGGCAGCACTGTCCAAAGACAGCGCTGATTCGGGCCTTCTCGGGCGCGGGGGATCCCCGAACGCCCCCGCCTCCCAAGCGAGTTCGGAGGTGCACCCATGCGCCTGACCCTGCCCAGCACCCGCCACCGTCGTACTCCTGCCAACAGCCGCCGCGACCAACCCGGACGTGGTTGCCGGAGCAGCTGGTTACGGGGAGGGGCAGTGCTGTTTGGCCTCTCGCTGTTGGCCCCCGCCCTCCTTGAGACGGCCACGCTCGCCGCAGCCCAGCCGACGCACGTCCTGGCGCTCGAAGAATCCGTGGACGCCGTGTTGGACAACATCCGGAACTGGATCATGGGCATCCTCGCCGGGCTGGCCACGGTCTTCCTGTCCATCGGCGGCGTGCGTTACATCGTGGCCGGGGGCGACCCCAGCGAGGTGGAGAAGGCCAAGACCGCCTTCCGCGGCGCCGGTTGGGGGTACGGACTGGCTGCGCTGGCTCCGTTGGTGGTGGAGATCCTGAAAGACATCGTGGGGGCCTGATGCCTACCGCACAGGACACCACGGGCGTCCACGCCCACTGCCTTCCCAGTCCGACGGCAACCCTTCACCCGACGCTATCGGGCCGACGCCGTCGTCGACGCCTCGCCTTCGTGCTCGGCGCCGCGACTCTCCTCGCGCTCGTCTCGGTGTTCGCCGCCCATGCCGACCCGAGCCCCACACCCGCCCCGACGCCCCTCCCCCCTTCATCCAGCGCACCCGCCCCAACGCTGTCGGCGACCCCTTCGCCGTGCTCAGGACCTGACTGCATCCCCCAACCCAGCGCAACAACCTCGGGAGCGCCCGCTCCGACCACCATGCCTCCGGCCGAGATCCCCGACGACGGCGGCCCCGGCGGCGTGGCCGGCTGGATCGCCAAGGGCGTCACCGCCGCGATCACCGGGTTCTTCAAGTCAGTGATCAACTTCGCGCTCAACCCCCTGTTGGATTTGATCAGCGGCACGGTGCTGACGACCCCAAGCCCCGCCTCCCTCCCTCGCGTCGGAGAGCTGTGGGCAAATTCCTGGGAGATCGCACTTGCGGGCTACGGGCTGCTGGTCGCCCTCGGCGGGATCGTGGTGATGAGTCACGAGACGGTCCAGACCCGCTACTCGATCAAGGAGATTGCTCCCCGGATCCCCGTGGCCTTCCTCGCCGCCGCTCTGTCGCTGTTCATCACCAGTAAGGCCGTCGACCTCGCCAACGCCCTCTCCCACGCCGTCATGGGTGGCGGTGTCAACGCCAGCACGGCCGGGCCGGCCCTGCGGGACTTCGTCCTGAGTTCCTTCAGCTCGGCCAGCGGCAACCTGTTCGCCGTCCTCATGTGGCTCGTGGTCATCGTTGTCCTGGTCGCCCTGCTTCTGACGTATGTCGTGCGCGTGGCCCTGACCATCCTCCTGATCGTCGCGGCTCCTCTGGCGTTGGTCTGCCACGCCCTGCCGCAGACGGACGGTGTCGCGCGCTGGTGGTGGAAGGCGTTCGGCGGCGTCCTGGCCATCCAGATCGCTCAGTCTCTGGCCCTGATCACCGGGGTGAGAGTGTTCTTGACTCCGGGCGGCTTCGGTCCCAACGGGCTGTTCGGCCTTACCGAGAACGGTCTGGTCAGCGTGCTCATCACACTGGCGCTGCTGTACGTCGTCTTCAAGATCCCGTTCTGGGTTCTCGGGTCGATCCGGTTCAGTCACGGTCGGTCGTTCGTCGGCAGCGTTGTCCGTGGCTACGTCATGTACAAGACGTTCGGGCTATTGCGTGGCGTGGGCGCGCGGGGCGCCGCATCCCGAGGTGGCCGTCGTCCTCCGCCCTCCGGAGGTCCCAGCGGGACCCGGCGTTCCCCTTATCCGGGGCCCCAACCGTCGTCTGGGGGTGCGGGAGGCCGCCACAGCGGCCGGCAAGGCGGCCCTGCTCCCACCGTGGCCGGCACGATAGGCAGCGGCACCCGGCGTCCGACACGTACACCGCGAGTCGCATCACACACAACACCCACGTCCTCCACATCTACGACGAGCGGAAGCTCCAGCCCGGCACAGCCGACGATCTCCACTTCCCGGCGCACACAAGGCATCTCCTCCGGAGCTACGCCTGCTACTCCATCGATACAGGCCTCGCAGTCTCGCCCGTCGGTGGGCAAGGCGCAGGGCAACAACCCCAGCTCCGCCCCGGTTGGCGGATCCAAGGGGCGGACGCATCCCCAGCCGCCCACTGCACAGCCTCACGCCTTCCGGAATCCCGCCCAGCGCCCCGCCATTGGGTCCCCCCGCTCAGCACAGCCCCTGCCCGGGACGACTCCAACCCGTCAGCCTCATCCGGGCCCGCCGCCTTCGATCCCCCACAAGACCAGGGTCACCAGGCCACCACTTCCCCCACCTCGCCGTCAGAGCGGGACTCGGCCGGGAGGTGACTCCCCATGACCCAGCCCGTCCGCATCCCCGCCGACGTCGATCGCGAGGACACCGTTCTCGCCAACCTCACCGCCCATCAACTGCTGATCCTCGCCCTGACCGGCATCACGTTGTACGGCCTTTGGTCCATCACCCGGCCTCTCGTGCCGCTGCCCGTCTTCCTCATCCTGGCGGTTCCCGTCGGGGCCATGGCCGCCTTCCTCGCCCTGGGCAAGCGCGACGGGGTACCGCTGGACCGGCTGCTCCTCGCCGCCCTGCGTCAGCGCATGACACCTCGTCACCAGATCAACGCGCCCGAAGGCACCCATCCCGCACCCACCTGGCTCGCCGCCCAGGCCGTCGGGCACGGTCACCTAGCCAGCAGTACCACCCGTGCAGCAGTTCGGCTGCCCGCCGACAGCGCGAGCGAGACAGGGGTCGTCGACCTCGGCCCCGACGGAATCGCGGTGGTGGCTGTGTGCAGCACCGTGAACTTCGCGCTGCGCACGCCTGCTGAACAGGAGGCTCTGGTCACAGCGTTCGGCCGATACCTCCACTCGCTCACGGCCCCAGTACAGATCCTCGTGCGGACTGAACGCCTCGACCTGTCGAGTCAGATCGGAGAGCTGCGCCAGCGCGCCCCCTCCCTGCCCGACCCGTCCCTGGAGGCCGCTGCCCTTGCCCATGCCGACTTCCTGGACGAGCTCTCCCGAGGCGACCTCCTGCGCCGCCAGATCCTGCTCGTCCTGCGCGAGCCCCAAGACTCCGGCGCCCCAATGGACACCCTGGACAGTGGGTCGCCGCTGGCTGTGTTCGCTCGCCGGAGGAGGTCCCAGGCCAGGAGCGGACCCAAGAGCCCCGCTGCCCTCCGCGCTGCCGAAGCTCGTCTGGTGCGCCGTTTCGGTGAAGCAGCCGAGCTACTCGGCCCCTTGGGCATCCTCGTCACACCGCTGGACGCCGGGCAGACCACCACCGTGTTGGCCGCCGCATGTAATCCGGACTGCCTTCTGCCTGTGTCCTCCGAACTCGCTGGGACGGACGACATCATCACCAGCTCCATGCCCGATGCCTCATGGCCCGGCCCCTCGGCCGAGGAGGATCGGAGGTTCGCGCCATGAAGCGCTCACGTCGGCGACAGGACACATCCTCGGCCTCGGGCGAACACCGGCAACGCGCTGCGGCATTCACCCCGGACTCCCTGACTATCGCTCCCCGGCACCTGGAGGTGGGCGGTGAATGGCTGGCGTCGTTCGCCGTCACCGGCTATCCACGCGAAGTCCATCCGGGCTGGCTTCAACCTCTGCTCACCCACCCCGGCCGGGTCGACGTCAGTCTGCACATCGAGCCCATCGATCCGGTCACCGCCGCCCAGCGACTCAGACGACAGCTGGCGCGGCTCGAATCCGGTCGCCGGCACACCCACGAACACGGCCGACTGGCCGATGCCCACGTCGAAGCCGCCACTGAGGACGCCTACGACCTCTCCTCCCGCGTCGCCCGCGGCGAAGGCCGGCTCTACCGCTTCGGTCTCTACCTGACGGTCCACGCCTCCAGCCACGAGGACCTGGCCGATGAGGTCGCAGCCGTACGAGCCCTGGCTGCGAGCCTGCTCCTGGACGCCAAGCCCACTACGTACCGCAGCCTCCAAGGCTGGGTGACGTGCCTGCCGTTGGGCCTGGATCCGATCAAGATGCGGCGCACATTCGACACTGCGGCGCTGTCGGCGGCTTTCCCCTTCACCAGCCCTGACCTGCCTCCGCCAGATCCCACCTCGGTCGCCGCGCCTTCCGGCGTGTTCTACGGCTACAACATCGGGAGCCAGGGCCTGGTCCACTGGGACCGCTTCGCCTTGGACAACCACAACTCCGTCGTGCTGGGCCGCTCTGGTGCGGGCAAGTCCTATCTGGTCAAACTCGAGTTGCTTCGGTCGCTGTACCGGGGAATCGAGGCGTACGTCATCGACCCCGAGGACGAATACACCCGCCTGGCCGCCGCAGTCGGCGGCACCTGCATCCACCTTGGCGGGGAGACAGCCCGGCTCAACCCGTTCGACCTTCCTCTCCATCGCCGTCCCGACGGACGCCGTACGGCGCCGAAGGACGCGCTGGTCCGAAGAGCCCTCTTCCTGCACACCGTCGTCTCCGTACTGCTGGGCTCGGCGTTGTCGCCCACCGAGCGCGCGGTGCTGGACCGGGCGATCGTCGCGACGTATCAGCAAGCGGGCATCACAGCCGACCCTCGCACCTGGACGCGACCTGCCCCGCTGATGGTCGACCTCGCCGGACTCCTACGCCGTTCGAAGAGCAAGGACGCCGACGAACTGGCAGCCCGACTGCACCCGTTCGTCGACGGGGCCTTCTCCGAGCTCTTCTCCGGGCCTACCACCACCCACCCGGACGGCCACCTTGTCGTGTTCTCGCTGCGTGACCTGGCCGATGAGCTCAAGCCCATCGGGACACTCCTGACGCTCGACACCGTCTGGCGCCGGGTGTCCAACCCGGCGTCGCGTCATCCCCGCCTGGTGACCGTCGACGAAGCATGGCTGCTGATGAAGGAGCGAGCCGGCGCAGAGTTCCTGTTCCGGATGGCCAAGGCGTCCCGAAAGCTCTGGGCCGGTCTGACGGTTGCTACGCAGGACACCTCCGATCTCCTCGGTTCCGATCTCGGCAAGGCCGTTGTGGCGAACGCCGCCACCCAGATCCTGCTACGCCAGGCGCCTCAAGCCATCGACGAGATCACCCGTGCGTTCGATCTCTCCGAGGGTGAACGCCAATTCCTCCTCACGGCCGATCGTGGCCAGGGACTGCTCTCGGCCGGGACGCAGCGCGTCGCCTTCGAATCTGTGGCCTCACCGACCGAGCACTACCTGGTGACCACCGACCCCGCTCAGCTCGCTGCCTACGCCGAGAGCAGTCCCACCACAGCAGACGACGCGGCTCGCCTTCCCGACGTCGAGGTGACGGCCTCCCTCGACGACGCGTACGACGTCGCCTCCGACAACGAGGTCGATGTCGACACCGCGTAACGGCATTCCTCCATCCCTTACGCCGGCCAGGCCTCCGATCTCGACCTGGCCGTCGCGCCCCCTTTCTTCCTGGGGAGTTCCCCATGCCGACAAACCCCTCGGCTTCAGCTCTCGTCCTCCCACGGCCAACCCAACTGCTCACGCAGAACCGCGAAATGCGCGCGATCGGCGTCTGGAACTGGACGCTGCCCGCCTGGGCTGGCCGCTTCCCCGACGGACAGACCTACAACACCTGTCCATCGGCCGGGATCTGCCGCCTCGTCTGTTACGCGCGACATGGCACGTATACCTGGCCCACGGTGAAAGCCAAGCACCAGGCCAACCTGCGCTTCGTTCTCGACGACCTGCCCGGCTGGCAACAGGCCATGATCGCCGAACTCCAGAAGCGAAGGTTCCATGGCATCTGGGTGCGCATCCACGACTCCGGTGACTTCTTCAACGACCGCTATCTCCGAGCGTGGCTCAGCATCATGCGCGCTCGGCCGGACACGAACTTCTATGCCTACACCAAGGAAGTCGGCCGTTTCCGGAGCCTGGTGGAACCCCACCCTCCCGACAACTTCCTGTGGGTCTACAGCTTCGGCGGCCGTCAGGATTCACGGCTCGACATCGGCCGCGACCGTGTAGCAGACGTCTTCCCCGACGAAGCGTCCATCGCTGCGGCCGGGTGGCACGCAGGAGGCCAACGACCTCCTGGCCGTCCTTGGCCCGCACCTGGTCGGAATCCCGGCCAACCGAATCCCGCACTTCCTCAAACGACTGGGCGGTCGCACCTTCCGCTCGTGGCAAGCCGAGGTCGACGCCGAGCGGCGCAGCCGACCCCAGTGGCACTCCCCCGGCCGTGCTGCCTGACCTGACACCACTACACCCTCTGTTGCCTGGAGACTCCATGCTTACCGGGCTGCTGCCCCCGCTGCACCACGCTGCCCCGGAAACCGCCGATTCACCCTTGACCGACTACCTGCGTGATCCAGGTGGCGCGCTGAGCACACTTCTCTCCCACGCGACACAGTGGCTCAGCAACTGGTGGCCCCTCGCCAGCGCCGTCTCCGTCCCCGCAACTGTCCTACTTTGCGGGACCCGTTGGTGGTGGCACCGCCGCTGCCGCCAGGTCATGCACTCCAACGCCCGGATCATCAGCGTGCTGCCACCGCCCATCGCCGACCCGGCAGGCGCCGAAGCGCTCTGGGCCAACCTGCTGGGGCTGCTACGACCAGCCTGGCGCCGCATCCTCACCGGCCAGCCACACGTGACATGGGAGTACGCCTTCGACCGCGAGACGATCCGCATCCGCCTCTGGGTCCCGGGCACCGTCCCGCCGGGGATGGTCGAGCGCGCGATCGAAGCAGCGTGGCCGGGGTCCCGCACCCGCACCGCCCCTGTTGCGCCGGATGCCTCGCCTGGCAGGCGACGCCTCGACGCAGGAGGCGAGCTTCGTCTGGCCCGCACGGAGGCACTGCCGATCCGCAGCCAGTTCCCGGCCGACCCGATTCGTTCCCTGCTCGGCGCCCCGGTCGGCCTCGGAGCTCACGAGCAAGCCACCGTGCAGATCCTTGCCCGCCCTGTCACAGGCCGCCGTATCGCCAGGGCTCGGCGAGCTGCTCGTCGAGGCGGTGCCGGGCAATCCGCCCGTCCCGTCAGCCGCCTGCTCGATCTGCTGACCCCTGGCTACCGGGTCCCGCGCTATCGCCGTGCGGTCCCGGTCAAGAATCGGCAGACGGCGATGGAAGCATCCGCCGAGGACAAGGCGATCGTGACCAAGCAGCGCGGTGCCCCGTACGAGACGCGCATCCGTTACGTGGTCACGGCGACCGTGGCCACTCCTCCGGACAGCACGCAGCGTGCCGCGATCCGCGACCGACTTCGAGGCCGCGGACACGCCATCGCGAGCGCGTTCGCCGCCTTCACCGAGCACAACTACTACCGGCGCGCACGACTCCGCCGTCCCTCGCGAGACACCGCCGAACGGCGTCTGGGGAAAGGGGACTTGCTGTCGATTCGCGAGCTGGCTGCCGTAGCTCATCTGCCATGGGACGAGGCCATACCTGGACTCCAGCGTGCTGGTGCCCGTGCTGTCCCACCGCCGCCGGGTATCGCGACCGTCGGCCCGGCTGTCAGGCCCATCGGCCTCAGCGACACCGGTCACGCCCGACCGATCGGCCTGCGCGTACCGGATGCCCGTCACCATCTGCACATCCTGGGCGCCACCGGCTCAGGCAAATCCGAGCTGATGGCACGCATGATCCTTGCCGACGCTGATGCTGGTCGGGGACTCGTGGTCGTCGACCCGAAGGGCGACCTGATCACGGACATCCTGATGCGTCTGCCGGAAAAGCTCGGGCACAAGGTGATCCTTTTCGACGCGCACAGCAAGACACAGCCGCCAGTCCTCAACCCGCTGGAAGGGGACGACGCCGCACACACAGTCGACAACCTCGTATCGATCTTCTCTCGCGTCTACGCCTCCTCCTGGGGGCCGCGCACCGACGACATCCTGCGCGCCGGCCTGCTGACGCTCCGCGCTCAAGGCGGCACACCGGTTCTCACTGATCTACCCAAACTGCTGGGCGTCCCGTCCTTCCGCCACCGAGCGGTCCAGCAGGTCGACGACGAAATACTGCGTGGCTTCTGGTCCTGGTACGACAGCCTCTCCGCGCCGTTCCGCGCCCAGGTCACCGCGCCCCTGATGAACAAGCTCCGCGGAGTCCTGCTGCGACCGTTCGTCCGCTCCGCCCTCGCCAGCGGCGCCTCCACGATCGATATGGACAGCATCCTCGACGGCGGGATCTGCCTGGTCCGGATCGCCAAGGACGCCTTGGGCACGGAGACGTCCCACCTCATGGGCTCCATCGTCGTCGCCCGTACGTGGCAGGCCGCCACCCGCCGGTCCCGCCTCCCACAGGGACAACGGCGGGACGCCGGCCTGTACATCGACGAGGCGCACAACTTCCTCAACTTGCCCTACCCCCTGGAAGACATGCTGGCCGAGGCTCGCGGATACCGGCTCTCGATGACCCTCGCCCACCAGTACCTGCGCCAGCTGCCCAAGGATCTGGAGGAGGGCGTCAGCACCAACGCCCGCACCAAGGTCTTCTTCAACGCCTCCCCCGAGGACGCCCGCCACTTGGCCCGCCACACCGAACCTCGGCTGACCGCTCACGACCTGTCCAACCTCGACGCGTTCCACGTCGTCGTCCGCCCGGTCCTGCACGGCACCGAAGCGCCCGCGTTCACCGCCGTCACCCAGCCGCTGCCGCCGCCCGTCCCCGGCCGCGCCAAGCGGATCCGCGCCGCCGCACGCCGCAACGCCAACCCGGGCCCGGCAGCCGTACACGGAAGGCGCTCAAGGCCCCCCTCGGACCCGCGCCGCCTCACCTGACTCTGCTTTCTGTCCGGAGGTACGCCATCTTGATCACCAACCCGACTCCCCAGCGCTCTCTGCGCGGACATCGCCCCCAACGGCCCAGCCCACGCACAGCCGCCACCAGCGGGTACGCCGCCACCCTCGCCGCCCACCTGACCGAGCGCGACCGCTGGCTGACCCGCATGCTCTACGAGCACCGAGTCCTGACCACCCACCAGATAGTCGAAATGGCCTGGCCCTCCGCCCGGGCCGCGAACACGAGGCTGCTACGGCTGTACCAGTGGCGTCTGATCGACCGCTTCCAGCCCTTCATCACACACGGCTCGGCTCCCATGCACTACCTGCTCGACGTCGCCGGGGCCGCCGTGCTGGCCCGCGAGGACGGTCTCGAACCGCGCGAACTCGACTACCGGCACGACCGGGCGATCGGCATCGCCTACTCCCTCCACCTCGCCCACACCGTCGGCACGAACGGCTTCTTCAGCGCGCTCGTGGCGCGCTCCCGTCGTCCGGGTGCCACCGGTCGGCTCGCCGTCTGGTGGTCGGAGGGCCGCTGCGCGCGGCACTTCGGGGACATCGTCCGCCCGGATGCGTACGGCATCTGGCAGGAGAACTTCCCCACGCCCTCGGCGCTCGAATGGTTCCTGGAGTTCGACTTCGGCACCGAACGGCCGGACCGTCTGGGCCGAAAGCTCACTGCGTACGCCAAGCTCGCTCAGACGACCGGCATCGCGACTCCTGTGCTGATCTGGGTGCCCACCACACGGCGGGAAGCCGCTGTCCGCCGAGCCCTCGCCGCCGCGCTGGCTTCCATCGACGACCCGTCACTCGTTCCCCTGGCCACGTCCAGCGCCGACTTCCTCAATGGGCAGCACGACGACCCTACGGCCGCCTGCTGGCAGCCCTTGGATGCCCGAGGGCCCAGGACCGGACGGCTGCGCCTCACCGAACTGCCGAGCGCCTGGCCGTACTTGCCTCCGCTCGGCACCTCATACACCGACCCCACCCGGACCGGCTCAGCCCTACCGGCCAGCGGCCCGCCGCCGCCCGTCCCACTGCCACCGGACCCGTCAGACCGTCGCCGCCCGGGGTGATCGGGTATGGGAAAGATCACCGCCATTGCGTTGGGGCTGGTCATGATGATCGCCGTACTAGGCGGTGTCGGAGCCGGCGGTGTGTTCTCGGCCTTCGGCAGCAGCGGCACCCAGCCCAGTGCGACCGCTCTCACCGACGTCCCGTCCGACTATCTCGCCCTGTACATGGACGCCGCAGCCACCTGCCCCGGGCTGACCTGGCCGCTCCTGGCCGCCATCGGCAAAGTCGAGTCCGATCACGGACGGTCCACCCTCCCCGGAGTCCACAGTGGCAGCAACTACGCCGGAGCACGCGGCCCCATGCAGTTCCTGCTGCCCACGTTCACCAGCGTCGTCGCCAAGCGCCCTCCGCCAGAAGGCGGGGAGCAGCCTCCCTCGCCGTACAACGCGCACGACGCGATCTTCACTGCGGCCGCGTATCTCTGCGACTCCGGTGCTCGGGATGGCAAAGACATCCCTGCTGCCGTCAGGGCCTACAACCCCGATGACGCATACGTCTCAGCAGTCCTCACACAGGCGCAGACCTACGCCGGCGGCACGAAGTTCGGTGCGAACGCCTCCCCCACGGCAGCCCTCCAAGCGATCAACTACGCCCAGGGGCAGCTCGGTCTCCCCTATGAGTGGGGCGGCAACGGTCCCGGCTCCGGCGACGCCGGCTTCGACTGCTCCGGCCTCACAAAGGCCGCGTACGCCGCTGCCGGGATCACGTTGCCGCGTACAGCACAGGGGCAGTACGACATCGGCCCTCGCGTCCCGGAAGGCGAGCAACTGAAGCCTGGAGACCTGGTCTTCTACGGCAATCCGGGAGGCGGCATCCACCACGTCGGTCTCTACATCGGAGGCGAGCAGATGATCGACGCGCCGCGCCCCGGACGCTCAATCAGGATCGAGCCCTACCGATACCGAGGGGACGACTTCGCGGGCGCCACGAGGCCTTCTGGCAACTGAAGCCGCCGGTCACTCACCGCTCGCCCCTTTCGTGCCTTCGAGCAAGGTCCGGAGCAACAGCCGACCCGGTGCTGAGCCCGCGGGAGCCACCGGCGCCGAGAAGATCTCGATGTCGGCGAAGACCGGTTCCCCCGTGGGGCGACGCGTATAGGGCACGAGCCCGTAATCCACGCCGTCTTGAGCGTCGTAGCTCATCCATGCGATCACCTCACGCTCGCCGGGCCGCAGGGGATGGTTCGAGACTGCTCGTGCGTACACGCCATCCTCGGTGTCGACCCAGACCTGCGGGACGGCAAAGACGAAGCGGTTGGCGTGGATCTCCAGTGCCTTGTCGGCGGCGCGCTCCTCGAAGGCATGGGCCGCAATCTCGTCGCGTAGGTAGTCGTAGTCGGACAGCACGAGGGTGCGGTCACCTTGCAGTGCCACCATCGCCGGGCAGTCCCGCTCGACGATGGCCCGCTCCAGCCGGCCGGCGATGTCGCGCAGCAGCCTCTCGGTGTCCGGGTTCACCTCAGTGCTCTCCACCGGAAGCGGCGCTGTCGCGTTCCTTGAACGCGTGATAGACGTCCATGATCTCGACGGAGGCACGGTTACCGAGGTGTGACAGGCGCAGCAGAGTCCGGCTGGTGTCGCTGTTCTTACGGCGCGCCTCGCGAGTCGGTGTCTCGATCACTTCCGTCCCGTCGAGCGCTTCCAATGCCTCGGCCAGCGCCTGCACGGTGGCTCGCGCTTGGGCCAGATCAATCCTCACGATCTCTACCTCCAGGCTCCCAGGCAGTCTCCCGTATCTGGGAGGCCCGCGGAGCCTGGCGCGGCAGGTCGCTCGCCCAACTCGGCCAAAGGGAGCTCGACCGGTCGGCCTGGGCGTAATCGGCGTCACCGCGTCCGCAGGAGCATCAACTGGCGGTGCGCAGCGGACTTGATGGCGTCGTCAGTACCCTCGATCAGCCGCAGGCCACGAGCACCCGACAGGTTGCCCTGCACACCGGAGGCTGCGCTCGGGCGGATCGGCGCGTAGTGGTCCACGTAGTCCGTGACTGCCCGTTCCGCGGCGTACGCAGTACGCCCGGTGCGCCGCATCTCGTCGGCGAAGAGGGCATGAAGGCGGTCGCGACGTGCCTCGCTGTTCCGTGTCGAACGCGTTCCCGCGTTCTCGTCCGGGGACCACAAGGTGTCGATCAGCTCATTGAACTCATCGATGGCGACATCGGTTCGGGCAAGCGCCGACTCTTCGTCCATCTGTCCACCGGTCGTAGTACTTGATCGACAGGCCGAGCGTCCGGCGGGCGGCCTTGATGTGATCTGTGGCCCTACGCGTGTGGCGGACGGTCCAACGGGTCAGGGCGTGCTCCACGGCGAGGCGTTCGGTGTTGCCGCAGACAGGACGCCAGGGAGTGGTGACGACTTGGAAGGACGAGCGACCGTCGTGACTGTTGATCGCCACGATGAAGGGCACGATGCGATCGTTGATCCCGTTGGGGTCGATCGTCACGTGCTGCGGGAGGCGCATGGCGACGAACGCCCTCTTCCCGCCGCGCAGAGCGCCGGCCGACTCCCAGATCACCTGGTCGTCGTTGACGAGTTCCTGGAGGAACTCGAAGGCCCGGCGGTTCTGAATGATCTCGTACCCCTGACGCACCGCTCCGAGCGAGGCCCCGGTGTCGGTGCGCACCGTGTGACGGACATCCGGGTCCACTCGCGTCGCGCCCTTCCACGCATACAGGGCAGGTGTGGTTTCCACTTCGAAGTCGATGCCGCCGAGGTCGAGGACGGTGTCGATGTCGCTGGTACCACCAGGGATCACGCTGCCCAGGCTGTGCCACGCCGGAACAGCGGAGTAGAGGGCCGCCCTCCCGAGGGAGACGTCGAGGCCGTGCTCGGGAACTCCCGTGGGGCTGAGGATTTCTCCATCATCCCAGCCGCTCAGGACTCGGTAACGTCCATCGGACAGGCGCTTCACTGTTCCTGCCTCGAGGCGGCGTTGAAGTTCCTCCTCCCAATTGCGGGCCGCTTGCAGTTGATCACTGCGCTGCGCCGCAAAGGACTCGTTGACATCCAAGCTCATGCGTCACCTCTCTCTTCGGGGTAGCAGATATCGGCGTGATCGTCAGTTGTTGCGTTCGCAGACCCACACGTCCGGCCCATGAGCGACGCGGAGGGAAAGGGCGGACGTGTGGGCGTGCGATCCGCAACGCTTTCCAGAACCCCTCCCGGCTCTGTCACCGGGAGGGGCTGCGATCCTGGAAGGACCCGCAAATCCGACGGCATGGACTACAGAAAGCGCCGCCGGGCGTGGTTGCGGCGGGACTCGAACCCGCGACCTCAAGGCTTATAAGACCCGTGCTCTGCCACTGAGCTACGCAACCAGGTAGGAGGTGCTACTCAAATACGGGTACGGAACGGCCCCGATTACCGACCTAGGGCAGTGGAACTGTCATTGTTCTTCGATCCATCGGCCATTGGCTCAGGCGGCGCGAAGTCCGCTGGGAGAGCCATCGACACCCGATAGACGCTCAGTGCGAGCAACCCAGGTAACCGCCTGTACGGTGCTGGGGAGCTCCCCAAGACGCCGAGCGGCCTCGCGGTAGCAGTCAGCTAGTAAGTCGTAGCGGCGGGCACTGGAGAGGCCGCGGTCACGCTGGCCGTACGTCTCACCCACTGCAATGTCGTGAGCGTGGCGGTCTACCACAACGACGTTCGGATCGTTCGGTTCGGCGATGAGCTGAAAGAAGTGGCCCGTCTTGCGGTCCATCGGGAGTACTTCGGTAGGATCTGTTCCTGCCAGGATCCGGGCCACCTTGTTCAGCGCGTCGGAGAAGTGGCCGGAGTACAGCCCCGTCTCACATGCCTGACGTGCCAAACGAAGGGTCTCGGCCCACGATTTGTTGGCAGACAAGGCCGCGAGAACGCCGGCTCCAGCCCGGGAGTCACCGGATGTCATGGCTGACGCGAGTTCGTGAGCGGTGCGGTACCAGGTGCGCCCGCGCTGCTGTTGTTCCGTCGTGGCGGAGTTCCACTCAGCAATGATGTTGCGAACGAACCCCTCCCGCGTTTCCGGGGACACGGAGACAGGGATCATGGCTACCTCCCTCCAGAGGTGAGCAGTGCAGGAAAATTGGTGCTCTGACATAGCCAGTTGGCCTCGCTTGCTCAGAAATCGCCTTCGCGACAGAGGCATTGCGAGCCGGGACGCACATGCACGGGGTCGACTCCCAGAACAGCTGCCAACCTCCCCCCAGCGCGTATGACGTTGGCAGCGGTAAAGGGAGGCGCAGGGAGGTTCGCCGTACACTGCTGAGGCAACTGGTGTGCATTTGTCGCACGTTCAGCGATGGTCATCATCAGGCCTTCGCAGATGGATAGGTGGCCCGCGGCGCCGAGGTGCGGGGACTCCGCCCGGAGACCAGGGGCGGAGTCCCCGCTGCCGCACCGCCCAGTGGGGAGCTGCGTGGCGATGCGGCCGTCATCGGGTATGGATGATCTTCAATGCCGTGATGGACATCAAGCACATCCGCCCAGAGGCCCCAGGCTCAGGCAATGCGCTCCCATGCCCTCTGCCCCTCCGGTCGATGAGGGTGGAAAGGGGCCTGCATGTCCGGCCCAACCCGAAAGAACTCGCGGCACTCGTGGATCTCCAAATGGATGACCCACTGCATCATCGCGGCGTACAACTCATCGGCGGTGACGAATTCATCGGCGTCGATGATCACCTCCCGCGAAAGGAGGATCTCTTCCGGGTAGCCCTTGAGGGCTTGGTCCCGGTTGGAGTTGACGGTCTCGACCAACGCTTGAGCAATCACGCAGGGCGCCCCGTCCACCATCACACGGGCTTGGAACCGCCACCCCGGGCGAAAGCTGATCCCGTTAATCAGATCGGCAACTTGCTGAGCCTCCATTTCCTCGCTCCTCCATCCCTCGGTCATGCATCCGCATCAGCATGCGGCCAACACGGACGTGCTCTCGTCTGTAAGAGCAAGGGGGCGCACCCGTGCAGGGTGCGCCCGATGCTCCGGCAGATCAGTGGCCGCCGAGGCCAAGGGCAGAGGTGATCGCTTCGCCCAAGTGGTATTGCTCGAAAAACGCGAGCGGCACCAGCGCGAAGACACCTGCGAGCAAGTAGTCGTCGGCTTTCGTCCATGCATGGTGAACCGCCGCGCGAATGTTCTGGCGCCAGGCGATCTCGGTCGTTATCTCACAACCGAAGGCACCCGGGTGGTATTGCTGGGATATGCGCCCCAACTTCGCGCTTAAGCGCGTGACGTGCACTAAGCAACTGCCGTCTGGCCGCTCGACGATACGCTCAAACCGCCATGCAATGCCGACGAACCGACCGGATTCCATCCGAAGCGTCGAGCCGGGCGCGATCTCCTGACCGGTGGCACACGAGACGAGTTTCATGATTCCCTCCGCGGATCTCGTCTGGTCTTCCCCGCCGTCAACGATGCTCAAATTTCCGTTGACCACGGGCACGATCAGATACTGATCCATGCGGGGGATACGCCGTAATCAGCTCTCACTTAAATACGGATCCCGAGAGGCTTCAATTACCGATCACGGAGCAGAGTATCCAAGATTCTTTCCGCACTCGGATACGCCGCAAAATGCGGACCACAGAAGCGCTCTCACATAGATACGGAAAGCCAGACACCCCAATCCCCGATCACAGGGAAATGGATCTAGGATTCTTTTCGGGGCTACATTCAGAACTAGGCGATAGCCACGGATCAAAATGCGTTGGGGCCCCGGGAACAACGCCCCGGGGCCCGACTCCTGTCACGTCACTGACTGTGGTTCGCCGCCGCTCCTTGGTAGATCAGTTCGTCTCGTACGGCGTCAAGAGACGCGCTCAGCTGGCGCCATTCCTTGACGGCCGTGTCGCGAGCACGCTGGACCTTGGAGGAGGAGTGGCGTGGCCCGCCGTAGAGTTCTTGAGCCGTGCGTCCCAGCACACTGGTTCGGCCGAGATCATCCGCATGCGTAGCAACGTCGAGGATCTTGCTCAGGACCGGGAACTCGCTCCCGTCGCCCCATGCGGTCCTGAAGATCGTCTCGCTCTGACCCGACAGATACGGCGTCACGGCCAGGGTCGACAACTTGTCCGCGTGCGGGAGCCCCCGAGTGGTCTGTGCGCCCGGAATGGCGTCTGTGGGATCCGGGTGGGTGTCCAGCCGGTACCCGTTCCGTGCGGCGGCATCCCGGATGGCCCAATAGTGGAGCGTCTTCCGGCTCACGACAATCGTCTCGCCGTCTTTGCGCACGTATTGCCAGGCGCACGGCTCACGGGTTTCCACCCACACGGCCGAGATTTCACACGTAGAGACGATTTCACGCAGCCGTTTCGCGAAGATCAGAACAGCGTCCTGCGCGACATCGTCGCTTACGTCATCGGTTCCGTAGGGCGCCACCTCTCCGCGTGATACGGTCGCGCTCCCGTCCATGCGCTTGCGCGACCGAGTTGAATCCACCCTGCGGCAGTATCCGCGCGCTACCTTTCGCAGCTCTGCAAAATCTGCTGACGTCACCCTCTTCATGTCTTCAGCCGTGACGTCACCGACAGCCTTTCGCTCCCGTACCTCTATAGCGGGTAGATCACCCACAATCCTCTCCGATCAGCCGCGACGCGTACCCTATGTACCGCGTCCCCACTCCTCCATTTTCTCGCATTCGACGCCCAATTCAAGAGGAATGGACGTCATTTCTCGTAAATATCAATTGCAACGAAAGGCGGAGGCATCCGCGAAACAGGAAAGTTAATCCCGAAAATATTGCACTGTGAACACGTGGTCATTAATTCCTTACCGTAAATATCCCAGAAGAAATCCCCCTCGCTATCTATCGCCTTCCCGCCTCCCGCATCGCCGTTTTGTGGGACGCCCACGGGCCTCTCAGTTGCGGAGTACGCCGGAAGGCCGTGAAACGCCTCATACCTGCACCGATGACCTGCTTTGGGGGTTACCGATCTAATCGGCCAACCCATTGGCAAGTAGGCAGGAAGTCAGAGGGGAACGGCTGTTGGACCCGCCTGGGGCTAGGTCAGCCCTCGGCGCCGACGAACGACCGCGGTCAGGTGCGTCTCGTGCTCAACGGCCCAGTTACCAATCGGGGCGAGGGCCGCCAGGAGCGCGTAGCCGGACGGCGTGAGGGTGCACTGGGCCGTGGATGCGAACTGGCCTACCCTCGGCTGGTGGTTGATGAGGCCGACCTCGATGAGCCGATGCAGGGTGTCCCAGAGGACCTTCTCGGACAGCGAGCGCCTGCCGGCGATGTCCCGGTTCCTCGCGATGCCGGCGTTGATCGCAGCGGTGATCCCCGTCGGATGCTGCGGGCCGTGGCTCAGCTGGCAGAGTACGGAGAAGGACCATCGCAGTCGCAGAGTCACCAATGCCATTCCCACACCGCGCCAATGTTCCCGGTCCGGGCGCAGAGTCGAGGTACCGGCCGACACGGACTCGCCGGATCCAGCGCCTGGTTGTGGCAGGCCCCGGCGCTTGCGAAGTGCGGTCGCTAGTTCTTCGCGATGCACGCTCGCCCATGCTGCGATGCGGTCCAAGGCGGCCAGAAGACCTCGGCTCATCGCCGTCAGGTCACGCGGGGCGACACCGTTCGGCGAGCAGAGGTCCGTCCTGCGGACGATAAGTCCCTCGGCCTCCATCCTCTGAAGCGTCGTAAAGAGCGACCTCTCATGGAGGACGCGGGGACCTACAAGATCGACGTTGCGTTCGATCCCTTCGGTGATGGCCTCAAGTAGTTGGGCCGGGCGAAGCGGTGCGTCCAGGAGAGCGACGAGGAACGGGTAGGTCCAGCGGTTCCGGAGAAGCTCGAGGGTCATGCCTGTCCCCCGGAGCCGTCTTAAGTCTGCGTCCATTCAGGTCCAACGCCTTTCATCGGCATTCGCCAAGTGGTCGCTTCGTCGCGCCCGGTGTGCGCGGAGCACGGCCCACACGATGCGTCCTCGTCCGTTCTCCGACGAGCCCAGGCCCCATCGCCGGGACACAGCCTTGACCAGCATCAGGCCACGGCCGCCCTCGTCATGAGGGTGCGCTCGCTGAGGAGTTGGGGTGGAGCGACCTGTGCCGTCGTCCTCGATCTGGATCAGGAGCTGTTCCGGGGTGTCACCTAAACGGCAGGCGATGGTTTGGCTGCTGGTGTGGATCACAGCATTGGTGAACAGCTCGCTGACCACGAGAGCAGCCGTGTCGCAGTCCTCTGGATGGACGTCCCAGCCTTTGAGCTGTTCGAGGACCAAGTGACGGGCTTCACCCACCGCCTCGCCATCAGCACGCAGGACGAAGACGGCACGGCGCGCTTCAGCGTCCAGGGCGGGAGGCCGATCTCCGGTGGTAGTGGCGTTGGTCGGGGCCACGGCAGATTCCTCACGGTAGGGCGAATGCCGGGCGCGACTGTGCGTGAAGGGTTGGGACGTGTAACGCCGTCACCTGAGTTGGATCTTGCGTGCATGGTGACGCGACGTAGGCGAGACGCACGGCATCCGGGGCGGGAGTACCCGGCAACGGGGCTCAGCTGCTTGCAGCCTGCACCTGCCGTTCAACGCGGGCAGCTTGGTCACGTCGTCACTATGCGCGCCCCATCCGTCACTTGGCAACCCCTCACTTCGCACAGTGCAGAGTTTTGTTGTACAGACTGTCCGTGATGCGAGGGTCGTGGCAAACTGCTGGTCGACCGGGCTTCGAGGAGGCATGCGACGTGAGCGCACCGCGGTCTGCCCCGACCGTTCTGCAAATGGTGCTCGGCAGACGCCTTCAGGAGCTGCGGCGCGCCGCGAACCTCTCGGCACAGGAAGTCGGCCAGCGACTGCACATGGCTCACACGACCGTCATCCGGATGGAACAGGCCAAGGTCGCCTTGAAGTGGGCAACCGTGAAAGCGATGTTGGAGATCTACGGCGTCGGGCAGCAGGAAGCCGAGGAGTTCCTCACGCTCACCGTCAAAGCCAACGAGTCCGGTTGGTGGCAGGGTTACCGCGACGCGCTTCCTGAGTGGTTCGCCGTTCACGTGAGTTTGGAGAACTCGGCCAGCCACATCCGGGGCTACGAGCCGCACGTCGTCCCGGGTCTCCTCCAGACCGAGGATTACGCGGGCGCCGTCCTGTCCCTCAGTCGACCACGCCCCAAGCCGGATGAACTGGATCGGCGCGTAACCCTCAGACTGACGCGCCAGGCGCTGCTGACCCGTCCCGATCCGCCGCCACCACAGCTATGGATCATCATGGACGAGACCGTGCTGCGTCGACCGGCCGGCGAACCCGCCGTGATGCAGGCACAAATTGATCACCTCATCGAGGCGATGGATCTCCCCCATGTGACCCTCCAGGTGATGGCCTTCACCGCGGGGCTGCATCCCGGTGCATTCGGCCCCTTCACTCTCTTCCGGTTCCCGATGCCGGACTTCCCCGACATCGTCGGCATCGACAGTCTCAGTAGCGCCAAGTACACCGAAGACGAGGAGGAAGTCGCGCTGCACCGTGAGACGTTCGACCGGATGAGCGCTCAAGCAATGTCTCAGGGACGCAGCAGGGAGTTCCTCATGAGCGTCCGCAAGGAGCTAGAGAAATGACGCACGTTGCAAACGCCGCCAAGGACTTGGGACTTGAAGGTTGGCACAAGCCATGGAGTGGCAGTAACGGTGGCAACTGTGTCGAGGCGAAAGTACTCGACAGCGGTCAGGTCGCACTGAGGCAGTCCACTGACCCTCAAGGCCCTGCCCTCATATGCACCACCCCAGCGATTGCCCAGTTCGTCGAGGCCGCCAAGTCCGGCATGGCCGACTTCTTGGTCGCGTGAGGTTTACATGCTGAAGAACTTACCATCCGATCGAATCGTCAACGGAGCATCGAAGTGACGGACAGTGGATTCAGCCCGGACCAGATCGACACCAGCACGCCTCACTCGGCACGCATTTACGATTGGTTCCTGGACGGAAAGGATCACTACCCGGTCGATGTCGAGGCAGCTCAGAAGATCATAAAGATCTTCCCCGGGGTCAAGGAGACGGCCTGGGCCAACCGTGAGTTCATGCAGCGCGCCACTCGGTTCTTAGCCGAGCGGGGCGTGAATCAGTTCCTGGACATCGGTACGGGAATCCCCACCGAGCCGAACCTCCATCAGATCGCCCAGGAGGTAGCACCGAGTACTCGTGTGGTGTACGCGGACAACGATCCCATCGTCCTTCGGCACGCCGAAGCACTCCTCAGGGGCACGCTGGAGGGGCGTACCGCGTACATCCATGCCGACGTCCTAGATCCGCAGACCATCCTGCGCTACGCACGCGAACACCTGGACTTCAGCCGCCCCATCGGACTGTCGCTGGTTGCCCTCATGCAGTTCGTGACCGACGAGCAAGGTCCCTACGACATCGTACGAACGCTGCTGGAACCGATGGTCTCCGGCAGCTACCTGATGCTGTCCCACGTCACTTATGAATTCAACCCGGAAATCTGGGACACCGTGGACGCCATCTACCGCGCCGGCGGGACCCCGGTCAGGGCCAGGGCACACGGCGAAGTTGTTGAATTCTTCAAGGACCTCGAAGTATGCGAGCCCGGCGTCGTGGTGGCGACCCACTGGCACCCCAACTCCGCGATGCGAATTCGCGAGGAGCAACCCCTCTACGTGGGGGTGGGGCGCAAACCGTGAGGGACCGCGGGCACTGACCTTGAAGTGACGTCGCAGTTGTGGTGTATCTCAGGGGCAGAAGTGGCGCACCAGACCTCCGCTCTGCCTCTGGGGTCGTCGTCGACGACTCCGTTGTAGCACCAACGCGTGGCGAACTCTTCCTGAGGGAGTATCAAGTGCCCAACCGCAAAAACCGTTGGCGACGAAGTAGTTCGGTTAGCAACAACTCCGCGCGGCAGTCGAACTGGCCTGGGGAGGAGAGGAAAAACCACCCCATCCTCGTGGAACCTGAAGGTGATCGCTTCCTCCGAGGCATCCACAATGTCCGCCACTTGGTAAATGGCGAATGGACCTGGGACGTCCTCGTGGCCCTCCACAACGGCCCACTCCAATACACAAACCTGCTCAACACGATTCGCGCACAGGACACCGACACCGGATGGCCGGTACGGAAGCACCGACGACTTCAGGACAGCCCGTTGAATCGGACTCTGCGGCGCCTGGAGCAGGGCGAACTCATCAGGCATAGCCGTGAACCTGCGTTCCCGTACAGGGCTACCTATGAACTGTCGCCAGCTGCTAGGGAGTTAGTGGCCGCAGTAGGGCCGATGGTCCTGTGGGCTGAGCAGCATGTCGACCTTCTTGACCGAACCAAACAACGACGACGCGAAGAGGATCGGAGCCGCTGAGCGACCGTACACCTGCGCCCACGCGGGTTCTCGGTAACGCCTCGCCACCGAGGTCGTCAATTTTCCCAGCCCATCCCATCAGGTGAAGCGGGCATCGCGGGCGTGCTCGCTGTAACGAGCGACAAGTCGTCGGTCGGTGACTACCTCGTCCCGCGAACTCCGGACAGGGCGGCCAATATCTGTGTCAGGCGCTGAGGCGGCTCACATCCCCAACCGCACAGTGCCGTCAGTGCTGACGGTGGCCAGCCTGGTGCCGTCCGCGCCGAAATCCCTTGCCTTAGTGGGCATTTGGAGATGGTCTATGTCGGTAAGTAACTTTCATGACCGTCAGGCTTGAGGTGTTTGCCCCATACGTGCACCCTCGCGTCCATCGAGCTGCGAACCTGGCCGCCCGTTTACTCCGGCTCTCGTGCACGAAGTCCGTCTGGTTTGAAGATCAGGCAGAAACGCGCATCAGCAGCGGAACAGCACCGTCCGCCGCGTCCATGATCACGCTACGGCGTGAGCCAGCGGAAGCCGTACCCCAGCGACCTGTCCGACGCCCGATGGGCCTTAATCGAGCCGACGTTGACGGCCTGGAGAAAGGCTCGGCTCGACCGCAGGCCCACCGGGCAGCCAGCCAAGGTCGACCTGCGCGACGTATTCAACGCACTCCTCTACATCAACTGCACCGGAATCCCCTGGAAATACCTCCCGCACGACTTCCCCAACCACGGCACTGTCTACGCCTACTACGCCGCCTGGCGTGACGAGGGAATCCTCACCCACCTCAACTACGACCTGACCGGCCTGGCCCGCGTGAAGGAAGGACGCAAGCCCGAACCGACCGCTTCCGTGATCGACACCCAGAGCGTGAAGACCTCCACCAACGTGCCCCTGACCAGCCAGGGAACCGACGCCGCCAAGAAGACATCCGATGCGAAGAAGGAGTCAAGCGGCCAGGGCGAGGTGGGGTTCTCGTGTGGTTGGGAAGGCCACGGCCTCGTTGAACGGGACGCGGTGGGAAAGGCAGTGGTGAAGGCAGCCGATCATCCGGTTGAACAGGTTCCTCTGGGCGGCCGTGTGTCGATCTCCGGCCTCACGTCGACGGTCGTAGTGGGCTCGGGCTCCCTCCGAGTGGGCCATCGCTGAGAAGGCCCACATGTAGCCGACGCCGGCCAGCCTCTGGTTCTTCACCCTGCGGGCCGCGACGGACACGCTCTTGCCGGAGGCCCTGGTGACGGGAGCGGATCCCGCGTACGCCTTCAGACCTCTGGCGTCGGCGAACCGGGTCCGGTCGTCGCCGATCTCGGCCAGAACTCGGGCCCCGCTGAGCGGGCCCAGCCCGGGAAAACTGGTGATGATCTCGGCGTCAGCGTGGGCTTCGAACGCCTGCACTGCGGCTTCGGCGAGATCATCGGCACTCGCGCATGCGGCCTCCAGCTGCCGAAGCAGCGCAACTGCCTGGCGTCCCATGGCCTCCTCGACAAGGGGAAGATGGCGCATCTGAGAAGCGCGTAGCGCGCCATGCAAACGCTCGACCTCCCTGTCGATGGTGTTCTTGCGGCCGGCCTTCTTCAGCACGGCCCGCAGCTGCGCCCGGGTCAGCTTGGCCGCCTGGCGCGGGGTGGGCGCCGCGGCCAGGAGAGCCCGGGCTATGGCGTGATCGATGCCCTCGCGGCGGTGTCCGACGGCGGCCAGATAGCTGGGGAAATACTCGCGCAGGTGGGAGGTCAGCTTGTTGCCGGCCTGGGTTCGGTCCCAGACGGCGTCCTGCTGGGCACGGGCAAGGACCGCGACGGCCTGGGCCACTTCGGAATCTGCGGGAAGCATGCGGTGAGCTGCGGCATCGGTGCGGAGGATGTTCGCCAGCACCATGGCGTCCAAGTGGTCGGACTTTTTGCGGGAGACCGTGTGCCGGTCCCGGCACCGGGCGGCGGCCATCGGATTGATGGCGTAGACGGGGCGGCCCGTCGCCCGCAGGCAGGCGACCAGGAGTCCGCGAGAGGTCTCGATGGCCACCGGAACGGGATCCTGCAGAGAGTCGCCGTGCTCGGCGAGCATCCGAAGCAGCTGGTCGAGCCCTTCCGCGGTGTCATCGATGCGAGCCCGGGCAAGCAGTGAACCCGTTTCGTCGACGACGGCTATGTCGTGGTGGTCGCTGGCCCAGTCGATCCGCAGAACGCTCTCACTCGCCTCACGCTTTCTCATCGCACCTGTGTTTTGGCTGGTCATAGCCGTGCAGGGCATGCGTCTCTCTAATGGAAGGGCTCGGTGGCCCGACATCCGATTAGCCGTTCATGACCCCAGCGACCTGCGGGGCCCTCGGTCTTGATCGGAGCTGGATGGCTCCCGAGCACGTAAGAGGTAGTTCCCGCAGGGGGCTTGGACCACGATCATCATCGGTGATCAAGTGATCGCTCTCGACGCCGACTGCGAGCGTCAGCACACGTCAGTCTTCTTTGAGGGCTCAAGGCCCGGATCGTCGGCAGACGTTGTGCTGACGCCGGCGGCCGGCGCCGAGGAGGCGCCTTCAGCGACCTCAGCTACCGCCCATTAGATCGTCGGCAGGAAACGGGGCATCCTCACCGACACGATCGGACTTACTGAGATTGAACTCGGGTTGTCGCAGTTGCTGACAGGGCTTGATCCTCGCGGTATTCCGTTGTCATGAGGTACGCGCAGGGCGGCGGTCTGTCGGACGAGCGCCGGCAGTTCCGCGAGGGGATCCGCATGATGGCCGCAGAGCGGTTCGCCGCTGGTGAGCCGAGTTCGGCGATCGCGGCGGAGTTACGGGTCAGCGTCCGGTCGGTGCAGCGGTGGCGGCGGTTGTGGGACAAGGGCGGCCCGCGGGCCCTGCGGTCAGCGGGATCCGCCTCCGTTCCCCGGTTGAGCGATGCCCAGTTCGCCCAGCTGGAGGCGGAGTTGGCGAAGGGGCCGGTGGCGCACGGCTGGCCGGACCAGCGCTGGACACTGTCACGGGTGAAGACCGTGATCGGCCGGCGTTTCCATAAGAGCTACACCCTGCAAGGGGTGCGCAAGCTGCTGATCAGGCATGGCTTCTCCTGCCAGGTGCCGACCAGACGGGCCGTCGAACGCGACGAGGAGGCCATCTGTGGCTGGGTGAAGGAGACCTGGCCGCACGTGGAAACACCGCGGCGGCGCTCGACGCATGGGTCGTCTTCGAGGACGAAGCCGGCTTCTCGATGACGCCGCCCACCGCACGCACGTGGGCCAGGCGCGGCCACACCCCGGTGATCAGGGTGCGCGGCCGCACCTCGCGCCAGCTGTCCATCGCCGCCCTGGCCTGCTACAAGACAGGCCAACCCTCCCGCCTGATCTACCGGCCCAAGCGGCATGGCAGCCGACGTGAGGGCCGCCGGAGCTTTGCCTGGACGGACTACCGAGACCTCCTGATCGCCGCTCACCGTCAGCTCCGCGCCCCCATCATCCTTATCTGGGACAACCTCGGCACTCATCTCTGCGCGGACATGCGCCGCTTCATCGACGGCCAGAACTGGCTGACCGTCGTCCAGTTACCCGCCTACGCTCCCGAGCTCAACCCGGTCGAAGGCATCTGGTCGCTGCTGCGACGCGGCTACACCACCAACGTCGCCTTCACCAACACAGACCACCTCATCCGCACCGTCCGCCAGGGACTCCGCAAGATCCAGTACCGGCCGGCCCTCCTCGACGGCTGCCTCGCAGAAACGGGACTCACCCTCCACCCCTCATAACCCAATACGACAACCCGAGTTCAAGCTCAGTAAAGCACCCCAACTTTCGCCAACGTGTGCGAAGTTCATTCCTTCGGGCGTAGATGAGCCACGAGAGGTGCTCAACCAACTCGTACGGAACATCGAGCATGGAAGGATACGGAACCAACGAAGCCCCCGGCCGATGGCGTGCTGAGTGAGATCACCACACCAACGACGAGGGGCTTCGCCGTGTCACTCCACCTGACCAACCGATTTCATCCCCAGGCGCAGGATGAAAGAGGCTCAATAAGACTGTCCACTGCACACCGGTGAAACACCGTGCAAACCTGCACCCGGCCACCACGATGTCGCCAAAGACAAGAGTTCTGCGAGTCTGTCAGCATGGCGAGCTCCTCGGAATATCTCCTCCAGCCCGAGACCAGTGATGATCCCGCCGTCCTGCGTCGACAGCCAGAGCAGACAGGACGGTGTGCGGTCCCGGCTCTCGCAAACTCGACCGTCTGGTTTCACAACAAGCCATTTACCCACAACCCGCCTACCGGGATTCGCATGCGTCGAGAGGCCCATAGATACACTGCGGCGCTCACGAAGTGCAGCGTGCGCCCGAAAACCAGTGCCCTCGATATCCGCTTCCTGTAGCACACGACCCACTGCCAGGGCGTTGACGACACTCCAACTGGCGCCAATGCCAGCCCCGATGGCGTGACGGTGCGCACGTGTAGTCCGCGTCGTCAGGCGCGAGGGGGTGAAGGCTCCTCTTCTAAGCCAGCCACCAACGCTGAATGCGCCCTGGAATGAATGATGTTCCCGCAGAACGGCTCCCACTTGTATTGCCGTCCTCCGGAGAGTTTCCTCGTCCTGCCCGGATAGCGCTAGCGTCGAACAGGACGCATGCCATAGTGCCCCGCTGCTTCGGTCGAAGACCAGCCCTTCCTCCTGCGGCCGCAGCGTGACAACACGCTCACCGATCACCATCCCAGACGTGGCCACAGGCACACCTGGCAACATCGGCTGGACGACAGCCCGCTCAGAGGTCAGATGCAACCAAGCACTCGCCTGCCCCGCGCCCACCGGATCACGGACGACGCGCACGGACTCCAGGGCTTCTTGCACGGGGAGCCGACGATCTCCAAAGCACAGGACGCCGTAACCCATGTCAATGTCCGCACACGCCTGCGAAAGATCGTTGAACGGTGCCAGAACCTCCCGAGTCGGCGTCGTAACCAGTCCAGCTCGTCTCCATACCTCGGTGACCGCACCGGGGTATTCGAGACGTGCCAATTCCTGAGACCGCGAGTCAAGCACCCGCCTGCCATCGAACGCGGGGGCTACCACGTTGGAATCTGAGATCACCAAGGCTCGACGGCGCGGATCGAAGCCGGCCAATTGTGCGACTACCGCGGGAGGAGGATCGGTCAGCACCGAATGAAGCGCATGGAAGATGCCGGTCGGGCTGGTGTACCCCAGCGCCACGGAACCCCGGTCAGCATCGCCGGTCCATGAGTGTTCATTCGCGATGATATGCAGGCTCTTCCCCAAGTTTTTCTCGATAACCCGCGCCAGAGACCGAAACTCGTCTTTCGGCCTGCCGATCAAGATGATTCCACGATCGCCCAGGACGCCGCTGACCTTAGACCAGTCGAGAGAGGATTCCGTGGTCATCAGGCCGCACCAGCCTCCGCTTTGGGCGGGGACTGGCCCAATTCGAGGTCATCGAGCGTACGAATACGACGAACCTGTCGGGACAACGGCCAGAGAGTGGATGTCACCAGCCCAACGGAGGCAAGAACAAGCGTTCCACGCAAACCCAGCAGGGTGGAAGCAAGAGCACCTCCCAGGAGGGCACCGATCGGATCTGCTCCGGAGGAAAGGAACCTTAGAGAAGACGTCACCCGCCCCAGCAGTGGGTCCGGTGTCCGTACCTGCTTGATGGACTCGCTCACCACCAGGTTGACGACGACGACAATGGTCCAGAGGAACTCGCATACGGACACGACTACCAGGGAGAGCCACTGATTCCCCGCAGGCAGCATGGGGATAACAACGGCGATAGCTCCAGGCAGAGCGTAGACAGCAACCATGACGCGCCCGTATCCGAGACGATCGGCGATCCAGGTACTGGCCGATACAGCCAAAATGCCGGCAATTCCTGTGCAGGTTCCGGCGATACCGAGCTGAAGCGGGGTCAGGTGCAGTTCACGCAGAGCGAAAAGGGTGAAGACAGCGAAGAACATAGCGTGGAACACGTTGTAGTGACCCGCCGCCAGGGCCAGTGGGCGCTGCACCGAGTCCCGCCACAGATAGCTGAAACCACGCCGAATTGCGCTGAAGTGGCCCTCGGAGTGCTCCTCCCGCTCTGGAGGCACACGCGGCGTGCCCTGTAGAAATATTACGCCAATCAGGTAGCTCGCTGCATCAGCAAGCAGAGCAAGCGGTGCTCCAAGTATCTGGACGAGGACCCCCGCCAGCCCCGGGCCCGCCACATCGGCTGCGGCCACACTTCCCTGCATCCATGAGTTCGCTGTCGTCAGGGAGCCTCGTTCTACGAGCCTGGGTACGACTGCAGCCTTCGCACTGTCGTACACGAGTGTGAGAGCACCCACTGCGAATGCAGCCACGCACATGACGGGAACGGAGACATAATCTACCGCGTACAGCAAGGGGATCGAGCCGATCACGGCCAGACGCAACACATTGCACACCTGCATGAGCCGTATGCGTTCGAACCTGTCGGCCATGACGCCGGCAGAGAGCCCGAACACAAGGTTGGCGGCCGATCCCGACGCTGCCAGGACCCCCATCTCCCACGCACTCACATCGAGTGTTACGGCTGCAACCAGCGGCAAGGCGAAGAGGGTCACCTGGGACCCCGCCAGTGACGCGGTTTCCGAAACCCAGAGCCGCGCAAAGCCCGGGCCTACCGAGCGGATACTTTTCACGTCCGCGCTCCCACAGAACAGTGCCCCTCACAGGCTCGTACAGGTGGCTGCACCGAACGCCTAACAGCGGGTGTGCCGAAGTCAACAGTTACTCGGGCATTCAGCGACACGGGGGTGTCCCCGCACAAGTATTGGACGATGTCGTGTGCCCCCCACGCGGACACGACAGTATTGGTCGGGCCGAAGGACCAGGGTGTCGGCTGCCGGAGTTCCCTCTCCAACTGTTGCTCCAGATCGCTCAGCTGCCCCAGACGCCACTGATCGAAGCACCCCAGACAGTGTCCCAACCCTGGATCAAGCAAAGGCCCCCAGTAGCCCTCCTCATGGCCCACTGCGGCACGCATCCAAGGTGTGCCACTGGCCAGGCACCATTTCCATGCGATGGTTCCAACCTCGCCGGGAGTGTCAGCGCACACGACGAGCATGTCGACCCTGGAGACGTCAGACAGGTCGTCCGGCACCTCTACTTTGCGGTGGATCGTCCGTACCTGCAGCTCAGGGTCAAGAGCGCGCAGCCGAGACGCCAGCGCCTCAGTCTTGGGCCGTCCTATGTCCTCACCCGTGAACGCCAACTGGCGGTTAAGGTTGTGGATTTGGACTTGGTCGTAGTCGATCAAAACGAGAGACCCGACGCCGGCGGCCACGAGATGCTGGGCGACCACAGCGCCCACACCGCCGACTCCCAGCAGCGCGACCGACGCCCTCATGAGCCGATCGGTCATGGCATCGGGATCCGCACCGAACAAGGTCAGATATCCGAACTGTCGCTCCAAGCGCGGTGGCACCGACACGACTGTGGACGACTTACGGAGCCAGCCCATGCGCTCGAGTTCCTCGACGAGTTGCAGGAACTGGCGTCCGCCGACCGCGTCCCAGCGGTCGTGCAACAGCCAGCCCTGACGCAACTGAGCGAGTGTTTTCTCTGACCACGCACGGGGCGCGCGCACGCGAAGGGACTGCCGCCCTTGAATGAGCACAAACCCGTCGTCGACCAGCGTCGAGGAAACAGTCTCGAGGAGACGCACAACACCTTCGGACATCCGGACCTCGCACTATTCCTCTACCGGCATTACGATGCCCGCATCAATAAGATTCCCCAGGAGCTTTCCGGCTTGGCGGCCTAGCCTCGTGACTTCCTGGAAATCCGAGAAACTAAACCGCCGACCATCTACCAGGGGTTCGACAAGTCCATCGATCCGGTGGGATATCCGGGCCACTTCTCGCCGTCGCACCTGTGTGACGGTGAGAAGCTCAGCGTAAACATGCCAGTCGAACTCCTCGACAGCGAAACGGAACATACGACTGGGCCGGTCCTCGACGAGTTGCGGCGAGGCTACCTGTACAGATTCCGACGAGGTCGCGCCTTCGGCGCGCTCGCGGTTCAGTTCCCGGGAGAATCTGTTATAGACCTCATGGACTTGCATGCGCTCGTGGGGCGTCATCGCTGGATCGACCAGCCCCGCGTTGTTAAGTGTGTACTGGGCCTGGCCGCCGATGAGTGAACTCGCTTCGACTATCAGACCAAAGTTCTCTGGCGAACGGCCAACCTTGGATGATTTCGTGGCCTCGAACGGGAATACCGACACTGAATCGATGCAGTCGCTGTACTGCTTGATATCACTCAGTGCACTGATCGCTTCTTCATACGTAGTCGACGGCAGGTCCGGGATCAGGTTGATTCCCAGCTTGATTCCGGTATCGCGAGCCTCTCTAAGGAAGCGAATATTCTCCTCGCGATCCGCGGATTTATGCACGAGCTTCAACACTCGACTGACCATGGTTTCCATACCGATGATCAGCGCGGTACACCCCGCGTCTGCCATTAGCTGGAGCAGCTCGGCGTCGAAGCGCCGGTCAACCATGGCAAAGGAGTCCCATTGGAACCGCAGTTCGCGCGCCAACAGGGCACTGCTCATCCGTCGAGCAAAAGCCGGAGGTATCGACTCCGTAACGAGGGTGAACTTAGTGGCGCCATAGCGGCGGTTGAGTTCGATCATCTCCTCAACGACTGCATTCGGTTGGCGCCCCCGGTATGGCGGGCTCCCGTCGTAGAGTTCGACGAAGTCGCAGTAGTCGCACTTCCCCCAATAGCAGCCACGAGCCTGTGTGACGCTGAAGACCGGCTCCGGAATACGGCGGAGTATGTCCTCGTCGTACCGAGGACATACGAGTTCAGACATCCGAAGCCCCGGGCCAGGCGGGACAACAGTAAAAGCCCCACCTTCGTCAATGAAGGTGCAACCGGCGACATCGGCAGGAACCCAGATTTCAGATGCGGTCTGCTGCGCCAGCTTCAGCAATGGCATCTCGCCATCAAAGCGAACTACGGCATCAACAGCTCGGTTCGACCGTAGAAGCCGCTCAAGGTCGTCGTCGTCCATCAAGCTTAGGGCCGGGCCCCCAAGGATGATGCGTCCGGAGAACCCGGCTGCGCGTGCTGCCTCCGCCATCAAAAGGGCAGGGATGATTTGCGGCCCCATGGGGACGGAAATACCCAATAGGCGGACGCTCTGGGGCAACACGACGTCCCATCGACGGGACTGCATGAACCTGGAGTGCCACTGCCTAGCCCACTCCGACGCTTCAGTGTGCGCCAGCCCGAATAGCTCCTCGGGCGTCGGGTCGAGGAGGAAGGGACGGGCTATTTCCTCCATGACGTAGCCAAGAGGGGCAGTCCGACCGAAATGAAAGACCCCATGTGCGTCAATCAGCTGGTCGGCGTTATTCTGAGCCCATCGGGCCAGGGCTGCGGGCAGGCTGTCCGGAGCCACGTTTGGAGCAACGCCCGTAGCCAAATCCGACAACGCACCCGCGGCCAGAATGAATTCTGCAAATTCCGCGTTAAGGTCCGCCTGTCGAGAGATGACGCCGTGTTTGAGCAACCACCCGTCCAGCATCGCCAGTGAGGGGTAGTAGCCGCCCAGGCTCGTCTCGACCAACGGTGGGAAGACCAATGAGACTGTGGGATCCACCGTCATCATCCCTCCCCCCGGGCACGGTTTTGCCCGACACTGATAGTGAGCCGCCCACGGCCAACCCCTTGGAACTCCTCCACCCAGTGGAATGAGTCCTTCTGGATAGGGAGGATCGACACCGAATTGAAGAGAGGATCTACGTACGAGACTTCGCCTTCTTCGTTCCGATAACCGAGACGGCCGCCGGAACCCACGGCATAATGCGGGTCAAGGTAGAAGTTGACAGCGAAGACGCGTTCTTCGATGCGGTCCTGGTGCTCACCAAGACAGTCCCCCGCACTGTAAGCAGCCAACTCGAAAGTACCCCTGTCATCGAGTTCGACTCCGGTCGCAGCCGAAAGCCATGCAGTCAAGGGCCCACCTAGAGTGGAGAACGCGAGGATCTGCTCCAGCGTCCTTCGGTTCCGGTCGGTAAGCACTCCGCTGTGGAGGGCCTTCTCTAGGTTCGAGCCGCCGGCCAGCCAGCTACGGGCCCACTTGAGTGGGCTCTTTTCCCACTCCTCTTCAGTGACTGCACGATCGGAGTCCGCACCATCGTAGATGCGACAAAAGCGGGTCCACACGGGCAGCGTAGCAAGGAGATCAGCCAGACGTGCCGCCCATTGTTCCTTCAGAAAATCTACCAGATGAAGCGGCTTCGACGGAACGGACTCATGCCAGTTGGAGACCTCCTTCAATGCCTGCTCGGTCATATAGGCAGCATCTATAAAATGCCGGGCCTGATCCATTTTCGTCTGATTGACAATCACTTCACTGCCCCTTCGCGTAGCTCTCCACCCGAATAGCCCCCATGCCCGTGAAAGATATATGTGACCAGCTGGGGTCGATCAGGAATTTTGAAATAGTCTGAGTGAGCGGTATCCTAGGAATTACTTCACGCAAACGGCGACTGGCGGCATTCCAACACTCTCCCTGACCGTCACGAACAGCCGCCGCAGATTCCAGAATTTCATCCAGTCGCGCGTCGGAAAATTCGGCCCCTCGTGCGGCAGTACCCCTGGAATGCCAAGGCATCAGAGCCGCAGCCGGATGTTCGAACTCTGGAACCGTGAGAGTGTAGGCGAGGGCGAAATTTGAACTCGCCATCCTGCGCGCATATTGCGGTAGCGACAACGCCTCAGGATGCAGGCTTACCCCGAATTCACTTCGAATTGTGCTCACGACCGCGGAAACGATGCCTCCGTTGGGCGGGAAGTCGGCATAGATGATGCGGTTTGCCTTAGTAAGAGCCTTGCGAATCTTCCTTTTCGTTGCTTGATCTGGTGTTTTCTCTGCGTGAAGTGATTCTGGATGGCCGATCAGTAGATCTGGTGCCACATCCGCCAGTCTCCTGCAGTCGAGCACCCTCGCAATACCTATTCTCAATTCAGCATCTGAACGCAGCGATGCTGAATGGGCGCCGAATTCAAGGTTTCCGAATATGGACAGAGCGCGTGAAGTGAGCCGGGGGTGATCACGCAGCTCCTGTGCCGCCACCTGCCCAAGCCCTGTGGTCGAGGTCATGTCCAATTCTCCGCGTTCGAAGAGCGCGAGCGCGTGATCATTGTCCTTGATCACCCGCATCTCAACACTGTCCGGAAAGCGCCCCTGGGATATTGCTTCATTAGGCGTGAGAATATAGGAGTCCTTTTCTTGGCGGGTCAGGAAGAAAGGCGCGATTCGCCCCTCTGTTCCACCTTGAGGAGGGGGCGACACATAGGGTAGGCCAAGCAGGTGGGGGAGAAACGTCACAGGGCGGGACAGGGCGATCCGTATGGATCTGCCCTGAACAGAAACCTGAGTGTGCAGCGGAAATGGGATGTGCCCTCGCCGATACCCGAAGCCGTTCGGGGAAAAGTACCCTCGTATCGCGTGCGCGATCTGCTCGACATCTGCCTTGGTTGTGACACCGTAGGTCGAACGCACTACGAGTTCCCATGCAGTGTCTGAGTGGTGGTACAACGAGCCGAGAGACACATCGATCTCACCGGTTCGGCACGCACGGAAAACAGGGGCCACTAGATGGTGACTTAGGAAGTACCCGTTGTGATCAACCGGGCGACGCCATTCTGAATGCAACGGAGGCGCGTCCAGCGCAATTCTCAAATTCATCACCCAACGACCTGTGCCCGACAGTGCCCTGCCGGGCACACGCCATAAAATGTCTAGCTCCTGTGCACAACCTCGAGCACGTCACCAAGCCGCTCGCGGTCAAACTCAAGCTCGAAGTCGCTCAGCTCCTCCGTCTCGGAGGCGATTTCCGCCCGAACGTCATCTTCCATGATGGTGGGTTCCATGCCCGCAATCCCTTCTTTAGAAGCCTTGGCTTCACGGTTTCAGGACTCATCCGTCCGGTTCCATGCAACAGGAAAGAGAACCACCGGATGATCAGTGATCATCACAGCCGTTAAAGCGCGCGTCAAGGGCCGGATTCCGGTCATTTCAAGCAGGATGGCGGGGCTTCGAGCGGCGCCTCGCCATCTCAGGTGCCCGATTGGGGCTGGTTTGAATGTAAATCATCGCAAGCTCTTGAATACTCCACTTTCCGGCACAGTAGCCAAGCTGTCCCCCTTGTGATTAGAACCTCTTCAGCGGTGCCGACAAGGGATGAGGATGGCTTTGGCTATTGACTTCATGCGGTTCGGGCCAAGCGGGCATGACGGGGGATCCATCAGGACCTGAACCGTGCCGCGCCGCCGGTGCCCGCGCCGTGGACGACGCGCGGCTGACGGGAAGTCCTCTACGTCACCGGTAGGGCGTCCGACATGACCTGGCTCCCTCGCAGCAGCCATGACTTACTGGCCCTCACAATGCCTCTGGACGTGTCGGTGGGTGATCAGGCAGACGGCGAGTCCGAGGAAGACACCTCACGACCCCAAGTCGTCAAGCCGCAGCGGCCACGGCAGTTGGGAATGCGGTGTTCTCCTCAAACAGTTCGCGTCGCTGGAGGCAGTGGAACATCTGTCCGAGCATGCGGTTGAAGAGGTTGCGCTGGGCGGCAGCGTGCCAGTCCCCGTGCTCGTCGCGGCGGCGACGGTAGTGGGCCATGGCTCCGGGCGAGGCCCGGAGGGCGGAGAAGGCCCAGAGGTAGCCGACGTGGTTGAGGCGGTCGTTCTTGACCCAGCGGCGGGTGCTGCTGGACTTCTTGCCGGAGGCCCGGGTGATGGGCGAGGAGCCGGCGTATGCCTTCAGGCCGCGGGCGTCGACGAAACGGCTGCGGTCGTCCCCGATCTCAGCGAGCACCCGGGCGCCGAGCTGGACGCCGAGGCCGGGAAAACTGAGGATGATCTCAGCGTCCGGATCCTGAGGGAAAGCTTCCTCCACCGCCTGGGCGAGGTCGTCGGTAGCCGTGCAGGCGGCCTGGAGCTGGACCAGGAGGGCGAGCATCTGCTTGCCGAGGGCGTCCTCGACGAGGGCAGGATAGTGGGTGCAGTCCTCGCGGAAGACCTCACGAAGGGCGTTCGGTCTCGGCTTCGATGCCGCGTTGGCGGCCGGCTCGCTTGAGGGCGGCTTGGAGCTGGGCGCGAGTCAGCCGAGCAGCTCGCGTGGGAGTTGGAGCCAGTTTGAGGACTTCGTGGGCTGTCCGTCACGCCGTCAGAGGGCACTGCCCGCAGAGCCAGCGAGGGCAACGCTCTGGCCGTTGCGGCTGACCGCCATGGCTCGGGCTGCGCCCTACAGGCCGTCCGGCTTCTCGGTGGGCAACAAGCGGATGCTGTTCACCAATCTGGGCAGTTCGTAGCGCTACACCTCTCTAATGTCCGCGTACAAATGAACGTGCACCACCTCGTACGGATGAGAGTGCACCAAAGTTGATGCGGTGACGGGTGGGTGCCGCGAGTCTTCTGTCGTCGGTTTCGGGGTGGCAGAGGGGCGGCTGAGGTGGTCTTGGACCCGCATCGCTGGCTGGAGTTGAGGCGGTTCCGCGGTCTGTACGAGTCCGGCGCGATGAGCCTGCGGGAGATCGCCAAGGAGACCGGACTGAACCGCCGCACGGTCACGAAGTACTTGTCGGGCGAGGCTCCCGTCGCGCCGCCGAAACGGACGGCCGAGGGACGGCAGCATCGGCGGGCAGTCGATGAGGTCGCCCCGCTCATCGACGCGATGCTCAACTCGGAGATCCTTCTGAAGGCATCCGTGATCCACGAGCGCCTGGCCTCGGAGTACGGGGTCACCATCAACTACCAGCGGGTCAAGATCTATCTCCAGGAGGCCCGGCCCCGCATCGCCGAGGAACTCGGCATCAGCCCGGGCGAACTGGCGGGCCTGCACCGACGGTTCGAGGTGATCCCAGGCGCCCAGGCCCAGGTCGACTGGGGCGACGAAGGCAAGATCCTCGCCCACGTCGGGATCCCGAAGGTCTACTCGTTCCACATGACGCTGTCCTACTCACGCGATCCGTTCTGCTGCTTCACCACCAGCCAGGACCTGGCGAGTTTCTTCGACTGCCACCGGGCCGCGTTCGCACACTTCGGCGGGGTGCCGATGACGATCGTCTACGACCGCACCAAAACCGTCGTGCGCCGGCACGTCGCGCCGGGCGAGGCGGTCCCGCTGCACCCGGAAGCCGTCGCGTTCTCCGGGCACTACGACTTCGACATCGACGTCCTGGCCGCCTACCGGCCCCAGGGCAAGGGACGGGTCGAGCGCCAGGTGTTGATCGTCCGCGACCATGTGCTGTCCGGACGGGCTTTCTCCTCGATCGACGAGATGAATGCCGCCTTCGCGGCCTGGGTGCCGCTGCGGCGGGCGAAGGTGCACGGCACCCACGGCGAGATCATCGGCCACCGGGCAGTGCGGGATCACGTGGCCCTGCGGCCACTGCCGCCGACTCCGTATGCGGTCGCCCAGCGGCATCTGCGGCACGTCGGAAAGGACTGCCTGGTCGCCTTCGACGCGAACCTCTACTCCGTGCCCGCCCGCAAGGTCCGCCCACGCCAGCTGGTCGAGATCCGGGCGACCAGGTCGCAGGTCACACTGCACTCCACTGTCCCGGGCGCCGACGGGGAAACTCTGCTGGCTGCCCATCCGAGGGCGGTCGGCCGCGGCGCCCGGGTCGTGGACGAGAGGCACTGGGACGGCTTGCCCACCGGAGCCGGACGCCGCGTCACCACCGGCGATGTCTTGCCCCCGCCCCGCCGTGACCAGCCTCTGGGGCCCGAGGCCGGTCCGCTGCAAGCCCTGTTGAACAGGGCCGCTGCCGCCAGTGTCGAGGTCGGCCGCCGCCCGCTGTCCGTCTATGACGAACTGACCGGCACCCGCCCCTTCACCACCAACCAAGCGACGAGGAAACCCTCTTGAGCCAGCTGACCGGCAACCGCATCCGCACCACGGCCGGCAAGCTCGGCCTGCCTCATCTCGCGGAGACCATCAACGAGTTCACCCGCCGGGCCGACGAGGCGAAGATGGGCTACCTCGACTTCCTCGACCTGGTCCTCTCCGAGGAACTCGCCGTCCGTGAGGACCGCCGGTTCCGCAGCGGACTGCGGACCTCGAAGCTCCCGCACCACAAGACGCTGGATGAGTACGACTTCTCCTTCCAGCCCGACCTCGACCCGCGCAAGGTCAAGGACCTCGCCACCCTCTCGTTCGTCGAGGCCAAGGCCAACGCGGCTCTGCTGGGGCCGCCCGGGGTCGGCAAGACGCATATCGCCGTCGCCCTGGCGGTCGCGGCCTGCCGGGCCGGCTACTCGATCTACTTCACGACCCTCGACGACATGGTCCGCAACCTCAAGACCGCCGAGGCCGCCGGACGGCTGGTCAACAAGCTCGGCACCTACCTGCGGCCCAGCGTCCTCGTGGTCGATGAGGTCGGCTACCAACCCCTCGAACGCGCCGAGGCGAACCTGGTCTTCCAGGTGATCTCCAAGCGTTACGAGAAGGGCTCGGTCATCCTGACCTCGAACAAGACCTTCAGCGAATGGGGCCAGGTCTTCGGCGACGAGGTCCTCGCCACCGCCATCCTCGACCGCCTCCTGCACCACTGCGAAGTCGTCTCCATCAACGGCAACAGCTACCGGCTGAAGAACCGCCTTCAAGCTATCGAGCGGGACACCGACGTGGCCTGAGCAGTGGTGCACATAACTCTGTACTTGATGGTGCACTCAGACGAGTACGGGGACATCTAATGCCGTTGCGCATGATGATGGCGTCCCATGAAGTGGTGTAGCCGGGCCCGGTCCCGGAACGCGCGGGTGTCTGCTCGGGGCGTGCATCCGCTGACCGTGCATGCTCCCTGAACAAGGGCAGGCCATCGCGCAAGTCTCCCTGGTGAACGGGCAGTTCAACCGGAGGAGCACGCGATGGCCTTGTCCCAGTCTGAGCTGATGCGGCTGCTGGAGTCACTACGTCGGGCCGATGGAGTTGAAGCAATCAGGGTGGTGTGCGAGCGCATCCTGCAGGAGCTCATCGAGGCCGAGGCCACCGACGTGATCGGCGCCGCCCCACACGAGCACACCGACAAGCGCACGGCCTGGCGCAACGGGCACCGCGACCGCCTGCTGACCACGCAGGTCGGCGACCTCGACCTGAAGATTCCCAAGGTGCGGACCGGGTCGTTCTTCCCGTCGCTGCTGGAGCGGCGCCGGCGCATCGACCGGGCGTTGTTCGCCGTGGTGATGGAGGCATACGTGCACGGGGTCTCGACCCGCTCGGTCGACGACCTGGTCAAAGGACTCGGTGCGGACAGCGGGATCTCCAAGTCCGAGGTCTCCCGGATCTGCGGCGAGCTGGATGAGGAACTGACCGCGTTCAAGGAACGGCCGCTGGATCACACCGTCTTCCCCTACGTCTTCCTGGACGCGACGTACTGCAAGGCCAGGGTGAATCACCGGATCGCTTCGCAGGCCGTGGTCATCGCCACCGGGATCTCCGCCACCGGGCACCGCGAGATCCTCGGTGTGATGGTCGGCGACAGCGAATCGAAGCCGTTCTGGACGAAGTTCCTGCGCTCGCTGCGGGCCCGCGGCCTGGAGAACGTCCAGCTGGTCATCTCCGACAGCCACAGCGGCCTGGTGGCCGCGATCCGCACCGTCTTCCTCGGTGCGGCCTGGCAACGCTGTCGCGTCCACTTCGTCCGGGACGTCTTCGCAGTGATCGAAAAGGGCTCGGGAGAGATGGTCGCGGCCACCATCCGCACCATCTTCGCGCAGACCACCGCCTCGGCCGTCCGCACCCAGCTGGACGTGGTCGCCGACATGCTCGGACGGCAGTTTCCGCAGGTCAAGAAGATGTTGTTGGATGCCGCAACAGACATCACGGCGTTCGCGGACTTCCCGTCGGCGCACTGGAAGAAGATCTGGTCGACCAACCCGCTGGAACGGCTGAACCGGGAGATCAAACGACGAGCCGACGTCGTCCAGGTCTTCCCCAACCCCGCCGCCCTGGACCGGCTCGCCGCCGCGGTCCTGGCCGAACTCCACGACGAATGGCAGGTCTTCGACCCGCCGCTATCTTTCCGAAGCCTCCATGGCCGAGCTCTTCACCACCCAACCGACCCCGCCCGAACCGCAGATCACCCCACAACCGGAATCGAAACAGCTGCCGTGACTACACCACCCAGCGGGACATGACCGCATGATCACGTCTCCGTCCGGGAGGAATGTGAGCGACATCGCTGGATAACCAGCGTGATCCGGCTCCGCTGACGTCGGCTTCGTGACGCGGCCCTCGGGGTCAACGTGCTTGCTTACAGGCTGAGTGACAGGACAGGCAGCGAAGCTTGCCGCCGAGCGATGCATCCTCGGCCAACCCATGCCAGCGACGGCTACGAGCGGTCAGCGACCGGCCTCGGGTTTCCGGGCAGAGGCCACCGCATGCGGCTGCTTCACTGCCGGTGCCATCCATCCGTTGCGGCGACTGGTTGGCCTCTACTGGCTGAGACGTTGGACAGATAGCATCCAGCCTCACGTTCCTCCCTGTACTGATCGATCGGACAATCTGTGAGCGCTGCTGGTTCCGGCGGGCGGATCCAGCCCGCTCACCCCGGTGATCCTTCCCGTGTCGGCCCCTACCATGTGGTCGGCCGACTCGGTGCGGGCGGCATGGGAACCGTGTACGCCGCGCTGACCGACGCCGGGGAACGGGTGGCGGTGAAGGTGATCCATCCCGTTCAGGCTGGCGACCCGGAGTTCCGGGCCCGGTTCCGCCGTGAGGTTCGGCTCTCGGCCCGGGTGCAGGGCGCGTTCCTGCTGCCCCTCGTGGCGGCGGACCCCGATGCCGACGCACCCTGGCTGGCGACCGCCTATGCGCCGGGGCCCACCCTGGCCCAGCACCTGGCCGCCTATGGCCCGCTGACCGGCGGCACCCTGTACGCCTTCGCTACCGGTACCGCGCAGGCCCTCGCGGCGATCCATGCCGCGGGCGTGGTGCACCGGGACGTCAAACCGCAGAACGTGCTGCTGACCCCGGCCGGCCCCCGCGTGCTGGACTTCGGCATCGCTCACGCCGCCGACGGCACCAGCGTCACCCGCACCGGCGTACTGACTGGCACCCCGGGCTGGATCAGCCCCGAGCACTACCACAGCGGCGTCACCGCGACGGAGGGCGACCTGTTCGCCTGGGGCGCGCTCGTTGCCTATGCGGCAACCGGCCGCCTCCCCTTCGGGGGCGGTGCTCCCGAAGCAGTGGCCTACCGCGTCACCTCGGGCCAGCCAGACCTGGAGGGCATACCCGAGGCACTGAAGGAGGTCCTGGAACAGGCCCTCGCCAAGGAACCCGCCGAGCGGCCGGACGCCGCCGAGGCGGCCGATGCCTGCGCAAGGCTGCTGGCCACCGAGTCCACTCAGGTACTCAACGACCGCACAGCGGCAGAAACGGGCAGCGACCCGACGCTGATCGGAGCGTTGGTCACGGCGCAGTGGTCCATGCCCGCCCCGGAAGACCCCTCCTGGCCCCAGCCTGCTCCCACCCTTCGCAGATCCCGGCGCCGGGCCGTTGTAACCGTCCTTATCGCGGCAGCCGTTGTCGGTGCAAGTGTGGGCGGAGCGATGGCTTTCCGCCCTGACGGGCGTCGTGCGCCAGGCGATTCCGAGACCGCCACCGCGGCGGCGGCCGCAGGAACTCGTGACTCCGCCACCGCAGCCGGTCGAAGGCCCTCCGCGCCACCCGGCACAGACGAGACCAGCCAGGCAGCATCCGACCCGCGCGCGATACCCGTCCCCGCCGACCCGCTGGCAGGCGTGGCCGATCCAGCCTTCACCCGCTCGGACGACGAGACTCAGCCCGTCCCAGGCGAGTGGAGCGCCAGCCGGGACGCCGACGGCACGGCGAGCAGGACGCCGCAGCTGCCATCCGCGATCAGCTGACGGCCATGCTCGCCACAAAAGACATGTCCTTCATGACGCCCTCGGTGACGTTCAACCGGCAGGCGCAGACCGTGGTGGTGACCGGCGGTCCCATCTCCACCCTGACCGATGATTACAAGGAGGTCTTCCGCCGGGCCGGCGAGATGGCCGCTTGCATCACCCTGGCCCACCGGCTCAAAAGCGCGCCGACCAGCTGGCCGTACGGCCGGTTCTCCGTCTACTGGAAGGACCACGACGGCCAGGACGAGGCCACCATCCTCGGCTTCGGTAAAGCCACCGAAGGCTGCTACACCGAGGAAGCCGGACGACGCCAGGGCACGGACGAAGGCATCGCCACCGCCGAGATGCCCAGCAGCGACAAGAACGAGATCCGCATCGCCACCGGCACGGTAAAGGCGATCACAGCCGCCTGGAACACACGCGTCGCCGAGGGACACGGCCTGGAACCCTTCGACCGCGACGATGCCATCACCCTCGGCTTCGACCCCGTCGAAAGGACGATGTATGTGTGGGCCTGGGACGGCTCGGGCGCCCTCGCCGGACGCGCCCAGCAATCCCACTTCCAGGACGTCGTTACCAAAACTGCCTGCCCCAAGCTGCTGGCCGAGTACAACACCAACAAGAACTGGAACTACACCCACTGGGCCATCGCCGCCTACCAGGGAAACAGCGCATGGCCCCAGCTCTTCACCTCCGGTGACTGCCTGCCCACGGAACATCGGCCATGACACTCCTGCAATGTCTAGCAGGACAAGTCGGCGGGATGCCGGGAGCGGAGCCAGCGACCACTTCGGAGACTGAGAACCCGCTCAAGATGACAGGCGTTGAAGAGACATGAACAGCGACGTCGTCTCCGCACTTGGCTGCTCGTCGATCTCCACAAGCCTGGTCTTCAGCAGGTGGAAGGTGCGCCGGACGGCGTCGTACTGGCCCAAGTGTGCCTGGAACCGGCCGATGTCTCGATAGATGGCCTCGTTGTAGGGATCCAGCGGCCGTACGCGCTCCAGCACCGCCAGCGCCTGCTCCGGCTCCTCACGCAGCATGCGCACCAAGGAGCTGACAGAGTCCAGAACATCCCGCCGGAGGGCTTCTCGCGGTGCCTCAGCCCATTCCGCGGTGAGATCGCTGGCGAAGTCGCCCGAATAGAGATCGAGTATCCGCTCGACGAACCTGCGGTACTCCTGCCCTGCGGGGCTCCGACGGCTCGCCTCCAGAGTGTCCATGAGGTGCCACAAGTCGACGTCGACCTGGGCGGCGTCCAGCGCATAGCGGCCGTCCCAGTGGGCCGTTACGTCACTGACTGTGTCGTGCGTCGCCGTACGCAAGGCCCGCCGTAGTTGACTCAGCGTGGCGTGGAAGCTGTTGTACGGGCGGTCCTGTGGAGCATGAGGCCAGATGGCTGCGGCAAGGCCTTCGCGTCGAACGCCATCGGCGTGCAGGGCGAGAAAGGCGAGGATCTCGCGCTGCTTCGGCGTCAAGGCGGCGCTCAGGTCCGCGTGCTGATGTCCGTCTCGTTGATGGTGAGCAAGGCGAACGGGCCCAAGGACAGTGAGGTTCAACGGCTTGAGACGGGAAGCAACTTCGTCATGGCCACCGCGCTGCAGCGCGACTGAGCGTTCCGGGGACCCCCGTTCGGAAGGTGCTGAGGCGGGCTTCTGACCGGATGGAGTCGGCTCTGCAGGCAGGCCACCCGCGTCCGGGTCGTGGTCCGTGGCAGGCGATGCCGTCTCGACGTCGAGGAGAAAGTCGATCAGGGTTCGGGCGTCATCGGCCGGCAGCGTGAACAGCCTTGCTCCGACTAGGGCGTTCGCCTCGCGAGTGCTGGTTCCCAGTACGGTGCCGTCCGTTCCGACACGGAGCGAGGTGCCAGGCCTCCAATGCCCGACCAGGATGCCGACCAGGCCGCAGGACGAACCGCTGTCCAGGATTGCTCGCAGCCGTGCTTCGATGTGCGGGCTTGGGGTGGCTACCAGTATCAGATCAGCAGACTGCGGACTGGCAGCACTCGACACCCGATGCGTGCTGTCCTGAGTTCGAGTACGCGTCAAGAGCTGCGCTTCCATGTGGTCCAACGCGACGTCGACGTCCTCCACGACGCGTAACCGGGCGGAGGATTCAACACTCCTGCCAAGCAGTGCGAGAGCTTCCGATGCCGGGATCAGGACCTCTGGGGAACCCTCAGCCGGACCGTGCGGTCCAGCCAGGTGGCTGATCAACAGTGCTCGCACGGCGTCGAGGCCTCCGGGCCCAACGAAGCCGACTCCCCGGGCACGTGCGAGGTCCCAGGCGAGTGCCCGTCCTTCCCTGACCCCGATGACATGGCCACCCTGCTCTGGGCCGGCTGAAGCAGGCTGGTCGAGCTCGTCGGTGCCGGTCGCGTTCTCATTTGCGAGGCGTAAGGCACGTATCACGGGTGCCAAGTCGAGGTCATCGCGTACCCCGCTTCCGGGGCGATAGCGCGCCCGCCGCCGTCGGTGGGCCACGACCAGAGCCGCCGTGATCACGCTGGCAAGGCCGATCCCGACGAATGCCCCGCTGGGCAGAGTGATTCCCGGTCCCCTATCGGACTCGTCGGAGGGTTGAGACGGAGCGCTCTCAGTCGCGCTGGGTCGAGTGGTCGGTGCGCTGCTGTCCGGTCTGGGACTCGGCGTGGCTTGGTCCCAGCTGTACGACGGATGCGGAGCCGGAGTCCTCGGCTCACGATGGCTCGGCGGTCCAGTTTCCGGTGGGGAGGAGCTGTGGCTCGGCAGGCGCAGAATCCAGCCAGGGCGGATCAGGTCGGGGTCGGCCAGGGCGTCTCCGTCGGGCTGGCGTACTCCGCGGTTGAGGGCGTAGAGCTCGGGCCATCGGTTGCCTTCGCCGAGGGAACGTTCAGCGATTCGCCAGAGGTTGTCGTGGATCCCGTCGCGGGGTGGATCGACTTCGATGGTGTCCTGCATTTCGAAGGGGCCGTCTGACATCGCCACAGCGGGCTTTGCCTCGTGCAGCACCTCGCTCCGCTGAGCGAGAAGAGCCACAACGATCGTTCCGACTAGTGCAGCCGCCAGGGTCCCGAGCGGACCGGGTCTCGGCGTCACGGGTCGCGGCAACGCGCGGATCTCGTCCCACACGGCACCCGAGACACCGACAACAAAGGCTGCCCAGACCGGCCACAGCGCACAGGCCACCATGCGGAGCATGAACCCGGTGGTCATCGGGGCTAGCAGGACCACCTCCGCCTTCGACCAGCTCGGCCAACTCCGTGGGAGCGGCCAGCCCACGTAGTGGATCAGGGCCCAGGGCGTACCGCAGACCAGCGTCGTCAACGTCGCGGCGGCGAGCAGTCCACGCAGGATGCCGAGCCAACGGAGCAGCAGACCAGTGCCGATCCGCGTCGGCCGAGTGGGACGAGAACGGTGGCGTGCGGGCATGGCCGGATCACGTCAGGGTTCGGGGGAGGTGATGCCGAGAACGGGGTGGGCGGAGCCGACGCCGGTGACCGTCAGCGTTTGTATGCCGAACAGATCGAGGAGTTGGGTCTCGTGGTGGGCTGTGACGGTCACGGAGACCGCGTCCTCGGCAACGGTGACGATGCCCGAGTCCCCGGTGGTGGCGAGGTAGCCCTGGGCGAGCGTCCTCGCCTGGCCGGGAGCCAGGCGCAGGGTTCCGTCCGCCCGATACGCCTCCACGTCGATGGCCTGGGCACCGCGCCGGGCGGCTTCCTCCGCCTCTCCGATAGCTCGAACCCGCGCGGCGAGGGCCATACCGCCGTCCAGGACGAGACCGGCGAACATCAGGACGGCCACCGCGATGACGACGACGAACACGGTGACCTGGCCATCGTCCCGCTCGGCTGTACGACGTTGGTCAGATACACAAAGGCGGAGCCAGTTCACAGATCCTCGCCTCCTTGGATGGCTGTCCTGGTCGACGTGCCGCGGTACACGTCCACTGGCGAGGCGAAGTCGCCCGTGAGCGTGACAAAGCCGGGTATCTGAAGGAGCGCGAGATCGCTGAGGTCGACGTGACAGGCTATGGCTACCGTCACCGTTCCACCGGGTCGAACGCTGCCCTGAACGTCCACATCCAGGGCCTGGCAAGAGACGCCAGCATTCCCGAGCGCCTCAGTTGCCGCCGCCCGAGCACCAGCACCTGCGCTCACCATGTCGCGCTGCTGGCTCGCTGCTCTCGCCGCCTGGTGCGCGACGTCCGCGATGCGCAGCCGGGAGTCTGCCGTACGTCCGCAAACGACCAGAAACCACAGCATGACGATCAACACCGGAGCGATCACCACCAGTTCGGCGGTCACCGACCCTTCGTCGCGTAAGCGTTCCAGGGGCCCGAGTCTCATGGCGCTGGCTCCTGGGCGGCCTTGAACTCTTCCACCGGTCCGGCCGAGCGGGCTCGCACTGGTAGCTCCAGGAACGGCAGGATGCCGCTGACGGTCCCGTGGACGCTGACTTCGGCCTGTTCGGCGTTCCGATGGGCAGCGACACGCGCGTTGCGTAGCGGACCTCGTCCGAGCTGGGTCAGGACCCGATCCGCCTCCGATCGGCCCTCAGGCGCCGTTCCGCCTTCCACCCGGGTCGCGGCCAGGGCGTGCGCCGCGGTCGCCTGAGCGATGTGAGCGGCGTGCAGGTACAGGGCGGCTTGGGCCAGCATCAGGACCAGGGTCAGCACGAGCGGCAGGACGATAACCATTTCGACCGTGCCTGCGCCCTTGTCCGAAGGGCAGGTCCGTCCTATTTGAGGGTGATGCTGCGCGCGGCATCCAGGATCTGCGGGCCGAAGAGGCCGGTCACGGTGAGCGCGAGCGCCGCGAGGAAGCCGGTCCAGATGACCTGCTCCGTGGTCACGCCTCGGTCGTCGCGGGCGGCCGCCCGAACCACGGTGAACAGTCGCGTCTGTAGACAACGGTAAGCCCGGGTCGGAGACATGGTCGGTTCCCTCCAGGGACGGATTGAAAGTCATAGCGAGGCGTTGATCTGTATGAGTGCCGGATAGAAGACGAAGATCACGAAACCGAAGGCCATCAACATCCCTGGCAGGGCCATGCGTTCGGTTGCCGCATTCGCCAGGCCCTCGGCCTCGGCGGCGTCGCGGCTGCGCAGCGCTGCCGCCTTCGCAGCCAGTGACGCCCGTACTTTCGCTCCCTCGGTGCCGGCGAGCGCGAGGGCTGCCGCCAGCTCCGTCAGCTCGCCGACATGGAGCTCCTCGCCGAGCTGTCCGAGCGTCGACCAGGGCGAAGTACGGGTTAGCCGGGCGGTGTTCAAGGCTCGGCGCAGCTGCTGGAAGGACCACCCCTGACCGACCTCGGCGGCATCGGCCAAGGCGCCTTCCAGGCCGGCACCCCCTGCGAGCAGGATGTGGACCAGGTTCAGGTATGCGCTGAGAGCGTGACGGAAGGATGCTCGCCGCCGCTCGGCCTCGGCCCGGGCAGTCACGTCCGGTAGGACGAAGCCGACTACTGCCAGAGCCAGAGAAGCACCCAGCGGAACCACCCACGGCAGGGCGCGGCCGCCCAGGCTGAGAACGAGCGCCATGCCACCGGGCAGGAGCAGTCCCGTCGCGGCGAGCGCCGCCTTCTCCGCCAGGTGGGTCTCGAGCGAGCGGCCGACAACGGCCAAGTCCTGGCGAACGCGGACGGTGGGGACGCCCAGCGCCCGCAGCACGCCCGTGAAGGGTCTACCGATGCGTACGGCCCAGCCGCCTTGCTCAGCGATCAGAAGGGGCGAGGAAGCCGGGGTCGCGCTGAGGCGGGAGATCAAGGCCGACAAGGGCGCCCTTGGAGGAACCAACCCCACCATCAGTGCCCACAGCCCCAAACCGATGCCGACGGACAGGAGTGCGATGACGTTCACGGGGCCACCTCCCTGGGTGCGCCGTTGACTGTGCCTGGCACATCCCCGATCGTCTCCAGAGCCGTGAGGAAGCGTTCCGGTTGCTCGATCCGGGCCAGCCGGTGGAGCCATGCGAAGGCGACGGCGAAGAGGGCACCAATCAGCAACAGGACCAACTGTCCGGCCGGGGTGTCGTACGGGGTCAAGAACACCGGGTTGAAGAGGACCAGGCCGCCGGCGAACAGCAGCGTGGTGCTCACGACCACGCGCATCGTCGTACGAGCACGAGCCCGGCTCGCTTCGACACGCTGCCGCATCTCGACCTGGGCTCGCGCTGCCGATGCCAACTCACCAAGGACGATGGAGAGTTGGCGGGCCTGGTGTTCTGAGGCGAGGATCAAGGCGGCGATCACCAAGTCGGCCGCCGGGTCGGCCAGCTCGTCCGCGAGGCGCCGTAACGCCCTGGCGAGCCGTTGGCCACCGGCGAGCCTCACCGCAAGGGTCTGGACTTGCCGACGCACCGCCTTGGGCGCGGTGTGCGCGGTTGCCATGATGGCCTGTTCGAGACCGGCAGCGGCGGCCAGTGTGTCGCGGAGCATCTCCGTCCAGCCGGCTATGCCTTCGACGCGCTCAGTCTCCTGGCGATTGGCGGCACTTCCGCCGAAGGCCCGTGGAAGAGTCCACGCCGCTCCCGCCGCCAACAGGCCAGCGACGGTCCAGCCTGTGATCAACGCCGTCACGAACCCCGCGAGCCCCGACCAGACCAGCCATCGCCCCCATTGATCGTGGAGCTGGAGAAGCCGCGGCACCCGAATCTGCCTCGAAGTTGCCGTTGAGTCGGAGGCTTTTCGGATCGAACGGATCAGCACCACGATCCCGGTACCGAAGCCGACGCCGAGAAGACCCAGTAAGGCGATGTATCCAGTCATGCGCTTCGCCACCAATGGTCGGCATGCAGCATGGCGGGGTCGAATCCTGCGGCGACGAGGTCCTCAAGCGTCTCCACACGCAGGGGGACACCGGGTACGGCACGTAGATCCGAGGCTGGGTGGAACACCTCATTGGAGACGATCTGCCTGTCGTCGGCGTCGACGACCTCACGAATTGAGGACACCACCCGTTGGCTGTGATCGTCCCGCGGCCTGTCCAGGTGGACGACGAAGTCCAGTGCGGACGCGACGAGCAAGTTCGTTGCCTCGAGGGGCAGGTGCTCGGGCCCTTGAACGGCGTATGCGGCCAGTTTCGTGAAGGCTCCACGGCTGGTGGAGGAGTGGAGGGTGCCCATGGAGCCGTCGTTGCCCTGGCTCATCGCGTTGCACATCGGGATCACCTCCGACCCGCGCACCTCTCCGACGATCACCCGGTCCGGCGACATGCGCAGCGCCCAGCGCACGAGTTCTGTCTGGCTCACAGCCCCCTGTCCCTCGATATTCGACTCGCGGGCCTGCATCGACACGACATCCGGATGCGCCTTGGGATCGGCATCGAGGCCGAGTTCGAGGACATCCTCGATAGTGATCAGACGCTCCCACGGTGGGACCTCCGCTGCCAGCGCGCGGAGCATCGTCGTCTTGCCGATCCCGGTGCCACCGGTGACCAGGACGTTCTTGCGCGCCCGGACCACCGCTCCGAGGAACGACTCCAGGCCCCGGTCGATCGTGCCGGCCTGGCGTAGCTCGGCGAGGGTCACGCGTTGGAAGCGGTGCCGACGGATCGAGACCGAGGGACGTGGGGTCACCGCCATGACGGCGAAGACGCGTTCACCGCCTGGAAGTTGGAAGCTGACGCCCGGGCTGCCGCGGTCGAAGCGGCGCTCCTCCACTCCCGAGCGCGCCGCCAACCCTCGGATGAGGTCGATCAGTTCGGCGTCGGAGTCAACAACTGGGGGCAGGCGGTCACGTCGACCGTCGGCGTATCGGACGAAGACCCGGATGCCGTTGATGTTGATGTTCTCGATCTCGGGGTTTTTGAGGAGCGGCTCCAAGCCGCCCAGCCCGAGCACCTCGTTGACCACGGAGGCGATGACGAGTTGCTCGGCCTCCGGTTGCACGACCTCCTGGCCGTGCGTGAGCATCACCTGCGTGTGCTCCTCGGCGATGTCCACGAGGAGCTTCTCCACACGCGAGCGGCGCTCGGCTTCCGACATCGTGGGAAGGCCCTGGGCCTCGTCGGCTCGTATCTGCTCCGAGAGCCGCCTCGGTAACTCCTCCCTCAGCCTGCGTCGCAGCCATTCCGCCGGCGTGCCGAACGTCATGTCGGCGTCATCGAGTCTCGCAGGGCCCGTTGAGCCGTTGCCTATTGCTTGCAGTCCAGACGGTGTGCCCGAGGAGATGACACCGCCGTACGAGGCAGGTCCGCCCGGGTCCGTCATCGCGGTGCCCCTTTCCATGGAGTTCGAACGACATTCCGTTCCGCGGTGGACGAACGAGGTTTTACGGAATATGCGGCGTCTGGCCTCTCCTCTGACACGGAGGCACGAGAAGCTGCTGCGTCCGCCAGCCCCGTCAGGGTCCGTCCCAGCAGTGACTTGGCTGGCCCAGTACGCCGCTTGGTCCGCCCGGACAAGGCAGCAGCGCCCGCACGGTCGTACGGAAGTCGACCCAGGACCTCGATGCCGAGCGTCCGGACGACTTCTCTGGAGGGGTAGCCATCACCCACCAGGACGAAGGAGGAGCGAGGGGACCAACGCCGGACCCGGTCCAGGCTGACGGCCAGATGGGACAGGCCGTCATCGTGTGCCCGTACGAGGACCAGCGCCAGGTCCGCGATCCTCACAACGTCCAGCGCCGCGGAGCCGGGAGCGATGCGCCCGCAGTCGGCAATCACCACCGACCCCGGACGATCACCTACACGACGCAGCGGCGTCTCTCCAACCCCGGTGATCTGTGCCAGCGCCGCAGATGCCTGCTCGGCACCAGCTGGTCCGACGACGACAGGAAGACCACCAGGAAGCCGTTGCGTGTGCTGCCAGAGCAGTCCGGGCGGGGTCTCGTGGCGCGACGCGGCGGCGAGGGTCACCAGGCCGGGCGTCATGTCCAGGCGGTAGCGGGCGAGCAGGTCGCCGCCAGCCGGATCGCATTCCACGACGACGGGGCTCTCTTCGGCCGGCCATCCGGATGCCAGGCCCAGCGCGGCGGTCGTCACGCCGGGGGATCCCTTCAAGCTGTAGAGGGCGATCAGGGTCACTCCCCTCCCCCCTCGACTACGACGAGGCTGATCCGGTCGGAGGGCTTCGCGGCCAGCTCACGTGCGTCGGCCTCCGCCATCTGGAGGGAGACCTCCGTAAGTCGTTCGCCGGCGTTCGCATGTACGTCCGTCACCGTGGCGCGCCAGGCGGACGATCCGGCCTTTCGCGCTCCGGTCGCCGCATCAGTCGAGGCGGCGACCACGGTGACCCAGGCGCCCGCGCGCAGTTCATGCGGGTATTGGCCGGCCTTCAGCGCCACCGCGGCCACGGCCTGGCCGACCGGCGGAGTCCTCGGTGCGCCGAGCACGTCCTTCGTCAGCAATGTCCCGGCGGGCAGCGTGTAGGCGGCGCTCCGTCCCACCACGTCGGGTCTTGACCGGGCGGAAATCGCCGCGAGGTTGCTGTCGGCAGAAACGCTGATGTCGTGCAGGTCCTGCTCCGACAGCTTCTGTCCGACGGTCACGGGCCCGGCCAGAACGAGCACGCTCTCTCGGTCCGAGATGTGCGTGGCCGCCACCACGCCTCCGGCTGCGCATCCGAGGACGAGGAGCACGCCCAACAGCAGGTACGGCAGGCTCCGGTTCCGGGAGGCCGCGATCAGCCGTCCAGGGGTTGGAACGTCACGGCGTCGGGTCCAACGCCCGGCCTCATATGTGCCAGCCGCGGTATCAGGGGCCGTATGGGCTGGCCCGCGGGAACTCATCAACTACCTCCTCGGCGTCGGAATCAACCCTCGTTATTCAGGGCCTGGCTCTCGGCCACTCGAAAGGCGGCGTACGACGTCGTCGTCAGGCCGGGAAAGACACCGCTCTCGCCGGCACCGGCCCACGTCACCGCCCAGTGCACGGTTGCCGACACCGGGAACGCGCTGCTCCGTTGCCCGGCGGACGATGTGCGGTAGGTATGGCCGCAGTCCGGCGACTCGCCCTGAGGGCCCCCAGGAGTCCGCGACTTACCGGCCGAGCCGTACGGGGTACCGGGGCCGTCACACCGCACGGTGCTGCCGTCACCCATCGCCCACTCCACTCTCGCGGGACGAGCCACGGCTCTTACCGAGACGCCGGGCACCGAGGCGACGGCCGACACCGGCCCCCAGGCACCGTCGTCCAGCCACAACCACGTGGGCAGGCCGACAAGTTGGTCGCCCTCCGGGTTCGCCTCGATCTGCGGGGACGGGAGCCTCAACTGATCGTGCGCCATTTGGGCCAACTGGGCCGGACTGGGTTGCGGAGCGGCGGCTTCAGCCTCTGGTGCATCGGGGATCCACACGGGCGGCCGATACAGCGCGTCACGCACGCCTCCGGCGGCGCACTTGTACACGTACCAGGCTCCGGACTCCCCCGGTTGCGGATCGGCCACGGGCACTGGAGGGCTGGACGTGTCAGAGGGGTATACGGCCATCTGCGCCGGGGCCATTCCACCCGGCGGGGCGTTGTACGAGGTCTGCACAAGCGTAGGTGGGGGCGTGTAGTCGCTGCGCTCATAGGAGCAGTTCGCTCGATTCAGGTCCGGGTTCCGGTACGTCGGCGCCTTCTGGCCTTCGCCTCCGCCCCCGCTCCCGCCCGTCCCGCCCCTGTCCGACGGCGCCCCACGCCCGTCGTGCCGCGGGGCGCCGCCCTGACCGCCCGACCCAGCGGACAGTTCGCAACCGGGAAGTGGGTTCTGAGAGCAGTCCGCTGCTCCCCACCCGTCGCCGGCGGCGGCCGTACCCGCTCCGGCTAATACGACAGTCAGCGACAGGCCGACGAGACCTGCGGATCGCCTCAGCATGATCCCAGCCTCTCGACGGCGAAGCGCGTCACCTTCCAGGTGCCGTCTTCCATTCGCTTCACCTCGGCCGTGATGGCTCGTCGGCCACCTGGCTCGTCGTCCGCGAGCTCCCCGGTGTCCTTCCGGTACTGCAACCAGTCCGTGGAGTCCCCGCAGTCCGAGATCATCACGGTGCTCGGCCGTGCCGACGGGCTGGCCAACGTGACCTCTGGATGGTTCTTCGGCCCTCCCTTGCTGACCAACCCATTGCGGTGATCGGCATACAGCACGCGGGACATCACGGACAGCGCGTCACCGGTGGCGTGCGTAGCAAGTTTCGGTGACCTCCAGTCCGAGGTTCGCCCTGCCTGAGCCATGTCCTGCCACATCGCGACGTAGGCCGCCTTGGCTTGCTCCTTGGCGGCGTACGCCAGCGGCACAGAGGACGGCAAGCCGGAGGTCGTCCCGCTCTCGGCCCTGCCGGAGGTTGCATCGCCGCTGGCCGGCTCGGAACCTGTCGTGCCGGAGGCGCTGCAACTGGCGAGCAGCAGGGCGGTTGTAGCGCCCCAGCCGGTCACAACTGCGCGCCATCTGGTGCGAGCGCCTACTCCTATGGACGTCACGAACTCATCACCCCGCAAGAGCTGTCGACAAGGCCGCCCGGGGAATGGGCGGGCTTTACGTCTACAGCGGGGATTCGTTCCTATTGCAAGGTGCGAACGTGGTCCGACATCTAGGTAGGAGCGACCACTTGACCCACTCTTTACCTTCGATGGAAGGGCTCAGCGTCCCTTACGCGCCTCAAGGGCCGGAATCGCGGCAACTTTCGCCGCGTCGAGGTGGTTCCAGAGGATGCCGGCCGGGCGGAACGGCGAGCTGCACGTGATGACCTCGTCCGGTGTGACGATCACATCCACGTTGACGTCGTGCTCTGTCGTCGGGATGGGCGTGTCAATCACCTGGAGCTCATGGACAGTGGTGACGATAAGCGTGTCGGCGTTGACCAGTCCGGCCTCACTCAGCAGGGCGAACTCGATGTCGGAGTAGCCCGCACCTTTGCCGATGCGCGCGCCGGAGCGGTTGACCGCGACGCTGCCGAGGACCACGACGTCGATGGGGCGCAGTGCGTCGACGTCGGCGGTCGGGGCGACGGTCGACGCAACTCGGCTGGTGGCCGCCTCGTACGGGGGAACATCGAGGGCGGTCGGATCGAGGACGTAGAAGGGCTTGGCCGTGGCCAGCTTCGGTACCGCCATGTAGAGGACCTTGCCGTCCGCTAGGGCGCGTGCACGTACCGGCAACTGAGCCTTGTCCGGAACCGCCTTGATCACCCTGGCGCTTTTCCAGGCATCCAGTTCCGCGAGACGGTCCGCTGCTTCCTCGGCGCCCTTGAAGTGGGGGATGCGTCCGTGCGCCGTGTCGTTGTGGACTGCGCCGGCCGCGTCGAGGGCATCCCATACCTCAGTCCGTACGCGTTGCTTCGCCTTGTCGTGCGTCGCGGCCACGAGGGGCTCTCCTCACCTAGGCCGTGGCCATGAGCGCGAACAAGCGGTCATGGACATCGGCGACGATCGTCTCCTGCCTCCACGGCCGTAGTTCCCGGGCCGCTGTGAAGACAACGTTCAGTCCTCCACCACCTCGGGTCTGCTCCAGTTCGGCGATCGCCTCGGTTATGGCGACCACGGCGCCATCGACCTCACGCTGGCGGATGTAGGCGAGCGTAAGGTTTCCGAGCACGATTGCGCGTGACTTTCGGCGATCTTGGAGCTCTGCGGCTGTCGTCTCCAGGATCCGCTGGGCACGCCGATGCTGGCCGAGGGACAGGTAGCACGATCCGGCAAGCCGACCGAACTGCGTTGAGGAGACCAGGTCCGCCGCGGCGTCGATCGCATCGGTCCGTTCCAGCTGGTGCTGGGCGTCGGCCAGTGCCTGCTCGCAGTCGCTCGCCTCACCCAGCATGGCGTGCGCCTCGCCGGCGTGCAGGAGCGCCAGTCCTGTCACCGCTGGGCTCGTCGACCGCGCCGTGTCCGCGGCGCGCAGAGCCAGGTCCAGGCCACCTCGCGGATCTTGGGCGCCGTAGAGTGCGACGTAGCTCGTCCTCAAGAGGGCATGACCCTCCAAGGTGTGATCGCGCAGGCGTCGGGCGATCGTCGCGCTGCGGTCGTAGTAGTTGCGTGCTGTCGCGTGGTCGCGCCGCTGCGAGGCATCCCAGACCAGTTGGCCCATGAGAGTGCAAGCGTCAGCCTGCAAGGACAGCAGCTCCCGCTCCGCTCGCCCTCGGCGAGTCTGCCGGGTCATGAAAGTGATGGTGTTGAGCTGCTCGCCACCTTCAGCCAGGAGGCTGGCCGAGGGGTCGTGGTCGTACCTGGCGGCGAGGCCGTCGAATTCGTGGCGCAGCTCGGCCGCAGTGGTCAGAGTGGTCACTGCCCGCTCGTGCCCGGATTCTCGGCCCTGCGTGCCCAAGGGGTCAGGGACGTCCGACAACAGCTCGTTCAACTCGTCAACCGAGATGTCCAGTTCCGCGGCCAGCCGCGGGCGCATCCACGGCTGCGGAGACGCGGTGCCCGCGTCCCAGCGCACGACCGTGGAGCGGTCCACGCCCAGGCGCTCGGCCAGGGCTTCCTGAGTCAGGCCAACGATTCGGCGTCGCTCAGCGAGACGCGACCGTCTGCGTGCCATATCTCCTGACCCCCGGTTTCCTACTTCTCGATTCCCAAGCCCTCTGGTCACGGCCTCTGTTGCGTCGGGGATGCATCACTGATGCATCCATTCTGCTCTGGGAAGGCGGCAGTTGGCCCGGTTGTGTGGAGTTCGGCATTCCTCCCTGATGAAGGGCCACGACCGATGACTGAGTACGCATCCGTTGGTGCTCCTCCCCTACGAGGGCGGCTACGCAGCCATCTCTCCGCGGATGCGATCCAGTGCCCGCGTGGCGGCCTCATGCGCAGAGGGCAGTTCCGTCCGCGTGGCCCGCATGATGCGCTGCAATTGGTGCGGGAGGTTCTGCATCACCGCTTCCCGGACAGCGACGTCCAGGGACTCCGCCGCGCCGCTGCGATCACCGGCGAGAAGCTGGACGTGCGCCACGGTGACCAGCTGGATGACGTGCCATTGCGGTGCCACGGTCGTGGTGGGCGTGGGCCGGTGTTCCACCAGCCGTATGGCAGCGCTCGTACGGCCGGTCGCCACCAGGCCTCGCAACCGAATCTCGTACAGCGAGAACGGGTTGAACAAGCTGGTGTGTTCCACGGACGAAATCAGAGCCTCCGTTTCCCTCATCACCCGGTCGAACAGCTCACCGTTGCCGAGTGCGCCGGCCGCGCGCGCCAGCAGCGGCAGGGCGGCGGCACGTCCATCGACGTCCGGAGCCAATGCTGCGGCCCGGCACAGCCGTTGCACAGCAGCGCCCCGGAGCCGGGCCTTGCGCAGCTCGTTCCCGTGCATGCGCAGGGCGTACGACGTCATGGCCGGGTCTTCGAAGTAGTCGACGAGGGCGAGGGCTTTCGCCGTCCAATGGGCAGCGGTGCTCAGCCTCTCCTCCGGCAGGACGTTGCCCAGCGCCACACCCAGCCCGACGCGCGCTCGGGCCAGCAAATGGAGAACGTCTCGTTCCGCGTGTCCGTCCTCGACTCGGGCTTCGAGACGGCTGACCAGCGGCCAGAGCTCGGAGACTGCCTCAGCTGCGTGGCCGGACTGGCGGGCGAGTTCGGCAAGCCGGACCGTGGATTCGCCGAACTGAAGCATCGCCCGGTGGTCGGTGTCGGCCGCGTCCGTCACGCCGAGCACGTGGGGTGGCAGCTGCAGTCGATCGCAGAGGTGGCGCCGGGAGCTGATGTCCTCCAGGCTCCGTTTCCCGAGTTCGAGGGCGGAGATGTAGGTCTTGTCGTATCCCAGGAGTTCACCGAGGCCGGTCTGGTTAAGGCCGTGCACTCGGCGGTAGAAACGCAGGATCCCGCCCAAGTCCCGGCTGGACAGGAGCAGTTCGGCCTGCGGGGTGGCCCAATGCCACTGGGCGAGGCGTGTCACCGAGCCTCCCACCACGTCAGCGCCCTCCGCGAGGGGCCTTCCGGCCACAGGCGCCTACTGCCGCTCGTAGTCATCCCGGGCCGATGCGGTGCCTCGTCGGTACCAGGCATCAATGGCTTGCTTGTATCCGTTCGGCATCCTCAGTCCCGGCACTTCGTCAGCGGTGAACAGGCCGAGCTGCTTGTGCTCGTGACTGACGACCGGCGGCCGGTCGCGGGTCAGCACGGCACAGCCGTAGGTAACGATCAACACCCTGCGCCCCGGAATCGGCTCGTAGATCCACACACCGCCATCGATCAAAGGACCGGCCTTCACCGCCCAGCCGGTCTCCTCCTCGATCTCCCGCTGGAGTGCAGCCTCCGGACTGGTGTCAGCCGGTACGGACCCGTCCGCGCTTCCGGTTTCAAGGCGCCCGCCGGGCAGCTCCCACTCGTCACGTTCGTTCTTCAGCAGCAGAACGCGGTCCTGCGCGTCGAGTGCGACGCCCTTCACGGAGACGGGCCAGAGGGGCGGGGTGTACGTCATCACGGTCCTAGTCCTGCGGTGTACGTCCCGGGCTTTCGGAACGTAGCACGGCCCGCCCAACACAACGCCGACCCAGGCGAATTGCCCGAGTCGACAATCAGTCGCTTTACCCCACTCCTCGCGGCTCCCCAATCTGACCGCACCGACCTCGCTCGAAGGAGTACCGCGATGCGCACCTCACCTGCACGCCCAGGGACGCTCTTCACGTCCCACTACGTCGACATCCGCGGCCCGAGCGCCGCCGCGTCCATCACCACCCGGCTCCGGGAGAGCGGCCTCGTCACCGTGGACGGACTGATGTCCCGTCGCGAGGTCCTGGCCTTCGCCTCCAACATCATGACCATCGAACCTCACCCGCACAGTGCGCCGGACGGACTGACGACGATCCACGACACCGGCACCCAGGCCCACCGGGCCGGCTTCGCCGGACTGGGCCGCGGCGCCCTGGAAGCCCACACTGAGCGAGCCGGCGTTCCTGAACCGCCGCGCCTGCTGCTCCTGGTCTGCCTCCGACCGGCCACGGAGGGCGGCGACGCGCTCCTGGCCGACGGCGTCGACGTGCTGGCCGGACTGTGCGGCAGAGGCCGGGAGACGGCCGTCGCACTCGCCAGACCCCGCACGGCCTACTTCGGCGCCGGTGCTGGTCACCCCTCCCAGGTATTCACCGCCCACCCGGAGAGGCGAGTGTCGGTCCGGCTACGCCAGGACGGTCTCGCGCGGTGGAGCCCCGTCGTCCAGCCGTACCTCTCCACGCTCCGGAGTGCCATCGCAGGCTGCCAGCGCAGGCTCCGGCTCGGTCCCGGTCAGGGTTACCTGCTGGACAACCACCGCTGGCTGCACGCCCGCACGGCCTTCTCCGGTGATCGCCTCTGCCTTCGGGCGCTCGGCCATCCGCACGTTCCGCTTCTCGCCGGCTTCGCACCGGACTTCCCGACCGTCCTTCTGCCCCAGGCCAACGAAGCCGTGTGATCTCGCAATCCGACACCCCAGTGGCCCCTTCTTCTCACGTCAGGAGGTGATCCTCATGTCTGCTCTACATCCGCCCTCCCCCATCCACACCCGCGATCTGGACTCCGACACCGAGGCCCAGCGCGTGCTCCTTCTCGATCTCGACGGCGTGCTCATGGACACCCGGCCGGTAATGGAAGAGGCGTGGCGGGCCGTCCAAGCCACGCACGGCATCCATGTACCGTTCAAGGCCTACCAGCAGTGCCTGGGGCGACCGTTCGGCGACATCATGGACCGTCTCTCCATCCGCGACACCAACCGCGTGCATACGACGTACTCGCAAGCAGCCAAGGACGCCTCCCACCTGGCACGACCGTTCGACGGCATGTCCGAGACACTGCACGTCTGCGTCGCCGCGGGCTGGCTACTCGGCGTCGTGACATCGAAGCCGCTCGATCGGGCTGTGCCGCTGCTGGCCCAGCTCGGATGTCCCTTCGGCACCGTCCGTGCCCCGGGCGGGCCAGGACGCGGAAAGCCCGCACCGGACCCGATCCTGCTCGCCCTCGTCGACCTCGCCGCGGACCCGGCCGACGCCGTCTACGTCGGTGACATGGAAGTCGACCAAGAAGCCGCTCGCCGCGCCGGGGTCGCATACGTTCACGCAGGTTGGGGGTACGGCGCACCTGGCTGTCCGGCGCCGGAGACTGCCCACTCCCCCCTCGGCCTTCTGCCGCTGCTCGGCGTGCGTACCCCGCCTGCCCCGTTTATCGAGGGAGGCCTGCTGTGAACCACCCTGAGCACGCGCTCGAAGTGCTGCACACCCGGGTCAAGGGGCAGAACGTATGGACCCTGATCACGGAAGGCGCACTCGCGAAGGTGCGGGCCGACCGCATCTCCACCGTCGTTCTCGAATCGTTCCCCGTCAATCGTCGCGAGGTAGCCGCACACGTCGAGAACGTGATGTCGGCGTTGGAACACCACAGTTCCCGTCGCACGGTGACGCCGGGCGGGGCCGACTGGCTGCACGTGCATCACGTTCCGGTCAGGCGCCTCGTCACGCAGTTGGTGCGCAGGCTACTGGTGCTCAGCGCTTGGGAGCCTTTCGCGAGGTCTCCCGGCCCCCTCGCCCTCTCACCGAACGAAGGGCTGATCGGAATCCGGGAGATCGGGTCTCGGGAGTACCGCTCCTACACGGTCACCTGGTCCGGCGTCGCTTACGCACTGGGGGCTTCGGCTCCCCACAATCCCATCCACAGCCTGCGACTCCGGCAGCTGTCGCCTCGCAGCCCCCAAGGCAACGCGCTGACCGGCCAGCCTGTGTCACTCGTGCCGCCGACCGACGTCGTCGCCCTTTCGTGGTCGTCTCGACACTGGCGAACCATCCTGCCTGTCCTGGAAGCCCTCGGCCGTGAGGGGCATCGGAGCATGCTCGTCGACCTCGCCACCGATCGAGCCGATCGGTGCACGGCCCCCATGCCCAAGGGCACCGCGCTTCTGTCCGCGCCCTCCGCTTTGTTCACCGCCTCCGGGCCTGTACCAGTTACGGATGTGGACACGGATGGGCCTGCTATCCAAGTCGGTGTACATGCACTTCAGTTGCGTCGGCTGGAGCGCCTGGCAGGTGGACTCTTGGAAGTATCCGGCGGATGCACGCAGCCCTCGTGGCACGCCACCCTGCTCATCGAACGCTGGCTGGACGAGGTCCTCGATGCCGTCCGCCCGCATACCGTCGTTGGCAGCAACGACACCAGCCCTCTGGGTGCGTTGGCCGTCCACGCGGCCGAACGGCGCGGGATCACCTCGGTGTACGTGCAACACGGTGCGTGGGTCGAGGAGGCCGTTGCCCGGCCCGCTCTCCACAGCCGCCACATCGTCGTCATGGGCGAGCGCGACGCAGAACGCGCCGAGGACTGGTCCCGCCATCCCGACACAGAGATCCACGTGCTCGGCCAGCCCCGCTTTGATGCACTGGCCCACGTAGACCGTGCGGAGCATCGGCGGAGACTTCAGGAGTTGCTCAGCACCCCGTTCATCCTCGTGTGGGCGTGCCAGCCCTACGGTCCAGGGCGGCTGAAGGCCCAAGCCGATCTCCTCCTCGAGGGCATACGAAGAACTTCGGGAAACTGGGGGTTGGCCATCGCCCCGCACCCGGCCCAGCGCGTTGACGTTTTCGACGATGTGCTCCAGCGGGACACCGAAGGCCCGGTTGCCGTCGTCGACCCCCGTGTGGGCGCGCGCGGCTGCGTCGCTGGCGCCGACGGCGTGGCCAGTGTGTCGTCAACCTGCGGCATCGAGGCCGTACTCCTCAACGTTCCGGTCCTCGAGATCGCGGTGCACGGTGAGCCCACACTCGGCCTCGCCGCCCACGGACTCGCGAACCGATGCGGCACCGCCGACGACATCGCCAGTGCCCTGACAGCGGTCAGCACCGTCCGCCCGTCACGCCCGCCGTCGGCCACGGATGCGGTGTGCCGATGGCGCGGCTCGAGTGCCCGCGACATCGCACAGATGATCGTCAACGAAGCCCAGGTCCACCACGAAGCGCACGGCAAGGGAGGCCTTGTCCGATGACGACCCTCAGCGCGGACAGCGTCGCCGAGCTCTTCGCCGGGGCGCTGGCCCTGGCCCAGAACGGGGAGCCGGTCAGCCCTCGCGGGATGCAGACCCGAGAGGTCCTCGACGTCCACATGACGCTCACCCAGCCACGGGCACGGCTGCTGCACGCACCGCCCACCCGGGTTCTCAATCCCGCATTCGCTGTGGCGGAAACCGTCTGGCACCTCTCCGGATCAGACGCTCCATGGATCTTCGGCTACAACTCCAAGTTACGGCAGTACGCCGACGACGGTGTCCTGCGAGGCGCGTACGGACCGCGCATGCGGAACTGGGCCGGCCACGTGGACCAGCTTCGCCGTGTCGTCGAGATCCTCAAGGAGGACCCCGACTCCCGTCGAGCGGTGATCCAGCTCTACGACCCGTCCCAGGATGCCGCCGGCCATAAGGACGTACCCTGCACGCTCGGCTTCCGCTTCCATCTGCGCGCCGGCCGCCTGCACATGGCAACCACCATGAGGGGCCAGGACGTGTGGATCGGGATGCCGTACGACCTGTTCTTCACCACGACCCTGCACGAACTGGTCGCAGGGTGGCTCGGCGCCGAACTCGGCCCTCACCACCATCACGTCGGCTCGCTTCACATCTACGAGCGCGATCTCCCCCAGGCTGTTGGGCTCTCCGAGGTCGCCGCGAGCCCGGTCATGCCGCCCCTCACCACGCCGTGGGAGAGCTTCGATCATCTTCTCCATCAGGTCGAGGTCGGCGAGCCCGTGAACCATCCCGGCTGGAAGGCGATGGCCGAGACGATGCGCAGCTACCGCCTGTGGCGGAACGGACAGCGCAGGCAGGCGTTTCAGGTCGCCGACCACATCGCCGGACCACTGCGACCGGCCCTGATCAGCTGGTACGGCAGATTGCGCCAGCGCGGCGCGGCGCTCGGCACAGGGGTCTCCGAGGAAGCGAGCTGAATCCTCATGGACCACTCCAACGTCATCCTCGGAGTCTGCTCATATACGCACGACTCCGCCGCCGCCCTCCTCGTGGACGGGCAGCTGATCGGCTTCGCTGAGGAGGAGCGGCTCAACGGGCGCAAGCACACCTCCGACTACCCGGGCCGTTCCGTCGACTGGCTGTTACGCGAGGCCGGAATCACCGCCGGCGACGTGGACGCCGTCGCGTACAACTTCCAGCCCGTCGGATACCTCTACGAGTCTCCCGCCGCCCTGCGTCTGGTGTCTTCGGCGACGACGCGTGACCGGGCGATAGCTCGGGCTGTCGGGTTCGCCAGGGTTGCCTGCCGTACCCGACGCCGCCTCAGGGCCTTGAGCCGGCGGTTCCCCACCGCACGGGTCTCGGCCGTCCAGCACCACAGGGCGCACCAGTTGGTGGCCTTCGCCGCGTCCGGCTGGGAAGAGTCCGCCGTGCTCGTCGTCGACAGCCTGGGCGAGCGTCAGACCACCACCATCGCGCATGCGCACGATGCCTTCCGCCCTGTCGCGCGCACTCTGCACTCGATCAATGACCCGGCCTCGCTGGGCTACGCATACGGCGCGGTGACCGAGCACCTCGGCTGGCGACGGGGTGACGAGGAAGGCACGGTGATGGCACTCGCGGCGCTCGGCGACCCCGACCGATTCCGGCACCTTTTCGCAAGGGCTGTCCGGACGACGCCCACAGGATTCGCGCTGGACCCCGCCTACTTCCCGCCTCGCGTTCTCATCTCCGGCTATCCGAGGACCTCGCATCGCTTCATTGAGGAGACCTGCCCCGAGCGTCATCAGAGCGAGCCGGTTCTGGATGTTCATCGGGACCTGGCAGCAGCGCTACAGGAGCGCACCGACCAGGTGATGCTGCATCTGGCTCGTCGGGCGCGGGCAGTCACCGGTTCACGGCGACTGAGCGTGGGCGGCGGCGTGGCGGCCAACTGCGTCAGCATCGGTCGGATCGTCCAGGCGGGCATCTTCGATGAGGTCTTCGTGCCGCCCGCACCCGGCGACGCCGGCACAGCCATCGGTGCCGCGATTGCCATACACGCTGACAGCCGCAGCCGACGCCCGCTATCGAGGATCGCCCGCACCTGCTACCTAGGTCCGTCCTTCAGGGACCAGCACCTCGATCTTTCCCACTGGCCGGGGCTCCAGCAGAAGTTCTTGGGCATCGAGGTCGCCGAGTTCCTCGCCGACCAGTTGTCCCACGGAATGATCGTCGGCCTGTTCCAGGGACCTGTGGAAGCTGGCCCGCGCGCTCTGGGGAACCGGTCAATCCTCGCCTCGCCCCTGCAAGCCGACATCGTCGACAGGCTCAACGCCACGGTGAAGTTCCGGGAGCCGTTCCGGCCCTTCGCCCCGGTGGTTCTGGCCGGGCGTGCCGAGGAGTTCTTCACCCTCGGCCAGGAGGCGCCGTACATGTCCATCGCCTCCGGCGTGACGGACCTGGCCCGCCAACGCATCCCCTCGGTCGTCCACGCCAACGGCACCGCGCGGCTTCAGACCGTCACACAATCCCAGAATCCCTTCCTTTGCGACGTCCTGCGGGCGTTCGCCCGCCGCACCGACGTGCCCGTACTGATCAACACGTCCCTCAACATCAAGGGCATGCCGATCTGCGGCACTCCGGCCATGGCCCTCGACTGCCTGGCGAACTCCGGGCTGGACGCACTACTGCTGGAAGGCCGGTGGATCACGAAATGAGGATCGGCTACAGCTTCTGGGGCTTCCTGGGCAACGGCATCACCGACACTCCTGACGGAGGTCGCAGTCACCGCCGCCCGCTGGTTGACGCCCTCCTTGCCCGCGGCCACGACGTGGTGTTCCTCCAGGCCAACCGCGATCTCCTCGAAGCCGGTGACGACCTCGGCTACGCCTACGAATTCAACATGGGTCTCCCGGAGATCGACGTACTGTTCCTCGAATGGCGCTGGGCAATCAGCGCACGCAACACGACCTGCTGCGGCAGTGTCGGTCACGCCTGCGACCTGCACCGTCAGGCCGAACTCCTGAAGCACTACTCCGTGCGGCACCTCACACCCACGGTGATCTGGGACAAGGACCGACAGCTGCCTCCCGGTAGCGCGTGGCGCCGCGCGAAGAGGACGGCTGTATGCGAGGCCGCTCTGGCCCCCTCAGCCGACGCTCATCAGCTCCTTTTCCCCGTTGACGACCGCCTGATGGCACAGGCTGATCCGAAGGGCCTCGCTCGAAAGCCACGAGCGCTCGCGTTGGGATACGTCGGCAACCAGTACGACCGCGACGAGCACTTCGACCGCTTCTTCGCCCCGGCGGCTGCCAGTTTCGAGCACCAGGTCGGGGGCAAGTGGCCGAGGACCGCTCGCTGGCCACATGTGTCCTTCCTCGGAAGAATCCCCTTCGAGCAAGTGCACCATCTGTATGGCAACGCCCTGGCCACCGTGCTGCTGTTGCCCCAGCGGTACGCCGTCGTCGGCCAGATGACGCAGAGGATCTTCGAGGCCGCGCTCGCCGGCTGTCTGCCCCTCGCCCCAGCGGACATCCGTCACGCCGACCGGTTCGTACCGAGGGACCTCGTCGTCGAGTCCAGCGATCAGGTGATCGAGCGGATCAGGCACCTGCAAAGGATCGCTGGCTCGCCGGAGCACGCGGACCTGGTCGCCGCGTGCATAGAGCGCCTGGACCTGTTCCGTCTGAGTCATCAGGTCGACGTCCTGGAGGACATCCTCCACAGGGTCGCAGGTGCCGAGACACGGCGAGGTGCAGTCTGATGACCTTGCCCATGCTCCTGTGTGGATCATCCGTACGCGTCCTGGCGGTCGAGACGTCCGGGCGTCCGAGGGCCTCTAGGGTGGAACACCATGAAGAAGGTCGCCATCGTCGGCTGCGGAGGCAGCGGCAAGTCGTATCTGGCCCGCGAACTGGGCCGGATCCTCGACGCCCCGGTGACGCATCTGGACGCCGCCTTCTACGACGAGGACTGGCACGAGCTTCCGATGGAGGAGTTCGCAGAGCTACAACGTCGGCTGGTCTCGCAGCCGCAGTGGGTGATCGATGGCAACTACAACTCGACGTTGCAGATCAGACTCGAAGCCTGCGACACCGTGATCCTCATGGATGTGTCCACCGTGGCCGCCCTGTACGGAATCCTTGCACGGCAGATCCGACACGGAGCCGGACACAAGGGCAACGGCGTGCACAACCGCATTCACTCGGGCGTGATCAAGTACGTCGCGACGTACCGGCGCAAAATGCGTCCCCGCGTCATGGCCAAGATCGAGCAACACGCAGCCGGTCACGCGAACGTGGTCCTGTTGACCAACCGCAGGCAGACTCGACGCTGGCTCCGGAAGGTCTCGGCCGAGCAGCGCTGAGGAATCTGCTCCACCCATTTCGGGGGTGGAGCGCATGACCAGCAACCCCTTCCTCGACCCGGCTCGGACCAGCCAGCTGTACGGCGACGCGTCCCGCCTGGCGAACCGCTCCAGCGCACTGATGCGTGCAAAGACGGCCGGCCGCCCGGTTCCCGAGACGATCATCGACCTCGTCCGCCGCCACCGGACCGATCGCTCGGGTCGTCTGCGGCGCGTGCTGGACGTCGGCTGCGGACGGGGCGGCACCAGCCGGGCCCTCGCCAAGGGACTGCGACCGATCCACCTGGTCGGAATCGACGCCGCCCCCGCGCTGCTGACCGCGGCGAGGCAACGCGTGATTCGCGTCGACGGTGTCCGCTCGGACTTCGTGCAGGCCGACTTCCACCAGCTTCCGCTCGCAGCTGGGTTCTGTGACCTGGCCATTGCCGCCTTCTGTCTCTACCACTCGGCCCGACCAGCCGATGTCGTTGCGGAGATCGCGCGCGCCCTGGCGCCGGACGGACTCGCCGTCCTGGTCACCAAGTCTCTCGACAGCTATCGCGAACTGGACGTCCTCGTGGCCTCCGCCGGTCTCGATCCGTGTGCCAATCAGCACGAGAGCCTCTACACCACGGCGCACAGCGGCAACCTGGCCCGCCTCGCTTCATCCCATCTCAACGTCCTGGCGACCCATCACGAAGAGCACCGGTTCACCTTCGCCGGACACGAGCACGCCGCCGAGTACTTGGCCACGACCCCCAAGTACGCCTTCTCCCCCGGCCTGGATGGCAACCCGATCGCAATCTCGGCGGCACTGCACAGCGCTCGGCCCGACCGCCCGGTCACGACAAGCTCCACCGTCACCTACGTAGTGGCCCGGGCCCGAGGAGGCAGGCCTGAATGACCACCTACTTCACGAAGCACTACGCCACCGATGAGCAAGCCGGTCAGGCGGCACGACACTACGGTTGGCTCGCCACCCACGCGCAGCCGTTCCGGCAGCCGACGCTCACGGTTTCCGGGCCGGCCGCGCTGTCCTTCACCTGGGTCCAGGGCCGACACGCCGAGCAGAGGGATCTGCCCGAGCTGGCAGCTTTGTTGGGCGACGCCCACGGGGCGGCCTGGGCCAGCGATCTCCACGGCGCCGAGTTGACGAGAGCGCACCAGTTCAGTGACGGCACCGAGTTCAGCAGCTATCTCGGACTGCGGGAGGAGGCGCTGCGCCGTCGCAGACAGCAGGGCTTTCTGCCCACTGACCGGGCGCTGGACATGATGCTGGCGATCTTGAATAGGACAGCCGAGGGCCCCACCGCTTTCTACAAGGACAGCAACCTGCGGAACTTCCTGTTCACGGACGACGGGACGGTGTTCGTCGTCGATACCGACCACCTCTCGCTCGCCCCGTTCGCATACGACCTGGCCAAACTCGTCACGTCGCTGATCATGACGCACGGTCCGCTCCCTGATCACAGCCTGGACGGGGCGCTGGGTGCCTACAACGAGGCGGCTGCCCGCCACGACGCACGCCTCGGTGCCACGGATCGCGACCGCCTCGACGACTTCCTGGCGCTGCACGCCGTCCTCACGGCCCCGTACAGCGGCCGCCACGGATATCGGCACGCCGACCCCATTGCCTCCCACGGTCCGGAAAGATCATCATGATCACCACAGAGCTCGTCTTCGTCCGACATGGGGAAGCCCAGTGCAACGTCGACGAAGTCGTAGGCGGTCCCGACACCTGCACCGGACTCACCGATCGCGGGTACGCCCAGGTTGAGGCGGCGGCTGACCGGCTAGCCGCAGAGCACGCTGCCAAGCCGTTCACCGCGCTATACGCGGGACCGCGCCTCCGCCTCCGGCAAACGGGCGAGATCCTCTCCCAGGCGCTCCGGCTGCCTCTGCGAACCGAGCCGGGCCTCGACGGGCCCATACATGGAGCGGCCGATGGGAAGCTCTGGCACGAGGTGAAGACAGCGGCCGACGGAGGACCACACGCCCACCCGGACACTCCCTGGGCGGAAGGATCCGACACATGGTCTGGCTATCTCCGGCGGGCGTCTGCCTTCCTGCGGAAGCTCATTGACCAGTATGAGGGCAACCGCGTCCTGTTCGCCGCTCATGGTGAAACCGTCATCGCAGCGCACACGCTCCTCCTCCCTCTTCCCCCAGGACAGCCCACCGGCTTCGCGGTGGACCACGCCTCCATCACCCGCTGGCAACACCACGGGAACCGACTCGGCCAGCGCCGGTGGATCCTCGACCGCCACAACGACACGGCCCACCTGATCGTCCGAGAACTGGGAGGCGAGACGTGATCACATCACTGGCCGACCCTCGCCTCACGTTGGCGCGCCAGGCCGTAGGGGCGGTTCGCGTCGTGGCCGATCCAGGGCTTCCGCCGCATCTCGTCCGCCTCGTCGACGTCCGCGAAGCCTCCTACGTGGCCAAGCAACACCACCGACAAGACCGGTACACGCAGGAGTTGCACGCCTATTCGAGCTGGGGCCGCCACCTCAGCGGCTACGCCGCCCAGCTCGTCGCGCATGACGACTCCACGGACACACTGCTGTTCACGGCCCTGGAGGGAGCCAACGCCTGCACGGCGCGGCTCAGCCCGGCGGAGAGAGAGCGGATGTACGAGGCGGCGGGTTTGGTGCTCGGCAGGCTTCACCGCGCGACGGCCGAAGGTCCCGCCCCCAGCAGCGAGTTGGCGACCCGCCTTCTGGGCTGGATCGCAACGGCTGAACAGGGCGGCCTGATCTCCGCGGACGAGCGCCGGATTCTCCAATCGCACGGTGATGTGCTGGCCGGCACCGTGATGGACCGAGCGGTGTGCCACCTCGACTACCAGCCCAGAAACTGGCTCGTCGACGCCGAGCAGTTCCGAGTCTGCGACTTCGAACACATGCGACGGGACGCCCGAGTCCGGGACTTCGCCCGGCTCGAGTTCCGTCACTGGCAGTCCGAACCTCGTCTCCGTGAGGCCTTCTTCACGGGCTACGGCACCCAAATGACGGATGCCGAGCGGCAGTTGCTGGTGTCCTTCGGCGCCATCGAGGCCGTCACTGCCATCGTCCGCGGCCATGAGCGGAACGCCACCGCCCTCAGCGCCCATGGCCGAGCCGTTCTGGCTCGCCTGGCCTGACCGACCAACAACTTCCGAGGAGCATCCTGTGGCAGCAAGTTCTTCCGGCCCGGCCACGCGGAGAGTGCAGCGTGCCCTGGTGACCGGCTCGGCCGGCTTCATCGGTTCCCACCTGGCCGAGACCCTGGCACGGTCCGGAACCACCGTGATCGGCGTCGATCGACGCGATCCCGCCACCGACCGTACGGCGGCGGCCAACCTCACCTCTCTCCATGGCCTGCCGTCGTACACGCACATCACGGCCGACCTGGCCACCTGCGCAATCGACCCACTGCTGATCGACGCTGACGTCGTCTTCCATCTGGCAGGGATCCCCGGCGTCCGGCCGTCCTGGGGCCCGCGGTTCGTCGATTACGTCAACTGCAACATCTTCGCCACGCAGCGACTGATGGAATCCCTGACACGGATGCACGTTCCCCGGCTGGTCGTAGCGTCGTCCTCCAGCGTTTACGGCGCGGCCGTCGGCGGACCGAGCGTCGAGAGCGATCCACCGCATCCGGTATCGCCGTACGCGGTCACCAAACTCGCGGAGGAACAGCTCTGCCTGGCCCACAGCACCCGCAGCAACTGCCCCACCCGTGTCGTCGCCTTGCGCTACTTCACGGTCTACGGTCCGAGGCAGCGCCCCGACATGTTCACCCACCGCGCCCTCGAGGCCGCCCTCACGGGGCAGCCTCTGCGTCTCTACGGCAACGGTCACCAGCGCAGGGACTTCACCTACATCGACGACGTCGTCAGCGCGACCATGGCTGCCGCGACCACGCCCGAGGCCCAGGGCGTGATCAATGTGGGCGGCGGCGCCAACACGTCCCTCCTGGAGGTGATCAACGCCGTGAAGCGCGTCGTCGGCAGCGACATCCACATCCACCTGGCAGGCCCGAACGACGGCGACGTCCCCGCTACACGAGCGGACCCGAGCAGAGCCCGCCAGCTCCTCGGCTGGCAGCCGAGAGTCGAACTGCACAGCGGTTTGCACCACCAGATGTTGGCCATGGCCCAACCCGTGCATGGCACTGCCGCCTAACGCCCGGACATCTCTCCGGAGTTGCCGTGGAGAGCCCAGAACAGGCACGGTTCGACGCCTACTTCCGCCGCATCACCGGCGAATTCCCCACCACCGGTGACGTCTCATCCTTGATCATCACCCATCTGCTGCCTGAGCGCCCTGCCTTCCTGTCCGCGATGGCCCGCACCACCGTGGTCGCTGCCGTATTGCCCAAGCCCAGATCCATCAACCCAGCGACCCTTGCCGACATCCAACACACCTACCATGTCGTCGATCTCAGCCGAGAGACATTCGCCGACCCGACCACGGCGCTCGGCTTCCTGGAGGACACCGTCGCCGGCCGAGACGTCGTACTGCTCGACATCGGGGGCTACTTCGCGCCCAGCCTCTACACGCTCGTCGCCAAGTTCTCAGGAAGGATCCGCGGAGTCGTCGAGGACACCGAGAACGGCCACCAGCGCTACGAGGCACTCGGCCCGCTCCCCTGCCCCGTGTTCTCCGTCGCCCGCTCCCCGCTGAAGCACTGCGAGGACCACCTCGTCGGCAGGTCCATCGTCTTCTCCACCGAGGCACTCGTACGCACGCGGGGCGACATCCTCACCGGCCGAGCCGCCTGCGTCATCGGGTTCGGCAAGGTGGGACGCGCCATCGCCCAAACCCTGCGCGCCGACGACCTGCGGGTGACCGTCTTCGATACCGACCCGGTACAGCGAGTACTGGCAACCTCCCAAGGCTTCCGTACGACGGCATCGCGCACCGAGGCCCTCCATGACGCCGAGCTCGTGCTCTGCGCCACCGGCAATTCAGCACTGCGGCAACGCGACTTCGCGGCCCTCCGAAACGGTGCGTACGTCGCGTCGGTGACCTCGTCCGAGGACGAACTCGAACTGGGAACGCTCGCAGGGCTCTACCAACGCACCACGGTCAGCCCTCAGCTCACTCGGTACGAGATGACCGGCCACTACTTCTACGTCCTGGCGGACGGAGGAGCCGTGAATTTCACCCATGGCGCGTCCGTAGGCACATACATCCACCTGGTCCAAGCCGAGATCATCGCCGCCACAGCAGCCCTGTCTTGCAGCGACCATGCAGCAGGGCTGCACAAAGTCCCGCCGTCCGAACGCCGCACGATCGCATCGATCTGGCTCGACCACTTCACCGGGTGATCACATGACGGTGCCCCGTACCCACCTCCGCGGCGCGACTATCGCGTACCTGCACCGCCACCCCCACGAAGCCGGAACACTCACGTCGCCGTTCAACGCCCTGTCCGACCCCACATCCCGTACTACGTATCCCGCACACGTGACGTGTCGTGCTGTGGTGATCAACGACGACGACCTGGTGCTGCACATTCACCACAAGGCGACGGGAATTGAGGGGCCTCGCGTTTTCCGGACAGGCTTCTGACCGTCTATTTCACGCGGCGGTTCGCAACTTCTCGTACTCGGCGTGGACTTCGCGCGGAGGGCGGTAACCCACCGCCGAGTGAAGGCGCTTGCGATTGTACCAGAATTCGATGTAGCGAGTGATGTCCCGCCGAGCGGCCTCGCGAGTCAGGTAAGTCACCCTTGATACACGCTCGTTCTTCAGGGCGCCGAAGAATGATTCGGCCATGGCGTTGTCGAAACAGATGCCGGTGCGGCCGGCAGATCTGCGGAGACCGAACCGGTCGAGTGTCTTCCCGAACTCGGCTGACATGTAGTTGCTTCCGCGGTCGGAGTGAAATATCGCACCCTTCGAGAGGTTCCTGTTCCGTGCCGCGTTGCGGATCGCCCTGGATATCAGCGGGGTTTGGTAGTGGTCGTCCATCGCATAACCGATGATTTCCTTCGTGCAGCAGTCGATGACCGTTGCGAGGTACAGCCAGCCTTCCCCGGTCGCGATGTAGGTAATGTCGCCGACGAGTTTTTCGCCGGGTGTGTCAGCGGTGAAGTTGCGGCCGACGAGGTCCGGCACCTGGCCGGTCGTGGCCTGGGTGAGGCTCAACCGCTTCGGCCGCGGCTGGCAGGGCTCAAGGCCCAGCTCGCGCATGAGCCGGCGGACCAGTTCCAGGCCGGCGGTGACGCCCCAGCGGACCAGCTGAGCCTGGACGCGTCGGTGCCCGTAGGTACCGTCGGACATGTCGAAGGTTTTCTCGATGAGCAGTTTCAGTTCCTCGCGCCGCTGGGCCGTCGCGGATTCCGGGCGGGATCGCCAGTCGTAGTAGCCAGATCTGGAGACGCCGAGCCGGCCGCACATGAACTCGACGCTGTATGCGCACTCCGTAGTGTCGAGCCGCATCTCGTCGATGAACTCGTACTTGCTTGCTACCGGGGATCCTTCGCGAAGTACGCTGCGGGTCGGGTGGCCCGGGGGAATTTCACCCCCGGGCTCCCACAGATCCCGGCGTGACAGTCTCCCGTCACCGGGCTCCTATTATCCTGATCACCAGATCGAGTGGACCCATTTCCAGTGGGCGAAGAAGAGCGGGTACGCGGTGGTGACCTGCTTCCATCGCCGGTGGAAATTCTTGAAGGTCTTCAGCCGCCGATATTTCTTGCGGACCCAGCGCATCAGGTAGTAGTTGATGCGCTTGAGGAGGGGATACAACTCGGTGCGATAGAACGCACCGTAGTACTGCATCCAGCCGCGGATGATGGGGTTGAGCCATCGCGCGAACTCGCCGAGGGTGTAGCCGATGTGCATGTGGAGCCGCCAGGAGCGGACCTCCGTGCTCATCTTCTTGAGGGCGTCCTTGCTGGGCGCCGGAAGGAATGAAGTGAAGATCTTTCCGTTCCGGTTTCGCGCTGGACGACGCTGGAACGTGAAACCGAGGAAGGTGAACGACGTTGCCGCGACCCCGTCGTGGCGCCCGTCTCTTCCGCAGTACACGATCCGGGTCTTGGCCGGGTGCAGTTGCAGGCCGACCTCTTCCATCCTGTCCCCGATCGCCTTCAGGACCGCACGGGCCCGGCGTTCGGAGTCGCAGTGCACGACTGCGTCATCCGCGTAGCGTTCGAACTGGACGTCCGGAAAGTTCCGGGAGAGCCACAGATCGAATGCATAGTGCAGAAACAGGTTCGCCAGCACGGGAGAAACCGCTGAACCTTGTGGGGTTCCGCGATCTCGCTGCCGCAAGGTGCCGTCGGGAAGTTGCAGTGGAGCGGAAAGCCACCGCTTCACATACAACACGACCCACGCGGCATCGGTATGGGTTTCCACCGCCTTGATGACGAGGTCCCAGCGGACGCTGTCGAAGAATTTGGAGACATCGAGATCGACGGCCCACTTCTTCTTCCAGCACCGCCGCCGGCATACCTCAACCGCGTTCAGAGCCGACCTGCCCGGCCGGTAGCCGTAGGAGTCCGGGTGGAACACCGGCTCCACCCGCTTCTCCAGATGAGCGGCCACCACCGTCTGGGCGATTCTGTCCGCGACCGTGGGCACACCGAGCAAACGAACCCCATCGCCGTGCGACTTCGGGATTTCCACGCCTTTCACCGGAGGAGGAAAGTAGCTTCCCGAGGACATCCGATTCCAGATCTTATAGAGGTTCCCCTTCAGATCCTTCTCGAACTCCTCGATCGTGCAGCCATCCACCCCCGGAGCACCCTGATTGTCCTTGACCTTCAGGTACGCCTCCCAGACCTCTGTCTTTGATATCTCGAACGACTTGATCTGTGACTTCAGCTCGCCCACGCAGCTCCTCCCAGGGAACTCCTGGTTGACCGAACAAACGAACCACGGACAATCCGGCCCCTTCGCTCCGCTCCCACCGCGCCCAGCAGGAGGTTCACCGCTACTACGAACCGGTCCGCCAACACACCTCGCATCGGTACTCAGTTCCTCGCGGGTTGTCCGCTTGGAAGGCTCCCTTTCACAACACCGCGTGAAATACGCAGAGTTGAGGCATCGAAGTGTGCCTTCCCACGTTCCGCACGAAAGCAGCAGACCAGATTCACGTCGCCTCCACGCCGGGCACCACCTGGCCAGTAAACGGGTTTCCGCCAGACTCATCCCGGGCCAAAAAGTAACACCCGGTTCTGATGCCATTTCATCAATAACGACGCGTCAACAGCGATCCCCTGCAAGGGGACTGCGCTCCGTCTCCCTGATCCCCACCTGACGCCTCACGGGCGCCTTTTCCACAGTCGCTCACCACGGTCGCGTCACCGCTTCCGCAGCATGTGGCGGTTTGAAGCCTCCCCCCGCAGGGCGACTCCGAAGGGCCGAAAGTCCTTCATCTCTCGTGCAGCACCGCGTTCAGCTACTCAACTACCGCAAGCAGCCTCCCGCGTTCGTGGCACACCTTTTTTCAGGAAGGTTACTTCCATCTCCAGCTCGCGGTTGCGTCGTTCGAGTTCCTTCAGGCGCGCCCGCTCGTTCACCGTCAGTTCCGCATCGGGAGCCGGTTCCTGCTGCTTCTGGTGCTTCTTGACCCAGCCGCGCAGTGTCTCCGGGTTCAGTTCAAGCTCCCGGGCGACTTCGGAGATCGTCTTGCTCGACCTCAACGCGATCTGGATGGCTTCCTCGCGGAACTCCGGCGAGTACTTACTGGGTGGCGCCACTTCTTCCTCGTTTCCTGTTCAGGACAACCCTATTGGGTCCGTGTCCGGAAACTTCGTGGCCCCCCAAAACCCTAGAAACTAGAGGCCTTCTTCCTGGACGCAGATGACTATCTCGGTCCGGAGGCCTTGGAGCGCATGGTGGCGATGGCCGACGAGAACGGCACTGACATAGTCCTCGGCAAAATGGTCGGCGTCGGGGGGCGCGGGGCACCCACTTCAATGTTCCGGCGCAACCAGCCGAAGACCGACGTCTTCTCGTCCCGCGTGTACTGGACGCTCAACCCCATGAACCTGTTCCGTCGGGAACTGCTCGAACGCCACCACCTCAGGTTCCCCGCGGATCTCTCAATCGGCGAGGACCAGCTGTTCGTCGGCGCGGCCTACCTGCAGGCGTCCGGCATCTCCGTGCTGGCCGACTATGACTGTCTGTACTGGGTGCTGCGGGAAGACGAGGGCAACATCACTCGTCGAACCTCCGGCTCGGAGCCCCGACTGCGGTTCCTGCCGCATGTGATCGACATGATCCTCGACAACGTGCCGCCCGGTGCAGACCGCGACCACCTGGCGCACCGCCACCTGACCGTGGAGGTCCAGGAGGCTCTGTGCAGTCAGCTGGTGCACGAATCACGCGAGATGCAGCTGAAGATGCTGCGGCAGTTCGCCGAGATCATCGAGCCGCTCTGGCACGAGGGCATGAATGACCGACTCTCGGCCATGGCCCGGCTGCGACTGCACCTGATTCGCCATCTCATGCTCGACGAACTGCTCGACGTCATCTCCTTCGAGGAGGGTCTCGCCGAGAGCAAGGTCGCCACACCCGTAATGGTCGACAACGGTAGGGCGCTCGCCCGATACCCGTTCCTCCGCGACCCCGACCGCGCCATCCCGGACGTTTGCTACGACGTCACCGCCCAGCTCGCCGCTCGCCACCACGTCACGCGTGCCGACCTCCGCGGTACGACGCTTTACCTGGCCGGTCACGCCTACCTCCACCGCGTCGAAACTCGCGACGTAACCACGGAGCTCGTCCTGCGGGAGCGCGACAGCGCGATGGAGTTCCGGCTGCCCGTCACGCACACCGACTCCCCCGGCGTCGGAGCCGACGAAGACGAAGGACGGTTCACATACGACCGAGCCGGATTCGACGTCGCCGTCGACGTGCTCACAGCCGCCGAGGGCCGCCCACTTGAGGACGGACTGTGGGACGTCTCGCTCGCCATCGGCGCACAGGGCGTCACTCGCGAGGTTCGCATCGGCAGCAAGCGAGCTGCCCAAGTCTCAGCTAAAGCAGCGACACACGTGGTCAACGCTCTGGAAGAGCTCCGCGCTGTCACCGCCTACACCACCCGCCCACATGGCAACTTCACCCTCGATCTCGGTGAACGAAAGCACGAGGTGCTGCCGCTGCTTGAGATCGACGACAGCGTCCGCTGGGCCCCGGAGGTACCCACGGAGCTGGAGTTCACCGGCCGGTGCAAGCTCGCCGCATACCCGGAGGGCACACTCAACGTGGTCCTGAAGGACGACTGCGGCGCCACAGCCCTCTTCCCAGCCTGCCAGCTGCACGAGGGGGGAGAGGACTTCGTCGTACGGATTCCGGTGAACACTCTGCCCACTGGTCTGTGGAGGGGTGAACTCCAGCTCGGGAAGTGGACTTTGCCTCTGCCTGAGCTGCCAGGCGGTCTGGCACCGGCCAAGTGGCGCCGTCGAGGCCTGCCCTGGTACGCCAAGCCCGCCCGCGACAGCGGTGGCACCTTTGTCCTCCAGGTGGCTAGGACAGACCTCGTCAAGGCGCTCACCCAGCGCATCGCTCCCTGAACACCGCCCGGCGCCCCAATGGCCGCCCGGGCCCTGCTGCGCCACCGCGCGTCCTTCGTCGGCGATCCCGAGGGGTTGGCCGGACACCGGTCGATCCTGGCGGTAAACGCCGTCATGGCGGGCACCGACGCCGAGACACGGCACCTGAGTTGGTCGATGCGAGCCCTGCTCGCCCGCCTGGCCCGCACCGGTGCCGCTCCAGACGTACCGCCCGTGGACGTGGCCGCACGTGAGCGGACCCAGGCCGAGAAGGACACCCCGACGGTCATCACCGACGGCCAGTGGCCGCCCTCCAAGAGGAATACCCGCGATGACCGCTATGCCCCCACCGGAACCGAGTCAACTCAGCCAGTGACTACACCTTCACCGGACGTAGCCATCGTCTGACTTCACGTAGACCGCTCCCCCGGCCGGCACTCTACGACCCATCACTGCGCACCAGAGCCTCGTTTCGGTTCCGGATCTCCCGGCGGGTACGGCGGTACAGCTTGCCTGCGTGCTCCTCTGAGACTTGGAGAAGCCAGGCCAGTCGTGCGACCGGTACACCAGCCTGGTAGGCGGCTTGCACTGCGGCCTGGCGCTCAGCGCTCGTGAGGAAGATGTCCCGGCCTTCCAGCACCGCGTTTACGCGAGCGCGGTTCAGACGGTACTGAAACACGCGGTGAAGTGGCTCCCGTTCCTCCTCTGTCATGCCGCCCCAGATACCGTCGCGGTCGCCGTTCTCGAGGGCCGCTTGGAGGCACACACCTCGCACAGTGCACTGCCCGCACAGAGCCTTGGCTCCACGGATACGGTCCACGTCATCAGGCTTGGGAAAGAACATCATCGGGTCGACAACCTCGCCGCCCGTCGAACGGCATGCAGCTTGGTCGTGCCAAGCGTGATCTCCGCGGCGGCGTATCAACCCTTCACTGCGGGCATCGCCATTGAGCACGGCTGACGAGGGTTCGGTTGTGGACTCAGCATCCCCGACGACGAACGTGAGCAACACGGTCGGACGCGGTCGGGACATACCGGCTCCCCATGAGACGCAGGTCTAATGTCGCGGGCATCTCAAAAGGCCGAGATCCGACTCAGTTTTGGTCAGGCGGTCATCAAGATCCGTTGGCCCAGGCGGCACTGGCGGCATGCGTACGGCATCAACACCTGGTGTTGGCACGGCAGCTCAGCGCCACAGGCGGTCAACGCCTCATTGCCCCCGCACTCATTCGTCTGCTCCAGAAGGAATGCGACCCGTACGCCGCCATTGCCTCAGCACGGCTCGACCGTAGTTGTTCGTGCCCGCTACCCGGTCCAGCTCCGTTCCTGTGGGCGTGCGCCCCGCGGCCTGTTGGGATTGGAAGTACTCCCACATCCGCTGCTCTGCGTTCCGACGAGTAATTGGCGCTCTGTCCCGAGACGAGGTTCGAGAACCGCTTGTCCCGCTCTCGCGCCCGCCGCGAGAACCTCGCTCTGCCGAGGCAAGCTCGTCTCCCTCGCCCTGTCTCGCCTCCGGCTCTCGCGAACCGTCCGGGCTCAGCGGCTGGTCCGATGGAATGGTCTCGGTCGGCAATCCGTCGCCGGACCGGTGCGCGAGAAGTTCCACCGAGAAAAGCAGGGCAACCGGCGGCCATCCCGCGACCAGTACCGGCTTCCACGTAAGGGCAGGCGCGGCGGCGATGTTGGCCGCAAGGGACACGCTGATGCCGAGCAGGAACGCGATCCACACCACTGCGCGCGCCCGACGCCCAACCTGATGGGCGGGCTTGAGCAACCCAACTGTCGCCAGGAGCAGCAAGCCGTCGACCGACAAGGGCCACAACGTCGCGCTCGCCGGATCTGCTCCTCCCTGAAGGGCAAAGGACCGCTGGTGAATGTAGGACGCGTACGCAGCTACGGAAGCGACCACGAGGCAGCAGCCGCGCCGAAGCCACGTCTCAGAGTCAGTCCTGCGCGCAGCGCGTTGGCGCGGCTCTGGAACGGCCTTGGCGTCAGCGCCAATTGCCCGACTGGTGCCCCCTTCTTTCTGATCTTCATGGTTTCGATGAAGCAAGGCCCCTCCTTCCGCTACTCCAGTGCCTCGGTGCTCAGTTAGCTGCCAATTGGAGATCCGTGAGCTGTTGAACTGGCCGACCTCCAGAGCGGCTGATGGATGGGCCGGCCGCGAGATCGCCCCACCGGCCCTCTCACTGAGCGAGAGCACGAACGTCCTCGCCTCTCGGAGACGGTGCTCACGGCAGCAGCAAGTGACGTCTCGCAGATGAGACTCCGCTCCGCATCTCAGGTCGCAACGACCAGCTCTGGCCAGGCATAGCTCACGACCAAACCGGATCGAGTTGTATGAGCCGTATTGCGCAGCACCAATTTCCACTGCACGCCGTCCCGATCTGCCGCGGCGTTCAGAGCTGCACGCACCGAATCGAAGCATTGCCAGGAATGGGAGATAAGGGACACCAAACCGACTTCCGGCTCCTCAGCCAACCGGAAGCGCAGGCAGACGTCCGGCTTTGGCCCAGTCCCCAACCTGCTTGCCGTCATCTGGTCGTTGCGTGCCTTCGGGCAGCCGCATGGGGCGCCAGCCCGGACCATTGGCTCCAGAAAGACAGTCCCGTCGCAGACATGAACAGGCTCTTCACCGCTTCCTGACATCAGTCGCCCGACGACCACGCTCTCTTTATCCAGGCAGATGGGGATGCTGGCCGTTCCCATCACTATTTTGACGGCGGAAATGCAAAGCTCCCTGCAGGCGGTCTGATCGGCTCCCCGCAGGCGGACACGAGATGTCCCCGCTGATGGACGCGTGATCCCTCTTGGCTGTCTAGACCACACGGCCTGTTCTCTTGGCCAGTGTGAAGAGCAAAGAGGAGATCATGGAGATTCTTGAGGCGTACGACCTCACGGGCAGTTACCGTGCGGCGGCCGAGCTGGCCGGGTGCGACCACCACACCGTGAAGCGGTATGTCGAGCTTCGCGACCAGGGCGGGGACGCGACGAAGCGCCTGCCGCGACCGAAGATGATCGACGACTACCTGCCGAAGGTCGAGGAACTCGTTGAACGCTCCGGCGGCCGAATCGGGGCTGACCGAGTGCACGACAAGATAAAGGCGATGGGCTTCACCGGCACCGACCGGACCACGCGGCGGGCGGTCGCCGCGGCGAAGGCGTCCTATCGCGCCGGCCACCGCCGTGTGTTCCGCCCGTGGATTCCAGAACCTGGACTTTGGGTCCAATGGGATTGGGGCGACGGCCCGAAAATAGCAGGCCGAAGAACGTGGCTATGGTGCGCCTGGCTGGCCTGGTCGAGATTCCGGGTCGTGATCCCGGTGCTCGACAAAACCCTGCCGACCATCGCGAGTTGTCTGGATGCGACGCTGCGGCAGATCGGCGGAGCCCCGACCTATGCGCTGACCGACAACGAGCGGACGGTCACCAGCGACCATATCGCGCGAATACCGGTCCGCAATCCGCAGATCATCGAGATCGGCCACCATTACGGCCTGACGATCCGGACCTGTGTCCCCGCGGATCCGCAGTCCAAGGGCGGCTCGGAGGCGACGGTGCGGATCGCGAAACGGGATCTGGTGCCCACCGATATCAACTTGCGGCCGGCTTATCGGGACTTCGCGGAACTCGAGGACGCCTGCCGCCAGTTCACCGCGGAGGTGAACAACAAGGTCCACCGGGCGAGCCGACGCCGGCCGATCGAGGCGCTCGCCGAGGAAGCCCACCGCCTGCACCGGCTGCCGGAGAATCCGTTCACCGCGGCCCTGGGCACCACCCGCAAGGTCGCAGGCGACGCGACGATCTCGGTGGATTCGGTGCGGTATTCGGTCCCGCACCAGCTGGCCGGGCAGACCGTCTGGGCCCGCATCCACGGCGACGAACTCGTCGTCACCGCGGTCACCGAGGACGGCGCCGTCGAGGCCGCCCGCCACCGCCGGTCCACCCCGGGCAACCCGTCAATCAAGGACGAGCACTATCCGCCACGGGAAGACAAGGCAGGTGAACGAACCCCGAAGGCCGCATCGGCCGAGGAAGCCGCGTTCTTGCAGCTCGGTCCCGGGGCGGCGTCCTGGCTGGTCGAGGCCGCCGCCTCAGGGGCCCGCAGGATGCGGCCGAAGATGGCCGAGGCCGTCCAACTCGCCAAGCTCCACGGGACCGCCGAGGTCGACCGGGCCCTGGGGACCGCGGCGATCGCCGGCCGATTCGCCGAGAACGACCTCATCTCGATCCTCGATCACCACATCGGACGTCAGGTTGCCGAGCCGACCCGCGCCTCCGAGGACCACAGCCTCCAGCCGGGCACGTCCGCCTGGTCCCGATTCGGCGTTGCCCCTGAAGGAGACGAAATCTGATGGCCACCCCTCTTCGCAACATTTCAGGCTCGAACGGCGATCCGCTCGCCGAGGCGATTGAGCTGACCCGCAGGCTCAAGCTCCCGCACATTCGCCGGTCATTGACGGATCTCATTCCCACCGCGAAAGCTCAACGCTGGGACCCGGCCGAGGTCGTCCGAGTGCTGCTGGCCGAGGAAGCTGCGGGACGGGACGCGGCGAACCTCCGCACTCGCCGAAAGCGGGCCGGGTTTCCCGCCGGGAAGACATTCGGCGACTGGGATGAAGGCGCCTCCTCCATCACCCGACAGGTCCAGGATTCGCTGAAGACGCTGGAGTGGATTTCCCGCAAGGAGAATCTCTGTGTCTGCGGACCGTCCGGCACTGGAAAATCGCATTTCACAGAAGCATTGGGGCAGGCTGCGGTCGAGGCCGGCATGACAGTTGCCTGGTTCGCGATCGAGGATCTGGGCGCCCTCGTTCGCCGCCACCGCGTCGACGATTCTCTCGCCCGGGCGATGACCCGGCTGATCCGAAGTGACCTCATCATTGTCGACGACATCGGTCTGCTGCCCGTTTCCGCGGACGCTGCTGAGGGCTTCTTCCGGCTGGTGGATGCCGCCTATGAAAGACGCGCAATGGCGGTGAGTTCGAACCTTCATCCGTCCGGATTCGACGAAATCATGCCCAAGACCCTCGCCACCGCGACCGTCGACCGGCTGCTTCACCATGCTCATGTCGTGGTCACTCAGGGTGATTCGTTCCGGCTCACCGAGGCGACCTCGGGCAAGGGAGTGAGGCCGCTGAACTGAGCCCGCTCCAGGAGGGATCACGCGGACCAGGCGGGGAGATCCGCTGTCCGCGGGGAGTCCGTGGGGAATTCTCGTGTCCGCCAGTGCATGGGTTCAGCCGTCCGCCACCGGGGGTGAACTCGTGGCCATTGACACTATTTCCTGACCGCGCGCCGATCGGCACGTCCTCCGCTGTTGCCCCTCATATCGCCGAGCCACGACCTCCGCGACGCCGTCGTCCTCCGTCACGAACAGCCACCTCGGCAACGGCACGGAAGGAGCGAGCGGTTCCGCTGCCCAGAGACGGCCAACCACCGCGCTGTCCATTGACGTCTGATTCACGCCCACCCTCCCCGTCATCGGGAATCGTGGGCTCAAGGTTCAGATGGGCGGCCGACTTGGCTGTGCCGGGGTTTTCGTGTATCGCCGAGGTGTGGCCGCTACTAGGCGGCACCCATCGGCGGGCGCTCCGGCCCATGCATGACTCCCACAACCCAGCGAACCGGAGACTTGGCCGGGAACAACATCACCCGCACGCCGAAGTCGAGCAGGATCTCCTTCCGTGCCTGCACATCCGGAGCGCTGTGCCAGCGGTCCGTGACCGTCTCCCCAGTAGGCCGCTGAACCATTCCTGGAGACCGCTGAGGCTCCCGCTCCATTGCGGCCAACTCCTGCCCCAGCAGCGCGTATTGCTTGCGGAACCACTCCGCGTCGTCCGGCGCGTCGTAGAGGCCGGCCTGTCGGTCGAGACGAAGCCGCTCCCTGCTCGCCCTCAGTTCGGCGATGCGTTCCGCCACCCCGTTACCAGGGTCGAAGACCGTCTCGAGGATCATGCCGTCCCCGAACTTCTCCAGGAACCAGGCCTCCACGACCGCGTCCAGGATCTGCACGCGCATCAGCGGTGCAGGGCGGCACTCCCGCGCGCTCTTCCACCCCTTGTTCCGAGCGGTGCACGCGTACCGAGGCGGCACGAGTTTTGAGGTGTAGGTGAAGAGACGATTGTGACAGTTGCCGCAGATAGCCAGCTCGGTGAGTAAGTACGGTCGATTGGATCGGCGATGGCTCATGGGGCGCGAATAGATGGCCCCCTTCAAAGCCTCGTGGGTCCGTCTGTCCCACAAGCCCTCACACAGGCGTACCGGATTGCCCTGACGGTCGATCACGGGCTTGTGCTGGTGCATCAGGTAGCCCAGTGCCGCTTCTGACACGAGGATGTCGCGCAGGCTCGCCGGGTACCACGGGGTGTGCCGGACCGGCTTCCCGTACATGACCGCGAGGTGATCGGCCGGCGAGAGTTCCCCCGCTCGGTTGAGGCGCGCTGCCTCGCTGCTCGGGGTGATGTTCTCCGGGTCGGAGAGGATCCGCCGAGCCACGTTGCGGATCACCTCAGCCGCATGCGGGTGCAGTTCGACGCCATCGACCCTGCCGCCCATGACGCTGCGGACATGCCGGAATCCGTACGAGGGCTTCCCTTTCGGTCGCCCGGCGGCCCGCATCTTGACCGTCGTGTCGCGGTTCCGGCGCTGGATCGCCCGCAGCTCCATCTGGGCACCCCACGCTTCGATCGTGAAGCGGTTCTCGTCTGCCGGATCATCCAGATCCCACGGCCCGTCATGGCCGTACGTGACGAGTACCTTCTTCTCGTCCCGCATCTTGTAGCCGGTGTTCAGGCAGTCCACGACGTTCCGGCCCAGGCGGTCGACCGCAGATGCGACGAGCCCGTCGTACGGGCCACGCTCATCCCGCAGCCAGGGGCCCAGCTTGGGCCGCGTCACCGGGTCGGTGGCACCCGAGACCTCCCAGTCGTCGGCCCAACCGATGATGTGCCCGCCGACGGCCTCAGCGGCAACGAGAACGTCCTCCCGTTGACGCTCGGGAGAGGAGGTGGCGGCCCGCACACGTGACAGCCGCCGCACTCCGAGCAGGCACTTTCCACATCCGTCGTAGGGTCGCTCGATCTCGCTCCTGGTTGCAGCGCGCATCGCCTTCTCCTGTCCCGCGCACACGGTAAGGAGATTCGGCGGCCACACACAGAACGATCTTGTTCTATCCCAGGAAGCTCAACCGCACCTCACGGTTGGTATTAGAGATGTTGGTGTCCACCAGGCACACCGACTGCCACGTCCCCAGCTCCAGTCGCCCGTTCAGCACCGGAAGCGTCGCGTGCGGAGGCACGATGGCCGGGAGGACGTGGTCGCGGCCGTGGCCGGGGCTGCCGTGGCGGTGTTGCCAGCGGTCGTCGGCGGGGAGCAGGGTGTGCAGGGCGGCCAGGAGGTCGTCGTCGCTGCCGGCGCCCGTTTCGATGACGGCGATGCCTGCCGTTGCGTGGGGGACGAAGATGTTCAGCAGGCCGTCCCTGCCCGCGGCCGCCTCCCGCAGGAAGGCCTCGCAGTCGTGGGTGAGGTCGACGACCGTCTCCGTGGAGCCGGAGGCGACCTGCAGAACTCGGGTGGTGAAGGCGTCTGACATGCCTTCCATCCTCCTGCATCCGACGGTCGGCGTGTGGCACGTCGCGGCCCGAGTGTGACACCGGCATGAAGTTCTGCGGACCCCCGTTGACCAGGGCAGCGGCATCTCATTACGGTCAGCGGCATGTTGCGTTCAGCCCTGCTCACCACGCGCGGTCATATCGACCTGCTGCGGGTGGCCTCCGCCGCGTGTCGCCGCGGTCGCTGACGCCCCTCCCCCGTTCTTGCGTGCGCGCCCAGGCGCGTTCACCTCCCCTATCGGCCGCTCTTGCCGGCGTGAAGCACCCCATGAGCATCAGTCATGCCCCACCCAGCCCCGACAAGGCTGATATATCCCCCGTATCCGGCCCTGGTCCCGCACTCGATCTCGTCCCCCTCCTCCCCGCCTCCGACCGCCGCACCCGCCTCCCCCGCTGGCTCCGCCGCACCACCGGCCCCCTGCTGCTGCTCGCCCTGTGGCAACTCCTCAGCAGCACCGGTGCCTTGGCCCCGGATGTCCTCGCCTCGCCCGGCCGGATCGCCGACGTCGGCGCTGATCTCATCGGCGACGGGTCACTCACCTCCGCCATGGGCGCCTCGCTTCAGCGCGTCGCGGGCGGACTGCTCCTCGGCACTGTCATCGGCACCGGACTCGCCCTCGTCTCCGGGCTGTTCAGGATCGGCGAAGATCTCGTCGACGCCCCCGTGCAGATGCTGCGGACCGTGCCCTTCGTGGGGCTCATCCCGCTCTTCATCATCTGGTTCGGGATCGGAGAGGCCCCGAAGATCGCCATCATCACCCTCGGTGTCACCTTCCCGCTCTATCTCAACGTCTACGCCGGAATCCGCGGCGTCGACGCCCAGTTGATCGAGGCCGGCGAGTCGCTCGGGCTCTCGCGATGGGGTCTGGTACGGCATGTCGTGCTGCCGGGAGCACTGCCCGGCGCCCTGACCGGACTGCGCTACTCCCTCGGCATCGCCTGGCTCGCCCTCGTCTTCGCCGAGCAGGTCAACGCGGACTCCGGCATCGGGTTCCTGATGGTGCAGGCCCGGGACTTCCTGCGCACCGATGTGATCGTCGTCTGCCTCATCGTCTACGCCTTCCTCGGCCTGCTCGCCGACCTCGTCGTCCGTACCCTCGAAAGGCTGCTGCTGCAATGGCGACCGACGTTCACCGGCCGGTGACCACCAAGGCCGCACAGGCCGTGCATGTCAAGGGGCTGACCCGCTCCTTCGACGGGCGCCCCGTCATCGACCGGCTTCAACTCGACATCCGGCCCGGCGAGTTCGTCGCCCTCCTCGGCCGCAGCGGCTGCGGCAAGTCCACGCTGCTGCGCATCCTCGCCGGGCTCGACCGCGAGATCGAGGGCACCGTGCTGGTGCCGCGCCGCAAAGCCGTCGCCTTCCAGGCACCCCGTCTGATGCCATGGAAGCGGGTCTGGCGCAACGTCCTGCTCGGCCTGCCCGGCAAGCCCGAACGCGCCCTCGCCGAGCGGGCCCTCGACGAGGTCGGCCTCGGCCACCGTACGACCGCCTGGCCCAAGACCCTCTCCGGCGGCGAGGCCCAACGCGCCTCCCTGGCCCGGGCGTTGGTACGCGAACCCGATCTACTCCTGCTCGACGAGCCGTTCGGCGCGCTCGACGCGCTGACCCGGATCACGGCCCAGCGGCTCGTCGGGGAGCTGTGGCAGCGCCGCGGCTGCGCCGTGCTGCTCGTGACGCACGACGTCGAGGAGGCCGTCCTCCTCGCCGACCGGGTGCTCGTGATGGACGACGGTGTCATCGCCCACGAGCAGCGCATCGACCTCGACCGGCCGCGCGACATCACCGACCCCCGGTTCGCCGCACTGCGCGCCGGACTCCTTCGGCGCCTCGGTGCCGAAGCCGCCTGACCCATCCCCGAGAACGGAACCACCATGCGACGACGCCTCGTCCCCGCCGCTCTGCTCCTCCCCTTCGCCCTCCTGCTCACCGCGTGCGGCGGGAACTCGGCCGCCTCGACCTCGACGGACACGGACGGGCAGGGCTCTCTCACGCTCAACGTCGGTGACCAGAAGGGCGGTTCGGAGGCCATCCTGCGGGCCGCCGGAGAACTGAAGAACCTCGACTACAAGATCAAGTGGTCCACCTTCACCTCCGGTCCACCACTCCTGGAAGCCGTCAACGCCGGGGCCGTCGACATCGGCGGGGTCGGCAACACCCCGCCGGTCTTCGCGGCCGGCGCCGGCTCGAAGATCAAGGTGGTGGCCGCCTTCCACGGGACGTCCAAGGGTGACGCCATCCTCGTACCGAACGATTCGAAGCTGACGAAGACCGAGCAGCTCAAGGGGCGGTCCATAGCGGTGGCGCAGGGGTCCTCCGCCAACTATCAGCTTGTCGCCTCGCTCAAGGCGGCCGGGCTCAAGCTCGATGACGTCGACGTCAAGTATCTGCAACCGGCCGACGCGCTCGCCGCGTTCACCTCCGGCAAGGTCGACGCCTGGGCCGTGTGGGACCCGTACACCTCTCAGGTGCTCCACGCCAAGCAGGGGCGGATTCTGACGACCGGCGACGGGGTCACCAACGGTCTGACCTTCCAGGTGGCTGCGCCTGCCGCGTTGGACGACACGAAGAAGGCCGCCGCCATCGAGGACTATCTCGAGCGGCTTCGGCGCGCCACGGCCTGGGTCCATGACCACCAGGAGGAGTGGGCCGAGGTCTGGGCGAAGGACACCGGGCTGCCCTACGAGGTCGCGCTGGCCTCGGTGCGGCGGACCAACGCGTCGCGGATCTCCGTCGCGGTCGACGAGCCGCTCATCGCCTCCGAGCAGGAGATCGCCGACGCCTTCACCGAGCTGAAGCTCATCCCGAAGAAGGTCGACTTCGCCGACTTCGTGGACCGGCGGTTCAACGGCGACCTCCCGCCGTCGACCACGCCGGCCAGGCAGTGACCTGCCGGGAAGATCTCCGGCCCCGGTGCGGTTAGTGGAAACGTGAACAACACCGAGGTAGTCGTCATAGGCGCCGGACAGGCAGGACTGGCCGGCGCCTATCACCTGCGGCGCTCCGGGTTCGAGCCGGACCGCGACTTCGTCGTGCTGGACCACTCCCCCGGTCCGGGCGGCGCCTGGCAGTTCCGGTGGCCTTCGCTGACGTACGGCAAGGTGCACGGGATGCACGCCCTGCCGGGCATGGAGCTGACCGGGGCCGATCCGGCGCGGCCGTCCGCCGAGGTGATCGCCGGATACTTCGCCGACTACGAGCGCACCTTCGATCTGAAGGTGCGTCGGCCGGTGGAGGTGAAGGCGGTGCGCGAGGGGGACGGCGGGCGACTGCTCGTCGAGACCTCGGCCGGGGTCTGGTCGACCCGGGCGCTGATCAACGCCACCGGCACCTGGGACCGGCCGTTCTGGCCCCGCTACCCCGGTCAGGAGACCTTCCGGGGGCGGCAGTTGCACACCGCGCAGTACCCGGGGCCCGAGGAGTTCGCGGGGCTGCGGGTGGTCGTCGTGGGCGGGGGTGCGTCCGGGACCCAGCACCTGTTGGAGATCGCCCCTTACGCCGCTTCCACCACCTGGGTCACCCGGCGGCCCCCGGTCTTCCGCGAGGGGCCCTTCGGCGAGGACGCGGGGCGGGCGGCGGTGGCGCTGGTGGAGGAGCGGGTGCGGCAGGGGCTGCCGCCGAAGAGCGTGGTGTCGGTGACCGGGCTGCCCCTCAACGACGCGATCCGTCAGGGCCTCGCGGACGGGGTGCTCGACCGGCAGCCCATGTTCGACCGGATCACTCCGGACGGCGTGGAGTGGGCCGACGGCCGGCGCGTGGAGGCCGACGTCATTCTGTGGGCGACCGGTTTCCGGGCCGCCATCGACCATCTGGCGCCGCTGAAGCTGCGGGAGCCGGGCGGCGGTATTCGTATCGAGGGGACCAGGGCGGTCGCCGATGCGCGGATCCACCTCGTGGGCTACGGTCCGTCGGCGAGCACCATCGGCGCCAACCGGGCGGGCCGCGCGGCCGTACGGGACATCAGGCGGCTGCTGGCAAAGGAGCAGCCGGTGGCCGCGTGATGTCCCGCCCGGTCACTTGGCCTTCGGCGAGCTGCTCTGCTGGTTGCGGTTGAACTCGGCGACATTGCGCTGGTGCTCGGCGTAGTCGGCGGTGAAGCGGGTGTCGCCCGGCTTGACCGTGACGAAGTACAGCCAGTCGCCCGGCGTAGGGCTGATCGCGGCGCGCACTGCGTCCTCGCCCGGGCTGTCGATCGGGGTCGGGGGCAGCCCCATGCGCTGGTACGAGTTGTAGGGACTCTCGATCCGGGTGTCGGCCACCGTGGTCTTCAGCGTTGAGCGGTTGAGCGCGTAGTTGATGGTGGAGTCCATCTGAAGCGGCATGCCGCGCTCGAGCCGGTTGAAGACGACCCGGGCCACCTTGCCCATGTCGGCCTTGGTCGCCGCCTCGGCCTGGATGATGCTCGCGATGGTGACCGCCTGATAGACGTTCATCGCGTTGCGCTGGGCACCCGCGGCGATCGGGGCGCCGTTGAACTTCTTGTTGGCGGTGTCGACCATGGACGACAGCAGTTGCTCGGGCGTCGCCTTCTTGCCGTTGGTCTCCAGGGGGTACGTCGCCGGGAAGAGATAGCCCTCCGGGTTGCCCTCGGCGTCGTTCGGCAGCTTCAGAGCCGCCTTGGCCAGGGACTTCTTGGTGGTGCCCGCGGGCAGGGCGAGCGCTTTGTCGACGGCCTCGTAGACCTGGCCGGACCGCCAGCCCTCCGGGATCACCAGGGTGGTGGGCTTCTCCTCGCCCTCACTGCCCGCGCTCAGCAGCGGCACCGCCACGGCGGTGCCGGCCACGACGGCCCCGGTCGCGATGAGGGCGATTCGGCCCCGGCGCGTCAGTCGAATCGTGCTCCGTGACGGAGTGTTCATGTGCATGCGGGCACGGTAACCCGCTAAAGCTCACAAACCCGGCATATCTTCATCTTGTCGGCTCCAGTTGGGCGTCCCGGCGGACCAGCGCCGCATATCGCCCGTCCCGCTCCAACAGCTCCTCGTGCGTACCGCGTTCGACGGTCCGTCCGGAGTCGAGGACCACGATCTGGTCGGCACCCCGAATGGTGGACAGCCGGTGCGCGATGGTGAGCGTGGTGCGGTCGGCCGAGAGCGCGTCGATGGCCTCCTGCACCGCCCGCTCGGTACGGGTGTCCAGGGCGCTGGTCGCCTCGTCGAGGATCAGCACCGGCGGATCGCGCAGGATGGTCCGGGCGATGGCCAGGCGCTGCTTCTCGCCGCCGGAGAAGCGGTAGCCGCGCTCTCCGACGACCGTGTCATAGCCGTCGGGCAGCGAGGCGATGTGGTCGTGGATCTGCGCCGCCTTCGCCGCCTCGTGCAGTTCCTCGTCGGTGGCGTCCGGCTTGGCGAAGCGCAGGTTGTCGGCGACCGAGGCATGGAAGAGGTACGTCTCCTGCGAGACGACGCCGATCGCACGGGCCAGGGTGTCGAAGTCCAGGTCGCGTACGTCGACCCCGTCGAGGGTGACCCGGCCGCCGGTCACGTCGTACAGCCGCGGCACCAGATGGCCGAGCGTGGACTTGCCGGCGCCGGTCGGGCCGACCACCGCGAGCGAGCCGCCGGCCGGGACGGTGACGTCGACGCCGTCGAGGATGGGGGCGCCTGCGCCGTCGTAGCGGAACTCGACGTTCTCGAAGCGGACCTCGCCCTTGATCTTGTCGAGGTGGATGGGGCCTTTCGGTTCGGTGATGTCGATCGGCAGGTCGAGGTACTCGAAGATGCGCTGGAAGAGTGCGAGCGAGGCCTGGATCTGGACGCCGGTGCCGAGCAGGCTGACGGCCGGGCGGAACAGGCCCTGCTGGAGCGAGACGAAGGCGACGATGGTGCCGAGCGAGACCTCGGGGCCGCCGACCTGGAGGGCAAGGCCCGCGGTCCAGTAGATGACGGCGGGCATCGCGGCCATGACGATCGTGATCACGGCCATGCGCCAGCGGCCGGCCATGTTCGAACGCACTTCGAGGTCGACGAGTTCCTCGGACTCCGTGGCGAATGCGCTGGTGAGCGAGTCGGAGCGGCCCATCGTGCGACCCAGCAGGATGCCGCTGACGGAGAGCGACTCGGTGACCGTGGCGGCCATCGCGGCCATCTGCTTCTGGCGCTGGGTGGTGATCTTCTTGCGTTCGTTGCCGACCCGACGGCTGATCCACACGAACACCGGGAGCAGCAGCAGCGAGACCGCGGTCAGCCGCCAGTCGAGGACGAGCATCGCGATGATCGTGGCGACCACGCTGGTGAAGTTGGCGACCAGTGAGGTGGCGGTGGAGGTGACGGTGGCCTGCATACCGCCGATGTCGTTCGCGATGCGGGACTGCACCTCGCCGGTGCGGGTCCGGGTGAAGAAGGCGAGCGACATGCGCTGGAGACGGCCGTAGACGGCGGTGCGCAGGTCGTGCATGACGCGCTGACCGACGGTCGTGGAGATCAGGGTCTGCAGAACGCCGAAGACGCTGGTGAGCACTGCACTGAGGATCATGCCGAGCGCGAGCAGGCTGAGCAGCCCGGTGCGGCGCTCGGGAATGGCGACGTCGAGGATCGCCTTCAGCAGGAACGGGGTCGCGACGGACACCAGCGACGCGGCGCCGACCAGCAGGCCGACGACGGCGAGGCGGCCGCGGTAGGGACGGAACAGACGCAGGATGCGGCGCACCTGCCGGGGCTGCTCTTCGGTATCGGCCGGCGGTGTCCAGGCGGGTTCGTGATCGGGATGCATGGGCTCCTACGGGAGGGGTGAGGACGGGACTGACGGAGCTTAGCTCATTGTTACCTATACTCACAATGAACTTGCTCCTGATATTGTTCCCGTATGACCTCCCCCGATCCCGTGACCGCCTCCGATACCGACGACGGCCCGCTCGCCGAGCAGCTGCTGCGGTTCACCCGGCGTGTGCACCGGATCCAGAAACGGCACATCGAGCAGTCCGGGCTGGGTGTCACTCCGGCCCAGTCCCGGCTGCTGCGCACCCTCGCGCACTATCCCTCGCCGCCCCGGATGGCCGACCTCGCCGAGCGCCTGGAGGTGGTCCCGCGGGCCGTCACCTCGCTGGTCGACGGGCTGGAGGCTAGCGGCAAGGTGCGCCGGGCGCCGGATCCGACGAACCGGCGGGTGATCCGGATCGAACTCACGGACGACGGCTTGAAGGCGCTGCGGGCGCTGCATGGGGCGCGCCGGTCGGCGGCGCAGGAGATCCTGGCGCCGCTGACTGATGAGCAGCGCGCGGTGCTTGGGGGGCTGTTGGACACGCTGGTGGACGGTGAGGGGCGCTGCTGAGCGTCAACCCTGCGGTGCGGGTGGGGTGCGGGGCAGCCTGCTGAGCGTCATGGCAACTGCCGTACGGCCGGTGGCGGCCGGCCGTACGATCGTCAACTGGCCTCTGAGACCGACTCCTTGGCCGGCTGCTCGGCCGGCTCCTTGACCGGCTTCTCGGCCGGTTCCGTGACCGGCTTCTCGGCCGGTGCCGCCACTTCCCCGTCCAGGGTCCTCTTCGCCTGGGCCAGGTCCAGCGCCCCCTCCCAGCGGGACACCGCGAACACGGCGACGCAGTTGCCGAGCAGGTTCGTGACGACGCGCATCGAGTCCATGATCCGGTCCACGCCCAGCAGCAGGGCGACGGCGCCCGCCGGGATCGCGCCGAGCGAGGAGGCGGTCGCGGACAGGGCGAGGAAGGCCGAACCGGGGATGCCCGCCATGCCCTTGCTGGTCAGCATGAGCACCAGGATCACGGTGATCTGCTGGCCGAGACTTAGGTCGACGCCCACGGCCTGCGCGATGAACAGCGTGCCGATGGAGAGGTAGAGCGAGGCGCCGTCGAGGTTGAAGGAGTAACCGGTCGGCAGCACCAGGCCGACGGCGTCGTCGCGGGCACCGGCCTTGCGCAGCTTCTGCATCACGCGCGGCATGACGGACTCGGTCGAGGCGGTGCCGAGCGCGAGGAGCATCTCCTCGCGGATGTAGCGCAGGAACTTCCAGAGGCTGAGCCCGGTGAGCACCTTCAGGGCGACGGCGAGGAGCGCGATGAAGAGAGCCGCGGCGGCGTAGCACAGGACGATCAGCTTGGCGTAGGTCTCGATCACACCGAGGCCGTACTGGCCGATCAGGACGGCCATCGCGCCGAACACGGCGATCGGGGCGAGACGCATGACGAAGCCGACGATCGCGAAGATGATCTCCTGGGCCTGCTCGATGGCGGGCAGCACCTGCGGCACCTTGGTGTGGCCGAGGTGCAGCAGCGCGGCGCCCACCAGACAGGCCAGGATGAGGACTTGGAGCAGGGAGTTCTCGGCGAAGGCGCCGATGAAACTGGTGGGCAGCGCCTCCAGGGCGAACTCGGTCGTCGACGGCAGTGAACCGCCGCCCGTCTTCGCGTCCACCGCCGAGGAGTCGAGGGTGGCCGGGTCGACGTTCATTCCCGAGCCCGGCTGGACAACGTTGGCGGCGAGCAACCCGATCAGCAGTGCGAGGGTGCTCGCGACCTCGAACCAGATCAGCGCCTTGAGCCCGATCCGGCCAAAGGCCTTGAGGTCACCGGCTTTTGCGATGCCGACGACGACCACACAGAACACCAGCGGCGAGATGATCGTCTTGATCAGCCGGGTGAACCCGTCGCCGAGCGGCTGGAGTTCGGCGGCGAAGCCGGGCCACAGCTTTCCTACGGCGATTCCGAGCACGAGCGCGCAGGCGACCTGCGCGAAGAGAGAGGTACGCAGTATGCGTGCGACGCGTCGCGGCAGGGACGGGACGGACGGCGGCACGGGCACTCCTTGGGGACGAGCGGCGGCGCACAGAAGCCGGGGCGGTACTTCTGCGATACGGAAAGCGGCTTCCGTGGAGATCACTTTGGCCGTGCTGTTGATCGCGCAGAAAACCGCCGCGTTGCCGCCGTGTAAATCACGCCTCCCGTGACGCGTCGCACACCACTGGGCTCAGCCCGGCCTCAGCAGACCTCGCGGTCCTCCGTGAGCACGCCCTGCTCGGTGGCCAGCGAGCGGTCGTAGCAACCGCCGGAGATGTGCGAGCCGTACAGCCGGTAGCGCTCGCTCGACGTGCCGACCGCATGGCGCTGATCGCGCGGGACGTTCACGGTCCAGGTCGCGTCACCGGTGTAGGTGTCGTCGAGCCTTGACCAGGCGGTGCGCCGCCCGTCGCTCGTGGTGGCGGCCGAGGCCCGGTCGCCGAGGGTCAGCACGGTGCGCAGCCGGTCGTCCGCGCCGAGCGTGGTGGTGCCGTCCATCGTGTACGTCCGTTGCGTGCGCGTCGTCTTCGCCGGTCCGCGTCCGTCTACCGTGACCGACTCGTCGTCGCGCCAGGTCGCGTCGAGTGCGTCCATGGTCTCGCCGTCGGTCCAGCGATGGGCGGAGGTGTGCGCCAGCGACCGGCGGACGGTGGTGGTCACCCGACCGTGCGAGGTGTCGACGTATCCGGCGACGGTCAGCCGGTGCCCGCTCTCGGTGTCCACCTGGTGCTCCGAACCGGGCGTGTGGGTCGAGGAGTTGGTGAGCCCCTTGTCGTGGTGCGCGGTGAGCGCTCCGCTGACGTGTGCGCGGCCCTCGTCCTGCCAGACGAGGACGTTGACGGGGGCGCTCCAGCCGGGCCGGCCTTCGGGCAGTCCGGCGACGGAGATCTGGATGTCGTGCGGCCGACCGTCGTTGAGGATCCCGGCGAACGGCGTCAGGTCGTATTCGATCGGCTTGACATCGAAGGCGCGCGGCCCCGGAACGACGTACCAGAGGAAGGGGTTTGACCAGCCGCCGGTCCACACATGCGGGAACGGCGCGGCGACACCGGCCAGTTGGCCGTCCACCCTGATCTGCACCTCGCGGTAGGGGCCATCGGCGGCCTGGCAGGAGTACGGCGCCGAGTCGGGCACCGTCAGATACCAGTACTCCTCGCAGCCGCCGCCGGATCCGGTGGCGTACACCTCGGCGACGATGCGTTCGCTGTTGCGCGGGGTGGTGAGGGTGGTGCCGTCGGTCAGGGGGAGGACGCGGTCGGGGGTTTGGGCGGTCTTGCCGGTGTAGAAGGTCAGGGTGACCTTCACGTCGATGATCCCGGTGTAGGTGTCGTCGACGACATTGCCGATGAGCATCTCGACGTCCTGGCGCTCGCGGAGGGTGTCGCTGTAGCGCGTGACGTCCTTCTCGACGGACCATGCGATGCCGTCCGGTGAGGGCTGCGGGGTCGACGTACGGAAGATCTCGACCCCACCCACGCTGACATGGCCGAGGCGGTCGTACTGGCGGCCCTTGACCTTGCCTTCGAGGCGCAGCACGACCTTGTTCCAGCGGTCGCCACAGCCCTCGGGCGGGGTGTACGTCCCCCGGTACGGCGTGAAGTCGCGGAACTGCGCCTCGGCCAGGGTCACTTGGCAGGATCTGGTGTCCGGGGCGGTGACGGGCGGGGCGGCGGTGACCGGGTCGTGCCAGTCGGAGCCGAACTCGGCGGGGACGTCGACGTGTTGGGCGGACGCGGGGTTCGCCCCGAGGAGCGTGCTCGCCAGGAGGGTCGCTCCGGCGAGCATGGACATGACGATCCGTCTCTTCATGGCCGTGTTCTACGGGGGTGTTGGGGGACCGCGCAATGGGGCCTCGTACGACGTCATGTCCGGGGCGTGCGGAGTCCCTGGGTCCGGTGGGGCCGATGGTGACAGCCGGATCGTCTCGCCCATGTGGAAAACCGCTTGCTTCCGACCACGCTGCGACGCGAACCTGTCACGGTTTGCTGCCGCCGAAAGCGGTGGCTGCCTCCCTCCTACCCCCGACCCGAGCCACTGGGACGTCATGCAGATTCAAGACCTTCCGTATCCCGACCCGGGCGTCCCGGACGCCCGCTCGGGGCCCCGCTTCCTGTGGTGGCTCTTCCGAAACCAACTCGGCGGACAACTGAAGGCCCTGGCCTGGGGCCTGCTGCACTTCGTGTCCGTCGCCTCTCTGCCGTTCTGTGTCGGACTCGCCATCCAGGCCGTCGTGGACCGCTCCGGCAGCCGGCTCGCGATCGCCGGCGGGCTGCTGGCGCTCGCCTGCGCCGGCAACGCCCTCGGCGACACCTTCCTGCACCGCGCCGCCGTCACCAACTGGATCGGCGCCGCGGCCCGCGTCCAGCAACTGCTGGCCCGCAAGGCCGCCCTGCTCGGCTCCGCGCTGACCCGGCGCGTCGCGGCCGGCGAGGTCGTGGCCGTCTCCACCGGTGACGTCGAGAAGATCGGCTGGTTCGTGGAGGCCGTCTCCCGGTTCACCGCGGCCGCGGTCACCATCGTGCTGGTCTGTATCGGCCTGGTGATCTACCAGCCCGCGCTCGGCGTGGTCGTCGCGGTGGGCCTGCCCGTCCTGGCGCTGGCGGTCCTGCCGCTGCTGCCCCGGGCGACCCGACGAGCCGACTTCCAGCGCGAGAAGGCGGGCCGCGCCACCGAACTGGCCTCCGACACCGTCGCGGGCCTGCGCGTACTGCGCGGTATCGGCGGCGAGGAACTCTTCCTCGACCGCTACCGCAGCGCCTCCCAGGAGGTCCGCCACGCCGCCGTGCGCAGCGCCAGGATGTGGGCCCTGATCACCGCGATCCAGGTACTCCTGCCGGGCCTGCTGCTGATCGCGGTCGTCTGGTACGGCGTCCATCTCGCCCGCGACGGCCGTATCGCCGTCGGTGAACTGGTCACCGCCTACAGCTCGATCATGCTGCTCACCTACCCTCTGCGGCACTTCGAAGAGATCGCCATGGCCTACTCCTTGTCGCGCCCCTCGGCCCGGCGGGCCGCGCGGGTGCTGTCGCTGGAGCGAGCCGTGGACGACCGTGGCACCGACGGCTCGCGCGCGGCGGACCTGCCGTCCGGCGATCTGTACGACCCGGCCACCGGACTGCTCGCGCCCACGGGCCGGTTCACCGCCGTGGTGTGTGGTGACCCGGACGCGGCCGGACGGCTGGCCGAGCGGCTCGGTGGCCACCCCTCCGAGGCCGGCACCTCGGTCCGGCTGGGCGGGGTGGCGCTGGACGAACTGCCTCTCGACACCGCGCGCACTGCAGTCCTCGTCCAGGACAAGGACCCGGTACTGCTCTCCGGCACCCTGCGCGAACTGCTCGACGTACCCAAGTCGGGCGCGGTCGGCTCGACGGAGGCGCTCGCGGCGGCGCAGTGCGAGGACGTACTGGCCGCGCTGGCCCAGGGTTCGCTCGACGCAGCGGACCCGATGGACGCCCTCATCACCGAACGCGGCCGCTCCCTGTCCGGCGGCCAGCGCCAGCGCCTGGCACTGGCCCGGTCGCTGGTCACGGATCCGGAGGTGCTCGTCCTGGACGAACCCACCTCTGCCGTGGACTCCCACACAGAGGCACGGATCGCGGGTGGCCTGCGGGATCTGCGCGAGGGGCGCACCACCGTGGTGTTCACCTCCTCCCCGCTGCTCCTGGACCGCGCCGACCGCGTCGTCCTCGTGCACGAAGGCGAGGTCACAGCGGTCGGGATGCACCGGGAGCTGCTGCACAAGGAGCCGTTGTACCGGGCCGTGGTGACTCGGGAGACGGATGAGGAAGCGGCGCTGCGCGACGCGGCACGGGTGGACGGGGACTCCCGGCTGGACGGGGATTCGCGACGGGCCGGGGATTCACGACGGGCCGGGGACTCGCGACTGGACGCACTGGAAGAGATCGAGGAGAGCGCATGATCGGCGTGGCGCCACCGGCCTACGACCCCGCGGCCCCGACGACGGCGAACACGCTGCCCGTCGGCGCCCCGGCCACCGTACGCGCCTACGTGATCGAACTGTTCCGCCGGCACCGCCGGGCCTTCCTGATCCTGATCGCCGTCAACACGGCCGCCGTCATGGCCTCCATGGCGGGGCCGTGGCTGCTCGGCGGCCTGGTCGAGCGGGTGTCGGACGGTGCGCTGGAGCTCCATCTGGGGCTCACCGTCTCGCTGTTCCTGGTCGCGCTCGTCATCCAGGCGGTGTTCGTCCGGGAGGTCCGGCTGCGCGGCGCGATACTCGGCGAGCGGATGCTGGCCGACCTGCGCGAGGACTTCCTCGTCCGGTCCGTCGGGCTGCCGCCCGGCGTGCTGGAGCGCGCCGGGACCGGCGATCTGCTGTCCCGGATCACGACCGACATCGACCGGCTCGCCAACGCCATGCGCGAAGCCGTGCCCCAGCTGGCGATCGGCGTGGTGTGGGCGGCGCTGCTGCTGGGCGGACTGGTGATCACGGCGCCGCCGCTGGGCGCCGCGGTGCTGGTCGCCGTACCGCTGCTGGTCGTCGGCTGCCGCTGGTACTTCAAGCGGGCGCCCGCCGCCTACCGCTCGGAGGCCGCCGGGTACGCCGCCGTGGCCGCCGCCCTGGCCGAGACGGTGGACGCCGGCCGCACGGTCGAGGCCCACCGGCTCGGCGAGCGCCGTATCGACCTGTCCAAGCAGCGGGTCAAGGAGTGGACGGCCTGGGAGCGCTACACGCTCTGGCTGCGGTCGGTGCTCTTCCCGGTCATCAACGTCACCCATGTCACCGTCCTCGGCTCGGTCCTGATGCTCGGCGGCGTGTTCGCCCTGCAGGGCTGGATCGGGGTGGGCGAGCTGACCACGGGCGCGCTCATCGCGCAGATGCTCGTCGATCCGGTGGGCCTGATTCTGCGCTGGTACGACGAGCTCCAGGTCGCCCAGGTGTCGCTGGCCCGCCTCGTCGGCGTCCGGGACATCGAGCCGGACGCCGGGGACGCCTCGCTCGCTCCCGACGGACGCGACGTGCACGCCGACCGGGTGCACTTCGGCTACGTCGACGGCGTGGACGTCCTGCGCAAGGTGTCCCTCGAGGTGGCCCCCGGCACCCGTCTCGCGCTGGTCGGCCCGTCCGGCGCGGGCAAGTCCACGCTGGGCAGGCTGCTCGCCGGCATCTACGCGCCCCGGGAGGGCCGGATCGCCCTCGGCGGTGCGGAGCTGTCCCGGATGCCTGCCGAGCGGGTCCGCGAGCACGTGGCCCTCGTCAATCAGGAGCACCACGTCTTCGTGGGTTCCCTGCGCGACAACCTGTTGCTCGCCCTCCCCCACTCCCGGCTCCCGTCGAGTGCGGGGGCGCCGGACGACGCCGTCGACGCCGAGCTGTGGGCGGCGCTCGGGGCGGTGGACGCGGACGGCTGGGCACGCGCCCTCGACGACGGCCTGGACACCGAGGTCGGCTCCGGCGGCTTCGCCCTGACCCCGGCGCAGGCGCAGCAGATCGCGCTGGCCCGACTGGTGCTGGCCGACCCGCACACCTTGGTCCTGGACGAGGCGACGTCCCTGCTCGACCCACGGGCCGCCCGCCATCTGGAACGCTCCCTGGCCCGCGTCCTGCACGGCCGCACGGTGGTGGCCATCGCCCACCGCCTGCACACCGCCCACGACGCCGACGTCATCGCCGTCGTCGAGAACGGCCGGATCAGCGAGCTGGGCAGCCATGACGAGCTGGTCGCGGCGAAGGGGGCGTACGCGGCGCTGTGGCGGTCCTGGCACGGGTGAGGTGAGGGGGCGGTCCTGGTAGAGGGCGCGGGGTGCGTGTGACGTGGGGCGGTGAGGGGTCTTCCGGCTCGGGGGCGCGGACCTGGGTCGGCGCGGGTGCTCTCCCGTCCCGCGGGGCGTGGAACTGGGGCGGCGAGGCTGGTCTCCCGGCCGGCGGGGCACCGACGCGGGTCGGCGAGGCTGGTCTCCCAGTCGGCAGGGCACCGACGCGGGTCGGCCAGGCTGCTCTCCCGGCCCGCGGGGCGCCGACCAGGGTCGGCAAGGGTGACTTCCTGGCCCTAGGACCACGGACCCGGGTCGGCGAGGGTGACCTCCGCGACCGGGTCCACGGTCGGCGGGCATGCGTGCGCCCGGTTGGCGCCGCGGCCCGTCGGCCCTGCCGCCCCGCCCTCGCGGCGCCGGATTTCCCGGCCGGAGACCGGCTCCCGCGGGCGTCTCGGCGACGCCCCGGCCTCGTGGCGTTGCGCTGGGGCGAACAGGGGTGGAAGGCTGGATAGCGGCACCGGTTCGGGGAGCACCCGGGAAGCATGCGGCAAGCGTCGGGCGCAGCCAGTGTCCCGCGCGCCGGCCCGTCGTCGATCGCGGTGACGACGGGCTCGTCCCCACCCACTGGAGGTACCCGTGAACAGCGCCGACGGATGGGGTGACGACGTCTACCAGCCCGACGCGTCCGAAGTCCAGGACGACGCGGGGCTGCTCGACGCCGAGGACACCCTGGACAACGACGGCGTCGGCGACCCTCTCGACCGGGGCTGGTCCCCGCCGGAGCGACCATGGGCGGTGGAGCGCAGCGGTGTGACGGCCGCCGAGCGCCACCAGGGCGAGACGCTGGACCAGCGGCTCGCCGAGGAGCTGCCCGACCTCGAGACTCCCGACGGCGACGGCATCGGCGACGTCGAGGGCACCGACGGCGAACTCCTCGACAACGAGGTCGGCGCGGCCCGCTCCGGCCGGCTCGTCGCCCCCGACGAGGGCGCGCACGAGGACGAGGAGAGCGCGCTGGTCGCCACGGACGTCGGTATCGACGGCGCCGCGGCCTCGGCCGAGGAGGCCGCCATGCACATCGTCGACGAGGACGCCCTGTCCGGCTGAAGCAGCCGGCACAGCGTTCTGCGAGGAGCCTTCATGCAGCAGGACAAGCACCCCGACTACCACCAGGTCGTCTTCCGGGACCGCGCCGCCGGGTACGCCTTCCTCACCCGGTCCACCGCGACCAGCGGCGAGACCATCGAGTGGGACGACGGCGAGACCTACCCGGTCGTGGACGTGGAGATCTCCTCGGAGAGCCACCCCTTCTACACCGGCAAGGCGCGGACGGTGGACACGGAGGGCCGCGTCGCCCGCTTCGAGCGGCGCTACGGCGGCGCAGGCGCCGACGACTCCTGACGGGGCCGCGCCGCCCTCGCTCAGATCACGTTGAGCGCCGCCGCGCAGCCCACGCCCCCGAGCAGCATGAACACGGGCATCAGCACCTTCAGCTCCACCCAGCTGCCCGCCCGGAAGCGCATGGCCTTCGGCGGGCCGATCGGGTACCAGCGCTTGCGGCCCACCGGGATCGGCCACAGGATCGGGCAGCCCGACACCGTCAGCGCGTCCCCGATGTCGTGCACCAGCGCGCCCAGCACGATCGGCAGGCCCAACCACAGATACTCCTGGCCCGGCGCCGTGAACAGCCAGTCCGCGCCGTTGCCCGGCTTGTCCAGCACGCCCGCGAGGATCCACGCACTGGTCGCCGCCAGCAGCCACACCAGCACGTCGGCGCTGGAGCCACGGGTCGCCCGCCACAGCAGGCCCTCGATGGCGAGCACTATGTGCGCGAAGAGGATGCCCAGCACCGCCCAACGCCCCCCGGTGATCGCCAGCACCGAGGCGCCGGCGCCGATCAGGACCGCCCACAGCCAGGTGTGCGTGAGCGTGCGGTGGCCGCCGGAGCGGCGCGGGTCGCCCTGCTTCCTGGTCGCCTTGTAGACGGCGTAGGAGAGCTTGTCGACGATCTCGCACAGCCCCCGTGAGAGCGGCCCGAAGGCCCGGGAGATGGTGGCCGCCTTGTGGTCGAGGTCCGGGGCCAGAGCCGCGCCGGCGCAGATCAGCGCGCCGACCAGGACGACGGGCCAGGGCATCGGACGTCCGGCCGCCGCGGCCGCCGCCCCTACGCCGAGCCAGGCCGCGGCGCCCGACAGTGAGTGTGCTGGTCCCATCATGGCCGTTGCCCGCCCCATTCCTCGTGTGCCGCTGTCCAGTTGACGGTGTGCGCTGACGTGTCGTCGGCGACACAGCGTAGCGTTCGCGATCTTCGTGTGGGCAGCCGATTCCCCCGTCGGCCGGGACGCCAGGCAAGATGGGTGGGTGACCCTCATCGATCAGCTGCCGCCGACCGCCGACCCCGACGCCCTCTACGAAGCCTTCGAGTCGTGGGCCGAGGAGCGCGGCCTGACCCTCTATCCCCACCAGGAGGAGGCGCTGATCGAGGTGGTCTCCGGCGCGAACGTGATCGTGTCGACGCCCACCGGCTCCGGCAAGAGCATGATCGCGGCGGGAGCCCACTTCGCCGCGCTCGCCCGGGACGAGGTCACCTTCTACACGGCTCCGATCAAGGCGCTGGTGTCGGAGAAGTTCTTCGAGCTGTGCAAGATCTTCGGCACCGAGAACGTCGGCATGCTCACCGGCGACGCGTCCGTCAACGCCGACGCCCCGGTCATCTGCTGCACCGCGGAGGTCCTCGCCTCGATCGCGCTGCGCGACGGCAAGCACGCCGATGTCGGGCAGGTCGTCATGGACGAGTTCCACTTCTACGCGGAGGGGGACCGCGGGTGGGCCTGGCAGATCCCGATCCTCGAACTGCCGCAGGCGCAGTTCGTGCTGATGTCGGCCACGCTCGGCGACGTCTCGATGTTCGAGGAGGACCTCACCCGGCGCACCGGCCGCCCGACGGCCGTGGTCCGCTCGGCGACCCGTCCCGTGCCGCTGTCCTACGAGTACAAACTCACCCCGCTCACCGAGACGCTGACCGAACTGCTGGAGACCAAGCAGGCGCCGGTCTACATCGTGCACTTCACGCAGGCGCAGGCCGTGGAGCGGGCGCAGGCGCTGATGAGCATCAACATGTGCACGCGCGAGGAGAAGGACCAGATCGCCGAGCTCATCGGCAACTTCCGCTTCACCACCAAGTTCGGCCGCAACCTCTCCCGTTACGTCCGGCACGGCATCGGTGTCCATCACGCCGGCATGCTGCCCAAGTACCGCCGGCTGGTGGAGAAGCTCGCCCAGGCCGGTCTGCTGAAGGTCATCTGCGGTACCGACACGCTGGGCGTGGGCGTCAATGTCCCCATCCGCACAGTGCTGTTCACGGCGCTGACGAAGTACGACGGCAGCCGTGTCCGCACCCTGCGCGCCCGTGAGTTCCACCAGATCGCGGGCCGGGCCGGTCGTGCGGGCTTCGACACGGCGGGCTTTGTCGTCGCCCAGGCACCCGAGCATGTCATCGAGAACGAGAAAGCGCTGGCCAAGGCCGGCGACGATCCGAAGAAGCGCCGCAAGGTCGTCCGCAAGAAGGCGCCCGAGGGCTTCGTCGGGTGGACGGACAACACCTTCGAGAAGCTCATCGGCTCCGAGCCGGAGCCGCTCACGTCCCGCTTCCGGGTGACCCACACCATGCTGCTGTCGGTGATCGCCCGGCCGGGCAACGCCTTCGAGGCGATGCGGCATCTGCTGGAGGACAACCACGAGCCGCGCAAGCAGCAGCTGAGGCACATCCGGCGCGCGATCGCCATCTACCGCTCGCTGTTGGACGGCGGCATCGTCGAGAAGCTCGACCAGCCGGACGCCGAGGGCCGTATCGTCCGGCTCACCGTCGATCTCCAGCAGGACTTCGCCCTCAACCAGCCGCTGTCCACCTTCGCGCTGGCAGCGTTCGAGCTGCTGGACCCGGAGTCGCCTTCCTACGCCCTGGACATGGTGTCCGTCGTGGAGTCCACCCTGGACGATCCCCGGCAGATCCTCGTCGCCCAGCTGAACAAGGCCAAGGGCGAGGCCGTCGCCGCGATGAAGGCCGACGGCGTGGAGTACGAGGAGCGCATGGAGCGCCTCCAGGACATCAGCTACCCCAAGCCCCTGGAGGAGCTGCTCTTCCACGCGTACGACACGTACCGCAAGAGCCACCCCTGGGTCGGTGACCATCCGCTCTCGCCGAAGTCCGTCATCCGCGACATGTACGAACGGGCGATGTCCTTCACGGAGTTGGTGTCCCACTACGAGCTGGCCCGCACCGAGGGCATCGTGCTGCGCTACCTGGCGAGCGCCTACAAGACCCTCGACCACAACATCCCGGACGATCTGAAGTCCGAGGACCTGCAGGACCTGATCGAGTGGCTGGGCGAGATGGTCCGCCAGGTCGACTCCAGCCTGCTGGACGAGTGGGAGCAGCTCGCCAATCCGGAGGAGATGACCGCGGAGGAGGCCCAGGAGAAGGCCGACGAGGTCAAGCCGGTCACCACCAACGCGCGCGCCTTCCGTGTCCTGGTCCGCAACGCGCTGTTCCGCCGGGTCGAGCTCGCCGCCCTCGACCATGTCGAGGAGCTGGGCGAGATGGACGCCGACGCAGGCTGGGACGCGGACGCCTGGGGCGAGGCCATGGACAAGTACTGGGACGAGTACGACGACCTCGGCACCGGCCCCAATGCCCGCGGCCCGAAGCTCCTGGTGATCGAGGAGGAGCCGGCGAACCGTCTGTGGCGCGTCCGCCAGATCTTCGACGACCCGAACGGGGACCATGACTGGGGCATCAGCGCGGAGATCGACCTCGCCGCCTCCGACGCGGAGGGCCGCGCGGTGGTCCGCGTCACCGACGTAGGCCAGTTGTGAGCACAGGAGAATCCCACCCATGACGACGAATCCGGCCGAGAGGCTCGTCGACCTGCTCGACCTGGAGCAGATCGAGGTCAACATCTTCCGTGGCCGCAGTCCCCAGGAGTCCCTGCAGCGGGTCTTCGGCGGGCAGGTGGCGGGCCAGGCGCTGGTCGCCGCCGCGCGCACCACGGACGGCGACCGTCCGGTGCACTCGCTGCACGCGTACTTCCTGCGCCCGGGCCGGCCGGGCGTTCCGATCGTGTACCAGGTCGAACGGGTGCGGGACGGGCGGTCGTTCACGACCCGCCGGGTCACCGCAGTGCAGCAGGGCCGCACGATCTTCAATCTCACCGCCTCCTTTCACAAGCCTGAGCAGGGGAGCTTCGAGCACCAGCTGCCGCCGGCCCGTAAGGTCCCGGACCCGGAGTCGCTGCCGACGGTCACCGACGAGATCCGGGAGCATCTGGGCGCACTGCCGGAGCAGTTGGAGCGGATGGCTCGCCGCCAGCCCTTCGACATCCGCTATGTGGACCGGCTGCGCTGGACGCCCGAGGAGGTCAAGGACGCCGAGCCGCGCAGCGCGGTGTGGATGCGTGCGGTCGGGCCGCTCGGGGACGACCCGGTCGTGCACACCTGCGCGCTGACCTACGCCAGTGACATGACCCTCCTGGACGCCGTGCGCATCCCGGTCGAACCCCTGTGGGGCCCGCGGAGTTTCGACATCGCGTCGCTGGACCACGCGATGTGGTTCCACCGGCCGTTCCGCGCGGACGAGTGGTTCCTGTACGACCAGGAGTCGCCGATCGCCACGGGCGGGCGTGGTCTGGCCCGTGGGCGGATCTATGACCTCCAGGGACGGCTGCTGGTGTCGGTCGTCCAGGAGGGGCTGTTCAGAGCCCTGTAGGTCAGGCGCTTCTGCGGCGCAGCCAGCCGAGCAGTCGGTGCGGGGGCCGGGGTTCGTCGGGTACCGGCGCGGGGGTGGCCGGCTTCGCCGTGGGGCGCGGCGCGGGCCGGTGCTCGCGCGCCTCGTCCACCGCCTGTGCGAGGTCGGCCCGCAGCCAGCCGATCTCGTCCGCGTCGTCCGCCGTCATGATCTGCTCGCACAGGCGCGCGGCCGGTGAGCCCGGTGTTCCGTGCGCGGGCGGGCCGGGCCGGAAGCGGTTCAGATGGGAGCGCTCGTAGGGGTCGGTGACGATCTCCGCGATCTGGATGGGGTCGAGGAAGGCTGCCACGGCTCCGGCCTGCTGCCACGGGTCGTCGGTCTGCCGCAGCAGGTATCCCAGATGGCGTCCGCGCCAGTTGCGCGGGCGCAGATCCAGGCCGGCCTCCAGTTGGTCGCGCAGCCCTTCGGGGGTACGCGCCTTCAGCAGCGGGGTGTTCTCCTCGTCGGCCGCGAACTGCCTCAGTTCCTCGGCCAGATACATCCAGACCACGGCCCGGTAGCGGTTGAGATAGAAGGTCACGGGCACCACCAGGCCGAGGCGGGCGAGGCGGGTGAACCGGCCGGGTGGCACCTGCATCAGGGTGGCGCCTTCGGTGGTGCCAACGGTTCGCACCCGCTCCAGCAGCGACTCGGGGAAGCCGTCCGAGGCCCGCACGCGCTCGATCTCGGAGCGGGCGACGCGGCGGGCTCCGCCTCCTCCTTCGTCGGGCACGGTCCGGATGTGGCCGAGGTGGACGGCGAGGTCGAACTCGCGTCGCTTCAGCCCCAGTTCCCGGGCGGCGCGTCCTGGCGTGCAGGAGGTGCCGTGCGGTTGTGTGATCGTGTCGCCTGTCATGGTCGCTCTCCCCCGTGGAGTCGGATGCTCACGCTGTGTGCGTTCGCCGTGACAGAACCGTAGCCAATCCGGCCGATCTCGGCGCGAGCCTGTGGATAACTCCACGGGGAAGCGAAAACGCGCAGGTCAGAGCTCCGTGGTGGAATCCCGCTCGGGCTTTCGCGCATCCACCGCGAGGTGCTCGCCGACCCGGTTGACGAGCAGGGTCATCTCGTAGGCGATCTGGCCGATGTCGGCCTCCGCTCCACTGAGGACGCACAGGCAGCTGCCGGTTCCGGCGGCCGTCACGAACAGGACGGCGTCGTCGAACTCGACCATCGTCTGGCGCACCCTGCCCGCGCCGAAGTGGTGGCCGGAGCCCTTGGCGAGGCTGTGCAGCCCGGAGGAGACCGCGGCCAGATGCTCCGCGTCCTCGCGGCGCAGCCCGGTGCTCGCGCCGGTCACCAGCCCGTCGTTGGACAGGACCAGCGCGTGCCGCACATGCTCCACACGCTCCGTCAGATCGTCCAGCAGCCAGCCAAGTCCTTGATTCTGCGCCATGTCCTGTCTCCCCGTGAGATGTCTCCCCCCTGGCCGAGGGAGGATCTGCTCGCCAGCCTTCCGGACAAGCCGGGCTCCGGGCAAGGAGGATGGGGGCATGGCACAGAAGATGACCGACACGGAATGGCGGGAGTTCGTCTCGCACGGCACCCGTACCGCGAAGCTGTCGACGGTCCGGGCCGACGGAAGTCCGCACGTGGCCCCGATCTGGTTTCTGCTCGACGGGGACGAGGTGGTGTTCAACACCGGCAGTACCAGCGTGAAGGGGCGCAACCTCGCCCGCGACGGCCGCGTCGCGCTGTGCGTGGACGACGACCGGCCGCCGTTCGACTTCGTCGTACTGCAGGGCAAGGCCCAGATCTCGCAGGATCCCGAGCAGCTGAGGCACTGGGCCGCGCGCATCGGGGCCCGGTACATGGGCGAGGAGCGCGCCGAGGAGTTCGGGGCCCGCAACGGCGTTCCGGGTGAACTCCTCGTCCGCGTCGCGATCGAGAAGGTCCTGGCGCACAAGTCCGTCGCGGACTGAGCCCGTTCAGCCGACCGAGTCGAGCAGCCGGGCGGTGTGCATCCGCCCGGCGTACTCGACGAGCCGGATGAGCACCTCCTTCCCCGAGTCGCGGTCCCGGGCGTCGCAGAGCACCACGGGTGTTCCCTTGTCGAGGTCGAGGGCGCGCGAGACGTCGTGGGCGCCGTAGGCGCGGGCGCCCGCGAAGCAGTTGACGGCCACCACGAACGGGATGTGCCGGTGCTCGAAGTAGTCCACGGCGGGGAAGCAGTCCTCCAGGCGCCGGGTGTCGGCGAGGACGACGGCACCGAGGGCTCCCTGGGAGAGTTCGTCCCACAGGAACCAGAAGCGGTCCTGGCCGGGCGTGCCGAACAAGTAGAGCGAGAGGCCGGAGCGGATGGTGATGCGTCCGAAGTCCATGGCCACGGTGGTCGTGACTTTGTGATCCACGCCGTCGGTGTCGTCCACCAACTGACCCGCCTCGCTGAGCAGTTCCTCGGTGCGCAGCGGCCTGATCTCGCTGACCGCGCCCACCAAGGTCGTCTTGCCCACGCCGAAACCGCCGGCGACCAGGATCTTCAACGCCAGGGCGGCCGTCTCGCCGCCCGGGTCAGCGGAGTTCTCGGAGACCATCGATCACTTCTCTCGGGAGTGCCGGCAACGGTCGAGGCCGTCGGGTGTGCACCGCGCGCTCACGGAACGTGCGTACGCGGCTTCAGTGCGTGTGTGCGAAGGCAGCATCATGACAACTCCGGCGCCCTCCCGAAGGATTCGACCGCTTTTTACCTGGTTGTGAACTGTCATCTACAGCGCCCGCAATCCTTCGATCACTTCGCGCAGAATCCGTTCGTCAGGAAGCTGCGCGGGCGGCACCGGGCGACTGACGGTGACACAGCCCATTTCCAGGAGGTCGCCGAGGAGCACCCGGACGACGCCCACCGGAAGGTCGGCGCCCGCGGCGAGTTCCGCGACCGACTGCGTCTCCGGCCGGCACAGCTCGATCAGCGCCCGGTGTTCCGGTCCGAGCGCGGTCTCGTCGTCGGGGCCCGGCGCGCCCGCGTCCAGCGTGACGAGCGCGATCAGGTCGAAGCGGACTCCGGTGGGGCCGGGCTTGGTGCGCCCGCCCGTCATGGCGTACGGGCGGACGAGGGGCCCGGCCTCGTTGTCGTACCACTGGCTGCCCTGCTCGCGCGGGGCGCCCGTCAGGTCTTCGTTCATCGGTACGGATCGCCTTCTGACCTCAGCCTGCGGCGGGCGGCCGCGCACCGATGCGCGGCGCGGTGAAGAGGTGCTCGCCGACACGTTTCACCAGACGCGCCATCTCGTACGCCACCAGGCCGATGTCGGCGGTCACGGCGGTGAGGACGGCGAGGCAGGAACCGTCGCCCGCGGCGGCCACGAACAGGAAGCCGTCGTCCATCTCCACCATGGTCTGGCGCACGCCACCGGCCCCGAAGTGCCGGCCCGCGCCCTTGGCCAGACTGTGGAAGCCGGACGCGACCGCCGCCAGGTGTTCGGCGTCCTCGCGGCTGAGATCGGTGGACGCGCCCACGGCGAGCCCGTCGTTGGAGAGCACCACCGCATGGCGCACCTCGCTCACGCGCAGCACCAGGTCGTCCAGCAGCCAGTCGAGTTCGCCGGACCGCTGGGCGGCCCTCATGCCGGGATCCTGGATCATGCGGGGTCTCCTTCGCTGCTGTCACTGCGCACTGTCGAATCCGGGACGGCACCACGGCCCGGTTTCCGCCCGCCGCCGCGCGTCCAGCCGTCGCGGTACGCCGCCATGCGGTCCCGTACGAGCTCGGGTGTGCGCCGGTCGTCGCCCCCGTTGGCGGCCGTCCGGTCCGGCGCCTCGGTGTGTTGCTCGCGCAGTTGAGGGGCGAGGCTCGCCTGGCGGACGCGGCGGGGCAGGTCGTCGGAGCCGTCGGAGTCGTCCGGGGGGCGGTGCAGTCGCAAGGCGGTGACTCCGGGGGGCGGTTTTTCGGTTGTGGTGTTCGCGGCCACGGGTGCAGGGGCGGGGGCCACCAGTGCGGGCCGGTCGGCCGGTGCCTCGACCGGCTCCTGGTGCGCGGCGCCGCCGGGCACACGCGCGTACTCGCGCTCGACGGCCTGGGGTACCTCGGCCGCCTTGCGAGGGGAACGTTCCGCCGCCCCGCCGTGCAAGAGCGAGGTGGGCAGCAGAACGACCGCGGTGGTGCCGCCGTAGGGCGAGGTGCGCAGGTGCACCTTGATGCCGTGTCGCGCGGCGAGCCTGCTCACCACGAAGAGACCGAGCCGGTCGCTGTCGAACAGGTCGAGCGCCTCGGACTGTTCGATACGGCGGTTGGCCTCGGCGAGAGTCTCCTTGCCCATGCCGAGCCCGCGGTCCTCGACTTCGACCGCGTAGCCGTTGCCCACGGGTTCGCCGGTGATGCGCACGCGTGTGTGGGGCGGCGAGAACTGGGCGGCGTTCTCGACGAGTTCCGCCAGCAGGTGCGTGAGGTCGGCTACGGCCGCGCCGATGACGGCCGCCTCGGGCAGTTGTCGTACCTCCACGCGCGCGTAGTCCTCGACTTCGGAGACGGCCGCGCGCACGACGTTGGTCAGCGAGACGGGCATCCGCCAGGCGCGGCCGGGCGCCGCGCCGGAGAGGATGATCAGGCTCTCCGCGTGGCGGCGCATCCGGGTGGTGAGGTGGTCGAGCCGGAACAGGTCGCTCAGTTCGTTCGGATCGTCCGAGCGGCGCTCCATGCTGTCCAGCAGGCTGAGCTGACGGTGCACCAGGACCTGGCTGCGGCGGGCGAGGTTGACGAAGACCCCGGAGATGCCGCTGGCGAGTTCGGCGCGCTCGACGGCGGCGCGCAGGGCGGCGCGGTGGACGGTGCCCAGCGCCTCGGCGACCTGTCCGGCCTCGTCCTCCGCTCGCGGCCCCGGCGGGGCCTCGGCACGGATGTCGATCTCCTCCCCCGCGCGCAATCTCCGCATCGCCTCGGGGAGTTTGCGGCGGGCGATCTCCAGCGCGCTGTTGCGCAGGCTCACCAGCTCGACGACCAGGCCGCGACCGATGCGTACCGAGATCACCAGCGAGGCGGCGACGGCGGCGAGACCGAGGAGCACGGCGGCGCCGGCCGGGGTGAGCAGTCCGCGGGTGAACGGGTCGGCCCGGTCCGCGACTCCGCGTCCCGCGTCGGCCTCGATGGTGCGCATCTCGTCCTGCACGCGCGCGAGTGCCCGGTCCCACGCGGCCTGCGGGGCGGCGTCGACCGCGCGTGCCCCGGGGGCGGCGGCGAGGACCGCGTCCTCCGCGGCGCCCACGGCGGCGTAGTCACCGCCGGCGGCGAGCTTCTGCCAGGCGGTGCGCTCGGGGCCGCGCAGGTCGGCGACGGCGCCCTCGGTGAGGGTACGGCGGGTCTCGACGGCGCCGGAGAACAGCCACAGTCGCTCTCCGTCGAGCTTCCCGGCCACGCGTGCGCCGACCAGTACCGCGTCCTCCTGGGCCAACGCCTCGCCCGCGCGGGAGAACTCGAGCAGCACGCGCGCGTCGGAGCCGAGGTCGGCGTCCTGGATGCCGGTGAGCGCGCCGCCCACGGAGAAGGCGGCCGCGATGGTCTTCGTGTACCGCTCGTAGGTCTGGTCCCAGCCTGCCCTGCGGTCGAGCACGACGGTGCGCAGCGAGCCGAGCCGCTCGGCGCCGGTGACGAACTCCTCCAGGCGCTGGGCCACGCCGGCAGGTAGTTCCTCGGCGTCGGCGACGGTGTTGCTGTCGCCGAGGCGCAGTTCGGCCACGGCCGCGTCGGTGCGTTCGGAGAGCTTCTTGTAGTCGCCGCCCGGCACGGCGGAGGGATCGGTGGCGAGCCGTACCGCGGTCGCGCGCTCGGCCTGGAGGGCGGCTACGGCGGCCGCGACGGGGGCCCTGATCTCGGCGTCGACGCGTTGGACCTGCCGCAGCCTGGAGACGTCCTGTGCGGTGGTGACGGTGGCGTAGGCCCACAGGGCCAGCAGCGAGACCACCGGCACCATCAGCAGGCAGACGATCTTGGCCCGGACGGTGCGCGGCCGTATCCGCCAAGGCCCTCCGCGCGCGGGTGCGTCCTCGGGCACCGCGTCGGCCGGCTCGTCCGGGATTTCGTCGGCGGGCGGTCCCGCGTGGGCGCGACGGCCGCGCACGGGCGGCGTCTCGGCGCCGGGTGGGGTGGTCCTACGGGGTGTACGCATGGCCTCCTCGCTCGGAAGTGGTTCGTCGGGGCGTGCCGGTGGCTAACGGGCGACGCTCTCGACCGGCCGCTGGGCGGAGGCGGAGGCCTCGCGCTCCCCTGTCGTCGGGGACAGGGCGACGAAGGCCGAGGTCAGGAAGAGATAGGACCCGAGGCCGACGGCGAGGGGGAAGATGAACTGCATCGCCGTGGCCCCGGGCAGGACGTCCCCGCCGGGCGTGACCCGTACGCTCACCGCGAACATCCCGGTGTAGTGCATGCTGCTCACCGCCGCGCCCATGATCAGGGAGGCGACGGTGACGGCTACGGGTGACTTGATGTTGAGCGCCGCCCACAGTGCCGCCGTCGCGGCGACGACGGCGATCAGCACCGAAAGGCCGACGAGGACGGGGTCGTAGTCCACGTCGCCGTGCAGGCGCACCGCCGCCATGCCCAGGTAGTGCATGCTGGCCACGCCGAGCCCGGTGGTGAGGCCGCCCAGAAAGAGCGCGCGCGTGCGGTCGCGGCTGTAGCCGACGGCGAAGACGCCGGCGCAGACGACGGCCATGGCGACGAGCAGGCTCGCGATGGTGAGCGGCACGTCGTAGCGGATGTCGGTGCCGCTGACGCTGAAGCCCAGCATGGCCACGAAGTGCATGGTCCAGATGCCGGTGCCGATGGCCGAGGCGGCGGTGACGAGCCAGTTGCGGCGCGAACGGCCGGTGGCGCCGAGGGCGCGGACGGTGCAGCGCAGACCCAGCGCGGCGCCGATGCAGGCCATGGCGTACGACAGCGCGGGGGTCAGCCACCCCAGGGCGGCGTGGTCCAGGTGTCCCATGGCCCAGGGACGCTAGTCGGGGCATGGGCGCACAAAGGGGGCGCATTTCGAAAGGTGTTGGAATATGACACGAATGCTTCCCTGAACGATCGCCTCCCGCTCGAACGTGTGCGCCGCTGCATCATCCCTTTCGGTGAGTCCGTCACCCTCGCCGGTGAGGGATCATGCGGAACATGAGCGACGACCACACACATGTCCAGGAGTTCTTCGCCGCCCGCGCCGCCGACTGGGACAACAGGTTCCCCGACGACGGCCCCGCCTACGCGGCCGCGGTCGCCGACCTCGGACTGCGCGAGGGGGACCGTGTACTCGACGCCGGCTGCGGCACCGGACGGGCCCTGCCGCCCCTGCGTGCGGCCGTGGGGCCCTCGGGAGTGGTCCTCGGGGCCGATCTGACCCCGGCCATGCTGGAGGCCGCCGTACGGGCGGGACGGCACCGGGACGGGCAGCTGCTGCTCACCGACGTGGCCGCACTCCCGCTGCGCTCGGAGTCGCTGGACGCCGTCTTCGGAGCGGGGCTGATCGCCCATCTGCCCCATCCGGCGGAGAATCTTCGGGAGTTGGCCCGTGTGGTGCGCCCGGGCGGCACGCTGGCGCTGTTCCACCCGATCGGCAGGGCGGCACTCGCGGCCCGCCAGGGGCGGCAGATCACCCCGGACGACCTGCGGGCGGAGCCCAACCTCCGCCCGCTGCTTGCCGGTTCCGGGTGGCGCATGACGTCGTACGTCGACGAGGACGACCGCTTCCTGGCGCTCGCGGTACGGGAAGGCTGACCCTCACGCCTGCCCGGCGACCGCGGCGGCGAAGACGTCAGGGTTGTCGAACATGACGTTGTGGCCGGCGCCGGGCACCGTCACCACACGCACGCCCGCCGCCTCCAGGGCTTGCCTGCCCTCCAGTTCACCGCTCAGCTCGCCCTGCAAATACACGCGCTCGACCGGCAGGCCTTCGAGGATGTCGCGCATCACGGGCTGCGAACCACGGATGAGGCCGATCGCGGTGCGGTGCAGTGCGCGTGGGTCGGCCAGGCGCATCGTGGCCGCCCACAGCGGTCCGACCTTCTCCAGCACGCGCGCGTGGGCGCCGTCGACGAACGCGTCCTCCTCATGGGAGGCGATGCCGCTGCTTCCCGCGGTGGGCAGCGGGAAGGCGTCGAGGTTGGCCTCCGTCAGGACAAGCCGGGAGACGAGTTCGGGGCGCCGATGGGCGAGCACGATGGCTACGGCGCCGCCCATGCTGTGCGCGACCAGCTCGGCGCCGGCCAGTTCCGCCGTGTCCAATACGGCCGCCAGGGCGTCGGCGTGCTCCTCCAGGGTGTAACCGAAATGCTGGGGCCGATCGCTGATGCCGTGCCCCGGCAGATCGACGAACAGGCTGCGCCGGCCCGCGAGTTCGGGACGAGCGGCGATGTGCGCGTGGTACACGGACGACACCGACCCCAGCCCGTGCACATACACACGCGCGGGATCATCGCCCGGCGTCTCCGTCCATCGGACACAGCTCCCCTTGCCGTCGAACTCGGCCTGCTTCATCGCGTCACCCTCCCCGTGCACCAATCGCCACCAAGGAGAATACATCGGAACCGATGTATATCCAGAGCGATGCATCACCCGTGCGGTTGCGCGAAGATGTGGCCATGCTGGAGCTCGCCATCCTCGGTTTCCTCTACGACGCACCCCTGCACGGCTATGAGCTGCGCAAGCGCATCACCGCGCTCACGGGTCATGTGCGCCCGATCGCGGAGAGCACGCTCTATCCGGCGATCAAGCGCCTGGAGACGGCGGGCCTGATGGAGCGCACCACCGAGCCCGGCGCCGTGGCGGCCCCCCGCCACGTCCTGACGCTCACCGAGGAGGGCAGACGGGAACTGCGGCGACGGCTCGCCGAACCCGTCCAGCGCGACATCACCGATGAGAACCGCTGGTTCACCGTGCTGGCCTTCCTCCGGCACCTGGACGACGCAAAGGCCCAGACGGCCGTGCTGCGGCGCCGCCTTGCGTTCCTTGAGGAACCCGCCAGCCTCTTCTACGACGGCGACCGGCCGCTCAGCGCCGAGGAGTTCGACGACCCTTTCCGGCGCGGCATCCTCACCATCGCGCGCGCCACCTCGCGGGCCGAACTGGGCTGGCTCCGGGAGACGATCGCCGCGCTCGAAGCGGGCATCTGACGCGGTTCACCGCGCCGTCCCCCTTCTGCCGCCGGAACTCCAACTCTACGTTGAACAGCAGGAGATGGACGATCAGCCATGGCAACCACACAGGGGGAAGGTGGTCAGCATGTTCGGCAGGGTCCGACAGTCCTGGGGGAGAGTCCTGGATGCCTGGCGCACGGAGTCGCACGCCGATCAGGACGGGCGTACACACAATCTGTTCGAAGCCGCCGCGGCCTACGTCTCGGCCTGCGCGGAGGACGACCAGGAGCGCATCGACGAGGTCGCCGGGTGGGTGTCGCCGGAGGCGCTGTCGTTCGGGGTGAACGAGCTGGCGTGCCGGGCCGTCATCGCCCTCGCACGGGAACGCGACGAGTCCCCCCGGACCGTCGCGCGGAACCTCCTCGGCCTTCCGGCGGCCTGACCCGCCCCGCGAAGGAGGGGCGATTTCACCCCGTCCAGCCGAAAACTGCAGCTCCGGGTGGCTGGGGAGTCGTGACAAGGGCCTTCCGCTCGCACTAGGGTGCGCGCCGATGGACGAACCGATGGGGAGGCTGGGATGGCCGGGACGGACGAGGGCGCCGTCGCCGCCGAGGACGACGCGCTCTATGTGCTCACGGCGGTGCTGCTGACGCCGGCGAAGTTCCCGAGCGTGCTGGGCGACGACTATCCGGAGGCCTGCGCGGCGCTCGGCCTCGCGCCGCTCGCCGACGGGTACGGGCTGGTGATCGGCCAGGACGGCGAGGGCTGCCGCTGGACGGTCGTCATCGACGACGTCTCGCTGGTCGCGGTCGCCATCGCGTCCTGGGACTGCGGCATGGAGTACGACCTGTCACCGGACGAGCGCACGGTCGTCGCCGCCCTCCCCGGCTGGCCCCTGGCGGTCGCCGTCGCGGCCCCCAACGTGCCCCCGCCGCACGACCCCGGCCCCGACGTCGCGGAGGGCCCGCCCCTGGCGCCGCCGGACACCTCCGTCTGGGGCCCGGCGCAGCGTCGGCTGGGCGCCGACGAGATCGCCCTTCAGTGGGCCCTGTGGCGCGAGCAGATCGACGATGCCGACTTCCCGAGCCCCGGGGGTGGCTCCGAGGCTGCCGAGGCGCAGGAAGCCCCACAGGAAGCCGCGGAGGAGGCCTCGGACGCGGGCGAGCCGAAGCCGAAGGGACACAGCGGCATCCGCCGGGTCCTCGCCGAGGCACGCGCGTACGTGGACACCCCGCCGCCGCTCGGGCGGGTCCGGTCCGCCTTCGCGTCGGGGGAAGCCCGCACCCTGCGTGCCGACGGCCCCGGCTGGTCGCTCGTGGCCAGGACCGACGACATCGCCTTCGTGCTGCTCGACGAGGAGCCCGGCGAGGTCCTGCCGGTGGGCCGCGGTCCGGAGCTGCCGGGTCTCCTGGAGGCGCTCGACAAGATGGCCGTACGCCCCAGCTGAGGCCGTACGCACCGGGAATGCTCGGGGACGCCTGTCTTGGTCCCCCATGCGACGGCACTTATCCATGTGGCCCCAACCCATGGATGAGGCGGATGAGAGACCGCACCATGGGGCAGCTCCGGCTGCCGCCCCCTCTCGTCAACTCCCGTGCCTGGAGGCCGTCATGCGCCTGTCCCGAGGTGTTCCATTCGTCGCCGCCACACTGATGGCGGCGGCGCTCACCTGGCCGACACCGGTCGGGGCCACGCCCGTTGGGGAGGACCACTGCGCGCGCCAGGAGCGGGTGCGGATCCCTGGCGCGGCGCTTCAGCAGAGCGCCTGTCTCCCGGACCTGACCACAACAGGCCTTGCCGGCACCCCGTACACCGACATGGCCGACCAGGCGGGGCTGACGGCAGCCGGCACCCGGGTGCCGTCCGGGGTGCCCGGGATCCAGATCGACGGCTACTTCCCGGACTCCTCGCGCTTCAACGCCACGCACGGCTGGAAGCACGACGCGCAGTTCGTCGTCCGGCTGCCGGACCGGTGGAACGGCGGCCTGGTGGTCACGGGCGCGCCGGGCACGCGTCGGCAGTACGCGACGGACAAGGCGATCTCGGACCAGGTGCTCGCCCAGGGCTACGCGTACGCGGCGACCGACAAGGGCAACAACGGTTCCGACTTCTACCGCGACGGGACCCGGCCCGGTGACGCGGTGGCCGAGTGGAACACCCGCACCACGCAACTCACCCGCGCCGCCCGGCAGGCCGTGGCCCAGCGCTACGGACATCTCCCGCGCCGCACGTACATCACCGGCATCTCCAACGGCGGCTACCTCACGCGCTGGCAGCTGGAGAACCATCCGGAGCTGTACGACGGAGGCGTGGACTGGGAAGGGGCGCTGTGGACCGCGGACGGCCCCCATCTGCTCACCTCGCTCCCCACGACCGTGGCGCGCATGGCCGGCTCGGCGCGTGATGAGGATCTGTACGCGGTGGGCTTCGCGCGTGGCTCCGAGTTTCTGTGGCCGTACCACGAGAAGGCGTATTGGGGCGTCACACAGAAGATCTACCGCGCCGAGTTCGACCCGTCGTACGCCCCGGGCTGCCCCGGTCCGTCCGCCGGCACCACCCCGGAGCAGATTCTCGCGCCCTGCGCCGAGGACGCGACGTACGACTACGCGTCGCGTCCGGACTCCGTCCGTCGCGCGGTGGCCAGGGTGGCACTGACCGGGCGGATCGGCCGGCCGCTGATCACGCTGCACGGCGATCTGGACGCGCTGCTGCCGAAGGCGGCCGACTCGGATGTGTACGCGCGGATGGTCGGCTCCGCCGGTCGGGGCTCACTGCACCGCTACTACACGATCGAGGGCGGCACCCACGTCGACGGGCTGTACGACAGCCATCCGGACCGGCTGCGGCCCATCCTGCCCTGCTACCGCTCGGCGTTCGAAGCGCTGGTCTCCTGGGTGGAGCGGGACGTCCGGCCGCCCGCGGACCGAACCGTCGGCAGGCCCGCGAGCGGCGATGTGGTCGACTCCTGCGCGCTGTCGGCCCCGGCCAGGCGCTAGGGCCCGGCCGGGCGCCGGGACCTGGTCGGCGGATCATGCCGGCATCCACTGGCCAGGCCCCGGTGCCTCAGCGGCCGAGTTCCTTGCGGCCGGCGCGGCGCAACCTGCGCCGCTGTGAGGGGTCGAGTGCGAGGTAGGCGGCGGCCGGGACGCCCAGAATGATCAGAAGCGCTGCCCACCAGGGCAGCCAGATGAGCAGAATGATCCCGACCGCCGCACCTCCTGCGGCGATCTTGTGGTTCCTCGTCATATGTGTCGCCTCCTCCGCGGCGCACTGCCGCTCTCTGCTCTCAAAACGGGCCCGCGCTTCCCGCGGTTCCGAACCGCGACCCTGAGACGTCCCTGAGGTGTTCCCCCTACTGGTTCTCCTCTTGGCCCACTCCCTCGGATTGCCCCACTCCCTCGGACCACTCGCTCCGGAGGGGCTCGCCGTGTGCGCGAGCGGCGTCCGCGCAGGGGCATACCTACCCTCCCACGGCAGTGATGCGGAACACAGTCCTGTCATGCCGGATCGATCCATCCGATGCTGTACCCTCGGCGACTCGCCCCGGTAGTCAAATTTGAGGAACTCACCATCGCTGTGCAGAAGGTTCCCCCGGCAACACCCTCCGAGATCTTCGAACTGGCCCACTGCAGTGCCGTGTTCATGCCCGGTGATCCGGCACGCACCGGCAAGGTCGCCTTCTGGCACCCCGACGGCGATGCCCTGCCCTTCGTCGAGGCGGGGTCGACCGGGGACCTGACCCTCGTCGTGCCCGGCGGTGACCGCGTCGAGCCCACGAGCGTCCCCGCCGTGCTGCTGCCCCTGCGCGCGGCCCTGCCCGTCCTGACCCGCGCGCGTGCCTCCGGCCACGCGCATCGAGGGTCCGAGTTCTGGGGCGCGGCGGCTGTGCTGGCGCTGCAGTTCGCGGCGCGAGGACTGCTGTTGCCCGGACTGTCGCCGACCGACCACGACGCCTGGCGCACCGGCCCACTGAGCACTACGGACCTCGAGCACATGCGACGGCTCGCCGCGGCGATGCCGCCCGAGGCGCACGCCGTGCCACTGAAGACCACCGGCCCCCTGCGGCTGCCCGACCCCGAACGGCTGCTGCGCGCCTTCCTGGACGCCGTCGCGGACACCCTGCCCCGCACATCCGCGGCCCCCTTCGTGACCGGCGGCCCCGCCTACGCCGCGCCAGAGCCGCAGCAGCTGCCCGAGCATCGCGCATGGGCGGCCGATGTCGCCGCGGGCCACGACGCCGGGGTGCGGCTCTCCCTGCGCGTCGAGGTTCCCGGCCTGGCCACCGTGACCGAGGAGGATGCGGCGCCCGCGTTCCGTGCCGTGCTCCAGGTGCACAGCGTGAGCGATCCGGCGCTCGTCGCGGAGGCCGCCCAGGTGTGGGCCGGGGCCTCCGCCTTCGGCTCCCGCGCGCGGATGGACGCCCTGCTGGCGCTGCGCCGCGCGGCACGCGCATGGCCGCCGCTCGCTCCCCTGCTCTCGGCCACGGTGCCGGACGCCGTCGAACTGGCCGACGAGGAGGTCACCGACCTGCTCTCGCACGGCGCCCGGGCCCTGACCGGAGCGGGTGTCGACGTGCACTGGCCCAAGGAGCTGGCCCACGAACTCACCGCCCGCGCGGTGGTCGGCCCGCCCGACGACGAGACGGGCCCCGCCGACCTGTCCTCCGACACGCCGTCGTTCCTGTCCGCCGACGCCCTGCTCGCCTTCGACTGGCGGTTCGCGCTGGGCGACCAGCGGCTCACCCGTGAGGATCTGGACCGTCTGGCCGAGGCCAACCGGCCGCTCGTGCGGTTGCGCGACCAGTGGGTCCTGGTCGATCCCGAGGAGGTGCGCCGGGCTCGCGGGCAGCGGGACCGCAAGGTGACGCCCGTCGACGCGCTGAGCGCCGCTCTGACGGGCTCCACCGAGGTCGACGGCCGCCGGCTCGAAGTGCAGCCCACGGGGTGGCTGGCGGCCTTGCGGGAGCGGCTCGCCGACCCGGAGGGGCAGGAGCCGGTCCCGCAGCCCGAAGCGCTCGCGGCGACCCTGCGCGACTACCAGCGGCGGGGCCTGAACTGGCTGGCCCGTTTGACCTCGCTGGGCCTGGGCTGCTGTCTGGCCGACGACATGGGACTCGGAAAGACGATCACGCTCATCGCGCTGCATCTGCACCGGCAGACGGACGACTCGTCGGCCGGTCCCACGCTGGTGGTGTGCCCGACCTCGCTGATGGGCAACTGGCAGCGCGAGATCGAGAAGTTCGCCCCCGGAACGCCCGTGCGCCGCTTCCACGGCGCCCGGCGCGACCTCGACACCCTCGCCGACGGGGAGTTCGTGCTCACCACGTACGGCACGATGCGCCTGGACGCGCGCCGGCTCGCCGAGGCGCCGTGGGGCATGGTCGTGGCCGACGAGGCCCAGCATGTGAAGAACCCCTACTCGGCGACCGCGCGGGAGCTGCGCTCCATCGGCGCACGCGCGCGTGTGGCGCTCACCGGCACCCCGGTGGAGAACAACCTGTCGGAGCTGTGGGCGATCCTCGACTGGACGACCCCGGGACTCCTCGGCCGCCTCGGCACGTTCCGCACCCGGTACGCGCAGCCCGTCGAGGGCGGTCAGGATCCGGCCGCCGCCGAGCGGCTCGCGCGGCTGGTCCGCCCGTTCCTGTTGCGGCGCCGCAAGTCGGACCCCGGGATCGCACCGGAGCTGCCGCCGAAGACCGAGACCGACCGCGCCGTGTCGCTCTCCAAGGAGCAGGCGGGTCTGTACGAGGCGGTGGTGCGCGAGACGCTCGCGGAGATCGCCGAGGCCGACAGCATGGCGCGGCGCGGACTGATCGTGAAGCTGCTCACGGGCCTGAAGCAGATCTGCAACCACCCGGCGCAGTACCTCAAGGAGGAGCGGCCGAGGATCGCCGGGCGCTCCGGGAAGCTGGAGCTCCTGGACGAACTGCTCGACACTATCCTCTCCGAGGGGGCGGGCGTTCTGGTCTTCACCCAGTACGTGCGCATGGGGCGCCTCATCGAACGGCATCTGGCGGCCCGTGGCGTGAACTCCCAGTTCCTGCACGGCGGGACGCCGATCGCCGCGCGCGAGGAGCTGGTGCGCCGGTTCCAGGAGGGTGAAGTCCCGGTCTTCCTGCTGTCGTTGAAGGCGGCGGGCACGGGCCTGAACCTCACGCGGGCCGAGCATGTCGTGCACTACGACCGCTGGTGGAACCCTGCCGTGGAGGCGCAGGCCACCGACCGCGCGTACCGCATCGGTCAGACGCGGCCCGTGCAGGTGCACCGGCTGATCGCCGAGGGGACGATCGAGGACCGTATCGCCGACATGCTGAGCCGCAAGAAGGAGCTGGCCGATGCCGTGCTCGGCTCCGGTGAGGCGGCGCTCACGGAGCTGACGGATGCGGAACTGGCCGATCTGGTGGAACTGCGAGGGGGCGCACGATGAATCGCTACGACGGTGACGAGGACGTGGAGCGCACGTTCGCTCCGCTGCCGCCCGCGCACGGGAAGGGCTTCGCGCAGACGTGGTGGGGCCGGGCCTGGATGAAGGCGCTGGAGGACACCGCGCTCGACTCCCAGCAGCTCAAGGCGGGCCGCAGGCTCGCCCGCGCGGGAAGCGTGGGCGCGGTGTCGGTGCGCCCGGGGCGCATCACGGCCGTCGTGCAGGACCACGACCGCACACAACACCGGGCGGACGTCCTGCTGGCAGAGCTGTCCGACGAACAGTGGGACCGGTTCCTGGACATGACCGTCGAGCGGGCCGGGCATGTCGCGGCGCTGCTGGACCGCGACATGCCGCCGCACCTGGTCGAGGACGCGGCGGCCACCGGCGTCGACCTGCTGCCCGGCATGGGCGACCTGGAGCCCGAGTGCGACTGCGGGGCCTGGGACCACTGCAGGCACACGGCGGCCCTGTGCTACCAGGTGGCGCGGCTGCTGGACCAGGATCCGTTCGTGCTGCTGTTGATGCGGGGACGGGGTGAACGGGCCCTGCTGGACGACCTCCAGGCCCGCAGCACCGCACCCACCGAGGCGGCGTCCGAACCGGAGGGCGTGGACGCCGCTGAGGCGTTCGCGGCCGGGTACATCCTGCCGCCGCTGCCGGACCTCCCCGAACTCCCCGAGGAGCCGGGTGTACCGCCGTCCCTCGACACCGAGACGCCTCCCCCGTCCGATGTCGACCCCGTCGCCCTGGAGTACCTCGCCGCCCGCACCGCGGCGGAGGCGCACCATCTGCTCGTCGACGCGCTGCGCGGAGCGGCGGAGCGCCCTGACCTGCCGCCGGAACAGGACGCGGTCCGGCTCGCCGCCGGCATTCCCGCGGAGGCCGTGATGGAGCGCCTCGCCGAAGGTTCGGGGCGCAGCCGGGAGCAGTTGGCCCTGGCGGTACGGGCCTGGGAGCTCGGCGGGACGGCCGCGCTGTCCGTACTGGAGGACGAGTGGGCCGTAGAGGGCGAAACCCTCGTACGCGCGCGTGCGGCTCTGGAGTCGGCCTGGGACGAGGGCGAGCGTCCGTCGCTGCGGGCCAAGGGCAACCGGTGGACGGCCGTCGGCACGGCGGGGCAGGTGCGGCTGGGGCTGGACGGCCGCTGGTGGCCGTACCGGAAGGAGCGGGGCCGCTGGGTGCCGGCCGGCGGGCCCTCCCAGGACCCGGCCACGGCACTTGCCTCGGCGGAGCCCGGGTCCGACGGGTAGCGCCCTGCGCGAAGTCCGCCCGGGGATCATGGTGTTCGGGACGTCGGCTCGACGAGCGGCCGACGTCCCGGGTTCATCCGTTGGTCGCGCCGCGTTCCGCGCGGGGCCCAAATCTGGCCGCTGTCAGCGAACTTGCTCCTCAGGAGGCCCGATGTCCCCGCGCCGCGTCCACCGTTCCGTCGCAGCGGGCGTACCCCTTGCCGTCATGGCCGTCCTGGCGGCAACGGGTCCGGCCGCGGGCACACCGTCCGAGGACGCCCGGGTCATCGGCACCGCCACGCTCGGCGACATACCGCTCGCCGCGTTCAGCAACGCCCTGCTGCCCGGCACGGTCGCCGACGACCGGGGTGTCGATCTCGGTGGCATCGGCAGCGACATCTACCCGACGGGCCGCAAGGGCGAGTTCTGGACCGTCACCGACCGCGGGCCCAACGGTCAGATCAAGGTGGACGGCACCAAGCGCCGCACCTTCCCGGTGCCCGGTTTCGACCCGGCGATCGTCAAGATCCGAGTCTCGGGCGACTCGGTGCGGGTCATCGACGCGATCCCGCTGACCACCTCCTCCGGCAAACCCGTCACCGGGCTGTCCAACCAGGAGGGCCGCGACGAGGCGCCGTACTCGTACAACGCGAGCACGCCGCTGTCGTACAACCCCAATGGTCTTGACACCGAGGGCATCGTGCGGGCCAAGAACGGGAGTTTCTGGCTCGTCGACGAGTACGGGCCCTCGCTCGTGCATGTCTCCGCGCGCGGGAAGGTCCTCACGCGCTACGTGCCCGAGGGGCTGAACCTCACCGGCGCCGACTACCCGGTGGTCGAGGCGCTGCCCGCCGTCCTGCTGCACCGCAAGACCAACCGCGGTTTCGAGGGGCTCGCCCAACTTCCCGGCGGCGACCTGGTGATGGCCGTGCAGAGCCCGCTCTCGCTGCCCGACGCGGACGTCGGTGAAGCCTCGCGCACCACTCGTCTGCTGCGTTTCTCGCCGAAGAAGAAGGCGGTCACCGCCGAGTACGCCTACCGCTTCGACCCGGTGAACGTGGTGGACCCCAGCGAGGACGACACCTCCGAGCTGAAGATCTCCTCGGTGGTCGCCGTCGGCGGCAACCGGCTGCTGGTGGAAGAGCGCACCGACAAGGCGGCCCGGCTGCACCTGGTACGGCTGGACAAGGACGCGAACATTCTCGGCGGTCCCTGGGACGACGACACGACGTCGCCGTCGCTGGAGGAGCTCGACGATCCGGCCACCGCGGGCGTGCCCGTCCTCCCCAAGAAGCTGGTCGTCGATCTCGGCACGGTCGCCGGGGTGCCCGGCAAGATCGAGGGCGTCGCGCGCGTGGACCACGACACCCTCGCCCTGATCAACGACAACGACTTCGGCATGACCGACGGGACGGGCGCGTTCGACGCGCAGGGCCGACTGGTCGACAGCGGGATCGAGACGAGGGTGACGTACGTCCGGCTGCCGCGCGGCATCTGACAGCGGCCTGCACGCGTGCGTGGTGGTTCATCTCCGCCACGCATGCGGCCGTTGCCTTACGGCAGTTCGACCTCGTCAAGGTCCGGCAGCAGCGACTCGATCTCACTGGGAAGGTCGCTGGGGAGCTCGCTTGGCAACTCACTGGGGAAACCCGACGGCAGTTCGCTCGGCAGTCTGCTGGGCAGTTCGGTCGGAAGGCTGAACGACGGCCTCGGCGACGGGCTCTCGCTGCTCTCCGCGGGCGCCTTCTCCTCCGGCGACTCGTCGCTCCCCGAGGCCAACAGCACCACCAGAGCGACGGCCACGCCCGCCACGATCACGGCGAGCAGGGCGAGCAGAGGACCGCGTCGCCTTCTCGGGCCTCCGCCGGGCGGCGGGTCGTACGAAGGTGGTCCGAAGCCGTCGGTGGGCGGTCCGAAACCACCGCCCGGGGGCGGCGTGTCGCCCGGCGGTGGACCGGGCGGCTGGGGCGGTACGGGCGGGATGGCCATACCGCCCAGAGTCACCTCCCGGCGGTGATCACGCGAGGCCGTTACGGAAGTTGATACCGGCCCATGCCGTGGACGGCACAATTCCGGTGCATTCCCTGCGGCATGACGTGCGCCGCGCGCGGGACGCCACCGAACGGCAGCGCCCCACGCGCGTGCTCGTTCAGCCCCGCGCCCCCAGCAGATGGTCCATGGCCAGCTGGTCAAGGCGCTCGAAGGCCATCCCGCGCGTGGCGGCAGCCTCGGCGTCGAAGTCCTCGAACGCGGCGCGGTCGGCGAGCAGGGACTGCAGACCGTCGGCCGCGGTGGGCTGCGCGAGTTCGTCCAGGCGCGAGGCCCGCAGCGCCTCCTGGACCTCCGGGTCCGCGCGGAAGGCGGCCGCGCGCTCCTTGAGGATCAGGTAGTTGCGCATGCAGCCCGCGGCCGACGCCCACACGCCGTCCAGGTCCTCGGTCCGCGGCGGCTTGAAGTCGAAGTGGCGCGGTCCGGCGTATCCGGCGCTCTCCAGCAGGTCGACGAGCCAGAAGGCGGCGCGCAGGTCGCCGGCGCCGAAGCGCAGGTCCTGGTCGTACTTGATGCCGGACTGGCCGTTGAGGTCGATGTGGAAGAGCTTGCCCGCCCACAGGGCCTGCGCGATGCCGTGCGGGAAGTTCAGTCCGGCCATCTGCTCGTGGCCGACCTCGGGGTTGACGCCGTACATCTCGGGGCGCTCCAGGCGCTCGATGAATGCCAGCGCGTGCCCGACGGTGGGCAGCAGGATGTCGCCGCGCGGCTCGTTCGGCTTGGGCTCGATGGCGAAGCGCAGGTCGTAGCCCTGGTCGATCACGTACTCGCCGAGGAGGTCGAAGGCCTCCTTCATACGGTCCAGCGCGACGCGCACGTCCTTCGCGGCACCGGACTCGGCGCCCTCGCGGCCGCCCCAGGCGACGTAGATCTTCGCGCCCAGTTCGGCCGCGAGGTCGATGTTGCGGATCGTCTTGCGCAGGGCGTAACGGCGCACGTCACGGTCGTTGGCGGTGAACGCGCCGTCCTTGAAGACGGGGTGCGTGAAGAGGTTCGTCGTGGCCATCGGCACGGTCATGCCGGTCGCGTCGAGAGCCTGCCGGAAGCGCTTGATGTGCGCCTCGCGCTCGGTGTCCGAGGATCCGAAGGGGATCAGGTCGTCGTCGTGGAAGGTGACCCCGTGGGCACCGAGCTCGGCCAGGCGCTGCACTGTCTCGACCGGGTCGAGGGCGCGGCGGGTGGCGTCGCCGAAGGGGTCCCGTCCCTGCCAGCCGACGGTCCACAGGCCGAAGGTGAACCTGTCCTCGGGGGTGGGCTGGTAGTTCATGCCGCGGCTCCTTGGCTGCTGCGAGTTGCTTGCTGCCGACTATTTCGTCATGGCGATTTACAAATTAGTATGCACAGGCATCTCTGGGAAGAGAACAGTTGTCCCCGGGAAGGGACACGAGCCGCACAGCCGCACAAGAGGAGAGCCCGATGTCAGCAGCCGAAGGACCGCTCGTCGTCGGCGTGGACACGTCCACCCAGTCCACCAAGGCCCTCGTCGTCGACGCGGCCACCGGGCAGGTCGTCGCGAGCGGCCAAGCCCCGCACACCGTGTCCTCGGGGGCGGGCCGTGAATCCGACCCCCGCCAGTGGTGGGACGCCCTGTGCGAGGCGCTGCGGCAGTGCGGTGACGCGGCGCACGAGGCCGCCGCGGTGTCGATCGGCGGCCAGCAGCACGGCCTGGTCACCCTGGACGAGCGGGGCGAACCGGTCCGCCCGGCGATGCTGTGGAACGACGTCCGCTCGGCGCCGCAGGCCCGCCGTCTCATCGAGGAACTGGGCGGCCCGAAGGCCTGGGCCGAGCGCACCGGGAGTGTGCCCGGCGCGTCCTTCACGGTGACGAAATGGGCCTGGCTGGCCGAACACGAGCCCGAGGCCGTCCGCGCGACCAAGGCGGTACGACTCCCCCACGACTACCTCACCGAGCGCCTCACCGGACAGGGCACGACCGACCGCGGCGACGCCTCCGGCACGGGCTGGTGGGCGTCCGGGACGGAGTCGTACGACGAGGAAACCCTGGCGCATGTGGGCCTCGACCCCGCGCTGCTGCCCCGGGTGGTCCGGCCCGGCGAGGTGGCGGGCACCGTACGCACCCACCACGACCTGCCGTTCTCCAAGGGCACCCTGGTCGCTCCCGGCACCGGCGACAACGCAGCCGCCGCGCTCGGCCTAGGCCTGCGCCCCGGCACCCCGGTGCTCAGCCTCGGCACCTCCGGGACGGTGTACGCCGTCTCCAAGCACCGCCCCGCGGACCCGACCGGCACGGTCGCGGGCTTCGCCGACGCGCACGGCGACTGGCTGCCGTTGGCCTGCACCCTGAACTGCACACTCGCCGTCGACCGCGTGGCCGCGCTGCTGGGCCTGGACCGCGAGGCGGTGGAACCGGCCGCCGACGTCACGCTGCTGCCCTACCTGGACGGCGAACGCACCCCGAACCTGCCCAACGCCTCGGGTCTGCTGCTCGGCCTGCGCCACGACACCACCGCCGGCCAGCTCCTCCAGGCCGCCTACGACGGCGCCGTCCACTCCCTGCTGGGCGCGCTGGACCTGGTCCTCGACGCCGAAGCGGACCGCTCGGCCCCGCTGCTGCTGATCGGCGGCGGCGCGCGCGGCACGGCCTGGCAGCAGACCGTACGTAGGCTGTCGGGCCGTGCCGTACAGGTGCCCGAGGCCAAGGAACTGGTGGCGCTCGGCGCCGCGGCCCAGGCGGCCGGCCTGCTGACCGGCGAAGATCCGGCCGCAGTCGCCCGGCGCTGGAACACGGCCGCGGGTCCGGTGCTGGACGCGGTGGAGCGGGACGAGGCGACCCTGGCGCGGATCGCCGGGGTACTCTCCGACGCGGCCCCGCTGCTGGAGCGGGGGACGAAGGCCCAGTAACCGCACCGATCGAGGACTGACGGAGGAATGACCGCACCGCTTCCCGGACGGGCGCTGCCCGACACCCAGCAGGGCATGCGCCGCCGCAATCTGTCCCGGGTGATGCACACCGTCAGCGCGGAGGGCCCGCTGTCCCGCGCCGCCGTCGCCTCACGGATCGGTCTGACGCGTGCGGCAGTGTCGACCCTCGTGGACGAGCTGATCCGTTCGGGCCTGATCGAGGAGCTCGGCCCGGAGCGGCCGGGCCGGGTGGGGCGCCCAGGTTCAGCGCTCGCCGTCAGCGCCCACGGCCCGGCCGGCATCGGCGCCGAGATCGGCGTCGACCACCTCGCGGTGTGCGCGGTCGATCTGCGCGGCGCGGTGCGGGCCAGGGCCGTGCGGCACGGCGCGAACCGGGGGCGCTCCGCCGAACCGGTGATCCGGGAACTGACCGAGCTGGTGCGGACGGTCGTGGCGGAGGCGGAGCGCGAGGGGCTGTGGCCCGCCGGACTCGCGGTGGCAGTGCCCGGCCTGGTCGCACGCGACGGCCGTACGGTCGTCCGCGCGCCGAACCTCGAATGGCACGACGTCGACCTCGGGGCCCTGCTGCCCGCGGAGTTCGCGCCGGCCGTGGACAACGAGGCCAACTTCGGCGCCCTCGCCGAACTCTGGCTCGGCGAGGGGACCCCGCGGGACTTCCTGCATGTGTCCGCGGAGATCGGCATCGGTGCGGCCGTGGTCGTGGACGGACAACTGCTGCGCGGAACCCGGGGATTCGCGGGGGAACTGGGGCATGTGCCGGTCCGCCCCGAGGGGCCGCCGTGCCCGTGCGGGGGGCGCGGCTGTCTGGAGCAGTACGCCGGCGAGGAGGCCGTGCTGCGGGCGGCCGGCCTGGCACCGGGCGAGGACCGCGTCGGGCTGCTCGCGGGTCGGGCGGCCGAGGGGGACGAGGACGTACGAGGTGCTCTGCACGACGCAGGCGAGGCGCTCGGCGTCGCGCTGACCGGGGCGGTCAATCTACTGGACCCCGAGAGCGTGGTGCTCGGCGGTGCGCTGGCCGGGCTCGCGCCCTGGCTGCTGCCCTCGCTGGAGGCCGAGTTGGACGGGCGTACGGCGGGCGCGGCGTGTCCCGTGTCCGTGTCGCGGCTTGGGCCCGAGGGGCCGCTGCTGGGTGCCGCGCACTGGGTGGTGCGAAGAGTGCTGGACGATCCGGCGGCGGTGGGCGAACGGGCCTGATTCCAGGCGGGCTTCGCTGGGACGAACAGACCTGATCCCAGGCGGGCTCCACTCGATCGAGTGACGGAGTTTTCCACAGTTCGACCACCGTCCACGGAAACACAGCGCCCCCTTCGGCCCAACCCCTCCGCGCCGTACCGTGATTCACGCGAGGGCGCTCCCCGCCCCTCCTCCCCGTGACCTGTGGCAGAACGGAGCTGAGCGGCGATGAGCGACCCCCGGATCCTGACCGTCCGACCCCAACCCGACGAATATGCCTGGACGTTCGGCGGCGCCCCGCCCCTGGCGCACATCGCACCGGGCACGGTGCTGGACCTGTTCACGGAGGACTGCTTCGGCGGACGGGTGCGCTCCGAGAAGGACTTGGTGTCCGAGGTCTGCGAGTTCCCGTACCTCAACCCGCAGACCGGCCCGTTCCACATCGAGGGTGCGGAGCCCGGGGACACCGTCGCCGTGCACTTCGTCTCGATCGAACCCGCCCGTGACTGGGCCGCGTCCACCACCGTCCCGCTGTTCGGCGCGCTCACCTCGACCCACACCACGGCCACGCTCCAGCCGCCGCTCCCGGAGACGGTCTGGATCTGGCAGCTCGACAGAACCCGGCGGACAGCCCTGTTCCGCGCGCACGACAGCAACTTCGAGGCCGAGCTGCCGATCGATCCCCTGCACGGCACGGTGGGGGTGGCCCCCGCCAATCTGGAGGTCCGCTCGGCGCTCGTACCGGACGCGCACGGCGGGAACATGGACACGCCCGAGATGCGGGCCGGCGTCACCTGCTATCTCGGGGTGAATGTCGAGGGAGCGCTGCTCAGTCTGGGCGACGGACATGCCCGTCAGGGCGAGGGCGAGACCTGCGGTGTCGCGGTCGAGTGCGCGATGAACACCGTGGTGATCGTCGAGCTGCTCAAGGGGCTCGCCACACCCTGGCCGCGCATCGAGTCGGACACACACATCATCTCGACCGGATCGGCACGCCCCTTGGAGGACGCGTTCCGGATATCCCAGCTCGACCTGGTGCAGTGGCTGGTGCGCGACTACGGCTTCAGCGAGTTGGACGCGTACCAGTTCGCAACCCAGGCCGTCGAGTCGCCATTGGCCAATGTGTGCGACACCAACTACACATGCGTGGCCAAACTCCGCAAGGAGTGGCTGCCCCGGCGCGAGACGCACCGCGGAGTCCACGCCCGCCTGCGCGACACCGCATCGACGCTCCTGCGCTGACCCAACAGAGAGGCACCACCCCGGATGGAACAGGCACGACCACTGACCAACAGACGCCTCCTGCTCAAGGGCGCCGCCCTCGCCGCCGTGCCGTACGGACTGCTCCCCGGCCCACAGGCCGGCGCACAGGTCCAGGCACCCGACCACCCGACCGCCGAATGGCAGCGAGCGAACAGAGCCAACTTCACCGACGCCCGCAGACCCGTGGAGTACACCGTCGACCTCGTGATCGTCCATGTCACGCAGACGACTTACTCCGGCACCCTGGCCGTCTTCCAGAACCCGAAGAAGAAGGTGTCCGCGCACTACGTCGTCCGCTCCGCCGACGGACATGTGGCGCAGTGCGTGCGGGAGTCGGACATCGCCTGGCACGCGGGGAACTGGGACTACAACACCCGCAGCATCGGCATCGAACACGAGGGCTGGGTGGACCGGCCCGCCTACTTCACCGACGCCCTGTACGAGCGGTCGGCCGCGCTGACCGCGGCGATCTGCGCCAGACACGGCATCCCGAGAGACAGGAGGCACATCATCGGCCACCATGAGGTGCCGGGCACGGACCACACCGATCCCGGGCCCCACTGGGACTGGGGGCGCTACATCGGACTCGTCAAGGCCGCCTGAAGCTCGTCAGGCCGCCGGAGGATCGTCAGGGCCGCCGGAGGATCGTCAAGGCCCGCCGGATCGAGACATCCGGCCAGTCGTTCGGGTGACGGCAGTCGAAAAGGTTGTCCGCGCGCGTACCCGGAGTGACGATGTCCCCAGCCGTATCGCCGTCCGGGGAGGCCGAGTTGACCGATCCGTGGGTGGCCCTGGAGCCGGGGGCCGACCCTGCCGAGCGTGCGCGGATGCTGCTCCGTGCCCATGAGACGTTCACGGCGGCGGGCACCGTGCCGAAGCCGGTGCGTGCCGTGGTGGCCGACTCGTGGCGGCGTTCCGCGAGAGCGGGTGTCGGGCCCGACGGAACGGCGAGCGTGGAACTCGCGGACGGCGACCTCGGCGCCTATCGCGCGGAGCATCCGCTGGCCCGGGTGATGCCGCTGTTCCGTGAGCTGATGGGCTCGTTCGCGGCGGACGGCGAGCATCTGCTCGCGGTGTGCGACGCGCACGGCAGGCTGCTGTGGGTCGAGGGGCATGCCTCGACCCGGCGGCAGGCGGGCCGGATGAACTTCGTGCCCGGCGCCCGGTGGTCGGAGACGGCGGTCGGGACGAACGCGCCGGGCACGGCGGTCGCCGTCGACCGGCCGGTGCAGGTGTTCGCGGCCGAGCACTTCATCCGGCGGGTGCAGCCGTGGACGTGTGCCGCGGCGCCGGTGCACGACCCGCGTACCGGGCGGGTGCTCGGGGCCGTGGACATCACCGGCGGGGACGGGCTTGCGCATCCGCACAGCCTGGGCTTCGTCCAGGCGGTCGCGCGGGCGGCCGAGTCCCAACTGGCCCTGCTCACCCCGGCGGGCCCGGCCGCGGACACCCATGAGTTGTCCGCGCTGGGACGGGACGAGGCACAGCTGCTGACCGGTGGCCGCAAGGTCAGGCTCAGCCGCCGGCACAGCGAGATCCTCGTGCTGCTCGCCCGCCACCCGGAGGGGCTGACCGGCGACGAGCTGTCGTGCGCGCTGTACGAGGACGAGTCGGTGACTCCGGTAACGTTGCGGGCCGAACTGGCCCGGCTGCGGCGGCTTCTCGGTCCGGGGCTGCTGGCCTCGCGGCCGTACCGGCTGACCGTGCCGGTCGAGTCGGATGTCGACGTGGTCGAGCGGCGGCTGGCGGCGGGGGCGGTCAGCGCGGCGGCGACGGCGTACACCGGTCCGCTGCTGCCCGCCTCCCAGGCGCCGGCGGTGGTGCGGGTCAGGCGGCGGCTCGCCGACGGGCTGCGTGCGGCGTTGATCGCCCGCCGGGACCCCGACCTGCTGGCGGACTGGGCGCACGCGCCCTGGGGCGAGGACGACCTCGAGGTGTGGCGGGCGCTGGCCGCCGTACGCCCGACGGGCCCGGTCCGCTCCCGTCTCGCCGCGCTGGAGTCGGAGCTGGCGGCGCCGCCGGGCCGGGGGCCGCGCTGACCGGAAGATGCCCCGACCAGTCAGAGCTGACCGCGCCACCGGAGCGCCTGCCCACGCTGACGGGAAGGCGCCCCGAACGGCCAGAGTTGACCGCGCCACCGGAGCGCGTGCCCCCGCTGCCCGTAAGGCGCCCCGAACAGTCAGAGTTGACCGCGCCACCGGACCGCGTGCCCACGCTGCCCGGAGGCCGCCCCGACCCCCGGACCCGCGCAACGTCCTTGCAACCTCCCGCTCCCTAGCCTCGCGCCGAGAGCTGCCCAACGGCGGGCAGCGCTGTTGCAGGGAGGCAGGCCGGCATGACCCGTTACGCGGCACCCGGGACCGAGGGCGCGATCGTCTCCTACCAGGCGCGCTACGACCACTTCATCGGCGGCGAGTACGTGCCGCCGCTTCGGGGGCAGTACTTCGAGAACCCGTCCCCGGTGAACGGGCAGCCGTTCACCGAGATCGCGCGCGGCACGGCGGAGGACGTGGAGCGGGCCCTGGACGCCGCGCATGCAGCGGCCCCGGCCTGGGGCCGTGCGTCGGTGACCGAGCGCTCCGACATCCTGCTGAAGATCGCCGACCGGATGGAGGCGAACCTGGAGCAACTCGCGGTCGCCGAGAGCTGGGAGAACGGCAAGCCGGTACGCGAGACGCTGGCGGCCGACATCCCCCTTGCCGTCGACCACTTCCGTTACTTCGCGGGCGCGATCCGCGCCCAGGAGGGCTCGCTCGGCGAGATCGACGACGACACGGTGGCGTACCACTTCCACGAGCCGCTCGGGGTCGTCGCGCAGATCATCCCGTGGAACTTCCCGATCCTGATGGCGACCTGGAAGCTCGCTCCGGCGCTGGCGGCGGGCAACGCGGTCGTGCTCAAGCCGGCCGAGCAGACCCCCGCCTCCATCCACTACTGGCTGAGCCTGATCGCCGATCTGCTGCCGCCGGGCGTGATCAATGTGGTGAACGGCTTCGGTGTGGAGGCGGGCAAGCCGCTGGCGTCCAGCCCGCGGGTGGCGAAGGTGGCGTTCACCGGCGAGACCACGACCGGCCGGTTGATCATGCAGTACGCCTCGGAGAACATCACCCCCGTCACCCTCGAACTCGGTGGCAAGTCCCCGAACATCTTCTTCGAGGACGTCTGGCGGGCCGACGACGACTTCCGCGACAAGGCCCTCGAAGGCTTCACGATGTTCGCGCTCAACCAGGGCGAGGTGTGCACCTGCCCCTCACGGGCGCTGGTCCAGCGCGGCCACTACGGCGAGTTCATGGAAGCGGCGGTCGCCCGCACCGAGCTGATCAAGACCGGTCATCCGCTCGACACGGACACGATGATCGGCGCCCAGGCCTCCAACGACCAACTGGAGAAGATCCTCTCCTACCTCGACATCGGCCGGCAGGAAGGCGCCCGGATCCTCACCGGCGGCGAGCGCATCGAGCACGACGGCGAACTCAAGGGCGGCTACTACGTCCAGCCGACGATCTTCGAGGGCAACAACCGGATGCGGATCTTCCAAGAGGAGATCTTCGGCCCGGTCGTCTCGGTGACCTCCTTCGACGACTTCGACGACGCCATCAAGATCGCCAACGACACGCTGTACGGCCTCGGCGCCGGCGTGTGGACCCGCGACGCCAACACGGCGTACCGCGCGGGCCGCGCGATCCAGGCGGGCCGCGTCTGGACGAACTGCTACCACGCCTACCCGGCCCACGCGGCGTTCGGCGGCTACAAGGGCTCGGGGATCGGCCGGGAGACGCACAAGATGATGCTGGAGCACTACCAGCAGACGAAGAACGTTCTTGTTTCATACAGTCCGAAGAAACTTGGGTTCTTCTAGAGCCACAAGTCGCATGCCCGGCGGGAGCTTTCGCCCTCCAGGCACCCGGGACTCGGAGTCACGATTTGTGAACATTCAGATACAGAGCGGAGTAATCCACTCGCTTTCTGCGTGACTCCCGGACCAGACACGGGCCAACCGGCGCCTCGCATGCGAGAAATCGCCAGCCACGGAGCCCCGAAACGGGGTGGCAGAAGTTGGGGCACCCTCCGGGCAACCCGCGCGAAGCGTACCCACTGCTGCAGTGAAGCACTGTAGTCGGGCGGTTCTTCAAGAACCGCAGTCTGGAAGGAGTCGACTCAGCAGTGCTTGGCGATGAACCCACGGATCCGGTTGTGCGGTGAGTGTCGAGATTGCCCCCAGTCGGGAACGACCGGAGCGCCGAGGTGAAGGTGCGCGACGATGAACAGGTCAGACGCACAGCCCTCCACCAAACTATCGGCGAGTTCGTCGGCACCTCCTCGGTCTTCGCGCCATCACCTATCGGACCCTTCCGGATGCCTCGCCGAGCACTGCTTTACGCACCGCCCTGGAGACACGGGCCCTCGCGCTACGTGCCGTGGAGGACATGGCACTACCTTCATGGTCCCTGGTACCGGCCTCGCTGCAGTACCAGGACAGGGCTGGGTTGAGACAGCCGCGAGGATCAACCGACGGTCGTCGCAGTCAAGTGCGCGGCCTGCACGAAGCCCAACGCGCCGCATCCTGGCATCACACCAAGCGGGAAGGCGAAGACGAGCACGGCGCGAGACCAACCCCGCGGGAGCGGGGAATTCAGCTCCACACCGGCCTGTGGCCAGCCCCGTGACGGCACGTCTGAGCACGGGTCACCGACGCCTTCGAGGAGGCATGCCAAGCAGTAGTTCGGTCATGGCACGGGCATCCCGCCGCCGATCTGGCTTCGCAGACCAGACGCCAGGGACAACGACGCAGGCCAGTATGGCCAGCGCACTGAACAGGGGGATGAGAGCAACCCACGGGTAGGCCACTGCGACGGGTATCAGAGCGCCCCCTGAAACCAGGCCGAGCAGCGGCCGCGCCCTCACGGGTCGATAGTGCTCGCCATGCGCACAAGGTCCTCTCGGTCCAGGGAGCTTCGGGCTCCAACCGCCTTCCACAACGCGTTACGCCGGCACATCTCCGACGTCGTTTATGGAAGCGCCTCGCATCCGACTTTCTCGGCTGGCGAACCCGAGTTCGTGCGGGGAGGGGCGTCCAAATCCCCCGAGCGGAATTGAAGCCATTGTGGCGTACGAAGCTCACCAGGTGAAGACCTGTCAGCGGCGCGGAAGTAGCTCCGACAGGCGACCCGTTGTGGAACACTCGGCGGTCGTTTCGCTGCTTAGGGTCAAGCTGACCAGCGGCGGCCACACCCGCGCCCGCCTCGACCATTGCTACGAGGGCCGCGTACGGCTTGCGTCCATCGCGCCAGCTCGGAGGAGGGTCCCGAACCCGCGCGCAGCGGATTCCCCTTCCAACGCACAATGGCTCCACCCCAGCAGTCGGGGCAGAGCCTTCTACGACCGATGTCGTTGGCCAAGATGTCTCCAGAGGGTGGTATGAGACCTGATGCCCGATTCTTCGTTTCGTGCGGGACGAGCGGGGAAGTCGTGGCGACGCCGGTCGGCTACGGCCGAGGCTGGGCGAACAAGCCTGGCTCGGTCTCGGTCAGGATCCCGCGGCCGGCCAGCCGCTTGAGCTTGAGGCGGACGTTGTGCATGTTGTTGGGTGCGACCGCCAGGTCCATGGGCTCGCACACCTGCCGGGCCCGCAGCGGGTGTTCGGCCGCGGTGAACACCGCCATGATCTGCTGGTAGGCCGGATGATCCGGCAGCTTCGGTGCCGGCGGCGCGGGCAGCCCCAGCAGTGTCGTGCGGGTGATCCGGACTTCCTCGGCGGCCCGGCCGGGTTCGTGGAGCTGTGCGGTCAGCTGCGCGACCTGTTCCCGCATCGTCTCGGCCTGTGGGGTGCTCCTCCAGCCGCGCCAGCACCGCGCCGAGCGTCAGCTCCCCGCCGGTCATGCGGTGCGCCAGGCCGATGTGGTCGTCCCGGTAAGCCGACGCAGCATCACCGCGGCCATCGCCCAGTACACCCGCGACTCCGAACTGCGGGGCAGATGCTCGTAGTAGGTTCCATTTCTTAGGTATCCGTAAGAGCGCGGTCCCCAACAACGCTCTAATCCTGGCCTCAGGTTGATCGGGGACAATGAGCGGCAAAAACATCGACTGGAAGGGGGCGGGCCGGCGTGCGGATCATGATCGCGGATGATGAAGCGGCCATCCGGGATTCGCTGGAGCGGGTGCTCCAGGTCGAGGGTTACGACACCAGCACCGTCGCCAACGGTCTCGCCGTGCTCGACGGGGTCGGTGGGGCCGACGGTGACACGCTCGATCTGCTGATCCTCGACGTGATGATGCCCCGCCTCGGCGGGTTGGAGACCTGCCGGCGGTTGCGGGCCGCGGGCCGGGATCTGCCGGTGCTGATGCTGACCGCCCGTGACCAGGTCTCCGACCGGGTCACGGGGCTGGACGCGGGCGCCGACGACTACCTGCCCAAGCCGTTCGCCACCGAGGAGTTGCTGGCCCGGGTGCGGGCCCTGCTGCGCCGGCGCACGCCGACCGACGAGGAGTCGCAGATCCTGTCGTTCGCCGATGTCCGGCTCGATCCCGACAGGTTCGAGGCGTGGCGGGGCGGACGGCCGCTGCGCCTGACCCGGACCGAGTTCTCCCTCCTGCAGGTCCTCATGAGCAACGCCACCCGGGTCTTGACCCGCGACGCGCTGTTCGAGGCGATCTGGGGCTTCGACATGAGCGCAACCGCCAACAACCTCCAGGTATACGTGAGCTACCTGCGCCGCAAGATGGAGGCCGAGGGTGAGCCGCGATTGATCTACACACTGCGCGGCCTGGGATACACGTTGCGGGAGACTCCTCCGTGAGCAGGCCCGCCGGCCGGGAACCGCGCCGGCTGACCCGATGGTGGCGCCGGCGGTCCCTGCGGAGCAGGCTGACGGTGATCGCGGCGACGGCCATCGCGGTCAGCGTGTTCGTGGCCTTCCAGGTGGCCAGCCAACTACTGGGCTGGGAGCTGCAGGACAGCGCCAAGAGTCAGCTGCGCGCCGACTCCCGCGTCCTGGTGACGAACGCGCAGCGCGCCGGTCTGGCGCAGGTACAGCTACCGCCGTATCCCGGATCCGGTCGGCTGGTGCGGGTCATCCTGCCCGACGGCTCGACCCGGACGCCGGCCGGCCAACCCGCGCTGCCCCCGGTCAGCGAGCACGCCGGGCGCGTGGCGCAGGGCGCGTCGGCCGACCTGATGGAGTCGAACGACAGCGACGAGGACGGCTACCTCATCTACACGCTGCGGGCGGGCGACGGCGCGGTCCAGGTGGCCCAGGTCGCCGACGACAGCCCGATCAACCAGTTCGGGTTCGGCATGCTGCTGATCGGGCTGCTCTGCGTGGTCGGTGGCGCCCTTGTCGGGCGGACCGTGGCGCGGACCGGGCTGGCACCGATCGACCGGCTGACCGCCGCCGCGGTACATGTCGCGCACACCCGGGATCTCGACGCCGACATCCCGGATGAGGGCGGTGGGGAGATCAGGCGGCTGATCCAGTCGATCAACGACATGCTCGCCGCGCTCCGGGACTCCCGGCGGGCCCAGCGGCTGCTCGCCGAGGACGCCGCCCACGAGCTCAAGACCCCGCTCACCAGCCTGCGCCTCAACGTCGAGCTGCTGATCCGGCTCGATCGGCGCGGCACCCTGGACAGCGCACTGCCGGCGGAGAGCCGGACCAGGCTGCTCAACGATCTCGGCGCCCAGGTGGCCGAGTTGAGCACCCTTGTCGCCGAGCTGACCGACCTGGCGCGCGGTGACGTCAGCGACGAGAACACCGAGCTGCTCGACCTCGCCGACGTGGTGGCGGCCGCCGCGACCCGGGCACGTTCCCGCACGCCCGACGTCGAGGTCGCGCTCGACGTGACCTCCGTGTGGGTGAGCGGGCGTCCCGCTGCGCTCGAGCGGGCGGTGCTCAACCTCATCGACAACGCCGGCAAGTGGTCTCCCGCGGACCAGCCGGTCCAGGTCCGGCTCCGTACCGAGGGCGCGTCGGTGGTGCTCGAGGTCGACGACGCCGGGCCGGGCATCGACGCCGCCGACGTACCGCGGGTGTTCGACCGGTTCTACCGTGCCGACAGCGCCCGGGCGTTGCCGGGATCCGGTCTGGGGCTGTCGATCGTGCAGCGGGTCGTCGACGCCCACGGCGGCCTGGCCACCGTCGCCCGCTCCGCACGCGGTGGCGCGCTGCTTCGGGTCGACCTTCCGGCCGCGGCCCCGCCCGCCCCGATCGCGCGGCTCACCGCCCAGGAGGACACCGCGATGCGCCGGCCACAGCCCCGGCCGCACGGCTCAGGACCAAAGAGCGACAGCCGTCGAGCCCTATGAAAAAAATCCGGGACGGGCCTGGGGCCCGTCCCGGATCTCGTCCGTGCCGCCGCGCTCACCGTTGCAGCGCGGGCTCCTCATCGTCGGCGAGCGGCTGTTGACCGTCCGGCAGCTTTGCCGCTGGACGCGACAGCCGGCTCGGCCACCACATCCGTCGGCCGATCAGCAGGGTGAGGGCGGGCACCAGGACCGACCGCACCAGCAGGGCGTCGAGCAGCACGCCGAAGGCGACCAGGAACCCGACCTCGATCAGCATCACCAACGGAAGTGTGGCGAGGACCGCGAACGTGGCCGCCAGGACCAGGCCTGCCGAGGTGATGACGCCACCGGTGGCCGAGAGGGCTTTGAGCATGCCCTCTCTGGTGCCGAGACGCACGGTCTCCTCCCGGGCCCGGCTGGCCAGGAAGATGTTGTAGTCGACGCCGAGCGCCACCAGGAACAGGAATGCCAGCAGCGGCACCGAATAGTCGACACCCTTGAACCCGAGGATCGTGTCGAAGACGAACACGCTGCCGCCGAAGGCCGCGGCGAATGAGACGATCACGGTGGCCATCAGGACCAGCGGGGCCAGGATCGCGCGCAGCAGCAGCCCTAGGACGATCAGGACGACGGCGAGCACCAGCGGGATCACCAGCTTCTCGTCGCGCTTGATGGTCACCTCGGTGTCGAGGTTCTCCGCACTCGGCCCGCCGACGATCGCCTCCGCCCCGCTCACCGCGTGCACGGCGGTACGCACCCGCTTGATCGTGTCGTACTCCGCGACGGTGTCCGGCGCGTCCTTCGGGAACACGGAGATGTTGGCCCAGCCACCGCTGGTCTGCTCCGGGATGGCCAGGGCCACACCGCGAGTGTCCTTGACGATGTCGAGCACCCGCTCCTGGTGCGCCGGCCGCGTGAAGACCGTCATCGGCTGGCCGCCGAGCTCCGGGAAGTGCTGGCGCAGAACGGTGAAGCCGGTGACCGACTCCGGCGCGGAAAGGAACTGGTCCTGCTCCCGCAGGGCGCCGGTGTTGCCCGCCAGCCCGAGGGCGAGCACGCCGAGGACTCCGAACGAGCCGAGCGTCGCCACCCACCGGCGACGGCTGATGGCGGTGCCGAGCCGTCCCCACAGCCCCGGCTTCTCCTCCACGGCCGTGCTGAACCGCGGGATGGCCGGCCAGAAGATCCGCCTGCCGAGCACCACGAGCACCGCCGGGAACAGCGTCAGCATGGCCACCAGCGCGCACAGGATGCCGGCCGCACCGATCGGGCCCAACCCGCTGGTGCTGTTCAGGTCCGCGACGAGCAGGCAGAGCAGGCCGGCGACCACGGTGGCCGCGGACGCGACGATGGCCGGCGCCGCGCCGCGTAGCGCGTGGACCATCGCGACCCGGACGTTCTCATGGTGGTGCAGTGCCTCCCGATATCGAGCGATGAGCAACAACGCGTAGTCCGTGCCGACGCCGAAGACCAGGATCGTCAACAGCGCCGAGTTCTGGTCGTTGACCACGATGCCGAAGCCCTTGACGAGCAGGTAGACGGTCCCCATCGAGGTCAGTGCGGCCGCGCCGACGGCCACCAGCGGGATGATCCACAACACCGGGCTGCGGTAGGTGAGGATGAGCAGGAGCGTGACGACGACGATGGTGGTGAGGAGGACCTGCACGTCGATGCCGTCGAAGACGGCATCCATGTCGCCGTCGATCGCGCCCGGGCCGGTCACGTCGAGTTCCAGGCCGGAGGGGCGGTCCTTCGCAGCGTCACGTAACGGGCCGACGATGTCCTCCGGTGCGCCGTAGGCCGTGCTCACCTCGAGGGTGAACATCATCGCCTTGCGGTCGGTGGAGGGGCTCGTCGGTGAGCCCTCGTCGTCCTCGCCGGCCGCCGCCGTCGCCTTCGCCTTCGGCGGGTACCGCTTGGCAAGGGTGTTGTAGTGGCGCTCGACCGTCGCGCGGTCGGCGTCGGTCATGCCGTCGGCTCGGTGGTACACGAAGACGAACGTGTTGTTGTCACCGCCGGGGAGACTGTCGTCCAGCACCGCCACCTTGGTGGACTCGGCACTGGCCGGCAGGGTGTCTACGGCGCTGTCGGTGGTGACCGAGCTCAACTTTCCGCTCAGCGGCACCATGCCCGCCGCCAGCACCAGCCACAAGCCAATCACCAACCACGGCACCCACCGGCCTGCCAACCGACCGGCCGGCGCTTCCCCGGACGGCGCTGCGTTGACTGCCATCACTAGCCTCCTACATACGAGTTGCCTCGCTCATCTGGACGCCTACTTCATACGGAGCGAACCTGAGACGACTGTTAATGCGGTGCTCAGGCCGGTTGGCCGCACCATGTGCCCAGCGCACGCACCAGCGTGGTGGCGGCGAGGCCCTGCCCGGTAGGCAAGACCCAGGCGACACAGCCGTCAGGCCGGATGAGCAACGCGTCGACGTCCACCCGGTCCATGCGGGCGGTGACGGTGTTGACCCGTCCGGTCCACGCGGCCGCGGCGTCGCGGACCTGCGCGCGGTCGACGAGGTCGAGTAGGAGCCCACGACCCTCACGCAGCAGGTCCGCCGACCGGGTCACCGCGGTGCCGACGTCCGGGTCGGGCCGCTCCAGCGTCAACTTCATGTCCGGGCACAGGGTGCCGACGAGCCGGTGGTCGTCGCCCAGGTCGTACCGGACGTCCATGCCGGCGAGCATGTCGGCGACGTACCGGTGGGCGTCGCCGAGGGTCCTGGCGCAAGGTCCCCTCTCCGTGGCGCTGGCTGCCGGTCGTCGCATTACCCGTGGCTGTGGGCTGGGCGGGGGGTTCCTTCGCCGTGCCGGATGACCCGTCCCGTTCTGGCGAGAGCGATATCCACACCCCCGGACCAGTGCGCCTACTCCTCGAACTCACTGTGTTCTTCGGCGCGGTGGCCGCGCTCAACTTCGCCGGCCTGCCCCGCGCGGCCCGCCGGCTCCTTGTGATCATGGTCGGCTACCAGGTCCTCGCCTACGACCGAATCGGCTGGCTGCTCAGCCACTGATCCGCCTCCGATACGTTCGCGCCGTTGGCCGAATGTGCGCCGGCGGAGCCATCCCTCCCACAGAGCCACACCCAACTTCGACTTCCTCAAGCGCGCCCGCGAGGCAGACAAGCTAAGGGAGGTCATCGCCCCCACGATCACCGATGGCGACGGTCGGCGCCCCCGCCACCTGGGCCCTCTCCAACCACGACGAAAGCCGCCACGCCACCCGCTACGGCCGCACCCACACCGGCATCACGACCCCGCTGCGCGACCAGGGCCACCCCACCGACCTCACCCTCGGCACCCGCCGAACCCGAGCAGCGGCCCTGATGATGCCGGCCCTGGAGGTCCGTCACGAGAACGCTTTCCCCGTAGCGGACCAACGCCTCGTAGTACCTCGCGGCCACGACTCGCAGCCTCGTGATGCGACTCCTTGAGAAGTTCGGCCGTCTTCAGTACGGGCCGTTAAGCCCGTCGCTCCGGCCGACCTCAGCAGCGGCTCAGTGATCAGCGAAGCCGAGGCCCAACCTCGCGCCACCCCACCACTCGGATGCCCCTGCCCAGCCTTGGCGGGCATCGACGGCACGGCATCGGAACGGACACCCGTTTCCCTGTGTCCTGCCAGCGTCCCGAATTCGACGTCCAGCCGCTCACACCGGCCATATTCAGCAACGTCCCCGACCGCGGCGGCAGCACATCTATGCAGGTCAGGCCAGTTCGAAGAGCCACCGACAGCCACAACACCAAACCCGCGAGCAACGGATTCAGTCCGTTCAGGCAGAGTTGATGCTCCTCCACCCGAAAGAATGAACGTTTCCGCAGGTCAGAGACCTGCGCAGGTGGGCGGGTGGGACTCGAACCCGCGGCCGACGGATTATGGGTCCGCTGCTCGACTCAACGACGAGGTTCGCTCCCTCGCCGCTCTTCGGCCGCCGACGACGTCCGGAAGCCCGCTGCTGAACCGAACGTTGTCTTTGCTGCACCCCGCCGAAGCTTGACGACAAGCGGCAGCTGCGCCTGTGAACGTCTCGCACTGAGGAGGCCGAAGGGTAGTCCGGGTCACATGTCCGAGACCAAGATCCGGGCCATTCCCGGACCACGTTGCCATCCGCCCGCCGACAGCGCACCGTCACCGCAGGTCAACGTGGGTACTGCTCGTGTACCACCAAGAGACGAAGAACCTCCTGTGTTCCTACAGCCCTCGGAAGCTCGGCTTCTTCTAGACGTCGACGGAGTGGAGCCAGGATCGTCCTGGCTCCACTCCGCTGTGCGGGCGGGTCACTGGAGCTGTGCGAAGAACCTCCAGATCTCTGCTTTGGTCCAGGTGGCGACGCCGCTTTCGTTGGGGGAGCCGTCGACCGGACCGGGTATGTGGCCTCCGTCGAACGCGGCCCATTGGACCGGGTATCCGGCACGGCAGCCCGAGTAGGTGGTGGTGATGTGCGTTCGGCTGCCCGGGGCGGGCTCGCGCGGGCTTTGGGCGGTGCAGCCGTTGTTGGCGACGAACTTGTCGCGCAGGGATCGTCCTTGCCCGATGTTGAGGACGTTGTCGCTGATGCCGTGGATTCCGAAGTAGGCGATGGGCTGGGTGCCGCCGCTGCACCCGCTGATCTGAGCGCCGGAGATGACCGCGACGGCCCTGAAGACGTTCGCCCGGCTGCATGCGAGTGCGTAGCTCATACCGCCGCCCCAGCTGAATCCTGTGGCGAAGCGCTGTGCCGGGTTGACACAGAGTCCGGCCTCGATGCGCCGGATCATGTCGTCGACGAAGGTGACGTCCTCACCGCCCGAATTGGCCCAGCCGTTGCCGAGGCCCTGGGGGGCGACGAGGATCGCGCCGTTGTTCGACTGTTCCTGTTGGCCGTAGTAGGACCAGGCGTTCCCGCTCGTGCCGCCCGAGGCGACGTCGCCGGCGGTTCCGCCCCGCCAGTGGAACGCGAAGATCAGCCGGTAGCGGTGGCTGTTGTCGTAGTTGGCGGGAACCCTGAGGATGAAGCTGCGGCTCTTGCCGCCGCTCTGAATCGTGTGCGTACCGCTCGCCAGAGACGGGGCGCTGCCGCATCCGCCGCCACCGGACGACAGTTTGATCATCTGCCATTGCTGGTTGGCGCCGCCCCAGTCGGAGTACTGGACGACGTTGGCACCGTCGGCGGTGGAGGCGCCCTGCACCTCGACCGCCTTGCTGCTGGTGCGGTTGATCAGCCGGACGTGGCCCGCGTCGGAGTCGGCCAGGCGGAACTGCTGGTTGGCCCCGTTGTGGTCGGCCCACTGCTGGATCGCGGCACCGTCTGCGGTCGAGGCGCCGGCCACGTCGAGAACCTTGTCCGAATGCCGGGCCTTGAGGCGGTAGAAGCCACCGCCGGAGTCCACGAACTGCCACTGCTGGTTGGCTCCGTCGTGGCGCGTCCACTGGCTGACCCGCGCGCCGTCGGCGGTGGATGTGCCAGAGACGTCCAGCGCCTTGCCGCTGTTGCGATTGACCAGGACGTACCAGGCATTGGTGTCCACCGTCGCCGCCTCGGCGGGCGCCGGATTCACCACGGCGAGCATGCCGATCGCGAGGGCCGCCGCCACCACGGCGGCGACCCGGGACCACCAGCGATGTCTGCGTGGAGGGGCGGGGGAAGCCGCACCGTAGGTCTTCATCGGTTCACCCCTTTCGTTTGTGGCAGGTCCCATCAGGTGCGGGTCCAGCGCTGGTTGCTGCCGTTCGAGCAGGAGTAGAGCTGGATCAGGGTGCCGTTGGCGGTGCCGGCTCCGACGGCGTCGAGGCAGAGGCCGGACTGGACGCCGACGATGGATCCGTCGGAGTTGAGGCGCCATTTCTGGTTGTCGCCGCCCCAGCAGCTGTAGATCTGGACCTTGGCGCCGTTGCCGGTGCCGGCGGCGTCCAGGCACTTGTTGCCGTAGACCCTGAGTTCACCGGAGGCGGTGTGCGTCCACTGCTGGTTGGTGCCGCTGTGGCAGTCCCACAGGTGGAGCTGGGTGCCGTCGGTGGTACTGCTGCCGGGCACGTCAAGGCAGCGGCCTGAACCGACGCCCTTGATCTGTCCGGAACCCGGAGGGGGCGTAGTGGAGCCGCCGTTGAGTGCGTTGAGGACGGCGGTGTAGGCGGGCTTCTTGCTGCCGTCGGAGTTGAACAGCAGCGGCGTGTGCTGCGGTCGCCAGGAGTCGCTGTCGCGCACACCCCAGACGGTGATGCCGAGGCAGCGCGGGACGGCCAGGCAGTCGTTGGTCACGTTGGCGTAGGTCGTGGGCGAGGCGCCCTGGATGTCGAGCTCGGTGATGGCCACATCGACGCCAAGGGCGGCGAAGTTCTGCAGGGTGGTGCGGAAGTTGCTGTTGTACGGGCTGTCGTTGTTGAAGTGGGCCTGGAAGCCGACGCAGTCGATCGGGACGCCGCGCTGCTTGAAGTCGCGGACCATGTTGTACATGGCCTGGGTCTTGGCCCAGGTCCAGTTCTCGACGTTGTAGTCGTTGTAGCAGAGCTTGGCGGCCGGGTCGGCGGCGCGCGCCGTGCGGAAGGCGACCTCGATCCAGTCGTTGCCGGTGCGCTGCAGGTTGGAGTCGCGCCGGGCTCCCGAACCGCCGTCGGCGAAGGCCTCGTTCACGACGTCCCACTGGACGATCTTGCCCTTGTAGTGGGTCATCACGCCGTTGATGTGGTCGATCATCGCCTGGCGCAGGTTGCTGCCGCTGAGGCTCTGCATCCAGCCGGGCTGCTGGGAGTGCCAGGCCAAAGTGTGGCCGCGCACCTGCTTGCCGTTCTGCACCGCCCAGTTGTAGACGCGGTCACCGGCGGTGAAGTTGAACTGGCCCCGCTGCGGTTCGGTGGCGTCGATCTTCATCTCGTTCTCGGCCGTCACCGAGTTGAACTCGCGGCTCGCGATCGACGTGTACGCCGAGTCGCCCAGCCTGCCCGAGGCGATGGCGGTGCCGAAGTAACGGCCGCTCTGCGCCGCCGCGGCGCCGAGCGTACTCTCCGCGGCGTGTGCGGGCGGCGGCGCGGCCAGCGTGCCGGCCGCACCGAGGCCGCCGACGACCAGCGCCAACAGCAGACCGCGGATCTTCCGGCGGATAACGGGTCTGGGAAGGGCATACGAGCCCATGGCTGTGCCTCCAAGGTAGAAATCACGGAAGGACTGAAGCGCAGGGGAATGCGTCGTCCGCTCCCACTCGGCAGACGGACCGGGCGGGCCGGGACCCGGGCAGCACGGAATCACCGGACACCGCGGTCATCGGAGTGCAGCTGTGCGTGGATCTGCCGTGCAGCACAGATTGCTCAGGGGCCGCCAAGGTTCGATATCTCGAACCTTGGCCGGTTTCCCAGACAGGGAGATTGAAGTATTGACGATGGATCGTCAATACTCTCCGCCGAAAAAGTTTCCGTTCCTCGCCCGAAACATTCTGAAATCCCGGCGAGCCGGACGGCGAACCCCGGCGCCACCGTCGGCGGACGCCGCAGGGCCGGGGCCGGGACGAGCGCGCGGGCGCCGCTTGCTCGACTTTTGCCCTCCGCGCGGACGCCTTGGACTGGCGAGCTGTACCGCAAACTCCGGGGTTTTTAGTCGGCGTGACAGCTTGTCAACCCCAAAGGGGAGGCGCTGTTTGTAGACAGATCGGTGACAGGCCTTGACCAGAGAGCCCCGCATTCCTAGCTTGTGGCGTCGAAGCATTCGGAAATTCTTCGAAACATTTCGAGATGCCCCTGCCCCCAAAGGAGGCCCTCCAGTGTGGTTTCGCCGCCCGTCCCCGGTCCGTCCAAGACGCTTACTCGCCGTCCTTGCACCCTTGCTGCTCGCGGCTACCTTCCTCGGTGCCCAGCCCGCCGACGCGGCGACCGTAGACCCCAACGCCTCGTATGTGCTGGTCAACCGCAACAGCGGCAAGGCCCTGGACGTCTACAACCTGGCGACCAACGACGGCGCCCGCATCACCCAATGGACCAGGAACGATCAGAACCAGCAGCAGTGGCAGTTCGTCGACTCCGGCGGCGGTTACTACCGCATCAAGTCCCGCCACTCCGGCAAGGTGCTGGACGTCCACAACTTCTCCACCGCCAACGGCGGCTCGATCGTCCAGTGGGCCGACCTGAACGGCACCAACCAGCAGTGGCGACTGGCCGGCAGCTCGGACGGCTACGTGCGGCTCATCGCGCGCCACAGCAACAAGGCCCTGGAAGTACAAGGCGGCTCCACCGCCGACAACGCGAACATCGTCCAGTACGACGACTGGGGTGGCGCCAACCAGCAGTGGCAGCTCGTCAAGGTCGGCAGCGGCAACCCTGGCCCGTGCGATCTTCCGTCGACATACCGCTGGACATCAACGGGCGCGCTGGCGCAGCCCAAGGCTGGGTGGGCCTCGCTCAAGGACTTCACCGTCGCCCCCTACAACGGCAAGCATCTCGTCTATGCGACGACGCACGGCGCGGGAGCGGGAACGGGCTGGGGTTCGATGAACTTCGGCCTGTTCACCAACTGGCCGGAGATGGCCTCGGCCAGCCAGAACACGATGTCGACTTCCACTGTCGCGCCCACGCTTTTCTACTTCGCGCCGAAGAACATCTGGGTGCTCGCCTACCAGTGGGGAGGTGGGAGCGCCTTCTCCTACCGGACGTCGAGCGACCCCACCAACCCCAATGGCTGGTCAGCACAGCAGGTGCTCTTCTCCGGGAGCCTCCCCGACTCCGGAACAGGACCCATCGACCAGACGCTCATCGCTGACGGCACGAACATGTACCTGTTCTTCGCCGGTGACAACGGCAAGATCTACCGGGCCAGCATGCCGATCGGGAACTTCCCGGGCAGTTTCGGCTCGACCTACACAACGATCATGAGCGATACGACGAACAACCTGTTCGAAGCCCCGCAGGTCTACAAGCTCCAGGGCCAGAACCGCTACCTCATGATCGTCGAGGCGATCGGCTCGCAGGGCCGCTACTTCCGCTCGTTCACGGCCACCAGTCTGAACGGCTCATGGACACCCCAGGCCGCGACCGAGAGCAACCCCTTCGCCGGCAAGGCCAACAGCGGCGCCACCTGGACGAACGACATCAGCCATGGCGAACTGATCCGCACCAGCGCCGATCAGACCTTCACCGTCGATCCCTGCAACCTGCAGTTCCTCTACCAGGGACGCGACCCCAACTCCGGCGGCGACTACGGCCAATGGCCCTACCGTCCGGGTCTGCTGACACTGCAGCGCTAACGGCGTGCCACGAGTCCGGCTCCGGTGTGGAGCCGGCGCGGCGGGCTCGGCGGAAGGCCGAGCCCGCCCGGGCGCAGACCACCCGCGGGGTGGACCTACGATTCAACCGGGAAGAAGTCGGGCTTCCCCTGGACACCGGAAGCAAGGCGCGGCTGGTCTCATGGCTCGCCGAGCGACGAGGGCGTCAACGCGTTCTGCGAGTGACGGAACTCCGCGCCTGCGACGGGAGCCGCACGCTTACGCCGTACGCCGCGTCAGCCCCTCTTGCCTCCTGCGGGACGGCACCGTACAGTCACCGACCATACCGACTGGACGGTATGCACGACAGCGCGACCGTCGAAGGAGCCGCCGGAGATGAGCAGAAGCAACCACCAGGTCCGCCTGGCCGCACGTCCCGTGGGAGAGCCGCGGCCCACCGACTGGGAGCACGTCGAGGAGCCGGTCGGGCAGCCGGGAGACGGGGAGTTCCTGGTGCAGGTGCTCTGTCTGTCGATCGACCCGGCGATGCGCGGCTGGATGAACGCGGGCAGGTCCTACATCCGCCCGGTGGAGATCGGTGAGGTGATGCGCGCCGGTGCGGTGGGACGCGTGATCGCCTCCCGGCACTCCGGGTTCGCGGTCGGGGACCATGTGTCCGGCTCGTTCGGCGTGCAGGAGTACTGCGTGTCGGACGGGCTCGGCGTGACCAAGGTCGACCCGGCGGCGGCCCCTTTGCCGACGTATCTCGGCGCTCTCGGCATGTCGGGTCTGACGGCCTACTTCGGCCTGATCGACATCGGGCGTCCCGAGCCGGGGCAGACGGTCGTCGTCTCCGGTGCGGCGGGGGCGGTCGGCAGTGTCGTCGGGCAGATCGCCAAGATCCTGGGCTGCCGGGTCATCGGCATCGCCGGCGGCGAGGCCAAGTGCCGGATGGTGGTCGACGAATTCGGGTTCGACGCCGCGATCGACTACCGGAGCGAGGACATCCGCAAGGCGCTGCGCGAGTACGCTCCCGACGGCGTCGACGTGTACTTCGACAACGTCGGCGGCGACGTCCTGGACGCCGTGCTGCTGCGGCTGGCGCGCGGTGCCCGCGTCATCGTCTGCGGCGCGATCTCCCAGTACAACAGCACCGAGCCGCAGGGCCCCGCCAACTACCTGTCGCTGCTGGTCAACCGGGCCACCATGACGGGCATGGTGGTCTTCGACTACGCCGACCGCTACGCCGAGGGCATCGCGCAGATGGCCGCGTGGCGGGAGCAGGGCCGGCTGACGTCCCTGGAGGACGTGGTCACCGGTGGAGTGGCGGACTTCCCCGACACGCTGATGCGGCTGTTCCGTGGGGAGAACCACGGCAAGCTCGTGCTGAAGATCGCGGACTGAGCGGGCAGAGGGGAGGGAGCGATCCGATGAAGGCACTGAGCTACCACGGCCGTCACGACATCCGCTACGGCGATGTCCCCGACCCGGCGGTGACCAGCCCCACCGACGCGGTCGTCCAGGTGACCACCGCCGGCATCTGCGGCAGCGACCTGCACATCTACCAGGGCAACCCGTTCAGCCCGGAACTTGGCTACACACCGGGACACGAGTGTGTCGGCGTGGTCGTCGACACCGGCGACCAGGTCACCCGCTTCAAGCCAGGCGACCGGGTCCTGGTGCCCGCCTCGGCCGGCTGCACACTGTGCCGGTCGTGCGCGGCCGGGTTCACCGCCCGGTGCGAGCGCGCCAAGTCCAGTACGGAGCTCTGCTACGGCGTGAGCCCCCAACTCCCCGGCAGCCAGGCCCAGGCACTCTCCGTGCCGTACGCCGACATCAACCTGGTGCCCCTGCCCGAGGGCATCTCCGACGAGGCCGCCGTCGTCCTCACCGACAACGCCCCGACGGCCTGGTACGGCTGCCGCCGCGCCCGCATCCAGCCCGGCGAGACCGTTCTGGTCATCGGCCTCGGCCCGGTCGGCCTGATGGCCGCCCAGTCCGCCTTCGCGATGGGCGCCGCCCGCGTGCTCGGTGCGGACCTGGTCGCGGAGCGCCGCGCCTTCGCCGCCGGCCTGGGGGTCGTGCCGGTCGAGGGCGAGGACGCGAAGGCCGCCGTGCGGGACATGACCGGCGGACGCGGACCGGACGCGGTGGTGGAGGCCGTGGGTTCGGACGCCACCATCGAGCTCGCCCTCAAGGCGGTCCGGCAGGCCGGCCGGGTCAGCGTCATCGGGGTCAGCCACAACAAGGCGTTCCCCTTCCACATGGGACTGGCGCAGATCAAGGAATTGGAGTTCGCCATCGGGCTCTGCTCGATCCACTACGAACTCCCCACCCTGATCGCCCTCACCCGTGCCGGCCGGATCAAGCCGGAGGCGGTCGTCTCCCACCGCTTCGCCCTCTCCGAAGGCCCGGCGGCGTACGAACTGTTCGCCAACCGCTCCGACGGCGTCCGCAAGATCCTCCTGGACCCCACCCGCTGACCCTGTTCCACAAAGGAAGACAAGGCTTCCTCCCATAAAAGGCACTTCCTGGCGCCCCCGCTTCGAGAAATCCGTCTCTTCTCGTCCGTTTGTCATGCGGGGGCGCTCTGCGTGTTTCGTGGCGATGCCACCTGCGGTACGCGACCATACGGACGCCGACCCAGCACAAGGAAACACGGAGACAGGAAGAAGGACGGGCATGTCCGGCAGTGAAAGCGAAAACCCAGCAATCCCCTCCCCGACTCCCACGCCGACTCGGCCCAAGACGAACCGGGACTGGTGGCCGAATCAGCTGGACCTTCAGATTCTCCACCAGCATTCGTCCCGCTCCAATCCGATGGACGAGGATTTCGACTACGCGACAGAGTTCGCCACCCTCGACGTCGACGCGTTGAAGCAGGATGTCTTCGAAGTGATGACGAGGTCCCAGGACTGGTGGCCGGCCGACTACGGTCACTACGGGCCGCTGTTCATCCGGATGAGCTGGCATGCCGCCGGGACGTACCGCATCGCAGACGGCCGGGGTGGCGGCGGCAGCGGAGCGCAGCGCTTTGCCCCGCTCAACAGCTGGCCGGACAACGCGAGCCTCGACAAGGCGCGCCGTTTGCTCTGGCCGGTCAAGCAGAAGTACGGCCGGAAAATCTCCTGGGCCGATCTGCTGGTCTTCGCCGGCAACTGTGCCATGGAATCCATGGGGTTCAAGACGTTCGGGTTCGGCTTCGGGCGCGAGGACATCTGGGAGCCCGAGGAGATCTTCTGGGGGCCCGAGGACACATGGCTCGGAGATGAGCGATACAGCGGCGACAGGGAACTCGTGGGTCCTTTCGGTGCCGTACAGATGGGACTCATCTACGTCAATCCCGAGGGACCCAACGGCAACCCGGATCCGATGGTTGCCGCCAGGGACATTCGAGAGACATTCGGGCGCATGGCAATGAATGACGAGGAGACGGTTGCGCTCATCGTCGGCGGCCACACCTTCGGCAAGTGCCATGGTGCGGTCGACGCCAGCTACATCGGCCCGGAACCCGAGGCAGCCCCCACCGAGCAGCAAGGTCTCGGCTGGAGGAACACGTACGGCAGCGGCAAGGGCGCCGACGCGCTCACCAGTGGGCTCGAGGGCGCATGGACCTCCGCGCCGACCCAGTGGGACAACGGATACCTGGACAACCTGTTCGGGTACGACTGGGAGCTGACGACGAGCCCCGCCGGCGCGAAGCAGTGGACTCCCACGGATCCCTCGGCCAGGGGCACCGTGCCCGATGCTCATGATCCGTCGAAGAAGCACGCTCCCATGATGCTGACGACGGACCTCGCGCTGAAGCTGGATCCGGTCTACGGGCCGATCGCAAAGAGCTTCCACGAGAACCCGGACAGGCTGGCGGTAGCGTTCGCCAAGGCGTGGTACAAACTGCTGCACCGCGACATGGGACCCGTCTCCCGTTACCTCGGCCCGTGGATCGCCGAGCCCCAGCTGTGGCAGGACCCGGTTCCCGAGGTTGATCACGAGTTGATCGGGGACGAGGACATCGCTGCCCTCAAGGCCGGGATCCTCGCCTCGGGGCTGTCCATCTCCCAGCTGGTCACCACCGCTTGGGCGGCAGCGGCGAGTTTCCGTGGCACCGACAAACGCGGCGGGGCGAACGGGGCACGGATTCGGCTGGCACCGCAAAAGGACTGGGAGGTCAACAACCTGCCCGAGGTGGCCGAGGTGTTGCAGACCCTGAAACGGATCCAGCAGGACTTCAACGCCTCACAGACCGGCGGAACGAAGGTTTCACTCGCTGACCTGATCGTCCTGGGCGGGTGCGCGGCCGTCGAGCAAGCCGCGAAGGACGCCGGGCACGACATCACCGTTCCGTTCTCTCCCGGGCGCACGGATGCCTCGCAGGAGCAGACCGACGTGGAGTCGTTCGCCGTGCTCGAACCCAAGGCGGACGGTTTCCGCAACTACCTCCGGTCGGGGGAGAAGTTGTCGCCGGAGACTCTCCTGCTGGACCGCGCCAACCTGCTGGCGCTGACTGCTCCCGAGATGACGGTTCTGATCGGCGGCATGCGGGCCCTGAATACCGGATTCAAGCGATCCCCGCACGGAGTCTTCACCGACCGCCCGGAGACATTGACAAACGACTTCTTCGTCAACCTGCTCGACATGGGCACGGAGTGGAAGGCGTCCACCTCGGACGAGAACGTTTTCGAGGGTCGGGATCGCACCACGGGTGAGGTCAAGTGGACAGCCACCGCCGTCGACCTCATCTTCGGTTCGCATTCCCAGCTCCGAGCCGTCTCGGAGGTCTACGCGTCCAAGGACGCGGGAGAGAAGTTCGTGCGTGACTTCGTGGCCGCATGGGACAAGGTGATGAACCTCGATCGGTTCGACCTCTCCTGAGCCCGAGGTCCCGTTCGGGGCAGTGACGCGGGGTCCCGTGTCGAGGGGCGCCTGACCGGGGCAGTTGCCCCCGCCAGGCGCCCTTTTCAGCGTGCCGCGTCAGCCCTCGTCGCGCAGTCGGGCCGCCAGGGAGGTCAGCGCCTCGGTCTCCTCGGTGTGGCCGAGCGCGCTGAGGCGGGAGATCGCCGCGTCGAGGCGGGTGAGCGCGGGGGCCGGGCGTTCCAGGTAGATGCCCTCCACGGCACCGGCGAGGCGGACACACTCGGCCCACTCGCCGGCGCGGTCCTCGTCCGTTCCCGGCTCGCCGAGCAGAGCGAGGGCCTTGTCCACGGCGGTCAGGGCGTCCTCGTACTCGCCGGCGTAAGCGTTGACCCGTCCGTGCTCATAGGCCAGGGCCGTGTCCAGGGAGCGGCCGTGGGCCTGGTACTCGGCGGCGCGGGCCTCGTCGGCGATCCGGCCCGCGTCCGTGAGGAAGACGCGGGCGCCTGCCAGGCCGTCGGGGCCCTCCTGCTGGGCCTGGAGGCGGGCGAGTTCGCGCAGGCAGTTGCTGAGCTGCTCGTAGCGCGGGGCCCGGGCGTGGGCGGCGAGCGCCTGGTCCGCGGCCTCGCGGGCGCGGCCGAACTCGCCGGATTCGCCGAGGAGTACGGCCGTCTCCGCGGCGATCATGGCGTGGCTTCCCGGGTCGTCGTCCCAGCCTGCCGACTCGGCCGCGAGGGCGACGAACTCCGCCGTGGCGGCCTTGAGGTCCTCCCCCGTGTGCAGTGCGCGGGCACGGGTCAGGCGCAGTTGAGCGACGATCCGGTCGTCCAGCTCTCCGGCGGTGACGTCCGGTTCCGCCAGCAGGGAGTCGAGCAGAGCGATGCAGTCCTCGACGCGGCCCAGGTCGAGGGTGAGCTGTGCCGCGTTGCTGTAGGCACAGAACGCGTCCGTCCGGCTGCCGCTGCGCAGCTCCAGCTCCGCGGAGCGCGTCAGGTGCCGCAGGGCCTCGTCAGGGCGGCCCAGGTGCATACAGACCTCGGCCAGATCACCGTGCAGCCGGGCGGCGTCGACCGCGTCGGCCGGCCAGTCGGCGGCCAGCCGCAGGCCCTCGGTGAGGTTCGCGTGCGCGGTCTGCGCGTCCCTGAGGGCGAGTTGGAGTCGGCCACGCAGTCCAAGGGTGCGGGGCAGGTGCCAGGCAGGGCCGTGGGCCTTCAGACGGTCGAGGAGGGCGTCGATCTCGGTGACCGCGGCGGGCAGGTCGCCGGAGATGGCGTAGGCGCTGGTCCGTAGCAGCAGGGCGCCGGAGATCGGGCCGGCGATCTCGTGCCGGGTGGCGAACGCGAGCAGCCGGTCCACCTCGGCGAGCGCCGCGGCGGCGTGCTCCTCGCTCGGCGAGGTCTGCAGGCGCAGGCCGAGTGCGGTCGCGCGCGATCGCAGCAGGCGGGCCTCCTGGTACGGGGCGAGACCGGTCGTCTCCTCGTGCAGGCGGACCATCGCCGTGTGGGCGGCGGTCAGCGCGGCGGCCTTCGCCTCGGTGTCGGCGGCGTCCTCCCCGGGAATCTCGGCGGCGGCGAGCAGGGCGCTCGCTCGTGCCAGTGCCGCGTAGCCGGGAACTCCCGCGTCGTCGTAGAGGGCCGCGGCCTCCTCGAACAGGGCGGCGGCGTCGGCGAACTCGTCCTTCTCCCCCGCCCGGCCCGCCTCTTCGGCCAGCAGATCCGCACGCAGCTGGTCGAGCGGGCCCACGGCCGGGTCCTCGGGATGGGCGTAGTCGCGGGCGGCGACGAGCGTACGCAGCCGTGCCCAGCAGGCCAGTGCGTCCGGGTGCCCCTGCTCGTGCAACTCCCGTGCTCGGAGGATGAGTTCGGGCAGGGAGTCGGGGACGGCGGCGGCCGTAGCAGCGGCGGAGGCGGCGACCGGGGTGGCCGGGGCCACGTCGTCGAGGGCGCGGGTGCGCAGGGTCAGTTCCAGCGCGTCCACGAGCGGGGCGCGGTCGAGGCGGGCCTTGCGGCGGTCGGTGTGGGCCGTGGTTCCGTTGCGGGTGTCGAAGCGGGCGGCGAGGTCGCCGGCGCGGCCGCGCACCTCGGCGCGCAGGCCGGCCACCGTCCAGGTGCGGCCCGCGTACCCGGCGGCGGGCAGTTCGCCGTGGCCGAGGAGTTCGACGCGCTGGAGGAGGACCTCCACGCCGGTGAGGAAACCGAGCAGATCCAGCGGCGAGTCGACCTCGTCGAACAGGTTCCGGTTCTCGGCGAGCAGTTCCAGGCCGCGTGCCTCGTTGCCGGTCAGTGCGCAGAACTCCAGGTGCCGGCCGACCTCCTGGGCCATCGAGGGGTTGCGGCGGCAGCCTCGGTAGCCGGCGAGGTGCAGTTCGCGGGCCCGGTCGGTGCTGCCGGTGCGCAGCAGGGGCAGCAGGGCGTACGAGACGGAGCGGGCGGGCTCCTCCTGGCAGGACTCCTTCCCGGCCAGGACCGGCTCCCAGGTGCGCAGCGCCCGCTCGTCGTCGCCCGCCGTGAGGTGGTACAGGGCGCGCTCGCAGATCTCACAGGCCTCGCAGTCGCTGAGCCTGGTGCGGGTGCGGCCCGCCCACAACTCGTAGGCGACGGTGGTGTCCTCGCCGACATGGGCGGCCAGCTGGTAGGCCTGTCCGTAGTACGGCTGGAGGCCGAGGTCGGCCTTCTCGTACCGGTCGCGCATCTCCGTCAGCCACTGGCGCATGCTCGCCAGCGGTATCTCGGGCAGTGCGCGCAAGGCGTTGGCCACCCACTTGAAACGCCAGAACAGCATGTGGCGCAGACGCTCGTCGAAGACGTCGGGCTGCTCGTCGAACAGGGTGAGCAGGCGCGCGAAGACCACCGGCGACTTCCGGGGTTCGGAGCCGTAGGTGTACGCCTCCTGGAGTTCGAAGAGCGCGTGGACGAGCGGGACGGGGTCCGCGAACTGCTCGGCGGCGTCGACGAGTTCCTCGGCCGTGACGGTGCGGGTACGGCCGTAGGGACGCCGGTCGTTCTCCTGGAGCGCCTGGAGCAGCTCGTCTGTGGTTTGGGGTGCGGTCGGCATCGTCAGCTGTCCTTGCGGAGGGCGTGGGCGAGAAGGTCGAGGAAGGAGCGGTTGATCAGGCTCGATTCGGCGGGCCTGAGCGGTCGCCGGGACAGCATCGCGGCCTGCCCGTAGAGGGCTTCGGCGCTGGTGCGGGCCAGTTCGGGCTCGTCGATGGCGACGGCGGTGCGGACCAGCGGATTGAGCTGGTTGAGGATCAGCTGGGCCCGCGGGGCCTCCTGGCGCAGGGCGCCGAGGATGTCGCCCCACAGGCCGCCCTCCTGCTCACGGGCGAGCTGGGAGCGGGTGCGCTCGTGTCGGGCCTCGCGGCTGTCCACCAGGAGGGCGGGGGCGGAGGCGGGCTGGAAGGTGCGCAGCGCGACATCGCAGTCGAAGACGGCGAGGGCGTCGCGGGCCTGGGCGAGGTAGGCCGCTGCGGCCAGTTCCGTCTCCCGGTCGACGGGGTCGAGGTGGGCGGTGAGGGTCGCCGGGTCGAGGTCGGCGACACTGGCCTCGGGCCTGATCTCGGGCAGCCGGTGGACCAGTTCACGGTCGTAGGTGTAGCCGCCGTTGACGACGCCGAGCCCGGCGGCCGAGGCGATCGCCGCGACCTGCCGGAACTCCTCCACGCTCGACGTCACGAGCACCGTGCGGTGGGTGCGCGCGAACTCGTCGAGGGTGCAGTGCCCGTCTGTGGTCTCGAACGGCAGCCAGGGCAGCAGCATCCGCAGGATCTCGTCGTCGTGCACCGCGAGCGACTTCACGGCCAGGTGGTGGGCCTGGAGGAAACGATGGAGCAGGTCCGGGTCGCTGGCGGCGGCCCGGGCGATCCACGCGCGCAGCCGCTCGGCCAGGGCGTCGCGTACGGCGGCGAGGGTGTCGTCCTCGTACAGGGACTCGCGGGACGCCGTCGGGCGCAGGCTCTCGGCGTCGACGACGCAGCGGACGAAGAAGGCCCACTCGGGCAGGATCTCCTCGGCCTGCTCGGACAGCAGCATGCCCTTGACGTGCACACGGTGGCCGTGCCGGCGACCGGCCGGCACCGCCTCGGGCAGTACGCAGGCGATGCCCTTCAGGCCCACGGCGGGCAGGTCCAGCTCGATGGTGTCCAGCGGCGTGAACCCGAAGACCTCCTCGCCGTACGCGGCCAGCGCTCGGGATCGGGCTCCCGGCGTGGGATGCGTACGCGCCCACGGTGCCGGGTCGGGGTTGACGGGCGCGCCCGGGCCGCCTGTGCCGTCGTCGAAGGTCACTGGGTGGCGCAGCAGGGAGCCGAAGTGCCGGGCCAGCGCGTGCACCTGTGCCGGGCGGGTCCACTCGCCCGCGTCGGCGCGCGGGGTCAGCGTGACGGTGGTGCCGGGCCGGGGGCGGGCGGAGGCGGGCAGGGTGCGGACGGTGTAGCTGCCGTCGCCGCGTCCGCGCCACTCCACGGCGGGGGCGTCGGGGGTGCGGGCGGAGCGGCTCAGGACATGGATCTCGTCCGCGACCAGGAAGCAGGAGAGCAGGCCGATGCCGAACTGGCCGATGAAGTCGCCGCGTTGCTCGGCGATCTTCTCGGCGCGCTTGCTGCTGCGGCCGATCGTGGCGAGGAAGGTGTGCACATCGGCCTCGGTGAGACCGACGCCGTCGTCCTCGACGCGTACGGTTGCGCCGTCCGCGTACAGCCGGATACCGAAGGCACCCTGGGGCTCGATGGCGTGCCGTGCGGTGAGGGCGTCGACCGCGTTCTGCAGGAGTTCGCGCAGGTAGACGCGGGGGCTGGAGTAGAGGTGGTGGGAGAGGAGGTCCACCAGGCCGCGGAGGTCGACCTGGAAGGTACGGTCGGTGGCGGCTTGGTGGGCGGAGGTGTCACGCAGAGGCATGGGGCAGTCCGGGGTGAAGGAAGCGGCGGGGGTGGGCGGTGGTCCGCGGGACCGGCCGGAGACGGGCGCTGACGGTGTGGCCGGTGCAGCCGGTATGGCGGGTGGCTCAGAAGGCCTTGCGGAAGCGCGCGTACGCCTTCTCGGGGTCCGCCATGAAGGTCCACGGCCACTGGGTGATCACACCCTCCAGCTCGCGGAAGACATTGGAGGCAGTGCTACTGCCCGCCAGCGAGAGGGCCATGGCGAAGATGTTGTAGTCGCCCTGCCAGCCCAGGCGGCGCTCGTACGCGTGGTGCAGGATGCTGCGCTCCGCGGCCGCTCTCAACTCGGTCCGGATCCGCGGCTGCTGCAGGCATTCGCGGTCGTCGGACTCCACCCAATCCTCAATGTGTGCCATGGCGACGACACAGCCGAGCCGGTGCCCGTCGGGCGCGGCGGCGAAGGCCTTCCGGGCGAACTCCAGGGCCTGGCCCGGCTCTCCGCCCCAGCGGGGCTGCAGGTGCGCCACCCACTCCAGGTGGATGTCCAGGTTCAGCGGATCACGGCGCAGACCGGCAGCGAGCCGGGCTTCCTGGACGCTGTCGTCGACGGACATGCCGCGTCCGGAGGTGAGCAGATGGCGCCACGGCGTGGCCCAGTCGGGCCGCAGCTCGGCGGCCTCGAGCAGATGGTCCTCGGCGATGCGCAGCCGCTCGTAGAAGGTCTGCCACTGCTCACGGCTGACGTCCACGGCACGGGCGGACGTGCGCGCCTCCCAGCCCCAGGCGACATGGCGGGCACCCGATATCAGCAGTGCGGTCGCCCGAAGCTCCTTGTCGTCCTTGTCCTCCTCGGCGGCCCGGACGATCCACTCCTCCACCCCGTCCACATCGGTCAGTTGCCCCAGAACCGCCTGCTCACGGCCGAGGTCGAAGGCTGCCAGCGCCGCCTTGACCGCCTGCCAGTCACCCGCGTCGGCCGCCTCGACCAGCGCGAGCACCCGCGTGTCCCCCAGCGCGCGCAGCGCGTACGTCCCGTGCTTCTGCTTGCGCGGGGCAAGGGCATGCGGATGCGCCGCCGATCTCTCCGCACCTCTCCCGAACAGCTTGCCCAACATGCCGCGCCCTCCCCTGGTACCGCGTGATCGTCCGGTGCAGCATAAAGGGCCCCACTGACACCGCTTCCACAGGGTTTTCACCAGCGCTTCACGGTGCCCGGCCGGGCAGGGCAGCAACCGGGTTCAGGCGCTGGAGCCTTCGGCGTCGGAGGGGTCGGCGGGGTCGGCGGCCCGGTACTCCCGCCAGTCGACCACGATCTGTTCCAGCTTGGGCATGACGAAGAGGCCGAAGTCCCGCATGTCCATCAGGCGGGCGCGGCCGCCGGTGTTGGACTCGTCGAGGAGTTCGATGTCCTCCATGGCGCCCTTCGCGAACTCCCTCAGCCACAGGCTGCGGATGGCGAAGACGTCGGGCCAGGGATCCTCGCGGACCCGGTAGAGATCGCGGCGGGAGCCGGGCTGGTTCTCCCGGTTGAGGAGACCGATACGGACGAGGCTCTGGACGGCGGTGGAGACGGTGCCGGAGCTGATGGAAAGAAACTCGCCGATTTCAGCTGCCGTAAGCGCGCCGCTCGGGGAGACGAGGACGGCGGCGAAGACCCGTGCGGACATACGGGGCAGCCCCGTTTCGGCGAACCGGCTCGCGAGCCGTTCCACTGCTCGGGCCTCACCTCCCGCCGGCCCCTCCGTCGCCGTGGGCACTTCGCCCGCTGACTCTGCTCTGCCTGTGGACACGTGTTCCGTACCTCCTTCAATCACCCTAACCGGCCATTCACTCTTCTTCCAGTTCTCGCAAATTTCAAAATGTTCAAGTAGTCTTAAAATCATGACGCCACCGATCTCAATCTCCTCACTGGTCAAGACGTTCGGCCCCACCCGAGCTCTTGACGGGCTGGATCTCGGCGTGGAGGCCGGGGAGGTGCACGGGTTCCTCGGCCCCAACGGCTCGGGCAAGACGACGACCATCCGCGTCCTGCTGGGGCTGCTGCGGTACGACAGCGGCGAAGTGTCGCTGCTCGGCGGCGATCCGTGGGCGGACGCCGTGGAGCTGCACAAGCGGCTCGCCTATGTCCCCGGTGATGTGACCCTGTGGCCGACGCTCTCCGGTGGCGAAGTCATCGACCTCCTGGGCCGGTTACGCGGCGGAGCGAGCAGGAAGCGGCGGGACGAGCTGATAGAGCGGTTCGAGCTGGACCCCAAGAAGAAGGGCCGCGCCTACTCCAAGGGCAACCGGCAGAAGGTGGCGCTGGTGGCCGCCCTCGCCTCCGATGTCGAACTGCTCATCTTCGACGAGCCCACCTCGGGTCTGGACCCGCTGATGGAGTCCGTCTTCCAGGACTGCATCGACGAGGAGCGCAACCGCGGCCGTACGGTGCTGCTCTCCAGTCACATCCTGTCCGAGGTCGAGCGGTTGTGTGACCGGGTCAGCATCATCCGCGGCGGCCGTACGGTGGAGTCCGGCACCCTCACCCAGCTGCGCCATCTCACCCGCACCTCGATCCACGCCGAGCTGACCGAGGCCGTCGAGGGCCTCGCGCGCCTCCCCGGTGTGCACAACGTGCGGATCGGCGGCGAGGACCGGCGCACGGTCACCTTCGACGTCGACTCCGGCGACCTCAACACCGCCGTACAGCATCTGACGACCCTCGGACTGCGGAGCCTCGTCAGTCAACCGCCCACCCTTGAAGACCTGTTCATGCGGCACTACACCACCGTCCGGGACAAGGAAGGCGACCGGGCGGAGGCCTCGCGGTGAAGGACTACGCCGGCACCTGGACGCTGCTGCGCCTCGCCCTCCGGCTCGACCGGGTCCGTGCCACCGTCTGGATCCTGGGCATCGTCCTGTTCACCACAGCGTCCGCCCAGAGCAACAACGACCTGTACAGCACGGCCGAGGAGCGGGAGAACCTCGCCGAGACGGTCGAGACCAACCCGGCCATGCTCGCGCTCGGCGGACGCGCCTTCGACCTGACCACGACCGGCGGCGTCAACGCCTACCAGCTGGTCGCCTTCATGGCCACGATCATCGGCCTGATGAGCATCCTGATGGTGGTACGGCACACCCGCGCCGAGGAGGAGAGCGGCCGTGCCGAGCTGGCCGGTTCTGCGGTCCTCGGCCGCAAGGCCTGGCTCGCCAGCTCGCTGCTGCTGGTCACCGGCATGAATCTCGTCATCGCGCTGCTCCTAGGGCTGGGCCTGCGGAACACCGATCTGCCCGCCACCGGCTCCTGGGCCTTCGCGCTCGGCTGCGCCGGGGTCGGTGTCTTCTTCGCCGTCGTCGCGGGGATCACCGCCCAGCTCACCGACCATGCACGCTCCGCCAACGGCATCGCGTGCGCCGTCCTCGGGCTCGCCTATCTGCTCCGCGCCACCGGTGACGCGGCCAGCGCCTCCGACGGCGGCCTGTCCTGGCTGACCTGGCTCTCGCCCATCGGCTGGGCCGAGATGATGCGCCCGTACACCGAGGAAAGTTGGGCGGTGGGTCTGCTGTTCGCCGGCGCCGTCGTCGTCCTCGTCGCCGCGGTCGGTGTGCTCGTCGGCAGGCGGGACATCGGCGCCGGTGTGCTGCCGCCCGTCCTCGGGCCGGTCGAGGCGTCCCCCGCGCTGCGCTCCCCCTTCGCCCTGGCCTGGCGGCTGCAGAAGGGCTCCATGCTGGGCTGGGCGCTCGGCTTCCTGGTCGTCGGCGCCGCGTTCGGCGGGGTCGCGGACGGCATGGTCGACGTGGCCGAGGACAACCCGAACATCGACGAGTTGCTGCGCGACCTCGGCGGCAGCGGCAGCATCGTGGACGTCTTCCTGGCCACCATCACCTCGCTCATCGCCGTCGTCGTCGGCGCCTACGCGGTCCAGGCGACGCTGCGCCTGTCGGGCGAGGAGTCCGCGCACCGGATCGACCCGGTGCTGAGCACCGCCGTGGACCGGATGAGCTGGGCGGGCAGCCATCTGACGGTCGCCGCCCTCGGCTCGGTCGTGATGCTCGGCTCGGCCGGTCTCGCGGCGGGACTGGCCCACGGCCTCAACAGCGGCGACGTCGCAGGCGAAGTGCCGCGGGTGCTGGGCGCCGCGCTGGCCCAGGTGCCCGCCGTATGGACGCTGATCGGTCTGTGCGCGCTGCTGTTCGGGCTGCTGCCGCGGTACACGGCCGTCGCCTGGGCGGTGCTGGCCGTCGCCCTGGTCATCGGCCAGTTCGGCGAGGTGCTCAAGCTCGATCAGACCGTCATGAACCTGTCCCCCTTCACCCACATTCCGGACCTGCCGTCGGCGGACTTCCGGGCGACACCGCTCCTGCTGCTGGTGCTGCTCACCGCCACCCTCACCGCGGTCGGTCTGGGCGGCTTCCGACGCCGCGACATCGCCTGAGACCCGAGCGTCGCCCGAGCGGTTCACCGCCGGGCGGTCCAGCCGGTGCGGCCTACCTCCCCCGGGGTCGCAACGGCGCCGGGGCCACCACGCGGGCTCCCCCGCCTCGTGTGGTGGCCCCGTTCTGCGCCGACGCGCCACACCTCAGTGGGTCTTGCTGCCCGACCGGGCGGCCTCCCGCATCTGCGCGGCGACATGGCGGGCGATCCGCCGGTCGTTCTCCGTCTCCGGCGGCAGCGCTACGAACAGCGCCTTCGACCGGGCGGCCAGCGGCTCCGCCACCCCACGGTCGGTGATCACATACGGCTTCCCGGACCGTACGCCCTCGATCAGCATCTCCCCCACGGCGTCCGGGGAGAGCCCGAGTTGCCGCAGATAGAAGTCCTGCTCGGTGAGGAGCCGCTCCCGGTCCTCCTCCTGTGCGGCGGTGAGCCCGAGATCGCCGGTGATCCTGCGGCGCGCCGCCCGGCCGGTGGCGACCATGTTGGTGGCCACCAGGCCCGGACAGAACACCGTCACCCCAATGGGATGGCCCTCGTGGGCCAACTGCCGGGACAGCCCCTCGGAGAGACCGATCACCCCGGCCTTGGTGCCCTCGTACATATAGCCCGCCTGCCCGCCCTGGGGCGCGAGCCCCGCGGTGGAGGCGGTGTTGACGATATGGGCCGGCTCCCCGCGAGCGATCATGCGGGGCAGGAAGGTCTGCAGGCCATTGACCACACCGCCGATATTGACCCCCACGAACAGATCCCACAGTGCGTACGTCATCGCGCTGACCGGATAACTGCCGCCGACGCCCGCGTTGTTGCACAGCAGCGACACCGGGCCGAGGCGCTCCTCGGCCTCGTCGGCGACCCGGGCGTAGGCGTCGCGGTCGGTGACGTCCAGGGCGAAGCCGACCGCTTGGGTGAGCTCCGACAGCTCGGTCCCGGCCGCGGCGAGCGCGTCCGCGTCGATGTCGGCGAGGGCGAGCCGTACGCCCTCCTTGGCGAGTGCCCGGGCCAGGCCGAGGCCGATGCCCTGGGCGCCGCCGGTGATGAAGGCGGTCCGTCCCGCGAGTTCGAACACTGCCGCTCCTCTCGTGCGTAGGGGGATTACGGGCGTACGGAAAGCTCCGTCAGCCAGGTGTCGACGGCACGGGCGGTCCCCGCGGCCTTCCCCGGCTCCATCAAGGTGAAGTGGTCGCCAGGGACCTCGATCGCAGTGTGCTCGTAACCCCAGTCGGCGCGCCGCCGGGAGCCCTCCGGACCAATCGGGTCGGCCGCCCGCACCAGCAGGGTGGGAGCCGCCAACTCCGCCTGGCGGAAGTCCAGATACAGATAGCGGGCGCGGGCGGTGACCCAGGCGTCGCCCCAGTTCTCGCCCTGGTGCTCGCTCTCCCCGACCCGGTTCAGCAGCCCGCTGAGAACGCTGGTGGCCCACGGGTCGAGGTCGAAGCCGCCGGCCGTGTCCCACCAGTGGGTGTCGACCATCACCAGAGCCGCCGGGCCTGCGCCCGTCTCCTCCAGATGGCGGGCGACCGCGCTCGCGATCAGCCCGCCGCTGGAGTAGCCGAGCAGGGCGTACGGCTCCTCCCCCGCGTTCTGCCGGATCGCCTCGGCCAGCGTGCGCGTCAGCGCGTCCAGGTCGGCGGGGATCGCCTCGCCGGTCATGAAGCCCGGCAGGGAGAGGGCGGAGACGGTACGGGTGTCACCGAGCGCGGAGGCGAACGGCAGGTACTGGTACACGCTGGGCTTCCAGGCGAAGGTCGGGAAGCAGATCAGCTGGGGCGCCCGGCTACCCCGTGCCAGCGGGGTGAGCTGCGGCAGCTTCGCCAGCTCGGCCGGGCCGGTGAAGGAGGCGCGGAAGTCGGCCGCCGTCCGCAGCACCGTACTGATCTCCGCGAACCGGCCCTCGCGGCAGGCGCGGACGAAGATCCCGCTGAGCGAGTCGGGGTCCGCGGCACGTGGCTCCACCGGAGCGGCTCCTGCCACGGCAGCGCCCTCCAACTCCTGGGAGAGGTAACGGGCCAGCGCCTCCGGCGTACGGTGCTCGAAGATCAGCGTCGCGGGCAGCGCCAGACCGGTGACGGCGCCGAGCCGGTTGCGCAGTTCGACGGCGGTGAGCGAGTCGAAGCCCAGGGAGGGGAATTCGCGGGCCATGTCGAGGACGGCCGTGTCGGCGTGGCCGAGGACGGCGGCGACATGGCTACGCACCACCTCGCGCATCACCTCGTCCCGCCCGGCCCGGTCCCGTCCGGCGAGCCGCCCTGCAAGACCGGAGGCCGACTCGACCACGTCGTTGGCCGCGGTGCCGCGCCGCCGTCGGGCGACGGTGACCAACTCCCGTAGGAACGGCGGCACATGCCGGTCGGGACGGTCGCGCAGCCCTGCCGGGTCGAGCGCGGCGGCCACCGCGACCGCGCCGTCCATGCGGGTGGCCGCGTCGAAGATTGCGAGCCCACGCTCCGTGCTGAGCGGCAGCATGCCGCCCTGGGCCATCCGCGCCTGCTCCCTGTCCCCGAGGTGGCTGGTCAGGGCGCTGGTCTGCGCCCAGAAACCCCAGGCCAGGGAGGTGGCGGGCAGTCCCTGGGCGCGCCGCTGGTGGGCGAGGGCGTCCAGGAAGGTGTTGGCGGCGGCGTAGTTGGCCTGGCCGGGTCCGCCGAAGATGCCGGAGGCGGAGGAGTAGAGGGCGAAGAGGGCAAGGTCGGAGTCGCGGGTGAGTTCGTGGAGGTTGATGGCTGCTTGGGCCTTGGGGCGCCAGACGGTGGTGAGCTGGTCCGGGGTGAGGGTGGTGATCAGTCCGTCGGCGAGTACGCCCGCCGCGTGGACGACGCCTGTGAGGCGCCGTCCGTCGAGCAGGGCGGTGAGCTGGTCGCGGTCGGCTGCGTCGCAGGCGGATACTTCTACGGTTGCGCCCAACTCGCTTAGCTCTGTGGTGAGTTCGGCCGCGCCGGGTGCCTCCAGGCCCTGGCGGCTCGTCAGCAGCAGATGCCGTACCCCATGTCCGGTGACCAGGTGGCGGGCGAGGAGTGCGCCGAGCGTGCCGGTGCCTCCGGTGATAAGGACGGTGCCTTCGGGGTCGAGTGTCGGCGGCATCGTGAGCACGACCTTGCCCGTGTGCCGGGCTTGGCTCATGAACCGGAACGCTTCCCGGGCCCTGCGCACATCCCACGCCCGCACGGGGAGCGGCTCCAGCACCCCCGCCTCGAACAGGCGCATGAGCTCACCCAGGGTCTCCTGGATCCGTTCGGCACCGGCATCGCTCAACTCGAAGGCGGCGTAACGGACTCCGGGCCGCTCGGCGGCGACCTGTTCGGCGTCCCGGATGTCGGTCTTGCCGAGCTCCAGGAAGCGACCACCGCGCGGCAAGAGTTCGAGGGAGGCGTCGACGAACTCGCGGGCGAGGGAGTTCAGTACGACGTCGACACCCGCTCCGTCCGTGGTGGCGAGGAACTTCTCCCGGAAGTCGAGGTCGCGGGAGGAGGCGATCTGGTCGTCCGTCAGGCCGAGGCGCCACAGTGCATCCCATTTGCTGGGGCTGGCGGTTGCTAGGACGGTGGCGCCGAAGTGCCGGGCGAGCTGGATTGCCGCCATGCCGACGCCACCGGCGCCCGCGTGCACCAGGACGGTGTCGCCCTGCTGGACGGAACCGAGGTCGACGAGACCGTAGTACGCGGTCAGGAAGGCGACGGGGACGGACGCCGCTTGTTCGAAGGACCAGCCCTCGGGGATCGGTACGACGAGCCGGGCGTCCGTCACCACACGGGGGCCGAAGCCCTCGGTCATCAGGCCCGTGACACGGTCGCCGGGAGCGATACGGGTGACTCCCTCGCCGACCTCCACGACCACACCGGCCGCCTCGCTTCCGAGGATCGGGCGGCCCGGGTACATGCCCAGGGTCAGCAGCACATCGCGGAAGTTGACGCCCGCGGCACGCACGGCGACACGGATCTCGCCCGGCGCGAGCGGGGCGTCCGCCTCGGGTGCGGGCACGAGGTCCAGCCCTTCGGGGGTGCCGCTGCCCGTGGCGTCCAGCCGCCAGGGACCCCCGTCCGCGGGCGGTACGAGGGCGCCCTCGGCCTCGGGCCGCACCAGCCGGGGCGCCAGGGTGTTCCCACCGCGCACCGCAATCTGGCCCTCCCCGGCGTCCAGCGCCGCCGTGACGGCCGCCGGGAGCAGCTCGGCGTCCGTGCCGCCCGGCTGCTCCGCCGGGTCCAGGTCGACGAGCAGGAACCGGTCCGGGTGCTCCGACTGCGCGGAGCGGATCAGGCCCCATACCGGGGCGGTGGCGAGATCGGTCAGCGTGTCGTCGCCGCCTGCAGGCACGGCTCCCCGGGTGACGAACACCAGCCGGGAATCGACCAGGGCCTCCTCGGCGAGCCACTCCTGGACTACGGCGAGGACACGGGCTGCGGTTTCCTCGGCGGTGGTTGATGCGGGGGCGGAGGGCGCCGCGGCAGTCGCCTCGGCGGCGGTCGATTCGGTGGGGGTCGGCTCGGTGGCGGACGGCCCGGCGGCAGTCGACTCGGCAGCAGTCGGCTCGACGACGGAGGGCGCCGGCGCGGTCGATTCGGAGGCGAACGCCTCGACGGCAGTCGGCTCGGCGGCGGTCGACTCGGCGGCAGTCGGCTCGGTGGCGGACGGCTCGGTGGCGGTCGGCTCGGTGGCGGACGGCCCGGCGGCAGTCGACTCGGCAGCAGTCGGCTCGACGACGGAGGGCGCCGGCGCGGTCGATTCGGAGGCGAACGCCTCGACGGCAGTCGGCTCGGTGGCGGTCGGCTCGGTGGCGGACGGCCCGGCGGCGGACGGCCCGGCGGCGGACGGCCCGGCGGCAGTCGACTCGGCAGCAGTCGGCTCGACGACGGAGGGCGCCGGCGCGGTCGATTCGGAGGCGAACGCCTCGACGGCAGTCGACTCGGCGACAGTCGACTCGGCGACAGTCGACTCGGCGACAGTCGATTCGGTGGGGGTCGATTCGGTGGGGGGCGGCTCGGCAGCGGACGGCTCGGCGGCCGTCACCGCGAACAGCGCGACCTGAGGCGCGGGCACCCCCCACTCCAGAACGGCGCGGACACCCGCCACGTCCAGATACGCGTCGGCCGCCAGACCCGCACCCTGCACCGCCGCGCCCAGACCGTACGGGTCGTCCCCGATCACGGCCCAGGTGGCGTGGCGCACGGCCTCGGGGTCGCAGGGCACAGGGGTCCAGCGGACCCGGAACATGTCGTACGTCCGTGGCGCGCGGGCCGCCGCGAGTTGTGCCGCCGTCACCGGGCGAACCAGCAGCGAGTCTACGGAGGCGACCGGCGCGCCGGTGCCGTCGGCGAGGTCGAGCCGGACCGCGTCGGCAGCCTCGGCACGGAGCCGGACCCGCAGCCGGTCGGCGCCCGTGGCGAAGAGAGTCACTCCGGTCCACGCGAAGGGCAGCCGCAACGCCCCGGCGGTCCCTTCCTCCTCCGGCTCTGCGGGGCCGCAACCGTGGGCATGCAAGGCGGCGTCCAGCAGCGCCGGATGGAGGCCGAAGCGGGCGGCATCGCCCTTCTGGCCCTCGGGGAGCGCCACTTCGGCGAAGATCTCGGCGCCGCGCCGCCAGACCGCGCGCAGGCCCTGGAATGCGGGGCCGTACGCATACCCCGCTGCGTCCGCGGCGCCGTAGAAACCGGAGACGTCGACGGCTTCGGCACCGGTCGGCGGCCACGCCTCGGTGAACAGCCCCGGAGCGGACGGCTGTTCAGGCAGGAGCGTGCCTTCCGCGTGCAGGGTCCACTCCTCGGCGGGAGTCTCGGGGTCCTCGGGCCGGGAGTGGACGGAGACGGCGCGCCGTCCGGATTCGTCGGGCAGTTCCACGAAGACCTGCACCTGTACGGCGCCCAGTTCGGGGAGGATCAGCGGCGCCTGGAGGGTGAGTTCGGCGAGGTGGCCGCAGCCGACCTCGTCCCCTGCGCGGATGGCGAGTTCCACGAAGCCGGTGCCCGGGAAGAGGACCGTTCCGGCCACGGCGTGGTCGGCGAGCCAGGGATGCGTACGGGTGGAGAGTCGTCCGGTCAGCATGACCCCGCCGTCGGCGGCGAGGCTCACTGCGGCACCGAGCAGCGGGTGGTCGGTTGCGGCCAGACCGGCGCGGCTGACGTCGGCGGTGCCTGTGGTGGACTCCAGCCAGTAGCGGCGGTGCTGGAAGGCGTACGTCGGGAGGTCGACGCGGCGCACGGTGCGGTCCGCGTATACGGCCGACCAGTCGATGTCAGTGCCGGTAACCCAGAGTTCGGCCGCGCTCGCTATGAAGCGGGCGTTCTCATCCTCGTCCCGACGGAGGGTACCGACGACCGTGACCGGCTTCTCCGCCGCCTCCGCGATTGCCTGCACGCCCATGGTGAGCACCGGATGCGCGCTGACCTCGATCAGGCGGGAGTGTCCCTGGACCAGCGTTTCTTGGATCGCCTCGGTGAAGCGCACGGGCCGGCGCAGGCCTTCGTACCAGTACGAGGCATCCATCGTCGTCGCGTCCAACACCCCACCAGTCACTGTGGAGATGATCGGAATACGCGAGGTGCGGGGCGTCACCGGGGCAAGAACGTCGAGCAGTCGCTCCCGGATGTCTTCTACTTGCGCCGAGTGCGAGGCGTAGTCCACCGGGACGCGGCGGGCACGGACGCCCACAGACTCCGCCAGGGCCGCGATCTCGTCCAGCGCCTCCGGGTCACCGGCGACGACGGTGGCATCGGGCCCGTTGTAGACGGCTACCGACACGCGATCTCCGTACGTCTCAACCCAGGACGATGCCTGTTCAGGTCCCGTCGCCAGCGACAACATGCCGCCGCGACCGGCCAGTTCATCCCGGATCGCCGCTGAGCGAAGAGCAACAACCCGGGCCGCATCCTCCAGGCTCAACGCACCCACGACCGCCGCAGCCGCGATCTCACCCTGCGAGTGACCGATCACCGCGGCCGGTTCGATACCCAGCGACTCCCACACCGAGGCAAGCGACACCATCACCGCCCAGAGCACCGGCTGGACCACATCCACCCGCTGCATCCACGCGTCGTCATCGGCCTTCAGCACCTCGGTCAGCGACCAGTCCACAAAAGACCCAAGTGCCGCCTCACACTCAGCAATCCGCGCCGCGAACACCGGCGAGGACTCCAACAACCCCCGCCCCATCCCCAGCCACTGCGACCCCTGCCCCGGAAACACAAACACCGGCGCATCGACACCCGAACCCGACGTGCCCGTAACGAGGTTGGGCGCGACCCCGCCGGAGGACAGCGCGCGCAGGCCGGTGAACAGCTCCTTCGTCTCCGAACCCCACACCACCGCACGGTGGTTCAGCGTGGCGCGAGTGGTCAGCAGGCTCCAGCCGGCGTCGACGGGGTCGGTGTCGGCCACGGCGTCCGTGAGGCGCTCCGCCTGGGCGGCCAGTGCCTCGGCGGTACGGGCCGAGACCAGCCAGGGGACGATCGGGGAGCCGACGCCCGCGACCGCATCCGGGCCGGGCTGCTCATCTACGGGGGCCTGCTCCACGACGACGTGGGCGTTCGTCCCGGAGATACCGAAGGAAGAGACGGCGGCGCGGCGGGGCCGGTCGTCGACCGTCGCCCATGCGCGGGCCTCGGTAAGGAGCTTGACCTGGCCCGCCGCCCAGTCGACGTGCGGGGTGGGCTCGTCGACATGGAGGGTCTTCGGCAGTACGCCCGCTCGCAGGGCCATCACCATCTTGATGACGCCCGCAACACCCGCCGCGGCCTGGGTGTGCCCGATGTTCGACTTCACCGAGCCGAGCCAGAGCGGCCGGTCCGGATCCCGATCACGGCCGTAGGTGGCAAGCAGCGCCTGGGCCTCGATCGGGTCACCCAGCGTCGTACCCGTACCGTGCGCCTCCACCACGTCCACATCGGCGACCGTCAGCCCGGCGGCGCCGAGTGCCTGCTGGATGACGCGCTGCTGGGACGGGCCGTTGGGGGCGGTGAGGCCGTTGGAGGCGCCGTCCTGGTTGACGGCGGAGCCTCTGACCACCGCGAGGACCGGGTGGCCGTTGCGGACGGCGTCGGTGAGGCGTTCGACCACGAGGACGCCGACGCCCTCCGAGGGGCCGAAGCCGTCGGCGGCGCCCGCGAACGCCTTGCAGCGGCCGTCGGCCGACAGCCCGCGCTGGCGGCCGAACTCCAGGAAGGTCGCAGGTGTCGGCATGACGGTGACACCGCCCGCGAGCGCCAGCGTGCACTCGCCCTGGCGCAGCGCCTGGATCGCGAGGTGCAGGGCGACCAGCGAGGAGGAGCAGGCCGTATCGACAGAGACGGCCGGGCCCTCCAGACCGAGGGTGTAGGCGACCCGCCCGGAGGCCACGCTGACGGCATTGCCGGTGCTGATGTAGCCCTCAAGGCCGTCGGGGACGCTGTTCAGTCGTGACACGTACTCGGACGACGGGGCGCCGGTGAACACGCCCGTCGGGGTGGAGCGCAGCGATCCGGGGTCGATGCCCGCGCGCTCGACGGCCTCCCAGGAGGCTTCGAGCAGCAGTCGCTGCTGCGGGTCCATCGCCAGGGCCTCGCGCGGCGAGATCCCGAACAGCTCGGCGTCGAAGTCGCCAACGGCGTCCAGGAAGCCGCCAGCAGTGACGTAAGTCTTGCCCTCGGCGTCCGGATCCGGGTCGTAGAGGCCGTCCAGGTCCCAGTCACGGTCCTCGGGGAAGGGGCCGATGGCGTCCTCACCGGCGAGGACCAGCCGCCACAGGTCCTCCGGCGAGGCGACGCCGCCGGGGTAGCGGCAGGCCATGCCGACGATCGCGATGGGGGGCTGTTCCTCCAGATGCTTGATCCGACGGCGGGCCTGGCGGAGGTCGGCAGTCGCCCGCTTGAGGTAATCGCGGAGTTTCTGCTCGTTGTTCATCGAGGGTCTCCCGTCGGCCCGTCGAGTCGGCTGGATCGGTTCACGCTGTCCCCAACTCGCTGTCGAGGAGGTCGAACAGTTCGTCGTCGGTGGCGCCGTCCAGGTCGTCGTCATCGGCCGCGTCAGCCGCGGACGCCGCGCCCTCCAGGGCCGTGAGCAGCGCCCGGAGCCGGTCGGTGACACGGTGGCTGACGACGTCGTCGGAGCTTGCGGTGCCGATGACTCGCTCCAGCCGCTCCAGCTCCACGGCGAGGGTCGGAGCCGTGTCGGCCGCCTCCGCCACGAGGATCTGCGAGCGGATCTGGTGGGTGAGGGCGGTGGGGGTGGGGTGGTCGAAGACGAGGGTGGCGGGCAGTCGTAGGCCGGTTGCCGTGTTGAGGCGGTTGCGCAGTTCGACGGCGGTCAGCGAGTCGAATCCGAGGTCCTTGAACGGCCGCTCGGCATCGATGGTCCGCGGGTCGGCGTGGCCGAGGACTGCGGCAACATGCGAGCGGACCAGGTCGAGCAGGAACCGCTCCCGCTCGGGCTCGCTGAGCCGTGCCAGCCTCTGCTCCAGCCCGCCCGAGCCACCGGCCGACCCCGCTGAGGCCACCATCCGCCGTGCCGCGGCCGATGCACGCACCAACCCCCGCAACACCCCCGGCAACACGCCACGTGCCGCAAGTCCGCGCAGCTCGGCCAGATCGACTGGGCTGGCCACCACCAGCCCCTCATCCAGAGCAAGGGCCCTGTCGAACAGGCCAAGCCCGTGCTCCGAGGACAGCCCGACAAGGCCGCCCTGGGAGAGCCGGGCCCGGTCACGGCCCTCCATATGGCCGGTCATGGCGCTGACCTGCTCCCAATAGCCCCAGGCCAGCGAGAGCCCGGGCAGACCCTGGGCGCGGCGATGCTGGGCCAGAGCGTCCAGGAAGACATTCGCGGCGGCGTAGTTGGCCTGGCCCGGGCCGCCGAAGATGCCGGAGGCGGAGGAGTAGAGGGCGAAGAAGGCGAGGTCTGCGTCGCGGGTCAACTCGTGGAGGTTGACGGCTGCTTGGGCCTTCGGTCGCCAGACGGTGGCGAGTTGGTCCGGAGTGAGGGTGGTGACCAGCCCGTCCGCGAGTACGCCCGCCGCGTGGACGACGCCTGTCAGGTGCCGTCCGTCCAGCAGGGAAGCGAGCTGATCGCGGTCGGCTGCGTCACAGGCCACCACCTCTACGACAGCACCCAACTCACCGAGTTCCGCTACGAGTTCGGCCGCGCCCGGCGCCGCCAGCCCCTGCCGACTGGTGAGCAGCAGATGCCGTACCCCATGCCCGGTCACGAGGTGGCGGGCGAGGAGCGAGCCGAGCGTGCCCGTACCACCGGTGATCAGGACAGTGCCCTCGGGATCCAGCACCGGCGGCATCGTGAGCACAACCTTGCCCACATGCCGCGCCTGGCTCATGAACCGGAACGCCTCCCGAGCCCTGCGCACATCCCACGCCCGCACCGGCAACGGCTCCAACACACCCGCCGCGAAGAGCGACAGCACCTCGGTGAGGATCTCGCCCATGCGTTCCGGCCCGGCCTCACCCAGCTCGAACGGTGCGTACGTCATCCCGGGGTTCGCCTGTGTCAGCTGCTCGGGGTCGCGCAGGTCCGTTTTGCCCATCTCCACGAAGCGGCCCTGGGGGGCGAGGAGTTCGAGGGAGGCGTCGACGTACTCGCGGGCAAGGGAGTTGAGGACGACGTCCACACCCGCTCCGCGGAACTTGTCTCGGAAGTCGAGGTCGCGGGAGGAAGCGATCTGGTCGTCGGTCAGGCCCAGGCCCCGCAATTTATCCCACTTGCCGGGGCTGGCGGTTGCGAGGACAGTCGCGCCGAAGTGCCGGGCGAGCTGGATCGCCGCCATGCCGACACCGCCGGCACCCGCATGCACCAGAACCGTGTCACCCTGCTGGACGGAGCCGAGGTCGACGAGCCCGTAGTACGCGGTCAGGAACACCACCGGCACCGACGCCGCCTGCTCGAAAGACCACCCCTCGGGGACGGGTGCCAGCACACGGGCATCGGCGACTGCCAAGGGAGCGAACGCGTGCTGCACGACACCCATGACGCGGTCGCCGGGAGCGAGATGCGTGACGCCTTCCCCGACCTCGACCACCACGCCTGCGGCCTCGCTGCCCAGGATGGGCTGCCCCGGGTACATCCCGAGGCTGATCAGAACGTCCCGGAAGTTGAGTCCTGCGGCTCGGACGGAGACCCGGACCTGCCCGGCGGCGAGCGGCGCCGTGGCCTCCGGGAACGGCAGCAGAGCCAGCCCGTCCAGGGTGCCGGAGGCCACCGTGTCCAGTCGCCAGGCCCGTTCACCAGCCGGAGGCACGAGCGCCGCGCCCGAATCAGCACGGGCCAGCCTCGGCACGAGAACATCCTCGCCCCGCAGGGCCAACTGCCACTCCCCCGCCGCCAGCGCAGCCGAAACCCCTTCGGCGACAAAGTCGGCGCCCGACTCCGGGTCCACATCCAGCAACACAAACCGGCCCGGATTCTCCGACTGCGCGGAGCGGATCAGACCCCACACCGGAGCGGTGACCAAGTCGGTCAGCTTGTGGTCGCCGCCCGCAGGCACGGCGCCCCGGGTGACGAACACCAGCCGGGTGTCGTTCAAGGCGTCGTTCGCCAGCCACTCCCGCAGGAGAGTCAGCGCATCCGTCGTGGCCTGGCGGGCGGCCTCGGCTAGCCCTTCGCGGCTGTCCACCGATGGGACGGAGACCAGTACCACCTCGGGTGCCGGAACCCCTGCGTCCAGGACCGCGCGTAGGCCGTCGAGGTCCAGATGCGAGTCCACCGCGATCCCGGCGCCCTGCACGGCAGCGGCGACGTTGTACGGGTCCTCCGTCCCGAGAACAGCCCAGACCCCCGCCCCTGTGACCTCCTCGGCAAACGGCAGCGACGCCCACTCCGTACGGAAGAGGTCATCGGCCTCAGCACCCCGGGCACCGCCCAGCGCCGCAGCCGGACGCAGCACCAATGAACGCACCTCAGCAACCGGCTGACCCGTCCCGTCGGCAACCTCCACCGCAAGAGCGTCGTCTCCGGCCGCCGTAATCCGCACCCGCAGGCAGTCGGCACCCGCCGCGAACAACGACACACCCGTCCAGGCAAACGGCAACCGCAACGCCCCTCCATCGCCGCCGAAATCGCCGTACCCATTCGCATGCAACGCCGCATCAAGCAACGCCGGGTGAATCCCGAACCGGCCCGCCTCCGCCCGCTCGGACTCCCCCAACTCGACCTCGGCAAAAACCTCACCGCCTCGCCGCCACACGGCCCGCAGACCCTGGAACGCAGGGCCGTAGCCGTAACCGGCCGCCTCGGCGCCCTCGTAGAAGCCGGACACATCGAGGGGGTCGGCGCCCTGCGGGGGCCAGACGGTGAGATCGGTCGCGGGCGGCTCGACGGCCTCAGCCCCGAGAACACCCTCGGCGTGCCAGGTCCACGGGGCGTCCGCCTCCCCGCCGTCCGGGCGCGAGTGCACGGTCACTTGTCGGTCCCCGCTCTCGTCGGGGGCGCCGACGACGACCTGGAGCTGGACGGCGCCCTGCTCGGGCAGGACCAGGGGGGCTTGGAGGGTGAGCTCGGTGAGGTGTCCGCAGCCGACTTCGTCGCCGGCCCGGATCGCCAACTCCACAAAGCCGGTTCCTGGGAACAGGACGGTTCCCGTGACGGCGTGGTCCGCGAGCCAGGGATGCGTCCGCAGCGAGAGTCGGCCGGTCAGGACCAGCCCCCCGTCGGCGGCGAGGCTCACGGCGGCACCGAGCAGGGGGTGGTCTGCGGCGCCGAGACCCAGTTCGGCGGGGTCGCCGGTGGTGCCGGATGCCTCCAGCCAGAAGCGCTCGCGTTGGAAGGCGTACGTGGGGAGGTCGACGCGCTGCACAGCACGCCCCGCATAGACGGCAGACCAGTCGATGTCCGTGCCGTGGACCCAGAGTTCGGCCGCGCTCGCGATGAAGCGGGCGCTCTCGCCCTCGTCCCGGCGGAGCGTACCGACGACCGTGACCTGCTTCTCCGCCGCCTCCGCGATGGCCTGCACCCCGGTGGTCAGCACTGGGTGCGCGCTGACCTCGGTGAAGCGGCTGTGACCTTCGGCAAGAGCGGTAGTCATCGCTTCGGTGAAACGCACTGGCTTGCGCAGACCCTCGTACCAGTACGAGGCATCCATCGCGGCCGTGTCCAAAACCCCACCAGTAACAGTGGAGATGACCGGGACGAGGGACGGCCAGGGAGTCACCGGAGCAAGGGCCTCCAGCAGTCGCTCCCGGATGTCCTCGACCTGCGCGGAGTGCGAGGCGTAATCCACGGGGACCCGGCGGGCACGAACGCCAGCGGCCTCCGCCACCCTGGCGATCTCATCCAGCGCCTGCGGATCACCGGCCACCACCGTGGCATCGGGCCCGTTGTAAACGGCGACGGACACCCGATCGCCATACGGCTCAACCCACCCCGACGCCTGCTCAGCACGGGTCGCCAACGACAACATGCCGCCGCGACCGGCCAGTTCATCCCGGATCGCCGTCGAGCGCAGAGCCACCACCCGGGCCGCATCCTCCAGACTCAACGCACCCACGACCGCCGCAGCCGCGATCTCACCCTGCGAGTGGCCAATGACGGCAGCCGGTTTGATCCCAAGCGACTCCCAGACCGCAGCGAGCGACACCATCACCGCCCACAACACCGGCTGGACCACATCCACCCGCCGCATCCAGGCATCGTCATCGCCGCTCAGCACCTCGGTCAGCGACCAGTCCACGAAGGACCCGAGTGCCGCCTCACACTCACCGATCCGCGCCGCGAACACCGGCGAGGACTCCAACAGCCCCCGCCCCATCCCCAGCCACTGCGACCCCTGCCCCGGAAACACAAACACCGGCGCACCAGAACCCGAAGCAATCCCCGAGACCACGTGAGCCGCGGGAGCACCTGATGCCAGAGCTTCCAGCCCCGCCGTCAGCTCACCGCTCTCCCGGCCCCAGACCACCGCCCGATGCTCCAGCGCCGTACGCGAAGCCCACAGACTCCACCCCACATCGACCGGATCGCCCGACAGCCGCGCCAGTCGCCCCGCCTGCGCGCTCAACGCCCCGGCACTACGCCCCGACACCACCCACGGAACGACGGGCGAAGCGGACAGGCCCTCGGGACCGGAGACGACGACCGGCGCCGAATCGACGCCCTCAGCAGGCGCCTCCTCCACGATCACGTGCGCATTCGTGCCGGAGATACCGAAGGACGAGACGCCGGCGCGGCGTGGGTGGCTGTTCGCCTGCCACTCCCGTTCCTCGGTGAGGAGCTTGACCTCGCCCGAGGTCCAGTCGACGTGCGGGGTGGGCTCGTCCACGTGCAGGGTGCGCGGCAGGACACGCGCCTGCATCGCCATCACCATCTTGATGACGCCCGCGACACCGGCGGCGGCCTGAGCATGACCGATGTTGGACTTCACCGAACCGAGCCAGAGCGGCCGGTCCGCGTCCCGGTCACGGCCGTAGGTGGCGAGCAGCGCCTGGGCCTCGATCGGGTCACCCAGTGTCGTACCCGTACCGTGTGCCTCCACCACGTCCACCTCGGCGGCGGCAACTCCGGCGTTGGCAAGGGCCTGCCGGATGACGCGCTGCTGGGACGGACCGTTCGGCGCCGTCAGGCCGTTGGAGGCCCCGTCCTGGTTGATCGCCGAGCCGCGCACAACGGCGAGGACACGGTGGCCCTTGGCGCGGGCGTCCGACAGCCGCTCGACCACGAGGACACCGACGCCTTCCGCCGGGCCGAAGCCGTCGGCGGCGCCCGCGAACGCCTTGCAGCGGCCATCGGCCGACAGCCCGCGCTGACGGCTCAACTCCACGAAGCCGGTCGGGGTGCACATCACCGTCACACCACCCGCCAGCGCCAAGTCGCACTCCCCCTGCCGCAACGACTGGGCCGCGAGGTGCAGCGCCACCAGCGACGACGAACACGCCGTATCGACCGTGACCGCCGGGCCCTCCAGACCCAGCTGGTAGGCGATGCGCCCGGACGTGACGCTGGACATGTTGCCGGTGCCGAGGAAACCCTCGGTGCCGTCCGGTACAGCGTTCAGCCGGGCCACGTACTCGGAGGCAAGGGCACCGGCAAAGACGCCGGCCCGGGTGCCGCGCAGGGAGCCGGGGGCGATGCCGGCGCGCTCGACGGCCCCCCAGGAGGCTTCGAGGAGGATCCGCTGCTGCGGGTCCATCGCCAACGCCTCGCGCGGCGAGATCCCGAAGAACTGAGCGTCGAACTCGGCCACGTCCGCCACGAAACCGCCGCCCCGGACATAGGTCTTGCCCTGGGCTTCGGGGTCCGGATCGTAGAGGTCGTCGTCCCAGTCGCGGTCCTTCGGGAAGGCGGTGATGGCGTCCTCCCCGGCCAGGACCAGCCGCCACAGCTCCTCCGGGGATTCGATGCCGCCGGGAAAGCGGCAGGCCATGCCGACGATCGCGATCGGCTCGTCCGCCGGGCGGGCAAGGGTGCGTTGTTCCTGGGGGGCGTCGGGCAGCCCGGAGACCTCCGAGCGGATGTGCCGGGTGAGGGCGGTGGGGGTGGGGTGGTCGAAGACGAGGGTGGCGGGCAGCCGTAGGCCGGTTGCCGTGTTGAGGCGGTTGCGTAGTTCGACGGCGGTCAGCGAGTCGAATCCGAGGTCCTTGAACGGCCGCTCCGCGTCGACCGCGCCCGGATCGGCATGGCCGAGGACGGCGGCGACGTGCGAGCGAACCAGGTCGAGCAGGAACCGCTCCCGTTCCGGTTCGCTGAGCTGTGCCAGCCTCTGATCCAGCCCGCCCGAGCCACTGGCCGCCGCTGAGGCCACCATCCGCCGTGCCGCGGCCGGTGCACGCACCAACCCCCGCAACACCCCCGGCAACACGCCACTCGCCGCAAGCCCTCGAAGCTCGGCCAGATCCAGCGGACTGGCCACCACCAGCCCTTCGTCCAGACCCACAGCCCTGTCGAACAGGCCAAGCCCGTGCTCCGAGGACAGCCCGACAAGGCCACCCTGGGAGAGCCGGGCCCGGTCACGGCCCTCCATATGGCCGGTCATCGCACTGACCTGCTCCCAATAGCCCCAGGCCAGCGAGAGGCCGGGCAGCCCTTCAACACGGCGGTGCTGAGCCAGCGCGTCCAGGAAGACATTCGCGGCGGCGTAGTTGGCCTGGCCCGGGCCGCCAAGAACGCCGGAAGCGGAGGAGTAGAGCGCGAAGAACGCGAGGTCGGCATCACGGGTCAGCTCATGCAGGTTCACTGCGGCCTCGACCTTCGGCCGCCACACCGTGGCCAACTGCTCCGGGGTGAGGGACGTGACCAGTCCGTCGGCGAGTACGCCTGCCGCGTGGACGACGCCTGTCAGCCGCCGTCCGTCCAGCAGGGCGGCGAGCTGATCGCGGTCGGCTGCGTCACAGGCCGCCACCTCTACGGCAGCACCCAACTCACCCAGTTCCGCTACGAGTTCGGCCGCGCCCGGGGCCGCCAGCCCCTGCCGACTCGTCAGCAGCAGATGCCGTACCCCATGCCCGGTCACCAGGTGACGGGACAGGAGCGAGCCGAGCGTGCCCGTACCACCCGTGATCAGGACGGTGCCCTCGGGATCCAGCACCGGCGGCATCGTGAGCACCACCTTGCCCACATGCCGCGCCTGGCTCATGAACCGGAACGCCTCCCGAGCCCTGCGCACATCCCACGCCCGCACCGGCAACGGCTCCAACACACCTGACTCGAAGAGGGAGACGATGGTCCGCAGAATCTCGCTCGCGCGGTCCAGGCCGCCGTCGCCGGGGCTGTAGGCGCGGTAGGTGACACCGGGCCGCTCGGCGGCGACCTGTTCGGCGTCCCGGATGTCGGTCTTGCCCAGCTCCAGGAACCGGCCGCCGCGCGGCAGGAGGTCGAGGGAGGCGTCGACGTACTCACCCGCGAGGGAGTTGAGGACGACGTCCACACCCGCTCCGCGGAACTTCTCCCGGAAGTCGAGGTCACGGGAGGAGGCGATCTGGTCATCTGTCAGGCCCAGGCCCCGCAATGCATCCCACTTACCGGGGCTGGCAGTTGAGAGAACCGTCGCACCGAAGTGCCGCGCGAGCTGGATCGCCGCCATGCCGACACCGCCGGCACCCGCATGCACCAGAACCGTGTCACCCTGCTGGACGGAAGCGAGGTCGACCAGCCCGTAGTACGCGGTCAGAAACACCACCGGCACAGACGCCGCCTGCTCGAACGACCACCCCTCCGGAATCGGCACCGCGAGCCGGGCGTCGGTGACTGCGAGCGGACCGAGGCCGCCCGTCACAAAGCCCATGACCCGGTCGCCGGGGGCGAGATGGGTGACCCCTTCGCCAACCTCGACCACCACGCCCGCCGCCTCGCTGCCCATGACGGTCTGGCCCGGGACCATGCCGAGCCCGATGAGGACGTCCCGGAAGTTGAGTCCTGCGGCTCGGACGGAGACCCGGACCTGCCCGGCGGCAAGCGGCGCCGTGGCCTCCGGGAACGGCAGCAGAGCCAGCCCGTCCAGCGTGCCGGAAGCAACGGTGTCCAGCCGCCAGGCCCGTTCACCAGCAGGAGGCACGAGCGCCGGACCCGAGGACACACGCGCCAGCCTCGGCACAAGAACGTCCTCGCCCCGCAGGGCCAGCTGCCACTCCCCCGCCGCCAACGCAGCCGAAACACCCTCGGCGACAAAGTCAGCGCCCGAAGGATCCACGTCCAGCAACACAAACCGGCCCGGATTCTCCGACTGAGCCGACCGGATCAGACCCCACACCGGAGCCGTGCCCAGATCCCGTACACCCTCCCCGTCACGCGCAGCGACAGCACCCTGCGTCACCACCACCAACCGGGTATCGGTCAAAGCCTCGTTCGCCAGCCACTCCCGAACCAGCATCAAAACACCCGCCGTTGCCCGGCGCGCGTCCTCGGCCAGCCCCTCGCCACAGTCCGCCGACTCAACGGAGACGAGCACCACCTCGGGTGCCGGAACCCCTGCATCCAGGACCGCGCGCAGCCCGTCGAGGTCCAGGTACGAGTCGACCGCAACCCCGGCGCCCTGCACGGCAGCGGCGACGTTGTACGGGTCCTCCGTCCCGAGCACCGCCCAGACCCCCGCCCCCGTGACCTCCTCGGCAAACGGCAGCGCCGTCCACTCCGTACGGAACAGGTCATCGGCCCCCGCACCCCGGCCACCGCCCAGCACCGCAGCCGGACGCAGCACCAATGAACGCACCTCAGCAACCGGCTGACCCGTCCCGTCGGCAACCTCCACCGCCAGAGCGTCGTCTCCGGCCGCCGTAATCCGCACCCGCAACTGGTCAGCACCCGCCGCGAACAACGACACACCCGTCCAGGCAAACGGCAACCGCAACGCCCCTCCATCGCCGCCGAAATCGCCGTACCCATTCGCATGCAACGCCGCATCAAGCAACGCCGGATGAATCCCGAAGCGCGAGGCCTCGCCCTGCTGTCCCTCCCCCAACTCGACCTCGGCAAAAACCTCGCCGCCACGCCGCCACACAGCCCGCAGACCCTGGAACGCAGGGCCGTAGCCGTAACCGACCGACTCGACGCCCGGGTAAAAGCCGGACACGTCCACGCTCTCGGCGCCCGCCGGGGGCCAGGCCGTGAGCCCGGCGCCCGGTGAGGTGACCGGCTCCGGGCTGAGCAGCCCCTCTGCGTGAAGGGTCCACTCCTGGTCGGGCGGGGAGTCCTCGGGGCGGGAGTAGACGGTGAGTCCGCGCTGCCCGTGTGCATCGAGGGCGCTGACGACGACCTGAAGGTGGACGGCCCCCTGCTCGGGGAGGACCAGCGGGGCCTGAAGGGTGAGTTCGGTGAGATGCCCGCAGCCGACCTCGTCCCCTGCCCGGATCGCCAGCTCGACAAAGCCGGTGCCGGGCAAGAGGACCGTGCCCGCAACGGCGTGGTCCGCCAGCCAGGGATGGGTCCGCAGCGAAAGGCGGCCGGTCAGGACCAGCCCTCCATCGGCGGCGAGGCTCACTGCGGCGCCCAGCAGCGGATGGTCGGCGGCGGCCAGACCGGCGCCGCTGACGTCGGCGGTTCCCGTGCCGGACTCCAGCCAGTAGCGCTGGTGTTGGAAGGCGTACGTGGGCAGGTCGACGCGCTGCACAGCCCGGCCCACGTAGACGGCGGACCAGTCGATATCGGTGCCGTGGACCCAGAGTTCGGCCGCGCTCGCGATGAAGCGGGCGTTCTCGTCCTCGTCGCGGCGCAGCGTCCCGACGACCGTGACCTGCTTCTCCACTGCCTCCGCGATGGCCTGAACACCCATGGCCAGCACCGGATGCGCGCTGATCTCGACAAGGCGGGTGTGACCTTCGGCCAACACCTCATGGACTGCGTCGGTGAAACGGACCGGTCGGCGCAGACCCTCGTACCAGTACGAGGCATCCATCCTCGCCGTGTCCAACACCCCACCGGTCACCGTGGAGATGACCGGGATACGCGAGGTGCGCGGCGCCACGGGGGCCAGCGCATCCAGCAACTGCTCCCGGATGTCCTCCACCTGCGCCGAATGCGAGGCATAGTCCACCGGAACCCGCCGCGCCCGCACTCCAGCGGCCTCCGCCGCCGCGGCAATCTCGTCCAGCGCCTCGGGATCACCGGCCACCACCGTGGCATCCGGCCCGTTGAACACAGCCACCGACACCCGCTCGCCATACGGCTCAACCCAGGCCGACGCCCGCTCAGCACCCGTCGCCAGCGACAACATCCCACCACGACCGGCCAGTTCGTCCCGTATCGCGGCCGAGCGCAGCGCCACCACCCGAGCCGCATCCTCCAGACTCAACGCACCGACCACCGCCGCAGCGGCGATCTCCCCTTGCGAATGACCAATCACCGCCGTGGGAGTCACTCCGAACGACTCCCACACCGCCGCCAGCGACACCATCACCGCCCACAACACCGGCTGGACCATGTCCACCCGCTGCATCCACGCGTCGTCCTCGCCCCTCAGCACCTCGGTCAAAGACCAGTCCACAAAGGGCCCAAGCGCCGCCTCACACTCGGCAATCCGAGCGGCAAAGACGGGCGAGGACTCCAGCAACCCCCGCCCCATCCCCAACCACTGCGCGCCCTGCCCCGGAAACACGAACACAACGCCCGCGCCCGAACCCGCCACGCCGGCCACGGCGTTGCCCGCCACGCCACCCGATGCCAGAGCCCCCAGCCCCGCCGTCAGCTCAGCGCTCTCCCGGCCCCAGACCACCGCCCGATGCTCAAGAGCCGTACGCGAAGCCCACAGACTCCACCCCACATCCACCGGGTCACCCGAAACACCCGCCAGCCGCCCCGCCTGCGCGGCCAACGCCCCCGCACTGCGCCCCGACACCAACCACGGCACCACCGGCGACCCCGACAACCCCCCGGATCCAGAGACCACGACCGGACCCGACTCAACGCCCTCAGCAGGCGCCTCCTCCACGATCACGTGTGCGTTCGTCCCGGAGACGCCGAAGGACGACACCGCGCCCCGGCGGGCCCGGTCGCCCTGGGTGACCCACTCGCGGGGCTCGGTGAGGAGCCGTACATCGCCGGAGGTCCAGTCGACGTGCGGGGTGGGCTCGTCCACGTGCAGAGTGCGTGGCAGGACGCCCTCGCGCAGGGCCATCACCATCTTGATGAGGCCCGCCACACCCGCGCAGGCCCCCGAGTGGCCGATGTTGGACTTGATCGATCCCAGCCACAACGGCCGGTCCGCCTCCCGACCTTGGCCGTAGGTAGCGAGGAGCGCCTGCGCCTCGATCGGGTCGCCCAGCGTCGTACCCGTGCCGTGGGCCTCCACCGCGTCCACGTCGCGCGGGGTGAGGCGGGCGCTGTCCAGGGCCTGTTGGATGACGCGGCGCTGGGCGAGTTCGCTGGGGGCGCTGAGGCCGTTGCTGGCGCCGTCCTGGTTGGTGGCGGAGCCGCGGATGACAGCCAGTACCCGGTGGCCGTTACGGCGGGCGTCGGAGAGGCGTTCGAGGAGCAGGACGCCGACGCCCTCGGACCAGATGGTGCCGTCGGCGGCGGCCGCGAAGGCCTTGCAGCGGCCGTCGCGGGCGAGTCCGCGCTGGCGGCTGAAGCCGACGAAGCCCGAGGGAGTGGGCATGACGGTGACGCCGCCCGCGAGGGCGAGGTCGCACTCGCCGTTGCGCAGGGCCTGGACGCCGAGGTGAGTGGCGACGAGGGAGGAGGAGCAGGCCGTGTCGATGGTGACGGCGGGGCCTTCCAGGCCCAGGACGTAGGAGACGCGGCCGGAGACCACGGCGGTCATGTTGCCGGTGACGAGGAAGCCCTCGATCTCCTCGGGGACGGTGTCGAGGCGTGCGGCGTAGTCGGAGGCGACGGCGCCGGCGAAGACGCCGGTGCGGGTGCCGCGCAGCGCTGCGGGGACGATGCCGGCCCGCTCGATCGCCTCCCACGACGCCTCCAGCAGCAACCGCTGCTGCGGGTCCATGGCGAGGGCCTCGCGCGGCGAGATACCGAAGAACTCGGGGTCGAAATCGGCGGCGTCGTGCAGGAAGCCGCCCTCGACGACGTAGCTCTTGCCGTAGGCGTCCGGGTCCGGGTCGTACAGGTCCTCGGCCCAGCCCCGGTCGGTGGGGAAGGGGGTGATGCCGTCGATGCCCTCGGCCACCATGCGCCACAGGTCCTCGGGCGAGGCGACGCCACCGGGGAAGCGGCAGGCCATGCCGACGACCGCGACGGGGTCCTGGTCCTTCGCCTCCAGTTCGCGCAGCCGCTGGCGTACCTGGGAGTAGTCGGCGGTGACGCGCTTGAGGTATTCGCGGAGCTTGTCTTCGTTGTTCGGCATCTGAGGGCTCCTAGGCTCCAAGCTCGCGGTCGATCAGGTCGAACATCTCGTCGTCGGTGACGGAGTCGAGGGCGCCGCCGTCGAGGACGCCCTCGCCGGAGCCGTCGGCCGTGGGTGTGGTGGTGCTGGTCCAGCGCCAGAGCACCGACTCCAGCCGCTTGACGACACGGGCGCGGGCGGCGTGGTCGCCGAGGCCGGGTTCGACGGCGGCGAGGGCGGTGTCGAGCCGTTCGATCTCGGCGAGGACGCGGTCGGTGTCGTCGGCGGTGCCCGGGGCGCCGTCGGCGAGGCGCAGCCGCTTGTCCAGGTGGGCGGCGAGGGCGGTGGGCGCGGGGTAGGTGAAGACCAGGGTGGCCGGGAAGGAGAGTCCGGTCTCCGCGCTGAGGCGGTTGCGGAGCTGGACGGACATCATCGAGTCGAAGCCGATGTCCTTGAACTTCCGTTCGGCGTCGACGGCGTCGGCGGAGTCGTGGCCGAGGACGGCCGCGGCCTGTCGGCGTACCAGGTCGGCGAGGTGGCGGAGGCGTTCGTCGGGGGTGAGGTCGGCAAGCCTGCGGGCGAGGGCGTCGCCTACGGCCGGGTCGGTGCCCTGGGCGGCGCCCGTAGCGCTGCGGCGGCGGGCCGGACCACCGGGTACGAGGTGCCGCAGCTCCGGCGGGAGGGTGTCGGCGGCGGCGCGGCGGCGCAGGTCCGCCGGGTCGAGGCGGGTGGCGACGAGGGGCGGCAGGCTCAGGTCTAGGGCCGTGGCCAGGGCGCGTGCTGCGGACGGGGCCGCTGCGGGCTCCCCTGGAGCCTTGGAGCCTTGGTCCCAGGGGGCTCCGGTGACGAGGGTGACGGGCAGTCCGGCTGCGCGGCGGTGGTGGGCCAGGGCGGTGAGGCGGGCGTCGGGCAGGGGGGCGAGCACGGCGAAGGCCGACAGTGCGCTGTCCTCGGTCAGTTCGTGCAGATGGGCGGTGGTCGTGGGGTCGGCTGCGGTGTCGATGACGGCGGTGAGCGGCCGGCCGGTGAGGAGTTCGGCGAGTCGGCTCCGGTCGGCGGGGTCGGCCGTGGCCCGGTCCAGGGTCGCCCCGTTGGTGCGGAGCAGTTCGCCGAGGTCGCCGTCGAGGGCGGTGGTCAGCTCGGTGAGGGGATCGGTGGCGGGGGCGACGACCAGCAGCGAGCGGACGGCACGATCGGCCACCAGGTGGTGGACGAGGGCGGCTGCGGGAGCGCCGTCTCCGGCGGCGGTGAGCAGGACGGTGCCGTCGAGCGGCGCGTACGCCTCGGGCTCGGGCAGACGCCGGGCGCGTGGCACGAGGAGGGTGCCGTCGCGCAGGGCGAGGGTGGATTCTCCGGTGGTGTGCGCGGTGTGCAGAGCTGCGGGGACGTCGGGGTCCGGGGCAGTGTCCAGGTCGAGATGGACGACGCGGCCGGGGTGTTCGACCTGGGTGAGGCGGACGAGGTGGTGTACGGCGGTGCCCAGCAGGTCGGCCGGGCCGCTCTCGTCGTCGGTGGCGACACCGCCGCGGGTGACGACGGCGAGCCGTACGCCGCTCAGCCGTTCGTCGGTGAGCCAGCGGTCCAAGAAGGCCGCGGTTTCTACGGTGTCGGCGGCTGTGGGTTGGGCGACCTGGTCCGGATTGCGGGTGCCGCAGGGCAGCAGGACCCACTCCGGGGCGGGGACGCCCGCGTCGAGGACGGCGAGCAGGCCGTCGAGGTCCAGGTGGGCGGTGACGGCGTGGCCGCTCTCCTGGACGGTGGCGGCGAGGTCGAGCGGGTCGTCGCCGAGGACGGCCCACGTGGCGAACTCGTCTCCGTCCTGGGCCGGTTGGTGCCCTGTCAGCGGCGTCCACTCGATGTGCAGCAGGGCGTCCGCGGCAGCCGTGGAGGCGAGTTGTCCCGCGTCGACGGTGCGCTGGATCAGCGCGGCGACCTCCCCGACGGGGCGTCCGGCCGGATCCGCGAGCAGGATGCGGGTGCCGTCGGGGCCGGCAGGGGTGAGGCGGACGCGCAGTTCGGTGGCGCCGGCGGCGTAGAGCCGTACGTCGGACCAGGCGAAGGGCTGGCGCAGCGCGGCGGTGTCGGCCGCGCGAGACAGGCCACCGGCGTGGAGGGCGGCGTCCAGCAGGACGGGGTGGAGGCCGTAGCGCTGGGCCTCGGCGCGCAGGGTTTCGGGGAGGGCGACCTCGGCGTAGATCTCGTCACCGAGGCACCAGGCGGCGCGCAGTCCGCGGAAGGCGGGGCCGTAGCCGTAACCGGCCACCTCGGCCCCGGCGTAGAAGCCTGAGACGTCGACTGGTTCGGCGCCGAGCGGGGGCCAGGCGGTGAGGCCCGCCGTCTCCGGTTCCGTGCCGGTCTCCGGGAGCAGGGCGCCCTCCGCGTGGCAGGTCCAAGGCTCGTCGCCGTGGTCGGGGCGGGAGTGGACCTCGACGGTGCGTTCGCCGTCGGCGGCCGGGGCTCCTACGGTGACCTGGATCCGTACGCCGCCCCGCTCGGGCAGGATCAGCGGGCTGCCCAGCACCAGTTCGCGCAGCCGGCCGCAGCCCGCCTCGTCACCGGCGCGTACCGCGAGCTCCACCAGGGCCGAGCCGGGCAGCAGCGAGGTGCCGAGCAGGCGGTGCTGGCCGAGCCAGGGGTGGCCGTGGGCGGTGAGTCGCCCGGTGAGCAGCAGTCCGTCGTCGTCGGCCGGGTGGACCACGGCGCCGAGCAGCGGGTGTCCGGTGTCGGTGAGGCCGAGGCCTGCGGGGTCGCCCGCGGCGCCGGCGGGGGCGGTGAGCCAGTAGCGGCGTCGCTGGAAGGGGTACGTGGGCAGGTCGACCCGTTGCGGTTCGCGGCCTCCGTGCAGGGTGGTCCAGTCGACGTCGGCACCGGCAGCCCACAGGGTGGCGGCGGCGGTCGCGAATCGGTCGGGTCCGCCCTCGTTGCGGCGGAGGGTGCCGGTGACGACGGCGCCGCTGGCGGCCGCTGCGGCGGTGTCCTCCAGCGCGGCGACGAGCACGGGGTGGGCGCTGACCTCGACGAGGGTCGTGTGGCCGAGGTCGAGGGCGGTCTCCACGGCGGCGCGGAAGGCCACCGGCTCGCGCTGGTTGCGGTACCAGTAGGCGGCGTCCAGGGCTGTGGTGTCGTAGAGCCCGCCGGTCACGGTGGAGAGGAAGGCGGTGCGGCCGGGGCGGGGGTGTACCGGTCCGACGGCGGCGAGCAGTTTCTCCTTGATCTCCTCCATCTGGGGGGAGTGGGACGCGTAGGAGTGGGCGACGCGGTGGTACCAGACGCCGTCCGCCTCCAGCTCGGCGATCAGTGCGTCCAGCGCCTCGTGGGTGCCTGCGACGACGGTGGAGGAGGGGCTGTTGACGGCCCCGACGGTGAGCGTGCCGTGACGAGCTGCCAGCCGCTCGGCGATCCTCTCGGCGCCCTCCGCCACGGACACCACCCCACCGCGGTGGGTGAGCGTCGCGCCGATCGCCGCGCGGGCGGTGATGACGCGGGCGCCGTCATCGAGGCTCAGCGCTCCCGCCACGACGGCGGCGGCCAGTTCGCCCTGGGAGTGTCCGACGACGGCGGAGGGGGTGATGCCGAGCGACTCCCAGACGGCGGCCAGCGAGATCATGACCGCCCACAGCACGGGCTGGATGATCTCGACGTGCTCGGTCCACTGCGCCCAACGGGAGCCCGGTTCCGGGCCGTTGAGCAGCTCGGTGAGGCGCCAGTCGACGTACGGAGTCAGGGCCGTTTCGCACTCGGCGATCCGGGCGGCGAAGACGGGGCTGGAGGCGAGGAGTTCACGGCCCATGCCGAGCCACTGCGAGCCCTGGCCGGGGAAGACGAACGTGACGCCGGCGGCGGCCTTGGCCCGACCGGTGACGATCCGCCCGGCGGAGGCCTCCGGGACGTCCGTGCCCGCGGCCAGGGCACGGGCCGCGCCCAGCAGGGCGGTGCGGTCCGGGCCGAGGAGGACGGCGCGGTGTTCCAGGGCGGCGCGCTGGGTGACGAGGGCGAAGGAGATGTCGGCCGGGTCGGGGGCGTCGGACCCGACGGACACAGAGACTGCTCCGGATTCTCCTGAGGCCCCGAAATCCTCTGAGGCTCCGGACTCCAGATGGTCCGCCAAGCGCCCCGCCTGCGCACGCAGCGCCTCGCCGTCGCGGGCCGACAGGACCCACGGCACGGGCCCGCCCCGCCAGACCGGCTCCCCGGAGACGGGCGTCAGTGTGGCCTCGGACGTGGGCTCCGGCGCCTCCAGGATGATGTGCGCGTTGGTGCCGCTGATGCCGAAGGAGGAGACACCGGCGCGGCGGGCGCGGCCGGTCTCGGGCCAGGGGGTCGCCTCGGTGAGGAGGGCGATGTCGCCGCTGCTCCAGTCGACATGCGGGGTGGGCTCGTCGATGTGCAGGGTGCGCGGCAGTACGCCTTCCCGCATCGCCAGCACCATCTTGATGATGCCGGTGACTCCGGCGGCGGCCTGGGTGTGACCGAGGTTGGACTTCACGGAGCCGAGCCAGAGCGGACGGTCCGCCTCCCGGCCCTGTCCATAGGTGGCGAGGAGCGCCTGCGCCTCGATCGGGTCGCCCAGCGTCGTCCCGGTCCCGTGGGCCTCGACGGCGTCGACGTCGGCGGTGGTGAGCCCGGCACCCGCGAGCGCGGCGCGGATGACGCGCTGCTGGGACGGGCCGTTTGGAGCGGTGAGGCCGTTCGAGGCACCGTCCTGGTTGATCGCCGAACCGCGCACGACGGCAAGGACGCGGTGCCCGTTGCGACGGGCGTCGGAGAGCCGCTCCAGGAGCAGCATGCCGACGCCCTCGGCGGGCGCGAAGCCGTTCGCGTCGGAAGAGAAGGCGCGGCAACGGCCGTCGGCGGAGAGCCCGCGCTGACGGCTGAACTCCAGGAAGATGGAGGGCGACGGCAGGACGGTCACACCACCGGCGAGCGCGAGCGAGCACTCGCCGCCCCGCAGGGCCTGCGCGGCGAGGTGCAGTGTGACCAGTGAGGACGAGCAGGCGGTGTCGACGGTGATCGCCTGGCCTTCGAGGCCGAGCGCGTAGGCGACGCGACCGGAGGCCACGCTCGCGGAGTTGCCGATGCCGAGGAAGCCCTCCAGGTCCTCCTGCCCTGGACCGTAGGCGCCCGCGTAGTCGAAGGCGACGAGGCCCACGAAGACACCGGTCCTGCTGCCCCGGAGCCGGTGCGGGTCGATCCCGGCCCGCTCGATGGTCTCCCAGCTCGATTCGAGGAGCAGGCGCTGCTGCGGGTCCATGGCCAGCGCCTCGCGCGGCGAGATCCCGAAGAATCCGGCGTCGAAGGTGTCCGCGCCGGTCATGAAACCGCCCGCACGTCCGTAGGTGCTGCCGGGCCGCTCGGGGTCGGGGTCGTAGTAGTCCTCGATGTCCCAGCCGCGGTCGTCGGGGCAGGGGGTGATGGCGTCCCGGCCGTCGGCCAGCAACTCCCACAGCGCCTCCGGGGAGTCGACCCCGCCGGGCAGCCGACAGCTCATGCCGATGATGACGACGGGGTCGTCGTCGGTGTCGCCGCCCGGCCCTGCGGCCGGTACCGCGGCGGCGGTCTCCTCCGGCTCCGGGAGGAGGCGGGTGAGGAGATGGCGGCCGAGCGCGGTGGTGGTGGGGTAGTCGAAGACGAGGGTGGTGGGCAGCCGAAGACCGGTGTGGGCGATCAGCCGGTTGCGCAGGTCGACGGCCGTCAGCGAGTCGAAGCCCAGCTCCTTGAAGGGGCGTTCGGGATCGACCCGCTGGGGGGAGGCGTGGCCGAGCGCCGCGGCGACCTGGGCCCGTACGACCTCCACCACGGCCCGTTCCCGGTCGCGGGCGGGCAGCGCGCTGAGCCGGGCCGCCAGGTCCTGCGCGTCGGCCGTACGGTCGCCGCCGGACGCCCGGTCGGCGAGGGCCCGGCGCACGTCGGGGAGGTCGGCGAGGAGCGGGCTGGGCCGGTTGCCGGTGAAGGCGGCGGCGAACCGGTCCCATTCCACGTCCAGTACGGCGACGCTGCCGGCGGAGTCGGTGCCGCCGAGCACGGCCCGGCGCAACGCGGCGACAGCGCGCGCCGGGTCCAGCGGCACGAGACCGGCCCGCCGGACCCCGGTCTCCACGACCTGCTCGCCCGCCATGCCCGCTCCGGCCCAAGGGCCCCAGGCTACGGAGGTGGCGGGAAGACCGGCGGCGCGCCGTCGCGCGGCCAGCGCGTCGAGGGAGGCGTTGGCGGCGGCGTAGGCGGCCTGGCCGAGGGTGCCGACGGTGCCGGAGACGGAGGAGAACAGGACGAAGGCGGCGAGGTTATGGCGGGCTGTCAGTTCGTGGAGATGGTGGGCGGCGGCCGTCTTCGGGCGCAGCACCCGGCGCAGCGTCTCCTCGGTGAGGGATACGGCGATGCCGTCCTCGACGATTCCGGCGGCGTGGACCACGGCGGTGAGCGGCAGTTCCTCCGGTACGCCGGCCAGCACCTCGGCGAGCCCGTCCCGGTCGGCGGCGTCGCACGCCGTGACCGTGACCCGGCTGCCCGCCGCGCGCAGTTCGGCGGCGAGGGCGTCGGCGCCCGGCGCCTCGGGACCCCGGCGGCTGAGCAGCAGCAGATGGTCGGCGCCCGCGTCGGCGAGGGAGCGGGCGACATGAGCGCCGAGCGCCCCGGTGCCACCCGTGATCAGGACGGTGCCGCGCGGCGGCCACTCGCCCTCCTCGCGGGAACCGACGGCGGCCCGGACGAACCGACGGGCCAGCAACCCGGCCGGGCGGATGGCGAGTTGGTCCTCGCCGTCGGCGCCGCGCAGGGCGGCGGCGAGCAGTCGTCCGGTGCGCTCGTCCAGAGTCTCGGGGAGGTCTACGACACCTCCCCACAGGTCGGGCAGTTCCAGCCCTACGACCCGGCCGAGGCCCCAGAGCGCGGCGCCGCCCGCGTCGGGCGCGGCGTCGGAGGGCGCCGCGGTGACGGCGCCGCGGGTGGCGCACCACAGGGGCGCATCGGTCCCGGCGGCGGTGAGGGCGTGCAGCAGGGCGAGCGTGGCGGTGACAGCGGGTGCGAGCCCGTCGGCGTCGGGGGTGATGACGGCAGGGTCGCAGGCGAGGAGGGAGAGTACGCCGGTGTACTGCGCGGAGTGCTCGGCCAGACGCTCCACGAGACCGGCGCCGGGAGTGCCGGTGAGCGGGACGGGCAGGGTGACCGGCTCGATCCCGGCCGCGGTGAGGGCGGCCAGGGCGGCGGACAGGAAGGCCGGTTCGCCGGGATCCTCGGGCACGGCGACGAGCCAACGGCCGTTCGTCGTCGCCTCCGTGGCGGTCAGGGGCTTCCAGGTGACCGTGTAACGCAGGCTGTCGACGGTGCTCTGTTCACGGCGACGCCGACGCCAGGCGGCCAGCGCGGGCAGCGCCTCGCGCAGAGCGTCGTCGTGCCCGGCGTCCAGCGCGTGAGCGAGCGCGGCGGCATCCTCCCGCTCCACGGCCTCCCAGAACCGGGCCTCCTCGGCGTCCACGGGAGCCGCCTCAAGGGTGCGGTCCAGCCAGTAGCGCTCGCGTTGGAAGGCGTACGTGGGCAGGTCGACGCGGCGTGGATTGCGGCCGGTGAAGAGGGCGGGCCAGTCGACATCGACGCCGCTCGCCCACAGACGAGAGACGGCGGTGGTGAACGTCTCCACCTCGTCGTGGCCACGACGCGTCGCCGGGACGAACAGACCCTCCGCGCACTCGGCGCCCATCGCGGTCAACGTCGCGTCCGGACCCAGCTCCAGGAACCGGGTCACCCCCGCGTCGGCAAGCGAGGCCAGGCCGTCCGCGAAACGCACCGCCTCCCGCACATGGCGCACCCAGTAGTCGGCGGTACGTATCTCCTCACCCGCCACACGGCCGGACACATTCGACACGACAGGGATCCGCGGCTCGCCATACGAGATCTCAGCGGCGACCCGCGCGAAGTCCGCCAGCATCGGCTCCATCAACGAGGAATGGAACGCGTGCGAGACCGTCAGCCGACGGCACTTGACCCCCGCAGCCGTCAAACGCTCCCGCACCGCCTCCACTTCCGCCTGGGGACCCGAAACCACCACGGACGTCGGCCCGTTCACCGCCGCAACATCAACCGAGGCGACAACCTCCTCGACCTCGGCCAAACCAGCCTGCACCGCGAGCATGGCCCCGCCCTCGGGCAACGCCTGCATCAACCCACCACGGGCCGCCACCAAACGACAGGCGTCCTCCAGCGAGAAAACCCCCGCCACATACGCGGCAACCAATTCACCCACCGAATGACCCATCACAAAGTCCGGGCGAACACCCCACGACTCCGCCAACCGGTAAAGAGCCACCTCCACCGCGAACAACCCGGCCTGCGTGAACACCGTCCGATCCAGCTCCTCGGACGACAGCGCCTCCGCCAACGACCCGGGCAGCAGCCCTTCAAAGGCCGTACAGACTTCGTCCAAAGCACGTGCAAACACCGGGAATTCAGCAGCAAGCCCCGCACCCATCCGCGCCCGCTGCGATCCCTGCCCCGTGAACAACACGGCCAGTCGGCCATCGGCCACCGCACCGGAGGACCCGACGGAGGCCAGCCGCGCCCGCAGCTCGTCAGCGTCCCTCCCCCAGACGACCGCGCGATGCCCCAACCCGGCCCGACCAGTCGCCAACGACCAGCCCACATCCACCGGTTCGAAAGAACCAGCGACCTCCGACAACCGCCCCGCCTGCGCCACCAACGCCTCAGCAGAACCGGCGGACAACACCCACGGCACCAGACCACCCACCGGAACCGAAGGCCCAACCGCCTCCGCCTCCGGCGCTTCCTCCAAGATCACATGCGCGTTGGTTCCGCTGATCCCGAACCCCGAGACCGCCCCCCGCCGGGGCCGCTCGCCCCGTTCCCACCGGACGGACTCCGTGAGCACCTCGACCGCGCCGGAGGCCCAGTCGACATGTGGCGTCGGCTCGTCGACGTGCAGGGTGCGCGGCAGCACACCGGCCCGCATCGCCATCACCAGCTTGATGACACCCGCCACACCGGCCGCGTACTGCGTGTGGCCGATGTTCGACTTCACGGAGCCCAGCCACAACGGCCGATCCGCCGCACGCCCTTGGCCGTACGTCTCCAGCAGCGCGTGCGCCTCGATCGGGTCGCCGAGGGCGGTGCCGGTGCCGTGTGCCTCGACGGTGTCGACATCGGTGGCGGTCAGTCCGGCGTTGGCGAGGGCGGCACGGATGACGCGTTGCTGGGCCGGACCGTTCGGCGCCGTGAGGCCGTTCGACGCGCCGTCCTGGTTGACGGCGGAGCCGCGTACGACCGCCAGCACCTGGTGGCCGTTGCGGCGCGCGTCCGACAGGCGCTCCAGCAGCAGGACGCCGACGCCCTCGCCCCAGCCGGTGCCGTCCGCCGCCGCCGCGAACGCCTTGCAGCGGCCGTCGGCGGCGAGTCCGCGCTGGCGGCTGAACTCGACGAAGGCGAACGGGGTGGACATGACGGCGGAGCCGCCCGCGAGCGCCATCTCGCACTCGCCGTTGCGCAGCGCCTGTGCGGCCATGTGCAGCGTGACCAGGGAGGAGGAGCAGGCCGTGTCGACGGTGACCGCGGGGCCCTCGAAGCCGAAGGTGTAGGCGACCCGACCGGACATGACGCTGGAGGTGCTGCCGGTCAGGACGTACCCCTCGGCGCCCTCGGGCAGCCGCGCGCCGCCGGTGCCGTAGCCGGAGTGCCCGCTGCCGACGAAGGTGCCGACCGGCCTGCCGCGCAGGTGTGCCGGGTCGATTCCGGCGCGCTCGAGCAGCTCCCACGACGTCTCCAGCAGCAACCGCTGCTGGGGGTCCATGGCCAGCGCCTCGCGCGGGGAGATCCCGAAGAGGTCGGCGTCGAACTCGGCGGCGTCGTACAGGAATCCGCCTTCGCGGACGTACGAGGTGCCCGCGCGGTCCGGGTCTGGGTCGTAGAGCGCGTCCAGGTCCCAGCCGCGATCGGCTGGGAAGGCGGACATGGCGTCCGTGCCCGTCTCCACCAGCCGCCACAGGTCCTCGGGCGAGCGGACGCCGCCGGGGTAGCGGCAGGCCATGGCGACGATCGCGATGGGTTCCCGGGCGGCGTCGAGGAGCTGCCGGTTCTGCTTGCGCAGCCGTTCCGCCTCGGTCAGCGAGGCCCGCAGGGCGGCAACGACCTTGTCGTTCTTGTCATTTCCGGTCGGATTGGTCATGACGCCTCCTCGTCTCGGGTCTGTCGTCTCAGGAGTCGGAGCCGGCATCCCCGAGGGCCATCCGGACGAGGTCGTCGACCTCCATGTCCGCGATGGCTTCGGTGGTTCCGTCGTCGTCGCCGGGGGTGTTGGGTTCCGCTTCGGCCCGGGCGAGCCGCAGCAGGGTGTCGGCCAGGCCCGCCTCGCGGAGGCGGTGGAGCGGGATGGCGGCCAGCGCGCGGCCGAGTTCGGCGTCCCCGGCCTCCGTGGGCGCCGGATCGCTGTCCGGCGCGATCTTGGCGAGGAGGTGTCTGCTGAGGGCGAGTGGGGTGGGCTGGTCGAAGACCACGGTGGTGGCGAGTCGGACGCCGGTGGCGGCGCCGAGCCGGTTGCGCAGTTCGACAGCGGTCAGTGAGTCGAAGCCGAGGTCCTTGAAGGGCCGTTGGGCCTCGACGGCCTGGGTACCGGTGTGGCCGAGGACCGCGCTCGCGTGGGTACGGACGAGGTCCAGCAGTCGGTGTTCGCGCTCGGGGGCGCTGAGTCCCGCGAGGGCGGCGGTGAGGGAGGCACCGTCCGCACCCGGCCGGGCGTCGGCGGCCCGGCCCCGCCCGGTGACCTTGACCAGTGCGCGGAAGAGCGGCCGGACGTCGGCGGTGGTGCGGGCGCGGGCGCGCATCAGGGGGAGGTCGAGCCGGATCAGTACGGCCGGCGTCTCGTCCAGGCGCCGGGCCGCGTCGAAGAGGGCGAGGCCGGTGTCGCTGTCCATCGGCCTGACCAGACCGCCCTGGCGGGCCCGCTCGGCGGCGGCCCGGTCGAGGTGGCCGGTCATGGCGCTGGCCTGCTCCCACAGGCCCCAGACGAGGGAGAGGGCGGGCAGTCCCTGGGCGCGCCGCTGGTGGGCGAGGGCGTCCAGGAAGGTGTTGGCGGCGGCGTAGTTGGCCTGTCCGGCGCCCCCGCCGACTCCGGCGGCGGAGGAGTAGAGGGCGAAGAGGGCAAGGTCGTGGTCGCGGGTCAGCTCATGCAGATGCATCACCGCCTCGGCCTTGGGACGCCACACCCGGGCCAGCGTCTGCGGCCCGTGCGCGGCGAGCACTCCGTCGGCCAGGGCACCCGCGGCGTGGACGACGCCGGTGAGCGGATGCGCGGCGGGAACGGCGGCGAGGGTACGGGCCAGTTGCTCGCGGTCGGCCACGTCGCAGGCGACGATCTCGGTGGCGGCGCCCAACTCGGTCAGTTCGGCGAGGAGGTCGTCGGCGCCGGGGGCGTCCGGTCCCTGTCGGCCGGCGAGCAGCAGGTGCCGTACACCATGGCGGGTGACCAGGTGGCGGGCGAGGAGGGCGCCGAGGGTGCCCGTGCCGCCGGTGATCAGGACGGTGCCCTCGGGGTCGAGGACGGGCGGCATGGTGAGCACGATCTTGCCGACATGCCTCGCCCGGCTCATGAAGCGGAACGCCTCCGGGGCCCGGCGCACGTCCCAGGCGGTCACGGGCAGCGGCCGGAGCGCGCCGGTGGCGAAGAGCCGCAGGATCTCGGTGAGCATCTCGCCGATGCGGTCGGCTCCGGCGTCGGCGAGGTCGTATGCCGTGTAGGAGACACCGGGGTGGTCCTCGGCGACTTGGGCGGGGTCGCGCCGGTCGGTCTTGCCGAGTTCCAGGAAGCGTCCGCCGCGTGGCAGCAGGTCGAGGGAGGCGTCGATGTACTCGCGGGCGAGGGAGTTGAGGACGATGTCGGCGCCGGAGCCGTCGGTGGCCGCCTTGAAGGTGCCGGCGAAGTCGAGGTCGCGGGAGGAGGCGAGGTGCTCCTCGTCGACGCCCAGGTCCCGCAGGGTGTCCCACTTGCCGGGGCTCGCGGTGGCCAGCACGGTGGCGCCGAAGTGCCGGGCGAGCTGGATCGCCGCCATGCCGACGCCGCCCGCGCCCGCGTGCACGAGGACTGTCTCGCCCGGCTGAACGCGGGCAAGGTCGACCAGTCCGTAGTACGCGGTCAGGAAGGCCACGGGGACGGACGCCGCCTGCTCGAAGCTCCAGCCCTCGGGCACGGGGGCGAGAACCCGCTCGTCGGTGACGGCGAGGGGGCCGAGGGCGCCGCCCATGAGGCCGAGGACACGGTCGCCGGGGGCGAACCGGGTGACTCCGGGGCCGACTTCGGTGACCACTCCGGCGCCCTCGCTACCCATGACGGTCTGGCCGGGGACCATGCCGAGCCCGATGAGAACGTCACGGAAGTTGACACCCGCGGCACGGACGGAGACCCGGACCTGTCCGGCGGTGAGCGGCTCGGTGGCCTCAGGGAACGGCAGCAGGGCGAGCCCCTCCAGAGTGCCGGAGTCGGCCGTGTCCAGCCGCCAGGCGGCGCCCGCGGGCGGGACCAGCGCTCCCCCGCCGCCGGGGCGCACCAGACGGGGTGCCAGCGGGGTGCCTGCGCGTACGGCGATCTGGGTTTCGCCGGATTCCAGAGCGGCGGCGAGTGCCGCGGCGGCGGCCGGCTCGTCGTCCGGGGTCAGGTCGAGCAGGAGGAAGCGGTCCGGGTGCTCCGACTGTGCGGAGCGGATCAGGCCCCAGGCGGGCGCGGTGGCCAGGTCGGTGAGGTCGGTGTCCCGGCCGGTGGAGACGGCACCGCGGGTCACGATCACCAGCCGGGAGTCCGCCAGCCGCTCGTCGGCGAGCCACTCCTGGGCGAAGGCGAGGACGTCCTCGGTGACCCGCCGCGCCGTGTCGGCAGGGGAGCCGGTACCGGCGGCGGGCGGGGCCCACAGGACCACCTCGGGCACGGGGTCCACCGCCGCAATCAACGCCTCGAGGTCCGAGTGGGAGGCCGCACCGGCGGGCACGGGGACCGAATCACCGAGCACCGCCCAGCGCTCCGCCCGCACGACGGCCGGGACGGGCACCGGAATCCAGTCGAGGACGAACAGGGAGTCGGCCTCCGGCGCGTCGGCGGCGGCGAGTTGATCGGCGGAGACGGTCCGCAGGACGAGCGAGTCCACGGCGGCGACAGGGGCGCCGGTCGCATCGGCGACCTGAACGGTCAGCGCGTCGTCCCCGGCGGCGGCGATCCTGACCCGGAGCCGCTCGGCACCGCCCGCGAACAACGACACACCGGTCCAGGCGAACGGCAGCCGCAGAGCGGCCGGATCGCCGCCGAACGAACCGAAGCCGATGGAGTGCAGAGCGGCATCGAGTAGCGCCGGATGGACACCGAAGCGGGCAGCCGCCGCATGCTCAGCCTCCGGCAGGGCGACCTCGGCGAAGACTTCCTCTCCACGCCGCCATACGGCACGCAGGCCATGGAAGACGGGCCCATAGCCGTATCCAGCGGCTGCGGCCGTCGGGTAGAACGCGGACGCGTCCACCTGCTCGGCACCGGGCGGCGGCCAGACGGTGAGGTCCGACGACTGTCCGACGGACTCCGCGCTCAACAGGCCCTCGGCGTGCCGCAGCCACGGCTGATCGTGCTCGGAGCCTTCGAGTCGGGAGTAGACGGCCAGTTCGCACAGACCGCGCTCGTCCGGAGGACCGACGACGACCTGCACCTGTACGGCGCCCTGCTCGGGTAGGACGAGGGGTGCCTGGAGGGTGAGTTCGGCGAGGTGTCCGCAACCGACCTCGTCCCCGGCCCGGATGGCCAGCTCGACAAAGCCGGTGCCCGGGAAGAGGACGGTTCCGGCGACGGTGTGATCGGCGAGCCAGGGATGCGTCCGCAGCGAGAGCCGCCCGGTGAGCATGACCCCGCCGTCGGCAGCAAGGCTGACGGCAGCGCCGAGCAGCGGGTGGTCGGCGGAGGCGAGCCCGGCGCCGCCGACGTCGTGGGCTCCGGCGGGCTCCTCCAGCCAGTAACGCCGGTGCTGGAAGGGATACGTGGGCAGGTCGACGCGGCTGATGGGGCGGCCGGAGTAGACGGCGGACCAGTCGATGTCGGTGCCGTGGACCCAGAGTTCGGCTGCGCTCGCTATGAAGCGGGCGTTCTCGTCCTCGTCGCGGCGGAGGGTGCCGACGACTGTCACCGGCTGCTCGGCGGCTTCCGCGATGGACTGCACGCCCATGGTGAGCACCGGGTGCGCGCTGACCTCGACGACACGGGTGTGGCCTTGGGCCAGCGTTGCTTGGATCGCCTCGGTGAAGCGGACGGGTCGGCGCAGGCCTTCGTACCAGTAGGAGGCGTCCATGGTCGCCGTGTCCAACAGCCCGCCCGTCACTGTGGAGATGATCGGGATACGGGATGGGCGCGGCTTCACGGAAGCCAGCACGTCCAACAACCGCTCGCGGATGTCCTCGACCTGGGTGGAGTGCGAGGCGTAATCCACCGGGACCCTCCGCGCACGGACGTCGGCTGCCTCCGCCAACCCGGCGATCTCGTCCAGAGCCTGCGGATCACCTGCGACAACCGTGGCATCGGGCCCGTTGTAAACGGCGACGGACACCCGATCGCCATACGGCTCCACCCAGGCCGATGCTCGCTCGGCACCGGTCGCCAATGACAACATCCCACCACGACCGGCGAGTTCATCCCGTATCGCGGCAGACCGCAGCGCCACCACCCGAGCCGCGTCCTCCAGGCTCAGGGCACCGGCGACCGCCGCAGCCGCGATCTCACCCTGCGAGTGACCGATCACCGCAACCGGTGTGACCCCGAAGGACTCCCAGACGGCCGCCAGCGACACCATCACCGCCCACAGCACCGGCTGGACCACATCCACCCGCTGCATCCAGGCATCGTCCTCGCCGCGCAGCACCTCGGTCAGTGACCAGTCGGTGAAGGAGCCCAGCGCCGCCTCGCACTCAGCGATCCGGGCGGCAAACACCGGTGAGGATTTGAGCAGCCCCCGCCCCATCCCCAGCCACTGCGACCCCTGCCCCGGAAACACAAACACCGGCGCACCAGAACCCGAAGCAATCCCCGAAACCACATGCGCCGCTACGCCACCGGACGCCAAGGCCTCCAGCCCCGCCGTCAGCTCAGCCGTCTCCCGCCCCCAGACCACAGCCCGTTGCTCCCACGGCGAGCGGACCGAAGCGAGCGCCCACCCGGCGGATACGGGATCGGCGTCCATGAGGGTTCCGGCGAGGGACGCGGCGCGGCCCGCGAGTCCGGCGGTGCCGCGGGCGGAGAGCGGCCAGGGCAGGACGGGCGACCCCGACAGCCCCTCAGGGCCGGAGACCACGACCGGCCCCGGCTCCGCCTCAACAGGCGCCTCCTCCAAAACGACATGCGCGTTCGTGCCGGAGATTCCGAAGGAGGACACACCGGCGCGGCGCGGATGGCCGTTCGCCTGCCATTCCCGCTCCTCGGCAAGGAGTTTGACCTGGCCCGTCCAGTCCACGTGCGGGGTGGGCTCATCCACATGCAGGGTGCGGGGCAGCACGCCCTCCCGCATCGCCATGACCATCTTGATGACACCCGCGACACCGGCCGCGGCCTGGGTATGACCGATGTTGGACTTGATCGACCCCAGCCAGAGGGGCTGATCCGCCTCGCGCCCCTGCCCATAGGTGGCCAGCAGAGCGTCCGCCTCGATCGGATCACCCAAGGTCGTCCCCGTGCCATGCGCCTCCACCGCATCCACCTCAGCGGCCGACACACCGGCATTGGCGAGCGCCTGCCGGATGACGCGCTGCTGGGACGGGCCGTTCGGGGCGGTCAGCCCGTTGGACGCACCGTCCTGGTTGACGGCGGAGCCCCGGACGACGGCGAGGACGCGATGGCCCTTGGCGCGGGCGTCCGACAGTCGCTCGACCAGCAGCATGCCGACGCCCTCCGCCGGGCCGAAGCCGTCGGCGTCGGTGGAGAAGGCGCGGCAGCGGCCGTCCGGGGAGAGGCCGCGCTGACGGCTCATCTCCACGAACCCGGCCGGGGTGCAGACGACGGTCACGCCGCCGGCGAGGGCGAGGTCGCACTCGCCGCTGCGCAGCGACTGGACGGCCATGTGCAGGGCGACGAGTGACGAGGAGCAGGCCGTGTCGACGGTGATCGCGGGTCCCTCCAGACCGAGTTGGTAGGCGATGCGGCCGGAGGTGACGCTGAGCATGTTGCCGGTGCCGAGGAAGCCCTCGACGTCGTCGGGGACCGCGGTGAGCCGGGAGAGGTACTCCGAGTTGAGCGCCCCGACGAAGACACCGGTCTGGCTGCGGCGCAGGGAGGCCGGGTCGATGCGGGCCCGTTCGACGGCCTCCCAGGAGACCTCCAGGGCGAGCCGCTGCTGCGGGTCCATGGCGAGGGCCTCGCGCGGCGAGATTCCGAAGAAGTCGGCGTCGAATCCGGCGATGTCGGCCATCAGTCCGGCGCCGCGCAGATAGGTCTTGCCGCGGGCGTCGGGGTCGGCGTCGTAGAGGGACTCCATGTCCCAGCCCCGGTCCTCGGGGAAGGTGCCGACGGCGTCCTGGCCCTCGTCGACGAGCCGCCACAGTTCCTCGGGCGAGCCGACGCCGCCGGGGAAGCGGCAGGCCATGCCGACGATCGCGATGGGCTCGTCGGCCGAGCCGCCGTGGGCGACGGCGGTGGCGGACTCGCCCCGTACGCCGGACAGTTCCCCGGCGACGAGCCGGGCCACGGCGGCCGGGGTGGGGTGGTCGAAGGTGAGGGCGGCGGGGAGGCGGAGGCCGGTCGCGGCGTTGACGCGGTTGCGGAGTTCGACGGCGGTGAGCGAGTCGAAACCGAGGTCCTTGAAGGGCCGTTCGGCGTCGACCGCGCCGGACTCCGCGTGGCCGAGGACGGCGGCGACATGGGAGCGGACCAGGTCGAGCAGGAAGCGCTCACGCTCGGCGGGCGGCAGTCCGGCGATCCGCCCGGCGAGGGTACCGGTGCGTTCGCCGGTCTCGACGGTGCGGCGGGCGCTGGCGCGCACGATGCCGCGGAGCAGCGGCGGTACGGGCCGGCCCGCGACGGCGCCGCGCAGGGCGGCGGTGTCGAGTTCAGCGGCGACGAAGAGGGCGCCGTCGCGGGCGATGGCGGCGTCGAAGAGGGCGATGCCGGTCTCGTCGGTGAGGGGCACGAAGCCGTTCCTCGCGACCCGGTCGATATCGCCCTCGGCGAGGTGTCCGGTCATGGCGCTGGCCTGTGCCCACAGGCCCCAGGCCAGGGAGGTGGCGGGCAGGCCCTGGGCGCGGCGGTGCTGGGCGAGGGCGTCCAAGTAGACGTTGGCGGCAGCGTAGTTGGCCTGGCCCGGGGCGCCGAAGACGCCGGAGGCGGAGGAGTAGAGGACGAACATGCCGAGGTCGGCGTCGCGGGTGAGCTCGTGCAGGTTGACGGCCGCGTCGACCTTGGGCCGCCAGACGGCGCCGAGTTGGTCCGGGGTGAGGGAGGTCAGCACACTGTCTGCGAGGACGCCTGCCGCGTGGACGACACCCGTCAGGCGCCGCCCGTCCAGCAGAGCGGCGAGCTGCTCCCGGTCGGCGGCGTCACAGGCCACCACTTCGGCCTCTGCCCCCAACTCCGCGAGTGCAGTTATGAGTTCGGCCGCTCCTGGTGCCTCCAGCCCCCTACGGCTGGTGAGGAGCAGGTTCCGGACGCCGTACCCGGTGACCAGGTGGCGGGCGAGGAGCGAGCCGAGGGTGCCGATGCCGCCGGTGATGAGGACCGTGCCGTCCGGATCGAGCGCGGGAGGCATGGTGAGGACGACCTTGCCGGTGTGCTTCGCCTGGCTCATGTGCCGGAACGCCTCGGGGCCGCGCCGGACGTCCCATGTCGTGATCGGCATGTGCCGCAGCGCGCCCCGCTCGAACAGGTCAAGCACCTCGGCCAGCAGTTCGCCGCAGCGCTCGGCTCCGGCTTCCTTCAGGTCGTACGCCTGGTAACCGACGCCCGCGTGGTCGCGCGCCACCTGTTCGGGGTCACGTTTGTCGGTCTTCCCCATTTCCAGGAACCGGCCGCCACGCGGCAGGAGTTCGAAGGACGCGTCGACGAACTCGCGGGCAAGCGAGTTCAGTACGACATCCACCCCCGCTCCGCCCGTAGTGGCGAGGAACTTCTCCCGAAAGTCGAGGTCGCGGGAGGAGGCGATCTGGTCGTCCGTCAGGCCAAGGCCCCGCAGCACATCCCACTTGCCGGGGCCGGCGGTGGCGAGGACAGTCGCGCCGAAGTGCCGCGCGAGCTGAATCGCGGCGATCCCCACACCACCCGCGCCCGCATGGACGAGAACGGTCTGCCCCGGCTCCAGGCCCCCGAGGTCCACCAGCCCGTAATACGCGGTCAGATAAGCCACCGGCACGGACGCGGCCTGCTCGTACGACCAGTCCTCGGGCACCGGAGCCACCATCCGCGCGTCGGCAACGGCCAGCGGGCCGAAGCAGCCGTCGACGATGCCGACGACGCGGTCACCAGGGGCGAAACGGGTGACCTCCGCGCCCACCTCCAGCACAACGCCCGCGCACTCGCTGCCCATCACGGTCTGGCCGGGGACCATGCCCAGGCCGATCAGCACGTCCCGGAAGTTGACACCCGTGGCGCGGACCCCGATCCGGATCTCTCCGGGCGCGAGCTCGGCCACCGCCTGTGGGGCGGGCAGCAGCCGCAGGCCCTCCAGGGTTCCGGAGGCGGCCGTGTCCAGCCGCCAGGCCCACACCCCGGCCGGGGGCACCAGCGCACCGCCCGTGTCGGCCGGGGCCAGCCGGGGCGCCAGAACCTCCCCGGAGCGGACCGCGACCTGCGACTCGTCCGCGGCGAGCGCGGCGGCGACGACGTCGGTGATCTCGTCGACGGCCCGCTCGGCGGGGTCGAGGTCGATCAGCAGGAACCGGCCGGGGGCCTCGGTCTGCGCGGTACGGACGAGACCCCAGAGAGCGGCCGACGCCAGATCCGTGATGTCCTCGTCCGCCCGGGTGGCCACAGCGCCTCGGGTGACCACGGCGAGCCGCGAGTCCGCCACCGCCTCGTCGGCCAGCCATTCCTGGAGAAGGGCGAGCAGCGCGGCCGTCACCGTCTCCGCGTCCCTGGCCTGGCCCGCGCCGGAGGGAGCGGGCGGCACCCACAGAACGGTGCCCGGCGCCGGGACCCCGGCGTCCAACACGGCCCGTAGCCCACAGAGGTCCGAGTACGAGTCGACGGCCACCCCGGCGACCTGCGCGGCGGCGGCCAGACCGAGGGTGTCGTCCCCGATGACCGCCCAAGAGGCCTTGGTGTCGGGCACCGGTGCCGGGACGGAGGCCCAACGGAGCGCGAAGAGGGCGTCGTTGCGCTGATCCATGGCCGCCGTGATCTGCTCAGGGCGGACGGGCCGCAGCTCCAGGGAGCCCACGCGGGCCACGGGTCGGCCCACCGCGTCGGCGACGTCGATCGTCACGGCGTCCGGGCCGACCGGGGACACGCGCACTCGGGCCGCCGCGGCGCCGACAGCCGCCAGCGCCACATCGGACCAGGCGAACGGCAGCCGCAGCGCGTCGGCGCCGAAGCGGCCGAGCCCGATCGCGTGGAGCGCCGAGTCGAGCAATGCCGGGTGAATGCCGAAACGCGCGGCGTCCGCGTGCTGTTCCTCCGGCAACTCCAGTTCGGCGTAGACCGCGTCACCGAGCCGCCAGGCCGCGCGCAGACCGCGGAAGGCGGGGCCGTAGCCGTATCCGGCCGCCTCGGCCTCGGCGTAGAAGTCGGAGACGTCGACGGCTTCGGCTCCCTGTGGGGGCCAGACGGCGAGCTCCCCGGCCGGGACCTGTGCGGCCTCGGGTGACACCGTGCCCACGGCATGTGTGGTCCACGGTGCCTCGATTCCGGTGTCGTCGGGGCGTGCGTGGATCGTCACGGCCCTGCTGCCGGTGGCGTCGGGGGCGGTGAGGACGACCTGGAGCTGGACGGCGCCGTGCTCGGGGAGGACGAGGGGGGCCTGGAGGGTGAGTTCGGTGAGGTGGCCGCAGCCGACCTCGTCGCCGGCCCGGATGGCCAGCTCGACGAAGCCGGTGCCGGGGAAGAGGACGGTGCCCGCGACGGCGTGGTCGGCGAGCCAGGGATGCGTCCGCAGCGAGAGCCGGCCGGTGAGGGCCAGTCCCCCGTCTGCGGCGAGGCTTACGGCGGCGCCGAGGAGGGGGTGGTCCGCGGCGCCGAGACCCAGGTCAGCGGGATCGCCCGTGGCGCTGGATGCCTGCAGCCAGAAGCGCTCGCGCTGGAAGGCATACGTGGGCAGGTCGACGCGCTGCACAGCGCGCCCCGCGTAGACAGCGGCCCAGTCGATATCCGTGCCGTGGACCCACAGTTCGGCGGCGCTCGCGATGAAGCGGGCGTTCTCGTCCTCATCCCGGCGGAGTGTTCCGACGACGGTGACCGGCTTCTCCGCCGCCTCCGCGATGGCCTGGACCCCTGCCGTCAGCACCGGATGCGCACTGACCTCGACAAGACGGGTGTGACCTTGGGCGAGCGCTTCCTGGATCGCGTCGGTGAAGCGGACCGGCTGCCGCAGGCCCTCGTACCAGTACGAAGCGCCCATCGTCGCCGTGTCCAACACCCCACCAGTAACAGTGGATATGAGCGGGACACGGGACACCTGCGGTGCCACGGGCGCCAGGACATCCAGCAACCGCTCCCGAATGTCTTCCACTTGTGCCGAGTGCGAGGCGTAATCCACCGGCACCCGACGGGCCCGCACACCTGCGGCCTCCGCCACCCCGGCGATCTCATCCAGCGCCTGCGGATCACCGGCAATGACCGTGGCATCGGGCCCGTTGTAGACGGCGACCGACACACGATCGCCGTACGACTCCACCCAGGCCGATGCCTGCTCGCCACCGGTCGCCAGCGACAACATCCCGCCACGACCGGCGAGTTCGTCCCGCACAGCGGCGGACCGCAGCGCCACCACTCGAGCCGCGTCCTCCAGGCTCAACGCACCGACCACGGCCGCGGCGGCGATCTCACCCTGCGAGTGACCGATCACGGCAGCCGGTTCAATGCCCAGCGACTCCCAGACGGCCGCCAGCGACACCATCACCGCCCACAGCACCGGCTGGACCACATCCACCCGCTGCATCCACGCATCGTCATCAGCCGTCAGCACCTCGGTCAGCGACCAGTCCACAAACGGACCGAGTACGGCCTCGCATTCAGCGATCCGGGCGGCGAAGACCGGCGAGGACTCCAACAGCCCCCGCCCCATCCCCAACCACTGCGCCCCCTGCCCCGGAAACACAAACACCGGCGCACCGGAGCCCACAGCAGTACCCGAGACCACGTGACCCGCAACAGCACCAGCCGCCAAGGCCTCCAACCCCGCCGTCAGCTCAGCCGTCTCCCGGCCCCAGACCACAGCCCGATGCTCCAGAGCCGTACGCCCCGAAACCAGCTCCCACCCCACATCAACCGGATGAGCCACCACACCCGCCAGCCGCCCCGCCTGCGCACCCAACGCCCCGGCGTTGCGACCGGACACCAACCACGGCACCACCGGCGACCCCGACAACCCTCCAGGACCGGAAACCACCACCGGCCCCGACTCGGCGCCCCCCTCCAAGACCACATGCGCATTCGTCCCGGAGATCCCAAACGAGGAAACAGCCGCCCGCCGCACCCCGTTCTCCCCTTGGACTTCCCAGTTCCGGGACTCGGTGAGGAGGGAGACACCCCCAGTCGCCCAGTCGACATGCGGGGTCGGCTCATCCACATGCAAGGTGCGCGGCAGCACACCCGCCCGCAGGGCCATCACCATCTTGATCACACCCGCGACGCCCGCCGCGGCCTGGGTATGACCGATGTTCGACTTCACCGACCCCAACCACAACGGCCGGCCCGCCTCCCGGTCCTGACCGTAGGTGGCGAGCAGTGCCTGCGCCTCGATCGGGTCGCCCAGCGTCGTACCCGTGCCATGCGCTTCCACCACGTCCACCTCGGTGGGCGAGAGGCGGGCGTTGTTCAACGCCTGCTGGATGACGCGCTGTTGGGACGGGCCGTTGGGTGCGGTGAGGCCGTTGGAGGCGCCGTCCTGGTTGACGGCGGAACCACGTACGACGGCGAGGACGCGATGGCCCTTGGCGCGGGCGTCCGAGAGGCGCTCCACCGCGAGGACGCCGATGCCCTCGGACCAGCCGGTGCCGTCGGCCGCCGCCGCGAACGGCTTGCAACGGCCGTCCGCCGAGAGCCCGCGCTGCCGGCTGAACTCCACGAAGACACCGGGGCTCGGCATGACGGTGACACCGCCCGCGAGGGCGAGGTCGCACTCACCGTTCCGCAGCGACTGCACCGCCAGATGCAGGGCGACCAACGATGACGAGCAGGCCGTATCGACGGTGACCGCGGGGCCCTCCAGACCCAGCGTGTAGGCGAGGCGGCCGGTGAGCACGCTGGTGGCGTTGCCGGTCAGGGAGAAGCCGCTGACCTGCTCCGGGACGTTCAGCATGTCGGTGAGGTAGCCGAAGCTGGAGGCACCGACGAAGACGCCCGTACGGCTGCCGCGCAGTGAGCCGGGGGCCAGGCCTGCGTGTTCGAACGCCTCCCAGCCCGTTTCCAGGAGGAGCCGCTGCTGGGGGTCCATGGCCAGGGCCTCGCGCGGTGAGATGCCGAAGAACTCGGCGTCGAACTGGTCGGCGTCGTGCAGGAAGCCGCCCTCGACGACATAGCTCTTGCCGTACGCGTCCGGGTCGGGGTCGTACAGGTCCTCGTCCCAGCCCCGGTTGACCGGGAAGGGGGTGATGCCGTCGCCCCCGTCCGCGACCAGCCGCCACAGATCGTCGGCCGAGGAGACGCCGCCGGGGAAGCGGCAGCCAATGCCGACGATCGCGATCGGCTCACGGCTCTTGGCCTCGGTCCGCTGGAGGCGCTGACGGGTCTCCTGGAGGTCGGCGGTGACCAACTTGAGGTACTCGCGGAGCTTGGCTTCGTTGCCGGACATCTGCCTTCGTCTCCAGGAGAGGTGTGGGCGGCGGGAGGGGTGCAGGGTGTTCGGCGGTCAGCCGATGCCGAGTTCCCTGTTGATCAGGGCGAACATCTCGTCGTCGGAGGCGGTGTCGAGTGAGGCGGAGGCCTCCTGCGGGGTATCGGCCGGTTCGGCGCTGTCCCCTTCTCCGGCCGTTTCCAGGCGCCAGACCAGGGACTGGAGCCGCTTGAGCAGCGCGGAGCGGCCCTTGGCGGTCGGCGGTGCGGCGGCGAGTGCCGCTTCCAGCCGCTCCAGTTCGCCCAGGGCTCGCCCGGTTTCCTCGGGTGCGATTCGGCTCTCCAGGTGGGCCGCGAGCGCCCGGGGACTGGGGTAGTCGAAGACGAGGCTGGTGGGCAGCCGCAGTCCCGTCACACCGCTGAGCCGGTTGCGGAGTTCGACGGCGGTGAGCGAGTCGAAGCCGAGGTCGGCGAAGTCGCGGTCGGCGTCGAGGGCGACGGAGCTGCCGTGTGCCAGCACCTCGGTCACGTGGCGGCGTACCAGCTCCTGGAGGACGGCCTGGCGTTCCTTCGCGTCCTTGCCCGCGAGTTGCTCGGCGAGGGTGGGGCCGCCGCTGTCGGCGGTCCGGGCGGAGGCGCGCCGTGCCGGAGTGGGGACGATGGCGTCGAGGAGGGGTGGCACCAGGCCTGCCTGGGCGTTCCGTCGGAGGGTGGGCATGGTGATCTCGACGGCGACGAGCAGGGCGTCGTCGCTGGTGCCCGCCGTGTCCAGGAGGGAGAGGGCCACCGGGGAGGAGAGCGGGGCCAGTCCGGAGCGGGTGATGCGGTCCAGGTCGGTCCGGTCGAGTCGGCCGGTCATGGCGCTGGTGTCGCCCCACAGGCCCCAGGCGACGGAGGTGGCGGGCAGCCCGTGGGCGCGGCGGTGGTGGGCGAGGGCGTCCAGGAAGGCGTTCGCGGCGGCGTAGTTGGCCTGGCCGGGGCCGCCGAAGACGCTCGCGGTGGAGGAGAAGAGGACGAAGGCCGAGAGGTCCAGTTCGCGGGTGAGGGTGTGCAGGGTGAGGGCGGCGTCCAGCTTGGGGCGCAGTACGGCCTCCACCTGTTCGGGGGTGAGGGCGGACAGGACGGCGTCGTCGACGACTCCGGCGGCGTGGACGACCGCGGTCAGCGGGTGCTCCGCGGGGATCTTGTCGAGCAGGGCGGTCAGCGCACCGGGGTCGGCGACATCGCAGGCGAACACCTCGGCGTCGGCGCCGAGCCGGGCGAGGTCGGCCACGAGTGCCTCCGCACGGGCCGAGTTGGAGCGGCTGGTGAGCAGGAGCCGGCGGACACCGTGCTCCCCGGCGAGGTGGCGGGCGACGAGGGTGCCGAGGGTGCCCGTGCCGCCGGTGATGAGCACGGTGCCGTCCTTGCGCCAGGCGGAGTCCCCGGCACGGGTCGGGGGCCGACGGGCGAGCCGCGGCACGAGAACCCGCTCCCCGCGCAGCGCGGCCTGCGGCTCACCCGCGGCGAGGGCGGCTCGTACGGCCTCCGCCAACAGTTCAGGGTCGGCGGAAGCGGCGGCGTCCACGAGCAGGAAACGGTCGGGATGCTCGGTCTGGGCGGTGCGTACGAGCCCCCACAGCGGGGCATGCGCGAGGTCGGTGACGTCCTCGTCGGCACGGGTGGCGACGGCGCCGGCGGTGACGACGACCAGCCGGGTCTCGGCCAGTCGGGGCTCGGCGAGCCATTCCCGCAGGGTGGCGAGGGTGCGCTGGACGGCGTCGTGCGCGGTCCCGGGGTCGTGCGCCGCCGGGGCGCCGGGGGAGGCGCAGGAGAGCAGCACAACGGGGGGCGCGGGAACGCCCGCGTCGAGTACGGCGGTGAGGGCGGCCAGATCGTCGTAGGCGGAGACGGTCGTACCGGCGTATTGGAGGCCCGCGGCGAGTGCCAGTGGGTCGGGACCGACGGTGGCCCAGGCCTCGTCGTGGACGGTCTCGGGGGCGGTGACGTCCAAGTCCCGCCAGTCGAGGCGGAAGAGGCGGTCGCCGTGGACGGGGGCGGCCGGGAGCTGTTCGGTGCTCAGCGGGCGCAGGGTGAGGGAGGCGGCGGTGAGTACCGGGCGGCCGGTCGGGTCGGTGACGGTGACCGTGGGGGACGTGCCGCCGGGGGTGAGCGCGACCCGGACCTGGCCGGCTCCGGCGGCGTGCAGGGTGACGTCCTGCCAGGCGAAGGGGAGCCGGATGGTGTGGGTCTCGGCGTCGGCGAGGACGCCGAGCGGGTGCAGGGCCGCGTCGAGGAGGGCGGGGTGCAGGCCGTAGGCGTCTGCCTCCGCGCGAATGGCTTCGGGAAGCGCGATCTCGGCGAAGACCTCGTCGCCCCGCCGCCAGGCGGCGGTCATGCCCTGGAAGGCGGGGCCGTAGCCGTAACCGGCGGCCTCGGCCTCGACGTAGAAGCCGGACACATTCACCGGCACGGCGCCGACGGGCGGCCACACCGACAGCTCAGCGGGAGCCGGGGCCGGGGCGTCGGTCAGGATGCCTTCCGCATACGGGATCCAGGGAGCAGCCGACTCTTCGGGACGGGAGTAGACGGCGAGGGGGCGATGTCCGTCCTCGTCGGCGGCGCCGACCACGACCTGAACCTGCACACCGCCCTGCTCGGGAAGGACCAGCGGCGCCAGAAGCGTCAACTCCCGTACGCCTCCGCACCCGACCTCGTCGCCGGCCCGGATCGCCAACTCCACGAAGCCGGTGCCGGGGAAGAGAACCGTGCCCGCGACGGCGTGGTCCGCGAGCCAGGGATGCGTCCGCAGCGAGAGCCGGCCGGTCAGGACCACTCCCCCGTCGGCGGCGAGACTCACGGCGGCGCCTAGCAGCGGATGGTCGGCCCCGCCCAGACCGAGCCCGGCAGGCTCTGCGGAGCCGCCGTCGACCTGGAGCCAGTAGCGCTCGCGTTGGAAGGCGTACGTGGGCAGGTCGACGCGGCGCGGATTGCGGCCGTCGAAGAGCGCGGCCCAGTCGACGTCGACGCCGCTCGCCCACAGACGGGAGACGGCGGTGGTGAACGTCTCCACCTCGTCGTGGCCACGACGCGTCGCCGGGACGAACAGGCCCTCCGCGCACTCGGCGCCCATCGCGGTCAGCGTCGCATCCGGACCCAGCTCAAGGAACTTGGTCGCTCCGGCCTCGGCCAGACGACCGATCCCGTCGGCGAAGCGCACGGCATCCCGCACCTGCCGCACCCAGTAGTCGGCGGTGCGTATCTCCGCGCCCGCCACCCGGCCCGACAGGTTCGACATCACCGGTATCCGCGGCTCGCCGTACGAGATATCCGCGGCGACCCGCTCGAACTCCCCCAGCATCGGCTCCATCAGCGAGGAATGGAACGCGTGGGAGACCGACAGCCGACGGCACTTGACCCCCGCCAGCCCGAAGCGTTCCCGCACCACCTCGACATCGCCCTCGGCCCCCGAAACGACCACTGAGGTCGGTCCGTTGACGGCAGCCACATCCACGGCACCGCCGACGGAGGCGAGCACGGTCTCGATCTCGGTCACACCGGCCTGCACGGCGAGCATCGCGCCACCGGCGGGCAGCGCCTGCATCAACCCGCCACGGGCCGCCACCAGACGACAGGCGTCCTCCAGCGAGAACACCCCAGCCACATACGCGGCGACCAACTCCCCCACCGAATGACCCATCACGAAGTCCGGGCGAACACCCCAGGACTCGGCCAGCCGGTAGAGAGCCACCTCTACGGCGAACAAGCCCGCCTGCGCGAATACCGTGCGGTCCAGCAGCGCCTCGTCGACCGACAGCGCCTCCGTCAGCGACCCCGGGAGAAGCCCCTCGAAGGCGGCGCACACCTCCTCCAACTCCCGTGCGAACACCGGGAATTCGGCCGCCAACTCCGCACCCATCCGAGCCCGCTGGGAGCCCTGCCCCGTGAACAGCACCGCAAGACGGCCATCGGCCACCGCACCGGAGGACTCGACGGAAGCCAGCCCCGCCCGTAGCTCCTCCGTGCTCCTCCCCCAGACCACCGCACGATGCGCCAGCCCTGCCCGCCCGGCCGCCAACGACCAGCCCACATCCACCGGTTCAAGCACGTCGGCGACCTCGGACAACCGCCCCGCCTGCGCCACCAACGCCTCAGCAGTAGCCGCCGACAACACCCACGGCACCACGCCACTCACCGGAATCGGAGGCTCCTCCGTTTCCTCCGCCTCGGGCGCCTCCTCCAGCACCAGATGCACGTTCGTTCCGCTGATGCCGAACGCGGAGACGGCGCAGCGGCGCGGGCGGCCCGTCTCGGGCCATGGGGTCGGCTCGGTGAGAAGGGCGATGTTCCCGGCGGACCAGTCGACGTGCGGGGTGGGCTCATCCACATGCAGCGTGCGGGGCAGTACGCCCTCCCGCATCGCCATGACCATCTTGATGACGCCCGCCATACCGGCGGCCGCCTGGGCGTGGCCGATGTTGGACTTGATCGACCCCAGCCACAGCGGCCGGTCCGCCGCTCGGCCCTGGCCGTAGGTGGCCAGCAGGGCCCGTGCCTCGATGGGGTCGCCGAGCGGGGTGCCGGTGCCGTGGGCCTCGACGGCGTCCACGTCGGACGGGTTGAGGCGGCAGTTGAGGAGTGCCTGCCGGATGACGCGCTGCTGGGCGGGGCCGCTGGGGGCGGTCAGACCGTTGGAGGCGCCGTCCTGGTTGACCGCCGCACCGCGGACGACCGCGAGCACCCGGTGGCCGTTGCGGCGGGCGTCGGAGAGCCGTTCGAGGACGAGGACGCCGACGCCCTCGGCGAGCCCCATGCCGTTGGCGTCGGCGGCGAAGGCCTTGCAGCGGCCGTCTGTCGCGAGTCCGCGCTGTCGGCTCCAGCCGGTGAACTCGTCGGACGTGGCCATGATGGCGGTGCCCGCGGCGACCGCGAGGCCGCACTCCTCGCGGCGCAGCGACTGCGTGGCGAGGTGGAGGGCGGTCAGCGAGGAGGAGCAGGCGGTGTCCAGGGTGACGGCGGGGCCTTCGAGGCCGAAGGTGTAGGCGATACGGCCGGAGACGATGCTGCTGGCGCTCCCGGTGACGAGGTGGCCCTCGAAGCCCTCGGGGACCGCGTGGATGCCGGATCGGTAGTCGAGCGGGTTGCAGCCGACGAAAACCCCGGTGGCGGTACCGCGCAGGGAGGTGGCGGGGAGACCGGCCCGTTCGAAGGCCTCCCAGACGACCTCCAGCAGGATCCGCTGCTGCGGGTCCATGGCCAGCGCCTCGCGCGGCGAGATCCCGAAGAGCCCGGCGTCGAACCGGTCGGCGTCATGGAGGAAGCCGCCCTCACGGACGTAGGTCTTGCCGTGCCGGTCGGGATCGGGGTCGTAGAGGTTCTCCAGGTCCCAGTCGCGGTTGCCGGGGAGCTCGGTGATGGCGTCGCCGCCTTCGGTGACGAGCCGCCACAGGTCCTCGGGTGAACCGATGTCTCCGGGGTAGCGGCAGGCCATGCCGACGATGGCGATCGGCTCGCGGTCCTTGTCCTCCGCGGCGGCCAGGCGGTTCTGGGCCTGGCGCAGGTCGGCGGTGACCCGCTTGAGGTATTCGAGGAGCTTCGCTTCGTTCTGCGCCATCGTCGACATCTCCACGGTGCTGGGGGGGTCGGGGGCCAGGGGTCAGGAGCTTCCGAATTCGCGGTCGATCAGGGCGAACATCTCGTCGGCGGTGGCCGCGTCGAGGTCCTCCTCGTCGACGTCGTCGGTGCCGCCCGCTGCGTCGTCGGTCAGCCGGACCAGCAGCGTCTGGAGCTGCCGGGTGAGCTTGATGCGGGTGTCGGTGTCGGGGGTGGACGCGGCCAGCGCCGCTTCGAGCCTGTCGAGTTCGGTGAGGGCGTCTCCGGTGCCGCCGTCGAGCGCCATCTCGTCCCGGAGCAGGGCGACGATGTCGGTGACGGTGGGGTGCTCGAAGACGAGGGTGGTGGGCAGGGCGAGGCCGGTGGCGGCGCCGAGCTGGTTGCGCAGTTCGACGGCGGTCAGCGAGTCGAAGCCGAGGTCGCGGAAGGCGCGGTCCGGTTCGATGGTCGCGGGGCCGCTGTGGCCGAGGACGGCCGCCGCCTGGCCGCGTACCAACTCCCGTAGTTCACGGTCCTGTTCACCCGGCGGCAGGCCGCGCAGCCGGGCGCGGAGTTCGGAGGTGCCCGCCTCGGTGACGACGGCGGTCTCCCCGGCCTTAGGGAGGTACGGCCGCGCCTGCGGGAGGTCGTCCAGGAAGTGGGTGTCCCGGGCGGAGGTGAAGAGCTGGGTGAAACGCTCCCATTCGATGTCGGCGACGGCGACAGTGGCCTCGTCGTGGTCGAGCACCTGCTGGAAGGCGGTGAGGGCGAGTTCGGGGTCGATGAGCGGGAGTCCCTGGCGCTGGGCACGCCGGTTGAGGACGGGTCGTTCGGCGGCGTCCCGGCTGTCCCGCTCGTTGACGGCGTCCCAGATGCCCCAGGCGACGGCGGTGACAGGCACCCCACGGGCCCGCTGGCCGAGCGCCCAGGCGTCGAGGTGGGCGTTGGCGGCGGAGTAGGCGCCGTGGTCGCCGCTGCCCCAGAGGGCGGCGACGGACGAGTAGACGACGAAGGCGTCCAGCTCCCGCTCGCCGAGCAGTTCGGCGAGCATCCGGGCACCGGTGATCTTGGCGTCGACGACGTTGGCGTACTGGGCGACGGTGGTGTCGGCGAGGGCGCCCAGCTCATAGAGGACCGCGGTGTGGAAGACGGCACGGATGTCGTCGCCGGCCGCGTCGAGTCCGCCGATGAGCGAGGCGAGCGCGGCGCGGTCGGTGACATCGCAGGCGGCAATCGTCACCCTGGCTCCCAACTCCTCCAGCTCCGCGCGCAGTTCGGCGGCGCCGGGGGCGTCGGTGCCGCGCCTGCTGGTGAGGACGAGGTGCTCGGCGCCGTTGCGGGCGAGCCAGTGGGCGAGGATGCCGCCGAGCAGCCCGGTGCCTCCGGTGACGATGGCCGTGCCGCGCGGCTTCCAGTCCCGCACCGGCCCGTCGGCGGGCAGCGGCGCGGGCACCATCCGACGGGCGAGAAGCCCGACGGTCCGTACGGCGACCTGATCGTGCTCGATGCGGTCGCGCTGGGCGAGCACGGCCACGATCCGGCGCCGGACCCGCTCGTCCTCCAGATCGGCGGGCAGATCGACAACGCCGCCCCATTGCTGCGGCAGTTCGAGCGCGGCGACCCGGCCCATCCCCCAGACCTCGGCCTGGACGGGGTGCGTGATCTCGTCGCCGTAGCCGGTGGCGACGGCGCCCCGGGTGACGCACCAGACCCGGGCGTCGAGTCCGGTGTCGGTGACCGCCTGAATCAGGGCGAGGGTGGCGGCGACGCCCTCGGCGACCATGGGGTGACCGTCGGCGGGCCGCTCGTCCGCCAGCGCCAGGGAGGAGAGCACCCCGGTGACTCCCTGCTCCCCGGCCGCCTCGGTCAACAGCCGGGCGAGCAGCGCACGATCGGCGCCACCGGACGGCACGGGCACGGTCACCACATCGGCGCCGCCCTCCCCGAGCAGCCCGGTGAGGCCGGTGTGCCAGTCGTCCCCGGCGCCCTCCGAGGTCAGGTGGAGCCAGCGACCGGACAACTCGGCGGACGCGGCGGTGTCGGGCTGCTGCTTCCAGACGACCTTGTAGCGCCAGCCGTCGACGGTGGACAGCTCACGGTGGCGACGCCGCCAGGAGGCGAGCTCCGGCAGAACCGCCCGCCACGCGTCCTGCTCGCCTCCGAGGCCGGAAAGCACCGCCAGGTCCTCGCTCTCGACGGCTTCCCAGAACTCGGAGTCCAAAGGGGAGCCATCGGTGGGGGTTTCGGGCGCGGGCTCCAGCCAGTAGCGGCGGTGCTGGAAGGCGTACGTCGGGAGGTCGACGCGGCGCACGGTGCGGCCCGCGTATACGGCGGACCAGTTGATGTCGGTGCCGTGGACCCAGAGTTCGGCGGCGCTCGCGATGAAGCGGGCGCTCTCGTCCTCGTCCCGACGGAGCGTGCCGACGACGGTGACCGGCTGCTCGGCGGCTTCCGCGATGGACTGCACGCCCATGGTCAGGACGGGGTGGGCGCTGACCTCGATGAAACGGGAGTGGCCCTGGGCCAGCGTTGCTTGGATCGCGTCGGTGAAGCGCACGGGCCGGCGCAGGCCTTCGTACCAGTACGAGGCGCCCATCGTCGCCGTGTCCAACGCCTCGCCGGTCACGGTGGAGATCAGTGGCACCCGCGATGCGCGCGGCGCCACCGGGGCAAGGGCGTTGAGCAACCGCTCGCGGATGTCCTCGACCTGGGCGGAATGCGAGGCGTAGTCGACCGGCACCCTCCGCGCGCGGACGCCGGCGGCATCCGCCAACCCGGCGATCTCATCCAGCGCTTCCGGATCACCGGCAACGACCGTGGCATCGGGCCCGTTGAAGACGGCGATGGACACCCGATCGCCATACGGCTCAACCCACCCCGATGCCTGCTCAGCACCGGTCGCCAACGACAACATCCCACCACGGCCAGCGAGTTCATCCCGGATGGCAGCCGAGCGAAGAGCAACAACCCGGGCCGCGTCTTCCAGGCTCAGGGCACCGGCCACGGCTGCGGCGGCGATCTCACCCTGCGAGTGACCGATCACCGCAGCCGGTGTGACCCCAAAGGATTCCCAGACGGCCGCCAGCGACACCATCACCGCCCACAGCACCGGCTGGACCACATCCACCCGCCGCATCCAGGCATCGTCATCGCCGCTCAGCACCTCGGTCAGCGACCAGTCCACGAAGGACCCGAGTGCCGCCTCACACTCACCGATCCGCGCCGCGAACACCGGCGAGGACTCCAACAACCCCCGCCCCATCCCCAACCACTGCGACCCCTGCCCCGGAAACACGAAGACCGTGCCGCCTGCCTCAAGGGCGGTGCCCGTGACGGCGTGCGCCGAGGAGGTCAACGCCCTCAGAGCATCGGCAAGTTCGCCCACCTCGGACCCCCACACCACCGCGCGGTGCTCCAGCGCGGACCGCGTGGTGAGCAGGCTCCATCCGACGTCGACCGGATCGCGGTCGGTCAGGGCACCCGCGAGGTGCTCCGCCTGGGCGGTCAGCGCCTCGGCGGTGCGGGCCGAAACGGCCAGCGGCAGCACAGATGAGCCGGGCAGACCTGCGGGGCCGGACACAACCGCCGGGCCCATGGGCGCGGAACCCGGCGGTGCTTCCTCCAAGATGACGTGGGCGTTCGTCCCGGACATGCCGAAGGCGGAGACTCCGGCGCGGCGCGGTCCGGTCCGGCCCTGAGTCCAGGGCACGGGCCGGTCGAGCAGGGCGACGGTGCCGTCGGACCAGTCGACGTGGCTGGTGGGCTCCCCGGCATGCAGGGACGGCGGCAGGACGCCCGCTCGCATGGCCATCACCATCTTGATGACACCGGCGACACCGGCGGCGGCCTGGGTGTGACCGAGGTTGGACTTCACCGACCCGAGCCAGAGCGGCTGTTCGGCGTCCCGATCACGGCCGTAGGTGGCGAGGAGCGCCTGCGCCTCGATCGGGTCGCCCAGGGTCGTACCCGTGCCATGGGCCTCGACGGCGTCGACGTCGGCGGCGGTGAGCCCGGCGCCCGCGAGCGCGGCGCGGATGACGCGCTGCTGCGACGGACCGTTGGGAGCGGTCAGCCCGTTCGACGCCCCGTCCTGATTGATGGCCGAACCGCGCACGACCGCCAGCACCTGATGGCCCTTGCGGACCGCGTCCGACAGCCGCTCGACGACGAGCACACCGGCGCCCTCCGACCAGCCGGTGCCGTCCGCCGACTCGGCGAAGGGCTTGCAGCGGGCGTCGGCGGCGAGGCCGCGCTGTCGGCTGAACTCCACGAAGGCACCGGGCGTCGACATGACCGTCACACCGGCCGCGAGCGCCAGCTCGCACTCGCCGTTGCGCAGTGACTGGACGGCCATGTGCAGGGCGACCAGGGAGGAGGAGCAGGCCGTGTCGACGGTCACCGCGGGCCCCTCCAGGCCGAGCGCGTAGGCGATCCGTCCGGAGACCACGGCGGCGGCGCTGCCGGTGGCCTGGTAGCCGGCGACGGCTTCGGGCGAGCGGCCCAGCAGGGTGGCGTAGTCCTGGCCGTTGGAGCCGACGAACAGCCCGGTCGTGGAGCCGTGCAGCCGCGTCGGGGGCAGTCCGGCGCGTTCCAGGGCCTGCCAGGACAGCTCCAGCAGCAGCCGCTGCTGGGGGTCCATGGCCTGGGCCTCGCGCGGCGAGATACCGAAGAACTCGGCGTCGAACCCGGCGACGTCGTAGAGGAAGCCGCCCTCGCGGACGTAGGAGGTGCCGGGGCGCCGTCCCTCGGGGTCGTACAGCGCCTCGACGTCCCAGCCCCGGTCGGCGGGGAAGGCGCCGATGGCGTCGCCCTCCTCGGTGACCAGCCGCCACAGGTCCTCGGGCGAGCTGACCCCGCCGGGGTAGCGGCAGGCCATGCCGACGATCGCGATCGGCTCGTCCGCGCGCACCCGGGTGGCGGGCAAGGCCGACTCGGGGGCGGCGCCGAGGAGTTCACCGCGCAGGTACGCGGTGAGGGCGGCGGGGGTGGGGTGGTCGTAGACCAGTGTGGACGGCAGCCGGAGCCCGGTGGCGGTGGTGAGGCGGTTGCGCAGTTCGACGGCGGTCAGTGAGTCGAATCCGAGGTCCTTGAAGGCGCGAGCGGGCTGGAGACCGGCGGTGCCGCTGTGGCCGAGGACGGCGGCCACCTCGGTGAGGACGGTCTCGGTGAGCAGGCGGTCCTGCTCCTCGGGGATACGCCCGGACAGGTGGCGGGCGAGGTCGCTGTCTTCCGGGGCGCCCTGCTCCGGCCCGGCCAAGTGCGGCAGGGCGTCGGGCAGTTCGCCGATGAGCGGCCGGTGCCGGGTGGCGGTGTAGGCGGGGACGAACCGCTCCCAGTCGACGTCGGCGACCGTGACGTTGGTGTCCCCCCGGTCCAGCGCCTGCTGGAGCGCGGCGACGGCCAGTTCGGGCCGCATCGCACGGATGCCGCGCCGTGCCAGGTGGGCGGTCATCTCTTCGTCGGCCATGCCGCCGTCGGCCCAGGCGCCCCAGGCCACCGCGGTGGCGGCGAGGCCACGGGCGCGCCGGTCCTGGGCGAGGGCGTCGAGATGGGCGTTGGCGGCGGCGTAACCGCCCTGGTGGCCGCTGCCCCAGACCCCGGCGATGGAGGAGAAGAGCACGAAGGCGTCCAGCTCGCGGTCGCCGAGGAGGGCGTCGAGGTGGTCGGCGCCGTCGGCCTTGGCGGCCAGTACGTCCGCGAGTTCCTCCTGCGTCAGCTCCGGTACGGCGGTGAAGTGGCCGATGCCCGCCGCGTGCACGACGGTGCTGAGCGGCCGGCGTCCGGGCAGTGTGTCGAGGAGCGTGGCTACGGCGTCCCGGTCGGCGATGTCGCAGGCGACGACGGAGACTTGGGCGCCGAGAGCGGTCAGCTCGGCGGCGAGTTCGGCCGCGCCGGGGGCCTCGGGGCCACGGCGGCTGGTGAGGACGAGATCCTCGGCGCCGTTCCGGGCCAGCCGGCGTGCGATGTGCGCGCCGAGTCCACCGGTACCGCCGGTGATCAGGACGGTGCCGCCGGGCTTCCACTCCGTACCGGGGTGGGCGCCTGCGGTGGCGCGGGTGAGGCGGCGCAGGAAGGTCCCGGAGGCGCGGACGGCGCACTCGTCCTCGCCGTCGGTCCCGGCCAGGACGGCGGCGAGGCGGAGGGCGGCCCGCTCGTCCACCGCGGCCGGGAGGTCGACCAGACCGCCCCAGAGCGGGGCGTGCTCCAGCCCGAAGACCCGGCACAGGCCCCACACTTGCGCGAGGGCGGGGTCGGCGATCCGCTCGTCGGGGGTGACGGCGACGGCGCCGCGGGTGACGCACCACAGCGGGGCGTCGAGCCCGGCGGCCACGTGGGCCTGGAGCAGGGTGAGGGTGACGTCGAGCCCATGGGCCCCGGGGAGCAGAGAGAGGACGCCCGAGACGCCCCGCTGCGGCGCGGCGTCCCGCAGCAACCCGGCGACGTGCTCGGCGCCGAGTCGCGGTGCGTCTTCTCCGAGACGGAGTTCCACGACGTCGGCGCCGAGGGCGCGCAGGGCGTCGAGCACCTGAGGCTGAGCAGGGTCCGGGGCTGTGGCGCCGTCGGCCGGAAGAACGGCCAGCCAAGTGCCGTCGAGGCGGCCGGAGTCCAGGGCGGTGACGGGCTTCCACACCGTGCGGTAGCGCCAGGCGTCCAGGGTGGAGCGGTCCCGCTCGCCGCGCCGCCACGAGGCGAGGGCGGGGAGCAGGGTGTCGATGCCGCCGTCGCCGTCTGTGCCGAGGTCAAGGGCGGCGGCGAGGGCGGAAGCGTCCTGGTTCTCGACCAGTTCCCAGAAGCGGGCCTCCGCCGAGTCGGGGGTGGCGGCGGCACCCTTGCGGGCGGCGGACTCCAGCCAGAACCGTGAGCGCTGGAACGGGTAGGTGGGCAACTCGACCCGGTGGGCGGCGCCGCCGTCATGGAGCGCGGCCCAGTCGACGGTGCCGCCGTGGACGTACAGGGTGGCAAGGGCACGGAGCAGGGTGGCCGGCTCGGGCTGGTCCTTGCGCAGGGCGGACAGGAGCAGAGCGGGGGGCGTTGCTTGCGTCGCGGGGTCGGCGAGGCAGTCGTCGGCCATGGCCGTCAGCACCCCGTCGGGGCCCAGCTCCAGGAAGGTGGTCACGCCCTGGTCGCGCAGCCAGCGCACGCCGTCGTGGAAGCGGACGGGCTCGCGGACATGGCGTACCCAGTAAGCGGCGGCGCCCAGCTCACCGGGTGCCGCGCCCGCGCCGGTGACATTGGAGACGACCGGTATACGGGGCTCGGCGTACTCAAGACCGGCGGCTACGGTGCCGAACTCGTCCAGCATCCCGTCCATGTGCGGGGAGTGGAAGGCGTGGCTGACGCGGAGGAACTTGGTCTTGCGGCCGCGCTCGCGCCACAGGCCGTCGAGTGCGGTGACGGTCTCCCGGTCCCCGGCGATGACCACGGACGCCGGGCCGTTGACGGCGGCCAGGCTTACGGCGCCCTCGTGGCCCGTGAGCGTCTCCCGGACCTCGTCCTCGCCCGCCTGGACGGAGAGCATGGCCCCGTCAGCCGGCAGCGCCTGCATCAGCCGTCCGCGCGCCGTGACGAGCGCGGCGGCGTCGGCCAGCGAGAGCACCCCGGCGACATGGGCCGCGACCAGCTCACCGACGGAGTGCCCGGCGACATGGTCGGGGCGGACGCCCCACTGCTCGACCAGGCGGTAGAGGGCCACCTCGACGGCGAAGAGCGCGGGCTGGGCCCAGGCGGTACGGTCCAGCAGGGCCGCGTCCTCGCTGCCCGGCTCCGCGAACATCACCTCGCGCAGCGGCCGTTCCAGGTGCGCGTCGAGCGCCTCGCAGACGGCGTCGAGCGCCCGCGCGAACGCCGGGTACACGCCGTACAACTCGCGCCCCATGCCGACCCGTTGGCTGCCCTGGCCGGTGAAGAGGACGGCGACGGGCCCGGCGGAGGCGGCGACGCCGGTGACGACCTCGGGCCCGCCGCTGCCCGCGGCGACGGCCGCGAGTCCGCGGGCGAACCCGGCGCTGTCGTCGGCAAGGACGACGGCCCGGTGATCGAGGGCGGCGCGGGTCGCGGCGAGCGACAACGCGATGCCGGCGGCGGGGAGTCCTGGCCGCTCCGCGGTGAACGTGGCGAGGCGTTCGGCCTGGGCGCGCAGGGCGCCATCGGTACGACCGGAGAACGCCCACGGGGTGGGGGCGGCCGGCTCCGTGACGGGGGGTGTGTACGGGTGGGCGGGCTGCCCAGGCTCCGTGCCAGGGGGCACGTACGGGTCGGCGGGCTGCCCAGGCTCCGTGCCAGGGGGCACGTACGGGTCGGCGGGCTGCCCAGGCTCCGTGCCAGGGGGCACGTACGGGTCGGCGAGCTGCCCAGGCTCCGTGCCAGGCGGCACGTACGGGTCGGCAGGCTGCCCAGGCTCCGCGTCGGCCGGTTCCCCCGGCTGCGTGCCAGGGAGCGCGTACGGCTCGGCGGGCTCCGGGGCCTGTTCCAGGATGACGTGTGCGTTGGTGCCGCTGATGCCGAAGGAGGAGACCGCGGCGCGGCGGGGGCGACCGTCGGTCGGCCACTCCCGTACCTCGGTCAGCAGCCGTACACCGCCCGCCGTCCAGTCGACGTGCGGGGTGGGCTCGTCGGCGTGCAAAGTCTTCGGCAGTACGCCCGCCCGCATCGCCATCACCATCTTGATGACGCCCGCGACACCGGCGGCGGCCTGGGTGTGCCCGATGTTCGACTTCACCGAGCCGAGCCAGAGCGGCTGTTCGGCGTCCCGATCACGGCCGTAGGTGGCGAGGAGTGCCTGCGCCTCGATCGGGTCGCCCAACGCGGTGCCCGTGCCGTGCGCCTCCAGGGCGTCGACATCGGCGGCCGCCACCCCGGCCTTGGCGAGCGCGGCCCGGATGACGCGCTGCTGGGAGGGGCCGTTGGGAGCCGTCAGCCCGTTCGATGCCCCGTCCTGATTGATGGCCGAGCCACTCACGACAGCGAGGACCCGGTGACCATTGCGACGAGCGTCCGAGAGCCGCTCGACGACGAGCACCCCGACACCCTCGGACCAGGCGGTACCGTCCGCACCGGCCGAGAACGCCTTGCAGCGGCCGTCGGCGGCGAGTCCGCGCTGACGGCTGAACTCCACGAACATGTACGGCGACGGCATCACGGCGACACCGCCCGCGAGAGCGAGGTCGCACTCACCTTGCCGCAGCGACTGGGCCGCGAGGTGCAGCGCGACGAGCGCCGAGGAGCACGCCGTGTCGACGGTAACCGCCGGGCCCTCCAGGCCGAAGGTGTAGGCGAGCCGCCCGGAGGCCACGCTGGAGGTGTTGCCGATGCCGAGGTAGCCCTCGACATCGCCGGGCACCTCGTCCAGCCGCGCCGCGTAGTCGGTCGCGACCACACCGGCGAACACACCGGTACGGCTGCCGCGCAGCGAGGTCGGCGGGAGACCCGCCCGCTCGAACGCCTCCCAGGTCGTCTCCAGGAGCAGCCGCTGCTGCGGGTCCATGGCAAGGGCCTCGCGCGGCGAGATACCGAACAGCTCGGGGTCGAACTCGGCCGCGTCGTAGAGGAATCCGCCTTGTCGGGTGTATGTGGTGCCGGGGTGTGCCGGATCGGGGTGGTAGACCCCGTCCAGGTCCCAGCCGCGGTCGGCGGGGAAGGCGCCGATGGTGTCGACTCCCTCGGCCACCAGTCGCCACAGGTCCTCCGGGGACGCCACGCCGCCGGGGAAGCGGCACGCCATGCCGACGATCGCAATGGGCTCGTCCGTCGCCGCCGCCGCCGTCGTCGCAGGGGCGGTCGTCTCCTTTTCCGTCCCCCACAGCTCGGTGTGGAGGTAGCCGGCGAGCGCGGTCGGGGTCGGGTGGTCGAAGACGAGGGCGGTGGGGAGCCTTAGCCCGGTCGCCGTGTTGAGGCGGTTGCGCAGTTCGACTGCGGTCAGCGAGTCGAAGCCCTGCTCCTTGAAGGAACGCTCGGCATCGACGGACTCTTCGGAGACATGCCCCAGAACGGCGGCGACCTGTCCGCGTACCAGCTCCACAAGCCGCCGCTCCCGCTCGGGCCGACTGAGCCCGACCAGCCGCTCGGTGAGCGCGTCGGTGGAAGCTGCGCGGGCGGTACGCCGGGTCGGCGCGGCGCGGACGAGTCCGTTCAGTACGGCGGGGATGGTTTCGGCGGCGCGCAGTCCGGCCAGGTCGAGGCGGGCGGGCACGAGGGCGGCCTCGGCGGTGGCTACGGCCCGGTCCAGCAGGGCGAGTCCCTCGGCCGAGGGCAACGGGGCCAGCCCCATCCGGCTCAGCCGCTGACGGTCGGCGCGGCCCAACTCGCCTGTCATGGAGCTGGCTTGTTCCCACAGCCCCCAGGCCAAGGAGGTCGCGACCAGCCCCTCAGCCCGTCGACGGTGCGCCAGCGCATCCAGGAACGCGTTCGCTGCCGCGTAGTTGGCTTGGCCGGGGCCGCCGAAGATGCCGGAGGCGGAGGAGTAGAGGGCGAAGAGGGCAAGGTCGGAGTCGCGGGTCAACTCATGGAGGTTGATGGCCGCTTGGGCCTTGGGGCGCCATACGGTGGTGAGCTGGTCCGGAGTGAGGGTGGTGACCAGCCCGTCGGCAAGTACGCCTGCCGCGTGGACGACGCCTGTGAGGCGCCGTCCGTCGAGGAGGGCGGCGAGTTGGTCGCGGTCGGCTGCGTCGCAGGCGACCACCTCTACGACGGCACCCAATTCACCGAGTTCTGCTACGAGTTCGGCCGCACCCGGCGCCTCCAGCCCCTGCCGACTCGTCAGCAGCAGATGCCGTACCCCATGTCCGGTGACCAGGTGGCGGGCGAGGAGCGAGCCGAGGGTGCCGGTGCCTCCGGTGATCAGGACGGTGCCCTCGGGGGCGAGTACCGCGGGCATCGTGAGCACAACCTTGCCCGTGTGCCGGGCCTGGCTCATGAACCGGAAGGCTTCCCGGGCCTTGCGCACATCCCACGCCCGCACCGGCAGCGGCTCCAACGCCCCCGCCTCGAACAGGCCCATCAACGCCCGCAGCATCTCGCCGATCCGCACCGGACCCGCATCCAGCATGTCGAAGGCGACGTACTCAGCGGCAACCTGCCCGGCATCCCGGATATCGGTCTTGCCCATCTCCAGGAACCGGCCACCGGACGACAACAGGTCGAGAGAGGCGTCAACGAACTCGCCGGCAAGGGAGTTGAGGACCACATCCACGACCGCGTCAGCGAAGGTCTCCCGGAAGGTCAGATCACGGGAGGACGCGATCGAGGCATCATCCAGCCCCAAGCCCCGCAACGTGTCCCACTTGCCAGGGCTGGCCGTGGCGAGGACAGTCGCACCGAGGTGCCGGGCGAGCTGGATCGCCGCCATACCGACACCACCGGCCCCCGCGTGCACCAGGACGGTGTCGCCCCGCTGGACGGAGCCGAGGTCGACCAGCGCGTAGTACGCAGTCAGGAACACCACCGGGACGGACGCGGCCTGCTCGAACGACCACCCCTGCGGCATCGGTACGACCACACGCGCATCCGCCACCGCTATCGGACCGAAACTGCGCGGTACGAGGCCGAGGACTCGGTCGCCCGGGGCGAACTCAGTGACGTCCTCGGCGGTCTCCACGACCACTCCGGCGATCTCACTGCCGATCCATGCCTCGCCCGGGTACATGCCGAGACCGATCAGGACGTCGCGGAAGTTCACACCGGCCGCTCGGACGGCAATCCGGACCTGACCGGGCTCCAGCAGTGCGGAAGCCTCCGGCGCCGGCACCAGCGCAAGGCCGTCCAACGTGCCGGTGCCCGAGGTGTCCAACCGCCACGCGTCCGCCTCCGCCGGAACCGTAAGACCCTCGCCGGAACCAGCCGCACGCACCAGACGCGGCACCAGCAACCGGCCGTCGCGGACCGCCATTTGCGGTTCGCCACCGGCCAAGGCTGCCCGTACGACGGCGTCGTCGTTCTCGTCTTTGGTCGGGTCCAGGTCGAGGAGGACGAAGCGCTCGGGGTACTCGGACTGCGCGGACCGGACGAGACCCCAGACGGGTGCGGTCGCCAGGTCGGCGATGTCGCCGCCGTCGGTGGCCACGGCACCGCGCGTCGCCACTACGAGGCGGGACCCGGCCAGCCGCTCATCGGCCAGCCAGCCCTGCACCAGCGCCAGCACCTCGGCGGTGGTTCCCTCGGGGTCGCCACCGGCGGGCGGGGCGAACAGGACCAGTGAAGGTACGGAGGACTCGCCGGCCAACAACCTGGTGAGGTCGGTGAGTGACCCATCCGGGCCGATTACGGCCCAGTCGGCCACCCCGTCCAGGTCGGCGGCCTGCGGTGCGTTCTCCCATATCAGCCGGTAGAGGGAGTCACGCTCGGCGGAGAGGGAGGACGCCAACTGCTCTGTCGTAACGGGCCGCAGGGTCAGGGAGTCGGCCACGGCGATGAGCTCGCCCGTGCCGTCGGCGAGGAGCAAGGAGAGGGTGCCGTCGGTGCCAGAGGTGATGCGGACGCGGGCGGCGGTGGCGCCGGACGCGAGGAGGGACACGCCCTCCCACACGAACGGCAGCCGCAGCCCTGTTCCGGCCTCCGAAGCCAGCACCGCATGCAACGCCGAGTCCAGCAAGGCCGGATGCACCCCGAAGGCACCCGCTTGGGCATGCCGCTCCTCCGCCAACTCCACCTCGGCGAAGACCTCATCCCCCCGACGCCACAAAGCCCTCAAGCCCTGGAAGGCGGGCCCATAGCCGTAACCAGCGGCCTCGGCCTCCGCGTAGAAGCCGGACACATCCACCGGCTCGGCGCCCACGGGCGGCCAGACCGTGAGATCGGCGGGGTGCGCGGCCGGAGCGTCGTTCAGGATGCCTTCCGCGTGCTGGACCCAGGGAGCGTCCAACTCCTCGGGACGGAAGTAGACGGCAAGAGACCGCTGCCCGTCCTCGCCGGCCGAACCGACCACGACCTGAACCTGCACACCACCCTGCTCGGGGAGTACGAGGGGGGCTTGGAGCGCGAGTTCGGTGAGGTGGCCGCAGCCGACCTCGTCCCCGGCCCTGATCGCCAACTCGACGAAGCCGGTCCCCGGGAAGAGGACCCTGCCCGCAACAGCGTGGTCCGCAAGCCAGGGATGAGTGCGGAGGGAGAGCCGACCGGTGAGAACGGCACCGCCATCGGCTGCGAGGCTTACCGCGGCACCCAGCAGCGGGTGATCCGTCGTGGCGAGACCGGCGCCGCTGACGTCGGCGGTTCCCGTGCCGGATTCCAGCCAGTAGCGCTCGCGTTGGAAGGCGTACGTGGGCAGGTCGACGCGGCGTGGATTGCGGCCGGTGAAGAGGGCGGGCCAGTCGATGTCGACACCGCTCGTCCACAGTCGGGATATGGCGGTGGTGAAGGTCTCTACCTCGTCGTGGCCACGCCGCGTGGTGGAGACGAACAGGCCTTCTGCGCACTCGGCGCCCATCGCGGTCAGTGTCGCGTCCGGGCCCAGCTCAAGGAACTTGGTCACTCCGGCGTCGGCCAGCGAGGCCATGCCGTCGGCGAAGCGGAGGGCCTCCCGTACATGCCGCACCCAGTAGTCGGCGGTGCGTATCTCCTCATCCGCCACGCGGCCGGACACGTTCGACACGACCGGTATCCGCGGCTCGGCGTAGGCCACACTCGCGGCCACCTGCGCGAAGTCCGCCAGCATCGGCTCCATCAGCTTCGAATGGAACGCGTGCGAGACCGCCAGCCGACGGCACTTGACCCCCGCAGCCGTCAAACGCTCCCGTGCTGCCTCGACATCGGCCTCAAGGCCCGAGAGGACCACGGACGTCGGCCCGTTCACCGCAGCGATGTCCACGCCAGCACCGACAACCTCGTCCACCTCAGCCGCGCTGGCCTGCACGGCGAGCATGGCCCCGCCTTCGGGCAATGCCTGCATCAAGGCGCCGCGGGCTGCCACCAGGCGGCAGGCGTCCTCCAGCGAGAACACTCCCGCCACATACGCGGCGACCAGTTCACCGACCGAATGACCCATCACAAAGTCCGGGCGAACACCCCAGGACTCCGCCAACCGGTAAAGGGCCACCTCCACCGCGAACAACCCCGCCTGCGTGAACACCGTCCGATCCAGCGCCTCGGACGACAGCGCCTCCATCAGCGACCCAGGCAGCAGACCCTCGAACCCGTCACATACCTCGCCCAACACCTGAGCGAACACCGGGAACTCAGCCGCCAGCCCCGCACCCATCCGAGCCCGCTGAGACCCCTGCCCCGTGAACAACACCGCAAGACGGCCATCGGCCACCCCGGAGGACTCGACGGAAGCCAGCCCCGCCCGCAGCTCCTCAGCACCCCTCCCCCAGACCACCGCCCGATGCCCCAGCCCGGCCCGACCAGTCGCCAACGACCAGCCCACATCCACCGGTTCAAAAGACCCCGCGACCTCCGACAACCGCCCCGCCTGCGCCACCAGCGCTTCCGCAGAACCGGCGGACAACACCCACGGCACCAGACCACCCACCGGAACCGAAGGCCCAACCGCCTCCTCCTCCGGCACCCCCTCCAAGATCACATGCGCATTCGTCCCGCTCGCGCCGAAGGACGAGACACCCGCTCGCCGCACACCGTTCGGCGACTCCCAGGCCTGCTCCTCCGTCAGAAGGGAGACATGCCCTGCGGACCAGTCGACGTGCGGGGTGGGCTCATCCACGTGCAGGGTGCGCGGCAGCACACCCGCCCGCATCGCCATCACCATCTTGATGACACCCGCCACACCGGCGGCGGCCTGGGTGTGCCCGATATTCGACTTGATCGACCCCAGCCACAAGGGCCGGTCACTCTCACGCCCCTGCCCATAGGTGGCCAGCAGGGCCTGAGCCTCGATCGGATCACCCAACGTCGTCCCCGTGCCATGCGCCTCAACCGCATCCACTTCGGCGGCGGAGAGCCCAGCGCTGGCCAGCGCCTGCCGGATCACCCGCTGCTGCGAAGGACCGTTGGGAGCAGTCAGCCCATTCGACGCACCGTCCTGATTGACTGCGGAGGCGCGCACAACTGCCAACGCCTGATGGCCATTTCGCCGCGCATCCGACAACCGCTCCAGCAGCAGCACCCCCGCACCCTCACCCCACCCCGTCCCGTCCGCAGCGGCAGCGAACGGCTTGCACCGGCCGTTGGCGGCAAGCCCCCGCTGACGGCTGAAGTCGATGAAGGTGCCCGGAGTCGGCATGACGGTGACACCGCCCGCCAGGGCAAGGTCGCACTCGCCCTGCCGCAGCGACTGGGCCGCGAGGTGCAGGGCGACGAGCGAGGACGAGCAGGCCGTATCCACGGAGACCGCAGGTCCCTCAAGACCAAAGGTGTAGGCAAGGCGACCGGAGACGACGCTTCCGGAGGTTCCCGTGCCGATGTAGCCCTCGATGTCCTCGGGGATGCTCGGAAGCCGGCTGGCGTAGTCGTGGTACATGACCCCCGCGAAGACACCGGTACGGCTCCCCCGCACCGAGTCCACCGCGATACCCGCCCGCTCGAACACCTCCCACGACGTCTCCAACAACAACCGCTGCTGCGGATCCATCGCCACCGCCTCACGCGGCGACACCCCGAACAACCCCGCATCAAACTCAGCAGCTTCATAGAGGAAGCCGCCCTCATTCGCATACGACTTACCGAACGCGCCCGGATCCGGATCAAACAGCCCCTCCAGATCCCACCCACGATCGGCCGGGAACGGACCCACCGCATCCCGGCCCTCCACCACCAGCCGCCACAACTCCTCCGGCGACCCCACCCCACCCGGATAACGACAAGCCGCCGCCACAATGACCACCGGGTCATCCACCACAGCCGCAGTCACCGGACGGGCAACGACCTCCGCAGAGGACGACCCCTCCACCTCATCCACCAGCAGACCCGCCACCGCCACCGGCGTCGGAAAATCAAACACCAACGTCGCCGGAAGCCTCAGCCCCAACGCCTCACCCAGCCGATTCCGCAGCTCCACCGCCAACAACGAATCAAAACCCAACTCCTTGAACGTCCGATCGGCCCCGATCAGGGCCGTTCCCGCATGTCCGAGGACGGTCGCAACGTGGGTACGGACGACATCCAGAGCGACCGGCCCGCGCTCCGTCGCAGGGAGCGACAGAAGTCGGCGTGCCAGCGTGGATCCGCCGGACTCGGCGCGATCGGCGTGGGCGACGCGGCGGACCGGCGCGGGCACGAGGGTGCGCAGCAGCGGCGGCAGTGCACCCGTGCCGGCCTGGGTGCGCAGCGCGGCACGGTCGAAGGCGACCGGCACCAGGTGCGCGTCATCGTGGGTCATGGCGGTGTCGAGGAGGGCCAGTCCCTCGGCGGTGGTCAGCGGGGTCATCGCCAGCCGGGCGACGCGAGCCCGGTCGGCCTCGGTCATCGCGCCCGTCATCCCGCTGGCGCCGGCCCACAGCCCCCACGCCAGGGAGATCGCGGGTAGCCCCTCGGCCCGGCGCCGCTGGGCGAGAGCGTCCAGGAAGGTGTTGGCTGCCGCGTAGTTGGCCTGGCCCACTGTGCCGAAGACACCGGCGGCTGAGGAGAAGAGGACGAAGGCGGAGAGGTCGAGTTCGCGCGTCAACTCATGCAGATGTACGGCGGCATCCACCTTGGGACGCAGGACGGCCTCGAGTCGATCCGAGCTCAGCGTGGTCACGACCCCGTCGTCGAGAATGCCCGCGAGGTGCACCACACCCGTGACCGGATGCTCGGCGAGCACTGCGGAGAGCGCCTCACGGTCGGCAACGTCACAGGCCACGACCTCGGCATGTGCACCCTCGGCCGCCAGCTCAGCCACCAACTCCACCGCACCCGGCGCCTCACCACCACGCCGACTGGTCAGCACCAGCCTGCGCACCCCGTGCTCCACCACAAGATGCCGCGCCACCAACGCACCCAGCGTCCCCGTACCACCCGTGACCAGCACCGCACCATCACCGAAACCGGTGGAGGCCTCGGACCCGGAGGCGGTGGAGCGGGCCAGGCGCGGCGCCAGCACCTCACCGCCGCGGATCACGATCTGCCACTCGCCCGCGCCGAGCGCGGTGAGGGCGAGCGGGAGTCCGTCGGCGTCCTCATCGAGGTCCAGCAGACCGAACCGGCCGGGATTCTCGGCCTCGGCCGACCGAACCAGACCCCACACCGCGGAGGCAGCGAGATCAGTGGGACCCTCCGTGCCCGTGCCCACGGCACCGCGCGTCACGACCACCAGACGCGACCCGGCGAACCGCTCGTCCGCCAGCCACTCTTGCAGCATGGCGAGCACGGCACCCGTCACGGCAGAGGTCGTCGACGCCAGCCCGTCGCCTTGCGGTGCGGGCGGCGTGCAGAGCACCAACGCGGGTACGCCATCCCCGGCCAGCGCGTTAAGCCCCTCATGCAGGGTGCCGCCCAAGGCGAACCGGTCCTCCGCGCCAAGCAGCGCCCAACCGAGCTCGCCGTGCGTCGGAGGAGCGGTGACGGGAGTCCATTCCAACCGGAACAGGGAGTCCCGTACCGCCGATGCCGGCGCACTCAACTCCCGCACATCGACGGGACGCAGCACCAGCGACTCCACGAACGCCACCGGAGCACCCTCGACATCGGCCACCAACACCGACACCGCATCCCCACCAACAGGAGCCAACCGCACCCGCACAGCCGACGCACCCACCGCCGACAACGACACACCCGACCACACAAACGGCAGCCGCGTCTCACCCCCACCCACCGGCAACACCGCATGCAACGCCCCATCCAGCAACGCCGGATGAACCCCAAACCGCGAAGCCTCAGCCCGCTGCCCCTCCTCCAACACCACCTCGGCAAAGACTTCGTCACCACGCCGCCACACGGCACGCAGCCCTTGGAACACCGGCCCGTAGTGGTAACCGGAGGCGACGGCGGCCGGATAGAAGTCGGAGACGTCGACGGCTTCGGCACCCTGTGGTGGCCATACGGCGAGCTCCCCGGCCGGGACCTGTGCGGCCTCGGGTGACACCGTGCCCACGGCATGTGTGGTCCACGGTGCCTCGATTCCGGTGTCGTCGGGGCGTGCGTGGATCGTCACGGCCCTGCTGCCGGTGGCGTCGGGGGCGGTGAGGACGACCTGGAGCTGTACGGCGCCGTGCTCGGGGAGGACCAGGGGGGCCTGGAGGGTGAGTTCGGCGAGGTGGCCGCATCCGACCTCGTCCCCGGCGCGGATCGCCAACTCCACAAAGCCGGTACCTGGGAACAGGACGGTGCCCGCGACGGCATGGTCCGCCAGCCACGGATGAGTACGGAGGGAGAGCCGGCCGGTGAGAGCCAGTCCCCCATCTGCGGCGAGGCTTACGGCGGCGCCGAGCAGGGGGTGGTCCGCCGGGCCGAGACCCAGGTCGGCGGGATCGCCTGTGGCGCTGGATGCCTGCAGCCAGAAGCGCTCGCGTTGGAAGGCGTACGTGGGCAGGTCGACGCGGGTGACGGGACGGCCGGAGTAGACGGCGGACCAGTTGATGTCGGTGCCGTGCACCCAGAGTTCGGCGGCGCTCGCGATGAACCGGGCGTTCTCATCCTCGTCGCGGCGAAGAGTGCCGACGACCGTGACCCGGTTCTCCGCGGCCTCCGCAATGGCCTGCACACCCATGGTCAGCACCGGATGCGCACTGACCTCGACAAGACGGGTGTGACCTTGCGCCAGCGCCTCTTGGACCGCCTCGGTGAAGCGCACCGGCTGCCGCAGGCCTTCGTACCAGTACGAGGCATCCATCGTCGCCGTGTCCAACACCCCACCGGTCACAGTGGAGATCAGCGGCACCCGCGATGCGCGCGGCGCCACCGGGGCAAGAACGTCGAGCAACCGCTCCCGGATGTCCTCCACCTGCGCCGAATGCGAGGCGTAATCCACCGGCACCCGACGGGCCCGCACACCTTCGGCCTCCGCCACCCCGGCGATCTCATCCAGTGCCTGCGGATCACCGGCGACCACCGTGGCATCGGGCCCGTTGTAAACGGCGATGGACACCCGATCGCCATACGGCTCAACCCAGGCCGATGCCAGCTCGGCACCGGTCGCCAACGACAACATCCCACCACGACCGGCGAGTTCATCTCGGATGGCCGCCGAGCGAAGAGCAACAACCCGGGCCGCATCCTCCAGGCTCAACGCACCGACCACCGCTGCAGCGGCGATCTCCCCCTGCGAATGACCAATCACCGCAGCCGGTTCAATGCCCAGCGACTCCCAGACGGCCGCCAGCGACACCATCACCGCCCACAGCACCGGCTGGACCACATCCACCCGCCGCATCCAGGCGTCGCCCTCGCCCCTCAACACCTCGGTCAGCGACCAGTCCACCCACGGTCCAAGCGCCGCCTCACACTCAGCAATCCGGGCGGCAAAGACTGGCGAGGACTCCAACAACCCCTGCCCCATCCCCAACCACTGCGCACCTTGGCCGGGGAACACAAACACCACACCGGCACCCGAACCCACCGCACCGGACAGGGCGTTCCCAATCACGCCACCAGAAGCCAGAGCCTCCAGCCCCGCAGTCAGCTCAGCCGTCTCCCGGCCCCAGACCACAGCCCGGTGCTCCAACGCCGAACGTGAAGCCCACAGACTCCACCCCACATCAACCGGGTCATCCGTCACACCCGCCAGCCGCCCCGCCTGCCCAGCCAACGCCCCCGCACTACGCCCCGACACCAACCACGGCACCACCGGCGACCCCGACAACCCCCCAGGACCGGAAACCACCACCGGCCCCAACTCGGCACCCTCAGCAGGCGCCTCCTCCAAGATCACATGCGCATTCGTCCCGGAGATACCGAACGCCGACACCCCGGCCCGTCCCGGGCGCCCTTCGGGACGCAGGTCCACCGGAGCGGTCAGCAGCGCGACCTGGCCCGCCGCCCAGTCGACGTGCGGGGTGGGCTCATCCACGTGCAGGGTGCGCGGCAGGACGCCCGCCCGCAGGGCCATCACCATCTTGATCACACCGGCGACACCGGCGGCGGCCTGGGTATGACCTATGTTCGACTTCACCGACCCCAGCCACAACGGCCAATCCGCCGCACGCCCCTGCCCATAGGTGGCAAGGAGAGCATCGGCCTCGATCGGATCACCCAACGTCGTCCCCGTGCCATGCGCCTCCACCGCATCCACCTCAGCGGCCGCGACTCCGGCATTGGCGAGCGCGGCCCGGATCACCCGCTGCTGGGACGGACCGTTCGGCGCCGTGAGCCCGTTCGACGCGCCGTCCTGATTGATCGCCGACCCGCGCACGACGGCGAGAACACGGTGCCCCTTGGCCAGGGCATCCGACAGCCGCTCGACCACGAGGACACCAGCGCCCTCGGACCAGCCCGTGCCGTCGGCCGCCGCCGCGAACGGCTTGCAGCGGCCGTCCGCCGACAGCCCGCGCTGCCGGCTGAACTCAAGGAAGAGGCCCGGGCTCGGCATCACCGTCACGCCGCCCGCCAGCGCCAGGTCGCACTCACCGTTCCGCAGCGACTGCACCGCCAGATGCAGCGCCACCAGCGACGAGGAGCAGGCCGTATCGACAGTGACCGCGGGACCCTCAAGACCGAACGTGTACGAGAGACGGCCGGAGACCACGCTCGCCGCGTTGCCGGTCAGGGAGAACCCCTCCACGACGTCCGGCGTGCGCTCCAGGTCGACGAGGTAGCTCGGGTATCCGGCGCCGACGAAGACGCCGCTGTTCGACCCCTTCAGCGAAGCGGCGGCGATACCGGCGCGCTCCAGCGCCTCCCAGGTGGTCTCCAGAAGGAGCCGCTGCTGCGGGTCCATGGCCAGCGCTTCGCGTGGTGAGATGCCGAAGAGATGCGGGTCGAACTCGGCGGCGTCGTGCAGGAATCCGCCTTGGCGGGTGTAGCTGGTGCCGGGGTGTGCCGGGTCGGGGTGGTAGAGCCCGTCCAGGTCCCAGCCACGGTCGGCGGGGAAGTCCCCGACCGCGTCGGTGCCCTCGGTGACCAGCCGCCACAGATCCTCCGGCGAAGTCACGCCACCGGGGTAACGACAGGCCATACCCACGATTGCGATGGGCTCGTCCGTCGCCGCCGCCGTCGCCGCCGTCGTGGCAGGGGCGGTCGTCTCCTTATCCGTCCCCCACAACTCGGCGTGGAGGTAGCCGGCGACGCGCGCGGGAGTGGGGTGGTCGAAGACGAGGGCGGTGGGGAGTCGTAGCCCGGTCGCCGTGTTGAGGCGGTTGCGCAGTTCCACGGCGGTCAGCGAGTCGAAGCCCTGTTCCTTGAAGGAACGCTCGGCATCGACGGACTGTTCGGAGGCATGCCCCAGAACAGCGGCGACATGGCCACGTACCAGTTCCACGAGCCGCCGCTCCCGCTCAGCACGGTTCAGCCCGCCGAACCTCTGGGCCAGGGAGCCGACTTCCCGGGTCTCGGCGGTCGTGCCGACCGCGCGCCGGGTCGGCGAGGTGCGGACGAGTCCGTTCAGTACGGCGGGGATGGTTTCGGCGGCGCGCAGTCCGGCCAGGTCGAGGCGGGCGGGCACGAGGGCGGCCTCGGCGGTGGCTACGGCCCGGTCCAGCAGGGCGAGCCCTTCGGCCGAGGGCAACGGGGCCAGCCCCATCCGGCTCAGCCGCTGCCGGTCGGCTCGGCCCAACTCGCCTGTCATGGAGCTGGCTTGTTCCCACAGCCCCCAGGCCAAAGAGGTCGCAACCAGCCCCTCAGCCCGTCGACGGTGCGCCAGCGCATCCAGGAACGCGTTCGCTGCCGCGTAGTTGGCCTGCCCCGCACCACCCAGCACACCCGACACCGACGAGTACAGCGCGAAGAACGCCAGGTCTGCGTCACGGGTCAACTCATGCAGATTTACGGCCGCTTCGACCTTCGGCCGCCAGACGGCTTCGAGTTGGTCGGGCGTGAGGGAGGTGATCAGTCCGTCGGCGAGCACGCCCGCGGCATGGACGACGCCCGTCAGCCGCTGCCCTTCGAGGAGGGCGGCGAACTGATCGCGGTCGGCTGCGTCGCAGGCGGCCACCTCTACGGCGGCACCCAACTCACCGAGTTCTGCTACGAGTTCGGCCGCACCCGGCGCCTCGAGCCCCTGCCGACTCGTCAGCAGCAGATGCCGTACCCCATGCCCTGTGACCAGGTGGCGGGCGAGGAGCGAGCCGAGCGTGCCGGTGCCTCCGGTGATCAGGACCGTCCCGTCCGGATCCAGCGGCACCGGCATGGTCAGAGCGACCTTGCCCGTGTGCCGGGCCTGGCTCATGAACCGGAACGCCTCCCGAGCCCTGCGTACATCCCACGCCCGCACAGGGAGCGGCTCCAGCGCCCCCGCCTCGAACAGACCCATCAACGCCCGCAGCATCTCGCCGATCCGCACCGGACCCGCATCCAGCATGTCGAAGGCGACGTACTCAGCGGCAACCTGCCCAGCGTCCCGGATATCGGTCTTGCCCATCTCCAGGAACCGGCCACCGGACGACAGCAGGTCGAGAGAGGCGTCAACGAACTCGCCGGCAAGGGAGTTGAGGACCACATCCACGCCCGCGTCAGCGAAGGTCTCCCGGAAGGTCAGATCACGCGAGGACGCGATCGAGGCATCATCCAGCCCCAAGCCCCGCAACGTGTCCCACTTGGCAGGGCTGGCCGTCGCCAGCACCCGAGCACCCAAATGACGCGCGAGCTGGACAGCCGCCATGCCGACACCACCGGCACCCGCGTGCACGAGCACCGTCTCGCCAGCCCGCAACCGACCCAGATCGACCAGCCCGTAGTACGCGGTCAGGAACACCACGGGCACCGACGCCGCCTGCTCGTACGACCACCCCTCCGGGATCGGTACGACCACACGCGCATCCGCCACCGCCACCGGCCCGAAGCTCTCCAGAACCAGGCCCATCACCCGGTCACCGGGAGCGAAGTCGGTCACTCCCTCGCCGACTTCGAGAACCACGCCTGCGGCCTCGCTGCCGAGCACCGGGCGGCCCGGGTACATCCCCAGGCTCATCAGAACGTCGCGGAAGTTCACACCGGCCGCTCGGACGGCAATCCGGACCTGACCGGGCTCCAGCAGTGCGGAAGCCTCCGGCGCCGGCACCAGCGCAAGGCCGTCCAACGTGCCGGTGCCCGAGGTGTCCAACCGCCACGCGTCCGTCTCCGCCTCCGCCGGAACCGTAAGACTCTCGCCGGAACCAGCCGCACGCACCAGACGCGGCACCAGCACCCGGCCCCCACGAACCGCCACCTGCGGCTCATCACACGCCAACGCCGCCCGCACCGCGGCGTCATCGCCCGCGTCGACGGACGGATCAGCGTCGACCAGCACAATGCGGCCAGGGTGCTCCGACTGCGCCGACCGGACGAGACCCCACACGGGTGCGGTCGCCAGGTCGGCCACGTCACCGCCATCGGTGGCCACCGCCCCACGCGTCACCACCACGAGCCGCGATCCGGCCAGCCGCTCATCGCCCAGCCAGCCCTGCACCAGCGCCAGCACCTCGGCAGTGGTCCGAGCGGAGACGTCGACAAGCTCCGAGCCGGCACCGGAAACCTCGACCAGCGCCACCTCCGGGGCCGCGTCACCCGCGTCAAGAGCGGCGCGTACGGCGCCGATTCCGTCGTACGGCGTCACGTCCATGGAAGCGGCGTCGGCGACCGGAGCGGCCGTCCAGTCCAGCCGGTAGAGGGAATCCGGGCCGGTCGCGGTGGCCGCGGCCAGCTGATCGGCGGCCACCGGTCGCAGCATCAGGGACTCTGCGACGGCGATCGGCGCGCCGGTCACGTCCGCCAGCTCCACGGAGAACGAGTCCCCGCCCACAGGCGCGATGCGCACGCGGGCAGCAGTGGTCCCGGACGCGAGGAGGGACACACCCTCCCACACAAACGGCAACCGCAGCCCTGCTCCGGGTTCCGAAGCCAGCAACGCGTGCAACGCCGAGTCCAACAACGCCGGATGCACCCCGAAGGCACCCGCTTCGGCATGCCGCTCCTCCGCCAACTCCACCTCGGCGAAGACCTCATCACCCCGACGCCACAAAGCCCTCAAGCCCTGGAAGGCGGGCCCATAGCCGTAACCAGCGGCCCCGGCGTCCGCGTAAAAGCCGGACACATCCACCGGCTCAGCGCCGACGGGCGGCCAGACCGTGAGATCGGCGGGGTGCGCGGCCGGAGCGTCGTTCAGGATGCCTTCTGCGTGCTGGACCCAGGGAGCGTCCAACTCCTCGGGACGGGAGTAGACGGCAAGAGACCGCTGCCCGTCCTCGCCGGCCGAACCGACCACGACCTGAACCTGCACACCACCCTGCTCAGGAATGACCAACGGTGCCTGAAGCATCAACTCCCTTACGCTCCCGCACCCGACCTCGTCACCAGCACGTACTGCCAGTTCCACGAAGGCCGTACCCGGCAGCAACACCGTCCCCGCCACGGCGTGATCCGTAAGCCAGGGGTGCGTACGAGTCGAGAGCCGTCCCGTGAGCAGCACACCGTCCCCGGCCGCGAGCGGAACCGCCGCGCCGAGCAACGGATGCCCCGCCTCACCCAGACCCAGCCCGGCAGGATCAGTCGGCGTGACGCCATCGGTCAGCCAGTAGTGGTCTCGCTGGAAGGCGTACGTGGGCAGGTCGACGCGGTTCGGATTGCGACCGTCGAAGAGAGCGGCCCAGTCGACATCGACGCCGCTCGCCCACAGACGGGACACCGCCTGGGTGAACGTCTCCACCTCGTCGTGGCCACGCCGCATGGCGGAGACGAACAGGCCCTCGGCGCACTCGGCGCCCATCGCGGTCAGCGTCGCATCCGGGCCCATTTCAAGGAACTTGGTCACTCCGGCGTCGGCAAGCGAGGCCAGGCCGTCCGCGAAGCGGACGGCCTCCCGCACATGGCGCACCCAGTAGTCGGCGGTGCGTATCTCCTCGCCCGCCACGCGGCCGGACACGTTCGAGACGACCGGTATCCGCGGCTCGCCGTACGAGATCTCAGCGGCGACCCGCGCGAAGTCCGCCAGCATCGGCTCCATCAACTTCGAATGGAACGCGTGCGAGACCGCCAGACGACGGCACTTGACCCCGGCCGCCGTCAAACGCTCCCGCACCGCCTCCACTTCCGCCTGGGGACCCGAAACCACCACGGACGTCGGCCCGTTCACCGCCGCAACATCAACCGAGGCGACAACCTCCTCGACCTCGGCCAAACCAGCCTGCACCGCGAGCATGGCCCCGCCCTCGGGCAACGCCTGCATCAACCCACCACGGGCAGCCACCAAACGACAGGCGTCCTCCAGCGAGAAAACCCCCGCCACATAGGCGGCGACCAGCTCCCCCACCGAATGGCCCATCACAAATTCCGGGCGAACACCCCACGACTCCGCCAACCGGTAAAGAGCCACCTCCACCGCGAACAACCCGGCCTGCGTGAACACCGTCCGATCCAGCGCCTCCGACGACAGCGCCTCCATCAGCGACCCAGGCAGCAGACCCTCGAACCCGTCACACACTTCGCCCAACACCTGAGCGAACACCGGAAACTCAGCCGCCAGCCCCGCACCCATCCGCGCCCGCTGAGACCCCTGCCCGGTGAACAGCACCGCAAGACGGCCATCCACCACACCACCCGGCGACACCACACCCAAGAGTCCCGCCGCCAGCTCCTCCGCGTCCGTGCCCCAGACCACCGCCCGATGCCCCAACCCGGCCCGACCAGTCGCCAACGACCAGCCCACATCCACCGGATCAAGCGCCCCGGCAACCCCCGACAACCGCCCCGCCTGCGCCACCAACGCCTCAGCAGAACCAGCGGACAACACCCACGGCACCAGACCACCCACCGGAACCGAAAGCCCAGCAGCTTCCACCTCCGGCGCCTGCTCCAGCACCACGTGCGCGTTGGTCCCACCGATACCGAACGCCGACACACCAGCCCGACGCGGACGCCCGGTCTCGGGCCAGTCGATGCCTTCGGTGAGCAGTTCGACGGCACCCCTGGTCCAGTCGACATGTGGGGTGGGCGCATCGACGTGCAGGGTGGGCGGCAGCACACCGGCCTGCATCGCCATCACCATCTTGATGACCCCAGCGACACCAGCCGCGGCCTGGGTGTGCCCGATGTTCGACTTGATCGACCCAAGCCAGAGCGGCTGTTCGGCATCCCTGCCTCTGCCGTAGGTGGCCAGCAGCGCCTGAGCCTCGATCGGATCACCCAACGTCGTCCCCGTGCCATGCGCCTCCACCGCATCCACATCGGCGGCGGAAAGCCCAGCACTGGCCAGCGCAGCACGGATCACCCGCTGCTGCGAAGGACCGTTGGGAGCCGTCAGCCCATTCGACGCACCGTCCTGATTGACCGCCGAACCACGCACAACCGCCAACACCCGATGGCCATTTCGCCGTGCATCCGACAACCGCTCCAGCAGCAGCACCCCCGCACCCTCACCCCACCCCGTGCCATCCGCAGCGGCAGCGAACGGCTTGCACCGGCCGTCGGCGGCAAGCCCCCGCTGACGGCTGAACTCCAGGAAGGTGCCGGGGGTGGGCATGACGGTGACACCGCCGGCGAGTGCCATGTCGCACTCGCCGTTCCGCAGCGCCTGTACGGCCATGTGCAGGGCGACCAGCGAGGACGAGCAGGCCGTATCGACAGAGACCGCAGGCCCTTCAAGACCGAAGGTGTAGGCGAGACGGCCCGAAAGGACGCTGGCCCAGCTTCCGGTGCCGAGGTAGCCCTCGACCTCCTCCGGCACGTTGTGCAGTCGGCTGGCGTAGTCGTGGTACATCACCCCCGCGAAGACACCGGTACGGCTCCCCCGCACCGAGTCCACCGCGATACCCGCCCGCTCGAACACCTCCCACGACGTCTCCAACAACAACCGCTGCTGCGGATCCATCGCCACCGCCTCACGCGGCGACACCCCGAACAACCCCGCATCAAACTCAGCAGCTTCATAGAGGAAGCCGCCCTCATTCGCATACGACTTACCGAACGCGCCCGGATCCGGATCAAACAGCCCCTCCAGATCCCACCCACGATCGGCCGGGAACGGACCCACCGCATCCCGGCCCTCCACCACCAGCCGCCACAACTCCTCCGGCGACCCCACCCCACCCGGAAAACGACACGCAGCAGCCACAATCGCCACCGGGTCATCCACCACACCCACAGCCGCAGCCGCAGCCACAGGACGGGCAACCACCTCCGCAGAGGACGACCCCACCACCTCATCCACCAGCAGACCCGCCACCGCCACCGGCGTCGGAAAATCAAACACCAACGTCGCCGGAAGCCTCAGCCCCAACGCCTCACCCAGCCGATTCCGCAGCTCCACCGCCAACAACGAATCAAAACCCAACTCCTTGAACGTCCGGTCCGTGTCGACCACGCGGTCCGCGGCATGGCCCAGGACTAGCGCCACGCTGGACCGGACGACGCCCAGGAGTTCGTGCAGCTGCTCCTCGCGGGAGAGCCCGGCCAGCCTGCGCGCGAGCGAGCCGGCAGCGTCGCCGCCCTGGAGGCCGCTGGCCGTACGGCGGGCGGTGCCCCGGACGAGACCTCGCAGGGGCGGTGGTACCGCGGCCTGGGCGCGGACGGCGGAGGTGCTGAGCCTGGCGGTGACGAGCAGCGGTTCGTCCGTGGCGAGGGCGGAGTCGAGAAGGGCGAGGCCCTGGTCGGCGGGGATGCCGACGATCCCGGCGCGCGCCATACGGGCGACAGCCGTCTGGTCCATGTGGCCGGTCATCCCGCTGGCGTCGGCCCACAGCCCCCAGGCCAGGGAGATCGCGGGTAGCCCCTCGGCCCGGCGCCGCTGGGCGAGAGCGTCCAGGAAGGTGTTGGCAGCGGCGTAGTTGGCCTGGCCCGGACCGCCGAGTACGCCGACGACGGAGGAGAAGAGGACGAAGGCGGAGAGGTCGAGTTCGCGCGTCAGCTCGTGGAGATTGACAGCCGCGTCCACCTTGGGACGCAGGACGCGGTCGAAGTGCCCCGGGGTGAGCCCTGTGACCACGGCGTCGTCGAGGACGCCGGCGAGGTGCACGACGCCCGTGACCGGATGCTCGGCGAGCAACGTCGCCAACGCCTCACGGTCACCGACATCACACGCCACCACCTCGGCATGCGCACCCACGTCCGCCAGCTCGGCCACCAACTCCACCGCACCCGGCGCCTCAGCACCACGCCGACTGGTCAGCACCAGCCTCCGCACCCCGTGCTCCACCACCAGATGCCGCGCCACCAACGCACCCAGCGTCCCCGTACCACCCGTGACCAGCACCGCACCATCACCGAACGAGATCGCCTCATCGGAGGCGGCGGAGCGGGCCAGGCGCGGAGCAAGCACGTGATCACCGCGTAAGGCGACCTGCCACTCCCCGGCCGAGACCGAAGCCAGGACTCGTTCCACGGCCAGGTTGTCGCCGCCCGTCGGGTCCAGGTCCAACAGCCCGAACCGGCCGGGATTCTCGGCCTCGGCCGACCGCACCAGACCCCACACCGCAGAGGCGGCGAGATCAGTGGGACCCTCAGTGCCCGTGCCCACGGCACCGCGCGTCACGACCACCAGACGCGACCCGGCGAACCGCTCGTCCGCCAGCCAAGCGCGGGCCGTCTCCCAGGTGTTCAGCACCGTACGGTGCACGGCTTCGGCGGATCCGGAGCCGCCGCCGTCAACGGGGAGGACCACCACGGAGGGCGGCTCATCCAGGCTCCCGAGGAAAGGCAGCCCGAGGCCGAACGGATCGGCATCACCGAACAGCGCCCAACCGGACTCGCCCTGCGTCGCAGGGGAAGCGACGGGAGTCCATTCCAACCGGAACAGGGAGTCCCGTACCGCCGATGCCGGCGCACTCAACTCCCGCACATCTACGGGACGCAGCACCAGCGACTCCACGAACGCCACCGGAGCACCCTCGACATCGGCCACCAACACCGACACCGCATCCCCACCAACAGGAGCCAACCGCACCCGCACCGCCGACGCACCCACCGCCGCCAACGACACACCCGACCACACAAACGGCAGCCGCGTCTCACCACCGTCCACCGGCAACACCGCATGCAACGCCCCATCCAGCAACGCCGGATGAACCCCAAACCGCGAAGCCTCAGCCCGCTGCCCCTCCTCCAACACCACCTCGGCAAAGACCTCATCGCCGCGCCGCCAGACGGCACGCAGGCCCTGGAACACCGGCCCGTAGTGATAACCGGAGGCGTGAAGACGGTCGTAGCGATCAGCGATGTCCACCGGCTCGGCACCGACGGGCGGCCAGACCGCCAGGTCGATGGAGGGGGCATGCGGCCCATCGGTGCCGAGGGTGCCCTCCGCATGAAGGGTCCACTCCTGGTCGGGTGGGGAGTTCTCGGGACGGGAGTAGACCGAGACCGACCGCTGCCCGTCCGCCTCCGGGCCGCCGATGACGACCTGCGTCTGTACGGCTCCCTGCTCGGGGAGGATCAGCGGGGCCTGAAGGGTGAGTTCGGTGAGATGCCCGCAGCCGACCTCGTCCCCGGCCCGGATGGCCAGCTCGACGAAGCCGGTGCCGGGGAAGAGGACGGTGCCCGCGACGGCATGGTCCGCCAGCCACGGATGAGTACGGAGGGAGAGCCGACCAGTCAGAACGGCGCCGGCACCGGCGGCGAGGCTCACGGCGGCACCGAGCAACGGGTGATCGGCAGCGGCCAGACCGGCGCCGCTGACGTCAGCTGTTCCCGTGCCGGACTCCAGCCAGTAGCGCTCGCGTTGGAAGGCGTACGCGGGAAGATCGACGCGCTGCACAGCGCGCCCCGCGTAGACAGCGGCCCAGTCGATATCGGTGCCGTGCACCCAGAGTTCGGCGGCGCTCGCGATGAACCGGGCGTTCTCATCCTCGTCGCGGCGAAGAGTGCCGACGACCGTGACCCGGTTCTCCACCGCCTCCGCAATGGCCTGCACACCCATGGTCAGCACCGGATGCGCACTGACCTCGACAAGACGGGTGTGACCTTGCGCCAGCGCCTCTTGGACCGCCTCGGTGAAGCGCACCGGCTGCCGCAGGCCTTCGTACCAGTACGAGGCGCCCATGGTGGCGGTGTCCAGCACCGCACCGGTGACCGTGGAGATCAGCGGGACACGCGATGCCCGCGGCGCCACCGGAGCAAGGGCATCCAGCAACTGCTCCCGGATGTCTTCTACTTGCGCCGAGTGCGAGGCGTAGTCCACCGGGACGCGGCGGGCGCGGACACCGACCGACTCCGCCAGGGCCGCGATCTCGTCCAGTGCCTCCGGGTCACCGGCAACGACCGTGGCATCGGGCCCGTTGTAGACGGCGATGGACACCCGATCGCCATACGGCTCAACCCACCCCGATGCCTGCTCAGCACCGGTCGCCAACGACAACATCCCACCACGACCGGCGAGTTCATCCCGGATGGCAGCCGAGCGAAGAGCAACAACCCGGGCCGCGTCTTCCAGGCTCAACGCACCGACGACCGCCGCGGCGGCGATCTCACCCTGCGAGTGACCGATCACGGCAGCCGGAGTGACCCCGAAGGACTCCCAGACCGCCGCCAGCGACACCATCACCGCCCACAGCACCGGCTGGACCACATCCACCCGCCGCATCCACGCATCGTCATCGCCGCGCAGCACCTCGGTCAGCGACCAGTCCACGAAGGACCCGAGTGCCGCCTCACACTCAGCAATCCGCGCCGCGAACACGGGCGAGGACTCCAACAACCCCCGCCCCATCCCCAACCACTGCGACCCCTGCCCCGGAAACACAAACACCGGCGCACCAGAAGCGACAGCGCTCCCCGAGACCACGTGACCTGCAACAGCACCAGCCGCCAAGGCCTCCAGCCCCGCCGTCAGCTCGCCGGTCTCCCGGCCCCAGACCACAGCCCGATGCTCCAGAGCCGTACGCCCCGAAACCAGCTCCCACCCCACATCAACCGGATCACCCACCACACCAGCCAGCCGCCCCGCCTGCCCAGCCAACGCCCCCGCACTACGCCCCGACACCAACCACGGCACCACCGGCGACCCCGACAACCCCCCAGGACCGCCGACCACCACCGGCCCCAATTCCGCCCCAGCCGGCGCTTCCTCCAGCACGACATGCGCATTCGTCCCGGAGATCCCAAAGGAGGAAACAGCAGCCCGGCGCGGCCGATCCTGGACCGCCGCCCACTCCCGCACTTCAGTGAGCAGCCGGACATCACCGGAGGCCCAGTCCACGTGCGGAGTGGGCTCATCCACATGCAGGGTGCGGGGCAGCACACCCTCCCGCATCGCCATCACCATCTTGATGACGCCCGCCACACCCGCCGCGGCCTGGGTATGACCGATGTTCGACTTCACCGACCCCAGCCAGAGCGGCCGATCCGCCGCACGCCCCTGCCCATAGGTGGCCAACAGAGCATCGGCCTCGATCGGATCACCGAGCGTCGTCCCCGTCCCGTGCGCCTCCATGGCGTCGACATCGGCCGCGGTGAGCCCGGCGCCCGCGAGCGCTGCTCGGATGACCCGCTGCTGGGACGGACCGTTGGGGGCGGACAGGCCGTTGGAGGCGCCGTCCTGGTTGATCGCGGAACCGCGCACGACCGCCAGGACCTGGTGACCGCTGCGGACCGCGTCCGAAAGGCGCTCCACGACGAGGACACCGACACCCTCGGCCCAGCTGGTGCCATCGGCTCCCGCCGCGAACGCCTTGCATCGGCCGTCCGCCGACAGCCCGCGCTGGCGGCTGAACTCCACGAACATGCCCGGGGTGGGCATCACGGTGACACCGCCGGCAAGGGCGAGGTCGCACTCACCGTTGCGCAGCGACTGCACCGCCAGATGCAGGGCGACCAGCGACGAGGAGCAGGCCGTATCGACGGTGACCGCAGGCCCCTCAAGACCGAAGGTGTACGAGAGTCGGCCGGAGACCACGCTCGTCGCGTTGCCGGTCAGGGTGAAGCCCTCGGCGGGTTCGGCGGCCTCGTGCAGCCGGTCACCGTAGTCCTGGGACATGGCGCCGGCGAACACACCGGTCAGGCTGGAGCGCAGGGAGCCGGGGGCGATTCCGGCGCGTTCGATCGCCTCCCACGAAGTCTCCAACAGCAACCGTTGCTGTGGGTCCATGGCCAGCGCCTCGCGTGGCGAGATCCCGAAGAACTCGGCGTCGAAGGCTGCGGCGTCGTGCAGGAAGCCTCCCTCGCGGACGTAGCTGGTGCCGTGGTGGGCCGGGTCGGCGTGGTAGAGCGCGTCCAGGTCCCAGCCCCGGTCGGTGGGGAAGGGTGCGATGACGTCGAGTCCGTCGCGGACGACCCGCCACAGGTCTTCCGGGGAGGCGATGCCACCGGGGTAACGGCAGGCCATGCCGACGATGGCGATCGGCTCACCGGTGTGGGTGGCGGCGGCGCGTGTGGTGCGGGGCCCGGGGGTGTCGCCGAGGAGTTCGGCGCGGAGGTGGTCGGCGAGGACGGCGGGCGTGGGGTGGTCGAAGAGGAGGCCTGCGGGCAGGCGCAGGCCGGTGGCGGCGGCGAGCCGGTCGCGAAGTTCGACGGAGGAGAGGGAGTCGAAGCCGAGATCCTTGAACGACCAGGTGACGTCGATGCCCTCGAGCTCGTCGGCCGGGTGGCCAAGGACCATCGCGATGTCCTCACGGACCTGGTCGAGGACGGCGCGGGTCTGCTCGGCGGTGCCGGCGAGGCCGGTGAGACGGTCACGCCAGCCGGCCGCGGGGCCTTCCCGGCCGTCAGTGGCTGCGGGGCCGTCCCCGGCATCCGTGGCTGCGCGGCCGTCCCCGACATCCGTGGCCGCGAGCCCGTCCCCGGCCTCCATGTCCGGCTGCGTCTCAGCCGTCCCCTCCTCCAGGACCGTGGGGGTCTCCGCCCCCGCCAGCCAGTACCGCTTGCGCTGGAAGGCATACGTGGGTAGCGGTACACGGCGCGCCCCGGGCCCGTCCGCGAAGGCGGGCGATGCCGGGGCAGCGCCCCGTACATGCAGTCCCGCGACGGCGGCCAGCAGGGTCTGGGCCTCGGCGCGGTCGCGGCGCAGCGCGGTGAGGAAGCCGACGTCGGCGGGGCGGCCGTCCTCGGGGCGGGCGGCGAGGCATTCGCGGGCCATGGCCACGAGAGCGCCGTCGGGGCCGAGTTCCAGGAAGGTCGTGACGCCCTGGTCCAGCAGCCAGTCGACGCCGTCGGCGAACCGTACGGCCCGGCGCACATGCCGCACCCAGTAGTCCGGGTCGCACAGCTCCTCGGACGAGGCCGGCCAGCCGGTCAGGTTGGAGACGACGGGGATGGCGGGCGGGTGGAAGGTGAGCCCCTGCGCGACGGCGCGGAACTCCTCCAGCATGCCGCCCATATGGGCGGAGTGAAAGGCGTGGCTGACCCTCAACGCGTGGGTTTTGCGGCCGCGTTCGGCCCAGGTGGCGGCGTAGGCGGTGACGGTGTCGGCGTCGCCGGAGACGACGCAGGCGCCGGGGCTGTTGACGGCGGCGATGGTGATGTGGCCGTCGATGGCGTCGAGTTCGGCGTTGACCTCGGCCTCGCCGGCTTCCAGGGCGACCATGGCGCCGCCCTCGGGCTGGGCCTGCATCAAGCGCCCACGCGCGGTGACGAGGGCGCAGGCGTCGGCGAGGGAAAGGACTCCGGCGACATGGGCGGCGGCCAGTTCGCCGACGGAGTGGCCGAGCAGCTGGTCGGCGACGACGCCGAGGGATTCGGCGAGCCGGTAGAGGGCGACCTCCACGGCGAAGAGCGCGGGCTGCGCCCAAGCGGTGCGGTCCAGCCGGGCGGCGTTCGCGGCCGTGGGCTCGGCGGTCAGCAGCAGTTCGCGGAACTCGGGGTCGAGGTGGTCGCAGACGGCGTCGAGCGCCCGTGCGAACGCGGGCTGGGCGGCGTACAACTCCCGTCCCATGCCCAGGCGTTGGCTGCCCTGGCCGGAGAAGAGAACGGCGGTGCCGCCCTCGGTGACGGTGCCCCGGACGACGTCGGCCGAGGGGCGGCCCGCGGCGAGCGCGGCAAGCGCCTTGGCACCGCCGTCGCGGTCGGCGGCGAGGACTACGGCGCGGTGGGCGAACGCGGTACGGGTGGTGGCCAGGGCGTGACCGAGGTCCGCGGGGGTGTGGTCGGGGTGGGTGTCGAGGTGCTCGCGGAGCCTACGGGCCTGGGCACGCAGGGCGGTGGCGGTACGGGCGGACAGCGGCCAGCCCTGAAGGGCGGGCGCAGCGCCGACGGGACGCTCATCCCGTACAACAGCCCCCGCCCCCGCCACCTCCCCAAGAACCACATGGCAGTTGGTGCCCCCCATCCCGAAGGAGCTGACCCCCGCGAGGAGCCGTTCATCCGGCCGGGGCCACTCGCTCAGCCCGGTCTGGACGCGCAACCCCAGTTCGTCCAGGGGGATTTCGGGATGGGCCTGTGCGAAGTTGAGGCTGGTGGGCAGTTGGCGATGGCGTAGGGCGAGGACCGTCTTGAGCAGGCCCGCGATGCCCGCCGCGCCCTCCAGGTGCCCGATGTTGGTCTTGACGGAGCCGACGGCGACGGATCTGCCGGCGGCGCGGGCGGCTGCGCCCACGGCGGCGCCGAGTGCGGCGGCCTCGACCGGGTCGCCGCGCCGGGTTCCGGTGCCGTGCAGTTCGACGTACTGGATGTGGGTGGGGTCGATCCCGGCCCGCCGGTGGGCCTGGGTGAGGACGCGGCGCTGGCCCTCGGGGGTCGGGACGGTCAGGCCCTCGCCGCCGCCGTCGTTGCCGGTGGCGCTGCCCGCGATGACGCACAGGACGTGGTCGCCGTCGGCGAGGGCGCGGGAGAGGGGTTTGAGGACGACGAGTCCGGCGCCCTCGCCTCGTACATAGCCGTTGGCGCGCGCGTCGAAGGTGTAGCAGCGGCCGTCGGGGGAGAGGGCGCCGAACTTGGCGGCGCTGATGGTGCTTTCGGGGACCAGGTTGAGGTTGACGCCGCCCGCGAGGGCGATGTCGCTCTCGCCGCTGCGCAGGCTTTCGCAGGCGAGGTGGACGGCGACGAGGGAGGAGGACTGGCCGGTGTCGACGGTCATGCTCGGGCCGCTGAGCCGGAGTGAGTACGAGAGGCGGTTGGCGATGATGCTGCGGTGCAGCCCGGTGACGCTGTGCGCGCCGATGGCCGTGGCGCCCTGGCGCTGCAGCAGGGCGGCGTAGTCGTCCCAGATGGCGCCGACGAAGACACCGGTACTGCGGTCGCCGAGGGTGTCGGGGACGATCCCGGCGTCTTCCAGGCTCTCCCAGCCGAGTTCCAGCATCAGGCGTTGCTGGGGGTCCATGGCGGCGGCCTCGCGGGGCGAGATGCCGAAGAAGGCGGGGTCGAAGCGGTCGACGTGGTCGAGGTAGCCGCCCCGCCGGGTGTTGATCTTGCCTTTGGCCGTGATGTCGGGGTCGAAGTGGGCGTCGGCGTCCCAGCGTTCGGGCGGCGTGGTCGTGACCGCCTCGCGGCCTTCGCGCAGCAGTTCCCAGAACGTGGCCGGGTCGGGGGCGCCGGGGAGCCGGCAGGCGAGGCCGATCACGGCGATCTGCTCGGGGTGTGCCGCGAGTGCCGCCCGCGCGTCGGCGGCGTGCGTGCGTCCGACAGAGCTTCCCGTATTCGCCACCAGGTCTCCCTTTTGACGCTCGGCTCCCGATGAAGCGGAGCCGAGTACCGGTTCGGACCGGGGTCGGGGTGATGTGTCCGGGGAATTCCGCGACTTCTCCCCCGCGCTGCGTCAAACGGCGGTCCGTGGTCCGGCGTTCTCGTCACCCCGCGCTCCGGGCCAAGATGACGTCAACAGTAGGAACGCCGACGGGATGGCCCAACCCCTGACCTCCGTACCGGCGCCGCTTACAGGGGCGAGGGGAATAGGGGGTGGGGGCGGGTAGGGGTACCGCCGCTCGCGGCGGGGCTGTGACACTGCTCCGGTCAGTGTGCTGCCGAGCGGTGAGGGACGAGGACCGTGCCCGACGAAGCGACGCTGAAGGCCCTGGCCGTGGCGCACTGCGAGCGCATCAACGCCGGTGATGTGGAAGGGCTGTTGGCGCTGTACTCGCCCGCCGTTCGCTTCGAGGATCCGGTGGGTGCCGGTCCGCGCGTCGGGCATGGCGCGCTGCGTTCGCATATCGCGGGCGCGGTGGCGGCGGCGGTCCATGACGCGTACGGGGAGCCCGTGGCGGCGCCCGACGGGCGGCATGCCGCCGTTCCTGTCACCTCCACGATGAATTTCCTTCCGAACGGGCCGTTGATGGTGCGTTACGGAATGCTGGACACTCCGGAAGAACCACAGAACGCGCGCATGGAGTTCACCTGCATGTTGGTCGTCGAAGTCGGCCCGGGCGGGTTGATCGAGGAGATGCGCGCTTACTGGGGCCGGTCGGACGTTCGTTTTCTGGACTGATTCCAAGGAATTCGAGTCGGACCCGAGCATTTCAGGAGGGTGTGCGCGGTGGTGGACGAGGAGAAGCGCAAAGCGGTGGTTCTTGAGTATTGCCGGCTGCTGAACGCCGGAGATCTGGACGGTGTCCTCGCCCTCTTCTCTCCCGATGTGCGGTTCCAGGACCCGGTGGGCACTGAGGCGTTGGTGGGGCGGGCGGCAGTGCGCCGGCATCTGGGGGCGGCCGTCGCCGCGGGCATCCAGGAGACCCCGGGCACCCTCACGGCGGCTCTGGACGGGGCGAGCGTGACGCTGGAGGTCTCGGGGACGATGGCCGTGCCGGGCGCCGACGACGGCAGCCGGGTGGCCTTTCGGCTGGTCAGCCTGATGCGGGTGGATGGGGCGGGGTTGATCTCCGACGTCCGCGTGATCGCGGGCCGGTCCGACTTGGCGCCGGTCAGCGCAGCAGCGCCCACTCCTGCGCGGTGAGCGGCGGCTCGGTGAGCGCCGGCTGCGCAGGACCCGACCGCAGCGCGCCCAGCACCGCGGGTGACTGAAGGCTGGAGACGGGGGCCGCGAGCGTGGTCACGCCCGCCGACGCCGCGCTGACCACCGGGTCGGACAGCCCGACCGTACCGACGCGTTCGGAGAAGTCCTGGCGGCTGTGCAGCTCCTCGGAGAGCCGCGGGTCCTTCGCCTCGACCCGGCAGCCGGGGTAGAAGACGTCCTGCGAGGCCGCGAGGATCCAGGGGTCGTCGATGGCCGCGGCGATCCCGCGCATCGCGGTGCCCGCCAGGTCGGGCTTGCCCCGGTGGCGGCGGAGGGTGCGGTCGAGTACGGCGACCGCACGGGCGGCGGAGCTCATGCCGTGGCCGTAGACGGGGTTGAAGGCGGCGAAGGCGTCGCCGAGCACCACCAGGTTGTCCGGCCAGCGGTCCAGGCGGTCGTAGTGGATGCGCCGGTTGGCGGTGCTGCGGGAGCCTCGGACCGGGCCGAGCGGCTCGGCGGTGGCGAGCACCTCGCCCACCAGGGGGTGGCGCAGCCCTTCGGCGAAGGCGGTGAACCCGGCCTCGTCGGTGGCGGGTTCGGCGCCCCGGGTGCCGGAGAGAGTGACGATCCACCGGCCTTCCTCGATGGGCAGGATCAGCCCGCTGCGGCCCGGGACTCCGGCCCGGAAATCGGCGTACACACTGACCATGGGGAACCGGGCGGCGGCCCGTTCGGGGGCGCGGTAGATCCGGGTGGAGTAGGTGATCCCGGAGTCGACGACGTCCTCCTCCGGCTCGGGGATGCCCAGCGGGGCGACCCACTGGCGGAGCCGGGAGCCGCGTCCACTGGCGTCCACGACGATCTCGGCGTCCAGTTCGGTCACTTCGCCGCCGTCGAGGTCGCGGACGGCGATGCCGTCGAGGTGCCCACCACTGCCCCGCAGTTGATGGACCTCGGTCCGGGCGAGCACCGTGATGCCCTGGTCGGCGAGGACCTGGTCCCGGACGATCCAGTCCAGCAGCGGCCGGCCGACCGCGATGAGGAACTGCGTCTCGGGGAAGCGTCGTTGCCAGCCGTACGGGGACATGTTGACCAGGTCGGACTGGACCCCGATGCGACGGGCGCCCGCGGCGCGCAGGCGTTCGACGGTGCCCGGCAGCAGCGACTCCACGATCCGCGCGCCGCCCGACCACAGCAGATGGGCATGGCGGGCCTGGGGGACGCCCTTGCGCGGCTCGGGGCCGCCCGGGAGGTCGTCACGATCGATGACGGTGACCCGGTCGAGGTGTCTGCGCAGGGCCCGTGCCGTGAGCATGCCGGCGAGTCCGCCGCCGATCACGGCACCGTGGCTGGGCTTCGTCGACACTGGAGGTTCCCTTCCGCCGGCACCCGGACCAGGCCTCGAAATGTAGGGATCCAACACCCGGCCGACCAACCCCTAATCAACGGTGGACCGGCATGCCGGGGCGTCAACCCCTAAGCCGGACAACAGGGGTAGGCACTCCGCTCGGCAATATCCGGAATATGTCATGCCGGTATAGCGGGAGGTCGGAGGGGGGCGCCTTGGGAAAGTCACAGGGAGCGCTGTGGGAAGCCGTAAGTCGGCAAAGATTCGGCAAGAATTGTGCCCTTGATCTGTCGTAAGCTGTCGGCTCGGATCCGCCGTAACCGTCGACGTGTACGCGAGCACCCGCCGCTCCGGTTTCGACCGAGGCTCCACACGCGAGGACTACCTTCAGCCCATCGGAGAGCCACGACACGCCCCCTCTGACAGGAGGCGCCGGTCGTCACAGGGCGGCCGAAAACAAAGGCAAACGGCAATGCACTGGGAAAACGCCGATCTGTTCCATGACATCGCGTTCAAGGGAGACCGACGCGAGTGGCACTGATACAGCGGGAAGCACAGCTCGACCGGCTGCGCACGGCATTCCACAACTGCGGCGACCAGCACGGCGGGCAGGTCTGTCTGATCACCGGCGGGGTCGGCAGCGGCAAGACCGCGCTGCTGGAGGCCTTCGCCGACTATGTGACCCAGCGCTCGGCCCATCTGCTGCGCGCCGTCGGCTCACGGGCCGAGCGCAATCTCCAGTTCGCCGTCATGGACCAGCTCATCGACAGCTCCGGACTCGGGCGGGCGTCGATACGCCAGGTCGCCTCCGCCGTACGACATCTCGCCCGCACCGCGCCGCCCACGCCGCCCGGCGACGACCTCGCGGGGCTGACCACCCCGGAACCGGAGGGTCCCCCCTACCCGGGGCCCGCCACCGCCGAACAGCCGCTGCCGTCCACCGTGCACGGCAGACTCGCCGCCCTGCTCGATCTGGCCCGGCCCGCGCCCCTGGTGATCGCCATCGACGATGTGCACCATGCCGACCAGGCGTCCCTGCAGTGTCTGCTGTACGCGGTGCGCAGGCTGCGGCACAAGCGGATGATGGTGGTGCTCACCGAGTCCCCGGCGCTGCGCGCCCCGCATCCGCATTTCCGGGCCGAGCTGATGAGCCAGCCGTGCTTCTCCCGGATCGACCTCGCCCCGCTCACCGACGAGGCACTGGGCATGCTCGCGGAGACCCACCCGGTCCCCTCGGCACGTGCCCGTATCGCCCGCCGGGCGCCCGCGCTGACCGGCGGGAGCCCGCTGCTGATGCGCGCCCTGCTCGAGGACCCGACGGCAACCGGCACCGCGCCCGGAGGCGGCAGCGACGCACCGCTGGCCCAAGCCGTGCTCTGCTCGCTCTACCGGCACGAGCCCGAGGTGCGGGCCACCGCGCAGACCCTCGCCGTGCTGGGCCGTCCGACCCCGATGCCGGTGCTGGCCCGGCTACTCGCCCTGACCCCGGACCTGACCGCCCAGGCGCTCCAACTGCTGGGCCAGTCCGGGCTGGTGGACGGCGACCGGATCAGGCGTCCGCTGGTCGCCGCCGTCCTCGCGGACCTGCCCGCCGAGGAGCGGCGCCGGCTGCACCGGAGGGTGGCCGCGGTGCTGCACGAGTTCGGCGCCGAGCCGGAGGTGATCGCCCGTCATCTCATCGGCGCCGACTGGGCCGAGCCGGACTGGGCGCAGCCCGCGCTGCATCGGGCCGCCGCCCAGGCGCTGGACTCCGGCCGCCCCGACCTCGCCTGCGCCTGCTTACGGCTGACGCAGCGTCAGGCTCCGGGCGGCCAGGGGTGGACCTCGTCCGACAGCATGCTGCTGCGCTCCCGTTGGCAGCTCAACCCGCTGTCCGCCACCACGGACCTCGGGGCGCTTGCCGCGGCCGAGGGGCCCGACGGTTACCCGCCGGCCGCGCTCACGGGCGTACCCGCGCTGCTGTGGCAGGAACGCAGTGACACGGCCTGCGCGATCGTCACGGCCGTCGCCCGGCGGCCCGACCTCGACCCCAAGACCCGCGCCCGGCTCGCCGCGGCCCGCCTGCTGATCTCGCTCTGCCGCCCGGACCACTACCCACAGGCCCGCACCGAGGCCCGGAGCAGCACGGACTCCGGTACGGCCACCTCCGTCACCGGCCGCCATCTGGACGCGCTCGCACTGCTCGCCGACACCCTCGCCCCCGAGCGGGGTGGGCGGGACGCGGCGGCGGACGCCGAGTCGATGATCCAGCGCTATCTCGCCGACGACGGCGCGCTCGGCCTGCTGGCGGCCCTGCTGCTGGTGATGGTGTACGCGGGACGGCCGGGTCCGGTCCGCGAGTGGACGCGGCTGCTGCTGGCCCGGCCCTCGGTGGGGTACGCGCCGAGCTGGAAGGCGGTCCTGCACGCGATCCGGGCCGAGGCGGCGCTCCGGCTCGGCTGTCCGCAGGAGGCCGAGGAGCAGGGGCGGGCCGCGCTGACGGTGATCACGCCGCAGGCGTGGGGGGTCGCGGTGGCGGCTCCGCTCGGCACCCTGGTGGCCGCGGCCACCGAGGCGGGCCGGTTCGAGGACGCCGACCGCTGGCTCGCCCGGCCGGTCCCCGCGGAGTCCTTCCGTACGCCGCTCGGACTGCACTATCTGGCCGCGCGCGCCCGCTATCAACTCGCCATCGGCTGCCGCCGGGCCGCCGCCGACGATCTGCGCTGGGTCCGCCGGGAGATGGCGGCCTGGCGGATGGACTCCGCGGCCCTGGTGCCGTGGCGCCTGGACCTCGCCCGGGTGCACATCGCCCTCGGGCAGCAGCGGGAGGCCGTACGGCTGCTGGAGGAGCAGCTCGATCCCGCCCGGCCCGTGGACGAACGCACCCGGGGCTCAGCGCTGCGGCTGCTCGCCGGTCTTGTGCCGCCCGAGCAGGGCCGTCAGTTGCTGGTTCGGGCGGTGAAGCTGCTGGAGAACAGCGGGGACCGGCGCGAACTGGCCCGCGCGCTGTCCGACCGGGCACGGTCGCTGCGTCAACCCACCGGTCCGGCCCCGGTGGTGGCTCGCCGCGCCCATTCCCGGGCGCCTGCGGAGGAGTCGCTCTGCCCGGAGCGACCGCGGCGGCAGCGCCCGGAACGCGCCGAGCAGCTCGGTGCCTTGAGCGAGGCCGAGAGCAGGGTCGCCGCGCTCGCCGCGCAGGGGCACACCAACCGGCAGATCTCCAGCAAGCTGTTCATCACGGTGAGCACCGTGGAGCAGCATCTGACCCGGATCTACCGGAAGTTGGATGTGAAACAGCGCACCGATCTCGCCACCCGGCTGGCCGCCGTGGGCGCGCTCGGCAAGTAGGGCCCCCTTTACGGCGAGGTCGGCGCGGCGGCGGAGCGGAAGGCCCCGACGCTCTCCCGGATCGCCGCCGTCACCTCCGCCGGCCGGCCATTGAGGTAGAAGTGGCCGCCCGGGAAGGACCGGAGGCGGAAGGTCCCGCTCGTCAACTCCTCCCATGCCCGGGCGTCGTCCGCGCTCACCCGCGGGTCGCTCTCACCGGTCAGCACGGTGACGGGCGCGCTCAGCGGGGCGGCGCCGGGTGTCGTCCGGTAGGTCTCCACCGCCCGGTAGTCGGCGCGCAGCGCGGGCATCACCATGCGCAGCAGGTCCTCGTCGGCCAGCGCTCCCGGGTCGGTGCCGCTCAACTGACGGATCTCGGCGATGATCCCGTCGTCGTCCCGGAGGTGGACGGTCTCCTCGCGGTACCGGTGCGGAGCGCGCCGCCCGGAGGCGATGACGCCCAGCAGTTCGCCCCCGCCGGACTCCTCCAGCCGACGGGCGATCTCGTAGGCGAGGACGGCACCCATGCTGTGCCCGAAGAGCACCACGGGGCCCACCGGGACCGAGACAAGTGCCTTGTACACCTGGTCCGCGAGCTCCCGCAGTTCGGTGGGCACAGGCTCGCGGTACCGCTCCTGCCGGCCCGGATACTGCACGCACAGCACATCCAGCTCCGGCGCGAGCGCACGGGCCAACGGCACGAAGTAGGGCGCGGAACCACCGGCATGCGGCAGCGCGACGAGCTTCACGGCACCGGGCGAGCCGGGCTCGTACCGGCGGAACCAGGTGTCGTACGGACCGGATGCTGCCGACATGACGGGCGGTACCTCCGCGTTCGCTTCAGAGCGAGACAGTTGGCTCGACGACACGACAATTCGCACCCTACGAGCCGTACCAGGCACCGCAGAACCCCTTACGACCCCTAGAAACCACTGCGCCGCAGCGCATCCGTCAGCTCAGTCCTCCAGGGCGTCCATCACATCAGCGAGGTCGACGAACTTGAAGCCGGTGGCCGTACGGTCGTCGCTCTGCGGGGTCTCGTCGCCGTCCTGGACGACCAGCAGACCGTTGGGGTAGCGGCGGCCGAGCGGGGCGTTCAGGACCGCCGCTCCGTCGCACTCCTCGGAGCCGTCGAGGGTCGCGGAGGCGGCCGTGACCCGGAAGCCGCCCTCGTACTCGTTGTTCTCGTCGAGCTCGCGGTCGTACGCGGCGAAGGTGTTGTCGCCCTGGCTGGAGGCGAGGAGGTAGCCGTCGCCATCGGCCTCGGGGAGCAGGGTCAGGCCCTCGACATCGGCGGAGATACGGGTACCGCCGTAGCCGGGGTCGGCGCCCGGGGTGCACTCCTCGGTGGCCTCGTCGTAGGTGCCGGGGACGCCGAACTCACGGACCTTGTCGAGGAGCTTGGGCGTGCCGGTGAGGTCGGCGCGCAGGCGCCAGATGCCGACGTCCTCCTGGCCGGCGTAGAGCACGCCGTTGGCGGGGTCGACCACCATGCCCTCGATCTGGGGCAGTTCACCGGGCTCCAGGCAGGGGGTCCAGGACGTGCCGTCGGGGAGGCGGAAGGCCGAGGGCAGGTCGATGGTGCGGATCTTGCGGTAGCCGACGGTGCCGTTCCGGCCCGGGAGCAGTTCCAGGAGGGCGACACTGGTGGTCTCGCGTCGGCTGACCAGCGCGTACGAGCGGCTCGTCGCGCGGTCGGTCCAGGTGGCCAGGCCGTAGGCGGTGCGCTGGTCGTTGATCTCTTCCTGGTCGGCGTTGAAGACGGGCGCTGCGGCCGGGTCGGTGACGTCGGTGAGCGGGCCGTCGGCGCGGTCGCGGTCGATGCGGTAGAAGCGCAGCCGGTCGTTGCCGCGGTCGCTGGTGACGGCGAGGTCGGCGCGGCCGGTGGACAGCTTCAGGCCCTGCACCAGGTCGACGTTGTTGAAGCGGCCGGGGGCGTCCTCGGGCGTCGGTCCTGCCGGGGCGGGCACGGACTGGATCTCGCGCGCGTCGAGGTCGTAGACCCGAAGTCCGCCCTCCTTGGCCGTCGCGACGACCAGGCTGCGGCCCGGGTCTGCGGCGTTGCGCCAGATCGCCGGGTCGTCCGCGTCGGAGTTGCCGCCCGCCTCGTCGTCGTAGAGCGGCGCCGTCTCGGCCCGGGGGGTGAGCGCGGGCAGGTCGGACGACGCCTGCGCCTGTGCGGGCAGCGTCACGGCGAGTGCCACCAGCGTGGCCGTCATCAGGAAGACGTGCGATCGGCGGTTACGGAACTCGGGCACGGACGCGCTCCTTAGGCTCATGATCGGATGCGTGTCGCAGCTTTTCGGGCGCGTGTGAAGGGTGAGCGTCCGTCACTTGCCGGGAGATTTACGTGGCATGAACACTACACACTCGCGTCGCGACGGATAGTGACCGGAAAGTCCACGTGCCGGAAGGGGTTCGGCAGTCCGTGCTCGGCGGCCCGATCCGGATCGTCGACCCTGGCGAACGTACGGATCAGGCTCGCCTTCACGCCGAACACCGCGTCGGAGTCCAAGTAGGGCGAGTCGTCGGCGAACAGATGGGTCGTCAGGGTGCGGATGCCGGGCCCCGACACCTGGAAGTGGATATGGGCGGCGCGGTTGGCGTGGCGGCCGGTCGCCCGCAGGAGGGCGCCGACCGGGCCGTCGGTGGGGATCGGGTAGTGACGCGGTACGACGGTACGGAACCAGAACCGGCCGTCGGCATCGGCGGTGAACAGCCCGCGCAGATTGCCGCCCGGCACCTCGCCGGGCCGCTGCACGTCGTAGAACCCGTCCGCGTCCGCCTGCCACACATCCACCCGCGCCCCGGCCACCGGCGCCCCGGAGGTATCGGTGACGCGCCCGGTGACCAGACAGGGCTCGCCGCCCTCCCCGATGGCGTCCCCGAGTTCTCGCTCGGGCGAGTCGACCAGGTGGAAAGGGCCCTCCACGGTCGCCTCGGTGGACTCTCCGTCGGCCGGGTTGTTCAGCGACTCCACCAGCATCGACACCCCGAGCACATCGGAGAGCAGGATGAACTCCTGCCGTGTGGCATCGCACTTCCGGCCGGTCTCGGTGAGGAAGCGGATCCCCGCGGCCCACTCCTCGGCCGTCAGGCCCACGTCCTTGACGAAGGCGTGGGCATGCCGCACCAGGGAGGTGAGGATCTCGCGAAGCCGCTCGTCCTCGGCACCGGCGAAGGAGGCGGCGACGATCTCCGCGGACCGTTCGGCCGCGAAGAATCCGGACGGTTCGCGGGATTGCTCGGTCATCGGTCCGCCTCCTTCACCGCCGCGGTCAGTTCACGGCCGCGCCCGGCACCTCTTCGGTGACCCCGTTCAGCTCCGAGGTGGGATCGGAGCCGTAGGGGCGGGTGAGTGCTTCCATGCCGTGTCCGGACGGATCCCGGAAGTACACGCCCCGGCCGCCGTCGTTACGGTTGATCCGGCCCGGGTGCTTGCCGTGCGGATCGGCCTGGATGGGGACCCGCGCCGCGACGAGCCGGGCGAGGATCTGTTCGAACTCCTCCTCGGAGACGAGGAAGGCGTAATGCTGGGTCGGGACGTCGTGGCCGACGGTCGCGAAGTCCAGTGTGACGCCGTTGGCGGTCTCGACGGGCAGGAACGGCCCGGCGGGTTCGCCGACTTCGAGGCCGAGGATCCCGGCGAGGAAACGGGCCGACTCCTCGCGGTCCCGGCAGGCAATGACGGTGTGGTTGAACTCGACTGACAAGGTGAATGCCTCCACAGGCAAACTCCGCGGCACCTCCATGCCTCACCCGGCCGGTGACCGACACGCGATGCCGCAACGATCACCCTAGACAGACGGTCGCCGCCTGAGCGAGCGGTTTTGAGCCGTCCGGTGCGAGCTGTCCCTCCGGCGGCTCGGGGTGCGCGTGGTCCGACACCATAGGTAGGCCAAAAGACCCACCTACGAAGGTCCGGAGCCCGATGACCCGCGTTTCCTCCCGCCCCCGCACTCCCCGCCCACCCGTCCCCCAGACGGCACTCGGCGTCGGCGCGATCCTCCACGGCCCCCGGGGCCTGCTCCTGGGCCGCCACCGGTACGGCACCTGGGAGCTGCCGGGCGGCATGGTGGAAGCCGGGGAGTCGCTCCAGGAGACCGTGGTCCGCGAGCTCGCCGAGGAGACCGGCCTGACGGCCCGAGCGGCGGACGTACGACTTCTCGGCACCCTCCTCGACCGGGTCGACGGGGTCGTACGGGTCACCGTCGCCGCCCAGGTCACCGCCTGGCACGGCGAGCCCGCCGACCAGCCCGACGAGAAGGTCGGCGACTGGCGCTGGTATCCGCTGGACCGGCTGCCGCAGGAGCTGTTCGTGTGCAGCGCCCAGGCCCTCACCGCCTGGCGCCCCGGCCTGCCGATCGACCACACGCCGGCCCACTTCACTCCGTACGCGACGCCGTAGTGCAACCCTCTCGCAACCTCCGGTGTGGTGCCCTCGTCCGTCCGTGACCCGGATCCGGTTCCCCTGGGGATGGTTGGCATGTACGAGGAGATCCCGCGCGTCGAACTCACGCCCGCGGCCGCCGATCTGCTGCGGCGGCTGCACGCGGCGCACGGCCCGCTGATGTTCCACCAGTCCGGCGGCTGCTGCGACGGCAGCGCGCCCATGTGCTATCCGGAGGGCGAGTTCCGCACCGGCGGCTCGGACGTCCTGCTCGCGGAGCTGTATGTGGACGGCGTCGAGGAGCCGGTCGGCTTCTGGATGTCCCGCAGCCAGTACGAGGCCTGGAGCCACACCCGGCTGATCGTCGACGTGGTCGAGGGCCGGGGCAGCGGCTTCTCGCTGGAGGCGCCCGAGGGGGTGCGTTTCCTCATCCGTTCTCGCGTCGTCGGCGCATAGCCACCCCGTCGTCCGCCTCGATCTGATGCACTTCCCCTGAGTCCTGGGACAGTTGACGAGCCCTCAGGGGGGACTGTGACACGACGTCAGAAACGGTTCACGACAGGCAGAACAGCACTGACCTTTCTCACCGCACTCGGCGCGCTGGCCGGTACCGCCCTGGTGGGGGCGGCACCGGCCAGCGGCGTTCCCGGCGCCACCCGGCTCGCCCCGGGCGTCGTCTACGAGCAGTTCGACATCCAAGGCGCCCGCGGCACCGCGCACGGCCATCTGCTGCGCGTCGACCTGACCGACCCGCATGTCACGCTGGACCTGCTGTACCCGGGGAAGGTGTCCGCACGGGCACCCATCTCCCGCCTCGCCGACGCCCAGGGTGCCGTCGCCGGGGTGAACGGCGACTTCTTCAACATCACCGAGACCCAGCACCCGGGCGTCGAGGCGACCGGCGCGAGCGTCGGACCGGCCGTGGCCAGCGGCCGTACCCTCAAGGCGGCCGTCCCGAACGGCCAGCGCTTCGGGCCCGCGCTGCCGCCCGGCACCTCCACCGAGGACGTCATCGGCATGGGCGTGGACCGCAGGGCCCGGCTCGACGACATGGCGCTGGCCGGCTCGATCCGCACCGCCACCGGGAACTTCAAGCTCGGCGGCCTCAACCAGTACGCGCTGCCGGTGAACTCCATCGGCGCGTTCACCCCCGAGTGGGGTTTCGCCTCCCGGGTGCGCGCGACCTGCGGCACCGACACCGACCGGGCGGCGCCGTGCAGCGGCGACACCCATGAGGTGACAATCCGGGACGGCCGGGTGGTGTCGACCGCCGACAGCCCGGGCGGCGGTGTCATCGAAGCCGGGACCACGGTGCTGGTGGGCCGGGAGGCGGGGGCGCAGGAGCTGCGGAAGTTCGTCATCGGTCAGCCGGTGAAGGTACGGCACCGGCTGGTGGCGGCCGCCTCGCGGGTCGCGTACCGGTTCGCGGTCGGCGGGTACCCGGTGCTCTCCGGAGGGCAGCCGCTGCCCGGACTGGACAACAACACCTCCGCGGTGCGCAGCGCCGTGGGCATCGGGGGCGGCGGGAAGCAGGTGCTGCTGTTCTCGCTGGACGGCGGATCGGCGTACCGCGGTCTGACCATCGCCGAAATCGCCGACACCATGCGGAGGTTGGGTTCGGCCGACGCCTTCAGCCTGGACGGCGGCGGATCCTCGACCCTGGTCGCCCGGGCTCCGGGGGCCTCGGCGGTCACGGTCCGCAACCATCCCTCGGGCGGCGTGGAACGGCCCGTCCCGAACGGCATCGGGGTCTTCACGACCCCCTGACGTCGTACCGGGGCGGCCTCACGGTCTCAGACTGCTGACGATGTCGGCGGTGGCCGTGAGGCCGCTCTGGATGGTGGGCGCGATGCTCGTGCTGGCCATGTAGAAGCCGAGCAGCGCGCACACCAACGCGTGGGAGATCTTCAGCCCGCCGTTGCGCAGGAAGATCACCGCAAGGATCAGGAGCAGCAGCACCACAGAGATGGAAATCGCCATCGTCAACCTCCTCCGCCACGCCGTCACGTCCGGTTCACGGCGTTCGGCCGCAAGTGTGGCGTAGCGGAGGGTTCGTCCGGGCGGCTGACCTGTCCGCCGAACGTGTGGTGTCACATGCGGTCGTTCGCCTCCAGGAAGGCCTGCAGGCCCGCGAGGTCGTCGGTGTTGAGGTGGTCGACGTCGGCGGCGACGAGTTCGGTCCACAGCGCGTCGCGCTCCGGGCCGGGGAGATCCGGGGTGGCCCAGAAGCGCACCCGCTGCCCGCGGGAGTGCGCCGCCTGCATGATCGTCGTCAGCCTCTGCCGCTCGGCGTCGGGGAAGGCGCCGATGCCCCGCCAGGTGAAGTGGTTCGTCCAGTTGTCGCTGATCAGCGGGATGAACGAGGCGGGGGCCGCGCTGCCGAGGTCGGCGAGCCGGCCGTCGTAGAAGGCGCGGCGCACGCTCTGCGCCTCCATCGGCACGCGGGCGGCGCGGTCGCCGGAGATCACGGCGGTCACCGGTCCGGGCAGGACGCGGCCGTGGGCGTAGGTGGTGAACAGGTGCTTGTAGCGCTTGAGGTGCCGGTCGAGTTCGAGGTACGTCGAGGAGCCCTCGGTCTTGATGTCGATGAGGAGCTGGAGCGGCCTGCGGTAACCGCGGTACACGGAGCCGTGGTTGGCCTTGACGCGGGCGGCGAGCGGGTCGAGGTAGAGGGATTCCAGGGTGCGCGCCGGGTCGAGGTCCTCGGGGTCGTGGGCGACGAGCAGTTGGTCGCCGACGAGGAAGATGTCGGCCTCCAGGCTGCCGAACCGGTGGTCGAGGGCGTCGAGGAGGGGGCGCGGGTGCTCGTAGTCGTTGTGGGCGTGGGCGCGCCACAACGGGCGCGGACGGTGCTTGTTCTCGGTCGCGAACGCACTGCCGACGGGCGGGGCGAGGACGCCCGCGAGTGCGGCGCCGACCGTGGTGAGGGCTCTGCGACGAGTGATGAGCGCCATGTTCTGCCTCCCTGTGGGCCGATCTGAACCACAGGGAGTATGAAGCGGTCGGGCCCTCAAGGAACCTGTACATGCCAGGAGTTGGCCGGACTGCCTCTGCCCGTTCACTCCTTCCGCCCCGCCGCACGAAAAAGCCCGCCCCAGGCAGGGCGGGCTTTCCCCGGTGAACTTCGGTCTACGTCAGGGCGCCTGGAGGTCGACCAGTTCGGCCAGCGCCGCCCGGTGGGCGCCCGCCGTGCCGTACGCGATGGAGTCCGTCTTGGCCCGCTTCAGATACAGATGGACCGGGTGCTCCCAGGTCATCCCGATACCGCCGTGCAGTTGCAGCGCCTCCTCGGCGGCATGGACGGCAACCGGCGCCGCGTACGCCTGGGCGACGGCGACCGCGACGGCCGTGTCCTTGCCGGTGGCGAGGGCGTCCGCCGCATTGCGGGCGGCGGCACGCAGGTTGACGACCTCCAGCCACAGCTGGGCGAGCCGGTGCTTGAGCGCCTGGAAGCCGCCGACGGGCCGGTTGAACTGCTTGCGCTCCTTCAGGTACCGGACGGTCTCGGTCAACGTCCAGTCGGCGAGCCCGAGTTGCTCGGAGGCGAGCAGCCCGGCACCGGCGCGCAGGGCCCGGCGCACGGCGGGTTCGGCGTCACCGAGGAGACGGCCGGAGGCGCCGTTCAGGGTCACGGTCGCGACGGGCCGGGTCAGGTCCAGGGACACCTGCGGGGTGACGGTCACGGCGTCGGCGTCCACGGCGTACAGCCCACCGTCGTCCGCGGGCACGAGCAGCACATCGGCGACGGCGGCGTCCGCGATGCCGGTCAACTCCCCGTGCAGAGCGCCGTCTTCATGTCGTACGACCTTGTAGGCGCCGCCTGTCGCGACGTTCAGGGCGACGGCGAGGGCGCCGATGCGCCGGCCGGAGGCGAGGTCGGCCAGGAGGTCGAAGGCGTCGCAGGCCAGCAGCGCCTCGGTGGCGACGACGGCGCTGGTGAGGTAGGGCACGGGGGCGACGGCGCGCCCCAACTCCTCCAGGACCACGGCTGCTTCACGGTGCGTGGCGCCCTGGCCGCCGTGTTCCTCGGGCACCAGGAGACCTGCGAGGCCCATGCCGTCGGCGAGCGCCTTCCAGGCCTCGAGGTCGTGCGGGGTGTCGGACTCGGTGCGCGCGATGACGCCGGGCGCGTCGCAGTGGTCGGCGAGCAGGTCCCGGACGGCGGCGCGGAGGGCCTCTTCCTCCTCCGAGTAGAGAAGATCGGTCATCGGGCGAGGTCCTTCCAGGCGACGTCCTTGTCGGTGCGCGGCTCGCTGGGCAGGCCCAGGACGCGCTCGGCGACGATGTTCAGCAGGACCTCGCTGGTCCCGCCCTCGATGCTGTTGCCCTTGGAGCGGAGGTAGCGGTAGCCGGCGTCACGGCCGGTGAAGTCCACCAGCTCGGGGCGGCGCATGGTCCAGTCCTCGTACAACAGGCCCTCCTCGCCGAGGAGTTCGACCTCCAGGCCGCTGATCTCCTGGTTGAGGCGGGCGAAGCCGAGCTTCATACCTGCGCCCTCGGGTCCGGGCTGGCCGTGGACGAGCTGCTGGCGCAGGCGTTCGCCGGTAAGGCGGGCGACCTCGGCGTCGACCCACAACTTCAGCAGGCGCTGGTGGAGTTCATGGGTGCGCAGCTCGGGCCGCTCGCGCCAGGTCTTCGAGACCGGGCCGATCATGCCGCCCTCGCGGGGCAGCCGCATACCGCCGATGGCGACGCGCTCATTGTTCAGCGTGGTCTGCGCGACCCGCCAGCCGTCGCCGACCGCGCCGAGGCGGCGGGAGTCGGGGATGCGGACGTCGGTGAGGAAGACCTCGTTGAACTCGGCTTCGCCGGTGATCTGGCGCAGCGGCCGTACCTCGACGCCCGGGTCGGTCATGTCGCAGAGGAAGTAGGTGATGCCCGCGTGCTTGGGCACGTCCGGGTCGGTGCGGGCGATGAGGATGGCCCAGCGGGCGAGATGGGCGCTGGAGGTCCACACCTTCTGCCCGTTGACGACCCAGTCGTCGCCTTCCCGTACGGCCCGGGTGCCGAGCGCGGCCAGGTCGGATCCGGCGCCGGGCTCGCTGAAGAGCTGGCACCAGACCTCCTCGCCGGTCCACAGCGGCCGGAGGTAGCGCTGCGTCTGCTCCTCGGTGCCGTACTTGAGGATCGTCGGTGCGGCCATGCCGAGGCCGATGCCGATCCGGCGGGGGTCGTTGTCGGGGGCGCCGGCCGCCTCCAGCTCGGCGTCCACGACGGCCTGGAGGGAGCGCGGGGCGCCCAGGCCGCCGAGGCCCTCCGGGTAGTGCACCCAGGCGAGTCCCGCGTCGAAGCGGGCCCTGAGGAAGTCCAGGCGGTCGGTGGTGGCCGGCGGATGTGCGGCCAGGAAGTCCTGGGTCAGACGGCGGACGTCGGTCATGCTGCTCCCTCCATCACCACGGCGACCCGGCCGGTGGTGACACCGTCGCCGACGCGCTGCACGGCGGCCGCGGCCTCGCCGAGGGGCACGCGCTGGCTCACCAGTGGCTTGATCGCACCCCGGGCGGCCAGTTCGGTGAGCTGCTCGTGGCAGTGCTGGACCAGCTTGGGGTTCTTGGTGTTGTACAGGCCCCAGTGCAGGCCGAGGATCGAGTAGTTCTTCACCAGCGCGTGGTTGAGCCCCGGGCTGGGGATCGTGCCGCTGGCGAAGCCCACGACCACGATCCGGCCCTCGAAGGCGACGACCTTGGTTGACTGGGTGTACGCCTCGCCGCCGACGGGGTCGTAGATCACATCGGCGCCCCGGCCGCCGGTGGCCTCCTTCACGGCGGCGATGACGTCCTCGGCGCGTCGGTCGATGACGACATCGCAGCCCAAGTCCCTTGCCACGGCGGCCTTGTCGGCACCGCCCACGACACCGATGACCGTCGCTCCGGTCGCCTTCCCTAGTTGCACGGCCGCGCTGCCGACCCCGCCCGCGGCGGCGTGCACGAGCAGCGTCTCCCCGGCTTCGAGCCCGGCCCGGCGGTGCAGACCGAACCAGCCGGTCTGGTAGCCGATGTGCAGGGCGGCCGCCTCGGCGTCGTCCAGCGAGTCGGGCGCGGGCAGCAGGGCGGCGGCGTCCGCGACGGTGTACTCGGCGAAGCCGCCGTGCGGCAGCGCGGGGTTGGCGAGGACGCGGCGGCCGTCCTCGGTCTCGCCGCAGATCTCCACGCCCGGGGTGAACGGCAGCGGCGGCCGGACCTGGTAGTGGCCGCGGCACATCAGCACGTCCGGGAAGTTGATGTTGGCGGCGCGCACCTTCAGCAGGACCTGGCCGGCACCGGGCGTGGGCCGCTCGACGTCCGCCAGCCGCATCACCTCGCTCGGCTCGCCGTTCTCGTGCACTTGCCATGCCTGCATGCGGAGCCTCCACGGGACTGCGTCGTCTGACCGGGGTCGGTTCGCATACTAAGCGGTCGCTTGCCGATCAGGGAACAGTCGCGTGGGTCACGCCTGCCGGGGCTTCGCGCGTACGTGCATCCGCTCCCCCTGCGGCCCGAACAGACTCAGGAACTCCGCGGGCCCCTCCCCCGTCGAGCCGAACCAGTGCGGCACCCGGGTGTCGAACTCGGCCGCCTCCCCGGCGGCCATCACCACATCGTGCTCGCCCAGCACGACCCGCAGCCGCCCGGACAACACGTACAACCACTCATAGCCCTCATGGGTGCGCGGTTCGGGCTGCTCCTCGCGCTGCGGCACCAGCACCTTGAAGGCCTGGAGACCGCCGGGCTGCCGGGTGAGCGGCCAGTAGGTACGCCCGTGTTGTACGAGCGGCTTGCTCCGTACCCGCGGGTCCCCCACCGGCGGTGTCCCGACCAGTTCGTCCAACGGCACCTGATGGGCCTGCGCGATCGGCAGCAGCAGCTCCAGGCTGGGCTTGCGCAGCCCGGACTCCAGCCGGGAGAGCGTGCTCACCGAGATCCCGGTGGCCTCGGACAGCGCTGCAAGGGTCACCTCCCGCTCCTTGCGCATCTGCTTCAGCCGCGGGCCCACGCCTGCCAGGACTTCTTCGGTACTCATACTCGTATTGCAGTTTCGGCAAAGTTGTTTGTCAATCCCGCGGCTGCGGAGCAACCGTGTCGGTATGACCGAGACATACGAAGTGATCGTGATCGGCGGCGGCGCGGCGGGCCTGTCCGCGGCTCTGGTTCTGGGCCGTGCCCGGCGTCGCACCCTGGTCGTCGACGCGGGTGAGCCGCGCAATGCGCCCTCCGCCCATATGCAGGGCTATCTGTCGCGGGACGGCATGTCGCCCGCCGAGTTCCTGGCGATCGGGCGCGAGGAGATCGCCCGGTACGGCGTGGAGCTGGTCCGGGACCGGGCGGTGGATGTCACCGAGGGCTTCACGGTGACTCTGGAGAGCGGCCGCACCGTGCAGGCCCGCCGCCTGGTCGTCGCCACCGGCCTCAAGGACGAGCTGCCGCAGGTGCCGGGGCTCGCCGAGCGTTTCGGACGGGATGCGCTGCACTGCCCGTACTGCCATGGCTGGGAGGTCCGCGACCAGGCCTTCGGGGTGCTCGCGACGAGCCCGCTGAGTGTCCACCAGGCGCTCATGGTCTCCCAGTGGTCCAAGGACGTGACGCTCTTCCTGCACGAGGTCGACGAGAGCGAGCTGTCGGACGACGACGTGCGCCGGCTGGCCGCGGCGGGGGTGAAGGTGGTCCCCGGCGCGGTCGCCGAGGTGCTGGTGGAGGACGACCGGCTCACGGGCGTACGCCTGGCGGACGGCTCTTCGCACGCGCGTGAGGTGCTGTTCGTGGCGCCCTGGGCCGTTCCGCAGACGGACCTGCTTGAGCGGCTGGGTGCTGACCTGAACGAGACGCCGTTCGGTGCGTATCCGGTGGTCGATCCGACTGGTCTGACGAGCGTGCCCGGCGTGTGGGCGGCGGGCAATGCGATGGGGTTCGGGGAGCAGGTCGTGAATGCGGCGGCCGGTGGATACCGGGCCGGGGCCACGATCAATGGGGAGCTGCTCATGTCCGACCTTGATGCGGCCGTCCGGGTGTAGACCCGCCGCCCCGGGTGCACCATGGGCTGCATGCTGTTGACCCGGCTGGCCCGTGTGTCCCAGGAGGTGGCCGCGACCTCGGCGCGGTCCCGGAAGGTCGCTCTGCTGGCGGAGCTGTTCCGGGACGCCGAGGCCGCGGATGTGCCGATCGTCATCCCGTATCTGGCCGGACGGTTGCCGCAGGGGCGGCTCGGCGTCGGCTGGAAGGTGCTGAGCCGGCCGGTCGCGCCGGCCGCCGAACCGACCCTGACAGTGGCCGGGGTCGATGCCCTGCTCACCGAGCTCGGCAAGGTGTCGGGGGCCGGATCGCAGGCCGAACGGGCCCGGCTGGTGGCCGAGTTGATGGGCGTCGCCACGGCGGACGAGCAGCGGTTTCTGTTCGGGCTGATCACCGGTGAGGTAAGGCAGGGCGCCCTGGACGCGGTGGCCGTGGAGGGGCTCGCGGAGGCTACCCGCGCGCCCGCCGTCGACGTACGGCGGGCGGTGATGCTGGCCGGGTCGCTCCAGACCGTGGCCGAGGCCCTGCTCGCCGACGGCCCCGGCGCCCTCGACCGGTTCCGGCTCACCGTCGGCCGCCCGGTCCTGCCGATGCTGGCGCACAGCGCGTCCTCGGTGTCCGAGGCGGTCGAGAAGCTCGGCGCCTGCGTGGTGGAGGAGAAGCTGGACGGCATCCGCGTCCAGCTCCACCGGGACGGCGAGGTCGTACGGGTCTACACCCGCACCCTCGACGACATCACCGACCGACTGCCCGAACTGACCTCCGCGGCACTGGAGTTGAGGGGCGAGCGGTTCATTCTGGACGGCGAGGTCATCGCCTTCGACGAGGCGGGGCGGCCCCGCTCCTTCCAGGAGACGGCGGGCCGCGTCGGCTCACGGGTGGACGTGGTGACGGCGGCGCGCGCGGTCCCCGTCTCCCCCGTCTTCTTCGACGCGCTCTCGGTCGACGACCGCGATCTGCTCGACCTCCCCTTCGCCGACCGCCACGGGGAACTGTCCCGGCTCGTCCCGGAACCGATGCGGGTCCGGCGCACCCTGGTCGCCGGGCCGGAGGACGTCCGGCAGGCCGAGGACTTCCTGGCCGAGACCCTGGAGCGCGGCCATGAGGGCGTGGTGGTGAAGGCCCTCGACGCCGCCTACAGCGCGGGCCGCCGTGGCGCCTCCTGGCTGAAGGTCAAGCCGGTGCACACCCTCGACCTGGTCGTCCTGGCCGCCGAATGGGGCCACGGACGACGCACCGGCAAGCTCTCCAACCTCCACCTCGGTGCCCGCACCGCCGACGGCTCCTTCGCCATGCTCGGCAAGACCTTCAAGGGCATGACCGACGCGATGCTGACCTGGCAGACGCAGCGTCTGAAGGAGCTGGCGGTCGAGGAGAGCGGCTACGTCGTCACCGTACGTCCCGAACTCGTCGTCGAGATCGCCTACGACGGCCTGCAGAAGTCCACCCGCTACCCGGCCGACGTCACCCTGCGCTTCGCTCGCGTGGTCCGCTACCGGGAGGACAAGCGCCCCGAGGAGGCGGACACCGTGGAGACCCTGCTGGCGGCCCATCCCGAGGTGAAGCCGTGAAGTACAGCGCGGGCCTGCTGCTGTTCCGCCGGACCGGCCAGGGCGTCGAGGTGCTCCTCGGCCACATGGGCGGCCCGTTCTTCGCGCGCCGCGACGCGGGGGCGTGGGGCGTACCGAAGGGCGAGTACGAACCGGAGTCGGAGACCGCCTGGGAGGCGGCCCGGCGCGAGTTCCAGGAGGAGCTCGGACTGCCGCCGCCCGACGGCGACGCCGTACCGCTCGGCGAGGCCCGCCAGTCGAACGGCAAGCTGGTCACCGTGTGGGCGATCGAGGCCGATCTTGATCCGGCGACCGTCACCCCCGGCACCTTCCTGATGGAGTGGCCGCCGAAGTCCGGGCTGACCGAGGAGTTCCCGGAGCTCGACCGGGTGGCATGGTTCCCCCTGGACCGCGCGCGGGAGGTGATCGTCAAGGCGCAGGGCGCGTTTCTGGACCGGCTGGCGGAGCACTCGGGCTGAACCGCCGCGTTGCGGCCACCGGCGACGCGCGGGAAGGTCGAAGCACATCAGCTCCCCGGGAGGTCAGTCATGCCCATCGCAACGGTGAACCCGGCGAACGGCGAGACACTCAAGACGTACGAGGCCATGGGCGCCGAGGAGACCGAGCGCCGCCTCCAGCTCGCCGAGGCCACGTTCCGCACGTACCGGACGACGGCGTTCGACGAGCGGGCACGCCTGCTGAACCGGGCCGCGGACCTCCTGGACGAGGACCAGCGGGACATCGCCCGGGTGATGACCACCGAGATGGGCAAGCCGATCAAGCAGGCCCGCGCCGAGGCCGCCAAGTGCGCCAAGGCGATGCGCTGGTACGCCGGACACGCCGAGGCACTCCTCGCCGACGAGGAACCCGACGACTCCGACGTTCAGGACTCCGGCGCCTCCCGGGTCCGCGTCCGCTACCGGCCGCTCGGCCCGGTGCTCGCGGTGATGCCGTGGAACTTCCCGCTGTGGCAGGTGGTGCGCTTCGCCGCGCCCGCGCTGATGGCGGGCAACGTCGGCCTGCTCAAGCACGCCTCCAACGTGCCGCAGACCGCGCTGTATCTGGAGGACCTGTTCCACCGGGCGGGCTTCCCGGAGGGCACGTTCCAGACGCTGCTGATCGGCGCCGGCGCGGTCGAGGAGATCCTGCGCGACGAGCGCGTCAAGGCGGCCACGCTCACCGGCAGCGAGCCCGCGGGCCGGGCGGTCGCCTCGGTCTGCGGGGACATGGTGAAGAAGACGGTGCTGGAGCTGGGCGGCAGCGACCCGTACGTCGTCATGCCCTCGGCCGACCTCGACCGGGCCGCCGCGGTCGCGGTCACCGCCCGGGTGCAGAACAACGGGCAGTCGTGCATCGCCGCCAAGCGGTTCATCGTGCACACCGAGGTCTACGACGCCTTCGCCGAACGGTTCGTGGCCGGTATGAAGGCGTTGAAGGTCGGCGATCCGATGGACGAGGAGACCGAGGTCGGGCCGCTCTCGACCGAGCAGGGGCGGTCCGATGTGGAGGAGCTGGTCGACGACGCCACGCGCAGTGGCGCCACGGCGCTGTGCGGCGGCCACCGGCTGCGCCGGCCCGAGCTGCCCGGCTGGTACTACCCGCCGACCGTGCTCGCCGACATCACCCGCGAGATGCGCATCCACCGCGAGGAGGCGTTCGGTCCTGTCGCCACGCTGTACCGCGCGGGCGACCTCGACGAGGCCGTGCTCATCGCCAACGACTCACCGTTCGGGCTGAGTTCGAATGTGTGGACGCGCGACGAGGCCGAGGTCGACCGGTTCGTACGGGACCTGGAGGCCGGCAGCGTGTACGTGAACGGGATGACCGCCTCCCATCCGGCGTTCCCGTTCGGCGGGGCCAAGCGGTCCGGGTACGGGCGTGAGCTGTCCGGGCACGGAATCCGCGAGTTCTGCAACATCACGACGGTTTGGCACGGGGCGTGACCGCTGCGCGGCTACCATCCCGTTTGTGAACCGCGAAGTGACTCTGCCTCTGATCGTCGACGACCGCGGGACCTTGCAGGTGGCTGCCGCCGATGTGAGCAAGTTGTTGCGAACCGTGGGTGGGCGGTGGCTGCATCTTGTCGAGGCCGGGGAGGACGGGCTCGACGAGGACACCGTGGCCGCGCTGACGATCGAGCTGGCCAAGCTGGCCGATCGTATCGATGTGGCGTGCATTGCGCACAGCAGTGGCAGTACGCCGTAGGGCTTGAGGTACGTGCAGGCGTCGCGCGTTCGGAGTATCCCCGCGCGAAGTCGTCGCTCTCTCGGGTGATCGTGGACTGGACCACCCTCTGAGGCGAAAGCAGGCACGGTTCATGGCGACTTTGTGCAGACCCTCGGTGTCCGTTCCAGAGCACTTGATCACGATGGAGGAGACGCTGGAGCTGGCGCGCTCCCGCCACGCCCGACCACCCCCAACTGCCGCTGGCGCTCCGGCTGATCGAGAACACGGGTGTACGCACCCGGCACATCGTGCAGCCCATCGAGGAGACGCTGAAGCATCCCGGCTTCGAGGAGCGCAACAAGATCTATGTGTCCGAGGCGAAAGCCCGGGTCCCCTCCGTCGTCCAGCGGGCGCTCGACGACGCGGAACTGCTCACCAGCGACATCGACGTGATCATCTACGTCTCGTGCACGGGCTTCATGATGCCCTCGCTCACGGCCTGGCTGATCAACGAGATGGACTTCGACGCCACCACCCGCCAACCACCGGCCAGATACCCATAGCCCAGCTGGGCTGTGCGGCAGGCGGCGCGGCGATCAACCGGGCGCACGACTTCTGTACGGCCTACCCGGAGGCCAACGCGCTCATCGTGGCCTGCGAGTTCTGCTCGCTGTGCTACCAGCCCACCGACATCGGCGTCGGCTCCCTGCTCTCCAACGGCCTGTTCGGCGACGGGATCGCCGCGGCCGTGGTGCGCGGCCGGGGCGGCGAGGGCATCGTGCTGGAGCGCAACGGCTCGTATCTGATCCCCAAGACCGAAGAGTGCATCATGTACGACGTCCGGGCCACCGGCTTCCACTTCCTGCTGGACAAGCGGGTGCCGGCCACCATGGAGCCGCTCGCCCCGGCGCTCCAGGACCTCGCGGGGCTGCACGGCTGGGACGCCGCCGACCTGGACTTCTACATCGTCCACGCGGGCGGCCCCCGAATACTCGACGACCTCAGCAAGTTCCTGCAGGTCGACCCGCACGCCTTCCGCTTCAGCCGGTCCACGCTCACCGAGTACGGCAATATCGCGAGCGCCGTCGTCCTGGACGCGCTGCGCCGGCTGTTCGACGAGGGCGGGGCCCGGGACCGGGCGCGCGGGCTGCTCGCCGGGTTCGGTCCCGGCATTACCGCCGAGATGGCTCTCGGCCGCTGGCAGCGCATGGACAAAGAGGCGGCATGACCGAAGAGACGCTCACCGAGATCCTCCCCCCGATCCGGCACTGGCCGGCGCTCGATCTGACCGGAGTCGGCTTCGACCCGGTGCTGACCGAGCTGATGCGGGAGGGCCCCATCACCCGGATCCAGCTGCCCAACGGCGAGGGCTGGGCCTGGCTGGTCACCCGGTACGACGACGTACGCATGGTGACCAACGACCCCCGGTTCAGCCGCGAGGCGGTCATTGACCGGCCGGTCACCCGGCTCGCCCCGCACTTCATCCCGGCCCGCGGCGCGGTCGGCTTCCTCGATCCGCCGGACCACACGCGGCTGCGCCGCTCGGTGGCGGCCGCGTTCACGGCCAAGGGCGTGGAGCGCATCCGCGACACGTCCCGCCGGATGCTGGACGAGCTGGTCGACGAACTGCTCCAGGACGAGCCGCCCGCCGATCTCACCGCGACGGTCCTCTCGCCCTTCCCCATCGCGGTGATCTGCGAGCTGATGGGCGTGCCGGCCGTGGACCGCCACATCATGCACACCTGGACCCAGCTGATCCTGTCCTCCGCGCACGGCGCGGACGTCAGCGAGAAGGCCAAGAACGAGATGGGCGCCTATTTCGCCGATCTCATCGGGCTCAGGGAAGGCAGCTCCGCCGAGGACGTCACCTCGCTGCTCGGCGCCGCCGTGGGCCGGGGCGAGGTGACGCTGGAGGAGGCCGTGGGGCTCGCGGTGCTCCTCCAGATCGGCGGCGAGGCGGTCACCAACAACAGCGGGCAGATGTTCTACATCCTGCTGACCCGCCCCGACCTCGCCGAACGCCTGCGCGCCGAGCCGGAGATCCGGCCGCAGGCCATCGACGAGCTGCTGCGCTACATCCCGCACCGCAACGCGGTGGGCCTGTCGAGGATCGCCACGGAGGACGTGGGCATCCAAGGCGTACGGATCAGGGCCGGGGACGCGATCTACGTGTCGTACCTGGCCGCCAACCGTGACCCGGACGTCTTCCCGTTCCCCGAGACGATCGACTTCTCGCGCTCGCCGAACCCGCATGTGTCCTTCGGCTTCGGTCCGCACTACTGCCCCGGCGGCATGCTGGCCCGCATGGAGTCGCAGCTCCTGGTCGACGCGCTGCTGGACCGGCTGCCCGGGCTGAAGCTGGCCGTGCCGCCGGAGAAGGTGCCGTTCAAGAAGGGCGCGTTGATCCGCGGGCCCGAGGCCCTGCCCGTGACGTGGTGAGCGGCCGATGACGGCGACGGAAGGGCTGCTGGTGCCACCGGGTCACGGCCGGGTCGTCCAGACCCCGGCCCAGCATGTGACCTTCAAGGTCACCGGCTCGCACTCCCGCATGGCGTCCACGTTCGAGATGATCGTGCCCCCCGGCTTCGACGTGGGCGCCCATGTGCACACCCGCAGCGAGGAGTTGTTCTACGTACTCGAAGGCGAGCTGGACGTGCTCGCCTTCGAGCCGAGAATCCGGACCCCCGACAACTGGCAGCGCTGGGAGTCCGGTTCGGGCAACCGGGTGGTACGAGCGACACCGGGCACGGTGATCGTCGTACCCCCTGGCTGCCCACACGCGTTCGCGAACCCGACGGACGAGCCCGCGAAGATGTTCTTCCAGGCGAGCCCGCCACCGGACCATGAGCGCTACTTCGACGAGCTGCTGGAGATCCTGGGCAACGGGGGCCCGCCGGACCATGCGGCCATCGAAGAACTTCGTAAGAGGTACGACATCGAGCAGCTGACGCCGCTCAGACATCGTTAGCGGATCGGCATGCCCGAGAGCGTCCGCGCGATCACCAGGCGCTGGATCTCGCTCGTCCCTTCGAAGATCGTATAAATCGCCGCATCCCGGTGCATCCGCTCCACCGGGTACTCCCGGGTGTAGCCGTTACCGCCCAGGATCTGGATCGCCTGGCCCGTGACCTTCTTGGCCGTCTCGCTCGCGAAGAGCTTGGACATGGAACCCTCGGCCGCCGTGAACGGCTTGCCGTTGATCGCCATCCAGGACGCCCGCCACACCAGCAGCCGCGCCGCGTCGATGGACGTACGCATATCGGCGAGCTGGAAAGCCACACCCTGGTTGTCGATGATCGGGCGGCCGAACTGCTCACGGGTCGTCGCGTACTCCAAGGCCACCTCGAACGCGGCCCGAGCAGTGCCCACCGCCATCGCACCGACGGCCGGGCGTGACGCCTCGAACGTGGCCATCGCCGCGTTCTTCACCCGCTCGCCCCCGGACTTGGCCCGCTCCCGGGCACGCGCCAGACGCTCGTCGAGCTTCTCCTTGCCGCCGAGCAGGCAGGAGCCGGGGACACGCACGTTCTCCAGGACGACCTCGGCGGTGTGCGAGGCGCGGATGCCGTGCTTCTTGAACTTCTGGCCCTGGGAACAGCCCGGCGTGTTCGGCGGAATGATGAAGGACGCGTGGCCCTTGGAGCCGAGCTCGGGGTCGACGACCGCGACGACGACATGGACGTTGGCGATACCGCCGTTGGTCGCCCAGGTCTTCGTGCCGTTGATCACCCACTCGTCCTTGGCCTCGTCGTACACGGCACGCGTACGCATGGAGGCGACGTCGGAACCGGCGTCGGGCTCGGAGGAGCAGAACGCGGCGACCTTGACGTCGTTGGCGTCGCCGTACATCTGGGGAATCCAGGTGCCGATCTGCTCCTCGGTGCCGTTGGCGAGGACACCGACGGCGGCGAGGCCCGTGCCGACGATGGACAGGGCGATGCCCGCGTCGCCCCAGAACAGCTCCTCCATGGCCATCGGGATACCGAGGCCGGTGGGGTCGAAGTACTGCTGGGCGTAGAAGTCGAGGGAGTAGATGCCGACCTTCGCGGCCTCCTGGATGACCGGCCAGGGAGTCTCCTCACGCTCGTCCCATTCGGCGGCCGCGGGTCGGATGACATCGGCGGCGAAACCGTGCAGCCAGTCCCGGACCTCCTTCTGTTCGTCGTTGAGCTCCATGGTGAACTCGGCCATGTCCCCTCCAGCGGCAGCGCACGTGCATGTTACTTGCGGTAACCGCAGTCTGTTACCGGCGGGTAGGAAAAGTCAACTCCTGATGACCGGTCGGCAGCCCGTTCGATGTCAGCAGCGTGTTGAGTGTTAGTTTGCGCAGGCGTCACCGAAACAGCACGGGTGGGGAGAGCACATGGACACCACACAGCGGACCGAGCAGCAGCGGTCCGCGGATCGCCGTCGGCGCGAGCTGCTGGAGGCCGCCGACCGGGTGGTGCTGCGCGACGGGCCGCAGGCCTCGATGAACGCCATCGCGGCGGAGGCCGGCATCACCAAGCCGATCCTCTACCGGCACTTCGGTGACAAGGGCGGACTTTACGCCGCCTTGGCCAAGCGGCACACGGACGCGTTGCTGGACTCCCTGCGGGCGGCGCTGGACGCTCCGGCGGAGAGACGGGAGCGGGTGGAGGCCACGCTGGACACCTATTTGGCCGCGATCGAGGCACGGCCTCAGGTGTACCGGTTCCTGATGCATCCGGCCGATGGCGGGCAGACGGGGGACCACGGGTTCGACGTCGGCAAGCACTCGGCTCCTCTGCTGCGGCGGATGGGCGAGGAGTTGGCGCAGGTCATCGAGGAGCGGCTGGATCTCGGGCCGGGGAGTCAGCAGTTGGCTCGCGTGTGGGGGCACGGGATCGTCGGGATGATGCACGCCGCGGGTGACTGGTGGCTCGGGGAACGACCTTGTTCCCGGGCCGAGTTGGTGCGGAGTCTGGCGGATCTGTTGTGGGGTCGCCTCGCGGCGGCCGGCGACAAGATGGGTGGCCCCGGTTTCTGAGTCACCGGCTCCAGGAGGCTCGCGACACCTGGCGCATCAGCCTCCTGTGCCGCCAACCCGTCACACGGTCCGCGTACACCTTCCCCTCCACGTGGTCGCACTCATGCTGCAAACACCTCGCGAAGAAACCCGTACCGTGCACCGTCACCGGCTCCCCCGTCACCGTGAACCCCTCGACCACGGCATGGTCGTAACGTTCCGTCCCCGCCTCCAACCCCGGCAGGGACAGACAGCCCTCGGGACCGCGGATCACCACCCCGTCGGCCTCCACCAGCCGCGGGTTCACCACATGGCCCAGATGCCGTACGTCCTCGTCGTCAGGGCAGTCGTAGACGAACACCCGCAAGGGCTCGCCCACTTGGCTCGCCGCGAGGCCCACGCCCTGTGCCGCGTACATCGTCGCGAACATGTCCTCGACGAGCCCGGCCAGTTCGGGACCAAAGTCGGTGACCTCCTTCGCGGGGGTGTGCAGGGCCGGGTCGCCGAGCAGGGTGAGGGGCCGGACACGCCCTTGGGCGCCCGGAATCGAGCCGTGTCGCATGGGCGCAAGACTACGGCCGATTCGGGAGTGCGAATGGATCTCGATAGGCTGACCACCTACGACGTTGGGAGGATCGAGGACTGATGGCAGGCAACTCGGACCCGCTCACTCCGCGGGCCAAGATCGCCGTTACCGCGGGCAAGGCGGTCGCGGCGGCTTCGCGCGCCGCTGGGCGCGGCAGCGGTTCGGTGATCGGTGGCCGGGTGGCGCTCAAGCTCGACCCCGACCTTCTCGCACGGCTCGCGCAGAACCTGGACGTGGTCCTGGTGTCGGCGACCAATGGCAAGACCACGACCACCCGGCTGATCGCGGAGGCGCTGCGCGCCGCGGGCCCGGTCGTCTCCAACGCGCTCGGCGCCAACATGCCCGCCGGTATCACCTCCGCGCTGGCCGGTGGCTCCGAGGCCCGCTACGGCGTGATCGAGGTCGACGAGAAGTACCTCGCCGGCGTCGCCCGGGACACCGACCCGAAGTGCATCGCGCTGCTGAACCTCTCCCGCGACCAGCTCGACCGCGCCGCCGAGACCCGGATGCTCGCCGAGAACTGGCGTGAGGGGCTCGCGGGGTCGAAGGCCGTGATCGTCGCCAACGCCGACGATCCGCTGGTGGTGTGGGCCGCGTCCTCCTCCCCCAATGTGATCTGGGTCGCCGCCGGGCAGATGTGGAAGGACGACGCATGGTCCTGTCCGTCCTGCGGTGGCGTGATGCAGCGGCCGGGCGACGACTGGTTCTGCGGTGAGTGCGGTTTCCGGCGGCCGACGCCGAGCTGGGCGCTCAACGGGGACCACGTCCTCGATCCGCACGGCTCCGCCTGGCCGATTCACCTTCAGCTGCCGGGCCGCGCCAACAAGGCCAACGCCGCCTCCTCGGCCGCCGTCGCCGCCGTGTTCGGGGTGCCTCCGCAGGTCGCCCTGGAACGCATGTACCAGGTGCAGGCCGTCGCCGGACGCTATGACGTCGTCCAGTTCCAGGAGCGCGATCTGCGCCTGCTGCTCGCGAAGAACCCGGCCGGCTGGCTCGAAACGTTCTCCCTGATCGACCCGCCGCCCACCCCGGTGATCCTCTCGGTCAACGCGCGCGGCGCCGACGGCACCGACACCTCCTGGCTGTGGGACGTCGACTACACGCGGCTGACCGGACACCCGATCTGTGTCATCGGCGACCGCAAGCTCGACCTCGCGGTGCGTCTGGAAGTGGCGAACCAGCACTTCCAGGTCTGCGAGAACCTCGACCAGGCCGTGCAGCTGTGCCCGCCGGGCCGGATCGAGGTCATCGCCAACTACACCGCGTTCCAGGACCTGCGCCGCCGGGTCGGCAACTGAGCACGAGACTTCAGGGGACTTAAGTGAGCGACAACCAACTGCGGGTCGTCTGGATCTACCCGGACCTGCTCAGCACCTACGGCGACCAGGGCAACGTCCTCGTCGTGGAGCGCCGGGCCCGGCAGCGCGGCCTGGACGTGGCCCGGCTCGATGTGCGCAGCGACCAGCCGATCCCGACCTCCGGGGACATCTATCTGATCGGCGGCGGCGAGGACCGGCCGCAGCGGCTCGCGGCCGAGCGGCTGCGCCGGGACGGCGGTCTGCACCGGGCCGTGGGCAACGGCGCGATCGTCTTCTCGGTGTGCGCCGGCTACCAGATCCTCGGCCACGAGTTCATCAACGACCTCGGCCAGCGCGAGCCCGGCCTCGGTCTGCTGGACGTGGTGTCGGTGCGCGGCGAGGGCGAGCGGTGCGTCGGTGACGTACTCGGCGACATCGACCCGCGCCTCGGCCTGCCCCCGCTGACCGGCTTCGAGAACCACCAGGGCATCACCCACCTCGGCCCCACCGCCCGCCCCCTCGCCCAGGTCCGCCTCGGCAACGGCAACGGCACGGGCGACGGCACCGAGGGCGCGTACAACGACACGGTCTTCGGTACGTACATGCACGGCCCCGTGCTCGCCCGGAACCCGCTCATCGCCGATCTGCTGCTGAAGCTGGCGCTCGACGTCAACGCGCTGCCGCCGACCGACGACCGCTGGTACGAGGCGCTGCGGGGCGAGCGCATCGCGGCGGCCGAGCAGCCGGCGTGACGCGCGGACTCCAGAGGTACTGAAGCCGCCTTCCAGCGCGTGCTGCCACCGTGCTCATCGGGCCCGCCTGACGGGGTGTCCGCTCACATGTGCGGGCGCGTCCAGCAGGCGGACGCCCGGTACGGTGCCACCCCCTCACGCCGGTAGGGTGACCGGGATCAAGCCGGACAGCGCGGTCCGGACCCCGGCCCACGTTGAGAAGGTATTTCGGGCTTATGCGCATTGGTGTCCTCACGTCCGGCGGCGACTGCCCCGGCCTGAACGCCGTCATCCGGTCCGTCGTGCACCGTGCCGTCGTCGACCATGGCGACGAGGTCATCGGTTTCCGGGACGGCTGGAAAGGCCTCCTGGAGTGCGACTACCTCAAGCTCGACCTCGACGCGGTGGGCGGCATCCTCGCCCGCGGCGGCACGATCCTCGGTTCCTCCCGGGTCCAGCCCTCGCATCTGCGCGACGGCGTGGAGCGGGCCAAGGGCCATCTCGCGGAGCTCGGGCTCGACGCGATCATCCCGATCGGCGGTGAGGGCACGCTGAAGGCCGCCCGGCTGCTGTCGGACAGCGGTCTGCCGATCGTGGGCGTGCCGAAGACCATCGACAACGACATCGCCGTCACGGACGTCACCTTCGGCTTCGACACCGCGGTCGGTGTCGCGACCGAGGCGCTCGACCGGCTCAAGACGACCGCCGAGTCGCATCAGCGAGTGCTGGTCGTGGAGGTCATGGGCCGCCACACCGGCTGGATCGCCCTGCACTCCGGCATGGCGGCCGGCGCGCACGCCGTCGTCGTCCCGGAGCGGCCCTTCGACATCGAGGAGTTGGCCCGCAAGGTCGGCGAGCGGTTCGAGGCGGGCAAGCGGTTCGCGATCGTCGTCGCGGCGGAGGGCGCCAAGCCCGCCCCGGGCTCCATGGAGTTCGACGAGGGCGGCAAGGACATCTACGGCCACGAGCGCTTCGCGGGCATCGCGCGCCAGCTCTCCATCGAGCTGGAACACCGGCTCGGCAAGGAGGCGCGGCCGGTGATCCTCGGGCATGTGCAGCGCGGCGGTACGCCGACCGCGTACGACCGGGTGCTCGCGACCCGCTTCGGGTGGCATGCGGTGGAGGCCGTGCACCGCGGTGAGTTCGGGATGATGACGGCACTGCGCGGCACGGACATCGTGATGGTGTCCCTGGCCGAGGCCGTCGAGACGCTGAAGACGGTGCCCGAGGACCGGTACGCCGAAGCGGAGTGCGTCCTGTAGTACAGCCGAGAACAACCCGCCCCCGGTCACGAGCGTGGCCGGGGGCCGTTCTAATGTGGGGCCGGACAGACTTGCACAACCCCCACGAAACAGGAGCCGTCGGATGGATCACAGCGGCCACGGCATGACGATGGATCTGCCGCCGTTCACGCTGGGGCGGGGGCTCCAGTGGTCGCCGGATCCGTTCTTCCTCGTCGCCTGTCTGCTCGGGCTCGCCCTCTACGGCTGGGGGGTCGTACGGCTGCGGCGGCGCGGGGACTCCTGGCCGGTGGCCCGTACGGTGTCGTACGTCGCCGGTGTGCTGACCGTCGCGCTGGTGATGTGCACCCAGCTGAACGACTACGGCATGGTCATGTTCAGCGTGCACATGGTGCAGCACATGGTGATCAGCATGCTGTCGCCGATCCTGATCCTGCTCGGCGCCCCGATCACCCTGGCGCTGCGCGCGCTGCCGGTCGCGGGCAAGGGCCGCAAGGGGCCGCGTGAGCTGTTGCTGGCGCTGCTGCACAGCCGCTACATGCGGATCATCACGCACCCGGCCTTCACCATTCCGCTGTTCATCGCGAGCCTTTACGCGCTGTACTTCACTCCGCTCTTCGACTTCCTGATGGGCTCCAAGGTGGGGCACATCGGAATGATGGTGCACTTCCTCGCCGTGGGTGTGGTGTTCTTCTGGCCGATCATCGGAGTGGACCCGGGGCCGCAGCGGCCGGGGTATCTGATGCGGATGCTGGAGCTGTTCGCGGGTATGCCGTTCCACGCGTTCTTCGGGATCGCGCTGATGATGGCGTCGGCCCCGATGGTCGAGACGTTCGAGAACCCGCCCGCCTCGCTCGGCATCGACGCGCTCTCCGACCAGAACGCCGCCGGCGGGATCGCCTGGGCGTTCAGCGAGATCCCGTCCGTGCTGGTGCTGATCGCGCTGCTGTTCCAGTGGCACAGCTCGGAACAACGGCAGGCGAAGCGCAAGGACCGGGCCGCCGACCGCGACGGCGACAAGGAACTCGAGGCGTACAACGCCTATTTGGCCTCACTGAACGCGCGGAGCAACTGACCGGATTTTCCGTTCAGTAGCATAAGGAGCGTCGGGGGAACCGCCCGGGGGGAGCGGTGATGACTTCGCACGCGTCGGGAGTGGGCCGGGTCATCGCCGGCCGCTATCTGCTGCTGCACCGGCTCGGGGGCGGTGATTCCGGGCAGGTCTGGCTCGCGCACGATCAGAGACACGGCCGCGAGGTCGCGCTGAGGGAGATCGTCGCCCGGGACCGTTTCGAGTCCCGGCACGCGACCGTGCTGCGTGACCATCCGCATGTGGTGACCGTGCATGACGTGCTGGAGCACGAGGGGCTTCCCTGGATCGTCATGGAGTACGTGGCGGGCGCGGTGGACCTGCGGGATCTCGTCCAGCAGCGCGGCCCGCTGGCCCCCGCGGAGTGCGCCCGTGTCGGGCTCGCCGTGCTCGACGCGCTGACCGCCGGACACGAGCGGGGCATCCTTCACGGGGATGTGAAACCGGCGAACATCCTGCTCGCACCGGACCGCACGGGCGCGCCGTACGGGCGGGTCCTGCTCACCGGCCATGGCATCTCAGTGCGGCCGGGCGGGCCGCCCACACCGGCGGCGGATCTGTTCTCGCTGGGGTGTGCGCTCTACTTCGGCGTCGAGGGGCAGGGGCCGTTCGTCCGGGAGTCGCAGGAGCCGCGGCCCGCCGTGCGCGCCGGTGCGCTGGGGCCCGTCGTACACGCGCTGCTCGCGAAGGATCCGGCGTTACGGCCGTCCGCGGCGGAGACGGAGGCGGCGCTGTCGCGGATCGTCGTGCCGCAGAACGAGGAGTACTCCCGGACGCAGAGCGACTTCGGGTCCCAGCCGCAGTGGGCGGCACCGCACCCGTCCGCGCCGCCGCGCGCCCGACGGCGGGTCCTGCACGCCGCGCTCACCGGGCTGCTGGGGGTGGCGCTGGCCGGGGGCGGGGTCTGGTACGCCGTGGCCGGGCAGGCGGTCGGGACCGCGTCGCCCTACGGCGCGGGCGTCGGGCTCGCGCGGGCGCTGAAGGACGGGGACTGTGTGCTCGCGGACTGGCCGGGGGCCGTGGCCTTCCGGGGGACGCCCCGGCTGACCCTGGATCCGAGCTGCGCGGACAAGGCGCCGGACGGGCAGGTGATGGCGTTCGTCGAGGCCGCGTCCGCCGAGGAGGCGCGGGAGGAGGGGCCCGCGCGGTGCGAGGAGCGGACGCAGGAGTTACGGGGCGGGCTCGCGGATGTGCGGGCCTTCGCGGTGGTCCCGACCGACGCGGGGTTCGAGGCGGCCGGGCGACGGACCGCCTGTCTGGTGCTGGGCGCGCACGGGCCGGTGTACGGGCCGCTCGGCGGGCACCGCAAGGTCGGTGCGGCCTTCGCGGACACGGCGACCATGCAGCGACGGGACTGCCTGGACGTACGTTCGAATCAGGAGGCGCGTCTGGTGTCCTGCACGGGCCCGTACGACGAGCAGGTGCTCGGATTCACCCGCCTCGACGACGATGTCACGCTCGCCGAGGCGCGTAGCGAGTCCGATCCGGCCTGTGCCCGTGAGGTGCCGCCGCGTGACTACGGATTCGACCCCTCCGTCCATACGGGTCCTGGACCAGCCAGGGGCCCTGGAAATCGGGCACACATTTCGTCGTGTGCACCGTCCGGAAGCAGAACGGGGGCACCATGGAGGGGGACGAACCATGAGGAGGGTGTTGCGATGCCCGGTTCTACGGACGGTTCTACGCGGACGATGGGGGTGCTCACCGTCGGCGGACTTGTCGCGGTGACTGCCTACACGGTGGCGCTCGGCAGCAATGGCTGGCTGTGGTTCGGCTGGGTCGTGCTCGGGCTGATCACCCTCGGCATGGTGGTGACCCGCCCCACGTGACGCTCAGGCGCCGGTCAGCCGGCCCGCGGAGTGCACGCCCGGCTGGTACTTGGGCAGCCGGGCGGTGACCTTCATGCCCGCTCCTACGGCGGTCTCGATGACGAGGCCGTAGTCGTCTCCGTAGACCTGACGGAGCCGGTCGTCGACGTTGGACAGGCCGATCCCGCCGGACGGGCTGACCTCCCCGGCGAGGATGCGGCGCAGCAGGACGGGGTCCATGCCCACGCCGTCGTCCTCGATGACGACCAGCGCCTCCGCCCCCGCGTCCTGTGCGGTGATGCTGATCCGGCACTTGTCGGTCCTGCCCTCCAGGCCGTGTTTGACGGCGTTCTCGACGAGCGGCTGGAGGCAGAGGAAGGGCAGGGCGACCGGCAGCACCTCGGGGGCGATCTGGAGGGTGACGGAGAGCCGGTCGCCGAAGCGGGCGCGTACTAGGGCCAAGTAGTGGTCGATGGCGTGGAGTTCGTCGGCGAGGGTGGTGAAGTCGCCGTGCCTGCGGAACGAGTAGCGGGTGAAGTCGGCGAACTCCAGGAGCAGTTCGCGGGCGCGCTCGGGGTCGGTGCGGACGAAACTGGCGATCACCGCGAGTGAGTTGAAGATGAAGTGCGGGGAGATCTGGGCCCTGAGTGCCTTGATCTCGGCCTCTATCAAGCGGGTTCGGGACTGGTCCAGGTCCGCGAGCTCCAACTGGACGGAAACCCAGCGCGCGACCTCTCCGGCCGCCCGTACCAGGACCGCGGATTCACGGGGCGCGCAGGCGACGAGGGCGCCGTGGACGCGGTCGTCGACGGTGAGGGGGGCGACGACCGCCCAGCGCAGGGGGCAGTCGGGGGTGTCGCAGGTCAGCGGGAACGCCTCGCCGCGGCCCGACTCCAGCGGTCCCGCGAGCCGTTCCATGATCTCGGCGCGATGGTGGCCGCCGACGCCGTCCCAGGCCAGCACGTCCTTCTGATCGGTGAGGCACAGAGCGTCCGTGCCGAGCAGGGAGCGCAGCCGGCGGGCCGACTTACGGGCGGTCTCCTCCGTCAGCCCCGCCCGCAACGGGGGCGCGGCGAGGGAGGCGGTGTGCAGGGTCTCGAAGGTGGCGTGCTCGACGGGCGTCCCGAGGCCACCCTGGCTCTCGGGGCGCGCGGTACGCCGGCCGAGCCAGAAGCCCGCGGCCAGCAACGGAAGGACGGCCACGCACAGCCCGGCGATGAATCCACTCATGCCTTCACCTCCGTCCTGACCTGTCCGCCGGCCAATTCCTCCGGCAGATGGAATCGCGCCAGGATCGCCGCTGTCCCGGCCGGGACCCTGCTCGGGGTGGCCAGCGAGACCAGGATCATCGTGAGGAAGCCCAGCGGTACCGACCAGAGGGCCGGCCAGGCGAGCAGGGCGTGCAGGGCGCCGGTGCCGGGGAAGCCGGCCATCGTCGCGGCGACGGCGAGCAGCGCCGAACCGCCGCCCACCAGCATTCCGGCCGCGGCGCCCTGCGGGGTGAGCCTGCGCCACCAGATGCCGAGCACCAGCAGCGGGCAGAACGAGGACGCCGATACGGCGAAGGCGAGCCCTACGGCATCGGCCACCGGCAACCCGCCGACCAGGGCGCTCGCCGCGAGCGGTACGGCCATCGCGAGGAGCGTGCCGAGCCTGAAGTGCCGTACTCCGCGCGACGGGAGGACGTCCTGGGTGAGGACGCCCGCGACGGCCATGGTGAGCCCCGAGGCGGTCGACAGGAACGCGGCGAAGGCACCACCGGCCACCAGCGCGCCCAGCAGATCGCCGCCCAGGCCGCCGATCATGCGCTCGGGCAGCAGCAGTACGGCCGCGTCCGCGTCTCCGGTGAGGGTGAGTTCGGGGGCGTACAGGCGGCCGAGCGCGCCGTAGACCGGGGGCAGCAGGTAGAAGGCGCCGATCAGGCCGAGGACGGCGACCGTGGTGCGGCGGGCGGCGACGCCGTGCGGGCTGGTGTAGAAGCGCACGACGACATGGGGCAGGCCCATGGTGCCGAGGAACGTGGCGAGGATCAGCCCGTACGTGGCGTACAGCGGGCGTTCGCCGCGGGTCTCGGCCTGGGAGGGCGACAGGCCGCCGTCGCCGTCGCGTTCGGCCTCGGGGACGGCGGCGCCCTCGGCGAACGTCAGCCGGGCGCCGGCCTCGATGCGGTGGGTGCCGACGGGGAGTTCGAGCTGCTGGTCCTCGTGCGGGCGGCCGTCGACGGTGCCGCTCACCGTGACGGTCAGCGGTCGTTCCAGACGGAGCTCGAGGCTGTCGTCGACGCGGACGGAACGCTGTTCGCGGAAGTTGGCGGGTTCGTCGAAGGCGTGGTGCGGGGCGCCGTCGCTCCGCCAGGCAAGCACCAGGAACAGGGCGGGCACCAGCAGGGCCGTGAGCTTCAGCCAGTACTGGAAGGCCTGCACGAAGGTGATGCTGCGCATACCGCCCGCCGCGACGATGGCCACCACCACGACCGCCACGATCACCCCGCCCAGCCAGTCGGGCGCGTCCGTGAGCACGGTCAGCGTCAGTCCGGCGCCCTGGAGTTGGGGCAGCAGATAGAGCCAGCCGACCCCGACCACGAAGGCTCCGGCCAGCCGTCGTACCGCCGAGGAGGCGAGCCGGGCCTCGGCGAAGTCGGGGAGCGTGTAGGCGCCGGAGCGGCGCAGCGGGGCGGCGACGAACAGGAGCAGGACGAGGTATCCGGCGGTGTAGCCGACCGGGTACCAGAGCATGTCGGGGCCCTGGACGAGGACGAGGCCCGCGATGCCGAGGAAGGACGCGGCGGAGAGGTACTCGCCGCTGATGGCGGCGGCGTTCAGGCGGGGGCCGACGGTGCGGGAGGCGACGTAGAAGTCGGAGGTGGTGCGGGAGATGCGCAGGCCGAAGGCGCCGACGAAGACGGTCGCCAGGACGACCAGTGCGACGGCGGGGACGGCGAAGTTCTCGTTCACGGCACCTCAGCGGTCCTGGTCCTCGACGAGGCGGTCCTGGTCCTCGACGAGCCGGACGAAGTCGCGCTCGTTGCGTTCGGCGCGCCGTACGTACCAGCGGGCGAGCAGCACGAGCGGGGCGTACAGACAGAAGCCGAGGACCGTCCATTCCAGGCGGTCGGAGTCCGGGATGGTGGCGAACAGCAGCGGCAGGGGGCCGATGAGGAGTCCGAGGACGGCGACCACGGCCAGCGCGGCGCGTAGTTGGGAGCGCATCAGGGAGCGGACGTAGGTGTGGCCGAGGGTGGTCTGCTCGTCGATCTCGGTGCGCGGGCGGTAGTAGCCGAAGGTGGGTCGGGTGCGCCGGGGCGGTCCGGTGACGACGACTCGGCGCTCGGTGGGGTCCTGGTTCGGCACTGTCAGGGCCTCCTCATCAGCAGGTCCCGCAGCTCGCGCGCGTGGCGCCGGCTGACCTGGAGTTCCTCGGAGCCGACCACGACGCTCACCGTGCCCGCGTCCAGTCGGAGTTCGCCGATGTGGCGCAGGGCGACCAGATGGCGGCGGTGGATGCGGACGAAGCCGCGGGAGCGCCAGCGCTCCTCCAGGGTGGACAGCGGGATACGGACGAGATGGCTGCCCTTGTCGGTGTGCAGACGGGCGTAGTCGCCCTGGGCCTCGACATGGGTGATGTCGTCGACGGAGACGAACCGGGTCACCCCGCCGAGCTCGACGGGTATGTGGTCGGGGTCGGGCTCGTGCACGGGTATGCGCGGGCCGGTGTCGATGAGTTCGGCGGCCCGGCGTATGGCCTCGGCGAGGCGCTCCTTGCGGACCGGCTTGAGGACGTAGTCGACGGCCTTGAGGTCGAAGGCCTGGACGGCGAAGTCCTCGTGGGCGGTGACGAACACGACCAGCGGCGGCTTGGCGAACCCGGTGAGCAGCCGGGCGAGGTCGAGGCCGTCGAGTCCCGGCATGTTGATGTCGAGGAAGACGACATCGATCGCCTCGGGCCCGGCGGGCCCCGATTCCAGCGCCCGGTTGATCCGGCGCAGCGCCTCGGTGGCGTCCCCGGCACCCTCCGCGCTGCCGACTCGGGGATCGGCGTTCAGGAGGTACAGCAGTTCCTCCAGCGAGGGGCGTTCGTCGTCGACAGCCAGGGCGCGCAGCATGAACGTGGAGTGTAGGAGCAATTCGTACGCCTGCACACGGGCCCAGGTGCGGACGTTTCCGCTGGATAGGGTGCCGCCATGAGCAGCAGGCCCACGCCGTTCGACGAGCTCGACCGGAAGATCATCATCGCCCTGATGGCGAACGCCAGGACCAGTTTCGCCGAGATCGGCGCGGCCGTCGGACTGTCCTCCACGGCGGTCAAGCGGCGCGTGGACCGGCTCCGGGAGGCCGGGGTGATCACCGGGTTCACGGCCACGGTGAAGCCCTCGGCGCTGGGCTGGCGCACGGAGGCGTACGTCGAGGTGTACTGCGAGGGCGCGGCCCCGCCGCGGCGTATCGCGGAGGTGGTCCGCAACCATCCGGAGATCACCGCGGCGATGACGGTGACGGGCGCCGCGGACGCGCTGCTGCACGTCAGGGCGCGCGATGTGGAGCACTTCGAGGAGGTGCTGGAGCGGATCCGCGTGGAGCCATTCATCCGGAAGACGATCAGCGTGATGGTGCTGTCCCATCTCCTCCCGGAAAGCCCGGAGGCGGGCGCGAGCCACGCCGCCCCGGACGGCGCAGCAGACCTGCGCTGAGCAGCGGAACAACGCAGCATTCCTGCGTGAACACGCAGCCCTTGTTCCTTGTCGGGCGTCCCGGTCACTTCCTACCTTGGTGTCAACCCAGTCAACACCGCAGGAAGCGGAGGAACCCCTCTGTGCCCGAAAGCCGTGTGCCGCGCCTTCGGCGCTTTCTCGTCTGCGAACCCAGACATTTCGCCGTGCAGTACGCGATCAACCCCTGGATGCGTCCCGACACCCGGGTCGACGTCGATCTGGCCCAGGAGCAGTGGCAGTCACTGATCCGCGCCTACCGCTCCCACGGCCACACCGTCGACACGGTGGAGCCGGTTCCGGGCCTGCCCGACATGGTCTTCGCCGCCAACTGCGCGGTCGTCGTGGACGGCCGTGTCTTCGGCTCCCTCTTCCACGCGTCCGAGCGCCGTCCCGAGTCCACCCACTACGAGACCTGGTTCAAGTCATCCGGATTCGATGTCTACCGCCCGGAGTCGGTGTGCGAGGGCGAGGGCGACCTGGTCCCCACGGGCCGGTATGTGCTGGCCGGTACCGGCTTCCGCACCACCCGCGAGGCCCATCGCGAGGTGCAGGAGTTCTTCGGCGTCCCGGTGATCAGCCTGACGCTGGTGGATCCGTACTTCTACCACCTCGACACCGCGCTGTTCGTGCTGGACGACGACAACATCGCCTACTACCCGGAGGCCTTCTCGCCGGGCAGCCGCGAGGTGCTGCGGCGCCTGTACCCGGACGCGGTGCCGGCGACCCGTGAGGACGCGATGGCCTTCGGCCTGAACTCCGTCTCCGACGGACGGCACGTCTTCATCGCGCCGGACGCGACCGCCCTTGCCGACCAGCTGGCCCAGCGAGGCTACGTCCCCGTCCCCGTCGACCTGTCCGAGCTGCGCAAGGCCGGCGGCGGCATCAAGTGCTGCACCCAGGAGATCCGCTCATGACCGCACCCGCCCGCACCCGTTCGTCCGCCGAGCTGATCCGCGCGGAGGAGCCCGTCCTCGCGCACAACTACCACCCGCTGCCCGTGGTCGTCGCGCGCGCCGAGGGCGCCTGGGTGGAGGACGTCGAGGGCCGCCGCTACCTCGACATGCTGGCCGGTTACTCGGCGCTCAACTTCGGCCACCGCCACCCCGGTCTGATCGAGGCGGCCCACCGTCAGCTGGACCGGCTCACGCTCACCTCGCGCGCCTTCCACAACGACAAGCTCGCCGAGTTCGCCGAGCGCCTGGCCGCGCTCACCGGCCTGGACATGGTGCTGCCCATGAACACCGGCGCCGAAGCGGTCGAGAGCGCCGTCAAGGTGGCCCGCAAGTGGGCGTACGAGGTCAAGGGCGTCCCCGCCGACCAAGCCACCATCGTGGTCGCGGCGGACAACTTCCACGGCCGTACGACGACGATCGTCAGCTTCTCCACCGACGAGACCGCCCGCAGCGGCTTCGGTCCCTTCACTCCGGGCTTCCGGATCGTGCCGTACAACGACCTGGCCGCGCTGGAGGAGGCCGTCGACGACACCACGGCGGCGGTGCTCATCGAGCCCATCCAGGGCGAGGCGGGCGTGCTCATCCCGGACGACGGCTATCTCGCCGGGGTGCGGGAGCTGACCCGCCGCAAGGGCTGTCTGTTCATCGCCGACGAGATCCAGTCGGGCCTCGGCCGCACCGGCCGTACCCTCGCCGTCGAGCACGAGTCGGTCGTCCCCGACATGCTGCTCCTCGGCAAGGCGCTGGGCGGCGGCATCGTCCCGGTGTCCGCGGTGGTGGCCCGGCGGGATGTGCTCGGGGTACTGCGGCCCGGCGAGCACGGCTCGACCTTCGGCGGCAATCCGCTCGCCGCGGCTGTCGGCACGGCGGTGGTGGAGCTGCTGGAGACGGGCGAGTTCCAGCGCCGGGCGGCCGAGCTGGGCGCCGGACTGCGGGACGGGCTGACGGAGCTGGTCGGCAAGGGCGTCGTCGGCTTCCGGGCGCGCGGCCTATGGGCGGGCGTGGACATCGATCCGGCCGTGGGCAGCGGGCGGGAGATCGGTGAGCGGCTGATGCGGGAGGGTGTGCTGGTCAAGGACACCCACGGTTCCACCATCCGGCTCGCACCACCGCTGACGATCACCGCCGAGGAGCTGACGGCGGCGCTGGCCTCACTGGAGAAAGTGCTGGCCTGACGCGCGGTGGCCGTCCGTCGTCTCCACTGCGAGGGTGAACACTGGGGTCTGAGGTGGTAGACCACTGACGTGGACCGCTCTCAGCGACCCCAGCAACGGAGAGGTCGGCCGTGGGCACACAAGAGGAGCACGCCGCGGAGCGGCATCGGTTCGATGTGGCCGATGCCGCGCCCGTGCTGCTCGACGCCCAGGGACTGGTCACCTGCTGGACCAGCGGCGCCCAGCGGCTGCTGGCGTACGGGGCGGCGGACGTGGTCGGCAGGCCGGTCGCCGTCCTGCTGTCGGCCGAGGACGCGGCGCGCCTCCCCGAACTGGCCGAACGCTGTCGCCGGGACGGCGGCTGGGCGGGGCTGCTGACCGCACGGCGCGCCGATGGCGCCGAGGTGCGGGTGATGGTGCGGGTCGTGGCGGCGCCCGAGCCGGACGGTCCGGCGCGCTGGCTGGCGCTGCTGTCGGAAATGGAGCAGGCGCCCGGCTGGGACATGAGCCGGACGGTGCTGGAGCAGATGGTGGCCCGCTCGCCCGTCGGCATAGCGATCGTGGACACCGACCTCAGGTTCGTCTGGTCCAACGCCGCGCTGGAGCAGTTCGGCGGCGGACCGGCATACCAGCGCCTGGGGCGGCGGCTCGCGGACATACAGCCCGGGCTGGACGCGGCGGGCGTCGAGACGCAGATGCGGCGCGTGCTGGAGACCGGCGAGCCGGTGGTCGGGTACGAGCATCTGGGCCGGGTGCGCTCTGCTCCGCACCGGGAGACGGCGCACATGATGTCGTTCACCCGGCTCGACGACGACCGGGGCCGGGCGATGGGCGTGTACTACACGGTCGTCGACGTCAGCGAGCGGCACCGGGCCCGCCAGCGGCTCGCCCTGCTGGACCGGGCGGGCCGGCACATCGGCCGCACCCTGGACGTGGTGCACACCGCGCAGGAGCTGGCCGATGTGGCCGTGCCGGGCTTCGCCGACCTGGTCTGGGTGGACCTGCTGGAGTCGGTGCTCAGCGGCGGGGAGCCCCCGGCCGGACCGCTGAGCGACCGCGAGCCGGTGGAGCTGCGCCGGGCGGGCCACCGCTCGGTGAACGAGGACGAGGCCGTCGGCATCGGATCGGTCGCCACCTACCTGGCCGGATCGCCGCCGATCCGCTGTCTGACCACCGGCAGTTCCTGGCGCGCGGAACAGCTCGATCCGCTCGCCCGGGAGTGGGCGACGGACGTGCTGGGCCGGGAGGCCACCTTCCGGGAGCTGGGGCTGCACAGCGTGATGATCGTGCCGGTCCGCGCGCGGGGCGTCACCCTGGGCATCACCACGTTCTTGCGGCGGGGCCGCAAGGAGCCCTTCGACGAGGACGATCTGCGGCTCGCCGAGGACCTGGTGTCGCGGGCCGCGGTCTGCGTGGACAACGCCCGCCGCTACACCCGCGAGCGCGACGCGGCCCTGGTCCTCCAGCGCAGTCTGCTCCCGCACCGGCTGAGCGACCAGGACGCCGTGGAGGTCGCCGCCTGCTACCGGCCCGCCGACGAGCTGACCGGCCTCGGCGGCGACTGGTACGACGTGGTGCCGCTGTCCGGGGCGCGGGTCGCCCTGGTGGTGGGCGAGGTGCCCGGGCACGGTATCGGCGCGGCGGCGGCCATGGGACGGCTGCGTACGGCCGTACGGACGCTCGCCGCGCTGGATCTGCGGCCCGAGGAGGTGCTGGCCCATCTCGACGACCTGGTCGGGCGGTCGACGCGGGAGGACGGCGTGGCACCCGACACGGAGGGTGCCGACAGCATGCGGGCGGTGGGGTCCGGGTGTGTGTACGCGGTGTACGACCCGGTCGACGGGCAGTGCACCATCGCCGCCGCGGGCCACCCTTCCCCGGCCGTGGTGCTGCCCCACGGCGAGGTCACCTTCACCGATCTGCCGCAGGGCCCGCCGCTCGGTGTCGGGGGTCCGCCGTTCGAGTCGGTCGAGATGGTGCTGGCCGAGGGCAGCGTCCTCGCCCTGTACACGGACGGTCTGCTGGCCCGCGGGGATTCCTGGACCGTCGACGTGGACCCGGACCGGCTGCGGCCGGCGCTGGAACGTCCAGCGGCCTCGCTCGCGCTGCACTCGCGGGCCGTGGTCGACGCGCTGGTCCCGGTGCGGCCGCACGACGACGTGGTGCTGCTGATGGCCCGCACCCGGCTGCTCGGCGACGACCAGGTCGCGGACTGGGACCTGCCCAGCGACCCGGCCGTGGTCGCTGATGCCCGCAAGAGCGCCACCCGCCAACTGACCGAGTGGGGCCTGGAACCGCTGGCCTTCACCACCGAGCTGGTCGTCAGCGAGCTGGTCACCAACGCCATCCGGCATGCCACCGGGCCGATCCGGTTGCGGCTGATCAGGGAGCGCTCACTGATCTGCGAGGTCCTGGACGGCGGCGCCTCGGCACCGCATCTGCGTCATCCCCGCGCCACCGACGAGGGCGGCCGCGGGCTGCTGCTGGTGTCCCAGTTCGCCCAGCGGTGGGGCACCCGGTTCGCCTCCGAGGGCAAGATCATCTGGGCTGAGCAGTCACTCACGGAGCCGGGGGAGTGAGCATCGGTATATCTGTCACATCACATGCCAAACTGGTGTGATCCCGGTGGTGAGGCGGGAGCCATGAACGACACGGCGATGGACTACGCGGCGGTCTTCCAGGCCCTGCCCGGCATGGTGGCGCTGCTGACGCCCGAGCTGGTCTATGCGGACGTCAACGAGGACTTCCTGCGCGCGGCAGGCCGCAAGCGCGAGCAGGTGGTCGGCCGCCACATCTTCGACGTCTTCCCGGAGAACCCCGACAATCCGTCGGCCCAGGGCATGCGCAATGTGGAGACCTCGATGCGCCGGGTGCTGGCCACCGGCGAGCGCGACACCATGGCCCTGCAGCGGTACGACGTCGAATACCCCGACCGCCCGGGAGAGTGGGAGGAGCGCTACTGGAGCCCGGTCAACGCCCCGGTCTTCGGACCCGACGGACACGTCGTGCTGCTGGTGCACCGGGTCGAGGAGGTCACGGAACTGATCCGGGCCCGCGGCGGCCCGACCGGGAGCCGCGCCCGGGTCATGGAGGCCGAGCTGTACACCCGCGCGCGGGAACTCCAGGAACTCAACGAACAGCTCCGCCAGGCCCACGCCCGCGAACGGGAGGTGGCGCTGGCCCTCCAGGAGGCGATGCTCCCCGCCCGCCACCAGGTCCGCCACCAGGCAGCCGCCGTGCGCTACCGGCCCGCGGTGGGCGCGCTGAACGTGTGCGGGGACTGGTACGACATGGTCGAACTGGTGGGCGGCAACCGCATCGGGGTGTCCGTCGGCGACGTGGTCGGGCACGGCCTGGCCGCCGCCGGTGTCATGGGCCAGCTGCGCAGCGCGCTCAGCGCCGCCTCGCGGGTCGCCGAGGGGCCGGCCCAGGCGCTCGACGTCCTCGGCCGGTACGCCCATGTCGTGGACGGGGCCGAATCGGCCACCGCGGTCACCACATTCGTCGACTTCGACCACCGGACCATCGCCTACAGCAGCGCGGGCCACCCACCGCCCGTACTGCTGCACGCCGACGGCCGCGTGGAGTTCCTCGACCGGGCCACCGACCCGCCGCTGGACGCCCGCCCCGATCCGGTCCCCAGACCCCAGGCGGAGACGCGGTTCACCGAGGGCGCCACGCTCGTGCTGTACACCGACGGACTCGTCGAGCGCAGACGGGAGGACATCTACGCCGGTCTCACCCGGCTCGCCGACTCCCTGGTCACCCACTGCCACGACGACCCCGAGATCCTTGCGGACGCGGTCCTGCTGGACCTGCTGCCACCGGGCGGCGCCACCGACGACACGGCACTGGTGGTCGTACGGCTGTGAGGGCGCTGTCAAGGTCACCGGAAAGGTCTGAGCCACTCGCCCCGGGCACGGTTCCGGCCTCGACCGCCTCCCCCTACACTGGCACCCCCACAACACGCCGGTTGACCTGCCGGAACATGGCAGTTGAGCCGATCCGCCGGAGTAGAGGAGCGACTCCTTGTTCTACTACCTGCTCAAGTACGTGTTGCTGGGCCCCCTTTTGAGACTGGTCTTCCGTCCCCGCACCGAAGGTCTGGAGAACGTTCCGTCGTCCGGAGCGGCCATCGTCGCGGGCAACCATCTCTCCTTCTCGGACCACTTCCTGATGCCCGCGATCCTCAAGCGCCGCATCACCTTCCTGGCCAAGGCCGAGTACTTCACCGGCCCCGGCCTCAAGGGCCGCCTCACGGCGTTCTTCTTCCGCAGCGCCGGCCAGATCCCGGTCGACCGCTCCGGCAAGGAGGCCGGCCAGGCCGCGATCCGCGAGGGCCTCGGGGTGCTGAGCAAGGACGAGTTGCTGGGCATCTACCCGGAGGGCACCCGCTCCCACGACGGCCGTCTGTACAAGGGCAAGGTCGGGGTCGCGGTGATGGCGCTCAAGGCCGGGGTGCCGGTGATCCCCTGCGCGATGATCGGCACCTTCGAGGCCCAGCCGCCCGGCAAGGTCATCCCCAACATCCACCCCGTGGTCATCCGCTTCGGCAAGCCCCTGGACTTCTCCCGCTACGCCGGAATGGAGAACGAGAAGGCGATCCTGCGCGCCATCACCGACGAGATCATGTACGCCATCCTGACCCTCTCCGAGCAGGAGTACGTCGACGAGTACGCGGCCGTCGCCAAGGCGAAGCAGGCCGCGGCGGGCGAGCACAAGTCCCGCAGGTTCCCGAAGATCCCGCTGGGCTGATTCAGGGAGCGACAGCCGTGAGCGCCTGGTCCAGCACCTGACGCAGCACGCGGGCGTCCGGCGCGACGGCGGTCACGAGCGCGGCCGGCCCGGGCAGGGGAACCAGTACGGCGTTCTCGGCGAGGCACCGAGCGATCACCGGCTCGTCCGCGAACTCGGGCCGTACGACGACGAGTTGCCCGACCGCGCGATGCCCCGCCAGCCCGGCGGGCCCGTCCCAGCCGCCCGGTGCCCCGGGTCCACAGGCCAGTTCCTGATCGAGGACCGTCCGCCCGGCGATCCGGACAGTGAGCCGACTGGTGAGCCGACCCGGCTCCTCCCCCACCCGCCCGAGCACCTGCTCCTCGCGCAGGACGAGCCGGGCGGTCGCACCGAGGTCGACATGTGTGGTGACATACAGATCGCTGCCACCGGCGGAGATCAACTGCTCGGGCAGCCAGCGCAGTTCGCCGCCGTCGGCCACGGTGAGCCGTACGTCGTAGCGAGCGTCGCCCTTGGCCTGTCCCGGCAGGGCGATGGTCGCGGCGGCGGACCCGACATGCAGCCGGGCCCCCTCCGCCACATCGGCCTCGACGGCGAACCGATCACCGCCGAGCGGCCCGCTCATCGCCCCGACGAGCATGGCCCGAGCCTCGCTGCCGCTCCCCCGGGTCCGCCGCAGTGCGAGGGGCCCGTCCCCCTCCAGCACGGGCAACGCCGTGCCGCCCCTGCCGTCGCCGCGAGCACCGATCCGTGCCGTGGCGGCGACTCCGGTCACGATCACGCCGACCACGCGGCGAGCTGCGCACGCACCCACTCGGCGACGTCCCGCACCCCGTCCTCGGAACGCAACGACTGAAAGACAACCGGCAGTTCGGCACGTTGCGCCTTGGCATCGGCCGCCATGCGGGCGAGATCGGAGCCGACATAGGGGGCGAGGTCGGTCTTGTTGACGACGAGCAGATCGGCGGTGGTGACCCCGGGCCCGCCCTTACGCGGAATGTCATCGCCGCCGGCGACATCGATCACAAAGATCTGCGCGTCCACGAGCCCCTTGGAGAAGGTGGCGGTGAGATTGTCCCCACCGGACTCCACGAGGATCAGCTGCAACGGCCCGACCTCGTCCTCGAGATCCTCGACGGCTTCGAGGTTGGCGGAGATGTCGTCCCGAATGGCGGTGTGCGGACAGGCACCGGTCTCGACGGCGGTGATCCGCTCGGGCGGCAACACGGCCTCACGCAGCAGAAACTCGGCGTCCTCCCGCGTGTAAATGTCATTGGTAACGACCGCGAGGGACAACTCGTCGCGCAGGGCCCGACAGAGCGCCGCAACGGTAGCGGTCTTCCCAGACCCCACGGGCCCACCGAGCCCGATCCGAAGAGCACGCCGGGAGCCGTCGGGGCGACGGGCGTCGGCGCTGAGGGCGGGGGTGGCGTGGGTGTGAGAGTGGTCAAGATGCATGGAAACGGCTCCGTTTGCTTACGTTCTTCAGCCCGTCCGGGGGTTGCGTTTTTTCAGCCCGTCCGGCGTTTGAGGACGAGGCCCCTTCAGGGCCGAACGGGGGTCTGGGGGCGGAGCCCCCAGGGGTCGGGATTGGGAAGGGGCGTCGGGGGCGAAAAACTCATGACGCGAACAGCCGCACCGCCCACCCGGCATGCACCTCCGCCCCGATCTCCAACAGGGGCGAGGACCCAGCGGGCAGCGCATCAACCCCCTCGTCGACAACCCGCCGCGCCGCCTCCACCGCCAGATCCACCACAAGGTCCATCTCCGGCGCCAACCGAGCCAACACCGCCGTAGCCTCGAACGGATCCAGGCTCAACAACCGCACGGTCGCAGACGCAGGCCCACTGACGCTCTCGTACACCGCGCAGTACGCCGCATCCACCGGCCCCAGCCCAGCCGCCCGAGCCACCACCCCCAACACCACCGGCTGATGCGCCCCCTTGGGAAACGCAAGAGCCAGAGCGTCAAGCTCACCGGACGGCCAGACAGCCCGAGCGGCCCGCATCAGCTGCCGCCCCAACTTCCGCGCGGCACCCCGCAATGCAGGGGACGGAGTCCGGGCATCAGCAGCCGAGTCCAGCGAAACCGGGTCGACCCCCAGCGCGGCAGCCGCAGCAAGCGCCGCGGCCACTCGCCCCGCCGTATGCAACCGCCCTCGACAGAAGTCCTCCAGACTCGCGGCCCCGGTGACCCGACCCGCCTTGACGGCAACCTCGGCCCCACCGGAGTGCGCATGCCCCCCGGCGGGAAATCGCCCGTCGGCCAGTACAAGAAGCGCTGCCCTGGACATCAGAAGAGGAAGTACCGCTGGGCCATGGGCAGTTCGGCGGCGGGGCTCGCCTCGACGAGCTCCCCGTCGATGTGCACGGCGAAGCTGTCGGGGTCGACCCGCACCTCGGGCCGCGCGTCGTTCTCCCGCATGTCGGCTTTGGTGACACCCCGTGTGGACTCGATGCCCACGAACCTCTTCCCGAGCTGAAGCCGCTCGGGCAGTCCGTCCTCGATCGCCAACGGCGCCACGAAGTTGACCGAGTTGGCGGCAGGCGCCCGCCCGATCGCGCCGTACATCGGCCGCGGAAGGATCGGCTGCGGCGTGGGGATCGACGCGTTCGCGTCGCCCATCTGCGCGTACGCGATCTGCCCGCCCTTGATGACGAGGTGCGGCTTTACGCCGAAGAACGCGGGCTCCCACAGCACCAGGTCGGCGAGCTTGCCGGTCTCCACGGACCCGACCTGGCCCGCGATCCCCTGGGCGAGGGCGGGGTTGATCGTGTACTTGGCGATGTACCGCCGCGCCCGCAGATTGTCCGCGAGCCCGTCCCCCGGCAGGGCCCCGCGCCGCCTCTTCATCACATGCGCGGTCTGCCAGGTCCGCATGATGACCTCGCCGACCCGGCCCATGGCCTGCGCGTCGGAGGAGATGATCGAGATGGCGCCCACGTCGTGCAGTATGTCCTCGGCGCCGATCGTGGAGGGCCGGATCCGGGACTCGGCGAAGGCGAGATCCTCGGGCACGGCCGGATTCAGGTGGTGGCAGACCATCAGCATGTCGAGGTGTTCCTCGGCGGTGTTGACGGTGTAGGGCCGCGTCGGGTTGGTGGAGCTGGGCAGCACATGCGGTTCGGAGACCACGGTCATGATGTCGGGCGCGTGCCCGCCGCCCGCACCTTCGGTGTGGTACGCGTGAATGCCGCGCCCGCCGATGGCCGCGAGGGTGTCACCGACGAACCCGGCCTCGTTCAACGTGTCGGTGTGAATGGCGACTTGGATGCCGGTGCGATCGGCGACGGTCAGCGAGGCATCGATGACGGCGGGCGTGGACCCCCAGTCCTCGTGCAGCTTCAGCCCCATCGCGCCCCCGCGGATCTGCGACAGCATCGCCTCGTGCGAGACGGTGTTGCCCTTGCCGAGGAAGCCGATGTTGAGGGGGTAGGCCTCCATCGCCTCCAGCATCCGCGCCAGATGCCACGGCCCCGGCGTCACGGTGGTCGCCTTGGAGCCCTCGGCGGGCCCGGTGCCGCCGCCGATCAGCGTGGTGACACCTGCGGACAGCGCTTCGTCGGCGATCTGCGGGCAGATGAAGTGGACGTGCGCGTCGATGGCACCGGCCGTGAGGATCCGCCCGTTGCCCGCGATGATCTCGGTCTCGGGGCCGATGACGAGATCGGGGTGGACCCCGTCCATCGTGTCGGGGTTGCCCGCCTTGCCGATACCGGTGATCCGCCCGTCGCGGATGCCGATGTCGGCCTTGACGATCCCCCAGTGGTCGATCACGACCGCACCGGTGATGACCGTGTCCGGGGTGCCTTCTGCGCGCGTAGCACGCGACTGTCCCATGGATTCGCGGATGACCTTGCCGCCGCCGAACACGGCCTCGTCACCGGCGAGTCCGGGGCCGCCGGAGCGGTCCTCCTCGATCTCGACCAGCAGATCGGTGTCGGCGAGCCGGATCCGGTCGCCGGTCGTCGGGCCGAACAGGTCGGCGTACGCGGCACGCGAGATCTCAGGCATCGAGGGCACCTCCGGTCTCCCCGCGCAGTCCGGGCACGACACGCGCGCCGGCCAGCGGGACGAGTTCGACGTCGACGGGGATCCCGGGCTCGAAGCGCACGGCGGTGCCGGCGGCGATATTGAGCCGCTTGCCCCGGGCGGCGGCGCGGTCGAAGTCCAGACCGGGGTTCGCCTCGGCGAAGTGGTAGTGGGAGCCGACCTGGACGGGCCGGTCGGCGGCGTTGAGGACGGTCAGCCGGGTGACCTCACGGCCCTCGTTGAACACGACGGGCTCGTCCGCGAAAAGGATCTCTCCGGGAATCATCGACATACCCCTCAGACGATCGGCTCGTGGACGGTGACGAGCTTGGTGCCGTCGGGGAAGGTCGCCTCGACCTGGACGTCGTGGATCATCTCCGGGATGCCGTCCATGACGTCGTCCCGGGTGAGCAGCTTGCGCCCGGAGGCCATGAGCTCGGCGACCGTACGGCCGTCGCGCGCGCCTTCGAGGATGTGCGAGGTGATGAGCGCGATGGCCTCGGGGTGGTTGAGCTTCAGCCCACGGGCCCGGCGCTTCTCGGCGACATCGGCCGCCACATGGATCAGCAGCCTCTCTTGCTCGTGCGGGGTCAGTTGCACGTCCCACCTCACAGTCCTCGCTCCGGACCGTGCGGGGCCCGGGTGCCGCAGCCACGGGCAAAGTCCCTGGTGGCGTGGAGGGAGGCTAGTTGGACCGAGTTTCAAGCAAGTTAACCGAGCTGTGATCCGGTCACGCCTGCGACTGCGGCCCCGCCATGCTCATCACGGCGCGCAGACCGTTCTGGAGGACCTCGACCGGGACCGGCCCGAACAGGGACTGCTGGGCGATGAAGCCCTGCACGGTGGCGACCATGGTGCGGGCGACATGTTCGGCGGGGATGTCGGCCCGCATCATCCCGGCGTCCTGGTAGGCCTGGGCCACCCGGATCCAGGCCGTGGTCACCACGCCGTAGACCTCGTCCATGACCAACGCGAGTTCCGCATTGCGCACGGTCTCCGCCCACACCTGCATGATCAGCCGCGGGAAGGCCGGCTCGTCGTCGACGGTCAGGCTGTCCCAGATGCCGAGCGCGCGGGTGAGCACCTCGCCGACCAGCACGTCCGGTGTCGGGGGCGGGCTCTGCCGGGTGACCTCCTCGAACGCCGCGCGGATCTCGGCGAGGACGCCCTTGACGATCGCGGCGATCAGCTCGTCCTTGCCGCTGAAGTAGCGGTAAACCGCTCCGGCCGAGAGGTCGACCTCCTTCAGCACGTCCTGCATGGAGGTGGCATGGAAGCCGTTGCGGGCGAAGCAGCGGGCGGCGCCTTCCAGGATCTGGCGGCGGCGGGCGTCGAGGTGTTCCTGGGATACGCGGGCCATGGTGAGGAATGTAAAACGAACGTTCCTTCTTGACAAGGGCGCGGGGCGAGCGGGACGGTGGTGTCACACCTAAAACGAATGATCGTTCTCTTTAAATCCCACACACGCAAAGCGCCACCGCACACGCAAGGGGAAGTCATGTCCACCCGCCGCCGACTGATAGCGGTCGTCGTCCTCGTCCCGCTCCTCGCGGCCCTCGCCCTGTGGGCCTTCGCCTGGCCCGCCGCCCGCAGCGCACCCCGCGACCTGCCGCTCGGCGTGGCAGGGCCGGCCACCGCCACGGCTCAGCTGGAGGAACGACTCGGCCGGCACGAGGGAGCGTTCGAGATCCACCGCTACGCCGACGAGGCCGCCGCCCGCGACGCCGTCGAGGACCGGTCCGTATACGGCGCGATCGTCGTCACCCCCGAGGGCACCGAGCTGCTCACCGCCTCCGCGGCGAGCCCCGTCGTGGCCCAGTTGCTCCAGGAACAGATGGGGCGGCAGGCCGACGCGACCGTCGACGTGGTGCCCGCGTCCGAGCACGATCCGCGGGGCGCGGCCCTGACCGCGAGCGTGCTGCCGCTCGCCCTGGCCGGTATCGCGGCCGGTGCGGTGGTGACCCTCCTCGGGCTGCGCGGCGCCCGGGCGGCGGCGGCCCTGGTCGGTTCCGCCGCGCTGGTGGGCGTTGCCGCCACCGCCGTGGCGCACAGCTGGCTGGAGGTCATCGGCGGCAACTGGTGGGCGAACGCAGGGGTGTTCGGGCTGGCGACGCTTGCGGTGAGCGCTGCCGTCGCCGGTATGGCGGCCCTGCTCGGGCCCGCCGGGATCGGGATCACCTCGGGCCTGGTCATGCTGTTCGGCAACCCCTTCTCCGGGGCGGCCTCGGCGCCGGAGATGCTGCCCGAGCCGGTCGGCGCGATCGGGCAGTGGCTGCCGCCGGGCGCGGGCGCCAGTGCGCTGCGCTCGACGGCCTTCTTCGACGGTGCCGCGGCGACCGGCCCCGCCCTGACCCTCACCTGGTGGGCGGCGCTGGGCCTGGGCGCCGTCATGCTCGGCGCCCTGCTGAAGCAGCGGAAGGCGAGTGAACCAGCACCCGAGCGGGAACTCGCCGAGGTCTCCTAGGAAGCGCCCGGCCCCCTGTGCTCGGCGGCGATTCCGAAGCGCCGGCGTTCGCGGGGGGCCGAAGCGACCTCACGGACGCTGGAAACCGCGCTGATCACCTGCTCCTCCGGAACATCGGCGGGATCCGCGAGCTGTTCGAGCCGTTCGAGGTCAGCGGCGGACACAAGGGCGACGAGGGGCTTGCCGTGGCGTGTCACGACGACGCGCTCACCGCCGTAGACCACCCGGTTGATCAGGTCGGCGAGCTCAGCCCTGGCTTGCGTCACCGGAATCTCGTAGGCCATGGACCCATCATAACGTCATGTACGTCCTGTACATTTTTTACAGAGACAGCTGGGAGACAGCCCGGAGAGACAGCTCTGCCGCGAGGAGGGGGTCCCCATGACCCGACCGTCCACACCGTCCGCCCGCCATGTCCTGCCCGAGTTCACCGAACGCACCAGCTCCGGAACCCGGACGCTGGATCCGTACTCCAAGCTCCTGGAGGAGCGGATCGTCTTTCTCGGGACGCAGGTGGACGACACCGCGGCCAACGACGTGATGGCGCAGTTCATGTACCTGGAGCACCAGTCCCCCGACCGGGACATCTCGCTGTACGTCAACTCCCCCGGCGGCCCGTTCAGCGCCATGTCCGCGATCTACGACACGATGCGGTACGTCACCTGTGACGTGGAGACGATCCTGCTCGGCCAGGCCGGACCGACCGCCGCCGTGCTGGTGGCCGCGGGCACGCCGGGCAAGCGGTTCGCCCTGCCGGGTGCACGCGTGGTGCTCAGCCAGCCCTCGCTGCCCGAGCCGATCGAGGGCCAGGCCAGCGATCTGGCCATCCAGGCCGAGGAGTTGACGCGCATTCGGGCCCGCCTGGAGGAGATGCTCGTACGGCACACCGGGCGCGACCCCGAGCAAGTGCGCGCGGACATCGAGCGGGACAAGGTGCTCGACGCCCGGGCGGCCATGGAGTACGGCCTGGTGGACGCCCTCATCCCGAGCCGCAAGGCCATGAGGTGACCCGCGGATGCTGCCACCGGAGCTGCCGCCCCTGCCCGCCCTGACGCGCGCCGAGGGCGAGTTGATCGACCGTTACCTCGATGTGGTCGATCTGCTCGGGCGGATCAACCCCGCGCACCACGGCGACACCTACCGCGGGCTGCGCGCCGCCCAGGCGTTGGTCACCAAGGCGGCCGAACTGCGGGACGCACTGGCGCTCATGCACCAGCGGGGCGAGACCGAGGTGCACGCCCCCACGCTGGCGCGTGCGCTGCGTGTGCTGGACGGCGAACGCCGCACGGCTCGTGTCACGGTGCCGCCGCGCTCGGACAGTTGACGCACGTGGGCCCGGTCCGGACATCTCGCGGTGGCGACGAGGCGTCCGGGCCGGAGTTGAAACGGACCAAACGAGGTACCCCCTTTCGGCGTAGCCGTGTCTCCTTTTGCCGGCCCGTCAGGGTTGCGCAACGCGCGTAGCCTCAGAACCGAAACAGACGTTCCGATGCTGGTCCGGGCATCCCCCGGCGCCTCGACGCTAGTTCGAACGGAGCAGCGTCCACCCGAACGGGTGAGTGGTGAGTAACGCCACAAATCCCCGGTTCCGTTGGGATTTTCGGACATCCGTGAGCCAAGATCCCTGTCTGACGACAAGCCCCCGCCACAGCGGCGGGGCGGTCCGGGCGGACGCCGAGTCCTGCCGCCGCCCGGATGACCGGTCGACAGGAGTGGATCGGCAGGAGTGGAGGACCCGAGCACGACGGGTCGCCGGCACGGAAGTCCGTGCCGAGCAGCCCTTGGGGTGAAGCCGCGTCAGCGGCCGGGCAACTTCGCCAGCCCGAATCCGACAGGTCATCCTTCACAGGCGGCTGACGAAGGGTTGCGCATGACTGCGCTCAATCGTGTCCCGTCGCTGATGGCCCGGGCCGGTACGGCCTCGGCTCTCACCATCGCCGCCGTGGGCGGCTCGATCGTGGCCCCTGGCCTCTCCGCCGAAGCGGAGGCGGCCACACCGGCGACGAAGGCACTCCAGGTCGCGGCCTCCAAGCAGGGCTCCCCGTACAAGTGGGGGGCTGTCGGACCGCACCGCTTCGACTGCTCCGGGCTCACGCTGTACTCGTACAAGAAGGCGGGCAAGAAGCTGCCTCGTACGGCGGCCCAGCAGTACAACAAGTCGCGCCACATCTCCGCCAAGAGCCGCAAGGCGGGCGACCTCGTGTTCTTCCACTCGGGGTCGAACGTCTACCACGTCGGCATCTACGCCGGGAAGGGGAAGATCTGGCACGCCCCGAAGTCCGGGGACGTGGTGAGGCTGCAGAAGATCTGGACCAAGAGCGTCTGGTACGGCCGGGTGAGCTGACCGGCTGCCCCGACGGGCGGCGGCGTCCCTGACACGCCGCCGCCCTGACGGGTGCTCAGGCCGCCGCCTCGAGCAGCAGCAGCGCGCCCAGGGCCGTCAGCGCGGTGCCGGTGACGGTCTCGACGAGCCGGGCGGCGCGCGGTCGGCGCAGCCGGCGGCCGAGCCGGTCCACGAGCAGTGCCACGGCCGGGAACCACAGCAGGGCGAGCACCACCACGATCAGCGCCAGGAGCAGCGTGCGCGGCAGCGCGGGTGCGCCGGCGGGCACGAACTGCGGCAGCAGACTGAGGAAGGTGATCGGCGCCTTGGGATTGAGGGCGTTGGTGACGAACCCCTGCCGCAGCGGACGCGCGGCCGTCGCCGCCTCCTCGACAGCGGCCGTCCGCGGTCGGCGCAGGGCCAGCAGAGTCCGTATACCCAGGTACAACACATAGGCGCCACCCAGCAGTTGGAGCGTCCGGAACAGTGCAGGCACCGCGGCCAGGACCGCGGCGACCCCCGCGACCGCCAGCGCCGTGTGCAGCAGCAGCCCGCCCGCGACGCCCAGGGCGCAGGCGATCCCGGCCCGGCGCGAGACGAGGGCGTTGCGTACGACGACGGTGAAGTCGGCCCCGGGCATGGCGACCATGCCGGCGGCGACCCCGGTGAAGGCGAGGAGCTGTCCATCCATGGCAGCCAGCCTGCCGCGACTGAGCCTTCAGCAGGTATTTCGAATATCCTGGGTCTCCCTTAAGCAATGCTTTAGGCAGGTGCCAGGACCATGTACGACCCCACCCGGCTCGCGGCGCTCGTCGCGGTCGCCGAGGCCGGTTCGATCACCCGGGCCGCCGAGCGGCTCGGCTACACCGCTCCCGCACTCTCCCAGCAGCTGGCGAAGCTGGAGCGGGAGGCGGGCACACCCCTGCTCGTCCGGCACCATCGCGGCGCCCGGCTCACCGGCGCGGGCGAGCTGCTGGTGACGCGGGCCCGCCGGGTGCTGGACGAACTGGACCGCGCCCGGCATGAACTGGCCCGCCTCACCGGTCTGTCCGGGGGCACGCTCCGGCTCGGCACCTTCCAGACCGCGGGCGTCCATCTGCTGCCGCCGGTGCTCAGCGCGTTCCGCCGGGCCCACCCGGATGTGGAGCTGACCGTCGCCAACCACGAACCGCCCGCCGGGGTCGCCGCGGTGGCCGCCGGGGAGATCGATCTGGCGCTGACGCACACCTACGAGCCGGCGGAAGCGGTGGCGGTGCCGGCCTCCGTCACGCTGGAGCCGGTGCTGGTGGAGGAGCTGGTCCTGGTGACCGCCCCCGGGCATGCCCTGGCCGAGGGGACCTCGCGGCTCCCGCTGAGCGAGCTCGCCGGGCAGCCACTGATCAGCATGGCGCCGGATCATCCGGCCCGGCAGGGGGTGGAGGCGGTACTGGCCCGGGCCGGGGCCACGCCGTCGGTGCTGGTGGAGACCCCGGTGTACGCGCTGGTGTGCGCGCTGGTCAGTGCGGGGCTCGGGGTCGGTGTCGTACCGGAGATGGTGGCGCGGACGGCGGTCACGCCGGTGGGGATGCGGGCGCTGGAAGGGGGCGAGTTGCGCCGTACGATCTCGGTCGCCCGGCGGTCGGAGGGGGCGGCGCCTGCTGTGGACGCCTTCAGGGCGTTGCTGCGGGGGGCGTTTGCCAAGGCTCCTGCTGGACCACGGTGGTGACCGGGCGGGCCGGTACGGTCCAGGGCAGTTCGATGGAGACCGTCTTGCCGCCCTCGCGGGTGGGCCTGACTCTGAGTCTGCCGCCGCACTCGGCGGTCAACCAGCGGATGATCACCAGGCCCCTGCCGTTGTCCTGCTGGACGGCGGCGGGCAGGCGTTTGGGGAACCGCGGGTGGCTGTCGGTGACCCCGATGCGCAGTTGTTCGTCATGGTGGAGCTCGATGTCCACCGTGAAGGTGGGTGACTGGCCGAGGGTGTGCTGTACGGCGTTGGTGGCGAGTTCGGAGACGATGAGCCGGATGGTGTCGGCCTCGTCCGTCTCCGCGGGCAGCCCCCATTCCACGAGGGTGCTGACCACATAGCCCCGGGCCGCGGAGACCGAGGCGGGATCGCTCGGCAGAGTGACGGATGCTTCCAGATGGTCTGCCATGGCGACGTCGTCCCTTTCCCACGGGACCGCAGTCCGACACGGAGCGGATGGTTCGAGTACGGTCCCGGACTGGTGCTTCGTCGCCAGACTGCCATTACCGCGCCGGTCACGGTGGCGATCCACCAAGATATGCATATATCTGTCGCTCAAAGCGGTGAACTCTGCTACGCGAGACCGTATTTGGGCGGCCCGGTTGGAGTAAGGAGTAGCGCATGCAGCACGGTCCCGCAGTACGCCGCCGAAAGCTGGGCGCCGAACTGCGTGCGTTGCGCACCGGTGCGGGGCTCACCAGTGGTGAGGCGGCGCGTCTGGTGGGCTGGCACCAGTCGAAGGTGAGCCGGATCGAAACCGGCGCCAGCGGGGTGAAACCGGCCGATGTGCGGTTACTGCTCGACGCCTACGGCATCGCCGACTCCCAACTACGGGAGTTGCTGCTGGTGTTGGCGGGGTCCGACGTCGGTGCCGGCCGGCACCACTGGTGGCACGCGTATCGCGGGGTGCTGCCGCCGACCTACCGGGACTTCATCAGCCTGGAGTCCCAGGCGAGCGCGATGAGCACGCTGGAGACCTCCGTGGTGCCGGGGCTGTTGCAGACGCCCGAGTACGCGCGGGCGGTGACCCGGGCCGCGGTGGGCGGCCTGGACGAGACGGACGAACGCCTTGATGCGCTGGTCGAGGTGCGCCTGGCCCGCCAGGACGTGCTGCGCGGCGAACCGCCGCTGGAGCTGAGCGCCGTGCTGGACGAGGCGGTGCTGCGGCGCAGGATCGGTGGTCCGGGGGTGATGGCCCGACAGCTGTGGCGGCTGGTGGAGGCGGGGCGGTTGCCGCAAGTGCGGTTGCAGGTCCTGCCGTTCACGGCCGGGGCGCACGTCGGCATCACCGGACCTTTCGTTATCTTCTCATTTTCGCGCACTTCTGATCTGGATGTGGTTGTTCTCGACCACTTGACGAGTAGCCTCTACCTCGAACGGAAAGAAGACCTCCAGGCGTACACGGAGGCCTTCGCCACCCTTCAGTTCCACGCCCTTTCGCCCGAGGAATCGTTGGACTACATCGCCGGGATAGCTGACGGCGCGTAAGGAGGCACCATGTCTGCACTGCCTCGGAACGTACCTTCCAGTACCGAACTGCATGACGTGCGCTGGCTGCGCAGCAGCTACAGCACGGGCGCGAACAACTGCGTGGAGACCGCTCGGCCGCTGACCGGTCCCTGGGCCGGACTGCTCGCCGTACGCGACTCCAAGGCCCCGGCCGGGCCCGCGCTGCTCTTCTCCCCCGAGAGCTGGGCGGACTTCACGGCCGCGATCCAATCCTGACCGTTCTGATCAAGTTCCGATCAACTTCCGTTCAGTATCGATCAGTTCGCCAGCCGCGCCGGCAGGGCCGTGTCACGCCGACTCATGGTCGTGTCTCGCCGATGACCCGTACAGCGCGTTCGATCTGCCCGTCCGTGAGGTCCGCGCGGGCGGTCAGCCGCAGCCGTGAGATGCCGTCGGGCACGGAAGGAGGACGGAAACAGCCCACGGCGAGGCCCGCCGCCCGGCAGTCCGCCGCCCAGCGCACGGCCCCCTCCGGGGAGGGCGCGCGCACGGAGACGACCGCCGCGTCCGGACGCACCGCCTGATGGCCCGCGGCCGTCAGGCGGGCGTGCAGTTCGCCTGCCACCGCACGCGCCCGGGCCGCCCGCTCCGGTTCCCGGCGCAACAGCCGCAGGGCCGAGAGGGCGGCACCGGTCGCGGCGGGCGCCAGACCGGTGTCGAAGATGAACGTCCGTGCGGCGTTGACCAGATGGTCGATCACCCGGGCCGGACCGAGCACGGCACCGCCCTGGCTGCCCAGTGACTTGGACAGCGTCACCGTGACCACCACGTCGTCGGCGCCCGCGAGCCCCGCCGCGTGCGGGGCGCCCCGGCCGCCGTCGCCGAGAACACCCAGGCCGTGCGCGTCGTCGACGACGACTCCCGCGCCGTACTCCCGGCAGGCCGCCGCCAGCTCGGCCAGCGGGGCGGCGTCGCCGTCCACCGAGAAGACGGTGTCGGAGACCGCGACGGCCGGTCCGTCATGCGTCTGGAGCGCCTTGCGCACGGCCTCCGGCTCGGCGTGCGCGACCACCTGGGTCGTACCGCGGGCCAGCCGGCAGCCGTCGATCAGCGAGGCATGGTTGCCCGCGTCGGAGACGATCAGTGAGCCGTGCGGCCCCAGCGCGGTGACCGCGGCGAGGTTGGCGGCGTAGCCGGAGGAGAAGACCAGCGCCGCCTCGAAGCCGCAGAAGTCCGCCAGCTCCCGCTCCAGCTCGCCGTGCAGCTCCGTCGTACCGGTGACGAGCCGGGAGCCCGTCGCGCCGCCGCCCCAGGTCCGCGCCGCCCGGGCCGCGCCCTCGGTGACCTCCGGATGGTGGGCCAGGCCCAGATAGTCATTGCTGGCCAGATCCAGCAGCGGCGAGTCGGCGGGGCGAGGGCGCAGCGTCCGTACGAGTCCGGCGCGGCGGCGCAGCTCCGCCTGCTCGTCGATCCAGCCGAACGCCATGGGTCCTCCGGGGATTTTGTAGGCAGCGCACAGACACTAGCGGGACGACCAGGCACCCAGGGTGTGGCAATACCCACACGTCGAAGCGCCCGAGTTGTACGAACTCTCCTTGGCCGGGGACCACTCCTTAGGACAGGATCAGCTCTCATGGACCTGCTGAACACGCTGCTGGACAAGGGGCTGCGGCGCGAGCTGCCGACCCGCGAGGAGGCCCTGGCCGTCCTCGCGACCTCCGATGACGACCTGCTCGATGTGGTGGCCGCGGCCGGCAAGGTGCGCCGGCACTGGTTCGGCCGTCGGGTGAAACTGAACTACCTCGTCAACCTCAAGTCCGGCTTGTGTCCGGAGGACTGCTCCTACTGCTCGCAGCGGCTCGGCTCGACCGCCGGGATCCTGAAGTACACCTGGCTCAAGCCCGACGAGGCGTCGAAGGCGGCGGCCGCGGGGCTCGCGGGCGGCGCCAAGCGCGTCTGCCTGGTGGCCAGCGGGCGCGGCCCGACCGACCGTGATGTGGACCGGGTCTCGGACACCATCAAGGCGATCAAGGACGAGAACGAGGGCGTCGAGGTGTGCGCCTGCCTCGGGCTGCTCTCCGACGGCCAGGCCGAGCGACTGCGCGAGGCGGGCGCCGACGCCTACAACCACAACCTCAACACCTCCGAGGCCACCTACGGCGACATCACCACCACCCACACCTACGCCGACCGTGTCGACACCGTGCAGAAGGCGCACGCGGCCGGTCTGTCCGCCTGTTCCGGTCTGATCGCGGGCATGGGCGAGAGCGACGAGGACCTGGTGGACGTCGTCTTCTCGCTGCGCGAGCTGGACCCGGACTCGGTGCCGGTCAACTTCCTGATCCCGTTCGAGGGCACCCCGCTGGCCAAGGAGTGGCACCTCACCCCGCAGCGCTGTCTGCGGATCCTGGCGATGGTGCGGTTCGTCTGCCCGGACGTCGAGGTGCGCATCGCCGGCGGCCGTGAGGTGCACCTGCGCTCGATGCAGCCCCTTGCGCTGCACCTGGCGAACTCGATCTTCCTCGGCGACTACCTCACCAGTGAGGGCCAGGCCGGCAAGGCCGACCTGGACATGATCGCGGACGCCGGGTTCGAGATCGAGGGCGCCGACGAGGTGACGCTGCCGGAGCACCGGGCGGGTGGTGGCTGCGGCTCCCACGAAGGTGGCGGGGTATGTGGTTCCGCCGAGCAGTCCGAGCCCGGCGAGGTCCGCACCGACCTCGTCGCCGTCCGCCGCCGGGGCGCCGGAACGGACCTCGCGCCCAATGCCTGACCTGAGCGTGCCCGAGCTGCTGGACCTCGACCGGAAGCATGTGTGGCATCCGTACGGTCCCATGCCGGGCCGACAGGAGCCGCTGGTCGTGGAGTCGGCGAGCGGGGTGCGGCTGCGTCTCGCGGACGGTTCCGGCGAGCTCGTCGACGGGATGTCGTCCTGGTGGTCGGCCATCCACGGCTACAACCACCCGGTGCTCAACGAGGCGGCGCGCGAGCAGCTCGGCCGGATGAGCCATGTGATGTTCGGCGGGCTCACGCACGAGCCCGCCGTACGCCTCGCGAAGCACCTTGTCGACATGTCGCCCGACGGTCTGGAGCATGTGTTCCTCGCCGATTCCGGGTCGGTGTCGGTCGAGGTCGCGGTCAAGATGTGTCTGCAGTACTGGCGCTCGCTCGGCCGCCCTTCGAAACAGCGCCTGTTGACCTGGCGGGGCGGCTACCACGGGGACACCTGGCAGCCGATGTCGGTGTGCGATCCCGAGGGCGGGATGCACGAACTGTGGACCGGCGTGCTCCAGCGCCAGGTCTTCGTCGGGCCTCCGCCGGCCGCCTACGAGGAGTCGTACGCGGACGAGCTGCGCTCGGTGATCGAGCGGCACGCCGATGAACTGGCCGCGGTGATCGTCGAGCCGGTGGTGCAGGGCGCGGGCGGGATGCGGTTCCACTCCCCCGCGTATCTGCGGGTGCTGCGCGAGGCGTGCGACGCGCACGGCGTGCTGCTGGTGTTCGACGAGATCGCGACCGGGTTCGGGCGCACCGGCGCCCTGTTCGCCGCGGACCACGCGGCGGTGACGCCGGACGTGATGTGTGTCGGCAAGGCGCTGACCGGCGGATACATGACGATGGCCGCCACCTTGTGCACCTCGCGGGTGGCCGACGGGATCTCGCGGGGCGAGGTGCCGGTGCTCGCGCACGGTCCGACATTCATGGGCAATCCGCTCGCCGCCTCGGTGGCCTGCGCCTCGATCGAGCTGCTGCTCGGCCAGGACTGGCTCGCGGAGGTCAAGCGCATCGAGGCGGGACTGCGGGAGGGGCTGACCGAGGCCGCTGCGCTGCCGGGCGTCCGTGACGTCCGGGTTCTCGGCGCCATCGGCGTCGTCCAGCTGGACCACCCGGTGGACATGGAGGCGGCGACGGCTGCCGCCGTGCGCGAGGGCGTGTGGCTGCGGCCGTTCCGCGATCTGATCTACACGATGCCGCCGTATGTCACGGGCGACGCCGACCTGGCGCGGATCACGCGTGCGGTGTGCGCGGCGGCTCGGGAGGGCTGAGATGACGGTTCTGGTGATCACGGGCACCGGCACGGAGATCGGCAAGACGATCACGACCGCCGCTGTCGCCGCCACGGCCCTCGCCTCCGGGCGCACGGTGGCCGTGCTCAAGGCCGCGCAGACGGGGCTACGGCCGGACGAGCGCGGGGACGCCGACGAGTGCGCGCGGCTCGCCGGTGGTGTGACGACCGCCGAACTCGCCCGCTATCCCGAGCCGTTGGCCCCGGCGACGGCGGCGCGCCGGGCGGGCCTGCCTCCGGTGCGCCCGCACGAGATCGCCGAGGCCGCCGCGAAGCTGGCAACCGAGCACGATCTGGTGCTGGTGGAGGGGGCGGGCGGCCTGCTCGTCCGCTTCGACGACGAGGGCGGCACGCTCGCGGACGCGGCCGAACTGCTGGCGGCGCCGGTGTTGGTGGTGGCCCCGGCGGCGCTGGGCACGCTGAACTCCACGGAACTGACGGCCCGTGAACTCCGTTCCCGCAGACTCGACTTGCGGGGTGTGGTGATCGGCAGCTGGCCCGACGCGCCTGATCTGGCCTCGCGTTGCAATGTGGCGGATCTGCCGGAGGTGGCCGGGGCACCGCTGCTGGGGGCGCTGCCGGCCGGGTCCGGGGCGCTGGCACCGGCGGACTTCCGTGCGGCGGCGCCGAGTTGGCTGGCTGCCGAGCTGGGCGGGACGTGGGACGGCGTGGCCTTCCGGGACCGCGTCTGAGGCGTCAGGCCTTCTCGGCGAGCAGACGCACCAGCTCGATCCTCGACCGGATGCCCAACCGCGTGAACACACCACGCAGATGGTGGTCGATCGTCCGGGGGCTCAGGGCGAGCCGTCCCGCGATCTCACGGTTCGTGGCGCCCTCGGCGGCCATCGTGGCCACCAGGAGCTGTTGCGCGGTGAGTCGGGCGGTGGGGTCGTCGGGGCCGGTGGGCGCGGGTTCCGCGGGGGCGCCGAGGGCGCGGAGTTCGGCGCGGGCCCGGGCGGCGCAGTGGGGGGCGCCGAAGTGCTCGAACGCCTCCAGGGCGCTGTGCAGACGGTCCCTGGCTTCCGTACGGCGGCGCAGTCGCCGTAGCGCGCCGCCGAACAGCAGCTCCGTGCGGGCGCGTTCGAAGTCGCGGGTGCCTCGTCCGTGCAGGGCGAGTGCGGTGCGGTAGTGCTCGACGGCCTCGGCGCCGGGCGCGAGCAGGGCGCGGCAACGGGCGCTCAGGGCAAGGTCGTCGGCGCTGCCCACGACGGTGGCCCAGTGGTCGTAGTCGGCGTGGGCCACCCGGGCGATCCTGGTGTCACCGGTCCGTACGGCGGCCTCGACATAGTGCGGGGTGGCCAGGTGGCGGATCGCCCGATGGCCGTGGCCGGGGCCGAATCCGGCCAGCGCCCGCAGCCGGGCCGCCGCCGCGGCGAACCGGCCACTGCCCAGGTCCAGGAAGGCGAGCGCCCACTGAGCGAGGGCCGCGGGCAGGCCCAGGCCATGGGTGAGGGCGTACGACCGTGCCGTGGCGGCGCGTTCACGGCAGACGTCCGTATCGCCGGTGAGCGCCGCGAACATGGCGAGGGCGGCCTGGAGATGGCAGGCGCCGTTGTCCTGGCCGGTGGCGTGGGCCTGCCACAGGGCGTCGGTCGCGGCGGCCTCGCCGGCGCGGGGGCGGCCGGTCCAGAAGTCCGCGTACGCCCGGAACTCCATCGCCTGTGTCACGGCGACCGTCGTGCCCCGGGCGCGCGCGGAATCGGCGGCACGGACCGTGGCGCCGACAGCGCGGGTGTGGTCGCCGAGGAGCAGGGCGGCGATACCGCCGTGGATGAGCAGCGTGGGGTCGCCGCCGGGACCGCAGCGTCCGGCCGCCGCCTCCAACAGGTCGCGCGCATCGGCGTACCGGCCCTCGAAGGCCGCCACCAACCCGCCGAGCGTGCCGGGCACGGCGACGCCGAGCCGCTCGGCAACTCGGGCGGCCTCCCGCAGTCGACGCAGATCGCCGGTGTAGATGGCGGCTTCGGTGGCCCGGGCGAGGAGATGCGTGGCGCGCCCGCCCTGCTCACGTCCGGCCTCGCCCAGCAGGGCATCGAAGGCATGCGTGGCGTTCCCTGCTCTCAGCGCCAGGACGCCGGTCAGCGAGACATCGGCCGCGCGCCTGCCTTCCCCCGGCAGAACATCGCAGGCATCCGCCGCATCCCCTGCTCTCAGAACCAGATCGCCGGTCAGCGAGACATCGGCCGCGCGCCCCGCCTCCCCCAGCAGTGTGTCGAAGGCATCCGCCGCATCCCCTGTCCTGAGAGCCAGCACTCCGGTCAGGGAAGCGTCGGCCGTGGCCGTCGTCAGGTGGCGTGCCCGGTCGCCGTCCCCCGACTGCCAGGCATATTCGGCCGCTCGGGCCAACAGGGCTGTCTGCTCCGGCGGCTCGGGGCAGAGCATCGCGGCGCGTTCGGCCAGCGCCCGTGCCAGCGTGAGGCGGCCCGTTTGTTCCGCCGTCCGTGCCGCCTCGCCGAGCTCCGCCGCCAGCCGCCCGCTCGGCCCGAGCGCGCCCGCGCCCCGGTGCCAGGAACGCCGGGGCGTCTCCCCGTCGCCGTGCAGCACCCGGGCCAGCAGCCGGTGCACATCGCGCCGGTCCGCCGGGCTCCCCGTCTCGTAGGCGGCGATCCGGGTCCACGTGTCCCGGAAGACGACCCCGGCCGCCCCGGCATACGCGACACCGGCCGCCTCGGCGGCTTCCAGCGGGCGGGTGTCGAGGCGGGCGGCCGTGACGGCGCGCAGGAAGGCGTGGGTGGCGACCGGATACTGGTCGGCCGCCGCCAGCAGCAACAACAGGCGGGTGTCGTCGGGCAGGGCGCGGATCTCCGCTCGATGCGCGTAGAGGAACGCGGGCGCCAGTTCGGCGGGTTCCGTGGGGAGCGGGTCGAGGCCTGCCGCCTGCCGCGCCGTCAGTCTCGGTACGACCTCGGCGGCGGCGCGCGGATCGCCGTACACGGAACGCAGCACCCGCACTCGGACGCGCTCGGGGAGGGTCGGGGCCAGGTGCTGCCACGCGTCCATGAGCTGCGGTGTCGAAGTGCGGTCGAGAGGCGGGGGGTTCACCGGGGTCACCACACAAATGACGTTACTGGCGAGTTAATTGACGAGTAAAGACCGGCGATTTCACCGATGCGGCGCGCGTAGACCCTGCCCGACACTCCAGGCGACCCCACATGCCTCAGGAGGCACCCATGCAGCGCACCGCGCGTCGCATCGCCACGGCCGTCTCGGCCGCGGCCGCATCGCTCCTTCTGGCTCTCTCGCTCTCCCCCACACCCGCCCAGGCGGCGACCCACAACCCGGTCGTCTTCGTGCACGGTCTGAGCAGCTCGTCGAGCAGCTGGGACGACTGGATCGCCGACTTCAAGGCGGACGGCTACACCTCCTCCGAGCTGTACGCGTGGTCGTACAGCTGGTCCCAGTCGAACGTCACCACCGCCAACCAGCTCGCGAGCTACATCAACACCGTGCGCGCGCAGACCGGGGCCGCGAAGGTGGATCTGGTCGTCCACTCCATGGGCGCGCTCAGCTCCCGCTACTACCTCAAGAACCTCGGCGGGACGGCGTACGTCGACGACTTCGTCTCGACCGCCGGCACCAACCACGGCACGACCACCGCCTCGTGGTGCTCGTGGCTGTACACCTCGTGCGCGGAGATGTACACCGGCAGCTCCTTCCTCACCGCGCTGAACTCCGGCGACGAGACCCCGGGCAGCGTCTCGTACGCCAGCTACTGGTCGAACTGCGACGACGCGCTCACCCCGGACACCACCGCGATCCTGAGCGACGCGACGAACGTCGAGGTCGGCTGCATCTCGCACACCGACATGAACAACGACTACGGCGTCTACGAACAGGTGCGCGACTTCATCGCCTGATCCGAAGGCCTCAGGGGGCGCACAGCGGGGGTGCGCGGGGGCGGTCGGGGGGACAATCGGGGTACGGCCCCGTCCTGCCCGGGAGGTCCCCATGCCGCTTCGGTCCGTCGGCACACGCAAGGTGCCGCGGGATGCCGTGCACCATCCGCTGTTCGCCCGTTACTACGCCCGTTTCAGTGTGAACGCCGAGACGAAGCTGGGCATCGGCGTCCTGCGGGACCGCATGCTCGCCGGTCTGTCCGGACGGGTGATCGAGATCGGCGCGGGCAACGGTCTGAACTTCGCCCACTATCCGGGCACCGTCTCGGAGGTCGTGGCGATCGAGCCGGAGCGGGTGCTGCGGCAGTTGGCCGTCGAGGCGGCCGTGCGCTCCGAGGTACCGGTCGATGTGGTGCCCGGCGCGGCGGAGGCCCTGCCGGTCAAGAGCGAGGCGTTCGACGCGGCGGTGGTGTCGCTGGTGCTGTGCAGCGTCCGCGATGTGCCGCGCGCGCTGTCGGAGATCCGGCGGGTGCTGCGGCCCGGCGGTGTCGTGCGGTTCTTCGAGCACGGCCGGGGCGGCGGACGCGTGATGACCTTCACCCAGCAGGCCCTGGACCGGACGGTGTGGCCGCTGGTGAGCGGCGGCTGCCATGTCGGCCGGGAGCCGGTCGAGTCCTTGCGCGCCGCCGGGTTCGAACTCGGCCCCTACCGGCGGATCATGATCCCGGAGAAGGGACCGACGCTGCCGACGTCGTACTGCGTACTGGGCACGGCGTGGCGGCCCGCGACCAAGGACTGATCACTCGCACCACTGCCGCAGCTCGTCCGCGATGTCCTGCACCGTGGCCTCGCCGCTCTTGACCAGCCGGGCCAGGTCGCGGACCTGCACCGGCGAGGTGACGACCTTCAGGCCGCCGGCCACCAGATAGGCGTACGCCACGGCGGAGGCGAACAGCGCGTTGGACCGCTCCAACGCCGGGACGTGGATGAGCAGTTGCAGCAGGGCGGCGGCGCGGGCGTACGGGGTGTCGTAGACGGGGACGTCGAATATCTCGGCCTCGTGGCGGGCGACGGCGGCGATCAGCGCGCCCCAGTCGGTGACCTGCGGGTCACCGGGGGTGTTCTGTTCGGCGAGCATCAGCAGCCAGGCGAGGTCGATCCTGAGATTGCTCAAGGGATCAACGACGGCCTTCGCGCTCGGCGCCGAACTCCTCGGCGAACACGGACTCGTACTGCTTCATGAAATCGGCCGCGGCCTCCACGAAGGTGTGCCCGACCTCGCCGGTGTCCTGTCGGACCAGTTCCTCGATGTAGCGGTTGACGCTCATCCCGCGCGCGAGGGCACGTTCGCGGGCCGCGCGGGCGGTTCCCTCGTCCACACGGACATTCAGCTGAGTCTTCGCCATGTATCGAAGCTAGCGCCGAGACGCTAGCAGAAGCAAGAGGGTCATTCCTGGGGTGGAGGTCGACCAGGACCCCAGAAGGATGTCCGGTGTGCACCTGGTCACACTACGCTCGGCCCTGACAAGGAAGTCGCGATGTCCAGGATCGAGGAGGCAGCCTTGTCCACACCTGCTGCGGTGCACGACTCGGCCGACGGGATCGCGGCCCGGGCTCGCGGTCTGACCAAGGCGTACGGCTCGGGCGAGACTACGGTGCTGGCTCTGGACGCGGTGGACGTGGACATCGCGCGCGGCCGCTTCACCGCGGTCATGGGCCCCTCGGGGTCCGGGAAATCCACGCTGATGCACTGTCTCGCCGGGCTCGACAATGTCTCTGCCGGTCAGGTGTGGCTCGGGGACACCGAGATCACGGGCCTGCGGGAACGCGAGCTGACGCGGCTGCGCCGGGACCGGATCGGGTTCATGTTCCAGTCGTTCAACCTCATCCCGACCCTGAATGCCGCCGAGAACATCACGCTGCCCATGGACATCGCCGGCAAGAAGCCCGACGAGAAGTGGCTGGACCAGGTCATCGACACACTCGGTCTGCGGGACCGCCTCAAGCACCGGCCCGCCCAGCTCTCCGGCGGCCAGCAGCAGCGCGTCGCCTGCGCCCGCGCCCTCGCCTCCCGCCCCGAGCTGATCTTCGCCGACGAGCCCACCGGCAACCTGGACTCGCGGGCCGGTCTCGAGGTGCTCGGCTTTCTGCGCGACGCCGTGGACCAACTCGGGCAGACCGTCGTCATGGTCACCCACGACCCCGGCGCCGCCGCCCACTCCGACCTGGTGCTCTTCCTCGGGGACGGACGGATCGTCGACGAGATGGCCAGTCCTACGGCAGAAGCGGTGCTGGAACGCATGAAACGGTTCGATGTGATCCGCGGCGCCGCCGACGGTGTCGCCGAGGAGGACTGACCCGGTGCTGAAGGCGACCCTGCGCAGCTTCCTCGCCCACAAGGGACGGCTGCTGCTCTCCGCCCTCGCGGTGATCCTGTCCGTCGCGTTCGTCGCGGGCAGCCTGATCTTCTCGGACACGGTCAGCCGTACCTTCGACCGGCTCTTCGCCTCGACGGCGGCCGATGTCACGGTCAGCCCGAAGGAGAACCTCGACGAGGCGCTGCCCTCCGGATTCACGCCCACCCTGCCGGCCTCGCTGGTGGACCGCGCAGCCAAGGTCGAGGGCGCCGAGACCGTACGTCTCGATGTCGATGTGGAGGGCATCACCGTCGCCGACGAGGACAACGAATCCGTCGGCCCCACCACCGGCGCCCCCACCATCGGCACCAACTGGAACCCCACCGAGCGCAGTCCGGTCGAGCTGACCTCCGGTCACGCCCCCGAGGGTCCGGACCAGGTGCTGATCGACGCGGACACCGCCGACAACAAGGACGTGGGCATCGGCGACACGCTCACGATCATCGCCGCCCCCGGCTCGTTCGAGGTCGAGGTCGTCGGCATCGCCACCTTCACCACCACCAACCCCGGTGCCGCGCTGATCTTCTTCGACACCCCGACCGCGCAGACCAGGCTGCTGGGCGACGCGGACTCCGCCACCAGCATCTCCGTCGACGCGGCGGAGGGCGTCAGCGACCCCCAGCTCAAGCAGCGGGTGGCCGCCGCGCTCGGCGCGGACACCTACGACTTCCGCACGGCCGACGAACAGGCCGAGTCGGACGTCGAACAGCTCGGCGGATTCCTCGACATCATCAAGTACGTGATGCTCGGCTTCGCCGGGGTCGCCGTGCTGGTCGGGGTGTTCCTGATCGTCAACACCTTCTCGATGCTGATCGCCCAGCGCACCCGCGAGCTGGGCCTGCTGCGCGCGCTCGGCGCCGACCGGCGCCAGGTGCGGCGCTCGGTCCTCACCGAGGCATTTCTGCTGGGCCTGGTCGGCGCCTCGCTGGGCCTGGCCACCGGCATCGGTCTCGCCATCGGGCTGATAGAGCTGATGGGCCTGCTCGGCATGAACATCCGCTCGGCGGACATGGTGATCGGCTGGGCGACACCGGTTTCGGCGTACGTCGTCGGCCTCGGCGTCACCTTCGTCGCGGCCTACCTCCCGGCCCGCCGTGCTGCGGCCGTCTCCCCGATGGCGGCGCTGGCGGACGCCGAGATCGCCGGGGTGGGCCGGCCGCTGCGGGTGCGCGCGGTGGTGGGCACGCTCGTCGGGGCACTCGGCGCGGCGGCGCTCGTGGGATGCGCCACCGCCTCCGAGACGTCGTCGGCCGCTTCCCTGCTCGGCCTCGGCGTGCTTCTGACCCTCATCGCGACCGTCATCGCGGGGCCGCTGCTGGTCCGGCCCGTGATCCGGGTCCTGGGCGGGGCGTTCCCGGCCCTGTTCGGCTCGATCGGCCGGATGAGCCAGCGCAACGCCCTGCGCAATCCACGCCGTACGGGCGCCACCGCGGCCGCGCTGATGGTGGGGCTCGCGCTGGTCGGCGGGATGTCGGTGGCGAGTGCGTCCATGACCAAGTCGTTCGACGAACAGATCGACAAAACACTGGGCGCCGACTTCGTCGTACAGAACACGAATTTCGTGCCCTTCCCGCGGGAGATCACCGAGAAGGTGCGCGACACCGAGGGCGTCGGTCTCGTCGTGCGCTCCCAGCTCGCGCCGATCGCGGCACGACTCCCCGACGGCGACCGTGTCGAGACGACCGCCGCGGGCTACGATCCGCCGCTCGACGAAGTCGCCAACATCACCTACGCGCAAGGCGATACGGCCGCCGCGCTGGCCGACGGTCGCATGGCCATGGACCGCGAGTTCGCGCAGGACCACGGTGTGCGCGTCGGCAGCACCATCCCGATCGAGTTCCAGGGCGGGCGCACCGGCGAACTGACGGTGGCGGCGCTGACCGACCAGGACTCCGCCGACGGTTTCGGCACCCAGGGCGGCATGTACTTCGGCCTGGCCACGCTGGAGCGGTACGCACCGGGCGGCCAGGAGTCCGCGGTGTACGTCAACGCGGGCTCCGGCACGAGCGCCGACGAGCTGCGCGCGAACCTGGAGAAGACGCTCGATCCGTATCCGCAGGTGCAGGTCCGGGACCTGGCCGACTACAAGCAGTTGGTGCGCGACCAGATCGCCGTCCTGCTGTACCTGGTGTACGCGCTGCTCGGGCTGGCGATCGTCATCGCGGTGCTCGGTGTGGTCAACACCCTTGCCCTGTCGGTCGTGGAGCGGACCCGGGAGATCGGACTGCTGCGGGCGATCGGCCTCTCCCGGGTCCAACTGCGCCGGATGATCCGGCTGGAGTCGGTGGTGATCGCGGTGTTCGGGGCGGTGCTGGGGCTCGCGCTCGGACTGGTGTGGGGGGTGTGCACCCAGCAGGTGCTGGCCTTGCAGGGCATGAACGCGCTGGCGATCCCCTGGGGCACCATCGTCGCGGTGGTGATCGGCTCGGCGGTGGTGGGCATCGTGGCGGCCCTGCTGCCCGCGCTGCGCGCCTCGCGGATGAATGTGCTGGCGGCCATCGCGCACGAGTGAGCCCCGGTTCCGGATTCCGGAATTCCGGAATTCCAGGAAGCCACGGAGGTAGACGACTCGCGAGCTGAAGGTGCGGGTCTCGACGAGTTCCCGGGTAGACCATGACCCGTTACTCGTCGATCAGACCCGACGCGGCCGCCTCGGCGGCGAGAGTCGCGCCGCCAATCGCGATATCGCCCTCCCCCGGCTCGGCCCGCAACCGCTCGATCTCCTCCGCCAGGCCGCCGGATACCAGGCGGGCATTGCCCTGCACCGCCGACAGCGTGGTGGAGAACACCACCTTGGGGAGCGGCTTCCAGAGCGCGGCCCACTCGAGCCAGGTCACGCTGCGCATCAGAAGTCCTCCTCGGTAACGGGTTCGACAGTACGGCGCCGGACGCCGCAGAACTCATCGCGGGCTCGCGGGATCCTGCCGATCGCATCTCCGGCGTCTCCTCACGGAGCGCCCCACCGCACCACACCGCGATGGCGGGGCCGGCCTCCCTGGGAGGCCGGCCGTGTGACTACGGCCGCCGTGCTAGCAGCCCATCGACTTCACCTGGTCGGCCAGGGAGTCCAGTAGCTTGCGCTCGCCGGCCTTGGTGTACTCCTTGTTGTCGAACGCCAGGAACGAGTTCCTGCCGAACTCGATGGAGCGGTTCTTCACCTCGAGCAAGAGGCTGAACCTGGACGGAACAACCCCGTTGTCGTTCTTCTTGTAGTAGGCGGCGACACCGAGGTTGACGATCTTGTAGCTCGCGTTGCACCGCAGCGTCTTGCTCTCCACGGTCTTCAGGATCCTGTCGGCCGACTTGGTGACCGGCACGACATTGGCGCGGTGCGCCGCACCTCTGACGCCGGCCGGAATCATCCGCGCGCCAACGTGCCCGGGACCGCCCCACTCACCCACGATGGTCTCGCACCGGCCGGGCTTCGGGTCCCGATCCACAGCCCCGACCCGGATGGCGGCGCTGGCGGGCCTGCCCAGCTTGTCCGTCTTGTAGGTCTGCCAGGAGGGGCCCGCGGGGTCCGTCCGATAAGTGTGCTTCTTCTGGAGGTACTTGGCGCAGGGGATCTCCGCCGCCGCCGAAGACCCGGTGTCGGCGTGGGCCAACGAGCCGACGCCCGCCGTCACGGCGAGAGAGGCAGTGGCGGCCATTACCGCCAGGACACGCCCCGTGGGCTGACGATCGCGCATTTCGCGTCCTTCCTGAGAAGAGAAGAGAGGGGAATGAAAAGAAGGGGGAATCTCGTTGAAGGGGAATCTCTTACCGCGCAGCGCGGTAGGCGGCACCCACGCGGTTGGCCCTCGCGCCGTTGTAGAGGCCGGTGCCATGACCGCGCTGCGTGGAGAGCGTGAACCACGCATACCGCTTGACGTACGGCAGTTTTTCCAGCATGGCGGTCGACTTCTTCACGAAAGCGGCCTGCCGCGCCTTGGTCGGATACTTCGGCGTGCCGGTGGAGAAGTCGATCAGCGCGTACTCCGTGAGCCAGATGGGCTTCTTGTAGCGCTGGTGCACGGCACGGAGGTAATTCTTCAAGTGACCGGTCGCAGCTTGGGCGTTGAAGTCCGAGCCGTACCAATGCAGGGGAATGAAGTCGACCCGGTAGCCGCGGGCGGCGGCGCCTTTCATGAAGCGGTCGAGCCAGCCGCCGGCCAGATCACCGCCGGTGGCCACCGCGGGCGCTCCGAGGCGCATTCCGGTCGACTGCAGCCGGGGCCACAGGTCGAGCGCCTCCTTCACGGACATCTTCGCCTGGTCCGCCCGGTCCGGTTCGTTGAATCCGAGCAGGTTCTTGCCCTGTGCCTTGGCCCGTTTGAGATGGGCGTCGGTCACGAAGTCGCGGCCCCAGATCATGGGCACGAATTCGACGCCCGGCGGGGGCTTGATCTTCTGCTTGTCCGAGGCCCAGGTGTAGAACCAGCCGACCTTCGCGTCGGCCATTGCCCCGGTGACCCCGTTGAATTTCCAGGCGCTGATGCCCTTCTTCTTCACCGCGGCGGCGGATGCGCTCGCGTCGGCCTGGTTGCTCCCGGTGGAGGCGAGCATGGTCAGGACGGCCAGCAGCACCACGAGTAAGCGCAGCTTCCGCATGGCTTCCACGCTCCCGTGTCAGAACTTTGCGCCGAAGTCCTGCGTCCAGTAAGTCCCGTGCGTGGTACCGGACTTCTTCACGTAACCGACGCCCAGGTGCTTGAGCGAGCAGTTGAGAATGTTGGCCCGATGCCCCGGGGACTTCATCCAGCCCTTGACGACCGCGGCGGCGCTCTTCTGACCCGCGGCGACGTTCTCCGCGAGCGAACTGAAGCCGGTGTAGCCCGCCGCCCTGGCCCTGGTCACCATCGTGCTGCCGTTGGAGCCGTCGTGGCCGACGAAGTTGTGCCTGGCCATGTCGGCGGAGTGCCGCTGGGCGGCCTTGGCGAGCGCGGAGTTGTTCTTCAGCTTGGGGCAACCGGCCTTGACCCGTTCGGCGTTCGTCAGCTTGAGCACGCCGGCTCGCAGCGATTCGGGGGACGGTGCCGCCGATGCGGAGGTGGCGGAGGTGGCCGAGAAAGCGGTGGTGGCCGCGGTGACCGTCAATGCCGTGGCAAGGTACCTGGATATGCGCATTCTTTCCGTTCCCAACTGGTCGGAGTTTTCGACTCACTTGAGCCTTCCATTCCAGATGGAATGCGGTCAATTTAATCCGGTTCTACCGGCTTTTAATTCGCTTCCGACGGAATGTGAAGGAGCCCTGCCGGGCTGCCGCAGGAGTGACGCGGCCCCGAGGGCGGCGGCGTGGTCGCCCAACTCCGCGGGACGGACGAGCAGTGAGGGCCGCGAGCCACACCGCACAACGTTCGCCAGCAGTTCACGCCGCACCGACTCCATCAGGGTCGGACCGGCCGTGACGAGTTCACCGCCCACGACGACGATGCCGGGTTCAAGCGCGTTGACCAGACCGGCCAGCACCCTTCCCACGTGGGTGCCCGCCCGGCGTAGCACCGCATGGGCGGCCGGATCTCCGGAACCCAACGCGGCCATCAAGTCCGGTAAGTCCGCCCCGGGTCGGTACGCGTTCAGCATGGCCGAGGTCGAGGCGACGGTCTGCAGACAGCCCTGGCCACCGCAGGGGCATGGCGCGCCTCCGGGCTCGGCGGTGATGTGCCCGAACTCCCCCGACCGGCCGTGTGCGCCACGATGCAGCGCGCCACCGCTCACCAGTGCCCCACCGACAGGGTTGGAGAGTTCCAGGTAGAGCACGTCTCGCTGTCCCTGGGCCGCACCCCAGACCGTCTCGGCGAGGGCCGCGAGCCGTACGGCGTTGTCGAGCCGCACCCGGGTGCCGAAGCTGCGACCCATCATCACCGCCAGGGTCCGCTGGTCGAGCGCGGCGGGCGAGTCGGCTGCCGGGCCCGTCACCGCGACTCCCACACCGTTCAGGGCGTCGAGTCGCAGACGTCCACCGGTCAGGGTGTCGGCGAGCCTACGTGCGAGGGCGATACGGTCCGGCCAGGGGGCCGTGGGGGAATGCGCTTCAGTCGCCGTACTGATGGCGTCGTGCCCCAAGCCGTGGCGCTCCAGGCCGTGGTGGTCCAGGTCATGGCGCTCCAGGTGATGGTGCCCCAAGTGGTCGCGCCGCGAGTCGGCGTGGTCCCCCGCCACCGCGACCACGCGAACAGCCCGCCGCCCGAAGTCGATCCCGAGCACCCGGCCGGCGTCCGGGTTCACAGCCAGCTTCTCCGCCGGGCGCCCCCGCCTGCGCGGAGTGCTGTCCGGCACCGCGGCGATCACCTGGCCACTGTCCACGAGCCTGCTGACGACCTCGTACAGCGTGGTGCGCGACAGTCCTGACAGCTCCCCCAGCTCGCTCCGTGTCAGCGGGCCGAACTGGCGCAGCAGGCGCAGCATCTGGTCCCCGTACTGTCCCCGTGCCCATGTGGTGTTGTGTGTAGCGTTCGGCACTTCTGTCCCCCTTCCTTGCGGCAGACCCGGCCTGCCGCAACGAGGAAAGTAGGGACCGTTCTTGTGGAATCTTTGTGATCGTGACCGTTCAGGCCGCGCCGTTGTCCACGCGCAGCACGAATCCGACACCGCGCACGGTGTGCAGGATGCGGGGACGCCCGTCCGCCTCCGTCTTTCGCCTCAGATAGCTGACGAACGTGTCCACGGCGTCCGTACGGACGCGGGCGTCGTAGCCCCAGACGTGTTCGAGCAGCTGGCCGCGGGTCAGGACCAGGCCCGCGTTGCGCGCCAGCATCTCCAGGAGGTGGAACTCGCGGGGCGTCAGGTGCAGGAGCTGTCCGTCCAGCCATGCCTGGCGGGCGGATGGTTCCACGACCAGGCCGCCGACCCGGACCCGGTCCGTCGCGGTGGGAGGGCGGCGCCGCAGGAGGGCGTGCAGGCGCAGCGTCAGTTCCTGGAGTGCGAAGGGCTTGACCAGGTAGTCGTCGCCGCCGGCCTCCAACCCGGCGATCCTGTCGGCCACTTCGTCCAGTCCGGAGAGCATGAGAACGGGCACGTCGTCCCCGTTCTCGCGCAGTGTCCGGCACACGTCGATGCCGCTCAGGTCGGGCATGCAGACGTCGAGGACCAAGATGTCCGGACGGAGTCTGTTCATCGACTCCATCGCGGAACGGCCGTCATCGGCAAGCGTGACCTCGAAGCCCCCCAGCCGGAGTCCGCGTTCCAGCGAACGCCGCGTGCTCACGTCGTCGTCGGCCACGAGAACTCGTCCGGCCCTGGCGGCCATGCGTCGCTCCTTTCAAGGCGTTGCCCGTTGGTCCGAGGCCGCTCGCCACTCAGCCCGCCGACCGGCCGGACGCCGTATCGCCGCGGCTGTCGTAGGCCGCCCGCGCCTCCATGACGTCCCTCATATGACTGATCGACCAGTTCTTCAACGCCACCAGCGGCTCGCGCAGAGTGGCGCCCAGTTCGGTGATCTCGTACTCGACGCGGGGCGGGATCTCCGGGTGGATGGTCCGGCGGACCAGACCGTCCCGCTCCAGCGCGCGGAGTGTCTGCGTGAGCATCTTCTCGCTCACACCCTCCAGCTTCCTGCGCAGAGCGGTGTAGCGCTTGGCACCGGATTCCGCCAGCTCCCCGAGGACGAGCACGGTCCACTTGTCGCCGATGCGGTGCAGGACATCGCGGGACGGACAGCCGCCGGCGTACGGGTCCCAGTCGGTACGCGATTCGTTCGTCATACCCGCACCCGTCATGCCCTCACCTCTCGTCGCGTGCGCGTCCCGCTGCCGCGGTAAGCGTATCCAGGGGAGGCAACTCTCCAGAGCGATGGGCACTCTACGCCGGAGAGTGCCCGGTCGCGCGCGACTCGGGCCGCATCGTGCGGTACTGCGACGGTGTGCAGCCCATGACCCGGCGGAAGCTCCGGGAGAAGTGCTCGGAGCCCGAGAAACCGCAGCGCTGGCCTATGGCCGCGATGGTCTCGGTGCCGTTCTCCAGGTGCGTTCGCGCCGACGCGATCCTCAGCTCGGTGAGATACCGGTAGGGCGTGACGCCCGTGGCGTTCTTGAAGCAGCGCAGGAAGTGGAAGCGGCTGAAAGAGACCAGGGCGGCGAGATCGTCCAGCGTGATGGGGTGCGCGAAGTTGGCTCTCATGTACGAGGTGATGGTCTCCAGTTGCTGCTGGGTGAGACCGCCCGCCGGCTCCTTCGGGGCGGCGGCACGCGACCGCGGAATGCGGAGATGGGCGAGGATGAAACGCGCCGCCGAGTCCGCGTACACGTCGTCGGCGCCGAGTTCACTGGCGGCCACCACCGCCTTCACCATTTCGGCGAGCACAGGGTCGGAGGTGACAGCCGGACAAGGGTGCGAGGACTGGCGCTCCCCCATCCGGTCCCCCATCCGGAATTCCTCTCCGAAGAGCCTGCGCACCATGGCTTCGGGAATGGCGAGGGACGCGATCACGGCGGGCCTGTCCCCTCTCGGGGACACGACCAGCGGTCGGTTCGGTTCCGCGGGAGTGACGCAGACGTCCTCCGGCAGCAGGATCGTCTCACGCGTGTCCCCGCGGCCTCCGTGGACGGCGAGGATGCCGCTCACGTGCACACTCAGCCCGATTCCCGTCGACGGCGGCACCGGAAGCGTGTGCACGCCCTTGCCCAGCGTCCGCTTCCACACGTGCAGAGCACGCCACATCGTGTGGGCCACCGCGGTGGTTCCGTTCAACGTCGGCTTTCCTCTCATCCTCGGGTCCGACAGTTCTCTCCGGAACCATGACAAGGAGAAGATGCCGTTCTCAAGGAATCCCTACGGGAATAATCGACGCCAGGCGGGATTAATTCAGCGCAGGAATTCGAGCCAGCAGGAATCAGCCGCGGGCGGGATTTATTCCGGACGCCTCCGCCGTGCCGCTCAGCCAGTCGCGGCGCAGCAACGGCAGTGTGTGCTCGAACTCCCGCACGCCGGTCAGCGGCAGCCGCACCTCACAGCGGGTGCCGCGCTGTCCGTCCGGGCGGTCCGACATCGTGACCTGCCCCTGGTGCAGGGTGATCTGCTGGGCGACGAGGGTGAGGCCAAGCCCGGAGCCGGGGCTGTCCGGACCGTGCCAGAACCGCTCGAAGATCTTCTCCCGGCGTTCGGGCGGGATGCCGGGGCCGTCGTCGTCCACGGTGAGTACGGCGATCCGCTCGTCCGGCCGGTCGGACTGCCGCAGGGTCACCGCGATGGTGGCGGCACGTTCGCCGACCCTGCCGTGCACCCTGGAGTTGGTCAGCAGGTTGTCCACCGCCGAGCGCAGCCCCTCCGCCCAGCCGTGCACGATCAGTCCCGACGCCGCCCGTACGGACACCTCGGTCGCGGGGTGGGCGCGGCGCAGTCCGGCGACACAGGAGTGCACCAACTCCCCCAGGTCCAGCGGCGCGAACGCCTCCGCCTCGACCAGATCGCCCTGCGCCAGAGTGCGCAGCATCGTGAGCAGGCCGACCAGCCTCTCCTGCTCGGCCACCAACTCGGCCAGCACCTCCGCCCGTTCCGCCGGGTCGAGCTCGAACGGGCCTGCCAGGACATCCAGGTTGGCGCGGATGCTCGTCAGTGGCGAGCGCAGCTCGTGGGAGGCCGCCGCCGCGAACGACCGGGCCGTGGCCAAAGCCTCCCCGGTACGTGCCACCTGCTCGTCGTAGCGGTTGAGCACGGTCTGCAGGGTGAGCGCGAGGTCGTCGACCTCGGCGATGCGGGTGGGACGGTGCTCCAGCCGGGCGGAGCTGGTGCGCGGGTCGAGACCGCTGGTACGCCGTTGCAGCCGCCGCAGCGGCAGCACCGCCCGGTTGGCGATGGCCCAGGCCGCCGCTCCCGCCAGTGGCAGGGCCAGCGCGGCCCCGGCGTAGACACGTCGGCGCACCAGCGCCAGCTCCTCCTCGACGGTGTCCGGTGAGAACAGCCAGAGGTTGGGCCGGTCCCTCGTCCGGTCGATCGCGACGGGCAGCGACAGGACCAGCCAGTCCCGGCCTTCGAAGGTGACCTGCAGCGGTTTCGGGGCACTGTACGGCAGCTGCTCGGGCGGGAGTTGAGGGCCGGCTCGCAGTGTGCCCGTGGGTCCGGTGACCCATACGCCCATGCCGCTGGTGGACTTGATGAGCCGCTGCCGACGGACCTCCTCGAGGACCGGCTGGTCGGTCCCGGCCGCGTCCAGGTAGTTCTTGGTGTTCTTGGCCACGACGGTGGCACGGGCCTGCAGTTGGGCGTCCTGCTGCCGGCGGAGGTCATCGGTGATCAGGCTCAGCAGCAGCCATCCGCAGGCCACGATCAGCACGGGTACGCCACCGCCGACGGTGAAGGCGAGCCGGGTGGAGAGCCTCACCGGCCGCCACCGGTCGTCCGCTCGCCGGCATCCGTACGCAGGACGAATCCTCCGTCGACCATCAGCACTCGTCACCCGCACTCCGCCGGTCCTGGCCCGTCCAGTGCGTGCGGACGGCCCCCGCCAACACTACGCGGCGGGGGCGTCTACGGAAAAAGGATCTACGGGTTTCCGGCGCTCCAACAGCCGTCGCCGCGGCAGTTCTTGAGCCGCGTCAAGGTGTCGTGCAGGTTCTCCAACCGGGCGCCGCTGAGCTGCCTCACGGTGTTGTGCAGCTGGTAGGGGTCGGTGCGGAGGTCGTAGTACTCCTTCGCCCCGCTGCCGTACTCGACGTAGGTGTAGGAGTTGGTGCGCAGGGCGTGGTAGTTCGGCGGGCTGATGCTCTCCCCGCCGTTGTTGTCGGGGTCGCCCGGCGAGGAGGCGGCGTGGCGGTGCTCGATCAGGTTGGTCGTGCGCCAGTTGGCGTCGGAGCCGCCGTCCAGGAGTGGAAGCAGGCTGTGCCCGTCCACCCGGGACGACACCGGGGCGCCGCCGATCCGCTGGAAGGTGGGCGCGAGGTCGATGTTCGACACCTGGGCGTCGCTCGTCCGGCCTGCCGTGACACCGGGTCCTGCGATCACCAGCGGTACCCGGACGTCGGTGTCGAAGGCGGTCTGCTTGCCCGCCTTGAGGCGGTACTCGCCCAGGTGGAAGCCGTTGTCGGCGCCGAAGACGATGTAGGTGTTGTCGGCGACGCCGGCCCTGGTCAGGGTGTTGCGCAGCTTCCCGATCATCTCGTCGACCGACTGGAGCGCCTGGGCGCGCTTGCGGAACTTCCGGTCGATCGTGTTCTTCTCGCGCTGAGTCAGCCGGTCCTGCCCAGCCAGCCACGGCGGGGCGTTGGTCGGCAGCTTGTCGAACGCGGGGCTGCGCGGGGCATCGAGGCCGGGGAAGGCGTTCTCGTGGCGGCGCGCCGGCGTGGAGGGGCCGTGCGGCGTGAAGAGCGCGATCTCCAGCAGGAACGGCTTGTTCGCCGCCGCGGACTTCCTGACGAACTCCGTGCCCTTCTCGCTCAGCACGTCGGTCAGATAGTCCTTGGGCCGGTCGCCGTACGACTCGATCCTGTGGTTGTGGGCGAGCTTGTAGTCGTAGCCCTGGTAGCCGCCGCCGACGACGTCCCACTGGTTCCAGCCCGGCGGTACGTACGGCTTCTGGCCCGCGACGGTGTCGGTGGGGCTGTAGCCGTTCAGGTACTTGCCCATCATGGCGGTGCGGTAGCCCTTGGCCTGAAGGGCCGTGGCGAAGGTGTCCCGCTCCTCCCCGCCGCGGTGGAAGGCGCCGAACCCGCCGTTCGGACCCTCGTTGCTGAGGACGCCGGTGTTGTGCGGGTACCGGCCGGTGAAGATGGACGCCCGGGACGGGCAGCAGAGCGAGTTGCTGACCACGAAGTCGCTGAACGTCGTGCCCTGCCGCTGGAGTTTCCGGACCTCCGGCATGTACGGCAGGAGGTTCGAGGACATGTCGTCGGTGAGGACGAAGACAATGTTCGGCTTTTCCGCCGCGGCCGCGACCGGCTGTGTGGTGACGGCGGGACTGTTCATTGCCCCGGCCATTCCACTCGGAGCCGCCAGAGCCAGTGCCGCTCCGCCGACTATCAGGGCCAGCAATTGACGAGTACGAATCATATCGAAAGCGTGGCAGCCGGATTCCGCGCCGGTCAACACCCATAATTGCTGGGGGATTTATTCCGGCTCTGCGGCCAATTGATCCGGCATGCAAAAACACGAACACCGGGCGCCGGCACGAAAACCCGTGACGGCGCCCGGTGTTCCGGGGAGCCCAGAGGCGGGGAAGGGAGGGGAACGCCGCCCCCGGGCGGGGATCAGGCCCTGCTCGCGGCCTTGTAGAGCTTGCGGGCGCGGTCACCGAGACGCGGGTGGTACTCGCTGACCTCCGTGCCGACGGCGATGTTGCCGACCAGCACACCGACATCCTTGTCGGCCTTGAACTCGGCGAGGAAGGCACCGCCGCTGGATCCGCCGGTCTGCACGCAGTCGATGCCCCACATCGTGGAGCCGGGGCGCCCGAGGTCGCGGTGTTCCTTGCCCTGGCAGTGGTTCAGCCGCTCGCCGTTGCCCTCGGCGCGCGAACTGCCGTAGCCGAAGGAATGGACGTAACGCCCGTTCGGCGCGTTGAACTTGATGCCCTGCGCGCCACCCACGATCTTGGCCAGCGGGCGGCCGTCGCGCCCCCGCAAGGTGGCGAACGCGACGTCCCAGTTGGCGTTGCCCTGGCTGGACACGTACGACTTCAGGTGGAAGAGCTTCTTCGCGGTGAAGGTGCCATGCGGGCGCTTGCCCTTGTGGTAGCCCGGGATGAAGATCCACTTGCGGTAGACCTCGCCGGTGCGGGCGTCCACCACACAGTGCCCGGCGGTGAGGACGACCGACTTGTTCTTGCTGTTGGCGACGGTGGCCGAGCAGGCGAACACGCCGCCGGCGGCGTTCTCGAAGAACACCTTGCCCGCGGTCCTGCTGATCAGCCCGCCCCGCTTCCAGGGCTTCGGCTCGGAAGCGAGCGTGGACACCGGCGTCTCGTCGGCGGCGGACGCGGTGGTCTCCGCGGCCGGGAAGACCACCGGCGGGACGGACAGTTGCGGCCCGCCGTCGTCATCTGTCACGGACGACGTGACGGCCGGAGCCTCGGGGGCGGCGGCGGGCGCGGTCATCTCCTTGGCGGCTTTCAGCCGTGCGTCGGTCCAGAACTCCAGGGCGGTGTCCTGCTCCTGGTCGGAGAAGGCGGTGGCGCGGGTCTCGGTGTCGGCGGGTGCGGGCCCCGCCTGCGCCGGCGCGACGGTGGCGCCCAGGGCGGCGAGGCTGAGGGCACTGACCAGCAGTGCGGCACGTCTCATGGATTCGGCTCCGAAGAAGGTGGGGGGTCAACGGGTCAGCAGCTGAGGTTGTTGCCCGGCTTGACGTCGAGGATCTTGGCGAACTTCTTGTACGTGTTCACCCGGCTCTGCACCTGGGCCGGGTTGCCGCCGTTGCACTCGATGGCGCCGTTGATGCTGCGGATCGTCTGACCGAAGCCCTTGCCTTGGACCATGGCCTTGTGCGGAATCATGGAGCCCGCGCCGGTCTGGGTCATCCAGAACCACAGCCCCGTCTTCCACGCCAGGACGGGGTTCTTCTGCACCAGCCCCGGCTTGTGGAGCAGGTCGACGCCGAGCGCGTCACCTGCGGCCTTGTAGTTGCCGTTCGTGCTCAGCTGGATCGGCCCCCGACCGTGGTACGCGGACTGCCCCGCCGGGCATCCGAACGGCAGCCCGGGGTCGCAGTACGACGGCCAATTGGCCTTGTTCTGCTCGACGATGTAGCGCCCGCCGCCCGTCTCGTGGTGGACGTTGGCGAGGAAGGCGGCCGCCTCACGCTTCTTGGTCTTGGCGTTGCCCTTGTCCGCGAAGGCCGGGTACTTCTTCATCGCCTTGACCAGGGCCTCGTAGTTGTAGAAGGCCTTGTGGTTGGGGAACATCTTGTTGTACTCCGCCTTGCTGACGACGAAGTCGCCCTGGGCGGCGGGCGCGGCAAGTTCGGCGGGCGCGGCAGGCGTGGCGGAAGCGGTCGCCGCGGTGAGGCCGGCCCCGGTCGTCGCCAGCAGCACGGCGGTCAGAAGGGCGTGAGCGGTACGCATCTTCGGCATGGTGGAAACTCCTCGATTGAATGGATTCTTGACCGACGGAATGAATCGGCGGGTCAACGGACGAACTTCCACTTGACCTTGTGAATAACGCCCTTGGAGGGAGCGGCCAGCTTCGCGAATGCCGGCTGGCTGAGGTCGATGTGCTTGGGACCGCATTCCATGCACTTGTCCCGGACCGGGACGGTGATGGTCTTGCCGCGGAAGGTCAGCCGGACCTTGACCTTGCAGAGCGGGTCGTGGTTGGGGTTGGCGGCCTTCCAGTACTTCGGTGAGACCGCCACGAGCATCTGGGTCGAGGCGTCGAGCGGCTTTCCGCAGGCGCCGGTGCCGGCGTCGTTGTAGTAGGTCGCCTTGCCCTGGCGAACCTTGCCGATCGGGACGGCGGAGGCGGACGACGCCTGGGCGACACCGAGAACGGCCGCCGCCATGGTCATGGCGAGGACCGACTGCGTACGACGGGAAACGGGCATGACTGATCACCTTTCGTCGGAGGAAAGGAAGAGACCGGAATGGATCGGAAGGGATCCGAAATCGGAAGGGATCGAAAAGGAGAGCGGCCGTACCTGCCCGTCAGAACGGGGTCAGCGTCAGGTGCATGGTCTGCGGCCGGCGGTCCTCGATGTACGGCGCCCAGTCGGCGACGTCGTCGAAGGCGAAGCCGTATGCCTTGCCGTTGCCCATCTGGGCGTGGATGGCCCGCGCGTAGTGGTTGGTGATCTCCGGCTTGTAGAAGGTCGCCGCGCGGGTGGTGGGCTGCTTGGGATGGCTGAGCAGCGTGGAGCGGTTGAATGCGGCACCCACGATCGCGGCGACGGGACCGCGAACCCCGTCGTTGGGGGCGGCGAGCGCGCCGTCGCAGAACAGCACGTCACGCGTGGACGGCTTGGCGATGGAGACTGTCGCGGGGCCGTGGAAGGTGAGCCTGCCGTTGTCGACCCGGCCGGTGAACGCGCCCTCGGTGGTACGGACATGGAGCGGCTGCTGCCGGTAGGCCCGCCAGACCTTGTCGATGTACGGGTCGAAGTAGTGCTTGCCGAACCGGCCCGCGTCGAGTCCGTGACTCGGCGCGATGACCCGCCGTTCGCCGACGGCCAGCCTGCCGAAGCCGGGGGTGTTCTCCATGGCCCGGAAGATCCTGGCCCGGCCGCCCTGCCGCATCCTGCCGGTGGTCTGGTCCCGGTTCCCGGACAGCCGGATCATCAGCGGCACGCTGAACATGTCGACCGTCGTGGTGTTGCAGAACATGCCGGACGCGTTGTGCGTGAACTCCACGAAGTCGTGCAGCACGGGGAAGTTGGGGTCGGACTCCACCCAGCCCGCCGGGTGCTGGAGCGCGGGCCGCCCGGCCCCGTCCTGGACGACCTTCAGCTTGAGCTTGCCGCCCAGGGAGACATAGATCCGGCCGGACATCTGCGGCAGCCGGATCCGCGTGGTGCCGCGGGCGTCGAGCGGTATGGCGTAGTCGGTGAAGCCGTTGTCCTTGTTGTCGGAGACCTTGACCGGCTCAACCGTGCCGCGGGGTGTGACCCGGACCTGACGGTCGCCCCGGCTGCCCACTATGTAGAGGTGGATGTTGCGGTTGGCGAACTCACCGCTGTTGTTGTGGATGACCAGAGGCAGGCCGCCGGCGCGATCCTCCCGGAGGGCGGCCGGGCCGTCCTCGTCCGCGGCGAGGGCCGGACGCGCGCCCGCGGCGAGCGCGGCGCCGGCCACGGCGGCACCGGCCAGCGAGGTGAGCGCCCTGCGGCGGGAGAACACCGGTGAATCAAGCGGCACCATGCGAGAATTCCCCTTCTTTTCCATGGGACATGTCCGTTTCCTTTCTCGAACACTCCTTGCGTGAACGCGATCAAACCTAGCCAGCGGTGACGCGCGACGGTCATCAAAAGTTGCTGCGGGAGGGACAGTTGTTGCGGGGACCGCGAACGAAAAAATGGGCTGTGCCTGCCCGACGTTTTCGGCGAAACTTCGGGCAGGCACAGCCCAGGGAAATGCGTTTGAAAGGGGTGGACCGGATTCAGCGCAGGGTCGCCTCGATGAACGAGAACGGCGTTGGGGTGGCGACGATTCGATCCAGGGTGAATCCGGCCGCGTCCAGCAGCGCCTCGTACTCCTCGGCGGTGCGCTCCCGTCCGGTCAGCATGGCCAGCATGGTCAGGTCGACGAACTTGGCGGGGTGCGGGGCGTCGCCGGGTGGGATCACGGACTCGACGAGCACGACACGCGCGCCACGAGCGGCCGCCGCCTTGACCGTCCGCAGGATCCGCAGACAGGACCCGTCGTCCCAGTCGTGGAGGATGTAGGACAGCACGTACACGTCCGCCTGGGGCACGGACTCGAAGAAGTCCCCGGCGACGACGTCCACCCTGTCCGCGAGCCCGTGTTCGGCCAGCACCTTCCGCGCCGCGGGCACCACCTCGGGCCGGTCGAAGACGATGCCCCGCCGGTCCGGTTCACCGGCCAGGAACTGGCAGATCATGGCCCCGTCAGCCCCTCCGACGTCGGCGACGACACCGCCTTCCGGCAGCGAATAGTCATCGAACATCCCGGCTCGCAGGCCCTTGGTGACACCGGCCATGGCCCGGTTCTGCGTCTCGACCTGGGCCGGGAACCTGGAGATCCAGTCGAAGAACGGCTCACCGTAGTAGTGGCCGGCGGCGTTCTCACCGGTCAAGGCCGTGTGCAGGAGTGCGCCGAAGGGCGCGTAGTGGGTTTCCATCCAGAACAGCGCCAGGTCACGGACCGAGCCGGGCTCTCCGTCGGCGAGGGTCGCGCCGAGATCGGTGACCTCGACCAGATTGTCATCGGTCCGGAAGACCCCGAGCGGCGCGAGCGCACGGACGATACGCCGGAGCACATCGGCGTTCGTGCCCGTCGCGGAAGCGAGCTCCTCCAGGGTGAGCGGGCCGTCCGCGAGGGCGGTGGACAGGCCCTGTTTGGCCACGACATACAGCGCCTGCGATATCTGGAAGCCCGCGAGCAACTGGAGCATCTGCACAGGCTTTGGCACTTCTTCGGTGGACATGAGGATGTGTTCCTTGTCTTCCTGTTCGGCGGAGGGCGAGAGCCTCCGCACAGCGATAAACCGCGGTTCTTCCATGTGAATACGTGAATTCGTGGTGCGCCCGACGCGGGCCGCAAGAACGCTACGGAGGGGAAGGCACTGGCGTGTATCCCCAATTTCTGGGATCTTCACCGCCCGGTAGCATCACCGGGCCGGGGTGCCGAGGAAGGGGAGCTGCCGGATGAGGCTGTCCACCGCCCAGCGCGAAGCGGTCCGCGATGTCGAGGCGATCTGCTCGCAGGAGGCCGATTCGCGTCAGCTGCGCCGCCGGGTCGCCGCCCGGCTGTCCCGCCTCGTGTACTGGGACGCGGCCTGCTTCGGCACGATCGACCCGTGGACGCTGCTCATCACCGACGACGTCTCCTTTGGCGTCCCGCCGCACGTCTACGCGCTCGCCGCGCACAACGAGTACATGGTCGACGACGTGCACAAGTTCGTGACGCTGGCCAGGTCCGGGGCAGGCGTCGGCATCCTGAGCCGGGCACCGGGCGAGCTACGGCAGGCCAGTCGCCGTCTGCGCACCGTTCTGCCGACGTTCGACGCCCGTCACGAAGTCCGCGCTGCCTGCGTCACCGACGGGCAGTGCTGGGGCGCGATCGCACTGTTCCGCAACGGCGACCAGCCCGACTTCTCTTCCGCCGAGGCAGCCCTGCTGAGCGCGGTGTCCGGACCGCTGGCCGCGGGGCTGCGGCGAACGGCCTACCGTCCGGGCGCCGGTGTCGGCATCACGGCCGACAGGTCGGGGCCGGGCGTCCTGATCCTCGGCCCGCGCAACGAGACCCTGACCATCAATGACACCGCCCGCCGATGGCTGGACGAGCTGACGCCCTCCCTGCCCCGGCACGGCAGCGAACTGCCGTACGCCATCCACCAGGTGGCGGCGAGAGCCCAGGCCCGCGTGGGTGAACCGGACCACACAGACCCCCACACAACCGAACCGACGGGCCCGCCCGTCCCCCGGATTCCGGAGGCGTACGCCCGGATACGGACCCGGTCCGGACGGTGGCTGACGGTGCACGGCTCACGGGTCGAGGGCGCCCTCACGCCGGACAAGGGCACCGCCGTCGTCATCGAGGCCGCCCCCGCCTCCGACATCGCCGAGGTCCTGATGCTCGTTCACGAGCTGACCCGACGCGAGCGACAGGTGCTCCAGCGGGTGATCGCCGGAACCCCGTCGAGTGCCATCGCCACCCAACTGCACATCTCCGTCAACACTGTTCAGGACCATCTGAAGTCGATCTTCTCCAAGGTCGGTGTCCGCAGCCGTGGCCAGCTGGTGGCCCGCCTGCTCGGGCAGCACTACCTGCCGGACCCGGGCTGACGCCGAGTCAGGACTCGATCGCGCCAGTGAGCACATCGGCGAGACCGGTCGGAGGCCGACCGATCAACCGACGCAGATCCCCACGGCTGGTGAACAACTCGCCGCGCTTGAGCCCGAGGTCGGAGTCGGCGAGGACTTCGGCGAGTTCGGCGGGCAGCCCGGCGTCGAGCAGCGCGGCACGGTACTGCTCTGCAGGAAGGTCGCTGTAGATGACCTGCCTGCCCGAGGCGTCGGACAGCGCGGAAGCCAACTCGGCGAGCGTGAAGGCGTTTTCCCCGCCCAGCTCGTACACGGCCCCCGCGTGCCCCTCGCCGGTGAGAACGGCCGCCGCGGCCTCCGCGTAGTCACGCCGGGAGGCGGCGCTGACCCGGCCGCCGCCGGCGCTGCCCGGCACGACGCCGGTCTCCAGGTAGAGCGGGAACTGAGACGTGTAGTTCTCCAGGTACCAGCCGTTGCGCAGGACGACGAAGGGAACGCCGCTGTCGCGCAGATACTGCTCGGTCTTCGCATGAGCGTCGGCGAGCATCATGCCGGCGGTGCGGGCGTTGAGCGTGCTGGTGTAGACGACGAGTTCGGCACCGGCGTCCTCGGCGGCGTCGATGGCCCGCACATGGTTGTCGTACCGCTCACCCACGGTCGTCGTCGACACGATCAGCACCTTCCGCACCCCCTGGAAGGCCTGGACGAGACTCCCGGAATCGGCGAAGTCGGCCCGCCGCACGTGAACGCCCCGCTCGGCCAGATCGGCCAGCCGGTCGGTGTTCCGCCCGGTGGCGACGATGTCCCGCGACGCCACTCCGCGCCGCAGCAACTCCTCCACAACGAGCCGGCCAAGCTGCCCGGTCGCTCCGGTAACGGCGATCGACATGTCTCACTCCTGGTACGTAGGTCTGGGAGGCCTCGAGCGCCCCGCCAGCAGTACACAGAAGCAACTCCCCATTGGGAAGTGACCACTTTCTAGTTAGTCGACTCCCCAAAAGAGAGTAAGCAGTTCAGGGAGATGCCGGGTGTTTAACCGCCGTCTCACCGGCACGGAAACCGGTCGCCGGACAGGCCGACGCCAACCAGGATTCGACGGCTGGCGCCGCCAGAAAGACCAAGCGTCCGCAGGGCGGTGGCGGACGGGTAACCGAGAGTTCCGCGCCGCGAACATCGCGGTGAGCGCCGCGCGTCCGCTCTCGACGGCAGCGTCTGTCTTTGGGACGCGGAAGTCACTGGTCCGTCGCTCGCGCCGGTCCGCGGCGGTGCGGGCAGCCCGGTCGTGTCAATCTCCGTCGTACCGTCCGCCACCGGTCCCCTCGTGGTCATCGTGGACGAGGCGGGCACGGTGAGTGTCCGTTGACCTGGACGGACCACCGGACGCACCCGGCCGGGAGCTTCATCTTGCGCAGTCACTGCCAGCCGGGACCGTACGGTCCGATGCTGGAGCCTGGCTTCGGCGTCCACGCCGTCCGGTGACCGGCAGACCGAGCCGCTGCCCGGTCATCTCCAGCCGGTGACCGCCGTTGTCACGGCACATCGGAACGGAGTCCCCGGTTCTGATCAGCGCGGCCGAGGACGGTGTTGTACAGCTGCGGAAGCTGTGGTCCGGGCGGCTCGTCCACGAGCCCCTGCAGGCCGGTCACACTGGCGGTCCTGGCCTGGTCTCCGGGGACGACGACGGCGAGATCCGCCATTGGGACGTCGGCTCCCGGCGTTCTCTCGATGTGCTGCGCGGGCACACCGGATCGCTGCCCTGGCGGGACCCGACAATCCTGTCCTCGCGCTGGCGGCAACCGGCGAAGCCGGAACCGCGCCGCTCTTCGCAGCCGCGGGCAGCGACCGCACCGTACGTCTCTGGGCTCTCCACGAGGCCGGGCCCACCGCGCTGGACTCGCTCATCTGTATTCGCCGTCAGAGGGCGTCAGAACAGGTAGTGCGGACATTTATCCAGCGGGTGTGAGAGAAGGACTCGATACCCCACCAACCCTCGAAGCGGCCGTTCGGCAGCAGCTCATGCCGCTGATCGAACAGGTCCACGCCCGGTCCGGCGGCACCAATGGCACCCGCCGGATCACCCGCGCACTGCGACGCAAGGGCGTGCAGTGGCCCGCCGCACCGTCGAGCGGCTGATGGCCGAGCTGGGCATCGGGGTGTCATGCGCGGACAGCGGCGCCGGACGACCGTGCCCGAGCCGCCGACGCCTCGCCGCCGGACCTGGTCGACCGGGACTTCACCGCAAGTCGGCCCGACCGGCTCTGGGTGGCGGACATGACATATGTGCGCACCTGTGTGACCAGCGGCCTGCCGATGCTGAACTGGTACGTATGTCCACAAGCAATCCGCCCCAGCCGCACCGCTGGGACCTGCTGCGCCCTGACCAGCTCGGCACGCTGCTGGATGGCGTTGAACAGCCGGACCTCTGGTACCTGGACGAGCTGACGGTGTGTGCGGCGAAGGTCGTCGCCCGCTCCGGTGGCGCGGACCTGCGGGTTTGTCGGACGGTCGGCGGACAGTGTCTTCGACCTGCTCGGTGGTGCGCTCGCGGAGACCTCCTGGTCCGGGCGGCTCGGTCGCCTGCCGCTGTCGTGCGCCGGTGGCACAGCGGGGCTGTCGCGGCGTGACTTGGCCGGATGCGCGAGCACCTCGCGGCTGCGGGGATGGCCCCGTGCGACCTGGCACGACGGCGGCGCCCCCTGGCCCTGGTCGACCTGGTCTGGGCCGGGCGCACATTCACCACTCTGCACACGGTCCTGCGCAACTGGGTCGAGGACTCTCGGGAGCCCTGGCCAGTCGTTCGGAGCAGGCTTCGCTATCTGGGCATCACCGCGCGCACCGAGACGAGCCCCAAGACCTGGCGCCGGCAGCAGCACCACCCTTGGACAGGGGATCTGCCGGCGAGAGCGGTACAGAACGTCTCCCTCGACCGGAGCATGTGGCATCTGTTGGGTGACCGCGAGCCGAAGACCGCGCCCTCCTTCCCGCCCCAGCGCTGGCACGACGACACGGTGAGCGCGCCCGTCCGCGGGGAGGGTCCCACGCGCGCCCTCGCCACCGCCGTCGCCCTGGTCGAGGCCGGGCGGACACGGTCGGTGCGGCAGCGTCTCGTTCGGACCTTCAGCTCGGAGCCAGCCTTCGCTGAGCCCTGGCTGCGCAGCCTCTCCCACGAACTCAGGCCGAGGTAAACCCATTTATGTTCATCTGACGGGCTCGTGGCTTGTACGAACCGTGGAGCAAGCCCGCCCCTCCCTCGCTTCCCCGGCACGGAAAACCGTTCGCCGGACGGGCGAGCGCTCTGCTTGGCTCACCCTATGAGTGATCTTCGCATCCGCTGCGCCACCCTCTCGGACATCGACACCGTGCTGCAGTTCTGGCGCAACGCCGCGGAAGGAACGAGCATCAGCGACGACCACCTCGGAGTCGCCCGACTCATCTCACGAGACCCCGAAGCCCTGCTCCTCGCAGAGCGCGACGAAATCCTCACCGGAACCGTCATAGCCGGCTTCGACGGATGGCGATGCTCCGCCTACCGACTGGCCGTACACCCCGACCACCGTCGGCAAGGCATCGCCACCGCCCTACTGGAAGCAGCCGAACAACGCTTCGCCGCCCTCGGCGGACGACGCGTCGACGCCATGGTCCTGGAAGCCAACGAACAGGCCCACCACACCTGGGCCGCGGGCGGCTACCATCGCGAAGACCACTGGCGACGCTGGGTCAAGCCCCTATAGACACGGGCAACGAGCGGGCGCAGCACGCGTGGCGCGCGGCGGGTTACGCCCCGGAGGAGCACTGGCGGCGCTGGGTCAAGCCCCTCACCGACTGACCCCCTTTGCTCGTCCTTTACCCTTGGAGAGCCCACTGTGTTCAAGGCCCTCTGATGAAAGGTGTGTGAGCGTCCGCCCATGGGCGAGCCTCCCAGTACGCGACATCGCGCGCTCCTTCCCACCCTGTCCGATCATGGGACGGAGGTGACCCGATGACCGAAGTGCTCCTGCTGCTGGTGGCGATCCTGCTCTCGCTGGCCTGTGGTGCCTTCGTCGCCGCCGAGTTCTCGCTCACCACCGTCGAGCGCGGCGAGCTCGAAGCGGCCGTGGAGCGCGGCGAGCGGGGCGCGTCCGGGGCCTTGAAGGCCGTACGGAATCTGACGTTCCAGCTCTCCGGCGCACAGCTCGGCATCACCGTCACCAACCTGGTGGTCGGCATGCTCGCGGAGCCGTCCATCGCGCGGCTGCTCGCGGGGCCGTTGGAATCGCTCGGTGTCTCGGAGTCGACGGCGAGTTCGATCGCTCTTGTGATCGGCACCGCGCTGTCCACGGTCGTCCTGATGGTCGTCGGCGAACTGGTGCCGAAGAACTGGGCGATCTCCTCGCCACTGGCCGTCGCCAAGACGGTGGGCAACGCGCAGCGCTGGTTCAGCGCCGCCTTCCGCCCCTTCATCACCCACCTGAACAACACCGCCAACCGGATCGTGCGCCGCTTCGGCGTGGAGCCCGCCGAGGAGCTCGCCTCCGCGCGCGGGCCGCAGGAGCTGGCGGCGCTCGCCCGGCACTCCGCCAAGCAGGGCGCCCTGGAGGCGGACACCGCCGAGCTCTTCGTGCGGACCCTGAACCTCGCGGACCTGACCGCGGAGAACGTGATGACCCCGCGCGTGCAGGTCATCGCCCTTGAGGCGTCGGCAACCTGCGAGGACGTCGCGAACGCCACGCGCGCGACCGGCCTGTCCCGGTTCCCCGTCTACCGCGGCGGCCTCGACTCCGTCGTGGGCACCGCGCACATCAAGGACGTCCTGGCCGTGCCCGCCGCCCGGCGGCCCCGGGTGCGGGTCGCCGAGCTGATGCGCGAACCGCTGCTCGTACCGGAGTCCCTGACCGTCGACCGGCTGCTGGACCGGCTCTCGGGCAAGCGCACCATGGCCGTCGTGATCGACGAGTACGGCGGTACGGCGGGCGTGGCGACGCTGGAGGACATCGTCGAGGAGGTCGTCGGCGAGGTGCGCGACGAGCACGACCCGCACGAGACGCCCGACCTCGCCCCCGCCGGCAGCGACGACTCCGGCCGGGCCCTGTTCTCGGCCGACGGCTCGGCCCGCGTCGACCAACTCGCCCGGGTGGGCCTCCGGGCACCCGAGGGGCCGTACGAGACGCTCGCCGGACTCGTGGCGACCGAGCTCGGCCGGATCCCCGAGGTCGGTGACCGCGTACAGGTCGCCGGATGGCAGCTGGACGTCACGGACGCCTCGGGGCACCGGGCGGCGCGGGTGCTCATGCACGCGCCGCTCCTCGACGCCTCCGACGACAAGGGGGAAACGCTGTGACCGCGATCCAGTTGCTGATCGGTCTGGCGACCCTCGTCGTCAACGCCTTCTTCGTCGGGGCCGAGTTCGCGCTGATCTCGGTGCGGCGCAGCCAGATCGAGCCATACGCCGAACAGGGCGACCGGCGTGCGAAGAGCGTGCTGTGGGGCCTGGAGCACGTGTCCGCGCTGATGGCCGCGGCCCAGCTCGGCATCACCCTGTGCACGCTGATCCTGGGTGTGGTCGCGGAGCCCGCCATCGAACACCTGCTGGAGCCGGTGTTCCACGCCCTGGGTGTGCCGGAGGGTGCGGGGCATGCCGTGTCCTTCGTGATCGCGCTGTCCCTGGCGACGTATCTGCACATGCTGCTCGGCGAGATGGTGCCGAAGAACATCGCGCTCGCGGAGCCGGTGCGCAGCGCGCTGCTGCTCGGGCCGCCGCTGGTGACCCTGTCCCGGGCGCTGCGTCCGGTGATCTTCACCATCAACGCCTTCGCGAACGCCCTGCTGAAGCTATTGCGCGTGGAGACCAAGAACGAGGTCACCGCGACCTTCTCGGACGCCGAGCTGGCACGCCTGGTGCGGGACTCCGGCGAGGCGGGCCTGATCGACGAGCGCGCCCGGGAGCGGCTGCACGACGCCCTGGAACTGGGCCGCCGGCCCGTGCAGGACGTTGTGCTCCCGCTGGAACGTGTCGTCTACGCGCGCGTGGGCGTCACGCCGGAGGAGCTGGAGGGCCTGTCGGCCGAGTCCGGGTTCTCCCGGTTCCCGGTGGTGGACGAGGGGCGCCGGATCGTCGGCTACCTCCATGTGAAGGACGCGTTGGACGCCTCACCGCGGGATCTGCCGTTCCGGGTGCCGGACATGCGGCCCATCGCGCGCGTACGGGAGAGCACACCGCTGGACGACGTGCTCACCGCGATGCGGGGGAGCCGTACGCATCTCGCGGCGGTGCTCGGGGACGACGGACGGCTGTCGGGGCTTGTGACCATGGAGGATGTGTTGCGGGAGCTGTTCGGGCAGCGGGCCTGAGGCCTGACAGGGGATCCCGGGGCGACCGACCGACGGGTATGCGCCTCGGGATACCATTTGCCTCGCCATGCACACGAACCCCGCACACACCAGCCTGGTCGCCGTCGGCGACTCCTTCACCGAAGGCATGTCGGACCTGCTCCCGGACGGTTCCTACCGGGGCTGGGCCGATCTCCTCGCCGCGCGGATGGCGGCCAGGTCGCCCGGCTTCCGGTACGCCAACCTCGCGGTGCGGGGCAAGCTGATCGGGCAGATCGTCGAGGAGCAGATCGAGGTCGCGGCGGCCATGGAGGCCGACGTGGTGACGCTGGTCGGCGGTCTGAACGACACCCTGCGGCCCAAGTGCGACATGGGCAGGGTGCGCGGGCTGCTGGAGGAGGCCGTGGAGCGCCTCGCGCCGTCCTGCAAGCAGCTGGTGCTGATGCGCAGCCCGGGTCGTCAGGGCCCGGTGCTGGAGCGGTTCCGGCCGCGTATGGAGGAGCTGTTCATCTGCGTCGAGGAGCTTGCCGAGCGGCACGGCGCACTCGTCGTCGACCTCTACGACGCCCCGTCGCTCGGCGATCCGCGCCTGTGGGACGTGGACCGGCTGCATCTGACCGCCGAGGGCCATCGCCGGGTCGCGGAGGCCGTGTGGCAGACGCTCGGCTACGAGCCGGAGGACCCGGAGTGGCGCACTCCGCTGCCGGCCTCGCTGCCGCCGGGCTGGGCCGCCCGGCGGGTCGCGGACGCCCGGTTCGCCCGGCAGTACCTGCTGCCGTGGATAGGCCGACGGCTGACCGGGCGCTCCTCGGGCGACGGCCTGCCGCCGAAGCGTCCTGAGCTGCTGCCGTACGAGGGTCCGGAAACGGTTTCGTAGGTTCCGCCAAACCACCCGGTGGCGCTGGCCTGCACAAACCGCCAGTAGAATCCGTACACGTGACTTCAGCGCCCGCCAAGCCCCGCATCCCGAACGTCCTCGCCGGACGCTACGCCTCCACCGAGCTCGCCACGCTCTGGTCCCCCGAGCAGAAGGTGAAGCTGGAGCGTCAGCTCTGGCTCGCCGTGCTGCGGGCCCAGAAGGACCTCGGGATCGAGGTGCCGGACCAGGCGCTCGCCGACTACGAGCGTGTCCTCGACCAGGTCGACCTGGCCTCCATCGCCGAGCGCGAGAAGGTCACCCGGCACGACGTGAAGGCGCGGATCGAGGAGTTCAACGACCTCGCCGGGCACGAGCACGTCCACAAGGGCATGACCTCCCGCGACCTCACCGAGAACGTCGAGCAGCTCCAGATCCGGCTCTCGCTCGAGCTGATGCGCGACCGTACGGTGGCCGTGCTGGCGCGGCTGGGCAAGCTGGCCGGTGAGTACGGCGAGCTGGTCATGGCCGGCCGCTCGCACAACGTGGCCGCGCAGGCCACCACTCTCGGCAAGCGCTTCGCGACCGCCGCCGACGAACTGCTCGTCGCCTACGGCCGTGTCGAGGAGCTGCTGGGCCGCTACCCGCTGCGCGGCATCAAGGGCCCGGTCGGCACCGCGCAGGACATGCTGGACCTGCTCGGCGGGGACGCCGCCAAGCTCGCGGAGCTGGAGCAGCGGATCGCCGGGCACCTCGGCTTCGCGCAGGCCTTCACCTCGGTCGGCCAGGTCTACCCGCGCTCCCTCGACTACGAGGTCGTCACCGCGCTGGTGCAGCTGGCGGCGGCGCCGTCCTCGCTCGCGAAGACGATCCGGCTGATGGCCGGGCACGAGCTGGTCACCGAGGGCTTCAAGCCGGGCCAGGTCGGCTCCTCCGCGATGCCGCACAAGATGAACACGCGGTCGTGCGAGCGCGTCAACGGCCTGATGGTCATTCTGCGCGGGTACGCCTCGATGACCGGAGAGCTGGCGGGCGACCAGTGGAACGAGGGCGACGTGTCCTGCTCGGTGGTGCGCCGGGTCGCGCTGCCGGACGCCTTCTTCGCGCTGGACGGTCTGCTGGAGACCTTCCTGACCGTGCTCGACGAGTTCGGCGCCTTCCCGGCCGTCGTCGCCCGTGAGCTGGACCGCTACCTGCCGTTCCTCGCCACCACCAAGGTGCTGATGGGCGCGGTGCGCGCGGGCGTCGGCCGCGAGGTCGCGCACGAGGCGATCAAGGAGAATGCGGTCGCCTCCGCGCTCGCCATGCGTGAGCAGGGCGCCGAGCGCAACGAACTGCTCGACAAGCTGGCGGCGGACGAACGCATTCCGCTGGACCGCGCTGGGCTCGACGCGCTGATGGCCGACAAGCTGTCCTTCACGGGCGCCGCCGCCGACCAGGTGGCCGCCGTCGTGGGCCGTATCGAAGAGATTGTGAAGCAGCGCCCGGAGGCGGCCGGTTACACCCCCGGAGCCATCCTCTGACGCGCTTCACTCCCGCGGAGCTGGAGGCCGCCCGCGACCGTCTCGTACCGGACGTCGTCGCGGACGGCCTCCGCGTGCTGTTCTGCGGTATCAACCCCGGGCTGATGACGGCCGCCACGGGCCACCACTTCGCCCGTCCCGGCAACCGCTTCTGGCCGGTGCTGCACCTGTCCGGGTTCACCCCGAGGCTGCTCAAGCCGTCGGAGCAGGGGGAGTTGCTGTCGTACGGGCTCGGCATCACCAATGTCGTGGCGCGGGCGACGGCTCGCGCGGACGAGCTGGGGGCCGAGGAGTACCGGGAGGGCGGGCGGCTGCTGGCCGCGAAGGTCGACAGGGTCCGGCCGAGTTGGCTGGCGGTGGTGGGGGTGACCGCGTACCGCGCGGCCTTCGACGACCGCAAGGCCCAGGTGGGGCCGCAGGAGCGGATGATCGGGGACACCCGGGTGTGGGTGCTGCCCAATCCCAGTGGGTTGAACGCGCATTGGACGGCTCAGACGATGGCGGAGGAGTTCGCGCGGCTGCGGGTCACAGCGGATCCGTCGTCGTGACCACGACGTACACCTGGGGCAGTTCCTCGCTGTCCCCGTCGATGACCGTCATGGTGACCCAGCGAGCGGACGCTTCCCATGTGAGCAGTTCGGTCGCGCACTCGCTCAGCCACGCCCACGGCTCGGGTATTCGCTCACCACGCGCGCCGCGCTCGATGAGCGTGGTGGTGCCCCACCGCGACGGTTCTCCCCACCGTTCGGTCAATCGCTCGGCCATGGCCGCCTCGTAGGCGTAGCAGTCCTCCGCGCTCGGCCAATGGCGCAACCCTAAGACGGCCTGCAGGTACCCGTCTCCGCCGGGCTCCGCGGGAATGGCCCGGGTGCGGAGCCCGTCGATCAGGGCGAGGTCCTTCGCGATGTCCATGTGATCCAGTAAACCGGTCACCACTGACAATTGGCGGGGCGTCAGTCGACCTTCGGTCAGGCGTCCCGCCGACGGACGCTCCACGCCCCGGCCAGCAGGGCGCCCACGGTCCACAGCGCGGTCACCGCGAGCCCGGACCACGGGCCGAGCGTCCCGTCGTGTGTCTCGTACAGGACCACCTGCCCTGCCTTGTCGGGCAGGAAGTCGGTGACTCCGCCGGCCGCGTCGCCGATGACGAAGGAGACGATCAGCACGAACGGGATCAGCAGGGAGAGCGTGGCCACGCCGCTGCGCAGCAGGGCCGTGAGTCCGGCCGCGAACAGGGCCATCAGCGTGAGGTAGAGCGCGGATCCCAGGACTCCGCGTACCTGTTCGGCTGTGGTGAGGCCGCTCGCCGCGTCGCCGAGTCCGGCGCGTCCCACGGCGAAAGCGGCGAGGGTCGTGGTCAGTCCCACGATCAGGGCCGGTACGGCGATCGCCGCCACCTTGGCCGCGAACCACCGTCCGCGCTGCGGAACCGCGGACAGCGACAGCCGCAGCGCGCCCCCGTGATACTCGGCCGAAACGGCCATCGCGCCGAAGCTGATCGCCGCGATCTGACCGGGCAGGACTCCGGACAGCGCCGTGAACAGCGGGTCGAGGTCCGGCTCCGAGGTGGTGGCTCCGGCCAGGGCCGAGAACGCCGTCGTCGCGGCGAACAGCGCCAAGAGCGTGCCGCACAGGGAGCGCAGGGTACGGATCTTCAGCCACTCGGCGTGGAGTGCGGGTGCGAACGCCATGTCAGGCCTCCTGCGAGGGTGCGGTGAACTCGGTTTCGTCCGACGTCAGGTCCAGATAGGCCTGCTCCAACGTGCCCTCCTGCGCGGCCAGTTCGAGGAGGGGGACGCCCGCGGCGGAGATGATCCGGCCGATCTCGTCCACGCGCGCGTGGTGCACCGTCCAGTGCCCGTCCGTGTGCTCGGCGGCGTCGTGGCCGTGCTGGGCCAGGGCGGCTTTGAGGGCGGTGGGATCCGTGGTGCGGATCCGTACGCTCGGCTCCACGCGCGCGTGGATGAACTCCCGCATCGGAGTGTCGGCCAGGAGTCGCCCTCTGCCGAGCACCACGAGGTGGTCGGCGAAGGAGGCGGTCTCGTTCATGAGATGGCTGGAGACCAGGACGGTGCGGCCTTCCCGTGCGAGGCGGCGCAGCAACTCGCGGATCCAGATGATGCCTTCGGGGTCCAGGCCGTTGGACGGCTCGTCGAGCATGATCACCTCGGGGTCGCCGAGCAGGGCGGCGGCGATGCCGAGGCGCTGGCGCATGCCCAGGGAGTACGTCTTCACCCTGCGCCGTGCGACGGAGGCGAGCCCCGTCTCCTCCAGCGCCTCCTCGACCCGGGCGCGAGGGATGCGGTTGGCTGCGGCGAGGATGCCCAGGTGGTCGCGGCCGGTGCGGGACCCGTGCGCGGCCTGTGCGTCGAGCAGGGCGCCCACGCGGCGCAGGGGTTCGTGAAGGTCGGCGTAGGGGCGGCCGCCGATGGTGGCGGTGCCGGAGGTCGGCCGGTCGAGGCCGAGGACGAGCCGCATGGTGGTGGACTTCCCGGCGCCGTTCGGGCCGAGGAAGCCGGTGACCCGGCCGGGGAGCACGCTGAAGGTGAGGTGGTCCACGGCTCGGCGAGTGCCGTACTCCTTGGTGAGGGCTTGGACTTCGATGCTGGTCATGGCATGCAGCGTGGCTGTTCGCGGGGCGTCGGGGCCTCCCCCGCGCGTGGAGATCCTCTCCCCCGGGCGGGGGAGGCTCGTTGTCAGTGGCGGCTGGCACGATGACGAAATGACCCGCTTCCTGCGCCCGTTGCTCCGGGGGACGACGTACACACGCCTGCTGCACCTGTGGGTGCCGATGCTGATGGTCAGCGTGTGGATGTTCATCGACCCGTCGACTCCCTGGGTGCCCGCGCTGGTGCTGCTCCCGGTCGGTCTGATCACGGCCGTCCGCAGGGGTGAGGGCGTGCAGGCGCGGCTGCTGCTCATGCCGGGCGACGAAGAGTCGGTCATCTCCGTGAAGCCGTCGATGAACTGGCGGGACCGGCTGCGTACCGTGCTGTGGCTTCAGGCGCGCATGGTGCTGGGTGCGGTGGCGATGTTCGCCACCGTCTGGCTGCCCATCCTCGTGTTCGAGCTGGTGCAGATCGCGGTTGGCGGGCATCCCGGTGACACCCCGGTGCTGCGGGACGTGCAACCGCACTGGGCGTACGCCCTGTTGGCGCCGGTCCCGCTCGTCGTGCTGTACGGCGTCGTGATCGGGCTCGGCGAACTGGTCACCGCGGTCGCCCGGCGGCTGCTCGGCCCGTCGGCCGCCGAGCGGCTCGCCGCCTTGGAGGAGCGCACCGAACAACTGCTGGAGCGCAACCGCATCGCGCGTGAGCTGCACGACTCGATCGGTCATGCGCTGACCGTCGCCGTCGTCCAGGCGGGGGCCGCGCGTGCGGCGGGCGATCCGGCCTTCACCGACCGGGCGTTGGAGGCCATCGAGGAGACGGGCCGGGCCGCGCTCGAGGATCTGGAGCGCGTCCTGGGCATCCTCCGGGAGTCGGACCGGCCCGCGAGCAGCCGGCCCACCCTGGTGGACGCCGACCGGCTGCTGGAGTCTGCCCGCACCGCCGGGGCGAAGGTCGACACCGAGTTCACCGGCCCGCTGGACACCGTGCCCGGACCGGTCTCGCGCGAGGGTTACCGCATCCTCCAGGAGTCGCTGACCAATGTGCTGCGGCACGCGGGTGCCGTCCCCGCCGGGGTACGCGTCGACGTCACGGACCGCGCCCTTGTCCTGGAGGTGCGCAATCCACTGACGGCCGAGATACCCGGTCCCGGCCGGGGCAGCGGGCTGCGGGGCATACGTGAGCGGGCCGCCCTGCTCGGCGGGCGGGCGCGGACCGGTCCCGCCGACGGTGACTGGCAGGTGCACGTCGAGCTGCCGTTGCGCTGATCTACGCTGGCCGGATGCCGGTCACCGTTCTCCTTGTCGACGACGAACCCCTCGTACGCGCGGGCCTGCGGGCCGTCTTGGACGCGCAGCCGGACATCGAGGTCGTCGGGGAGGCCGCCGACGGGGCGGCGGTCATACCGCTGGTGCGGAGCCTGCGGCCGGACGTGGTCGCGATGGACGTACGGATGCCGCTGCTGGACGGGATCGAGGCCACGCGCGCGGTGCTGCGGACGGTCGACGAACCGCCGAAGATCCTCGTGGTGACGACGTTCGAGAACGACGAGTACGTCTATGAGGCATTGCGGGCCGGGGCCGACGGGTTTCTGCTGAAGCGGGCCCGGCCCGCCGAGATCGTGCACGCGGTCCGGCTGGTCGCGGAGGGCGAGTCGCTGCTGTTCCCGGCGTCGGTGCGGCAGCTCGCCGCCGAGCACGGCGAGAACGGCGGCAACCCCGCCGCGCGCGCCGCGATGGAGCGGGCCCGGCTGACCGAGCGGGAGGCGGAAGTGCTGCGGCTGATGGCGCGCGGGCTGTCGAACGCGGAGATCGCGGCCCGGCTGATCGTCGGCACGGAGACGGTGAAGTCGCATGTGAGCGCCGTACTGGCGAAGCTGGGAGCCCGGGACCGTACGCAGGCGGTGATCGCGGCGTACGAGTCGGGGTTCGTGGCGCCGGGGTGACCGGGCGTCCGGGACGGTCTGGACGGACCGGTCGGTAGGCCGCCGGTCGCCCGGCACTCGCCGGGGTCCGCAGGGCCGAGTACGATCCGGCCAACACGCGCACAAGCTGGGAGGACGGACGGTGGGGCGGCTGACCGGCGGGGATCCCTCGCTGCTGCGAAGGATCAACTCCGCGGTGGTGCTGCACGCGCTGCGTGCCACGGACTGCGCGACGCTGACCGAGATCACCCGGGTGACCGGACTGTCCCGGCCGACCGTCGAGGGTGTCGTCGAGGACCTCATCGAGGCGGGTTACGTCGTCGAGAAGGCCGCCGACGAGGGCGTCGCGAGGCGTCAGGGGCGGCCGGCCCGGCGGTACCGGTTCCGGGCCGAGGCCGGTCATCTGCTGGGTCTGGACATCGGGCCGCACCGGGTCGCCGCGCTCCTGTCCGACCTGGACGGCCGGGTGCTCGGCTCCATCGCCAAGGACGTCGAGGAGACGGCCACCGCCGACGAGCGGCTGGAGAAGCTGCGTACCGCGGTCGCCGAGCTGCTGCGCCGGGCCGGGGTGGCACGCGGCTCGCTGCGGGCGGTGGGCGCGGCGACGCCCGGGATCGTCGAGGCGGACGGCACGGTACGGCTGAGCACGGCGCTGCCCGAGTGGTCGGGGCTGCCGCTGGGCGAGCGGCTGAGCCGGTCCTTCAAGTGCCCGGTGCTGGTCGAGAACGACGCCAACGCCGCCGCGGTGGCCGAGCACTGGAAGGGTGCCGCGACCGAGTCCGACGACATCGTTTTCGTGCTGGCCGGGCTGAGCCCGGGCGCCGGTTCGCTGATCGGCGGGCGATTGCACCGGGGGTTCGGCGGGGCGGCCGGTGAGATCGGCGCGCTGCATCTGCTGGGGCGTGAGGCGACGCCGGAGACCCTGCTGTCCACCACGGACGAGCCGCTGCATCCGCTCGACGAGCAGGCGGTCGCCGAGGTGTTCGCCAAGGCGCGCGAGGGCGACCAGCGGGCCCGCGCGGCCGTGGAGCGGTTCATCCAGCGGCTCGTCCACGATGTGGCCGCCCTGGTGCTGGCCCTCGACCCGGAACTGGTCGTCGTGGGCGGCTGGGCGGCCGGTCTGGACGGTGTACTGGAGCCGCTGCGCCGGGAGTTGGCGCGCTACTGCCTGCGGCCGCCGAAGGTCGCACTGTCCCTCCTCGGCGAGGCGGCCGTCGCCACGGGGGCGCTGCGGCTGGCCCTGGACCATGTGGAGGAGCAGCTGTTCGCGGTGGAGGGGACGGTCACGGCGCGCCGTTGACGGTACAACGCCTCGCGCCCCGGAAGAGTTTCCGGGGCGCTCGCGCTGCGGGGGCTGCTGGGCTCAGGACGCCTGGCGTTCCGGGCCCTCGTGGATCTCCACGCTGCCGGAGTCACCGAAGGTGAGCCGGCAGGTGTCCGCACGGTAGGTGGCGACGGAGAGGGCCGCGGTGCGGCCCTCGGTGAAGTAGCGCGTGGTGACGACGAGGACGGGCGCGCCGGGGAGCCGGTCCAGCTGCTTGGCGTCGTCCGCGCGGGCCGAGCCGAGTTCGACGGCGCTCTCCTGGCCGTCCAGTTCCAGGCGCTGAAGCTCGCGCAGCACGGCACGCGCGCGTGCCGCCCCGGCGGGCGCGTCGATGGCGGACAGGTCGGGCACCGAGGTCGCGGGCACGTAGAGCAGCTCCGCGGCGACGGGCTGGCCGTGCGACACCCGCGAGCGGCGCACCAGGTGCACTGCCTCGTCGGCGCCGGTCTCCAGGACTGCGGCCACGCTCGCGGGCGGGACCTCCAGCGTGCTGTCGGCGGGCTGCCAGTCGTCCCCGGCCGCCCCCGGCCACAGGTGCTGCTCGGTGCCGACCGCGACCCCCACGCGCGGCGGCGCCACCGTCGTACCGACACCGCGGCGACGCTGCAGCCGGCCTTCCAGTTCAAGCTGTTCCAGAGCCTGGCGGAGCGTGGCGCGGGCCACGCCGAAGCGGGCGGCGAGATCGCGTTCGTTGGGCAGGATCTCGCCCACGGCGAACTCGGAGTCCAGCGCCTCGCTGAGCACGGTCTTGAGATGCCAGTACTTCGGTTCCGGCACCGATTCCAGTTGCGTGGTCCCCACCCTGTCCTCCGCAATCGCCGTGTTCCGGCGGCGTTTTAGCGCCCTTGTTTATTAAAGGTTGTTGCACTTCTCTGCGACCATAGGGCGGCCCCCACCCTTGGTCAAGACCAATCCTCGATCCCTTGTGCGCGGTGCGCCGGGGTGCCGTAGGGCGCCTAGTCGAGGTCCAGGGACCGCAGCTTGTCGGGGTTGCGGATCACGTAGATGGACTGGATGTGACCGTCCAGGATCTCCAACTGGAAGACACTGTCGGGCCTGCCGTCGACGGTGGCGAGCAGGGCGGGACCGCCGTTGACCTCAAAGAAGCGGAAGGACACTTCGGGTACGCCCTTTTCCGCGGCGCCGATGAGGAAGCGGCCCACCTTCTCGGCGCTCTCCACGATCCGCAGGGGCGCCCTGGTCTTGCCGCCGCTGTCGCCGACCAGGCGGACATCCGGGGCGAGCAGCGACATCAGGCCCTCCAGGTCGCCCTCGGACGCTGCGGCGAGGAAACGCTCGGTCAGGTCGCGGCGCTCGACGGGGTCGACGTCATAGCGGGGTTTGCGCTCGTCGACGTGTTTGCGCGCCCGTCCGGCCAGTTGGCGGACCGCCGGCTCGCCCCGGTCGAGCATCGTGGCGATGTCGGCATAGGGGTAGCCGAAGGCCTCCCTGAGCACGAACACCGCCCGCTCCAGCGGCGAGAGCGACTCCAGGACGACGAGGACGGCGAGGGAGACGGTGTCGGCGAGGACGGCCCGTTCGGCGGTGTCCGGAACGGTGTCGCCGAAATCGGTGACGTACGGCTCCGGCAGCCAGGGGCCGACGTATGCCTCGTTGCGGGCCTTGACCTGGCGCAGCCGGTCGATGGCCAGGCGGGTCGTGACGCGTACCAGGAAGCCGCGCGGGTCGCGCACCTCGGCGCGGTCCCCGCCCGTCCAGCGCAGCCAGGCCTCCTGGACGACGTCCTCGGCGTCGGCGACGCGTCCGAGCATGCGGTACGCGACTTCCAGGAGGACGGGGCGGTGCTCTTCGAAGACGTCGGTCACGATGTCGGTGCTCACGGCATCCATCCCAGCCGACGCGCCGGGCCGTGTCCAGGCGAGCCGTCGCAGACGCAAAGAACAGCACTCGAATCGCGCCGGGTTGCGACTCCTTCCAGGGCCGTCCGGGTCTTGGGTGCCCATCTGGTCTACCCGCCGGTAGCAATTGCTGACAAGCTGTCTACGACGTCCGACGAGTCCCATACGAGGAGCGCCCATGTCCGCCACCGTCTCCTTCGAGGTCCCCTCCCCCCGGGGTCTGCGGTCCGTGACCCTCTCCTACGCGCGCGTGGGGCGCGGCGAACCGCTGCTCCTGCTGCACGGCATAGGTCACCACCGGCAGGCCTGGGACCCGGTGCTGGACATCCTCGCGACCGAGCGTGATGTGATCGCCGTCGACCTGCCCGGGTTCGGCGCGTCCCCGGCGCTGCCCGACGGGCTGCCGCACGACCTGCCCACGATGACCGCCGCGCTCGGTGCCCTGTGCGAGGCGCTCGAGATCGACCGGCCGCATGTCGCGGGCAACTCGCTGGGCGGCCTGCTCGCCCTGGAGTTGGGCCGCGAGAAGCTCGTACGGTCCGTCACCGCGCTGTCCCCCGCCGGGTTCTGGACGCAAGCCGAACGCCGTTACGCCTTCACCCTGTTGCTGTCGATGCGAAGGATCGCCCAGAGCATGCCGCTGCCGCTGGTGCGGCAGTTGTCCCGCACGGCGGCCGGCCGCACCGCCCTGACGAGCACCATCTACGCCCGGCCCGGCCGCCGTTCACCCGAGGCCGTGATCGCCGAGACGCTGGCCCTCGCGAACGCCACGGGCTTCGCCGAGACCCTCCGCGCGGGGAACACCGTCCAGTTCACCGACGACATCCCCGGTCTTCCGGTCACCGTGGCCTGGGGCAGCAAGGACCGGGTGCTGATCCGCCGCCAGGGGGTCCGCGCCAAGCAGATCATCCCCCGGGCCCGGCTGATCCGGCTGCCCGGCTGCGGTCATGTCCCGATGAACGACGACCCGGCGCTCGTCGCGCGGGTCGTCCTCGACGGCAGCCGCTGAGACGGCGGCCGCTGAGCGGGTGGCCGCTGAGCCGCGTCGGGCCAACGCGCCGGACCCCAGGGCGACTCCGGCGCCCACGAGGGCGCTGCCCGCGGCCTGTGCGGCGCCGTAGGAGCCCGTTCCGACCAATGGTGCGGTGCAGGCCGCGGCGACCGGGATGAGGCCGGAGAACAGCGTGGCGCGCTCCGCGCCGATCCGCTGCATGCCCATGTACCAGCACACGAAGCCGATCACGGTGACGATGACCGCCTGCCACAGCAGCGCGGCCGTCTCGGTGGCGTCCGGCCGCCGCAGCCATCCGGCGCCGTCGGCTAGCAGTCCGGCCACCGCCGACTCCACGGCGGCGACACCGCACACCGTGGCGGACAGCAGCCGGGGGCCCAAGGGGCGCAGTACGGGCACGGCGAGGACGGCGAATCCCACCTCGCCGACCAGCGCGCACGCCGAGAAGGCGATGCCCGCCCCGTCCGTACGGCCCCAGCCCTGGACGGTCAGGGCACCGAGGGCGACGAGCGAGGCGCCGTACAGCACGACCCGTTGCGGACGGCGGCTGTCCAGAAGCGGAACGACGACGGCCACGACCACCGGCGCGCAGCCCACCAGTACGCCCGGGACGGCGGGTTCCGCGGTGCGTTCCGCGGCGATGACGGCCAGGTTGAAGCCGACCATGCCGACGGCCGCGAGCAGCGCGAGCCGCATCCACTGGCGGGCGGTGAGCGCCCGTAGCCGGGCCGTCGCGCCCCGCCCGGCGAGTGGGACGAGCAGCAGACAGGCCAGGCCGTAGCGCAGGAACTGGCCGCCCGCGTACGGATAGTCGCCGAGGACGCTGTTGGCGGTGAAGGACCCTCCGACGAGGACACAGGCGAGCGCGGCGAGCAGAGCCCCGCGCGTGGTGGTGGCGTTCATGGGAGCGACGCTAGGAAGCGAGGCGGTCCGGATTAAGGTCCACTTTCATGACGGTGTCGCAGACCAATCCGGATGGGGATGAGGGCGTGGGTTCGGGAGGCGGGGGGCCGGTGGGCGGGGGGTCGCTGGGCGCGGGGGCGGCGGACGCGGGGTCGGCAGGCGCGGGGCCGGCGGGCGCGGGGCCGGCGGGCGCGGGGCCGGCGGGCGCGGGGCCGGCGGGCGCGGGGCCGGCGGGCGCGGGTTCACTCGACGCGGGGCCAACAGGCGCGGGTTCGGGAAACGCGCGGCTCGCAGGCGCGGACTCGCTCGACGCGGGGTCAACAGGCGGGGACTCGCTCGGCGCGAGGCTGGCAAGCGGAGGCTCGGGAAACGCGCGGCTCGAAGGCGCGGGCTCGCTCGATGCGAGGCTGGCAAGCGGAGGCTCGGGAAACGCGGAGCTCGAAGGCGCGGGCTCGCTCGGCGCGACGCTGGCAAGCGGGGGCTCGGGAAACGCGCGGCTCGCAGGCGCGGACTCGCCGGACGCGGCGACAGCGGGCTCGGGCTCGCCAGGCGCGGAGCCGGAGGGCGGCGGCTCGGGCGGTGGTTCGGTTGCGTGGGAGCTGTTGTTGCCGGCCGCCTCCGCGCCGGCACGTGCGCGTGGGCGGGCCTTGCAGGCCGCGTTGCGGGAGGCGGTGCGGGCCGGGCGGCTCGTTCCGGGGACGCGACTGCCGTCGAGCCGGGACCTCGCCGCCGACCTCGGTGTGTCGCGCGGGCTGATCACCGAGGCGTACGAGCAGCTCACGGCGGAGGGCTATCTGCGCAGTGGCCGGGGTGCCGGCACCTGGGTGGGCGGTGCCGTACGGTCGTCCCGGCCACGCGCGCGTGACCTCGCGCCGCGCTCCCCGGGCGCCCGCGCCGACTTCGTGCCCGGGACGCCGGATCTGTCGCTGTTCCCGCGGGCCGCCTGGGCCGCGGCACAGCGCGGCGTACTGGCCGAGCTCCCGCACCAGGACCTTGGCTACCCCGACCCGCGCGGCCTGCCCCGACTCCGTACGGCGCTGGCCGAACTGCTGGCCCGCCGCCGGGGCGTGGTCGCCGACCCGGAGCGGATCGTGGTCGTCTCCGGGGTGGCGCAGGCGACGACACTGCTCGGTTTCGCGCTGCACGCGCGCGGGATGCGCACGGTCGGCGTCGAGGACCCCGGCAGTCCTCAGCACAACGCGCTCTACGCCGCCGCGGGCGTCTCCACGGTGCCGCTCCCCCTGGACGACGAGGGCCTCGCCCTCGACCCGCTGCGGACCTCGGACGTACGGGCCGTCGTGACGACCCCGGCCCACCAGTACCCGACCGGCATCGCGTACTCCGCGCGACGTCGCGCCGAACTCCTGGACTGGGCACGGTCCGTGGACGGATTCGTCCTGGAGGACGACTACGACGGCGACTTCCGCTACGACCGCGCTCCCGTGGGCGCGCTCCAGGGCCTGGACCCGGAGCGCGTGGCCTACGCCGGCTCGGTCAGCAAGTCACTCGCGCCGGGGCTGCGCCTCGGCTGGCTGCTCGTCCCGGAGGCACTGGCCGACGAGGTCGTCGAGCGCAAACGGACGATGGATCTCGGCCATCCCACCCTCGACCAGGCGCTGTTCGCCCGGTTCGTGGAGCACGGGGACTACGACCGGCAGTTGCGCCGCTGCCAGCGCGCGTACCGGGAGCGGCGCGACGCCCTGGTCGCCGCGCTGGAGGAGTACTTCCCGGGCTCCCGGGTTTCGGGCATCGCCGCCGGACTCCATGCGATCGCCGTACTGCCGAAACGGTTCGGGCCCGAGGAGGACTTCCGGGCGGGCACGGCCGCGGCCGGGGTGGCGGTGCGCCTGCTCGCGGACTGCACGCACGCGCGTGTGGAGCACGACGACGTACGGCTGGTGCTGGGATACGCGCATCTGTCGCCGACCCGGATCCGTGAGGGCGTACGGCTCATGGCCGAGGCGGTGTGACGGGTCCGGGATCCGGGGCTGCCCGCGGCTCCGAGGGCATCGGTTCCCTTGCCCCGTCGGTCGGTTGTTCACTTGTGGTTTCCGTGTGCGCTGCGGCGCACCAGTAGTTGTGGCACTGCACACTGGCCGGATCCCGTCCTGGAGGCCCACCCATGTCACACCGTCCGTTCCCCGGCCGCCGCAGTGTTCTGCGCGGCTCGCTCGCCGCCTCCGCGGCCCTGACCCTGCCCACCGCGCTCGGCGCGGCGCCCGCGTTCGCCCTGTCCGGGCGGCCCAAGGCGGGCTGGGGCGTACAGACGGGAGACGTGACGACCGACTCGGGTCTGGTGTGGGTGCGCTCCGACCGGCCCGCCCGGATGATCGTCGAGACGTCCGCCACCGAGTCCTTCCGCAACCCGCGCAGATGGCACGGTCAGAACCTGCGCGCCTTCAACGCCCAGGTCCCCTCCATCATCCAGTGGGACGACCACGAGGTCACCAACAACTGGTACCCGGGCGAGATCCTCGGCGACTCCCGCTACACGGAGAAGAACGTCGACGTGCTCGCCTCCCGCGCCCGGCAGGCGTTCTCGGAGTACTACCCGATCTCCACGCTGCGCCGCCCCGACGGCCGCGTCTACCGGACGCAGCACTACGGCCCGCTGCTGGACGTGTTCGTGCTGGACATGCGCACCTACCGCAACGCCAACTCCCCGGACAACCAGACCACCGACCCGGTGGGCATCCTCGGCCGGGAGCAGCTGGAGTGGCTCAAGCGCGAGCTGTCCCGTTCGCGGGCGGTGTGGAAGGTCATCGCCTCCGACATGCCGATCGGCCTGGTCGTGCCGGACGCCGGAGACGGCAAGCCGAACCTCGAGGCGGTCGCGCAGGGCGACCCGGGCGCCCCGCTCGGCCGTGAGCTCCAGATCGCCGAGCTGCTGCGGTTCATCAAGCACCGGCGGATCACCGGCACGGTGTGGCTGACCGCCGACGTCCACTACACCTCGGCCCAGCACTACCAGCCCTCACGGGCCGCGTTCACCGACTTCGAGCCGTTCTGGGAGTTCGTCTCGGGTCCGCTGAACGCCGGCGGCTTCCCGGCCAACGCGCTCGACAACACCTTCGGCCCGGAGCGGGTGTTCCTCAAGGCGCCGACCGTCGCCAACGTCTCCCCCGCCGAGGGCTACCAGTTCTTCGGAGAGGTCGACATCGACGGCGACAGCGGCGAGCTGACGGTACGGCTGCGCGAGCAGGACGGCACCGTGCTGTTCACGCAGGTGCTGCAGCCGGGGCGGGTCGGCCAGTAACCTTCACAGGTGTCGCGCTCCGGCGTCATCCCCCGGCGCGCGACACCTTCAACTCCGCCTCACCGAGTGCGTTTTCGCAGGTCGGAGCCGATTGTCAGTGGTCGCGTCTACGGTTTTTCCATGACGCGATCACTGCAGGCAGTGGCCTATCGCCGACCCTCCGCGCTGGACTCCACCGCGGACGGCCGGCGCCTGGGACTGGAGACCTCACGGGGTGCGACGCCCACGGGCACCGCCGACCATCCCCGTTTCTTCGCCGGGTTCCTGACGGCACCTCAGGCAGCATCCGCCGGGCTGCTGGCGGTGGCCGACGTGGCGGCCGCGCGGTACTACCAGCGGCAGCTGCGCGCCTCACTGGACCCGGTGGTGACCGGCAACGGCGACCGGCTGCGCTTCGAGTCCTTCTCCGGCTGCGGCGGGGTGTACGCCCGTCTGGACGTGCTGACGGCGGGCCTCGACGGCGACGAGGTCGGCCACGGCACGACGAACGTCGACGTCAACAACCCGCTGCGCGAGGCGCTTTCGAGGATCGGCACGGATGATCCGCTGCACCTGCGCGTGGGGCCCGACGATCTGACGGTGACCACCCTCGACGGCCCGGTGGTCGAGAAGAAGGTCCCGCTCCCCGACCGCTGGCTGCGCGGCTTCGCGGAGTCCCAGGTGATCGCGGCCGGCTTCGACCTGCGCGCCGAACTCCCCGCCGCCGAGGCGGTCCGGTTCCTGCGCGCACTGCCGAAGGCCGGAGCGCGGGGCGCCGCGGGAGGTCCGCGCTGGCTGGTCCCGGCGGGCCGCGCCCTGCGCCCGACCACCCGCGCGGTGCCCGGCGCGATCTGTCTGCCCGGCCCGGAGCGGCTGATCGCGCTCCAGCGAGTGCTACGGCACGCCACCACCCTGAGGGTGTACGGCCCCGCAGTCGGCCCGGGCGCGGCGGCGACCGCCAGTGCCTGGGAGATGGTGCTGCCGGGCATGCGGCTCACCCTGACTCTGTCGCCCGACGCCTCCCGCGGCTTCTCCGGCGAGGGCGGGGTCCTCGAGGCGCTCGCCACCGACGAGGCCGCCGAAGACGCGGAGCTGATCTCGGTGCTCCTCGCCTGGGAGCCGCGCATCGACGTCACCGACCTCGCCGCCGCCTCGGGCCTCACCCCCGAGCGCGTGCGCGCGGCCCTGGTCCGCCTCGGCACCTCGGGCCGGGTCGGCTATGACACCGCGGAGGCGGCCTACTTCCATCGGGAGCTGCCGTACGACTCCGCGCGCGTGGAGCGGCACAACCCCAGACTGCGCTCCGCCCAGGCTCTGGTGGCGGCCGGCGCCGTAGCCGTGGACGGCGCGCTCGGCACGGTGACCGCGGAGGACGGCCATGTGCACCGCGTGCGGGACGAGTCGGGGGCGCTCACCTGCACGTGTCTGTGGTGGGCGAAGTACCGGGGCGGGCGCGGGCCCTGCAAGCACGCCTTGGCGGTACGGATGGTGCGGCGCGGCGCCGCGGCGGAACAGGAAACGGCAACGGCAACAGCACGAGTCGACGGGGGTGTGCGATGAGTTCGCTGATGGACGCGGTACGGGCGGGACGGATCGCCGAGGTGGCGAGCCTGCTGGACGGGATGACGGACGCCGAACGCCGGGCGTGCTTCCCCGAGTTGAAGGCGCTGCGCAAGGAGCTACGAGCGGACCGCTGGAGCGAGCAGGGGCGCCAGGTTCTGCCCGCCCTGCATCTGGCCGGCGCGGCCTGCCAGACCGGTGCGGCGGCCGTGGCGAACTGGCTGGCGGCCACCGACTTCACCTGGGCGCCCGCGTCGCCGGGCCGGCTGATCGACACCCTCGCCGACCGGGATCTCGCCTGGATCGCCGATGTGACGCATCGGCTCGCCCAGCGGCCGGTCAGCGCGCGCGTGCCGTTCGAGCTGATGACCGGCCTGGTACGGCTGTCCGCCTGTCCGGTGCCCACGACGGACGCCTATGTCCAGGGCTGGCTGATGCACATCGGCAGCACCTGGGCACGCTCGGGCTCCCTTGTCGACCGACTCCGTCAGGAGCCGCAGCTGGCCGAGCTGGTGGCCGCTCTATTCGAGATCGACGACATCGGCTCGGTGTTCGGCTGGGTGGCGGGCGAGGGGCGCAACAGCTGGCCCACCTCTCTCGCCCGTCTCACCGAGGAAGGCACCTTGGACCGGAAGTCGATGGTGGACGGCTGCGTGGCCCGCCTTCTGCGGGGCGGCCGGGCGTCCGATGTCCGGGTGTTCCTCCAGCTGTTGCAGGCGCTGGCCCCGACCCGGGAGGAGGAGCGGGAGCGGGTGGCCGACTGGACGGCGCTCGCCGCGGACGCCGCCTCTCCGGTCGCCGCGCACGCCCAGTCGGTGCTGGCCGGGCTGGCCCTGGACGGCGAACTCCCGCCCCGCAGGCTGGCCGAGATGTCGGAGGCGGTGCTGTTCCGCACCGAGAAGAAGCTGCTGCGGACCCAGCTCGTCCTGCTGGGCAAGGTGCTCGCCCAGGACGCGGCCGGTGTCGACGAGCTGCTGCCCTGCCTGGCACAGGCCCTCGGCCACACGGACTCCGAAGTGCAGGAGCGTGCGGTCAAGCTGGTGGAGCGGTATGCGCCGAAGATCGGCGACCCGGGGGTCCAGGACGTACTCGCCGCCGGTGCCGAACAGTCCAGTCCCGTCCTGCGTGCCCGTGTCGCCGAGGCCCTGGGCGTGATCCACGTGACGGCGGAGGTGTACGAGGAGGCGTTGCCACCCGCTCCGGTGCCGGTTCGACTGTCGCCCGCTCCGGAGTCGGTGGCCGAACTCGCCGAAGAGGTAGGGGCGTTGCTGGCGGGGTCCGGTAGCGATGTGGCCGCCTTCGAGCGCACCCTCGACGGCCTGGTCCGCCACGCCCACCAGGATCCGGACGCCCTGCGGGAGGCGCTCGAACCCGTAGCGAGCCGACTGCGCTGGTTCACCGCCGACACCGTGTATCCGAGCGACTTCTTCGGCCTGCGCCATCTGGAGCTCATCCTCGCGGCCCTGCTGAGGAAGACACCTCCCGAGGGCTTCCACACGCCGCTCCAGGACCCGCTGTCCGTGGCGGGCTGCGTGCACAGCCCCCTCGGCCGGGCCTTCAACTCCCGCATCTGGGAGATCGCGCACCGCATCCACGCCGATCCGCCGCCCTTCCTCCTGTCCACACCCACCTGGAACACCGGCATCCTCGAACCGGACGAGCTGGTCACCCGGCTCGACGCCTACCGCGACCTGGGCGTCCGGGTCGCGCCCACCGACTTCGCGCAAGCGCTGCTGCGGGTCCGGCGCCAGGACCGTGCGGCGGCCGAGGCGGCCGCGGAGCGTGCGGCGGCGCTGGGCACATCCGAGGGCACCCGGCTCGCACATTGGCTCACCGCTGACACCCCGGCGCTGCCACCCGTCAGACGGCGCACCGCGGGCCCCTGGGTCCTGCTGGCGTACGGCGAACTCGAAGAGCTGCAGCAGGATTTCCCGCCGGACTTCCACCCCTTGGGCAGGCCGGTGTCCGTGTACAGCGACCGGTGGCGCTGCTACCACTGGGACGCCGACCTGCGCCCGCACTGGACGGCGTTGCTGCCCGAGCGGCGCGAACTGGTGGCGGTGCGGCTGCTGCGGGACTTCTCCTCGCTGGCCGTGGACGACACCCGGGGAGCCGCCGAGATCCTCCCCCGGCTCGCCGAGTCGGACGGAGCGGCGGGTCCGGCCCTCCACCTGGGCCTGGCGTACGCGCTCGGCGCCCGGCACGAGGAGGACCGGCTCGCCGCCGTGGACGCCCTGTTGGTGCTGGCGGCGCGTGAACAGCTCGACGCGGAGCGGCTGGGCACGGACCTCGGGGAGCTGGTGGGCAGCGGGGCGGTAAAGCCGGCGCGGCTCGTGGAGTCCGTACGGACCGCGGCGGCCACCGGGGCGAACGCCACGATCTGGGAGATGCTCCGGCACACCCTGCCCGCTCTGCTCGGGGACCTCACCGGCGACCGGCCGCCCACCCCGCCCCGTGGGCTCGGGGATCTGGTGGCCGTGGCGGCGGACTGCGCCGAGCGGTCCGGTGCGCGGGGCGAGGTGCCGCACCTGGCGCAGATAGCGGAGCGGCGTGGCTCCTCCCGGCTGGTGGCCCAGGCCCGTCGGCTCCGCAGCACGCTGGTCGCGGAGGTGGCCGCCTGACGTAGTCCCGTACGCCGTACGTCCTACACCCCGGGGTGACGCGGACGGTCGACCAGGCAGGACACACGGTCGTCCGGCGCCAGCAACGCAACCGTTAAAGAAACGACAAAAGGTGCAGAAGCGATCTTTACCGCCCGGTCACAAAGCGTTCGTGATCACGCAACACCGTTCCTTCACAGTGGCTGCATGAGTCGAGACATGTCTGATGTGACGCGTGCGAAGCACGGGCGTCCCGTCCACCACTGGCGGCGGGACGTCATCGAACTCGCCGCGCTCTTCACCGCGGTCGCGGTGGCCGACGCCGTGGCCAATCTGGTCGGGCACGGCCCGGACGGACCGGAGCTGCTGCTGGTGTCAGCAGTACTGCTGATCGCCACGGCCGCGTTCCACACATGGTGGTCACGCCGCCACGGTCACGCACCGCCGACAGACGATATCGGTGCCCGGCCCGCCGCTGAGCGGCAGGCCGGGCCGTCGGACGCATCGTCGCAGCCGGCCGGGGCCACCCCCGGCGACAGCACGCTGTGGCGGATGCGGACGACCGTGCAGGACGAGCCGGGATCGCTGGCCGCGCTGTGCACGGCCCTCGCCGAGCGGCGCGTCGACATCCTGAGCCTGCAGACCCATCCGCTGGGCAACGGCACAGTGGACGAGTTCCTGCTGCGCGCCCCGGGCGAACTGGCCGTCGCCGAGATCACCAGGGCCGTCGCCCAAGCGGGCGGCACCAGCACCTGGATCGAGCGCGCCGACGCCCATGACCTCGTGGACGCACCGACCCGGGTGCTGGGCCTCGCCACCCGCACCGCCCTCGACGCGGCGGAACTGCCGCTCGCACTCCGGCAGTTGCTGGGCCGCTGCACGATCCGCCAGCTGCCCGGCGCGCCGATCGCCGGACGGGCGCCGGAGGGCGTTCCCGTGGAGGGCGTTCTGGAGGACACCGTGATGCGGTTGCGGGCACCGGAAGGCGGAGTGATCACCGTGGAGCGGCCGTATCTGCCGTTCACACCCACCGAGTTCGCGCGGGCGCGGGCCCTGGTTGAGCTGGACGCCCGGCTCGGCCCGCGCGTGCCGAGCAATGAGGACGTGCTCACGCTGCCGGAGGGCAACGACATCACCGTACGGCGGGCCGACGTCAGTGATGTCGATGCCGCCAAGGCCATGCATGAGCGGTGCTCTTCGCGGACGTTGAGCATGCGGTATCACGGGCCCGTGGGGGATGCGGACCGGTATCTGAACCACCTGCTCAGCCCTCGCTTCGGGCGGACGCTCGCCGTGCAGTCCGCGTCCGGGCGCATCGTGGGGCTCGGTCACCTCCTGTGGGACGGGGACGAGACGGAAGTGGCGCTGATCGTCGAGGATGCGTGGCAGCGGCGCGGGGTCGGTGCGGAGTTGCTCCGCAGGTTGGTGGGGATGGCTGTTGAGGCCGGGTGCGAGAGTGTGTATGCGGTGACTCAGTCGTCCAACACCGGGATGGTGGCCGCGATGCGGGGGCTTGGGTTGCCGCTCGATTATCAGATCGAGGAAGGCACGCTGGTCATCACGGCCAGGCTCGCCTCGCAGGTGCCGGTGGGTCTGGAAGAGGCGACGCGCCGTAGGGGCTAATGCCGGCCGGCCACAGCGGGTTCGTTGTGGCCGGCCGCGCCCCGCGGCGGAGCCGCATATCGATGCAGCCCCGCGCCCCTGGGTGGGATCCCGCCGAGGGCGTTGTTCAGATCTGCCCACAGATCCTCTACGTCCTCCAGGCCTACCGACATGCGCAGCAAGCTCTCGCTCACCCCGGCGTCCCGTCGGTCGTCCGCGTTCACGATGCGGTGGCTGATGGACGCCGGGTGCTGGATCAAGGTGTCCACGCTGCCCAGGCTCACCGCCGGGGTGATCAGGCGGACCCCTGCGATGACCTCGTGGGGGTCTCCAGCCACCTCGAAGGCGACCATCGCTCCGCCGATGCTCGGGTAGTGGACCCGGGTCACGCGCGGGTCGGCGGCGAGGCGGTGGGCCAGTTCGGCGGCGGTCGCAGAGGCCGCGCGGACCCGTACCGGGAGGGTCGACAGGCCGCGCAGCAGGAGGTAGCCGGCGAGCGGGTGCAGGACGCCGCCGGTGGCGAACCGTATCTGACGCAGTCCTCCGGCCAACTCCTCGTCGCAGGCCACCACGCCCGCCATCACATCGCCGTGGCCGCCGAGGTACTTCGTCGCGCTGTGCAGCACCAGGCGCGCGCCCTGCTCGGCGGGGCGCTGGAGCACCGGGGTGGCGAAGGTGTTGTCCGCGAGCAGCGGGACCGAGCCGCAGGCGTGGGCGACGGCGCGCAGGTCGACCTCGGCGAGAGTCGGGTTGGCGGGGGACTCCACCATCACCAGACCGGTGTCGGGGCGCAGCGCGTCCGCGATGCCGGCCGGGTCCGTCCAGGTCACCTCCGAACCGAGCAGTCCGGCGGTCAGGAGGTGGTCGCTGCAGCCGTACAGGGGGCGCACGGCGACGACATGGCGCAGGCCCATCGAGGCCCGTACCAGCAGCACCGCGCTCAGCGCTGCCATGCCGCTCGCGAACGCCACCGCCGACTCGGTGCCCTCGAGACGGGCCAGCGCGGTTTCGAAGCGGGCGACGGTCGGATTGCCGAGGCGGCCGTAGACGGGCGGGCCGTCCGGCTCCGCGCCGGTTTCGGCGAACGCGTCGATCCGGGCGGCCTCACCGCGACTGTCGTAGGAGGGGTAGGTCGTGGACAGGTCGATCGGCGGGGCGTGCAGGCCCAGACCGGCGAGGTCGTCGCGGCCGGCGTGCACGGCTTCGGTGGCCAGCGCTCTTGAGCGCACAGGGGTCTCCATGGGCGGAAGAGTGAACGCCGACCGGGTCACAGGAATCGAACACCGTGCTACGTTCGGCCAGTGGCCGAATCTGTCGTACTGGATCCGGTGGATCTTCACCTGTTGCGGCTGTTGCAGAACGACGCCCGGACGACGTACCGGGACCTCGCCGCGCAGGTCGGAGTCGCACCGTCGACCTGCCTTGACCGGGTGACCCGGCTGCGGCGGGCCGGGGTGATTCTCGGCCATCAATTGCGGCTGGACCCGGCGAAGCTGGGGCGTGGGCTCGAGGCGCTGCTCTCCGTGCAGGTCAGACCGCACCGGCGGGAGTTGGTGGGGCCGTTCGTGGACCGGATCCGGGCCCTGCCGGAGTCGCGGACGGTCTTCCATCTGACCGGTCCCGACGACTATCTGGTCCATGTCGCGGTGGCGGACATGGCCGATCTCCAGCGGCTGGTTCTGGACGAGTTCACCTCGCAGCGGGAAGTGGCGCGCGTGGAGACCCGGTTGATCTTCCAGCAGTGGGACTGCGGCCCGCTGCTACCGCCTTCGCCCTCGGCTCAATCCGGCTGACGCGCGGCGGGCGTCGTACGAGGATGGACCGCATGTCAGAGACCAAGAGCCCGCTGCCCCGCGAGGTCGCCGACGCCTATGTCGACGACCTCATCGCCCTCGATCCCGTGACCGGTACCTATCTCGGCGTGAAGGAGAGTTCGAGCAGACTGCCCGACCTTTCGCCCGCGGGCCAGGAAGCGCTGGCGGAGCTGGCCCGGGCGACGCTGGTGCGGCTCGACGCGGCCGAGCGGCAGCCCGGCGCGGACAGTGACATCGAGCGCCGGTGCGCACGCCTGCTGCGCGAGCGGCTGACCGCCGAACTCGCCGTGCACGAGGCCGACGAGGGCCTGCGCGCGGTCGGCAACCTGGCTACCCCCGCGCACTCCGTGCGGGAGATCTTCGCCATCACCCCGGCCGACACCGAGGAGGACTGGGCCGCCCTCGCCGAGCGGCTGCGCGCCGTGCCGGCCGCACTGGCCGGCTACCGCGAGTCCCTCGCGCTGGGTCTGGAGCGCAAGCTGTACGCGGCACCCCGCCCGACCACCACCTTCCTGGATCAGCTCACCGAGTGGGCGGACACCGGTGAGGGCCGGGGCTGGTTCGAGGACTTCGCCGCGGCGGGCCCCGAGGCAATGCGCGGTGAGCTGGACAAGGCCGCCCGCGCGGCGACCGGGGCCGTGGTGGAGCTGCGGGACTGGATGCGGGACGTGTACGCGCCTGCCGTCGAGGGCGCCCCGAACACCGTGGGCCGGGAGCGCTACGCCCGGCTCTCGCGCTACTTCAACGGCACCGACCTCGACCTGGACGAGGCGTACGCGTACGGCTGGTCCGAGTTCCACCGTCTCCTCGGCGAGATGAAGCGGGAGGCGGAGAAGATCCTCCCCGGCGCCGAGACGCCGTGGGTGGCGCTCGCGCACCTCGACGACCATGGCCGGCACATCGAGGGCGTCGACGAGGTGCAGACCTGGCTCCAGGGCCTGATGGACCGGGCGATCGAAGAGCTGGACGGCACACACTTCGAACTCGCCGAACGGGTGCGGAGGGTGGAGTCCTGCATCGCCCCGCCCGGCGGCGCCGCGGCCCCCTACTACACCGCCCCGACCGAGGACTTCTCCCGTCCGGGCCGCACCTGGCTGCCGACGATGGGGTCGACCCGCTTCCCGGTGTACGACCTGGTGTCGACCTGGTACCACGAGGGAGTCCCGGGCCATCACCTCCAGCTCGCACAGTGGGTGCACGTCAAGGACAGCCTCTCCCGCTACCAGGCCACCATCGGCCAGGTCAGCGCCAACTGCGAGGGCTGGGCGCTGTACGCGGAGCGGCTCATGGACGAACTCGGCTTCCTCGCGGACGCGGAGGAGCGGCTCGGCTATCTGGACGCGCAGATGATGCGCGCGACCCGGGTCATCGTCGACATCGGTATGCACCTGGAGCTGGAGATCCCGGCGGACTCGCCCTTCCACCCGGGTGAGCGCTGGACGCCGGAGCTGGCCGAGGAGTTCTTCGGGGCGCACAGCAGCCGCCCGGCGGAGTTCGTCAAGAGCGAGCTGACCCGCTATCTGACGATTCCGGGCCAGGCGATCGGCTACAAGCTGGGCGAGCGGGCCTGGCTGCTGGGCCGCGAGAAGGCGCGCGAGCGCCGGGGCGACGCCTTCGATCTCAAGGCCTGGCACATGGCAGCGCTCTCGCAGGGCTCGCTGGGCCTGGACGACCTGGTCGACGAACTCGCCCAGCTCTGACCCTTGTTGAGCGGCGGCAGCCGATCACCTGACCAATGGCCCGGTCCGCCTCGTCTGAGGCGGACCGGGTCGTCCGGCATGCACCGACGCTGTACTACTCGGCCAGTCGCCGGAGTTGGACCAGCCCGAGCCAGGTCTCCGGGCCGGGCCGGGACCAGGCCGCGCGGACCGCGTACGGGCCCGGGGCCAGGGCGACGCGCAAGGGGTCGGCCTGGCCGGTCTCGGTGCCCGGCCAGGCGGAGTCGAAGAGCAGCACCGGACCCGGCACCTTCCAGCGCATCTCCTCGCCCCACTCCGCGGTGGCGAGGGCGGCCGGTACGCCGGAGAGGAGGTCGGCCTCGGAGTCGGCGGCGCACCAGCGTACGAAGGTGCCGTGGTCCGGCAGATAGGCGGTGGAGGCGGGCTCGTCACCGAGGACCAGGGCGGCGCTGTCCCCGACGGGGAGCAGGCCGACGGGGCCGTCCAGCTCGCAGGCCCGGTCGTAGTCGGAGGCGGTCTCGTCGCCGTCGGCGCCCGCCCAGAACGGCAGCACCGTCTCCGGCACCGCTATGAGCGGCCCGCCGCCCGACTCCACCCACTGCACCCTGTGTCGCACCATGGCGCAGAAACCTACACGCACAGCCGACGCACAAGTTCGGTGTCCCCGGCACCTATTCGTAGGCGCTGTCAGCAGCCGCAGTCCTCGCTGTCCACCGGCGTGACCAGCGCATCGCCGGCGCGACGGGCGGCGCCCTCCCAGGTCTCGTACGCGAGGCCCTCGCGGGCCCAGTACTCGAAGCCGCCGAGCATCTCCTTGACCTGGAAGCCGAGTTCGGCGAGGGCGAGGGCGGCACGGGTGGCGCCGTTGCAGGCGGGGCCCCAGCAGTACGTCACGACGGGCACGGACTTGTCGAGGAGCTGCTCGGCCTGCTCGGGAATGAGCGCGGTCGGCAGGTGGATCGCGCCGGGGACGTGGCCCTGGTCCCAGGATGCGGTGGACCGGGAGTCCACGACCACGAAGCCGGGGTCGCCGTCAGCGGCAAGCGCGGCGGCCACGTCGGACACGTCGGCGTGGAAGGCGAGGCTCGCGCGGAAGTAGGCGGCGGCCTCGGCCGGGGCTGCCGGGGCCACGCCCAGGACGGGGTGGACGGCGGTGGCGATGCTGCTCATGGTCTGGCCTTTCTGCATGGGCTCCTTATGGCCAAAAATCTAATCCTGAAGATCAACTACCTGAAGAGGTGATCCCCGGCACTCCTCTTGATCGGCCGGGGATTCCCCTGTTAGCTCTCGCCATGACCACGTATTCACCGGACGCCACCGACTGGCGCATCCTCGATGTCCTCCAGCGCGAGGGCCGGGCCAGCTTCGCCGAGCTGGCGCGGGCCGTGTCGATGTCCGCGAGCGCGGTCACCGAGCGGGTGCGCCGGCTGGAGGAGGCCGGTGTCATCCAGGGCTACTCCGCCGTCGTGGCCCCGGAGCGGCTGGGCCTGCCGATCCTGGCGTTCGTACGGCTGCGCTACCCGACCGGCAACTACAAGCCGTTCCACGACCTGGTCGCGGCGACGCCGGAGATCCTGGAGGCCCACCATGTCACCGGCGACGACTGCTTTGTGATCAAGGTCGCCGCGCGCTCCATGCGGCACCTGGAGGAGGTGTCCGGAAAGATCGGGACGCTGGGCTCGGTCACGACCAGCGTCGTCTACTCCTCCCCGCTCCCCCGCCGCCCGCTCGGTCAGTGACCGCGCTGCCGCAGCGTCGACCCGGATCTTCCCTTCACGACCTCCAGCTGGGCGTGGATGCGCCGCCGCAGATCGGCGACATGGCTGACGATGCCGACGCTGCGGTCGCGTTCCCGCAGGGAGTCGAGGACGTCGAGGACCTCGTCGAGGGTCTGGTCGTCGAGGCTGCCGAAGCCCTCGTCGATGAAGAGGGTGTCCAGACGGACCCCGCCGGCCTCGTCGGTGACGACGTCCGCGAGGCCGAGGGCGAGCGCCAGCGAGGCGAAGAAGGTCTCGCCGCCGGAGAGCGTCGCGGTGTCTCTCTCGCGCCCGGTCCAGGCGTCGACGACATGCAGCCCGAGCCCGCTGCGGCCGCGTCCGGCGCGGTCGTCGGAGTGGACGAGGGTATAGCGGCCCGACGACATACGCCGCAGCCGTACGGTTGCGGCGGCGGCCACCTGCTCCAGGCGCGCGGCGAGGACATAGGACTCCAGGCGCATCTTGCGCTCGTTGTCCGCCGAGGTGCCCGCGGTGAGCCCGGCCAGGCGGGCCACCCGGTCGTACTGGGCGCGCAGCGGAGCGAGCCGCCGTACGCCCGCCACCGACCGGGCGGAGAGGCGGTCGAGTTCGGTGCAGCGCCGGGCGGCGGCGTCCCGTGCGGAGGCGGCCTCGCGCAGCCGTCGGCCCGACTCCGCGGCGGCCGCTTCCGCCGCGGCGACATCGACGGGCGCCCGCTGAGCGGCGGCCGCGGTGTCGGCCTCGGCGAGCACGGCGCGCACGGCGGCTTCCTCGGACTGCCAGGCGTCCAGGCGCCGTTGGAGTTCGCGGTGGGCCGTGTCGTCGAGCAGGGCGTCGGCGGCGGCCTGCGGGGTGTCGAAGCCGGCCCGGAACGCGGCGTCCGCGAGGCGCGCGTCGGCGTCCTTGAGCCGCTGGGCGCTGTCCTCGGCGGCGCGAGCGCTGTCGGCGGCGTCGGTGAGCAGCGCGACCTGGCGTTCCAGCTGGGCCGAGCGGGCGGCCACACTGTCCAGGGCGCCGCGCGCCTCCGCCAACTCCACTTGCAGAGCGGCCCGTTCACGGTCCAACCGCTCTCGGTGGCCGACCCGTGCGGCGGTTCTCACCTCCGCCTGCTGCCGGGCCGTGGTGCGCCGCTCGTGTTCCTGTTCGGCGCGGCGCAGTTCCTCGTGCGCGGGGTGCAGCGCGGAGGCGTCCCGGCGGGCCTCGGTGAAGAGCCGCTCCAACTCCGCGACCTCGTCGGCCAGTTTTCCGGTGGGGGTGTCACCGGCCTCGGCGGTGGCGGCGGCCAGCGCCTCGCGGACGACGCCGAGGTGCCGCTCCCGCTCGGCCTGGCGTTCCTCCGCGGCCTGGTAGGCAGCAAGGGCCTGCTCCTCGGCCTCGCGGTCGACGTGTCCGGCGTCCTTGCGGGCGGGCTCGGGGTGTTCGGTGGCGCCGCAGACGGCGCAGGGTGCGCCGTCGGTGAGCTGGGCCGCGAGTTCGGCCGCGATGCCGTTCAGACGGCGCTCCTTCACCTCCAGCCAGTGCGCCTTGGCGGTCAGCGTTTCCTCCTGCGCGCGGCGGGCCCGGTCGGCGGCGGTGTCGGTGTCCCCGGCCAACTGGTCGCGCATCCGGGCCGCCTTGAGCCGCTTGGCCGCGGGGTCCCGCTGGACGGCGAGCTGTTCGGCGCGGGTGGCGGCCTCCTGGGCTGTGTCGATCCGCGTCTGCAGTCCCGCGCGGGTCGCGTCCCACCCGGCGAGCCAGGACTCGGCCTCCTGGAGGACGTCTTCGTCGGCCCGCTCCTGGCGGTCCAACCCCCTGCGCTCTTCGGCCAGTTCACCCAGCCGCAGCTCGGCCCGCCGGGCCGACTCCAGCCCGCCCAGCTCCTCGGCGGCCCGGCGTGCGGCGGCCGCGAGCCCTGCGGCACCGGCGTCGGCGAAGGTGCCCGGCAGCAGGCCACACGCGCGTGCCCGAGCGGCGGCAGCCCGTCGGTGTTCCGCGTCGGCGGCGTCCCGCAGCTCCAGGGCGGGCGCCACCGCCTCGGCCTTGCGGGCCCGCTCCATCCGCGCCTGTGCCTCGCGGTGACCGCCGGCCCGCTCCTGAAGTACCCGCGCCCGCTCCCCCGCCTCGGCGAACCTCCGCTGCAACCGGGCGGTTTCGCGTACGTCGGTCAGCGCTCGCTCCGCCGCGGCCTGGGCGGACTCGGCCGCGGCGAGGCGGCAGTGGGCGACGGTCAGCTCCTCGCGCGCGGTGCTCCGGGCCACGGCGGCGGCGCTCAGCACGGTCTCGGCGAGCCCCGGTTCGCCCGGCGTCAGCTCGGGCAGCTCCATGGCGCCGCCCGCCGCCTGCTGCATACGGTGCGCGTCGGCCAGCAGCGCGGCGTCGCCCTCGCGCACCTCCGCCTCGGCCGCCCGCCGACGCTCCGCGAGGCGCTTCTCCACCTCGGCGAAGCGGTGCGTGTCGAAGAGCCGGCCGAGCAGTCGGCCGCGCGCTTCGGCGTCGGCACGCAGAAAGCGGGCGAAGTCGCCCTGGGGCAACAGGACGACCTGGCAGAACTGTTCGCGGCTCATGCCGAGCAGCTGCGTGATCTCCTCGCCGATCTCCTGGTGGGAGCGGCTGAGGTCCTTCCAGGCGCCGGTTGTCGCGTCGTGCTCGCGCAGCCAGCTCTGCGCTTTATCGACAGTCGTCCCCGACCGGTTGCCCTTCTTGGGGCGCTCCCAGGGCGGCTGCCGGGTGATCTCCAACCGGCGTCCCGCGACGGTCAGTTCGAGGGTGACCGTCGTCCGAGTGCCCGGCGCGGCGTGGTCGCTGCGCAGGGTCAGCCCCTGACCGCTCTGCCGGGCTCCGGGCACCGAGCCGTACAGGGCGTAGCAGACGGCGTCCAGGACGGAGGTCTTACCGGCGCCGGTTGGACCGTGCAGCAGGAACAGTCCGGCCGCGGACAGATCATCGAAGTCGACACTCTGGAAACCGCCGAAGGGCCCGAAGGCCGTGACATCGAGTCGGTGCAGCCTCACCGCGCCACCTCCCGCACCACCGCGTCCGCCCGCACCCCGTCGAAGGCGTCCCGCAACACGCCCTGCTCGTCCTCGTCCGGTCCGGCGCCGCGCACATGGGCGACGAAGTCCTCGGCGATCTGCTGGTCGCTGCGTCCCGCCAGCCGCCTGGCGTAGGACACGTCCGGGTCGTCCGGGGCCCGGTCGGGGTCGAAGACGAGGCTGAGGGTGTGCGGGAAGCGCTCGGTGAGCCGGGCCATGGGGTCGGCCGGGCGGACCGCGTCGGTGAGGGTGGCCTCGACCCACGCGTCCTCGTGCCGGGCGAGGGCGGGATCGGCGAGCAGCTCCTCCAGCGGCCCCCGGATCCGGGCCAGCGCGCGCGGGGCGGGGCAGTCGATCCGCTCGGCAGTCACCGCACCCTCGGCGTCCAGGTCGACCAGCCACATGCTCTTCCTGTGATCGGCCTCCGAGAAGGAGTACGCCAGCGGGGAGCCGGAGTAGCGCACACGGTCGGTGATGGTCTGGCAGCCGTGCAGATGCCCGAGCGCCGTGTAGTCGACGCCTTCGAAGACGCCGGCCGGCACCGCGGCCACCCCGCCGACGGTGATGTCCCGCTCGCTGTCGCTGGCCTCGCCGCCGGTGACGAAGGCGTGCGCCAGGACGACGGAACGGGTGCCCCGCGCGCGTGCGGCGAGATCGGCGCGGACACGCTCCATGGCGGCGGCGAGGACGGCCTCGTGGCCCGCCTTCTCCACCCCGAACTCGTCCTTCACCAGGGCGGGTTCGAGATACGGCAGACCGTAGAAGGCCACGTCGCCGAAGGCATCGGCCAGGACCACCGGAGTACCGCAGACCGCGGGCTCGGTCCGCAGGTGGATGCCCGCCCGGTCGATGAGGCCCGCGCCCACGCCCAGTCGGCGGGCCGAGTCGTGGTTGCCGGAGATCATCACCGTGGGCACACCGAGGTCGGCGAGCCGGTGCAGGGCGTCGTCGAACAGCTCCACGGCGGCGAGCGGCGGCACCGCGCGGTCGTACACGTCTCCGGACACGACCACCGCGTCCACCTCGCGCTCGCGCACGGTGGTGACGAGCCGGCCGATGAACTCGGCCTGGGCGCCGAGCATGTTCACGCGGTGGAACGCCCGGCCCAGGTGCCAGTCGGAAGTGTGCAGGAGCCTCATGATCCCCGAAGACTAACGGCCGGGTCTGACATCACGGGCGGTTACTCCCGTATCGACCGTCATGTCCCCACCGGAGCTTGCCCGTTATGACCGGTTCGTCATGCGTCGCCGTATGCCTCGCCGCCCAGTTCAAAACCGGCGGTTCCGGCCGTGGCGTCGGCGAGCCAGCCCCGGAAGGCGTCCACGTCGGCGTCCGGCAGGCCGATCTCGATGGTGACGGCCTCGCCGTAGCGCACGTCCCGTACTTCGCGTCCGGTGGCGCGCAGATCGTTCTGGATCTTGCCGGCCCGCTGGTGGTCGACGGTCACGGTGGCGAGGCGGAAGCGGCGGCGGGTGATCGTGCCCAGGCTGTCCAGGGCCTCACCGACAGCGCCGCCGTAGGCCCGGATGAGGCCGCCCGCGCCGAGCTTGACGCCGCCGTAGTAGCGGGTGACGACGGCGACGACGTACCGCATGTCGCGGCGCAGCAGCATCTGGAGCATGGGGACGCCGGCGGTGCCGCCCGGTTCGCCGTCGTCGCTCGCCTTCTGGATGCCGGCGTCGGCGCCGATGACGTAGGCGTAGCAATTGTGGGTGGCGTCCGCGTGCTCCTTGCGGACGGCCGCGAGGAAGTCCTGGGCCTCCTGCTCGGTGGCCGCCGGGGCGAGGGCGCACAGGAAGCGGGAGCGGTTGACCTCGGTCTCGTGCACGCCCGCGTGGGCCACTGTGCGGTACTCGTCCTGCATCCGGCCAGCCTATGTCAGGGGCCGTCAGCGCTTCTTTCCCCGGGGCACGGTGAACCAGGTCAGCAGCGCGGTGCCGGGAGCGAGCGCGCTCCAGGCGGTGCCGCGCCAGGCCAGGACCGCGACGGCGGAGGTGGGGAACTTCACCCGGACCTGCTCCAGCGCGTCGTCGAGGCTGTCCCCGGCCAGCTCGACCACCAGCTCCTCCAGGCCGGGGTTGTGCCCGATCAGCAGCAGCGTCTCCACCTCGGCGGGCGTCGCGTGCACGGTGGCGAGCAGCTCCGGGACCTCGGCCGCGTACAGCTGCGGGTCGTAGCGCACCGGCGGTGGAGTGCCCCATTCGGCGGAGGCCAGTTCCCAGGTCCGGCGGGCGCGTACGGCGGTCGAGCACAGGGCGAGGTCGGGCAGCAGGTCGGCCTCGGCCAGCGCGCGTCCGGCGGCGGGGGCGTCCCGCAGGCCACGCGGGGCGAGGGGGCGGCGGTGGTCGGCGACCCCTTCGGGCCAGGCCGACTTGGCGTGCCGCAGCACGATCAGGCGGCGCAGCGGGCCGGTCCCGGCGCGCGCGATCATGCCGGGGATCCCAGGTCGCGGGTGAGGTCGAGGCCGAGCAGCCGATCGGCGTAGGCAAAGGTCTCGAAGCGGGCGCCGTCCGGCAGCTCCGGTTCGGTCTCGACCCGGGCCAGCAGCCGCAGTACGCCGGGCACGTCCAGGTCGTCCTCCCAGGCCCCGCGCAGTTCCGTGCGCACATCGTCGGGGATGGGCCGCGAGGGGTGCCGCGCCCAGGCGGCGACCGCCTGCCGCCAGCGTACGAGGGTGTCGTGGGCCTCGTTCAGGGCGGCCGTGTCGAGCCGTACCGGCCGGTCCCGGGGCGGGGTGAGCAGGGCGAGGCGGAGGGCGACGGGGTCGGCGCCCGCGAGCGGCGCGGGCGACACGGCGTGGACGGGCGCAACCGCGACACGGACGCCGTCCGGGGTCGGGCCGTCCTCCGGCACGACATGGATGACCTGTTTCTCACCGAGCCCATGGCCGACCTCTCGGCTGTCCTCCAGGGGCCGGATTCCGAGGGCCGCGGCACCGGCCCGCAGCTCGGGCTGGTCCCGTTCGCCGTGGAGCACGGCCCAGACCGGGGTGCCGCCGAGTTCCAGGGCGCGCACGAGGAGATCGGTGACGAGGAGCACGCGCAGAGCGCCGGTGTCGAAGCCCGGCGCATGGGCCTCGACGCGAGTCAGACCACGCCGGGCGAGCACGGCGTCGACGGGGACGCCCGTTCGGGCGTCGATGATGCGCAGCACTCCCCGAGCCTAGGCGGGCGCGCGCCCGGGCGCAGCACACGGCGCGGTTTCCGGACAGCGGTCGGCCCCGAGATGCCGATTCCACACAGCCCTCAGCGCTCATCCCTCAGCCCTCATCCCTCATCCCACCGTCCCGAGAAACCGCACATGGGCCCTGCGCCCGTCCCCCTCCCGGCTCACCGAGGCCCGCACCCCGTACACCTCGGCGATCAGCTCCTCGGTCAGCACATCACCAGGAACACCGCCCGCCACCACTCGCCCCGCGCGTAGGACGACGATCCGGTCGCAGTACATCGCGGCGAGGTTGAGGTCGTGCAGGGCGACCACGGTGGTGACCGGGAGGCTGGTCACGAGGGTGAGCAGGTCGAGCTGGTGGTGGATGTCGAGGTGGTTGGTGGGTTCGTCGAGGAGCAGCTCGCGGGGTTCCTGGGCGAGCGCGCGAGCGATCTGCACCCGCTGGCGCTCACCGCCGGACAGGGTGTGCCAGGGCTGCTCCGCGCGGTCGGTGAGGCCGGTGCGGTCCAGGGCGGCGCGCACGGCCCTCTCGTCCTGTGCCGAGGCGGGCGTCCAGGCGCGGCGATGGGGGACGCGCCCCAGTCGCACGACGTCCAGGACCGTCAACTCGACCTGGGTGTCGACCTGTTGCTCGACGACGGCGAGACGCCGGGCGATCTCCCGGCGGGGCCGTGCGGCCAGCGGTTCGCCATCGAGGGTGACGACTCCGGCCGTGGGGCCGAGCAGCCCGGCGAGCAGCCGCAGCAGGGTGGACTTGCCGGAGCCGTTGGGGCCGAGGAGGCCGACGGTAGTGCCGGGTTCGGGCACGAGGGTGACGCCGTCCAGGATCAGCCGCCCGTCGGCCCGGCGGCTCACACGGTCCGCGCGCAGGCTCATCGCACCCTCCGCGTCCGATACAGCACCGCCACGAAGGCGGGCACTCCGATCAGCGAGGTCACGACGCCCACGGGCACCTCCTGGGGGTCGAGAACGGTACGGGCCAGGGTGTCGACCCACACCAGGAACACCGCGCCGGCCAGCGCGGCGAGCGGCAGCAGCCGAGTGTGGCCGGGGCCGACGAGGGCGCGGGCGGCGTGCGGCAGGACCAGGCCGACGAACCCGATGGCACCCGCCGAGCTGACCAGCGCGGCCGTGAGCAGGGCGGTGACGCACAGCAGCACCAGACGGGTGCGGGCGACCGACACCCCGAGGGCGGCCGCGGCGTCCTGTCCGAAGGCGAAGGCGTCGAGGGTGCGGGCGTACGACAGACAGACCGTGAGCGCCACGGCCAGTACCGAGAAACACACCCACACATCGGTCCAGCCCGCGCCGCCGAGCGAGCCGAGGAGCCAGAACAGCACCCCGCGCGTGGTCTCCGCGTCGGCCGCGGTCATCACCACGAAGGAGGTGAGCGCGGAGAAGAGCTGCATGGCGGCGACCCCGGCCAGCACGACCCGGTCGGTGGTGCCGCCCAGGGTGTGGCTGAGCAGCAGCACCAGCGCGAAGGAGACCAGCGCGCCCACGAACGCGCCCGCGGGGACGGAGATCGCGCCGCCCCCGACGCCGAGGACGACCACGACGACCGCTCCGGTCGAGGCGCCCGAGGAGACGCCGAGGACGAACGGATCGGCGAGCGGATTGCGCAGCAGCGACTGCATCACCGCCCCGCACACGGCGAGCCCGGCCCCGCACACCGCCGCGAGAAGCGTGCGCGGCAGCCGGAGCTGCCAGACGATGCCGTCCCGGATCGGCGTCAACTCCGAGCTGCCGAGGCCGAGATGGGCAAGGACGGTGGACCAGACGTCGGCGACCCGGATGTCGGCGGGCCCGATGGTGATCGCGACGGCGAGGGAGCAGCACAGCAGGACAACTCCGGCGGCGCCGAACAGGAGGGTGCGCCGGACACTCACCCCGCGAGCCCGAACTCACGCAGTGCGGCGGCGACTTGTTCCACGCCCTCCACCGTGCGGATCGTCGGGTTCATCGCCTGGCCGCTGAGCAGGACGTACCGCTTGTGCTTGACGGCGTCCATGTTCTTGGTGACCGGGTCGGACTCCAGGAAGGCGATCTTCTTGGCGGCGGATTCGGCGGTCTGCGACTTGCGGGTCAGGTCGCCGATGACGAGCACGTCGGGGTTGCGGTCGGCGACGGTCTCCCAGTTGATCTGGGGCCACTCGTCGTGCGTGTCGTCGAAGACGTTCTTGGCGCCGAGGGCCCGGGTCATGACGCCGGGGGCGCCGCAACAGCCCGCCATGTACGGCGACTCGGCGTTGGCGAACCAGTACAGAAGGGTGACGTCCGAGGCGTCGATGCCCGAAGTGGCCTTCGCCATCCGCTCCTTGAGGGAGGCGACGAGCTCCTCGCCCCGCTGCTTCACCCCGAACACGGCGGCCAGATCCCGTACTTCGCCGTAGATGTCGTCCATGGTCAGCGGAGTGGTCCGCGCCCCGTCGCCGTCCCCGGAGTTGTCCTTGCCCGCGCTGTCGGACGGGGAGACATAGGTCTGCACGCCGAGCTTCTCGAACTGTTCACGGGTGGCGACTCCGCCCTTGCCGAGGGTGGAGACGAAGGAGGCGGCGACGAAGTCGGGGTCGGCCTCCAGGACCCGCTCGTAGGAGGGGTTGTTCTCGGCTATGCGCGGGACCTCGGCGTTCGCCTTCTTCAGCCCCTTCATCACGGGGTCGGTCCAGGTGGCCGTCCCCGCCATGCGGTCGGCGAGGCCGAGGGAGAGCAGGATCTCGGTGGTGCCCTGGTTGAGGGAGACGGCGTGCGTGGGTGGTTGCTCGACGCGGACGGTGTGTCCGCAGTTGTCGAGGGTCACGGCGGCCTTGGCGTCGGTCGTGGAAGCCTGGTCCGCGCAGCCGGTCAGCAGCAGGCCGGTGGCCGTGAGCAGGGCAGCGGGGCGGGCGAGACGTGCGATGGGCACGGGTGCGGTTCCTCAGTCGTCGAGGGCTCGAACGCGGAGCCCGGTCGTACGGTGCTCCCCCGCCGTCAGCCGACCGCGGGGGCCGCCAGCAGGTCTTCGGACTCGGGGTCGTCCGGTCGGGGCGCCTTCCCAGACGGCTCGTACGCCGTCCAGTGGCCGAGGCCCCGCCCGTCACCCTCACCGCTGCGCGTCAGCTCCGGATTCGCACCGGATTCCCTGACCCAAGAGCATGGGTTCGACTGGCCTCGGCAAGCTACCACGCGCCCATCCGGGAATCTCCACGCGCCCTTGGCCGTTGTCGGGAGAACAGGCATGTCATGAGGTCGAGGAGGCCCCGGTGTACGGCGACGAAGCGACGATCCGCAAGATCCTCACCGAACTCGGCGACACCTGGGCCGTGGTCGGCCTGTCGTCGAACCGGCGGCGCGCGGCGTACGGCGTCGCCCAGGTCCTCCAGCGCTACGGCAAGCGCGTGGTGCCCGTGCACCCCAAGGCGGAGACGGTGCACGGCGAGCAGGGGTACGCCTCGCTCGCGGACATCCCCTTCGATGTGGACGTCGTCGATGTCTTCGTCAACAGCGAGCTCGCGGGGCCCGTGGCCGACGAAGCGGTCGCCAAGGGCGCGAAGGCCGTGTGGTTCCAGCTCGATGTGATCGACGAGGCCGCGTACGACCGGACCCGGGCGGCGGGGCTGGACATGGTCATGGACCGGTGCCCGGCCATCGAGATCCCCCTGCTGCGCTGAAGCACATAGGGTGTCGCACGCACCGCACGTCCACGAGAAAAGGCCCATGTACGAGCCCCGGTCGCCCGCCCCCTGCTGCATGCCGTCGTCCAAAGCCGGTGCGGACAAGCCGACGGTCGAGGCGACCCCCGTCGCCACCGGCCCCGTCGCCACCGACGGCATGGTCCTGCTCCCCGGTGGCGAGTTCCTCATGGGCACCGAGGACGCCGAGGGCTTCCCGGACGACGCCGAGGGCCCGGTAAGGGCGGTGCGCGTCAACGCGTTCCGCATCGACGCCTGCGCGGTGACCAACGACGACTTCGCGGCCTTCGTCGCCGACACCGGCCACATCACCGACGCCGAGCGCCTGGACTGGTCGTACGTCTTCGCCGGGTTTCTGCCCGCCGCCCTGCGCCGTGGCGCCCCGCGGCCCGAGCGGACGCCCTGGTGGTGCGCGGTCGAGGGCGCGGCCTGGGACCGGCCGGAGGGTCCGGGCAGCGATCTCGCCGGGCGCGGGAACCATCCGGTGGTCCATGTGTCCTGGTACGACGCCACCGCCTACGCGGCCTGGGCGGGCAAGCGGCTGCCGACCGAGGCGGAGTGGGAGTACGCGGCCCGCGGCGGCCTGGAGCAGCGGCGCTATCCCTGGGGCGACGAACTCGATCCGGACGGCGAGTACCGCTGCAACATCTGGCGCGGCACCTTCCCCACCAAGAACACCGCCGCCGACGGCTACCGGGGCACCTCGCCCGTGGACGCCTTCAAGCCCAATGGCTTCGGGCTCTACAACACCTCGGGCAATGTCTGGGAGTGGTGCGCGGACTGGTGGTCCACCGAGCAGGACGGCGCCAAGGTGATCCGCGGCGGCTCCTACCTGTGCCACGCGTCCTACTGCAACCGCTACCGCGTGGCCGCCCGCAGCGCCAACACGCCGGACAGCTCCAGCGGCCATGCGGGGTTCCGCTGCGCGCTGAGCGCCACATAATGCTCGGGTGACCTCCACCACCCCCAACTCCACTGCTCCAGAACGCTTTCCGGTCGTCATCATCGGTGCCGGACCCGCCGGGCTCACTATCGGCAACATCCTGCGGGCAGCCTCCGTCGACTGTCTGGTCCTGGAGATCGAGAGCCGTGAGTTCATCGAGCAGCGGCCGAGGGCCGGCGTCCTGGAGGAGTGGGCTGTACGCGGGCTCGAACAGCGCGGTCTCGCGGAGAACTTGCTGGCGCGCGGCCAGGTGCACAACGAGTGCGAGTTCCGCTTCGCCGGGCAGCGCTACCGGTTCGAGTACGCGGAACTGACGGGGCATCACCACTTCGTCTATCCACAGCCGTTGCTGGTGACGGACCTGGTCGCGGAGTACGCGGACGTACGGGGCGGCGTCATCCGCTTCGGCGTACGGGACGTAGAACTGCACGACCTGGACTCGGACCGGCCGTCGGTGTCGTACACCCACCCCGAATCGGGTCAACGGCACACAGTGCACTGCGACTTCATCGCGGGCTGTGACGGCGCCCGCGGAGTGTCACGCACCGCGGTACCGCCAGGGCGCGCTCATGTCTCGCGGTACGACTACGGCATCGGCTGGCTGGCGCTGCTCGCGGAGGCGCCACCGTCCAACGACTGTGTGGTGTTCGGCGTGCATCCGCGCGGCTTCGCCGGGCACATGGCCCGCAGCCCCGAGGTCACGCGCTACTACCTGGAGTGCCCACCGGGCGACGACCCGGAAAACTGGTCCCACGAGCGAGTCTGGCGCGAGCTGCAAGAACGACTCGGAGCGGCCGGCGCTCCCCCGCTGACCGAGGGGCGGCTGATCGAGAAGCGCGTGCTGGACATGCACAGTTACGTCGTGGAGCCCATGGCGTTCGGCCGGCTCTTCCTGGCCGGGGACGCCGCCCATCTCACCGCGCCGATCGCGGCCAAGGGCATGAACCTCGCCCTGCACGACGCCTTCCTGCTCGGCGACGCGTTCATCGCCCACCTCACCAAGGGCGACCGAACCGGCCTCGACGGCTACTCGGCGGCCTGCCTCGGCCGGGTCTGGGACTACCAGGAGTTCTCCCAGTGGCTGTCGGAGGTGTACCACGGCACCTCCTCGGGCAACCCGCACCGAGCGGGCACCACCCTCGCCCGCCTGCGCCGCCTGTTCGGCTCCCCGACCGCGGGACTCGCCTTCGCGGAGCAGTACTTGGGCAAGAACGCCGACTACTAGTCGTGCAGCGGCCGGTCGCTGAGCCGGTGGTCCGCCACCTTCAGCGCCTCGTCCACCAGCCGCCGCAGATGGCCGTCGCGCAGGGAGTAGATCACCCGGCGGCCTTCTTTGCGTGTGTTCACCAGTCCGGCGAGGCGCAGCCGCGCCAGATGCTGGCTGACGGCGGGCCGGGCCGCCCCGCACGCCTCCGTGAGCGTGCTGACGTCAGCCTCTCCGCTGGTCAGCGCGTGCAGCAGCGTCAGCCGGGTGCGGTCGCCGAGCAGGGCGAGGAGTTCGGCGGCGAGGGCGAACTGTTCCTCGCCGGGGGTGCGCGGATGCGCATCATGTGCAGGTGATAGGTGCATGCGTGCGCTCATACGCACATAATGGCGTCGTGGACCCAGCAAGTCCACCACCGCCACCGGAAGGGGGACCCGTGACCCACCCGCACCACCATCGTCACCACCACCCGCTCCGCCACCGCCTCGCCCACCTCCTCAAGCCCCACTCCCACGACACCGCCGACAAGCTCGACAGCGCCCTGGAGTCCTCGGCCCGCGGGATGCGCGCGCTGTGGGTCTCGCTCGCAGTGCTGGGTTCAACCGCACTCGTCCAGGCGGTCGTCGTGGCGATGTCCGGATCGGTGGCCCTCCTCGGCGACACCGCGCACAACACCGCCGACGCGCTGACCGCCGTACCCCTCGGCATCGCCTTCGTGCTCGGCCGCCGCGCGGCGACCCGGCGCTTCACCTACGGCTACGGCCGCGCCGAGGATCTGGCGGGACTGGTGATCGTGCTGACCATCGCCGCGTCGGCGGCGTTCGCCGCGTGGACGGCGGTCGACCGGCTGCTCGACCCGCGCGACGTCGATCATCTGCCCGCGGTGGCCGCGGCCGCGCTGGTGGGGTTCGCGGGCAACGAGTGGGTGGCGCGCTACCGGATCCGGGTCGGCCGGGCCATCGGCTCGGCGGCGCTGGTGGCGGACGGTCTGCACGCCCGTACCGACGGATTCACCTCGCTGGCGGTGCTGTTGGGCGCGGGCGGTGCGGCGCTCGGCTGGCAACTGGCCGACCCGATCGTGGGGTTGGCGATCACCGCGGCGATCGTGCTGGTGCTGCGGGACGCGGCGCGCGAGGTGTTCCGGCGGGTGCTGGACGCCGTGGACCCGGCCCTGGTGGACCGGGCCGAGCAGGCGCTGCGAGAGGTTCCGGGAGTGCGCGGGGTGGGCGAGCTGCGGCTGCGCTGGATCGGGCACCGGCTGCGGGCGGAGGTCGCGGTCGTGGTGGACGGCGAGGCGACGGTACGACAGGCCCACGCGATCGCCGTCGACGCCGAGCACGCCCTGCTGCATGCCGTGCCCCGTCTCACCGCGGCCCTGGTCCACGCGGACCCGGCGCCGGTGCCCGGCGAGGCGGACCCGCATGTGGCGCTGGCCCACCACACGGCGGCCTGAGCTCAGACGAGCCCGAGGCCTTCCAGTACGACGGCCCCCGGCAGCTCGGCGAAGGCCTTGCCCGGGACCAGCAGCTTGCCGCGCCGGCGTCCGCTGCCGACGAGGACGTAGGGCAGGTCGACCACGGCGGAGTCCACCAACACCGGCCAGTCGGCGGGCAGTCCGATCGGGGTGATGCCGCCGTACTCCATGCCGGTCTCGCCCGTCGCGGTGTCCATGGCGGCGAACGAGGCCTTGCGGGCGCCGAGTTGACGGCGGACGGCGCCGTTGACGTCGACGCGAGCAGTGGAGAGCACGACACAGGCGGCGAGCGTGGTCTCGCCACCGCGCTTGCCCGCCACCACCACACAGTTGGCGGACTGTTCCAGCAGCTCCCGGCCGTAGTGCTCGACGAACACGGCGGTGTCGGCCCACTGCGGGTCGGTGTCGACGTAGACGATCTGGTCGGCGGGGACGCTGCCGCTCCAGTGCCGTACGGCGTCGGCGACCGGGGCGGTCAGTTCGTCGAGGGCGTCGGGGGCGGGGAGGGCCCGGTCGAAGTGTCCGATGGGTGCGCGCATGGCCGCACCGTAGCAACCGCGCTCCACCGCTCAGTGCACGGGCGGGACGGAGACCGCCATCACCATCCGCATCGGCACCTCACCGGTATTGCCGTACGTGTGCGGGGTGTTGGCCTCGAAGGAGCCGCTCGCGCCCGCCGGGACGTGGTACTCCACCCCGTCCACGGTGAGCGTCAGCTCGCCCTCCAGGACATGGAGCAGTTCGGCCGTGCCCGTCGGATGCGGATCTGACGAGCTGCTCTCGCCCGGCATCAGCCGCCACTCCCACAGCTCCAGCGGCCCTGGCGCCTCGGTGCCGGCGAGCAGGAGGTTGTAGCTGCCTGAGTCGGTGTGCCACAGCCGTACGGCCTGGTCGGCGGGGACGATACGGACCTGCGGGCCCTGTTCGTACTCGAGCAGCGTGGTGATGCTGATGCCCAGCGCGTCACCGATCTTCACGACCGTGCCGAGGCTGGGGTTGGTGCGCGCCTGCTCGATCTGAATGAGCATCCCGCGGCTGACATTGGCCCGAGTGGCGAGCACATCCAGGGTGAAGCCGCGCACCGCACGCCAGTGCTTGACGTTGCGGGCAAGGGACTGGGTCAGCAGGTCGAGGTCCGACACATTCCGTCCAACGTCTTGGTCCAATATAACGAATAGAAAAGTTCACTTCGTTGCACTACGGTGAGGTGCACCTGATCGTGCACCGAACTGTACTGCGAGGCGACCGTGACAGCACTCTTCGCCCTGGCCGCCAGCCTGCTCTGGGGTCTGGCCGACTTCGGCGGCGGGCTGCTGACCCGGCGCACCCCCGCGCTCACCGTGGTGGTGATCTCGCAGACGATCGCCGCGGTCGTGCTGGGTGCGATCGTGGTCGCGACCGGCGGCTGGACCGAGTTCGGCCCCCAGCTCTGGTTCGCGGTCGCCGCCGGTGTGGTCGGCACGGTGACGATCCTCGCCTTCTACAAGGCGCTCGCCCTGGGCCCGATGGGCGTGGTGTCCCCGCTGTGCTCGCTGAGCGTCGCCGTCCCGGTGGGCGTGGGCGTCGCGCTGGGCGAGCGGCCCGGGATGTTCCAGCTCGGCGGGATCGCGGCGGCCGTCGTCGGCGTCGTGCTCGCCGGCGGGCCGCAGGTCAAGGGCGCCCCGGTGCAGCGCCGGGCCATCGTGCTCACCCTGCTCTCGGCGCTCGGTTTCGGCACGGTGATGGCGCTGATCACCGAGGCGTCGACGACCGTCACCGGCCTCTTCCTCGCCCTGTTCGTGCAGCGCGTCACCAATGTCGTCGTGGGCGGCACGGCCCTGTACGTCTCCGTACGGCGCGGCTCCCCCGCCCTCCCCGAAGGCGGCTTCCCCTGGCGTGCGCTGCCCGCGCTCGGCTTCGTCGGACTCGCCGACGTCGCGGCGAACGGCACCTACTCGATCGCCGCCCAGAACGGCCCGGTCACCGTGGCCGCCGTCCTCGCCTCGCTGTTCCCGGTGGTGACAGCGCTGGCCGCGCGCATGGTCCTCGACGAACGTCTGCGCGGGATCCAGGCGGCGGGCGCGGGGCTGGCACTGGCCGGCACCCTGCTGCTCGCCACCGGCTGACTCAGGCCTCCGCGTCCAACTGCGCCAGCCGCGCCGCCGTCTCCTCGTCCAGCTCCGCCAGCGCCGCGAGCTGTTCCGGGGTCACGCCGTCCGGTATCGGCACCGGCGCGGGCGTCCTGAGCGGCGGCTGCCAGCCGTCGGCGGGCGTCCAGCGTCGTACGACCCGGGCGGGCGCGCCCGCCACGACGGCGTGGTCGGGAACCACGCCCCGGACCACGGCACCGGCCGCCACGACCACGTTCCGACCGATCCTCGCGCCCGGCAGGATCACCGCACCGGTGCCGATCCAGCAGCCCGAGCCGATCGACACAGGCTCCATCCGCGGCCACTGCTTGCCGATGGGCTCGTGCGGGTCGTCGTAGGAGTGGTTCGTGGAGGTGACATAGACATACGGGCCGAAGTAGCAGTCGCTGCCGATGGTGACCGTGGTGTCGGCGATGACATGGCTGCCGCGGCCGAGGACCACACCGTCGCCGATGCGCAGGATCGGTTCCGGACCGAGGTCCAGGTCGGGCATCAGGCCCGCGGTGAGCGTGACCTGTTCGCCGACGATGCAGTGCGAGCCCAGATGGATCCAGGGCTCGCCGAAGACCGTGCCGAGCGGGAACGCCAGGCGGGTGGCCTCGCCGATCGCGCCGAAGTGGAAGCGGCCGGGGCTGTCCTTCGTCACCGAACCCGTGCGCTGCACCCAGGCCCAGCCCGCGTGGACGGCGCGCTGCGCCAGGCGGTGTCGCCAGGACGAGAACGTGTTCTTACTCTTCGGCACGCGTTCACCGTACTGAGCGTGCGGCGCCCTTATCGCTTGAAGGGGCTGTGATCTTCGCCCCAACAGGTGGCGGTACGGTGCCGTGTATCACGTGATCAGGAGGCGAAGATGATCAAGGGCATCGGTGGCAGGGAGCCGAAGGTCGACGCGGACGTGTTTGTGGCGCCCACGGCATCGGTGATCGGGGACGTGACGCTGTCGGCGGGGGCGAGCGTCTGGTACGGGGCCGTGCTGCGGGGTGACGTGGAGCGGATCTCCGTGGGGGCGCAGAGCAATGTGCAGGACAACTGCACGCTCCATGCGGATCCCGGGTTTCCGGTTTCTGTGGGGGAACGTGTTTCCATCGGGCACAACGCCGTGGTGCATGGGGCGACCGTGGAGGACGACTGCCTCATCGGGATGGGGGCGACTGTGCTGAATGGAGCGGTGATCGGGGCGGGGTCGCTGGTTGCCGCGCAGGCGTTGGTGCCGCAGGGGATGGTTGTGCCGGCGGGTTCTCTTGTGGCGGGGGTGCCTGCGAAGGTCAAGCGGGAGCTCACGGAGGAGGAGAAGGCCGGGGTTTCGCTCAACGGGACCATGTATGCGCAGTTGGCTCAGGCCCATCGGGAAGAAGCCTGAGGGCTACTCCCCCGCGCTCACGAGCTCCGGCTCTGCTGCCTGAGCCTGCGCCTTCTTCGCCTTCCTCTTCAGGATCAGGAACGACGTCAGGCCGATCAGGACCGCTGCCACCAGGCCCAGCCACGAGAAGCGCTTCAGCCAGGACTCGGCCACCACGCCCACGTAGTAGATGACCGCCGTCGTGCCGCCCGCCCAGAGGATGCCGCCCAGGACGTTGGCCGTGAGGAACTTCCAGTACGGCATCTGCAGGACGCCTGCGAGGGGGCCGGCGAAGATGCGCAGAAGGGCTACGAAGCGGCCGAAGAAGACCGCCCACATGCCCCACTTCTGGAAGGAGCGCTCGGCGGTGGCGATATGGGCCTCGCTGAAGTGCCTCGGGAATTTGGCGCCCAGCCAGGCCAGCAGGGGGCGACCGCCCTTGCGGCCGATGGCGTAGCCGATGGAGTCGCCGATGATGGCGCCCGCGGTGGCGCAGGCGCCGAGGATCACGGGATCGATGTCACCGTGCTGCGAGGCGAGCAGCGCCGAGGAGACCAGGATGATCTCGCCGGGCAGCGGGATGCCCAGGCTCTCCAGGCCGATGACCAGGCCCACCAGCAGATAGATGGCGAGCGGGGGCACCGTTTCGAGCCATTCCTGGACGTGCAACGCCGCTTCCTCTCACGTGCTGGGCTGTTCCGGCGCGCGCTCGTCCGTGAGCGCGCGCCGGGGCAGCCTACCTGCTCACGGTGACTCGTCCGCGTCCCACAGGTCGCACTGGTGGTCTCGGTGCACGGATGTGCTCGGGGCGTTACCGCCCGCGGACGCCGTCCGCAGCGAGAGCACCCGCTCCGGGCCGCCGCCGGGCATGGCGGGCTGTCCGTCGGCACGGGGCACTCCGGTGCGGACGAAGGAGCCCCAGTACTGGACCATCTGCCGCGCCAGCGTCCGCTGCTCGGCGTTCAGCGGGGTCTTCAGGCCGAAGTGCTTGAAGAGGTACTGCACCTCGTTCACATGCGTCGCGCCGAAGTCGAAGTCCGTACCGAGGTCGCGCAGCGAGGCGAAGGGCGGTGAGGTGCGGTCGGCGAACTCGTACGCGTACACCGGGCCGCGTCCGGCCAGCGTGCCGTCGAGTCGGAGCGCGGGACAGGCGAACAGCATGTCGCCGAGGGCGGTGCCGAAGGCGATCGTCGGGGAGGGGTGGGCGGTGAGGAGGTAGCGGGTGAGCACATCGTCGCCGAATGCGCCTCGCATCACCGACGGGTACTGCTCGGCCGTCAGCGGGCCGCCCGCCCCGTCGAACTGGCCGAAGGCGAACAGCCGCCCCTCGTCCAGATTGGCGCCGTTCATCACCGGCACCCCGGCCGCGGCACCGGACGCGAAGGCCTCGGCGGGCTGTACGGGCAGGAAGGCGCCGCCGGTCACCGGTCCCCAGTCGAAGCCGCGCTGCGCGGCAAGGATCTCGGCGGACGTCTTGCCGCGCAGACACGCCACCGTCGTACAGCCGAGCTTCTCGGCGAAGGAGGCTCCCTGCGAGACCGCGGTCTCGTGGGTCCTGGCCGCGCAGTCCTCGTAGGCGCCGCTCTGGATGACGCCCGCCCGGAACAGGCCCTTCGCGGTGGGTGAGGCGAGCTGGGCGCAGACCGAGCGGCCGCCCGCGGACTCGCCCGCGATGGTGACGCGGCCGGGATCGCCGCCGAAGCGGCCGATGTTGGCGCGCACCCAGCGCAGCGCGGCCTGCTGGTCGAGCATGCCGAAGTTGCCGGAGACACCGTCGGCGGCCTCGTCGTCGAGGCCGGCGGTGGCGAGGAAGCCCATCGCTCCGAGGCGGTAGTTCACGGTCACGACGACCGTGCCGGTCTGCCGGGCGAAGGTGTCGGGGACGATGTCCTGACCGGCCCCCGCGGTGAGCCCGCCACCGTGGAACCAGACGAGGACCGCGCGCCGGTGGGAGCCCTCGGGCACATACACATTCAGGTCGAGGCAGTCCTCGGTGTGGCTGGGCTGCTCGTAACCGGGGTCCCAACTCGCCCCCTGCACACACTTATTGCCGAAGTCCCGTGCGCCGCGCACTCCTTGCCAGGGCCGAACCTTCTTGGGCTCCTTCCAGCGGAGCTCTCCGACGGGCGCTTCGGCGTACGGGATGCCGAGGAACTGCCGCCCCTCGGCAGTCACTTCGCCGCGCACCAGGCCCGCCTCCGTGCGGACAACCTGCTCGTCTGCCTGCGCCGGGGCAGGTGCCGCCACCGCGGCCGCGAGGGCCACCAGTGCGATCACAACACGCCGTATCATCGGGCCACCTCCACACTCGTACGCAGCCGCAGATCGCCTGCGGACGCCCCTACCCACACACTCCGGCGCCCGGTGCCCAGCATCCAGTCATGGCGGTCCGGATCCCAGGACGACAAGGTCCGCGCCGCCACCCGCACAGTCACCCTCCGCCGCTCCCCCGCCTTCAGGGAAAGTCGCCGGTAACCGCCCAACACCTGTGCCGCCTGGTCCAGTTCCAGCTCGGGCGAAGGACCGACGTACACCTGCGGCACCGCGATCCCGGCGCGCCGCCCGGCGTTGCGGACCGTGAACCGCACGTCGAGGCCGTGCCGGTGCCAATGCGCGGACACCTCGCCGTAGTCGAAGAAGGTGTACGACAGCCCATGCCCGAACGGGAACAGCGGGCGCTCGTCCTCGGCGTCGTACCAGCGGTATCCGGCGTGGATGCCCTCCGAGTAGACCTCGGTGCCGTCGACGCCCGGGTAGCGGCGCGGGTCTCCGGCGACGGGATGGTGGTCGTCGTCCACCGGGAAGGTCTGGGTGAGCCGGCCGCCGGGGTCGCACTCACCGAACAGGACGGCTGCGGTGGCGGCCGCGCCCTCCTGGCCCGGGTAGTACATCTGGAGCACGGCGCCGGTGCGCTCCAGCCAGGGCATCGAGGTCGCTGACGAGGTGTTGAGGACGACGGTCGTGCGCAGGTTCACCGCCGTCACGGCCTCGATGAGCGCCGCCTGGTGGCCGGGGAGATCGATCGTGGTGCGGTCCTGGCCTTCGGTGGCGTCCTCGTAGGCGAACAGGACGACCTGGCGGGCGGCGCGCGCGGCCCGTACGGCCTCGGCCACGACCCCCGCCCGGGTCGCGCTGGTGATGCGGCGCAGCCGGAACTCCTGCCCCGTGTCCCCGCCCTGCGCGGTGATCTCCAGTTTGTGCGCGCCCTTGGTCAACGTGAGCGTCTTCCGGCGTACGGACATCCCGTCGGCGGCGGTGGTGACGTACCCGCCCATGAAGTACTCGCCCCAGCCGGGCACGAGCGGGAAGAGCTCCGCACCGTCGAGGACCACCTTGGGCCGGATCGTCGGCGCACCGGAGTAGTGGATGACGAACGTCCACTCGTCGGCCTCGTCGACGGTGAGCGTGCCGTCGTAAGTCCAGGTCCGCCCGGCCTCGACCCGCAGGCCCTCGCTGTCGAAGCCGGGGCTGAGCGCCGAGGCGGGGACGGCCTTGCCGAAGATGTCCTCGCCGAGGGCGTAGGTCACGTCGCCGCCGCGTGCGCGGAGGGCGTCGAGGGGGCTGTCGGCACGGTCGGGCACGACATGGGCGCTGCCGCCGCCGCTGACGAAGGGCAGGGATCCGGGCTGGCCGATCACGGCGATGCTGCCGCTGGTCAGCGGGAGCGTGCCGCGTTTGTTGCGCAGCAGGGTGGCGCCCGCCTTGGCGACTTCGAGGGCTACGGCCGCTCCCGCCCGGGTGTCGCGTTCGGGCCGTGGCGGTGCGCTGCCATCGAGGAGGCCGAAGCGGTCCATCACGGACAGGATCCGGCGTACGGCCCGGTCGACGTACCGCTCGGAGACGCTGCCGTCACGCACGGCCCGCTTCAGGGCGGCACCGAAGTGGGTGCCGTCCGGCATCTCCAGGTCCAGGCCCGCGGTGAGGGCCTTCTGGGTGCTGTGGGCGGCGAACCAGTCGGTCATCACCAGGCCCTCGAAGCCCCACCGTTCGCGCAGGATGTCGGTGAGCAGGGTCTTGTTCTCGCAGGAGTAGGTGCCGTTGACCTTGTTGTAGGCGCCCATCACCGCGCCCGTGCCGGCTCCGACGGCGGCCTCGAAGCCGCGCAGTTCGACCTCGTGCATGGTCTGCTCGTCGGCACGCACGTCGATGGTGTTGCGGTCCTTCTCCTGATTGTTGAGGGCGTAGTGCTTGACGGTGGCGACGAGCCCCTCGCCCTGGATGCCCTCGATCTCGGCTGCCACCAGGTCGGAGGCGAGCAGTGGATCCTCGCTGAAGGTCTCGAAGTTGCGCCCGGCGTACGGGGTGCGGATGAGGTTGACCATCGGGGAGAGCAGGACGTCCTGGCCGAGGGCGCGGCCCTCGTGTCCGATGACCCGGCCGTAGCGGCGCGCCAGTTCGGGGTCGAAGGCGGAGGCCAGCAGGACGGGGGCGGGCAGGGCGGTGGCATGTGCGGTGACGCGGACGCCGGCCGGGCCGTCGGCCAGCCGCAGCGGCGGGATGCCGAGGCGCTTCACTCCTGCGACATAGCCCGCCTGGCCGAGCGGGGTGGGGTCGGTGGCACCGCGCAGGAGGGAGATCTTCTCGTCGAGGGTGAGCTCGGCCAGGAGCCCTTCGACGCGCGGTCTTCCCTGGGCGTAGGCACTCGGTGGGGTCAGTCCGCCGGTCGCCGCGGCGGCGACGGCGACGGCGCCGCCCACCAGACGCAGGGCGGATCGCCGGGAAACAGTGTCGGTCATGGCAGCCGTCACTCCTTCGGTGTGCGGGCACGACGATGTGAACCGCAGGTGCACGCGGTGGCGCCCCGGACTGTGTTCGCCTTCTGAACGCACTATGCGTCAGCCGGACTTGACACCCCGTGAGAAACGCCACCGGCGCGTCGGAAACGTAGGACCGGCGGTGACTCGTGTCAATGACTTGAACAAAAGCAGGGCCACCCTGGCGGGGTGGCCCTGCGGGCTAGGAAAGCAGCTCGGTGACCGTGGAGACCCTGTCCAGCGCATCGGCCGGGAGGGACGCGGCCTGTTCCACGGGGTTCGGTTCGGGTTGTGTACGGCTGTCGACCTGGGCGACGCGTGTCTCGTACGGTTCCTGTTCCTCCGCCTGCCTCTTCTTGGGCTCGGCCTCTTCGGCCTTCCCGGCATCGAACTGCCACTGCTGCTCGGCGGACCCGTCCCGTTCCTCGACGGTCACTTCCTTACCGTGACCGGGCGCGACCACGCGCTCCTTGCCGCTGCGGAGCAGGAGTTCACCGTGCACGGTGAGGTCGTAGCGCACCTCGCCGGCGTGCACCAGGCAGTCGGCGAGCACGACCGCGCCTTCATCGGCAGGGGAGTCCAGACAGAGCATGGGGTCGTCGGCGCTGCGGAGCAGTCCGTCGTTCTGGTACGACCACTGCTGTGATCCGGCGGTCGAGCAACCCGCGAGCACGGTCGCCGCGCCGGGCCTCGGCACTCCGCCCCGGAGGTCGAGGCAGAGACCGGTGCCGAGGTTGCGCAGCCGTCCGTGGCCCAGTTCCACGGAGCGGCTCGCGGAGGCGGCCGAGGCGGGTGCCGACGGTTTGGTGACCGCGCTCGGCGCGCCCCAGGTGGCGTGCGGGTCGGGGACACCGTTGTCATCGGACCAGCTCCTGCTCACCAGCACGGTCGCGAGCAGGGCGAGGGAGGTCAGGCCGACACCGACGACGACCTTGGTGCGGCCACGGAGCGCCGTCGACTGCCGGGCGGGGAGGGGGCGATGACGTCCGCCACGCGCGCGTGCGGGCGTGGCGGCATGCTCATCGGCGCGGCCGGGGCGCGAGTCCAGATAGCGCCGGGCTCCCCAGCCGAGCACCGTCTCGGCGAGCAGCTCCTCCAGGCCACCCTCGAAGTGGCTGAGCTGTTCGGCGGCGTGCCGGCAGTAGCGGCACTCCGTCAAGTGCCGCTGGACGTCGGGCAGCAGTGATCCGCCCCGACGGATCGGGACGTCGAGCAGGCGGTTGTAGAAGCGGCATTCCCGGCTGGGCGCGAGTTCGTGGTGGGCGCGTACACAAGCCGTACGGAATTGTTCGCGCGCCTGCTCCAGGGCGGCTGCCGCCGTAACGGTGTCGACACCCAGCAGACCGGCCGGTACGGTTATCGTTTCCGCCTCGACCTCGGTGTGCCACAACAGGCATTGCGAGGCGCCCGGAAGGGCGCGGAATGCGCGTTCGGCGAGCCGTCGCCTTTCGGGTGTCACGGACCTCGCCGCGCGCAGTCCACGAGCGCCGGTCGGTTTGCGGAGTTCCGGCAGTACGGCGGAAATTCTTTGGTCGGCAGCCCACTCCTTGACCGTGTCCCGTACGGCCATGAGGAGTTGGGGGCGCAAAGCTCCGCCGGACGGCTTGGCGAGCACTCAATGGAAGGCGTTCGCGGTCACCATCGACGCCGAACTCCCGGCCGTGGCCAGGCAGATCACGGCGTACTCATGGGCGGCCCGCCAGTGCCGGGCCATCAGCAGCGGAACACCGTCGGCACCGGCGCCGGACGGCCCGAGACGGGCGACGAGATCACGGTCGGAGTCTTCGAGGCTCGCTCCTGGCCGTGGCGGGTACGGGGGGCGTGGGGGGTAAGGGGAGTGCACTGAACCATTTCCTTCCAAGCCGCTGGACGACCAGCGGAATGGCCGTCCGTCGGAAAGCAGGTGCGTGATTGGTTCATACCTGCACCGCGTGAGCTGCGGCACACCCGGTGAGGGGGCGCTCACTTTCGCACAATTGACTCACAGGAAACAAGGAGTTCGAGTGACTCTTGTTCAAGGCGCCGGAAATTCAGAATAGTTACCGCCGGTATCCGCACCGACATTCGAAGCCACGGCCCGAGCCGGGCGCCAAGTTGTGTACGCGGCAAGGCGATTGCGACACGGAATCTCCAACACCCGCCCCGCCCATAGCACCGGAAACAGCACAGAGGGCCCCGATCAGGGGCCCTCTGTCAAAACCTGCGCGCTCAGCTGTTGGGACGCAGCGTCCACACAACGGTCATCTCGGTCGTGACCGCACCGTCCTCCCGCTGGATGGCGACAGCCACCGGAAACTCCGGCCGCTGCCCCGCGTCCAGCTCGGCGACGACCTCGTCGATCGGCCGCCCCAGCGTCGCCGTCGCGGTCACCGAACCGAGGGCGATCTTCTTGAACGCGATCTCCGCGGTCACCGGCAGCGGCACAGCCCGCGACAGCTGGTCCCCGAAGGCCGCGAGCACGATGGCACCGCTGGCCGACTCCCCCAGCGTGAACATGGCCCCGGCGTGCGGGCCGCCGACATGGTTGCGGTACTCGCTCTGGTCCGGCAGGACCAGTACGGCCTTCTCCGGGGTGGTCTCCAGGTACTGCAGGTTCAGCGTCCGAACCATCGGCACCGTGGCGGCGAGCAACTCGCCGATCGACATCTGATCTGCGCTCATGGCGGCATGTTACCCACGAGTAGCCTCCACTGGCCAGATTCGCGCCCTGATCGTCGTCATGACGCGGCCCACACCGTGCCGGCCATGCCCGGCCGGACCGCTCGCTGATTTGCTACGTCCCTGACAAGGCCCGGTGACCGAATCGTGTCCCTGGCGCCGCTAGGGTGGCTGCTCATGTGGCCAGGACAGCAGCCGCCCGGGGGCGAGCAGAACCCGCAGCAGAACAACCCGTACCAGCAGCCGGGGTACCAGCAGCCGAATCCGTACCAGCAGCCCGGCTATCAGCAGCCCAACCCCTATGGGCAGCAGCCGCAGTGGGGTGCGCCGACTCCGGCGGGGACGCCGGCACCGCAGGGCGGTGGTGGCGGGAACCGGACCAAGCTGGTCGCGATCGTGGCGGCCACGGCCGTGGTCGTGGCGGCCGGTGTCACCGGATTCCTGGTGCTGGGCAGCGACGACAAGGACGACAAGGCGGACGGCAAGGCCTCCGCGAGCCCGACCGTGAGCAAGTCGGCCGAGCCGACCGCCACCGAATCCGGTTCGGGCGGCGATTCGCGCGGCAACGACGAGCTGAAGCCGACCGTCGAGGGCTGGAAGGTCGTCGTCAACCCTCGCTTCGGCACGATGTTCGACGTGCCCGCCGACTGGGAGATCGACGGCGCGGACACGAGCGTCGGCTTCGAGTGGGAGGAGAAGGACGGCAAGCTCGACCGCACCACCGTCACCGCTCCCGCCTACCTCAAGTCCAAGTGGTGCACGGTCGACTCGGACAAGGACGGCCGCACGGAGGACACCGCCCTGGTCACCGCCGGTACCCGTGGTGAGAACGGCGCGAAGGACCTCGCCGAGGCCGCGGAGACCCGGGTGCCGTGGTGGATCTTCGGCGGCTACACCCAGCCGGACCGCAAGAGCGTGAAGTACGACAAGCCCAAGTCTTACACCACGGCCTCGGGCATCAAGGGCAGCGTCGCCACCGCCCACTCGGAGAACACCCCGCAGAACGGCAAGTGCGACAGCGAAGGCAAGGCAATCACCTTCGCGTTCGAGAACGGCGCGGGCGACTTCGTCACCTGGAACCTCTTCGGCGCCAAGGGCGTCAAGGAGGAGATCCCGGAGGCGACGATCCAGAAGATCCTGAGCACCGTACGCCTCACGGAGGCCATGCCGACCGACACCTAGCCGCAGGTGGCGGGGCCGAAATTGCCCGGGAATGCATTTGGCAACTCGGCCCCGCCGCGGCGATAGTCGCGAGGTGAAGCCCACCATCCCGCTCCGCCGCCCGACCTGGGCGGGCCGCAACTACTCCCTGCTGACCGCGTCCGCGGTCGTGACCAACCTCGGCAGCCACGGCGCGCTCATCGCCGCCGCGTTCGCCGTACTGGAGGCGGGCGGGGACGGCGGCGACGTGGGCCTGGTGGCGGCCGCCCGGACTCTGCCGCTCGTGCTGTTCCTGTTGATCGGCGGAGCCGTGGCCGATCGGCTGCCCCGGCACCGGGTGATGGTCGCGGCCAACGCCCTGAACTGTCTGTCGCAGGCCGCCTTCGCGGTGCTGGTCCTGACCGGCGAGCCGCATCTGTGGCAGATGATGCTGCTGACCGCGCTCGGCGGCACCGGCCACGCGTTCTTCTCCCCCGCGGCCGAGGGCATGCTGATGTCGTCGGTCAGCGGCGAGCAGGTGAGCCGCGCGTTCGCCGTCTTCCGGATGGCCATGCAGGGCGCGGCGGTCGGCGGCGCCGCGCTGGGCGGTGCGATGGTCGCCGCGATCGGGCCCGGCTGGGTGCTCGCCGCGGACGCCGTCGCCTTCGCCGTCGCCGGCTCGCTGCGCGCCTTCCTCGACGTCGGCCATATCGCGCCGCGCGCACCGGGCGGCGGTCTGCTCTCCGATCTGAGGGAGGGCTGGCGGGAGTTCACCGGCCGGCCGTGGCTGTGGGCGGTCGTCGTGCAGTTCTCGATCGCGAACGCGGTGGTCGGCGCGGCGGACGCGGTCTACGGTCCGCTCGTCGCCCGGGACCATCTGGGCGGCGCCGGACCCTGGGGCCTGGCCCTGGGCTTCTTCGGCGCGGGCACGGTCGCCGGCGCCCTGCTGATGACCCGCTGGAAGCCGCGCCGTCTGCTCCTCGCCGGCACCCTGTGCGTCTTCCCCCTGGCCCTGCCGTCGGCGGCGCTCGCGATCCCCACCTCGGTCGGTGTTCTGTGCGCCGTGATGTTCCTCACCGGCGTGACCCTGGAGGTGTTCGGCGTCAGCTGGATGACCGCCCTCCACCAGGAGATACCGGAGGACAAGCTCTCCCGGGTCTCCGCCTACGACTGGTTCGGCTCGGTCGCCCTGGTCCCGCTGACCACCGCTCTGGCGGGCCCGGCGGAGTCGGCGTTCGGGCGGACCTCGGCGCTGTGGGGCTGCGCCGTACTGGTCGTCGTGGTCACGGCGGCGGTGCTGTGCGTACCGGACGTACGGAATCTGCGCCGCCGTACCAAGCAGGTGACCGCGGCCGCCGCACAGCCGTCAGCCGATGCTGAAAGCCCCGTCGGGGGGCTCGGGTGACGGAACGGCGTCCTCGTCCCGCACCGGCCGCGCCCCACCGATGAACTCCCGCAGGCCCGGCCCGTGTTCGACCCGCGCCGGAAAGGCGTCCGAGGCGGTGAGCCGGGTCAGGGCGGCGAGGTCGACGGGCTGCTGCGAGGCCACGAGCACGGCATTGCCGAACCGCCGCCCCCGCAGCACCCCCGGCTCGGCGATCAACGCCAGCTCCTCGAACACGGCCGCGAAGGTGGCGAGTTGGGACCGCAGGAACCCGAAGGGCGCGGCATCGGCGAGGTTGGCGAGATAGACCCCGGTCCCCCGCACCACGCGCTCGGCCGCACGGGCGTAGGCCAGGGACGTCAGATGCGCCGGAACGCGGGATCCCCCGAAGACATCGGCGACCAGCACGTCCACGGAGTCGGCGGGCGCGGCCTCGATCCAGGCCCGGGCGTCCGCCGCATGCAGCGCGATCCCCTCGGGGACGGGCAGCTGTTCGACGACGAGCTCCAGCAGCCCCCGATCCGCCTCGACCACATCCTGCCGGGACCCCGGCCGGGTGGCGGCCACATACCGAGGCAGCGTGAGCGCCCCACCCCCGAGATGCAGCACGTCCAACGCCTGCCCCGGATCGCCGACCACATCCAGCACATGCCCGAGCCGCCGCGCGTACTCGAACTCCAGATGGGTCGGCTCGTCGAGATCGACGTACGACTGAGGCGCCCCGTCGACGGTGAGCAGCCAGGCCCGTTCACGGTCGATATCGGGCATGAGCTTGGCGGTTCCGTGGTCGACGGCCCTGGTCACAGGGAGAGATTCGGTCACCTCACCATTGTGCGGCGCACTAGACGCGGTCAGGGGCGCGGGGCTGCATCGATATGCGGCTCCGCCGCGTGGGCGCGACCAGCCACAACCGGCCGGCAGTCCCCCACGAAACCTCATACGACGCCGGTCACGGTCCCCGCACCGACAGTCCGCCCACCCTCACGGATGGCAAATCCAAGCCCGGGCTCCAACGGAACCTCACGCCCCAGCTCAACAGTCATCGTGACGGTGTCCCCAGGCCGAGCAACGCCCACCTCACCGAGATCGACGTCCCCGACCACATCCGCCGTACGAATGTAGAACTGCGGCCGATACCCCGTGGAAACCGCAGTCGTACGACCGCCCTCACGAGCCGACAGCACATACACCCGCGCCGTGAAACGACTCCGCGGCACCACAGTCCCCGGCGCGGCCACCACATGCCCCCGCCGAACGGCATCCCGAGGAACCCCCCGCAGCAGCAACGCCACGCTGTCCCCGGCCTGCGCCTCCTCCATCGGCTTCCCGAAGGTCTCGACTCCGGTGACGACGGTCTCAAGCCCGGCCCCGAGCACCTCGACCCGGTCACCGACCCGCACCGTGCCCCGCTCGACGGCGCCCGTGACGACGGTCCCCCGCCCAGTAATGGTCAGCACGTTCTCGACAGGCAACAGAAACGGCCCGTCCACATACCGCTCCGGCAGCGGAACGTACGTGTCCACCGCGTCCAGCAGCGCCTCGACGGCCGCCGTCCACTTGGGGTCCCCCTCCAGCGCGCGAAGCCCGGAGACCCGTACGACAGGCGCGGTGTCACCCCCGTACCCGTGCGCGGTGAGCAGGTCACGAACCTCCAGCTCGACCAGTTCCACGAGCTCCTCGTCCGCCGCGTCCGCCTTGTTCAGCGCGACGACCACGTGGTCCACGCCCACCTGGCGGGCGAGCAGCACATGTTCGGCTGTCTGCGGCATGATCCCGTCGAGCGCGGAGACGACGAGGATCGCCCCGTCGAGCTGCGCGGCGCCGGTGACCATGTTCTTGACGTAGTCGGCATGGCCCGGCATGTCGACATGGGCGTAGTGCCGGGTGTCGGTCTCGTACTCGACGTGCGCGATGTTGATGGTGATACCGCGCGCGGCCTCCTCCGGGGCGCGGTCGATGCGGTCGAACGGCACGAAGGTGCCGCTGCCGCGCTCGGCGAGGACCTTGGTGATGGCGGCGGTGAGGGTGGTCTTGCCGTGGTCGACATGGCCCATCGTGCCGATGTTGAGATGCGGTTTGGTGCGGATGTAAGCCGTCTTGGACATGGCGGTACCTCGAAGCGTCAGAAGTGAAGGTGGGACCCCGGGGACTGGCCGACCCTCCCCCTGCGGGGTCCGCCGGACGATCCGGAGAGGGTCAGCTTCGGGCGCCGTCGACTGCGGCCGGGAAGACGAGAACGGCAGCCTTCGGGGCATCCGCGACTGCGGATGCTGCGAGGGCGAAGGCGTGCCGGAACATGACGTCGATCATTGTCGACGCGGTGTCCGACGTCGAATGGTTTTTGGTGGTACGGGACTTCAGGCGCCGATGTTCTTGAGGGCCTCCCGCACCGACAGCGGCGCGAATCGGCCGTTCTCCCGGGCGAGGAAACCCCTCACCGCCTCCGGGTCGGTCTTCGCGTACTCACGCAGTGCCCAGCCGATCGCCTTGCGGACGAAGAAGTCGGGGTGGCCGGACTGGCGCAGGCAGTAGGTGAAGAGGCGCTCGGTGTCGGTGCGTTCCTTGTAGCGCAATTGGTGGAGCAGGGCAGTGCGGACGATCCAGAGGTCGTCGTCCGCGCTCCAGGCGTCCATGTCGGCGGTGAGCTCGGGGTCGGCTTCGACGAGCGCGCCGACGACATGGACGGCGAGCAGGTCGACGGTGTCCCACCAGGGGACGGTGGAGACCAGGTGCCGGGTCACGGGCAGGAAGGCGGAGGAACAGCGTCCGGCGTGGCGGCGCAGATAGTCGACGGCGAAGTAGTGGTACTCGCGCTCGGGCAGCCGCCAGCAGCGCAGGGCCACGGCGGTGCAATCGGCCTCGTCGGGGCGGGGCGTACCCGCCAGAACCGTGCGGGACAGGGCGCGGCGCACGGGGGTGGTGAGGCCGAGGAAAGGGGCCACGTCCTTCATGTACGTCCGCATGGGCGCGGCCCGTTCCGGATCGGCCGCGGCGCCGTAGGCGGTGATGAGCCGTTCCAGCAAGGTGTCGGCGAGGGCGCTGTCGGGGACGTCCAGGGTTCTCGCGCCTGTCACGCTCATGAGACGAACCATACGGCGATCACACACATTGGTCGGTTAGTGTCACCGGATGCTCGATGCCACCACCCGCTCTGGGGGCACCGCCACGGAACTCGCTGTTTCCGTCCCCGTACCCGTGCCCATGGGCTTCGCCGCGCGCTGTACGAGAGCACTGCTCTCGCCGTGGTCGCGGCTGTCCCTGCTGGTCGCCCTGCTCGTCTCGGCCGGGGCCGCCGTGCTGCTCTTCGAACCGCAGCGGCTGCTGTCGGACGGCTGGCCACCGCAGGTGAGCGGCGCCGCGGCGACGGTGGTGTTCGCGGTGGCGTACGGGCTGTGCACGGTGGCGTTCGTGCCGCGGCCGCTGCTCAATCTCGGGGCGGGTGCGCTGTTCGGATCCCAGCTGGGCCTCGCCGCCTCCCTGGCGGGGACGGTGCTCGGGGCGGGGCTGGCCTTCGGGCTCGGCCGGATCCTCGGGCAGCAGGCGTTGCGCCCGCTGCTGCGGGGGCGCTGGCTGAAGGCGGCGGACGGGCAGCTCTCCCGGCACGGCTTCCGCTCGATGCTGGCGGTGCGGCTCTTCCCCGGGGTGCCGTTCTGGGCGGCGAACTATTGCGCCGCCGTCTCCCGCATGGGCTATGTGCCGTTCCTGCTGGCGACGGCACTCGGCTCGATCCCGAACACCGCCGCCTATGTCGTGGCCGGCGCGCGTGCCTCGGCGCCGACGTCGCCGGCCTTCCTGATCGCGCTGGCCTGTATCGCCGTACCCGCTCTCGCGGGTGTGGTGGTGGCCTGGCGCAAGCGCCACCACCTGCGCGGCAACTGAGCCGTTACACCGCTTCCAGGATCATCGCGTTGGCGAGGCCGCCCGCCTCGCACATCGTCTGCAGGCCGTAGCGGGCGCCGCGCTCGCGCATCGCGTGGACCAGGGTCGTGGTCAGGCGGGTTCCGCTGGCGCCGAGCGGGTGGCCGAGCGCGATGGCGCCGCCGTTGACGTTCACCTTCGCCAGGTCGGCGCCGGTCTCCTGCCGCCAGGCCAGGACGACGCTGGAGAAGGCCTCGTTGACCTCGAAGAGGTCGATGTCGTCGAGGGTGAGCGAGGCCCTGCGCAGCACCTTCTCCGTGGCCGGGACGACTCCCGTGAGCATCAGCAGCGGATCGGAGCCGGTGACGGCGAAGCTGTGCAGCCGGGCCAGCGGGCGCAGGCCGAGCCGGGCCGCCGTCTCGCTGGAGGTGATGAGTACGGCCGAGGCGCCGTCGTTGACCGGGCTGGCGTTGCCCGCGGTGACGTTCCACTCGATCTGCGGGAAGCGCTCGGCGAAAGCGGGGTCGTGGTAGGCGGGCTTGAGACCGGCGAGGACCTCGGTGGAGCTGTTGGGTCGTACGCACTCGTCGCGGGCGACCCCGTCCAGGGGCGCGACCTCGGCGTCGAAGAGGCCGGCGGACCAGGCGCGGTCGGCCTTCCGGTGCGAGGAGACCGCGAAGGCGTCCATCTGGTCTCGGGTGATCGACCACTTGGCGGCGATGAGCTCGGCGCTGATGCCCTGCGGGACCAAGCCCTCGGGGTAGCGCTCGGCGACGCCCGGGCCGAAGGGGTCCTTGCCGGGCGGCACGTTGGACCACATCGGCACCCGGCTCATGGACTCCACTCCGCAGGCCACCACCAGGTCGTAGGCGCCGGCGATGACGCCCTGCGCGGCGAAGTGCACGGCCTGCTGGGAGGAGCCGCACTGGCGGTCCACGGTGGTCGCCGGCACCGACTCGGGGAATCCGGCCGACAGGGCGGCGTAGCGGGTGGTGTTCATGGCCTGCTCGCCGACCTGGTCGACGGTGCCGCCGATCACGTCGTCGATCAGCGCCGGGTCGACGCCGGAGCGCTCGACGAGGGTGCGCAGGGTGTGGGCGAGGAGCTCGACGGGGTGGACGTGGGCGAGGGCGCCGCCCGGCTTGCCCTTGCCTATGGGGGTGCGTACGGCTTCGACGATCACTGCGTCACGCATGGTGCGGCCTCCGCGGCTACCGGTCAGTAGGAAATCCAAACTCACCATAGCCCCGCGAGTTGGAAATTCAAACCCTCCCCTAGACTGAGCGTCATGCCCGCCCCGAAAGACCCGCGCCCCTGCTCCATCGCCGACGCCCTGGCCCTGGTCGGCGAGAAGTACTCCTTCCTGGTCCTGCGGGAGGTCTGTCTCGGCAACGGCCGCTTCGACCAGCTGGTGCGCAATATCGGCGCCCCCCGCGACATCCTGGCCACCCGGCTGCGCCGCCTCGTCGACGCCGGGATCCTGACCAAGCGGGCCTACAGCGAACGCCCGCAGCGGTTCGAGTACCGGCCCACCCAGGCGGGCCTGGAGCTGGAGCCGGTGCTGATGACCCTCATGGCGTGGGGCGACCGGCATCTGCGCGGGGACGAGAACCGGCCGATGGTGATCGAGCACGCCTGCGGCAATGAACTGCTCCCGGTCGTCACCTGCTCGGTCTGCGGCGACGCGGTGCGCCACGAGGACCTCAGCGCCCATCCGCAGGCCGAGGGCTGGACGGTGAAGGGACCGACAACGGCGGCCTGATCACGCGTGCGCGCGACAGAAGGCGCGTACCGCCCGCGTGAAGCCGTCCGGGTCGTCCAGATTACTCATGTGCCCGGCGCCCGGCAGCACCACCAACCGTGCGTCCGCGATCTCCGCCGCGAAGTCCCGGGCCACGCCCAGCGGCGACCGTACGTCGGCCTCGCCCCACAGGAGCAGCGTCGGCACCGCGATGGCGGGCAACACCTCGCGGAGGTCGGCCTCGGCCATCATGTAGAGCTGCGGCCCCATGGTCTGCGGGCGCACCTCGCGCTGCATCGCGTCGAACAGGGCCGCGAACTCGGCGGGCGGAGCGCCTCCGGCGAACAGCCCCGGCAGCGTCGGGTCGAACGTCGGCGCCGCGAGCATCCGCTCGGCGCCCACGACCCGCGCGGCCACCTCGTCGGCCGGCAGCGAGCCCTTCCAGCCGGCGTAGGTGTCGACCAGGAGCAGCGTCCTGACCAGCTCCGGGCGGTGCCGGTACAGCTCCAGCACGACGGTGCCGCCCCAGGAGAGCCCGGCGACATGGGCCGGGCCGAGCGCCAGGTCCTCGATGACGGCGGCCAGACAGCGGGCGTAGTCGGCGAGGCCGAACCCGGCGGGCACATCCGACGACCGGCCCGCGCCCGGCTCGTCCCAGGCGACGACCGTGAAGTCGTCGGCCAGCGCCTCGATCTGCGGCTGCCACATCCGGCCGTCCAGACCGGCCCCGTGCACCAGGACCAGGGGCGGCCCCGGGTGGTCGCCCACGCGCGCGTAGACAACGTCCACGCCGCTGACCCGCACGGTAGCCATGAATCCAGGCTAGCCATGGGCGAGGTGGGGCGCTCACTGCCAAACCCCTGTGCCATGGCTGTCGTCGAGGGGCGCTACGCTGCCACTCGACCACTGTGATCACCGTGCCCCGGCGGCTCGGTGTGCCCGTTCGCGCCTACACCACCAGCACTTGGACGTCGTAACTTCATGTCTTGGTTTGAATCCCTCATCCTCGGACTCGTCCAGGGGCTGACCGAGTTCCTCCCCGTGTCCTCCAGCGCGCATCTGCGGCTGACCGCGGCGTTCTCCGGCTGGGAGGACCCGGGCGCGGCCTTCACCGCGATCACCCAGATCGGCACGGAAGCGGCCGTGCTGATCTACTTCCGCAAGGACATCGGGCGGATCATCCTGGCGTGGTCCAAATCGCTCACGAACAAGGCGATGCGCCGCGACCACGATGCCCAGATGGGCTGGCTGGTGATCGTGGGCTCGATCCCGATCGGTGTCCTGGGAGTGACGCTGAAGGACCAGATCGAGGGCCCCTTCCGCGATCTGCGCATCACCGCGACCATGCTGATCGTGGTCGGCATCATCATCGGCGTCGCCGACCGCCTGGCGGCCCGCGACGAGAGCGGCGGCCGGCACCGTGCGGCCAAGCAGCGCAAGGAACTTCAGGACCTCAACGTCCGCGACGGCCTGATCTTCGGCCTCTGCCAGTCCGCGGCCCTGGTCCCTGGCGTCTCCCGCTCCGGCGCCACCATCAGCGGCGGCCTGTTCATGGGCTACAGCCGCGAGTCGGCGGCCCGTTACTCCTTCCTCCTCGCGATCCCCGCGGTCCTCGCCTCCGGCCTGTTCGAACTCAAGGACGCGATGGAGGGTGGCCATGTCTCCTGGGGCCCGACGGCCTTCGCGACGGCCATCGCCTTCGTGACCGGATATGCCGTCATCGCGTGGTTCATGAAGTTCATCTCGACCAAGAGCTTCATGCCGTTCGTCTGGTACCGCATCGCCCTCGGCATCCTGATCATCGTGCTGGTGGCCACCGGTGCGCTCAGCCCGGACGCGGGCGAGTCCGCGCACTGACAACGGCCCGGAAAATCCGTGACCCATCACATACGGGATGCGTAGCCGTTCGGTAGCGCAGTGTCAGTTCTTGCCCCTAGGCTTGGCGCCATGGCCCCCGATTCCTTAGCCCGTGGTTCCGTGCGCTCTGCCGCCGAGGTGAACGAGCAGATCCGCGCCCTGTGGGTGCGCGCGGGCGGCACCCTGTCGACGCAAGAGCGTGCGGAGTACGAACTGTTGGTGGTCGAATGGGCGGCCGCGATCCGCAGTGAGGTCATCGAGGCGGCCTAGGACGACGGATGTCACCGCACGCCTCTTGGCGTCGTTCGCCCCATGCCCAACACTGAGCCGATGACGCAGCGTGTGGAGCTCGCGACCGTGATGGACCGGCTGGCCGTCGACGGTCTGATCACCGAGTACGCGGTGGCGGTCGACGACGGTGACTGGGAGGCGTACCGCGGGCTGTTCGCCCCCGACGGGCGCGCCGACTACCGTTCGGCGGGCGGCATCGAGGGCGACGCCCGGCAGGTCGCCGACTGGCTCGCCGAGAGCATGCGGCTGTTCCCGATGCGCCAGCACCTCATCGTCAACCGCCGCCTGCGCTTCGGGACCCTGGACCAGGACACCGGCGACACCGCCCACGTCCAGGCGGACTACGTCAACCCGATGCGCCTGGCCCGCGAAGACGAGGGTTCGACCACCCCCGACTTCGTCTGCGGCGGCCGCTACACCTTCGGTCTGACCCGCACGAATGACGGCTGGAGGCTCGACCAGGTCGTCGTACGGGAGAAGTGGCGGCGACTGCCCGCGACACGATGATCAATTCGGTACGGGCGCTCTGTTGCCGTGTCGATCTCAGCGCGCACACTGGAGGGACCACGGGGCAGGGAGGCGCCGCATGCAGAGGTTCGGCCACTGGCTCGTCACCCCGTGGCGGCGTTCACTCGTCGCCGCACTGGCCGGGGCCCTGCCCGTGCTCGCCTTCCCGGCCCCCTCCCTGTGGTGGTTCGCCTACGTCGCCCTGGTCCCCTGGATCCTCCTGCTGAGGACCGCCCCGACCGGACGCCGGGCGCTGTACGACGGCTGGTGCGGCGGCTTCGGGTTCATGCTGGCCATGCACCACTGGCTGCTGCCGAACCTGCATGTCTTCACCTTCGTCCTCGCGGCGCTGCTCGGTGCCCTGTGGGCCCCGTGGGGATGGCTGGTGCGCCACTTCCTCGCCGGGACCCCCGGGCCGGCACGGATCGCTGCCGCCCTCGCGGTCCTGCCGTCGGGCTGGCTGCTGGTGGAGCTGGTCCGCTCCTGGGAGGGGCTCGGCGGCCCCTGGGGGATGCTCGGCGCCAGCCAGTGGCCGGTGGAGGCGGCGCTGAGGCTCGCCTCGGTCGGCGGGGTCTGGCTGCTCAGCTTCCTGGCGGTGGCGCTCAACGTCGCGGTCGCCACGCTCGCCTCGATCCGCAGCGCCCGCGTGCCCGCCGTGGCCGGGCTGGTCGCCACGGCCACCGTCACCTCCGCGGCCTGGGTCTGGTCCCCTCGTCCGGACACCGAGGGGCGGACCCGTATCGCCGTGGTCCAGCCGGGCGTCATCCAGGGCGCCGGCAGCGGCGACCGGCGCTTCGCCGCGGAGGAGCGGCTCACCCGCGAACTCATCGGCCAGGACCTGGACCTGATCGCCTGGGGCGAGAGCAGTGTCAGCTTCGACCTGACGCGCCGCCCCGACCTGGCTACGCGGCTCGCCGCGCTCTCGCGCGAGACCGGCGCCGGCATACTCGTCAACGTCGACGCCCGGCGCGCCGACAAGCCCGGCATCTACAAGAGTTCGGTCCTGGTCGGCCCCGACGGCCTGACCGGCGCCCGCTACGACAAGATGCGGCTCGTCCCCTTCGGCGAGTACATCCCGGCCCGCTCCCTGCTCGGCTGGGCGACCTCGGTCGGCGAGGCGGCCGGCGAGGACCGGCGGCGCGGCTCCGAACAGGTCGTGATGCAGGTCGGAAACGGCCTCCGGGTAGGCCCCATGGTCTGCTTCGAGTCGGCGTTCCCCGACATGAGCCGCCATCTCGCCGAGGACGGCGCCGAGGTGCTCATCGCCCAGTCGGCGACCTCGACCTTCCAGCAGAGCTGGGCCCCCGAACAGCACGCCTCGCTCGCCGCCCTGCGCGCCGCGGAGACCGGCCGCCCGATGGTGCACGCGACGCTGACGGGCGTGTCCGCCGTGTACGACCCGAGCGGTCAGCGCGTCGGCTCCTGGCTCAGTACCAGCACGAGCACGGCGCGGGTGTACGACGTACCGCTCGCCCAGGGCACCACGCCCTACGTCCGGTTCGGCGACTGGCCGGTGCAGGCGGCGCTGCTGATCATGGCCGCCTGGTGTGTGGGCGAGGGCGTACGGACCCTCAGGGTCAGGCGGCCCGCTCCTGGACCGCGCGTACCACTCGCTCGCACAACTCATGAGTCGCCAGCGCGTCCCGGGCGCTGAGCACCTTGCCCGCGCGCACCGCGTCCAGAAACGCCAGCACGGCCTGCTCGATCCCGCGCTGCCGGGCCACGGGCACCCAGTCACCGCGCCGGCGCACGGTCGGCTGCCCCTTGTGGTCGATCACCTCGGCGAGGTTGAGCACCTGACGCTTGGTGTCCTGGCCGGACACCTCGAGGATCTCCTCGGCCGAACCGCTGAGCCGGTTCATCACCCCGAGGGCGGTGAACCCGTCACCGGCGAGCTGCAGCACGACATGGTGCAGCAGACCGCCCTCGGTGCGGGCCCGCACGGTCACGTCGTCGACCGGCCCCGGCACCAGGAACCGCAGCGTGTCCACGACATGGATGAAGTCGTCCAGGATCATCGTGCGCGGCTCCTCCGGGAGCCCGATCCGGTTCTTCTGCATGAGGATCAGCTCGCGCGGATGGTCGGCGCACTGCGCGTACCCGGGGGCGTAGCGCCGGTTGAAGCCGACGGCGAGGCTCGTCCCGCGCTCCTCGGCGAGCTCCACCAGCCGCTCGGACTCGGCGAGTTCGTACGCCAGCGGCTTGTCGACATACGTCGGCACGCCCGCCTGCAGCAGCCGCGTCACGATCTCCGGGTGGACGACGGTGGGCGCGTGCACGAAGGCCGCGTCGAGGCCTTGGGCGAGGAGGGAGTCGAGGTCGGTGTGGCGCTGCTCCGCCGGGAGGCGGAGGGTGTCGGCGACCCGGTGGAGGGTGGCGGGCGTGCGGGTCTGCAGATGCAGCTCGAGGCCGGGCTGCCGGCCGAGCACGGGCAGGTAGGCCTTCTGCGCGATATCGCCGAGTCCGATGCAGCCGACCTTCACTGTTGCTCCCTACGGTGTGCCTGGGTGTGACACGACCGAAGCATACGGCCGCCGCCGAGGCCGCCGGCGAGGGAGCGGCCCGGGATCTGCGGACCCTCGCAAAACCGCTGGTGGGGCCGGGCGAGTTGGGCCAGGATGCGTCCATGACCATTGAGCGCCGTGAACCCGCCCTCAACGCCGACGAGCGCACCATGCTGGAGGGCTGGCTCGACTACCACCGGCAGACCCTCGCGTGGAAGTGCGAGGGCCTGACCGACACCCAGCTCAGGACCGCCTCCGTGGCGCCTTCCGAGCTGACCCTGCTGGGGCTGGTGCGGCACCTGGCGGAGGTGGAGCGCTACTGGTTCCACGAGGTGCTCCTCGACGAGGACCTCGGGGTGCTCTACTCCTGCGAGGAGGACCCGGACGCCGACTTCCACTTCTCCGACACGGACACCTGGGAAGAGGCGCACACCACCTGGCAGGCCGAGATAGAAAGGGCCCGCCGCAACACCGCGGGGCTCGGCCTGGACGACCTCTCCAAGGGCACCAGCCGATCCGGCGAAGTCTTCAACGTGCGCTGGATCTATACGCACATGATCGAGGAGTACGCCCGCCACAACGGCCATGCCGACCTGCTGCGCGAGCGCGTCGACGGGTCCATCGGCGACTGACGTCACCCTCGGCGGGCACCCGGCCTCCGTACGGGGGCGGAGATCACCCTTGCGGGGCATCCTGCGCTTGTCCGCTGTCCCGAAGGGGCCCTGAAGCAGCAGAGTTGCCCGAGTGCATCGAACGACGACCACCGCAACGCTCCTGGTCACCGTGGCTGTCTCGGCCCTCGCGGGCTGTGTGACGATCCAGCGCCCGCCCGCGCCGGGGCCGGTCCGGGCGCCCGCCCAGCCGTCCGCGCCCCGGTCGGACGGCCGGGCGGCGCCGCAGATCGTGCAGGCGCCGGCCCAGGAGGCGCTGGAACTCATCGGCCCACCCCGCCGCCCGGAACACAAACCACCGGCGCCCCAGCGACCCACTCAGTCGGCCCCGGCACCGGCGGCCCCGCCCGCCCAGCCGCCCACCCCACGCAGTCACCCCCGCCCGGCACACCCGCGCCCCGAACGCCCCGCGAAACAGCGCCCCCGGGTCGAGCTCCCGGACGTCACGGAGTCGGTGCGCGAGAACGCGGACGTCTGCGCCCTGGGCAAGAAGTACGGCGGCTGGCGGGGGGACAGCCCGGAGGCGAGGATCTGCGAGCAGACGTACGGGCGTTGACCGTCAGGGCCGCTGTCTCGGCGGCCCCCACCCACCGGAGGAGTCCCCCTCCCCCGAGTCCCTCTCCCCCAGCCGCAGCTCCAGCCGGCTGATCGCCGCCCGCACCCCGTCCCCGTAACTGTCCTCGGCGAGCGCGTCGGCCGCCGTACGAGCCCTCCGCAGATGTGTCCGTGCCGCCTCCGAGCGGCCCAGCTTCACATAATCCGCGGCCAGGTTCAGATGCAGCGAGGGATACAGCGCCCGTACCGCGAGCGCACCCTCGTGTTCGGCGAGGCGGTCGTCGGTCAGCTCCTCCGCCGCCGTCAACGCCCTGAGGTCCCAGGCGAGTTCGTCGACCGGCTCGTCCTGGGTGTCGGCCAGGTAGTGGGCCAGGGTGCAGCGGTGGAGCGGGTCACCGTCCTCGCCGATCTCGGCCCACAGGTCGAGAAAGCGGTGCCGGGCCTCCTCGCGGTCCCCCGCGTGATGCAACATGACGACCTGCCCGATCCGTGTCATCACGGCATCCGGCGCCGTCCGCTCCTGTCGCTCCGCCACCGCGTCCTCCACACCCTCACCGGCCCTGGTCGCCCCCGACGCTAACCGCAGCCACCGACAATCCCGGCGAGGCGGGGCCGACCCGAGGGAGCGGCCCCGCACCAGGTCAGCCCAGGTTCGGCAGCCGCCAGTCGATCGGCTCGTGGCCCTGCGCCGCGACCGCCTCGTCGATCTGCGTGAACGGACGGGAGCCGAAGAACTTCTTCGCCGACAGCGGCGAGGGGTGCGCGCCCTTGACCACCACATGCCGCGACTCGTCGATCAGCGGGAGCTTCTTCTGCGCGTAGTTGCCCCACAGCACGAACACCGCCGGGTCGGGCCGACCGGCCACCGCGCGGATCACCGCGTCGGTGAACTTCTCCCAGCCCTTGCCCTTGTGGGAGTTGGCCTCACCGGCACGGACCGTGAGGACCGCGTTGAGCAGCAGGACGCCCTGCTGGGCCCAGGGCATCAGATAGCCGTTGTCCGGGATGGGCAGGCCCAGCTCCTGCTCCATCTCCTTGTAGATGTTGCGCAGCGACGGCGGGGTCTTCACACCGGGCCGGACCGAGAAGCACAGGCCGTGGCCCTGCCCCTCGCCGTGGTACGGGTCCTGACCGAGGATCAGGACCTTCACCTTGTCGAAGGGCGTCGCGTCCAGCGCGGCGAAGACCTCCTCGCGCGGAGGGTAGACGGGACCCTTCGCTCGCTCGTCCTCGACGAACTCCGTCAGCTCCTTGAAGTAGGGCTGCTGCAGTTCGTCGCCCAGAACCCCGCGCCAGGACTCGGGCAGCATGGCGATGTCGGTCACGTCAACTTCCTTCGGTGTGCGGTCACTACGACGTGCGTCGCTTCCTGACCACAGAACCTACCGGCGACCACTGACAACGCGCCCCGCCGACGGCCCTACCAGCTGGTCTTGCGGTACAGCGAGCCCATCATCATGATCGTCGACGGGTCCAGCGCCCGCTCCGCACCGGAGATGTCGTTGTTGGCCGCCACGTACTGCCGCCCCTGCCACAGCGGAATCAGCCGGGCGTCGTCGACGAGGATCTTCTGAGCCTCCTCGAACTCCTTCTCCACGTTGGCGCGGTCACTCTCCTGGCGCGAGCGCGGCAGCAGTTCGCCGGTGATCTCGGGGGCCGGGTAGGGCGTACCGAGGGCGTTCTGGTCGCCGACAAAGGGGGCGATGAAGTTGTCGGCGTCGGGGAAGTCGGGGGACCAACCGCGGCCGAACACCGGGTACTCGCCCTTCTGGTAGCCCGTGACGTACGTCTTCCAGGGGCGGCTCTTGAGGGTGATCTCGAACAGGCCGGACGCCTCGAGCTGCTTCTTGATCTCCTCGAACTCCGCCTTGGTCTCCGAGCCGTAGCGGTCGGTGGTGTACCAGAGCTCGAGCGGCACCGGGTCGGTGATGCCGTCCTCGGAGAGGATCTGGCCGGCCTTGGAGGTGCTGGGCTGGCCGTAGTCGTCGAAGAAGCCGGTGGTGTGTCCGGTCAGGCCCTTGGGGACCATGGAGTACAGCGGCTCCACGGTGTCCTTGTAGACCTTGTGCGCGATGGCCGGGCGGTCCAGGACCTGGGCGACGGCCTTGCGGACGGCGGGCTTCGCGGCCCACGGGTCCTTCGGGTTGAACACCAGGTAGCTGATGGAGGTGCTGACGCTCTCGACGACCTGGAAGTCCTTCTGCGCCTCGTGCGTCTGGAGCTCGATGATGTCGTCGGCGGCGATACCGCGGAAGGCGACGTCGAGCTCGTGCTCGCGCAGGGCGCCGATCATGTCGCCGGAGTCCTGGAAGTAGCGGATGGTCACGGCGCCGTTCTTGCGCTCCGCGTACCCGTCGTAGCTGTCGTTGCGGACCAGCTCGGCCTGCTTGCCGTCCTCGTACGCCTGGAGCGTGTACGGCCCGGATCCGACGACCTGGCCGTCCTCGCGCAGCTCGTCGGCCGGGTAGCTGTCCGGGTCGACGATCGACATGGCGGGCGTGGCGAGCACGAACGGGAAGGTGGCGTCCGGCTTGTTGAGATGGAAGACGATCTCACGGTCGCCCAGCGCCTGGACTCGGTCGAGGCTGCCCAGCAGACCGGCGGGACCGCCGTTGACGTTGATGTCCCGGATCCGGTCGATCGAGTACTTGACGGCCTGGGCGTCCAGCGTGCTGCCGTCCGAGAACTCCAGGCCCTCCCGCAGTTCACAGCGGTAGGCCGTGTTCGTGTTGTCGGTGAAAGCGCACTTCTCGGCCGCGTCGGGCTCGGGCACGCTCGCCCCGGCGGGGTAACTGAGCAACGTCTGGTAGATGTTGCGGAACAGTTCCCAGGAGCTGTCCCACGACGCGGCGGGATCCAGTGTGCTCGGCGCACTGGTGGTGCCCACGACGATCGGCCCCTCCTCGTCCGAGGAGTCCGAGGAGAGAATTCCGCATCCAGCCATCAGGGACGATATGGACGCGATGGCCGCTACCTGCCGCAGGCATCGGTTCCGGTTGAACACGCGCACGCTCCTCGATCTGCCATACCAAGGGTCGGCAGACCATACCGCAGAGGTTGGCGGATTGAACCGGTGTCTCACAAGGGTTCTTGATCGATAAACCTTTGACTACGTTGTCAACGGTCTGTGAATGCATTCGGTTGGGACGTGTCGACCGGCTCTGTACAGATTCGGGCCCGTGCCCCCGCCGGGAGACACGGGCCCGACGTATGTCAGCCGACGCCGGCGTTCAGGAAGATGCCGCCGTCGACGACGAGCGTCTGACCGGTGACCCAGTCGGACTGCTCGGAGGTGAGGAAGGCGGCGGCGCCCCCGATGTCGGAGGGCACACCGAGCCGGCCCAGCGGGTATGCGGCGGCCGCCTCCGCCTCCCGGCCCTCGTACAGCGCCTCGGCGAACTTGGTCTTCACCACGGCCGGGGCGATGGCGTTGACCCGCACCTTGGGCGCGAACTCGTGCGCGAGCTGCTGGGTCAGGTTGATCAGCGCGGCCTTGCTGACTCCGTAGGCGGCGATGAAGGGCGAGGGCGCGATGCCCGCGACGGAGGCGATGTTGACGATCGCGCCGCCGTTGTCCTTCTGCCAGGCGTGCCAGGTCTTCTGCGCGAAGCCGAGCGCCGAGATCACATTGGTCTCGAACACCTTGCGGGCGACACCCAGGTCCAGGTCGGCGATCGGCCCGAACACCGGGTTGGTACCGGCGTTGTTGACGAGGAAGTCGACGCGGCCGAAGGCCTCCATGGTGCGCTCCACCGCGAGGGCCTGGTGGGCCTCGTCATGGGCCTTGCCGGCGATGTAGATCGCGCGGTCGGAGCCGAGCTGCTCGACGGCCTCCTTGAGGGCGTCCTCGCCCCTGCCGGTGATGGCCACGCGGTCGCCGCGCGCGACGAGCGCCTCGGCGACGCCGAATCCGATACCGCGGCTGCCGCCTGTGATCAGGGCGACCTTGCCGGAGAGTTCCACCGATGTCATGTGTCTGATCCCCTAGTCGAGCGGTCCGCCGGCGACGTACAGCACCTGGCCGGAGACAAAGCCGGCGTCCTCGCCCGTGAAGAAGGCGATGGCGCCCGCGATGTCCTCGGGGTAACCGACGCGCTGGACCGGGATCTGGGTGGCGGCCGCGGCCTTGAAGTCCTCGAAGCCCATGCCGACGCGCTCGGCGGTGGCCGCCGTCATGTCGGTGGCGATGAAGCCGGGGGCGACGGCGTTGGCGGTGACGCCGAACTTGCCGAGCTCGATGGCGAGGGTCTTGGTGAAGCCCTGCATACCGGCCTTGGCGGCGGAGTAGTTGACCTGGCCGCGGTTGCCGAGGGCGGAGGACGAGGAGAGGTTGACGATCCGGCCGAACTTGGCGTCCACCATGTACTTCTGGCAGGCCTTCGACATCAGGAAGGCGCCGCGCAGGTGGACGTTCATGACGGTGTCCCAGTCGGAGACGCTCATCTTGAACAGCAGGTTGTCGCGCAGCACGCCCGCGTTGTTGACCAGGATCACCGGCGCGCCGAGCTCCTCGGCGATGCGCGCGACGGCCGCCTCGACCTGTGCCTCGTCGGAGACGTCGCAGCCGACCGCGAGGGCCTTGCCGCCCGCCGCGGTGATCTTCTCCACGGTGTCCTTGCAGGCCGCCTCGTCGAGGTCGACGACGGCGACCGCGCGGCCCTCGGCCGCCAGGCGTACGGCGGTGGCGGCGCCGATACCGCGCGCTGCGCCGGTGACTACGGCGACCCGCTGGTCGGTGGTGGACATGGCTGCTTCTCCTCGCCCTTGGGGGTGCGGCTCCACGGCCCGCTCATCGATGAGCGACCGCTTAGTACCTTAAGCAGACGTGACGCTAGAAGCCCTGGCACGCGGTGTCAACGGCACTCCGCCACGTGTGATCCATTACCTGGTCCCGCAGCCGTCATCTTCCCGCACCACCACTGGCCGGGCACCCGATCAGCCCTTCTCCACGCGTCCCCGCGCCGGGCCGGACCTAGCGTCGACCGAGGGCCACCCCGTGGCCGGAAAGGAGGCGCACCATGCGCCGTCGCACCGCAGCCGCCGGCACGCTGATCGCCATAGCCGCGATCGTGCCGCTGGCCGATATCGCCCACGCACAGGACCTGGACTGCATTCACTTCTCCTCCCAGGAGGAAGCGCAGGCCGAGTACAACCGCGACCCCAGTGATCCGCACGGACTCGACGAGGACCAGGGCCCGGACGACGGCATCGCCTGCGAGGTGCTGCCCCGGCTCGGGACCGCCACCAGTACCGTCAGGCCCACCACGCCCACGCCCACCTCCACGCCCACCCCCACCGTCACCGCCAGCCCGACGCTCGGCGTCCGTGGCGGTCTGGGCGGCGCTGCGGACTCGGGGTTCAGGGGCTGGGAGGCCGCGGCCGGGCTGGTCTTCGTCGCCGGTGGTGCCGTTGCGGCCGGCTACGTGGTGAAGCGGCGCCGCGGCTGAGTCACCGTACGAGCAGGTCCAGGAGCCGTTGCGTCTCGGCTGCCGGGTCGGTCGTGAGGCCGGTGTGGACGGGGCCCGGCTGGACGATCGTGGAGCGGGGGGCGATGAGCCAGCGGAAGCGGCGGCCCGCGTCGTCCGAGCCTGCCTGACCTGCCGCTTCGCCGCCGGAGCAGACGCGTTCCACCGCCCCCAGCGCGGCCCGTACCCCGGCCAGGTCGACCTCCGGGTCCAGGGCCAGCAGGCGGCTCTCGTCGAGATGGGTGCGCGCGCCGACGTACGCCTTCGCGCGGCAGTAGACGAGCACCCCGGCGTTGATGCACTCGCCGCGCTCCACGCGAGGCACGACGCGCAGGACGGCGTACTCGAAGACCTCGCGCTCGGTCGGGCCCCCCTTGATGAAGTGGCGGTCGTCGCTCACTTGGTGCCCTCGATTCGCTCGTGGATGACGGCGGCCCGGGCCAGAAGCGGGCGCGCGTAGGCCCGTCTGAGGTCGTCCGGGGTGTCGAAGCCGGGTTCGTCGGCCAGCCAGGCGTCCGGGATCTCGGCGGTGACCTCGGCGAGCAGGTCCTCGGTGACACGGGGCGCCAACTCGGCCGCGGCCGCGGCCACATCGGGCCCGAAGGGGGCGAGAGCGTGGTCGGAGGCGTCGTAGGGGCGGGCCGCGGAGGCCTCGGCGCCGGGCCAGTTGTGCTGCCAGATCATGGTGGCGCCGTGGTCGATGAGCCACAACTCGCCGTGCCACATCAGCAGGTTGGGGTTGCGCCAGGAGCGGTCGACGTTGTTGACCAGGGCGTCGAACCAGACGATCCGCCCAGCCTCCGCGGGGCTCACCGGGAAGGCGAGCGGGTCGAAGCCGAGCGCGCCGGACAGGAAATCCATGCCCAGGTTGGTGCCGCCGCTGGCCCTGAGCAGCTCCTGCACCTGCTGATCGGGTTCGCCAAGACCGATCACCGGGTCGAGTTCCATCGTCACGAGCCGGGGCATCCGGAACCCCAGCCGACGGGCGAGTTCCCCGCACACCACCTCGGCGACCAGCGTCTTGCGGCCCTGCCCCGCGCCGCGGAACTTCATGACGTACGTCCCGAAGTCGTCGGCCTCGACGAGTCCCGGCAGCGAGCCGCCCTCACGCAGCGGCGTGATGAACCGGGTCGCGATGACTTCCTTGAGCATCGCCCCAGGTTACTGGCGCTCTGAACGGCACACGCGCGCCGCCCGTACCTGAGGGCGCAAGGCGTACCTCCGTGGAAGGGAAGTCCGGCATGACCAGCGAACCGCTCCACCCCGTCGCGGCCCCGAGCCGCCGTACCGTCGTGGCGGCGGTCGGCGCCGTGGGCCTCACCTTCGCGCTGAACGCGTGCGGGTCGGAGGACGAGGAGTCATCGGGGGCGTCCGGGTCCGCCGGGACCGTCGTCGCGCAGACCTCGGACATCCCGGAGGGCGGCGGGAAGATACTCAACGACCACAAGGTGGTCGTCACCCAGCCGACAGCGGGCACCTTCAAGGCCTTCTCGTACGAGTGCACCCATCAGGGGTGCCCGGTGACGGGTGTCTCCGACGGCGCCATCACCTGCCCCTGTCACAACAGCCGGTTCTCCATCGAGGACGGCAGTGTGCAGAAGGGGCCCGCCACTCAGCCGCTGCCCTCGCGGGAGGTCACCGTGGACGGGGAGTCGATCACGCTGGCCTGACCCGGAGGGCGGCCAGCAGGTCGGCCGTGGTGGTCAGGGTGGCGACCAGCGCGAGGGTGTTGCGGATCATCGCGGGGGTGTACTCGGAGGGCACCCCGGCGATCGCGTCGGTGGGCACCACGGCGGTGTAACCGCGGTTGACGGCGTCGAACACGGCGGCCGGGATCGCCACGTTGGCCGAGACGCCGGTCACGACCAGCGTGCGGCAGCCCAGATTGCGCAGCAGGGCATCGACGTCGGTGCCCTGGATCGGCGACAGGCCGTGCAGCCGTCGTACGACGAAGTCCTCCTCGGTGACCTCGATCGGGGCCGCGACACGGACCGCGGTGGTGCCGGACAGCTGCTGGACGGGGAGCCGTTCGGCGGCCCGGAACAGACGGGCGTTGCGGTTCGCGCCGCGGCCGTCGGGGCGGCGCTCGGCGATCGCGTGGATCACCTGCAGCCCGCACCCGTGGGCGCCGGCCACCAGCCGGGCCACATTGGCGAGGGCACCGGAGGAGCGGGCCTCCTTGGCCAGTTCGGGCAGGGCGCTGTCCGGTCCGACCACCCCCTGCTGGCACTCGACGGTGAGCAGCACGGTGGTGGCGGGATCGAGGAGCTCGCGGAGCTGGTCGTACGACGGCATGGTTCCCCCTTGTCGCCGACGGTCTGGAGCGGGCGAGAGTAGCCACCATTGCGCACGGACGGAAGACGACCCATTCTTTTCTGACGTGATGTCAGAGGATCTCCTCTGGCACGACGTGGGAGAAGAGGGGGACGCATGACCGTCACTCAGCGCCGGGGCCGGAAGATCATGATGACACCGAGTGAGCTGGACGAGTTCCTGGCCACCCAGCGCACCTGCCGGGTCGCCACGGTGTCGGCGGACGGCGCACCGCATGTGAGCACCCTGTGGTTCGCCTGGGACGGCACCTCGCTGTGGCTGTACTCGGTGGTGCGCAGCAGGCGTTGGACGCAACTGCGGCGCGACCAGCGGGTGGCCGTCGTGGTCGACACGGGCGAGGAGTACGACGAACTGCGCGGCGTCGAGCTGTCCGGGACCGTGGAGTTCGTGGGCGAGATCCCCCGCACCGGGGAGCTGCGTGCCGAACTCGACGTCCCGGAGACGCTGTTCGCGCGCAAGAACTTCGGCCTGGAGGAGATGCCGCACGACGGCAGGCACGCGTGGATGCGGCTGACGCCGGAGAAGATCGTGTCGTGGGACTTCAGGAAGCTGTCGTCGCCGTAGCGCCCACGCGCTCCCCCGCCGCCCGCAGCGCCTTGACCGCCGCCCGGATCGACGGCCGGCGGTCCGCGTCCGCGCGCCAGATCACGTAGACATGCCGCCGCACCCGCTGCTTGAGCGGCACGGTGACGACTCCGGCCGGCATCGGATGGCGGCCGAGGAGGGGGACGACGCACACGCCGAGCCCCGCGGCGACCAGACCGAGCTGGGTGTGGGTCTCGGCGGCGCGGTGGCCGACGATCGGCTCGATGCCCTTGGAGCGCAGGGTGAACATCAGCCACTCGTGGCAGAACTCGCCCTGGCCCCAGGTGATCCACTCGTCCTCGGCGAACTCGGCGAGGTCCACCTCGTCGCGGCCCGCGAACCGGTGGTCGACCGGCATCGCCACATCGGCGGGGTCGTCCAGGATCGGCGCCTTGACCAGACCGTCCGGCAGCGGCATCGGCTTGTTGTACCAGTCGAGCACCACGGCCAGGTCCAGATCGCCGCGCACCACCCCGGCGACGCCCTGTTCGGGTTCCAGCTCGCTGGAGCGCAGCCGCAGGCCCGGGTGTTCGGCGCGCAGCGCGGCGAGAGCGGCCGGGAAGAGTCCGCGCGCGGCGGTCGGGAACGCCGACACTCTGAGTTCCCCCGCGACTTGACCGCGCTGTGCCTCCAGGTCGGACTGGGCCAGTTCGACCTGCGACAGGATCCGCGCCGCATGCTCCGCGAGGAGCCGTCCGGCGTCGGTGAGCCGGACCCCCCGGCCGTTCTTGGCGAGCAGTTGCTGGCCGACCTCCCGCTCCAGCTTGGACATCTGCTGGGAGACGGCGGACGTGGTGATGTGCAGCCCCTCGGCCGCGCCGCTGACCGAGCCGTGCCGGGCGAGGGCGTCGAGGGTGCGCAGGCGCTCCAGGTTCAACATGTAAGCAATGCTACGAGATAGCACTGACAAAATCTCGATTGTGCTACGAGATTGTGGTGCCGCACCCTGATCCCATGACCCGCTCTCGTTCGCTGCTCGACTGGCGGCTCCGCTTCGCCGTCCTCTCCCTGATCTGGGGCTTCAGTTTTCTGCTCATCAAGGTGGGCACCGAGGGATATGCGCCCTTCCAGGTCACCCTCGGCCGACTGCTGTTCGGTACGGCGGTACTCGCGGTAGCCATGGCGGCCCGGCGGGAGCGACTCCCGCGCGGGGCGCGCACCTGGGGGCATCTGACGGTCGCCGCGCTCCTGCTGAACGCGCTGCCCTTCTCCCTGTTCGCCTACGCGGAGCTGACGATCCCCTCGACGCTCGCGGGCATCTGCAACGCCACCTCACCGCTGTGGGGCATGGCCCTGTCCATGGTCGCCCTCTCCGAGGACCGGCCGACCCGGCTGCGGGTCGCGGGGCTCGGCGTGGGCTTCCTCGGTGTCCTGACGGTCCTCGGCGCCTGGCAGGGCTTCGCGGGTATGGACGCGCGGGGCACCGGCATGGCCCTGCTGGCCTCGCTCTGCTACCCGATCGGCTGGATCTACGTCCGCCGCACCCTGGCGGGTTCCCGCTCCTCGAACCTGTCCCTGACCGGCGCCCAACTCCTCCTCGCCACGCTCCAACTGGCCGTCGTCACCCCGCTGTTCACCACGGCCCCGACCGACTTCCCGCTGCTGCCCCTGCTCGCGGTCGCTGCCCTCGGCGCCCTCGGCACCGGCGTCGCGGTGCTCCTCCAGTACGGCCTGGTCGCGGAGGTCGGCCCGACGACGGCCCAGATGGTCACCTACTTCATCCCGGTCATCGCGACGGCGGCGGGCGTGGCCCTGCTCGGTGAGTCGCTGAGCTGGTCGACGCCGGTGGGCGCGGTGATCGTGCTGGTGGGGGCGGCGCTCACACAGATACGGCCACGCGCGCGTGGGGCCGTCCCGGCCGACGGCGACCGCATCGCGCGGGAGCCCGCGAAGGCCGCGTCCTAGACACCGCTCCGGCCGGGGGACGGCCGTACGGCCGAGGCGATGGCGTCGGCCAGGGCCAGCGTCTCCGTCTCGGTCAGCGTCGAGACCGTGATGCGCATGCCGGGGCTGGTGTTCATGCGGAAGCGGGCGCCTGGGGCGACGGCCCAGCCGGCGTGCAGGAGGCGGGAGACGGCGCCGGTCTCGTCGGGGACGGGGATCCAGACGTTCATGCCGGTACGGCCCGTTGCGGCGATGCCCCGGTCGGCGAGCGCGCCGATGAGCCGGTCGCGGCGGCTGCCGTACGCGGCCGCCACCGCCTTCGGGTCGACCGAACCGTCGGACCACAGCCGGACCACGGCCCGCTGGACGATCAGGCTGACCCAGCCGGGCCCGAGGCGCTGTCGGCCGCGGACTCGGTCGACCGTCACATCGTCGCCGGTGAGCACCGCGAGGCGTAGATCGGGGCCGTAGGCCTTGGCGGCGGAGCGGGTGAAGGCCCAGTGGCGGGTGGTGCCGGCCAGGGGGTGCAGCGGGACGTCGACGATGGCGTGTCCGTGGTCGTCCTCGATCAGCAGGGTGTCCGGGTGCTCCCGGAGCACGGAACGCAGCGCACGCGCGCGCGTGGCGCTCACCGCGGCGCCGGTCGGGTTCTGCGCCCGGTCGGTGACGATCAGGGCGCGGGCACCGGCGCCGAGCGCCCGGCGTACATCGTCGGCGAGCGGCCCTTCGTCGTCGACGCCCACGGGTGCGATGCGCAGCCCGAGCGCCGGGACGAGGTCGAGGACGCTGCCCCAGCCGGGGTCCTCGACGGCGACGGTGTCCCCCGGCTTGAGATGCGCGGCGAGGACACGCTCGATGGCGTCCAGCGAGCCGGAGGTGACGACGAGGGGCCCGTCCGGTACCCCGTCCCGGTCCAGCTCGGCGCGTGCGATCCGGGCCAGCTCCGGGTCCATGGGGTCGTCGCCGTAGAGGACCGGCGTCCGGTCCCCCTGTTCCGCCGCCGCCGCGAACGCCGGGGCGAGCGGGGGCAGCAGCGCCGGGTCCGGATTGCCGTTCGCCAGATCCCGCACTCCGGCGGGGACCTCCTCCCGGACGTACTCCCGCGCGGTGGTGGCCGGCTTGGGCCGCACCCGGCTGCCCCGGCGTCCGGCGGTCTCGATGACACCGCGCTCTCGCAGGGTCCGGTACGCGGCCGCGACCGTATTGGGATTCACGCCCAGTTCGACCGCCAACTCCCGCATGGGCGGCAGCAGTTGTCCCGGCGCCAGCTCCCCGGAGCCGACCGCCGCCTCGATGCCGGCCGCAATCTCAGCTGCGCGCCGGCCCGTGATCCGATATTCTCCTAGCACAAACCAGATTGTGCACTAGTGCAATGGAGATCGCAATGCAGGGGACCCAGCCGCCGATGTCGCAGCCCACCGCCTACACACCGACCGACCGCACGGTTCCCACCCGCTCCGCCGAGCGGGCGTCGTACGACAAGGAGCTGGTGCACTCGATACTCGACGAGGCCTATGTCTGCCATCTGGGCTTCGTCCGGGACGGTGCGCCGGTGGTGCTGCCGACGCTGTTCGGGCGGGTCGGCGACCGGCTCTATGTCCATGGCTCGACCGGCTCGCGTCCGCTGCGGATGACGGGGCAGGCCGACCCGGGGCTGCCGGTGTGCCTGACGGTGACGCACGTGGACGCGCTGATCCTGGCCCGCTCGGCCTTCCACCACTCGATGAACTACCGGTCCGTGGTGGTGCACGGCGTCGCCCACCAGGTGACAGACCCCGAGGAGAAGCGGATCGCGCTGGACGCGCTGGTCGACCATGTCGTGCCGGGCCGTTCGGCGGACTCCCGGCCCGCCAACAAGAAGGAACTGGCCGCCACCGCCGTCATCCGCCTCGACCTGAACGAGGTCTCCGCGAAGCTCCGCACAGGCGGAGTGAACGACGAGCCCGAGGACCTCGCCCTCCCGCACTGGGCCGGAGTGGTCCCGCTGCGGAAGGGGTACGAGACGCCGATCGACGACCCGGACCTGACGCCCGGCACGGAGATCCCCGCATATCTGAGGTGACGGCTCCGAAGCGCCCTAAAGGGGCGCTGGGAACTGCGCGACCAGCCACGACACCGCCGCAGACGAACGACGACATCGGTGCGGCACTTCAAGGGGAGCGCTCACGTCGTCCCCCGGGCCGACAGCTCCCGCTCCACCCCGCCGGAGGCGACGGGCTCCGCCGAACCCTTGCTCGGTGCCGAGGACTGGGCGATGAAGGCACCGAGCAGGACGATCGCGCCGCCGATGATCTGCGGAGCGGAGAGGTGCTCGCCGAGCAGGACCCAGGCGAGGACGGTCGCGATGACCGCTTCGAGGCAGGCGACCACGCCCGCGACCTGCGGCGAGAGCCGGCGTACGGAGACCACGCCGGTGACATAGGCGACGACCGTGGCGATGAGGACGATCCAGGACAGCAGCAGCGCGGCCGCGACCGGGGTGCCGTTCATGTCCGCGCTGTCGGCGAGGACGGCCCAGTCCATGGACCAGGGCCGGGCCACGACGGTCAGCACGGCAGCGCCGACGAGCAGGCCGTAGGCGATGACGCCGAGCGGGTCCGGCGCCTCGTCGGCCGAGTCGCTGCCCTGGTCGGACAGGACGAAGTAGCCGACCTGACAGCAGGCCGCGCCGAGCGCGAGAAGCAGCCCGAGGGCGTCGAAGCTGAGCCCGGCCCAGACCTCGACGACACAGGCGAGTCCACCCACCGCGAGGACCACCCCGAGCGCGGCGGCCCGGGTCACGGGCCGCCGCTGCACGAACCGCACCCAGCCCAGCACCAGCGCGGGCGCGAGGTACTCGACGAGCAGCGCCACGCCGACCGGGATACGGGAGATGGAGGCGAAGTAGAAGGCCTGGACGCCGGCCACCCCGAGCAGTCCGAACCCGGCGAGCAGCGCGGGGCGGCGGCGTACCAGCGCGCGATGGCGCAGGGCGAGCGGCAGCATCACCAGCGCCGCCCCGGCCACCCTCAGCCACACCACGTGCAGCGGGTCGAGGCCCGCCTCGATCAGCGGCTTGGCCGCGACACCGGATCCCCCGAAGGCGAGCGCGGAGGCGAGGGCGAGACCGAGCCCCATCCCCCTGCCGTGACTGCCCTGACTGCTCTCTGACGTACGCACCGGCACATGATGACAGGCGATGACATGAGCGTCATCCCCGATGACACCTGTCTCAACGAATGGACGGCGTCAGCCTTCGCCGACGTAGCTCTCGGGCCGGCTGTCGATCCGGGCGTACACCTCACCGGCGTCGATCCCCGCGCGGGCGAGCACCTCGACGGCCCGCGCCTCCTTGTCGACGACGATCGCGGCGAGCAGGTCGACGCCACGGGCGGGTTCGTCGCCGCGGCGGGCGGCGCGGGCGCAGGCGTACTCCAGCGCGCCCGAGGCCAGCGGGGAGAAACCGTCGGCCTCGGTCACCACGGGTACCGCTCCGGAGTCCTCGACACTGCCCTGCCAGCGCAGGCCGTAGCCGATGCTGCGCTGGACGAGATAGCCGAGCAGCCGGGCGATCTGAGGTGCGCCGTCGAAGACGTCCCGCACCTCGGGGTCGTACTCGAGCAGGGAGTGCAGCAGATGGGCCGTGTCGACCTGGCGGTCCGCGTCCCGCACCGCGCGTCGACGGGCACCGGAGATCACCGCTGCCAGTTCGGCACTGAGCCGGGCATCGTCGTCCGGGCGCCCTCCGGCCTGGTCGTGGTCCGGCCGGCGGGGATTACGGGATTGCACACCCTTACCCCATCAGTCTCCGCCGGGCAGGTCATCCCCGGAGGGATGCATCTTGGCGTCCCACGGAGAGTGGACTCGGCGGTGCGGAATCTCCTCCTTGGGGATGAGATCACGCCCTTCTTCCCCGAGGGGCGCGCGCCGCCTTGAGTCGCGCCCCGCGCGCAACCACGGCGCGCTCTCGTACGTCCAACAGGTGCATGGAGAGCAGGTGCTGGCTGGTGGCGTTGCCGGCCGTCGACGGCAGACAGTACGTGTACCGGGTGTACGCCCCGGAGGACGCACTGCCCGCCGATCTGTTCTGGGACGCCTGGCACTGCCACGACGAGAGCGCCTTCCCGCGCGCGTGGGACCTGTTCGACGCGGCGGTGATACGGCTGGTCGTCTGAGCCCCGTCCCGGCGGCTCCACACTTTCTGACGGTTCATCAGTATTGAATGTTCCAGGCCCTGCGGCTACGTTCCGCGACACCGTAGCCCGAGACGAAGGGGTGGTCGCATGGCCGAAGTCAGCGCGGAGGCACGGATCGGGGCACCGGCCGACAAGGTGTGGGCGCAGCTCACGGACTGGCCCGCGTACGGCGAGTGGAACGCGACCCACACCAACTTCCCGAAGGGCGGTCCGACGGCCCTCGAAGTGGGCGGGACCTTCCAGGAGAACATGAAGCTGATGGGCTTCCCCGCCGAGGTCGAGTGGACGATCGAGGAACTGGAGCCGGCGCGGGTACTGACCCTGCGCGGCAAAGGGCCGATGGCCGTGAGCGTCGCCACCCGCTACACGCTGACGCCGGACGGGGACGCCACGACCGTCCGTATCGACGGGGAGTTCACCGGCGCCGCGGTGTCGTTGATGGCGGGCCGATTGAAGGACTCGGGGACGGCCGCCCTGAACGAGTCGCTGCGCAAGCTGGCCGGTCTGGTGACCTGACGGCGGCACAACAAGAAGGGCGCCCCGAGGGGCGCCCTTCTCACGGCGGGGAGGCCGTCAGTCCTCGTCGGCGAGGATCAGATACAGCTTCTTGCGCGCCTCGTTGATGACGGCGAGCGCCTTGTCGCGCTGCTCCTTGCTGCCGGTCTTCCAGACCTGACCGAAGGCCTCCATCAGACCGAAGCCGGCCTGGCGGATCTCACTGAGAGCCTCCCAGTCGACGCCCTTGGAGGCGTCCTCCCAGGGCGCCTCGGGGCCCTCTTCGGCCGCGGTGCGGCCCGCCTCGGTGAGGGAGAACAGCTTCTTGCCACCCTCGCTCTCACTGGCGATCAGGCCCTCGTCCTCCAGCAGTTGGAGGGTGGGGTACACCGAACCGGGACTGGGCTTCCACGCCCCGCCACTGCGCTCGGCGATCTCCTGAATCATCTCGTAGCCGTGCATCGGCCGGTCCTTGAGCAGGGCCAGGATCGAGGCGCGTACATCACCGCGCCGTGCCCTCCCCCTGGGACCTCCGCGGCCCCTGGGCCCCCAGTGCCCCGGACCGAAGCCGGGTCCGCCGAAGCCGGGACCACCCGGCCCGAAGGGCCCGAAGGCGGCACGCCCACCCTCAAAACCACCTCGGCCGGGACCACCGTGTCCACGTTCGAATCCATGGGAACGCATCGCAATCACTCCATTCCATCGTTGATCTGTCGCGATGCCTCAACGATATATCGGAATAGTTCGCATGACAAGCCTCGGTCGGTCCAGTAACCCGGAATTGGCCTTGGCCTGCGCCTTTGTCGGCCCTCTAACGTCGACGCATGCGCATCCGAATCGTCGACGCCTTCACCGACCGCCCCTTCGCCGGGAACCCCGCGGGGGTCCTGCTCCTCGACGCCTTCCCCGCCGACGACTGGCTCCAGCAGGTCGCCATGGAGGTCAACCACGCCGAGACCGCGTTCGCCCACCGTCTGTCCGAGGACGCGGAGGCCGACTGGGCGCTGCGCTGGTTCACGCCCGCCGCCGAGGTCGCGATGTGCGGCCACGCGACGCTCGCCACGGCCCATGTGCTGCACACCACCGGCGCCCACGAGGGCCCGGTGCGGTTCGCCACCCGCAGTGGCGTGCTGGTCGCGACGCCCCGCGAGGACGGCTCGTTCACCCTGGACTTCCCGACCGCCCCGCTCACCGCGACCGAGATCCCGGACGGGGTCGCCGAGGCACTGGGTGCCGAGCCGCTGGCCGTCTTCGACACCGGCCCGAACGTGGGCGACCTGCTGGTGGAGCTGGCCGACGAGAAGACCGTCCGCGCTCTGACCCCCGACCACAAGGCCCTCGGCGCCTTCTCCGAGCGCGGCATCATCGCCACCGCCCGGGCCGAGGACCCCGCGCGGGGCTACGACTTCGTCTCCCGCTGCTTCTTCCCGAACGTCGGCATCGACGAGGACCCGGTCACCGGCAGCGCCCACACCGCGCTGGCCCCATTCTGGTCACAGCGCCTCGAGCGCCCCGACCTCACAGGGCTGCAGGCCTCTCCCCGCTCAGGTTTCGTCCGCACGGAGGTGCGCGGCGACCGCACCCTGCTGAGCGGCCGCGCGGTCACGGTGATCGACGGCGAGCTGCTGGCCTAGTGCACCTGTAGGGGCGTACGGATCCTTTCGTGCGCCCCTGTCAGGCTGTCGGCAGCCAGTCGACCTTCCCTGCGAGCAGCGCGTATCCGACGAACGCGCCGATGTCGAGCAGCGAGTGCGCCACCACCAGCGGGCCGACCCGGCCCCAGCGGCGGTAGAGGTAGACGAACACCACGCCCATCACCATGTTCCCGATGAAGCCGCCGATGCCCTGATAGAGGTGGTACGAGCCGCGCAGTACGGAGCTGGCCATCAGCGCGGTGCCGGGCGTCCAGCCCAACTGGTGGAGTCGGCGCAGCAGATAGCCGACCACGATGACCTCTTCGAGGATCGCGTTCTGCAGTGCCGACAGGACCAGCACCGGGTACTTCCACCACACCTCGGGCAGCGCCTCGGGGACCACGGTCAGGTTGAAGCCCAGGCCCCGGGCGGCGAGATAGAAGGCGATGCCGCTGCTGCCGATGACCGCGGCGACGGCGGCGCCTCGGGCCAGGTCCGGCCAGGGGCGGGTGCGGTCGAATCCGAGGGCCCGCAGACCGCTGCCCTCGCGCAGCAGGAAGTGCGCGACGAGGAGCACGGGCACCAGGGACGTCGTGATCCCGAAGAGCTGCCAGGCGAGGTCCAGCCAGGGGCGGCCGGGTGCGGCGGAGGCGTTGAGGGTGGCCGCCTGGTCCTTCAGGCCCCCGGGTTTGGTGACCGAGCCGATGAAGCTGATCAGTGCGGAGACACCGCTCGCCCCGAGCGAGACGCCCAGGACCAGCAGCAGTTCGTCACGGAGGATCCGGCGCGAGGGCCCCTCCTGCGGGAATGAATCGGCCGCGGGACCCGCCTCCGCCTGCACACTGCCTCCCAGGGGCACCACCGTCATAGGACGTCACAGCTTGCCCGACCAGTATGAGGCGGACGGCGGCGACCCCCGTTCAGGCGCCCCTCAGCCCAGCGGCACGGCCTCCGGAAGCCCCACCGGCCAGGTGTGGACCGGATCGCCCAGGCGCATCAGATCTCGGTAGCGGCGGGTGGTGGCGGCGAGGGCGGCGTCCCGGGACAGCCCCTTTTCGAGGGCCCGATGGAAGGTGGCGGACTGCCAGGAGGCTCCGTTCGCGCGGCGCCGGCAGCGCTCCTCGATGACCCCGAGATACAGGTCCCGGTCGGCGGGCTCGACTCCCCACGCGTCAAGACCGGCCTCGGCGAGCGGCAGCAGTTCGTCGCGTACGAGGGTGGCCGCGTCGATCTCCGTGGTGCCGCCGTAGCGTCCGCGCCGGGGCCACTGGAGGCGGGCGTCGATGCCGTGCCGGCAGGCGGTGTCGAAGTTGGCGGCGGCCGCCTCGAACGGCAGCCGGGTCCACACCGGGCGCGGCTCCTCGGCGAGGGCGCGGATGACGCCGTAGTAGAAGGCCGCGTTGGCGATGACGTCGGTGATGGTGGGGCCCGCGGGCAGGACGCGGTTCTCGACCCGCAGGTGCGGGACGCCGTCGGCGATGCCGTAGACCGGGCGGTTCCAGCGATACACCGTGCCGTTGTGCAGGACGAGTTCGGCGAGCGAGGGGATGCCGCCCTCGTCGAGCACCTGGAGCGGGTCCTCGTCGTCGCAGATCGGCAGGAGGGCGGGGTAGTAGCGCAGGTTCTCCTCGAAGAGGTCGTAGGCGGAGGAGATCCAGCGCTCCCCGAACCAGGTGCGCGGGCGGACGCCCTGGGCCTGGAGTTCGGGCGGGCGGGTGTCGGTGGACTGGGTGAACAGCGGGGGGCGGGACTCGCGCCAGAGCTCGCGGCCGAACAGGAAGGGCGAGTTGGCGCCGACCGCGACCTGGGCGGCGGCGACGGCCTGGGCGGCGTTCCAGACGTCGGCGAAGCGGGCCGGGGTGACCTGGAGATGAAGTTGGACCGAGGTGCAGGCGGCCTCGGGCGCTATCGACTTCGAGGTGCAGGTGAGATGCTCCACGCCGTCGATGTCGAGAACGAAATCCTCGCCGCGGGCGGCCACGATCTGGTCGTTGAGCAGCGTGTAACGATCGACATCGGAGAGGTTGGAAGAGACCAGGTCGTCCCGGTCGAGAGTCGGCAGAATGCCGATCATCATGATTCCCGCGTCGAGCTCACCGGCTTTCCGATCGGCATATGCCAGAGAGGTTCGGAGTTCCTCGGCGAGCCGATCAAAAACGCGGCCACCCAGCCGGTGTGGGGCTATGTTGACTTCCAGGTTGAACATGGCGAGTTCTGTTTGGAAATCCCGACTCGCGATCCGCTCGAGAACCTGTGCATTCAACATTCTCGGCATGCCGTCGGCTCCAGCGAGATTCAATTCGATCTCGAGCCCCATGAGGTTCTTCGGGCGATCGAACCGCTTCTCCGCCAGAAGCCGCTCCAGGCCCGCCAGACACTTCCGGAGCTTGTCGCGGTAGTGCTGGCGGTCGGACAGATCGAACCGACCTGCCACGACCTTCTCCCCCATCGAAGCTTCCCTCCTCGATTGGGCGGGCCGAAGATCCGGCCGCCGGTGTCCCGGGTCAGGTGGGATGATGCCCAGCCGAAGCGATCGATAACGTCACGGCGCGGCCTGCCGCCCGCTAGGCTGTCGGACGTGACCGGCGGCACATTCGCCAGGCATGGGGCAGAGCGCAGTTTCGAGCAGCCGACGAACTCGTGAAAAACGCCGACGAGAATTGGCCGACCGCTTCTCGCGCATTTCACGAGGTCATCGCCTTACACTCCTTCTGAAATCGGGATCATTCCCGCGGATCGCCGTCCGAATGCGCCCTTGCCGAGTGCGCCGGAAGCGGCTAGACGAAACACTCACTGAACACATGTCGTATAAACTCCGCGGACAAGGCAGAAGGTTGGCGCCCGGTCGGAGGACCTGCCGTAGAGATGGACGTACGGCAGGCCTCACGCACACCCACGCACCCTGACCTCGGCCCACGCCTCTTTGCCCCCGCGAGCTGACAGCGCCGTCCGCCCCGCCCTCGCGCCACCGTGCCTTTTGAATGAGAGGCGACCCACCATGCCGCTGCATGTCCCCCCGGCTCCCGCGCCCGCACTTCGCTCCGTCCTCACCGCACTCGGGTCCCCCACCGCGGTCCGCGAGGCCCGAACGCCCTCCCTGCGCGCCGCACAGGGACCCGCCACGCCCGAACTGCCGTTGCCGGTGCATGTCCTGGACGGCATCACCGCCACCGGCCCCTCCATCACCCGGCTCGCCGGCTGGCGGTTCCTGATCCGCTGCGGCGACCGTGCCGTCGCCGCCGCCGAGACCCGGCTGACCCCCGACGGCTGGGCCTTCTCGCACTTCTTCGAGGGCCCGTACATCACCTCCACCGAGCGCGCGCTGCGCCAGGCCGAGACGATGCCGCAGTCCTACCAGCCCCGACTGCTGTCCGTCCCCGGCCTGTACATGCTGACCCTGTGGCTGCACGGCGACACCGCCGCCGACGCCTCCGCCGGCCATCCCCAGCCCACGGACCTGCTGGTCCCGCTGGCCCCGGCACCGCCCGGCATCGCGGCCCACCGACCCCACCAGGTCGCCGATCTGCTCCCGGTGCTCACCCACCGCGTGACTCCTGCGCCGCTGCTCGGCTCACCCGCCTGACGCGCGCCAACGACGTCTCCGTACCCCGCCGCCGGTCGCCGGCCGCGGGGTACGGCGGTGTGTGCGGAACCCACTCGCTCGTACGAGCGCAATCCCGCTCCCAAGAGCCCCCGACCTGCATGGACTAGCCCCATCCGGCCCCCCTGAACCACCCGAAATGACAGTGCAGTTGGGCTGAACCGTCCGCGCGAGTGATGCGTCATCAACCTGTGAGAAGCGGTGCAGCGAAATCCCTGCGGATTGACGCCCGTGGGGCAACACTGGGTTCGAACCACTTGTCGCAACGGGGGCGGCCATGAACATCACGTCAGAGCGAAAGATCCCATCCATGTGCCAGCACCAGCCACCGTGTCCCTCCGCAGACTCCGCCGACCGGGAGGGCGCCCGCCTCATGGCGCACCACCCGGAACAGGGCTGGTCCCTGCTGTGCAACGGCGTTCTGCTCTTCGAGGACACCGGTGAGCTCCTGCCCGACGGCCAGATCATCGCCCCGCACCGCCCACTGGGCGCCGAACAGGTGATGACCGCGGCCTGAGCGCGGCCGGGCGGCCGATCGGCCGCCCGGAGATTTTGGGGGCCGGCCGCAGACCCGTTCTGCGCACCGGCCCCGACGCATGTCCGAGCGTGGTCACTCCCCGTAGTCCCCCGTGTGTGCTGCGGTCCGGGTCGATTCTCCCTTCCACGAGCCCCGGTTTTCCGGAAGACTTCTGGAAGTTTTCGGCAACGGGTCGACGGAGGTGGGCAGTTGTCAGAGGAGCGCGCCGAGGGCCGGGTCACCATCACGGAGATCGCCCGGCAGGCCGGGGTCTCGGTACCGACCGTGTCCCGGGTCGTCAACGGGCGGTCCGACGTGTCGCCGCGGACCCGCGCCCGCATCGAGGACCTGCTACGCACCCACGGGTACCGGAAACGGGCCTCCGCGGCCCCCGCCGCCCTGCTCGACCTGGTCTTCAACGACCTCGACAGCCCCTGGGCCGTGGAGATCATCCGTGGAGTGGAGGAGGTCGCGCACGCGGCCGGAGTCGGCACCGTGGTGTCGGCGATCCACGGCCGCTCGGGCGACGCCCGGGAGTGGATGCGCAATCTGCGGGCCCGCGCCTCCGACGGCGTCGTCCTCGTCACCTCGGTCCTGGAGCCGGTGCTGCACGAGGAGTTGCGGGCGCTCGGCGTCCCGCTGGTGGTGGTCGACCCGGCGGGCTCCCCCGTCCTGGACGTGCCCACGATCGGCGCCGCCAACTGGTCCGGCGGCCTCGCCGCCACGGAGCATCTGCTGGCCCTCGGCCACCGCAGGATCGGCCTGATCGCGGGCCCGCCGCGGCTGCTGTGCTCCCGGGCCCGCTTCGACGGCTACCGCGCCGCCCTGGAGGGCGCCGGGCTCGCGGTCGACGACTCCCTGGTCGTCCCCGGTGACTTCCGCCCCGAGTCCGGCTGTACGGGCTGCACCGCGCTGCTGGATCTGCCCGAACCTCCGACCGCCGTGTTCGCGGCCAGCGACCAGATGGCGCTCGGCGCGATCGAGGCGCTGCGCCGGCGGGGCCTCAGGGTCCCGGAGGACATGAGCGTGGTCGGTTTCGACGACCTTCCGGAAGTGCGCTGGTCGGCGCCGCCGCTGACCACCGTCCGCCAACCGCTCGCCGACATGGGCAAGCTCGCCGTCCGCACGGTGCTGCGGCTGGCCGCCGGAGAACAGCCGGACTCGCCTCGGGTGGAACTGGGCACGGAGCTGGTGGTGCGGTCGAGCACCGCACCACCGTCCGCTCGACGATGACTACTTGAGCGCCTCCCGGATCGCGTAGTACGCGGGCTTGGGCTGGAGCTGCTCGTCCCACGGCAGCGCCGCGCCCTCGCCCTCGAAGAAGGCCGGGATCCACGAGTACTTGTCCGTGTAGTCCCAGAGCGTGATGCCCACGCATCGGCGCACCGCCAGGCACGCCTCGGTCAGATCCCGGTACCACTCGGCCTGCGTGGCCAGCTTCTCCTCGTCCGCGGGGACGTACATCCGGATGTCGACCTCGGTGAGCGAGGTGTCGAGACCCAGCTTCGAGAAGCGGCGGAGGTTGTCCTCCAGCGTGGTGGGATAGCCGTACTGGAGCGCGAGATGGGCCTGGAGGCCGATGCCGTGCAGTGGCACGCCCTGCGCCTTCAGCTCCTTGGCGAGCTTGTAATAGGCGTCGCTCTTCGGGCCGATCGACTCGACGTTGTAGTCGTTGAGGTAGAGCTTCACGCGCGGGTCGGCCTGGTGGGCCCAGCGCAGGGCGTCGGCGATATAGCCGGGGCCGAGCGTCTTGTAGAAGATCGTCTCCCGGTAGGTGCCGTCCTCGTTGAACGCCTCGTTGACGACGTCCCAGGCGAAGACCTTGCCGCGGTAGTGCCGTACCTCCGTCTGGATGTGCTTCTTCAGTACGGCCCTCAGCTCGGGCGCCGTCCACTCGCGCTCGGTGAGCCAGCCGGGCAGCTGGCTGTGCCAGACCAGGGTGTGGCCGCGGACCTTCTGGTGGTTGGCGCGGGCGAGGTTCACGATCTCGTCGCCCTGGGAGAAGTCGAAGACGCCCTGCTGGGGCTCGGTGGCGTACCACTTCATGCCGTTGCCGGGGGTGATCTGGTCGAACTCGCTGCCGAGGAGCGAGACATACGGCGCGTCGGTGAGCTCGGGGTTGTCGGTGGCGCTGCCGAAGTAGCGGCCGTGGCGCTGGGCGAGCTCGGCGAGTGTGGGCGGCTCGTCGTCATGGGCCTGGGCGGCCGTGCCGGTGACGGCGACCAGCAGGGCGGCGACGGCGCCGACGAGTCTGAGGCGGTTCTTGCGCATGGTGCGACTCCTCACGGAACAGGGGTGGGTGAGCCGTACGTCCGCGGGCGCGGGTCATCCCTTCGTGGCGCCGGCGGTGAGACCGCCGACGAGCTGACGCTCGGCGACGGAGTAGAAGGCCAGGGCGGGGACCATGGCGAGGACGAGATAGGCGAAGACGCGGGCCGTGTCCGCGGAGTACTGGCCCTGGAACTGCTGGACGCCGATGGGGATGGTCCACCACGTCGAGTCGGTGAACACCAGCAGCGGCAGGAAGAAGTTGTTCCAGCTGGTCACCACGGCGAGGACCGAGACGGTGCCGAGCGCGGGCCGTGCCATGGGCAGCAGCACCCGCCAGAAGAACCCCAGCGGACCGCAGCCGTCGAGTGTGGCCGCCTCCTCCAGCTCACCGGGGATCTGCCGGAAGAAGCCGCGCAGGATGATGATGGTCATCGGCAGCCCGAACGCGGCCTGCGGCAGGATCACACCGAGCGGGTTGTCCAGCAGGTTCATCGAACGCAGCAGCAGGAACAGCGGCAGCGCCGCCACGGCGAAGGGGAACATCAGCCCCATGGTGAACAGGGTGAACAGGACCTCCCGCCCGCGGAAGGCGAACCGGGCGAAGGAGAAGGCGGCGAGCGCCGAGGCCGCGACCACGATGACCGTCGTGCCCACGGCGATCAGGGTGCTGTTGCCGACCAGCCGCCAGAAGTCGCTGGAGGCGAGGATGTCGGTGTAGTTGCCGGTCGCCCAGGGGTCGGGCAGCCCGATGGGGTTGCGGGAGAGCTGATCGGTGGACTTGAAGCCGGAGAGCACCGCGTAGAGCAGGGGCAGGCCCATCACCGCGCCGGCCGCGATCAGTACGAGGTGCAGCGGCAGCGTTCCCCTGCGGGTCTTGTGTCGTACCGTCACTTGCTGCCTCCCCGCATGGTCGTGGTCGCGCCTTCCAGGTCCCGGCGGAGCACGAACCGCTGGTAGGCGAGGGCGAAGACGAGGCTGATGCCGAACATGACCACGCTGATCGCGCTGGCGTAGCCGACCTGGTAGCGCTTGAAGCCGAACTGGAACATGGTCACGGCCATGGTCTCGGAGTGATGGTCGGGGCCGCCCGCGGTGATCACCCACACCAGGTCGAAGAGCTGGATCGCCCCGATGACGGACAGGAAGACGCTGATCCGCAGGGTCGGCGCGAGCAGCGGCAGCGTGACATTGCGGAACCGCTGCCAGGGCCCGGCGCCATCGATCAGCGCCGCCTCCTGCAACTCCCGCGGGATGGACTGGAGTCCGGCCAGGTAGAGCATCATGTGGAAGCCGAAGTACTTCCAGGTCATGACCAGGAACAGGGTCGCCATCACCATGTCCGGGTCCGCGAACCACTCACCGCCGAGACCGTCGAGGCCGACCCCGCCGAGAATCTGGTCGGCGAGGCCGTCGTCCGGGGCGAAGATCATGGCGAACAGCACGCCGGTGATGGCCTCGGAGAGCACGTACGGCGCGAAGAAGAGCATCCGGTACATGGCCCGGCCGCGCATGCGCTGGTTGAGCGCGACGGCCATGGCGAGCGCGAACGGGAGTTGCAGCGCGAGCGAGAGCACGACCAGGACCAGACAGCGCCACAGGTCGCCGAGGAAGACCGGGTCGTCGAAGAGCCGGGTGAAGTTGTCGACGCCGATGTAGTCGGAGGGCATGCCGAAGCCGCCCCACCGGAAGAAGGCGGCGTACAGCGCGAACAGGATCGGCAGCAGGACGAGGACGCCGAACAGTATGAGGGCGGGCACCTGGAAGGAGACCGCGGTGAGCCAGTTGAGCGCCCGCCGCCGGGCCCGCCCCCGGGCCACTTCCGCGGCCGGGGGCGGGAGGTCGGCACCGGGGCCGGTCCGTTTGTCCGGAAGGAACGTGGAGGTCATCGGGGCCTACTGCTCTTCCTTCGCGGTCTGCGTGATCGACTCGGTGACCTGCTCCGGGGACTTGGAACCGGCGATCAGGGCTCCCACGCTGTCGTTGACCTCCTGGCCGAGGGCGGGCGCGTACGCCTGGTCCAGGTAGAGCTGGAAGCCGGTGGAAGCCTTCAGCTGCGCCTGTACGGCCTTGATGTTGGGGTCGCTGATGGCGCTCTCGGCGCCGGGCACCACCGGAAGGACGCCGGTCTTCTTGACCAGCTCCAGGTCGGTCGCCTCGGAGGCGAAGAACTTCAGGAAGTCGACGGCGGCCTGCGGAGCGCCCTGCCGAAGGGCATGTCCGCCGCCCCCGCCGAACACCTCGGTGATGGCGCCCTTGCCGCCCTCGACCGCGGGGAACGGGAAGAAGCCCAGGTCGTCGCCGAGGCCCTTGCCGGAGTCCGCCTGGACCACCGGCGCCCACTGGCCCATGAGTTCCATCGCCGCCTTGCCGTTGCCGACGGCGGCGGCCTGGCCGGTGGGGCTGGAGTAGGCGGCGCCCAGGAACCCCTTCTGGAACGGCTGGAGGTCGACGAGTTCCTTGAGGTGCTCACCGGCCTGGACGAAGTCGGCCCCGCCGAAGTCCTTGTCCTCGTTGGCCTTCTCCAGCGCTTCGGCGCCCGCGGTCCGCATGGCGAGGTACGCCCAGTAGTACATGCCGGTCCAGGTCTCCTTGCCCGCGAGGGCGAGGGGCGTGATTCCGGCGGACTTCAGCTTGCCGACCGCCTCCAGGAAGCCGCCCCAGGTGTCCGGGGGCGCGCTGATGCCCGCCTTCTTGAAGAGCGCCTTGTTGTACCAGAAGCCGATCATGCCGATGTCGAACGGGATGCCGTAGAGCTGCTCGTCGATCAGGTACGGCTCCTTCGCGACCGGCAGCAGGCCCTCGGCCCAGTCCTTGGTGCGGTCCGTCAGGTCCTCGACGAGCCCCGCGTCGACCTGCTGCTTCAGCACTCCGCCGCCCCAGGTGTGGAAGATGTCCGGGAGCTTCCCGGAGGCGGTCAGCGCCGTCATCTTCGACTTGTAGGCGTCGTTCTCCAGCTGGACGATCTTTATCTTGACCTTGGGGTTCTGGGCCTCGAACTTCCGCGCGAGACCTGCCCAGACATCCTTCGTGGGCTGAGTGGTGGAGATGTTCCACCACTCGATCGTGGTCGTGCCGTCGGACGACCCTCCGTCCGAGTCGCCGCCGCAGCCGCTCAGTGCCGTCATGCTCAGACCGGCGGCGGCGGATGCCGCCAGGAAGCCGCGGCGGGACAGTGCCGGGTCGCCCATCATGCGCTCCTTGAGATCCGGGACGGCGCGTCCACTCCGTCCACCAGCGATTTCGAAAGTTTCGGTGTGAATCCAGAAAGCTTCGCTGCTGCCGCACCCTAGAGACAGCTCCTGATGGGTGGCAACCCCTCGTACACGGGGAATCGCGGCGGTGACCCGCCCGCGGTCGAAAGGGAGTTGGGATCAGCGGGTCCCGGAGTCCCGCTCCAGGTACTCGAACCAGTCCAAAGCCGCGCCGCCTTCGGTGACGTACATGCCGATCACCCGCCCGGTGAAGCCGCCCGCGACCTGGGTGGAGAGATAGCGGCCGTCGAGTTCGGCCGGCGTGCCGGCACCTTCAGGGTTTTCGACCGAGAAAGCGATCGTGTCGGGTCCGCCAGGGCGGACGCCCTCCGCGGGCGGCGGTGCGTCGGCCGTACGGAAATCGACGGCCAGGGTCACGGGCCCTGCCGGTACGGCGAGTTGGGCCACCAGCTGGCTCAGCGGGCCGATCCGGGCCGGCACGCCGACCGTGCCGTCGTGCGACTCGATGTCGTAATGGTGGGCCTCATCCATGCGGACCGACAGGCCTGCGCGGCTGCCGCTTCCGGCCTCCACCCTGGCCGCCACCCGGCAGTCGTGGTGCCGCTCCCGACGGCCGACGAAGGTGTGGCCCGGCCGGTCGAGGCCGTCGCCGGTGGCGTGCAGGGTGAGCCGTCCCGGGCGCTCGGACAGCGACCACGAGCCCTCGGGGCGAAGTTCCACGTCCTCGGCCGGGAGACGTTCCTGGCCCCGGTGGAGTGGGTGGACGGCCGGCCGCACGTCGGCACCGTACGGGAGCGGTACGAAGCGAAGTAGCCGCGCGGGCGGGTCCCGAGCAGCACCATCCACCAACTGCCGTCGGCCGCCTCGACGAGGTCCGCGTGCCCGGTGCACTGGATCGGAAGTCCGGTGCTGCGGTTGGACACCACGGGGTTGTGCGGGGCCGGTTCGAAGGGCCCTCGGGGCGAGCGCGCCCGGGCGATCAACACGCTGTGCCCGTCCGCGGTGCCGCCCTCGGCGACCATCAGGTACCACCACTCGCCGATGCGGTAGAGGTGCGGCGCCTCGGGATCCGCCATGCCCGTCCCGGACCATACGGGGAACGGCCCTTCGAGCACCTTCCCGGCCACGGGATCGATCCGCGCGAGCCCCACACCGGCGGCTGCACTCCAGCACATGCCGTCCTCGTCCCACGCCACGTCGGGGTCGATGCCGGGCAGATCGATCCACACCGGGTCACCTCGAACTGCCCAGGCCAGTCGAGGACGTTGCCGATCTGCCGCCAGTTGACGAGGTCACGGCTGTGGAAGATCGGCACCGCGGGGAAGTACTCGAAGCTGGAGCAGACGAGGTAGCAGTCCTCGCCGACCCGGCACACACTGGGGTCGGGGTGGAAGCCGGCGAGGACGGGGTTGTCGTACGTCCGCATGCGTCAGCCCTTCCGGAGACCGAGCGAAACATTCGGTCCAGATAACGAACATTACGGAACGGACTGCAGGCAGAGCCTGGGGGCGTAGCAAGATCCGGGGAAAGCCCTTTCCGTCAGGTGGCGTTGGTCAGTTCCTTGAGCGCGATGTTGAGTTCGAGGACGTTCACGCGGGGCTCGCCGATGAAGCCGAGGGTGCGATCCTCGGTGTGCTCGTCGACGAGCCGCTGGACCTGCGCGACGGACAGGCCGTTGCGCTCGGCGACCCGGTGGACCTGGAGGTCGGCGTAGGCCGGGGAGATGTCCGGGTCGAGGCCGGAGCCGGAGGAGGTCACCGCGTCGGCGGGTACGTCGGACGGCTTCACCTTGTAGTCGGCGGTCGAGTTCTCCTTGACGACCTTGACCTTGGCCTCCGTGACCCACTTGATGAGCTCGAGGTTGTCCGCGGAGCGGTTGGTCGCGCCGGAGAGGATCAGCCGGTACTGGGTGTTGACCGAGTTTTCACCCAGTCCGTTGGCGGGGCGGGGCTGGAAGTAGTCCAGGCTGTAGCCCTGTTGTCCGATCAGTGCCGAACCGACGACCCTGCCGTCCGCCTTCACCTCCGAGCCGTTCGCCTTGTTGTTGAAGAGCGCCTGCGCCACACCTGTGACGGCCAGCGGATACAGAACGCCTGTGAGCACGGTCAACACAAGCAACGCCCGAAGCGCCGCGGCCAGCAACCGCCCGGTGTTCACAACAGAGTTGTTCATGATCCTTCACCCGATCCCGGGGATCAGCGAAATGAGCAGGTCGATGATCTTGATGCCGATGAACGGGGCGATCAACCCGCCCAGGCCGTAGACGCCGAGGTTGCGGCGGAGCATCCGGTCCGCGCTCATCGGCCGGTACTGCACACCCCGCAGGGCGAGCGGCACCAACGCGATGATGATCAGCGCGTTGAAGATGACCGCGGACAGGATCGCGGAGTCCGGCGAGGACAGCCCCATGATGTTGAGCTTGTCCAGGCCCGGATAGACCGCCGCGAACAGCGCCGGGATGATCGCGAAGTATTTCGCGACGTCGTTGGCGATCGAGAAGGTCGTCAACGCACCCCGGGTGATGAGGAGTTGCTTGCCGATCTCGACGATCTCGATCAGTTTCGTCGGGTTGGAGTCGAGGTCGACCATGTTGCCGGCCTCCTTGGCGGCCGACGTACCCGTGTTCATCGCCACGCCGACGTCCGCCTGCGCGAGGGCGGGCGCGTCGTTCGTACCGTCGCCGGTCATCGCGACCAGCTTGCCGCCCGCCTGCTCCCGCTTGATAAGCGCCATCTTGTCCTCGGGAGTCGCCTCCGCGAGAAAGTCGTCGACGCCCGCCTCCTCGGCGATCGCCTTGGCGGTGAGCGGGTTGTCACCCGTGATCATGACGGTCTTGATGCCCATGCGGCGCAGTTCGTCGAACCGCTCGCGCATACCGTCCTTGACGACGTCCTTGAGGTGGATGACGCCCAGGACCCGGGCGCCCTCCGAGTCCTCCACGGCGACCAGCAGCGGCGTACCGCCGGCCTCGGAGATCTCGTTGGCGAGGATGTCCGCGTCGTCCGCGACCCGGCCACCCTGCTCCTTGACCCAGGTGAGGACCGAACCGGCCGCCCCCTTGCGCACCTTGCGCCCGTCGAGGTCCACGCCCGACATCCGGGTCTGGGCGGTGAAGGCGATCCACTCGGCCTGCGTCAACTCGCCCTGGTGCCGCTCCCGCAGCCCGTACTTCTCCTTCGCCAGTACGACGACGGAACGGCCCTCGGGCGTCTCGTCGGCGAGCGAGGAGAGCTGGGCGGCATCGGCGACCTCGGCGGCGGCCACCCCGCTCACCGGCACGAACTCGGACGCCTGACGGTTGCCGAGCGTGATGGTGCCGGTCTTGTCGAGCAGCAGGGTCGAGACATCACCGGCGGCCTCAACTGCCCTGCCGGACATGGCGAGTACGTTGCGCTGCACCAGCCGGTCCATGCCCGCGATGCCGATCGCGGAGAGCAGGGCGCCGATGGTGGTCGGGATCAGACAGACCAGCAGGGCCACCAGCACGACCACCGACAGATCCGAGCCGGCGTAGTCGGCGAAGGGCGGCAGCGTGGCGACGGCCAGCAGGAAGACGATCGTCAGCGACGCGAGCAGGATGTTCAGCGCGATCTCGTTCGGCGTCTTCTGCCGCGCGGCGCCCTCGACCAGGTTGATCATCCGGTCGATGAAGGTCTCGCCCGGCCTGGTCGTGATCTTGACGACGATCCGGTCGGAGAGGACCTTCGTCCCGCCGGTGACAGCGCTTCGGTCACCACCCGACTCCCGGATGACCGGAGCCGACTCTCCGGTGATCGCCGACTCGTCGACGCTGGCCACGCCCTCGACGACGTCACCATCGCCGGGGATGATGTCGCCCGCCTCGCAGACGACCAGGTCGCCGACCTTCAGCTCGGTCCCTGCGACCACGGTCCCGTCGACCTTACGGGCCGCCGTGTCGGTCTTGGCCTTGCGGAGGGTGTCCGCCTGCGCCTTGCCGCGGCCCTCGGCAACGGCCTCCGCGAGGTTCGCGAAGATCACCGTCAGCCACAGCCAGGCGCTGATCGCCCAGCCGAACCAGTCGCCGGGGTCCTTGAAGGAGAAGACCGTCGTCAGCACGGAGCCGACAAGGACCACGAACATCACGGGCGACTTGATCATCACCCGAGGATCGAGCTTGCGGAACGCGTCCGGCAGCGACTTCAAAAGCTGCCCGGGGTCGAAGAGACCCGCGCCGACCCGGCCCTCGGGAGCCTTGTGCCCGGTCGGCGCGTCCTGGTGGGGCGCGAGGGTGGAAGTGGACATGGAGTCCTCGTGATTCGTCACGTTGGTGGTCATGCCGCCAACCCCTCGGCCAGCGGGCCCAGCGCGAGGGCCGGGAAGTAGGTCAGACCGGTGATGATCAGGATCGCGCCCACCAACAGGCCGGTGAACAGCGGTTTCTCGGTGCGCAGGGTGCCCGCGGTGACCGGCACCGGCTTCTGCTCGGCGAGCGAGCCGGCCAGCGCCAGCACGAAGACCATCGGCAGAAAGCGGCCGAGCAGCATAGCCAGACCGAGCGTGCTGTTGAACCACTGCGTGTCCGCGTTCAGACCGGCGAACGCCGAGCCGTTGTTGTTCGAGGCGGACGTGTAGGCGTACAGGATCTCGGAGAAGCCGTGCGCCCCGCTGTTGGTCATCGAGTTGCCCGGGGTCGGCAGGGCCATCGCGGCGGCGGTGAAGACGAGCACCAGCGCCGGAGTGATGAGGATGTAGCAGGCCGCCAGCTTGATCTGGCGGGTGCCGATCTTCTTGCCCAGGTACTCGGGCGTCCGGCCGACCATCAGACCGGCGATGAACACCGCGATGATCGCCATGATCAGCATGCCGTAGAGGCCGGAGCCGACACCGCCGGGAGCGATCTCGCCCAACATCATGCCGAGCATGGTGATGCCGCCGCCGAGTCCGGTGAACGAGGAGTGGAAGGAGTCCACGGCGCCGGTCGACGTGAGCGTGGTCGACACAGCGAAGATCGACGAGGCGCCGACCCCGAAGCGCGTCTCCTTGCCCTCGTACGCCCCGCCGGCGATCTCGAACGCCGGGCCGTGGTGGGCGAACTCGGTCCACATCATCAGGGCGACGAAGCCGACCCAGATGGTCGCCATCGTGGCGAGGATCGCGTAACCCTGCCTCACCGAGCCGACCATGACGCCGAAGGTCCGGGTCAGGGAGAGCGGGATGACCAGGATCAGGAAGATCTCGAAGAGGTTGGAGAAGGGCGTCGGATTCTCGAACGGGTGGGCGCTGTTGGCGTTGAAGTAGCCGCCGCCGTTGGTACCGATCTCCTTGATGGCCTCCTGGGAGGCGACCGCGCCGCCGTTCCACTGCTGCGAGCCGCCCATGAACTGCCCGACCTCGTGAATGCCGGAGAAGTTCTGGATCGCGCCGCACGCCACCAGCACGACCGCGGCGATCGCGGCCAGCGGCACCAGAATGCGTACGACACCCCGCACCAAGTCGGCCCAGAAGTTGCCGAGTTCACCGGTACACGAGCGCGCGAAGCCCCGTACGAGTGCCACCGCGACCGCGATGCCCACGGCCGCCGACACGAAGTTCTGCACGGTCAGACCGGCGGTCTGCACGACATGGCCCATGGCCTGCTCGCCGTAATACGACTGCCAGTTGGTGTTGGTCACGAAGGACACGGCGGTGTTGAACGCCTGGTCCGGGTCGATCGACGCGAAGCCCAGCGAGCCGGGCAGGACGCCCTGGAGCCGCTGGAGGGCGTAGAGGAAGAGGACGCCGATCAGGGAGAAGGCCAGCACCCCACGCAGATACGCGGGCCAGCGCATCTCTGTGTCGGGGTTGGCTCCGATCCCCTTGTAGATCCACTTCTCGACGCGCCAGTGCTTGTCGGAGGAGTAGACCCTGGCCATGTAGTTGCCGAGGGGGATGTAGGCGAGCGCCAGCGCCGCTATCAGGGCGAGCAGCTGGAGGATGCCTGCGAGTACGGGACCCATGGCTGCTCTCAGAACCTCTCCGGGAAGATCAGGGCGAGGACGAGATAGCCCAGCAGGGCGACGGCCACGACGAGGCCGACGATGTTCTCGGCGGTCACAGCTTCGTCACCCCCTTGGCAACGAGGGCCACCAGCGCGAAGACCGCGACCGTGGTGACGACGAAGGCCAGATCGGCCATCGTGAGCTCCCGGAGTGAGGTTCGGTTGATCAGGGACGGCTCGAGGAAACCTCTTGTCTGGCCGGAAACGACCGCCATTGACGGGTCCCTTACGGGGCGCTGCGCGGCTTTGACGGGTCTCTTACGGCACCGACCTGCTGGCACCGGCTCGCCGAGGGCGCCCAGGTTCCGTGACCGCCGGTTCCCTGCTGGACTAGGTCGCCGCGGTCATCAGGACGGCCCCACACCGATACGCGCTGCCCCCATCGCCGTACGCCATGACGCTGGGTGTCCGTTCCTGATCACCGCAACCCCTCCCCCGAACCCCCGAAGAGCCTCCTTCTCGATGCTCCGGCCACGCCCACCCGGCCAGTCTTAACGGAAGCTTGACGCCCGCACCCCCTTCATCCGAGGGCCCAGGCGTCACTCTCCGCTTACGCTGATGCCGCCATTCGCGTGATGGCCGAAAACGCACGCTGACCAGCGCATCAGGAGCCCGCCGATGGCCACCACGGAACACCCCCAGCCCAGTCGCCTGCGCGCCTGGATGCTGGAGGGCCTCTCCGACATGGGCAAGGGCCACGGTCGCCAGGGCCCGCACGCCGAACCCGAGCCGGCCCACAAGGGCCAGCCCTGGTACCGGGTGATGTGCCTGACCGGCGTCGACTACTTCTCCACCCTCGGCTACCAGCCGGGCATCGCGGCCCTCGCGGCCGGCCTGCTCTCGCCGATCGCGACGATCGTGCTGGTGATCGTCACCCTGGCGGGCGCCCTGCCCGTCTACCGACGGGTGGCCGAGGAGAGCCCGCGCGGCGAGGGCTCGATCGCGATGCTGGAACGGCTGCTCTCCTTCTGGAAGGGCAAGCTGTTCGTCCTGACCCTGCTCGGCTTCGCCGCCACCGACTTCCTGATCACCATCACGCTCTCGGCGGCGGACGCCTCGACCCACCTGGTCGAGAATCCGCATCTGAACAGCGCCCTGCACGACAAGCAACTGGTGATCACCCTGGTGCTCGTCGCCCTGCTCGGCGCGGTGTTCCTCAAGGGCTTCCTGGAGGCGATCGGCGTCGCCGTCGCCCTGGTCGGGGCCTATCTCGCGCTGAACGCCGTCGTGGTGATCGTCGGCCTGTACCACGTCATCACCGAGGGCCATGTCATCACCGACTGGACCGATGCTCTGACCGCCGAGCACGGCAATGTCTTCGTCATGATCGGTATGGCCCTGATCGTCTTCCCGAAGCTCGCCCTCGGCCTCTCCGGCTTCGAGACCGGCGTCGCCGTCATGCCGCACGTCAAGGGCGACGAGGGGGACACCGAGGAACACCCGAAGGGCCGCATCCGCGACACCAAGAAGCTGCTCACCGCCGCCGCCCTCATCATGAGCTGCTTCCTGATCTGCACCAGCTTCATCACCACGCTGCTGATCCCCGAGAAGGATTTCGAAGAGGGCGGCCCGGCCAACGGCCGCGCGCTCGCGTACCTCGCGCACGACTATCTGGGCGGCGCCTTCGGGACGATCTACGACGTCTCGACCATCGCAATCCTCTGGTTCGCCGGCGCCTCCGCGATGGCCGGCCTGCTCAACCTGATGCCGCGCTACCTGCCCCGCTACGGCATGGCCCCGCACTGGGCCAGGGCCGTCCGCCCGATGGTCATCGTCTTCACCCTGGTCGGCTTCCTGGTCACCTGGATCTTCGACGCCGACGTCGACGCACAGGGCGGCGCCTACGCCACCGGCGTCCTGGTCCTGATCAGCTCCGCCGCCATCGCCGTGACCATCGCCGCCCGCAAGGCAGGGCAGCGGAACTGGACCATCGCCTTCGCCGTGATCTCGGTGGTGTTCCTCTACACGACGATCGTGAACGTCATCGAGCGCCCGGACGGTGTGAAGATCGGCGCCTGCTTCATCGCGGGCATCATCATCCTGTCCCTGGCCTCCCGGCTGGCCCGCGCCTTCGAGCTGCGTGTGACCAGCGTGACGCTGGACGACATGGCGGAACGATTCATCCGGGACATCGCCAGCCGCAAGATCCGGTTCATCGCCAACGAGCCCGACGCCCGTGACATCGCCGAGTACCGGGACAAGGTCGAGCAGATCCGGCAGGACAACGACCTCTCCGAGCAGGACGACTTCGTCTTCGTCGAGGTCACGGTCACCGACCCGTCCGAGTTCGAGTCCGGCCTGACCGTACGCGGCGAGGTCATGCACAACCGCTACCGCGTTCTGACCGTGGAGTCCTCCTCCGTCTCCAACGCCCTGGCCGCCCTCCTCCTGCACGTCCGTGACACCACGGGCTGCACCCCGCACATCTACTTCGAGTGGACCGAGGGCAACCCCTTCGCCAACTTCCTGCGCTTCTTCCTCTTCGGCCAGGGCGAGGTCGCCCCGGTGACCCGAGAGGTCCTGCGCGAGGCAGAACCGGACCGGGCCCGCCGCCCGCGGGTCCACACGGGCTGACGTCCGACGGGCCCGCCGCCCGCAGGCCCACAGGAGCTGACGTCCAACCGGACCCGCCGCCTCGCGAGTTCACACCGGCGGACGCCCAACCGGACCCGCCGCCTCGCGAGTTCACACCGGCGGACGCCCAACCGGACCCGCCACCCCGCGAGTCCACACCGGCGGACGCCCTATCGTGACCGGCATGCAGTCCTACACGATCGGCCAGGCCGCACGACTTCTCGGCGTCAGCCCGGACACCGCCCGCCGCTGGGCGGACGCGGGCCGAGTGGCGACCCACCGCGACGACAGTGGCCGACGGCTCATCGACGGGCGGGATCTGGCCGCGTTCTCGGTGGAGCTCGCCAAGACGGCGGCCACGCCCGAGGAGGAGGCGCCGTACACCTCCGCCCGCAACGCCTTCCCCGGCATCGTCACCGCGATCAAACTCGGCGACGTGGCTGCCCAGGTCGAGATCCAGGCCGGCCCGCACCGGCTCGTCTCCCTGCTCACCCGGGAGGCCGTGGAGGAGCTGGGCCTGGAGGTCGGCATGGAGGCCACGGCCCGCGTGAAGTCGACAAACGTACACATCGACCGCACGTAACACCCCTCTCGATCCGCACATACGAATCTCCAGCCGCTTATCCCCTCGCTCATGCGAAGAGCCAGAAGACTTACGCCTTGCATATGCGTCAGTATGATCGGCGTATGCGAGGGGGAGCCGGCGGTCAGGCCCGGCGGCTTCCTCCCCAGGAGACGAGGGAGTGGACCAGTGATGACCCGTTACGCCCGCCGGAGTCGCCGTACCGCTGTCCAGGCGACCGGCGCGGGAGTCGCCGTACTGCTCCTGCTGAGCGCCTGCTCCTCCTCGTCCGACTCCGAGACGTCCACGGCGTCGGATTCCTCGGGCTCCCCGAAGCTCTCCGGCACAGTCACCGTCTTCGCCGCAGCCTCCCTCCAGGAGAGCTTCACCGAGCTCGGCAAGCAGTTCGAGAAGGAGCACCCGGGAACCAAGGTCACCTTCAGCTTCGGCGGCAGCGACACCCTCGCCGCGAACATCACGGGCGGCGCCCCCGCCGACGTCTTCGCCGCCGCCAGCCCCAAGACCATGGCGATCGTGACGGACGCGAAGGACACGGCCGACACCCCGGTCACCTTCGTCCGCAACCAACTGGAGATCGCCACCCTGCCGGGCAACCCCGACAAGATCTCCTCCCTCAAGGACCTCGGCAAGTCCGGCCTGAAGGTGGTCCTGTGCGACAAGACGGTGCCGTGCGGAGCCGCGGCCGACAAGGCGCTGACGGCGGCCGGACTCAAGGTCACGCCGGTTTCGTACGAGCAGGACGTCAAGGGCGCCCTGACCAAGGTCGAGCTCAAGGAGGCCGACGCCGCCCTCGTGTACCGGACGGACGTGAAGGCGGCGGGTGACAAGGTGGAGGGCGTGGACTTCCCCGAGGCGGCCGACGCCATCAACGACTACCCGATCGCCCTCCTCAAGGACGCGCCCAACCCGGACGCGGCCAAGGCGTTCATGGAGCTGGTGCGCTCCGCGGAGGGCCAGGAGGTCCTGACCGAGGCCGGGTTCCTGAAGCCGTGACGAGTACCGCCGAGACGTTGGAGGGCGGCAGCAAGCGCCGCGTCCGGCCCCGTATGGTGCCGCTGCCGCTGCTGCTCCCCGCCCTCCTGGGTCTGGCGTTCCTGGTGGTCCCCCTGATCGCCCTGCTGGTCCGCACCCCCTGGCGCACCCTCCCCGACCAGCTGACCAGCCCAGAGGTATGGGACGCCCTGCGCCTGTCCCTGCTCTGCGCGACAGCGGCCACGGCGCTGAGCCTGGTCCTGGGCGTCCCGCTGGCCTGGCTGCTGGCCAGAACGGACTTCCCGGGCCGCGGCCTGGTCCGAGCCCTGGTGACCCTGCCCCTGGTCCTCCCCCCGGTGGTGGGCGGAGTGGCCCTCCTCCTCGCCCTCGGCCGCAACGGCGTGGTCGGCCAGTGGCTGGACGACTGGTTCGGCCTCACGCTCCCGTTCACTACAGCGGGCGTGGTGGTGGCGGAGACCTTCGTGGCGATGCCGTTCCTGGTCATCAGCGTGGAAGGCACGCTCAGAGCCGCCGACCCCCGCTACGAGGAAGCCGCCACGACGCTGGGCGCGTCCCGCTTCACGGCGTTCCGCAGAGTGACGCTGCCCTTGATCGCCCCGGGCATCGCGGCCGGAGCGGTCCTGGCCTGGGCCCGCGCCCTGGGCGAGTTCGGCGCCACCATCACCTTCGCGGGCAACTTCCCGGGCCGAACCCAGACCATGCCCCTCTCGGTCTACCTGGCCCTCCAATCGGACCCGGCAGCCGCCATCGCCCTGAGCCTGGTGCTCCTGGCGGTATCGATCACGGTATTGGCAGCACTGCGCGACCGCTGGATGGCAACCCCATGACCGCCTTCACCCAAGGCGACCAGGGCCTGGACACCCACCTGATCGTCGACCGAGACAGCTTCCACCTGAATGTCAGGCTCAAGGCCGCCCCCGGCGACGTCCTGGCCCTGCTCGGCCCCAACGGCGCAGGCAAAACGACCGCCCTCCGCGCCCTCGCCGGCCTGATCCCCCTCACCGCCGGCCACCTCCGCCTGGACGGCACCCCCCTGGACCGCACACCCCCCGAAAACCGCCCGGTGGGCGTCGTATTCCAGGACTACCTCCTCTTCCCCCACCTCACCGCCCTCGACAACGTCGCCTTCGGCCCCCGCTGCCAAGGCGCCACCAAGGCCGAGTCCCGAGCCCAGGCCCACACCTGGCTCAACCGCATGGGCCTCACCGACCACGCCACCGCCAAGCCCCGCCACCTCTCCGGCGGCCAGGCCCAACGCGTCGCCCTGGCCCGAGCCCTGGCCACCAACCCCCGCCTGCTCCTCCTCGACGAACCCCTGGCAGCCCTGGACGCCCGTACCCGCCTGGAGGTCCGAGCCCAACTCCGCCGCCACCTCGCCGAGTTCGAGGCAGTAGCGGTCCTGGTCACCCACGACCCCCTGGACGCCATGGTCCTGGCGGACCGCCTGGTGGTCATCGAACACGGCCGAGTGGTCCAGGAAGGCACCCCCGCGGACATCGCCCGCCACCCCCGCACGGACTACATCGCCCAACTGGTGGGCCTGAACCTCTACAAGGGCAAGGCGGAAGGCCACACGGTCCACCTGGACGCGGGCCCCACCATCACCACCACGGAAGACCTCACCGGCCCGGTGTTCGTCGCCTTCCCCCCGGGCGCCGTGACCCTGTTCCGCGACCGCCCCACCGGCGCCAGCGCCCGCAACCTCTGGCAGTGCCACGTCGAAGGCCTGGAAACCCACGGCGACCAGATCCGCGCGGACCTCACCGGCGAACTCCCCCTCGCCGCCGACCTCACCACAGTCGCCGCGGCGGAACTCGACCTCCACCCCGGCGCCCCGGTCTGGGCAACAGTCAAGGCGACGCAAACGCACGCGTACCCGGCATAAGCCCACCGCCCGACTACCGTGGGACGCCCCACCGACCCACCCCGAACCAGAGGCGTCCCATGCCCCTCAGCATCCGCAACCAACTCCCGGGCACCGTCACCGCCATCACCCCCGGCGAAGTCATGGCCACCGTCAAGGTGGACCTCTCCGGCGGCCACCACCTCACCGCCGCGATCACCAGGGAAGCAGCCCAAGACCTGGCCCTCACCCCAGGCTCCGAAGTACGGGCCCTGGTGAAGTCGACGGAAGTCGCACTCGCCACCGCCCCCGTCACCGGCCTCTCGATCCGCAACCAACTACCGGGCACGGTAAGCGAGATCGCCACCGGCGAAGCGATGACCTCGATCAAAATCACGGTCGCCGGCGGCGAACTGACCTCAGCGATCACCACGGAAGCAGCCACCGACCTGGGCCTGACCCCCGGCACCCCCGTGATCGCCCTGATCAAGTCGACCGAGATCTCCCTGGCAACCCCCTGACACAAAAAGGGCTCCACCCGAGCCGTACAGCCCGGGCGGAGCCCTGTTTCCTACGCCTGATCAGTCGTCGTACGCGTCCAACGGCGGGCAGGAGCACACCAGGTTCCGGTCGCCGAAGGCCTGGTCGATACGGCGCACCGGCGGCCAGTACTTGTCCGCGGCCGAGACCCCATCCGGGAACACGGCCTCCTCACGGCTGTACGCGTGCTTCCACTCCCCGCCCAGCGAGTCAGCGGTGTGCGGAGCGTTCCGCAGCGGGTTGTCGTCCGCGGCCCACTCCCCGGAACCGACCTTCTCGATCTCCGCGCGAATGGCGATCATCGCCTCGCAGAACCGGTCCAGCTCGATCAGGTCCTCGGACTCGGTCGGCTCGATCATCAGCGTGCCGGCCACCGGGAAGGACATCGTCGGCGCGTGGAAGCCGTAGTCGATGAGCCGCTTGGCGACATCGTCGACGCTCACACCGGTCGCCTTCGTCAGCGGACGCAGATCGATGATGCACTCGTGCGCGACGAGCCCGCCGGGACCGGTGTACAGCACCGGGTAGTGCGGCTCCAGCCGCTTGGCGATGTAGTTGGCGCTGAGCACCGCGACCTGCGTGGCCCGCTTGAGCCCCTCGCCGCCCATGAGCCGGACGTACGACCACGAGATCGGCAGGATCCCCGCGGAGCCCCACGGCGCCGCCGAGATCGGCCCGACACCCGTCTCGGGACCGGCCGCGGGCTGCAGCGGGTGGTTCGGCAGATACGGCGCCAGGTGCGCGCGCACACCGACCGGACCGACACCCGGACCACCGCCGCCGTGCGGGATGCAGAAGGTCTTGTGCAGGTTCAGATGCGAGACGTCACCGCCGAAGTGGCCCGGCTTGGCAAGCCCCACCAGGGCGTTGAGGTTGGCGCCGTCGACGTAGACCTGCCCACCGGCCTCGTGCACCTGCGCACAGATGTCGGCGACATGCTCCTCGAAGACACCGTGCGTCGAGGGGTACGTGATCATCAGCACCGACAGTTCGTCGCGGTACTGCTCGATCTTCGCCCGCAGGTCCTCGACGTCGATCTCGCCGTCCTCGGCGGTCTTGACGACGACGACCTTCATGCCGGCCATCACGGCGCTGGCGGCGTTGGTGCCGTGCGCGGAGGACGGGATGAGGCAGACGGTGCGCTGCTCGTCACCGTTGGCCCGGTGGTAGCCGCGTACGGCGAGCAGACCGGCCAGCTCACCCTGCGAGCCGGCGTTCGGCTGCAGGCTGACCTTGTCGTACCCGGTGACCTCGGAGAGACGTTCCTCCAGCTCACGGATGAGCGTGAGGTAGCCCTGCGCCTGCTCGGCGGGCGCGAAGGGGTGCATCTGCCCGAACTCCGGCCAGGTGACCGGCTCCATCTCGGTCGTCGCGTTGAGCTTCATCGTGCAGGAGCCCAGCGGGATCATGCCGCGGTCGAGCGCGTAGTCACGGTCGGCCAGCCGGCGCAGGTAGCGCAGCATGGCGGTCTCGGAGCGGTGCTGGTGGAAGACCGGGTGCGTCAGGACCTCGTCCCCGCGCAGCAACGCCTGCGGCAGCGCGTCCTCGACCCCGGCGTCCAGCGCCTCGATGTCCCCGTCGACCCCGAAGGCGCTCCACACGGCGCCCAGCTGAGCCCGGCCGGTCGTCTCGTCACAGGCGACGGAAACGTGGTCGGCGTCGACAAGACGCAGGTTGACACTGTTCTCCCGCGCGGCGGCGACGACCTCGGCTGCCCGCCCCGGGACCCGCACGGTGAGCGTGTCGAAGAACGAACCGTGCACGACCTCGACTCCGCCCGCGGTGAGCCCCGCGGCGAGGATCGTGGCGTACCGGTGGACCCGCGCGGCGATGCCCTTGAGCCCCTCGGGCCCGTGGTAGACGGCGTACATCCCGGCCATGACGGCGAGCAGCACCTGCGCCGTACAGATGTTGCTGGTGGCCTTCTCACGACGGATGTGCTGCTCACGCGTCTGCAGTGCGAGCCGGTAGGCCCTGTTCCCGTCGGCGTCCACGGACACGCCCACCAGCCGCCCGGGCAGGCTGCGCGCGAACTTCTCGTGTACGGCCATGTAGCCGGCGTGCGGACCGCCGAAGCCCATCGGCACACCGAATCGCTGGGTGGTACCGACCGCGATGTCCGCGCCGAGCTCACCCGGCGACGTCAGCAGCGTCAGCGCGAGCAGATCGGCGGCGACGGTGACCAGCGCGCCGAGCTCATGGGCCTGCTCGATGAGGGGCTTGATGTCCCGTACGGCACCGGAGGCGCCCGGGTACTGGATCAGTACGCCGTTGATCTCGCGCTCGGCGATCTCGGCCGGAATGCCGTCGCTGAGGTCGGCGACCACGACCTCCACGCCGGTCGGCTCGGCCCGCGTCTCGATCACGGCGATGGTCTGCGGAAGGGCGTCCGCGTCGATCAGGAAGAGGCCCTTCTTGTTCTTGCCCATGCGCCGGGACAGGGCCATGGCCTCGGCCGCGGCCGTCCCCTCGTCGAGCAGCGAGGCACCGGAGGTGGGCAGCCCGGTCAGGTCGGCGACCATGGTCTGGAAGTTCAGCAGGGCTTCGAGCCGCCCCTGGGAGATCTCGGGCTGGTACGGCGTGTAGGCCGTGTACCAGGCCGGGTTCTCCATGACATTGCGCAGGATGACGGGCGGGGTGAAGGTCCCGTAGTACCCGAGCCCGATCATGGAGTCGAGCACCTGGTTGCGGTCAGCGAGCGACCGCAGCTCGGCGAGCACCTCGGCCTCGGTACGCGCGCCCGGCAGGTCGAGGGCGTCGGCGTTCTTGATCACATCCGGCACCGCGGCGGCGGTGAGCTCGTCGAGCGAGCCGTAGCCGACCTGCGCGAGCATCTTGGCCCGAGCCTCATGATCAGGACCAATATGACGCTGCTCGAAGGGGATCCCTTGTTCGAGCTCGGAGAGCGGAATGCGATGGGCGGTCATTGCGGAGGCCTCCTGGTCGACACGACCTTCGAGGGGCACCACGGCGCGGGTACCCGGACGGCCTCCCCCTCTGTCATCTCAACCTGAGAGCTTCACCGGACGCCCGAGGGCACCCGGCTTTCACCGTCGGTGAGAGCGGAAGCCGTGGACATCCGCTCTGCTTTCCAGAGTGACCTCGTCCGTGCGGTACGTGGGCCTGAGAGATTCCGGGGAGGATTTGCTCCTTCGGCGCCTCCGGATGGTGTTCGGAGGACTCTCCCGCACGGGGTCAACAGCCGCCTGAAAGCCTACCAGCGAGGTCAACGCCCAGGCGTTCGAGTGGCCGCTTGCCCCAATGTGCTCTTTCGTAGTGCTTACGGATGAGTTGCGACCAAGTGGAGGGCCCGTGCAGACCGACATCGATCCGCGCAACCTGATCGGCCGCAAGGCGTTCGACCGTAACGGTACGAAGATCGGCACGATCGACGAGGTCTACCTCGACGACGCGACCGGCGTACCGGAGTGGGCAGCCATACGCACCGGCCTGTTCAGCAGAGACGCGTTCGTCCCCCTGGAGCCCAGCGAACTCGTGGAAGGCACCCTGCACGTCCCCTTCGACCGCTCCCTGATCAAGGACGCCCCCGACTTCGGAGTAGGCCGCCACCTCTCCCCCGAACAAGAACTCCAGCTCTACCACCACTACGGCCTGGACATCACCGCAACACCCCCACCCCCAGACCACGACTTCGGCAACTTGGCAGGCACGGAGGACGCGGACACCTGATCGAGTGCCACCCCTGAAACGGCCGCCGCCCTAAACCCACGCAGCTGCGGGCAGTCGTACCGCCGGAACCGGCGCCCTACCCACCCAGCAGCGGGCAGTCGTGCCACCGGAACGGCGCGCAGCGAGGCAGCGGCTGCAGCCCACCTGCCGCCGCTGCGGGCAGTCGTGCCGCTGGGGCGGCACCCGCTGCCAAAGAGAGCGGCACCCCGCAAGCGCGGGCGAGCGAAACCCACCCGACGCCAGCCCGGGCAACGGTCACGCCCGAACCCCGTCCACAGAAGCCCCAGGTCTTCGCGGCACCAGCGGCAACGGCTCCGCCACCGACAACTCAGGATCGTCCACCAAAAACGTCCGCACCCGCCCCGGCCCAGAATCCGGCGTCTCGAACCGCACAGTCACCCGCCCCACCCCACTCCCCTGCACCCACCCATGCCCGAACTCGGCATGCCGCACATCATGCCCCGCAGCCCACCGCCGCTCCCCAGGCAACACAACCTCCCGACCAGCAGCCTCAACCTCCCCCTCCTCCCCCACGTCATCCGCCACCCCCTCCCCCGCGGCCTGCGCGAAAAGATCCTCCTGCGTGAAGTCGGCAAGCCCACTGACCCCCACCCCCAGCAACCGCACACCCCCGGTCGTGTCCACCGACTCCAACAACCGAGCCGCAGCCTCCCGCACGACCGCCGGATCATCCGTAGGCCCACGCAACGTCTCGGACCGAGTCAGCGTGGAAAAGTCGTACCGCCGCACCTTCAACACGATCGTCCGCCCGGACAACCCGGCCCCCCGCAGCCGCCGCACGCACCGATCCGCCAGCCGCGCCACCTCAAGCCCGACCCGCACCCGATCATGGATGTCGACGTCGTACGTGTCCTCCACGGACACCGACTTCGTCTCCCGCTCGGCCACAACGGGCCGCTCGTCCCGCGCCAGCGCCATGGCGTACAGCGCATGCCCATGCGCCTTGCCCAGCAGCCGCACGAGCTCGTCCTCCCCCGCCTCGGCCAGCTCATCGACCGTATGGATCCCGGCCCGCCGCAGATGGTCCCCCGTAGCCGGCCCGACCCCCGGCAGGGTCCGCACCGACAGCGGCCCGAGCAACGCCCGCTCGGTCCCCGGCTCGATCAGCACAAGACCGTCCGGCTTGGCCTGCTCCGAGGCGATCTTCGCCAGCATCTTGGACGCCGCGAGCCCCACCGACCCCGTCAGCCCCGTGACCGCCCGTATGTCGGCGCGCAGCTTCACCCCCGCCAGCCTCGCCGACTCCGCGTCCCAGGCCGTACCCCCGGCCTCCAGGTCCACGAAGGCCTCGTCCAGGCTGAGCGGCTCCACCAACGGCGACAGCGCCCCCAGCAGCTCCATGACCTGCTCACTGATCGAACGGTAGAAGCTGAAGCGCGGCACGAGATACGCGGCGTTCGGCGCGAGCCGCCGGGCTTGCGCCATGGGCATGGCCGAATGAACACCAAATACCCGTGCCTCGTACGAACACGTCGCCACCACACCACGAGGCCCGAGCCCGCCCACGATGACGGCCTTCCCGCGCAGACTCGGCTTAGACGCCTGCTCCGCCGAAGCGAAGAAGGCATCCATGTCGAGATGCAGGATCGTGGGCGCGTTTCTCACATATCCGATGCTGCCCTACGCCACTGACAATGCCCCCGAGCCGACCCCGCGCACGGCCCCGACCGGGCCTCAGACCGCCCGGTTCCGCCGCCGCGCCAGCTCGTCCGCCGGGTTGTGGCCGACCAACGTCTCCCCGGTGTCGATCCGCTCCCCGTGCAGCTGGGACAGCGCGCTCTCCACGTCCCGCCACACCACACCGACGGCGATCCCGAAGACGCCCTGCCCGCCCTGGAGCAGCGCATGGACCTCGTCCGGCGAGGTGCACTCGTAGACCGTGGCACCGTCGCTCATCAGCGTCATGCGCTCCAGGTCCCGAAACCCTCGCTCCCGCAGATGCTGCACCGTGGTACGGATGTTCTGCAGCGAGACACCGGTGTCCAGGAACCGCTTGACGATCTTCAGGACGACGACGTCCCGGAAGCTGTACAGCCGCTGCGTCCCCGAACCGTAGGCAGGGCGCACACTCGGCTCGACGAGCCCGGTGCGCGCCCAGTAGTCCAGTTGCCGATAGGTGATGCCGGCGGCCGCGCAGGCCGTAGGCCCGCGATAGCCGATCTCCTCGGACGCCATGGGCGCCACCCCTCCGCCGCTCGGCACGGCCGCCGGTCGCTGCGGAGCGTGGTCGGCCGCGCTGCCGTGAAGCGGGTACGGACCGCTCGCCCCGAGACCGCGTCCGGGGGCACCCCCAGCCGTACCGTCGCCGCTGCTTCTCACGCCGACCTCCGTCCTTGACCTGCCTTCTCGACGGTAGGCAGTCACCAGGGGTGCGTCAACGATCGCCACACTCGGCACGCCGAGTGATAATCACCCTAGGAGTGGTTTCCCGCACCCCACCGCGGGGAAAGGCTAGCCGAATGCGCTGGGAGCAGGCCGCAGGACGCTCTCACTCGCCGCTGGCAATTGCCGAGGCCCGAGCCGTCTCACTGGCTGCTGGTGCCGAAGTCCTCGGGCGAGATCTGGTCGAGGAACTCGCGGAACTTCTCCACCTCGTCCTCCTGCTCGTCCGGAATCGCGATGCCCGCGTCGTCGAGCACGCCGTCGCTGCCGTAGATCGGCGTTCCGGTGCGCAGGGCCAGCGCTATGGCATCGGACGGGCGGGCGCTCACCTCGACCCCGCTGGCGAAGACCAGCTCCGCGTAGAAGACGCCTTCACGCAGGTCCGTGATGCGCACTTCGGTGAGCTCCTGGCCGACGGCCTCCAGCACGTCCTTGAACAGGTCGTGGGTCAGCGGTCGCGCGGGGGCCATGCCCTGCTGAGCGAAGGCAATGGCCGTCGCCTCCCCCGGGCCGATCCAGATGGGGAGGTAACGGTCGCCTCCCACTTCGCGCAGGAGCACGATCGGTTGGTTGGAGGGCATTTCGACCCGGACACCTACGACATCGAGCTCGTTCACACAGCAACCCTAGGCCGTGCCCGGGACGTTTGGGTAGTCGGGCAGGAAACGGGCGGCCGATCCGGCCTTCCGAGGCCCTCCGGCCCCGCTCCCGGCCCCGGCCCCGGCTCAGGGCAGCCGTACTCCGAGCGCGGTCTTCACGAGCGCGGCGTGCAGTTTCACCGTGAGCCCCGCCAGCTCCTTGGTACGGGCCTCGGCATGCGCCCTGGTCTGCGGGTTGCGGTGGCGCCTGAGCGGTGCCACGACCTGGTCCACGAGCCCGGCCTCACGGTCCGCTGCGGCCTTCATCACCCGCAGGTGCCGCGGTTCGATCCCGAACCGCCCCAGCTCGGCGACGAGCGAGGCCACAGTGACCGCCTCGGCGTCATACGCCCCGTCCGGCAGCGGAGCGATCAGCCCGTACGACTCCCACTCCTCAAGGTCCCGCTCGCCGATCTCGGCGGCGGCCAGCAGCTCGCTCCGCCCGATCCGAGCAGCCGTGGGAGCCTCGGAGAATTCCGCTACGGCCTCCCCGTCGCGCTGTCGGCCCACGGTGGGCAGGGGTACGGCCTCGCCCCGCTCCATGGCGTCGAGGTGCTCCCGGATCACCTTCAGGGGCAAATAGTGGTCCCGCTGCATCCTCAGGACATGGCCGAGTCGCTCGACGTCGTCCGCGCTGAACTTGCGGTACCCCGACGGGGTCCGCTGCGGCTCGACGAGGCCCTCGGACTCCAGGAAACGGATCTTGGAGATGGTGACTTCGGGGAACTCGTCGCGCAGCACGGTCAGCACCGTGCCGATGCTCATCAGCCCACTGTCCGTGGCGGCGGTGCCGTGTCCGGCACCGCCGCTCGGTGTTTGAAGCATGGACCTTCTCCGGGGGAGGGTCAGTAGCCTCGCTGGCTCGCGTAGAAGACCAGCCGGTACTTGCCGATCTGCACCTCGTCGCCGTTCGACAGAGCGACCTGGTCGATGCGCTCGCGGTTGACGTACGTACCGTTCAGGCTGCCCACGTCGGCCACCGTGAACGAGCCGTCCTGGCTGCGGCGGAACTCCACATGCCGGCGCGAGACGGTGACGTCGTCCAGGAAGATGTCGCTCTGCGGGTGACGGCCGGCGGTGGTCAGGTCACCGTCCAGCAGGAAGCGGCTGCCCGAGTTCGGCCCACGGCGCACCACCAGGAGCGCGGAGCCGAGCGGCAGCGCCTCGACGGCGGCCTGCGCCTCGGGGGACAGCGCCGGCATCTGCGTCTGACCGGTGGCCTCGGCGTCGTAGGCCTCAAGACCGGAGATGGAGATCGTGGACGTGGTCTCGGACGGACGCTCGGGAACGGCACCCGCCCGCAGCGGAGCACCGCAGTTGGAACAGAAGCGACTGTTCTCCGCGTTGCGGTTACCGCACCTCGTGCACACCAGGGCCGACATGGACGGATCCTCCTGCCGCGGCTGCCCCGACGGGGCATTGGACGCGTACGGGTCGGCGGAGAACCCTCCACCCGTACTTGAGGTTGACGGTTGCCCGAAACCTATGCCTCCGGACTGGGCAGGGTCAACAGACGGCGCGCCCTGACCTCCGGAAATGTCACCGCCCGGACCACCCACCTGGTCACGGAACAACGGCCGCTGGCCCTCTGCGTCAGGCTGCGCGCGGTGCCGGGCGGTGGCATTTTCGTTGCCCTGCCGCGCGCTCTTGCCGAACAACTTCGCAAACAACTTCACGGGCGATTCCCCTTGACTGAAACAGACCCGCCCGTGGGGCAGGACGAACCCTGACTGCACACTCCGGCCGACCCGGACATCCTCACAACGTCCGTATCCACCAGACAGTTTCCACCACGCACCACCCATTCGGTGCGCCGACCCCCCGCAACCTCATGCCCTCGCCGGACGTCCCCCATGCACCCCCGATTCACCGCGAGGACGACCGAGCGTAGTCAGGCTGCTCCGCGGCTCGCAAGGCGTCCACAACGATCTTGTCCGACCGCTCGACGGTGACGGTGGCCTGCTCCTTCTCAAGAGTCTGCACCACGCCTCCAGGGATGTTGAGCGCCGGTTCGAGGTCCTGCGGCTTGCCGATGACCTTGAAACGATAGGGCGCGTTGATCTTGTTCCCGTCGACGCTCACGGAGTTCCCCGAATCCGTCAGATAGGTACCTGCCACCACGCGTACCCCGTTCACCTGGATTGCCTCCGCCCCGGCCGCACGCAACTCCTGAATGGCGTCGAGCAGCATGTCCGCTTCGACCGTCCCCTTCGTGTCGTCGATGGTCACCGTGATGCCGGGTCCCTGTGCGGCCACCGTGCCCGCCAGGATGCCGAGTTGCCGCTCCTTCTCGACCGTCTGCTTTCGAGCCTCCTCGGCCTGGTTCGAGCTGTTCTCCAGCTCGTCCCGCTGCTTCTCGAGTCCCTGCTTCTCGTCCTCAAGACGCTGTGTACGGTCATCCAGTTCATCGAGGATCCGGACAAGATCCTCCTGACGCGCGCCGCGCAGGGCGTCGTCCCCGTCGCTGTTGGAGGCGACCTGCACGGCCAGGCCGAAGCCGAGGCCGAACAGCAGCAGGGCGACGATCAGTTGGGCCCGGGTGACACGCGGCGGCCACAGCCCCTTGACGAGCCGCTGCCGACCGGTGAGCACCGGCTGGGGCTCCGGCTCTTCCCCAGCTGCCTCGGCAGCCGCGGGCGGGACCTCGTCGGGCAGTTCCTTGCGCAGCCTGTTCTCGGCCGTCTCGTCCTGGTTACTCATCGGCCTCACGCCCGGAACACATGCCGACGGATCGCCGCGGCGTTCGAGAAGATGCGGATGCCGAGGACCACGACGACACCGGTGGACAACTGCGCCCCCACGCCCAGCTTGTCGCCCAGGAACACGATCAGCGCGGCGACGACCACATTGGACAGGAACGACACCACGAAGACCTTGTCGTCGAAGATGCCGTCGAGCATGGCCCGCAGACCACCGAAGACGGCATCCAGCGCCGCCACGACGGCGATCGGCAGATAAGGCTCGACGACCGCCGGAACCTCAGGCCGGACCAACAGGCCGGCCACGACTCCCACGACGAGGCCCAGTACGGCGATCACGATGTGCCCTTCTCGGTTTTCTCGGTGCTCGGCTGTGCTGTTCGTACGGTCACACTGGGTGCTGCGGGCAGCCGGAGTTCCCCCTCCGTGGAGATGGCGGTCCGGATGCCGAAGTTCTCCTGCAAGGCATGCAGATACAGCCCGTCGGCACTGTCCTGGAACCTGGTGCTCAGCCGCTCCCCGTCCCCCACCGCGAGCACCGTGTACGGCGGTACCAGCGGCTTGTTGTCGACCAGTATCGCGTCACCCGCGGCCCTGATCGCGGACAGCGCCGTCAGCCGCTGCCCATTGATGGAGATCGCCTCGGCCCCCGACTCCCACAGCCCATTGACCACACGCTGCATGTCCCGGTCGCGCACCCGCCCGGTGTCGGAGAACCCGGACGTCTCGCGCGGGTCCCCGTCACCACCCCCGGTGGCTTCCTTGGCATCGTTCACCACCAGTTTCACGCCAGGACCGTGTACCTCGACGGCCCCGGAGAGGATGCCCACGAGCTCGGCCTGCTCGCTGCCGCCGCTCTCCTTGAGCGCCTCGCGCTGGCGCGCGCTCACATCGTCACGCAGCTCGTCGACACTGTCCTCAAGCTTGTCCGCGGCCTCGGTCTCCTGATCGATCCGGTCGATCAGCTCCTCGCGCTCCTTCGCTACGACGGGGGCCGCGACCCTCGCCTGGGCCGCACCGACCGTGACGACGAGGGCAGCCAGCACCAGTCCGGCCGCGAGCCCGAGCTTCGCCCTGAGGGTCTTGGGGAGACCACCGTCCGCCGCCTTCTTCCGGGCCGCCGCCTCGGCGTATCCGTCGTCGAGGCTGTGATCCATGACGTTGGTGAGCAGCGACATGGATGCATCCGGGCGCGAGGGGCGCGTAGGAGTGCTCCGAACGGGGGGCTGCTGCGGCATGCCGCACATCGTCGCACGTCGCGCCCGGTACCTCCGAATGGCCCCACCGGCGTGCCGGACAGGCCCCCTTGGGGACACTTGTCCGGCACGCGCGCGTGCTGGGGATTTCAGCGCCCTGCGCTGTCCACCACTGCCGACCACTCGTCGAGCAGGGCCTGGGCCGAGGCGTCATCGGGCCCCTCCGCCCACAGATGGGTGACGGCCTCGGCCGGGTCCGGCAGCACCATCACCCAACGCCCATCGGTCTCCACCACCCGCACACCGTCCGTGGTGTCCACGAAACGGTCGCCGGCAGCCTCCACGACCCGCCGCATCACGAGCCCCTTGACCGCCCAGGGTGTCGCCAGGTCCCGCTTGAGGACATGCGCCCGCGGAATCCGCGCGTCGATCTGGCTGAGGGTGAGCTGCGTCCGGGCGACAAGACCGATCAGCCGTACAAAGGCGGCCGAACCGTCGAAGACACCGCTGAACTCCGGGACGATGAACCCGCCCTTGCCGTCACCGCCGAAGATCGTGGTGTCGTCCCGCCCGACCCGCGTCAGGTCGTCGGGCGAGGTCGTCGTCCACTCCACCTGCGTCCCGTGGTACGCCGCCACCTGCTCGGCGATCCGGGTGGTGGTCACCGGCAGAGCCACCCGCCCACTGCGTCGCTCCGCGGCCACCAGGTCGAGCATCACAAGCAGCGCACGGTCGTCCTCGACGATCCGCCCCTTCTCGTCGACCAGGGACAGCCGCTCACCGACGGGATCGAACCGCACCCCGAACGCGGCCCGCGCGGAGGCCACGATCTCCCCCAGCCGCACCAGCCCCGAACGCCGAGCATCCGCCGTCTCGGTGGGCCTGGACTCGTCCAGACCGGGATTGATGGTCAGCGAGTCCACACCGAGCTTGCCGAGCAGGCTGGGCAGCACCAGGCCTGCACTTCCGTTGGACGCGTCCACGACGACCTTGAGCCCGGACTCGGCGATCCCGGTCGTGTCCACGTTCCGCAGCAGCGATCCCGTGTACGAGTCGAACACGCTGGCCGGGAAGTGCAGGTCCCCGATCTCACCGGGGAACGCCCGCCGGTACTCCTGGCGCGCGAACACCCGGTCCAGCTTGCGCTGGCTGCCTTGCGACAGATCGGCACCCCGACCGTCGAAGAACATGATGTCCACGGAATCCGGCACACCGGGCGTCGTCCGGATCATGATCCCGCCGGCGCTACCACGAGCGGTCTGCTGCCGAGCGACGGGCAGCGGTACGTTCTCCAGGTCGCGTACGTCGATGGCGCTCGCCTGGAGCGCCGAGATCACCGCCCGCTTCAACGCCCGAGCACCACGGGAGTGGTCACGGGCGGTAGTGACGGTCGACCCCTTCTTGAGGGTCGTCGCATAGGCGCCGGCGAGACGCACGGCCAGCTCCGGCGTGATCTCGACATTCAGGATTCCCGAGACCCCACGGGCCCCAAAGAGATGTGCCTGTCCCCTGGACTCCCAGATCACCGACGTATTGACGAAGGCGCCGGCCTCAATGATCTTGAACGGGTAGACCCGCACATTGCCCTGAATGATCGACTCTTCACCGACGAGGCACTCGTCGCCGATGACAGCACCGTCCTCGATTCGAGCCGCACGCATGATGTCGGTGTTCTTGCCGACGACACAGCCCCGAAGGTTGCTGTGCTGCCCGACATACACGTTGTCGTGCACGACGGCCTTGTGCAGAAAGGCCCCGCTTTTCACGACGACGTTCGAGCCGATCACGGTGTGCTCGCGGATTTCGGCACCGGCCTCGACCTTGGCGTAGTCCCCGATGTAGAGCGGACCACGGAGAACAGCGTCGGAATGCACCTCCGCGCCCTCGGCCACCCACACGCCCGGCGAGATCTCGAACCCGTCGAGCTCGACGTCGACCTTGCCCTCCAGGACGTCGGCCTGCGCCTTCACATAGCTCTCGTGGGTGCCGACATCCTCCCAGTAGCCCTCCGCGACATACCCGTAGATCGGCTTGCCCTCCTTCATCAACTGAGGGAAGACATCGCCGGACCAGTCGACGGGCACATCGGCCTCGACATAGTCGAAGACCTCGGGCTCCATGACGTAGATACCGGTGTTCACCGTGTCCGAGAAGACCTGGCCCCAGGTCGGCTTCTCGAGGAAACGCTCGACCTTGCCTTCCTCGTCGACGATGGTGATTCCGAATTCCAAAGGATTCGGCACACGCGTCAGACAGACAGTGACGAGCGCGCCCTTCTCCTTGTGGAAACGGATCAGGTCGGTGAGGTCGAAGTCGGTCAGGGCATCGCCGGAGATCACAAGGAAGGCATCGTCCTTCAACGCCTCCTCGGCGTTCTTGACGCTTCCGGCGGTACCGAGTGGCTTCTCCTCGTTGGCATAGCTGAGCTCCATTCCGAGCTCTTCACCGTCACCGAAGTAGTTCTTGACCAATGAGGCCAGGAACTGGACAGTTACGACGGTCTCGTTCAGCCCATGCCTTTTGAGCAGCCGCAGAACGTGCTCCATGATCGGCCGGTTGGCCACCGGCAGGAGCGGCTTGGGCATGCTTGAGGTCATGGGGCGAAGGCGTGTGCCTTCGCCTCCGGCCATCACGACGGCCTTCATGTCGGAAGCGTCCTCCTCGAAGAGACGACGGTCTAGCCGACTTCACCCGTCCAGATTGTCCCGCACTTTTCTGCAGCGGGCCATCGAGCCGCTGGATCGCATCAGGGGGCGAGTTCAATCGGCCATGGTGTCCGCACGGACCAAGCGGCGGACCTGTACCACGTAGAGGACTCCTGCCCACCAGTAGAGCGTTGTACCCCATCCGGCGAACGCCCATCCGAAAATAGCAGCAAGTGACGGGAGCCACCCGCTTCCGTCGCTGAGCAGGAGCAACGGGAAGGCATACATCAGGTTGAAAGTAGCCGCCTTCCCCAGGAAGTTCACCTGGGGCGGCGGATAGCCATGACGCCTGAGGATGCCCACCATCACCAGTAGAACCAGTTCTCGCGCAAGAAGTACGGCAGTCAACCAGATCGGAAGAATCTCGCGCCAGGTCAGTCCGACCAAAGTCGAGAGAATGTAGAGCCGGTCTGCAGCCGGGTCCAGGAGCCGGCCGAGGTTGCTGATCTGGTTCCAGCGCCGCGCGAGCTTGCCGTCCAGGTAGTCACTGATCCCGCTCAGCATCAGCACCAACAGGGCCCAGCCGTCGCTCTTCGGCCCTCCGAACTCCGGCCAGAGGATCAGCCACAGAAACACCGGCACACCAACGAGCCGAGCCATGCTGAGGATGTTGGGGATGGTGAGGACCCTGTCCGTCTGGACACGGGTCTCCTGGACCTCCACCCGGGGGCCTCCTGAGGGAAACGTGCGAACGATGCCCCCTGACCTTACCCCAACGCAAAAAAGCTCTGGCCCCTGGGCAGTATGCCCAAGAGCCAGAGCTGTAAAAGGAGTTCGGCGGCGTCCTACTCTCCCACAGGGTCCCCCCTGCAGTACCATCGGCGCTGTAAGGCTTAGCTTCCGGGTTCGGAATGTAACCGGGCGTTTCCCTCACGCTATGACCACCGAAACACTATGAAACTGACAACCGGGCCATGTGTGGCACATGGGGCTGTTCGTGGTTTCAGAACCAACACAGTGGACGCGAGCAACTGAGGACAAGCCCTCGGCCTATTAGTACCGGTCAACTCCACACGTTACCGTGCTTCCATATCCGGCCTATCAACCCAGTCGTCTACTGGGAGCCTTACCCTCTCAAGGAGGTGGGAATACTCATCTCGAAGCAGGCTTCCCGCTTAGATGCTTTCAGCGGTTATCCCTCCCGAACGTAGCCAACCAGCCATGCCCTTGGCAGGACAACTGGCACACCAGAGGTTCGTCCGTCCCGGTCCTCTCGTACTAGGGACAGCCCTTCTCAATATTCCTACGCGCACAGCGGATAGGGACCGAACTGTCTCACGACGTTCTAAACCCAGCTCGCGTACCGCTTTAATGGGCGAACAGCCCAACCCTTGGGACCGACTCCAGCCCCAGGATGCGACGAGCCGACATCGAGGTGCCAAACCATCCCGTCGATATGGACTCTTGGGGAAGATCAGCCTGTTATCCCCGGGGTACCTTTTATCCGTTGAGCGACGGCGCTTCCACAAGCCACCGCCGGATCACTAGTCCCGACTTTCGTCCCTGCTCGACCCGTCGGTCTCACAGTCAAGCTCCCTTGTGCACTTACACTCAACACCTGATTGCCAACCAGGCTGAGGGAACCTTTGGGCGCCTCCGTTACTCTTTAGGAGGCAACCGCCCCAGTTAAACTACCCATCAGACACTGTCCCTGATCCGGATCACGGACCCAGGTTAGACATCCAGCACGACCAGACTGGTATTTCAACGACGACTCCCCCTGAACTGGCGTCCAGAGTTCACAGTCTCCCAGCTATCCTACACAAGCCGAACCGAACACCAATATCAAACTGTAGTAAAGGTCCCGGGGTCTTTCCGTCCTGCTGCGCGAAACGAGCATCTTTACTCGTAGTGCAATTTCACCGGGCCTATGGTTGAGACAGTCGAGAAGTCGTTACGCCATTCGTGCAGGTCGGAACTTACCCGACAAGGAATTTCGCTACCTTAGGATGGTTATAGTTACCACCGCCGTTTACTGGCGCTTAAGTTCTCAGCTTCGCCACCCCGAAGAGTGACTAACCGGTCCCCTTAACGTTCCAGCACCGGGCAGGCGTCAGTCCGTATACATCGCCTTACGGCTTCGCACGGACCTGTGTTTTTAGTAAACAGTCGCTTCTCGCTGGTCTCTGCGGCCACCCCCAGCTCGAGGAGCAAGTCCTCTCACCAGTGATGGCCCCCCTTCTCCCGAAGTTACGGGGGCATTTTGCCGAGTTCCTTAACCATAGTTCACCCGAACGCCTCGGTATTCTCTACCTGACCACCTGAGTCGGTTTAGGGTACGGGCCGCCATGAAACTCGCTAGAGGCTTTTCTCGACAGCATAGGATCATCCACTTCACCACAATCGGCTCGGCATCAGGTCTCAGCCTTGATGTGCGACGGATTTGCCTATCGCACGGCCTACACCCTTACCCCGGGACAACCACCGCCCGGGCTGGACTACCTTCCTGCGTCACCCCATCACTCACCTACTGCAAGTCTGGTCCGTCGGCTCCACCACTCCCCTTTGCCCGAAGGCTCCGGGGCGGCTTCACGGACTTAGCATCGCCTGGTTCAGTGTTTGACGCTTCACAGCGGGTACCGGAATATCAACCGGTTATCCATCGACTACGCCTGTCGGCCTCGCCTTAGGTCCCGACTTACCCTGGGCAGATCAGCTTGACCCAGGAACCCTTAGTCAATCGGCGCACACGTTTCTCACGTGTGTATCGCTACTCATGCCTGCATTCTCACTCGTGAACCGTCCACCACTGCCTTCCGGCGCGGCTTCACCCGGCACACGACGCTCCCCTACCCATCACAGCGGGCGTTGGCCCTATTGCTGCAATGACACGACTTCGGCGGTACGCTTGAGCCCCGCTACATTGTCGGCGCGGAATCACTAGACCAGTGAGCTATTACGCACTCTTTCAAGGGTGGCTGCTTCTAAGCCAACCTCCTGGTTGTCTGTGCGACTCCACATCCTTTCCCACTTAGCGTACGCTTAGGGGCCTTAGTCGATGCTCTGGGCTGTTTCCCTCTCGACCATGGAGCTTATCCCCCACAGTCTCACTGCCGCGCTCTCACTTACCGGCATTCGGAGTTTGGCTAAGGTCAGTAACCCGGTAGGGCCCATCGCCTATCCAGTGCTCTACCTCCGGCAAGAAACACGCGACGCTGCACCTAAATGCATTTCGGGGAGAACCAGCTATCACGGAGTTTGATTGGCCTTTCACCCCTAACCACAGGTCATCCCCCAGGTTTTCAACCCTGGTGGGTTCGGTCCTCCACGAAGTCTTACCTCCGCTTCAACCTGCCCATGGCTAGATCACTCCGCTTCGGGTCTTGAGCGCGCTACTATACCGCCCTATTCGGACTCGCTTTCGCTACGGCTTCCCCACACGGGTTAACCTCGCAACACACCGCAAACTCGCAGGCTCATTCTTCAAAAGGCACGCAGTCACGAGACACCAAGCAAGCTTGATGTCCGACGCTCCCACGGCTTGTAGGCACACGGTTTCAGGTACTATTTCACTCCGCTCCCGCGGTACTTTTCACCATTCCCTCACGGTACTATCCGCTATCGGTCACCAGGGAATATTTAGGCTTAGCGGGTGGTCCCGCCAGATTCACACGGGATTTCTCGGGCCCCGTGCTACTTGGGTGTCTCTCAAGCAAGCCGCTGATGTTTCGACTACGGGGGTCTTACCCTCTACGCCGGGCCTTTCGCATGCCCTTCGCCTACATCAACGGTTTCTGACTCGCCTCACAGCCGGCAGACTGTGAAAGAGAGATCCCACAACCCCCACGACGCAACCCCTGCCGGGTCTCACACGTCGTAGGTTTGGCCTCATCCGGTTTCGCTCGCCACTACTCCCGGAATCACGGTTGTTTTCTCTTCCTGCGGGTACTGAGATGTTTCACTTCCCCGCGTTCCCTCCACATACCCTATGTGTTCAGGTATGGGTGACAGCCCATGACGACTGCCGGGTTTCCCCATTCGGAAACCCCCGGATCAAAGCCTGGTTGACGACTCCCCGGGGACTATCGTGGCCTCCCACGTCCTTCATCGGTTCCTGGTGCCAAGGCATCCACCGTGCGCCCTTAAAAACTTGGCCACAGATGCTCGCGTCCACTGTGCAGTTCTCAAACAACGACCAGCCACCCGTCACAGCCTGAAGAATCAGACTTTTACCGGGGCCGGCGACTGAGGAAAAACCATTCCCTCAGACACCCAACAACGTGCCCGGCACACTCCCCGCTCCCCTCAACGTTCCACACTCTTGCGAGCAGTACTGGAAGGAGAAGACGATCAAGTGTGCCGAATAGTCAACGTTCCACCCATGAGCTAACCACCGTCGATCATTCGCCGACGTAGTGGCTCTGGACCACCAAGCAAGCTTGGCGGCCTAGATGCTCCTTAGAAAGGAGGTGATCCAGCCGCACCTTCCGGTACGGCTACCTTGTTACGACTTCGTCCCAATCGCCAGTCCCACCTTCGACAGCTCCCTCCCACAAGGGGTTGGGCCACCGGCTTCGGGTGTTACCGACTTTCGTGACGTGACGGGCGGTGTGTACAAGGCCCGGGAACGTATTCACCGCAGCAATGCTGATCTGCGATTACTAGCAACTCCGACTTCATGGGGTCGAGTTGCAGACCCCAATCCGAACTGAGACCGGCTTTTTGAGATTCGCTCTACCTCACGGTTTCGCAGCTCATTGTACCGGCCATTGTAGCACGTGTGCAGCCCAAGACATAAGGGGCATGATGACTTGACGTCGTCCCCACCTTCCTCCGAGTTGACCCCGGCGGTCTCCTGTGAGTCCCCATCACCCCGAAGGGCATGCTGGCAACACAGGACAAGGGTTGCGCTCGTTGCGGGACTTAACCCAACATCTCACGACACGAGCTGACGACAGCCATGCACCACCTGTACACCGACCACAAGGGGGGCACTATCTCTAATGCTTTCCGGTGTATGTCAAGCCTTGGTAAGGTTCTTCGCGTTGCGTCGAATTAAGCCACATGCTCCGCTGCTTGTGCGGGCCCCCGTCAATTCCTTTGAGTTTTAGCCTTGCGGCCGTACTCCCCAGGCGGGGAACTTAATGCGTTAGCTGCGGCACCGACGACGTGGAATGTCGCCAACACCTAGTTCCCACCGTTTACGGCGTGGACTACCAGGGTATCTAATCCTGTTCGCTCCCCACGCTTTCGCTCCTCAGCGTCAGTAATGGCCCAGAGATCCGCCTTCGCCACCGGTGTTCCTCCTGATATCTGCGCATTTCACCGCTACACCAGGAATTCCGATCTCCCCTACCACACTCTAGCTAGCCCGTATCGACTGCAGACCCGGGGTTAAGCCCCGGGCTTTCACAATCGACGTGACAAGCCGCCTACGAGCTCTTTACGCCCAATAATTCCGGACAACGCTTGCGCCCTACGTATTACCGCGGCTGCTGGCACGTAGTTAGCCGGCGCTTCTTCTGCAGGTACCGTCACTTTCGCTTCTTCCCTGCTGAAAGAGGTTTACAACCCGAAGGCCGTCATCCCTCACGCGGCGTCGCTGCATCAGGCTTTCGCCCATTGTGCAATATTCCCCACTGCTGCCTCCCGTAGGAGTCTGGGCCGTGTCTCAGTCCCAGTGTGGCCGGTCGCCCTCTCAGGCCGGCTACCCGTCGTCGCCTTGGTGAGCCATTACCTCACCAACAAGCTGATAGGCCGCGGGCTCATCCTTCACCGCCGGAGCTTTTAACCCCCGCCCATGCAGGCAGGAGTGTTATCCGGTATTAGACCCCGTTTCCAGGGCTTGTCCCAGAGTGAAGGGCAGATTGCCCACGTGTTACTCACCCGTTCGCCACTAATCCCCACCGAAGTGGTTCATCGTTCGACTTGCATGTGTTAAGCACGCCGCCAGCGTTCGTCCTGAGCCAGGATCAAACTCTCCGTGAATGTTTACCGGTAATCCGGTTGACACCACGAGAGCGGTGCGAGAGGAGGAATAATCCCCTCGCACACAGCGTCCTCGCTGTGTTATTTCAAAGGAACCTCGACCATCGGAGTATTCCGACGGACGGGGTATCAACATATCTGGCGTTGACTTTTGGCACGCTGTTGAGTTCTCAAGGAACGGTCGCTTCCTTTGTACTCACCCTCGCGGGCTTTCCTCCGGGCTTCCCTTCGGTGTTTCCAAACTCTATCAGGGTTTTTCCGACTCCCTGACCACTATCCTGCGGGCATGCAGAAAGTGACCCCGAGATAGGATCTGACAAGTTGGGTGCTGCCAGGCAAAGACGCTTGGTTCGCGTCGCTCAGCCTCAAGCAGGAGTACGACTGTACACGGGGCCGTGGAGCGGGTGCAAATCGTTTGGGGTTATGGTCTAGACCACCGGACGGCTCCTCTCAAACGGAACCCGTACTTCATATGACATACCCTGCTGAACAGTGCGCCGTCCGGTACAGGCAGTGACGGCCCATATGAATCTCCACCCCTGGGAGGCTTCCCATGACCACCGTGACGTCCCCGCTCGCAGGACGCGCCATCGGACTGGCGGCAGTGCCGGATCCAGTCTTCTCCGGGGCCATGGTCGGCCCGGGTACAGCGATCGACCCCGTCCGTGAGCCTTCCGAGGCCGTATCCCCCGTGGACGGAGTCATCGTTTCCCTTCACCCACACGCGTTCGTAGTAGTGGACGAGCAGGGCCACGGCGTTCTCACTCACCTGGGTATCGACACCGTGCAGCTCAACGGCGAAGGCTTCGAGCTGCTCGTGAACAAGGGCGACACCGTGACCCGCGGCCAGAGCGTGGTGCGCTGGGACCCGGCCGCCGTCGAGGCCGCCGGAAAGTCTCCGGTATGCCCGATCGTCGCCCTTGAGGCCACCGCCGAGGCCCTTGCCGATCTCCGTGACGAGGGCGATGTGAAGGCCGGCGACAGCCTCTTCCTCTGGAAGTGACGTCAGCGCCGTCCGGTGACGGCAAGTAGGGACAACCATCGCGGCGGCGGGACCCGCCGCACTAACGGAGACGGGTGAGATGGAGACAACGCTGCGAGGCGTCGGCGTGAGCCACGGTGTGGCGATCGGCGAGGTTCGGCACATGGGAACGGCGGTCCTGGAACCGCCGGCCAAGCAGATCCCGGCGGAGGAGGCGGAGCGTGAACAGGGGCGCGCCCGCAAGGCCGTGGAGGCTGTGGCAGCCGACCTGATTGCGCGCGGCAATCTGGCGGGGGGCGAAGCCCAGGCGGTACTCGAGGCCCAGGCCATGATGGCCCAGGATCCCGAACTGATGGCGGATGTGGATCGCCGTATCGCCGTCGGCAGCACGGCCGAGCGCGCGGTGTACGACGCATTCGCGGCGTACCGCGAGCTGCTGGCGAGCGCCGGTGAGTACCTCGCGGGACGCGTGGCCGATCTCGACGACGTGCGGAATCGTATCGTCGCGCGTCTGCTCGGGGTCCCGATGCCGGGTGTCCCGGACAGCGACGAGCCTTACGTCCTGGTGGCCCGTGACCTCGCGCCTGCCGACACGGCCCTGCTGGACCCGACGCTGGTGCTCGGCTTTGTCACCGAGGAAGGCGGGCCGACCAGCCACAGCGCGATCCTGGCGCGGGCTCTCGGTGTCCCGGCCGTTGTGGCGCTGCCCGGTGTCGGTGAGCTCGCCGAGGGCACGATGATCGCCGTCGACGGCAGCACCGGCGAGATCTTCGTGAACCCGAGCGAGGAGAAGAAGGGACAGCTGGAGGCCGCGGCCGCCGAGCGCAAGGCCGTGCTGGCGGCCTCGACCGGTCCCGGCGCCACTGCCGACGGTCACAAGGTGCCGCTGCTGGCCAACGTCGGTGGCCCGTCGGACGTGCCGGCCGCGGTCGAAGCCGGTGCCGAGGGCGTCGGTCTCTTCCGTACCGAGTTCCTCTTCCTCGACGACAGCAAGAACGCGCCGTCGGAGGAGAAGCAGGTCGAGGCCTACCGTCAGGTGCTCGAGGCCTTCCCCGAGGGCCGTGTCGTCGTGCGGGTGCTGGACGCGGGTGCGGACAAGCCGCTGGACTTCCTCACTCCGGCCGACGAGCCGAACCCGGCCCTGGGCGTGCGTGGGCTGCGGACGCTGCTCGACCACCCGGAGATCCTGCGCACCCAGCTGACCGCGCTCGCCAAGGCGGCCGAGGGTGTTCCGGCCTACCTCGAGGTCATGGCCCCGATGGTGGCCGACCGAGCCGACGCCAAGGCCTTCGCGGACGCCTGCCGGGCCGCCGGGCTTCAGGCGAAGTTCGGCGCGATGGTGGAGATTCCGTCGGCGGCGCTGCGGGCTCGCTCGATCCTTCAGGAGGTCGAGTTCCTGTCCCTGGGCACCAACGACCTCGCGCAGTACACGTTCGCCGCCGACCGTCAGGTGGGCGCGGTGTCCCGTCTGCAGGACCCGTGGCAGCCGGCACTGCTGGACCTGGTTGCGCTGTCCGCGGAGGCGGCGAAGGCCGAGGGCAAGAGCTGTGGTGTCTGCGGTGAGGCCGCGTCCGACCCGCTGCTCGCGTGTGTGCTGACCGGTCTGGGTGTCACCTCCCTTTCCATGGGTGCGGCGTCGATTCCCTATGTGCGGGCGACCCTCGCCAAGTACACGCTGGCGCAGTGCGAGCGTGCCGCGGCGGCCGCGCGGGCGGCGGACAGCGCCGAGGAAGCACGCAACGCTGCGCAGGCCGTACTGTCCGGCGAGTAGTCGGTCCCTGGGCGCTGTTCGCCCCGGTCTTGAGGGGCGCTCCACCTACGGGTGGGGCGCCCCTCCCGCGTTCAGTGCGTGTGTCCTGAGGCCGCTCCCGCTTCTCCGAGGTCCGGCGGGACGGTGTAGTCGACACCTGACTCCGGGGAGATGAGGTCGCCGGACTCGACGTCCGTGCAGTAGGCGTCGAAGACCTCGCCGGCGGTGAGGGGTTCCAGGCCGTCTCCGCGCAGGCGCCAGCCGTAGATAGTGTCGGTGGCGCCGGGTGTGCTGGTGCGCATGACGAGTCCGCCGGCGCTCTGGGTGGCGATGCCCAGAGCCAGCACCGTCGTGAATTCGAGGGCTTCGGCCTCGTCGAGTTCCGTGGTGCCGCCCGTGTCCTCGTCGGCGTGCAGGACGGAGACCAGTGCTTCCGGTGTGGCGGAGACGCTGCAGACGAGGTGTCGGTGGCCGGGCCGGGCTGTGTCGAGGATGCGGACGAGCAGGGACGAGGCCCGGGCGAATGCGGCGCGGCCGATGTCCTCGCCGCAGGTGGCGCATGTGCCCAGGCGGGCCAGGAGGGTGGATGCATACTCCCAGGTGGCCTGGCGGACTGCCTCGTCGATGAGGTCCGGGACGAGGTCGGCCAGGGGCTGGCCGTCGTAGGGGAGGCTGGGGCCGGTGGTCGCGAGTTCGGCGGTGAAGCGTGTGCGGCTGGACGGGTTGTCGGGGTCCAGGCCGGTGTCTGTGCAGAAGTCGGCGTACTCCTGCGGGTCGAAGAGGGCCACTGTGGTGTGGCTGCCTTGGGAGGCTCGTGTTTTGAGAAGGGCCTCGACCTGTTGGAGGTAGATGGTGTGGTCGTCGAAGGTGAAGCTGCGATAGCGCCGCATGGTGCGGAAGTCGTGCTCGTCGGTGAGCAGGCCGATGGTTCCGGCGATTTCGCGGCGCAGGACGCGTCGCATGGTCGGGTGGTCGGTGTGCGCCATGTTTCCCCCTGTGCACGGTCGATCAATGCTCACTCACAGTAACCGGCGGCACTGACAATGGGCCTGGCCTCGGACTTTGCCGGTTTGTTCGGCGTCCGAGGCCAGGGCGCGGGGCTGTTCCGGCGCGGGTCGATCAGGAGCGCTTGCGGGCGAGGTCCTCGTAGAAGTGCAGGAGGTCGAGGTTGTCGATGGAGCCCGGGTTGACGGCCTTGTCCAGGGGGGTGCCCTGGAGGAGGCGCTTGACGGGTACCTCGATGCGCTTGCCGGTCAGGGTGTGGGGGACGCCCGGCACCTCGATGACCTCGTCGGGAACGTGGCGCGGTGAGAGCTGTTCGCGGATGGTCTGCTTGATGCGGTTCAGCAGGGCCTCGTCGAGGACCACGCCCGGAGCCAAGTGGACGAAAAGCGGCATCCAGTAGCCGCCGTCGGGCTGTTCGATGCCGACGACCAAGGATTCCTTGATCTCGGGGAGCCGCTCGACGGCTTCGTAGATATCGGCCGAGCCCATCCGGACGCCCTGGCGGTTGAGCGTGGAGTCGGACCGGCCGTGGATGACGACCGAGCCGTGTGCGGTGACGGTGATCCAGTCTCCGTGGCGCCAGACGCCGGGGTAGGTGTCGAAGTAGCTGTCGTGGTAGCGGCTGCCGTCGGGGTCGTTCCAGAAGCGGATCGGCATGGACGGCATCGGGTTGGTGACGACGAGCTCGCCGACCTCGTCGATCAGGGGCTTGCCGCTCGGGTCCCAGGACTGCAGGTCGGTGCCGAGGCTGGGGGCCTGGAGCTCGCCGATGTGGACGGGGAGGGTCGGTACGGCTCCCGCGAAGCAGGAACAGACGTCGGTTCCTCCGCTGACGGAGGCGATCCAGAGGTCCTCGCGGACTTCGTCGTGCAGCCAGCGGAAGCCGTCGGGCGGCAGGGGTGAACCGGTGGTGGCGACGCACTGCACCTTCGAGAGGTCGAAGTCGCGTCCCGGGTGCACGTCCGCTTTGCGGCAGGCCATGACGTACGCGGCGGAGGTGCCGTAGAGGGTGGCTCCGGTTCGTTCTGCCACGCGCCACTGGGCGCCGGTGTCCGGGTACCCGGGGCTGCCGTCGTAGAGGACGATCGTGGTGCCGGTGAGGAGGCCGGAGACGAGGAAGTTCCACATCATCCAGCCGGTCGAGGTGTACCAGAAGAAGGTGTCGTCCGGGCCGAGATCGTTGTGCAGGCCGAGCTGTTTGAGGTGCTCGACGAGGATGCCGCCCTGGGACTGGACGATGGCCTTGGGCAGGCCGGTGGTGCCGGAGGAGTAGAGCACCCACAGGGGGTGGTCGAAGGGCACCTGCTCGAAGACGGGTTCGGTGTCGGCGCCGGTGAGGGCCGACCATTCCAGGGCGCCGTCGCGGGCCTCGGTGCCGAGGAGCGGGATGTGGACGACGGCGCGCAGGGTGGGCAGTTCGCGGCGCAGTTCGGCGACGGTGTCGCGGCGGTCGTGTTGCTTGCCGCCGTAGCGGTAGCCGTCGACGGTGAACAGGACGACCGGTTCGACCTGCTGGAAGCGGTCGAGGACGCTGCGGGCGCCGAAGTCGGGCGCGCAGGAGGTCCATACGCCGCCCACGGCGGCCGTGGCGAGGAGGGCGACGACGGCCTGGGGGATGTTCGGCAGGTAGCCGCTGACGCGGTCTCCGGGGCGTACGCCGAGGGCGCGCAGTTCGGCGGCGAGGGAGCCGACCTGGCGGGTCAGCTCGGACCAGGTCACCGGGGTCGGTTCGTGGGTCTCGTCGACGTGGAGGAGTGCGGGTTCGTCGGCGCGGGTCGCGGCGGCCCGGAGGGCGTGCTCGGCGTAGTTCAGGGTGGTACCGGGGAACCACTGGGCGCCGGGCATCGCGCGGCTGCCCAGCACACGCGCGTAGGGCGTCGAGAACCGTACGTCGAACCACTCGGTCACGGCTTGCCAGAAGGTGTCCAGCTCCTCGACGGACCAGCGGTGCAGTGCCGCGTAGCCGCCCTCGGCCGGGGCTCCGTGGCGTTCTGCCGCCCAGGCCTGGAACTTCGTGACCTGTGCGTGGGCGATGCGTTCCGGATCCGGCTGCCAGAGCGGCTCGGGGTTCAGGGTCGACATGGGGCGGCTCCCGGACTGTGCGCGTCGTGTGCGTCGTCCGCGCACGAGCTGGGGTGTGCGCGTGACGCGGCTGATACGGACGATGCCATGTGATCGACTCCGGCACCAGGGCGCCCGCCACATAGTCCGTGTCGTGAAGATGTGGTCCCGGCACGGGTGAACGGCAGTTGAACGACACGCACGCGTGGGGCAGTCAATGGCAGGCTGAGCAGCATGGACGGTCGTGACCTGGTGCGTTCGGTGAAGGTGGTCGGTTCTACGGGGGCGGCCCAGGGGTTGCGTACCGTGCGGGCGGCATGGCGCAGGCGGCGCGCGGACGCCGCCGGGCTGCCGCCCAGGGGGGCCGAACGCGCACGCGTGCCCGGTCCCGTGCAGCATGTGGAGCCCGGCCCTGGCGGTGGCGTCCTGCGGTTCAGCCGGACTCTGCTGCGCATCACGGTGACGGTCAACGGTGCCGTGTTCTGGGGCTGGGACGGGGCGGAGGCCGAGCCGTCGTACGCGCTGGCCGGCCGTTGCCCGGAGCCGGATCCCCGGGCCGTGCTGGAGCCGGACAAGGACGGCGGCTGGCGGGTGGTGGCAGAGCGGGTGACGGTCGTGGTGTCGCGGCACGGTGCCGTCGAGGTGCGTACGCCAGGTGGCGTCACCCTGCGCCGGGATCTGCCGCCGCGGTGGTGGGAGCCGGTGGAGGGCGGGCAGGCGCGCTGGATGCAGCGGTCGGAAGTGGCCGCGGACGCGCGGTTCTTCGGGCTCGGCGGGCGGCCGTCGGGGCCCCGGCTGCGGGACGGCACGTATCACCTGTGGAACACCGACCCCGGTCGTGCCTTCGGGCCGGACGACGATCCGCTGTACATCACGATGCCGGTGCAGATGGTGGTGGCCGACGCGGCAACGCATCTGGTGTTCCACGACACCTCATGGGACGGCACCGTGACGTTGCGGGAGGGCGAGGAGGGCGCCGGTTCCGGGCACGACCGGGCGGGGACGTGCGAGGTGCGGATGGACGGCGGGCCGCTGCGCTGCTGGGTCATGGTGGGCACGCCCGCGCGCGTACTGCTCACCTGGGCCTCGCTCACCGGAGCACCGACTGTGCCGCCCGCGTGGGCGCTCGGGCACCATCACGCGCGGTGGGGTTTCGGCAGCGAGCAGGAAGTGCGGCGGATCGTTTCGGGATACCTGGAGCGCGGGCTGCCGCTGGACGCGGTCCATCTGGACATCGACCACTACGACGGCCATCAGGTCTTCACCGTCGACCACGATCGCTTCCCCAAACTGCCCCAGCTCGCCGAGGAGCTGCGACGGGACGGGGTCCGGCTGGTGTCGATCGTCGATCCGGCGGTCAAAGCCGCTCCCGGGAACGCGGTGTACGACAGCGGGTCGGCAGTGGACGCGTTTGTGCGGGACGCCTCCGGTCGGCTCGTGGAGGGGGTCGTCTGGCCGGGGGAAGCGGTGTTCCCGGACTTCACGCACGCGCGCGTGCGTGAGTGGTGGGGCGCGCTCTACGAGGAGCGGCTGGCGCAGGGCTTCGCGGGCTTCTGGCACGACATGAACGAACCCACCTCGTTCACCGCGTTCGGGGAGTCGACGTTGCCGCGTTCTGCCCGGCACTCCCTGGAGGGGCGGGGCGGCGACCACCGCGAGGCGCACAACGTCTACGCGCTGTGCATGGCCAGGGCAGCGTACGAGGGGCTGCGTGAACTGGCGCCGCAGGAGCGGCCCTTTGTCTTCTCCCGCTCCGGGTGGGCCGGTCTCCAGCGCTACGGCGGGACGTGGTCGGGTGATGTGGCGACGGGGTGGCCGGGACTACGGGCCTCATTGTCCCTGGTGATGGGGCTCGGGGTGTGCGGGGTGCCGTACTCGGGGCCGGACGTGGGCGGTTTCGACGGGAGCCCGTCTCCCGAGCTGTATCTGCGGTGGTTCCAATTGGCCGCGTATCTGCCGCTGTTCCGTACGCACGCGAGTCTGCGGGCGGGGCGCAGAGAGCCGTGGGAGTTCGGTCTTGAGGTGTTGGAGCACACGCGCGTGGCGCTGTTGGAACGCCGGCGGCTGCTGCCGTACTTTCTGACGCTCGCGCATCTGGCTCGGCGTGCCGGGGCGCCCTATGTGCGGCCGGTCTGGTGGGGCGCCCCCGAGGACCGGGCGCTGCGTGACTGTGAGGATGCCTTCCTGCTGGGTGACTGTCTGCTGGTGGCTCCGGTCCTCGATCCGGGCGCGGACCGGCGTGCGGTGCAGCTGCCGCGGGGGCGGTGGTACGACACGGTGACGGAGCGGGTGTACGAGGGGCCGGGGCAGGTGCTGGTCGACGCGCCGCTGTCCCGTATCCCGGTGCTCGCGCGCGCGGGTGCCGTCGTGCCCGTGCGCGGGGAGGACGGCGGACTGGAGCTGGAGGTGTGGGCACCGGCCCGGGGCAGGACCGGCGGCGGGCTGGTCGTGCCGGATGCGGGCGACGGCTGGGCCGAACCGGAGGTCGAACGGTACGTCGCCCGCTGGGAGGGCCGACAGGTGGTCGTGGAGCGGGACGGTGAGGGCGGCGTCACCGAGCCGCCCTACCCGGTACGGGTGCGAGGGCTCTCGCCGGCCTGAGGTCAGATGTAGCGGCCCTCGAACCAGGCCCGCACGGCCACGGTGTGCAGGGGGAAAGCGAGTTCCTCGGGGCGGCGCAGGAGGTGCCAGCCCTCCGTCTCGTCCGTCTCGGCGGACGCCGGGAGGTTGTCGGCCGGCCGCTCCGGGAGGACCCCGAAGAGCAGCAGATGGCCGTCGGGCGAGCTCATCGCGTCCACCAGCCGTACGTCCCTGGCGGCGGCGTCGATGCCGGTCTCTTCCTTGAGTTCGCGGACCAGGGCCTGCCGCCAGTCCTCCCGGTCGTCGATGTAACCGCCGGGCAGAGCGATACCCCCGCGCGCGGGAGCGACGGTGCGGGTGATGACGACCAGGGCGGTGCCCTGCGTGTCGTACACGGGCTGGAGGGCGACGGCGACCGGCAGAGGATTGCGGTAGGCCACCGTGCCGCAGACCGGGCAGGTGCGGGGCCAGCCGATGACGCCCTCTCCATAGGACGCTCCGCAGCTCGAACAGTGGGAGCCGGGCGCGGAGTTGGGGTTGGAGTGTTGAGTTTCGGACACGCGGCGGACTGTATCCGATCACCGGACGGACGTCTTCCGGGGGCGGGCGCTCCACAGCAACGCAGGGAGCGGTGCCCATTCCCGGATGACCGTGGCACACTTCTGACGTTCCGTCAGATCTGTTGCCGGGGAGGGGTTTTGTCACGTACACGTACGCCCGTGGTCGCCGGATGGTTCGCCGGGGACGGAGACGACTTCCGACTTCTCGGAACGCGCTGCTCCGCCTGCACTTCGCTCTTCGTTCCCCGCGAAGACGCACACTGCCGCAACCCTGGGTGCCCGGGCGGCGACCTGGAGGAAGTCCCGCTGTCCCGGCGGGGCCGCGTCTGGTCGTACACGGACAGCCAATACCGGCCACCGTCACCCTATGTGACCGATCCGGAACTTCCGTGGGAGCCGTGCACGTTGATCGCTGTGGAACTGGCCGCCGAGCGCCTGGTGGTGCTGGGGCAGGCGGTTCCCGGGGTCACCGTCGGCGATCTGACGGTGGGCATGGAGGTGGAGGTCGTGCCGGGCGTGCTCCATGAGGACGCGGAGGCGGTCTGGACGACCTGGCAGTGGCGGCCGACGAGGGGGCGGTGACGGCATGGCGGAGGATGTGGCGGTGCTCGGTGTGGGGCTGCACCCGTGGGGCAAGTGGGGGCGCGGCTTCGTCGAGTACGGGACCGCGGCCGCACGTGCGGCGCTTGCCGACGCGGAGTTGGACTGGCGGGACGTCCAGTCGATCGTCGGTGCGGACACCGTGCGGGGCGGCTATCCGGGGTATGTCGCCGGGGCGACGTTCGCGAAAGCGCTCGGCTGGCAAGGCGCCCGGGTCACCAGCGTGTACGCCGCATGCGCGTCCGGGGCGCAGGCCATCGGTGCCGCGCGGGCGCAGATCCTTGCGGGGCTCGCGGACACGGTGCTCGTGGTGGGAGCCGACGCCGCCCCCAAGGGCTTCTTCCGGCCGGCGGGAGGGGACCGGCCCGACGATCCGGACTGGCTCCGCTTCCGGGTCCTCGGGGCGACGAATCCGACGTACTTCGGGCTGTACGCGCGTCGGCGCATGGCCCTGCACGGGGACACGCCCGAGGACTTCGCACAGGTCAAGGTGAAGAACTCCGCCATGGGGGCGCTGAATCCGTACGCGCGCTATCGCAAGCGGGTCACGGCGGAGGAGGTGGCCGCCTCCGCGGTGGTCGCCGATCCGCTGCGGCTGTTGGACATCTGCGCGACCTCGGACGGCGGGGCGGCGCTGGTGCTGTCCAGCATGGAGTTCGCGCGCCTGCACGGCGTGGCGGAGCCGGTGCGGATCCGCGCGGTGTCCACGGTGACCCCGCGCTACCCCAACACCGTGCTCGACCTGCCGGACATCGCGACGGACTCGGCCGTCGCGGTGGAGCCGGGTGCGGAGTCCTTCCGGGCGTCGATCGCCACCGCCGCCTACGAGGAGGCCGGCATTGGACCCCAGGATCTCTCCCTCGCGGAGGTCTACGACCTGTCGACCGCGCTGGAGTTGCAGTGGTACGAGGATCTGGGGCTGTGCGCCGAGGGCGAGGGCGCGAAATTGCTGCGGGAGGGCGCGACCGGCCCGGGCGGTCGCATACCCGTGAACACCAGCGGCGGGCTGGCCTCTTTCGGCGAGGCCGTACCCGCCCAGGCAGTCGCCCAAGTGTGTGAGCTGACGTGGCAGTTGAGGGGCGCTGCGGGCGAGCGGCAGGTCGCTGGCCCGCGCGTGGGCCTCTCGGCGAACCAAGGGTTGTTCGGGCACGGCTCGGCAGTGATCGTCGTGCGTTGATGCGGGCGGTGCATGAGGGCCGAATGTGGGAGCAGTCCACGCTCTGTGACCATCCCGGAATCCTGCGTGAACGTCTCATGAACTGGGCTCGGGGGCGTGAAGGGAGCGCGATTATGCTGGCGTGCACTCCTGGTCGGATACTCTCCGCTTCGCCTTCCAGCCGGTGGTCAATCTGACGACCGGTGGAGTGGCAGGGCTGGAGGTTCTTGCCCGTCCGGAGACCGGCGACATCCTGGCCGAAGCCCGACGGGACCCCGAACTCGACAGCGGCCTCGCCGTGTCGGCGGTCCGGGCGGCGGCCCGCAAGGAGACCCTGCTGCCGCTGCACGTCAACGTCTTCGCCGCCACCCTCGCCGACCTCGGCGGACTGCCCCAACTGGCCGACGCCGTACGGGAGGCGGGGCGGATGCCCTGGGAGGTGACCCTCGACATCGTCCCGCCGTACACGCACGTGCCTCAGCAGGCGCTGCTGGAGGCGGTGGCGGCGTTGCGGGAGCAGGGCTTCCGGATCAGTGCGGACGGCGTCGGGGACGGCGACATACCCCTGCGACTGCTCGTCGATCTGGCGCCCGACCTGCTGAAGCTGGACGCGTCGACGCTGGCGCGATCGGCGGCGGTGCGCGCGATGCGGACCCTGTGCGATGAGCTGGGTGCGCTGTTGTGCGTGGAGGGTGTCGAGACGGAACTGCAGTGTGCGGCGGCGGTTTCGGCCGGCGCGCAACTGGCGCAGGGTGAGCTGTTCGCGCCGCCGGCCCGGCTGCCCGCGGCGGACGTATACGTTCCGCCCCGCCGCCCCGGCGGCGGGACGCCTCAGCGTTCGGGCCCGGCGGTGCGGGAGTTCGTACGGCCCGCCGCACTGCTGCCGGCCACCGCGTCGGCCGGTCAGGTGCGCACTCTCCTGACCGGATCACCGGACGTGTCAGGGGTACTGCTCGTCGACACGCGCGGGGTGCCCGTCCGCTCGGTGCACCGCTCCCGCTTCTTGCTGTCCATGTCGGGGCGCTACGGCCATGCCCTGTATGCCGATCGGCCGGCGTTCAAGCTCGGCGATCCGCCCCGGACGGTAGGCGTCGACGCCACCGCCTGGGAGGTGCTGGACGTCGTGGCGGTCGGCGGCCCGGACCGTACGTCCGACGACGTGGCGGTCGTGGACCGGTACGGGCGGTGTGTCGGCGTCGTACGGCTCGCGGACCTCGTACGGGCGCTCGCCGAGTCGCGTGTCGAGGAGGCCGCCGGGCTCAACCCGCTGACGCGGCTGCCCGGTTCGGATGCGATCACCGGCGAGGTGGACCGGCGGATCGCGGACGGGCTGACGTTCGCCCTGAGTTGGCTGGATGTCGACCACTTCAAGCAGGTCAACGACGGCGCGGGATTCGCGGCCGGCAACGAGTTGATCCGGGCGGTGGGGCGGACCTTGCAGCATGCGGCGTCCGGCGGCACGCGCGTGGGGCACATCGGTGGCGACGACTTCCTGGTGCTCGCGGATCCGGAGGGTCTTGATCCGCTGGCCGCCACCGTGCTGGACACTCCCTGGTCGGCGGGCGGACGGCCCGTCACACTGTCCCTGGCCACGATCCTGTGCGTGCCGGGGAGCGTGACGGACCATCGGCAGGCGGCTGCCTGTCTGGCGCCGCTGAAACAGGCTGCCAAGTCCCTGCGCGGGGCCAGCTGGGTGCTGGGCCGCGCCGGGCTGCCCGGTCACGAGATCCGGCGCGGCGCCGGAGCCGCGGCCGCGGCCGCGCAGGCGCAGTGGGCGGTCGCGGAGCCGGGCAGGGGCTGAATCCGGGCCTGTCGGTGTCATGTGCGACCGCACAGACGTCCCGTCAACCGTTGCCGTCCGCGACCTTGACGGCCTTGGGACACCGGTGAACACTTCCGGTGTCAGTCGACATCGCCGTACATTCACCGCGTACCAGGCACTGCGCCGCGCGGGCTCCGCCTGATCCAGCCACGGCCACTCCCCGGGGGCGATGCGACGACGACGGCACGCTCGTCACGGACGCCGGGCGGGGCGCGGGACACTCCCTGCCTTCGGCTGAAGTCGCCGTGGGAAACGCACCCTGCACGGAGGACCGGGGTCGATCATCCCGGGCCAGGGCCTAGGAGCCGCCATGAGCAACGGAGACATCTTCCTCGGTGAGGTCATCGGAACCGCGATCCTGATCCTCTTCGGCGCCGGAGTCGTCGCCGCCGTCGTACTGAACTACTCCAAGGCTAAGGACGCGGGCTGGGTCGTCATCGCGTTCGGCTGGGGCTTCGGGGTGTTGGCCGGGGCGTACACGGCCGCGCCGCTGTCCGGTGGGCATCTGAACCCGGCGGTGACCCTGGGGATCGCCATCGACACCGGGGAATGGGACAAGGTCCATATCTACGTCGCCGGGCAGATGGTCGGCGCGATCCTCGGCGCGGTGCTGTGCTGGCTGGTCTACTTCGCGCAGTTCCAGGCCAACGCCGAGGAGGACAAGGCGCAACCGACCCTGGGGATCTTCTCCACCTCGCCCGCGATCCGCAATCCCGTGGCGAACCTCATCACCGAGATCATCGCGACCGTCGGACTGGTGCTGCCGATCCTGGCGTTCGGACTGACCGAGGGGCTCGGCGAGTCCGGTACGGCGATCCTGATCGTCTCCTTCCTGGTGGTCGGCATCGGTCTGTCGCTCGGCGGTCCCACCGGATACGCCATCAACCCTGCCCGCGACCTGGGCCCGCGGTTGACACACGCCGTCCTGCCGATCCCCAACAAGGGCACCTCGGACTGGGGTTACGCGTGGATCCCGGTGGTGGGACCGCTGATCGGCGGGGCGCTGTCCGGGCTCATCTTCAACGCAGCCTTCTGAAGGAACCGACGAAGGGGACGTCATGACGGACAAGTTCGTCGCCGCTATCGACCAGGGCACCACCTCCAGCCGCTGCATCATCTTCGATCAGAACGGCGCGATCGTCGCCGTCGACCAGCGCGAACACCGCCAGATCTTCCCCAAGCCGGGCTGGGTGGAGCACGACGCCACCGAGATCTGGTCCAAGGTGCAGGCTGTGGTCGCCGGGGCCATCGCCAAGGCCGGGCTGCGCGCCGACCAGCTCAGCGCGCTCGGCATCACCAACCAGCGCGAGACGACCGTCCTGTGGGACCGCGCGACCGGAAAGCCCGTGCACAACGCGATCGTGTGGCAGGACACCCGCACTTCGGCGCTGTGCAACCAACTCGGCGGCTCGGACGGGCAGGACCGTTTCCGCGAGCAGACCGGGCTGCCGCTGGCCAGCTACTTCTCCGGGCCCAAGGCGGCCTGGCTGCTGGACAACGTGCCAGGGCTCCGGACCCGCGCCGAGCGCGGCGAGATCGCCTTCGGCACCATCGACTCCTGGCTGATCTGGAACCTCACGGGCGGCACGGACGGCGGCCGGCATGTCACCGATGTGACGAACGCCGGACGCACCATGCTGATGAATCTGGAGACCCTTCAGTGGGACCCCTCGATCCTCGCCGCCATGAACGTCCCCGAGGCGGTGCTGCCCGAGATCCGGTCCTCCGCCGAGGTGTACGGCACCGCAGTCGGCCAGCTCGCCGGGGTGCCGGTCGCCTCCGCGCTGGGCGACCAGCAGGCCGCGATCTTCGGGCAGGCCTGCTACGACGTGGGCACGGCGAAGAACACGTACGGCACGGGCAGCTTCCTGCTGCTCAACACCGGCAACCGGCCGGTGCCTTCGAAGAGCGGCCTGCTGACGACGATGGGCTACAAGATCGGCAGTGAGGCGCCGGTGTACTGCCTGGAGGGGTCGATTGCCATAACGGGTGCGCTGGTCCAATGGTTCCGCGACCAGCTCGGCATCATCCGCACCGCGGACGAGATCGCGTCCCTCGCGGCCAGCGTCGACGACAACGGAGGCGCGTACATTGTGCCCGCGTTCTCCGGCCTGTTCGCGCCGTACTGGCGCTCGGACGCGCGCGGGGTGGTCACCGGGCTCACCCGGTACGTCACCAAGGGGCATCTCGCGCGTGCGGTGCTGGAGGCGACGAGCTGGCAGACGCGCGAGGTGGTGGACGCCATGTTCCAGGACTCCGGGGTGCAGATCACCACCTTGAAGGTGGACGGTGGCATGACGAAGAACAACCTGCTCATGCAGCACCAGGCGGATGTGCTCGATGTGCCGGTGATCCGGCCCAGGGTGTCCGAGACGACTTGTCTGGGCGCCGCGTACGCGGCCGGGCTCGCGACCGGTGTGTGGAACGACCTCGACGAGCTCAAGGCGCACTGGCAGAAGGACGTCGAGTGGACGCCGTCGATGGAGGCGGCGGTGCGGGACCGTGAGTACCGCAACTGGCGCAAGGCCGTGGAGAAGAGCTTCGGCTGGCTGGAGGACGGCGAGGAGTAGACACGCGCGCGTGCGGAGCTCCACGAGCCGCGGCCCGTACCCCGGTCGGCGGGGGTACGGGCCGTGCGCACGGCGGGTTCAGGTGGTGACGGCCTGCCTGCGGTCGGCCGCGTAGGCCATCGCGTGCTGGACGACCCCGATGAGGACCTCCTTGACGGACTCCCGGTCCCGGGCGTCACACAGTACGACCGGCACGTCGTCGTCGAGGTCGAGGGCGCGCTGGATGTCCTCGGCCGGGTAACGGGCGGCTCCCTCGAAGCAGTTGACGCCGACCAGGAAAGGTATGGAGCGCCGTTCGAAGTAGTCGACGGCGGCGAAGCAGTCCTCCAGGCGGCGGGTGTCGGCCAGCACGACAGCACCGAGCGCGCCCTCGGAGAGCTCGTCCCACATGAACCAGAACCGCTCCTGGCCGGGCGTCCCGAAGAGGTACAGCACAAGGTCCTCGCGCAGCGTGATGCGGCCGAAGTCCATCGCCACGGTGGTGGTGTTCTTGCCCTCCACCCCGCTCGTGTCGTCGATGGGGCGGCCGGCCTCGGTGAGGAACTCCTCGGTACGCAGCGGCCTGATCTCGCTGACCGCGCCGACCAGGGTGGTCTTGCCCACGCCGAAGCCGCCGGCCACGAGGATCTTGAGCGTGACGGGCTCGACCGGGGGCTTGCCACGCTCAGAACGCCCGAAGATCATCGATCTCTTCTCCTGCTTGATGGGGGTCGGGCGACGGGGAGCCGTAGCCTCCGCCGCCGGGGGTTTCGATGACGAGTACGTCGCCGGGGCCGACGTCCGCCGCGTCGCTGCCGCCGAGTGCGATGACCGTGCCGTCCGCCCGCTCCACGCGGTTGGCGCCGAGCGCGCCGGGTTCGCCGCCGGCCAGGCCGTACGGCGGGACCCTGCGGTGCTGGGAGAGCGTGGAGACGGTCATGGGCTCGTGGAAGCGGATCCGGCGCACGGCACCATCCCCGCCGCGCCACCTTCCGGCCCCGCCGCTGCCGCGCCGGACGGCGAACTCGTCGAGCTGCACGGGCAGTCGCCACTCCAGGACCTCGGGGTCGGTCAGCCGCGAGTTGGTCATATGGGTCTGTACGACGGGCGCGCCGGGGAAGCCGTCGCCCGCGCCGGATCCGGAGGCGACCGTCTCGTAGTACTGATGGCGCTCGTTGCCGAAAGTGACGTTGTTCATGGTGCCGGAGCCCTCGGCCTGGACGCCGAGCGCCGCGTAGAGCGCGCCGGTGATCGCCTGGGAGGTCTCCACATTGCCCGCGACGACCGCGGCCGGCGGTTCGGGGGCGAGCATGGAGCGGGGCGGTACAACGATCCTCAGAGGGCGCAGACAGCCGTCGTTGAGCGGGATGTCGTCATCGACGAGGGTGCGGAAGACGTACAGGACGGCCGCGTTGACCACGGAGAACGGGGCGTTGAAGTTGGTGGTCAGCTGGGGTGACGTACCGCTGAAGTCGACGGTGGCGGAGCGGTTTTCGCGGTCCACGCGCACGCGTACCCGGATGACGGCCCCGGAGTCGGTCTCGTAGGCGTACTCACCGTCGTCGAGGGCGTCGATGACGCGGCGGACGGCCTCCTCGGCGTTGTCCTGGACGTGCCTCATGTAGGCCTGGACGACATCGAGGCCGAAGTCCTCGATCATGCGGGCGACTTCGTCGACGCCCTTGCGGTTGGCGGCGATCTGAGCGCGCAGGTCGGCGAGGTTGGTTTTCGGGTTGCGGGAGGGGTAGGGCGCCTCGGTGAGCAGACCGAGGGTCTCCTCCTCGCGGAAGCGGCCGTTCTCGGCCAGCAGCCAGTTGTCGAAGAGGATGCCCTCCTCCTCGATGGTGCGGCTGTTCGCGGGCATGGAGCCGGGGGCGATGCCGCCGATCTCGGCGTGGTGGCCGCGGGAGGCGACGTAGAAGAGGATCCGGTCACCCTGCGTATCGAAGACCGGGGTGATCACGGTGACGTCGGGCAGGTGGGTGCCGCCGTGGTACGGGTCGTTGACCGCGTAGGTGTCGCCGGGCCGCATCGAGTCGCTTCGGCGGCGGATGACCTCCTTGACGCTGGTGCCCATCGAGCCCAGGTGGACGGGGATGTGCGGGGCGTTGGCCACCAGGTTTCCGTCCGGATCGAACAGGGCGCAGGAGAAGTCCAGGCGCTCTTTGATGTTGACGGACTGGGCGGTGGACTCCAGGCGAGCGCCCATCTGTTCGGCGATCGACATGAAGAGGTTGTTGAAGACCTCAAGCAGAACGGGATCTGCTTCTGTGTCGAGATCGGAACTCTCCGTAATCGCCGCACGTTCCATGACCAGATGCCCGTCGTCGGTCGTCGCGGCCCGCCAGCCGTCGTCGACGACGGTCGTCGCGCCGGCCTCGGTGATGATCGCGGGGCCGGTGACGGATTCGCCGGGAGGAAGGTCCTCGCGGCGGTGGAGGGGTACGTCGCGCCAGGCGCCGCCCGTGTGGAGACGGACGGTGTCGGGGGCGGAGGCACGGCCCTGGTGGGTGGCCAGGGCGGAGAGATCGGGGGGTTCGGTGATGCCGGTGGCTTCGACGGAGAGGGCTTCGACGACGATCGGGCGGTCGAGGACGAAGGAGTACGTGGCGCGATGACGTTCTTCGAAGGTGCGGCGCATGGTGTCGGGCTCCGTGAGCTCGACGGTGAGAGTGGTGTCGGTGCCGTCGTAGCGAAGCTGCGCGCGACGGATGACCTTGACTCTGTCCTCGGGGACGTCCTCGGCGAGGAGTTCGGAGCGGGCGGCGGCTTCCAGGTCTTCGGCGGTCTTGAGGACGCCCGGCATCGAGGCGGCCTCCAGGGGGGCCTCGACGGACTGTTCGCGCATGGCGGTGGTGTCGGCGAGGCCGATCCCGAGCGCGGACAGGACGCCGGCCATGGGCGGGACGAGGACGGTGCGGATGCCGAGCGAGTCGGCGACCATGCAGGCGTGCTGTCCGCCCGCACCACCGAAGGTGGTGAGGGCGTAGCGGGTGACGTCGTGGCCCTTCTGCACGGAGATCCGCTTGACCGCGTTGGCGATATTGGCGACGGCGATCTGGAGGTAGCCCTCGGCGACCTGCTCGGGGGTGCGGTCGTCGCCGGTGCGGTCCCGGATCTCGCGCGCAAGGGCGGCGAACCGGTCGCGGACGAGATCGGCGTCGAGCGGCTGGTCGCCGTCGGGGCCGAACACCGGCGGAAAGTGGGCCGGTTGGATGCGGCCGAGCATGACATTGGCGTCGGTCACGGCGAGCGGGCCGCCACCGCGGTAACAGGCGGGGCCGGGGTCCGCGCCCGCCGAGTCGGGTCCCACGCGGTAGCGGGAGCCGTCGAAGTGGAGGACGGAGCCGCCGCCCGCCGCGACGGTGTGGATGTCCAGCATGGGGGCGCGCAGCCGGACACCGGCGATCTGGGTGGTGAAGACGCGTTCGTACTCGCCGGCGAAGTGCGACACATCGGTGGATGTGCCGCCCATGTCGAAGCCGATGACCCGGTCGAATCCGGCCAGCTGCGACATGCTGGCCATGCCGACGATGCCGCCGGCGGGGCCGGAGAGGATGGCGTCCTTTCCGCGGAACTGCCCGGCTTCGGCGAGGCCGCCGTTGGACTGCATGAACATCAGCCGCACACCGTGGAGTTCGTCGGCGACATGCTGGACGTAGCGGCGCAGTACGGGCGAGAGGTAGGCGTCGACGACAGCGGTGTCCCCGCGCGGGACGAGCTTCATCAGCGGGCTGACCTCGCTGGACAGCGAGATCTGGGGGAAGCCGATCCGGGTGGCCAGTTGACCGACGGCCTGTTCATGGGCCGGGTGGAGGTGGCTGTGCATGCACACCACGGCGACAGCACGGATTCCGTCGTCGTAGGCCTCTTGCAAAGGCCCGGAGAGGGCTTCCAGGTCGGGGGCGCGCAGGACCGTGCCGTCTGCGGCGATGCGTTCGTCGACCTCGACGACCCGCTCGTACAGGAGCTCCGGGAGTTCGATGCGGCGGGCGAAGATGCGGGGGCGGTTCTGGTAGGCGATGCGCAGGGCGTCGCGGAAGCCGCGGGTGACGACCAGGAGGGTGCGCTCGCCCTTGCGCTCCAGGAGGGCGTTGGTGGCGACGGTGGTGCCCATACGGACGGCCTCGACGGGCTCCTCGGAGCCGTTCATCAGTCGGCGTACGCCCGCGACAGCCGCGTCGGAGTAGCGTGCGGGATTCTCCGAGAGCAGCTTGTGCGTGAGCAGACGGCCGTCCGGACGTCGCGCGACGATGTCGGTGAAGGTGCCGCCTCGGTCGACCCAGAACTGCCAGCCAGTCACGTCACTACCCCGCTTCCGCGCTGGTCACAGCGCCCGGAGGCCGTTGATCACGTCGCGCAGGATACTCTCGTCGACCAGCTCCGCCGGGGGAACCGGCCGGTTCACATGGACGAGTTCCCCGTCCACCAGGTCCCCGACGAGTACCCGTACCACTCCGATGGGAAGATCGAGTTCGGCGGCGAGTTCGGCGACCGACTGCGGGGCGTCACGGCACAGCTCGACGATGTCCACATGTTCCGGGGACAGGGTCGAGTCCGGTTCCGGATCGTCCGCGTGCGACTCCGTCACGACCACCGCGATGAGGTCGAGGCGGTGCTGGGCCGCGCTGGTGGTGCGGCCGCGCGTCATGGCGTACGGACGGACGACCGGTCCGGCCTCGTCGTCGAACCAGTGGCTGCTTCCCTGACCGTCTGCGCTCATGTCATCCCACTACCCGCCCGCGGGCAGATCGGTGCGCGGAGCGGTGCCCAGATGCACACCGACCCGCTTGACCAGAAGCGTCATCTCGTACGCGACCTGGCCGACGTCCGAGTCGGCATCCGAGAGAACGGCCAGGCAGCTGCCGTCGCCGGCGGCCGTCACGAACAGGAAGGCGTCGTCGAGCTCGACGACCGTCTGCCGCACACTGCCGGCCTCGAAGTGGCGGCCCACGCCCTTGGCGAGGCTGTGAAAGCCGGAGGCGACGGCGGCCAGGTGCTCGCTGTCCTCCCGGGTCAGATCCTTGGACGCACCCGTCGGCAGACCGTCGCCGGAGAGCACGATGGCCTTGCGGATGCTGGCGACGCGCTCCACCAGGTCGTCCAGGAGCCAGTTGAGCTCGCCGGACGCGGTGGTCGCGGTGTGGCCGGTCGCCTTCGGTGCGGTCATCGACCGTCCCCCTTTGTCGTTCCTCGTGGTGCTGTGCCGCTGTGGGCGTCGTCGCCCGCGGCGTTCTCATCGCGGCCGCGCTGCCAGCCGCGCTGGAGCGAGGCCATGCGGTTGCGTACCTCGTCGGCGTCCCGCTCGGGGGGCTCCGTGGGGCCCTCGGTCGGTCGAGCGGGATCCCGTTTGAGCTGTGGAGCCAGGTTGGCCTGGCGTACGCGCCGGGGCAGCGGTCCCGTACCGGAGCCGGTCTGCTGCGGTACGGGGGCCGGACGTCGGTCCGGTGTGCTCGGGTTACTGGACTCGATCTCGGCGCGTCGGGTGCGCCGGGGAAGCGCCGGGGGCTCCCCCGAGAGGTCCCGGCCCGTGGCCGACCCCGTGCCGGTCGGCTCGCCGACCGGGCCTGAGGTGCCGGGGCTGCGACGCAGGGGAGCATCTCCGCGCCGCCGGGCCGGCAGCGGTGCCGGGGCGTCCGGCTCGTGGCGGCTGACGCCCGCCGGGGGTTCCTGGGCCTCGTCGCGCCGGGGGCGCTGTTCAGTGACCGGGCGCCCGTGCGAACTGACCAGCTTGGGTGCCCCGCGCCGGGGCAGCGGCACCGCGGCGCCCAGGTGGTCCCCCGGGGAGCCATGGTCCGCAGCACCGGAGTCCGGCGCCTCGTGGCGAGCGGTGGTGGTGTCGTCCGCGCGGGCAAGGTGGGAGCGGCGCGGGCGGAACAGTCCGCCGCGCTCCGCGTCCTCCTCGTCCAGCCCGTCCGGGAAGTCGTCCAGGGCGTCCAGATCGACGGGCGCCTCCAGCTCGACCGGACCGTCCAGCAGCTGGGTGGGCAGGCCGGGCAGCTGTACAGGCACCTGGGCCAGCGCGGCCCGGCGGCTCTCCTCAAGCCGACGGGTCTCCTCCAACTCGGCCTCCTTGGAGGGGCCGGGCCGGTCCAGACGGAACCCGAGACCGTTGGTGTCCGGTACGTCGTCCGTCAGCAGGGCGTCGGGGATGAACACGACGGCGGTGGTGCCGCCGTACGGGGACGGCTGCAGGGAGACGCGGACGTTCTGGCGCTGGGCGAGTCGGCTGACCACGAAGAGACCGAGCCGGTCGGTGTCCGACAGTTCGAACTCCGGGGTTTCGGCAAGCCGGAGGTTGGCGTCCAGGAGCGCGTCGGCGGCCATGCCGAGCCCGCGGTCGTGGATCTCCAGGGTGAAGCCGTTGGCGACGCGTTCGCCGAGTACTTGGACGGCGGTGTGCGGCGGGGAGAACACCGTGGCGTTCTCCAGGAGTTCGGCCACGAGGTGGGTGAGGTCCGCGACCGCCGGGCCGGTGACGGCGACCCGGGGCAGCCGGCGGACCTCGATGCGCTCGTAGTCCTCGACCTCGGCGACGGCGGCCCGGACCACGTCCATGAGCTGGACGGGTTTGCGCCACTGCCGGGAGGGGGCGGCGCCGGAGAGGATCACCAGGCCCTCGGCGTGCCGGCGCATACGGGTGGTCAGGTGGTCGAGGCGGAACAGGTCGGCGAGTTCGTCGGTGTCCTCGGTCCGGCGTTCCATGGTGTCGAGGAGGGTGAGCTGCTTGTGGAGGAGTACCTGGCTGCGGCGGGCGAGGTTGACGAAGACCTCGGAGACGCCGGCGCGCAGCTCGGCCTGTTTGACGGCGGCCTCGACGGCGGCCCGCTGGAGGGTGTTGAGGGCCTGGCCGACCTCACCGATCTCGTTCTTGTCGTACTCCAGGCGCGGGACCTCGGTCTCCACGTCGACCTGTTCGCCCGTCGACAGGCGGCGCATCACGCTGGGCAGCCGGACGCCGGACGCCTCGTGGGCCTCCAGACGCAGCTGTCGCAGGTCGCGGATGAGGCTGCGGCCGATGCGCACCGACAGGAACAACGAGACCAGCAAGGCGACGAGACCGAGCACACCGGCGATGGCTGCCTTGGCGATGACGCCCATGGCGACCGGCCGGACGCGGTCCTGGTAGCGGTCGCCCGCCTGGTCGTTGAGTTCGGCGAGCTCTTCGAGCACATTGCCGGCCGCGGTGTCCCAGCTCTTCGCCGTGACGCCGCTGGGCGTGCCGGCACCGACCGAGACGGCGGACTCCTCGGCCACGCGCAGCGGGGCGCTGGCGGCGTTCTTCCAGAAGCGCGTGAAGCGGTCTCGTTCCCAAGAGGGCAGCAGGGGGAGGTTGACGTCGTAGATCAGGTTGCGCTGGGCGGCGTAGTCGGAGACGTCGCGGACCTCGTCGCGCGAGAGCTTGCCGACAATCAGGGCGGAACCGAGGAGAGCGTCCTCGCGGGAGAGCAGTTCCCGGGCGCGCGCGAGGTTGACCAGCGCGCGGTACTGCTTGTCCATCTCCACGTTGTCCACGACGTGGAGGTTGGCGAGCAGGACGTAACAGGGGTCGACCAGGCTGTTGTAGAGGTGGAGGGCCGTGGCCCGGTTGACGGTGCCGTCGTCGACGCTGCGGCGCAGGGAGGCGATGCCGTCGAAGGCGTCCAGAACGGCAGTGAGGCGCTCGTCGGTGCCCTGGCCCATCGCGTCGCGCACGTCGGGGTTCTTGGCGTTCCTGCGGATCTCGGCGACGGCTTCGTCGGTGGCGCTGCGGCTGCGCCTCAGGGCGGCGAGCCCGTCGGAGGCGCGCGGGTCGGCGAGGTGGACGAGTGTCTGACGGCGTTCCTGCTGGAGGACACGGACCGTGTCCTCGATGGGGTAGCCGATCTTCTCCACGACGGACGACACGTTGAACAGCTGTTGTGCCTCGCGACCCGTCAGTACCGTGGCGAAGCCCCAGATCGCGGTGAGGGACACCAGCGGCACGAGAAGCAACGCCACGATCTTCCGGCGGATGGACTTCCCGCGAAAGCGCATGGCCTCCCCCAGCTCGACCCCCACCGGCCGGGGGTACACATGTGCGTCAACAAACGGCGCGAGCCTACTACCGACGCACACGTAACTCGAAGAGCCGTCCGGAAGCTGAACGTCCGCACCGGGGGCGAGACATGGGGAGTTGTCCGGTCATTGGGGGAGATTGCCTCCCGGATTCCGGCGCCGGCCGGTCGCACCGGTCCTGCTCGTCCGCAATGTCAATTGGCCGGAATTTTTCCCTCGTTGGGAATCTTCGGGCGATCTCGTTCGTCCTTCTCTATGGGAAACGGGGGCGGAATCGGCCACAGGAGCCGCATCTCGCCTCCCGGCGGCGTAAAACAGCGCAAGCCGGGCAGCCACTGGGGAGCCGGGTCTTCGGACACGGGAGCGAGCGGTCTGCTGGCGGTGGGGAGTGACACGGTGATGGGCACGGCGGAGCGGCGCGAGGCGCCCGACGACGGCGGTACGGCGGTGCGCTTGACGGTGCGCCAGGGCCCACAGGCGCCGGATCGCGACATTCCGGCGGACCGGGGTGAGGTTCTGACCGGCGCGGGCGAGAAGGCGGCGGCGTACGCGCAGGTCACCGGGTCCGATGAGAGGAGCGAGCGGGACGAGGGTCAAGAACAGGCGCTCTATCGCCCGTTGTGGGTCGAGGAGCCGGCGCGGCGGCGCCGGATGCCCGATCCGGTGCGTACGGCGGCGGTGCGGGCGGTGTTGATCATCGCTGTGACGCTGATACAGGCGATGGTGGCCTTCCTGTGCACGTTGGCCGGCTCATGGCTGGCGTTCCCGATGGTGCTGAGCAGCGTGGCCAGCACGGTGGTCGCGACCTGGGGAGCAGTAGACGTCTGGGTGACCCGTCAGGTGTGGAATCAGCGCAACGGCGTGGTCTCGACGCCGGCCAGCACGGCGCGGGCGCTGCGGCGGGAGCGGCGCAGGGCGCGGCGCCAGGCGAAGGCGACAGGGCGCGCCCAGGAGCGGATACCCGGGCGGGGTGGCGCGGGACAGCTGTCGCACTCCTGAGACGGGGCGTCGGCCCACGCCGAGTTCCGGGGCAGTCGGCCAACCGGCCCTCAGCCGACCCCCGGTCCTCCAGTCGGTCCTCGGCCGCCCTACGTCGGCCGCTGTCTCCTCAGGAGACCCCCGACCCCACCCGCCTCTCCCCTCGCCCGAGTTCCCGACGCACCTGCATAGAGGGGCGCGGTCTGTCCACCGAGAGCACGGCGGTCGTGCGACCGTCGCTCTCATACACGGCGAGGAGGCCACCCTCGGCCGGCGTGCCGTCGGTCAGACCGCCCTCGGTGAGGCGGACTGTGTCACCGTCCCGGCGGCGGCCTGCGAACTGGATGCGGGCGCCGTACTGGTCGGACCAGAAGTAGGGCAGGGACCGCACTGTCTGGGAGGTGCGCCCGGCGAGGAGGTTGGCGACGGCGACGCGGGGCTGTTCCGTCGCGGAGGTCCAGTGCTCGGCGCGGCTGCCGCCGACGCGGGCCACATCGCCGACGGCGACCACCTGGGGAAGGGCCGTCATACAGCCGTCGTCGCACTGGACACCGTCGTTCAGGGTGAGCGAGGAGCCCGCCAGCCAGGCGGTGTTGGGGGTGGCGCCGATGCCGACGATCACGACGTCGGCCGGGAGGGTACGGCCGTCGGCGAGTGCCACGCCGGTCACGGCGACCGTGCCGAGCAGCCCGGCCACGCCGGTGCCGGTGACCAGGTCGACCCCGCCCCGGCGGTGCAGGGCGGCGCACACGGCGGCCATCTCGGCGCCGAGCTGGCGTACGAGCGGCAGCGGGGCGGCTTCGACCACGGTGACCGTGTGGCCGAGGGCGGCGCACGAGGACGCGGTCTCGGCGCCGATGAAGCCGCCGCCGATGACGACGACCCGGCGCGGGCCTTGGGTGAGTTCCTCGCGCAGGGCGCGGGCGTCGTCGAGGGTCCGCAGCGTGTGGACGCCGGCGAGTTCGTCGCCCGGGAGGCGGCGGGCCGAAGCGCCGGTGGCGATGACGACGCCGTCGGTGGACACGGTGCGGCCGTCGTCCAGCAGGACGGTGCGGCCACGGGCATCGAGGCCCCGGGCGCGGGTGCCGAGGAGCCACTCGGCGTCGAGTTCGGCGGTCTCCTCGGCGTCGGTGAGGGCGAGTTGGTCCTCGTCGGCCCGGCCGGTGAGGAAGTCCTTGGAGAGGGGAGGTCGGTCTCTGGGACACCCTCTGGGAGGCAGGCCGTGACCTCGGGGTGATCGCCGCCGGCCGCTCGGCCTTCAACTCCCTGCGCCTGGAGAAGGGTTACCGGGCCTGGGGCGTCGACATGACCGACGAGCACGACCCGTACGAGGCGGGCGTCGGATTCGCGGTGCGGATGGACAAGGACGGTTTCGTGGGCCAGGAGGCGCTCCAGAACCGCCCCGCCCCCACCCGCCGCCTCACCCCGCTCCTCCTCGACGACCCCGGTGCCGTCGTCCTCGGCAAGGAGCCTGTCTACGTCGCCGGCGCCCCGGCCGGTTACGTGACCAGCGCCTCGTACGGCTACACACTGGGCCGCTGCATCGCGTACACGTGGCTGCCCATGCTCGGCACCGGCACCGCCGTCCACATCGAGTACTTCGGCGAGAAGGTGCCGGCCACGGTCGCCGAAGAGCCGCTCTTCGACCCGAAGATGACCCGCATCCGCCGATAGGAGACGCGCGTGTCCCCGACCTACGACGTGATCGTCCGCGTCCTCGACCTGGAGAAGTTCGGCCCGGTCCACAACCGCGGCTCCAGCCACGGCGGTTCACTCTCCCGTCGCGGCTTCAAGTTCGTGCCCGTGGTCGGGGAGATCCTCGCCGCCGCGCCCGCCTGAGCAGCATGCTCGTCCCTCCCGAGGAGCACACGTGACGACGACCCCCATGCCCCCGAGCCTCATCGCGACGCTGCCGGGCCACTACCACACCGACCCCGACCTCTTCCGGCAGGAGCAGGAGCACATCTTCGAGTCGATGTGGTTCTGCGCCGTCCGCAGCGCGGATCTCGACAAGCCGGGCGCGTTCCGCACGGTCCAGGTGGGCCGCGAGAATGTGTTGATCACCCGTACTCGCAAGGGTGGACTGCGCGCCTTCCTCAACGTATGCGTCATCGTGGAGCGCGACTGTGCATGGAGGACTCAGGCGAGGTCCGGCGCAACATCCAGTGTCCATATCATGCTTGGACGTACGATCTTGACGGCACATTGATCGCCGCGCCCAACTTGATCAAGATGCCGGACATTGACCGCGTCCAGTACGGATTGATCAATGTAGCCCTGCGCGAATGGCTCGGCTACGTCTGGGTGTGCCTCGCCGACGAACCCCCCTCCTTCGAGGAGACCGTGCTGGGCGCCGCCGTCGAACGGCTCGGCGACGCCGCCGCGATCGAGCACTACGGCACCGAGAAGCTCGCCCTCGGCCGGCGCATCACCTACGACGTGAAGGCGAACTGGAAGCTGATCGTCGAGAACTTCATGGAGTGCTATCACTGCGGGACGATCCACCCCGAACTGACCGACGTCCTCCCGGAGTTCGCCGACGGCTACGCGGCCCAGTTCTACGTCGGCCACGGCGCCGAGTTCGGCGCGGAGATCAAGGGCTTCACCGTCGACGGCAGCGAGGGCTTCGCGAAACTGCCGGACGTGAGCGAGGACCAGAACCGCCGCTACTACGCGATCACGGTCAAGCCGACGGTCTTCGTCAATCTCGTACCGGACCATGTGATCCTGCACCGCATGTTCCCGCTGGCCGAGGACCGCACGGTCGTCGAGTGCGACTGGCTGTACGCGCACGAGGTCGTCGAGTCGGGGGCCGATGTGTCGAAGTCGGTGGAGCTGTTCCACCGGGTCAACGCACAGGACTTTGAAGCCTGTGAGCGGACACAGCCGGCAATGGCGTCCCGTGCGTACCGCGCGGGTGGTGTGCTGGTCCCCAACGAGCATCACATCGGGATCTTCCACGCGTGGGTCCTCGACAAGCTGGGAGGCGGCCATGCCGGACCTGTTCATTGACGGCGAGTGGCGGGGCGCGCTGGACGAGCGCACCCGCGAGATCCGTTGTCCGGCCGACGGCTCCTTGGTCGGGGTGGTGGACGAGGCGGGCGGCAAGGACACGGTGGAGGCGATCGGCGCCGCCCGCCGCGCTTTCGACACGGGCCCCTGGCCCAGGACCGCACCGCAGGAGCGCGGCGACCTGCTGCTGCGCGTCGCCGACCTCCTCGTAGGCGACAAGGAGTCGATCGCCCGCGCGGAGTCGCTCGACACCGGCAAACGGCTCGTGGAGAGCGAGTACGACGTCGACGACGTGGCCAACTGCTTCCGCTACTTCGGACGGTTCGTGGCAAGCGAGGCGAGCGGGCGGGTCGTCGACACCGGCACCCGCGACATCGACAGCCGGGTGGTGTACGAGCCGGTCGGCGTCTGCGGGTTGATCACACCCTGGAACTACCCATTGCTGCAGACGGCCTGGAAGGTGGCCCCCGCGCTCGCGGCAGGCAACACCTTCGTCCTGAAGCCGAGCGAGCTGACCCCGCACACCGCGATCCACCTCATGCGGCTGCTGGACGAGGCCGGGCTGCCGTCGGGCACCGCCAATCTGGTCCTCGGCGCAGGGCCCGAGGCGGGCGCTCCGCTCGGCGACCACCCGGACGTCGACCTCGTCTCCTTCACCGGCGGTCTGCACACCGGACGGCGGCTGATGGCGGCCGCGGCCGGCACCGTGAAGAAGGTCGCGCTCGAACTCGGCGGCAAGAACCCCAACATCGTCTTCGCCGACGCCGACTTCGACACCGCCGTCGACATGGCCCTGACCGCCGTGTTCCTGCACTCCGGGCAGGTCTGCTCGGCGGGGGCACGGCTCCTCGTGGAGGACTCGCTGCACGACCGGTTCGTCGACGAGGTCGTACGGCGTGCCGCCGACATCAGGCTCGGCGGACCCTTCGACGAACGGGCGCAGACCGGACCGCTGATCTCGGCGGCCCACCGTTCCAAGGTCGAGGCGTATGTGGCCAAGGGGCTCGCGGAGGGCGCGGTACTGCGCTGCGGCGGCATCCGCCCCACCGGTCCCGGGCTCGACGAGGGCTTCTACTACCCGCCCACGGTGCTCGACGAGTGCGCCGCCGGGATGTCGTTGGTCCGGGAGGAGTCGTTCGGGCCGGTGCTCACGGTGGAGCGGTTCACCGGCGAGGACGAGGCCGTACGACTGGCCAACGACACCATCTACGGCCTCGCCGGCGCCGTATGGACGCGCGACGAGGGCAAAGCCGCGCGGGTCGCGGCCGCGCTGCGGATCGGCACGGTCTGGATCAACGACTACCACCCCTACGTCCCCCAGGCCGAGTGGGGCGGCTTCAAGCAGTCCGGATTCGGGCGCGAACTCGGCCCCTCCGGACTCGCCGAGTACCGCGAGACCAAACACATCTGGCGCAACACCAGCCCCACACCCCAGGGATGGTTCACCTGATCTCCGGGTAGCAGCACGCAACACTCGGCACCCGCACGAGCCGCTCCCTCCCCTCCCTCAGGCCCACCAGGAGTCCGCTCATGACCACGACCCACTCACCGAGAGATACCGACGACGCCGAACTCGCCGAGTTCGGCTACAAACCCGAACTCAAGCGCACCCTCGGCAACTTCCACACCTTCGCCGCCGGCATCAGCTACATCTCGATCCTGACCGGCACCTTCCAGCTCTTCTACTTCGGCTACGGCAGTGGCGGCCCCGCCTACTGGTGGTCGTGGCCCATGGTGTTCGGCGGCCAGTTCATGGTCGCCCTGTGCTTCGCGGAGCTGGCGGCCCGCTATCCCGTCGCGGGGTCCGTCTACAACTGGTCGAAGAAGATAGGCAATCCGCACCTGGGCTGGCTCGCCGGGTGGATGATGTTGATCGCGTCCATAGTGTCCATCGCGGCCGTGGCGCTGGCCTACCAGCTGACGCTGCCGCAGATCTCCGACGTGTTCCAGTTCGTGGGCGACGGCACCGGCAAGTACGACGTGGCGACCAACGCGGTCATCCTGGCCGCGGTGTTGATCCTGTTCACCACCGTGGTGAACGCCTTCGGCGTCAAGCTGATGGCCACGATCAACACGGCGGGCGTGTTCATCGAGTTGATCGCCACAGTTGTATTGATCGTCCTGTTCGCCGTCCACATCACCCGCGGCCCGCAGGTGGTCATGGAGACCAACGGCACGGGCGCGGGTTACGGCGCCGGATACCTCGGCGCGTTCCTGGTCGCCTCGCTGGCGTCGGCGTACGTCATGTACGGCTTCGACACGGCCGCTTCGCTCGGCGAGGAGTCCCTCGACCCCACCCGGAACGCGCCGCGCGCCATCATCCGGGCGATCGTCGCCTCTTTCGTCCTCGGCGGACTGATCCTGCTGCTGGCCCTGATGAGCGTCTCCAGCCTCAAGGGCGAGCAACTCTCCACGGACGGACTGCAGTACATCGTGCTGGACGTGCTCGGCTCGACGGCCGGCAAGGCGATGCTGTGGTGTGTGCTGATCGCGGTCACCGTCTGCGCGCTTGCGGTCCACACGGCCGCGGTGCGGCTGGCGTTCGCGATGGCCCGGGACAACAATCTGCCCGCGTCGAAGAAGCTGGCCAAGTGCCACCCGCGGTTCCAGACGCCGGTACTGCCGACCGTGATCATCGGGATCCTGGCGCTGGCGATCCTGGTGGTCAACATCCGTCAGCCGCAGATCTTCACGGTCGTCACCAGCATCGGCATCATCATGATCTACCTCGCCTACCTGGGCGTCACCGGCCCGATGCTGGTGGCGCGGCTGCGCGGCAAGTGGCAGCCCGCGGGCGACGGCCGCTTCTCGTTGGGCCGTTGGGGACTGCTCGTCAATGTGCTGGCCGTGCTGTGGGGCCTCGGCATGACGATCAACCTGATCTGGCCGCGGGCCTCCGTCTACAACGCCTCTGCCCCCTTCCACTGGTACCTCCAGTGGGGCGCGGTCCTGTTCGTCGGGGTCATCGCGGGCGGCGGCTTCGCCTACTACTGGTTCGTGCAGCGGCACCGCACCGGCGTTCTCGAAGAGCACCGGCTGGACTCCGACACCGCCGCTCCGGCTGCCGTAGTGGACTGAGGGAGGTCACCTTGAGCATCGATGAGTTCGACTACGTCGTGGTCGGCGGCGGCACCGCGGGCAATGTCGTAGCGGCCCATCTGTCGGAGGATCCGTCGGTCACGGTGTGCGTCCTGGAGGCCGGACCGAGTGACGTCGGTGACGAAGACGTCCTCAAACTGGAGCGCTGGATGGGCCTGTTGGAGTCCGGCTACGACTGGGACTACCCGGTCGAACCGCAGGCCAGCGGCAACAGCTTCATGCGCCACGCCCGCGCGAAAGTGCTCGGCGGCTGCTCCTCGCACAACTCCTGCATCGCCTTCTGGGGCCCCGGCCGAGGACCTGGACGACTGGGCGTCGGGCGGCTGTAGGGGCTGGAGCGCGGCCGACCTCTTCCCGCTCTACCGGCGCCTGGAGAACAACGACGCCCCCGGCGACCACCACGGCCGCACCGGCCCGGTGAAACGGCGCACGCTCAAGAGCGAGGACCCGTGCGGTACGGCCCTGTTGGAGGCGTGCGCGCAGGAGGGCATACCGACGACGGCCTTCAACACCGGCAAGACGGTGGTCCGGGGCGCCAAAACTGGTTCCAGATCAACTCCGACGAGAACAACATCCGTCAGTCGTCGTCCGTGGCGTATCTCCACCCGGTCATGGACAAACGGCCGAACCTGGAGATCCGTACGGGAGTCAGGGCCAAGAAGCTGGTGCTGGAGGGGCGCCGGTGCGTCGGCGCCGAGTACCTCGACCCCGATCTGATCCACACCCGGACGGTACGCGCCCGGCGCGAGGTCATCGTCTCCTGCGGCGCGATCGACTCCCCCAAGCTGCTGATGCTGTCGGGCATCGGACCGGCCGAGCAACTGCGCGAGGTCGGCGTCGAGGTGGTGGTGGACGCGGCCGGTGTCGGCGAGAACCTCCAGGACCACCCCGAGGGCGTCATCATGTGGGAGGCCCGGCAGCCCATGACCACCACGTCCAGCCAGTGGTGGGAGGCGGGCATCTTCTACGACACCGAACCGGGCCTGGACCGACCCGACCTGATGTTCCACTACGGCTCCGTGCCGTTCGACATGAACACGGCCCGACACGGCTACCCCACCTCCGAGAACGCGTTCTGCCTCACTCCGAACGTCACCCGGGCGAAGTCACGGGGCACGGTCCGACTCCGGACCCGCGACTTCCGGGACAAGCCGAAGGCGGATCCGCGGTACTTCACGCACGAGCACGATGTACGGGTGATGACGTACGGCCTGAAGCTGGCCCGCCGCCCAGCCGCGCAGCCCGCGCTGAGCGGCTGGGCGGGCGCCGAGCTGGCCTCCGGCCCGGACGTCCGGTCCGACGAAGAGCTCCTGGACTACATCCACAAGACCCACAACACCGTCTACCACCCGTCCTGCACGGTGAAGATCGGCGCGGACGACGACCCCACGGCCCCGCTCGACGCGCGGCTGCGGCCCCTTAAGCCTGCTGGGCCGGCGGCCGCTTGAACATCCGAGTCGCCGTGATCTCACTGTGCGCCTCCTCCGCCTGGGCCTGCTGGGGCAGTCCCGGGCGGAGGTGTTCCTCCACGCTGATGTACTTCAGGCCCGCTCTCAGGTCGGCGTCGTTGCGCAACCGGATGACCAGCGGGAACTCGGCGAGCGCGGTGGTGTCGAACAGGCCGGTGGTGTACAGGAGCTGGACACCGAGGGCGTCGGACACCGCGCGCTGGAGCTCCAGCAGGTAGGTCGCGTTGGCGCGGCCGATGGGGTTGTCCAGGAACAGCGTGCCGGCGTGGCGGTGCTTGTCCCGGCCCCGGTCGTTCGAGCGCAGGGCCGCCATCGTGCAGTACAGCGCGATGGCCGCCGTAAGGAGCTGCCCGCCGGAGAACACGTCACCCATCTGCCCGACGGGCACGCGCTCCGCGCGCAGTACCGCGTCCGGCTTGAGGATCTCGACGGCGATGCCCTTGGGCTGGAGCGCGGCGCCGACGCCCCGCAGCAGCAGGGACATTCCGTCCCGCCGCATGTCGGAGTTCTTCTTCACCGCCGCGCGCGTGGCCTCGTCGATGACCTCACCGAGCCGCTCGGTGAGCGTGGCCTGGTCGGGCTCTTCGAAGCGGATGCGCAGGAACTCCTGCCCGGACCACTCGCCCAGCCCCTCGGGCAGCCGCGACAGCCGCTGCGCGGACCTCAGCGTCGCCAGCGCCGACTCCACCAGCCCCCGCAGCCGGTCCACGATCGAGTCGCGGTTGCGCTCCAACTGCTCCAACTCGTCGGTGAGGACCCGCAGTCGGGGCGCGAAGGCGTCCGCCCACTTCTGCGCGTGCTCGGGCAGCGCGGCGGCGGGCAGTTCACGGATCTGCTGCCGCGCGGGGGTGCGCACCTGCTCGTACCGCGTGGAGTTGGCATGCCGCACGAGCACATCGCTCGCCTCGCGTACGGCGGCCTCGGCGGCGGACAGGTCGGCGGCGCAGCCGCGCAGAGACCGGCGGGCCTCGGCGGCGGAGTGCCGGGCCTCGTCCAGGCTGCCGGGGTACGGCTCGGGCTCCTCCTGGTCCTCCTCGACGGTGTGCTCGCGCAGCAGGTCGCGGAGCATCGCGGCGATCTCGTCGAAGCCGCCGGCCGCGTCCTCGGCGGCGCGGTGGGCCTCCAGCAGCTCGGCGTGCGCCTCCCTGGCCTGCCCCAACGCCTCGGTGCGCGAGGCGAGTTCGGCGGTGGCCGTGCGCAGCAGCGCCTGGGCGTGCTCGGCGTCGCGCGGCTGGAGTTCCTCGGCCAGCTCGGTGTGCGCCTCGCCGTCCTCGGGCGCGAGCCGCTCGGCCTCGCCGCGCAGCCGCCCGAGCTGCTCGCTCGCGGTCGACATCCGGGTCTCCAGGAGCTGAACGTGCTCCTCCGCGCGGGCGACGGCGGCCTGCCGGGACGGCCCGTCGGAGCCGTCGGGCGACTGAAGCATCTGCTCCGCGCGCGTACGGACCTTGTTGCTCAGCCGGTCCAGCTCCGCGCGCGCCGCGCTCTCGTCGCTCTCCGCCCGCGCCTGCTCGGCCCGTAGATCGGCACCGACGCCGACCTTCTCGTAGACCTGCGAGGCGGCCCGATAGGCCTCGCGCAGGGCGGGCAGCGACGTCTTCGGGTCGTCCGCGTCGGTCTCCGGTACGTCGTCGGGGGCGCCGGCGATCTCGGCGCGCTCGGCGCGCAGGGCGCGCGCGGTGCGGCGGGCGTCGTCGGCTCCGCGCTGGGCGGCGCGCCGGTCCTCGTCGGCGGCGCGGGCGCGCTCGAGGCAGACCTGGGCGCGGGCCTCCGACTCGGTGGCCTCGTCGGCGAGTTCGCGCAGCTTGGCCTGCCAGCCGGCCCGCTCGCGCAGCCGGAAGGCGAGTCCGGCGAGGGCGTCGGCGGCCCGCCGGGCCTTCTGCGCCCCCTCCTGCCGCTCGTCGCGCACCTGGGCGGCCTCGGCCGCGGCCTCGTCGGCCTCGGCACGCACCGTCCGCGCCTCGGCGAGCTCGGCCTCGGACTCCTCGGCGAAGGCGCGCGCCTCCCGGGCGGCCTCGGCCAGCTCCACCAGGCGTCCGGCCGGGCAGCCGGTGCGCCAGGAGGCGAGCCGCGCGGCCAGCTCCCGGTCCTTGCCGAGCCGGGCGGCGAGGGTGCGGATCTCCTCGTCCCGCTCGGTCGCCCGCGCGCGCAGCGCCTGCCGCTCTTCGTCGGCGGCGTGCTCGTCGTGCATGGCGGGGTTCGGCGGTACGAGGAAGACGTCGCCGTTCGGCGCATCGGTGCCCGGCGTCGGGGCGAGCAGGGCGGCTGCCGTGCCGACGGCCACGGCGGACCGGGGCAGCAGTGCCGCGTCGCTCAGCGCCTCGCGGGCACGCGCGTGTGTGTCGGGGTCGGTGATGATGACGCCGTCGACGAGTTCGGGCCGGGCGGCCAGCACGCGCGCGTGGTCGGCGGGGTCGACGGCCTGGGCGAGGTAGCGCCAGCCGGGCAGCGCGGGGATGCCGTGCTCGCCGAGGAACTCCACGGTGGCCAGCACGTCCGGTCCCGGCGGCAGCAGTCCGCCGTCGCCGAGGGCGCCGAGGATCCGGGAGTCGTCGGCCGCGGCCGTCCGCAGCTCGAAGAGCTGCCGCTCGGCGGAGGAGACGGTGTCGTCGAGAAGTTCCCGCAGCTCGTCGGCGAAGCGGTCGAGTTCCTCGGGTGTGAGCGTGCCGTCAGGGGCGAGGCGTGGGGCCCGGGCGGCGACGGGTCCTCCGGAGCCGGTCGTACGGCCGCGCGAGGCTGTGTCGGCGTCGGCGTGCGGGCCATTGCTGCCCGCCGGCGCCCCGGACACGGCGTCCCTCCCGGCTCGGGGCCCGGGCAGGCCCGCCCGCTCCCCGCCAGGGGCGCCCGGCAGGCTCAGCAGCTCGGCCAGCCGCCCTTCTCCCGCCAGCCCCTCGGCGAGACGGCGCTCGGCCTCATAGGCACGCTCGGTGGCGGTCGCGGCGTCGGCCGCGCGGGCCGCGGTGAGTTCCGCGCGGGACTCAGCCGAGGCCGCCTCGCGCGCGTGCTCCGACGCCCGCCGGGAGGCCTCCCGCGCGATGTCCCAGGCGGCGACGGCGCTTTTCTCGGCGTCGCTCGCGGCGAGGGCCGCGCGGGCCGGGTCGGCGTCGGGGGCGCTGTCGTCGAGCCAGCCGGCGCGCACGGCCTCGGCGGTCTCCTGCTCGACCTCGGCCAGCCGCTGCTTGAGGTGACCGATCTCGCTGCGGGCGCGCTGTGCCTCGGTGGCGGCGGAGGTGGAGTCCCGGTGGGCGGCCTCGCCGACCTCCTGGAGCGCGGCGGACCGCTCCTCCCCCTCGTTGGCGAGGGCCTCGGCGCTCTCCGCGGCCGCGTGCAGCGCCCGTACGAGATCGACGGCGGCCTTCGCGCGGGCGGCGAGGGCGGGGGCCGCGTCCCGCTCGGCCTCCTGGATCGCGGCGGCCACGCGCGCGACCCGGTCGGCGGCGGCACGGTGCCGCAGTACGGCCTCGGCGGCCTGCCAGGCGGAGTGCAGCGTGCGCGCCTCGGCGAGCTCGCGCTTCTGCGCGGCCGCCGACTTCTCGGCCGCGGCGAGGGCCAGCGAGGCGTGCCGGTAGGCGAGTTCGGCCGCGATCGACGCACTGCGCTCCCGCCCCGCCTCGGCGTGCGTAACCGCGTACGCGGCCGCGGTCACCCGCTGAGCGAGGTCCTCGGCGCGCACCCGCTCCTGGACCCCGCGCGCGGACAGCCGCCGCGCCAGGGTCCGGGTCCGCCGCTCGGCCCCGGCGTGGATGTCCCGCGCGCGCGAGCGCGCCTCGGCCGCCTCCACGATCCGCCCGAGCAGATCGACGGACCCGGCGGTGAAGTCCCGCTCGGCGATCAGCTCGGCGCGCCGACCGAGCTTGTTACCGAACCCGCTGACCAGGTCGGCGAGCCCGTCGGTGTCCCGGGTGTCGGTGACCGCGCGCAGCAGCAGGTCGGTGAAGTCGGAGTCCTTCTTCACCGCGAACAGGCCGGCGGCCTCACCCTCGTCGGCGTTCATCTCCCGCTGGTAGCGGAAGAGCTCTGGGTCCAGACCGAGGTCGCCGAGGTGCTCGATCCACCGGTCGTGGATGTCCTCCCAGTGCACCTCCAGGTGCGGGTAGGCCTTGCCCGCCTCGGTGAGGGCGTCCCGGAAGCCCTTCATGGTGCGGCGGCGGCCCTGCGCGCCGGACGCGCCCTCGACGGGCGGCCGTACGGTCGTGGACTCGGCCACCGGCAGGTTGTCCAGCGAGAGCCCGGGCCCGGGCCGGAAGGAGTACCAGGCCTCGGCGAACTTCCGCGGGTCGTTGGAGACCTGCCGCCCGCGCCACTCGCTCACCTTGCCGACCACGACGCACTCGCCGGTCAGCGTGTGCTGCCACTCCAGGGCGACATGTCCGCAGTCGTCGGCGAGCAGGAACTTGCGCAGCACACCGGAGCTGGCGCCACCGAGCGTGTTCCGGTGGCCCGGCAGCATCACCGAGAAGATCAGCTTGAGCAGCACCGACTTGCCGCCGCCGTTCTCCAGGAACAGCACTCCGGCGGGCGCGGGCCGGCGCGGCGGGCCGACGGGCTCCTCCTCGAAGAACTCCGCCTGGGCGGGCGCGGGATCGGGCACGGGCTCGCCCACGCCCCGCAGGTCAAGCACGGTGTCGGCGTAGCGCGCACCGGCGGGACCGATGGAGTAGAGGCGGACCCGGGACAGCTCGTACATGGCGGACTCTCGTAAGTCTTCGGCAGATCGGGGAAGTTCAGGACTGGGCGGGCGCGTGGAACGGCAGTCCGGCGTCGGCCACCAGGTCCAGGTCGTCGCTCTCCTCGGGCGGCAGCAGCGTCGCCGTGCCGTCGGTCACCGGGACGACGCCCAGCTCCAGCAGCTCGGCCATCGCGGCGCTGCCCGCCATGTCGCGCACCTGGAGCTGGTAGCGGGCCGTCGTGCGGTACGTACCGCCGTTGTCGTCACCCGTGCGCTGGAGGAACCCGGAGTCGGTGAGGAAGGCGACGGCCTTGCCGACGATGCCGGTGGTGGACCCGGCGAGTCTGCGGGCGTCCTTGGTGGCGCCGGTGGCGGTGCGTCTGGCCCAGATCCGCCAGGCGGCCTCCAGACCGGGTGCGTCGCTGGCCGGGTCGGTGTTCTCGCCCTGCTCCTCGGCCCGCTCCTCAAGGCGCCGACAGGCCTGCCGTACGAAGGCGTCGACGCCGTTGACGGAGACGCGCCCGATGTAGCCGTCGTCGGCGAGGTCCTCGGGCCGTGGGAACGCCAGGGCGGCGACGGCGAGGTGGGCGAGGCCGTGCAGGAAGCGGTCGCCGGAGTCGGCGGAGGTCCGCCGGGCGTAGTCGCCCATGCGGACGGCGAACACCGAGTCCTCGGCGGCGGTGACGGCCATGCCCGCGCGCGGGGACACCTCCAGCACCACGAGCCCGAGCCCGGCGGCGACGGCGTCCGCGAGCCGTGCGAAGGGCGGGTCCTCCCGGTAGCGCCGCAGCAGCTCGGTGTACTCCTGGTCCCGCGCGGGCTGAAGCTTCGGCTGGAGCCCGAAGGCGACGAGCCGTGCGGCGTCGGCGGCGTCGGCGGGCGTGACGGCGGCACTCGCGGAGGGGGCAGCGGCCTCCGGCTCACTCCACTCGACGTGCTCGGTCACGGTTGGGCTCCTTGCTGTGCTGTCACTCGACTCATGCTGCTTCCGTCCTGTCCGCCGCCATCCCCGCGGCGTCCAGCAGGGCCGTACCGACGATCAGATCCGCCCCGCCGAACTCCGGATCATCCAGCTCGGTCCCGTCGTCCACGGCGAACAACAGCTTCTGCTCGCCCTGCCGATAGGCGGTTCCGACGGCCGGACTGGCCGCGTGGACGGCCAACAGGGCCACCAGATAGGGTAGATCGGGATCCGACCGCCGTGCCTGCGCGAGCAAACCGGAGAGCCGTCTTGGCGCGTCCGCCGGCAGATCCAGCAGTTCCATCGCTGCGGCGAGCTGCTCCTCGCTGAACCGGCTGTCGTCCGGCGTGGCGATCAGATCCGGCTCGGGCATCTCCGCCCCGAGATGCTCGCGCTCCACGGGCGGCGTCAGCAGTATGTCGACCAGGTCCCCGACCCGCACGGACACCGGCGTACGCAACCCCGTCCCGCGCCCGAAGAACGCGTCCGTGACCCGGACCGCCTGCTCGACGGGCAGCGGCAGCACGGGCGCGACGAGATGGCCGTAGAGGTCTATGCCCGACGTCGTCATCGGCGTGGCGAAGGCCTGTCGGTCCTGTTCCGCGCGGAACAGCGGACCGGCCTCCAGCAGTCGCGACTGCAACTGGGTGTGCCGTCGGATGCAGTCCTTGACGATGTCGACGAGCTCGGCGGCGCGGCGCTTGTGCTCGGGGTCCTCGGACTCGTCGCGTGCCTTGCGGATGTTGGTCAGGATCGCGTTCTCGTGGCGGTACCGGTCGGCCACGTGGTCCAGTGCCTCGGCGATCATGTCGGGCACCGTCTGGAGCCAGTCCACCGCGCGGACGTTGCGCCGGGTCGCGTCCAGGGCCCTGCGCAGGGTCTCCGAGTACTGCACGGTCCGGTAGCGGGCCTGCTCGGCGGCGAGCTGCGCGTCGGCGAGGCGGCCCCGGCTGATCAGCACCTCCAGCTTGACCTCGGCGGCGATCTGGGCGCTGGTGACATCGGTGTCCAGCGCACCGACGAGGACATTGACCGCTTCGTCCGTCGTGCGGAGGTACACCGTGCCGCCGGGGCCCGGTACCTCCTCGATCAGCTTGAAGTCGTAGTCGCGGCGGACATAGCTGCCATCAGGGGCGAAAGTCCCGTAAACGGCACGGAATCCCCGGTCGACGCTGCCGACGTTGATCAGGTTCTCCAGCACCCAGCGGGCCACGCGCTCGTGCTCGGCGACGGGCCGCCGCGGGGCCTGGGCGGCGATGCGCGGGATGAGCCGGGCGACTATCTGGTCGTGGTCTGCGCCCGTGTCGAAGTCCATGTTCAGGGTGACCAGATCGATGGCGGCGAGCGCCACCTCCGCCATGCCGTACACCGAGTACTCGCCGGCCAGATTGGCCTTGCGCGCGTCCAGGTCGTGCAGCGGAGCGGTGCAGGCGAGCGCGCGCAGACGCCGCGCCAGGCCCTCGTCGGCGGCCGGGCCCAACGCGGGGCGCGGCCCCGCGCTGAGCTGGGGCGGAACGCTGTCCGTCGATGCAGGCGAAGTCACGGTGCACAGACTAGGTCCTAGGTCTGACAACGACCCAAACGACTCAGAAGCGACGGCCGTCGCAACCGCACGACAGACCGCGTGAGACCTCAGCCGAGCCCGGCTCCGTCCTCCCCCACCCGGCGCCGGTAGACCTCCACCACCCGCCGCAGCGAGTCGTCGAGATACACCGCGAGCAACCGCTCCGCCTTGTCCCGGTCCCCGCCCTGGAGAGCCTGGAGGATCTCCAGGTTCCGGACCAGATACGGCTCGTGCAGCCGCCGCGGATCGTCCACCACATGGAAGGCGAGGCGCAGTTCGGCGAAGACGCTGCGCATCAGCTCGTCGGTGCGGTCGCTGCCCGCCAGGGCCACCAGCTCCCGGTGGAAGTGGATATTGGCCGTACCCACTCCGTTCCAGTCACCTTCGCGCGCCGCCCGCTGCCCCTCGCCGACGGCTTCGTCGAGATCGTCCAGGGCGTACGGCGGCTCCCCGAGCCCTCGGACGACGGCGCACTCGACGAGGCTCCGGGTGCGGTAGATGTCCTCGACGTCCTCGACGGTCAGGACCCGGACGAAGACGCCCCGGTTCAGCTCGTGGACCAGCAGGCGCTCGTGGGTGAGCAGGCGGAACGCCTCGCGCAGCGTGTTGCGGGAGACGCCGAGGGCGCCTCCGATGCTGTCCTCCGACAGACGCGTGCCGGGCGGGAAGTACCCCTCGGCGATCCGGGTCCTGAGGATGTCCGAGACCCGCTCGGCGGTGCTGGTGCGGCCCAGGAGGGCACGGTCGTCGGCCAGACCCGTCAGCTGCTCTGCCATGCCCGGAATTCAATCGCAGATACAAGAACGAAACAACGTGGGTATTGAGGGATCGTTCAACGATCCTCTACCTTGCTACGCACGGCACGGCTCAGTCCCCAGCACCCTTCGTCCTCCCTCTGCGAGGTGCACATGAGCACGACCCCACCCACCGCCGACGCCCGTCCCACCACTGCCCAACAAGCCGACGACGAAGGCGCGTTGGGCTGGCTGCGCGCCCTGGGCCCGCGGGGCCGCCGCGCCTTCGGCGGCGCCTTCGGCGGCTATGCCCTGGACTCCTACGACTACTTCACGCTGCCGCTGAGCATGGTGGCGCTGGCCGCGTACTTCGGCCTGGACAGCGGCCAGACGGGCCTGTTCACCACCGTCACGCTCGTGGTCTCCGCGGTCGGCGGCGCCCTCGCGGGCGTGGTCGCGGACCGGATCGGCCGGGTCAAGGCGCTGATGATCACCGTCATCACGTACGCGGTCTTCACCGTCGCCTGCGGCTTCGCGCCCAACTACGAGACCCTGCTGGTCTTCCGCGCCCTCCAGGGCCTCGGCTTCGGCGGCGAGTGGGCGGTCGGCGCGATCCTGGTCGCCGAGTACGCGAGCGCCAAGCACCGGGGCCGCACCCTCGGCGCGATCCAGAGTTCCTGGGCCGTGGGCTGGGCGCTGGCCGCGATCATGTACACGCTGGTGTTCTCGCTGCTCGACGACGACCTGGCCTGGCGCGTGATGTTCTGGACCGGCGCGCTGCCCGCGCTGCTCGTGGTCTGGATGCGCCGCCGCGTGCACGACGCGCCCCAGGCGGTGGCCGTACGCGAGCACAGCGCCGAGAAGGGCTCGTTCACGGCCATCTTCAAACCGGGCCTGCTGCGCACGACGGTGTTCGCCGTGCTGCTCTCCACCGGAGTCCAAGGCGGGTACTACACCCTGGCCACATGGGTGCCGACGTACCTGAAGACCGAGCGCGACCTCTCGGTCGTCGGCACGGGCGGCTATCTGACCTTCCTGATCTCGGGCGCCTTCCTCGGCTATCTGACCGGCGGCTATCTCACCGACCGGCTGGGCCGCCGCCGCAACATCTGGCTGTTCGCCGTGCTGTCGGCGGTCTGCATCCTGGCGTACGCGAACATCCCGAGCGGCGCCAACACCCTGCTGCTGGTGCTGGGCTTCCCGCTCGGGTTCTGCATGTCGGCGATCTTCAGCGGCTTCGGGTCCTTCCTGAGCGAGCTCTATCCGACGGCGGTACGCGGCACCGGACAGGGCTTCACGTACAACACGGGCCGAGCGGTGGGCGCCGTCTTCCCGACGACGGTCGGCTTCCTGGCCGACAGCTGGGGCGTGGGCGGCGCGCTGGTCTTCGGTGCGATCGGCTACGGCCTGGCCGCGCTGGCGCTGTTCGGGCTGCCGGAGACGCGCGGGAAGGAGCTCGTGTGAACCGCACGGGCGACCACCCCTTGGTTCTCGTCGACGAGCACGCGCACGCGTGGCGGCCGGCGGACGCCCGCACCCGCTTCCGCGCGGGGCTCACGGGCCCCACCGCCGGAGTCTCCGCGGGGCACACCCAGGTCAATCTGATCTCGGTGCCCGCCGATTGGGCGTACGACATGCTGCTGTTCTGCCAGCGCAACCCCAAGCCGTGTCCCGTGCTCGACGTCACGGACGCCGGATCGCACACCACCGTCCTCGCCGAGGGCGCCGATCTGCGCACCGATCTGCCGCGCTACCGGGTATGGCAGGACGGCGAGTTGGTGGCCGAGCCAACGGATGTGCACGCGTACTGGCGGGACGATCTGGTGTCGTTCCTGATCGGGTGCAGCTTCACCTTCGAGTGGGCGCTGACCGAGGCGGGTGTCCCGATCCGCCATATCGAGCAGGGCCGGAACGTCCCGATGTATGTGACGGACCGTCAGTGCCGCTCCGCGGGGCGGCTGCACGGCCCCATGGTGGTGTCGATGCGCCCGGTGCCGCCGGAGCATCTGGCGGCGGCGATCCGGGAGAGCAGTCTGCTCCCGGCGGTGCACGGCAGCCCTGTGCACTGCGGCGATCCCTCGGTGCTCGGCATCGACGACCTCGGGCGCCCCGACTTCGGGGACCCGGTGGAGATCGCGCCCGACGACATCCCGGTGTTCTGGGCCTGCGGTGTTACCCCGCAGGCGGCCGTGACGGCGTCCCGCCCGCCGTTCGCCCTCACCCACGCGCCGGGCCAGATGTTCCTCACCGACGCCCGCGACGAGCAGTACCGCGTACTGACCGCCGCCTGACAGGAGACCCATGACCCCGATCGATCTGAACGCCGACCTCGGCGAGGGCTTCGGCCGCTGGCGCCTCACCGACGACGAGAGCCTGCTGTCCGTCGTCACCAGCGCCAATGTGGCCTGCGGGTTCCACGCCGGGGACGCGGCCACCATGCGGCGGGTGTGCGACCTCGCGGCCGCGCGCGGGGTACGGATCGGGGCCCAGGTCTCCTACCGGGACCTGGCGGGTTTCGGGCGCCGCGCGATGGACGTGCCGTCCGCGGAGCTCACGGCCGAGGTGGCGTACCAGATCGGCGCGCTGGAGGTCTTCGCCCGCGCGGCCGGCACGCGCGTGTCGTACGTCAAGCCGCACGGCGCGCTCTACAACCGCGCGGTGCACGACGAGGAGCAGGCGGGCGCGGTCGTCGACGGAGTGCTCCTCGCCGACGCCACGCTCCCCGTGCTCGGGCTGCCCGGCTCCCGACTGCTGGAGCTGGCCGCCAAGGCGGGGCTGCCGACGGTCACGGAGGCGTTCGCGGACCGCGCCTACACCGACGACGGCACCCTCGTCCCGCGCGACCAGGCGCGCGCCGTCGTCACCGACCCGGACGCCGTCGTGGCCCGCTCCGTCGCCATGGCCCGCTTCGGCGAGGTCGAGGCCCACTCCGGGGCCCGCATCCAGGTGCGCGCCCGCTCTCTGTGCCTGCACGGCGACACACCCGGCGCGGTGGACCTCGCCCGCCGGGTCCGCGAGCAGCTCCGGCGCTCGGGGGTCCGGGTGGAGGCCTTCGCATGAGGGCGCTGCGCGTCGGCGGTGACGCCCTCCTCGTCGAGGTGTCCTCGGGCGAGCAGGCCCGGGCGCTCCACGCGGAGCTGCTGCGCCGCCGCGCGGAGGGCTCACTGTCCGTCCGCGAAATCGTCCCGGCCGCCCGAACGGTCCTGCTCGACGGTGTCGCGGACCCGGCCCGGCTGGCGTCCGAACTCACCGCCGCCGAGGTGCCGGACGCGCCTCCGCGCGCGCGTGAGGTCGTCGAAGTCCCGGTGCGTTACGACGGCCCGGACCTGGCGGACGTCGCCGCGCACTGGGGGGTGTCCGCGGAGGAGGTGGCCCGCATCCACGCGGACACGGAATTCACCGTCGCCTTCTGCGGATTCGCCCCAGGCTTCGGCTACCTCACCGGTCTGCCGCCGCGCTACGACGTACCGCGCCGGGACACCCCGCGCACGGCCGTCCCGGCAGGGTCGGTCGCCCTCGCCGGCCCGTACACGGGTGTCTACCCCCGCTCGTCACCGGGCGGCTGGCAGCTGATCGGCACCACGGACGCGGTGCTGTGGGACCACGCGCGCGTGCCGGCCGCGCTGCTGGCACCGGGCACGCGCGTGCGCTTCATCACGAAGGGGCGCCCATGACGGACCGCGCCCTGGCCGTCGTCCGCGCGGGGGCCCTCACCACCGTCCAGGACACCGGCCGCCCCGGCCACGCCCACCTCGGCGTGCCCCGCTCCGGTGCGCTCGACGCGCCCGCGGCGGCCCTGGTCAACCGCCTGGTGGGCAACCCGCCCGAGGCGGCGGTCCTGGAGACCACGCTCAACGGCGTTGCCGTACGCCCGCGTTCGACGGTCACGGCGGCAGTCGGCGGAGCCCCCTGTGCGGTCACGGTCGACGGCCGCCCGGTGGCCTGGGGCGCCCCGGTGCGCGTCCCCGCCGGGGCCGTACTGGACATCGGCCCCGCAGTCGCAGGCGTCCGCAGCTATGTGGCCGTCTCCGGCGGCATCACCGTGGACCCGATCCTCGGCAGCCGTGCCACAGACCTGCTGTCGGGCCTCGGCCCCCCACCCCTGACGGACGGCACGGTTCTGCCCCTGGGACACCCGATCAACCTCCACGCGCGTGTGGACGTGGCCCCCCAACCCGCCCCGCCCGACGAACTGGTCCTCCATGTGACCCTGGGCCCCCGTGACGACTGGTTCACAGCGGAGGCCGTACGAATCTTCACCTCCCGCACCTACCGCGTGTCCCCCGCGAGCAACCGCATCGGCCTGCGCACCGAGGGCCCCGCGCTGGAGCGAGCGATCACCGGCGAACTCCCCAGCGAGGGCATGGTGCTGGGCGCGATTCAGGTCCCCCCGGACGGCAGACCGGTGGTGTTCCTGGCGGACCACCCGACCACCGGGGGCTACCCGGTGATCGCGGTGGTCCAGGCCCAGGACCTACCGGCGGTGGCCCAGGCGGTGCCAGGAACCCAGGTCCGCTTCATAACCGTACGGGCACGGTGACCCCGGTACGGGGCGCGGGGAACTGCGCGTCCAGCCCCCACGAACCCGCAGACAACCGACTACGCCGCATCCGGCTGCTGCTCCGCAACGGACAACGCAGCCAGCGCCGCCGACACCGCATGCGCCGTCCGCAGATCCAGCCGCGCGCTCGTCCCACGCGCGCGGTGCCGCATCTCATCCATGGCCAGCGTCAGAAGCTGAGGCAACAGATCAGTGCACCGCCGGACCACCCACCCCGTCCCCGCGGTGGCCAGCCACCACAGACTCGCCGACTTGGTGGGAGCCGGAAACTCGGGCTCGGGCGCGGGCGCGACACCAGTAGCCAGCCCGCCCTCCGCCAGCAACGCATGGAACCGCACCGCCAGTTGCCGATGCCCCCGCTCCCCCGGATGCAGCCGATCCGCGCTCCACATCCCACGGTCGGTGATCCAGGCACCCTCGGCCGCATGCAGATGCACCGCGTCGTACCGCTCGGACAGCGCGTGCACCACCGTGTTGACCGCCCGCTGGCGCCGGGCCAGCGGACGCGCCAGCGCCCCCGGAAGACCGAGCATCGCCCCCGGATCCGGCAGACAGGCGGTCAGCACGACCGCCCCCTGAGCGGTGAGAGCGGCGTACACCTTGTCCAACCGCGCCGCCACGGCCTGGATGTCGAAGGTGCAGCGCAGCGTGTCGTTCACGCCGACGACGACGGACACCACGTCCGGCCGCAGCGCCAGCGCGTCGGGCAGTTGTCGTTCCAGTACGTCCCCTGTCTGCGCCCCGCTGACGGCGAGGTTGGTGAAGTCCACGGGCTGTTCGGCGAGCCCGCCGGCGAGCAGCGCGGCCCAGCCGCGCCACCCGTCCCCGACGGGATCACCCACGCCCTCGGTCAGTGAATCCCCGAGGGCGGCGAAGCGCAGCGGTCTCATGCCACGCCCTCCGGCACCCGGGCTCGCCCGGGGACGGGCACGTCGTGCGCGGTGAGGAATGCGGTGACCGCGGTGTCCCAGCCGAAAAGCTCGGCACGCGCGCGTGCCGCCTCGCGCCGCTCGGCCTCGGGACGGGCGAGGAGCTTCTCCACGGCGTCGGCGAATGCCTCCCCGTGGTCCGCGGCGACGGCCCCGGCGGAGCCGATCACCTCCGGCAGCGCGGACGACGTGCTGACCGCCACGGGCGTACCGCACGCCATCGCCTCCAGGGCGGCGAGGCCGAAGGTCTCCGCGGGCCCCGGCGCCATGCACACGTCCGCCGATGCCTGGAGCGCCCCGAGCATGGCCCGGTCGGAGACATGTCCGAGGAAGGTCACCGGCAGCCCGCGCTCCCGCGCCCGCTGTTCGAGACGCGGCCGCAGCGGCCCGTCACCGGCCACCACCAGCACCGCCCGTCGCCCACGGCCGAGCAGCGCCTCCAGCGCGTCCAGCGCGGTCTGGGGCCGCTTCTCCACCGAGAGACGGGTGCAGGTGACGAGCAGCGCCTCGTCCAGGCGCGCGTGCCGGGCGCGCAGCCCCGCGTCGCGCATGGCGGGGTGCCGCTGCACCAGGTCGACGCCGAGCGGAGCGCGTACGACGTTGCGGGCGCCGATCCGTATGAACTCCCGCTCGGCGAACTCCGTGGTGCACACCACGCGCGAGTAGGTGTGGGCCGTACGGACGTTGAGGGCGTCGGCGGCGCGGCGGGCGGCGCCCTCGGGCACTCCCCAGGTGCGCAGGACGCCGTCAGCGGTCTCGTGGGAGACCATCACGGCGGGCACGCGCGCGCGTCGCGCCCACTTCCCGGTCCACCTGAGCGTCGTACGGTCGGAGACCTCCAGGCGGTCCGGACCGAGCTCCTCCAGAAGTGCGGCCACGCGCCGCTTGTCGGTCAGGACGCGGTAGCCGCCGGTGCCGGGCAGCAGCGGCCCGGGCAGGGTGATGACCCGGCCCTGCTCGGTCTCCTGGTCGGTGTGGCGCTCGCCGGGCACGATGAGCACCGGCTCGTGCCCGGCCGCCTTGAAGCCCTTGCCGAGCTCACGCAGCGCCGTGCGCAGTCCGCCGGAGGCGGGCGCGACGAAGTTCGCGAGCCGGACGATACGCAGTGACTCGTTCACGCCGCCGCCACCTTCGCCCTGCGGCCGGCCAGCACATCGGCGTAGTGGCCGATGAGCTGGTCGCCGACGGCCGCCCAGGTGCGCCCCTCGACCATCGCGCGCGCGGCGGTGCCGTAGGCCGTACGCATGGCGGGGTCGGCCTGGAGTGCCCGCACCGCCTCGCGTACGGCGTTCGCGTCACCGGGCGGGAAGAGCAGCCCGGTGTGCCGGTGGGCGACCAGGTCGAGCGGGCCGCCGGCGGCGGGCGCGACGACGGGCACACCGCTGGCCATGGCCTCCTGCACGGTCTGGCAGAAGGTCTCGAAGGGGCCGGTGTGCGCGAAGACGTCCAGCGAGGCGAAGATCCGGGCGAGGTCGTCGCCGGTGCGGCGGCCCAGGAAGACCGCGCCGGGCAGGGCCTGCTCCAGGTTGGGGCGGCTCGGTCCGTCGCCCACGATGACGACCTTGACGCCGTCCAGGCGGCAGGCGCCGGCCAGCAGTTCGATGTGCTTCTCGGGGGCGAGCCGGCCGACGTAGCCGACGATCAGCTCGCCGTTCGGGGCGAGTTCCCGGCGCAGTGCGTCGTCCCGGAGGTCGGGGCGGAAGCGGACGGTGTCCACACCGCGCGGCCACAGCTTGACCCGGGGCACGCCATGGGCCTCCAGGTCGTGCAGGGACGGGCTGGACGGGGCGAGGGTGAGGTCGGCGGCGGAGTGGACGGAGCGGATGCGGCGCCAGGCCGCGGCCTCGCCGGCGCCCACGTAGGTACGGGCGTATCCGGCCAGGTCGGTCTGGTAGACGGCGACGGCGGGGATGCCGAGCCGGGCGGCGGCGGCCATGCCGCGGACGCCGATGATGAAGGGGCTGGCCAGGTGGACCATATCGGCGTTGTGCTCGATCAGCGTCGAGGCAAGGCGCCTGCTGGGGAGGGCGACGCGCACCTGGGGGTAGCCGGGGAGCGGTAGGGAGGGGACATGGACGACGGGGCAGGGCGCGAGAGCGCCGAGCTTGCTCCCGGGAGCGGGGGCCGGGGCAACGACGACGGGGGCGTGACCGCGATCGACGAGGTGTCGGGCGGTCTGGAGCGCGCAGTGGGCCACGCCGTTCACATCGGGGGGAAAGGATTCGGTCACGATGACGACACGCATACCGGTGTTGTCGCCGTGCTGGACGTGGCCGCGTCAACGTGGATCTTTCCGAACAGGGAACGTCCCATGAGCGTTGCGCTGCACACCCGAGCAGGTCAGGCCGTGTCCATGCCCGCCTGACCCGCGGGTCACCTCTCGTTCACCCTGCGGGCGTGTCGGGCCCGATCCGGCTACGAACGGCTGTCTGGACCTCGGCCTCCTCCGCCGGGTCGGCGGCGAGTCGGCGCAGTCGCTCCACGACGCGGTTGTCACCGGTCTCGGCATGCCGGGCGGCGATCTCGCGGGTGGTCTCCTCGCAGTCCCAGAGGCATTCGACGGCGAATCCGGCGGGGAAGGAGGGATCGGTCGCGGCCAGGGCACGTGCGGTGCGGCCGCGGAGATGGGAGGAGGCGGTCTCTCGGTAGATATGGCGCAGGACGGGGGCCGCGCAGGCGATGCCGAGCCGTCCGGTGCCGTCCACGAGGGTCCACAGGGTCGGTGCGTCGGGCCCCTCGCCCCGGACGGCCTCCCGCAGCGCCGCGAGGACCAGGTCGCTGTCCTGGGCCCCGCCGCGGCAGGCGAGCATGCGTCCGGCTGAGGCGCCCAGCGGATCGGGCCGCCGGGCCCAGCCGCGGGCCCGGTCGACGGCGGCGACACTGCGCATCCGTTCGAAGGCGTCGACGGCGGCCTCCACGACGGGCGGCGGCCCTGCCGTCACGGCCGCCTCGATCAGGTCGAGGGCGTCCCGGTCGTTACTGTCGGCGAGGTAGCGCAGGGCGGTGCAGCGGGCGCCCTCGGTGCCGTCCTTGGCGGCCTGCACGATCTCGGGCCGGTCCTCGGGGCCCGCCACGGCGGTGAGACACCGGGCGGCCGGCACATGGAGCGCGGCGCCGCGGTCGACACCCTGTTGTGCCCACTCGAAGACGGCCCGCACACTCCACCCCGGGCGGGGCCCGGTGGGGCGCATCTGCCGCTGCCAGCGGTCGAAACAGCCGGCCTCGTGAGCGGCACGCACACGCGTGGCGACCGATTCGCGCGAATCCTCCGCCCACAGCCGCCAGGGCCGTGGCTCAAAAGCGTCGCGTACGGCGGCGGCCAGCTCGGCCTCGCCCTCGGCGTCGGTGGAAAAGCGCGCCAGGACGGGCGCGGCGAGGGCGCGCAGTCCTGCGTCGTCGTCGCGCAGCGCCAGCTCGTCCAGGGCCCAGGCCCAGTTGGCGCCCGTGGCGGCGTACCTGCGCAGCAGGGCGAGCGCGTCCCGCCTGCCGTAGGAGGCGAGGTGGCCGAGGACGGCCAGGGTGAGGCCGGTGCGTGACTCCTCGGTGTCGAAGACGTCCTCGACATCGAAGAGATGGGCCTCGATCTCGTCCAGCTCGCCGTTCAGGTCGAGGAAGAGCCGGGCGTAGTACAGGGAGCGGTTCTCCACCTGCCAGTCGTGGCGGGGGTCGCTGAGCACGCAGTGGTTCAGTGCCGCGAGCGCTTCGGCGCGCGGTGCGGTGAGCGCGTGCAGCGTGCCGTCGCCGCGGCCCCTCTGGAGCAGGCCGAGCAGCGTACCGCTGGGCGCTATGACCGGATCGAACATGGGAAACAGCCTCACATCAAGCGTCGACGCAACCGGGGACGTGCTCTACCTGGCCGCGTGACAACACGTCGGGGCGCCCGCCGTTTCCTGCTTGCTGTAAGCCATCTTCCTCTGCCTCTCGTCGGTGGCCCATGCGGACCGCATCACGGCCCGCGCGGTGCGGCAACACCTGCCCAGCCATCGCGTCCGTGAATCACGACGTCATGATGACTCGGCAGTTCCATCTACCGCGACCGAAATTTCGGCGGCCCTTTACCGCCTCCCCCGTTTTCTGTGTCGTAGCTGGTCAGAGCGTACGGATCAGTGTGCGCCGAACAATTCCAGCAGTTCCGTCTTGCCGAACATCCGGGCGGTGTCGACGGCCGACGGAGTGCCCGCCGACGGATCGGCGCCGCCCTCCAGAAGAGCCTTGATGACTTCCGTCTCGCCCTTGAACACGGCCCCGGCGAGCGGGGTCTGGCCCCGGTCGTTGATCCGGTCGGCCTCGGCGCCACGCGCGAGCAGTGCGCGCACCGCCTCGGCGTGGCCGTGGTAGGCGGCGAGCATCACCAGGGAGTCGCCACGGTCATTGGTGAGGTTGGCCGGAACGCCCGCGTCGAGATACGCCACAAGCGCCTCGGTCCGCCCCTGCCGGGCCAGATCGAAGATCTTGGTCGCCAGCTCCACGACCTCGGGGTCGGGGGCTTCACTCATCGCCGGACCGCCTCTCCATACAACCGTTCAGGTGAATCGCCAGGGTACTGGCTCGCGGGGCACATGACCCGTTGTGCCCGAGGTAAAGATCAGCACGGACCCGGTCGGACGCAAGAGCCCAGCTCATCCAGCCCAGGACGACTCCGCCAACCGAGGGAAATTTGCCGAAATTCACTCAGTTGCACCTTTTATCGTATGGATACATCCTGTGAGCCTGGAAGTACTCATGGTGACTGTCCCCACGAACCAGGAGAACTCAAATGATCCTGTCCATCTCAGGCGTGGTCCTGCTCGGCATCATCGTCTTCCTCTTCTTCAAGAAGGACGGACTCAAGGCCTCGCATGCCCTCGTCGCGGCCCTGTTCGGCTTCTATCTGGCCAGTACGGCCATCGCTCCGAGCATCAAGGCCGGCGGCGAGAGCCTGGCGAGCCTGCTCGGCGGCATCAAGTTCTGACGCCCCTCCCGTCCGTACGCACCTTCAGGAGACAGCAGTGGCCCGGCGCCCCCTCCCCCGCATCCTGAGCACAGGCAGCGCGCAGATCGCCCGGAGCCGGGAGCTGGCCCGGACGGCGGCCGACAGCGCCACCGACGTCCTCCACCCGCTGATCACGATCACCCGCGGGCTGCGCCGGCTGGCATCGGCCGGGCGGCGCAAGTGGGCCGACACCCCCAAGGACAAGCGCGGGCCGCTGCTGTTCCTGGTGGCCTCGGTGATCCTGGTCGTGGCGCTCGTCCCGTACGGCCCGCTGCTCGCCGTCATCACGCTGATGGCGGCGGCAGCCTGGCAGGGCCGGGACCGCACCCCGGCGGCCCCCGAAGGCCCGGACGAGTCCCAGACGGAACGCCTGAAGTCGCTGTACGAGGCGCTGGTCCCGTACTTCTCGACCGCGGAGGACCCCGCCCCGCTGTACTCCCACGGCGGCGAGTGGGAGAGCGCCTTTCCCGAGTACGGGTTCGACGCCTCGGGACGCGTCACGAGCCTCACGATCCGCTACCCGGCCTACTTCACCGACGGCGAGCCCGACTCCCGCGCGCGGATCGAGCATCTGCTCACCGCCAAGTCGGGCCGCGGCCGGGAGTACCGCTTCGCCTGGGACGAGGAGGGCAACCAGCTCTCCCTCGCCGTCCTGCCGCCGCTGCCCACCGACATCGCCGCCCAGCGCTTCGTCACGGCCCCCGGCGAGACGGTCCTCGGCTTCACCGACCCCGGCGAGGTCCAGCGCACACTCCCCCTCACCCACGGCGAGGAGCAGCGCGACATGCCGCCGGTCGTCTGGCGCACCGGCGTCCGCTCCACCGAGCCCCATCTGCTGATCATGGGCCAGCCCGGCAGCGGCACCTCCACCCTGCTCCGCTCGATCGCCCTCCAGGCCCTCCAGTACGGCGATGTGGTCGTCGTCGAGGGCGGCGCCACCGGCGAGTACGCCTGCCTCACCGGCCGGGACGGCGTCCTCGCCGTGGAGTGCGCGCTGGCCGGAGCCCTGGCCAGCCTGGAGTGGGCCGCGCACGAGACGGAGCGCCGGCTGATCGCGCTCAACCGCGCCCGGCAGGCCGGTCATCCGCCGCCGGAGGACACCAAGCGCCCCCTTTGGCTCCTCCTGGACCGCCCGACCGCCTTCGCCCACCTCGCCGCCACCGACGGCCACAAGGACCCCCAGTCCCTGCTCCAGGTACCACTGCGGCACGGCCGCGCGGCGAACGTCACGGTGGTGGTGGCCGACCAGTTCGACAGCGCGGAACTCCTGAGCGAGCCCGTGCGCCAGCACGCACGCGCGCGTGCCGTACTCGGCCCCGCGACGGCGGAACAGCTGACGGCATTCCTGGGCGCGCCCCCGCACACCACCCCGATCACCCAGGTCCCCCCGGGCCGCGGCTACGCCCGCCTGGGCACGGGCCCGGTCCTGCGCCTCCAGGTCCCGGCCACCCCGGACCCCTACGACGACGCCACCAGCGACGCCCACCGCCAGGCCGTCCTCGACCTGCTCCCGCCCCGCACTACCCCGGCGGACGCGGAACAGCAGCCGGACCCGGAGCCCGTAGAGGCAGAAGCAGTAGCGGCGGAAGCAGTGGCGGCGGAGCCTTCACAACTCTCGTAGCCGCCCACGCCGGTCACGCCACGAATGTCCGAGGCGCCTCCCCACCGCCCGTCCCCCCGCTCTCCACCAACCGTGCCGCGGCAGCCAGCCGTACCGCCGCCTCTTCCGCGACCGCACCGCCCACGGTGAACGGCAGCCGCACATACCCCTCGAAGGCGCCGTCGACCCCGAAGCGGGGCCCCGACGGCACCCGGACGCCGACCCGTTCCCCCGCTTCCGCGAGCCGCGAGCCGGAGAGGCCGCCCGTGCGGACCCAAAGGGTCAGCCCGCCCTTGGGGACCTCGAACTCCCACTCGGGCAGCTCCCGCCGCACCGCGCCGACCAGCGCCTCCCGGTTCTCACGGGCCTGCATCCGGCGCAGCTCGACGGCCTGCTCCCAACCCCCCGTGCTGAACAGCCAGTTCACGGCCAGCTGCTCCAACACCGGTGTCCCCAGGTCGGCGTAGGCGCGCGCGGCGACCAGGCTGCGGATCACATCGGGCGCCGCCCGTACCCACCCGATGCGCATCCCGGCCCAGAAGGCCTTGCTCGCCGAGCCGACGGTGATCACTGTGGCCCCGGCCGGATCGAAGGCGCACACGGGCCGCGGCATCGCGACATCCGGGTCCAGCCACAATTCGCTCATCGTCTCGTCGGCGACCAGCACCGTCCCCGCGGACCGTGCCGCCTCCACCAACTGCCGCCGCTGATCGTCGTCGGCGAGCGCACCGGTCGGATTGTGGAAGTCGGCGACGACATAGGCCAGCCGCGGTGCCGCGTCGCGCAGCACCTGACGCCAGCGGTCCAGGTCCCAGCCGCTGAGCCCCTCGGCCATGGCGACGGGCACCAGCCGCGCGCCCGCCTCCCGCATCAACTGAAGGATGTTGGCGTAGGACGGCGACTCCACGGCGACCCGCTCGCCCCGCCCCGCGAAGAGATGACAGATGGCGTCGATGGCGCCCATCGCCCCGGTCGTCACCATGATCTGCTCGGGCATGGTCGGGATCCCGCGCGCAGTGTACCGCTCGGCGATCATCGCGCGCAGGGCGGGCAGCCCGGCCGGATAGTCGCCGTGTGTGTGGGCGTACGGCGGCAGTTCCTCAAGGGCGCCCTGCACGGCCCGGGTGAGCCATGGCTCGGGCGCGGGAAGGGCCGCGCAGCCGAGGTCGATCACCGAGCCGAGGGCCTCGGGCGGCAGGGGTTCAAGGCCGCGCGCGGGAAGCGGATTTCCGGCCGGGACCGCGGTCCAGCTGCCGGCGCCACGTCGGGACTCCAGGAAGCCCTCGGCGCGCAGGGCCTCATAGGCCGCGGCGACCGTCGTACGGCTGACGGACAGGGAAAGCGCCAGTTCGCGCTCAGCGGGCAGCCGCGCCGCGACCGGCACCCGGCCCTCAAGGACCAGCAGGCGGATGCCGTCGGCGAGCGCGCGATAGGCGGGCGGGCGGCGCGTACCGGGGCCCGCCGGTCGGTCCTGCTGGGAGCTGAGCAGCCGGGCAAGTTGAGCCGGTCCCACCGCCGAGGTCCACTGCGCCATGGAAATCAGTCCACCTTCCCCGAATTGGCCATGGATGGCCGTTCTCCTCAAGCCACAGGGTGTCATGACGCAGGCCACTACCACCACAGGGGGGACCCTCTTGTCCACGACAAGCCGTCTCGGGCGACGGTTGATCCAGCTGTATGTCGGTCTCGCGCTCTACGGCGCGAGCTCGGCCCTTCTCGTCGAGGCCGGCCTCGGCCTCGAACCCTGGAACGTGCTGCACCAGGGCCTTGCCGAGCTGACCGGTCTGACGATCGGCGTCGTGTCGATCATCGTGGGCGCCGCGGTACTGCTCCTGTGGATCCCGCTGCGCCAGCGGCCCGGCCTCGGCACCGTCTCCAATGTCTTCGTCGTCGGCATCGCCATGGACGGCACCCTGGCCGCCCTTCCCGAGGCGCACACCCTCGCCGTCCGGATACCCCTTCTCGTCGCCGGCATCGTCCTCAACGGTGTGGCCACCGGCCTCTACATCGCCGCCCGCTTCGGACCGGGCCCGCGCGACGGCCTGATGACCGGACTGCACCGGCGCACCGGCCGCTCGATCCGGCTGATGCGTACGGCCGTTGAGCTCGCGGTGGTCATCTCCGGCTTCCTCCTGGGCGGCACGATCGGTGTCGGCACCCTGCTGTACGCGCTGGCCATCGGCCCGCTCGCCCAGCTCTTCCTGCGCGTCTTCGCCGTCCCCGCGGCACCCGACGGCAGCACGGTCGTTGCCACCGGTCAACCCCGGCGCGCCATACTGCGACGGTGAGCACGCCGATACGCCACCCCTATCTCGACCATCCCGGTCCGATCCCCTTCGCCCACCGGGGCGGGGCGGCGGACGGCCTGGAGAACACCCTGCTGCAGTTCCGGCGCGCGGTGGACCTGGGCTACCGGTACCTGGAGACCGACATCCACGCCACCCGCGACGGCAAGCTGGTCGCCTTCCACGACTCGACGCTGGACCGGGTGACCGACGGGGCGGGCAGAATCTCCGACCTGCCCTGGGCGGACGTACGGCACGCGCGTGTGGCCGGTCAGGAGCCGGTGCCGCTGTTCGAGGAGCTCCTGGAGGCCTTCCCCGAGGCGCGCTGGAACGTCGACGTGAAGGCGGAGTCCGCGCTGCTGCCCTTCCTCGACCTGGTCGAACGCACCGGCACCTGGGACCGCATCTGCCTCGGCTCGTTCTCCGAGGCACGGGTCGTACGGGCCCAGCGGCTCGCCGGTCCTCAGCTGGCCACGTCGTACGGCACGCGCGGGGTGCTGAATCTGCGGCTGCGCTCCTGGGGGCTGCCCGCTGCGGTGCGCCGCTCGGCCGTCGCCGCGCAGGTGCCCGAGATGCAGTCCGGCATCCAGGTGGTCGACCACCGCTTCGTGCGCACCGCCCACGCGCACGGGCTCCAGGTGCATGTGTGGACGGTCAACGAGGAGGACCGTATGCACCGGCTTCTGGACCTGGGAGTCGATGGCATCATGACCGATCACATCGAGACATTGCGCAAGGTCATGGAGGACCGGGGCGTCTGGGTCTGAGACCTCGACGGGCCGCGGCCCGGACGGGGAAGCGAGGGCGCGGGTGGACACCGGCACCATGGGGACGACGGCCGCCGAGGAGGCCGTGGGGCGGCGGCGCGAGCAGCGCGGCTGGTACGTCTACGACTGGGCGTGCTCCGTCTATTCGACGAGCGTGCTCACCGTGTTCCTCGGCCCCTATCTCACCTCGGTGGCTGAGGAGGCCGCCGACGCGGACGGCTTCGTCCACCCGCTCGGCATCCCGGTGCGCGCCGGCTCCTTCTTCGCCTACTCGGTGTCCCTGTCGGTGATCGCGGCCGTCCTGGTGATGCCCCTGGTGGGCGCCGCGGCCGACCGCAGCGGCCGGAAGAAGCCGCTGCTGGCGGCGGCCGCGTACACCGGGGCCGCGGCGACGACGGGCATGTTCTTCCTCGAGGGCGACCGCTATCTGCTCGGCGGCGCCCTGCTGATCGTCGCGAACGCGGCACTGTCCGTGTCGATGATGCTCTACAACTCCTATCTGCCGCAGATCGCCCCGCCCGAGGAGCGCGACGCGGTGTCCTCCCGGGGCTGGGCCTTCGGATACGCGGCGGGTGCCCTGGTGCTGATCGCGAACCTGGTCCTGTATCTCGCCCACGACTCCTTCGGCGTCTCGGAGACCACGGCCGTCCGCATCTGTCTGGCCTCGGCCGGTCTGTGGTGGGGCGCCTTCACCCTCGTACCCCTGCGCCGGCTGCGCGACCGCCGCTCCTCTCCCGGCAAGCGGGCGACCGCGCCCGGCTTCCGGCAGCTCGCGGCGACCGTCCGCGACATGCGCCGCCACCCGCTGACGCTCGCCTTCCTGCTGGCGTACCTCATCTACAACGACGGCATCCAGACGGTGATCTCCCAGGCCTCCATCTACGGCTCCGAGGAGCTGGGGCTCGGCCAGTCCACACTGATCGGCGCGGTGCTGCTGGTCCAGGTGCTGGCGGTGGCGGGGGCACTGCTGATGGGGCGGCTCGCGCGGACGTACGGCGCCAAGCGCACGATTCTGGGGTCGCTGGTTGCGTGGACGGTGACGCTGGCGGCGGGGTACTTCCTGCCGGCCGGGGCGCCGGTGTGGTTCTTCGTGCTGGCGGCCGGGATCGGGCTGGTGCTGGGCGGCAGCCAGGCCCTGTCGCGCTCCCTGTTCTCCCATCTCGTACCGCCGGGCAAGGAGGCCGAGTACTTCTCGGCGTACGAGATGAGCGACCGCGGGATGAGCTGGCTCGGCCCGCTGCTGTTCGGGCTCACCTACCAGCTGACCGGCAGCTATCGGGACGCGATCATCTCGCTGGTGGCCTTCTTCGTGCTCGGGTTCGTGCTGCTCGCGAGGGTCCCGGTGCGGCAGGCGATCAGCGACGCGGGCAACCCGGTTCCGGCAAGGATTTAGCGTTCGACGCGAAAGGGCTGTAGTGTACGCGTTTGGCCTGCCAGGCGTACCGTTACTGCGCGTCAAAGATATCGAAACGCTGGGTGACATCTGCTAGCAGATGTGACAAACCGGGCGCCGGTGGGTACAACAAGGGGCGGCTACGACGGCGACGCATGACCCGGAACGGGAATCTTTACCGCCGACCGGACGTTGACCGGATGACGACGACAGCGACACCTGTCCTGTGGGCGACAAGCCCGGGAGGCACGATTCATGAGTGAGCGAGCTCTTCGCGGCACGCGCCTCGTGGTGACCAGCTACGAGACGGACCGCGGCATCGACCTGGCCCCGCGCCAGGCCGTGGAGTACGCATGCGAGAAGGGGCACCGCTTCGAGATGCCCTTCTCGGTCGAGGCGGAGATTCCGCCGGAGTGGGAGTGCAAGGTCTGCGGGGCCCAGGCACTCCTCGTAGACGGCGACGGCCCTGAGGAGAAGAAGGCCAAGCCCGCGCGTACGCATTGGGACATGCTGATGGAGCGGCGCACCCGCGAGGAGCTCGAAGAGGTCCTCGAGGAGCGCCTGGCCGTTCTGCGTTCCGGCGCGATGAACATCGCGGTCCACCCCAGGGACAGCCGCAAGTCGGCCTAGTCCCACCGGGGTCCGGAACCCCGATACAGCACAACACCGAGGGCGCCGTACGTTCTGCGTACGGCGCCCTCGGTTTTTCGCATGCCCGGCTCAGTGCGTCAGCGGCGGGCGCGGTCCCTCGGGGGTGTCCCCGGGCTCGTCCCTGATGACCTCGCCCTGGACGACCTTGCCGTCGGGCCGGTGCATACGAGCCTGCTGGAAGGCGTCACCCAGGGAGCCGGGACCGGCCTGGCGGAGCTTGCGGTCGAAGGTGCGCTCCGCATACCGCCCGAGGGCCTTCTGCACCGGCGGGATCAGCAGGAGCAGACCGACCGCGTCCGAGATCAGACCGGGCAGCATCAGCAGCAGACCGCCGAGCATCATCAGGCCGTTGCCGCCGCCGGAGGGGGCCGGGGTGCCGCCCCGCTGCAACGCCTCGTTGAGGTTCTGGAACGCGCGCCTGCCGGCCCGCTTGATGACCACGGTGCCGAGCACCAGGCCGGCGAGCAGCAGCAGAAAGACGGTGAGGCCGCCCGCGGCGCCCGCGACCACGGTGAGCAGCCAGATCTCCAGCACCAGCCAGGCGGCGATGCCCAGCGGCAGGAAGGTGCGCAGCCGGGAGCGCCGGGGCCGGGCGGGATGCGTGGGAGTCGGTGCGCCAGTCGTCATGCGTCCAGTGTGCCTGGCCGCGGCTCAGTGCGGGATAAGGGGACGATCAACGGGGCCTGTGGGCCGTAGGGCTACGGCCGTGGCGGCTTGGTGCGGTCCAGGAGCTTGCCGACCCGCTCCTTGGCGCCCCAGGTCGTGACCCGCCACAGGGCCTCCACGAGGATGTCGCGGCTCATCTTGGAGTCGCCGTGCTCGCGTTCGACGAAGGTGATGGGCACCTCGACGACGTGGAAACCGGCCTTGACCGCGCGGCGGGCGAGGTCGACCTGGAAGCAGTAGCCCTGGGAGGCGACGTCGTCGAGGCCGAGGCCCTCCAGGGTCTCGCGGCGGAAGGCGCGGTAGCCGCCGGTGATGTCGCGCAGCGGCAGATCCAGTGCGACCCGGGAGTACAGGCTGCCGCCGCGGGAGATGAACTCACGGCTCTTGGGCCAGTTCACGACCCGGCCGCCGGGCACCCAGCGGGATCCCAGGACCAGGTCGGCGCCCTTGAGCGCGGTGAGCAGCCGGGGCAGTTCCTCCGGCCGGTGGGAGCCGTCTGCGTCCATTTCGACCAGGACGCCGTAGCCGTGCTCCAGGCCCCAGCGGAAGCCCGCGAGGTAGGCGGCGCCGAGGCCCTCCTTGCCCTTGCGGTGCAGCACCTGGACCTGATCGTCCTCGGCGGCCAGCTCGTCGGCGAGCTTGCCGGTGCCGTCGGGGCTGTTGTCGTCGGCCACGAGGATGTGCGCCTCGGGTACGGCCGAGCGCACCCGGCCGACGATCGCCTTGATGTTCTCCGCCTCGTTGTAGGTCGGAATGATCACCAACGCGGTGCCGAGCGGACCGAACCGCCTCCCCGAGGCCTCGGTCTCACGGATCCCGTCGCCGTCGTTCACTGCTGCCCCTTCGTGTGCGTCCGCAGAAGGTCCACCTTAGTGGGCGCGGCCTGCGATTACGTGACATCACGTTCGTATGGTGGTGTCGATTGCACAAGAGCGGGGTAGCCATCTGCTTTTCGGATCATGCACGCGCCCTGCGGATGGGGGCCCGGCGCCCTTCGGGCCGACCTGGGGCCCGCTGGCTGCGGGTCGACCGAAAGCCGTTGTCTACTGAGCGCCCGGGCCCCACCCGGGTCACACCTCCCCGACCGGCCGGAACGTTCCCTCGTCGTGGCGTGGGCGCTGAGCCTGGCTCCCAGTGGCGGTGCCCCGGTGCGGGACACCGTCCCTGACCCAGCGGCGTTGCGACGAGTTCCCGGAACGTTCACGCATTCCTGGTCGGGCGTCCGGTGGTGGACTCGGCCGAACCTACCGGCCCCCCGCCATCGGCTGTCAACAGCCGTTTGACCTGCGGATCTCTGCTCAACGCCCTGGTCAGCGCGTGGGAATGCGCAGGTCGCGCGACGGGGCGGCGGGCACAATCGGCGGCACGCCACCCCGGGAGATCACTCGCCCGGCCGTACGAACACCGTCCGTCCACCGACCACCGTGCGCAGACAGACGGGCAGGTCACGGCCCGGGGTGAGATCGGGGAGACCGGGAGTGCCGGAGCGCGGGTCGGTGGACCAGCGGGCGACCCGGTCGTCCGGGGCCTGGACCACGAGTTCGTCGGTGCGCCACACGGCGTAGTCGGCGGGCGCGCCGGGGACCAGGACGCCCGCGTCGTCCCGCCCGATCGCGCGCCAGCCGCCCCGCGTGTGGGCCGTGAACGCGGCGCGTACCGAGATCCGGTGCTCGGGCGTGCGGTGGAAGGCGGCGGCGCGGACCGTGCCCCAGGGGTCCAGGGGCGTCACCGGGCTGTCGGAGCCGAAGGCGAGCGGGACACCGGCCCGCAGCAGGGCCGCGAAGGGGTTCAGGGAGCGGGCCCGTTCGGCGCCCAGGCGAGCGGTGTACATGCCGTCCTCGCCGCCCCACAGTGCGTCGAAGGCGGGCTGGACGGAGGCGGTCAGGCCGAACTCGGCGAAGGCGGCGATCGTCTCGGGGGTGAGCATCTCGGCGTGCTCGATCCGGTGCCGGGCGGCGCGGACACGGGCGAGGCCGACCTTCTCGGCGGCGGCGCGCACGCCCTCGACGACGGCGGTCACGGCGGCGTCGCCGATCGCGTGGAAGCCGGCCTGGAGGCCCGCCTCGGTGCAGGCGGCGACATGGGCGGCGACGGCGGCAGCGTCCAGGTAGGCGAGGCCGGTGTGCTCGGCGTCGGCGTACGGCCGGTGCAGACAGGCGGTGTGCGAGCCGAGGGCGCCGTCGATGAAGAGGTCGCCCGCGGCGCCGGCCGCGCCGAGCTCCCGCGCCTTTTCGACATCCTGCTCGGCCCAGTATCCGACGACCCGGGGTCCGGCCTCCTCGGCGGCGAGCCGGAGCAGGCCGGTGAAGTCGTCCTCGGAGGAGATCTCCGGGCCCGCGCACTCGTGGAGGGAGCCGATGCCGAGGGAGGCGGCGTGGACGAGGGCGGCCCGCTGGGCCTCGATGCGCTGAGCCGGCGTCACCGCGCCGAGCGCGGCGGCGCGTACGGCGTGGTGGGCGTCGGCGGTGAGCGGGCCGTCGATCCGGCCCAGGGACGCCATGTCGAGCAGGGCCGTCGTCACGACCGCCGAGTGGACGTCGATACGGGACAGATACAGGGGCCGTCCACCGGTGGCCGCGTCCAGCTCGGCCCGGGTCGGCGGGCGGCCGCCGGGCCAGCGGGCGGAGTCCCAGCCGTGGCCCAGAAGGACGCGATCGTTCGGGCGGGCGGCGGCGAAGTCCCGTACGAGATCGAGGGCCGCCTCCAGGGAGGGGGCGGCGGACAGGTCGAGGCCGGTCAGGGCGAGGCCCGTGGCGGTGGTGTGCACATGGGCGTCGGTGAAGGCCGGGGTGACGAGCGCGCCGTCCAGGTCCACGACCTCGTCCACGCCGTCCGCGAAGGCGTCCGCGGCGCCTTCCGATCCGACCCAGGCGACCTGGCCGCGCTCGACGACCATCGCGGTGGCGAACGGGTCGGCGGGGCTGTGGACTTCCCCCCGGCGGAGCAGGACGGTGTTCGACTCGGACTCGGCGGTGCGCTCACTCATGGGGAACAGTCTCCCGCCTCGCCCCGGCCGCCCGGCACCCAGGTGGGGTCGGAGACGCGGCGGGGCGTGCTTCGTACGGCGTCGAGGGCGGTGACCCGGGCCCGGCGTGCGCTCCGCCGTCCGCGTGCGCGCAGCGACCGGTCGCGCTCCATGGGAGACAGCGCCTGCTCTGCCCAGGCGGCACGCAAGTCGGCTCAGATACGCGGCGGGCGCGCCTCGTAGGGAGTGGAGAGCACCACCGTCGTCCGCGTGGACACCCCCGCCAGCGAGCGCAGCCGTGCCAGCAGTTCCTCCAGCTCGTGCGGCGTGGACACGCGCACCTTGAGGATGTAGTTCTCGTCGCCCGCGACGCTGTGGCACGCCTCGATCTCGGGGACCCCGGCGAGGCGGTCCGCGATGTCGTCGGGTGCGCTGGGGTCGAACGGTTTCACCGAGATGAACGCGGTCATGGGCAGCCCGATGGCCTCGGGGTCCACGACCGCGGCGTAGCCACGGATGACGCCACGCTGTTCGAGCCGTCGCACCCGCTGGTGCACGGCCGACGTGGACAGGCCCGTGGCCTTGCCCAGGTCTGTGTAGCTCATCCGCCCGTCCTTGACGAGCAGCTGCACGATCTGTCGGTCCAGCTCCTCCATGGCGCAAGAACCTACAGTGCCCCTGACCTCCTGGGATACCTGAGCGACCCAGGTCATGTCCGGTTCGTGATGTGACGGGGAGGAGTCCGTGAGCCGCGTGGGGGACAAACCGGCCGCCCCGGGCACCTGCGGGCGGCATGTGACGAACGCCACAGCCCCCTGACCGGCTCCGTGATGTTCTCGTGATTACCGCCGAGACGGGACGGGAAGTGCTTGCTGTGGTCGAGGCCGCAGTGCCTGAACGGCCCGGCCCAGCCCGAGGGGGAGAATCCCATGCAGAGTCTTAAGCGCCCTGGTCGTACCGCAGCCAAGCGCCCGCAGCTTGTCGTCGAGCCCGAGCCGGAGGGCGTCGAACCCGACGGATCCGACTTCGCCGACGAGGAGTTCGACGCGTACGACACCTTCGAGATGTACCGGGTGATCTGCCCGGACTGCGCGCAGCCCATCGCGCTGCTGGCGGACGAGGAGGTCCTGCCCGAGCACGCGCTGTGCGCCTCGCCGTGGAACCCGTTCGGCCTGACGGTGTGCGCCGGCACCGGCCGTCGCGCCGCCGACGCCCGCGCCGCGGACGAGTCGGCCGAGCCCCAGGAGCAGGACACCGCCCTGTTGTTGACGCTCCCTCAGGGGCTCGACTGGCGGACGCAGCCCTTCTCGCACGTCGGCGGCCCGGGCTCGCGCCCGATGCGGGTGCCGACGATGCGGCGCCACGCCGCCTGAGCACACAGCAGCGGCAGGAACCGCTTGGCTCAATCCCAGTAGCTGCCCTGCACCATGGCGCGCAGACTGCCGTGGTGCAGGATCAGTGTGTCCGGATCCGCCGGGACGACGGCTTCGCCGAAGCGCACCTGCCGGTAGGCGACGCGCAGCATGACAATGGCGTGCCGCAGCGCGGCGTACAGGGTGTGGAACTCCATGTCGCGCGGGGTGTGGCCGGTGAGTTCGGCGTAGCGCGCCTCTACCCGGTCGCGGCGCAGGAAGCCCGGCAGTCCGCGCTGCCCGAAGGCGACGGTCAGGTCCTGGAAGAAACGGTGCAGATAGATCGTCCAGCCGAGGTCCACCTCACGCGGGGCGAGGGCCGCCATCTCCCAGTCGAGGACGGCCGCGGGTTCGAACCCTGCGTAGACCACATTGCCTATGCGCGCGTCGCCCCAGTTGAGAACGGGTGTGCCGGGATCCTGGGGCCAGAGGTCGGCGAGCCGGTCGAAGGCGTCCTCGATGAGCGGTGAGCGCGGGACGCCGTCGACGACCCATTCGTAGTACGCCCGTTGGGCCGCGACATGGCGGTGCAGGGCGTCACCCTCGCCCGGCAGCGCGAGGAACTCGGCCTCCTTCAGAGGCACTTGGTCGTGCAGTCGGGCCAGCAGCCCGATCGACGCCGCCTCCAGGCGCTCGCGCTCCTCGTCGCTCGCCGCGTGCAGCCAGTTGCCCTCGTACGTGTAGGGCATGACGTCCGGCGGCACCCGCCCCTCGACACGTTCCATGACGAAGAAGGGCGCGCCGAGCGGGCCGGGGTCCTCCTCCAGCCACAGCACCTTCGGCACGGGCAGGTCGGAGTGCTGCCCCACAACGCGCATGGTGCGGTACTGGCGGACCATGTCGTAGACCGGGAAGACGGTGTACGCGCCGGGATCCGCCGCCAGCCGCAACGCGCAGGCCCGCAGGGGCGGTTCGGGATGCTCGATGTCGAAGAGCAGCGTCTCGCTGGACATGCCGTTGGAGGCGGGGACGCTGACTCCGACCGCCTTGGCGCCGGGCAGCCGGGTGTCGAGCCAGTCGGAGAGGCGGCGTGCGATGTCCTCGGGGTCACGTGTGCTGGTACGCGGACGAGGTGCTGACGGCATGGGCTCAACCCCCTTATGGCGCGACCGACTCGAAGCCGGTGAACCCGCTCGGATCGTGCCGTCCGAACGAGCCGTGCTCGAAGATGCCGTGTCCGACCCGGCCGTCGAGGCGGAAGCGGGCGGCGTGGTCGGTGACCCCGTACGCGGCCAAGGGGTGCGGTTCCGCGAGGTCGTAGGTGCGCCGGTCGGTCCAGCCGCGACCGCGCCAGGTGCCGTGCTGCCAGTCGTCGGCGGGGGGATAGCCTGCGCCGACGGCGAGCGGGGAGGAGGTGAGGATCTCGACCTCCAATTCCTGCGGCTTGCGCGGGTCGCCGAGGTGAACGAGGGCCCGTTCGGGGTGGCGGGTGCCGGAGCGGTAGGTGATCTCCGGCTGAGGCCAGCCGAGTTGGCGGTCCCGCCTGCCGGGGCGGACGAGGGTGGCGTCGTTGAGCGTTCGGTAGCCGTCGGCGTCCTCCTGGACGATCACCATCAGGAAGCGGTCGTCGAAGCGAACGGGGCACCAGAGCCAGTGGAACCCTTCCGTCGGGTGTTCCTCGGCCAACCGGCCTCCCTCCTCGCCGGGGACGGGGCGTACGCCCCAGCTGCGGTCGCGGGTGCCGGTCCACGCGGTGGGCGTGACACGAAACTCCTCGCCGCCGGCCCGCATCATGCCCTCCACGCCGCCCGCCTGCACGAAGCGACGGCCCTCCAGCGTGAGCCGGTCGCCGCGGCGCTGCGTGTGGTGGGGTTCCCACAGCGCCGGGAATTCGGCGGTCCAGGTCAGGTCGTACGACAACGATTCGTCGTCGCTCACCAGGCGCAGTCGGCGCAGCGGCTCCTGGACCTCGATCCTGAGCGGCCCCACGACGAGCCGCATCCGGTCCTCGCCGAGGGCGTCCGAGGCCCGCGCCGCGTGCAGGGTGTCCCCGATCCGCAGCGTCGCGTAGGCGTCGATCACGCCCAGGTTCGGGTACACCCCCAGCCCGACGATCAGCAGCGCCCGGCCCTCGTGGTCGAGGACGTGGAAGATGCAGCGGTCGTAGGCGTTCCGGTCGCCGGTCGCCGTGTGCTTCATGGAGAGGGGCACCTGGTGCACCAGGTACTCGTCGAGCGGTACGGGGCGGTCGTCGGCCACGGCAGACCTCCTGGAGGCGGCTGAGCTGACGGTACGTCAGATGGGTGCAGGTGGCCAGATGCGGGGACCGTCCGCGAACTCACGCCCGATTCCGTCAGGAGGTGACCTGCCCGGTCGCCGCCGCGTTGCCCTGGTATGACCCCCACATATTCGACGACCGGGCGTCAACGACGCGTCTTCGTGCCGCCTCCCACAGAATCGGTTCCGCTGGCGCCCCCACAGCTCCAGGATCCGCCCATCTACCAGGATCTGCTGCGCACGTGGGCGGACCGGGGCCGCACCCTGCCGGGCCGCCACGACCCGGAGTGGGTCCGGCTGGCGGCGCCGACGGTGCGGCCGGGTGAGTTCAGCGCCCCTCGGGACCCGCGAGGTGACGGGCGATGACCATGCGCTGGATCTGGTTGGTGCCCTCGACGATCTGCAGCACCTTGGCCTCGCGCATGTAGCGCTCGGCCGGGAAGTCGGCGGTGTAGCCGTACCCGCCGAGGATCTGCACGGCGTCGGTGGTCACCTTCATCGCGGTGTCGGTGCAGTGCAGCTTGGCCATGGCCGCCTGCTTGGCGAACGGCCGCCCCGCGTCCCGCAGTCGTGCCGCCGCCAGGTACAGCGCGCGGCCCGCCTCGATCTGGGTCGCCATGTCGGCGAGCATGAAGCGCAGGCCCTGGAAGTCGGAGATCGGCCGCCCGAACTGGCGCCGCCCCGAGGCGTAGGCCACGGCCTCGTCCAGGGCCGCCTGAGCAACGCCGATCGCGCAGGCCGCGATGCCGAGCCGCCCGGAGTCCAGCGCGGACAGGGCGATGGCGAAGCCCTGCCCCTCCTCACCGAGCCGCCGCTCGTCCGGCACCCGCACCCCGTCGAAGTGGACCTGTGCGGTCGGTGAGCCCTTCATGCCCATCTTCTTCTCGGGCGCGGCCCCGCTCAGCCCCTCGGCGTCGCCGGGCACCAGGAAGGCGGTGATCCCACGCGGGCCCTCCTCGCCGGTGCGGGCCATGACCGTGTAGAAGTCGGCGATGCCGCCGTGGGTGATCCAGGCCTTGGTACCGGTGATCACCCAGTCGTCGCCGTCCCGCACCGCCTTGGTGCGCAGGGACGCGGCATCCGATCCGGACGACGGCTCGGACAGACAGTAGGCGCCCAGCAGTCCCCCGCCGAGCATCGCGGGCAGATGCCCGACCTGCTGCTCCTTGGTGCCGTAGGCGGCAAGGGCGTAGGAGGACAGGGTGTGCACGCTGACGCCGAGGCCGACGGTGAGCCGGGCCATGGCGAGCTCTTCGAGGACCTGGAGGTAGACCTCGTACGGCTGCTCGCCGCCGCCGTACTCGGCGTCGTAGGGCAGTCCGAGGAGGCCCGATTCCGACAGCAGGGAGAAGACCTCGCGCGGGAAGCGTCCGGCGTCCTCCTCCTCGGCCGCCTTCGGGGCGATCTCGCGCTGGGCGATATCGCGGACGAGCGAGATCAGATCCCGGGCCTCGTCCGTGGGCAGTTGCCGGTCCACCGGCTGCGGGGCGCGGTCGGGCATGGCGACGCTCTCCTCCCTTGTCGGGCGCATCGGCGGACGTGCGCCTTGGGTGGGGCGGCTCCGCCGGGTCTCACTGGGTGCGGGCCGGCGGCTCGCGCCTCCGGGTCACGGAAGCTGCTGACCAGCGGCTCTGCGCTGTGAGTATGCCCGATCGGAGGCACCGAGTCACCAGTTAACGACCGCTTACTCCAAGAAAACTCAAGCCGCGCGAAATTGGTCCGAACCATTGACCCGACTGGTCTAGTCCTCCTAATGTGCGGGCAACGCTTTACCGCGTTCATGCCAATCGGCACGCGTTCCCCTCTCCCCCACGAGGAGACACCCGATATGCACATTCCGCACCGCACCCGATTCCGGGCGCTGATCTCCGCCGCCTGCGCGGCAGTTCTCGGCGCCGGGCTGCTCGCCGGGGCGGGATCGGCCACCGCTTCGGCCACCGCGAAATCGAGCGCTCCCGCGGCCGAGGCGGCCGCCGGCTCCAAGGTGATCGGCTACTTCACCGAATGGGGCACCTACGACCGCAAGTACTACGTCAAGAACATCGAGACCTCCGGTTCCGCGGCCAAGCTCACGCACATCAACTACGCCTTCGGCAATGTCACCGGCGGCAAGTGCGTGGCGGGCGACAACTACGCGGCCACCGAGCGGACCTACACCGCGGCCGAGTCGGTCGACGGTGTGGCCGACACCTGGGACCAGCCGCTGCGCGGCACCTTCAACCAGCTGCGCGAGCTGAAGAAGAAGCACCCGAACCTCAAGGTGCTGTGGTCCTTCGGCGGCTGGACCTGGTCCGGCGGCTTCGGCCAGGCGGCCCAGAACCCGGCCGCGTTCGCCCAGTCCTGCTACAACCTGGTCGAGAACTCCAAGTGGGCGGATGTCTTCGACGGCATCGACATCGACTGGGAGTACCCGAACGCCTGCGGCGCGACCTGTGACACCAGCGGACGTGCGGCCTTCAAGAACCTGATGCAGGCCCTGCGCGCCAAGTTCGGCACCGGCAACCTGGTGACCGCGGCGATCACCGCCGACGCCACCGCGGGCGGCAAGATCGACGCGGCGGACTACGCGGGCGCGGCACAGTACGTCAACTGGTACAACCCCATGACCTACGACTACTTCGGCGCCTGGGACGCGACGGGCCCGACGGCTCCGCACTCGCCGCTGAACTCCTACTCGGGCATCCCGAAAGCCAACATGTACAGCTCGGCAACCATCGCCAAGCTCAAGGGCCTCGGCATCCCGGCCTCCAAGCTCCTGCTCGGCATCGGCTTCTACGGCCGCGGCTGGACCGGAGTGACCCAGTCGGCGCCCGGCGGCACCGCGACCGGCCCGGCGGCGGGGACGTACGAGCAGGGCATCGAGGACTACAAGGTCCTGAAGACCAAGTGCCCGGCGACCGGCAAGGTGGGCGGCACCGCCTACGCCAAGTGCGGCTCCAACTGGTGGAGTTACGACACCCCGGCGACCATCGCCACGAAGATGACCTACAAGAACCAGCAGGGCCTGGCGGGCACCTTCTTCTGGGAGCTCAGCGGGGACACCGCGGGCGGTGAGCTCATCAAGGCGATCAACTAACCCCTGATACGGGGGACTTGGGGGCGGAGACCACGAGACTCCGCCCCTTCGTCATGCCTCGCGGCGGGCGGGCTCGGGGGCCGGGTAGGCGGGGTCCAGCTCCTCGATCGCGCGCAGGGCGCCGCCCAGGGTCTTCACCAGCAGTTCGCGCATGGTGTCGCGGGAGAGTTCGGGATGGTCCGTCCAGTCCAGGGCGGCGCCCTCGACGCTGCACACCCAGGCCAGCAGGCCCATCCGGGCCAGCGGGGCGATGTCGGTACGGCCGTACGCGCCCTCGGCGATGGTCGCGACGATCGCCTCGCGCACCCCGTCCCGGATGGCGTGCACCTCGGCGTCGAAGCCGACGCCGCCGCTGACGATCGTGCGGTAGGCGGCCTGGTTGTGCTCGGCGTAGCGCAGATAGCTGTCGATCGTGCGGTGGACCCGCTCCACCGGGGGCAGTTCGACCCCGCTCGCCGCGTAGGTGACCAGATCGGCGACGGAGTCGTTGATGATCGCCAGGTAATAGCCGCGCTTGGACTGGAAGTAGTAGTAGATCAGTCCCTTGGCCACATGCGCCTGCCGCGCGATGTCGTCCATCGACAGCGCGTCATAGGACGTGTCGGCGAACAATCTCCGCCCGATGGCGATGAGTTCGGCGCGGCGGGCCGCCGATCGCTCGGTGCCGCGCGCCCGGGGACGGACGACGGCAACGCGCTGCTGACTATTCAATTTCGACCCTGGTCTCAGGCGGGCGTCGGGACATCCGCAGTATGTCAGGTTCGAATATGTGTCAGGTCAGATCAGACCGAGCTGGGTCACGAGCATCGCGACGACCACGACGAGGGTCCAGCCCATGACGTGTTCGAGGACCTTCGGGCCGTCTTCCTTCGGACCGCCGGTGCGCACTCGGGTGAGGGTGGCAGCATTCGTACTCATCCGTCCACCTTGCCACCGACCAGGGCTTTTGCGGCCGAGACCTTGGTCACAGCGGACGGCCCCCGGCAGTGTCCGGGGGCCGTCGTCATGCGACGTCTCAGCGCACGCCCACCGCCGCGAGCGCCATGTGCTGGCGCACCGACGGACGGGCCGGGAAGTACAGGTAGCAGACGCCTCCGGTGCCCGAGACGACCTTGCCGCTGGCGTTGTACCGCTTGGTCCTCAGCCAGATGTTCTCGAACTCCCGCCTGCGGTAGACCCGCCGCACCGCCGCGTTGCTGGGCGAGGCCGGGTCGTTGGCGACCACATCGCCCTCCGCGGTGAAACCGATCACGGTCATCAGATGCCCGGAGGTGCCGTATCCCGCGCCGGTCAGCTCCTCCTTCAGGAACGACTGGGACGTTATGGCCGGGATCCCCGCCGCGATCAGCGTCTCCAGGTCGGTCAGCGAGCCGAGCCGGGTGACCACGCCCTGGAGGTCCTTGAAAGTGGCCGCGTAGGCCGCGTTGAAGGGCCAGTTGCCGCAGCCCGCGTACTGGTGGTCGTAGGTGAACCGGGCCGCGTGGCACACCTGCGGGTCGGCGAAGCTCGGGTCGACCCAGGCGAGCTGCTCCTCGGTGAGCCGGCCGCCCCAGTACTCGATGATCATCTGCGAGGAGGTGGGGCTGCACCAGGCCTCGCCGCCGTTGTCGTACTCGGGGTACTGGCCGACGTGGATGTCCTGCGAGTAGCGCGGGACCGCCAGCTCCTGGGCGAGACCGGGTGTGGAGGCCGGGACGGTGAAGCGGTCCGGGACGTCGGAACCCATCGCGCCCAGCCGCCACACGGTAGGGGTCTTCTTCGTCCCCGGCTTGCGGTAGAGGGTGAGGCGCAGCCGGTACGAGGTCAGACGCAGGCCCGTTGCCGGGTCGTCGATGGCGAAGGTGTCGGTCCAGATCGTGGACTTGTCGTCGGTCTGGTCGTCGACGGAGGTCCGCTTGATGTCCTGGTCACCGGCGGCCCAGCGGCCCATGACGTACCAGGGAGTGTCGGTGCCGTCGGAGTAGGTGCCCTTCAGCTCGACCTGGAGCCAGGTGCCGGCCGGGGTGTGCGCGTTCCAGGAGGCGATGGCCTCGGTCGAGGGCACGGCAAGCCGGTGGACGGGCGAGGTCCAGGTGGCGTACTCCCAGGTGGCGGTGGTGCCGGTGTGCGGGTCGGTGTAGTCGGCGAGGCCGATGGGGGCGCCGATCACCACGCCGGGACGGGCGCCCGCGACGGCGCGGGTGCCCTTCGCGGTGCCGGAGCGCCAGTCGGTGTACGTCGTCCAGGCCCGGTTGTCGATCTGGCGGGCCGCGGCCTGCGCGGCGTCGGCCGCTCCGGGGGTGCCGGCGGCTGCGGCCGGGACCGCTCCTGCGCCGCCGGCCACGGCTGCGGCGACCGCGGCGGTCAGAACGGTTCTGCGGGACGGCTGTTCGGATCTGCTCATGGGCGGAAGACCCCCAGTGGTCCGAGTCGGGGCAGGTCCAGTGCGTATGTGTGCGCCAACTATGGACGCAGCCGACGCCTGCTGCCAGCACTTCGGAGCATGCCGCGCCAGGAATATTGGCCTCGACCACTGGCATCACCCGAGGTGCCGCATCACTAGACTTCCGGTGCACGCACGACTCCACCCCGGGAACCGCCATCCACGACCTCGCCGCACGGCTCAACCGTCTCCCCGCGTCCTGCGGTCCCGTCCGACTGATCGGTATCGACGGGCACGCCGGGTCCGGGAAGTCCACGTTCGCCGAGCGGTTGGCGCGGGTGCTGGGCGGGGCTCCGGTGCTGCGGCTCGACGACATCGCCAGCCATGACGAGCTGTTCGACTGGACGGACCGGCTGCGAACCCAGGTGATCGAGCCCCTCTCCCACGGGGAGACGGCTCATTACGCCCCCTACGACTGGCGCGCCTGCCGCTTCCGGGAGCCCGTCGCCCTGCCGCCCGCCCCGGTCGTCCTCGTCGAGGGGGTCGGCGCCGGGCGGCGCGCGCTGCGGCCGTATCTGGCCTTCCTGCTGTGGATGGATCTTCCGCAGGCGGAGTCCTGGGCGCGCGGCCGCTCGCGGGACGGCGCGGAGCAACGGGAGTTCTGGGACGGCTGGGTCGGGGCGGAACAGAAGCATTTCGCCGTGGACCCCTCGCGCCCCTTCGCCGACGTATTGGTACGGCAGTGCGCGAAGGGGTACGAGTTGCGTCCCGGGCCTGCCGGGACCGTAGAAATGGACCAGCTCATCACGCTGAGTGAGGGACCATCCGCAATGTGGTGAAGTTGTGAAGAGGGGTCGGCGGGAACTTGTCGGACTGCCCCAACTCGGCTTGACCCAAGGGCCGTACAGGTCTTACGTTCTCAATGTGCGGTCGACGCAGACCGCCCGCCAGACGCGAAGCCCCCGGTTGTTCCCCCGTGATCGGGGGCTTCGTTCTGCCCTCACCCCGTTTTCCGGCCGCAACGAGCCGTGATTCGCTCACCCTCGGTTACCGAAGGCTGTGCGCCCCCACTGCTCCCACCTCGCCAAACGGCCGGTGCGGCACCCTGGGGCGGGCGACACCACCGCAGGTACGATGCCCTCGGTGCGACCTGGGACTGCTGCTCCGCGCACCGTTGCAACTCCGGTCCGCAGTACGGCGGTTCTACTCCAAAGGCCGACGGGCGACGGCTCGGTGGCCAACCGACGGGGGCACGGTTTGTGGGGGACGTGATGGACTTCGGCATGCAGGGCCCCGAGGCCCCGGCCGACCTCGCCTGGTTGCGAGGCGTGGACGCCTACACCATGGGCGCTTATCCGCAGGCGGAGGAGGAGTTCCGCACCGCGGTGCGGATCGATCCCGGCATGGCCGACGGCTGGCTCGGCCTGCACGCGCTGCGCGTGGACACGACAACCGCGCTGCTGCGGATGTTCCGGCACCGGGACCGCTTCGGGGAACAGCGCGCCCGGCACCGCCGTACTCTCAACTCCTGGTACTGGCTGGGCTGGTGGGTGCAGCCGGTGCTGGAGAGCCCGCGCGATCTGCTGCTCGCGCACGCCTCGCACTGGCTGGACGGCCGGCATGTGCCGGAGCTGGACCGGGCGCTCGCCGGTCTGCCGCCGGTGGACGCCGACGCCCAGGTCCGCTTCCTGCACGCCTGCCGGGCCTATCTGGTCAAGGACTGGGAACAGCTCGTCCGGCACACCGACCCGCTGCTCGACGACCCCATGCTCGGGATCGAGGCCGGACTCTTCGGCGGCATGGCCCGGGTCCGGCTCGAGATGTACGGCCAGGCCGAACCGCTGCTCTCGGCGGCCCTGATGCGCTGCCGCAGCGAACAGCCGCAGCGCAAGGAGCTGCGGTACTGGCTGGCGCGGGCCCATGAGGGCACCGGCCGGTCGGCCGCCGCGCTCCCCCTCTACCGGGCCGTGCACCGCGTCGACCCCGCCTTCATGGACACCTCGGCCCGGCTCGCCGCCATCGCCGAGGGCGACGGGTACGAGGAGACCGGCGATCTCGCGCCGATCACGCTCACCGGTCTCGGCCAGGACTCCGTCGACGGGCCCGACTCACTCGACCCCATCTTCGGCGAGGGGCGTGAGCTGAAGCTCTCCGGCCCCGATCTGCCGCCGTCCGGGCCGCTTCCCCCGGTGCCCGACCCGGGTGTCCGCGAGCGGGCGAGCCTTTCCGGCCAGCCGCTGCCTGCCGGGCCCACGGACCCCGCATTACTCGAGGAGGCGCTCGCCGAACTCGAGCGCATGGTGGGCCTGGAGCCGGTCAAGCGCCAGGTCAAGGCGCTGTCCGCGCAGTTGAACATGGCCCGGCTGCGGGCGGGGCAGGGACTGCCGGTCCAGCCGCCCAAACGGCACTTCGTCTTCTCCGGCCCCTCCGGCACCGGCAAGACCACGGTCGCGCGCATTCTGGGCAGGGTGTTCTATGCCCTGGGGCTGCTCGGTGGTGACCATCTGGTGGAGGCGCAGCGGGCCGATCTCGTGGGCGAGTACCTCGGGCAGACGGCCGTGAAGGCGAACGAGCTGATCGACTCCGCGCTGGGTGGGGTGCTGTTCGTCGACGAGGCGTATTCGCTGTCCAACTCCGGGTACGGCAAGGGCGATGCGTACGGCGACGAGGCGCTGCAGGTGCTGTTGAAGCGGGCGGAGGACAACCGGGACCACCTGGTCGTGATCCTCGCCGGCTACCCCGAGGGCATGGACCGCCTGCTGGCCGCCAACCCCGGGCTGTCCTCCCGCTTCACCACCCGCGTGGACTTCCCCTCCTACCGGCCCCTCGAACTCACCTCCATCGGTGAGGTGCTCGCCGCGGAGAACGGTGACGTGTGGGACGAGGAGGCGCTGGACGAGCTGCGCTCCATCGCCGGGCATGTGGTGGATCAGGGGTGGATCGACGAGCTGGGGAACGGGCGGTTCCTGCGGACGCTGTACGAGAAGAGCTGCGCGTATCGGGATTTGCGGTTGACGACGTATCCGGGGGCTTTGACTCGGGACGACTTGTCGACACTGCGGTTGCCGGATCTTATGCAGGCGTATGGGGAAGTGTTGTCGGGGCGGGGGCCGCAGGATCCGCCGGGGTTGTGACCCGAGCAGGCCGCCCGCGGCCCCCCGTCCCGAGCTATGAAGCCAACGCCTGCCTGGGCAGCTCCCGGTGCGCCGGGTCCGTGACCTCCCCCACCAGCAGCTCCAGTACGTCCTCCAGCGCCACCAGCCCCAGCACCTTGCCCGACGCGTCCGCGACCTGTGCCAGATGCGTGGCCGCTCGGCGCATCACCGTCAGGGCGTCGTCCAGGGGGAGTTCGGGGCGGAGGGTCGTCATGGGGCGCCAGACCTGCTGGGGGACCGCACGCTCCGAGTCCTCCAGGTCCAGTACGTCCTTCACGTGCAGGTAGCCCATGAAGGCGCCCGTGTCCGCCACCACCGGGAAGCGGGAGTAGCCGGTGCGGGCGGTCAGCTCGACGATCTGGCCCGGGGTGACCGAGGGCGGGACCGTCACCAGGGACTCGCGGCCGAGGAGCACATCCGTCACCGGGCGGGAGCCCAGCTCCAGGGCGTCCTCCAGACGCTCCTGCTCCTCGGGGTCGAGCAGGCCCGCCTGTCCCGCGTCCTCGACGAGACGGCCCAGCTGCACGCTGGTGAAGACCGCCTCGACCTCGTCCTTGGGCTCGACCCGGAAGAGCCGCAGGATGCCCTGCGCACAGGCGCCGAGGGCGACGGTGAGGGGCCGGCACAGGCGGGCGAAGGCGACCAGGCCGGGGCTGAGCCACAGCGCGGCCTTCTCGGGCGCGGCCATCGCCAGGTTCTTCGGGACCATCTCGCCGATGACGAGGTGGAAGAAGACGACGGTCGCGAGCGCGATGACATAGCCCAGCGGGTGGATCATCGCGTGCGGGAGGTGGACCCACTCGAAGAGCGGTTCCAGGATGTGCGCGACCGTCGGCTCGGCGACCGCGCCGAGGGTCAGCGAGCAGACGGTGATGCCGAACTGGGCCGCCGCCATCATCTGCGGCAGGTGTTCCAGGCCGTACAGCACCTGCCGTGCCCGGGCCGTGCCGAGCGGCTCGATCTGGCTGCGGCGGACGGAGACCAGGGCGAACTCGGCGCCGACGAAGAAGCCGTTGGCGAGCACCAGCAGGGCGGCGAACAGGAGTTGGAGCACGCTCATCGGGCGGCCTCCACCACGGGGGCGGTGCGCACGAGGCGGACCCGTTCTGCGCGGTAGTGGCCGACCTGGCGCACCGAGAGACGCCAGCCGGGCAGTTCGGCCTTGTCCCCGGGGACCGGGATCCGGCCGAGCAGGTCGGCGACCAGGCCCGCGACGGTCTCGTACGGGCCCTCGGGCACGTCGAGTCCTATCCGCTGGAGGATGTCGACGCGGCAGCTGCCGTCGGCGTCCCAGGCGGGCCTGCCGTCCTCCGCGGGGGCGGCGGCGAGTTCGGGGGGTTCGTTGAGCACGTCGTCGTGCTCGTCGCGGACCTCGCCGACGAGCTCCTCGACGATGTCCTCCAGGGTGACCACACCGGCCGTACCGCCGTACTCGTCGACGACGACGGCGATGGGCTGTTCGCTGCGCAGCCGGGTGAGCAGGGGCCGTACCGGCAGGGTCTCGGGGACCAGTAGGGCGGGGCGGGCGATCCGGCCGACGGGGGTGCGCAGCCGGTCGGCCGCGGGGACGGCGAGGGCGTCCTTGAGGTGAACCATGCCGACGACCTCGTCGATCCGCTCCCGGTAGACGGGGAAGCGGGACAGGCCGGTGGCGCGGGTCAGGTTGACCACGTCCTCGGCGGTCGCCGACGACTGGAGCGCGCTGACCTTCACGCGCGGGGTCATCACATGCTGCGCGGTCAGCTCGCCGAGGGACAGGGTCCGGACGAAGAGGTCCGCGGTGTCCTGTTCAAGCGTGCCGGCCCGGGCGGAGTGGCGGGCCAGGGAGACGAGTTCGCCGGGGGTGCGGGCGCTGGCCAGCTCCTCGGTGGGCTCGATGCCGAGCGCGCGGACGAGACGGTTGGCGACGGAGTTCAGACCGGCGATCACCGGCCGGAAGACCCGCGCGAACAGGTGCTGCGGGCCCGCGACGAACCGCGCGACCTGCAAGGGGCGGGACACCGCCCAGTTCTTGGGCACGAGTTCGCCGATCACCATCTGCACGGCCGACGCCATCAGCATGCCGACGGCTACGGCGACCCCGGAGACCGCGCCCTCGGGGATGCCGAGCGCGGTGATCGGGCCGTGAAGCAGCGCCGCGAGCGCCGGTTCGGCGAGCATGCCGACGACGAGGGAGGTGATGGTGATGCCGAGCTGGGTGCCGGAGAGCTGGAAGGAGAGTTCCTTCAGCGACTCGACGACCGTACGGGCGCGGCGGTCGCCCTCGGCGGCGGCCTTCTCGGCCTCCGGGCGTTCGACCGTGACCAGGCCGAACTCGGCGGCCACGAAGAAGCCGTTGGCGAGGATCAGCAGGAATGCCGCGCCAAGGAGCAGCAGGGGGATGGTCATGCCGCCGCCTCGATATGTCGGGAGGGGGCGGCGCAGGTACTACAGGACGATCCGTCCATCGCTGGAGGGAGTCACTCCTCGGGTAGCAGGGGGCCTCTGAAGACCAGGGGGAACATCAGCGGCGGAGGCGTCACGAAAACGCCTCCGCCAACAGATTAATCAAGACAGGGGCGTCTAAGGCAGATCCCCCGTGGTGCTGGCTTCCACGAGCGCCCGAAGGGCGCGGGCGTCGGCGATGGCCCGCTGCTTGGCGATGCCCGGCTGGATGCCCAGTGCGGGCAGGCTGGTGCCGTCGCTGAGGTTGAGGAAGACCCAGGGGTCGCCGGGCCGCAGGTTCACCTGGATGATCTCGGCCCAGTCGAGACGACGCGTGCTGGCGATGTTCACGACGGTCACGCCGGACGTGTCGGCGACCACCTTGACCCGGGCGAGCAGGGCCAGGACGCCGAACATGAGCGCCCCGGTGAGGACGAAGCTCAGGCGCTCGCCGGGGCCGAGCTTCTCCAGCAGCAGCGCCACCGCGGTGATCACCACGAAGATCGCGGTACCGGCGGTGAGCAGGACGGCCCGGGTGCGGGCCGGCCGGAAGGTGACGGGAAGTGCGGGGAGGTCGGACATCGCTGGGCTCTCAGAGACGGCAGGCGTGGATGGCCGTCGTCAGGATGGCCCGCGCGCCGATGTCGTACAGGTCGTCCATGATCCGCTGGGCTTCCTTGGACGGGACCATCGCGCGGACGGCGACCCAGCCCTCGTTGTGCAGCGGGGAGACGGTCGGGGACTCCAGGCCCGGCGTGAGGGCGACGGCCTTCTCCAACTGCTCGACCCGGCAGTCGTAGTCCATCATCACGTACGTCCGGGCCACCAGGACGCCCTGGAGGCGGCGCAGGAACTGCTGCACCTTGGGGTCCTCGCCGTCGGTGCCGGTCCGGCGGATCACAACGGCCTCGGACTTCATGATCGGCTCGCCGAAGACCTCAAGACCGGCGTTGCGCAGCGAGGTGCCGGTCTCGACGACGTCGGCGATGACCTCGGCGACACCGAGCTCGATGGCCGTCTCGACGGCGCCGTCGAGGTGGACGACGGAGGCGTCGATGCCCTTGTCGGCGAGGTGTCCCTCGACGATGCCCTCGTAGGAGGTGGCGATCGTCTTGCCCTTGAGGTCCTCGATGCCGTCCGCGGTGCCGGGCTTGGCGGCGAAGCGGAAGGTGGAGCGGGCGAAGCCGAGCGGGAGGATCACCTCGGCGTTGGCGCCGGAGTCGATCAGCAGATCGAGGCCGGTGATGCCGATGTCGAGGCGGCCGGAGGAGACGTAGATCGCGATGTCGCGGGGGCGGAGGTAGAAGAACTCGACCTCGTTCTCCGGGTCGACGATCCGCAGCTCCTTGGACTCGCGGCGCTGCTGGTAGCCGGCCTCATGCAGCATCTCCGCCGCAGGGCCTGACAGGGAACCCTTGTTGGGGACGGCGATGCGCAGCATGAGGTCGGCTTCCTTTGCGTGAGATGTGCGGGTGGGTACGGCGGCTTCAGAGGTGGGCGTAGACGTCGTCGAGGGAGATCCCGCGCGCGACCATCATCACCTGGACGTGGTACAGCAGCTGCGAGATCTCCTCGGCGGCCGCGTCCTTGCCCTCGTACTCGGCGGCCATCCAGACCTCGGCGGCCTCTTCGACGACCTTCTTGCCGATGGCGTGAACGCCCTTCTCGACCAGTTCCGCGGTGCGGGAAGTGGCGGGATCGCCGTTGGCGGCCTTGTGCTGGAGCTCGGTGAAGAGCTCCTCGAACGTCTTCTTGGACATGGTGACGCTCAGCCTATGCCACATACCCGGTTCGTCAGCGCCAGGGTTCAGATACTGAACGCAGGGTGGCCGCGGTCGCCACGGCCGCGGTCACCGCCTCGTGGCCCTTGTCCTCGTTGGAGCCGGTCAGACCGGCCCGGTCCAGGGCCTGCTCCTCGGTGTCGCAGGTGAGCACGCCGAAGCCGACGGGGACGCCGGTCTCGACCGAGACCTGGGTGAGGCCCTGGGTGACGCCCTGGCACACGTACTCGAAGTGCGGGGTGCCGCCCCGGATGACGACGCCGAGGGCGACGACGGCGTCGTAGCCGCGGCCCGCGAGGACCTTGGCGACGACCGGGAGCTCCCAGGTGCCCGGCACCCTGAGCAGGGTCGGCTCGTCGATGCCGAGGTCGTGCAGGGCGCGCAGGGCGCCGTCCACCAGGCCGTCCATCACCTTCTCGTGCCACTGCGCCGCGATGACGGCGACCCGCAGATCGCCCACGCCCTGTACGGACAGTTCCGGTGCACCCTTGCCGCTCACGTCTCTCCTCGTTGCTCTCTTACTGGTTGGCGCAGGCGGAGACGGCCGGGGCCGCCTCCAGCCAGGGCAGGTCGTGTCCCATCCGGTCCCGCTTGGTGCGCAGGTACCGGAGGTTGTGCTCGCCCGCGGTGACGGGCATCGGCTCCCGGTCGGTGACCTTGATGCCGTGCCGCACGAGCGCGTCGGTCTTGTCGGGGTTGTTGGTCATCAGGCGCACGCTGCGCACGCCGAGGTCCTCGAGGATCTGGGCGCCGGCCGCGTAGTCCCGCGCGTCGGCGGGCAGGCCGAGCTCCAGGTTGGCGTCCAGGGTGTCGCGGCCGCGCTCCTGGAGCTCGTAGGCGCGCAGCTTGGACAGCAGGCCGATGCCGCGTCCCTCGTGGCCGCGCAGGTAGACCACCACTCCTCGGCCTTCTTCCTGGATGCGGTCCAGGGCGGCGTCCAGCTGGGGGCCGCAGTCGCAGCGCAGCGAGCCGAAGACATCGCCGGTGAGGCACTCGGAGTGGACGCGGACCACGACGTCCTCGCCGTCGCCGATCTCGCCGTGCACCAGGGCGACGTGCTCGACGCCGTCGACGGTGGAGCGGTAGCCGTACGCCGTGAAGGTGCCGTGGGAGGTCGGCAGGTGGACCTCGGCCTCGCGGCGGACGGTGGGCTCGGCGGAGCGGCGGTAGGCGATCAGGTCCTCGATGGAGATGATCGTCAGGCCGTGCTTGCGGGCGAACGGGATCAGCTCGGGGAGGCGGAGCATCCGGCCGTCCTCGCCGGCGATCTCCACGATGGCGCCGGCCGGGCGCAGGCCCGCGAGACGGGCGAGGTCGACGGCGGCCTCGGTGTGGCCGTTGCGGGCCAGGACGCCGCCGGGCTTGGCGCGCAGCGGGAAGATATGGCCGGGGCGGACGAAGTCGTCGGCCCCCGACTCGCCGCTCGCCAGCAGCTGAAGCGTGGTCGAGCGGTCCGAGGCCGAGATACCGGTGGTCACACCGTGAGCGCCCGAGGCGTCCACCGTGACTGTGAACGCGGTTTTCATGGACTCGGTGTTGTTCTCGACCATCTGCGGGATGCGCAGCCGGTCCAGCTCCTCGCCCTCCATGGGGGCGCAGATCAGACCGCGGCACTCGCTCATCATGAACGCGACGATCTCGGGGGTCGCCTTCTCGGCGGCGATGACGAGGTCGCCCTCGTTCTCCCGGTCCTCGTCGTCGACGACCACGACCGGGCGGCCGGCGGCGATGTCGGCGATGGCCTGCTCGACCGGGTCGAGCGACCAGTCCTCGATGTTGTCGGTGCTGTACAGAACGGGTGAGGTGCTCACGCGGGCGCTCCTTCCAGGACGGGCCGCGTGTCCCTGCGGGAGCGCAGCCACCAGTCGCGCATGCCCCACAGGACGAGCGCGCCGTAGATGACGTAGACGAAGCCGGAGAAGGCGTAGCCGTTCGCGAAGTTCAGCGGGACGCCGACCAGGTCGACGAGGAGCCAGGCGAACCAGAACTCGACCATGCCGCGGGCCTGGGCGTACATGGCGACGATCGTGCCGACGAAGATGTAGGCGTCCGGCCAAGGGTCCCAGGACAGGCTCGGGTACGCCTTGAAGAGCAGGGCCACGGCGACGGTGCCGGCGGCGGCCGCTGCGGCCATCGCACCGCGCTCGGTCCAGGTGGCGAAGCGGACGGCGACCTTGCCGTCCTCGGCACGGGCGGTGCCGCGGTTCCACTGCCACCAGCCGTACAGCGCGACGGCCATGACGACGACCTGCTTGCCGGCGCTGCCGGTCAGATGGCCGTAGAAGGCGCCGAAGAGGACGAGGCCGGAGAGGAACTGGACCGGCCAGGTCCACAGGGAGCGGCGGAAGCCGAGGGCGAGGGTGATGAGGCCCAGGGTGTTGCCGACCATGTCCGACCAGATGATGTGCTGGCCGAACAGGACGAAGGCCTCGGAGTTGAGCCAGTTCACTTGGTCGCTCCGAGGAGCCGCTCGACGTACTTGGCGACGACGTCGACTTCCAGGTTGACCGGGTCGCCGGGCTGCTTGATGCCGAGCGTGGTCAGGGCGAGGGTGGTGGGGATGAGGCTGACGGTGAAGTAGTCGGGGCCCGCGTCGACGACGGTGAGGCTGATGCCGTCGACGGTGATGGAGCCCTTCTCGACGACATACCGGGCGAGGTCCGCGGGGAGCGAGATCTTGATGATCTCCCAGTTGTCGGAGGGCTTGCGCTCCAGCACCTCGCCGGTGCCGTCGACATGGCCCTGCACGATGTGCCCGCCGAGGCGCGCGCCGACCGCGGTGGGGCGCTCCAGGTTGACGCGGGAGCCGATGTCGAGGGCGCCCAGGCTGGAGCGGTTCAGGGTCTCGGCCATCACATCGGCGGTGAACTCGTCGCCCTCGTGGTCCACGACCGTGAGGCAGACGCCGTTGACCGCGATGGAGTCACCGTGCTTGGCGCCGTCGGTGACGACGGGGCCGCGCAGACGGAAGCGACAGGCGTCGCCGAGGTTCTCGACGGCGGTGATCTCGCCCAGCTCTTCGACGATTCCGGTGAACACTTCCCGGGTCCTCCCTGCCTCATGGGGGCACGGACTCCGGGGCTGTCGAAGAACGACAGAGACACGGACGACGACACCGGGAGCGACGCCGGACAGACCCGTCCGCAGGGGACGAGCTCATATCGGCGGCGCGCACGAATGCCCGCCCGCCGCGCACTGCCTCCCATCCGGACTTTAACCGTCGGTCCAGGAATTTCACCTGGTCAACCGGCCGCTGGAGGCGACCGGGTCGCGGACTGTAACCGCCGGTTCGGACTTTCACCGACCCCGGAGTGCGCTGCTTCTGGTACAGGGCCAGTGTGCCACGCCCGATCGACGTCCATGCGGGTGAGGGCTGTGGGCTGGCTCACAGGATGCATGCCTGGACATCTACATCGGCACATTGGTCCATCCGTGAATTGGTCCATACCTATTGACTCATTGGTCTAGTCCTCCCTACTGTCTGCGCAACTTCCGTGGAGAGGAACCGACTTGCTGTCACGCAACCGAGCGAGACCCGCCTTGTTCGCCGCGGTGGCCGCGGTCGCCGGCCTGGTCCTCGCCGGGCTCCCGGCCACCGTCTCGCACGCCGCCGACCAGGAGTCCTGCCGCCCCGACGGGCTCTACAAGACGCCCGGCGCCGATGTCCCGTACTGCGCGGTCTACGACGCCGAGGGCCGGGAGAAGATGGGCGCCGACCACCAGCGCCGGGTGATCGGCTACTTCACCGGCTGGCGCACCGGCAAGGACGGCACGCCCGCCTATCTCGCGCCGGACATCCCGTGGGACAAGGTCACCCACCTCAACTACGCGTTCGCGCACATCGACGGCTCGAACAAGATCTCCGTCGGCGCGGACGGCGCGACCAACGCGGCGACCGGGACGACCTGGCCGGGCGTGAGCGGCGCGGAGATGGACCCGGAGTTCTCCTACAAGGGCCATTTCAATCTGCTCAACAAATTCAAGAAGCAGCACCCGAACGTCAAGACGCTGATATCGGTGGGCGGTTGGGCCGAGACCGGCGGCTACTTCGCGGACGACGGCACGCGGGTGAACTCCGGCGGCTTCTACTCGATGGCCACCAACGCCGACGGCTCGGTGAACCAGGCGGGCATCGACACCTTCGCGAATTCCGCCGTCGATTTCATCAGGAAGTACGGCTTCAACGGCGTCGACATCGACTACGAGTACCCGACGACGATGAAGGACGCGGGCAACCCGCTCGACTGGTCCCTCTCCAACGCCCGCAGAGCCGGCCTGGTCAAGGGCTACGCGGCCCTGATGAAGTCCCTGCGCGAGAAGCTCGACCGCGCGGGCGCGGCGGACGGCAAGCACTATCTGCTCTCGGTCGCGGCACCCTCCTCCGGATACCTGCTGCGCGGCATGGAGACCTTCCAGGTCCAGAAGTATCTGGACTACGTCAACATCATGTCGTACGACCTCCATGGCGCCTGGAACGAATACGTCGGCCCGAACGCCTCGCTCTTCGACGACGGCAAGGACGCCGAACTCGCCGCCGCGGGCGTGTATTCGACCTCGCAGTACGGCGGAATCGGCTATCTGAACACCGACTGGTCGTATCACTACTTCCGCGGTTCGATGCCGGCCGGACGGATCAACATCGGACTCCCCTATTACACAAGGGGGTTCAAGAACGTCACCGGCGGGACCGACGGCCTCTGGGGCAAGGCGTCCTCGACGACCTGTCCGGCGGGCTCCGGCTTGACCAAGTGCGGTGACGGGGCCGTGGGCATCGACAACCTCTGGCACGACCTCGACACCAACGGCAAGGAGTCGCCCGCGGGTTCGAACCCGATGTGGCACGCCAAGAACCTGGAGAAGGGCGTCGTCGGTGATTACGTCACCGAGTACGGCTTCCCGGCCGACACCCGGCTGACCGGCACCTACGCCCGGAAGTACGACTCCACACTGGTCGCGCCGTGGCTGTGGAACGCCGAGAAGAAGGTGTTCCTGTCGACCGAGGACGAGCAGTCGGTGAACGCCAAGGCCGACTATGTCGTCGAGAACGGCATCGGCGGCACGATGGTCTGGGAGCTGGCCGGGGACTACGGCTGGAACGCGGCCAAGGGGCAGTACGAGCCCGGGTCGACGCTGACGACCGCGATGTACGAGAAGTTCAAGTCGGCCTCCCCGTACGGCGCGAAGCGGTCGACGATCGATCTGCCGAGCCAGGCGTTGAACATCGACGTGGAGTTCGGGCAGTTCCCGCTGGGTGACTCCAACTACCCGATCAGCCCCAAGCTGAAGATCACGAACAACACGTCGGCGACGCTGCCGGGTGGCACGGAGTTCCGCTTCGACTACGGCACTTCGGCGCCCGGAAACGCCAAGGACCAGTCCGGGTGGGGTACTTCGGTGATCCGCAGCGATCACACCGGGAGCAATGTCGGTGGGCTGAAGGGCGACTACCACCGGGTCTCGCTGAAGCTGCCCAGCTGGCAGACGCTGGCGCCCGGGGCGTCGGTGGAGTTGGACTTCGTGTACTACCTGCCGGTGTCGACTCCGTCGAACTGGACGGTGACGTTCGGTGGGACGACGTATGCGCTGGCGGGGGATCTGGCTCGGGGGACTTCGGTGGTGGAGCCGGGCGGTGGATCGCCTTCGCCCTCACCGACTCCGTCCGAGGGGACCGGCTCCTGCACGACTCCGGCCTGGAGCGCGAGTACGGAGTACGGCGGGGGCAGCACTGTCTCCCACAAGGGGCACTCGTGGAAGGCGAAGTGGTGGACGAAGGGCGAGGAGCCCGGAACCACCGGTGAATGGGGTGTGTGGCAGGACCTCGGCGCCTGCTGAGCCCCGCGCTCGGACCGGCCCGGCGGCGGTGACGACGGCCCTTGCCCGCCGCCGGGCCTTCAACTCCCGGCTCTGGCAGGATGCTGGGCATGACCACGATTCTGGTGACCGGCGGTACTGGAACCCTCGGGCGGCTCGTCGCGGAGCGGTTGGGGGCGGACGGGCACGACGTGCGCGTGCTCAGTCGGCACGCGCAGCCGTACGCCGTGGATCTGCGTGAGGGTGGGCCCGGGCTGGATGCGGCCGTCTCCGGTGCGGACGCGATCGTGCACTGCGCGAGTTCGCCGCGTGGTGGGGACGAGGAGGCAGCGGAGCATCTGATCGCAGCGGCGCGAGGGGCGGGTGTGCGCCATCTGGTCTACATCTCGATCGTCGGTGTCGACCGGGTGCCGTTCGGCTACTACCGGAGCAAGCTCGCGGTGGAGAAGCTGATCGAGAACTCGGGCGTCGGCTGGACGATCCTGCGGGCGACGCAGTTCCACGACTTGCTTGTGCAGGTGTTCGGGGTCCTGGCCAAGCCTCCGGTGATGCTGTTGCCGACCGGGGTACGGGACCAGCCGGTCGATGTGGCGGAGGTGGCGGACCGGTTGGTCGAACTGGCGCTCGCTGCTCCCGTGGGCCGGGTCGACGACATGGCGGGGCCGGAGGTACGTTCCGTCGAGTCGCTGGCCCGGGCGTACCTGAAGGCGACGGGGCGGAAACGTCGGGTGGTGAGCGTCCCTCTGGCGGGCAAGGCGTACCGGGCCTTCCGGGCAGGAGGCCACTTGGCGCCGGAGCATGCGGTGGGGAAGGGCACGTTCGAGGAGTATCTGGCGGTACGTTTCGGCCGCTGACAGCGTTCCTCGCCCCTGCCGCTCCTAGCGCACGGGCGGAGCGAACAGTTCCTCTTGAGCCCGGTCCCGCGCCGTCAGTAGCGCACCCCGTAGCACCGCCTCGCCTCCCAGCGTGCTTGCCCGTACCTCCGTCGGTAGTGGGGACAGGTGGAGCAGGCGGTCCTGGACGCGTGCAGCCAGATCCTCCCCGCCCGCTCGGCCGATCTCGCCCGCCAGGACCACACAGCCGGGGTCGAGGACCGAGATGACCGCCGCGGCGCCCAGGGCCAGGCGGTCCGCGAGGGTGTTCAGGAAGGCGGCGTTGGCCGGGTCGTCCGCCGAGTTCACAGCCGTGCGGACCAGCGTCGCCGCATGTGGTTCGCCCTGGGCCTCCGGTGCCGTCACTCCGTGTTCCGCCGCCAGTTGCGCGACCGCCCCCGCCCCCGCCAAGGAGTGGAAGCCGCCGTCGCAGCCTGTCGCCGACGGCAGGCCCGTCGTGCCCGGTACCGGCAGGAAGCCGATCTCGCCCGTGCCGCCCGAGGCGCCCCGGCGCAGGGTGCCGTCCAGGACCACCGCGGCGCCGACGCCCATGCCGAGCCAGAGGAGGACGAAGGTGTCGCGGTCCGCCGCGGCTCCGTCGCGCTGTTCCGCCAGTGCCGCCAGGTTCGTCTCGTTCTCCACACTCACCCGCGCTTGGGGCAGCCGCTCCTGAAGGGTCGCCACCAGACGGCGGTGCCATTCCGGCAGGCCCGTGGAGCTGCGCAGTTCGCCCGTCGCCGGGTCGATCAGGCCCGGCGCGCCGATGCCGACCGTGTGCGGCCGGTCCACGCCGGCCTCCTTCACCGCCCGCTCCACCAAGGCCACCGCCTGCTCGACCGCGGGGCCCGTCCCGACGCCCCCGTCGATCGGCGCCGACGCCTGTGCCAGCACCTCGCCGACCAGGTCGGACACGGCCACGGCGACACCCTCGGTGCGTACGTCAAGCGCCGCCAGATGGGCCCGCGCGGCGACGATGCCGTACACCTTGGCGTTGGGCCCGCGTCGTTGCTCCCCCGACTCCCCCACGACCTCGATCAGTCCGGCGGCGGTGAGGCGGTCGACGAGGTCGGCCACGCTCGGCCGGGAGAGGCCGGTCAGCTCTTTGAGCCGTCCCGCCGTCAAGGGGCCCTCCTCCTGGAGCAGGCGCAGGGCGAGCCGGTCGTTGATGGCCCGGGCGGTACTGGGGGATGCGGGCATGCCGGGATCCTTCCAGATCGGCGGATGCGGTGAGCGGCCACCCTATCTATCAGGCAGGGTTCCTGATAGTTTACGCGACCGACAGACACGCGGGAGGGGCCTGAGCATGAGTGACGTGGTCTACGACGGACGCGAGGTGAAGCGGGCGCGGTACGCCGTGGCCGCTGTCTTCACCGTGCACGGGGCCGTGACCGGCTCGTTCGCGACCCGGGTGCCGTGGATCCAGGACCATGCCTCGGTGAGCGCGGGCCAGTTGGGGCTCGCTCTGGCCTTCCCGGCGCTCGGCGCGTCGGTGGCGATGCCGCTCGCCGGAGGCATCACCCACCGCTTCGGCGCCCGGAACGCCCTGCGCGCCCTGATCGCGCTGTGGACGCTGGCCCTGATCCTGCCGTCCCTCGCCCCGAACCTCCTCACCCTCTGTCTCGCCCTGTTCGTCTACGGCGCCACCTCCGGAATGGCGGACGTCGCGATGAACGCGCTCGGCGTGGAGGTGGAGAACCGGCTCGGCCGGTCGATCATGTCCGGGCTGCACGGCATGTGGAGCGCGGGCGCCGTCCTCGGCTCGCTCGGCGGCACGCTCGCCGCACACCTGGGCACCGACGCCCGGCTGCACCACCTGCTGGCGGCGGCCGTACTGACCGTCCTCGGCGTGGCCTCCTGCGCCTGGGTGCTCGATCTGCAACCCGCCCAGGACGAGGAACCCCCGCCCCGGTTCGCGCTGCCGCCCCGCTCGGCCCTGCTCATCGGCGCGGTCGGATTCTGCGCGGTGTTCGCGGAGGGGGCGAGTCTGGACTGGTCCGCGGTCTATCTGCGCGACGAGTTGGCGGCCTCGGCCGGTCTGGCCGCCGCCTGCACCATGGGCTTCACGCTCACCATGGCCGTCGCCCGGATCGCGGGCGACAAGGTGGTGGACCGGTACGGCGCCGTGCGGACCGTACGGACCGGCGGTGTTCTCGCGGCCGCCGGCGGCCTGCTGATCGTCGTCGCGAACCATCCCGCCCTGGCGATGGCCGGGTTCGGGCTGATGGGCCTCGGCATCGCGGTGGTCGTGCCGCTGTGCTTCGCGGCGGCGGGCCGCAGTGGCCCCAACCCCAGCCAGGCCATCGCGGGCGTCGCGACCATCACGTACACCTCGGGTCTGGTCGCGCCCAGCGCGATCGGCGGGCTCGCCCAGGCGACCAGCCTGGTGGTGTCGTTCGGTCTGGTGACACTGCTGACGACCGGGCTCGCCGCCTTCGCGGGCGTCCTGCGCACCGCCGAACGCAAGCCGGCGGCGATCGGCCGACCGCAGGAGAGCCGAAACGTGGCTCCCTGAGCGGACGCTCAGCATCCCCTTTCACCCCTGACAATGGTCCGGACAACCGCACGCACCACCGAAAGCGAAACCGCACCATGGATCTTGGCGTCCGCTGGAACCTGCACGGCGACGGACGCACGCCGGCGCCCGGAGCGGTGGTCCGGCCCGATGAACGGCTCTCCTGGCCGCGCACGGCCGGACTGGGCGCCCAGCACGTGGTGGCGATGTTCGGGGCGTCCTTCGTGGCCCCGGTCCTGATGGGCCCGGACCCCAACCTGGCGATCATGATGTCGGGCGTCGCGACCATGGTCTTCCTGCTCGCCACGCGCGGGAGGGTGCCCAGCTATCTGGGCTGCTCACTGTCGTTCGTGGGCGTGGCCGCGGTCATCCGCGCCGACGGCGGCACCAGCGCCACCGTGACCGGAGCGGTTCTGGTCGTCGGCGTCGCGCTCTTCCTGGTCGGTGTCGCCGTCCAGCGCTTCGGGGCGCGGATCATCCACGCCGCGATGCCGCCGATCGTCACCGGCGCGGTCGTGATGCTGATCGGCTTCAACCTGGCGCCGGTCACCGCGGCCACCTACTGGCCGCAGGACCAGTGGACGGCGCTGCTGGTGATGCTGTTCACCGGTCTGGCCGTGGTCTGTCTGCGCGGCTTCTGGTCCAGGATCGCGATCTTCCTCGGGCTGATCTTCGGCTACGGCATCTCCTGGGCCTTCGACCGGATCTTCGGGAAGATCCACTCGGTCGACGCGAGCGGCAAGCTCACCGACCACTGGCGCCTCGACCTCTCCGCCGTCGGCCAGGCCGACTGGATCGGCCTGCCGACCCTCCACGGCCCGTCCTTCGAGTGGTCGGCGATCCTGGTCGCCCTGCCCGTCGTGATCGCCCTGGTCGCCGAGAACGCCGGACACGTCAAGGCGGTCGGCGAGATGACCGGCGACGACCTGGACGACAAGCTCGGCACCGCGATCTCCGCCGACGGCGTCGGCTCCGTGCTCTCCACCGCGGTCGGCGGCCCGCCCACCACCACGTACTCCGAGAACATCGGCGTGATGGCGGCGACCCGCGTCTACTCCACGGCCGCCTACTGGGCCGCGGCCTGCTTCGCCCTCCTGTTCGGCCTGTGCCCGAAGTTCGGTGCGATCGTGGCCGCCGTCCCGGGCGGCGTCCTCGGCGGTATCACCGTCATCCTGTACGGCATGATCGGCCTGCTCGGCGCGCAGATCTGGATCAACGCCGAGGTGGACCTGCGCAATCCGCTGAACCTGGTACCGGCCGCCGCGGGCATCATCATCGGCGTCGGCAACGTGACCATGGAGTTCACCGACACCTTCGAGCTGAGCGGCATCGCACTGGGCACCCTGGCCGTCATCACCGGCTATCACGCCCTGCGCTACTTCGCCCCGGCCCACCTCAAGGCCCAGGAGCCGCTCCTCGACGAGGGCACGTCCTCCTACGACGAGGCCAAGTCGTAGGCGTACGACGGGCTGAACGTCCCCGGCGTCCCCTTGCAGCCGTCCGACTCCCCGGGGAGCTTGACCCACAGGTAGGCGTCGATCCGCGCCTCCCCGGTGCTCATGGTGGGCGCCCGGCCGATCTGCCGTCCTGCCGGGTCGCACCACTGGCCGCCCGCCGGGGCGCCGTTGCCGTTGCGGCTGGTGTCGATGACGGCGCCGAGCGAGGCGGGGCCGCCGAGGGCGTCCAGGACCTGTCGGTCGTAGGCGATCTCGTCGGCCGTGGTGTGGAAGTTGGAGACGTTGCTGAAGATCCCGTCGGAGGAGGCGGGCGAGGCGGCGCCGGCCTGCTTGAGCCAGCCCGCCTGTGTGGCGGGGGCGTGCCAGCCGGAGTGGCCTGCGTCGTAGTAGACGCGGGCCCTCGGGTTGGCCTCCTTCAGGACGCGTCCCGCACGGGCCAACGAGGCGAAGCGGTCGGCGCGTTGGCCGCCCGAGAGACACTCGGCCTGGGCGACGGCGTCGGGTTCCAGGACGACGATGACGTCGTCGGAGCCGAGGCCCGCGGCGAAGCGGTCGATCCAGTCGTCGTAGGCGTCGAGGTCGGGCGCCCCGCCCTGGCTGTGGCCTCCGCAGTCACGGTCCGGGATCGCGTACGCCACGACGACCGGGACCCGGCCGAGGGCGGCGCCGCCGGAGGTGACCGCGCGGACCCGGGCGGTGATGGAGTCCGGAGTGAAGTCGGCGAACCACACCGCGGCCGGTTGCGCGGCGATCCGGGACTGGATGACGCCGTGCCGGGGATCGCCGGCGTTCTCCCGGACCCAGTCCAGCACTTGGGACTCGGGGTGCCGGTACAGCCGGGTGGACACGGCGGCCGTCTGCCTCTCGCGCTCGGTCTTCGTGGGCGAGGGTGTGGGGCTCGTCCCCTGCTTCTTCGTCGGCGAGGGCGTGGCGGAGGACGACGCGCTGACCGACGGGGAGACCGGCGGCTCCACCGGCAGCGACTGGAGGCGCGGCGTGTACGTCACCTCGGGGCGGGCCTCGTCGGAGCCGCCCCCTTCGTCGAGCGCCGAGATCATCCCGGCCGCGGTCCCGACGGCGACCACGACGGAGGCGGCCACGACCATGGCCCCCCGGCGTGCGGCCCTTCGGCGCGCGGACCTGCGTGCAGCAAGACGCTGGGCACGTAAGCCACCCACGACGCTCTTCCCCCTCCCCCACGACGGGTGCGTTCCCCCGTTCTGGGGAAGCGTCGGGCCCGCCGTCACTTCCGTCAGCCTAAAGCTGCGACTCTGCCCCCATGGCGCAATGCGAACAACTCACCTCACCTGTGGACGCGGTCATTCGCCGTATGCGCGCCCTCGACGCGGACCTGCCCGCGCGGGACGGCGTCGCCGTCTTCAACCGTGTCTACCTGGCGGTGACCGAGGCGGTGGACCGGCGGATCGACGCGGGCCGGTTCGCGGACGCGCGGGCCGCGATCACGCTGGACGTGCGGTTCGCGGAGCACTATCTCGCGGCGGTCGACACGGTGGCCGACGAGCGGCGACCGCCCGCATGCTGGCGGCCTCTGTTCCAGTTCCGCCGCCATCCCGGTGTACGACCGTTGCAGTTCGCGCTGGCGGGCATCAATGCGCACATCGGCCACGATCTGGCGCTCGCCGTCGTGGACGCCTGTCGTACGCTCGACTGCGAACCCACCGATCTGGAGGACGAGTTCGATCGCGTGGGCGATCTCCTCGTCTCGCTGGAGGAGCGCATCCGCGAAGAACTGATGCCGGGCCCCGACCTGCTCCAGATCGCCGATCCGCTCACCCATCTGCTCGGCTCGTGGAGCCTGGAGCGGGCCCGGGACGCCACCTGGTCGGCATCCCGAGCGCTGTGGGCGCTGCGTCGACTCCCCGATCTGGCCGAGGAGTTCACCGAGCGACTGGACGCGGCGGTGGGGTTCGCGGGCCGCATGCTGCTCACCCCACTGCCCGACTGACTCAGTCCTCCGGGAGCTCCACCGGCGCGATCTCGTCGTACAGGTCGCCAGGGCCGGGGTTGGACGCGTCGGTCGACCCGCCGAAGTGGTGCATGACACCCCACACCGCGTTCAGCGCGGTCTGGATCGCGCCCTCGGCCCAGCCGGCCGTCCAGGAGATGTCGTCGCCGGCGAGGAAGATGCCCCGCTTGTCCTCGGGCAGCCGGTCCTGCATGAAGTGCGTGAACAGGCGCCGCTGGTAGCGGTAATGGCCGGGCAGGTTGGCCTTGAACGCGCCCATGAAGTAGGGCTCGTTCTCCCAGGACACGGTCACCGGGTTGCCGATGATGTGCTTGCGGATGTCGACCTTCGGATAGATCTCGCCGAGCGACTTCAGCATGACCTCCATCCGCTCGTTCGCGGACAGCGGCAGCCACTTCAGGCTGTCGTCGCACCAGGTGTACGAGAGGCAGATGACGGCGGGCTTGTCCGGGCCGTCGTCCAGGAGGTAAGTACCGCGCGTCATACGGTCGGTGAGCGTCATCGACATGACGTCCCGGCCGGTCGGGTTTCCCCTGTCGTCGACGGCCTTGTCCAGCCAGAAGGGCCGGTCGACCGGGACGAACAGCTTCGAGGACTCCATGTAGTGGGTGCGCTCGATCGCCGTCCAGTGGTCGATCGGGAAGAGCGAGTCGTCACAGGCGATCTTCGACAGCAGCATCCAGGACTGCGCGGTGAAGATCGCGGCCTGGTAGGTGCGGATGTCGCCGTTCGCGTCGGTCACGGTGATCTGGTTGCCCGCGGTGCGGTGCAGCCGGGTCACGGCCGGGCGGGGCTCGCCGTTCTCGTGAAGGGACTTCAGGGAGGTCCCGTAGGCCCAGTGGACGATCTTCTCCGGCTCGCGGTCCCAGAGCCTGAGCGGCAGCTGCTGGGAGCCGCCGACGATGCCGCGGTGGTGGTCGTCGGCCTCGGTGTAGACGACCCGCAGGATCTCCAGGATGGAGTTCGGGAAGTCGGTGTCCCAGCCGCCGGTGCCGAAACCGACCTGGCCGAAGATCTCGCGGTGCCGGAAGGACTTGAAGGCCTCGGAGTCGCAGAGGAAGCCGTAGAAGGTCTGGTTGTCGAGCTTCTCGACGAGCTGCGCCCAGATCTCGCGGATGCGCGGGACGTCCCGCTCGCGCATCGCGCGGTTCATGTCGGTGAAGTCGGCGCCCTCTTCGAGGCACTTGTTCCAGGCCTGGGCGACATCCCGGTACACCTGCGGGAGGTCGTCGATGGTCTCGGCGTAGTGCGACTCGCCCTTGAGGTCGACCACCGTCGAAGGGGTGGACTCGGCAAGGGGGTTGGGGAAGGGGCTGGTCTTCAGGCCGACCAGGTCGATGTAGTGCTGGAGGGCCGTGGAGGAGGGCGGGAAGCGCATCGCGCCCATCTCCGCGGTCAGGGAGCTGTCGCAACCCTCGAAGCCCACCGTGCGCAGTCGGCCGCCGATCTGGTCGGCCTCGTAGACCACCGGCTTGAGGCCCATCTTCATCAGCTCGTACGCGGCCACGATGCCGGAAAGGCCGCCGCCGATCACCGCGATCTCGGTGCCGTGCTCGGTCGCGGGTATCTGGCCGAGGCCCGCCGGGTGGGCGAGGAAGTCGTCGTACGCGTACGGGAAGTCCGGCCCGAACATGGTGATCGGCGGCTGCTGCTCGTCGGCGTGCTGGACGGCGTTGGGCACCGTGGACGTCATGGGGTACGGACTCCTTGCGAAAGCTGAGAGCTGAGAGGGGGGAGGTTCAGACGAGGGACCCGTAGAGGGCGGGGCGGCGGTCCTGCAGATACGGGTTGGCCTCGCGGGCGGCGGCGAGGAACGCGGGGTCGGTGTCGGCGAACACCAACTCCTCACCGCGTCCGGCGCGGGTGCGGGCGATGCCGTCGGGACCGGCCAGGGTGGAGAGGCCGATGAACTCGAACTCCCCTTCCTGGCCGACCCGGTTGACGTAGGCGACGTACATCTGGTTCTCGAAGGCCCGCACCGGGATCATCGACTCGGCGACGAACTGGAACGGGTGCATCTGCGCGGTCGGCACGATCAGCAGGTCGGTGCCGGCGAGGGCGTGGGCGCGGACGTTCTCCGGGAACTCGACGTCGTAACAGATCAGGATGCCGACACGGAGCCCGTTCAGCTCCACCTGCACCACGGGCTGCTCCCCCGGCGTGAAGTGGTCGCGCTCGAAGCAGCCGAAGAGATGGGTCTTGCGGTAGTTCGCGAGCCGGGTGCCGTCGGCGGAGATCAGCTGGGCGGAGTTGTACACGGTCTCGCCGTCCCTCTCCGGGTAGCCGTAGGCGATGGCGAGACCGTGCCTGGAGGAGATCTCCGCGACCGCGTCCGCGCTGTCCCCGTCGGCGGGCTCGGCAAGGCGCGCGATGTCGTCGCCGATCGCGTACCCGGTCAGGAACATCTCCGGCGCGACCATCAGCCCGGCGCCCGCGGCGGCGGCACGGCCCGCGGCCTCGTCGAGCACCTTGAGGTTCTCGACGACCGAGCCGGGACGACCGGAGCTCTGGAGCAGGGCGGTGCGCATGCGTGTTCCTCACCGGGCGGAAGAGCTTCGCGCAGAACGGGCGTCCGATCAGCTCGCGGCGTCTGGTGCGTGCGATCGCAAGGCGCCGGAAGGTCCTCGTAGCGGAGCTACTAGGGCCTTCCGGCAACGCGGCGAGCGTGCGTGCCAGGCGTCGCGAGCCGGGCGCCCGTTCTGCGCGAAGCTCTGGGGGTTGGGGGGCCACATAGACGGTACGGTCGGCGCGCTCGGCCGGACAAGCAGGAGCCGTTGCGCGCTCGTGAGCGGAACGTTGCGTGGACCGGCCCCCGCGCAGCGATTCGTTGCGCGGCCTCCGGTCAGGCTCGTGCCCTGCCGGCCGCGGCTCTGATCACCGCCCCCACCAGGTACGGCAGCGCGAACAGGGCGAAGACCGTGCCGTGGGTGGCGTGGTCGCCCGCCGCCGCGTAGGCACCGTAGACCAGGACGGTCAGCAGTTCGGTGCCCAGGCCCGCGACCGAGGTCAGGGTGGCTCGGCCGCCCTCCTCGATGCGGTGCTGGAGGCGGACGTCGGCGAGGACGGTCGCCAGCTGGAAACCTGCGAACGCCACGGCGATCAGGGCGAGACCCGCCGGAGTGCGGGCGATCGAGCCGAGGGCCAGGGCGAGGGCGGATGTCGCGATCAGCCAGGTGAAGCCGGTCGTGCCGAGGCGTTCGGCGGGCCCGGCCAGCAGGCTGACGGCCGTGACGGCGGCCCAGATCAGCAGGAGCGCATACGGGACGAACCCGTCGGGGACGCCGGTCTCGCGGACCAGCAGCGGTGAGTACTCGTCGAGCGCGCTCCACACGCAGGCCACAGCGGGGACCAGCAGCAGTGCCCCGCGCAGCGAACGGTCACGGCGGGCGGTGGCGAGTCCCGTGCGCAGGGTCGCCGCCCAGCCCTCGCCGTCGCTCGCCCGTCCCGGGTCCTCCGGGAACCGGCTCGCCGTCACCGCGGCCAGCAGACAGGCCGCGACGCTCGCCGCGCCGACGGCCTGGTAGCCGCCGAGCGCGAAGACCGGCCCGGCCGCCGCCATCGCCGCCATCACGCCCAGCAGCCCGGCCGCCCGGGCCCGGCCCATGACCCGGGCGTAGCGGTCGGCGGCGCCGAGGCGGTCCAGTTCGTCGTAGACCAGGGCCTCCAGCGCGCCGGAGCCCAGCGCTCCGCTGACGCCCCACAGGACGAAGCCGAGCGCGAAGGCCCAGTACGAGGGCACTAGCACCCACAGGGCGAAGCCGACCGCACTGAGCAGCGGACCCAGCCACAGCAGTACGCGGCGGGAGACGGCGTCGGCCCAGGCGCCGGAGGGCACCTCCAGCACGACGCCGGTGATCGACCACAGGGCGAACAGCGAGGAGATCTGCCACAGCGTGAGCCCGCTGTCGGCGAAGAGCAGGGCGTACAGCGGGTAGAGCAGGACGAGATCTTCGAGGAACGCGTAACCGTACAGCGTGCGAGTGAGCCGTCGGATGGAGCCGGTGGCGGGCACGCGCGCGGGTGAGAGTGTCATGAGGCCTTCCCGTGGGGGCGATGCGGACGCGAGAGGTACGGGCGTCCGCGGCGGCCCTCGGGAGGCACGACGGGTTATGGATCAATGTCGCCAGGTCATGGCATCGATGTTAGGCCGGTTCGGCCTTCCCGTGCAGGGAAAATGTGGTGATCACGGCCGCGTGATCGGACGGCCAGTCGTTGTCGGCGACGTCCGGCAGGGGTCGCGGGCGGCCGCTGACGTGGGTGCGGGAGTCGAGAACCCGCAGGCCCCGGTGGAGGACGAAGTCGATCCGGTCCTGCGGTTCCGGGTGGCCCTCGACCGGCGACCAGGTGTGCCCGGGATCCCGTACGGGGTCGGGGTTCGCCTCGCGGTACGAGTCCCGGAACCCCGCCTCCTCGGCCGCCCTGGTCACCGGCCACTCGACGCCCGGCCGGTCCAGATGGGACGGGCAGTTGAAGTCGCCCACCAGCACGACCGGCTCCGCGTCCCCGATCCGGCGCAGCGCGTCCCGCATCTCGCCGAGCCGCACACTTTCGTGCACGGTCGGGTCGCCCTCGGTCACATAGGGCCCGTAGTCCCGGTAGTCGAGATGCGCCGTCCAGATCTCGACCTCCTGATCCCCTACGGCGATCCGGGCTCCGGCCGCCCCGTAGAACCCGACCTCCGGGTCACCGAGCCGAGCGGTGATCGGGTACCGGCTGATGATCCCGAGGTTCTCCCCCGCCCGGTGGTGATACCAGCCGAGCGCCTGAGCCAGCTCCTGCGCCGCACTGCCGTACGTCTCCTGCAGCCCCACCACGTCGACCCCGGTCTCCGCGATGACCTTGAGCTGCTTGGCCCGGTGGTCGCGCACCTTCGTGCCGCCGTACCAGAGGTTCCAGCTCATGACGCGCAGTTCGTACGGCAGCAGCGCGCGCAGCCGGGCCGGGGTGACGTCGGTCAGGCCGGACAGGACGGTGCGGCCGGGGGCCGCGTCGATCGGGGCGAGCGAGGGCACGGCGAGCACGGTACAGCCGGCCGCTTCCGCCGAGCTGACGCCCGTCTGGGTGTCCTCGACCGCCACACAGGCGGCCGGGTCGACGCCGAGGGCCCGGCAGGCGGCGAGGTAGGGGTCGGGCGCCGGCTTGGTGTGCTCGGTGTCGTCGGCGGTGACGGAGACCGCGAAGCGGCTCGCCCCCAGCGCTTCGAGAACCGTGTCGGCGACGGCCCGTGGGGAGGCGGTGACCAGGGCGGTGGGTACGCCCTCTCGGGCCAGCCCGTCGAGCAGGTCCAGGGCGCCGGGGCGGGGCACGATACCGGCGCGGACGCGGTCGGCGAACTCCCGGTGGAGCGCCTCGGCGAGTTCCGCGGCGGGGCGTCCCGTGCCGGCGACGAGCCAGTCGGCGGTGTGCTCGACGGGCCGCCCGAGCACGTCCGGCTCGTCGGCCGTGGTGAGGGCTCGCCCGGCGACGTCCGCCACCGCCTCCCACCACAGGCGCTCGGTGTCGACGAGCGTGCCGTCCATGTCGAACAGGACGGCTTGGAGCGGGAGTTGATTCATGTGGGGGGTCTCTTTCATGCGTCCGTGATTCGTTCCGCCACCCGCACGGGCTCGTTCATCCAGTGCTGCGTTCCGCCACCAGCACGGATCGCTCCGGCAGCGACACCCGTACGGCGGCTCCGGGGGCGGGCGCCTCGGCCAGGTCGGCCTTGACCTCGGTGCCGTCGGCCAGCCGTACGGTGACCCGGGTGACGGCCCCGAGGAAGGCGGCGGCGACCACGCGCGCGTCACCGGTGTCATCGGCCTGTACCCGCACCGCCTCCGGACGCACCAGCACGTCCACATCCGACGAGGACGGCACCGGGCCGTCGACCGGCAGCCGCTGCCCCAGCACCTCGACGACGTCCTTCGCCATCCGGCCGGGAATCCGGCTCATCGTGCCGACGAACTCGGCGACGAAGGCGGTCGCGGGACGGCCGTACAACTCGGCCGGTTCCGCGCACTGTTCGAGCCGTCCGGCGCGCATCACGGCGACCCGGTCGGCCATGGACAGCGCCTCTTCCTGGTCGTGGGTGACGAACAGGGTGGTGATGCCGAGCTCCTGCTGGAGCCGGCGGATCTCCTCGCGGAGCGTCAGGCGGACCTTGGCGTCGAGCGCGGAGAGCGGTTCGTCGAGCAGCAGGACGCGCGGGCGCAGGGCCAGCGCACGGGCGAGCGCGACCCGCTGCTGCTGTCCGCCGGAGAGCTGATGCGGGTAACGGCCACCCTTGTCGGCGAGACCGACCAGCTCCAGCAACTCAGCGGCCCGTGCCCGCCGTTGGGCCGTACCCACTTTGCGCATCCGCAGCCCGAAGGCGACGTTGTCGACGGCGTCCAGATGCGGGAAGAGGCTGTACGACTGGAACACCATTCCGGCGTCGCGGCGGTGCGCGGGGACCCGGGTGACGTCCTCGCCGTCCACCAGTACCTCGCCGGAGTCGGGCTGCTCGAACCCGGCGAGCATGCGCAGCGCGGTGGTCTTGCCGCAACCGGAGGGGCCGAGCAGGGCGAGGAGTTCACCGGGGCGGACGGTCAGGTCGAGGCCGTCGAGGGCTACGGTCGGCCCGAACTCCCTGCGCAGACCGCGGAATTCGACGGTAGCTGTCTGGTCAGACATGGTTCCCCCTACGGGTACGGCCGCCGAACCCCGCGAGCGTGAGGAGCAGCAGCCAGGTCACGAGCAGGCTGAGCACGGACACGGCGACGGACAACTGGGCCTGCGAGCCGCTGACGTTTACGATCCACACGGCGAAGGGCTGGAAGCCGAGCAACTGCGCCACCGTGAACTCGCCCAGCACCAGGGCGAGCGTGAGGAAGGAGGCGTTGAGCAGCGCCCCGCGCAGATTGGGCAGCACGGCCTGGAGGAGCGCCTGCGGCCAACTGGCACCGCAGCTGCGGGCGGCCTCGACGAGGGTGGGTACGTCGATGGCGCGGAGCCCGGCGTCCAGCGCCCGGTACACGAACGGCAGCGCCATCACGACGTAGGCGAGGACCAGGACTATGGGGAAGTCCGGGTTCTGGATCGCCACGAAGGTCTGGAACAGGGGCGTGCGGGACAGGTGCTCGGGGCCCCACTTCAGGACCGTGCCGATACCGGCGACGAAGGCGATCGGCGGGACGACCAGCGGCAGCGAGCACACCACCTCGACGACCGGCCGCAGCCGGGCCGCGCCGAGCCTGAGCGCGACCGTGGCGGGCACCGTCAGCAGCAGGACCAGGGCGATGGTCGCGGCGGCGAGCCCGAGCGAGAGCAGCAGGCTGCTCAGGAAGCCCTCGGTGGCGAAGATCTGCGTATAGGCGTCGAAGGTGATGCCCTGGCCCGGAACGTCCACCGTGAAGACCACCGACGCGGCCAGCGGCACCAGGAAGTACAGTCCGGCGAGGCCGAGCACGCCCCACCGCCACAGGGTCAGGCGAGCCATCGCGCGCTCCGTCGTTGCAGGGGCAGATACACCGCCATGACCAGGCCCGCGACGAGGACCATGTCGAGGCTGAGGGCGAGCGCCACGTTCTCCTGGCCGACCAGCACATTGCCGGAGAGGGCGTCGGCGATCTGGAGCGTGACCAGCGGTACCGAACTGCCCACCATGGCGGCGGCGGTGGCGTAGGCGGCGAAGGCGCTGCCGAAGAGGAGCACGAATCCGCCGAGCAGCGACGGCAGCAGCACCGGCAGAGCCACGTACCGCCAGTACTGCACGGCCGTGGCGCCGTTGTTCCGCGCCGCCTCGCGCCACTGGGTGCGCAGGCCCTCCAGGGCCGGGGCGATGGTGAGGACCATCAGCGGGATCAGGAAGTACAGGTAGACGAGGACCAGTCCCCAGAAGCTGTACAGGTCCCAGCCCTTGTCCGTCAGGCCCAGGTGCCGGGTGAGCACACCGGCGTTGCCGAGGGTGGCGACGAAGGCGAAGGCGAGCGGGACACCGCCGAAGTTGGCGAGCACCCCGGACGCGGTGAGCACCGCCTCGCGCAGGGCACGGGACCGGGAGGTCACCACGGCCTGGGCGAGCGGCAGCCCGAGCAGCGCCGCGAGCACGGCGGAGACGGCGGAGAGCTTGACGCTGCCGAGCAGGGCCGTGAGGTAGGCGCCCTGGAGCGAGGTGGTCAGGTTCGCGGTGCTGTATGCGCCGGTGGCCTTGGCCGTGAAGGCGCCGTCGAGCACGGCCCAGGCGGGCAGCCCGAAGGCGAGTGCGGTGAACGCCAGCAGCGGGAGGACGGCGAGCCCGCCCGGGACGCGGCGCCGGCGCTTCTGTACCGAAGCGACGGGCGCCACGTCCGGACGCATGAGGGTGGCCGTCATCCGGAGACGGCCTTCGCCCAGCCCTGTCCGAGGACCGTCTTGGCCTTGTTCTGCTGGGCCTCGGTCGGGAAGCTGGGCGTCCCGGAGACCTCGGGCAGCTTGGCCGCGGCCGTCTTGTCGAGGGTGCCGGCCTGCTCCATGGCGGGCATCAGCGCGGGCCGCGCGTAGCCCGCCAGCCACAGGTTCTGGCCCTCGGCGCTGTACAGGTACTCCTCCCACAGCCGGGCGGCCGCCGGATGCGGGGCGTCCTTGTTGATGGCCTGGGAGTAGTACTGGGAGAAGACACCGTCGGTCGGCACGGTCACCTGCCAGTCGACGCCCTTGGACTGGAACTCCTCGGCGTAACCGGCGTTCAGGTAGTCCCAGTCGATGCTGATCGGCGTCTCGCCCTTCTCGACGGTGGCCGGGGTCGACTCGACGGGCGTGTAGTTGCCGTTCTTCTTCAGCTCGGCGAAGAAGTCCAGGCCGGGCTGGATGTCGTCGAAGGAGCCACCGTTGGCGAGGGCGGCGGCGTAGACGCCGGCGAAGGCGGAACCGGACTTGGTGGGGTTGCCGTTGAGGGCGACCTGGCCCTTGTACTTCGGCTTCAGCAGATCGGCGAAGGTCTTCGGGCACTCCTTGACCCGCTTCGCGTCGCAGCCGATGGAGATGTAGCCGCCGTAGTCGTTGTACCAGCGGCCCTGCGCGTCCTTCTGCCCCTCGGGAATGTCACCGAAGGCGGCGACCTTGTACGGCGCCAGCAGCCCCTGCTCGGCGGCGCTCAGCGCGAAGGAGCTGCCGAGGTCCAGGACGTCGGGAGCGCGGTCCTGGCCCTTGCGCGAGGTGACGGCGTTGATCTCGTCCTGGCTGGAGCCGTCGGGGTTCTCGACCTCGACCTTGATGCCGTACTTCTTCTCGAAGCCGTCAATGAGGGCACCGTAGTTGGCCCAGTCGCGGGGCAGCGCGATGGCGTGCAGCGTGCCCTCCTTCTTCGCCGCGGCGACCAGCTCGGACAGGCCGCCGAAGTCGGCGGCGGAGGTGGCGGTGGCGGCGCTCTTGCCGTCGGCGGTGGTCGACGCGTCGTCGGGGGCGGCGCCACAGGCGCTCAAGGCGCTCAGCGCGAGCGCGGCGACGACGCCGAGGGCGGCGGTTCTCGGCAGGGACAGGGTCACGACTGCTCCAGGGGGCGCAGGAGGGAATCCGAGGATGCTGCGAACTTGTCTGAACAAGTTGGCCTCAGTACGCCCGTCGTCGGTGACACGCCCGTAAACACTGGCGAAACCCTGACCCTTGATTCCCTGCACAATCCCGGCTGACACGGATCAACGACAGTTCTCCATTAGGCTGGTCACGCTGTGCACAGCAACCGATCCAGAGGGGAAGCATGACGGCGCGACACGAGGAGATCGCGGGCGAGCTGCGCCGGGCGATCGACCGCGAGGAGTACACCGTCGGCAGTCTGCTGCCCGCCGAGACGGAACTCGCGGCCCACTACGGCGTCTCGCGCGGCACGGTCCGCCAGGCCGTGGCGGCGCTCACCGCCGAGGGGCTCATCGGCTCCCGCCAGGGCGCCCGCCGGGTGGTCCTGGCCAGCCGCCGCAGCCAGAGCTTCGCCGAACTGCGCAGCTTCGCCCAGTGGGCACGCGCGATGGGCCGCGAGGCCACGGGACAGGTCGTCGCGCAGGAGTACCGTCCGGCAACCGCCGAGGACGCGGTACGGCTCCAACTGGCCGCCGACACCGAGGTGTTGCACGTCGTCCGAGTCCGCGGCCTGGACGGCGAGCCGGTCCTGCTGGAGCGGACGGTCTACGCGGACTGGATCTCCCCGGCCGTCGAGTCCATCGAGCCGGACTGCCCGTCCGTCACCCAGCGGCTCTACGAGGACACCGGCCTGGTCTTCGCGTACGGCGAGCATGTCATCGACGCCGTGGCGGCCGGCGCCCAGGACGCCGAGTTGCTCGGCATCCGCCGCACGAGTCCGCTGCTGCGCGTCCGTCGGGTGACCACGACCCGCGAGGGGCGCCCGGTGGAGTGGTCGGACGACCGCTACCGCTCGGACGCGGTGAGCTTCAGCGTCCACAACTCGATAGGGAACAACGCGCTGGCCCGTAAGACGGGGGATGCGATGTGACCGCCGACCTGCCCTACGTCGACGAACACACGACGCTGGTCGTGGCGGACGCCGACGCGCTCTGGCAAGGACTGACGGAGGCGCTGGACACGTCCTTCGACCGGGGCGGCTACGCCCGTCTGGTGGGCTGCGCCGACGTCAGGGCGACGGGGCCACGCCCCTTGGCCGAGGGCTCGACACTGCCCGGCTTCCGTGTGGCCACCGCGGACAAGGGCCACGAGCTGGTCCTCACCGGCAGCCACCGCTACTCGGTCTACTCCCTGACCTTCCGCATCGAAGAGGCGGGGCCGGGCCGGTACCTGCTGAAGGCGGAGACCCGAGCGAAGTTCCCGGGCCTGACGGGCCGCCTCTACAGACGCCTAGCGATCGGCACGGGCGGCCATGCGATGGGCATGAAGCGCCTGCTGGCATCGATCAGGTCTTGCGCCGAACGCTCTACGGTCTAGGTGGGAGACCCCGAGGAGAACCGCCTCAGCAGCGGCGACAGCACCAGCACCGACTTGGTCCGCTCCACGAACGGCTCCCCCGCGATCCGCTCCAGGACCCGCTCGAAGTGCCGCATGTCGGAGGCGAAGACCTGCACGACCGCGTCCGCGTCACCCGTGACGGTGGACGCGGCCACGACCTCCTGATAGCGCTCAAGGCCCCGCCGGATGGTGTCCGGCGAGGTGTTGTGCCGGCAGTAGATCTCGACGAACCCCTCGGTCTCCCAGCCGAGCGCCGACGGGTCCACCCGTACCGTGAATCCGGTGATGGCCCCGGTGGCGCGCAGCCGGTCCACGCGCCGCTTCACGGCGGGCGCGGACAGGCCGACGAGCTGCCCGATGTCCGCGTAGGAGCGGCGGGCGTCCTCGGCGAGGGCGTGCACGATGCGTTCGTCGAGATCGTTCAGCACTGCGGGTGGTTCACTTCACTTCTGGCGTTACGAGAGCTTCGTCCGTCGCGAGACGGGAACGGCGATGGCCGTAAAGGAAGTAGAACACGAGACCCGCCGCCATCCAGAACCCGAAGACCACCCAGGTCACGGTGTCGAGGCTGAACATGTTGTACGCGCAGAACGCGAAGCCCAGGACCGGCAGCACGGGACCGAACGGCACCTTGAAGGTCCGCTCCAGCTCGGGCCGCTTGTAGCGCAGCACGATCACCGCGATGTTGACCAGCGCGAAGGCGAACAGCGTGCCGATGCTGGTGGCGTCGACGAGCTTGCCGAGCGGGATCATCGCGGCGAGGACACCGCAGAACAGGGACACGATCACGGTGTTGAGCCGCGGCGAGCCGGTCTTCGCGTCGACCTTGCCGAGCGCCTTGGGCACCAGACCGTCGCGGGACATCGCGAAGAGGATGCGGGTCTGGCCGTACAGCACGGTGAGGACCACGGACGCGATGGAGATGACCGCGCCGAGCGCGAGCAGGGTGCCCCAGAAGCTCTGGCCGCTGACGTCGGTCATGATCGCGGCGAGGGAGGCCTCGGAGCCCTCGAACTTGGTCCAGTTCCAGGCGCCGACGGCGACGGCAGCGACAAGGACGTACAGCGCCGTGACGATGATCAGCGAGAGCATGATCGCGCGGGGCAGGTCCTTCTTGGGGTTCTTGGCCTCCTCACCGGCGGTGGAGGCGGCGTCGAAGCCGATGTAGGAGAAGAACAGCGTGGCACCGGCGGCGCTGACGCCCGCCATGCCGAGGGGCATGAAGTCCTCGTAGTTGCCGGACTTGAAGCCCATGAAGCCGACCGCGCAGAACAGCACCAGCGCGGCGATCTTCACCGCGACCATGATCGTGTTGGCGCGGGCGGACTCCCGGACGCCACCGAGCAGGAACACCATCGCCAGCAGGACGACGATCAGCGCGGGCAGGTTGATGATGCCGCCCTCACCCGGCGCCGAGGACAGCGCGGAGGGGATCGTGACACCGATCGTGCCGTCGAGGAGCTCGTTGAGGTACTCACCCCAGCCGACCGCCACGGCGGCCACGGAGACGCCGTACTCCAGCACCAGACACCAGCCGCAGACCCAGGCGACAAGTTCGCCCATGGTTGCGTACGCATACGAGTACGAGGAGCCGGCGACCGGGATGCTGCCCGCGAGCTCCGCGTAGGACAGAGCCGAGAACAGCGCCGTGAGACCGGCGATGACGAAGGCCAGGGTGACCGCGGGTCCGGCCTCGGGGACGGCGTCGCCGAGGACGACGAAGATGCCGGTGCCGAGGGTGGCACCGATGCTGATCATGGTGAGCTGCCACAGGCCCAGGGAGCGCCGCAGCGAGCCTCCCTCACCCTGGCCACCCTCCGCGACCAGCGCTTCCACGGGCTTGCGTCGCATCAGGCGCGCGCCGAGCCCCGGGGACGCGGGAGCGGTCTGACTTCTGTCCTGCGGAGGTGCGCCTTGGTCGAGCACGCGTTGGCTCCTTCATCGCTGCCGGTCAGGGCGGCAGGGACAGGCGGCACCCCGTTGAAGCCGGGACCCACCGAGCGGAGTCCCCGCCACGCCACGTACGAGGCGACAGCCTATGAGCTTCGGCGTTGCCGTTGTAATGCAGCAACCTTGCGTGTGCCCGCATGATCATTGCGTTCATCGGGGCTGGGTGGGTGTTCGTTGCACGGCGGCTGTCGACCGTTGCGCGGGGCCCTCAGAGAAGGTCCTTGACCAGGAACGCGCACGAGTCGACGCACTCACGGATCGCGCCGTCGTGGTCCTCGTACGAGTAGCGGTCGAGGTAGTCGGTCAGGGACCGATAGCCGAGCCGCTCGTAGAGCGCGGCGGCCCGCGGATTGTCCTTGCCGACACCGATGCCGACGACGGTCAGGCCCCGCTGCCGGGCCAACTCCTCGGCGGCGCGCACCAGGGCCGTACCGATGCCCCGCGAGCGCAGTTCCTCGGCCACGGCGAGACCGCCGATCTCCGGGCAGCCGGGCAGTGCGGCCCGCACCCCGGCGTCCGCGCAGCCGATCCAGCGCATCTCGGCATGCCCGACGGGCCGCCCGTCGAGCCGGGCGACGAGATAGGTGCACTGGCCCGCCTCCTGGCGCGCGAACCGTCGGGCGTGGAACGAGGTGCGACCGGGCGAGCCGAGGTACCGGTCGAGCAGCGCAATGTCGGCGGCCGTGCAGGCGGTGATCTCCATACCCCGACGGTAGAGCCGGGGCATACGGAACGGCCCCCGATTTTCCCGGGCGACCGGGACAACGGGGGCCGTACGAAAGGGAGTTGCGTCAGCTCCAGCTGGCGTGCAGCGGCTTGCCCTCGGCGTAGCCGGCGGCGCTCTGGATGCCGATGACGGCCTTCTCGGCGAACTCCTCCAGGGAGCCGGCGCCGGCGTAGGTGCAGGAGGAGCGGACGCCCGCGATGATCGAGTCGATCAGGTCCTCCACGCCCGGACGGGCCGGGTCGAGGAACATCCGCGAGGTGGAGATGCCCTCCTCGAACAGCGCCTTGCGGGCCCGGTCGTACGCCGACTCCTCCGACGTACGGTTGGCCACGGCACGCGCGGACGCCATGCCGAAGGACTCCTTGTAGGCGCGGCCCTGGGCGTCGTGCTGAAGGTCGCCCGGGGACTCGTAGGTGCCCGCGAACCAGGAGCCGATCATCACGTTGGAGGCACCGGCGGCCAGCGCCATGGCGACGTCACGCGGGTGCCGGACACCGCCGTCCGCCCAGACGTGCTTGCCGTACTTCTTGGCCTCGGCGGCGCACTCCAGCACCGCGGAGAACTGCGGCCGGCCGACGCCGGTCATCATGCGGGTGGTGCACATGGCGCCGGGGCCCACGCCGACCTTGATGATGTCGGCACCGGCCTCGATGAGATCCCGGACGCCCTCGGCGGCGACGATGTTGCCGGCCACGATCGGGACCTGCGGGTCGAGCGCGCGCACCAGCTTGATCGCGGTGATCATCGACTCCTGGTGGCCGTGCGCCGTGTCGATGACGAGCGTGTCGACGCCCGCGTCGAGCAGCTGCTTGGCCTTGCCCGCCACATCGCCGTTGATGCCGACGGCGGCGGCGATGCGCAGCTTGCCGTTGGCGTCCACGGCCGGGGTGTAGAGCGTGGCGCGCAGGGCGCCCTTGCGGGTGAGGATGCCCGCGAGCTTGCCGTCGGCGTCGACCGCGGGGGCGTAGCGGCGGTTGTGGTGGTCGAGGGTGTTGAAGGCCTCGCGCGGGTCGAGGTCGGCGTCGATCAGCAGCAGATCGCGGGACATGACGACCTCGAGCTGTGTGAAGCGGTCCACGCCGCTCAGGTCGGCGTCGGTGACCACGCCGACCGGCTTGAAGTCGTCGTCGACGACCACACCGGCGTTGTGCGCCCGCTTGGGCAGCAGGGCGAGGGCGTCGGCGACCGTCTGGTGCGGGGCCAGCACGATGGGGGTGTCGAGGACCAGATGGCGGCCCTTGACCCAGGTGACGACCTCGGTGACGACGTCGATCGGGATGTCCTGCGGGATGACCACCAGGCCGCCACGCCGGGCCATCGTCTCCGCCATACGGCGGCCGGCGATGGCGGTCATGTTGGCGACGACGAGCGGGATCGTGGTGCCCGAGCCGTCCGGGGCGCTGAGGTCCACGCCCTGGCGGGAACCGACCGCGGAGCGGCTCGGCACCATGAAGACGTCGTCGTACGTCAGGTCGTACGGGGGCTGGATGTCATTGAGGAAACGCACGTGCTGCACATCCCAGTCGTTCAGAAGTGGCCCCCGGACAGGTCAGCCAGGGGGAAAGAGCACGTACTTCATTGTCCCATGTCGGCCGGAATGCCATACACGGTCAGTTCATCCAGGCTGGTCAGAGGCGCCTAGGAGGATCCTCCAAGGGCAAGGGCCACGGTGACGGCGGAGGCGCCCGAGAACACCTCGCGGGCGATCCCCCACTCGTCCGGCCGCACATCGGCGTACGGCTGCCAGTTCCGTACGACGATCACCGCGGTGTCCTCGGGCCACAGACCCGGATCCGAGAGAACGTCGGCCAGCGCGTCCCAGTTGCGGCCGAAGTAGTCCGGCAGTCCCAGATCCCGCAGGCACCGGTCCATCAGCCCCGCCTTGTCGGTGACCCCGGCGAGGTCCAACGTGGCCAGCACTTCCGTCATCTCAGAACCGCCAAGTCCGTAGTGAGCGCCGATGAACGAAGGGGGCGGCCACCGGGCCACCCCCTTCCTGACATACCGTCACTGTCCGTCCGGGTCGGCCCTGTTGAGCGCGGGCTTCGGGGTCGGTCCCGACGTCATCAGCACATCCGCCGCCGAGGTGTCCGTCACCAGGCTGGTGACAAGCCCCGACCGCAGCACCGCGTCGATCGCGGACGCCTTGCGCGACCCGCCCGCGATGGCGACGACCTCGGGGATACGGCGGAGCTGGTCGGCCTTGACGGTGATGCACCGCTCGCCCAGGTCCCGCCCGACCCGGCGGCCGTCGGCGTCGAAGAGGTGGGCCGACATCTCGGCGGCGACCCCGAGCGAGGCGTAGTGCGCCCGCTCCTGGTCGCTGAGCATGTCGTGCACCGTGGAGATGCCCGGCTCCCAGGAACCGATGGAGACACAGGCGACCGTGACCTTGTCGAAGTACTCGAAGGCCCGGGCGATCCCGGTCTGATTGCGCAGCGCCGCCGCGGTGGCCGCGTCCGGTAGCAGCATCGGCGCGTAGATGGGGTGCGCGTCGCCGCCCGAGACCTGGGCCGCCCGGCGCACCGCCTCCACCGAGCCGCGCTCGGCGGTCCCGGCGTCGTACACGCCGGTCAGCTGCACCACCGTGCACGGCGGCAGCCGGTCGAGCGCGGCCGCCATGTGGATGGTGGACCGGCCCCAGGCCAGGCCCAGCACATCACCCTCGTTCACCAGTTCGCCGAGCAGATCGGCTGCCACTTCTCCCAGGTTCTCCGGGTCGGGAGAGTCCTCGGCCTCCGCCGGCGACTCGACCACGACGGCGTGCCTGAGGCCGTAGCGGGCGCGCAGCGCGTCCGAGCGCTCGGCGTCCAGCTCGGCGGGGACGCGGATCTCGATACGCACGAGATCCCGTTCGAGGGCGGTCTCCAGGACCCGGGCCACCTTGAAGCGGCTGACGCCGAACTCCTCGGCGATCTGGATCTTGGACTTGCCCTCGAGGTAGAAGCGGCGGGCCATGGCCGCCGCCTGCACCAGCTCAGCGGGTCCCATCCGCATGGCTGACCGGCCCGCCGACATACCCGACACGGCGATCTCCTCACTACTGTTCACACTCTGGATTCGCCGTTCATCCTTGCAGATCCGACGCACTGGATCCGCCCTGATGGGCGCCGTTCACGTTCCCTTGGCTCAGTGGTCGCATGCCCACGCGGCGGACTTCGTCGCTCCTTCCGCCTGGGCGCGCAGCGCGCGGACCGCCTCGGCGGGGTCCGCCGCCCCGTACACCGCTGAACCGGCCACGAAGACGTCCGCGCCCGCCTCCGCACACCGCTCGATGGTGGCCGCCGAAACACCGCCGTCCACCTGAAGCCACAGCTCAAGACCGTGCTTGCTGATCAACTCGCGGGTGCGGCGAATCTTCGGGAGCATGATGTCGAGAAACGCCTGACCCCCGAAACCGGGCTCGACCGTCATGATCAGCAGCATGTCGAGCTCGGGGAGCAGGTCCTCGTACGGCTCGATCGGTGTCGCGGGCCTGAGCGCCATGGAGGCTCGCGCGCCCTTGGCCCGGATCTCGCGGGCCAGACGCACCGGAGCGGCGGCCGCCTCGACATGGAAGGTGACGGATCCGGCCCCCGCTTCTACGTACTGGGGCGCCCATCGATCGGGGGCCTCGATCATCAGATGGCAGTCCAGCGGAGTGTCCGTCGCACGGGCCAACGACTCTACGACCGGCACACCGAGCGTGAGGTTCGGGACGAAATGGTTGTCCATGACGTCGACGTGGAGCCAGTCGGCTCCTTCGACCGCCTTCGCCTCGTCCGCGAGGCGGGCGAAGTCGGCGGACAGGATGCTGGGGTTGATCTGCACGGCCATGACCCCAGACTGCCATGCCCTCCGAGGGTTTGGCGTAGCGGTCCCCTTCCTCACGCCCCTTACGGGGCGCCCGCGTGCATGGCATCCTTTCGGCCTCGGGGGTGGCCATGACTGAAAAGCGTGGGATCGCACATCTCGTCTGTGGCCGGCGGGCCAAGTGGGTCGTGCTGGTGCTGTGGCTCATCGTGCTGTTCCTTACGGCTCCGTTCGCCCAGAAACTCACCGACGCCCAGGACAACGACGCCGCCTCCTGGCTGCCCGGCTCCGCCGAGTCCACCCAAGTCCTGCAGACCTCCGAGGACTTCAGGCCCGAGCAGATCCCCGCCATCGTCATCTACGCCCGGGAGAGCGGGCTCACGGCCCAGGAGAGGGCCACGATCGACGAGGACGTGCGCGAGCTGAAGCAGCTCACCGCTCATGGCATCCGCGGTGACGAGACCCGTGGGCCCACCTTCGACCGGGAGACCGACCCGCGCGCGGCGCAGGTGTATGTGCCGATCACCATGGACGAGAAGGGCTGGGAGGAGATCGCGCCCGCGGTCGACGACATCCGGGACATCGTCGGGGAGGGCGGCGACGGGCTCGCCGTCCACATCACGGGTCCGGGCGGTACGTCGGCGGACTTCGCCGAGGCCTTCGAGGGCATCGACTCCACACTGCTGCTGTCGGCCATGGCGGTCGTCATCGTCATGCTGCTGATCACCTACCGCAGCCCGACCCTCCTGCTGGTCCCGCTGCTCGCCGTGATCGCCGCCCTGTTCACCGCGCAGGCCCTCATCTACTTCCTGGCGGAGCACGCGGGCTTGACCGTGAACGGCCAGAGCGCGGGCATTCTCACCGTGCTCGTCTTCGGTGCCGGGACGGACTATGCCCTGTTGCTCGTCGCCCGCTACCGCGAGGAGTTGCGCGGCCACGAGGACCGGCACGAGGCGATGGCACTGGCCCTGCACCGCGCGGGCCCGGCGGTGATCGCCTCCGGCGCGACCGTCGTACTGAGCATGCTGGTGCTGCTGGCCGCCGAGATGAACTCCACGCGCGGCCTCGGACCCGTTGCCGCGATCGGCGTCGCGGTCGCTCTGCTGGCCATGATGACGCTGTTCCCGGCGCTGCTGGTGATCTTCGGCCGCTGGATCTTCTGGCCGGTGATCCCGCACCTCGGCGCCCCGAACCCGCACGAGCGGGGCCTGTGGGCCCGTATGGGCCGTCGTATCGCCGCCCGGCCGCGCATGGTCTGGGCCGTCACGGCGGTGGTCCTCGCCATCTGTTCCCTCGGCCTGATCCAGCTGCGCGCCGAGGGCATCAGCAACGCGGACGCCTTCACCGGAACCCCGGACTCGATCACCGGCCAGGAGGTCTCCGAGCGCTACTTCCCGGCGGGCAGCGGCGATCCGCTCGTCATCATCAGCAACCAGGCGCAGGCCCAGGAGGTCGGCCGAGTCGTCGCGGACACCCCGGGCGTGGTCCCGGAGTCGCTGGGCCTGCCACCGGGCACGAAACCGTCCTTCGAGGGCAAGGTCCTGTTCGAGGCCACCATGTCCGACCCCGCCGACAGCGAGGCCGCCAAGGACACGGTGGAGCGCGTCCGCGACGCCGTGCACGCGGTGCCTGATGCCGACGCCCAGGTCGGCGGCGGTACGGCGGCCCTGCTGGACATGGACAAGGCGACCACGCACGACAACATAGTGATCATCCCGCTGGTGCTGGTCGTGGTGCTGCTGATCCTGTGCGCCCTGCTGCGCGCCCTGATCGCCCCGCTCCTGCTGATCGGCACGGTGATCCTGTCCTTCGCGGCGGCCCTGGGCATCAGCGCCTTCGCCTTCCGGTACCTCTTCGACTACGCGGGCGAGTCGACGGACTTCCCGCTGTTCGTCTTCGTCTTCCTGGTCGCCCTGGGCATCGACTACAACATCTTCCTGACCACCCGGATCCGCGAGGAGGCGGCCCGCCAGGGCACCCGTGCGGGCGTGGTGACCGGACTCGCCGCGACGGGCGCGGTGATCACCTCGGCCGGCCTGGTCCTGGCCGGCACCTTCGCCGCCCTCGGCACGCTCCCGATGGTCGCCTTCGCGGAGATCGGCTTCGCGGTCGCGCTGGGCGTCATCCTGGACACCTTCATCGTGCGCTCGATCCTGGTCCCGGCGCTGTTCCTGGACGTGGGCCCGAAGGTGTGGTGGCCGCACCGGCTGGCGAAGGAGGACGGCGCCGAGCCGGTGCCGGTCAGTCCTGCTGCGGCGGACACACACTCGGGTCGTCCAGCGGGACCGTGAGCCAGGCGATCATCTCCCGCAACCGGCCTCAGGCGGTCCGGCGGATCAGCGCCAGATACATCGCGTCGGTCCCGTGCAGATGCGGCCACAGCTGTACGTCGGGCCCGTCGCCCAGCTCCGGCATGCCGGGCAGCAGCGGGCGGGCATCGATCAGCTCGGCGCCCGGGTGCTGCTTAAGCACGTCGTCGACGACGGCGCGGGTCTCGGCGAGATGCGGGGAACAGGTGGCGTAACCGACGACCCCGCCGACCCGCACGGAGTCGAGCGCGGTGCGCAGCAGGCCCCGCTGGAGCGGCGCGAACCCGTCGAGGTCCTCGGGCCTGCGCCGCCACCGCGCCTCCGGCCGCCGCCGCAGGGCGCCGAGACCGGTGCACGGTACGTCCATCAGCACCCGGTCGAAGGAGCCGGGCCGCCACGGCGGCCGGGTCCCGTCGGCGGCGATGACCTGATACGGCCCGGGATTGCCGTCGAGCGCCTTGGCCACGAGCCCGGCCCGGTGCGGCTGCTTCTCGGAGGCGAGCAGCATGGCTCCGCGTCCGGCAGCGAGTGCGGCGAGAAGCGCGGCCTTGCCACCCGGCCCGGCACACCCGTCGAGCCACTTCTCGTCCGGCCCGTCGAGCGGAGCGTTGGCCAGCGCGAGAGCGACAAGCTGACTGCCCTCGTCCTGCACCCCGGCACGCCCCTCGCGTACGGCCTCGATGGCACCGGGCTCACCACCCTCGGCAAGCCTGACCGCGTACGGCGACCAGCGCCCCGGCACCGCGGCGTCCTCGTCGAGCAATTCCTCGGTGGTGGCCCGTCCAGGGCGGGCGACCAGCGTCACCTCGGGCCGTTCGTTGTCGGCCTCCAGTAGCCGCTCGATCCCGGCGCGTGTGCCGCCGAGCGAGTCCCACAGCGCGGAGACGACCCAGCGCGGATGCGAGTGCACGACGGCGAGGTGCTCCTCGGGATCGTCGTCGTAGGGCGGCGCGACCCGCTCGATCCACTCGTCGAGGTCGTGCTGGGAGACCTTCCGCAGTACGGCGTTGACGAACTTGGCCCGCCCGTCGCCGAGGACGACCCGGGCGAGCTCGACCGAGGCGGACACCGCGGCGTGCGTCGGAATGCGCGTCCCGAGCAACTGGTGCGCCCCGAGGCTCAGCACATCGAGCACCGGCGGGTCGACCTCCCGCAACGGCCGGTCGACACACGCGGCGATGACGGCGTCGTACGTCCCCTGCCGGCGCAGCGTCCCGTACACCAGCTCGGTGGCGAGAGCGGCGTCCCGCCCGTCGAAGTCACCCTGCTCCCGCGCCTTGCGCAACAGCGGCGGCAGCACGAGGTTGGCGTACGCGTCCCGCTCGTCCACGGCCCGCAGGGCCTCGAAGGCGAGAACGCGGACGGGGTCCTTCTTGGGCCGCCGGTAGGGCTTGCCGGGTTTGCGGGGCCGACGGGAGGTGTCGCTCACGAAAAGGTGCTCCGGATTGCTGGATGAAGAGTGCGTCATCGCTGGATGAAGGGTGCGCTCATCGCTGGACGGAGGATGCGCTCATCGCTGGATGATCGGTGTGTCATCGCTGGATACGTGTGCGTCCAGCGTACGTCGCACCGCGTGCCCGGTGCGCGGCCGGTCAGGCCCCGAGGCGCTCCCCGTCGGCGATCCGCGCGCCGCGTGCCCAGTCGGCCGCCCGCATCGGCTTCTTGCCCTGGGCCTGCACCCACAGCAGCTCCACGGCGTACGAACCGGTGCCGACGTGCACGCTGTTCTTGCCGACGGCGAGCGCGCCCGGGGCGAGCTCGTTGCGGTCCGGGACCGGCTGAACCTGGATGAGCTTGAGCCGCTCACCGCGGAAGACGGTCCAGGCGCCGGGCGCCGGCGTGCATCCGCGTACAACCCGGTCGACGCGCAGGGCAGGGGCGGTCCAGTCGATATGGGCGTCCTCGACATTGACCTTCGGGGCCAGGCTGATGCCCTCGCCCGGCTGCGGTACGGCCTTCAGGGAGCCGTCCTCGATGCCGTCCATGGTCGCCGCGAGCAGCCCGGCGCCGGCGAAGGCGAGCCGGGTGAGCAGGTCGCCGCTGGTGTCGGTGGGCCGGATGGTCTCGGTCACGGTGCCGTAGACGGGCCCGGAGTCGAGGCCTTCCTCGATGAGGAAGGTGGTGGCACCGGTGATCTCGTCCCCGGCCATGATGGAGTGCTGCACAGGGGCGGCACCGCGCCAGGCGGGCAGCAGGGAGAAGTGCAGGTTGACCCAGCCGTGGGCCGGGATGTCGAGGGCGACGCGCGGCAGCAGAGCCCCATAGGCAACGACAGGACAGCAATCCGGTGCGATTTCCCTGAGCCGCTCAAGGAACTCCGGATCCCGCGGCTTGACGGGCTTGAGCACCTCGATCCCGGCCTCTTCGGCCCGCTCGGCCACGGGAGAGGCAACCAGCCTCCTCCCCCGCCCGGCAGGAGCATCGGGCCGCGTGACAACGGCGGCCACCTCATGCCGCCCGGAGGCGAGAAGAGCGTCCAGAGCGGGAACGGCGACCTCGGGGGTACCGGCGAAGACAAGCTTCATGGGTGCGTGCGGGCCTCTCGGTCGGGAGTTGGACGGGCAGCACACCAGTCTATTGGGGCGAGGGGAAAGCCGCCGACGACGAGGAACCCCGCAGGAGGGTCCGGCCTCTTGACCAACCTCCACCCCGGCGCACGCATATGCCGGTACGCCCCCTCTGCGTGACCAGCGGAGCGTAAACGCGTTGGTCAAGAAAGAGTTGACCACAACGGGCCGCCGATCACGCGGCCCAATCCTTTTCAACGCCGGTTCGAGAGGCTTGTTCATGGCCGACCACGCAACCCACGACGCCCAGGCTCGGGCCAGCCTGCACTTGCTGGTGCGGGACATCGAGCGGGTCCGCCGGCAGGTGGACGCACTGCGCACGCTCACCGCCCAGTTGGGCAACGTCTACCGCCCGCGCCGCTCCGGCCCGTCCACGGGCTTCGTCGTCTACGGACGCGCTCCCGCCCCGACGGTACGTCTCGCCCAGGAACTGCGGGACAGTGTCGAGACCCTGGTGACGGCGGCCGTGGACTTCGACCGCTCACTCGGCTTCTCGTGGGACGCGGTCGGCTCCGCCCTTGGCGTGACCAAGCAGGCGGTCCACCGCCGCTACGGCTCCCGCCGCGCCGCGACCCAGGCGGCAGCCGAGGCAGAGCGCACGACCGAGCAGGCGAGCACGCGAACGGTAAGCGTCAACACGGGCCTCCCGTCAGTCCCCTCGGTCCCCGCAGCCCGCTCCATGCCCACCCAGCCCACAGCCACCACCCCCACCTTCCGAGAAGACCCCCGCCCCCCAGCCTTCCCAGCCCCCCGCAACGGCTGACACCCCAGCCCCGCGACCCCGGCCCTCCCGCGCCGACATCGGGAGGACCGGGGTCGCGGGGCGCATGCACCCGCCGCCACTGCGGGCAGTCGCGGTCGTGGGGTGCATGCACCCGCCGCCGCTGCGGGCACTCGCGCCGCTGGAGCGCTGCCCACCCGGCAGCCGCGCCGCCCAACCCGCACAGCCGCGGCCAGTCGCGCCGCTCGAGCACTGCCCACCCGGCAACCACGCCGCCCAACCCGCACAGCTACGGCCAGTCGCGCCGCTCGAGCACTGCCCACCCGGCAACCGCGCCGCCCAACCCGCACAGCTACGGCCAGTCGCGCCGCTCGAGCACTGCCCACCCGGCAACCACGCCGCCCAAACCCGCGCCGCTGCGGGCAGTCGTGCCGCTGGGGCGGCACGGGTGGGCGCAGCGGCACCCCGCAAGCGCGGGCGAGCGCACCCACACCCACGGCACCGCAACCCACGGCACCCCACCAGCGCCGAACAGACCCCCACCTCAGCCCCGCGTAGCCAAAGTCACCCAATATCCGGCGGATCAATCCGCACCCGAACCGCCGCCTCCCCACCCGCCCCACCTCGAGCCATCCGAGCAGCCTGCGCAGCCTTCAGCGCAGCGGCCAACGCCGCCCCCCTCCCCGGCGGCACCCGAATCAAGGCCCGCTCCCACCGCTCCCCCGGCGGCGGCCCCCCAACCCGCCGGGGTCGCCCGGGCGCCGTAACAGGCACAGCCACCGGCCCCAACACCTCCGCCTCCCCAGGCAGTTCCACGGCCCGCAGAAACTCCCCCACAGCCTCCGCCGTACCCGACACCTCCGCCATCCGAGACACCGGCGGAAACCCCAGCTCGGCCCGCTCCGCAAGCTCCCGCACCGCATGCCCCACGGGATCCCACCGCACGAGCGCCTGCACAGGCCGCAAGGTCGGCTCAGCCACGACCACCACGGTCCCCCCGACACCCTGCGGCCGCACCAGCGCACACGCCCCGATCCACCGCCGCAACGCATCCTCCCCGGCCCGCAGATCAGGCCGCCCCAGCATGGCCCAACCGTCCAGCAGCAGGGCCGCCGCGTAACCCCCCTCCGCCACCGGCTCAGCCCCCGGCGTACTCACCACCAGCGCAGGCGCCCCCGGCACGGTGTCCAGCACATGCTCCCGCCCGGACGTCCGCACCGGCACAGCAGGAAACGCCCGCCCCAACTCCTCCGCGGTCCGCCGAGCCCCCACCACCTGCGCCCGAAGCCGAAACCCCCCGCACTCCGCACAGTGCCAGGCGCCTTCCTCACGCCCACACCACCCACACCGCAACGCCCCGGCGTCCTGCGCCTCCAACGGCCCCGAACAGTGCCGACACCGAGCAGGCGCCCGACAGTTGGCACACGCCAACCGCGGCACATACCCCCGCCGAGGCACCTGCACCAACACCGGCCCGTGCCGCAACGCCTCCCTGACGACCTGCCAGGCGAGCGTGGGCAGCCGAGCGGCCCGCGCGGCCTCGTCCCGGGCAAGGTCAGCGTCCCCCACCGTCCGCACCAGCGGCGCCGCCCCCCGTACCTGCTCCCGCCCGGCGACCAGCGGCCGAGCCCACCCGCTCTCCACGAGCTGCGCGGCCTCGACGGTGCAGTTCCAACCCCCCAGCAGAAACGCACACTTGTCCTGCGCGGCCCGCAGCAACAACACATCGCGCGCATGCGGCTGAGGAGCATGCGGCTCACTGTGGCTGTCGTCCCCGTCGTCCCAGATGACCACCAGCCCAAGGTCCCGCACCGGTGCGAACATGGCGGCCCGAGTCCCCACGACGGCGCGCACGGACCCGCGCCGCACAGCAAGCCACTCCCGATACCGCTTCTCGGGCCCGGCATCGGCGGTGAGCACGGCATGCCGCCCGTCCCCCAACAGAGCGGTCAACGAGGCATCGACCCGCGCAACAGCCCGCCCGTCGGGCAGCACGACCAAAGCTCCACGCCCCGACGCCAGCGTCGCCGCGACAACCCGAGCGATCTCCTCGCTCCACTCAGGCCCGGGCAAGGCGCTCCACACGGCCCGAGGCGACCCACCCGAGGCCAGCGCCTGCAGAAACGCGTCCCCATGCTCGTACCGCCCCCAGGACCCCACCTCAGGCACCCCCGGCGCCGGCAACGGCTCGGGAGAGGGCCGCTGCTCGGCCCGGGCGCTGCGCGGCGGAACAGCGAGCTGAAGCACATCGGCCAGACTCCCCGCATACCGGTCCGCGACAGCCCGGGCCAACCCCAGCAGCTCCTCATCGAGCACCCGCTCCGGCGACACGACCTGAGCCAGCGCAGCCAACGGCCCCGAGTAGTCGGACTCGGCCAGCCGCTCGACAAGAAACCCGTCGATCAGCCCCCCACCCTCACGACGCCCCTCCCGCACCCGATGCCGCCCGGCCCCGAACCGCACCCGCACCCGCACCCCGGGCTGCGCATCGGCATCCAGCTCCTCCGGCACCGCATAGTCGAAGTACCGATCAAGATGCAGCACCCCCTTGTCCACCAAGACCCGGGCAACAGGCAACTCCGGAGCAAGCGCGGCCCCCCGCCAGGTCCGAGGCTTGGCCCGAGGCGTCTTGGCCTGACGCACACTCTCCCGAATAAACGCGAGCTGCTCCGGCGGCGCCCCCTCAGCCCCACCACGGACCTGCCCATCCTCGCTGCTCACACTTGCATTCTTACCAAATGCCACTGACACCCGACGCCGGAGCAGCCTGCACTCGGCCGTCCGACCCCGTCCCACGCGACCACGTACTCACTTGCCCACGCATGGCCAAAACCGCTTTCTCGACGCGACGCCCGATGTCGGCTTCCCTCCGCATGAGGAAACGGGAAACGCCACGCTGCGACGCATCGGGTACCGCAGCGTGCGTGATGCCCTGGTCGCCTGCTGGGTCGGCGTACTGCGGCCCGGTTCGGTTTCGCAGCCGACGATCCGGATGTCCATCTCTTCGCCGATCGGCTTCTCCAACTCGCTCAGGCCCACGGCAAGACCGGAGCCGCCGAGGAGATCAAACGCCGTTTCGGCCTCCACGGAGGTGACCGGTCCGAGGACGACGCCGCGGGAGACGAGGCGCCACCCGAATCCGGCGCACCACGCGAGTAACGAGCCGAGGCCCGGCACTCCCAAGGGAGTGCCGGGCCTCGTCAGCTGACAGCGGAGTCCTACAGCCCCGCCGCCGCGCGCAGCGCGTCCACACGGTCCGTGCGCTCCCAGGTGAACTCGGGGAGCTCGCGGCCGAAGTGGCCGTACGCGGCCGTCTGGGCGTAGATCGGGCGGAGCAGGTCGAGGTCGCGGATGATCGCGGCCGGGCGGAGGTCGAAGACCTCGTCGATCGCCTTCTCGATCTTCTCGGCGTCGATCTTGGCCGTGCCGAAGGTCTCGACGAACAGACCGACCGGCTCGGCCTTGCCGATGGCGTACGCCACCTGGACCTCGCAGCGGGAGGCGAGGCCCGCCGCGACGACGTTCTTGGCGACCCAGCGCATCGCGTAGGCGGCCGAGCGGTCCACCTTGGACGGGTCCTTGCCGGAGAAGGCGCCGCCGCCGTGGCGGGCCATGCCGCCGTAGGTGTCGATGATGATCTTGCGGCCGGTGAGGCCGGCGTCGCCCATCGGGCCGCCGATCTCGAAGCGGCCGGTCGGGTTGACCAGCAGGCGGTAGCCCTCGGTGTCCAGCTTGATGCCCTCGTCCAGGAGCGCCTTCAGCTCCGGCTCCACGACGAACTCGCGGATGTCGGGGGCGAGCAGCGACTCCAGGTCGATGTCGGAGGCGTGCTGCGAGGAGACGACGACCGTGTCGAGACGGACGGCCTTGTCGCCGTCGTACTCGATGGTGACCTGCGTCTTGCCGTCGGGCCGCAGGTAGGGGATGGTGCCGTTCTTGCGGACTTCGGACAGGCGCTTCGACAGACGGTGCGCCAGGAAGATCGGCAGCGGCATCAGCGTCGGCGTCTCGTCCGTCGCGTAGCCGAACATCAGGCCCTGGTCGCCCGCGCCCTGCTTGTCCAGCTCGTCCTCGTCGCCCTCGACGCGGCTCTCGTACGCCGTGTCGACGCCCTGCGCGATGTCGGGGGACTGCGCGCCGATCGACACCGAAACGCCACAGGAGGCGCCGTCGAAGCCCTTCTTCGAGGAGTCGTAGCCGATCTCGAGGATCTTGTTACGGACCAGCGTCGCGATGTCCGCGTACGTCTTGGTCGTGACCTCGCCGGCCACATGCACCAGGCCGGTGGTGATCAGCGTCTCGACGGCGACCCGGGAGGTCGGGTCCTCACGCAGAAGCGCGTCGAGAATGGTGTCGCTGATCTGGTCAGCGATCTTGTCGGGGTGACCCTCGGTCACAGACTCCGAGGTGAACAGGCGACGGGACACAACGCTCCCTGGGGTTGCAGCGGCTGCTGGCTGATCATTGGCGGACGGGCTCGGGGGCTGCGCCCGGCGACGTCCGAGAACAGTTTATCGGTCGCGCTCGGCCACAGGCCCACCTGTCTCGCCTCTCGGGAGCGCTGTGACCTGCGGCACGGGCATTCTGCCCAATCTTCCACGGCCTTGACCAGGGGCGCCACACCCCAATGTGCGGGGTTTCAGGAGGCCGTGAAGCGAATGCGGCATTCAGCTCAGGCGCCCGGCCACCAGATCCCACACGGTTTCGGCCAGGGCCTCCTTGGGACCGTACGGCACGGGCGTCTCGGTGCCGTCGGCGCCCAGCACCACGGCCTCGTTCTCCTCGGAGCCGAAGGTCTTGCGCTCCCCCACCTCGTTCACCACGAGCAGATCGCAGCCCTTGCGTGCCAGCTTGGCACGGCCGTTGGCCAACACATCGTCCGTCTCCGCGGCGAATCCGACGACCACCTGGCCGGGGCGGGCCCGGTCGGCGGAGATCTCCGCGAGGATGTCCGGATTCCGCACCAGGACGATCGGGTCCGGGTCCTGGCCGTCCTTCTTCTTGATCTTTCCGGCGGCGTACGTCTCAGGGCGGAAGTCCGCGACCGCCGCGGCCATGACGACCGCGTCGGCGTCGGCGGCCGCCTTCAGCACCGCCTCCCGCAGCTGTACGGCCGTTCCGACCTGGACGACGTCCACGCCCGCCGGGTCCGGCAGCCCGGTGTTCGCGGCGATCAGCGTGACGCGGGCACCCCGCGCGGCGGCGGTACGGGCAAGGGCGTAGCCCTGCTTGCCGGAGGAGCGGTTGCCGAGGAAGCGGACCGGGTCCAAGGGCTCGCGGGTGCCGCCGGCGCTCACGACGACGTGCCGCCCGTTGAGGTCGGGCTCGGTGACGCCCCTGGCCAGCACCCGGCGACAGACCTCGAAGATCTCCCCCGGGTCCGGCAGCCTGCCCTTGCCTGTGTCGACGCCGGTGAGGCGGCCGACGGCCGGTTCGATGACGACGGCGCCGCGGCGGCGCAGCGTCGCCACGTTCTCCTGGGTGGCCGGGTGCTCCCACATCTCCGTGTGCATGGCCGGGGCGAAGACGACCGGGCAGCGGGCGGTGAGCAGGGTGTTGGTCAGCAGGTCGTCGGCGAGGCCGTGGGCGGCCTTGGCGAGCATGTCCGCGGTGGCCGGGGCGACCACGACGAGGTCGGCGTGCTGGCCGATGCGGACGTGCGGCACCTCGTGGACGTCGTCCCACACCTCGGTCGAGACAGGGTTGCCGGACAGGGCGGACCAGGTGGCGGCGCCGACGAAGTGCAGCGCGGAGGCGGTGGGCACGACGCGGACGTCATGTCCCGACTCCGTCAGCCTTCGCAGCAGCTCACAGGCCTTGTACGCGGCGATACCGCCGCTCACACCCAGAACGACCCTCGGCTTGTCCACGGTCTCTCCCCGGCTCGGAAACGTACAACCCCCATCACACACCACAGGCCCGGCAGCATGACTGCCGGGCCTGTGGAAAAGACTGCTGCAAGCAGGAAATATTACTGCGCCGGGCCCTCAACGGCCTCGGACGTCAGCAGTCCCGCGTTGATCTCCCGCAGGGCGATCGAGAGCGGCTTCTCGTGGACGTGGGTGTCGACGAGCGGACCGACGTACTCGAGGAGGCCCTCGCCGAGCTGCGAGTAGTACGCGTTGATCTGGCGGGCCCGCTTGGCCGCGTAGATCACGAGGCTGTACTTCGAGTCGGTGGCCTCGAGGAGCTCGTCGATCGGCGGGTTGATGATGCCCTCGGGCGCGGAGATGGAAGAGGACACGCTCTACCTTCCGATGGATGGGAAAGATTAAGTCATGCGATCAGAGACGATCACACAACGTCCATCAAGGCTAGCAGCTCGCGCGCCACGTCCTCGACGGAGGTGTTGACCAAGGTCACGTCGAACTCCGGCTCGGCGGCCAGTTCGACCTTCGCCGCCGTCAGGCGACGCTCGATCACCTCGGGCGGCTCGGTGCCCCGGCCGGTGAGCCTGCGCACCAGCTCCTCCCAGGAGGGAGGAGCCAGGAACACCAGACGAGATTCCGCCATGGACTCGCGGACCTGCCGGGCACCCTGGAGGTCGATCTCCAGCAGGACGGGCTCACCCGCCTCCAGGCGCTCCAGCACGGCCGCGCGCGGCGTGCCGTAGCGGTTGCCGGCGAACTCGGCCCACTCCAGCAGCTCGCCGTTGGCGATCAGCTTGTCCATCTCCTCGTCGGTGACGAAGAAGTAGTGGACTCCATGCTTCTCGCCGGGGCGGGGCTTGCGGGTCGTCGCCGACACCGAGAGCCAGACCTCGGGGTGTTCCTTGCGCATATGGGCGACGACCGTGCTCTTACCGACCCCTGAGGGGCCGGAGAGCACGGTCAGCCGCGGACGTTCACTCATGCAGCGATTATTCCAGCAATCCCGGGGTGCCCGGGACTCCCTTCCCGGCAGTGCCCGGGATCAGGAGCCGGTGCTGCCGAACTCACGCTCCAGGGACGCGATCTGGTTGGAACCGAGGCCACGCACGCGGCGGCTCTCGGAGATGCCGAGTCGCTCCATGATCTGCTTGGCGCGGACCTTGCCCACGCCCGGCAGAGACTCAAGGAGGGCGGAGACCTTCATCTTGCCGATGACGTCGTTCTCCTGGCCCTGCTTGATGACCTCGTGAAGGGAGGCGCCGGAGTGCTTGAGTCGATTCTTGACCTCGGCCCGCTCCCGGCGAGCCGCGGCGGCCTTTTCGAGCGCGGCTGCGCGCTGTTCAGGGGTAAGGGGCGGAAGAGCCACGCCTACGTCACCTCGGATGTTGAACTGTCGGATACGGACCGGTGAGGAACCTAGTCGCCCCACACCTGGGGAGCCACGAGCAACACGCTTGCCCTTTGACTCTGCTCGGAGACTAGCGGCCAAGTCCGCCAGAGTCAGCGAGAACAGCGGAAAAGTCCTGGTCAGCCTCCGCCAGGACGGACATTTCAGACATACTGCCCCGGATTTGAGGATGTATTCAGACTCAAGTCGGCCCGCGGCCACTCATCGGAGGACTCGAACAAGCGTCTAAATAGTTACGGCTGCCCGGATCTCCTCCGCGAATCGCTCCGCCGCCGCACGCAGCGCCCCGACGTCGGGACCGTGCCGCAGCACCCCTCGGCTGACGTTCGGCACGACATTGCGCACCGCCGCCCCGAAGACCCGGGGAAGGTCCGCCGGGGTGGCCCCCTGGGCGCCGATGCCGGGCGCCAGGAGCGGACCGTTGATCCTCAGGTCGTAGGACGACAGATCGCCCAGCGTGGCGCCGACGACCGCTCCGAAGGAACCGAGCGGCTCCTCCCCCTCGTTCTCAGCGGCCAGGTGCGCCAGCATTGTCGCGCCGACGTCACGGCCGTCGCGTCGCACCGCGTGCTGGACCTCGCCGCCCTCCGGGTTGGAGGTCAGTGCCAGCACGAACAGCCCCGCGCCGCTCTCCCGCGCGAGCGCCACGGCCGGCGAGAGCGATCCGTAGCCGAGATACGGCGAGACGGTCAGCGCGTCCGAGAACAGCGGGGAGTCCTTGCGCAGGAAGGACTCGGCGTACGCGGCCATGGTCGAGCCGATGTCACCGCGCTTGGCGTCCATCACGACCAGCGCGCCGGCCGCCCGGGCCTCCTCGACCGCCTTCTCCAGGACGGCGACCCCGCGCGACCCGAAGCGCTCGTAGAACGCGCTCTGCGGCTTCAGTACGGCGACCCGGTCGGCCATCGCCTCGACGACCGTACGGCTGAACCGCTCCAGACCGGCGATGTCGTCGTTCAGGCCCCACTCCGAGAGCAGCGAGGCGTGCGGGTCGATGCCGACGCACAGCGGGCCCCGCTCGTCCATGGCACGGCGCAGCCGGGCGCCGAAGGGTTCCAGAGTCATGCGGCCTTCCTTACGTCGGCGCCGACCGCGTCGGCGAGGGTGGCGTACGGGCTGGTGCGCAGGCGGGCGGCGAGCCCCTTGTGGATCGCGCGGCCCCAGAAGGGCCCCTCGTAGATGAAGGCGCTGTACCCCTGGACCAGCGTGGCGCCGGCCAGGATGCGCTGCCAGGCGTCCTCGGCGTTCTCGATGCCGCCCACGCCCACCAGGGTGATGCGGTCGCCCACGCGCGCGTAGAGACGCCGCAGCACCTCCAGGGAGCGTGCCTTGAGCGGGGCGCCGGACAGGCCGCCGGTCTCCTGGACCAGGGCGGGTGCGGAGGTCAGACCGAGCCCCTCGCGCGCGATGGTGGTGTTGGTGGCGATGATCCCGTCCAGGCCGAGCTCGACGGCGAGGTCGGCCACGGCGTCGATGTCCTCGTCGGCGAGGTCCGGCGCGATCTTGACCAGCAGCGGGACGCGGCGCGTGGTGACGGTACGGTCGGCGGCCTCGCGCACGGCGCTCAGCAGCGGGCGCAGCGCCTCGGTGGCCTGGAGGTTGCGCAACCCGGGCGTGTTCGGCGAGGAGACGTTCACGACCAGGTAGTCGGCGTACGGCGCCAGCCGCTCGGTCGACTTCACATAGTCGCCGGTCGCCTCGGCCTCGGGCACGACCTTGGTCTTGCCGATGTTCACGCCCACGACGGTCTGGAAAACCGGTGTACGGGAGGCCAGGCGCGCGGCGACGGCCAGCGAGCCCTCGTTGTTGAAGCCCATGCGGTTGATCAGCGCGCGGTCCGGCACGAGCCGGAAGAGCCGCTTCTTGGGGTTGCCGGGCTGCGCCTCCCCGGTGACCGTGCCGATCTCGACGTGGTCGAAGCCGAGCATCGACATCCCGTCGATCGCGACGGCGTTCTTGTCGAAGCCGGCGGCGAGCCCGAACGGCCCGTGCATCCGCAGCCCGAAGGCCTCGGTGCGCAGCTCCTTGTGGCGGGGCGCGAGCGCGGCGGCGATGAAGGTGCGCAGCACCGGGATGCGTACGGCGAGCCGGATCCAGCGGAAGGCGAGGTGGTGCGCCTGCTCCGGGTCCATCCGCTTGAAGACGAGGTTGAAGAAGATCTTGTACATGGTCCTCACCAGAATTGGTGTCCTCACCAAGAGGGGGACACCGTTTCCGGTGTCCCCCTCAGGGCTGCTAGTCGCGGGCCGCGGTCAGGTGTTCCGCGTGTTCCTGGAGCGAACGGACGCCCACGTCGCCGTGGTTGAGGGCGTCGATGCCCTGCACCGCGGCGGCCAGTGCCTGCACGGTCGTCAGACACGGCACGGACCGCGCCACGGCCGCCGTACGGATCTCATAGCCGTCCAGGCGGCCACCGGTGCCGTACGGGGTGTTGACGATGAGGTTGACCTCGCCGTCGTGGATGAGCTGGACGATGGTCTTCTCGCCGTTCGGGCCGATGCCCTCGGACTGCTTGCGGACCACGGAGGCGGTGATGCCGTTCCGCTTGAGGACCTCGGCGGTGCCGGAGGTGGCCAGCAGTTCGAAGCCGTGCGCGACCAGCTCACGCGCGGGGAAGATCACCGACCGCTTGTCGCGGTTGGCCACCGAGATGAAGGCGCGGCCCTTGGTGGGCAGCGGGCCGTACGCGCCCGCCTGCGACTTGGCGTACGCCGTGCCGAAGACGGAGTCGATGCCCATGACCTCGCCGGTGGAGCGCATCTCCGGGCCGAGGACCGTGTCGACGCCGCGGCCGTGGATGTCGCGGAAGCGCGACCACGGCATGACGGCCTCCTTGACGGAGATCGGCGCGTCCAGCGGCAGCTCGCCGCCGTCCCCGGTGCGCGGCAGCAGACCTTCGGCCCGCAGCTCGGCGATGCTCGAGCCGAGCGAGATCCGGGCGGCGGCCTTGGCCAGCGGCACGGCGGTCGCCTTCGAGGTGAAGGGGACCGTACGGGACGCGCGCGGGTTGGCCTCCAGGACGTAGAGGATGTCACCCGCCATCGCGAACTGGATGTTGATCAGGCCGCGCACCCCGACGCCGCGGGCGATGGCCTCCGTGGAGGCCCTGAGCCGCTTGATGTCGAAGCCGCCCAGCGTGATCGGGGGCAGCGCGCACGCGGAGTCGCCGGAGTGGATACCGGCCTCCTCGATGTGCTCCATCACGCCGCCGAGGTAGAGCTCCTCGCCGTCGTAGAGCGCGTCCACGTCGATCTCGATCGCGTCGTCCAGGAAGCGGTCGACGAGCACCGGCCGGGAGGGGCTGATCTCGGTCGATTCGGCGATGTAGGACGACAGCCGGGTCTCGTCGTAGACGATCTCCATGCCGCGCCCGCCGAGGACGTACGACGGCCGGACGAGGACCGGGTAGCCGATCTCGTCGGCGATGGCCTTGGCCTCGGCGAAGGTGGTCGCGGTGCCGTGCTTGGGGGCCGGGAGGCCGGCCTCCTGCAGGACACGGCCGAAGGCACCGCGGTCCTCGGCGGCGTGGATCGCCTCCGGGGAGGTGCCGACGATCGGGACGCCGTTGTCCTTCAGGGCCTGCGCGAGGCCCAGCGGGGTCTGGCCGCCGAGCTGGACCACCACGCCCGCGACCGGCCCCGCCAGGGACTCCGCGTGGACGATCTCCAGCACGTCTTCCAGCGTCAGCGGCTCGAAGTACAGGCGGTCGGAGGTGTCGTAGTCCGTGGAGACGGTCTCCGGGTTGCAGTTGACCATCACGGTCTCGTACCCGGCGTCGCTCAGCGCGAAGGAGGCGTGGACACAGGAGTAGTCGAACTCGATGCCCTGGCCGATGCGGTTGGGGCCGGAGCCGAGGATGATCACCGCGGGCTTCTCGCGCGGGGCGACCTCGGTCTCCTCGTCGTAGGACGAGTAGAAGTACGGCGTCCTCGCGGCGAACTCGGCGGCGCAGGTGTCGACCGTCTTGTAGACCGGGCGGATGCCGAGGGCGTGCCGGACCTCGCGGACGACGTCCTCGCGCAGCCCGCGGATCTCGCCGATCTGCTGGTCGGAGAAGCCGTGCCGCTTGGCCTCGGAGAGCAGTTCGGGGGTCAGCTCACGGGCCTCGGCGAGCTCGTCGGCGGTCTCCTTGATGAGGAAGAGCTGGTCGACGAACCAGGGGTCGATCTTCGTGTACTCGAAGATCTCCTCGGGCGTGGCACCCGCGCGGATGGCCTGCATAACGGTGTTGATCCGGCCGTCGGTGGGACGGACGGACTCTGCGAGCAGGGAAGCCTTGTCGCCGGGCTCGCCCACGAACGTGAACTGGCTGCCCTTCTTCTCCAGCGAGCGCAGCGCCTTCTGGAACGCCTCGGTGAAGTTGCGGCCGATGGCCATCGCCTCGCCGACCGACTTCATGGTGGTCGTCAGCGTCGAGTCGGCGGACGGGAACTTCTCGAAGGCGAACCGGGGAGCCTTCACGACCACGTAGTCGAGCGTGGGCTCGAAGGAGGCCGGGGTCTCCTGGGTGATGTCGTTCGGGATCTCGTCGAGGGTGTAGCCGACGGCGAGCTTGGCCGCGATCTTGGCGATCGGGAAGCCGGTCGCCTTGGAGGCGAGCGCCGACGAACGCGACACGCGCGGGTTCATCTCGATGACGATGACCCGGCCGTCCTCGGGGTCCACCGCGAACTGGATGTTGCAGCCGCCGGTGTCGACGCCGACCTCGCGGATGACGGCGATGCCGATGTCGCGCAGGGTCTGGTACTCGCGGTCGGTCAGCGTCATCGCCGGGGCGACGGTGATGGAGTCACCGGTGTGCACGCCCATGGGGTCGAAGTTCTCGATGGAGCAGACGACCACGACGTTGTCGTGCTTGTCGCGCATCAGCTCCAGCTCGTACTCCTTCCAGCCGAGGATGGACTCCTCCAGGAGCACCTCGGTGGTCGGCGAGAGCGTGAGGCCCTGTCCGGCGATACGGCGCAGCTCCTCCTCGTCGTGCGCGAAGCCGGAGCCGGCGCCGCCCATGGTGAAGGAGGGGCGGACGACGACCGGGTAGCCGCCGAGGGTCTCGACGCCCTTGAGGACGTCGTCCATGGAGTGGCAGATGACCGAGCGGGCGGATTCGCCGTGCCCGATCTTCCGGCGGACCGCCTCGACGACCTCCTTGAAGAGGTCGCGGTCCTCGCCCTTGTTGATGGCCTCGACATTGGCGCCGATCAGCTCGACGCCGTACTTCTCCAGCGTGCCCGCCTCGTGCAGCGAGATCGCCGTGTTCAGGGCCGTCTGGCCGCCCAGGGTGGGCAGCAGGGTGTCCGGGCGCTCCTTGGCGATGATCTTCTCGACGAACTCCGGGGTGATCGGCTCGACATAGGTCGCGTCGGCGATCTCCGGGTCGGTCATGATCGTCGCCGGGTTGGAGTTGACCAGGATGACGCGCAGGCCCTCGGCCTTGAGCACCCGGCACGCCTGCGTGCCGGAGTAGTCGAACTCGGCGGCCTGGCCGATGACGATCGGGCCGGAGCCGATGACCAGGACGGACTGGATATCGGTGCGCTTAGGCACGCTGGCCCTCCATCAGGGAAACGAAGCGGTCGAACAGGTACGCGGCGTCGTGCGGGCCCGCTGCCGCTTCGGGGTGGTACTGGACGCTGAAGGCCGGGCGGTCGAGGAGCTGGAGCCCCTCCACCACGTTGTCGTTCAGGCAGACGTGGGAGACCTCGGCGCGGCCGTAGGGGGTCTCGGAGACCTTGTCGGTCGGGGCGTCGACGGCGAAGCCGTGATTGTGCGCGGTGACCTCGACCTTGCCGGTCGTACGGTCCTGCACCGGCTGGTTGATGCCGCGGTGGCCGTACTTCAGCTTGTAGGTTCCGAAGCCCAGCGCGCGGCCCAGGATCTGGTTGCCGAAGCAGATGCCGAACAGCGGGGTGCCGCGCTCCAGGACCGCCTGCATCACGGAGACGGGGTGGTCGGCGGTGGCCGGGTCACCGGGGCCGTTGGAGAAGAACACGCCGTCCGGGTTCACGGCGAAGACGTCCTCGGCGGTCGCCGTCGCGGGGAGCACGTGCACCTCGATGCCGCGCTCGGCCATCCGGTGCGGGGTCATGCCCTTGATGCCGAGGTCCACGGCGGCGACGGTGAACTTCTTCGCGCCGATCGCGGGGACGACGTACGCCTCCTTGGTCGCGACCTCGGCGGAGAGGTCGGCGCCCTTCATCTCGGGGGCCTGGCGCACCTCGGCGAGCATGGTGCCCTCGTCGGGCAGGGCGTTGCCGGAGAAGATGCCGACGCGCATGGCGCCGCGCTCCCGCAGATGGCGCGTCAACGCGCGCGTGTCGATGTTGGAGATACCGACGACACCCTGCTGGCGCAGCTCGTCGTCCAGCGAGCGCCGGGAGCGCCAGTTGGACGGCACGCGCGCGGGGTCGCGCACGACGTACCCGGCGACCCAGATCTGCTTCGACTCCGGGTCCTCGTCGTTGACGCCGGTGTTGCCGACGTGCGGGGCGGTCATCACGACGACCTGGCGGTGGTACGACGGGTCGGTGAGGGTCTCCTGGTAACCCGTCATGCCCGTGGAGAACACGGCCTCGCCGAAGGTCACCCCCACGGCCCCGTAGGCACGGCCGCGGAAGATCCGGCCGTCCTCCAGGACGAGGACGGCGGGAACCTTGGTGGCTCCCCTTGTGGAGGTCGTCATCGTGCGCCTTCCGTGTTGTTGATCATTTGGTTCAGGGTGTCGACCCACGCGGTGTGCTCGGCGGCCGTGTCCGAGCGGAAGCCGGAGTCGATCAGCCGGTCGCCGTGCGCCCAGGTCACCACGAGCAGTCCGCCCTCGGTCAGGACCTTGCCGGCGATGCCCTTGTCGAGCCGGGCCTCGCGCAGCTGTCCGGCCGGGACGAAGAAGTCGCTCGCCCCGGGGCGTACGACGTGCAGGCCCGCGTCCGTCAGCGTCAGCTCGACCCGACTGCGGGTGCCCAGGCCGTGCGCCACGATGCGGTCGAGCCACTGCCCGGCGGTGGTGGAGCCGTGGTAACGGCCGCTCATCGTCAGTGTGGCCTCGCCCGGCTCGGACGGCGCGCTGGGCAGCTCGGGCAGGTCGCCCTGGAGCGTGCCGCGCCATTTCCAGCCCTCGCGCATCAGCCAGTAGACGAGCGCGACGAAGAGGGCGAGGCCGACGAGCCACCCGATACGGGCTGCCCAGTCGGTCACCTCGGCCGACTTCTGTTCGGCGGCGATGGTCAGAAGTGGTGTCACGTGAGCTTCCCGTCGACGAGCGTGGCCTTGCCCCGGAGCCACGTGTGCGTCACACGGCCCGGCAGCTCACGCCCCTCGTACGGAGTGTTGCGGCTGCGCGAGGCGAAGCCCGCGGGGTCCACGGACCCACGGTATTCCGTGTCGACGAGCGTGAGGTTGGCGGGCTCACCAGCCGAGACGGGACGGCCGTGGCCCTTCGCCTGCCCGATCTCGGCGGGCTTGAAGGACATGCGCTCGGCGACCCCGGCCCAGGTGAGGAGCCCGGTGTCCACCATCGTCTCCTGGACCACTGACAACGCGGTCTCCAGACCGACCATGCCCATGGCGGCCGCGGCCCACTCGCAGTCCTTGTCCTCGTGCGGATGCGGGGCGTGGTCCGTGGCGACGATGTCGATCGTGCCGTCGGCGAGGGCCTCGCGCAGGGCGAGCACATCGCGCTCGGTGCGCAGCGGCGGGTTCACCTTGTAGACCGGGTTGTACGTCCGCACCAGCTCGTCGGTGAGGAGCAGGTGGTGCGGGGTGACCTCGGCGGTGACGTCGATGCCGCGGGACTTGGCCCAGCGCACGAGCTCCACGGACCCGGCGGTCGACAGGTGGCAGATGTGGACGCGGGAGCCGACGTGCTCGGCGAGCAGGACATCCCGGGCGATGATCGATTCTTCGGCCACCGCGGGCCAGCCCCCGAGACCCAGCTCGGCGGAGACGACGCCCTCGTTCATCTGGGCGCCCTCGGTCAGCCGCGGCTCCTGGGCGTGCTGGGCGACGACCCCGCCGAAGGCCTTCACGTACTCCAGCGCCCGCCGCATGATCACGGCGTCGTCGACGCACTTGCCGTCGTCGGAGAAGACGGTGACCCCGGCGGCCGACTCGTGCATGGCGCCCAGCTCGGCGAGCTTCTTGCCCTCCAGGCCGATGGTCACGGCACCGATGGGCTGCACATCGCAGTAGCCGTGCTGCTGGCCGAGCCGGTAGACCTGCTCGACCACACCGGCGGTGTCGGCGACGGGGAAGGTGTTGGCCATGGCGAACACCGCGGTGTAGCCACCGCTCGCCGCCGCGCGCGTGCCGGTCAGAACCGTCTCGGAGTCCTCGCGGCCGGGCTCGCGCAGATGGGTGTGCAGATCGACCAGGCCCGGCAGCAGCACCTTGCCTGCGGCCTCGACGACCTCGGCGCCCTCGTCGGAGAGCCCGGTGCCGACGGCCTCGATCAACGAACCGTTGATCAGCACGTCCTGCGGCTCGCCGCCGAGCACCTTCGCACCACGGATCAGGATCTTGCTCATGTGTCTTACTTCTCCTCGATACGGGTGTGGGTGACGGCGGGCTGGTTGCCGCCCAGCAGCAGATACAGAACGGCCATCCGGATGGAGACTCCGTTTGCGACCTGCTCGATGGCGGTGCAGCGCTCGGAGTCGGCGACCTCGGCGGTGATCTCCATGCCCCGGACCATCGGGCCCGGGTGCATCACGATGGCGTGCTCGGGCATCCGCGCCATGCGGTCGCCGTCGAGGCCGTAGCGCCGCGAGTACTCGCGCTCGGTGGGGAAGAACGCGGCGTTCATCCGCTCACGCTGGACCCGCAGCATCATCACCGCGTCGGACTTGGGCAGCGTGCTGTCGAGGTCGAACGAGACCTCGCAGGGCCAGGTCTCGACACCGACCGGCACCAGTGTCGGAGGGGCGACGAGGGTGACTTCGGCGCCGAGGGTGTGCAGCAGATCGACGTTGGAGCGGGCGACCCGGCTGTGCAGGACGTCGCCGACGAGCGTGATGCGCTTGCCCGCCAGGTCCTGACCGATCCCGGCGTCCCGGCCGACGAGCCGACGGCGCATGGTGAAGGCGTCCAGCAGGGCCTGGGTCGGGTGCTGGTGGGTGCCGTCACCGGCGTTGATGACGACCGCGTCGATCCAGCCGGAGTTGGCGAGCCGGTACGGCGCTCCCGAGGCGCCGTGCCGGATCACCACGGCGTCGACGCCCATGGCCTCCAGCGTCTGGGCGGTGTCCTTGAGGGACTCGCCCTTGGACACGCTGGAGCCCTTGGCGGAGAAGTTGATGACGTCCGCGGACAGCCGCTTCTCGGCGGCCTCGAAGGAGATACGCGTACGCGTGGAGTCCTCGAAGAAGAGGTTGACGATGGTGCGGCCGCGCAGGGTCGGCAGCTTCTTGATGGGGCGGTCGGCCACCCGGGCCATCTCCTCGGCGGTGTCGAGGATCTGGACGGCGTCGTCGCGGGTGAGGTCGGCGGCCGAGATGAGATGACGCTGCATCTGTCAGGCTCCGTAAGGCAGTTCAGATATCGGGAGATTCCGGGCAGACGAGCGCACACCGAAGAGGCGTACGCGATCCGTCTGCTACGAGGTCGGCTTCACACCGAGCAGCACGGTGTCGCGACCGTCCTCCTCGGTGAGCAGGACCTTGACCGTCTCCCGCAACGACGTGGGGAGGTTCTTGCCGACGTAGTCGGCGCGGATGGGCAGTTCGCGGTGGCCGCGGTCGACGAGCACGGCGAGCTGCACCGCGCGCGGGCGGCCGATGTCGTTCAGCGCGTCGAGGGCGGCGCGGATGGTGCGGCCGGAGAAGAGCACATCGTCGACGAGGACGACTAGGCGGCCGTCGAGCCCGTCACCGGGGATCTCGGTGCGGGCGAGCGCACGCGGCGGGTGCATGCGCAGGTCATCGCGGTACATGGTGATGTCGAGAGAGCCGACCGGGATCTTGCGCTCGGTGATCTCTTCGAGCTTTTCGGCCAGCCGCCGGGCGAGGAAGACGCCCCGGGTCGGAATGCCGAGGAGCACCACGTCGTCGGCGCCCTTGGCGCGCTCGACGATCTCGTGGGCGATACGGGTCAATACCCGCGCGATGTCGGGGCCTTCGAGAACGGGCCGCGCATCGGACGCTTGCGTGTCCATAGGAAAAGGACCTCCTTCTCCGCCTCACGGGACGGACCTTAAAGGACGTCGGGTTTGCGTCATCCACCGTAGCAGGCCGGGAAACGGACCCGGATCACCCCCTTGGCCCAATCGGTTGCCGCTGCCACGGAAGAGTCGGTGTGGACCATTCGGCTTGACGCAGAAGAGTCACGCTGCGTAACCTCACAGTGAGTTACCAGCCGCGCGGCAGGAAGACGGCCGGCCGCGTCGACACAGTGTCCGGGGAGCTATATGTCCAGCGAATACGCCAAACAGCTCGGGGCCAAGCTCCGGGCCATCCGCACCCAGCAGGGCCTTTCCCTCCACGGTGTCGAGGAGAAGTCCCAGGGACGCTGGAAGGCCGTGGTGGTCGGTTCGTACGAGCGCGGTGACCGCGCCGTGACCGTGCAGCGCCTTGCCGAGCTGGCGGATTTCTACGGCGTTCCGGTGCAGGAGCTGCTGCCCGGCACCACGCCGGGCGGGGCCGCCGAGCCGCCGCCGAAGCTGGTCCTTGACCTGGAGCGACTGGCCCATGTCCCGGCCGAGAAGGCGGGCCCCCTCCAGCGCTACGCCGCGACGATCCAGTCCCAGCGCGGTGACTACAACGGCAAGGTGCTCTCGATCCGCCAGGACGACCTGCGCACACTCGCCGTCATTTACGACCAGTCCCCCTCGGTCCTCACCGAGCAGCTGATCAGCTGGGGCGTGCTGGACGCCGACGCTCGCCGCGCGGTGACCCACGAGGAGAGCTGACCCTTCTGCCGACTGAGCAGAAACGTGCCTCCGGGGTGGCTGGAACTTAACGGTTCCGGCCACCCCGGCGGCTTTCTGCGGGCCTCAGGAGTCCCGTACACGCCGGAGGGCCCGCAGCAGTTGGCTGCGGGCCCTCCGGCGTTTGTCGTACCGGCTTACGCCTCGCGGCGCAGCGTCGGCTTGAGCTCCTTCAGGCGGCCGAGGAGGCCGTTGACGAACGAAGGCGACTCGTCCGTGGAGAACTCCTTGGCCAGCTGCACCATCTCGTCGAGCACGACGGCGTCCGGGGTCTCGTCCACCCAGATCAGCTCATAGGCGCCGAGCCGCAGGATGTTGCGGTCGACGACCGGCATCCGGTCGAGCGTCCAGCCGACCGAGTACTGCGCGATCAGCTCGTCGATGCGCCGCGCGTGCACCGCGTAGCCCTCGACCAGCTGCATCGTGTACTCGCTCACCGGCGGCTGCCGGGTGTCGGCCCGGGAGAGCCGTACCCAGTCCGCGAGGACCGTCAGGACATCGGCGCCGCGCTGGTCGCCCTCGAAGAGGATCTGGAAGGCGCGCTTGCGGGCCGTGTTGCGGGCAGCCACGGTTAGCTGTTCACCCGGCCGAGGTAGTCGCTGGTGCGGGTGTCGACCTTGATCTTCTCACCGGTGGTGATGAAGAGCGGGACGTTGATCTGGTGGCCGGTCTCCAGGATGGCGGGCTTGGTGCCACCGGTGGAGCGGTCGCCCTGGACGCCCGGCTCGGTCTCCTGGATGACGAGCTCGACGGCTGCCGGCAGCTCGACGAAGAGCACCTCGCCCTCGTGCTGCGCGACGGTGGCGGTGAAGCCCTCGATCAGGAAGTTGGCGGCGTCGCCGACGGCCTTGCGGTCGACCATCAGCTGGTCGTACGTCTCCATGTCCATGAAGACGAAGTATTCGCCGTCCATGTACGAGAACTGCATGTCGCGCTTGTCGACAGTGGCCGTCTCGACCTTGACACCGGCGTTGAACGTCTTGTCGACGACCTTGCCGGAGAGCACGTTCTTGAGCTTGGTGCGCACGAAGGCCGGGCCCTTGCCGGGCTTGACGTGCTGGAACTCGACGACGGACCAGAGCTGGCCGCCTTCGAGCTTGAGCACCATGCCGTTCTTGAGGTCGTTCGTGGAAGCCACGGTTGCGGAATCTCCTGGACTGACGTGGACGACCCCGGCGCACGCACTCCTACAGCGCGAGCAGCTCCTTGGTCGTGATGGTGAGTAGCTCGGGTCCGCCGTCCGCCTCGGGGCGGACGACGAGCGTGTCATCGATCCGGACGCCGCCCCGGCCCGGGAGGTGGACCCCCGGTTCGACGGTGACCGGCACGCAAGCGTCCAGTTTACCCATGGCCGCGGGAGCCAACTGCGGGTCCTCGTCGATTTCGAGTCCGACGCCATGGCCGGTGAGCGGTGGCAGGCCCTCCGCATGGCCCGCGGAGTCCAGCACCTGACGTGCCGCGCGGTCCACGTCGCGGTAGGCGGCGCCGGGTGCGAGGCTCTCCCGGCCGGCGCGCTGAGCGGCGAAGACGAGGTCGTACAGCTCGATCTGCCAGTCCGCCGGTGAGGTGCCGATGACGAAGGTTCGGCCGATCTCGCAGCGGTAGCCGCGGTAGGTGGCGCCCAGGCAGACGGAGAGGAAGTCGCCCTCCTCGACGCGTCGGTCGGTGGGCCGGTGGGCTCGTCTGCCGGAGTTCGGGCCGGTGGCGACGGACGTCGGGAACGCCGGGCCGTCGGCGCCGTGGTCGACCAGCCGGCGCTCCAGCTCCAGGGCGAGATGCCGTTCGGTGCGGCCGACGAGGATGGACTCCAGGAGCTCGCCGAGGGCCTGGTCGGCGATCTCGGCGCCGATCCGCAGACAGGAGATCTCCTCCTCGTCCTTGACCACCCTGAGCTGCTCGACGGCTCCACCCAGCTCCGCGAGGCGCAGCCGGGGCACAACGGAGCTGATGGCTCTGTACCGGGCGACGGTGAGGTGATGCTCCTCCACGGCCAGGGATTCGGCGCGTTGCGCTGCCGCGAGGTCGGCCGCGGCAACCGCCGGGTCGCCGTCGGCACCGGGGAGGTTGTGCACCCGCAGCGCCTCGTCCGGGCGGCCTTGCGTGGGGCGGTCGCCGGGCGGGCCGGTGCACACCAGCAGGTCCTCGGTACGGCCGATCAGCAGGGCTGCGCCCTTCGGGGCTGCGCCCGCCAGGTAGCGAACGTTCGCGGGGCGGGTGACCAGAGCGGATTGGCTGCCGCCGGCTTGGCAGTGGTCTCTGAGCCTTGCTCGACGAGTGGCGTACACCTCTGACATGACACGAGCGTAGGAGTCTTGTGGGTGCGGCGCCGGTTGGGAGGGCCGAGTGGGGGGTGGCTGCCGTTAGGTACGTGCCCCTAGGTCGGTTACCAGCTCGGTGGGCTTGCTATTGATCTTGCCAGTACGTCGTCCAAGACCTGTGCCGTCTGCTGCACATCCAGCTGTGAGTTGTCGATGATCGGCAGGCCCGAGCCGTACCAGCCCGCCATGCGGCCGTGGATGCGGGCCACCTCCTCGTCGGTGAGGCGGCGGTTGCCCGAGCGTTCCGCGTTGCGTTCCAGGACGATCTCCAGGCCCGGGAGGAGGACCACCGGCAACAGGCCGGGGCCCACGTGGCGCTTCCAGCCGCCGAGGCCGACCACCGGGCGGTCGGGGAAGACCGCGTCGTCGAGGATGCAGGAGATGCCGTTGGCCAGGAAGTTGCGGGCGGCGAAGCCGCAGGTGCGGCGGGCCAGGCGGTACTGGGCCTCGGAGTGGTCGTTCCAGCCGGTCTGGGGGTCGGCGAAGCCGGAGCGGACCCATTCGCGGACGTCGTCGAGGCTGATGTGGGCCGTGGGGACGCGGCGATGGTCGGCCCAGTACTTGGCGACGCTGGTCTTTCCGGCGCCCGCCGGGCCGATGAGCAGCACCGCGAGGGTCGTACCGGACGGATCGGGGGCGGCCGGGGCGGGCGGGGTGCTCGGCATGCCGACCGGGCCGCCGGGCGGCAGCGGCACATGGCCGGTGGTCTCCGGGGCCGGAGGCGGCGGAATGTGCTGGGGGGCCGGCGGAACCGAGCCGGGCGGCGGTCCGGTGAAGCCGGGTGCCGGCGGGGGCACGGGGGCGGCTCCCTGGTGGGGGCCCGGGTGCGGCGGACCCGGGTGATGTGCGGCCGGGGACCAGCCGACGGCCGGTCCGTGCCCCGGCTGGTGGGGCGGCGGCAGCGGAGAACCCACTGCGTGCTGCATCCGGTGCCACTCCATCTCGTACGGGCCATTGGCGCTGGCAGCGAGGGGCGAGCCCCGCTCCCTACCGAACGGTACCGCCCCCGGTCATCGTTTGGTGAACGGCCGGGGGCAGTCCGAAGTGCCCATGCGCACAAGGAAAATCGGGCGTACGGCGCCCCGGCGGACTTACTGGCCCACTTCTCCGTACGCGGCGAGAAGCACCGCCGGGTCCGGTCCCTCCAGGACGGTGGGCTTGGCCAGACCGTCCAGGACGATGAAGCGGAGCAGGTTGCCGCGGGACTTCTTGTCGACCTTCATGGTCTCCAGCAGCTTGGGCCACTGGTCGTAGCGGTAGTGCAGCGGAAGGCCGACCGCTTCCAGGATCGTGCGGTGCCGGTCGGCGGTCGCGTCGTCCAGGCGCCCTGCCAGACGGCCCAGCTCGGCGGCGAAGTGCATACCGACGGCCACTGCCGCGCCGTGGCGCCACTTGTAGCGCTCGTTCTTCTCGATGGCGTGGCCCAGTGTGTGGCCGTAATTGAGGATCTCGCGCAGGCCCGACTCCTTCAGGTCCGAGGAGACGACCTCGGCCTTCACCCGGATCGAGCGCTCGATCAGCTCGGCGGTGTTCGGTCCGGCCGGGGTGCGGGCGGCCTCGGGGTCGGACTCGATGAGGTCGAGGATCGCCGGGTCGGCGATGAAGCCGGCCTTGATGACCTCGGCGAGTCCGGAGACGTAGTCGTTGACGGGCAGCGAATCCAGTGCGGCCAGGTCGCACAGGACGCCCGCCGGCGGGTGGAAGGCGCCGACGAGGTTCTTGCCCTCGGCGGTGTTGATGCCGGTCTTGCCGCCGACGGCCGCGTCCACCATGGCCAGCACGGTGGTGGGGACCGCGATCCAGCGCACCCCGCGCAGCCAGGTCGCCGCCACGAACCCGGCGAGGTCGGTGGTGGCACCGCCGCCGACTCCGACGACGACATCGGTGCGGGTGAAGCCGGACTGGCCGAGCGCCTTCCAGCAGTAGGCGGCGACCTCGGCGGTCTTGGCCTCCTCCGCGTTCGGCACCTGGATGGCGACGGCGTCGAAGCCCTGCTCGACGAGGTCGCCGCGCAGCGCGTCGCCGGTCTCGGCGAGGGCCTCGGGGTGGATGACGGCGACCCGCTTGGCCTTGTCACCGATCAACCCGCCGAGTTCGCCCAGGAGCTGACGGCCCACCAGGACCTCGTACGGCTCACTGCCCGCCGTACCGCCGACCTGGATCCGCGTCACTGCCTCGCTCATGCTTCCTTCAACTCCAGTGCGTCCAGGGCGACTTGGGTGACTTCTTCGGGCGTACGGCCATCAGTGGCGACGACCGCCGTCGCGATGCCCTCGTACAAGTGCCGTCGCGCCTCCATCAGTTCGCGCCACTGCTTGCGCGGGTTGACCGCGAGCAGCGGGCGGGCGGCGTTCAGGCCGGTGCGCTTGACCGCCTCCTCGACGTCCATCGAGAGGTAGACGACCCGCTGGCCGGCCAGCAGCGCGCGGGTGTCCTCGTCGAGGATCGCGCCGCCGCCCAGGGCCAGGACACCGTCGTGCTCGGCGAGGGCCTTGTGCACCGCCCGCTTCTCGATCGCGCGGAAGGCGGGCTCGCCCTCGTCGACGAAGATCTCGGCGATGGTCCGGCCCTGCTCGACGACGATGTCGTCGTCGGTGTCCCGGTAGGAGACACCGAGCCGCTCGGCGAGCAGCTGTCCGACGGTGGACTTGCCCACGCCCATCGGGCCGACCAGGACGACGACCGGCGCAGGGCTCATCGGATGGCCAGGTTGTCGAGGTACGACTGAACATTGCGGCGGGTCTCGGGCACGCTGTCGCCGCCGAACTTCTCCGCCACCGCGTCCGCGAGGACGAGCGCCACCATGGCCTCGGCGACGATACCGGCGGCCGGGACCGCCGAGACGTCGGAGCGCTGGTGGTGCGCCTGGGTCGCCTCGCCGGTGGTCACGTCCACGGTCTGCAGCGCGCGCGGCACGGTCGCGATCGGCTTCATCGCGGCGCGGACGCGCAGCAGCTCGCCGGTGCTCAGACCGCCCTCGGTGCCGCCGGAGCGACCGGAGACCCGGCGGATGCCCTCGTCGGTCTTCACGATCTCGTCGTGCGCCTTCGAGCCCGGCACCCGCGCCAGCTCGAAGCCGTCGCCGAGCTCGACGCCCTTGATCGCCTGGATGCCCATGAGGGCACCGGCGAGCCGCGCGTCCAGCTTGCGGTCCCAGTGCACATGCGAGCCGAGGCCGACGGGAACGCCGTACGCCAGGATCTCGACCACGCCACCGAGGGTGTCGCCGTCCTTGTGGGCCTGGTCGACCTCCGCGACCATCGCCTTCGACGCGTCCGCGTCCAGGCAGCGCAGCGGGTCGGCGTCCAGCTTCTCGACGTCGGCCGGGGTCGGGTAGACGCCCTGCGGGGCCTTCACGGAGCACAGCTCCACGACGTGCGAGACGATCTCGATGCCCGCGGTCTCCTTCAGGTACGACCGCGCCACCGCCCCGAGCGCCACCCGGGCCGCCGTCTCACGCGCCGAGGCGCGCTCCAGGATCGGCCGGGCCTCGTCGAAGCCGTACTTCTGCATGCCCGCGAGGTCCGCGTGGCCGGGCCGGGGCCGGGTCAGCGGGGCGTTGCGGGCGAGTCCGGCGAGGATCTCCGGGTCGACCGGGTCGGCCGCCATGACCTGCTCCCACTTCGGCCACTCGGTGTTCCCGACCATGATGGCCACCGGGGAACCCAGGGTGAGGCCGTGCCGGACGCCGCCGAGGAAGGTGACCTCGTCGCGCTCGAACTTCATCCGCGCACCGCGGCCATAGCCGAGCCGGCGCCGGGCCAAGTGGTCCGCCACCATCTCCGTGGTGATCGGCACGCCGGCCGGAAGGCCCTCCAGCGTCGCCACGAGTGCGGGGCCGTGGGACTCCCCCGCGGTCAGCCAGCGCAACCTGCTCAACGATGCTCCTCAGTGCTCGCGCCCTGGTACTGCCCTTCGTACGCGCGTCCTCGCGTACGGCGACGGCAAGACCAGGTGCGCGGCCCCGGCCCGCCACTTCCGATCCTCCCACGTCCCGGGGCCGTCCCCGGCCGCCGGTCCATCAGTCGGACGCGAATGTGTCAGCCCGCGACGCGGCTGCGCCATCACGCGGAGCTGTCCTCCGGACGCCGCTGCGGGGCGTACGCGCCCAGGAAGTCGGCGCCGCTCGGCTGCGGCTGCGCCTGCTGAGGGGCGTAGGGGCCGAGGTAGTCGGCCCCGCTGCCCTGGTCGACCGTCGCCGGCACCGGAGCCGCCTGCGCCTGGCGCAGGGCACGGCGGTAGGCGATCTTGTTGCGCAGCTTGATGCCCCAGGTCGCCAGCACGGCCAGGATGATCAGTACGAGCACGGTGTTCTGCACCCAGTCGGGCAGGAACCACAGCAGGCTCTCGAAGATCTGGCTCTTGGCGGACGCCAGCGGCTGGCCTGTGGACATCGAACTGTTCCCCTCCCGGTCCCGCCCCCTGCGGAACCGGAAGGATCTTATCGGGCGTCGAGCGCGTGTTCGCCCGCTTTTCGCATGGCGTCCAGTGGGGCCGGGGCACGTCCCGTCATCTGCTCGACCTGGAGCACCGCCTGATGCACCAGCAGGTCGAGTCCGCTGACCACGGCCCCGCCGAACATGGACCAGCGGGCCGCGAGCGCGGTGGGCCACGGGTCGTACAGCACGTCGAACAGCGTGGTCGGCCGCTCCGGTACGGCGGCGGCGGCGAGCTCATCCGTCGTACCGGCCGGGGTGGTCGCGATGACCAGGGGCGCGCGGAGCGCGTCGGCGGCATCCGCCCAGTCCGCCGTACGCACCTCGACGTCGAGCCGCTCGCCCCACTGCCGCATCTCGGCGGCGCGCGCGGGGCTGCGGACGTATGCCACGACCTCGCCGGTGCAGACGCGGGCGAGGGCGGCCAGTGCGGAGGACGCGGTGGCGCCGGCGCCCAGGATCGCCGCCGAGTCGACCTGCTCGATGCCGCGTTCACGCAGGGCGGCGACCATGCCGGGGATATCGGTGTTGTCGCCGACGCGGCGGCCGTCCTCGGTGAACACGACGGTGTTGACCGCCTCGACCGAGCGAGCCGTCTCGCTGATCTCGTCGAGCAGCGGGATGACCGCCCGCTTCAGCGGCATGGTCAGCGACAGTCCGGCCCACTCCGGCCCGAGTTCGGCGAAGAACCCGGGCAGCGCGGCCTCGTCCACCTCGAACCGGTCGTACGTCCAGCCGGCCAGCCCCAGCTCCTCGTACGCGGCGCGGTGCAGCACCGGCGACAGGGAGTGGGCGATGGGCGAACCGAGCACGGCGGCCCGGCGGGCGTCGGTGCCCTGAACTGTCATTGTTCCTGTCCTTGAGCCGTCAGTCGTTGTTCCGCGACGCGTTGAACTGCTCGACCAGCTTCTCGTGTTCCGCGAGGGTCTTGGTGAACTTGCTGGTCTTGCCGTCCAGCGAGATGAAGTAGTACCAGCCGTCGTCCGTCGGGTTGAGCGCGCCCTTGAGCGCCTCTTCGCCGGGGTTGTCGATCGGGCCGGGCGGCAGTCCCTTGACGTAGTACGTGTTGTACGGGTTGTTGTACTGCCTGAGCTCGGCGATCGTCAGGTCGATCTTGCTCTGGTTCTTGATGTAGTTGTACGAGGAGTCGAACTCCAGACCGCCGTAGGTCTCGGGGTTGTCGGGCTTGAGGCGGTTGTAGACGACCTCGGCCATCTTGCGGAAGTCGTCGTGGCTGGTGCCCTCGGCCTGCGCCAGGCTCGCCACGGTGAGCAGCTCCCACGGTCCGTCCAGGCCCAGGTCTTCGGCCTTCTGCTCCAGACCGAGCTCCTCGTACTTCTCCGTGGCCCGGGCCACCATCTGCTTGAGGACGGCCTCGGGCTTCTGGCCCTTGGCGACCGGATAGCTGGACGGGTAGAGGAAGCCTTCCAGCGGGTCCTTGACGTTCTTGTGGTCGGTCGCCCACTCGGGGAGACCGAGGCTCTTCCACTTCTCGTCGGCGACCTTCGCCGTGGTGCCCTTGTCGAGGTCGAGACGTGTGTCGATCAGCTTGTAGACCGCGACGTTGCGGGTGCCCTCGGGGATGATCAGGTTGTTCTGGCTCTCCGGGCTGAGCATCATGTCGACCGCGCTGTCGGCCGACATCTCCTTCTCCAGCGTGTAGACGCCGGCCTGGATCGTGTTGCCCTTGGGGTTCTGCTGCTGAGCGGCGACGAAAGCGTCGACGCTCTTGACCACGCCCTGCGCCTTCAGCTCCTGGCCGATGGCATAGCCGCCGGCGCCCTTGGGGATCTCGACGGTGACCTGCTCGCCGTTGCCGCTGCCCGCGTAGTCCGGGGCGTCGCCGAAACGATCCTGGTAAAACTGGTACCCGAAATATCCGACTCCGGCGATGCCCCCGCCGAACACCAGCAGGACGACCAGACAGGCGCATCCGCTACGGCGTTTCTTGCCGCCTTTGCCGCCCCGGCCCCGCCGGTCGCCGCGACTGCGCCGGTCCCCCGGCTCGTCGTCCACGTCGTCGTCATCGCCGCCGCCCGCGAAGAAGGCGTGCTCGCCCTGGTCGGGGCCCGGGTCCCAGTCGGTACGCGGCTCCGGCTCGGCCTGGCGCCTGCTCGGCGGCTCCGGCGGCGGGTACGCCTCAGGCGTGCCGTAGTAGTCCGGCTGCTGCTCGCCATAGGCGGCGTTCTGCTGGCCGTAGGGGTCCGAGGGGTCGGTGTACTGGACATGCGTGTGCGTGCCGGTTCCCCAGCCGCCGTTGTCGTACCCCTGCTGACCCTGCCCCGGGTACTGCTGCTGGTCGTACTGCTGCTGCGGGTACTGCTGCTGCGGATGCTGCGGGTGCGGGTTCTGCGGGTGCGCCTGACCGTATCCGTCCTGCTGGCCGGTGCCCCAGTCGCCGTACTGCTGCTGTTGCTGCTGCGGCTGCTCCGGATAGTGCTGCGGCTGGCCGCCGTAGGGAGACTGCTGGCCCGGCTGGGCCTGCTGTCCCTCCCATCCACCGTCCCCGTAGTACGGGTCCTCGGGATGCCACGGTTCGGAGCCCTGGCCCCGGCCATACTCAGTCATCGATCCCCTAGAGCCGCGAGGCGGCGGTCGCGCGGCGTCCGGCCCGGCTTCCGTTCCGCCTCTCTTTGTGCGGCAGCTGTTCGAACACCGCCGCATCGCGCGGAACGTTACCGTATCGCGATCAGATGACCACTTCGACGCCCTCGCCGGGTGCTTTACCTGACACCCGTTCGGATTCCAGTGCCTGCTGGAGGATGATCACAGCGGCTGCCTGGTCAATGACCGATCTGCCCTTTTTCGACTTCACGCCCGAGGCGCGCAGTCCCTGACTGGCCGTCACCGTGGTCATCCGCTCGTCCACGAGCCGCACCGGAACCGGGGCGATGCCCTTCGCGAGCTCCTGGGCGAAGCCGCGGACCTTGACCGCGGCCGGGCCCTCGCCTCCCTTGAGGGAGCGTGGGAGCCCGACGACGACCTCGATCGGCTCGTACTCCTCGACCAGCTGCTTCAATCGGCGCTGAGCTGCGGGGACGTCCCGGCCGGGGACCGTCTCCACCGGGGTGGCGAGGATCCCGTCGGGGTCGCACGAGGCGACCCCGATACGGGCGTCCCCGACGTCGATGGCGAGCCGACGTCCTCTGCGCATTACTTGGCCGTCTCCCCGACCAGGCGCTCCACGGCGTCCACGGCGTCGCCGATGGCGGCCGGGTTCTGGCCGCCGCCCTGGGCGACGTCCGGCTTGCCGCCACCGCCGCCGCCGAGGGTCTTGGCGGCCGTACGGACCAGGTCGCCGGCCTTGAGACCGCGCTCGCGGGCGGCCTCGTTGGTGGCGATGACCGTCAGCGGCTTGCCGTTGAGCGTGGTGAAGAGGGCCACGACAGCGGCCCGGCCGCCCTGGATGCGGCCCCGCACATCAAGGACCAGCTTGCGCAGGTCGTCGGCGGTGGTGCCGTCGGGGACCTGGCCGGTCACCAGGGCGATACCGCGCACGTCCTTGGCGGACGAGGCGAGACCGGCGGCGGCCTGGAGGACCTTCTCCGCGCGGAACTTCTCGATCTCCTTCTCGGCGTCCTTCAGCTTGCCGAGCATGGCGGAGACCTTCTCCGGGAGCTCCTCCGGACGGCCCTTGATCAGCTCCTGGAGCTGGGCGACGACCGTGTGCTCACGGGCGAGGAAGTTGTAGGCGTCGACACCGACGAGGGCCTCGATACGGCGCACACCCGAGCCGATCGACGACTCGCCGAGCAGCTTGACCAGGCCGAGCTGGGCGGTGTTGTGGACGTGGGTGCCGCCGCACAGCTCCTTGGAGAAGTCGCCGATGGTCACGACGCGCACGCGCTCGCCGTACTTCTCGCCGAACTCGGCGATGGCGCCCTGCTTCTTGGCCTCGTCGATGCCCATGACGTCGGCGCGGACGTCGAGGTCGCGGGCGAGCACCTCGTTGATCTTCTGCTCGACGTCGGTCATCACGGCCGTAGGAACGGCGGACGGGGAGCCGAAGTCGAAGCGGAAGCGGCCGGGCTGGTTCTCGGAACCGGCCTGGGCGGCCGTCGGGCCGAGGGCGTCGCGCAGGGCCTGGTGGGTCAGGTGGGTGGCCGAGTGGGCTCGGGCGATGGCCTTGCGCCGGAGGTTGTCGATCAAGGCCTGGGCCTTGGCGCCGACGGTGACCTCGCCGACCTGGACGACGCCCTTGTGGACGTAGACACCAGGGACCGGCTTCTGGCAGTCGCGGACCTCGATGACGGCACCGGAGTCCACCTTGATCCGGCCGGTGTCGCCGATCTGGCCGCCGCCCTCGGCATAGAACGGGGTGCGGTCGAGGACGATCTCGACCTCGTCGCCCTCGGTGGCGGCCGGGGAGGAGACGCCGTCCACGAGGATGCCGACGATCGTCGACTCGCCCTCGGTGTCGGTGTAGCCGATGAACTCGGTCTCACCGGCGCGGTCGGCGATCTCGCGGTAGGCGCCCATGTCGGCGTGGCCGGTCTTCTTGGACTGGGCGTCGGCCTTGGCGCGCTCCCGCTGCTCCTTCATCAGGCGCCGGAAGCCGTCCTCGTCCACGGACAGCCCCTGCTCGGCGGCCATCTCCAGGGTGAGGTCGATCGGGAAGCCCCAGGTGTCGTGGAGCAGGAAGGCCTTGTCGCCGGCGAGGACGGTGCCGCCGGCCTGCTTGGTCTCGGTGACGGCGGTGTCGAGGATGTTGGTGCCGGCCTTCAGCGTCTTGAGGAAGGCGTTCTCCTCGGCGACGGCGACCTTCTCGATGCGCTCGCGGTCGGTGACCAGCTCGGGGTACTGCTGGCCCATCATCAAAATGACGGTGTCCACGAGCTCCTTGACGACCGGACCCGTGGCGCCGAGCAGCCGCATGTTGCGGATGGCGCGGCGCATGATGCGGCGCAGGACGTACCCACGGCCCTCGTTGCCCGGGGTGACGCCGTCGCCGATGAGCATCACGGCGGTGCGCATGTGGTCGGTGACCACGCGCAGGGAGACATCCGAGGAGTGGGCGTCGCCGTAGGCCACGCCGGTCAGCTCGGTGGCCTTCTTGATGACGGCCATGGAGGTGTCGATCTCGTACATGTTCTGCACGCCCTGCAGAATCATGGCGAGCCGCTCCAGGCCGAGCCCGGTGTCGATGTTCTGGCTCGGCAGGTCGCCGAGGATCTCGAAGTTGTCCTTGCCGATGCCCTCGCCCCGCTCGTACTGCATGAAGACGAGGTTCCAGATCTCCACGTACCGCTCGTCGTTGACGGCGGGGCCGCCCTCGACGCCGAACTCGGGGCCGCGGTCGTAATTGATCTCGGAGCAGGGGCCGCAGGGGCCGGGCACGCCCATGGACCAGTAGTTGTCCTTCATGCCGAGGCGCTGGATGCGCTCCTTCGGCACACCGACGACCTCGTGCCAGATGCGCTCGGCCTCGTCGTCGTCCTTGTAGACGGTGATCCAGAGCTTCTCCGGCTCCAGGCCGTAACCACCCTTGTCCTGGTGGCTGGTGAGCAGCTCCCAGGCGTACTTGATGGCGCCTTCCTTGAAGTAGTCGCCGAAGGAGAAGTTGCCGCACATCTGGAAGAACGTGCCGTGCCGGGTGGTCTTGCCGACCTCTTCGATGTCCGGCGTGCGCACGCACTTCTGCACGCTGGTGGCGCGGTCGAAGGGCGGCTTGACCTCACCCAGGAAGTAGGGCTTGAAGGGCACCATGCCGGCCGGGACGAGGAGCAGAGTCGGGTCGTCCGCGATGAGCGACGCCGAAGGCACGACGGTGTGCCCGCGCTCCTCGAAGAAGCTCAGCCAGCGGCGGCGGATCTCAGCCGACTCCATCAGTGGTCCTCATTCCGGTTGTACGAATTCGTCTTGTACGTGTACGACGTGTTGTCGATGACGTACGTCTTCGGCTCGGTGCGGTTCTCGATCGCGGCATGCCGCCGCGGCGCGGGGAGTTCGGGGTCCGCGTTGATGCCCAGCGCGTCCCCCAGCTCGGCCTCCCGCTGTGCCATGTTGTCGCGGACGTCGAGCGCGAAGCCCACCGCGCGGTCCTTGAGGCGGTTTCCTGCCTCGAGTGCCTTGTTGGCGGCCTGCGTGGCCAGGTGCTCGGGGGTCAGCTGCTTGATCTTGCGGTTGACCTTGGTGGTGGCCCACACACCGGCCGCGACACCTGTGGTGAACCAGAAGGTACGGCGGAACATCGCTGGATCAGCCCTTCTTCCGCTTGCTCCGCCGTGCCGCCGGAACCGTGCGGCCCACGATCACGGTACGTCGGGGTTCCTTGGCGGGCACGTCGTCCTTGCGGCCCGCGATCGCCCGGCGCACGCCGTAGCCGAAGGCCGCGACCTTGACCAGGGGGCCGCCGAAGGTGGAGGCCACCGTGGTCGACAGCGCGGAGGCGTTGGAGGTGACCTCCTGGACGTCGGAGGCGATGGCGTCGACCCGGTCGATCTGGGTCTGCGCCGAACGCACCGCCGAGGAGGCGTCCGCCAGGAGCGGGACGGCCTGATCGGTCACGTCCGCGACCAGCTTGGTGGTCGCCCGGAGCGTCTGGGCCAGCCTCACCAGTGCCACGGCGAGGAAGGAGACCAGGATCGCCCAGAACACGGCCACCAGGATCCCGGCCACCTCTCCACCGGACACTGTTTGCACCCGCTCCCTGAAACGTGCCTCAACATCGAAAAGTCGTGAGGTCGAGCCTATCGCGCCGGGCGCGGGGCTCCGTACCGGATTACGGCCCGCACGGCGCCCGAGTTGCGCGAAGCGATTGTACGGACTGAATACGGTTCAGTACGCTCCGTATCCCATGCGAGATGGACAGCGTGAGGACACCCCGGTGGCCGGCAATCTGCCCTTGGAGCTCGACGCGTTCGTCGGGCGTACGGCCGAACTCGCGGGGCTGGCCGAGGCGCTCGGCGGGACGCGTCTGGTGACGGTGACCGGCGTGGGCGGGGTGGGCAAGTCGCGGCTCGCGGCCCACGCGGCTGCCCGGTGCGCGCCGCCGGACGGGGTGTGGCGGGTGGAGCTGGCGCCGGTGCGCGATCCCGCGTTCGTCGAGCACGCGGTCGTGGCGGCGCTGGGACTGACCGACCACACCACGCGCCCGCCGCGCGAGACGCTCCTCGACCGGCTCGCCGAACGTCAACTCCTGCTGCTCCTGGACGGGTTCGAGCACCTGGTCGACGCCTGTGCCGAGCTGGTCACCGCGCTGCTGGGCCGGGCGCCGGGACTGAAGGTGCTCGCGGTGGGCCGCCGCCCGCTGTCGGTGCAGGGCGAGAAGCTGTTCCCGCTGGCACCGCTGTCCGAGGACGAGGCCGTCGAGCTGTTCGCCGACCGGGCCGCACTGCACGGGGTGGAGGTCGCGGGCGATGACGACGTACGGGAGCTGTGCCGTCGACTCGACGGGATCCCGCTGGCGGTGGAGCTGGCGGCCGGGCGGCTGCGGGCGCTGTCTCCCGGGCAGTTGCTGTCCCGGCTCGACGACCGGTTCCGACTGCTGACCAGGACGGGCGGGGATGCGCCGTGGCGCCATCGGACGCTGCGTACGGCGATCGGCTGGAGCCATGAACTGTGCACGCCCGAGGAGCGGTTGCTGTGGGCGCGTCTTTCGGTGTTCGCCGGACGGTTCGACCTGGAGGCCGTGGAGTACGTGTGCAGCGGGCACGGTCTGCACGCCGACGACGTCCTCGACGTGCTCTCCGAACTCCTCGCGCAGTCGGTGGTCGCCCGCGAGGAGACGGCCTCGGGCGTGCGCTACCGCATGCTGGACACGGTCCGGGCCTACGGCGCCGACTGGCTGGCGGCGACCGGTGACGCGGAGCGGCTGCGGCGCCGGCACCGCGACTGGTACCTGGGCCTTGCGACCTGGTGCGAGCTCGACTGGTTCTCACCGCGCCAGGCGGAGGTCGCCGCACGCGTGGAGGCGGAGCTGCCGAATCTGCGCAGCGCCCTGGAGCACTGTCTGTCCGAGCCCGACGAGGCACATCTGGGCCAGCTCCTCGCGGGCTCCCTGTGGTTCTACTGGGTCGGCTGCGGGCGCCTCTCGGAGGGCCGGCACTGGCTGGACCAGGCCGTCCGGCTGGACTCCGGCCATGAGCAGTCCCGGCTCAAGGCCCTGTGGGTGCTCGGCTATGTGGCGGTCCTCCAGGGCGACACCGTCGCCGCGCTGGCCGCCCTGCACGAATGCCGGGAGGAGGCCGAGCTGTCGGCGAACCCCATCGCGGCGGCCTACGCCGAGCACCGCACCGGTTGCCTTGCCCTGGTCAGCGACGACATGGCCCGTGCTGAAACGCTGCTGCGCTCGGCGCTGGCCCGCTACCAGGAGATCGGCGAGCTCAACAGCAACGTCCTCATGGGCCAGGTGGAGCTCGCGATGACCCGGGCCTTCCAGGGCGATCCGGAAGAGGCGGTGGGGCTGTGCGAGGACGTACGCCGGGTGTGCGAGGACCACGGTGAGCGCTGGGCCCGGTCGTACGCGCTGTATGTGCTGGCGTACGCGGCCTGGCGCGAGGGCGATCAGGCACACGCGCGTGAGCTGCTGACGGACTGCCTGGCCGCCGCCCACTCCTTCCACGACCTGCTCGGCTCGGTGCTCACGGTGGAGCTGCTGGCCCTGGTCACGGCGGCCGAGGGCGACCCGGCGGAGGCGGCGGTGCTGCAAGGGGCGGCCGGGCGGATGTGGCCGTCGGTGGGGCTGCCGCTGTTCGGCTCGGCGTACTACAACGCCCCGCACGAGCGGTGCGAGGCGTTGGCCCGGGAGCGGCTGGGCGACGAGCGGTACGAGGAGTGCGTACGGGCGGGTGCGCGGCTCGACCGGGAGGCGGCGGTGGCCCGGGCCCTGGGTCTTGGGCGGCCTGCGGCCAGGGCGCTGGAGGCGCTGCCCGCGCCGCGTGGGCCCGTGCGGCACACCAAAGTCGCCCTCGACATGCACGAACCCGCCGCCTCGCCCACCCGGAAGGGCGGGGAGACGGCGGGCTGAGGTGCTACGGCCTGCCGGTGATCAGCGGGCGTAGTACTCGACGACGAGCTGCTCGTCGCAGATCACCGGGATCTCCTTGCGGTTCGGCTCACGGTCCAGGCGGAACGCCAGGGCCTTGAGGTTCACCTGAAGGTAGCGCGGGGTCTCACCGTCGGGGGCGAAGCCGCCCTCGCGGGCGATGGAGAAGAGGGTCTTCTCGCGGCTGCGCTCGCGGACCATCACGACGTCGTCGGGACGGACGCGGAACGAGGGCTTGTCGACCTTCTGGCCGTTGACCTCGATGTGGCCGTGCACGACCATCTGACGGGCCTGGTAGATGGTGCGGGCGATGCCCGAACGCAGGACCAGGGCGTCGAGACGACGCTCGAGCTCGATGATCAGGGCCTCACCGGTCTTGCCCTGAACCTTCGAGGCACGCTCGTAGGCGCGGACGAGCTGGCGCTCGGACACGTCGTACTGCGCGCGCAGACGCTGCTTCTCGAGCAGACGGACCTTGTAGTCCGAGTTCTGCTTGCGGCCACGGCCGTGCTCACCCGGCGGGTAGGGACGGGCCTCGAAGTACTTGACGGCCTTCGGGGTCAGCGCGATGCCGAGGGCACGCGACTTCTTGACCTTGGGGCGGGACTGATTCGCCACTTGTTTCTCATTTCCTGGTTTTCGGCTTGTCAGGGTTGAGGGAGGTCGCATCCGCAGCCTGGGAGACCCCGCGGGTCCGGTCGGTCGGACCTGCTGGGCAGCCGCTCCCTGGTCTGGGCACATACGTGCAGCACGCGAGTGGCCCACCGACCGGTCCCGTCGTACGACGAGTGGTGGTGGGCTGCCCGCGACACCGTTCGACGGTGCGCGACGCTCCTGGAGCCGGTTCGTGAGAACCGGGTCTCCGGCTGACCGTCCCGTTCTGACTGCACGGGACACAGCACTTCAAGGGATTCTACAGGCTGCTCAGGACCGCTTGCGACCGAGGTGGATTCTGGTCCACTCCACCGCGTCCGCGTAGCGCGCCTCGGCGCCGTGCCGGGTCGGGGTGTAGTACTCGCGGTCCTTGAGGGCGTCCGGGGCGTACTGCTGCTCGGCGATGCCCTCGGACAGGTCGTGCGGATACACATACCCCTGCGCGTGCCCGAGTTTGGCGGCGCCCTTGTAGTGCCCGTCGCGCAGATGCGGAGGCACGGGCCCGGCCAGTCCCTTGCGTACGTCCTCCATGGCGGCGCCGATGGCGGTCGTGGCGGAGTTGGACTTCGGGGCCAGGGCGAGGGCGATGGTGGCGTGACTGAGGGTGAGGGCGGCCTCCGGGAAGCCGATCATGGCGACGGCCTGGGCGGCGGCGACCGCGATGGGCAGGGCGTTCGGATCGGCGAGGCCGATGTCCTCGCTGGCCGAGATCATCAGTCGGCGGGCGATGAAGCGGGGGTCCTCGCCGGCCTCGATCATCCGGGCCAGGTAGTGCAGAGCCGCGTCGACGTCGGAGCCGCGGATCGACTTGATCAGGGCGCTGGCCACGTCGTAGTGCTGGTCGCCGTCGCGGTCGTACTTCACCGCCGCCCGGTCGACGGTCTCCTCCAGGGTCTGGAGCCCGATCTCCGGCTCGCCCTTGTCGAGGGCGGCCCCGGCGGCGGCCTCCAGGGCGGTCAGGGCGCGGCGGGCGTCGCCGCCGGCGATGCGCAGGAGGTGGGCCTCGGTGTCCTCGGGGAGGGTGACGGCGTCCTTGAGGCCGCGCTCGTCGGACAGAGCCCGCCGCAGCAGACCTCTGACGTCGTCGTCGGTGAGGGGTTCGAGGGTCAGCAGCAGGGAGCGGGACAGGAGCGGGGAGATGATCGAGAAGTACGGGTTCTCGGTGGTCGCCGCGATCAAGGTCACCCAGCGGTTCTCGACCGCCGGGAGCAGGGAGTCCTGCTGGGCCTTGCTGAAGCGGTGGATCTCGTCGAGGAAGAGGACCGTCTCCTTGCCGAAGCCGCCGGTGGCGCGGCGGGCGCCCTCGATGACCGCGCGAACCTCCTTGACCCCCGCGGTGATCGCGGACAGCTCCACGAAACGCTTGTTGGTGGCCTTGGAGACGACATACGCCAGGGTCGTCTTGCCGGTGCCGGGCGGACCCCACAGGATCACCGAGGAGGGTCCGGCAGGGCCGCCGCCGGACTCGCCGACCAGTCTGCGCAGCGGTGAGCCCGGCTTGAGCAGGTGCTGCTGGCCCACCACCTCGTCGAGGGTGCGCGGGCGCATCCGGACGGCCAGGGGGCTGGCGGTCGGGTCCTTCTCCTGGCGTTCTTCGGCTGCGGCGGTGAACAGGTCGGGCTCCACGGTTGAAACCCTAATTCACGGCACTGACAATGCCCTCGGCGCTGTCAGCTGGTCCAGAAGTCCCACCAGCGGGTCATGATCAGGATGCCGATGACGCCGATGTGCAGCACCGGCAGGACCCAGGTGAACTCGCTGAAGAAGCCCTTCAGCCAGCGCGGTCCGGGCAGGAAGCCGTTGCGCACGTTGAACGAGGTCACGTACCAGAACATGATGATCGTCGCGACCCAGGCCAGGGAGCACCACAGGCACAGGGCGCCGATGCGGTACAGCGACTGGAACTGCAGCCAGGTGCAGAAGCCGATGCCGAAGAGGGTGCCGGCGTTGAAGGTGAGCCAGTACCAGCGCGGGAAGCGGGCGCGGGCGAGCAGGCTGATGCCGACGCAGATGACGACGCCGTAGGCGACGAGGCCGAGCATCGGGTTGGGGAAGCCGAAGGCCGAGGCCTGGTCGCTCTCCATGACGCTGCCGCAGGAGACGACGGGGTTCAGGCTGCAGCCGGGGACGAAGGTCTTCCCCTCGACCTTGGCCTCCAGCAGCTTGAACTTGTCGAGCGTGATGACCCACGAGGCGAGCAGTCCGGCGGCGCCGGTGATCACCAGCATCAGCGCGAACGCGCGACTGCCCCCCACCACCTGTGGCACGGCCTCCGCGCGCTCCGGCTCGGGTTCGGTGGAGACGTCCCTGACTGTCGTCTTGCTCATCACGCCGATTCCGTCACTTGAGAGTTGGACCTTCTCCGGACAGGGGTCATTGTGCCGCAAACGGACGCGTGCCCACCGTTCGCTGGAGATAAGGAACTCTTGCGGGGGACCCGGGGCGTTCGGTTCAGGACAACGGGGGCCGCGCGTTCCCGCGAAGCCCCCGTGACCCTGTGGCTCTCAGCCCAGGCGGGCTTCCAGCTCCGCCACGATCTCGTTCACGCCGATCGCCGACTGCTCGCCGGACTCCATGTCCTTGAGCTGGACGACGCCTTCGGCGAGGTCGCGTTCGCCGGCCACGATCGTGTAGCGGGCGCCGCTGCGATTGGCGTTCTTCATGGCGCCCTTGAGGCCCTTGGCGCCGTACGAGAAGTCCGCCGCGATGCCGAGCTTGCGCAACTCGGTGACCTTGGCGAACAGGATCCGGCGGGCCTCATCGCCCAGCGGGACCGCGAACACGCTGGTCATGGAGGGGAGTTCGAGCTCCACGCCCTCCGCCTCCAACGCGAGGACCGTGCGGTCGATGCCGAGGGCCCAGCCGACGGACGGCAGTGCGGGGCCGCCGATCATCTCGGACAGACCGTCGTAGCGACCGCCGCCGCCCACCGCGGACTGGGAGCCCAGACCGTCGTGGACGAACTCGAACGTCGTACGGGTGTAGTAGTCCAGCCCGCGGACCAGCTTCGGGTCGTCCTCGAAGGCGACGCCCGCCGCCGTGATCAGCTCGCGGACCTCCTCGTGGTACGCCTTGCAGGCGTCGCAGAGGTAGTCGCGCAGCAGCGGCGCGTCGCCCAGCTGCTTCTGGACCGACTCGCGCTTGTCGTCCAGGACGCGCAGCGGGTTGATCTCCGCGCGGCTCAGGGTGTCCTCGTCGAGGTCCAGGCCGCGCAGGAAGTCCTGGAGCGCGGCGCGGTAGACCGGACGGCACTCCTTGTCGCCCAGGCTGTTGAGCAGGATGCGGAAGTTGCTCAGGCCCAGCGAGCGGTACGCCTGGTCCGCCAGGATGATCAGCTCGGCGTCGAGGGCGGGGTCCTCGGCACCGATCGCCTCGGCACCGACCTGGGAGAAGTGGCGGTAACGGCCCTTCTGGGGGCGCTCGTAGCGGTAGTACGAGCCGGAGTACCAGAGCTTGACCGGGAGGTTGCCCGCCTTGTGCAGGTTGGCCTCCAGCGCGGCGCGCAGCACGGACGCCGTGCCCTCGGGGCGCAGGGCCAGCTTGTCGCCGCCCTTGGTCTCGAAGGCGTACATCTCCTTGGTCACGATGTCGGTGGACTCACCGACACCGCGCGCGAACAGCTCGACGTTCTCGAAGCCGGGCGTCTCGATGTAGCCGTAGCCGGAGTTCCGCAGCGGGGCGGCGATGGCCTCGCGGACGGCCAGGAACTTGGCGCTGTCCGGCGGGATCAGGTCGTAGGTGCCCTTGGGGGCCTTGAAGGTGCTCACGGAAGGTCTCGTCACATTCCTCGTCGGGGAGCGTCGACGCTCCCGAGGCCGGCGGCCACCTGCCGCAGATACGGGTTGGTGGCGCGCTCCTGGCCGATGGTCGTCTGGGGGCCGTGGCCGGACAGCACCACGGTCGAGTCGTCGAGCGGCAGGCACACGCGGGCCAGCGAGTCGAGGATCTCGGCCATGTCACCGCCGGGCAGGTCGGTGCGTCCGATGGAGCCGGCGAACAGCAGGTCGCCCGAGAACAGGATCGGCGGGATGTCCGCCGCCTCGGGCAGCCCGAAGGTCACCGACCCCTTGGTATGGCCCGGCGCATGGGCGACGGTGAGCTCCATCCCCGCCAGCTCCAGCTTCGCGCCGTCGGTCAGCTCCTTGACGTCGTCCGGCTCCCCGATGGTCAGCTCGCCCATCAGCGGCATCCCGATGGAACGGCCGAGCGCCTTCTCGGGGTCGCTCATCATGTACCGGTCCTCGGGGTGGATCCAGGCCGGTACGTCGTGCGCGCCGCACACGGGGACGACCGAGGCCACATGGTCGAGGTGGCCATGGGTGAGGACGACGGCAACGGGCTTGAGCCGATGCTTCTTCAGTGCTTCCTCGACTCCGGGGGCCGCCTGGTGGCCCGGGTCGATGATCACGCACTCCTCACCGGCGGCGGGGGCGACGAGATAGCAGTTCGTCCCCCAAGCCCCGGCAGGGAACCCGGCAATGAGCACGATCGTCCTTCGTTGTGTCGGTTTTGGTGACAAGTCGGTGGGCTGCGCCTGAGGTCAGAGCCTACCGGCGCTGCCGATTCCTCAGCGAACCCATATACGGTACGGGGCACATGCAGAGGGTCGGCCCACCGGACGCACTCGCACCGGTCGACGCATTCAGACGCTTGAGGAGACAACCCCGTGGTCAGCCAGGAACAGCGGCGGCGTCAGCTCGCCCGGGAGAAGTTCTTGCGGCAGCAGCAGCGGCGTACGGACGCGCGGCGCAAGTCACGCACGCGCAACGCGGTGATCGCGTCCGCGCTCGGCGTCGTCATCATCGGCAGCCTCGGGCTCTATACGGCCGGCGCCTTCGACGGGGACGACGGCAAGTCGAACGCGGGCGCCGAGGTCACCCCGAGCGCGACGCCGACCAGCAAGGCCCCGGACCCGTGCAAGAAGGCGGCCGCGGGCAAGGTCGAGACCATGAGCTGGAAGAAAGAGCCGGCCATGACCATCGACGAGTCCGCGGACTACACGATGAAGCTGGACACCACGTGCGGTGAGATCGACATAGCACTCAAGGCGTCCGCCGCCCCGCGCACCGTGAACTCGTTCAACTTCCTGCTGAACAAGGGCTACCTGGATCACACCAAGTGCCACCGGCTGACCGACAGCGGCATCTACGTGCTGCAGTGCGGCGACCCGACGGGCACCGGCACCGGCGGTCCCGGCTACACGATTCCGGACGAGAACCTCAAGGACAAGAGCGTCAAGGGCGACGTCTACCCGGCGGGCACGGTCGCGATGGCGAACCAGTTCAACGCCCAGACCGGTGAGGGCAAGGACTCCGGCGGCAGCCAGTTCTTCCTCGTCTACCAGGACAGCCCGCTGCCGGCCAACTACACACCGTTCGGCACGGTGACCGAGGCCGGAATGAAGGTCCTCACGAAGCTGGCGGCCGCCGGAGCGCAGGCCGCGGACCCCACGACGGGCAACACGGCGCCGAACGCGACCGTCGTGATCAACAAGGCAACTGTCACCAAATCCTGACCCCCCAACTGCGAAATTTCGGTCGCGCGGGATGCGGACAGGCAACCCGCCGGTCGCCTATGTTGGCCGTGACGAAACTGTGGACGATGCCCGGGGGCGCTGAGGCCCTACGCAGGCATCATGTGGAGGAGGCGCTGTGAGCAGCGACCCGTGGGGCCGCGTCGACGAGACGGGGACCGTGTACGTGCGTACGGCCGATGGCGAGCAGGTCGTCGGTTCCTGGCAGGCCGGCTCCCCCGAGGAAGCGTTGGCCTACTTCGAGCGCAAGTACGAGGGCCTGGTTGTCGAGATCGGCCTCCTCGAGAAGCGAGTCAAGACCACCGACCTGTCCGCGAAGGACGCGCAGGTCGCGATCGACCACATCCGCGAGCAGGTCGACGCGCATCACGCGGTCGGTGACCTGGACGCGCTGCGGAAGCGTCTGGACAAGCTCGTGGAGACCGTCGAGAAGCGGCGTGAGGAGCGCAAGCAGCAGCGCGCGAAGCAGTCCGACGAGGCGCGGCACGCCAAGGAGGCGCTGGTCGCGGAGGCGGAGGAGCTGGCGCAGTCCGACCAGTGGCGGGCGGCCGGTGAGCGGCTGCGGTCCCTGGTGGACACCTGGAAGGGGCTGCCGCGGCTCGACCGCAAGTCGGACGACGAGCTGTGGCACCGCTTCTCGCACGCGCGCTCGGCGTTCTCCAAGCGGCGCAAGGCGCACTTCGCGGCGCTGGACGCGCAGCGCGAGGAGGCCCGTAAGACCAAGGAGCGGCTGGTCGCCGAGGCCGAGTCGCTGTCCGGGTCGACGGACTGGGGTCCGACCGCGGCACGCTATCGCGAGCTGATGTCGGAGTGGAAGGCCGCGGGCCGTGCCCAGCGCGAGCACGAGGACGACCTGTGGAACCGCTTCCGCGGCGCCCAGGACGTGTTCTTCGCCGCGCGCAGCTCGGTCTTCGCCGAGCGCGACGCCGAGCAGTCCGAGAACCTCAAGCTCAAGGAGGAGCTGGCCCATGAGGCCGAGAAGATCCTCCCGGTGACGGATCTCAAGACCGCGCGTGCCGCGTTCCGCCAGATCAACGAGCGCTGGGAGGCCATCGGCCATGTGCCGCGGGACGCCCGGCCGAAGGTCGAGGGCCGGATGCACGCCGTCGAGCGGGCCATCCAGGAGGCCGAGGAGGCCGAGTGGCGCCGGACCAACCCGGAGGCACGCGCGCGTGCCGAGGGTCTGACCGGCCAGCTCCAGGCTGCGGTGGACAAGCTCCACAAGCAGATCGAGCAGGCGCGCGCCCAGGGCAACAACGCCAAGGCCGACAAGTTGGAGCGTGAGCTGGAGGGCCGCCAGGCGCTGCTGGACCAGGCTCTGAAGGGCTTGCAGGAGTTCGGCGGCTGACTCAGACAGCCGGCATGAGAAGGGGCTCCCCGAGGGGAGCCCCTTTTCGTTCTCCTACGGCGATTACGCCCGGCTGCGTGCCGAGGTCACCCGGTAGACGTCGTAGACGCCCTCCACGCCCCTGACCGCCTTCAGCACGTGCCCGAGGTGCTTGGGGTCGCCCATCTCGAAGGTGAAGCGGGAGGTGGCGACGCGGTCGCGGGAGGTCTGTACGGCCGCGGAGAGGATGTTGACGTGCTGGTCGGACAGGACGCGGGTGACGTCCGACAGCAGCCGGGAGCGGTCCAGGGCCTCGACCTGGATGGCGACCAGGAAGACCGAGGACTGGGTGGGCGCCCACTCGACCTCGAGGATGCGCTCCGGCTCACGGGACAGGGAATCCACGTTCACACAGTCGGTGCGGTGAACCGATACTCCACTGCCGCGGGTGACGAAGCCCATGATCGGGTCGCCGGGGACCGGCGTACAACATCGGGCGAGCTTGACCCACACGTCGTCGACGCCCTTGACCACGACACCCGGGTCCTGGCTGCTGCGCCGCTTGCGGCCGCGGCCGCGGGCCGACGGGACCGACTCGTCGATCTCCTCGGTGGCCGCCTCCTCGCCGCCGAGGGCCTGCACCAGCTTCTGTACGACGTTCTGCGCGGCCACATGGCCCTCGCCGATCGCCGCGTACAGCGAGGAGATGTCGGGGTAGCGCATCTCGTGCGCGAGGGTGACGAGGGAGTCGCCGGTGAGGATGCGCTGGATCGGCAGGTTCTGTTTGCGCATCGCGCGGGCGATGGCGTCCTTGCCCTGCTCGATCGCCTCGTCGCGGCGCTCCTTGGAGAACCAGGCCCGGATCTTGTTGCGGGCGCGCGGCGACTTCACGAAGCCGAGCCAGTCGCGGGAGGGGCCCGCGCCGGCCGCCTTGGAGGTGAAGACCTCCACCAAGTCGCCGTTGTCCAGGGTGGATTCGAGCGGGACGAGACGGCCGTTGACCCGTGCGCCTATGGTGCGATGGCCGACCTCGGTGTGGACGGCGTAGGCGAAGTCCACGGGAGTGGCACCCGCCGGGAGTGCTATGACGTCGCCCTTGGGGGTGAAGACGAAGACCTCGTTGCGGGACAGGTCGAAGCGCAGGGACTCCAGGAACTCGCCCGGGTCCTCGGTCTCCTTCTGCCAGTCCAGCAACTGGCGCAGCCACGCCATGTCGTTGAGGTGGTCGTCCTTGCCCTTGCCGGCCTTGGGCACGTCGGTGCGTACCTTCGAGGCGCCGGCGACGGCTTCCTGCTTGTACTTCCAGTGCGCGGCGATGCCGTACTCGGCGCGGCGGTGCATGTCGAAGGTGCGGATCTGCAGCTCGACCGGCTTGCCGTTGGGGCCGATGACCGTCGTGTGCAGCGACTGGTACATGTTGAACTTGGGCATCGCGATGTAGTCCTTGAACCGGCCGGGGACCGGGTTCCATCGCGCGTGCACGGTGCCGAGGGCGGCGTAGCAGTCGCGGACCGTGTCGACAAGTACACGAATACCCACCAGGTCGTAGATCTCCGCGAAGTCACGGCCGCGGACGATCATCTTCTGGTAGACGCTGTAGTAGTGCTTCGGGCGGCCGGTGACGGTGGCCTTGATGCGGGCCGCGCGCAGATCCTGCTGCACCTCGTCGGTCACTATGGCCAGATATTCGTCACGCTTGGGTGCCCTTTCGGCCACCAGCCGGACGATCTCGTCGTACATCTTGGGGTAGAGGATCGCGAAGGCGAGGTCCTCCAGCTCCCACTTGATGGTGTTCATGCCCAGGCGATGGGCGAGGGGCGCGTAGATCTCCAGGGTCTCGCGCGCCTTCTTCTCCTGCTTCTCGCGCTTGAGGTAGCGCATGGTGCGCATGTTGTGCAGACGGTCGGCGAGCTTGATGACCAGGACGCGGGGGTCCTTGGCCATCGCTACGACCATCTTGCGCACGGTCTCGGCCTGTGCGGCCTCGCCGAACTTGACCTTGTCCAGCTTGGTGACGCCGTCGACGAGCAGCGCCACGGAGTCGCCGAAGTCACGGCGGAGCTGGTCGAGGCCGTACTCGGTGTCCTCGACGGTGTCGTGCAGCAGGCCCGCCATGAGCGTGGCCGGATCCATACCCAGCTCGGCGAGGATCGTGGTGACGGCGAGCGGGTGGGTGATGTACGGGTCGCCGCTCTTGCGCTTCTGGCCGCGGTGCCAGCGCTCGGCGACCTGGTAGGCCTTCTCGATCTGCCGAAGCGTGGCGGTCTCGATCTTCGGGTCGTTGCTGCGCACTATCCGCAGCAGCGGCTCCAGCACCGGGTTGTACGGGTTGGAGCGCTGGACGCCGAGGCGGGCCAGGCGGGCGCGGACACGGTTGGAGGAGCCGGTGCGGGGCGGCTGGCCGGTGTTGGGGCGGACCGCGGGGGTGGAGGGGCGCTCGGGCGGGGCCGGCTTGGGGCGCGACTGATCGGCCGACTTGTCGACGGGCGCGGACTGGGCGTGCTCGACCGGCCCACGCGCGTCGTTCGTCGCGTTCGACGTCTTCGGCGCGGGCTTGTCCGCGGGGCCCGAGGCGGAGTCGGGCTTGGCGGCGGTCAGGTGCTGGGCCTCATCTGGCAAGAGGACTCCTCGTGCGCGATCCGGGTCCCCCGGTCAGGCTCCGGAGACCCCATGGTAGCGAGCCTGCGCCCCAGGATCGCCTTCAGGCCGATGTGAGGGCCTTATACGGAAGAAACACAAGGGGCGGATCAGGGATTCCTCGGCGGTGTCCTGCGGGTGTCCCACGGCTTTCGAGGGCCTCGCGTACGGGTGTCCCGTCGTGGTGCGCCCGGACATGCGCGCGGGGCGCACGCCTCCCTTCAGGGAAGTGTGCGCCCCGCGCGTCCATGGGTCTCGCTCAGATCTTGAGCAGGGCCTCCAGAGGGGCTCCGTCGAGGGCCGGTGCCAGCCGGGCGCGGCCGCCGAGGAAGCCGAGCTCCATCAGCACGGCAAGGCCCGCGACCTCGGCGCCCGCCCTGCGGATGAGCTGGATCGAGGCCTCGGCGGTGCCGCCGGTGGCGAGGACGTCGTCGACGACCAGCACGCGGTCCTCGGCGGTGAGGTCCTCGGCGTGCACCTCGATCTCCGCCGAGCCGTACTCCAGGTCGTAGGCCTGGCTGAGGGTGGCTCCGGGGAGCTTGCCCGCCTTGCGCACCGGGATGAAGCCGAGTCCGGCGCGGACGGCGACGGGGGCGCCGAGGATGAAGCCCCGGGCCTCCAGTCCGACGACCTTGGTGGCGCCGGCGCGCTCGGCGATCTGCGCGAGGGCGTCGGTGAGCGCCGTGAACGCGGCCGGGTCCGCGAGCAGCGGGGTGATGTCCTTGAACATCACGCCGGGCTCCGGGTAGTCGGCCACATCACGGATGCGGCTGAGCAGCAGCTCTTCGATGTCGGTCATCGGCGCTTCCCCGAGGGTCGGCCACGGCCCCGGGTGCGGGACGCGGGCTGGTTGCGGGGGCCGACGACGGCGGGCGCGGCATCGTCGTCCGGCTCGTCGTCGAGGGGCTCGTCGACGAGGTCGGCGTCCAGGGGCTCACCCTTGGCCGCGGCCTGGGCGCGCTTGGCGAGTACGCGCTTCTTCAGGGCCTTCATCTGCGGCTCGCGCTCCTTGAGGTCGGCGACGAGCGGAGTGGCGATGAAGATCGAGGAGTACGCACCGGCCGCGAGGCCGACGAACAGCGACAGCGAGATGTCGTTCAGCATGCCGGCACCGAGGAAGCCGCCACCGATGAACAGCAGGCCCGCCACCGGGAGCAGGGCGACCACCGTGGTGTTGATGGAGCGGACCAGGGTGCTGTTGATCGACCTGTTGGCGATGTCGCTGTAGGTCCAGCGGGTCTGTTTGGTGATGTCCTTGGTCTGCTCCTTGAGGCTGTCGAAGACGACGACCGTGTCGTAGAGCGAATAACCGAGGATCGTCAGCAGACCGATCACCGTACCCGGGGTGACCTCGAAGCCCACGAGGGCGTAGATGCCGACCGTGATGGTGATGTCGTGGATCAGGGCGACGAACGCGGCGACCGCCATGCGCCACTCGAAGGCGATCGCCAGATAGATCACCACAAGGACCAGGAAGATCCCGAGTCCCTGCCAGGCCTTGTTGGCGATCTGCTCACCCCAGCTGGGGCCGACCAGCTCGCCGGTGACGTCGTTCTCGTCGACCTTCAGGTCCTTGGCGAGCTCCGCGGAGACCTTGTCGGCCGCGGAGGTGTCGATGCCCGCGACCTGGATACGCAGCTTGCCGTCGCCGAGCTTCTGGACGATCGCGTCGTGGCCGGAGGCCTCTTCCGCGTACTCCTGCGCCTGGGAGACCGAGACGGAGGTCTTCGGGGTGGTGAAGACCGCTCCGCCCTGGAACTCGATGCCCATGTTCAGGCCGCGCACCGCGAGGCCCACGATCGCCGTGATGGTGATCAGGATGGACAGGCCGTACCAGAGCTTGCGGTTGCCGACGAAGTCGTAGCCGACCTCGCCACGGTGCAGTCGGGCGCCGAGGGTGCCGAGCTTCGACATCTCACGCCTCCTTCGGGTCGACGGGGCCGGCGGCGGGACGGCGGGTACGGCGCAGCGGTGGCTTGGCCCCCAGTCGCTTGGGGTCGAGGCCGGACCAGGGGTGGCCGCTCGCGAAGAACTTCCTGCGGGCCAGAAGGGTCAGCAGAGGCTTGGTGAACAGGAACACGACCACCACGTCGAGCACGGTGGTCAGGCCGAGCGTGAACGCGAAGCCCTGGACCTTGCCGACGGTGACGACGAACAGCACCGCGGCGGCCAGGAACGACACGAAGTCGGAGACCAGGATGGTGCGCCGGGCGCGCGGCCAGGCCCGCTCGACGGCGGGGCGCAGCGAGCGGCCCTCCCGGATCTCGTCCCGGACGCGTTCGAAGTACACGATGAACGAGTCCGCTGTGATGCCGATGGCGACGATGGCACCGCAGACGGCCGGCAGGTTCAGCGCGAAGCCGATGGCCGGGCCGAGCAGCGACATGATCACGTAGGTGAGCGCGGCGGAGACCAGCAGCGAGGCGATGGCGACGAGCGACAGGCCGCGGTAGTAGATCACCAGGTACAGGATGACCAGGGCGAGACCGATCGCGCCCGCGATCAGACCGGCCTTCAGCTGCTCGCCGCCGAGCGCGGCGGTCACGGTGGTGACGCTGTCCTCGCTGAAGGACAGCGGCAGTGCGCCGTACGACAGCATGTTGGCGAGGCTCTGGGCGGAATCCTGGTCGAAGTTGCCGGAGATCTCGGCGCTGCCGCCGGTCAGGGCCTGGCTGACGTACGGGTCGGAGACGACCTCGTTGTCCAGGACGATGGCGAACTGGTTCTGCGGGGACTGGTTCTGCGCGAGCTGGCCGGTGATCTCGGCGAACTTCTTGCTGCCCTCACCCGTGAACTTCATGGTCACGGTCCAGCCGGCGGCGGTCTGGGTTTGGAAGACCGCCTCGGCGCTTTTGACGTCGGTGCCGTCGACCGCGGCCGGGCCGAGGATGTACTTCTGCCACTGGCCCTGCGCGTTCTGACCGCAGGCGACGGTGGACTCCTCGGGCTTGGCGCCGTCGCCGGCCTTGGCGCGGGCCTTCTCGTCGGTGCAGTCGAGCGCGGCGTACTGCGCTTCGAGCTTGCTGGTGTCCGCGCTGCCGGAGGGGCTGGCGCTGGCGGACGGGGAGGCGCTGGAGCTGGGGCTCGCCGAACCGGTGGGGTCGGCCTTCAGGGCGTCGGAGGCCGCGCGGCCCTGGGTGGTGGAGGTCGCCGACGGCGTGCCGGTCGCCGAGGGGGACGAGGAGGAGGTCGCCTTGTCGGTCGCCTTGTCCGTGGCGCTGCCCGACGGGGTCGGGGACGGGCTGGTCGTCGCGGCGGCGCCGGTGACCTCGGTGGCGATGACCGGGCGGAAGTAGAGCTTGGCGGTGGTGCCGACCTGGTCCCGGGCTTCCTTGGAGTTCGTGCCCTTGGGGATGTTGACGATGATGTTCTTGTCGCCCTGGGTCTGGACCTCGGCCTCCGAGACACCAAGACCGTTGACACGCCGCTCCATGATCTCGACGGCGGTGTCCATGTTGGTCTTGTTGATCGCGGATTCCTGGCCGGGCTCGGCCTCCGCGCGGAGCGTGATGCTCGTACCGCCGGCCAGGTCGATGCCGAGACGCGGGGTGGTGTGCCCCGAGAGGAACATTCCCCCGGTGAGCGCCACGATGGCGATCAGAATGAGGACCAGCGAGCGCCCCGGCCTGCTCTGGGCGCTCGCGCTCCGGCCCTTCTTAGGTGCTGCCACCTTCTCGTACTCCCTCTCGGGCCGCCTCTCGCCGGGTCGGCGCCGGCGGCCATGACATGTAGTCGGGATCCCGTGCGAGAGCCGCGCGTGCCCGGGGCGCGCGGGTCACGCCCGCGCGCTCCGGGAAGCGGCTACTTCGCGTCGGACTCGCCGTCGGACTTCTTCGGCTCGCTGTCGGCCTTGGTCTCGGCGGCCGCGACGTCGTCGGAGGGCTCCTCGTCGGTGTCCGCGTCCTTCTTCCCGAGGTCGACGGACTTCTCGTCGGAGGCGGCGGCAGCGTCGTCGGACTCGGTGAGGGAGGAGGCGTCGTCCGGGACGACGTCGGTCTTCAGGTCGTGCTCGACGCCGTGGACGATGCGGTTGTACTCGTCGTCGGAGAGGACGGCACCGATGGAGTTCTTGGCGAAGAGCAGGTCCACACCCGGGCCGGCGTCAAGAAGGACGGTGTCCTCGTTGACCTCCTTGACCGTGGCATACATGCCCCCGATGGTGCGGACGCCGGAACCGGGCTGCATCTGGTTCCGCATGTCGGCGGCCGCCTGCTGCTTCTTCTTGGCCGACCGGGTCATCAGGAACATGGCCCCGATGAGCACGATGAACGGGAGGAGGGTCACGAGACTCACGGGTCGGAACTTCCTTCACACGACCGCGATGGTGAGCGGCCTGATGGTTGGGGGTATATGTGCCGCCGACAACGGCGGCATCGGCGGAGTCTAAGCGAGTCCGCGTGCAAGGAACAACGCTCAGCATGGCACCGAGGTTCCTGACCTTGCCAATGCCCGCGCCGAGCGGCCCCGCCGCAGGGCCCTCACGTCCCGAACAGGTCCCCTTGTCCGTTTCCGGCAGCCCCCGAGCGCGGCGGGGTGAGGCCGAGATGCGCCCATGCCGCGGGCGTGGCCACCCGGCCGCGGGGAGTGCGGGCCAGCAGACCCTCCCGCACCAGGAAGGGCTCGGCGACTTCCTCCACCGTCTCGCGCTCCTCCCCCACCGCGACCGCGAGGGTGGACAGGCCGACGGGGCCGCCGCCGAACAGCTTGAGCAGCGCTTCGAGTACGGCGCGGTCGAGACGGTCGAGGCCACGGGCGTCGACCTCGTAGACCTTCAGTGCCGCCGCCGCGATCTCGCGCGTGACGATGCCGTCGGCCTTGACCTGCGCATAGTCCCGTACTCGGCGCAGCAGACGGTTGGCGATGCGGGGCGTGCCGCGGGAGCGGCCGGCGATCTCGGCGGCGCCGGCCGGGTCGATCTCGACGTCGAGGAGATGCGCGGAGCGGTGGACGACGCGCTCCAGCTCGGTGGGCTCGTAGAACTCCATGTGCGCGGTGAAGCCGAAGCGGTCGCGCAGCGGGGGCGGCAGCAGTCCCGCGCGTGTGGTGGCGCCGACCAGGGTGAAGGGCGGCAGCTCAAGGGGGATGGCGGTGGCGCCGGGGCCCTTGCCGACGATCACGTCGACGCGGAAGTCCTCCATCGCCATGTAGAGCATCTCCTCGGCGGGCCGGGACATGCGGTGGATCTCGTCGAGGAAGAGGACCTCGCCCTCCTGGAGGGAGGAGAGGATCGCCGCGAGGTCGCCGGCGTGCTGGATGGCGGGCCCGGAGGTGATGCGGATCGGGGCGTCCATCTCGGCCGCGATGATCATCGACAGGGTGGTCTTGCCGAGGCCGGGGGCGCCGGAGAGCAGGACGTGGTCGGCGGTGGCGCCACGCGCGCGTGCGGCGCGCAGGACGAGGTCGAGCTGTTCGCGGACCTTCTCCTGGCCGATGAACTCGTCCAGGTCCTTGGGGCGCAGCGCCGCTTCGACGGCCTGGTCGTCACGGTCGGCGGACGCACCGACGAGCCGCTCTTCGGCGGGGGTGTCGGTCGTGTCGTCCCAGTTCACGGAAGTTCTCCTCGGTACGGGCTAGCGGGCGCGGTTCAGCGTCTGAAGGGCGGCCTTCAGCAGCTGCCCGACCTGAGGCGTGCCCTCGGCCGCCTCCGCCTGGGGCGCTACGGCAGACACGGCCTCGTCGGCCTCGCGGGTCGCGTATCCGAGGCCGATCAGCGCCGCGTGCAGCTGATCGCGCCAGCCCTGGGAGACCGGTGCGCCGACCGCGGGGGCGCCGATCGGGGCGCCGAGCCGGTCCTTGAGCTCCAGCAGAAGCTTCTGCGCGCCCTTCTTGCCGATGCCGGGGACGGCGGTGAGCGTCTTCTCGTCGCTGGTCGCGACGGCTCTGCGCAGAGCGTCGGGCGAGTGCACGGCGAGCATGGCCTGCGCGAGGCGCGGTCCGACGCCGCTCGCGGTCTGGAGCAGCTCGAAGGTCTGCCGCTCGTCGTCGTCCGCGAAGCCGTACAGCGTGAGCGAGTCCTCGCGGACCACCAGCGAGGTGTGCAGCTTGGCCGGCTGACCGAGGCGGAGGGTGGAAAGCGTGTTCGGCGTGCACTGTACGGCCATGCCGACACCGCCGACCTCGACGACGGCGGCGTCGGGGGCGAGTGCGGCGACTGTGCCGCTCACGAAGGCGATCATGCCGTACGGCCTTTCGATGCGGTTGTCTGTGCTGTGTGCAGGGCCACGGCCTGCTGGAGTCGGTTCTGGGCGGGGGCGCGCCAGATGTGGCAGATGGCGAGCGCGAGGGCGTCGGCGGCGTCCGCGGGCTTGGGCGGTGCGCTGAGCCGCAGCAGCCGGGTGACCATGGCGCCGACCTGTGCCTTGTCGGCGCGGCCGCTGCCGGTGACGGCCGCCTTGACCTCGCTGGGGGTGTGCAGGGCGACCGGGATGCCTCGGCGGGCGGCGCACAGCATGGCGACTGCGCTGGCCTGGGCGGTGCCCATCACGGTGCGGACGTTGTGCTGGCTGAACACCCGCTCCACGGCGACGAATTCAGGCCGATGTTCATCGAGCCACTGCTCGATGCCCTGCTCGACGGCGACGAGGCGCTGCCCCAACTCGGCGTCCGCGGGCGTCCGTACGACACCGACGCCGAGCATGGTGAGCGGCCGTCCGGCAACGCCCTCGACCACACCGACACCGCATCGCGTCAGCCCCGGGTCCACCCCCAGTACGCGCACCCCGCGCCCCTCCTTCGATCGCCTGTTTGTGCAGGCTATCGGGTGCCACTGACAAAGCGACGGGCCGACGGGTGTGTCCCGTCGGCCCGTTCGCAATCCGGAGCGTCGGCTCAGGCGTCGACCTTCTCCATGATCTCGTCGCTGACATCGAAGTTGGCGAAGACGTTCTGGACGTCGTCGCTGTCCTCGAGCGCGTCGATCAGCTTGAAGATCTTCTTGGCGCCCTCCTCGTCCAGCTCGACCTGCATGGTCGGGACGAAGTTGGCCTCCGCGGAGTCGTAGTCGATGCCGGCGTCCTGGAGGGCGGTGCGGACCGCGACCAGGTCGGTGGCCTCGCTGAGCACCTCGAAGGACTCACCGAGGTCGTTGACCTCCTCGGCACCCGCGTCCAGGACGGCGCCCAGGACGTCGTCCTCGGTCAGCTCGCCCTTGGGTACGATCACGACGCCCTTGCGGTTGAAGAGGTACGACACCGAGCCCGGGTCGGCCATGTTGCCGCCGTTGCGGGTCATCGCGACGCGGACGTCGGAGGCGGCGCGGTTGCGGTTGTCGGTGAGGCACTCGATGAGCACCGCGACACCGTTCGGGCCGTAACCCTCGTACATGATCGTCTCGTAGTCGGCACCGCCGGCCTCGAGACCGCCGCCGCGCTTGATCGCGGAGTCGATGTTCTTGTTCGGAACCGACGACTTCTTCGCCTTCTGCACGGCGTCGTACAGCGTCGGATTTCCCTCGAGGTCCACGCCGCCCATGCGCGCCGCGACCTCGATGTTCTTGATCAGCTTCGCGAAGAGCTTGCCGCGCTTGGCATCGATCACGGCCTTCTTGTGCTTCGTCGTGGCCCATTTAGAGTGGCCGGACATCTGCCTGTCTCCTTCGCGTAACCCGTCTATGAACGAACGCCAGAGATCCTACAAGGACTCGGCTGCCCGGTTGGCGCGCACCATGTCGACGAAGAGCCCGTGCACGCGGTGGTCGCCGGTCAGTTCCGGGTGGAACGACGTGGCGAGCGCGTTGCCCTGGCGGACCGCGACGATGTGGCCGTCGTGCTCGGCGAGCACCTCGGCCTCGGCGCCCACGGACTCCACCCAGGGGGCGCGGATGAAGACGCCCTCCACAGGATCGCCCGGGATGCCCTGCACGTCGAGTGAGGCCTCGAAGGACTCGTTCTGGCGGCCGAAGGCGTTGCGGCGCACGATCATGTCGATGCCGCCGATGGTCTCCTGGCCCGAACGCGGGTCGAGGATCTTGTCGGCCAGCATGATCATGCCTGCGCAGGTGCCGTAGACAGGCAGTCCGGCACGCACGCGTGCGCGCAGCGGCTCCATCACGCCGAACAGGACGGCGAGCTTGGAGATGGTGGTGGACTCGCCGCCGGGTATGACCAGGCCGTCGATGTCATCGAGCTCTTCGGGGCGCCGCACCGGCCTGGCCACGGCATCGGCCGCGGCCAGAGCGATGAGGTGCTCCCGTACGTCGCCCTGGAGTGCGAGCACTCCGACCACGGGAGCGGTCATTACCAGCCTCGGTTCGCGTAGCGCTCGGCCTCGGGAAGGGTGTCGCAGTTGATGCCGACCATGGCCTCGCCGAGGTTGCGGGACGCGTCCGCGATGATCTTCGGGTCGTCGTAGAAGGTGGTGGCCTTCACGATGGCGGCGGCGCGCTTGGCCGGGTCGCCGGACTTGAAGATGCCGGAGCCGACGAAGACGCCCTCGGCACCGAGCTGGCGCATCAGCGCGGCGTCGGCCGGGGTGGCGACGCCACCGGCGGAGAACAGTACGACCGGGAGCTTGCCGAGCTCGGAGACTTCCTTGACCAGCTCGTACGGGGCGCGCAGCTCCTTGGCTGCGGCGTACAGCTCGTTGTTGTCGTAGCCGCGCAGCTTGGCGATCTCGTTCTTGATCTGGCGCAGGTGGCGGACGGCCTCGACGACGTTGCCGGTGCCGGCCTCGCCCTTGGAGCGGATCATCGCGGCGCCCTCGGCGATACGGCGCAGGGCCTCGCCCAGGTTGGTGGCACCGCAGACGAAGGGGGTGGTGAACGCCCACTTGTCGGAGTGGTTGACCTCGTCGGCCGGGGTGAGGACCTCGGACTCGTCGATGTAGTCCACGCCGAGGGACTGCAGGACCTGGGCCTCGACGAAGTGGCCGATGCGGGACTTGGCCATCACCGGGATGGAGACCGCCTCGATGATGCCCTCGATCATGTCCGGGTCGGACATCCGGGCCACGCCGCCGTCCTTGCGGATGTCGGCCGGGACCCGCTCCAGGGCCATGACGGCGACGGCGCCCGCGTCCTCGGCGATCTTCGCCTGCTCCGGCGTGACGACGTCCATGATCACGCCGCCCTTGAGCTGCTCGGCCATGCCGCGCTTCACGCGGGCGGTGCCGGTTGCGGGAGCCTGGTTCTCGGTGATGGACACGGGTTGACCTCACATACGTGAAAAGAGGGTTTCTACCGCACCGAGGAAACGTGAATGGACCAGGCCACAGCAAGGGCCAATGGTGAGCCGGTGGATCCTTTTCGCGTACGGAGCCTGCTAGGTCGCCCGGTCCGTGAGTGCCGACGGCGGCTCGTCGTCCATCTCGAAGGCCAGCGGGAACGGCGCGTGTCCGGCCAGCCGGAACCAGCGCACCTTGCGGTGGCGACGCAGCGCCCGGGCGGCGCGCACGGCGTCGTTGTGGAAGCGCCGGGCCATCGGCACCCTGCGCACCGCCTCGGTCAGTTCACGGGCGGCGGCCTCTCCCCCGGGCGCCTGGCGCACCTCCTCGACCTGCTGGGTCACGGCGAACACGGCCCGCAGCGCCTGGCTGAGCTCGCTCTCGGCGACCTCCCGCTGGTCCTCCTCGGCCTGCCGGGCGGCGTGGGCGGCCTCGTAGAGGACGATCGAGGCGGCCGGGTCGAGCACCCCGGAGGTCGCGAGTTCCTGGGTCACCGAGGCCCGCCTGAGCAGTTGCGCGTCGAGCGCGGCACGGGTCGCGTCGATCCGGGCGTGCAGCCGGTCGAGCCGACCCGCGGTCCAGCTCAGGTACAGGCCGATCGCGACAAGGGCGACGAGGATCCAGATGAGGGTTGCGGTCACGGGCGGCAAGGTTACCGAGGTGCGGACCGGGCGCTACGAGCGCCCACGCGCGCGTGCGGGCTTGTACGGCCCCACGCGCGCGTGCGTCGTCGTCAGTCCCGCGCCAACCCCAACCGCGCCCGCAACCCCGGCGCCCGCTCTTCCGCCGCTGCCACCGCCGTCGTTCCGTCGGTCACCGTCTCGTACACCGACAGGATGTCCGCGCCGACCGTCGACCAGTCGAAGCGGCGGACATGGGTGCTGCCCCGCTCGCGCAGTTCGGCGAGGCGTGCCGGGTCCTCCAGCAGCCGTACCGCCGCCTCGGCGAGCGCGTCGGCGTCCTCGTTGGCGAAGAGCTCGCCCGCCGCTCCCTGGTCCAGTACCTGCGCGAAGGCGTCCAGGTCCGAGGCGAGCACCGCTGCCCCTGCCGACATCGCCTCGACCAGGATGATCCCGAAGCTCTCGCCGCCGGTGTTGGGGGCGACGTAGAGGTCGACACTGCGCAGGAAGCGGGCCTTGTCCTCGTCGCTGACCATGCCGAGGAACTCCACGCGCGAGCGCAGCTCCCGGGGCAGGTTCTCCACCGCCTCCTCCGCGTCGCCGCGCCCGGCGACCAGCAGCCTGGTCTGCGGCCGGGCGGCGAGGATCTTCGGCAGCGCCTTCATCAGCACCGGAAGGCCCTTGCGGGGCTCGTCGATACGGCCGATGAAGCCGATCGTGTCGCCCTGCCACTCCGGCTTGGGCTCGGCCTTGGCGAAGAAGTCGACGTCGACGCCGTTGGGGATGACGACCGCGTCGCCGCCCAGATGTTCCACCAGCGTGCGGCGCGCGTACTCGCTGACCGCGATCCGCGCGCTGATCTTCTCCAGGGCGGCCTGGAGGATCGAGTACGCGGCGATCATGGCCTTGGAGCGCGGGTTCGAGGTGTGGAAGGTGGCGACGAGCGGGCCCTGCGCGGCCCAGCAGGCCAGCAGGCCGAGGGAGGGCGAGGACGGCTCGTGGATGTGCACGACGTCGAACGCGCCGTCGTGCAGCCAGCGCCGCACCCGCGCCGCCGACAGGAACCCGAAGTTCAGCCGGGCCACCGAGCCGTTGTACGGCACCGGGACGGCGCGGCCTGCCGAGACGACGTACGGCGGCAGCGGGGTGTCGTCGTCGGCGGGGGCGAGCACGGACACTTCGTGGCCGAGGCGGATGAAGTACTCGGCGAGGTCGCGGATGTGGAACTGGACGCCGCCCGGCACGTCCCAGGAGTACGGGCAGACGATGCCGATCCTCACGACGAGCCCTTCTCGGGGTCGAGAGCTGGGTCGAGAGCTGGGTCGAGATCGGCCACCCACAAGCGCTGCAGCATGTGCCAGTCCTCCGGATGCTCGGCGATGCCCGTGGCGAAGGCGTCTGCCAGCGCCTGTGTCATGACAGACGTCTTCTCGGCCCGGGTACCTGTCTCGGGCACCTCGACCGGTGGATGCACCCGCCCCCGCATCACGGGCGAGTCGTCGTACCAGAGCGTCACCGGCAGCAGCAGCGCACCCGTCTGCTGGGCGAGCAGCGCCGGTCCGGCCGGCATACGGGCCGTCTCGCCGAAGAACTTGACCTCGACGCCGGAGGCGGACAGATCACGGTCGGCGACCAGGCAGACCAGGCCGCCGTCGCGCAGCCGCCGGGCCAGCGTGCCGAAGGCCGAGCCGCCGCTGTGCGGCAGGACCTCCATGCCGAGCCCCTCGCGGTAGGCGACGAACCGGTCGTACAGGGTCTCCGGCTTCAGCCGCTCGGCGACCGTCGTGAACGGCGTCTCCAGCTTGGTCGTCACCCAGGCACCGGCCAGATCCCAGTTGCCCAGGTGCGGCAGTGCCAGTACGACGCCCTTGCCGGACGCGAGTCCCTCGGTCAGGTAGTGCACGTCCTTGGGGTCGAACCCCGTCTTGACGCGTTCCGCGCTCCAGGCCGGGAGCCGGAAGGACTCCATCCAGTAGCGCAGATACGAGCGCATGCCCGCGCGGGAGAGCTCGGCGAGGCGCTGAGGGCTCGCGTCGGGCACCACGCGCGCGTAGTTGCTCTCCAGCCGCAGCACACCCTTGCCCCGCCGCTTCCAGGCGGCGTCCGCGATCGTCCGGCCGAGCCGTACCGCGACCGGCTCGGGAAGCTTCTTGACGGTGCCCCAGCCCAGGCCGTACAGCGCGTCCGTCAGCCGCTCCTGGGCGCTCATTTCGCCGCCTCGCTCCCCTGCGCGGCGTTCTCCCGCGCGGCCGCCTCGTCCGCCTCGGCGGCCTCCCGGCGCACCGTGACGACCCGCTGGATCAGCGTGACCAGGCTGCCCACGGCGACGATCCACAGCGCGACGGGCAGCAGGTACTGAATGCCGGGTACCCCGAAGTCGTGCAGGCCCGCGAGCCCGGCCGCGACCAGGGAGATCACCAGCCGCTCGGCCCGCTCGACCAGACCGTTCACGGCGACCGGAAGACCGATCGACTCACCCCGGGCCTTGGTGTACGACACCACCTGGCCGCTCGCCAGACAGAAGATCGAGACCGCGCACAGGACGAGGTCGTCGCCGCCACCGGCGTACCAGAGCGCGAAGCCGCCGAAGATCGCGCCGTCGGCGACGCGGTCGAGCGTGGAGTCCAGGAAGGCGCCCCAGCGGCTGGAGCGGCCCAGCTGGCGGGCCATGTTGCCGTCGACCAGGTCGGAGAACACGAAGAGCGTGATCACCACCGTGCCCCAGAAGAGCTCGCCCTGCGGGTAGAACACCAGCGCGCCCGCCATGACGCCGGCGGTGCCGATCAGCGTGACCGTGTCGGGGCTGACGCCCCGCCGGATCAAAAACGCGGCGAACGGTGTGAGGACACGCGTGAAGAATGCACGCGCGTACTTGTTCAGCATGGCCTTCCCGAGGTTCGGTGTGGCCGCGCGGCCCCTGCTGGCCACCGGCTGGCCCATCGTAGCCAGGCACGCGCGTGGGCGGTGGCCGGGCGCCCACTCACGCTACGCGCGGGAGCGGCGGGCGCGATCACGTCCGCCGTATGGACGCACCGTGACGGGAGTGGAAAGCTCGAAGAACCGCGGGCGTCACCGGAGCCGCCACCGCACGCGGATCCGCATGTCCGCGCCCACTGAAGACCTCACCGTGCACGGGAGGCAAGGCCATGGGCGACAAGGCGAACGCACACCCCGGAGCCGCCGGCAGGGCAACAGCGGCCGACCACCCCGCGTCCGTACGGAATGTGGTGCTGGTCGGCCACTCCGGATCGGGCAAGACGACATTGGTGGAAGCCCTCGCACTCACCGCGGGGGCAGTGAACCGGGCGGGCCGCGTGGAGGACGGCGGCACCGTCTCGGACTACGACGACATCGAGCACCGCCAGCAACGCTCGGTACAGCTCTCCCTGGTGCCCGTCGAATGGGACGGCATCAAGGTCAATGTTCTGGACACCCCCGGATACGCCGACTTCGTCGGGGAACTCAGGGCCGGTCTGCGAGCGGCGGACGCGGCCCTTTTCGTCGTCTCCGCCTCGGACGGCGTGGACGGCTCGACCCGCATGGTGTGGGAGGAGTGCGCGGCGGTCGGCATGCCGCGCGCCATCGTGGTCACGCACCTGGAGGCCGCGCGGGCGGACTACGAGGAGATGACGCGGATCTGCGCGGACGCCTTCGGCGCCGACGACCCCGACGCCGTACTCCCGCTCTATCTGCCGCTGCACGGCCCGCAGGCGCCGGACGGGCACGCGCCCGTGACCGGGCTGATCGGGCTGCTGTCGCAGAAGCTGTACGACTACTCCTCCGGGGAGCGCAAGGAGTCCGAGCCGGGCGAGGACCTGCTGCCGCAGATCGAGGAGGCGCGCAACCGGCTCATCGAGGGGATCATCGCCGAGAGCGAGGACGAGACCCTCATGGACCGCTATCTCGGCGGCGAGCAGATCGACGTCAAGACGCTCATCGAGGACCTGGAGCGCGCGGTCGCGCGCGGGGTCTTCTTCCCCGTCCTGGCCGCCGCCCCCGCGGCCGAGGGCGCCCGGCAGGGGCTCGGCACCATCGAGCTGCTGGAGCTCGTCACCGGCGGCTTCCCGACGCCGCTGGAGCGCGAGGCGCCGCGCGTCACCACGGTCGACGGCAAGCCGCGCGAGCTGAAGCTGTGCGATCCGGACGGGCCGCTGGTCGCGGAGGTCGTGAAGACGGCGTCCGACCCCTACGTCGGCCGGGTCTCGCTCGTGCGCGTCTTCTCCGGCACCCTGCGCCCCGACGCGACCGTCCATGTCTCCGGGCACGGGCTCGCCGACCGCGGGCACGAGGATCACGACGTCGACGAGCGGATCGGCGCGCTGTCCCGGCCGTTCGGCAAACAGCAGCGGGCCCTCACCCACTGCATCGCGGGCGACCTCGCGTGCGTGGCGAAGCTGAACCGCGCGGAGACCGGCGACACCCTCTCCGCCAAGGACGATCCGCTCCTGATGGAGCCCTGGGAGATGCCCGACCCGCTGCTGCCGCTGGCGATCCAGGCACACAGCAAGGCGGACGAGGACAAGCTCTCCCAGGGCCTGTCCCGGCTGGTCGCCGAGGACCCCACCATGCGCCTGGAACAGAACCAGGACACCCACCAGGTCGTCCTGTGGTGCCTCGGCGAAGCCCACGCCGACGTCGCCCTGGAACGGCTGCGCAGCCGCTACGGCGTCCAGGTCGACGTCGTACCGCACCGGGTCTCCCTTCGGGAGACGTTCGCGGACAAGTCGGCCGGGCGCGGGCGGCATGTGAAGCAGTCCGGCGGCCACGGGCAGTACGCCATCTGCGAGATCGAGGTGGAACCGCTGCCCGGCGGCTCGGGCATCGAGTTCGTGGACAAGGTCGTCGGCGGGGCGGTGCCGCGGCAGTTCATCCCGTCCGTCGAGAAGGGCGTACGCGCCCAGGCCGCCAAGGGAGTCGCGGCCGGTCATCCGCTCATCGACGTACGGATCACCCTGCTCGACGGCAAGGCGCACTCGGTGGACTCCTCCGACGCCGCCTTCCAGACGGCCGGCGCGCTGGCGCTGCGGGAGGCCGCGTCCGACGCGAAGATCCACCTCCTGGAGCCGGTCGCCGAGGTGACCGTGCTCGTCGGCGACGAGTACGTGGGCGCCGTGATGAGCGACCTGTCGGGGCGGCGCGGCCGGGTGCTCGGCACCGAACAGACCCCCGGCGGACGCACCCTGGTCCGCGCCGACGTGCCGGAGATCGAGATCGGCCGGTACGCCGTCGATCTGCGCTCCCTCTCGCACGGCACCGCCCGCTTCAACCGCTCCTACGCGCGGCACGAGCCGATGCCGCCGCAGATCGCCGAAAGGATCCGTGAAGAGACCCGGGATTCCGCGTAGTTGGCACCGGGCACAACCCAGGTGGGGTCGAACGGGCCCCACCCGAAAGGCCTTTGTGGAACGCTCCCCTCCGCGTCGGCGGACGGCTTCGGCCGTCCGCCGACGAACTGTCGGTGGCTGCGGATACGCTGATGACCTGATCAACAGGTGTGCCGGGCAAGGAAGTCGGGAAGGCCGCAGAACGACAGTGGGCGGCGATCGGGGGCGGGAATGACCGTTAACAGCGGTTACGGGGACATCTTCGGTCCCCAGGTGCCGCGCACGGGCGACGAGGGACAGACGGCGACGTTCGCGCTGGCCTCGGCGGCCTATCGCGACACCGGCGTCGAGAAGATCCTCGAAGCCAACAGCGAGTGGCACCAGTCGGCCGTCAAGGCGGGCAAGATCAAGCTGTTCAAGCCGAACCTCGGCGAGGCCTTCTCCCGCGCGGTCGTGGACCGCATGGTCGGTCCGGGGCGCAAGCCGCTCATCCAGTCCTTCGGCGCCGAACCCCAGGTCGTCGTCGAGCACTGCCTCGCCGCCAACAACATCCGCAAGGAGCGCGACAACCGCCTGACCGTCGTCATGGTCCTGTGCGGAGTGCTGTTCCTGCCCGGCCTGCTCATCTGGCTGCTCGTCTTCCAACTGCGCACCAGCATGGCCAAACGCGAGGACAAGCGGGCCGGCGCCCTCGCCACCGCCCTGCTCGTCGCGGTGGGCGCCCTCGCCGTGATCTTCCTGATCCGGATGCCGTTCACCGGCTTCTGGGCCTGGTACGCGCGCGCGGCGGTCGTCCTGCCCGTCATCGGCTGGTACCTGGCCAAGCAGATCTGCGAGCGCACCGCGAAGGACCTCCGCGAGCGCTGGGACAGCCTGCTGGCCGGCAGCAGCGTCGGCGCCAAGGTCCCCGAGGCCGTGCCCAGCAGCCCCGGCGAAACACCGGCCGAGCAACTGCGCCAGTCCCTGGCCAAGCTCAGCGCCGAGCAGCAGTCCAACTCCGTGTTCTACGCCGGGCCCAAGGGCATCCTCGGCATGGGCACCCGCTGGGGCAGCTGGCAGCTCGCCGAGGACCTGGTCCAGGCCGACCCGCACCGCGAGATCCACCCGTTCCGCAGCTGGGACGTCATACGCTCGATCCACGACCAGCTGAAGATGCTGGCCCGCGGCCCGCTGAACACCGGCGGCTTCCCGACCCCGTCCATACGGCACTGGATCGTCACGCCGATCGGCGAGAACGCCAAGGCGGTGGCCCGGCCCGGCGGCACCGACGTCGAGGCCTACCAGGTCAAGCAGCACGCCATACAGGACATCTGCAACAAGCAGCAGTTCGGCGCGGGCGACCGGCACTACCTGGGTGTGCAGTGGACGCTGTGGGACGGGCAGTTGGTGATCACCATGCTGATCACGGTCACCGTGCTGCACGAGACGCTGCGCATCGAGGTCACCGGGCATGCGCTCGGCCCGGTGCACTCCCTGTTCACGTCAAAGTCCGAGGCCCCCACGAAGGAAGTCCAGAAGTCCCTCAAGCCCTGGGAGACCCGGACGATCAAGCTGCCGCTGGTCAACGCCGACGAGGTCGTCCGGCTCGCGGCCCGGGCCCCGCTCGGCTGGTATCCCCCGCTGCTGAACTGGCTCGGCGGCACCCTGACCCTGCCCGAGCCCTTCGGCCTCCGGCACGCCTGGGCGGACAAGCCGTGGCGCCATCGCTTCATGGCCGACGACGCCCTGCGGGCGGCTACGCCGGTGCTGCGGGTGGTGCACGCGGCAGCGATAAGGGTGCTGGAGGAGAACGGCGTGAACACGGAGAAGTTCGGGTCGAGGTCCGCGTTCTTGAGTACGGCGGTGCAGGACCCGTCGCCTCGGAAGGCTGACGTGTACGACGCGTAGCCGTGTTACGCCCGCATCATGCCGTCGGCCACGACTCGGCCAGCATCTTCCTGGTGTCCGCCAACAACTGCGGCAGCACCTTCGTATGCCCCACCACCGGCATGAAGTTCGTGTCGCCTCCCCAGCGCGGGACGATGTGCTGGTGGAGGTGGGCCGCGATGCCGGCGCCGGCGACCGTGCCCTGGTTCATACCGATGTTGAAGCCGTGTGCCCCGGACGCGGTGCGCAGGGCCGTCATCGCCTGCTTGGTCAGGGCCGCCAGCTCGATGGTCTCGGGCTCGGTGAGATCGGTGTAGTCCGCGACATGCCGGTAGGGCACGACCATCAGATGGCCGCCGTTGTACGGGTACAGATTCAGCACCGCGTAGACCAGCTCGCCGCGCCGGACGATGAGCCCGTCCTCGTCGGACTTGGCCGGGATCGAGCAGAAGGGACAGCCGTCCTCGGCCCCCGGGCCGGTCGGCTTGTTCTCGCCCTGGATGTAGGCCATCCGATGGGGGGTCCACAGACGCTGGAACGCGTCCTGCGTCCCCACTCCCAACTGCTGCTCCGGCTCACTCGTCATGCCATGCAGCATATGGCGTCGCCCGTTCGAGCCGTGTCGCCGGGGTTCGCCGGAAAGCGGCTCGGGCGAAGCTGGGCCCGTGGACGAAGACGACCGTCAGGGCCGCTGGGAGCAGCGCACCGAGGTGCCGCTCGCGCTGGCGTCCTTCGCCTTCCTCACCGCGTACGCGGTCCGCGTCCTGGCCACTGGTCTCACCGGGTTCGGGCAGGATCTGACCCTGGCGGTGATGCTGGGCGCCTGGACGCTGTTCGCCGTGGATTACGCGGTCCGCTGGCACCTTGCCGGTCAGGGGCTGCGTTTCGTACGGACGCACTGGCTGGACACGCTGGTGGTGCTGCTGCCCTTGCTGCGTCCGCTGCGGATCGTCCGGCTGTACGAGGCGATCCAGCGCCGGCACGGACAGCCCCGGCTGTCGCTGTACGCGCGCGTGATCACCTACGCGGGGGTGTCGGCCGTGCTGCTCGGCTTCGCGGGCGCCCTGGCGGTGTACCAGCGGGAGCGTGGGGCGCCCGGCACGTCCATGCACACCTTCGGGGACGCCGTCTGGTGGACCTGCGCCACGCTCACCACCGTGGGCTACGGCGATGTCACCCCCGTCACCTTCTGGGGCCGGGTGATCGCCGTCGGCATGATGGCCGGCGGCCTGGCCCTGCTCGGCGCGGTCACCGGCTCGTTCTCGTCGTGGCTGATCCAGGTGTTCTCCCGGGAGGACGACGAGAGGCCCCCGGGAAGCTGAACTCCCCGAGGGCCTCACAGCGCCGGATCAGACCTGCGCCCGCTCCTCGACGACCTTCGCGATCTTCGCGATGGCCTCGTCGAAGGGGATGCCGTTCTCCTGCGAGCCGTCGCGGAAGCGGAAGGAGACGGCGTTGTTGGCCATGTCCTCGTCGCCCGCGATGACCATGAAGGGCACCTTCTGCTTCTGGGCGTTGCGGATCTTCTTCTGCATACGGTCGGAGGAGGAGTCCACCTCGACCCGCAGGCCCTTCTTCTTGGCGGCGGCGGCGAACTTCTCCAGGAAGTCCACGTGCGCGTCGCCGATCGGGATGCCGATCGCCTGGACGGGCGCGAGCCACGCCGGGAAGGCGCCCGCGTAGTGCTCGAGCAGCACCGCGAAGAACCGCTCGATGGAGCCGAACAGCGCGCGGTGGATCATGACCGGACGCTGCTTGGAGCCGTCGGCCGAGGTGTACTCCAGGTCGAAGCGCTCCGGCAGGTTGAAGTCGAGCTGGATCGTCGACATCTGCCAGGTGCGGCCGATGGCGTCCTTGGTCTGGACGGAGATCTTCGGGCCGTAGAAGGCGGCGCCGCCCGGGTCCGGGACCAGCGGCAGGCCCTGCTTCTCGGCGACCTGGCGCAGCGTCTCGGTCGCCTCCTCCCAGACCTCGTCGGAGCCGACGAACTTCTCCGGGTCCTTGGTGGACAGCTCCAGGTAGAAGTCGGTCAGACCGTAGTCCCGCAGCAGCCCGAGGACGAAGGTGAGCGTCTTGTCGAGCTCCTCCGACATCTGCTCGCGGGTGCAGTAGATGTGCGCGTCGTCCTGGGTGAAGCCACGCGCGCGGGTCAGGCCGTGCACGACGCCCGACTTCTCGTACCGGTACACGGTCCCGAACTCGAAGAGGCGCAGCGGCAGTTCACGGTACGAGCGCCCGCGCGCGTCGAAGATCAGGTTGTGCATCGGGCAGTTCATGGGCTTGAGGTAGTAGTCCACGCCCTCGTCGAGCTGCATGGGCGGGTACATGCCCTCGGCGTACCAGTCCAGGTGCCCGGACGTCTCGAAGAGCTTCCCCTTCGTGGCGTGCGGGGTGTAGACGAATTCGTAGCCCTCTTCCTCGTGGCGGCGCCGCGAGTAGTCCTCCATGACCCGGCGGATGATGCCGCCCTTGGGGTGGAAGACAGCGAGGCCGGAGCCGATCTGCTCCGGGATGGAGAACAGGTCGAGTTCGTTGCCCAGCTTGCGGTGGTCGCGCTTCTCGGCCTCGGCGAGGAAGTCCAGGTAGCCCTTGAGCTCGTCCTTGGACGGCCAGGCGGTGCCGTAGATGCGCTGCAGCATCGGGTTCTTCTCGCTGCCGCGCCAGTACGCGGCGGCGTTGCGCATCAGCTTGAACGCGGGGATCAGGCGGGTCGAGGGCAGGTGGGGACCGCGGCACAGGTCCTTCCAGCACAGCTCGCCGGTCTTGGCGTCCAGGTTGTCGTAGATCGTCAGCTCGCCGGCGCCGACCTCGACGTCCGCGCCGTCGTCGGAGGACGCGGAGCCCTTGAGGCCGATCAGCTCCAGCTTGTAGGGCTCGTTCGCGAGCTCCTCACGGGCGGCCTCGTCGGTGACCGCACGGCGGGCGAACTTCTGCCCCCGCTTCTGGATCTCCTGCATCTTCTTCTCGATGGCCTTGAGATCCTCGGGCGTGAACGGCTTCTCGACGTCGAAGTCGTAGTAGAAACCGTCCTTGACCGGCGGGCCGATGCCCAGCTTGGCCTCGGGGAACAGCTCCTGCACGGCCTGCGCCAGGACATGCGCGGTGGAGTGGCGCAGGATGTTCAGACCGTCCTCGGAGGAGATCTCGACGCCCTCGACCTCCTCGCCGTCGGCCAGGACGTACGACAGGTCCTTGAGCTCGCCGCCCACGCGCGCGGCGATGATCGAGCGCTCGCCTGCGAAGAGGTCGGCAGCCGTAGTGCCCGTCGTCACCACGCGCTCTTCCCGCTCGGAATCGCGTTGGATGATCACACGGACGTCTGACACCGGTCTCTCCTGACTGAAGGTGGATTGCGGCGCCATACCGGGAGCGCGCGCACTACGGGATCGTACCGACCCGCACCCACCCAGGGCGAAATCAGTCCCCTCCGCAGGCTTCCTCGAAGAAGTCGAGATTCTCCTGGAGCGACTTCAGCAGCCGGTCCCGCTCCGCCTCGTCGACCTGCACGGGTACGACGCCGGAGACCCCGGTGAGCTTGCGGAAGCCGCCCCGGCTCTCCAGCCGCCCGTGCACCCGCACGGGCAGTCCGACCAGGTGCGCGTGCCCGGCGATCCGGTAGGCCTCCTCGTCCAGCGTGAGCCGGACATGCGGGATCTCGGCCCCGGCCAGCACCCGCAGCCGTACGGTGCCCTCGCCGCGCGGGCCCGACCTGCGCATCCGGACCACGGCGCCGGTGATGCGCACGGACACGGACGGCTCCTCGCGCAGATAGCGGGCGCCGGCCTCGCGCAGCACCGGCAGGTCGCCCGGTGAGAACTCGACGGCCTCGGCGCCGGCCGCGCAGCCCTCGGGGACACCGGCACCAGGCGCCCATTCGACGGCGATGCGCGCGCCCTCGGTGCCCCGGACGAGGGCGATCAGGGCGTCGGTGAGCTCACGGCTGACGCCCGCCTCGACGGCGCCGTCGAAGGCGTCCATGCCGCCGGTGGCCCGCTGGTAGTCGATGGCCTCGCGGGCGGCGTACAGCGCCTGGTGCAGACGTACGGCGAGCGTGCGGCCGGTCCCGACGGGCACGAAGGCGGTCAGGCGGCGGCCTCCGGCCGGGGAGCCGACCAGGACGTTCTCCAGCATCGCTGCGGCGGGACGGCGGTGCCGGGCGCCGTAATAGCCCGCACGCGCGCGTGTGGCGAGGGCGGCGGCGAGCAGTGTCTGGCGCGCTGAGGCGCGCAGCTGCTCCTCCACGGTCCAGGGCGTCGTGCCCGCTGGCCCGGTGGGGACATCCCGCCACCAGCGGATCTCGTCGCTGGGCACGGCGAGGGAGACCAGTACCTCGCGGGCGGAGGGGGTGCCGCTGCGGGAGAGGGCGACGAGTGCCTCGCCGAGCAGGTCGTCGCTGTCTGGGAAGGCACGGTTCTCGGGCACGAGCAGGCTGGTCCCGCCGCCGCCCGGTCCTGGCGGGGTCCAGCGGCCGTAGCGTCCGGCCGCGCCGCCGCGGCGCTGCCAGCCGTGCCGGAGCAGCAGGGCGCTGAGGACGGCGGGGTCGACCTGGTCGGGCTCGGGGGGACGGTGCCAGCCGGCGGTGTCGACGGGGTGCGGCCTGACCGGCCGCAGGGGCTCCTCGATCGGGCGGTGCGTCATGGTCTGCCTCCCGTCCCGACCCGCGTCATGATCTCGCACAGCGCACGGTCGTCGAAGATGCGTGAGGTCGGGATCCGCACGGTGGTCCGGGTGCGGCCGGTGACGGCGTGACCGGCGAGGTTGACCCAGTAGCAGCAGTGCCTGAGGTCGAGCCGGTCGTGGCTGGCGCGCAGCCAGTCGTCCTGGGACCGCGGGACGAGCATCACGACGAGGATCTTGTGCACGGAGACCGGGGTGCGGGCGAGCTTGCGCAGGTGGTCGTTGTCCAGCGTGAAGGAGAAGGTGCGGCCCGGGGGGTTGGGCGGGATCTGGTAGGTGGCTTTGAGCTGCACCTTGATGGTGACCTCGTCGTCGGCCGTGTGCCCGGGTGAGCCGTGACTGACGTGCCAGTCGATGCCGTTGTCCGGAAATGGCTGCGACAGCGAGCACCCGGCCGCCGCCGCGACCGCGTGCAAGTAGCCCACCTGCAGTGTCTCCATGCAGGCGGTGGTGGCGAGTGAACCGCGATGGGGGCCCGTGCGTTCGGGCAGCAGCCCGCCCCGCTCGGGCTGCGCTATCGCCATGACCAACAGCCTTCCAAGCCAAGTGAATCCCCGTACCGGGCCGCTGAACTGCAAAGACCCGCACTCCTGTTGTGTCCTTCCGGCGTACGGCGCAAACAGCCCGGGTATCACCAAACGGGCAGAAGACGGTGCGTCAGCTGCCGTGGGTGAACGAGGGGTTGTGTAGGTATGGCGAGCTGGTATGAGGGCCCGCTGGCGGCATTCGACACGGAGACGACAGGCGTGGACGTCGAGACCGACCGGATCGTCTCGGCGGCCGTCGTGATTCAGGACGCCCCGGGAACCCGGCCACGGGTGACCCGGTGGCTGGTCAACCCGGGTGTGCCGGTGCCGGAGTCGGCGACGGCGGTGCACGGGCTGACGGAGGAGCATCTGCAGCGCAACGGCCGCTGGCCGGCGCCGGTGATGCATGAGATAGCCGAGGAACTGGCCGAACAGGCCGTCGCGGGCCGCCCGCTGGTGGTGATGAACGCGCCGTTCGATCTGACGATCCTCGATCGTGAGCTGCGCCGCCATCGGGCGTCGTCGCTCGACCACTGGTTCGAGACGAGCCCGCTGCTGGTGCTCGATCCAAGGGTCCTGGACAAGCATCTGGACCGCTATCGCAAGGGCCGGCGCACGCTCACCGACCTGTGCGCGCACTACGGGGTCACCCTGGACGGCGCGCATGACGCGGGCGCGGACGCACTGGCCGCGCTGGATGTCGTACGGGCGGTGGGGCGCCGTTTCGCGGCACGCCTTGAGCGGCTTTCACCGGCCGAACTGCACACGCTCCAGGCGGTGTGGCACGCGGCACAGGCACGCGGCCTGCAGGCGTGGTTCGCGCGCAGCGGCACGGAGGAGGCGGTGGACCCTGCGTGGCCGCTGCGTCCGGATCTTCCGGCGGCGGCATGAAGAAGGCCGGTCCGTACGGACCGGCCTTCTTTCCCGGTGGGCGATACTGGGTTCGAACCAGTGACCTCTTCGGTGTGAACGAAGCGCTCTCCCACTGAGCTAATCGCCCGGGAACGCACTGAACAATACAGGTCCCCGCGGGCTTCCTTCAAACCGCTTCCAAGTAAGCGGCGAGGCCACGCCGTCCGGCCCGCATCATCAGCCAGTGGTTGGCCCGGAAGACGGGCCGACCGGGCACGGCCAGCTTGCGCATCAGCGGCTTGCGCACCTCGACGACCTGGTCGTAGCGGGCCAGGCTGCCGGTGCCGTCCGGAGTGATGGTCCACCGCGCCCACCCCTCCAGATCGCCGGACATGGCGATCTCCAGCACCCCGGCCGCCGGATCGCGCCGCACCTCGCGCGCGGTGAAGGTCAGGTCGTACGGCAGGAGGGAGCGGATCCTGACCACGCCGCTGGAGTCGTCGAGCCGGTTCACCTCGCGCACCTGGGGCCACCAGCGGGGGTAGTCCTCGGCGCGCTCCAGGGCGTCGTAGACGGCGGCGGGCGGCGCGGGCAGGGTCCACCGGCTGCGGAATCGGTAATGGGACCAGTCCATGAGCAGAGTGTGACACCGCATCTGAGTACGTCCTGAGTATGCGCACTCATGCCGTACGGCGTGACGCGGACCACACTCCCATCCATGACGCACATCCCGTCCCCCGCCGAGGAGTTGCGGCTCCTCGACGCCGAGCTGCGACAACTGGACGCCCGCCGGTCCCAGTTGCTCGCCCGCCGTGGCTGGCTGGTCGCCGCCCTGGACGCGGCCCGGCCCGCGCCCGTCGTCGCGCCGCCGCGCCCCGAGGCCTCCCCGCCGCGCGTGCAGAACGTGCTGCTGATCCTGGGCGGCGCGCTGCTCACCATCGCCGCGATGGCCTTCACGCTGGTCGGCTGGGGGCACCTGGGCATCGTGGGGCGGTCCGTGGTGCTGGGCGCGGTCACGGTGGCGGCGCTCGCGACACCGGTGCCGCTGCTGGCGCGCGGCCTGCGCTCGACGGCGGAGGCGGTGGCGGGGCTCGGTCTGGCACTGACGGTGCTGGACGCCTACGCGTTGCACGAGGTCGCGCTGAGCGAGGTGGACGGCGTCGGCTATACGGCGGTCGCGGCGGCGGTGCTGGCGGCCGGGTGGACGGCGTACGGCCTGCTGCCGAGGACGGCCGGGCTGCGGCTGCCGCTGCCCGCCGCGCTGGTGTCGGCGCAACTCCCGCTGCTCCTGTGGGCGTTGGCGACCGACGCCGGCCTGTACTGGTTCGCCGCCGCGCTGCTGGTCACGGCCGGTTTCGACACCGCTGTGGCGCTCCGGGTGCCCACCCGTTCCGTACGGATCGCCGCCGCTGTCGGCGCGTACGGCATGGGCGCCGGGGGCGTACTGACGGCCGGGGGTCTGTCCTGGACGGCCACCGGTCCGAGCGCCGCCGCCCGTGCGGCGGCGCTCCTCCTCCTGGGCGCGGTGATCGCCCTGACGGCGGCCTGGCGCACGACCACGCTGACGGCGCCCATCGGCGGCCTGCTCCTGGTCGCGGCCCTGGGCGGCGTCCCGCGCGTGGTGCTGCCGGAGGTGTGGACGGTGCCGGTGTATCTGGCGTGCGGCGTAGCCCTGTTGGCGGCCCTGCGCGTCCAGCGCCTCCCCGACCCCGTACGAGACGGCCTGGTCCGAGCGTCGGCCGGCGTGCAGGCCCTCGCCCTGCTGTGGGCGCTGCCACTGATCGCCGTCACCCTGCTGGGCCCCCTCGCCTGGATCGACCGACCCTGGTCCGGCGCACCGTCGGACATCCGGGCCGCGGTGACGGCCGAGGTGCCGTGGCCTCCGCAGTCGGAGACGGCCCCGCTGGTGCTGGCCGCCATCGCCGCCGTACTGGCGCTCACAGCCCGCAAGGGGGCGTCGGTCCTGGCCTGGGCAACGGCACTCGCACTCCCAGCGGTGCTGGAACTGCCCTACGAGGCAGGCCTGTTGGTGGCACTGTCACTGACAGCCCTCGCCATGATCTCGGCAGCACCGACGGCCACGATCCTCGCCGTAGCGACGTCCGTCCACGCGGCCCTCCTCGCCCTGGCCACACAGTCCGCGACCCTGACCGTCCTCACCACACTGACGCTGCTCTTCGCAGCGGCCTCCTGGCGCCGCGCTCCCGTAGCCGCGCCGACAGCCCTCGCCTACGCCACCGCCCTGACCTGCGCGATCGGCGCCGCCGCGAACTGGGCACCGCAGCACACCGCGCTGCTGGTCCTGACGGTCCCGGTGGCCGCCGCCCTGCTGGCCGCACGCGACTCCGAGGCAGCCCTCCACGTAGAGGTGACAGGCGCCATCGCAGCGCTGCTGGCCATCGGCCTGGCGATCACCGACCCGCCGATGCTGGCCCTGGTACTCGCCCTGTGCGGGGTCATCACCGCAGCCACGGCGATCCGCCCCGACCGCCGCCCGGTCGCCTACGCCTCCGCCGCCCTCTTCGTCCTGGCCACCTGGGTCCGCCTGGCAGCCTGGGAGGTCGACACACCGGAGGCCTACACGCTCCCGGTGACCATCCCGGCCCTGCTGGTGGGCGCCCTGCGCAGGCGCAGCGACCCACAGACCTCGTCCTGGACGGCGTACGGCCCAGGCCTGGCCGCGACCCTGCTGCCGAGCCTGATCGCGGCCTGGGCGGACCCGCACTGGACGCGCCCCCTGCTGCTGGGCCTGGCGGCCTTGTCGCTCACCCTGCTGGGCGGCGGCCACCAGCTCCAGGCACCGCTGCTGCTCGGCGGCGCCGTGCTGGCCCTGGACGCCCTGCACGAACTCGCCCCGTACATCGTCCAGGTGACCGACGCCCTCCCCCGCTGGGCGCCTCCCGCACTCGCCGGCCTCCTGCTGCTCGCCCTGGGTGCGACGTACGAACAGCGTTTGAGGGAGGTCCGACGGGTGCGGGAGGTCCTGGGGAAGATGAACTAGCCGGTCACTACGGCATCTTGTTCCCCAGCAGTGCCAGGTTCTCGATGGCGGCGAGGCCGTACAGCGCGGTGTCGTTCGTGGACACCCAGGTGGCCTCGCTGCCGGGAACCAGCGTGACCGGCCCGCTCAGCTTCTCCGTCGTCCAGGGCGCCGACTCCTTGTACCCGTCGGAGTTGTAGAACTTCTGCCACGCGCGCGTGGCGAGCTTCTCGTCCCCGGTCTTGACGGCCGCGTACGCATCGAGCCGTGAGTGCCCCTGGAACAGCAGCAGCGTCCCGAAGTTGGAGCCGTACCGCGCCGCCTGCTCGGCCTTCGTGGCGTTGAAGTAGCGGCAGTAGTCGAAGTAGGCCTCGTTGAACTTCGGCATGTCCACCAGGTCGATGAGCTCGGCACACAGCTCGTTCAGACCGAACACGGCGGACAGATGCGAGACCCCCACCACCGGCTTCTCGGCGACGGCAAAGCGACCGGTGTCGAGGTCGTACAGCCCGGTGCCCTGCACAAAACCGTTCGGCTGCGCGGCGATTGTCTCCATCGTGGACAGCACCCGCGCCTTGGCCTTCTCCCACTTCGGCCCCTTGCGCTCCCACTCGGTCAGCCACGCGGACACCAGACCGCTCCAGTCCGTGCCGAAGCCGATCGACAGCGCGTGTCGGTCGGGAGTGTACGGCTCGGTGCGGATCTTGCGGATCGGGTCGAGGATGAGGAACGTCTCGTCGGAGTCGACGTTGGCGTGCATGAGGTCGCCGACGCGCTCGTCGCCGGTGAGGAAGTAGTAGTAGCGGCGATACGTGGTGTTGGCGATGCGCTGCTGCTTGGCACTGTCGGCATAGTGCTGGACGCCGTGCCGGGTGCCGAGGCCGGCCCATTTGCCCAGGTGGTAGACGTCGACCTCACCGGTGTGCCGGGTCATCGCCTCGGCGAAACGGAAGATGTCCGCGCGGCCGGAGCGCAGATACGCGAACCAGAGCCACAGGTCCGGCGACAGCTCGGAGTTGTCCCAGGCGTAGCCGCCGACGTCGTACCGCCACTGGTGCCGGACCGTGTCGTAGGTGTGCATGATGTCGCCGTAGTCCCAGAAGCCGTACCAACGGCGCATCTCCACCTGGTCCTTGTAATAGGTGAAGAGGAAGTCGAGGTGGTCCTCGATCTTGGCCTTGGCGGGGGTGGAGCGGTCGGGCTCGGAGTACAGGCCCGGGCCGAAAACGCCGGCCTTGATGAGCTGCTTGGGCGGCGCGGCGAGCTGCGGCAACACGCGGACGGCCTCGACCTGTTGGGCCATGGCGTCCGCCGACGGTGTCGACTCGTTGGCCCAGAAGAGGAGTTCGGAGGTACGGGCGATGCCGTACGGGGTGCCGAAGCCGGGCTCGTAGTCCTCGTAGGTGATGTTGAGGCCTTCGAGCTGCTCGGGGAAGGTGTCCTGGCCCATGCCGTCGTGGTAGAAGCGCAGGTCCATGGGCTGTGCCTCGGACGACCAGAGCCAGAGGGTGACCTCGGCCTCTTCGGTGTGGGCGTCGCGGATGTCGAGCTGGGCGGGGAACTTCTCCCAGAAGTCCCTGAGCCCGAAGGAGAATCCGCCGCTCACGCCGCCGACGTAGCCGAAGCCGTTCGCGCGGCCCCCGCCGCCCGCGCCGATCCAGCCGTGCCCCTTCTTGGTCCGCTTGCGGAGGGTGAACCCGTCGGCAGAGAGCTGGGAGAGGGTGTAGTCGCCCCACTCGGGGATGTACTGGAGGCGGGTGGTGACCCGCTGGTCCCAGGTCGCCGGGTCGGGCAGCTTCTTGCCCTCGAACTGGGCCGCCTGGACGGCCGCGCCCGGGTCGCGGCGCAGTCCGGTGATGCCCTTGACGGCCTCGCGGAGCAGGCCGGTGCCCTCGCCGCCGATGCGGATGTGGCGGTCGTAGGACTGGTCGCGCATGGGGACGGTGAACCGCACCCCGAGCCCGCGGATGAAGTCGCCGCTGGCCTTGCCCGGCTCCTGGGTGCCGTCGAAAGTGATCGTGTGCACCATACGGAAGGAGTCGGCGCCCGCGTAGAAGTAGAGCCGGATGGAGAACGGCAGCCAACTGCGGTCGCCCTTGCGGTGCTTGCCGTCGATCCGGACCACCGCGCGGACCGGGCCCTCCTGCTCGACCTCGACCTTCGCGATGGCGCCGTCGAAGCGCTCCGTCTTGACCGCGCCCTGATCCTCGTCCTCGATCTCGGGCTGGCGGATCAGGACCAGCTTGCCGTCCTTGGCGATCTCGGTGGAGCCGCGGGTGACGGACTTGATCAGCGTGGCGCCGGACTTGCCGATCTTCGCGGTGATGACGCCCGTCGATATGTCGATCGTGCCACCGCTCTTGTCGACGGTGACCTTCTTCTCGGGCGCGGCGGGCTCGCCGGCGGCGAGGGTCAGCTTGCCGGAGCCGCCCGAACTCACCGCGTGCGCGGTCCACTTGAGGGAGCCGTCGGGCCAGTAGGCGAGCGGCCAGGTCTGTACGGGCACGGCCTTGCCGTCCGCGTCCGTCAGCGCGAACGTCTGGTCCTCCTGGAAGGCACCCTTCGGCCAGGGCACGCCCAGAGTCGAGCCGGGCGCGGCGCCGAGGCCGCCGTCCTCCAGCCAGTCCAGGGTCACGGGGTCGCCGTCACCGGCCGCGGCTCTGGGCGCGGCCTGCGCGTCCTTGGCCCCTAGTGCCCAGCTGAACTGTGCGGCGGCGCCGGCGACGGCGGCCGCTTTGAGAAGGGACCTGCGAGGGATGGGGGACATGACCGTTCCTTCCGTGCGGGTGGGATGGGCAGGGGCATGACAGAGAGAGGTACGGCGCCCAGGTGGGCGCCGACCTGATACGAGGTCAGCGGCGCCGGTACCGCTCCTCCACGGCGACGGCCGCCGCCGCGACGGCCCCGACCACGGGGACCGCGAGCGGCGCGAGGAACGCGGCGGACAGGGCCACGACGGCAAGACCGGCGATGATCAGAAAGGATCCGGCGGGATCGAGCACGGTCCGCCGCCCGGCGTCCGCGAGCAGCGCCCGCCAGGAGCCGCCCGGCGTCCAGACGGCCGCCGCCCGCAGCAGGGCCACGGTGAGCCCGATCAGCGCGAACAGTCCGACGGCCCCGACGAGCGGCCCGCCGGGCAGCCCGGCCCGCGCGGCCTGGACGTCCACCCAGACCGCGGCGGCCGCGGCCCAGCCGGCGAGCCCGACCACCCACCCCCCGCGCAGGGCCGCCCGGAAGTCCGCGACGAACTCCCGCCAGCCACCTACCTCGTGGCCGGTACGCCGCCGCAGATGCCGGGCGCCGGCGGCGAAGGCCGCGGGGTAGGTGATGAACCCGAGGCAGGCCACGGCGATCCACACGCCGGTGAGCAGCGCCTCGGCGAAGACGGCGAAGCGCTCGCCGAACATGGACTCCTTGCGTGCTTTCATGCGCGCCTCGGCCATGGTCAGCCCTTCAGCCCGGAGGTCGCCATACCGTCGATCAGATAGCGCTGGAAGGCCATGAAGAAGGCGATGACCGGCACCAGCGCCACCAGCGACATCGCGATCATGCTGCCGTAGTTGGAGACGCCCTCCTGATCGCGGAACATCATCAGGCCGAGCGAGACCGTGTACTTCTCAGGGGTGTTGAGGTAGATCAACGGCCCCATGAAGTCGTTCCAGGCGTTGATGAAGGTGAAGATGGCGCTGGTGATGATCGCCGGGCGGCACAGCGGCAGCACGATGGACCAGTAGGTCCTCAAGTGCCCGCAGCCGTCGAGCTTGGCCGCCTCGTCCAGCTCGCGCGGCAGCCCGCGCATGAACTGCACCATCAGGAAGACGAAGAACGCCTCCACGGCCAGGAACTTGCCCGCGACGAGCGGCACCAGAGTGTCGACGAGCTCCAGCTTGCGGAACATCACGTATTGCGGAATGAGCAGCACGTGATACGGCAGCAGCAGGGTGCCGATCATCAGCGTGAACAGCAGGTTCCGGCCCGCGAACCCGATCTTGGCGAAGGCGTACGCAGTCAGCGAGCTGGACACCACGACACCGACCACGGCAAGACCCGCGTACATCAGCGAGTTCCAGAAGAAGCTGCCGATGGAGATGCCGGAGATACCGTCGGCGAGCCCGGAGAAGTTCGCCCAGACCGGCTCGGCGGGCAAGAGGTCGAGGCTGGCGATGATGTCCTTGCTCGGCTTGAACGAGGCGCCCACGACCCAGATCACGGGATACAGCACGACCGCGAGGACGAGCAGCGCGCCCACGTGCCAGGCGATCGATCCGGTGCGCTTGCGCTCGTTCGCGCTGCGCACGGCAGGGCTGGTGGCGGTGGTCACTTGGCGGCCTCCTCGTAGTGCACCCACTTCTTCTGCGACCAGAACAGGACCGCCGTGACCAGCGCCACCGCGACCACCAGCGTCCAGGCCATCGCGGAGGCGAAGCCCATCTGGGCCTCCTTGAAGCCCTTCTGGTAGAGGTAGCAGGTGTAGACGAGCGTGGCGTCGGCGGGCCCGCACCGGGTGTCGGAGACGACGTAGGCGGAGCCGAACACCTGGAACGCGTGGATGGACTCCAGCAGCACGTTGAAGAACAGCACCGGCGAGATCATCGGCAGCGTGATGTTCCAGAACCTGCGGAAGGGACCGGCCCCGTCCACCTCGGCGGCCTCGTACAGCTCCCGCGGGACCTGCTTGAGACCGGCCAGGAAGATGACCATCGGCGCGCCGAACTGCCAGATGCTCAGGGCCACCAGGGCGTAGAGGACATAGTCCGGGTTGCCGATCCAGCCGCCCACATCGAGACCGAAGATCTTCTGCCCACGGTCCACGATCGCGTCGTCGGAGAACAGCGCCCGCCATACGAAGCCCACGGAGACGCTGGCGCCGATGAGCGAGGGCATGTAGAACGCGGCCCGGTACAGGCCCTGTCCGCGCCGGCTCTGCGCGAGCAGCAGCGCGACGCCGAGCGCGAGCAGCAGCTTCAGCGGTGTGGCCACGACGACGTACTTCAGCGTGACCTCGACCGACTTCTGCCAGCGTGGGTCCTGGAACATCGTCGTGAAGTTGTCCAGGCCCACCCACTTCGGCGGCGTGAACAGGTTGTAGCTGGTGAACGCGTAATACAGCGACGCGATCATCGGCCCCGCCGTGAGCAGCAGGAACCCCGCGAGCCACGGCGACATGAAGAGATAGCCGGCGAGGTTCTCGCGGCGCCGCCCGCGCCGCCCGGCGGCAGGAGCGGTGGACCGCTTCTTCGCCGGGCGCACGGGCGCTTCCTTGACGAGCGTCATGGTGGTACGTCCCCTCAGCCCGCGAACGCGGCCTTGGCCTCGCTGAACAGCGCCTTGGCGGCATCGGCCGGCTTGGTCTTGCCCTGGGTGACCTCACCGCCGAGACGCAGGAACGCCGCCTCGATGATGTCGGCGCCGGAGGGGTGCGGGGTGATCTTCCCGAGCACGCCGGCCGCGGCGACCTCCTCCTCGTACGCCTTGACGCCCTTGTTGTTGTCGTCGGTGGGCGTGAACGCCTCGTACTGCTCGGTCGTGGCGAGGATGCCGCGGTCGTAGCCCATGATCTTGCCGACCTCGGGGTCATGGACCATGAAGTCGATGAACTGGGCGACTTCCTTGGGGTGCTTGGTCCCGGAGAAGGCGCTGAGCATCAGCGAACCGAGGTACTGGCCCGTCTGCTTGCCGTCCGTGGTGGGGATCGGCGCGAGCCCGTAGTCCGACTCGCCCTCGCCCTCGTAGCGGATGGAGAAGTTGTCCCAGGTGAACTCGGACGCGGCGAGCCCTGCCGAGAGCGCGGACAACGGCTTGACCTGCTCGACCTTCTTCGGGTCGGCGATGAGCCCGGACCGCACGCGCTTGTAGCCGTCCTCCCACCACTGCGTCAGATCGTCCTCGGTGAAGCCTAGATCGGAGTCGGTGAAGAAGGCCTTGCCGTTCTGACGGAGATACAGGTCGTAGAGGTACATGATGCTGCAGTAGCCGGTGTCACCGGCGATCTTCGCCTTGTCCTGGATCGTCTGGAGAGCGTCGAAGTACTCGTCCCAGGTCCAGCCCATCTTCGCCTCGACGCCCGCCTTCTTGAAGGCTTTGAGGTCGATGACGAGCGCCATGGTGTTGGCACCGACCGGGATACCGATCTGCTTGCCGTCGACCTGACCGTTCGCCAGAACGCCGTTGCGGAAGTTCTCCAGGCTCAGATTCCCGGCGTCCGCCTGCGTCTTGAGGTCCAGGAGAACCCCGCGCTTGTCGTACTTGCGAAGAAAGCCGACCGCATTCTGGAAAACGTCCGGCGGATTCCCGCCGGAGGCCTGGGTCTGGAACTTCTCCCAGAAGGCCTCGTAGTCGGTGAATTCCGGCTTGATCTTGATCTTCGGGTACTTCTTCTCGAAGAGCGCGATCGTCTTCTTGATGGCGATGGTGCGCGGCTCGCCACCCCACCACGCGTAACGGAGCGTCACAGTCCCGTCGCCGGAGCCGCTGTCGTCACCACCGCACCCCGTCGTCGCCGCCAGCCCCAGCGTGGCCGCCGAAGCACCGGCCACCTTCAGGATCGTTCGCCTCTCAACATTCCTGCTGGTTCCCATGGTTGGGCCACCTCCCCGCAGCGTCATTGCCGCCTGCATGAATCGTTTCAAGTAAGCGCTTGCTGGCACAAGTTACGGAGGGCCTCGGGGTGCGTCAATGATTCGGACAGGAATTTCTTGCGGAGGGGAGCGGCGTTCCGGGCGTCCACGGGGGCGACTAGCCACGACCGATGGGGAGTCGTCGCAGGTGGGGTGGGTGAGGTCGGTCGGCCGAACAGGATGTGGCGCGACGGACGCGGAGCCCGCTCGGCCGAAAGTCGTCTCGCCGGACGGGAGGCCGGGGCCCTCGCCGAACGACGACGGCCCGCCTGCTCTGAAGCAGACGGGCCGCTGTCCCGGGTGGGCGATACTGGGTTCGAACCAGTGACCTCTTCGGTGTGAACGAAGCGCTCTCCCACTGAGCTAATCGCCCGGGCGCAGGAAGAAGATTACCCCATGTCAGGGGGTGCCTGTGACCAGCGCGGACACCGACCGGCGGCCACCCGCACCCCCTCGACGGATCACTGGTCCTTGATCTTCCAGGGCATCACGAGCCCGAACTTCCAGAGGTAGATCCCACCCAGGACGGCCACGATCACGAGGCCGATCGAGGTCAGGATGATGTTGCGGCGGCGCACCTTGGGATCAAGGGCGCGCTGGGCGGCCTCGGTGACCTTGCGCTTGGTCCAGCGCAGCACCAGCTGGGCCCAGACGAACTCGGTCGCCCAGATCGCCATGCCGCCGAAGATCACCACCCAGCCGGGGCCGGGCAGCGGCAGCATCACGATGCCGAGTCCCACGACCGCCAGGCCGATGATGAAGACGCCCACCTGCCAGCTCAGGTGCAGCAGACGGCGCGCCTGGATGAATGCCGGCGCTCTCGAGCCGAGTCCCTGCTCGGCCTTGGCACCGTCCACTTCGGTCTCGTTCGACGCCATGGCCACCTCGCCAGGCTCGCTACTCCCCGTGTTCATACGGCCAAACCCTACCGGAGAGAAACCAGTCACCGGAATGGTCGTACCTCGCGAACGGGTCGTCGGCCGGAAGAGTTACGTAAAGACACGCAAAACACTCAGAGGGGTTTACAACGGCACCGTAGGTGGCATGTCGATTTCGCCGACGTGCGAATCCCCGAGCGCACACTGAGCGAAAGGCCCTGGCGCTTATGAACACCACGGTCAGCTGCGAGCTGCACCTGCGCCTCGTTGTGTCGAGCGAGTCCTCCCTGCCTGTCCCCGCAGGCCTGCGGTACGACACGGCCGACCCCTACGCCGTGCACGCCACCTTCCACACCGGAGCCGAGGAGACCGTCGAGTGGGTGTTCGCCCGCGACCTCCTGGCCGAGGGCCTGCACCGCCCCACCGGGACCGGCGACGTCCGAGTCTGGCCGTCGCGCAGTCATGGCCAGGGGGTCGTCTGCATCGCCCTCAGCTCCCCGGAGGGCGAGGCCCTTCTCGAGGCCCCGGCCCGGGCCCTGGAGTCCTTCCTGAAGCGAACAGACGCCGCCGTGCCCCCCGGCACGGAACACCGGCACTTCGATCTCGATCAGGAGCTCTCACACATCCTGGCGGAGAGCTGAGGCGGGGCACCACCAAGCCGCCCGGCGCCGTCGACTCGGGGAGACGGCTCGGGCACAGGTCAAACAATCGCATACGGTATGCGCCGATGCCGTCACCGTGAGTCACCTGCGGGGGCGGCATCGGCGTGCGTGGGTTCGCTCCGCCCGCGGCCTGATCCTCGCGGTCCGCGGCGCTTTTCGGTTGCCCCCGGCTACCACGCACCTGGCGCGGCCGTACCGCCGTCGGCGAAGCTACTACCATCGGCCAGCATCGGCGGGCGCCTGCGCCCGACCCTCAGGCCAGGGAGCGAAACGTGCTGATCACCCACGACACCCGGTGCGCCCTCGACGCCGTCGTGGATCTGGTGAACACCGCACCGGAGGACGACACGACGGCGGACGCGCTGCCGGATGTCGCGGCACTCGCCGATTTTGTGCGCAAGCACGAGATCAGCGATGTCGGCGTGCTCTCGGAGCTGGATCTGTCCGCGGTGCGCAAGGTCCGGGGGAAGTTCGCCCGCGTCTTCGCGGCACCGGACGCCCGGACCGCCTCCAGCCTGATCAACGAGTTGGTCGCCGCCGCCGGCACCACTCCGCGGCTCACCGATCACGACGGCTACGACTGGCATGTGCACTACTTCGCGCCCGGTGCCTCCGTCGCCGATCATCTGGCCGCCGACTGCGGCATGGCGCTGGCGTTCTTCGTGGTCGCCGGGGAGCAGGAGCGGCTACGGCGCTGCGAGGCCCCCGACTGCCGTCGCGCCTTCGTCGACCTCTCCCGCAATCGCTCCCGGCGCTACTGCGACAGCCGGACCTGCGGCAACAGGCTGCATGTGGCCGCGTACCGGGCGCGGCGCAAGGAAGCCGCGGGCTGAGCACCCCGGCCCGGGTCGGACATCGGCGTCGACGCGGGCCCCGGCGGGTGGCGCCGGGGGCCGCGGGTACGGCTCAGAGCAGCAGCAGATCGTGCAGCGCAGCCATGAGCAGCAGACACCCGATCACCGCAAGGAAGATCATCAGCGGTGGCTGGGAAAGGGCGAAGAGGCATCCGCGCGGCTCGTCCTGCGGCGGCGCGGTCTCGCTCTGTGTCGTGTCCAGCATCTCGCGGGCGATGATGGCGTAGTGAACCCTCCCGGCGCGATCAACACGCCCGGAAGTAGCGGGAGTTCGCCTTAATCCGCGATGTCCGGTCCGGGTCTTGATCGATTACGGACGGGCGGCGACCCACTGTGTCGTTTCAGCCGGCATGCGGTCGTCATATGCCGTGCTTCTAGATGCCGTGCTTCTTCAGGATGGCCTCGATGTCGCTGAAGTCCTCCTGGGGTCCCGCCGCGGGCTTGGCCGCCGGGCGGGAGCCGGAGCCCAGGGAGGGCGCCGAGGCCGCCGGGGCCACCGCGTCACGGCGAGCGGACCTGGCCTCCTTGGGCTTGCCGCCACCCCGGCGGCGCTCCACGGCGCGGGTGCTCGCGAACAGCATCCAGGAGGCACCGAGCACGCCGAAGCCTGCCCACGCGACCGGACTGAACGCGGTGTCCGCCAGCCACTCGACGACCCCGGTCATCACCAGGCCAAGGGGAACGAGCGAGTACGCGGCAAGCCGGGCGGCGGAGAGGAAACGCTTGCGGTACGCCGTGACCGCCGCGATGCCCAGGCCGGCCGCGGCGACGGCGGAACAGACGGTCTCGGCAATCATCCGGTCCTCCAGACAGGATTCGGTCAGGCGCGGGGCCTTCGTCCCTTCCATCCTGCACCTACGAGGCCCCGCCGGGCCATGCTCCCGCCGGACATCAGGGACATCTCCGGGTCGGCTCCTCCGAAGGTGCCGTTCCGGTCGTAGATCCCTGATTGGGCCGGGCGGGTTCCGGGCTGGGAGACTGGGCGCATGAGCGACTCCTCCCCCGTCCGTCCCGCCGCGCCCGTCCTCGACGTCTGGTGCGAACTCCAGTGCCCGGACTGCCGTACCGCCCTCGACGACCTGCGGGCCCTGCGCGCCCGCTACGGCGACCGGCTGGAGCTCCGGCTGCGGCACTTCCCGTTGGAGAAGCACAAGCACGCCTTCGCCGCCGCGCAGGCCGCCGAGGAGGCCCTGGAGCAGGGGCAGGGGTGGCCGTACGTGGAGGCTGTGCTGGGCCGGGTCGAGGAGCTGGACCGTAAGGGGGAACCCTTCCTGGTCGAGGTGGCCGGGGAACTCGGTCTGGACGCCGAGGAGTTCGACACCGCGCTGATCGACGGCCGGCACATCCTGATCGTGGACGCCGACCAGGCCGAGGGCAAGGCGATCGGCGTGACCGGCACCCCGACGTACGTCATCGGCGGCGAACGCCTGGACGGCGGCAAGAGCCAGGAGCGGCTGCGGGAGCGGATCGAGGAGATCGTGGACCGGCTGCTCGCCGGGGCCGGGCAGGCCTGATCTCGGCGCCGGGGCCTGTACCCAGCAGCTTCTTGTCCATCAGAGCAGGTTCTTGTACATCGAGTAGCCCACCGGCACATAGCCCAGCGACGTGTAGAGGCGCTCGGCCGGGGTGTTGTCCGCGAAGACATTGAGGCCGATGACCCGCTGCCCGGCGGCCACCGCCTGGGCCTCGGCCAGCAGCATCAGCGTGCGGCCGTGGCCCCGGCCGCGGAAGCGCGCGTCGGCCTCGACGTCGAAGACATACGCCTTGTCCCCCGCGACCGACAGCCACAGGGCGCCGACGGTCTCGCCCTCGTGCTCCAGGACGCTGATCAGCATGCCCTCGGTGTCCAGGCCCCGCGGCAGCAGCTTGGCGTGGTCGCTGACCGACTTGGCCCACGCCTGGTCCTCGGGTACCCCGCGCTCGATCCAGCTCCGCGCGTACTCCGCGTTGCCGTGCTCCACCCACGGCTCGTACTCGGCCGACGTCATGGGCCGGCCCCGGCTGCCCTCGGGCAGTTCGGGCGGGGTGGCGGCGAGCTGTTTCTCCATGCCGCGGTTGCGGTGGACGTAGCCCAGCGCGGTGGCGAGGCGGAGCGCGGGCTCGGATTCTCCCGGCACCCTGATCTCGACGCGGGTGCAGCCCCAGCCGCGGGCCACCTCCTCGGCGGCGAGCGCGGCCACGGTGCCCCGGCCGCGTCTGCGGTCCGGCTCCTCGATGCTCAGGTCGCTGATGCGCGCGACGGTCGGCCCGAACAGGGGGTCCGTCGCGAGGTGTATCGCGCCGACGGGACGGCTGTTCACGCACACCTGGAAGTGGCGCGACAGCACCCCGTCGGCGTCTCGCTGGAGCGGCTCGGTCGGCCGCAGGGTGGTGGTCATCAGAGGTGTTCTACCCCCGTCCACAGCCCATGTCAGCCCGTTGTTGCGGGCCTTTACGGATCTTGGTCGTGGCCGGACCGCTCGTCGAAGATCCGCATCGCCTTGGCGGTCACCGGGCCTGGGGCGCCCGGCAGTTCGCGCTCGTCGACGCGGTGCACGGCCTGTACGTCCCGCAGGGTCGACGTCAGGAAGATCTCGTCGGCCCGCTCGAGAACGTCCAGCGGCAGATCGGTCTCCTTGGCGCCCGTCCACTCCACGACCAACTCGCGGGTGATGCCCGCAAGACAGCCGGAGGCGACCGGCGGGGTGTGGATCTCGCCGTCCAGGACGACGAAGACGTTCGACCCGGTGCCCTCGCAGAGTTGGCCGACCGTGTTGGCGAACAGCGCCTCGGAGCCGCCGTGTTGGTGGGCGCGGGCCAGGGCGACGACGTTCTCGGCGTACGAGGTCGTCTTCAGGCCGGTGAGCGCGCCGCGTTCGTTGCGGGTCCAGGGGACCGTGATCACGGCGGTGGAGTCGGGGCGGCGGGTGGTCTCGCCGAGGGCGACGACGAGGGTCGGGCCGTGTTCGCCGCGGTCGGAGCCGAGGGGGCCGTGGCCGCCGGTGTAGGTGATGCGCAGCCGGCCGAGCGGCATCGGATTCGCTTCGAGTACGGCCGTACAGGCGCGGCGGACCTCGTCGTGGTCGGGGTCCGGCAGGCCGAGGCCGCGTGCGGAGCGGGTCAGCCGGTTCAGATGCCGGGTGAGCGCGAACGTCTTCCCGTCCGTCGCCTTCACCGTCTCGAAGATGCCGTCGCCCACGGTCAGTCCGTGGTCGAAGACGGAGACGCGGGCGGACTCGATGTCCTGCAGCCCGCCGTCGAGCCAGATCTTCACGTCAGTCCTCCACTTGCTTCGTACGCCCCCGACGCTACCGCGAGCAGCCGGGACGCCTTCAGTTCGGTCTCCTGCCACTCCCCCGCCGGGTCGGAGCCCCAGGTGATGCCGGCGCCGGTGCCGAAGCGCAGCGCGCCGTCCGCGCGGTCGATCCAGAAGGTGCGGATGCCGACCGCGAGCTCGCCGGTCCCCCGGTCCGCGTCGACCCAGCCGATGCCGCCGCAGTACGGGCCCCGGGGTGCCGTCTCCAGGGCGTCGATGATCCGCAGCGCGCTGGACTTGGGGGCGCCGGTGACCGAGCCGGGCGGGAAGGCGGCGGCGAGCAGCTCGGGCCAGCCGGCGTCGGGGCGCAGCTCGCCGCGCACGGTGGAGACGAGGTGGACCAGGCCGGGGTGCTTCTCCACGGCGCACAGGTCGGGGACGGTGACCGAGCCGGTGGCGCAGACGCGGCCCAGGTCGTTGCGGACCAGGTCGACGATCATCACGTTCTCGGCGTAGTCCTTCTCCAGCAGGTCCGCCTCGGTGCGCCCGGTGCCCTTGATCGGCCCGGACTCCACGATCCGGCCGTCCCGGCGCAGGAACAGCTCCGGGGAGGCGGTGGCGATCTCCACTCCGTGCCCCGGCAGCCGGATCGTTCCTGCATAGGGCGCCGGGTTGCCGCGGGCCAGCAGTGCGGTCAGGGCGTCCACGTCGGCGTCGGGGGCGACCGGTGCGGAGAGCACGCGGCAGAGGTTGGCCTGGTAGACCTCGCCGGCCGCGATGTGCTCGCGGATGCGGCGCACGCCCGCGGTGTACGCGGCGCGGTCGAGGGAGGAGGTCCAGTCGTCCGCCCCCGGACCGCGCCAGGCGCCCGGCACCGGGGCGGGCACGGCCGACTCCCGTACGTCCCGGAAGCGGGCGCAGGTCAGCCGGCCCTCGAAGTCCGCGGCGACGGCCCAGAAGCCGGTGGAGTCCAGGGCCGCGGGGTCGCTGGTGACGTCGAGGAGGCCGGTGGCGAGACGGTCGCCGAAGCGGGCCAGTGGAGGGAGGTCGAGCACGGTGTCGAGTCTATGGCGGGTGACTCCGGGGTGACCTGGGCATGTCCGCGCGGGGGCTCTGACCACGTCCGTCGGCAGGTCGGGCGGGGGTGAGGCGCAGCACGCTGCACAAACGCGTTTTTGTACTGGCCCAGGAATCCGCTAGAGTTCAACACGTCGCCGGGCCGCGCAAGCGAAACGGAAAGACAGGCGAACGTAGCTCAGTTGGTAGAGCGCAACCTTGCCAAGGTTGAGGTCGCGAGTTCGAACCTCGTCGTTCGCTCGGAAGAGCAAGGGGGATCATCCCGAACCCCCACACTCCTGGTGGAGTGGCCGAGAGGCGAGGCAACGGCCTGCAAAGCCGTCTACACGGGTTCAAATCCCGTCTCCACCTCCAAGGACGATTAGCTCAGCGGGAGAGCGCTTCCCTGACACGGAAGAGGTCACTGGTTCAATCCCAGTATCGTCCACTGGATCTTCATCGAGGATCCGAACCCGCGCGATTAGCTCAGCGGGAGAGCGCTTCCCTGACACGGAAGAGGTCACTGGTTCAATCCCAGTATCGCGCACGCAGCACTCGTGATCTTCGGGTCACGGTCCCGAGGACGATTAGCTCAGCGGGAGAGCGCTTCCCTGACACGGAAGAGGTCACTGGTTCAATCCCAGTATCGTCCACACACCGAAGCCCCCGGCCTTGTGGTCGGGGGCTTCTTCGTGCGCGCCGCGGGCCAGCCGGCTCAGCTGGAGAAGAGCATGTGGCCGAAGCTCTTCTGACGCTTGTGGCCGTAGTGCCCGTGGCCGCCGTGCTGCGGGGCGCCCCAGGCCGGGGCCGCGGGGGCGGGGGCCGCCGGGTAGGCCTGCGGGGCGGGCGGGGCCGGTGGGGCCGCCGGCTGGGACCACTGGGACTCCAGACGGGTCAGGGCCTCCAGCTCGCCGTAGTCCAGGAATATCCCGCGGCAGCCACTGCACTGCTCGATCTGGACGCCGTTGCGGTTGTACGTGTGCATCGGGGCACGACACTTCGGACACTGCATGGTCGGCTCAACTCCTCGCCGGTCGGTCCTGCTTCGCGTATCGCCAGGACAGACTCTGTCCGGCTGCGGTCGGTTGCACCCTACTTGGCTGATTCGTACGTCAACTCGGGCGGGGTGGACGCCATTCGGTCACAGGCGTCGATCAAGGACTGCTCGACCTCGTCGAGGGGGCGGCCGGCTGTCGCCGCCTTGGCTATGGCAGTGGCGGCGGTCTGTACGGTCAGGGCGCGGGCCGGGATGTCGAGGGTGGGCCAGGGGTCGCCGTGCGCGCTGATCGCGGGGCCGGCCGCGGCGCGGTAGGCGGTGAGGAAGCGGGTCCACTCCTCGGGGGCGAGCAGGCCGCAGGCGTACCAGGCGGCGGGGCGGGCGAGGTCCCAGGCGGGGACGCCGGTGCCGAGGTCGTCGACGTCTATGAGCCGCCAGGGGCCGTGTGGGGCGGGGTGGCGGACGAGCTGGCCGAGGTGGAAGTCGCCGTGGCAGAGGGTGCGGGTGCCGTCGTCCGGCATGGGGGTCTCGGCTCGGGCCCAGGCGGGGAGGGTGTGCCAGGCGCGGAGGACCGGCTTGGCGGCGGTGGTCGCGGCGGCCTTCAGTCGTCCTACGGCTTGGGCGGCCTTGGCGGGGCCACGCATGGTTGGCGTCCCCGCGAGGGGTGGGTGGCTGTGCAGACGGGCGAGGAGGGTGGCGGCGGCTTCCCAGGGGGCGGCGTCCGGGTCTTGCGGGTCTACGGGGGTGCCGTACGGCCAGCAGGTCACCAGGCGGCCGTGGAGGGGGGCGGGGGTGTTGGTGAGCGGGGGCAGCAGTACGTCGGGGACGGCTGCGGCGGTGGCGAGCCGGAGGGTGAGCTCGGTGAGGTCGGTGTTCGGGGGGTGGGCCTTGGCGACGGTGTCCGCGTGCCGGACGACGGTGCCGTCGGCGCGGTCGGCGAGGGTTTCGGGGGCCCCGCAGGGGCAGGCGGAACGGCGTGCGTGGGCGGTGACTGTGGCGGTACGGGTCAGGTCCGGCACGAGGGGGTGGGCTGTCACGGGGCTCCCTGCGAGGGTGGGTCTGTCGGTGAGGGTACGCAGGGGTGGGCCCGGGGTGTAGGTGGGCGCCGGCCCAGCAGCACGGTGTCCGGGGGCCGCAGGTCCCCAGGGGCGGCCCGGCAAGTTGGCGTGCCCGGGCAAAGGTAATGCCGGCGCAGCTCCCCAGCTGCGCCGGCATTTGTGCCGTCCGCCGCACCCCCGTCCCCACGGGGTTTCATGGGTGGATGTCCCCGCCCGGACCGCTCTTCCGGGCCTGGGGTCGCCGCTCAGCGCCCCAGCATCACTCCCACGGACGACGCTTGTGTGGCCACTGTCTCCCAGCCGTCGAAGACGAGGAGGATCAGGGCCGCCAGGGGAAGGGCCATCAGCGTCGCCACCAGCGGGTGGCGACGGCCCTGGCGGCGCGTCTGTGTGCGGAGCAGTGTCCGCGGTGCCGTCTGGGCCATGGTCCCTCTCCTGACCGTTCTGTTGTCCTTGGCAGCGGCGGGTGTCTGACCTCGGGGGACGAGTGCTGCACCCGCCGCTTGACCTCAAATCTACGGGCGCGGCCCCCGCCGTACGTCATGCCCTCGTACCGATTGCCTGGCCTCCCGGAGGATGAGCCATGAGCTGGGGAGTACTCCCCTGGGTGGAGACGGAGTCCTAGGTCTCGGGGTCTTCCCGGAGGGGCTGTCCGCTGCGTCCCGGTTTCTCCGAGGCGTCCTCACGCGGCACCGGCTGTTCCACCAGCGCCAGGACCCGGTTCGCCATGAAACGCGCCGTACGGACGACCGAGCCTCCCCCACTGCCTTAAGGGCGTGGGGGGACCCCCAGCGTGACTTCGCTCACTTCCACGACACCTCTGCGTACCGCCGTCTCCACCCGGCGGCCCGCCCTGCTCGCCACCACCTCGTAGGTGCGGGTCGTGTCCCCCGCGTCCACGACTATCTCCACGCGATCACCCTTCACGGGTTCAATCCCCCTTCTGTGACGGGTGGTTGGGATCACCGACCGGACGAAGTCGGCCTGTTCAGCCGGTCCCTGACCACCCCTCAAGTCTCCCACCCGGCACTGACAATCCGTCTGGACGAGAGGGCGCGGCCTCTGCGCGCAGGCGCCCGGGGAAACGTAAGCTGTGGCTCGTCACAGGACCGGGCAGCGGGGATGAACATGGCGATGATGCGCCTGAGGCGCGAGGACCCGCGCGTCGTCGGCTCGTTCAGGCTTCACAGGCGGCTCGGCGCGGGCGGGATGGGCGTCGTCTACCTGGGCTCCGACAAGAAGGGGCAGCGGGTCGCGCTGAAGGTGATCCGGCCCGATCTGGCGGAGGATCAGGAGTTCCGGTCGCGGTTCGCGCGCGAGGTCTCCGCCGCCCGTCGGATCCGCGGTGGGTGCACCGCGCGGCTCGTCGCGGCCGACCTCGAGGCCGACCGGCCCTGGTTCGCCACGCAGTACGTCCCCGGCCCCTCCCTGCACGACAAGGTCGCCGACGAGGGGTCGCTGGTCGCGGCCGAGGTCGCCTCGATCGGGGCCGCCCTCTCGGAGGGGCTGGTCGCGGTGCACGAGGCCGGGGTCGTCCACCGGGACCTCAAGCCGTCCAATATCCTGCTCTCCCCCAAGGGGCCGCGGATCATCGATTTCGGCATCGCCTGGGCCACGGGCGCCTCCACGCTCACCCACGTCGGTACGGCGGTGGGCTCGCCCGGTTTCCTCGCCCCGGAGCAGGTGCGCGGTGCCGCCGTCACGCCGGCCACGGACGTGTTCTCGCTCGGCGCGACTCTGGCGTACGCTTCGATGGGCGACTCGCCCTTCGGGCACGGCAGTTCCGAGGTGATGCTGTACCGCGTGGTGCACGAGGAGCCGCAGTTGCACGGTGTGCCCGACGCGCTGGCCCCGCTCGTGAGGGCCTGTCTCGCCAAGGCTCCCGAGGAGCGGCCGACCACGCTCCAGCTGTCGCTGCGGCTGAAGGAGATCGCGGCCCGCGAGGCGCAGGGCATCGCCGAGCTGCGTCCGCCCGCGCCGCGCAGCGGTGACGCGGACCGGCCGACGGGTCGGCTCGCGGATACGTACCCGGACCGTGTCCAGCGCCGCCCGCAAGGAACGCAGGGCATGCCGGGGGCACAGGGAGCGCAGGGAACGCCCCCGCCGCGTCCCACCGGCCCGTCCTTGCGCGGTCCCGCTCCCTCCCGAGGCGCCAGCGCCTCGCGCGGTGGTGCCGGCTCGGTGTCCGGCCGGTCCGGGTCGCGGCCCACGCCCGTCTCGCGGCACCCCGGGCGGACGGGAAGCGGCAACCGGCCCGCACCGCGCAGCGGCACCGGCCGTCCGACGGCACGGAACACGGGCACGGGCCGCCGGCCCGCCAACCCGCAGCTGCTGCGCCAGCGGCTGTTCGTGTTCGTCGTGGTGACCCTGCTGGTCGCACTCGGCATCGCCGCCGCCCAGGGCTGCCAGGGCCCGAGCAAGGGAATGGGCGAGGAGCGGGTCGTCGTACGGCAGGAGCGGTCGGCCGGGCCGGTGCCGGGTTATGAGCCGCTGAAGTCCCAGCGGTATGCGTACTAGCTACGCCCCGGGGCGGCCGGTCGCCACCGCGTAGAAGGCGACCGCGGCCGCCGCACCCACGTTGAGGGAGTCCACGCCGTGGGCCATGGGGATGCGGACCCATTCGTCCGCGGCGACCAGGGCCTGGCGGGACAGACCGTCGCCCTCGGCGCCGAGCATCAGGGCGACCCGGTCCATGCGGTGCGGGGCGGCCTCGTCGAGGGACTTGGCCTTCTCGTCCGGGGTGAGGGCGAGAAGCGTGAAGCCGGCCTCGCGGACCGAGTCCAGGCCCTTGGGCCAGGTGTCGAGACGGGCGTAGGGCACCGAGAAGACCGCGCCCATCGAGACCTTTACGCTCCGCCGGTACAGCGGGTCCGCGCAGTCGGGCGAGAGCAGGACCGCGTCCATACCGAGCGCCGCCGCCGAGCGGAAGATCGCGCCGATGTTGGTGTGGTCGTTGACCGACTCCATGATCACCACCCGGCGGGCGGTCTGGAGCAGTTCGGCCGCCGTCGGGAGGGGCTTGCGCTGCATGGAGGCGAGCGCGCCACGGTGCACGTGGTAGCCGGTGACCCGTTCGGCGAGTTCGGGGCTGACCGCGTAGACGGGGGCCGGGAGTTCGTCGATGACATCGCGCATGACGTCGACCCACTTCGCGGACAGCAGCATCGAGCGCATCTCGTAGCCGGCGTCCTTGGCCCTTCTGATGACCTTTTCGCCCTCGGCGATGAACAGGCCCTCGGCGGGTTCGCGCTTGCGGCGCAGTTCTACGTCGGTCAGGCCCGTGTAGTCGCGCAGGCGCGGGTCGTCGGGATCCTCGACGGTGATGAGATCGGCCACAGGGTGATACTGCCTTGTCGTGCGTGCGGTGCCAACGGCTCGGGAGAAGGTGAGTTACCTCGGGTTACGCCAAGGTCGCCGGGCCGACCTTCACGACCTCGCCGATGACGATCACGGCCGGCGGCTTGACCTCCTGCGCGGTGACGGCCTCGGCGGCCGTGGCGAGGGTCGCGTCGACGCGGCGCTGGGCGGCCGTGGTGCCCTCCTGGATCAGGGCGACGGGGGTGTCCGGGGACTTGCCGTGCGCGATGAGCGTCTCGGCGACCCTTCCGATGGTGCCGACGCCCATGAGGATCACCAGCGTGCCGGTCAGCTTGGCCAGGGACGGCCAGTCGACCAGGGAACGCTCGTCGTCCGGCGCGATGTGCCCGCTGACCACCGTGAACTCGTGCGCGACGCCTCGGTGGGTGACCGGAATGCCCGCGGCGCCCGGAACCGAGATCGAGCTGGAGATACCGGGCACGACCGTGCACGGGATGCCGGCCTCGGCCAGCGCCTGGACCTCCTCCATGCCCCGGCCGTAGACGAAGGGGTCGCCGCCCTTGAGGCGTACGACGGACTTGCCCTGCTTGGCGTGCTCGATCAGGGCGTTGTTGATGGCCTCCTGGGCCATGAAGCGGCCGTACGGCAGCTTCGCCGCGTCGATGACCTCGACGCTGGACGGCAGTTCCGCGAGGAGGTCGCGCGGGCCCAGGTGGTCGGTGATGACCACGTCCGCCTCGGCGAGCAGCCGACGGCCGCGGACGGTGATCAGGTCCGGGTCGCCGGGGCCGCCGCCGACGAGGGCGACGCCGGGGGTGCGGGTGCGGTGGTGGGGGGCGACGAGGGTGCCGTCGCGGAGGCCCTCGACGACCGCGTCCCGGATGGCGGCGGTGTGGCGCGGGTCGCGGGACCTGGTGTCGGTGGTGAGGATCGCGACGGTGACGCCCTCGCTGGTTCCCGTGGCCGGGGTCCAGGCGGTGGCGGCGTCGGCGTCGTCGGAGCGGACGCACCAGACGCGGTTGCGCTCCGCTTCGGTGGAGGCCGCTCGGTTGGCCTCGGGGTCGCTGGTGGCGATGAGGGCGTACCAGGCCTGCGCGAGGTCGCCTTCCTCGTACGGGCGCTTGTGCCAGGTGATCTCGGCCGCGTCTGCCATGGCCTCGACGGAGGGGGTTGCCGTGGGGGATACGAGGTGGATGTCCGCGCCCGCTGCGATCAGGGCCGGGAGGCGGCGCTGGGCGACTTGGCCGCCGCCGAGGACGACGACCCGGCGGCCGGTGAGGCGGAGGCCTACGGGGTAGGCGGGGTTTTCGGCCATGAGGGTGCGGCTCCCTTTCGCGGCGGCGGTGCGATGCCCTGACGTGCGGATTTTACGGGGCGGGTACGGAAGGCGGCGCAGGTGTCCGGTGGCTGAGAGCATCGCCGGGTGCGGGTGGGTGGGGCTGTGCCCACCCGTTCCTCCCCCAGTGCCCTGAAGGCCTGGGGGGGGGATCCCCAGCGGAACGACTGCCCACAGCCCACCGGCTGCCTGCGTTTCGCCACGCGCTACTTCTCGGTGACCCCGGCCGAGTCGAACGTCGCCACCTCGTGCATCGCTCTCGCCGTGCTCTGGACCAGGGGCAGGGCCAGGAGGGCGCCTGTGCCCTCGCCGAGGCGGAGGTCCAGGTCGACCAAGGGGCGCAGGCCCAGCTTGTTGAGGGCTGCCACGTGGCCCGGTTCCGCGCTGCGGTGGCCGGCGATGCAGGCTGCCAGGACCTCGGGGGCGATGGCTCGGGCCACCAGGGCCGCGGCGCCCGCGCTCACGCCGTCCAGGATCACCGGCGTACGCAGGGACGCGCCGCCCAGCAACAGGCCCACCATCGCCGCGTGTTCGAAGCCGCCGATCGCGGCGAGGACGCCGATGGGGTCGGCCGGGTCGGGCTGGTGGACTTCGAGGGCGCGGCGGACGACCTCGGTCTTGCGGGCGAGGGTCTCGTCGTTGATGCCGGTGCCGCGGCCGGTCACCTCGGCCGGGTCGACGCCGGTGAAGACCGAGATCAGGGCCGCCGAGGCGGTCGTATTGGCGATGCCCATCTCGCCCGTGAGCAGGGCCTTGTTGCCCGCCGCCACCAGGTCGCGGGCCGTCTCGATGCCCACCTCGATGGCCTGCTTGGCCTCTTCGCGGGTCATCGCGGGGCCGGTGGTCATGTCGGAGGTACCGGCCCTGACCTTGCGCGGGAGGAGGCCCGGCGTCGCGGGGAGGTCAGCCGCCACGCCTACGTCCACCACGCAGACCTCCGCGCCCACCTGGCCCGCGAACGCGTTGCAGACCGCGCCGCCGCCCAGGAAGTTGGCCACCATCTGGGCCGTCACCTCCTGGGGCCAGGGGGTGACGCCCTGGGCGTGCACACCGTGGTCGCCCGCGAAGATCGCGACCGCCGCGGGCTCCGGGATCGGCGGCGGGCACTGGCGGGACAGGCCGGACAGCTGGGCGGAGATGATCTCCAGCATGCCGAGCGCGCCGGCCGGCTTGGTCATGCGCTTCTGCCGCTCCCAGGCCTCGCCGAGCGCCTTGGCGTCCAGCGGACGGATCTGGGAGACGGTCTCCGCGAGCAGGTCGTGCGGGTCCTCGCCGGGCAGGGCGCGGCGGCCGTACGTCTCCTCGTGGACGACCCAGGACAGCGGGCGGCGCTTGGACCAGCCGGCCTGCATCAGCTCGGGCTCGTCCGGGAACTCGTCGACGTACCCGACGCACAGGTAGGCGACGACCTCCAGGTGGTCGGGCAGGCCGAGGGTGCGGACCATCTCGCGCTCGTCGAAGAAGCTGACCCAGCCGACGCCGAGGCCCTCGGCGCGGGCGGCGAGCCAGAGGTTCTCGACGGCGAGCGCGGAGGAGTACGGCGCCATCTGCGGCTGCGTGTGGCGGCCCAGGGTGTGCCTGCCGCCGCGGGTCGGGTCGGCCGTGACCACGATGTTCACCGGGGTGTCGAGGATCGCCTCGATCTTCAGTTCCTTGAACTGCTTCGCCCTGCCCTTGGGCAGCGACTTCGCGTACGCGTCGCGCTGCCGCATCGCCAGCTCGTGCATCGTGCGCCGGGTCTCGGCGGAACGGATGACGACGAAGTCCCAGGGCTGCGAGTGGCCGACGGACGGAGCCGTGTGGGCGGCCTCCAGGACGCGGAGCAGCACCTCGTGCGGGATGGGGTCGCCGCGGAAGCCGTTGCGGATGTCCCGGCGCTCGCGCATGACCTTCAGTACGGCCTCGCGCTCGGCGTCGTCGTAGGCGGGCGCGGCCGGGCCTGTGGACTGTCGTGCTTCTGCCACTGCGGCCGTGCTCTCTTCCTGCTCGGCGGCCCGGGTGTCCAGGTCCTCCGCGTGCTGTACCGGTTCGGGGTCGCCCGCACGCGGAGCGGGGACCGAGAGGGGCTCCTCGGCGGGGAGGACGATCGGCTGCGGCGGGGTCGGCGCGAGGTGCGGGGTGGTCGGCACCTGGCCCTCCACCGGCACGAACTGCCCCAGGGGCTGCTCCGGTTGGGATTCCATCAGCACACCGGCCTCCGGCGTCTGCATCTGGGGCCCGGCCGGGTCGGCGACGTACGGCTGGGGCGCGGGGGCCTCCGGCTCCTCGGGAGCCAAGGGCACGGGCTGCGCTTCGAGGCGCTCGGGCTGGAGGGCGGGCTCGGGGGTGATGGCAGGGGCCTCCGCGGCGGGTGCCTCCGCTACGACGGGGACGGCGGGCTCGGCCGGCGGCTCGGCGGGGGCGGCCACGAAGAGGGTGGGAGCCGCGAGGGCCTCCGGAGCGGGTTCCGGCGCGGGGGCCTCGGGCGCGAGGTCGGGTGCGGGAACCTCGGACGCGGGTACCGGTTCGACCTGCGGGGCCTCGGGCGCGGGCGGTTCCTCGACCGCGGCCGCGAGCGGCTCGGGCTCGGCGAGCACGGGGGCCTCGGCTACGACGGGGGCTGCGGGCTCGGGCTGCGGGGCGGGCTCGGGTACGGCGGCCTCGACAACCGCCGGAGCCTCCGGCGCCACAAGCTCAGTCACGGGCGGCTCCGGAACTGCGACGGGCTCCGGGTCGGGCACCACGGGGATCTGAACAGCGTCGGCGGCCTGGTCGGCCGTAGGCGCAGCCGCCTCGGCGTCCTGCGCAACCTCGGGCGCCGCCACCGGCTCGACCAACGGCACGGCTTCGGCGACCGGCTCCACGGCCTGGACGCCCTCGAAACCGGCGCCCGAGTCGCCCCCGGCCACCGGGAACTGCTCGGCGGGCACGGAAGCCTCTGCCACGATCGGAGTCACCGGAACCGGCCCGGCCTCGGCCTCCTCGGGCGCGGGAACCGGCGTCGGCTCGACCCCCTGCGGCTCCTGGGCGGAGTGACCGAGCTCCGGCCCCTCCATGGGCTGCGCGGCGTGACCGAACTCCGCCCCCTCCACGGGCTGCGCGACAGCGACGGTCTCCGTGGCGAGGCTGGCCATGGCCGCCTGGGCCGCGTCGGCAGGCTCGGGAGCCGGTGCGGGCGACGGAACAACCGTTTCGGCAGCCGACACCTCGGCGCTTTCCTGAGCGGGCGCCGGGACTCCCCAGGGCGCCGCCGGCTGGGGCCCCTGGATGTCGAGGTACTCCGGGCCTGCCGTGGGCGGCCCCGGCTGCCGTACCGGCGGTGCTCCCACCGCGCCGCGGTCGGCGAGTGAGCGGACCGGGCTGGCGGAGGCGTCGGGGGTCGGCGGGCCGAGATGCAGCGGGCGCCGCGGGGCCGTCGGCGGCACCGGCGCCGGACCGGGCATCCGGACCGCGCTGAGGTCGACCGCGCCGCTGTCCCGGCCGGACATCTCGTGCGCACCGGGTTCGTGCAGGGCCTCCACGACCGGTTCCGGCGCGGGCGGGGCGACCTCGTTGCCCCAGGCGCTCTGGGCGCCGGGCAGCAGCAACAGGTCTTCGTCCTCGGCGGTGGTCTCGGAGAGGTAGGTGTACGCACCGGGCGCGGGGACGCCCGGCTGATCCACCATGCCTGCGTTCTCCGGCAGTCCCTCGCCCGGAACCTGGCCGGTGTCGGTCATGCGTACCCCTCGCCCATCGGATTAGTGCTTCTACGACCTGCTCACCCGGAACGGCGCACCGACCGCCCCGTAGTGAAGAACGAGCGTGTGTGCCCAGCGGCACGAACGACCCGTCCACAAAGACGACAAAGCCATTTACTGGCATTGTCGCGGCCGTTCCCCCGTCACGACAGCTTCATCCGTGACGATCCCGCTGTGGACTGCGCCACGTTGCGCGTCCTCCGGTTCTGCCGTACCACACTCACCCCAAAACGGGCGTGTTTTCCGGACATTGACCGACGAAGCGTCGGGCGTCCGAGTGCGGTGCAACGATCGGCCAGCCTACCGCGCGCGGTACGACAACAGGATCACGGGGACGGGATCGGCGTCAGCCCGTACGGTCCGGCAGCAGGCCGCTGAGCAGGAACGCGACGCTCCGTTCGCGCTCCGTCCAGGCCCGCGTGTCGAGTTCGACGGACTGGAGCAGGGCGCACTCGACCCGGTAGCCGTGTTCGGTCAGGTCGCGGCCGATGAGTTCTGCCTCGTCGCGGGTGGCCGCGTGGGTGACGATGCGCTGCGGGCGGCGGTCCGCGACCGCGGAGACGACCGCCGCTCCCCCGCCGCCGACGCGTACGACGTCGGGTTCGGGCAGGTTCTCCAGAACGTGCGGGGCGGTGCCGTGTACGACCTGGAGCTGGACGCCGAGGGCGCGCGCGTTGGACTCGGTGCGCTCGCAGGCCCGTGGATCGCGGTCGACGGCGATGATGGCGGCCCCGGCCCGGGCGGCCTCGGCGGCGAAGGCACCGCTGCCGCAGCCGATGTCCCACACCAGATCCCCCACGCGCGGTCCCAGCCGGGCGAGTTGGGCCGCGCGCAACGGCTCCAGCTCGCCCTCGCCCATCAGACCGCCGTAGGTCTCGGCGGGCAGGGTCCAGCCGCGCGGGGTCGCCGACGGGTCGCGGCCCGCGATCCAGCCGCCGCCCTCCGCGACCCCGGCCGGGCCGCCGATGACGATGACGACGTTGGGGTCGCGCCAGGTGTGGTCGGCGGCCTTGTCGGAGGTGACGACGGTGACCTGTTCGCGTTCGGTGCCGAGTTCCTCGCAGATGACGAAGGTGCGGTGGACGCCCTCCAGGAGGAGTCCGAGTTCGGCGGGTCCCGCGCCCGGTGAGGTGAGGACGGCGACCTTGGTGTGGGCGCGGCACACATTCACCGCGCGTCGCAGTGTGCGGCGATGTGCGACGACTACTTGTGCGTCGTCCCAGGGCATGCCGGCGCGGGCGAAGGCGGCGGCGACCGAGGAGACGGCGGGCACGACCTCGACCTCCAGGCCGAACTCGGGCGCGCGCAGGGTCCGTACGACTCCGAAGAAGCCGGGGTCGCCGTCGGCGAGCACCACCGCGGTGCCGCGGTGGCCGGCGATCCGGCGGGCGGCGAGGGCGACACTGCCGAGGCGGATGCGCTCGGCGGCGGGGGGCACCTCGGGCAGCGCCAGGTGATGTGCGGCGCCGGCCACCAGCGTGGCGGCGCCGAGAGCGGCGCGTGCCGCGGAAGTCAGCGGCGAGCCGTCCCAGCCGATCACCGTGACCCGGTCGGCCATCGTCGTCGTCTCCAGGGGTTTACGCAGGTGGACGGGGCAGCCCGAGGGTATCCCGGCCGGGTGGGGTCAGTTCCAGTCGGAGTACGACGTGAAACCGCCGGAGTCGGCCAGCTGCTCCCCCGCGCCCTCCAGGTCCTCCGGCAGCAGGCTCCAGACGATGAAGTCGGTGCGCACATCGGTCCAGGTGCCGTCGTCGGTCCGTACGTGCGCTATGCAGGCGTTGCGCAGGACTCCCTCGCTGATGCAGCCGATCTTCTGGGCGACCTGCTGCGAGGCGGTGTTGCCGGCGGCTGTGCGCAGCTCGATGCGCTCGAACTTCTGGTCGCCGAAGAGCCATTGGGCGGTGGCGAGGGCGGCCTCGGAGGCGTAGCCCTCGCCGCGGGCCCAGGGGGCGACGATGTACGACAGCTCGGTGGAGCGGATGTGCCAGTTGGTCTTGCCGAGTTGGATGATGCCGACCAGGCGCTGAGTGAGGAACTCGGTTACGGCGAGGTCGAGACCGTGGCCCCCGGTGCGCTGGGTGGGGGCGTAGTCGGTGATCCAGGTGTGGGCGACGGCCTGGGTGAAGGGCTGCGGGACGTCGGTCCAGGCGGCGACCTGCTCGTCGTTCATCATCTCGGTCAGGGCGGGCACGTCGTCCTCGTCGAGGGGACGCAGCACCAACCGCTCCGTGCTGATGGAGATGTTGGGGAAGGTGCTCGTCATGCGCCGCTCCGTAACCTTCGAAACCGTCAGGCCTGCTGAACTGCCCAGCATGCAGCATGAAACCACCGCACCGCACCACAGGGGTCCTCCCTGTGCTGCGGTGCGGTGGTCACAAGGCTCGTGTCAGAACGAGGCGATGACGGAGCCGGCGTACTTGTCCTCGATGAACTTCTTGACCTCGGGGGAGGTCAGGAGCTTCGCGAGCTTCTTGACGCGCGGGTCGTCCTCGCTGCCTTCCTTCACGGCGAGGAAGTTGCCGTAGGGGTTGTCCGTCGCGGACTCCAGGACGAGGGCGTTCTCGGCGGGCTTCAGGTCGGCCTCGATGGCGTAGTTGCCGTTGATCACCGCGGCGTCCACGTCGTCCAGGGAGCGCGGGGTCTGGGCCGCCTCCAACTCCTTGAACTTGAGGTTCTTGGGGTTCTTGGTGATGTCGGCCGGGGTCGCTTCGTTGCCCACGCCGTCCTTGAGCGTGATGATCCCGTTGGCGTCAAGCAGCTTGAGGGCACGGGCCTCGTTGACGCTGTCGTTCGGGACGGCGATCGTGGCACCGCTCTTGAGGTCGTCGGCGCTCTTGACCTTGTTGGAGTAGAGGCCGAGCGGCTCCAGGTGGACCGTGACGACGGGCACGATGTGGGTGCCGTTCTTCTTGTTGAAGTCGTCGAGGTACGGCTGGTTCTGGAAGTAGTTGGCGCCGACCGATCCGTCCTCCGTCGCCGTGTTCGGCGTGACGTAGTCGGTGAACTCCTTGACCTCCAGGTCGAGGCCCGCGTCCTTGGCCAGGTTGTCCTTCACGTAGGTGAGGATCTCGGCGTGCGGGACGGGGCTCGCGGCGACGACCAGCGGGCCGCTGGTGTCGGCGGAGGCGGAGTCGCTGTCGGAGGAGCCGCAGGCGGTGAGCCCGAAGGTGAGGGCTCCGGCGGCGAGAACGGCGGTGGTGATCTTGGCGGTGTTACGCACGAAAAGTGCCTTTCCTGATGGGTGGAGCAACCCCGTGATGGGTGTACGGGGAGAACTAGACGGTCTTGCTGGTGGCGGTGGACGCCTTCAGCAGCCGAAGCCTGGGCGCGGGACCTGCGGTCCCGCTGCGGCGGTGCAGGGAGCGGGCCGCGTAGTCGCCGGCGAACTGGATGAGGGAGATGACCACGGCGAGGATCGCCACGGTGATCCACATCAACTCGGTCTCGAAGCGCTGGTAGCCGTAGCGGATGGCGATGTCGCCGAGGCCGCCGGCGCCGACCGTGCCGGCCATCGCGGAGTAGCCGATGAGGGCGACGATGGTGGTCGTGGTGGAGGCGATCAGCGAGGGCAGGGACTCCGGTACGAGGACCTTGCGGACGATCGTCCAGGTGTTGCCGCCCATCGACTGCACGGCCTCGACGAGCCCGCCGTCCACTTCGCGGACAGCCGTCTCGACAAGGCGCGCGAAGAAGGGGATCGCGCCGATGGCGAGCGGCACGATGGCGGCCTCACGGCCGATGGTCGTGCCGGTGATGGAGCGGGTGAACCCCATCAGCGCGACCATGAGGATGATGAACGGCATCGAGCGGGCGACGTTCACGACCTGCCCGATGACCTTGTTGGCGACGACGTTCTGGAGCAGTCCGCCCTTGTCCGTGAGGACCAGCAGGACGCCGAGCGGAAGGCCGCCGACGACGGCGATGAGCGTGGACCAGCCGACCATGTAGAGGGTGTCCCAACACGCCTGTTCCAGCAGCGGCTGCATCTCGGACCAGGTCATTACTTGGCACCTTCCGTGAGCAGAACGGGCTCCTGGCCCAGTACGTCGATCTGCAGGCCCTGTTCGCGCAGAAAGCCGATCGGCACGACGTTGTCCTCGTAGCGGCCGGGCAGTTCGATGCGCATCCGGCCGACCTGGAGGCCGCCGACGGTGTCGATGGCGGCGCCGAGGATCGAGATGTCGACGTTGTAGGTGCGGGCCAGCTGGGAGATGACGGGCTGGGTGGCGGCCTCGCCGTGGAAGGTGACGTCGACGACGGTGCGGTCGGCGTCGGTGGCGTCGCCGGTCACCGGGAACAGCGCGGAGGCCAGCTCGGAACCGGGGGTCGCGAGCAGCTCGCTGACGGTGCCGGACTCGACGATGCGGCCCTTCTCCATGAGCGCGGCCGAGTCGCAGATCGACTTCACCACGTCCATCTCATGCGTGATGAGCAGAACGGTCAGGCCCAGCTGCCGGTTCAGGTCGCGCAGCAGCTGGAGGATGGAGCGGGTGGTCTCGGGGTCGAGGGCGCTGGTGGCCTCGTCGGAGAGCAGCACCTTCGGGTCGCCGGCCAGCGCGCGGGCGATGCCGACGCGCTGCTTCTGACCGCCGGAGAGCTGGGCGGGATAGGCCCCGGCCTTGTCGGCGAGACCGACCAGGTCGAGCAGTTCGAGCGCCTTGCGGGAGCGCTCCTTGCCCGACTTGCCGAGGATCTCCAGCGGCAGCTCGACGTTGTCCTGCACGGTCCGCGAGGAGAGCAGGTTGAAGTGCTGGAAGACCATGCCGATACGGCTGCGCGCCTGCCGCAGTTCCCTGCCGGCGCGCGGTCCACGGCCGGCGAGCGCGGTGAGGTCCTGGCCGTCGACCGTCACGGTGCCGGCGGTGGGGCGCTCCAGGAGGTTGACGCAGCGGATGAGCGAGGACTTTCCGGCGCCGGACTGGCCGATGACGCCGTACACCTCGCCTTCGCGGACGTGCAGGTCGACGCCGTCGAGGGCGGTGACCTCTCGACCGCGGGTGCGGTAGACCTTGGTCAGGCCCGATGTGGTGATCACTGGGGGTTTCCATCACTGTCGAGTACGCGGGCGTGGGTGTGCCCTGGTACGGGAGGGAAGATGTGCGCGCGGCAGCCGGGTCACGTACGGCGGAAGGCGTACGGACATGCCGTGGCGGCTCGCTTCGGGGCGCGAGGCTCAGGAAGTGGTGCGGGGGCCCTCTAGAAGGCGCACATTCGACACATACAACGAGCACCGGGCGTCATGGTCGCCTCGGTCGCAAAGGTGCGGTTGCTCGTCGTGGTCATGCGATCAGTAAAGCAGACGGGGTACGCGGACCAAGAACCGCTGTCCGCAATGCGGACAGCGGTGGACGGTGGTCAGTCGCGGACGGAGATCTCGATGCCCCCGGCGGTGACCAGGGCGGACAGGGCCGAGAGGTCCTTCACCACCAGGTCGGCGTCGAGCTCGTGAGCCTGGTGGGTTGTGGCCAAGGCCACGGTGGTCATACCGGCGGCGCGGCCGGCCTGGAGACCGGCCGGGGCGTCCTCGAAGACGACGCAGCGGGCCGGGTCGACGCCCAGCTGACGGGCGGCGAGCAGATAGGGCTCGGGGTCGGGCTTGCCACGGGTGATGTCGTCGGCGCTGATCAGGGTCTTGGGGCGGATGCCGACGGCGTCGAGGCGGGCCTCGGCGAGCCGGCGGGTGGCGGAGGTGACGACGGCCCAGCGGTCGGCGGGCAGCGAGCCGAGGAAGGCCTGGGTGCCGGGCAGCAGCTCCACACCACCGTTGGGTACGTCCTCCACCTCCAGCGTCTCGATCCGTGCGACCGCCTCCGGCACGATGTCGGCGGGCAGCAGGTCGGCGGCTATCTCTACGGCCGGCCGCCCGTGCAGTTCGATACGTCCGAACTCTTCGGCGGTGATTCCGTACTCCTCTGCCCACTGCGTCCAGCAGCGGTCGACCGAGGCGAGCGAGGAGACGAGGGTGCCGTCGTTGTCGAACAGCAGGGCTTCGGCGTGGATGTGCATGCCCTCGACCCTACGGGGCCCGCAGGGGTCGGCCGCACCAGGCCTTTTGGCCCGTAATAGGGTCGCTGCATGCTTGATGCCCTGACGCTCGTGACCGGCGTCGCCGCGTTGCTGCTCGCCGCGTGGTGCGGCTTTGCCGCGTACCGCGATGAGCCGACGAAGGACTGGCACTTCATCGGGATGGCCGTGGTGACCCTGCTGGCGCTGGTCCAGCTGGTGGTCGGGATCGTGCAGTTGGCGCGCGGCGAGGACCCCGAGCAGGGGACGACGATCTTCGTCGCGTATCTGCTGGGCGCGTTCGCGTGTGTACCGGCGGCGGGGTTCATGTCGCTGGCCGAGCGGACCAAGTGGGGTTCGATCACGGTCGCGGCCGGCGCTGTGGTGCTCGCCGTGCTGGAAGTGCGGCTCTATGACATCTGGGGAGGCTGAGATGACGGCCGTGGAAGGCAAGCGGACCCGGCTCATCAGTGGGCCCGGGATGCTGCTGGTCTGGCTGTACGGCGTGATGGTCGTCGGCGCGGTGTCGCGCTCGGCGGTCCAGATCTCGACCGAGTTCGACCACGCCCCGCTCGCCTACTCGCTGTCGGCGGTGGCGGGGCTGGTCTACGGGTTCATCACGTACACGCTGGTGCGGGGCGGAGAGACGGCCCGCAAGGCGGCGCTGGTGTGCTGCGCCGCGGAGTTGTTGGGCGTGTTGGTGGTCGGCACCTGGACCCTGGCGGACCCCTCGGCGTTCCCCGACGCGACGGTCTGGTCCGACTACGGCATGGGGTACCTGTTCATCCCCGTACTGCTGCCGCTGTCGGCGATCTACTGGCTGCGCAAGGCCGGCACGGTCAAGCCGTAGCCGCGTACGTCCCCGCCGCCTTCTCCAGGACGATCATCGGCACGCCGTCCTTGCCCTCCGACGTGCCCACCGCCGTGTAGCCGACCTTGCGGTAGAGGCCGAGGCTGCTTTCGCTGCGGTGGCCGGTGTGGAGGCGGAAGCGGGTCGCGCCGCGCTCGGCGGCGAGGGCGGATTCGGCCGCTCGGAGGAGCCGGGCGCCGATGCCGTGGCCCTGGAGGCGGGGGTGGACGCAGAGCTTGCCGATGGCGGCGGCGCCGTCCTCGGTGACCGAACCGCGGACCGAGCCGACCACTTCGTCGCCGAGACGCGCCACGAAGACACAGTCCTTGGCGACTTCCTCCCGCACCGAGTCCAGCGTCTGGACGAGCGGGTCGATGCGGTAGTTGCCGTACAGGGCCGCCTCGCTCTGGAAGCAGAGGTACTGCAACTTGAAGATCTGCTCCGCGTCCTGCTCGGTCGCCGCAGAGATGGTCACGCTCATGCCCATGTGCGCACGCCTCCCGCTCACCTGATCACCTGTCGTCCCTCACTCCTATCCCCGCGCTCCGGTGGCCGCAACCTCCGGCGTCAGCAATCGCCGTAGACAACCCAGGCATCTGGAACGTTCCGGGCCAAGACTGCCCTGTGAGATACCCAACTCCCCCGCGATCTCCCGGTATGTCATGTCCCTCGGCGAGAGCAGCGCCTCGACCAGGCTGGGGCAGCGGCCGGGCAGCCGGCGGACGGCGTCGCGCAGGGCGCGGTGGCGTGCGGCCCTCAGGGCGAGGTGTTCGGGGTCGCGGTCGGACTCGTCCGCGGGTTCGGCGTCGTACGGCCGTTCGAGGCGGTTGGTGCGGCGGGCGCGGCGGACCTCGGAGCGGACGGCCGAGCGGAGCCAGCGCTCGGGGTCGGGCGGTGGGCCCTGGGCGTCGAGGAGCTCCAGGAGGCGCAGCCAGACCGCCTGTTCCAGGTCACCGGGCTCGGTTCCGGAGGCGTGCGCCTCGGCGGAGGCCTCGGCGGTGAGCAGCGGGCGCAGCGCGAGGACGTCGAGAACAAAGTCGTGTGTCATATGCAGCACGACGCGGCCGCCCGGGCGACGGGTTGCCCGGGCGGCCGCTTGTCACCCCAACCGGGGTGTGGGGCTCAGCCGTTGACGAAGTCCTCGCGGGCCAGCAGACCGGTGTCCGGCTGGTCCGTGAAGACGCCGTCGATGCCGGTGGCGAAGTACGTCTTGTACGCGCCGAAGACATCGCCGTAGGCGTCCGCGTCGGTGCCCTTGCGGAAGTCCGCGGGCAGGAACGGGTTCTCGTTGCGCAGCGTCCAGGGGTGCAGGACCAGGCCCACCTTGTGCGCGTCGGCGACCAGGGTGGTCGGCGTGGTGAGCTTGCCGCTCGCGTCCCTCGGGATGATCAGGTCGAGGGTCGGGCCGATGCCCTGGGCGTAGGAGGCGATCTCGCGCAGCCCGGCCGGCTTGACCAGATCGGCGACGGTACGCGGGTCACCGCTGTCCACGAAGTCGTACGGCCGTGTGCTCGGGCCGGACAGCAGTACCACCAGCGGGTTGTCGATGAGCTTGTGGAGGCGCTGGATGCTGGTCGGCTCGAACGACTGGACGATGACCGGCGAGTTCCACTTGTGCTTGCCGTACTTGCGCAGCACCTTGGCGATCCGCTCCTCCAGGCCGAGGCCCAGCTTGCGGAAGTAGGTGGGGTGCTTGAGTTCGGGGTAGATCCAGACCTGCTTGCCGCGCTTGCGGGTCTGCTCCTCCTGCCACCGCAGCACCTCTTCGAAGGTGGGGATCTCGAAGCGGCCGTTGTACAGGGTGTTGTGCGGGCGGTTGGCCGGGATGCGCTCGATCGCGCGGAGCGTCTTGAGCTCGGCGAGCGTGAAGTCCTCGGTGAACCAGCCGGTCACGGAGACGCCGTCGAGCAGCTTGGTGGTCTTGCGGCCGGCGAACTCGGGGTGGTCGGCGACATCGGTGGTGCCGCCGATCTCCGGCTCGTGGCGGCAGACGAGGTGGCCGTCCTTGGTGGGCACCAGGTCACCGGCCTCGACGATGTCGGCGCCCATGTCGAGGGCGAGCTGGTAGGCGGCGAGCGTGTGCTCGGGGCGGTAGCCGCTGGCACCGCGGTGCCCGATGATCGTGGGCTTGGGCAGGCTCTTCACACCACCCGCGTACCCCGCGCCGGCGGCTCTTGCCGTACCGGACAGTCCGAGCACCGCTCCGCCCGCACCCAGCACCGCCGCGCCGAGCAGTGCCCGCCGTCCGGTCCCGCGCGCCTGCTCGTCCGACTCCTGCGTTCCCATGAGCGGCCTCCTGCCCTCGGCTCTTCAGTGCGGGCCGATCGTAGGTGCCCGTCCATGACCGGCGGGAGTCCCCGGATCGAACACGCGGGTGACGCCGGATGTCGTGTGGGGACAGAGTTCTGACGGACCGTCGGCATCGGACGCATGGCGCGGGGTAGGCGTGGGGAGGACGTCCCGACGCGGGTCGGCGCGACGTCCGTCACACCGTTCCGCGCGGGTTTCCGGCAGGCGACGGCACAGCACCGCAGGTAAACCTGCGTCAACAGTGCGTAAGACCTCCGTGAACCCGATGTGCGCGACCCCGGGGACCGCGAGTATCGTCCTCACCTGCACAGACTTATATCGACCCCCTTGACACCGGAGGGCCCGTTGTCCCGCTTCGCGCTCATCAAGGCAGTGCTCGGACCGATCATGCGCCTGATGTTCCGCCCACAGGTGGAGGGCGCGGAGCACATCCCGGGCGACGGTCCGGTCATCCTGGCCGGCAACCACCTCACGTTCATCGACTCGATGATCCTTCCGCTCGTCTGCGACCGGCAGGTCTTCTTCATCGGCAAGGACGAGTACGTCACCGGCAAGGGGTTCAAGGGCCGGCTGATGGCCTGGTTCTTCACCGGCGTCGGCATGATCCCGGTGGACCGGGACGGCGGCAAGGGCGGGGTCGCGGCGCTGATGACCGGGCGCCGGATCCTGGAGGAGGGCAAGGTCTTCGGCATCTACCCCGAGGGCACGCGGTCGCCCGATGGGCGGCTGTACCGCGGGCGGACCGGTATCGCGCGGCTGACCCTGATGACAGGGGCGCCGGTGGTGCCGTTCGCGATGATCGGCACGGACAAGATTCAGCCGGGGGGTGCGGGGTTTCCCAGGCCTTCGAAGGTGACCGTTCGTTTTGGCGAGGCCATGGAGTTCTCGCGGTACGACGGGATGGGGCGGGATCGGTATGTGCTGCGGGCGGTGACCGATTCTGTGATGGCTGAGGTCATGCGGTTGTCCGGGCAGGAGTATGTGGACATGTATGCGACGAAGGCGAAGGAAGCCGCGTAAGCCCCTAACGGGGTGCTTTTCCTCCCGAGGCCGGGAAGCGCAGTACGAACGTCGAGCCCTCGCCGACTTTTGAGTGCAGGTCTATCTGGCCTCCGTGGGACTCCACGATCTGTCGGACTATCGCCAGGCCCAGGCCCGCGTGGCGGTCTCTGGTGTCGGTCAGTGTTTTTGCCCGCCAGAAGCGGTCGAAGACCCTTGCCTGGTCATCGGTCTCGATGCCGGGGCCTTCGTCCTGTACCGCTATCCACAGGCTGTCCTCCGTGCGGCCCGTGCTGACCGTGATGCGGGTGCCGGGCGGGGACAGGCGTACGGCGTTGGAGAGCAGGTTGCCGACGGCTCGGCGCAGGGCGTCGTGGTCGCCGATGACCGTGAGGCCCGGTGCCAGCCTGCGCTGAAGGGTCAGGCCGCGTTCCGCCGCCAGCGGGGCGAACTCCTCGCACGCCTCGGTGGCCGCCGTCGCGAGGTCGACATCCGCGTCGGCGAGGGCGGGCGCGCTGCGGCGGGCCGTGGCGAGCAGGTCCTCGACGAGACGCGTCATCCGGGTGGTCGCACGGTCGACGCTGCGGGCGGCGGTGCGAAGCTCCTCCTCGTCGGACTCCTCGGCGGTCAGAACGGCGTCCAGGTTGGCGCGGATGATGGCGAGCGGGCTGCGCAGTTCGTGGGAGGCGTCGTCGATGAGCTGGCGCTGGGCGCGGAACGCCTCGTCGAGGCGGTCGAGCATGGAGTCCACGGTGTCGGCGAGGTCGCGCAGCTCGTCCTTGGGGCCCTGCAGATGGATGCGCTGGGAGAGGTCCGTGGCCTGGATCTCCGCGGCGGTGCGGGAGATGGCGCGTACGGGACGTAGTACGCGGCCGGAGAGGATCCAGCCCAGGGCGAGGCTGGCGACGGCCAGGCCGCCGAGTACGGCGAAGGAGAAGCGGCGCAGGTTGGCGAGGGTCTCGTAGTTGACGGCGGCCTCGACGTCCTCGACCTTCACGCCCTCGATCTCACCGACGTACACGTCACCCACGTACTTCGACGCCGTGAACTGCTTGGTGACGGGGGCCGCCTCGCCGCTGCGTTCCACGGCGACGTAGGTGCCGGCGAGGACGAGCGCGGTGAGCAGGAAGAGGAGGCCGGAGTAGAGGACGGTGAGGCGGAAGCGGATGGTGTGGGTGAAGGCGGGCAGACGGGGCCGTTTCACGGGGACTCCTTGAGCCGGTAGCCCTGCCGTATCACCGTCTCGATGAGCGGTTCCTCGTCGCCGGTGATCTTGCGGCGGAGGGAGCCGACCGTGACGCGCACGGTGTTGGTGAACGGGTCGGCGTACTCGTCCCACACGTGTTCCAGGAGCTCCTCGGCCGGTACCACACGTCCGGGGCGGGTCATCAGGTAGTGCAGGACGGCGAACTCCTTGGGGGTGAGGGCGAGCCTGCGGTCTCCGCGGTGGGCCTCGAAGCGGGCGGTGTCGAGGCGGAGTTCGCCGACCTCGACGACCGCGGTGCCGCCGTCCTCGCGGCGCAGCAACGCCCTGATGCGGGCGAGGAGTTCGGGCAGGGCGAAGGGTTTGACGAGGTAGTCGTCGGCGCCCTCGTCCAGACCGCGGACCCGGTCGGCGAGGCGGTCCCGGGCGGTGAGCATCAGGATGCGCGGCCCGCCGGGGGTGGCGCGGACGGCTCTGCACACCGAGAATCCGTCGCGGTCGGGGAGGTTGAGGTCCAGCAGGACGAGGTCGTAGTCATTGACGGTGAGCTTCTCGGTCGCGGTGTCGGCGTCCGGGGCGACGTCGACGGCGTAACCGGCTCTCTTCAGGCCCACCTTGAGGGCGACGACCAGGTCTTCCTCGTCCTCGACCACAAGCAGTCGCATGTCCGTCAGCTCCTCAGCCTCCGTCGATGATGGTCCGGGCGGCGGCCTCGGCGTCGGTCACGGGGATGGCAAAGCCGATGCCGATGGAGCCGGCCCTCTGCTGGTCCAACGTCGCGATGGCTGTGTTGATGCCGATGACTCGTCCTTCGGCGTCGACGAGGGGGCCGCCGGAGTTGCCGGGGTTGATCGAGGCGTCGGTCTGGAGCGCGCGGCGCTGTCCGGCGCCGGTGCCCTCGCCCAGGGTGACCGAGCGGTCGAGGGCGCTGACTATGCCGGAGGTGACGGTGCCGGTGAGACCGAGGGGGGAGCCGATGGCGAGCACGGTGTCGCCCACGGCGGGGCGGGCGCCGGTCGCCAGGCGGGCCGCGCGCAGTCCGCGGGAGGTTTCCGGCTCCAGTACGGCGACGTCGTGCTCGGGGTCGTCGCCGACCACCTCGGCGCTGAGCCGACGGCCGTCCTGCAACTCGACGAAGACGCGTGAACTTCCGTCCACGACATGGGCGTTGGTGAGAATGCGGCCACGCTCGTCGAAGACGAACCCTGAGCCCTGTCCGGTCGCGGTCTCCACGGAGACGACGCTGGGGAGCACACGTGCGGCTACGGCTTCCAGGTCGCCGGGGGCAGAGGCCTGTGCCGGGGCGGCGGGGTCTTGGTCACCGAGCGCGCCGGCGGCATAACCGGCGGCTCCGCCCGCTAGGACGGTGGCGAGAAGTAGGGCGGTGAGGGGGCGGGGGGTGCGGGCGGTGTGCGCTGGGGGCAGGGGTTTGGGTGCGGTGTCGTGGGAGATTGCGGGGAGTGCGGGCGGTGTGGGGTCGGGCGGCGGGCCGGGCAGGAACGCGGGGCCGCGAGGGGTGCCGAGGCCTGGGGGTGTGCCCGGGGTGGGTGCGCTCGCCCGTGCTTGCGGGGTGCCGCCCTTGTGTGGGTCGGGAGCCTCCCCAGCGGCACGACTGCCCGCGGCTTGGGGCGGGAGCGCGGCTTGCGCGGAGGCGGTGCCGCCGCCCGCGCCGCCGCCTGGGGCGGGGGCGGCCCCGCCCGCGCCCGTGGCTTGGGGTGGCGTGCCCGCCGTTTGCGTTGTGGAGTCGTCGGAGTTGGTCATGTGCAGCGCTCCTTGGGGGCGTCAGGGCAGGCGGGAGAACCACAACAGGGACGTCGCCGCGGCGAGCAGGGCCGTGGCCAAGCCCGCTGCGATGAACCACTGCCACACCTCGCGTTCCTCCGTGCGGTGGCCGACGGAGCTGCCTATGTCCTCGTATACGGACTGGAGTTCCTCTCCCGACGCGGCCTCGTGGAAGTCGCCGCCGGTGCGGGTGGCCAGGTCTTCCAGGGCGGGGCCGTCGACGGGGACGCGGAGGATGTCGCCGGACGCCGTTTCGATGACGCCGTCCTCCGTGCCGTAGGCGATCGTGGAGACCGGGATGCGGTCCGCGGCCACCTGCTCGGCCGCCGACTCCACCGACCGTCCGACCGTGTTGGCACCGTCGGACAGGAGCACGACATGGGCGGGCGGTGGCTCTGTCTCAGCCTGTCGGTCCAGCGTGCGGATCGCGTCGCGCGCCGCCATGACCGCCTCGCCGATCGCCGTGCCCTGGCCCGGGGTGAGCTGGTCGACGGCCCGGCTGAACAGCGTCCGGTCGGTGGTCGGCGGCACCGCGACCGACGCGCTGCCGCTGAAGGGCACGAGCCCGACGTTGAACCGCTCCGGCAGCCGCTCCACGAAGGTCAGCGCGGCCCGCTTGGCCGCCTCGAACCGCGTCGGCCTGACATCCGTGGCCTCCATCGAGCCCGAGACGTCGAAGGCCACGATGATCGTGGCCCGTTCACGCGGCACCTGTACGTCCGCGGTGGGCCGGGCGAACCCCACGACCAGCAGCGCGAGCATGGCGCAGAAGGCTCCCGCGGGCACGTGCCGGCGCCAGCCCGGCCGCCTCGGCGCGACCTTGTCCAGCAGCTCCAGGTTGGTGAAGCGGACGGCGTACCGGCCGCGTCGGCGCTGCATCACGACGTAGACGGCGATCAGCGCCGCCAGCGGCACCAGAAGCAGCAGCCAGCCCGGTGAACGCACGCTCATCGCATCCCCCTCATGCGGCACCGCCTCCCGCCCGGCGCCGCTGGTCCTCGACGTAGCGCACGACGTCCCGCACCCAGTCCCGGTCGGTACGCAGCCTGAGATGCGCGGCGCCCGCGCGGCGGATCGTCTGTTTGATCAGCGCCCGCTGTTCCAGGGCGGCTTCGGCGTAGCGCTCCCGCAGTTTCCGCGCGTAGGTGGGGATTTCGCGCCGCCGTCCCGTCTCGGGGTCGACGACGGTCAGCAACCCGACCGGAGGCAGCTCCAGTTCGCGCGGATCGACGATCTCGACCGCGAGGACCTGGTGGCGCCGGGCCACTGTACGCAGGGGTTGTTCCCAGCCCGTCTCCAGGAAGTCGGAGACGACCGCCACCAGCCCGCGCGCGGGCAGCGCCCGCAGGGCGTGCAGCGCGTCGGCGAGGGTGGTCTCGGGTGCGCCCGGCTCCACGCGCGGGCGGTCCAGGGCGGCGCGCAGGATAGTGAGCAGATGTCCTCGGCCGGTGCGGGGCGGGATGCGCCGTACGCCGTGCGGCCCGGTGAGCTGTACGCCGAGCCGGTTCCCGGCCCGTTCCGTGAGGAAGGCGACGGCCGCCGCCGCGCCGACCGCGAGGTCCCGCTTCTCCATCCGCGCCGTGCCGAAGTCCATGCTGGCGGAGGCGTCGAGGACGATCCAGGTGGTGAGTTCGCGGTCGGCGAGGGTGAGGCGCACATGCGGGACGGTGGTGCGGGCGGTGGCGTTCCAGTCCATCCGGCGTACGTCGTCGCCGATGACGTAGGGACGGCTCTCCGCGACCTCGCTGCCGGGGCCCGGAAGCAGGGACGGGTGGTCGCCCTGGAGCTGCCCGTCGGGGCGGCGGGTGAAGAGCAACTCAAGGTGTTTCAGGGCCTGTTCGGGGGTGAGTTCGCGCAGCGACGTGCTCATGCGGCGGCCCCCTCCGTGGCCTGGCGTGGGCTGATCCGGGGCTGTGGGACCGCCGCGAGCACCTCGCCGACGATCTCGGCCGGTGCGACTCCGTCGGCGAGCGCGTCGAAGGAGAGGACCAACCGGTGGGCGACGACCTCGTGGGCCAGGTCGCCGATGTCCTCGGGGAGGACGTAGCCCCGTCCGCGCAGCAGCGCCAGCGCACGGCCGGCGGCGACCAGGCCGAGCGTGGCGCGCGGTCCGGCGCCGTGCGCCAACCGGCGCTCGGGGCCCGCGAGTTCGCGGGTCGCGCAGACCAGTCGTACGGCGTACTCGGCGAGCGCGTGGTGCACGAACACCTCGTCGGCGGCTCGCTGGAGGGCGACGACCCGTTCGGGGGTCAGGATGCGGCGCGGGCTGGGCGGGTCGACGCTCATCCGGTAGAGGATGGCGAGTTCCTCCAGCTCGCTGGGCGCGGGCACCTCCACCTTGAGCAGAAAGCGGTCGCGCTGGGCCTCGGGGAGCCGGTAGACGCCCTCGGACTCGATGGGGTTCTGGGTGGCGAGGACGAGGAACGGCTCCGGTACGGGGAGGGTCGTGCCGCCGATGGAGACCTGGTGCTCGCCCATCACTTCCAGCAGCGCGGACTGCACCTTGGCGGGGGCGCGGTTGATCTCGTCGGCGAGGACGACATTGGCGATCACGGGGCCCGGTTCGATGTCGAACGTCTCCTGCGAGGGCCGGTAGATCCGGGTGCCGGTGATGTCGGAGGGGACGAGGTCGGGGGTGAACTGAAGCCGGGCGAAGTCTCCGCCGACGACGTGCGCGAGCGTTTTGGCGGCGAGCGTCTTGGCCACGCCGGGCACGCCTTCGAGGAGGCAGTGGCCGCGGGCCAGGACCGCGGTGAACATGCGTTCCACCATGCGGTCCTGGCCGACGATCACCCGTTTCACCTCGAAGAGGGCGTCTTCCAGGAGCTTGGCGTCCGGGTGTGCGGCGGTCACAGTGCGGGGCCGCCGCTCTCGGGACACTCCGCCTTCTCCGTGACGACGAACCTGATCTGTTCGCGGGGTTCTTTCTCGCCGTCGGCGGCCAGCGCGGTGCTGCCTCCGGTGAGGGCTGTGGCGCAGAGGGCGGCGACGGTGACTATCAGCTTTCGTGTGCGTCGAGTCATGGCGCCCAGACCATCAGGTCGGGGCGAAAAGGGGCTTAAAGCTGTCCGCTTTCCAACCGTTGGTTCCGCAGCATGAACCATGCTGCCACCGACGCCAGCAGGAGGACCGTTGCTCCCACTCCCGCCGCCAGTGCCAGGCCGTCCACGAAGGACTGGCGGGCCGCGTCCAGCATGCTCTGCGCGGTTTCCGTCGGCATTCCCGCTGCCGCTTCCACCGCGCCACCCAGCGATTCGTGTGCGCCTTCCGGGGTGCCCGTCGGGCCCGTGAAGCCTCGGTAGACGCCCGTCACGATCGAACCCAGTACCGCGATTCCCAGGGCCGCGCCCAGTTCGTACGCCGTTTCCGATACGGCCGAGGCCGCGCCTGCCTGTTCCTTTGGTACGGAGCCCAGGATGACGTCCGCGGTCACTGTGAAGGAGAAGCCGGCGCCTATGCCGACCACCAGCAGGGCAACGCCCAGCAGGGGGTAGCCGGTCGACTGGTCCAGGACCGTCAGGGCGGCCAGGGACAGACCCACTGCCGCCAGGCCGCCGGAGACCACCGCGCGTACCGAGAAGCGGCGGGCGGCTCGGCCCGCGATCAGGCCTGCTGCCACCGCGCCGATGGCGGCGGGGAGTTCGGCGAGGCCCGCCTCGAAGGGACCGCGGCCCTGGACGAGTTGCAGGTACTGGGAGAGGAAGAACACCAGGCCGGACAGGCCGAGGATGGTCAGCAGGTCGGCCAGGACTGCGCCGCTGAAACCGCGGTTGCGGAACAGGCGCATGTCCAGCAGCGGGGCGGGAAGCGTCAGTTGGCGGCGTACGAAGCCGTACAGCGCGGCCGCTCCCAGCAGGCCCACGGCGAGCGACTCCCACGCCAGGCCGTGCGACGCGAGCTCCTTGATGGCGTAGACGACGCCGACCATGCCGACCAGCGACAGCAGCACGCTGGGCAGGTCCCAGGGGCCGGGGTTCGGGTTGCGGGACTCCGGGAGCATCTTGATGCCGACCACGACCAGGACCGCCATCACGGGCAGGTTGATGAGGAAGACCGAGCCCCACCAGAAGTGTTCGAGCAGGAAGCCGCCGACGATCGGGCCGACTGCCGTACCGGCGGACGCAGTCGCGCCCCAGATGCCCACGGCAAGGCTGCGTTCGCGCGGGTCGTGGAAGAGGTTGCGGATCAGGGCGAGCGTGGCCGGCATCAGGGTGGCACCGGCGACGCCGAGCAGCGCGCGGGCCAGGATCAACATGTCGGGAGTGGTCGCGTACGCGTTCAGCACGGATATCGCGCCGAACGCCGTCGCGCCCACGAGCAGGATCTTCTTACGGCCTATTCGGTCGCCGAGGCTGCCCATGGAGACGAGCAGACCGGCGATGACGAAGGAGTAGACGTCACCGATCCAGAGGAGCTGGGTGCCCGAGGGGTTCAGGTCCTCGCTGATGTAGGGGGTCGCGAGACCGAGGACGGTCGCGTCCACGGCCACCAGCAGCACGGCGAGCACCAGGACGGACAGCGCGAGCCAACGGCCCGGGCGCTTCACCGCCTCGGTCGGGTTCGCCGGCTGCAGGGTGCTGGTCATGATTCCTCTCTCCGTACGGCGCCGCCGAGCAGGAGCTCGGCGATCATGTGTGTGAAGTCGTTGGCCGCGACCCTGCCCTCCTGGACAGCCCAGGCGCCGGAGGCCATCAGGCCGTACAGCGCCTCGGTGAGCCAGGCCGGGGTGAGGTCGATCCGGAACTCGCCGGACTCCTGGCCGCGCCGGAACACCGCGGCGATCCGGACATCGAGCCGGGCCCAGCCCTCGTTCTGCCCCTCGCCCTCGAACAGCTGGTTCTCGGAGTAGAGGAACGCGAGGAGTCCGGCCGCGGGCTCTATCTCGCGGACGAGCCGGCGTACGGCCTCGCTCGCGCCGCCCTCGTCCAGCCGGGCCGCGTCCAGCGCGGCCTCGCACTCCGCGATACCGAGCGCCTCCAGCGCCCGGACGAGCGCGTCACGCCCCGCGAAGTGGCGGTGCAGCGTGGCCCGGCTGATCCCGGCGGCCTTGGCGACCTCGTCCATGGTGGACGTGGATTTCCGGGTGAGCAGGGCGGCTGCGCTGCGCAGCACGTGGTCACGATCGACAGCCATGAGACAACCATAGCCCATATGAGACATCTTTGTCTCACGGTGGGCACGTGTGTCTCATGACCGTCGTGCTTCGTGAGTGATCAGTGCCAGGGCAGCTGACCGCGCCGCTCCCAGTACGCCCCCGGCTCCTCCACCAGCTCCGCGAGCCGGGTCAGCTGGTTCTCGTCCAGGTCCACGACGGGTGCGTGGAGGTTGGAGGCGAGCTGGACGACGGTGGCGGCGCCGGAGAGGACTACGCCCGCCCAGGGCTGGCGCAGGACATGGGCGAGGGCCACGGCGTCGGTGCCGAGGGAGGTTTCCGCCGCTACGGCCTTCAGCGCGTCCGGGGCGAAGGGCTCCGCGAGCCTTCCGTTGGCCATGGCCTCCTTGACGATCACCGTGAGTCCGGCGTCATGGGCCTCGGCCAGGGCGGGGGCGGCGGAGGTGTCCAGGAGGTTGTAGGTCGACTGGACCGTACGGAAGAGGGGCTCGTCGTCGACCGTCACGGCGAGGGCGGCGCGGATCGCGTCCGCCTGGGCGGGGCCGCTGGTGGAGAAGCCGACGGTAAGGCCCTCGGCCGCGGCCTCGGCCAGCTTGGCGTGCAGGTCCTTGTCGGTGAGGGCGGGGCTGTCCGGGGTCACCGAGTGAATCTGGTAGAGATCGAGCCGGTCGCCGAGCAGGGCGTCGGTCTCGGCGCGCTGACGCTCGTACGCCTGGAGGCTGTGGTCCTTGACCTCGTGCGTCTCGGCGTCCGCCGACCAGCCGGCGGTGTAGGTGTAGCCCCACTTGCTGCCGATGACCACGTCGTCAATATCGGGGCGGGCGTTCAGCCAGTCGGCGAGGAACTCCTCGGAGCGGCCGTAGGAACGGGCGACGTCGAAGTAGCGGACGCCTTGGGCGTAGGCGGCGTCGAGGAGTTCGTGGGTGCGGGTGCGCAGCGTTTCGACGGTGCGGTTCTCTCCGAGGTCTTCGTCTCGGCCGAGGTTGATGTAGCCGGGGCGGCCTACGGCGGCGAGACCCAGTCCGATGTGGCAGGTGGGGGTTGTTGCTGTGGCCAGTCGGGCGAAGGGCATCGCGGGCTCCGTTCGGTCGGTTCCTTACGGCTCATGACCAACGTAACCCGCGACGACCACCGTCATACGACACTCAGCTCTCGTACGAGACCTGCTGCTTCTTGGCGTTCGCCCACTCGTGCTGCGCCGCCACGTCCGCCTTGACCTCCGCCAGCTGTACCGCCACCGCGCTCGGTGCCGTGCCCCCGCGGCCGTTGCGGGACGCCAGGGCGCCCGGGACGTTCAGGACCGTGCGGACCTCGGGGGTCAGATGCTCGGAGATCTTCGCGAACTGTTCGTCCGTCAGCTCGTCCAGTTCCTTGTCCTCCGCCTCGGCGGCCTTGACGCAGGCGCCGGCCACCTCGTGCGCCACCCGGAACGGGACACCCTGCTTGACCAGCCACTCGGCGACATCGGTGGCGAGGGAGAAGCCGGCCGGGGCCAGCTCCTCCATGCGCTCGCGGTGGACGGTGAGCGTGGCGATCATGCCGGTGAAGGCCGGGAGCAGGACGTCCAGCTGGTCGCAGGAGTCGAAGACCGGCTCCTTGTCCTCCTGGAGGTCGCGGTTGTACGCGAGCGGGAGCGCCTTGAGGGTTGCCAGCAGGCCCGTCAGGTTGCCGATCAGGCGGCCGCTCTTGCCGCGCGCCAGCTCCGCGATGTCGGGGTTCTTCTTCTGCGGCATGATCGACGAGCCCGTCGAGAACGCGTCGTGCAGGGTCACGAAGGAGAACTCCTTCGTGTTCCAGATGATGATCTCCTCGGCGATCCGGGAGAGGTTCACGCCGATCATCGCGGTGATGAAGGCGAACTCCGCGACGAAGTCACGGGAGGCCGTGCCGTCGATGGAGTTGGCGACCGACCCGTGCTCGAAGCCCAGGTCCTTCGCCACCGCCTCCGGGTCCAGGCCGAGCGAGGAGCCCGCCAGGGCACCCGAGCCGTACGGGGAGACCGCCGTACGCGCGTCCCACTGGCGCAGCCGCTCGGCATCCCGGGACAGGGACTGCACATGTGCGAGGACATGGTGGGCGAAGAGCACCGGCTGGGCGTGCTGGAGGTGAGTGCGGCCGGGCATCGCCACGTCCGGGTGGGCCTCCGCCAGGCCGATCAGGGCGTCCTGGAGGTCGGCGATGAGACCGGCGATGCCGCGCGCCTGGTCCCGCAGATACATCCGGAAGAGGGTCGCCACCTGGTCGTTCCTGGAGCGGCCCGCGCGGAGCTTGCCGCCGAGGTCGGGCCCGAGGCGCTCCAGCAGGCCCCGCTCCAGGGCGGTGTGCACGTCCTCGTCGGCGACGGTGCCGACGAAGGAGCCGTCGGCGACATCCGCGGCCAGTTGTTCGAGGCCCGCGATCATCCGCGTCAGCTCGTCGTCGGTGAGCAGGCCCGCCTTGTGCAGCACGCGCGCGTGGGCACGCGAGCCCGCGATGTCGTACGGCGCGAGCCGCCAGTCGAAGTGGACCGACGCGGACAGCCTGGCCAGGGCCTCGGCGGGTCCGTCCGCGAAACGTGCGCCCCAGAGCCGGACGTCTCCGCTGTTGCTGCTCACTTGGTGTGCTCCTCAGAGGATCTGGATGGTGCACCGCCTCCCCGTGGCGTGAACGGGGAGGCGGTTGTCAGGCGGGGGCGGGACCGGGGGCGGTCACGCCAGGTCGCGCTTGGCGGCGATCTTCGATGACAGACTGTAGATGTCGATGAAGCCCTTGGCGGCGGCTTGGTCGAAGGTGTCGCCGGTGTCGTAGGTGGCGAGGTTGAAGTCGTACAGCGACGACGGGGAGCGCCGGCCGGTCACCACCGCGCGTCCGCCGTGCAGTGTCATCCGGATGTCGCCGGTGACATGCTGGTTGGCTTCGTTGATGAAGCCGTCCAGGGCGCGCTTGAGCGGGGAGAACCACTGGCCGTCGTAGACGAGTTCGCCCCAGCGCTGTTCGACCTGGCGCTTGTAGCGGGCGAGTTCGCGTTCGACGGTGACGTTCTCCAGCTCCTGGTGGGCCGTGATCAGCGCGATCGCGCCCGGGGCCTCGTACACCTCGCGGGACTTGATGCCGACGAGTCGGTCCTCGACCATGTCGATCCGGCCGATGCCCTGGGCGCCGGCGCGCTCGTTGAGCTGCTGGATCGCCTGGAGGACCGTGACGGGCCGCCCGTCGATCGCGACCGGGACGCCCTCCTCGAAGGAGATGATCACCTCGTCGGCGTCGCGGGCGACCGCCGGGTTCTGGGTGTACTCGTAGATGTCCTCGATCGGCGCGTTCCAGATGTCCTCCAGGAAGCCCGTCTCGACCGCGCGTCCGAACGCGTTCTGGTCGATGGAGTACGGGGACTTCTTGGTGGTGGCGATCGGGAGGTTCTTCTCCTCGCAGAACGCGATGGCCTTGTCCCGCGTCATGGCGTAGTCGCGGACCGGGGCGATGCACTTGAGGTCGGGTGCGAGGGCGACGATGCCGGCCTCGAAGCGGACCTGGTCGTTGCCCTTGCCGGTGCAGCCGTGGGCGACGATGGTGGCGCCGTGCTTCTGCGCGGCGGCGACGAGGTGCTTGACGATCGTCGGCCGGGAGAGCGCGGAGACCAGCGGATAGCGGTCCATGTAGAGGGCGTTGGCCTTGATCGCCGGGAGGCAGTACTCCTCGGCGAACTCGTCCTTGGCGTCCGCGACCTCGGCCTCGACCGCGCCGCACGCGAGGGCGCGCTTGCGGATCACGTCCAGGTCCTCGCCGCCCTGACCGACGTCCACGGCTACGGCGATGACCTCGGCGCCGGTCTCCTCCGCGATCCAGCCGATGGCGACGGAGGTGTCCAGACCGCCCGAGTAGGCGAGTACGACGCGCTCGGTCATGGGTCTCTCCTTACATGCGCTCACCGACTGACATGCATGAGTATGCAGAACTCTGCATGATTCGTCAATCTGGCCGGGGTTTGAACGCGAGAAACCGCTTTCCCGTATCTCTCGCCGGACGCAGGCGCCGCGTTCGTACAGCGAGAACACAGCGAACACCCCCGACCCGAGTGAGGCTTCCGCATGTCCAGGGCTCTTCCGAAGTACAACAAGCGTCGTGTCGCACTGATCGGCGGCGCCGCCGCGCTGGCGCTGTCCGGAGCGGTGATCGTCAACTCCGCGCTCGCCGGGGAGACGCCCAAGAGCGACGCCCGCACACTGGCCGGCCCCGGCACCATCAGCTGTCCGGATGTCGCCTCGCAGCTCCCCGCCATCCCGGCCACCGCCCAGGCGGAGGTCGACCGCAACCTCGCGCTGCTCCAGACCCAGATCGACGAAGCGAACAAGCGGCTCGTCGACACCGTCGGCCAGGGCGGGCCCAACTTCGTCCAGAACGCCATCCTCGGCCCGCTGGCCAGCAAGCGGACGGCGACCATCGACCGCATCGCGATCTCCATCGGGCGCACCGCGGAGAAGCCTCAGGGGCTGAATGCTCTGGCCGCCTGCACGCTGAATGCGGAGGGGGCCGCCGACACCGGCGAGGAGACCGGCGCCGACGAGGAAGCCGAGGTCACCCCAAGCGCCACTGCCCCGGAGGAAGAGGGCAACACGGGCGTCGGCGCCATCAGCTGCCCCGACGTCGCCTCGCAGCTCCCCGCGATCCCGGCCACCGCCCAGGCGGAGGTCGACCGCAACCTCGCGCTGCTCCAGACCCAGATCGACGAGGCCAACAAGCGGCTCGTCGACACCGTCGGCCAGGGCGGGCCCAACTTCGTCCAGAACGCCATCCTCGGCCCGCTGGCCAGCAAGCGGACGGCGACCATCGACCGCATCGCGATCTCCATCGGGCGCACCGCGGAGAAGCCCCAGGGCCTGGGTGCCCTGGCCGCCTGCACGCTCAACGACTGACGTGACAGGCAGTCATGGCCGCCCCGTGGCACGCCGGCCGGGGCGGCCATGGCCGGGTGCGGAGCGAAGAATTCCTTAGACAAACGAAATACTTTCCCGCATAATCATGAAACATGGGAAAGACCTATGAGCGCATAGACGGCAGACTCCGCACCTTCATCGAGGCCCAGCCCCTCTTCTTCACGGCGACCGCGCCTCTCTCCGGGGACGGCACGGTCAACCTCTCCCCCAAGGGCCTCAAGGGCTCCTTCGCGGTCCTCGACGAACAGTCCGTGGCCTACCTGGACTTCGCCGGATCCAACGCGGAGACCATCGCGCATCTGCGGGAGAACGGCCGGATCACCCTGATGTGGTGCGCCTTCCAGGGCCCGCCCAGCATCGTCCGGGTGCACGGCCGGGGTGAGCCGGTCTTCCGTGACGACCCGCGCTTCCCCGAACTCCTCGCGCACTTCCCCGACATCGACCCGGGTCCGCACGGGCTGCGCGCGATCATCCTGGTGACCGCCGAACTCGTCCGGGACACCTGCGGCTACGCGGTGCCCTTCATGTCGTACGACGAGGAGCGCGATCTGCACCAGAAGCGGTTCGCGCGGGAGGACGACGAGTCGCTGAGCGCCTACTTCACCAAGAAGGAGCACATCGCCACCAGCCTGGATGGCCTACCCGGGCTGCCGTTGCCGCTGCCGCCGTCTACGGTCTGAGCCATGCGCCCCGGTGTCGTCGCCCTCGCCTCCGCCTCCCTCCTCGTGCTCGCTGCCGCGCCCGCCGGCGAACCGCCGCTGCCGGCGCGGATGGCGGACACGGGCGGCGGCACCCAGCTGATCACCGCCGTAGCCGCACGGACCGGCGCCACCACCGGCACGGTCACCTGGTGGGACCTGCGCGACGGCCGCTGGGTGAAGGCCGGTTCCGCTTCCGCCCGCTTCGGGGCGAACGGTCTGGTCGAAGGCTCCGCGCGCCGCCAGGGCACCAGCACCACACCCACCGGGCTGTACGACCTGCCGTACGCCTTCGGCATCAAGGCGGCGCCGGAGGGGACCGCGTACAAGTACCGCCCGGTGCACCGGGATTCATGGTGGTGCCAGGACAACGACTCGCGCTCCTACAACCGTTGGACCGAGCCCCGCCCGGCCGACTGCCGGGCCGCCGAGTCCGAGCAGCTGATCACCTACACCGCCCAGTACGCGCACGCGCTCGTCATCGGCTTCAACTACACGAAGCCGGTGCGCGGCCGGGGTGCCGGAATCTTCCTGCATGTCAACGGGCGTGGGGCGACCGCCGGTTGTGTGTCGGTGCCGGTCGAGGACATGCGGCGGATCCTGCGGTGGGCCGATCCCGCCCGAAAGCCGCACATCGCCATCGGAACGACAGGCGGACCGACTGCGGTCACGCGGTACTGAACACACCGGCCGCCCCGCACGTACCTCTGGGCCGAGGGACCATGCCACTCCCCTTGTCCGTTCCCGGAGGAACCGTGACCACCACGCTCGCAGGCGGCCGTGCCGCCCGCCGCCAGACGATGCGCCGCATCCGTCCGCGCCGCTCCCCGGCCGTCCCCTTGGTGATCGCCCTGTGGGCCGGCGCTGCGGCGGTGCTGTGGCTGTGGTGGGACAACACACCGTCCCTCGCGGACAACACCGCCAAGATCCTCGCCGCGGGCCGGATCACCGGTCTGCTCGCCGGCTATCTGATGGCGCTCGTCGTGCTCCAGATGGCCCGCGTGCCCGCCCTGGAGCGGCGGGTGGGCTCCGACCGGGTCGCCCGCTGGCACGCGATGAGCGGCCGGTACACGATCTGCCTGGTCATCGCGCACATCTTCCTCATCATGTGGGCGTACGCGCTCCAGGCGGGCAAGACGCTCGGCGACATCGTGCAGCAGACGATCGACTCGATCAACACACTGCCGGACATGGGCAAGGCGGCCATCGGCACCGGGCTGCTGTTCGTCATCGCCTTCCTGTCGATCGGGGGCGTGCGCCGCCGGGTCCCCTACGACACCTGGTACCACGTGCATCTGCTGACGTACGCGGCGGTGTACCTGACGTTCTGGCACCAGATCACCACCGGCAACGAGTTCGCCGTGGAGCCGTCCGCGAAGACCTTCTGGTACGGGCTGTACGGCATCGTGACCGCGCTGGTGGTCTGGTACCGGATCCTCACCCCGATCCGTCTCAACATGCGGCACCGGATGTACGTCGAGGCGGTCATCGAGGAGGCCCCGGGCGTCGTGTCGGTGCTGATCGGCGGGCGCAAGCTGCACCGGATGGGCGCGGAGGCGGGGCAGTTCTTCCGGTGGCGGTTCCTGTCGCCGGGCATGCGATTCAGTTCCCACCCCTACTCGCTGTCGGCGGCGCCCCGCCCCGACATGCTGCGGATCACCGTGAAGGCGATCGGCGACCACAGCGAACGGCTGCGTGAGCTGGAGCCCGGGACCAAGGTGTGGGCGGAGGGCCCGTACGGCGCGCTCACCGCCCAGCGGCGCAGCCGGGGCAAGGTACTGCTGGTGGCGGGCGGGGTCGGGATCACGCCGATGCGGGCGCTGTTCGAGACGCTGCCGGGTGCCTCCGGCGACATCACCCTCCTCTACCGGGCCAACAGCACCCAGGATCTGGCGCTGTGGGACGAGCTGGCCGCCATCGCCGAGGAGCGGGGCGCGCGGCTGATGTACGCGGTCAACAGCCCGGACGGCGAACGTCCGGACATCTCGGCCGAACGTCTGCAGCAGAAGCTGCCGGACATCGACAAGCACGACGTCTTCCTGTGCGGGCCGCCCGGCTTCGCGCAGTCCGTGTACGAAGCACTGCGCGGCGCGGGAGTGCCCGCCCGCCGCATCCATCACGAGTCGTTCGAGATGTGAGCGACGGGACTTCAGGAGCTGTAGGAGCGATGAGGAAGACTCACCCCATCCGGCGTGTCGTGCTGGCGGGCGCCGCCACCGTGTCCGGGATCGTGCTGCTGCTGTCGCTGAAGCCGGCGTCCGATCCGGCGTCCGCCTCGGCGGCGGGCGGCGCGGCACCGCAGCAGACCGCGGCGGCGCAGGAGTCGGCGCAGGGCGGCAGCGCCGCGCAGGCCGGGACCGTCACCGGTGACGCGGTGCAGACGCAGTACGGGCCCGTGCAGGTACGGCTGACCGTGAGCGCCGGCAAGGTCACCAAGGTGGAGGCCGTGCAGGCGCCCAGTGGTGGTCGCAGTACCGAGGTCACCAACACCGCGGTGCCCCGGCTGAACCAGGCGGCGCTCGCGACGCAGAGCGCGGAGATCGACGCGGTGTCGGGGGCGACGTATACGAGCAGTGGGTACAAGCAGTCGTTGCAGTCGGCGTTGGACAAGGTGGAGAAGGCCCCCGAGGCCCCCGAGGCTCCCGAGGGTTCCGGGGGCGGGGGCGAAGCTGCCGAGGCCGCCGCCCGTACGGTCACCGGGGAGACCGTGAAGACGCAGTACGGGCCCGTTCAGGTGCGGATCACCGTCGACGGCGGGAAGATCACGGCCGCGGAGGCCGTGCAGGCGCCGAGTGGTGGGCAGAGCACGCAGATCAACGGGAACGCCGTGCCGAAGCTCAACGCTGCCGCGGTCGCTGCCGGGAGTGCCGATATCGACGCCGTGTCCGGGGCGACGTACACCAGCAACGGCTACAAGCAGTCCTTGCAGTCGGCTCTGGACCAGGCCGGTGGCTGAGTCGGTGGCCGATCCCGCGCAGGCTCCCGCCGCGGTGCGTCATGTGGAGGAGGTCATGGGGACCGTCTTCTCCTTCGACGTCCGCGGCGGGGATCCGGAGGCGGTACGGGCGGCGCTGACGGAGGCGGTGGCGGGGTTGCACCGCGTCGACGAGGTGTTCAGCACGTACCGGGAGAACAGCGAGATCTCCCGCCTCGGGCGCGGGGAGCTGACGGTGCCGGAATGCGCTCCCGAGGTCGCCGAGGTACTGGCGCTGGGCGAAGAGGCCTCACGGCTCAGCGACGGATGGTTCAGCACGTCGTACGAGGGCCGCCTCGATCCCACCGGGATCGTGAAGGGCTGGGCGGTCGAGCAGGCGGCGCGTCGTCTGACTGCGGCGGGGGCGAGTGGCGTGAGCGTCAACGGCGGCGGCGATGTGCAGCTGCTGGGCGTACCCGGTCCGCAGCGCCCGTGGCGGGTGGGGGTCTCGGATCCGCTCCGGCCGGGTGGGCTTGCGGCGGTGATCTCGGCCGCGGGGACCTCGGAACTGGCGGTCGCGACATCGGGTACGGCGGAGCGGGGGGCGCACATCGTGGATCCGCGGACGGGCAAGTCGGCGGTCACGGACTTGCTGGCGGTGACGGTGGTGGCCCCGACGGTGACGTGGGCGGACTGCTGGGCGACGGCGGCGTTCGCGATGGGTTCGCGGGCGGGATTGCGGTGGCTGGAGTCGCTACCGGATGTGGAGGCGTTGCTGATCACGGCGGGCGATGAGGTGCGGTGCACGGGCGGACTGGCGGCACGCCTGGGCTGAGGCGGGGGGTGGGTCGCGAAGGCCGCGGCGACTGTTCCCACCCAGGGGCGCGGGGAACTGCGCGACCAGCCCCCACGCGCCCGCAGACGGCAGGCAACCGCCAGATGCCCCTTCAGTGGCCGTTCTGAGCCAACCGCAGCAAATGTTCCGCCAGCGCCTGACCCCCCGTCGGCTCCCGGCTGATCAACAGCAACGTGTCGTCACCCGCGATCGTCCCCAGGATGTCGTGCAGCTCCGCCTGGTCGATCGCCGACGCCAAGAACTGCGCCGCCCCCGGAGGGGTACGCAGGACCACCAGGTTCGCCGAGGCTTCCGCCGAGATCAGCAGCTCCTGGGACAGGCGCCGCATCCGTTCTTCCTTCGCCGACTCGCCCAAGGGCGCCCTGGGGGTCCGGAAACCCCCTTCACTGGGCACCGCGTAGATCAGGTCACCGTCGTTGTTGCGGATCTTCACCGCGTTCAGCTCGTCCAGGTCCCTGGACAGCGTCGCCTGCGTGACGGTCAACCCGTCGTCCGCCAGCAACTTCGCCAGTTGGCTCTGCGAACGCACCGGTTGCCGGTTGAGGATGTCCACGATCCGGCGATGACGTGCGGTCCGGGTCTGCGGCACGGCAGGCCCGGCGCCCCCCGCGTGCTCGTGATCCTGCGCCTGACTCATCGTCGTCTCATTCTCCGGCTCATCCATCCACCCCTTGGGCCTCGTCCAGAACACCGGGCAGCGCCCGGAGAAACGCGTCCACCTCGTCGTCGCCGAGATTCAGCGGCGGCATCAGCCGTACGACATCGGGGGCGGGCGCGTTCACCAGAAAGCCGGCGTCCTGAGCCGCCTGCTGCACCCGCGGTGCGAGCGGCTCGGTGAGCACGATACCCAGCAGAAGCCCCGCACCCCTGACATGGGAGACCAGCGAATGCCCGGCTGACTCGATTCCGTCCCGCAACCTCTCGCTCTGCCGCTTGACGTTCTCCAGCAATCCCTCGTTCGCGATGGTGTCCAGAACCGCGAGTCCGGCCGCGCACGCGACGGGGTTGCCGCCGAAGGTCGTCCCGTGATGGCCCGGCTGCAGCAGCTCCGCGGCGCGCCCGAAGGCGACCGTCGCACCGAGCGGCAGCCCACCGCCGAGGCCCTTGGCCAGGGTGACCACATCGGGCAGGACACCGTCGTGGGCCTGGTACTCGAACCAGTGCCCGGTCCGCCCGACGCCGGTCTGCACCTCGTCCAGGACGAGCAGCGAACCGGTCGCGGCGGTGATCGCCCGGGCGGCCTTGAGATAGCCGGCGGGCGGCACGACCACACCGTTCTCGCCCTGGATCGGCTCGATCACGACCATGGCAGTGTCCTCGGTGACCGCGGCCGCGAGCGCCTGCGCATCGCCGTAGGGGACGTGGGTGACATCGCCGGGCAGCGGCAGGAACGGTGTCTGCTTGGCGGGCTGGCCGGTCAGCGCCAGCGCGCCCATGGTCCGGCCGTGGAAGCCGCCGTGGGTGGCGACGATGTGCCCCCGCCCGGTCAGCCGCCCGATCTTGAAGGCACCCTCGTTGGCCTCGGCACCGGAGTTGCAGAAGTAGACCTTGCCGTCGCGGCCGAAGTGCTGCAGCAGCCGTTCGGCGAGCGCGACGGGCGGCTCGGCGATGAACAGGTTGGAGACATGGCCGAGGGAGGCGATCTGCCGGCTCACGGCCTCGACGATCGCGGGGTGGGCGTGGCCGAGCGCGTTGACCGCGATGCCGCCGACGAAGTCGAGGTACTGCTTGCCGTCGTCGTCCCACAGCTTGGTGCCCGCGCCGCGCTCGAGGGCCAGCTTGGGAGTGCCGTAGTTGTTCATGAGCGCGCCCTGCCAGCGGGCGGTCAGCTCCTGGTTGCTCAAGACTCCCCCTGATCGATTCCGTCGGGCACGACCATCGTGCCGATGCCCGAGTCCGTGAAGATCTCCAGCAGGATCGAGTGCTGGACCCGGCCGTCGATGACGCGGGCGGTGTGCACGCCGTTGCGGACGGCGTGCAGACAGCCCTCCATCTTCGGCACCATCCCGGAGCTCAACTCCGGCAGCAGCTTCTCCAGTTGGGAAGCGGTGAGGCGGCTGATCACCTCGTCGCTGTTGGGCCAGTCCTCGTAGAGGCCCTCGACGTCGGTGAGGACCATGAGGGTTTCGGCGCCCAGTGCCGCAGCGAGTGCCGCAGCCGCCGTATCAGCATTGACGTTGTAGACATGTCCGTCGTCCTGGCTGCGGGCGATCGACGAGACGACCGGGATCCGGCCGTCGGCGAGCAGGGCCTCGATCGCGCCCGTGTCGATCGCGGTGATCTCGCCCACCCGCCCGATATCGACCAACTCGCCGTCGATCTCGGGCTGATGCTTGGTGGCGGTGATGGTGTGCGCGTCCTCGCCGGTCAACCCGACGGCCAGCGGCCCGTGTTCGTTGAGCAGGTTCACCAGCTCGCGCTGCACGTGCCCGGCCAGCACCATCCGTACGACGTCCATGGCGTCCTCGGTGGTGACGCGGAGGCCGGCCTTGAACTCGCTGACGATGCCGTGCTTGTCGAGGGCGGCGCTGATCTGCGGGCCGCCGCCGTGCACGACGACGGGCTTGAGGCCGGCGTGGTGCAGGAACACCACGTCCTGCGCGAACGCGGCCTTCAGGTCCTCGTCGATCATGGCGTTGCCGCCGAACTTGATGACGACGGTCTTGCCGTTGTGCCGGACCAGCCAGGGCAGCGCCTCGATGAGGATCTGGGCCTTGGGCAGCGCGGTGTGCTTACGCGTCGTATTGCTCATGAGGAGTACGCGCTGTTCTCGTGGACGTAGTCGGCGGTGAGGTCGTTGGTCCAGATCGTGGCGGTCTCGGCCCCGGCCGCGAGGTCGGCGACGATGTGCACCTCGCGGTAGCGCATGTCGACCTTCTCGCGGTCCTCACCGACACCGCCGTTCTTGCAGACCCAGACGCCGTTGATGGCGACGTTGAGCCGGTCGGGCTCGAAGGCGGCCTTCGTCGTGCCGATCGCGGAGAGCACGCGGCCCCAGTTGGGGTCCTCGCCGTGGATGGCGCACTTGAGGAGGTTGTTGCGGGCGATGGAGCGGCCCACCTCGACGGCGTCGTCCTCGGTCGCGGCGTTGATCACCTCGACCTTGATGTCCTTGCTGGCGCCCTCGGCATCGCGGATGAGCTGCTGTCCGAGGTCGTCGCAGACCTGCCGTACGGCCTCGGCGAACTCGTCGTACGCGGGGGTGGCCCCCGAGGCGCCCGACGCGAGGAGCAGCACGGTGTCGTTGGTGGACATGCAGCCGTCGGAGTCGACACGGTCGAACGTCGTGCGCGTGGCCGCCCGGAGCGCCTTGTCCAGTACGTCGCTTTCGAGGTCGGCGTCGGTGGTGAGGACGACCAGCATGGTGGCGAGGCCGGGGGCGAGCATGCCGGCGCCCTTCGCCATGCCGCCCACGGTCCAGCCGTCCTTGGTCACGACGGACGTCTTGTGGACGGTGTCGGTGGTCTTGATGGCGATGGCGGCCTTCTCGCCGCCGTGCTCGGAGAGCTGGGCGGCGGCCGTCTCGATGCCCGGGAGCAGCTTGTCCATGGGGAGCAGCACACCAATGAGGCCGGTCGAGCAGACGGCGACCTCGATCGCACCCCGACCGAGCACCTCGGCCACCTTCTCGGCGGTCGCGTGCGTGTCCTGGAACCCCTTCGGCCCCGTACAGGCGTTGGCGCCACCGGAGTTGAGAACGACCGCGGAGACCTCGCCGCTCTTCAGGGTCTGCTCGGACCACAGCACCGGCGCGGCCTTCACACGGTTGGAGGTGAAGACGCCCGCGGCGGCGCGGCGCGGCCCGTTGTTGACCACGAGGGCCAGGTCGGGGTTGCCGTTCTCCTTGATCCCGGCGGCGATGCCCGCCGCCGTGAATCCCTTTGCTGCCGTCACGCTCACGGCGCAACTCCGATCGTGGTCAGCCCGGTGGTCTCGTCGAGTCCCAGGGCGATGTTCATGCTCTGGACGGCACCGCCGGCGGTGCCCTTGGTCAGGTTGTCGATGGCGCTGATCGCGATGATGCGTCCGGCGGCCTCGTCGAATGCGACCTGCACCTGAACGGCGTTGGAACCGTAGACGGACGCCGTGGCCGGCCACTGGCCCTCGGGGAGCAGATGGACGAAGGGCTCGTCGGCGAAGGCCTTCTCGTAGGCGGCGCGGACGGACTCGGCGGTGACGCCTTCCTTGGCGGCAGCGGTGCAGGTGGCGAGGATGCCGCGGGGCATCGGCGCGAGGGTCGGGGTGAAGGAGACGGAGACCCGCTCCCCCGCCGCCGCGCTGAGGTTCTGGCTCATCTCGGGCGTGTGCCGGTGGCCGCCGCCGACGCCGTACGGCGTCATGGAGCCCATGACCTCGCTGCCCAGCAGATGCGGCTTGGGGGCCTTGCCCGCACCGGAGGTGCCGGAGGCGGCGACGATCACGGCCTCGGGCTCGGCGAGTCCGGCGGCGTAGGCCGGGAAGAGGGCGAGGGAGACGGCGGTCGGGTAGCAACCGGGCACCGCGACGCGCTTGGACCCCTCCAGCGCGGCGCGGGCACCCGGAAGCTCGGGCAGACCGTACGGCCAGGTGCCGGCGTGCGGGGAGCCGTAGAACTTCTCCCAGTCGGCGGGGTCGGTGAGCCGGAAGTCGGCGCCCATGTCGACGACGAGCACATCCGGGCCGAGCTGCTCGGCGACGGCGGCGGACTGGCCGTGCGGCAGCGCGAGGAAGACGACGTCGTGCCCGGCGAGGGCCTCGGGGGTGGTCGGCTCCAGAACGCGGTCGGCCAGCGGCAGCAGGTGCGGCTGCAGCGCGCCGAGGCGCTGACCTGCGTTGGAGTTGCCGGTCAGGGCGCCGATCTCGACCTGCGGATGCGCGAGGAGCAGACGCAGGAGCTCTCCGCCCGCATATCCGCTCGCTCCGGCCACCGCCGCACGTACCGCCATGTCATCCTCCTCCTTGATGGCACGACTATACGTTTCAATGCATGTTTATGCAATCCACTGGCTTCACCGGAGGGGGCTCAGCGGTACTTGGGCGCCTCGATGAAGTAGGGGTTCGAGCCGGCCGGGCCGCCCGACGTGCCGGGGAGCACGCAGTACCCGCGGATCCGGTTGTCGACGATCCAGCTGGTGAGGAGCTCCGCCCGGCCGTCGGCGTTCAGGTCCGCGAGCCGCACGTCCGAAGCAAAGCGGTGAACGTCCGAACCCCCGGCCGGCAGATCGCAGGCGGCGCGGTCGATCGACTGGGCGCCCTTGCCGGTCAGTCGTCCGGACCCGTCTCCCATGAGCACGGCCACCCGGCCCTGGAGCTCCCGCTTGTTCACCGGGGACCAGGGAGATCCGATCGCCGCGTCGAGGTCACCGTCACCGTCGACGTCCCCGACGGCCAGGGCGGAGCCGAAGTCCCTGTCCCCGCTCCTGGCACGGACGACTGTCGCGTCGCCGCCGTCGGGGCCGGACGCGCTGCCGGGCACCACGCCCACATGGCCGTCGTCCGTGTCGTAGACGTCCCCGAACAGGACGTCGTCGATTCCGTCCCCGTCCAGGTCTCCCGTCGCGAGTGCCTGGCCGCCCCGCAGATCCTTGCCCTTGGCGTTCTCCACGGTCTTCGGCCTGGCGAGGCGGTCGGGCGTACCCCTGAGATAGAGCAGGAAGGGCGGGCCCACCAGATTGGCGTCGTAGTCCACCCATGCCGTGGCCAGGAGATCGGTGATGCCGTCGCCGTTCACGTCACCAGCCGCGAGGTCGAACGTCTCCCACTTGTCCAGTTCGTCGTCCGAGGAGTGCTCACCGGTGTCCAGAGCAAACTTGGCCGTACGCGCCGCCCCGTCCCGCCGGGTGACCGGTCCGTAGGCGACCATCCCCGCGGTTGCCAGATCCAGGTGTCCGTCCCCGTCGAAGTCGCCCGTGACCCCGGGTCCGCTGCCCACGTCGATCGCGGTACCGCCGGACAGGCCTCGCGGTCCGCCCCACAGCACCGTCCGATCGGGGCCGCGGAATTCGCCGAACGCGCTCACGACGAGGTCCGTGTAGCCGTCGCCGTCCAGGTCAGCGGTAGTCGGGTTCACGCCGAAGCTGTCGTTCTGCTCCGCCCGGTCCGGCACACCGGGCGAGTTCTGTGAGATCACCTGGGTGCGCGGCTTGTGGGCAGTCGCCGAGCCGTACACCACGCCGACGTACCCGGCGAACCGCTCGCCGTCCACAGTGCCGAACTCATTGGGGATCACGAAGTCCTCGTACCCGTCCCCGTCGAAGTCCGTCACGGGCCCCCGGGACGCGGCGGGCGAGCCCGCGGGGGCGGAAGGCCCCACCAGTGCCACCACGACCACCGTTACGGCACCCGCCACCGCCGCCCGCCGCACACGCTTCACTCGCCGACCCCCGCTCACCACGTTCCGGACACGGCGGGCGCCAGGTGAACGCCCGCCGTCCCCGGTACGACCCCCATGTGAATCATGAGGTTGTACGTGAGCGAGAACTACCTCTGCCTGATCCGCAGAAATGTGACCGAGTTCGCCGGGAAGGTGTACTCGAACTTCGCCGAGACCCCCGAGACGGTGGACGTCACCGGCGTGACCGGGGTGTTCGTCTCGGTGTTCACCGAGTCCGGGTCGCCCGCCAGGGTGGTCACCCGGGCCCTGGAGGCGACCTTCGCGCCGCCCAGGTCGATCGCGGTACGGGCCTCGGCGGCCTGGGCGTTCACGACCTTGACGATCAGGTCACCGGTCGCCGCGTCCTTGGTGACGACCTGGCGGAACGGCTCGGCCGGCTTGTCGTCGGTGAAGCTGCCCCACTCCTGGCCGTCCAGGTAGAGGGTCACCTGACGGCCCCGCACCTTGATGTCGATGTCGTAGGCGCGGCCCGTCTCGATCGAACCGGCCTTGGAGATCAGCGTGGACTTGCCGCCGTCCGAGGCCTGCTCGACGGCGGACTGGGTGTTGTTCCAGCCGCCCAGGTTCCACCAGTAGTAGTTGCCGGTGTCCTTGACGCCGAAGGCGACGAGGAAGCCCTCCTTGCCGGACTTCTTGGTGGCCTTCACATGCAGGTCGTAGTCGTGCCAGGCCGGGTCACCGGCGGTGACCAGGGTGTTCTCGGCGGCCTCGTCGGTCTGGACGTAGGCGCCGTCCTGGATGGTCCAGCTGCCCGTGCCGTTGTGCGTCCACTTCGAGGCGTCACCGGAGAAGTCGTCGCTCAGCAGCGAGGTTCCGTCCGCGGCCGTCACCTTCACATCGTCGTACGCCGCACTGGTCGCCCAGGTCGAGAGGCCGACGGCGCCGGTGATCGGGCCGCTGACGTTCGGGGTGCCGGTCGCGGTGGACGGGACGACCCGGTCGCCGACGTTGGTCATGAACAGCTTCTGGACCTCGTAGTTGGCGGAGTTCCAGGAGGCGTGGTTGTTGAACCAGATCAGGTCGGGCCGCCACTGGACGTAGTCCTCGTTGGCGAGCAGCGGGGCGTACGAGGCGAGCTTGACGATGTCGGCGTTGCGCTCGAGGCCGGTCATGAACGCGGCCTCGGAGAGGGCGTTCTTCATGGCGTTGCCCTGGGAGGCGTACTCGCCGAGGAAGACCTTGGGGCCGTTCCTGTCGTAGCTGTCGTAGCGGTCGTTGTTCTGGAGGAACCACTGCGGGCTGTTGTAGTAGTGCTCGTCGACCATGTCGACGTTCGCCTCGCGATTCATCTTCCAGAGGCTGTCGAAGGTCGAACCGGTGTCGTCGGGGCCGGAGTTGGAGACGACCGTGATGTCCGGGTACTTCGCCTCGATCGCGGTGCGGAACTTCTGGAAGCGGGCGAAGAACTCGTTCGGGAGGTTCTCCTCGTTGCCGACTCCGAGGTGGGTCAGGCCGAAGGGCCTCGGGTGGCCCATCTCGGCGCGCTTCTTGCCCCAGGTGCTGGTGACGGGGCCGTTGGCGAACTCGATGAGGTCGAGGGTGTCCTGGATGTGCCGCTGGAGCAGTGCCTCGTCGTCGGTGGCGCGGTTCTGGCCGCAGCCTGTCACGAGCGCGGGGACGACGGGCAGCGGCATGGCGCCGATGTCCTCGGAGAAGCGGAAGTACTCGTAGTAGCCGAGGCCGTAACTCTGGTTGTAGCCCCAGAAGTTGGCGTTGGTGGCGCGCTCCTCAACGGGACCGATGGTGTCCTTCCACTGGTAGGAGCGCTTGCGCTGCCAGCCGGAGGACTCGCTGTAGTCCTGCATGGAGCCGGTGTTGACCAGACAGCCGCCCGGGAAGCGGACGAACGACGGGTTCAGGGCCTCGATCTTCTCGGCGAGGTCCTTGCGCAGGCCGTTCGACTGGCCCTTGTAGGTGTCGCGCGGGAAGAGCGAGACCATGTCGAGCGCGGCGGCGCCGGAGGAGGCGACGGCGAGGCGGCCGTGGGAGCTGGTGCGGCTCGCGGTGAAGGTGGCGGTGTACTTCTTCCAGCCGCCGGAGACGGCCACCTGGCGGGCGGTCGCGAGGCTGCCCGCGCCGTCCTTCAGGGAGACGGTGAGGCTGCTGCCGCTCTCGGCCCGCGCCCACACCGAGAAGTCGTACCGCTTGCCCTGCTCGACGCGGATGCCGGTGTTGTATCCGGCGTTCGTGACGGACGAACCGGCGGCCAGGGAGAGGTAGTTGCGGTTGCGCTCGTTCAGGCGGCCGGTGTCGTTCTGGACCTGGGCCGTGCCGGAGACCGCCCAGGAGGTGAGCGGTGTGTACGAGCCGTTGTCGGCGGTGGAGTACTCGAAGGACCGGTTCTGCACGAGCTCGGCGTACAGACCGCCGTCGGCGGCCCGGTTGATGTCCTCGAAGAAGACGCCGTACATGGTGTCGTCGATCTTCGCGCCCTGGGCCGTCGGGTCGACGGTGATCGCGTAGTCGGTGACGTCCTCGGCGTGCGCGGGTGCCGGGACGAGTCCGGTGGTCGCCACCAGGAAGGCGGTGGCGCCGAGACCGAGTCTCCAGCGGGTGCGGGTGCGTGACATGGATACTCCGCGGCTCATTGTTCGACATAACGGAATGTTCGAAATATCAGACACTGATCAGCACTTCGAACGGCAAGATAGGGAGGGGGCAGGAACGCGTCAATGGGTCGCGCAGGAACGGATGGGACGGAGTCGGGGTCGCTATGGGCGAGTTCTGGCCAGTACCGGATGCGCTCGCGTATCTGACGGGCTCGTGGCAGGTGCGGCGGTCCGTGCGGGATCACGCGAGCGACGCGCGGGGCGAGTTCACCGGCACGACTGTTTTCAGCCCACTGGAGGGCGGCGGGCTACTGCACGAGGAGTCCGGCTCTTTTGTCTGGCAGGGCGTGGCACGGCCCGCCGAGCGGACCCTGCGCTTCCTGGCCGGGGACGCGCCCGGCACGGCGGACGTCCGCTTCGCCGACGGCCGCCCTTTCCACGACCTGGACCTGTCCACGGGCCATCACCTCGCGGACCATCCCTGCGCGGCCGACCTCTACCGGGGCGAGTTCACCGTCCTCGACGAGGACCGCTGGCGGACGGTGTGGCGGGTAGGCGGGCCCGCGAAGGACCTCGTCCTCACCACCGACTACACCCGGGCGCTATGCCCGTGAGGGCTCTGTCGGCGCCCCGTCGAAACGGAGGTTCCAGCGGCCCGCCCGGCCGGTGACCGTCGTTGTGGACAGGGGGCGGACGTCGAGGTTCCAGTAGGTCGCGGGCGGCGCTTTGAGGGCGTACACCAGGGCGGCGCGGATCACCGCGGGCTCGGCCACGGCGACGACCCGGCCGCCGTCGCCCACGGGACGGGTGTCGAGCCAGCCGCCGACCCGGGTGATGAAGGAGACCAGCGACTCACCGCCGTGCGGGGTGCCGCGCGGGTCCGCGAGCCAGGCGTCCACCGCCTCCGGCTCGCGAGCCATCGCCTCGCCCAGCGTCAGCCCGCGCCAACGGCCCATGTCGCAGTCCCGCAGCGCGAGTTGTACCAGCGGCGCATAGCCGAGGGCGTCGCCGGTGGCGCGGCTGCGCGGCGTGGGTGAGCAGTAGCGCAGCTCGGCCGCCGACAGCGACACCAGATCGTGGGCGACGCGCTGCACCTCGTCCCAGCCGGCCTGGTCCAGCGGACGGTCGTCCTCGAAGCGCTCCGCGAGCAGCGGGGAGCTGCGCGCGGCGGCGACGAACGTGACCCGAAGTGACATGCCGCGATGGTGATTCGGGAAAGTGCGCAGGTCAAGAGGCGTTACCTTTGAGTTACCCAGGGTGTGCGAGACCTTACTTCCAGGTCAGGATCAGCCGGACAACTCACTAGAAACCGAACGCCATCCACTGGTCGGGCCGCTCCAGCGGAGCGAACCCCAGCTTCTCGTAGACGCCGTGCGCGTCATGGGTGGCGAGCAGGATCCGCCGGATCCCGTACGGCCGCAGCTCCTCGCGGACGGTACCGACCAGCGCCGACCCGATGCCCTTGCCGCGGACCGACGGATCGACATACACATCGCAGAGCCAGGCGAAGGTGGCGCGATCCGTCACGACCCGGGCATACGCCACCTGCTCCCCCGAAACCACCTCGTACACCCCGAAGTTGAGCGACCCTTCGATCGCCCTGTCCTGCTTCTCGCGGGGCCGCTCGAGCGCCCAGTACGCGTCCGTGGACAGCCATCGGTGCACGCGCTCGACGTCGATACGGGCGGGGTCGGCGGAGATCTCGTAGCCCTCGGCGAGGCTCGGCATGTCGGTCATGCGGGGAGATTCGCAGGCCGCGGGAGCCTACGTCGAGCGGATTTCGCCGAGGCGTGACCCCCTACCCGACCTCCTCGCAGGCCGCCCGCAGCCGCCGTACTCCCTCCGTGATCTCCCCCGTCCCGGCCACCGCCGCGAAGCTCAACCGCAGGTGGGCGGCGGGGGGTTCGGCGCTGAAGTACGGGCGGCCGGGGGTGATCGCGACGCCCTTGCGCAGGGCGGCGGCGGTCAGGGCCGTCTCGTCGGTGCCGTCGGGGAGGCGGGGCCAGAGGTGGTAGCCGCCGGACGGGATGTGCGGCAGGGCGAGTTCCGGCAGCTCGCTCAGCAGCGCGGCCGTCATCGCGTCCCGGCGCAGTCGCAACTCCGAAGAGATCGCGCGCAGATGACGCGGCCAAGCGGGCGAACCGACCAATTCCAGGGCCGCCTCCTGGAGCGGCCTGGGCACGAAGAAGGTGTCCACGACCTGAATGGCGCGCAGCCGCTCCAGCACCGGGCCGCGGGCGGCCAGGGCACTCACGCGGAAGCTCGGGGAGGTCGCCTTGGTCAGGGAGCCGACGTGCACGACGACCCCGTCGGGGTCATCGGCGGCCAGCGGACGCGGCAACGGCCCCGCATCCTCGTGCACCAGCCGCCGTACGAAGTCGTCCTCGATCACGAAGGCACCGGCCTCGCGGGCGATACGCAGCACCTCGGCGCGGCGGTCGGGGGCGAGCACGGCGCCGGTCGGGTTCTGGAAGAGCGGCTGGCAGACGAAGACCCGGGCGCCGGTGGCCCGGAACGCGTCGGCGAGGAGGGCGGGGCGCACCCCGTCCGGGTCGACGGGGACCGGCACGGGGCGCAGGCCGGACGCCCGGGCGATGGCCAGCATGCCGGGGTAGGTGGGCGACTCCACCAGGACCGGCGCGCCGGGCGGGGCCAGCGCGCGCAGGGCCGTGGTCAGCGCCGACTGGCCGCCGGAGGTGATCAGGACCTCGGCCGCCGTGACCGCGCCGCCGATGCTCCGAGCGAACCATTCGCGCAGCTCCGGCAGCCCCTCCATGGGCGGCCTGCCCCAGGCGCCGGGCCGGCGTCCGGCCCGGGACAGCGCCGCCGCCATGGCCCGTTCCGGCTGGAGGGAGGGGTGCAGATAGCCGCCGTTGAACTCGATCACACCTGGCGGCGGAGCGGCGAGCGAGACCAGGACACCGGAGGCGTCCACCGAGCGCGGTACGAGTTCTGCGGCGCCGTCCGCGCTGAGGGAGACCTCCTGCCAGGAGGTGTCCCCGGCGGGCGCCGCCTCGGCGCGCGGCCCGGCGCGGAAGGCGCCGGCGCCGGGCCGGGTCACCACCAGACCCTCGGCCGCCAGCTGCGCCAGGGCACGCGAGACGGTCACGGGGCTCACCCGGAACCGCTCGACGAGCGCCCGGCTCGACGGGAGCTTTCCACCATGAGAGTAGCGGTCGAGCTCCCGTCGCAGCTGGTCTGCCAGTTCACCGACGCTGCTACGCTCTTGCATGAGAGCACAGAGTAGCGCTACTGCACCGGTCGCGATAGCGGTCGACACCGCCACCCCCCGGACGACCGGCACCATGCTCGCCGCCCTCGGCGTCACCGCCTTCTCCCTCACCTTCCCCGCGACCGCCTGGGGTCTGGAGGGCTTCGGCCCCTGGTCGCTGGTGGCCGTGCGCAGTGTCCTCGCCGCGCTGCTCGCCGGTGGCTGTCTGCTGGCGCTGCGGGTGCCGCTGCCGGACCGCAAGCACTGGGCAGGACTCGCCGTAGTGGCGGCCGGAGTCGTCGTCGGCTTCCCCCTGCTGACCACGCTCGCGCTCCAGACCTCCACCACCGCGCACGCGGCGGTCGTCGTCGGCCTGCTCCCGCTCACCACCGCGCTGCTCTCCGCCCTCCGCATGGGCACCCGCCCCTCGCGCACCTTCTGGACGGCGGCGCTGGCCGGGGCGGCCGCGGTGGTCGCCTTCACCGTGCAGCAGAGCGGCGGCGCCCTCAGCAGCGCCGATCTGTATCTGTTCGCGGCCCTGCTGGTGTGCGCGGCCGGCTACACCGAGGGCGGCCGGCTGGCCCGGGTGATGCCGGGCTGGCATGTCATCGGCTGGGCGCTGGTGCTGTGTCTGCCGGTGTCCCTGCCCGCCGCCGCGCTCGCCCTGACGCAGGAGCCCGTCCAGCTCACCGCGCACAGCGTGACCGGGGTGCTGTGGGTGGCGGCCGGCTCCCAGTTCCTCGGCCTTGTCGTCTGGTACCGGGGCATGGCGGTCATCGGCATCCCGAAGGCCAGCCAGTTGCAGTTGGCCCAGCCGCTGCTCACACTGGTGTGGTCGGTGCTGCTGCTGGGCGAGCATCTGACAGTGGCCGCCCCACTGACGGCCGCGGCGGTGCTCGTCTGCATCGCCGTCACCCAAAGGGCGCGCGGTTGAGTGGGCCGTACGACCCACTTCCCACCGCCGCCCCGGGCCGTAGACTCAAGGCCACGGACCGCTGCTCCCGCACTTGCTGAGGAGGCCTCCAGATGCGTGCAACCGTGGGCGACCAACTTGTCCAGCACGGCAGGGTGGTCGGACAGCACGACAAGGTCGGCGAGATCGTCGAAGTACTGGGCCAGGAGGGCAATCCGCCGTACCGCGTCCGCTTCGAGGACGGGCACGAGGGCCTGTGCTCCCCCGGCCCCGACACGGAGATCCGCCACAAGGACACCACCCTCGGATAGTTCAGCGCGGGGGCATCGCCGGCTGCTGGTAGTGGTCGGCGACCACCCGCGCCATGGCCCCGATCGGATCCGCCGCCACCTCCCGGGCGGCGAAGAAGACCTGCCCGCGCGCCTCCGCATGGTTGCGCGCCAGCGTGAGGTGCCGGGACAGCTCGTCCGGGTCCTGCCAGGCGGCGGACTGCGTCGGGTCGCCGGCCCGGTACAGCGCCTCGCCGACGTACAGCTTCGTCGCGGTGCCCCGGACCGCCCGCGCCCACCAGGGCAGCAGTACGGCGTAGTCGGCAGCGGTGTGGCCGATGTGCCAGTAAAGCTGCGGGCAGATGTAGTCGACCCAGTTCTTCCGGACCCATTTCCGGGTGTCCGCGTAGAGATCGTCGTACGCCTGGAGTGCCTGGGTGTCGCTGCCGAGCGGGTCGGTGCCGGCGTTGCGCCACACCCCGAAGGGGCTGATCCCGAACTGGGTGCCCGGCCGGACCTGCTTGATCCGGGCCGCCGTCTCCTCGATCAGCCGGTCGATGTTGTGGCGCCGCCAGGCGGCCCGGCCGGCGAAGCCTGCGCCGTGGCGGTCGTAGGCGACATCGTCGTCGAAGCTATGGCCCGCCAGCGGATACGGATAGAAGTAGTCGTCGAAGTGCACGCCGTCGACGGCGTACTTGCGCACCGCGTCCAGCATCGCGTCCTGCACGAAGGCGCGGACCTCGGGCAGCCCGGGGTTGTAGTAGAGCTGCCCGCCGTATCGCACGACCCAGTCGGGGTGCTTGCGGGCGGGGTGTGAGGCGACGAGCCTCGTCAGATTGGTGTGCTCGGCGATCCGGTACGGGTTGAACCAGGCGTGCAGCTCCAGCCCGCGGGCGTGCGCCTCGCGTACGGCCGTGCCGAGCGGGTCCCAGCCGGGGGCCTTGCCCTGGGTCCCGGTCAGCACGGCCGACCAGGGTTCGTGCGGCGAGGGCCACAGGGCGTCGGCCGTGGGCCGCACCTGGAAGATCACCGTGTTCAGCCGCCGCCGTACCGCCGCATCGAGGTGGGCGATCAGCTCGGCGCGCTGCGCCGCCGCGCTCAGGCCCGGCACGGAAGGCCAGTCCCGGTTGGCCACCGTCGCCAGCCACATACCCCGCATCTCGCCGGCCAGATGCCGCATGCTCGGCGCGGCCGACGCCCCCGATGCCGTCGAGAAGGTCGCCAGCGCGGCCAGTGCGAAGGCCCTGCGCGTGACTCGGCCCATCCTCTGCACCCCCAATTGCCCTGCGGATCCGCACCGTCACGGACCGTCTCCGCGCCTCAGGATGCCCGACCCCGACGATCGATCATCGATACTTGGGAGTAACGTGCACGAACGGAGCAGGCACCGGAGACAACGGCGGACCTGCCCCCAGCCGAAGATCTGCGAAAGGGACGATGTGACGGACATCGAGCGCGTCGGAGTGGTGGGCTGCGGCCAGATGGGAGCCGGCATCGCCGAGGTGTGCGCCCGGGCCGGCCTGGACGTGAAGGTCGCCGAGACCACCGGCGAGGCCCTGGAGATCGGCCGCACCCGGCTGTTCAACTCCCTGACCAAGGCCGCCGAACGCGGCAAGATCAGCGAGGACGAGCTGGCGGCGACACAGGCGCGACTCAGCTTCACCACCGACCTCGGCGAGTTCGCGGACCGCGATCTGGTGATCGAGGCCGTCGTGGAGAACGAGCAGGTCAAGACCGAGATCTTCCAGGTGCTCGACCAGGTCGTGACCCGGCCGGACGCCATCCTGGCCTCCAACACCTCCTCCATCCCGCTGGTGAAACTGGCGGTCGCCACCTCGCGGCCCGACCACGTCATCGGCATCCACTTCTTCAATCCCGCCCCGGTGCAGAAGCTGGTCGAGCTGATCCCGGCGCTCACCACCTCCGAGGGCACGCTCAGCCGCGCCCAGGGCTTCGCCGAGAAGCTGCTGGGCAAGCACGCCATCCGCGCCCAGGACCGCTCCGGCTTCGTGGTGAACGCGCTGCTGATCCCCTACCTCCTCTCCGCGATCCGGATGTTCGAGTCCGGAATCGCCAGCCGCGAGGACATCGACAACGGCATGGAGCTTGGCTGCGCCCACCCGATGGGCCCGCTGAAGCTGTCCGACCTCATCGGTCTGGACACGGTGGCGTCCGTGGCGTACTCGATGTACGAGGAGTACAAGGAGCCGCTGTACGCCGCTCCCCCGCTGCTCCAGCGCATGGTCGACGCCGGCCGCCTCGGCCGGAAGTCCGGCTCGGGCTTCTACACCTACGGCTGATTACGGACAGTGGCTTGAAAGGGCCCGGCACTCCTGCGAGTGCCGGGCCCGCGGCATTCACACACCGTGTGCACTGCGGGCCCGCATATGCCCTCCGCACACGCTCCCCACGTGTCCACCAGGGGAGTTGACTCCTGATGCGCATGCAAGGGATGTGAGACGACTACGGAAAGGAGCGGTTCGTGACCGCCGATCCCGAGCATTCCGTCGTCCAAGGAGAACTCGCAGAGTTACGACGCCGACTCGACGTGGCATACGCACGCGTCGAGGGCGGACTGGCACTGATCACCCATCGCACCGAGGAGACCGCCAAGGAACTGGACGAGTTGAACACGCGGATGGTCACTCTGGAGCACGCTCGATGGCCGCTGCCGTCGATCGCGGCCGTCACGGCCGTGGGCGCCCTGGTCGTGGCGATCTGGCAGGCGCTGGGGCGTTAGGCGTCCTGCCCGAGCCTGAGGTGGTGCAGCAGGAGTAACGCGGCCGCCATGTTGGCGGCCGGGACCTCCCCACGGGCGACCATGTCGGGGACGAGCTTGAGGGGGACCCATTCCCGGCGGTCCGATTCGAAGTCGTCCACGGGATGTCCGACGTACTCGCCCTCGTCCGCCCAGTAGATGTGGTGCCGGGCGTCGGTGAGTCCGTTGGACGGCTCCACGCTCATGAGGTGGTGCAGGGGCCCCGGCCGCCAGCCGGTCTCCTCCTCCAGCTCCCTGGCGGCGGCTACGGCGATGTCCTCGCCGTCCTCGACCACTCCGGCCGCGAGTTCCCACCCCCAGCTGTCGGTGATGAACCGGTGGCGCCACAGCAGAAGGACCTCGTTGGCCTCATTGACCACCGTGGCCACGGCGACCGGGCGCAGCCGTATCAGGAAGTGGTCCAGGTGCCGGCCGTCCGGCAGCTCGATATCCGCGAGATTGACGCTGAACCAGCGATTTGAGTACACAGTCCGTTCGTTCTGTTTCGTCCACTGCACGGTTCTGCCACCTTCCGTCGAGTAAGTGGCAATATCGCAGCAGGGACTATGTGCTGTCGGTGCTCGCGCAACGGTCTACAGCGGTACGCGCAGCGCTCCGTCGATGAGTTCGGCGGCCTCGGCGGTGCCCGCACAGCCGCTGCGCACCAGGTATTCGCGTACCGCCCGGAGTCTGTCGCGCAGTCGCTGGGACTCCATTCCCCGGGCCTGTTCGGCCATCTGCACAGCGGTGGCCACCGCCTTGTCGGCGTGGCCCTGCCGCAGTTCGATCGTACTGAGCATCGCCAGCCGGTGCACCCGGCCCCGGTCATGGGCGGGATTGTCGACGGCCGCGGCCGCGTGCTCCCCGGCCGCCGCCAGCTCGCCCAGGCTCAGCAGCGCCTCCGCCACCTGGACATTGACAAGTCCCGGCTGGACATAGCCCGTTTCATCGGGTTCGTATCCGCGCCGGATGCGCTCGGCGGCCTGCTCGGCACGCCGGATGCAGGACATGGCGCTCGTGCCGTCACCGAGGTGCGCGTACGCCTTCGCCTGCATCGCGTACAGGTCGGAGGCGAGCGCCGGGGTGATGTGCCGGCCCGCGGCGCGCAACGCGGCCTCCGCGAAGGCGACGGCCTGACGGAACTCCCGCATGTACAGGGCCTGGTTGACCAGCAGGGCGATCACATACGCGCCGAGCCCCCGGTCGCCGCTGGCCTTCGCGAGCCGCAGCGCCTGGTGGAAGTAGCGCTGGGCGAGGCCGTGCGCGTCGGAGTCGTAGGCGCAGATCCCCGCGATGGCCACCAACCCACCCGTGGCCCGGTGCAGTTGACGACCGGTGGCGTCGGTGTAGCTGCCGCGCAGCAGCGGGGCTGCCTCGGCGTTGAGGAAGCCGACGATCCGGGTGCGGGTCGCTATGCCGCCGGCCTTGCGGTACATCTGCTCGTAGTGGGTGCGGGCGGCGCGCAGCATCGTGAGGTCGGCGGGGGTGACCCGGTGTCGGCCGCCGCGCGAGACGTCCACGTCCTCGGGCGGGTTCTCCCACTCCCACACGGGCATCACGGCGGGGGTGCCGGTGACGGCGGGCGCGCCGAGGATGTGCGGGCGCTGTTGTTCGTCGGAGCGCCACAGGGCGGTGGCCCGCTCGACGAAGCCGGACAGCGAGGTGCCGTGCGGGGCGGAGGGTTCGCCGGGTACGCCGAGGCCGATGTCGTCGAGGGTGACGGGCCGTTGGAGCCGGCCTGCCAGCACCTCGCAGATCAGGTCGGGGACTTGACCGCGCGGCCGCTGCCCCTTCAACCACCGTGCCACGGCGGTGTGTTCGTATCTGAGCGCGAGCCCGCGCGCCCGTCCGGCCTGGTTCACGTGTGCCGCAAGACCCGCGTGCGAGATCCCCGCCTCGTCCAGGATCGCGTCGAGCAGAGTGTTGGGCTGCATATATGCCCCCCGGGTGGCTCGGTGCCGTCAGAGTAGTGGTTCCGCCTTCACACGGGGTGTGAACGGAGTGCTCGAATCCGGGCTGTGTGCACACTGTCGCGGAGAGTTGCCAACCGGTTGACTGAATTGCCTCGAAAGAGGCCGGCCGGGCCGCCGGCTCCCCCTCGTACAGTGCGGCGGCCCTGCCGGGACGCTGCGCCGGCTACGCCGGGTGACTGTTCGTCGTTGCGCTAAAGGTGCGTTGTCGGCTGCGGGTGCGTCGTGGCTGGTCGCGCAGTTCCTCGCGCCCCTAAGAGGTGGGTTCGATCGTTCCGCAGGATCAGCAGCGCGATGTCGTCGGCCGGTGTGCCTCCTGCATGGCGCATCAGCGCCCTGAAGACCGTGCGCAGGATCAGCTGAGGGGAGTTCGGCTGAGTGTGAACCGCGCCCACAAGCGCCGCCCGTAGGGAAAAGAATTGGCCACGCGCGTCGCGTGCGTCCTCGGCACCGTCCGTGTAGAGCACCAGCGCTTCGCCCGGCAGCACGCGACCCGCGACCGCGGCTGACAGCTCGTGCGGGAGCGGGAAGGGGCCGAGGGGCGGCAGCGGATCCGCGCGAGCCAGCAACTCGACCGTCGTACCGCTCACCAGATACGGCCATGGATGACCGCAGTTGAGAACCCGCACCTCGCCGTCCTTGCCGATCTCCAGCAGCAGGACCGTCGCGAACTCCTCCGCCGTGGGGTGTTCGTCACGGGAGCGCTCGCGCAGATGGCGGGCCAGGGCCCGGTCCAGGCGCCGCAGCACCCGGCCCAGGTCCGGTTCGTCGTGCACCGCCTCGCGGAAGCTGCCGAGGAGGGCCGCGGCCGTACCGACGGCAGTGATGCCGTGCCCGCGTACGTCGCCCATCACCACCCGTACGCCGTGCTCGGTGGCGATGACCTCGTACAGGTCCCCGCCGACACAGGCGCCGCGGTCGGCGGAGAGCTGGGCGGCGGCGATGTTCAGTCCGTCGATACGCGGCGGCAGCGGCCGCAGCAGCACGCTCTGCGCGACTCCGGCGACCCGGCGGATCTGCCGCAACTCCCGCAGCAGCGCCTGCCGTACATGGAGTATCAGCCCGGTGCCGACCGCGAAGAACACGGCACTGGTGACCACGCGCGCTCCGATGCCGTCCTGCTGGGCAAGAGGGCAGGTGAGCTTGTACGTGATCGCCATCGCGCCCCAGGCGGTGGGCAACCCCAGCGCGAGCAGCCGGCGGGGAAACACAGCCTTGATGCGGATCATGCCGATGGCCCCCCATGTAGGCCCTGTCAACACAGAATCGGACCGACCCCGAAAGGCCGGTCCGATTCTGTCGAGGCATGACCCAAGAGGGCTAGTTCACCCCAAGAAGTCACCCTATTGAGTGAGGTCAGTCCCCCACCCCTCAGGCGCACTAGCCCCGAAGCACCGCTCCCGTGCGCTCGCCCGCGAGGGCCACCGCAGCGTCCCTTGCCGCCGACGCCTCATCAACGGTCAGCGTCCGGTCGCCCGCGCGGAAGCGCAGCGCGTACGCCAGCGACTTCTTCCCATCACCCAGCTGCTCCGCGTTCTCGTACACGTCGAACAGCCGAATAGCCTCCAGCAAGGAACCCGCACCATCGCGCAGCGCAGCCTCCACGTCCGCGTGCGGCACGAACTTGTCGACCACGAGGGCGACATCCTGCGTGGCGACCGGGAACGAGGAGATGCTCGGCGCCTGCGGCACACCGTCGCCCACCTGCTCCAGCGCGTCCAGGTCCAGCTCCATCGCGCAGGTGCGCGCGGGCAGCCCCAGCGCCTTGAGCACGCGCGGGTGCAGCTCACCGGCGTGGCCGACGACCCGCTCGACACCATCGGCGGCGACGGCCAGTTCGGCGCACCGCCCCGGGTGCCACGGCCCGTACTGGCCGGACCGCACGATCAGCTCGGCGCCCGCCTCGGCGGCGATGGTCCGCGCGGCCTGCACCGCGTCGGCCCAGCCGGCCGGACGGCCCGCGCCCCACCAGCCGGCCTGCTCGCGGGCGCCCGCGAGGACGACGGCGACATGGCGCGGCTGCTCGGGCAGGACGGAGTTGAGCGCGGCGATCTCCTCGTCGGTGGGACGCCGGTCCACGGGCAGGTGGGCGGCGGTCCGCTGCTCCTCGCGCGGGAGGAAGACCAGGCCGGTCTCGAACAGGGCCAGGTCGTGCGAGCCCCGTCCGTCGTTGCGCCGCAGGGCACCCAGCAGGCCCGGCAGCAACGACGTACGGAGCGCGGGCTCCTCGTCGTTGAGCGGGTTGGTCAGCTTCACGACCCGGCGGGCCGGGTCGTCGGCGTCGAGGCCGAGCTGGTCGAAGACCTGCTCGTTGATGAACGGGTAGTTCGGCGCCTCGACGTACCCGGCACCGGCCAGGGCACGGCCGACGCGGCGGTGCAGACGCTGACGGTGGGTCAGGCCACGGCCGGACGGCGGCTTGGGCAGCGTGGAGGGCAGGTTCTCGTAGCCCTCGAGACGGATGACCTCCTCGGCGAGGTCGTTCTTCTCCAGCAGATCGGGCCGCCAGGACGGGACGGTGACGATCAGCTCGTCCTGCCCGTACACATCGCAGCCGACCTGCTGGAGGCGGCGTACGACGGTCTCCCGGCCGTAGTCGACGCCCGCGACCTTGTCGGGGTGGTTCGCCGGGACCGTGATGGTGTGCGGCGCGGACGGGGCGATGACCTCGGTGACGCCGGCCTCGGCGGTGCCGCCCGCGAGCAGCACCAGCAGGTCGACGGTGCGCTGGGCGGCCGCGGCGGCGGCCATGGGGTCGACACCGCGCTCGAAGCGGCGGGACGCCTCGGAGGACAGCTTGTGCCGGCGGGCCGTACGCGCGATCGACACGGCGTCGAAGTGCGCGGCCTCGATGACCACGTCGGTCGACGCGTTCTCGACGTCGTCGTGGTCGGCGATCTCGGTGTTGGCGCCGCCCATGACACCCGCGAGGCCGATGGGGCCGCGGTCGTCGGTGATCACCAGGTCCTCGGCGTGCAGCTTCCGCTCGGTGCCGTCGAGGGTGACGATCTTCTCGCCCTCGGCCGCGCGACGGACGCCGATGGTGCCCTGGACCAGGCCCCGGTCGTAGGCGTGCAGCGGCTGGCCGAGCTCCATCATCACGTAGTTGGTGACGTCGACGGCGAGCGAGATCGGCCGCATGCCGACCTTCTGCAGCCGGCGCTTCAGCCAGATCGGGGAGCGCGCCTCGGGGCTCAGACCGGTGACGGTACGAGCGGTGAAGCGGTCGCAGCCCATGGGCTCGGAGACCTGCACCGGGTAGCCGAAGGCGTTCGGGGCCGGGACGTCGAGCAGCGCCGGGTCGCGCAGCGGCAGACCGTAGGCGATGGCGGTCTCGCGGGCGACGCCGCGGATGGACAGACAGTCGCCGCGGTTGGCGGTGACGGCGATGTCCAGGACCTCGTCGACCAGTTCGAGGAGCTCGATGGCGTCCTTGCCGACCTCGGTCTCCGGGGGCAGCACGATGATGCCCTTGGTGCCGTCGTCGCCCATGCCCAGCTCGTCGCTGGAGCAGATCATGCCGTGGGACGTCTTGCCGTAGGTCTTGCGCGCGGCGATCGCGAAGCCGCCGGGCAGCTCGGCGCCGGGGAGCACGACCACGACCTTGTCGCCGACCTGGAAGTTCCGGGCGCCGCAGACGATCTCCTGGGGCTCACCGGTGCCTCCCCCAGAGCCGAAAGCCTGGGAGGTGCCCCCAGCGGTGCCGACGTCGACGGTGCAGAAGCGGATCGGCTTCTTGAACTCCGTCAGCTCCTCGATGGTCAGCACTTGGCCGACGACGAGCGGGCCCTTGAGGCCGTCGCCGAGCTGCTCGACCGTCTCGACCTCGAGGCCGGCCGAAATGAGCTTGGCCTGCACATCGCGGCCGGTCTCGGTGGCCGGCAGGTCGACGTACTCCCGCAGCCAAGAAAGCGGGACCCGCATCAGATCTCCATCCCGAACGGCCGGGTGAACCGGACGTCACCCTCGACCATGTCTCGCATGTCCTCGACGTTGTGGCGGAACATCAGCATCCGCTCGATGCCGAACCCGAAGGCGAAGCCGCTGTACTTCTCCGGGTCGACGCCGCAGGCGGTGAGCACCCGCGGGTTGACCATGCCGCAGCCGCCGAGCTCGATCCAGCCTTCGCTGGAGCAGGTACGGCAGGGCCGGTCGGGGTTGCCGACGGACTCGCCGCGGCAGACGTAGCACACCATGTCCATCTCGGCGGACGGCTCGGTGAAGGGGAAGAAGTTCGGCCGCAGCCGCGTCTTCATGCCCTCGCCGAACAGGGACTGGACCATGTGGTCCAGGGTGCCCTTGAGGTCCGCCATGGTGAGGCCCTCATCGACGGCGAGCAGCTCGACCTGGTGGAAGACCGGGGTGTGGGTGGCGTCCAGCTCGTCGGTGCGGTACACGCGGCCCGGGCAGATCACGTACACCGGCAGCTCGCGGTCGAGCAGCGAGCGGATCTGCACCGGCGAGGTGTGGGTGCGCAGTACGACACCGGACTCGGTGCCGCCCTGCGGGCCCTCGACGAAGAAGGTGTCCGCCTCGCCGCGGGCCGGGTGGTCCGGGCCGATGTTGAGGGCGTCGAAGTTGAACCACTCGGCCTCGACCTGGGGGCCCTCGGCGACCTCGTAGCCCATGGCCACGAAGATGTCCTCGATGCGCTCCGAGAGCGTGGTCAGCGGGTGGCGGGCGCCGGCCGGTACGCGGTCGTACGGCAGCGTGACATCCACCGCCTCCTCGACCAGCACCCGGGCGTCACGCTCGGCCTCCAGCTCGGCCTGGCGTGCCGCCAGCGCCTTGTTGACGGCGCCCCGGGCCTGGCCGACGAGCTTTCCGGCGGCGGCCTTGGCGTGCGGGGGCAGGGCGCCGATCTCGCGGTTGGCGAGGGCCAGCGGGGAGGTGCCGCCGGTGTGGGCGACCTTGGCCTCCTGGAGCGCGTCGAGGGAGTCCGCGGCGGCGAAGGCGGCGAGCGCCTCGTCCCGCATGCGCTCGATCTCTTCCGGTTTCAAGGCCTCGACCTCTACAGGGTCGTACGACTTATTCGGTGCCGACATCTCTTCCCGTGCTTCCGATTGGCTGGCGGATGGTCCCCGTCCCGACTCGGGGGACGCCTGGTCCCAAAAACGGGGACACAAAGGTGCCAAAGGCCGAGTCTAACGGGGTGGAGGTCTGCGAATGCGCCCGCGGCCGTCAGGCGAGATACGCCGGTGCGGCCACGGGCAACGTAAATCGGAACTCGGCGCCGCCGCCGGCCGCGCGGCCGACCGTGATGGTGCCGCCGTGGGCCTCGACGATGCCCTTGACGATGTAGAGCCCGAGCCCGGTGCCGCCGCGCTTGCTGCCCCGCCAGAAGCGGGTGAAGACGCGGTTCATGGACTCCTCCGGGATGCCGGACCCCTCGTCGCTCACCGTGACCGACGTGCCGGCGTCCTCGCCCTCTCGGGGGGACGCCGTGGGCGTGACGTCAATCGTGACGGTTCCCTCGCCGTGCCGCACCGCATTTTCCAGCAGGTTGCTGAGGACCTGGTCGATCTTGTCGGGGTCGGCCCACAGGTCGGGCAGCGGCTGTTCCAGGCGCAGCAGGAACCGGTCGGCGGGCTGCCCTGCGGCGACGTAGGCCTGGATGTGCCGTCCGACGGCGGCACCGATGTCGACGGGCTGGCGGCGCACCTCCAGCCTGCCGGAGTCGATCCGCGAAATGTCCAGCAGCTCGGCGATGAGCCGGGTGACCCGGTCGGCGTCGGCGTCGACGGTCTCCAGCATCAGCCGCTTCTGGTCGTCGGTGAACCGCTCCCACTTGGCCAGGAGTGTGGCCGTGAACCCCTTGACGGAGGTCAGGGGCGAGCGCAGTTCGTGGGCGACCGTGGCGATCAGCTCGGCGTGGCTGCGCTCGGTGCGGCGCCGGGCCTCGGTGTCACGGAGGGAGACGACGACGCGGCGGACCGGTCCGGTGGGTTCGGTGCGGACGTACCGCACGGAGACGAGGACTTCCCGGCCGCCCGGCAGCAGCAGATTCCGCTCGGGCTGCCGCACCCGGATGGCGAGACCGCCGTAGGGATCGGTCAGCTGCCACCAGCGCCGGCCCTCCAGATCCTCTAACGGCAGGGCCTTCTCCAGCCGTTGCCCGAGGGCTTCGGGGGCGGAGACGGCGGTGATGCGCTCGGCGGCGGCGTTGAAGCAGATGACGTGGCCGTGCTCGTCGGCGACGACCAGGCCGTCGGGGAGGTCGTCGGGGTCGATGCCGAGCTCGGCAAGATCGCCGGACCGGGGCGCGGGCGGGCGGCTCACGTCCCGTGCTCCCGGCGCGCTGCTCGTGCCGACACTCATCCCCGTACCCCACCTCTCACGACGGCTGAGGGGCCCCCGAGCTGGTCACCCTACTAGCTCTCGGTGACGGAGCGGCACCCTCCGGAGGCGCGCTGTGCACGGGCCGACGCATAGAGACATACGGCCGCGGCGGTGGCGAGGTTCAGGCTCTCGGCCTTCCCGTGGATCGGGACGCGCACGACGGCGTCCGCGAGCGCGCGGGTCTCCTCCGGGAGCCCCCAGGCCTCGTTCCCGAACACCCAGGCGGTCGGCCCGCCCATGGTCCCCTTGTCGAGCTCGTCGTCGAGATCGTCCTCACCGGCGCCGTCGGCGGCGAGGATCCGCACGCCGGCGTCCTTGAGCCCGGCCACTGCCCGCTCGACGGGCACTCCGACGGCGACAGGCAGATGGAACAGCGAGCCGACAGAGGCGCGTACGGCCTTGGGGTTGTAGAGATCGACGGACGCGTCGGTCAGTACGACGGCCTCGGCACCGGCGGCATCGGCGCACCGCAGCACGGTGCCGGCGTTCCCGGGGTCCCGCACATGGGCGAGCACGGCCACGAGCTTGGGCCGAGCGGCGAGGATCTCCTCGAAGGGGGTGTCGAGGAACCGGCAGACCCCGACTAGGCCCTGCGGGGTGACGGTCGTCGAGATCTCGGCGATGACGTCCTCGGAGGCGAGATGAACGCGTGCTCCGGCGGTACGGGCCTCACCGATGATGTCGGCGTAGCGCTCCGCTGCCTCGACCGTGGCGAACAGCTCGACCAGCGTGTCCGCATACCCGGCGGCCTCCCGCACGGCCTGCGGCCCCTCCGCGAGAAACAGTCGCTCCTTCCCCCGGAAGTTCCGCTTGGCCAGCCGCCGGGCGGCGGAGACGCGGGGGGAACGGGGGGAGATCAGCTCAGGGCTGGCGGAGGGCATGTGGCTCACTTTCGGAAACTACACAACAGGACCCGCAAGCCCAAAAGCCTGCGGGTCCCTCATGTCACGTCGGCTCAAAGCCAGCGCTTGCGTCACGCAGCCTTGGGCGCGTTGACGTCCGCCGGCAGGGCCTTCTGCGCAACCTCGACCAGCGCGGCGAACGCGGTGGCGTCGTTGACGGCCAGCTCGGCGAGGATCTTGCGGTCGACCTCGACGTTGGCGGCCTTCAGACCCTGGATGAAGCGGTTGTACGTGATGCCGTTGGCGCGGGCAGCAGCGTTGATGCGCTGGATCCACAGCTGACGGAAGTCACCCTTGCGCTTCTTGCGGTCGTTGTAGTTGTAGACCAGCGAGTGGGTGACCTGCTCCTTGGCCTTGCGGTACAGGCGCGAACGCTGACCGCGGTAGCCGGAGGCCGCCTCGAGGATCGCCCGGCGCTTCTTGTGGGCGTTGACTGCCCGCTTGACGCGTGCCACTTGTTAACTCCTTGTAGCGGGGCCGTGGGTGTCCTCACACGGCCCGAATTCGATTGGGTCCCGGTCCTGACGTACGGCGCGGACTGATCAAACGATCAAGCGCCGATGCGTCACTTGCCGAGAAGCTTCTTGATCTTCGCGGCGTCGCCCGGGGCCATCTCGGCGTTGCCCGTGAGGCGACGCGTCACGCGGGACGACTTGTGCTCGAGCAGGTGGCGCTTGCCGGCGCGCTCGCGGAGCACCTTGCCGGAGCCGGTGATCTTGAAGCGCTTGCTGGCACCGCTGTGCGACTTGTTCTTCGGCATAGCGCCGTTCTCTCCTCGTCGGTGGCGCTCCGGTGCCCGGTCGTTAAACCGGGCACGGTGGAGCGTCGTACTGGTTTCGGTTACATCCTGGGGACTGCGTCCCCCGGGATCACGCCTCGGCGGAAGCCTCGGCAGGGGCCTCGGCGTCCTCGGACTCCGCGGCGTTCTGCGACTTGCCGGGATTGGCCTTCGCTTCTGCCTTGCGGGCTTCCTGCGCCTGGCGGGCCTCGGCCATCGCCTCGGTCTTCTTCTTGTGCGGACCGAGAACCATGATCATGTTTCGGCCGTCCTGCTTCGGGTTCGATTCCACGAAACCGAGGTCCTGGACGTCCTCCGCGAGACGCTGCAGCAGTCGGTAGCCGAGTTCCGGCCTGGACTGCTCGCGACCACGGAACATGATCGTGATCTTGACCTTGTCGCCCTGCTTGAGGAACCGGACGACGTGACCCTTCTTGGTGTCATAGTCGTGCGGGTCGATCTTCGGCCGGAGCTTCATCTCCTTGATGACCGTGTGCGCCTGGTTCTTGCGCGCCTCACGGGCCTTCATGGCCGACTCGTACTTGAACTTCCCGTAGTCCATGAGCTTGCACACGGGCGGACGGGCGTTCGCCGCGACCTCGACCAGGTCCAGGTCGTACTCCTGCGCAAGCTCCAGTGCCTTCGCCAGCGGGACAATGCCCACCTGCTCGCCACTGGGACCGACAAGTCGCACCTCGGGAACGCGAATCCGGTCGTTGATGCGGGGCTCGGCGCTGATGGATCCTCCTCGGTAGCACCACACGGCGGTCTGGCGGACAGCCGCGTATGTCTCTGTTGACATAGGACCAACCATCGCGGCACATGAAAAATGCCCCGGACGGGACACAGGCGGGGCTCCTGAAATGCCGGAACACCGCCGCGGTCAACCGCGGGGCGCAATCTCGGGTGACTCCACCGTCCGTACGGAACGGTGGTGGCCACCTGACCGGTGACCCGCCGTCCCGGAGGACGGTCAGGTGGGAGTTCGGAGCCTCCACTTGTGGGCCGGACACATGTGTGTTCGGCCGGTCGTCACTAAAGGTTAGCAGCTCCCGTCGGTCAGGGCTAACCGAGGCACTGTCGGTCCCGGCCACCCCGTGCACATATCGTGGGCGTCATGAGTGACACCTCCCCCTCGGACAGCCCCGAGACGCCCGACTTCGACGAGATGACCCGCGATATCGCCGAGGTCCCCGCCGTCGAGGTGATCGTGACGGTCGCCGTGAACCTGATGAGCGCCGCCGCAGTGAAGCTCGGTCTGACCGAGGAGGGCGACAAGTACAAGGACCTCGACGAGGCCCGGAAGCTCGTGACCGCCCTCGCCGGACTGCTCGACGCGAGCACGACCGAGATCAGCTCGTTCCACGCGGCCCCGCTGAAGGACGGCCTCAAGTCGCTCCAGCTGGCGTTCCGCGAGGCCTCGCTGGTCCCGGACGAGCCGGGCCAGGGGCCGGGCGAGAAGTACACCGGACCGGTCTACGGCTAGTCCGTCACCTGACGTACAGGGGCTCGCCCGGTGGCGTCGCCTCGGCCGGCAGCAGTGCCAGGTCGAGGCCGCGTACCAGGCGGGCCCTCAGTGTTTCGTCGGCGGCGATGCGTTCGGCGACGGCGCGGGCCGCCTGGGCGGGGGCGACGGCCGGATCCAGTACGAGGGCCAGGGTGCCGTCGGCCTGACCGGGCCCGAGGTGGGCGCGGAGCACGGCCGGCTCGGCGGCAACCGCCGCGCGTACCGCCTCCACCACGGCCGGATCGGCGAGCGGATCGGCCGTCGTACGCCCCTCGGCGAGCGCGAGCAGCGCGGGGCCCGTCAGTTCGAACGGCACCGGTCCCGCCAGGTCCAGCACGACCGTGTCCGCCTTCTCGTGGGCGGCGGCCTCCAGGGCCTGGTGGAGGTGTACGGCGACGGGGCGGGCCGTCGCGTCCCAGCGGGCGAGGGAGTCGGTGGAGGTGAAGGCGGGCAGGGCCTTGCGGTCGCCGGCCCGGAGGGTCGGTACGGCCATGTCGCTGGTCTTCTCGTGGCGCAGCCCGTTCTCGTCCTCCTCGACCTCGCCGAGGACGGCCACGACGGGGACGAGCAGCCGGGCGTCCTTGAGCGCCCGGAGCACCGGTGCCACGGCGGTGCGGTCCTCGGCCCAGGCCGCGAGCGCCGCGCTCAGCCGGGGGTCGGCGGAGCCGTCGTCGTCGGGGAAGGGGGAGTCGGGAATGTTCTTGTTCGCCACGGTCACCGACCCTATAGGGGGGATGCTCCTGCGCTTGTGCGGGCCCGGAAACGCGCCCGTGACGCGGCTCACGGAGTTCTCAGATTTCCCTGACACAGATCTAACCTCCGTCTAACGGCAGCCACAGTCACCGGCCCGACCATCGCGGGCATGGAGTCCTCCAGAGCGCGCCGTGTGCCCCTGCTCTACGTCGCCCTCGCCACCGTGGCCGTCGTGGGCGGTACGGCCGCGGGGACGGTGTACGTGAAGGCGCAGGCGCACTCGACTCGGGGCGCGCAGAGCGCCGTATCGTCGTCGGCGACGCCCTCAGTGGTGGCGGCGAGCGGGGAGGCATCCGTGGAACCGGTGGCACAGCCGACGGTGGATCTGGACGGGCTGCTGGCGGACGCGATGGAGTCGGTCACCGGCGCGGACGACGCTCAGGTGTCGGTGGCGGTATTGGATCTGGACTCCGGTGAGAGCGCCTCGTACGGGGACGCCTCCTTCGATACGGCGAGCATCGTGAAGGTCGACATCCTGGCGGCGCTGCTGCTGCAGGCGCAGGACGAGGGGCGGGCGCTGACGTCGGCGGAGCGGACGTACGCCACCGCCATGATCGAGAACAGCGACAACGTCTCCGCGTCGGCACTGTGGGAGACGATCGGCAGGGCGGAGGGGCTGGGCGCCGCGAACGAGCGCTTCGGGCTGACCGACACCGAGGGCGGCGACGGGATGCTGTGGGGGCTGACGCAGACCACGGCGGCGGATCAACTCACCCTGCTTCAGCAGGTGTTCGGGGAGGATTCGGAGCTGAGTGAGGCGTCGCGGACGTATCTGCAAGGGCTGATGGGGCAGATAGCGGTGGATCAGCGGTGGGGTGTCTCGGCCGTGGCGGACGGTTCCGGGTGGGCGCTCAAGAACGGGTGGCTGCCGCGGAGCACGACCGGGCTGTGGGACATCAACAGCATCGGGCGGGTGACGGTGGACGGGCGTGACTATCTGGTGGCGGCGCTGTCCGACGGGAACGAGACGAAGGCCGACGGAGTGTCGCTGATCGAGGCGGCCGTCAAGGCGGCGGTGTCGGTGTTCGCGACGGCCTAGAAGCCGTCCTGGCGTTCGCGGCGGCCCCGCCACAGGACCACGGCCGCCACCAGCAGGACGCCTCCGGCGCTGCCGGCCAACGGGGCCGCCCAGGCTGTCGTGTCGTCGTCGGTCGTGGTGGTCTCGGGGCCCGAGCCGAAGTACTCGTTGCCGTAGGCCTTCGACCGCAGGCCCTTCGGCTTGAGGTCGGCGGCCTTCTCGATGGCGGCCGCGGGGTCCACGAAGCCGTAGCCGCGGGAGTCGTCACGGCCGTCGGCGGGGGCGTTGCGGGCCGTGTCCTCCAGGAGCTTCTTGATCTGGGCCGGGGTCAGGCCCGGGTGAGCGGCCTTGACCAGGGCCACCGCGCCGGAGACGAAGGCCGCGGCGGCGCTGGTGCCCCAGCCCTCGTAGTACTTGCGGTCGGGGTCGGCGATCACGACGTCGACGCCGGGGGCGCTGACCGTGGCGTACCAGCGGCGGGTGGAGAAGGAGGCGCGGGTGCCGAACTTGTCGACGGCGGTCACGGCGATCACGCCCGGGTAGGCGGCCGGGTAGGAGATGTGGTCGCCCTTCTCGCCGCCGTTGCCGGCCGAGGCGACGACGACGGCGCCCTTTCTCAGGGCGTACTGGACGGCCTCGTCCTCGGCGGGTTCGGGGTGGGCGGACTTGGAGTCGTCGCCCAGGGAGAGGTTGATGACGTCGGCGCCGTGGTCGGCGGCCCAGCGGATGCCGTCGGCGAGGGCGTTGCCCCGGGTGGTGCGGGCCTTGGCGCGGGCGGAGTCGCCGTCCTCGAGGATCACGCGGACGGGGAGGATCTTCGCCTCGGGGGCGATGCCCATGACGCCGTCGGAGTTGCCGTAGCCGTGGCCGTGGCCGGCGATGATGCCGGCCATCGCGGTGCCGTGGCGGGCCCAGGCGCGGTCGCCCCGCTCGGCACCGAAGCCGACCATGTCGTTGCCGGTGAGGACGTTCCCGGCGAGGTCGGGGTGTTCGTTGTCGACGCCGGTGTCGAGGACGGCGACGGTGATGCCCTTGCCCTTGGTGGTCTGCCAGGCCTCGTCGGTGTGCATGGCCTCCAGGGCCCACTGCTGGGCGCGGATGCTGTCGGCGTGCGCGGCGGTGGCCGGGACGAGGGCGAGGGAGGCGGCGAGGAGGACGCTGAGCAGGCCGGTGCGGCGGATGCGGGCGGCGGTCACGAGGCCGACTCCGTGGCGTACGGGCCGACGTGCTTGCGCAGGGCGCGTTCGACGCGGTCGGCGAGACCTTTCGCCTCGTGGCCGAGGCCGGCCTGGGCGGGGGCCGTGGTGGCGCCGGACTCCATGGCGTCCGCGGCGGGCTGCGGCTCGTCGACGCCGCGGCCGTCGGTCCAGCCGGAGACGGCGTAGACGACGACCGGGGCGTCGGTGAGGACGGAGACGGTCCAGGTGGCGCGCTGGTCGCTCGCGAAGCCCGGGCCGTACGGGCGGGGCATGAGGTCGGTACGGCGGTCCAGGCCCTCGTCGGTGAACCGCTTGGCGAGGGAGGCCATGGCGGTGGCGTCGGCCTTGGTGAAGAGCAGGCCGACGGTGGTGACGTAGGTCTGGGTGGCGTCGGTGTAGGTGGCGCGCAGGAGCCGCTGGCAGCCGACGGGGGCGAGGGCCTTGCGCAGGAGCGGGTCGAAGGCGTCCTTGCAGCCGCTGTCCGGGGCGACGGCGATTCGCGTCCAGGTGCGATCAGCACCGCCGGGCCCGGCGCCCTGACCCTTCACGCTGGGCGGAAACAGCTGATCGACGGGGATGCTGTGCCAAAGACTCCGAGCCGCGACGAAATCGTCCCGGGCCCCGGCGGCTTCGGAATCCCCGACAAGCCAACTACCGGTGACCGCACCCCCGACCAGCCCAAGCCCCAACACAAGACAGGCAGCAACAGCAACAATCCGCGCCCTGCCCCGCCTGCCGAGCATCCTCGCCCGACCGCCCCCGTCATACCCCTCAGGCTCCCCGAACGACACAACGGGCCGCCCGTCGGCGGGGGTCATGGGGGCGCTCCAGGAGAAGGCGGGGTCGGGGGTGGTGGGGGTGTCGCGGGGGGCGGGGTCGGGAGTCGCGGGGGCGTGGCGGGGGAGGCCGGGGGTCGCGGGGGCCTGGCGGGGGGCGAGGCCGGGAGTGGCGGAGGCCTCGCGGGAGGCGGGGGCGGGAGCCGCGGAGGCCTCGCGGGAGGCGAAGCCGGGAGTCGCGGAGGCCTCGCGGGAGGCGAGACCGGGAGCGGTGGAGGCTTCGCGGGAGGCGGCGGGGTCGGCGACGGGCTCGGCGGGGATGGGGCGCAGGCGCGTGGTCGTCTCCGACGGGGTCTCGGCGGGGGCGGTGGGGCGGCGCAGGTGTGGCAGCGGGCGGCGGACAGGGGCCGGGGCGGATGCGGTGAGGCGCGGGCTGGTGGGCGTGGCCGGGCTGGACGGGGTGGCGGACGGGAGCGAGGACGCGCTGCCGGAAGAGACCGAGCTGGACGGGCTCGCCGTGTGGCGGAACAGCGCGCCGCCGGACGGGTCCGGACCCGGCGGGGTGGCGGACTGGCTCGCCGCCGGGCCGGAGGACGCGCCGCTGGACGTGGCCGAGCCAGGCGGGGTGACTGGCGGAGTCCCCGCCGGACGGAACAGCGCGCCATCGGACGAGGCCGGGCCGGGCGGGCCGGAGGACGCGCCGCTGGACGTGGCCGAGCCAGGCGGGGTGACTGACGGAGTCCCCGCCGGACGGAATAGCGCGCCATCGGACGAGGCCGGGCCGGGCGGGCCGGAGAGCGCGCCGCCAGACGAGGCCGAACCAGGCGGGGTGACTGACGGAGTCGCGGCCGGACGGAACGGCGCGCCATCGGACGAGACCGGACCGGGCGGCGTCGCGGACGGGCTCGTCGCCGGGCGGGAGGGCGTGCCCGCGGCGGCCGCCGGGCGAGGCATCGCCGCGGCCGAAGCGCCCGGGCCCGGCGGGACTGCGGTCGAGGAGGCCGAGCGCGGCGCTGCACCACCGGCCGCAGTCGGGCTCGTTGCCAGGCGTGGAGGCGTGCCGTCAGGAGCAGTCGGGCTCGACATCGGACTCGGCGGCCTGCCGTCAGAGGCAGTCGGGGTCGTCGCCGGGCGCGGCGGTGTCCGACCAGACGCAGCCTGGCTCGACGTCAGGCGCGCAGACGTGGCGCCGGAAGCGGTCGGGCTCGTTGTCGGCCGTAGTGGCGTGCCGTTAGAAACAGCCGGGCTCGACGTCGCGCGCGTAGGCGTGGCACCGGAAGCGGTCGGGCTCGTTGCCGGACGCGGCGGCGTGCCGTCAGAGGCGCTCGGGCTCGTCGCCGGGCGGAGCGGTGCCCCACCAGACGCAGCCTGGCTCGACGTCGGGCGCGTAGGCGTGGCGCCGGAAGCGGTCGGGCTCGACATCGGACGTGGTGGCGTGCCGTCAGAGGCGCTCGGGGGCGTCGCCGGGCGGAGGGGTGTCCCATCAGGCGCAGCCGGGCGCGCAGGCGTGGTGGTGGGGGGCGTCGGGTGGGGGTGGGTGGTGGCCTCGCCGGGTGAGTCGGGGGACGGCGGTGGTGGGGTGTCCGGGAAGCGGGCGGATGCCTTGGGTGGGGGTGGGGTGGCCGGGGGTTCGGTGCTCGGTGTGGGGACGTGTGTCGCCGTTGGGCGTGTGCCGGCTCGGGACGTGGTCGCCGAGTCGGCCGCCGGCGGTGGGTCCTGTTGCGGCTTCGGGGGGTGCGGTGGGCGTGGGGGGATGGAGGCGCGTTGCGCTTCCGTGTTCATGCGCCCCCCGTTTCCTGTTGCCCGGGCCTGTCGTACGCGGGCCCCGTTTCGTTCGCCCGGGCCCGGTGCTTCCGGGCGACATCTACCCGCACGGGTGGACCGGCATCCCGGTCCCCACGTGCGTGCGCGTCACTCTACGGGTTGATCCCGGCGCCGCGGGAACCAGTCCACGAGCCCGGGGCTTTAGCCCGGAACGTCCCCCTACCCTGCGGTAATCCTGTCTGGCAGGCTTCGTTCATGACTGCGCGCGCCGCCGACCGGGCCCGTTACGACCGGGCCACCGCCCATCTCGACGCCCCCCTCGCGATCGTGGACCTGGAGGCCTTCGACGCCAACGCGGACGACCTCGTCCATCGCGCGGGCGGCAAGCCCATCCGCGTCGCCAGCAAGTCCGTCCGCTGCCGGGCCCTGCTCGAACGCGTCCTCGCCCGCGACGGCTTCGCGGGGATCATGTCCTTCACCCTCGCCGAGTCCCTGTGGCTGGCCCGCTCCGGCTTCGACGACATCCTGCTCGCTTACCCGTCCGCCGACCGGGCCGGATTCGCCGAGCTCACCAGCGACCCCAAGCTCGCCTCCGCCGTCACCGTGATGATCGACGACCCGGCACAGCTCCGGCTCATCGACGACGCCCGGGACGGAGGGCGTGAAGTCGTCCGGGTCTGCCTGGAGTTGGACACCTCGCTGAAGCTGCTCGGGGGCCGTGTGCGGGTCGGGGCCCGGCGTTCCCCGCTGCACTCCCCCGCCCAAGTCGCCGACATGGCCCAGATCGTCGCCCGTCGGCCGGGTTTCGAGGTCGTCGGGATCATGGCGTACGAGGGACACATCGCCGGCGTCGGTGACTCCATCGCCGGGCGCCCCCTGCGCTCGCGTGCCGTGCGGCTGATGCAGGCCACCGCGCGCCGGGAACTCGTCCAGCGGCGGGCCGAGGTGGTACGGGCGCTGCGGACCGTGGCGCCGGGGCTGAAGTTCGTCAACGGCGGCGGCACCGGCAGCGTCCAGTTCACCGCCGCCGAGGACTGCGTCACCGAGATCGGCGCCGGGTCGGGACTCTACGTACCGCGCCTGTTCGACAACTACACGTCCTTCAGCGGACGTCCGGCCGCCCTGTTCGCCCAGCCCGTCGTCCGGCGGCCCGGCGTCGGGGTCGTGACCGTCCTCGGCGGCGGCTACCCGGCCTCCGGTGTCGCAGGACCCGACCGGCTGCCGGTGCCGTACCTGCCGGAGGGGCTGCGCTACGACCCCCAGGAGGGCCCCGGCGAGGTCCAGACCCCGCTGCTCGGCTCCCCCGCCGACGATCTGCTGATCGGCGACAAGGTGTGGTTCCGTCACGCCAAGGCGGGTGAACTGTGCGAGCGCTTCGAGCAGTTGCACCTGATCGAGGGCGACACGGTGACGGCGACCGTACCGACGTACCGGGGAGAGGGCCACACCTTCCTCTAGCCCTCGCTCGGACCCACGCTGCTGCCCACTCCCCCGCCCCCGTCCGGGTCGTCGACGGACCGGATGCCCTTGGTGATGTGGTCCATGTCGGTCAGGGGCGGGCCGTCCGGGCCCGCGTCGAAGACGTAGCGGACGCAGATCGGTGACTCGGTGCCGACGCGGGACGGGAAGACCGTCGACTGGACGTAGCCGCCGGGGCCCTCGGCGGTGGTGACCCGCCAGCGCACGAAGTACCCGGCCCGGCCGGCCACCGCGACCGGGCCGGACTTGACGACCTTGTGGGACTCCATGCCGCCGTAGGGCCGTCGGCCGATCGTGTCGCGGTCGTACGCGGACTCGGCCGCCTCCTTGATGTCCTGCTCGGCCAGCGCCTCGGGGGACCGCTCGTCGTTCGAGGTGACCGTCATCGACATGACGAGGCCGTGGCGGCACAGGCCCTCGTCGCCGGGGCAGTCGTAGGTGCCGTCCGTGGTCATGACGACGTCGTCGTCCGCGACGTACTTCGGCCTGACCCAGCCGTCGGGCAACGGCAATGTGATGCCGTTGAGTTCGTCGGTCACGACGGCCGGGTCGTCGGCGGACGGCTCGCTCGGGGAAGGGGTAGGGGAAGGAGAAGGTGACTCCGGGGCCTGCGTGTAGTACGTGGGCGCCGTCTCGATCTCCGCACCGCTCTCGTCCTCCCCCTGCCCCAGCACCACCGCCCCCGTGACGATCGCCGCCACGAGCACGACCGCCGCCGTGGTGACGGCGACGGCCTTGGCCCGCCCGGAGGCCGCCACGACCGGCATCGGCGCCGTCACCTCGGGTGTGCGCCGGTGTTCGGTCCAGGCCGTGCCGTCCCACCAGCGCTCCAGATGCGGAGCTTTGGGATCGCGGTACCAGCCGGGTGGGGGCGTCATGCTCATGCGGGCACTGTAGGACGCCGCCTACAGGGGGGTGACATACGCCCCGGAAATTCCCCCGTCCACCAGGAAGTCGGTGGCGTTGACGAAGGAGGAGTCGTCGCTGGCCAGGAAGGCGACCGCGGCGGCGATCTCGTCGGCCTCGGCGAACCGGCCCAGCGGAATGTGGACGAGGCGGCGGGCGGCGCGCTCGGGGTCCTTGGCGAACAGTTCCTGCAGCAAGGGGGTGTTCACCGGGCCGGGGCAGAGGGCGTTGACGCGGATGCCCTCCCTCGCGAACTGCACACCCAGTTCGCGGGACATGGCGAGGACTCCGCCCTTGGACGCCGTGTACGAGATCTGGGACGTGGCCGCGCCCATCCGCGCCACGAACGACGCCGTGTTGATGATCGAGCCCTTGCCCTGGCGCCGCATGTACGGGATCGCGGCCTTGCAGCACAGGTAGACGGAGGTGAGGTTGACCTCCTGGACGCGCTTCCAGGCCTCAAGTCCCGTCTCCAGGATGGAGTCGTCGTCGGGCGGCGAGATCCCGGCGTTGTTGAAGGCGATGTCGACGCTGCCGTAGGTGTCGTAGGCCGTCTGGAACAGCGCCTCGACCTGCTCGGCGTCGGTGACGTCCACCTTGACGAAGGTGCCGCCGACCTCGTCCGCCGCCGCCTTTCCGCGCTGTTCGTCGACGTCGCCGCAGACCACATGGGCGCCCTCGGACGCGAGCCGGCGGGCGGTGGCGAGGCCGATGCCGCTGCCGGCTCCGGTGATGACGGCGGTACGGCCGACCAGTCGGCGGCAGACGATCTCTTCGGTTGCTGAGGTCACTGTGCGGGGCCCTCCGTGCTGATGAAGACGTTCTTGGTCTCGGTGAAGGCGGTCAGCGCGTCCGGGCCGAGCTCACGGCCGATACCGGACTGCTTGAAGCCGCCGAAGGGGGTCCAGTAGCGGACGCTGGAGTGGGAGTTGACGGACAGGTTGCCCGCGCGGACGGCCTGCGAGACGCGCAGGGCGCGGCCGACGTCCCGGGTCCAGATGGAGCCGGAGAGGCCGTAGTCGGTGGCGTTGGCGAGCGCCACGGCCTCCGCCTCGTCCTCGAAGGGGAGGACGACGGCGACTGGTCCGAAGACCTCCTCGACGGCCACGCGCGCGTGCGGGTCGACGCCGGTGAGGACGGTGGGCGGGAACCAGAAGCCGGGGCCCTCGGGGGCTTTGCCACGAATGCCCTCGAGATCGCCGGAGACGTACGAACGGACGCGTTCCAGTTGTGCCTTGGAGATCAGCGGGCCCATCTGTGTCTGCTCATCGGCGGGATCGCCCACGCGCACCGACTCGATACTCGGAGCCAGGAGGTCCAGGAACCGGTCGTAGACAGTCCGCTGGACGAGGATGCGCGTGCGGGCGCAGCAGTCCTGTCCTGAGTTGTCGAGGAAGGACATGGGCGCGGCCCGGGCGGCGGCCTCGATGTCCGCGTCGGCGAAGACGATGTTGGGGCTCTTGCCGCCGAGTTCGAGGGTGACCCGCTTGAGGAGCGCGGAGCCCTTCGCCAACACCTGTTTGCCCACGGCCGTTGACCCCGTGAAGACGACCTTCGCCACGCCCGGGTGCTCGACGAGGGCGTTGCCCGCGACGGGACCATGACCGGGTAGCACCTGGAACAGGCCCTCGGGCAGCCCGGCCTCCAGGGCGAGTTCGGCCAGGCGGAGTGCGGTCAGCGGGGTCGTCTCGGCCGGCTTCAGGATCACGGCGTTGCCCGCGGCCAGCGCCGGGGCCGTGCCCCAGGCCGCGATCGGCATCGGGAAGTTCCAGGGCGCGATGACGCCCACGACACCGAGCGGTTCGAGGATCGTGACGTCGAGGCCGCCGGGGACCGGGATCTGACGTCCGGTCAGCCGCTCCACGCCGCCCGCCGCGTAGTCGAGCAGATCACGGACGTTGCCCGCCTCCCAGCGGGCGTTGCCGACGGTGTGCCCGGCCTCGCGGACCTCCAACTGGGCGAGTTCTTCGAGGTGTTCGTCGACGGCGACGGCGAACCGGCGGAGCAGTCGGGCCCGGTCGGCGGGGGCCAGGGCCGCCCACTGGGCCTGGGCGCGGGCGGCCCGTACGACCGCCGCGTCCACGTCGGCCGCGGACGCCGCCGGGATGGTGGCGACGACCTCTTCGGTGGCCGGGTTCAGTACCTGGAGCTGGTCGGACAAGGCGGGCCTCACAGGCGTTCGAAGGAGCGGCGCAGCTCCCAGTCGGTGACCGCGGCGTCGTAGGCGTCGGTCTCGACGCGCGCCATGTTCCGGTAGTGCGCGACGACCTCGTCGCCGAAGGCGGCCTTGGCGATCGGGCTGTTCTCCCAGAGCTCGGCGGCCTCGCGCAGGGTGGTCGGGACGTGCTCGTACTCGGCGGTGTAGGCGTTGCCGGGGCAGGCCTCGGGCAGCTCCAGTTTCTGCTCGATGCCGTACAGGCCCGCGGCCACCATGCCCGCCACCGCCAGATGCGGGTTGACGTCGCCGCCGGGAAGGCGGTTCTCGAAGCGCAGGGAGCGGCCGTGGCCGACCACGCGCAGGGCGCAGGTGCGGTTGTCGTGGCCCCAGGCGACGGCGGTCGGCGCGAAGGAGCCGGGCTGGAACCGCTTGTAGGAGTTGATGTTGGGGGCGTAGAGGAGGGCGAAGTCCCGCAGAGCCGCCAGTTGTCCGGCGAGGAAGTACCGCATGACCTCGGACATTCCGTCGGGCCCGGCCATCGCGTTGTTGCCGGCCGCGTCCGCGAGCGAGAGGTGGATGTGGCAGGAGTTGCCCTCGCGCTCGTTGTACTTGGCCATGAAGGTCAGCGACATGCCCTCCTGCGCGGCGATCTCCTTGGCGCCGGTCTTGTAGACGGCGTGCTGGTCGCAGGTGACCAGGGCCTCGTCGTACCGGAAGGCGATCTCGTGCTGGCCGGGGTTGCACTCGCCCTTGGCGGACTCGACGGTGAGTCCGGCGCCGGCCATCTCGTTGCGGATGCGCCGCAGCAGGGGTTCGATCCGGCCGGTACCGAGGACGGAGTAGTCGATGTTGTACTGGTTGGCCGGGGTCAGGCCCCGGTAGTTCGCGTCCCAGGCCTGTTCGTAAGTGTCCTTGAAGACGATGAACTCCAGCTCGGTGCCGACCTGCGCGGTGAGCCCTAGTTCGGCGAGGCGCTCAAGTTGTCGGCGCAGGATCTGGCGGGGGGCGGCGACGACCGGGGAGCCGTCCTCCCAGGCGAGGTCGGCGATGACCATGGCCGTGCCGTCGTTCCAGGGGACGCGGCGCAGGGTGGACAGATCCGGGTGCATGGCGAAGTCGCCGTAGCCGCGGTCCCAGGAGGACATGGCATAGCCGTCGACGGTGTTCATCTCGGTGTCGACGGCGAGCAGGTAGTTGCAGCCCTCGGTGCCGTGGTGCAGTACCTCGTCGAGGAAGAAGCGCGCGGCGAACCGCTTGCCCTGGAGCCGTCCTTGCATGTCCGGGAAGGCCAGGACGACGGTGTCGATCTCACCGCCGGCGACGAGGGCGTGCAGCTCCTCGACGCCGAGCGGCGGTGTGCGGTCTGCCACGGGAAAGCCTCCTTAAGGCTTCTTCGGTCAGCTCCGGAGCCATAAGGTATTGCCGAGAACCTTTGCTTGGGAAGGGGGCACGGCCGGATGTCGGTGGACGCTGACCAAGGCCCGGACGCCGACCACCGCCCGGAGGACCGGCTCACCCCGGTACTGCGGCCGGTGCGGGCGGGCAACGGCTTCGAGGAGGCACTGCAGCAGATCCTCCAGGTGGTCCGGCTCGGTCTGGTGCCGGGCGGTGAGCGGCTGCCCGCGGAGCGGGAGCTGGCCGAGCGGCTCGGGATCAGCCGGGTAACTCTGCGCGAGGTGCTCAAGGTGCTCCAGGACCAGGGTCTGGTGGAGTCCCGGCGGGGGCGGTACGGCGGAACGTTCGTGCTGCCGCGCACGGACGCCGGCGGCGAGGACGAGCTGCGCCGCCGGATCGCCGAGGTGGACATCGAGGACGTGCTGCGCTTCCGTGAGGTACTGGAGGTGGGCGCGGTGGGGCTGTGCGCGGCGCACGGTCTGACGCGGGAGCAGCGGGAGCGGCTGCGGGAGGCGCTGGCCCGCACCCAGGACGCGCCGCTGGGCGACTACCGGCGCCGGGACACACTGCTGCACCTCACGCTCGCCGAGCTGTGCGGCTCGCCGACCCTGACCGCGCAGTACGCGGCGGTACGGGCGACGGTGAACGAACTGCTGGACTGCATCCCGATCCTGGTCCGGAATCTGGAGCATTCGCAGCGGCAGCACGCGGCGCTGGTGGAGGCGGTGCTGGACGCGGACGCGGACGCGGCGCGGGAGATCATGCGGGAGCACTGCGCGGGGACGGCGGCGCTGCTCAGGGGGTTCCTGGCGTGACACATAGACGGGTGCCGCAAAGGTATGAGGACGGTCCATTGAAGGGACACGGTATGCCGGGCAGGCCGTTGATCGGCGTCAGTACGTATCTGGAGGCCGGGGCGCGCTGGGGCGTGTGGGAGCTGGACGCGGCGCTGCTGCCGGCCGGGTATCCGCGGCTGGTGCAGCGGGCGGGCGGGCTCGCGGCGCTGCTGCCGCCGGACGCGCCGGAGCAGGCGGCGGCGACGGTGGCCCGCCTCGACGGGCTGGTCATCGCGGGCGGTCCGGACGTGGAGCCGGTCCGCTACGGCGCCGAGCGCCACCCGCGCACCGGGCCGCCGGCGCGGGAGCGGGACGCGTGGGAACTGGCCCTGATCGAGGCCGCGCTCACCGCCCGGCTCCCCCTGCTGGGGATCTGCCGGGGCATGCAGCTCCTCAACGTCGCCCTCGGCGGCACGCTCGTCCAGCATCTGGAGGGTCACGCCGAGGTGGTCGGCGTCTTCGGCGGCCACACCGTCAAACCGGTACCAGGCACGCTCTACGCCGGTATCGCCCCGGAGGAGACGAGTGTGCCGACGTATCACCACCAGTCCGTGGACCGCCTCGGCGAGGGGCTTGTGCCCTCGGCCCACGCGGAGGACGGCACGTTGGAGGCCGTAGAACTCCCCGGGGACCACTGGGTGTTGGGAGTGCAGTGGCATCCGGAGATGGGTGAGGACGTGCGGGTGATGAGGGCGCTGGTGGAGGCGAGCGTCGGCTAGCCGCCCCGCGTCAGATGCAGCAAGTCCCGCGCCGGTCCCACCGGCCGATGCCCCGTCGGCCACACCGCCCTCAGGTCGCGGGCCAGCGACACGTCCGCCATCGGGATGCTCACCAGCCGCCGCATCGACAGTTCCTCGCGGACCGCGAGTTCGCTCAGGACCGCCGGACCCGCGCCGCTCACGGCCGCCGCCTTCACCGCCGTGGTCGAGGAAAGTTCGATCAAGGGGCGGGCCAGACCGCCCAGGGCCGTGTCCAGGACCTGGCGGGTGCCCGAGCCCTTCTCCCGGAGGATCAGGGGGGTGACGGCCAACTCCTCGGCTGTGAGCGGGCGTCGGCGGCGGGCCCAAGGGTGGCCGGGGGCCGTCACGACGATCAGGCGGTCGTGGGCGATGACCACCGAGTCCAGGCCCGTGGGGACCGTCAGGCCCTCCACGAAGCCGAGGTCCGCCTCGTCGGAGAGGAGCCGTTCGGCCACCACCGTCGAGTTGCCCGCGAGCAGCGACACCGCCGTGTCCGGGCGGCCCGCGCGCAGCGCCAGCAGCCAGCCCGGCAGCAGATACTCGGCGATCGTCATGCTCGCCGCCACCCGCAGCCGCGAGTCCCGCCGGTCCCGCAGCGCCTGCGCGCCCACGTCGAAGGCCTCCGCCGCCTCCACGATCCGCCGCGCCCAGTCCGTCACCAGCGCACCGGCGTCCGTCAGCCGTGAGCCCCGCGGCGAGCGGTCCACCAGCGCCACCCCGAGCTGCCGTTCCATCGACCGGATCCGGCTGCTGGCCGCGGGCTGGGTGATGCCCAGCTCACGGGCGGCCCCGCCCAGGCTGCCGAGCCGCGCCACCGCCAGCAGCAGCTCCAGCCCGCCGAGGTCGGGGACTCGATGGGCCAGGGAACTCGTCACCGCACTACTCATAAAGCCAGCTTATGCCCTCATAGAGACATACTCCCTGGTGGTGGACGTCCGAGGGCGGGACCGTACGACCATGGTCACCGCCGCCCAGTCCCGCCCCCGTGCCATGGCCGTCCGTCACCTCGGACCGAACTGGTACGCCTCCGTCATGGGAACCGCCATCGTCGCCACCGCCGGCGCCGCGCTCCCCGTGCCCGTCCCCCGAGCCGTGTGCGCCGCCGTCTGGGCCCTGTCCCTGGCGCTGCTCCTCGCACTCCTCGCCGCCCGCGCCCTGCACTGGACCCACCACCGCGACCAGGCCCGCGCCCACCTCATGGACCCGGCGACGGCCCCCTTCTACGGCTGTCTCTCCATGGCCCTGCTGGCCGTCGGCGGCGGCGCTCTCACCGTCGGCCGGGACTGGATCGGCATCGAGGCGGCGGTCGCGCTCGACGTCGTGCTGTTCACCGTCGGTACGGTGATCGGACTCGCGGCCGCGGTCGCCGTCCCGTACCTGATGGCCGTACGGCACCGGGTGGAGCCGTCGCAGGCCACGCCCGTCTGGCTGCTGCCGCTCGTCGCGCCCATGGTGTCCGCCGCGCTCGGGCCGCTGCTGGTGCCGTATCTGCCCGCCGGGCAGGCCCAGGAGACGCTGCTGCTGGCCTGCTTCGCGATGTTCGGGCTGAGCCTGCTCGCGACCCTGCTGATGCTGCCGCTCGTCTTCGCCCGGCTGGTCACGGCCGGACCGCTGCCGCTCGCGCTGACGCCGACCCTGTTCCTGGTGCTGGGCCCGCTCGGCCAGTCGACCACCGCCGTAGGCAAGTTCGCGGAGTACGCGCCGGGCGTCGTCCCGGCCCCGTACAGCCAGGGCTTCGACGTGTTTGCCGTCCTGTACGGCGTGCCGGTCATGGGGTTCGCGCTGCTGTGGCTCGGGTTCGCCACCGCCCATGTCGTGCGCGCCCGGCGGCAGGGGATGCGGTTCGCGATGACCTGGTGGGCGTTCACCTTCCCGGTCGGCACCTGTGTCACCGGCGCCGAGGCACTGGCCCGGCACACCGGGCTCGTGGTCTACGAGTGGCTCGCGATCGGTCTGTACGCCGTGCTCGTCGCCGCCTGGCTCGTCGCCGCCGCGCACACCGCGCGCGGGGTGGTCAGCGGCGCGCTGCTCGCAGGGCCGCGCCCAGCACTTCCGGCGCCTCGGCCAGTGACGGTCCGTACCACGTCAGGTGCCGACCGCTGACCAGCGCGCAGGGCAGTCCGGGGAAGGCCTCCGGACCGTCGTCGGCCGTGAAGCGGTAGGGCTCGTCCGGGAGGACGACCACATCCGGGGCCGTGGCCCGCAGCTCCTCCAGGGGGATGCGCGGGTAGCGGTCCTCGTGCGTCGCGTACCGGTGGTCCACGCCGAGACGGGCCAGCACGTCACCGGCGAACGTGTCGCGGCCCAGCACCATCCAGGGCCGCCGCCAGATCGGCACCACGGCGGACGTACGGCGGTCAGGGGCCGGCAGCGCCGACCAGGTCCGCTCCGCCTCGTCCAGCCAGCGCGGCCGGGTCCCGGTCCCGCACGCGGTCAGCACCCGGTCCAGCTCCCGGAAGGCCTCCGGCACATCGCGGACCTCGGTGAGCAGCACCTCGATGCCCGCCGCCCGCAGGTCCGCGAGGTCGGGGGCGCGGTTCTCCTCCTCGTTGGCGATCACCAGGTCGGGGGCGAGGTCGACGATCCGCTCGGTCTTGGGATTCTTGGTGCCGCCGATCCGGGCCACGCCGAGGTCCGCCGGATGCGTGCACCAGTCCGTGACGCCGACCAGGACGCCGGGGGCCGAGAGAGCCACGGCCTCCGTCAGGGACGGCACCAGGGAGACGACGCGCATCAGCGCGGCCGGTCCTGGACGGCCTCGATGTGCTCGGCCACCGCGACGACCACCACCCGGGTCTCCGGCACCGTGGCCCGCCAGCGGTGGCGGACCCCGCCGGTGAGGTACAGGGTGTCGCCACGGCCGAGCCGGTAGGCGCGCCCCTCCGCCTCGATCTCGACGGCGCCGTCGGCGACGTACATCAACTGGTCGTTGCGGTACTGGAATTCACGGCCCGCGTCATGGTCCCCGGTGAACTCGGAGGCGTGCATCTGATGGTGGCCGCGCACCAGGGAACGCGTCCGCGGCTCGGGGGTCACCTCAGTGCACTCGGCGCGTACGACGTCCACGCTGCACGCGGGGTCGGCCGCTGCGAGGAGTTCGACGGCCGTGGTGCGCAGGGCGTCGGCGAGTTTCTCCAGGGAGCTTCTGCTGGGGCGGGCGCGGTCGTTCTCCACCTGGCTCAGGAAGGGCACCGACAGGCCGCTGCGCTCGGCCACGACGGCGAGGGTGAGCTCCAGCGCGCGACGCCGCCGCCGTACGGCCGCGCCCACCCGCAGGGGCTGTTCTTTGTGGTCGCCCATCGCTCCGGCTCCCTCCTTCGCTCGTCGTCCGGTGCCGAGTCTCGGCCGAGTCCTCTGATGAGTTCTCTGCACCCTACGCATGTTCGGCAAACCGTTTCATGCGCCCGTCACATCGACGACACACCGCGAGACCCACGACCTCACAGTTCGCGCCATCACCGGACCCGGCCGACGCGGGACTGCATGCCATTCCCGCCTGCGCGGGCGTGGCTCCCGTGGACGAATGGCCTGGTCGGGCCGGTGAACGACATCCCATCAGCCTAGTTGGCCGGATTTCGCACACAAAGTTCTCGCCCACAAAGAGAAGGCGGGCGTCCGGCACCGTCAGGTGTGCCGGACGCCCGCCGTATGCGGGGTTCAGGCCGCGGGGGTCATCCGGTCGACCATCTCCGGGTGCTCCTCGAGCCACGCGGCGACGGCCTCCTCCTCATGGCCCTGGCCGCGGTCCTTGATCTCCTGCTCAAGGGTGCCGAGCTCGTCCTCGCTCATCTTGAAGTTCTTGATCCACTCCGTGAGCTGCGGGTACTGCTCGGGGAAGTCCTTGTTGGAGATCGTCCGGATCGTGTTGCCCTCACCGAAGAACTTCTGCGGGTCCTTCAGCTTGGTCAGCTCGTACTCGCTGTACGCCCAGTGCGGCGACCACAGCACGACGGCGATGGGCTCCTTCTTGGCGTAGGCGCGCTTGAGCTCGGCGAGCATGGCCGGGGTGGATCCGTCGACGACCTCGTACTCGTCGTCCAGGCCGTATCCGGGCAGCACCTTGGTCTTGAGGAGGTTCATCTCGCCGGTGCCGGGCTCGATGCCGACGATCTTCCCGTCGAAGGTGTCGCCCTTGCCCTTGAGGTCCTCCAGGGAGTCGACGCCCTTCACATAGGACGGCACGGCGAGCTCCAGCGAGGTCGGTTCGTACCAGGTCCCCAGATCGTGGAGCTTGTCCTTGCTCTTGTCCCAGTAGTTCTTCTGGGCATACGGCAGCCAGGCGTCGAAGTTGAGATCGAGGTCGCCGGAGGCGAGGCCGGTGTAGACCGGGCCCACGTCCATCTGCTTGAGGTTCAGCTTGTAGCCGCGCCGCTCCAGGACGTTCTTCCACAGATAGGTGACGGCGATGTCCTCGTCCCAGGGGAACCAGGCCACGTCCAGCGGGCGCTTCGCCTCGGCCGGGGTCTCGGTGTTCTTGACCGGGGCGAGCTGGTCGACGAGACCCGGGTTGCCCTTCAGCCATGCGCGCACGGCGTCCTGCTGCCTGCCCTTGCCGGCCTTGTTGATCTCCGACTCCAGGCTGGTGAGCTGCTCCTCGGTGAGCTTGAAGTTCTTCAGCCACTCACCGACGACCGGGTTCTCCTCGGCGAAGCCCTTGCGGGACAGCGTGTGCACGCCGTCGCCCTCGCCCCAGGCGCCCTTCGGGTCCTTGAGCTTCTTCAGCTTGTAGTCGCTGTACGCCCAGTGCGGCGACCAGAGCGTGACGACGATCGGTTCCTGCTTGGCGTACGCCCGCTTGAGCTCGGCCAGCATGGCGGGCGTCGAGCTGTCGACGACCTTGAACTCCTTGTCCAGGCCGTACTCCCCCAGGACCTTGCTCTTGAGCAGGCTCATCATGCCGGCGCTGGACTCGATGCCGGTGATCTTGCCGTCGAACTGCCCGGCCTTGCCCTTGAGGTCCTCCAGAGAGTCGATGTCCTTCATGTAGGAGGGCACGCTCAGTTCGAGGGAGGTCGGGCCGTACCAGGAGCCGAGGTCGTCGAGCTGGGAGCCGTACTTCTTCCAGTACTGCTCGTGGGTGGTGGGCAGCCAGGAGTCGGTCTGGAAGTCGATGTCGCCCTGGGCGAGGGAGGTGTAGAGAGGGCCCGCGTCGAACTGCTTCGCCTCGACCTCGTAGCCGCGCTGCTCCAGGATCTCCTTCCAGAGGAAGGTGGAGGCGACGCCCTCGTCCCAGGGGATGTAGCCGATGCTGATCTTCTTGCCCTGGCCGACGTTGTCGCCGCCCGCGACCGGTTCGGTCTTGTCGGCGCCGCCGAAGACGCCCATACCGCCCGCGACGAGTGCGAGCACGACGACGCCGACCACGGCGACGGAGGCGCGGGGGCGGTACGCCCAGATCTTCAGGCCCTGGGCGGCGCGCAGCCGGGCGGCGGTGCGGCGGCCGAGCGGGGAGACCTGGGTGCCGAGCGCGCTGGTCATCCGGTCCAGGTAGATCGCGAGGATCACGATGGCGATGCCCGCCTCGGCGCCGAGGCCGATGTTGAGCTGGCCGATGGCCTCGTTGACGTCACCGCCGAGGCCGCCGGTGCCGACCATGCCGGCGATGGCAGCCATGGACAGGCCGAGCATGATGACCTGGTTGACGCCGGCCATCACGGTGGGCAGGGCCAGCGGGAGCTGGACGCGCAGCAGGGTGTCGCGCGGGGTGGTGCCGAACGCCTCGGCGGCCTCGACCAGTTCCTTGTCGACCTGGCGGATACCCAGCTCGGTCATGCGCACACCGGGGGCGAGCGCGAAGACGAGGGTGGCGACGATGCCCGCGGCGGCGCCGCTGCCGAAGAAGAGGATCGCCGGGATCAGATAGACCATCGCCGGCAGCGTCTGCATCAGGTCGAGTCCTGGCCGGACGATCGCGCTGACCCGGTTGGAGCGCGCCGCCCAGATGCCGAGCGGCACCGAGATCACCAGCGCGATGACCGTGGCGACGAGGACCAGCGACAGGGTCACCATCGCGTCCTCCCACAGGTCGAGGGAGATCACGAAGGCGAAGCCGACGAAGGTGAGAACGCCGGCGAGCGTGCCGCGCAGCCAGCACGCGATCACCGCGAAGATGCCGGTGAGCAGCAGGGGCTCGGGCGCCTGGAGGACGGCGTCGACACCTTCGTAGGCGCCGCGGAAGACCTGTTCCAGGAAGTCGAAGAGCCAGCCCATGTGGGTGGTGAGCCACTCGACCGCGTCGTTGACCCACGAACCGAACTCGATCCTAGGCACGGGCGGTCACCTTCTCTCCGCCCTTGTCGCGCGGGGAGGGGCACGGTTCCGGTTCGGCGGTCTCGTCACCGAGGAAGCCGACAAGCCGCTGCCGCGGGACGACACCGACCAGCTTCTTCTTGCCGTCCAGCACCGCGACCGGGTGGGAGAGGCGGGCGCTGAGGGCGCACAGGTCGTGGAAGGGGGTGTCGGGCGTCGCGGTCGCGCAGGCGCAGTCGGCCTCGTCGCCGCGGACGTCGCGGTTCATGACGGAGGAGGCGGTGAGCACGCGGGAGCGGTCGACGTCCTGGGTGAAGGAGGCGACGTAGTCGTCGGCGGGGCGCACCAGGATGTCCTCGGCGGTGCCGATCTGGACGATACGGCCGTCGCGCATGACGGCGATGCGGTCGCCCAGGCGCATGGCCTCGTTGAGGTCGTGGGTGATGAAGACGATGGTCTTCTTCAGCTTCGTCTGGAGCTCCAGCAGCTGGTCCTGCATATCGCGGCGGATCAGCGGGTCCAGGGCGCTGAAGGACTCGTCCATCAGCAGCAGATCGGCGTCGGTGGCGAGCGCGCGGGCGAGGCCGACGCGCTGCTGCATACCGCCGGACAGCTCGTCGGGCCAGGACTTCTCCCAGCCCTTGAGGCCGCACAGCTCCAGGGCCTCGGTGGCCCGCGCGAGGCGCTCGGCCTTGGGGACGCCCTGGACCTCCAGACCGTAGGCCGCGTTCTCGACGACGCTGCGGTGCGGGAAGAGCGCGAAGTGCTGGAAGACCATGCTGATCTTCCGGGCGCGGACCGCGCGCAGATCGCGGGGGCTGAGCGCGGTCAGGTCCTGGCCGTCGAAGCGGACCTGTCCGGCGGTCGGCTCCAGCAGACCGTTGAGCATGCGCAGCAGCGTGGACTTGCCGGAGCCGGACAAGCCCATGACGACGAAGATCTGGCCCGGTTCCACGGTGAAGGAGGCGTCGATGACGGCCGCGGTGGTGCCGTCGGCGCGCAGCTCCTCCCGGTCGGCTCCGCCGCGGAGCCGCTCCACTGCCTCGTCCTGTCGTCTGCCGAACACCTTGTAGAGATGTTCGGCTTCTAGCCTGGCTGACACGCGTACCTTCTCGTTCTCGACGGCGGTGGATCTCAATGACCGAGGAAGAACCTCAATAAAAGAGGGAGCGACGCGGCGCACGTGGCGGCATCGCTCCGAGGCGGCGCCTGCCCCCGTTCCCCGGACACAAACGCACAAGTGGCCTAGCCCACAGCGGACGCGCCTGACGCAACCTGTTGCGGCAAGGAGCCGCTGTCAGTGGCGTACGGCATGATGCGTGGCGTGACCGGACGACTGATGCTCCTCGACACCGCCTCGCTCTACTTCCGCGCCTACTTCGGCGTGCCGGACTCCGTGAAGGCCCCGGACGGCACTCCGGTGAACGCCGTGCGCGGGCTGCTGGACTTCATCGACCGCCTGGTGAAGGACCACCGCCCGGACGCCCTGGTGGCCTGCATGGACGCCGACTGGCGGCCGCAGTGGCGGGTGGATCTGATCCCCTCGTACAAGGCGCACCGGGTCGCGGAGGAGCATGAGGTCGGCCCCGACGAGGAGGTCGTGCCCGACACGCTCTCGCCGCAGGTGCCGGTCATCGAGGCGGTCCTGGACGCGCTCGGCATCGCGCGCGTGGGGGTCGAGGGGTACGAGGCGGACGATGTGATCGGCACGTTCACCGCGCGGGCGAAGGGCCCGGTGGACATCGTCACGGGGGACCGCGACCTGTACCAGCTGGTGGACGACGCGCGGGGGATCCGGGTGCTGTACCCGCTCAAGGGCGTGGGCACGCTCCAGCTCACCGACGAGGCGTGGCTGCGCGAGAAGTACGGCGTCGACGGCCGGGGATACGCGGATCTGGCGCTGCTGCGCGGCGACCCGAGCGACGGTCTGCCGGGCGTGCCCGGTATCGGCGAGAAGACGGCGGCCAAGCTGCTCACCGAGTTCGGGGACCTGGCCGGGATCATGGCGGCGGTGGACGACCCCAAGGCGAAGCTGACACCGACGCAGCGCAAGCGGCTGGACGAGTCGCGGCCGTATCTCGCGGTGGCGCCCACGGTCGTACGGGTCGCGGGCGACGTACCGCTGCCGGACGTGGACACCGCGCTGCCGCACATCCCGCACGATCAGGCTGCGCTCAAGGGGCTGGCGGAGCGGTGGGGGCTCGGGGGATCTTTGCAGCGGCTGCTGACGACGCTGGCCGTGTGAAGGGCGTTCCCCATCGAGTGAATGAGGTTCGTTGGGCAGGGAATTCGTCCCTTAAATTCTCCTTCACGCGCTTTGCCGCAGGGGCCATTCGGCGGACGAGGTGCTAACTTAGGTAAACCTAAGCTGATACGAGGGAGGCCGTCATGGCAGAACGCCCTGCCCGCAAGCCGCGGAAGCCCCACTCCGCGCAGGTCGTCCGCACCGAACGGCTGACCCCGCATATGCAGCGCGTGGTGCTCGGCGGGGAGGGCCTGGCCGACTTCTCGGCCGACACCTGCACGGACCACTATGTGAAGCTGCTCTTCGGTCCCGAGGGGGTCACCTACCCCGAGCCCTTCGACCTGGAGCGGATCCGGGAGGAGTTCCCGCGCGAGCAGTGGCCGGTGACCCGTACCTACACGGTGCGTGCCTGGGACCCCGAGCACCGCGAGCTGACGCTGGACTTCGTGATCCACGGCGACGAGGGCCTCGCGGGACCCTGGGCCCTGCGCGCCAGGCCCGGCGAGACCGTGCGGTTCATGGGCCCGGGCGGCGCCTACGCGCCCGACGCCACCGCCGACTGGCATCTCCTCGTCGGTGATGAGAGCGCCCTGCCGGCCATCGCCTGCTCCCTGGAGGCGCTGCCCGCCGGTGCCACGGCGTATGCCTTCGTGGAGATCGCGGGCCCGGAGGAGGAGCAGAAGATCGACTCCGATGTGGAGGTGATCTGGCTGCACCGCGGAGACCGCCCGGTCGGCGAGGCCGTGAGCGAGGCGGTCCGCGCGTTGTCCTTCCCCGAGGGCCGGCTGCACGCCTTCGTCCACGGCGAGGCGGCCTTCGTGAAGGACCTCCGCCGGCTGCTGCGCGTCGAGCGCCAGATCCCCCGCGAGGACCTCTCGATCTCCGGCTACTGGCGCCTCGGCCACAACGAGGACGGCTGGCAGGCCGCGAAGCGGGACTGGAACGCGCGTATCGAGGCGGAGCAGGAAGGCACCTCGGCGGCTTGAGAAGCGGGGCCCGAGCCGGGACCGGCACGGGCCCTTTCCGTCTAAGGGCACTTCTCGTCGACGGGAACGGCCTCGAACTCCACGTTCTCGTCGATGATCTCGCCGACCGCGGGGATGCTGCCGCAGACCCGCCAGTCGTTCTCGTTGTCGGTGTTACGGCCCTCCCCCGTGGCGTCCGTCGCGGTCACCTCACCGGTCAGGGCGGCCATCTGGTTCATGGCGTCCATGAGATTGCGCCCGACATAGCTGGGCATCTCATCGCCCGGCATGGCCAGGTAGCCCTCGGTGGTCGCGGGGCAGGACTCCCCCTCCTTGACGACCGAGAAGATCACCAAGGTCTCGGGGTCCAGCTCGCCGGCCTTCGGCTCCTGCGAGCACACCCGCCAGTTCCGGTCCCACACCTGCGCCCGCCCCTGCCCGGTCGCATCCTCGGAGCTCAGATTCCCGAACCCGGCGCTCTGCGCCCGGTCCTGCGCCGACTGAAGCTGCGCACCGGTGAGATCCGGCAGCTCCTTGCTCGACGAACACCCCGCGACGGCCGCGACGGCAAGCACCGCCATCACACCGCGCACCGCACGTCTGCGGGCACGCCGACTCCTGCTCATGGCCCCCCCATGATCGTTCTCTGCTGGAGAGCGTGATCTTAACCGCCCAGTGGCGGCACTCCGGCGCCGTACCCTTGATCGTGATGAGACGCAGGACCCCTCCCCCGCCTTCCCCGCTGCCGCAGCGCGACGGGGTCGATCCGGTGCGGGTGCGATTGCCGGGCGAGGGGGCCTGGGCCACCGTGCGGGAGCATCTCGTGGAGCGGCTCTCGGCGGGTGACGGCGTCGTCGACCGGATGTTTGAGGACGGCCTGTTCATCGGGGCCGACGGGCGGGCCGTCGCGGGCGACGCGGCCTATGTGCCGGGGATGTTCGTGTGGTTCCACCGGGAGCTGCCCGATGAGGTGCCCGTGCCGTTCCCGCTGGAGATCGTCCACCGCGACGAGCACATCGTCGTCGCCGACAAACCGCACTTCCTCGCCACCACCCCGCGGGGCAGCCATGTCAAGGAGACCGCGCTGGCACGGCTGCGGCGCGAGCTCGGGCTGCCGATGCTCGGGGCCGCGCACCGGCTGGACCGGCTCACCGCCGGGCTCGTGCTGTTCACCGTGCGGCCCGAGGAGCGGGGGGCGTATCAGACGCTGTTCCGCGACAAGCGGGTGCGCAAGGAGTACGAGGCTGTCGCGCCGTACGATCCCTCGCTCGGTCTACCTACGACCGTGCGCAGCCGGATCCTCAAGGAGCGCGGGGTGCTTGCCGCGCGGGAGGTGCAGGGTGAGGTCAACGCGGTGAGCCGGGTCGAGCTCGTCGAGCATCGGGGCGACGGGCTGGGACGGTACCGGCTGTTGCCCGCCACCGGGCAGACCCATCAGCTGCGGGTCCATATGAACGCGCTCGGTGTGCCGATCCTCGGCGATCCGCTCTATCCGAGGGTGGCCGACCCCGTGCCGGCCGGTGACTTCCGGCGCCCGCTGCAACTGCTCGCGCGGGCACTGGAGTTCACCGATCCGGTCACGGGGGCGGAGCACCGGTTCCGGAGCGGGCGGGTGCTCGGGGCCTGGGCGTCGTACGACACCTGGGCCGGTCGGTCGTAAGACTCCTGGGACGGTCAGTAGCCCCTCCACCAGCGGACGAAGCGGCGCCATGCGTTGGGCCTGCGCGGGGGTTCGGGGGTCGGCACGGGCTGTGGGGCCGGGGGTGCCGGCTGGGGCGTGGGCTGGAGGCGCGGGACGTTGGTGACCTGCCAGGCCGGGCGTGGTGGCGGTACCTGGTTGAGGCTCGGCTTCATCGTCACGTCCTGCTGCGGCTGCGGCTCGAAGCGGACCGGGAGGTCCACCAGGTGCCGGGAGGAGATCGACTGACGCCAGCTCAGATCCTCCTCGTCGCAGTCGAGTCGGACGTCCGGCAGCCGCATCAGCAGCGCGTCGACGCCGACGTCGGCGATGCCACGGGCGATGTCCTGGCCGGGGCACTCGTGCGGACCGCCGCCGAAGGCGAGGTGGGAGCGGTTGCCCTGCATATTGGCGGCGAGGTCGGGCCGGACCCGCGGGTCGACATTGCCCGGTGCGATACCGAAGAGCAGTCCGTCGCCCTGGCGGATGCGCTGGCCGCCCAACTCGGTGTCCTGCTTGGCGTAGTAGGCGAAGACCGTGCTGAACGGCGGCTCGTTCCACAGGGACTGCTCGACCGCCTCCGGCACCGTCATCTGGCCGCCCTTGAGCTGGGCGCGGAACCGCGGGTCGGTGAGGACCATGCGCAGCACGTTGGCGATGAGGTTGGCGGTGGCCTCGTAGGCCGCCATGAGGACGACCCAGAGGTGCTTGGTGACCTCGTCGTCGGTGAGCCGGGCCGGGTGGCTCATCAGCTGGCTGGCGAAGTCCGCGGCGGGCTCGGCGCGTCGGCGCTCGGTGAGCCGCTGCAGGGCGCCCACGACGTAGGCGTGGCTGGCGATGGCGGTCTCGGTGCCGCGCAGCATGTCGCGGGTGGCCTGCACCATCCGGTCGCTGTACTCGTCGGGCATGCCGAGGATCTCGCACATCACCGCCATCGGCAGATGCTCGGCGAACTGGCCGACCAGATCGGCCCTGCCCTGCTCGCAGAACTCGTTCACCAGGCGCTGTGTGGAGCGGTAGATGTACCGCCGGATGCCGCGGTGGTCGATGGTGGACATGGCGCCGGTGACCGCGCCGCGCAGCCTGAGGTGCTCGTCGCCCTCGGCGTAGGAGCAGATCGGCTCCCAGGCGATGTGCGGCATCAGCGGATGGTCGGGCTTGACCATGCCCTCCAGCAGCGGGTTCCAGATACGGCTGTCCCGGCAGAACTGCGAGGGGGTGCGGAGCATATGCAGGTTCTCGGCGTGGCCGAGGACCACCCACATCGGCACGTCGTCGTGCAGCAGCACCGGCGCCACCGGCCCGTGCTGGTCGCGCAGTTCCTCGTACAGCTCGTCCAGGTCCTCCGCGTCGGGACCGTAGAGCCGGCGCAGTCCCCCTGGCCCGAGGCCGTGGGCGGGGCAGCCGGGCGGCGGTCCGGACCGCGGGTCGTCCGTGCCGGTCAGGGAGTGGGATTCAGGCGTCACGTGGTCGCTCCGAAGTGGATCCGGTGTCAAGGGAGTTCGGGGTACGTCGGTCAGGTGAGCGCGCCCGTCATGGCGAGCGAGTGCAGGAAGCGCATCAGGGTCATGAGGGTGTCCCGGCTGGAGGCGCGGCGGCGGGCGTCGCACTCCACGATGGGGACATGCGGGCCGAGGTCGAGGGCCTGCCGCAGCTCCTCGATGGCGTAACGGGGAGCGTCCGGGAAGGAGTTGACGGCAACGACGAAGGGCACTCCGCGCTCCTCGAGTCGCCCCATGACATCGAAGCTGACCTCGAGGCGGCGGGTGTCGATCAGCACGACCGCGCCCAGCGCCCCCTCGAACAGGCCGTTCCACAGAAACCAGAAGCGTTCCTGGCCGGGGGTGCCGAAGAGGTAGAGGACCAGCTTCTCGGTGATGCTGATGCGGCCGAAGTCCATGGCGACGGTGGTGGCCGTCTTGGTGTCGGAGCCGAAGTTGTCGTCGACACCGATCCCGGCCTGCGTCATGGTCTCTTCGGTGGTCAGCGGTCTGATCTCGCTGACCGAGCCGACCATGGTCGTCTTGCCGACGCCGAAACCGCCGACGATGACGATCTTCACCGCGGCCTGGGCGGTCTGCGGCAGTCGGTCCTCGGTGCGTGGTCCCGGGATGGTGTCAGAGTCTTTGAAGTCCATGCATCACCGCTTCGAGGAGGGAACGGTCGGCGACCGACTGCCGCACCAGCGGCTTGTGCTGCTCGACCAGTTCGTCCGCCAGCATCTCGGTGAGCACGACGGTCACCACGCTGAACGGAAGGTGGAGATAGGCGGACAGCTCGGCCACCGAGAGCGGGGCCGTGCAGAGCCGGAGCAGCGCCGTCTGCTCGGGCGTCGCGGAAGGCGGTGGGTCGGCGCTCGCCACGATTAAGGTGACCAGGTCGAGATTGGCCCGCGCCTCACCGTCTCCGCCGACCACGAACATCCGCTCGGGGTTCTTGCGCTCACCCTCTTTGAGCGGCTGCTGCGGGGCGGGCGGTGGCTTGGGGTAGCGCCTCTGGCGTTGCGGAGGAGTCATACGGTCTGCCCGTTGCGCCGGGGCGGGCTGGTCAGGTGCGGCCCGATCCGGGCGACCAGGTCCCGCATGCGGTTGCTCATCAGGCCGGGCTCGGCGAACGTGTCGGAGAGGACCGCGAGATAGGCGTTGGGACCTGCGGCCATCAGATAGAAGTAGCCGCGGTTGATCTCGATGATGACCAGCTTCATCGTGCCGTCGCTGTTCGGGATCTCGTGCGCGACGGCACTCGCCAGGCTCTGCAGGCCCGCGCAGGCCGCGGCGACCCGGTCGGCGGCGTCGGGGTCACCGCCGTGCCGGGCGATGCGCAGGCCGTCGGCGGAGAGCACGACGATCATCTCGATGCCGGGTACACCGTCGGCAAGATCCTTGAGCATCCAGTCGAAGTTGGCTCGCTGCTGGATCACTTGAGGTCCCCCTCGTCATCGGCCGGGGCGTGGGCCGGTTCGTTGGTCGGCTGGCGGAATGCGTTGGGATCGGGGTCGCGCTTGAGGCCCTCCCAGAAGGCCTCCACCCACAGGCCGGGCGGGGTGTCGTCCTCGGGCTCCGGCTCGGGGTCGGGCTCGGACTTGATGACGTGGTTGCCCCACAGGGGCTTCTCGCCCCGCGCGATGCGCTCCCGCTCCTCGCGTTCGACCTTGGCCTGCTGGGCGATCTGCTCGTGGAGCGGCGTCTTGACCCGGCTGCGGCGCTGCGGCAGGCCGTTGGCGGTCCACTCGGTGACGACCGGGACGTCGTCCTCCAGGGAGAGCCCATCGGGGATGCGCGAGTTGGTGGGGCGGCGCGTCTTCGGCTTGCGCTTGGGGCCTTCGAGGGCGCCGGGTTCCGGCAGGGGCTTGGCGGCGGCGCCGATGCCGTGGGCATAGCCGGCCGCGGGTTCGGTGGTCATCATCTCGCGCGGCACGATGAGGACGGCGCGGACGCCGCCGTACGCCGAACTGCGCAGTGAGACCTGCATGTCGAAGGCGGTGCACAGGCGGCCCACGACGGCGAGGCCGAGGCGGGGCGTGTCGCCGAGTTCCTGGAGGTCGACGCCGGCCTTGGCGGCCTCCAGCATGCCCTCGACCTTGGCGCGGGCCTCCTCGCTGAGGCTGACGCCGGCGTCCTCGATCTCGATGGCTACGCCGGTCTGCACCTCGGTGGCGGTGACATGCACCTTGGTCTGCGGCGGCGAGTAGCGGGTGGCGTTGTCGAGGAGTTCGGCGGCCGCGTGGATGACCGGCTCGACGGAGATACCGCGGATGTTGACCTTGCAGATGTTGTCCAGCGAGATGCGCCGGTACTCCAGGATGCGGGACATCGCGCCGCGCAGCACGCTGTAGAGCGCGACGGGTTCGGGCCACTGACGGCCGGGGCGGCCGCCGCCGAGGACGGAGATGGAGTCGGCGAGACGGCCGATCAGCGCGGTGCCGTGGTCGATGCGCAGCAGGTCGTCGAAGACCTCGGGGTTGCGGCCGTGGTCCTCCTCCATTTCGAGGAGTTCCTTGTTCTGCTGGTGCACGATCGCCTGGACGCGGCGGGCGATGTTGACGAAGGAGCGCTGAGCGGAGTCCCGCAGGGCTTCCTCTTCGTCGATGATCTGCAGCACGATCTGGATCAACGCCAGCTGCGGCTCGGTGAGGTGCCGGTAGTCGGGGTTGAGCACCGGGAGGTGGCGAATCACCTCTGCGGGGGAATTGCCGCGATGCATGTAATCGATCGCGACGGGCACGATCTCCCCGGCGAGGCGCCGCATCTCGTAGTCGTGGTCGGCGATCTGGCGCTCCAGATACGCGGTGTTACGGGCGTGCTCCTCGCGCGCGCTGCGCAGGGCGCGGCCGCGGCGTACGACTTGGGCCGCGGTGGCGATCACCAGAACCGTGGCGACAGCGCCGCACCAGCCGACGGCGGCCCGGGCCGGCCCCGTCACCAGGGCGGCGGCGGCTCCGGTCGCCGCGGCCATCAGTATGGCGGGCGGCAACAGCACGCGCGCGTACGGGAGTTCACGGCGTCGGGGCTGGGAGGCGGGAGGGGGTTGAACACTCACCATGTGGGCCCTCTGAAAGGAATCGGCTGGGAGTCGGGGGACTTGCAGGGGGGTACGTCATGGAACGTTCTGAATCTTCGGGAGGTTTTGGAACAAGCGCACGAATACGCCTCAACTCGGTGCGCTGCGGGCGAGCTTAGTCCGACCGGATCATCGCCGTGTCATATTCAGCAAGCACCTGAAATCACCCCCGGGGCAGGAGTACTCTCGGCTCCATTTGCACGCTGGGGAATCATTCGCACACGGCGCGTCACGGCGTACGCCGGTGCGAAACCACTCACCGTGACGGGTGAAGATCGGCCTCCGCCGCCCGCGCGCCGCACCGCAACCGGCGCTTAAGCCCCCCTCGTCACCATCGGCTCCCCGTCAGCCGACTCGGAGGGGCAGGGTGCGATGACGAATTCGCGAGCGGACGACCGGGGCGGGGGGAGGTGGGGCCGGGCCGTCATGGCCCGGCCCCGTCTGCTGCTGCTCGTCGTCCTGGTGGTGACCGGCTGTGCGGCCGTGCTCGGCGGCGGCGCGGCGGACCGGATGAGCAGCGGCGGTTCCCAGATCCCGGGGGCGGAATCGACGTACGCCACCGGGGTGTTGGAGGAGCGCTGGCCGGCCTCGCAGCCGAACCTGCTGCTGATGGTGTCGGCGAAGGAGGGCGTGGACGATCCGGAAGTCGCGGCCGAGGCACGTGAGTTGGCCCGGCGGCTGGACGCCGAGAAGTCGGTCGGCGGAGTCGTGTCGTACTGGGACGGCAAGGAGCCGGCGCTCAGGGCGAAGGACGGCGGCGAGGCGCTGATCACCGCGCGCATCGCGGGCGACGAGGACGCGGTGGACGCCGTACTGGAGCGCATCGAGCCGTCGTACGCGGGGCGGCAGGGGCCCGTCGAGGTGGCGGTGGGCGGTCCGGCCGCCGTGCGGCATGCCTCGCAGGAGGTGATCGAGGAGGATCTGGTCCGGGCGGAGATGATCGCGCTGCCGGTCACCCTGGTCCTGTTGGTGATCGTCTTCGGCAGTGCGGTCGCCGCGCTGCTGCCGCTGCTGGTCGGCATCATGGCGATCCTGGGCACGGGGGCCGTGCTGCGCGTGCTCACCGAGTTCACCGAGGTCTCGGTGTACGCCCAGAACCTCACCACGGCCCTCGGTCTCGGACTCGCCATCGACTACGCCCTGTTCATCGTCCGGCGCTATCGCGAGGAGCTCGCCGCGGGCGCCGCGCCACCTGAGGCGGTGGCCACCTCACTGCGCACCGCCGGGCGCACGGTGCTGTTCTCGGCGCTGACCGTGGCCGTGTCGCTGGCGTCGATGTTCGCCTTCGAGCAGTACTTCCTGCGGTCGTTCGCCTACGCCGGTATCGCGGTGGTGCTGATCTCTGCGGCGGCCTCGCTGATCGCGCTGCCCGCGCTGCTGGTGCTGCTCGGGCGCCGGGTCGACGCGCTCGACGTACGCCGGCTGCTGCCGAAGCGCCGACCGGGTGGCGGGCGGGAGCCGGGGGCGGGCTGGGCGGTCCTGGCGCGACTGGTGATGCGGCGCGCCCCGGTGTTCCTCGTCGGTGTCACGGTCCTGCTCGTCGCGCTCGGACTGCCGTTCAAGGACGTGCGGTTCGGGACGGCCGACGACCGTCAGCTACCGTCGACGACGACCGCGCATGTCGTCCAGCAGCACATCCGCGATCAGTTCCCGGGCAGCCCCGGCAGCGCGCTCGCGGTCCTCGCGGAGGGCGACGGCGTCTCTCCGGACGCGCTCGGCGAGTTCAGCCGTACGGTCTCGGCGCTGCCCCATGTCGTACGGGTCTCCGGTCCCGGGGGGCTGTACGTCGACGGCGAGCGGGTGCGCCCGGCGACGCCGGTGGAGGGGGCCCAGGCAGGGAAAGGCGCAGGATACGTCACAGTTCTCCCCGATGGAGAGGCCACTTCCGCGAGTTCACTCGATCTGGTGACTGACATTCGGTCAATTCTTGTACCTTTCAAGGCTTCAGTAACCGGCCCCGCCGCCGTGCTCCACGACACCCAACAGGGAACGGCAGACCGGCTGCCCTGGGCGCTCGGCGCCATCGCGGTGACGACCCTGCTGCTGATCTTCCTGCTGACCGGCAGTCTGCTGCTGCCGCTGCTGGCGGTGGTGGTCAACGCGCTGTCCCTGACCGCCATGTTCGGGGCGGTCGTGTGGGTCTTCCAGGAGGGCCATCTGTCGGGCCCGCTCGGCTTCACCCCGACCGGGGACATCGAGACCGCGCTGCCGGTGCTGATGTTCTGCGTGGCCTTCGGACTCTCCATGGACTACGGCGTCTTCCTGGTCTCCCGGATCCAGGAGGAGTACGAGCGCTCCGGCGACCACCGCGCCGCCGTGGAGTTCGGCATCCGGCGCACCGGCGGTCTGATCACCGCCGCGGCCGTGATCCTCGGGTTCGTGATGGTGGCCATCGGGACCTCCCGGGTGACCAACATCAAGATGCTGGGCCTCGGGGTGGGGCTCGCCGTGCTGATGGACGCCATGGTCGTACGCGCACTGCTGGTCCCGGCGGTGCTACGGCTGACCGGCCGCGCCACCTGGTGGGCACCGGGACCGCTGCGCCGACTGCACGCCCGCGTGGGTCTCTCGGAGAGCCCCGCGCCGGTGCGCGGGAAGCCTGAGGCTCCGGAGCCCCGGGAAGCCGAGGAGTCGCTCATCGGTTCGCATCGCACCGAGCCCGCCTAGCGGCCGGTCTGGCTGCTTTACGGCGTCGACCTCCGGGCGACATCGAATCGGTCATATGGGGTGGATAGACTCCCGAGCTCGCGGAGGTGTGCTACTGGCGCCGGGCGGATCCTGGGGGGACGTTGATACGCATCCTGCTGGCCGAGGACGTGGGCATGGTCCGGGGCGCGCTGGTCGCGCTGCTCAATCTGGAACCCGATCTGGACGTCGTCGCGGAGGTCGCGGCGGGCGACGCCATCCTCGGCGCCGCCCTCGCGTCCCGGCCGGACGTCGCCGTGATCGACGTCCATCTGCCGCGGCTCGACGGCATCAGCGCGGCGGCCCAACTCCGGGAGGCCCTCCCCGAGTGCCGCACGGTGATCATCACCAGCCTCGGCAATCCCGGCACCCTGCGCCGGGCGCTGACCCAGAAGGTCACCGGGTTCGTCCTCAAGGACGCGCCGGCCGGACGGCTCGCCGAGGCGGTGCGTCAAGTGGCCGCCGGGCAGCGGGTGTTCGACAACGAGCTGGCGCTGGCCGCGCTGGACGACGGTGAGAGCCCGCTCACCGACCGGGAGACCGAGGTGCTGCGGCGCGCGGCGCGGGGGGCGGAGGCGTCGGAGATCGCGGACGGGCTGCATCTGTCGGTGGGGACCGTGCGGAACTATCTGACGTCGGCCGTGACGAAGCTGGGGGCACGGAATCGGCTGGACGCGGTGCGGATCGCGGAGGAGGCGGGGTGGCTGTTGTGAGGCTTGGACCGAGGGCGGGTCGGCTGCTGTGAGGTCCGGAGCCGCTACTCCGCAACCGGTGCCGAAGGGGCCTCCGCCACCACCCGGTGCCAGCCCCGCTCGTCGACGTCCACCGTAAGCCTGCCGCCCACCGCGGCCAGCCGCTCGGCGAGATTGCCGAGCCCGCCCCGGCCGCCGGGGCACGGCGCGGACTTGCCCGCACCCCCGCGCACCCCGTCGTTGGCGAGCGTGAACCGGATGAAGCCATTGCCCAAGTCCCGTACCTCGATGCAGACTTGGGTCGCCTTGCTGTGCCGGAGCACATTGGTGACGCCCTCGCGCAGCACGGTCGCCAGCACCGTGCTCACCGCGTCCGGCACCGCGCAGCGGATGTCGACGCCGGCCCGTATGTCGGCGGCGGCGAGCAGGGAGCGTGCCGACTCTGCCTCGACGGCGAAGGTCAGTTCACGCAGGCCCCGGGCCACGGAACGCACATCGGCGAGGGCCTGCTGGGCCACGTCCCGGGCGCTGTCGAGCTCGGCCAGGGCCCGGTCGGGAGCCTCGCGGACCAACCGGTGGGCGAGGTCGGTCTTCAGGGCGATCGCGGAGAGGCTGTAGCCGAGCAGATCGTGCAGGTCCCGGGCGAAGCGGCGGCGCTCCTGGGCCACGGCGCCCCAGGCGAGCCGCTCGCGCAACGCGTGGACGCGGAAGACGAGTTCGGCGAGCCGGGTGGCACCGTAGACGACGAGCCCGACGGCGGCCGTGGCAGCGCCGTCCAGCACCCATTCACGCCGTTCGAGCCCCACCAGGACCCCGGCCGCGCAGGTCGCGCCGACGACTCCGGCACCCAGCAACCGCCCGGCCGGCCCCTTGACGACAAGCGGCAGCGTGCCGGCGAGGAAGCCGAACATGCCGGGCCAGGTCAGGCCGAAGGCGGCGGCCGGAAGGACGGCGAGGCAGCCTTGGAGGGCGAGCGCCGCTAGGCCATGCCGCTCGCGCAGATGCCTCAACCCCGGTGCGGAGGAGGCGGCTTGGACGGCGAAGGCGACGAGGAGCGCCAGGATGCCCACCGACGCGGCGGCCCCGCTCCGGCTCCGGGACAGCACGGCCGCGGCCCCGAGGACCACCAGGCCGCCCATGGACAGCAGAAGCAGCCGCAGGGCACCGACTCGAACGTGTTCGACCTGGTCAGCCGCATCAGCCATCGGCCCACCCCCCGGACGGATGCTAGGCGCCACCAGGGCCGTGCGCGCTGTGTCTCCGAACAACCGCACACTGTGAGGGATTCATGAAGCAGTCGTGTCAGGAACACTTCTCTCCGTTCCGCCCTGCCTGGCATCGTCGGTGCAGCGAGGCATAAGCGGAACATAAGTGGCGCTCGACCGAGCCACGAGGAGACGGATGATGGAGATCGCCGTACTCGGCCCGCTGGCGGCACAACTGGGGGAGAAATCCGTGGTGCCGAGCGCGGCGAAGCCACGGCAGGTCCTCGCCCTGCTGGCGCTCGACTCCGGCCGGAAGGTGAGTGTCGCGGCACTGGCGGAGGAACTGTGGGGGGACCGGCCGCCGCGCAGCTCCGCGGCCACGCTGCACACCTACGTCAAGCAACTGCGCCACCTGATCGCGGCCGCGCTCGGCCCCGCTGCGGTGCCCGGACCCCGGGAGATCCTCAGCAGGCAGTACAACGGCTACGTACTGGACGCACCGCCGGACGGCACGGACGCCGTACGTTTTGAACGGCTGGCCCGGCAGGGACGGTCGGTGCTGGAGGGGGGAGACGCCGCCACGGCCTCGGACCTGCTGGAGCGGGCCCTGGGGCTGTGGCGGGGTCCCGCACTCGCCGACGTCACACCGGGACCCCTGCTGGAGGCGGAGGTACTGCGCCTGGAGGAGCTGCGACGCACCGCCCTGGAGGACCGCATCACAGCCGACCTCCGCCTCGGCCGGCACGACCTGCTCCTCGGCGAACTCACCGGCCTCACCGCCCGTTTCCCCCTCCACGAGCGCCTGCACGGCCAGCTGATGGTCGCCCTGTGCCGAAGCGGCCGCACCTGGCAGGCACTTGAGGTCTACGGCCGTCTGCGCACCGCCTGCGTCGAACGCCTCGGCCTGGAACCGTGCCCGGAACTGCGCCGCCTGCACCAGGCGGTACTCACCCAGGACCCGTCGCTGACCGAGTGGTCGGTGGCATGACCACCCCACTCCGGCTGCTCTGTTTCCCCTACGCCGGCGCGGGAGGATCGCTCTTCGCGCGCTGGCAGGGCGAACTGGCGGACCGGGGCTGCCCGGTGGAGGTGGTCCCGGTCCGACTGCCGGGCCGGGAGGGCCGGGCGAGGGAGCCTCGGTTCACGGAACTCGCGCCGTTGGTACGGGCGTTGGAAGCGGACCTGACCGAACTCCTCGACGAACCCCACCTGATGTACGGCCACAGTATGGGCGCCCTGGTCGGCTACGCCCTGACCCTGCGCCGACAGGCCGGCGGCGCGGTGCTCCCCCGGGCCCTGCTCCTGGCGGCCCACCGCGCACCGCACCTGCCCGCGCCGCACATAGCGCCGATCGACGCCCCTGACGCGGAACTCGCGGCGGCGCTCGCCCGACTGGGCGGCCTGCCGCCCCTCCTCCTGAACCACCCCGAGTGGCTGCGCGCCCTGCTCCCGATCATCCGCGACGACCTACGGGTCTGCGCGGACGCGGCCTCGCTGCACCCGCAGCCGGTACGCGTCCCCCTGCACCTGTTCGCGGGCGAGGAGGACATCCTGGTCCGCGTCCCGGAGGTACTGGCCTGGCGCCGCTACGCGGGCCTGGGCTGCGAGCTCCGCACAGTGCCGGGCGGCCACTTCTTCCCACGGACGCACGAGGGTGCGCTGCTGGATGAAGTGGCGTGTGTGGTGAAGCGAGAGGTCACGCCGCGAGGCGTGTACGGAGCAGCCTGAGGGTCGTGGCCCCGCTGAGCACACCGAGCGGGAGATTCATCCAGAACGCCTTCTCACCGAGCATGAGCCCCGCCGCGAGACCGACAAGCAGCACGCCACTCCACCCGAGCAGTGCCGCCTCCCGCCGGTCGGGCGACGGGAACGCCCGCGGCAGCAAGGTCAGCGCGACGGCGGTGAGCGCGGCGGCACCGGCGCCCTGCACCCCGCGCAGAACGAGGAAGGAGGCAGGGCTGGTGATCAGACCGAAGGCGATCACGGCAGAGGACTGGACGAACATCCACAGCCCGGCGAGCAGGACGAGGAACGGCCCGATGCGGGCACAGAGCCAACGCAGCGGCAACAGCAGCACACCGAGGGCAAGAACGTAGACGACGACGGCCCAGAGCAGTCCGGCAGCGGCGACGCACCCGCAGGCAGAGGCAACAAGAAACTGGCTGATGCTGAGAGCAACAGCAAGTGTGGCGCCCCGACAGGGGTGCGGGGCTGTGACATTTGCGGCTCCGCCGCGTGGGCGCGACAAGCCCCTCCCGGCCCGCAGATCGGTCACAACGCGGCCTGCACTTTTGCCACCCGCTCCCCCGGCCGCTGCACCTGAAAATACGCCCCGGCAAGCACACGCCGAGTAAGCCGAGGACTACTGCTCACCACCCGATAAAGCGTCCGGCGCCAAGCCGAACCCATCGCCCCGTCAAGCGTGAACAACCGCTCCTGACGAAGCTGAAGCGCACGCGAGCGCGCAACCGACCCCTCCCGAGACCGCTGAAACGCCTCCGCCGCGGCGAGCAGCGAGGCCGTGGAGCCGCCGTCGTCCGAGAAGGCGGCAGCCACCCGCGGTGCCAACGTCACGGCATCGATGATCGCGTGATTGACCCCCTGCCCAAGAATCGGGGTAAGGGTATGCGCCGCGTCACCGATCAGCGCGAGACCAGGAGCCGACCAACGCGGCACGACGGTCGTGAAAATGTCCAGCATCGAGGTGTCGGACCAACTGCGCACCTGCTCGCGCACGGTCGCCGACAGCTCTGGAGCCAGCAGATCCAGTCGTTCGTACAGCGCGGGCAGCCCCTGGCCCCGCATCTCCCGCAGCCCGCCCTTGGGGATGTTGAACCCGACGCGGACACTGTCGGGCCTGGTGGGGATGAACAGCCCGTGCTGGTCGCCGCGGATGCGCACCCGATACGTACGGTCGTCCCAGGCGTCGTACGGGAAGGGCAGCTTGAGCCAGATGACATCCCGTTCGAGGGGGACCTTGCGGTAGGCGAGGCCGGCCATGTCGCGGACCTTGCTGAAGCGTCCGTCGGCGGCCACCGTCAGGCTGGCGCGGATCTCGGTCTCGCCGTCGGGGGTGCGGGCCCGCACCCCGGCGACCGCGCCCTCGCCGTCGTACAGCAGGCCGGTCGCGGTGGCGCCCTGCAGGAGGCGGAAGCCGGGATGTCCGGCGCCGGTCTCGGCGAGCGCCGCGAGCAGGGTGGGCTGCGGCAGCTCGACAGGGAAGGGGTGCGGGTAGCGGAAATCGGCGAACTCGGCGCGGAAGACGGTGTGTCCGCTGTCGTCGATCTCCATGCGGTGCATCTGGACGTAGGACCCGTCGAGCCGGTCGAGCAGGCCGAGCCGGTCCAGCAGCCAGACGGAGTCCGGGGAGACCGACTCCCCGCGGAAGGAGCGGTTGAAGTGCCCGCTCGCTTCCAGGACGACGACGGGCACGGACCGCCGGGCCAGTTCCACGGCGAGGGTGAGCCCGGCGGGCCCGCCGCCCACCACGCACACGGACGTCTGCATCGACATGGCACTCCCCAGGCTGTAGGTGGGTGGTCCGGTCCCTCGCACTGACGCCCGATCCTCGGCACCCCCGCTTAAGCCGCCCTTGCACAAGACGCACTTAAGCCACCCTCCCCAGGCTCCCCGCCATGACCACCGACGCCCTCGACCGGCTGCGCTCGCTCCGCCGGTACGGCCCCGAAGTCCCCGCGCTGCTCGCGGAACTCGCCGCCGGACCCGACCCGTTCGGCGCGCTCCAGTCGGCCGGCCGGGCCCTCGCCCGTTTGGCACACCACCTGGAACCGGTGCAGGTCACCGTCACCGGCAGCGGCACCCTCGACGGCCTGGTCCCCTCCCTCACCGCCGAGTTCGCGCGCCACGGCCTCGGACTCGACCCGAGCATGGGCGACTTCGGGGCCTGGGAGCGCGAACTCCTGAGCACCTCAAGCCCGGCTGCCCTGCTGCTGTGCGTACTCGACGCCTCCACCGTCTTCGACGCGCTGCCCGTCCCCTGGACGGTCGCCGACGCCGCCCACGCCACGGCCGACCTGCTGGCCCGGCTCGACGCCCACGCCGCCCGGCACGCCGAGCACGCGAGCGGCCTGCTCGTCCTCAACACGCTCCCGCTGCCGTACACGGAGACCCACCAGCTCCTGGATCTGCGCGCCCGAGCCGAACTCGGCGCGCTCTGGCGGGAGTTCAACGCGGGCCTGCTGCGCCTCGCCCTGCGCCATCCGCGCGTCCAGGTCATCGACCTCGACCCCCTGCTGACCTCGGGCGGCCCCCTCCACGACCCCCGCCTCGCCGCCTACGCGAAGGCCCGCCTCGGCCCCGAGCTACTCGCCCGTTACGCCCGCGAGGTCGGCCATCTGGCCCGCGCCCTGCGCGGCCGGGCCCGGAAGGTGCTGGTGCTGGACGCGGATCAGACCCTGTGGGACGGGGTGCTCGGCGACGCCGGACCGGAGGGCATCGCGGCGGCGCACACGCTGCGCGGGGAGGCGTTCGGGCGGTTCCAGCGGGTTGCCAAACAGCTCGCTGCGCAAGGAGTGCTGCTCGCCGTGTGCTCCAAGAACGACCGCGAGCCCCTCCTCGCGGTACTGCGCGAGCACCCGGACATGCTGCTGCGGGAGCCGGACTTCGTTGCCGTGCACGCCGGTTGGGGGCCGAAGGACGTCGCCCTGCGGGAGATCGCCGAGGCGCTGAATCTCGGCGTCGACAGCCTCGTGTTCGCCGACGACTCGCCCTTCGAGCGCGGCCAGGTCGCGGGCGCCCTGCCCGCCGTACAGCTGATTGCGCTGGACGACGAACCGGCGCTGCATGTCGAACGGCTGCTGGCGGACGGGTGGTTCGACGTTCCGGAGCTGACCGATGCCGATCTGCGGCGGGCGGAGGGGTATCGCAGCGAGTCGGACCGGGCGCGGCTGCGGGAGAGCGCTCAGTCGTACGAGGAGTATCTGGCGCAGCTGGGAGTCGTCGTCGAGCTGTCGGCGCTCCGGCCGCACGAAGTGGCTCGAGTCGCCCAACTCACCCAGCGGACCAATCAGTTCAACCTTACGACGCGGCGGATGTCGGCCCCCGAGGTGCAGGCGTACTCGGATGGGCCGGGCGGGCTTGTCGTGACCGTCGGCGCGCGGGACAAGTTCGGGGACAACGGGCTCGTGGGGGCGGTCTTCGTGCGGCGCGAGCCCGAGGCCTGGCATGTGGACAACGCCCTGCTCAGCTGTCGGGTCTTCGGCCGGGGCATCGAACAGGCGGCGTTCGCCGCGCTGTTGACGGAGGCCGCCAAGACCGGCGTCGCGGCCGTGTACGGCAGCTACCGGCCCACGGCCAAGAACCACCGAGTGCGGGATCTGTACCCCTCGCTCGGCTTCGAGCCGGGAGCCGAGGGCGTCTTCCGCCATTCCCTCCGCCGGCTGCCCGAGGTACCGGCACACATAGCGCTCAGGGGGACGATTCAGTGAGCAGCACCTTCACCTCCGTGGTCCTGGAGAACACCGCCGCGCACGCGGCCAAGGACGCCCTGATCCACCTCCGCGACGACGCAGAGGAGCGCGTCAGCTACGCGGCCCTCGACAGCCGCGCCCGCCGGATCGCCGTGTGGCTGCGCGACCGGGGTGCGGTCGGCCGGCCCGTACTGCTGCTGTATCCCCCGGGCACCGGCTTCGTCGCGGCGTTCCTCGGCTGCCTGTACGCCGGAGCGGTCGCCGTGCCCGCGCCGCTGCCCACCGAGCAGGGCCGCCAACTGGCCCGTGTCTCCGGCATCCTGCGCGACGCGGAGGCGGCGGCCGTCCTGACCTCGCCCGAACTCGCCCGGACGCTGGAGGCCTGGCTGTCCGGCGAGGCGATGGCGGACGTACCGTGTCTGGGCACCGACGGCGACGGCGACTTCGCCGACCCGGCAGACTGGCGGGCGCCGGATCCCCGCCCCGACGACCTCGCGTTCCTCCAGTACACCTCGGGCTCGACCAGCGACCCCAAGGGCGTGATGGTCACCCATGCCAACCTGCTGGCCAACGAGGCGGCGATCCAGGCGTGGACCGGGACCGGACCGGACACGATCGGGGGCGGCTGGCTGCCGCACTATCACGACCTCGGGCTGATCGGGCACATCCTCCAGCCGCTGTACGCGGGCGGCACGGCGGTGCTGATGTCGCCGACGTCGTTCCTGAAGCGGCCGTACCGCTGGCTGCGGATGATCGACGACTACCGGCTGAGCGGGAGCGGCGGCCCCAACTTCGCCTTCGATCTGTGCGTGCGCCGGATCACCGACGAGCAGATGGCGAACCTGGACCTGTCCGGCTGGCGGGTCGCCCCGAACGGCGCCGAGCCGATCCGTGCGGACACCCTGCGCGCCTTCGCGGAGCGTTTCGCGCCCGCCGGTTTCCGGCCCGAGACCTTCTTCCCCTGCTACGGCATGGCGGAGACGACCCTGCTGGTGACGGGCGCCCGGCCGGAGTCGGCGCCGGTGGTGCGGACCGTGGACGCGGCGGCGCTGGAGCGGGGCGAGCTGGCGGAGCCCGTGGCGGGCGCGCGGGTGCGGACCCTGGCCGGCAGCGGGACCGTACGGGACGGCGAGATCCGTATCGCCGAGCCCGCCTCGGGGGCCGCCTGTCCGCCGGGCACGGTCGGTGAGATCTGGGTGCGGGGCCCGAGCGTGAGCCCAGGCTACTTCCGCGATCCGGCGGCCACCGCGCACAGCCGTACGCCCGACGGCTGGCTGCGCACCGGCGATCTCGGGGTCCTGGACGGCGAGGAGCTGTTCGTCACCGGCCGGTTGAAGGAGGTCATCATCCTCGCGGGCCGGAACCTGTATCCGCATGACGTGGAGCGTGCCGTGCAGTCCGCCGACCGTTCGCTCGCGGCCGGAGCGGGCGCCGCGTTCGCCGTGCAGAGCGACCAGGGGGAGCACCTGGTGGTGGTGCAGGAAGTGCGGGCGGCGGCGGTGCCGGACGGCGATCTGCGCGCGGTGGCCACGGCCGCGCAGTTGCTGATCGGCCGTCAGTTCGCGGTGGCGGCGGGCAATGTGGTGCTGGTCCGTCCGGGCACGGTCCGGCGCACCACGAGCGGGAAGGTCCAACGCACCCTGATGCGGCGGCTGTTCCTGGAGGGCGCCCTCGTCCCGCTGTACGAGGTGCTCCAGCCGCCGGTGCGGGAGCTGGTCGCCGACGCGGCGGACCGGGCGCTGGAGCGGGTGGGCCCGGCATGACCTTCGAGCACTCGCCTTACCGCCTCGCCGAAGAGCTGGAGCTGTACCTGGGCGACCCGAACGACCGGCGCGGGCCCTTCTCGTACGACACCTGCGCGCGGCTCGACGCCCGGGAGGAGTTCCCGGCGGAGATCTGCCGGCTGCTGGACGACTGGGGGCTGCCCGACTACTACGTGCCGACCTTGGCGGGCGGCCGGCTGCGCGACTACGAGCACGCGTTGCAGTTGATGCGGACGGTGGCCCGCCGGGATCTGACGGTGGCCGTGGCGCACGGCAAGACCTACCTCGGCGCCGTCTGTGTGTGGATCGCGGGCAGCGCCGAGCAGGCGGCCCGGCTGGGCGCGGACATCCGGGCCGGGGTGCCGGTGGCGCTCGGTCTGACCGAGCGGGCGCACGGCAGCGATCTGCTCGCCGGCGAGGTGGAGGCGGTGCCGGACGGCTCCGGGAACTGGCGGGTGAGCGGCGAGAAGTGGCTGATCAACAATGCCACCCGGGGCAGTGTGCTGACCCTGCTCGCCCGTACCGCCGAGGACGGCGGACCGCGTGGCTTCAGCGTGCTGCTGGCCGACAAACGCGAGCTGGAGTCGGGCAGTTACCGCCATCTCCCGAAGGTCCCCACGCACGGCATCCGCGGCGCCGACATTTCCGGTATCGCCCTCGACCGGGCCCGGCTGCCCCGCTCGACGGTCGTCGGCGGCGAGGGCGGCGGCATCGAGACGGTGCTCAAGGCGCTCCAACTGACCCGCACGATGTGCGCCTCGCTGTCCCTGGGCGCCGCCGACCACGGCCTCGCCCTGGCCCTCGACTTCGCGGAACAGCGGCGGCTGTACGGCAGGCCGCTCGCCCAACTCCCCCAGGCACGGCACGTGTTGTCCGCCGCGGCGGCCGATGTCCTCGTCCATGAGGCCCTCGCCCTGGTCGCCTCGCGGCTGGTGCATACGGCGACCGGTGAGCTGAGCGTGATGTCGGCGGTCACCAAGTACTTGGTGCCGACCGGCACGGAGGAGCTGCTGCGCGAGCTGGCCGCGCTGCTCGGCGCTCGGGCTTTCCTCACTGGTGTCGAGCGGTACGGCATGTTCGAGAAGATCGAGCGCGACCATCGCATCGTCTCCCTTTTCGACGGCAACACGCTGGTCAATCTCAACTCGCTGGTGAGTCAATTCCGTTCACTGGTACGCAACTGGCGTCGCCCGCGTCTCGACCCGGCCCCGGCCTGCGATCTGTCCGTACCGCTCCCCGACTTCGACCCGGCGGACCTGTCCCTGATGTCGCGGTACGGCAGCTCCCTGCTCAGCGCGCTCCCCGCGTGGACGGCGGCCTTGGAGGGCCACCCCGCCGCGGAAGCGGCCCGGCGGCTGCTGGCCGTCACCGAGGGCGTGATCGAGGAGATGGCGGCGCCTCGCGAGCTCGTCGGTGGAGTCCCGTACGAGGCCTTCGAGACGGCCCGCCGTCTCTGCCTGTGCTGCGCGGGCGCTGCCTGCATGGGCCTCTGGCTGCACAACCGGCTGGTCGCCACCGGAGGCGTCTGGCGCGACGGCGTCTGGCTGCGCGCGGGCCTGGACCGGCTGCTGGTACGGCTCGGCGAGCACCAGCGCGCCGCCGACCGGGAGGCGTACGACCGGCTGCTGGACGAGGCGTATGCGGCGCGGTCGGCGGGGCGGCTGTTCTCGCTGCTGCGGCTCGACCTGGCGAGGGAGACGGTATGAAACGGGCCCTGGAACTCGCCCGGCTGTTCGGCGATCCGGACGACCCCGCGAACCCGGTCGGCCGGGCGGCACTGCTCGCCGCCGACGAGCGGGGCGAACTCAGCGCCCCGGGTGAGGAGTTGCTGGACGGCTTCGGCTTCGGTGCCGAGTTCGTACCGCAGGAGCTGGGCGGGCGGTTGACCGGTCTGGACGAACTGGTGCGGGTGGCCCGGGAGGTGTTCCGGCACGATGTCGGGCTCGGCCTCGGCTACGGCGTGACCTCGTTCATGGCGGCCGTGAACGTCTGGACGGCGGGCTCCGCCGAACAGCGGGGGCAGCTGGCGGGGCTGCTCCTGGACGGCCGCAAGGTGTCGGTGGCGTACCACGAGCTGGCGCACGGCAACGACTTCCTGCGCAACGAGTTCAGCGCCCAACGAACGCCGGGCGGCTACACCCTCGACGGCGTCAAGCAGGTCATCAACAACGCCGACCGGGCGGCGGCCTGGGTGCTGTTCGCCCGCACCGACCCTGCCCCCGGCGCCCGCAGCCACTCGGTCCTGCTGACGGGGCCCGAGGACTGCACTCCGGCCTTCCTGCCCCGCTATCGCACCTCGGGTGTCCGGGGCTGCCGGATCACCGGCCTGGATTTCCGTGACTGCGAGGTCCCGGCCGGCGCCCGCGTCGGCACGGAGGGCCAGGGCGCCGAACTGGCCCTGCGTTCCTTCCAGATCACCCGCAGCGCGCTGCCCGGGATGGCGGTGGGCACGGTGGACACCTGTCTGCGCACGGTGCTGCGCTTCGCCCTCGGCCGCCGCCTGTACCGGCGCCGGGTGCTGGACCTGCCGCACGCGGCGACCGTACTGACCGACGCGTTCACCGACTTACTGCTGTGCGACGGCCTGGCGCTCGCGGCCTCGCGGGCCGTGCATCTGCTGCCCGGGCAGGCGGTCGTGACGAGCGCGGCGGTGAAGTACCTGGTCCCGAGGCTACTGACGCGCACCGCCAACGACCTGTCGGTGATCCTCGGCGCCCGCTTCTACGTCCGCGAGGGCGACCACGCGATCTTCGGCAAGCACCTGCGCGACCTGCCGGTCCTGAGCCTCGGCCACGCGGGCCCGACAGCCTGCCTGGCAACCCTGATCCCTCAACTCCCGCGCCTGGCCAGGAATCCGGGACCACCGGCACCGGATGCGCTGTTCATGCCGGACGCCCCGCTGCCGGTCCTGCCGTACGAGAGCCTTGGGCTGACGGCGGACGGGGATGCGCTGGGAGCCGTACTCACCGAGGCCACGCACCCGGACCCGTATGTACGGGCTGTGCTGGGCCAGTTGGCGGCGGAGCTGGCAGCCGTACGCCAGGCAGCGCGGAAGCTGCCGCCCCCGGAACGGACCCCGCTCGCCGGGCCCGCGGCCTTCCGACTGGCCGACCGTCACGCGCAGTTGCTGGGAGCGGCGGCGGCGCTGGGCGTGGCGCGATCGGCGCGGGACGGCTTCCTGGCCGAGCCCGAGTGGCTGGCGGCCACTCTGCACCGCACCGCCGTCCGCCTGGGCCTGCGCCCCGCCCCGCCGCCCCCGAGGACAACGGAACGGCTGCACGCCGAACTCCTGCGCCGCCACACCGAGAACCGGTCCTTCGACCTCTACGACCTTCCCCTGGACGGCTGACACCGATGGAGCGACCCATGACCGCGCCGAGCACCCATACCGAGCGGACGCTGACCGACTGGTTGGTCCACCGCGTCGCCGAGTACCTGCGCACCCCGCCGTCCGAGATCGACCCCGCCGTGCCGCTCGCGCAGTACGGCCTCGACTCGATCGCGGCGCTCAGCCTGTGCGGAGACGTCGAGGACGCCTTCGGGGTGCCCGTGGACCCGACGGCGGCCTGGGACTACCCGACCGTCCAGGCCCTCGCCGGACACCTGATGGACCGGCTGGGGATGACGCCATGACGGCGGGCGCCATCGCCGTCACGGGCATCGACTGCCGGTTTCCCGGGGCCGAAGGGCCGGGCGGCTACTGGGAGTTGCTGATGCGGGCCGGTGACGCGGTCGGCCCGGTGCCGCAGGAGCGCTGGTCGGCGAGGGACTACCCCGCCCAGGCGGGCTTCCTCTCCGACCCGGACGTCTTCGACCACGAGTTCTTCGCCCTCTCCCCGCGCGAGGCCGGCTCCATGGACCCGCAGCAACGGCTGATGCTGCACTGTGCCTGGCGGGCGTTCGAGGACGCGGGCATCGCCCCGCAGCGGCTGGCCGGGACGCCGACGGGGGTCTTCGTAGGGGTGATGGGCAGCGAGTGGGCCCAGCTGACCCTGACGGACCTGCCGGGCATCACCGCCCAGATCGGCTCCGGCAACGGCTACTGCATGATCGCCAACCGGGTCTCGTACCACCTGGACCTCAAGGGCCCGTCCCTGGCGGTGGACACGGCGTGCTCGTCCTCGCTGGTGGCGGTGCACCTGGCCGCGAACTCGCTCCTCTCGGGTGAGTGCGACTGGGCGCTGGCGGCCGGGGTGAACCTGGCGCTGACCCCGGCGCTCGGCCTGTTCTACTCCCGGGCGGGCCTCGCGGCCCCCGACGGCCGCTGCAAGCCGTTCAGCGCGGACGCGGACGGGATCGGGCGGGGCGAGGGCGTAGGGGCGGTGGTGCTGCGCCGGTACGAGGACGCGGTGGCCGACGGACAGCCCGTGTACGCACTGCTCCGCGGCACCGCCGTCAACCAGGACGGCCGCAGCAACGGCATCACCGCCCCGAGCCGCTGGTGCCAGGAGGCGGTGGTCGCGGCGGCGTACCGGCGGGCCGGGGTGGACCCGTCCGACGTGACCTTCACGGAGGGCCACGGCACGGGGACGGCGCTGGGCGACATGATCGAGACGAGGGCGCTGGGCGCACTGCACGCGGGGCGCACGAGCCCGATGTCATTGGGCTCGGTCAAGGGCAACCTGGGCCACACAGAGGGCGCCGCAGGCATCGCGGGCTTGATCAAGGTGGCACTGTCCCTCCACCACCGAACCGTCCCGGCCAGCCGCTACGCGGCCCGAGAAAACCCCGACCTGTCCCTCACGGACCAGGGCCTACGGCTCCTGAAGGCACCGTTGCGGCTGCCGCGGGCGCCGGTGGTGGCGGGCCTGAGCAGCTTCGGGTTGGGCGGGACGAATGCACATGCGGTACTGGAGTCGAGGCCGAGCCCGCGTGGCTGCGGGCAGTCGGGCCGCTGGGGCGGCTCCCGACCCACAGAAAGCGGCACCCCGCCGACGCGGGCGAGCGAAACCCACCCCGCGCCAGCCCCCACCGGCCTAGGCGCAGCAATCTTCACCCTGACCGCCCCCACAGAGGCATCCCTACGCCGCAATCTCCGGGCCCAGGCCGACACACTCACCCGCCGCCGATCACCCCTGGGACCGATCTGCTGGACCTCCCACCAGGTCAAGTCCGGCCACCCCCACCGCCACGCAATCGTCGCCACCGACCCCACCGACCTGGCCAACCGCCTACGCACCGCGGCCGAAGCCAACACGCTCCCACCACCCCCCACAGACCCCCCACAAACCGCCTGGCTCTTCACCGGCCAAGGCGCCCAATACCCCGGCATGGCAGCCCGCCTGCACCAGGAATCCCCCCTCTTCCGCCACCACCTCTCCGCAGTCGACGCCGCCCTGCTCCCCCACACAGGCACCTCCATAACCGAGTTGCTCCTCACCGCAGACCCGGCCATCCACCGCACCGCCCACGCCCAACCCGCCCTGTTCGCCATCGGCTACGCCCTGGGCGCCGCCCTCATCGAACTGGGCATCCACCCCCACCTCCTCCTCGGCCACAGCGTCGGCGAGTTCGCGGCAGCCGTACTGGCCAAGGCCCTCCCCCTGGAGGCCGCGGCCCAACTCATCGCCGCACGCGGGGTGTTGATGCAGAACCTCCCCGACGGCGGCGGCATGATCGCCGTACGTTCCCCGGCAGAACCCCTACGCACATACGTAGATGCAGAATCCTTGGTCGGCTACGCGGCCCTCAACGGCCCCCACTCCACGGTCCTCTCCGGAGACCTGACCGCCCTGCACCGCATAGCCGAGAAGGTCGAGCAACAAGGCACACGGGTACGCCAGTTGCAGGTCTCCCACGCCTTCCACTCCCCCCTCATGGAACCGGTGCTCGAGCCCTTCCGCCGCCTCGCGGAGCAGACAGGCGGCGGTGTCCCGACGACACCCCTGTACTCCACCCTCCGAGGCAAACTCCTCGACGCCGAACCCATGGACGCCGCCTACTGGACGGAACACATCACCGCCCCCGTCCTCTTCGCGGACGCGGCCGCCCAACTCCTGGACGAACGCCCCACTCACCTGCTGGAGCTGGGCCCGAAGCCCGTACTGACGACGCTGGCGGCGGAGTTGACGCGACACACCAGCACCCCCCTGCACCCCCTCCCGGGCAAGAACGCAGGCGCCCGAGAACTCGCCGAAACCCTCGCCGCACTCCACCGAGCAGGCCTGAACCCGAACTGGGAAGCCGTACACCCCCCACAGGACCGCACCCTGACCCGCCTCACCCCATACGCCTTCGCCACCGACCACCGCTTCCCGCGCCCCGGCCTGCCCACTTCGCCACAACCCCCAGAGCAAGCCCAGAAAGAACCGAAGCACCACACAACAACCGCCGCCACAGCCGTACGCGAAGCCGTCGCCGGCGTGGGCGGATACCGCGGCGACGACCTCTCCGAGGACGCCCGCCTCTACGAAGACCTGGGCCTGGACTCGGTCGCTGTCGTGGAGCTCAAGACCCGCATAGAGGAGCAGCTCCCCGCGCTCGGCGAACTCCCCGTACAGGAACTGCTGTTGCGCCTCACCACGCTCGGCGACCTCATCACCTACGTACAGGAGCGCACCCCATGACCACGACGCACCTCGCCGCCGTAGGAACCGCCCTCCCCGGCGATCCGGTCGACAACTCCGCCCTCGCCGCCACCTTCGGCGTGAACGCGGAATGGGTCGAGGCATTCATCGGCACCCGTACCCGCCACTTCGCCCGAGACCTGACCACCGGCGAGATACGCCACTCACTCGCCGACCTGTGTGCGGCGGCGGCCGGACAGGCGATGGAGCGCTGCGGGGCAGAACCCACAGACATCGAGTTCCTGATCCTCGGCACCGCGACCCCGGACCACCTGATGCCGACGACAGCCGCCCAGGTCGCCGACCTCGTCGGCCTCGACCAACTCCCCGCCTACCAACTCCAGTCGGGCTGCGCCGGCGCCGTACAAGCCCTGGACCTGGCCCGGCACCTGATCGGCAGCGGCGAGTACCGCACCGGCCTCGTCCTCGGAGGCGACGTCTGCACCAAACACCTGGACCTGCGCCGGGACATGACCGCAGCCGCCCCGAGCGACCTGGTGAACTGCGTCCTGTTCGGCGACGGCGCGGGCGCGGCCGTCGTGACGGCTGAGCCGTACGGAGAGGCGGTGGCCCTCCTGCGCACCCTCAGCCGCTGCACCGGCCTCGGTCGTGAACCCGGCCAGATCATCGACTGGTTCGGCCTTGCCGACCGCGACACCGAGCGGCAGGCGCTCACCGAGGACTACAAGGCGATCGAGGAATCCGTCCCGGTGCTCGCGGTCGAGATCCTCTGGGAGCTTCTGGACGACCTCGGCTGGCCGCCCGAGTCCCTGGACTTCCTGCTGCCACCGCAGCTCTCCGGCCGGATGACCCGCCTGATCAGCGACCGGCTCGCGGTCCCCGGCGCCCAGGAGATCTCCTGCGTCGACCGCACCGGCAACAACGGCAACGCCCTGCCGTTCCTCCAACTCGACGACCTCCTCCCGAAGATGGGCCGCGGACAGCGAGCGCTGGCCATCGCCGTCGAGTCGAGCAAGTGGATCAAGTCCGGGTTCGCCCTGGAAAAGGCCTGAGAGGAGAGCCCGCCATGACGTCCGTGGACTCCGCCGAGTTCCAGCGACTGGTCCGAGAGGACCTCCAACTGCCGCTCACAGCCGATGACTTCACGTCGGACTTCGACCAACTCCCCGACTGGGACTCCCTGCTCCTGCTCAAACTGGTCGTCCTGCTGGAGCGCGCCACCGGCCACCCGGTCCCCGTCTCCCGCCTCTTCGAGGCCCGCAGCCTCCAGGAGATCCACACCATGGTGGTGACCCCATGACCCAGATCGCCCACAGCACCCACCCGGTACGCGACCGCCGCCACACCCTCCACTTCCTGGAGTACGCCGCCACCCAGCGCCCGGTGCATCTCGACACCGACATCGACATGACCCGCGTACTGACCCATCGCGAGGGCGCCGAACGCCACTACTCGACGGTGACGTACGTCCTGCACGCGGCGGGCCGGACCATGGCCGCGCATCCGGAGGCCAACGCGATCATGTCCAGGCGCCGAGTCATCCGCTTCAAGGAGGTCACTGGCAAGCTCGCCCTGGACGCCAGGGTCCCCGGCGGCGACCGTATCGTCCTGTCGGCCCTCCTCCCCACTCTGGAGACGGCGACGCTGGACGACATCCAGGACCGCGTCGACCGCTACCGAAAGGCGCCGGACCCGACCTCGCTCCCCGAGTTCCGCGGCGCCCGCACCCTGGCCCGCCTCCCCGCCTGGCTCGGCCGCCTCGCCTTCACCGCCGCCCTGCGAGGCGCCCACCGCCGCCCGTCCGTCCTCGGCACGGTCTCGGTCAGCTCCCTGGGCCACCGCCCGGTCGACGGCTTCCACTCCACAGGCGGTACGGCGGTGACGCTGACCTGCGGCCGGACCGCGCCGCGCCCGGTCGTGCGGGACGGCGGCCGGATCGAACCGGCCCCGCTGATGCGGCTCGGACTGACCTTCGACCACCGGGTCCTGGACGGAGCGGCGGCCGCCGACGTACTGGCCGACCTCAAGGCCTCCCTGGAATCCGACTGGCACACCGCAGCCCGCCCCCGCCGTCTCCACGAGGCCATGACGCGGCAGGAGACCGACCCATGGACCGCCTGACCGAGCTGAAGGAGTACGCCCTCCTCCACGCCCGCAACCAGGGCATGACGGCGAAGCAGGCGGCCCGCGTCCTGGCCCGCATAGCCAATGACGACCCCGGCGACGAGTCCTCCTGGGCCCGCGTCTGGACCACCGAGGCCGACGCCCTGGCCGCCCGGGGCCGCCTCCTCGAAGCCTGCCGCGCCTACGCCCTGGCCCGCTTCCCGTACCCCGAGGACCCCCACCGCACCCGCGCCCAGCACGCCGGCGTGACGGCCTTCGACGACTGGCGCCGCGCCCGCCCCCGGGGCATCGACCGACTCGAACTCGACCACCCGCAAGGGCGATTGGCGTGCTGGACGGCCGGTCTGGCACCCCGCCGCCCCCTCCTGGTCATGATGGGCGGCATCGTCAGCGTCAAGGAGCAGTGGGCGCCCCTGCTGCCGAAGCTGACCCGCCTCGGCTACGCGGCGGTGGTCACGGAGATGCCCGGCGTCGGCGAGAACACCCTCCCCTACACGGCCGACTCCTGGCGTCTGCTGCCCTGGCTGATGGACGAACTGTCCGCCCGAGCGCGTACCGCCGAAACGACCCTGCTGTGCCTGAGCTTCAGCGGCCACATGGCGCTGCGCACCGCGACCGAGGACCACCGGGTCCGGCGCGTCCTGACCGTGGGCGCCCCGGTCGCGCACTTCTTCACCGACGAGGACTGGTGGGCCCGCGTCCCCTCCATCACCGTCACGACCCTGTGCCGACTGACGGGCGCCGCGGACGAGGCCGAACTGCGGTCACTGCTGAAGGAGTTCCCCCTGGAGGCGGACCGGCTCAGGACCGTACGAGCCGGGGTCCGCTACGTGGCAAGCTCCCGGGACGAGATCATCCCGCCCCGGGAACAGGCCCTGCTCCGGTCCGCCCTGCCCGACCTCCGCATCAAGACGTTCGACGATGTGCACGGCTCACCGGACCACGCCGGTGCGCTCCGGCGCTGGCTGGTACTGAACCTGCTGCGCTCAGCACGTGGTCGCGCAGCCGGTTGAGGGCCGGACCGGGCCCGATCCCGAGTTCGTCGTGCAGGGACCGGCGTACGGCCCGATAGGCGCGCAGGGCGTCGGACGGCCGCCCGGACCGATGGAGCGCGACGATGAGCTGACAGTGCAGCCGCTCCCGCAACGGATGTGCCACCGCCAACTCCATGAGCTCACCGGTGAGTTCCCGATGCCGCCCGAGCTTGAGGTCAGCGGCGATCCGCTGCTCCAGCACACAGAGCCGCTGCTCCTCCAGCCGAGTAGCGGCGGACCGCAGAATCACTCCCTGCGGAACCCCGGACAAGGCGGGCCCACTCCATAGCGCGAGGGCGTCCGCCAAGTCCCGTGAGGCGCCGGCGAAGTCCTCATCCCGCAACGCGCCCCGCCCCCGCTCGCTGAGCTCCTCGAACAGATGCAGATCCACATCGTCCCGCTCGACGTCCAGCACATACCCGGGCGCCCGACTGACCAACGGCCGCCCGACCCCACCCTCCGCGAGCGCCTTGCGCACATGGCAGATGTACACATGCAGAGTGCTGGAGGCGGTACGGGGCGGCCCATCGGCCCAGAGCTCATCGATGAGCGCCTCGCTGGACACCACCGAGCCCGCCCGCACCAACAGAGTGGCGAGAACGGCCCGAGGCTTGGCAGCGGCCGGAGTACGGGGACAGAAACGAACCGGACCCAGAACACGAAACCGCACGGGGCAGCTCCTCTCAAGGAAACTGCGCCAAGCCTCGCGACTCCGTCTGAAGAAGCACGGGAGACTCAAGGGAGCCTCGAAACGCCGACCGAACCCGTCACCCCACCGACGAGTAGGCCACAACCCCCCGCAGCAACTGATCAACCGCCTTGCGCGCAGCCTTCGCCACAGTCGACCCCTCCACAGGAGAAGCCGCTGAAATCTGCCCCAGCACATCGATCACCTGCTTGCACCACCGCACAAAGTCCCCCGCAGGCATCTCAGCCTCCCGAAGGACCTCATCCAGCCCCTTACCCGAGGCCCACATATACGCGGCCCAGGCAAACCCCAGATCAGGCTCCCGCTGCCCGACCCCCTCGGTCTGACTGATCCGGAAGTCCTCCTCAAGGGCATCGAGCCGCCCCCAGATCCGAACCATCTCCCCGAGCGCGGCCTTCGCCTTCCCGGAAGGCAGCTTCGGTGCCATCGCGTCGTCGCCGACGCGCGCCTCGTACACCAGGGCAGAGACACAGGCCGCCAGCTCAGCCGGAGCCAACCCCTCCCAGACCCCGGCCCGCAGACACTCACTGGCCAACAGATCCAGCTCGCCGTACAACCGCGCCAGCCGCTTACCGTGCTCGGTGACCTCGTCACCCCGCAGATAGTCCAGCTCGGTCAGCAGCGCCACGATCCGGTCGAAGGTCCGCGCGATGGTGTTGGTGCGCCCCTCGATCCGCCGCTCCAGCTGCGAGGTGTCCCGCAGCAGCCGGTGATACCGCTCGGCCCAACGGGCGTGGTCCTCACGGTCGTTGCACCCATGGCAGGGATGCGCGCGCAGAGCGCTGCGCAGCCGCGCGATCTCCCGGTCGTCCGCGGCCTGCGACCGCTTCTTGCGCGCCCGCTCCGGCGGAATGTGCCCCGCCTTGGTGCGCAGCGCGGAGGCGAGATCCCGACGGGACTGCGGGGAGCGCGGGTTGAAGGACTTCGGGATCCGCATTCGCTCCAGCGCCTCGACCGGCACCGGGAAGTCCATCGACGCCAGCCGCTTGACCTGCCGCTCGGCGGTGAGCACCAGCGGCCGCGGCCCGTCATGGTGCTCGAAGCCCCGGTGGCCGTTGGACCGCCCGGCGGGCAGCCCCGGATCCAGCACCAGCGCGAGCCCCGCGTACTTGCCGGTCGGGACATGGATGACATCGCCCGGCTTGAGCTTCTCCAGCGCGACGGCGGCCTCGGCGCGCCGCTGGGCCACGCCCTCCCGGGCCAGCTCGGTCTCCCGGTCCTTCAGCTCGCGACGGAGCTGCGCGTACTCCTCGAAGTCGCCGAGGTGGCAGGTCATGGAGTCCTTGTAGCCCTCGAGCCCCTCCTCGTTGCGCTGCACCTGCCGGGAGATCCCGACGACCGACTTGTCGGCCTGGAACTGCGCGAACGACGTCTCCAGCAGCTCGCGCGAGCGATGCCGCCCGAACTGCTCGACGAGGTTGACCGCCATGTTGTACGACGGCTTGAAGCTGGAGCGCAGCGGATACGTACGGGTGCCGGCGAGCCCCGCGAGATGTTCGGGGCTCATCCCCCGCTGCCACAGCACGACGGCGTGGCCCTCGACGTCGATACCGCGCCGTCCCGCACGACCGGTCAACTGCGTGTACTCACCCGGTGTGATGTCGGCGTGCTGCTCGCCGTTCCACTTGACGAGCTTCTCCAACACCACGGACCGCGCGGGCATGTTGATGCCGAGCGCGAGCGTCTCGGTGGCGAAGACGGCCTTCACCAGACCGCGGACGAACAGCTCCTCGACGACCTCCTTGAAGGTCGGCAGCATGCCCGCGTGATGGGCAGCGATCCCGCGCTCCAGGCCCTCCAGCCACTCGTAATAGCCGAGGACATGCAGATCCTCGGTCGGAATGGACGCCGTGCGCTCCTCGACCAGGGCGCGCACCTTCTCCCGCGCCTCCTCGTCGTTGAGCCGGAGTCCCGCGTACAGGCACTGCTGTACGGCGGCCTCGCAGGCGGCGCGGCTGAAGATGAAGGTGATGGCGGGCAGCAGCCCCTCGGCGTCGAGCCGTTCGATGACCTCGGGCCGGCCCGGCGTCCACACCCGCGAGCGCTGTCTGCGCTCCCGCTCCCGGTCGGCCTCGCGCATGGCGCGCCCGCGTCTGCGGTCCTGGAACGACGGCCGGGTGGCCTCCATGCGCGCCAGCCGCGTCAGATCGGGGTTGACGGCCTTCTTGTGGCCCTCGCCCTCCTCGAACAGGTCGTACATCCGGCGTCCGGCCAGCACATGCTGGAACAGCGGGACGGGACGGTGCTCGGAGACGATCACCTCCGTGTCGCCGCGGACGGTGTCCAGCCAGTCGCCGAACTCCTCGGCGTTGGACACGGTGGCCGAGAGGGACACCAGGGTCACCGACTCGGGGAGGTGGATGATCACCTCTTCCCATACGGCGCCCCGGAACCGGTCGGAGAGGTAGTGCACCTCGTCCATGACCACATAGCCCAGACCGATGAGGGTCTGCGAGCCCGCGTACAGCATGTTCCGCAGCACCTCGGTGGTCATCACGACCACCGGGGCACCGGAGTTGACGCTGTTGTCGCCGGTGAGCAGACCGACCTTGTCCGCGCCGTAACGGCGGCACAGGTCGGCGTACTTCTGGTTCGACAGCGCCTTGATGGGCGTCGTGTAGAAGCACTTCTTGCCCTGCTGCAGGGCGAGGTGGACGGCGAACTCGCCCACGATCGTCTTGCCGGAACCGGTGGGGGCGGCCACCAGCACGCCCTTTCCTTCTTCGAGTGCCTGGCAGGACTCGATCTGGAAGGGGTCGAGGCCGAAGTCGTACATCTCGCGGAAGGAGGCGAGCGCGGTGGCCTGCTCGGCAGCCCGCAGACGGGCAGCCGCATACCGCTCGGCCGGTGAGAGGTCCTCTGTCATCGTGCTTTCGAGCGTACCGGGCCCCACTGACAACAGGACGATCATTATCCGGATCCGGTTTCCGCAAACCCCGGATCCGCGCAGCTCACGGCCCTACGACCCGTACCGCGCCCGGTATACAGCGCGCGGTGAGCGGCAGCGGCCCGAGCGGCTCCCCGTCGGCGTACCCGGTGATGCCCTCGGCGGCGATCTTCACCCGCGCGGCTCGGACGACGGTGACCTTGGGATGGTCGACGTGGCCGCCCCGGTAGACGCTCGGGAACACCCTCAGCAGGGTGGCGCGGGAGCAGTCCCCGACGATCGTGATGTCGAACAGCCCGTCGGTGAGGTCGGCCCCGGGACAGATCCGCATGCCGCCGCCGTACGACGATCCGTTCCCGACCGCGACCAGCGTCGCCTCGATCTCCCGGACCTCGCCGCCGTCGAGCGTGATCCGGTACGGGAAGGGGCGGAAGGCGGCCAGCTCGGCGAGCATCGCGAGGTCGTACTTCAGGCGGCCGGTGGGCCAGCGCATGCGGTTGCCTCGGTCGTTGACCCGGGAGTCGAAGCCGGAGGCGAGGACGGTGCCGAACCAGCGGTCGTCGGCCTGTCCGAGGTCGATGTCGCGCAGCCGGGCGCCCTTGAGCGCCTCGGCGATCACCCGGCCCGCGGCGGCCGGGTCCAGCACGGGCAGGCCGAGGGCGCGGGCGAAGTCGTTGCCGGTGCCGACGGCGACCAGGCCGAGGGGTGTGCGGGTGCCGGCGACGGCCTGGAGCGCGAGGTTGGCCATGCCGTCCCCGCCGACCGCGACCAGTGCCCCGGTGCCGTCCGCGACGGCGGCACGCGCGCGTGCGAGGGCGTCCTCGGCATCCGCCCCGATGACCGTCCGTACGGTGAATCCGGCCGCGCGGAACGCGGAAGCGGCCGGCTGCGCCGCATGAGCGCCCCGGCCGCGTCCGGCGGTGGGATTGACGAAGAGAGTGATCTCGCTGCTCACGGGTCAGACCCTATGAGCTGCCCCGCGATCTTCAGGTCACGTCGTCATAACCGTTGACCCGCTCCGTGGTCGCCTGCTCGGGCAGCGCCCGGCTGGCGGAGACGGTCTCGACCTCGCCGATCTCCTCGGGGGTGAGGTCGAGGTCGGAGGCCTCGTCGTCCGCGGGGCCCAGCGCGTCACGGCGGCGCCTGCGACGGTCGTTGAGCAGCGAGACGAAGGTCGCGGCGAAGTACAGGATCCAGATGGGTCCGGCGAGCGCCAGCATGGTCAGCGGGTCGGTGCTCGGGGTCGCGAAGGCCGCGAACACGGTGATGCCCATGATCATGCCGCGCCACCAGCCGAGCATGCGCTTGCCGGTGATGGCACCGCTGAAGTTCAGCATGACCAGCAGTAGCGGCAGCTCGAAGGAGAGACCGAAGACGATCACCATGCGGGTGACGAGGTCGAGCAGATCGTCCAGGGGCAGGAGGTTGTCGACGCCGAACGGCGTGAACTCGATCAGCACCTTCGCGGTGGTGGGCAGCACCTTGTACGCGAAGAGGGCGCCCAGGAGGAAGAGCGGGAAGCCCGTGGCGACGAACCAGTACGCGTACTTCCGCTCGTGCCGGTGCAGGCCCGGGGCGACAAAGGCCCACAGCTGGTACAGCCAGATCGGCGAGGCCAGGACGACACCGGCCATCAGCGACACCTTCAGCGCCAGCGTGAAGGGGGTGAGCAGACCGTTGATGGTGATCTGCGCGCACGTCTCTTCGCTGGTGGTGTTGGCCAGCTCCTCGAAGCTCTTCGCGCAGCCGACCGACTCGAGGATCGGCTCCGTGAAGAAGCTGATGATGTCCATGTAGAAGAAGGCGGCGACGATCGTCACGGCGACGATGGCCAGCAGTGCCTTCGCGAGCCGGTTGCGGAGCTCACGAAGGTGTTCCGCGAGGGGCATCCGCCCCTCGGGATCCTTCTCCTTCTCCTTGTTGCGGGCAGGCTTCAGCAACCCACGTTCCCATCTCGTGCGGCGGGCCGGAGGTCACCGGCCCTGCGTCAGCGCTTGGTCGTGTCCGTCGGCTCGGTCACCGGGCGCGAGCTGGTCACGTCGCCGGGGGCCGCCTGGATGGTGCGCTGAGCCGGGGTCTGCTGGTCGTCGTTGGCCGGGGCCGACGGAGCGGACGCGTTGTCCTGGCCCTCGGACTTCATCGCCTTGGCCTCGCTCTTGAGGATGCGGGCGGACTTGCCGAGCGACCGAGCCATGTCCGGAAGCTTCTTCGCGCCGAACAGCAGGATGATGACGACGAGGATGAGAATGATCTCGGGAGCTCCGAGCCTTCCGAACATAAGTCTTTACCTTCTCACCGAGGCGGCTTGGGTGGGGTGCTGTCCGACCGGTCGGACAAGTGTCCGAGCGATCGTGTTGGCAGCGATCGTAACGCTCAGGGGTGAACGTGAGGCAATCCCCGTGCGTACTCCCGGTCCGCGGTCCGGGCCTCGTTCTCCGGGCCGCGACCAGCAGCGTACCTGGCACAGGCGTCCGGTTGACAGGGCGAAGTGGCCCAAAACGCATGCGGCGCAGGACTCACACCCGGTTCTCAGCCGGACTCACAGGGAGTCCACAGCCCTGGCCGTGCTCACGGCCGCCCGTTCCAGGTCCTCCGCCGCCCTGTTGATGCGCTGAGCGGAGTCCGAGACCTGCCTGCCGAGGCGCTGTGCCTCCAGGAAGACCCGCACCGCGAGCACACCGAGCACGGCGAGACCCAGGAAACCCACAGCAATCGCGAACATCGGCCAGAACATGACGCCGAGCCTAGAGGGTCGAGTGCAGCCGCAGGGTGCGGACCCCACCGCCGGTGAGCAGCTCGACGACGCGCTCCCCGGCCGGTTTGCGCACGGCCGCGCCGCACTCCGGGCAGGTGAAGGAGTAGAAGGTGGTACGGCTCGTGGCCCCGATGGCCAGCCGCAGGGCGCTCGCGGCGAGTTCGAACCGGCCCCGGCAGTCCGGACAGCCCGCCTTGAACACCACGGGGCTCACGCTTCTCATCCCGGCGAAAGCGGATGCGACGGACAGCACGGAATCACTCAAGCTCATCCACCCCTTTGATTTGGTCGATCGCCTACGGGCGCTCTGTGCCGGTGTCGAGAGACACCGGCGCGCCCTGCGGCTCACTCCCGGATGCCGTTTCCTTGCGCGCCCTGCGCCTCGATCCCGTCGTATGCCGCCAAGGCCTCTCGCGCAGCCTTGCGGGCGCTCTCCGCCAGCTCGGGGGGCGCGACGATATGGCCGTCGCGGCCGAGCCGGAGGGCGAGGCGCTTGAGCGACGCCGGGTCGGGCGTACGCAGAGAGATACGCAGCCCGCCGTCCGGCAGCTCATCCGCACTGTCGTGCGGGTAGTACTCGGCGACCCAGCGCCCGCCCGGGCCGACCTCGACGACGACTTCCGGGTCCTCGGCGGCGGGCTGCACCAGCCCCTCCGAGAGGTCCCGCAGCTCGACCTCGGGCGGCGCGGACGGCTCGTCGAGGATCTTGATCTCGGCGACCCGGTCGAGCCGGAAGGTGCGGCGCGCCTCGGAGCGGCGGCACCAGGCCTCGACGTAGGTGTGTCCGACGCTGACCAGGCGGATCGGGTCGATCTCGCGCTCGGTGAGCTCGTCCCGGGCGGGCGAGTAGTAACGGATCCACAGCCGGCGGCGCTCCGAAATCGCGCGGTCGACGTCCGCGAAGACCCCGCCCTCGGACTCGAAGGTCACCGAAAGACGGGAACTGGCGCCGGCCGTCTCGCCGGCCGCGGTCTCCACCTTCGCGGTGGCCCGCAGCAACGCCTGCCGGTCGCTCTCACGCAGACCGGGCAGCGTGGAGACGGCGCGCGCGGCGACCAGCAGCGCCGTCGCCTCGTCGGAGGCGAGCCGCAGCGGCTCGGCCACATCATCGGGGTTGTGCCACCAGATGCGCTCGCCGTCGGTGTCGATGTCGAGCAGATCGCCACCGCGGAAGCTGGTGCCGCACATGGGCAGCACATCGAGGTCCGAGACCAGCTCGTCCTCGGTGATGCCGAAGGCGCGCGCGACGTCCTCGACCCGGGCGCCGGGGCGCTCCCTGAGATAGGTCACCAGGGAGAGCATCCGCCGGGTCTGGTCGATGGCGTTCACGGGCCTGACCGGTTTGCCTGCCACTGTCCTCGTCCGCTCCCCCTCAGCCCTTGGCCACGGCACGCAGCCGGTCCATCACATCGGCCCGCAGCTCGGCGGGTTCCAGCACGACCACGTCCGGCCCGAACTCCACCAGCCAGGCGTCCAGGCCGTGCCCGTACGGAATCTCCAACTCGTCCCAGCCGTCCTCGAGTTCCCGCACCCAGGTGGCTTTCGCCCGCAAGGGGTACCCCGAGCCGGAGCGCAGCCGGATCAGCGCCGAGCGGTCGGCGGTCTCGCCCGCCCAACTGGCCACCGTCTCGCGCACGGTGACGACGTCCGGTACGGGGGCGGTGAACTTGCCGCCGCGCGAGCGCACTTTGCCGGTGATCCGGGAGAGCCGGAAGACCCGCTCGGCTCCCCGGTCGCGGTCCCAGCCCGCCAGATACCAGTGGCCGCGCCAGCACTCCAGCGCCCATGGCTCGACATGCCGGGGCTCGGGGCGGGCGGCAGTGGCCTTGCGGTAGTCGAAGGCGACCGGGCGGCGGTCGCGGCAGGCCAGCATGAGCGGCTCGAAGGCGGCCTCGTGCACGGGGATCCGCGGCTCCAGAGCGCCATGGGTCTCGTACATGTCGACGTCCTCGGGCATTCCCGCCGCGCGCAGCTTCTGCAGGGCGCCGCTGGCGGCTCCGGCGAGCCGGGCCTGCTGCCACACCTTGGCGGCAAGGCCCAGGGCGGCGGCCTCCTCGGCGTCGAGGGTGATGGGGGGCAGCCGGTTGCTGTCGCGGCGGGCCATGTAGCCGACCTCGCCGTCGAGGCTCTCCACGGTCTCGATGACCAGGCCGAGCTCGCGCAGATCGTCCTTGTCCCGCTCGAACATGCGGTTGAAGGAGTCGTCGCTCCCGGCTTCCAGATAGGCCTCGATGGACTCACGCAGCTCGCGCTTGCTCAGTGGCCGCCGCGTCCCGAGCAGACACAGCGCCAGATTCATGAGCCGCTCGGCCTTGGCAATGGCCATCGACGCCCTTCGCCTTCCCTATGGTCCTTAGACCGATGACCGTACCGCCCCCAGGTGGCGCGGCAAAAGCCGAGGGCCCATGCCCGGACAGGCATGGGCCCCAGGTGATCGGGTCCGGTCGTACGACGATCAGACCCCAAGTGATCAGACGCCGAGGAGGTCGACCACGAAGATCAGGGTCTCGCCCGGCTTGATGGCCGGCGTCGGGCTCTGGTTGCCGTAGGCGAGGTGCGCCGGGATGGTCAGCTGGCGGCGGCCGCCGACCTTCATGCCCTGCACGCCCTGGTCCCAGCCCTTGATGACGCGGCCGCCACCGAGCGGGAAGCGGAACGGCGTACCGCGGTTCCAGCTCGCGTCGAACTCCTCGCCGGTGCTGAAAGCGACGCCGACGTAGTGCACGGTGACGGTCTGGCCCGCCTCGGCCACCGCGCCGTCGCCCTCCCAGATGTCCTTGATCTCGAGGTCCGCCGGCGGCTCGCCACCCGGGAAGTCGATCTCCGGCTTGTCGATGCTCACGTGTTCAGCTCCATGCTTGTTGTGTAAAGCCAACGGTCACAGTCTTACATCCCCCGCGGGGTCACATCTTCGCCAGGATGTCGACCGAGAAGACCAGCGTGGAGTCCTTCTTGATGCCGCTGCCCTGCGGCGGGCTGTCGCCGTAACCCAGCTTCGGCGGGATGACGATGAGGACGCGGCTGCCGACCTTCTTGCCGGTCAGCCCCTGCGCCCAGCCCTTGACGACCTGCTGCAGCGAGAAGGAGACAAGCTGCTTGTTGGCGTAGCTGGAGTCGAACTCCTTGGCGCCGTCCCACAGCACGCCCTTGTACTGCACCAGCACGCTGTCCTCGGCGGCGACCTCCTCGCCGTCGCCCTCCAGGATGTAGCTCGCCACCAGCTCGGTCGGCGCGTCGGCGTCCGGGACCTCGATGGAGGGCGCCTTGCCGTCGGTGTTGGTGCCGACCTTCGGCAGGTCGATGTTGTCCTGGGCGACCTCGGTGCCCTTGGCGGAGCTCTTGGTGTTGAAGGTGCCCTGCACATCCACCACGAACACCAGTGTGTCGGTGCCCTTGATGCCCGCCTGGCTGTTGCCCTGCTCGCCGTAGCCCCAGGTCGGGGGGACGGCCATCTGGACTCGGCTGCCGACCTTCTTGCCGGCCAGGGCGTAGCGCCAGCCGTCGATGATGCTGCCCTGGGCGAGCTGGATGACCAGCGGGGTCTTGCGGTCGTAGGAGTTGTCGAAGACCTTCGCCGTGGCCCAGACCTGGCCGAGGTAGTGGGCCTGGACGTAGTCGTTCTCCGCGACGGTCGTGCCGCCCCCCGCGATCACCGTCTTCACGGCGAGGTCCTTCGACGGGTCGCCACTGCCCTTGGCGACGGTCGGCTTCTCGTCGAACTTGGTGCCCGCGGTGATCGCCGGCAGCGGGCCGTCCACGATCTTCGGCGACGGCGCGGCCGAGGTCTCGGGGGCCGAGGGCGACGGGGTGTCGCTCGCCTCGCTCGAGCCGGAATCCTCGTCCCCGCATGCGGCGAGCGTGGCGAGTCCTGCGGGTACGGCAATGAGAAGTGAGCGTCGGCGCACGGTGGGGGCCTCGTAATCGGTCGATCTTGTAGATGGAGTGCGCGCAACTCTACGGCGTGAGAAGGGCGCCGTACGGGAAACGTACGGCGCCCGTGTTGCGTTCCGGCGTTGTTGAGCCGAAACGCAGCGGTCACATACCGGCGATCAGTTTCTCCACCCGGTCGTCCACGGAACGGAACGGGTCCTTGCACAACACGGTGCGCTGGGCCTGGTCGTTGAGCTTGAGGTGGACCCAGTCGACGGTGAAGTCCCGGCGCTGTTCCTGGGCCCTGCGGATGAAGTCGCCGCGCAGCCGGGCCCGAGTGGTCTGCGGCGGAACGGACTTGCCTTCGAAGATCTTCAAGTCATTGCAGATCCGGGCTGCTTGACCCTTCTTCTCCAGCAAGTAGTACAAGCCACGACGGCGGTGGATGTCGTGGTAGGCGAGGTCTATCTGCGCGACCCGGGGGTGCGACATGGTCATGTTGTTCTTGGCGCGGTAGCGCTCGATGAGCTTGTACTTCATGACCCAGTCGATCTCGGTGCCGATGCGGTCGAGGTCCTCGGACTCGATCGAGTCCAGCGTGCGGCCCCACAGCTCCAGCACCTGCTCGACGGTGCCGGTGCGGATCCCGCGGCGCTCGCAGAAGTCCACGGCCTTCTCGTAGTACTCCCGCTGCACCTCCAGCGCGGAGGCCTCCCGGCCGCTGGCCAGACGCACCTTGCGCCGGCCGGTGATGTCATGGCTGACCTCGCGGATCGCCCGGATCGGGTTCTCCAGGGTCAGATCCCGCATCACCGTGCCCGCCTCGATCATGCGCAGCACCAGATCGGTGGCCCCGACCTTGAGCAGCATGGTCGTCTCGGACATGTTGGAGTCGCCCACGATGACATGCAGCCGGCGGTAGCGCTCGGCGTCCGCATGCGGTTCGTCGCGGGTGTTGATGATGGGCCGGGAGCGGGTCGTCGCCGAGGAGACGCCCTCCCAGATGTGCTCGGCGCGCTGGCTGACGCAGTACACGGCCCCGCGCGGGGTCTGCAGCACCTTGCCCGCACCGCACAGCAGCTGGCGCGTGACCAGGAACGGAATGAGGATGTCCGCGAGCCGGGAGAACTCCCCGTGCCGGGCCACCAGATAGTTCTCGTGGCAACCATATGAGTTGCCCGCCGAGTCGGTGTTGTTCTTGAAGAGGTAGACGTCGCCCGCGATTCCTTCCTCGTGCAGGCGTCGTTCGGCGTCTACCAGTAGCCCTTCCAGAATGCGTTCGCCGGCCTTGTCGTGGGTGACCAGTTCGATCACGTTGTCACATTCGGGTGTCGCGTATTCCGGATGTGAGCCCACGTCGAGATAGAGGCGGGCGCCGTTCCGCAGAAAGACATTGCTGCTGCGGCCCCATGACACGACACGGCGGAAGAGGTACCGCGCCACCTCGTCAGGCGACAGACGGCGCTGTCCCCTGAACGTGCACGTGACGCCGTACTCGTTCTCCAGCCCGAAAATGCGGCGGTCCATGACTGAACATTACGCCCGATCCCCTGTGCTGAAACGGGGTTCGACAGCACGGTTTGGATCATTTTCCGATGAAGCCGCAACGACCGCTGTCTGCGCGGACGCTGCGAGGACCCGCCCGGTGGCCAGCAGGACCAGCAGCGACACGCCTCCCGCGACACCCGGAACGGCGAAGCCCCACGCGGCTCCGCCGGCCTCGACGACCGGGCCGGTGAGCCCTGTTCCGACCGACGCGCCGACGGTGAACGTCGTCACAAGCCAGGAGAAAGCCTCGGTGACCGTCCCCCTCGGCGCGTGCCGGTCCACGAGCACAAACGCACAAGCGATACAGGGCGCCAGGAACACACCCGACAGCACAGCGAGCAACACCATGGCGAACGCGCCCGGCATCAGCATCAGCGGCAGGTAACACACCGCCAGAAGAGCCGTCAGAACCGTCAGTCGCCGCGCGGGCTCACCCGCCCACTGCCGCGCCCCGTACACAGTGCCGCCGATCAGGGCCCCGAGACCCAGCCCCGCCATGAGCCAGCCGTACACCGCGTCACCGCCGTGGTCGTCCGCATACGGCACCGAGGCGACCGTGATGGAGCCCAGCGCGATACCCACGAACAGGAACGCGCCCAGCAGCGCCAGCAGTCCCGGCGAGCGCAGCGCGCCCAGCCAGTGCGCCTCACGCGGCGCCGAACGCCACGCGCGCGAAGGCGGCGAGACCACTACGGAGAGAGCGCCGAGGACGCCTATGACATTCAGCACGAGCAGCGCCGCCTGCGCCGACCACAGCGCCGTGCACACCGTCACCAGCAACGGTCCGACGGTGAACATGACTTCCTGCGCCACGGCGTCCATGGCGTACGCCGTGTGCACCTGGTCCTCCCTGCGCAGCACCGACGGCCACAACGCCCGCAGACCGCCCTCCAGGGGCGGCGTGAACAGACCGGCGGCCGCGACGGCCGCGTAGGCGAGCGGCAGCGGCCCGATGCCCGCGAAGGCGAACACCGCCATCGCGAGGGCGGACACCACCGCGGAGGGCAACTGCACCCGCGGCTGCCCGCGCAGATCGACCAACCGGCCGAGCAACGGCTGTCCTACGGCATTGGCGACGCCGTAGACCGCCGCCAGCGCCCCGGCCAGGCTGTACGTGCCGCCCTCGGCGCGGACGAACAGCACGATCGCGATGGCGGCGGTGGCGTTCGGCAGCCGGCCCACCAGCGTGCCGACGAGCAGCCGCGTGGCGTGCCTCGCCCTGAGGATCTCCAGGTATCCCGCGGCCATGTTCGTTCCACTCCTCGCCGAGACGCATGAGGTTTTACGTATAACTTCCTCCGTCATACGTACCATGTGCGCTGTTCACGCGTCCAGACGAAAGCGCAGGCAGCACGGTGGCACGAGGCAGCACCCGCCCCACCAGCCGGGACGTCGCCCAGGCCGCGGGCGTCTCCCAGGCCGCCGTATCCCTCGTGCTCGGCGACAAATGGCGCGGCCGGGTCTCCGAGGCCACCGCCGAGCGCGTACGCCAGGCCGCCCGCGAACTCGGCTACCGGCCCAACCTCGCCGCCCGCAACCTCCGCCTCGGCCGCACCCGCACCGTCCTGCTGGTCGTCCCCGCCCTCACCACCGAGTTCTTCGCCGGCGTCTACACCGGCGCCGCCCGCGTCGCCGCCGCCCACGGCTTCGGCGTCGTGCTCTACCCCTCCCCCGAGGGCATCGGACCCGCCCGCGACCCCTTCGCCTCCGCCCAGGCCGCCCTGGACGGCGTCATCGCCTCCTCCATGGCCGCCGACGCCCTCACCACCATCCGCGGCGACCAGCTGCCCCTCGTGATGCTCGACAGCGACCCGGCCGGCAGCCTCGGCGCCGCCACCGTCAACCTGGACATCGCCGACGGCGTACGACAGATCGCCGACCATCTGCTCGGCCTCGGACACCGCCGCTTCCTGCACCTGGCCGCGGACGTGCCCTCCTGGACCTTCGAGGTCCGCGCCCGAGAACTGCACGCGCGCGTGGCCGCCGTTGCCGACACCACCCTGTCGACGGCACGCGCCCCGATCTCCATCGAGGGCGCCCAGCGCGCCGCCGAGACCGCGCTCTCCGCACCCGGCCCCCGCCCCACCGCCCTGATCTGCGACGACGACAAGCTCGCCGCGGGCGCCTACAAGGCCGCCCGGCGCCTGGGCCTCAGCATCCCCGAGGACCTCTCCGTCACCGGCCTGGACGACCTCGCCCTGGCCACCGCCATCGACCCGGAGCTGACGACCGTACGGCTGGACGCGGAGCTCTTCGGCGAACGCGGCATGCAGGCCCTGCTGGCCGTCCTGGAGGGCCGTACACCCGAAGCGGGCGATATCCCCGTCGAACTGGTCGTACGGGGCTCCACAGCGCCACCTGGCGCCTCCTGAAACGCCCTGCGCCCCGGCCGAGAGGTCGGCCGGGGCACAGCGGGGTGAGATGGGCGCGGTGAGATGGGCGCGGACTACTCCTCGTCGGAGCCCTCGGCGTCCTCGGCGCTCTCCGCCTCGGTCGCCGCGCCATCGGCGGCCTCCAGCAGCCGGGCGAGCTGACGGCCGACGATGCGCCTGAACTTGCGCTGCTGCGGACGCGTACGGTCCAGCACCGCGACCTCCAGACGCTCGGCGGGGATCTCCCGCTGCGTGCCGTTGGACTCACGGGACAGAGCCTGCACCGCCAGCTTCAGCGCCTCGGCGAGCGTCATGCCGTCCTGGTGACGCTGGTCCAGGTAATTGCTGATCAGCTCGGCGTTACCACCGACCGCGACCGAGCCGTGCTCGTCGACGATCGAGCCGTCGTGCGGCAGCCGGTAGATCTGGTCGCCCTCCGGCGTCTCACCGACCTCGGCGACGACCAGCTCCACCTCGTACGGCTTCTCGGCCGCGGAGGAGAAGATCGTGCCCAGCGTCTGGGCGTAGACGTTGGCCAGACCGCGGGCGGTCACATCGTCCCGGTCATAGGTGTAACCCCGCAGGTCGGCGTACCGGACGCCACCGATCCGCAGGTTCTCGTACTCGTTGTACTTACCGGCGGCCGCGAAGCCGATCCGGTCATAGATCTCGCTGAACTTGTGCAGCGCGCGGGACGGGTTCTCGCCGACGAAGACAATGCCGTCGGCGTACTGCAGCACGACCAGGCTGCGGCCGCGGGCGATGCCCTTGCGGGCGTACTCCGCCCGGTCGGCCATGGCCTGCTGGGGGGAGACATAGAACGGCGTCGACACCGGTTATCCGTCCCTTTCTGTGGAAGTCACTGCGATCACCGTGCAAGAACCAAGTCCGCCGACTACAGCAGCGCGGCCCGCGGGCCGTCGGGCTGCTCCAGACGTCGCTCCAGGATCGAACGGGCGATCTCGGAGGACTCGTCATCGGTGAGCCTGCGGAAGCCGTCATCGGTGATCACGGTGACGATGGGGTAGATCCGGCGGGCGACATCGGGACCACCGGTCGCCGAGTCGTCGTCTGCCGCGTCGTACAGGGCCTGCACCACCAGTGTCGTGGCCTCGGACTCAGTCAGGTCAGCACGGAAGAGCTTCTTCATGGCACCGCGCGCGAAGATCGAACCGGAGCCGGTGGCGGCGTAGCCCTGCTCCTCGGAACGGCCGCCGGTGACGTCGTAGGAGAAGATCCGCCCCTTCTCCCGGTCCACGTCGTACCCCGCGAAGAGCGGCACGACAGCCAGCCCCTGCATGGCCATGCCCAGATTGGACCGGATCATGGTCGACAGCCGGTTCGCCTTGCCCTCCAGCGACAGCTGAGCGCCTTCGACCTTCTCGAAGTGCTCGAGCTCCAACTGGAACAGCTTGACCATCTCGACCGCGAGCCCCGCGGTACCGGCGATACCGACGGCCGAGTACTCGTCCGCGGGGAAGACCTTCTCGATGTCCCGCTGAGCGATCACATTCCCCATGGTCGCCCGCCGGTCACCGGCCAGCACAACGCCCCCGGGGAAGGCCGCGGCCACGATGGTCGTCCCGTGCGGCGCCTCGATCACGCCCTTCGTGGGCGGGAGTTGACGGTTCCCGGGCAACATATCCGGCTGATGCTCGGACAGAAAGTCCATGAACGAGGCCGACCCAGGCGTCAGGAAGGCAGCTGGTAGACGCCCGGTGCTACGAGTGTTGGCTTCCACGCGATTCCTTCCACGTAAGCAGCAGCCCGCCTTATGACGTCGGGCCGATCCTTGAACTGCCCCAGTGCGGCATTGCAGCTGAAGCACAGTACGCCACGGACCCTACCCGTCTCATGGCAGTGATCCACATGCTCGGCGGGGGCGGCAAGGCATATACAGCAGATGCCTTGCTGCTCGGCGACCAGCGCGTCCAACTCCGCTGGTGTGAGGCCGTACTTGCGCTTGAAGTAGCTGATCCGGTTCCGTTCCGCCCGACATGCACGGCAGTAACTCGCCCAGCCGTCCGACGAGGACTTGTTGCGCTCCCACTCGGAGTGCGCCTTCACCTCTTCGCACTGCGGACACCGTTTATGCCCCGGCGGGACCGGCACCCTCTCCCGGACCTTCTTCCCTTTGGACTCCTGGCGCTGCCGGTAGTACTCGGCTGAGCACTCCCGGCAGTACGCCTGGAGGCCATCGGGCATGGCCTTGTTGCTTGCGAACGCCACACGCGGCAGGTGTTGCTGGCACCGCGAACAGCGTCTCGACGCTGACTGTTCGTCCACTCCGAACTTCCCCCGACTTCACCTTTGATTCAAAGGTGAAATCACTCGCCACCCTTCTGAACAAATGACCTCACGAAATCCTCGGCGTTCTCTTCGAGCACATCATCGATTTCGTCGAGGACGGAGTCCACGTCGTCGCTCAGCTTCTCCTGTCGCTCCTTGAGGTCCTCGGAAGCCTGCGCTTCTGCCGCCTGCTCCTCGACCTCCTCGGTGGAGCGTGTGGCCTTCTGCTGTCCGCCGCCGGTGTCCTTGGTTGCCATAACCCTCACCCCGCTCAGTTCGCCCGACATGGTCGCCAGGTCGACATTCCTGCCGATCGGTGATGATCAGACCCTACAAGCCCGGTCTGACATCGGCCCCGCACTTTCCTCAACGTGCGGGGGCCACCTCGATGATTCCCGGACGGTGGGTTTTCCACCCTGTCCGGCCCCCAGGACCCGGGTACCCCCTCACCCGCCGGACAGGACCCTGACCAGGTCTTCGGCGGTCCTACAGCGGTCCAGGAGCTCCTTGACGTGATTACGCGTTCCGCGAAGTGGTTCGAGGGTTGGGACGCGCTGGAGGGAGTCCCGGCCCGGCAGATCGAAGATCACCGAGTCCCAGGAGGCCGCCGCGACATCGTCGGCGTACTGCTCCAGGCACCGACCGCGGAAGTACGCGCGGGTGTCCTCCGGCGGCTTGGTGCGCGCCCGCTCGACCTCGGTCTCGTCCAGGAGGCGCTTGATGCGCCCGCGGGCCGCGAGACGGTTGTAGAGGCCCTTCTCGGCGCGTACGTCGGCGTACTGGAGGTCGACGAGGTGCAGCCGGGCTGCGTCCCAGTCGAGGTCGTCGCGGCGCCGGTAGCCCTCCATGAGCTCCCGCTTGGCGACCCAGTCCAGTTCGCCGGCGAGGCTCATGGGGTCGTTCTCCAGGCGGTTGAGGGTGTCCTCCCACCTGGTCAGGACGTCCTTGGTCTGGTCGTCGGCGTCGGCGCCGAAGCGCTCCTCGACGTACTTGCGGGACAGCTCGAAGTACTCCATCTGGAGCTGGACCGCGGTGAGTGTCCGACCGCTGCGGAGCGTGACCAGGCGCTTGAGTGTCGGGTCGTGGGAGACCTGGTGGAGGGTGCGGACGGGCTGGTCCACGGCCAGGTCCACGGCGATGAAGCCGTCCTCGATCATGGACAGCACCAGGGCTGTCGTGCCGAGCTTCAGGTACGTCGAGATCTCCGACAGGTTCGCGTCGCCGATGATCACGTGCAGTCGGCGGTATTTCTCCGCGTCCGCGTGCGGTTCGTCCCGTGTGTTGATGATCGGGCGCTTCAGCGTCGTCTCCAGGCCGACCTCGACCTCGAAGTAGTCCGCGCGCTGGCTGAGCTGGAAGCCGTGTTCGTGTCCGTCCTGGCCGATGCCGACGCGGCCCGCTCCGGCGAAGACCTGACGGGAGACGAAGAAGGGCGTGAGGTGGCGCACGATGTCCGAGAAGGGGGTCTCCCGCTTCATCAGGTAGTTCTCGTGCGTGCCGTAGGAGGCGCCCTTGTTGTCGGTGTTGTTCTTGTAGAGGTGGATCGGCTGGGCGCCGGGCAGCTGGGCGGCGCGTTCCGCGGCCTCGGCCATGATCCGCTCGCCTGCCTTGTCCCACAGGACGGCGTCCCGCGGGTTGGTGACCTCCGGGGCGCTGTACTCGGGGTGGGCGTGGTCGACGTAGAGGCGCGCGCCGTTGGTGAGGATGACGTTGGCCAGGCCGATGTCCTCGTCGGTGAGCTGGCTGGCGTCGGCGGCCTCGCGGGCGAGGTCGAAGCCTCGCGCGTCCCGCAGCGGGTTCTCCTCCTCGAAGTCCCAGCGGGCCCGGCGGGCCCGGTGCATCGCCGCCGCGTAGGCGTTGACGATCTGGGATGAGGTGAGCATGGCATTGGCGTTGGGGTGACCGGGGACGGAGATCCCGTACTCCGTCTCGATGCCCATTACTCGCCGTACGGTCATGCGGCCCTCCTTGCCCGGCGGCGCCCTCGGTCGGGGGCGCTGCTCAAGTACCGCTGGCGCTCCGGTGCGTGTGCGGTGCCCGTCCCCGCACTGCGCGACTCGGCGGTACGGAAGAGCCTAGAACGCCTTTGCGCTGGTGGGGAGATCATTTGCGTCATTGCCTTGCTCCGGTCGTCGCCGGAAAAACAGTCGGCTGCGGGTACCCGCTGAGGGCACCCGCAGCCGCCCTGTCTTTTACAGGTACTGACCGGTGTTCGCCACCGTGTCGATGGAGCGTCCGGTGTCCGCGCCCTGCTTTCCGGTGATCAGGGTACGGATGTACACGATCCGCTCGCCCTTCTTTCCGGAGATCCGGGCCCAGTCGTCGGGGTTGGTGGTGTTGGGCAGGTCCTCGTTCTCCTTGAACTCGTCCACGCAAGCCTGGAGGAGGTGGGAGACGCGCAGACCCTTCTGGTTGTGCTCGAGGAAGTCCTTGATCGCCATTTTCTTGGCGCGCCCGACGATGTTCTCGATCATGGCGCCGGAGTTGAAGTCCTTGAAATAGAGGACTTCCTTGTCTCCGTTGGCGTAGGTGACTTCCAGGAAGCGGTTTTCCTCGGATTCGGCGTACATTTGCTCGACGGCGGTCTGGATCATGCTCTGGACCGTCATCGACTTGTCGCCGCTGTGCTCACCGACGTCCTCGGGGTGCAGCGGGAGCCGCTCGGTGAGGTACTTCTGGAAGATGTCCTTGGCGGCCTCGGCGTCCGGACGCTCGATCTTGATCTTCACGTCGAGTCGGCCGGGGCGCAGGATGGCGGGGTCGATCATGTCCTCGCGGTTGGAGGCGCCGATCACGACCACGTTCTGCAGGCCTTCCACGCCGTCGATCTCGGCGAGCAGCTGCGGGACGATGGTGTTCTCCACGTCCGAGCTGACACCGGAGCCACGGGTGCGGAAGAGGGACTCCATCTCGTCGAAGAAGACGATGACGGGGGTGCCCTCGCTGGCCTTCTCGCGGGCACGCTGGAAGACGAGGCGGATCTGCCGCTCGGTCTCGCCGACGTACTTGTTGAGGAGTTCGGGGCCCTTGATGTTGAGGAAGAAGCTCTTGCCGGTGGCCTGGCCGGTGACCTCGGCGACCTTTTTGGCCAGCGAGTTGGCGACGGCCTTGGCGATGAGCGTCTTGCCGCATCCGGGCGGTCCGTAGAGCAGGACGCCCTTGGGCGGGCGCAGTTCGTGCTCCTTGAACAGGTCCGGGTAGAGGTAGGGGAGCTCGACCGCGTCGCGGATCATCTCGATCTGGTTGCCCAGACCGCCGATCTGCTCGTAGCCGATGTCCGGGACCTCTTCGAGGACGAGTTCCTCCACTTCGCTCTTGGGCACGATCTCGTAGACGTAGCCGGAGCGGGGTTCGAGCAGGAGGGCGTCGCCGGGGCGGATGGTGACGTCCAGCAGCGGCTCGGCGAGCCGTACCACCCGTTCCTCGTCGGTGTGCCCGAGCACCAGGGCGCGTTCGCCGTCCTCCAGGATCTCCTTGAGGGTGACGATGTCCCCGACGCGCTCGAACTCCATGGCCTCGACCACGTTGAGCGCTTCGTTGAGCATGACTTCCTGGCCGCGGCGCAGGTCGTCGAGTTCGACGCTTGGGCTGACGTTCACCCGGAGTTTGCGTCCTCCGGTGAAGATGTCGGCGGTGCCGTCCTCGATCGCCTGCAGGAAGACACCGAAGCCGGCCGGCGGCTGTGCGAGCCGGTCGACCTCTTCCTTGAGAGCCACAATCTGGTCGCGGGCCTCACGGAGCGTGTTGGCAAGTCGCTCGTTCTGGGCGGACACGCCGGCCAGGTTGGTCTGCAGCTCGACGATCCGCTCTTCGAGAATCCTCGTGTGTCGCGGAGAGTCGGCGAGCTTACGTCGCAGGACGGCGATCTCCTGCTCAAGGTAGGCAATCTGCCCGGCGGGGTCTTCGGACCCTCGTCCCGGGCGGATGCCGCGGTTCATGTCGTCGTCGTGGGCTGCCACGGTCCTCACCTCCTCCAAAGGGAGCTGGACGCTTCCAGACCCTACCTGGGTGGGTGTCGATTGAAACCCCTAGATCACAAAGACTGTCAAGGTGTGTCGTCAGCCACACCCTGAGCCGTTCTTACGCCGTGTGGATACCCACTCAACGTCTTTCGGAAGCGGCCTGTTCCAGGCCGGAGTGGTCAAACACCGTCATGTTTGGCCGGAGTTGCGGCCTTGAGGGCGCGCTGGAGCTGGTCCCGGACCGGTCGGTGCCGCATATGCCGGGGTCGAATCCGGTGGGTACGGGCGGTGACTCAGGGTGCCCGCGCGGGCGGGTTGGGTCACCGACGGGACCGAAGTCGCCGGGGGGTGCACCGGAGGTAGGGTCGAAGTCGGTCAACGGCCGTCGGTGCGGGCCGCCTCGTAGAGGGCGGGTCGGTTCGGCGCGGGAAACGGTAGGAGAGATGGACGTGGAGCTGGAGGCCGCCGTCGGCGAGGCGCTGGAGGTCTGGATCGATCAGGACCTCTGTACCGGCGACGGCATCTGCGCCCAGTACGCGCCCGAGGTGTTCGAGCTGGACATCGACGGGCTCGCCTACGTGAAGGGCGCGGAGGACGAGCTTCTGCAGGACAAGGGCGCCACGACCCCGGTACCGCTGCCGTTGCTCACGGATGTCGTGGACTCGGCCAAGGAGTGTCCCGGCGAGTGCATCCATGTGCGCCGGGTCGCGGACCGGGTCGAGGTGTACGGGCCCGACGCGCAGTGACGCGCCGGGCGCGGAGGGTCGTCAGACGCTCTGTGCTCCGGCGGGCGTGGAGCGGACGAACGCGCCGTTCTTCCACTGCCACTTCGCGTGGTCGGTGACATCGGGGCAGCAACTGGGCACGTCGGGCTTGGAGTAGCCGAGCAGGGTGGCGACGACCGCCCCGTCGCGTACGGCGAACTCGCTGACCGTTTGGCGGTCCTTCGGGTCGACGAGGGTCGCCACGACACGGGGTTGTTCGGTGTCGGCGCCCGTCGTGAGGACGTACACGCCGTCCGGCGGGGTCCCCATGGGCGCGTCGCAGTGGACGACGGCCACGGTCTCGGGGCGGCCGTCGCCGTCGAGGTCTCCCGACGCCTTCTTGACCACGATCGCCTTCACCGGGCCGCATTCGAGCGGGAAGTCGACGCCTTTGGGGTCGGGGGCCGCGACGGCGGTGGGAGCGGTCTTCGATTCCGGGCCCGGCGTCTGGGCCGCGTTGGCGGCATCCGGCTGCAGGACCGAGGAGAGCGCCACGACGCCGGCCAGGGCGGTGGCGGTCGCGAGCCAGTGGATCGGGCGGGTGTGCGTGTGTGCCAGTTCCGGGACGGCGGAGTGCTGCACTAGGAGTGTCTCCCGTGAGGGCTGTGCCGGTGGGGGTGCCAGGCATGGTGCCACACGTCACACCGCGGGGGAACGGCGGGGGTGTGCAGTTCCGGTGCCGAAGTGATGCGGCGGGTGGCGTGCCGTCAGCACAACGGCGCCGCGGTCGAGTTCCCGGTGCTTGAGGGGAACTCGACCGCGGCGCCGTTACGTTGTACGCGGCACGGGGCCGCCTCAGCGGCCGGCGCCGCCGTCGGCGTTGGGGCCGGAGTAGTCCTCGCCGTAGGCGCCCTTGGCGGGGCGGCGGCGGCGCATGGGCGGCTCGACTCCGTCCGCGAGGCGGCGGGCGGTGAGGAGGAAGCCGGTGTGGCCGATCATGCGGTGGTCGGGGCGGACGGCCAGGCCCTCGACGTGCCAGTTGCGGATCATCGTCTCCCAGGAGGTCGGCTCGTTGAAGGAGCCGATCTCGCGGATGGACTCGACGGTCCGCGCGAGCTGGGTGGTGGTGGCGACGTAGCAGCACAGGATGCCACCGGGGACGAGCGCCTTGGAGACGGCCTCCAGGCACTCCCAGGGGGCGAGCATGTCGAGGATGACGCGGTCGACGTCGGTGTCGGACAGATTGTCCTGGAGGTCGCCGACGGTGAGCTGCCAGGCGGGGTGCGGTCCGCCGAAGTAGCGCTCCACGTTCTGCTGGGCGATCTCCGCGAAGTCCTCGCGGCGCTCGTAGGAGTGCAGCATGCCCTGGTCGCCGATGGCGCGCAGCAGGAAGCTACTGAGCGAGCCGGAGCCGACGCCGGCCTCGACGACGCGGGCGCCGGGGAAGATGTCGGCGAAGGCGAGGATGTGCCCCGCGTCCTTCGGGTACACGACGGCTGCCCCGCGGGGCATGGACAGGACGTAGTCGGGGAGCAGGGGGCGCAGCGCGAGGTAGGCGACGTTCCCGGTGGTGCGGACAACGCTGCCCTCGGGAGCACCGATCAGTTCGTCGTGCGGGAAGGAACCCTTGTGGGTGTGGAAGTTCTTCCCGGCCTCGAGCGTGAACGTGTAGTGGCGGCCCTTGGGGTCGGTCAGCTGAACCTGGTCCCCGACCTTGAAGGGCCCGCGCCTGCGGGCGGCACCGGTCGGTTCGGACATGTGAACAGCCTACCGGGGTTTACGGGGGCCGCCGACCATCAGGAGGGCCTGGCCATGGCCTTTACGAAGGCCCGCTCGACGTCCGCGGCGGACAGGACGCCGTAGATCTCGCCGGTCTCCTCGACGACCAGGTACTCGGTGGCGGGGGTGGCGCGCAGGGCGTCCAGGAGGTCCTCGCCGGCCAGTTCCGCCGAGACGCGCATGCCGTCCGTCAGGTCCTGGGCGAGGCCGCTGACGGCGACCCAGGGGCGGCGGTGTTCGGGGACGCCGACGATGGCGGCCTCGCGGACGAGGGAGAGGGGGGTGCCGTCGGGGTCGACGACGACCAGGGCGCGGGCGCCGGCGGCGTTGGCGCGGCGCAGGGCCTCGGAGAGCGGGGTGTCCGTCTCCACGGGGACCGCGCGGCGGGTGAGGGTGCGGGCGCGCAGGTCCGGCAGGTGCTCGCGCAGGCGGGCCATGCGGAGGCTGTTTCCGGCGCCGGTCCAGATGATCGCGGCGAGGATCGCGGCCAGCAGGGCGTCCATGACGGTGTCCATGCCGACGTTGTCCTCGGCATTGGAACCGAGGGCTCCGGACTGGGTGAGCAGCGGGAGCCCGATGAGCACGGAGACGGCGAGCGCACGGCCGACCCAGGCGGCGGCGATGGTGCCGCTCATCGGCTTGCCGGTGATCTTCCAGATGACGGCGCGGAGCATACGGCCGCCGTCGAGGGGGAGGCCGGGCAGGAGGTTGAAGGCGGCCACGATGAGGTTGGAGATCATCAGGCCGGCCAGCAGGACGCCGGGGACGGTGCCGGGCTCGACGGCCTGCATGGCGCCGTAGAAGACGCCCGCGAGGACGAGGGAGAGCAGGGGGCCGACGAAGGCCAGGACGAACTCGCGGCCCGGGGTGTCGGACTCCTTCTCGATCTCGGAGACGCCGCCGAAGAACTGGAGCTGGATGCGGCGGACCGGGAGTTTGAAGCGGAGGGCGGCGACGGTGTGGGCGAGTTCGTGGACGAGTACGGAGGCGTAGAAGGCGACCGCGAAGAAGAGGGAGACGAGATAGCGGGCGGCGCCGAGTTCGGGCAGGACCCGGTCGAGTTGACCGCCGAACACCCAGGTGATCAGCGCGGCGACGAGGAACCAGCTGGGCGCGACGTACACGGGCACGCCGAAGGGGCGGCCCATCAGGAGTCCGCCGCGGGGCTCCGGGGGCTTGGGGGGTTTGCCGACTCCGGAGTGGGCGAGGGTGCGGTCGGCCGGGGTGGGGGCCTGGTCGCCGGTGGGCGGGGTGGCGGGGGGCTGCCGGGGGGCCTTGTCGTCTTTGTGCAGCGTCGGGGGCTCGGGGGCCGGGGCGTCCGAGGGCTCGCTCTCCGGCTTGCGGGGTGCCTCGTCCTCGGGGGGCGGGGGCGTGTCCGAGGACTCGGGGGGTGTGGGGTCTGCGGGCGGGGTCGTCGGTGTTGCGTGGTGGCTGGTCGGCTCCTCGGTGCCGGACCGCGGCTGCCCGCTCCCGCCGCTCTCGTCCACGGTGTCCCCTCGTTCGAAGCGTCTTCCGCGCCTGCCGGGCGGAAGGGTCTCGGGTCGATGGTATGCGTCCGTCGCGACGCGTTCCGCCCCGGCACCCCCTGTGTTTGCCCGACGTCGGCGGGGTGACTGTCAGTGGTGGGCCGTAAGGTCTGTGGGCATGGAGACGAGCACGGAGGACGTGGAGCCGTCGGTGGCGGGCGAGGCCACGACGACGGCGCAGGCACAGGGCGTGGCGGCGGTGGAGCGGGCCGTGCCCATCGCCATAGCGCCTGCCTCGCTGTCCCCCTCGCGTGCGGGTGACTTCATGCAGTGCCCGTTGCTGTACCGGTTCCGGGTGATCGACCGGCTGCCGGAGAAGCCCAGTGAGGCGGCGACCCGGGGCACCCTGGTGCACGCCGTGCTGGAGCGGCTCTTCGATGCCCCGGCCGCCGAGCGGACCGCGCCTCGCGCCAAGTCGCTGATCCCGGGCCAGTGGGACCGGCTGCGTGAGTCCCGGCCGGAGATCCAGGAGCTGTTCGCCGAGGATCCGGAGGGCGAGCGGCTCGCGCAGTGGCTCGGTGAGGCCGAGCAACTCGTCGAGCGGTGGTTCTCGCTGGAGGATCCGACCCGTCTCGAGCCCGCCGAGCGCGAGCTGTTCGTCGAGGCCGAGCTGGATTCGGGGCTGCGGCTGCGCGGGATCATCGACCGGGTCGACGTCGCGCCGACCGGCGAGGTGCGGATCGTCGACTACAAGACGGGCAAGGCGCCCCGCCCCGAGTACGCCGAGGGCGCGCTGTTCCAGATGAAGTTCTACGCCCTGGTGGTCTGGCGGCTGAAGAACGTCGTGCCGCGCCGGCTCCAGCTGGTCTACCTCGGCAGCGGCGACGTCCTGACGTACGACCCCGTGCTCGCCGATCTGGAGCGGGTCGAGCGCAAGTTGCTGGCGCTGTGGGAGGCGATCCGCACGGCGACCGAGACGGGCGACTGGCGGCCCAGGCCCACCAAGCTGTGCGGCTGGTGCGACCACCAGGAGCACTGCCCGGAATTCGGCGGCACTCCCCCGCCCTATCCGCTGCCGGTCAGGGCGCCGGAGTCGGTCGAGGGTGCGCAGGGCAGAATGGGGCCGGACTAGCGAAGGAGACACACGTGGCCATCCGCGTCCTACTGGTCGACGACCAGCCGCTGCTGCGTACCGGCTTCCGGATGATCCTGGAAGCGGAGCAGGACATTGCGGTCGTGGGCGAGGCCGGAGACGGCCTCCAGGCACTCGACCAGGTGCGGGCCCTGCAGCCCGATGTGGTTCTGATGGACATCCGCATGCCGCGGATGGACGGCGTGGAGGCGACCCGGCAGATCACCGGGCCGGGGCGGGACGGCCCGGCGAAGGTGCTCGTGCTGACCACCTTCGACCTCGACGAGTACGTGGTGGAGGCGCTGAAGGCGGGGGCCAGCGGCTTCCTGCTGAAGGACGCCCCCGCCAATGAGCTGGTTCAGGCCATTCGTGTGGTGGCCGCCGGTGAGGCGATGCTGGCGCCCAGCATCACGCGCCGGCTGCTCGACAAGTACGCCACGCATCTGCCGTCCGGCGACGAGCCCGTCCCGGACACCCTGCACACCCTCACCGACCGCGAGGTGGAGGTGCTGAAGCTGGTGGCGCGCGGACTGTCCAACGCCGAGATCGCCGCCGACCTGTTCGTCAGCGAGACCACCGTGAAGACGCATGTCGGGCACGTTCTCACCAAGTTGGGGCTGCGCGACCGTGTGCAGGCCGCGGTGTACGCCTACGAGAGCGGACTGGTGCGCCCCGGCGCGCAGTAAGGATCCAAGTGACAGGGCGCCCGCTTCCGGAGAAGGAAGCGGGCGCCCTGTCGCGTTGTGCGTCGGCTCAGCCCTTGCTGAGCTCCCAGAACCGGAACACCGTGGAGGCGTCGAGGCAGTACTCCAGGCCGTACACGCCGTCGTGGACGACCGCGTACTGCTTGGCCTGCCAGATGGGCAGGATGGGGAGCTCCTCGGCCACGATGTCCTGGAGCCGGCCGTAGTCGTCGTCCGTCGCGGTGCGGTCGCTCTGGGCGGCCGTGCGCGGGATCAGCGTGCCGGTGATGGAGTCGTTGCTGTAGTTGTTGTCCAGCACATTGCCCTCGCCGAAGAAGGGCGAGGTGAAGTTGTCGGCGTCCGGGTAGTCCGGGATCCAGCCCTTCACGTACACGCCGTACTTGCCGGCGGCGATGTCCTGCTCGTACTGGTCGTACTCGACGGACTTCACATCGGCGTCGAACAAGCCGCTGGCGTTGAGCTGCCCGGCGATCGCCTTCAGCTCCTGGTCGGTGGCCGGGCCGTAGCGTGACGGGGTCGACCAGAGCGTCAGCTTCACCTTGTCGGTGATGCCGTCGGCCTGCAGCGCCGCCTCGGCCTTGGCCTTGGAGGGGCGGGCACCGTAGGTGTCGAAGAAGGCGGTGTTGTGGCCGCCGATGCCCGCCGGGATGATCGAGTACAGCGGGGAGGCGGTGCCCTGGTAGACGTCCGCGATGAGGGCGTCGCGGTCGAGCAGATAGGCCATGGCCTTGCGGACCCCGAGCTTTCCGGCCACCGGGTCGTCCATGTTGAAGACGAGGTGCTGGACCTCGGCACCGGTGCCGTCGACGACCTCCGCGCCGGAGCTGGAGCTGTCGTCGGCCTTCTCGATCTCGGCGATGTCGGCGGCGCTGAGACCTCGGTAGGCGATGTCGATCTGCTCGTCGCGCAGCGCGGTCTTCAGGGCGGTGCGGTCGCCGTGGAAGAACTTCATGGTCACGCCGGAGTTCTTGACCTGGGCGGTGCCCTTGTAGTGCTCGTTGACGGAGAAGACGGCCTCGTCGTCGCTGAAGGAGTCCAGCTTGTAGGGGCCGGAGCCGACGGCCTCGCCGTCCTCGCGCAGTCCCTCCGCGTCGTACTGGCGGTGGTCGACGATGGAGCCGGCGCCGGAGGCGATCTTGCTCGGGAAGGTGGCGTCCGCGGTGTTCAGCCGGAAGACGACCGTCTTCTCGTCCGGGGCCTCGACCTTGTCGAGCATCGGGAACATGATCGCCGGACCGGCGTCGTCGTTGATCTTCAGCATGCGGTCGAAGGAGAACTTGACGTCCTCCGAGGTGAGCGAGTCACCGTTGCTGAACTTCAGTCCGTCCTTCAGGGTGCACTTGTACACCTTGGTGGAGGTGTCCGTGAACGCACAGGACTCGGCGGCGTCCGGCTCGGGGTCGGTGCCGCCCTTGGGGAAACTGAGCAGGGACTGGAAGACGTTGTTGAACAGCAGCCACGAGCCCGGGTCGTAGCCGGACGCCGGGTCGGTGGCGAGGACGTCGTCGGACATCCCCATCACCACGGAGGAGCTGTCGCTCGCGGAGTCGCCGGTCTCCGTGCCGCAGCCGGTCAGCAGGCCGGAGGCCAGCCCTGCCATCACGGGCAGGACCGGCCACTGGTTGCGCATGTTCACGTGCAGGTGCCTTGTCGTCGTGTCGGAAATCGCGGGGCCGCCGTCCCGGCGCCCCGGGCACGGGAGACGTCAGCCGCTCACGCCACGGCCGAGCTCCCACAACTGAAGGGTGGAGGACGAGTTGAGCGCGTACGCGGTACCCGTGACGTCGTCGCGCGCGGCGACGTACTGCTTGCCCTGCCACAGCGGGATCACGGGGACGTCCTCGGCCACGATGTCCTGGATGTCCGTCAGACTGCCGACCGCGGACTGCCGGTCGGCCTCCCGACGGGACTCCGGGATCAGGGAGTTGCGGATCTCGCTGTTCGCGTACGGCGAGCCGAGGAAGTTGTCCTTGTCGAGGAACGGCGCGATGTAGTTGTCGGCGTCCGGGAAGTCCGGGAACCAGCCCATGCCGTAGACCTCGTACTCGCCCTTCTGCTCGGCGGGACGGAAGGTCTCCCAGGGGGTGCCCTCGATCTTGACGTCGAACAGGCCGCTGGAGTTGAGCTGTTCCTTCAGCAGCTCGAACTCCTTCTCGGTGGCCGCGCCGTAGTGGTCGGTGGTGTAGTGCAGGGTCAGCGACACCGGGGTGCTGACGTTCGCCTTGGTCAGCAGCGCCTTGGCCTTGGCGGTGCTGGGCTCGCCGTACTTGTTGAAGAACGCGTTGGAGTGGCCGGTGAGGCTGGCCGGGACCAGCGAGTACAGCGGCTCGGCCTGGGTGCCGTACACCTTGCTGACCAGTTCGCCGCGGTTGATGACCTGGGCCATCGCCTGGCGGACGGCCTTGCTCTCGACGGCCGGGGCGTCGGTGTTGAAGGCGAGGTAGCGGATCTCCAGGCCGGACATCTCGACGAGGTCGACCTCGGTGTCGGAGGCCGTGGAGAGCCGCTGAATCTGCTCGGGCGACATGGTGCGGCTCATGAGGTGGATGTCGCCCTGCTCGATGGCGCTGCTCATGGCGTCGGCGTCGGCGAAGGAGCGCAGCTCGACCTGCTCGTTGTTCACCTCCAGAGCGCCCTGGTAGGAGGAGTTCTTGGTGAACACGGCCTTGACGAGCTTGCCGTCCTTCTCCTCGCCCTTGAAGGTGTACGGCCCCGAGCCGTCGACCTGGAAGCCGTCACGGAGCTTGCCGGCTTCGTAGTCGTCCGGGTTGACGATGCCCGCGACCGGCGTGGACAGCTTGTACGGGAAGGTGGCGTCGGCGGTGTTCAGATGGAAGATGACCTCGCGCTCGCCCTGGGTCTCGACGGTGTCGACGGTGGACAGCAGCGCGGAGACCCCGCTGTCCGCCTTGAGCTTGAGGGCGCGCTCGATGGAGTACTTCACATCGGCCGCGGTGACCGTGTCGCCGTTGGCGAACTTCAGGCCCTCGCGCAGGGTGCAGGCGTAGCGCTCGTTGCCGGTGTCGGTGAAGCCGCAGCGCTCGGCCGCGTCGGGCACCGGCTCGCCCTCGCCGCGCGGCTGGATCATCAGCGTCTGGACGGTCTGGCGGAGGATGTTCCAGGTGCCGACGTCGTAGGCGTACGCCGGGTCCAGCGGCGCGGGTGCCTCGCTCGTGGCGGTGAACTCGTCCGTGGTACCGACGACGATCGCGTCCCCGCCGTCGCTGCCGCTGTCCGATCCGCCGCAGGCGGCGAGGACCGGCGCGAGCAGACCGATGACGGCCGGCAGCACCAAAGTCTTGCGGTTCATGCTCGAGTTTCTCCAGAGCTGTTACGTCCGTGTACCCGGCATGCAGGGGTGTCGCGGCGGATCACGGGGGTTAGGGCGATGTTCTCGCGACGAGATTAGTCGGCGTCCCGAGGACGCCTCGCTGCCAGTGGAGTTGAGGCCCCATCACGCAGCGAAACCGGGTGTGGACGCACCGAAAAACCGACAGTGGAAGGATTAGTGCAGCATCCCCCCAATCGGGACACAAGGGCACGCCGATGCCGCCCGAAAGGGGGTGAACAGCACGCGATGTGCAGTCTGTCGAGACCGCACGGGGTGGCGAACGTCACACCCGCAAGATGGCACGACGGTAGTGGAATTCGGCCATCCGCCGGTGCGAATTCCCTGCTTCCGGCCCCGTTGGAATTTCCTTGTATCGCGGTTGCACGCTCGGTGAACGGCTAGCGCATTTCCGTCATCAGACCGCGCAGAAATGCCAGGTCCACCTCTTCGAGCGAGCCGACGACGGTACGCCGGTGGGCCGGGGAGATGGTGGCGACCGAGGGCACCACGACCACCTGGCAGCCGGCCGCCTCCGCCGCCGCGACACCGGTCGCGGTGTCCTCGACGACCGCGCATCTGGCCGGATCCACTCCGAGTCCGGCCGCGGCGGTCAGATACGGGTCGGGGTGCGGCTTGGTACGCGGCACCTCGTCACCGGCCACCGTCAGCGCGAAGTGCTGGGGGCCGAGCGAGGTGAGGACACGGTCGATGATGCGCCGGTGCGAGGCGGAAACCAGGGCCGTGGGGATCTCGTGCGCGGCCAGTTCGGCCAGCAGCCGGGCGGCGCCCGGCATCAGCGGCAGAGCGCGTGTGATGCGCTCTTCGAACCCCTGGTTGAGGAGCACGGTGAGTTCGGCGAGGGTGATGTCGGCGCCGGTGGCCTCGATCAGGAACCCCGCGCTGCGGCTCATGGGACCGCCGACCACGACATGGCGCCAGGAGTCGTCGAGGACATGGCCGAGGCCGGCGAAGATCTCGACCTCGACGTCCCACCAGAACCCCTCGGTGTCCACGAGGGTGCCGTCCATGTCGAGGAGTACGGCCTGCAGGGCTGAGCCTTCTGCCGTTCGGGTTACTGGCGCGGGGACCGTGCTGGTCATCCGGGCGCACCTCCTTGAGGGACGATCAGGCCGGTTCCCACGGGGGGAACCGGCCTGCGGTGGGCCGACAAGTGTACGTCGTGCGGCGATGCATTTCCTGGTTTAAACGACGTGGCCCGGGGCACACCGGAGTTCCGGTCGAGGGGCGGTGCGACCTGCGCTTCAGCGTGCGTTGAAGTACTTCGCCTCGGGGTGGTGGATCACGATGGCGTCCGTGGACTGCTCGGGGTGCAGCTGGAACTCCTCGGACAGGCGCACGCCGATGCGCTCCGGCTGGAGCAGTTCGGCGATCTTGGCGCGGTCCTCCAGGTCGGGGCAGGCGCCGTAGCCCAGCGAGAAGCGGGCGCCGCGGTACTTCAGGGCGAACATGTCCTCGATGTCGTTCGGGTCCTCGCCCGCGAAGCCCAGCTCGGAACGGACGCGCGCGTGCCAGTACTCGGCGAGGGCCTCGGCCAACTGCACGGACAGACCGTGCAGTTCGAGGTAGTCACGGTAGGAGTTGGACTCGAAGAGCTTCGCCGTCTCCTCGCCGATGCGGGAGCCGACGGTGACGACCTGGAGGCCGACGACGTCCGTCTCCCCCGATTCCTCCGGGCGGAAGAAGTCGGCCAGGCACAGCCGGCGGCCGCGGCGCTGGCGGGGGAAGGTGAAGCGGGTGCGCTCATTGCCCTGGTCGTCCAGGATGATCAGGTCGTCGTCCTTGGACACGCACGGGAAGTAGCCGTAGACGACGGCCGCTTCGAGGAGGTTCTCGGTCTGGAGCTTGTCCAGCAGGCCGCGCAGCCGCGGCTGGCCCTCGGTCTCGACGAGCTCCTCGTAGGTGGGCCCGTCACCGGTGCGGGCCTGCTTGAGGCCCCACTGCCCCTTGAACAGCGCGCCCTCGTCCAGCCAGGACGCGTACTCCTTGAGCTGGATGCCCTTGATGACCCGGGTGTCCCAGAAGGGCGGGGTGGGCACGGGGTTGTCGGTGGCGACGTCGGAGCGGACGTGCCCCTCTTCCGGGCGTTCCTCGACCGCCGTCTGGGCGGTGGCCCTGACCCGGCGCTGCTTGAGCTCGGGCAGCTTCGCGCCGGGCACGCCCCGCTTGACGCCGATGAGGGCGTCCATCAGGCGCAGTCCCTCGAACGCGTCGCGGGCGTAACGGACTTCGCCCTCGTACAGCTCGTGCAGATCCTGCTCGACGTACGCCCTGGTCAGCGCGGCGCCGCCGAGGATGACGGGGTAATCCGCCGCCATGCCACGGGAGTTGAGCTCCTCCAGGTTCTCCTTCATGATCACCGTGGACTTGACCAGGAGCCCGGACATGCCGATGACATCGGCCTTGTGCTCCTCGGCGGCTTCCAGGATCGCGGAGACCGGCTGCTTGATGCCGAGGTTGACGACGTTGTAGCCGTTGTTGGACAGGATGATGTCGACGAGGTTCTTGCCGATGTCGTGCACGTCGCCGCGGACGGTGGCCAGCACGATGGTGCCCTTGCCCTCGGCGTCGGACTTCTCCATGTGCGGTTCGAGATGGGCGACCGCGGCCTTCATGACCTCGGCGGACTGGAGCACGAAGGGCAGCTGCATCTGGCCGGAGCCGAAGAGCTCGCCGACGACCTTCATGCCGTCCAGCAGGGTCTCGTTGACGATGTCGAGGGCCTTGCGGGTCTGCAGGGCCTCGTCGAGGTCGGCCTCCAGGCCGTTCTTCTCGCCGTCGATGATGCGGCGCTTGAGGCGCTCCTCCAGCGGCAGCGCGGCCAGTTCCTCGGCCCGGCCCGCCTTGAGGGACTTGGTGGTGGCGCCCTCGAACAGGGCCATCAACTTCTGGAGCGGGTCGTAGCCCTCGGCGCGACGGTCGTAGATCAGGTCGAGGGCCGTCTGCACCTCCTCCTCGGTGAACCGGGCGATCGGCAGGATCTTCGACGCGTGCACGATCGCCGAGTCCAGGCCTGCCTTGACGCACTCGTCGAGGAAGACGGAGTTGAGCAGGACGCGGGCGGCCGGGTTCAGGCCGAAGGAGATGTTCGACAGACCCAGCGTGGTCTGTACGTCCGGGTGGCGACGCTTGAGCCGGCGGATCGCCTCGATGGTGGCGATGCCGTCTCCCCGGGACTCCTCCTGGCCGGTGCAGATGGTGAAGGTCAGGGTGTCGATGAGGATGTCGGACTCGTGGATGCCCCAGTTGCCGGTCAGGTCGTCGATCAGCCGCTCGGCGATCTCGACCTTCTTCTCGGGGGTGCGGGCCTGGCCCTCCTCGTCGATGGTCAGCGCGATCAGCGCGGCGCCGTGCTCGCGGGCGAGCTGGGTGACCTTGGCGAAGCGGGACTCGGGGCCGTCGCCGTCCTCGTAGTTGACGGAGTTGATGACCGCGCGGCCGCCGAGCTTCTCCAGGCCTGCCTGGATGACGTCGACCTCGGTGGAGTCCAGGACGATCGGCAGGGTGGAGGCGGTGGCGAAGCGTCCGGCCAGCTCCTCCATGTCGGCGACGCCGTCCCGGCCGACGTAGTCCACGCACAGGTCGAGCATGTGCGCGCCCTCGCGGATCTGCTCGCGGGCCATCTCCACGCAGTCGTCCCAGCGGGCGTCCAGCATGGCCTCGCGGAACTTCTTGGAGCCGTTGGCGTTCGTCCGCTCGCCGATCGCGAGGTAGGCGGTGTCCTGACGGAACGGGACCGTCTGGTAGAGCGAGGCGGCGCCCGGCTCGGGGCGCGGGTCGCGCTCGCCCGGGGTGAGGGTGCGGGCGCGCTCGACGACCTGGCGCAGATGCTCGGGCGTGGTGCCGCAGCAGCCGCCGATCAGGCTGAGGCCGTAGTCCAGGACGAAGTTCTCCTGGGCGTCCGCCAGGCCCTCGGGGCCGAGCGGGAAGTGGGCGCCGTCCTTGGTGAGGATCGGCAGGCCGGCGTTCGGCATGCACAGCAGCGGGATGCGGGAGTGCCGGGTGAGGTAGCGCAGGTGCTCGCTCATCTCGGCGGGGCCGGTGGAGCAGTTCAGGCCGATCATGTCGATGCCGAGCGGCTCCAGCGCGGTGAGCGCGGCGCCGATCTCGGAGCCGAGCAGCATGGTGCCGGTGGTCTCGAAGGCCATGGAGACCAGCAGGGGCACCTCGGCGCCGGTCGCCTCCATGGCGCGCCGGGCGCCCAGCACGGAGGCCTTGGTCTGGAGCAGGTCCTGGGTGGTCTCCACGATCAGGGCGTCGGCGCCGCCGGCCAGCAGGCCTTCGGCGTTCGCCTGGTAGCCGTCGCGGATCGTGCTGTAGCCGACGTGGCCGAGGGTCGGCAGCTTGGTGCCGGGGCCGACCGAGCCCAGCACCCAGCGGGTACGGCCGTCCCGGGCGGCGTACTCGTCGGCCACCTCGCGGGCGATACGGGCGCCCGCCTCGGACAGCTCGTGCACGCGCTCGGCGATCTCGTACTCCGCCGCCGCCGTGTGGTTGGCACCGAAGGTGTTGGTCTCGACGCAGTCGACGCCCACCGCGAAGTACGCGTCGTGGACGGAGCGGACGATGTCGGGCCGGGTCAGGTTCAGGATCTCGTTGCAGCCCTCGAGGTTCTCGAAGTCCTCAAGAGTGGGGTCCTGGGCCTGGAGCATGGTGCCCATGGCTCCGTCGGCTACCACCACTCGGGTGGCGAGTGCCTCGCGGAGCGCGGACACACGGGTCCGGCTGTCGGCGGAAGGGGTCTGTGGCAACGAGGCCATGAAAGGGCTCCCTGAGGTGCGACGGCTGTCGGCTTTGCGCCCTTGCGGTCGGTTCCGCGGTGGGCGCACGCCGCCAGCATAGGCGGGACCGGGACCTGATGGTCAGGGCGTCCACGGGACGGACGAGGACGACGGGCGGGTCGCGTACGCGATACGAGTGACGCAACAGATCGCTGCGGACCATTGGCGGTTGGTCGGCATGGACCGGTAGTGTTCGACATTGCCGAACAACGGCGGTTCTGCCGAACAGGGGCGGCTGCCAACAAACGGCAGCGACATCGTCGAGGTCGGCGGTCGAAGGGGACGGAGGGCAGGACGGCGATGGCACGGAACATCCAGTCGCTCGAACGGGCGGCCGCGATGCTGCGGCTGCTCGCGGGCGGCGAGCGTCGGCTCGGCCTGTCGGACATCGCCTCCTCGCTGGGGCTCGCCAAGGGCACCGCACACGGCATCCTGCGCACCCTCCAGCAGGAGGGGTTCGTCGAGCAGGACGAGGCCTCCGGGCGCTACCAGCTGGGCGCGGAGCTGCTGCGCCTGGGCACGACCTATCTGGACGTGCACGAGCTGCGGGCGCGCGCCCTGGTGTGGACCGACGATCTGGCCCGCTCCAGCGGCGAGAGCGTCTATCTGGGCGTTCTGCACCAGCAGGGCGTGCTGATCGTGCACCACGTCTTCCGGCCCGACGACAGCCGGCAGGTACTGGAGATCGGGGCCATGCAGCCGCTGCACTCCACGGCTCTGGGCAAGGTGCTGTCGGCGTACGACCCGGTCGCGCACAGCGAGGCGCTGGAGGCCGACCGCAAGGCCTTCACCGACCGCACCGTGTGCGATCTGGACGCGTTCGAGAACCTCCTCGACACCACACGCGCGCGTGGCTACGCCGCCGACGTCGAGGAGACCTGGGAGGGCGTCGCCTCCCTGGCCGCCCCCATCCACGACCGGCGGCGGATGCCGGTCGGCGCGGTCGGCATCACGGGCGCCGTGGAGCGGCTGTGCCAGGACGGCGAGGTACGCCCCGAAGTGATCGCCGCGGTACGGGACTGTGCCCGCGCGGTGTCGCGGGATCTGGGCGCCGGGCGCTTCTGACAACAGGCTGACGATCACCGGAGCGCCGTACGGCGTTCCGGACTTCGCCATATCCTGATACGGACAAATGGGGATGTTCGCGTCAACTTCCCGCCGCATATAGATAGCTCATTACGATCAATAACGATCGTGCTTTCGATAACAGAACCCTTGACTCGTGCGTAACGCCGGAGCAAGACTCCCGTCCATCGGTCGGCATTGTCGAACACCTACCGGCAATACACGCTAGAGTGTGACGACGCCAAGGGCCGGTACAGCTCTCACCCCCGAGGGCGCGAACCACCGGTGGGACCCGGGGTTCGGCTTCCCCTGGACGAAGGACAAAGGAGTCGCGGGTGTCCAGCTCCGACATCTTCATCGGCGAGACCATCGGTACCGCCATACTCATCCTGCTCGGTGGCGGCGTGGTCGCCGCCGTCGTACTGAAGGCCTCCAAGGCCCGTAACGCCGGCTGGCTCGCCATCACCTTCGGGTGGGGCTTCGCAGTGCTCACGGCGGTGTACACCTCCGCGCCGCTGTCCGGCGCCCACCTGAACCCGGCCGTGACCCTCGCGCTCGCGATCAAGGACGACGGCATCCCGTGGAGTGACGTCCCCACCTACATGGGCGGACAGCTCCTCGGCGCCATGATCGGCGCGGCTCTGGTCTGGGTCGCCTACTACGGCCAGTTCCACGCCCACCTGACCGACAAGGAGATCGTCGGCGGTCCGGGTGCCCAGGCCACCTCCGCCAAGGCGGTCGAGGCCCAGGAAGAGGGCGCGGGCCCGGTCCTCGGCGTCTTCTCCACCGGTCCGGAGATCCGGATCGCCTGGCAGAACGTGGCCACGGAGGTCATCGGCACGTTCGTGCTGGTACTCGCGGTCCTCACGCAGGGCCTGAACGCGGCCGGCGACGGCCTCGGCATCCTGGGCGGGCTCATCACCGCGCTCGTGGTGGTCGGCATCGGTCTGTCCCTCGGTGGTCCGACCGGTTACGCGATCAACCCGGCCCGTGACCTCGGCCCGAGAATCGTGCACGCCCTGCTGCCCCTGCCCAACAAGGGCGGTTCCGACTGGGGCTACGCCTGGGTCCCGGTGGTCGGCCCGCTGCTCGGCGCGGCGATCGCTGCAGGCATCTACAACGTTGCTTTCGTTTAGAGCTCGGGTAGACACGTCCCCTTAACTCTCGGAACCTTCAGGAGCACACAGTGACCGACGCCCACACCGCAGGCCCCTTCATCGCCGCGATCGACCAGGGCACCACCTCCTCCCGCTGCATCGTCTTCGACCGCGACGGCCGTATCGTCTCCGTCGACCAGAAGGAGCACGAGCAGATCTTCCCGAAGCCGGGCTGGGTCGAGCACAACGCCAACGAGATCTGGACCAACGTCCAGGAAGTCGTCGCCGGAGCCATCCAGAAGGCCGGCATCACGAGCGACGACATCAAGGCCATCGGCATCACCAACCAGCGCGAGACCACCGTGCTGTGGGACAAGAACACCGGTGAGCCCGTCCACAACGCCCTCGTCTGGCAGGACACCCGCACCGACTCGCTCTGCAAGGAGCTCGGCCGCAATGTCGGCCAGGACCGTTTCCGCCGTGAGACGGGCCTGCCGCTCGCGTCCTACTTCTCCGGTCCGAAGGCCCGCTGGCTGCTCGACAATGTCGAGGGCCTGCGGGAGCGCGCCGAGGCCGGCGACATCCTCTTCGGCACCATGGACAGCTGGGTCATCTGGAACCTGACCGGCGGTGTCAACGGCGGCAAGCACGTCACCGACGTCACCAACGCCTCCCGCACCATGCTGATGAACCTCCACACCATGGAGTGGGACGACAAGATCGCCGAGTCCATCGGCGTCCCGCTGGCGATCCTCCCGGAGATCCGCTCCTCCGCCGAGGTCTACGGCGAGGTCACCGGCGGCAAGCTGGGCGAGCTGCTCGGCGGGATCCCGGTCGCCTCCGCGCTCGGTGACCAGCAGGCGGCCCTGTTCGGCCAGACCTGCTTCTCCGAGGGCGAGACCAAGTCCACCTACGGCACCGGCACCTTCATGGTGATGAACACCGGCGACAAGATCATCAACTCCTACGCGGGCCTGCTGACCACCGTCGGCTACAAGATCGGCGACCAGCCGACGGTCTACGCGCTGGAGGGCTCGATCGCCGTCACCGGCTCCCTGGTGCAGTGGATGCGCGACCAGATGGGCCTGATCTCCACCGCGGCCGAGATCGAGACGCTCGCGCTCTCGGTCGAGGACAACGGCGGCGCCTACTTCGTGCCGGCCTTCTCCGGCCTGTTCGCCCCGCACTGGCGCTCCGACGCCCGCGGTGTGATCGCCGGTCTGACCCGGTACGTCACCAAGGCGCACCTCGCCCGTGCCGTCCTGGAGGCCACCGCCTGGCAGACGCGTGAGATCGCCGACGCCATGGTCAAGGACTCGGGCGACGAGCTCGTGACCCTCAAGGTCGACGGCGGTATGACCTCCAACAACCTGCTGATGCAGACGCTCTCGGACGTCCTGGACGCACCGGTGGTGCGCCCGATGGTCGCCGAGACCACCTGCCTCGGCGCCGCCTACGCCGCCGGCCTCGCCGTCGGCTTCTGGTCCAGCACCGACGAACTGCGCGCCAACTGGCGCCGGGCCGCCGAGTGGACCCCCCACATGGACGCGGAGACCCGCGACCGCGAGTACAAGAACTGGCTCAAGGCCGTCGACCGGACCATGGGCTGGATCGACGACGACGAAAGCTGAACCGGAGCCCGCGGGGAGCTCGGCAGCGGGCTCCCCGGCGAGCTCTGCCGCACGCTCTGATGAGGAGTAAGAACCAGAAATGACCAGTCAGTCCACCCTGCAGTCCGTGCCTGCCCTCGGGACGCGCCCGGCCTCCGGCTCGAACCCGAGCCGCGCCGAGACCCGGGAGCAGCTCTCCAAGGCGTCGTACGACCTTCTCGTGATCGGCGGCGGCATCCTGGGCATCTCCACCGCCTGGCACGCCGCGCAGTCCGGCCTCAGGGTGGCACTGGTCGACGCCGGCGACTTCGCCGGCGCCACCTCCTCCGCCTCCTCCAAGCTTCTCCACGGCGGTCTGCGCTATCTGCAGACCGGCGCGGTGAAGCTGGTGGCGGAGAACCACTTCGAGCGCCGTGCGGTCTCCCGCCAGGTGGCCCCCCACCTGGCGAACCCGCTCACCTTCTACCTCCCCGTGTACAAGGGCGGGCCGCACGGCGCGGCGAAGCTCGGCGCGGGCGTCTTCGCCTACTCCGCGCTCTCCGCGTTCGGTGACGGCGTCGGCCACCTCCTGTCCCCCGCCAAGGCGGCGCAGGACGTGCCCGAGCTGCGCACCGACAACCTCAAGGCCGTGGCCGTGTACGGCGACGACCAGATGAACGACGCCCGGATGGCGCTGATGACGGTCCGCGCGGCCGTCGAGTCGGGCGCGGTCGTCCTCAACCACGCCGAGGTCACCGGCCTGCGCTTCACCCAGGGCCGGGTGACGGGCGCGGATCTCAAGGACCGTACGACCGGCGACGAGTTCGGGGTGAACGCCCGTCTGGTGCTGAACGCCACCGGTCCCTGGGTGGACCACCTGCGCAAGATGGAGGACCCCAATGCCGCGCCGTCGATCCGCCTGTCGAAGGGCGCGCATCTGGTCCTGAAGCGGACCTCTCCCTGGAAGGCCGCGCTCGCCACCCCGATCGACAAGTACCGCATCACCTTCGCCCTGCCGTGGGAGGACATGCTCCTGCTCGGCACCACGGACGAGGAGTTCGAGGGCGACCCGGCGGATGTGTCCGTCACCGAGAAGGACATAGCCCAGATCCTGGACGAGGCCGCGTTCTCCATCCGCGACCAGCAGCTGTCCCGGGATCTGATCACATACTCCTTCGCGGGTCTGCGGGTGCTGCCGGGCGGTCCCGGTGACACCGCGAAGGCCAAGCGCGAGACCGTCGTCACCGAGGGCCGTGCCGGCATGCTGTCGGTCGCGGGCGGCAAGTGGACGACCTTCCGGCACATCGGCCGTACGATCATGAAGAAGCTGGAGGCGCTGCCGGGCCACCCGCTGGGCGACGACTTCGAGCCGATCAGCTCGCTGCCGAAGAAGCTCCCGCTGCCCGGAGTCGCCAACCCGCGCGCGGTGGCGCACCGCCTCCTGGTGGACCGTCCGGCGCCGGGCCCGCGCATGGGCGCCGACACCGCCAAGCACCTGGCCACGCACTACGGTTCGCTGGCCTTCGACATCGCGCGGCTGGCCAACGACAACCCCGAGCTCGCCGAGCGCGTCCACCCCGACGCCCCGGAGATCTGGGCCCAGGTCGTCTACGCCCGCGACACCGAGTGGGCCGAGACGACGGACGACGTCCTGCGCCGCCGTACAACGCTGACGATCCGGGGCCTGGCCACGGACGACGTGCGGGCGAAGGTGCAGGACCTGCTCGACAAGAAGTAAGCCGCACAAAGAGGGAGGGGGCGGCTCCCCGCCGACGGAGCCGCCCCCTCTCGCATGCCCGCATAATGTGCTGAGACATCGGATGTCTGAGCGCACTGGAGGCCGGTATGGCAGTCACCGACGAGGCGATCGAGAAGATCAAGGGCATGATCGTCTCCGGTGCGCTGCGCCCCGGCGACCGGCTCCCCAAGGAGAGCGAACTCGCCGCCGAGCTGGGCCTGTCCCGCAACTCCCTGCGCGAGGCGGTACGCGCCCTGTCGCTGATCCGGATCCTGGACGTACGGCAGGGCGACGGCACCTATGTGACCAGCCTCGATCCCCAACTGCTGCTGGAGGCCATGAGCTTCGTCGTCGACTTCCACCGCGACGACACCGTGCTGGAGTTCCTGGCCGTACGGCGCATCCTGGAGCCGGCGGCCACGGCGATGGCGGCGGCGCAGATCAGCGAGCGGCAACTGGACGAGCTGGCCGAACAGTTGGACAAGCTCGGCCCGTCACCCTCGGTGGAGGAACTCGTCGCCTGCGATCTGGAGTTCCATCGGGCGATCGTGCGGACCTCCGGCAACTCGGTGCTGTGCTCACTGCTGGACGGGCTGTCGGGACCCACCACCCGGGCCCGGATCTGGCGAGGGCTGACCCAGGAGGACGCGGTCAGCCGCACCCTGCACGAGCACCGCGCGATCCTCGGCGCCCTGCGCGACCGGGACGCGGAGGCGGCCCGCTCATGGGCGACGGTGCACATCGCAAGCGTGGAGCAGTGGCTGCGCTCCACGCTGTGAGGAGCACCGGACGGGGGGTGTTCCCGGGTGGCGATCGGGGCAGTGATCCGTTCACTCCCCCGTGCAAGGGGGCTGCGGGCGCCCCCGTCGCACGCCGTAAGGTTGGGTCGTCAGGCGAGGGCACGTCGGAAGGAGGCACTGGGTGATCGAGCTCGAGGGGGTTCCCGAGCTGATCGACCCGGTCATGGTGGCCGCGTTCGAGGGCTGGAACGATGCCGGCGACGCCGCCTCCACCGCGGTCGCGCATCTCGACAGGGAGTGGAAGGGCGAGGTCTTCGCGGCGCTGGACGCCGAGGACTACTACGACTTCCAGGTCAACCGCCCCACGGTATGGATGGACGCGGGCGTACGGAAGATCACCTGGCCCACGACAAGGTTGTCGGTGGTCCGGGTCGGCGGCGACAAGCCGCGTGATCTCGTGCTCGTCCGGGGTATCGAGCCGTCCATGCGCTGGCGCTCGTTCTGCAACGAGTTGCTGGGCTTCGCGCATGAATTGGGCGTGGAGCTGGTGGTCATCCTGGGCGCCCTGCTCGGCGACACCCCGCACACACGTCCGGTCCCGATCTCCGGGACCACGTCGGACCCGGATCTGGCCCGTCGTATGGATCTCGAGGAGACCAAGTACGAGGGCCCGACGGGCATCGTCGGTGTCCTTCAGGAGGCGTGCACGCACGCGGGCGTGCCGGCCGTCAGCCTCTGGGCGGCAGTACCGCACTATGTGTCGCAGCCGCCCAACCCGAAGGCGACGCTGGCCCTGCTGAACCGGCTTGAGGATCTGATCGACGTGCGCATCCCGCTGGGCGAGCTCCCCGAGGACGCGCGGGCCTGGCAGGTGGGCGTGGACCAGCTGGCCGCCGAGGACAGCGAGGTCGCCGAGTATGTGCAGTCGCTGGAGGAGGCCCGGGACACCGCGGAGCTTCCCGAGGCGTCGGGCGAGGCGATTGCCCGCGAGTTCGAGCGGTATCTGCGGCGCCGGGACGGCGGCCCGTCGGCCGGCGGACACGCGACCGAGAGCGGTGACGGCACCTATCTGCGGGACAACCCCAGCGGTCGCACCCGCCCGCCGAAGCCGCCCAAGACGGGTCCCGAGGACGACGAGTCGTCGGAGGACTGAGGCCGTGAGTGAGGGCGGTGCGCCGGTGCGCACCGCCCTCGGCCGTCACTTCGGCACGGAGATCACGGCGTACGTCGTCTCGGGCGTCGGCGTCGTGGTGAACCGCGCGTTGGGCAGGTAGAGCCGCCCCTTGTAGGCGGCCACCGTCGTCGGCACGTCGAAGGCGGGGTCGGTGATCCGGCGCCGGAAGACACCGCTGCGTCCGTCGGCGGCCAGCGTGAAGACGTCGATGGCGTTCTGCCGGTTCTGTACGACGTACAGCGTCCGCCCGATCAGCAGCAGCCCGTCGCCGTTGGTGAGCGGTGCCGCGTCGCCGAGGTCGACGAGTTCGGTGACGCCGGTGCGCGGGTTGACCCGGTGCAGGGCGCCGACCCCGGACTGCACCACGAGCAGCGCCGAGCCGTCCGGGGTGCGGGTGATGCCGTTGGCGTTGACGACCTCGCCGGGCACCTGGCTCCACGCGCCGCCGAGGGTGATCCGTACGACCTCGTCCGCGCCCGGCAGTTCACCGTGCCGGCCGAGCGGGAGGGCGTACAGGGCGGGCTGGTAGGAGTCGGTGAACCAGGCCGCGCGCGGGGTCAGGAACACGTCGTTGGCGAAGGTGGGGGTGGTGGTGGAAAGGACGTACGAGGCAAGGATCTCGCCGCTGCGGGCGTCCACGACGCGGGCGCCCTGGCCGCGTCCGGCGATGAACAGGCGTCCCCGGTCGTCGAGTTTGAGCCCGACCGAGGGCGTGCCGGGTCCGGCCGAGACGATGGAGCCCGATCCGGTGCGCAGATCGGCGCGGTAGATGGAGCCGTCGCCGAGGGAGCCGAGGTAGGCGTACGGTCCGCCGCCGATCGTGATGCCCTCCGGACGGAAGCCGTTCGGCAGGGGGATGACGGTGGGCCCGGCGGCGGCCCGGGCGGGCGCGCCGACGAGCGCGGCACCGGTCGCCACCGCGCCGACGGTCAGCAGTCTGCGGCGGGTGAGGTGATGTGCGAAGGAACCGTGAGTGGGAGCCACGGGGAGCCCTTCCGCGAGGGGGACCGGCAGTTGGCCGGTCCAGCGGTCAACTACCGCTCCACCCCATCACATGCGCCGCGTCCCCCACAGCGTCCGCCAGATGTTCGACAGCGTCTCGACAGCATCTGGCCGGATTACGGCGTGACACCTGTTTCAGGCCGGATTGCACAGGTTTCCCAATTCAACTTGTTTTCAAACCGAGTTGACGAAAATGCTCTGGACGTGCCGCCGTCGGAGTGCTTGGTTGTCCCACGAAGGCGACACCCGCGCGGACCGAAGGGAGCGGTACCCGATGACCGAGCAGGTACAGCCGGAACAGGGCCCGGGAACGTCCGGACCGGGACCCGACGGAGCGGGATTCACCTATCGAGGAGCGGAGCAGGAACTGATCGTCGTCGCCCGCCCGGAGGCCCGGCTGCGGGCTGCCCAGGCCGAGGGCGTACGGTCGGCGGCGGGCGCCGATGTGTCGGCGCTGAACATGTTCCTCGACGACGAACAGCTCGCCCTGGAACCGCTGTTCGGCAGCGAGGAGCGGCTCGCGGACGCCGAGAACGACCTCGCGCTGTTCTACCGGGTGCGCGGTGGCGAGAGCCGCGCGGCGGAGCTGCGGTCGCGGATCGCGGCGCTGCCGGGCGTGGACACGGCGTATGTGAAACCGGGCGCCGTGCCCGCGACCTTGCAGAGCGAGGAGAACCGGCGTCTGAAGGAGGGCGCGACCGTCACCCCCGATTTCAGCAGCCGCCAGGGCTACTTGCGGCCCGGGCCCGAGGGGATCGACGCCCACTGGGCCTGGCAGCGGCCCGGCGGGACGGGTCAGGGCGTGACGGTGATCGATGTGGAGGGCGCCTGGCAGCTGGGCCACGAGGACCTGGCCGCGAAGCTCGCCGGGGTGGTCGTCGGCACCCCGGTCGACGATCTCGCCTGGCGCAACCACGGCACCGCCGTGATCGGCGTGATCGGCGGCGACCAGGGCCAGTACGGCGTCCAGGGCGCCGTACCCGACACGGTGACCGCCGCCGCATCCTTCCAGGGGCTCGGCACCGCGGCCGCGATCCACGCGGCGGCGGAACGGCTCGGTCCCGGTGACATCGTGCTGGTCGAACTGCACCGTCCTGGACCGCGGTTCGAGTACGCCGAGCGCGACGACCAGCGCGGCTACATCCCGCTGGAATGGTGGCCGGACGACTTCGCGGCCGTCCGTCACGCCACCGCCAAGGGCGTGCTCGTGGTCGCCGCCGCCGGAAACGGCGCCGAGTCGCTCGACGACGCGGTCTACGAGCGCCGCCCGGACGAGTTCCCGCAGGGGTGGCGCAACCCGTTCAACCCGTCCAACCAGTCCTCCGGTGCCGTCCTGGTCGGCGCGGGCGCTCCGCCGCCCGGCACGCACGGCCGGGACCACGGCCCGGACCGGTCGAGGCTGGCGTTCTCCAACTACGGCTCACGCGTGGACGCGCAGGGCTGGGGGCGCGAGGTCACGACCACCGGCGGCTTCTGGGACCGGCCCGGCGATCTGCAGGGCGGGCCCGAGGAGATCGCCTGGTACACCGACACGTTCTCGGGGACCTCCGCCGCCTCGCCGGTGGTGGTCGGCGCGCTGGCCGCGCTGCAGGGCATGCTCAAGGCGGCCGGCCAGAGCCCGATGGCCCCCGAACGTGCCCGCGCGGTGCTGCGCGCGAGCGGTTCGCCGCAGCAGGACGCGCCGGGCCGGCCGGCCTCGCAGCGGATCGGCAGCCGGCCCGACATCAAGGCGGCGGCCACACATCTGCTGCCGCACGCGGTCGGCACCGGCCAGGCCGAACGGTACTGGGACGAACTGCTGCCGTATCCGCGTGAACTCCCGCCGAGGCTCCGGCTGTTCGTGGCCGGCGGCTGGCGGAACCTGAACCGTCCGTCCCCCGAGATCCGCCAGGCGGTGCACACCGCCTTCGCGGGGGGACGGCCCGACGTCCGGGTGTGGTTCTCGGACGACGAGATCGTCGGCCTGGTGATCACCGGCTGACGGAAAACCCATATGAGCAAACCCATACGAGCAAGGGAAGGTGACACCCGCATGAGCACCACCCCGCAGATGGGTCAACAGCAGTACCCGAGCACGTCTCCCTACCAGCAACAGCCGTACCAGCAGCAGAACTTCGGCCAGCAGCCGTTCGGCGGTACCGGCATGGGCGGCGGGACGCTGGAGCAGCTCCAGCAACTCGGCCAGCAGCAGCCGTACCAGCAGCTGCTGCAGCAGATGACGCCTCAGCAGGACCAGCAGGCCCAGCAGGCGCAACAGGCCGAGCAGCAGGTGCAGCAGCAGCTGCAGCAGGTCGCGCTGGCCGCCGTACAACAGCTGGTCCAGCACGTTCAGGCGCAGGCGCTCGCCTCCGGCGCGGCGAACGGCTTCATCGACTTCATCCACCCGCTCCAGGGGCAGCCGCACCAGATCTTCCTGCGCATCAACAACCAGTTCCGGGTCCTCAACAACCCGAACCCGCAGATCCACCAGCAGATCCAGCAGGCCTTCGCGTTCGGCCACCAGGTCGTCGGCATCTGGGACACCCAGTCGCCGAACGTGCTGCGCAGCGTCAGGATCCAGCGCCTTTGACGGGCGGCTGACGTGACCGAGGGCGCTTCCCCTGTACGGAGGAAGCGCCCTCTCCCGTGCTTACAGGGCCACGCCCAGCAGCGCGTCCACGGCACGCGATACGACGCCGGGGGCGCCCTCGTCCGTGCCGCCCCGCTCCTCCTGGAGCGCCGCCCAGCGGTCGACCGCGGCGAGCGCGGCCGGGGCGTCCAGGTCGTTCGCGAGGGCCTCGCGGATCTCCTCGACGAGCGCGTCGGCAGGGGGGCCGTCGGGCCGGGACACGGCCGCGCGCCAGCGGCCGAGGCGGGCGACGGCGTCCTCGAGCACCTGGTCGGTCCACTCCCAGTCGGCCCGGTAGTGGTGGGCGAGGAGCGCCAGCCGGATGGCGGCCGGGTCGACGCCGTCCCGGCGCAGCGTGGAGACGAAGACCAGGTTGCCCTTGGACTTGGACATCTTCTCGCCGTGCAGGGCGACCATTCCGGCGTGGACGTAGGCCTTGGCCATGGGGAACTCGCCGGTCAGCGCCTGGGCGTGCGAGGCGCCCATCTCGTGGTGCGGGAAGGCGAGGTCGGAGCCGCCGCCCTGGACGTCGAAGCCCATGCCGAGGTGGTCGAGGGCGATGGCCACGCACTCGATGTGCCAGCCGGGGCGGCCCCGGCCGAGCGAGGCGCCGTCCCAGCTCGGCTCGCCCTCGCGGGCGGCCATCCACAGCATCGGGTCGAGCGGGTTCTTCTTGCCCGGACGGTCCGGGTCGCCGCCGCGCTCGGCGGACAGCAGCCGCATCGCGGCCGCGTCGAGGCCCGAGACCTTGCCGAAGTTCGGGTCGGCCTCGACGGAGAAGTAGATGTCGCCCTCGAGTTCGTAGGCGGCGCCCGCGTCCCGCAGCCGCTCGACGAGCGGCACGATGCCGGGTATCGCCTCGACGGCGCCTATGTAGTGCCGCGGGGGCAGCATCCGCAGGGCGGTCATGTCCTCGCGGAAGAGGGCGGTCTCCTTCTCGGCGAGGGCCACCCAGTCGAGGCCGTCGCGCTCGGCCCGCTCCAGCAGCGGGTCGTCGACGTCGGTGACGTTCTGGACGTAGTGGACCTGCCGCTTGGTGTCGAGCCACACGCGCTGCACGAGGTCGAACGCGTTGTAGGTCGCCGCGTGTCCCAGGTGGGTCGCGTCGTACGGGGTGATGCCGCAGACGTAGATACGGGCGACGGGACCGGTCTCGAGGGTGACGAGTCCACCGGTCGCGGTGTCGTGGATCCGGAGGTCGCGGCCCTTGCCGGGCAGGGCGGGGACCTCAGAAGCGGGCCAGGCATACATGTCATGAGCGTAACCGGACCGTCGTTCCATATACGAACCGGACCGGGCCGGATGGCCGGTAAGGCGTTCTTGCGTGCCGCCACCGCTTGCTATACCGGCGGCCACGGGATCGTGGGCCACTCCCCGCTCGGCTCGGGGTGGATGCCCGCGGTGAGCATCGCCTCGACACGCGCGCGTGTGGCGTCGATCTCCGCCGCGGTGATCAGGGAGGCGAGCGTGGACCGCAGCGTCCCGTCCGGCTCCAGGGCCTCCCTCAGGCCCTTCAGCACCTCGACGGCCTCGCCGGTCAGGGCCTCGCCCGCCCAGCCCCACAGCAGGGTGCGCAGCTTGTTCTCGACGTTGAACGTGACGCCGTGGTCGATCCCGAAGAGCCTCTCCTCGGCGGCGGGCAGCAGATGGCCGCCCTTGCGGTCGGCGTTGTTGATCACGGCGTCCAGGACGGCGAGCCGCCGCAGCCGCTCGTCGTCGGCGTGCACCAGCAGGGCCGTCCGCCCCTCACCGACCTCGGCGAAGGCGATGGCCTTCCAGCCCGGCTCCGGCTCCTCCCGGTCCACCAGCGCGAGCAGCTCGGCGCCGGGCACGACGTCGATCCACAGCTGGCACATGCCCTCGCCGTAGGGCCCGTCGCGCAGCACGGTGGGCGGTACGAGCCCCCAGCCGGTCGCCTCGGAGACCGCGTACGCGGCGACCTCGCGCTCGGCGAGGGTGCCGTCGGGGAAGTCCCACAGCGGGCGCTCCCCGGCGATCGGCTTGTAGATGCAGGACGCCTCCTGGCCCGCGTACGCCACCGTGCAGAACAGGGCCGCGTTGGAGGCCTCACGGATGCGGCCGCGGACGGTCAGCTCACCCTCGGTGAGCAGATCCAGCGGGGTCACGCTCCGCGGCGGTATCCGTTCTGGCGCGGACATACGTGTCCCTCCGGGTCCAGGGGCAGGCTGCACAGCGGGCACGGCGGCCGCCCGGCGTTGACGACGTCCAGGGCGCGCTTGGCGAAGGCCCGGGCCTGCGCGCCGGTGAGCCGGACCCGCAGCATCGGGGGGCCGTTCTCCTCGTCCTGCAGCAGCCGCTCCTCGGCCTCGGCGAGGTCCTCCTCGGAGTCCGCCTCCAGCTCGACCAGCGCCTGCGCCTCGACGATCATGCGCTGCTCCTCGCCGTCCCAGGCGAGGGCCATGGTGCCGACCCGGAACTCCTCCTCGATCGGGGTGTCGAGGGGGGCGGTGTCGGCGACCTCGGTGGGCGCCATGGCGGGCACCGCGGCGCTGCCGCCGCTGCGCCGTACGACCTCGTCGAGCAGTTCGTCCATGCGCTCGGCGAGCGCTGCCACCTGTGTCTTCTCCAGGGCCACGCTGGTCACCCGGGAGCCGGCGGAGGCCTGGAGGAAGAACGTACGGCGTCCGGGCAGTCCGACCGTGCCGGCCACGAAACGCTCCGGCGGGTCGTAGAGGAACACCTGACGGGACACGTCCTGTCTCCATGGGAATCGTGATCGGACTCGTGATCGGCGCCGCTACCGCGACCGCTTCACCCTACTGCGCCCGACGATCACGGTGCGCCCGCACCGCCCCCGACAGGGGCGTCTGCGGCCGGCGGTTCCGCGCGCGGCGCCAGGGACGCGAAGTCACCGGTGTCACCGAGGCGGAGGAGAAACGGCCTGAGCCGGGTGTAACGGATCGCGGTGATGGAACACGGTTCGACAGCGATCCGCTGGAAGAGGTCGAGATGAAGTCCGAGTGCGTCCGCGACGAGGGACTTGATGATGTCGCCGTGCGAGCACATCAAATACACGGCGTCGGCGCCGTGATCGCGCTCCACGCGCGCGTTCCACTCGCGTACGGCCTCGGCGGCGCGCGTCTGCATCGACCGCATCGACTCACCGCCCGGGAAGGCTGCCGCCGACGGGTGTGCCTGGACGACCTCCATCAGCGGCTCGTCCTTGAGCTCGGCGAGCTTGCGGCCGGACCAGTCGCCGTAGTGGCACTCCCCGATCCGCTCGTCGGTGTGCGCGCGCAGTCCGGGCCGGGCGTCGAGGAGGGGCCGGATCGTCTCCTCGCAGCGCTGCAGCGGGCTGGTGACGACCTCGGAGATCGGCAGCTCGGCGAGGCGTGCGGGCAGGGCGGCGGCCTGCGCGGCGCCGCGTTCGTCGAGGGCGACGCCCGGCGTCCAGCCGGCGAGCAGCCCTTCGGTGTTGGCGGTGGAACGTCCGTGCCGGACCAGGATCAGCGTGGGCATGGGCCCCAGGGTAGGCGCACCGCGGGGTGCTTCCGGGGGCCGGTGGCGGGAGAATACGTTCCGTGATCGTCGACTGCGCCATCTACCGCGACGGACGCCGTACGGAGGGGCCCGCGGACTTCTCCGACGCCCTGGACGAGTGCCGTATGTCGGGGAACGCCTTCGTCTGGATCGGCCTCTACGAGCCCACCGAGAAGGAGTTCGACAAGGTCACGGAGGAGTTCGGGCTGCACCCCCTGGCCGTCGAGGACGCCCTCAACGCGCATCAGCGGCCCAAACTGGAGGTCTACGACGACTCGTTGTTCATGGTGCTCAAACCGGTGGGCTACGAACCGCACAGCGACACCGTCTCGGCCGGCGAGGTCATGATCTTCCTCGGGGACTCCTTCGTGGTGACCGTGCGGCACGGCGAGGAGTCGCCTCTGGCGGCCGTGCGGCACCGGCTGGAGGCGGAGCCGGACATGCTTCGGCACGGTCCCACGGCGGTGCTGTACTCGATCACCGACGCGGCGGTCGACCACTATCTGGAGGTGGCGGGCGAGCTGGGGACCGACCTGGAGGAGCTGGAGGCGGAGGTGTTCTCGCCGACCAGCGGGGGCTCGCGGCACACGGCGTCCCGGATCTACAACTTCAAGCGCCAGATCCTGGAGTTCCGCCGGGCCACGGGGCCGCTCGCCCAGCCCCTGACCCGGCTCGCGGGCGACGGCCTCTTCGGCGTCCGGGTGCCCTTCGTGCACGAGAAGGCGCAGCCCTTCTTCCGGGACGTCAATGACCACCTCACGCGGGTGAACGAGTCGGTGGAGGGCCTGGACCGGCTGGTGTCGGACATCCTGTCGGCGCATCTGGCGCAGATGAGCGTCCGGCAGAACGACGACATGCGGAAGATCTCCGCGTGGGCGGCCATGGCCGCGGTCCCCACGATGATCGCGGGGGTCTACGGCATGAACTTCGACCACATGCCCGAGCTGCACTGGGTGTGGTCGTATCCGGCGCTGATCGCGGGCATGGCCGCCTTGGAGGTCTTGCTGTTCCGGCTCTTCAAGAGCCGGGGTTGGTTGTAGTTACGCGAATTCGGGGGCCGAGGTCGCCGGGCCGCCCAGCGCGTCGCGCCGTTCCGGCATCTTCAGGGACACCATGCGCCGCCAGCCCGCGGCCCGCTCCCAGGCGTACACGCCGTGGATGCCGGCTGCGAGCACCGCCGACTTGGCGCGCGGCCAGCCGAGGATGCGGCCCATGTGGGCCATGACGGCAAGGCTGACGTCCCGGTAGATCCGGATCTCCGCCAGCGCGCACTCCCTGAGGGCCTGCTGGATCGCGCGGCCGTGACCGGCGTATGCGAAGCGCAGCAGCTCCTCGTGGCAGTAGGCGAGGTGGTTGTCCTCGTCGTTGGAGATCATCTTCACCGCGCGGCCGAGGTCGGGATGGTCGCCGAAGTGCTTGCGCAGCAGCTCCATCTCCTCCGAGGCGCGCTGCTCGGTGACCCTGCTGTGGGCGAGGTAGGTGACGATGTCCTGCACGGTGAGCCGCTCCTCGCCCTTGAGCTTCTCGTGGGCCAGGCCGATGCCGTGTCGCTCCAGGAGCATCGTGTAGTCGGTCTCGTGCGGGACGGGGACGGGTTCCAGGCCGCGCTTCTTCAGCAGGGCGTTGAAGATCCGCCCGTGCTTGTCCTCGTCGGCACCATGGCGGGTGATCTTGGGGGCCAGTTCGCGCTCGCCGTCCGGAACGAGCGCGGCGATGCGGGCGTTCTCCCAGCCGCCCTGGGACTCCCCGCTCGCGGCGATGGAGCAGAACAGGGCGAAGGACTCGTCGTTGTCGAGGATCTCCTGGAACAGACTCTTGGCCGAAAGCATCGTGAGCACCTCTCTGCATGCCTCCGCGGGACTCCGCAAAGAACGAGTCAAATGCGGCGCGAGGGGTGCTGCAACAGATGTGTCGGACAACTCCGCCAAAAGGAGGACCACACGCGTCACTACGGGGGCGTAACCACGCGGCCCCGGGCGCGTTGTTCTGCGTGACGGCCGTGGCGGGGAAGACCCCCGAGCCCCCACCACGGCCGCAGAAACTTCCCGCCGCTGTGACGACAGGGCCTAGGCCAGTCCGGCGCGCTCCAGGGCCTCGGTGCCGGCGCGCAGCGAGGCGAGGCGCTCGTCCAGGGTGAAGCCCGCGGGAGCGAGGGTGAGGGTCGTGACACCGGCCGCCGCGTAGGCCTTCATCCGGTCCGCGATCCGGTCGACCGAACCCAGCAGGGTGGTCTTGTCGATCAGGTCGTGCGGTACGGCGGCCGCGGCGCCCTGCTTGTCGCCGGACAGGTACTTGTCCTGGATCTCGGCGGCTTCCTTCTCGTACCCCATGCGCTGGGCGAGCTGGTTGTAGAAGTTCTGCTTGCGGCTGCCCATGCCGCCGACGTACAGAGCGGTGTAGGGGCGGAAGGTGTCGGCGAGCGCGGCGATGTTGTCGCCGAGGGCGAGCGGGAGGGTCGGGCAGACGTCGAAGCCGTCGAGCGTCTTGCCGGCCTTCTCACGGCCCGCGCGCAGGTACTTGATCGCGGTGTCCTCCAGATTCTCGGCGGAGGGGAAGATCAGCAGCGCGCCGTCGGCGATCTCACCGGTCTGCTCGAGGTTCTTCGGGCCGATGGCGGCGACGTACAGCGGGATGTGCTCGCGGGTGGGGTGCACGGTGAGCTTGATGGGCTTGCCCGGGCCGCCGGGCAGCGGCAGCGTCCAGTGCTCGCCCTCGTGGCTCAGCCGCTCGCGGCTCATGGCCTTGCGGACGATCTCCACGTACTCGCGGGTGCGGGAGAGCGGCTTGTCGAACTTGACGCCGTACCAGCCCTCGGAGACCTGCGGTCCGGAGACGCCGAGGCCGAGGCGGAAGCGGCCGCCGGAGAGCGAGTCGAGGGTGGCGGCAGTCATGGCGGTCATCGCCGGCTGCCGGGCCGGGATCTGGAAGATGGCCGAACCGACGTCGATGCGCTCGGTCTTGGCGGCGACCCAGCTGAGCACGGTGGCGGCGTCGGAGCCGTAGGCCTCGGCGGCCCAGCAGACGGCGTAGCCGAGGCGGTCGGCCTCCTGGGCGACGGCGAGGTTGTCCCCGTCCATTCCGGCACCCCAGTAGCCGAGGTTGATCCCGAGCTGCATGGCCGATTCCCCTTACTGATCAGTAACGTCCTTGTTGCCGAGACCTTAGCGCGGTGAAGGGCGTGGCGGGGAGGGTGGCGGGGTACGGCACACCCTCATGTCGTTGATGGGAAAACTGGTTATCCACAGGCCCCCACGCGACAGGTTATGGCCAGTAATCTCGGCGTCCATGGAGCAGAGGCATCTCGGCCGGACCGGCCTTCGTGTGTCCCGTATCGGACTCGGCACCCTCACCTGGGGCAGGGACACCGACGACCACGACGCCGCGGACCTCTTGAAGACGTTCTGGGAGGCCGGCGGCACGCTCGTCGACACGGCGGACGTGTACGGGGACGGAGAGGCCGAGTATCTGCTCGGACAGCTCATAGAAGGGCTGGTGCCGCGCCGGGACCTGGTCATCTCGACCAAGGCGGGCAGCGTGCCGGACCCGGACCGCCGGTTCGACGGCTCCCGCGGGCATCTGCTCTCGGCCCTGGACGCCTCGCTCGCCCGGCTCGGCACGGACTACGTCGACCTGTGGCACATCCACGCCTTCGATCCGGAGACCCCGCTGGAGGAGACCCTCCAGGCCCTGGACATCGCGGTCAGCAGCGGCCGTGCGCGGTACGCAGGCGTCTCCAACTTCTGCGGCTGGCAGCTCGCGAAGGCGGCGACCTGGCAGCTGGCGGCGCCGGGCACCCGGACCCGCCTTGCCAGTACGCAGATGGAGTACTCGCTGCTGCAGCGGGGCGTGGAGCGCGAGGTGCTGCCCGCCGCGCTGGACCTCGGCATCGGGCTGCTGCCCTCCTCGCCGCTCGGCCGCGGGGTGCTCACCGCCAAGTACCGGGACGCCACACCGCCCGACTCCCGGGGCGCCTCGGAGCACTTGGCGCCGTTCGTCGCGCCGTACCTCGACGACACGGCGAGCCGGATCGTGGACGCCGTGCAGACCGCGGCGGACGGGCTCGCGGTGACCCCGCTCCAGGTGGCGCTCGCCTGGGTCCGGGACCGGCCGGGCGTCGCCGCGCCCATCGTCGGCGCGCGCAACGCGCAGCAGCTCACGGCGGCATTGTCAGTGGAGGCCCTTAGTCTTCCTGACGAGATCTGCAGGGCGCTCGACGATGTGTCGGCGCCCGTGCACCGCTATCCCGATCACGACTGGAGCACGCTGTGAGCACGGAGCCCGAGACCACGGGGGACGCCGAACCGGGGACGCCGGGCGCGAAGGCGGCACAGGAGGACTCCGGGACCGACGAGGCCCAGGCCGCCCGGGCCGCCGCGCCGACCGAGAGGGCCGAGGGCGGCACAGGACCCGAGGACAGCGCAGGACCCGAGGACAGCGCAGGTACCGAAGGCGGCGCGGACGCGGCCAAGTTGTCCGAGGCCGAGGCCGAGTTGGCGGCGCAGCGGCTCGAGCGGGAGCGGATCGCGCGGCGCAAGGCCGAGAAGGCGGGGCCCATCGAGGCCGGGACCAAGCTCAGCGGGACGGCCGCGGATCTGTTGGCCGCCGTACGGGCCGTGGAGAGCGGTGCCAAGCCCCCGGCCACCGTGTTCGCCGAGCCCGAGCCCAGGCGGCCCGCCCCGGAGCCGGTGCGGCGGGCGCAGCCCGTGGCGGTCGAGACGCCGGTGGTGGCCGCGCCCGAGGCCGTGGAGGGCGTACGGCTGGTGCTCGCCGAGGCAGGCGCCCCGGCCACGCTCGCGGCGCAGGTCGCCGCCGTGCTCGGTGAGGGCGCTGACGACCAGTTGCGGGCGGATCCCTGGCAGTTGCTGCGGGTCGGCGGGGTGCGGCCCGAGCAGGCCGACGGGTTCGCGCGGGCGCTGCTGGGCGCCGAGTGCGGTCCGGACGACGAGCGGCGGGGGCGGGCGCTGACCGTCTGGCTGCTGGAGCAGGCGGCCCTTGCGGGGCATACGGCCCTGGAGCTGCCGACGCTCACCGCCGCGCTGGCCCGGCAGGGGGTGCCGGATCCCGATGCGGCCGTGCAGAGCAGCCTCGCGGAGGGCGATGCGCTGGCCTTCCAGGACGCCCTGGACGAGGAGCCGGTTGGTGTGGAGGAGGGCGAGGAGAGCGAGCGGCCCGTTCGCGTCCTCGTCGGGCTTGAGCGGTACGCCCTGGCCGAGGAGAGCCTCGCCGACGGTCTGGGCCGGTTGGTCAACTCCGTGCCCAAGCAGGACGGTTCGGCGCAGGCCTGGGACGAGGCCGCCGCCGCGGCCGGTGGCTCCGCGGGCGAGCTGATCCGGGCGGTCGCCGGGCATGCGCTGGTGCTGCACACCGGCGGTACGGCCTCGCTTGCCGAGCCCGCGGCACTGCTGCGCGCGGCGCGGGGCATGGGACTGCGCGCCTGGGCTGCCGCCCACAGTCCATTGGGCCAGGAACGGTTCACGGCACTGCTGGCGGAGGGGGCAGGCGACGCAGCGGCGTCCGGCGTCGTGACCGTTGCCGGGCTGCTGGCCGGGGGTGAAGGGCCCGGGCGGGACAGTGACGGGGCGTTGGATCTCGATCTGCTGGTCGTGCTGGACGCGCCTCAGCTGGACGTCGAGGTGGCCGCGCTGGTCGCCGAGTCGCTGCCGGACGGGGCTCGGCTGGTGCTGGCCGGTGATCCGGGGGTGCTGTGGTCCGTGGGGCCCGGGCGGGTGTTCGCGGATCTGCTGGGCGCTCGGGTCTGTCCGCAGGTCGCCTCCCGGCAGCCGGACCCCGGCCCGCTCGGCGAGCTGGTCTCGGGCATCGGCGTCGGCGAGTTGAACCAGGTCGAGGCGCCCGGCAAGGAGGTCGTGATCGTGCCGGTGCGGGACGCCGGCGAGGCCGTGCACCGGACCGTGCAGCTCGTCGCCGACTCGGTGCCGCGCGCGATCGGCGTCCCGCCCGAGGACACCCAGGTGATCACCCCGGGCCACGGCGGCGCGGCCGGCACCCGCACGCTCAACGCCGCGCTCAAGGAGCGCCTCAACCCCGGCCCCGGCCGCTTCGGTGGCTTCGACCCCGGTGACCGGATCGCCTACTCCCCCGCCCCCGGACGTACCCTGCCGGGCCGTGTGGTGACGGCCGACGCCGAGGGGCTGCATCTGTCCTGCGCGGGCGAGGACGTCGTCGTACCGAAGGAGCGGGTGGAGCAGTCCGTGCGGCACGGGTGGGCGCTCACCGCGCATCAGGCGGTGGGCGGCCGGTGGCCCGCGGTCGTGGTCGTACTGCCCGGGGACGCGGCGGGGGCGCTCAGCCGGCCGTGGGTGTACACGGCGTTCGGCAGGGCGGAACGGCATCTGTCCGTGGTGCACGGCGTGGAGCAGGCGCTGCCCCGGGCCGTGGCCGAGGTCCCGGCGAAGCCCCGGACGACCCGACTGCCGGTGCTCCTGGCGCCGCAGATCCCGACGGACAGCCAGTAGCGGCGTAGGCAGAGGGCGGCGGCCCCGCTCCGGGCCGCCGCCCTCCATGCCGTACTGCCGTACGGACCCGGCTCAGCGGTCCGCGTCGAGCGGCTCCAGCTCCTCGTCCCCTTCTTCCTCTTCTTCCTCTTCTTCCTCTTCGTCCTCTTCGTCCTCAAGCTCCGCCTCGTCGTCGGTGTCGTCCGCGTCGAGCTCGTCGTCGAACACCGCGCTGACGTCGAACCGGCAGACCACCCGCTGCGGATCGATCTGCTCGAACGGCGCCTCCAGCCACTCACCGGGATCGGCCGGCTCGTCGGCGGCGGTCACCCACAGCGTGGAGTCGCCCTCCTCCAGGCCGAACTCCTTGTGCCGGGAAGCGATCTCGTCCGGTTCGAACTCGCCGAACAGAAGGCCCAGCGCTCCATGGACGGTGCCGGAGGCCTCCCCGTCCGTGCCCTCGTCGTAGTCCGCCGCCTCGATCCGCTGTGCCTGGGCCAGCAGCCGCTGCGGCTCCACCACGGCGTAGTCGCGGCGGATCAGCACGCTCAGCGCGTTCGGCTCCTCGGGGCCCGTGTACGGAGGCATTTCCTCCGTGCCGGGGATCTCGAAGGGCGTGACCTCGTCGTAGCGGTCGTAGAGCAGCTCGTCGTACGCCTCTGCGGCCGTGGCCAGCTCGTTGAACGCCTCGTAGACGGCCGGGTCGTCCTCACCCGACCTGCGTTCGACCGCGGCGAGATGGCGGTCGAGCGCGGTCTTGACCGCCTCGGCGGCGGCGCGTACCTCGGCAGCGGTGGGCTGCGCAGCATCAGACATAGTGCAGACGCTATCCGTACCGAGCCCCAGCCCGCACAATAGATGCGATGCCGGAATACGAATTTGTCGACGTGTATGTACCGCGCGGGGTCTCCCGCAAGGACGCCACACGACTGCTGACGGACCATGCCGAGTACGGACACTGGGAGTTGGACCGCCTGAGCCTGCTGCGCGACGGAAGCCGCAGGGTGCGGCTGCGCCGGAGGATCATCCGCCAGGTGCGCGCCACGTGGTGAGAGCAGACGGAGACGGAGCGGGCCCCGCCAGGACGGCGGGGCCCGCTCCGTTGTGCGCGGCGCCTCAGGCCGAGGCCCGCGCCTTGCGATAGAGCACCGCGCCCGCCAGCAGTGCGCCCGCACCCATGGGGAGGGCGAGGCCCAGCGGCAGCTCACTGCCGGTGGCGGCGAGCGAGGCGAGGCCCTCGGGCTCGGTGACGGACCGGGCTCCCGGCAGGTCGGCCTGCGAGGTGCCGTCGGGTGTCACCGCACCCGGCTTGCCCGGGGCTCCGGAGCGGGACGGCCCCTCCGGATTATCGCGATCGCTCGGGTTACTCGGATTGCCCGGATGGTTTCCGGAGTCGCCGGGGTTCTCCGGACCTCCGGGATTCCCCGGGTTCTCCGGCCCGCCCGGATTTCCGGGCTGCTCCGGCGAACCCGGAGGGTTCTCGTGCCCACCCCCCGGCGGCTGGTGTCCCCCGCCCCCACCGGATCCGCCGCCGTTCGCGCAGTCGTTGTCGGTGGTGTAATTGCCGATCCCGACCACGTTCACGCTGTTGCCGCAGACATTGACCGGCGCATGCACCGGCACCTCGACATGGTTGCCGGATGCCACGCCGGGCGAATCGGAGGCGTGGCCGCCGGAGTGCGCGCCCCCGGAGCCGCCCGAGTCGCCGTAACCCCCGTGCGAGCCGCCCCCCTGATTGACGCAGGTGTTGCCGACCGCCGGGTTGAGCACCCCGACGACATTGACCGTGTTTCCGCAGGCATTGACCGGTGCGTGCACCGGCGCCTGGACCGTGTTGCCCGACAGCACTCCGGGCGAGTGCGAGGCGGAGCCGCTCGCGCCCGAGTCGGCCTGGGCGGTCCCTCCCGCGGCGGCGATCACACCGGTCGCCGCCGCCATGGTCATCAGGCCCTTGCGGGTGACCTGTCGCATTGCTGAATTCCCTGCCTTCCCCCACCTGACCAACGCGAAAAGACCGGTCGGTCCCGGAACGCATGGCAAGCGCTCCGGGACCGACGGTGTAGAACGAAACCTCAGAAAGGCAACGTCACTTGTTGACGCAGGTGTTGCCGAAGGCGGGGTTCAGCAGCCCGATCACGGAGATCGTGTTGCCGCACACGTTCACCGGGACGTGCACGGGAACCTGAACCACGTTGCCGGACAGGACACCCGGGGAGTGCACGGCGGCACCCTGGGCACCGGCGTCGGCGACGGCCAGACCCGCACCCGCGAGAACGAGACCGCCAGTGGCAGCCGCAGCGGCGACGACCTTCTTGATCATTATTCCTCCTTGTTGGCAATGCGATCCCAAGTAGCGGATCGCATCACCAGTAACGAGGAGGGGCTAATAGAGCTACGACCCTATGAGCGCATTCACTCTTCCCATTCACCCCCGTACGCGCGGGCGAATAGTGAAGTCTCGTTTCAGCGGGCGAAATCAGGACGCGTCAAGGAACCGGTCGAGCACCCGTACGCCGAACTTGAGCCCCTCCACGGGCACCCGCTCGTCCACCCCGTGGAACATGCCCGCGAAGTCCAGCTCCGGCGGCAGTTGGAGCGGCGCGAAGCCGAAGCAGCGGATGCCGAGGTCGTCGAAGGACTTGGCGTCGGTGCCGCCGGAGAGCATGTACGGCACGGCCCGCGCGATCGGGTCCTCGGCGCTCAGCGCGCGCTGCATGGCGTCGACGAGCTTGCCGTCGAAGTCGGTCTCCAGGGCCTTGTCGGCATGCACGTCCTCCCGCTTCACCCGCGGGCCGAGCAGCCGGTCGAGATCGGCGAGGAACTCCTCCTCGTAGCCCGGCAGAAAGCGTCCGTCGACGTGCGCCGTGGCCTGGCCGGGGATGACGTTGACCTTGTAGCCGGCGCCGAGCATGGTGGGCGCCGCAGAGTTCTTGAGGGTCGCGCCGACCATCTTGGCGATGCCGCCGAGCTTGGCGAGGGTCTCGTCCATGTTCTCGGGGTCGAGTTCGGTGCCGAGCGCGTCGGAGAGCTCGTCGAGGAAGGACCGTACGGTCTTCGTCACCCGCACCGGCCACTTGTGCCGCCCCAGCCGGCCCACGGCCTCGCACAGTTCGGTGATGGCGTTGTCGTCGTTGGTCATCGAGCCGTGGCCCGCCGTGCCGTCGACGGTGAGCCGCATCCAGTGCATGCCCTTCTGGGCGGTCTCCACCAGGTACAGCCGCAGGTTCTCGTTGACGGTGAAGGAGAACCCGCCGACCTCGCCGATCGCCTCGGTGACGCCCTCGAAGAGGTCCGGGTGCTTCTGGACCAGGTACTTGGCGCCGTAGGTGCCGCCCGCCTCCTCGTCGGCGAGGAACGCGAGGACGATGTCGCGCGGCGGCTTGCGGCCGCTGCGCAGCCGGTCGCGCACGACGGCCAGCGTCATGGCGTCCATGTCCTTCATGTCGACGGCACCGCGGCCCCACACACAGCCGTCCGCGATCTCGCCGGAGAAGGGGTGGTGGGTCCAGTCGGCGGCGTTGGCCGGTACGACGTCGGTGTGGCCATGGATGAGAAGCGCGGGCCGCGAGGGGTCCTCGCCCTCGATCCGGGCGACCGTGGAGGCGCGCCCCTTGTGCGACTCGATGATCCGCGGTTCGAGGCCCACCTCGGCGAGCTTCTCGGCCACGTACTCCGCGGCCTTGCGCTCGCCCGGGCCCGAGTGGTCGCCGTAGTTGCTGGTGTCGATCTGGATCAGCTCGCGGCAGAGGTCCACGACCTCGTCCTCGCCGGTGGCGCTCCTGGCCGTGTCCGTCCCGCTCACGCTGGTTCCTCCCACTGTCACTGCTGGTGGTCCCCCTCATCCTCCTCCCGCGACCGGTCCACGCCCAAGACCGCCCCCGGCCGTCACACACCGTTCACGGCAGACCAGGGGGGTGATCGGCCACTGTCCGGAGCCTGGTAATGTTTTCTCTGTCGCCGCGAGGGAAACCGCGCGGGACAAACACCTTGTCCGGGTGGCGGAATGGCAGACGCGCTAGCTTGAGGTGCTAGTGCCCTTTATCGGGCGTGGGGGTTCAAGTCCCCCCTCGGACACCAGTAGTTACAGCAGTCGAGTGCCGGCCGGGAGCGATCCCGACCGGCACTTCGCGTTTGCCTGGACGTGAACACGCACCGGAGCCGACCTGGCGCTCTCTGTGGGGCATCTCTCCCGGCCGCACAAAACGCCAGGTCACCGCCGTGGCCATGTCACCCCGCAGCCCCGAGAGGCCCGCCCCGAGTGGCAGTTGGAGGGGGCCGGACCTAGCGTCGTACTAAAATTTCCGGCTTGTTACGGAGCTGGAGACAACCCCAGGCAGACCTGCGGGCCCGCCAGCGCCCCGGAGGCTTCCGGGATCGAGACGCGAGGACCCGATGGCAGCCATACACGAGAGCAGTGCTCTCGGTCTGCTCGACGAAGAGATCCGCGAGCGGTTCGGTGATACGGCACGATTCTCCGGAGGCCCGGCGGCCTCTCCGCGCACGCTCGTCGACATTCTCGACGCGTCCGTCCGGTCGTACCCGGACGAGCTCGCCCTGGACGACGGTACGACCCGCCTGACCTACCGTGCGCTGGCCGCCGAGGTGGCGCGGGTGCGGCGGCTGCTCGCCGATGCCGGGGTCGGTCTCGGCGACCGGGTGGGTGTGCGGGTGCCGTCCGGTACCAATGACTTGTACGTGGCGATCCTGGCCGTCCTTGCCGCGGGCGCCGCATACGTTCCCGTGGACGCGGAGGACCCGGACGAGCGGGCCGAGTTGGTGTTCGGGGAGGCGGACGTACGGGCCGTCATCGGGGCCGGACACGAGATCACCGCCCACAGCAGGTCGGACATCCCCGCCGGGCGGCCCGGTGTGGAGCACGACGCCTGGATCATCTTCACCTCCGGTTCGACCGGCAAGCCCAAGGGCGTCGCCGTCACCCACGAGAGCGCCGCCGCGTTCGTGGACGCGGAGGCCGCGCTGTTCCTGACCGAGGACCCGATCGGCCCCGCTGACCGGGTCATGGCCGGACTGTCGGTCGCCTTCGACGCGTCCTGCGAGGAGATGTGGCTGGCCTGGCGATACGGGGCCTGTCTGGTGCCCGTGCCCCGGTCGCAGGTGCGCAGCGGCGCCGATCTCGGGCCGTGGCTGGTCGAGCAGGAGATCACCGTGGTCTCCACGGTGCCCACCCTGGCCGCGCTCTGGGAGCCGGACACCCTCAACGACGTACGCCTGCTGATCTTCGGCGGTGAGGCCTGCCCGCCCGAGCTGGCGCAGCGTCTGGTGACCGAGGGCCGCGAGGTCTGGAACACCTACGGGCCGACCGAGGCGACCGTGGTGGCCTGTGCCTCGCTGATGTCGGGCGAGGAGCCGATCAGGATCGGGCTGCCGCTGAACGGCTGGGAGCTGGCCGTCGTCGACGAGGCCGGGGAGCCGGTGCCGATGGGCGGCAGCGGTCAGCTGGTGATCGGCGGGGTCGGGCTCGCCCGGTACCTGGACGCCGAGAAGGACACGGAGAAGTACGCGCCGCTGGAGTCGCTGGGCTGGGAGCGGGCGTACCGCAGTGGTGACCTGGTCAAGGCGGAGCCGGAGGGGCTGATCTTCCTCGGGCGGGCCGACGAGCAGATCAAGCTCGGCGGGCGGCGGATCGAGCTGGGCGAGGTGGACGCGGCGCTCCAGGCGCTGCCCGGCGTCGCCGCCGCCGCCGCCGCGGTGCGCACCGCCCGCAGCGGCAACCAACTCCTCGTCGGATACGTCGTCACCCAGGACGGCTGGGACCACGCGGCCGCCGTCGAGAAGCTGCGCGCCGAGCTGCCGGCGGCGCTGGTGCCGCTGCTCGCGCCGGTCGAGGACCTGCCGACCCGCACCTCCGGAAAGGTCGACCGGAACGCGCTTCCCTGGCCGCTGGAGAATCTCGAAACCCCAGACGCCGCCGAGCAGCTCTACGGCACCGAGGCCTGGCTCGCCGAGCAGTGGACGGAAGTCCTCGGCATCCCGGTGACCAGCGCCCGCGACGACTTCTTCGCGATCGGCGGCAGCAGCCTGGCCGCCGCCCAGCTCACCACGAAGCTGCGCACCCGCTATCCGAGCGCGGCCGTCCTCGACATCTACCAGCAGCCGACGCTGCGAAAGCTGGCGCGGCACCTGGAGGAGTCCGCGCAGGACGACGGCTCCCAGCGGACGGTCACCCCGGTGCCGAAGCGCGCGCAGGCGGTCCAGCTCCTTGTACTGCTGCCCCTCTTCACGCTGCTCGGGCTGCGCTGGATGGTACCGCTCGCCGCGGCGGGCAATGTCCTGACCGCGTACTCCTGGCTGCCGACCGCCCCGTGGTGGCTGGTCGCGGCCGGTGCGCTGGTGTTCTTCAGCCCGCCCGGGCGGCTCGGGATCGCCGCGGGCGGGGCCCGGCTGCTGCTGCGGGGCGTGCAGCCCGGCCGGTACCGGCGCGGGGGCGGTGTCCATCTGCGGTTGTGGGCCGCCGAGCGGCTCGCGGAGTTCAGCGGGGCGACCTCGCTGACCGGGTCCTGGCTGGAGCGGTACGCCCGTGCGCTGGGCGCGAAGGTCGGGCAGGACGTCGATCTGCACTCGCTGCCGCCGGTCACCGGCATGCTCAAGCTGGGCCGGGGCGCGGCCGTCGAGTCCGAGGTGGACCTGTCCGGGTACTGGCTGGACGGCGACCGGCTGGAGATCGGCCCGGTCAAGGTGGGCGCCCATGCCGTCGTCGGCACGCGCAGCCTGCTCTTCCCGGGCGCCCGGGTCGGCAAGCGGGCCGAGGTGGCACCCGGCTCCGCGGTGACCGGGACGATTCCGACCGGTCAGCGCTGGGCGGGCGCGCCCGCGGTGAAGCTCGGCAAGGCCAAGCGGAACTGGCCGAAGGACCGGCCGCACAAGGGCACGTTCTGGCGGGGCATGTACGGCCTGAGCGGTCTCGCCCTGAGCGCGCTTCCGGTGCTGTCGGGGGCGGCGGCGCTGGCCGTGGCGTACCCCTTCGTCGACGCCGACGCGCCGCTGCGGGGTGCCCTGCTCGCGCTGGTTCCCGCGACCCTGGCCTTCGGGCTGACGTACGCGCTGCTGATCCTGATCGCCGTACGACTGCTGAGCCTGGGCCTGAGCGAGGGCACGTACGCCACGCACAGCCGGGGCGGCTGGCAGGCCTGGACGGTCACGCAGCTCATGGACCGCTCCCGGGAGACGCTGTTCCCGCTGTACGCCGGTCTGGCCACGCCGGTGTGGCTGCGGCTGCTCGGCATGCGGATCGGCAAGGGCGCCGAGGTGTCCACCGTGCTGGCGCTGCCCGGGCTCACCACGGTCGGCGAGGGCGCCTTCCTCGCCGACGACACGCTGACCGCGCCGTACGAGCTCGGCGGCGGCTGGGTGCGGATCGGGCGCGCGGAGATCGGGCGGCGGGCGTTCCTCGGCAACTCGGGGATGACGGCGCCGGGGCGGAGCGTGCCGGACGACGGTCTGGTCGGGGTGCTGTCCGCGACGCCGAAGAAGGCGAAGAAGGGCACGTCCTACCTGGGCCTGCCGCCGGTGAAGCTGCCGCGCAGTGCGAGCGACGGGGACCAGAGCCGGACGTACGACCCGCCGGCGCGGCTGCTGTGGGCGCGCGGTCTGGTGGAGCTGTGCCGGATCGTGCCGGTGTTCTGCTCGGCGGCCCTTGCCGTGCTGACGGTGGCGGCGCTGTGCGCGCTGGGTGGCTGGGCCTGGCTGCTGGGCGGGGTCGTGCTGCTCGCGGCGGGCGCCGTCGCGGGGCTGGTCTCGATCGTCGCCAAGTGGGCACTCGTCGGGCGGCACCGCAGCGGGGAGCATCCGCTGTGGAGCGGGTTCGTGTGGCGCAACGAGCTGGCCGACACCTTCGTCGAGGTGCTGGCCGTGCCGTGGCTGGCCGGTTCCGTGCCGGGTACGCCGCTGATGACGGCGTGGCTGCGCGGGATGGGCGCACGGATCGGCAAGGGCGTGTGGGTCGAGAGCTACTGGCTTCCGGAGACGGATCTGGTGACCCTGGAGGACGCGGCGACCGTGAACCGGGGCTGTGTGCTGCAGACGCACCTCTTCCACGACCGGATCTTGCGGACGGATACTGTGGTCCTCCGTGAGGGCGCGACGCTGGGTCCTGGCGGAATCGTCCTGCCCGGCAGCACGATCGGGGCCCGCACCACGCTGGGTCCCGCGTCGCTGGTGATGGCCGCGGAGTCCGTTCCCGACGACACGCGCTGGCTGGGCAACCCGATCGAGTCATGGCGGCGCTGACCGCTCGTGCGGCGTCGGGGGACGAGGCACGTCGTACGAGCACAGCGCAGGGAGCAGACGCAGCAGTGGCAGTTCAGCAGTCCGTGGGTGCGGACCCGTACTTCCCCGACAACGGTGATCCCCGTTACCGGGTGCATCGGTACGAACTCGCGCTGGACTACCGCCCGGGCCCCAACCGGCTCTCGGGGACGGCCCGGATCAACGCCATCGCGGGCCGGTCGCCGCTCGCCGAGTTCCAGCTGAACCTCGCCGACTTCCGGATCGGCCGGGTCCGGGTGGACGGGCGGCAGCCGCACTACACGCACCGCGGCGGGCGGCTGCGGGTGAAGCCGGCCAAAGCGATCCGGCCCGGTGCCGCCTTCACCGTCGAGGTCCACTGGTCCGGCAACCCCAAGCCGGTGAACAGCCCCTGGGGCGGGCTCGGCTGGGAAGAGCTGGAGGACGGGGCGCTGGTGGCGAGCCAGCCGATCGGGGCGCCGTCCTGGTACCCGTGCAACGACCGGCCCGCCGACAAGGCCTCGTACCAGATCTCGATCACCACGCCGTCCGCGTACGCGGTGGTGGCGGGCGGCCGGCTGCTCACGCGGACGACCAAGGCGTCGACGACGACCTGGGTGTACGAGCAGTCCGCACCGACCTCCAGCTATCTGGTCGGTCTGTCGATCGGCAAGTACCAGACGGTGCTGCTGGGCGACCCGGGCCCTGGCGGAGTGCCGCAGCACGGGCACATCCCGGCGCATCTACTGCCGCAGTTCTCCAGGGACTTCGCGCGCCAGCCGCAGATGATGGAGCTGTTCCAGGAGCTGTTCGGGCCGTACCCGTTCGACGAGTACGCGGTCGTGGTGACCGAGGAGGAGCTCGATGTGCCCGTCGAGGCACAGGGGTTGTCGCTGTTCGGCGCCAACCACGTGGACGGGGCGCGGGGTTCGGAGCGGCTGGTCGCGCATGAGCTGGCCCACCAGTGGTTCGGCAACAGTGTCTCGATCGCCGACTGGCGGCACATCTGGCTCAACGAGGGGTTCGCGAAGTACGCCGAGTGGCTGTGGTCGGAGCGGTCGGGCGGGCGTACGGCACAACAACTCGCCGCCGCCGCACACCGGTTGCTCGCCTCGCAGGCGCAGGATCTGAAGCTGGCCGACCCCGGCCGCAAGCTGATGTTCGACGACCGTCTCTACCAGCGCGGCGGCCTGACCGTGCACGCGCTGCGCTGCGAAATGGGCGACGACGCCTTCTTCCGTATGCTGCGCGGCTGGGCAGCGCTGCACCGGGGCGGTGCGGTGAGCACGACGACGTTCACGGCGCACGCGGCCCGGTACGCGAGCGAGCCGCTGGAGGAGCTCTTCGACGCCTGGCTGTACGGCACGGCGCTGCCGCCGCTGCCGAGCCCGGTGACGGCGTTGCCGGTGAAGCCGCCGTATCCGCCGAGCGCGGGGGCGTCGGCGTGAAGAAGTGTCCTTGCGGGCTGAGTCAGTCGTACGACGACTGCTGCGGCCGTTTCCACTCCGGTGCCACCGCCGCGCCTACGGCGGAGGCGTTGATGCGGTCCCGGTACAGCGCCTTCGTGAAGGGGAACGTCCCCTATCTGCTGCGAACTTGGCATCCTCGGACCAGGCCCGCGCAGCTCGACCTCGACCCGTCGATGAAGTGGACCGGCCTGGAGATCCTGTCGGCCACCGAGGGCTCGGCGTTCCACTCCACCGGAACCGTGACCTTCCGGGCATCCTTCCGGGGCGGTTCGCTGCATGAGCGGAGCCGGTTCGAGCGGGTGGACGGGGCTTGGGTGTACGTGGAAGGGGAGTTCCTCGACTAGGAGAACGGCTTCTCCCAGACCGACACATGCCGGGTGCTCTCGCTGGTGAAGGGCGCCCGGTTCCAGTCCTCCCAACGGTCGCGCAGCCGCAGTCCGGCGAGCCGCGCCATCAGGTCGAGCTCGGCCGGCCAGACGTACCGGAACGGCAGCGACCAGTGCTCGGCACGTCCGTCGACGATGGTGACGTAGTTGGAGCTCATGGCCTGGGTGGCGGTGTCGTAGGTGTCGAACGCCCACTGGGTCGGGGTGATGCGGAAGGGTACGGCGCTCTGACCGGGCGGGAGTCTGCGCAGCTCGGGTACGCCCACCTCGATGACGAAGCAGCCGCCGGGGGCCAGATGGGCGGCGGCGTTGCGGAAGCAGTCGACCTGGGCGTCCTGGGTCGTGAGGTTGTTGATGGTGTTGAACACGAGGTAGGCGACGGTGAATTGACCCTCCACCGTCGTCGTCGCGAAGTCGCCGATGGTCACGCCGATGCCGTCCCCGCCGGGCTTCTCCTTGAGTCGGGCGACCATGGCGCGGGACATGTCGATGCCGTGCACGGGCACACCGCGGGCGGCCAGGGGCAGGGCGATACGGCCGGTGCCGATGCCGAATTCGAGGGCCCGGCCGGTACCGGCCAGGTCGGTCAGGACGTCAACTACCGGCCCTACGACGTCCGTTCGGAACATCTCCGCCGAGTCGTCGTCGTAGCCGGACGCGATCTTCTCTCCGAAGTAGCCGTCTTCATCAAGCACGCGGGGACCGTACCGCTCTCGGTCGCGTGGGCGCCCGTGATTTTCAGGGTGCCAGGATGTCCAGTTCCTGGAGGGCGCCGACCGTGATCTCGCGAACCAGATGCTCGGCGCGGGCCGCGTCGCGGGACCGGACCGCCTCCGCGACCTGGACGTGCAGGGTGACCGCGGCGGGGTCGGGGTCCTCGAACATGACCTCGTGATGGGTGCGGCCGGCGAGGACCTCGGCGACGACGTCACCGAGACGGGCGAACATCTCGTTGCCGGAGGCGTTCAGGATGACCCGGTGGAAGGCGATGTCGTGGAAGAGGTAACCCTCCAGCTGGTGGCCGCGGGAGTTGGCGACCATGCCGAGGGCGCACTCGGTGAGTTCGGCGCACTGCTCGGCGGTGGCATGCCTCGCGGCGAGGCCCGCGGCGACCGGTTCGATCGCGGAGCGCAGGACGGTGAGGGAGCGCAGCTGGTGGGGCCGGTCGGCGCCGGCCAGGCGCCAGCGGATGACCTGGGGGTCGTAGACGTTCCACTCGGCCTTGGGGCGGACCGTCACACCCACCCGGCGGCGGGACTCGACCAGATACATGGACTCCAGCACACGCACCGCCTCGCGCATCACGGAGCGTGACACATCGAACTGCTGGGCGAGCTCATCCGTGCGCAGCACGCTGCCCGGCGGGTACTCGCCCGCGGTGATCGCGGGGCCGAGGGTTTCGAGTACATGTCCATGCAGCCCTCGGCCCGTTGTGCTCATGCACACAGCGTACGGGGGAGCTCACGGGAAGAAAAAGTCAGACTTATTTGTCACAGACTCTTGAATTCGTCGTACCTAATGAGTTTCAGTGTGGCCGACGTCAGAGGTCGACGTCGGATGTCGAGGAAGACAGCGAGGCAGTGATGCGTACCCCCCACGTGGTCGTCGTGATGGGCGTCGCCGGAACGGGCAAGACCACGATCGGTCCCCTGCTCGCGGCCCGGCTCGGCGTCCCGTACGCCGAGGGCGACGACTTCCACCCGCAGGCCAACATCGCCAAGATGTCGGCCGGCACCCCGCTCGACGACGAGGACAGGTGGCCCTGGCTCGATGCCATCGGCGCCTGGGCGGACGAGCGGACGGGTCTCGGTGGGGTGGTCAGCAGCTCCGCGCTGAAGCGGTCGTACCGCGACCGGCTCAGGGCCGCCGCTCCCGAGGTGGTCTTCGTGCATCTCGCGGGCGACCGCGAGCTGATCGAGAACCGGATGCGGCAGCGGCAGGGCCATTTCATGCCTACGGCCCTGCTGGACTCCCAGTTCGCCACGCTCCAGCCGCTCGAGGCGGACGAGACGGGCGTCGTGGTGGACGTCTCGGGCACGCCCGAGGAGATCACCGCACGCGCCACGGCCGCGCTGGACGCCCTCGACACACCGTCGGCCCCGACGCCGTAACCCCCCACGCCTCCCCCTCCCCACCCCCGTAACCGCAAGGGAAACCCCCGTGACCAGACTCAACGTTGAGCTGCTGGCAGCGGACACCGTCGAGCCCATCACCTCGGCCGGTCATGCTCAGCTGGGCATCGCCGTGCTGGCGGGCATCGCCGTCATCGTCCTGCTCATCACCAAGTTCAAGCTCCACGCCTTTCTGTCGCTCACCATCGGTTCGCTGGCGCTGGGCGCATTCGCCGGGGCGCCGCTGGACAAGGTCATCGCCAGCTTCACCACCGGGCTCGGCACCACCGTCGCCGGCGTGGGCGTGCTGATCGCCCTCGGCGCGATCCTCGGCAAGATGCTCGCCGACTCCGGCGGCGCGGACGAGATCGTCGACACGATCCTCGCCAAGGCGGGCGGCCGTTCGATGCCGTGGGCGATGGTGCTGATCGCCTCGGTGATCGGTCTGCCGCTGTTCTTCGAGGTCGGCGTGGTGCTGCTGATCCCGGTCGTGCTGATGGTCGCCAAGCGCGGCAACTACTCGCTGATGCGGATCGGCATCCCGGCGCTCGCCGGTCTGTCCGTGATGCACGGTCTGGTCCCGCCGCACCCCGGTCCGCTGATCGCGATCGACGCGGTGCAGGCCAACCTGGGTGTCACGCTGGCGCTCGGTGTCCTGGTCGCGATCCCGACGGTGATCATCGCCGGTCCGGTGTTCTCGCGCTTCGCCGCCCGCTGGGTGGATGTCCCGGCCCCCGAAAAGATGATCCCGCAGCGTGCCTCGGAGGAGCTGGAGAGGCGGCCGGGCTTCGGTGCGACTCTGACCACCATCCTGCTGCCGGTCGTCCTGATGCTCTCCAAGGCGCTCGTCGACATCATCATCGACGACCCCGAGAACGCCACGCAGCGTGTCTTCGACGTCATCGGCTCCCCGCTGATCGCGCTGCTCGCGTCCGTGCTGCTCGGCATCTTCACGCTGCTGCGCCCCGCCGGCTTCGCCAAGGAGCGGGTCTCCGGGCTGGTCGAGAAGGGCCTCGCGCCCATCGCCGGCATCCTGCTGATCGTCGGCGCGGGCGGCGGCTTCAAGCAGACGCTGATCGACTCCGGGGTCGGTCAGATGATCCTGGAGATCTCCGAGGACTGGTCGATCCCGGCGCTGCTGCTGGCCTGGCTGATCGCGGTGGCGATCCGGCTCGCGACCGGTTCGGCGACGGTCGCGACGGTCTCGGCGGCCGGACTGGTCGCCCCGCTCGCGGCGGGCATGTCCACCACGGAGACGGCCCTGCTGGTCCTCGCCATCGGCGCCGGCTCGCTCTTCTTCAGCCATGTCAACGACGCCGGTTTCTGGCTGGTGAAGGAGTACTTCGGCCTGAACGTCGGGCAGACCATCAAGACCTGGTCGGTGATGGAAACGATCATCTCGGTGGTCGCGGGCGGCATCGTGCTGCTGTTGTCCTTGGTGATATAGCGGCCGTACGACACTGCTGGGCCCGTCCTGTCCTCGACACCGAGGAGAGGGCGGGCCCAAGTGGGTTCCCCGGCAGGGGCCTTGGGCCCATCATGGGGAGACTTCCCGGGGGCCGGGCCCTCTTGGGAGCGATGACATCGGGGGAGTCATGGCGATCTCACTCAGGGTGCGTTTATCGGGGTTGCTCGTCGCGGGGGCGCTGGCTGTGGGGACGGCGGCGGCTTGCGGTGGGGGCGGCGGGGACGAGGAGCGGTCGGGGGGCTCCGGGGGCATGAGTGTCTCCGGGGGCACCTCGGGCGGCGGGACCGGCGGGCCGGAGGAGTCGGGCGGGGACATGCCGACCTGGCAGCCGGACGAGGACGGTGACGGCGGGTCCGGGAGTTCGACCAGCTCGGGTGGTTCCGGTGGTTCTGGTGGTTCCGGTGGTTCGGGCGGAAACGTTTCTGGAGGCTCCGGCGGCTCGAACGGGTCCGGCGGAAACGATTCTGGAGGCACGGGCCCGGGTCCCGTGGACCCAGTGGACCCACCCTCCTGGCTCCGGCCGGGACCGAAGTCGCCCAACCTGGAGAACTCGCCCGACCCGGAGAGCGTCTACGACGAGCTCGGGGAGAATCCCGGCAACTGCTCGAAGGTCTTGGGGACCATCGCCGCGGAGCCGGACAGCGGCAAACCCCAGTGGCAGGTACTCCGTGGCCTGGCCCACGCCTGCCTCGCCCTTCAGGGGCAGAGCGGCGGCAACTGGGACACCGCGGCCCAGGACTTCGCCGCGGCGGAAGGCCAACTCGGCACCTGCAAGGGCCTCGCAGCGCATAGGGTCCTGGGTGACGTCCTGCGCTTCCACGAGCAGCACCCGTCCGCCACAGTGCGGTTGAGGAGCTCGAAGGGCAGCGGCGGCGCGGACGTCTGCGCCTTCCGTATCGCCGAGGTGACCGCCGGCGGGCCCGGCGAGCGGATCACCATCTCGGTCAGCGGCGCCCACTTCAGCTCCGAGGACCTGCAGTCCACCCGTGTCTTCATCGACAAGAAGCAGTCGAACGGCGGACTCACCCTCGTCTCCGAGTCGGGCGACGGGTTCTCCTTCACCGCCGAGGTGCCGCCGCTGGACATCTACCCGAAGACCGTCGACGTCACCATCGATTACAGAGGCGAGACCACCAAAAAGGACGCCGTCACCATCGAGGATCCCAACCCCACCGGCTCCTCCCCCGAAGTCTCCCCGTCACCCGTCATCTCGCCCTCCCTGTGACCACGGCACCTGCGGACCCGGAGCCCCCGGAGCCGCCACCACCCGACCCCGAACCCCCCGAACCCCCAGAGCCCGAGCCCGCTCCCCCTCCCCCGCCCCCACCCCGCAACTGGTTCGAGCTCATCGGCACCGCCGGCTCCCTGCTCTCCCTCTTCACCGCCGTCCTCTTCTACTTCGGCTGGGCCAGTACCGACGCCGAGACCCGGGCACTCGGTCTGCGGGACACCCTGTTCCGGCTGTCCACCGCCGACTATCTGCTGCGCAGCGTGGACGCGCTGTACTTCCCCGTGCTCGCCCTCGCCGCCGCCGCGATGGTCGGGGCCGTCTTGCACCGCAAGGTCGAGAGTGATCCCGCCCGTGCGGAGCCGGTGCTGAAGGTGCTGCGGCATGCCTGGGTGCCCGCGCCGCTGCTCGTGCCGCTCTTCTATCTGTCGCCGGGACCCCTCTTCGATCTGCTCATCCCCCTCGCGGCGATCGTCGGCGTGCTGGTCAGCGCGTACGCCCGTACTGGTCCGCACCCGGACGGCACCGCACCCGAACCGCATCGGCCCGCACGGATCTGGGCCCCCGCCCTCCTCGTCGCCGTCGTCTCGCTGTTCTGGGCGGTGTACGCCTACGCGGGGATCATCGGCCGCGGCCGAGCGGCCGAGACGACCGCTACGGTGACCGACGAGTTCCCGGCCGTGGTCGTGTTCAGCGAGGAGGACCTGCTCATTCGCGGGGGCGGCAGCTGTGTCGCGGCCGTCGACACCGAGAACAGTCCCTATCGCTTCCGGTACGCCGGGCTGCGGCTCTTCCATGTCGCGGGTGATCGGCTCTATCTCGTACCCCGGTACTGGGCGCCTTGGGACGGAAAGCTCTACATACTCCACGAAGGAGATCCCGGGCTGCGCGTGGAATACGTCAGCGGTGCGGCCCACCGGGCGAGCGAGTGCCCGATGCCCCGCTGACCCTCACGGCCGCCACAGCGGATGCTCCCGCTCCGCCCACTCCCGGCTCACCGACCCCGTGCGCATCCCCCGCCGTGCCTCCGGGTCCGCCAGGGCCATGCCGATGTGGCCTGCCAGGACGATGCCGATCGTCAGGGCCAGCCAGTCGTGGACGAAGGTGGCGCTGGTGCGCCACATCAGGGGGGTGAGGTGGGTGAACCACATCATCAGGCCCGTGGCGAGCATGACCAGAGTCGCGCCGGCGATCCAGGACGCGTAGATCTTCTGGCCCGCGTTGAACTTCGCCGACGGCCGGGAGCCCGGGCGCCGGTCGCGGTGCAGGGCCGCGTGGAGCCAGCGGCGGTCGTGGGGGCCGAAGCGGTTCAGGTGGCCCAGGTCGGCTCGTAGGGCTCGGGAGGCCAGGCCCGCCAGGAGCGGGACCGGGAGGGCCAGGCCCGCCCACTCGTGGATACGGACCACCAGCTCGCGTCTGCCGACCAACTCCGCGAGCTGGGGGACGTACAGGCAGGCCGCCGTCACCACGCAGGTGAGCATCAGTGCGGCGGTCGTGCGGTGGACCCACCTGGTCGCCCGGCCGAAGCGGCCGAGGGTCGTGGCGGGCGGGGCCTCAGCTCGTAGGCTCATCGTCGCGTCCGTTCGAGCGGCCCACCCAGGCGTCGACGTCGTAGCCGCGCTCCTCCCAGTAGCCCGGGCGCACGTCCTCGGTGACGGTGATGCCCGAGAGCCACTTGGCGGATTTGTAGAAGTACATGGGGGCCACATAGAGGCGGACCGGGCCGCCGTGGCTGTGGCCGAGGTCCTTGTCCTGCATGCGCAGGGCGACCAGGACGTCGGAGCGGCGGGCCTGGTCGAGCGTGAGGCTCTCGGTGTAGACGCCGTCGAAGCAGGTGAAGCGCACCGCCCCGGCCGAGGGGCGCACTCCCGCAGCGTCCAGGAGCCGGGACAGGCGCACCCCTTCGAAGGGTGTGTCGGGAACCCGCCAGCCGGTGACGCACTGGACGTCGCGGACCATGCGGGTCTGCGGCAGCGCGCGCAGCTCGGCCAGGGTGTACGACATCGGGCGGTCGACCAGGCCGTCGATGGTGAGGCGGTAGTTCCCGGCGTTCTTGTGCGGCACGGAGGAGGCGACCGAGTAGTAGCGGAAGCCGCCGCCGTTCGGGAGCAGACCGGTCAGGCCCGTGGGGTCCTTTTCGGCGGCGCCGGCCAGGAAGGACTCCATGCCGCGTTGCAGGACGGGCGCGGTAACCACGCCCAGGGCGCCCAGGCCCAGGGTGCCGAGGAGGACGCGGCGGCCGATCGGCTTCCCGCGTTCCTCGGGCTGTACGGGGTCTTCGGGGTTCACATGTTCATTCGAGCACCCACGACCCACTGCCGACCAGGGGCCGCGGGTGCCCGTCAGAGTTCCGTAATCTCAGTGCGAGGTCTCCGCCGCCTTCTCCAGCTGGAACGCCTCGTTGCCCAGACCGATGCCGGCGTGCGCCTCGGGGTTGCGGGCGCGCAGGACGAGGCCCTGGGCCAGGCCGATGACCAGAGCGAGGGCGATGATGCCGGGCAGGATCCAGTTCAGGGACGAGCCCGGGCCCGAGCCGACGAGGACGTCGAAGTCCTTGACGGTGTAGACGACGATGAACAGCAGCGCGACCGTGGCGAGCCCGGCGGCGGTGAGCCGCCAGAACTGGCTGCCCGCGGCCCCGCGGCGGACGAAGAAGACCACGACGGACACCGAGGCGATCGCCATCAGGAGCGTCACGCCGAGCGCACCGACGTTGCCCATCCAGGTGAACAGGTGCAGCACCGGCGCGGTCGGGTCGCCGGTCGGCTTGTCGTCGGCGAGCGCGAAGGCGGCCACGACCACCAGGGCGATCACCGTCTGGAGCAGGGAACCGGTGCCGGGAGCGCCGCTCGCGCTGCTGGTGCGGCCGAAGGCGCTGGGCAGCAGGCCCTCGCGGCCCATGGCGAAGGCGTAGCGGGCGACGACGTTGTGGAAGCTGACCATCGCGGCGAACATGCCGGTCACGAAGAGCACGTGCAGGACGTCGGTGAAGGTCTCCCCGACCAGGCCCTCGGTGAGGAAGAACAGCATTCCGGCGCTCTGTTCCTGCGCGGTGCCGACGACGGCGTCGGGGCCGGTGGCGACGGTGATCGCCCAGCAGGTGAGGGTGTAGAAGACGGCGATGCCGCCGATGGCCAGGAACATCACACGCGGCACGAGGACATGCGGGCGGCTGGTCTCCTCGGCGTACACGGGGGCCTGCTCGAAGCCGAGGAAGGCCGCGACGCAGAAGCACAGGGCGGTGCCGATGCCGGCGCCGCTGAGCGTGTCCGGGTTGAAGGCGTGCAGCGAGAGGCCCTCGGGGCCGGGGTCGCCGAGGGCGGCCACGTCGAAGATCACGACGAGGGCCACCTCGATGAGGAGCAGAACGCCGAGCACGCGCGCGTTGAGGTCGATCTTCAGCCAGCCGAGCGCGCCGACGAAGAGCACGGCCAGCAGCGCCGGGATCCACCAGGCGAGCTCGATCTCGAGGTAGGTGGCGAACAGGCCGGAGACCTCGAAGCCGAAGATGCCGTAGATGCCGACCTGGAGGGCGTTGTAGGCGACGAGCGCGACCATGGCGGAGGCCGCGCCGGCGGTGCCGCCGAGGCCGCGGGAGATATAGGCGTAGAAGGCGCCGGCGTTGTGCACGTGCCGGCTCATCTCGGCGTACCCGACGCTGAAGAGGGCGAGCACCACGCCGAGGATCACGAAGAGGAGCGGCTGCCCGACGATGCCCATCACCCCGAAGGTCGTGGGCATGACACCCGCGACCACCATGAGGGGTGCCGTCGCGGCGAGCACGGACAGCAGCAGACCTGCCGTGCCGAGCCGATCGGCGCGCAGGGCCCGGTCCTGGCCCTTGAACGTACTGATGCCGCCGGGGGCGGGGGGACTGCTCGTTCTCGAACTGCCCGTGGTCATCGCGGAGTTGTCCTTTCGGGGGTGGCGGGGGTCGACGTGCTTCACACCGTGCCGAGCGCGTTGTCGCGGGCGGTACGGAAGGCGGGGTACGGATCGCGGTCCGGGTAGGACCAGGGCGCCGGGGTGGCGTGTTCGCCGATGCGGTGGAAGAGGGCGGCGGCCTCGGCGCCCCGGCCCTCGCAGTACTTGGCGTGGGCGAGGAAGTTCAGATCGACCAGGCGGCGCGGATGACCCTCGTGCTCCCACTCCAGCCACCAGTCGAAGGCGGCCTTCATCACCTGGCGGGCCCGGCGGCCGGCCCAGTGCCCGGAGGCGGCCGGATCGGCGGGCTCGTGCCCGGCGGCGGCCAGTACGCGGTAGCGCTCGGCGTGCGCGATGACCGGCAGGATCGCGAGCGGGGAGTCGGCGGGGGCGCGCTCGGCGGCGCCGTTGGCGAAGTCGTACACCTCGTGCAGCGGGTCCGGGCCTACGGCCGGGTGGCGCTCGGCGAGCCGGGCGACCATCAGATGGTGGGCGTGGTGGTGGTCCGCGTGCCGGCGGCGGACCTCCTCGAAGAGCTTCAGCGCCTCCTCCTCGGTGCCCGTGCCCCGGGTGAGCATGAGCAGGCCGAGCCATGGGGTGGGGTCGGCCGGGGCGTGCGCGGCCGCGGTATGGCAGGCCTCGCGGGCGCGGTCCGGCTTCTCCTTGCCGCGCAGGGCGCGCCGGACCTGGGCGAGGGCGAGCAGGACGCGGGCGTCGGCGGACTCGGGCTCGGCGAGCAGCCACTCCCGGGCCCAGGGGGCGCTGTAGGGCTCCTGGGCGAGGACACTGACGCGGTGGCCACGGCGGTCCCAGTCGTCGGCGGTGTGGGCGAGCAGCGTGCGTGCGGTCTGCCACCGGCCCTGCGCCAATGCCGCCCGCGCGGCGGCGAGCTCGAGGTCGTCGAGAGCGCCGTCCAGGGTCTGGGCCGCGCGTTTACGGCCGCGGCCGAGGGGTGGCGGGGGTGGAGACACCGCGGGAACATCCTCACGCGACGCGGGTCGTCGTCTGGTTTCGGTTTGCCATCGAGCGATCACGCACAGCCAACCCCCAGCCAAGGCTTCACGTCAAGAGTCGCCTGGGTGTTACACGCGTCAACTCGTGTGACTGATGGGGCACTTGTGAACATCTACGGCGTCCAGATACCGGGATTGGACCGTACCTGTGGCGTACGCCATGGCTTTTCCGGCCCCGAACACGGACCATGGCGGGAAGTCCATTCGCTCCCTGGGGCGCGCCGGGTCCCGGGACGCTACAGTCGGCCCTTACGCAGTACGCCCCCCGAGCCCCGGCCGAACGATCGAGGAACGTCGCGTGTCGCTTCAGGTACTGATTCTCGCCGTGAGCGCCGCCTGCTGCCTGGGCTTCGGATTCGTCCTGCAGCAGAACGCCGCCCAGAAGGCGCCCCTCAGCGACTTCCTCTCCCTCCGGATCCTGCTCGACCTGGTGAAGGTGCCGCGCTGGCTCGGCGGTATCGGGCTGATGGTGGTCGGCATGGCGCTCGGCGCCGTCGCCCTCGGCCAGGGCCAGCTGTCCCTGGTGGAGCCGCTGCTCGCGACCAACCTCCTCTTCGCGATGGCCCTGTCCCGACGCCAGACCAAGCAGTCCCTGGGCCGCCAGGGCTGGCTCGGTCTGCTGCTGCTCGCGGGCGGGGTGACCGCGTTCATCGTGGCCGGCGAACCGACCGGCGGCACCGCGCTGACGGACCCATTCCGGCAGTGGCTGATCATCGGCGTCATGGTCGGGACGGCCCTGCTGCTCACGGCGTACGCCAAGCGCTCACGGCTCAGCTCGGGCCCTGTTCTGCTCGCCACGGCCGCCGGTCTCCTCTACGGCGTCCAGGACGCCCTCACCCGGGTGACCGGCCAGCGCTACAGCGAGGGCGGCCTCGCCGAGGTGCTGACCAGCTGGCAGCCGTACGCCGTGCTGGCGCTCGGTGTCACCGGTCTGGTGCTGGTGCAGAGCGCCTTCGAGACCGCGTCGCTGCGCAAGTCGCTGCCCGCCCTGACCGCCGCCCAGCCGCTGGCCGGGATCGCCTGCGGGGTCGGCTTCCTCGGCGACCGGCTGCGCACCGACGTCGGCGCCCTGGCCTGGGAGTCCGCCGGGCTCGCCGCGATCGTCGTGGGTATCGTCCTGCTCGGACTGCACCCGGCGATGCCGTCCGGAGCGACGGTCCGGGAACCGGCGCGGAAGCTCCAGCCGGCCGGCTGACCTCTCGGCCCCTGCTTGGATGGGCCCCATGAGCGCAGCTGACGAGATCCTCGACGTCGTCGACGAGAACGACCACGTCATCGGTGAGGCCCCGCGCGGCCGGGTCTACGCCGAGGGCCTGCGACACCGATGTGTGTTCATCCAGGCCAGGGACGCCGACGGCCGCCTCTTCGTCCACCGCCGCACCTCGACGAAGCTGGTCTTCCCCTCCATGTACGACATGTTCGTCGGCGGAGTCGTCGGCGCGGGCGAGTCCTATGAGGATGCGGCCCTGCGGGAGGCCGAGGAGGAGCTGGGGGTGTCCGGGCTGCCGGAGCCGGAGTTCCTCTTCAAGTTCCTCTACGAGGACGGCGCCGGGCACAGCTGGTGGTCGGCCGTGTACGAGGTGCGCTGCGAGCTGCCGGTGAGCCCTCAGGTGGAGGAGGTGGCCTGGCACGCTTTCCTGCCGGAGTCGGAGGTGCAGGCGCGCCTCGCCGACTGGGAGTGGGTGCCGGACGGGCTCGCCGCGTACGAGCGGCTGCGGGCACACCGGGCGGCTCAGGGCTCCCGGTAGGGTCCGGGGCGTGATCGAATTCGTACGGAACGTCCGGCTGTGGTTCGCGCCCCAGGAGATCCGGCGGGAAGGCGCCACACCGGACTACCGGTTCTCGCTGGCCAACGAGCGCACCTTCCTGGCCTGGCTGCGCACCGCGCTGGCGCTGATCGGCGGCGGTTTCGCCGTGGACCAGTTCCTGCCGGACCTGCGCTGGGGCTGGCGGGTCGGACTCGCCCTCGCGCTGCTCGCGGCGGGCGTGCTGTGCTCCTTGCGCGCGGTCAATCACTGGGTGGCATGCGAGCGGGCGATGCGCCGGGGGGAGGATCTGCCGGTCTCGCGGTTCCCGGCGGTGCTGAGCACGGTGGTCGCGGTCGTGGCGCTCGCCATGGTCGTGGTGGTGCTCGTCGGGTGGGAGGGGTGACCTCGCCGTCCGCGCAGCCGACGCGGGACCCGGGGCTCCAGCCCGAGCGGACCCGGCTCGCCTGGCGCCGTACGACCTTGGCGGGCACCGTCGCCGCGGTGCTGGCCGGGAGGGCCGCACTGCACGGCGGGGTCTCGGCGCCGCGGATCCTCGGCTGCGCCCTGTGCTGCCTGCTGTGGCTGGGCTTCCTCATGGTCGCCAACCGCCGTATCCAGACCCTCGCCACGAGCCCGCGCCCGAGGCCCCTCGCACCCCGGCACGCCACCGTGGCGGCGCTGTGCACGGTGGGTCTTGCGGTGTGCGGGGCGGTGCTGATCCTCTAACCCGTCTCTTCCTTCTCCCAGTCCACCGTCACCACGATCTTGCCCCTGGTCCGCCCCTCCTCGTTGAGCCGGTAGGCGTCCGCCGCCCGCTCCAGCGGGAACGTCTCCGAGACGTGCACGGAGACCACGCCCTGTTCGGCCAGTTCGGTCAGCCGCAGGAGGTCCTCGGCGTCGGGCCGTACGAAGTAGTAGCGGCCGCCGTAGTCGAAGACCTCCGGGTCGGCGATGGACACCAGTCGCCCTTCCGGGCTCAGCACGTTCGCCGACGCCTTCAGCGCCTCGCCGCCGACGGTGTCGAGGACGGCGTCCACGCCCTCGGGGGCCAGGCCCCGTACCCGCTCGGCCAGACCCTCGCCGTACTCGACGGGCTCGCCGCCGAGGCCGCGTACGAAGTCGTGGTTGTGCGCGCTCGCCGTACCGATGACCCGGGCGCCCACATGACGGGCGAGCTGGACGGCGATGGAGCCGACCCCGCCGGCCGCCGCGTGCACCAGAACGGTCTCGCCGCGCTTCACCTGGAGCACCTTGATCAGCACCTGGTAGGCGGTGAGGCCGACGAGCGGCAGCCCGGCGGCCTCCTCGAAGGAGAGGTTGCGGGGCTTGCGGGCCAGGGTGCGCACCGGCGCGGCGGCGTACTCGGCGAAGGTGCCGCGGCACAGCAGGTCCTCGCGTACGTATCCGATGACCTCGTCGCCGACGGCGAACTCCGTGACGGAGACGCCCGGTTGGACGACGACACCCGAGACGTCCCAGCCCGGTACCACCGGGAACACGGCCTGCAGTGCGCCGTCGAGATAGCCCTCGCGGCACTTCCAGTCGACGGGATTCACGGCCGCCGCGCGCACCTTGACCAGCACCGAGTCGGGACCGACCTTGGGATCGGCCACCTCACCGTGGACGAGCACATCGGGGCCGCCGTAGCGTGAATAGCTGATGGCCTTCATGGCTCCGACCCTCCGGGGCACGCGGACGCCACGCAAGCCGAATGACCGGATATGGGCCGTTTGCGTGGCAGCCTGTCGGTCGTTCGTCATCCCCCGCACCTCCGAAGGTGAGCACCATGACCACCCTCCACCAGGAACACGCCGCCCACGCCCACGACCACGGACCCGGCTGCGGACACACCGAAGTGCCGCACGGCGACCATGTCGACTACGCGCACGGCGGGCATATGCACCGTCTGCACAGCGGACACTGGGACGAGTGCGAGCCGAGCGGGCACGCCACGCACGAGGGCCATGAGCACGAGCACGGAGAGGGTTGCGGGCACGAGAGCGTCCTGCACGGCGACCATGTCGACTACGTCCACAACGGCCACCGGCACGCGGCGCACGAGGGTCACTGGGACGACCACTGACCGAAAAAGGTCCGGCCGACGGCTCTCCGTCTCCTCCGGCGGGGAGCTGTCGGCCTATCGTGGCTCCGATCACGTTGGGCTCGCGCACTGGACGACATACCGACCGGTCGGCATCATTGGTCGGGTCTCGTTCACCTGCCCGTAGGAGCATCGATGAGCCCCGACCACCCGCCCGGACTGGATCTCGACCGGCTGCGCGCCCTGCTGGAGCGCGAGCGCCCCGGCCTGGTGCACGGTCCGCTGACCGGACGGCTGATCGAGGGTGGACGGTCGAACCTCACCTACGTCGTCTCGGACGGCACCGGCCGGTGGGTCGTACGCCGGCCTCCGCTCGGCCATGTCCTCGCCACCGCGCACGACATGAAGCGCGAGCACCGGGTGATCAGCGCGCTGCACCCGACTAACGTGCCGGTGCCGCGGCCCGTGCTGCTGTGCGAGGACGAGGAGGTCCTCGGGTCGCCGTTCTACGTCATGGAGTTCGTCGAGGGCACCCCGTACCGCACCGCCGACCAGCTGGTCCCGCTGGGTGCGGAGCGCACGCGTCAGGCGGTGCTCTCGCTCGTGGACACCCTGGTGGATCTGCACGCGGTGGACCCCGCCGAGGTGGGCCTCGCGGACTTCGGCCGCCCGGAGGGCTTCCTGGACCGCCAACTGCGCCGCTGGGGCAAGCAGTTGGTCGCCTCCCGCAACCGTGAGCTGGCCGGCATCGACGAGCTGCACGCCACCCTCGGAGGTCAACTGCCCGTCTCCCCCACGCCGACGGTGATCCACGGCGACTACCGGCTGGACAACGTCCTGATCGGGAGCGACGACGAGATCAAGGCCATCCTCGACTGGGAGATGTCCACGCTCGGCGATCCGCTCACGGACCTCGGCCTGCTGGTGATGTACAGCCTGCCGCTGGGCATGCCCGACTCCCCCGTCTCCACCACGGCCGAAGCGCCGGGACACCCGGATCCGGCCGAGCTGATCGAGCGGTACGCGGCGCGCTCGGGGCGCGACGTCTCCGCGGTCTCCTGGTACACGGCGTTCGCCTGGTTCAAGCTCGCCGTGATCCTGGAGGGCATCCACTACCGCTACACGCTGGGCCAGACGGTCGGACGCGGCTTCGACCGCATCGGCGATCTGGTCCCGGTCTTCATCGAGCACGGTCTGACCACTCTTCAGGAAGGCTGACGGGACATGGACTTCGCGTTCGACGCGCGCACGGAGGAACTGCGCGCCAAGCTGCTCGCCTTCATGGACGAGTACGTCTATCCGGCCGAGCCGGTGGCCGAGGAGCAGCGGGCCGCGCTGGCGTCGCCCTGGGACACCCCGGCCGTGGTCGAGGAGTTGAAGGCCGAGGCGCGCAGGCAGGGCCTGTGGAACCTCTTCCTTCCGGACACCGAGTACGGCGCGGGCCTCACCAACCTCCAGTACGCACCGCTGGCCGAAATCACCGGCCGCTCCCCCCACTTGGCGCCCACGGCGACGAACTGCGCGGCGCCGGACACCGGGAACATGGAGGTGCTGACCCAGTTCGGCGACGAGCAGCAGAAGAAGCAGTGGCTGGAGCCGCTGCTGGCGGGGGAGATCCGCTCGGCGTTCGCGATGACCGAGCCCGAGGTGGCCTCTTCCGACGCCACCAACATCACCACGCACATCGAGCGGGATGGCGACGAGTACGTCATCACCGGCCGCAAGTGGTACATCTCCGGGGCGATGAACCCGGACTGCAAGATCTTCATCGTGATGGGCAAGACCGACCCGGACGGCGAGGACATCCGCCGTCAGCAGTCGATGATCCTGGTCCCGCGCGACACCCCGGGCGTCACCGTCACGCGCGCGATGCAGGTCTTCGGGTACGAGGACCACTCCCACGGCGGCCATGCCGAGATGATCTTCGACCACGCGCGCGTGCCGGTCGCCAACCTGATCGGCGAGGAGGGCGGCGGCTTCGCCGTCGCGCAGGCCCGCCTCGGTCCGGGCCGTATCCACCACTGCATGCGGCTGATCGGCATGGCCGAGCGGGCGATCGAGCTGATGTGCCGCAGGGCTGTGTCCCGTCAGGCGTTCGGCAAGGCGCTGGCCCAGCAGGGCGTGGTGCACAACTGGATCGCGGACGCGCGGGTGACCGTGGAGCAGCTCCGGCTGCTGGTCCTCAAGACGGCCTGGCTGATGGACACCGTCGGCAACAAGGGCGCCCACACCGAGATCCAGGCCATCAAGATCGCCACCCCGCGCGCCGTGGTGGACATCCTCGACCGGGCGATCCAGCTGCACGGCGCGGGCGGGGTGAGCCAGGACTTCCCGCTGGCCGAGCTGTACGCGAGCGCCCGCACGCTGATGATCGCGGACGGCCCGGACGAGGTGCACCAGCGGTCGCTCGCGCGACGCGAGCTGAAGAAGTACCTGCCTTAGGGACGCAACGCCCTCAGGAGGAGGTCGGCCAGCTGGTCGGCGACCTCCTGGGGGCTCATCGGCCCGTCGGGCCGGTACCAGGTCGACAGGTGGTGGACGGAACCGAAGTGGTAGTCCACCACCAGGTCGGCCGGGGTCGCCTTGGAGAAGACCCCCGCCTCCTGGCCTTCCTCGATGAGCGCACGGAAGCGCTCGTGGTAGCGCCGGCGCTCGGCGCGCACCTGCTTGTTCTTCTCGGGGCTCAGATGGTGCATCGAGCGGAAGAAGATCGACGCGTCGTCGAGGTTCTCGATGGTGGTGACGACGACATCGGCCGCTGCGGCGCGCAGCCGCTTCTCCACCGGCTCGTCGGCGCCCGCGAAGGCGTCCAGGCGCTCCTGCTGGACGCGCAGCACGCGCGCGTACACCTCGTGCAGCAGGTCGTCCTTGGAGCCGAAGTAGTGGTACAGCGCCCCCTTGGTGACGCCGGCCGCCTCCACGATCTCCTGTACCGAGGTCCGGTCGTAGCCCTGCTCGGCGAAGAGCCGGGTGGCGGCGGCCAGCAGCCGCTGCGGGACGGGGGTGCCGTCTCCGTCCGTCGTCCTGGGCACTGTGCCGCCACCTGCCTTTCGAGTTCTTAATTGCTGTCGTGCGCGCGGGAACGGAGTTCCCGCCGGAGGATCTTCCCACTCGCCGTCTTCGGCAAGTCGGGCAGTATCTCCACCTGGCGCGGGTATTTGTAAGCGGCCAGTCTCTCCTTGCAGTACACCGCGAGTTCATCCGGGTCGGTTTCGACGCCCGGACGCAGGCTGATGTACGCCTTCACGGTCTCCCCGCGGTACCCGTCGGGCACCCCGACGACGGCCGCCTCACGCACCGCCGGATGGGTGTACAGCACGTCCTCGACCTCACGCGGCCACACCTTGAACCCGGACGCGTTGATCATGTCCTTCTTGCGGTCGACGACATACAGCCAGCCCTCGGGATCCATGAACCCGATGTCACCGGTACGCAGCTCACCGCCCGGGAAGGTCTGAGCGGTGGCGTCGGGCCGCCGCCAGTACCCGGGCACGACCTGCGGCCCGCTCACAACGATCTCGCCCTGCTCCCCGAAGGGCACCTCCGCGCCCTCCTCGTCGACGATCCGCACGACCGTGTCGGGACCGGGCACCCCCACGGCTAGCGTCCCGGAGGCCGCATCCACGGGCGCCTCCCGGCCCGGCGGTACGGCGGCGCAGGGCGCGGTGCACTCGGTGAGCCCGTAGCCGTTGCGGATGTACGGCCCGAAGCCGGCCCGGAACTTCTCCACCAGCGCGGGCGGCAGCGGGGCGCCGCCGGAGGAGATGATCCGGAAGGAGGCGAAGTGCTCGCGGGTCACGGACGAATGGGCGGCCAGCGCCATGAAGGCGGTCGACGGACCGACGGTGTAGTGCGGGTGGTGCTCGGCGAACGCGTCCAGCACGACACCGGCCTCGAAGCGGTACGCCAGCACCAGGGTGCCCGCACTGTTCAGACAGGCGCCGAACTGGCAGACCATGCCGGTGATGTGGAACAGCGGGGCCATGGCGAAGTACACCGGCGCCTCGGGCAGCGGCAGCCCGGTCCGCTGCCGCTCGGCGTTGTGCATGATGTTGCCGTGCGTGTTGGTGGCGCCCTTGGGGGTGCCGCTGGTGCCGGAGGTGTAGCTGATCAGCGCGACGTCGGAGGGCTGCGGGTCGCGTCCCTCGGGTGCCTGGTGACCGGCACGCGCCACAGCCGCCAGATCGTCGGCGTCGGCGGCCTGCGGCAGCCGCTCGAAGTTCAGCACACGCGCGTCGCCCCGAGTCTGGAAGTCCAACTCACAGCCCGTGAGCACGATCCGCACCGGCGAGTCGGCGGCGGTCTCGCGCAGATACGACTCCCAGGCGCGATCCGAGCAGATCAGCGCCGTCACGTCCCCGTCCCGCAGGACGTGCGCCATCTCCCCCGACTTGTACATCGGGTTGACCGGCACCACGGTCGCGCCCGCCTTCCAGGCGCCGAGCACGGCGACCACGAAGAGCGGGGAGTTCTGGAGCAGCACGGCCACCCGGTCACCGCGCTCAAGACCCCGCGCGGCCAGATGCCCGGCGACGGAGTCGCTCAGCTCGTCGACCTCGCGGTAGGAGAGACGGCCGTCGAAGTAGGCGAGGAAGGCACGGTCCGGGTGCTCGGCGGCGGCCCGGCGCAGGGCGTGCACCAGGGAGTCGGCGGGGTCGATCGGGGCGCGCTGGGCGTCGTCGAGGAGGGCGAGCCAGGGCTTGGCGGCATACCGGGAGTCGCTCACCGACCGGCCTCCCACTTCTGCTGGATGTGGTTCATGGTGCTCAGCCAGCGGTCCGGATCACCCGCCCGGGCCTGATAGAACCCGGCGACCTCGGGATGCGGAAGGATCAGGAACCGATCGTCTTCCATACCCTTGAACAGCGCGTCGGCCACGTCGTCCGGCTCGATGGCGGTCGGCTGAAGCACCAGGTCGCCCGCGGTCCCGGTGGCGGCGAGCATGTCGGTCCGCACCCCCTGCGGGCAGATGGCGTGCACCTTGATCCCCCGGTGCCGATAGGTCAGCGACAGCCACTCGGCGAAGGCGTACGCCCCGTGTTTGGTGACGCTGTAGGGCGCGGCCCCGATCATGGTGAGCAGCCCGGCGGCGGACACGGTGGAAACGAACCGCCCCTGCCCACGCTCCAGCCACCCCGGGATCAACTCCTGCGCGGCCCGCACGTGGGCCATGACGTTCACGTCCCAGGCGAGCGCCCAGACGTCCTCCCCCGCGGCCTCGGACCCACCGGAACCGACGCCGGCGTTGGCGCAGTAGACGTCGATGTCGCCACCGAGAGCGTCACGGGCGGCACCGACGACGGCAGAGGCGTCACCGGGCACGGCAATCCCCCCGATCTCACCGGCGACGGCTTCGGCCTTGGCAGCATCCAGATCGTTCACGACGACCCGGGCCCCGGCCCCGGCAAACCGCCGGGCGAGAGCGGCCCCGATCCCTCCACCGGCTCCGGTGACAACGACTCCGGCGTCCTCCAGGGCTTCCACCATCGTTCTCCTTCGACATGCGGCTCGATCGACACGGACAGACTAACCAGTCGGTATGTAACAAAGGAAGGGCGCGGGAGACATGCCCAGGGGCGCGGGGAACTGCGCGACAAGCCACAGACGACCGACAGCTTACGAACAACCGCACCACCCCTTACCGTGCCCTCCATGCGCTTTACGAGACGAACTCTCCTAGTCGCAACCCCAGCCCTCGCGGCCACCACAACCCCCGCAGCCGCCGCAGGCCGACGGCTGCAAACGGGCTTCGAACGCCTGGTCTCCGACGAATACTCTCCCCTCAACGGCCAGCGCGTCGGCATCGTCACCAACCCCACCGGCATCACTCGAGAAGCCCGCCACATCGTCGACGTCATGCACGAAGACGACAGGGTGGATCTCAGGGCCGTCTTCGGGCCAGAACACGGCTTCCGAGGCACCGCCCAGGCAGGCGGCTCCGAGGGCCGCTACGACGACCCCGCCACCGGCCTCCCCGTGTACGACACGTACCTCAAGAGCGGCCGGCCCCTCGCCGACATCTTCACCACGTCCGGCGTCGACACGATCGTCTTCGACATCCAGGACGTAGGCGCCCGCTTCTACACCTACATCTGGACGCTCTACGACTGCATGGAGGCAGCCCAGCTCGCAGGCAAGCGCTTCGTCGTGCTGGACCGCCCCAACCCGGTGACCGGCCGCGCAGCGAACGGCCCCATCCTGCACAAGGAGTTCGCCACCTTCGTAGGCAGGCAACCCATCTCGCAGGCGCACGGAATGACGGTCGCCGAGCTGGCCCTGCTGTTCAACGGGGAGTTCCTGACAACCCCCGTCCCCCTGGAAACCGTCACGATGACGGGCTGGCGGCGCTCTGAGTTCTACGACGCCTCGCATCTGCCCTGGGTCCCGCCGAGCCCGAACATGCCGACTCCGGACACGGCCCTGGTGTACTCGGGGACCTGTCTCTTCGAGGGCACGAACCTCTCCGAGGGCCGAGGCACCACCCGCCCCTTCGAACTCCTCGGCGCGGAGGGCATCGACGGCCGCTGGGCCGCCGAGGTCAATCGACTCGGCCTGCCGGGCGTGCACTTCAGGGAGGCGTACTTCACGCCCACCTTCTCCAAGTTCCAGGGCAAGACCGTCGGCGGCGTCCAGATCCACGTCCACGACCGGGCCGCCTACGACCCCGTCCGCACCGGAATCGCCCTCCTCGTCACCGCCAAGAAGACGTTCCCCGGCTTCACTTGGCGCTCCGACAACTGGATCGACAAGCTCACCGGCTCCACTCAGGTCCGCACGGCAATCGACGCGGGCGCGAGCACGGACGAGGTGGTGGACGGCTGGCAGGAGGAACTGGCCGCGTTCCGGAGGATTCGAAAGGAATACCTCCTCTACAGATGACCCGCGCCGTATGGCCAACTCTGCCCCGTGGCGGGACGATACGCCCACATCGCACCGCTACGGGGGACGGAGGGGCCCGTCATGGCACGACCGGCAATGAGCGTGTCTCCTTATTGGGAGCTCACCTTCGACGCGGACGGAGATCCCGACGCCCGGGCCCGGGACCGGCTGCTCGCCGGGGTGGCCCAGCACGGCGTGCATGATCTGCTCGTCTTCGCGCACGGCTGGAACAACGACCGATCCGGGGCGACACGGCTCTACGACAGCTTCTTCGCGCCGATCCCGGAGCTGGCGCCGAAGGCGAAGGTCGGGTACGTGGGCGTCGTATGGCCGTCGATGCGGTTCTCGGACGAGCCGATCCCCGACTTCCCGCGCGCCGTGGCGGCCGAGCTGCCGCCGCGGCCGGTGCTCGACAAGGACACCCGGCACGCACTGCTGGAGACGTTCCCCGGGCGGGCGACCGTGATCGACCAGCTCGCCCGGCTGCTGGAGCAGCAGTCGCGCGAGGAGGCCGAGCTGGAGGAGTTCGGGCGTCTTGTGCGGCTGTTGGTGGATCTGGTGCCGCCGGGCCCGCAGGCGCTGTTCGCGGCGGACACGCTCGCGGAGGGCGTGCCGCAGGACGAGCCGGCGATGTTCCACGGGACCGCGGCCGAGAGATGCGAGGAGTTCGCTCGGGCGCTCGCACAGCTGGAGTCGCCTGATGAGACGGCTCCGGACGCCTCCTTCGCGCTGCCGAACCCCTGGGAGGGGGCGCACGAACTGCTGCGGCAGGCGACGTACTACGCGATGAAGCGGCGTGCGGGCACGGTGGGTGAGCGGGGACTCGGGCGGGTGATCGGGCAGCTCGCGGCGCGGTCGCCCGGGGTGCGGGTGCATCTGGTCGGGCACAGTTTCGGCGGGCGGCTGGTGTCGTTCGCGCTGCGCGGGCTGCCCAAGGGGGTGCGTACGGTGAAGTCCGTGACGCTGCTCCAAGGGGCCTTCTCGCACTACGCGTTCTCGGCCCGGCTGCCGCACGACCCGCGCGCGGGAGGGGTGCTCCAGGGGCAGCACAACCGTATCGACGGACCGTTGGTGTGCTGTTTCTCGCGGCACGACGACGCCCTGGGCACGATGTACCCGCTGGCTTCCCGAATGGCGGGCCACGACCGGGAGTTCCACGGTTTCGACATCGGGCGGGCGCTGGGCGCCAAGTGGGGAGCGATGGGCTTCGACGGGGTGCAGTCGGTGCCCGGCACCAAGAATCTCAAGCTCGCCGACGCGCTGCGCGGGCCGTTGCCCGCGGCGGGGTGTGTGAACGTCGACGCGGCGGCGGTGGTCCGGCGCGGTGGTCCGCCGGTCGGGGCGCACAGCGACATCGTGCACCGGGAGCTGGCCCGGCTGGTGCTGGCGGCGGGCCGCGTGCGCTGACCCGCCGCCTGCTCCCGTGTCACCGGTGCGAGGTGAACTCCACGACCTGCTGGTAGGTCGGACGGTTCTGCCAGCTGATCCTGGCGTGGTTGATGCCGCCGAGCGGGCGCTGCACGATCGAGTCGGCACACCACTGGTCGCCCGCCGAGCAGCCGTCGTCGCCGGGATAGACCTGGGCGGCGGTCTTACCGGCCGCCGTCTTCAGGGTGCCGATGAGGCTGTCCCGGCAGGCGGTCAGGCTGCCGCCGCCGCAGTACTCACGGGCCAGCGGCCCCTCGACCGACTCACCGAGCACCGACCGCAGATCCTTGTCGACATAGCTCCACCAGCCGTACTGGAAGGAGCTGCCGGCATGGGCGCCGGTCGGGCCGTGGGCGGCCGAAGGGGCTTCGTCGACCGGCAGGTTGGCGGTGAAGGCGGTGAACAGCTCGCTGCCGAGGCCCGGTTCGAACTCGGCCTTCACCAGCAGCGGCCACCAGGCGTCCAGGACGCGGATCGCGTCGGCATGGGCGTACGTCTTCGAGCCCGCCGAGGTCTCCGTGCGCCGGGCGCCCGCCGTGACCCACGCGGACAGCTTGTCGACGGCCGCCTTCGCCGCCGTATCGGTCACCGGGGAGCTGTTCACGACCTTCAGCAGGTCCGGCAGAACGTCCTCGGCGCGCAGATCGGCGAGCCCTGCCTCGGCCATCGCCTTCACCAGCGCGGCTCGGGTGACCCCGCCCTGGGCGATCAGCTTCTTCACCCGGTCGTCGAGGAGGTTGCCGCGGTGGACCGAGCCGTCGCCCCAGGGGGCGGTGGTGTAGTCGGCGGCCTGCTTGTTGTTCCAGGAGATGTAGTAGTCCTGGTCGATGGAGTTGGGGTGGGCGGAGGGCGGGGTGTAGTCGGCGGTGTTGGTCGTCGGGTTCCAGTTGCGCCACTCGTACGACGGCTGCGCCCACACCGGGAACTCGGCGTCGACGCCGGTCGCCCGTACCGGGTTGTCGCCGCTGTTGTAGTAGGCGGTGTGCTCGGAGTCGGCGTAGAACCAGTTGAAGGTGAAGTTGATGTGCTGCACCGCCGTCTGGAAGGTCTCGGGGCTCTTGAGGTAGTCGGGGTCGTTCAGCATCTGGAAGCCGATGATCGAGTCGGCCTCGTGGAAGAAGGACGAGCGCAGGGTGGTGTAGGCGACGCGCTTGCCGTCGACGGTCGCGCGGTGCGAGACGGGTCCGTATTTCGTGCGCCAGACCCTGAGGGTGTACGAGCCCGCGGGGGTGTCGTCGGCGGTGGTCGGCTTCCAGGCGTTCTTCCGCTCGATCTTCTCCATCGCGGTGCAGGTGCCGCGGTAGAGGTAGTGGTAGTCGTCCTGGCACAGTTCGACGGCGTAGGTGTCGATGATGTCCTGGCCGGAAGTGGTCGCGCTCCATGAGTAGTCCTGGCCGCGGCCGAGTTCGACGTACATGCTCAGACCCGCGAAGGAGGCGCCGCGGGCGCTGATGCCCGGGCCCTGGATCTCCTGGAGGAGCAGGAGCTGGGGTGCGAAGTAGCCGGTCTGGGGGCCGAAGACGGCGACGGGGTGGCCGCTTGCGGTGTGCTCGCCGCTCACGACGAGGGCGTTGGACATACCGCGGCGGGCCGAGCTCATGGCCGTCTTCGTCGCCGTGGCCGAGGTGTCGGCGGCGGTGGCGGTGGCCGCGCTGCCCGTACGGTCGTACACCAGGGGCTCCGCGGTCACCGAACCGGCGGCCGGTAGCGCCGTGCCCTGCGGGTTCGCGGGCTTCTCGGCGTACGGGAAGCTCTTGTCGTGGACGGTGACGACCGCCTCGGGGTCGTTGCGCTCGCGGAAGGACTCCCAGACCTCGGTGCCCTCGGCGACGCCGTATCTCTCCTGGGCGGCCAGCAGGGACATCGCGTTGTTCACCTCGCCGCCGCCTCCGGAGCCGAACAGCGCGCCGATGACGGAGGCGAGGGCGACCAGGTCGGTGGCCTTGAAGTGCTCGATCGTGCCGGCGTTGGTGACGGAGTCCTTGTGGCCGGTCAGGACGTACTCGCCGGGGAAGTAGCGGCCGCTGTCGGAGGCGTCGATGTAGGCGTTGATGCCGGCGACATAGGCGTTGACGTCGGCGAGGGCCTGCTGTCCGCGTGCGCCGTTGTCGGCGACGGCGTTGTCGATCTGGGCCTGGAGGTCGGCCTCGGTGTAGGGCGCGTGGCGCCAGAACTCCTGCTCAAGGCCCTGGTTGGCGGGGTCGCCACCGGCGAAGGAGGTCAGCTGTCCTCGTCCGACGTGCCGGAAGACGTCCATGAGCCACAGCCGGTCCTCGGCCGCCGCATAGCCGGCGCCGAACTCCGTGCCGTATCTGGTGGTACCGGTGATGTGCGGCACACCGGTCTTCTTGTCGCGGACGATCGTCACATCACTGCGACCGGCCGGCCTGACGGTGGAGGCGACTTGATCGGCGGGGACCCCGAAGGAGGCGTCATTGAAGAAGTTGGTGATCGTGGAGTTGGTGAGGCCGGGGTAGCCGGTGGCGAGGTTGTTGTAGGGACCGAGCTGGTCGGAGGCGTGCGCGGGCATGGTGCCGAAGGCCTGGTTGAGCAGAATCTGGGCCAGGGTGGCATTGCCGTTCTCGCCGGGCGGCAGGATGTCGGAGCACTGGTTGCCGCAGTGGTCGGTCACCGCCGTTGCCCCCGCGTCCGCGTCCTCAGCGGCGACCGCCTGGGAAAGCGGGGACAAAAGACCGGCAATGAGCACGCATACGGATGCCGTCTTCAGGAACCCGGGGAATCTGCCGGGAGTTCTCTGTCTGTCGAGCGCGGTGCGGGGGATGCGCCGTGGCATGGCAGCTCCTACCGACGGGGGTGGGCCGGACGTTACCGCCGGTATCCCCGGGATTGAAGGTGAACATGCGTCACTTTCCGGTGCGTTGGGGGACGCGCGCGGCCCGGCTGATGGGGGCCATCGGAAATCGGATGGAGCCGAATCGCGTGTCGATACGTCTATTCGTCAACGTCGTACGAAGTCCGTACGACGCGACGCCGAAGTGACCGAAGTACAGGTGCAGGTGTGACGGAGGTGCAGGGCGATGGCCGGTTTCCGGAGTCTGGCGAGACAGGTACGAGACCCGCGCTGTGATCTGGCGCTGCGACGCTATTCGCTGCGCAAGTGCCTTGAGCGGTTCGCCCCTTACGGGCACAGGGCGACCTGGGACCACTTGTGCTCCCGGGCCGGGATCGGTCCGGAGGACCGGTCCCCCGATCCAGCGCGGCTCGTGGCCGCGTTGGACGAGTTGGAGGAAGCGCGTTCGGTGTGGCTCGCCTACGAGGTCGAGTTCGCCCACCGGCGCAAGAAGGAGAAGCACGACGGACTGCGCAGGCCGGGGAGTGTCGACGACTGGCACCGGCTGACCTGGGGCGGTTTCGGAGTTGCGTGGTGCGACGACCCGCGGGTCCACCCCCGTGAGCCGCTGGCCGAGGTGCTGCGCCGGCTGATCTCCGCCCTGGAGCGCGACCCGGGTGCCGAATGCCCGGTGTGCGGCGGGGAGCGGCTGACCTGGAAGTACGACCTGGCCCATGAACCCTCCTCGGGCCCGGTCTGCACCCACTGCGGGATCGTGGTCCCACGTCCCGTACTGACGCCGGAGGCCCTGGCGGCCGCACGGCGGGAGCGGCGGCTGCTGGTCTCTGCGTAAAGGCTCCGCTGGAAGCCCGGTGATGAATCCGCGGGCCGGTGGGGGCTGGTCGCGCCCACGCGGCGGTAGCCGCAGATTCAACACAGCCCCGCGCCCCTTGCGGGGCGCGACAGCGCGCCGGACTTCATCGGGGGCCGCTTGGTACGACCGGGGGTGCGCCGGGGATGCCGCACCCCCACATGCCGAGGGACCATCGGGGCATGGTGCAGGTCTGTTTGAACGGGCCCCGCGGGGCGGCCGACGGTGCGTCGGTGCCGCTCACGCCGGAGGCGATGGCCGAGTCCGCGGCCGGTGCGGTGGCAGCCGGTGCCACAGATGTGCATGTTCATCCCAAGACACCCTGCGGACAGGACAGCCTGTCCCCACGCGTCGTGGCGGCGACGCTGGAGACGATACGGGCGCGGGTGTCCGTGCCGGTCGGGGTGACGACGGGCGCGTGGGCCGAGCCGTCTCCCACGGCGCGAGTGGCTCGCATAAGGTCCTGGACGTCGCTCCCCGACCACGCCTCGGTCAACTGGCACGAGCCCGGGGCGGAGGAGGTGGCCGCCGCGCTGATCGACCTGGGAGTCGGGGTGGAGGCCGGGATCTGGTCAGGGACGGACGGGGCCGCGCGATTCGCTCGCTCACCCCTGGGGCCGCAGGTGCTGCGGGTGCTGGCGGAAGTGACGGACACATCGCCGGACACGGCCGAGGACAGTGCGCGGGGCCTGCTGGCCGAGCTGGGATCCGCCTTTGGCCGGCCCGTGCTGCTGCACGGCGAGGACGACGGGGCGTGGCCGGTACTGCGGCTGGCGGGACGGCTGGGGCTGGCGACGCGGGTTGGGCTCGAGGACATGCTGCTGCTGCCGACCGGCGAACGGGCGGCGTCCAACGCACAGTTGGTAACAGCGGGGCTGATCCAGTACGGAACGGCGGGCCGGGACGCTAGCAGGCCCTAATTGACTCGCTCCACCCCTTTCCCGTCCGGACAGTTGGAGGCGATGAAACACAGCTGACGAAAGAACCCAGGAGTCACCGATGTCGACGCTGCGCGTCACCGCCGAAGTGCTGACCGTCCATGAGCATCCCAACGCCGACTCCCTCGAACTGGCCCAGGTGGGCCTGTACCGGGCGGTCGTGGCGAAGGGCGCGTACCGCACGGGCGAGGTCGCCGTGTACATCCCCGAGCAGTCCGTCCTGCCGACCGCGCTGGTCGAGGAGCTGGGGCTGACCGGGCGGCTGGCGGGGAGCAACTCGGACCGGGTGAAGGCGGTTCGACTGCGCGGGGAGCTGTCGCAGGGGATCGTGTGCCGGCCGTCGGCGCTGGCGGGCGTGGACCTGGCGCAGGCGGCGTCGGACGGCACGGACTTCGCGGAGCGACTCGGGATCACCAAGTGGGTGCCGCCGATACCGCCGACGATGTCCGGGGACGTGGAGTCGGCGCCGGATCTGTTGCCGTGGGTGGACATCGAGAACATCCAGCGGTATCCGGGGATCTTCACGCCGGGCGAGCCGGTGGTCCTGACGGAGAAGCTGCACGGCTCGGCATGCCTGGTGACCTATGTGGCGGACGAGTCGCGGATGTACGTCTCCTCCAAGGGCTTCGGCGCGAAGTCGCTGGCGCTGAAGGAGGATCCACGGAATCTGTACTGGCGTGCCGTGCACGGGCATGGGGTCGCGGAGGTGGCAGCCCGCCTCGCGAAGCGGCTGGGGGCTCGGCGGGTCGGGATCTTCGGTGAGGTGTACGGGGCGGGGGTCCAGGACCTGACGTACGGAGCGGACGGGCGACGCGAGTCCTTGGGGTACGCGGTGTTCGACGTTTCGGCGGAGATCGACGGTTCGGTGCGGTGGCTGAACGCTGCTGAAGTGCTCGGCGATGCGCTGCCGTTGGTGCCTGAGCTGTATGCGGGCCCGTACGACAGTGAGCGGGTGCTGGAGATCGCGAGCGGACGGGAGACCGTGTCCGGGCGGGGGCTGCATCTGCGGGAGGGTGTGGTGATACGGCCGGTGGTGGAGCGGTACAGCGCGGTGACCGGGGGCCGAGCCATCGCGAAGGCGGTCAGCCCGGCGTATCTGACACGGAAGGGCGGAACGGAGTACGAGTGAGCGGTCCGCTGCCCGCGGCTACGCGGGTTTCTTCGTGGTCGTCCGCCCGCGTTCCACCATCAGCCTCGAACCCGCGCGGCGTTCGCCGAAGGCGTCGTCCGGGTTCGACAGAACGCATGTGTCCAGGGACAGGCAGCCGCAGCCGATGCAGTCCGTCAAGTGGTCCCGGAGGCGGTTCAGTTGGGTGATGCGTTCGTCCAGTTCCGCTCGCCAGGCCGCCGAGAGGCGGGCCCAGTCCTCATGGGTGGGGGTTCGCTCCTCGGGGAGTTCGGCCAGGGCCTCTCGGATGGTCGCCAGGGGGATGCCCACACGCTGCGCCGCCCTGATGAAGGCCACCCGGCGCAGCGTGTCCCTGCCGTAGCGGCGCTGGTTGCCCGCTGTGCGGCGGCTGGCGATCAGGCCCTTGGCCTCGTAGAAGTGCAGGGCGGAGACCGCGGCGCCGCTGCGCGCGGCGAGCTGGCCGACCGTGAGCTCGTGGATCTTCTCGGAAATCTTGGGCACCCCTCGAAGACTACCCATCCCGGCAGACGGCAGGTCCGTTGACAGGGAGCCTCCACCCGAGCATGCTAAGCAGTCGCTTAGACTTTTGGGAGGCCAGGGACATGGCAGAACCGAGGAGCTTCACCTCCGTCGACGACCTGAAGGCCGCGGTCGGCGAGCAGCTGGGGTACACCGACTGGCTGGAGATCGACCAGAAGCGGATCGATCTGTTCGCGGAGGCGACCGGGGATCATCAGTGGATCCACATCGATCCCGAGAAGGCCGCCACCGGCCCGTTCGGGACGACCATCGCCCACGGATACCTCACCCTGTCGCTGCTGCCCCTGTTCGGCCCGCAGCTGATCAAGGTCGAGGGCGTGAAGATGGGCGTCAACTACGGCACGAACAAGGTCCGTTTCCCGGCCCCCGTGCCGGTCGGTTCGCGCGTGCGCGCCACCGCGACGATCACCGGCGTCGACGACGTCACCGGCGGCGTCCAGGTGACGGTCGCGTTCTCCGTGGAGCGCGAGGGCGGTGACAAGCCGGTGTGCGTCGCCGAGTCCGTCTCGCGCTACTACCTGTAGGCCACGAAAGCGGGGCCTACTTCGCCCCCACCATCCGCAGCACGAGGTCGGCGTACAGCTCGCCGACCTCGTCGGGCGTCCGGGGTCCGTCCACGTTGAACCAGCGCGCCACGTCGATGCAGAGCGACAGCACGGCAAGGGTGGTGCCCTTGACGTCCGGCACCTCGAACTCGCCGGACGCGACCCCGTCCTCGATGATCCCGCGCACCTCGGCATCGACCTGCCGACGCAGCCCGAGGATCTCCGCCCGGGCCTCGGGGCCGAGCGAGTCCAGCTCGTACTGCACCACGCGGGCGGTGGTACGGCCGCCCGCGTGCCAGCGCACGAAGGAGCTCACCGCGTCGGCGAGCCGCTCGGTCGCGGTGCCCTCGCGCGAGGAAGCCGTACGCAGGATCTCCAGCGCCTTCTCGTGCCCGATCCGGCTGATCCGGTGGAGCAGCTCTTCCTTGGTCTTGTAGTGGATGTAGAGCGCCGCCGGGCTCATCCCGGCGCGGCCCGCGATGTCACGGGTCGTCGTGGCGTGATAGCCACGCTCGGCGAAGGCCTCCACCGCGGCGATCAGCAACCGCCGGGCCGCGTCGGGCGTGACCTCGCCCCACGCCGACCCCTCGCCGCCGGCCGTCTCCTCCGCCGTACTCATCGCTCGTTCGCCCCTCTCGATGACAGAGTCACCACCATACCGCCGACGGTGAGCGGGCGCTTAGTGCAGCCGCTCAGAGCTTTTCGAACGGGCCGTACGGCCGGCCCGTCGTCGCGTCCTGGCGGTCGCGGATGACCTTGGCGAGGGTGAAGGCGGAGGTGACCAGGTACAGGACGGCCACGCCGAGGAAGGCGCGGACCCAGGGGTCGGCCTCCAGCTGGTAGATGCCGATGGCGGTCGCCGCCATGGCGACGGCGAAGGAGGCGACGGACTGGCCGTAGAAGGCGGCCGTGTTCTGCTGCTTGACCGATGTGTCACTCATGGGACAAGCATCGGCGGACGTGGGCCGCGCCACATCCGCCGAAGTACTCAGGAGAGGTACTCAGAAGGCCGAGACGCCGGTCAGCGCGCGGCCTATCACCAGCTTCTGGATCTGGCTCGTGCCCTCGTAGAGGGTCATCACCCGGGCGTCCCGCAGCAGCTTGCCCGCCGGGTACTCGTCGATGTAGCCGTAGCCGCCGAAGACCTGCAGGGCGTTGTTGGCGGCGCGGACCGCGGCCTCCGAGGCGAACAGCTTGGCCTTGGAGGACTCGGTGGCGAAGGGCAGCCCGCGGTCGATGAGGTCGGCGACCCGCCAGGTCAGCAGCCGGGCGGCGTCGACGTCCACGGCGATGTCGCTGATCAGCTCCTGTACGAGCTGATGGTGGGCGATGGTCTTGCCGAACTGCTCCCGCTCCCCCGCGTACTTCACAGCCACGTCCAGGGCCGCCTGGGCGAGGCCCACACACCCCGCCGCCACCGACATCCGCCCCTTGGCCAGCGCCGACATGGCGACCGAGAAGCCCTTGCCCTCCTCGCCGAGCAGCGCGGAGGCGGGCACGCGCACGTCCTCCAGGACCAGTTCGGCGGTGGCCTGTCCGCGCAGGCCGAGCTTGCCGTGGATCGTACGGCGGGACAGGCCGGGGGTGTCCGTGGGGACCAGGAAGGCGGAGACGCCCTTGTGGCCGGGGGCGTCCGTGGAGCGGGCGAAGAGCAGCACCACATCGGCCCAGGTGCCGTTGGTGATGAACATCTTGGTGCCGTTGATGACGTAGTCGTCGCCGTCGCGGACCGCGCGGGTGGCGAGGTTGCCCGCGTCGGAGCCGGTGCCCGGCTCGGTGAGGCCGAAGCAGCCGACGTAGTCACCGGCGGTCAGGCCCGGCAGCCACCGCCGCTTCTGCTCCTCGCTCCCCCGGGACGCGATCGTCTTGGCGACGAGACCGAGGGAGACCGAGACGATGCCGCGCACCGAGGAGTCACCGCGGCCGAGCTCCTCCGTGACCAGGCAGTACGCGAGATGGTCACCGCCGGAACCGCCGTACTCCTCGTCGACCGTCAGCCCCAGGAAGCCGACCTCGCCGAGCTTCTTCACGATGCCCCGGTCGACCTCCTCGGCGCGGTCCCAGGCGACGACGTGCGGGGCGATCTCGCGGGCCACGAAGTCCCGGGCGAGCTGCCGTACGGCGGTCTGCTCCTCGCTGAGCTCCAGGTTCATACCGAGTCACCCCAATTGAATGCCGTACATTTAAATTAGCACTGCTAGTTTCCAGTTCGCAGCCCTACTATGTGCGCCATGGCCCGACCGCGCAAGCCCCTGCTCAGCACCGACCGGATCGTCGAGACGGCGCGGGTGCTCGTGGACACGGAGGGCCTCGCGGCCGTCTCCACTCGGCGGCTCGCCGCGGAGTTGGGGGTGAGCGGGCCGTCCCTCTACAACCACTTCCGCACCAAGGACCAGATCCTGGAGGCGGTCGCGGACTCGGTGAGCGCGCAGGTCGACCTGTCGATGTTCGAGGACGGACGGGACTGGCGGACGGCGTTGCACGACTGGGCGGTGTCCTATCGGGCGGCCCTGCGGGACCATCCGAACATCGTGCCTGTGCTCGCGCGCGGGCCGGGGCGACGGCCGGCCGCGCTGCGGCTCGCGGACGCGGTGTACGGGGCGATGGTGGAGGCGGGGTGGCCACCGGCGCAGGCCACGTCGATCGGGGCGCTGATGCGGTACTTCATCATGGGGTCCGCGTTGGGGTCGTTCGCGGGGGGATTTGTCGACGACGTCAGTGCGTATGACCCTGCGGACTATCCGCATTTGGGGCAGGCGCATCTTCTTGCCGAGCGGCAGGAGAAGATTGATGAGCGGGCCTTTGAGACGGGGCTTGCTGCGCTGCTCGATGGGTTGGAGCGGCAGTACGAAGGGGTTGCGCGGTCGTTGTGATCTGCGGGCCGGTGGGGGTTGGTCGCGCCCACGCGGCGGAGCCGCATATCGATACAGCCCCGCGCCCCTAGGGAAGATTTCGTTCACGACAGTTCGGCTGTCACCGAAGTATCCAGGCCCCATGCTGGATCCCATGACCGAACGCGACCCCCGCGCAGCCCACCTCGCTCAGCTCGCCTCCCTCCTCGCCGATGAGACCCGGGCCGCCTGCCTGCTCGCGCTTCTCGACGGGCGGGCCTGGACCGCTGGGGAGTTGGCTCGGCATGCGGGGGTTGCGGCGTCCACGGTCAGTGAGCATTTGGGCAAGCTTGTGGCCGGTGGGCTTCTGGTCGAGGAGCGGCAGGGGCGGCATCGATATGTGCGGTTCGCCGATGCCCGGGCCGCACAGCTCGTGGAGGATCTCGCCGCGCAGGTGGCGCCCCAGGCCGTCGTACGGCCCCGGAGTCTGCGTCAGTCCAGTGCCGGGTCGGCGATGGCGCGTGGGCGGACCTGTTACGACCATCTGGCCGGGCGGCTCGGGATCGCGGTGACCGATGCGTTCACCGCGCGGGGGCTGCTGCGGCAGGACACCGGGTTTGCGCTCACGGATGCGGGGGTGGCGTGGTTCGACTCCGCCGGGATCCGGCTGGATCGGGCGAGCCGACGGCCGTTGGCCCGGGCCTGCCTCGACTGGACCGAGCGGCGTCCGCATCTGGCGGGGGTCGCGGGGGCGGCGGTGTGCCGGCATGCGCTGGATGCGGGTTGGTGCGTGCGGATCGGGTCCGAGCGGGCGGTGAAGGTGACGGCGGCAGGTGAACAGGCGCTGGCCGAACTGCTGGGGATTGAAGTAACGACGTTGCACTAAGCGCCCCTTAAGGGGCGTGGGCGCGACCAGCCACTACGCACCCGCAGCTACAAGCCGTCCGAAACCCGCATGCTTTCAAACCGCCACTTTCCTAGCCTCAGGAGCATGATGAACGCCGCGTCCACCCGCCGTACGGAACTGCTCGCCACCGCCGCCGCCACAGTCACCGTCGTGCTCTGGGCCTCCGCCTTCGTCTCCATCCGCAGCGCAGGCTCCGCCTACTCGCCGGGCGCGCTCGCGCTGGGGCGGCTGCTGGCCGGGGCGCTGGTGCTCGGGACCATCTGTGTCGTACGAAGAGAAGGGTGGCCGCCGCGGTCGACGTGGCGTGGGATCGGGATATCCGGGCTGCTGTGGTTCGGGTTCTACATGGTCGCCCTGAACTGGGGCGAGCAGCAGGTGGACGCCGGTACGGCGGCACTCGTGGTGAACATCGGGCCGATCCTCGTCGCGCTGCTGGGCGCTCGGCTGCTCGGTGACGCCATGCCGCCGCGGCTGCTGGCGGGTATGGCGGTGTCGTTCGCGGGTGCGGTGACCGTGGGGCTTTCGATGTCCAGCGGGGGCGGGTCCTCGCTGCTCGGTGTGGTGCTGTGCATGCTGGCGGCGGTGGGGTACGCCGGAGGCGTCGTCGCGCAGAAGCCGGCGCTGGCACGGGCGAGTGCGTTGCAGGTGACGACGTTCGGGTGTCTGGTGGGCGCGGTGGCGTGTCTGCCGTTCGCCGGGCAGCTGGTTGCGGAGGCGGCCGAGGCGCCGGTGTCGGCCACGCTCAACATGGTCTACCTCGGCGTCTTTCCGACCGCGCTCGCCTTTACGACGTGGGCGTACGCGTTGGCCCGTACGACCGCCAGCCGGATGGGCGCGACGACGTACGCCGTGCCCGCGCTGGTCGTGCTGATGTCGTGGCTGGCGCTGGGTGAGGTGCCGGGGGTGCTGACGCTGGCGGGCGGGGCGCTGTGTCTGGCGGGGGTGGCCGTCTCGCGGTCCCGTTCGTCGGCCGGGGCGGGTGGTGCCGGGGACAGTGCCCCCAGCACCGCGATCGGGCCCGAACCGGCCTCGTCCTCCAACGCCGGACGGGTCGACTAGAACACCACCAGCGCCCGGCCACCCTTCCCCGCCAGCATGTTCTCGAAGGCCGCCGGAATCCCCTCAAGACCGATCCGTTCCGTCACCAGCATCCCCAGGTCCAGGCGGCCCTCGCGGACGTGTTCCGCCAGGATCGGGACGTCCCGGGACGGGTCCGTGTTGCCGTAGACGCAGCCGGAGAGCGTGCGGCCCCAGTGGAAGATCTCCAGGGCGTTGAAGGTGACCTCCTGGTCCTTGCCGCCGATGCCGACGACCGTCGTACGGCCGCCGCGGCGGGTGGAGTCCCAGGCGGTGCGGATGGTGGACGCGCGGCCCACGCACTCGATCGCCACGTCCACGCCCTGCTTGCCGGTGAGGGCGCGGATCTCGCGGGCCGTGTTCTCCGAGGCGATCACGAACTCCGTGGCGCCGGCCGCGCGGGCCAGTTCCTCCTTCGCCGGGGACACGTCCACCGCGACGATCTTCGAGGCTCCGGCGATACGGGCCGACTGGAGCGCGGCGAGGCCGACTCCGCCGACGCCGTACACGGCCACCGTCTCCCCGGAGCGCACGCGCGCCGAGTGGTGGACGGCGCCGTAGCCCGTGAGGACCGCGCAGCCCAGCAGGGCCGCCTCGGTGAGCCGGACGCCGTCGGGGGCGGGCAGGACGCAGGACGCCGAGACCACCGTCTCCTCGGCGAACGCGGCGACGTTCAGGCCGGGATGCAGGTCGGTGCCGTCGGAGGCGCGGTGGGCGTAGACATCGGCGGCGCCGTTCAGGGCGTTGGCGCACAGCCAGACCTCGCCCAGCGTGCAGGCATGGCAACTTCCGCAGGACGGGGCCCAGTTGAGGACGACCCCGGCACCCGGGGCCACGTGCGTGACGCCCTCGCCGACCGCGACCACCGTGCCCGCGCCCTCGTGGCCGAGGACGGCCGGGACCGGCACGCGCATCGTGCCGTTGGACAGGGACAGGTCGGAGTGGCAGACGCCCGCGGCGGCGAGCCGGACCCGGACCTGGCCGGGGCCCGGGTCCGGGAGGTCGATCTCGGCGATCTCCAGCGGAGCGCCCACGGCGGGCAGGACAGCGGCGCGAACCATGGGTGTGAACTCCTCTAGAACTGGAGGGACTTGGTCTGGACATACTCGGCGAGGCCATGCGTGCCGAGCTCCCGGCCGACGCCGGACTGCTTGTAACCGCCGAAGGGGGCAAGGGGGTTGAAGCGACCGCCGTTGATGTCGACCTGGCCGGTCTCCATCCGGCGCGCGAAGGCGACGGCCTCCGACTGCTCGCCCCACACCGCCCCCGCAAGGCCGTAGACCGTGCCGTTGGCGATGCGCAGGGCGTCGTCCTCGTCCTCGTACCGGAGGATCGACAGGACCGGGCCGAAGATCTCCTCCTGCGCGATGGTCATCTCGGGGGTGACGTCGGCGAAGACCGTCGGGCTGACGAAGTAGCCCTGTTCGCGCGGGGATTCGGTGCCGCCCGCGACCAGGCGGGCGCCCTCGGCGACGCCCTGGTCGATATAGCCGCGCACCCGCTCCCGCTGCCGTGCGTTCACCACCGGGCCGATGCGCTCGCCGTACTTCGCGGCGGCCGCGGTGGCGAGGGCGACGGCTTCGTCGTACTGCGAGGTGTGCACGAGCATCCGGGTCCAGGCGCTGCATGTCTGGCCGGAGTTGGACATGACGTTCGCGACGCCGACGTTCACCGCCTTGGCGAGGTCGGCGCTCGGCAGGATGACGTTGGCGGACTTGCCGCCGAGTTCGAGGGCGACCTTTTTGATCGCGGCGGCGGCCGTCGCGGCGATCTGCCTGCCTACGGCCGTGGAGCCGGTGAAGGAGACCAGGTCCACGCCCGGATGCTCGACGAGGGCCTGGCCCGCGACCGGACCGAGACCGGTGACCAGGTTGAAGACGCCCGCGGGGAGGCCGGCCTCATGGGCCGCCTCGGCGAAGAGCTGGGCGGTGAGGGGGGTGTCCTCGGCGGGCTTGAGGACGACGGTGCAGCCTGCGGCGAGGGCGGGGCCGACCTTGGCGACGATCTGGTGGAGCGGGTAGTTCCAGGGGGTGATCGCGCCGACCACGCCGATGGGCTCGTGGAACACGGTGGAGTTGCCGACCTTCTCTTCGAAGGCGTACGTGGCGGCCAGCTCGGCGTACGAGGTCGCTACCGCGATCGGTACGGAGGCGTGGACTGCCTGGGAGAAGGCGAGGGGGGAGCCGAGTTCTGCGGTTACTGTCTCGGCGATCTCGTCCTTGCGGGTGGTGAGGATGTCTCGGAGGGCGGTGAGGCGTTCTGCGCGTTCGGCGGGTGGGGTTGCGGACCAGTCCGCGAGTGCGGTGCGTGCGGCGCGTACGGCGGTGTCTACGTCCTCTGCGTTTCCCGCGGGGACCTGGCCGATGAGCTGCTCGTCGGCCGGGTTCACGACGTCGATCGTGTCCCGGCCGACTGCGGGGTGCCAGGCTCCGTCGATGTAGAAGCCGTCGTGTGCCTTCATCGGGTTCCTTCCGGGGTGCTTGCGGACCGCCCCTTAAACTAGCGCCGTTAGTTTTTTGGCACCAGGTACCGCCCGCATGGCACAGGTCACCCTGCCCGGAAGGGGCTCAGAAGTCGACCCTGGCCCGGTCGTCCACCCTCCCCACCGACTCCTGGGCGAACTCCTTCTCGTAGGCCCGGCGGATCTCCTCGATCTTCTGGTCGCTCGTCTTCGCCGCCGCGACCGGGTACAGCAGGATCAACTCGTACGACCGTTCCTTCTCGATCGTGCCGCTCGCGTCCCGCCACTGGCCGCGGCCGGTCTGGACGGTGAGGCCGTCGGGGAAGTCCGGGGTGACCTCCTCGTCGATGAAGTTCATGAACTGTTCGTCGGTGACAGCCGGTCCGCCGTCGGGGCGTTCGGTGCCGAAGAAGAGCTGGGTCTCGACATAGGGCTCGCCGCGCTGCGGGACGGTGGCGGCCTCGCCGTCGTCGAGGGTGGCGTATGCGGTGGGGGCGGCCACGGCGAGCAGGAGGCCTGCGGTCACCAGGACGGCGCGGCTGCGGGTCAGGCTCGGTGTCATGAGGTGGTTCATGCCCCATCCCTTACGGGGCCTATTCCTCCAGATCGGGCAGCCGCGCCGGGGCCGGGCAGATCCGTTCGCCGTGCTGGTCGAAGACGAACAGATGGGCGATGTCGACGAGCAGCGGCACCTGCATCCCGTGCCGGAGGTCGATGTCGGGGGTGGTCCGGACGATGAGGTCGCCGGGGAGCCGCCCCTCGGGCGGGCCGGGGTCGGTGTCCGGGGCGGGGTGGTCCTCCAGCACCACCACGGGCCCCGCCCGCAGCGCGCCCGCCCGCTCCCGGAGCCGGTCCAGGACCGTGCCGCCCTCCCGCCTGCGCCGCCGCACCCGGCGCAGCGGGCGCGGGGCCTCCAGTTCGGGTACGACGGCCGGGCGGGAGCCGGTGTTGAAGTGGACGAGCACCTCGTGACCCTGGAACTCGAGGTGCTCCACCAGACCGGTGATCAGCACCTCCCCGGGCCGGGCGGCGGCCGGCTTGGCGATCCGTACGGACTCCGAACGCAGGCCCACGATGACCTCGCGCCCCTGCTGGACCCGGAGCAACTGGTGGTCCTGGGAGAGGGGTTCGGGCAGCCGCAGATACTGCTTGCCGAGGCTGATGGTCATCGCTCCGTCGAGCGGGGCGCGGACGAGGCCGCGCAGCAGGTTGATGCGCGGGGTGCCGATGAAGGCGGCTACGAAGACATTGCGGGGCAGGGCGTAGACCTCGCGCGGGGTGCCGATCTGCTGGAGGACGCCGCCGCGCAGGACGGCGACCCGGTCGCCGAGCGACATCGCCTCGGCCTGGTCATGGGTGACGTAGACCGTGGTGACGCCCAACTCGCGGGTGAGCTTGGTGATTTCGGCGCGCAGGTGGTTGCGGAGCTTGGCGTCGAGGTTGGACAGGGGCTCGTCCATCAGGAAGGCGGAGGGATGGCGGGCGATGGCCCGGCCCATGGCGACGCGCTGGCGTTCGCCGCCGGAGAGCTGGGCGGGCAGCCGGTCGAGGAGGTCCTCGATGCCGAGCATGCGGGCGGTGGCGTCCACGCGGGGGCGGGGGTCCTCGCCGGGTGTCTCGATGCGCAGCGGGAAGCCGATGTTGTCGCGGCTGGTCATGCTCGGGTAGAGGGCGAAGTTCTGGAAGACCATCGCCATGTCCCGGCCGGACGGCGGCAGATCGTTGGCCCATTCGCCGTCGAGCCGCAGCTCGCCCTCGTCGATCTCCTCGAGTCCGGCGATCATTCTCAGCACCGTCGACTTGCCGCAGCCCGAGGGGCCGAGCAGGACGAGGAATTCGCCGGGCTCGATGTCCAACGTGAGCCGGTCCACCACGCGAACGCCCTTGGCGTAGCTCTTGCTCACGTCATGCAGAGAGATGGCGCGTGTCATGAGGGGTGCCCCCGGGGGCTACGTCGGCGGCCCTGGTGCTCCGCGGCTTGATACCCCGTCCGGGTCGTACGGGGCCTGTGGGTCACGGAAGTTAACGGAATGTGTGCGGCCGGGGGAAGGGAATGGGCGGGATCCGGGGCTGGCGTCCAGCAGGTGAGAAAGCGGACGGCCGAATTCAGCGCCGAGCGGGGGCGGTCGGGGCCTCACGGATCTTCACGAGATGGGCGAAGACCACGACATTGCCCGAATAGCCGGTCCTACGGTCGTAGTCACCGCCGCAGGTGATCAGCCGCAGTTCGGGGCGGCCCCGGGCGCCGTACACCTCGTCGTTGGGGAAGCGGTCCTTCTCGTACGACTTGACCGCGTCGACGGCGTATACCGCGGTCCGCCCGTCGGCGCGCCGGATCTCGACCAGCCGCCCGCGCCGCAGTTCCGTGAGCCCGGCGAAGACGGCGGGGCCGGAGTCTGTGTCGAGATGCCCCACGGCCACGGCGGTTCCCTGCTCCCCGGGCGACGGCCCGTCGGCGTACCAGCCGACCAGGTTCGGATCGTCGTCGGGGGGTGCGGGCAGCCGACGTTCGCGGTCGAGGCGGAGGTCCATGACCGGGGCGTCGAGGTCGAGGTAGCCGATGGAGAGACGGGTGGCACGGGAGCGCGGGAGGGGGGCGGTGGGCCTTCTGGTGGGTTTGGGGGGCGCGGCCTTTCCCGTGCGTTCGGAGCCGGGCCGCGCACTGGGCCTCCGGGTGCCGTTGGGGGTGGCCTTCGGCGGCGGTCGCTTCGGCGTGGCCCTCGGCCGGTCGACGGTCACGGGAAGTACCGGCCGGCCCCTGAGCCCGTGCGGATCCGTCCCACGGGGACCACCGGACGTCGCCCCGGCGGCCGCCGGGGCGTCCGGCAGGGCGGCCTCGACCACCCCGCCGGACTCCTCGTCCTGGCCCCACCAGAGACTGCCGCTCACCAGTGCCACGATCGCCAGCACGGTCCTGGTCAGCCGATAAGCTCGCGTCCGATACCACGGCCTGCGCCGACGCCGACCTGTCGAAGCCAACTGCGGTTCTCCAACTCCCTCAGGGGCGCAGGGCTGAGTCGATATGCGGCTCCGCCGCGGGGCGCGACCAGCCACAGCGTCGCCGCAGACGACCGACCACCCTGCTCGGCTCTGCAATAGGACCGCTTACACGCCATGCGGCCGCCGACGAACCCGGAACCACACCACCCCGGTCACGGCCGCGAGGCCCACCGCGGCGGCGCCGGCGACCGGGGCGAAGGCGTCATCGCGCGCGAGACCGCCACCACCGGCGGGCGGACCGCCGTTGGGTCCGGGCGGCGCCGTGGGCTTGGACACGGGGCAGTCGACCTTGAACGTCTTGTGCTTGCCCGCGCCGTGACCGAGGTTGGTACGCCAGGTGAGCCTGTACTGCCCGTCGGGCAGGCCGAGCGGGAGGGTGTGCGCCGTGCCGTCCGACTCGATGGTGACGGTGTTGTCGGGGTAGCTGGAGTTGGGCAGTTGGGGGCCGCCCGCGACCGGCGGATGGGTCTTGATGGTCCAGGTGACCCTCTCGCCGCGGTCGAAGTTGAAGGCGGCGAGGTAGAAGTCGCAGACCTTGGGCTCGTTGCTCTGGTCGTCGAAGGGCGTCCCCACCGCGTGGATCTTGACGTCCCCGTTGTCACCGGACGGCTGGGCGAGGGCGGCGGGCGCCCCGGCGGCCGTACCGGCGAGAGTCAGGGCCGCGAGGGCGGCGGTGCGCGCTCCGGCGCGGCGTGGCAGAGACGTGGTGGGCATGCGAGGCCTCCGAGTCAGATGATTGTCGTACAAATCGCACTGCATCTGACTCTTTGTCACATGTCCGTGGTGAAGCCCCGAAGCCGCGCCCTACGACCCGTCAGTCGTCGCTCTTACGGCTCACAGCGGCGCGGGACCGACGGGGTGCTGTGGCCTCGCGGTCGTCGCCCTTCGCCGGGCCCGGCGACCGCACGGCGACGCCCGCGGATGCCAGCAGCAGCGCCCCGAGCATCACGAACGGCGCCGCCACTCCCGCGACGCCCGCGACCAGTCCTGCCGTGGCGGGTGCGGCGACCTGGCCCAGGCGGTTGCCGGTCAGCCGCAGGGCGAGGGCGGTGGAACGGGCGCCGTCGGGAGCGCCCTGGACGACCGTCGTCATGGACAGCGGCTGGCCGACACCGAGGCAGAAGCCCAGCGCGGCAAGGATCAGGGCCAGCCCCCACACCGGCACCGGCAGCGCGACACCGGCACACAGCAGTGCCGCCAGCAGACAGGTGACCGTCAGCAGGGCGGAGCGGCTGAGCAGTCGCAGCAGCGGGGTCAGCACCAGGCGGCAGGCGATGGTGGCCGCCGCGCGCAGGCTGAGCAGCAGGCCGATCACCGAGGGCGCGATACCCCGGTGCTCACCGACCACCGGCAGATACGCGGTGAGGACGTCGGTGGCGGACAGCACGGAGAGGCTGATCAGGATGCCCGCGGGTACGCCCCGGGTGCGCAGGATGCGGTGGACGGGGACGCGGTCGCCCTGTCCGGTACGGGACTTGGGCGTCGTACGACGATCCTCAATGCGCCACAGCGAACTGAGCGCGACCGCCGCACCCGCCCCCGCGACCAGCAGGGCGAGCGCGCTGGTGCCCGCCATGTCGTGGCCGCCGATCAACGCGCCCGCCGCGATGGGGCCGATGAGCTGGCCGAGCGAGGCGCCGATGGTGAAGTGGCCGAAGTTGCGGTCCTGTTCGTGCGGGGCGGACTGGCGGGCGACCAGCGACTGGGCGCCGATGACGAAGGAGAGATGGCCGAGGCCCATCACGCCGCTCCACAGGGCCATCGCCCCCAGGGAGTTCGCAAGTCCGCTCAGCGCGCAGCCGCCGGAGATCAGGACCACGCCGACCGGCAGCAGGGGCGCGCAGCGGCCGTGGTCGGTACGGCGGCCGAGGGGCACGGCGGCGAACAGCGGGAGCAGCGCGTACACCCCGGCGATGACGCCGATCGCCCGTTCGTCGGCGCCCAGCGCGAGGGCCCGGTAGGAGACGGCGGGCCGGGCCATCGACACCGCCCCCTGCGCGAAGCTGAAGGCGATGACGAGGCGGAGCAGCCAGCCGCGGTTCCCACCGGGCGCCATGGTTCAAGTCCTCCTGGTTGTCGGTCAGATGATGCCGAAGAGGATGCCCGCCGCGAGGATGATGAGGCAGGTCGCCGCCGCCCACTTCACCACGAACTTGGTGTGGTCGCCGAACTCGACCTTGGCCATGCCGACCAGGACGTACACGGCCGGGACGAGCGGGCTCGACATGTGCAGCGGCTGGCCGACCAGCGAGGCGCGGGCCATCTCCAGCGGCGAGACCCCGTGGGCGGCACCGGCCTCGGCGAGGACCGGCAGGACGCCGAAGTAGAAGCCGTCGTTCGACATGAAGTAGGTGAGCGGGAGGCTCAGCAGTCCGGTGACCAGGGCCATGTGCGGGCCCATGCCCTCGGGGATGACGTCCACCATCCACTTGGCCATGCTGTCGACCATGCCGGTGCCCTGGAGGACGCCGGTGAAGACGGCGGCGGCGAAGACCATGCCGGAGACGTTGAGGACGTTGTCGGCGTGGGCCGCGAGCCGGGCCCGCTGGTCGGGGATGCGCGGGAAGTTGACGGTGAGGGCGAGCGCGGCGCCGAGCAGGAAGAGCACCGGGATCGGCAGCCACTCCATGATCATGGCGGTCAGCAGGGAGACCGTGAGCAGCGCGTTGAACCAGTAGAGCTTGGGGCGCAGGGTGGCCCGGTTGGGGTCGAGGCCCTGGAAATCGTCGTCGTCCTGGTCGTCCGCGTCGGTGCCGGCGCCGCCCGTGGCGGGCACGGGGGTCTTGCCGTTGCCGTCGCCCGTGCCGCCGGCGCCCACCAGGACCGTCTCTGCCTCCTGGGGCTCCAGCGCCTCGTCCAGCGTCAGCACGCCGAGCCGCTTGCGCTCGCGCAGACCGAGCACGTACGAGAGGACGAAGACGAAGAGCAGGCCGACCAGGAGCGCCGGGATCATCGGCACGAAGATGTCGCTGGCGTCGAGCTTCAGCGCGGTGGCGGCACGGGCGGTGGGGCCGCCCCAGGGCAGGGTGTTCATCACGCCGTTGGCCATGGCGGCGACACCGGTCATCACGACCAGGCTCATCTTCAGGCGCTTGTACAGGGGGTACATCGCCGAGACCGTGATCATGAAGGTGGTCGAGCCGTCGCCGTCGAGGGAGACGATCGCCGCGAGGACGGCCGTACCGACGACGATCCGCATCGGGTCGGCCTTCGCGAACTTCAGGATCCCGCGCACGATCGGGTCGAAGAGGCCGACATCGATCATCACACCGAAGTAGACGATCGCGAACATGAGCATCGCCGCCGTGGGGGCGAGGCTGGTGACGCCGTCGATGACGTAGTCACCGAGGTGGGCGCCCTTCCCGACGAAGACGCAGAACAGTGCCGGGATCAACACGAGCGCCGCGATCGGCGACATCTTCTTCATCATGATCAGGACCAGGAAGGTCGCGATCATGGCGAAGCCGAGGATGGTCAGCATGAGTGGATACCTAACGTTCGCCCTTGAACTCCCACCAGGGCCGGCGGTGCGATGACGTTAGGTCTCTTCAAGCCGCGTTAACAAGACGTTGACGTGCGAGCAATAAGCGCAAAACTCCAGGTCAGAGCTTTGCTCAGGTCAGCGATCCAGCGCACCTTCGGTGCGCGCCGGGGGCGTGGTAAATGCCGTTGCGTGCGCCGAGGTGCTTCTTGTGTGCCCTGACGTGGGCTGATGTCTGTCCGGGACGCTGGTGGGGTTCGTTCCGGCCGAAGCCGATTGCTCTGTGATGCCGGTGAGCTCGCAGGTCAGCGTGGCGCTGAGGGCCGTCCACGGGAACCGTGGAGTGTTGCTGTGAGCACGGGCGTCAGAATTCCTGTTCCACCCTGGCCCTCCCGGAACGGCGTACTGCTTGGCCATTCGGTGAGGGAGGGAGTGGGGCCGTGGACGTGCTGCACGAACGCTGCGCCGGTGTGGACATCAGCAAGAAGGACGCCAAGGCGTGCGTCCGCAGCCCAAGTACGAAACGGCGTGGCTCGTTCACCAACGAGACCACGACCTGGGGCTCGACCACGAACGCCGTGCTCGCCCTGCGGGATCACCTGCTCGCTGCCGAGGTCACACTCGTCGTGATCGAGGCGACCTCGGACTACTGGAAACCGTTCTACTACCTGCTTGCCGAGGACCTGAACGTGATCCTGGTCAACGCCCGGCAGGTCAAGAACCTGCCCGGCCGCAAGACCGACGTCTCCGACGCCGCCTGGCTGGCCCAGCTCGGCGCCCACGGCCTGGTCCGCCCCTCGTTCGTGCCACCCGCACCGGTGCGCGAACTGCGGGATCTGACCCGGGCCCGCACCCAGATGACCCGCGAGCGCGGGCAGATCGTGCAGCGACTGGAGAAGCTGCTGGAGGACACCGGGATCAAGCTGGCCGCGGTCGCCTCCGACATCATGGGCGTCTCGGGCCGGGCCATGCTGGAGGCCCTCATCGCCGGCGAACGCGACCCGCAGACGCTCGCGGACCTGGCCAAACGCAAGCTCCGCAACAAGATCCCCGAACTCACCGAGGCCCTGACCGGCCGCTTCCTCCACCACCACGCCTTCCTCACCCGGCTGCACCTGGACCACTACGACCAGCTCACCGACGCCATCGGACAGCTGGATACGCGGATCGAGGAGGCGATGGCCCCCTTTCGGCCCGCCCTGGACCTGCTCGACACCATCCCCGGCATCAACCAGGCCGTCGCCGAAGTGATCATCGCGGAGACCGGCGGCGACATGGCCCGGTTCACCACCGCCAAACACCTCGCGTCCTGGGCCGGGGTCTGCCCCGGCCACCAGGAGTCCGCCGGCCGCATCAAGAACACCAAGGTCCGCCCCGGCAACCCGTATCTCAAAGGAGCCCTCGGCCTCGCGGCGTTCGGAGCGGTGAGAACCAACAACACCTACCTGCAAGCCCGTTACAAGCGACTGACCGCCCGGCGCGGCCCGCTCAGGGCCCTGGTCGCCGTCGAGCACTCGATCATCACCGCGATCTGGCACATGCTCACCGACAACGTCCCCTACCACGAGCTCGGCGGCACCTACTTCGCCCGGCGCGACCCCGAACGAGCCACCCGCCGCGCGATCACCGCACTCAACCAGCTCGGCTACACCGTCACCCTCAACCCGATCGAGGGCGCAGCCTGACACCCAGAACCCGGACACCCGGCGACCATCACGGCCACCGGGCACCCACACCTGCCTACCCCCACCCTGACCTGCACCTATTTACGCGTCAGAGCGCTGAGCTTTTCGGCCACGGGGGCGACCTCGACGGGCACTCCGTTGAGGACCGCGTTGCCCGACAGGGGGTCCAGGAGGCTGCCGTCGAGGAGCTGGTTGACGTTGACTCCGGGGTTCTTCAGGGCGTGGCTCATCCGGGTGCCGGGCCGGTCGTGCCCCCAGCCGTGCGGCAGGCTGACGACGCCGGGACGCACGGCGTCGGTGACCTCCGCGAGCGCGGTGACCTCTCCCCCGGCCCCCTTCAGGCGTACGTCCGCCCCGTCCCGCACTCCGAGCCGCTCGGCGTCGTCGGGGTGGATGTGCAGGGTGCAGCGGTTGGTGCCGCCAGTGAGGGCGGGCACGTTGTGCATCCAGCTGTTGTTGGACCGCAGATGCCGGCGGCCGACGAGGACGAGCCCGTCCGGGCGGTGCCGCAGGGCCTCCCTGAGCCGCGGCAGATCGCCTGCGATCGGCTCGGGCAGCAGCTCGACCTTCCCGCTCCTGGTCTTGAGGGGCTGGGGCAGCCGGGGCTTGAGCGGCCCGAGATCGATGCCGTGCGGATGCGCGAGCAACTTGTCGAGGGTCAGCCCGTCGAGTCGTACGCCGAAACCGTCGCCGTAGGGGCCGAGGCGCAGCATCATGTCGAGCCGTCGCTCGGGGCCGGTGTCGCCGCCGAGCTGCGCCGCGAGTTCGCGCGGATCACGGCCATGGACCGGGGAGTGCGGCTCCTTCACCGCCTTGCCCAGGGTCTGGTCGACGACCATCTGATCGACCGCCGAGGGGTCCGCGCCGTGCATTCCGCTCGCGGCGAGGACGAGGCGGGCCATGATCTCCGTCTCCGCCATCCGCCCGGGCTCCAACGGGACGGCGGCGCGGGTGTAGCGGACCTGGTTGCGTACGGCGAGGGTGTTGAAGGCGAAGTCGTGGTGCGGGCTCTGGGAGGGCGGGGGCGGCGGCAGCACGACAGTGGCGTGGCGCGAGGTCTCGTTGAGATACGGGTCGACGCTGACCATGAAGTCCAGGGAGTCCAGCGCCTTGTCGAGCCGGTCGCCGTCGGGAGCGGAGAGCACGGGGTTGGCGCCGACCGCGATGAGCGCCCGGATCGGCTCCGCTCGGTCGGTGGCGGTGTCGATCTCCTCGGCGAGCGAGGAGAGGGGCAACTCCCCCTTGGCCTCCGGGTGCCCGCTCACCCGGGAGTGCCAGCGGCCGAGCTGGAAGCCGTGGCCGGGTCCGGCGGGCCGGGGCGTCTTGTCGGTGGCCGCCTGCGGGAAGAGGGCACCGCCGGGCCGGTCGAGATTGCCGGTGAGGATGTTGAGCACGTCCACGAGCCAACTGGCCAGGGTGCCATGGGCGACGGTACAGCTGCCGATACGGCCGTATACGGCGGCGGTGGGGGCGGCGGCGAGCTCGCGGGCGAGTTCTCGGATGACACCGGCGTCCACGTCACAGGCTTCCGCGGCTTCTTCCGGCGTGAAGTCCTTTACCGCGTCGCGGAGTTCATCGATCCCGAGGAGATGGGGAGCCAGCTCCCCGGTGTCCACGAGACCTTCCTCGAAAAGTACGGACGCCATGGCGGCGAGGAGCAGCGCGTCGGTGCCGGGCCGGATGGGGATGTGCCGGTCGGCGAGCTTGGCGGTGCGGGTGCGACGCGGGTCGATGACGGTGAGGGTGCCGCCGCGGGCCTTGAGGGCTTTGAGCCGGCCGGGGAAGTCGGGGGCGGTGCACAGACTCCCGTTGGACTCAAGGGGGTTGGCGCCGATGAGGAGCAGATGGTCGGTGCGGTCGAGATCGGGCACGGGGATGGCGTTGGCGTCGCCGTACAGCAGCCCGCTCGATACATGCTTGGGCATCTGGTCGACGGTGGACGCGGTGAAGAGGCTGTGGGTGCCGAGGGCGGCGATCAGGACGGGCGGATAGAGCGCACCGGCCATGGTGTGGACGTTGGGATTCCCGAGGACGATCCCGACGGCATGCGGCCCGTACCGCTCGACGACGGGCCGAATCCCTTCGGCAACGGCGTCGAAGGCCTCCGCCCAGGTGGCATCGCGGAGGACGCCGTCCTTACGGACGAGGGGGCCACGCAGCCGGTCCGGGTCACCGTCGACGGCACCGAAGGAGGCCCCCTTGGGACAGATGAACCCCTTGCTGAACACATCGTCGCGATCACCTCGGGCGCCGGTGACACGGGTGCCCTCGATGGTGAGCGTCAGCCCGCAGGTGGCCTCGCACAGGGGACAGATTCGCAGGGCGGTGCGGGACACGGGTCCTCCCGGGGGCGGCGACTTCGGTGACGCGCGGACGAGAGCGAGCATACCGACCGGTATGGATGGAGGGGAGGGGGTGGCGCGGCCAATCCACGGCCAATCCACTGCCAATCCTCGATGTCAGTCGAAGAGGATCGGGCCGTTGCGGGTGCCGACGATCAGTTCGCCGGCGGGGCCGGTGGTGAGGGCGGTGCAGAGGGAGGGGAGGTCGATGGTGCGGTGCATCGTGTCGTCGCGGGTGCCGAGGACGCAGAGCGTGGTGTCGCCCGCCGCCGCGTAGGTCTCGCCACCGGGGAGCAGAGCGGCGTACTCGACGCGCAGCGGCATACCGTGCTCGTGCGTGACCGGCGGTTCCGGGGCAGGACCCCGGCGCGGCAGCCATCGACGCTTGCGGAGCCGGTGGGCGGGCGGCCGTTCGCCGTCCTCGGTGAAACGCCTGCGCAAGGCGTTCCACGGCACGATCTTGGATTGCCGTACGCCGACCAGCAACAGCTCGTCGCCGCCCGGTGCGTCGAGGGCGAACACCCGGACCAGGCTGTCGTCGCGGAACCATACGGCGGCCCAGCGCCGACTGGTGGTGTCCAGGACGCGAATCACGTCGTCGGAGAGCTGGGTGAGGACCAGGAGACGACCGCCGCAGCGGACCGCGTGCAGCTCGGCCTTCTCGGTGCCCCCGTCGCCGGGCGCCGAGCACGGCTGGTCGGGCAGCGGCCCCCGGGCGATGTCGTGGATGCAGACCCGACCGTCTCCGTCCGGGTACAGGAACCGAGGGAGGTCCGAGTCCCACACCGCGACGGACAGCAGCGACTGCGCGCCGGTGTCGTCCGGCACGGCGGCCAGTTGGGCCCCGGGGTGATGGTGGGGCACGGGAGTGACCAGTGGCCGTCCCGCTGAGGCGACCGTGCCGTCGGTGCCGAAGTCCCAGTACTCCAGCAGGCCGTTCTCGCCGCGGGCGAAGAGCCGGGGCCGGACGTCCCGGCCGGGCGGGCGCCAGGCCACCGCAGCCAGCTGTCCCACCGCTCTGTCACCGACCGGGCGCAGCCGTCGGACCAGCTCGCCGCGCTCGCCGTCGCGCACCTGGAGCGATCCGTCGGCCGAGCCGACGACGACGGAGAGACCGCCGTCGTGCTCCACGGCCGCGACGGCGGACACGGGCCGCACCTCGTCCAACGCCTCCACCACGCGCCGGCCCTCGGGCGTGTCCCGCAGCCACCAGACCTGTCCGCCCTCGTCCCCGCAGAGCAGTCCGTCGTCGGTCGCGTGCAGGGAGGCCGCGGTCCTGGGCATGGGGCGCTCCCAGCCGTCGCGGTACGAGACCAGGCGGGCGTCGGCGCCGTAGCCGACGAGCCCTGTCGCGGTGTAGGCCAGCGCGCACACGTCACCCACGTGTGCGGGGCGGGGCGGGTTGCCCAGTGGTCTGCACGTCGGCAGCGTCCACTCGCGCACGGTCCCGTCGGATCCGCCGACAGCCAGCCGCCCCGAGCCGTCGGGGTGCAGGGCAAGGGCGGTGGTCCACCGCGGTGACTCGGGGAGCGGACCGTAGACGAACATCCGGCCCGCGCCGACGTCCCAGCAGACGATCCGGCCCGAGTCGGTGCCGACGACCAGCACGTCCCGGCCCCGGACGCGCCCGGTGGACAGTGCCGTGACGATGTCGGGGACGGTGAACTCCTGCTCGGCGACCGGCATTCCGCCGCGCAGGAGGAGGATCCTGACGCGTCCGCCGTGCTCGCCGGTGACAACGAAGTCCCGGCCGTCGGCCGTGCGTCCGGTGGTCGCGCAGCTGATCAGCGACACCTCCCAGGGGCCGGGGTCGAGCACCCTGCGCCGCCACAGCTCGTTGTGCCGCGTCAGGTCCCAGCAGCGGATCTGGCTGTCCTCGCCGACGCTGACGAGGACGGGGACGCCCCGCGGGCCGTGGATCTCGCCCAGGGCGAGGATGCGGCCCTCGTGCGCCGTGACCCGGACCGAGTCGGCGGCATGGGCGGTCGGCCAGAACCGCACGATCCCGTCCGAGCCGCCCACACAGACCGTGCCGCCCGCCCGGCACACGGCCGTTGCTGAATGCCGGAGCACCTGCCCGCCGAGGCGGTCCCCGGTCACCAGGTCGTACAGCTGGAGTCCGCGTGCGTTGCCCTGGACGGAGACGCAGGCGTTCGCACCCAGGTCGAAGACGGCCAGCCGGACCGAGGAGCCCGCGTCGACGCGCTGCGGCAGCCCGATCGGGCGCCCGCTGTCCAGGTCGATGCGGTGCAACTGTCCGTCGGCCGTAACCACGGCGACGATCCACTGCCGGCCGACTCGGCGCACGCCGAGCGAGGAGACGGAGAAGCCGCTGGTCAGGAGGGTGCGGACGGGAGCGCCCGTCGTGAAGGAGGACAGCCGGACGGTGTGGTCCGCGCCGGCGGTGACGAGTAGGTTGCCCTGCGGGTGGCCGGTCGCCAGGTCGATGTGGGTGACGGGGCCTTCGTGGCCTGTCACCACCGGATCCGGTAAGCCCCGGCCGAGGATCGAGAACGCCTCGACCCGGCCGTCGGCGTAGCCCATCAGCAGCGTCATGAGGGGCAGTCCAGCGGGACCGGCGCAAGCGGTGATGCGGTCTCCGGGGCCCTGTGGGGTGAGAGCGACCGGGTCCTCGGCCGTCAGTCTGTCGGCCCGCTCCTTCCACGCCTCGATCTCCCAGCTGTACAGCCGTCGGCGTTGCCGACGGCTGGGCGGAGGGTAATGGAAGGACCTGCCGAGCCGGTGGACGAGGACGTGTCCGCCGCGGAACCGCAAGGCCACCGCGCCGGGTTGGCCATCGGGGTCGGCGAGCACCACCAACTGGGCCGCCGGGTCCGGCATGCGCCGCTCGGGTTCGTAGTCCAGGGCGGAGCTCGGCGGCAGCACCCAGACCCAATTCCGGTCGGCATGCCAGACGTGGAGCAGGCGCGTGTAGTTCTTCGTCCGTATGCTGCCCCGCTCCAGGGCGACGTGCCCATCAGCCCACAAACCCGCCGCAAGGCCGGGAAGTTGGGGAGGTGCGGTCAGGGTCGAGCTGAACCAGTCGGTCGTCTTCTGCCGACGGGCGCGGCGGACGTCCCCGTCGTCCAGGTCGAACCAGGTCGCCCCTCGCGGCGAGATCAGATCGGCGTAGTGCGCACCGGTTCCGGCGGTGGGGACCACGATTCCCCCGCCGACCCCGATCGACATCCCCGGATACCGCCGCGCCCCCTCGTCCGGATTCCACGCCGCCCACCGCGCCCGCCAGGGCAACGGCTCCTCCCCCACATCACACGAGTCGGCCAGCCCCTGCGCCTTCCGGCACACCGCATGCAGCCGCAACTGGGCCCGCAGCTCGGGATTCTCTCCCCGCCCCTCCCACCACCGCAGCGACTCCTCCAGATCCCGCACCGCCTGCCCCGCCCGACGCCCCTCCGCGGTACGCAATCCGGGCAGCGCGGCGAAGAGTTGGCCGGGCTCGGCGGTCAGGACGAACCGCGCCTCCTGCACCAGCGGATCGAGTACCCCGCCCTCCCCCGCGTGCAGCGCCAAGTACCGCCGCACATAGGGATGTTCGACGTCCCGCAATACCTCCGTCACGGTCCGCTGGATGCGCTCCGCGTCCCGTCCCTCCCGCAGGTACTCGATCAGCGCCCGGTGATACACCCGGTACACCGAGCCCCCGTCCTCCACGCTCTCGACGACATACGAGCCCGCCGCCTGCCGCAACCACACGATGTCTTCGTCGCGGTAGGAGCGGCCGGTGATCGTCGAGGCCAGGCGGGGCCAGACACCCGCCCAGGGCAGGCCCGCGCCCTGGGCGTAGGCGAGCGGGAGGAGGAGGTCGTGGGCGCGGGCCGCCTCCGGTCCCAGGCGCTGGGTGAGGTCTCGTTCCATGGCCTCGCCCGGCAGCCGTGGGAGTTCGTCACGCCACTTCCGGTCGTGCGGATCGGGCGGGCACGGTTCGCGGGCGATCGTGCGGGCGGTGATGCGGGCCACCAGGAAGGAGCGGCCCGCGGCCTCGGCGACGGCTTCGGCGATGCCGTCCACCAGCCCGGGTGCGGCGGCGGAGAGGACGGAGTCCGGCGTGCACAGCAGCTTGCGGGCGTAGGCGCGGACGGCGTCGGGGTCGCCGTAGCACTCGGAGTCGAGGTCGATGCGCTGGGCGGTGGCGGGGAGCCGGTTCGCGATGTGCGGGCGGGCGCCCACCAACAGCCGTATGGGCAGGCGGCGTTCGGGGTCGGCAAGCGGGGTGAGGAGCTCGTCGACGGCCTCGTGCGGGGCGAGGGCCTCGTCCAGGGAGTCGATGAGGACGACGAGCGGGGCGGCCCGTGTCTGGAGGTGGGCGGTGAGCGCCCCGAGCGACTCGGCGGCGCAGCCCGCTGCCGCGGACAGAGCGTCGAGGAGCTGCCGGGTGGAGAGGTGACTGGCGTTGATCCGCTCGTCGACGGACCCGGGGGCGGGCAGCGCGGTCGGCAGTCCGGAGCGGGGCACGGACGCCGCGCGGGCCGGGTCGGTGAGGACCGCGAACAGCCCGAGCAGAGACGATTTCCCGGAGCCGGGGTCGCCGGTCACCACACACAGCCGCTCGTCCGCGCGCCCCGGCGACAGCCACTCCCTGACGTCCCCGATCGCCGCATGCCGCCCGGTGAAGTTCCACACGTCCTCGGTCGGTACGTCCGTCCCCCGCGCCCGGGGCAGGAAGAAGGCGCGCATGTCCTGTTCGCGGGCGCCGCGTTCGCGTGCTCCGAGTGCGACGATCCGGTCGATCTCCTCCAGTCGCAGTCCGTCCGCGTCGGGGATGTGGCGTGGGTTGGGGAGGAAGGCCGGGATGTCGCCGGTGGCGTGGGTCAGGGACCACACCGGGCGTTGGGCGCGCGGGACTTCGGGGTCGCTGCGGATGGCCGCCATGACGTGTTCGAGGCTGATGTGGGCGGGGGCATGGCCGGCGGTGGCCTGGCGGCGTACCGCGCGGTCGAAGGCTGCGGAGAGGGCGCCGGTGTACGCCTCCTCCTTGCGGCGGGAGGACGCGACGAGGACCAGTCCGGTGCTGCCGTGCTCGGTGACCGGCTCCCGGAAGCGGCGGGCCTCCAGCGCCCCGCGCAGGGCCGTGTCGGCGCCTTCCTCCGCGTAACAGGCGTCGATCAGCACCAGCAGCCGCTCGATCGCCGTGTCCTCCCACAGGTGGGCGACCAGATCCTCGGTGGGCAGGGCGGTGCCGCGCAGGTCGCGGGCGTCGCTGTCGTGCAGCAACAGGTAGTGGCTGCCGCTGTGTTCGGCCGTCACGCCGTGCGTGGCGAGGTACAGGACCACGTAGTCGTCCGGGTGGCGGTCGGGAGCTTTGGCGAACTGCCTCAGGGACTCCATGAGTTGGCTCCGTGTCGGGTCCAACCCCACCCGCGCGCCCCTGACGTAACCCAGCTCCCCGAGGAACAGCTCCTCCACCCGCTGTACGTCATCAGCCAGTTCGGGTCTCTCCGCCTCCGGATGCGCCGCTACGTCCGTGACGGCGGCGGCGATCAGGAAACGGCGCGCCTCAGTCGAGACCGCATCCATCGGTCACCGCCCGGCCGACCTGCGGGGTATTGAGGTAGCGGGTGGCATCGTGGGCCCGGCTGCCGTTGTGGACGAGGTGACAGTCGACCCGGTCACCGAAGAGCGGACGTAAGTCCTTCACCAGGGCCACGACATCGCCCTCGTCCGCGATGTTGGTCCAGGTGCCGACACCGCCGGGCCAGGCGCCCGGCTTGCGCAGCCGGTCGTAGACGAGGTTGCGGATGCCGAGCGGCGAGCCCAGCGTCAGCAGCCCGCGCACCGGCCACTCGGGGTGGGCGCACAGCGCCTCGTAGGCGACGACACTGCCGAGGGAGTGCCCGACCACGACCCGGGTGCGGTCGGTGACGGCGGCGGCGACCCTCTCCTGTACGGCCGTCTGCACAGCGGGATCGCAGAGGTACGCGCGGACTTGCTTGAGGTCGAGGACCAGGCCGCGCAGGGCGACGCCGGCGAAGAACCGGGAGCGGCTGAGGGCATTGAGCGCGCGCTGGACCGTCTGCGGGGTGCGGGCCAGGGTCCGGGCGTCGGGTGGCAGGACGGCCTCGTCGGTGCGAGCGGCCTCGGCCCAGATCGACAGGAGGAGTTCGGTCTCGAAGCCCTCGTCGACGTCAGAGGCGTCCAGGGGCGGGTCCTGGACGGCGAGGGTGCGGCCGGGCGGGCGGAACAGATCGCCGTAGAAGACACAGCGCACCTCGTCCGCGTCGAGGGCGGACACGGTCCCGGCGCGCAGCAGGCCGTCGGCGAGCGCGGGGTGCCAGGCGGTGTGCAACTGCCGTTCCCCGGCGTACTGCTGACCGATCCCGTGGATGCAGACCACCCGAGCCATGGCGTCCCCCCATAAGCGCCCCAAGGGTCTGATCACCTTAGCAACGGGAGGCCTCCTGGGCCCCGTTCAGTCCAGGACCCGTGCCAGATACGCCCGCAGCAGCTCCCGGGCCTCCGCGATGATGCGTTCGTCGCCCTCCGGGGAGACCCGGAAGGCGAGATGGACCAGGGTGTCGGCGGTTTCCACGGCGACGAGGAAGACGCGGCGCAGGTCCTCGTCGGGGGTTCGGTCGAGGTAGCCGGAGAGGAGGTCGGTGAGGCGGTCGGCCACGCGGTGGTTCGGCTCGGCCGGGCGGACGCCGACCGGTATCTGGTTGCCGAAGTCGACCAGGGAGAAGCCGGGGGCGGTCCGCTTCATCACCAGGTACTCGTCAAGTACGGCGTCCATGGCCGCCCGCCAGCCACCGCCACCGCCGACGCCCGCCAGGCGCTCGGTGACGCGCTCGGCGTAGCGGTCGAGGTTGCGCTGGGCCAGGGCGTCGGCCATCTGGCGTTTGTTGCCGAAGAAGCGGTAGACCGAGCCGATGGGGACGCCGGCGCGCTGGGCGACCGCGCGGGTGCTCAGGGCGTCGTAGCCGACCTCGTCGAGGAGGTCGGCGCAGGCGTCGAGGATCCTGGTCAGCCGTTCGGCACTGCGCCGCTGTACGGGCGCGCGGCGGAGCGAGGTCGCGTGGGGCACGGGCTTCATGATGCCTTTCCGGCGCGGTCCGGTGAACCTTGCCCTCCAGTACGGACTCCGGTGGCCCCTGCACTCACCGAGGCCGTCCGGCTCGGGCTCGCCCCCGGCGCCGCCGAACCCGCCTCCGACGCCGTGATGTCCGCCGTACTCTCGATCGGCTCCCCGTCCACCGCCCACACCGTGCCGTCGTCGGCGTACAGCCGGGCCGTGACGTGATGCGTGCCCCGGGGGACGAGCTCGGCCGGGAGCCGGTGCTCGGGGGCGCGCAGCCGGGCGATCAGGCGGCCGTCGAGATAGAGGTGCGCCAGGCCCTGTCCGGCCACCGGCATCTCCTTCGTACCGGCGGGCGAGAAGCGGAAGCCGCGGACGGTCAGGCGGACGTCCCAGCTGTCGTCGGAGTTGGGCTGCACCTCGATGCCGACCTCGGGCGCCTCGTCCTTGTCCACCTCGCGGTAGAGCCGGCCCTCCTCGTCGGCGTCGTCGAGCAGCTCACCGACCGGCGAGACCGACTCGCCGTTCCTCTGTTCCTGTGTGCCGCCCGAGCCGCAGCCCACGGATCCGGTCAGCAGCAGGACACAGACCGCGAGCGCGGCGAGCAGCGCCCGCGTCCACGACATGCCCGGGAGCGTAGAACACCGGTCCGACACTCGGATCCCCCTGAGGTCTGGTTCTGGTCGTCCGCAGTGAGGAGAAACCCGGTACGACGCGTGCACCTCTTGCGCCCATCGGGCCACAATCCTACGGTGATGCATAGGATTACGGATGGCGAGGGAGCGATCATGAGCGGGGACGCGCGGAAGACCGCGGAGGGCCTGTCGTATCTCCAGGGGTTCGGCAATGAGCACAGCTCCGAGGCGGTGCCCGGCGCCCTTCCCGAGGGCCGCAACTCACCGCAGCGCGCACCGCTCGGGCTGTACGCGGAGCAGCTCAGCGGTTCGGCGTTCACCGAGCCGCGGGCACACAACCGCCGCTCCTGGCTGTACCGGATCCGCCCCTCGGCGGCCCACCCGGCGTTCACGCGCGTGGACAACGGCCCGATCCGCACCGCGCCCTTCACGGAGTCGGTGCCCGACCCCAACCGGCTGCGTTGGAACCCGTTGCCCGAGCCCGCGCCCGGCACCGACTTCCTGGCCGGCCTGTGGACGCTCGGCGGCAACGGCGACGCGACCCAGCGCACCGGCATGGCCGTACACCTCTACAACGCCAACGCCGCCATGGACCGCGTCTTCAGCGACGCCGACGGCGAGCTGCTGATCGTCCCGGAGCGCGGCGGGCTGCTGCTGCGCACCGAGTTCGGGCTGCTGCACGCGGAGCCCGGGCATGTGGCGCTGATCCCGCGCGGGGTGCGCTTCCGGGTGGAGCTGCTGGACGCGACGGCCCGTGGTTACGTCTGCGAGAACTACGGCGCCCCCTTCCAGCTCCCCGACCTCGGCCCGATCGGCGCCAACGGCCTCGCCAACGCGCGGGACTTCAGGGCACCCGTCGCCGCCTACGAGGACATCGAGGGCCCGGTGGAGGTGGTCAACAAGTTCTGCGGCAACCTCTGGCGGGCGACGTACGACCACTCCCCGCTCGACGTGGTCGCCTGGCACGGCAACCATGTGCCGTACGTGTACGACCTGCGCCGCTTCAATGTCATCGGGACGATCTCGTACGACCACCCCGACCCGTCGATCTTCACGGTGCTGACCTCGCCGAGTGACACCCCCGGCCTCGCGGGCGTCGACTTCGTCGTGTTCGCGCCGCGCTGGCTGGTGGGCGAGGACACCTTCCGGCCGCCCTACTTCCACCGGAACGTGATGAGCGAGTACATGGGCCTGATCGAGGGCGCCTACGACGCCAAGGCGGAGGGCTTCGTGCCGGGCGGGGGCTCGCTGCACAACATGATGTCGGCGCACGGCCCGGACCGGGAGACCTTCGACCGTGCGAGCGCCGCGGAGCTGAAGCCGCAGAAGATCGACGACGGGCTGGCGTTCATGTTCGAGACACGGTGGCCGGTGACGCTGACGGGGCACGCGGCCGAGGCGGAGCAGCTGCAACAGCGTTACGACGATGTGTGGCAGGGCCTGGAGCGTCACTTCCGCCCCTTGCAGTAAAGATCCCCTACCGGTACGGATGGCCCCGTGACCTCCTTCGCCCCGGACTCCATCGTCCTCAACCGCAAGCTGCCGCTCTGGTACCAGGTGTCGCAGTCGCTGCGCGCCTCGATACTCGGCCGCCGGCCCCAGGACCCACTGCGCCTGCCCACGGAGGAGCAGTTGGCCGGGCACTACGGCGTGAGCGTGCTGACCATGCGGCAGGCACTGAAGGAGTTGGAGGACGAGGGGCTGATCACCCGGCACCGGCGGCGGGGCACGTTCATCGAGCCGCATGTGCAGCGGGGCGCGCCGGTGCGGCTGCTGGGCTCGGTGGACGCGATCGTGGCGCAGCAGTCGGGGATGACGACCCGGATGCTGGACCACGGGAAGGGTCCGGTCCCCGCCGAACTGGTCGAGTACTTCCCGGATCTGGGCGAGGTGGGGACGTATCACCGCCTGCGCAGCGACGAGAAGACGGGCGAGCCGACGAACCACGCCCGCAACTACGTCCGTCCCGAGCTCGCCACCCGGATCGATCTGGCGGACTTGGCGCGCTGGCCGATGACGAAGGTGCTGCGCGATGTCGTCGGCGCGGACATCAGCCGCATCACGGACACAGTGGAGGCGCGGCTGGCGGACCCGGAGACGGCTCGGCTGCTGGAAGTGCCGTTACTGAGCCCGATCTTGCACTACACGGGCATTACATACGATTCGGGCGGGCGTGTTCTGGATGTGGCGGTCATCAACTACAGGGGTGACCGTTTCTCCTTCACGGTGACCCTCGACGCGACGTAGACGGCCACGTCGTACCATGCCCACCGTGACGCACGACGACGCTCCGCTGCTGGCGGACCTCATGCCGTGGTCCGTCGCACCGCTTCGGCTGGGCCGGGGGTGGCCGACGGGCCCCGACGCGGCCTGTCTGAAGGCCCGCTGGGACGCCTTCGTCAAGGCGGAGGGCCCGGACCGGGAAGTGCTGCTGGAGCCGACGCGCTCACGCACCCTGCACTCGGCCGTGGGTCAACTACCGGGCCACCCGGGGGGTACGGAGAAGCTGGTCCGCGCCTCGGGCCCGTGCCCGGAACCGGTGCGCGTGCTGCACGCCCCCTTCGACGAGCAGTGGCTGATCCCCGACCACCGCCTGATCGACGCGGCCCGCCCGGAGCTGTGGCGGGTGGCGGACGAGCACCAGACGTTCCTGGTCGAGACCCCCGACCAGCTCCTCGCCACCTCCCTCCTCCCCCTCCTCCGCCCCGGCCGCATCCGCCCCCTCTTCCGCCGCCCGGGCGGCACGGAACCGAACCTGGCACCGGGCCTGTTGGAGCACCTGGCGACTCGACTGGGCCTGACCCCCGGTCCGGCGGACGTCCTTGCCTGGGCGCTGGCGACGGCCCGCCCCGACCTCACCGTCCCCCTCACCGCGGACCCCGAACTCTGGGCGAGGGGCGTGGAGTTGGGCCATCGCACCCTCTGGCTGATGCGCCGCGACGGCGACCGCCCCAAGCTCCCCGGCGGCCGCCGCCCGTACGTACGCGCACCGCTCCCCTCCCGCCCCCTGACCCTCCACTACGACCGCGAGGACGAGGCCCTGCATCTGGACGAGGGCCGAATCTCCCCGGTACCGCCTCAGGCCTGGGACTTCGAGGTGGGCGGCGTCCGGGTCCTGGAGCAGTGGTTCACGGCACGCACCGCGGATGCAGCGGAACCGGGCACGCTGGCGGCGATCCGCCCGACGACGTGGCCGCAGACGTGGACGTCGGAACTGCTGGAGCTGATCACCGTGCTCGCGCTGCTGGCGGAACTCCAGCCGTTCCAGGAGGAGTTGACGGCCCGGATCACGGCGAGCGAGCTGCGGAAGGCGGGCGTGTTCCCGGTGCCGGAGTCGGCGCGCCGGCCGGCCTCGGTACTCGACGGCCATGAAGAGGGCCCCGAGGGGCAACTCGCGCTTCTCTAGCGCAGATCGGGATCGAAGGCATCCAGGACACGTTCCAGCGCCCGGCTGAACACCGCCTCCAGATCGATCGGCCCGCTGTCCTCCATGAAGGCGGCGGCCAGTCGCGGATACGCGCCGGTGGCGACCTGGCTACCGAGGTAGGCGATGCGGACCGCGTTCTCCTCCTCCTCGGACCAAGGCATCGAGCGGGTCCGCTCGGCGGTGGCGATCTCGTTCGCGGTGTACGTCGTCACGACGCCGTTGAGCAGCGCGACGAGCTCCATCTTCACGCTGTACGGGACGTCGAGCGGTTCGAGACAGGCCAGGCAGTGCTCCAGGTAGCGCAGGGTGTGGGGACTGAAGCCGTACACCCCTGACATCAGCCGCGGCACCCAGGTGTGGCGGCGCATGATGGCGCGGGTCTCCTGCGCGTTGCGGATCATGTCGGCGCGCCAGTCGCCCGAGGGCTCCTGGATCTCGTGCTCGGCGCCCACCGCGTCGATCATCAGCTCGTGCAGGTCCTCCTTGCGGGGGACGTAGTTGTACAGCGACATGGTGCCGCAGCCCAGCTCGGCCGCCACGTGCCGCATGGACACGGCATCCAGCCCGCCGGCGTCGGCGATCCGCACTGCGGCTGCCGCGATGTCCGCACGCGTGAACGCGGGCCTGGGCCCTCGCCCGGTCCGCTCGGGTCGCGCCCAGATCACCCCGGGTTCGGCCGCCTTGCCCGCCATCGATCATCACCTCGGCCACCATCCTAGTTACGTACAGCGTACGTAGTGCGCTATGGTCCACCCATGACTTCTACGTACGCTGCACTTAGTGAAGGTCTGGAGAAGCGGTTCGGAGAGGTCCACGCGCTGCGCGGCCTTGATCTGGCCGTCGCGCAGGGGACCGTCTGCGGGCTTCTGGGGCCCAACGGGGCGGGCAAGACCACGGCGATACGGCTGCTCACCACGCTGCTGCGCCCGGACTCCGGCTCGGCCCGCGTCGCCGGGCACGACCTGCTGCGGGACCCGGGGGCGGTCCGGCGCAGCATCGGCGTCACCGGTCAGTACGCCTCGGTCGACGGCGACCTCACCGGCCGCCAGAACCTGCGTCTCTTCGCCCGGCTGCACCGGGTGCGCGGCCCGGCCGAGCGCGCCGCCGAACTCCTGGACCGGTTCGGGCTGACCGAGGCGGCAGACCGGCCGGCGGCCACGTACTCGGGCGGGATGCGCCGTCGTCTGGACCTCGCGGCGAGCCTCGTGCGCCGCCCCGAGGTGCTGTTCCTGGACGAGCCCACGACGGGCCTCGACCCCGCGAGCCGCAACCGCATCTGGGAGGCGGTACGGGAGCTGACCGAGGACGGCACGACCGTGTTGCTGACCACGCAGTACCTGGATGAGGCCGACCAACTCGCCGACGACATCGCCCTGGTGGACCGGGGGCGGGTCGCGCAATCGGGCTCGCCGGCCCAGTTCAAGGCGACCATCGGCGCACATGTCGAGGTCGTCGTCGCCGATCCGGACGTCATGGCGAAGGCGGCGGCCGTACTGGACCAACTGACCGGTACCGAGCCGTCGTTCGACCACGAGCGAGGCGCCGTCGGCGCGGTCGCCCGGGACGCCACGCTCACGCTCCCCCGCTTGGTGCGCGAACTCGACGCGGCAGGCGTGCCGTTGCTGGACGCGAGCCTCAAACCGCCGACTCTCGACGACGTGTTCCTGCGACTCACCCAGGAAGAGGAGCGTGCGGCATGAGCACTCTCGCCTACGACGGCGGCGCGATGCTGGGCCGCCAGCTGCGGCGGCTGCGCAACAACCCGGGGCTGCTGATCCTGACCCAGACCATGCCGATCACCATGCTGCTGTTCTTCGGCTACGTCTTCGGCAGCGCGCTCGCGATGCCGGGCGCGGAGTACCGGTCCTTCCTGGTGCCGGGGCTGCTGGTGGCGACCGCCGCGAACGGCATCATGACCGGGATGTTCCAGACCGCCCAGGACACCCACCGCGGCGTGATGGACCGCTTCCGTACGCTGCCGATGAGCCGGGCCGCCGTGCCGCTCGGGCAGGCGGGCGCTGATCTGGTCGTGACGGCGGTGGGCACGGTGCCGTTCCTGCTGGTCGGCCTCGCGGTGGGCTGGCGGATCGAGGGGTCCGCACTCGAAGCGGTGGGCGCCGTGGGGCTGTTGCTGCTGTTCCGGTTCGCTACGACGTGGGTCGGGATCTTCCTCGGGCTGCTCACCCGGAACGAGGAGGCCGCCGGTCAGCTGGGCGGGGCGACCTTCATCCTGCCGCTGCTGTCCAACGCGTACATTCCGACCGACGGTCTGCCGGGCTGGCTGCGCACCCTCGCCGAGTGGAACCCGATCAGCGCGGTCACCACGGCCCTGCGGGACCTCTTCGGCAACGCCCCCGTGCCGCACGACGCCGCCTGGCCGGTGGCCCACCCGATCGCCGGGTCACTGGCCTGGAGCGCGGTACTGATCGCCGTGGCCGCGCCGCTCGCCGTGCGCCGGTACACCCGTGGCGAAGGCTGACGCCCACAGGGCATGATCGCCCGCATGGAATCGCAGCCGCTGCCCCTGACCGGCATCACCGTCGTCGCGGTCGAACAGGCCGTCGCGGCCCCCTTCGCCACCCGGCAGCTCGCCGATCTCGGCGCCCGGGTGATCAAGGTCGAGCGGATCGACGGCGGCGACTTCGCGCGCGGTTACGACACCGCCGCGCGCGGACTCGCCTCGCACTTCGTGTGGTGCAACCGCGGCAAGGAGTCCATCGCCCTGGACCTGAAGGACCCGCGCGGCCTGGAGGTCGTACGGCGGCTCGTGCGCGACGCGGACGTCTTCGTGCAGAACCTCGCCCAGGGCGCCGCCGCCCGGCTCGGCCTCGACGCGGCCACGCTGTGCGCCGCGCACCCGCGGCTGATCGCCGTGGACATCTCGGGGTACGGCGCCGGTGGCCCGTACGCGGACAAGCGGGCGTACGACATGCTCGTGCAGTGCGAGGCGGGCCTGGTGTCCGTGACCGGGACGCCGGAGCAGCCGGTGAAGGCGGGGATCCCGGCGGCCGACATCGCGGCGGCCATGTACGCCTTCTCCGGGGTGCTGGCGGCGCTGGTGCGCCGGGGCACGACCGGGCGGGGCGGGCCGGTGGAGGTGTCGATGCTGGAGTCGCTGGCGGAGTGGATGGGGCATCCGCTGCACCATGCGATGCACGGCGGCACGGCACCGGCGCGCACGGGTCTTGCGCACGCCGTCATCGCGCCGTACGACGCCTATCCGACGGCGGACGGCGGGCGGGTGCTGCTGTCGGTGCAGAACGACCGGGAGTGGCGGCGGCTGGCCGAACAGGTGCTGGAGCGGCCGGAGTTGGGGACCGCACCGGCCTACGCGACGAACGCGGCGCGGGTGGTGAACCGGGAGCGCACGGACGAGTTGGTCGCGAAGGCGCTGGGCGCGCTCGGCACCGACGAGGCGCTGGCGCGGCTGGAGGGCGCGGGTCTGGCGTGCGCACGCCTGAGGGATCTGCACGAGGTGGCGGAGCATCCGCAGCTGGCGGCCCGGGAGCGGTGGCGGGAGGTGGGGTCGCCGGTGGGGCCGCTCAGGGCGCTGCTGCCGCCGATCACGCTGCCGGGAGCGGACGCGGCCCGTATGGGGGATGTGCCCGCGCTCGGGGAACACACCGAGGCGCTGCTGCGAGCCGTGGGGATGACGGACGGCGAGATCGCAGCGCTGCGCCGGGACGGCGTGGCCGCCTGAGCGCGGGCAAAGCGGCTCAGCGGCCGCCGAACAGCGAACGGCGCAGTCGGCGCAGGGGCGCGAAGAGCGAGACGCGACGGACTCGCGCACCCCGGTCGCTGTGCTGACGCACGGGCTCACGGGCGGTCAGCTCACGCATCAGTGAGGTCGCCTCGGCCGTCTTCTGCTGCGGCACGGCGGGACCCGCCAGCACCGAGAGATGGCGGTCGAGGCGCGAACTGGTCGCGCTGCTCCCGCAGGTGATCGCAGGGACCCTGGCCCTGCTGCGCACTGTTATCTGTTCCATGTCACTCCCCACCCGTACGAGTCCACCCGGCCCGGGCAGGGTAACCCTATCGCCCCCTTGGGGCACTCGTGTATTGCGGTCACAGGATTCACCTTCCCTGTAAGGGTGTTGACGATTCACCCTTGATTACTCTCCGAATCCAACCGATTTCAGGGCGAGTTGGACCACCGGCTGAGTAGTGGGCTGCGGCGAGCCACCGTCCGGCTCGACGGTCACAGCCAGTGACGTTGCGGAGGTGTCCAGGCCGGACGCGACCAAGGGCGTGTCGCCGTCGAAGAGCCCGAGGGAGCGCGGTTGCGCGTCGGGGCGCATGACCCACAGTTGGTGCACGCGGTCGCCCGGAAGGTCGTCGTATCTGCCGAGGGTGACGACCGCGCTCCCCTCCGATGCGGAAGCGATCACTCCGATACTCCGGCCCTCGGCGTCCTGCCCGGTGCTCGCGCGCGCGTCGGGAGCAGCGAGAACGTGGGCGATCTCACGCGCCTGCGCCCGCTCGGCATCCAGCTGCTCCTGCGTCTGATTCGCCTGCACGGCGAACAGCGAGGCAACCACGAGCGCAGCGGCGGCCGTGGCGGTCGCGAACGGCACGAACAGAGGCCGCCGCTCCCGCACCCGGGCCGGCGGCGCCTGCATCCCCCACACATGCGGCGGCAACTGCGGCTCCCGCGCCCGCACGGGCTCCTGAGCAGTCGTCCGTACGGCGGCCAGGACCCGTTCGCGCAGCGCGGCCGGCGGCGGGGCGGACGTGGACCAGGCCAGCCGTACCGCGTCCTCGGACAGGGTCCGTACCTCGGCGGCGCAGCGGTCGCACTTCTTCAGATGTTTCTCGAAGCGCACGCGCTCCCCCGGTTCCAGAGCGTCGAGGGCGTAGGGAGCGGCGAGGGAGTGGAGATCGCCGCGGCGGAAGAGGCTCATACGGCACCTCCCAGGCATTCGCGCAGCCGGGTCAGCCCGTCCCGCATCCGCGTCTTGACCGTGCCCAGCGGCAGGGAGAGCCGCTCGGCGACCTCACGGTAGGTGTAGCCGTCGTAGTAGGCGAGGGTGACGGACTGCCGTTGCAGGGCGGTGAGCCGGTCGAGACAGCGGCGCACCCACTCGCGCTCCAGGCCCGCCTCGACCTCCTCGGACACCTGGTCGAAGGCGGGGTGATGGGCCTTGCGTGCCTCGCGCTGCTCGCGTTCGCCGGCCGCGCGGGCGCTGCGCACCCGGTCCACGGCCCGGCGATGGGCGAGGGTGAGGATCCACGACAGGGCGCTGCCCCGGCCGGGGTCGAACCGCCCCGCTGACCGCCACATTTCCAGCAGCACCTCCTGCGCCACCTCCTCCGACTGGGCCGGGTCCCGCACGACCCGCCGCACAAGGCCGAACACCGGGCCCGACACGATCCCGTACAACTCCTCGAATGCCTTCTGGTCCCCACCCGCCACGAGCACCAGAAGCTCGTCCGCCTCCAACTCGTCTCCCCCTCCCGCGAGACCGCATCTGGGCCGTCCCGCCCCACGAGGTATTCGCAACGCACCCACCTCCGGATGGGGTTACGGATCAGAAGGTCGAAAACGCGGGTCGGCGGGCCGCCAAATCAGTTTCGGGTCGGACCAATCCGCCCCGCACCCCGCTCCGAATCCCGGTGCGTCAGGCAAGTTGAACCGAGGACGGACGGCATGACACCTATCTCCAGGAGCGGCGCGGGACGCACGAGTGTCGCGACCCTCATCTGTGGTGCGCTGGCCGCCGGGGGGCTCGCAGCCGCCGGCGTGACCGCGCTGGAACCGGGGGCGGCCTCCGCCTCCAGCCACCGGGAGGCCCCGCTGATCTCGGGGACTCCGCAGTACGACAACACGGACGTGTACGCGTTCGTCAGCCCCGACAAGCCGGACACGACGACGATCGTCGCGAACTGGATCCCCTTCGAGGAGCCGGCCGGCGGACCGAACTTCTTCACGTTCGCCGAGGACGCGCAGTACGACATCCACATCGACAACAACGGTGACGCGCAGGGTGAGCTGCTGTACCGGTTCACGTTCAAGACGCACACCAAGAACAAGAAGACGTTCCTGTACAACACCGGGCCCGTCGAGAGCCTCGACGATCCCGACCTCAACGTCACGCAGACCTACGACATCGATCTGCTGCGGCTGAAGAACCAGCACCTGGTGTCGAAGACGAAGGTCGCCAACGATGTGCCGGTGGCGCCGTCGAACGTCGGCAAGGCGTCGATGCCGGACTACGCGAAGCTCCGCTCGCAGGCTGTCCATCAACTGGCCGGTGGCGCCTCGTCGTTCGCCGGTCAGGCCGATGACCCGTTCTTCCTCGATCTGCGGGTCTTCGACCTGCTGTACGGGGGGAATCTGAGCGAGGTCGGAAACGACACGCTCAAGGGGTACAACGTCAACTCGATCGCCCTTCAGGTGCCTACGCACATGATCACGGAGTCGGCCGAGCAGCCGATCGTGGGGATCTGGTCGACCACCCAGCGGAAGAATGCGCAGGGGCACTTCGCTCAGGTCTCCCGGCTGGGGATGCCGCTCGTGAACGAGGTCGTCAATCCGATCAAGGACAAGGACAAGTTCAACGCGAGCGCGCCCTGGAACGACTCGCAGTTCCTGAAGAACGTGACCAATCCGGAGCTGCCGAAGCTCATCGAGGCGATCTACAAGATTCCGGCGCCTGCTGAGCCTCGGAACGACCTCGTCGATGTGTTCCTGAAGGGTGTGAAGGGGCTCAATCAGCCTCCGCATGTGCGGCCCGCGGAGGAGCTGCGGCTGAACACGTCCATCAAGCCGGCCGCCGAGCCGAAGCGGCTGGGTGTGCTGGACGGGGACAACTCCGGGTTTCCCAACGGGCGTCGGCTGACGGATGACGTGATCGATGCGTCGCTTCAGGTGGTCGAGGGTGAACTGGTCGGCGCCAAGAACGACTTGGGGGATGCCGTCGACAAGAACGACAAGGAGTTCGAGAAGGCGTTCCCGTATGTGGCGCTGCCGACGGAGGGGTCTCGGGGGCCGCTGGCGAAGGGGACGTCCGGGGGGAATGACGTACGGAATCAGCTCGGAGACGCGTTGTCGCCTGCCGGTTCCAGCAGTTCGTCCGACACCACGCTGATCGCGGCTTCCGCGGGTGCGGGGGCTATCGGGGTCGTTTTGATCGGGTCCGGGTTGCTCTGGTGGCGGCGGATGCGGGAGCGGGCGTACTAGGCGCCGTTGGGGTGCGGGGTTCTTCGCCCCGCGCCCCTGACCGGCACTGTCGGACCCTTTCTCGGCAAGTGATCTAGGAGTCGTCATGAACTCGCGCGTTCAACTTGGCCTGTGTGCTGGGCTGTTGGCCGTTGCGCTTACGGCAGGGGCCGTTGCTTTCGGAGGCGGGCGGGAGGTTTCGGGGCGGGGGGTCGGCGCTGTGTCGGCGGTGGCGCTGATGGCCGGTGACCTTGAGGCGCTTCAGGCCCATCTCCGGGAGCAGCCACGGGACTTCGGCGGGTGGGCCTCTCTTGGGCTCGCCTATGTCGAGCAGGCTCGTATCAACGGTGACCCCTCGCGGTATCCGCACGCCGCGCAGGCGCTGAAGCGGTCCCTCTCGCTGGAGCCCGGTAATGATCAGGCCCTTGCCGGGCAGGCCGCGCTGGCTGCCGCCCGGCATGACTTCCCGGATGCCCTCACGTACGCGGATCGGGCCCTGGACGCCAACCCCTACAACGAGCGCGCCCTGGCCACCCGTATCGACGCCCTCGTCGAGCTCGGCCGTTACGACGATGCCGCCGAGGCCGCCGACGTCGCCGATGCGCGGCGGCCGGGCGTCCCCGTCTTCACACGGTATGCGTACGTGCACGAGCTGCGCGGTGATGTGAAGACCGCGCGGCGGGTGCTGGAGCAGGCCCTGTCCTCCGCCACCTCTCCCTCGGACGTGGCGTTCGTGGCCACGCAGCTCGGTCAACTCGCCTGGAACCAGGGCGACTACGAGGAGGCGCTCGCGCAGTACGCGCGCGCTCTCGCCGCCGACGACACCTATCTGCCCGCTCTGGAGGGCCGTGCCCGTGCGCAGGCCGCCAGTGGGGAAGAGGGCGCGGCCGTGAAGGGCATGGAGGCCGTCGTCGCGCGGTCTCCGCTCCCCGGGCCGCTCGTCGTGCTCGGGGAGTTGTACGAGGCCGACGGGCAAGAGGACCGGGCCCGCGACCAGTACGCCCTCGTCGACGCCTGGACGGCGCTCGCCCGGGCCAACGGTGTCAACGCCGACCTCGACACCGCCCTGGCGGCGGCCGACCACGGCGACAAGGCCGCCGCCCTGCGCGCGGCCCGCGCCGAGTGGGACCGTCGCCGCACCGTGCACACCGCGGACGCCCTCGCCTGGGCGCTGCACGCGAGCGGGAGGGACGAGGAGGCGCTGCCCTATGCCCGCCGGGCCACGGCCACCGGCTACCGCAATGCCGCGTTCCTCTACCACCGGGGCATGATCGAGCGCGCCACGGGCGACGAGCGGGACGCCGAGAAGCACCTCACCAAAGCCCTACGCCTCAACCCCGGCTTCTCACCACTGGGCGCCCGCGAGGCCCGTGCCGCCCTCAAGGACCTGGAGGCGGGCGAGTGACCCTCCGTCGTCTGGTCGCCTCCGGCGCGGCCGTGCTCACGGCCGTCGGCGCGCTCGTGCTGGCCGCCTCCCCGCCCGCGAGCGCGCACCCGCTCGGCAACTTCACCGTCAACCGTTACGACGGTCTCGTCGCCGCGCCCGGCGCCCTGCGCGTGGACCATGTCGAGGACCTCGCCGAGATCCCGGCGACCCAGGCCGAGCCGGACATCCAGCGGCTGGGCCTCGACGAGTGGGCCGAGCGGCGGTGTTCAACCGCCGCCCGGGACAGCGCCCTCACCGTCGACGGCCGGAGCGTCACCCTCACCGTCGAGACCAGTCACGCGCGCGTGGGGCCCGGGCAGGCCGGGCTCGACACCCTGCGCGTGGAGTGTGCGCTCAGCGCTCCGTTGCCCGACGGCGACCGTCTGGCGCTCGACTTCCGTGCCGCCGGTGCGGAGTCCGGGCCCGGCTGGCGGGAGATCACCGCGCGCGGCGACCGGATGACGCTCAGCGCCTCCGACGTACCGAAGGAGTCGCTGTCCGGCGAGCTCACCGACTACCCGGAGGAGTTGCTCTCCTCCCCCGCCGACACCGCGACCGCCTCCCTGAGCGTGCGGCCCGGCGGCCCCGCGCTGGCCGATGAGGAGCGGGACGCGCCCGCCGCCTCCGTGCTGCCGCGTGGCGCCGACCGCTGGACGCGGGCCCTGGACTCGCTGGTGGCCCGCGAGGAGCTCACCGTCGGCTTCGCTGCCCTCGCCCTGTTCCTGTCGGTCGGCCTCGGCGCGCTGCACGCCATTGCCCCGGGCCACGGCAAGACGCTCATGGCGGCGGTGGCCACGGCCCGCGGCGGACAGGCCCGGATGAAGGACGTCCTGCCGCTCGCCGCCTCGGTGACGGTCACCCACACCCTGGGCGTGATCGCCCTGGGCCTGCTGGTCACGGCCGGCTCGGCCGCGGCGCCGTCCGTCATCGCCTGGCTGGGCATCGCCAGCGGCGCCCTGGTCACGGCGGCGGGCGCGACGCTCGTACGACGGGCCCGGCACCGAAGGAGCCACCAGCACTCCCACGAGCACGTACGCACGCCCGTCCTGGTCGGCGCGCACACGCATGAGCACGAGCACACCCACACGCATGAGCACACCCACACGCACACCCACGGCGGTCACACCCACACCCACTCCACCGCACCCACCGTGCGCGGCACGATCCTCCTCGGGTTCGCCGGAGGGCTCGTGCCCAGTCCCTCGGCCATCGTGGTCCTGGTCGGTGCCGCCGCGCTCGGGCACGCCTGGTTCGGGCTGCTGCTCGTCGTGGCGTACGGGGTCGGGCTGGCGCTCACCCTCACCGCGGCGGGGTTCGCCGTCGTACGGCTGGGGGCCGGGGCGAGCCGGGTGCTGGAGCGGCGTCCGCGCTGGGCCGCTCATCCACTGGCGGCTCTGGTCCGCCGTACCGCACCGCTGTTGTCCGCGTGGGTCGTCGTAGCTCTTGGGGCCGGATTGGTGCTCAAGGGGGCGGCATCCGCATTCGGTTGAGCTACTTTGTGAGGAAAAGGAGATTTCGCGCGCATGCGAATGGGGGCGCCCGTGTCCGACGCACCGGGCAGTGAACGAGTGATCGCGGGCCGCTACCGTCTCCTGTCCCCGCTCGGCGAGGGCGGCATGGGGACGGTCTGGCGCGCCCGGGACGAGGTGCTGCACCGCGAGGTCGCCGTGAAGGAGGTACGCGCCCCGCACGGTCTGCCGGCCGCCGAGGTGGAGCGGATGTACGCCCGTCTGGAGCGCGAGGCGTGGGCGGCGGCGCGGGTGGCGAACCGCAATGTGGTGACGGTGTACGACGTGGCCACGCAGGACGGCCGGCCGTGGATCGTGATGGAGCTGGTGCGCGGGATCTCGCTCGCCGAGCTCCTGGACGCCGAGGGTCCGTTGCCTCCGCAGCGCGCGGCGCACATCGGGGCCGAGGTGCTGGCGGCGCTGCGGGCCGCGCACGGGGCCGGGGTGCTGCACCGGGATGTGAAGCCGGCCAACGTCCTGCTGGCGAACGACGGCCGGGTGGTGCTGACCGACTTCGGGATCGCCATGGTGGAGGGCAGTTCCGCGCTGACGATGACCGGCGAGGTGATCGGCTCGCCCGAGTTCCTCGCCCCGGAGCGGGCGCTGGGACGCACGCCCGGTCCCGAGTCCGATCTGTGGTCGCTCGGTGTGCTGCTGTACGCGGCGGTCGAGGGGAACTCCCCCTTCCGTCAGGACACCCCGCTGAGCACCCTGCGCGCGATCGTCGACGAGGAGCTGCCGCCGCCGCACCGGGCCGGTCCGCTCGCCCCCGTCATCGAGGGACTGCTGCGCAAGGACCCCGCCGAGCGGCTGTCGGCCGAGCAGGCCGAGCAGGAGCTGCGGATCATCGGCGCGGGCGGCACACCCCGCGCGGGCACGGTCCGGGCGGCGCCCTACGCCCCGACGATCGCGGCACACCAGCAGCCGCCGACGCCGACCCCGCCGATGCCGTACGCCGGTGCGCCCACCACGCCCACCACGCCGACGACCCCCACCGGCCCCGAGCGCCCCGACCGCAACCGCCGTGCCGCCGTCGTCCTGGTCGCGGGCCTGGTCGCGCTGGCGCTCGCGCTGGCCGGTCTGACGTACGCGCTGCTGAACCGGGAGGACAACGGCGGTGAGGCCGGAGGCGGCACCACGAGCGAGCCCGAGACACGGACCACGCCGACGGAGACCGGCGAGAAGGACACCCCGACGCCGACTCCGAGCGAGAGTCCGACGAAGTCGACCCCGCCGCCGCAGTCCGTGCAGGTGTCGCTGGCCGGGGCGAACACGGAGTACGAGGGGGTCTGTCCGCCGCCGGAGGCCGAGGCTCCGGCCTTCACGGCCACGTTCACGGTGGGCCGGCTCCCCGCGGAGGTCAGCTATCGCTGGGTCTCGCGGGACGGCGATGTCATGGACCAGGGCTGGAAGACGCTGTCGTTCCCCGAGGGAGGCTCCCGCACCAAGCAGGACCGGGTGTTCGTGACGACGGGCGAGGAGAGCGGGAGCCTCGAGAACGAGATCAGCGTCGAGGTCCGGGACCCGGTCGAGTCGACGTCCAACTCGGTCCCGTTCTCGATCACTTGTGAGACGGAGACCCCGACGGACGGGGTCTCCCCTTCCCCTTCACCGAGCTACTGAAGGAACCGAGCTACTGAGAAGCGGAACCGATCAGGCCGCGCTGTTCAGGACCGGCAGATAGCCGCCGGACTGGCCGGGCGCGGTCGGGTGGTACGACTCGCCGATGTTGAGCCAGTTGACGCTGTGCAGCCAGGAGCTGCCGGAGCAGATCTCATGGCCGGTGAAGGTGGTGCGGACGTCGCCGAACGTGAAGGAGTACGCGGCGGCGCGACGGGCGACGGCGGCGTCCAGGTAGTCGGCCGCGTCGTTGATGGCCTTGCGCTTGGTCTCCGACAGGCCGAGGCACGACTGGCCGAGCTTGTAGAAGCGCGGGTAGCCGAGCACGACGACATGGGCGTTGGGCGCCTTGGCGCGGATCGCCGAGTAGACGTTGTTGAGCTGGCCGGGCAGCGTCGAGTCGACGTACGCCTTGGCGGTGTTGATGCGCGAGATGCAGGAGCTGTCGGACTGGAGCACACAGGTCGTCATGACGTCGGCGAACCCGGCGTCGTTGCCGCCGACGCTGATGGAGACCAGGGCGGTACTGGAGTTGAGCGGGCCCATCTGGTTGGCCAGAACATCACCCGTTCGGGCGCCCGAGCAGGCGGTGAAGGCGAACGACGAGGGTGAGTTGGCGGCCGCCCAGAGGTACGGGTGGGCCTTCGTGCTGCGCTTGCAGTCGCCGCTGGAGCTGATGTAGCTCCCGGCGCCGACGCCTGATGCGTAGGAGTCACCGAGCGCCACATAGGGGCCGGTGGCGGCCTGGGCCGAGCCGGCGCCGGTGAGCACGGCGCCGGCGGCGAGGAGGAGCGAGCTGACGTAAACGGCAATTCGGGAACGTCTCATGGAACCTCCCTTTAGCAGGATCTCTGCCACAACTGTGGTAGCAACTACGCGTGTTGACGGGAAGTGTTCATGCCAAAACTTTCCGGGTCGTTCCACCCTCCTTCCTGTGCGTTCACCATGCGTTCGATTACGTGCTCATGACAGATTTGTTGACAGCCCGTCAACTCCCTTGTTCTACGCCCGTAGAGCACCCACTCTTGATCCAGCCCGGAACGGGAACGCGACGCTCCGCGGCCGTGCGCGCGATCACGTGCGCACCCCCCACAGACGCGTGCCCACCCATGCGCGCGTCGCCAATGAGGAGGACTCCCTCGAATGGCACAACTGCGTAGCAAGAGAACCCGGTTCGCCGCCCTCACCGGTCTGGCGACCGCCGCCCTGCTGGGCGGGCTCACCGCACTCCCCGCCGAAGCGGCACCCGCACAGGGCAAGGTGCTCGCGGCAGGCTCCCCCACCGCGGTCAAGGGCAGCTACATCGTCACGCTGAAGGAGAGCGCCGGGCTCAAGGCGTCCTCGACGGCGGGCAAGGACCTGATCAAGGAGTACGGCGGCACCGTCAAGAAGACCTTCAGCACCGCACTGAACGGCTACACCGCGACCCTCTCCGCGACCGAGGCCGCCCGCCTCGCCGCCGACCCCGCGGTCGCCGTCGTGGAGCAGAACCAGCGGGTCCAGGCGACCGCCACGCAGTCCAGCGCCCCCTGGGGCCTCGACCGGATCGACCAGGCCGCGCTTCCGCTCTCCGGCACCTACACCTACCCGGACACCGCGGGCGCCGGTGTGAACGTGTACGTCATCGACACCGGCGTGCGCATCAGCCACACCCAGATCAGCGGCCGGGCCACCAACGGCTACGACGCCGTCGAGGGTGACACCGTGGCGCAGGACGGCAACGGCCACGGCACCCATGTGGCGACCACGATCGCGGGTTCCACCTACGGCGTCGCCAAGAAGGCGAACATCATCGCGGTGCGCGTGCTCAACAACTCCGGCTCCGGCACCACCGCGGGCGTCATAGCCGGCATCGACTGGGTCACGGCCAACCACACCGGTCCCTCGGTCGCCAACATGTCGCTGGGCGGCGGCGCCTCCACGACCCTGGACGCGGCCGTCTCCCGTTCCATCGCGAGCGGCGTGACCTACGCCATCGCGGCGGGCAACAGCAACGCCAACGCCTCCTCGTACTCCCCCGCCCGGGTCGCCGCCGCGATCACGGTCGGCGCCACCACCAGCACCGACGCCCGCGCCAGCTACTCCAACTACGGCTCGGTCGTGGACATCTTCGCCCCCGGCTCCTCCATCACGGCGGGCTGGTACACCAGCGACACCGCGACCAACACCATCTCCGGCACGTCCATGGCGACCCCGCATGTCGCGGGCGCCGCGGCGGTCTACCTCGCGGGCCACACCTCCTCCACCCCGGCGCAGGTCGCCTCGGCCCTGACCAGCGGCGCCACCACCGGCGTGGTCACCAGCCCGGGCACCGGCTCCCCGAACCGGCTCCTGCGGCTCGTCTCGTAACGCCTGAAGCCCGTCCGTAACCCCTGAACCACGGTTCCCCGGAGGTGCCCCACCGCCTCCGGGGAACAGTCGTCTGTGCGCCCTCGCCGTCTTGACGGCCACCTCGGGACTGCGCCACATTGAAGCCCGGCATCCGGCGCTTCGGGGGGCAAAGTCGCCAATGCAGACGTTAAGGCTGAAGACATCTTCAACGGACGGCACCCAGCGCGCGGGACCGGGGGACCTGGCGCCGCTGCTGGCGGGCGCCGCGACGGCCGTGGGGGCGGCCGGAGCGCTGCTCGCGCTCGCCGACAGCGACTCACCGCTGCGCGGCCCGCTCACGCTGTTCTTCCTGCTCGCGGCACCGGCCGCGGCCATCGCCGCCGCCCTGCGCGGCCTTGAACCCTTCGGCCGCACCCTCGCCTCGCTGGCGGGCGCGGTCGTCGTCAACATGCTGGTGGCCCAGGGGATGCTGGCCCTGCACAGCTGGTCGGCCACCGGCGGCATCGTGGCCGTGACCGCGCTCAGCTCCCTGATCTTCCTGCTGGTTCTGGTACGGCGGCTGCGCGGCCGTACGGAAAGAAGGCGGAATCCCTGACGTGGACATCAGCGTGTACCGTCCCGGCGAGCTGACCGCCGCCGACCGGACGGCGTGGACGGCGATGCAGTCCAAGGCCCATCTGCACGGGTCGCCCGAGCTGGCGAACCCGTTCCTGTCACCCGAGTTCACGCTCGCCGTCGGCCGCTGCCGCTCCGGCGTACGGATCGCGGTCGTACGGGAGGACGGCGAGCCCGCCGCTTACTTCCCCTACCAGAGAACGGCCACCGGTGTCGGCCGCGCGATCGGGCTCGGCGTCTCCGACGCCCAGGGCCTCGTGCACCGGCCGGGCTTCACCTGGGACGCCAGGGAGCTGCTGCGGGCCTGCGGGCTCGCGGTGTGGGAGTTCGACCACCTCGTCGAGGGCCAGCCGGCGTTCCGGTCCGGGGCCACCGGGTCCTACCCGTCCCCGGTCATGGACGTGGACCAGGGCTACGAGGTGTATCTCGGCCAACTCCGGGAGCGCTCCCCGAAGTTCACGAGGACCACGCTCGCCAAGGAGCGCAAGCTGGGCCGCGACCACCCCGGCATGCGGTATGTGCACGACGAACGGGACCCGGCCGCGCTGCGCACCCTGATGAACTGGAAGTCGGCGCAGTACCGCAGGACCGGGCGCAGCGACCGCTTCGCCCAGGAGTGGATCACCCGGCTCGTGGAGCAGCTGTTCCACACCCGCACCGAGTCGTTCGCCGGGGTCCTGTCGGTGCTCTACGCCGAGGACAAGCCGATCGCCGCGCACTTCGGGCTGCGTACCGAACGGGTGCTGGCCTGCTGGTTCCCGGCGTACGACCCGGAGTTCTCGAAGTACTCCCCCGGTCTGGTGCTGCATCTGCGGATGGCCGAGGCGGCCGCCGCCGACGGCATCGCCTATCTGGACCTCGGCCGGGGGCAGAAGGAATACAAGGACTCCCTGAAGTCACGCGAGCTCAGCGTGGCCGAGGGGTGGGTGACGCGCCGTCACCCGGTGGCGTTCGGACATCGGGCACGCCGTGCCCCGGTGCGGGCCCTGCGCAATGTCGTGGTGTCCCGGCCGGAGCTGTTCGAACCCGCCGACCGGCTGCTCAAAAGGGTGGGAAAGATCCGCTCAGGTCGGCGAGTAACGGAAAAACCATCAAAAACGTGAGGCCTCGTTCCAGGTCTTGCCATACAGGCTCAATCATCAATACCGTCGTACATCTCACCCGCATCGGACCATCATCAAGCGGACCAGGGGAGGGCTCAGGGCCGCGATGGAACCGGCGCGGGGCGCGGTAGGGGGGTGCCGCACTCGGTCGGCGTACTCAGGTACGTGGGTCCGAGGCGTGCCGCGCAATCGGCTGCCGTTTCGCGGGAGCCGATGAGTTATGCCAGTGATAACCCCCCTTTCGAACCGGACACACAGCCGGGCCGCCCCAGGGGCGGGCGGTCCACCGGACGAGAGGGACCAGACTCATGAGCTCAGTTCTGCGCCCGGCGGCCACGGGTGCCGTGCATTCCACGGCGGGCGCATATCGACCCGTCTCCTCGCATCTGGCCATCGCGCCGCCGGTGAGCGTGGTGATCCCGGCCATGAACGAGGCGGAGAATCTTCCGTACGTCTTCAAGACCCTGCCGGCCTGGATCCACGAAGTGGTGCTGGTCGACGGCAACTCCACCGACAACACCGTCGAAGTGGCCCGTTCGCTGTGGCCGGACGTGAAGGTCGTGGAGCAGCAGGGCAAGGGCAAGGGGGATGCCCTGATCACCGGGTTCGAGGCGTGCAGCGGCGACATCATCGTGATGGTCGACGCGGACGGCTCCGCCGACGGTCAGGAGATCGTCAGCTATGTCTCGGCGCTCGTCTCGGGCGCCGACTTCGCCAAGGGGTCCCGCTTCGCCAACGGCGGCGGCACCGACGACATGACCTTCATCCGCAAGCTCGGCAACTGGGCGCTGTGCACGATCGTCAACCGCAAGTTCGGCGCCCGCTACACCGACCTGTGCTACGGCTACAACGCCTTCTGGCGGCACTGCCTGGACAAGATCGACCTCGACTGCACCGGCTTCGAGGTGGAGACCTTGATGAACATCCGGGTGGTCAAGGCGGGCCTGAAGGTGCAGGAGATACCCAGTCACGAGTACCTCCGTATCCACGGCACCAGCAATCTGCGTGCGGTGCGGGACGGGTTCCGGGTGCTCAACGTGATCCTCAGGGAACGCTCCAACCGGCGGGCGCTGCGCCGCCGCGCCGAGCGCTCCCCGATGCTCGACTCGGTCCGGGGAGAGGTGTCTTGAGCGGTCCCGACATCTCCGTCGTGATCTGCGTCTACACCGAGGACCGCTGGGAGGACATCCTCGCGGCGGTCGCCTCGGTGCGGGCGCAGTCCCACCCGGCGCTGGAGACGCTGCTGGTCGTCGACCACAACGATCTCCTCAGGGAGCGCCTGGCCAAGGAGTACAAGGAGGCCACGGATGTCCGGGTGCTCGCGAATGCGGGCCCCCGCGGACTGTCCGCGGGCCGCAACACCGGTATCGCCGTTTCCTACGGCGAGGTGATCGCGTTCCTCGACGACGACGCCGTGGCCGAGCGGGACTGGCTGCGGCACTTCGCGGCGTCGTACGCCGACCCGCGGGTGATGGCGGTCGGCGGCCGTACGGAGCCGATCTGGGCCTCGGGCCGCCGTCCGGCGTGGTTCCCGGAGGAGTTCGACTGGGTGGTCGGCTGCACCTACCGCGGTCTGCCGCCCGGCCTGGTCCGGGTCCGCAACGTCCTCGGGGGCAACGCCTCCTTCCGGCGTACGGCGTTCGACGCGGCGGGCGGCTTCGCCACCGGCATCGGGCGCGACGGCGACAAGCGGCCACTGGGCGGCGAGGAGACGGAGCTGTGCATCCGGCTCACCCGGGCCAGACCCGACGCGGTCCTGCTGATCGACGACCGTGCGGTGATCCACCACCGGGTACCGGAGGCGCGCGAGCACTTCGGGTACTTTCGCACCCGCGCTTACGCCGAGGGTCTGTCGAAGGCTCTGGTGGCCCGAAGTGTCGGTGCGGACAAGGGACTTGAGTCCGAGCGCCGGTACGCCACCCGGGTGCTGCCGGCCGGGGTGGTCCGCGGGCTGCGGGACGCGGTGCTGGCCCGGCCGGGAGGTGCGGGCCGGGCGGGTGCGATCGTCGCCGGGGTGCTCACCGCGGCCGGCGGGTATGTCGTCGGGAGTGTCCGGGCGCGCCGGGGCGGTGTGACGTACTCGGTGGGGGCGATCGAGGGGGGCGGGGATGAGTGAGACGGGCGTGCCGGTGCTCATGTACCACGCGGTGTCGTCCGAGCCGAACGACGCCACCCGCACCCTGTCGGTGACACCGGAGGCGTTCGCCGAGCAGATGGCGGTCATCGCCGACCTGGGCCTCACCCCGGTCAACACCGCAGATCTGGCGGCGAGTTGGCGCTCGGGCCGTCCCTTGCCCGAGCGCCCGGTCCTGGTCACCTTCGACGACGGCTACGAGGGCGTGCACCGGCACGCCCTGCCCTTGCTCGCCAAGCACGGCTTCCCGGCCACGCTGTTCGTCTCCACCGGCTGGCTGCGCGGCCCGTACGACACCGGCGGCGCCCTGGACACCATGCTGGACTGGGACCAGGTCCGCGAACTCGCCGCCGCCGGAGTGGAGATAGGCGGCCACAGCCACACCCACCCCCAGCTCGACCAGCTCCCGGACGACAGGCTGCGCCGGGAGCTGATCCTGTGCAAGGAGATCGTCTCGGACCAACTCGGCACGGTCCCCGCCTCGTTCGCCTATCCGTACGGCTACTCCAGCCGCCGGGTGCGCGAGGCGGTACGCGAGACGGGGTACGCGCAGGCGCTGGCCGTCGGCAACGGCCTCGCCCGCCGCAAGCAGGGGCCGTACGCGCTGCGCCGGGTCACCGTCCGGCGCAGCACCGGCGCCGAGGAGTTCCAGCGGCTGGTCGAGGGCCGCGCGATCACCCGTACGTTCGCCCGGGACCTCGCCCTCACCAAGGGGTACGCCATGGTCCGCAGAGCCCGACAGGTACGCCGGAAGGCCATCCGAACCCGTGTCTGACACGACGACCACGACCGAGGCCGCGCAGCCGACCGCCGAGGCGCCCGAGCAGTCGGGGCGCGGCAGCCAGCTGTTTCGCAACGCCTACGCCCTGATGCTCAACACCGGTATCTCCGCGGTGCTCGGTCTCGGGTTCTGGCTGGCCGCGGCCCGCTACTACTCCGAGTCGGCCGTCGGCCAGGGTTCCGCCGCGATCGCCGCGATGAAGTTCCTCGCGGGCCTGACCGCGGTGACCCTGACCGGCGCGCTGGCCCGGTTCATACCGATCGCGGGCCGGGCCACCGGGCGGTTCATCTTCCGTACGTACGCGGGCAGTTCGGTGGTCGTGGCGCTGGCGGCGGGCGTCTTCCTGGTCACGCTGGACATGTGGGGGCCGTCCTACCGCTTCCTGGACGGGCCGGTCGCGGGGCTCGGGTTCGTCGTGGCCGTCGTGGCCTGGAATCTGTTGACCCTCCAGGACGGGGTGCTGACCGGGCTGCGCAGCGCGCTGTGGGTGCCGGTGGGCAACACCGCCTTCTCGGCGGTGAAGCTGGGGCTGCTGGTCGCCTTCGCGGCGGCGGTCCCGACGACCGGGGTGTTCGTCTCCTGGGTCGCGGCCATCGCCATTTCGGTACTGCCGCTGGGCTGGCTGGTGTTCCGGCGTCTGGTGCCACGGCATGAGAAGTCGACCGAGGAGCACGCGCAACCGCCCTCGCTGAGGGAGATCGGCAAGTTCCTGGCGGGCGACTACACCGGCTCGCTGTTCTCGCTCGCCGTGGTCTATCTCATCCCCGTGATCGTGGCCGCGCAGGTCAGCTCCGAGGACAACGCGTACTTCTACATCACCGCGACCATCGGCGGCACGGTCAATCTGCTCGCCATCAACATGGGCGCCTCGCTCACCGTCGAGGGCTCGCACGACCCGAGCCGGCTCGCCTCCAACACCCGGGCTGCGCTCAAGCGCATGGCGAAGATCATGATCCCGGTCGCGGCGATCCTGTTCTTCGGTGCGCCGTGGATCCTCGGTGTGTTCGGTACGGGCTACGCGGACGCGGCGACCCCGCTGCTGCGCTGGTTCGCCCTGGGCGGGCTGCTGCGGGTCGTGATGGAGACCTACTTCGCGGTGCTGCGGGCACAGAGCCGGACCGCCGGTCTTGCCTGGCTCCAGGGCCTGTTGTGCGCCCTGGTGCTCGGTCTCACCTTGCTGCTGCTCCCCCGGATGGGGCTGACGGGCGCGGGCGTCGCCGAGATCATCGCGCTGGCGGTGATCGTGGCCATCGCGGCGCCCAAGCTGTACCGGACGGTCCTGACCACACCGGCCGAGGTCCCCGAGGGCTCCGCACCCGACGGCGACCTCGCCGACCTGGGAGCGCGCGAGCCGGCCAGGCGCGGGCCCGCCTGGGCGCTGGACTCGGACACGCTCGCCCTCGGCATCCACGTCGACTTCGACCACCTGGACCGCCGGCCCGACGTCCGGCCGGGTCCGGGCACCCCGCCGGCCGGAATCCCCGCGCTGCGGAGGCCGACGTGGGCGGTGGGGCTGCCCGTCGAGAAGCGCGAGCCGGAGGTGGACGCCCCGTTCGAGGCGGAGGAGAAGGCCGTCGTACCGGAAGTGCCGGAGGCCGTACGGGAGGAACCGCGCGAAGAGCCCCCGACGCTGCTGCCCACCCGCATCGGTGTGGTCCTCGGCTGTCTGCTGACCGCCGCGCTGCTGCTCTACTGGGTGCCCGCGCTCCGGCTCGGCGAGGCCGATCTGGACGAGATGGGCGGGCTCGGGCTGGTCTCCGTGCTGCCCATGCCGACGCTGATCGGCGCCGGGCTGCTGGTCACAGCCTTTGCCTCGCTGCTCTGGCTGGGCCGCGAGCACCGGGCGCTGCTGCTGGTCACCCTGCTGGCGACCGTCGTCTCACTGCACGCCCTGCCCGCGCTGATCGAGACCGAGCCGCGCTTCGCCACGGCCTGGCAGCATCTCGGCTTCCTCGACTACATCGACCGCACCGGGTCCGCCGTACCGGACCTGGACGCGCGCTGGAGCTGGCCGGGCTTCTTCGCGGTGGCCGCTTTCGTGGCGCAGGCCTGCGGGGTCTCGGATCTCACCGAGGTCATCCGCTGGTGGCCGCTGACCATGCAACTGCTGTACCTGATCCCGATGTTCCTGCTGACCCGCTCGATGCGGGCGAGCTGGCGGGCCCGGTGGACCGGTATCTGGGTGTTCGTGCTCAGCGGCTGGGTCGGCCAGGACTACTTCTCGCCGCAGGGCTTCACCTATCTGCTGTATCTGGTGTTCGTGGCGATCCTGCTGGTGTGGTTCCGGGCGCCGCGGGTGATCTGGACGAAGGTGCGGCCGGGCGAGCTGGAGGTCGAGCCGACGGACCGGCGGCAGCGGGCGGTGCTGCTGCTGGTCGTCATGGGGCTGTTCGCGGCGAGCGTGCCGGCCCACCAGCTGACCCCGTTCGTGATGCTGGGCGTGCTGGCGGTGCTGGTGCTGGTGGGCCGCAGCGAACTGCGCGGACTGCCCGTCCTGTTCGGTGTCATGGCGGTGGCCTGGATCGGCTTCCTGGCCGAGCCGTACTGGTCGGGGCACTTCGACGAACTCTTCGGCGGCGTCGGCGGCGTCGGTTCCAATGTCTCCTCGTCGGTCTCCGGCCGGATCGAGGGCGGCAGTTCCACCCACAAGCTGGTGCTGTACACGCGCGTGCTGCTGGCCGGCGGTGTGATGGCCATGGCCTGCTGGGGCTGGTGGCGCCGCCGCGACCACAAGTACCGCGAGCGTTCCCTGCTGGTCCTCACCTTCGTCCCGTTCCTCGGCTTCGGCATGCAGAGTTACGGCGGCGAAATGGCGCTGCGTGTCTTCATGTTCGCGCTGCCCGGCGCGGCCCTGCTGATGGGCCTGGCCCTCTTCCCGCGTACCGGCGTCACCGCGAAGGAGCGCGACAAGGACCGGGTGAGCCTCGCCCCGCTCGCCGCGCTCATGGCGGGCCTGGTGCTCATGGGCGGCTTCCTGGTGGCCCGTTGGGGCAACGAGCCGTTCGAGCGGGTCAGGCCCGGCGAGGTCGCGGCCATGGAGTACGTGTACTCCCATGACGATCCGAGCGCGCGGCTGCTGTGGCTGAGCAACGACCCCGTCAACGTCGTGACGCCGTCGATGCCTTGGGGCGCGCGGGACATGGAGAAGGTCGAGTATCTGCCCACTCTGGCGCCGGTCGACCCGGTGCTGGTGTCGGGCCTGGTCAAGGCGCTGAAGGACGCGGGTCCGAACTCGTATCTGATGATCAACCGCAGTCAGGTCACCTATCTGCGGATGGACGTCGGCTACTCGAAGGCCTGGGAGTCTCGGCTCATCCAGAATCTGGACCGGCGCCAGGAGCTGAGGAAGGTCATCGTCAACGAGGACGTGACCATGTACGCGCTGCGCAAGCAGCCCGCGGGTGCGGTCCCGAAGGCCGATCCCGGTCCGATCGGACCGCAGGTGACCTGGACGCCCTGGTCGGTGGTCGGGGCGCTGGCGGCGCTCGCGCTGATCGTGCTGCTGGGTGCGCGCGAGGTGGTCCGGGTCGCGGTGCGGCCGAGCGTGCGCCAACTGCGCTGGCTGCAGAGCAGTTTCTGGTTCTCGCTGCCGCTGCTGGCGGTGCTGCTGGCCTCGCTGGTGCAGCGGTTCCTGACGATCAAGTAGCGGTCAGGTGGCTCGGCGGTCGAGCCACCTGACCTCGTAGGCCTGCAACTTGATGCGCTTGCCGTCGACGGTCGCCTCGGCGGACCGGTCCAGGGTGTTGACGACCAGGGCGGTCTTCTCGGTGGCCAGCACCTTGGCGTGCGGGGCGGTACTGAGGTCCTCGTACTCCGTGCCCGGCGGGAACTCGGCCGCGAACCGGGCCAGCAGGTCGTACAGGGGCAGCTTCTGCCCGCCGTCGGCGCCGCTGGTGGGCGTCCAGAGGCAGCCGGGGCACTCGGTGCCCTCCTCGGGCTCCGGGTTCCAGTAGAAGCCGGAGGTGGCGCCGCCCTTGGCCATGGCGATCAGTCCGGCGGCGTGGACGGCCGTGCGGCGGGTCTCGGACCAGCCGTGGCGGTTGTCGTCGCCGTCGGCGGGCTCGACGTAGTACTCGGCCCACCACAGCGGCAGCTCGTCACCGGTCTGTTCGCGTACCCACTCCCCGACGGCGGTGAATTTGTCGGTCGCCGCGAACTCGTCGGGCAGCAGCTCGTCGTCCCGGGTGTAGCTGGAGCCGTCCACGACGACGAAGTCCGCGCCCGCCTTGTGCTCGTTCCAATAGGAGAAGGCATCCAGGACCCGCCGGTCCATCGCGCCCCAACTGCCCTTGTAGGTCGGGGAGGCGTGCTCCTCGCGCGGATCGAGGCTGTCCATCACCAGATACGGCCCGCCGACCATGATCTCGGGGTTGACCTCCTTCAGCGCCTTGTAGATCAGGTTGTACAGCTGCGTGTAGCCCTCGTAGTCCCAGCGGGCCTCGGCGTCGTTCCAGAAGCCCTTGAACTCGTTCCAGACGACGAAGTGCCGTACGTCCGGATAGCGTTTGGCAACCGTCACCGCGAGCGCGGCGAAGTCGTCGAAGTGCTCGGGCTCGGGAGCGGTCTCCAGGGCGGCCTGGCTCCAGTCGGTGTTGTCGACGCCCGACTCGCCGCCCTTCATCCAGTCCGGGGCGCAGCACAGGGTGACGACCGGGGTGCCGCCCGAGGCACGGACGAAGTCGATCCGGCGGTCCATCGCCTCGAAGTCGTAACGCCCCTTCACCGGCTCGGGATTGTCGGCGCCCCAGCCCATGATGTGCTGGATCTGCGGCATCCCGTCGGGGAGCCGTTGCTCGACCCGCTCCACCGCGGCCGCGTCACCCTCGTCGGCGCTGAACTGGGTGTGCGTGAACCCCCAGCCCACCTCCGGCTTCGTGGCGTCCGGCGCCGGGGAGGCCGGGGTGCCGTGCACCTTGTCGCCCTCGCGCGAGGTGCCCTCGGTGCTCGCGCCGCCTCCGGGCAGTGTGTTGAACAGGGTCACCACCAGGGCCAGAGCGGCCACGCCCACGCCGAGCAGCGCGGTGAGCCGCCACCGCCGTGCCCCCGAATTCCACCCATGTCGTCCCATCGAGGGCAACGGTAACGGGGGTGACGGGCGCGAGGGCAGGTTTCGGCGGTGAACAGTCCCGCAGCAATTTCCGGGGGGCTACGTCCGGGGGAAATCCAGTGCACGAAGAGCGTTCGTGCCGGATCATGACGACATGTCTGCGAACCCACACGACGCTCTGCCGATCCGGCTCAACGTCGACGACAGCGACTCCCCGTCCGATGTCGTCGACGCGCTGTTCCTCGGCCGCTTCGCGACGGGCGAGCAGCCTTACTCGCACGCGGCGAACATCGACCGCGTACGGTCCGGCGCGACGCTGCTGCCGCCGGGCGCCCGGGTGCTGCGGGTGGCCCGCGACGACGACCGCAGCGCGACCCTCGCGGAGGGCGACGGCTGGACCCTGCTGGTCTCCCGCTGGAACCGCGGCGCCGATGTCACGGTCACCGCGACCACCGCCGACCTGGCCGAGAAGGTCCTCGACCAGGCCACCGACGGCGCGGCGGACGAGCCCGAACCCCAGCCGGAGAACGTGACCATGGGCTTCTGGTACGTCTCCCCCAGGCGCGGCCCGCACCGCACGACCCGCCAGATCTCCGCGGGCACCTGGGAAGAGGTCCGCGCCAACTACACGGCACCGGTGGCGGACGCGATGGACCGCCTGATGAAGACGACCCCGGAGGACATCGCGGGCCGGCTGCTCCTGCTGCACGGCCCGCCGGGCACCGGCAAGACGTCCGCGCTGCGTACGCTCGCCCGGTCCTGGCGGGACTGGTGCCAGGTGGACTGCGTGCTCGACCCGGAGCGGCTGTTCAGCGACGTCGGCTATCTGATGGACATCGCGATCGGCGAGGAGGACGGCACCGGCAAGGGGCGCTGGCGGCTGCTGCTCCTGGAGGACTGCGACGAGCTGATCCGCGGCGAGGCCAAGCACACGGCGGGCCAGGCGCTGTCCCGGCTGCTGAACCTCACGGACGGTCTGCTCGGCCAGGGCCGCAATGTCCTGGTCGGCGTCACCACCAACGAGGACCTGGAGCGCCTGCACCCGGCCGTGGTCCGCCCCGGCCGCTGTCTGGCCCGGATCGAGGTCGGCCCGCTGACCCGGTCGGAGGCGGTGGGCTGGCTGGGCGCCGAGGAGGGCGTGGGCCGCGAGGGCGCCACCCTCGCGGAGCTGTACGCACTGCGCCGGGGCACCTCCCCGACGTCGCTTCCGGAGCCACGGGGCCAGGCGGACGCGGGCCTGTATCTGTAGTGCTTTGATGGTCGTATGACCCTCTACGTCGGTACGTCGGGGTGGCAGTACCGGGACTGGCGGGACGTCCTGTACCCGTCCGGGTGCCCGATGCGGCTCTGGCTGGAGGAGTACACGGAACGCTTCGCGACGGTCGAGATCAACAACGCGTTCTACCGGCTGCCGTCGCGGGAGAACTTCGAGGCGTGGCGGGACCGGGTGCCCGGGGACTTCGTGGTGGCGGTGAAGGCGAGCCGCTATCTGACGCACATCAAGCGGCTGCGGGACCCGGAGGAGCCGGTGGAGCGCCTGATGACCCATGCTCAGGGCCTCGGCCCCCGCCTGGGCCCGGTGTTGCTCCAGCTCCCCCCGACCCTGCAAGCGGACCCCGCCCTCCTGGACGCCTGCCTGTCCTGCTTCCCGTCCGGCACGAGGGTGGCCGTGGAACCACGGCACGACTCGTGGTGGACACGGACGGTACGGGAGGTCCTTCAGTCGCGTGGCGCGGCCCTGTGCTGGGCGGACGTCGAATCCCGCCCGGTGACCCCCCTGTGGCGCACCACGGACTGGGGCTACGTCCGCTTCCACCAGGGCAGAGCCCAGCCCTGGCCCCGCTACGGCCGCCAGTCCCTGACGACGTGGGCGAGCCGCATCGCGGACACCTGGCCGGACAGCCGGGATGTGTACGCGTACTTCAACAACGACCCCGGAGGGGCGGCGGTGAGGGATGCGGTGGAGTTCGGGAGGACGGCGACTAAGGCGGGACTGACGGTGACACGGACACCGGACCGGGTACCCGCTGCCTAGTGGTCTTCTCCGTACGCGGCCCGCAGAGCATCTCGTACGGCCTCCAGGGCGTCCCCTTCGGCAAGCCCCAGCCGCCGGACACGCTCCGCGTACGCCTGAGCAGCCGCTGCGGCTTCCCGCTCCGCGGCCGAGCCGGCGGCAGCCACGAACGTGCCGTTGCGCCCCCGGGTCTCGATCACCCCGTCCGTCTCCAGCGCCCGGTACGCCTTGGCGACGGTGTTCGCCGCGAGCCCCAGCGACTCGGCGAGCCCCCGCACCGTCGGCAGCCGGTACCCCACCGGCAGCACCCCGGTCCGCGCCTGCTCGGAGATCTGCGCCCGCACCTGCTCGTACGGCGGCGCGCTGTCATCGATGTGGATCTTCAAGGTCACGGACCGATTGTCCCGTACCCGCAGGAAAATGAGAGGCACACGGGCCTGCCCCGCCCGTAACGTGCGGCCACATGACTGTCATTGTGCGCGAGATCAGGCCCGAAGTCCGAGCTGACCTGGAGGGTTTCGCCACTGTCCGGCACAGCGCCCTGCCCTTCTACCTCGTCAGCCCGGACGCCCTCGCCTACGACCTCGCCCACATCCATGCCGACGCCCGCTACCGGCCTCTCGTCGCCGAGGAGGACGGCGAGATCATCGGCACCGCTCAGGTCGGCCTGCTCCACGAGAACCCCGAGCCGCTGCAGGGTTTCGTCAACGTGTACGTGCATCCGGACCGCACCCGCAGCCGCGCCGGCACGCTCCTGGTCCGCGCCGCCGAGGAGTATCTGGCGGGCCTCGGCGCGACCCGGCTGCTCGCCTGGGTCCTGGACGAGCCCGGCAACCGCGCCTTCGCCGAGGCACACGGCTACCGCCCGGGCCGTTCCGCGCACTTCCTCCGGCTCGACCTCGCGAACGGCGCGCTTCCGCCGCTCCAGGACCCGCCGCCCGGCGTCGAACTGCGCCCCGCCTCCGACTTCGCCGACAATCCGCGCCCGGTGTTCGACCTGGACGCGGAGACGACGGCGGACGAACCCAGCGAGGCCGGCGCCGCCGAGCTCAGTGACTACGAGGCCTGGCTGGAGGAGACCTGGCGGCACCCGCTCACCGACCTCGAGCTGACCACGATCGCCCTGGTCGACGGCCGCCCCGCCGCCTTCAGCGCCGCCCGCACCGACGGCGGCACCCGGTACGGCACCGGCATGACCGGCACGGCCCGCGCCTTCCGCGGCCGGGGCCTGGCCAAGCTCGCCAAGAACGACTCCCTGCACCGGGCCCGCGCGGCCGGGTACACGGAGGCTTTCACGGGCAACGACACCGGCAACGAGCCGATGCTCGCGATCAACAAGTGGTTCGGGTACGAGATCTGTGCGACGGAGGTGCGGTATGTCCGTGAACTCGGCTGATCCGGGAACGATGGTGGACGTCGTTCTCGTCAAGAGCGGCCGTACGAAGATGCGTTACCCGGCGGAAGTCCTGGCCGACGACGGCATCCGGATCGTCGTCCGCGCACCCTTCGCGGGCGAGCAGGTCCGCGACTTCGGCTTTGTGCGCTTCGAGCCGGGTGACGTCTTCACCGAGTACTACTGGCGGGACCGCTGGTACGCCGTGATGGAGGTCCGCGATCCCTCGGGCACGCTGAAGGGCTGGTACTGCGACATCGCCCGCCCGGCCACCCTCTCCGGCACGGAGCTGGTCGTCGAGGACCTGGACCTGGACCTGTGGCGCTCGGCGGACGGCACGGACGTACGGCGGCTGGACGAGGACGAGTTCGAGGAGAGCAACCTGCTGGAGACGGACCCGGAGGCGGCGGCCGCGGCAGTGGCCGCCCTCGACACCTTGGAGAAGCTGGCCCTGGAGGGCGGCTTCGAGGCGCTGCTGGCCTAGACCCTCGCCACCACCACGTACCGCTCGTCGTCCACGGCCTTCCCCCACAGCAGCGGGTCGCCGGACAGCCGCTCCACGCGCACGTGCGAGGCGAGCGGGGCGAGGAGGCCGGTGAGCCGGTCGGCGGCTATGCCGACCGGGCTGACCGTCCCCCACACGCCCTCGACCAGGACAAGCCGCCCTTCCGGGCGCAGCAGCCCCACCCAATGCCGCAGCACGCGCGCGGGTACGGGCAGCGTCCACAGGACATGCCGTACGAGCACCACGTCGAACCGCTCCTCCCCCACCGGCGGCACCGCCGCGTCACCGACCAGGAACGCCGCGTCACGGCCCGCGAGCTTGGCGCGGGCGAGGCCGACCATGGCCGGGGAGCTGTCCACGCCGGTGACGCGGTGTCCCTGTTCGGCCGCGAGCAGCGACAGGCTGCCGGTGCCGCAGCCGAGGTCGAGCACATCGCTCGGCCGCCCGGGCAGCCAGTCGCGCAGCCGTCCGGACCAGGCCCGGCGCACGTCGGGGTCGCGCAGGCCATGGTCGGGCTCGTCGTCGAAGGAAGCCGCCGCCGCGTCCCAGTCGGTACGCGGTGCGGTCGCGTCGTCACTCTGTTTCCCCATACGCCCGAGAGTGACACGCGCCACTGACAGTCCGAATCGTGACAACGGCCACTGACAGAACCGCACCGATGAGGAAGGCTCACCGAACGGGTCTACCTCCGTGAGAACACGGAACACGGTAGGCACTGAAGGAGGCAGCCATGCGCCGCATCACCGTGCAGAAGCCCCTGAAGAAGACGGACTCGCGCCGGATGACCGGCGAGGAGGCCGAGGAACGTCCCGCGGGACGACCCGAGGTCCGCAAGGACATCGCACGAACATGGTGGCCGGACGGCTGACCGGCCCTTCAGTCCAGCCGCTTGCGGTAATGGAAACGGTCGTAGACGCCCTCGACGCGGCGTTCGACCACCTCGTAGCCGAACTTCGGATAGATCTTCTGGTTCTCCCACATCATCGCGTTGGTGTAGAGCCTGATCTCGGACAGCCCCCGCACACGCGCGTGCGCGTCCACGAACTCCAGCAACCGCCGTCCCACCCCCGTCCCCTGGGCGTCGGGGTGGACGGCGATGTTGTCGACGTACAGATGGTCCGCGTGCTCCTCGACCACCACGAGGCCGATCACCGGATCCCCCGTGACGAACACCTGCCCCGCGGCCACGTTCGCCGCGTGGTCCCTTTCCATGGGCTGCGGCACCAGGCCGATCCGCTCGATGTAGTGGTGATACGCGGCGTCGGTCACGCTCTTCACAGCCGCCACGTCAGCGGCGCTCGCGGGCCGGATCTCATCGTCTGTCATGGCCCGAACCGTACCTACCTGATCGCAGTCTGAGCACTCCCTTAAAGCGACCATAAGGATCTCCATCACCCGCCTCCAGCAGGCGATTTCGCGGTTCTCTCGGGCTAGCTTGCTGATCGCCCCCCACGGGTTCCAGCCAAGCAACCGACGACCGTTTCCCAGGAGTTCCCCATGCCCGCACGCCGCAGGGTCGCCACCGCAGCAACCGTCGCCGCCGTCGCGCCGCTCGCCCTGACCGCGCTGGCCGCCGCGCCCGCCTCCGCGCACGGTTCGATGGGGGACCCGGTCAGCCGGGTCTCGCAGTGTTACGCGGAGGGGCCCGAGAGCCCGAAGTCCGAGGCCTGCAAGGCGGCCGTCGCGGCCGGTGGCACCCAGGCGCTCTACGACTGGAACGGCATCCGGATAGGCGACGCCGGCGGACGCCACCAGGAGCTGATCGCCGACGGCAAGCTGTGCAGCGCGGGCGCCGACGAGTTCAAGGGCCTGGACCTGGCCCGCGCCGACTGGCCGGCCACCAGCGTGAACAGCGGGTCGTACACCTTCAAGTACCGCGTGACCGCCCCGCACAAGGGCACGTTCAACGTGTACATCACGAAGGAGGGTTACGACCCCGCCCAGCCGCTGGCCTGGGACGATCTGGATCTGCAGAACCCGGTGGCCACGGTCACCGACCCGGCAGCGTCCGGCGGCTTCTACACCTTCTCCGGCACCCTGCCGAAGCGTTCCGGCAAGCAGGTGCTCTACGCGGTGTGGCAGCGTTCGGACAGCCCGGAGGCGTTCTACTCCTGCTCGGACGTCGCCTTCGGGGGCGGTGGCAACACTGGTGAGAACTCCGCCGCGCCCTCCGCCTCCGCGCCCTCCGAGGAGCAGATCGAGGACGGCTCCGACGAGTCGACGGTCGAGCACCACGGTCACGGCGACCAGGACGCCGGTACATCGGCGGAGCCGGTCGCGGAGGCCACGGCAGAGCCCACGGAGGCCGCCGCCAACCAGCCCAAGGCGGCCGGTGCCACGGAGAACCTCGCCGAGACCGGTGGCGACAGCAGCACCTCGTACATCGCGATGGGCGGCGCGGCGGCGCTGGCGCTCGGCGCGGCGGCCCTGTTCATGTCGGTCCGGCGGCGCGCGGTGGGCGGTCGGCACAGCCGCTGACCTCAGGACTCCGGGGCCTGACCGGCGGCTCAGGCTGGTCAGGCCCCGGCGGAACTCAACTGAACACCGACGCACAGGTGGTGGGCGTGGCCCGCGCCGGATCGAGGGCGTTGGCCACCTCGTGGAAGGCGATCCGGTCGATCAGCCCGATCGCCACATGCTCGGACAGGTCCACCGGGCACAGGTCCTGGAGCAGGACATTGCGTACGTTCGCCCCGTCGAGGAACTGGCTGCGGTACGGCGTGACCACCTGGTCGTACTTGGTGGCGATGACCGTGTACCGGACCCCGGGGACGGTGTCCCCGCCCTCGTTCAGCTTGGTGAGGAACGCGGAACCGACGATCTGGTCGGCAAGGCCGGGCGTGGCGGCGGAGAGCAGGTCCTCGGCGCCCGGGAAGTACGGGAGCAGATTGGTCAGGCCGGACAGGTTCGTACCGTGGTTGTCCGGTGCGATGCCCACGAGGGCGTTCACCTCGGCCGCTCCACCGAGGAACTTCAGATAGTGGCGGGGCATCATGCCGCCCTGCGAGTGGCCGACGAGGTCGGTCTCGGCGGCGCCGGTCGCGGCGAGCACCTTGTCGACGAAGGCGTCCAGTTGCTCCGCCGACTTGTCGATCGGGCCGAGGCCGTAGAAGAACGGCACGCCCGGCAGTTGGCCGTAGTCGAGCGAGAAGACGCAGTAGCCGCGCTTGGTCAAATAAGGCGCGAGGCCCAGCCAGTTGTCGACGGAGTTGCCGAAGGTGCCGTGCACCAGGACGACGGGTCGGGGGTGGGCGGCGGACGGCTTGCAGGAGTAGTTGTTCCAGCCGCTGCTCGGCGCCTCGGCGGCATGAGCGCTGGTCGCGGCGGGGACAACGGCGACCACGGCGGTCAGCAGCAGCGCGGTCAGGGGTCTGAGCAGTCTCTTCCAGGGCAGCATCGGGTGATCTCCTTGCGGCTCAAGGGAGTTGCGATGGCTTTACGCCCTGTGATCCGGATCACGGGATGCTGTTCACTTGTCAAGTTACGGACGAGTAGTTCAAGGGGGAAGTTACGCGTCAGTAAAAACTTCCAGTGATAGTTGATGACTCGTCACCAGGTGGGGCGCACGGGTCCATTGGGCGCGATGCGCAGCAACTGACGCCCCAGCGCCCGCACTTCCGCCTCCCCCAGCACCGCACTCCACTCCCGCACGACGTCCGCCGCCGCCTCCTCCGCGGCCCGCGTATTGGCCCACCCGTGCTCGGTCAGCACAAGGAGCCGGGCGCGCGCGTCCCGCGGATGGGGCCGCCGCTCGACGTACCCCTTGCGCACGAGCTCGTCCACGAGCTGGCTCGCGGCCTGCTTGGTGACACCGAGATGCCCGGCGAGCTCGGTGACGGTGGCACCGCCCGCCGCGATTCGCGTGAACGCGAACCCATAGGCGGATCTCCCCTCGAAACCGCGCGCGACCACACCGTCGTTGATACGTCGCACCAGCTCACCCGCGGTGGCGAGGAGGGCGAAGGACAGGGAAAGGGCCTCGGAGTTCTGCACGGGGGCATTCAAAACACCCTTGACGATTCGGTCAAGCGGCTTGACTATAGGGGCGTACCGAATAGTCAAGCTGCTTGACCATCGCCAGGGGGAGAACCAACCCATGCCAGTGATCCGCTCGTCCGACGCCGTCACTCACGAGATCCACGGCGCCCGTTTCGTCTCGTACGCCACACCCCGCACCGGCAGCAAGGAGCTGTGCGCCTGGCGCGGCGAGGTCCCGCCGGGGACCAAGGCGCCGGCGCACACCGTCAACCGGGAGGAGATCCTCCACGTCCTCCTCGGCAATCTGCGCGTCACCCTGGACGGCCGCACCGACGACATCGGCGCGGGCGACACGCTGATCATCAACCCGGGCGCGACCCTCGCGGTCGAGAACCCGACGGATCAGACCGCGATCACCTGGGTGACCACGTCCATCGGTCTGACCGCGGACCTGGCCGACGGCACCCGTATCACTCCGCCGTGGGCCAACTGACCGACGCGAGCAGCAGTTCGGAGCGGACCAGCTCCAGCAGCCGCCCGACCCAGTTGCGTCCCCGGCCGTCGGTCCAGAAGGGCGACTCCGAGTAACCGGTGTAACTGATCCGGGCATCCCCGGTGGACAGCAGTACGTCGGCAAGCTCGGGATGCTGGCCGAACTTGGCCCGCAACAGCCCGCCCATGACACCGACCCGCAACTCGGCCCATCCGTCCCGCCGGACCGCCTTCCCGCCCAACTCCTGGGCGTCGTCGGCGGTTTCGGCGGCACGGATGCGGTCGCGGTCGGCGGGGTCGGCTGCGGACAGGGACCAGTAGCCGTGCAGGACGGAGGCGTAGGTCCGACCGCCGTAGTCGATCGACACGGGGTAGTTGTTGCGCAGCACGAAGAGGCCGGGCTCCTCGGGCCAGCCGCGGGGATAGACGACCTGGTGGGAGACGAGGGCCGACTGCCCGGGTCCGGCCGGGTCGTCGGCGTGCAGGACGGCCCGCTGTTCCTGCTCCCGCCGGACACCCTCGTCACCGCGGTCGAAGTAGGCCAGCGCGTCCCGATGCATCTCGGCGGTCGCCACCGGACCGTCCCCGTCGACGGGTTCACCGAGGTCGGTGACCAGGATCCGCAGCGGCCGGTCCTGGAGATCCATGTCCCCGAGGACGTAGATCCGCAGATGGGCCGGCACCGCCAGATAGGCCTCCCGAAGCAGAACCCGGCGAGCCTCCGAAGGCTCCCGCTGATAGCCCCGGATCGCCTCCTGAAGCCGGTCCCAGGCAGTCGGCCGACCGCTCAACTCCTCGATCTTGTCGGCAACTTCGAGGAGAAAACTCTCAGGCGTGCACGGCTCGGAATTACGGGAACGCCACTTGGGGGCATCGGCGGGACGGGCGGGAGCGTCGGGCTTCGTCGCGGAGACGCGCCCCGACCGGAGCAACTTCTCCAGCCCCTCCAGATCGGTCCGCTCCTCACAGTGCACGGCACCGTCGGCGAAGACGACCAAGTCCTCGACGAAGTACTCCTCGTTGTACGTACTCCGCCGCCAGACATGGCACCAGGTCCCGTCGATCTTCTCCCCGTCAACGACCCGGTAGGTCGGCCTGCGCCAGCTCATGAACGCACACTAACCGCTCACGCCGCCAACGCCCCAGCCGTGATCGCCCGCGGTCCGAACTTCGCCCGCACCCGATCCGCGACCTCCTCGATCCTCCGCGCCTTCTCGTCGACAGGATCGAAGCTGAGCTGATAGGAGGCCTGTTCAGCGGGATCGAGTCCCTCCGCGCGCAGCACCAACGCCCGCACCCGAGCCCGTTGCAGCCCCAGCCCCTCGTACATGCCGTACGCCACCCGGGTCAGCGCGGCCGAATGCGCGGTCGGCTCCTTCAGCGAACGACTGCGCGAAGTCGCCGACCGATCCGCATACCGCACGGTCAGCGTCAGCGTCCCGCACACCTTGTCCAGTGCCCGCAGCCGCGCCCCCAGCTCCTCCGCGGCCGAGAGCAGCGCGCGACGATGCCGGTCGGCATCCAACTCGTCGCGCTCGAAGGGCCGTTCCGTCACCAGCGACCGAGCGACCGCGTTCGGCACCACCCGCCCACGGTCCACCCCGTTCGCCTTCTCCTGCAGCTCACGCCCCGCCTTCGCCCCGACCAGCCGCTGAAGCGTGGACAGCGGCGCGGCGGCGACCCGGCCGAGGCTGTCGAGCCCGTACTCGCACAGAATGCGAGCCGTCGCCGACCCGACCCCCGGAAGCGCGGTGACAGGCTTGTCCGCGAGGAACTCCACTACGCCGTCCCGCTCTTCGGGCACGACACAGGTCACCCCCGGCCGGGCCTCCCGCAGCGCCATCCGCGCCAGCATCGTCCCCGGCCCGGCCCCGATCACACAGTCCACGCCGTACAGGGCGAGCGCCCGCACCCGGATCACGGAGGCCAGCTCCACCGCACTGCGCCCGAAGTACCGCTCGGCACCCCGCAGATCGACCAGCGCCCTGTCCGGCGGCAACGCCTCCACGACGGGCGTGAACTCCTCCAGCAACCCGAGCAGCCCGGGCAGCGCCGCCTCGTACATCGGCGGCAGTTGGAAACGTACGCAGAGAATGGTCATCCCGCACTCCCCGGACTCTGATGCCACAACTTCCGTATCTGTGAGGGCTCCTGACCCGCAGGACGCAGATCGGCCCACGGATGCATTTCGTATCCGGTCGGCATATGGATGCGCCGACCGCCGGTCGAGTCACCGCCCCCTTCGGGCACCGGCTCCGCAAGCCGCGCCGCGACCACGTCAAGGCCGCCCTCCGCACGCAGCTCGACCAGCTCGGCCAGGTTCCAGGCGGCGGAGCCCACCACGCTGAGGCTGCGCGGCCCGCGCCGCTGGACGACCCCGCGCACCAGCAGCAGCCAGGAGTGGAAGACGGTGTGCGCGCAGGCGTCGTGGGAGTCGTCGAAGAAGGCGAGGTCGACCAGGCCGGTGCCGTCGTCCAACGTAGAGAAGATGACCCTCTTGCCGGACCGGATCGGCGGTGTCTGGGTGGCCGCCTTGGCGCCCGCGACCAGCACCGTCTCACCGTGCCGCGCCTCACGCAGCCGACGCGCGCTGACCACGCCCAACTCCTCCAGGAACGCCCGGTGATCGTCCATCAGATTGCGCGAGGCATCCATGGACAGCACACCCAGCTCGGCACTGAGCTTCTCGGCGGAGGACAGGTCGGGCAGCCCGGCGGGCGCGGTCTTCCGCCCACCCGCCAGCGGGAGTTGACCACCGCCCGCACCCCGCGCTCCCCGGTGCAGCTCGGTCAAGTGCAGTTGCAGATCACGGCGGTTGGCACCGAAGGCGTCCAAGGCGCCTACCTGGGCGAGCCGTTGAGCCAGCGGCCTGCTCGGCCGTGCCCGCTCCCAGAAGTCCAGCAGCGAGGCGTACGGCTGCCCGTCCGCGACCCGCGCCGCCTCGGCCTCACTGATGCCGTGCACATCGGAGAGAGCCAGCCGCAGCCCCCACACCACAGGAGATTCAGACACCAGTTCGATACGGTGTGCGACCGCCGACCGGTTCACATCCAACGGCAGGATCGGCACCCCCCGCCGCCGCGCGTCCGCCAGCAGCAGCCGCTTCGGGTACATCCCGGGGTCGTGGGTGAGCAGCCCGGCGTAGAAGGCGGCCGGGTGGTGCGCCTTCAGCCAGGCCGACTGGTACGTCGGTACGGCGAAGGCGACCGCGTGCGCCTTGCAGAAGCCGTACGACCCGAAGGCCTCGACGATCTCCCAGGTCCGCCGGATCGTCTCCGCGTCATACCCCTTGGCCGCCGCGTGCTGCGCGAACCAGACCCGGATCCGCCCCTGCGACTCCGGGTCGGAGAGCCCGCGCCGCACCTGGTCCGCCTCGGCGCGTCCGCAGCCGGTCATGATGTCGACGATGTCGATGATCTGCTCGTGGAAGACCACGACTCCGTACGTCCCCTTCAGCGGCTCCTCCAGATCCGGGTGCGGATAGCGGACCGGCGCCCGCCCGTGCCGGGCCTCGATGAACGGCCGCACCATGTCGGCGGCGACCGGACCGGGCCTGAAGAGCGAGATGTCGACGACGAGATCATGGAAGCCGGCCGGCTGCAGCCGCCCGACCAGGTCCCGCTGCCCGGGCGACTCGATCTGGAAGCAGCCCAATGTCTCGGTGGAGCGGATGAGTTCGTACGTCGCCGGATCGCCCGGCGCCACCCCGTCCAGGTCGATCCGCTCCCCCGTCGCCCGCTCCACCTCCGCGACCGCGTGTGCCATCGCCGACTGCATCCGCACCCCGAGCACATCCAGCTTGAGCAGCCCGAGGTCCTCCACGTCGTCCTTGTCGAACTGCGACATGGGAAAGCCCTCGCCGCTGGTCGGCATGACCGGCGTACGGGCGAGCAGGGAGGCGTCGGAGAGGAGCACTCCGCAGGGGTGCATGGCGACTCCCCGCGGAAGGGCGTCCAGGGCTTCGGTCAGCTCCCAGAGCCGCCCGTATTTCTCCTTCTCCCCCGCCAGCGCGCGCAGTTCGGGCAGTTCCTCCAGCGCGGCCCGGGCGTCGCGGGCGCGGATGTGCGGGAAGGACTTGGCGATGCGGTCGATGTCGGCGGGGTCCATGGACAGGGCCGCGCCCACGTCCCGGATGGCGTGGCGGACGCGGTACGTCTCCGGCATCGCGACCGTCGCCACCCGCTCGGTGCCGAACCGGCCGATGATCGCGCGGTAGACCTCGAGCCGGCGTGCGGACTCCACATCGATGTCGATGTCGGGCAGGACCAGCCGGCGCTTGGACAGGAAGCGCTCCATCAGCAGCCCGTGCTCGACGGGGTCGGCGTGGGCGATGCCGAGAAGGTGATTGACGAGCGAGCCCGCACCGGAGCCGCGTGCGGCCACCCGGATTCCCATGTCCCGTACGTCGTCCACCACTTGAGCGACCGTCAGAAAGTAAGTGGCGAAGCCGTGGTGGGCGATGATGTCCAGCTCCCGGTGCATCCGCTCCCAGTAGGCGCGCTTGTCGGCGTACCCCTTCAGCACCATCCCCGCCGCAGCCCGGGAGGCGAGCACCCGCTGGGCGGTACGGCGGCCCGCGCCGACGAGATGCGGTTCGGGGAAGTGGACGCTGCCGATGCCGAGGTCGTCCTCGGGGTCGACCAGGCACTCGGCGGCCGTCGCCTGCGTCTGCTCCAGCAGCCGGTGGGCGGTATCGCGCCGGAAGCCCGCGGCCTCCACGATCCGCTCGGCGGCGTGCAGCATGGCGCCGGGGTCCTTGAGCCAGGCCTCTCCGGAGTCCAGTTCCTTGGTGGGGTCGATGGGGACGAGCCGGCGGGCGGCGTCCAGGACGTCGGCGACCGGGCCCTGGCCGGGGTCGGCGTAGCGGACGGCGTTGCTGAGCACCGGCCGGATCCGCTGTTCGGCGGCGAAACCGACGGTACGGGCGGCCAGCCGCAGGGAGCCGGGGCCGGTGCCTTTGCGGCCGTGCCAGACGGCTTCCAGGCGCAGCGCGTCGCCGTAGACCTCCCGCCAGGGGACCAGCAGCCGGGCCGCGCGGTCGGGGCGGCCGGCGGCGAGGGCGCGGCCGACGTCGGAGTCGGGGCCGAGCAGGACGGTCAGGCCGTCGCCGCGGTTGGCGGCCCAGGGCAGTAGCGGCGGGCCTTCGCCGGTGTGCGATGCCGTGACGATTCTGCAGAGGTCGGCCCAGCCGCGGGCGCCGTCCCGGGCGAGGAAGGCGACGCGGGGTGTCGACTCATCGATGAAGGCACCCCCGCGGACGGGAGCGCGGCGCTTTTCCTCTCGTACGGGCGCGAAGCGCTCCACCGCCAGTTCCGTGCCGAACACCGGGCGTACCCCCGCCTTCGCGCAGGCCTTGGCGAAGCGGACCGTGCCGGCGAGGGTGTCGCGGTCGGTGAGGGCGAGGGCGTCCATGCCCCGGTCGGCGGCGCGCTCGGCCAGCCGCTCCGGGTGCGAGGCGCCGTAGCGCAGGGAGAACCCGGAGACGGTGTGCAGATGCGTGAACCCAGGCATCCACACCTCCGATATCGAACATCAGTTCCCGACTGCCTCACCCCCACCATAGACCAAAACCCGAACACATGTACGACAACCGTTCGGCCCTCTCCCACCTGCGGAAACGTCCCTCGCCTCGGACTGTGAGGACATGACACGGAACAGCTTTCTCGGTGAGGTGAAGGACGCGGTCACCCCGCGTGCCACGCTGCTCGTCCTCGGCGTGGTCGCCCTCCAGCTGCTGTTCATTGCGTCCTATGTGGGGGCACTCCACAATCCGAAGCCGAAGGATGTGCCGTTCGGTGTGGTCGCGCCGCAGGCCGCGGTCGAGCAGGCGGTGGCCCGGCTGGACAGGCTGCCCGGCGAGCCGCTGGACCCGCGCGCGGTGGCCGACGAGGCGACGGCGCGGGAGCAGATCATGAACCGGGACATCGACGGCGCGCTGATCATCAACCCGGCCCGGACGACCGACACCCTCCTGGTCGCGAGCGGCGGCGGCACCGTCCTCGCCACCACCCTGGAGCAGTACCTCACCGCCCTGGAGACCTCCCAGCAGCGGACCCTCAGAACGGTGGACGTGGCCCCGGCCTCACCCGAGGACTTCGACGGCCTGTCGTCCTTCTACCTGGTCGTCGGCTGGTGCGTCGGCGGCTATCTGTGCGCCTCGATCCTGGCGATCAGCACCGGCGCCCGCCCCGCCAACCCGCGCCGCGCGGTGATCCGGCTGGTCGTGATGGCGCTGGTGGCGATCGTCGGCGGGCTCGGCGGCGCGGTGATCGTGGGTCCGATCCTGGACGCCCTGCCGGGCGGTGTGACGGCCCTGTGGGGGCTCGGCGCCCTGGTCACCTTCTCGGTGGGGGCAGCCACGCTCGCCCTCCAGGGTGTCTTCGGGATCGTCGGCATCGGCCTGGCGATCCTGCTCGTGGTGATCGCGGGCAACCCGAGCGCGGGCGGCGCCTTCCCGCTGCCGATGCTCCCGCCGTTCTGGCAGGCGATCGGCCCCGCACTGCCCCCGGGCGCCGGAACCTGGGTGGCCCGCTCGATCGCGTACTTCAAGGGCAACGACACGACCGGCGCCCTGCTGGTGCTGTCGGCATGGGCGGCGGCCGGAATCGTGATCACGCTGGCGGCGGCGGCCCTGCGTGAGAAGCGCGGGGGCGAGCCGCTGCCGACTGAGGCGCGGTAGCGCTCCAAAACAAGAAGTCCCGCCCCTCGCGCGCGGGGCGGGACTTCACGAAGCTACGAGAACCGTCAGCCGATCTCGGTACCCGTCGCCGACAGCGCCTCCGTCACCGGCTGGAAGAACGTCTCCCCGCCGGAGGTGCAGTCACCGCTGCCGCCGGACGTGAGGCCGATCGCCTTGTCGCCGGAGAACAGCGAGCCGCCGCTGTCGCCGGGCTCGGCGCAGACGTCGGTCTGGATCAGGCCGTTGACGATGTCGCCGTTGCCGTAGTTCACGGTGGCGTCGAGGCCGGTGACCGTACCGGAGTGCACCTGGGTGGTCGAACCGCTCCGCGTGACCTCCATACCGACCGTGGCGTCGGCCGCACCGGAGATCGCCTGCGAGGAACCGTCGTAGAGGTTCACCTCGCTCGGGTGCTCGACCTCGGCCGTGTACTTGACCAGGCCGTAGTCGTTGTCGGGGAAGCTGGACACCTCGTTGGTGCCGAGCTCGTTCCCGTTCGAGTCCTGCCAGTTGGTGATGCCCTCGGTGCAGTGACCCGCGGTCAGGAAGTACGGCTCGCCGCCCTTGACCACGTTGAAGCCGAGGGAGCACCGGCCGCTGCCGTCGGTGATGGCGTCACCGCCCGCGACGAAGGGCTTGAACTCCCCCTTGGTGCGCTGGAGTTCCGCCGTGGCCCCGAGCCCGTCGACGACCTTGCCGAGCGTGGCCCACTCGGCGTCCGAGACCGTACGGTCGGCCGTGACGACGATTCTGTTGGTCGTCGGGTCGGTCACCCAGGAGGTGCCCGGAATGGTGGCGTCCTGCTTGAGCGTGCCGCGCGCGCTCTTGAGCTCCGCAAGGGAGTTCGCCACGACCCGCGCCTTGGCGCCGGCCGCCTCGACGGTCTCGGCCGCGGTCTTGTCCAGCACGTTCACGATGAGGTTCTTGCTCTGCGCGTCGTAGTACGTGCCGGCCGCGTCGGTACCGAGGTCCTTGACGAGCGTCGAGGCGAGCTTTCCGGCCGCCGTGACCGACAGGGTCTCGGGCGTGGCGGTCGTCGAGGGCTCGCTGGCGTTCGCAGTCTGGAAGGTGACACCCGCGGCCACCAGTGCGGCGATGCCCGCACCTACCGCGGCGGCCCGCCGCTTGGGTATGCGTCGGTGCTTCAACTCACGTCCTCCTGTGGGGGGTCGGTCCGGAGGTTGTGGGGACCTCACAGACCGGAAGGCGTACGGAAACGGAGGCGGCGCACAACAAATGCCGCGTCCGTACCGGTTGATCGCCGCCCACTATTCCGAGGCTCACAGGGCGTACACAAGGTCGACTTCAGGACGTACACACGGTCACCACGACTCGTTCGCCCGGGCTTGGCCATGCACAGTCACCCCAGGTGCGTTCGCAGTGCAAACGCTACGCGTGAGTAACTCATATGCAGCGCGTAAGGTCTACTCCTGTCCTGAAACAGACCTTTCGGGGTCCGGATCCAAGACCGGCTCGGCGAGCGGGAGTTGCTCCGCCGTCACAGAACGCGCTTGCTGCGGAGCCGCGGGTGCGGGTTGCTGTACCGGCTGCTGTGCCCGCTCCAGGAACCTCAGCAGCTCCACCGGGAACGGCAGCACCAGCGTCGAGTTCTTCTCGGCCGCGACCGCCACCACCGTCTGCAGCAGCCGCAGTTGGAGCGCGGCAGGGGTGGCCTCCATCTGTTGCGCCGCCTCGGCGAGCTTCTTCGACGCCTGGAGTTCGGCGTCGGCGTTGATGACCCGGGCCCGCCGGTCCCGCGCGGCCTCGGCCTGCCGGGCCATCGACCGCTTCATCGTCTCGGGCAGGGAGACGTCCTTGATCTCGACCCGGTCGATCGAGACACCCCAGCCGATGGCCGGGCTGTCGAGCATCAACTCAAGACCTTGATTGAGCTTCTCACGGTTGGCGAGCAGATCGTCCAGATCGCTCTTGCCGATGATGGACCGCAGCGAGGTCTGCGCCATCTGCGAGACCGCGAACCGGTAGTCCTCGACCTGCACCAGGGCGTCGGACGCGTCCACCACCTTGAAGTACACGACCGCGTCCACCCGCACCGTGACGTTGTCCCGGGTGATGCCCTCCTGGGCCGGCACCGGCATCGTCACGATCTGCATGTTCACCTTGTGCAGCCGGTCCACGAACGGGACGACCAAGGTGAATCCGGGCCCGCGCACCTGGGACCGGAGCTTGCCGAGCCGGAAGACGACCCCGCGCTCGTACTGTTTGACGACCCGCGCCGCCGCCATCACATACACCGCTCCGACGGAGGCGAGCGCCGCTCCCGCCGCCACCAGCTCCTCGACCATCACGGCCCCCAGGGTCCGAAGTGGACGCATCAGGTTGTCAGGTGCCTACCTGGTGTCTCCTTCGACCGTAACTCCGGGCTCGGCACAAGGGCGAGCCCCCGCACGACAGTTGCGTACGGGGGCTCACTTGCTGCTGGCTGTGGAGCGGGTGTCTGTGGAACAGCCGTCTCTAGAAGACGCTCATCCCGTAGGCGTTCAGAGCCTCCACGACGGGCTGGAAGAAGGTCGTGCCGCCGGAGGAGCAGTTGCCGCTGCCGCCGGAGGTCAGACCGTACGCGGTGCCGTTGCTGCCGTAGAGCGGGCCACCGGAGTCGCCGGGCTCGGCACAGACGTTGGTCTGGATCATGCCGTAGACGATGTCGCCGCCGCCGTAGTTGACGGTCCGGTTGAGACCGGTGACGCTGCCGGTGTGGATACCGGTGGTGGAGCCGTCACGGATGACGCTGGTGCCCACGGTCGGGTTGGCCGCCCTGACGATGTCCGTGTTGCCGGCGGTGCCCGACTTGGTGATCGAGGTGTTGGTGTACCGGACGAGACCGTAGTCGTTCGTCGGGAAGCTGGAGCCGGCGGTCGGTCCGAGGACCGTCGTACGGCCGGAGTTGGAGTACCACGTGCCCGCGCCGTCGGTGCAGTGACCGGCGGTGAGGAAGTAGTAGGCTCCCGCGCTGTTGCGGACGTTGAAGCCGAGGGAACAGCGCCAGCTACTCGCATAGATGGCGTCGCCACCGGCGATGTACTTCTCGAACTTGCCCGGGGTCTTCTTGATCGTCAGCGCGTCGGCGTCGGCGCCGGCCTGCTGCTTGATCTTCGCTATCTCGGCCTTGGAGACCGTGCTGTCGACGGTGACGACGACACGGTTGGTCTTGCTGTCGACGCCCCAGGCAGTACCCGGCACGTCGGCCTTGAGCACAGAGCTGCTCGCGCTCTTCAGCTCGGCGGAGCTGAAGGTGGTGGGGGTGTCGGCAGCGTTCGCGCTGGGGATCGCGATGGCCGCCGCGGCCACGAGGCCGGTAGATACGGCGATCAGCCGGGTCCGTCTCGCTACGCCGCTGCGGGGGGTGGTGCGCTTGATCCTCACTTTTCGTTCCTCCACATGGGAAGTCGGGGGCCCTCGTGGGGTTTCGGGCCCGTGAGGCGCAGCCAGGAGCCGGTTCCATCCGGATTCCGAACACGCCGTGCCCCTGACAAGCGCTGGGGGGAGTATTCGGCGGCACGCTTGATCGACACAAGAGCGCCTTTCAGCCGTCAACTAAATGACAGGCCGGCGCAGCTGCGTGCGCTCATGACCTCCAGCGACCCCGCTCAGCAGCTGCATCCGCAATCACACCCATCGCACCCACAGCTGTCACAGCAGTTCCCGCAGCAATCGCAGCAGCTGCAGCAGTCCCCGCACCCACTGCAATCGCAATTCGCGCACAGCCCCTCCCGCCGCTGCCGCGACCAGGGGTCCTCGAATTCCCCGCAGCACATCTGGCAGGTACAGGCCAATCCCAGCCACACCGCACATCCCGCAAGCAGCCCGCGCCGATCCCGCCGGGGCGGCTCGGGAGGCAGCGGCGGGCTCCCGGGACCGCCGGGCGGAGCGTAAGGACCGGCCATGTGCGAGCACGACGCGCTGCCGAACGCCCGGTCCACCGACCGCCGCAGCTCATGCACCAACAACAGATGCACCAGCTTCGGATCGGTGAAGGACACCTCCCGCAGCGCCAGCCGTATCCCATGCACCGCGTCATCGGCGAGCCGACGGGCCTCCGTCAAGGACGTCCCCGTCGCGGTCAGCGGGTTCCACGCCCCCGACGCCGCGTCAGCTTCCTTGTCCTCCACGGCATCCAGCAGATGCGCCAGCCGCCCGAACAGCCGCCCCGCCTCGGCGAGCGGCTCGGCATTGAGCGGACGCCCCGCCAGCACCGCCGTATGCGCGAAGGCCGCCGCCGTCGCCGTCTCGGTCGGCTCGGTCACGACCAGCAGCGAGGTCCCGGGACCGGCCAGCGCCTCGATCCCGACCTGCCGCTCGACCGCATCGACCAGCAACCCGGTGTCGAACCCCACGGCGGAACCACTGCGCGCCCCCGCCGCACCCCAACTGGAAGCGACCCGGCGCGCGGCAAGCGCCACCGGCTTGCGCGCCAGCAGGCCGTCCCCGTCGGCGAGATGGTCCCGCACCTTCGCGGAGGCCAGCACCAGCGACACCGCCGCCGCCAGCCGCGCCCCCTCCCCCTGCGCCACGGACGCCGTCCGCATCCCGCGCAAGGGGCACGGCCCCGCCGTACGCCGCAGCCCCTCGTCCGCGACGGCCTGAGCCTCCGTCAGAACGGAGATCAGCAGCCCGTCGTAGTTCGTCACCACCCGCGCGAACTGGCCGTGGTCCCCGCGCAACGCCAGGCAGAGACCGCACAGATGAGCCATCCACTGACCGGCGAGCCGCTCCCCGAGCCGATGCCGACAGGGCCTGACTATTCCGAACACGACGTTCCCCCGTGGTTCGTACGACATTGAGTACGGCATTGAGTACGACATTGAGCCGCCGCATCGTATCGACCGCCCCTGTGGCCCCTTCCACGCCCTCCCGCTTCACCCGTACGCACCGCAGATCACCCATACGCCGCGAAGAATCATATTTCACTCACAGTCAGCAGCCATGTGGGGCAAGGCCCTTGGCACACCTGGGCTCTCGACGTATGCGCTGTGCACCAGTACCGTCACAAACCCCCCGCGCGGCGTCTATCCACTTGGCGCGCCGTCCGCATCATGGATGACCATAGGGATGCGGAAAGCAAGAAAGACCGCTGTGAGAGGAGGCGTCCATGGGATCGGTGCGCAAGGCGAGTGCCTGGCTGGGCCTCGTTGACGACAACGATGACGAGCGTTACTACGACGACGACTACTCCGAAGGGACCGAGTCCGGGGATGCCTGGGTCACCGACCCGCGGGTCAAGGTGGCGTCGGACGTGGCCGAGGAGAAGGGCCGCCGGATCGGCACGGTCACCCCGGACAGCTTCCGGGACGCCCGCGCCATCGGTGAGCTGTTCCGGGACGGTGTCCCGGTCATCATGAACCTCACGGCCATGGAGGCCGCCGACGCCAAGCGCGTCGTCGACTTCGCGGCAGGACTGATCTTCGGTCTTCGCGGCTCGATCGAGCGCGTGTCCACCCGGGTGTTCCTGCTGACCCCGGCCGACACGGAGATCATCAACGGCGAGCCGGCCGCGCACCGGACCGACGGTTTCTTCAACCAGAGCTGAGGCAGGGCCGCTGAAACGGCCCTGCTCCCTCGGGGTTCACCGGAAGGCGTCGAGCCCGGTGAGCGCCTTGCCCAGCACGAGCTGGTGCATCTCGACGGTGCCCTCATAGGTGAGCACCGATTCGAGGTTCGTCGCATGCCGCATGATCGGGTACTCCAGCGAGATCCCGTTGGCGCCGAGGATCGTCCGCGCCGTACGGCAGATGTCGATGGCCTCGCGGACGTTGTTGAGCTTGCCGAAGCTGACCTGCTCGGGACGCAGGCGGCCGGCGTCCATGCGCCGCCCCAGATGGTGGGCGAGCAGAATCCCCTTGTGCAGTTCGACCGCCATGTCGGCGAGCTTGGCCTGGGTGAGCTGGAAGCCACCGATCGGCCGCCCGAACTGCTCCCGCGACTTCGCGTAGTCGACCGCGGTCTCGAAGCAGGAGCGGGCCGCGCCCATGGAGCCCCAGACGATGCCGTAGCGCGCGTGCGAGAGACAACTGAGCGGTCCGCGCAGGCCGGTGACCTCGGGGAGGACGGCGTCGGCGGGCAGCCGTACCTCGTCGAGGACGAGTTCGCTGGTGACCGAGGCGCGCAGGGACAGCTTGTGCTTGATCTCGGGGGCGGAGAAGCCGGGGCTGTCGGTGGGTACGACGAAGCCGCGGATGCCGTCCTCGGTCTGCGCCCAGACGACGGCGACCCCGGCGACGGACCCGTTGGTGATCCACATCTTGCGGCCCGTCAGAACCCAGTCGCCGCCGTCGCGTTTGGCGTACGTCCGCATGTTGGCCGGGTCGGAGCCGTGGTCCGGCTCGGTGAGCCCGAAACAGCCGATGACCTCGCCGGAGGCCATGCGGGGCAGCCAGTTCTGCTTCTGCTCCTCGCTGCCGTAGCGGTGGATGGCGTACATGGCGAGGGAGCCCTGCACGGAGACCAGGGACCGGATGCCGGAGTCGGCGGCCTCCAGCTCCAGACAGGCGAGCCCGTACTGCACGGCGGAGGCCCCGGCGCAGCCGTACCCGCTCAGCGACATCCCAAGGGCGCCGATGGAGCCGAGCTCGCGGGCCAGTTCGCGGATGCCGGGCAGCTCGCCGGTCTCGTACCACTCGGCGACATACGGCAGGACGCGGTCGGCGGCCCACCGGCGGACGGTGTCGCGGACGGCGAGGTCCTCGGGCTCCAGCAGGTCGTCGATGCCGAGCGGATCGGCGGGATCGAACGGGGGCAACGGCATGGGAGACCCTCCGGCAGCTCAAAAACTAGCAGCGCTAGTCACGGGTTGAAGGCCGACGTTACGACGCAGTCTCCACCACGTCCAGGGTTCTCAGCCTCTCAGGCGGTGACCCGGGCCTGCGCGACCTCCCGCGGCGCCGGTACCTCCACCGGGGCCGTCGCCTCGCAGTTCATCGTCCGTGGCAGCCTGAGCGCCATCACCGCGCCGAGCAGCAGCAGTCCCGCGCTGACCAGCAGCGTCACATGCAGCCCGTGGACGAAGCAGTTCCGCGCCACATCGCGCAGGGTCTCCCCGGCGTCGCCGCCCAGCTGTCCGGCCACCTCGTAGGCCTCGCCCAGCGAATGCCCCGCCGCCGCGGACGCCGAGGCGGGCACGCCGGGGACGGAGGAGAGACCGGGCGTGTAGGCCGCGTTCATGACGGTGCCCAGCAGCGCGATACCGATGCCCGCGCCGAGCTGGTACGAGGTCTCACCGATCGCCGCCGCGCCGCCCGCCTGCTCCGGCGGTGCCTCGCTCAGCATCGACTCATACGCCCCGAACAGCGTGGTCTCCAGACCGAAGCCCAGCAGCACGAACCCGGACAGCATCAGCGCGGGATTGTCCGTCCCGCCCATCGCCGTCAGCAGGACCACCGCGAACGCCGTCAGACAGAACCCCGAGCACACCATCCGCCGCGGCCCGAACCGGCGCAGCATCCGCGCTCCGGCGAGCCCCGCGCCCATCGCCGCGAACGTCAGCGGCAGCAGCCGCAGCCCCGTCTCCAGCGGCGACAGACCGAGGACCAGTTGCAGATACTGCGCCGCGATCAGCTCCAGGCCGACCAGGGCGAGCATCGCCAGCACGATGCAGCCCACCGAGGTGCTGAACGCGGGGCGCGAGAACATCCGCAGGTCCACCAGGGGGTGCTCGCGGCGCCGCTGGCGTCGTACGAAAAGGACCAGCAGGGCCGCGCCCACCAGCAGGGGCAGTACGCCGGCCCCGTCGAACTCGCCGCCGCCGAGCCGCTTCACGCCCAGCACGACCCCGAACAGACCGGCCGCCGCCATCAGCGCGCCGACCACGTCCCAGGGACCGCGGCCGTCGCCCTTGGACTCGGGCAGCAGCAGCCGGCCCACCGGCAGGCTGATCAGCATCAGCGGGATGTTGACGAGGAAGACCGAGCCCCACCAGAAGTGCTCCAGCAGGAAGCCGCCGAGCAGCGGTCCGACCGCCGCGCCGACCGCTGCGACCGCGCTCCAGATGCCGATCGCGAGCGCCCGCTCACGCCGGTCGGGGAAGACCTGGCGGAGGATCGAGAGGGTGGCCGGCATGATCATCGCGCCGCCGACGCCGAGCAGTGCCCGGGCCACGATCAGCACCTGGGCGGTGTCGGCGAGGGCGGCCATCGCGGAGGCGACGCCGAACAGGCCGTATCCGAGAAGCAGGATCCGTCTGCGGCCGACCCGGTCGCCCAGCGTGCCGAAGAGGATCAGCAGCGAGGCGCAGACGAGCGGGTAGATGTCGACGATCCAGAGCAGTTCTATACCGCCGGGCCTGAGATCCTCGGTGACGGCGGGCACCGCCACATGCAGCACGGTGGCGTCGACGGCGACCAGCAGCAGGCTGGCGCACAGGACCACGAGGACGACCCAGCGGTTGGCACCGGCCCCGGCCGCCCTACGGCGCAGCAGAGCGGCCGTGGTCGTCCCGGACATGTACGTACCTCCCAGATGTTCCCTCGCGTTCGGCGGGCTCACGGGGTGGGGACTCCCCGTGACTCGGCCGGAGAGGAGCGGTGGTCTCCGGCCCGCGCAACGAAGCGAGTGACTCGTCAGAGTACGCGAGTCCGTGCCGGTGCCTAGTGGCGGACCTCTCAGACTCCGGACAGAACACGTGTGGCGTACGCCACTTTCCTCCCCTTGTCGAGCACGCCCCGGTGGGCCGCCCGGTTCCAGGGCGCACTGATAATCGAGCCCGTGACCGACCTTTCTACGCGCGTGCAACGAGCGGCACCTGCCCTCCTGGGGTACGCCGCCGTGCGCGCCCTGGGCCTGCTCGCCCTGGCCCTGTGGAGCGCGGCGCGCGACAAGAGTGCGTACACCCTGCTGACCGCCCGCTGGGACTCGCTCTGGTACACCAGGGTCGCCGAGCTGGGGTACGGCTACGAGGTGCGGCTGCCCAACGGCGACGTGCACTCGAACCTGGCCTTCTTTCCGCTGCTGCCCTGGCTGGAGCGGCTGTTCGCGGCCGTCACGCCGCTGTCGTACGCGGACGCCGGGTTCCTGGTCGCGGTGCTCGCCTCGTTCGCCGCGGCCTGGGGGATCTTCGCGGTCGCCGACCATGTGTACGGCCACCGCGTGGGGGTCTGCGCGGTGCTGCTGTGGGCGGTGCTGCCGGTCGGGATCGTGCAGTCGATGGCGTACAGCGAGTCACTGTTCACGGCGCTGGCGGCCTGGTCGCTGTACGCGATCCTGACGGGCCGCTGGGTGACCGCCGGAACGCTGGCCCTGCTGGCCGGTCTGACCCGCCCGGTCGGGCTCGCCGTCGTGGCGGCGGTATGGGCGGCCGGGATTGCCTCGTTCGTGCGGGACCGAAGCGCGGCGCCCGCCAACCGCGCGCACGACCCCGAGGGCGCCCCCTCTCCTGTGGGCGGCCCGACCCCGCCCGGCGCATCCGCCACCCGGCGCGCCCTGGGCATGCTGCTCGCGCCCCTGGGAGCCGCCGGTTACGTCCTGTGGGTCGGCCACCACACCGGCAAGGGCCCGCTCGGCTATCTCGACGTCCAGGCCGGCTGGCGCAACGGCTTCGACGGCGGCTACGCCTTCGCCCGTTTCGTCGCCGACAAGTTCACGTCGTTTCCCTCGGCGCTCGCCGGACTCGCACTGATCGTCGGCGTCGGCCTCGTGGTGTGGCTGTACGTCATCTGCGTCCGGCAGGGCCAGCCGCTCCCCCTGCTGGTGTACGCGAGTCTCGTCCTCGCGCTCGCCCTGTGCGCGTCGAGCTACTTCGGCTCGAAACCGCGCCTGCTGCTGCCCGCCTTCCCGCTGCTGCTGCCCCTCGCCCTGGCCCTGGCCCGGCTGCGAACGCGCAGGTCGGCCGAGGTGCTGGCGCTGATCGCGGTGGCGTCGGCGGTCTATGGGGCGTTCTGGCTGAACGGCTCCGGTCCGCCGTGACGGGTTCCGGTCCACCCGATGATCACCAAGAGAATTCAGGGCCAGCTTTCGGTGAACGAATTCATAAACCACATAAAACCGTGCGCTGGAATGATCAAAGGAATTGAAGGGCGCGAGCTCCTGTGATTGCGAAGTCGTAGGAAATAAGCCGCTCCCTGAGAGGAATCCCACATCACATCGTCATCACAAACCGGCGGAATCGACGGGGTTCTGAGCTCACTCGCTGTAACGTCGATTGGGTGCGTACCGAACGAAACCTCACCCGTCTGGACCGGGTGTTCGCGAGGCTGGACCGTGAGCCGGAACGGCCGGCCCACATCGATGTGCCGAAGATGAGCCGGCACAGGGTCGCGCTTTTCGCCGCGACCCTGGCCTTCTACGGGGCGATCGTGTGGGCCGTGGTCATCACTTCGTGGCTGGTCCGACTCGACTGGCAGGTCATGTTCTTCCGGCCGTACCAGCAGTGGTCGGAGATCCACGCATTCGTCGACTACTACGTGGTGCTCGGCCAGCGCGGCCCCACCGCGGTGATGATCGCGGCCTGGCTGGGCTGGCGTTCCTGGCGGCAGCACACGGTGCGCCCGCTGCTCGCGCTCGGCGTCTCGCTTCTGTTGCTGAACGTCACGGTCGGCGCCGCCAAGCTCAGCATGGGCCGCCTCGGACCGCACTACGCGACCACCGTCGGCTCCAACGAGATGTGGCTCGGCGGCGATATATTTCCCAGCGGCCACACCGCCAACGCCGTGGTGACCTGGGGAATCCTGGCCTATCTGGCCTCCACCCCGGCCGCCCGCCGCTGGCTGTCCGCGCTGTCGGCGGTGACCTCGCTGGGCGTCGGTCTGTCCACGGTCTATCTCGGTACGCACTGGCTGAGCGATGTGCTCCTCGGCTGGGCCGCGGGTCTGCTGATCCTGCTCGCGCTGCCCTGGTTCGAGCCGCTGATCGCCCGCGCCGAGTCCGGGATCTTCGATCTGCGCGACCGCTGGCGGGCCCGCCGCGCAGGTCAGGCCCCCGTACCGGCCGCTCCGGTCGAGGTCCCGGTGCTGCTCAAGCCGCGCGAGTCGGCACAGGACGTCTCCCCCACGGCCCGTTCGCCCCGGGCGCCGGTCTATCTGGCGCCCGGCCCGCACACGGCCCGCTCGGAGCGCACCCCGGTCACTCCGGTCGGCAGCCGCAGACCACCGCAGACCGACCGCGTCTCTCGCGGTACGACCTCGACGGCCCGGCCCCTGACGGGCGGCTAGCCGCCGCAGGCCGGCGGGGCTCGGTACGCACAGCCCATCCCCGCAGCGACGGCCCCGGTTCCCTTCGTGATTCCTCACGGGGAGCCGGGGCCGTCGTCGTACCGGCTCAGCCCTTCCAGGCCCGGGTCACCAGACCGTCGCGCACCTCGAAGTTCAGCCGTCCCACGCGGTACTCCATGGTGATGATCGCGCCCGGCGGCAGCGACCGTACGGTGGACCAGCCCCGTTCGCGGGCGAGCCGCTCGGCTCGGTCGGCGTCCAGACCGAGATAGCTGTCCGGCTGGTCCTGGGGTTCGGCGGGGGGTGTCGGAATCGGTGCCATGCCGCCACGCTAGGCCCTGTCGGGAGGCTTGGGCCAGAGGAGAACGGACACCCCGTCACTCATCCCCCTCCGGTCACACTTTTGTCACAGGATCACGACACGCGTTTCGCTCTAACTCCGTCACACGGACGAGCGGTTCCCTACGCCTTTCGCAGGTATTCGAACGTAATTCCCGCGTGTCGCGACGGCTCACCCAATAGCCCGACGGAAAGTGCCGGGAGAACTCCCCCCGGACTCCCTTCTTTCCCGATTCCGCGCGGCTCCGAGGGAACTGACGCCACACAGGAATTGCCTCGCCGCGGCACAGACCCCTGGTACGCCCCCTGTCGGAGCGCGCGGCGACGCGAGCATCATGGCGTGGGCTCGCGGGCACGCGCGGCGCGGGCTTCAGCGGGCCCGGGGCAGGCGAGCGAAGGGGCGAGCGAGCGATGGGCACTGAGACCGTGCAGGCGCCGGTACGACCCGTGCGGACCAAGCGGACGGGCCGGGTGATCGTCGACTGGCTGACCACCACGGACCACAAGAAGATCGGCCATCTGTATCTGATCACCTCGTTCCTGTTCTTCCTGCTCGGCGGGGTGATGGCGCTGCTGATGCGCGCCGAGCTGGCCAGGCCCGGGCTGCAGCTCATCGACAACCAGCAGTTCAACCAGCTCTTCACGCTGCACGGCACGATCATGCTGCTGCTCTTCGCGACCCCGGCGTTCGCGGGCTTCGCCAATGAGCTGATGCCGTTGCAGATCGGCTCCCCCGACGTCGCCTTCCCACGGCTGAACATGCTGTCGTACTGGTTCTATCTGTTCGGCGGCCTGATCGTGATCGGCTCGCTGCTGGTGCCGTCCGGGCCCGCCGACTTCGGCTGGTTCGCCTACGCGCCGCTCAACAGTCTGGAGCGCTCCCCGGGCATCGGGAGCGATCTGTGGATCATGGGTCTCGCGCTGGCCGGGTTCGGCACGATCCTCGGTGCGGTCAACTTCATCACCACCATCGTGGGGATGCGCGCGCCCGGCATGACGATGTTCCGGATGCCGATCTTCGTGTGGAACACGCTGTTCACGTCGATCATGATCCTGATGGCGTTCCCGGTGCTCGCGGCGGCGCTGCTGTGTCTGGAGGCGGACCGGCGCTTCGGCTCGCACATCTTCGACGCGGCCAACGGCGGGGCGCTGCTGTGGCAGCACTTGTTCTGGTTCTTCGGCCATCCCGAGGTGTACATCATCGCGCTGCCGTTCTTCGGCATCGTCAGCGAGATCATCCCGGTCTTCTCGCGCAAGCCCATGTTCGGCTATCTGACGCTGATCGCGGCGACGATGGCGATCACGGGTCTGTCGATGGTGGTGTGGGCGCACCACATGTTCGCCACCGGTGCGGTGTTGCTGCCGTTCTTCTCCTTCATGAGCTTCCTGATCGCGGTGCCGACGGGCGTGAAGTTCTTCAACTGGACCGGCACCATGCTCAAGGGCTCGCTGTCCTTCGAGACGCCGATGCTGTGGGCGGTGGGCTTCCTGGTGACGTTCCTGTTCGGCGGACTGACCGGGGTGATCCTGGCCTCGCCGCCGATGGACTTCCACGTCACCGACACCTACTTCGTCGTCGCGCACTTCCACTACGTCGTGTTCGGCACCGTGGTGTTCGCGATCTTCGCCGGGTTCTACTTCTGGTGGCCGAAGTTCACCGGGAAGATGCTCGACGAGCGGCTCGGGAAGATCCAGTTCTGGACGCTGTTCGTCGGCTTCCACACCACGTTCCTGGTGCAGCACTGGCTGGGCGCGGAGGGCATGCCCCGCCGGTACGCCGACTATCTGGCCGCCGACGGCTTCACGGCGCTCAACACGATCTCGACCATCGGCTCGTTCCTGCTCGGCATCTCGACGCTGCCGTTCCTGTACAACGTCTGGAAGACGGCGAAGTACGGCGAGAAGGTAGAGGTCGACGACCCCTGGGGCTACGGCCGTTCGCTGGAGTGGGCGACGTCCTGTCCGCCCCCGCGGCACAACTTCACCACTCTGCCCCGGATCCGCTCGGAGTCCCCGGCGTTCGATCTGCACCATCCCACGTTCGCGGAACTCGCTCCAGAGCCCGAGAAAGCCGGTCCCGAGCGGTCCTGATCGCGTCCGTCAGCTCGAGGGGCTCCAGCACCTCGAACTCGAAGCCCAGCAGCATCACATGGATCACCATCACATCGAGGCTGCCGGCCCCGGTGCGCAGCAGACAGCTGCGCGGGCCCTCGGGCTCCAGCACCCCGGCGGAGGGCGAGATGTGCTCGGCGGCCTCCCTCAGGGGCACCAGCAGCCGGATCAGGGCGTGGGTGGCGTACGCGCGCGTGGAGACGCCCTGGGACACGTAGGCCGCGAGGTCGTCGGCGGGCGGGCGGCGCGGGGTGAAGCGGGGGCCGTGCGGGGGCCTGGGCGTGATGCGGTCGACGCGGAAGGTGCGCCAGCCGTTCCGGTCGAGGTCCCAGGCGACCAGGTACCAGCGGCGCTCGGTGCACACCAGCCGGTGCGGCTCGGCTCTGCGGACGGTGAGGGTGCCGTCGTGGCCCCGGTACTCGAAGCGCAGCAGTTCGGCGTCCCGGCACAGGTGGGCCAGTTCGGTCAGGACACCGGGGTCCACGACCGAGGGCTGGTCGCGCAGCATCGGCACGGTGAACGCGTTGAGGGCGCTGACCCGGCGGCGCAGCCGGTTCGGCAGGACCTGTTCCAGCTTGGTGAGGGCCCGCACGGAGGTCTCCCCGATGCCCTCGATGCCCTGTCCGGCGGCCGTGCGCAGCCCTACGGCCACGGCGACCGCCTCGTCGTCGTCGAGGAGCAGCGGCGGCAACTCGGCGCCGGCGCCCAGCTGGTACCCGCCGCCGGTGCCGGGACTGGCGTTGACCGGGTAACCCAGCTCGCGCAGCCGCTCCACGTCCCGCCGGACCGTACGGGGGGTGACACCGAGACGCTCGGCGAGTTGAGCGCCGGACCAGTCCCGGTGGGCCTGGAGTAGCGAGAGCAGGCGCAGCAGTCGTGCCGAGGTCTCCAACATGGTGCCGAGTCTGCCAGCGCAACCGGACAGTAACGGTCCGCAATGCTCAAGTCATAGCTAGAAAGGGAAACTCCGTTGTCACGCCGGTCACATGCCCCACCACTCAGGGCGTGTAGGACAACTGCGGCACGTCGAAGCACGTGCTGCTCATATCGCCCTGGGACACCCAGCCCCGGCCGTCCTCCCAGCGAGCCACCGACAGACACGTCCGGCGGGTCTCGGGCGGCTCGGCCAGCCGCTCGAAGCGGACAGGGAGCAGCAGGCCACCTGCGGTGTAGCCCTGGCTGCGGCTCATCCAGCCGTCGACGCACGCGCGCGTGACGTCCGTGTCCGCGCAGGACCGCGCCGCCTCGGTGAACCACTGCGCGGCCGCCCACCCCTCCAACTGCCACTGCGCATGCGTCTTGAGGCCCTCCGTGGCGTCCCGGAATTCCCGTACGGCCTCGTGATCGGTGTCCTCGAAGTTACGGCTGGATCCGGTCGCCCACAGGGCGTTGCGGCAGCGCGGGGCGTCCTCGTAGTCGTCCGCGACGGTCGAGGTCCAGTTCTGTACGTTCGTCACCTTGGCGGTGAGCTCGACGCCGGCGTCGTCCATGGCCGCGCAGAGCCGGGCGTTGCCGTGGCTGTCGATGGCGTCGAAGACGAGGTCGGCGCCCTGGTCCTTCAGATCGGCCGCGACGGCACGGAAGTTGGGCAGCGCGAAGTCGACCTGCTCGGTGACCACCTTGTAGCCCTCGGCCTTCAGACCCCGCTCGACAAGCCGCGCGTAGGCGGCGGACGCGGCCTGGTTGTAGGAGACGACGGCGGCCGTACGGGCGCCGTGCTCACGCTTGAAGTAGCGGTAGACCTCGGTGCCGCCGTACAGCTTGCCGTCCCAGCCCACCGTGCCGTTACGGGGCGCGAGGCTGCCGTAGATGCCGTACAGGTGCGGCCAGGTGTCGTAGGCGGCGCCGATGGGCTGGCCGCCGATGTCGGGCACGCGCGCGCGTGAGACGCGGGAGGCGCCCGCGTAGTCGAGGGCCGTGGTGGCGACCAGGGCGACGACCCGGTCCTCGTCGATCAGCTGGTGCACACACTCGTTGTTGCCGACGCCGCTGCCGCCGTCGTCGCACAGCCGCACCTCGACCGGGCGGCCGTCGATGCCCCCGCGCGCGTTGAGCCGCTCGAAGTACGCCTTCGCCCCGTCGCGCGGGCCGGTGAAGGCGTTGCCGCCGACCGGGCTGGTGGCGCTGGTGATGATGCCGACCCGGATCGGCTCGGTCGCCCGGGAAGGCGTACCGCGGTCCTCGAAGTCGCTCTCCGGCAGGCGGCTGCCGCAGGCCGCGCTCAGGACGAGCAGCAGCACCGCGACCGCGGCCTCAGCAACCCGGGACCGGCGAGGCCGAACCATTGCCGCTCAGTTGCACCAGCGCGCACAGCGTCTTGGCGGACACCTTCCACGTGCCGTCCTGTTCGACGGCCGTCCCGGCGGCGTCGGGCAGGGCAGTCGCGCCGTTCAGGGTCAGTGTGTACGTCACGTCCGCCTCGGTCGGCGAGGTGAAGGCGACCTCACTCACCTCGGCCCCGACCTGTCCACCGCGCTCGTCGCCGCTGAACGCCTGGAGCACCGGGCCCATCTGCTCGCCGTTCTCCAGGACGGTCTGCTTCTCCTCCAGGGAGGTCTCCGGGTCGAAGAACTTCTGCCAGTTCTGCTTGATCTCCTGCTCGGCCGCCCCCACGTCGGCCGGCGCCGTCGCCGCGGGGGCGCTCGTCGTCTGCTCGACCGAAGGGCTGGGCGGGGTGGCGTCACCGCCGCCTCCTTCGTCGTCGCTGCAGGCCGCGAGGGCCGGGGCGAGGAACAGGAGCAGGGCGGCCGCCAGTGCCGTACCGCGTCCCGCGTTCCGCCGACTGAGGTCGCTCCCGAGAACCATCTGGCTCACCACCGGGTGTCGGACCGGGCCGGGTGCGCCCGGTGCTTTCAGGGTCAGCTGACAGAAGGCATAGTGCAAGCCATCGGCTGACATGGACAGACACATGACGTGTGAAGCCAGAGGAGCCAGACATGCGGACAGGCCGACTGCGGACCGTGCATCCCGTCCTGTGGGCCGGCTGGGCCGCGCTCGCCGCGGGTGCGGTCCTCTGCGTGCTCGGCTGGTACGGCGTCTCGGGCGAGCGGTTCGCCGAACGGCAGCTGCCCTACCTCGCCTCCTGCACGGTCCCCGGCGCCGCGCTGATTGTCGCCGCGGCGGTGCTGCTCACCCATGGCCGGAACGCGCTCGCCGCCGCGCGCGTGGAGGAGCTGTACGGCCTTCTCGTGGCCGCCGAACCGGCCGAGGACTCGGAGCGGACCGCGACCGCGCCGCTCGCGGTCAGCGGGGACCGGCTGATGGTGCCGGGCGGCACGCTGTTCCACCGCGCGGACTGTCCGCTGGTGGCCGGGAAGGCGGAAGCGGTGCCCGTGGACGCCAAGCTGGTGAGGAGCGGCGAACTGGGCCCGTGCCCGATCTGTGAGCCCGCCGAAGCGGACGACTGATGTCGTCCCTGACGTACGACCTCACCCTGGCCGGCCTCTCGGTCGGCAGCGCCGCCGCGCTCACCGGGATCGGTCTGGTCGTCACCTACCGCGCGACCGGCGTGCTCAACTTCGCGCACGGGTCCATCGCGATGGTGTGCGCGTATGTCCTGCGGCAGTGCGTGGTGGAGTGGGGCTGGCCGCTGTGGGCGGGGGCGACGGTGACCCTGCTGGTCCTGGCGCCCGCGATCGGGATGGCGCTGGAACGGTTCGTCTTCCGTCCGCTGTCCGTCCTCGGCGGTGATCCGGCGCAGACGCTGGTGGCGTCGATCGGGGTGTTCGTGCTGCTGGTGGGCGGGGCGGCGCTGCTGTGGGGGCAAGGGGCGCGGGACGACGCGCCGGAGCTGCTGGTGTCGGCCGACCCCTGGGGACAGCTGGCGGTGGCCCTGGTGCTGGCGGCCGCGGTCGGTTCGGTCGTGCGGTGGACGCGGTTCGGGCGGGAGCTGCGGGCCGTGGTGGACGACCGGCAGCTGTCCGTGCTCGGCGGGATCGACGCGGACCGGGTGGCCGCGGCGGGCTGGGCGTTCGGCTCGTTCACGGCGGGCCTGACGGGCGTCCTGCTGGCGCCGTACGTCCGCCTGGACCCGTACGGACTGCCGCTGCTGGTGATGGAGGTGGTGGCGGTAGCGGTGGCCGCACGTATGCGGAGCCTGCCGGTCGCGGTGGTGACGGCGCTCGGTATCGGTGTGGCGCAGAGCCAGTTGACGCGCCTGCACCCCTCGGGCTGGGGCGAACCGCTGCTCCAGGCGGTGGGCGCGAACCTCTTCGTGGTGGCCCTGCTGATCGCGGCGCTGGCCCTCCCCCGCATCGGCACCCGCGACGCGCTCCCGCGCACGGCCACCGCGCGCGTACCGACCCCTCCGGGCGCCTGGATCGTGGCGCTCGTGCTGTTCCTGCTGCCGCTGGGCTTCGCCGGTTCGGACCTGCACACGTCGGTCCAGGTACCGGCGCTGGCCGTAGTACTGCTGTCCCTGGTGGTGGTCACCGGCCGAGGCGGCCAGATCTCACTGGGCCAGGCGGCATACGCGGGCCTGGGCGCCCTCTTCACGGCCCTCCTCGCGGCAGGCCGCTTCCCGGGCCTGCCCCGCCTGCCGGAACTGGCGGCACTGGCACTGGCGGTGGTCCTGGTGGCCCCGCTGGGCCTGCTGACGGGTTGGCCGGCAATCAGCCGCAGGGGGCTGGCCCTCGCCCTGGCGACGTTCGCGGTGGGCGTCGGGGTGAGCCGCTTCGTCTTCGCCCAGCCGTACGCGACCTCGGGCCTCACCCTGGACCGCCCGGCGGGCTTCGAGGGCGACCGCGCGTACTACGTCCTGGAGCTGGCCCTCCTGGGAGCGGCCCTGCTGGCAACTCGCGCCCTCCGCACGGGCCGCACAGGCCGGGCCCTCGCGGCCATGCGCGACCACGAGGCAGGCGCGTCGGCCTCAGGTGTCCGAGTCCCCACCCTCAAGCTCCTGGCCTTCGTCTCAGGCGCAGCCCTGGCCGCCCTGGGCGGCGGCCTGCTCGGCATGGGCCTACGAGCCTTCGACCCCGCCGCCTACGACCCCGTCCGGGGCCTGCTCTGGTTCGCGGCGGTAGTGGTCCTGGGCGCGGACAGCACACTGGGCGCACTGGCAGCGGCGGCCCTGCTGGTGGGCCTGGACGCGGGGGCACGGGGCGGCGTGGCGGCGGCACTGATCGGGGTGCTGGCGGTGCTGGTGGGGCGATTCCCTGGCGGGCCGTACGAGGCGTTGCGGAGCGCGGCAATGCGCCTACGGCCGCGAGAGGGGACGCGCCTGACGGAGTTGGGGGTGACGGTACGCGGGAGACTGCGGCGGACGGAGCAGCGGGACGAAGCAGACGAACCGAGGGCTCCGAGACGGCCCGCCGCAGCCGCCGACGACGCCAAGCACCCACCAGGGCCACCCGCACCCGACCACGAAAGCCGCACAGGTGGTGCGGGTGGGAAACAAAACCCGGCCGAAGGCCGGGTGCTCACCACCCACAACCTCCAGGCCCACTACGGCGGATACAAAGCCCTCACCGACATCGACCTCGACGTACCCCCCGCCAGGATCACCGCCATCGTCGGCCCCAACGGCGCAGGCAAAAGCACCCTCTTCCACTGCCTCGCGGGCACCCTCCACCCCACCCGAGGCCAAGTCCTTTACGGCGACCGGGACATCACCGAACTCCCCGCCCACACCCGCACCCGCCTCGGCATCGCCCGCACCTTCCAGCAACTGGCCGTGTTCCCCTCCCTCACCGTGGCCGAGAACATCCGCGTAGGCGCGGAACAGGGCCACATCGACGACCCGACAGCCGTAGACCGAGCCCTCCGCCTGCTGGGCCTGGACAACGTACGAGACGCCCCCGCCGCCGACCTCCCCACCGGCACCCTCCGCAGAGTCGAACTCGCAAGAGCACTCGCCGGCAGCCCCCGCGTCCTGCTCCTGGACGAACCCGCGGCAGGCCTGGACACCGCCGAAGTCACCGCGCTGGCCCGCATCCTCAAGGCCCTGGCCGCCGACGGCACCGCCCTCCTCGTCGTGGAACACGACCTGGACCTGGTGGCCGACCTCGCTGACGTCGTGCACGTCATGACGGCGGGCCGCATCGTCGCCTCGGGCCCCCCGGCCCACGTCCTCGACACACTGGGCGCCCAGGAGACCGCCGTATGACGATCTCCCTGCGCCACGCGCGCGTGCGCTACGGCCCCCTGGAGGCCCTGCACGGCATCACCCTCGCCGCGCCCGCCCCGGGCCTCACCGTCCTCCTCGGCCGCAACGGATCAGGCCGTACGACCGCCCTGCGCGCCCTGGCCGGAACCGTCCCCCTGTCCGGCGGCGCGGTGGTGTGGGACGGCGTCGACGTGACCCGCGTACCGGCGTACGAACGGGCCCGCCGGGGCCTGTGCCTGATCCCGGAACGGCAGGCGGTCTTCGGCTCCCTGACCGTGCGCGAGAACCTGGAACTCACCGCCCCCGCCTACGATCCGGCCCTGGACGCCTACCCCAGCCTGGCGCAACTGCTCCCCCGCCGAGCCGGCACGCTCTCCGGCGGCGAGCAGCGCATGCTGGCCCTCTCCCGGGCCCTGCTGGCCCGCCCGCGCGTGGTGCTCGTGGACGAACCGGCGCAGGGTATGTCGCCGACGGTGGCGACCCGGACGTACGAACTCCTGGCCGAGCTGGACGCCTGCGTGGTCCTCGCCGAGCAGCGGCTGCCGCCCGTACTGCGCGAGCACCCGGTGCTGGTCTACGAACTGCGCCGCGGCGCGGTCGTGTTCAGCGGCGAGGCGACTGAGCTGCGGGCTTCGCCAGAGGCGGCCCGAAGAGCGCGGTGGACCGGGCCGCACCCTTCGGAATGACCAGCAGCATGCCCGGCACCACCCGGTCCGGAGAGCTGCCGACCGTCTTCTTGTTGGCCTTGTAGAGGGCCTGCCACCCACCCTTGATCCCGTACTTGCGGACGATCGACGAGAGCGTGTCACCGGATTTCACCGTGTGCATCCGCCCCTTGAGGCCGTACCGCTTCGAACACACGGGCCAGGCCCCCCACCCCTGCCAGGCCAGCACCTCCTGCGCGACCGCGATCTGCTGTGCGCGGGTGGCGAGATCCGCGCGCGGGGCGTACTTCAGACCGCCGAACTCCTCCCAGGTGGGCTGCCAGAACTGCAGTCCGCCGTAGAAGCCGTTGCCGGTGTTGATGTGCCAGCGGCCGCTGCTCTCGCAGTCGGCGATACAGCCCCAGGGCCACTGGTCCTTGGCGCAGTCGTAGGCCACGCGCGTGGCGGGCGGTCCGGGGGCCGGCGGTGGTGGTGCCGCGTGGGCGGCGCCGGGGGCGAGGGCGCAGAGCAGGGCGGCCGCGAGGGCGAGCGTGATCGGCGTGCGGAACATCGGCCCACGCTATGCAGCGCGGCGCGCGAGGCAGCCCCGGCGCGTCGGTGCGCCGAGGGGCCCCACCCGGTCGGCGCACCGACGGGCGGGGCCCCGTGCCCGGCGAGGGGGAGCGTCGCTCAGATCTCGAGGCGCTGGCCGGGCACGATCACATCGGGATCACCGCCGATGACGGCCTTGTTGGCGGCGTAGAGGCGCTGCCAGGCGGTCCCGTGCCGGGCGGCGATGCCGCTCAGGGTGTCGCCCTGGCGGACGACGTAGTCGCCGCGGGACGAGCCGCGGTCGGTGTGGCCCAAGGAGCGCTCCGGCGCCTTGGGCGGAGCCGCCTTCTGCGGGGCCGCCTTCGGCGTCACCGAGCCGGCGGCGGGCGCGCTGCCGTACGCCCCGGCGCGCGCCGAGCAGGTGGGCCAGGCGCCCCATCCCTGGGCGTTCTGCACCTTGGTGGCGACGGCGATCTGCTGGTCCTTGCTCGCCTGGTCGGCCGTCGCCGCGTAGGCCGTGCCGCCGTACGCGCGCCAGGTGCTCGCGGAGAACTGGAGTCCTCCGTAGTAGCCGTTGCCTGTGTTGATGTGCCAGTTGCCGCCGCTCTCGCACTGGGCGATGCGGTCCCACACTCCGCCGTCCGCCGCGGCGGCGTTGCCGGTCGCGGTCAGCAGTCCGAGCGGGGCGAGCAGGGCAGCCCCGGCGAGGACCGCCGTCGTACGCGTCTTACGGGCGTTGTCGCGAGTGGTATCGGCACATTCGGACATGAAGTTCCCTCCCGACTGACCCGGGGTCCCCCAAGCCGGGGCGCGTTCCGCGCACTGGGTCGCGGTGGCGCGCTCCGCCCCGTCCGCCGGTGGGGTCGTGCTGCGAGCTGGCTGTGGTGCGGCCGACGGACGTACCCGAGCGGTGCTCTGTGCACACGGCGGAGGAATCTAGGGAGGGTGGCTGCCCGGTATCAACCAACTCCTTGTCATTCCTGGCCAGTTCGCCGTTACCGCGGGTATCGGCAATTTTCGGCCACCCACTTCATTAGCCGATTTCCTGATTTGTCGACCAGCCTCCTCGGCGATCTGTGACTCACTTCACGGAACCAACTGCCTTGACTCACCATCGACTTGACCAGGAGTGCCCGATTCCGCACCCGCGGTGACCGTGCGCGACGGATGGTTCGATTCCGTTCGCCCTGGTGCGTGACTCCCGCCACAGATCACCCGTTGTCTCTTCATGAGCCCGGGACCCACCCGGTTCACGGGCCGGGAGCCACCCGGCCCCGCCACGTACCACTTCCCGAGGGAGCCACCCGTGCCGCGCATGCTCGACGTCAGCGACGAGGTACGCGCCGAGATCGGCGACGAAGAAGCCGACCGGCTGCTCGCCGGAGAGAACGCCCCCGGCAGTTACGACTGCACGTCCTGTCGCACCCAGGGCGACTCCGAACAGGAGCGCACCAGCACCGTCCTGTTCATCGGGGACGAGACCGCCGTCCTCGCCTTCGCCCACGCCACCTGCCTGCCCTCGCAGGTCGTCCAGGTCACCGAGGAACAGCTCAAGGGGGCCGTGCGCTCCATCACCGGTGACACCGTCGATCTGGAGCCGGAGAAGGTCGTACCCGAGCAGGCGGTGCTCGGCGTCACCAGCGGACTCGTCCTGATCGCGGGCGAGTTGCACCCGGCGCTCGTGGTGGAACCGACCGGTCCCATCGTCCGGCCCGGGTCCACCGCCCTCGGCGACGACTTCCTGCCGCTGCTCATCGAGCAGGGGTTCATGCCGGTGACGGCGATCGAATCGGTGCCGCCTGTGCTGCACGGGTGGTCGGTGCTGCTTGCCGTCGGCCAGCTGCATGCCGTACTGCAGCCCGGTGCCGACGGCGGTCAGCCGGTGGCCTGGTGGCAGGCGCATCAGCCGCTGCAGGTCACCGAGGGGTGGCGGGCCGCGGCCAACAAGCACCAGCAGGTGCTGATGTTCGCGGCGCCGGTGGGGACGATCGGGCGGCAGCCGCGGGAGGATCTGCTGCGGGATGCTTTGGACAAGGCCGCGGCCAATGGGAAGTTGGTTGCGTCCGCGCTGCCGCTCGCGGGGACGTGAGCGCCTCCGCGCGCCCCCAAAGGCCCGCCCGACGACCGCATCCCTTCATGTAGGCGGTCGTTTGGACATACGTGCACGCATACGATGTTTCTCCCTCGGCCACGCCGATCTACGACGCGCTCTACGCCGAGTACGTCAAGTCCTTCCGTACGCTGCCGGGTGACCGCAGCGGCGAGGAGGACCTGGGGTTCACCGCCTTCGGGAACATCCCGCACAGTACGGGCTCGTACGGCGGGCATCGGCCGGGGTCGTTCAGCAGCTCGTACAGCGCCTACAGCGCGGGCGCGCACAGCGCCCGGCAGTCGCAGTCGCAGTGGCAGCGCGTCGGACACATCGGGCCCCAGGGCACGGGACTGCAACCGGCCCTGCAGCCCGTCCCCCGCAGAGGCATCTGAGCTGTATTTTCACAAACATGAAGAGGGCGGCCCCGGTTGGGGGCCGCCCTCTTCATGTGCGTGCTTACTTCTTCTTGCCGCGCTTCTCGCGCACGCGCACCGAGATATGGATCGGCGTGCCGTCGAAGCCGAACTCCTCGCGCAGCCGGCGCTCGATGAAGCGCCGGTAGCCCGCCTCGATGAAGCCGGAGGCGAAGAGCACGAACCGCGGCGGCTTGGTGCCCGCCTGGGTGCCGAACAGGATGCGCGGCTGCTTGCCGCCCCGGATCGGGTGCGGGTGGGCGGCGACCAGCTCACCGAGGAAGGCGTTGAGACGTCCGGTCGGGACCCGGGTCTCCCAGCCCGCGAGGGCCGTCTCGATCGCCGGGACCAGCTTCTCCATGTGACGGCCGGTGCGCGCCGAGACATTGACCCGGGGCGCCCAGACGATCTGGCCGAGCTCGGTCTCGATCTCCCGCTCCAGGTAGTAGCGGCGCTCCTCGTCGAGGGTGTCCCACTTGTTGAAGGCGAGGACCATCGCGCGCCCGGCCTCGACGGCCATCGTCACGATGCGCTGGTCCTGCACGGAGATGTTCTCCGAGGCGTCGATCAGTACGACCGCCACCTCGGCCTTCTCGACGGCGGCGGCGGTGCGCAGCGAGGCGTAGTAGTCGGCGCCCTGCTGGAGGTGGACCCGCTTGCGGATACCCGCGGTGTCGACGAACTTCCAGGTGACACCGCCGAGTTCGATCAGCTCGTCGACCGGGTCACGGGTGGTGCCCGCGACCTCGTTGACGACGACGCGCTCCTCGCCCGCCACCTTGTTCAGCAGCGAGGACTTGCCGACATTCGGGCGCCCGATGAGGGCGATGCGCCGGGGGCCGCCGACGGCGGTGCCGAAGGACTGCTCGGGGGCGTCCGGCAGCACCTCCAGGACGGCGTCCAGCATGTCGCCGGTGCCGCGGCCGTGCAGGGCCGAGACCGGGTGCGGCTCACCGAGCCCGAGGGACCACAGATACGCGGCGTCCGCCTCGCCGCTCGGTCCGTCGACCTTGTTGGCGCACAGCACGACGGGCTTTCCGGCCTTGCGCAGCAGTCGCACGACCGCCTCGTCGGTGTCGGTGGCGCCGACCTTGGCGTCGACGACGAAGACCACGGCGTCGGCGGCCTCGATGGCGTACTCGGCCTGGGCGGCAACCGAGGCGTCGATGCCGAGGACGTCCTGCTCCCAGCCGCCGGTGTCGACGACCTTGAAACGACGGCCGGCCCACTCGGCCTCGTAGGTCACACGGTCACGGGTGACACCGGGCTTGTCCTCCACGACGGCCTCGCGGCGCCCGATGATGCGGTTGACGAGGGTCGACTTGCCGACATTCGGGCGGCCGACGACGGCGAGCACGGGCAGCGGACCGTGGCCCGCCTCCTCGATGGCGCCCTCGACGTCCTCCAGGTCGAAGCCCTCTACCGCGGCGAGCTCCATGAACTCCGCGTACTCGGCGTCGCCAAGTGCTCCGTGGTCGTGCGCCTCGCCCGAGCCCTCGGAGTGGATCTGGTCGTTCATGAAGTCCGTACCTCGTTCAGTGTGGTGATCGGTGGAACGCCCCGTTTCAGGTGATCCACTACTCAAGTGTCGCCTAGCGGCCGGTAAGCCGCCTGGCGTTTTCCAGGTGCTCGGTGAGCTGCTTCTGGATGCGTTCGGTCGCCTCGTCCAGCGCCGTGCGGGTGCGCCGTCCGGTGCCGTCGCCGGCCTCGAAGGGGTCGCCGAAGACGACGTCGACGCGGGAGCGCAGCGCGGGCAGCGCCTTTATCAACCGTCCGGGCCGCTCGGTGCTTCCCAGGACGGCGACCGGGACGATCGGGGCGCCGCTGCGCACCGCGAAGTACGCGAGCCCGGCCCGCAGCGCGGCGAAGTCGCCCTCGCCCCGGGTGCCCTCCGGGAAGATGCCGAGCACACCGCCGGACGCCAGCACGTCCAGCGCCTGGGTGATGGCCGTACGGTCGGCGATCGAGCGGTCCACCTTCAGCTGGCCGACAGCCCGCATGAAGGGGTCGAGCGGGCCGACGAACGCTTCCTTCTTGACCAGGAAGTGCGACGGCCGGGGCGCCACGCCGATGACCATCGGGCCGTCGATGATGTGCGAGTGGTTGACGGCGAGGATCACCGGGCCGGTCGCGGGGACCCTCCAGGCACCCAGGACACGCGGCTTCCACAGGCCGTACATCAGGCCGACGCCGATGCGCCGCCCGACCTCCGCTCCCCGCTCCGAAGGTGCCGTCACTTCCCGGCCCGCTTCTCCTCGACGAGGGTCACGACGCACTCGATGACCTGCGCGAGCGTGAGCTCGGTGGTGTCCACCTCGACCGCGTCGCCGGCCTTGGCCAGCGGCGAGGTCTTACGGCTGGAGTCGGCAGCGTCCCGCTTGATCAGGGCCTCGCGGGTGGAGTGCACGTCGGCGCCCTTCAGCTCACCGCTGCGGCGCGCGGCGCGCGCCTCCGGGGAGGCGGTGAGGAAGATCTTCAGATCGGCGTCGGGCAGCACGGTCGTACCGATGTCCCGGCCCTCGACGACGATGCCGGCCTCGGCGGAGGCCGCGATCGAACGCTGCAGCTCGGTGATCCGCGCCCGCACCTCGGGCACCGCGCTGACCGCGCTGACCTGGGAGGTGACCTCCTGGGTCCGGATCGGGGCGGCGACATCGATGCCGTCGACGGTGATCGTCGGCTTCTCCGGGTCGGTACCGGAGACGATGTCGGGCTTCCCGGCCACGGCGGCGATGGCGTGCGGATCGTCGACGTCGATGCCGTTGTTCACCATCCACCAGGTGATCGCCCGGTACTGCGCACCGGTGTCGAGGTAGCTCAGGCCGAGCTTCGCCGCGACGGCCTTGGACGTGCTCGACTTACCCGTGCCGGAGGGACCGTCGATGGCGACAATCACGGGCTGGGCGGCGCCGTTTTCCACGGGGGGACACCTTCCTGGTGCGGTGCGGTGGGATGCGGGGGCCGCGAATGTGCCCCGCACAAGGTTACTGGGTACGCATCACTCGTCCGGACGCCCGCCGCTCGGCGGCCCCGGGCACCGCCTACTGGCGGATCGCCCAGCCCCGCTCCCGCAGCGCCGCCGTCAGCACCGGCACCGCGTTCGGCTCCACCATCAGCTGCACCAGACCGGCCTGCTGCCCCGTCGCATGCTCGATGCGGACGTCCTCGATGTTGACCCCGGCCCGGCCCGCGTCGGCGAAGATCCGCGCCAGCTGTCCCGGCTGGTCGTCGATCAGGACCGCCACGACCTCGTAGACCCGCGGCGCGGAGCCGTGCTTGCCCGGAACCCGGACCTGCCCCGCGTTCCCCCGGCGCAACACGTCCTCGATGCCCGCCGTACCCTCACGGCGCTTGGCCTCGTCGGAGGACTGCAGTGCCCGCAGCGCCTGCACCGTCTCGTCCAGGTCCGCGGAGACGTCCGCGAGGAGATCGGCGACCGGCCCGGGGTTCGCGGAGAGGATGTCGATCCACATCCGGGGGTCGGAGGCCGCGATCCGCGTCACATCCCGGATGCCCTGCCCACACAGCCGTACGGCCGCCTCCTCGGCGTTCTCCAGACGCGCGGCGACCATGCTGGACACCAGGTGCGGCATGTGGGAGACCAGCGCCACCGCACGGTCGTGGGCGTCGGCGTCCATGACGACCGGCACGGCCCGGCAGTGCGAGACCAGCTCGAGGGCGAGGTTCAGGACCTCGGTGTCGGTGTCCCGGGTCGGGGTCAGCACCCAGGGCCTGCCCTCGAACAGATCGCCGGAAGCGGCCAGCGGGCCGGACTTCTCGCGGCCCGACATGGGGTGGGTGCCGATGTACTCCGACAGGTCCAGGCCCAGCGCCTGGAGCTCACGGCGCGGCCCGCCCTTGACGCTCGCCACGTCCAGGTAGCCGCGGGCCACCCCGCGCCGCATGGCGTCGGCGAGCACCCCGGCCACGTGCGCGGGCGGCGCGGCGACGATCGCGAGGTCAACGGGACCCTCGGGGGCCTCGTCCGTGCCGGCGCCGAGCGCGGCCGCCGTACGGGCCTGCTCGGGGTCGTGGTCGGCGAGGTGGACGACGACGCCGCGGCTCACGAGCGCGAGCGCGGCGGACGTACCGATGAGGCCGGTGCCGATGACGAGTGCGGTTCTCACTGGGCGATGTCCTTGCGCAGGGCGGCCGCGGCGCCGAGGTAGACATGGGCGATCTCGGCCCGGGGCAGGTCGGACTCGATGTGCGCGAGGACCCGGACCACGCGGGGCATGGCGCCCTCGATGTCCAGTTCCTGCGCGCAGATCAGGGGCACGTCGACGATGCCGAGCTTGCGGGCGGCGGCCGCGGGGAAGTCGCTGTGCAGATCGGGCGTGGCCGTGAACCAGATGCTGATCAGGTCGTCCGTGGTCAGGCCGTTGCGCTCCAGGACGGCGGTGAGCAGGGCTCCGACCTGCTCGTCCATGTGACCGGCCTCGTCCACGTCGAGTTGGACGGCGCCCCGGACCGCTCGTACCGCCACGGCTTGGCTCCCTTGCTGCTGTACGGATCGACCTGTACGGATCGACTCTGTGCCCATCCAGCCTAGTCAGCGCCTGCCGGACCGGTGCGCGACGCCCGCCCGCTGAGACGAGGGCCCCGGACGTACGCCGTGCACGTTTTGTACCATTCCCTCCCAGGTTGCTTCTTCTTCGGTGCTTTCAGTGCCAAGATGCTGTTGCTCATCTCGCTGCCCTCCGCCCCTTGCATCTTCCGCACACTCGGAGTGACGACATGACTTTCCGTCCGAAGCGGCGCACGATCCTTCTCGCCACTGGCTCGGCGGCGCTCCTCGCGGGCTGCGGCGACTCCGGCGGCGACAGTGGCGACGCCTCGACCGACCAGACCGCCGAGACCACGGAGACCGCCGGCGGCGAGGCGCTGACCACGACGGACGACATCCCGGTCGGCGGTGGCAAGATCTTCGAGGACGAGAAGGTCGTGGTGACCCAGCCTGAGGAGGGCGAGTTCAAGGCCTTCTCGGCCATCTGCACCCACCAGCAGTGCATCGTCGCGAACGTCGAGGGCGGCACCATCAACTGCACCTGCCACGGCAGCAAGTTCAGCATCGCGGACGGCGCGGTGGAGAACCCGCCGGCGACGCGGCCGCTGCCCGAGGAGGAGATCACGGTGGAGGGAAATTCCATCCGGCTGGCGTGAGGCGCCGCGTACGCTCCGGGGTCATGCACCCCGAGCACCTGGTACGCGACCACACGATCTACGCCTGCATCATGGGTTCGCGTGCCTTCGGTCTGGCGACGGACGGCAGCGACACCGACCGGCGGGGCGTGTTCCTCGCCCCCACTCCCCTGTTCTGGCGCTTCGACAAGCCGCCGACGCACATCGAGGGACCGGCCGAGGAGCAGTTCAGCTGGGAGCTGGAGCGCTTCTGCGAACTGGCGCTGCGCGCGAACCCCAACATCCTGGAGTGTCTGCACTCCCCGCTCGTGGAGCACGCCGACGACACCGGCCGTGAACTGCTCGACCTGCGCGGGGCGTTCCTGTCCCGCCAGGCCCACACCACGTTCGCGCGGTACGCCGTGGGCCAGCGCCAGAAGCTGGAGGCGGACGTCCGCAACCATGGCGCCCCGCGCTGGAAGCACGCGATGCACCTGCTGCGTCTGCTGATGAGCGCCCGCGATCTGCTGCGCACGGGCGCGCTCACCATCGACGTCGGCGACCGGCGCGAACCGCTCCTGGCGGTCAAGCGCGGCGAGCTCCCGTGGCCTGAGGTCGAGTCATGGATGACCCGGCTGGCCGAGGAGGCGGAGCAGGCCGCCGAGCACAGCCCGCTGCCCGCTGAGCCGGACCGGCGGCGCGTGGAGGACTTCCTGGTCCGCGCCCGCCGTACCTCAGCGCTCCAGCCGTATCCGGACGACGAAGTCGTGCAGGGCGTCGTAGACGGTCGCCGCGTCGGGCAGGGCTGACGCGGCCTGCGTCTCGTCCAGCAGGGCGTGCAGCCGCTCGACGTCGGCCTCCACACGCGTGTGGTCGACTTCGGCCGTGCCGTGCTCCTGCTCCGCCTTGGCCGCGATCAGCTCCGGCAGACAGTCGGGCGCCTCGGCCACTTCCCCGAGCAGCGTGGGCAGATGGGCCTGTACCTCGCCGGTGCGCATCAGGTGGATGCCGGTGAGCAGGACCCGGAAGGTGTAGAGCAGCGGCTTGAGTTCGTCGGTCTTCGTGAACAGCCGCCACTGGGTGTTGGCGAAGCCGCGGTAGTGGTGGGCGTGATGGCTCGTGACGACGCCGGGGGCGAGCGCGGCCAGCTCCCGGTGTGCGTCGGTGGTGTGCACGACGAGCGGGGACAGGAGCTGCTCCAGGACGTAGCCGTTGCGGCGGAGCATCAGCCGGACGAACTTGCGCAGGTCATGGGTGACCAGGTCCATCTCCACACCGTCCCGGTCCCACATCCGGGACCGGGTCTCGGCAGGCTCGCGCAGCCCGACGAGGTCGGCGGCGGACAGCAGGTGCACGCCCCGCAGGTCCACGTCCGAGTCACGGGACGGAAAGCCGTACAGATGGGCGCCGGAGACGGTCGCGAAGAGCACCGGGTCGGGCTGCTCGGCGACGACGGGTGCGAGGTCGAGGTCCAGGGCGTCGATCATCCGCTAAGCGTCCCAGAGCGCGCCGAGGGTGAGCAGATCGCCCCGGTACTCGATCCGGTCCGCCCACGCGCGGGGCCATGCATCGTCGCCGAGGTATGCCCCCGCGAAGGCGCCCGTCAGACAGGCGATGGAGTCCGAGTCGCCGGAGGAGCAGGCGGCCCGCCTCAGGGCCGTGACCGGCTCGTCGACGAAGAGCAGGAAGCACAGGAGCCCAGTCGCCAGCGCCTCCTCTGCGATCCAGCCCGCGCCGGTGGCCAGGCACGGGTCGGTCTCGACCGACCCCGCCCGCACGGCCTCCTGGAGCCGCTCCAGCACCCCCAGACACTCGTCCCACCCGCGCGCGATGAAGTGCTCCGGGGTCGGGTCCTGGCTGCGGGCCCACAGATCGCCGAGCCAGGTGTGGTGGTAGCGGGTGCGGTTCTCGTAGGCGTACGACCGCAGCAGGCCGACCAGTCCGGTCGGCTCGGCGCCCTGCGCGAGCAGCCGTACGGCGTGCGCGGTGAGGTCGGAGGCGGCGAGCGCCGTGGGGTGGCCGTGGGTGAGCGCGGACTGCAACTGGGCGGCGCCCGCGCGCTGTTCGTCACTCAGAGCCGGTACAAGGCCGATCGGTGCGACACGCATGTTGGCGCCGCAGCCCTTGGAGTGGATCTGGCTGGCATCCCGCCAACAGCTGACGCGCTCCAGCAACTCGCAAGCCCTGAGGCAGGTGTTGCCCGGGGCCCGGTTGTTCTCAGGGGAGCGGTTCCAGGCGATGTACTCCTGCCGTACCGGCTCCACCATCGCCTCGGGCCCGAGCACGCCGCGGTCCATGGCCGTCCGCAGCCCCTTGCCCAGCGCCAGCGTCATCTGGGTGTCGTCGGTGACGATCGCCGGCGTCGGCAGTTCCATCTCCCGCCACGGCCCGCACTTGGCGAGGATCGACGGCACGTCGTTGAACTCGGTGGGGAAGCCGAGCGCGTCCCCGAGGGCGAGGCCCAGCAGGGATCCAGTGGCGGCGCGCTTCTTCATGCGGAGGGTCCTTCCGGGGTCGGCCGGAGCAGCGGAGGGTGGAGTGCGGTGGCAGCGCCCGCGCGGTACAGCGCGGCCGGTTTGCCGCGGCCGCCGGTGAGGCGCGAGGCACCGGGGACCGGCTCGACGAAGCCCGGTGTGGCGAGCACCTTGCGCCGGAAGTTGGGCCGGTCCAGGGCGGTGCCCCACACGGCCTCGTAGACCTGCTGGAGCTCGCCGAGGGTGAACTCGGGCGGGCAGAACGCGGTGCCGAGGCAGGTGTACTCCAGCTTGGCGCCGACGCGTTCATGGGCGTCGGCCAGGATCCGGTCGTGGTCGAAGGCGAGGGTTCCGGCCTCGTCGTACGGCACCCAGCGGGCGTCCGCCGCGTCGCTGCCGCCGTGCGCCTCGGGCGCGTCGGGCAGCAGGGCGGCGAAGGCGACCGAGACGACCCGCATCCGGGGGTCGCGGTCGGGCTCGCTGTAGGTCCGCAGCTGTTCCAGATGGAGCCCGGAGACGTCCGACAGGCCGGTCTCCTCGGCGAGTTCACGCCGGGCCGCCGTCTCCGCGGACTCGTCCGGCTGCACAAAGCCACCGGGCAGCGCCCAGCATCCGGCGTACGGCTCCTGCCCGCGCTCGACGAGCAGCACATGCAGGGCGCCGGCCCGGAGCGTGAGGACGGCGAGGTCGACGGTGACGGCGAAGGGCTCGTAGGCGTGCTTGTCGTACTCCACATCCGCCTCCTTAATAGTCACTACGACTATAAAGAGGCGGACGTGAAGTGACAACCCCCGGCTAGGCGGCCCGCCGCGAGGGTGCGAACACCGACACCACCGCCCCTGCCGCAGCGACCCCCGCCGACACCCAGAGCGCGGGGCCGACCCCGTCCAGGAACTCGGCCGGTGAGCCGTAGCCGCCGTACGTCGTGAAGACCGCCGCGGCGACCGCGACGCCGAATACGCCGCCGAGTTCACGCAGGGCGTTGTTGACGCCGGCCGCGACGCCCGCCTCGGTCAGCGGCACCGAGGAGGTCACGGCGTTGGCGACGCTCGGGAAGACCATGGAGATGCCCACGCCCGCGATGATCAGCGGGACGACGAGGCTGCCGTAGCCGACGCCCGGTTCGACCTGCCGGGCCAGCAGGCCGAGGCCGAGGCCCTGGAGGGCGAGGCCGCCGAGCATGAACGGCCGGGTGCCGTACCGGTCCGCCAGCGCGCCCGCGATCGGCGCGACCAGGAGCGGCATCGCGTTCCACACAAGGATCCGCACGCCCGCCTCCAGGGGCGAGTAGCCGAGCCCGAACTGGAACAGCTGCGTGATCATGAAGAGTGCGCCCAGCAGGGAGCCGAAGAGCAGGAAGGCCGCCGCGTTCGCGGTGGAGAAACCGCGGTTGCGGAAGTGGCCGAGCGGCAGCATCGGATGCCGGGCGCCCCGCCGCTCCCAGCCCAGGAACGCGGCCGTGAACACGATCCCCGCGGCCAGCGCGATCAGCACCTCGGCACTCCCCCAGCCCGCCTCCGGCGCCCGCACCGGCGCCCAGGCGAGCCCGGTAAGACCGACGGCCGCCAACACCAGGCCGATGATGTCGAGTTGGGGCCGTGTCCCGTAGCTCTCGTGGAGCTTCTTCGCGGCGAAGGGCATCATCGCAAGGCCGATCGGTACGTTCAGCCAGAAGATCCACTGCCAGGACAGGCCCTCGGTCACGGCCCCGCCCAGCACCGGCCCGGCCGCCACACCGAGTCCGGTCACCCCGCCCCACACTCCGATCGCCACGCCCCGCTTCTCCGCCGGGAAGGCCTCGCTGATGAGGGTCAGCGTGAGCGGCAGCAGTACGGCGGCCCCGGCGCCCTGCACCAGACGCGCCCCGATGAGCTGGCCCGAGCTGCCCGCGAGGGCCGCGGCGGCGGAGGCGAGGGTGAACACCGCGAGCCCGACGACGTACATGCGCCGCCGTCCGAACCGGTCGCCGAGCGCGGCACCGGTCAGGGTGAGACAGGCGAAGGCCAGGTTGTAGGCGTTGATCGTCCATTCCAGCTCGGACAGGCTCGCCCCGAAGTCGGCGCGCAGCGCGGGCAGCGCGGTGGCGACGACCACGACGTCGAGGGAGCACAGCAGCGCCCCGAGCCCGGCGAGGATCACCGTCCACGCGCGCGGTGGTGACGTCTTGTCCGGGAGCGAGGTACTGAGGGGGGCCTTGAGGATCTCGGTCATCTCCGTGCCTTCCGTGAGTTCTTGAGGTCACTCACGGAAGGCAGACCGGGCTCACCCCGGAAAGGAATCGCGCCGCCCCAGGAAGGCCAGCAGCCGGATGTCGGGCCGCGCGCCCTCCGGCACGGCGAGCGGCGCGGCGAACCGCACCCCCCGGTCCTCCCCCACCACCACGCACCGGGCGACCGGCAGCAGCTCGGCCGCGAGGGCGGCCGGGACGGGCCGGGGCCGCCCGCTCGCCTGGGCCACGTCCCAGCCGTGCACGGCGATCTCGACGGCGCCCACGGCCGCCAGCACCCGCACGTCCATTGGCCGTTCGCCGACCCGCACCTGCCCCGGCGGCCCCGCCGCCCAGGCACCCAGCACGGCGCACGCGCGCGTACGGAAGCGGCACGCCCGGTCCTCCCGCGGTACCAGGCCGATCCGCCCACCGGTCAGCCCCTCGTACAGCGCGTCCATGGAGTCGTCGAGATGCCCGAGCAGCTCCGCCAGGTCCCACTCGGCGCACGGCGTGCCCCGCGCGAGGCTGTCCGCCCGCACCCCGGCGACGCTCCCCAGGGCATAGGCGAGCGACCGCTCCAACAGCTCCCCGGCGTTCATGCGAGCACCCCGGGCAGCCCGAACCGGCCGAACACCTCGGTGTCCAGGAACGCGGTGATACGGCCCACCGCGCCCTCCTCGACGGTGAGCACCTGCAAGGAGTGCGCCCGCAGGACGCCGTCGGTCCCGCGCACGTACATCGCGACCGCCGGCTGCCCGTTCGCGCGCGTGGGCAGCATCCGCAGGGTGCCCTTCTCGTGCGCGCGGGCCACCAGGAAGCGGTGCACCTCCTTGGCCCCGCGGAACCACTCCAGGTAGGGCGGCATCTCCAGTTCGACCCCGTCCCGCAACAGGGCGAGCAGGGCGTCCATGTCGGCGTTCTCGAACGCGGCCACGTACCGGTCGAGCACCTCGCGGTCGGCGGCGGCGGAGGGTTCCTCGACGAGGTCCTCCTCGGGCGCCAGCTCCTCCAAACGGGCACGCGCGCGTTGCAGGCTGCTCTTCACGGCCGCCGTCGAGGTTCCGAGCAGCGAGGCGACCTCCGGAGCCCGCCAGGCCAGCACGTCCCGCAGGATGAGCACGGCCCGCTGCCGAGCAGGCAGATGCTGGAGCGCGGCGACGAGTGCGAGCCGCAGACTGCCCCGGGCGGCCACGACCGATGCCGGGTCGACGAGTGTGTCGGGCAGTGGCTGGAGCCACGGAACGTCCGTCACAGGGGCTCTCAGCGGCTCCTCAGGCGCCTGGGAGGGCTCACCGAGCCCCGCGGGCAGCGGACGCCGCGCGCGGCCCTCCAGCGCCGTCAGGCACGTATTGGTGGCGATCCTGTGCAGCCAGGTCCGCAAGGACGCGCGGCCCTCGTAGCCGTCGTAGGACCGCCAGGCCCGCAGATATGTCTCCTGGACCAGGTCCTCGGCGTCATCGACCGAGCCCAGCATCCGGTAGCAGTGCGCGAGCAGCTCCCGCCGGTACGGGTCCGTCAGCCGTACGAACTCCTCGCGGTCCGTCGTCGTCGCAGCCATCCCGCTCCCTCCGTCACCGATACAGACCGGCGCGGGGGCGAAAACGAATCGGCCGGTCCCCGACGAATCCGGGACCGGCCGTAAGCGAGGGATCTTTAGAGATCGACTTCCTTCATCAGCATGCCGACCTCGGTGTTCGACAGGCGGCGCAGCCAGCCCGACTTCTGGTCGCCCAGGGTGATCGGACCGAAGGAGGTGCGCACGAGCTTCTCGACGGGGAAGCCGGCCTCGGCCAGCATCCGGCGCACGATGTGCTTGCGGCCCTCGTGCAGGGTGACCTCGACGAGGTAGTTCTTGCCGGTCTGCTCGACGACCCGGAAGTGGTCCGCACGCGCGTACCCGTCCTCCAGCTGGATGCCGCTCTTCAGCTGCTTGCCCAGGTCGCGCGGGATCGGGCCGACGATGGCCGCGAGGTAGGTCTTCTTCACGCCGTACTTGGGGTGGGTCAGCCGGTGTGCCAGCTCGCCGTGGTTGGTGAGCAGGATGACGCCCTCGGTCTCGGTGTCGAGCCGGCCGACGTGGAAGAGCCGCGTCTCACGGTTGGTGACGTAGTCACCGAGGCACTGGCGCCCGTCGGGGTCCTCCATGGTGGAGACGACACCGGCGGGCTTGTTGAGCGAGAAGAACTGGTACGACTGCGTCGCCACGGTCAGGCCGTCGACCTTGACCTCGTCGTTCTCCGGGTCGACCCGCTTGCCCTGCTCCAGGACGATCTCGCCGTTGACCTCGACCCGCGCCTGCTCGATCAGCTCCTCGCAGGCCCGGCGGGAGCCGTAGCCCGCGCGCGCGAGGACCTTCTGGAGCCGCTCGCCCTCCTGCTCGGCGCCGGGGAAGGTCTTGGGGAGCTTGACCTCCGGCTTGCCGGCGTACCGGTCGCGGTTGCGCTCCTCCGTGCGCGTCTCGTACTCGCGGGAGCGCGCCGGAGCCGTCCGGCCGCCGGAGCGCTGGCCCTGCTTGGGGCCGCCCTTGGCGCCCCCGCGGGCCGAGGGGCCGCGGCCCGACTTCGGGCCGTCCTGCGTGGCGCCGGGGCCGACGTCGTAGCGCCGCTCCTCCGGGCGCGGCTTCTTCGGACGGCCGCTGCCCGGCTTGTCGTCGCGGTTGTTGCCGGCACCGCGGAAGTTACCGCGGCCACCGCCACTCCCGCCGCGGCCGCCGCTGTTGCCACCACGGCTCCCGCCGTTGTTTCCGCTGCTGTTCCTGCCGCTGCTGCTTCGCATCAAAATTCCGTCTAGTCGTCTGCGTCGTCGGAACCCGGCGCATCGGGTGCGTCCGGATCGAACGACGGAACCCCTTCCAGCGTCTCGGCCTCGATCGCCTCCGCCTCGGGGAGGAAGGGCGCGAGCTCCGGGAGCTCGTCCAGGCCGCGCAGGCCCATCCGCTCCAGGAAGTAGTTCGTCGTCGTGTACAGGATCGCACCTGTTTCGGGTTCCGTGCCCGCCTCCTCGACCAGACCCCGCTGCAGAAGGGTGCGCATCACACCGTCACAGTTCACTCCGCGCACCGCCGAGACCCGGCTGCGGCTGACCGGCTGCCGGTACGCCACCACGGCGAGGGTCTCCAGCGCGGCCTGGGTCAGCCGGGCCTGCTGGCCGTCCAGGACGAAGCCCTCGACGGCGGCCGCGTACTCGGGCCGGGAGTAGAACCGCCAGCCGCCCGCGATCAGCCGGAGCTCGAAACCGCGGCCCTGGACGGTGTACTCGTCGGCCAGCTCGCGCAGCGCGTCGCCGATCTGCCGCCTTGGCCGCTGGAGGATCTTGGCGAGGTGCTCCTCGGTCGCGGGCTCGTCGACGACCATGAGGACGGCCTCCAGGGCCGGCTTGAGGTCGAGGTCCGCGACCGTGTGCAGCCCGCTGATCTCCTCGCTCACTTCTTCTCCTCCTTCGGCGGCTCGGGCGGCCGGTCGAACTCGTCGGTCACCATCGGCTGGGCCTCACCCTCCCCGCCGGTCCACCGCACGATCAGATCCCCGAGGGCGGTCTCCTGGTCGAGGGCCACGGCCTTCTCCCGGTACAGCTCCAGCAGCGCCAGGAACCGGGCCACGACGGTGAGGGTGTCGTCGGTGTCCTCGACGAGCGCGCGGAAGCTGGCCTCGCCGAGCTCCTTCAGCCGCGCCACCACGATCCCGGCCTGCTCCTGCACGCTGACCAGCGGCGCATGGATGTGATCGACGTACACCTGCGGCTTGGGCTTCGGCTGCATCGCCTTCACGGCGAGCTTCGCGAACCCCTCGGGGCCGATGCTGATGACCACCTCGGGCAGCAGCTCGGCGTGGTGCGGTTCGAGTCCGACGGTACGGGGGTAGCGCCGGGCCTCCTCGTCGAGGCGACGGTTGAAGATGTCGGCGATCTGTTTGTACGCGCGATACTGCAGCAGCCGCGCGAAGAGCAGGTCCCGCGCCTCGAGCAGGGCGAGATCGGCCTCGTCCTCGACCTCGGCGGCGGGCAGCAGCCGGGCCGCCTTGAGATCCAGCAGGGTCGCGGCGACCACCAGGAACTCGGTCGTCTCGTCCAGGTCCCAGTCCGGTCCCATGGCCCGGATGTACGCCATGAACTCGTCGGTCACCTTGGAGAGCGCGACCTCGGTGACGTCCAGCTTGTGCTTGGAGATCAGCTGGAGGAGCAGATCGAAGGGGCCCTCGAAGTTGGCGAGGCGGACCTTGAAGACGCCGTCCTCGGATTCCTGCGGTTCGCCGGGCTCGGGCTCTTGAGGAACGGCCTCGGGCTCAGGCTCAGGCTCTGGGGCGGGATCCGGTGCCGGTACCGGTTCGACCAGTGGGGCCCCCGGCCCCGTCCCCAGCGCACGCCTCCGCCCGCCGGAGACACCGGCACCGGGGACGGGAACGTCGTTCGAGGTCATAGCCCCCGCAGGCTACCGCTACCGCCCGCGAAGCCGTCGTACGAGGATGCTGGCGTCCCCACGGGATTCCAGATCCGCGAGCACCACGGCCACCGCCTCACGGACGATCCGCCCGCGGTCCACGGCAAGGCCGTGCTCGCCCCGGAGCACCAGACGGGCGTGCTCCAGATCCATCAGCTCCTCGGCCGAGACATACACGGTGATCTTCTCGTCGTGCCGCTCACGCCCGCTGGGCCGCCGCGAGGCGGCCCGTCCGCGCTTGCTGCGCGCTGCCGAGGCGTCGCCAGAACCTTCCTGCGCTCCTTGGCGCCGCCCGGACCGCTCCGCGGCGGCGCCCCGGCTCCGGGACTCCCCGGACTCCGCCGGGTCCGCGTCCGCCGCGACATGCTCCGCGCCCTCGCCGTCGCCGCCCTGGGCGGGCACCGACTGCGGCGCGTCCTCCGCGGCGGCGCTGTCGCTCTCCCCCGCGGGGGCGGGCACCCGTGCCTCGCCGTTGGCCCCCCGCCGGGGAGTGGACGACTGCAGCGCCATTCCCCCTGTCGTACGGAACAGTTCGTCGGCCCCCGGCAGACTCACTCGGCGTGACACCGGGCGAGCACCTCCCTGGCGAGCTGGCGGTAGGCGGCGGCGCCGACGGAGTTGGAGGCGTACGTGGTGATCGGCTCACCGGCGACCGTGGTCTCCGGGAAGCGGACCGTGCGCCCGATGACCGTGTGGTAGACGTGATCGTCGAAGGCCTCGACAACCCGCGCGAGCACCTCACGGCTGTGCACGGTGCGCGAGTCGTACATCGTGGCGAGGATGCCGTCGAGCTCCAGGTCGGGGTTGAGCCGCTCCTGGACCTTCTCGATGGTCTCCGTCAACAGCGCCACGCCACGCAGGGCGAAGAACTCGCACTCGAGCGGCACGATCACCTTGTGAGCCGCCGTCAGGGCGTTCACGGTGAGCAGGCCGAGCGAGGGCTGACAGTCGATCACGATGTAGTCGTAGTCGGCCATGAGCGGCTTCAGGGCCCGCTGCAGTGTCGACTCCCGGGCGACCTCGGAGACCAGTTGGACCTCCGCCGCCGACAAGTCGATATTGCTCGGCAGCAGGTCCATGTTGGGGACCGCGGTCTTCAGCAGGACCTCGTCGGCCGCCATGCCCCGCTCCATGAGCAGGTTGTAGACCGTGAGGTCGAGCTCCATCGGGTTGACACCGAGTCCGACCGACAGCGCGCCCTGCGGGTCGAAGTCCACGAGCAGGACCCGGCGTCCGTACTCCGCGAGCGCAGCACCCAGGTTGATGGTCGACGTCGTCTTGCCGACGCCGCCCTTCTGGTTGCACATCGCGATGATCTTCGCCGGACCGTGATCGGTCAGCGGCCCCGGGATCGGGAAGTACGGCAGCGGCCGTCCGGTCGGGCCGATGCGCTCGCGACGCTGACGGGCAGCGTCGGGCGCGAGCGTGGCCGCGTACTCGGGGTCGGGCTCGTACTCCGCGTCGGGATCGTAGAAGTGCCCCTCGGGCAGTTCGTCGTAGTCGGCGAATTGGTTGTGGGGCGCGCCACTTCCGTCGCCGGCCATGGCGTTCACGTGATGGCCATCCATGCTCTGGTGTGCTGACAGAGTCGTCCCTGTCATCTGGTGACTCTGGTGGGCTGCGAAGGTGCGCACCGCGACGGAGCCGACAGCCTCGAACCCCGCGGACGCCTGGCCCCGCGCAGGGCTTCCTGGTTGACCACCCCCGGGAGAAAATGTCGACTCATTCACAAGTCGTCTTACCTCCTTGGGGACCAGGGGACTTCTAGACAAGGTCAGCGTGGCACCATGCCGACGGTTGGCGACTCTATGGCGTGTCGGCGGTCCGCAGCAACACAATCCGCCGGACCCGGCAGGATGTGTCGGCAATGAAACATCCCTCTGTCAAGGGCGTACGGCCGTCGCACGGTAGGTTTCACCGGTGTGCGAATCGGTCGAAGGGTTACGTTCGAGGCGAGTTGACCGAGCGTCGCAAAGTGACCATACACACATCCGGCCGGACCTTGTCGGGCAAGGTCCGGCCGGGTGGGCGACGTTGACGATCTGTGTTGACGTATCGCCTTTACGAAAAGGTGACTTAGCCGCTTTGCCAGGTCGGCAGGGTCAGCCGAGCAGCGTTTCGAGCTCCACGTGCTCCAGGCCGTGCGCCTCGGCGACCTCGCGGTAAACGACCTTGCCGTCATGGGTGTTGAGGCCCTTGGCGAGCGCCGAGTCGCGGCGCAGCGCCTCCACCCAGCCCCGGTTGGCGAGTTCGACGATGTACGGCAGCGTGGCGTTGGTCAGCGCGTACGTGGAGGTGTTGGGCACGGCGCCGGGCATGTTGGCGACGCAGTAGAAGACCGAGTCGTGGACCTTGAAGGTCGGCTCGGCGTGCGTGGTCGGGTGCGAGTCCTCGAAGCAGCCGCCCTGGTCGATCGCGATGTCGACAAGGACACTTCCGGGCTTCATACGCGAGACGAGCTCGTTGGTGACCAGCTTCGGGGCCTTGGCGCCCGGGATCAGCACGGCGCCGATGACGAGGTCGGCGTCCAGGACGGCCTTCTCCAGCTCGAAGGCGTTGGACATGATCGCCCGGACCTTGGTACCGAAGACCTTGTCGGCCTCGCGCAGCTTGTTGATGTCACGGTCGAGCAGCGTGACGTGGAAGCCCATGCCGACGGCGATCTGCGTGGCGTTCCAGCCGGAGACACCGCCGCCGATGACGACGGCCTTGGCGGGCTGGGTGCCGGGGACGCCACCGGGCAGGACGCCACGGCCGCCGGCCGAGCGCATCAGGTGGTAGGCGCCGACCTGCGGGGCCAGTCGGCCCGCGACCTCGGACATCGGGGCGAGCAGCGGAAGCGCGCGGGAGGGCAGCTCGACCGTCTCGTAGGCGATGGCGGTGGTGCCGGACTCGATCAGGGCGTCCGTGCACTCCTTGGAGGCGGCCAGGTGCAGGTAGGTGAAGAGCGTCTGGTCCTTGCGGAGGCGGTGGTACTCCTCGGCGATGGGCTCCTTGACCTTCAGCAGCAGGTCAGCGGTGGCCCACACCTCGTCGGCGGTGTCCAGGATCTGGGCACCCGCGGCCACGTACTCGGCGTCAGGGATCGAGGAGCCGACGCCGGCGCCACGCTCGATGACGACCTGGTGGCCATTGCGCACCAGCTCGTGCACACCGGCGGGGGTGATGGCCACCCGGAACTCGTTGTTCTTGACCTCGCGGGGGATGCCGACCTTCACGTCGATCACGGTCCTTGGCTCAGAGGGTGTGGGGCATTACAAGACATACCCGGGCACGCACGGGCACACCGGGAGACACCGCAGGAGAAGGTGCGGCAGAGCCAGTCTAATGAAGGTGTTGCCGCTGTCTAGCCTTTCATTGCACTAATCTTCAGCGGATGTACTACGGATTTCGCAGGCGTTAGCTGCTTGTAGCGCCCTGATCTGGCTCAGGCTCCCCCTCCGGGAGCTCCTCACCCAGCATGCGCTCGGCCGCCCCGCGGTGCAGTCGAGCCGCGGCGGAGTCGCCGAGATGCTCCAGGGTGTCGGCCAGGCGCAGATGCAGCGCGGCCTGGAGCCGTACGTCCTCGGCGCGCCGCGCCCAGTCCACCGCCTCCTGGCAGGTGCGCAGCGACTCCTCGGGGCGGCCCGCGTACTCCTGGACCCGGGCGAGCTCGCTCAACGCCCGCGCGTGGGCCGCGACATCGCCGCTCTTGCGGTGCCCGGCGACGGCGGCGCGCCAGTTGAGCTGCGCCTCGCCGTAGCGGCCCGCGAAGGTGTGCGCGGCGCCGATCCGGCCGTACAGCCGGGCGGCCTCCGCGCGCTCGTCCCGGGCAAGTCGCTGGGCGAGCGCCCGGCCGAACCAGTCGGCGGCCCGGTCGTAGTCGCCGAGCTCCAGATGGGCACCGCCTACGGATTCCATCGCGCGGCCGGTCGCATACGGATCGTTTGCCTCGCGTCCGGCGTCCAGCGCGGCCCGATATCGTGCCAGCGCCTCCTGTGTCCGCCCGGTCCGGGCGTCGAGATCGCCGAGGTTCAGCAGCGCGGCGGCCTTCTCGCGGGGCAGGTTCCGGCGCTCGGCCACGTCCAGTACCAATCCATGGATGCCGTACAGGTCACCGGCCGCGGCCTGGGTGCCGAAGTGGGCGACCATCGCCCGCACCAGCTGGGACATCAGCCGCCTGGCCAGGGTGTCCAGCTCCCCGTCGGAGACGGCGAGGCGGGCCGCGGCGAGCAGGGCGGGCCTGCGGATGCGCAGCCAGTCGGCAGCAGCGCGCGGGCTGGGGAAGCGCAGTGAGCGCGGCATGCCGAGGAGCTTCTCGCGCGCCTGCGGGCTGTCGGTCTCGGTGATCGCCCGGCACGACTGGAGCAGCCGCACGGTCCGCTCCAGCATGCGGGCGCGGGCCAGCTGGAGCTCGGCGGGCCGGTCCTGGGCCTCGGTGAGCGCCCTGAGCAGGGGGTGCAGACAGCCGGGGACCTCGTACTGCGGCAGCGGCGACTCCACGACCCGCAGCAGACCGAGGGCGACGAAGTCGTCCAGGGTGGTGCGGGCGCCGTTGACCGAGCAGCCGGCCAGCGCGGAGGCGGTGTGCGGGTCGACCAGGCCGGCCGGGGCGAGGCTGAGCAGTCGCAGTATCCGGGCGGCCGCGGCGGGCAGGGCCGCGTAGGAGAGCCGGAAGACCCGGGCGAGGGGGGTGCCCGCGGAGTCCTCGTCGATCTCCGCGTGCAGATGCTTGGCGAGGTCGGCGACGGCGGCCTTGGGGCGTGCGGCGAGCCAGCCGCCGGCCAGCCTCAGCGCGGCGGGCTGCGCCTGGCACTCCTCGACGAGCCCCTCGGCGGCACGCGGGTCCACGGTGATCCGCACCGATCCCGCATACCGGGACAGCAGTTCCACCGCCGACTTGGTGTCGAGGCCGCCGAGCGTGCACGGGCGGACGTCCGCGATCCCGGTCAGCGGCCCCGCGGAGACGCCGACGACCATGCAGTCCGGGGTTTCCGGGAGCAGGGCGTCAACCTGCTCCGCGGTGGCCGCGTCGTCGAGCAGCAGCAGGACCTTGCGATCGGCGAGGGCCTCGCGCAGCGCCGCGGTGAGGTCGTCCTCGGCGGCGCCGGCCGGGGTCGGCAGGTCCAGGGCGGTGAGCAGATCGCGGGCGACGGACTCGACGGGGATGGGAGTGCCGTCGGGCTCACTGAGCCGGGCCCGCAGCACGCCGTCGCCGTAACGCTCGGCGACCTGTCGTACGAGCTCCTCGGCGAGGGCGGTGCGGCCGGAGCCGGGGCGGCCCGCGATGAGCAGCACGCGCGCGCGGGGTGCCTTCTTCCCGGAGAGAGTGTCCAGACCCGCCCGCTCGATATCGGCGAGCAGCTCCTTCAACTCCCGTGTCCGGCCCAGGAAATGACCGTCGGCCGACAGCTGAACGCCGCCTGTGTCCACCGCCTGATCCGTCACGGGCCACACTCCCGTCCCACCGCACGCGCAGAGCCCGCCGGGACTCCGGTTCGGGCGTTTCCAGAGCCTAGTTCACGCTCTGCAACGTTCCGTGAGGAGCGCGGCGGTGACGGTCAGGACTCCCCCGATCGGATCAAGGGATCATAGGACCGACGGCTCAGAGTGCCCCCTACACGTCAAACGGCCGCGCAGGCCACGGCGCCTCCGCCGGACGCAACCCGTCCACCCCGCCGGAGGCCCGCGCAGCAACGAGCGAGAGCACGCCGACGACCAGGCAGTTGTTGTGCAACTCCCCCGCGAGCACCCCTCGGACCAGCTCGCCCAGAGGCACACGCGCGTGCTCCAGGTCCGCCTCCTCGTCCTCCACCTCGAAGCGCTCACCCTCGGCCTCGGACAGATCGCGGGCCAGGAAGATCCGTACGGCCTCGTCGCAGCCGCCGGCCGTGGTGTAGACGTCGGTCAGCACCCGCCAGTCCTCGGCCTTGACGTGCGCCTCCTCGTACAGCTCGCGCTGGGCGGCGTGCAGCGGGTTCTCACCGGGGATGTCCAGCAGCCCGGCCGGGATCTCCCACAGCTTGTGGCGTACGGGGTGCCGGTACTGCTTGATGAGCAGCACCCGGTCCTCGTCGTCGATGGCCAGGACGGCGACCGAGCCCGGGTGGACCTGGTAGTCGCGGCGGACCACAGTGCCGTCGGGCATGACCACGTCGTCCGTGCGGACGGAGGTCTTGTTGCCCACGAAGGGGGTGTCCGTCGCCCGGATCTCCCACTCCTGCGGGGTGTCCTTGATCGTCATGCCCTGCCCTTCCAGACGGTACGCAAAAGAAAAAACCGGGGTGCGCGCGTCCTGAACGCGCGCACCCCGGTCACCGTAACAACCCTTGTGTCACTTGCCCGTCTTGCGCTCGACAGCCGCCTTCACCAGGCCCGCGAACAGCGGGTGGGGGCGGGTCGGGCGCGAGCGCAGCTCGGGGTGCGCCTGCGTCGCCACCAGGTAAGGGTGGACGTCGCGGGGGTACTCGACGTACTCCACGAGCTTGCCGTCCGGCGACGTGCCGGAGAACAGGATGCCCGCCTTCTTCTCCAGCTCCGCGCGGTAGGCGTTGTTCACCTCGTAGCGGTGCCGGTGCCGCTCCTCGACGTACTCCTTGCCGTCGTACACCTCACGCACGATGGAGCCCTCGGCCAGCTTGGCCGGGTACATGCCCAGGCGCATTGTTCCGCCCATGTCGCCCTCGCCGGCGACGATGTCGAGCTGCTCGGCCATCGTGGAGATGACCGGGTGGCCGGTGGCGGGGTCGAACTCGGTGGAGTTGGCGTCGGAGATGTCGGCGAGGTGGCGGGCCGCCTCGATCACGATGCACTGCAGGCCCAGGCAGAGGCCCAGCAGCGGGATCTTGTTCTCGCGGGCGAACTTGATCGCGCCGACCTTGCCGAGCACACCGCGGTCGCCGAAGCCGCCCGGGATGCAGATGCCGTCGACGTCACCGAGCTGCGCCTTGGCGCCGGCCGGGGTCTTGCAGTCGTCGGAGGTGACCCACTTGATCTTCACGCGGGCCTTGTTGGCGAAGCCGCCCGCGCGCAGCGCCTCGGTGACCGAGAGATAGGCGTCGGGCAGGTCGATGTACTTGCCGACCAGAGCGAGGGTGATCTCGTGATCGGGGTTGTGGACGCGGTCCAGCAGGTCGTCCCAGGTCGTCCAGTCCACGTCGCGGAACGGCAGGTCCAGCTTGCGGACGACATAGGCGTCCAGACCCTCACCGTGCACGGTCTTCGGGATGTCGTAGATCGACTTGGCGTCGGGACAGGCGACCACGGCGGACTCGTCGACGTCGCACATCAGCGAGATCTTGCGCTTGATCGCGGTCGGCACCTCGCGGTCGCAGCGCAGCACGATCGCGTCCGGCTGGATACCGATGTTCCGCAGGGCCGCAACCGAGTGCTGGGTCGGCTTCGTCTTCAACTCTCCCGAGGGGCCGATGTACGGCAGGAGGGAAATGTGAACGACGAAGACATTGTCCCGGCCGACCTCGTGCCGGACCTGGCGGACCGTTTCCAGGAACGGCAGCGACTCGATGTCGCCGACCGTGCCGCCGACCTCCGTGATGACGACATCGACCTCGTCCGTCGCCATCCGGCGGATGCGGTGCTTGATCTCGTTGGTGATGTGCGGGATGACCTGCACGGTGTCGCCCAGGTACTCGCCGCGCCGCTCCTTGGCGATCACCGTCGAGTAGACCTGTCCTGTAGTGACATTGGCGGAGCCGTCCAAGTCACGGTCGAGGAAGCGCTCGTAGTGTCCGATGTCCAGGTCCGTCTCGGCGCCGTCGTTGGTGACGAACACCTCACCGTGCTGGAAGGGGTTCATCGTCCCCGGGTCGACGTTCAGATACGGGTCGAGCTTCTGCATCACGACGCGCAAACCCCGCGCCTTGAGCAGCATGCCGAGGCTGGAGGCGGTGAGGCCCTTGCCGAGCGAGGAGGCGACACCCCCAGTGACGAAGATGTGCTTGGTCGTCGTGGCTGTGCTGTTTCGAAAAGCAGCGGGCGTCATGGCCAAAGGGGGGCTCCCGTGGTCGCGGTCTGGGGTGCGGAGCGGCGCTCACACCGGAGATTCCGGAGTCGCCGTCGCTGCGGTTCGGGGGTTTTTCTCCCACCGGTCCACGGGCTACCAGGGTATCAGCGCCGCGAGGCGATGGCTTCCGGCCACGCTCTGCGCACAGGCCGATACGGAGCCACACGGGCGCACCGATTTCTCACCCGTTGCTCACCCGTTCGGCCCACCCACGTTGCCCGGAGCGGCACGCAGATCATCTACGTGCGTCGTATCCTGCTCGGACACTCACTGCCGAGCCGGACCGGCACACACGGCACCACCCCCGCCCGTACCACCGGAACATCGAGAGCTCGTCAGTTCGTTGAGCAACAATTGACGTTTTGCCTCACGGCGGAGCGGCTGCTTTGCTTCACCGCTCAACGACGCATTACAACGACCCCTTGACCGCACTAGCGACCGCCCCCTTTTGCCTGGGGGGTGACGTGGCCGTTCGACTGGAGTTGCACGTGGCCGGGCGCATCGAAGACTACGCACTCATCGGAGACATGCAGACCGCAGCTCTGGTCTGCCGGGACGGCACAGTCGACTGGCTGTGCCTGCCCCGCTTCGACTCGCACGCCATCTTCGCCGGTCTGCTGGGCACCGAGGAGCACGGTTTCTGGCGGCTCGGGCCCGCGCACGCGGCGGACGCGGAGCCGCCCGTCGCCGCCCGGCGCAGCTACCGCGGGGACTCGCTGATCCTGGAATCCGAGTGGGACACCCCGCGCGGCACGGTCCGAGTGACCGATTTCATGCCCCCTCGCGACGGCGCCCCGCAGCTGATCCGGATCGTCGAGGGCGTCTCCGGCCGCGTACGCATGCGCTCGGCCCTGCGGATGCGGTTCTCCTACGGCCGGGTCGTGCCGTGGGTGCACAAGCACGAGGGCCGTACGGTGGCCGTCGCGGGCCCGGACTCGGTGTGGTTCGACACCGACCGCGAGACCTACGGCAAGGCCCTGACGACGTACTCCGACTTCACCGTCGGCCCGGGCGACCGGATCGCGTTCACCATCTCCTGGCAGCCCTCCCACCACCAGCCGCCGCCGCTGCCGGAGCCGGAGCAGTCGCTGGAGGCCACCGAGGACTTCTGGCGCGAGTGGGTCGAGCACTGTACGTACCACGGCCCCTACCGCGAGGCCGTGATCCGCTCGCTGATCACCCTCAAGGCCCTGACGTACGCCCCGACCGGAGGCATCGTCGCCGCGCCGACGACCTCGCTGCCCGAGGAGATCGGCGGCGTCCGCAACTGGGACTACCGCTACACCTGGCTGCGGGACGCGGCGATCACCCTGTCCTCGCTGCTGCGCACCGGCTACCGCGAGGAGGCCCGCGCCTGGCGCGAGTGGCTCCTGCGCGCGGTCGCGGGCGACCCCGAGAACCTGCAGATCATGTACGGCATCGCCGGGGAGCGCGAGCTCGGCGAGGCGGAGCTGGACTGGCTGCCCGGCTACGAGAGCTCCGCGCCGGTCCGGGTCGGCAACGGCGCCGCGCACCAGCTCCAGCTGGATGTGTACGGCGAGGTCACCGAGGCCCTGCACCTGGGCCATATGACGGGGCTCGCCCGCAACGACTACGCCTCCCTGCTCCAGCTGAAGCTGATCCGCTATCTGGAGGACCACTGGGACGAGCCGGACGAGGGCATCTGGGAGGTGCGCGGCCCGCGCCGCCACTTCGTGCACTCCAAGGTGATGGCCTGGGTCGCGGTCGACCGCACCATCAAGCTGATCGAGTCCGGTGACGCGGACGGCCCGCTGGAGCGCTGGCGCGAACTGCGCGACGACATCCACCGGGACGTGTGCGAGAAGGGCTACGACAAGGAGCGCAACACCTTCACCCAGTCGTACGGCTCCAAGGAGCTGGACGCCTCGCTGCTGCTGATTCCGCAGATGGGCTTCCTGCCGCCGGACGACAAGCGGGTCATCGGCACCATCGAGGCGATCCAGCGCGAGCTGTCCACCACGGACGGCTTCATCCTGCGCTATCCGACGCAGGGTGAGGACGAGGGCGTCGACGGTCTGCCCGGTGACGAGGGCGCGTTCCTCGCCTGCTCGTTCTGGATGGCGGACGACCTGGCGATGATCGGCCGCGTGGACGAGGCCCGCAAGCTGTTCGAGAAGCTGCTGTCGCTGCGCAACGACCTCGGTCTGCTGGCCGAGGAGTGGGACCCGCGCCTGCAGCGCCAGGTCGGCAACTTCCCGCAGGCCTTCAGCCACGTTCCGCTGATCGACACCGCGCTGCGTCTGACGGCTTCGGGAGCGTACGGCGGCTGAACGAGCCCGCCGGGCCGCGCCCGCCTACGCTGGAAGCGACAATTCCCCCTTTCCGGAAGGGGGGCGGCCATGGCTTCCCTCTCGAAGGCGGGCGCGGCCCTTGCCGCGTTGCGCGAGGATCTCAGCGGCGATGTGTTCGCCCCGGGGGACCTGGGTTACGACGAGGCCCGCGTCGTCTTCAACGGGATGATCGACCGGCGCCCCGCGGTGATCGCCCAGTGCGTCGACGAGGCCGATGTTGTGCGCTCGGTGCGCTTCGCCCGGGATCTGGACCTGAACATCGCGGTCCGCGGCGGCGGCCACAGTGTGGCGGGCACCGCGGTCAACGACGGCGGTCTTGTCATCGATCTGCGCCATATGCGCGCGGTCACCGTCGATCCCGCGGCCGAGGCGGTGCGGATCGCGGGCGGCGCCACGATGAGCGACCTGGACCACGCGACCCAGGTCTACGGTCTGGCCACGACCGGCGGCCGGGCCTCCACCACCGGCGTCGGCGGCTTCGTCCTCGGCGGCGGCACCGGCTGGCTGGACCGCTGCTGCGGACTCGCCGTCGACAATCTGCTCGCCGTCGAGCTGGTCACCGCCGACGGCCGTCAGGTCCACGCGAGCGCCGACGAGAACCCGGACCTGTTCTGGGCGCTGCACGGCGGCGGAGGCAACTTCGGCGTGGCCACCTCGCTCACCATGAAGCTGTACGAACTGCCGGAGTTCGCCATCGCGTTCCTGCTGTACCTGCCGGAGCACGGCCGCGAGGTCGTTCGCACCTACCGCGATGTGATCGCCGTAGCACCGAACGAGGCGGGCGGGGGTGTCCTCTATCTCACCGGCCCGCCCGAGGAGTTCTGCCCGCCGCACCTCCAGGGCACCCTGCTGTGCGCGGCGCTGCTGACCTACGCCGGGAGCGAGGCGGACATGCGCAAGGTGGCGGAGCCGCTGCTGGCGCTGCCGCACGAGGGAGGGATCGTCGGGGCGATGCCGTACGTCGATGTGCAGTGCATGATCGACGATCCGCCGGGGTTCAGGAACTACTGGTCGGCGGAGTATCTGACGGGTCTGCCCAACGACTACGTCGACGTGTTCTGCCGCGGCGCGGAGTCGATGCCCGTCCCGACCGGGACCATCCACGCGCTGATGCCGCAGGGCGGCGCCATCGCCGACGGCCCGCAGAAGTACCCCGTGCCCTACCGGGACGCGGCTTGGGTCACGCACCCCTTCGGCATGTGGGAGGACCCGGCGGACGACGAGCGAGGCATCAAGTGGGTCCACGACGTCCGCGCCGACGCGCAGCCCTGGAGCACGGGTGCGGTCTATCTCAACTTCATCGGCGCGGAGGGGCCGGAGCGGGTGATCGCCGGCCTGGGCGCGACGAACTACCGGCACTTGGAGGAGATCAAGCGGACGTACGACCCGGACAATGTGTTCCGGTTCAACCACAACATCCGGCCTAAGTGAGCGCCGCGAACGCCGTCAGCGTCCGCTCCCCTCCCGGATCCCCCGCCGTCGCCGGCACCAGCGCGATCTCGTCCAGGCCCGCCTCCGCATAGGCGTCCACGCGCGCGCGTACGGCGTCGAGGTCACCGACCAGACCCACGACGCTCACCGCTTCCGGGGGCACCGAAGGGTCCGCTCCCGTCGCCGCCCGCTGCACCGCCTCGCCGAATCCCGCCGCCGTGAACATGTCGCTGTACCCCGGCACCGTGAGATAGCCCGCGATGCTGCCCAGGACCTGGGTGAGGGCCTCCGGGTCCGGTTCGACCGCCGCGGGCAGCCACGCCGCCAGTGCGGGCGGGGTACGGCCCTCGCGTTCCGCCGCCGCGTGCAGCTTGGCCCGCAGTGCGCGGACCTGCTCCGGGGAGACGATGTCGAGGAGCATGCGGTCGGCGTGCCGGGCCGCCGTGGCGATGGCCCGGTCGCCGAACGCCGCGACGGTGAGCGGGCCGCCGGACGGCAGGTGCCGACGGCGGAAGACACTGCCGGGGACGACCGGTTCGCCGGGCGCGGTGTGCAGCAGCGCGCTCACGGCCCGCGCCGACTCCTCCAGTACGGCCGCCGGACGCACCCGGGGCCGCCCGTGCACCCCCTCCACGACCCGCTTGCTGGAGGTGCCCAGCGCCACCCCGACCCGGCGCCCGGTCACGGCCGCGCAGGAAGCGGCGCCCCGCACGATCGTGAGCGGATCACGTACCGACACCGGAACCGGCCCGGCCGTCAGCGCGACCCGCTCGGTGGCCCGCCCGATCGCCGCGGCAAGGACGAAGGAGTCCCAGGTCGGCCCCTCCCCCGCCCACACCTCCCGGTAGCCGAGCCGGTCGGCGGCCCTCGCCACCCGCAACGGCTCCTCGACCGGACTGTCGTCCTCCCGTGCCACGGCAACCACGCTGAAGTCCATGCGGGCGCAGCTACCCCGCCGCGGGCTCGCCAACCGGGGTTTCCGTGCGCTCGGCCGCGTCCTCCAGCACGATCCGGCCGATGATCGCGTAGCGCTCGGGCCGGTTGAACTTCAGGTAGAGGCCAAGGCCCAGGCCGCCGAAGAAGACCAGGCCCACGATCCACGGGATGGCCTTGAAGAAGAGCGAGTCGGCCGCCGTACCGGCCGCGGTGTCGAGGTTCGTCACCAGCAGGCCGACGACCGCGATCATGCCGAGGCCGCCGAGCAGGGGCGCGGTGAGGGTGCGGAACCAGTGGCGGTCCTCGGGGTGGTTCTTCCGGAAGTAGCCGATGACGGCGAAGGAGCACAGGGTCTGCACGATGAGGATCGCCATCGTGCCGAGGATCGCGAGCAGTGTGTACAGGTGGATGTAGGGGTCCTGGTCGGTCAGCCAGAAGGCGCCCACCAGGCCGACCGCGATGACCGACTGCACGAAGGAGGCGATGTGCGGGGAGCCGTGCTTGGCGTGGGTGCGGCCGAGCGCCGGGTGCAGGAAGCCCTCGCGGCCGATGGCGTACAGATAGCGGGCCGCGCACTGGTGGAAGGCCATGCCGCAGGCGAACGAGCCGGTGATCAGCAGCCACTGGAAGGTGTCCACGGCCCAGGCGCCGATGAAGGAGTGGGCCGGGGCGAAGAACAGGTCCAGCGGGCTGGTGCCGGAGGAGATCTCGACGGAGCCCTTGAGACCGTTGCCGGCGATGGTCATCCAGGAAACGTAGATGTAGAAGATGCCGACGCCGATGACGGAGATGAGGGTCGCGCGCGGGATGACCCGCTTGGGGTCACGGGACTCCTCGCCGTACATCGCCGTCGACTCGAAGCCGACCCACGACCAGAAGGCGAAGAACAGGCCGAGCCCGGCGGAAGTGCCGGTGAAGGCGTTGGCCGGGTTGATCGGCTCGACGGGGATGCCGTCGGGGCCGCCGCCGTTCAGGAGTACGGCGGTGGCGACCGCGAACAGCACGGCGATCTCGGCGATCAGCATCACGCCGAGCGCCTTGGCGGTGAGGTTGATGTCGAAGTACGCCAGCACGGCCGTGACGGCGAGCATGGCGACCGCGTACAGGATCCATGGCAGATCGACGCCGAGCTGGTCATGGACGGTGGTCTTCGCGAAGTAGGAGAAGACGCCGACGATGGATGCCTCGAAGACGATGTATGCCAATACGGCGAGCATTCCGGACGCCATGCCCGCGATCCGGCCGAGGCCGTGCGAGATATAGCCATAGAAAGCGCCGGCCGCAGTGATCCGGCGGGCCATGGCGACATACCCGACGGAGAAGACCGTCAGCACGAGCGTCGCGAAGAGATAGCCCGCGGGCGCGCCCGTGCCATTGCCGAAGCCGACCGCGATGGGCAGGTTGCCGGTCATCGCGGTGATCGGCGCGGCGGTCGCCACCGCCATGAACACCACGCCCACCAGACCCACGGAGTTCGCCTTGAGCCGATGGATCTCTTTCTCTGCCATTTCCGCCCCTCTCGCCCTGCCGCTGCAACGAAATCCGAAGGTCACGTGCCGGTTGCCCGCCGGATGCGCCAGTGTGGCGGTGGAGTGACGCGCGCCACAACAGACACGCGGTCATACAAATCCGGGCCGGGCGCGACGCATTGTCGGGCGCGAGGGCCGGATGATCGTTTCCGTAACCACCTGGAGATGTCCCGGAAGCACGGGCGCGGGTAGCGTCCGGCTCATGGACAGCGGATACGACACTCAGGGCGCCGGCATCACCGTGCAGCGGGCACTGGAGCTGCCCGGGCTGCGCGGCGGGCTCCCCGAGATCCTGGCGGGCGCCGACCGTCTCGGTCGCACCGTGCGCTGGGTGCACGCGGGCGAGGTGCCCAACATCGCCTCGCTGCTCAAGGGTGGCGAGCTGCTGCTGACCACCGGCTACGGCCTCGGCACCCGTCCGGCCGAACAGCGCGCGTTCGTCCGCACGCTGGCCGAGCGCGGTATCGCCGCCCTGGTGGTGGAGCTCGGCCCGCGCTTCACCCGGCTGCCCGCGGCCCTCGTCGACACGGCCCGGGCGACCGGGCTGCCACTGGTCCAACTGCACCGCGAGGTGCCGTTCGTGACGGTCACCGAGGAGATCCACACCGAGATCGTCAACGGCCACTACGCGCTCCTCCAGCGCGCCGAGGAGGTCCACCGCCGCTGCACGGAGGCCCTTCTGGGCGGCGGCGGTATCCCCCAGGTACTGGGCATCCTCGCCGACTTCAGCGGCAACCCGGTGTTCCTGGAGACGACCGACGGCCAGCTCCTGTACGCCGCCGGGGCCGGCCCGGAGAACGCCGATCCGCTCCAGGTCTGGGAAGGCCTGCGCGGCCAGCACAAGGACGCTCCGCCACCGGCGGGCTCGGTCCTGGTGGACGTGCCGGGCGGCGGCCCTGGCACGGGCTCGGTCCGTGCGCGCCTGGTCCTGCTCCCCGTGCGCGCCCCTCTCGCTCCCGTGCACCGGATCGCGGCGGAACGGGCGGCCGGCATCCTCGCCGTCGTCCTGATGCAGGCGCGGCAGGAGGAGGAACTGGCGGCCCGGGGCCGCGGTGACTTCCTGACCGACCTCGCCGAGGGCCGGATCGCCGCAGAGGACGCGCCCGCGCAGGCGCGCGTGCTGGGCTTCAAGCCGGGGGACAGCCCGCTGCTGCCGGTGGTGATGCGGCTCGGCGACGGGCTGTCCCCGGGCGGCGGGTGGGCGGTGCTGGCCCGCGCGGTCGCCGAGGAGCTGGCGTCGGTGGGGGTACCGGTGCTGCTGGGCGTACGGCCGGTGGAGGGCCGCGTGCCGCTGCTGCTGGGCCTGCGTTCGGAGTCGGAGCGGTCGGCGGTCGCGGACCGGGTCGCGGCGGCGCTGCGGGCCGGGGTGGAGCGGGCCGGGATGCAGCGGCCCGGGGCGCAGCCGCCGGTCGTGGTGGTGGGGATCGCGGGCGGCTGGGCGGCGGCCTCGGCGAGCCTTCGGCACGCGGCGGAAACCGCGACCGCGGCCCAGGGCCTGACCGACCGTCCCTGGTACGACGCCCGCCGCTTGGACATCGACCTGCTGCTGTGGCGGCTGCGCGAGCATCCCGACCTCGCGGCCTTCGTGGACCGCGCGATCGGCCCGCTGCGCGACCACGACGCCCGCTCCAAGCCCCCGCTGCTGCCCACCCTGCAGACTTATCTGGCGCACGCGGGCCGCAAGGCGGAGACGGCCCGCGAACTGCACCTGAACCGGCAGACGCTGTACAACCGCCTGGCCCGCATCGGTGAGTTGCTGGGCACGGACCTCGACGACCCGCATTCGGTACTGGCGTTGAGCCTGGCGCTGCGGGCCCGTCGGCACGTGACCTAGATCAGCGGCCGGGGCTGGGTCAACTCGTCGTAGACACTCAGCACTTGAGCGACGGTCTCGTCCTCGGTCGGCCAGGTCCCCGCCTGCCGTACCCCCCGCTCCCTGAGCAGCTCGCAGCGCTCGGGATCGCCGAGCAGGCGTACGACGGCGTTGGCGAGCGCCTCCGGATCGCCGTACGGGACGAGTTCGGCCGCGTCGCCGACGAGTTCGGGCACTCCGCCGACCTCGGTCGCGACGAGCGGCACGCGCGCGTGCAGGGCCTCCTGGGCGAGCACGGACCGTGACTCCCACCGGCTGGGCAGCAGCGCGAGATCGGCGGCGGCGAGCAGGTCCCGTACGTCGTCACGGCGCCCGATGAGCCGGACGGGCAGCCCCTCGTCCTCGATACGGCTCTGGAGTTCGCCCCGCAACTCCCCCTCGCCGGCGATGACGACGAGGGGCAAGGGGTCCATCCGGCGCCACGCGCGCGAGGCGTCCAGCAGGACGTCGTATCCACGATGCCGTTCGAGGGAGCCGACGGCCATCAGCAACGGGCGTCCGATGGCGCCGAGTTCGGCCCGCACCTTGGGCCGCAGCCGCTCGGCCTCGTCCTGCTCGCTCTCGGGGGCGCGGCGGGCTCCGGGCAGCGACACGGCGGCGAGCCGCGCGTCCCGGGCGCCGGTACGGCGGGCCCGGTCGACGAGCGCCGAGGTGGTGCCGAGGACCACGGAGGCGGCCTTGGCGACCCGCCGCTCCAGCAGGCGTACGAGATGGGCGCGGGCGCCCTCGGCGTACGCCCGGTCGTGCCAGGTGACGACGAGGGGCGTGCGCCGCCCGCTGAGCGCGAGCACGGCGCGGAAGGAGGCGTGCAGCCCGTGAGCGTGCACCAGATCGGCGTCCGCGCAGGCCGCCCGGAGCGCGGCCACGGAGCCGGGGTCGCTGCTGCGCGGCACATGCACGTGCTCGGCGCCGACCCCGCTGAAGCCGTAGAGGTGATCGGCCTCGACGGGGGCGCACACGGTGACCCGCACGCCCCTCGCGACGAGCCCCGAGGCCAGAGAGCGCACATGCACGCTGCTGCCGGCGTTGCCTCCGCCCAGCACCTGCACGGTGCGCAGCGGCGACTGGCCGTGCGGTGAGTGGCTGCTCACGGGGGTCACGTGGCCGTGCTCCTGGTTCGGGGTCGGGCGGTCACGAAGAAAGTACAGAAGGATCGAGCGGAGGGGGTGAACCGCGAGGATCCCTGCGCGTACGACGTGCACTGCCAAGGATGCCAGGACGTACGGGTGTTCCGGGAACGCCGAGGTGGCCGACGGCAGCGAGCGACACGGGCGGTGGCAGGGAGTGGGTCACCCACATGGGTGAGAGCCGGCACGGATGTGCGCGAGGCTCAGGCTCCGGGCCGCCTCGCTCACCTTGTCCCCGTACACGGTCGCGGCAACGAGCGCGGCGGCGTGGGCGGCGAGTCCGGCCCGTCCGTTGCCGGCGACGACGGCGGCGCCCAGGGCCGCGCCCAGCGCGTGTGCGCCGGTGTCGCCGATCATCGAGCGCTCGGCGACATCGTCCGGCAGTACGGCCGCGGCGGCCCCCATCGCGGCGGCGGACAACTCCCCCGCCTCACCGCCGCGCAGCAGCCCGGGCGCCCCGAGCGCGAGCACGGCGCCCACGGCCCGACCCGGCCGTACGTCCACGAGGTTGACGAAGTGCGCGGTACCGGCGATGACCACCCCGGCGAGCACCTTGTCCACTGCCCGCTCCTTGAGCAACGCCCCGGCGAGCAGCCCGGCCGCCCCGACCCCGAACAACTTGACCGCGCCACTGGTGACTTCACCATGCCGGAGGGCGGACATATGTGCCCGGAACCCACGTCGCGGATCACGGGCGCCGACGACATCGTCGTACGCCCCGCAGACTCCGGCGAGGAACAAAGCGCCCCCGACCCGACCACTACCGAGTGCGACAGCCAGGGCACTGGCGGGCCCAGCGCAGAGGTCGACGGCACGCCCGGCGTGGTTGGTCCGCTCCCAACGGTGCCGCCCGCCCGGGGTATTGGCGCGGAGGACGGACAGACCGACGCGGGTGGTCAGGGCAGTAAGGGCAGCACGGTTGATCATCCGCCCACCCAAGCAGACCTCGCGCCTACCCGTCCCCCCGGGCCGTTGCCAGCAGCTCCTCCGCGTGCGCCCGTGCCGTCTCCGAGTCCTCCTGACCCGCCAGCATCCGCGACAGTTCCCGGATCCGGTCCTCGCCCTCCAGCACCTTCACACCGGACCGCGTAACCGAACCGTCGTTGGTCTTCTCGACCAGCAACTGCCGGTCGGCGAAGGCCGCGACCTGCGGAAGATGCGTCACGACCACCACCTGAGCGGTCTTGGCGAGCCGTGCGAGCCGCCGGCCGATCTCGACCGCCGCCTTGCCGCCGACGCCCGCGTCGACCTCGTCGAAGAGATACGTCGGCACCGGGTCCGTCCCCGCGAACACGACCTCCACGGCCAGCATCACGCGGGACAGCTCACCGCCGGACGCGCCCTTGGCGATGGGCCGCGGCGGAGCCCCGGGGTGCGGCGCCAGCAACAGCTCGACCTCGTCGGCGCCGGACGGCCCGTACGCGACCGTACGCCCGCCGACCTCCACGCCCTCGGGGTCCTCGCTCTGCCGGATGTCGAAGGACACGCGCGCGTGCGGCATGGCCAGCGAGGCCAGCTCGGCGGTCACCGCCGCCGCGAACCGTTCGGCGGCCTCGGTCCGCGCATCGGTCAACGCCTGGGCGAGCCCGCCCAGTTCGGTCCGCAGCGCGTCCCGCTCGGCGGTGAGCTCGTCGATCCGCTCGTCGTCGCCGTCCAGTTCGGTGAGCCGGGCGACGCCCTCCTCGGCCCAGGTGAGCACGGCGGCGACATTCTCGCCGTACTTCCGCGTCAATGCGGTCAGCGCGGCCCGCCGCTCCTCGACAGCGGCCAGCCGCAGCGGATCCGCGTCCAGGTCATCGGCGTACCCGGCCAACTCGCCCGCCACATCGCCCAGCAGGATCCCGATCTCGCCGATCCGGTCGGCGAGCGCGGCAAGTGCCGGGTCGTGCGACCGTACGGCGTCCAGCGCCCGCTGCGCACCCGCGACCAGCGTCGCGGCGTCGATGCCCTCGGGGTCCTCGGGGTTTCCGGCGAGCGCCGCGTGTGCGGCCGTAGCGGCCGAGGCGAGCGCCTCCGCGTGCCCGAGCCGTTCGGCCTCCTCCGCGAGCTCCACGTCCTCACCGGCGCGAGGCTCGACGCCCGCGATCTCGTCGAGCCCGAAGCGCAGCATGTCGGCTTCCTGGGCCCGCTCACGCGCGCGCGTGGTGATCTCGTCGAGCTCTACGGCGACGGCGCGCAGCCGCCGGTAGGCCTCGCCGTACTTGGCGAGCGGCACCGTGACGGCGTCCCCCGCGTACCGGTCGAGCGCCTGCCGCTGCCGCGTCAGCTTCAGCAGCCCCTGCTGATCTGTCTGCCCGTGCACGGCCACCAGATCGTCGGCGAGCTCCGCGAGCAGCCCGACCGGCACACTGCGCCCACCGAGGTGGGCCCGCGAGCGCCCCTCGGCGGAAACGGTACGGCTGATCAGCAGCGCCCCGTCGTCGAGCTCGGCCCCGGCCTCCTCGGCCCGTACGGCCGCGGAGGCGCCCATGGGCACGGTGACCCGCCCCTCGACCACCGCCTTCTCGGCCCCGATCCGCACCAGCGCAGGATCCGCACGCCCTCCGAGCAGCAGCCCGAGGCTGGTGACCACCATGGTCTTGCCCGCACCCGTCTCACCTGTGACAGCGGTGAATCCCGGCGACAGCTCGACGACGGCGTCATCGATGACTCCGAGCGACCGTATCCGCATCTCTTCCAGCACGGACACGACCATACGAGGTAGGGACGCCGGGACGCGAGGCACCCTGTCACCCAGGGGAGTGGACGTAGCTAGTGCGGCGCCCCCCGCCACCCGGAAACAGGCAACGCGAACTTCGCCACAAGCCGATCCGTGAACGACGCATGATGCAGCCGAGCCAGCCGCACCGGCACAGCCCCCCGCCGCACCTCGACCCGCGCCCCCGGCGGCAGTTCCACAGTCCGGCGCCCGTCACACCACAGAACCCCGGGTTGAATATGAGGCAGCACCTCAACCGCCAACACGGAATCCGGCGAAGTGACCAACGGCTTCGCGAACAGCGCATGCGCGGAGATCGGCACCATCAGCAACGCCTCGACCTCGGGCCACACCACAGGCCCACCCGCCGAAAACGCATACGCCGTCGACCCGGTAGGCGTGGACAGCACAATCCCGTCACACCCGAACCCCGTCACCGGCCGACCGTCGATCTCCAGCACGACTTCCAGCAGCTTCTCGGCGCCGGCCTTCTGCACCGCCGCCTCGTTCAGCGCCCAGTCCGTGTGCACGATGTTGCCGTTCTGATGGACGACGACATCGACCGTCATCCGCTCCTCGACCTCGTACGCCTTGGTGACCACCCGGTCGACGACCTTGTCGAGATCGTCCCGCTCGGCCTCCGCGAGGAACCCGACCCGCCCCAGGTTCACTCCCAGCATCGGCACCCCGGACGCGCGTGCGAACTCGGCGCCGCGCAGCAGCGTCCCGTCACCGCCGAGCACGATCAGCAGCTCGCACCCGTCGAGGCACTGCGGAGTCGCCTCCTTGACCAGTTGCACCTCGGCCGGCAGCGGCAGGTCGGCCGCCTCGTACTCCAGCACCCGTACTCCGATGCCGGACCGCAGCAGCCCCTTCACCACCAGCTCGGCGCTGCGGATCGCCGCAGGCCGTCCGGTGTGGGCCAGCAGGAAAACAGTACGAGCTCGGTTCTGTGTCAACGCGGCCCCTCCGCCACTGCACGGTCAACGTCGGCCGGGTCCAGTTCCGGTGCCCCGGACCGCAGCCACAGAAAGTACTCAACATTCCCGGACGGCCCCGGCAACGGACTGGCGGTGACCCCCATCACCCCGAGTCCCAGCTCCCAGGCCCGGTGCGCCACACCCCGTACCGCCTCGGCCCGCAGTTCAGGACTGCGCACCACACCCCCGCTGCCCAGCCGCTCCTTGCCCACCTCGAACTGCGGCTTGACCATCATCACCAGGTCGGCGTCCGGCTTCACACACCGCACAAGGGCGGGCAGCACCAGTCCGAGCGGGATGAAGGACAGATCCCCCACGACAAGATCCACTGGCTCCCCATCGATCGCTTCGAGCGTCAACTCGCGTACGTTCGTACGGTCCTTGACGGTGACGCGTTCATCACTCTGAAGAGTCCAGGCGAGTTGCCCGTATCCGACGTCCACGGCGACGACATGCGCGGCCCCCGCCCGCAGCAGTACGTCCGTGAAGCCGCCGGTGGACGCCCCCGCGTCCAGCGCCCGCCGCCCCTTGACGACGAGCCCCTGCGGCACGAAGACCTCCAGCGCGCCGGCCAGCTTGTGGCCGCCCCGCGAGACGTACTCGGGATCGCTGTCGTCGGAGGTGACGACGATCGCGGCCGCGGTCTCCACCTGCGTGGCCGGCTTGGTCGCGACGGTCTTGCCGACGGTGACCCGCCCGGCGGCGATCAGCTGGCTGGCGTGCTCGCGCGAGCGCGCGAGCTTCCGCCGGACCAGCTCCGCGTCGAGACGGCGACGTGCGACTCCTGCCACGTTCGGTTCAGCTCCTACTTCCATACGCCGATGGGGGCGCCGGAGGTCCCGGGCGGGCGTCGAGCGCGGTGAGCGCGTCGCGCAGCCCCCGATGTACATCCTCGTACACCTCGACGTGTCCGTCCGTGGCGAGGTGGTCCGCGTCGGTGAGACGCTCCAGCTGGGCGTCGACGTCGGCGTTGCCGGTGGGCGTGCGAAGGACGTTCAGGGGGGCGGGAGCGGCGGGGTCGGCTTCCGGCTCCACCGCCTCCTGGAGAGTCTCCGTCTCCGGAACTGAGTCGCTCATGCCCAGACGCTACCCCGAAGCGCTGGGGTACCGTCGATCGCGATGGCCACGATCGAAGAGTGCCGCGCCGCACTTGAGAAGCTCTCGGACAACATGCAGCACGCCGAGGGGGACGTCCGCACGGCCGCCGCCCTGGACCGCTCGGTCAGCTGCCATATCACCGACCTGGACGTCACCTTTGTCGGCCGCCTCCAGGGCGGCCGGATCCATGTGCGCGACACCCTCCAGGGCCCGCCGCAGGAGAAGGCGCAGATAAGACTCGCCATGAGCGGCAACGACCTGGTCGCGCTGGTCGACGGCGAGCTGCACTTCGCCAAGGCCTGGGGTTCGGGCCGGGTGAAGGTGCACGCGGGCGTGCGCGACCTGCTCGTACTCAGGAAGATCCTTTAGCCTGCTCAGGCAGGAGTCTTCACCGTGCGCGCCTTGCGCGCGGCCGGCACCACCAGCGGTGTCCCCGTCTCCGGGTCGTCGATGATCTGGCAGCGCAGCCCGAAGACCTCCTCGACCAGCTCGGCCGTGACGATGTCGTTCGGCGCGCCCTCCGCGATGACCTCGCCGCCCTTGAGGGCGATGAGGTGGGTGGCGTACCGGGCCGCGTGGTTGAGGTCGTGCAGCACGGCGACGAGCGTGCGGCCCTGCTCCTCGTGCAGCTGAGCGCACAGGTCCAGTACGTCGATCTGGTGCTGGATGTCGAGGTAGGTGGTCGGCTCGTCGAGCAGAAGCAGCGGCGTCTGCTGGGCGAGCGCCATCGCGATCCACACGCGCTGCCGCTGGCCGCCGGAGAGTTCGTCGACATAGCGGTCGGCGAGCTCGGCGACCCCGGTCTGCCGCATCGACTCCTGGACGACCCGCTCGTCCTCGGTGGACCACTGGCGCAGGATGCCCTGGTGCGGGTAGCGGCCGCGGCCGACCAGGTCGGCGACGGTGATGCCGTCGGGCGCGATGGAGGACTGCGGCAGCAGACCGAGCGTCCGCGCGACCTTCTTCGCCGCCATCGACTGGATGACCTGTCCGTCCAGCAGCACCCGGCCCTGGCTCGGCTTGAGCATCCGGGACAGCGCCCGCAGGAGCGTGGACTTGCCGCAGGCGTTCGGGCCGACGATCACGGTGAAGGAGTTGTCGGGGATCTCCACCGACAACTGCTCGGCGATGACCCGCTGGTCGTAGGCCAGGGTGACGTTCTCGGCGGACAGGCGGTTCACAGTGCTCCTTCGGGTGTTCTTGTTCGCAGTGCCGCTCATATCCGGCCCGCCCTGCGCTCGGTGACCAGCAGCCACAGCAGATAGACGCCGCCGACCACGCCGGTGACCACACCCACGGGCATCTGGTCGGCGCCGAAGATGCGCTGCGAGACCCAGTCGGCGACGACCAGCAGGGCGGCGCCCATGCACAGGGACGGCAGCAGGTTGGGTCCCGGCGAGCGGGTCAGCCGCCGGGCCAGCTGGGGGGCGGTGAGCGCGACGAAGCTGACGGGGCCCGCTGCGGCCGTGGCGGCCGCGGTGAGCAGGACGGCGGAGATCATCAGCAGCGCCCGTACGCGCTCGACGCGCACCCCGAGCGCGTTGGAGACGTCGTCGCCCATCTCCATCATCCGCAGCCCCCGCGCGTTGCCGAGCACCAGCGGTACCAGCACGGCACACAGGGCGAGCAGCGGCCAGACCTGCGCCCAGTCCCGGCCGCTGAGGGAGCCGGTCATCCAGACGACCGAGCGGGCCGCGTCGACAATGTCGGACACGGTGAGCAGATAGCCGTTGACGGCGGTGAGGATCGCGGACATGCCGATACCGACAAGGACCAGTCGGTATCCGTGCACGCCCTGCTTCCAAGCGAGCAGATAGATGGCAAGTCCGGTCACCAGGCCGCCCACGAGCGCGCCGATCGTGACCTGGCTCGCGCTCCCGGAGAACAGCACGATCATGGTGAGCGCACCGGCCGTCGCGCCCTGTCCGAGGCCGAGGATGTCCGGGCTGCCCAGCGGATTGCGGGACACGGCCTGGAACAGTGCGCCGCCGAGCCCCAGCGAGGCCCCGACCAGCAGGGCGACCAGGACCCGCGGCAGCCGCAGCTCGTTGACGATGAACTCCTGCCCCGCATCGCCGTTCCCGGCCAGCGTCTTGATCACATCGCCCGCCGAGATGGGGAAGTCCCCGGTCCCGATCAGCACGACGCTCGCGGCGAACGCGGCAAGCAGCAGCAGGAGTACGACGGTCAGGGCACGGACGTCCAGCCGGACGGAGAGGCCGCCCGGGGTCCGCACAGCACGGTTGGTCTTCACAGCTGCGCCGTCCTCCGCCGTCGTACGAGCAGGATGAACACCGGACCGCCGATGATCGCGGTGATGATGCCGACCTGGACCTCCGAGGGCCGGGCGATGACCCGGCCGATGACATCGGCGCCCAGCAGCAGCACGGGCGACAGGATGCCCGCGTACGGCAGGATCCAGCGCAGGTCGGGTCCGGTGAAGGAGCGCACGACGTGCGGCACCATCAGGCCGACGAACACGATCGGGCCGCAGGCGGCGGTCGCAGCTCCGCACAGCACGGTGGCCGCGAGCATGGACAGCGCGCGGGTGCGGCTGAGATGGGCGCCGAGCGCCTTGGCGGTGTCGTCGCCCATGGACATGGCGTTCAACGGCCGGGCCAGCGCGAGCGCGAGGATCATGCCGATCACCAGGAACGGCAGGACCTGCTTGATGGTCGAGTCGGTCGCCGAGGACAGCGAACCCACCGTCCAGAAGCGCATCCGGCCGAGCGCCGCGTTGTCCGAGATCATCACGGCCTGGAGATAGCCGTAGAGCGCGGCGCTGATCGCGGTGCCCGCGAGCGCCAGCCGCACCGGCGTGGCCCCCCGGCTGCCGCCGAGGAACCAGACCAGCGCCCCGACGGCGGCCGCGCCGAAGAACGCGAACCAGATGTAGCCGCTCATCGAGGTCACGCCGAAAAACGTGATGGCGGTGACGACCGCGGCAGAGGCACCGGCGTTGATGCCGAGCAGTCCGGGATCGGCCAGCGGATTGCGGGTGAGAGCCTGCAGGACGGCCCCCGCGAGGCCGAGCGCGGCACCGGCGAGCAGCCCCAGTACGGTCCGGGCGACCCGCTCGTCGACGACGACGTCGCCGTACGTCCCCGTGTCCTGGAACAGGCCGTGCCAGACCTGTGCCAGGGAGAGGTCCTTCGCTCCGATCGCGATGCTCGTCAGCGCGACGAGCACCAGGATCATGGCGGAGACAAGAAGCCCAAGGGAACGTATCGCCCGGCGGGTTGGGGGCGCGGGGGCGGTTTCCGCGCGCTGTTCTGGGGGACTGTCGACCAACACGCAGTTAGGTTAGCCTACCCTCGCATCTGTTCTCGATGCCGAGTCGGCATCGAACGAGGGCTCACAAACCCAGCCGGGCCAGCGCCTTCCCCGCGTCCAGCGCGCACGAACCCTCCCCGGCCGCCGTCCAGGCCGCCGCACACAGCGCGCGCAGCCCGTCCAGCGTCTCGCCGTCACCGTCCAACTCCAGCCGGTCCGCACCGGCCGTCGCGATCCAGCCACCGCAGCGGAAGCCGTCGCCCTCCTCGGAGACCTCCGGCTGCCCGGTGAGCAACCCCCGCAGATCGGCGTCCACATACGTCGGCCGGTGCTGCGGCGGCGCCGCGAGCAACTGGGCGCCGTCGGTGACGCCGGTGAGCACCAGCAGCGAATCGACCTCGCCGTTGAACGCCCCCTCGATGTCCGTGTCCAGACGGTCCCCCACCACCAACGGCCGCTCGGCGCCGGTGCGCAGAATCGTCTCCCGGTGCATGGGAGGCAGCGGCTTGCCGGCCACCTGCGGTTCGGCACCGGTGGCGATCCGTACGACCTCCACCGCCGCGCCGTTGCCCGGCGCGATCCCGCGCGCGCTGGGAATCGTCAGGTCGGTGTTGGACGCGAACCACGGCACCCCACGCGCGATGGCGTACGACGCCTCCGCGAACCGCCCCCACGCCAAGTCCGGCCCGCCGTACCCCTGCACGACCGCCACCGGATCGTCCTCCGCCGACTCCACGGGTACGAGCCCCCGCTCCCGCAGCGCCACCCGCAGCCCCTCACCACCGATGACCAGCACCCGCGAGCCCGCAGGCACCTGCTCACTGATGAGCCGCGCGACCGCCTGCGCCGAGGTGATGACATCGTCGGCATCCGTCGGTATGCCCAGCTCGGTGAGATGCCCGGCGACGGTGTCGGGGGTCCGCAGGGCGTTGTTGGTGACGTACGCCAGATGCATCCCGCCCGCCCGAGCCGTGGCCAGCGACTCGACCGCGTGCACGATCGCGTTCCCGCCCGCGTACACCACGCCGTCCAGATCGAGCAGCGCCGTGTCGTACGCCTCGCTCAGGGCCCGGCCACTGCCCTCCGGCCTCGTCCTGACGCTCTGGCTCATTCCGCATCGCTCCTCGTTCGACGGCTTTCCCCCGATCATCGCGCATGCCACTGACACACGTACGATGCCGGGATGAACTCAGCAGGTCACTCGGAAGCAAAGGCGCGCCGAGGCCTCGAACTCACCCCGTTCAGAGGCCTTCGCTACGACCCCGACCGGGTCGGCAGTCTCGCCGCCGTGACGTCCCCGCCGTACGACGTCGTCGTCCGCCCCGACGGCCTGCACCACCTTCAGTCAGCCGACCCGCACAACATCGTCCGCCTGATCCTCCCGCAGGACGGCACCCCCAGCAGCCGCAACGAACAGGCCGCCCAGACCCTGCGCCGCTGGCTCTCCGAGGGCGTCCTGACCGCCGACGACGAACCCGGCCTGTACGTCTACGAACAGAGCGACCAAAGCGGCCTGCTCCAGCGCGGTGTCATCGGCGCCCTGCGCCTGTCGGAGCCCTCGGAACATGTGGTCCTGCCCCATGAGGACGTCATGCCGCATGTGGTCGCCGACCGAGCGGCTCTGATGCGCGCCACCTCGGCGAACCTGGAACCCCTCCTGCTCACCTATCGGGGCAACGGCTCGGCCGCCGACACCTCCGCCGTACTCGAGCGCATCATCGAGCAGCCCCCGCTGCTCGCCACCACCACCGAGGACGGCTTCCACCACCGCCTGTGGGCCATCACCGCCCCCGAGGACCTGACCCGCATCCAGTCCGACCTCGCCCGCCACCAGGCCCTCATCGCCGACGGCCACCACCGCTGGGCGACCTACCGCCGCCTGCGCGCCGAGCACGCCTCCCCGAGCCCCTGGGACTACGGCCTGGTCCTCCTGGTCGACACGGCCCGCTACCCCCTGCGCGTCCGCGCCATCCACCGCCTCCTGCACGGAGTGCCCGTGACGGACGCCGTGGCAGCCCTGGAGGGCCTCTTCCGCGTCCAGCGCCTGGAGGTCCCCCTCGCCGAGGCCCTGGACGCCTTGGCCGACGCGGCCCACGGAGGCAACGCCTTCCTGCTCGCCGGCGACGGCGCCTTCCACCTCGTCGACCAGCCGGACCCGACCCTCCTGGCCCGCACGATCCCCGCCGACCGCCCGTCGGCCTGGCGCACCCTGGACGCCACGGTCCTGCACGCCACACTCCTCGACCACGTCTGGCACATCCCCGAGGACGACCCCACCCGCATCGCCTACATCCACGACACGGCGGCCACCGTCCGCAAGGCGGAACGCGACGGCGGTACGGCCGTACTGATGCACCCGGTCCGCGAGGAGGTCGTCCGCGACCTGGCCCGCCAGGGCGTCACGATGCCCCGCAAGTCGACGTCGTTCGGCCCGAAGCCGGCCTCTGGCCTGGTCCTGCGCGCACTGGACCTGTAAACGGGAAAGGGGCGGACCCCAAACTGGGATCCGCCCCTTTTTCTTCCTTGTCCGGCCTACTCCTTGTCGGAGGCGTCCGGCGTCTCGTCCTCATCGCCAAGGGCGTCGACGAACTCGACACCGTCCAGCTCCGCGAGCCGGTCAGAGGCATTCGTGCTGCCGTCCTTGTCGGACTCCACGGCCTTCGCGAACCACTCCCGCGCCTCGCTCTCCCGCCCGGCCGCCAGCAGCGCGTCGGCATAGGCGTACCGCAACCGCGCGGTCCACGGCTGTACGGCGCTGGAGGCCAGCTCGGGGCTCTGCAGCGTCACGATGGCCGCGTCCAGCTGCCCCATGTCACGCCGGGCGCCGGCCGCGACGAGCCTCATCTCCACCTGCCCGGCCTTGTCCAGCTTGTGCACCTCGGGCGCCCCGGCCATGTCCAGCGCCTTCTCCGGCCGCCCGAGCCCACGCTCACAGTCGGCCATCAGCGGCCACAGATCCACGGTCCCGGTCATCCGCCGCGCGGCCCGGAACTCGGCAAGCGCCTCGGAGTACTTCTGGCTCGCGTACGCGGCGAACCCGGCGGCCTCTCGTACGGCGGCGACACGCGACGCGAGACGCAGGGCCACCTTGGCGTAGCCGTACGCGCCCTCGGGGTCCTCGTCGATGAGCCGCGCGACCATCACCAGGTTCTTGGCGACATCCTCGGCGAGCGTCTTGGGCAGGCTCTGCAGCTCCTGCCGTACGTCCTTGTCGATCTCGTCGCCCGTGACGTCCTCGGGGATCGGCAGCCGCTTGATCGGCTCACGGTCCCGGTCGCGGTCGTCGCGGCCACGGAAGCCGCCACGGTCGCTGTCACGGCGGTCGTACCCACCACCACGCCGGTCGTCGCGCCCGCCACGGTCATCGCGCCCACGGAACCCACCCGGACGGCCACCGCGGTCGTCCCGACGGGGGCCACGGCTGCCGCGGTCGTCACGACCACCACGGTCGTCGCGGCCACGGAAACCGCCACGGTCGTCGTCACGACGGGGGGCAGGGCGCTCGTCACGGCGGTCATCGCGGCGGAAGCCACCGCGGTCGCCGCCGCGCTCAGGGCGGTCACCACGGTCGCCGCGGTCATCGCGGCGGAAGCCACGGTCCCGGTCGCCGCCACGGAAGCCGCCACGGTCGTCGCGGCCTCGGTCGTCACGACGGAAGCCGCCGCGGTCGTCACGTCCGCGGTCATCGCGGCGGAAGCCGCCACGGTCGTCGTCACGACGGGGGGCAGGGCGCTCGTCACGGCGGTCATCACGACGGACGGCAGGGCGGTCGTCACGACGGCCATAGCCGCCGCGGTCGCGGTCATCGCCACGGCGGTCGTCACGCCGGCCGTAACCGGCACCGCGGTTGTCGTCACGGCGGAAGCCGGGGCGGTTGCCACCGTCGCCACGGTCATCGCGACGGAACGCGGGGCGGTCACCACGGTCATCACGGCGGGGTGCGGGACGGTCGCCACGGTCATCGCGGCGGAAGCCGGGGCGATCGCCACGGTCATCACGGCGGGGGGCGGGGCGGTCACCACGGTCGTCGCGGCCTCGGTAGCCGCCACGGTCGTCGCGCCCGCGGTCGTCACGGCGCGGCCCGCCCTGACGGTCGTCACGGCGGAACGGCGGACGGGGGCCGCGGTCACCCTCGCGGCGGTCATCACGGCGGCCGTAGCCACCGCCACGGTTGTCATCCCGACCGCCGCCACGGTTGTCGTCACGTCGGAAGCCGCCGCGGTCACCGCGGTCATCGCCTCGACGGTCATCACGACGGTCGTCCCGCCGGTCGTCAGGGCGGCCGTAACCAGCACGGTCACCGCCCCGGCCGCCATCACGGCGGTCGTCCCGGCGGTCATCGCGGCGGAAGCCGCCACGGTCGTCGCGGCCTCGGTAGCCGCCACGGTCTCCGCGGTCCCCACTGTCCCGTCGCCGCTGGTCGCGCTCCGGTCGGTCGTCGGGAGAGTTGGTGGACATGGGTGACTCCTGTCTTCGGTACCACAAGCATTGTAAAAACAAAAGGACCCCTGGTCCCAGCTGAACGCTGGGGACCAGGGGTCCTTCCCAAAGATTGTTCGGCGGCGACCTACTCTCCCACAGGGTCCCCCCTGCAGTACCATCGGCGCTGTGAGGCTTAGCTTCCGGGTTCGGAATGTAACCGGGCGTTTCCCTCACGCTATGACCACCGAAACCCTAATGGTTTCGAGCGAACAAGCACACTTTTCTGTTATGCGTTCTGCTCAAAGCCGACAACGGTCGTTGTCTCAGAACTAACACAGTGGACGCGAGCAACTGAGGACAAGCCCTCGGCCTATTAGTACCGGTCAACTCCACACGTTACCGTGCTTCCATATCCGGCCTATCAACCCAGTCGTCTACTGGGAGCCTTACCCTCTCAAGGAGGTGGGAATACTCATCTCGAAGCAGGCTTCCCGCTTAGATGCTTTCAGCGGTTATCCCTCCCGAACGTAGCCAACCAGCCATGCCCTTGGCAGGACAACTGGCACACCAGAGGTTCGTCCGTCCCGGTCCTCTCGTACTAGGGACAGCCCTTCTCAATATTCCTACGCGCACAGCGGATAGGGACCGAACTGTCTCACGACGTTCTAAACCCAGCTCGCGTACCGCTTTAATGGGCGAACAGCCCAACCCTTGGGACCGACTCCAGCCCCAGGATGCGACGAGCCGACATCGAGGTGCCAAACCATCCCGTCGATATGGACTCTTGGGGAAGATCAGCCTGTTATCCCCGGGGTACCTTTTATCCGTTGAGCGACGGCGCTTCCACAAGCCACCGCCGGATCACTAGTCCCGACTTTCGTCCCTGCTCGACCCGTCGGTCTCACAGTCAAGCTCCCTTGTGCACTTACACTCAACACCTGATTGCCAACCAGGCTGAGGGAACCTTTGGGCGCCTCCGTTACTCTTTAGGAGGCAACCGCCCCAGTTAAACTACCCATCAGACACTGTCCCTGATCCGGATCACGGACCCAGGTTAGACATCCAGCACGACCAGACTGGTATTTCAACGACGACTCCCCCTGAACTGGCGTCCAGAGTTCACAGTCTCCCAGCTATCCTACACAAGCCGAACCGAACACCAATATCAAACTGTAGTAAAGGTCCCGGGGTCTTTCCGTCCTGCTGCGCGAAACGAGCATCTTTACTCGTAGTGCAATTTCACCGGGCCTATGGTTGAGACAGTCGAGAAGTCGTTACGCCATTCGTGCAGGTCGGAACTTACCCGACAAGGAATTTCGCTACCTTAGGATGGTTATAGTTACCACCGCCGTTTACTGGCGCTTAAGTTCTCAGCTTCGCCACCCCGAAGAGTGACTAACCGGTCCCCTTAACGTTCCAGCACCGGGCAGGCGTCAGTCCGTATACATCGCCTTACGGCTTCGCACGGACCTGTGTTTTTAGTAAACAGTCGCTTCTCGCTGGTCTCTGCGGCCACCCCCAGCTCGAGGAGCAAGTCCTCTCACCGAGCGTGGCCCCCCTTCTCCCGAAGTTACGGGGGCATTTTGCCGAGTTCCTTAACCATAGTTCACCCGAACGCCTCGGTATTCTCTACCTGACCACCTGAGTCGGTTTAGGGTACGGGCCGCCATGAAACTCGCTAGAGGCTTTTCTCGACAGCATAGGATCATCCACTTCACCACAATCGGCTCGGCATCAGGTCTCAGCCTTGATGTGCGACGGATTTGCCTATCGCACGGCCTACACCCTTACCCCGGGACAACCACCGCCCGGGCTGGACTACCTTCCTGCGTCACCCCATCACTCACCTACTGCAAGTCTGGTCCGTCGGCTCCACCACTCCCCTTTGCCCGAAGGCTCCGGGGCGGCTTCACGGACTTAGCATCGCCTGGTTCAGTGTTTGACGCTTCACAGCGGGTACCGGAATATCAACCGGTTATCCATCGACTACGCCTGTCGGCCTCGCCTTAGGTCCCGACTTACCCTGGGCAGATCAGCTTGACCCAGGAACCCTTAGTCAATCGGCGCACACGTTTCTCACGTGTGTATCGCTACTCATGCCTGCATTCTCACTCGTGAACCGTCCACCACTGCCTTCCGGCGCGGCTTCACCCGGCACACGACGCTCCCCTACCCATCCATACAGGCGTTGGCCCTATTGTATGAATGACACGACTTCGGCGGTACGCTTGAGCCCCGCTACATTGTCGGCGCGGAATCACTAGACCAGTGAGCTATTACGCACTCTTTCAAGGGTGGCTGCTTCTAAGCCAACCTCCTGGTTGTCTGTGCGACTCCACATCCTTTCCCACTTAGCGTACGCTTAGGGGCCTTAGTCGATGCTCTGGGCTGTTTCCCTCTCGACCATGGAGCTTATCCCCCACAGTCTCACTGCCGCGCTCTCACTTACCGGCATTCGGAGTTTGGCTAAGGTCAGTAACCCGGTAGGGCCCATCGCCTATCCAGTGCTCTACCTCCGGCAAGAAACACACGACGCTGCACCTAAATGCATTTCGGGGAGAACCAGCTATCACGGAGTTTGATTGGCCTTTCACCCCTAACCACAGGTCATCCCCCAGGTTTTCAACCCTGGTGGGTTCGGTCCTCCACGAAGTCTTACCTCCGCTTCAACCTGCCCATGGCTAGATCACTCCGCTTCGGGTCTTGAGCGCGCTACTATACCGCCCTATTCGGACTCGCTTTCGCTACGGCTTCCCCACACGGGTTAACCTCGCAACACACCGCAAACTCGCAGGCTCATTCTTCAAAAGGCACGCAGTCACGAGACACCAAGCAAGCTTGATGTCCGACGCTCCCACGGCTTGTAGGCACACGGTTTCAGGTACTATTTCACTCCGCTCCCGCGGTACTTTTCACCATTCCCTCACGGTACTATCCGCTATCGGTCACCAGGGAATATTTAGGCTTAGCGGGTGGTCCCGCCAGATTCACACGGGATTTCTCGGGCCCCGTGCTACTTGGGTGTCTCTCAAGCAAGCCGCTGATGTTTCGACTACGGGGGTCTTACCCTCTACGCCGGGCCTTTCGCATGCCCTTCGCCTACATCAACGGTTTCTGACTCGCCTCACAGCCGGCAGACTGTGAAAGAGAGATCCCACAACCCCGTATGCGCAACCCCTGCCGGGTCTCACACGCATACGGTTTGGCCTCATCCGGTTTCGCTCGCCACTACTCCCGGAATCACGGTTGTTTTCTCTTCCTGCGGGTACTGAGATGTTTCACTTCCCCGCGTTCCCTCCACATACCCTATGTGTTCAGGTATGGGTGACAGCCCATGACGACTGCCGGGTTTCCCCATTCGGAAACCCCCGGATCAAAGCCTGGTTGACGACTCCCCGGGGACTATCGTGGCCTCCCACGTCCTTCATCGGTTCCTGGTGCCAAGGCATCCACCGTGCGCCCTTAAAAACTTGGCCACAGATGCTCGCGTCCACTGTGCAGTTCTCAAACAACGACCAGCCACCCATCACCCCGAACCCATACGGTCCGAGTGCACTGGGGCCGGCGACTGAGGAAAAACCATTCCCTCAGACACCCAACAACGTGCCCGGCGCACTCCCCGCTCCCCTCAACGTTCCACGCTCCGAAGAGCAGTACTAGAAGGAGAAGACGATCAAGTGTGCCGAATAGTCAACGTTCCACCCATGAGCAACCAGCATCAGACATTCGCCGATGTACTGGCCTCTGACCAACCGAAGTTGGTGAGAAGTGCTCCTTAGAAAGGAGGTGATCCAGCCGCACCTTCCGGTACGGCTACCTTGTTACGACTTCGTCCCAATCGCCAGTCCCACCTTCGACAGCTCCCTCCCACAAGGGGTTGGGCCACCGGCTTCGGGTGTTACCGACTTTCGTGACGTGACGGGCGGTGTGTACAAGGCCCGGGAACGTATTCACCGCAGCAATGCTGATCTGCGATTACTAGCAACTCCGACTTCATGGGGTCGAGTTGCAGACCCCAATCCGAACTGAGACCGGCTTTTTGAGATTCGCTCCACCTCACGGTTTCGCAGCTCATTGTACCGGCCATTGTAGCACGTGTGCAGCCCAAGACATAAGGGGCATGATGACTTGACGTCGTCCCCACCTTCCTCCGAGTTGACCCCGGCGGTCTCCTGTGAGTCCCCATCACCCCGAAGGGCATGCTGGCAACACAGGACAAGGGTTGCGCTCGTTGCGGGACTTAACCCAACATCTCACGACACGAGCTGACGACAGCCATGCACCACCTGTACACCGACCACAAGGGGGGCACTATCTCTAATGCTTTCCGGTGTATGTCAAGCCTTGGTAAGGTTCTTCGCGTTGCGTCGAATTAAGCCACATGCTCCGCTGCTTGTGCGGGCCCCCGTCAATTCCTTTGAGTTTTAGCCTTGCGGCCGTACTCCCCAGGCGGGGAACTTAATGCGTTAGCTGCGGCACCGACGACGTGGAATGTCGCCAACACCTAGTTCCCACCGTTTACGGCGTGGACTACCAGGGTATCTAATCCTGTTCGCTCCCCACGCTTTCGCTCCTCAGCGTCAGTAATGGCCCAGAGATCCGCCTTCGCCACCGGTGTTCCTCCTGATATCTGCGCATTTCACCGCTACACCAGGAATTCCGATCTCCCCTACCACACTCTAGCTAGCCCGTATCGACTGCAGACCCGGGGTTAAGCCCCGGGCTTTCACAATCGACGTGACAAGCCGCCTACGAGCTCTTTACGCCCAATAATTCCGGACAACGCTTGCGCCCTACGTATTACCGCGGCTGCTGGCACGTAGTTAGCCGGCGCTTCTTCTGCAGGTACCGTCACTTTCGCTTCTTCCCTGCTGAAAGAGGTTTACAACCCGAAGGCCGTCATCCCTCACGCGGCGTCGCTGCATCAGGCTTTCGCCCATTGTGCAATATTCCCCACTGCTGCCTCCCGTAGGAGTCTGGGCCGTGTCTCAGTCCCAGTGTGGCCGGTCGCCCTCTCAGGCCGGCTACCCGTCGTCGCCTTGGTGAGCCATTACCTCACCAACAAGCTGATAGGCCGCGGGCTCATCCTTCACCGCCGGAGCTTTTAACCCCCGCCCATGCAGGCAGGAGTGTTATCCGGTATTAGACCCCGTTTCCAGGGCTTGTCCCAGAGTGAAGGGCAGATTGCCCACGTGTTACTCACCCGTTCGCCACTAATCCCCACCGAAGTGGTTCATCGTTCGACTTGCATGTGTTAAGCACGCCGCCAGCGTTCGTCCTGAGCCAGGATCAAACTCTCCGTGAATGTTTACCGGTAATCCGGTTGACACCACGAGAGCGGTGCGAGAGGAGGAATAATCCCCTCGCACACAGCGTCCTCGCTGTGTTATTTCAAAGGAACCTCGACCATCGGAGTATTCCGACGGACGGGGTATCAACATATCTGGCGTTGACTTTTGGCACGCTGTTGAGTTCTCAAGGAACGGTCGCTTCCTTTGTACTCACCCTCGCGGGCTTTCCTCCGGGCTTCCCTTCGTTCTTGCGTTTCCGACTCTATCAGATCCTTTCGGATCCGATTCCCGGTCGGCGGGATTTGTCTTTTGGCCTCGCGGCCTTTCGACATTCACTACTTTAGCCGATTCCCTGCCCGGCTCATAATCGAGCCTCGGGCTTCCGAATTCAGACATGCAGGCACGTCGAATTCGTTCCCGCTGAGGGAAGTCGTAGGTAGTGGTTTGGCCGCTCCGGCTGCTGGCGATTGCCGTACCCGGTTCAGCGGCTCGGGCTACGTTACGCGCCTCCCCTGGGCGAGTCAACTTCGGCGGCGCCTCGGGGCATGGGCTCGATAAGGGCTCACCGTGGGGTCGTTGGCGATCCAGTAGCGCCAGGGGTGAACGTCGCCATTGCCCCCATCTCCGGACACACCGGTGCGTGGGCCGTTCCGTACCTGGTCAGAGGGGATCGGGGTGCCCGTCAGAATCCTCAGCGGAGTCTCGCCGGTGGCGCAGGCGTCCGTACCGTCCAGGGCTCGGTCCACGCCGAGGGCGGTGGCCAGGCGGGCCGGGCCTTTGGCCAGTTCCTTGTCACCTCGGGCCGAGAGTCGACGTTTGCGGGCGAGCTCCGCGCCCTCGACGATCTCGCCGGCGCGCAGCAGGACCGCGCTCGCCGTGCCGTCGGGGCCGCACACCAGGTTCATGCAGTGCCACATGCCGTAGGTGAAGTAGACGTACACGTGGCCGGGGGGACCGAACATCACGCTGTTGCGGGCCGTGCGGCCGCGATACGCGTGGGAGCCGGGGTCGTTAGGGCCGTCGTACGCCTCTACCTCTGTGAGGCGGAGGGAGATCGGACCGTCCGTGGTGGAGCGTACGAGGATGCGGCCCAGGAGGTCGGGGGCTACTTCGACTACGGGGCGGTCGAAGAAGTTCCTGGGGAGCGGCGTACGGTCGGGGGTCGCGATCATGCCGTCCGAGGGTAGTGCAGACGGGTGGCGGTCACGGGGTGGTCAGGGGCCCTTCCGCTTGCAAGGGTGAGGGCGCGGAACCGGCCACGGCCGTATCGCGTTTGTAGGGATCAAGGACGCAGTAGTAGGTAGAGGGAGAGTCATGGGGTTCAAGAAGCTGCTCGCGAGTCTGGGGGCCGGTGGGGCTTCGGTCGAGACCGTGCTGACCGAGGTCAACGTCGTTCCGGGCGGTGTGGTCCAGGGCGAGGTGCGGATCCAGGGTGGTTCCGTCAGTCAGCAGATCGAGGCGCTCTCGGTCGGGCTGCAGGCGAAGGTCGAGGTCGAGAGTGGCGAGGAGGAGTACAAGCAGGACATCGAGTTCACCAAGGTGCGGCTCGGTGGTGCCTTCGAGCTCCAGCCCAATGCCGTGCACGCGGTGCCGTTCGGTCTTGAGATCCCGTGGGAGACGCCGATCACCACGATCGACGGGCAGACCCTGCGCGGGATGAACATCGGCGTGACCACCGAGCTGGAGATCGCGCGTGCCGTGGACTCCGGTGACCTGGACCCGATCAATGTGCACCCGCTGCCGGCGCAGAAGGCGATCCTGGACGCGTTCATCCAGCTGGGCTTCCGCTTCAAGAACGCGGACATGGAGCGCGGTCACATCCGCGGTACGCGCCAGAAGCTGCCGTTCTACCAGGAGATCGAGTTCTTCCCGCCGCAGCAGTACCGCGGTATCAACCAGGTCGAGCTGAGCTTCGTGGCCGATCAGAACGCCATGGACGTCGTGCTGGAGATGGACAAGAAGCCGGGTCTGTTCAGCGAGGGCAGCGACACCTTCCGGTCCTTCCAGGTGGGTCTGAACGACTTCCAGGGCACCGACTGGGTGGCCTACCTCAACCAGTGGCTGTCCGAGGTCGGCAGCAAGCGCAACTGGTTCTAGGCTCGGACCCCACTGAACCATCCGATCAGGAGGTACCGAGGTGACCGAGCTCAAGAGGCGGCCGCTCCCCCACGACTTCCATCCGCCCCTGCCGTCGTTCACGGTCACGAGCGAGGACGTCTCGCAGGGCGCGACCCTCAAGGACGCTCAGGTCTACGCGGCCGGCAACACCTCGCCGCAACTGCGGTGGGAGGGCTTCCCGTCCGAGACCAAGAGTTTCGCCGTGACCTGCTACGACCCGGACGCCCCTACGGGCAGCGGGTTCTGGCACTGGGTTGTGTTCGACATCCCGGCCTCGGTGACCGAGCTGCCCGCGGGTGCGGGCAGCGGCAAGTTCGAGGGGCTGCCCGAGGGCGCGGTGCAAGCGCGTAACGACTACGGGTCGAAGGATTTCGGCGGGGCGGCGCCGCCCGCCGGGGACGGGCCGCACCGGTATGTGTTCACGGTGTACGCCGTGGATCAGGAGAAGCTCGGACCGGACGCGGATGCCTCGCCGGCCGTCGTCGGTTTCAATCTGCGGTTCCATGCGCTGGCGCGCGCTCAGCTCATCGGTGAGTACGAGGTGCCCGCTGAAGCCTGACGTTCATTGAACGTTTGCCCGTCTCTGGTCTTGGAAGTGATCAGGGGCGGGCATTTTTTATTTCGTTGTCCATCTCGGCGTGCCCGGCCAGAGTTGATCCCAGCCCGCCAGGGGGTGGGCCGCTGCGCATAGGAGGTGGGCTGGTCATGCGGGACACGCTGGTACTGAACGCGAGCTTCGAGCCGCTGTCGACGGTGACGTTGAACCGAGCCGTCGTTCTGGTGCTTCAGGACAAGGCCGTCGTTGAGCAGTCCCACCCCGAACTGCGCATGCGCGGAGCCGCGGTCGACATACCCGCGCCCCGGGTGATCCGCTTGTGCAGGTATGTACGGGTGCCGTTCCGAAGACGAGCGCCGTGGTCGAGGCGGGGTGTGCTGGTCAGGGACCGGCACAGGTGCGCGTACTGCGGTCGTCGGGCGACGACCGTGGACCATGTGGTGCCGCGGTCGCAGGGTGGGCAGGACACTTGGCTGAACACGGTGGCCTCGTGCGCGGAGGACAACCACCGCAAGGCGAACCGGACTCCGGACGAGGCGGGGATGCCGCTGCTGCGGCAGCCGTTCGAGCCGACGCCGGCGGATGCGATGTTGCTGTCGCTGGGGGCGGAAGACTTCTCGGCGCTGCCTGAGTGGCTGGCGCTGGATGCCGCATAAGGCCTAGGTGAGTCGGGGGCTGCCTTCTTGGAAGGCAGCCCCCGTTTTCGTACTACAGAACCCTCGTCAGTCGATGCTCGGCTTCTCTCGGCGTTCTGCGCCGCTTGTGCCGCTGTTGCCGCCGCCTGAACCGCCGCCGAAGTTGCCGAAGTTGCCCATCGCGCCGGACAGGCCCTTGAGGGCGTCGCCGATTTCGCTGGGGACGATCCAGAGCTTGTTGGCGTCGCCCTCGGCGATCTTGGGGAGCATCTGGAGGTACTGGTAGCTGAGGAGCTTCTGGTCGGGGTCGCCGGCGTGGATGGCTTCGAAGACCGTGCGGACTGCCTGGGCCTCGCCCTCGGCGCGCAGGGCCGCGGCCTTGGCCTCGCCCTCGGCGCGCAGGATCTGGGACTGCTTCTCGCCCTCGGCGGTGAGGATGGCGGCCTGACGCGTGCCTTCGGCAGTGAGGATCGCGGCGCGCTTGTCGCGGTCGGCGCGCATCTGCTTCTCCATCGAGTCCTGGATGGAGGTGGGGGGTTCGATCGCCTTCAACTCCACGCGGTTCACGCGGATGCCCCACTTGCCCGTCGCCTCGTCGAGGACTCCGCGCAGAGCCGCGTTGATCTCCTCGCGGGAGGTGAGGGTGCGCTCCAGGTCCATGCCTCCGATGATGTTGCGGAGGGTGGTGACCGTCAGTTGCTCGATCGCCTGGATGTAGCTGGCGACTTCGTAGGTGGCCGCCCGCGCGTCCGTGACCTGGTAGTAGATGACCGTGTCGATGTTCACCACCAGGTTGTCCTGGGTGATCACCGGCTGGGGCGGGAAGGGCACGACCTGTTCGCGCAGGTCGATGCGGTTGCGGATGGTGTCTATGAACGGAACGACGATGTTGAGGCCCGCGTTCAGCGTCCGCGTGTACCGGCCGAAGCGCTCGACAATGGCGGCGCTGGCCTGTGGGATGACTTGGATCGTCTTGATCAGGGCGATGAAGACCAACACCACCAGAATGATCAAGACGATGATGACCGGTTCCATCGTCGGCTCCCCGTACCCTTCTCCGCCTCGGCGCTGTCGTGGATCCTGCGGATCCTAACTGGTGCAGATCTTATGCTTGTTGAAGATCTTGCCGGTCGAGTCTGACAGACCGTCGTGTGCCCCGTGGGCTGTTCCCCCAGTTACGTCGTGCGAGGTCACATGACGATCGCCGTGGCCCCCTCGATGTCCACGACGTCCACCGCCTGACCCACTTCGTAGGCCTGACCGCCGTCGAGGGAGCGGGCCGACCAGATCTCCCCGGCGAGCTTGATCCGGCCGCCGGAGCCGTCCACGCGCTCCAGTACGACCGCCTGCTTGCCCTTCAACGCCTCGACTCCCGAGACGAGTTGGGGTCGCTGGGTGCGATGCCTGGCGGCGAGGGGGCGTACGGCGAGGGTCAACGCGACGGAGACGGCGGCGAACACGAGGACTTGGACGACGACTCCGCCGCCGAGTCCGGCCACGGCCGCGGCCGCCACGGCGCCGAGGGCGAGCATGCCGAGTTCAAGCATCGCGGTCATCACGAGCGGGATTCCGAGCGCGGCCGCGCCGATCAGCCACCACACCCATGCGTCGATGTCGTTCACATGGTCATGGTAGGACCGCACAACCTGCCGCGGACAGGGCGCAGATGCGTGGATCAGGACAGCGGGAGACCCTGGGCGGTCCAGCGCTCGCCGTTCTGCTCGACGACGAGCGGGAGGCCGAAGCAGAGGGAGAGGTTGCGGGAGGTGAGTTCGAGCTCCAGCGGTCCCGCGGCGAGGACCTTGCCCTGACGGATCATCAGGACGTGGGTGAAGCCGGGGGCGATCTCCTCGACATGGTGGGTGACCATGATCATCGAGGGGGCGATCGGGTCGCGGGCGAGGCGGCCGAGGCGGCGTACGAGGTCCTCGCGGCCTCCGAGGTCGAGGCCGGCGGCGGGCTCGTCGAGGAGCAGCAGCTCGGGGTCGGTCATCAGGGCGCGGGCGATCAGGGTGCGCTTGCGCTCGCCCTCGGAGAGGGTGCCGAACTTGCGCTCCAGGTAGTCGCTCATGCCGAGGCGGTCGAGGAAGGCGCGGGCGCGCTGCTCGTCGACCTCGTCGTAGTCCTCGTGCCAGGTCGCGGTCATGCCGTACGCGGCGGTGAGCACGGTCTCCAGCACGGTCTGGCGCTTGGGGAGCTTGTCGGCCATGGCGATGCCGGCCATGCCGATGCGGGGGCGCAGGTCGAAGACGTCGACCTTGCCGAGGGTGTCGCCGAGGATGGTGGCGGTGCCCTTGCTCGGGAAGAGGTAGCTGGAGGCGACATTGAGGAGGGTGGTCTTGCCGGCGCCGTTGGGGCCGAGGATCACCCAGCGCTCGCCCTCCTTGACCGACCAGGAGACCTGGTCCACGAGAGCCCGGCCCTCACGGACCACGGATACGTCCTGAAGCTCCAGAACATCGCTCATGAGCGCGTTGTCTCCCCTTGCAGTGTGACCGGTCTCGGCGTCTCGGTGGTCGCGCGCGGCTGTGGGCGCACCCCTCAAGGAAATCTACGCCACCGGTCGCGCGCTTCATTCCATCGGTCCGGTCCTTAGGGTGGAGGCATGCTCTCGGAACCGCGTTCAGGACGCCTTGCCGCTTGGGGAAATGCCCTATTGGCCGGATTTGTATCGCCGGATGACTCTGTGCTCGCGATCGTCGGGGACGACGCCGTGCACCGGGTGGAAGGACTGCCGGGCGAGTCCGGGCCGGTCGGACTGACCTTGGCGCTCGGGCGGTTGCGCGCGCTCGGGGTGAGCGGGCTGCGGATCGCGCTGCCGGCGCCGGGGCATCCCCTGGGGCTGAGCGGTCCGCCGGAGTTCAATGCGCGGGCGTTGGAGGCCGAGGAGGCCGTGATCTGTCACGGGTCCGCGTTCGGGCTCGTGCCCGAGGTGTACGAGGCCGGACCCGACGGTGATGTGCATGTCGAGGTCGTATGGCATGTGCTGCCGGTGCGGGAGGCGCCGCCTGCGGATGTGCCGTCGCTCGGTGAGGCGGAGCGGGAGCTCGCGGAGGCCCTTCGGGATGCGACCGAGGTGCTGTCCCGGTTGGACGTCGCCGGGTCGGGGCCGGTGGCCGAGGCGGCGATCGATGCCTACCGGGCTCGGGCCGAGCGGGGGCGGGAGGTCTTGGCGCCGGGGTATCCGCCGCGGGCGGTGCGAGTGCTGGAGCTTGCGCAGCGGGTGGGGATGCTGGTGTCGCTGGCCTCGGAGAACGGGCACGGCGGTGCGGTGACATCCGGGGAGATGGCAGCTCGGGCCGCCGCGCTGCGGCCGGTGGAGCGGACGGCTCGGCGGGCGCAGGTGGCCGCGTACAACGCGTATGTGGAGGAGCGGGAGCGGGGGGTTCGGTGAGCGTCGGTCCGTGGTGAGCCCGTCGGCGCTCACCCGCACCAGAAGGACCCCCGAGTCTTCCTTCGACTCGGGGGTCCTTCGTCGGCTGTGTGGCCGGAAGTCAGTGGTTGACGCCCAGGTTGCCGAAGGCCGGGTTCAGGACGCCGATGACGTTCACGCTGTTGCCGACCGCGTTGACCGGGATGTGCACCGGGGCCTGGACGACATTGCCCGAGCCGACGCCCGGGGAGCCCACGGCCTTGCCGTCGGCCAGCGAGCCGCCGTCCGTGGCGGAGGCCATCCCGGCCCCGGCGGCGATCAGACCGCCGGCCACCATCGTCACGGCCGCTGCCTTCTTCAGGTTCTTCACTTCTGACCCCTCCTAGCGATTGCCGCGGCAGTCGCCGCAGCACGCATGGAGAACGGCGGAGATCGACGAAGGATGCGCCATCCGGGGGGACATTCCCACGACGGTATGAATCTCAGTCCGGAGCGGAACCCTCCGTATTGCCGAGCGCTCCGCCCTTATCCGGCCACACCGTGCCGTACCGCCCACAGTGCCGCCTGTGTGCGGTCCGCCAGGTCGAGCTTCATCAGGATGTTCGACACATGCGTCTTCACCGTCTTCTCGGAGAGCACCAGCGCGCGGGCGATCTCCCGGTTGGAGCGGCCGTCCGCTATCAGGCCGAGCACCTCGCGCTCCCGTTCGGTCAGCGAACCGCCCCTGCCCTGTCCTGAGCTCGTGTCCTCCTGGGACAGCAGGGCCCCGGCGACCTCGGGCTGGAGCAGGATGTGCCCGGCGTGGACGGAGCGGATGGCGCCGGCCAGGGCGTCGGGGTCGACATCCTTGTAGACGTAACCGGCGGCACCGGCGCGCAGGGCCGGGACCACCGTGCGCTGTTCGGTGAAGCTGGTGACGATCAGCACGCGCGCGGGGTTGTCCAGCTCGCGGAGCTTGCGCAGGGCGTCGACGCCGTCCATGCCCGGCATCTTGACGTCCATCAGGACGACGTCGGGCCGCAGCTCCTCGGCACGGGCGACTCCCTCGGCCCCGTCGGCGGCCTCGCCCACGACCTCGATGTCGTCCTGTACTTCGAGGAATGTGCGCAGGCCCCGGCGGACGACCTGGTGGTCGTCGACGAGCAGCACCTTGATTGGGTCAGCCACCGGGGACCTCCATCTCGATCGTGGTGCCCTTGCCGGGCGCCGATTCCACGGTCAGTGTGCCGCCGACTCCGCTCGCCCGGTCCCGCATGGAGACCAGGCCCAGATGGCGGCCGGCGCGGCGGACGGTCTTCGGGTCGAAGCCGCCGCCGTTGTCCATGACCCGCAGCACGGTTCCGGTGCCGCAGCGGTACAGGGTCACGTCGACGGCGTCCGCGCCCGAGTGGCGCAGGGCGTTGTGCAGGGCCTCCTGGGCGACGCGCAGCAGGGCCTCCTCCTGGGCCGCGGGCAGCGCTCGCACTCCGCGGCCGTCGAAGGTCACGCGCGCGCCGTGGGCGCGGTCGAGGACCTGGATGTGGGTGCGCAGGGTGGCCACCAGGCCGTCCTCGTCGAGGGCGGCGGGGCGCAGCTCTACGACGGCGGCGCGCAGTTCGTCGGCGGCCTCCGCGGCGAGCGCGGCCACCTGCTGGAGCTCGCCCTTGGCGCGGGACGGGTCGCGGTCCACGAGGGCCGCGGCGGCCTGAGCGGTCAGGCGCAGGGAGAACAGCTTCTGGCTGACCGCGTCGTGCAGTTCATGGGCCAGGCGGGAGCGCTCCTCGGCGATGGTCAGTTCGCGGCTGCGCTCGTACAGGCGGGCGTTGGTCAGCGCGATGGCCGCATGCTGGGCCAGGATCGCGAGGAGCTCCTCGTCCTGTTCGGTGAAGCCGCACGCGCCGTCGGGCCTCGAACAGTTCTTGTTGGCCAGGAACAGCGCGCCGATGATCTCGTCGCCGTCTCGGATCGGCAGCCCCAGGAAGTCGGACATGTCCGGGTGGGCGGACGGCCAGCCCTCGAAGCGAGGGTCCTTGCGGACGTCGGCCAGGCGCTCGGGCCTGGCCTCGTGCAGCATCGCGGCCAGGATGCCGTGCTGGCGCGGGAGCGGGCCGATGGCCTTCCACTGCTCGTCGCTGACGCCGTCGACCACGAACTGGGCGAAGCCGCCGTGGTCGTCCGGTACGCCGAGGGCGGCGTACTGCGCGTCGAGCAGTTCGCGGGCCGAGGCCACGATCGTCTTGAGGACGTCGCGTACCTCCAGATGCCTGCTCATGGCCAGCAGCGCGGAGCTCACCGCGGCGAGGCCGGACCCGGGACCTTGATTCATGCCCTCACGGTACCGGCGGGGTGTGACAGCGCGGATCGGACCTGTGACCGCCGCCGCCTAGGCCGGTGGGCCTAGGACTGAGGTCCCCGGGCGCGGGCCCCACGTCAAAAGGACCCCGCCGAAGGGACCCGGTGCGATGCGGCCCGCGTCCGAGGCGGTCGGGGCGGGCCCGTTCCTAGGTTGAAGGCACATCACATCTGATGCACATCACATCTGGTGACAGGGGACGTGTCATGCCGGTAGCGATCATCACGGGTGCCTCGAAGGGGCTGGGTCGGGCGCTGGCCGAGGCGCTGGCCGCGCGGGGCTGGGATCTGGTGCTCGACGCACGCACCGAGGACGTACTGAAGGAGACGACGGCGGCCCTCTCCGTGCACGGCACGCGCGTGGAGGCGCTGCCCGGCGATGTCACGGACAGCGTGCACCGGGCCGCGCTGGTGGCGGCCGCCTGGCGGCTGGGCGGCGTCGATCTGCTGGTGCACAACGCGAGCGCCCTCGGCGCCGAGCCCCTCGTACGGCTCGAGGAGCTGCCCCTGGAGGGGCTGCGGCGGGCGCTGGAGGTGAACACGGTCGCCGCGCTGGGCCTGCTCCAGGAGGCGCTGCCGCTGCTGCGGGCCTCCTCGGTCGGCACGGTCATCACGGTCAGCTCGGACGCGGCCGCCGAGGCGTACGAGACGTGGGGCGGCTACGGGGCCTCGAAGGCGGCCCTGGACCAGCTGGCGGCGGTGCTCGGGGCCGAGGAGCCCGGGCTGCGGGTCTGGGCGGTGGACCCCGGGGACATGGCCACCGACCTGTACGCGGCGGCCGTACCGGAGGACGGCGATCCGCGGCCGGAGCCGGGCAGTGTGGTGCCGGCGTTTCTGCAGTTGCTGGACGAGCGGCCCGCGAGCGGGCGGTACGGGGCGCCGGCGCTGCTGGAGGGGCGGCGATGACGCTGGCGGTGCACGTACCGGAGGAGCTGTCGGCGCGGGTGCCGGCCGAGCAGCGTGGGCCCGGGCTCGGGCGGGACTCCGTACGACTGCTGGTGTCGCGGGGGACGGACGTGGCCCATCACGCGTTCCGGGAGCTGCCGGGGCTGTTGCGGGCCGGGGACCTACTGGTGGTGAACACCTCGCCGACGCTGGCCGCCGCGGTGGACGGGGAGCTCGGGCACGCGCGTGTGGTGGTGCACTTCTCCACGCGCGGGGACGACGGGCGGTGGGCGGTCGAGCTGCGGGATCCGGACGGGAAGGGCACCACGCGTGCGCGTGCGGGAGGGCCAGTGGGGGCGCGGGGGCGGCTGCCGGGCGGGGTGCGGCTGGTGTTCGAGGAGCCGCTGAGCCCGGACGGGGAGCGGCTGTGGTGGGCCCGTGCGTACGGTCCCGGGGTGCTCGGGATGCTGCGGGAGTACGGGCGGCCCATTCGTTACTCCTATACGGAACGCGATCAGCCGCTGTCCGCGTATCAAACGGTGTTCGCGCTGGAGTCGCCCGACGGGGCGGGCAGTGCCGAGATGCCGAGCGCGGCGCGGCCCTTCACGGCGCGGATGGTGGCGGAGCTGGTGAGCCGGGGGGTGCAGTTCGCGCCGGTCACGCTGCACACCGGGGTGGCCTCGGCGGAGGTGCACGAGCCGCCGTATCCGGAGCGGTTCGCGGTGCCGGAGGCGTCGGCTCGGCTGATCAACGCCGTGAGGGCCGGTGACGGGCGCGTGATTGCCGTAGGGACGACGGCCGTGCGGGCGGTGGAGTCGGCGACCGGTGCGGATGGGGCCGTACGCGCGCGTGCGGGATGGACGGATCTCGTGGTCACTCCGGAGCGCGGGGTGCGGGCGGTGGACGGGCTGCTGACCGGGCTGCACGAGCCTGAGGCCTCGCATCTGCTGATGCTGGAGGCGGTCGCGGGGCGGGCGGCGATCGACCGCGGGTATGAGGAGGCGCTGCGCGGGCGCTACCTGTGGCACGAGTTCGGGGATGTGCATCTCCTTCTCCCGGCGGACCACCCTCACACAGAGCATTGCGCCAGCAACTGCTGGTGAGACCGTGACCCGGCCGATGTGAGGCCGCGCATAGGACCCAGATCACGTACGAAGGGACATAGGAGATAAAGGCTCCCCACGTGAGCGGGAAAGACCTTCCTGTCTGTCCCGATTTGCCCTTCCCTGATCCACTATCGGGGATCGTACGTCACACCTTTGCCTGGCCATTTTGCGGCCGCTAAGAATGGCTGCCGTCGCTCAGCGCCGTGGGTTCCGCCCGCGGCGTTTGTGCCGGAAGCACCCGTGTCCCCCACCGGACAGCGAGCGACCTCCGCGCTATTCGAAGAGGTCCACCTGCCATGCCCAAGAACTTCCTGACTTCTGGTTATCGTCGTGCGCTGACCAGGCAGCACAAGATCGCCGTCGCCGGTGTCGCCACGCTCGGCGCCGCCGCCATCGCGCTCTCCGCGGTTCCGGGCAATGCGCAGACCACGACCACTGCCGAGCCCGCCGCTGCCCAGGTGGCGTTCAAGAACGAGCAGATCAAGGACGTCAAGGCCAGCGTCACCGACCAGCTCGCGAACGCCACCCTCAAGGCCGAGGCCATCGCGGCCAAGAAGAAGGCCGAGGCCGACGCCGCCGCGAAGAAGAAGGCCGAGGCCGCGAAGAAGGCCGCCGCCGAGGCCGCCGCGAAGAAGAAGGCCGAGCAGGCGCGCAAGGCCAAGGAGGCCGCGAGCCGGTCCACCGCCCGCGCCCAGGTCAAGCCGGTCGCCGCGAAGACCTACGCGAACAACCTGGACGGCTGGATCAAGCACGCCCTCGACATCATGGACAAGCACAACATCCCGGGCACCTACAACGGTCTGTACCGGAACATCATCCGCGAGTCCTCGGGCAACCCCAACGCCATCAACAACTGGGACATCAACGCCCAGAACGGCGTCCCGTCGATCGGTCTGCTGCAGGTCATCAAGCCGACCTTCGACGCGTACCACGTCCCCGGCACCGCCTGGAGCCAGTACGACCCGGTCGCCAACCTGACCGCTGCCGCCAACTACGCGGCCGACCGGTACGGCTCGATCGACAACGTCAACAGCGCGTACTGAGGTCGGCGCGGACCTCGGTACGGAACGCCGAAGGGCGGCACCTCCTGACGGGTGCCGCCCTTCGGGGTTGTACGGGAGTTACTTGCGCATGACCTCGGGCTCGTGGCGGCGCAGGAAGCGGGCCACGAGGAAGCCGCAGAGCACGCCGAGCACGATCAGGGCGATCATGTCGATGCTGTAGGCGCTGACCGTGTGGTCCCACAGCGGGTCGGTGTCGCCCTTCTCCTTGGGCGGGCTGATGTTGTTGAAGTCCAGCGTGGCGCCCGCGGCGGCGACCGCCCAGCGGGACGGCATCAGGTACGAGAACTCGTTGACACCGGGGCTGCCGTGCAGGGCGAACAGGCAGCCGGTGAACACGACCTGGACGATCGCGAACATCACCAGCAGCGGCATGGTCTTCTCGGCGGTCTTCACCAGCGAGGAGATGACCAGACCGAACATCATGGACGTAAAGCCGAGGCCCATGATCGGGATGGAGAGTTCCAGCAGTACGGCGGCCTTGCCCTCGCCGAGGATCAGCGCCTCGTCGGGAATCGTCCGGCTGGAGAAGCCGATGACGCCGACCATCAGGCCCTGGAACACGGTGACGGCGCCGAGCACGATCACCTTGGACATCAGGTAAGCCGAGCGGGACAGGCCGGTGGCCCGCTCCCGCTCGTAGATGACCCGTTCCTTGATCAGCTCACGCACGGAGTTGGCGGCGCCCGCGAAGCACGCGCCGACCGCCAGGATCAGCAGGACCGTGGTGGCCGTGCCGTTCGGAATCGGCAGGCCGGTCTGCGGGTTCACCGCCCTGACCAGCAGGTCCTTGTCCGGGTCGATCAGCAGGCTGACCGCGCCGAGCACGGCCGGCAGGATCACCGTCAGCGCCAGGAAGCCCTTGTCGGAGGCGATCACCGACACATAGCGGCGGACCAGGGTCAGCAGCTGTGAGCCCCAGCCCTGCGGCTTGGGCGGCTTCATCGCCTGCATCGGCGGCATCTGTACGGACTGCGGAGCGATCGCGTCGATGTCCGCGGCGTACATCTGGTAGTGCTGCGAGCCCTTCCAGCGGCCCGCCCAGTCGTAGTCGCGGTAGTTCTCGAAGGCGGAGAAGACATCGGCCCAGGTGTCGTAGCCGAAGAAGTTCAGCGCCTCCTCGGGCGGACCGAAGTACGCGACCGCACCGCCCGGCGCCATCACCAGCAGCTTGTCGCAGATCGCCAGCTCCGCCACGGAGTGGGTGACCACGAGGACCGTGCGGCCGTCGTCGGCGAGGCCGCGCAGCAGCTGCATGACATCGCGGTCCATGCCCGGGTCGAGGCCGGAGGTGGGCTCGTCCAGGAAGATCAGCGACGGCTTGGTGAGCAGCTCCAGGGCCACCGAGACACGCTTGCGCTGGCCGCCGGAGAGGGAGGTGACCTTCTTCTCCTTGTGGATGTCCAGCTTCAGTTCGCGCAGCACCTCGTCGATCCGGGCCTCGCGCTCCTGCGCCGTGGTGTCGGCGGGGAAGCGCAGCTTGGCCGCGTACTTGAGGGCCTTCTTGACGGTCAGCTCCTTGTGCAGGATGTCGTCCTGCGGGACCAGACCGATGCGCTGGCGCAGTTCGGCGAACTGCTTGTAGAGGTTCCGGTTGTCGTAGAGGACATCGCCCTGGTTGGCGGGGCGGTAGCCGGTGAGCGCCTTGAGCAGCGTCGACTTGCCGGAGCCCGACGGGCCGATGACCGCGACCAGCGACTTCTCGGGGACGCCGAAGGAGACGTCCTTGAGGATCTGCTTGCCGCCGTCGACGGTGACCGTCAAGTGGCGTGCGGAGAAGGAGACTTCACCGGTGTCGACGAACTCCTCGAGACGGTCGCCGACGATCCGGAACGTGGAGTGACCCACGCCCACGATGTCCGCGGGGCCGAGGAGTTGCGAACCGCCCTTGGCGATCGGCTGGCCGTTGACGTACGTGCCGTTGTGCGAGCCGAGGTCGCGGATCTCCATACGGCCGTCGGGCGTCGAGTGGAACTCGGCGTGGTTCCGGGAGACCTGGAGGTCGGAGACGACCAGTTCGTTCTCCAGGGCACGGCCGATGCGCATGACGCGGCCGATCGCGAACTGGTGGAACGTGGTCGGGCTGCGGTCGCCGTAGACCGGCGGCGCCCCCGCGCCGACGCCGGGGCCCTGCTGCTGGGGGATGTTGGGCGCGGCCTGCTGCGGCTGTTGCCAGCCCGCCTGCGGGGCCTGCTGCTGCGCCTGTGCCCAGCCGGCGCCCTGTGCGGCGTACGGCTGCTGCTGGGGCTGTGCCTCCGGCACGGACACGCCGGCCGCGGCGCCGGTAAGGCTCACCCGCGGTCCGTCGGTCGCGTTGCCCAGGTGCACGGACGAGCCGGGGCCGATCTCCATCTGATGGATCCGCTGGCCCTGCACGAACGTGCCGTTGGTGGAGCCATGGTCCTCAATGGCCCAACTGCGGCCGCTCCAGCTGATCGTGGCGTGCCGCCAGGAGACTCTGGCGTCGTCCAGCACGATGTCACCCTGCGGATCACGTCCGAGGGTGTATGTCCTGGACGGATCGAGCGTCCAGGTTTGTCCGTTCAATTCCAGTACGAGTTCCGGCACTCCATGCCCCACTGAGTAGTCCCCCGAGTTACCCCCATCACAGGGAGTCTAGGGATGTCGAACATCGTCGGGAACTATTTCAGGCTCAGCCCCTTGACCGAAAGTCGGGCCTTGTGAAGACCACGCGCACACGCATCGTCCGGTTCCGTTGACGGGGTTGAAACCGGCCCGGAGAGTGGTAATCCACGCGAGGGGGACATGCGCGGCGACTTCGCCGCTCGCGGATCGGGGGGTCTGCCATGAGCGCGTCCAGGAACGTCGAGAGCACGAAGGTGCCATGGGTGGACGTCCTGCTGTCCGCGGTCGCCGCGGTGAGCTGGGCGCTGATCGGTATGGCGGGCACCGCCGCGCTGGGTCTGCATCTGCTGGAGGCGGACGCGGCGGGCTCGCTGGGCCCGATGACCGCGGCGGCTGTGGCGCTCGGGGCGGGTGGTTCGGTGACGCCGTCGGGCGATGTGTCCGCGTTCGGCCTGACGGGCGCGGAGGCGACCACAGCGATCGAGATCACGCCATTGGGTGTCAGCCTGGTCGGCGCGCTGCTGCTGTCGTGGTTCTTTCTACGATCCTTGCGCGCGGCGGGAGTTGTGATCGCACCGGCCGAACTCGCCGCGCGCGCGGGCGCGGTGGTCGCGCTGTTCGTGGCGATGCTCGGCGGGCTCGCCTGGGCAGGACACGATGTGATCACGTTCGACGGGAGCGCGCTCGGGCTCGACGATCTGCCCGGCGGCGGGGGCGGGGGCGGCGTCGAGATCCCCGGACTCGGTGACGTCGGGGACATCGGCGGGCTGCTGCCCGACCAGATCGGCGACCTGATCGACGCCGAGGCGGCGGTCGGCTTCACGGTCGACACGGCGCCGACGCTGCTCGGCGGCGCCTGCTGGTCGGCCGGGATCCTGCTGATCGCGCTGCTGGCCTCGCGGCGCACTCCCCTGCCGCCCGGCTGGACGGCCCTGCACCGCGTGGTGCGGCCCGCTGTGTCCGCCCTCGTCGGGGTGCTGCTGATGGCGGTCCTCGCGGGGTTCGCTGCGGCGCTGTACGCGCTGATCGGCGACGACAACCCGAAGCGGATCGCGGGCGCCGCGCTGCTCGGGGCGCCGAACGGCGTGTGGCTGGGCATCCCGATCGGCCTGTTCGTGCCGTGGGACGGCGAGGCCGGCGGCCCACTGGCGCAGTTCCTGCCCGACCCGCTGGACGACCTGCTGGTCGACTCCGACCGCGCCGTGACGCTGGGGCGCCTTGCGGAGCTGGACGGACGCGTGTGGCTGCTGGGGGTCGCGGCGGCGATGGCGATGCTGCTGGCCGGGGTGCTGACGGCGGTGCGGACACCGGTGGAGAGCGGGACTCTCGGTTTCGCCGGACGGTGTGCGCTGCGGCTGGGGATCGTGACCGCGCTGGCGCTGCCGCTGCTGGCATGGCTGACGGAGGTGTCCGTGGACGCGTCGCTGGCGGTGCTGGGCGTCGACGCGTTCGACGCGGGCATCGAGCTGCACGGGCAGCTGGGGATGGCGCTGCTGCTCGGTGCGCTGTGGGGGGCGGGTGCGGGGGCGGCCGGTGCGCTGCTCGCGCGGGCCACGGGGGCAGCGGGGCAGCGGGCGGCGGCTTTGGCACTCGGTGACGGGGCGGTGGGGGGCGCGGGGCCTGCGCGGCAGGCGGGCGCGTTGCCTGGGCAGGCGGTCGGGTCCGGGCCGTACGCGCCGGGTTCGTCGTACCGGCCGCCGAATCCCGACACCAATCCGTATTTGCGGGTGCCCGAGGAGCTGCGGGAGCCGGAGGACGCCCGACCGCAGGTGCCCTCTTCCTCCGATGACCAGGACCTCAGCGGCGACGATGTGTACGGCGCTCCCACCGTGGTCCGGCCGATGGGCCCGCCGCCGCGGTCGTCGCGGTGGTCTCCCCGTGGGCGGCCCGGGAGCCGGTCCTCGGACGGGTCGGGCGAGGGGCCGCCGCCACCTCCGCCTCCGCCGCCGCCCGCGCCACCGCGGGGGCCCAAGGGGCGCGGTTGAGGGTGCGGGACACAGGAAACGGCCGAGACTTGATCGCCATGTAAGGCGGGCGCCATCGGGCCGACACCCAGTGTTCCCTGTCCGCTAGGCGGACCTCAGGGGCGGAAGGCACTGGGTGCCGGATACGGTGGAAGCACCATGAGCGCTTCGCAGACCTCCGACGTCCCCACCCTTCTCGTCAAGATCTTCGGGAAGGACAGGCCGGGCATCACGGCCGGACTCTTCGACACCCTCGCCGCCTACTCCGTCGACGTGGTCGACATCGAGCAGGTCGTCACCCGTGGCCGGATCGTGCTGTGCGCGCTCGTGACCGAGCCTCCCCGCGGTCTCGAAGGTGATCTGCGGGCCACCGTCCACAGCTGGGCGGAGTCCATGAAGATGCAGGCCGAGATCATCTCCGGGCTCGGCGACAACCGTCCGCGCGGGCACGGCCGTTCCCTGGTCACGGTGCTCGGGCATCCCCTCACCGCGGAGGCCACGTCCGCCATCGCCGCGAGGATCACCCACGTCGGCGGCAACATCGACCGTATCTTCCGGCTCGCCAAGTACCCCGTGACGGCCGTCGAGTTCGCGGTGTCCGGGGTGGAGACCGAGCCGCTGCGCACCGCTTTGGTGACGGACGCGGCGAAGCTCGGGGTCGATGTCGCGGTGGTCGCGGCGGGCCTGCACCGGCGGGCGCAGCGCCTGGTCGTGATGGATGTGGACTCCACGCTCATCCAGGACGAGGTGATCGAGCTCTTCGCCGCGCACGCGGGCTGCGAGGACCAGGTCGCCGAGGTGACGGCGGCGGCGATGCGCGGGGAGCTGGACTTCGAGCAGTCGCTGCACGCGCGTGTGGCGCTTCTGGAGGGGCTCGACGCCTCGGTCGTGGACAAGGTGCGCAGCGAGGTGCGGCTGACGCCGGGCGCGCGCACGCTGATCCGTACGCTGAAGCGGCTCGGCTACCAAGTCGGCGTGGTCTCCGGTGGGTTCACCCAGGTCACGGACGATCTGAAGGAGCGGCTCGGGCTGGACTTCGCCCAGGCCAACACCCTGGAGATCGTCGACGGCAGGCTGACGGGCAAGGTCACCGGCGAGATCGTGGACCGCGCGGGCAAGGCACGGCTGCTGCGCCGCTTCGCCGCCGAGGCGGGCGTACCGCTGGCGCAGACGGTGGCGATCGGTGACGGCGCCAACGATCTGGACATGCTGAACGCGGCCGGTCTCGGGGTCGCCTTCAACGCCAAGCCGGTGGTGCGGGAGGCCGCGCACACCGCGGTGAACGTGCCGTTCCTCGACACGGTGCTCTATCTGCTGGGTGTCACCCGCGAAGAGGTCGAGGCCGCCGATATGCACCACGACGAGGACTGAGCCTTCGGTACGACCAGGACCGAGCCCTCGGCACGCCGAAAAGGGGCCCGGCGTCGGGCCCCCTTTCACACGGGTGGGTCACTCCGACGGTGCCCAGTAGTCGAGCAGCTTGGCCGCGCCCGGTTCCAGGGTCTTCCAGGAGCCGGTGAAGGTCAGCACCGCGAAGGCGGCGGCCGGGAAGCCGCGGCGGTTCATCCGGGTGCGGGCGTCCTCCTCGGCGGAGCCGGACAGGACGTCGGCGAGGCCCTGCACACCGGGGTTGTGGCCGATGAGGACGGCGCTGTGCACATCGTCCGGGGTCTCGTTGAGCACGGCGATCAGCTCGCCGGGCGAGGCCTCGTAGATCCGCTCCTCGTAGACGGTTTTCGGCCGGTGCGAGAACTCATGGACGGCCAGCTTCCAGGTCTCGCGGGTGCGGGTCGCGGTGGAGCAGAGGGCCAGATCGAAGGGGACTCCGGTGTCGGCGAGCTTGCGTCCGGCGACGGCGGCGTCCATACGGCCCCGATCGGCGAGCGGCCGCTCATGGTCGGTCACCTGTGGCCAGTCGGCTTTCGCATGCCGGAAGAGGACAATCCTGCGGGATTCTGCGACGCTCATGCGTCCCAGCTTCGCATGAAACACGCCATGCGGCGCAGGTAGTTGACGGGCGGCCGCGGCGCTGCTCAGCGCGCCAGCAGCTGCTGGGCGCGCTCGAAGAGCTGGGTGATCGCGGGGTCGGCGGTCGCGGCCTGCGCCCCGGCCGGGTCGAGTATCAGCACCAGCAGGGTGACGAAGGCGAGCACGGGCAGGGCGAGCGCCCACCAGGGCAGCCGGATGTCGACGCCGCCCCGGCGTGCCGGGTGGGGCGGGGTCTGCGTAGGGGCCGACATGGGTGCCTCCGCGGGTCTTCGAGTGGGCCTGCAAGCTGCTCCGTGGTCCGCGTCTCGCGGTCACATCTCGAAGCTACGGAATCCGCGGCCCTCAACCCATCCGGTGATCCACCCAGTTGACCCTGACACTCGCCCCCTAGGGGATGGTGGGGCTAGCCCCACCCCGGGCCCTGGGAGACGCTCACGGCGAGGCGATCGTCGCGATGATTCCGATGATCACGAAGATGGCGAAGAACGAGCCGAAGACGAGGAGCATCTTCTTCTGGCCGTTCTGCGGGTTCGGGTCGAGCACTGGCGACATACGGCAAGTCTCGCATCTGCCGCCCCGGGGCGGCCCTCCGGGGGTCCGGCTCAGCGGGCCGCCTCGTCCTCGACCGTGCGGTTGCGCCCCGCGAGGACGCCCACCGCCATCTGCGGGATCATCAGGGCGGTCATCAGCGCGATGGGCAGGCCCCAGCCGCCGCTGTGCTGGTAGAGCACGCCGACCAGGAGCGGGCCCGGGATGGAGATCAGATAGCCGGTGCTCTGCGCGAAGGCCGACAGCTGGGCGACGCCCGCGCCGGTCCTGGCCCGCATCCCGACCATGGTCAGGGCGAGCGGGAAGGCGCAGTTGGAGATGCCGAGCAGCACGGCCCAGGCCCAGGCTCCGGCGGCGGGCGCGAAGTACAGGCCGGCGTATCCGGCGAGGCCGCAGACGCCGAGCGCGAGGGCGATGGGGCCCTGGTGCGGCAGCCGGGTGGCGACGCGCGGGATGACGAAGGCCAGCGGCACGCCCATCACCATGGTGACCGCCAGCAGCAGCCCGGCCGTGCCCGCGGGCACGCCCGCGTCCCGGAAGATCTGCGCCATCCAGCCCATCGTGATGTAGGCGGCGGTGGCCTGGAGCCCGAAGAACACGGCGAGCGCCCAGGCGGTACGGCTGCGCGTGATCCGCAGCGCGGGGGCATCGTCAGGTCGGCGCGCTTGCTCACGCGCGAGCCCTCCCCCACGCGCGGGCGCATCCTCGGCCGACCCCGGCGCCCGCCGGTCCCGTACGAACGGGATCCACGGCAGTACGGCCGCCGCGGCCAGGCCCGCCCACACCACGAGACCGGACTGCCAGTTCCCGCCGAGCGCATCCGTCATCGGCACCGTGACGGCCGCCGCGGTCGAGGTGCCGAGGGCGAGGGCCATCGAGTACAGGCCGGTCATGGAGCCGACGCGGTCGGGGAACCAGCGCTTGACGATGACCGGCATCAGGACATTGCTGACCGCGATGCCCATCAGGGCCAGGGCGCTGGCGGCGAGGAAGCCGGGAGTGCCGCCCGCGTAGGGGCGGATCAGCAGGCCGGTCGTGATCGCGACCATGCCCGCGCAGACGACGGCGCCGGCGCCGAAGCGGCGGGCCAGCCGGGGTGCCATGACGCCGAAGACGGCGAAGCAGAGCGGGGGCACGGAGGTGAGCAGCCCGGCCACGCTGCCGCTCATGCCGAGGCCGTCGCGGACTTCCTCCAGGAGGGCGCCGAGGCTGGTGATGGCGGGGCGGAGGTTCAGCGCGGCCAGCACGATGCCGAGGACGATCAGACGCGTCGTCCACGCGCGCGTGCCGGACACCGGGGGCGCGTCGGTCGCCTCGGCCGAGCTGCGTACGGTCGGGGGATTCGTCGTCCGGGTTTCCTCGCTCGCCATGACGCCCATCATAGAATCATGGGATGAATGGTTGTCCATCGCCCGGCTTCGTCCGGCCGCCCGTCCCGTGCGAAGGTGTGCCATGCCTCTGAGCCAGCAACACCGCTCGGCGCTGTCCGAGCAGGTCATCGCCGCGCTGCGGAATCAGATCACCTCGGGCGAGTGGCCGGTCGGCTCCCGTATCCCGACCGAGCCGGAGCTGGTGGAGCAGCTGGGCGTCGCCCGCAACACGATTCGCGAGGCCGTCCGCGCCCTCGCGCACAACGGCCTGCTGGACATCCGCCAGGGCTCGGGCACCTATGTCGTGGCGACCAGCGAGCTGGCCGGGGTGATGCACCGCCGCTTCGCCGACGCCGACCCGCGGCACATCGCCGAACTGCGCTCGACGCTGGAGTCGGGCGCCGCGAAGCTGGCCGCCGAGCGGCGCACCGAGAGGGACCTGAAGCAGCTGGACGCGCTGCTGGTGCGGCGTGAGGAGGCCTGGGCGTCGGGCGACGCGGAGGCGTTCGTGGCGGCCGACGCCACCTTCCATCTGGCGGTGGTGGCCGCGTCCCACAACGACGCGATGACGGCGATGTACGCGGACCTGGGCGAGGTGCTGCGGGACTGGCTGCGCGAGGACGTCGGCGAGGAGCTGACGCCGGAGACGTACATGGACCACGCCCGGCTGGTGGACGCGATCCGCGCGGGCGACGCGGTGACCGCCGCCGAGGAGGCGGCGAGCTATCCGTTCCAGTGCCGTCCGGGGAAGTTCACTGCTTCTGGTGGCTGACCCACACCGAGCGGACTTCCTTCCAGCAGCGCCCGGTGAGCCGTACGGTCGCCGCCGGGCCGGTGTCGACCGGGGAGCTGTCGGTGTCGAGGTCCCACCACCGGCTGCATTCGATGTGCAGCCGTACGCGGTCCGCGTCGGCGTAGGGGTTGTGACAGTAGGCGATCACATGGGAGCCCTGCACGCCCGTGCGGCACTCGGAGCCGAACGGCTCCGCCACGCGTGCGTGCGGGGTCGCCGGGTACGGCAGGGACATCACAAGAGCGACGGCGACGGTCACTGGGGCGAGGCTGCGGGGCAGACGCACAAGGGGGACCTCCTCGGCCGTGCTGGGGAGGGAACGCGTGGTGAACGCGTAATCCAGAGTGCGCAGTTGTAGTGCCGCTCCGCCCGGTCGGATAGGCCAAATGAGCGACACCCGACAAGACGCGCCGAGGGCCCCGCACCGGCCGGGTGCGGGGCCCTCAGGGTCAGCCGGGGCCGAGCGGCAGCGTCACGCGCCGATGGCGTGCAGACCGCCGTCGACGTGGATGATCTCGCCGGTGGTCTTCGGGAACCAGTCGCTCAGCAGGGCGACGACACCGCGGCCGGCCGGCTCCGGGTCCTTCAGGTCCCACTCCAGCGGAGCGCGGCTGTCCCAGACGGAGGCCAGCTCGGCGAAGCCCGGGATGGACTTGGCGGCCATCGAGCCGATCGGGCCCGCGGAGATGAGGTTGCAGCGGATGTTCTGCTTGCCGAGGTCGCGCGCCATGTAGCGGCTGGTGGCCTCGAGGGCGGCCTTGGCCGGGCCCATCCAGTCGTACTGCGGCCAGGCGTACTGCGCGTCGAAGGTGAGGCCGACGACCGAGCCGCCGTTCTGCATCAGCGGCAGACAGGCCATGGTCAGCGACTTCAGGGAGTACGCCGAGACATGCATGGCCGTGGCGACGGACTCGAACGGGGTGTTCAGGAAGTTGCCGCCGAGCGCGTCCTGCGGCGCGAAGCCGATGGAGTGCACGACGCCGTCGAGGCTGCCGAGCTCCTCGCCGACGATGTCGGCGAGCCGGCCGAGGTGCTCGTCATTGGTGACGTCGAGCTCGATGACCTTGGTGGGCTTGGGCAGCTTCCTGGCGATGCGCTCGGTCAGCGTGGGCCGCGGGAAGGCGGTGAGAATGATCTCGGCGCCCTGCTCCTGGGCCAGCTTGGCGGTGTGGAAGGCGATGGAGGACTCCATCAGCACACCGGTGATCAGGACGCGCTTGCCCTCGAGAATTCCGCTCATGGTGATCAGTGACCCATTCCCAGTCCGCCGTCAACGGGAATGACGGCTCCAGTGATGTACGAGGCGTCGTCCGAGGCGAGGAACCGCACCGTCGCGGCGATCTCCTGCGGCTGCGCGTACCGGCCGAGCGGGACCTGCGACACGATGTTCGCGCGCTGCTCGTCGGTGAGCACCTTGGTCATGTCGGTGTCCACGAAGCCGGGCGCGACGACATTGAAAGTGATGTTGCGCGAACCAAGCTCTCGGGCGAGGGAACGCGCGAAGCCGACCAGCGCGGCCTTGGAGGCGGCGTAGTTCGCCTGCCCCGCGGAGCCGAGCAGCCCGACCACGGACGAGATCAGGACGACGCGGCCCTTCTTGGCCCGCAGCATGCCCCGGTTGGCGCGCTTGACGACGCGGAAGGTGCCCGTGAGGTTGGTGTCGACGACCGAGGTGAAGTCCTCCTCGGACATACGCATCAGGAGCTGGTCCTTGGTCATGCCCGCGTTGGCGACGAGGACCTCGACCGGGCCGTGCTCGGCCTCGATCTCCTTGTAGGCCTGCTCCACCTGCTCGGTGTCGGTGATGTCGCACTTGACGGCGAGGAAGCCGGCCGGCGGCTCACCCGAGCGGTATGTGATGGCGACCTTGTCGCCGGCGTCGGCGAATGCGCGGGCGATGGCGAGGCCGATGCCCCGGTTGCCTCCGGTGACGAGAACCGAGCGGCTCAACGGATCACCCTTTCGATAGCGGTCTGACACACCCGCCCGAACACCTGGATGACAGGCGGCTTCCCCGAAAACCTATCGGTCCCGGGGCTCGCGAGGACAAGCGGGCACCGACAGTGGCGCGTGGGAGTCACTGTCGGATCCCTACAGAACCGAACCGGCCGCAGGCGGCAAACGTGTGGTCCCGGGCCCGGCCCTCGCGACATGATCGGAGCGACCACGGTAACGGCGACAGGAAGAGACCCAGGTGCCTCATACCATCGACGAGTCCTTCACGGCACTCCCCCTACGCGCCCTGGCGGACGCCGCGCTGGCACGCGCGCGTGCGCTCGGGGCCGAGCATGCGGACTTCCGGTTCGAGCGGGTACGCAGCGCCTCCTGGCGGCTCAGGGACGCCAAGCCCTCGGGCTCCTCGGACACCACGGACCTCGGGTACGCGGTGCGTGTCGTGCACGGCGGGACCTGGGGTTTCGCCTCCGGCGTCGATCTGACCATGGACGCGGCGGCGCGGGTCGCCTCGCAGGCCGTGGCGATGGCGAAGCTGTCCGCGCAGGTCATCAAGGCGGCCGGGTCGGACGAGCGGGTGGAGCTCGCCGACGAGCCCGTGCACACCGACAAGACGTGGATCTCGTCGTACGAGATCGATCCGTTCACCGTGCCCGACGAGGAGAAGGCGGGGCTGCTGGCGGAGTGGAGCTCGCGGCTGCTGGCGGCGGACGGGGTGAACCATGTCGACGCCTCCCTGCTCACCGTGCACGAGAACAAGTTCTACGCCGACACCGCCGGGACCGTGACCACCCAGCAGCGTGTCCGGCTGCACCCGCAGTTGACCGCGGTGTCGGTCGACGAGTCCAGCGGCGAGTTCGACTCGATGCGCACGATCGCGCCGCCCGTCGGACGCGGCTGGGAGTACCTGAGGGGCACCGGCTGGGACTGGGACGGCGAGCTCGAGCGGATCCCCGAGCTGCTCGCCGAGAAGATGCGCGCGCCGAGCGTCGAGGCGGGTGTGTACGACCTCGTCGTCGACCCGTCCAACCTGTGGCTGACCATCCACGAGTCCATCGGGCACGCCACCGAACTGGACCGGGCGCTCGGCTACGAGGCCGCCTACGCCGGCACCTCCTTCGCCACCTTCGACCAGATCGGCAAGCTCAAGTACGGCTCCGAGCTGATGAACGTCACCGGTGACCGCACCGCCGAGCACGGCCTGGCGACCATCGGCTACGACGACGAGGGCGTGGAGGGCCAGACCTGGGACCTGGTGAGGGACGGCACCCTGGTCGGCTATCAGCTGGACCGGCGGATCGCGAAGCTGACCGGGTTCGAGCGGTCCAACGGCTGCGCCTTCGCCGACTCCCCCGGTCATGTGCCGGTGCAGCGGATGGCCAATGTGTCGCTCCAGCCGGACCCGGCCGGGATGTCGACGGAGGATCTCATCGGCGGCGTCGACCGCGGGATCTACGTCGTCGGGGACCGGTCCTGGTCCATCGACATGCAGCGCTACAACTTCCAGTTCACCGGCCAGCGGTTCTTCAAGATCGAGAACGGCCGGATCACCGGCCAGCTGCGGGACGTCGCCTACCAGGCGACCACCACCGACTTCTGGGGCTCCATGGCAGCCGTCGGCGGCCCGGGCACCTACGTCCTGGGCGGCGCCTTCAACTGCGGCAAGGCCCAGCCGGGTCAGGTGGCGGCGGTGTCGCACGGCTGCCCGTCGGCCCTGTTCCGCAGCGTCAATATCCTCAACACCACGCAGGAGGCGGGTCGATGAGCAAGCCCTACGAGATCGTCGAGCGTGCCCTGGAGCTGTCCCGTGCGGACGGCTGTGTCGTCATCGCCGACGAGCAGTCCACCGCCAATCTGCGCTGGGCGGGCAACGCGCTGACCACCAACGGCGTCACGCGCGGGCGCACGCTCACGGTCGTCGCCACCGTCGACGGCAAGGAGGGCACGGCCTCGGGGGTCGTGTCCCGCTCCGCGGTGACCGCCGACGAGCTGGAGCCCCTGGTGCGGGCCGCCGAGGCCGCCGCGCGCGGTGCCGCACCCGCCGAGGACGCACAGCCGCTCGTCACCGACGTACCGGCGTCGCCGGACTTCACGGACGCGCCGGCCGAGACCTCCTCCGCGGTGTTCGCCGACTTCGCCCCGGCGCTCGGCGAGGCCTTCGCACGCGCGCGTGCGGGCGGACGCGAGCTCTACGGCTTCGCCAACCACGAGCTGGTCTCGTCCTACGTCGGTACGTCGACGGGCCTGCGCCTGCGCCATGACCAGCCGAACGGAACGCTGGAGCTGAACGCCAAGTCCCCGGACCGCACCCGCTCGGCCTGGGCGGGCCGGTCCACCCGCGACTTCAAGGACGTGGACCCGGCGGCGCTCGACGCAGAGCTGGCCGTGCGCCTCGGCTGGGCCGAGCGCAAGGTCGCGCTGCCCGCCGGAAGGTACGAGACGCTGCTGCCGCCGACCGCCGTGGCGGATCTGCTGATCTACCAGATGTGGTCGGCGTCGGGCCGGGACGCGGTCGAGGGCCGCACCGTGTTCTCCAAGCCGGGCGGCGGCACCCGGGTCGGCGACAAGCTGACCGAGCTGCCGCTGACCCTGCGCAGCGACCCGAACGAGCCGGGCCTGGAGGCCGCGCCCTTCGTGCTGGCGCACTCCTCCGGGGGCGACTCCTCGGTGTTCGACAACGGACTGCCGCTCACGGCCACCGAGTGGATCCGCGAGGGCGAGCTGCGGCACCTGCTGACCAGCCGGCACAGCGCGGGCCTGACCGGACTGCCGGTGGCCCCGGGCATCGACAATCTGATCCTTGACGGCGGCGGCGAGCGCTCCCTGGAGGAGATGGTGGCGGACACCGAGCGCGGGCTGCTGCTGACCTGCCTCTGGTACATCCGCGAGGTCGACCCGGCGACGCTGCTGCTCACCGGCCTGACCCGGGACGGTGTGTACCTGGTGGAGAACGGCGAGGTCACCGGCGAGGTCAACAACTTCCGGTTCAACGAGTCGCCGGTGGACCTGCTGGGCCGGGCCACCGAGGCCGGGCGCACCGAAAAGACGCTGCCCAGGGAGTGGAGCGACTGGTTCACTAGGGCTGCGATGCCGGCCCTGAGGGTGCCGGACTTCAATATGAGCTCTGTCAGTCAGGGCGTATAACCTCGTACCTGACCCAGAGCACTCTTAAGGAGATACGAGAACCGTGACGGACATCGTCGACGAGCTGAAGTGGCGCGGCCTGTGGGCCCTGTCCACTGACGAGGACGCTTTGCGCAAGGCGCTCGCGGACGGTCCCGTCACGTTCTATTGCGGTTTCGACCCGACCGCGGCCAGTCTGCACGTCGGTCACCTGGTGCAGGTCCTCACCATGCGCCGGCTCCAGCAGGCGGGCCTGCGTCCGCTGGCCCTGGTCGGCGGGGCCACCGGCCAGATCGGCGACCCGCGTCCGACGGCCGAGCGCACGCTGAACGACCCGGAGACGGTCGCGAACTGGGTGACGCGGCTGCGCGCGCAGATCGAGCCGTTCCTGTCCTTCGAGGGCGAGAACGCCGCGGTGATGGTCAACAACCTGGACTGGACGGCCGGGATGTCGGCCATCGAGTTCCTCCGGGACATCGGCAAGCACTTCCGGGTCAACAAGATGCTGACCAAGGACTCGGTCGCCCGGCGCCTGGAGTCCCAGGAGGGCATCAGCTACACGGAGTTCAGCTACCAGCTGCTGCAGGGCATGGACTTCCTCGAGCTGTACCGCCGGTACGGCTGCACCCTCCAGCAGGGCGGCAGCGACCAGTGGGGCAACCTCACGGCGGGTCTCGACCTGATCCACAAGCTGGAGCCCGAGGCCGAGGCGCACTGCCTGGCGACGCCGCTGATGGTCAAGGCGGACGGCACCAAGTTCGGCAAGACCGAGGGCGGCGCCGTCTGGCTCGACCCCGAGATGACGACGCCGTACGCGTTCTACCAGTTCTGGCTGAATGTGGATGACCGGGACATCTCGACGTACATGCGCATCCTGTCCTTCAGGTCCCGCGAGGAGCTGGAGGAGCTGGAGAAGCAGACCCAGGAGCGGCCGCAGGCCCGTGCCGCGCAGCGGGCGCTGGCCGAGGAGCTGACGACGCTGGTGCACGGCGCCGACCAGACGGCCGCCGTGATCGCCGCGAGCCGTGCCCTGTTCGGGCAGGGCGAGCTGGCGGAGCTGGACGACCGCACGCTGGCGGCGGCCCTGTCCGAGGTGCCGCACATCAAGGTCGCGGAGCTGGCTCCGGTTGTCGATCTCTTCGCCGGCGTCGAGCTGGTGGCGAGCAAGTCGGCCGCGCGGCGGACGATCAAGGAGGGCGGGGCCTACGTGAACAACGCGAAGGTCACGGCCGAGGACGCCGTACCGACGGCCGGTGATCTGCTGCACGGGCGGTGGCTGGTGCTTCGGCGCGGGAAGAAGAATCTCGCCGCGGTCGAGGTCATCGGGGCCTAGGCACACCGAAGGGGCGGCTCTCCACCGGAGGGCCGCCCCTTCGTCGTACGTGCGCTCAGGTCCGCTGTTTTCTCTTGCCCAGCGTCGCCATGTAAGCCATGTCCCCCACGCCCACGATGATGATCGCCGCGACGAGCTGGAAGGCGTGCCTGCTCCAGTCGATGCCGGAGGTCTCGTCGACGCCGGCCGCGCGGGCGATGGAGTTGCCGACGATGGCACCGAGCATGCCGAAGATGGTGGTCAGCCAGAGGGGACTGTGCTGCTTGCCGGGCAGGATCGCCTTGGCGATCAGACCCAGCACAAACCCCACGATGATCGCCCACAACCAGCCCATGGCTGCCTCCTTGTACGGCTCGACGTGAGCATTACGCCCAGTGTCGGGCCGTACCACATACGTCGCATGTCGGGTGGGGCCGTACGCGGGACGGCTGAGGACCGTCACCCCGACCGGAGGTCCCCCGGTCTCGTAGGCGACGCAGGCCAGGCGTAACGTGGAGGGTGTCCGGGCCCGGCCCCCCGATCGGGGGCGGTCCGGGTACGGGCAGGGGAGAGTCCGATGCGGGCGGATGGTGGAATGTGATGCGGAAGCAGCACGACGCGGGCAACGCCCAGGTATTCCGGATCACCGGAGCCAGGACGGGCCTCCAGGAGGATGTACGAGGGCGCCAGCGCCGGTACGTCATCTCGATGTCGGTCCGTACGCTGTCGGTGATCCTCGCCGCGACCCTGTGGAACGTCGAACGGCACGTGGCCGTCGTGGCCTTGGTGCTCGGCTTGGTCCTGCCGTACATCGCGGTGGTGGTCGCCAACGCCGGGCGGGAGAATGCGCCGTCGCTTCCTTCCACTTTCGTGGCTCCGCCGGCCCGTCCGATGATCACGGGACCGGGCCCTGACGCCCCCTTCGCGGAACCCGCACCGGAAGATGTGGTCCCCGACCCGACGCCGGGCGCGGCGGGCGAAACACATGACCGGAAATGACCTTGGCGGGGCGCTAGCAAACGGAAGCCACCTCCGCACCAAGCTCAAGAAAAGCTCAGATCAATAGTGTTGTTCCGGTGCCGGGCGGCGGGTGACCCATGACATACTTCGTAGGCGCTCCGCATCCCCCGTCGGAGCGACGGACCGACGCCGGGCAGCTCCCCCCGTGGCTGCTCGGCGTCGCCTTTTCGTGGACCCTGTGAGACGAATCCGTGAGTGACGAGACGCCGATCTGTTCCGCCAAGGGCTGCCGTGTCACCGCCGTGTGGGTGCTGGCCTGGAACAACCCGAAGATCCATACGCCGGAGCGGCGGAAGACCTGGCTGGCCTGTGAGGAGCACCGGGAGCATCTGTCCCAGTTCCTGGGGGTCCGGGGTTTCCTGAAGGACGTCGTGAAGTTCTCGGAGTGGGAAGAGCCGAGCGCGCCGTAAGGATTCAGCCGCCGATCGCCGACATCGGGCGGTCCGGCTGGACGAAGCTCGGGTCGTCCAGGCCCGCTCCCGCCTTCTTGCCCCACATCGCAAGACGCCAGATACGGGCTATCTCCTCGTCGGGGGCGCCGGAGCGCAGGGCCGCGCGCAGGTCGGTCTCCTCGCGGGCGAACAGACAGGTGCGGACCTGGCCGTCGGCGGTGAGGCGGGTGCGGTCGCAGGCCGAGCAGAACGGGCGGGTGACGGAGGCGATGACACCGACGCGGTGCGGTCCGCCGTTGACGATCCAGCGCTCCGCCGGGGCCGAGCCGCGCTCCTCGGAGCCCTCCTCGGTCAGCTCGAAGCGGGTGCGCAGGGAGGCCAGGATGTCGCCTGCGGTGATCATGCCGTCGCGCTTCCAGCCGTGCTGGGCGTCCAGGGGCATCTGCTCGATGAAGCGCAGTTCGTAGTCGTGCTCGACGGCCCAGGCCAGCAGGTCGGGGGCCTCGTCCTCGTTCAGCCCCGGCATCAGCACCGAGTTGACCTTGACCGGGGTCAGCTCCGCGTCGCGGGCCGCCTCCAGGCCCTCGATGACGTCCTTGTGCCGGTCGCGACGGGTGAGGGTCTTGAAGACGTCCGGGCGCAGGGTGTCCAGGGAGACATTGACCCGGTCCAGACCGGCCGCCTTCAGGGCCGTCGCGGTGCGCTTGAGGCCGATGCCGTTGGTGGTCAGGGACATCTGGGGGCGGGGTTCCAGGGCCGCGACGCGCTCGACGATGCCGACCAGGCCGGGGCGCAGCAGGGGCTCACCGCCGGTGAAGCGGACCTCCTCGATACCGAGGGAGGTGACCGCGATGTCGATCAGGCGGACGATCTCGTCATCGGTGAGCAGGTCGGGCTTGGCCAGCCACTGCAGGCCTTCCTCGGGCATGCAATAGCTGCAGCGCAGATTGCACCGGTCGGTCAGCGAGACTCTCAGGTCGGTGGCCACCCGGCCGTAGGTGTCAATGAGCACGTGGGCCCCCTCCCTCGTCGCGGATCAGCGCTCGTGCAGTCATTTTCCGTCACTTGCGAGCCTACGTGACTCCACTGACAACGACAGAGCCCGATCCCACGAGGTAAGACGCGGCCGCGTCGTAGGGATCTACGACGCGGCCGCTCAGTGGGCGTGCTCAGTGGGCGTGCTCAGTGCGCGCCGGTGCCGGTCAGGGACCGGACCTCCAGCTCGGCGTACTTGCCCTTGTCCGGCTCCTCCTTGGACAGGTAGGTGCCGATGATGCCCAGCAGGAAGCCGACCGGGATCGAGATGATGCCGGGATTCTCCAGCGGGAACCAGTCGAAGTTGGCGTCCGGGAACATCGAGGTGGGCTTGCCGGAGACGACCGGCGAGAACAGCACCAGGCCGACGGCGGCGGTCAGGCCGCCGTAGATCGACCACAGCGCTCCCTGAGTGGTGAACCGCTTCCAGAAGAGGCTGTAGAGGATCGTCGGGAGGTTCGCGGAGGCGGCGACCGCGAAGGCCAGCGCGACCAGGCCGGCCACGTTCAGGTCGCGGGCCAGGGCGCCGAGCGCGATGGAGACGATGCCGATGCCGACGGTCGCCCAGCGGGCGGCGCTGACCTCCTCCTTCTCGGTGGCCTCGCCCTTCCTGATGACGTTGGCGTAGATGTCGTGAGCGAAGGACGACGAGGACGCGAGCGTCAGACCCGCGACCACCGCGAGGATCGTCGCGAAGGCGACCGCGGAGATGGTGGCGAGCAGGATGGCGCCCCAGTTGGAGTCGACGCCGCCCAGATGCAGCGCGAGCAGCGGGGCCGCCGTATTGCCTGCCTTGTTGGAGGCGGTGATCTCCTCCTGGCTGATCAGCGCGGCGGCGCCGAAGCCGAGCGCGAGGGTCATCAGGTAGAAGGAGCCGATCAGGCCGATCGCCCAGATCACGGACTTACGGGCGGCCTTCGCGGTGGGCACGGTGTAGAAGCGGATCAGGATGTGCGGCAGACCGGCGGTGCCCAGGATCAGCGCGATGCCGAGCGAGATGAAGTCCAGCTTGCTGGTGCCGGTGGCGCCGTACTTCAGGCCGGGCTCCAGGAAGGCGGTGCCCTTGCCGCTCTGGTCGGCGGCGGCGCCGAGCAGGTCGGAGACGTTGAAGTCGAACTTCAGCAGGACCAGGAAGGTCAGCAGCAGGGCGCCGGTCATCAGCAGCACGGCCTTGACCATCTGGACCCAGGTGGTGCCCTTCATGCCGCCGATGGTGACGTACATGATCATCAGGACGCCGACCAGGGCGACGATGACGATCTTGCCGGCGTCGCTGGTGATGCCCATCAGCAGGGAGACCAGGACGCCCGCGCCGGCCATCTGCGCCAGCAGGTAGAAGATCGACACGACGATCGTGGAGGTACCGGCCGCCGTGCGGACCGGACGCTGGCGCATCCGGTAGGCGAGGACGTCGCCCATCGTGTAGCGGCCGGAGTTGCGCAGCGGCTCGGCGACCAGCAGCAGGGCGATGAGCCAGGCGACCAGGAAGCCGATGGAGTACAGGAATCCGTCGTAACCGAACAGGGCGATGGCGCCCGCGATACCGAGGAAGGACGCGGCGGACATGTAGTCGCCGGAGACGGCGAGGCCGTTCTGGAAGCCGGTGAACTGGCGGCCGCCCGCGTAGAAGTCGTTGGCGTCCTTGGTCTGACGGCCCGCCCACACGGTGATGACGAGGGTCGCGACGACGAAGACCGCGAACAGGCTGATGATCAGCGTGCGGTGCTCGCTCGCCGGGTCGGCCGCAAGAAACATCTGCGCGGTGCTCATGCGCCGCCCTCCATCCGGGACTTGATCGCATCAGCCTTGGGGTCGAGCTTGGCGGCGGCGTGCCGCGCGTACCACCAGGCGATGAGGAACGTGGTGACGAACTGGGCGAGGCCGAGGGCCAGGGCCACATTGATGTTGCCGAACAGCTTGGTGCCCATGAAATCGCCGGCGTAGATCGACAGCAGGACGTACAGCAGGTACCAGACGATGAAGCCGACGGTCAGCGGAAAGGCGAAGGAGCGGTAGGAGCGGCGCAGTTCACCGAACTCCGCGCTCTCCTGCACCTCGGTGAACTCCTCGGTGGTGGGGAGTCGGTGTTGCTGTTTCGAGGGGGGCGGTGCGTCGGTAGCCACGGAGTCTCCTCGCGTTGCGGGCGCTGTTGCGACAGTTGACGGGGACGGGTTCGGTACGGACATTGACGGCTCTGTTCCTAGCGGTTGCAGGGGGCTCGATCGTGCTCGTGCCCCCTGTCCAACGTCACGGCGCCACGCGAGGACCGGTTCAACCCCGGGGACTTCTTTCCGAACTCACCCGCGGTAAGTCATTGCTGGCCAGCGAGACGGGGAGATAGCTTCGCCCTGCACGCCCGTCATGTACCTGCCCGAGCACCACCTGTGCCTCGGGCAGGTTTCGTTTCCGGATGATGTGGAGATCCCATGGCTCATCTGCCTTCCAGACGCCGGCTCGCCCTGGCCGTCCCCGTGGTGCTGTCGCTGACGGCCTCGCTCGGCTTCCTGCCGACGGCCGCGACGGCCGCCCCGCCCGCGCAGACCACCGCGCAGGCCGCGGACGCGCCGAACCTGGCGTACGTCGTGAACACCTCGACGGACCGCCGGACCATCGAGTCGGTGAAGAAGGCCGTCGCCACGGCCGGGGGAACCGTCGTGGCGTCGTACGACAAGATCGGGGTGATCGTCGCCCACTCGGCCAACCCGGACTTCGGCAAGCAGCTGCGCGCCGTGCGCGGGGTCCAGTCGGCGGGTGCGACGCGTACCGCGCCGCTGACCGCCGCGGGCACCACGGACCAGGGTGCCGCGGAGTTCCTGACGGACGCTCAGGCCGCGAAGGCCGCGAGCGCCGCTGCCCCCGACAGCGAGCCCCTCGAGGCCGACCAGTGGGACCTGCGCGCGATCGGTGCCGACGAGGCCGCGAAGATCAACCCCGGTAGCAGCAAGGTGACCGTCGCCGTGATCGACACCGGCGTCGACGACACCCACCCGGACCTTGCGCCGAACTTCTCCAAGTCCCAGTCCGCCAACTGCGTCGGCGGGGTCGCGGACACCAGTGAGGGCGCCTGGCGGCCGTACACCGCGGACGACTACCACGGCACGCATGTCGCTGGCGAGATCGCCGCGGCCCGCAACGGCATCGGCGTCGCGGGGGTGGCCCCGGGCGTCAAGGTCTCCGGCATCAAGGTGAGCGACCCGGACAACGGCCTCTTCTACCCGGAGAGCGTCGTGTGCGCCTTCGTGTTCGCCGCCGACCACGGCGTCGAGATCACGAACAACAGCTACTACGTGGACCCGTGGCTGTACAACTGCATGGACGACCCGGACCAGCGGGCGATCGTCGACGCGGTCAACCGGGCGCAGCTGTATGCGCAGAAGAAGGGCACGCTCCACCTGGCCTCGGCGGGCAACTCCAACCACGACCTGGACTCGGACGCGATCGTCGACGACTCCAGCCCCGACGACTCCACGCCGGTGGAGCGCACGATCGACCCGCACGAGTGCTTCGACGTGCCCACCCAGCTGCCGGGGATCGTCACCGTCAGCGCGACGGGCGTGCAGAACCTCAAGTCGTACTACTCCTCGTACGGCAAGGGTGTCGTCGATGTCGCGGCGCCGGGCGGCGACCGGCTGTACCAGATACCCGACACGCCCTCGAAGAACGGCCGCATCCTGTCGACCATGCCGAACGGGCAGTACGCCTTCCTGCAGGGCACCTCGATGGCCTCGCCGCACGCTGCCGGTGTGGCCGCGCTGCTGAAGTCCAAGCACCCGTGGGCGACCGGCGCCCAGCTCCAGGCGATGCTCAAGGCGCAGGCGGACAACCCGGGCTGCCCCGAGTCCTACGACCAGAACGGCGACGGCACGCAGGACGCGGTGTGCGAGGGCGGCACGCGCGTGAACGGCTTCTACGGATTCGGCATCGTCAACGCGCTGCGCGCGGTCAAGTGACCCACTGACGGGAGAGACTGACACCATGACAGCGCACTTTTCGCGCTCTCGCCGTGCGCTGGCCGTCCCCGCCGGGATGGCCATGGCGACGGCCCTCGCCCTGCTGCCGAATGTGTCGGCGGCGGCCGAGGCGGACGCGACCTCGCTCAGCTATGTCGTCAACGTCCAGCCCGGGCACGGCCCTTCACCTCGAGTGGAGCGGGCCATCACCGAGGCCGGCGGCACGATCGTCACCTCGTACGACCAGATCGGCGTGATCGTCGTCCACTCGGCGAACCCCGACTTCGCCAAGGCGCTGCGCACGGTGCCCGGGGTGGCCTCGGCCGGCAACACCCGGAACGCGCCGCTGCCCGCGCAGTCGACGACGGAGGTCGGCACGCCGAAGGTGCTCAGTGCCGCGGAGGCGGCGGCCGTCGAAGCCGCCGACGGACAGGACCCCTTGCAGCCCCTCCAGTGGGACCTGCCCGCGATCAAGGCGGACAAGGCGCACGAGACGTCGCTGGGCAGCCGGGACGTCACCGTCGCGGTGATCGACACCGGCGTCGACGACACCCACCCCGACCTCGCGCCCAACTTCGACCGCGACGCGTCGGTCAACTGTGTGACGGGCAAGCCGGACACCGCCGACGGCGCCTGGCGGCCTGGGCCGACGGAGAGCGCGCACGGCACGCACGTGGCCGGTGAGATCGCCGCCGCCAAGAACGGCGTCGGCATGACCGGGGTCGCGCCCGGCGTGAAGGTCTCCGGCATCAAGGTGTCGACGACCGCCGGGTACTTCTACACGGAGGCCGTGGTGTGCGGCTTCGTGTGGGCGGCCGAGCACGGCGTCGATGTGACGAACAACAGCTATTACACCGACCCCTGGTACTTCAACTGCAAGAACGACCCGGACCAGAGGGCGCTCGTCGACGCCATCACACGGGCGTCGCGGTACGCGGAGAAGAAGGGCGCGGTCAACGTCGCGGCGGCCGGGAACGAGAACTACGACCTCGCGGCCGACGAGATCACCGACCCGGTGTCCCCGAACGACGGCACGCCGTCGGACCGGGTCGTCGACCCGTCCAAGTGCCTGGACATCCCGACCCAGTTGCCGGGTGTCGTGACGGTGGCGGCGACCGGTGCGAAGGGCATCAAGTCGTCCTTCTCCAACCACGGTCTCGGCGTGATCGACATCGCCGCACCCGGCGGCGACTCGACCCGCTTCCAGACCCCGGCCCCGCCGGCCACCAGCGGCCTGATCCTGGGCACACTCCCCGGCGGCCGCTGGGGCTACATGGCCGGTACGTCCATGGCCTCCCCGCACGTCGCGGGCGTCGCCGCCCTGATCAAGTCGACGCATCCGTACCTCCCGCCGACCGCGGTCAAGGCCCTGCTGTACGCACAGGCCGACGCCACGGCGTGCACGGACCCGTACGACATCGACGGCGACGGCAAGGTCGACGCGGTGTGCGAGGGCTCGAAGAACCTCAACGGGTTCTATGGGTGGGGTACGGCGGACGCATTGGACGCGGTGACGAAGTAACGGGCACGCGCGCGTGTGTGAAGGGCCGGATGGATCCACTGTCCGGCCCTTTCGCATGGGTACGGCAAGATCTCCGGCATGGATGTGTACGAGGATCCTTCGACTTGGGTACCTGAACCGGTCCGGCCTCGATGGCAGTTGACGTTGTGCTTCTTCGGGACCGTGCTGTTCCTGCCCGTCTTCTGCGTGTTCTGGCTTGCGGCTGCCGTCGTTCTCTCGTTCGTGGACGTGATCGCCGAGGCGATCGCCTCGACCAACACGGGCCGCACCTTCCAGCGCCTCAGCCGCCTGCCGTCCTGGTGCGTGAGCTGGCCGGAACTTCGGCACGAGGGCGACACCGAGTACTACAGGACGCGTGTCGACACGGTGGTCGCGCGCTGGACCGCCCGTGCCTCGGCCCCGCTCGAGCCCAGGAAGCCGAGATCCCCGGCCGAGTGCGCGATACCGCTGCGCGACTACCGGGGTGTGGGCGGGCGGTACGTCGCCGAGGTCGCACTCGCCCAGGGGTGGGTGCTGCGGCCGACGGACGTGCGCAAGGAAGTGCGTCTTTGGTGGTCGGCCGCATCTCATGTTGATTTGGTCAATACTGCATAGTGCAGTCATGACCGACATCAAGTACGCCTGGTCCGCGCTGGGCGGCGACCCCGCCCTGCTGTCGCGGACGTCCACCGTGGTGCGGGAGGGCGCTCTTCAGGGGCGCCTTCCCGTACGGGAGTTGGCACGCGCGTGTGTGGGGGTGTGTGCCTTGGCCGCCGCTGAGCTCGGGGCGGCGCGGGGCGGGCTTCGGGAGGTGCCGGAGGTTCGGATCGACGACGGGGCCGTTGCCACTGCGTTTGTGAGTGAGCGGCATCTGTTGATCGGTGGGCGCGCTCCGGTGAACTTTGCTCCCCTGTCTCGGTTCTGGCGGACCGGGGACGGGTGGGTGCGGACGCATGCGAACTATCCGCATCATCGGGAGCGGTTGTTAAGGGCACTCGGTCCGGCGGACTCTCTCGATGCGGCACTTGCCGAGCGGTCCGCCCTGGAGGTCGAGGAGGCCGTGTACGCGGCCGGAGGGCTCGCTGTGGCGGTGCGTACGCCCGAGGAGTGGGCGGCGCATCCGCAGGCGGTCGCAGTGGCCGAGCGGCCGTTGGTCGAGCGCGAGCGCCTCGACACGGCACGCGCGCGTGTGCTTCCGACGCTGGACGGAGCTCCCCCGGCCGCCGGCGTACGCGTTCTGGATCTGACCCGGGTCATCGCGGGCCCGGTCGCCACCCGCACCCTCGCCCTGCTGGGTGCGGACGTGCTGCGCATCGACCCTCCGGGCTACCCCGAACTGCCCGACCAGCACGCCGACACGGGGTTCGGAAAGCGGTCGGCGGTGTTGGACCTAGCGAAGGACCGGCGCGCCTTCGAGGAGTTGCTGGCGTCGGCGGACGTGGTCGTCACGGGGTACCGACCTGGCGCCCTGGACCGCTTCGGGTTGTCACCTGAAGCGCTGATGGAGCGGCGGCCGGGTCTGGTCATCGCGCAGTTGTCGGCGTGGGGCGCGTACGGGCCGTGGGGTGGGCGGCGCGGGTTCGACAGCCTGGTGCAGGCGGCCACCGGGATTGCCGTGGTGGAGGGCTCGCGGGAACAGCCGGGGGCGCTGCCCGCGCAGGCGCTCGATCATGGCACGGGGTACTTGCTGGCGGGCGCGGTACTGCGGGCGCTGACCGAGCAACTGCGGGAGGGGTACGGGCGCGTGGTGCGGCTGGCGTTGGCGCGCACTGCGGGGTGGTTGGTGAGCGGCGCGGGGGGTGCGGGCGGTGCGGGCGGTTTGCCGTACGACGGGCCGGAGCCCTGGCTCGCAGAAACCGACAGTGCGCTCGGCAAGCTGCGGTACGCCCTGCCGCCGGTGTCCTTCGCGGGCGGGCCCGGTGACTGGGCGCGGGCGCCCGGGGTCTGGGGCGCCGATTCGGCGCGCTGGGGCTGAGTTCCGTGGCGTCCGAAAACGTACTCATGGGCGGAATGCCGCACCGCCAGTTGTTTTCCTGCGCTTGCCCGGTTCTGGGACGACTGGTGAAGATCATGAGGTGACCTTGATAAGACCCACATCGGGGGCCGCCGACGCGAGCGGGCCGAAGCGGGGCCCCGATACCGGCCGAGCCGTCGCCGTCCTCGTACTGGTGGCACTGGGGGCGCTGATCCCCCTGCTCGGGCCGTCCGCCGCGCTGCACGACACCGGTGAGGCCGCAGCTCCCGGCGTCGGTGGCATCGCGCTGCTGCGGGCGGTGCTGTTCGCGGCCCTGTGCGTCCCGGTCGGCGAGCTGTTCGTGAACCGCCTGGCCCGTTCGGTGCCCGGCACTCCCCCGGCCGCGCCCCGCAGTTGGGCGCCCTACGCGGCCGGCGCCGGTTTCCTCGCCGCCCTCGGGCTCGCCTCCGTCGTCTCGACCGGCAACCTCGTGCCGGACAGCCTCTCCGACCTCGACGTCGGCGGCCTGTACGCCACCCGCGACGGCAAACTCGCGCTGCTGGAAGTCAACGCCTTCGCCGTGGCCGGGCTGTGCGCGCTCTCGCGGCGGCCCGGCACCCAGGTCTGGCCGCTGGCCGCGGTCGTCGTCGCCGAGGCACTGCGCGCCCATCCGACGACCGAGCAGTCCCCCCTCGTCGGCTCCGGTCTGACGCTGGTGCATCTGACGTGTGCGGCGCTGTGGGCGGGCGGTCTGCTGCACGCCCTGCGGAGCCTGCGGGGCGGACCGCCGACCGGTGCGGCGCTGTTGGGGCTCTACGCGCGCGTGGCGGCCGTACTGCTCGCCGCCATCACGGCGACCGGGGTGTGCAGTTCGCTGCGCCGTATGCCGCCGGAGACGGTGGTCGAGCAGCTGACGACGACGGCGTACGGGCGCGTGCTGCTCGCCAAGGTGCTGCTGGTGGCCGCCGTCGCCGGGCTCGCCCTGTGGGCGCGGATCCGGCTGAGCCGGGCCGCCGACCCGCTCACGGCCTGCACCCCCGCGCGCGTGGAGGTCGTCGCGCTGGGCGTGGTCGTGGCGGTGTCGGGGCTGCTGACGGCGCTGCCGGTGCCGATCAGATGGTGACCATCACCTTGAGCGCGATGCGCTCGTCCATCGCCTTGTAGCCCTCCGGCACGCCCTCCAGACCGACCGTCATGTCGAAGACCGGCGAGGGATCGATACGGCCCTCCAGGACGTCGGGCAGCAGCTCGGGGATGTACGCGCGGACCGGCGCGACCCCGCCGCGCAGCGCGATGTTCCGGTCGAACATGACGCCGAGGTCGAGCCCGGTGCCGCTGCCGTGCGGCACGCCGACGAAGCCGATGCCGCCGCCGTCGCGGGTGATGTTCACGGCCGTACGCATGGACTGCTCGGTGCCGACCGCCTCGACGACGGCGTGCGCGCCCTGGCCGCGGGTGAGTTCGCGGACGGCCTCGACGGCGGCCTCGCCGCGCTCGGCGACGACGTCGGTGGCGCCGAAGCGGCGCGCGATGTCGGTGCGGACCTGGTGGCGGCCGAGCGCGACGATGCGCTCGGCGCCGAGCCGCTTGGCGGCCAGCACAGCGCACAGACCGACGGCTCCGTCGCCGACGACGGCGACCGTGGCGCCGGGGCGGGCGCCCGCGGTGAGGGCGGCGTGATGGCCGGTGCCCATGACGTCGGACAGGGTCAGCAGGGCGGTCAGAAGCCGCTCGTCGGAGGCGGCGTCCTTGGGCAGCCGGACGAGGGTGCCGTCGGCGAAGGGCACGCGCACGGCCTCGCCCTGCCCGCCGTCGGAGCCGACGGAGCCCCAGAAGCCACCGTGCTCGCAGGAGGTGGTCAGACCCTCCCGGCAGTAGTCGCAGACGCCGTCGGACCACATGAAGGGCGCGACGACCAAGTCACCGGTCTGCACGCCGGAGACGTCGGAGCCGGTCTCCTCGACCACACCGAGGAACTCGTGCCCGATCCGCTGCCCGGGCTGCCGCTCCGCCTCGCCCCGGTACGCCCACAGGTCGCTGCCGCAGATGCAGGCGCGCAGCACCCGGACCACGGCGTCGGTGGGCAGCTGGACTACGGCGTCGGGTACGTCCGCCACCCGCATGTCGAACGGGGCGTGGATGGTCGTGGCGCGCATGGCGAGGTCGTCTCCTGCGAGGTCGTGAGGTGCGCTCAGAGGGTGGTCGAGCGCACCTCACCGTACGTCGCCGCCGGATACGGACGCGCTTCGAGGGCTCTGAGTGTGCCAGTGACCAGGAGGATCTGCGCCGCAATATAGGTGAGCATGATCCACAGGTCGGGCCGGGGCGGCTGGGGCCACTCGGCGACGCCGGTCGCGATGAGGGTGTCGGACAGCATGAAGAGCGCCCCGCCGAGCCCGGCGAGCAGGCCGAACCGGCTGCCCGCGCGGTAGGCCATGGCCGTGAGCAGCAGGCTGTAACCGGCGACCGGTACCCGAAGGTCGGCCGGGAGGTCGGGCCAGAGCGCGGCCACGGTGGCGGTCAGGGCGACGCCGTACCCGGCGAGCAAGAACGGCTGGTGCGCCCCGCGCCCCTTGAACAGCAGCAGGTAGCAGACGTGCCCGGCCGCGAAGGAGCCCATTCCGGCGAGGAAGGCGGGCTCGGCGTCGGACAGCAGCAGGACGTCGCCGCCCCAGCCGAACAGCAGGGCGGCGACCAGGAGCCGGGGCGCCCCGGACAGGGCGGCGTACCCGGCGAGCAGCGGCATCAGCAGCGGCTTGGCGACGAGGTGTCCGGGGTCGTAGTCGGCGGCGAGGGAGCCGAGGTCGACGAGGGCGGCCAGAGCGAAGGCCGCCAGAAGAACGCGCTTCACGCCGACACGCTCTCCCGCGCCGGTTCCGGGGCGGGCTGCCAGCCGGGTCCGCGGAAGAGATGCCCGGCCCGGTCGCGCCAACTCCGGGCCGCCTTCAGGTCCTTGGCGATGGAGAGGTACTCGTGGGTGGCGACCTTCACCGGGTTGTACGTGTTGATGTTCTTGGTCAGTCCGAAAACTGGACGCTCGGTCTCGGCGACGAAGGACCGGAACAGCCGGTCCCAGACGATGAGGATGCCGCCGAAGTTCCGGTCGAGATAGCCGCCCTGGGAGGCGTGGTGGACGCGGTGGTGGGAGGGCGTGTTGAACACGAACTCGAACCACCGGGGCATCTTGTCGATGCGCTCGGTGTGGATCCAGAACTGGTAGACGAGGTTCGCCGAGGAGCAGAAGGCGAGCGCGGCCGGGTGCACACCGCAGGCGATGAGAGGGACGTAGAACGGCCAGACGGTCAGGGAGGTCCAGGGCTGGCGCAGTGCGGTGGTGAGGTTGAACTTCTCACTGGAGTGGTGCACGACATGGCAGGCCCACAGGATGCGCACGACATGGTGGCCGCGGTGGGACCAGTAGTAGAAGAAGTCCTGCGCGAGCAGCATCAGCGGAACCGTCCACAACAGGACGGGCACCCGCAGAGGCGTCAGCTCATAGATCGCCGTATAGATCGCGACGATGGGGATCTTCCACAGGAAGTCCCAGAACAGACTGCCGAGCCCCATACCGAGGCTGGTCGCGGCGTCCTTCGTCTCATATCCCGCGGCCTCCTCGTCGGGATGGAGACGGACGCTGATCATCTCGACCACGGTGAGCAGGACGAAGGCGGGTATCGACCACAGCACGACATCGGGCAGGTTCGGCATGCTGGCACCGTAGAACCGCTGGTCGGCCAGGGCTAGACGTTGTTACTCACAAGTATTACCGGCGGTACGCGCTTACTTGTTGGCGATCTCTGCCAACGGGAGCGCAATAGGAGCCACTAAACGCCCGCCGCCCCCAGCAACGACCCCACTCCATACGTGACCGCCATCGCCAGCGCCCCGCCCGCCACGTTCCGCAGTACCGCCTGTCCCGGAGCCGCGGCTCCTAGGCGGGCGCTGCTCCAGCCCGTCAGGACCAGGGCCGCCAGGACCGAGGCGACGGTGACCGGGACCCGGGCCGCGGACGGAGGCAGGACGATCGCCAGCAACGGCAGCAGCGCCCCCGCCGTGAAGGCGAAAAAGCTGGCCCAGGCCGCGTGCCAGGGGTTCGTCAGTGCGTCGGGGTCGATGCCGAGCTCCACGCGTGCGTGCGCTTTCAGGGCGTCCCGCGCGGTGAGCTGTTCCGCGGCCTCGCGGGCCACCTCGCGGGACAGGCCGCGGCCTTCGAGGAGTTCGGTCAGTTCCTCCAGTTCCGCCTCGGGCTGTTCGCGCAACTCCCGCTTCTCCACGGCCAGGGCGGCCTTCTCCGAGTCGCGCTGGGTGGAGACGGAGACGTACTCGCCCGCCGCCATCGACATCGAGCCGGCGAGCAGCCCGGCCAGACCCGCCGTCAACAGGGCCGCGCGGTCGTCCGTGGCGCCCGCCACACCGACCACGAGACCGGCCGTGGACACGATGCCGTCGTTCGCGCCGAGCACCGCCGCCCGCAGCCAGTTCAGCCGTTCTCCGAGCGCGCCGCCGTGGGCCTCGTCATGCGCTGGTTCCGTCACACCCCGGAGGATGACACTCCGGACGGCCCCGCGCGGGAAGGAACTTGACGCGCTCCCCGCTCGGCACTCGAACGGACGGGCGCCGCAGGACACCTGACGGGGTGGCGACCCGGGACCGTGGGACGGGACTGTCAGTCCCGGCCCGTATCCTCAGTGACCATGCTCGAAGACCGTACGCCGGCAGCGTCCGCCCCCACAGCGTGGCCGACCGCGTATCCGAAGGGATACGCGGTCGTTGACGTGGAGACCACCGGACTGGCCCGGGACGACCGGATAATCTCGGCGGCCGTCTACCGGCTGGACGCACGCGGCGAGGTCGAGGACCACTGGTACACGCTGGTCAACCCGGAGCGCGACCCGGGCCCGGTGTGGATCCACGGTCTGACGAGCGACGTGCTGGAGGGCGCGCCCCTCTTCCCGGACATCGCCGAGGAGTTCTCCGCGCGCCTGGCGGACCGGGTGCTCGTGGCGCACAACGCCGTCTTCGACTGGCAGATGATCGCCCGTGAGTACGCGCGCGCGGAGCGCGAGGCGCCCGTGCGGCAGCGGCTGTGCACCATCGCGCTCTCCAAGGAGCTGGGCCTGCCGCTGCCCAACCACAAGCTGGAGTCGCTGGCCGCGCACTTCGGTGTCGTCCAGCAGCGCGCGCACCACGCGCTGGACGACGCGCGCGTGCTGGCGGAAGCGTTCCGGCCGAGCCTGAAGGCCGCGGCCGAGGGCGGCGTACGGCTTCCGCTGCACGAGTGTCTGCCGCTGACCGAGTGGACGGACCGGGCCGTGCCGCGGCAGCAGGGAAGCTACGGCGGCTACCGGCCGACGAGTTGGCGGCCTGCCCGCAAAAGACCTGCCTGCCCCTATCCCAACCCAGGTCGGTACGAAGAGGGCAAAAGGCTCAAGCAGGGCATGCGGATCGCCTTCTCCGGCGACACCTCCGTCGAGCGCGACCTCCTGGAGGACCGGGCGATCGAGGCCGGACTGCATGTCGCCACCAGCATCTCCCGGCTGACCAGCCTGCTCGTCACCAATGACCCGGACTCGGGTACGTCCAAAGTGGTCAAGGCGCGGCAGTACGGGACCCCGGTCGTCGACGAGGCGGCGTTCGGGCAGCTCCTCGGAGATGTGGAACCGGCGTCGGAGCGGTGACCGTACGGATGGGTGATTGCCGTGCGACTCGCCCGGCGCCCGCTCGCTCGCGCCGGGCCGACGGCCCACCCTGTGGCGCATGGCGAGATGCGAAGTTTGTGGCAATGACTACGGGATGACCTTCGAGATTCGTGCGCAGGGCGCTGTGCATGTCTTCGACTGCTTCGCCTGTGCGATCCACCGCATGGCCCCCATCTGCGAGCACTGCCGCGTCCAGATCATCGGGCAGGGCGTCGAGGTCGAGGGCCACTGGTACTGCGGTGCCCACTGCGCCCGCGCGGAGGGGAAGGTGGGGATCGTCGACAAGGTGTGAGCCCGCCCCGACCCGTACCCGCCTGAACACACCCCACGACCGAGTTGTACGGTCGTGGGGTGTACCGCTTCCTGTTGTCCCGGCAGTGGGTGATCCTCACGCTGGTCGCCGTCCTCCTCATCCCCACGATGATCAGGCTGGGCCTCTGGCAGATGCACCGCTACGACGAGCGCGCCGCCCGCAATCAGCTGGTCTCCGACGCGCTGTCCGCGAAGCCGGTACCCGTGGAGGAGCTGACCGCCCCCGGGCACACCGTCACCACGAACGAGCGGTACCGCACCGTCACCGCCAAGGGGCACTTCGACACCGACGACGAGGTCGTCGTCCGCCGCCGCACCAACGCCGATGACGAGGTCGGCTACCACGTCCTCACCCCGTTCGTGCTGAACGACGGCAAGGTGCTGCTGGTCAACCGGGGCTGGATCCCCGCCGACCGGGGTGCGAGCCAGAGCGCGTTCCCGAAGGTTCCCGCCCCGCCGAGCGGTGAGCTCACCGTCACCGGCCGGCTGATGCCCGACGAGACGACCGAGGCGAGCGGCATCAAGAACCTCAAGGGCCTGCCCGACCGCCAGATCATGCTGATCAACAGCGAGCACGAGGCGCAGCGCCTCGACGCCCAGGTGCTCGGCGGCTACCTGGCACAGACCGGCCCGGCACCGAAGGGCGACACCCCGCAACAGCTCGGCGAGCCCGGCGACGAGAACGCCGCGCTGAACTACGCGTACGCCATCCAGTGGTGGCTGTTCGCCGCGGGCGTCCCGATCGGCTGGGTGGTGCTGGTACGCCGCGAACTGCGCGACCGGCGCGAGCGAGAGGCCGAGGGCGCGACGACGGAGGCGGAACCCGCGGCGGTGTGAGGCGCCGGCCGACGAGTCCGCGCAGAGGCGAACCCAGCGCTGTGCACCCGCGCACGCCCCCCGCGCATCACTCCCCCGGCTCCGCCCCGGATTGCCGCCCCGTCCTCCCGGGAACCCGCACCCCGTGCACCCCCGCATCGAGGACTACGCGCTCATCGGCGACGAGCAGACCGCCGCCCTGATCGGCATGGACGGATCCGTCGACTGGCTGTGTCTGCCCCGGTTCGACTCGACCGCCTGCTTCGCCCGGCTGCTCGGCGACGAGGAGAACGGCCACTGGCGTATCGCCCCCACGGGGGCCGACCGGTGCGCCCGGCGCGCCTACCGGCCGGACACGCTCGTCCTGGACACCGAGTGGGAGACCGACGAAGGGGCGGTCCGCGTCACCGACCTGATGCCGCAACGGGACCGCGCCCCCGACATCGTCCGGATCGTCGAGGGCCTGCGCGGCGAAGTGACCGTCCGCAGCATGCTCCGGCTGCGCTTCGACTACGGCTCGATCACCCCGTGGGTGCGCCGCTCCGACGGCCACCGGGTCGCCGTGGCGGGCCCGGACTCGGTGTGGCTGCGCAGCGAACCGGACGTCCGCACCTGGGGCGAGGACGAGTGCACCTACTCGGAATTCACCGTCGCCGAGGGCGAGTCGGTGGCGTTCGTCCTCACCTGGCACCCCTCGCACGAGCCACGCCCGCCGCTGGTCGACCCATACGAGGCCCTGAACGCCAGCGTCTCCGACTGGCAGGCCTGGGCGGCCCGCTGCCGCTACGACGGACCGCAACGGGACGCCGTGGTCCGCTCCCTGATCACCCTCAAGGCGCTCACCTACTCCCCCACCGGCGGTATCGTCGCCGCCCCCACCACCTCGCTCCCCGAGGAACTGGGCGGCGTACGCAACTGGGACTACCGCTACTGCTGGCTGCGCGACTCCACCCTCACCCTCGGCGCGCTCCTGTCCGCCGGCTACCAGGAGGAGGCCGAGGCCTGGCGGAACTGGCTGCTGCGCGCGGTCGCGGGCGACCCGGCGGACCTGCAGATCATGTACGGCCTGGCCGGCGAGCGCCGGCTGCCCGAGACGGAGCTGCCCTGGCTGCCCGGCTTCGCCGCCACCGGACCCGTACGGATCGGCAACGACGCCGTGAAGCAGCTCCAGCTCGACGTGTACGGCGAGGTCATGGACTCGCTGTCGCTGGCCCGCAGTTCGGGTCTGCCGTCCGAGCCGCACATGTGGGCGCTCCAGGTCGCGCTGATGGACTTCCTGTGCACGGCGTGGCGGCAGCCCGACGAGGGGCTGTGGGAGGTGCGCGGGGGCCGCAGGCAGTTCGTCCACTCCAAGGTGATGGTGTGGGTGGCCGCGGACCGCGCGGTGCGCGCGGTGGAACGGAACCCTGACCTGGAAGGCGATGTGGACGCCTGGCGCGCGATGCGCGAGGAGGTGCACCAGGAGGTGTGCGAGCGGGGGTACGACCCCGAGCGGAACACCTTCACCCAGTACTACGGCTCGCGCGAGCTGGACGCCTCCCTGCTGCTGATCCCGCGCGTGGGCTTCCTGCCGCCGGAGGACCCACGGGTGACCGGCACCGTCGACGCGGTCCGCGACGAGCTGGGCCACGGCGGTTTCCTGCGTCGCTACAGCGCCGAGAAGACGGTCGTCGACGGACTGCCGGGCGGCGAGGGCACCTTCCTGGTGTGCTCGTTCTGGCTCGCGGACGCGCTGCACATGACGGGCCGTACGAAGGAGGCCCGGGAGCTGTTCGAACGACTCGTCGGCCTCTGCAACGACGTCGGGCTGCTGTCCGAGGAGTACGAACCCGTCGCCGGCCACCAGCTCGGCAACTTCCCGCAGGCGTTCAGCCATATCGGCCTGGTGAACACCGCCCTCGCCCTGTTCGGGGCGGACGAGGCAGGATAGAGGCCATGGATCTTGGACTGAAGGACCGGGTGTACATCGTCACCGGAGCGACGCGCGGGCTGGGCAACGCCGTGGTGCGCGAGCTCGTCGCCGACGGCGCGAAGGTGGTGCTGACCGGGAGGGACGAGGAGCGTGCCGCGGCCGCGGCTGCCGAACTCGGGCCGGATGCCGTCGGGGTGGCCGTCGCCAATGCCGACCCGGAGGCGGCGGCCCGGCTGATCGCCACCGCCCGGGAGCGGTTCGGCGGCTTCGACGGCATTCTCATCAGCGTCGGTGGACCGCCGGCGGGCTTTGTCGCCGACAACACGGACGAGCAGTGGCAGGCGGCGTTCGAGTCGGTGTTCCTCGGCGCGGTGCGCCTCGCCCGTGCGGCGGCGGCCGAGTTGGAGGCGGGCGGTGTCATCGGGTTCGTGCTGTCCGGCTCCGTGCACGAGCCGATTCCGGGGCTGACGATCTCGAACGGGCTGCGCCCCGGGCTCGCCGGGTTCGCCAAGTCCCTCGCGGATGAGCTGGGGCCGCGGGGCATCCGGGTCGTGGGGGTGCTGCCGTCGCGGATCGACACGGACCGGGTCCGTGAGCTGGACGGGATGTCCGCCGATCCGGAAGCCACCCGGGCCGCGAACGAGGCACGGATTCCGCTGCGGCGGTACGGCACGCCGGAGGAGTTCGGGCGCGTCGGGGCGTTCCTGCTGTCTCCGGCCGCTTCCTACCTGACGGGGATCATGGTGCCGGTGGACGGGGGCATGCGGCACGGCTTCTGAGCGTTTGTCAGCTCACCCGCTCCGCACGGTGCTTGGCCGCCCTCAGCCTGACCTCCGCCGGCAGTGACGCCAGCCCCGCCGACTCCCGCGCGTGGGTCAGGGCCTGGGCGGTGAGGTCGGTCAGCGCCGTGCCCGGGTCCACATGCGGTTCCAGCAGCAGCCGTACGCGGGCCTCGGGGGCGGCCCGACGGCCGGTCAGGTGGGTGTGCGCCCGTTGGACGCCGTCCATCGATGCCGCCTCGCTCGTCAGTACGGTCTCCAGGGCGCGGCCCCGCAGCAACGCGCCCTCGCCGTCGCCGGTGTCGACCAGGACCTCGGTGAGCCGACGCCGCCGTAGGACCGCTGTCAGCCACCACAGGGCGAGCAGGAGCAGCACCGCCAGCACGGCGATGACCGTCGGCCACCACCAGCCGTCGTCGCGCCAATGGGTCCGCTCGGAGTCGCTGAGCAGGACGTCGTCCTTGCCGTCGTGGATCCACCAGGACGGGGGGTTCACACCGAGGCCCACGGCGAGCACCGAGCCGCCGAGGACGACGAGGACCAGGCCGACGAGGCCGAGCAGCACACGGTTGACGACCCTGAGCACGGCGCTCACCCCTTCCGTCCGGGCCGCCGTACATGCACCGACAGCGCGGGCGGCCGGGACAGGCCAAGGCCGTGGATCGCGTCGGCGAGCGTGGCGTCCAGGTCGGCGCGTACGTCGTCCAGGTCGCGGAAGTGGGAGACCGCGCGGACGTCGGCCCGCTTGCGGCCCATGCGGACCCGGGCCGACTGCACACCGGAGATCTCCATCGCCCGGTCCCGCAGCACCAGCGCGGCGGCCTCCCGGTCGAGTCCGGCGCGTACGTCGGGGTGGGTGCGGCGCATCGGCAGCAGGGAGCGCAGTCCTGGGGTGGCGGCCAGCACGATCAGCCACAGGCCGAGGGCCGCGGCGGCGCCCGCGCCGACCAGTACCCAGATGTCGTCGAGGGGGCGTTCGGCGAGCTGTTGCGCCAGTTCGCGGCGCCAGGCCATGGCGGGCCGGTCGGCGCGCACGGCGGCGATGTCGTAGAGGAACAGGCCGACGAGGGCCAGGAGGAGCAGGGCGACGATCGCGGCCGGGACGCGGCGGGCCGACCAGAAGCGGCCGTTCGCGCCGTCGTCCCCGTCCAGGACGGGCGGTGGCGGATCGTAGGCGGCCGCCGACGCGGACTGGTCGAGTGTGTCGGTGTCGGCCGCCTTCTCGATGACCGGCAGTGGTTGTGTGGTGCCCTCGGAGCCCTGGGGCTCGCTCATCGCGTCCTCCCCTGTGCCGCGCCGTGCGCCGGATGCAGCCGTTCCACCTGGACGGCGACCTCCGGCACCTCCATGCCCACCAACGCGCCTACCCGCTCGGCGACATGGCGACGCACGGCGGCGCAGCGGGCGCCGATGTCGGTGGGGTAGTCGAGTTCGAGATGGATGCGCACACGGGCCGTTTCATGGGCTACGACGACACCCGCGTGCGGCGGCGACGCCGCACCGGGCAGCGGGCCGAGGGCCTCGCGGGCCGCCTGGGAGGCGATCTTCGCCACGACCCGGTCGGCGATCCGGGTGGCGCCGCGCTCGCCGGGCGGCACGACGGCCCGGGGTCTGCCGACCTCACCGGAGTCCGCGGTCACCTATGTCACCGCCGGTCGCGCCGGTCACGGGTGCGGAAGAAGTCGCCGAGCTCCAGATCCCCCTCCAGGAACCGGCCGACGACAAAACCGATGGCGCCCAGGGCGGCCACCAGCAGAAAGGCACCGAACCCGCCGAAGTACCCGGCGAAGCCCAGCGCCATGCCGGCGATCATGCCGACCACGGCCATGCTCATGGTGCGCTCCCCTCAGCGATGCGGTGGACGGGTCACTGGATCCGGGGCTCCAGCTCCTCTTCCTCCTCCTCGGGCAGTTTCACATCGCTCACCGCGATATTGACCTCGACCACTTCCAGGCCGGTCATTCGCTCCACCGCGGAGACGACGTTCTCCCGCACCGCCCGGGCCACGTCGGCGATGGACACGCCATAGTCGACGACGATCTCCAGGTCGAGCGCGGTCTGCACCTCGCCCACCTCGGCCTTCACCCCGCGCGTGACGGACTTCGAGGCGCCGCCCGGCACCCGGTCGCGCACCGCGCCGAAGGTACGGCTGATCCCGCTGCCCATCGCGTGCACGCCGACGACGTCCCGCGCGGCGAGGCCTGCGATCTTCTCCACCACGCCGTCGGCAATGGTGGTCCGTCCCCGGGTCGCCGGGTCACCGCCGCCGCGCCTGACGGCCTTACGGGTCTGCACGGTCGGCTCCTGCTCGACCTCGGGCTTCTGCGTCGTGTCACTCATCGCCGTACGTCCCTTTCGGTTCGTCGTCCTTCGACCACGGTAAGTGCGGTTGCGCCATCGCGCCCCGGGGATGCGGCAGGCTGGAGTAATGACGGCGGACGGATGGGCGCAGGCTGTACGGCAACAGTTGGGGCTCGGCAGGCTGCTGCCGCTGGGCGGGCCGCGTGACGGCGCGTGGATCGCGGAGGAGGCGGCCGGTTTCGCGCTGCGGCGCGCGGCGCACGACCTGCCGGGGGTACGCCTCGGCGCGCTGCGGATCGCGCTCGCCGATCCCGCGCGGGCGCGCGAGCCCGTCGTACCGGCGCCGCCGAGCGCCCTGCCGCCCGGCGCGCTGCGGGTGACGGCGGATTTCGCGGCGACGGCGGCGGAGCCGCTGCCCGCGGTGGCGGACCGGCTGCGTACGACGCTGGCGGAGGCGGCGGACCGGCGGCTGGGGCTGACGGTCGAGGAGGTGGATCTACGGGTGACGGCCCTGCTGGACGAGGGGGCGGAGCCCGCTCCGGTACGGCCGCAGGAGCCGCCGTCGGCCAGGGAGTCCTCCGACGCCGCTGAGTCCCAGGCCGCCGCGGCCGCGCTGACGGTGCCGGGCGTGGCCGGGCTGACCGGGACCCTGGGCGGCCTCGGCCGGGCGGTGCACGTCGAGGAACGGCGCGCCGAGGCCGCCCTCCCGGCGCGTCATGTCCGGGTCGAGATCGCGGTGTACGCGGACCACCGGGCCGTGGTCGTGGCCCGGGCGGTCCGCAAGAAGGTCGCGAAGGCGCTGCCGGATCACCCGACGGTGGCGGTGCTGGTCACCACCGTCGTCGGGTGAGAGCCCAGGCCCTGAGGGATCATTCGCCTACGCCCGCCAAGTCCCGCAGCCGACGTGCCTGGGCGGCGCGTTCGGCGACGCGCTGGTCGTCGTAGGTGCGGCCGGTCGCTCCGCGCAGGAGGGCCTTGGTCTCGATGACCGCGTCCCGGGGTGCGGCCAGCAGGGCGGCGGCGAGGTCGCGTACCGCGTCGTCGAGCTGGTCCGTGGGCACAGCGATGTTCGCCAGGCCGGTGCTGACGGACTCCTCGGCCGTGACGAAACGCCCGGTGGCGCAGATCTCCAGCGCCCGGGCGTAGCCGACGAGGCCCACCAGGGGGTGGGTGCCCGTCAGGTCCGGAACCAGGCCGAGGCTGGTCTCGCGCATGGCGAACTGCACATCGTCCGCGACGACGCGCAGATCACAGGCGAGCGCGAGCTGGAAGCCCGCCCCGATGGCATGGCCCTGGACAGCGGCGATGGACACGATGTCGCTGCGCCGCCACCAGGTGAACGCCTCCTGGTACTCGGCGATGGTCGCATCGAGCTCGGCGTCGCTGCCGCGCGCCAGATCGATGAACGACGGCTCGCCGTCGAAACCCTCCGGCGTGAACGCCTGCCGGTCGAGTCCGGCCGAGAAGGACTTGCCCTCGGCCCGCAGCACGACGACCCGGACGGATCCGGGCAGCAGCCGACCGGCCTCGGTCAACGCCCGCCACAGAGCGGGGCTCTGCGCGTTGCGCTTGTCCGGGTTGGCCAGCGTCACCGTGGCGACTGCGTCGTCGACGGTGAGTCGTACGCCGTCCTTGTCGAGAACCGGGTCGAGCGAAGCCATGGGGCGCCTCCGATGGGGTGCGGTCGCTTAAGTGACTGCACAGTAACCACCCGGCCGATCAGCTGACCGACCGGGTGGCCACCATCGAAGCCGATGGGCCGCCCGGGGTCAGCCCGCGGCTTTCTTGCCGCGTGTTGCCCCGCCACGCCCACGTAGCGTGACGCCCGACTCACTGAGCATCCGGTGCACGAAGCCATACGAGCGGCCGGTCTCCTCGGCCAGCGCCCGGATGCTCGCACCGGAGTCGTACTTCTTCTTCAGGTCTGCCGCGAGCTTGTCGCGCGCGGCGCCGGTTACCCGGCTGCCCTTCTTCAGAGTCTCGGCCACCCGTGCCTCCTCATGGGAAGTGCGCTCTGGTCTCCTCATGATCACCCCTCCCGGGCTTCATGGCCACCCATTCGGCAAGGTCGGTGAGACCGGGATTTGACGACAGGAGTAGGTCCACACAAGGGGAATCTGTGATTCCGCGATGGCATGTCCGTAGGGCCGAACGGGTTGTTCCGCGAAGTGCCAGGTCAGGGACGCGCGACGGCCGAGCCCTTGTCGACAAAGGGCTCGGCCGTGAAATGGATGTAGGACACACCTCGGTACGAGGAGATCTCACACAGATGATGGATCACGGATCGGCCGAATGATCCATACGCAGTGGATCAGTCATTCGATCAAGCCAGGGCGACGAGATCCGCGTAGTCCGCGCCCCACAGGTCCTCGACGCCGTCCGGCAGCAGAATGATGCGCTCCGGCTGCAGCGCCTCGACCGCGCCCTCGTCGTGGGTGACGAGAACGACCGCGCCCTTGTAGGTGCGCAGCGCCCCGAGGATCTCCTCGCGGCTGGCCGGGTCGAGGTTGTTGGTCGGCTCGTCCAGGAGCAGCACGTTGGCCGAGCTGACCACCAGGGTGGCGAGGGCGAGGCGGGTCTTCTCGCCGCCGGAGAGGACCCCGGCCGGCTTGTCGACGTCGTCGCCGGAGAACAGGAACGAACCCAGCGTCTTGCGGACCTCGACCAGGTCGAGGTCGGGGTTGGCGGAGCGCATGTTCTCCAGGACCGTGCGCTCGGGGTCGAGGGTCTCGTGCTCCTGGGCGTAGTAGCCGAGCTTGAGGCCGTGGCCCTCGACGACCTCGCCGGTGTCGGGCCGCTCGACGCCGCCGAGGAGACGCAGCAGGGTCGTCTTGCCGGCGCCGTTGAGGCCGAGGATGACGACTCGGGAGCCCTTGTCGATGGCCAGGTCGACGTCGGTGAAGATCTCCAGCGAGCCGTACGACTTCGACAGGCCCTCCGCCATCAGCGGGGTCTTGCCGCAGGGCGCGGGCTCGGGGAAGCGGAGCTTGGCGACCTTGTCGGAGGCGCGGACCGCTTCGAGCCCCGCGAGCAGCCGGTCGGCACGCTTGGCCATGTTCTGCGCGGCGACGGTCTTGGTGGCCTTGGCGCGCATCTTGTCGGCCTGCGAGTGCAGGGCGGCGGCCTTCTTCTCGGCGTTCTGCCGCTCGCGCTTGCGGCGCTTCTCGTCGGCCTCGCGCTGCTGCTGGTAGAGCTTCCAGCCCATGTTGTAAACGTCGATCTGGGCGCGGTTGGCGTCCAGATAGAAGACCTTGTTGACGACCGTCTCCACCAGGTCGACATCGTGGGAGATCACGATGAAGCCGCCGCGGTAGGTCTTGAGGTAGTCGCGCAGCCAGATGATCGAGTCGGCGTCGAGGTGGTTCGTCGGCTCGTCGAGCAGCAGGGTGTCGGCGTCCGAGAACAGGATCCGGGCCAGTTCGATACGGCGGCGCTGACCGCCCGAGAGGGTGTGCAGCGGCTGGCCGAGCACCCGGTCGGGGAGGTTCAGCGCGGCGGCGATGGTGGCGGCCTCGGCCTCGGCGGAGTACCCGCCCTTGGTGAGGAACTCCGTCTCGTGGCGCTCGTACTGCTTCAGCGCCTTCTCGCGGGTGGCTCCCTGGCCGTTGGCGATCCGCTGTTCGTTGTCACGCATCTTGCGGATCAGTACGTCGAGGCCGCGCGCGGAGAGGATGCGGTCGCGGGCGAGGACGTCGAGGTCGCCGGTGCGGGGGTCCTGCGGGAGGTACCCGACCTCTCCGGAGCGGGTGATGGTGCCGCCGGCGGGCATGCCTTGGCCGGCCAGGCACTTGGTGAGGGTGGTCTTGCCGGCGCCGTTGCGGCCGACCAGACCGATGCGGTCGCCCTTGGCGACACGGAAGGTGGCGGACTCGATGAGGACGCGGGCACCGGCGCGCAGCTCGATGCCGGAGGCGGAGATCACGGACAGACTCCAGGGCGGGGTCGTTGGCGGGATGGGCGGCTGAGGACGTTCCCGCCGTCTAATGCGCGAGGAGAATGGCCATGAGGCCAGTCTAACGGGGCCGTGCAAGCGTTTTTCTGCCGCCGGGGACCTCATTGCCGAGGGGCCTGCGGTGCGGGGTGATCCGGCCCAGGTCGTCCACCGCGATGAGCTGGGACGTCCAGGCCGCGCCCGCACAGGGCTGGGCGAGGAGCAGAACTCCGTTGTGGCGTACGGCACGCGCGGGTGCGAAGGCGCAGCCCTTGCGGGCGGGCAGCACCCAGCGCAGATCGCCGTCGGCGAGGCGGTACGCGGTGACGCGGTACGGGGTGACGACGGCGAGCATGCCGCGGCCGAGGGGGCGCAGGACGCCGGTGGCACCGAGGGCGGGGAGCCAGTCGGTGGCGGCGGGGAGGGCGCGATGCCAGCGCACCGTGTGGCCGTCGGTCGCGGTGAGGAGACCGTCGTCCCAGAGGGCGATGGCGTCCCCGCGCGTGGGCAGCACGGCGAGGGGGTGGCGGCCGTCGCGGGTGTGGCGCCACAGGAGGGTGCCGGTGGTGGGGTCGTGGGCCTCGACGGCCTTCCCCTGGGCGCGTGGCACGGTCGCGTGCGCCACGCGCGCGTGGACGGTGAGGCGGTCTGCGTAGGGGGTGGGGCGCAGTTGGTGAGCGGCAATGAGGAGGAGGGCGGCGAGGAGCAGGGTGAGGGCCGCGGGGAGGAAGCGGCGGGACGGCCGCTCGGGGCCGTGCGGGGGGCTTTCCGGCGCCGGCATCGCGTGCAGCACGGCCATGACGCTCCCTCGGCAGCGGTCTCCCACGGATCAGGCGCAGAGCGTAGCCACGCGCGGGGCGGGCGGACCGGCGGGCCGCGGGCGGCGCCGGGGGCTGTCGCCCGTTCGGACCTTCGTCCGGCGCCGACTCGGGGGGAGGGGTGAGGATGGCCGCGGGGGCGCTGAGGTGATCGGCAGGGCGTTGTCAGTGGTCGCTGGAAGACTGGCGGCAGGTGGGATTTTCCGGCACAGGGCAGGCGAGGAGTGATCGGTATGGCAGGCACGAACGGCGGGCGTCCGAGCATCTACCCCACGGTGCTGTACGCGGACGCGAAGGCGGCGATCAAGCTGCTCACGGAGGCCCTCGGCTTCACCGAGCTGACGGTGTACGAGGGCGAGGACGGCACGGTGCTGCATGCCGAGCTGACCCAGGGCAACGGCGCGGTCATGGTCGGCTCCAAGGGCCGCGGCGGGCTGTTCGACTCGCTGATGAAGGACGCGGGACCGGCCGGGGTGTACGTCGTCGTGGACGACGTCGACGCCCACCACCGGCATGCCGTGGAGCACGGCGTGGAGATCCTGATGCCCCCGACGGACCAGGACTACGGCTCACGGGACTACATGGCCCGGGACGCCGAGGGCAACATCTGGAGCTTCGGCACGTACGCCCCGGAGATAGGGGGCTAGGACTGGGCTAGGACCTGTCCTAGTTCCCGCCCGTGTGCACCTGGAAGGCGGCGCGGCGGACGGCCTTGGCCAGGGCCGGGTCGGGGTGGGCGGCCGCGAGGGCGACCAGGACCTGCACCGTGCGCGGGTGACCGACGGCGCGGACCTCGTCCAGAAGGGCGGGGACGGTCGGCTGCAGCGCGGACTCCAGGTGGCGCACGAGCATGGGCGCCTCACCGTGGTCGGCGACCGCGGCGGCGGTGTCGACCCAGAGCCAGGTGGCCTCTTCCCGGGTGAGGACCTCATGGGCGTCCTCCGGGTCGACGCCGTCGTGCTCGGCCAGCCACAGCAGGGCGTACGGCCTGAGGGCCGGCTCCTCGGCCACAGACCGTACGTCGGGCTCGGCGGGGGCGCCCACGACCCGCAGCGCCTCGAAGGCGAGGCCGCGCAGCAGGGCGTCCTCGCCGCGGGCGGCGTCGATCAGTTCGGTGACGGCGCTGCCGACCGGGCGGGCCGCCAGCCAGGCGCGGTACTCGGCGCGGGCGGCGTTGGGGCGGAGCTGGGCGCAGCCGCGGAGCATGTCCTCGGCGGCCTGCTCGATGTTCCCGGCCGGGCTCTGCGCGGCGACGCAGATCTGCTCCAGCTTGACCCAGACCGCCCAGCTGCCGAGAGGCGTGAGGGTTGCCTGGCCGTCGCCGTAGGTGAGGGCGCCCACGGAGGCGAGGGCGTACAGGGCCCAGTCGAGGAGGGGGGCGAGCGGGGTGTCCTCGGCCGCCGAGTGAACCGGTTCGAGCTGCGGGCCGTAAGGAATCTCGCAGCGCTCGGTGCGCAGTTCGGTGACGCGCTGCTCCAGCAGGTCGAGGAGTTGCGCCACCGGCACGGGTCCCGCGGACAACTGGAGGAAGGAGAGCACCTGAGGCATGGCCGAGACGACCTCGGCGACGGCGGCGGGCTCGTGGTCGACGGGCTCCGGGTAGGCGAGCGACCAGGCGTCGAAGAGGGCGACCCAGCCGCGCAGTACGGCACTGTCGTCGCGGTGCCAGGCGCGCAGGCGCCAGCCGGGGCGCGCGCTGTCGCCGTGCACCTCGATCAGCCCCGCGAGGCGGGCGGTGTCCCAGTCGGCGCGGATCTGAGCGACGGTCAGGTCCAGGTCGGCGGCGGCCCGTTCGGCGGTCTCGTCGGAGAGGGTGCCCTTGCCGTCGGGGTGGGCGCCGTCGCGGCCGGGGCGCAGGGCGGCGTCGGCCCAGTGGGCGACGCGGGCCGCCGCGGCCAGGCCGGAGCGCGCCATTCCGGCCAGCTCCGCGGGGGCCGGGGTGCCCTCGGGAGGGCGGGGTGCGGGGCGGCTGGGGCGCCGCTGGTTCACAGCTCTGGGGGCGGCGGCCAGGGGTCGCGGGCGGACGAGTCGAAGCCTGGAGTCGCGCGGGATACGGGACGTCACGGGTGCAGTCTTCCGGTTGACGGTCCGAAAACCCAAACGGAATGTCACGAGGGGCGACGGGGATGGCCAACGCACGGGGCCCGGCGGGCGGCGGGGGACCGATAACAGGCCAGTTGTACCGGGTTAAACGGAACGGGCGGGACCGGTCCGGGGGGTGCCGTCGACCGGGGTGCTCACATGAGGGGGGTCAGAAAGCGGCGCAGGGATTCCTCGTAGGCCTTGGGGTCCGCGTTCCACATGGCTCCGTGGGGAGCGCGTTTGACCGTCTTGAGGGCCACCAGGTCGGGGCGGGCGTCGGCCAGGCGGCGGGAGTGGATCCAGGGGGCGACCGTGTCGTCGGGGCCGTGGAAGATCAGGGTCGGCACGGTGAGCTGGTCCGGGGTCGCGTCGGCGGCGGCATGGTCGCCGTACAGGCCAGTGCGGCCCTGCGCGGCGCGTACCGCGAGCGGGAGCAGAGCGCCCGGGGTGCGGCGGGCGGCGGCGAGGGCGCGCAGGGTGGCCTCCCAGCTGAGGACCGGGGAGTCCAGTACGAGTCCCGAGACGCGGTCGCGGAGCCCGGAGTGGGCGGCGGCGCGCAGCGCCATCGTCGCGCCGGTGGACCAGCCGTGCAGGACGACCTGTTCGGCGCCGTAGCGCACGGCGTAGCGGATCGCCGCGTCCAGGTCGCGCCACTCGGTCTCGCCGAGGTGGTTCAGGCCGTCCGGGGAGCGGGGCGCGCCCAGGTCGCCGCGGTAGCCGAGGGCGAGGACCGGGAAGTGGCGGGCGTTCAGGAACTCCAGGACGTTCATGGAGAGTTCGCGGGTGGTGCCGAGGCCGTGCACCGTGATGATCCAGGTGGTGCGGGTGCCGGGCACGAACCATGCGGGCAGCGGGCCGAGTTCGCCGGGGATGTCGATGTCGGCGTGGTCGAGGCCGAGCGCGGCACCGGGGTCGCCGACGTAGACGTTCGGGGTGAGCCAGACGCGGTCACCGGGGGCGAAGGTGCCGTGGGTGACGCGTTCGAGGCGGCGGACGACGGTGTCGGCGGTGTGGGTCGCGGTGCCGAGGACGGGGCCTACGACCGCGTGCGATCCGTCGCCGCCGAGGCCGTAGGTGCCGGGGCGCAGGGAGGCCAGGTCGCGGGTGAGGGTGATCTGGCCCGCCGCCGTGCCGTGCACCGTGAGCCGAGGTTCGGTGGGCAGGGGCCTGCCGGGGGGCGCCTTGAGCGCGGCGTCGCTGGCGAGTCGCCCGGCGGCCACGCTTGCCGCGCCGACGGCCAGGGCCATGGTGACGGCAGCGGCCGCCGCTTTGACAGTGCGCACCCGTCCAGTGTCCTGGCGGACCCCGTCACCGGCCAGTGGGAGGGCGGATGGGGGTGACGGCGGGGCGGGTGGCGGAGGGTTCGGCACCGCCGGGAGGCGGGTGGGGGTGAGCGCCGCTGCGGCGGAGGGAGGGGGCCGGCGAATAGCGAGGAGGCGGATGTCGCGGCGCCCGGAAAGGTGGCGTCAGCCGGGCTGGCCGTACCCCCGTAGCTTCTCCCCCACCTCCGTCAGCTGTTCCCCGGACAGCAGTGACGGTGACAGGCCCGGAACCGAGGATGCCGTCAGCCACACGCGGCACATCCACTCCAGCTGTGCCGTGCGGTCGTAGGCCTGGGGCAGGGTCTTGCCGTAGGCCATCGTGCCGTGGTTCTGGAGGAGGCAGGCCGTGCGGTCGGTCAGGGCGCGGAGCATGTTCTCGGCCAACTCCTCGGTGCCGTATGTCGCATACGGGGCAACCCGGGCGGGTCCGCCCAGGTCCGCGGTGATGTAGTGGACCGCGGGGACCTCCTGGACCAGGGTCGAGACGGCCGTGGCGTGCACGGCGTGGGTGTGGACGATCGCGCGGGCGTCGGTGGCGCCGTAGACGGCGAGATGCATGGGCAGTTCGCTGGTCGGCCGCAGCGAGCCGAGGACCTGACGGCCGGACAGGTCGACGCCCGTCACGTCCCCGGGCGTGAGCCGGTCGTACGGCACGCCCGACGGTGTGACCAGGACCGTGTCCCCGACGCGCACCGAGACATTGCCGGACGTGCCCACGACCAGACCGTCGGACACCGTCCGGCGGGCTGTGGCGACGAGCTCCTCCCAGGCGCGCGCCTCCTCGGGACGCACACCTTCCGGCCACGACTCCAGCACTTCCTGTGCGCCCTCCCGCGCTTCCCCCTCGCCCCGCTGCTTGTCTCGCTGCTCAGCCATGCCGCGATCCTGCCAGTCACCGCCCCGAACGGCCGCCGGGCCGGGGCACTTTAGGCCGGAAGTCAGGCGTCCGGAAGGGCGCATATCCGGATACATCACCCTCTCCCGGTGCTTGGCCGGAGATCGACGAGCATTCCCCGACCCTCCAGTACTCTCTGGCTGATTTGTCGTGCACGTCGCCATTCCGGGGGGAAATATGGCCCGTGATCGCAAACCGTCCCGTCACCGCACCCGCGTGCTCGCGGCGTCCGTGGCGGCGCTGACCATCGGGGGAACCGCGCTGGCCGAGTCTCCGGCCGCGGCGGCCGGCCGGCCCAAGGGACATGACGTCTCGTCCCATCAGAAGAACGTCAACTGGCAGAGCGCGAAGTCCAAGGGCGCCAAGTTCGTCTACGTCAAGGCGACCGAGTCCCACACCTACCGCAACCCGTACTTCAACCAGCAGTACAACGGCTCCCGCAACGCGGGCCTGATCCGCGGGGCGTACCACTTCGCGCTGCCGAACAAGTCGTCGGGGAAGACCCAGGCCGCGCACTTCGTGCGCAACGGCGGCGGCTGGACGGCGGACGGCTGGACGTTGCCGCCCGCGCTGGACATCGAGTACAACCCGTACGACAAGGATCACAAGTGCTACGGCCTGAGCCGGTCGAAGATGGTCAACTGGATCAAGGCGTTCAGCAGCGAGGTGCAGCGGCTGACCGGACGCCGACCGGTGATCTACACGACCGCGCACTGGTGGAACACCTGCACGGGCAGCAGCCGGGCCTTCGCCTCGAATCACGCGCTGTGGGTGGCTCGCTACAACTCCTCGAGCGCGGGCACGCTGCCTGCCGGATGGTCGACGTGGACCTTCTGGCAGTTCGACAACAGCGGCAGCCTGCCGGGTGACCAGAATTACTTCAACGGGTCCATGACCCAGCTCAGGAAGTTTGCCCGAGGCTCCTAACCCTTGGGGCGCCTGGATCGTGCGGGGCGGCGCGGGTCCGACGGAAGGCGGAACCTTTCCTTCGGACACCGTGCGGCCCACCTCAGTTCATCTTCCGTTCACTCAGGTTACCTACGTTCGTCCGGCCAATGACCTCGAATGATTGCCTGGGTAAATGGAAAACTTCTCGCTGATCCTCGCGATTGTGGTGGTAACCGCACTCGCGTTCGATTTCACGAACGGTTTCCACGACACCGCCAACGCGATGGCCACGACCATCTCGACCGGTGCGCTCAAGCCCAAGGTCGCGGTGGCCATGTCCGCCGCGTTGAACCTTGTCGGCGCCTTTCTCTCCGTGGAGGTCGCCAACACGATCTCCAAAGGTCTCGTCGATGAGACCGGCATCCGTCCCGAGGTCATATTCGCCGCACTGGTCGGCGCGATCCTCTGGAACCTGCTGACCTGGCTCGTGGGCCTGCCGTCCAGCTCCTCGCACGCCCTCATGGGCGGCCTGATCGGCGCGACCATCGCCTCGGCGGGTGTCGGCGCGGTCCACGGCGATGTGCTCATCACCAAGGTGCTGATCCCGGCGATCGCCGCCCCGCTGGTCGCGGGCCTCGCGGCGCTGCTCGCCACGAGGCTGATGTACTCCCTCGGCAAGAAGGCCGAGGGCAGCAAGTCCTCCGAGAAGGGCTACCGCGCCGGGCAGATCGCCTCGGCCGGTCTGGTCTCGCTCGCCCACGGCACCAACGACGCGCAGAAGACGATGGGCATCATCACCCTCGCGCTGGTCGCCGGCGGCACCCTGGCGCCCGACTCCGACCCGCCGATGTGGGTCATCCTCTCCGCGGGTCTGGCCATCGCGCTCGGCACGTACCTCGGTGGCTGGCGGATCATCCGCACCATGGGCAAGGGGCTGACCGACCTTCAGCCGCAGCAGGGCTTCGCCGCCCAGACCAGCGCGGCGACGGTCATCCTGGCCTCCTCCCACCTCGGCTTCTCCCTCTCGACCACGCACTCGGTCTCGGGTGCGGTGATGGGCTCGGGCCTCGGCCGCAAGGGCGGCGTGGTCCGCTGGTCGACGGCGACGCGGATGTTCGTGGCGTGGGGTCTGACGCTGCCGGCGGCGGCGCTGGTCGGTGCGCTGGCGGAGTATGTGACGGGCTTCGGTTCCTGGGGTACGGCGGTGGTGGCGATCTTCCTGATCGGCTCCAGCGCGGCCATCTGGAAGCTGTCCCGTCGTGAGGTCGTCGACCACACGAACGTGAACGAGACCGACGAGCCGGCGGGTGTGGTGACGACGGCGATGGCCGCCGTGACTCCGCCGCCCCCGGCGGGCACGGTGACCGAGGACCTCACGGCGACGATCCCGGCCCCGGCCGGCGAGCAGACGCCGTCGCAGGCCACCGTCTGACCCCCGTCCGGCTACCCAAGAAAGCATCACTATGAAGATCGACTGGACGGCACTCGGCTCCGTCTTCGGCGTCAGCCTCCTGGTCACCGTGGCCCTGGTGGCCCTGTTCACCCTCGGCATCACGGGCCTCGCCCGCCGCGAGCGGGCGGCGGAACAGGGCGGGTCCGCGACGGCGGCGGTGACCGGCGCGTACGCGTGCTTTGCGGCTTGTGCGGCGGCTGTGGGGTATGGGATCTATCTGATCGTCGCCTGATCGCGGCGCTTGTTCTTGGGCCCGCTCTGTCCGCGGCAGTGTCAGCTGCTCTCCGGGCAGGGCGGGTCTTTGTGTGCGGCGGGCGGGATGTCGACGGTGTCCAGGAGGTCTTCCCAGATGTCACGGTGGTGTTCGGGCATCCGTCGGCAGAGGGTGTCGACGGTGGCTTGGCCGGTGAGATAGCCGAGGTCGTAGGTGACAGGGCCCAGAGCAGTCTCACCGTGGAGGTGTCCGCCGTCGAAGACCCACGTCTTGACGTACTCATGTGCGTTGAGCTTGATGGGATCACCGCTCCCGTCATCGTTCCAGAGCTCGTCCTCCGTCTCCGGCGTGGACAGCACCAGCCGTCCCTCGTCGTCGTAGGCCCGCACCCCGTCGGCGTCAGGGGCGATGACGACGGGCTTCTTCTCGCCCAGTCGGCACACCTGGACGCCGTTCTCGGTCGACACCGCGAGCGCGCGTCCATCCGGCCTGAACATCACAGCCCGACCTTCGTCCGCCGTCTCGACCGCATCCGGGAACTTGCAGCCGCCGATCGGCTTCGCGTTGCCCTCGCCCTGTAGCTGCCACAGCTCCGCGGTTCCATCCGCTCGCAGGACCAGAAACTCCCCCGGCTTGTTCGGACGCCCCACTGCTGTGACACACGCGCGGTCTTGCGCATCCACATCCCACGCGCACTTCACGTCTTGCAGACGGTCGAATTTCCCCTTCGCCGTGAGGTGTACCAGTCCCTTGCGGTCGAGCAACAAGAAGTCGCTGTGCCCGAAGCGTCGTAGGGATTCGATCGCCAAGTCCGTGTCGTAGGAGCCATCGCTACCCAGTGGCCTGGTGACCCCTTTCACCGGTCCGAAGCCCGCCGTCGTGCGCAGGTCCCAGTCGGCCCCGCCCCAGGCGACGAAAGTGTGCCCGTCCTCGCTGATCTCAACGGCGCCCAAGGGCCTGTCCCCTTTGACCTTGTGGCGCCTGGCCGTGCGTCCGTCCAACGCCACCACGTAATCGGCCACATCCACGTAAGAGCTGTCGCCGGTCCACAGTTCCCGCGCGGTAAGCGCCATCAAGGTGTCGTGTCCAGCCACTCGGTCCAGGTCCTCCACCTCGACGCCTGTCTGGTCGAGCGGGTACGAGGACCTGGGGCTGATCTCCAGCGACAGGACGTCGCGCTCCAGAGCGGAGTAGGCGACGAGTCCCGTGTCCGTCCTGGCCATGACCGTGTCGTCACCGCGATAGGCGATGCCGTCGGGAAGAACCAGGGCATATCGCTCCCCGGACTCCAAGTCCTGCATGACCCCCCACAGGGCGTCCCGGTCCCCGCCCACCCCGTAGTGGGCATCGTCCAACCTCAGGAACGAGCCGGTGGCATCCGTATCGAATTCCTCGGACCACTGCCCCTTGGTGTCCTCGTGGTCCCCCGCCCCCGACTGCCACCGCCAGTGCTGCTGGTTCGTCTTCATCCACGCGAACGCCCTGCCGTCAGTGGCGAACGTCATGGTGTCCTGCCTCAGCGGTCCATGGTCGATCTCGCCCGTCGAGAACCTCACCGAGTGGGCCGCCATGTCGGTGGCGTCCTCGGCAGCCAGATCGACCAGCGCGGTGAGACGATCAGGCTCCCCGGTTCGAAACGTGAGCGCGCTCAGACACTCACCAGACCGAAGCAGGTCATCGGGTGGCGCGGTCCCCGCACCCTTCTCCGAGTCTTCCTCGACCTCCATGACATGGACCCAGGGTCGCAGGCTGTCCCCCGCGCACAATCGGGGGGAATTCACCGAGTGCAACAGCCGACGAGCATCATTGGAGAAGTCCAATGTATCCGTGCCGTCCGCCTTGGGATCCGGATGCCATCTCAACGACAGAGGCTCTGCCTCCGGCTTCCCGTCGACGATGTCCCACACCCACACCTTCCCGTGCAACGCCCCCGCGACCCGCGTCCCGTCATCACTGACGGCCACCGCCTCCAACGAGCTCTGAACGCCGAGCAACGGCCAACGCTTGGGCTTCCGGCGTTCCAGCCCTGTCACGACAGACGCCTCGTGCGCCTTCAGAACCACCATCACCCGGCCGTCCGCCGACGCCGCGACGTCGTTCACCTCCCCCTCCGGGAGAATCCGGTGGGCGGAGACGAGGGACGTGAGGGGCCAGGCATGGCGCATCAAGGCTCCCTTGGCCACCGGCAGATCGCTGGTGTGGTGGGCTGCCGCCGCCAGAAGCGCCGCGCCGACCGGGTCCTCGGTCGACCGGTCGGCCGCGAGCTGGACCAGGTCCCTCGCCGCCTCATCCTTCTCCCCCTGCCCCTGGTCCCGCAGCATGGCCCACAAGCCGTACCCCAACAGCCCAGCCACCAGCGCCAGGCAGGCCACCAGCGCCACCCCCGTACGGCCCCGCCGCACCGACCGCCGTTGGTATTCCCTGCTCCGGCGAATGAACTCGCTCTCCGACGAGGACAGTTCAGCCGGTCGCAGTGCCGCCGTCGTCCTCGCCGTTGCCAACTCCTGGCCGCGCAGCAAAAGATCGTCGTGTCGAGAGCTGTCCTCCCACTCCCGCAACCGCCCCCGCAACTTCTCGTGCCACGTCAAGAACACCCGTGACTCGTCCAACCACCGCCTCAGCGTGGGCCATTGCCGCACCAGCGCCTCATGCGCCAGCGCCACCGTCTCGCGCCCCGAGCTGTCCCGGGAGATGACCAGTAGTCGCGTGCCCGCCAATGCCTGGGCCGCCGTGCGGAGTTCGGGTGGCAGGGAATCAAAGGCTCTCGCGACCCGCGCGTACTCCTTGCCCCGCACCGGCCGGGCGAGCCGTTCGAACAGGCGCCGGGCCGTGGCCTCGTCCGGGCCCTCCGGGGGTTTGCAGACCTGCGCCAACTGGTGGTCGGCGTAACGCGAGAGCGCTCCTTCCACTCCGCCGATCTCCCTGTACGCCGTATGCGTCAGACGACCATGCTCCCGCCGGTCCCAGAGTTCCGCCAAGGTGAACTCCACCAACGGCAGGGCGCCCGGTTCTCCCCCCGCCTCCGACACCAGCAGTTCCGGCAGGCCCGGTTCGAACTCCACCCCGGGGATCGCGTCGATCGGGCGGCGGACCACCTCGTCCAACTGGGACGGGGTCATCGGGGCCACCATCTGGACCGTGCCGCTCAGCGCCTCCGCCCTGCCGCCCGTGACCAGTTCCTCCAGCGATGCCGAGCGCAAGGTCGCCAGGACTCGGAGGCGGCGGCCCTCCGGGTGGGCCGCCCTCGCCATCGGCAGCAGTACGTCCAGCAGGGCTCGCGCGTCCGCCGGGCGTGCTCCTACCGTCTCCTCGAACTGGTCCAGCAGGATCACATGCCCCGCCGTCCCGGACTCCTCCAGGATTCGGGCACCCAGCAGCGTCGCCGTCTGTCGGTCCCCGCCCAACGTGCGCGCCAGGTCCCGCAGAGACGGGAACTGGCCTCCCAGCGCCTCCCCCAGCGTCCGTACCGGATCCGTCTCCGGCTGGCCGGCGAAATCCGTCACCGTGTGGCCCGAACTCCTCAGCAGCGGTAGCACTCCTGCTCGTACCAGTGACGACTTGCCTACCCCCGACGCGCCCGCCACCAGGACGAAGGGGTGCGTCCGCAACGCCTCCGCGATGCGTTCGCTGTCGGACCGGCGGGCGAAGAAGACCGTCGCGTCCTGTTCGCGGAAGGCCTCCAGGCCTCGGAAGGGGGACGGGCGTAGGCCCGGTTCCAGGCCCAGGAGGAGAGCTGCGGGGATGAGGTACGCCGTGCTCGCGCCCGTCCCCGTGTCCGCCGCCACCGTCATGCCGACGACGCCGCCCTGTTCCGTGTCCCACACCGGGCCGCCGCTGAAGCCCCGGCCGATCGTCCGTCCGCGGGGTTCCATCGACGTCCACCCCTTGCCCACCGGCGCCCGCAACCGGCCGTCCACCCAGACTCCGTGGTCGTCGGTCAGAAGGGGGAAGCCCAGGACGCGGAAGGGGTGGTCCCAGACCGCTGTGCCGCCCGCGAAACGGACCGGTGTGGTGCCGGGGACCGGGTCCAGCCTCAGCAGGGCGATGTCTCCGCCGCCGTCCCCGGACACCGGGCGCCAGTGCGTGACCGTCGCCGGCAACCGGTCGGACGGCGGAGTCAGCAGCGGGAAGTCGACGGTCACGGCACAGGAAGGAGGGTCCGTCGCCGTGTCGGGCACGCCCAGCGCGTTCGCCACTACATGGGCGCAGGTGCACAGCGTGCCCTCCGCGATCAGGAAGCCGCTTCCCGTGACCTGACCGTCATGACTCCAGAAGCGGGCGATTCCGCGCGCGAGTTCGTCGTCAGACTCGGCCGTCGGCATCGCGCTGTCCCGGAACCATCGCTTCCGACGGGTTCGTCCAGTTCATCGTCACCGTGAAGTGCGCCTCCGTGGAGCCCCGCGCGACCACCACCCCCGCCTCCGCGCTCAGCGTGATGCCGAACTCGACCGTGACCGAACCCGGTGGTCTGGGCAGGTCCCGCGCGCCTTCCAGGACCGCCCCCAGCGCCGGACGCACCCGGGCCAGCGCCTGTTGGAGGGTTTCGGCCGCCCCCGCGACCGCGCCGCCGCGCGACACGCGCTGCACCCCCGCCGGCCCGTCGCCCGCCACCTCCAGCAGTACGACCTGCCCGTCGTCCAGCACCATTTCACCCACGTACGCCACAGACCCGGCCCTCCCCCTCGCCCCACTCGATCGGTCCCCGTATTCCAGGGCGTCACGCACCGCAGTCGCAAGGCGCTTCCGCGTAGTCACCTCGTGTGGGTGAACCCCCTGGCCAAACCCGCCCCGCCGGACCCGATGTGGGCCTCAGCACACTCTCCCCTCGCAGGTCAACGGCAAGTTGACGGCCCTTCCGGGCCCGTGGTGGACTGCCGGAGCCATGTACGGCGGCAAGAGAGGAAGCCGGTGTGAGTCCGGCGCGGTCCCGCCACTGTCACCGGGGTAAGTAGCCCCGGGAGCCAGGAACTCTCACCGCCGGTCTCGTCGAACCAGGGCGTGGACACCCTGAGTGAGGACATATCGCGATGCTTGCCTGCCGATCGACATCCAGTACCAGACCCGCGTCTGACTCCGCGATCGGCTGAGCCGATGCGGGCCGATCGCGTCTTCGCGTACGGCGCCGCCGCCGGCCTCCTCGGTGATCTGCTCCTCGGCGATCCGCGCCGCGGGCATCCGGTCGCCGCGTTCGGGCGGGCCGCGGGTGCCGTGGAACGGCTGTTGTGGCGCGACGACCGTGGCCGGGGCGCACTGCACACGACCGTGTGCGCCGGTGGCGCCGTGGCTCTGGGTGCCCTCGCCGCGGGGGCCGTACGCCGCTCCCCTGCCGCCTCCGTCGCGCTCACCGGCGTAGCCACCTGGGCCGTCGTCGGCGGGACTTCGCTCGTCCGGGAGGCTCGGGTCATCGGGCAGGCGCTCCACCAGGGGGACGTCGAGGCCGCTCGGGCCCGGCTGCCGCATTTGTGCGGGCGGGATCCTCAGGCGCTGGACGCTGACGGGATCGCGCGGGCCGTTGTCGAGTCCGTCGCCGAGAACACCTCCGATGCCGTCGTGGGGGCCTTGGTGTGGGGGGCCTTGGGCGGAGTACCTGGGCTTGTCGGGTTTCGGGCCGTGAACACCCTTGACGCCATGGTCGGCCACAAGTCGGCCCGTTACCGGCGCTACGGCTGGGCTTCCGCTCGCCTCGACGACGTCGCCGGGTGGCCGGGGGCGCGCCTGACGGCCGTACTCGCCGCCGCGGCGGGAGGGAATGCCCGGGGGGCCGTACAGGCCTGGCGGGCCGATGCCTCGAAGCATCCGAGCCCCAACGCGGGGCCGGTGGAGGCGTCGTTCGCGGGGGCGCTGGGGGTGCGGCTCGGGGGGACCTTGGCGTACGGCGGGCGCATCGAGCATCGGCCGGTGTTGAACGGGGAGGGGCGTGCTGTGGAGGTCGGGGACATCGAGCGGGCCGTACGGCTGTCCCGGCGGGTGAGCCTGCTTGCGCTGGGGGTCAGTGTCGTCGCGCGCCGCGTCGTGAAGGGGAAGCGGTCATGAGCGGCGGAGGGCTCCTCGTCGCCGGTACCACCTCCGACGCCGGTAAGAGTGTGGTCACGGCCGGGATCTGTCGCTGGCTGGTCCGGCAAGGGGTCAAGGTCGCGCCCTTCAAGGCGCAGAACATGTCCCTCAATTCGTTCGTCACGCGCGAAGGCGCCGAGATCGGGCGGGCCCAGGCCATGCAGGCACAGGCGTGCCGAACAGAGCCGAGCGCGCTCATGAATCCCGTGCTGCTCAAGCCCGGTGGCGACCAGAGCAGTCAGGTCGTGCTGATGGGCAAGCCGGTGGGTGAGCTCAGTGCGCGCGGGTATCACGGGGGGCGGCAGCAGCAGTTGCTCGGGACCGTGCTCGACTGTCTCGCCGAGTTGCGGGGCACGTATGACGCGGTGATCTGCGAGGGGGCGGGCAGCCCCGCCGAGATCAATCTGCGGCGGACCGACATCGTCAACATGGGGATCGCCCGCAACGCCGGGCTGCCCGTGGTCGTGGTCGGTGACATCGACCGGGGCGGCGTCTTCGCCTCCTTCTTCGGGACCGTCGCCCTGCTCTCCGAAGAGGACCAGAAGCTGGTCGCCGGGTTCCTCGTGAACAAGTTCCGGGGGGACGTCAGCCTCCTCGAACCCGGGCTCGACATGCTCCATGGCCTCACCGGGCGGCACACCTACGGCGTCCTGCCCTTCCAGCACGGCCTCGGCATCGACGAGGAGGACGGGCTGCGCGTCTCCCTGCGGGGGACCGTGCGCGAGTCCCAGGTCTCCTCCCCCGTCGGCGAGGACGTCCTGCGCGTCGCCGTCTGTGCCGTCCCCCTCATGTCCAACTTCACCGACGTCGACGCCCTCGCCGCCGAACCCGGCGTCGTCGTACGGTTCGTGGACCGGCCCGAGGAACTGGCCGACGCCGACCTCGTCGTCGTGCCCGGTACCCGGGGGACCGTCAAGGCGCTGGAGTGGCTGCGCGAGCGGGGCCTTGCGGAGGCGCTGATCCGCAGGGCCTCGGAGCAGAAGCCCATCCTCGGCATCTGTGGCGGCTTCCAGATCCTCGGCGAGCACATCGAGGACGAGGTCGAGAGCCGCAGGGGCCATGTCGAGGGGCTCGGCATCCTGCCCGTGCGGGTGCGGTTCGCGCGCGAGAAGACCCTCACCCGGCCGACCGGGGAAGCCCTCGGCGAGCAGGTCGAGGGGTACGAGATCCATCACGGGGTCGCTTCCATAAACGGCGGTGAACCCTTCCTCGACGGCTGCCGGGTCGAACAGACCTGGGGCACGCACTGGCACGGCTCGCTGGAGTCGGACGGCTTCCGGCGGGCCTTTCTGCGCGAGGTGGCGGCCGCCGCGGGCCGCCGCTTCGTACCGGCACCGGACACAACGTTCGCCGCGCTGCGCGAGGAGCAGCTCGACCGGCTCGGCGATCTGATCGAACAACACGCGGACACCGACGCGCTCTGGCGGCTCATCGAGTCGGGCGCGCCGCAAGGACTGCCTTTCATTCCACCGGGAGCGCCCGCATGAGCACAGTGTTGTTGTTGTCCACCGCCGACACGGATCTGCTGGCGGCCAGGGCTGCGTCCGGTGCCTCCTACCGGATCGGCAATCCGACCCGCGTGGACGTCGCCGAGGAGTTGCCCGCCCTCATCGAGGGCTCCGACATCGCCGTCGTACGGCTGCTCGGTGGCAAGCGGGCCTGGGAGGACGGGCTCGCCACGCTGAAGGCGTCCGGCATCCCCACCGTGCTGCTGGGCGGCGAGACCGTCCCGGACGCCGAGTTGATGGCCGAGTCCTCGGTCCCCGCCGGTGTCGTCGCCGAGGCGCTGAAGTACCTCGTCGAGGGCGGGCCCGCCAACCTCACCGAACTCGCCCGGTTCCTCTCGGACACCGTGCTGCTGACGGGCGAGGGCTTCGTCGAGCCGCAGAAGATGCCGGAGTACGGCGTCCATGACAGCCGTGAACTCCGGCCGGGCCGCCCCACCGTCGGCGTGCTCTTCTACCGGGCCCACGAGCTCAGCGGCAACACCGCCTTCGTGGACACCCTGTGCGAAGCCATCGAGGCACGGGGCGTCAACGCCCTTCCCGTGTACTGCGGTTCGCTGCGCGGCGCGGACCCGGAGCTGTACGAGATCCTCGGCAAGGCCGATGCCCTCGTCGCCACGGTCCTCGCCGCCGGCGGTACGCACGCCTCGCAGGCGTCGGCCGGCGGTGACGAGGAGGCGTGGGACATCGGCGCTCTCGCCGACCTCAACATCCCTGTCCTGCAAGGGCTTTGTCTGACCTCGTCACGAAAAACCTGGGACGAGTCCGATGCCGCCCTCTCCCCCATGGACGCGGCCATGCAGGTCGCGATCCCGGAGTTCGACGGGCGGCTCATCACGGTGCCCTTCTCCTTCAAGGAGCAGGGGCCCGACGACGTCCCGGTGTACGTCGCCGACCCCGAGCGGGCCGCGCGCGTCGCCGGAATCGCCGTACGGCATGCGCGGTTGAAGCACAAGCCGAACGCCGAGAAGAAGCTGGCGCTCGTCTTCACCGCCTACCCGACCAAGCACTCCCGCGTCGGCAACGCGGTCGGGCTCGACACGCCCGCTTCGGCGGTGCGGGTGCTGGACGCGCTGCGAGAGGCCGGGTACTCCCTCACCGAATACCCCTCCGGCGGCGACGAGTTGATCCACCGGCTCATCGAGGCCGGTGGTCATGACGTCGAGTGGCTTACCGAGGAGCAGCTGGCCTCCGCGCCCGCACGGGTGCCGCTGGCCGACTATCAGGCGTGGTTCGACAAGCTCGACCCGGAGCTCAGGGACGCCATGCTGGAGGCGTGGGGCGAGCCGCCGGGGTCGCTGTATGTCGACGGGGACGAGATCGTGCTCGCGTCCCTCCAGTTCGGCAATGTCGTCGTGATGATCCAGCCGCCGCGCGGCTTCGGCGAGAACCCGATCGCGATCTACCACGACCCGGACATGCCGCCGTCCCACCACTACATGGCCGCCTACCGCTGGCTGGAGAACTCCTTCGGCGCCGACGCCATCGTCCACATGGGCAAGCACGGCACGATGGAGTGGCTGCCCGGCAAGGGGCTCGGGCTCAGCGGAGGCTGTGCGCCGGACGCCGTGCTCGGTGAACTCCCGCTGATCTACCCGTTCATCGTCAACGACCCCGGCGAGGGCACCCAGGCCAAGCGGCGCGGGCACGCCACGGTCGTCGACCACCTCGTACCGCCGATGGCGCGCGCCGACACCTACGGCGATCTGGCCAAGCTGGAGCAACTCCTCGACGAGTACGCGCTGGTGAGCGACCTCGATCCGACGAAGGCGCCGGCCGTCCGAGCGCAGATCTGGACGCTGGTGAAGGCGGCCGAGCTGCACCACGATCTGCATGTCGAGGACCAGCCGGACGACGACGACTTCGACTCGTTCGTCATGCACATCGACGGCTATCTGTGCGAGATCAAGGATGTGCAGATCCGCGACGGTCTGCACATCCTGGGTGGCGGTCCGGTCGGTGAGCCTCGGGTGAACCTGGTGCTCGCCGTGTTGCGCGCCTCGCAGGTGTGGGGCGGACAGGCGAACGCCCTGCCGGGGCTCCGGTCCTCGTTCGCGGCCCATTTCGGGCTCAGCGAGAAGGAGTTGCTGGCCGAGCCGGGCGCGCCGGTGAAGGTGCCGGTCGAGCTGTCCGAGCTGGTCGAGGGTCCGTCGCGGTCGGCCGCCGACGCGATCGATCTGCTGGAGCAGCTGTGCCGCCGGGTCGCGGAGGGCATGGAGGAGCGGGAGTGGCGGGCCGCCGCGGTTCCGGCGCTCGTGCGCGAGGTGGTCGGCACCGAACTGCCCGACGCCGTCGCCGTGTTGGAGTTCGCCTGCAACGAGGTCGTACCGCGTCTGGCCCGGACGACGGACGAGATCGGGCACATTCTGCGGGCCCTGGACGGCGGTTACGTCCCGGCCGGCCCCTCCGGGTCGCCGACCCGCGGCCTGGTCAACGTCCTGCCGACCGGCCGGAACTTCTACTCCGTCGACCCCAAGGCCATTCCCTCCCGGCTGAGTTGGGAGGTCGGCCAGTCCCTCGCCGACTCGCTGGTCGCCCGGTATCTGCAGGACACCGGTCAGTACCCGAAGTCCGTCGGGCTCACGGTGTGGGGCACCTCCGCCATGCGCACCCAGGGCGACGACATCGCGGAGATCCTGGCGCTGCTGGGCTGCCGTCCGGTGTGGGACGACGCCTCGCGCCGGGTCACCGGGTTCGAGGTGGTAGCTCTGGAGGAGCTGGGGCGGCCGCGCATCGACGTCACCGTCCGCATCTCCGGGTTCTTCCGGGACGCGTTCCCGCATGTGGTCGCGCTGATCGACGACGCGGTGCGGGCGGTGGCCGAGCTGGACGAGCCCGCCGAGTCCAACTTCGTACGGGCCCATGTGGACGAGGACACCGCCGAGCACGGTGACCGACGGCGGGCGACCGCCCGGGTCTTCGGCTCCAAGCCGGGCGCGTACGGCGCCGGTCTGCTGCCGCTCATCGACGCCCGCAACTGGCGCTCCGACGCCGACCTGGCCGAGGTGTACGCGGTGTGGGGCGGCTACGCCTACGGTCGCGGGCTCGACGGGCGGGCGGCGCGCGGGGACATGGAGACGGCGTTCAGGCGGATCGCGGTGGCGGCGAAGAACGTCGACACCCGCGAGCACGACCTGGTCGACGCCGACGACTACTTCCAGTACCACGGCGGCATGGTCGCCATGGTGCGCCATCTGACGGGCGCCTCCCCCGAGGCGTACGTCGGCGACTCCGCCACCCCCGACCAGGTCAAGACCCGCACGCTCGGCGAGGAGACGCACCGCGTCTTCCGGGCCCGGGTGGTCAACCCGCGCTGGATGGCGGCGATGCGCCGGCACGGCTACAAGGGCGCCTTCGAGATGGCGGCGACCGTCGACTACCTCTTCGGTTACGACGCCACCGCCGGGGTCGTGGACGACTGGATGTACGAGAAGCTCAGCGCCGAGTACGTCTTCGACCCGGAGAACCGGGACTTCATGAAGGAGTCCAACCCCTGGGCGCTGCGCGGGATCACCGAGCGGCTGCTGGAGGCGGCGGACCGTGGCCTGTGGGCCGAGCCGGACGCGGAGACGCTGGAGCGGCTGCGGGCCACATATCTGGAGCTGGAAGGCGACTTGGAGGGCGACCAGTGACCACTCCCTTCCCGTTCACGGCCGTAGTCGGCCAGGACGATCTACGGCTCGCGCTGCTGCTGAACGCCGTGTCGCCGGCCGTCGGCGGTGTACTGGTGCGCGGCGAGAAGGGCACCGCCAAGTCGACGGCGGTACGCGCCCTTTCGGCGCTGCTGCCCGAGGTGACCGTCGTCCCCGGATGCCGGTTCTCCTGCGACCCGGCTCAGCCGGACCCCGCCTGCCCGGACGGACCGCACGAGCCCGGTAACGGCACCGCACGCCCCGCCCGCATGGTCGAACTCCCCGTCGGCGCCTCCGAGGACCGGCTCGTGGGCGCCCTCGACATCGAGCGGGCGCTCGCGGAGGGCGTCAAGGCCTTCGAGCCCGGTCTGCTCGCCGACGCGCACCGCGGCATCCTCTACGTCGACGAGGTCAACCTCCTCCACGACCACCTGGTCGACCTGCTGCTCGACGCCGCCGCGATGGGTGCGTCGTACGTGGAGCGGGAGGGTGTCTCCGTACGGCACGCCGCGAAGTTCCTGCTCGTCGGCACCATGAACCCCGAGGAGGGCGAGCTCAGGCCGCAGCTCCTCGACCGGTTCGGACTGACCGTGGAGGTCACGGCCTCGCGGGAGCCCGATCAGCGGGTGGAGGTCGTACGGCGGCGGCTCGCCTACGACGACGATCCGGGCGGGTTCGCGGGCCGTTGGGCGGACGAGGAGGCGTCCGTACGTCAACGGATCGTCGCCGCACGGGAGTTGTTGCCGTCGGTGCGGCTCGGGGACGGGGCGCTTCGGCAGATCGCGGCGACCTGTGCGGCCTTCGAGGTGGACGGGATGCGCGCGGACATCGTGATGGCGCGTACCGCCACCGCGTTGGCCGCGTGGGCCGGGCGGACGGAGGTGCTGGCCGAGGACGTACGGCAGGCCGCGCTGCTCGCGCTGCCGCACCGGCGGCGGCGTAATCCCTTCGACGCGCCCGGACTTGACGAGGACAAGCTGGACCAGACGCTGGAGGAGTTCTCCGGCGAGGACGACGAGGACCCCGATCCCGACGGGCCCGGTGGGGGCGGCGGTTCGCCCGAGCCGGATGCCGGTGACTCCGGTCCGCAGGGCGGGGACACGGGTGCGCGGCCCGAGGCCGGTGAGGACGGTGAGCCGCAGCCCTCGGGAGCCGGCGAGCAGCAGCCCGTACGGGCCTCCGAGCCCTTCCGCACCAAGGTGCTGAGCGTGCCCGGGATCGGTGAGGGGGCCTCGGGTCGGCGTTCGCGGGCTCGGACCGAGCACGGTCGGACGACCGGTGCGCGGCGGCCTCGGGGGGCGCTGACCAAGCTGCACCTCGCGGCGACCGTGCAGGCGGCCGCGCCGCATCAGCGGGCCCGTGGGCGGTCCGGGCGGGGGCTTGTCGTACGGCGGGACGATCTGCGGCAGGCGACCCGGGAGGGGCGTGAGGGCAACCTCGTGCTGTTCGTGGTCGACGCGTCCGGGTCGATGGCGGCCCGGCAGCGGATGAGTGCCGTAAAGGGTGCTGTGCTCTCGCTGTTGCTGGACGCCTATCAGCGGCGGGACAAGGTGGGGTTGGTGACGTTCCGGGGCTCGGCGGCGGATGTCGCGTTGCCGCCGACGTCGTCCGTCGACGCGGCCGCGGCTCGGTTGGAGTCGTTGCCCACGGGTGGGCGTACGCCGCTCGCCGCTGGGCTGCTCAAGGCGCATGACGTGTTGCGGGTGGAGCGGCTTCGGGATCCTGCGCGGCGGGCGCTTGTCGTCGTGGTGACCGATGGGCGGGCCACCGGTGGGCCCGAGCCGGTCGCGCTGGCCGGGCGGGCGGCTCGGCTGTTCGCTGCCGAAGGGGTCGCGTCGGTTGTCGTCGACTGTGAGTCCGGGCCCGTGCGGCTGTGGCTCGCCGGGCAGTTGGCCGGCGAGCTGGGCGGTACGGCGGTGACGTTGGACGAGTTGCGGGCCGACTCGATCGCCGGTCTGGTGAAGGACGTACAGAGGAGGGCCGCGTAATGCCTCAGGGGCAGCCGAGTGTGGTTCCGGACGATGGGCTGACTACGCGTCAGCGGCGTAATCGGCCGTTGGTCGTTGTGCATACGGGCATTGGCAAGGGCAAGTCGACCGCTGCTTTTGGGCTTGCGCTGCGTGCCTGGAATCAGGGGTGGCCGATCGGGGTGTTCCAGTTCGTCAAGTCGGCGAAGTGGAAGGTCGGCGAGGAGAACGCGCTGCGGGTGCTGGGGGCCAGTGGGGAGGGCGGGTCCGTCGACTGGCACAAGATGGGTGAGGGCTGGTCCTGGGTACAGCGCGATGACCAGATGGACAATGAGGACAAGGCCCGGGAGGGCTGGGAACAGGTCAAGCGGGATCTGGCTGCCGAGACGTACAAGCTGTATGTGCTGGATGAGTTCGCCTATCCCATGCACTGGGGGTGGGTGGACACCGATGAGGTGATCTCTGTTCTTCGGGATCGGCCCGGTACCCAGCATGTCGTCATCACCGGGCGGAACGCTCCCGAGAAGCTCGTCGACTTCGCCGACCTCGTGACCGACATGTCCAAGGTCAAGCACCCCATGGACGCCGGGCAGAAGGGGCAGAGGGGCATCGAGTGGTGACTTCTTCCGTCCCTCGGCTGGTCATTGCCGCGCCTTCTTCGGGCAGTGGCAAGACCACCGTTGCCACGGGGCTGATGGCCGCGTTCGCCGCGCGGGGGCTTGTTGTGTCTCCGCACAAGGTGGGGCCGGATTACATCGATCCCGGGTATCACGCGCTCGCGACTGGGCGGGTGGGGCGGAATCTCGATGCGTATCTGTGTGGGCCGGAGTTGGTCGGGCCGTTGTTTCTTCATGGGGCGCTCGGGTGTGATCTTGCCGTCGTCGAGGGTGTGATGGGGCTGTACGACGGGGCCGCGGGGGAAGGTGAACTTGCGTCCACGGCTCAGGTGGCGAAGTTGTTGCGGGCGCCGGTTGTGCTGGTTGTGGACGCGTCTTCGCAGTCTCGGTCTGTTGCGGCGCTGGTGCATGGGTTTGTGTCGTGGGATCCGGAGGTTCGGGTCGGGGGGGTGATCTTGAACAAGGTCGCTTCCGATCGGCATGAGGTGTTGTTGCGGGAGGCGTTGGAGTCGGTCGGGGTGCCTGTGTTGGGGGTGCTTCGGCGGGTTTCTCAGGTGGATACGCCTTCTCGGCATCTGGGGTTGGTGCCGGTTGCGGAGCGGCGTTCTGCGGCCGTGGACGCGGTGGCGGCCATGGCGGCGCAGGTTGAGGCAGGGTGCGATCTGGAGGCGTTGCTGGGGCTGGCTCGAGGTGCGGGTGCGTTGTCTTGTGCGACTTGGGATGCGGCTGAGGCTGTGCGAGTTTCGCCCCCGCCGCCCCTACCCGTCCCATCCCTGGGGGCTGCGCCCCCAGACCCCCCTTCGGCCCCTAAAGGGCCTCGTCCTCAAACGCCGGACGGGCTGGTAGTTGCCGTTGCCGGTGGATCCGCCTTTACGTTCTCCTACGCCGAGCATGCCGAGTTGCTCACCGCCGCCGGTGCCGAAGTCGTTCCCTTTGATCCTCTGCGGGATGAAGAACTGCCCGATGGCACCCGGGGGTTGGTCATCGGGGGTGGGTTTCCCGAGGTCTATGCCTCTGAGTTGTCCGCAAATGAACCCCTGCGCAAGGCCATCAGCGAGCTCGCACTCGGCGGCTCTCCCGTCGCCGCCGAATGTGCCGGGCTGCTTTACCTGTGTCGGGAGCTCGATGGGCTGCCCATGTGTGGGGTTCTTGATGCCGATGCGCGGATGTCCGAGCGGCTCACTCTCGGGTATCGGGATGCCGTTGCCGTGAGTGACAGTTCGCTTGTCGGGGCCGGGGTCCGTATGCGGGGGCATGAGTTTCATCGGACCGTCGTCGAGCCGGGGGCCGGGGCGGCTCCCGCATGGGGTGTGCGTGCTCCTGTGCGGCGGGTCGAAGGTTTCGTACAACAAGGTGTGCACGCGAGTTATCTGCACACACACTGGGCGTCGCAGCCCGGTGTCGCCCGTCGGTTCGTGGAGAGGTGCCGGACGTCATGAGCAGCAGCAGGTTGATCGGAGTCGGGGTGGGTCCCGGCGATCCGGAGCTGGTGACCGTCAAGGGTGTCAATGCCTTGCGCGCGGCCGATGTCGTCGTAGTACCTGTGATGGCTGCATTTGATGGAAAAGATGGCGGCGAGCGGGGGCGGGCCGAGGCCACCGTTCTGCACTACGTCGACCAGAGCAAAATCGTCCGCGTCGTCTTCGCTCTCAATGAGCGCAGCGACCGCGCTCGGCGTGAGGCCGCCTGGGACGCCGCCGGGGAGCGCGTTGCGCAGCTGCTGCGGGAGCACTCCGTCGTTGCCTTCGCCACCATCGGCGATCCCAACGTGTACTCCACCTTCACCTATCTCGCCCTGACCATCGGGGAGCTGCTGCCGGACACCGTCATCGAGACCGTTCCCGGCATCACCGCCATGCAGGATCTCGCCGCCCGCTCCGGTGCCGTGCTCACCGAAGGCACCGAGCCGCTCACCCTCGTTCCCGTCACCGCGGGTGCCGCCGTGCTCAAGGACGCCCTCGCCGGGCCCGGGACCGTCGTCGCCTACAAGTTCGGGCGGCAGGCCGGTGAGGTCGCCGAGGCGCTCCGGGAGACCGGGCGGATCGACGATGCCGTCTGGGGGGCCGCGCTCGGGCTGGCCGAGGAGTCCATCCGGCCCGCCGCCGAGCTCGACGGGGCGCCGCTGCCGTACCTCTCCACGCTCATCGCGCCCGCCCGGCGCGAGGGCGGTCGGGGCGGGAAGTTGTGAGCGCCTCAAGACCCCGAGATTCCTACGACCAGCCAGATGAACCCGGCCCCGGCGATCGTGCACAGCAGCGTCGGTCCCGCCGGGTGTTCGTGGTGGGCCTCGGGGAGGATCTCCGCCGCCGCGAGATAGAGCAGCGCGCCGCCGAACAGGCCGAGATAGCCGCCGAGCAGGCCCTCGGGGACGGTCACGAACGTCGTACAGGCGGCGCCCAGCACGGGCGCGACCGCGTCCGCGAACAGCATGGCGAGGGCTCGGCGGCGGGCGTTCCCGTACAGGCTGGTGATCGTGTACGTGTTGAAGCCGTCCGCGAAGTCATGGGCGATGACGGCCAGGGCCACCGCCGTGCCCATGCCGCCGCCCACCTGGAAGGCGGCGCCGATCGCCACGCCGTCCATGGCGCTGTGGCCGACCATCGCCGCGGCCGCCGTCAGGCCCACCTCGGGGGCCCGGCCGTCCTTCTCCTCCGCGCCGTGCGCGGCCTGACGGGCGGCCAGCAGCCGTTCCACCAGGTGGGCCAGGAGGAAGCCGGCCACGAACAGGAGCAGCGCGGCGGGTACGCCGTAGACCTCCTCGCCCGCCGCCTCCAGCGCCTCCGGCAGCAGGTCGAGGCCGACCACGCCGAGCATCAGGCCGCCGGCCAGGCCCAGGACCAGATGGCGGCGGTCGGTCACGCGCTGTGCCGTCCAGCCGCCGACCAGCGTCATCAGGAACGCGCCGAGCGCGACGAAGACCGCCATAGGGCCTTGCTATCGGATCGGCGCGCGTCCGTGCGGGTCCGACGCCCGCGCACCCACTGACTTTTCCGCCCCGAACGCAATACCGAGAGGACCGATCCCATGGCCGATGCCCCCACCGGCAAGGTGACCATCGTCGGTGCCGGCCCCGGCGCCGCCGATCTGCTGACGTTCCGTGCCGCGCGTGCCATCGCCGAGGCCGATGTGGTGATCTGGGCGGCCAGCCTGGTCCAGGCGGAGGTCCTCCAGCATGCCCGCGAGGACGCCGAGATCCTCGACTCGGCGACCATGTCCCTCGAGGACGTCGTCGCCGTCTACGAGCGGGCCCAGGCGGAGGGCCTGCACGTCGCTCGTATTCACTCCGGTGACCCCGCCTTGTGGGGCGGTACCCAGGAGCAGCTCGACCGGTGTGCCGAGATGGGGATCGCCACCGAGGTGATCCCGGGCGTCTCCGCCTTCTCCGCCGTCGCCGCGCTCGCTCAGCGCGAGCTGACCATCCCCGAGGTGGCGCAGTCCGTCGTACTGACCCGGCTCGGTGGCGGCAAGACGCCGATGCCGCCCGGCGAGGAGGTGCGGGAGTTCGCCAAGCACGGGACCACCATGGCGATCTTCCTGTCCGCGGCCCGCAGCGGGCAGCTCGTGCGGGAGCTGCTGGAGGGCGGCTATCCGACCGACACCCCGGTCGTGGTCGCCTACCAGGCCACCTGGCCGGAGGAGCTGATCGTGAAGTGCACGATCAGCACGCTGGAGGAGACCGTCAAGGAGCACAAGCTCTGGAAGCACACGCTCTTCCTGGTCGGCCCGGCGCTCTCCGCGCACGGCACCCGCTCGCACCTGTACCACCCCGGTCACTTCCACGGCTTCCGCAAGGCCGACCCGCAGGCCCGTCGGGCGCTGCGCGAGCACGGGGCGAGCACATGATCACGGTCGTCGGTACGGGGACGGGGGCGCCGTTTCCGGGCAAGGTGCTGGACGGGGCGCGGCTCGTCGTCGGCGGGCGGCGGCATCTCAAGGCCGCGCCCGTCCCCGCCGATGCCGAGCAGGTCGTCCTCGGTCCGCTGGGGCCGGCGCTGGACGTCATCGAGCGCTATCTGGAGAAGTCGGACCGGGTGGTCGTGCTGGCCTCCGGCGACCCGGGGTTCTTCGGGATCGTGCGGGTGCTGGCCGAGCGGTTCGGGTCCGACGCGCTGGACGTGCGGCCCGGTGTCTCCTCCGTCGCCGCCGCGTTCGCGCGGGCCGGCGTGGCGTGGGACGACGCGGTCGTGGTCAGCGCGCACGGGCGGGAGTTGCGTACGGCCGTCAATGTGTGCCGGGCGCGGCCGAAGGTCGCGGTGCTGACGGGCCCCGGGTCCGGGCCTGCCGAACTGGGGGCCGCCCTCAGATGCGACGCACGGGTCCTGCTCGTCGCCTGCGCGCTCGGCACCGCCGAGGAGCGGGTCGAGCGGGTCACGCCCGCCGAGGCCGCGGCCCGCGATTGGGGTACGGCGGTGAGTGTCGTCCTGTGCCTGGACGAGACGCGGCTGCTGGGGCCGGTGCGTACGGTCGCCGGGCCGCCCGTCGGGCCCGCCGGATGGGCGCTGGACGAGGCGGAGTTCACGCACCGGGACTCGATGATCACCAAGTTCGAGGTGCGGGCCCTGGCGCTGGCCAGGCTCGGGCCCCGGCTCGGTGACATGGTCTGGGACGTCGGCGCGGGCTCGGGTTCGGTGGCCGTGGAGTGCGCACGGCTCGGCGCCGCCGTCACCGCGGTCGAGAAGACCCGGGACGGAATCGAGCGGATCCGCGCCAACGCCGCCGCACACGGGGTCGACGTACGGGCCGTGCACGGGGCGGCGCCCACGGTGCTGTCCGATCTCGACGATCCCGATGCCGTGTTCATCGGGGGCGGGGGGCAGGAGCTGCCCACCATCGTGACCGCGTGTGCGCGGCGGGCCCGGCGGACCGTGGTCGTCGCCATGGCGGCGCTCGACCGAGTGCCGGCGGCCCGGGCGGCGCTCGTGGGCGCCGGGTTCGACTGCGACGGGGTGCTGCTGCAGTCCTCGCGGCTCACGCCGCTGCCGGGGGAAGTTTCCCGGCTGGCGGCGACCAATCCTGTTTTTCTGCTGTGGGGCGTGCGGCCCCCGGCTTCTGATGAAGGAGTTGCTCAGTGATCGGCCTGATTTCCGCCACCGCGGCGGGGGCGGCTGCGCGGGACCGGCTGGCCGCGGCGTGGCCGGACCGTACGCGTGTGTACGAGGGTCCCGTGGCGGACTCCGTACGGGCCGCGTTCGCGGAGTGCGAGCAGCTCGTGTGCTTCCTGGCCACGGGGGCGGTGGTGCGGCTGGTCGCGCCGCTGCTCGGTGACAAGCGGACCGACCCTGGCGTGGTCTGCGTCGACGAGGGCGGGCGGTTCGCCGTCTCGCTGGTCGGCGGACATGGCGGCGGCGCCAATGAACTCGCCGTCGAGGTCGCGGAGTTGCTCGACGCGCAGCCCGTGGTGACGACGGCGACCGATGCCGTCGGGCTGCCCGGTCTCGACACGCTCGGCTTCCCGGTGGAGGGCGATGTCGCCGCGGTCTCCCGGGCCCTGCTGGACGGCGAACCAGTCGCTCTGGAGGCGGAGTTGGCGTGGCCCCTGCCCGCGCTGAAGGTCGCCGACGAGGGCGCCTACACCGTCCGCCTGACCGACCGGCTCGTCGAGCCCGCCGAGCGCGAGGTCGTCCTGCGCCCGCCGTCCCTCGTCGTCGGTGTCGGCGCCTCGAAGGGGGCGCCGGTGGAGGAGATCCTGGAGCTGATCCACAGCTCGCTGGAAGGGCTGTCGGTCCATTCGGTGGCCCAACTCACCACCGTGGACGCCAAGTCCGAGGAGCCCGGCATCGTCGAGGCCGCCGAACGGCTGGGAGTGCCGCTGGTGACGTACTCCGCCGAAAGGCTCGCGGCCGTCGAGGTCCCCAACCCCTCCGCGGCTCCCCTCGCCGCGGTGGGCACCCCCTCCGTCGCCGAGGCCTCGGCGCTCAGGGAGGGCGGTGAACTCCTCGTCCCCAAGCGGAAGTCGGCCATGGCGACCTGCGCGGTCGTACGACGTCCCGCACGCGGGCGGCTCGCGGTGGTCGGGCTCGGACCCGGCGCCCGGGACCTGCTCACCCCGCGTGCGAAGGCCGAGCTCCGGCGCGCTTCCGTGCTCGTCGGGCTCGATCAGTACGTCGACCAGATCCGCGATCTGCTCCGGCCCGGCACCCGGGTGCTGGAGTCGGGGCTCGGGGCCGAGGAGGAGCGGGCGCGGACGGCCGTGGCCGAGGCCCGCAAGGGGCACGCCGTCGCTCTGATCGGCAGCGGGGACGCTGGGGTGTACGCCATGGCCTCCCCGGCGCTGGCGGAGGCGAGCGACGACATCGAGGTGGTCGGCGTACCCGGGGTCACCGCCGCGCTCGCGGCCGGGGCGATCCTCGGCGCACCGCTCGGCCATGACCACGTCTCGATCAGCCTGTCCGATCTGCACACCCCGTGGGAGATCATCGAGCGGCGGGTGCGGGCGGCGGCCGAGGCGGACATCGTGGTCACCTTCTACAACCCCCGCTCCCGGGGCCGCGACTGGCAGCTCCCCAAGGCGCTGGCGATCCTCGCCGGGCACCGGGAGCCGACGACACCCGTCGGCGTCGTACGCAACGCCTCGCGGCCCGACGAGGCCGCCCGGGTGACGACACTCGGGCAACTGGACCCGGCGACGGTCGACATGATGACGGTGGTGACCGTGGGCAACACGGCGACCCGGAACATCGCGGGGCGCATGGTGACGCCGCGCGGGTACCGCTGGCAGGAAGGCCCGAAGTGAATCGCGTGGTCCACCCGATCGAGGAGGAGTCCTACCGGCGGCTGCGCGCCCGTCTGGACACCTCGCACTTCCCGCCGCTGACCCGGGCGGTCGTGGAGCGGGTCATCCATTCCGCGGCCGATCTGGAGTACGCGGACGATCTCGTCATGGCCGAGGCCGACTTGGAGAAGGCGCACGCCGCCCTGCACGCCGGCGCCCCCGTCGTCGTGGACGTCGAGATGGTGGCGGCCGGGATCACCCGCCGGGAGACCGTCTGCCGGCTCAGGGACGCCGTGGCCGGTCCCGGTCTGACGCGCTCGGCGCATGCCATCCGGCTCGCGTACGAGCAGGTCGGGCCCGGCGCCCTCTGGGTGATCGGGAACGCGCCGACCGCGCTGGAGGAGCTGCTGACCCTGGATGCCTCCCCCGTACTCGTCATCGGGCTGCCCGTCGGTTTCGTCGGCGCGGTCGAGTCCAAGGCCGCGTTGCGCGAGAGCGGGCTGCCCGCTGTCAGCAACGTGTCCGAGAAGGGCGGTTCCGCGGTCGCCTCGGCGGCGCTCAACGCCCTGCTGTACCACCCCACTTCCCACCCTCAGGAGAAATCGTGACCACCCCGCCGCCCGCCCTGCTCATCGCCGGTCATGGCACCCGGGACGATGCCGGAGCCGAGGCGTTCCGCGACTTCGTACGGGAGTTGGGGCGCCGCCACCCCGAACTGCCCGTCGCGGGCGGCTTCATCGAGCTGTCCCCGCCGCCGCTCGGCGAGGCCGTCACCGAGCTGGTCGAGCGGGGGGTACGCCGGTTCGTCGCGGTGCCGCTGATGCTGGTGTCCGCCGGACATGCCAAGGGCGACATCCCGGCGGCGCTGACCCGCGAGAAGGAGCGCCACCCCGGGATCTCCTACACATACGGCCGCCCGCTGGGCCCGCACCCCGCGCTGCTGAACGTGCTGGAGCGGCGGCTGGACGAGGCCCTGGGCGGGCGCGATCCGCAGGAGCGCAGGGACGTCACCGTGTTGCTGGTGGGGCGCGGGTCGACGGACCCGGACGCCAACGCCGAGGTGCACAAGGCGGCCCGGCTGCTGTGGGAGGGGCGCGGATACGCGGGCGTGGAGACGGCGTTCGTGTCGCTGGCGGCGCCGGATGTGCCGAGCGGGCTCGACCGGTGCGTGCAGTTGGGGGCGCGCAGGATCGTCGTCCTCCCCTACTTCCTCTTCACCGGCATCCTTCCGGACCGGGTACGGCACCAGACGGAGGGCTGGGCGGCCGCGCACCCGGAGGTCGAGGTGCGCTCGGCGGACGTCATCGGCCCGGAGCCGGAGCTGCTGGATCTGGTGATGGAGCGGTACGAGGAGGCGATCAAGGGCGATCTGCGGATGAACTGCGACTCCTGTGTGTACCGGATCGCGCTGCCGGGGTTCGAGGACAAGGTCGGCCTGCCGCAGCAGCCGCACTTCCACCCCGACGACGACGGCCACCATCACCACCACGGACACCACCACGGGGCGCACTCCCATGCGCACTGAGGACATGCGCACCGGGGGCAGCCACGACCTGCGTCACCACGGGGACGCGGAGGTCCGTGACGACGGCTCGGCGCTGGTCGACCTGGCGGTGAACGTCCGCGCGGACACCCCGCCGCTCTGGCTGCGGGACCGTATCGCCGACTCGCTCGTCTCTCTCGCTGCCTACCCGGACGGGCGGGCCGCGCGGGCGGCGGTGGCAGCGCGGCACGGGCTGCCGGTGGAGCGGGTGCTGCTGACGGCGGGCGCCGCGGAGGCGTTCGTGCTGCTGGCGCGCGCTCTGAAGGTGCGTCGGCCCGTGGTCGTGCACCCGCAGTTCACCGAGCCGGAGGCCGCGCTGCGGGACGCCGGGCACACGGTGGACCGGGTACTGCTGCGCGAGGAGGACGGCTTCCGGCTCGATGCGGCGGCCGTCCCCGAGGAGGCGGACCTGGTCGTCATCGGCAACCCGACGAACCCGACCTCGGTCCTGCACCCGGCGGACTCGATCGCCGAACTCGCCCGCCCCGGGCGGACGTTGGTGGTGGACGAGGCGTTCATGGACGCGGTCCCGGGCGAGCGCGAGGCCCTGGCGGGCCGCACGGACGTACCGGGCCTGGTCGTCCTGCGCAGCCTGACCAAGACCTGGGGCCTGGCCGGGCTGCGCATCGGCTATGTCCTCGCCGCCCCGGAGACGATCGCGGAACTGGAGCGGGCCCAGCCGCTGTGGCCGGTGTCCACCCCGGCGCTGACCGCGGCGGAAGCGTGCGTGGAGCCGCGCGCACTGGCCGAGGCGGCCCACGCGGCCCACCGCATCGCCGCCGACCGGGCCCATCTCGTCGCGGGCCTGCGGGAGTTCACCCCCGAGGGCCTCCGGGTGGTGGAACCGGCGGAGGGCCCCTTCGTCCTCGTACGACTGCCGAGGGCGGCGGCCGTACGAGGGCATCTGCGGGACCTGGGGTTCGCGGTGCGCCGGGGGGACACCTTCCCCGGCCTGGACGAGGAGTGGCTGCGTCTTGCGGTGCGGGACCGGGTGACGGTCAACTCCTTCCTCCAGGCGCTGGACCGGGCGTTGGCCCTGGCACACCGGTGAGCTGAGCGTCAGCCCGCCAGCTCCGCCGCGGTGGTCCGCACGGACTGGACCACGGAGGGCAGCACGTTGCGCGCGTCGAGGGTGTCGGCCAGGTCGGTGGTCAGCCGGACCGCCTCCTGGGTGCTGCCCTCGCCGCCCGCGGCCAGGGCGACGGCCACCTGTTCGACCTGCTGGGTCAGACCGATGTGGCCGAGGGTGTCGGCCGCGGCGCCGGGGTCGCCGTACGCCTTCTCGATCAGCGGCAGGGCCCGTTCCGGGTCGGGTACGACGGCCCTGAACTCTCGGTTGGCCGGCTGGTCGGGGTCCTCGACGAGGATCCGGCCCGGCACGGTCGCCGTACGGCTGAGGGCCGCAGCGGCGTGTACGGCCAGCGCGCTGTCGGGGAGCCGTTCCATGGCCTCGCGCAGGACGTCGTTGGCGCGGTCGAGGGCGGGTGTGCGGCCGCGGCTGCCGCCGAGGGCGAGCACCCGGCCGACCTCGTCGGTGTAGACGTCCGGGGCCAGCAGCTCCTCCTCGCGGCTCCTGGGCGGCCGGACGTCGATGCTGAGCGGCCCGGAGAGGATCTCGCCGCCGGGGCCGGTGTTCAGCATCGCGTGGATCCGGTAGCGCCCGGGTTCGGCGAGGTCGAAGCCGTTGAGCCCGGCGCTGAGGAACAGGGGCGCGTAGAGCGCTTCGCCGGGCTTGAGGACGTACGGGTCGTCCAGGTAGCAGTGGCGGGCGTACGGCACCCACTGGCGGGCCTCGCGGCCGTCGGCCGAGATGATCACGGTCAGGCGGTCGCCGAGCAGGGCGTTGCGGTCCACCACGATCGGCACGAACGAGGTGTTCTTCAGCTTCACCTCGGCGACCACGGGTTCCAGGGCCTCGAAGCGGGCGGCGGGCCTGCTGACCCGTACGGTGAGCTCCAGGGCGTTCGGCGTGGCCTGCCGGATCTGTTCGAAGGCGTGCTCGTCGAACCACGGGGCGGCGCCCTGCTTGACCACGCGTTCCGGGGCGTGGCGCAGGAAGAGGAGTTCGTTCTCGCTGAAGCCGTACCGGAAGTCGGCGAAGAACGCGGTCTCGCCGCCGGGGTAGCGGAACGGGTAGTTCATGTAGCTGAGGGCGAGGGGCTCGTCCGTCAGCGGGACCCACCGGGTGTGCTCGTCCTTGTCCCAGGAGTGGGCGAGGTTGAAGGTGTGCCCGATCTCGTGCACGGCCGTCCAGAACCGCAGCCGCTGCACGGCCTGGTCCGAGTGCGGGTCGCCCGGGCGCGGGACGGAGATGAAGGAGTTGCTGAAGACGGCGCAGCCCTGGCGCTGGGCGGTGCCGATGTCGTCGAACATGATCCCGCCGAGCCCGCTGCCCCGGATGTGCTGACCGGCGAACAGCGTCCACACCTGCCACTGCGGGGCGTCGGCCCACTTGGACCAGTGCACCTGCATGGCGTCGTGCATCTCGATGTCGGTCCAGAGGCCGTCGGTGCCCGCCTTGATGACCGGGACCACGTCGTCGCCGCCGGTCTTGGTGACGGCGATGCCGAGGCGGGTGAAGGCGTCCTGGATGGTCAGGTGGGTGTCCGGCAGATCGGCCGGGCGGTTGGGGTGCGCGTGCAGCTGGTAGTCGGTGACCGCGGTGGCGTCGCTGGCGCAGTCGTACTCGATGCCCACCTCGCGGAAGGCGGCCCGCCGGAAGACGAAGGTGCGGGTCACGGCCGCCGGTCCGCCGGTGAACGTCACGCGTGCCCTGCGCTCCCCGCCGAACGGGAAGCCGCCGAACAGCTTCACCAGTACGTCCGTGTGCGGGACGAGGGACGCCTTCCCGTCGCGGTAGAAGATCTCTCCCGTGTACCCCTGTTGTACGTCGTCCCAGGCCACCCTGGCGATCCAGGTCACCCTGCCGCCGAAGAGCTGGGTCCTGGTGCCGCTGACGGTCATGGTGGGCATCAAGCCGTCCACGTCGACGCGGAGTTCCTCGAGCACGAGCGGGCTTGCGCCCCCCGTGGCCGGGACGGTGGGGCGGGGCAGCTCCCGTCCGTAGACGCCGCTGCGGCGCGGGAACGGGACGGCATGCTCCCGCGTGCCCTCGATGTTCGTGTCCTCGATGTCGTCGATGGTCATGTGGTCCTCCCCCGAGGATGTGGACTCCGGGCCCTGGGCCCGGAGTCCTGGGTGGCCCACCCTCCTGCTGGGTCAACTGCCCGTCAATGCGCGGAAAGGACCGTTTCCTCTCAGCCCTTGCCGCGCCGGGCCAGCGCCATCGCTCCCCCGCCCGCGGCGAGCAGGACGACCGCGCCGCCCGCGAGGTACGGGGTCATCGAGTTGCCGCCGGTCTCGGCGAGGCCCGCCTCGTCGACGGGGCCGCCCTGGGGTTCCACCTCGGGTTCCTCGCTCTGGACCGTGGGTGCTTCGCAGGTGGCCTTCGCCAGCGTGACCGTGCCGGTCACCTCGGCCACGTTCAGCTTCAACGGGTTGACGGACACCGTGAGTTCGAGGCCGGTGGCGGCCGCCGTGCTCGATGTGGTCTGCGTCTTGGACAGGTCCAGGCGGACCTCGCCGACGCCGGGCACCTGGACGTCGGTCGTGCCACCCGTCGTCACCGTGACCTTCTTGCCGAGGACCGTCACCGCTCCGAGCAGATTGGAGGTGGCGGTCGGGGTCTTCCCGGCCTCGCAGCTCGCCTTCGAGGTGACGCCCTCCAGTTCGATCAGGGACAGCAGGGGCAGGCCGGGGACATGGAGCTTGGCGTGGGCGAGGTTGGTGGAGCCCTCGGCCTTCGTGTCGGTCACCGTCGCCTTCGCCGAAGCCACCTCCGCGCCCAGGACGTTGAACGGCTGTCCGCCGTCCACGCCGTCCAACTGGGCGGTGAGCGCGGTCCTCTCGGCGCTCTGCGGCGCCTGGACCTCGTTGAGGGAGACCGCGAGCGGGACGTTCACGGTCTTGTTGAGCAGGGACACATCGAGCCCGGTGCGCAGGACCACGGCGCTCGCGCGGCCCTGGTCGTCGGTGGCGTGCGCGGAACCCGCGCCGGCCAGTGCCGCTGGTCCGGCGGCGAGGGCCGTGGCCGTCGCGACGGTGGCGAAACGGCGTGCGGGCATGCGGAAGTTGTTGCCGTTCAAGGTGGGGGACCCCCAGAGAGACAGGCTTGGGACCCGGTAAGAATTGCGTGCGCGGAGGTGTTCGTCAGCAAGCTGACGAGGGTTCACTCCAACGTGACCATTCCGTGCACATCTTCGAATCCCTGGGCACGCACGTTCTCCACAGTCACCCGGTCAACTCACGACGCGGCCGTTCAGCACGATCCGCCGCGGCGCGGCCAGCACCCGTACATCGGCCCTCGGGTCCGTCTCGTACACCACCAGGTCCGCCGGCGCGCCCTCGTCGAGACCGGGGCGTCCGAGCCAGCGCCGTGCGCCCCAAGTCGTCGCCGAGAGCGCCTCCTTGGGGGGAATGCCCGCAGCGACCAGTTCCTCGACCTCCGCGGCGACCAGACCGTGCGGCAGGGTGCCGCCGGCGTCGGTGCCGACGAAGACCGGGATACCGGCGTCGTAGGCATTCCGGACGGTGTCGTAGCGGCGTTCGTGGAGCCTGCGCATATGGGCCGACCAGCGCGGGAACTTGCTCTCGCCGCCCTCGGCGAGCTTGGGGAAGGTCGCGATGTTGACCAGCGTCGGCACGATGGCGACACCGCGCTCGGCGAACAGCGGGATCAGGTCCTCGGTCAGGCCCGTGGCGTGCTCGATGCAGTCGATGCCCGCCTCCACCAGGTCCTGGAGGGAGTTCTCGGCGAAGCAGTGCGCGGTGACCCGGGCGCCCAGGCGATGGGCCTCCGCGATGGCCGCCTCGACCGCCTCCCGCGGCCAGAGGGGGGCGAGGTCGCCGAGGTCGCGGTCGATCCAGTCGCCGACCAGCTTCACCCAGCCGTCGCCGCGGCGGGCCTCCTGGGCGACGTAGGCGACGAGGTCGTCCGGCTCGATCTCGTGGGCGTAGCCGCGGATGTAGCGGCGGGTGCGGGCGATGTGACGGCCCGCCCGGACGATCTTCGGAAGGTCCTCGCGGTCGTCGATCCAGCGGGTGTCCGACGGGGAACCGGCGTCGCGGATCAGCAGGGCGCCGGCCTCGCGGTCGGTCAGCGCCTGCTTCTCCGCGATGTCCTGGTCGACGGGGCCGTGCGGCCCGAGGCCGACATGGCAGTGCGCGTCGACGAGGCCGGGCAGTGCCCAGCCGTCGACGGTACGGACATCACGGGCGCCGACGGGACGGTCGTAGGAGATCCTGCCGTCGACGACCCACAGCTCGTCCCGGATGTCATCGGGCCCGACCAGGATCCGGCCCCTCACCTGCAGCACACCGCTCATGCACTGCACCTTAGTCAGGTGCCGCCGCCCACCTGGTCCGAGGTCTCCTCCTCCACCTCGGCCATCGCCGGGTCCAGCAGGCGGGAGAGGAAGTGGCGGGTGCGTTCGTGGCGGGGGCTGCCGATGACCTGGTCCGGGATGCCGTCCTCGACGATCACTCCGCCGTCCATGAAGACGACCCGGTCGGCGACCTCGCGGGCGAAGGTCATCTCATGGGTGACGACCATCATCGTCATGCCCTCGTTCGCCAGCATGCGCATGACCGCGAGGACATCACCGACCAGCTCCGGGTCCAGGGCCGAGGTCGGCTCGTCGAAGAGCATCACCTCGGGGCCCATGGCCAGCGAACGGGCGATGGCCACACGCTGCTGCTGACCGCCGGAGAGGGAGGACGGATAGGCGTCCGCCTTCTCCGCGAGGCCCACCCGCTCCAGGTTCTCCGCGGCCACCTTCGCGGCCTCGGCCTTGCCGCGCCTGAGGACCCGGCGCTGCGGCAGCGTGAGGTTCTCGGTCACGGTCAGATGCGGGAAGAGGTTGAACTGCTGGAAGACCATGCCGATACGACGGCGTACGGCGTCGATGTCGACGTCCGGGTCGGTGAGTTCCGTACCGCCGACGAAGACCTGGCCCTTGGAGGGCTCTTCGAGGAGGTTCACGCACCGCAGCAGCGTCGACTTGCCGGAGCCGGAGGGGCCGATGACACACACGACCTCGCCGCGCTGGATCTCCAGGTCGATGCCCTTGAGGACCTCGTTGTCGCCGAAGGACTTGTGCAGGTCCTTGACGTGGATCTCGGGACGACTCACCTGATGGCCTCCTGAGCCTTCGTCTCCATGCGGCGCACGACGAAGCCGAGCGGGATCGTGACCAGCAGGTAGCACAGGCCCGCGACGAGGATCGGCGTGGAGTTGGCGGTCGTGCTGGCCAGGTCACGGCCGTACTTGGACAGCTCGCGCTCCTCCAGGGTGACACCGAGGAACAGCACCAGCGAGGAGTCCTTGAAGAGCAGGACGAGTTCGTTGGTCAGCGGCGGAAGGATGATCCGGAACGCCTGCGGGATGATGATCGAGACCATCGCACGGGCCGGGGAGAAGCCCAGCGAGCGGGCGGCCTCCATCTGCCCCTTGGGCACCGCCTGAATGCCCGCGCGGATCGTCTCCGCCATGTACGCGGCGGAGACCAGACCGAGCGCGAGCGCGACCTTGCCGTAGGTGCCGCCCGGGATCTCCGTGCCGGGGAAGGCCAGCGGTACGGCCACGCCCACGAAGATGAAGATCAGCAGGGCGGGCAGACCGCGGAAGATCTCGATGTAGATGCCGGCGAGCCAGCGGTACGGGCCCACGGACGACAGCCGCATCAGCGCGATCACCATGCCGAGGACCAGTCCGAAGACAAAGCCGGACACGGTGTACAGCACGGTGTTCTTCAGCGCCAGCGTGATGATGTCCGGGAACATCTGCTCGGCGATGTCGGCCTGCGCGAACTGGTTCTGCAGCCGGTCCCAGTCGGCCGCGACCGCGAAGGCGATCACGGCCGCGGCGAAGACCACGTACTGGATACCGCGGGACAGCTTGCGCTTCTGACGCCGGGTCAGGCCCTTTTTCTTCGGCTGGAGTTGTACGTCTGTATCGGCCATGGGGTCAGGAGGCGGACGCGCTCGGCGAGGCGGCGGACTCCTCGTACGGGCCGATCCACTTCTCGTAGATCTCCTTGTACGTGCCGTCGCCCTTGGCGTCGGCCAGCGCGTTGTTGATGGCGTTGAGGAGCTTGGTGTTGCCCTTCTTCACCGTGAAGCCGTACTGCTCACCGGTGTTGATCTGCTCGGCGACCGTGAAGGCGTCGGCGTTGGCCTTGTCCTTCAACCAGCCCTGGACGACCGGGTAGTCGATGACGACGGCCTCGACCTGACCGGTGCGCAGACCGTTGAGGACGGCGTCGGAGGACTCGAAGGAGACCGGGTCGAGGCCCTGGCCCTTGGCGTAGTCCTCGCCGGTGGTCTGCGCCTGGGCGCCGACCTTCTTGCCCTTGAGGTCGGCGAAGGACGTGATGCCGCTGTCCTTGGTGGCGAGGACGGCCTGGGTGGCCTCGAAGTACGGGTCCGAGAAGTCGACGTTCTTCTTGCGCTCCTCGGTGATGGTCATACCGGCGGCGGCGAGGTCGCACTGGCCGGCGTTGAGGGATCCGCCGGTCTTGAAGTTCTCGAAGGGCTGGTCGACGATGGCCTGCTTCACGCCCAGGTCCTCCGCGACCAGGTCGATGAGCGAGACGTCGAAGCCCTGCACCTCGCCGTCGATCTCCGACTGGAAGGGCGGGTAGGGCAGGTGGGTGCAGGTGGTGAGCTGGCCCGCCTTGACGAGCTCAACGCCACCGGCGGCGGTCTTGCTGCCGCTGCCGCCGTCGTCGTCCGAGGAACAGCCGGCCACGAGCACCAGCCCGGCCGTCGCGGTGGTTGCGGCCAGAATGCGGGTCCGGCGCCCGAAGGTCGTCTTCACGGGGGGAGCCTCCTGTACGGGAACTGTGCGTTCCGATTATAAGGAGAAGTTTGAGCAGCTCAAACCAAACCCATGGCTGTCGAGGCGTTCGGCCTAAGAAGTCGGGAGTAAGGGGGTGAGACCGCGCCGACTAGGCTCGACTCCGTCGACCCCATGACCGAGAAGAGAGCACCGCCGTGACCCACCCCTTCCTGGACCTCGCCCCGCTGAGCGCAGCGCAGTTCGCCTCGATCGAGGACCGGGTGGCACGGCTGCTGGACACCCGGCGGGACGTCGTGATCATGCAGGGCGAGGCGCTGCTGCCGCTGGAGGGTGCGATCCGTTCGGTGGCGGGCCCTGGTACGACGGCCCTGAATGTGATCACCGGCCCCTACGGCCAGACCTTCGGCGACTGGCTGCGGGACTGTGGCGCGAAGGTGATCGACCTGGCGGTCCCCTTCCACACGGCGGTCACGGCGGCGCAGATCTCCGAGGCCTTCGCCGAGCACCCGGAGATCGACTTCGTCTCCCTGGTGCACGCGGAGGCGGCGACGGGCAACACGAACCCGGTGGCGGAGATCGGTTCCGTTGTGCGCGCGCACGGGGCGCTCTTCTACCTGGACGCGGTGGCGTCGATCGGCGCGGAGCCGGTGCTGCCGGACGCGTGGGGTGTCGACCTGTGCGTTGTCGGGGCGCAGAAGGCGATGGGCGGTCCGGCGGGTGTGTCGGCGGTGTCGGTGAGCGAGCGGGCGTGGACGCGCATGGCGGCAAACGCTCAGGCCCCGCGCCGCTCGTACCTGTCCTTGCTGGACTGGAAGGAACGCTGGATCGACGGCGGCCGCCGCGCGCTGCTGCACGCTCCGGCGCAGCTGGAGATGCTGGCGCTGGACGCGTGCGTGGAGCGGATCGAGGTGGAGGGCCTGGACGCGGTGATGTCCCGGCATGCGTCGGCTGCGGCGGCGACGCGGGAGGGGGCGGTGGCGCTGGGCGGAGGCCTGGAGCCGTATGTGTACGAGGCGAGGGAGGCGGCCCCGGTCGCGACGACGCTCCGCACCCCGCCGGGCGTGGTGGCAGTGGAACTGGTGACCCGGGCGCTGTCCTGCGATCCCTCATTGCCGCTGGCGGCGGGTGGGGGTCCGCTGGCCAAGGAGATGATCCGGGTGAATCACTACGGGGCGGATGCGACGCCGGAGACGGTACGGCGGTGTCTGGCAGCGTTGGGGGCGGCGCTGGCGGAGTCGGGACTGTCGAATCCTGCGTGAGCGCATCGACGGAGTTACCGGGACCTGAATTCAGCGTAATTCCGAATTGCTTTTAGGGGGCAGCTTCCCGTTCTCTTCTGCCCGCTTTTCATCGACCTAAACGCAAAGATTTCGCGAACGCCAAGCGGAGTAATTCGGACAGGTCTCGTGCAGATTACATGGCTGTGACGCGTTACACATCACGCCCGTTTTGCACCCTATACCCGGGGCAAACAGGGCACTTCACCCCTCGCGCGGATAACATATCGGGCCCGGCCACGGAACCCCCCACCTCCATGCATTTTTGAATTTCCCTCGGTAAGTTCAATTCGCATGACTGCCGCACAAGCAGACCTGCAAATCGACCGGCCAGTGGTGGCCGACGGCGCCGCGCTGTGGCGGATCGCCAAGGACTCCAAGGCCCTCGACCTGAACTCGTCCTACAGCTATCTGCTGTGGTGCCGCGACTTCGCCGGCACCTCGGCGGTCGCGCGCGACGAGCACGGGGAGCCGGTCGGCTTCGTCACCGGCTATGTACGGCCGGACCGTCCGCACACCCTGCTCGTCTGGCAGGTGGCGGTGGACGACGCGTACCGCGGGCGCGGGATCGCCGCCGCCCTGCTCGACGGGCTCGCCGCCCGGGTCGGCGGCGAGTACGGCGTCACCCGCGTCGAGACCACCATCACACCCGGCAACACCGCCTCCGAGCGGCTGTTCGCCTCCTTCGCCGAACGGCACGGCGCCGCGATGGAGCGCGAGGTGCTGTTCGAGACGGGCCTGTTCCCCGACGGGCCGCACGACCCCGAAGTCCTTTACCGCATCGGTCCCCTCCCTCACTGACCTCCCCCACGCATCGAGGAGCGATTCGTCGTGACCATCACCCAGCCCGACCTCAGCGTCTTCCAGACCCTGGAGTCCGAGGTGCGCAGCTACTGCCGAGGCTGGCCCACCGTCTTCGACCGTGCGCGTGGCAGCCGTATGTACGACGAGGACGGCCACGAGTACCTGGACTTCTTCGCCGGCGCCGGATCACTGAACTACGGGCACAACAACCCTGTGCTGAAACGGGCGTTGATCGACTACCTGGAGCGGGACGGCGTCACGCACGGGCTCGATATGTCGACCAGTGCCAAGCGGGCCTTCCTGCAGACCTTCCAGGACCTGGTGCTGCGGCCGCGTGATCTGCCGTACAAGGTCATGTTCCCGGGGCCTACGGGGACGAACGCCGTGGAGTCCGCGCTGAAGCTCGCGCGGAAGGTGAAGGGGCGCGAGGCCATCGTGTCGTTCACCAATGCCTTCCACGGGATGTCCCTGGGCTCGCTCGCCGTCACCGGCAACGCCTTCAAGCGGGCCGGCGCCGGGATCCCGCTGGTGCACGGCACGCCCATGCCGTTCGACAACTACTTCGACGGCCAGGTCCCGGACTTCCTGTGGTTCGAGCGGCTCCTGGAGGACCAGGGCTCCGGGCTCAACAAGCCGGCCGCGGTGATCGTGGAGACCGTGCAGGGCGAGGGCGGCATCAACGTCGCGCGCCCCGAGTGGCTGCGCGCGCTCGCCGAGCTGTGCGAGCGGCAGGACATGCTGCTCATCGTCGACGACATCCAGATGGGGTGCGGGCGGACAGGCGCCTTCTTCTCGTTCGAGGAGGCCGGGATCACGCCCGACATCGTCACCGTGTCCAAGTCCATCAGCGGCTACGGACTGCCCATGGCGCTCTGCCTGTTCAAGCCCGAGCTCGACATCTGGGAGCCGGGCGAGCACAACGGCACCTTCCGCGGCAACAACCCCGCCTTCGTCACCGCCACCGCCGCCCTGGAGACGTACTGGGCCGACGGCTCGGCAATGGAGAAGCAGACCCGGGCCCGCGGTGAGCAGGTCGAGCAGGCACTCATCGCGATCTGCGAGGAGAACCTCGCCGACGTCAAGGAGTACCGCGGCCGCGGGCTCGTGTGGGGCCTGGAGTTCCACGAGAAGGCCCGTGCCGAGCGGGTCGCGCGGCGCGCCTTCGAACTCGGGCTGCTCATCGAGCCGTCCGGCCCCGAGAGCGAGGTCGTCAAGCTGCTGCCCGCCCTCACCGTCACCCCCGAGGAGCTCGACGAGGGCCTGAGCGTCCTCGCCCGTGCCGTCCGCGAAACCGTCTGAATCGACAGAGAAGAAGGAGCTGTTCAGCACGTGATCGTCCGTTCGTTCAAGGACATCGAAGGCACCGACCGGCATGTGAAGGCCGCGTCCGGCACCTGGGAGAGCAAACGCATCGTCCTCGCCAAGGAGCGGGTCGGGTTCTCGCTGCACGAGACGATCCTGTACGCGGGTACGGAGACGTCGATGTGGTACGCGAACCACATCGAGGCGGTCGTCTGCGTCGAGGGCGAGGCCGAACTGACCGATCACGAGTCCGGGCTCACCCACACGATCACGCCCGGGACCATGTACCTCCTGGACGGCCACGAGAGGCACACGCTGCGGGTCAAGGAGGACTTCCGCTGCCTGTGTGTCTTCAACCCGCCGGTGACCGGCCGGGAGGACCACGACGAGAACGGCGTCTATCCCCTGCTGACGGAGGAGGGCTGAATCATGAGCACGATCACCGATCTCTACCCGAGCCGAGGCGCCACCGAGGTGACGACGCCGCGCCGTGACCCGGTCGTCTGGTCCCCGCCCGGCGCGCCGGGACCGGTCTCGGTCCCGGACCTCCAGGCGTACGAGCGCGACGGATTCCTCCCCGTCGAGCAGCTCATCACCGACGACGAGGTCGCCGTCTACCGGCAGGAGCTGGAGCGGCTGGTCACCGACCCGGAGATCCGCGCCGACGAACGCTCGATCGTCGAGCCGCAGTCCAAGGAGATCCGCTCGGTCTTCGAGGTGCACCGGATCAGCGAGGTGTTCGCCGCGCTGGTGCGGGACGAGCGGGTCGTCCGGCGGGCCCGGCAACTGCTCGGCTCGGACGTGTACGTCCACCAGTCCCGGATCAACGTCAAGCCCGGGTTCGGGGCCAGCGGCTTCTACTGGCACTCGGACTTCGAGACCTGGCATGCCGAGGACGGGCTGCCGAACATGCGGACCGTGTCCGTCTCGATCGCGCTGACCGAGAACTACGACACCAACGGCGGCCTCATGATCATGCCGGGGTCGCACAAGACGTTCCTCGGCTGTGCGGGGGCCACGCCGAAGGACAACTACAAGAAGTCCCTGCAGATGCAGGACGCGGGCACGCCCTCGGACGAGGCGCTGACCGCGCTGGCCACCCGGCACGGCATCCGGCTGTTCACCGGCCGGGCCGGTTCGGCGACCTGGTTCGACTGCAACTGCATGCACGGCTCGGGCGACAACATCACGCCCTTCCCGCGCAGCAATGTCTTCATCGTGTTCAACAGCGTGGAGAACAAGGCGGTTGAGCCGTTCTCGGCGCCGGTACGGCGTCCTGAGTTCATCGGCGCCAGGGACTTCACCCCGGTGAAGTAGCCCGCACTGCTCTCACAGCCACGCCAGCGACGCGGCCGTCTCCAGTACGTTCCGTACGGCGGCCGCGTCGCCCGTGGCACCCCTCGGTACCTCCTCGGGCGTGCACCGTCCGCCGACGAGGAGGCAGAAGTCGACGGGATCCAGGGCGAGTTCGGCCTCCACGGGCTCGTCCCCGGAGCCCAGCACCCACTGCGCGCCGCCGCTGACCGAGAACAGCACCGGCGCCGCGTCGGGGCCGAGGGCGAGGCCCAGGATGCGGACCGCGAGCCGCACCAGCTGCTCCAGGTGCTCCTCGGCCGGCGGCGGGACCACCAGGCCGAGAGCGCGGCCGATGTCGTCGGTGTGGATCCACGCCTCGAAGCCGCGCACCACGAAATGATCGGCGACCGGCAGCCGGATCCCCATCAACAGCTCGGCCCGCGCGGCGAGTTCGACGTCGCGCGCCTCGGGCGTGGCGAGCAGCGCGTCGGCCTGCGCCGCCCAGTCGGCCACCGTCTCCTCGGGCGTACGGCCGTGCTCGTGGGCGATGACATCGGCGGTACGCCGGTTCCAGGCGTCCTCCCAGCGCATGTCCTGCGGAAGCACGGTCGCCGGGACCCGCGCGGCGATGCCGAGCCGCCCGGCCAGCGCCTCGTCGGCGGCCAGCAGATGGGCGACCGTGGCGTGCACGTCCCAGTCGTGCACCACCGGTGTGCCCCAGCGGCCGTCCGCCTCGGGCAGCAGCGCGCGCAGGCCCTGGACGGCGGCGGCGTAGGGCGCGGCGTGCACGGCGGTACGGGGTGCGGCCGGGCGCCGGGCGAGCAGGGCCGGCGGGAGACCGGCGGCGGGCCGGGCGGGCAGTCCGCCCATGGGCGGCCCGTCGAGCAGCCGTACCGTCTCGCGCAGCCGCTCCGCTTCCGCCGCGCAGCTCTCGCATCCGGCGAGGTGCGGCGGGACCCGTTCGGCGTCGGCCGGGTCCAGGGCGCCGAAGGCCCAGGCGGCCAGCAGATCGCGTACGTCGTCGTGCTCGGTCACCGGACGCCTCCTTCCCGTGGAGCCGATGCCCCTACCGCCATCATGCGCCTCTTTCCAGCGCGGGGTCCGGTGGGTCGGCCAGCGTTTCGGCCAGGGTGCGCAGGGCGGTGCGCAGTCTGGTCTTGGCCGTGCCCTCGGGGATGCCCAGTTCCACGGCGGCCTGGCGGTAGGTGCGGCCCGCGAAGTAGGCGAGGTGTACGACCTCGCGTTGGGGCTGCGGGAGTTCGGCGAGCGCGGTGTGCAGCAGCAGGGAGCGCTCCCGGTCGACCACGGTCTCGTCGGGGCCGGGACCCGGCTCCGGGATGGTGTGCAGCGCCGAGTCGTCGGCGTGGGCGTGTTTGCGGTGCCGGGCCTCGCCGCGCACCCAGTCCACGGCCCGCCGGTGGGCCAGCATGGACAGCCAGGTGCGCAGCGAGCCGCGGCGCGCGTCGAAGGCGTACGGCCTGCTCCACAGGTGGGCGAAGACCTCCTGCGCCACGTCCTCGGCGGCGGCCGGGGCGCGGGTGACCCGTACCGCGATCCGGCGCACCAGAGGTCCGTACGCCGTGTACACCTCGGCCAGCGCGGACTCGTCGCCGTACACCAGCCGCCGGTGCAACTCCGCGTCGGCGGCCGGCGCCGGCGACGTCTCGCCCGTGGACTCCACGTGCCCTTCCTAGCGTCCCGGCCGGGCCCGCGCCAGTGGTTCAGGCGGAGAGGGCGTTCAGCAGCCGGTCGACATCGGCGGTGGTGTTGTAGAGGTGGAAGGCGGCGCGCAAGTTGCCGGCGCGGTTGGAGACCTCGATGCCGGCCTCGCTCAACTCGGGCTGGCGGTGGCCGAGTTGCGGGACGGAGACGATCGCCGAGCCGGGGGACGGGATCGGGGTGTGGCCGAGGTCGGTGAGGCCCGCGCGGAAGCGGTCGGCGAGGGCTGTGTCATGGGCGTGGACGGCGTCGACGCCGAGTTCGTCGATGAGGGAGAGGGAGGCGTTCAGGCCGGCGTATGTGAAGAGGGAGGGGCTGACGTCGAACCGCCTTGCGGAGTGGGCGAGTTCCTCGACCGGGCCGTAGCAGCTCTCCCAGGGGAGTTCGCCCGCGACCCAGCCGGCGAGCAGCGGGGTGAGACCGCCGAAGTCCTCGGGGGTGACGAAGAAGGCGTTGCCGTGCGGGCCCATGAGCCACTTGAAGCCGACGGCGGCGAGGAAGTCGTAGGAACCGGCCTCCAAGGGCAGCCAGCCCGCCGCCTGGGAGGCGTCGATGTACGTCCGTGCCCCGTGCGCGCGGGCCGCCTCGCGCAGCGCGGGCAGATCGGCGAGCCGACCGTCGGCGGACTGCACGGCGCTGACCGCGACGAGCGCGGTGCCCGGCCGGACGGACTCGGCGATCCGCTCCAACGGGACGACCCGCACCTTGAGGTCGCCGCGCATATGGAAGGGGTTGACCAGGGAGGCGAAGTCGGCCTCGGCGGTGAGGACTTCGGCTCCGGCGGGCAGCGAGGCGGCGATCAGTCCGCCGTACTCGGCGACGGAGGCCCCCGTCGCGACCCGCTCGACCGGCACCCCGACCAGTCGCGCGAAGGCGGCGCGGACGCGTTCCACGCCTTCGTAGAGGGAGCCGATCGGCCGCCCTTCGGCCCGCATCCGCACGGCCTCCTGTACGGCGGCGACGGTGCGGGCCGGCAGGAGGCCGTTGCTCGCGGTGTTGAGGTAGGTGTGCTCCGGGGCGAACTCGGCACGGACGAGGCTCTCGAAGGTCTCCATGGGACCACTCTGCGACCCCTGGAACTCCCCGTCCATTGCGAATTTTTACGTGGTTTCGCTAAGCAGCCCTTATATATCGGCCCCGACCTGCGGCTTTCAGCCCTGCTGCGGCACCGCGCAGCCGTCGGGGCCGCAAGCCTCGGCCTCGCTCTGGTCGATCAGGGTCAGCGGGGAGCGCTCGCCCCAGGCCTGGGTGAGGGCCTGGGTGAAGATCTCGGCGGGCTGGGCGCCGGAGACGCCGTACTTGCGGTCGATGACGAAGAAGGGCACACCGTTGGCGCCGAGCTGGGCGGCCTCGCGCTCGTCGGCGCGGACGTCGTCGGCGTAGGCGGTGGGGTCGGCGAGCACCTTGCGGGCGCCGTCCGCGTCGAGTCCGGCGGCGACGGCCAGCTTCACGAGCCGCTCGTCGTCGCCGAAGACGGAGGTCTCCTCGGCGAAGTTCGCCTCGTACAGCGCCTGGATCAGTTCGCCCTGGCGGCCGTGCTCCTTGGCGAAGTGCAGCAGGCGGTGCATGTCGAAGGTGCTGCCGTGGTCACGGCCCTGCGTGCGGTAGGCGAGGCCCTCGGCGGCGGCCTGGGCACCGAGGTTGTCCTCGGCGGCCTGGGCCTGCGCCTCGCTCATGCCGTACTTCTTGGCCAGCATCGGGATGACCGGGCCCGTGTCGTCCTTGGGGCGATTGGGGTCCAGCTCGAAGGAGCGGTGCACGACCTCGACCGCGTCGTGGTGCGGGAAGGCCGCGAGCGCCTTCTCGAAGCGGGCCTTGCCCACGTAGCACCAGGGGCAGGCGATGTCGCTCCAGATCTCGACGCGCATGTTTCTCGGCTCCAGCTCGATACGGATACGGAGACTCCCTCCGCCGAGATAGGTGAACGTTCAAGCTGCCGGGATCATTCCCCGGTCACACCGGTTCCCTCCCCGGTGACGGAGAAGCGCAGGAAGAGATGGTGGTCGCCCTCGGCGGGCGGGTTCTCCGGGTCCGGACGCCAGCCCCGGCCCGCGTAGAAGGTCTGGGCACGCCGGTTGTCCACGTGCACGTCGAGCACGGCCGTGCGCTTGCCGTCGGCCCGCCACTCCTCCACACAGGCCGCGTGCAGGGCCGTACCCACGCCACGGCCCCAGTGGTCGGGGTCGACGTGGAACTGGAACAGCTTGACCGTTTCGGCGGGGGCGCCCTCGGGTGTACGGAAGGACGCGAGACCGACGATCGTGCCCTCCTCGACGACGCACAGCACATGCCCGTCGGGCCGCTCGACGGCGGTGCGCCAGGCGGCGGACCAGTCGGTGCCGTCGTCCGGGATGCCGTCCCGGTAGTACGTCGCCCGGGCGCGCGCGTGCAGGGCGGCGACCGTCTCGGCCTCCGCGGGCAGGACGGTACGGATCACCCGGGTCACGGTTTCTCTGACGCTGATCACGCAGCGGAGGACGTCTCTTCGGACGCCCCGGTTCCGAGCCGGCTGAACTGCGCCCGATAGGCACTCGGCGTCAGTCCCGTACGGCGCACCAGATGCCCCCGCAGCGAGTCGGCCGTGCCCAGGCCGCAGGCGCGGGCCACCTGGTCCATGGGCAGGGCGGTGGCCTCCAGCAGTTCCTTGGCGCGCTCGATGCGCTGGTGGAGCAGCCACTGGAGCGGGCTCACCCCGCTCTCGGCGTGGAAGCGTCGGGTGAGGGTGCGGACGCTGACCCCGGCGTGGCGGGCCAGGTCGGTGAGGGTGAGCGGCTTGTCGAGGTTGCGCATGGCCCAGCCGCGGGTGTCGCCGCAGGCGTTGCCGCGCTCGGGCGGCAGCGGGGTCTGGGTGAACTGGGTCTGGCCGCCGGGCCGTACCGGTGCGACGAGGGCACGGCGGGCGACCTCGTTGGCGACGGCGGCGCCGTAGTCGGTGCGGATGACGTGCAGGCACAGGTCGATGCCGGCGGCGTAGCCGGACGAGGTGACGTACGGGCCGTCCTGCACATAGAGAACGTCTCCGCGGAGGTCGACGTGCGGGTACCGGCGGCGCAGTTCCTCGGCGTGTGCCCAGTACGTGGTGGCCCGGCGCCCGTGCAGCAGGCCCGCCTCGGCGAGCTGGAAGGCGCCGGTGCACAGGGACGCGATCCGCTTGCCGTCGGCGGCCGCCTCGCGCACGGCGGTCACGATCCGCGCCTCGGGTTCGAAGGGCTCCCCGGTGCCGGCGACGAGCACGGTGTCCGCCTCCCGTACGGCGTCGAGTCCGTGCCGTACATACAGGTCGAGCCCGCCGCTGGTGGGCACCGGCCCCGGCTCGGCCGCGCAGATGACCACCTCGTAGCCGGGCCGTCCGTCGACCTCGACCTTGCCGAACAGCATCTCCGGGATGGCGAGGTTGAACATCGACACGGGCGAGGGCGCGACGACGACGATGCGGTGCGGGGCGCGCGACTGCGGCATGGCCAGAACCTCCGGGTGCATGGCATTCCGGCCACTACTGTACGACGGCGCAGATCCGCAGCATGGAGGGCATGCCAACGAACCAGACCCTCAAGGGCGATGAACTCGCCGCCGCACAGGGCGAGTTGTGGCCCAGGAAGTCCCCAGCCGCCCTCACCCTCACCGCCGGGCTCCTCGGCTTCGCGCTGGTCTGCCTCGACGCGTCCATCGTCAACGTGGCGCTGCCCGCGATCGGTTCCTCCCTCGGCGGCGGGATGTCCGGCCTTCAGTGGGTGGTTGACGCCTACACGCTGGCCTTCGCCGCGCTGATGCTGTCGACCGGGGCGTTCTCGGACCGTGCGGGCGCCACCCGGGCGTACGCGCTCGGCGCCTCGGTCTTCACGCTCGCCTCGGCGGCCTGCGGCCTGGCGCCGAATCTGCCCGCGCTGATCGGAGCGCGAGTGGTGCAGGGCGTGGCGGCGGCGGTCGTGCTGCCGGCCTCGCTGGCGCTGGTGCGGCAGGCGTACGCCGATCCGGCGCGGCGGGCCCGGGCGGTGGCCGTGTGGGCGGCGGGCGGTTCGGCGGCGGTGGCGCTGGGTCCGGTGGCGGGCGGCGTGCTGACGACGGCCTGGGACTGGCGTGGGATCTTCTTCGTCAACCTTCCGATCGGTGCACTGATCCTGGCGCTGCTGGTGCGGGCCCCGCGCTCACAGCGCCGTCCGGCACCGATGGACCTGCCCGGCCAGGTGACGGCGGTGGTGGCTCTCACGGCGCTGACGTTCGCGGTGATCGAGGGCGGCACGCAGGGCTGGGCGGCGCTGGCGGTGGCCGCGGTGGCCGCGGTGGCGTTCGTCCGGATCGAGGCACGTCAGCCGCACCCGGTCGTCCCGCTCGGCCTCTTCCGCAACCGGACCGTCGCGGTGACGGTGGCCGCGGGAGCGGCGGTCAGCGTGGCCTTCTACAGCATGGTGTTCGTCTTCTCGCTCTTCTTCCAGCAGGTGCAGGGCCGTTCCGCACTCCAGGCCGGGCTGATGTTCCTGCCGATGACGGGCCTGATCGCGGTGACGAACGTGGTGGCGGGCAAGCTCGCGAGCCGCCAAGGCCCCCGGCTGCCCATGCTGGTGGGCCAGGGCCTGGCCGTCGTAGGACTGCTCATGACGCTGTACGTCGACACGGGCACGCCTGCGGTCCTGGTGGCCCTGCTGCTCGTCCCGATGGCGCTGGGCTGCGCGCTGACGGTGCCGCCACTGACCGCGGCGATGATGGACGCCGTGCCCGCCGAGCGGGCGGGCCTTGCGGCCGGCTTGCTCAACGCGGCGCGGCAGATGGCGGGGGCGCTGGGCATCGCCGTGTTCGGGGCGCTGATCTCCGACGGTTTCGTGGCGGGGATGCGGATGAGCGTGATCGTCAGCGCGGCCCTGCTCACGGTGACGGGGCTGCTCAGCTTCCGTCTCGCAGGTCCTTCGGCCGGTTCGGCCTGAACTCCACGTGGTCGTACGTCACGACGCACCCCTCCCCCATCGGCGACTGCGTCATGAACCCGACGAGGGCGGCGTCCGCCGCCTTCTCCCCGCCCAGCGTGAACAGCCGGACGAAGATTCAGCGCTCGCCCTTCCGGGAGGCGTGGAAGGCGAAGGCCCGCCCGGTCCGGCTCACCCGCAGTCAGACCGAACTGCCCTCCACGGTGAAGGAGTTGGCGTCGTCGGAGGCGGGGTCCAAGGCCTCACCGGTGGGCGGCACGAAACGGTCCTGTCGGGGCCCGGCCCATCCGGAGAGCATGCCGGGGGTCCCGGTCAGCGGGACTGGAGGGCGTCCAGGGCCACGGCCTGGGCTATGGCGAGGCGCAGGTCGAGATCGGGGGAGGCCACATCGACCAGGTAGCGGTCGCGCAGGCCGATCTTCTTGTCGACCCTCAGCACCGGCTTGCCGCCCGACGTGAAGTCGAAGTGGTACGGCCACACGAACGGCACGACGTCGAGCGGCAGCAGCTCCCAGGCCCGGCGCAGCACGGCCACGAGCGGGTTGCGCTCCCGCCCGACGGCCGCGACCGAGCCCGGCTGGTCCAGCTCCCACGTCGAGCGCAGCAGGGAGGCACCGAACTTCTTGCGGAACGAGCCGACGGGGTTGTCCATCGCGTCCCGCACGTCGTATTGGGCGCCGACGTCGAGGATCTGGCGGGCCTTGGCGGTGAACAGGATCTGGCCCTTGGACTCGTCGGTGTAGAAGGTCATCTGTTCCCGGAGCGTCATCCGCTTCTGCTCGGCGAAGGCGAGGACCCTGCCGTCGGAGCCGTCCGGCAGCGTCTCGGTCACGACGTACCGGTTGATCATGAAGGTGGTCTTCTGCCGGATGGTGAACCGGTCGTTCTCCTGCTGTCGCGCACTGTCCACTGTTCCGCTCCCCGCGCCGGTGTTCTCTGCCGCCGGCCCCGTTCTCCGGCGGATCCATCCTCACCGCGCGTCCCGGCCCGGGGCAGTCTCCGTAAGTCGTCGTCCGCAGCGACCAAAGATGACGGTTGCGGCGGGGACCGGGTGTTCACTTTCGTCGTTCGCGGGTGCGCCGAAGGGCGGATGCGGGAGGCCGGGGGCGGCTGTCTATCGTCTGCGCGTGGACGCAGCACTGATACCCCGTACCGACCGGCCGCTCCGCTCCCGGCTCGTCGCCGCCTCCCCGTGGCCCCGTAAGCGGATCGTCGGGGAGGTCGTACTCGCCCTCGTGCTCGCCGGGGCGGCGGGCCTCGCCGACGGCGAGGCCGTATTCGGAGCGCGGGGCGTTGCCGTGGCCCTGGCCGTCGCCGTACTGTCGCCGGCCCGCCGCTCGCTGCCGGCAACGGTGCTGCTCGTCGCGTCGGCCATGGCGGGGGCGATGACCGGCTCGGCACTGCTGCTGATCTGCGCGAGCTGGTCGGCGGGCAGCCGCATCATGCGCCCCGGGCGGGCGCTGGCCGCGTACGCCGCCGGGCTCGTGCTCCACAACGTCTTCTCCGCCTGGATGGCCTCCGACAAGGAGGGGCGGGCTGTCGCTGCTCGTGACGGCCGCGCTGGCCACGGGCTCGTTCCTGACGCTGGCGGTCGTGCCGGGTCTCGCCTCCCGTTACCGCGCCCAGCGCCACCGGCTGCTCGACACCCTGCGCCGGCACAACGCCCAACTGGTGCGCGAGCAGGCGATGGTGGCGCACCAGGCCCGCCTACTCGAACGGCAGCGCATAGCCCAGGACATGCACGACAGCCTCGGCCACCAGCTCGCCCTGATCGCCGTGCACGCCGGGGCGCTGGAGGTGGACCCGGAGCTGGGCGACCGGCATCGGGAAGGGGTGGGCATCCTCCGGGAGGCCTCCCGGACCGCGATGCAGGAGCTGCGCGAGGCGGTGGGCATCCTGCGGGACGACGCCGGAGCGCCCGCCGGGCAGCGGCCGGACTCGGCCGACGCCGAGCCTCTGACGGCCCGCGTGGCGGCCGCTGTCGACGGCCTCGTCGAGTCGTCGCGGACCGCGGGCGCGACCGTGGAGCTGCACCGCTCCGGCACCGTGCGGCCCCTCGCGCCCGCCGCCGACCACGCGGCGTACCGCATCGCCCAGGAGGGCCTGACCAACGCGCACAAGCACGCGCCGGGCGCCCCGATCACCGTGGCGCTGCGCTATGAACCGGACAGCCTGGTGGTCGAGGTGGCCAACGGGCCCGTGCCCGCCTCAGCACCCTCGGGCCCGCCCGCGGTGAGCGGCGGCCAGGGCCTGGCGGGCCTGCGGGAGAGGGCCCGGCTGGTCGGCGGCATGGTGCACACGGGGCCGACCCCCGAAGGCGGTTTCCGCCTCGCGGGTGTGCTGCCCTACGGCGACGGCGAGCCCGTGCCCCGCCCCGAAGGCACGACCTCCGTCGCCTCGGACGACGACTTTCGGGGGCAGATCGGCGAAGGCGCGGCGGGCGACGGTGGAGCGGTCATCGACCGTTCCGACCCACAAGGGGAGTTCGCCGCCATCATGAGCAGCAAGAAGAAGGTCGCCCTCGGCTGTGTCGTCACCTCCGTCGTCCTCGTCGGGGGCGTTCTCGCCCTCGGGGCCTGGGGGCTGACGGCGCTGTTCGACGAGGTGGAGAGCGGCACCATATCGGCCGGCGTGTACAGGTCGGCGAAGGTCGGCGACGCCGAGAAAGACGTGAAGGCCGAGCTGCCGGAGGGCAGTTCCCTGCTCACCGACGGCCAGGAGAAGCACGGCCCGCCGCTGCCCGAGGGCGCGACGTGCCATCACTACCTGGACATCGACGACGACATCGTCTACCGGTTCTGCTTCCGCGACGGGAAGCTGATCGCGAAGGAGTCCTACAAGGACGAGATCTGAACGGCGGCAACGAGGTCGCACATCTGACCGGATCGGGCATGATGGCGGGGCTTTGCCGTCCCTTCATCACACCCACACCGCGCAGGAGGCCGCGTGATCCGGGTCCTCGTCGCCGACGACGAGCCGCTCATCAGAGCCGGCATCAGGATGATCCTCACCTCGGCCGACGACATCGACGTGGTGGCCGAGGCTGCTGACGGCCGGGAGGCGGTGGAGACCGCCCGGAGCACCGCGGTGGACGTCGCCCTGCTGGACATCCAGATGCCGGTGATGGACGGGCTGACCGCACTGGCCGAGATGGGCAGGGCCGCGCCGGGGGTACGTGTGCTGATCCTGACCACGTTCGGCGAGCGCGACAACGTCCTGCGGGCGCTCGGCCACGGCGGCGCGGGCTTCCTGCTGAAGGACTCCGCGCCGCAGGAGCTGATCCACGCGGTCCGTGCGGCGGCGGCCGGCAACGCCTATCTCTCCCCGGCCGCCACCCGGCATGTCGTGGACACCCTCGCCTCCCCCGCCACGACCGCGCGCGGCGAGGAGGCCCGCCGCCGCCTGGCCGGCCTGACCGAACGCGAACGCGACGTACTGGCCCTCCTGGGCGAGGGCCTGTCCAACGCGGACGCGGGCGCCCGTCTGCACATGAGCGAGGCCACGGTGAAGACGTACGTCAGCCGCATCCTGACCAAGCTGAACTGCGAGAACCGAGTCCAGGCGGCACTCCTGGCCCGGGACGCGGGCCTGGAGTCGAACGCGGGCTGACCGGGCCTCGTCGGCTCAGCGCTCCAGCGCGCCGTTGAACCTGCGCGGCAGGCCGAGCGGGTTGCCGTCCCGCAGCTCCGGCGGCAGCAGCGCCTCGGGCGCACCCTGGTACACCACCGGGCGCAGCCACCGCTCGATGGCCGTACCGCCGACGGACGTGGACGTGGAGGTGGTCGCCGGGTAGGGACCGCCGTGGTGCTGGGCCGGGGCCACGGCGACGCCGGTCGGCCAGCCGTTCACCAGGACGCGTCCGGCGAGCGGCGTCAGCTCCGCGAGCAGCTCGGGCCCGCGTCCCTCGCCCGCCGCCTCCTCCGACGACAGATGAACCGTCGCCGTGAGGTTTCCGGGCAGCCGCGACAGCACCGCCTTCGCCTCGGCCTCGTCCTCGTAGCGCACGACGACCGTGACGGGCCCGAAGCACTCCTCCAGCAGCAGGTCGTGCGCGCCCTCCGCCGCCAGCTTCTCGGCCGGCACGGTCAGGAAGCCCGCGCTGACGGTGTGCTCACCGCCCGCCCCCGGCGTCACGGGCGACTCCACCTCGGGCAGTTCCGTGCGCTCGGCGACGCCGGCGATGAAGTTGTCCCGCATCCGGTGGTCGAGCAGCACGCCCGCGTCGGTGTCACTGACCGCGTCCGTGAGGGACTTCAGCAGCCGGTCTCCGGAGGCCCCGGCGGGCGCCAGTACCAGACCCGGCTTCACACAGAACTGCCCGACACCCATGGTCATCGAGCCCGCGAGCCCGGTACCGATGGCCTCCGCCCGCTCGGCGGCCGCGGCCTCCGTGATGAGCACCGGGTTCAGCGATCCCAGCTCGCCGTGGAACGGGATCGGCGCCGGCCGCGCCGCAGCCGCGTCGAAGAGGGCCCGCCCGCCGCGTACCGAACCGGTGAAGCCGGCCGCGGAGACCAGCGGATGCCTGATCAGCTCGATGCCCGCCTCGAAGCCGTGGACCAGGCCGACGACGCCCTCGGGGATGCCGTGCTCGGCGGCGGCCATACGCAGGACCTTGGCGACCAGCTCGGACAGACCCGGGTGGTCCGGGTGGGCCTTGACGACGACCGGGCAGCCCGCGGCCAGCGCGCTCGCGGTGTCGCCGCCCGCGACCGAGAAGGCGAAGGGGAAGTTGGAGGCGGAGTAGACGGCGACGACGCCGAGCGGCACCTTGTAGCGGCGCAGGTCGGGGATCGGCGGGGTCGCGGTGTCGTCGGGGTGGTTGATGACGACGTCCAGGAACGCGCCCTCGTCGACGATGCCCGCGAAGGCCCGCAACTGGTAGCAGGTGCGGGCGAGTTCACCGGTCAGCCGGACGGGGCCGAGCGCGGTCTCGGCGTCGGCGGCCTCGACGAGCTGGTCCTTGGCGGCCTCGAGACGCTCCGCCGCGGTGCGCAGGAAGGCCGCGCGCACCGTCCGGTCGGTGAGGGCGCCGCGCGCCTCCTGCGCGGCGCGGACGGTGGCGTCCACCTCCTGGGCTGTGGCCTCCACCGCAACCTGCTCGCGCTGCTTCCCGGTTCGGGGGTCGACACTCCAGACTGGTGCTGCTGCCACCGCGGGTCCCTCCACACATGTATTGCCGCAGTACGGGGTCATTCACCAGGGTTGTTCGATATACTGAACGCTGTCTCTCATGGTGAACTGTTGGAGAGTATTTCCCGTCGAACGAAGGGGTCAAGGGCGATGTCGGCTGGCGAGACGGGGGGCGGGGCGCAGGTCAAGTCCGCGGTACGGACGGTTGAACTGCTCGAATACTTCGCCGGACGCCCAGGTATGCACTCCCTCGCGGCGGTCCAGGAGGCCGTCGGCTATCCCAAGTCCAGCCTGTACATGCTGCTGCGCACGCTGGTGGAACTGGGCTGGGTGGAGACCGACGCGACGGGCACGCGGTACGGCATCGGGGTGCGGGCGCTGCTGGTCGGTACGTCGTACATCGACGGCGACGAGGTGGTCGCGGCGGCGCGTCCGACGCTGGACCGGCTGTCGGACGACACGACGGAGACGATCCACCTGGCGCGTCTGGACGGCACGAACGTGGTCTACCTGGCCACCCGACAGTCCCAGCACTATCTGCGCCCCTTCACGCGCGTGGGCCGCCGGCTCCCCGCCCACTCGACGTCCCTCGGCAAGGCGCTGCTGAGCACGTACACGGACGAACAGGTCCGCAAGATGCTCCCCGAGACGCTCCCGGCGCTGACCGAGAACACGATCACGGACCGCGAGAAGCTCATCGACGAGCTCCACCAGGTCCGCGAGCAGGGCTTCGCGGTGGACCGCGAGGAGAACACCCTGGGCCTGCGCTGCTTCGGCGTCGCGATCCCCTACCGCACCCCGGCCCGCGACGCGATCAGCTGCTCGGTCCCGGTGGCCCGCCTGACCCCGGCTCACGAACAGATGGTGAAGGACGCGCTGTTCGACGCGCGGGACCGACTGACACTGGCGACACGGAGGCTCTGACCGATATGCACATCGCACTGCGCGAGGTCCACGACAGCGATCTGCCGGTCTTCTTCCGGCAGATGAACGACCCGGAGGCGCTGCACATGGCGGCCTTCACCGCGAAGGATCCGGCCGACCGGGACGCCTTCGACGCCCACTGGAAGCGGATCCGGTCCTCGGCCGGCGTCCTCAACCGTACGGTCCTGGCGGACGGTGACGTGGTGGGGCACGCGGCGGTGTACGGGGAGCCGGGCGAGCGCGAGGTCACGTATTGGATCGACCGGGCGTACTGGGGCCGCGGCATCGCTACGGCCGCGCTGCGGGCCCTTCTCACGGAGGTGCCGGAGCGCCCGCTCCATGCCCGGGCGGCGGCGGACAACGCGGGGTCGGTGCGGGTCCTGGAAAAGTGCGGCTTCCGGGTCGGCGGACACGACAGGGGGTTCGCGAACGCGCGCGGCGAGGAGATCGACGAGCTGGTGCTGACGCTGGAGGGCTGAGCGGGATCTCCCCCGTCCGGCGGAGAAGGATCGTCGCCGTGCAGGAGGTGCCCGGCGCCGCCCTCGCGAGAGCGTGGACGCATGACGCAGTCACTCCTCGCCCAGCCCGGTGGCGCTCTCGCCCCCTCCCGTCCGCGTGCGCTGCTGCGGACCGTCGCCGTCGTGTCCTGTCTGCCGTATCTCGGGCTGAAGGTCGCCTGGCTGTCGGGGAGCGAGATCGGGATCCCCGAGGGCAGCTCCCTGCTGGAGCACCGGTCCGCCGTGGCCGTCGCCAACGGCGTCACCCTGCTGATGGACGCCTGCGTGATCGTGCTCGCGCTGGTGCTGACCCGGCCCTGGGGGCTGCGGGTGCCGGCCTGGCTGCTGGCGGGACCGGTCTGGGTCGCCACCGGGCTGCTCTCGCCGATCATGACCGGGTTCCCGCTCCAGCTCCTGGTGAAGCTGTTCGGCGGCACAGTGAACTCCGACGACACCGGGGACGAACCCTTCCTCCACGACTGGGTGTTCGGGGTCGTGTACGGCGGTTTTATCGTGCAGGGGCTCGCGCTCGGGACGCTCTTCGCGCTGTACGCCCGCGACCGCTGGGGTCATCTGTGGCGGGGCCGGGTGTGGGAGCTGCCGCGTGCCTCGGCCGGCCCTGTCCAGCGCACCCTCGCGGTGGCGGCCGCCGTGGTGGCCCTGTTCCCGCTCGCCCTGCATCTGCTGTGGGCCTGCGGTGCCACCGTCGGCCTCGACGAGGGCCACACCACCGACTTCCAGGTCCTGCGAGCCCTGGACGCCCTCTTCCTCCTCGCGTCCGTCTGCGGCGCCCTGCTGCTCGCCTTCCGACGCGCCCCGGTACTGCCCGTCAAGGTCCCGCTCGCCCTGACCTGGGTCGGCTCCGGCGCCGCCGCCTGCTGGGGAGCATGGCTGACGCTGGCCTCCCTCATCGTCACCGACGACAGCCCCACGCACCTGATGAACCTCGCCTACGCTGGCCAGATGATCACCGGCATCCTGGCGGCCGCCGTAGGGGCCCACTTCCTCATGGAGCGGTCCGCCGTCCTCCCCCGGCGCCGCGTGTGAGGGAGTTCGCCCGGTTCCTTTTCGGGCGGCGGACGCGCCGACGGTGGATCCATCTGATCCTCGGCGGCGCGCTCGCCATGCCGTATGTCTTCGTCGGCCAGATCATCGTGGGACCGGCCCTCGACTCGCGCTATGTCTTCGCCGACATCCGCGCTCAGCTCCTGTCGTTCGCCGTCGGGCTGCCCCTCGCCGCCCTCACCGCCGCGCTGTTCCCGCTGACCCGCTCGCTGGAGGCGGGTGCGGTGCGCTCGCTGTGCGGGGTCGACGCGGAGCGGCTCTCCTACTCCCCCGCGCGGAGCCGGGTGGCGAAGCGGCGCTCGGCTGCCTGGTTCACGCTCCATCTCGGGTTCGGCGGGATCATCTCCGGGATGTCGCTGGCGGTGCCGCCGCTCGCCGGGGTGCTGATCGCGCTGCCCGTCGTGGCCGTGTTCAGCGACGGCCTGCTCGGACTGCCCGCGGCCTGGGACCGGCCCTGGGTGCTGGCGCTGATGCCGTTCGCGGGCGCGGCCTTTCTGGTCGCCCTCGCCGCGTGCGCGGCCGCCGCGGGCACCCTGCTCGCCCGCTGGGCCCCGACGCTGCTCGGCCCCACCCCCGAGGACCGGCTCGCGGCGGCCGAGGCGCGCGCCGCCGATCTCGCCGTACGCAACCGGCTGGCACGCGAGCTGCACGACTCCGTCGGACACGCCCTGAGCGCGGTCACCCTCCAGGCGAGTGCGGCCCGCCGAGTCCTCGACAGCGACCCGGAGTTCGTCCGGGAGGCCCTCGCTGCGATCGAGGACACCACCCGGCGGACGGTCGGTGAACTCGACGCCGTCCTCGGGGTGTTGCGGGAGGGCGACGCGCCCGGCACCGCGCCCGCGCCGACGCTTGTCGCCGATCTCGACGGTCTGCTGCGCCGTACCAAGGCCGGCGGACTGCGCGTCACCGCCTCCGTCGACGCCGACCCGGAGGCGCTGGCGCCGGTGCTGTCCCGGGAGGCGTACCGGATTGTGCAGGAGGGGCTGAGCAACGCCCTGAAGCACGCGGGCGACCAGGTGACGGTTTCCTTGCGGATCGGGATTGCGGACGGCCACCTGGAGATCACTCTGGAGAACCCCCTCACCAGCGCATCCCCCTGCCGTCCCGGCGGCGGCCACGGCCTGCGCGGCATCGCGGACCGGGCCCGGCTGCTGGGCGGCACGGTGGCGGCGGGGGCCGAGGCGGGCACCTGGCGCCTCCATGTGCGCCTCCCCATAAAGGGACCCACAAGCCCCCGATGAGCCACCGACGAGCGCCGATGAAAGGACCCGCATGACCTCCCGCCCACCCGTCCGGATCGTCCTCGCCGACGACGAGCGCATGGTCCGCACCGCCCTGCGCGCCATCCTCTCCGCCGAGCCGGACCTGACGGTCGTCGGCGAGGCGGCGACCGGCGCGGAGGCGGTGTCCGTCGTACGGGAGCAGGCCCCGGACGTCGTCCTCATGGACGTCCGAATGCCGGAGATCGACGGCATCCGCGCCACCGAGCAGATCCTCGCCACGCTCGCCGAACCGCCCCGCATCATCGTGGTCACCACCTTCGAGAACGACTCCTATGTGTACGACGCCCTGCGCGCCGGAGCCGCCGGGTTCCTGCTCAAGCGGGCCGACGCCGACGCCCTGGTGCAGGCGGTACGGCTGATCGCGCGCAGCGACACCCTGCTGTTCCCGGCGGCCGTCCGCACCCTCGCGGCCGAGCACGCGCGCGCGTACCCGACGCCGCCGCCCTGGGTGGCGAGGCTCACCGGCCGGGAGAGCGAGGTACTGCGGCTGATGGCGTGCGGGCTGACCAACGCGGAGATCGCCGAGCGCATGGCGGTCGGTCAGGCCACCGTGAAGTCGCATGTCGCGGCCGTCCTGGCGAAGACCGGGACCCGGGACCGTACCCAGGCGGTGATCGCGGCGTACGAGGCCGGTTTCATGAACACCCGATGAGAAAAGCCACGCAAGGGAACGATTCGCCCCGGCCCGCTCGTCCTGACGGGTGCGATGAACAAGACGATCAGGCGCGCTTCGGTCTTCACGCTGCTCATGGTGCTGGCCCTGCTGGTCAGGGCCACCTGGGTGCAGTTCTACGAGGGCCAGGCGCTCGCGGGCGACAACGACAATCGGCGGAACGCGATCGAGACGTACGCGGCACCGCTCGGGAACATCATCGTGGCCGGTGACTCGATCACCGGCTCGGCACGGACGAAGGGCAGCGACCTCGCGTACAAACGCACGTACACCGACGGCGAGTTGTACGCCGCGGTGACGGGCTATGCCTCGCAGGCCTATTCGGCCACCCAGCTGGAGGGCATTTACCAGGACGTCCTCAACGGCACGGATACCCAGCTGAAGACGCCCCTGGACACGGTCACCGGCAAGCGGGCGGATCCGGGCAATGTGGTCACGACGATCGACCCGGCTGTGCAGAAGGCTGCGTACGAGGCGCTCGGCGACAAGAAGGGCGCCGCGGTCGCGATCGATCCGACGACCGGGCAGATCCTGGCGGTCGTGTCGACGCCGTCGTACGACCCCTCCTCGCTCACCGACGCGAACACCGCGGGTGACGCCTGGAAGACGCTGACGAAGGACTCCGACAAGCCGCTGACCAACCGTGCGCTGCGCCAGCCGCTGCCGCCGGGGTCGACGTTCAAGCTGGTCGTGGCGGCGGCCGCGCTGGAGGACGGGCTGTACTCGTCGGTGGACGAGAAGACGGTCAGCCCGGACCCGTACACGCTGCCCGGCACGTCGACGGTGCTGCGGAACGAGAACACCTCCGCGCCCTGCGAGAACGCCACGATCCGTACGGCGCTGCAGTACTCGTGCAACAACGTCTTCGCGAAGATGGCCTACGACCTGGGCCAGGACAAGGTGAAGGCGATGGCCGAGAAGTTCGGCTTCAACGACGAGACGCAGGACGTGCCGGTGCGCGCGTACGCCAGCGTGTACCCCTCCGGCATGGACGACGCGCAGACCGCGCTGACCGGTATCGGCCAGTTCGATGTCACGGCGACGCCGTTGCAGATGGCCATGGTGTCGGCGGCCATTGCGAACGGCGGCAAGCTGGTGTCGCCGCACATGGTGTCGCAGGTGACCGATGGCGGCGGCGATGTCCTGCAGGACTATGACTCCGACGCGGACACGAAGGAGATCGTCAGCTCCTCGACGGCCGAGCAGTTGCAGTCGGCGATGGAGACGGTGGTCGAGGAGGGCACCGGGACGAACGCGCAGATCTCGGGCGCGACGGTGGGCGGCAAGACGGGCACGGCCCAGCACGGCGAGAACAACAGCAAGACGCCGTATGCCTGGTTCACGTCGTACGCGAAGTCCGACACCAACGGCAAGGAGGTGGCCGTGGCGGTGATGGTGGAGCAGTCCGACGCCGCCCGCTCCGAGGTGAGTGGTAACGGGCTGGCGGCGCCGGTGGCCAAGGCGACGATGCAGGCGGCGCTCGACTGAGCTACTTCACGCCGAGGATCTGCTCGATCGGGTCGATCGCGAAGTACACCAGGAACAGCGCCGAGGTCCCCCACAGCAGCCAGTGGACCTCCTTCGCCTTGCCCAGCACCGCCTTGATGACGACGTACGCGACGAAGCCCGCCCCGATGCCGTTCGTGATGGAGTAGGTGAACGGCATCACGGCGATCGTCAGGAACGCCGGGATGGCGATCTCGTACTTGTCCCAGTCGATGTGCTTGACCTGCGTCATCATCAGGAACCCGACGGCGACGAGGGCGGGCGCGGCGGCCTGGAGCGGGACGATGGTGAGCAGCGGAGTCAGGAACAGGGCGAGGGCGAACAGACCGCCCGTGACCAGGTTCGAGAAGCCCGTGCGCGAACCCTCGCCGACGCCCGCCGCCGACTCGATGTAGGAGGTCGCGGAGGACGAGGAGGCCGCGCCGCCCGCGACGGCGGCCGCGCCGTCGATGAGCAGGACCTTGCCGAGGTCCGGGACCTTGCCCTCCTCGTCCAGCAGACCGGCCTCCGCGCTGATGCCGACGACCGTGCCCATGGTGTCGAAGAAGTCGGAGAGCACCAGGGTGAAGACGAGCAGTACGACGGTGATGACGGTGGTCTCACCGAACGCGCCGAACAGGCTGAACTGGCCGATCAGTCCGAAGTCGGGGGTGTCGACCAGCTTGTCCGGCCACTCGGGCGTGGTCAGGCCCCAGGCCTTGATGTCGGCGATCGAGTTGATGACGAGCGCGAGCAGCGTCATGACGACGATGCTGATCAGGATCGCGCCCTTGACCTTGCGGGCGAGCAGACCGATCGTCAGCAGCACGCCCAGGCAGAAGACCAGGATCGGCCAGCCGGTGAGACTTCCGGTGCCCCCGAGCTGCACCGGAACCGTGGTGTTCGCCGCGTCCGGGATCCGGCTGACGAAGCCGGCGTCGACGAACCCGATGAAGGCGATGAACAGACCGATGCCGACGCTGATCGCCTGCTTGAGCGGCTGTGGGATGGCGTGCATGACGGCCTCGCGCAGCCCGGTGACCACCAACACGCAGATCAGCAGGCCTTCGAGGACGACCAGGCCCATCGCGTCGTCCCAGCTCATCAGCGGGGCGATCTGGAAGGCGACGACGGCGTTCAGGCCGAGCCCCGCGGCGAGCGCGAGGGGGAGGTTGCCGCCGACGCCCATGATGATCGTCATGACGGCGGCCACCAGGGCGGTGGCGGTGGTGAGTTGGACCGGGTCGAGGGTCTCGCCGAACTTGTCCTTCGCGCTGCCGAGGATGATCGGATTCAGGACAAGGATGTAGGCCATCGTGAAGAACGTGGCGAAGCCGCCGCGTATCTCACGGCCGAAGTTGGACCCCCGTTCGGAGATCTTGAAGAAGCGGTCGACACTGCTCACGGCTGGAGGCGGGCCCCCTGGCCGGTCGACGGTCTTCTGGCTCTCGGACATGACTGGTGCTCCTTGTTGCCTGAATGATCGGTGTGCGGATGCTGGCTGGATTGTTCCCGTGTTGAACCCGTCTCAGGTTTTCCCCGTGTTACGGAATCAGGCCTGCTCACGTGCGATGGGCCACACGTTGTTCGAAGCCCCGTACGAACCATGTATTCGATCACTGCTACGCTTCCGCACCTCGACCGGAAGATCGCCGGACGATCACATGTCATTCACATGCCACACTCAGGCAGGAGAGACCGCCCGTGGGCACAGTCGTCGACGACGCCGCCTCCGTGGAGTTCCATGCCTTCTTCGAGCGCCACTACGCCGAACTCTCGCGCCTGGCCCATCTGTTGACGGGCGAGGCGGACGCCGCCGACGATCTGGCGGCCGACGCTCTGCTGGCGCTGTGGCACCGCTGGGACCGGGTCCGCGCGGCCGACCATCCCGCCGCCTACGCCCGGGGCGTGGTCGCGAACCTCGCCCGCACCCGCATCCGCAGCGCCGTGCGCGAACGCCGCCGGATCGCCCTGTTCTGGTCGCAGCGCGAGGAGAAGACCGAGAACCCGGACGTGGCCGGTGTGGTCGATGTGCAGGAGGCGCTGCGTAGACTGCCGTTCCGCAAGCGGGCCTGTGTGGTGCTGCGGCACGCCTTCGACCTCTCGGAGAAGGACACCGCGCTGGCCCTGGGTGTCTCGGTGGGTACGGTGAAGAGCCAGACCTCGAAGGGGATGGCGGAGCTGCAGCGACTGCTCGGCCCCCAGCGGGCACCGCTCAGGATGCATGCGGCGATGGCGCGCACCGGCGACACCGCGGGAAGGGACCGATGACGATGCAGCGGGACGTGCACGACGAGCTGCGCGCCCGGCTGCACGAGGCGGCCGAGGCGCACGAGCCGAACCGCGAGCGCATCCTCGCCCGGATCGAGCGCGGTATGACCGAGCAGACCCGTTCCGACCACCGGGTGACCCGTCCCCCCGTGTTCGGCTGGGTGCGGGTGGTCAGTGCCACGGCCGCGGTCGCGGGGGTGCTGGCGATCGGCGGTTACGCGGTGGCGTCGGCCGTGAAGGAGGACACCCCGCAGCAGACGGTGGCCACTTCGCCGACGCCCACGCCGTCGCCGGACGCGACCAGTCGCGAGCCCCTCCCGCCGGCCCCGCCCGCGGACCCGACGCCGGAGACCTCCGAGGAGTCCCGCGAGCCGAGCTCCTCGCCCTCGACGACCCCGCCCTCGCAGTCCGCGCCGCCGCCCGCCGCGGGCGAGGAGGACGGCCCGCTGTGGTCGGACGGCTCGGTCGACCCGCACAGCAACGAGTTCTGGGCGCAGAGCAATGTGACCCTCAAGGCGGACGAGGAACTCACCGAGCTCACCGTCGAGTTGAGGGTGGCGCAGAACGGCGGAGTCACCTCGACCGGCGCCTGGCGCGCGCTGCCCGAGGACGACTTCGAGCTGACGGTCGGCGAGCGGGACGGCTTCCTCGTCTACACCTGGGTGCTCAAGGACGGCCGTACGGTCCCCAAGGGCGAGTGGGTGTTCGCGGGGCAGTACGACCATGACCGCGGCGGCCGGGACGCCCAGGACGACGGCTACGCGGCGACCGCCCGCGCCGGCGACGAACAGCTGTCCGTGGCGGGCGACTTCGCGCCGCACGAGGGCGACGACGCGGACGCCGAAGGCGACTCGTAAACCGGCGCGAGAAAATTTCTGAAGAAGCGGCAACCCTTTCCCGAACCGTGGCGACCAGGTAGCGCAAGGAACCTCTCCCCACGCAAGGAATGGGCATGACTGCACCAGCTGAACAGCGCGTCCGCCACCGCCGCAAGGTCACCAAGCGGCGGGCGGTGATCGCCGGAGCCTCGGCCCTCGGTGTCACCGCCGCGGCAATCGTCACCACGACGATGCTGTCCTCCGCGGGCGCCGCGTCCTCCTGGCCGACGGCCAAGGGCAGCCAGGCCGTGACCAGCACCATCAAGGTGTCGGGCACCTATGACGGTGGCTACAAGAAGTTCTACGGCAGCGGCGCGCTCGGCGGCGACAGCCAGGACGAGGGCCAGGACCCGGTCTTCCAGCTGGCCGACGGCGCGGTGCTGAAGAACGTGATCATCGGGACCCCGGCCGCCGACGGCGTGCACTGCATGGGCTCCTGCACGCTGCGGAACGTGTGGTGGCTGGACGTCGGCGAGGACGCGGCGACCTTCAAGGGCAAGTCCGCCAACTCCGTGTACACGGTGTACGGCGGCGGCGCGAAGAACGGCTCGGACAAGGTCCTGCAGTTCAACGGCGCGGGCAAGCTGGTCGTGAGCAAGTTCCAGGTGGCCAACTCCGGCAAGCTGGTGCGTACCTGCGGCAACTGCTCCACGCAGTACAAGCGCACGGTCATCATCAACGACGTGGATGTCACCGCGCCGATGAACTCCATCGTGGGCATCAACTCCAACTACGGGGACACGGCCGCGCTGCGCAAGGTCCGCATCCACGGCGACAGCGGCAAGAAGATCAAGACCTGCGTCCGCTTCAAGGGCAACAACACGGGCGCCGAGCCGACACAGCTCGGTGTGGGTCCGGACGGAACGTCGTGCCGCTTCACCGCGTCTGACATCACGTACCAGTAACCCCGAGGCCTGCTGGCCTGAGCCCCCCTCGGTCAGCAGAAGAAACGCCCCCGCCGGTGACGACCGGCGGGGGCGTTTCCCTGTGTTCCGTACGTCAGTTCATGGTGGCGCCGATGGTGGTGGAGCCGGTGGTCAGGAAGGTCGTCGCGGGCAGCGAACCGTCCGCCTTGCGGGCCCCGTACGCACTCGCCGCGTCCACCGACTTGAAGGCCGGCGCCGACACCCCGCTGTCCCAGTTGTTCGCGGCGGACACCGTCGACGAACCGAGCTTGGAGAGCCCGCCCTTGTTGCTCACCGCCAGATTCCGCGCGAGCCGCGCCTTGCCGGTGGCGAAGTAGAAGCCCGCCTCGGTGTTGGAGTACGCGGTGTTGCGGTTCAGGATGATCGCGCCCGGGTTGGAGTTCTCGGTGAACCCGTTGAGCGTGTTGTCCCAAGCCGCATTGTTGTTGACGGTGTGCGCGACGGTGACGCCTCCGCCGCCGAGCTTGTATCCGTTGCCGTTGCCCTCGAAGGCCGTGTCGCCCCAGCGGTTCTTGCCGTTGCCGAACGCCCAGGAGTGGTCGATGGTGATCGGCGAGGAGAACTGCCACAGGTCGAGGCCGTCATCGGAGTTGTTGTACAGCCGCGCCCCGGTGATCCGGTTGCCCGTCCCGGAGCCGAACTTCACCGCGATACCGTCGGCGTTCTGCCCGTGCCCCGCCGGGTCGTAGTTGCCGTAACTGTCCAGGTTCTGCACGAGGTTGTTCGTAGTGCCGTCGCCGCGCAGCGTGAACCCGGAGTCGCCGTTGTTCGCGGTGACGAGGTTCTTGAAGACGCCGCCCACGGACGAGGTGACGACGAAGCCCTGGGCCGGGGAGTTCTGGAAGGTGAGGTCCTGCACGGTCCAGTAGTCGCCGTAGATCCCGGCCAGCCAGGAGCCGTCGGCCAGCTTGGAGCCGTCGATCTTCACCTTCTCGGTGCCGTAGGCCTTCAGCGTGATCCGCGCCGAACCGGTGCCGTTCGCCGTCGACTTGAGCGTCGCCGAGGGCGTGTAGGTGCCGGCGCGGACCTGGATGGTGGTGCCCGCGACCGCGTTCTTCACGGCCGACTCCAGCTGGGTGGTGGAGGAGACGGTGACCGTCGTCGAGGCGGCCTCGGCACCGCCGTCCGTGAGGCCGAGGTAGACGCCGCCCGCCCCCGCGGCGACGGCCACGGCCGCGGCGATGGAGAGAGTGCGGGTCCTGCGGTGGCGTCCTGTGCTGTGACGCACGGGGCGTTCCTTTCCTAGGGGATGGGGACGCAAGACAGTCGTCACCAGACCTCGAGAGGTTGCCGGGCCTCAACGAAAACGAGCGAAACTTTCGCTCACTCTCATCCCGCTCCTACCGATTGACGTGCTGTTTCCCGCTGGTGACACTCCGAAGGCGCGCGCACCATCCAACAGAATCCCCCACACTCCCACAGGAGCGACATGCGCCCACGCCTCCTCCTCGTCGCCTGTCTCTCGCTGCTTCTGGCCCTGCTCACCGCCCCGCCAGGCACCGCCCACTCAGGAGCACCGCCCGTGAAGAACCCGAAGTACGCCGGCTATCTCTTCGCCTACTTCACCGGCGAGGGCACCGCCGACGGCGAGCAGATCCGCTACGCCCTCAGCCGGGGCAACGACGCCCTGCACTGGCGTGAACTCAACGCGGGTAAGCCGGTGCTGACCTCGACCATCGGCGAGAAGGGCCTGCGCGACCCGTTCGTGATCCGCTCCCCCGAGGGCGACAAGTTCTACATGATCGCCACCGATCTGCGCATGTACCGTAATTCCAGCGGCAGTTGGGACCAGGTCCAGCGGCACGGCAGCAAGTCCATCATGGTCTGGGAGTCCACCGACCTGGTCAACTGGACCGACCAGCGCCTGGTGAAGGTCTCCCCCGACACCGCGGGCAACACCTGGGCGCCGGAGGCGTACTGGGACGAGTCCCTCGGCGAGTACGTCGTCTTCTGGGCGTCCAAGCTGTACGCCGAGGACGACCCGGACCACACCGGCTCGACGTACAACAAGATGCTGTACGCGACGACGAAGGACTTCCGCACCTTCAGCGAGCCCAAGGTGTGGAACGACCCCGGCTATTCGGTGATCGACTCCACGGTCGTCGAGCACGAGGGCACCTACTACCGCTACACCAAGGACGAGCGGGACCCCACATCGGGAAGCCCCTGCTCGAAGTTCATCACCGGCGAGAAGTCGACATCGCTCACCTCGACGAAGTACGACTTCGTCGCCGACTGCATCGGCAACGGCGCGATGGACCGCGGCGAGGGGCCGACGGTGTTCAAGTCGAACACCGAGGAGAAGTGGTACCTGTTCATCGACGAGTACGGCGGCCGGGGCTATCTCCCCTTCGAGACCACCGACCTCGACTCCGGACAGTGGACCCCGTCCACGGACTACCAACTCCCCGCGAGCCCACGGCACGGCACGGTCATCCCGGTGACACAGCAGGAGTACGACCGGCTGCTCGCCGCCTACCCGGAGAGCCCCGCCTCGATCGTGGACGCGACCGCGCGCGGCCAGAAGGGGTACGCCCTCGTCACCGAGTCCGCGAGCAAGGTCGTCCTGCCCATGCAGCCGGACGCCGACCTGAGACACCTCGCCCCGAAGCTCTGGCTCGGCGCGGGCGCGACCGTGAGCCCGAAGTCGGGCACCCGCCGCGACTTCCGCACGCCGCAGACGTACACCGTCACCGCGCCCGACGGCACGACCCGCACCTGGACGGTGGAGGCGGTGCCGACCCGCAGCCCGGTTCTGCCGGGGCTGAACGCCGACCCTGATGTGCGGTACATGGACGGCGAGTACTGGATCTACCCGACGACCGACGGCTTCCGCGGCTGGGGCGGGACGCAGTTCAAGGCGTACTCCTCGAAGGACCTGGTCCACTGGAAGGACCACGGGGTCATCCTCGACCTGGGCCCGGATGTGTCCTGGGCGGACAAGTACGCCTGGGCGCCGGCGATCGCGGAGCGGGACGGCAAGTACTACTTCTACTTCTGTGCCGAGCAGCAGATCGGCGTGGCGGTGGCCGACTCCCCCGCGGGCCCGTTCAAGGACGCGCTCGGCAAACCCCTGGTGGCGAAGGGCGGTTCATGGAGCGGCCAGATGATCGACCCGGCCGTTTTCACGGACGACGACGGGACGTCGTATCTCTACTGGGGCAACGGACGTGGCTATGTCGTCCCTCTCAACGACGACATGGTGTCCTTCGACGCGGCACAGGTGAAGGACATCACCCCGGCGAACTTCCGTGAGGGCTCCTTCGTCGTCAAGCGCCAGGGCACGTACTACTTGATGTGGTCCGAGGACGACACCCGCAGCGAGAACTACCACGTCGCCTACGCCACCGGCCCGTCCCCGCTCGGCCCGTGGACCAAGCGGGGCACGATCCTGTCCAAGCGCCCCGAGTACGGCATCAAGGGCACCGGCCATCACTCGGTGGTGAACGCGCCCGGCACCGACGACTGGTACATCGTCTACCACCGCTTCGCCCTGAACGGCCCCGGCCTCCCCGGCGGGGACGGCACCCACCGGGAGACGACCGTCGACCGCCTGCGCTTCGCGGCCGACGGCACGATCGAACCGGTGGTGCCGACCCTGGAGTCGATCAGGCCGGTCAAGCGGTAGGTCAGTCCATCGTCGCCCCGATGGTGGTGCTTACCGTGGTCAGGAACGTGGTCACGGGCAGCGCGCCGCTCGACTGACGGGCGTTGTAGGTGCTGGAGGCGTTGGTGGAGATGAACGACGGTGTCGCCACCCCGGAGTCCCAGTTGTTCAGGTACGAGGTGACCGAGGAGCCCTTGCTCACCGAGCCGCTGCCGTTGGACACGGCCAGGTTGCGGCCGAGCTTGGCGGAACCGGAAGTAGTAGCCCCACTTGGAGTTGGCGTAGGCCGTGGTGCGGTTGATGACGATCGCCCCGGTGTTGGAGTTCTCGGTGAACCCGTTCCCGGCATTTCCCCAGGCGGCGGAGTTGTTGACGACATGCGCGACGACCTCTCCGTCGCCGCCCAGCTTGTAGCCGTTGCCGTCGCCCGCGAAGGCCGAGTCGGACCAGCGGTTGACGCCGTTGCCGAAGGCCCAGGTGTGCTCGACGGTGACGGGCGAGGAGAAGGACCAGAAGTCCAACCCGTCGTCGGAGTTGTTGTACAGACGCGCCCCGGTGATCAGATTCCCGGTGCCGGAGCCGTACTTGACGGCGATCCCGTCCGCGTTCTCCCCGTGGTTCGCGGCGTCGTAGTGGCCGTAACTGTCGATGTTCTTCACGGTGTTGTTGACCGTGCCGTCCCCGGTGAGCGTGAAGCCGGAGTCGCCGCCGTTGATGGTCTTGATGTTGTTCCAGACGGTGCCGGTGCAGGACTGGCAGACGACCGCGCTGTCCGGGGAGTTCTGGAACGTGATCCCGGAGACGTTCCAGTAGTCGGCGGTGAGCTTGAAGATCCAGTCGCCGTCCGGGAGCGAGGAGCCGTCGATCTTCACGGTCTCACTGCCGTACGGCTGGAGGTGGATCGGGGTCGAGGAGGTGCCGTTGGCCGTCGACTGGAGGGTGGCCGTCGGGTAGTAGGTGCCGCCGCGCATCTGGATGACGGTCCCGGCGGTGGCGCCCGAGAGCGCGCTGCTGAGCTCGGCGCTGGTGTCGACGACGACGGTCGCCGCCTGGGCCTGGGTGGGGAGGACAGCGAGTCCGGCGCCGAGGGCGAGGGCTGCCGTGAGGGGAAGAGCGGTACGACGAGACATGGGAGTGCGGGTCCTTTCGTCTTGTCAGCGGGGCTGCCAGTCGCCCAAGTAGGTGTGCCTGGTGTGCGACTCGGCTTCTTCTGGGCTGAGTTGGGGACGGTTCTCGGGGACGGAGATCACCGCGCCGGGCCCGGAGTTGGCGTACTCCCCGAAGCGCATGGTCTGCCAGGGGTACGCCTCCCGCATGTTGGTGTAGGGCGCGACGGGATCGATACCGGGACCGATCCAGGTGTCCCGGACGACCAGTGAGGGCCAGGCGGTGGTCTCGTACGACGGGACCCAGGGCCTCGCCAACTTGTACGCCCCGTCCTCGGCACCCGAGGTGATGCGGGAGCGGACCGCGAGGATGCCGTAGGGGTTGGCGCGGGCCGTGGAGGGGGCGAAGACCATGCCCTTGGGGGTGAAGTTCACGTCCCGTTGCAGGGTGTGGAAGTGACAGCGCTCGAAGACGGCGGTCGCCCGACCGAAGACGAAGTCGACGTCGCCTTCGATGTAGCAGCGGTGGAAGTACTGCCGGTCGAAGGCGTCCAGGGCACTCGTGTCGACGAAGAGGGTGTCCTGGTGGGCGAGCAGGCGGACGTTCTCGAAGCGCGACCGGTCCCCTGTCACATACGCCGCCACCGCCTGGGTGCCGGTGATCTCGGGGTGGTCGGCGCGCAGCCAGTCGTTGGCGAGGGTGAGATCGCGGACGGTGAGTCCGGGCGCCGCCGAGGCGAAGGTGGCGGAGCCTGCGGTGCCGTAGGTGCCGGAACCGTCCGGTTTCTGGGTGCCGTTGGCGTTGTCGTGGACGATGACGGCGTCGCGCGGGTCGCGGGTGGCGCCGCGCAGTGTCAACTCTGCTGTGCCGACAGGGACTTTGACGACTTCCCGATAGGTGCCCGGGTGCACGACGATCGTCCAGCCGGGGCCGGTGACCGCGTCCACGGCGGCCTGTACGGAGTCACCGAGGCGGACGTGCAGCACACGGCGGCCGTGGGCGAGGGCGGATCCGGATGCCGTCGCCACCAGTCCCGCCGTGAGGCCCGCCAGGACGGTGCGCCTGCGCATCTCAGCAGTCCTCCTTCCATGGCTCCCAGTCCCCGAGATACGCGGCACGGGTCGCCGACTCGGCCTGTTCGGCGGTGAGTTGGGGACGGTTCTCGGCGACCGCGATCTCCGCTCCGGGGCCGCTGTTGCGGTACTCGGCGAACCGCTGGTTCTGCCACGGGTAGGCGTCCGACATGTTGGCGTAGGGCGCGACCGCGTCGATGCCGGGGCCGAGCCAGGTCTCCCGGACGGTCAGCATGGGGCCGGCCGTGCGGTCGGAGCTGGGCACCCAGGGGCGGGCCAGCTTGTAGTAGGCGTCCGGGGCCTCGCTGGTCACCCGGCCTCTGGTGACCAGGTAACCGCGCGGGTTGGCACCCGCCGTCGAGGGCGCGAAGACGAAGCCGTACGGGGCGGAGGCCAGGTCGGTGCGGGTCAGGGTGCGGAAGTGGCAGTGCTCGAAGACGGCCGTGGCCCGGCCGAAGACGAAGTCGACGTCGCCCTCGGCGTAGCAGTGCGAGAAGTACTGCCGGGCGAAGACGGTGAGCGCGTTGGTGTCGGCGTACAGGGTGTCCTGGTGGCCGAGGAAACGGCAGTGGTGGAAGGCGGAGCGGTCGCCCATCACCTTGATGGCGACGGCCTGGGTGCCGCTGATCCCGGGGTGGTCGGCGCGCAGCCAGTCATTGGCGAAGGTGATCCGGCGGGCGGTGAAGCCGTCGGCGCGCACGGTGGTGGTGGCGGAGCCCGTGGTGCCGTAGGTGCCGGAGCCGTCGGGTTTCGGGGTGCCGGCGGCGTTGTCGTAGACGATGACGACGTCCCGTGGGTCCTCGCCCGCGCCGAGCCAGGTCATGTCGGTGCGGGTGAGGTCGACGCCGACCGTCTCCCGGTAGGTGCCGGGCGCGAGGACCAGCGTCCAGCCGCTGCCGGAGGTGGCGTTCACGGCGGCCTGGACGGTGGTGAAGTCGCCGCGGCCGTGTGGATCGACGTAGAGCGTGGTCGGGGAGAGGCGGGCGGCCGGTGAGCCGTACGGGCCGAACGGGCGGGGCCCGGCGGCGGCGCTCGCGGGGACCGACGCGAGCCCGAGGGCGGCGCCCGCACCGGCGCTCGCCATCAGGAATCCCCGTCTGGACAGGGGGAGTTGGAAGTGGGGCGAGGGCATGCGGGTGCTCCTTCACTTGGGGGCAGGGCCGGGGCCGAGCCCCGGCCCTTGGGTGGATCAGCAGATGCGGCCGGCGCCCGCGCGGTGGTCGACGATGCCCGGGACCGCCCGAGGGTGGTCGACCTTGGTCCGCAGCGTGGGCGTCCACCCCGCGCCGGACTGCAGGGTCTCGGCGGGGATCTCCGCGTTGTGGACGGCGATCAGATCGGTGAGCTTGCCGTTGACGTAGTTGTTCGCGGCGGTGAGGGGTGCCTCGTTCCACTTCTTCAGCACCTTGCCGGTACTGACCCCGGCCGCCAGCGAGAAGGCGTTGTCGGTGGCGTTGAGCTGGGAGGAGGCGCCGATGCCGAAGACGTAGCCGAACTTCTGGTCGCCGGTCACCACGAAGTGGTTGTTGTACGAGTCGACCTGCCCGAACCGGACGCGCGGCGCCCGCTCCACGATGCCCTCGAAGCGGTTGTGGTGGAGGGTGACCTTGAGCTTGCCGGAGTCGGTCGAGCCCGCGCTGTCGCTGTTGCCGATCAGCATGGTCTTGTCGTGGTCCTCGAGCGAATTCCAGGACACCGTCACGTAGTTGGCGCCGCGCACCACGTCCACCAGACCGTCGTGCTGCTGGTAGACCTTGCCGAAGTACTCCGGCAGGGAGCTGTCGGGATAGCGCCCGTCGGTGAGCGTGTTGTGGTCGATCCACACATGGGTGGAGCCGTAGACGACGACACCGTCGTACTCGGAGTTCCAGGCACCGGTCTTGTTGTCGTCGGTCGGGTCCCACTGCGGGAAGCAGTCGACCGGGGCCTCGATGGTGAGGTTCCGGACGATCACATTGTCGACGCCGCGGATCTGCAGGCTGCCGCCGCGGATCCCGGAGTCCCGGCCCACACCCACGATGGTGGTGTTGGCGGGCACACTCGCCTTGATCATCTTGTCCTGGTTGGCGGCGGAGGCGGCCCGCAGGGTCTCCTGCTCACCGCTGACCGGGGTGTCGTGCCCCCACACCGCGGGGTCGTAGTCGGCGAGGTACTGCTGGAAGTCGTACCCCTCGGCAGCAAGGGCGTCACAGCCCTCGGACACGGCGTCGATCACGCCCTTGACCTTGATGATCCTGGGCGCGGTGCCACTGACCGCGAGTGCGGCCTTGAACTCGGCCCAGGTGGACACGGTGTGGACGTTCGCCGAGTCGGCGGCCGAACCGCCGCTGGTCCCGGCGCCCTCCGAGGCCCAGCCGTCCCCGGCGGCGAGCACCTCGCGCCCGAGATCAGGGGACGACCCGGCCTGGGCGACCCCGGCACCGGTGACGCCGAGGACGAGCGAGACACAGCCGACCAGCGCGGCGGCTCTTCCTATGGCATGCCCATGCCATATCTGTGAGTTCATGATGCGGCTCTCTCTTCTCTACGCGGTAGGGGTTCGGTCAGGCGGCGGGCTGCGGCCAGGTGATCCACGACTGAGGGATCACCTCGTCCAGCCGCCGCACATCCCGCGGGCCGAGCACACGCGTACGCAGCAGCTCCCGTGCCACGAGCCGCGCCACCTCGATGGCCCCGGGCGGGTTGAAGTGCGTGTTGTCCTGCTCGGTGGCGGTCCAGTTGAAGTACTTCTTGGTCTCCTCGACCCCCAGCGACTGCCACAGGGCGAGCGACAGCGCCTGAAGGTCGAGCAGAGCGACCTGCTCCTCCTCGGCGAGCGAGCGCATCGCCGCCGGATAGTCGCCGTGACTGGGCAGAGCGTTGCCGTCACTGTCGAACCGCCGCCGCTCAACAGCGGTGGCCAGCACGGGCCTGGCGCCACGAGCCCGAGCGCCCTCGACATACAGCCGCAGATAGTCCTTGTACGTGGTCCAGGGCTCGGTATACCGAACGGGATCCGCGACCTTCTCGTCATTGTGAGCGAACTGGATCACCAGGAAATCGCCGGGCCGAATGGCCCCGAGAATGACGTCGAGCCGCCCTTCGTCGACGAAGCTCTTGGAACTCCGCCCGTTCACGGCGTGATTGGAGACAGCAAGCCCCTTCCGAACAAAGAAGGGAAGAGCCATTCCCCACCCGGTCTCGGGGGCTGCGTCGGCGTATTTCTGAGCGGCGGTGGAGTCTCCGGCGATGAAGAGAGTACGCCCACGCTGCTCACCGGCGTGAGCAGTACCGAAGGTAAGAGGCACGGCGGCCATCACAGCGCCGGCAACCTGTCTACGAGAAAGCGACATGCCTTCGCCTTTCAACAGAGGGACACTGCAACTTCCCCAGGGGCGCGGGGAACTGCGCGACCAGCCACAACGGCCCCGCAGTCCCCCACGAACAACACCCCTCGAGCTGTCAGGACTTCTGCTCGTTCCACTCCGCCTGAGCCTCATTCAGCTGCTCGGCAATCGTGTCCAGAAAGTCCTTCGCACTCATCTTCCCGAGCAGCACCTTCTGGAAGTTCGGCTCGTTGTCAGCCTTGGAAATCGTGTTCCAGTCAGGCAGGTAGTAAGGAAGCTGAACGATGGTCGTAGAACCGTCGTTCAACGCCCCAGCAGCCAGCTTCGTAGGCTCGGCCTCGTTGATCCAGGCATCCTTGGACGCCTCCGTGTTGGACGGAATCGCCCCCGCCGACTGGTTCCACTTCGAGTTCGCCTCGTGCGAGGCCGCGAACTCGATGAACTTCCAGGCCGCGTCCTTGTTCTTGGAGCTCTTGAACAGGCCGAGCCCGTCCACGGGGTTGGACACCTGGACCCGCTTGCCGGCGGAGCCAACAGGCTGCGGGATGCCCCGGAACTTCTCGACCCCGAGCGCCTTCACATGGTCCTGGTACGACCCCAGGTTGTGGTTCAGCATCCCGATGGTGCCGGAGTCCCACTGGGCCACCATCTTGGTGAAGTCGTTGTTGAGGTCGGCGGCCGGAGTGACCTTCTTGAAGAGGGCCGCGTACTTCTCCAGCGCTTCCACGTTCTTGGGGTCGTTGACCGTGGTCTTGTCACCGTTCCAGAAGGTGGTGATCCCGCTCTGCCCGTACATCGCGTCCAGGGCCTGCGCGATCGATCCGGCGCCACCGCGGATGGTGTAACCGAACTCGTTCTTGCCGGAGTTCGTGAGCTTCTCGGCGGCCTCGTAGAAGGCGTCCCAGGTCGTCGGCTCCTCCAGGCCCGCCTTCTTGAACAGGTCGGTCCGGTAGTAGAGGACACCGTTGTTGGCGGAGGTGGGGATCGAGTACATGTGCTCCTCGGAGCCGCCGGCCACCTTCACCGACTCGACCATGTCCTCGTTGAGCTTGCCGTTCAGGGCGGACCCGGAGAGCCGGTCCTCCACCGGCTCCAGCGCGTCCTGCGCGGCGATCCCGGCGAGCATCGCGGCGCCGACACCGCCGACGTCGGGCAGTCCGCCGCCCTGGATGGCGGTGTCGTACTTGGACTGCACCTCGGTCGAGGCGATCGGGACGTACTCGACCTTGATGTCGGGGTTCGCCTTCTCGAAGTCGGCGATGATCTCCTTCCAGATGTCGGTGCGCACACCGCCGTTGTTGTCCCAGAAGACGATCTCGCCCTTGCCGGAGCCCTCGGATCCCTTGTCCCCGCCGCTGCCACTGCCGTCGTCGCCGCAGGCGGTGGCGGTCAGGGCGAGCACGGAGCCCAGGGCGACGGCTATGGCAGCGCGCCTGCTTCTACGGATGCTGATCTTCATTGGTCGGCTCTCTTCTTCTGGATCCTGCGAGATATGCAGTTGTGGGGGTCAGTGACGGGCGTACGGCGCCCAGCCGTCCGTGCCCTTGAGGTAGTTCGCGACCGTGTGTGTCTTCGCGTCGGCGTCGCTCATCTGCGGCCGGTCCGGGGTGACATCCGCGCCCGGCCCGTAGGTGCGGTACTCCGTGAACCGCGCGTCCTTCCACGAGAAGCCGCTCATGTCGGTCCACGGGGAGGCCTTGATCGCGGCCGGCAGCTCGGTGTTCCGGATGAGCACCTGGGCGATGGCGTCAGGTTCACCGCCGGGGTGCCAGGGCCGGCCGAGGTGGAAGGACCCGTCCGGGGCGTCGCTGACCACCTTGGAGTCGGTGATCAGGAAGCCGTAGGGTTTGCCCTTCCAGGTCGAGGCGGCGGTGATGTAGCCGTTGTTGGTGGCCGAGCCGCGGCTCAGCGCGCGGATCACGGACCGCTCGATGACCGTGGTGGCCCGCCCGTAGATGAAGTCGACGTCGCCCTCGATGTAGGAGTCGCGGACGTAGACCCGGCTGACGGTGGTCAGCTTGGGGCTGTCGGTCATCAACGTGTCCTGGTTGCCCAGGAAGGCGGTGTCCTCGAAGACGATCCGGTCACCGGTCGTCTTCATGGCGAGGGCCTGCTCGCCGTTCAGCTCGTGCGCGGCCTCGTCGAAGTCGTTGCTGAAGGTGAGGTTGCGGGCGGTGACGTCGTTGGCGGCGATCCGCACCGTGGCACTGCCCGTCGAACCGCCGTACGCGGCGGGGGTGTCGTAGACGATGACGGTGTCGGACCGGTCCTGTCCAGTCCCCTGCAGCGTCAAGTGAGGCTTGCTCGCGGGGATGAACACCTTCTCGCGGTACGTCCCCGGCGCGACGGCGATGGTCACGGGCACGGTGTTGCCCTCGGGCACGGCGTCCACGGCGGCCTGCACGGTCGGGTAGTCGGACGGCACCCGCAGCACCACGCCGATCCGCTCCTGCGGCCCCGAGAACCGCTTCACCAGCGCGGGCACGGCGGCGGCCGGATCGAGCCGGTAGTCGTAGAACTCCCGGGGGTCGAAGGCGGCACCCCACTCCTCATGGCGCCCGGTGGTGTTCTTCAGGATCGACCCGCGCTGCACCAACTCGGCCGTGGTGTCGGCCTGGTAGGGATGCTGGACGTCCTGGTAGTAGCTGTTCTCGATGACCATCTTCGTCTTGCCACGCGACCAGTTCCCGTAGGTCCACACGGGGTCGCCCGGATCCGCTTGCGCGGTCAGGTAGTTGTTGTACAGATGCGCGTAAGCGGCGTTGTCCACGGACGGGTTGCGCTGCTTGGTGTTGTTGAACCAGTTGTGGTCGATGGTGATCTGCGTCTTGACGTTGGTGGTCCAACCGAGCCCGAACGTCTTGTTGTTGTTCTCGAACCGGTTGTAGGAGACGGTCACGTACTCGCTGTCCTTGCGGACGTCGAGCTGCCCGTCGCAGATGTTCGAGAAGCGGTTGTGGTCGACCCAGACGTGGTGGACGGTGTCCATCTGGATACCGTCGAAGTCGGTGTCCTTGCAGTCCCAGTTGCCCGCGATCGCCGAGTCGCGGATCGTCATGTTGCGGATGATCACGTTGTGGGTGCCGGGGCTGAGATGGAACTCGCCCTGCACCAGCTCACCGCTGTCCCCCACCCCGACGATGGTCTTGTCGGAGGCGACCTCGATGCTCGCGCCGAACGGCTCGGCGGTGACCGTGCCCTGGACGCGGATGATGTACGGCTCGGCCGCCGCCGCGTACTTGGCCAGCGAGGCATGATCGGTGACCGTGACGACCTTGCCGCCGGCCCCGCCGGTGGTGCCCCCATCGAGGGAGGCGAAACCGTGCGGGCGGTCATTGAAGCGGTCGACCGGACCGGGGGCGGCGTCGGCCTCCCCGACGGCCCCGAGACCGAGGGCGACGATCAGTCCCACGACGGCGGCCATGGTTCTGCCCGCACCCGGCAAGCGCTTGCCATGGAGTTGCGTCATTGCGGCTCCCAACAGGCGTACGGAGAAGGAGAGTTACGAAGGAGTGATCGTGAAGTGCGTGAAGGTTGCCGCGCCGGCGTGTCCCTGACCGGTGGGCGCGAGGGCGAACAGGCCGAGCAGGGCGCCGACCCAGCGCCAGGGGGTGGCGGCGAAGACGGGTCCTGACGACGTCCAGCCGTCTCCGACGTCGTAGAAGAAGCGACAGCGGGCGCCTGAACCGATCTCTATCCGCAGCCGGACGCGGTCCTCGGGGGCCGGGCGCGGGTGGCCGGCGTCGCGTTCCCGTTCGGCGACGGCCTCGGCGAAGCGGTGGACGAGGTGAACCGTGCCGTCGGTGCCGCGCTGGAGTCCGATCCAGCTGAAGGCGTCCCCGAGCACCGCGAGTCCGGCCCGCGCCCCCGGCTCCGCGCTGTCCAGGCGCAGTTCGACCTCGACGGCGGACGGCGTTCCGGGCAGCCGCTGGGTGAGGACGTTCGGCAGTTTGCGCAGGTCGTGTGTGTCGGCCGAGCGGACGCAGGTGAGCCGGAGCCCATCGGCGGAGTGCTGGGTGGACCAGCCCTCGCGCGGATTCGCCGTCCACTGCCACTGCCGGCCGTGCCGGCCGCCGGGGAAGTCGTCGTCGGTGGCGGGCGCGGCGGCCGACTGCGGCGGCAGGGCGGGCTTGCGGTGTACGGCGACGGGGGCGCCGTCGGCGCCGAGCACCGGCCAGCCGTCGGTGCCCCAGCGCATGGGCTGGAGGTGCACGACCCGGCCGTAGGCACCGCGCTGCTGGAAGTGGACGAACCAGTCCTCGCCGGACGGGGTGCGCACCCAGCCGCCCTGGTGGGGGCCGTTGACGTCGGTGTCCTTCTGCTCCAGGACGACCTTCTCCTCGTACGGGCCGAAGAACCCGCGCGCGCGGAAGGCGCCCTGCCAGCCGGTCTCCACTCCCCCGGCGGGGGCGAGGATCCAGAACCAGCCGTCGTGCCGGTAGAGCTTGGGGCCCTCCAGGGTGAACCAGCCGGGGATGCGATCACCGTCGATGATCACCTTGCCCTCGTCGAGGAGTTCGGTGCCGTCGGGGTGCATCCGATGGCCGGTGAGACGGTTCTTGATGCCGGAGCGGGACTTGGCCCAGGCGTGCACCAGATAGGCCTCGCCGGTCTCCTCGTCCCACAGCGGGCAGGGGTCGATCAGGCCCTTGCCGGCCTTGAGGAGGTGCGGGCGGGTCCAAGGGCCGCGGATCTCGGGGGCGTTGATCTGGTAGATGCCCTGGTCGGGGTCGCCCCAGAAGATCCAGAAGCGGTCGTTGTGGTGACGCAGGGACGGGGCCCAGACCCCGCAGTCGTGCCGTGGGGTTCTGAACTCGGCCGCCGGTTCGAGGCGTTCGAGGGCGTGGCCGACGAGGGTCCAGTTGACGAGGTCTCGGGAGTGCAGCAGCGGCAGGCCGGGGGCGCGGCCGAAGCTGGAGGCGGTCAGATAGAAGTCGTCGCCGACGCGCAGGACGTCAGGGTCGGACCAGTCGGCGTTGAGGATGGGGTTGGTGTAGGTGGTCACGGGCTCACCGCCTTGCGGATCAGGGAGGCGGCCGTGTCCCGGTCGAGGCGGCCGTCGGCGACGACGGTGACGATCCGCCGTACGACCGTGTCGCCGGGTTCGATCGGCAGGCGCTCGGTGTGGGCCAACGACGAGCCCACGCCCGGGTATTCGCCGGTCCGCACGAACCAGGGATCCCGGCGGGTCCGTTCGGTCGCCCCGGCGAAGACCAGCGTCCAGGTGGCGCCGACCAGGGCGAGCCAGTCGGCGGTGCGGCCGTGGATGTCGGCCTCGCTCTCGGCGTCCGGGGTGAGGACGTCCGGGGCGGCCGCCTCCTTGCGGGCTCGCCAGAAGAAGCCGCCGTAGGCCGCGCCGGGCCGCCCGTTGGTGGCCGGGCTGCCGATGGACAGGGTGCTCGCGGTCGCGTTGGTGAGCGAGAAGGTGAAGTCCAACGCCCAGGCGGCATCGGTGAGTTCGGTGGCGGCGACGGTACGGCGCTCGTGCAGCAGCTCGGCTCCGGCCGCCATCCAGCGCAGCTCCTCGACAAAGCCGTCGGGGTCGCGCAGTTGGAAGCCCGCGTGGCGCTGGGCGCCGTGGTTGTCCAGCTCGGTCGGGCCCCGGTCGCGGACGTAGGTGCGTCCGCCCCAGAAGTTGTGCCCCTCGACGTCGGGAACGGCTACACCGACGCCGAGGTGGTGTGTGTGGTCGGCGGGGCTGAGCTCGGTGACCGCCGTACCGGACAGGGTGGTGACCGGGTGCAGATACGGGCGCGGGGAGAGCCGGTCCGGCAGTTCGGGCCGGGTGACGTACCGGCCGACCGGGCGGCCCGCGACCCGCAGGACCGCGGTGTCGTTGGTCGTCATCATGTGCTCACCTCTTTGCGCAGGCCATGGGGAAGCGCCCAGGGGGCGCCCAGCTCGGAGTAGAGGGCAAGGGTGTCGGCGGCGGCCGCGACCAGTCCGTCGACGCCGGGCACGACCCGGCGCTGTTCGTCGGCGAGCAGATGCCAGGCCCCGGCGGGCAGCGGGGCCGGGTCGGGGGCCAGCCGGATCGCCTCGACGACCTTCATGAAGGCGCCGGTCCCGTCCGGGGTGACCAGCAGGTCGTCGCCGTCGGAGAGATGGAGTACGAGGTTCTCCAGCAGGTCGGTGCGGCCGTACTCGGACTCCTCGGGGCCGTGGTCCGCGCGCTGGAGGAGCACCCGGTCCTGCTTGTACCAGAAGGTGATCCGGCCGCTGCTGCCGTGCACCACGACATACGGCTCGTCGGGGTGCTCGGCGCACAGGGTGGCCGCGACGGTGACCCGGTGGCCCTGGGCGGTGATGACGCGGACGCAGGAGGTGTCGTCGGACTCGATGTCGTTGGCGCGCAGCAGCTCGGTCTCGACCTCGATGACGTCCTCGGCGCGGGTCGAACCGCCGAGCGCGAGGGCGGTGGCGACGGCGTGAGCGAGCGGGTTGGTGAGCGCCCCGTCGATCACGTCCACGCCGTGCAGACGGCGCTTGCCCGCCCAGGGCGCGCGCCGGTAGTAGGACTCGGGGCGGGCCCAGGCGCCGGCCCCGCCGATGCCGACGAGCTCGCCGATGGTGCCCTCGGCGATCATCCGCCGGATCGCGGGCACGGCGTGCGAGCCGAGCGACTGGAAGCCGATCTGGCAGGCGACACCGGCCTCGGCGACCCCGTCGGCCATGCGCCGGAACTCGGCGTACGAGGGCGCGGGCGGCTTCTCCAGCAGGACATGTACCTGACGGCGGGCGGCCTCGAGCGCCAGGTCCGTGTGGGTCGGGATCGGGGTGCAGATCACCGCGATACGGGCGCCCGTGGAGTCCAGGAGGGCGCCGAAGTCGGCGGACTGCTCGGGCGTGCCGAGGCCCTCGGGGAGCTCGTCCCCGGTCAGCGGGGTCAGCTCGCAGATGCCTGCCAGCCGTACGATCCCCTTGTCCTGGAGCCGGCGGATGTTGTCCAGGTGCCAGCGGCCGTGGCCGCGCGCGCCCGCCAGGACGATGTCTACGGTGCTCATGGGATCCTCCCTGCGCCCGCGCCGCGTGCCACCGCTCGGTCGGCGACTTCAGCGCTGTCGATCTTTGTGTGCAGGGTAGGTGTCCAGCCCACGTCGGCCGTGAGGTCGCGTTCGCTGCCGGAGTTGTAGGCGTTGTAGATGGGCAGCAGATCGACCGGGAAGCCGTTGAAGAGGGTGCCCTCGTCGTGCAGGGCGCTGCCGTTCCAGCTCTTGACCAGGTCGGCGACCTCGATATGGCCCGGGGTGGTGAAGGCGTTGTTCTGGACGTAGAGGGCGGACTCGGTGGAGACGCCGATCGAGTACCGGTGGCCGTCCTTCACGAGATACCGGTTGTTGTAGACGTGCACCTGCCCGAAGCGGACCCTGGGCGCCCGCTGTACGACGGACTCGAACTCGTTGTGGTGCAGGGTGACCCGGAGCTTGCCGCGGTCCCCGGTGGCGGTGTCGCCGTTGCCGATGAGCATCGCCTTGTCGTGGCCGGCGAACCGGCTCCAGGAGACGGTGACCAGGTCCGAGCCGTTGGTGATGTCCAACAGGCCGTCGTGGCGAAGGTAGTTGCGGCCGAAGTAGGTGGGTTCCGCGTCGTCCGGGTGCCCCTTGTCGCTCAACGTCACATGGTCGACCCACACATGCGTGGCGCCCCGCAGCCAGATGTTGTCGTACGCCGTCTTCCAGTCGCCGAGGCCGCCGGAGTTGGGCTGCCAGACGGGGAAGCAGTCGTAGGCGTCACGCAGGTCGAGGTTGCGGACGATGACGTTGGAGGCGTCCTCGATCTGGAGGCTGGCGCCCTTGAGTACGGCTCCCTTGAGGCCGACGATCGTGGTGTTGGAGCCCACGGCCAGCTCGACCCGCTCGGCCTGCTCGGCCGCGGAGGCCTGGCGGGCCTGCTCCTGGGGGCCGCTGGGCTTGGCGGCGCCCCAGGTGCGGGGGTCGTAGGCGGTGAGGTACTTCTCCAGGTCGTAGCCGTCGGTGGCGTAGTCGGAGCAGTCCAGGTGGTCGCCGTGGTCGTCGGTGTTGGCGTCGATCGTCCCGGCGATCCTGATGATCTTCGGGGTGTCGCTGCCGCCGTCGAGGGCACGGACGAGACCGGCGCGGTCGGTGACGGTGAAGACATGGGCGTCGTCGGCCGCCGCGCCTCCCGTGGTGCCGGAGCCGTAGGACGCCCAGCCGTCGTTCGCGGGAAGCGTGTCGCGGCTGATGTCGCGGCCCTCGGCGTGCGCGGGGAAGCTCAGCAGCCCCAACAGGGCCAGCGGCACGATGAACTGATGCCGTCTCATCCCTTCACCGCCCCGGCGCTGAAGCCGGTGATCAGCCACTTCTGGATGAAGGCGAACACGATCACCACCGGTACGGCCGCGATGATGCCGCCCGCCGCGAGCGCGCCGAGGTCGACGCTGTCCGCGCTCATCAGGGTGTTGAGACCGACGGGGATGGTCTGCTTGTCCTGGTTGTTGAGGAACATCAGGGCGAACAGGAAGTGGTTCCAGGAGTGCACGAAGGCGAAGGAGCCGACGGCGATCAACCCGGGCCTCAGCAGCGGGAGTACGACGATGCGGAAGGCGGTGAACCGCCCGCAGCCGTCCACCCAGGCGGCCTCCTCCAGGGAGTAGGGCACGTTCTTGATGAAGTTGCTGATCAGGATCATCGACAGCGGGAGCTGGAAGACGGTCTCCGCAAGGATGACGCTGACCAGCGAGTTGATCATCTGGAGCTCGGCGAAGATCTCGAACAGCGGCACCAGCAGCAGCGCGCCGGGCACGAACTGCGAGCACAGCAGGGCGAGCATGAAGGCCCGCTTGATCTTGAAGTCGAACCGGGCGAGGGCGTAGCCGCCGGCCAGGGCGACGACCGTCGTCATCAGAAGGGTGGCGACACCGACCAGGACGCTGTTCTGGAAGTAGGTGCCGAAGCTCCGGTCGTTCCAGACCTTGTCGAAGTGGTCGAAGGTCATCGGCCAGGGCACGAGCGAGGTCGATCCCGCCGGGCGGAGCGCGAAGAGCAGGATCCAGTAGAAGGGGATGAGGGTGAAGAGCAGATAGATGCCGAGCGGGAGGTAGATCTGCCAGCGCGGGGCCTCGTCCCAGGCCCGGTGCTTGCCGGACGGGCGGGGTGGCGGGGGGTTCCTCCGGGCGGCGGGCACGACCGGGGTGGCTTCCTTGATGCTCACTTGCTCTCGCCTCCGAACTTGCTCAGCCGCAGATAGACCATCGAGCAGAAGAGCAGGATCACGAACGCGACCGTGGTCAGGGCCGACGCATAGCCGAAGTTGTGGGCGTCGACGCTCGTGTTGGCGATGTACAGCGGGAGTGTCGTCGTCTCGCCCGCGGGTCCGCCGCCGGTGAGGGTGTAGAGCAGGTCGACGTTGTTGAACTCCCACACCGCGCGCAGCAGCGTGGACAGGATGATGGCGTCCTTCAGATGGGGCAGGGTGATGTGCCAGAACTGCTTGAACCGGCTGGCCCCGTCGACCTCGGCGGCCTCGTACAGATCCTTGGAGACGGACTGGAGGTCGGCGAGGATGAGGATCGCGAAGAAGGGGACACCGCGCCACAGATCGGCGATGATCGCCGCCGGGAAGACGGTGGAGGTGTCCGACAGCCAGCTGGTGCCGTAGGAGCCGATGCCCATGTCCGCGAGGTAACGGGTGATGCCCGTCTGGGAGTTGTAGAGCAGCACCCAGATCGCGGAGGTCAGCACACCGGAGACGGCCCAGGGGGAGAAGACCATCGCACGGCCCAGACCGCGGCCCACGAAGGTCTGGTTGACGATGAGGGCCAGCGCGAGTCCGAACAGCAGCTGGAGTCCGACCTCGACGAAGACCCACTTGGCGCTGAAGACCAGCGTGTCCCAGAACAGCGGGTCGTCGGTGAAGGCATGGACGAAGTTGTCGAAGCCCGCGTAGCCGTTCCGCCACGGCTTGGTGGGGTTGTAGTTCTGCAGGCTGTAGTAGAAGACGCTGATCACCGGGTAGGCGATGAAGCCCAGCATGAGCAGGGCGGCCGGGGCGATGAGCAGGTACGGGAGCCTGCGCGGGGTGGCGGAGCCACGGCGCCGCCTCGGTGGCGCGGGCGGTTTCGCCACGGCTGCGGCTTGGGCCATGACTGTTCTCCGTTCTCGGTGAAGCGCTTGCCGATCAATGTTCGGGGTCTCGACCAAAGGGAGCGGTGGCCGAGGGTGGTTCAGCCCGCGTACGGGTCCTGCACCTGGCCGGGCCTCGCGAGGAACTCGAAGTCGCAGCCGGTATCGGCCTGGGTGATCTGTTCGTTGTAGAGCGCGCCGTAGCCCCGCTCGTACCGCGCGGGCGGCGCCGTCCACTCCGCCCTCCGGCGCGCCAACTCCTCGTCGTCCACGTTGAGTTGGAGAGTGCGGGCCTCGACGTCGAGGGTGATCGAGTCCCCGGTGCGCACCAGCGCGAGCGGCCCTCCGACGTACGACTCCGGCGCTACGTGCAGCACGCACGCGCCATAGCTCGTGCCGCTCATCCGGGCGTCGGAGATCCGCACCATGTCCCGTACCCCCTGCTTGAGCAGATGGTCGGGGATGGGCAGCATCCCGTACTCGGGCATGCCCGGGCCGCCCTTGGGCCCGGCGCCCCGCAGTACCAGCACGGTGTCGGCGGTGATGTTCAGCGAGGGGTCGTTGATGGTGCGCTGCAGGGTCTTGTAGTCGTCGAAGACGACCGCGGGACCGGTGTGCTTGAGCAGTTGGGGTTCGGCGGAGATGTGCTTGATGACGGCGCCGTCCGGGCAGAGGTTGCCGCGCAGCACGGCGACCCCGCCCTCGCCGGCGACCGGGTTGTCGCGGGGCCGGATGACGTCGTCGTTGTGGACGACGGCGCCCTCGATGTGCTCGCGCAGGGTGCCGCTCACGGTCGGCCGGTCCAGGTGCAGCAGGTCGGTGATCCGGGAGAGGAAGGCGGGCAGGCCGCCGGCGAAGTGGAAGTCCTCCATGAGGTACGTCCGGCCGCCGGGACGGACATTGGCGAGCACCGGCACGGTACGCGCGATGCGGTCGAAGTCATCGAGGCTCAAGGGCACTTGGCAGCGGCCCGCCATCGCGATCAGATGGATGACCGCGTTGGTGGAGCCGCCGAGCCCGAGCACCGTGGTGACGGCGTCCTCGAAGGCCTCACGGGTGAGGATCTCGGACGGCTTGAGACCGTTCCAGGCGAGCTCCACGGCGCGGCGTCCGGAGGCGGCGGCCATCCGCTCGTGCCCGGAGTCGACGGCGGGTATCGAGGAGGCGCCCGGCAGCGTCATCCCGAGGGCTTCCGCCGCCGCGGTCATCGTGGACGCGGTCCCCATGGTCATGCAGTGACCGGGAGACCTGGCCAATCCGCCCTGGAGTTCCCTGAGTTCACAGTCGGTCAGGTTACCGGCGCGGTGCTCGTCCCAGTACTTCCACATGTCGGTACCGGACCCGAGGGTCTCACCGCGCCAGTGCCCGGGCAGCATCGGCCCCGCGGGCACGAAGATCGACGGAATGTCGGCCGAGGCCGCGCCCATGAGCAGGGCCGGCGTCGACTTGTCACAGCCGCCGAGCAGCACCGCCGCGTCGATCGGATACGACCGCAGCAGCTCCTCCGTCTCCATCGCGAGGAGGTTGCGGTAGAGCATCGGGGTCGGCTTCTGGTACGTCTCCGAGAGCGTGGCGACCGGGAACTCGAGCGGGAAGCCCCCGGCCTGCCACACTCCGCGCTTCACGGCCTCGGCGCGCTCGCGCAGATGGACGTGGCAGGGGTTGATGTCGGACCAGGTGTTGAGGACGGCGATCACCGGGCGGCCCCGGTACTCCTCCGACTCGTACCCGAGCTGGCGCATCCGGGCGTTGTGCGACCAGGTGCGCAGCTGGCCCTCGGTGCCGTACCACTGATGGCTTCTGAGTTCTTCCGGCGCCTTCATATGGACCATCCGGCGGCGATGGCGGCGACCTCGGCGCGCTCGCTCTCGGGCAGCGGCTTGCTCGGCGGGCGGACGTCGCGGCGGCACAGTCCGAGGGAGGCGAGGGCCTCCTTCACCACGGTGACGTTGTTGGCGGAGCCGTTGGCTGCGCGCAGCTCCTCGAAGCGGCGGATCTGCTCCCAGACCTTCATGGCGGCCGGGTAGTCGCCGGATCGAAGCGCTTCGATCATGTTCAGCGAAACGGCCGGGGCGACGTTCACGAGTCCCGAGGTGAAGCCGGTGGCGCCCGCGGAGAAGTAGGAGGGGGCGTACGGCTCGGCGAGCCCCGCGACCCAGACGAATCTCTCCAGACCCGCGTCCCGTGCGAACGCGGCGAACTTGGCGGCGTCCGGTACGGCGTACTTGACGCCGATGACATTGGGGCAGGCGTCGGCGAGTTCGGCCAGCCGCGCGCCGCTGAGCTGGGCGTTGCGGATGTACGGGACGACGCCCAGCTCGGGCACGGCCTCGGCGATGGCGCGGTGGTAGTCGACCCAGCCGCCCTGCGAGACGTACGGATGCACCGGCTGATGGACCATCACCATCGCCGCGCCCAGTTCACGGGCGTGCTCGGCGGAGGCGACGGCGGTGGGGACGTCGTGGCCGACACCGACGAGGATCACTGCGCGGTCGCCGGCCTCGTCGATGGTGATCTCGGTGACAAGCCGGCGTTCCTGCGGGGTGAGGGCGTAGAACTCGCCGGTGTTCCCGTTGGGGGTGAGGGTCCGGATCCCCCCGTCGAGCAGACGACGCAGCAGGGCCCGGTGGACGTCCTGGTCGACGCTGCCGTCCTCGGCGAACGGGGTCACCGGGATCGACACCACGTCGGCCAGGGCCGCCCGCTGGGTCTCGAACGTCACGCTGCTCATTCCTGGCCTTCCTGGTTGGCGGCGTCGGGGAACGCGCGCTCGACGAACGACGCGATATGGGCGTGCAGGGCGCGGGCCGCGCCGTCCGAGTCGCCGTCGAGGGCGAGCCGCAGGATCTCCCGGTGCTCACCGGCCTCCCGCTCCCAGGAGGGCGAGGCGGCCCAGGCGACGGCGGAGACCAGGGCGGCCTGGTCACGGACCTCGTCGAGCATCCGGCCGAGCAGCGGGTTACCGCAGGGCAGGTAGAGGGCGCGGTGGAACTCCCGGTTGGCGAGGGAGCGTTCGGCGGTGTCGGACGCCTGGTCCGCCCGGGTCAGCGCGTCCCGGGCGGCATCCAGCGAGGCGCCTCGCTTCACCGCCCGCTTCAGCGCCTCGGGTTCGAGGAGCAGCCGCACGTCGTAGACCTCGCGCGCCATGTCCGCGTCCACCATGCGCACCGTGACGCCCTTGTACTGGCTCATCACGACGAGCCCGGTCCCGGCGAGCGTCTTGAGCGCCTCGCGCACCGGGGTCTTGGACACCCCGAACTGCGCGGCGAGCTCGGTCTCCACCAGGGCCTGTCCGGGCGTCAACTGCCCGGTGAGGATACGGCGTTTGATCTCCTCCAGCACATATTGCGTGCGGGAGGGGATCGGCGTGGGCACAGAGGTCATGCGCGCCTCTCGGATCTCACATATCGCGTCTCATATATGACGTACGAAGTACGACGCGATGAAGGTAGGAGCGCCACTGTGTTTCGTCAATGCTTCTGACAAAGGAAGTTGAGGTTGCCCGGTCAGAGGGTGTGGGTCTCCCCCACCCGTGCGGTGGCGGTGGGCCCGCCGAAGACTGCGGCGGCACGGGCGGTTGCCGCTTCCGGGGTGAGGGTGGGCCCGACATGCGTGACGAGCAGCCGTCCGGCGCCCTCGGCGCAGGCGCCGGCGTCCTCCGGTGTGAGATGCACGCGCTGTTCGCCTTCGCGATGCGCGTCGATGTCGGCCTCGCTCAGGAACAGGTCGGCACCGCGGGCGAGTTCGGTGAGCGCCTCGCACGGTCCGCTGTCCCCGGAGTAGGCGAGCACCCGTCCCGCGCACTCGGCGCGCAGCCCGTACGCCTCGACGTCGTGCACGACCGCGCGGGCGGCGAGCCGCAGTTCGCCGTGGCGGGCGACATGCCCGTCGGACAGGGGCCGGAAGTCGAAGACGCCGCTGAGGAATTCGGTGTCCGGCCGCCCGAAGAACCCGGCGAGACGCTGGGCGCAGTCACGCGGGGCGTACACGGGGATGGGAGCGGGCGGGGTGAGCCCTCCGTAGGCGAACGCGTAGAAGGCGGCGGTCAGATCGGCGTAGTGATCGGCATGCAGATGCGAGATCCAGATGGCGTCGAGCCGCGCCGGATCCGTGTGCCGCTGCAACTCCGCGAAGGTCCCGGTACCGGCGTCCACCCACACCTCGGCGCCCCCGCCGCGCAGCAGATAGCCGGAGCAGGGGCGGTCGGGGGCGGGGTGGGGGGAGGCGGTACCGAGGACGGTGAGCGTGATCGACATGCGGGGAGGGTAGATGCCCGCCCCACTCAGCCGCCCCTTCTTATGGCTTCTGCGACCACTCCGGATCCCGGCCGCTCAACCCCACCGCCCGGTCGAGCAGGGACGCGTCCTCCGGCACCGGGACGACCGGGCCGAAGATCTCGCCACGGCTGGGGTCGTCCTTGGAGGCGAGGAGGAAGTCGTGGCAGGCCTGGAGCGCGGTCGGGTCGGGGGTGTACGGCTGACCGGTGGCCCGGGCCAGGTCCCAGCCGTGGATGACCAGTTCGTCGATGGCGACGGCACCGGCGACCGCGCCGGGGAGGTCGAAGCCGCCCGCTCGGGTCATCCCCGTCCAGGCGGCCGGGTCCCGCCACGCCTCGGCGAGTTCGTCGAGGACCTTGGGCAGCTCCTCGCGCCAGCCGGGGCCGATGTCCGGGACGAGCTCTCCGGGGTTGGTGTCGGTCGTGGGGCCCAGTAGCTTGCGCCCGGCGTCACGGAAGGCGACGGACAGCTGCAGCACATGGCCCAGCATGTGGCGTACGGCCAGCTCCGGACAGGGTGTGGGGTCTGTCAGCTGTTCGTCGCTCACGCCCTCGGCGAGACGGGCCAGGACTTGGGTCTGCGGGCCGAGGTCGATCATCGGATCCGTCATTGACTGCTCCTCATGGTTCCGGATTGGTTCCCGGGGTGCTCCTGAAGGGTGGACCATCCGCATCCCGAAAACTCATCGCCGCCACGGATTCCGGCCACCTTCCTAAGGCACCTGCCCGATCCCGCCCCCACGTCCTTAGACCCACGATGTCCAGGCATGACGACCCCCTGGCCCCTACTCCGCGACCGCACCTCCCTGCTCTGCCTCACGGGTGTGGTGATCTCCGGCTTCGGCACCTCGGCGCTCTGGCTGGTGTCGGGCGTATGGGTGAAGGACCTCACCGGCTCGGACCGGCTCGCCGCGCTCTGCATGCTCGCCATGTCGGCGCCCACCCTCGCGGGCCCACTGCTCGGCACCCTCGCCGACCGCGTCCGCCGCGCACCCCTGCTGATCGCCACGAACCTGCTGCTCGCCGTCCTCCTGCTCACCCTCTTCGCCGTGGACTCCCGGGACGGCCTGTGGCTGCTCTTCACCGTCCTTTTCGTGTACGGCGCCGCAGGCGTCGTCCATGACGCGGCGGAGTCCGCCCTCGTCGTCTCCGCCGTCCCCGGGCCCCTGCTGGGCGACTTCAACGGACTGCGCATGACGGCGGGCGAGGGCATGAAGATCCTCGCCCCACCCGCCGGTGCCGCGCTCTACGCGCTGTACGGCGGCCCGAGCGTCGCCATGGTCGACGCGGTCACCTTCGTCGCCGCCGCTTGTCTGTACGCCTGCCTGCGTGTCAAGGAGCAGAGGCCCGAACCGTCCACCGGCGACTGGCGCGCTCGGACCGCTGAAGGCGCCCGTCATGTGTGGTCGCACCCCAGCATGCGACGGCTGATCATGGCCGGCGGCACCACCATGCTGTGCGCCGGTGTCAATGGAGCCTTGATCTACCCGGTCGTCGAAGGCCTCGGCCACTCCCCCGCGTACGCCGGTGTGCTCTACGCCGTCCAGGGCGCTGGATCGGTGGTCGTGGGCCTGCTCTCCGGCCCCGCCCTCCGCCGCCTCGGCGCCCACCGCTTCGCCGCGTACGGCATCGCCCTGCTCGGCGTCGCCGTGTCCCTGCGCGCCGTCCCCTCCGACCCGGTGGCGCTGGCGTGCAGCGCGGCGATCGGCGCGGGTCTGCCCGCCGTACTGATCGCCGCGCTGACCCATGTCCAGCACCAGACTCCGGGCCCGCTGCTGGGCCGGGTCACCGCCACCGCCAACACGCTCGTGTTCACCCCGAACGTGATCGGCCTCGCCGCGGGCGCGGCACTGGTCGAACCGGTCGATCACCGGCTGCTGCTGGCCGTCCTCGGGCTCGCGCTGCTCGCGACCGCCGCGCCCCTCCTTCAGCCGCGGGCCAGCGCTGCCCGCACCGACTCCAGGTCCCCGTCGGACGCCAACCCCGCGTGATACAGCCGCAGTTCCGTGGCCCCGAGCTCACGCGCGCGTGTCACGTCCGCCGCCAGCGTGCCCGGACTTCCGCCCATCCCGGAGACCACGGTGAAGTTGGCGGCGAGCACCCCGCGCCCCTGCTCCGCGAACGGCGCCAGTGCCCCGGGGCCGCCCGTGCAGGGCACGACCACACCATCGGCGACCGACAGTATGTGCGCGGGATCCACACCGGCGTTGGCCCCGCAGTGATACGCCACCGGGTCTGCATGCAGCAGCACCTGGAAGCCGTCCGGCGCCGCGGCACGGACCGCTGCGACGGCCGCTTCCTGGAGCGTACGGGCGGTCTCGTCGCGCCACGCGCGTGTGGCGGCCGCGTTGGCCTCCCCGAGCAGCTTCTCGACGTCCGGCCACCCCTCGTCGGCGGCCACGCCCTGCCACAGCGGCTCCAGCGCGGCCCGTACGACCGCCGCCAGCTCATCGGCGTCCAGGCCCTGTGCGCCGTACCCCTGACGGCAGGCCGGGCAGAAGCAGAGGGACATCAGGTACTGCCCGGCCTCCCCGAGGCCGACCCCGCCGGTCTTGTCGTGGGCGTGCAGATGGGCCAGTCCGTACCAGCCGAGGGACTCCAGCTCGGTGCCGCGCGCCCCCGGCCGTACCGCCGCCTCGGCGGCCAGGTCGATCAGGTACGCGCGGGTGGCGGGCTGGGCGATGCACGGGGCCCACGGGTAGCGGTCGCCGTAGGCGTTGACGACGGAGGTGCTCGGGTGTTCGGCGCCGAGGCGGGAGTTGTGGGCGAGGACGACCCAGGTGTGCACGTCCAGGCCCGCGTCGGCGAGCGCGGCCGCCGCCTCGCCGTAGGCGTCGCCGGGCGCCCAGTCACCGGCCGCGTAGGGGCGCAGCTCCCGGCCCTCCCAGCGCGCGTCCGTCGGGTACAGCACGGCCGCGTGTTCGGCGGTGACGATGCGGTGGCGGGGGTGGCGGGGGGTCAACGCGCGCGTGGAGTGGTAGGCGGAGGCCAGCGTCACCTGCCGTACCCCGAGGGCGGGGATCCGCCCGGCCGCCTCCGGGTCGCCGACGACGTCCCAGGGGTAGACGAATGCCGACGCCTTCACTTGCCGTCCTCCTCCAGCAGCGCGTACCCACGCTCGATCAGCAGCGCGAGCTGCTTGACATGATCCTCGCTCGGTTCGTGCAGCGGCGGCCGGACCTCCCCCACGTCCAGCCCGCGCAGCCGGACGCCCGCCTTGACGAGCGCGACGGCGTAACCGCGGCCCTGGGCGCGCAGTTCGACGAACGGCCGGTAGAAGCCGTCCAGGAGGCGGCGGACGGTGGCGTCGTTGCCCTGGCGCAGCGCCTGGTGGAAGCTGAGGGCGATCTCGGGGGCGAAGCAGAACACGGCCGACGAGTAGAGCGTGATGCCGAGGGCGCGGTAGGCGAGCTGGGTCAGCTCGGCGGTCGGCAGTCCGTTGAAGTAGAGGAATTCGCCGGGGACTTCGGTGCGCACCGTGCTGACGATCCGCTGCATGAGGTCCAGATCGCCAAGACCGTCCTTGAACCCGATGATCCCGTCCGTGCGGGCCAGTTCGACGACCGTCTGCGGGGTGAACACGGCGTTGTCGCGCTGATAGACGATCACAGGCAGCGCGGTGGCCGCGGCCACCTCCCGGTAGTGCCGCAGCAGCCCCTCCTGCGCGGCTTGCACGAGATACGGCGGCATGGCGAGCAGCCCGTCGGCGCCGGCCGCCTCGGCGAGCCGCGCGTACCGCACGGCGAGCGCGGTGCCGTATCCGGCGCCCGCGACGACCGGCACCCGGCCCGCCGTCTCCTCCACGGCCGCCCGTACGCACTCCTGGTACTCCTCGGGCGTCAGCGCGTGGAACTCGCCGGTACCGCAGCAGGCGAAGACGGCTGCGGCCCCTGCCGCCACGCCGCGGCGCACATGCTCGCGGTAGACGTCGAGGTCGACGGCGCCGTCGGCGTCGTAGGCGGTGACGGGGAAGAACAGCGGCCCGCTGGGGATGCCGAGTCGAGCGGCGAGGTCGGCTGGCGTCACAGGCTCTCCCTAGAACGGGGTGCGGTCACAAGTGTACTGACAGCTGTGCAGGTTTCTGATCGAAGTTTATGTTTATGAACACTCGGTCCGCCACCCTTGACGGGGCAGGGCGATGATCCATAGCTTGTCCACGAATGTGAATACCGTGCAGTCACCCAGCCGTCTATCGGCCGTCCACTCAAGGAGACCCGAGGATGCCCGCGCCCCGCACCGTTCTGCTCACCGGCGCCGCCGGCGGCCTCGGCACCCTGATGCGGGACCTGCTGCCCGAGTACGGCTACACGCTGCGCCTGCTCGATCTGCGCCCCATCGAGGGCGAGCCGGACGCGATCGTCGCGGACCTCGCCGACAAGGAGGCGCTGCGCGCGGCCGTCCGGGGCGTCGACGCGATCATCCACCTCGCGGGCATCTCCCTGGAAGCCCCCTTCGAGAAGATCCTCAAGGCGAACATCGAGGGCACCTACAACCTGTACGAGGCCGCACGCGAGGAGGGCGTCGCGCGCATCGTCTTCGCCTCCTCCAACCACGCGGTCGGCTTCACCCCCAGCCCTCGGGGCGACGACCCCCTGATCCCGATCGACACCCCGCGCCGCCCGGACACCTTCTACGGCCTGTCCAAGTCCTTCGGCGAGGATCTCGCCCAGTTCTACTGGGACAAGTACGGCCTGGAGACCGTCTCGGTCCGTATCGGCTCCTGCTTCCCGGAGCCCACCAGCGTCCGCATGCTGTCGGTCTGGATGAGCCCCGCCGACGGCGCCCGCCTCTTCCACGCGGCCCTGACCGCCGAGGAGGTCGGCCACAAGGTCGTCTACGGCTCCTCCGCCAACACCCGCCTGTGGTGGGACCTCACCACGGCCCGCTCCCTCGGCTATGCCCCCCAGGACGACTCCGAGCCCTACGCCGAGAAGCTGATCGCACAGCAGGGCGAGCTGGACCCCACGAACGAGGCCCACACCCACCTGGGCGGCCACTTCGTGAACGACCCTCCGATCTGGCCGTACTGATCCGGCCGTACTGACACGGCTGGACTGATGCGGCCGGGCACGGCGGAAAACAAGCGTTCGCGGGAGCGGGCGGGCACCGAACGGGCCCGCCCGCTCCCGCATTCGGGCATCAGCGCTGCCCGCTCTCACCCCCTGGTACAAGCCTGCGCAGGTCCGAGGCGGTCACGCACAGCCCTGAACGGGCATAAACGGGCAGCATCGGATCGGCAACAGGCCTGTTCAGCTCCGCACCGCCGCTGTAGAACTTCCCCCATGGGCCCCACCGGGCCCGAACGGGCAGCTCCGGCTTGATCCCCCGCAGACGATCAAGCCACGCACCACAGCACGGAAGCGGGTGTCGACGATGACGACGGCGAAGGCAGCGAGAACCGCCGAGGAACGCCAGCGCGAGATCGTGCAGGCCGCGCGTTCCACCGGCTCGGTCGACGTCACCGCGCTCGCCGTCGAGCTGGGCGTGGCCAAGGAGACCGTGCGCCGGGACCTGCGCGTCCTGGAGGAGCACGGCCTGCTCCGCCGTACCCATGGCGGTGCCTACCCCGTGGAGAGCGCCGGTTTCGAGACGACGCTCGCCTTCCGCGCCACCAGCCATGTCCCCGAGAAGCGCCGGATCGCGGAAGCCGCGGCCGAGCTGCTCGGGGACGCCGAGACCGTCTTCGTGGACGAGGGCTTCACCCCCCAGCTCATCGCCGAGGCACTCCCCCGGGACCGGCCGCTGACCGTGGTCACCGCGTCCCTGCCGGTCGCGGGCACGCTCGCCGAGGCCGAAGCCATCTCGGTACTGCTGCTCGGCGGCCGGGTCCGCTCCGGCACGCTGGCCACCGTCGACCACTGGACGACGAAGATGCTCGCCGGCTTCGTCATCGACCTCGCCTTCATCGGCGCCAACGGCATCTCCCGCGAACACGGCCTCACCACCCCCGACCCGGCCGTCAGCGAGGTCAAGGCGCAGGCGGTCCGATCCGCGCGGCGCACGGTGTTCGCGGGCGTCCACACCAAGTTCGGGGCCGTCAGCTTCTGCCGCTTCGCGGAGGTCGGCGCCCTGGAGGCGATCGTCACCAGCACACTGCTCCCCGCGGCCGAGGCCCACCGCTACTCCCTCCTCGGTCCGCAGGTCATCCGCGTCTGACCCCCAACCGTTCCTCTCTTCAGGGCGCCGCACACCCACAACAGTCCCCTTTATCCGCATAAATCCAGGAGCACTTCATGCGAACCCAGAGCCGACGGGCGCCACGCGGTCTCATAGCCGCGGCCGCCGTAGGGACGCTGATCACCTCGCTCGCCGCCTGCTCGGGCGCCGGCGGATCCGGATCCACCGGTGGTGACTCCATCAACGTCCTGATGGTGAACAACCCGCAGATGGTGGAGCTCCAGAAGCTCACCGCCGACAACTTCACCAAGGACACCGGCATCAAGGTGAACTTCACCGTCCTGCCGGAGAACGACGTCCGCGACAAGATCAGCCAGGACTTCGCCAACCAGGCGGGCCAGTACGACGTCGCCACCCTCAGCAACTACGAGATCCCGATCTACGCCAAGAACGGCTGGCTCCACTCCCTGGACTCCTACGTCAAGGGCGACACCGCCTTCGACCAGGACGACATCCTCCCGCCGATGACCCAGGCGCTCACCGCGGAGGACGGCAAGCTCTACGGCGAGCCCTTCTACGGCGAGTCCTCCTTCCTGATGTACCGCAAGGACGTCCTGGAGAAGGCGGGCCTGACCATGCCGGCCAAGCCCACCTGGACGCAGGTCGCCGACATCGCCACCAAGGTGGACGGCGCCGAGTCCGGCATGAAGGGCATCTGTCTGCGCGGCCTGCCCGGCTGGGGCGAGGTGATGGCCCCGCTCACCACGGTCGTCAACACCTTCGGCGGCACCTGGTTCAACCAGGACTGGCAGGCACAACTGGACTCCAAGGAGTTCAAGGAGGCCACCCAGTTCTATGTCGACCTGGTCCGCGAGCACGGCGAGGCCGGCGCCGCGCAGTCCGGCTACGCCGAGTGCCTGAACAACATGACCCAGGGCAAGACGGCCATGTGGTACGACGCCACGGCCGGCGCCGGCTCACTGGAGGCGAGCGGCTCCCCGGTCAAGGGCAAGATCGGCTACGTCCCGGCCCCGGTCGAGAAGACCGAGAGCTCCGGCTGGCTCTACACCTGGGCCTGGGGCATCCAGAAGTCGTCCGACAACGCCGAGAACGCCTGGAAGTTCATCTCCTGGGCCTCCGGCAAGGACTACGAGAAGCTCGTCGGCGAGACGAACGGCTGGGCCAACGTGCCCGCCGGCAAGCGGGCTTCGACCTACGACATCCCCGAGTACCGCAAGGAAGCGGCCGCCTTCGCCGATGTCACCCGGGACGCCATCGCGAACGCCAAGCCCGAGGACCCGGGCGTGCAGCCCCGGCCCGCGCCCGGCATCCAGTTCGTCGGCATCCCCGAGTTCACCGACCTGGGCACCAAGGTCTCCCAGGAGATCAGCTCCGCCATCGCGGGCCGCCAGTCCGTGGACAGCGCGCTCAAGAAGTCCCAGGAACTCGCCGAGGCCGTAGGGAAGAAGTACGAGGGATCATGAGTGTGACCACTCCCCCCACCCGGGTCGCCGCCGCCCCCGTGCGGCCGGCGGCGACCCGGCCGCCGAACCGGATGCGCGCCTGGGCCACCCGGGCGCCCCTGCTGCCCGCGCTGGTCTTCATGATCCTCGTGACGCAGCTGCCCTTCGTGGCCACCCTGGTGATCTCGTTCTTCGACTGGAACGCGCTCTACCCGGACGACCGCCACTTCGCCGGCTTCGCCAACTACTCGGAGGTGCTGAGCACACCCGAACTGCGCGAGTCGGTGTGGACGACGGTTGTGCTGACCGCCACGGTCGTACTCGTCAGCCTGGTGCTCGGCATGGCGCTGGCGCTGCTGCTCGACCGGAAGTTCCGCGGCCGGGCCGTCGTCCGCACCATGCTCATCGCCCCCTTCCTGCTGGTACCGGTCGCCGCCGCGCTGCTGTGGAAGCACGTGCTGTTCAACCCGGAGTACGGCCTCTTCAACGGCATCCTGCACTGGATCGGCGGGGACGGGGCGGCCCAGCCGGACTGGATCTCCGAGATGCCGCTGATGGCGGTCGAGGCCTCGCTGATCTGGCAGTGGACGCCGTTCATGACGCTGATCCTGCTGGCCGGACTGCAGAGCCGTGACCCGCAGTTGCTGGAGGCGGCCCGGATGGACGGCGCGAGCGCCTGGCAGGAATTCGTCCACATCACGCTGCCGCACATGCGCCGCTACATCGAACTGAGCGTGCTGCTCGGCTCGATCTACATCGTGCAGAACTTCGACGCGGTGTACACCATCACCTCCGGCGGCCTGGGCACCGCGAACCTGCCGTACACCATCTACCAGACCTTCTACCAGGCACACGAGAACGGCCTCGCCTCGGCGGCCGGCGTCATCGTCGTCATCGGCTCGCTCATCCTCGCGACCTTCGCCCTGCGCGTGGTGTCGTCCCTGTTCCGTGCGGAGGTGTCCCGCTGATGACGACGATCACTTCCACCGCACCGCGCCGCCGGCTCCAGGGAGCAGCCCTGGGCATGGCAGCCTGGCTGGCCGGCATCGTTTTCGTGCTGCCCATCCTCTGGATGGTCCTGACGTCCTTCCACTCCGAGGCGGACGCGGCGACCAACCCGCCCTCCGTCGCCGCCTCGCTCACCCTGGACAGCTACCGCGCGTTCTTCGGCGTGGACGGCGGCGCAAGCCCCTGGCCCGCGCTGATCAACTCGATGACGGCCTCGGTCGTCTCCACCCTGCTGACCCTGGTCCTGGCACTACCGGCCGCATACGCCCTCTCCATTCGGCCGGTGAAAAAGTGGACAGACGTCATGTTCTTCTTCCTGTCCACCAAGATGCTGCCGCTGGTGGCGGGTCTGCTGCCGATCTACCTGTTCGCGAAGAACACCGGTCTGCTCGACAACATCTGGGCCCTGGTCATCCTCTACACCGCCATGAACCTGCCGATCGCGGTGTGGATGATGCAGTCCTTCCTCTCCGAGGTACCGGCCGCGATCATCGAGGCGGCGCAGATCGACGGCGCGAAACTGCCGACGATCCTGTGGCGCGTGGTGGCCCCCATCGCCCTGCCCGGCATCGCGGCCACGTCCCTGATCTGCTTCATCTTCAGCTGGAACGAGCTGCTGTTCGCGAGGGTGCTGACGGGTGTGGTCGCCGAAACAGCACCCGTCTTCCTGACCGGATTCATCACCAGCCAGGGCCTGTTCCTGGCGAAGGTGTGCGCCGCCTCGCTCGTCATCTCCCTGCCGGTGCTCGCCGCGGGGTTCGCCGCCCAGGACAAGCTGGTCCAGGGCCTGTCGTTGGGAGCCGTGAAATGAAGGCCGCCGTCATCGAGTCCGTGGGCAAGGCCGTCGTCGCCGAGGTCCCGGACCCGACGCCAGGACCGCGCGATGTCGTGGTCGAGGTCGCGGCGTGCGGCCTGTGCGGAACGGATCTGCACATCCTGCAAGGAGAGTTCGCCCCACAGCTGCCGATCGTGCCGGGGCACGAGTTCGCGGGCGAGGTGGTCGGGGTCGGCACCCGGGTCACGGAACTGTCGGTGGGCGACAGGGTGGCGGTCGACCCGTCGTTGTACTGCTACGAGTGCCGGTACTGCCGTACGGGCCACAACAACATGTGCGAACGCTGGGCCGCGATCGGCGTGACGACGGCGGGAGGCGCGGCGCGCTACGCCGTAGCCCCCGTGGCGAACTGCGTAAAACTGCCGGACCACATCCGCACCCAGGACGCGGCCCTGATCGAGCCTCTGTCGTGCGCGGTACGAGGCTACGACGTGCTGAACTCCCGCCTCGGCGCGCACGTTCTGATCTACGGCTCGGGAACGATGGGCCTGATGATGCTGGAGCTGGCGAAGCGGACGGGGGCGGCGAGCGTGGACGTGGTCGACGTGAACGCGGCCCGCCTGGAGACGGCGCGGCAGCTGGGCGTCTCCTCGACCGCGGCGAACGCGGACGAGCTGGAACGCCCGCAGGGCTGGGACGTGGTGGTGGACGCGACGGGCAACGCGGCGGCGATCCAGGACGGCCTGGACCGAGTGGCAAAGGCGGGCACCTTCCTCCAGTTCGGAGTGGCGGACTACGCGACCCGCGTGACGATCGACCCGTACCGCATCTACAACCAAGAGATCACCATCACCGGTTCCATGGCAGTCCTGCACAGCTTCGAACGAGCAGCAGAACTCTTCGCGAACGGCGTCCTGGACCCGGAGATCTTCATCAGCGACCGCATCCCCCTGGACCGGTACCCGGAGGCACTGGACCAGTTCGCGGCGGGGGTGGGCCGAAAGATAGTGGTGATCCCGTAGGGGCCTCGTCCTCAAACGCCGGAGGGGCTGAAAATCAGCCCCTCCGGCGTTTGAGGAGCGGGGGTCCAGGGGGCAGAGCCCCCTGGGATGGGACGGGTAGGGGCGGCGGGGGCGAAAAAATCCTTCGGCCCCGCGGCGCAGCCGGTCGTACGATCCCGCCATGCCCAGACCCCAAGGCTTCACCTACGCCACCCACCCCGACGGCACCGTCCGCATCACCCACGCAGGCCACCCCGCCACCACCCTCCGCGGCCCCCGAGCCCAACAGTTCCTGGACGAGGTCAAGACCACCGACCCCCAGCTCGTCATGGCCCGCTGGACCGGAAACTACAAGCGCGGCAATGAGCGAACCGCCCGCAACCACCCCCGCAACCGCCATTGACCCGATCGGTCCCCTGGTAAGGGAACGGTAAAGCGACCTCGGTCGTTCAATGGGGCATGACAGCTATGACCCCCGGCTCGAACATCCCACTCCCCGTCGCCCGCGTGACGGTGGACGTCACCGCCCCGGTGCGGCTAGACGTATCGGGCCTGCTGCTCACCGCCGACGGCAAGGTGCGCTCGGACGACGACTTCATCTTCTACAACCAGCCCACAGGGCCGGGCGTGACCTACCGCTCCGGCGGCGGCACGGCCCCGGACGCGATCACGGTCGACACCGCCGCCGTCCCCCCGGGCATTGAGAAGATCGTCGTCACCGCCAGCCCGGACGCCCCCGGCCAGACCTTCCAGGGCGTCGAACCGACGGCGACCATCCGCAGCGCCGACGACAACAACGTCCTGGCCACCTTCACCCCGCCCCAGCTCGGCACCGAGACCGCACTGGTCATCGTGGAGATCTACCTCCGCAACGGCGCCTGGAAGGCCCGAGCGGTAGGCCAGGGCTACGCCAACGGCCTGGCGGGCATCGCCACGGACTTCGGCGTAACGGTCGAGGAACCGACCCCCGCTCCGGCCGCCGCCCCCGTTGCCCCGCCCCAGCCCACCATGCAGCCCCCGGTCACCCCGCCCGCCCCGCAGATGGCCACGCCCCCGCCCCCGGCGGCACCCCCCGCCCCGGCACCGGGCGCGGGAAAGATCAACCTCGACAAGGGCCGCGTCAGCCTCCAGAAGAACCAGACCGTCTCGCTCATCAAGGGCGGCCGCCCCCTGCTCTCCCAGGTCAAGATGGGCCTCGGCTGGGAGCCGGCGTACCGCGGCAAGGACATCGACCTGGACGCCTCGGTCATCGCCTACGGCCCGCAGCGCAACCACATCGACAGCTGCTACTTCGGCAAGCTCCAGATCGTGAACGGCGCGATCCGCCACTCCGGCGACAACCTCACCGGCGAGGGCGGGGGCGACGACGAGGTCATCACCGTCGACCTCGGCCGCCTTCCCCAGGACGTCACCGGCCTGGTCTTCACCGTGAACTCCTTCTCCGGTCAGAAGTTCACGGAGGTCGCGAAGGCCTACTGCCGCCTCCTCGACGGCACCACCGGTGAGGAACTGGTCCGCTTCGACCTGACCTCCGCCGAACCCCAGACCGGCGTGATGATGGCCAAGCTGATCAAGCAGTTCTCCGGCGAGTGGGAGATGACGGCCATGGGCGACTTCGTCAAGTCCCGCACGGTCCGCGGAATGGTGAAGCCCGCGGCCCAGTCGCTGTAAGCGACCCCCGACAGCTCCGGGACGCCCCCGATCCAGGGGGCGCCCGGCGCCGTTCAGGATTCAAGCCATGGCCAATCGCCGGCGATCCCCCGCTCCAGCAGCGGCACCATCCGGAACGCCGCATCCGACAGACCGCCGAACGTATGCCGGTTCCCCTCCCCCGACGGGCCGTGGCCCGCGCGGTAGCCGGCGAGGTTCCAGGTGTAGACCGGGATGTCGGCCGGGACCTGCTCGGTCGGGCCGCCGTGGCGGTTGTGCGCGTACTGCTCGTCCGTGACGATCAGCATCCGGTCGTGCTTGCGGTAGTGCCGGCGCACCGCGTCCGTGGTGTCGGTGCCGCCCAGATCGCCGAAGCGCTCCAGCACCTTCAGCACCGACTCCCCCTTGCGGTACTTCACACGGTTGCTCGTCGTACCGAACTCGACGAGATCCGCGTCCGCCGCCCGCAGCGCGAGCGCCGTGCCGAAGATCGCCGCGGCGTCCGCCCGGTTGAGCTCCGAACGGTCCGACAGACGCGAGTAGAACATCGACCCCGAGCGGTCGACGAGCACCAGTGTCCGGCCCGGCAGCGCGGGCACGTTGGCCAGCGAGTGGCCGAGCGCCTGCTCCAGCGGGTACGACCAGCGCAGCGACGGCGCATGCTGGTACGCGGCGAGGTACCGGAACGGGAACTGCCGCGACCGTACGACCTCCGCCGGATCGCTGATCCGGGCGGCCACCTGCGCGGCGACCTCGTCCGAGACCCCGGCCTCGTCGAAGTTCCGCAGGTTCCGGACCAACGCCATCACACCCATGGACGAGATCACGGCCTCCCAGGCCGCCTTGTCCATCGGCCCCTGGAGCCAGCCCGCCAGCGCCTCCCACGTCATCCCGGCCGCCGCGAGCCGCTCGGCACCGCCGTCCGACGTCACGACCGCACGCCGCTCCTCGACGGGCAGCGCCATCAGCTCGCGGTGGGCGACGAGGGTCCGGTTCGACGCGGGCGGCACGGCGGTGTCCGGGTTGTGCCGCCGGTCGAGGGCGTACTGGAACAGCTCGCCCTGCCACGCCTTCGCCGGGTCCGGCGCCGCGTGCACGAGGTTGAGAATGTCGCCGAAGCGGTAGCCCTTGGACGCGGTGTCGTACTTCAGCAGGGACTTGCCGCTGTAGAGACGTCGTACGGCGTCGGCGACGCCCCGCTTGACGGGCTTGGGGACGTTACGGCCGTACCGCGCGGTCCAGTACGCGAGCAGCTCGCCGGGCTCGTCGGGCCGCTGGAGCACCGAGTCCACGACCCGCCGGTTCGACGGACCGTCGCTCGCGCCCGCCTCCAGGCGCGCCTTCACATACTCGGCGGCGCCCACGACGGCGGCCGTACGGAGGTTGCCCTCGCCGCGCAGCCAGCCGAGCAGTCCGGCGGTCCACTCCGGGTCGGTGACGGCGAGCTCGCGCACCAGGGTCTGGTACCGGTCGTCGCGGTCGGCGCCGGACTCGTAGAAGGTCTGCTGCGAGACGAAGTTGGAGACCGACAGAAGGAAGAGCTCGGAGCGCGTGTCTCGCTCGCGGCCCCGGCCGCCCTCGTAGGTGCGCAGGACTCGGCCGGTCGAGGTGACCCGGGAGGTCGGCTGTGCCTTTGCGGTACGGATGTTGAAGCGGGACATGCTGAATTCCCCCCGAATTCATAGCGGTTTCGGAGGGAGGCACAGCAAAAGGTGGATGCCCGAGATCAGAAGTCGGCGACGGACTTGTCAGATGCTCTACCCAATTGAGCTACACCGACCCGAAGTCGATGACGGGATTCGAACCCGCAACCCTCTGATCCCATAGAAGTAACCGTTGCCTGCGCACCGGGCACCCACCATGAGCTGCGCCTCCCGAGATCAAGTCGACTGCGGCGTGGATTCTTTGAAAGAGAAGTAGCCGCTGTCATCGCACCGGGAGGTGCGCTTGCGTTCTGATCTCACTGTAGGAGGCGCAGCTTCGGGTGGGCGAGTGAATTAATTACCGCCCCTGACGCTTCCACGGCCCCGTGATCGCGAGCATGATGCCCGGGTCCTGGATGTTGGCGTACAGGGTGCGGCCGTCAGGAGAGAAAGTGACGCCGGTGAACTCGCTGTATTCGGGCTCCTCTTCGGTGCCGATGTTGAGTTCGTTGCGGGCGATGGGGTACGTGCGGCCGCGGTCGGTGGCGCCGAAGAGGTGCTGGATGCCCTCGCCGTCCTCGGCGATGATCAGGCCGCCGTAGGGGGAGACGGTGATGTTGTCCGGGCCGTCGAAGGCGCCAACCGCCGAAGGATCAGACGGGTCGGCGTTCACGCCGAGGAGGACCTTCAGGGTGAGGGTGCGGCGCTTGGGGTCGTAGAACCAGACCTGGCCGTCGTGCGGCTTGCCGGGGCTCTCGGCGCGGGCGTAGGAGGAGACGATGTATGCGCCGCCGTCGCCCCACCACATGCCCTCCAGCTTGCGGCAGCGGGTGATCTGGCCGGTGGTGAACTGCTTGCGCACGGAGGTGGTCTTCGCGTCCCGGTCGGGGACGTCGATCCAGTCCACGCCGTACACCGTGCCGATCTTGGTGGCGCGGGAGAGGTCGTCGACGAACTGGCCGCCGGAGTCGAAGCACTTGAAGGCCTGGAGCTTGCCCGCGTTGTCGGCGAGGGTGCGGAACTTGGCGCGGCCGTGGCGGTAGCCCTCGGGCGGGGTCCAGCGGTACAGCAGACCGTTGGGGTTGGAGGCGTCCTCGGTCAGATAGGCGTGGCCCCGCTTGGGGTCGATGACGACGGCCTCGTGGGCGTAGCGGCCGAGCGCCTTGATGGGCTTGGGGTTCTTGTTGGCGCGCCGGTCGATGGGGTCGACCTCGAAGACGTAGCCGTGGTCCTTGGTCATGCCCTTGGAGCCGGCCTTGTCCTCGGTCTCCTCGCAGGTGAGCCAGGTGTCCCAAGGGGTGCTGCCGCCCGCGCAGTTGGTGGAGGTGCCGGCGATGCCGACCCACTCGGCGACCTTGCCGCCGGGGCGCACCTCGACGACCGTGCAGCCGCCGGCGGCGGCCGGGTCGTAGACGAGGCCCTCGGCGAGCGGGACCGGGTGGTCCGCGTCGGTGATGGGGCCGCCGATCTCGTGGTTGTTGACCAGCAGGGTGGTGCCGCGCGGGCCGGCGAAGGTCGCGGTGCCGTCGTGGTTGGACGGCGTGGTCTCGCCCGACTCCAGCTTGGTCTTGCCGGTGTGGGTGATGACGCGGTACGTGAATCCGGCAGGCAGTGCGAGGAGACCGTCGGGGTCGGGGAGCAGCGGCCCGTACCCGAGGCCGAGGTGCGCGTGCACCGGGTCCGCCCCCTCGGTCACGGTCTCGGTGGAGGCGAGGGCGTTCGGAGCGGTGGCGAGGGCGCCGACGCTGCCCGCCAGCGCAACCCCGGCTCCGGTGATCGCGGAAGTTCTGGCGAAGTCCCTGCGGGTGAGCGACATGCTGTCTCCTGTGACGGTGGGTGTGCCGTGGAGGGTGGCGGACCTCGGTCGGCGCCACCGTCCCGCCCGCGTCTGAACGGCAGTTGAACACCGGGCGGCCGCGGGCCCATGACTTACCTGCCTAACACCGCCACCGCCACCCCGCAGCACAGCATCAGGCCGGTCCACGGCATCGCCCTCAGCAGATGGCGGTTCTTGGCGTGCGCGATGACGCCCAACAGGCGTGCCATGTCCCAGAGTTGGGCGCAGAGCTCGCGTGGGTCGGCGGCCGGTGAGATGTCCAGGCCCATGAAGCCGAACGGGCTCGGCGGCAGTGGAACGTGCAGCCGGGGCCGGATGGCCCGCGCCAGGTGGTAGCCGGAGACCAGGAAGGTGACCGCGAACAGGGCCAGGGCGGCGTCGGTGACCGTTCCGTGCCGGTCCCGGCCGCCGTTGCCGAGGGTGGTCACGACCGCGACCACGCCCCCGGTATGCACCACGAGCATGCTGTTGATCTTCGCGTCGGCCTCCTGGACGTATCCCTGGAAGGCCGACAGCGCCCCGAGCCCCGCGGCCACGGCGATCTCCATCGCCCGCCCGCCCCCGTACTCCGACATCGACGCCCCCTGCCCCGACTTCCGTGCCACCAGGGTGCGGCGGCCGCTCACGGGAGGGGGCATCGCCCGTCAGGTGACGGGGTGGCTCCGGGGCGCGGAGGTAGAGGTGGACGCGCGTTCGGGGGCGGACGTCATACGGCCCTCCGCTACGGACGTCAGCCGGCCGCCCCCACTACGGACGTCGGCCGGCCGCCCCACTGCGGACCTCAGCCCGCCGTCCACTCCTGCATCCGGTCCCCCGGTCGGCAGGCCTCCATCACGGGCGCGCCGCCCTCGCCGTCGGCGGTGAGGCAGTCGTCCGGCCGGGCCCCGTTGTGGAGCCGGAAGGAGCCCTCGCCGCCGGGCACAGGTGCGGCCCACCAGTCCTGGGCGGGGACATCGGCGTACCCGTCGAGATATACCTCGCCGCTGCCGGTGTCGAGGGTCAGCGCGCGGTCGTCCCCGGTCGTCAGCCGCTGGCGTCCGCCGCCCACGGGGCTCCACCGCCAGGTCCGCCCGGCGCCGTCCGGGTCGGCCACGAGCCGGACCCCCGTCCCGTCGGCGGCGAGGACTCCGCCGTAGCCCACGTTGCCGACGGCACCGCGCCCGTCCTCGACGGACAGGGAGGGCCGCCCGGCCTCCGAGCGCGAGGTCGACGGCCCCGGGCGTTCGTCGGGCCAGGGGTACGCCGTCTCCGCCGCCCAGACCGAGGCGTCGACCGTCCCTGCCCCGCCGTAGGGCCAGCTGAACGGCAGCGTCCCGAGCAGGGTCGCCGCCGCCAGGGCCGCTACGGCCGGTGCCGCCAGGGAGGCCAGCACGAGCTTCGGCGTCCACTTGAACGCCTGCGAGATCTTGCGGATCTGGGGGACGACGGTTCTGTCGATACGGCGCCGCAGCCGGGCGAACATCGACAGGTCGACCGTCTTGCGCACCTCTTCCGCGGTACGGCCGGGCGCGGTGAGGAAGGCCGTCCGCTGCTTCTTGTGCTTGTCGAGGACCTGCACGGGATGGAAGCTCGCCGGGTCGACGTCGGCCGCCCAGCCGCCACGAACGGTCTGCTCGTAGACGTACTGGCTGACGACGACCACCAGCTGCTGGTCCTCGTAGTCCTCCTGGAGCAGCTTCGCCTGACGGCAGTCGACCAGCCTCTTGGCCTCGACGGCTCCCTCACCCGCGGTGCCGAGCGCGCTGGTCACGGCGAGGCCGGTGACGACCGACAGGCGGACCTGCAGCAGCTTGTGCTCCCAGTCGACGTTCTGCTTGGCGAGCGTCTCCTGGAACGCGGCGACGAACTTGGACACCACCAGGCCCATCCGGCCGCTCGGCCACCAGACGAGGAACCCGTCCCCGTCGTCCTGGAAGCCGCGGAACTCCCTGCCCAACGCCTCGGGCGCCTGTGCGAGCGCCCCCACGTACGCCCGGTACAGCGCCGCTTGCGCCTTGTGCATGTCGGGGCCTTTGAGTGAGCTGTAGTCGCCCAGATCCGCTCGGACGAATACCGCTTCGAAGACTTCATCGTCCGGCTCGTCATCGGACCCGGAAGGGTAGTCAGGCAAAGTACTGGTGCTCCTGAACAGGGAGGCGGTGCCCACGACTTGAAAACAGCAGGTAACTACCACAGCCGAACGAGCAGTCGCCACCCGACCCAGGCGCACTGACCCTACCGGCAGTTCACTCCCGCTCGGCCACCGCCCGAAGCCCCGTCAGATCCGTGACGATGACGCGCCGGTGGTGAGCGTCCACGAGATCACGCAGCTCCCTCAGCGCGCGGTACGCCGTGCTCTCCGAGACTCCGATCAGCTCGCCCCACTCCATGTGCTTGAGGTCCATCGGAAGGATTACCTCGCGACCCCGCACCGACTGCCCGAAGTCATCGGCCATCTCCACCAGAACACGGGCAAGCCGGACGGTAGGACTGCGTCGATGAAAGTCAACGCGCCGCCGAGTGGCTGCCACCAGCTTCCGGCTGACGGACTCCTGCAACCGCAGCAGCACCTCGGGATGTTCCGCCTTGACGGCCTCGAAGTCCCCCCACCCGAGCCGAAGCGCGGTAACGGGCTCACTCCCACAGGCAATGACGGAAGCACTACGGGGAGCCCCACTCATCCCGGCGAGCTCCCCGACGAGATCCCCGGACATACGTACGGCAACAAGGGTCCAACCCCCGTCGGCAAGGGAAGCGGTGACCTTGACGTAGGAGGAGAGCAACACAAAGACATCGGACCCGACGTCACCTTCGGAGATCAGCAGTGAGCCCCGCGGAAAGGAGACAAACTCCCCTCGCAGAGCAAGCGCCCCCCGAGCAGCGCTCCCCAACCCCCCGAGGAAACTAGAGGCGCGCACCCCAACTCCCTAAGGGGCGCGGGGAACTGCGCGACCAGCCACACACAACCCGCAGCCGCCAACGCACCCCCACACCCCACCCCCTCAGGCCTGCGACCGAGCCTTGAACGCCGCCTTCCGCGCTTCCTTCGCGATCCGCTTGTCCGGATGCAACCGCCCCATCGCCTCCAACACCTCCGCGGTAGCGGGATGCTCCACCCGCCAAACAGCCGCGAAGAACCCACTGTGCTGCTCGGCAAGCCCGGACACCAGAGCCCGAAGCTCCTCGGAATTCCCTTCGGCCGCCAGCTGCGCAGCAACCGTGTCGATGGTCAGCCAGTACACCATCGCCTCGGACGGCGCCGGCACCTCCGCAGCCCCCCGCTCGGTCAGCCAGACACGAGCCAGCCCACCCAGCTCGGGATCGTCCAGCACCTCCCGCAACGCGGGCTCCGCCTCATCCCCCACCAGCGAAAGGGCCTGCTGACACCGCAACCGCCGCAACGGAGCCCCGGCATCAGAACCCCGAGCCGCAGCCAGCAACTCCCGCGCCGCAGGCAGCGCCTGACGTCGAGTCAGCCACTGCTCCGTCTCCGCCTGCGCAGCACCCGGCGGAAAGACGGCCGTACCGTCGAGCAGCGCATCGGCCCCCTTGTCCGCGAGCTCCCCGACGGCCGGCGCCGTGAACCCCGCCTCCAACAGCCGCGCACGCAAGCCGTACAGCCCGAGCGGGGTCAGCCGCACCATGCCGTAGCGAGCGACGTCCGTCTCGTCGACCGGCGCGGACGGCTCCTCTTCGGCGTCCGCCATCAGCGCCTCGTCGACCGGCTGGTACTCCACGAGCCCGGCCGGCTCCAGCATCCGGAACTGGTCGTCGAGACGCATCATCGCGTCGGAGACCTGCTCCAGTACGTCGTTGGTCGGCTCGCCCATGTCGCTGGGCACGATCATCGACGCGGCGAGGGCCGGCAGCGGCACCGGAGCCTCCCCTGGCCCCTCCTCGCCGACCGTCAGCAGATACAGATTCCCGAGCACCCCGTCGAGGAACTCCGCCTCGGCCTCGGGGTCCCAGTCCAGCTGGGAGAGGTCGATCGCGCCACCGTCGCCCATGGCGTCGACCAGGTCGTCGAGGTCCGGCACCCCCGCGTCCGCGAGCACCGTCTCCAGCGCCGCCTGCCACACCGCGAGCACATCGTGCGGCGAGCCACTGGTGAGCAGCGCCAGGTCCTCGCCCGCCGCGACGGTGCCTTCCTCCTCGTCGACGATCTCGACGAGCCCGGCGTCGACCGCGACTCGCCAGGCCTCACTGGCGTAAGCGGCAGCCTCGTCCCCGGTCAGTCCGAGGACCTCGGCGGCGGCGGGGAGCTGTTCTTCTACGAGTCCGCCGCCGGCGTCGACGCGGGTGTCGGGGCCGGCCCAGCGGGCGAGTCGGGCCGCCCGGGAGAGCAGGGGCGTGGACAGCGCGTCCCGCGCCAGCTCCGCTTCGGGATGCAGGCGCACCGGCGGCAGGGGGGAGCTGTCTGACATCGGCTGGTTCTCCTAGTAGGACGCGTCGTACCACTCAGCCGCTCAGCCTAGACGGATTTGGGCCCATGCCGCCCGGTTCATCTACCCGTTGACCCGTGTACATGGCCGAAACCTTGACAAGTGGCCTGACCAGGCAGGAGATTACGCGCGTAGAAATTCATAGGACATCTGTTCACCGAAGTGGATATCCATTCACCGGAGCCGGACACCTGTGCACCGAATCTCTACGCGCGTCGCGCCGCCCCACCGGTCGCCGCGGCTCCCACATTCCACGCTCCACCCTCGTCCCGGCGCCCACGCACGTCCCCGGAGGGATCCCGTTGCCGAGCAAGTCGTCAGCGCGTATTGCCGCGCTCACCGTCGCCGCTGTCTGTTCTGCGGCGTCCACCATCGTCCTCACGTCTCCCGCGCACGCCGACTCGGTGCGCATCCATGACATCCAGGGCAGCACCCGCATATCCCCGTACGCCGGAAAGCAGGTCACGGACGTGACCGGCATCGTCACCGGTATCCGGACCTACGGCTCGTCCCGCGGCTTCTGGATCCAGGACCCGGACGCGGACGCCGACCCGGCCACCAGTGAGGGCATCTTCGTCTTCACCAGCTCCACGCCCAAGGGTGTGGCCGTCGGCGACCTGGTGACGGTCTCCGGCACGGTCTCGGAGTACGTGCCCGGCGGCACCTCCTCCGGCAACCAGGCGCTGACCGAGATCACCAAGCCGACGACCACCGTGGTCTCCAGCGGCAACGCCGTCCCGGCCGCGACCGTCATCGATGCCAAGTCGGTGCCGAGCGCCTACGCCCCGGCGGGCGACAGCGCCGCGAGCAACTCGATCAACGGCCTGCCCCTCCAGCCGTCGACGCACGCCCTGGACCTGTACGAGTCCCTGGAGGGCATGAACGTCCAGGTCTCCGACGCCCGGGTGGTCGGCGCCACCGACCCGTACACCGAGCTGTGGGTCACGGTGAAGCCGTGGGAGAACCGCAACCGCCGCGGTGGCACGGTGTACGGCTCCTACGAGTCCCAGAACACCGGCCGCATCCAGATCCAGTCGCTCGGCGCGGTCGCCGACTTCCCGAAGGCGAACGTCGGTGACACCCTCACCGGCACCACCGCGGGCCCGCTGGACTACAACCAGTTCGGTGGTTACACCCTGATCGCCACCCAGCTCGGCACTCTGGAGAGCGCCGAGCTGGAGCGGGAGACCACCGAGAAGCAGAAGCGGGGCGAGCTGGCGGTCGCGACGTACAACGTCGAGAACCTCGACCCGTCCGACGCCACCTTCGAGGAGCACGCCTCCGCGATCGTGAACAACCTCCAGTCGCCCGACATCGTGTCCCTGGAGGAGATCCAGGACAACAACGGCGCCAAGAACGACGGTACGGTCGCCGCCGACCAGACGATGCAGAAGCTGATCGACGCGATCGTCGCCGCGGGCGGCCCGACGTACGACTGGCGCTCCATCGACCCGGCCGACAAGACCGACGGCGGTGAGCCGGGCGGCAACATCCGCCAGGCGTTCCTCTTCAACCCGGAGCGGGTCTCCTTCACGGACCGCGCGGGCGGCGACGCCACCACGGCCGTCGGGGTCACCGAGGAGCGGGGCAAGGCCGCGCTGACGGTCTCCCCGGGCCGTATCGACCCGGCGAACACGGCGTTCGCCAACAGCCGCAAGCCGCTGGTCGGCGAGTTCGTCTTCCGGGGCCGCACGGTCTTCGTGATCGCCAACCACTTCAACTCCAAGGGCGGCGACCTGGGTCTGACCTCGCAGTACCAGCCGGTGCCGCGCAGCTCGGAGACCCAGCGGCACCAGCAGGCGACCCTGGTGAACGCCTTCGTCAAGGACATCCTCGACACCCAGAAGAACGCGGACGTCGTCACGCTCGGCGACATCAACGACTTCGAGTTCTCCGAGACCACCAAGATCCTGGAGAGCGACGGCGCCCTGTGGTCGGCCGTCAAGTCGCTGCCGCGCAGCGAGCGTTACTCGTACGTCTACCAGGGCAACAGCCAGGTCCTGGACCAGATCCTGGTCAGCCCGTCGATCCGGCGCGGCTGTGACTTCGAGTACGACAGCGTGCACGTCAACGCGGAGTTCAACGACCAGATCAGCGACCACGACCCGCAGGTCCTGCGCTTCAAGCCGTAACTCCCGTTCGGTCAGGGCTGGTTGAACACCTTGTTCAGCCAGCCCTGCCATTCGGTCTCGCACTCCTCGATCTCGGCGCCCGGGGTGAAGTCGTGCAGGGAGATGCCGACCGGGTAGCCCCAGTGGTTGCGCCCGAAGATCCGGGTGAGGCCCCGGTCGGTGCGCAGCCCGATGAAGTACGGGTTGCGGAAGTCGACCACGGCGTCGAACTCGTCGGGCCCGTGGACCCTCACCTGTGTACCGGCGGCCACGTCCGGGCCGACCCCGAGCGCCCGCCCTACGGCTTCGAGGGCGTCGGCGGCCTTGGAGGCCTCGGGTCCGTCGAAGGTGGCGAAGGCGGCCGGGCGGGGCGCGAAGTGGGTGAGGTACTCGCGCAGGGTGTGCAGATAGAAGTCGGTGTGCTTGGCGGCGCCGTCGTACTGGTTGTCCCAGTCGTCGACGAAGATCCCGCTGTGCACGTACCGCACCCAGGCCCGCTTGCCGTCGTCCCGCGGCTCGATGGTGTAGTCGAGCTGGTTGGCGGTCTGCTCGGAGATGCCCTCGACGTCCTCGACGCGGTTGGAGTAGCGGTAGGGCGGATCCCAGGCAGTGACCGTGGACCCGAACGGCCCCTTGCCGCCGACCCGGGGCTCCGGCGGCTCCATGGGCCACAGATACCCTCCGGTTCCGGCGGTGACGGCCTCGAAGACCTCCTCCGGAGTGGCGTCGACCTCGAACTCGCGGGCGATCTCGAATTCCTTGGGCATGGTGAGCTCCTGAAGAACTATTCCAACTCGTCTTTTTTGAGGGTGGGATGGACGGCCACGACGATCCGGTGGTCCCGTCCGCCCTCGGCGTCCGGGGCGTCGTACTTGCGGATCAGCCCCGTGACGCCCGCCGTCAACTCCTGGATGAACGCGGCTCGTTCGGCCGCCGAGGCGAACCGCACCTCGCCGTCCAGCGCATAGGTCGCAAGGCCCTTGCGGGCCTTGGCCGCACCGGTGATCAGCGAGCCCACGTCCCGCACCAGACGGGCGCCGAGCGCCAGCAGCCAGCGCGCGGAGAGCTGGTCCCGGAAGCGCTCCGGGTCCGGTTGCACGGCGGCGAGGGCGAGCGGCGAGATGACGTACGACGCGGCGGTCGCCCGCATCAGCCGCTCGGTGACATTGCCCTTGCGGCGCTCCCCGGCCAGCTCGACCAGGCCGTGCCGCTCCAGCGCCTTCAGGTGGTAGTTCACCTTCTGCCGGGGCAGCCCGACCTTGCCGGCCAGCATGGCGGCCGACGCGGGGCCGGCCGCCAGCTCGGCGAGCAGCCGGGCTCTTATGGGGTCCAGGGAGACGGCCGCCGCCTCGGGGTCCTCGATCACGGTCACGTCCAACATGAGTCCACGATCTCACCGAAAACTTTTTTTGTCCAGGCGAGTGGAATTGTCGGTCAGCCTCGGGTCAGGGCACGAGCCCCAGCGCGTGCCGGTACCGGCTGCCGGTGAACCCCTTGATGCCGGGATACGTCCGCACCCGCTCCCACTCCGGCGTCTCGGGCGCCTCGATGGCGGCGTCGTAGGACAGGTCGTTGTCCCACTCGGCGTAGTTGAGGACATGCGTGCCGTCGGTGCTCAGATGGAAGTGCGCGGAGATCAGCCCGGGGTCACCGACCGGGCCTTCCATGGTGGAGAGGAGCGTGTCCACCCAGTCGGCCCGCTTCTCGGCCGCATCCGGCTCGAAGTCGATGCGGACGGTCACGATCAGGCCCGGGACCCGGGCGTCACCGGCGGCCCGGGCGCGGCTGCGGTAGAGCCGGTAGCGGTCCAGGCGGACCCGCTCGATGCCGGGTACGGCGGTGTCGATCTCGTCGTTGCGTTCCTGGCGGAGGGTCTTGAAGTAGGCCTCGTAGCCCTGCTCGTTCCGCCACTGCGAGTAGTGCATCAGCGTGGTGCCGTCGTGGCCGGAGTAGATGTGGTAGGCGAGCAGATCCGGGCTGCCCCAGGGGCGGCCGTCCCAGGTGCGGGCGATGGCCTCGGCGGTCTCCGTCTGCCGCTGGGGGGTGCCCACGCGCCAGGTACTGAAGAAGGGCGCCCCGATCTCGGGGCGGGTCGGGTCGGGGTGGGCGTCGGTACGGCGGGTCATGGCCGGCCTCCGTTGCGTCGGTGATCGGTACGTCGACCAGCCTCTGACCTCAACCTTGCTTGAGGTCAAGTGGGAGAGGTACGGCGGCTGTTGGGCCGTACACGACGACGGGCGGTGCGGGACCGGTCACCCGGTCCCGCACCGCCCGTCGTCGTCCGCGTCGTCTCAGCGATGCCCGTTGTGGCGCCGCCGCATCGCCTCCGCGGCGACCACCGCGCCCACCACCGCCCCGGCCACCAGCACCGGCCGCGGGTGCCGCAGCCCGGCCTGTACGACGGTGCGGACGGGGCGCGGCGCGCTCTGCTCGACGACGTGACCCGCCCGGGTCGCCCCGTCCTGCACGGTGTGACCCGCCTGGGCCGCCTTGTCGTGCACGGTGTGACCCGCCTCGGCCGCCTTGTCGTGCACGGTGTGTCCTGCCTGGGCCGCGCTGCTGCGCAGTTGCACGGTCATCGCGCCCGCCCGGTCCCTGAGGTCGGCGGCGCGAGCCCGGGCCCGGCCCTTCACGTCCGTCTTGCCCGCCAGCTCCTCGACGGTGTCGCCGAGCCGGCCCCTGGTCTCCTCGATCTGCCGACGCAGTTCCTCGGGACCCTTGGCCCCGTGCCCCACGCCCTCCGCTGCCTTGTCCGTCATCGGTGTGCCCTTTCCCTGATCTCCTCGACATCGGCCCGGACGCTGCCGAGGGTCTCCTCGGGCGTGGGAGGTGCGGCGCGCTTCAGCTGGGCACGACCGGTCGCGCCCAGCACGGCAGCGACGGCGAACAGCACCGCCGTCACGATGAGCGCCGCGGCCCACACCGACAGCGTCACAGAGAGGGCGGCGACGGCCGTGCCGGCCAGGGCGAGCAGCCCGGCGTAGGCAACGGCACCGGCCGCGCCCAGCAGCCCACCGCCGCGGCCCGCGCGTCGGCCCTTCTCGGCCAGCTCCTCCTTGGCGAGGGCCAGTTCCTGTCGTACGAGCAGGGAGAGCTGCTCGGTCGCCTGCCCGACGAGTTCACCCACCGAATGGTGTGCGTCGTGTGCCGGCCTCGGGGCCGTGGTCCCGGTCACGGTGTCCGCCTCCTCTCGCTTCGGAACACCCCGGGTACCCGCACCGGCCCTCGCTACCCCTGCGGCTCGCCGCCAGGACCGCGCTCCCCGAGCCGCGCCAGCTGACTCTGGAACCAGTCCAGGCGCGCCTGCAACAGGGCGGCCTCGGCGGCGAGTTCCGGCACACCGAGTTCGCCCGCCGGTACGGAAGCGCCCTTCCCGGCGATCACCCGCAACCCCTCCCCCGCCAGCCGCGCGAACCCGGCGAGCGAGACGGACGTACGGCCGCGCAGACAGCCCGCGCAGGAGGGGGCGAGCCCCAGCCACCCCGGCCGCCCCCAGCCCGCGTCGGCCAGCGCCACGGCAACCGCACCGCACCCGCACGGCCCGACGGTGGCGGTGCGCACCCGCTGACGGGCGTAGCGGAAGCCGAGCTCGAAGCGGAGGTAGCGGCCCAGCACCGTGACCTCCAGCAGTACGGCCGCCCGGTGCTCGGCCGTGCACAGCAGCGCCTCCGCGGCCGTACGGTCGTGCACACAGTGGAAGCCGCAGTCGCAGCGCCGGTGCGGTGCCCGGTGTCTGAGGCCGTAGGCACAGGACGCGTCGGCCAGGACTCCGTACGGCAGCGCGCCGCCCAGCGACACACCGGTGAAGCCGGCCCGGGTGCCGTCGTGGGCCAGCACCGGGTGGGCGATCTTGTATCCGGTCGGCGGCTCCGTCGGGCGTTCCTCCGGAAGCCGCAGCCTCATCGGGCCGCCGGGACCTCTTCGGGGGCCTTCAGTTCCTTGATCTCCTCGATGGTCTCGGGGAGTTCGGGCTCTTCGTCGTGGATCAGCGGCCGCTCTTCAGCGACTCCGGTGGCGAGTGCTTTGCCGAGCTTCATGACGCCTCCAGGACCAGGGGTCGTTGACCGTCTGGGCCATAGTGACCCATGGCGCCCCGGTTTGGACATAGGGCCTCGACACCCCACACCACAGTGATGCTTAACGATACCTCGTAGGAAATTTAAGTGGAGCTTCAGTGTCGCGCTGCCGAGACTACTTCCATGACGACCACGAACTCCCCCTTCGGCCGCGCCCTCTGCGCCATGATCACGCCCTTCACCGACGAGGGCGCGCTCGATCTCGCCGGGGCGCAGCGGCTCGCCGAGCGGCTGGTGTCCGAGGGCTGCGACGGTCTGGTGCTGTCCGGCACCACGGGCGAGTCACCGACCACGACGGACGAGGAGAAGGCCCGGCTCGTCCGTGCGGTGCGGGAGGCGGTGGGCGAGAGGGCGTCGGTGCTGGCCGGGGTCGGCACCTTCGACACCCGGCACACCGTCGAGCTGGCGCTCGCGGCCGAAAAGGCGGGCGCGGACGGGCTGTTGGTGGTGTCGCCGTACTACAGCAGGCCGCCGCAGGACGCGCTGGAGGCGCACTTCCGGGAGATCGCCGACGCCTCGGGACTGCCGCTCGTGGTCTACGACATCCCGGGCCGCACCGGTGTCCGCATCGAGCCGGACACCATGCTCCGGCTCGCCGAGCACCCGAGGATCGTCGCGGTGAAGGACTGCTCCTACGACTTCATGGCTGCCCAGAAGGTCATCTCCCGCACGGAGTTGGCGTATTACGCGGGCTGCGAGGAGCACAACCTCGCGCTGTACGCGGTGGGCGGCGCGGGCTACATCAGTACGGTCGCCAATGCGGTTCCCGCCCAACTCCGGGCCGTCCTGGACGCGTTCGACGCGGGCGAGACGACGAAGGCGGCCCGGCTCCAGCAACGGGCCATGCCGCTCATCGAGTTGATGATGTCCGCCGGCCTGCCCGGCACGGTCACCGCGAAGGCCCTCCTCAACGAACTGGGCCTGCCCGCGGGCCCGGTCCGCGCACCGCTGCGGCCCGCCGGCCGCGAGGTGACCGACGGGCTGCTGACGGCGTACCGAAGCCTGATGGATTGATCAGCGCCGGGCGAAGACCGGCTCCCAGGTCCACTGCACGGGCTTCTGCTCGCGCAGCCCGCTGAGCCACTGCACCTTGTCGCTGCCGATCGTGACCAGCGCGAGCCGCGGCCGGTAGGGCCCCTCGCCCGCGGCCCGCTCCCAGGCGATGAGCCGCCGGTTGTCCACCCAGGCGATCAGCTCGTCCCCGCGCACCTTGGTGATCTCCTTGCCGGACTGGGGGTCCCGGATCGAGGAGTACGACTTGTCCGGCACTCCTTGGTCAGGCCGAGCGCGGCGAGCTTGCCGTCCGGGGAGAGCCGGGCGGGGACGTCGGAGCGCAGGTGCCGCTCGTCGGCGGGGGCGGCGACCGCGGCGCCTGTGAGGTCGTAGAACTTCTGCATGCCGTCCCGGCCGCCGACGATCCTCGAGTACACCAGTCGCCCGTCGCGGCTGAACTGCAGGTCCGAACGGAAGTTGAACGGTCGCCCTTCGGAGGGGAGTTCGCGCCACGGCCCCTCGGTCCCCTTGACGGGGTCGACGAGGGTGAACCCGGTTCTGGCCGTACGGCCGGAGGGCTCGTGCCAGCCGATGCCGCCGGTCTCGGCGTTGTACGTCCCCTCGCGCAGATCGGGATGCTCGTCGTACGTCGTCGCCAGGAGCTTCGTCCCGTCGTACGAGTACGCGAGCCCGCCGACGCCGTGCCGGACCGGGATCCACCGCTCGACCTCCCCCGTCGCGAGGTCGAGCAGCCCGATCCGGCGGGCGGGCAGCGTCTGCTCCAGCACGGCGGCGGTACGCATTCCCGGGGCGACGGCGACGAAGGACCACCGGGTGTCCTTCTCGTAGCGGCCGGTCCCGGGATCGAGCAGCCAGTACGTACGGCGGTCGATGGAATCGGCGCCGAGCCGCTCCTGGAGCTCCGTCGTGTAGTAGGCGGCCAGCGCCACCTCGCCCGCCCCGATCAGCTCGCGGGGCGGCGACTGGTCGGGATGCGCACTCGTCCCGCTGCCGTCGAGCAGACCCGCGGGCCGCACGTCGGCCTTCCCGGAGTCCAGCTGCGGGATGCCGACCCCGAGGGCGACGACGGCCACGGTGGCCGCGGCAGCGGCGGCGATCCTACGACGGCGACGACGCCGCCGCGTGGCCAGCACGCGGTCGGCGAGGCCGGGCCCGGCCGGAGACTGCGCCTCGGCGGTCTCCCGCAGCGCGTCACGCACGAGTTCCTCGACGTTCACGGATGTACCTCCACGGGCTGGAAGTCGGGCAGCCGCTCGGCCGCGGTGAGCGCGGCCAGCTCGGGCGCGAGGGCGCGCAGCCGGGCGAGGGAGCGATGGGTGGTGGACCGCACGGTCCCTACGGAGCAGCCGAGGATCCGGGCCACCTCGGCCTCGGGCAGGTCCTCGAAGATGGGGGTCCCCCCGCGCGAGCGAAGCCGAGCGTGGGGGAGCAGCACGAGCACGGTCCGCTGCCGTGCGGTGAGCCGGGCGAGCGCGCCGCGCATCACGAGCCGCAGCTCGGCGGCGGCGGAGTCGTCGGGCCGGGCGCCGGTGTCGGGCGGCTCGGCGACACTGACCTCGCGCCGCCACCCCTTCAGCCGCCAGCGGCTGATCTGCTGCCGGTACAGGATCTGGCGTACATAGGCCTCGGGTTCATCGATCCGGTGCCATCGCCCGGCCGCCTTGATCAGCGCGTTCTGCAGCAGATCCTCGCCGGCGTGCCGGTCCCCGCCGCTGAGCAGCACGGCGGTCCTCAGCAGCGCGGACGACCGGTTCTCCACGAACTCACGGAAACTGTCCTGCGCCTGGCCATCCATCGTCACCTTCGCTTCCCCCGGGCGAGCCCACTGCCCGCCCCTTCCACGAGGGAGGACGCGCGCCACCGCGTCCCGCTATGCCGGTCCCCCGAGAGAAAATCCCAGCTCGGCCGGTGGCCCCTCCCGTACGGTGATCAGGTGAGCCGCCCCCTGCTGTTCCTGGACGTCGACGGCCCCCTGAACCCCTGGGCCGCCCAGCCCGAGCGCCGCCCCGAGGGCTACACAACACTCAGGGTCGCCCTCCACCCCGGCCGCCCCCTCCGAGTCTGGCTGAACCCCTCCCACGGCCCCGCCCTCCTGGCCCTCGACTACGACCTGTGCTGGGCCACGACCTGGATGGACGCCGCCAACCGCTGGATCGCCCCGGTGGTGGGCCTGCCCGAGCTGCCCTACGTCGACTTCGGCACAGGCCTCTTCGCCGAACGCCCGGACGGCGTCCACTGGAAGACAGCGGCGATCGTGGAGTACGCGAAGGGCCGCCCATTCGCATGGGTGGACGACGAACAGAGCGAGGCGGACGAGAGGTACGTAGCCGAAAACCACCCGGCCCCCGCACTCCTGCTCCATGTGAACCCACGGATCGGAATGCGGGAGCCGGATTTCAGGGCCCTGGAAGAATGGGCGGCGAGGTTTCGCGCCCCTTAGGGGGAGCTAGTTGTGGCTGTGAAGAATCTCGTTCAGCCCGCCCCACACCGCATTGTTCGGCCGAGCCTCCACCGTCCCCGTAACCGAGTTGCGCCGGAACAGAATGTTGGAAGCCCCCGACAGCTCACGAGCCTTCACGATCTGCCCATCAGGCATGGTCACCCGCGTACCGGCGGTGACATACAGCCCGGCCTCGACCACGCACTCGTCACCCAGCGCGATCCCGACACCGGCCTCCGCACCGACCAGGCACCGCTCCCCGATGGAAATGATCACGTTGCCGCCACCCGACAGCGTGCCCATCGTCGACGCACCGCCACCGATGTCAGAACCGTCGCCGACGACGACACCCGCGGAGATACGGCCCTCGACCATCGACGTACCGAGCGTGCCCGCGTTGAAGTTGACGAACCCCTCGTGCATGACCGTCGTGCCCTCGGAGAGGTGCGCGCCCAGGCGGACCCGGTCGGCGTCGGCGATGCGGACGCCCTTCGGCGCCACGTAGTCCGTCATGCGCGGGAACTTGTCGATGGACGTCACCTGAAGGTGCAGCCCCTCGGCGCGGGCGTTGAGGCGGACCTTCTCGATGTCGTCGACGGCGACCGGGCCGAGCGAGGTCCAGGCAACGTTCGCGAGGAAGCCGAACATGCCGTCCAGGCTCTGGCCGTGCGGCTTGACCAGGCGGTGGGAGAGCAGGTGCAGCCGGAGGTAGACGTCGTGCGCGTCGATCGGCTTCGCGTCGAGCGAGGAGATGACCGTACGGACCGCGACGACCTCGACGCCACGCCGGGCGTCCGGGCCGATCGCCTTCGCGGCGCCCTCACCGAGCAGCGCGACGGCCTTGTCGGCGGAGAGCCGCTCCGTGCCGGACGGGCCGGGCTCGGCGGAGAGCTCGGGCGCGGGGAACCAGGTGTCGAGGACGGTGCCGTCGGCGGCGATCGTGGCGAGGCCGGCGGCAACGGCGCCGGTGGTGCGAGGTGCAGTCGTGTCGGTCATGAGGGCAACCTAACTTGGCGGGGGCCGCCGGGGCGAACCGGTGCGCCCCGTATCTCACGTGCCGGGCGCCGGTTCACCCGATGACCCTCCTCAGCACCTCCCGCGCGTACTCCTCGTCGTACGGCACGCCTGTGAGCAGCACCTGGAGACAGATCCCGTCCATCAGCGCCACCAGCGCCCGGGCGGTGACGGGATCCGTGCGGCGGCCGAGGAGCTCGGCGAGGTCCGCCGCCCATTCGGCGGCCACGGGACGCAGGGCCGGGCGGCGGAGTGCGGCCAGATACAGCTCGTACTCCAGCTCCACGCCCGTGCGGTCGCCGGCGAGCCATTCGCCGATCCAGCCCGCGAGCTCGTCCGCCAGGTCGGCCGCCGGGTCGGTGAGGGCGCCGCGCGCGGCGACGACCTTGGCGAAGCCCTCGTTGGCCTGGCGCAGGGCGGCGACCATCAGCTCGTCGAGGGTCGCGAAGTGGTACGTCGTCGAGCCGAGCGGGACATCGGCCTCGGCCGCGACCGAGCGATGGGTGAGCCCCGCGAGGCCCTTCTCGCCCACCACCCGGATCGCGGCGTCGATGATCCGCTGCCGTCGCTCCGGGTCATAGCGCCGGGCCATCAGTGCGCGCCTCCCAGGTTCAGGACGACGACCCCCGCGATTATCAGCAGGATCCCCGTGACCTTGGCGAAGGTGAGCGCCTCGCCGAAGGCCAGGAGCCCGATGACGGCGATGCTCGCGGTGCCGACGCCGGCCCAGATCGCGTAGGCGGCGCCGATACCGACGGTCTTCAGGGTCTGGGCGAGCAGCGTGAAGGAGACGACGTAACCGAGCGCGGTCAGCAGCGAGGGCCAGAGCTTGCTGAAACCGGCGCTGTACTTCATGGCGGTGGTCGCGGCCACCTCGGCGGCGATGGCACCGGCGAGCGTCAGGTATCCCATGTGTACAAGCGTACACAACGAACGTGTACGTGCGTACACAACGGCTTCTTGATCGCCAACGGTCGGGATCACCCCGTAATCGCGGCCACCGGCCCCGGTTCGCGCACCCGCGCCAGGCGGTCGAGCATCCGCCGTCTGGCGTGGGCCGCGCGCCGGAGCGCCGACACCTTTCGGTAGTGCAGGAGTTCGGCGGGGTCGGGGCGGACGGCTCCGCTGAGCGCATAGCCGTTGCGCTCCAGCCGTGTGCCCAACACGGCATCGCACAGGCGTATCTGATCAGGCGTCAGTCTCCGCTCCCAACTGCCCGTCCGTGAGACGTCCAGCGCGCCGTGGGTGCGCCGGTGCCAGGTCTTGCGGGCGGGTACGGCCATGTCGGCCATGCGGTGGGGCTCGGTCATCTCGGGGGCGTACTCCTCGCCCAAGTAAGCGCAGAGTTCGCGCAGTTGAGCCTCCGGCTCGGCAACGAGGTCCTCGAAACGGAGTTCGTGCCAGCTGTCCGGGCCCAGCCTGCGCGCGTACCGGCGCGTCACGTCCATGACCTGCGCCCAGGTCGCGACGGCCTCGTGGAAGCCGCGGTGCCACCAGGGCATCCCCAGCAGCGAGGCCACGCAGTCGCGTCCGTCGCGGACCAGATGCACGAACTGCGCGTCCGGGAAGAGCCGCAGGATCTCCGCCATGTGCAGGGCGTACGCGGGCCGTTTGTCGCCCCAGCGGACCTTGCCGTGGCGCTCGGCGTACGCCTGGAGCGGGATGCCGAGCGCCGAGCCCAGGGTCGGGGGACCGCCCGCGATCCGTTCGGCCACGGTGTCGGCGTCCAGCCCCAGCTCATGGAACCGCGTCTCCTTCCGCCCGGTGATCCAACGGGCGAGCCCGGCCCGGTTCCCCGCGTCCCGCAGATCACCGAAGCCCAGGCGCCCCTCGTAGGCGGGCAGCACGAACCGCGTCTCGGGCGGAAGCGCTATCCGGGGATGCGCGTGCAGCATGAGCTGGAGGAGGGTGGTCCCGGACCGAGGGCAGCCGAGGACGAAGACGGGACGTGCGCTGGTAACCACGCTTCCACGCTGCCGCCGACGGATGAGACGCCCCTGGGACAGCCCTGAGAAAGCGATGTGGAAAGCGCTCGCTTCAAATCACTCAAACGCCTGCTCGACCGCAACACGCTCCACTACTGTTTCACCGTTCACATACCGGGCCATCGCAGCCGCGGCCGTCCCCCACAGGTACGCCGCTGAAGGAACGCGCATGCCACACAACAAGTCCCGGCCCCCTCAGGACCGTCCCTGGGAGAGCGGCTGGGCACCGGACACCTCCCGGACACCGGGCACGCGCCGCCTCTGGCTGGCCGGAGCCCTGGCACTGGCCACGATCGCGGCGTGCGTGACGGCAATAGCCGTGACCCGCAGGCCTGCTGACGACCTCTCACACTCGGCGACCCCGTCGAACAGCGCCTCCCCACCCGGCCTGATCTCCTTCGCGAGCCCATCGGCGAGTACGGCGCATTCGACTTCCCCGGCGGCCGAGCCGACCCCGAGGACGAGCACGCCTCGCTCCACCCGGACGCCCACCCGCGCAGAACCCTCGGCGACCGCAGAACCCTCGACCGCGTCACCGGCCCCCAAGCCCACGACGACCTGGCGCTCGGTCCGCTCGGTCAACTACCCGGACCGCCACTGGCAGATGAGCGGCGACCGAGTCGTCCTCGGCTCGAATCCGTCCGCCTTCAAACTGCTCAAGGGCCTGGCCAAGCCCTCCTGCTACTCCTTCGCCACGGCGGACGGCACCTACCTGCGCCACCGCGACTTCGCCCTGCGCGCCGAACGAAACGACGGCTCCCACCTCTTTGCCCAGGACGCCACCTTCTGCCCCCGTACCGCATCCCACCCCGGCGGGATCATGCTGGAGTCGGTGAACTACCCCGGCCGCTACCTACGCCACAAGAACTTCCAACTCCGCCTGGACCCCTACCAGTCGAGCGGCCTCTACCTCGCGGACTCGGCGTTCCGGCTGGAGAACTGAGAAAGCGGCGACGCCCCCGAGGGCATCGCCGCTTTCCACGCATCAGCAGGTCTCAGACGTTGAACCCGAGCGCCCGAAGCTGCTCACGCCCATCGTCCGTGATCTTGTCGGGGCCCCACGGCGGCATCCAGACCCAGTTGATGCGCAGCTCGTTGACGAGACCGTCCGTGGCGGACTTGGCCTGGTCCTCGATGACATCCGTCAGCGGACAGGCCGCCGAGGTCAGGGTCATGTCGATGGTCGCGATGTTCGCGTCGTCGATGTGGATGCCGTAGATCAGGCCGAGGTTGACGACGTCGATGCCCAGCTCGGGGTCGACGACGTCGTACAGCGCCTCGCGGATCTCTTCTTCCGAGGCCGGCTTCATCTCAACGGTGTCGGTCATGCCGTCTTCCTTTCGGCGTCGGCTCCGCCCAGGGCCTGGGCCGTCGCGTCCTTCCACGCCATCCAGCTCAGGAGAGCGCACTTGACCCGGGCCGGGTACTTGGAGACACCGGCGAACGCGACCGCGTCCTCCAGCACCTCCTCCATCGCGTCATCGGGCTCGATCCGGCCCTTGGACTGCATCAGCTCCAGGAAGGTCTCCTGGATCTTCTGCGCGTCGGACAGGTCCTTGCCGACGAGGAGTTCATTCAGTACGGACGCGCTCGCCTGGCTGATCGAGCAGCCCTGGCCCTCGTACGAGACGTCCGCGATCTTCGTGCCGTCGTACTTCACGCGCAGGGTGATCTCGTCGCCGCACGTCGGGTTCACATGGTGCACCTCGGCATCGCCATCCCGCAGACCACGCCCATGGGGGTGCTTGTAGTGGTCCAGGATGACTTCCTGGTACATGGAGTCCAGCTTCACCGATCAGCCCTTCAGCCGAAGAAGTTCCGTACGTGCTCCAGGCCGTCCACCAGAGCGTCGATCTCGGCCGGCGTGGAGTACAGATAGAACGACGCTCGCGTGGTCGCAGGAATTCCGTACCGCAGGCAGACCGGGCGGGCGCAGTGGTGGCCCACCCGGACCGCGATGCCCTGTTCGTCCAGTACCTGGCCGACGTCGTGCGGGTGGATGTCGCCGAGCGTGAAGGAGATCGCCGCGCCCCGGTCCTCGGCCGTGGTGGGGCCGATGATCCGCAGGTCGGGGACCTCCTGCAGCCGCTGCACCGCGTACTGGGTGAGCGCGTGCTCATGGGCGAGGATCTTGTCCATGCCGATCGAGTTGAGGTAGTCGATCGCCGCGCCGAGACCGACCGCCTGCGCGATCGGGGGCGTGCCCGCCTCGAACTTGTGCGGGGCGGGAGCGTAGGTCGACGAGTGCATCGACACGGTCTCGATCATCTCGCCGCCGCCGAGGAAGGGGGGCAGGTCCTCCAGGAGTTCCTGGCGGCCCCACAGCACCCCTATGCCCGTCGGGCCGCACATCTTGTGGCCGGTGAAGGCCACGAAGTCGGCCTGGAGGGCCTGTACGTCCATCGGCATGTGCGGGGCGGCCTGGGAGGCGTCGATGCAGACGAGAGCACCGACTTCCTGAGCGCGGCGGATGATCGTCTCGACCGGGTTGACCGTGCCCAGGATGTTCGACACCAGCACGAAGGAGACGATCTTCGTCTTCTCGGTGATGATCTCGTCGATGTTGGACAGGTCGAGGCGGCCGTCGTCGGTCAGGCCGAACCACTTCAGCTTCGCGCCCGTGCGCTGCGCCAGCAGCTGCCACGGCACGATGTTGGAGTGGTGTTCCATCTCCGTGATGACGATCTCGGTCTCGTGGTCCACCCGGTAGGGCTCGTCGGCCCAGCCCAGCATGTTCGCCACGAGGTTCAGCGACTCCGAGGCGTTCTTGGTGAAGATCACCTCGTCGCGGCTGGGCGCGTTGATGAACTCGGCGACCTTGTCACGCGCGCCCTCGTACAGCGCCGTGGCCTCCTCGGCGAGCACATGCACACCGCGGTGGACGTTGGCGTTGTAGCGCTCGTAGTACTCGTTCAGGGCGTCCAGCACCTGGCGCGGCTTCTGCGAGGTCGCCGCGTTGTCCAGGTACACAAGCTTCCTGCCGTCGTGGACCTGACGGTCCAGGATCGGGAAGTCCTTGCGGATCGCCTCTGTGTCGAGGAGGCCCGGCAGCTGTGTCACTCGGATGCGCCACCCTTCGTGTAAGCCTCGTAGCCCTCGTTCTCCAGCTTGTCGGCGAGCTCGGCGCCGCCGGACTCGACGATGCGGCCGGCGGAGAAGACGTGGACGTAGTCCGGCTTGATGTAGCGCAGGATGCGCGTGTAGTGCGTGATCAGCAGGGTGCCGACCTCGCCGGTCTCGCGGACGCGGTTGACGCCCTCGGAGACGATGCGCAGGGCGTCGACGTCGAGGCCGGAGTCGGTCTCGTCGAGGATCGCGACCTTCGGCTTGAGCAGCTCCAGCTGAAGGATCTCGTGGCGCTTCTTCTCACCGCCGGAGAAGCCCTCGTTGACATTGCGCTCGGCGAAGGCGGGGTCCATGTTGAGGCGCTCCATGGCCTCCTTGACCTCCTTCACCCAGGTGCGCAGCTTGGGGGCCTCGCCGCGAATCGCGGTGGCGGAGGTACGGAGGAAGTTCGACACGGAGACGCCGGGAACCTCGACCGGGTACTGCATCGCGAGGAACAGGCCGGCGCGGGCGCGCTCGTCGACGGACATCTCCAGGACGTCCTCGCCGTCGAGGGTGACGGTGCCGCCGGTGATCGTGTACTTCGGGTGACCCGCGAGGGAGTAGGCGAGGGTCGACTTGCCGGAGCCGTTGGGGCCCATGATGGCGTGCGTCTCGCCCTGCTTCACGGTGAGGTCGACGCCCTTGAGGATCTCCTTCTCGGCGTTGTCGGCCTCGACGGTGACGTGCAGGTCTCGGATTTCAAGCGTAGCCATGGGTGCCTCAGGACTCCTGGGTGAGGGAGACGAGCACGTCGTCCCCTTCGATCTTTACGGGGTATACGGGGACGGGGCGCGTCGCGGGAAGGCCGGACGGCTTGCCGGTACGGAGGTCGAACGCGGAGCCGTGCAGCCAGCACTCGATCTGGCAGTCCTCCACCTCGCCCTCGGAGAGCGAGACGTTCGCGTGGGAGCAGATGTCGTGGATGGCGAACACCTCCCCCTCGGTACGGACGACCGAGACCGGCGTGCCGTCGAGTTCCACCCGCTTCGGGGTGTCCTCCTCCAGCTCGCTCAGCCCACAGACGCGTACGTAGGTCGTCATGCGACCGCAGCCTCCAGCTCCTCCTCGATCTTCGCGATGAGCCGCTCCTCGATGTCGTCGACACCGATCTGCTGGACCAGTTCGGCGAAGAAGCCGCGGACGACGAGACGGCGGGCGTCGTGTTCCGGGATGCCGCGGGCCATCAGGTAGAAGAGCTGCTCGTCGTCGAAGCGGCCGGTCGCGGAGGCGTGGCCGGCGCCGACGATCTCACCGGTCTCGATCTCCAGGTTCGGCACCGAGTCGACGCGGGCGCCGTCGGTGAGGACCAGGTTCCGGTTCATCTCGTAGGTGTCGGTGCCCTCGGCCTTGGCCTCGATGAGCACGTCACCGATCCACACCGCGTGGGCTTCCTCGCCCTGCAGCGCGCCCTTGTAGATGACGTTGGACTTGCAGTGCGGGACGTTGTGGTCGACCAGGAGGCGGTGCTCCTGGTGCTGGCCGGCGTCCGTGAAGTACAGGCCGATGAGCTCGGCCTCGCCGCCGGTACCGGCGTACTGGACGCGCGGGTGGAGGCGTACGACATCGCCGCCGAAGGTGACGACGACCGACTTGAGGGAGGCGTCACGGCCGATCAGCGCGTTGTGCTGGGCCACGTGCACGGCCTTGTCGTCCCAGTCCTGGACGGAGACGACGGTCAGCTTGGCGCCGTCGCCCAGGAGGAAATCGACGTTGGCGGCGAGCACGGCGTCACCGGTGTGGTCGATGACGACGACGGCCTCGGCGAACGCCCCCAGCTCGATGACCTGGTGGGCGAAGGCGACCCCGCCCTCGCCGTGCACGGCGATACGGATCGGCTCGGTGAGGACCGTCTCCTTGGGGACGGTGACGACACCGGCCTTTTCGAACGCCGAGTACGCCTGGGCGGCGATGCGGTCCACCGGGGTGCCCGCCTTGCCGAGCCGTGCGTCGTCGCGGCCGACGGTCTCGACGACGACACCCGCGGGCGCCTCGACGGTGACCTTCACGCCGTCGCCGGTGACGACGGCGGTGCCGTCGTGCAGCCCGCGCAGCCGCTCCAGCGGAGTGAACCGCCACTCTTCCTCGCGGCCGTGCGGGACCGGGAAGTCCGCGACGTCGAAGGACGGGGGTGCGCTCATGCGCGTGGCGACGGTCGACTCGGCGGCCACCGCGATCTGGCCCGCGGTGGTGGAGCCCACAGGGGTGTTCTGAGCCTCAGCCATGGCTGTCGGTCTGCTCTCTTTCCTACGTCAGATTTCGCTAGCTGCTTGTCGAAGGACCGGTCTTAACCGACCGCGCCTTCCATCTGCAGCTCGATCAGCCGGTTGAGCTCAAGGGCGTACTCCATGGGCAGCTCCTTGGCGATCGGCTCGACAAAGCCGCGCACGATCATCGCCATCGCCTCGAACTCGCTCAGACCGCGGCTCATCAGGTAGAAGAGCTGGTCCTCGGAGACCTTGGAGACGGTTGCCTCGTGGCCCATGGACACGTCGTCCTCGCGGACGTCGACGTACGGGTACGTGTCGGAGCGGGAGATGGTGTCCACCAGCAGCGCGTCGCACAGCACGTTGGACTTCGAGCCGTGGGCGCCCTCGCCGATCTCGACCAGACCGCGGTAGGACGTACGACCGCCACCACGCGCCACGGACTTCGACACGATGTTGGAGGAGGTGTTCGGCGCCATGTGGACCATCTTGGAACCGGCGTCCTGGTGCTGGCCCTCGCCCGCGAAGGCGATCGACAGGGTCTCGCCCTTGGCGTGCTCGCCCATCAGGTAGACGGCCGGGTACTTCATGGTCACCTTGGAGCCGATGTTGCCGTCGATCCACTCCATGGTCGCGCCCTCGTACGCCACGGCGCGCTTGGTGACCAGGTTGTAGACGTTGTTCGACCAGTTCTGGATGGTCGTGTAACGGCAGCGGGCGTTCTTCTTGACGATGATCTCGACGACCGCGGAGTGCAGCGAGTCCGACTTGTAGATCGGCGCGGTGCAGCCCTCGACGTAGTGCACATAGGCACCCTCGTCGACGATGATCAGGGTCCGCTCGAACTGGCCCATGTTCTCCGTGTTGATACGGAAGTAGGCCTGGAGCGGAATCTCGACGTGCACGCCCGGCGGCACGTAGATGAACGACCCACCGGACCACACGGCGGTGTTCAGCGAAGCGAACTTGTTGTCACCGACGGGGATGACGGTGCCGAAGTACTCCTTGAAGAGCTCCGGGTGCTCCTTCAGAGCCGTGTCGGTGTCGAGGAAGATGACGCCCTGCTCCTCCAGGTCCTCGCGGATCTGGTGGTAGACGACCTCCGACTCGTACTGGGCGGCGACACCGGCGACGAGGCGCTGCTTCTCGGCCTCCGGGATGCCCAGCTTGTCGTAGGTGTTCTTGATGTCCTCGGGCAGGTCCTCCCAGGACTCCGCCTGCTTCTCCGTGGAGCGTACGAAGTACTTGATGTTGTCGAAGTCGATGCCCGAAAGGTCCGAGCCCCAGTTCGGCATGGGCTTCTTGTCGAACAGGCGCAGGCCCTTGAGACGGAGCTTCGTCATCCACTCCGGCTCGGACTTCTTCGCCGAGATGTCGCGGACGACGTCCTCGTTGATGCCGCGCTTGGCAGAGGCGCCGGCCGTGTCGGAGTCGGCCCAGCCGTATTCGTACTTACCCAGTCCCTCGAGCTCGGGGTGGGCAGTCTCCGTGGGGAGAGTCATGCGGGGTTCCTCCCGGCCGTGCTTGCAGATGCGTTATCAGTGGTGTGGGAAATCTTGGGGATGAACGTCGTGCAGACGCCGTCGCCGTGCGCGATGGTCGCCAGTCGCTGGACGTGGGTGCCGAGCAGCTGGGAGAAGATCTCGGTCTCCGCCTCGCAGAGCTGCGGGAACTTTTCCGCGACGTGGGCCACCGGGCAGTGGTGCTGACACAGCTGCTCGCCGACCGGTGCGCTACGCGCCGTAGCAGCGTACCCGTCCACGCTCAGGGCCTTGGCCAGGGCTTCGGTCCGCTGCTCGGGGGCTGCCGCCTCGATGGCCTCGCGGTACGCGGTCGCCTGCTCGGCGATCCTCGCGCGCGCGAAGGCGACGACGGCCTCGTCCCCGCCGAACCGCTCCTGGATGAAGCGCAGGGCGTCCGCGGCGAGCTTGTCGTACGACTGGTCGAAGGCGTCGCGTCCGCAGTCGGTCAGCGCGAAGACCTTGGCGGGGCGGCCACGCGTGCGTGCGCCGTAGACCCGCTGCTCCCGCGCCTCCACGACATCGTCGGCGACGAGCGCGTCCAGATGCCGTCGTACGGCCGCCTGGGTGAGACCCAGCCGTCCGGCCAGCTCGGCGACGGTCGACGGGCCGTGGTCCAGGATGGACCGCGCGACCCGGTTGCGGGTGGACCGCTCACCGGTCGCGAGCTCCTCAGGGGCCTCGCCGACGTTTTTCACAACGCCATTGTTGCGTAATTCCTCAGACTCGGGCAAGCGGCGTCCGAACCCGCGGACGGTGCCCTGCGTCACTTAGGTTTACCTAATCTGACCTGCGAAAACGATCTTTGATCGATCAAAGGCGGCCACAATTCGGTGGCGCGGCGGGACCCCTTCCGGGACACTCCCGAGGCATGTCGACACCCCCTCCGACCGGCCCACTTGTCACGCTGGGCCTCCGGCGGCGGTAAGGCGGGCGGCACCTCTTTCAACCCGTCCGGTATGGGCGACTGGCGGAGGGATTTCTTCTCGACGCCGGCCGGCATCTCAGCCCGTCCGGCGTTTGAGGACGAGGCCCCTTAAGGGCCGAAAGGGGGTCTGGGGGCGCAGCCCCCAGCGGGGGTCCGGGGCAGCGCCCCGGGATGGGACGGGTAGGGGCGGCGGGGGCGACAACAGCTGGCGCCCTGCGCAGCGCGCATCCGCAGACGTCGTTCGCAGCCCTCGGGCCGCGCGCCGCGGAGGTGCTGGACGGGCACGCCCCCGACTGTCGGCTCGGTGAGCAGAGTCCGCTGGCGCGCCTTGAGGCGCTGCACGCGCGCGTACTGCTGCTCGGCGCCGGCTACGACGCCTGCACCAGCTTCCACCTGGCCGAGTACCGCATCCCCTCTCCCCTCGTGAAGGTGGGCCGCCCCGGCCCGAACGGCTGGGAGACCGTCACTGAGGTGTCGATCAGCTCGGAGCGCTTCGAAGAGCTGGGCCACGACTTCGAACGGGACCGTCCCGTCGTACGCGGCAAGGTGGGCGCGGCCGACGTACGCCTGTTCCCCGTGACGGACGCAGTGGCCTACGCGCGCCGGTGGCTGGAGATACACCGCCCCTCGGCGGAGGAGATCTGAACCCGGCGGTCCGTACGGCCCGGGCGGCTGCCTAGACTCTTGAGCCATGCGAACTGAGCCCGTGGTCCAAGTCCAGGCCCTGGTGAAGCGGTACGGCACAAAGACCGCGGTGAACGGCCTCGACCTGGTGGCCCGGGCGGGTGTGACCGCCGTACTCGGACCCAACGGCGCGGGCAAGACGACCACGGTCGAGACCTGCGAGGGGTACCGCAAGCCGGACTCCGGGACAGCGCGCGTCCTTGGCCTTGACCCGGTGCGACAGTCCGGTGAGCTCCGCCCCCGGATCGGCGTCATGCTCCAGTCCGGAGGCGTCTACTCCGGCGCCCGGGCCGACGAGATGCTCCGCCATGTGGCCAAGCTGCACGCCGACCCGCTGGACGTGGACGCCCTCATAGAGCGGCTCGGCCTCGGCAGCTGCGGGCGGACCACGTACCGGCGCCTCTCCGGCGGCCAGCAGCAGCGCCTCGCGCTGGCGATGGCCGTAGTGGGCCGCCCTGAACTGGTGTTCCTGGACGAGCCGACGGCGGGCCTCGACCCGCAGGCGCGCCGCGCGACCTGGGACCTGGTCCGGGATCTGCGTACGGACGGCGTGTCCGTGATTCTCACGACCCATTACATGGACGAGGCCGAGCAGCTCGCCGACGACGTGGCGATCATCGACGCGGGCCGGGTCATCGCCCAGGGCTCCCCCGAGGAGCTGTGCCGCGGCGGCGCCGAGAACACCCTGCGCTTCATCGGCCGCCCCGGCCTGGACGTCGGCTCCCTGCTCAAGGCCCTCCCCGCCGACTGCACGGCCGCGGAACTGACCCCGGGCTCGTACCGGGTGGGCGGCAAGGTCGACCCGCAACTGCTCGCGACGGTCACCTCCTGGTGCGCGCAGCACGGGGTGATGCCGGAGAAGATCTCGGTGGAACGGCACACCCTCGAAGACGTCTTTCTTGAGCTGACCGGCAAGGAGCTGCGCTCGTGAGTGTGGGTACGTACGCCCCGAGGCCGGGGGCCGCCCCGCTGCCCCGCATGATCATGGCGCAGGCCGCGCTGGAGACGAAGATGCTCCTGCGCAACGGTGAGCAGCTCCTGCTCACCGTGATCATCCCGACCCTGCTGCTGGTCCTGTTCAGCACCGTGGACATCGTCGATACCGGCGAGGGCGAGGCAGTCGACTTCCTCGCCCCCGGCATCCTCGCGCTCGCGGTGATGTCGACGGCGTTCACGGGCCAGGCCATCGCGACGGGCTTCGAGCGCAGGTACGGCGTCCTGAAGCGCCTCGCCTCCTCCCCGCTCCCCCGCTGGGGCCTGATGACGGCGAAGACGCTGTCGGTCCTGGTCACCGAGGTCCTGCAGGTGCTGCTGGTGACGGTGATCGCCTTCGCGCTCGGCTGGAACCCGCAGGGCAACCCGCTGGCCGTGGTCCTGCTCCTGATCCTGGGCACGGCCGCCTTCTCGGGCCTCGGCCTGCTGATGGCGGGCACCCTCAAGGCGGAGGCCACACTCGCCGCCGCCAACCTGGTCTTCCTGCTGCTGCTCATGGGCGGCGGGGTGATCGTGCCGCTCGACAAGTTCCCGGACGCGGCACAGGACGTACTCGGGCTGCTGCCGATCTCGGCGCTGTCGGACGGGCTGCGGGACGTCTTGCAGTACGGAGCCGGAATGCCGTGGGGTGACCTGGGGATTCTGGCGGTGTGGGCGGTGGCCGGTCTGGCGGCGGCCGGGAAATTCTTCCGGTGGGAGTAGTCCCCGCAGGGACCCTCTCCGGGACCCTCGTGAAAGCGTGCACAAGCCCGGGCCTACGATAGGGCGCGTGCCAAATCTGACCCGCGCCGATGCCGTAGCGGCCGTGCGCAACCCGCTCGCCTTCATCGCCGCACGCTGGACCCCGGATCCGAAGACGGTTCAGCGGGCGGCCCTCGCCGCGCTCGTCATGTCGGTGGTCATCGTGGTCACCGGCGGTGCGGTGCGGCTGACCGGCTCCGGCCTCGGCTGCCCGACCTGGCCCAAGTGCACCGACGACTCGCTGACCACCACCAGCGCCATGGGCCTGCACGGGGTCATCGAGTTCGGCAACCGCATGCTGACGTACGTGCTGTGCGCCGCCGTCGGCTGGGCGATCATCGCCGCGCGCTCCGAGAAGCCGTACCGGCGCAGCCTGACCCGTCTTGGCTGGGCGCAGTTCTGGGTGGTGATGGGCAACGCGATCCTCGGTGGGATCGTCGTGCTCGTCGGCCTGAACCCGTACACGGTCGCCGCGCACTTCCTGCTCTCCACGGCCCTGATCGCGGTCGCCACGGCGATGTGGCAGCGCACCCGGGAGGGCGACGACACGCCCCGCCCGCTGGTCGGCAAGGCCGTGCAGCAACTGGTCTGGGTCCTGGTGGTGACCACCGTGCTGCTGATCGCGGTCGGCACGGTCGTCACCGGCGCGGGCCCGCACGCGGGCGACTCCAGCGAGGTCGAGCGCATGCCGCTGGACTGGGAGAGCGTGAGCAAGCTGCACGCGGTCCTGGCCTGGATCGTGGTGACCCTGACCTTCGCCCTGTGGTTCGTCCTGAAGGCGGTCGACGCCCCCCGCGGCCCCCTCTCCCGCACCCGCGATCTGTTCCTGATCCTGCTGGCCCAGGGCGCCATCGGCTATGTCCAGTACTTCACCGACCTCCCCGAGATCCTGGTCGGCGCCCACATGTTCGGCTCCTGCCTGGTGTGGATCGCGGCGCTCCGGGTCCTGCTGTCGCTGCGGGAACGGCCGGAGACGGCACTCCCCGGCCTGCCCGCTCAGCAGCCCGACGCGATGAGCGCGTCGATGGCCGGACCCAGGTAGCCCCGCGCCAGCGAGGCCCGGCGCGCCGTCCACTCATCGGTGGGCGGCGCGGGGTCGTCGTAGCGACGGCTTCGGATGTCCTCGACGACCTCGACGGGTGCGCCCAGGCCGGGCAGCAGGTCCAGGGCCTCGCGCTTGGAGATCAGCCGGCCCTCGCGCACGGTGACGGTGGCGCGGGCGAAGGTGACCATCCCGAGGTCGACCCAGACGTCCTGCGTCCACAGCGATGCCTTGTCGACAGTGGGTCTCCAGTACTCCCGCTGTTCGCGCACCACGAAGTCGGCGAGCTCCCGGTCCGACACCGGCGGCAGCAGCCCCTCGGGCGCGCGCCCGTGCAGCACCCGCCCAAAGGCGTGCAGCTCACGCCGGGTCACCGGGGTGACCGGCCGCTTGTAGAGCTCCTCATGTGCCCAGGTCAGATGGGTGCGGGCGGTGTCGTGCAGGGTGTCCGGGGTGAGATAGGTGCAGTGCAGCTTCGCGGCGAGGGGCTCGGTGCGCAGCCGGGCGTGCAGAAGCGCGACCTTCCACAGGACGCCCGTCGTCACCGGGCCGGGCAGCACCGCGATCAGATCCAGGTCGCTGCGGCCCTCCTGGTAGTCGCCGCCGCCGAGCGAGCCGTGCGCCCAGACGGCCACAGGATCCACAGGTGTCAGGTCACGGACGAAGCGGTCGAGTAACTTCTCGGTCTGCATCCGCTCAGTCTGTACAACTCACTCCAGCCCGTACACCCGCCGGGCGTTCCCCGCCGCGATCAACCCCGCCACGCGCTGCGCGTCCGCCAGGGACCACGCGTCCTCCGCGACCCAGGTGCCGAGCACGCGGGCGAGGGCCTCGCGGAAGAGGCGGGCGCCCACGACATGGAGTTCCGGGAGTTCCTGGCCGCCGCTGGAGAAGAGGATCTTGCCGAAGGGGGCGAGTTCCAGGATCTCCGCGAGGACGGTCGCCGCGCGGGCGCCGGTGCGGAGCAGGGCGGCGCCCGAGTCGGCGTAGACGTGGGGGAAGACGCCGGCGAGGTGGGCGGCGTGGCGGTGGTACGGGTAGCTGTGCAGCAGGATCAGGTCGGTGCCGAGGCCCGCCGTGGCGCGGACGAAGTCCGTGAGCAGCACCGGGTCCGTGCGGTCGATGCGCAGGCCCGGTTCGCCGAGGCCCGCGTGCAGTTGGAGCGGCAGGCCCGAGGCGACCGCGCTCCACAGCAGATGTCGTAACAGCACCGGGTCGGTCAGCTCGCCGCCCACCCGGCGCCCGGCCAGCCAGCGGCCCGCCGCGCCCCGCACCTCGCCGGGCCCCGGCGGCTCCGGTGCCAGCGCGAGGCCGTGCCGTACGCCCGCGATCGAGGTGAAGGCGACCGCGTGCGCGGCGGCGCCGTGGACCGATTCGGCGAGGTTGGCCAGGAAGGATTCGACGGTTCCCGAGGTGTCGGCGACCTGTTCCGCGAGGAGTTCCAGCCGCACGATCTCGTGCGCCTGCGCGGCCCCGGCACTGGCCAGCTCGTCGGGGCCCGTCAGGTCGCCGGGCAGTCCCGTGTCGACCAGGTACGTGGTGATGCCGCTGCCGCGCAACAGCCGCCGGCCCGCCTCCAGTACGCCGAGTTCACGACGCCGGGCGAGATAGCGGGCGGGCGGGCAGTGCGGTTCCAGGCCGAGCAGCGGGGGGCACCAGCGCCGTACGGCGAAACCCGTCTGGGTGTCGAAGAGGGTCGTGCCGGGGGCGGGCGGGCCCTCGGTGCGGGCGAGCCGAGCCTCAAAGGTGCCGAGGCCCAGCTCCGTACGCAGCACTCCGTGGCAGTACTGGTCCACGAGGGACGGCGTTTCGATCATCCGGACTCCCGTGGGTGGACCCTTTACAGGGCTTAACGGGTGAACCGGGGTTGGGGGTGCGGCCGCCGAGCGTCAGCCGTTGCTCGGGCCGCCGAGCTGGATTCCGGCCATCCGCGTCCACTCGTACGGCCCGGTCTTCACCTTCGCCGCGAACTCGCCGTCGAACTCTTCATGAACAGTGATGCCCGCCTTCCGCACCGCCTGTTCGGCGATCGGGTACGTCGCCGCCACCAGGTTGCCCCAGTTGCCGTCCTCGCCGACGAGGGCGATCCGGGCGCCGCGCTCGCCGAGGTAGGCCACTTGGGCCTCGGCGCCGCCGTGTGCCTTGGAGAAGGCGCTGATCTGCTTGGCCAGCTTGGCCGCCCGGCGCTCGGCCTTCGCGTCAACCGCTTGCGTGTCTGCCATGGTCAAGATGCTACCGACGAGTAGATCAAACGGCGACGGGGGGACCCAGTGACGCTTACCTCAGGAAGGGGTCCACCGCGACCGCGACGAACAGCAGCGAGACATAGGTGATGGACCAGTGGAACAGCCGCATCTCCTTCAGCTTCCCGCCCGTCACCTCGGCCTTCGCCCGGTTCTGCAGGGCATGCGCCTCCCACAGCCACCAGCCGCCCGCCACCAGGGCGACCAGCGTGTAGAACCAGCCCGTGTAGCCGAGGGGGGTGAGCAGGAGCGAGACCGCCACCATCACCCAGCTGTAGAGCACGATCTGCTTGGCGACGACCTTGTTGGAGGCGACCACCGGGAGCATCGGCACGCCCACGCGCGCGTAGTCCTCCCGCACCTTCATGGACAGCGGCCAGTAGTGCGGCGGCGTCCAGAAGAACATGACGAGGAAGAGGATGACCGGCGCCCACGACAGGGAGTTGGTGACCGAGGACCAGCCGATCAGCACTGGCATACAGCCCGCGATGCCGCCCCACACGATGTTCTGCGAGGTACGGCGCTTGAGGATCATCGTGTAGACGACCACGTAGAAGAGGAGCGCACCGAGGGACAGCCAGGCCGACAGCCAGTTGACGGTCAGGCCGAACAGCAGGGTGGAGACGATCGCCAGGGAGATGCCGAACGCCAGGCACTCGCGCGGGCTGACCATGCCGGTGACCAGCGGGCGCTGCGAGGTGCGGTCCATGAGCGCGTCGATGTCGCGGTCGATGTACATGTTCAGCGCGTTGGCGCCGCCGGCGGAGAGATAGCCGCCCAGGCAGGTGAGGAGGACGAGGCCGAGATCCGGCACACCCTGCTGCGCCAGGAACATCACCGGAACGGTGGTGATCAGCAGCAGTTCGATGATCCGCGGCTTGGTCAACGCCACGAACGCCTTGACCCGGGCCCCGATCGGCCGCCGGCTCGGGCTCTGGCTCGTCCCGATAATCCCCGCTGGACGGGATTCAACGGCCGTCACGCACACCCCTGACAGAGACATCCCAGCAAGCCTCCCGGTGTGAAGTCCCGGTAAAGGCTCGCGCGTACCACGCCACTGTAGACGTTGCCCAGACCCGGACATTCGCGGGGGTCGCCTCGTGTTGGGAGGCGCCGCTGGAAGAGCCGATCGGCACTCGATTGAGCACTCGTTCGAGCGGCTTCGTATTCACTTGCCGAACGCGGTACGGACCAGTCGGGAGGCGGATACCGGCGAGTCCCGGCAGTCTGGAATGACTCGAAAAAACGCACGTACATACGGGGGTAGGCTCGACAACGGCCGGGGCGCTCCGTGCACCGGCAATTCGACATGCGTGACATGTGGAGAGGAGCCCTGACCCAGGGTGAGCACCAAGCCGACCACCACAGACCTCGAGTGGACCGAACTGGACCAGCGGGCCGTGGACACCGCCCGCGTCCTGGCCGCCGACGCCGTACAGAAGGTCGGCAACGGCCATCCCGGTACGGCGATGAGCCTTGCGCCTGCCGCGTACACCCTCTTCCAGAAGGTGATGCGGCATGACCCGGCGGACGCCGACTGGGTCGCCCGGGACCGCTTCGTGCTGTCCGCGGGCCACTCGTCCCTGACCCTCTACACCCAGCTGTACCTGGCCGGCTTCGGCCTGGAGCTGGACGACCTGAAGTCGTTCCGGACGTGGGGCTCGAAGACCCCGGGTCACCCGGAGTACGGCCACACCACGGGCGTCGAGACGACCACGGGCCCGCTGGGCCAGGGTGTCGCCAACGCGGTGGGCATGGCGATGGCCGCCCGCTACGAGCGCGGTCTGTTCGACCCGGAGGCTCCCGTCGGTGAGTCCCCGTTCGACCACTTCATCTTCTGCATCGCCGGTGACGGCTGCCTCCAGGAGGGCATCTCCGCCGAGGCCTCCTCGCTCGCCGGCCACCAGGAGCTCGGCAACCTGATCCTGCTGTGGGACGACAACCACATCTCGATCGAGGGCGACACCGAGACGGCCGTCTCCGAGGACGTGACCAAGCGGTACGAGGCGTACGGCTGGCATGTGCAGCGCGTCGAGGCGCAGGCCAACGGCGACCTCGACCCGGCCGCCATCTACGCCGCCGTCCAGAAGGCCAAGGCCGTCACGGACAAGCCGTCGTTCATCGCGATGCGCTCGATCATCGCCTGGCCGGCCCCGAACGCCCAGAACACCGAGGCCGCGCACGGCTCGGCGCTCGGCGACGACGAGGTCGCGGCCACCAAGCGCGTCCTCGGCTTCGACCCGGAGCAGAGCTTCGAGGTCTCCGACGAGGTGATCAACCACACCCGCCAGGCGCTGGAGCGCGGCCGTCAGGCCAAGGCGGAGTGGGAGAAGTCCTTCCAGGAGTGGCGCAACAACAACGCCGAGCGCGCGGCCGAGTTCGACCGTATCGCCGCGGGCGAGCTGCCCAAGGGCTGGGAGTCCGCGATTCCGGTGTTCGAGCCCGGCAAGGGCGTCGCCACCCGCGCCGCGTCCGGCAAGGTGCTCCAGGCGCTCGGCCCGGTCCTCCCGGAGCTGTGGGGCGGCTCGGCCGACCTGGCCGGCTCCAACAACACGACGATCGACAAGACGTCGTCGTTCCTCCCGGCGGACAACCCGCTGCCGGAGGCGAACCCGTACGGCCGCACGATCCACTTCGGTATCCGCGAGCACTCCATGGCCGCGGAGATGAACGGCATCACGCTGCACGGCAACACCCGTGTCTACGGCGGCACCTTCCTCGTGTTCTCCGACTACATGCGCAACGCCGTGCGTCTGTCGGCCCTGATGCACCTGCCGGCGACGTACGTGTGGACGCACGACTCCATCGGTCTCGGTGAGGACGGCCCCACCCACCAGCCGGTCGAGCACCTCGCCTCGCTGCGCGCCATCCCGGGCCTGAACGTGGTCCGCCCGGCCGACGCCAACGAGACCGCCATCGCCTGGCGCGAGATCCTCAAGCGGTACACGAAGGTCTTCGGCAAGGGCCAGCCGCACGGCCTGGCGCTGACGCGCCAGGGTGTGCCGACGTACGAGCCCAACGAGGATGCCGCCAAGGGTGGTTACGTCCTGTTCGAGGCCTCGGCGGGAACGCCCGAGGTGATCCTGATCGCCACCGGTTCCGAGGTGCACGTGGCCGTCGCGGCGCGCGAGCAGCTGGAGGCCGACGGGGTGCCGACGCGGGTCGTGTCCATGCCGTCCGTGGAGTGGTTCGAGGAGCAGGACCAGGGGTACCGGGACAGCGTTCTGCCGCCCGCGGTCAAGGCGCGTGTCGCGGTGGAGGCCGGCATCGGGCTCACCTGGCACAAGTACGTCGGGGACGCCGGTCGCATCGTTTCCCTGGAGCACTTCGGTGCTTCGGCCGACGGCAAGGTCCTTTTCCAGGAGTACGGCTTCACTGCGGAGAACGTGGCCGCCCAGGCCCGGGAATCCCTGGCCGCCGCCCGGCGCTGACGCTCACATACGACACGTAGGAGATGTAATTCCATGACAGACGCACTCAAGCGCCTCTCCGAGGAAGGCGTGGCGATCTGGCTGGACGACCTGTCGCGCAAGCGGATCACGTCCGGCAATCTCGCCGAGCTGATCGACCAGCAGCACGTCGTGGGCGTCACCACCAACCCGACCATCTTCCAGAAGGCGATCTCGTCGGGCGACGGTTACGAGCAGCAGCTCGCCGACCTCGCCGCCCGCAAGGTCACCGTCGACGAGGCGGTCCGCATGATCACCACGGCGGACGTCCGGGACGCCGCCGACATCCTGCACCCGGTCTTCGAGGCGACCGGCGGCCAGGACGGCCGGGTGTCGATCGAGGTCGACCCGCGGCTCGCGCACAACACCAAGGCGACGATCGCCGAGGCCAAGCAGCTGGCCTGGCTGGTCGACCGCCCCAACACGCTGATCAAGATCCCGGCCACCAAGGCGGGCCTGCCGGCCATCACCGAGGTGATCGGCAACGGCATCAGCGTCAACGTCACGCTGATCTTCTCGCTGGAGCGCTACCGCGAGGTCATGGACGCCTACCAGGCGGGCCTGGAGAAGGCCAAGGAGAAGGGTCTCGACCTCTCTCTGATCCACTCGGTGGCGTCCTTCTTCGTGTCCCGTGTGGACACCGAGATCGACAAGCGGATCGACGCGCTCGGCACCGACGAGGCCAAGGCCGCCCGCGGCAAGGCCGGCGTCGCCAACGCGCGCCTGGCCTACCAGGCGTACGAGGAGGTGTTCGGCACCGACCGCTGGAGCGCGCTGGAGAAGGCGGGCGCCAACAAGCAGCGTCCGCTGTGGGCCTCGACCGGCGTGAAGGACCCGGCCTACAAGCCGACCCTGTACGTCGACGAGCTGGTCGCGCCGAACACGGTGAACACCATGCCGGAGGCCACCCTGCAGGCCACCGAGGAAGGTGGCCAGATCCGCGGCAACGCCGTTGCCGGCACCTACGAGCAGTCCCGCGCCGAGCTCGACGCCGTCGAGAAGCTCGGGATCTCGTACGACGACGTGGTGCAGCTGCTGGAAGAAGAAGGCGTCGAGAAGTTCGAGGCGTCCTGGAACGACCTGCTCAAGTCGACCGAGGCGGAGCTCAACCGCCTCGCCCCCTCGGAGGGCTGACATCTTGTCAAGCAGCAACCCGCTGCGTGACCCCGCAGACCGACGGCTCCCGCGTATCGCGGGGCCGTCGGGCCTGGTCATCTTCGGCGTCACGGGCGATTTGTCACGAAAGAAGCTCATGCCCGCCGTGTACGACCTCGCGAACCGGGGTCTGCTGCCGCCGGGTTTCTCGCTGGTCGGTTTCGCCCGGCGTGAGTGGCAGAACGAGGACTTCGCCCAAGAGGTCCACGACGCGGTCAAGGAGCACGCCCGGACCCCCTTCCGCGAGGAGGTCTGGCACCAGCTCATCCAGGGCATGCGCTTCGTCCAGGGCACCTTCGACGACGACGAGGCCTTCGAGCGGCTGCGCGACACCATCGACGAGCTGGACAAGGCACAGGGCACGGGCGGCAACTTCGCCTTCTACCTCTCGGTGCCGCCGCGCTCCTTCCCGGTGGTCATCCAGCAGCTGAAGAAGCACGGTCTCGCCGACCAGACGGGCGGCTCCTGGCGCCGCGCGGTGATCGAGAAGCCGTTCGGCCACGACCTGAAGTCGGCCGAGGAGCTCAACAAGGTCGTGCACGAGGTCTTCGCCCCGGACCAGGTCTTCCGTATCGACCACTACCTGGGCAAGGAGACCGTCCAGAACATCCTGGCGCTGCGCTTCGCCAACACGATGTTCGAGCCGATCTGGAACCGGTCCTTCGTGGACCATGTGCAGATCACCATGGCCGAGGACATCGGCATCGGCGGCCGCGCCGGCTACTACGACGGCATCGGCGCCGCCCGTGACGTCATCCAGAACCACCTGCTCCAGCTGATGGCCCTGACGGCCATGGAGGAGCCCGCCTCCTTCGACGCGGACGCGCTGGCCGCGGAGAAGACCAAGGTGCTCGGTGCCGTGCGGCTGCCGAGGGACCTGGGCCGGGACACCGTGTTCGCGCAGTACTCGGCAGGCTGGCAGGGCGGCGAGAAGGCGGTCGGGTACCTCCAGGAGGAGGGCATCGACGCCAAGTCGAAGACCGACACCTACGCCGCGATCAAGCTGGAGGTCGACAACCGCCGCTGGGCGGGCGTCCCCTTCTATCTGCGCACCGGAAAGCGCCTGGGCCGCCGGGTCACCGAGATCGCGGTGGTCCTGCAGCGGGCGCCGCACTCCCCCTTCGACCACACGGCGACGGAGGAGCTGGGCAAGAACGCGATCGTGATCCGCGTTCAGCCGGACGAGGGTGTCACGGTCCGCTTCGGCTCCAAGGTGCCCGGCACCTCGATGGAGATCCGGGACGTGTCCATGGACTTCGCCTACGGCGAGTCCTTCACGGAGTCCAGTCCGGAGGCGTACGAGCGCCTCATCCTGGACGTCCTGCTCGGCGACTCGAACCTCTTCCCGCGTACCGAGGAGGTCGAGCTGTCCTGGAAGATCCTCGACCCGATCGAGGTGTACTGGGACAAGAGCGGCACTCCGGCCCAGTACCCGGCCGGTAGCTGGGGTCCCGTCGAGGCGGACGACATGCTTGAGCGAGACGGACGGAGCTGGCGCCGGCCATGAAGATAGACCTCACGGACACCACGGCCAGCAAGATCAACAAGGCCCTCGTCCAGGGCCGCCGGGCCATCGGCACCCCGGCCGTCGGCATGGTCCTCACGCTGGTCATCGTGACGGACGAGGAGAACGCGTACGACGCGCTCAAGGCCGCGAACGACGCCTCGCGCGAGCACCCCTCGCGCACGCTCGTGGTCATCAAGCGCGTCTCGCGCTCGCCCCGCGACCGTACGAAGTCCCGCCTGGACGCCGATGTGCGGGTGGGCGCGGACGCGGGCACCGGCGAGACGATCGTGCTGCGGCTGTACGGCGATGTCGTGGACCATGCCCAGTCGGTAGTCCTGCCGCTGCTGCTGCCGGACGCGCCGGTCGTGGTCTGGTGGCCGGTGAACGCACCGCTGGACCCGGCCGCCGACCCGCTGGGCGCACTGGCCCAGCGCCGGGTGACCGACACCTACGCCTCCGAGCAGCCGGTACGGGACCTGGAAGCCCGCGCCGGCACCTACACCCCCGGCGACACGGACCTGTCGTGGACCCGCATCACGCCCTGGCGCTCGATGCTGGCCGCGGCTCTGGACCAGGTCGTGTGCGAGGTCAAGGGCGTGGAGGTGGAGGGCGAGGAGTTCAACCCGAGCTGCGAGCTGCTGGCCATGTGGCTCGCGGACCGTCTCGACGTCCCGGTGAAGCGGTCGCTCTCGTCGGGCCCCGGTCTGACGGCGGTACGGATGGCCACCGACTGCGGCCCGATAGTGCTGGACCGGGCGGACGGCTCCCTTGCCACCCTGTCCATCCAGGGCCAGCCGGACCGTGCGGTGGCGCTCAAGCGGCGTGAGACGGCCGAGTTGATCGCGGAGGAACTGCGACGGCTGGACCCGGACGACACGTACGCCTCGGCGCTGCGGTTCGGGGTGGAGCGGCTCAACGCGACGGTTGAGGAGGCTCCGGCCGAGGAGCCGGTCGCCGAGGAGCCGGTCGCGGTGGAGACTCCGGTGGAGGACGCCGTGAAGGCGCCCGCCAAGAAGGCAGCGAAGAAGGCCCCGGTGAAGAGGGCGGCTGCGAAGTGAGCACTCCGCAGCTGGTCGTGCACCGCGACAAGGAGCTGATGGCACAGGCCGCGGCGGCCCGGCTGATCACGAAGATCGTGGACGCCCAGGCCTCCCGGGGCTACGCGTCCGTGGTCCTCACGGGTGGCCGCAACGGCAACGGCCTGCTGGCCGCGCTGGCCGCGGCCCCCGCCCGGGACGCCATCGACTGGGGTCGGCTCGACCTCTGGTGGGGCGACGAACGCTTCCTCCCGGAGGACGACCCGGAGCGCAATGTCACGCAGGCCCGCGAGGCCCTGCTGGACTCGGTGCCCCTGGACCCCAAGCGGGTGCACGCCATGCCCGCCTCGGACGGCCCCTACGGCACCGACGCGGACGCGGCGGCGGCCGCGTACGCCGCTGAACTGGCCCGCGCGGCAGGCCCCGAGAACCACGGCGCGGTGCCGACGTTCGATGTCCTGATGCTGGGCGTCGGACCGGACACGCATGTGGCGTCGCTGTTCCCGGAGCTTCCGGCGGTCCGCGAGACCGAGCGGACGGTGGTCGGCGTACACGGCGCGCCCAAGCCGCCGCCCACCCGGGTGACCCTCACCCTCCCGGCGATCCGGGCGGCCCGTGAGGTCTGGCTCCTGGCAGCGGGCGAGGACAAGGCCCAGGCCGCGGCGATAGCCCTCTCGGGCGCGGGCGAGGTCCAGGCACCGGCGGCGGGCGCGTACGGCAGACAGCGCACGCTGTGGCTGTTGGACGCGGCGGCGGCCTCGCAACTGCCGCGGTCGCTGTATCCGCCGGCTTCGGCGTGAGTCGGGGGCGGCGGGGGTTGTTTCGCCCCCGCCGCCCCTACCCATTCCCGTCCCCTGGGGGCTGCCGCCCCCAGACCCCCGCTTCGGCCCTGAAGGGGCCTCGTCCTCAAACGGCGGACGGGCTGGAAACGCCGGTGCCGCAAATTTCAGCCCCTCCGGCGTTTGAGGAGCGGGGTCCGGGGCGGAGCCCCGGGATGGGACGGGTAGGGGCGGCGGGGGCGAAAACCCCTACTTCACCGACCCCGCCATAACCCCCTGCACAAAGTGCCGCTGAAACGCGAAGAACACCACCACCGGCACCACCAACGACACAAACGCCCCCGGCGCCAGCACATCGATGTTGCTGCCGAACTGCCGTATCTGCGACTGGAGTTCCACAGTCAGCGGCTGAGACGAGCTGTCCGCGAAGAGCAGGGCGACCAGCATGTCGTTCCATACCCACAGGAACTGGAAGATCGCGAGGCTGGCGATCGCGGGCCGCCCCACCGGCAGCACGAGCCGCGTGAAGATCCGCCACTCCCCACCCCCGTCCATCCGCGCGGCCTCCAACATCTCCTTGGGCATCTCGGCGAAGTAGTTCCGCAGCAGAAACACCGCGAACGGCAACCCGTAGGCGACATGGAAGAGGACGACGCCGGGAATCGTCCCGAACAACCCCAACTGGCCGAAGAGTTTGGCCACCGGGAGCAGTCCGACCTGCACGGGGACCACCAACAGCGCCACCACGACCAGGAAGATCGTCTCCCGCCCGGGAAAGTCCAGCCAGGCGAAGGCATATCCGGCGAGCGCCGCGAGGACCACGACCAGCACAGTCGTCGGCACCGAAATCAGCACGGTGTTCCAGAACGCCTGCGTGATCCCCGCGTTCCCCAACAACGCCGAGTAGTTGTCGAGGGACAGCTGCCCGGGACTGGTGAACACCGTCCACCAGCCACCCGTCGCGGTGTCCTCGGCCGATCTCAGCGAGGACAACAGCAGCCCGGCGAGCGGAGTGACCCAGAGCAGACCGACCAGGACGAGAAAGACTTGCACCACACTGCTGCCGAGGGCCCGGCGGACGGCGTTCATCGCTGACTCCTTCGGAAGCGGCGGAGGTTGAAGACCATGGCCGGCACGACGAGCAGCAACAGAAGGACGCCGAGCGCGCTGCCGAGCCCCTGGTTGTTGCCGCCGCCGAACGACACCAGCCACATCTGGGTGGCGAGGACAGTCGCGTCCTCCTGCACCGGCCCCGGCGCGATGATGTAGACGAGATCGAAGACCTTCATCACATTGATCACCAGCGTCACGAAGACCACGGTCAGCACAGGCGCGAGCAGCGGCACGGTGATCTTCCGGAAGATCTGCCACTCATTGGCACCGTCCATCCGCGCCGCCTCCAACGCGTCACGCGGCAACGTGGCGAGCCCGGCGCCGATCAGCACCATCGCGAACCCGGTCCAGATCCACAGATACGCCCCGATGATCGCGGGCGTCACCAGCACCGGCCCCAGCCACGAGATCCCCTCATAAGGCGCGGCGAAGTTGGAGGCCGGCAACCGTATCTCGTAGGAACCCTGGGCCAGTTCGGGGAAGCGGAAGGAACCGTCGGACCCGGTCGTCGTCGTAGCCGCCGTACGCCCGTCGCGCACCGCCTCGACCGTGACCTCCGGCAGCCCGCTCTCCCGCCGGTCGACCTTCCCCTGCTCCCCTCCCCCACCGGGCGTGAAGTCCAGGTAGACGACGCCGCGCAGTTCACCAGGGGCGGCCGGAAGGGCGGCTGCCGCGTATGCGGGCGAGGCGTCGGCGGGCAGTTCCTTCGGCGGCACACCGACCAGCCCGAGCGTCACCGACTCCCCGGTCGAGGCGCTCGTACGATACGAGCCGTCAGCGGACTTGCTCAGCCCCTGCCCCTCCCTCCCCCGCGCGGTCGGGTACGCCGACGTGCCCTTGATGGCGTCATGGACGGAGACCACGGCGGCGTTCAGGACGCCCTTGTCCGGGTCCTCGTCGTAGGCGAGCCGGAAGATGATGCCGGCGGCGAGGAAGGACACCGCCATCGGCATGAACAGCAGGAGCTTGAACGCGGTGGCCCAGCGGACCTTCTCCACCAGAACGGCCAGGATCAGGCCGAGCCCGGTCAGCAGGGCCGGGGCCACCACCACCCAGATCGCGGTGTTGCGGACGGCCTTGAGGGTGGCCGGGTCGCGGAACATCTCGGAGTAGTTCTCGCCGCCGACGAACTCGGTGCCGGAGGCGTCGAAGAAGCTGCGGCCGACGGAGAACAGCACGGGGTAGACGACGAGCGCGCCGAGCAGGAGCAGGGCTGGGAGGACGAAGAGGAGGGCGATGATCCGCCCCCGCCGCCGCAGGCGTCTGGCACGCGAGGCGAGTGTGACGGGTGGCGGGGGGTTCGTCTCCTTGACGAGGGTCGCGGTCATGGCGCGTCAGCCCTTGTACGCCTTGGCCGCCGCGGCCTCCAGCTGCGCCGCGGTCGCCTTCGGGTCGGACGGGTCGCGCAGGAAGTCCTGGAGGATCTTCCACTCGCCGGTGCCCTTGGTGCCGCCGAAGGCCGCGGGAGCCTGGTCGGACATGTCGAAGCGGACCGAATCCCCTGCGGCGATCAGGGACTTGGCGGTCGCCCGGGTGACCCCGTCGCTGTACGCGGACGGGTCCAGCTTCTTGTTCGGCGACAGGAAACCGCCCGCCTCGGCCCACACGGCCGCGGCCTCCGGGGTCGCCAGGAACTCCACGAGCGCCTGGGCGGCCTTCTGGTTCTTGCCGTCCTTCAGTACGACGGCCGCGTCACCGCCGCTGACGACGGGTGCCTCGCCGCCGTCGACCGCCGGGAAGGGGAAGAAGTTGGCGTCGTCGCCGATGGACTTGCCGAACTGGTCCTTGGCGACGCCTGCGACGAAGTCCCCCTCGTAGACCATGCCGGCCTCCGCCTTCGGCCCGAAGACCTTCTCCACCGAGCCGGGGAAGTCGGTGTTCAGGGCGCCGTCCTGGCCGCCGGCTATCAGCTGCTCGTCCTTGAAGAGCGTGCCGAGGGTGGTGAGCGCCTCGACCACGCTGGCGTCGGTCCACTTCAGCTCGTGCGCGGCGAGCGCGTCGTACTTCTCGGGTCCGGCCTGGGAGAGATAGACGTTCTCGAACCAGTCGGTGAGCGTCCAGCCGTCCTGCCCGGCGACGGAGAAGGCGGCGAGCCCGGAGTCGGAGACCGTGCGGCCGGCCTTCAGCATCTCCTCGTACGTCCGCGGCGGCTCCACCCCGGCCTGGTCGAGGGCGTCGGGGCTGTACCAGACGGTCGACTTGTGGGCGGCCTTGAAGTAGAGGCCGTAGAAGGTGCCGTCGACGCTGCCGTAGGTCTTCCAGACCGGTGCGAAGTCGGCGTCGACGGACTGCTCGGTGGTCTTGGACAGCGGCTGGAGCCAGCCCTGTTCGGCGAACTGCTTCAGGACGCCGACCTGCGGGACCATCACGACCTCGGGGGCGTTGCCGCCCTCGATCTTGCTGCCGACGACGGTGGAGACGTTGTCGCCGGTGGACACGAACTGCGTCTTGGCGCCGGTCTTTTCGGTGAAGGCGTCCAGCACCTTCTGGAAGTTCTTCTGTTCGCTGCCGGACCAGACTCCGGCCACGGTGACCGTCTGGCCGCTGAGCTCCTGGTCGCCGCCGTCGGCCGTGACCGGGCCGCCGCCACAGGCGGTGGCGCCGAGCGCCAGGGTGAGGGCGGTGCAGCCCACAAGCAGTCGTCGCATCATCGTTGATGTCCCTTCAAGAGGTTGGGAGTTGACGGAAAATCAGAGGTCGCCGATCCACCAGGCGGCCGTGGCGCCGGGCAGGACCCCGGCCGGGCAGGGGCCGCTGGACAGCAGCGGGGTGCCGGAGACCGGCGCGGGGGCAGGGGCCGTACCGAAGTTGACGGCGCAGACGACCCCGTCGCCGCGGGTGAAGGCGAGGACGCCGGGCGGGCTGTCCAGCCAGCGCAGCTCGCCCTCGCCCAACTGGGGTAGTGAGGCGCGCAGTTGGAGGCCGTCGCGGTAGAGGTGCCAGAAGGAGCGGGTGTCGGCGAGGGCCCGGTCGGTGGCGTACTCGGCGAAGTACGACGGCTGCGGGAGCCAGGGCTTGGCGCCCTCGACCCCGGAGGTGAAGCCGAACGGCGAGGCCTGTCCCGACCAGGGCAGCGGCACCCGGCAGCCGTCGCGGATCCGGGCCCGGCTTCCGGTGCGCCGGAAGATCGGGTCGGTGAGCACATCGTCGGGCAGATCGACGACCTCGGGCAGGCCCAGCTCCTCGCCCTGGTAGATGTACGCGGCTCCGGGCAGCGCCAGCATCAGCAGCGCGGCGGCGCGGGCGCGGGCGGCGCCGAGTCCGCTGCCCTCGGTGGCCGGTTCGCCGTAGCGGGTGACGGTGCGGACCTGGTCGTGGTTGTTGAGGACCCAGGTGACCGTCGAACCCGTGCCGGCTATGTCCTGCATGGCCTCGGAGATGACCTTGCGGAAGGCGTCGGCGTCCCAGGGGGCGCCGAGCAGATCGAAGAAGAAGGCCTGGTGGAGTTCGTCCGGGCGGACATACAGGGCGTGCTCGCGTGCCGTCGGCACGGACACCTCGCCGACCAGGAGCCGCTCGCGGCCGTCGCGGCCTGTGTACTCCTCGCAGACGGCACGCCACCGGCGCCACACCTCGTGCACCTCGGGCTGGTTCCAGGCGAGCGGGTTGACCGAGTCGCGGGTGCGGGCGTCGGCCTCGGGGTCGTCCGAGTCGGGCAGGTCCGGGTGCTTGAAGAGACCGGCGGCGACGTCGATACGGAAGCCGTCGACGCCCCGGTCGAGCCAGAAGCGGAGCACCTGGTCGAACTCGGCGCCGATCTCGGGGTTGCGCCAGTTCCAGTCGGGCTGCTCGGGCGCGAACATGTGCAGGTACCACTGGCCGTCCTCGACGCGGGTCCAGGCCGGGCCGCCGAACATCGAGTGCCAGTTGTTGGGCGGCTCCGCGCCGTCCGGGCCGCGGCCGTCGGCGAAGTGGAAGCGGGCACGGGCCGCGCTGCCGGGCTCCGCGGCGAGGGCCTCGCGGAACCACGGGTGCTCGCTGGAGCAGTGGTTCGGAACGATGTCCAGCACCACCTTGACGCCGAGCCGTCGGGCGGCCGCCATCAGCAGGTCGAACTCGGCGAGGTCGCCGAAGAGGGGGTCGACGTCGCGGTAGTCGGCGACGTCGTACCCGTGGTCGTGCTGCGGCGAGGGATAGAAGGGGCTCAGCCAGATCCCGTCGACGCCGAGCTTCTTCAGATACGGCAGTCCGGCCCGGACGCCTGCGAGATCGCCGACGCCGTCGCCGGTGCTGTCCAGGAAGCTGCGGACGTACACCTGGTAGATCACCGCGTCCCGCCACCAGCGGTACTTACTCAACATGTATGCATGTTAGGTAGGCGTGTCAGAGGGGTGTCAATGAAGAGAACGAAGGCTACTGGGGAGTTGGGGTAACAAATCCGGACTTACAGGGCCACTATGAGGTCAGATGAGACATCCGCGTTACCTAACAAGTAAGTAGCGAGCTAGCGGCCGGAGACCTCGGCCAGCTCGCGCGCCAGCCTCCGTACCGCCGCCTCGGGCGTCATGCGCCCGGTCATCGCGTCCCGCACGACGGCCTGCACCACCAGGCTGACCTGGTCGTAGCGCGGGCTCTTGGGGCGCGGGGCGGCCGTGAGCACGCTCTCGCGCAGGGTCGGCAGGTACGGGAACTCCCTGATGAGCTCGGGATCCTCGTAGAGTCCGGCCCGTACCGGCGGCAGTGCGCCGCGCGTGATCACCTGGCGCTGAACGCGCTCACTGGTCAGGTACGCCATCAGACGCGCGGCGGAGTCGGGGTGCCGGGCATGCGTACTGACGGCCAGATTGGAGCCTCCGAGCACACTCGTCCCCGGCCCGTCGGGCCCCGGCAGCGGCACGGCGCCGACCTTCCCGGCGACCGGCGACCCCTCGGCGTCGGCGACGACATAGGCGTAGGGCCAGTTGCGGAGGAAGAGCAGGCGTCCGTCCTGGAAGGCCTGCTTGGACTCCTCCTCCTTGTAGGCCAGCGCCCGCTCGGGGATCCAGCCCTCGCGCACCCCGCGCGCCAGGAACCCGATGCCCTCACGGGCGGCGGCTGAGTCGACGGTGACCCGCTCGCCCTCGCCGCCGAGGATCGACCCGCCCGCCGAGTAGACGGCCTCGGCCGCGTTGACGGTGAGTCCCTCGTACGGCAGGAACTGGCCCGCGTAGCCGTCGAGTCCGTGCTTCGGCGCGACGGTCTTCGCGAGGTGCTCCAACTCGGCCCAGGTGCGCGGCGGGTCGACGCCTTCCTCGGCGAGGATGTCCTTGCGGTAGAGGAGCAGGCCCGCGTTGGTCACGTACGGGACTGCGTAGAGCCGGCCGTCGTAGGTCGCCGTGTCGACGACCGGGGGCAGGAAGGTCTCCAGCGGGAAGCGGTCCCGCGGCAGCGGTCGGATCCAGCCCGCCGCCGCGAACTCGGAGGTCCAGTTGACGTCGATATTGAGCACGTCGAACCGGCCTCGGCCGTCGTCGCGCAGGTCGGTGGCCATCTGGGCGTGGGTCTCGTCGGCGGAGTCCGGCAGCTCGACGAGGGTGACCCGCTCACCGGGGTGGGTCCGGTTCCAGCCCTCCAGGAGGGGACCTAGATAACCGGTGAGGTCACCGGCGGTGGCCAGGGTGAGCGGACCGCGCCCACCGTCGGCCGCCTGCCCGGACCGCACACCGGAGGCGGCGTAACCGGTCAGGACCACCAGCAGAACGAGGAGGCCCCTACCGGCGGCGTGTATCCACCGCATAGGTTCCTCCCTGTACACCGGCACGGGCGTCGTCGCCAGAGGCCATGTATACCTGTTAGGTATGCGCGATACTAGGGTCTGTCGCACATTACGCCTGTCGCACATGGCGAGGACCCGAGGAGGACAGCACGAGTGCGCCTGCCCCTCCTGGCACTCCTCGCGCGCGGCCCCGCCCACGGCTACGAGCTCAAGCAGGACCTTGAGCAACTGCTGGGCTCGGCGTACCCTCAGCCGAACGTCGGCCAGATCTATGTCACCCTCGGCCGCCTCGAGAAGTCGGGACTGATCGAGGGCGAGGACGTCGAACAGTCCAGCCGGCCCAACAAGAAGGTCTATCACCTCACCGACGCCGGGCGGGAGGCGCTGAGCGCCTGGTTCGAGGAGACCGAGGACGAGCCGCGGGTGCGGGACGAGTTCTTCATGAAGCTGGCCCTCGCTCCCCGGACGCATCTCGCCGACCAGATCGCCCTCATCAACAAACAGCGGCGCCAGTACCTCACCACCATGCGCAATCTCTCGAAGCTGGCCGCCGCCGAAGACCGCGACAACCGCATCGCCCATCTGCTCATCGAGGGCGCGATGCTGCATCTCCAGGCCGATCTCGACTGGCTGGAGCGCTGCCAGGAAGAGCTGGAGGAGCTGGAATGAGCGACGGTCCCGCTCCTGTGCTGCACGCCGAGGGCCTGGTCAAGACGCACTACGGCGAGGGCGCCCCGGCGCACGCGGTGCGCGGCGTCGATCTGCGCGTGGCGCCCGGCGAGTTCGTGGCGATCACCGGCCCGTCCGGCGCCGGGAAGTCGACGCTGCTGCATCTGCTGGGCGGTCTGCAACGACCGGACAGCGGCAGCATCCGCCTGGACGGTGTGCCCACGGATGCGTGGAGCGAGGGGCGCTGGGCCGTGGAGCGCAGAAAGCGGATCGGGATCGTCTTCCAGTTCTTCAACCTGGTGTCCAACCTGTCCGTCGCCGACAATGTCGAGCTGCCCGCCCTGCTCGCAGGGGTCCCGCCGCGGCGGGCGCGCGCCGAGCGCGAGGAGCTGCTGGCCGAGCTGGGCCTCGCGGGCAAGGAGCGCAGCATGCCGGGCGAGCTGTCCGGCGGCGAACAGCAGCGGGTCGCCCTGGCCCGCGCCCTGGTCAACCATCCCCCGCTGCTGCTGGCCGACGAGCCCGCGGGCAGCCTGGACAGCAAGGGCACCCGCGAGGTGATGCGGCTGCTGTCCCGCTTCCACCAGCGCGGCCAGACGATCCTGCTGGTCACCCACGACGCCCGTCTCGCGAGCGCCGCGGACCGAGTGATCAGCTTCTTCGACGGCCGCATAGCCGACGACGCGACGCTCGACGACGGCACCCCGCCGCGCCGCGCGGGCATATCGGGCGTACTGGAACTCAGGGACTGACATGCGGGCGTACGACGATCCCCGGGGGGCCTGAGCCGGATGCGAGCCACCCTGCGCTGGGCGCACTCCGATCTGCGCGCGCACCGCGGCGAGGCGCTGTTCCTCGTCCTCGCCACCGCGGGCGTCGTCGTCTCCCTGCTGCTGGCCACGGCCCTGTTCGGCTACGCCACCAACCCCTGGCAGCGCGTCTTCACCCAGTCCCGCGGCGCCCACGTCTGGCTGCACACGGGCCCGTCCGCCGACGCGGGCAGACTGAACGCCCTCGACGGCGTCGCCTCCGTCGCAGGCCCCTACCCCACCGCCTCCGCCACCCTCGCCTCCCGCGGCGCCCGCGCCTCGGTCGAACTGCGCGGCACCCCGGACCAGCCCTCCGTCGGCCGCCCGCTGCTGACCTCCGGGCACTGGCTGGACCCGGCCACCCCCGACGGCGTCGTCCTGGAATCCCGCCTCGCCCGCACCCTCCTCGCCGCCCCCGGAGACACCCTCACCCTCCCCGGCACCGCACGCACCCTCACCGTCCTCGGCGTCGCCGACAGCGCCGAGCCCCGCTACCAGCCCGGCGAACGGCCCGGCCTGGTCTGGGCCCTGCCGTCCGCCGTGCGCGACCCGAGCGGCCAGGTCACCGGCCTGCGCCTGACCGACCCCGAGGACACCGACTACGCCGTCCAGCGCGCCGTCACCGTGCTCGGCGCCGGCGCGGTCGGCGAGGTCACCACCTGGCAGCAGGCGCGCGCCGAGGAACAGGGAGACAACCGACTGCTCGGCCAAGTGCTGGGCCTGTTCGGCCTGGGCGCCCTCATCGCCGCCGGACTCGCCGTGCACGGCGCGATCGGCACGCGTATCCGCGGCCACCTCCGAGACATCTCGATCCTGAAGGCCATCGGCTTCACCCCGGGCCAGGTCGTCCGCGTCTATCTGCTCCAGCACCTCGCCTACGCCCTGCTCGGCGCCGTGTCCGCGGCCGCGCTCACCGAGGCCCTGGGCAACCGTCTCCCCGGCCGCCTCGGCGACGCGATCGGCGTGTGGCAGGGCCTGCCCGGACATGCGGTGGCCCTGTTCGCGGTCCCGGCCTGCGCGGTCCTGCTCATCGCCGCGACCACCGGCCTCGCGGCCTGGCGGGCGGGCCGGGTACCGCCGGTGCCGGTGCCCCGACCGACGGCTTCGGCGGGCGGCGGGCTGTCTGGGCCGGTCCGGCGGATGCTGGGCATACGGCTGTCCCCCGCGCTGGTACTGGGCTGGCACACCGCGTTCGCCCGCCGCCCCCGCACCCTCGCCACCGTCGCCCGGCTCGCCCTGCCGCTGCTGCTGATCGTCGTGGCGCTCAGCGCGTGGAGCACCATCGACCGCTTCCAGAGCCGCCCCGAGCAGATCGGCCTGCCCACCGCGCTCACCGTCCACACGGACTCCGGCATCGGCGCCCGGGACGCGCGCGCACTCCTGGAACACGACCCACAGGTCGCCGCGGTCTACCCCGGCGTCGAGGTCGCGGCACTGGTCCCGGGCCAGACCTCCACGATCGCGCTGCGCGGCCTGGGTACGCGGGAGGATCCCTACCCGTACGCCCTGGCGGAGGGCCGCCCCGCGAACGGCCGTGACGAGGCGGTCGCCGGGCAGGGCCTGCTGAATCTGCTGGATGTACGGGTCGGCGACTGGGTCCGCATGACGGTCGGCGACCAGCCGCAGATCCTGCACATCGTGGGCCGCAGCATCGAACCGGAGAACGCGGGACGGGTGATCTCCACGTCCCTGGACACCCTGCGAGAAAACGACCCCGCACTGGCCCCGACCCGCTACGAACTGCGCCTCCACCCGGACGCGAACGCCTCCGAGGTCGCGAACCGCCTGACCACAGCCGGCCACGGGCACGTGGACGTACACGCCGTACCCAACCCCGCCGACGGCCTCTCACCACTGCGCGGAGTCGTGGTCGGCCTGATCACCGTGCTGGCGCTCATAGGCCTGATCGAGCTCCTGACGGCGATCGGCGGCATGGTGCGAGAGGGCGAGCGCGACCTGCTGGCTCTGAAGGCAATCGGCCTCTCACCACGCCAGGTCACAGGCATCACGGTCACGGCGACCGCCTGTACGACATTGGCCGCGGTAGCGGCGGGCACGGCCCTGGGGGCACCGCTGGGCCGGTGGCTGATCGACGCACAGGGCAGGTCGAGCGGCATCGGGGCCGGAATAGCGGACGGCCCGTCGGCAGCTCTCCTGCTGGTGTTCGGGGCGACGGCGGTAGTTGGGTCGGCTGCGCTTGCCGCACTACCGGCGGCTCGGGCTGCCCGGCGCCGACTGACGGACACTCTGAGCTCGGTCGCCTGAAGCGCCCCGATAGGGGCACGGGGAACTGCGCGACCAGCCACAACGGCGCCGCGGCGAACCACTAGCTGCCGTAGGGATTTCCGTACGGATTGCCCTGAGATGGAACATACGGCGGCGGAGCCGAAGGCATCGGCGGAACCGCCGGAGGCAGCGCGTCCAACCGTATGCCGTAATACCGCTTCAGCCGCCCCATCTCCAGCACCGCGATACTCGTGACCGTCACCGGCGCACCCAGGATGAAGAGGATCCCCATAGTCAAGCTCAGCCCATGCAGGTCACCCGTGATCAGGTCCGGAATGGCCATCAGCCACGTCGTCACCGTCGCCAGCAGCGGCGGCAGACAGCGATGCACCGCCGCCGTACCGAAAAAGTTCCCGGAAACCCGGAACGCGCCCGCGGCCACGAATCCCGTCATCCACAGCGCCGCCAAGCCGAACGGCAGCATCGCGATGCCCCCGATCGCCGTGGACAACTGAAAGAGCAGCACCGTCCCGACAACCGAGCCGATGAACAGCAACAACAGCTTCAGCGAGTTCATCAACGGCTGCCGCACCAGCCGCCAACTCCCCGCACGCCGCCAGCGATAGAGCATCACGCCCACCGTCAGCGGCGTGATCACCAACAGCACCGCGCAAGCCGTCAGTGCGTTCTCCAGGATCTCATCGAAGGCGAACCCACCCTCCACGAAGGTGTAGACACCCACCGCAGCGACCGCCCCGGCGATGATCCTGACGCGCTTGAGGGCCTCGACGGACGAATCGAGCGAGGCCGGAATCCATCGCGGATGAAACATCGCCCGCGCCACACGCTGCGGCTTCAGAAAGTCCCGCACGGTCAGCGTGCCGTCGGTCCAACTCCCCTGTGGACTTGTCAACTTCCACTCCCCCGAGTGATCGTTTACTTGATCGCCGGGGGAGTCTAGTCGAAGCGGACGACTCCCCGCCGCCCGCTTCTCGGATCACCGTCCGCGCAGCTCCCTGTACTTGGCGACCAGCGCCTTGGAAGACGCGTCCAGACCCGGGACCTCGGCGCCCTCGGTGAGGGCGGGCTCGACGCGCTTGGCGAGGACCTTGCCGAGCTCCACGCCCCACTGGTCGAAGGAGTCGATGTTCCACACGGCACCCTGGACGAACACCTTGTGCTCGTAGAGGGCGATCAGCTGGCCGAGCACCGACGGGGTCAGCTCACGCGCGAGGATCGTGGTCGTCGGGTGGTTGCCCTTGAAGGTCTTGTGGGTGACCAGCTCCTCCGGCACGCCCTCCGCCCGCACCTCCTCAGGCGTCTTGCCGAAGGCCAGCGCCTGCGTCTGCGCGAAGAAGTTCGCCATCAACAGGTCGTGCTGCGCCTTGAGTTCCTCGTTCAGCTCGGCGACCGGCTCGGCGAAGCCGATGAAGTCCGCCGGGATCAGCTTGGTGCCCTGATGGATGAGCTGGTAGTAGGCGTGCTGCCCGTTGGTCCCCGGCGTGCCCCACACGACGGGCCCGGTCTGCCACTCCACGGGGCGCCCGTCCCGGCCGACGTACTTGCCGTTGGACTCCATGTCGAGCTGCTGGAGGTACGCCGTGAACTTGGACAGGTAGTGGCTGTAGGGCAGCACGGCATGCGACTGGGCGTCGTGGAAATTGCCGTACCAGATGCCCAACAGGCCCAGCAACAGCGGCACATTGGACTCGGCGGGGGCGCTCTTGAAGTGCTCGTCGACCAGCCGGAAGCCGTCGAGCATCTCACGGAAGCGGTCCGGGCCGATGGCGATCATCAGGGAGAGGCCGATCGCCGAGTCGTAGGAGTAGCGTCCGCCGACCCAGTCCCAGAACTCGAACATGTTGGCCGTGTCGATGCCGAACTCCGCCACCTTCTCGGTGTTCGTCGACAGCGCCACGAAGTGCTGGGCGACGGCTTCCTGACCGGCGTTCAGCTCCCCCAGCAGCCAGTTGCGCGCCGAGGTGGCGTTGGTGATCGTCTCGATGGTGGTGAAGGTCTTGGAGGCGATGATGAACAGCGTCTCCGCCGCGTCCAGGTCACGGGTGGCCTCGTGCAGATCCGCGCCGTCGACGTTCGACACGAAACGGACCGTCAGCTCCCGGTCGGTGAACGCGCGCAACACCTCGTACGCCATGGCGGGACCCAGGTCGGAGCCGCCGATGCCGACGTTGACGATGTTCCTGATGCGCTTGCCGGTATGGCCGGTCCACGCGCCGGAGCGGACGCGGTCGGCGAAGGCGCTCATCTTGTCGAGGACGGCGTGCACCCCCGGCACGACGTTCTCCCCGTCGACCTCGATCACCGCATCGCGCGGGGCGCGCAGCGCGGTGTGCAGGACCGCTCGGTCCTCGGTGACGTTGATCTTCTCGCCGCGGAACATGGCGTCGCGCAGCCCGAACACCTCGGTGGCGGCGGCCAGCTCACGCAGCAGGCGCAGCGTCTCGTCGGTGACGAGGTGCTTGGAGTAGTCGACGTACAGGTCGCCGACCTGGAGCGTGTAGCCGGCGCCGCGGCCGGGGTCGGCGGCGAACAGCTCGCGCAGTCCGACCTCGCCGAGCTCCTCGCGATGTTTGGCCAGTGCGGTCCACTCGGGAGTCTGGTTGAGCCTGGTACGGCCGTCTTGGTTCATCTCGGACTTCAGCCTTCTTTCGTACCTGTCCCCGCTGTTCCAACCTAGTTGATCAGCGGGTGACGTGAGCTGTCGTGCTGTCGTCGTGCGGGGCAACAACAAGTACGTCCACCTTGAGCACAGGTATCAGCGCGATGACGGACAGGACGAAGAACGCGGCCGCGAGCAGGGCCGGGCTGTTGAGTCCCCAGGCGGTGGCGACGGCTCCGCCGAGCAGCGCGCCCAGCGGTGCTCCGGCGACCCCGAGAGTCCGGAAGGCCGAGCTGACCCGGCCCAGCATGTCGGCCGGACTGCGCTGCTGCATCAGGGTCGTGGTGTTGACGTTCCACACCATGCCCATGAACCCGAACACGGCCAGGGCGAGGGCCAGGGCGGCGAGACTGCGCACCGAGCCCATCGCGACGAGCGCACCGATCTGCACGCTTCCCGCGAGCAGCACCGCCCGCACCCGCCCCACCCGGGCGACGAGCGCGCCGCCGGCCAGCCCGCCGGTGAGGCTGCCGACGGTGTAGGCGGTCATCGCAACCGCGTATCCGGTATTGCCCGCGTCCAGCCAGCCCGTCACCAGCAGCACCAAGGTGGCGATCAGGGCGCCCATGCCGATGTTGCAGAGGGCGGTAGCGGCGCACAGTCCGCGCAGGGCCCGGTCCCGCCACAAAGTGCGCAGCCCTTGGGCGATATCACCGCGCAGGGTGCTGCCCGCCGGTCTGGCCCCGCGCTCCGGCGGAGCGGTCCGCAGCGAGGCGACCAGTGCTGCCGCCACCAGGAAGGTAACCGCGTCGGCCACGAAGGGCGCCGCCGCCCCGGCCGCGAGCAGCAACGGCACGGCCGGAGCGCCCAGCAGACCGCCCGCGATCCGCTGCCCGGTCATCAAGCGGGCGTTGGCGCTGCCCAGCTCGGCGCGGTCGACCAAGGCGGGCAACAGAGCCGTCGAGGCGTTGTCGAAGAGGGTCTGCAGCGTGGTCAGGGCGAAGGCCAGGGCGATCAGCAGGGTGATGGAGGCGTGCCCCAGAGCGACGGCCACCGCGAAACAGGCGACCAGCAACCCCCGTACCGCGTCCACCATCCACATCGCGCGCCGCTGGTCCACCCGGTCGGCGACGGCGCCGCCCAGCAACCCGAAGACGAGCCAGGGCAGATATCCGCAGGCGGTCACCGCGGCGATGAGCAGCGGCCGGTCCGTCAGCGTCGCGGCGAGCAGCGGCAGCGCGGCCGTACGCAGGGCATCGCCGAAGCTGGAGAGCGCGGCGGCGCTCCACAACCGCCCGAAACCCCCGCGCCACGCTGGTGCGCGCGCATCCCCCGACTCGACCGTCGCCACGTGTCCCCCTCACGATCCGCCCGATCCACAAAGATCGATGCACAAACCGTAGAGGGCACCACTGACAATCGGCCGGGGCACAGGGGCCGGCAGGCCGCGAAACAGCTACGGCCAGGCACTGCTCGGTGCCTGGCCGGTCCTCAACTTCTAGATCTCGCCCCGCAGTTTGGCGAGCGCCTCGGCGAGGATCGCCTCGCCGTCCGCGTCGCTGCGCCGCTCCCGTACGTAGGCGAGGTGCGTCTTGTAGGGCTCGGTGCGCGGCGGGTCCGGCGGGTTGTCCCGGTCCTGCCCGGCGGGGAAGCCGCAGCGCGGGCAGTCCCAGGTGTCGGGAACCTGCGCGTCGCTGGCGAAGCTGGGCTGGGTCTCGTGCCCGTTGGAGCACCAGAAGGAGATGCGCAGCCGCGGCGCGGACTCGCCGCGCTCGGCCTCGCCCATCGGCCCCGCCCCGACCCGGCTTCCTCGGATCGCGTTGCCACTTGCCACGGTCGTAACTCCCTGCGTGATGGTGCCGCGAAGCGAGTCGGCGTTTCGCTTCGTTGCGAGCGCCTCAGTCTACGTAAGGCCCAACGCGCGTCCAGTGATTGGAGTTACAGCCCCCACATCTAGACGCAAGCCCCATGATAGGCCGCGCTCAGCTGCGCGTACCGAACATGGGGCCTTACGTACCGATTGTGCGTGCCGGTCAGTTGTTCACCTTCATCAGAAGGCCGAGCACGACAATGCACGCGAACCAGAGCAGACCGACCACGACGGTGATCCGGTCGAGGTTGCGCTCGGCGACCGAGGAGCCGCCGACGGACGACTGCATGCCGCCACCGAACATGTCGGAGAGGCCGCCGCCCTTGCCCTTGTGCATCAGCACCAGCAGCATCAGCAGACCGCTGAACACGATCAGGGCGATCGAGAACCCCATAACCACGGCTGGACCAACTTCCTCGGATCTGGATGGACGACAGGGGCACAGCCACCGGGCTGTGCCCCCGCAAGGGTACGACGGATCGCCGCTACCGCATACTTACTGGTCGCGGAAGCGCACGATCTTGACGAACTCGTCGGCGTCCAGCGAGGCACCGCCCACCAGGGCGCCGTCGATGTCGGCCTGCGCCATGATCTCGGCGACGTTGCCCGACTTGACCGAGCCGCCGTACTGGATGCGGACCTTGTCGGCCAGCTCCTGGGTGTACAGCTCGGCGAGCTTGGCGCGGATGGCGGCGCAGACCTCCTGGGCGTCCTCGGCGCCGCAGACCTTGCCGGTGCCGATGGCCCAGACGGGCTCGTAGGCGATCACGACGGTCTCGGCCTGCTCGGCCGGGAGGTCCTTCAGACCGCCCTCGACCTGGGCGAGGGTGTGCGCGACGGCGTTGCCCGCCTCACGGACGTCCAGCTCCTCGCCGACGCACATGATCGGGGTCAGGCCGTGCTTGTAGGCGGCCTTGACCTTGGCGTTGACGATCTCGTCGGTCTCGTTGTGGTACTGGCGGCGCTCGGAGTGGCCGATGGCCACGTACGTGCACTTCAGCTTGGCCAGCATCGGGCCGGAGATCTCGCCGGTGTAGGCGCCGGAGTCCTGCGCGGAGATGTCCTGGGCGCCGTACTTGATCTTCAGCTTGTCGCCGTCGACCAGGGTCTGCACGGAGCGCAGGTCGGTGAAGGGCGGCAGGACGGCGACCTCGACGGCCTCATAGTCCTTGTCGGCCAGGGCGAAGGCGAGCTTCTGGACGTGGGCGATGGCCTCGAGGTGGTTGAGGTTCATCTTCCAGTTGCCCGCCATCAGCGGCGTGCGCGTGCTCATTAAGGTCAGTCCTCCAGTGCGGCGAGGCCGGGGAGCGTCTTGCCCTCAAGGTATTCGAGGGAGGCGCCGCCGCCGGTCGAGATGTGGCCGAATGCGTTCTCGTCGAAGCCCAGGATGCGGACGGCCGCGGCGGAGTCGCCGCCGCCGACGACCGTGAAGGCCGGGGAGTCGAGGAGTGCCTGGGCGACCGCCTTGGTGCCCTCGGCGTAGTCGGGGTGCTCGAAGACGCCCATGGGGCCGTTCCAGAAGACGGTGGCCGCGTCGGCGAGCTTCGAGGCGTACAGCTTGCGGGTCTCCGGACCGATGTCCAGGCCCTCCTGGTCGGCGGGGATGGCGTCCGCGGCGACGGTAGTGGGGTTGGCCGGGGCCTTGGTCTTCAGGTCCGGGAACTCGGTGGCGACCAGGACGTCGACCGGCAGGACGATCTCGACGCCGTTCTTCTCGGCGCGCTCCATGTACTCGGTGACGACCGGGACCTGGTCCTCCTGGAGGAGGGAGATGCCGACCTCGTGGCCCTTGGCCTTGAGGAAGGTGTAGGCCATGCCGCCGCCGATGAGGATGCGGTCGGCCTTGCCGAGCAGCTGGTCGATGACGGCGAGCTTGTCGGAGACCTTGGCGCCGCCGAGCGCGACGACGTAGGGGCGCTTGACGTCCTCGGTGAGCTTCTTCAGGACGCCGACCTCGGTGGCGATGAGGTAGCCGGCGTAGTGCGGCAGCTTGCCCGGAAGGTCGTACACGGAGGCGTGCTTACGGTGCACGGCGCCGAAGCCGTCGCCGACGTAGACGTCCGCGAGGGCGGCGAGCTGGTCGGCGAAGGCGGCGCGCTCGGCGTCGTCCTTGGCGGTCTCGCCGGCGTTGAAGCGCAGGTTCTCGATGACGGCGACCCGGCCGTCGGCGAGGCCCGCGACCGTGGCCGTGGCGGACTCGCCGACCGTGTCGGTCGCGAAGGCCACGCCGGCGCCGAGGAGTTCACCGAGCCGGGCGGCGGCCGGCGCCAGGGAGAAAGCCGGGTCCGGGGCACCCTTGGGGCGGCCCAGGTGAGAGGCCACAACCACCCGGGCGCCCGCCTCGGCGAGGGCCTTGACGGTGGGCAGGACGGCGCGGATCCGGCCGTCGTCGGTGATCGTGGTGCCGTCCAGCGGCACATTGAGGTCGGCGCGGACGAAAACCCGCTTGCCGGTGACGCCTTCGGCGAGGAGTTCGTCGATCGTCTTCATTGAGAGGGCTCCCGAGAAGTATGCGTGATGCTCGTGATCCTAAGAGGGCCGGTCGGTACGTGAGACAGGGCCCGGGCAGCGCGTCCCTGCGCCGCCCGAGCCCTGCTGTCACATCGAAGTGCCTGCTCCGGAGATCAGAGCTGGTTGCCGACGAATTCCGTCAGGTCGACGAGGCGGTTGGAGTAGCCCCACTCGTTGTCGTACCAGCCGATGACCTTCACGCTGTTGCCCTCCTGGACCATGGTCAGGGAGGAGTCGAAGGTGCAGGACGCCGGGGCGTTGACGATGTCGGAGGAGACGATCTCGTCCTCCGTGTACTCGAGGATGCCCTGGAGCTGGCCCTCGGCGGCCTTCTTGAAGACCGCGTTGACCTCGTCCTTGGTGACCTCGCGGCTGAGCTCCACGACCAGGTCGGTGACCGAGCCGGTCGGGACCGGGACGCGCATGGCCATGCCGTCCAGCTTGCCCTTGAGCTGCGGGAGCACCAGGGCGGTGGCCTTGGCGGCACCGGTGGTGGTCGGGATGATGTTCTCGGCGGCGGCACGCGCGCGACGCAGGTCCTTGTGCGGGAAGTCAAGGATGCGCTGGTCGTTGGTGTAGGCGTGCACCGTGGTCATCAGACCCCGGACGATGCCGAAGTTCTCGTCGAGAACCTTCGCCATGGGCGCCACACAGTTGGTGGTGCAGGAGGCGTTGGAGATGACGTGGTGGTTCGCCGGGTCGTACTTGTCCTGGTTGACGCCCATCACGATGGTGATGTCCTCGTCCTTGGCCGGAGCCGAGATGAGGACCTTCTTGGCGCCGCCGGCGATGTGCTTCTCGGCGTCGGCCTTCTTCGTGAAGATGCCGGTCGACTCGATGACGATGTCGACGCCCAGTTCGCCCCACGGAATGTCGGCGGGGTTGCGCTCGGACAGGACCTTGATGGTGTGACCGTCGACCGTGATCGTGTCGGCGGTGTGGGTGACCTCCTGCTTGAGACGCCCCAGAATGGTGTCGTACTTCAGCAGGTGAGCGGTGGTCGCAGTGTCACCCAGGTCGTTGACAGCCACGATCTCGATGTCAGCACCCTGCTCCAGCAGTGCGCGGAAGTAGTTGCGACCGATACGACCGAAGCCGTTGATGCCTACGCGGATCGTCACGAACCGATCTCCTCGTTGGTACGCCGGCCATGCGGTGCCGGCGAGCTGTATTTGGGATGTCCCCGACCGCCTACGACCCTACCTCCCTGAGGCCCCCGAGGTGACATTGAGATGCCGCATACACGGGCAGGCGGTCCGTACCCGCCAGTAGGGGTACGGACCACCCCCGGGCTTCACCGGCCTGTCACCCGTCGATCACGGAGAGTCGAGGCCGGCTGGACCCGGTCTCAACCGTCGAGGGAGGTGAGCGCCTCGCCGATCAGGGCCGCACGGTCGGCCGGGGCGACGACGTGCTCCAGGCCGAAGCCCAGCAGCACGGTGTCGTCCGTGGTGACCGCGCCGTACGTCTGGAAGAGCTGACCCACGCGCGCCCAGTCCTTGACGACCACGGGGCTGCCCTCGGGCGGGCCCGGGACGCTCCAGGCGCCGAGCGATGTCTCGAAGCCCTCGGTGTCGACGGCGCTGCCGCCGATCACCACGGAGGCGTTGTCGACGAGGACGCCTCGGCCGCCGGAACCGGGGTCGGTGATGTAGCCGAGCGAGACCTCGACCGTCTTGCCCGCGTAGGCGGACAGGTCGAAGGAGACGTCCTGCCAGCCGGCCGACGCCCCGGTGAAGCTGTTCCAGGAGCCGCTGGTGCCGGTCGGGGTGCAGGTGCCACCGGCGAGCGTCAGATACCGCTTGAGCGCGGGGTGGGCCTGGAGGAAGAACCCGACGGAGCACTCGTCGGGCACCGCGGTGCTGGTGGCGCCGCCCTTCTCCGGCAGCGTGGTCCAGTCGTCGCCGCCCGCCGTACGTGCCTCCAGCACGGCGTGGTCGTAGCCCGGCTCGGTGCTCCACAGCATGCGGGTGCGCAGCGTGGGTGCCTGGGCGGCGGTCACCGAGGTGAGGTCGATCGTGCGGGTGAGGCGGTTCCAGGCGTAGTCGCTGTGCGTGACGGCCGCCATGGAGCTGCCCTCGTACGGGCCGTACGGGTTGACGGTGCCGGGGTAGCGGCCCGCTCCGGCGCTCGCGAACTGCGGGAACCTGTCCACGGGCAGGGTCTCGGAGGTGACGCTGTAGGAACCGGCCGCGTTCAGCGGGTTGCCCGGCGCGCCGGCCAGCGCGCCCTTGGCGCCCGCGAGTTCACCGGCGCCCTCGAAGGCGGTCGCCCCGGGCAGCGACGTACGGCTGAAGGCGCCGAGGTAGTACTGGCTGAAGTCGTTGGACAGGGTGCCGCCGCCGAGGTCGACACTGCCGCCTGCCTGCTCGCCGGCCTCGATCAGCTTGCCGCCCTCGTTGAGGAAGGCGCGCAGCTGGAGCTGGGTGGCGTTGCCGGGGATGCCGGCGCCCGTATAGTGGACGACGGTGTCGAAGTGGCCGAGCACACCGAGCGCGTCGGGCGCGCCCTGGGTGGCGACGTCCCAGACGACGGCCTTGTGGCCGTTGGCCTTGAGCGCGTCGACGTAGGTCTGCGCCTGGGTGGCGGCCGCGCCTTCCTCGGCTACCACGAGGGCGTCCGCACGCGGGCGTTCGGCCACGGTGTAGGTGAAGTGCTCGCTGGAGACGGGCTTTCCGCTCCGGGTCTCACCGGTGAACCACACCTCGACCTTGTCACCGGCATCGCCGTCGGCGACCTTGGCGCGGTACTCGTCGAAGTAGAGGTTGTCCTCACCGCCGTAGGTCTCGCCGCCCTTCCAGGGCCGCAGCGCCATGTCGTGCGTACGGCCGCCGTTGACGCGGTACTTGAGCTCCTTGTCGCGCAGCGCCTTGCGGGCGACGACGGAGACCTCCTGGTCGGCGCCGCGGGAATACGACGTGGTGAACGGGGCCGGGGTGAAGTCGGCGGCCTTCAGGCCGAGCGAGGAGGACGGCCGGTCCGGGTGGGTGGCGGACTCGGCGACGGAGAGCGCGAACGGGATGTTCTTGGCGACCTCCTGCTGGATCAGCTTCTCGTCGTCCGGGAAGTTGAAGATGGACTGGCAGTCGGCGGGGAGCCAGGCGTCGTTCGGGTCGACGTTCGAGGCGGTCTGGCAGGTCGACATCTCGGGCGTGAACATCGCCAGGCCGTTGACGTTGGAGGCGTGTCCGTCCGCCTCGCCGTTCGTCGTGTAGAGCTCCGAGGAGACCTGCGGGTGGTAGCCGGGCACCGCGGGGTTGTCGGGGGTGCCGGCGAGCGCCTTGTAGAGCACGTCGTCCGGGGTGTCGGTGGCCACCTGCCAGCCGACGCCGTAGAGGAGGAGCTCGGCGGCCGAGTGGTAGTTGATGCCGAGCTCGAAGCCGATGCGCTTCTGGAAGGCGTCCAGCGCCTTGGTCTCCGGCTCGGAGCCCGGGGCGTCACCGCGGTAGGTCTGGCTGGTGGGGTTCGGGGACGAACCCTCGTCGTCGTAGCCCCACTTGTAGGCGAAGTTGCGGTTGAGGTCGACGCCGTCGCCGGTGCTGATGGCGCCGTCGGCGTTGACGTCCCGCAGGTTCTTGCGCCACAGGCGGTCGCCCGTGTCCTCGAAGGTGTAGTCGTAGCCGTCGGGGTTGGCCGAGATCACGAACCACAGTTCGGTGGTGTCGACGATCTTCTTGATCCGCTTGTCCGTCTGGTAGTTGTCCAGGTAGTGGTGCATCAGCCGGCGCGTCATCTCCGGGGTGATCCACTCGCGCGCGTGCTGGTTGGACATGTACAGCACGGAGGGCTTGGCGCCGTCCTTGGACTGCTTGGCGTTCTTGGTGAGCTTCAGCGCCAGGATGTCCTGGCCGTTCACGGTCTTGCCGAGGGAGACGACCTTGGTGAGGCCGGGGTTCTCCTGGCCGGTCCGCAGGATCTCCTCCTTGATGCCGCCGCTGCCGCTGTAGGGCCGGTAGACGCCCTCGGCCGCCGCCTCGACGCGCTGCTCGGCCTTGGTGGACAGGGTGTGCTCGGTGAGCTCGACGCCCTGCTTCTCCAGCTTGTCGGCCTGTTTGTCGGTGAGGTAGACCTCGATCGTGGCGGTGCCCTTCTCGGGCGCCTGCTCACTGAGTTCATGGCCGTCCTGTCCGGCGGCCAGCAGCAGCGGGATCTGCTTCTTGGTGACCTCGGCGCGGAAGACCTTGACCTCGTCGGCGTCGGAGGTGTCCGAACTGCCGTGCTGTGCCTGGGCAATGGGTGCGATGCTCGCTCCGCCGATCAGGAGCGCGCCGACAGCGAGGATCGATCTCGCTCTGTGTCTCATGAACCCCCCTAGCGTGTGTTCGCCACGTCAGCGAACAGATGCCAGGCTCATGACACTTCATGATCGAGTCAAGGGTGCCTCGAGGACACGAAAACGCCGGTGGCCGTCGCCCAACTGGCGTGGCCACCGGCGTGGTGAACGGGCGTCAGCCGACGAGGTTGTCGGCCATCTCCTCGGTGATGCTGGATTCCGTGCCCGGGATGCCGAGGTCCTGGGCGCGCTTGTCGGCCATCGCCAGCAGTCGGCGGATACGGCCGGCGACGGCGTCCTTCGTCAGCGGCGGGTCGGCGAGCGCACCCAGCTCCTCCAGCGAGGCCTGCTTGTGCTCCATGCGCAGCCGCCCTGCGGCGGCGAGGTGCTCGGGGACCTCCTCGCCGAGGATCTCCAGCGCACGCTGGACCCGGGCACCGGCGGCGACGGCCGCGCGCGCGGAGCGACGCAGGTTGGCGTCGTCGAAGTTGGCGAGACGGTTCGCCGTGGCGCGGACCTCGCGGCGCATCCGCCGCTCCTCCCAGGCCAGCACCGACTCATGGGCGCCGAGCCGGGTGAGCAGGGCGCCGATCGCGTCACCGTCCCGGACGACGACCCGGTCCACGCCGCGCACCTCGCGGGCCTTCGCCGCGATCGACAGGCGGCGGGCCGCGCCGACGAGCGCGAGCGCGGCCTCGGGGCCGGGGCAGGTCACCTCCAGGGAGGAGGAGCGGCCGGGCTCGGTGAGCGAGCCGTGCGCCAGGAAGGCGCCGCGCCAGGCTGCCTCGGCGTCACAGGTGGCGCCGGAGACGACCTGCGGAGGCAGGCCGCGGATCGGGCGGCCCCGCCCGTCGACCAGGCCGGTCTGGCGGGCCAGCTGGTCACCGCCGGCGACCACCCGCACGACGTAGCGCGAGCCCCGGCGCAGTCCGCCGGGCGCCATCACGATCAGTTCGGAGCTGTGGCCGAAGATCTCCAGGATGTCCCGCTTGAGCCGGCGGGCCGCCATCGCGGTGTCCAGCTCCGCCTCGATCACGATGCGCCCGCTGACCAGATGGAGGCCGCCGGCGAACCGCAGAATGGCGGAGACCTCCGCCTTCCTGCAGCAGGTCCGGGTGACGGGGAGCCGGGAGATCTCGTCCTTCACCGCTGCCGTCATCGCCATGGGCCGATCCTTCCATGCATCCGAAAAATACGGTCGTACGCGGCGGCCAGCAGCTCCGGGTCGTGCCGCGGAGATCCGTCCCTCCGGGCGACCGGAGCCAGCTCGACCGCGGCCCCGAGCCGCTTGGCGGCCTCGGTCAGCACCTCGCGGTCGGGCACGGCAGCCTCGTCGGCCAGCACCACGTCCAGGGCGAGTTTAGGGGCGTGTCGTCCCAAAACCTCCAAATGACGCTGCGGGGAGAAGCCTTCGGTTTCTCCGGGCTGCGGAGCGAGGTTCAGCGAGAGTACCCGGCGGGCCTTGGTCTCGGTGAGCGCGTCCAGCAGCTCGGGCACCAGCAGATGCGGGATGACCGAGGAGAACCAGGACCCGGGGCCCAGCACCACCCAGTCCGCGTCCAGGACGGCCGCGACGGCCTCGGGAACGGCGGGCGGGTCGTGCGGCACCAGGTGCACGGACTGCACCTCGCCGGGGGTGAGCGCGACGGTGGCCTGTCCGCGCACGGTGTCGACGTCCTCGGGCCGCTCCGGGTCGTGCCCCTTGACCAGGGCCTGCAGCTCCAGGGGTACGGCGGACATGGGCAGCACGCGCCCGTGCGCCCCGAGCAGCTTGCCGACCAGGTCCAGGGCCTGGACATGGTCGCCGAGCTGCTCCCACAGGGCGACGATCAGCAGATTGCCGACCGCATGCTCGTGCAGGTCGCCCTGGGACTGGAAGCGGTGCTGGATCACCCGGGCCCAGGTCTGGCCCCAGTCGTCGTCGCCGCACAGCGCGGCCAGCGCCTTGCGCAGATCGCCGGGCGGCAGCACACCCAGCTCGTCGCGCAGACGCCCGCTGGAGCCGCCGTCGTCGGCGACGGTGACGACGGCGGTGAGGTCACCGGTGATCCGGCGCAGAGCGGCGAGCGAGGCGGACAGGCCCATGCCGCCGCCGAGGGCGACGACCTTGGGCTGGGTGCCCCGGCGGCGCGGTCGGCCGCCACGGGCCTCCACGGGCCGGCCGATCCGTCCTTCCGACACCACCCGGCCGACCCTGATCAGCCGCGGAGTACGTCCTGTCATTCGCGTCCCATGTCCCGGTGGACGACCACCGTCTCCACACCCTGCGCGGCGAGCCGTGCGGCGAGCTTCTCCGAGGTGGCCACCGAGCGGTGCTTGCCGCCGGTGCAGCCGACCGCGATGGTCACATAGCGCTTGCCCTCACGACGGTAGCCTGCGGCAATCAGCTGGAGCAGCTCGGTGTACCGGTCGAGGAACTCCTTGGCGCCGGGCTGGTTGAAGACGTACGCCGACACTTCCTCGTTCAGACCGGTGTACGGCCGCAGCTCCGGGACCCAGTGCGGGTTCGGCAGGAAGCGCATGTCGACGACCAGATCAGCGTCGACCGGCAGTCCGTACTTGAAGCCGAAGGACATCACGGTGGCCCTCAGCTCGGGCTCCTCCTCGCCCGCGAACTGGGCGTCCATCTTGGCGCGCAGCTCGTGCACGTTCAGGCTGGAGGTGTCGATCACCAGGTCGGCGTCGCCGCGCAGCTCGCGCAGCAGCTCGCGTTCGGCGGCGATGCCGTCGACGATCCGGCCGTCGCCCTGCAGGGGGTGCGGGCGGCGCACCGACTCGAAGCGGCGCACCAGGGCCTCGTCGGAGGACTCCAGGAAGACGATCCGCCGGGTGACGCCCCGGGTGTCGAGGTCGGCCAGCGACTCGCGGAGGTTGTCGAAGAAGCGGCGGCCACGGACGTCGACGACGACCGCGATCCGGGCGACATTGCCCTGGGAGCGGGCGCCGAGCTCCACCATGGTGGGGATCAGCGCGGGCGGCAGGTTGTCGACGACGAACCAGCCGAGGTCCTCCAGACACTTCGCGGCGGTCGAGCGGCCGGCTCCGGACATACCGGAGATGATCACCAGCTCGGGGATGGTGGCCTCGGAGGCCCCGTTCGTGTCGTTGGCCGTACTCACCTGTGCTCCGTTGTCCTGATGTGGCTCCTGTTCGGTGTGATCATCGCCCATTTCCGTGTGGGCCTGATCTCGCTCGGCTGTGGGCTGCTTTTCCTGCTCGGTCATGTCTCCTGCCCCCGTCGTTCGTCCGGGGTGCCCGCGGTCACGGGCTCCCCCGGGGTGCCCGTCGTCGTCTCGGGCGCCCCGTCTTCCATGTCTTCCATGATCTCTCCAGTCGCCGTGTTCACGGCGGGCGCGGCCGGGGCCGCCTGGGCGAAGGCCGCGGCAATGGTCTCGGCCGTTTTACGACCTATGCCCGGAACCTCACAGATCTGGTCGATTGTCGCCGATCGAAGCCTCTTCACCGAACCGAAGTGCTTGATCAGCGCCTGTTTGCGGGTCTCGCCGAGGCCCGGTACGTCATCCAGCGGACTGGACCGGAAACGCTTGGCGCGCTTGGCACGCTGGTACGTGATCGCGAAGCGGTGGGCCTCGTCACGGACCCGCTGGAGCAGATACAGCCCCTCGCTGGTGCGGGGCAGGACCACCGGGTCGTCCTCGCCGGGCAGCCAGACCTCCTCCAGGCGCTTGGCGAGGCCGCACACGGCGATGTCGTCGATGCCGAGCTCGTCCAGGGCCTTCTTGGCGGCGGCGACCTGGGGCTGACCACCGTCGACGACGACGAGCTGGGGCGGGTAGGCGAACTTCTTGGGGCGGCCGTCGTCGTCCTTGAGGCCGTTCCCGGTGACATCGAGGCCGTTCTCGGAGGCGTCCTGGGAGTCCCCGGAGACGTCCTGGGAGTCCTCGTCGACCCACTCGCCGGTCTTCTCCTTCTCGGCGATGTACCGCTTGAAGCGGCGGGAGATCACCTCGTGCATGGACCGCACGTCGTCCTGGCCGGCGAAGCCCTTGATCTGGAAGCGGCGGTACTCGCTCTTGCGCTGGAGGCCGTCCTCGAAGACGACCATGGAGGCCACGACGTCGTCGCCCTGGAGGTGCGAGATGTCGTAGCACTCGATCCTGAGCGGCGCGCTGTCGAGGGCGAGGGCGTCGGCGATCTCCTCCAGGGCACGCGAGCGCGTGGTCAGGTCGGAGGCGCGCTTGGTCTTGTGCAGGACGAGGGCCTGCTGGGCATTGCGCTCGACGGTCTCCATCAGCGCCTTCTTGTCGCCGCGCTGCGGGATGCGCAGGGAGACGTTCGACCCCCGGCGCCCGGTGAGCCACTCCTGGACGGGCTCCACCGGGTCGGGCAGGGCCGGGACGAGGACCTCCTTGGGCACGGAGTCCCCGGTCTCCTCGCCGTAGAGCTGCTGAAGGGCGTGTTCGACGAGGGCGCCGGTGGTGATCTCCTCGACCTTGTCGGTGACCCAGCCGCGCTGGCCGCGCACGCGTCCGCCGCGGACGTGGAAGATCTGCACGGCCGCCTCCAGCTCGTCCTCGGCGACGGCGATCAGATCGGCGTCGGTCGCGTCGGCGAGCACGACCGCGCTCTTCTCCATGGCCTTCTTCAGGGCCCCGATGTCGTCGCGCAGCCGGGCCGCCCGCTCGTACTCCATCTCGTCGGCCGCCTGCATCATCTGCTTCTCCAGGCGGCGCAGGTACGTGCCCGTGCGGCCCGCCATGAAGTCGCAGAACTCCTCGGCGAGTTCGCGGTGCTCCTCGGGCGAGACCCGGCCGACGCAGGGCGCGGAGCACTTGCCGATGTAGCCGAGCAGACAGGGGCGGTCGGTGCGGGCGGCGTTCTTGAACACACCGGCCGAGCAGGTGCGCACCGGGAAGACGCGCAGCAGGAGGTCCACGGTGTCGCGGATCGCCCACGCGTGGCCGTACGGCCCGAAGTAGCGCACGCCCTTCTTCTTGTGACCGCGCATCACCTGCACGCGCGGGAACTCCTCGTTCATCGTCACCGCGAGGTACGGGTAGCTCTTGTCGTCGCGGTACTTGACGTTGAACCGGGGGTCGTACTCCTTGATCCAGGAGTACTCCAGCTGGAGCGCCTCCACCTCCGTGGACACCACCGTCCACTCCACGGACGCCGCTGTGGTGACCATGGTGCGGGTACGGGGGTGCAGGCCCGCCAGGTCCTGGAAGTAGTTCGCCAGGCGCTGGCGCAGGCTCTTCGCCTTTCCGACGTAGATCACCCGGCGGTGCTCGTCGCGGAACCTGTAGACCCCGGGAGAGTCCGGGATCTGTCCCGGCCTGGGGCGGTAGCTGGAGGGGTCGGCCATGTTTCACACCCTACTGGCGAGGGGTGACAGCGCGGCGAGGCTGTGGACAACGCCGGCGGGCTACCGCGACTCCAGGAACGTGAGCACGGCGAGCACCCGCCGGTGGTCGTCCGCGTCCTCGGGGAGACGGAGCTTGCCGAGGATGCTGCGGACGTGTTTCTCGACGGTGCCCTCGGTCACCCACAGGCGGCGGCCGATGCCCGCGTTCGAGCGGCCCTCGGCCATCAGGGCGAGCACCTCGCGCTCCCGGGCGCTGAGGGGCGCCAGCGGGTCGTCGCGGCGCCGGGCGGAGAACAGCTCCTGCACCAGGGAGGGGTCGACGACCGAGCCGCCCCGGCCGATCCGGTCGAGCGCCTCGATGAACTCGTCCACGACCGTGACCCGGCTCTTGAGGAGATAGCCGATGCCGCGGCCACCGGCCAGCAGCTCCAGGGCATCCTCGACCTCGACGTAGGCGGACAGCACGAGGATGCCGGTGGCGGGGTGGCGCCCGCGTATCGCGCGGGCGGCCTCGAGGCCCTCCGTGGAGTGGTCCGGCGGCATCCTGATGTCGACGACCGCGAGGTCGGGCCGCTCGCCCGCGACCAGCTCCAGCAGCCGGGGCGCGTCGCCCGCCTGGCCCGCGACCTCGTACCCGGCGCGCTCGCACAGGCTCGCCAGGCCCTCTCTGAGCAGGATGTCGTCGTCGGCGAGCACGATGCGCCCGCGCGCGGGCGGCTGCGATCCTTCCATGGTCCCGTCCCCGTCTCTCTTGCCCCGGTCACTGGGCTGCGGTCCAACAGCCTGCCGGAGCACGGTAGTTACGGCCAGCCGGAGGCGGGCCCGGACAGTGGCAGCCGTACGGTCAGCGTCGTGCCCTTGCCCTGCGGGCTGCTGACGGTCAGCCTGCCGCCGATCGCCTCGACCCGATCGATCAGGCCGATGAGACCGGAGCCGTGTCCGGGCTCGGCGCCGCCGACTCCGTCGTCGTCGATGACGACCTCCAGGACGTCGTCGACAGTGTGCGCGGCGATCCTTACGAACTCGGCACGCGCGTGCTTGGCGGCGTTGGTGAGGCTTTCGGAGACCATGTAGTAGACGGCGACCTCGGCCCGTTCCGGGAGCCGCTCCGGGGGCAGGCGCAGGTCGAGTTCGACGGGGAGCGGGGCGCGGCGGGCCAGTGCCCGCAGGGCGGGGCCGAGGCCGCCCTGGGACAGGATCGCCGGGTGGATGCCGCGGGCGACCCGGAGCAGGTCCTCGAAGGCGTTGTCCAGGCCCTTCACGATGTGCTCCAACTGCTCGGGCAGGGCGTCGGGCTGCTCCTCCAGCAGGGCCTGGGCCGTCCTGAGGTCCAGCTGGAGGGAGACCAGCCGCTGCTGGACCCCGTCGTGCAGATCGCGTTCGATACGGCGCCGGGAGGCGTCCCCGGCGGCCACCACGCGCGCGCGTGACGCCGTGAGCTGGGCCTGGCTGTCGGCATTGGCGAGCGCGGTGGCGACCAGCTCGGTGAAGTCGGCGAGCCGGGACTCGGTGTCCGGCGGCAGCTGCCCGGGGCCCGCGGCGGCCGCGACGACGGCACCCCAGAGGCGGTCGTCGACGACGATGGGCGCCCCGACCGCGCCGCCCACCCGCGCGGGGCGCCCGGTCCGGGCCACTTCGGCCGCCGCGGGCCCTCCGGTGTCGGCGCTTCCGCGCGCGGTGCCGAGCACGGTGGCGGTGCCGTCGGACGCGTACCGCAGGACGGCGGCGGAGCCGCTGCAGAGCACTCTGCCCACCTCGTGGGCGACCTCGGTGAACACCTCGTGCGGCGGGACCCCGCGGGCGACCAGCGTGGCGACCCGGCGCAGCGCCGCCTGCTCCCGGGCCGTGCGACGGCTCTCGGTGACATCGCGCGCGGCGGCGTAGAGGAGGCCCTCGCCGAGGACGGGACGGGCGCTCCACTGGAGCCAGCACTCGGTGCCGTCGGCGCGCAGCACGCGGTTCTCGAACTCGGCGATGTCGGCGCCCTTGGCGAGCCGGGCGAAGACGGCACGCGTGCGTGGCAGGTCCTCCGGGTGCACCAACTCCGGCCACGGTCTGGCGAGCAGTTCCTCGGCGGCGTAGCCCAGGGTCTGTTCGAAGGCGGGGTTCACGCGCTTGAAGTAGCCGTCCAGACCGGCGATGCACAGCAGGTCCGGGGAGAGGTGGAAGATGCTCGCGAGTTCCCGTTCCGCCTTGTCGCGGCGCCCGTGCGCCGCCGCGAAGGACGCCATGGTGGAGTTCATGCCGCCCAGCAGCCGCGCCCACGTCCCCTGGAACGCGGCGACCTCCGCGCGGTGCCCGAGCCGGCCCGCGTCGATCGCCTCGTTCATCGCCTCGATCTCCACGGCGAGCCGCTCCGTGGTCACCCGCAGCTCCCGGAACGTGTCGGCCACGTCCCCCAGTTCGTCGCGGCCGGCATACCGGATGTCGTACGCCAGATCCCCTTCCGACAGGGCCCGGGCGCCCGCCGAGACCTCGCCCAGCGGCCGGGTGATCGACCGGCGCAGGGCCAGCGCGAGGACGGTCACGGCGACCAGCACACCCAGCGACACGCCGAGATCGCGCACTTCGCGCGCCCGCGCGGCGGCGTGGTCGCGGGCCGCGGTGCGGCCGAGCTCGGCCGCGGCCTGGTGCTGGATGCCGCGCAGGGCCTCGATGCGCCGGGTGGAGGCGGACAGCCAGCGGTCGTACGAGGGCCAGTCGGCCCGTCGGCCGCGCGGGTCGGCGAGCGTGGCGCGTACGGCGCGGACGAGGCGGCCGGGTTCCTGGAGCAGGGTGACGTAGACCTTGCTCCTGAGGGCGTCGGAGGCCGTCCGGTCGAACTCGTCGAGCCGGGACCGCTCCAGGGCGGGCCAGGGGTCGGCTGCGAGGGCGAGGGAGGCGGACGGGTCGGCGAACAGGACGGCCAGCTCGGCGCGTTCACGCTCGGCCGCCTCGATGGCGTCCAGCAGCGCGATGTGCGCGTCGGCGGCCCTGGCGGACCGCCTGGTCGAACGGCCGGACTCCAGGGTCACGGCCGTGCCGAGCAGGGCGCGCACGACGGTGTCGTAGCCGCCCGCCAGCCCCGGGGCGGTCAGGGCGGACGTACGGCTCTGGACGCGCAGCGCGTGCAGCGAGCGGCCGGCTGCGTCGAGCCGTCCCGGGACGTCCGGTCGACCCGACCAGGAGCCTGCCTCCGCGCGGGCCAGGGTCAGGGCGCGGTCGGTCGTCCGCTGGGCCATGGACCGCTCGCGCGCGCTGTCCTGACCGGGGCGCAGGCGGGCGTGCACTGCGGCGATCCGCTCCCGCGCGACGGCGTCCGTCAGCGCGGTCGTCGTGAACGACAGCCGGGTCGCCGTACTGAACTCGCGCATCCTGCGCGCCTCTTCCCACTGGGCGACGGCACCTACGACGGTGAAGGCCAGCATGCCGGTGACGGGGAGCAGTGCGAGGAGCATCAGCTTCTGTCCTACGCGCAGCCGGGCCAGGAAGGGGATGCGGGGCAGGGGCGCGTCCACGGGCTCTGCCTTCACGACCACGCGCGCGTGCCGGTCAGGGGCCGGGCTGCGGCCACGCGCGTGCCGCGCAGGGGCGGCCCCGCAGCAGCCGCGTGCGTGCCCTTCGCCGGTCGGCCCCCAGCTGCGGGCGTGCCGCGCAAAGTGCGCCTCGCCACCGTGCGCGTGTCGCGCAAGTACCGCCCCGCCACACGTGTGCCGCCCACATACCGCCCCGCCGCCACGCGCGTGCCGCTCATGAACCGCCCCGCGGGTACCCGTCATGCGCCGCCAGGTCCCTGTCGATGGCCCGGACCGCCTCGTCCAGCGCCCGCTTGACCGGTGCGCGCTCGAAGACGATCTTCGCGAAAGCCCGTGAGAAGGCCTCGGTGATGGCCGGGTACGCGGGCGTGCGCGGACGCGGGCGGGCGATGCCGGTTCGCAACTGATCGATGAACAGGTGCTCGGGGCCGCCCGGCGCGTACCGCGGGGAGAGTTTCAGGGCGCCGGCGGTGGCCGGGACGGCTCCATTGGCCGTGCTCATCCGGTGCACCTCCTCGGGCGTGAGGAGATGGGCCAGGAACTTCCAGACCGCGTCGCCGTCGGCGGCCCCCGCCGGAATGCCCCACTGCCAGGACCCCATGCCGGTGACCGTGCCGGTGCCGAAGTCGGGCAGCGGGACGATCGCGACGTCACCGGGGAACGCCCGCTCGAACTCGCCGTACACCCAGTGTCCGCACCAGCTGATCGCGCTGCGGCCCTCGACGAACGCCCGCTCGTCCTTGACCAGGTCGACGAGCCCCTCCTCGACCCAGTTCTGCATGATCGTGAGCGCCCGGACCGCCTCGGGTCCGTTCAGATGGCCGTCGGCGGTGCGCTGGTGCACGGGGTCGACGAGGTCGCCGCCCGCCGACCAGACGGCGGGGGCGAATCCGTAGGTGTTCCACTCCTCCCCGGGGCCCGAGAAGACGAGCCGCAGATCGAGCGGGGCGCGGTAGCCCTGAGTGCGCAACTCGCGCAGGATGTGGGTGAGTTCGGCGGCGGTCCAGGCATCCTCAGGGCCCTTGGGCAGGCGCACTCCGGCCTTCCTGAGGGCCGATTTGCGTACGTAGAGGCCGAGGCCGGAGTCGAAGGTGCCGAGGCCCCACAGGCGGCCCGCGTAGGTGCCCTGCTCGCGGATCGAGGGGAGCAGGTCGGCGCGCAGCCGCTCAGGGACGCAGGAGTCGATCGGCTTGAGCTTGCCGGACCAGGCGTAGCTGTAGAGGTTCGGCCCGTCGAAGTCGAGGAGGTCGGGCAGGTCGCCGTCTGCCGCGGCGGACAGCACGAGGTCGTTGTACGGGCGCCGCTCGGGAAGGGTGACCAGCTCGACCCGCACTTGTTTCTGGGCCTTGTTGAACTCCCTGACCTGGTTCCTGAGGGTGTTCAGCTCGCCGCTCGGGCCCGCGTGGAACCAGACCCTGATGTGCTCGGTGCCCTCGATCTTCCCGTCGCAGGTGGTGTCCGTCGGCGCCGCGCGGGTCCCCCGGTCGGGGCTGCCGCCGTCGCACGCGGGCAGCAGCAGGGCGGTGCACAGCAGCGCTGTGACGGCCGCGTTCCTCCGGTACGAAACCCGCATCGCGCACCCCCCGCCCGACCGCACGACACGGCCTCCCCAGGGCGCCCGTCATGCTACCCCCGGTACACGCGCGGCTCCCCTGAGCGAGCAGAGCTTTCTCCGCGTCGGATTCCGGCTAGCTGCAAGGCGCGTCCGCCTCCTGGTCGTCATGCTGGGCGCATGACCCTGCGCTGTCTCATCGTCGATGACAGCGCCCGGTTCCTGGAGGCCGCACGCGCCTTCCTGGAGCGAGGCGGAGTACGGGTCGTCGGCACGGCCCGCAGCAGTGCGCAGGCGCTCGCACGCGCGCGTGAGACGGCAGTGGACGTCGCCCTGGTCGACATCGGCCTCGGCGACGAGGACGGTTTCGAGGTGGCCCGCCTGCTGGCCGACCGGGTGCCGACGGTGCTGCTGATCTCGACCCACGCGCGGGAGGACTTCCAGGAGCTGATCGCCGCAAGCCCCGCGCGTGGGTTCCTGCCCAAGTCGGCGCTGTCCGCGCGGGCCATCAGGGAGGCGCTCGGCGACCGGGGCCCGTCGGCACCGGCCTGATGGCGACGGATCCAGGACCGGCCACGTCTGCGCGACGGTTGGGCATCAAGTGTTGTCGGGGCTTGGTCAACACGCTTCAATGCGGGGGAACTCGGGCCCGGCCTCTGCCGCCCGCGCGAACGGTCCGACCAGCCGTCGTGAACGCTGCACAGAAAGGCGCCCCCGCATGCCGCACGCCCCTCAGCACGCGCCCGTCGCCGCGGTCGCCACCGCGGAGCCGGACGTGGACAGGGCCGCGACGCCGAACTCGCAACTGGAAGCAGTGCTCAGCGGCGGCCCCTTCCACGTCGCCCTGCGTGCCGCCATCGCCGCGCGCGGGCTGCCGCTCCAGCGCGTGCAGCACCATCTGTCGCGCTACGGGGTCAAGGTCGGCGTCACCAGCCTGAGTTACTGGCAGCAAGGCGCCCGCAGGCCACAGCGCCCCGAGTCGCTGCGGGCGGTACGGGCCCTGGAGGAGATCCTCCAGCTGCCGGAGGAGTCACTGATCCGGCTGCTCGCCGAGGGCGACGAATCGCCGACGGGACGGCCCGCGACCCGCTCCTACCGCTCGCTCGTCGAGGCCGACGGCGTCCTGGAGCGGCTGCTGGCCGAGCTGGACGCCCCGGTCGACGGCGGGCTGCTCACCCTCGGCCTGCACGAGCGGGTGCGGATCGGCGCACGCCGGGAACTGACGGGCCGCGAGTCCCACCACATCGTGCGTGCCCACAAGGACGGCGTCGACCGCTTCGTGGCCGTCTACCACGGCGACCCCGGCTGCACGCCCGAGCTCATGCGTGTGCAGGCCCTGGAGAACTGCCGAACAGGCCGCGTCCGGCACCACCACGACACCGGCGTCCTCGTGGCCGAGCTGCTCTTCGACACCCGTCTGCGCTCCGGCGACACGTTCCTCTTCCGGTACGGCGTCGAGGACGGCACCGCCGGCGTGTCCCGCGAGTACGCGCGCGGGTTCGGCCTCGCGGGCGGCCAGTACGCCCTCCAGGTCCGTTTCGACGAGCACCATCTGCCGGTGCGCTGCCACCGGTTCGCCCAGCACTCGGCGGCGGCCCCGCGCAGCGGCCGTCAGGAACTCCCGCTCAGCGGACGGCACCACTCGGTCCACCTCGTCGAGCCACGGCTGCGGACGGGGATCGTGGGCATCGGGTGGGACTGGGAGTGAGCGTGCTCGGGTGAGCCTGTGCCGTGCTGCGGCTCAGGCGGTGGCGGCCGGTCCCGCCACGATCCGGCCGTTCTTGGCCTGCACCGGCAGCTCCTTCAGCGGCACGGTGGCCGGCTCGTGCAGCACCTCGCCGCTGGTGGCGTCGAACTCGCTGCCGTGGCAGGGGCAGATGAGCTTCGTCCCCTCCAGCTTGTTGATGGGGCACAACGCGTGCGTGCAGATCGTGCTGTACGCCTTCAGGGAGCCGTTCGCGTCCCGGCTGACCACCACGTTGTGATCCCGGTACAGCTTCGCGCTCCCCTTGGCGACCTCGCTCTCGGCACCGAGGTCGACCGGCTCGTTCGGCTCGGCGTCCGTCGTCTCCCCGCCCGGTGAGCAGGCGGCGAGGCCGAGCCCGGCGACGGGGGTGAGGGCCGCTCCGCGCAGGACGGTACGACGGGTCGGGGACGGGCGGCCGGGCATGCGGGTCTCCACTGGTCAGGGGGCGGGCAGGGCGACGATACCGGCCGGGGCGGGTCGGACCGGCGCCGGGGCGTGGGGACGGCGGGGAGACGTCAACGCTTACGTAAACGATGACGTAAACGCTTGCGCAAGCGTTTACGCGGGCCGCCGGATGGGATACCTTCCCGGCCAGAAGCAGGGACGGACACGGTCAGAAACCGGGAGGGACACCATGCCGACCATGGCCGACGTGGCCCGAGACGCGGGCGTCTCCGTGGCGACCGTCTCGCACGTGCTCAACGACACCCGACCGGTACTCCCCCACACCCGTCAGGCCGTCCTGGACGCCATCGAAAAGCTCGGCTACACACCGAACTCCCTCGCCCGCTCCCTGGTGACCGCGCGCACCCGGTCCATCGGCCTCGCGGTGTCGGCGATCAGCAACCCCTACTTCACGGAGATCCTCCAAGGCGTCGAGGCCGGCGCCCTGGAGCACGGCTACAGCCTGCTCATCGCCGATCCGCACGACGACCCCGGGCACGAGCGCAAGGTCGTCCAACTGCTGCACGAGCGACGCGTGGACGGCATGATCGTCGCGCCCTCCGCAGACCCGCGTGAGCTCCTGGCCTACCTGCGCCGCCACGACGTACCGACGGTGTTCCTCGACCGGTTGGTGGACGAGGGTGCCGCGCCGTACTTCGACCAGGTGTGCGCCGCGAGCGCCGAGCCGACGACCCGTCTGGTCACCCACCTCGCGGAGCTCGGCCACCGGCGGATCGGCCTGGTCGCGGGGCGCCCCGGGCTCAGCACCACCAGCGAGCGGATCACCGGCTACCGGCACGGGCTCGCGCACGCCGGTCTCGCCCACGACGAACGCCTGATCGCGCACGGCGACTCCGAGTCCGTGGGCGCCGAGCGCGCCACCGCCGCCCTGCTGTCCCTCGCCGCACCGCCCACGGCCCTGGTGACCGCCAACAACGCGATGACCATCGGTGCCCTGCGCACCCTGCGCGAGCGCGGCCTGTCCGTGCCCGACGACATCGCCCTGTGCTGCTTCGACAACTTCGCCTGGGCCGACCTGTTCGCACCCCGGCTCACCGCGATCGCCCAGCCCAGCAAGGAGATCGGCGCCCAAGCCGTACGCGTCCTGCTGGACCGGCTCGCCGAACCGGACCGGCCCGCCCGCACGGTGCGGCTCGACTGCTCCTTCGTCCACCGCACCTCGTGCGGCTGCCCCGAACAGCTCCCGAACCCCGCGAAAGGAACCGCCTCGTGATCGTCGTCGCCGGTGAGGCCCTGATCGACCTCGTGCCGCAGGGCACGGGCGCCCTCGCGAGCCTGCGGCCGGCGCTCGGCGGCGGCCCCTTCAACACGGCCGTGGCCCTCGGCCGCCTCGGCTCCCCCACGGCCTTCTGCTCCCGCACGTCCTCCGACGCCTTCGGCGAGGCCCTGCTGGACGGGCTGCGGCGGGCAGGGGTGGACGTGTCCGCCGTACAGCGCGGGACCGAACCGACCACGCTCGCGGTGGCCACCGTGGACGCGAACGGCTCGGCCGCCTACTCCTTCTACGTCGACGGCACCGCCGACCGGCTGTTCACCGTGCCCGACGCCCTGCCGGACGGCACCCGCGCGGTGTCCTTCGGGACCTGCTCGCTGGTCCTGGAGCCGGGCGCGACCGCCTACGAGGAGCTGATGCGGGCGGCGGCCGCGCAGGGCGTGTTCACGGCCCTGGACCCGAACATCCGCCCGGGGCTGATCCCCGACCCGGACGCCTACCGGGCCCGGTTCCGCGGCTGGCTGCCGTCGGTGTCGCTGCTCAAGCTGTCCGAAGAGGACGCCGAGTGGCTCGGCGGCACCCCGCGCCAATGGCTGGCCGAGGGCCCCGCAGCCGTTGTGATCACCCACGGCGGCGACGGGCTCACCGCCTTCACCCGGGACGGCGCGGAGCACTCCGTACCCGGCGAGAAGGTCGACGTCGTGGACACGATCGGCGCCGGGGACACCGTGAACGCGGCCCTGCTGCACGGCCTCGCCGCGCGGGACGCGCTGTCCCCGCAGGCCGTGGCGCGGCTCGGCGCGGACGACTGGACGGCCCTGCTGCGTTTCGCGGCACGCGCGGCGGCGATCACCTGCTCGCGCGCGGGCGCGGAACCGCCGTACGCCGCCGAACTGGCCGACGTACTCGAAGGCAGGTGAGACGCGGCGCGCCCCCGCGGAGACCTCCGCGGGGGCGCGCCACTGGGTGGGCCGGACGGGCTCAGGCCTTACGGGCCCGGGTCGTCTTCTTCGCCGGGGCAGCCTTCTTGGTGGCTCCGGCGGCCTTCTTGGTGGCCGTGTTGTTGGCGGCCTTCGTGGTCCTGGCGGTGGCCGTCTTCTTTGCCGTCGACTTGGCCGCGACCGTCCTCTTGGCCGCCGCCCCGCGCGGGGCCCGCACCGAGGACGCGTCGCTGATGCGGTCGGCGCCGAGGATCTCCCGCAGGAACTTGCCGGTGTGGCTGGCCGGGACCGCGGCGATCTCCTCGGGCGTGCCCTCGGCGACGACCAGACCGCCGCCGCCGCCGCCCTCGGGGCCCATGTCCACGACCCAGTCGGCGGTCTTGATCACATCGAGGTTGTGCTCGATGACGATGACCGTGTTGCCTTTGTCGACCAGGCCGGACAGGACCGTCAGCAGCTTGCTGATGTCCTCGAAGTGCAGACCGGTGGTCGGCTCGTCGAGGACGTAGACCGTGCGTCCGGTGGAGCGCTTCTGGAGCTCGCTGGCGAGCTTCACGCGCTGAGCCTCGCCGCCGGACAGGGTGGTCGCGGACTGGCCGAGGCGGACATAGCCGAGACCGACGTCGTTCAGCGTCCTGAGGTGGCGGTTGATCGCCGGGACGGCCTCGAAGAAGTCCATGGCTTCCTCGATCGGCATGTTCAGGACCTCGGAGATGGACTTGCCCTTGTAGTGGACCTCCAGGGTCTCCCGGTTGTACCGGGCGCCGTGGCAGACCTCGCACGGGACGTAGACGTCCGGGAGGAAGTTCATCTCGATCTTGATGGTGCCGTCGCCCGCGCAGTTCTCGCAGCGGCCGCCCTTGACGTTGAAGGAGAAGCGGCCCGGCATGTAGCCGCGGACCTTCGCCTCGGTCGTCTCGGCGAACAGCTTGCGGATGTGGTCGAAGACGCCGGTGTACGTCGCCGGGTTGGACCGCGGCGTGCGGCCGATGGGCGACTGGTCGACGTGCACGACCTTGTCGACGAGGTCGTCGCCGTCCACGCGCGTGTGCCGCCCCGGGACGTTCCGGGCGCCGTTGAGCTCGCGGGCCAGGTGCGTGTACAGGATGTCGTTGACCAGCGTCGACTTGCCGGATCCGGAGACGCCGGTGACCGCGGTGAACACGCCCAGCGGGAACGAGACGTCGATGTCCTGGAGGTTGTTCTCCCGGGCGCCGTGCACCGTGAGGTGGCGCGTCGGGTCCTGCGGACGCCGGATGTCGGGCAGCGGAATGGCCTTCTTGCCGGACAGGTACTGCCCGGTCTGCGACTCGGCGTTGGCGAGCAGCTCCTTGAGGGAGCCGCTGTGCACGACCTTGCCGCCGTGCTCGCCCGCGCCGGGGCCGATGTCGACGATCCAGTCGGCGACCTTGATGGTGTCCTCGTCGTGCTCGACGACGATGAGCGTGTTGCCCATGTCGCGCAGCCGGACCAGGGTCTCGATCAGCCGGTGGTTGTCGCGCTGGTGCAGACCGATGGACGGCTCGTCGAGGACGTACAGGACGCCGACGAGGCCGGAGCCGATCTGGGTGGCCAGGCGGATGCGCTGGGCCTCGCCGCCGGAGAGGGTGCCGGCCGCGCGGTTCAGCGAGAGGTAGTCCAGGCCGACGTCGACCAGGAACCGCAGCCGTTCGTTGACCTCCTTCAGCACGCGCTCGGCGATCTTCTTGTCGCGGGCGTTGAGCTTCAGCTTGCCCAGGAAGTCCGCGCAGTCGCTGATCGACATCGCGGCGACCTCGGCGATCGACTTCTCCATGATGGTGACCGCGAGGACGATCGGCTTCAGGCGCGTGCCCTCACAGGTGGGGCAGGGCACCTCGCGCATATAACCCTCGAAGCGCTCACGGCTGGCGTCGGACTCGGCCTCGCCGTGCCGGCGCTTGACGAAGGGGACGGCGCCCTCGAACGGCGTGGTGTACACGCGCTCGCGACCGTACCGGTTGCGGTAGCGCACCTCGATCTGCGTCTTGTGGCCGTACAGCAGGGCCTTCCTGGCGCGCTGCGGAAGACCGGCGAAGGGGATGTCGGTCCGGAATCCCAACGCGTCCGCGAGGGCGCCGATCAGCCGGCCGAAGTAGTCCTTGGTGTGGCCGTGCGACCAGGGGTGGATCGCGCCCTCGTCGAGGCTCTTGTCCTCGTCCGGGACGATCAGCTCGGGGTCGACCTCCATGCGCGTGCCGATGCCACTGCACTCGGGGCAGGCGCCGAAGGGCGAGTTGAAGGAGAAGGAGCGGGGCTCCAGCTCCTCGAAGGACAGGTCGTCGTACGCGCAGTACAGGTGCTCCGAGTACATGCGCTCGCGCTCGGGGTCGTCCGCGGGGAGGTCGACGAAGTCCAGCACGACCATGCCACCCGACAGACCCAGGGCGGTCTCGACGGAGTCGGTCAGGCGGCGCTTGGCGGAGTCCTTCACCGTGAGGCGGTCGACGACCACCTCGATGGTGTGCTTCTCCTGCTTCTTCAGCGTGGGCGGGTTGGAGAGCTGGATGGTCTCGCCGTCCACCCGCGCGCGGGAGTAGCCCTTGGTCTGGAGGTCGGCGAAGAGATCGACGAACTCCCCCTTGCGCTCGCGCACCAGCGGGGACAGCACCTGGAAGCGGCTGCCCTCCGGAAGCTCCAGGACCTTGTCGACGATGGCCTGCGGCGACTGGCGCGAGATCGGGCGGCCGCACTCGGGACAGTGCGGCTTGCCGATGCGCGCGAAGAGCAGCCGCAGATAGTCGTAGACCTCGGTGATGGTGCCGACCGTCGAGCGCGGGTTGCGCGAGGTCGACTTCTGGTCGATGGAGACCGCGGGCGACAGTCCCTCGATGAAGTCGACGTCCGGCTTGTCCATCTGGCCGAGGAACTGGCGGGCGTACGAGGACAGCGACTCCACGTAGCGCCGCTGGCCCTCCGCGAAGATGGTGTCGAAAGCCAGCGAGGACTTGCCCGACCCCGACAGGCCCGTGAAGACGATGAGCGAGTCGCGCGGCAGGTCGAGCGAGACATTCTTGAGGTTGTGCTCGCGCGCGCCACGGACGATGAGACGGTCGGCCACGCCGGTCCGCACCTTTCTTGAGAGAAGTGACAGGGGCGGGGCCCCCGTCATTTCTCAGACTAGGGGGAGCCACTGACAACGCCGGTCGGATTCCAGGATGCGTAACACTCCCCGGCCCTCCAGCATGCCCGACGCCACTTCCGACCATATAGCACGCGCATTCGATTTACGGCACTGCTTCACCACCTTCACCCAAAGGTGTGGCGGGACTAAGGTCAGCAGCATGATTGATCACGCTCATGACCTGGCGTCTGTACGTGACGCGACCGAACGGCTGCTCACCGCTGCCGGCAAGCTGGACAACGCCGCGGTCGCCGAGCCGTCACGGCTCCCCGGCTGGACCCGCGGCCATGTCCTCGCCCACCTCGCCCGCAATGCGGACGCTCTGGTGAACGTGCTCGAGGGACGTCCCATGTACGCCTCCGCCGAGGCCCGGGACGCCGACATCGAGCGGGACGCGCCGCGCGCCCTCGACGTCCAGCTCGCGGACGTCCGCGAGAGCGCGGCCCGCTTCGCCCGCGCCGGGGACGCGCCCGCGGACTGGTCGCGGACGGTGGAGCTGCGTAACGGGGTCACCGATTCCGCGTCCCGGGTGCCGTTCCGTCGGTGGGTCGAGGTGGAGCTGCATCACGTGGACCTCGGGATCGGGTACGAGCTGGAGGATCTTCCGGATGAGTTCACCCAGCGCGAGATCAACTTCCTTGCGGAACGGTTCCGGGGCAACCCCGAGGTTCCCGCCGTGATGATCGTGGAGGACGACGGGAGGCAGATCCCCACCGGCCGTCATGTGGGAGACCCGGTCACCGTCAGCGGCCGCCAGGCCGATCTGCTCGGCTGGCTCTGCGGCCGCCGCGACGGATCGGCGCTGACCGCGGTCGGCGGGCCCCTGCCGACGCTTCCCCCGCTATAGGCTGCCGCCATGACGTACAGCGGAGAGGTGACGGTCGGGGGCGCGGCGGATGTGCACGAGCTCAAGGACCTGATGATCACCAAGATCGCGGTCGGTCCGATGGACAACAACTGCTATCTGCTGCGCTGCCGGGCGACGGACGAGCAGCTGCTGATCGACGCGGCGAACGACGCGGAGTCGCTGATCGGCATGATCGGTGACGACGGCATCGCGTCCGTCGTCACCACCCACCGGCACGGCGACCACTGGCAGGCGCTCGCGCAGGTCGTCGCGGCCACGGGCGCGCGCACGTACGCGGGGCGCGACGACGCCGAGGGCATCCCCGTGCCGACCGACGTCCTGGTCGACGACGGGGACGTCATCCGCGTGGGGCACGTGGAACTCACCGCGCGCCACCTGGTCGGGCACACGCCCGGCTCGATCGCCCTGGTCTACGACGACCCGCACGGACATCCCCATGTGTTCACCGGGGACTGTCTGTTCCCGGGCGGCGTGGGCAACACCCGCAAGGACCCGAAGGCGTTCGCCAGCCTGATCCACGACGTCGAGACAAAAATCTTCGCCGTGCTGCCGGACGAGACCTGGGTCTACCCGGGCCACGGCAACGACACGACGCTGGGCGCGGAGCGGCCGCAACTGCCGGAGTGGCGCGCGCGGGGGTGGTGAAGGCGGTGGTGCACGCGGGGCGCGAACCGCAACTCGCGCGCCCCGTGTGAACTCTTCGCACGCACCCGCGCCCTGCGCGCGCTCCCGGCGTATGCCGTTGCGTAGTCAACTGGAAGCAATCCGCACAGGATGACGGCTCCTGCGCGGTACGGGCCGCCGGTCTCATTCCCCGCCCTCGACCGGCGGCCCCGGTGCGCGCCCGGACGGCGTCCCGGTAAGGGGCACACCGCCATGGACGGTGGGTATTACGCCTCGGCTTGCGACGCCGCGCCCACCAGCGCCACCACGCGCTCTACGCCGAAGACATACCCCTGCACCCCGCAACCGGCGATGACCCCGTCGGCGCGCGCCGAGACATAGGAGTGGTGCCGGAAGGACTCGCGCTGGTGGATGTTGGAGATGTGGACCTCCAACACCGGCATGCCGTCACAGGCGTTGAGGGCGTCCAGGATCGCGACGGACGTGTGGGAGTAGGCGGCCGGGTTGATCACGATCCCACAGTGGTTGAGCCGGGCCTCGTGGATCCAGTCGACCAGCTCGCCCTCGTGGTTGGACTGACGGAAGTCCACCGTCCCACCGTGCGCGGCCGCCGCCTTGGCGCACATCGCCTCGACGTCGGCGAGGGTGTCGGAGCCGTAGATCTCGGGCTGACGCTGGCCGAGCAGGTTCAGGTTGGGGCCGTTGAGGATCATGATCGGGGCGTTGGCCAGGGTGCGGGGCACGGTTCCTCCGGTCCGTTCGGTGTCGAGCGGCCCATGGAGGACCGCTGCTCAGACCCGGTTTATCACGGTGCGCGGACGACGCGGCGGCCCGTACCCTGCCCGACATGACGACGATCTCGTATCCCCCCAAGCCCTCACCGGGCGACCGCATTGCCGTCATCTCCCCCGGCAGCGGCCTTCCCGGACTCTTCCCGCGCCCCCACGAACTGGGCCTGGAGCGGCTGCGCAAGGAGTACGGCCTCGAACCGGTGGAGTACCCCGCGACCCGCAAGATGGGCTCGACACCCCAGGAGCGGGCCGAGGACATCCACGCCGCCTTCGCCGACCCGGACATCAAGGCGGTGATCGCGTCCATCGGCGGCGACGACCAGATCACCGTGCTGCCTTTCCTGGACCGGGAGTTGATCCGGGCGAACCCAAAGCCGTTCTTCGGGATGAGCGACAACACGAACCTGCTGGCGTTCCTGCGCAATGCCGGAATCGTCGGCTATCACGGCGCGACGGTGATGACCGCGCTGGGCCGCCCGGTCGCCATGAACCCGTTGACGGCAGATTCGCTGCGCGCGGCGCTGTTCACATCGGGCGAGTACGAGTTGAGCCCCGCAGAGCGCTGGAACGACATCGACCGCGACTGGGCCGACCCGGCCACCTTCGACGCGGAGCCCGAGACAAGGCCGGGCGCCGGCTGGACCTGGGAGAACGCCGACCGCGTGGTGGAGGGCCGCAGTTGGGGTGGCTGTCTGGAGATCCTCGGCTGGATGCTGATGGCCGACCGCGAGATCCCGCGCGACCTCGCGGAGTTCGACGACGGGGTGCTGCTTCTGGAGACCTCGGAGGAGATGCCGAGCGGGCTCGAGGTCTTCCGCACCCTGCGCAACATGGGCGAACGCGGACTCCTCCAGCGCTTCTCCGCGCTGCTGATGGGCCGCCCGAAGACCTGGTCCTTCGAACACCCCAACAGCCCTGAGGAAGCGGCGCGTTACGCCGAGGAACAGCGTGAGGCCGTCCTGCGCGCCATGCGGGTGTATGCCCCCCACACCACGATCGTCTTCGATGTGGATTTCGGACACACCGATCCGCAACTCGTGATCCCCTACGGCGGTCTCGTACGGGTCGACGGCCCGGCCCGGCGCATCACCGTCATGTACTGAGGCCAGGCGGGCGCGTCCGCACGCCCCCGTAACCCGCGGTCACCGTGGGTAGTTGACGCGGCATGCACGACGTACGCACCGTAAGGGCGCCCTCCATGCTGCGGCTCGCGGCCGCGTCGCTCGCCGGGACGGCCATCGAGTTCTACGACTTCTTCGTCTACGGGACCGCCGCGGCGCTGGTCCTGGGGCCGCTGTTCTTCCCCACGTTCTCGCCGCTGGCGGGGACACTGGCCGCATTCGGGACGTTCGGGGTGGGGTTCATCGCGCGGCCGCTCGGCTCCGTGCTGTTCGGGCACATCGGGGACCGGCACGGGCGGCGCCCGGTCCTCGTCGCCTCCCTGCTGCTGACCGGCGCCTCCACGGTCGCGGTCGGCTGTGTACCGACGTACGACACGATCGGGGTGGCCGCTCCCGTCCTACTGCTCGTGCTGCGCTTTCTGCAGGGTCTCGGGCTCGGCGGGGAGTGGGGCGGGGCCGTCCTGCTGACCGCGGAGCACGCGCCCGCCGAGCGGCGGGGGCTGTGGTCGAGCTTTCCGCAGGTGGGCCCGGCGGTCGGGTTTCTGCTCGCGAACGGCGTGACGCTCGCGCTGGCGGCGACCCTGTCCGAGGCGCAGTTCGCCGCATGGGGATGGCGGGTGCCGTTCTGGGCGGCGGGGGTGCTGGCCGTGGCGGGGCTGTGGCTCAGGTCCTCGCTCGCCGAGAGCCCGCAGTTCCTGGAGATCGACGACCACGCGCGCGTGCCGCTCGCCGAGGTCGTGCGCGACCATTGGCGGCTCGTCCTGCTGACGGCCGGCGCGCTGGCGGTCGGGTACGCGATCTTCTACGCGGTGACGACGTGGTCCCTCGCCTATGCGACGGAACGGCTCGGGGTGAGCCGTACGGTCATGCTGGTCTGCATCATGGCCGCGGTGCTGGTGAAGGGGTCGCTCACCCCGGTGGCGGCGCTGCTCGGGGACCGGTACGGGCGGCGGCCGATGTGTCTGGCCGGATGCGCGGCGGCCGCGGTGTGGATGTTCCCGATGGTCGCGCTGCTCGCCACCGGTGCGCCGCTGCTGATGTTCCTGGGCTTCCTGGGCGCGATGCTCGCGTTCATCACCATGTTCGCCGTCATCGCCGCCTACCTGCCCGAGCTGTACGAACCACGGGTGCGCTGCACGGGTGCCGCGGTCGGCTACAACCTCGGCGGGGTCCTGGGCGGCGCGCTCACGCCCATCGCGGCGACCGCGCTGGCCGAGCAGGGCGGCCGGGTGCCGTGGGGTGTGGGGGCGTATCTGACGGGGATCGCGCTGCTCAGCCTGGGCTGTTTCGCGCTGCTGCCGGAGACGCGTCCGGCGCGGGTGGTGGCGCCGGCGGCGGTCATGGATTGATCGCGAGTTCGAGGTAGGCCGCGAACAGCACGAGGTGCACGCCTCCTTGGAGGGGTGTGGCCCGGCCCGGTACCACTGTCAGCGAGCTCACCACGACGGTCAGGGCGAGCAGCACCATGTGGGTGGCGCCGAGGCCGAGGACGAGCGGTCCCGAGAGCCAGATCGTCGCCAGGGCGACCGCGGGGATGGTCAGGCCGATGCTGGCCATCGCCGAGCCGAGCGCGAGGTTCAGGCTGGTCTGCACCCGGTCGCGGCGGGCGGAGCGCAGCGCGGCGATCGTCTCGGGCAGCAGCACCAGCAGGGCGATGATCACACCGACGACGGCATGCGGCAGTCCCGCCGACTCCACCCCGGACTCAATGGTGGGCGACACCGCCTTGGCGAGGCCGACCACACCGATCAGTGCCAGGCCCAGCAGAGCCAGGCTGATCAATGCGGTCCGGGCGGTCGGTGCGTGGGCGTGGTCGTCCGCGGTGATCACGTCGCCCTGCCGGGTGATGGGCAGGAAGTAGTCGCGGTGGCGCACGGTCTGCGTCGCGACGAACAGGCCGTAGAGGACGAGCGAGGAGATCGCGGCGAAGGTCAGCTGGACGGTGGAGAACTCCGGGCCCGGCTTGCTGGTGGTGAAGGTCGGCAGGACCAGGCTGAGGGTGGCCAGGGTGGCGACGGTCGCCAGGGCCGCGCCGGTGCCCTCGGGGTTGAAGACCGCGGTGCCGTGGCGCAGGGAGGCGACCAGGAGGCACAGGCCGACGATGCCGTTGCAGGTGATCATCACGGCGGCGAAGACGGTGTCCCGGGCGAGGGTCGCGCTCTTGTCGCCGCCGTCCACCATCAGGGTGACGATCAGGGCGACCTCGATGATCGTGACCGCGACGGCGAGGACGAGGGAGCCGAAGGGCTCGCCCACCCGGTGGGCGACGACTTCGGCGTGGTGGACGGCGGCCAGGACGGCTCCGGCGAGCACCAGGGTCACCAGCGCGACGACCGCGCCCGGCAGGTCCCGGCCCCAGGTCAGGGCCAGCAGAACCACCGCGAGCGCCGGCACGGCGGCCGTCCACTGGGTGGTGAGCGACCTGAGCCGAGCGATCATACAGCGATCGTCGCAAAGCGGGACGGGCCCCGCATGTCGATGGTGCGGGGCCCGTTCACCGCTGCCGGAGCTACTTGAGGTCGCTCGCGTCCAGCAAATCGCAGTTGATGAAGCGGGGTTCACGGGTACACAGCGCACCCAGTTGCTCGGCCATCTTGGTCGTGTCGGGGTGCTCGCTGTTCCGCATGGCCTCCTCGTACGACTCGAACTCGATCACCGCGAGGTAACGCCCGGGCGTGTCACGGTCCTTCAGGAGGGTGCGGTGGGTGGGGCCGCCCTCCCGGCCGGCGGCGCGCTCCCGGGCGCCTTCCAGCAGCTGTTCCATTTCGTCGAGCCGCTCGGTCTCGAAGTCGATGATCTGCACGAACTTCACGGATACCTCCGCCGGCCACTGCGCCCCCGGGCCGGGGAACGCGCTCAGAACAAAGCAAGCACCGGGAGAGGTGCACGGCAATCGCCGCGCACCTCTCCCGGTGATGGTTGTTTCTACGCCCGAAGCCGTCAGGCCTCGATGCTGTCCTTCGGAGCGCCTTCGCTCTCCTTCTGCGCCGCCTCGGCCGCCGCCTGCTTCTTGGAAGCACGCAGGCTGGTGATCGTGGTGACGATCAGGACGGAGCAGATCACGCCCAGCGAGACCGGAATGCTGATCTCCGGGACATGCACCCCGGACTCGTGCAGCGCGTGCAGCACCAGCTTGACGCCGATGAAGCCGAGGATGATCGACAGGCCGTAGCTGAGGTGGACCAGCTTCTTCAGCAGGCCGCCGATCAGGAAGTACAGCTGCCGCAGACCCATCAGCGCGAAGGCGTTGGCGGTGAAGACGATGTACGGGTCCTGGGTCAGGCCGAAGATCGCGGGGATGGAGTCGAGCGCGAAGAGCACATCCGTGGAGCCGATGGCGAGCATCACGACGAGCATCGGGGTCATGACCCGCTTGCCGTTCTGCTGGATCCACAGCTTGGTGCCGTGGTAGCGGTCGGCGACACCGAAGCGGCGCTCGGCGGCCTTGAGGAGCTTGTTCTCCTCGAACTCCTCGTCCTCCTCGTCGGCCCGGGCCTCCTGGATGAGCTTCCAGGCCGTCCAGATCAGGAACGCGCCGAAGATGTAGAACACCCAGGCGAAGTTGGCGATGACGGCGGCGCCTGCCGCGATGAAGATCGCGCGCAGCACCAGGGCTATGAGCACGCCGACGAGGAGCACTCGCTGCTGGTACTGCGAGGGCACCGCGAACTTCGCCATGATCAGGACGAAGACGAAGAGGTTGTCGACGCTCAGCGACTTCTCGGTGATGAAGCCGGCGAAGAACTCACCGGCGGGCTGGCCGCCGCCGAAGACCAGCAGCCCGAGGCCGAAGAGACCGGCCAGGGCGATCCAGACGACGGTCCAGATCCCGGCTTCCTTGATGGACACGTCGTGCGGCTTGCGGCCGATGAAGAAGTCGACCGCGATGAGGGCGGCGAGGCCCACGATCGTCAGGACCCACAGGGTCAGGGAAACATCCACTGCGCCTCCGGCAGTACGTAACGGCAAATGTCAGCGTCGTCGCTGCCGGAGGTCTCTTCCACCCGCGATCGGGCCGACGCCCCGGGATCTGGCCTGATCCGTATTGACGGGTACGCCGCAGTAGACAGGGAGTACTCCCCTCCGCACGAAAGAGAGTACCCAATCACCAAGGAAAGGTAAAGAGTGAGGTAAAAGAAAGGCCAAAAGCCCAGGTCAGAGTGGCTTTACGGATGCTTGGTAAAGGTCAGATCAGGGTCACCGGTTCCAGGAGCGGCGAGCCGCGGCGACCTGGGTGAGTACCTGCTGGAGCACCTGGCTGCCAGGCGGTACGAGCGGGGGCTCGTAGGTCCAGGCGTGCCCCACCCAGGGGTCGGCGAGGTGGTCCTCCGGCACCGGGGTGAGTCGCAGCAGCGAACGCCACAGCGGGTCCAGCAACGGGCCGTAGGCGGCGGCCTCCTCGCGGTCGGCGACCATCATCAGGTGGACGCCGACGGACGGACCCTCGTCCGCGAGATAGCGCAGCTGGTTCACGGCCCGGTCGTCGAATCCGTGCGGGAAGTCATTGACGATCAGCAGCTGCTCGGAGGTGTCGAAGCCGGGCGGGAGCGACTCGGACGCACCGCCGCGCACTGCCATCTGCACCAGGTCGACGCGCTGGGTGAGCCTGCCGAGGACCTCCGTCACCCCCGCCGCCCCCACGGCGGGCGGCGCCGCGAGCACGCCGGTCTGCACCAGCGGGGCGAGCGCCTGGGCACCGGAGCCGGCCGGGTCGATCACATGGACCGTGAAGTCGCCCGCCGGATGCACGGCGAGCAGCCTCGCCGCGTGCGCCACGGCCGCCTCCAGGGCGAGCCGACTCAGGTCGTGGGAGTCGTGGAACGAGCCGTCGAGCGATCCCGACTGTCCGCTGTCGATCCACAGACCGCGCTCCAGCGGCAGCCGCACCAGCATGGGTATGCGCAGCGGGTCGCTCTCGGGCAGATACAGATCGCCCAGGCGCAGCGCCATGGGCGTCTCCATCGGCACACGGTAGGCGTGCCAGACGGGGTTGTCCCAGCGCGCGTACGCCGCCGGCAGCGCGGGCTCGACGACATCGGACTCGGCGGTGAGCTGGGCGAGGTCCCGGTCGAGGGTGGCCCTGGCCTGGTCCACGAGCTGGGCGTGCTTGGCCTGGGCCGCCTCGCGCGCGGCGTCGCCCTGGCCGCCGATCCGGCTGCGCGGGTCGGACAGGACCTGATCGAGCTCCTTCTCCATGCGCGAGTCGGCGAAATCGACGGCGCTGCGGTACGCGGCCGTCGTCCGGGCCAGGTCCTCGAACATGCCCCAGACCTGGTTGTAGAGCCGCTCGTCCATGGACCAGCCGGTGGCGTCGCCCGCGACCGGCTGCCCGGGCTGACCCGGCTGGGCCGGGGGCGCGGGCGGGGCGGGCGGCGGCGGAGCGGTGCTCTGCCGGCCCGGGTGGCTGTAGTTGATGCCTCCGCCGGCGGCGGGCGGGTCCGCAGGCGCCGGGTAGCCGGGCGCGTTCTGCGGCGGCTGCCCGCCGCTGTACGGCGGTGTGGCGGGCGACGGCGGTACGGCGCTGGAGGCGCCCTGTGTGCCGTACGGCGATGTGGGTGCGGTGCCGCCCTCGTCGGGACCCACGGCCGGGGCGGCCTGCTGCCGGGAACGGTCGCCCTGCAGGGGCGCCTGGACCGAACGGGCCACGCCCTGGGCCACCGCGTCATTGATGCCGCTGGCCAGCAGTCCCGCCTCGGGCAGGTTCTGGTCGGCGAGCAGTTCGGCGAGGCCGCCCGCGTAGCCCTGGCCGATGGCGCGCACCTTCCAGGCGCCCTGGCGGCGGTAGAGCTCCAGGGCGACGACGGCCGACTCGGCGTCCAGGCCGGTGATCGTGTAGCTGGCCACCTCGGAGCCGTCGAGGCCGGTGACCGCGACGAAGGGGGCGGCGACCGCGCCGAAGCGGACCGGGCCCCCCACGCCGGTGGGCAGGGCGAGCAGCACACTGACCCGGTGCACGGACTCCGGCACGGCGTCCAGGTCCACCGCGAGTCGATGGTCGGCGGCCGCCTGCCGGGAGACCTCCAGGCCCGGCAGGGTGGGCGCGCCCGGATGGGCCACCCACTCCGTGCCATGGACCTTGCCGTGCTCGTCACTGAGCGTGGCACCAGCCACGATCGGCGCGCCGGCCGAGACCCGGATCTCGAGACGGGCCTGGGAGAGCGGGTGGTTCTGCCCCCGCACCAGCTCGGCCGTCATCGCCTTCGTCCCCCTGTGTCGCTGTGTACTCGTGTGGTGAAGTGTGCTGTTCGCCCGGTGGACCTACAGGTGCGGCAGGATCGCCGGCATCAGGTCCTGGAAGGTACGGCCGTTGGCGGGCGTACCGATGGCCGTCATCGTCCAGCCCGGGCCGTTGCGGTGCACCTTCGCCATGATCTGGGCGGTGTAGGCGCCGCCGCCCGCGAGCGTGTAGCGGGCGAGTTCCTGGCCGTTCGTCTCGTCGACGATGCGGCAGAACGCGTTCTGGACCTCCTGGAAGGTCTGGCCCGTGAAGGAGTTCACGGTGAAGACGATCTGGTCGATGTGGACCGGGATCCGCTGCAGGTCGACGAGGATCGCCTCGTCGTCGCCGCCCTGGCCGACACCGCCGACCAGGTTGTCACCGGTGTGCCGGACCGAGCCGTCGTCGCTCACCAGGTGGCGGAAGAAGACCACATCGACCGGCTGCTTGTCGGCGAACAGGACGGCGGAGGCGTCCAGGTCGACCTCCCGGGTGCGCGAGCCGAACAGGCCACGCCGGGGGGCCGCCTGCCAGCCGAGACCCATGCGCACCGCGGTCAGGCTGCCGCCGTCGTTCTTCTGAAGGCTGATTGCCTGACCCTTGGTCATGTTGACGGTCACGCGCTGATTCCCCTCTCGAACTGTCCCCTGTTGCCGCGGAGTCCGCGGATGACGAGAACCCTACGCAGGGGCACTGACAGTGCCGTACCCAGGTCCGCACTTTGTGTCGGTCTTGCAACACTGCGCGCCCCCGCGCGGTCACCCCTGTCCCGTCAGGCCAGGCCCGCCTCCTTCATCTGGCGCAGTTCCTTCTTCATCTCGGAGACCTCGTCGCGCAGCCGGGCCGCGATCTCGAACTGGAGGTCGGCCGCGGCGGCGCGCATCCGCGCGGTCATCTCCTCGATCTGCTCGGCGAGTTCGGCCGCGGGACGGTCGGTGGGCACCGTCTCCTTGGCCTTGCCCTTCGCCCCGCCCTTGACCGCCTTGCCGCCCAGCGAGGGCACCGGGGCCTTCGCGCCCTTGCCGTCCTTGGTCTTGCGGTAGCCGGAGCCGAGCAGCTGCTCGGTGTCGACGTCCTCACGGGCGATCTGCGCGACGATGTCGTTGATCTTCTTGCGCAGCGGCTGCGGGTCGATGCCGTTCGCCTTGTTGTACGCGACCTGCTTCTCCCGGCGGCGGTTGGTCTCGTCGATGGCCTTCTCCATCGCCGCCGTGATCTTGTCCGCGTACATATGGACCTGGCCGGAAACGTTACGCGCGGCGCGGCCGATCGTCTGGATCAGCGAGGTGCCCGAGCGCAGGAAGCCCTCCTTGTCCGCGTCGAGGATCGCGACCAGGGAGACCTCGGGCAGGTCGAGGCCCTCGCGCAGGAGGTTGATGCCGACCAGCACGTCGTACTCACCGGCGCGCAGCTCGCGCAGCAGCTCCACGCGGCGCAGGGTGTCGACGTCGCTGTGCAGATAGCGCACCTGGATGCCGAGTTCCAGGAAGTAGTCGGTGAGGTCCTCGGCCATCTTCTTGGTGAGGGTCGTGACCAGGACCCGCTCGTCCTTCTCGGTGCGCTTGCGGATCTCGTGCACCAGGTCGTCGATCTGGCCCTCGGTGGGCTTGACCACGACCTCGGGGTCGACCAGGCCGGTGGGGCGGATGATCTGCTCGACGGCACCGTCGGAACGCGAGAGCTCGTACTGGCCAGGGGTCGCCGACAGATAGACCGTCTGGCCGATGCGCCCCTGGAACTCCTCCCACTTCAGCGGGCGGTTGTCGAGCGCGGAGGGCAGCCGGAAGCCGTGGTCCACGAGGGTGCGCTTGCGGGAGGCGTCGCCCTCGTACATGGCGCCGATCTGCGGGACGGTCACATGCGACTCGTCGATGACGAGCAGGAAGTCGTCCGGGAAGTAGTCGAGCAGGGTGTTCGGCGGGGAGCCGGGCAGCCGGCCGTCGAAGTGCATCGAGTAGTTCTCGACGCCCGAGCAGGAGCCGATCTGGCGGAGCATCTCGAGGTCGTACGTGGTACGCATGCGCAGGCGCTGGGCCTCCAGCAGCTTGCCCTGCTTCTCCAACTCGGCGAGTCGCTCGCCCAGCTCCTTCTCGATGTCGTTGACGGCCCGCTCCATGCGCTCGGGTCCGGCGACGTAGTGGGAGGCCGGGAAGACATATAGCTGCTCGTCGTCGCTGATGATCTCGCCGGTGACCGGGTGCAGGGTGGACAGCGCCTCGATCTCGTCGCCGAACATCTCGATGCGGACGGCCAGCTCCTCGTAGACCGGGAAGATCTCGATGGTGTCGCCGCGGACGCGGAAGGTGCCGCGGGCGAAGGCCATGTCGTTGCGCGTGTACTGGATGTCCACGAAACGGCGCAGCAGCTGGTCGCGGTCGATCTCCTCGCCGACCTTGAGGGGGACCATGCGGTCCACGTACTCCTGCGGAGTACCGAGGCCGTAGATGCAGGAGACCGAGGCGACCACGACCACATCGCGGCGGGTGAGCAGCGAGTTGGTGGCGGAGTGGCGCAGCCGCTCGACCTCCTCGTTGATCGAGGAGTCCTTCTCGATGTAGGTGTCCGACTGCGGGACGTAGGCCTCGGGCTGGTAGTAGTCGTAGTACGAGACGAAGTACTCGACGGCGTTGTTCGGGAGGAGCTCCCGGAACTCGTTCGCCAGCTGGGCGGCCAGGGTCTTGTTCGGCGCCATCACCAGGGTGGGGCGCTGGAGCTGTTCGATCATCCACGCGGTGGTGGCGGACTTGCCGGTGCCGGTCGCGCCGAGCAGGACGACGTCCTTCTCACCTGCCTGGATGCGCCGGGCGAGGTCGGCGATGGCCTGCGGCTGGTCGCCGCTGGGCTGGTAGGGGCTGACGACCTCGAAGGGCGCCACCGTGCGTTCGATGCTGGAAACGGGCCGCATGGATCCACCGTACGGCCACCCACTGACAACGGGGCCGGGTCACCGCTTCTGCGGGGTGCGGGAGCGGCGTTCGCCCAGGCTGCGGCGGGGGCGGAGCTGCGGGCGGCGGGCGGTGTGGGCGGCGGCGCTGTGGGCGGGGATGCCGGGTTTGTTGTCCACGGGGGCCAGGTCGGGCTTGCCCATGACCATCAGGGGGTCGAACATCACCACGATTCCGGCCAGCAGCAGGAAGGCGAGCGGGCCGATCATCATGGGCGCGAGCAGGGCGGCGGGCGAGTCGCCCGTCGAAGTGTCCTGGGCGCTGTGCAGATGGACGCTGAGGGCGGCCATGCCGGTGTAGTGCATCCCGCTGACGGCGAGCCCCATGACAAGGCTCGCGCCCACACTCCACAGGAAGCCCCTGACCTGCCCGGCGGCCCACAGGGCGGCGGTGGCCGCGGCCATGGCTATGGCGACCGAGGCGGCGACGGTGAAGGTGTTGTACCCCAGCTTGCCGTTGAGCTGCAGCCCCGCCATGCCCAGGTAGTGCATGGAGGCTATGCCGAGTCCTGTGATGGTGCCGCCGGTGAACAGGGCGGTGCCGCGCGCGCCCTTGTAGCCGACGATGAAGATCCCTATGCCGACCATGACGACGGCGACGGCGAGGCTCGCGAACGTCATCGATTTGTCGTAGTGGATCGGGGTCTCCTTGACCGTGAACCCCATCATGGCGACGAAGTGCATGGTCCATATGCCGGAACCGATGGCCGCCGAGCCGAGGGCGAGCCAGCCGGGGCGCCAGGAGCGGGTGACGAGCATCGCTCTGGTGGTGCAGCGCAGGCCGAGGGCGCCGCCCAGGCAGGCCATGAGGTAGGCCACCAGCGGTGTGACGAGGCCGTAGCTGAATCCGTCGACCGTGCCCTGCATACGCGGCTGTCCTTCCGCCCTCTTGTGTCCCGGAATGTGCTGATAAACGCCCCCTCCCAGGACCGCCCGAACGGTCAGGGTTGAGGCAGAGAGTATGACCCCCACCGGAATGGTCGAACGATTTTCCGACAAAGAAACACGGCCCTGCCCCAGTTGTGCGGCAGCGGTGAACGGACTTGGGCAACCCCATTCAATCCATGGCCATTCTGCAACCCCCTGATGTTGACGCTCTGCTGTCACAGTGGTGCTGTCCGTGACGTTCGTCAAAGGAGTACGCATGCACGCGCGCGCTGTTGCCGCCACGACCACCGCGCTCCTGGGGACCGCCGCCTTCCTGCTGCCGCCCTTCGACGCCCGGGCCGGGGTCACCGGTATTCCGCCGACGGTCCTCGCCCACCGGGGCGCCTCGGCCTACGCGCCCGAGAACACGCTCGCCGCCGTCGACAAGGCGGCGCAGCTCGGCATCAAGTGGGTCGAGAACGACGTCCAGCGCACCAAGGACGGCGAGCTGATCGTCCTCCACGACGACAACCTGAAGCGGACGACCGACGTCGAGGAGGTCTTCCCCGGCCGGGCCCCTTGGAAGGTGAAGGACTTCACGGCCGCGGAGATCGCCCGCCTGGACGCCGGAAGCTGGTTCGGCCCCGCGTACGCGGGCGCGCGCGTGCCGACACTGGAGCAGTACATGAGCCGCGTCGAGCGCCACCACCAGAAGCTGCTCCTGGAGATCAAGAACCCCGGCCTGTACCCGGGTATCGAGCGGCAGACCCTGAAGGTGCTCAGCAATGAAGGCTGGCTCGATCGAAGCCATCGGGCCCGGCTGATCGTGCAGAGCTTCAGCGCGGACAGTGTGCGGACCGTCCATCAGCTCAAGCCGGCGGTCAAGACCGGGTTCCTCGGCACGCCGAATGTGGGGGATCTGCCCGCGTACGCCGAATTCACCGACCAGATCAACCCGTCGTACGGCTCGATCTCCGCGGGCTACGTCGCCGCCGTGCACGCCTTCACGGGGCCGCACGGCAAGGCGCTGGAGGTCTTCACCTGGACCGTCGACAGCGCGGCCGACGCCCGGCGGGTCGCCGGGTACGGGGTCGACGGGATCATCACCAACAAGCCCGATGTGGTGCGCGAGGCGGTGCGCGGGCGCTGACCGAGGGCGTTGTCAGTGCCGGGCCGTACGGTGGATCGCATGGACAGCCAAGGGCAGTACGAGCAGCAGGTCGTGTGGAGCGTCGTCGGCACCGACATCGGTCCGCTGCTGCTGGCCGCGACCCGCGAGGGCCTGGTCAACGTCGTCTTCCACGCCACCGACGCGGTGCGCGACAAGGCCTTGGACCGGCTCGCGTCCCGGCTGGGCGGCGAGCCGGTCGAGGCGCCCGACTCCCCTGTGCTCGCCGAGGCGATACGCCAGCTGAAGGCGTACTTCGCAGGCGAGCGGCACGACTTCGAGCTGCCGCTGGACTGGTCGCTGATCTCGGGCTTCAACCGGCAGGTGCTGCGCGAGCTGGCCGCCGGCGTGCCCTACGGCTCGGTCGTCGGCTACGGCGATCTGGCCGGGCGGGTCGGCCAGCCGGGCGCCGCCCAGGCGGTGGGCACGGCGATGGGCGCCAATCCGCTGCCCGTGGTCGTGCCCTGCCACCGGGTCGTGGAGAGCGACGGCGGCATCGGCGGATTCGGGGGCGGCCTGGAGACCAAGCGCAAGCTGCTCGCCCTGGAGGGCGTGCTGCCCGAGCCACTGTTCTGAGCCGGTGGGCACCCCGTGCGGCCGTCAGTCGTAGTGCCGGGCCTCGAAGACGTTTCCGTCCGGGTCGCGGAAGTAGAAGCTGCGCTTGGCCGGGCCGCGGGCGCCGAAGGAGTCGTGGGAGATCTCCGAGATCGGCACCTCGCCCTCCGCCAGGCGGGCGAGGAGGGCGTCGAAGGCGTCCGAGGGCAGGGCGACGCAGACGTGGTTGACCGGGTGTCCGGCGCTCTTCTCGGCGCCCGGGAGCATCTTCATGCGTTCCGCCATGCTCTGCGGCATGAGGTCGATGATGGTGTCCTCGTTGAGGCGCACCGAGGGGAACGGCACCTGCCCCGCGGCGAACTCGGCGAGCCGTACGGGCAGCGTGCCGAGGGTCCTCTCGTAGAACTCGGCCGAGCCGATCGGGTCGCTCACCCAGAGGACGACATGGTCGAGTCGTGCGGTGTGGTCGGTCATGCGTCCCAGGCTGGTGTCGTCCCCCACAGGCCGCAAGTGGTTTGACCGGGCACCGGGCTCGCCAGGGATGAGTCAGGACCGACGGACAGGAGGCAGGCGCGTGGTGCTGGTGGTGTCGGAAGAGGTGCGGGACGCGATCGACGCGCGTCGACCCGTGGTGGCCCTGGAGTCCACGATCATCGCGCACGGGCTGCCGCGCCCGCGCAACCTCCAGGTGGCCCTGGAGCTGGAGGACGTCGTACGACGGGAGGGCGCCGTTCCCGCGACGATCGCTGTGCTGGACGGACGGCCCCATGTCGGCCTGGACAAGGAGCAGTTGGAGCGGGTCGCCAACGAGGACGGGATCCGCAAGCTGGGCCACCGTGATCTGCCGCTCGCGGTGGCGGCCGGCGCGAGCGGGGCGACCACGGTGTCGGCGACGGCCCTGCTGGCGGCTCTGGCGGGCGTACGGGTGTTCGCGACGGGCGGGCTCGGCGGGGTGCACCGGGAGTGGACGGTGACGCAGGACGAGTCGGCCGATCTGGGTCTGCTGGCGCGCACCCGGATCACGGTGGTCTGCGCGGGCGTGAAGTCGATCCTGGACGTGCCGGCAACGCTCCAGCGGCTGGAGACACTGGGTGTCGCGGTCGCCGGGTACGGCACGGACCGCTTCCCCGGCTTCTATCTGTCGGACTCGGGCCATCCGGTGGACTGGACGCTCCGCTCGCCCGAGGAGGTGGCGGAGGTGATGCGGGCTCAGGACGGTCTTGACGGACCCGAGTCGGCGCTGATCGTCGCCAATCCCGTACCGGAGTCCGAGCAGCTCGATCCCGCGCTGCACGCGCGTGTGCTTGCCGACGCGCTGCACGCGTGCGAGGAGGAGGGCGTCTCCGGTCAGGCGGTCACCCCGTTCCTGCTCGACTACCTGGTGCGGCACACGGACGGTGCCTCGCTCAGTGCCAATCTGGCGGCGGTGCGCGGCAACGTACGGCTGGCGGCGCGGATCGCGGCGGCCTGGGCCCGGGCGTGACGACGGCGCGAGGCGGTGCCCTGCTGGTCGTCGGCGATGTCGTCACGGACGTGATCGCCCGGCACCGGGGACCGCTCGCCTCGGGCACGGACACGGCCGCCGTGATCCGTACGGTGCCGGGCGGCGCGGGCGCCAATGTGGCCTGCTGGGCGGCGTACCACTCGGACGCGGAGGTACGGCTGCTCGGACGGGTGGGCGCGGAGGCGGCGGCCTGGCACGAGCGGGAGCTGGCCGCCTGCGGGGTACGGCCGTGTCTCGTCGTCGATCCGCGGGCGCCGACCGGCACGGTGATCTGCCTGGTGGACACGGGTGCTGCGGCCGAGCGGACGTTTCTGACCGACAGTGGCGCCTCGCTGCGGCTGGATGCCGGCGACTGGTCGGATGCGCTGCTCGACGGGGTCGCCCGGCTGCATCTGTCGGGCTACCTGCTGTTCTCCGAGCCGAGCCGCGCGCTGGTGGCGGCGGCCCTCGCGTCGGCACGCGCGCGTGGCATGCCGGTGAGTCTGGACCCGGCCTCGGCCGGATTCCTGACGGACCTGGGGGTGGACCGTTTCCTGGCGCTCGTCCAAGGCGTCGACGTTCTGCTGCCCAGCCGTGACGAGGCCTGTCTGCTGACGGGGTTGCCCGACGCGGCGGACGCGGCGGCCAAGTTGAGCCGCCATGTCCCGCTGGTGGTCGTCAAGCGGGGTGCGGCCGGTGCGCTGGTGGCGCGGAGCGGCACGGTGTGCGCCCGGGTGCCGGCGGCGCCGGCGACCCCGACGGACACTACGGGGGCGGGCGACGCCTTCACCGGCGCGTTCCTTGCCGCCCTGCTCCGGGGCGCCGAGCCGGAGGAGGCGGCCCGGGAGGGGTGCCGGGCAGGGGCACTTGCGGTGGAGCGAGTGGGCGGTCGGCCGCCGGGGGCGGACTGACAATGCGGGCCGGGGGCGGACAAGACGGTACGGGCGGGGGACGGACTGGCGGTACGGGCCAGGTACGACCCGCACCGAGACCGCCGTCAACTTCCCCTCCACGCTTACGCCTTGCGCCCCCACGCGGAGATCATCGGGGCCGTGGCCAGGTCCATGCCTCCTGAGGAGACGTTGGCCAGGTGGCGGTCGATGTCCTGATCGGTGGCGAGGCCCGCCGAGACGAGCTGGTCGCGGATCTGGCGAATCGTGGCCGACTCCAGGGCGGCGCAGGCGGGCGAGGCCACCGGGAAGTAGCCGTCGGCGTACACCCGCTGCAGCCCCGCCTCCCGCAGCAGACGCGGGATCCTGCGCCCGTAGGAGAGGTCGGCACCCCGGTCGGCGAGCAGCTTCCGGAAGCCCTGCCGCAGCCGGTTCGCCAACTGCTGGTCGGGGCCGTACTCGTCCGGGCAGACCAGGGGCTGCAGGGCGGGATCGGCGTCCTCGACCAGCAGCCGACCGCCGGGCCGCAGCGCGGCGACCATCGACCGCAACGCCCTTTCCCGGTCCGGGACATGAACGAGGACGAGCCGGGCATGCACCAGATCGAAGCCCTCCCCGGGCGGCTCCTCGGTTCCCACGTCGTGGACGCGCACCTCGACGGGCGGCCGGGCGGCCGCGGCGACCCGCGAGGTGTCGATGTCCGTTGCCACCACCCGTCCGGTCGGTCCGACCTTCTTGGCCAGCCACGACACCACCGAGGTGCCGCCGGCGCCGACTTCCCAGCAGCGCCAGCCGGACCCGATGCCGAAGGCCTCGAAGTGCCGGAAGGTGGTGGGATCGAAGAGAGCGGCGAAAGCGTCGAAGCGTTCGCCCGCTTCGCTCTGCCGGTTGTCCAGGAGATACCCGTCGGATCGCATCATGCCGCGATCATCCCAGTTATCCGTCTTGTCCGGAGTGGTCGACGCGCACCCGGGCCCCGTTCGCGGCATGGCCGAACGGACTCCGCCGACAGCGGCGCCGACCCGGCCGAACCGGCTTTGTCCACAGCCGGGAACCAAGCGGAATGCGCTGCTCCCACAGGCTTACCCGGCTCTCACGCCGAACTGGCAGACTGGCGCGACCAGCGCGGGAGAACGGCGCGAGGAGATCCACGCAAGGCACGCAAGGAGATCCAGATGTCCATGGCAGGAAATCTGCGGAAGGTCACGAGCCTCGGCAAGGTCGGCGGCCTGCGCAAGGTGGCGCGGCTGGCCCGGCGGCGCCCCCGCGTCGACCTGAGCCACCCGGCGCGCTCCCCGCTGGGCTCCTCCGTGGTGAACTGCGTGAGCTATCGCGAGGGCCTGCGGGTCCCCGCGAGCGGCGATCTGGTCGACATCGTGGAACGGGTGCGCAAGCACGGCGACGGTTTCGTCTGGCTCGGTCTGCACGAACCTACGGACCAGGAGTTCGCGGGCATCGCCGAGCTCTTCGAACTGCATCCGCTGGCCGTCGAGGACGCGATCGAGGCCCATCAGCGTCCGAAGCTGGAGCGTTACGACGAGACGCTGTTCGCGGTGTTCAAGACGGTCTGCTACGTCGAGCACGAGGAGCTCACGGCGACGAGCGAGGTCGTGAACACCGGCGAGATCATGGTCTTCACCGGCCATGACTTCGTGATCACCGTGCGGCACGGACGGCACGGCTCGCTGGGTCCGCTGCGTGAGGAGCTGGAGTCCGAGCCCGAGCAGCTCGCCAAGGGCCCGGCGGCGGTGCTGCACGCCATCGCGGACCATGTGGTCGACGAATATCTGAGCGTGGCCGACTCGGTGCAGGCGGACATCGACCAGGTGGAGACGGATGTGTTCGCGGAGGCCGGCGCCCGGGTCGACCCCGGCCGGATCTACCAGCTCAAGCGTGAACTGCTGGAGCTGAAGCGGGCGGTGGCACCGCTCACTCGGCCGCTGGAGGAGCTCACCACCCGGCCGATACGGGTGGTCGACCCGGAGATACAGGCGTACTTCCGCGACGTCACCGACCACCTGCTGCGGGTCAAGGAACAGATCGCCTCCTTCGACGAGCTGCTCAATTCGATCCTCCAGGCACACCTCGCGCAGGTCACGGTCGCCCAGAACGAGGACATGCGGAAGATCACGGCCTGGGCCGCGCTGGTCGCCGTACCGACGATGGTCTGCGGGGTCTACGGCATGAACTTCGAGCACATGCCGGAGCTGCACTGGAGGTTCGGCTACCCGCTGGTCATAGGCGTGATAGCCGTGGCGTGTCTGACGCTGTACCGCGGCTTCAGGCGCAACGGCTGGCTGTGAGGACACGCCCTCGCCCCGGCGGCGCGGGGCGAGAGGCGGGCGAGCGGGGCGGCCGGTGCGGTCAGTGCGCCCGGGTCCTGGCGTAGACGCTCTCGGCCCAGGTGCCGATCTGGTCCTCCGTCAGATGCTGGGCGAGGTCGGCCTCGCTGATCATGCCGACGAGGCGCTTGTTCTCGATGACGGGGAGCCGGCGGATCTGGTGCTCCTGCATCTCCCGGAGCACATCGCCGACGTCGGCGTCCGCCTCGATCCAGCGCGGGGTGCCCTGGGCCATCTCGCCGGCGGTGACCTTGGCCGGGTCGTGTCCCATGGCCACACAACCGACGACGATGTCGCGGTCGGTGAGGATGCCGCAGAGGCGTTCGTTGGAGTCGCTGATGGGCAGGGCTCCGACGCCGAGGTCGCGCATCATCTGGGCGGCGCGGTCCAGGGTCTCGTGCGCCGGGATCCACTGGGCTCCGCGGTGCATGATGTCTCCGGCAGTGGTCATGGGGTACCTCCCGGGGCCGGACGGCCGGCGCGGCGCAGGACGCACCGCTAGTCCCGGCGCCCTACATTCTCGCCGCGCCGGACAGCGACCGCACCTCAGAGACGGGCGGTGGCGGCTCAGGCCGAGAAGCGCACGACCTTGCGCGGGACGATCCGGACGATGACCCGGACCTCGTCGCCCTTCTCGGCCGGTGGATCGATGCCGAGGTACTTGTGCGAGAGCTCGCGCGGGAGCCGTATGTCCTCGTCCTGACACCCCGGGTCTGCCGGTCAGCCGCTCCAGGCCGGATGGCGGGGGTCGTCGGCGCGGACCAGGACGTCGGCGGTGGCGGCCGGGTCGGTCTCGTCCTCGTAGCGGGCGAAGGCGGGGAGGGTCCAGTGGTCGGGTTCGGGGGTACGGCGGCGCAGGGCGCCCGGGGAGAGGAGGACGTGGACGGTCAGGTCGAAGGGGAACCAGTGCCGCAGCAGCAGCGGGCCGTGCATCAACAGTGCGCCACCCGGCGGGAGTTGGACGTACGGACTACGGGTGGCGCGGTCGGTGACGGGATCCCACAGGTCGGGCAGGACACGGCCGTCGCCGCCGGGTTCGAGGGGGCCGAAGACCTCACGCCACAGGGCGCCGGTGTCCAGCCAGCCGTCGTAGTACGCCTCCACGTCCCGGCGGCCGTATTCCAGGCGGAGGGAGGCGGGGCGCAGGAAGCCCTCGGCGCCGACGACCAGTGAGGGGCGGCCACGGGTGCGCAGGGCTTCGGCGACGCGTTCCGCGAGGTCCCCCGGGCGGGCCGCGGGGGCGCCGTCGAAGGCGATGCGCGGCCAGGGGCTCCCGTCGGCGGGCTTCAGGTCGAGCAGCCGCTCCGCGAGGAGATCGCCGAGCCGTTCCCAGGTGATCGCTTCGAGTCGCACAGGGCCATGATGCGTCAGGGGTGGACAGAGGGGTGGTGCTGGTACGCGTCGGGGTGGACATGAGGGGTGATGTCCGTGCACGTCGGGGGGAATGAACTGCGTATGGAGCACCTGGCAACTCCCCCGCACCGCGGCGGACTTCTCGTCATCCAGCCGATCGGACGGCGGCACTGCGCGGAGTGCCGGGGCGGGCCGCTGTCGCTGCTTGTGCTGGAGGACGGGGCGCCCCGGTGTCTCGACTGCGCGGACCTCGGGCATCTGGTCTTCCTCCCGCGCGGGGACACCGCGCTGACCCGCCGGGCCCGGGAGGAGAGCGCGCTGTCGGCGGTGGTGGTGCGGTTCAACCGGCGCAAGGGGCGCTACGAGCGGCAGGGCGTCCTCGTGGAGGAGGCGGGGCTGGCCCGGGCCGAGCAGCGGTGCCTCGCGGACGCCGAGGCGAGGCGGCGCAGGCGGCTGCGGGACGCGCGGCGCAGGGCGGCCGAGGACGCGCGGTTCACGGAGGCGTTCGCGGCGGAGATACGGCGGCTGTTTCCGGGGTGCCCGGCGGACCGGGCGGCCGCGACAGCCGCGCATGCCTCGGTGCGGGGCAGCGGACGGGTGGGCCGGAGCGCGGCGGGGCGGGCGCTGTCCGAGGGGGCGGTGATCTCGGCGGTCGTGGCGTCGGTACGGCATATGGACACGCCGTACGACCAGTTGCTGATGAGCGGGGTGCCGCGGCACGAGGCCCGGCGGAGGATCGCGGCGGCGGTGGAGACGGTGCTGAGGCAGTGGCGGGAGCCGGAAGCGAAGGCGGGGTGACCGCGCCACACCCACCGGGAGCACCCTGGACTCTCGCTTATGCCTCCGCGGCGCTCGGCCATGGGATACCGCCACGCAGGGGATTTCACTTGTGGTGACGGGTGGTGCCGGGGAAGATCTCGGCGGGACTTGGGAGTTGACGTCGTCATGATCGATGGGCCGTACTTCGTACTGACCGTGCTGGGTGTGCTGGGGACCGGTCTGGTGGCCGGGGTGTTCTGCGCGTTCTCCACCTTCGTGATGAAGGGGCTCGCCGCGCTGCCGCCCGCGCAGGGCGTCGCGGCGATGCAGGCGATCAACGTGGCCGCGCTGACCCCCGCCTTCATGCTCGTGTTCATCGGCTCGGCGGTGCTGTGCGCCGTGCTCGCCGTGGTGACCTTCGTGCTGTGGCCGGACGAGGGGACCGTGGAGCTGCTGCTGGGCAGCGCGCTGTATCTGTTCGGTTCGTTCGGGGTGACCATGGTCGCCAATGTGCCGCGCAACGACGCTCTGATGAAGATGGAGGCGGGCACCCGCGAGGCGGCCGCGTACTGGACGACGTATGTGCGCGAGTGGACGGCCTGGAACCACGTCCGGATGGTCGCCTCGGCCGCTGCCGCGATCTCCTATGTGCTGGCCCTCACGTGAGCGAAAGCGCAAGGGGAGGATGAGACGTATCGTGGCCGGAAGAGTGCCGCCCGATGATGTACGGCCCCGCTCCGCACGCGAGGGAGACGGACATGGCCGATCCCAAGGGATTCATGACCACGCCCCGCCAGGAATGGCCCCGCCGGCCCGTCGAGGAGCGGGTCCGGGACTGGGACGAGGTGTACGTCCCCGGGGCGCTGCTGCCCATCGTCAGCAAGCAGGCCGACCGGTGCATGGACTGCGGCATCCCGTTCTGCCATGAGGCCTGTCCGCTCGGCAATCTGATCCCCGAGTGGAACGACCTGGTGTCCCGGGAGGACTGGCGGGCCGCCGCCGACCGGCTGCACGCCACCAACAACTTCCCCGAGTTCACCGGGCGGTTGTGCCCGGCGCCGTGCGAGGCGGGGTGCGTGCTCGCCATCAACCAGCCCGCGGTCACCATCAAGAACGTCGAGTGCGCCATCGCCGACCGGGCCTGGGAGCTGGGGTTCGCGCCGCCCAAGCCACCGGACCGGCTGTCGGGGCGTACGGTCGCGGTGATCGGCTCGGGGCCCACGGGGCTCGCGGCGGCCCAACAGCTGACCCGGGCCGGGCACACGGTCGCCGTGTACGAGAAGGACGACCGGATCGGCGGGCTGATGCGGTACGGCATCCCCGAGTTCAAGATGGAGAAGGTCCAACTGGAGCGGCGTATCGAGCAGATGCGGGCCGAGGGGACCAAGTTCCGTACGTCCACGGCGGTCGGGCGAGACCTCGGGGCGGAGGAGCTGCGGTCGCGCTACGACGCCGTGGTGATCGCCACCGGGGCGACCGCGTGGCGTGAACTGGACGTGCCGGGGCGGGAGCTGGCCGGGATCCAGCAGGCCATGGAGTATCTGCCGCTGGCCAACCGGGTGTGCGAGGGCGATATCGAGACATCCCCGATGTCCGCCGCCGGGAAGCACGTCGCCATCGTCGGCGGCGGGGACACCGGCGCCGACTGTCTGGGCACGGCGGTGCGGGAGGGCGCCGCGTCCGTGACCCAGCTCGACATCTACGCCCAGCCCGGCGCCGAGCGCGACGAGGACGCCGAGCCCTGGCCGACGTACCCCAAGATCTACCGGCTCTCGGCGGCGCACGAGGAGGCCCGGGAGCTGCGGACGGCCCCCGCTGCGGACGCGGACGCACGGCTGTTCGCGGCGTCGACGCTCCGCTTCACGGGGGACGCGCAAGGGCATGTACGGTCGCTGCACCTGGTCGAGGTCGACTCGAACCGTCGGCCGCTGCCGGGGACCGGGCGGGCCATTCCGGCCGATCTCGTGCTGCTCGCGCTCGGCTTCTCCGGGCCCGACCAGGAGGACGGGCTGATCGGGCAGCTGGGGCTGACGCTGGAGCCGCGAGGGACGATCGCGCGGGACGCCGGCTTCGCCACGAACGTCCCGGGCGTGTTCGCCGCGGGGGACGCCGCCCGGGGACAGTCGCTGATCGTGTGGGCGATCGCGGAGGGGCGGGCGGTGGCCGCGGCGGTCGACCGCCGTCTGACCGGCAGCTCACGGCTGCCGGCGCCGATATCGCCGTACGACCGGCCGATGGCTGTCTGAACCCCATAGGCAGCCCTACCGCTCGTCCGTCCCCGCCACCTTCCCCGTCGACAGTGCCACGCGGTTCCACGTGTTGATCGTGAAGATCAGGGCCAGCACCTTGGCCAGCTCCTCCTCGTCGAAGTGGGCCGCGGCCTCGGCGTAGACGGCGTCCGGGACGCCGCCGTCGGAGATCAGCGTGACCGCCTCCGTCAGGGCCAGCGCCGCCTGCTCGCGCTCGGTGAAGAAGTGGCGGGCCTCCCGCCAGACCGCCACCATGTGCAGCCGGTCCTCGGTCTCGCCCGCCTTGCGGGCGTCGTTGGTGTGCATGTGCAGGCAGTACGCGCAGTTGTTGAGGAGCGAGGCGCGGATCTGGACCAGTTCGACCAGCGTGGGGTCCAGGCCCTCGCGGGCGGCGGCGTCGAAGCCGATGAGGGCACGGAAGACCTTCGGGGCGGTCTTGGCGAAGTTCATCCGGGGCGTCTCGGCGTTGACCAGCGTGTTCGTCGTCATGCCTCATAACTTACGGCCTGGAAAGACCCCCTGTAGGGTGCATTTTTGTGTCCGAAACATGGGTCAATTCCGCGGAGCGGATCGGCGCCGATCTGCATCTGGAGCTGTCGGGACCTGGCGGCAGACGGGCCGCCCTCATCCGTGCGCTGCGCGACGCCGTACGCGGCGGCCGACTCGCCCCCGGCACCCGGCTGCCGCCGTACCGCTCGCTCGCCGCCGACCTGGGCGTCGCCCGGAACACGGTGGCCGACGCTTACGCGGAGCTCGTCGCCGAGGGTTGGCTCACCGCCCGCCAGGGCTCGGGCACCCGAGTCGCCGACCGCGCCGAGCCGCTGCGACACGCCGGGAACCCGCCCGGAACGGCCCCTCCACGCGCGCATGGCCCGCGCCACGACCTGCGGCAGGGCACCCCGGACGTGTCGGGCTTCCCGCGCGCGGACTGGCTCGCTTCCTACCGGCGAGCCCTGCACCAGGCGCCCAACGAGGTGTTCGGGCCCGGCGATCCAGCGGGGCGGGTGGAGCTTCGGGAGGCGCTGGCGGAGTACCTCGCACGCGCGCGTGGCGTCCGCTGCACACCGGACCGGATCGTGATCTGCTCCGGTTTCGCCCACGCGCTGCGGCTGCTCTTCGAGGGGCACGTGCTGCGCGGACCGCTGGCCGTGGAGGCGTACGGGCTGCCCTTCCACCGGGAGCTGCTCACCGGCGCCGGCGTGCGGACCGTGCCGCTGCCCCTCGACGAGCACGGCGCCCGGGTCGACCGGCTCACTCGCGAGCGGGGCGTGCTGCTCACGCCCGCGCACCAGTTCCCGACCGGTGGCCCGCTGCACGCCGGCCGTCGCGCCGCGGTGATCGACTGGGCACGCGCGCGTGGGGCGGTGATCGTGGAGGACGACTACGACGGGGAGTTCCGTTACGACCGCAAGCCGGTCGGGGCGGTGCAGGGTCTCGACCCGGAGCGGGTGATCTTCATCGGCTCGGTCAGCAAGAGCCTGTCCCCGGCGGTCCGGCTGGGCTGGATGGTCCTGCCCGAGGAGTACGTCGGGGGCGTGCTCGCAGCCAAGGGCGAGCGGGAGGCCTGGGCGAGCGTGCTCGACCAGCTCTGCCTCGCCGACTTCATCGCGCGTGGGTCGTACGACCGGCATGTGCGGCGTATGCGGCAGCGGTACCGCGGTCGCCGGGACCGGCTGGTCGCGGCGCTCGCCGAGCGGGCGCCGCACATCGAGGTCACCGGGGTGGCGGCCGGGCTGCACGCGGTGCTGCGGCTGCCGCCGGGGACCGAGGCGGCCACCGTCGAGCGGGCGGGGCGGCTCGGCGTTGCCCTCGACGGGCTCGCCGCGTTCCGGCATCCGGAGGCCGCGCAGGCGGCCGTACCCGCCCATGACGGCCTGGTCGTCGGCTATGCGACCCCCTCCGAGCACGCCTACGCGGCGGCCCTCGACGCCCTCTGTGCAACTTTTCCGGATCCGTAAATCTTCTCCGGAGTGTCCGAAAAGTGGCTTCCGGGCTACATGGATCGGAACAGCAGTGGGATCATCGGAACAGGAGGCGTACCGCTGTCGTGTCCACACGGTTCGGCGGTGGTTCGTCCCATCCTTCGTTCCGCCGTCAGGCGCAGGGTCCACCCCGCGCGTCCCCCCTGTTGGCGGTCGGTCCTGGAGGGTGTTCGATGACGACGCTCGATGAACGTCACGGAGAGGGTGCGCGCGACGGGGACGAGCCCCGGGGCGAGGTGGCCCTCGGTCTGGTGGAGACGTACGGCCCGGCCACCGTCCCGCTGGAGCAGCCCCTTGCCGCCGTTCCGGCCCGCGCCGGGTCCAAGGCCGCGAATCTCGCCCGCGCGGCCGGCGCCGGGCTGCCGGTACTCCCCGGCTTTGTGATCCCGTACAGGGCAGAGGGCGATCCGGGTTCCCTGCGCCGCGCGTGGGAAACCCTGTCCGACGGCGGCGGTCGCCCGCTGGTCGTGCGGTCCTCGTCGCCGCAGGAGGACACGGAGGAGTCCTCGCTCGCCGGCCAGTTCGCCTCGGTGCTCGATGTACGCGGCTGGCGGGACTTCCGTACCGCCGTACGGACAGTGCTCGACTCGGCGCGTATGCCGGACGGGTCCAGCGCGCCGATGGCGGTCCTCGTCCAGCCGATGCTCACCGCCCGGGTCGGCGGCGTGATATTCGGTGCCGACCCCGTCGAGGGGCGGGCGGACCGGATGCTGGTGAGCGCCGTGCGCGGCGGTCCGGACAGTCTGGTCAGCGGCGCGCAGGCGGGGACCAACTACTGGCTGAGCGGACGCGGGCGGGTGCTGCGCACCGAGCCCGCGGAGACGGACGCGCTGCTCACCCGGGGCGAGCTGTTCCGTCTTGCCCGGCTCGCGCGGCGGGCCCGGCGGGTGTTCGGCGGTCCGCAGGACATCGAGTTCGGGTTCGACGCGGAGGGACGGCTGTGGCTGTTCCAGAGCCGCCCGATCACGGCGATGGCGGTACGGCCGACCCGCGGGGCCCGGCTGCTGGGGCCGGGGCCGGTCGCCGAGACGCTTCCGGACCAGCTCCAGCCGCTCGAGGAGGACCTGTGGGTGGCACCGATGGCCCGCGGTCTCGCCGCCGCGCTGGACATCGGCGGCACCGCGCCGCGCCAGCTGCTGCGCACGGCGCCCGTGGTCACGACGGTCGGTGGGCGCGCCGCCGGTGATCTGCGGCTGCTCGGCGCCGTGCCGCCGAAGCATCGGTGGCTGGCGCTGCTCAACCCGGCGCCTGGGGCGCGCAGGCTCGCGGCGGCCTGGCGGGTGGGGCGCCTCGGCGCCGCGCTGCCCGGCCTGGCCACGGACCTCGTCGCGGACATCGACCGCAGGCTGGCCGAGGTGCCGGCGCCGAGCGGCCTCTCGGCGACCGCCCTGGCCGACGAACTGCGCTGGACGCGCCGGGCACTGATGTCGCTGCACGCCCAGGAAGCCCTGGCGGGCGCGCTGCTGCGCGAGGAGCCGACGGGACGCACGGCAGCGGGGACGGCGTTGGCCGCGCTGGCGGCGGCACGCGCGCGTGGCGTCCCGGACGACCAGGTCATCGCGACGGATCCGGTGGTGCTTGCCCTGACGGCACCCAGCTTGCGGGGACGGGTGCGCCTGCCGAAGCCATCGCCGACTGCGATACCGGGCCAGGACGGCACGGGCGCGGAGGCGAACGGACTCCCGGTCGGCCGTAGCGCCGGCACGGAAGCGGATCGACTTCCGACGGGCCGCAGCACCCCACCCCACCCCGCCCAAGCCTCCCCCGCCTCCCTCCCGCCCCGAGAGGCCCTCCGCCTCCGCATCCGCTGGGTGCAGGAGCTCCAGATCCGGCTGGTCCGGGACGTGGCCAGGCGGGCCGGGGTCGACCCCGAGCGCGTCGCTCTCCTGCGCTGGCCGGAGCTCGTCACGGTGCTGCACGGCGAGGGACTCCCCGCCGACCTCCACCGGCGCGTACCGCCCACCGCCACACCCCCGCTCCCCGACGCCTTCCGCCTGGCGGACGGCGGAGTCGTCGTCGCCGAGCGGACCCGCGGCCGGGGCGACGGGATGCGCGGAGTCTCCGGTGGGCGGGCGGTCGGTACGGCCTGGGACGGTATGGGTCCGCGGCCGCCGGACGCCGTGCTCGTCGTACGCACCCTGGACCCGGCCCTCGCCCCGCTGCTGCCGGCGCTGACCGGACTGGTCGCCCAGACCGGCAGCCCGCTCTCCCATCTGGCCGTGCTGGCAAGGGAGTTCCACCTGCCCGCGGTCGTCGGCGCGGCGGACGCGGTGCGCCGGTTCCCGGTCGGGGCCCGCCTCACCGTCGACGGGACGGCGGGTGACGTACAGCTGGGGGACGAGCCATGAGGAAGATCGCGTATGTCTTCGGAGGGATCGCCGCCGCCGGGGCGGGCACCTACCTCGTGATCTATCTGTACCGGTGGCAGTGGCAGCGGGCCATGATCTGCGGGGTGTTGCTGCTGGTGATCGAGGTGATGCTGTTCGGTCTGGTGCTGCTGGGACGCCTGGCGCGGATCGAGGAGCGGCTGCGCGACTCCGACCGCAGACAGCGCGAGCTGGCCGCACGGCAGGACGACGCCCTCGCCCGGCTGCGCTCGGCGCCCGAGCCGGAGCACAGCGGCGACGGCCGGTTCCGCTGGCTGGACGAGCCGGCCGAGCGGACGTATGTCTTCGTGCCGGTGCTCATGGTCGCCGGGGTGGCCCTGTCCGGGATCGCCTGGGTCGTCCAGCGGATCGCGTCGGCCACGGCGAAACCCGCCGAGCGGCACCTCGCCGGGCGGCTGGCCGTGCTCACCGCGCCCGATCCGGCGGCGCCCGGCGATCTGGAGGACCTGCCGTCGATCGGCGCCCCGCCCGACCGGGGCCGTACCGCACGGACCCTGGTCGCCGGCGTGGTGGGCGCCGCGCTGCTCGCGGCGATGATCGTGGCGCTCGCCGACCTCACCCAAACCCGGGAGGAGCGGGCGGACGCGAGCGAGGCGACCTCGGTCCTCGTCCAGGTCGATCTGCGGGGCCCGGACCTGACCGAGTCACGCAGGTCGCTGGCGGCGCAGCAGGTCTGGGAGCGCTGCCGGGACTCCACGTCCGTGCCGCTGCGCCACGCGTCACTGGGGGATCTGGGGGACGGTCTGTACGCCGGGGTGGTGCGGCCGGCGCTCACCGATCACGACCGGATGCGGCTGCGCGGCTGCCTGGAGGACGCGACGCTGGAGCGCGCCAACCTCACCGTCGTGGGCATCGGGGACGCGGAACCGGACAGGGATTGAGACGGCTACGACCACTGCGACCAGCGGTCATGACAAATGAGAGATAGCGCACAAAACGGACGTAAACCGTAGACGATCACTAACCCGGGGTACGCTGCCTAAGCGCCCACCGTCCCCTAGCCCCCCGGGTCGCCCATGGCTGTTCTCACCGCAACTCTGCCCCGCCCTGCCCTCCGCAAGCGCCCGCTGCCACAGCGCGCCATGCGAGCCCTCGCTGGCATCGTCATCGGTTACCTCGTTCTGTGGGCCGTCGGCGCGGGAGGCATTCTCGGTCTTTCCTTCTGGGCCAAGGCAGAGACCCCGGCGCCCGCCGGTACCCGCACCGTCCAGGGAGTCCACAACTTCCAGCCCGTCAGCACCGACGGCAAGCTGTGGCGGGGCGCCGCCCCCTCCCCCACCGGATACCGCGAGCTGGCCACCATGGGCTTCGCCACCGTCGTCGACCTGCGCGCCGAGGATCTGAGCGCGAAGCAGCTCACCGAAGCCGGCAAGGCCGGTCTCGAATACGTACGGCTGCCCATCCGGGACGGCCAGACGCCGACGCCGCACCAGGTCCAGCAGCTGATGGACGTGGTCAAGAACGCGTCCGGTCCGGTGTTCGTGCACTGCGGTGCGGGAGTCGGCCGTACGGGCACGATGGCCGCGGCCTATCTCGTACAGACCGGTGAGGAGTCGTCCGCCCAGGCGGTGCGGCGCAACCTCGCGGTCGGGCCGCCGTCGATCGAGCAGATCTACTACGGGCTGAACCTCAGCCCCAGCAAGGCCGAGCAGCCGCCGATTCCGGTGGTCGTCGTCAGCCGTGTGGTGGACGCCCCGCGCCGGATCATGTCCTGGTTCTGAGACCTGCTCAAGTAGGCCCCCACCAGCGGTCGTTCATCAACTCAGTGTCGTAGCAAGGTCATTGAAAAGTGCATCAGGAGAGCAGGAAGTCCGCCTCCCCCGCCTTGGCGCCTTCGATGAAGGCCGTCATCTCGTCGGTGGTGTAGATCAGCGCCGGCCCGTCCGGGTCGGTCGACTGACGGACGGCGATCCTTCCGTCGGCAAGCTTCATCGCCTCCAGGCAGTTGCCGCCATTGCCGCCGCTCCACGGCTTGTGCCAGCCCTCGCTGCCCAACTCCCGCGCGGGCATGCCGTTGTAGACGTGTATGCGCGGCTTGATGCGATCCATTCACAACTCCTTGCGGAGATCCCGGAGGATCTCCTTCGTGCGATGTGCCGTAGCGGCCTGCGCCGCCATGCGGTCCATGACCTCCAGGTGGGTCGCCACCTCGGGGCGCGCGTCGAGATAGACGGCGCCGGTCAGGTACTCGCTGTAGACCATGTCCGGCAGTTCTGACATGGCAAATCGGAACAGCACGAAGGGCCCGTACGTGCCGGGATGCGGTCCGCTCTCGAACGGGGCGACCTGCAACGTCACATTGGGCAGCTTCGTGAGCTCGAGCAGCCGGTCGATCTGGGCACGCATCACCTCCGGGCCGCCGACATGGCGGTGCAGCGCGGTCTCCTCCATGACGACCCACATACGGGGGGCGTCGGGCCGGGTGAGCAGGTCCTGGCGTTGCATGCGCAGCGCCACATGGCGCTCGATGTCGTCGGGCTTGGTCTGGCCGATGGCGCCCGATCTGAGCACTCCGCGCGCGTAGTCCTCGGTCTGCATCAGGCCGGGCACGAAGTGGGGTTCGTAGGACCGGATGAGGCTCGCGGCCCCCTCCAGGCTGACGTACATCGAGAACCAGCCCGGCAGGATGTCGTGGAACCGCTGCCACCAGCCGGGCTTGTTGGCGTCCTCGGCCAGTTGCACAAAGGCCGCGGACTCCTCGTCACCGACCCCGTATGCCTTCAACAGCAGTTGGAGATACGGGATCTTGAGGGCGACCTCGGCCATCTCCATCCGGCGGACGGTGGCGGGGGCGACACGCAGGACGCGGGCGGCCTCCTCGCGCTTGAGCCCGGCGCGTTCCCGCAGGTCCAGCAGGCGCCGGCCGAGGACGACCTGGCCGACCGTCGGCGCGGACCGCGGCTCGCTCACCCTCCCACCTCCACCGATGAATCCTGACAGCCCTACGGCGCCATTCGAAGACCTATTCGAAGACCTGGGCAGACCTCCGGCGATCCCAATTGGCGCCGCTCGACATGCTGTTGCGAGCAGTGTGCCACGGCCATCCACCGCGTCACACAGCACTCTGCAATTTTCAGAGTGACACTTGCCAAGTGTTCACGGCGGGGCGATAGTGGCAAGCGTGATTCCGTCCGCGCCCTTAGGAACAGACGCCGCCGCAGGCCTGCTCGGCCTCGGTGCCGCCACGGCGGTAGGCCCTCAGCGGGGTCCCGCCGAGCGCCGGTTCCGCTTCGAGCTGGCCGCACATCCGGGTTCCCCCGCACAGGCCAGACGGCTGACGAGGGCCCGACTGACCGGCTGGTCGGTCTGCGAGGACACCTGCGACACGGCGGCCCTGGTGGTCTCCGAACTCGTCACCAACGCCATCGTGCACACGGCGAGCAGGCACATCGTCTGCGAGCTGCACGACGGCGACGACCTGGTGCGCATAGCCGTGCGCGACCAAGGGTGCGCACCGGGTGAGCCCCACCCCGCCGCGCAGCGCGCCGACGAGGAGCATGGGAGGGGATTGCTCCTGGTCGACGCCCTCTGTCACTCCTGGGGCGCCCATGAGCACGGGCCCGGACTGCTGGTCTGGGCGGAACTGCCGCGCAAGGCGGACACGCCTCGCGAGGACACCGGGCCGCGCAACGACCTGGGCTGGGGGGCACGGCCGAAGCCCGGTGGCCCGGCCGGGGGCTCCGACGGCGACGACGAAGACGGGGGCCCTGCGTGAGCGTTACGTCCGCCGGCGGTCAGATATTGAGCCTGGACACACTGGTCCGAATTCGCCGCGGGTTCGCTCCGCGGGTTGAGCCGTCGAAGTTGGCGGTGCCGGAGGGTATGACTGCGCCGCTGGGGTTTGATGCGGTGGCTGTACCTGCTCGTCTTGGGGCGCTGATTCTGCCTCGGTTGCCTCAGGTGGGGTGTGTGTACGCCGATGACGCGTACTGGTGGTGGATCGTTCCGGCTGACTCCGATTACGCGCTGGAGTGGCCCGAGCCTTGTCGGTATGCGACGGGTGCGGTGGTGCCGGAAGAGGTTCGGCTGATTCATCGGCCGGAGGGGGCGGTGCCTTATACGCCGCCGATTCCGTTGTATTTGGCGTTGTGTCGGCTTACGGGGGCTACGCCGCCCTGGTCTCGGCAGGTCAGTGCGTAGCGCTCCGCGGGCTGCGCCGTAGATCATCTGCGGGCCGGTGGGGCCTCGCGCCCCTTTGGGGGCGCCCCTGTACCCCATGTTTGCGCCCTGGCCCGGAGCCTTCCCGGCCGCCATAGTGACCCTCGGCGATCGGGGGAGGCTACGTGGGTGAGGTGTCCGAGTCCGAGCGACTGCTCTTCGGTGGGCCCCTGCGGTACGACATGGGCTGGAGTCAGCACCGTGACGCGTTCCTGGAGTTGAACTTCCGGTCCATGGTGACGCGGCTGCCGGGGCTGTTGGCCTCCAGTTTCCGGCTTGCCTGGCAGGCCGATCGGGGCGCCGCGCGGACCGTGCTCGCGGCCGAGGTCGGCCGGGGGTTGTCACAGGCCGTCGGCCTGCTCGCCGTGAACAGCGTGCTGGGGCGGCTGATCGGCGACGGGGCGATCGAGGACCGGCTGCGGGATGCCGTACCGGCGCTGGTGACCATGGCCGCCGTGATGCTGATCGGCGCACTGCTGCGGGCCGCGTCGACGTATGCCACCGGGCGGCTGGAGCCGAAGGTGGAGCGCGTAGCCACCGAGCTCTATCTGGAGCGGGCCGCCGCCGTGGAGCTGGCCGCGATCGAGGACCACGCCTTTCACAAGCTGCTGGACACCGCGCAGTACGGCGCCTCCTCGGCCCGGCGCATGATCTCCTACAGCGCCCGTGTGGTGAACGCGATGATCTCGCTGATCGCGGCCGCCGGTGTACTGACCGTGCTGCACCCCGCCCTGCTCCCGCTGCTGGCCACGATGACGCTGCCCAGCGCCTGGAGCGCCCTGACGAACGCCCGGCGCCGCTACGAGTCGTTCCACACCTGGGTGCAGCACGCCCGCGCCGGCCAGCTGATCAGCGGGCTGCTCACCGAACCGGCCGCCGCCCCGGAGATCCGGGTGCACGGCGTCGGCCCGTTCCTGCTGCGCCACTTCCGGGCCATGTCGGAGACCGCGGAGGCGGAACAGGCGCGGCTGGCCCGGCTCGCGGCCCGTACCGGACTGATCGCGGCGGCCTTCACGGGCCTCGCCACGGTGGCGACGTACGCGACGCTCGGCTGGCTGCTGCTGGCCGGCGCGATGGCGCTGTCCGTGGCGGGCACCGCGGTGATCGCCATCCGGACCGGCTCGGCCAGCCTGGACAGTCTGGTGCTGGAGATCAACCAGTTGCACGAGGAGGCCCTGTTCGTGGGCGATCTGCAACGGCTGTACGTCGAGGCGGCCGAGCGGGCGATCCCGGTCGGCGGTGAGCCGCTGCCGGAGGACCCGCGGGAGATCCGGTTCGAGAACGTCACCTTCAACTACCCGGGTGAGTCCACCCGCCCGGCCCTGGACGATGTCACGCTCACCCTGCCGCTGGGCCGGATCGTGGCGCTGGTCGGCGAGAACGGCTCGGGCAAGACCACCCTGGTGAAGCTGCTCGCGGGCCTGTACACCCCGGACCGGGGCCGGATCCTGTGGGACGACGTCGACGCGGCCGGAGCCGACCGGCACCAACTCGCCGAGCGCATCGCGATGGTGGCCCAGGACTTCAAGCGGTGGCCGTTCACCGCGCGGGTCAATGTCGCCGTAGGACGGTCGGCGGCGCCGCTGACCGAGGAGCGTCTTGCGGACGCGGTGGCCGCGGCCGGGGCCGAGGAGGTGGTGGCCGATCTGCCGCGCGGTCTGGACACGCTGCTGGCCCGGCAGTTCAACGGCGGACATGAGCTGTCCGGCGGGCAGTGGCAGCGGCTGGGGATCGCCCGGGCCGCCTATCGGCGCGGCCGGATTCTGATCGTGGACGAGCCGACGGCTGCCCTGGACGCCCGGGCCGAGCTGGAGGTCTTCGACAAGATCCGCGCCCTGGCCTCGGCCGGGCAGACGGTCGTGCTGATCACCCACCGGCTGGCGTCCGTACGCCATGCCGATCTGGTGCATGTCCTCGACCAGGGCCGGCTGGTGGAGTCCGGCACACCCGACGAGCTGCTGGCCGACGGCGGTCTCTACGCGGAGCTGTACGCGCTCCAGGCGGAGCAGTTCACGCTGCGGGTGCCCGCCCCGAAGGCGGGCTGACCTCAGGACCTCAGCACCTCATGCGGCCGCGTCGACGACCACGTCACTGCGCACGATCACCAGAAAGGTGTCCGTCGCCAGATCCATCACTACCTCGGCGTCCAGGCCCTCCCGACGCCGCGCCTGCGCGAACTCCTCCGCCGGCCACGAACCTCGCGGACCGCCGGCAGGAAAGCGCTCGAGCACCGTTCGCCTGTTCACCCTGCACCTCCATCTAGCGCTGTACTCGAAGAGTTAAACGCCAACGGGCGGGTGAACGCCTCTCTAAGTGACGGGACTGAGACATAGTTGACACTTGTCCACGGCAAAATGTGAGCCGCATCTCACCTGCTGTTACGTTCCGCTTCAGTCCTCGTACTCGTCGTGACACCGGACGCGTTCACTGCCCGCGGGCGCCCCCAGCTCCGACGCGCGTCCCTTCGGCTCCTCCCACTCCTCCTGTCGGCCCAGCGCGGTCAGATCCAGAAAGCTGCTGGTCGAACCGAGGCCGTCGAGTCCGCGCTCGTATGTCGAGTAGGTGTGGAACACCCGGTCGCGGTCCCTGAGGAAGCAGCTCACGCCGGGCCGCTCGACGAGTTCCCCCTCGTGCTCCCGGGTCACCTCGAAGTCGCGGTTGAAGTCATTGCCGTACGACGAGAACCAGGGCACCGTCCAGCCCATCCGTGCCTTGAACGGCAGGATCCTGGTGTACGGCGCCCTGGAGACGGCCACGAACGAGGTGTCGCGGGCCCGCAGATGGGCGAGATGGCCGACCTGGTCCAGGAAGGCCGAGCAGCTGCGGCAGCCGGCCTCCCACTCGGGCGCGAACATGAAGTGGTAGACGACGAGTTGGTGCCGTCCCTCGAAGAGGTCGAGCAGGGTGGCCTTGCCGTCGCCGCCCTCGAAGACGTACTCCGTGTCGATCTCGACCATGGGCAGCCGGCGCCGCTCGGCGTTGAGCGCGTCACGCGCGCGCGTGGCCGCCTTCTCCCTGCGCAGTAACTCCTCACGCGCCGCGCGCCATTCGGCACGCGAGACGATCTCCGGAAGCGACATGGGGCCCCTCCTGTGCGACGGTCCGTTCTGGGTGGTGACCGACGGGAGGGGCGGAACTCATCGCTGGGTCACAAGATTTTTATCGCTGCGTCACAAGATTTTTTCCGTACGTCACCTCAAGGGCAACGAGCCCCCGGGCACGCAGGGAGGGACGCCACCGTACGTCGGTCTCGGCGAGCGCGAGTCGAGGGAACCGTTCGAGGAGCGCGGCCAGGGCGATCTCGGTCTCGGCGCGGGCCAGCGGGGCGCCGAGGCAGTAGTGGATGCCGTGTCCCAGGGCGAGATGGCCGGAGGCGTCGCGGCCGAGGTCGAGGCGGTCGGGGTCCGGGAAGCGGGCGGGGTCGCGGTTGGCGGCGGCCAGGGAGAGCAGCACGGTCTCACCGGCGGGGACGGTGACGCCCCCGAGGGTGACGTCCTCCGTCGCGAACCGCCGGATGGCGAGCAGGGCGGGACCTTCGTAACGGACGAACTCCTCGACGGCGGAGGGGATGCGGGAGGGGTCCTCGCGGAGTGCGGCGAGCTGCTCGGGGTGGCGCAGGAGTCCGAGTACCGCGTTGCCGATGAGCTGCACGGTGTTCTCGTAGCCGGCGAAGAGGATGAGGAAGGCGAGCGACATCAGCTCGTCCTCGGTGAGCCGGTCGCCCTCGTCGCGCACCGCGATCAGGTCGGAGAGCAGATCGTCGGCGGGCTGTTTGCGCTTGTCCGCGAGGAGCCCGGTGAAGAAGGCGAGCATCGCCGCCACCGCTTCCTTCGCGGCGTGCGGGCGGGCCGGGTCCGGGGCGACGAGAGTGTCGGTCCAGGTCCTGAAGTCACGCCGCTGTCCGTCCGGGACGCCGAGGAGGTCGCAGATGACGGTGATGGGGAGCGGGGCGGCGTAGGAGGCGATGAGGTCGGTGGTGCCGTGCTCACCCAGGGCGTCCAGGAGCCGGTCGGCCGTCTGCCTGATGGGTGCCCGGAGTTGCTCGACTCGGCGTGCGGTGAAGGCTCGGACGACCAGTCGGCGGATGCGGGTGTGGTCCGGCGGGTCCATGTTGAGGAGGTTGGCGTCGAGGGCCGGCGGCAGCGCGAAACCCCGGTAATTCCCAGGCGCCGCATGCCTCTTGTCCAGCGACAGACGAGGATCGGCGAGCGCCGCGCGGACGTCCTCGTACCGGGTGACGATCCAGGCGGGGTTCCCGTCGGTCCCCGCGATCCGGTGCGCCGGCGCGCTTTCGCGCAGGCGCCGGTATACGTCGTAGGGCTGCTCGATGAGGCCGTCGGCGAGGTCGGTCATGGAGATCAGCCTATGTGTCGTAATCCTGGATCCGCTTGCCGTGACTCCGGTCGAGGAGGCCGGGCAGGCGTTCCGTCAACTCCCCTACCACGGCGGCGATATCGAGGGTGAGCAGCTCGCGATTGCGCATCAGGATGCGGCCGTCGACGATCGTGGTGCGTACGTCGGAGGAGCGGGCGCTGTGGACGAGGGTCGCGGCGAGGTCGTGGACGGGTTGGGTGTGCGGGCCTGTGAGGTCGACGAGGATGATGTCGGCCCGTCGTCCGGGGGCGATACTGCCGATGCGGTCACCGAGCCCTACGGCCCCCGCACTTTGGAGTGTTGCGTGGTGCAGGGCTTGACGGGACGTCAGCCAGCGGGGATCGCCCGTCGTCGACTTCTGGATGAGCGCGGTGAGGGCCATCGACTCCCAGACGTCCAGGGAGTTGTTGGAGGCGGCGCCGTCCGTGGCGAGTCCGACGGGGATGCCGATCTCGCGCAGGGCGCGCACCGGTGTGGTGGTGGGCCAGCCGAACTTGAGGTAGCCGCGGGGGGCGGTGGCGACGGCCGTACGACCGGAGGCGTTCTGCAGCACCGGCAGATCGCGGTCGAGGATCCCGGTGCCATGGGCGATGAGGACGTCGGTGTCGAGGATCCCGGTGCGCTGGAGGACGCCAATGGGCGTGACGCCGTGCCGGGCGAGGCTCGCCTCGGTCTGGTCGCGGTTCTCGGAGGCGTGGAGGTGGACGGGGAGGCCGTGCTCGCGGGCGAGTTCGGCGGTGACGGTGAGGTCGGCGTCGGTGACCGTGTAGGGGGCGTGGGGTGCGAGGGCGGTGGTGATACGGCCGCCGCGGCGGCTGAGCGCGAACTCCAGTGACCGCTCCCGGCCTTGGGGACCCTGGGAGGAGAAGAAGGCCTCGCCGAGATGAGCCCGCATCCCGCACTCGTCGACGACAGCGGCGACCGCCTCCATGGAGAAGTAGTGATCGGCGAAGCAGGTGACCCCCGCGCGGATCATCTCGGCGCAGGCGAGCCGCGCCCCCAACTCCACATCCTTCTCCGTGAGGTTGGACTCGATGGGCCAGACGACGTCGTTGAACCACTCCTCGGTGGGCAGATCCTCGGCGACCCCGCGCAGCGCGACCATCGGCGCATGCGTATGGCAGTTGACGAGCCCGGGCAGGGCGACCTGGCCACGGGCGTCGAGGCGCTCCACGGCAGGCCGGTCCACCACCTCGGCGGCACCCTTGACGGCCTCGACCGCGCCGTCCCGTACGACGATCGCGGCGTCCTCCCGGAACCCGATCCGCTCTTGATCGTCGTGCACGAGGACGGTGCATCCGGTGATGATGAGGTCGGCGACGGTCGGCGTCATACGGCCAACGTACGACGGCGTACCGGCGTCGTGTGAGCCGAACCGCGCATGTCGTCGTCGCCCTGTCGCGGCCCCGGTCGAACGAGCACTCTGGCCTCACCACAACGGCTTCCGGAAAGGGCCCGGCATGCTCCTCGGCACCTGGAACCTGGAGAACCTCTTTCTGCCCGGCGGCCCGTCGGGCCCCAAGGACAAGGCCGCCTACGAGACCAAACTGGCCGCCCTGGCCGCCGTGATCACGGAGCTCCACCCGACGCTGCTCGGCGTCCAGGAGGTCGGCGATCCGGCGGCACTGCGGGACCTGGTCGAGATGGTGGGCGGCGACTGGCACACGGCGCTCTCGTCCCATCCCGACGGCCGGGAGATACGGGTCGGGTTCATCAGCAGGGTGCCGCTGCGGGTGCTGGCCGACACGACGGCGTTCCCGCCGAAGCTGCGGGCGGTCCAGGTGGACGACACGGGCGGGGAGACGCGGGAGGCGGGCCGGGGCTTCCTGGCGGTGGAGGCGGGGTCCTTGCGCGTAGCGGTCTGCCATCTGAAGTCGAAGCTGCTGACCTATCCCGGGGACCGTTTCCAGCCGCGGGACGAGGGCGAGCGGGCCCGTTTCGGGGCGTACGCGCTCTACCGGCGGGCGGCGGAGGCGACGGCGCTGCGCGCACTCGCGGACGAGCTGCTGGCGGGCGAGGGCCAGGAGCGGGACGTGGCGGTCCTCGGCGACCTGAACGACGAGGTCCAGGCGGCCACGACCCAGATCCTGCTGGGCCCGCCCGGCTCGGAGATCGGCACCCCGGGCTTCGAGAACCCGGACAAGGGTGACGCGGCGCGTCTGTGGAACATCGCGCCCCTGATCCCCGCCGAGCAGCGCTTCTCCCGCATCAATTCCGGCCGACGCGAGCTGATCGACCACGTGCTGCTGAGCCACCGCCTGGTCCACCGCGTGACGGAGGCCGGCACGGGCCTGCCCGGCGTGGACGCCCCGCACCTGCCGTCGATCGGCGCGGATCCGGCGGAACGCCGCGGGGAGCCGGGGTCGGATCACGCACCGGTGTGGGTGCGGGTCAGCTAGCGCGTCGCAGTACGGCGAGCTCATCCAGCGCCCCGGCGAGCTGCTGGGCGTACCGGGGTGTGAGCCGGCCCGAGTCGTCGAGGTGGACGGCGCAGGCGGTGGTGGTGTCGACGAGCCGTTCGAGTGCACCGGCCACCTTTTCCGTGCCCTCCGAGTGCCGGGCGAGCGGCGGGAGTTCGGCGGCGGCGAGGGCGATGGCGGCACGGGCTTCGGCGAGCGTGCGGTAGGCCTCTCGGCGGAGGGTCCAGCGGGTGGAGCGGGTGTCGGAGCCGCGACTGTCGGAGCCACGGCTCTCGGTCTCGCGGCTGTCGGTCTCGCGCAGCACATGCGCGAGATACGCCCGCGCCGCACTCTCCGCAGCCCCCAGCCGTGCCCGCACTCCCCCACCCCGCTGCCCGGGCATCGGCAGATGTCCTACGACGAGCACGATCGCGCAGGCCAGCAGCGTCTCCCCGATCCGTCCGGCGGAGGCCTGCGGCTCACCGCCCACCATGACCAGCGCCAGGACGAGGAGCGTGACGACGGCGGTCTGCGCGGCGAAGTGCCGCGTGGCGACGGGAATGAGCGCACCGCAGACGGCGACCAGCACGATGAGCCCCTCCGGCCGGGGCAGCACCGCGGCGAACCCGGCGAAGAGCAGGGCCCCGAGCACGGTCCCGGCGGCCCGGCACAGCACCCTGGACACCAGCGGCCCGAGATCGGGCTTGACGAGGAAGACGGCGGTGGCGGGCAGCCAGTACCAGTGCGTGTGCTGCCCGTACCAGTGGGAGTGGTACAAGGCCTGCGCCACGGCGGAGCTGGCGCCGAAGCAGAGGGCGACCCGAAGCCCGTACTCCCGCCCTCCGGCACCGAAGACGGTCCGGAGCAGCGACGAGACGGACCGCTGCCGGGTGTGCAGATCGTCCCCGCCCTCGGTCCGGTCGAAGGCCTCGGCGGCATGCAGCAGGGCGTCGTCCAGGGCACGCAGAGCGGGCGCGCTCCGAGACGGCGCGGGCAGCGGCCCGGTGGGCGTGTTGGCGCGTACGGCGGAGGCGAGCCGCCGCGGCCCTTGCGCGGCCCGCTCCGGTACGGCCTCCCCCACCCAGGCGAGCGCGGTGGCCGCCTCGGCGAGGGGAAGCGCGGCGGCGTACTGCGCATGCAGCCGCCGCTCGGCGGACGAGGAGGCAAACCGCCGCAGCCGGGGCCCGGCGAGGGCGTCCTGAGCATGATCGAGCGCGGCGGTGAGGGCGACCCGCCGAGCGCCGGCACCGTCGGTCCCCGCGGCGTCGAGCAGGCCGGCGATGGCGTCATAGACAGCCGCGACGGCGTCCCGCTCCCCGTCGAACCGGAAGTCACCGACGAAGGACCCGGGACTCGGCAGCACGAGCCGCAGCACCAACAGCCACCCGGCCCCACCCAGAAAGGCGAGCGCCCGCTGCCACCCCGCCTCCGGCAAGGGCATCCCGGCGCCGATCGCAGAAGCGACGAGCAACTGAGTACCGGCACCGGAGGCGACGGGCCCGACGGCACTGACACTCCCGGCGAACAGCCCGACGAGAGTGAGCAGCAGAGTAATCCCGACGGCCCCCAGGCCCTCCCCACCGTAGGTCCCGACCAACAACCCCCCGGCCCCCGCAACCGCAGGCACCCCCATTCGCCGGACGGCCGCCCGCCGACTGCCGGGCCGGTCATTGATCCCGGCGAGCATGGCGGCGATGGCGGCCACCACCCCGACGGAAGCGTGACCGGCAAGAACGGCACCAAGCAGGAGAACGCCCGCCGACAGCCCACCCCGCACCACGGCACTCCACGGAACGGGCCCTCGCTGAGCGCGAAGAGCATGAGCAAGCCAGGGCGGCAGTACGAACGCGGGGCGCGACACGGGGCTCCTGTCGGAACGAGGGCGGGGTATGCCTTCGGGCGACGGTGGCCGGGCTTCGGGGTGGGTTCGACCGTAGATCGCGAACTTGGAGATTGCGGAACGGGCGTATTACCCCCGCGTGACAATGCTTGGTAACGCCACGTTCTTTATGAACGCAATGATGTCGCGGCCTCCATCGCCCGCTCGAACAGCCGCCCCGCTTCGGCAGCCACCCGGCTCAACGGCTCACGCCCCGCTGCCAAGACCCCGATGACGTCGTCGACGCCCCGCAGCCCCGCGCGCTCCAACAGCCGCTTCTCGTTGGTCACCCACTCCCCGCGCGCCGCCAGCACCGCGTGTCCGGTCTGCGCGGCGGCGGTGGCGACGGCACCCGCGAGCTCGGTACGACGGCCCGCCCCGACATGGTTGGCCTCGGCGTAGGCGAGCGTGGCCCGGGCGGTGCCGTACCAGCGCTCGCTCGCCGTGGGCCGGAGCTTTTCCGGGTACTCGCTCGGCTGGGGCAGCTCCCCCCGTAGCACCCGGTTGATCGCCAGTTCCGCGACCACCAAGTAACTCGGGATCCCGGCCAGATGGAACAGCAGTGGCTCCACCCGGAAGCGCCCCTGTTCCGCCTCCGCGAGTTCATGTTCGACTACGTCGAGATCGCGGTAGTGGACGTCCACTCGGTGGCCGTCGATCGTCAGCCAGGCGCCTCCGTTGAAGACGCCGCCGCCCCAGTCGCCGATCTCGGAGACCTCCCCGTCCCAGCCCACCGCGCGCAGGTCGGCCGGGGCGAAGGGGCCTCGGTAGTAGATCGCCAAGTCCCAGTCGCTGTCCGGTCGTTCCGTGCCCTGAGCGCGGGAGCCGCCGAGGGCTACCGCGTGCACCGTGGGGAGGGCGGCCAGGCGGTCAGCCGTCGATTCGAGAAAGTCGGGCATGTCGCTCAGGCCTCCCAGAGGTCGCGGTGGCGGTGCCGGGTCGGTGGGTGGTCCAGGGTTTCGGCCGCTGTGGCAAGGGGGGCGGCTGCCCGTAGGTGCTTGAGGGCCGTTGTACGGAAGGACCGGAGCGCCGCTCTCGCCATCGACTCGTACTGGCTCGTCCAGCGGTTGCCCAGGCCCCGGGGGTATGTGTACGCGGCGAAGCTCGGTGTCACCGGCTTCGGTCGGGGGCGACGGCCCTCGCGCGCGGCCTTCGACAACTCCTCGTGCGAATAACGGAGTTCAGCGAGAAAGTGGGCCGTGCAGGGGCCCGCCGTGCCGTGCGGCCAGTAGGGCGGGCCGGTGCGGTGGCGGTTCGGGACGTGGTGGACGGTGCGTGACATGGCTGGGATACAGGCTTGCGGGACAAGGCACACGTGTCGAATGGTTATCCGTCGGAACGGAAAATCGGATGCGGTGCCGGTTCCCGCCCCCGAAGATCGGTGGGTTGTCCGCCGTTCGCCGTATCGCCCCGGGAGCCGCCGTGATCAAGCGCGTCACCAACCCCGCCCTCTTCCCTCCCCCGACCTACTCCCACGCCTCCGTCGTCGAGGCCGGTACCAGGCTCGCCTTCCTCGCCGGTTCCGTACCGCTCGACGCCGAGGGGAAGATCGTCGGCGAGGGGGATCCCGTACGGCAGGCCCAGCAGGTGATCGCCAATCTCGAAGAGCAACTGAAAGCCGTCGGGAGCGACTTGGCGCACGTACTGTCCACCGACGTGTACGTCGTCAGCAGCGAGACCTCCGTACTGTCCTCCGTATGGGAGGTCGTCGAGGCGTCCGGCCTCAGCACCGGGCCGCACTCCTCCACCCTCATCGGCGTCGCCTGCCTCGGCTATACCGGGCAGCTGGTGGAGATCACGGCCACGGCGGTCGTACCGGAGGAAGCCCGGTGATCACCCTGCGCAGAGCCACTGCCCACGACGCCCGCGCCGTCGCCGACGTCTGGCTGCGCTCCTTCAACGCCGCGCTGCCGACCGTCGTACGACCGCGCTCGGACGACGAAGTCCGCGACTACTTCCGCGAGTTCGTCGTCCCCCGCCAGGACACGTGGGTGGCTGACGCCGACGGCGCACTCGTCGGCGTCATGGTTCTCCACGGCGAGCTGCTCTCCCAGCTCTACCTCGAACCCGACTGGCGCGGCCGCGGCCTCGGCGACCGGTTCGTCCAACTCGCCAAGGAGCGCAGCCCGCAGGGGCTGAACCTGTGGACCTTCCAGATCAACAAGCCCGCCCACCGCTTCTACGAACGCCACGGCTTCGTCGCCGTCGAGTACACCGACGGCAGCGACAACGAGGAGCGCGAGCCGGACGTCCGGTATGTGTGGAAGCCATAGCTACGACCGCCCCCACTCCCTCCTCTTCCGCAGCGGCCTCCCGTACGCCCCCACCCTGCTCGTCCTCAACCCCAACCCCACCAGCGACTCCGCCAGCCGCACCCCCGCCCCCACCCCGTCCACCACCGGCACCCCCAGCTTCTCCCCCACCGCCCGCTGCAGCCCCGTCATCCCCGCACACCCCAGCACCAGCACCTCGGCCCCCGCCTCCCGCACCCGCTCGGCCGCCGCGAGAAACGCCGCCTCCGTGCGCTCTGCGTCCCCCAACTCCAGGACCCCCAGCCCGGTCCCGACCACGCCCACACAGTTCCGCCCCACGCCCGCCAGCTCCAGGCTGTCCTCGATCTGGCCGCACGACCGCTCCAGCGTGGTGACCACCCCGTACCGCCGCCCCAGCAGACACGCCAGATGCGCCGCCGCCTCGGTGATGTCCACGACGGGGACGTCGACCAACTCCCGCACGCCTTCCCGCCCGTGCTCACCGAACCCGGCCATGACCACGGCGTCGTAAGGGCCCTCGTACGTCCGCAGCGCGTCCAGGACCGCCGCCGCCGACAGGTAGCTGTCCAGCCAGCCCTCCGCCGACTCCGGTCCCCAGGACGGGGTCAGTCCGGTCACGGTGGTGCCCGGGCCTGCGGCGGCCCGGGCACCTCGTACGATCTCCTCGGTCATCTCCTGCGTGGTGTTGCAGTTGGTGACGACGATCCGCACCCGCTCAGCCCTCCACCCGCGCCCGCTCATCGCGGCACAGCACCAGATACAGTCCCGCCGCCAGCGCCGTACCGATGAACCACGAGTACGGCGCCACATCGCTGAACGTCTTCACCAGCGCCAGCACCGCCGCGACCCCCGCGGCCGGCAGGAACGCCCACAGCGCCTTGGGGTTGACGCCCTTGCGGTAGTAGTAGCGGGAGCCGGGCTCGGCGGAGAACAGCGCGTCCACGTCCACGCGGCCACGCTTGACCAGGTAGTAGTCGACCATGATCACGCCGAACAGCGGGCCCAGGAAGGCGCCGAGGCCGCCCAGGAAGTAGTTCACGACCGTCGGGTTCGAGAAGAGGTTCCAGGGGGTCACGAGCAGCGCCGCGACCGTGCTGATCAGGCCGCCGACCTTGAAGGTGATCTTCTGGGGCCAGACGTTGGCCAGGTCGTACGCCGGTGAGACGAAGTTGGCGACGATGTTGACGCCCATCGTGGCAATGGCGAAGGTCAGGGCCGCCAGCACCAGCACCCAGGTGTTGCCCACCTTCGCCACCAGCTCCGCCGGATCCGTGATCGCCTCGCCGAACACCTCCAGCGAACCGGCCGTCACGATCACCGAAACCACCACGAACGCCGTGGAGTTGATGGGCAGGCCCCAGAAATTGCCGCGCCGGACGGTGCGGTAGTCCGGTGAGAAGCGGGAGAAGTCGCAGAAGTTGAGCATCAGCGTGCCGTACGTGGCGAGGATCAGGCCGATCGCGCCGAACCACTGCCGCCACTGCTCGCCGACGGAGACCGGGTGCGGGGTGGTGGTGAGGGAGATGGTCCAGCCGGCCTTCCACAACACCCATACCGCCAGCGCGATCATCACCAGCCAGATCGCGGGACCGCAGAAGTCCTGGAACTTCCGTACGGACTCCATCCCCTGACTGATGATCAGCGCCTGGATCAGCCAGAGGGAGACGAAGGAGACCCAGCCGAGCGCGTCCAGGCCGAGGAAGGAGCTGTGGGTCCAGGACTCCAGGCCCGGCCAGGCGGCGAGCAGCATGACGTTGACCGCGACCGACGCGAGGTAGGTCTGGATGCCGTACCACATGATGGCGATCACGGCCCTGATCAGCGCCGGGATGTTGGCGCCCCAGACGCCGAAGCTGATCCGGCTGACGACGGGGAAGGGCACGCCGTGGCGCTGGCCGATCTTCCCCATCCAGTTCATGCCGACGTAGATGAGCACGAAGCCGACGAGCAGGGACGTGAAGACCTGCCATACATTCATGCCGAGGACCAACAGGCCTGCGGCGAAGGTGTAGTTGCCCAGGTTGTGGACGTCCGACATCCACAGGGCGAAGAGGTCGAAGACCTTCCAGTTGCGCTTGCCCGCGGGGGCGAGGTCTTCGTTGGTGAGCCGGGGATCGGGGACGAACGCTGCTGTGCCGGTGGCTTCGGCACGGTCGGCGAGGGACACGGGGCCTCCAGGAAGGGGGACGGAGGACTGCTTTGCAAGCGTGTTTGGTATACCAAACTGCTGACATGGTCCCTCCGTCAACCGTTCCGACAGATATCCCTGCTGTTAACGCTCCGTAAAAGACCCCCGGAGTCGGCGAAGATGGGCCCATGACGAAGATCGAACCCCTCGGCGCGGTACGCGAACGCGTCCTTGCCACGCTGCGGCAGGAGATCATCGCGGGTCGGCTACGGCCCGGCGACCGGCTGGTGGAGCGCGAGCTTGCCGAGCGGTTCGGGGTGTCCAGGGTGCCGGTCCGGGAGGCGATCCGGGCCCTGGTCGCCGAGGGCTTCGTCCTCTTCGAGTCCGCGCGCCGCACGGTCGTACGCCGGCTGACCCCGACCGACGTCAAGGAACTCTTCGAGCTGCGCGAGGCGTTGGAGGTGTACGCGGCGGGCCTGGCCGCGGACCGGGCCACCCCGGAGGCCCTGGCCGAGTTGCGGAAGCTGCTGGAGAGCGCTGCCGCCGCCACCGAGGCCGGGGACGCCGAGACGATCACCGACGTCAACACCCGTTTCCACGACCGCATCCTCGCCCTGGCCGGCAACAGCCTGCTGATCTCGATCATGGAACCGGTCGACGGCCGCCTGCGCTGGCTCACCCGGCGCAACGAGGAATGGCCGCAACTCCTCACCGAACACCGCGAGTTGTACGAGGCCATCGCCTCCGGCGACCCGGACCGCGCCCGGGCGCACGCGCTGAGCCACGTTCGGGCCAACTACGAGTCGACGGTCCGGCATCTGTTCGGCGAGGACACCGAGAGCCCCGCCTCCTGAGCCGCCGTCCGCAGCACCTCCCGCAGCATCGCGGGCGTGAGCCGGCCGGTGAAGGTGTTGCGCTGGCTGACGTGGAAGCAGCCGAAGAGGCCGAGGCCGTCGAGCGGCACCCGCACCCCGTGCCCGAAGACCGGCCTCGGCCGGGGCACCGTCCAGCCCGCCTCCGCCAGCGCGGGCAGCGTCGCCTGCCAGCCGAACGCGCCGAGCACCACGACCGACCGCAGCGTCGGCCGCAGCAGCCGCAGCTCCTGCAGCAGCCAGGGCCGACAGGTGTCGCGCTCCTCGGGCGTGGGCTTGTTGGCGGGCGGGGCGCAGTGCACGGGTGAGGTCACGCGGACGCCGTACAGCTCCAGTCCGTCGTCGGCCGCGACCGCTGTGGGCTGCGACGCGAGGCCCACGTCGTACAGCGCCTGGTACAGCACGTCCCCGGAGCGGTCGCCGGTGAACATCCGCCCGGTGCGATTTCCGCCGTGCGCGGCCGGGGCGAGCCCGACGATCAGCAGCCGGGCTTCCGACGGGCCGAATCCCGGTACCGGGCGCCCCCAGTACGTCTGGCCGGCGAAGGCCGCCCGCTTGGTCCGGGCCACCTCCTCCCGCCAGGCCACCAGCCGAGGACAGGCCCGGCAGCCCGCGATCCGCCGGTCCAGTGCGACGAGGGCGTCCATGCCTCCACCGTAAGCCCGCCGAAAAGGCCAGGTCGGCCGTCCGGCTCAGCGACTAAGGTCGAAGACATGGCTTCCGAAGGTGACGAGGACAAGGCTAGCGGCCCCGCTGAGGAGACCGCCGCGGCCGCAGCCGAGGCCGCCGCCGTGGCCGCCGGGCCGCAGTCCGGTGAGAGCGTGCGCGTCGACAGCTGGATCTGGGCGGTGCGGCTGATCAAGACGCGTTCGGCGGGCGCCGCCGCCTGCAAGGGCGGCCATGTGCGGGTGAACGGCGAGCGGGTCAAGCCCGCTCACTCGGTGCGCGTCGGCGACGAGGTGCGGCTGCGGCACGAGGGCCGGGAGCGGATCGTCGTGGTCAAGCGTCTGATCCGCAAGCGGGTCGGCGCCCCGGTCGCGGTCCAGTGCTACGTCGACAACTCCCCGCCGCCACCGCCCCGCGAGGCCGTCGCCCCGGCCGGGATCCGCGACCGCGGCGCCGGCCGCCCCACCAAGCGGGACCGCCGCGAGCTGGAACGTCTGCGCGCGCTGGAGCAGGGCAGCAGCCCCAAGGTGCGCTGACGGGGACGGACGTACGGCAGCGGCCGCGTCCGAGCCGGGCCCGGGGCCCGTCGGACGCAGCCGTCACCGTACGTACGCGGCGCGTCACACCCGCCGCACCAGCCGGAGCAGCTCCGCGTTGTGGCCGCGCCGCGCCCAGGCGATGAGGGCGAGCGGAATGATCAGGATGAGCGGCGTGGCCGCGTTCTCCCCGTCGAAGGCGGTGAGCGTGACGACGAACGCGCCGACCATCAGCCCGCTCAGCGCGATCCCCGCCACCGACTGCAGCACCGGGATCAACAGGGCGACGGCTCCGGCGAGTTCGAGGGCGCCGATGGTGTACATGCCCGCGCTGCCCCAGCCCAGCTCGTCGAAGGCCTCGACGGCCGTGGAGTGTGCGATCAGCTTCGGCAGGGCGCTCGCGAAGGCGAAGAACAGCGCGAGCAGGATCTGCAGCCCGCGCAGGGCGATCCGGGCGCGGCGCCCACGGGCGGTCGCGGACTCGGCAATGACGGGGACGGGAGCGGTGGTCTCGGACATCGGGGTCTCCTGTGTACGGCGGTCGGTGTCGCTGTCACAGAGATAGACCGCGGGATGCTCCGAAACTCATCGGCCCCCGGCGGAAGTTGGGCCCTCAATCGGGAACCAGCCGTGCCCGATGTACCAGTGACCGCCCGCCCGCAGATGGTCCCCCACCGCCCGCTCCACCGCCGTCCGCCGCGGCAGCCCCTCGACCGGCAGATCGGGGTCGCCGAACACGAACTGCACCGGCTCGGTATCGGCCTCCTCGGAGTCGTCACCGCTGATCCGGAACCGCTCCTGGAAGCGCACGATGTTGGAATCGGCCGGCAGATACCGCTTGAGCTGCGCATCGAGCAACCAGGAGTGGCACATCGCGGCCGAGTACGGCTCCTCGGGAAAGTGCCGGGCGAAGAACTCCCGGGCCAGCGCCAGGGAGCGGTCGCAGGCGGCCGGGGTCAACGGCCCGTGGAAGTCGGGGATGTGAAGGTTGAGACAGGGCGTGTCCGGCTCCAGACCGTCCGCGGCGAACATCTGCCCGGTACGCGTCCGCTCGAACTGGAGCCGCCCCAGCTGGTACAGCTCCCCACGGAAGTGATGGGTGAGCCATCTCGGGGCCTGCACGCCCGCCCGGCCGTACCGGCGGCGGTGGACGGCCATGTTCCGGCCCAGGTCGGCGAGGGTGCGCCGGGTCACCTCGGCGGGGATTCCGCGTTCGCGGTGGTACGCACGCGTGCAGGGCAGCGCCGCGACGAAGACGTACGCGGGGAAGCAGCGCTGCAAAGGCCCGGCGGGCCAGTCCAGCTCGGGCAGTTCGACCCGCGCGCCGATCGTCCCCATGTCCCGGACCAGCTCCTCGACCGACGCCTCCAGAAACCGTCTGAGCTCGGGATCGTCGGTGACCCTTCGGCGCATCCGGACCAGGACGCCGATGTCCTCGTGGGGTACGGCGAGATCGATCAGCGTCTCGGGCAGCTCGTCGGCATCCGGCAGCGGCACGACACACACCCCCTCTTTGTGAACGGCCCTTCGAAGAGTACGTTCCGAAGGAGGAGTAGTGATCCGGATGCGTACGGGCAGTGAACCCACGACCGCGCGCAGTGCGCTGCGCACGCGGTTCTGGCTGAGTGTGTGGGGGCTGGTCTGGGCGGTCTTCGGTACGGCCGCCTTCGCGCTGGCGGACCGTACCGGCTGGGCCGTGGCCTGCGGGGTCCTGGCGCTGGTCGTCGCCGTGGACATGTTCTTCATCGTCCGGCACATCCGCCAGGGCCCGCACTACCAGCCGGGCCGGGACGTCCCGCCGTACAACCCGCCGGGCAGCCGCTGACGCTCAGGACTCGAACCGCGCCGCCTTGATGTACTGCGGGTTGGGGTCCAGCGCCGCCGCCAGCCGGAAGTGGCGCTTGGCCTGGTCGTGCCGGGCCTGCCGCTCGTAGGTGCGGGCGAGCGCGAAGTGCGCGAACGCGTTGTCCGGCTCACGCTCCAGGACGATGGTGAACTCCAGCTCGGCGGGCCGCAGTTGCGCGGCCGCGAAGAAGGCACGCGCGCGCAGCAGCCGTGCGGCGGTGTTCTCGGGGTGCGCGGCGATGACACCGTCGAGCAGTTTCACCGCGCCCCGCGGATCCCGCGCGGCGAGCAGATGCTCGGCGGCACGGAAATCGATGACATGCGTCTCCGGAGTACGTCCGGTCGATCCGCTGGTCTCGGGCACGGCAGAGTCCTTCCCTCACTGAAGGGCTTCAACGCCCCGCCGAGGGCTCGCTATTCCTGAGGCGCGTGGGCCCTGTGCTTCAGCTCGTCCCATACGTCCCGCACCCGTTGCTGGAGCTCTTCCAGTGGTACGTCGTTGTCGATGACGATGTCGGCGATCTCCCGGCGCTTCTCCCGCGTCGCCTGGGCGGCCATCCGGGCGCGGGCGTCCTCCTCGGTCATCCCGCGCAGCCTCACCAGCCGGTCGAGCTGGGTTTCCGGACTGGCGTCGACGACGACCACGAGGTCGTACAGCGGCGCCAGACCGTTCTCCGTCAGCAGCGGCACATCGTGGACCACGACGGCGTCCTCGGCGGCGGCCTGCTCCAACTCGCGGGAGCGGGCGCCGACCAGGGGGTGCACGATCGAGTTCAGTACGGCGAGCTTGTCGGGGTCGGCGAAGACGATGGAGCCCAGCTTGGGGCGGTCCAGGCTCCCGTCCTCGGCCAACACGTCCTCGCCGAAGGCCTCGACGATCGCGGCGAGCCCGGGTGTCCCCGGTGCCACGACCTCCCGCGCGATGCGATCCGCGTCGATCAGCACGGCACCGCAGGCCACGAGCAGCCGTGACACCTCGCTCTTGCCGGCACCGATGCCGCCGGTCAGGCCAACTTTCAACATGCGGCCAAGCTTAGAACCTGTCAGTTGTCGCCTTCGCGCTCGGCCAGAAACCGCTCGAACTCGCGCCCGATCTCGTCCGCCGAGGGGATTTCCACGGGCTCGGCGAGCATGTTGCCCCGGGTCTCGGCCCCCGCCGCCGCGTCGTACTGGTGCTCAAGTCCCTGGACCAGCGCCACCAGTTCCTCGTCGCCCTCCTGGATCTGGCGGTCGATCTCGGTCTGGGTGCGGTGGGCGTCCGTGCGCAGGGCGTGCGCGATGCCCGGGAGGACCAGGCCGGTCGCGGCCGTGATGGACTCCAGGACGGTCAGGGCGGCGTCCGGGTACGGGGAACGCGCGATGTAGTGCGGCACGTGCGCGGCGACGCCGAGGACCTCGTGGCCGGCCTCCATCAGGCGGTACTCCAGCAGCGACTCGGCGCTGCCCGGCACCTGCGCCTCCTCGAAGGGGCTGCGGTGGCCCGGGACGAGGTCGGTGCGGTTGCCGTGCGGGGTGAGGCCGACGGGGCGGGTGTGCGGGACGCCCATGGGGATCCCGTGGAAGTTCACGGACAGCCGGACTCCGAGCCGCTCCACGATCTGCTGCACGGCGGCGGCGAAGCGCTCCCACTCCACGTCCGGCTCGGGACCGGACAGCAGCAGGAAGGGCGCTCCGGTGGCGTCCTGGACGAGTCGTACCTCGATGGCCGGGACCTCGTAGTCGGCCCAGCGGTCGCGCTTGAACGTCAGCAACGGGCGGCGGGCGCGGTAGTCCACGAGCCGGTCGTGGTCGAACCGGGCCACGAGTTGGTGGGGCAGCGAGTCGAGCAGCCGGTCGACGATCTGGTCGCCGGTCTCGCCCGCGTCGATGTATCCGTCGAAGTGGTAGAGCATGACAAGGCCCGCCGATTCCTGTGCCAGCGCCATGTCGACGACAGCCAGGCCCTTCGGCTCCCATGCGTACAAACCCTGCGGATCAAGCACAGTGACCGCTCCTCCTCGTGTTCACCCTGCACAACGCCCCACGGGACAAGGGCATTCCCGCCAGCTCCCGACCCCTTGACGCACCCTCAGCTGGTCCGTACCTTCTCGAACCATCTGGTGTTCACACACCTGCCCACTGTTCATGTACGTGAACCGTACGACAGGAAGGCACCCCATGCGCACGCTCACCCCCCTGCTGGCCGCGACCACCGCCACGGGCGGCCTGCTCCTGGCCGCCGCGGTCACTCCCCCGGCCGCCGCCACGACCGCCGCGGTCATCGAGGTCTCCACCGCCGCCCAGTTGAAGACGGCGCTCAGCACGGCGCAGGCCGGCGACACGATCCGCCTCGCCGACGGCACGTACACCGGCAACTTCAAGACGACGGTCGCGGCCACGTCCGGCGCCCGCATCACGCTCGCCGGCTCATCGAGGGCGATCCTCAAGGCGGGCGGCGGCTACGGTCTCCACCTCAACGGCGCGTCCTACTGGACGGTCAGCGGGCTGACCGTGTCCGGCGGCCAGAAGGGCATCATGATCGACTCGGCGAGGAGCGTCGTGGTGGACGGTGTCACGGTCCACGACCTCGACATGGAGGGCGTCCACTTCCGCAACTCCAGCACGGACGGCGTGATCAAGAACTCGAGGATCCACGACACCGGCAACGACGGCCGGGGCATGGGCGAGGGCGTGTACGTGGGGACCGCGAACACGCTGTCCGACAAGAGCGACCGCGTCCAGATCATCGGCAACACCATCGGCCCCGATGTCGGCGGCGAGAACATCGACATCAAGGAAGGCACCACGGGCGCGCAGATCATCGGCAACACCTTCGACGGCAGCGGCCTGACCGGCGCCAACTACGACGACTCCTGGGTCGACGTAAAGGGCAACAACGTCCTCGTCCAGAACAACACCGGCAAGAACACCACGAACGACGGCTACCAGGTCCGCACCCAGCAGTCCGGCTGGGGCTGCGGAACGGTGTTCCGGGACAACCAATCGACTCTGACGGGCGCAACCGGCTCGACCCAGCTGGCCATCAACGTCACGAACTACAGCGGAAGCTGCAAGACGACGGTGTACAGCAGCAACACGCGAACGGGCGGCAGGGCCCTGACGAACATCACCGTCACGCCCTAGGCATGACCAAGGGGCCGTACCCCGAAAGGTACGGCCCCTCAAATCACTTGCTAGCCAGCTCCAGAGCTGAGGTCAGCTCTGGCCGCCCGCGAGCTTCTCGCGCAGCGCGGCAAGCGCCTCGTCCGAGGCAAGCGCGCCGGAGTTGTCCGGGCCCTCGGAGGAGTACGAACCACCGCCGCCACCGGCCGCGGCCGGAGCCGCACCCGCAGCGTCGCCACCCTCGGCGGCAGCGGCAGCGTCGGCCTCGCGGCTCTTGATGACCTGCTGCTGGTGCTGCTCGAAGCGGGTCTGCGCCTCGGCGTACTGGCGCTCCCACTCCTCACGCTGCTTCTCGTAGCCCTCGAGCCAGTCGTTGGTCTCGGGGTCGAAGCCCTCGGGGTAGATGTAGTTGCCCTGGTCGTCGTACGAGGCAGCCATGCCGTACAGAGTCGGGTCGAACTCGACCGACGCCGGGTCGGCACCGAAGGACTCGTTGGCCTGCTTCAGGGACAGCGAGATCCGGCGACGCTCGAGGTCGATGTCGATGACCTTGACGAAGATCTCGTCGTTGACCTGGACGACCTGCTCCGGGATCTCCACGTGGCGCTCGGCCAGCTCGGAGATGTGGACCAGACCCTCGATGCCCTCGTCCACGCGGACGAACGCACCGAACGGAACCAGCTTCGTGACCTTGCCGGGCACGACCTGGCCGATCTGGTGGGTGCGGGCGAACTGCTGCCACGGGTCTTCCTGGGTCGCCTTCAGCGACAGGGAGACACGCTCGCGGTCCATGTCGACGTCGAGAACCTCGACGGTGACTTCCTGGCCGACCTCGACAACCTCGGACGGGTGGTCGATGTGCTTCCAGGAGAGCTCGGAGACGTGGACCAGACCGTCGACGCCACCCAGGTCCACGAAGGCACCGAAGTTGACGATCGAGGAGACGACGCCGGAACGGACCTGACCCTTCTGGAGGGTCGTGAGGAAGGTCTGGCGGACCTCGGACTGGGTCTGCTCCAGCCAGGCACGGCGGGACAGGACCACGTTGTTGCGGTTCTTGTCCAGCTCGATGATCTTCGCCTCGAGCTCCTTGCCCACGTAGGGCTGGAGGTCGCGGACGCGACGCATCTCGACGAGAGAGGCCGGCAGGAAGCCACGGAGGCCGATGTCGAGGATGAGACCACCCTTGACGACCTCGATGACGGTACCGGTGACGATCCCGTCCTCTTCCTTGATCTTCTCGATCGTGCCCCAGGCACGCTCGTACTGAGCGCGCTTCTTGGACAGGATGAGGCGACCTTCCTTGTCCTCCTTCTGGAGGACCAGGGCCTCGATCTCATCGCCCACGGCGACGACCTCATTGGGGTCGACGTCGTGCTTGATGGAGAGCTCGCGGCTCGGGATAACGCCTTCGGTCTTGTAACCGATGTCGAGCAGGACCTCGTCCCGGTCGACCTTCACGATGACGCCGTCGACGATGTCGCCGTCGTTGAAGTACTTGATCGTCTCGTCGATCGCGGCGAGGAAGGCTTCCTCGTTACCGATGTCGTTGACCGCTACCTGCGGGGTGGTTGCGGTGGTCTCGGTGCTGCTCGTCATGTGGGAAAGGGCTCCGGTGCGGACATTGAAGTCGTAGGTACTGCTACGCCGGGAGCCCGTATCGCTCTGAAGAAGCCGGACAGCCAAGGAAGCGCCCCACCAGGAAACTGGTGATGGCGCCTCGAAAACCGAGGGGACATACAACAGATGCGAGCGCAGCCTGCTACGTCTGAGGTGCGCAGGCCCGCAGCGCAACTTGTAGCATACGGGGGCAGCCGGGCAGGGTCAATGCGCGAAGGCGCACACCCGGGGCGGATCGCCGCATACCCGGCACAAAACCTGTCTCCCGAGGCCACGCAGGGCCCACGACGCCCCTTTCGTGACACCGCCGGGGACGGGTTTGGACGGAAGAGTACGACGAGGGAGCCGATCATCCAAGAGCCTGTATCCAACGAGGCCGCGTCCGGGTCGGAAGCCGAGCCGGAGGCCACTCGGCGTGCCGCCGACGTCGCGGAGAGTTCCCGGGCCAACCGGGGCTGGTGGGACCGCAACGCGGACGAGTACCAGGTCGAGCACGGCACCTTCCTCGGCGACGACCGCTTCGTCTGGGGCCCCGAGGGCCTGGACGAGGTGGAGGCGGAGCTGCTCGGCCCACCGGAGGAACTGAAGGGCAAGGACGTCCTGGAGATCGGGGCCGGCGCGGCCCAGTGCTCGCGCTGGCTGGCCGCGCAGGGCGCCCGCCCGGTCGCCCTGGACCTCTCCCACCGCCAGCTCCAGCACGCGCTGCGGATCGGCGGCTCCTTCCCCCTGGTCTGCGCCGACGCGGGCGCCCTCCCCTTCGCCGACGCCACCTTCGACCTGGCCTGCTCGGCGTACGGGGCGCTGCCCTTCGTCGCCGACCCGGTACTGGTGCTGCGTGAGGTGCGCCGGGTGCTGCGCCCGGGCGGCCGTTTCGTCTTCTCCGTCACCCACCCCATCCGCTGGGCGTTCCCCGACGAGCCCGGCCCCGAGGGCCTCTCGATCTCCGCCTCCTACTTCGACCGCACGCCGTACGTCGAGCAGGACGAGGAGGGCCGCGCGGTGTACGTCGAGCACCACCGCACGATCGGCGACCGCGTCCGGGACATCGTGGCGGCGGACCTGCGCCTGGTCGACCTGGTGGAGCCGGAGTGGCCGGCCTGGAACACCGCGGAGTGGGGCGGCTGGTCCCCGCTGCGCGGAAACCTGATCCCGGGCACGGCGATCTTCGTCTGCGTACGAGACTGAGTGCGTGATCCGTTACGACGCCCTGGACGCCCTTCCCGTACGCGGTGCCCTGCCCTCTCTGACCGACGCCCTGGAGGCGCACGGCACCGCCGTCCTCGTCGCCCCGCCCGGCACCGGCAAGACGACCCTCGTCCCGCTGGCGCTGGCGGGGCTGCTCGGGGAAGGGCCCGCCCGGCGGGTCGTCGTCGCGGAGCCGCGCCGTATCGCCGCCCGCGCCGCCGCCCGGCGGATGGCGTGGCTGCTCGGCGAGAAGGTGGGCGAGAGCGTCGGCTACACCGTGCGCGGGGAGCGGGTCGTCGGACGGCACGCACGCGTGGAGGTCGTCACGACGGGTGTGCTCTTGCAGCGCCTCCAGCGCGACCAGGAGCTCGCGGGTGTGGACGTCGTGGTCCTGGACGAGTGCCACGAGCGGCATCTGGACGCGGACACGACGGCGGCCTTCCTGTGGGACGTACGGCAGGCGCTGCGGCCGGAGCTGCGGCTGGTGGCCGCGTCGGCGACGACGGACGCGGAGGGCTGGGCCCGGCTGCTGGGCGGCGCGCCGGTGGTCGAGGCGGAGGGCGTCTCGTATCCGGTGGAGGTGGTGTGGGCGCCGCCTGCCCGTCCGGTACGGCCGCCGCACGGGATGCGCGTCGACCCGGCGCTGCTGACGCATGTGGCGTCGGTGGTGCGGCGGGCGCTGGCCGAGCGGGAGGGGGACGTGCTGTGTTTCCTGCCCGGTGTAGGGGAGATCGCGAGGGTGGCCGGACAGCTCGGCGACCTGGGCGGTGTGGAGGTGCTCCAGGTGCACGGTCGCGCCCCGGCGGCGGTGCAGGACGCGGTGCTGGCTCCTGCGGAGGGGCGCCGGGTGGTCCTGGCAACCTCCGTGGCCGAGTCCTCTCTTACGGTCCCCGGGGTCCGGGTGGTGGTCGACTCCGGGTTGGCGCGGGAACCGCGCGTCGACCACGCGCGCGGGCTGAGCGCGCTGACGACGGTACGAGCCTCGCAGGCGGCGGGCCGTCAGCGGGCGGGCCGGGCCGGGCGGGAGGCGCCGGGTGCGGTGTACCGCTGCTGGGCGGAGGCGGAGGACACGCGGCTGCCGCGCTTCCCCTCACCGGAGATCAAGGTGGCGGATCTGACGGCGTTCGCGTTGCAGACGGCGTGCTGGGGAGATCCGTCAGCCGCCGGTCTTGCGCTGCTGGATCCACCGCCCGCGGGCGCGATGGCGGCAGCACGTGCGGTGCTGTCGGCGATCGGGGCGGTCGACGCGTCCGGGCACGCCACCGAGCGGGGAGTGCGGCTGGCCGGACTCGGACTCCACCCCCGCCTGGGACGGGCGCTGCTCGACACCTCCGGCGCCGGAGCCGAGGTGGTGGCGCTGCTGTCCGAGGAGGCACCGCGGGAGTACGGGGACGACCTGGCGGCTGCTCTGCGGGCCGCCCGGCGTGGGGGTGACGCCTACTCGGGGCGATGGCGGGCGGAGGTACAGCGGCTCAGGAGTGTCGGCGGGGAGTCGGGCGCCGGAGAGGGGGATGACGCCCTGGCCGGAGCCGTGGCCGCGCTCGCCTTCCCCGAGCGTGTGGGCAAGGTCGAGGGCGGATCGGTGCTCATGGCGTCCGGTACCCGGGCCGAGCTGCGCGAGGGCTCTCCGTTGCGCGGGGCGCCCTGGCTCGCGGTGGCAGTGGCGGACCGTCCGGTGGGCAAGGGCCACGCGCGTGTGCAGCTCGCCGCGGTGGTCGACGAGGAGACAGCTCGCTCGGCCGCCGCTCCTCTGTATACGGAGGGCGAGGAGGTCCATTGGGCCGACGGGGACGTGGTCGCGCGCCGGGTGGAACGCCTGGGCGCGATCGAACTGACGGTACGGCCCTTGCGCGACGCCGACCCCGCCCTCGTACGCGAGGCCCTTGTGGACGGACTGCGACAGGAGGGGCTCGGCGTGCTGCGGTGGTCGCCGGACGCGCTCGTCCTACGACAGCGGCTGGCGTTTCTCCATCTGCACCTGGGCGACCCATGGCCCGACGTCTCCGACGATGCTCTGCACGCGCGCGTGGAGGAGTGGCTGGAGCCGGAGCTGAGCCGCGCGAGGCGGCGGAGCGATCTCGGACGGATCAGTGCCGGGGAGGGTCTTGGCCGGCTGCTGCCGTGGGCCTCGGGTGAGGCTGCACGCCTGGACGAGCTGGCGCCCGAGCGTCTCGCCGTGCCGAGTGGGTCCAGAATCCGGATCGACTACACGAACCCCGAACAGCCCGTCCTCGCCGTGAAGTTGCAGGAGATGTTCGGCCTGCACGAGTCGCCGTCCCTCGCCGGGGTGCCCGTCCTCGTCCACCTGCTCTCCCCCGCCGGCCGGCCCGCCGCCGTCACCGCCGACCTCGCCTCCTTCTGGAAGGCCGGCTACAAGGGCGTACGAGCGGAGTTGCGCGGCCGTTATCCGAAGCATCCGTGGCCCGAGGACCCCGCCACCGCCGAGCCGACCCGGTACACGACCGCGCGGCTCAGGCGTTGACCGGCTCCGGTTCGACCGTCTCCTCCGGGGCCGGATCCGCCGGGCGGCGGCTGCGGGCCTCCAAGTAGAGGGAGAGGGACAGCAGGAGGATGCCGAGGGTCAGGAAGCCCCACGGGAGGTACGACGTCATCAGCAGGACCAGGGTGCGGTTGGACTTGACCAGGTCGACCGTGTAGTCGATGTAGTCCTCGCGCATCTTGACGTGCCCGGCGAACGCCGTGACCTTGTCGCGGTCGCCCAGGAGGGTGCCGCCGCGCAGCTCCTCCTTGTGGATCTCCTCGCCGTAGACGGGGGCGCCGGTGAGGGGCTCGATCCAGAACTTGCGGACCGTGGTGTACCAGCGGGTGGTGCCGGTCTCGTCGAGGGACTCCGCCGTCACACCGCCGACGGGCAGCTTCTTGGGGTACGGCACTTTCGTCCACGGGATGGTCTGCTCGAAGTAGTAGACCTCGACGCCACGGAAGTCCTCGGTGCCCTTGTAGTGGATGGGCGCGGAGGTGCGGGTCTGGGCGTCGAAGTACTCGTAGGACCGTTTCTCCGTCAGGAACGGCCACTTGAACTCGATGCCCTCGCGGCGCACGGGGTCGCCGTCGACCATCTCGCCCGTGGCGTGGACGGGTTCCTGGGTGTGGGCGTCGAAGATATAGCGCTCGGGGATCTGGGAGACCATCTTGCCGTCGGGGCCCTGCACATAGGAGAGGCCGTCCCAGACGACCACGTCCCGGCCCGCCGTCTTCTCGATCTTCTCGGAGGCCTCCACATTGCCCTTCAGGGTCTGCACGATGGTGACCTTGGAGACCTTCTTCGCCTTCATCGTGCCGTAGTCGAGAAGGGTGGCGTCCTTCGCCTCCAGGACCATGTCCTGGTACTGGTTCGCGGGGATCTTGGCCAGGCGCGGGAAGGCGTACCAGCGCAGCATCGGGGACAGCGCGGCGAAGAACACGGCGAAGGCGAGCAGGATCAGACTGGCCTTGCGGCGCATCTCGGCCTCCCTCCCGGGCGGTTACGGGTGTGATGGCACCGTCGTCAGCAGCGGCTCGGGGGAGGTCTCACCGGCCGGGGAGCCGAGCGCGGTGAGCGTGAAGACCAGGGCGAGCGCGACGGCGAGACCGGTCGCGGCGGCGATCAGGGCGCGCACGGTGCCTCCCCACGGAGCTGATACTTCGTCAGGTCCGGCACCGTAGCAACGGGCGGGCGAGATGAGAACACGTTGCACACGACGACGGCGCCCCTCCGCACTGGAGGGACGCCGCCTGGGCCGTACTTATGCGCTGGGGCTCGCCGACGGGGTGGGCGACGACGACTCGGCCGCCGCCACGGTCAGTTCGACCGTCAGCGTCGCGCCGCCCGCGGTGTTGATACGGAGCAGGAAGGTGCCGGTGGTGTCGTCGGCGTACAGCTTCGGCAGCTTCAGCAGGCCGTCGGCGTCCGTCTCCAGGCCGGTCAGGGTGCGTACGGGCTTGCCCTCGGCGTCCTTGAAGTAGGGGCCCTTGTCGTTCTCGGCCGGGTCGTCCGCCGACTTGATCAGGGTGGCGGTGGCCGCGACTCCATCGGCGACGGCGCCCTTGTAGGTGGCCTTCACCTCCACCTGGTCGGCGAACTCGCCGCCCGGGATGCAGGTCAGGGCCGCCTCGCCGGTCCGGGCGAGGGTGTCGGCGGCGCGTTCGGTGACCGTGGCCGTGTAGTCGAGGCCGGGCACCGAGCGGCCCACTACGGTCGCCCGGACGATGAACTCGCCGGTCTCCTCGCCCGCCTGGAGCGCGGGAGCCACGGCCGTACCGCTGCTGTTGGTGAGGGCGGTGGCGTACTTCTCGCCGCCGGTGAAGGTGGTGTCGGTGTCGCCGACGATGGTGAAGCGGATCCGCACCTTGCCGACGCCCTTGCCGGCCGAGGTCTCGGCACGGGTGCTGATCTTCTCCCCGAAGGCGTCGCCCGCCATCGCCGTGAGCTTGGCGGTCTCGGCGTCCTCCAGGCGGTCCACCGTGTCGGTGGGCGTCTGTGGAGTCGTCGGAGGCGTCGTGGGCGGGGGTGTGGAAGGCGGCGTGCTCGGCGGCGGCGTCGTCTGCGGGGACGTGGTGGGCGGCGTCGTGCTCGGCGGCTGGGAGGCCGGGGGCGACGGCTGGGTCCGGGCGCCGTCGCCGTCGTCGCTGCGGTCCTCGGGGACGGTGCCGGTGCCGTCGGGGATCTCGTCGACGCCCTTGCGGTAGTGCTCCAGCCACGCCAGGACGGTGTTCAGGTAGTCCGTCGAGTTGTTGTAGCTGAGTATCGCGCTCTTGAGGTCCGACGGGTCGGACAGGTCCCAGTCGAAGCGGCACAGGTAGTGGCCCGCGGAGAGCGCGGCGTCGTAGACGTTGTTGGGGTCCTTCTCGCCGTCGCCGTTGCCGTCGCGGCCCGCCCACTCCCAGGTGGACGGGATGAACTGCATCGGCCCCACAGCACGGTCGTACGAGCTGTCCCCGTCGTAGGCGCCGCCGTCGGTGTCGCTGATGTTCGCGAAGCCGACGCCGTTGAGTTGCGGGCCGAGGATCGGGGAGGTCGTGGTGCCGTCGGCGTTCACCCGGCCGCCGCGCGCGTGGCCGGACTCGACGTGGCCGATGGCGGCGAGCAGCTCCCAGGGGAGGTTGCAGCCGGGCTTGGAGTCCTGGAGCGAGGCGGCGGCCTGCTTGTAGGCGTCCAGAACGGTCGCGGGTATCCCGGACTCGGAGTCCGTGGTGTCCGTTCCGCCCGCGCTCGGCGAGGGCTTGGGGCTGTCGAGGGGCGGCAGGTCCGTGTAGTACGGCGAGTTGCCGGTCGCGCTGTCGTCGGCGGCGTCGGGTGTGGGCTGGGCGTCGGAGGTGCTCCGTCTGCCCTGGTCGTCGACCGTCACTCCGGGAGCCTGGGAGCCGGACAGCGCCGCGACCGCGAGTGCGGCCACGGCGGCGGTGGCCGCACCCTTGTACAGCCTCCTGCCGAATTGCGCCGACATAGAGTGAACCCCTCCCGTGGACGCCCGAGCGCCCGTCTCTGTCTGTCCCGTCGCCCTGTTGTGACGAACGACCCGCCGTGGCGGTTGCGCTCGTGCGCCCGTTCGGTGACGGGCCCGCGAGCATCCGTCCGTTTTTGTTCGTACGTCGACCGCGCTCCCCGCGCGCCAACCCAAGTGACCCTACGACAACTTCCGCGCCTCGGGCACCCGTTCGCGTCCGATATTCACCAGTTGGCCATGCGTGATACTGGGCGGGTCGATCACAGCCCCAGCGAGGAGCGTCGGTGCCGTTCACCCTGAGCCATGCGGCGGCCGTGCTGCCCGCCGTGCGCACCGACGGAACGGGCCGGGGCCGGCTGGTACCGGTCGTCCTCGTGGCGGGGTCGTTCGGTCCCGACATGACCTACTACGCGGCCAGCGCCGTGCCCGGCGCGATGGAGTTCGGTGACGTCACGCACTCCTTCGCGGGCGTATTCACGGTGGATGTGGCCATCACCTGGGCGTTGGTGGGGCTGTGGCTGCTGGTGCGCGAGCCGTTGGTGGCGCTGTTGCCGCCCGCTCGGCAGGGCCGTATGTCCGCGCTGCTGCGCTGCGGTGCGCCACGCGCGCGTGTGCGGGCGGATCTGCTGCTGTGGTGGTACGTCTCCGCGGTCCTCGGTGCGCTCACCCATGTCGTGTGGGACGCGTTCACGCATCTCGACCGGTGGGGGATGCGGCTGTTCCCCGTCCTCGGGGAGTCGTTCGCGGGGTCCCCCTTGTACTGGTATCTGCAGTACGGCGGTTCGGCGGTGGCGGCGGTCGCCATCGCGGGGTTCTTGGTGGTCGCGCTACGGCGGATTCCGGTGGGGGTCTCGCCGGTCGGGGTGCCGGTGCTGTCCTCGCGGGACCGGTGGGTGGCGTGGGCCGTGCTCTTCGGTTGCGCGACGGTGTTCGCGGTGCTGCGGGCGGTGCGGTGGTGGGCGTACTGGGGGTCTCGTGCGAAGCCCTGGGAGCTGATTCCGACCCTGTGTTTCGGGGCGGGGGCCGGGCTGGTGCTGGGGGTGCTGGTGTACGCCGTGGGGGTCAGGGTGTGGCGTCCTGTGCCGGGGTCGCTGTCCGCGTCGGTGTCGGCCTCCGGCGAGGAACCCGTATTGCGGTGAGCTCCGCCCATAGGAGGAGGGTTGCCGTCCGGTCGGTGGGGATGCGGGGGGTGCTGGCGTTTGCCGCGTGTGCCGTCCGGCGGTGGCGTATGTGTATGCCCATGCCCGCATCCTGACGGGCGCGGGTGGGTGGCGGCGTCTTTGCAGGGGCCACGCGAGTGATGGTTCCTTCGCGTCTGCCTGGTTGCTGTTGTTCTGGGGGCGCGGGTTCTCGGTGGCTGGTCGCGCCCACGCGGCGAAGCCGCATATCGACACAGTCCCGCGCCCCAGGTGTGCTGCAGTTCTGGAGTCCTAATGCGCCGCGGACTCCCAGTCCGCGCCCGATCCCACCGAGACGCCCAGAGGTACGTCCAAGGTGACCGCGTTGGACATCTGCTCTCGGACCAAGGTCTCCGCCTGTTCCCGCTCTCCCGGGGCGATCTCCAGGACGATTTCGTCGTGGACCTGGAGGAGCATGCGGGACTTGAGGTCGGCCTCGCGCAGGGCCTCGTCGACCTTGAGCATGGCGATCTTGACGATGTCGGCCGCCGTGCCCTGGATCGGGGCGTTGAGGGCCATGCGCTCGGCTGCCTCGCGGCGCTGGCGGTTGTCGCTGTTGAGGTCGGGGAGGTAGCGGCGGCGGCCGAAGATCGTCGCCGTGTAGCCCGTCGCCCTCGCCTCGTCGACCGCTCGGCGCAGATAGTCCCGTACCCCGCCGAAGCGCTCGAAGTAGGCGTCCATCAGGGCGCGGGCCTCGCCGGCCTCGATGTTCAGCTGCTGGGAGAGGCCGAAGGCGGAGAGGCCGTAGGCGAGGCCGTAGGACATCGCCTTGATCTTGCGGCGCATCTCCGCGTCCACCGCGGCGGGCTCGACGGCGAAGACCTGGGAGGCGGCCGTGGTGTGCAGGTCCTCCCCCGAGGTGAACGCCTCGATCAGGCCCTCGTCCGCGGACAGGTGGGCCATCACCCGGAGCTCGATCTGGCTGTAGTCCGCCGTCATCAGGGACTCGAAGCCCTCGCCGACCACGAAGCCACGGCGGATCGCCCGGCCCTCGTCGGTGCGAACCGGGATGTTCTGCAGGTTCGGGTCCGTGGACGACAGCCGGCCCGTCGCCGCGACCGTCTGGTTGAAGGTGGTGTGGATACGGCCGTCCGCCGCGATCGTCTTGATCAGGCCCTCGACCGTGACCCGCAGCTTCGCCTGCTCACGGTGACGGAGCATGATCACCGGGAGTTCGTTGTCCGTCTGGGCCGCGAGCCAGGCCAGGGCGTCGGCGTCGGTGGTGTAGCCGGTCTTGGTCTTCTTGGTCTTGGGCAGGCCCAGCTCGCCGAAGAGGACCTCCTGGAGCTGCTTGGGCGAGCCGAGGTTGAACTCGTGTCCGGCGGCCGCGTGCGCCTCCTTCACCGCCTGCTGCACGGCGCCTGCGAACATCTGTTCCATGGCTTCCAGGTGGGCCCGGTCGGCGGCGATGCCGTGCCGCTCCATACGGGCCAGCAGCGCGGAGGTGGGCAGCTCCATGTCGCGCAGCAGATCGGCCGCGCCGACCTCCTGGAGCCGGCCCTCGAAGGCCTCGCCCAGGTCGAGGATGGCGCGGGCCTGGACCATGAGCGCCTCGGCCTCGGCACTGTCGTCCGCGCCGAAGGCGAGCTGGCCGTCTGCCGCGGCGGCGGGGGCCAGTTCGCGGTGCAGGTACTCCAGGGACAGCGCGTCCAGGTCGAAGGAGCGGCGGCCGGGCTTGACCAGGTAGGCGGCGAGCGCGGTGTCCATGGTCACGCCGTCCACGGTCCAGCCGTGCTCGGCGAAGACCCGCATCGCGCCCTTGGCGTTGTGGAAGATCTTCGGGCGGTCGGCGTCGGCCAGCCAGCCCGCGAACGCCGTCTCGTCGGCCTCGTCGAGCTGGGACGGGTCGAACCAGGCCGCCGGACCGCCGGCCGTCGCCAGCGCGACCTCGGCCACCGAGCCGGTGCCGAGCGCCCAGGTGTCGACGGTGGCGACACCGAGGGGCGCGGTGCCGTGCTCGGCCAGCCACGGGGCCAGCTCGCCGGTGCCCAGCACCTTGCCGTCCAGCTCCACGCCGTCCGCGACGACCGGGGTCTCCTCCGCCTCCTCGGCGCCCGGGTCGACCGCCAGCAGCCGCTCACGGAGGGACGGGTTACGGATCTCCAGGGTGTCCAGGACCATCGCGACGGCCTTGCGGTCGTAGGGCGCGCGCTGGAGGTCGGCGACCGTCTTGTCCAGCTCCACCTGCCGCTCCAGCTCGGTGAGCCGACGGTTGAGCTTGACCGCCTCCAGGTGGTCGCGGAGGTTCTGGCCCGCCTTGCCCTTGACCTCGTCGACGCGCTCGACGAGGTCCGCGAACGAGCCGAACTGGTTGATCCACTTCGCGGCGGTCTTCTCACCGACGCCCGGGATACCCGGCAGGTTGTCGGACGGGTCGCCGCGCAGCGCCGCGAAGTCGGGGTACTGCGCGGGCGTCAACCCGTACTTCTCGAAGACCTTCTCCGGGGTGAACCGGGTCAGCTCGGAGACGCCCTTGGTCGGGTAGAGCACCGTCGTGTGCTCGCTGACCAGCTGGAAGGAGTCCCGGTCGCCGGTGACGATCAGCACCTCGAAGCCCTCGGCCTCGGCCTGGGTGGCGAGCGTGGCGATCACGTCGTCGGCCTCGAAGCCGTCGATCGCGAAGCGGGGGGCATGCATCGCGTCGAGCAGCTCGCCGATCAGCTCGACCTGGCCCTTGAACTCGTCCGGGGTCTTGGAGCGGTTCGCCTTGTACTCCGTGAACTCCTCGGAGCGCCAGGTCTTGCGGGACACGTCGAAGGCGACCGCGAAGTGGGTGGGCGCCTCGTCGCGCAGGGTGTTGGCCAGCATCGACGCGAAGCCGTAGATCGCGTTCGTCGGCTGGCCCGTCGCCGTCGTGAAGTTCTCCGCGGGCAGCGCGAAGAACGCGCGGTAGGCCAGGGAATGCCCGTCCATGAGCATCAGGCGCGGGCGGTTGCCGCCGGGGGTCGTCTCGGTCTTCTTCGATGCTGTCTCTGCCACGTCCCCGATCCTGCCACGCCGCACTGACAGTCGGGACACGGCCGGATCGACGGTGCCCGAGCGGCTGCCGCAAACAGTGCTCCTGCCCCACGGCGAACCCGGGCTCGGGCGATGTCACTGACACGTGCGAGGATCGGAGACGTACCTCACATACGCAGTCGTAAGGAGAGCGTGCGATGGCGACGAAGCCCCCCAAGGGTGATCCGGTTCAGGACGCGCCGCAGGTCGCCGAGCCGAAGCACGCGGCCGCGGGGCTGCCCGCCATCGGGCACACCCTGCGCATGGCCCAGCAGCAGATGGGCGTGAAGCGGACCGCGCTGACGCTGCTGCGGGTCAATCAGAAGGACGGCTTCGACTGCCCGGGCTGCGCCTGGCCGGAGCCGGAGCACCGGCACACCGCGGAGTTCTGCGAGAACGGCGCGAAGGCGGTCGCCGAGGAGGCCACCCTGCGCCGGGTGACCCCGGAGTTCTTCGCCGCGCACTCCGTCGCGGACCTGGCGACCCGCAGCGGCTACTGGCTGGGCCAGCAGGGGCGGCTGACCCACCCCATGTATCTCCCCGAGGGCGGCGACCACTACGAGCCGGTCACCTGGGAGCGCGCCTTCGACATCGTCGCCGAGGAGCTGGCGGCCCTCGGCTCCCCGGACGAGGCCCTCTTCTACACCTCGGGGCGCACGAGCAATGAGGCGGCGTTCCTCTATCAACTGTTCGCCCGCGAGTTCGGCACCAACAATCTGCCGGACTGCTCGAACATGTGCCACGAGTCGTCGGGCTCCGCGCTGAACGAGACCATCGGCGTCGGCAAGGGCAGTGTCCTGCTGGAGGACCTCTACCAGGCCGACCTGATCATCGTGGCCGGTCAGAACCCCGGCACGAACCACCCGCGGATGCTCTCCGCCCTGGAGAAGGCCAAGGCCAACGGCGCGAAGATCATCAGCGTCAACCCGCTGCCCGAGGCCGGCCTGGAGCGGTTCAAGAACCCGCAGACCCCGCAGGGCATGCTCAAGGGCGCCGCGCTGACCGATCTGTTCCTGCAGATCCGCATCGGCGGCGACCAGGCACTGTTCCGGCTGCTCAACAAGCTGATCCTGGACACTGACGGCGCGGTCGACGAGGAGTTCGTACGCGAACACACCCACGGTTACGAGGAGTTCGCAGCCGCCGCGCGGGCCGCCGACTGGGACAAGACGCTGGCGGCGACCGGCCTCACCCGCCCGGACATCGAGCGGGCGCTGGGCATGATCCTCGCCTCCGAGCGGACGATCGTCTGCTGGGCGATGGGGCTCACCCAGCACAAGCACGCCGTGCAGACCATCCGCGAGGTGGTCAACTTCCTTCTTCTGCGCGGCAACATCGGGCGCCCGGGCGCGGGTGTGTGCCCGGTGCGCGGTCACTCCAATGTGCAGGGCGACCGCACGATGGGCATCTTCGAGCGGCCCGCCCCGGCCTTCCTGGACGCCCTGGAGAAGGAGTTCGGGTTCGCGCCGCCGCGGGAGCACGGCTATGACGTCGTACGGGCCATCCGCGCGATGCGGGACGACAAGGCGAAGGTCTTCTTCGCGATGGGCGGCAACTTCGTGTCGGCGTCGCCCGACACCGAGGTGACCGAGGCGGCGATGCGGCGGGCGCGCCTGACGGTGCATGTGTCGACCAAGCTGAACCGTTCGCATGCGGTCACGGGAGCGCGGGCGCTGATTCTGCCCACGCTCGGGCGCACCGAGCGTGATCTTCAGGGCAGTGGCGAGCAGTTCGTGACCGTCGAGGACTCCATGGGCATGGTGCATGCCTCGCGCGGGCGGCTGGAGCCGGCGAGTGCGCAGCTGCTGTCGGAAACGGCGATCGTCTGCAGGCTGGCACGGCGGGTGCTCGGCTCGGACAGCCGGGTGCCGTGGGAGGAGTTCGAGAAGGACTACGCGACGATCCGTGATCGCATCGCGCGGGTCATCCCGGGGTTCGAGGACTTCAACGCGCGCGTGGCGCATCCCGGTGGGTTCGCCCTGCCGCACGCTCCGCGTGACGAGCGGCGGTTCCCGACGGCGACGGGCAAGGCGAACTTCACCGCGGCGCCGGTCGAGTACCCGGAGCTGCCCGAGGGGCGGCTGCTGTTGCAGACGCTGCGGTCGCACGACCAGTACAACACCACGATCTACGGGCTCGACGACCGTTATAGGGGGATCAAGAACGGCCGGCGGGTGGTGCTGGTGCATCCCGAGGACGCGTCGGCGCTCGGGGTCGCGGACGGTTCGTACGTCGATCTGGTCAGTGAGTGGAAGGACGGGGTCGAGCGGAGGGCTCCCGGGTTCCGGGTCGTGGTCTATCCGACGGCTCGGGGGTGTGCGGCGGCGTACTACCCCGAGACCAATGTGCTGGTGCCGCTGGATGCCACCGCGGACACCAGTAACACCCCGGCCAGCAAGTCCGTCGTGGTGCGTCTGGAACAATCGGCGACCGACTGAGCGTTTGCTCAGGTGCCGGCGAACGCTGGACCGGATCGACGACGAACGGAGTCTGGCCCCATGGGCGAGCAGCAGCAGGTGAAGTTCCCGCAAGAGGTCATCGACGAGTACGCCGCGCTCGGGGTGGATCTGCCGGCACTGTTCTCGGCGGGGCACCTGGGGACGCGGATGGGGGTGCAGATCCTGGAGGCGTCGGCGGAGCGGGTGGTCGGGACGATGCCGGTGGAGGGGAACACGCAGCCGTACGGGCTGCTGCACGGGGGTGCGTCCGCGGTGCTGGCGGAGACTCTGGGGTCTGTGGGGTCGATGTTGCACGGGGGGTCTTCGAAGATCGCCGTGGGTGTCGATCTGAACTGCACGCATCATCGGGGGGCGCGGTCGGGTCTGGTGACCGGGGTGGCCTCGCCGGTGCATCGGGGGCGGTCCACGGCGACGTACGAGATCGTGATCAGTGACGAGGACGGCAAGCGGGTGTGTACGGCTCGGCTGACCTGCCTGCTGCGGGATGTGCGGCCGGGCGACGGCGAGCATGTGGGTGCCGCCGGTTGATCAGGTGACCCTGCGCCGGGGCTGAGCGGGGGTGCATCGCGCAGCCCGGCGCTTATGGGTGCCGCCCTGCGGCACGACTGCACGCAGCGGCGGCGCCAGGTGCGGGGTACCGTTCACTCATGACCGGCACCGGCCCCGTCGAGCCCGTCAACCCCCCTGATGCCGACGAGAGTTACGAGGTCATCGGGGTCGATACGCCGCGTCTCGCCGACCGGCTCGCGGCGCGGTGGGCCGGCCTCTCCACCCGTACGCGCGCAGCCGTGCTCGCCACAGGACTCGCCGGGCTCGCCGCCGCCGGAGCCCTTCTCCTGTCGCCCGATGACCCCGAACCCCGGGATCCCCTCGACCTCTCCGCCTGGCCCGTCAACGTCACCAGGTGGGATTACCTCGGCACCGGCAGCACCGCCAACTCCCCCGCCACCAGCGGACGTTACCGGTTCGCCGTGTCGGTGCTGCGGGGGCCCGACGTCACCCTGCGAGTCACAGGGGCCGCCTTCGACGGGATCAGGGCCCAGACGGTCCCCCGGCCAGAGTTCACCGTGCCGGGCGGCACAACTCGGCGTATCACGGTGGAGATTTCCGTATCCGACTGTTCGGAACTGCCCCTGGATGCGGGATTTCACTATCTCGACGTAACGCTGCGTAACACTCACGCAATACAGCGCCACAGTTTCATCTTCGGTGGCGCATTCTCGCGGGACGTTTCCGAGCTCCTCCACGCGGCCTGCGACGCCGTACCCGCGCGACCGGGGCCACGCCCAACCGGAAGTGCAAGTTCTCAGAATGCGGACTGAGTGGATATTCCGCCAAAACGGCTGAGAGCGCCCTCACCCGATCCCCGCCCTCCACCACGTCATAACAAGAAAGTCACAAGGAAGCTCGCCCCGATGCCCATCCGCACATACCGGGCTTAGAGTCACGGCCAGTCACCGCTCCATCGGGAGTTCGGTACCAGCGCGGCACCCGCCGCCCCTACCCGGGCGGGCGTGACTGCGGAAAGGACTGATTGTGCGACGTTCCTTGGTGATACTTACCTCCGTCCTTGCGACCGGAGCTCTGACGCTCACCGCCTGCGGCTCCCGAGACGACAACGGCGGCAGCGACAACAGCGGCGGGGACACCACCACCCTGACCATCGGCGTGGACGCCCCGCTGTCCGGTGAGAACTCCACCACCGGCCTCGGTATCCAGTACGGCGCCCAGATCGCTGTCGACGACGCCAACAAGAACAAGCTCGTCCCGGGCGTGACCTTCAAGCTCAAGGCCTACGACGACAAGGCGCAGCCGGCCACCGGCCAGACGAACGCCACCGCGATCACCGGCGACAAGACCGCCGTCGGCGCCGTCGGCCCGCTGAACTCCGGCGTCGCCCAGACGATGCAGCAGGTCTTCGCCTCGGCCAAGATGGTGCAGATCTCCCCGTCCAACACCGCCCCGGAGCTGACCCAGGGCAAGGACTGGCAGAGCGAGAAGAAGCGGCCGTTCGACACCTACTTCCGCACCGCCACCACCGACGAGCTGCAGGGCAGCTTCGCCGCCGACTACGCGTACAACGGCCTCAAGAAGAAGAAGGCCTTCGTCGTCGACGACAAGCAGACCTACGGCGCCGGCCTGGCCAAGATCTTCAACGAGCAGTTCAAGAAGCTGGGTGGCCAGGTCGTCCAGACCGACCACGTCAACACCGGTGACAAGGACTTCGGTTCGCTGGTCACCAAGATCAAGAACTCCGGCGCCGACCTGCTCTACTACGGCGGCCAGTACGACGAGTCCGCGCTGCTCACCAAGCAGATGAAGGACGCCGGGGTGAAGATCCCGCTGTTCGGCGGTGACGGCATGTTCGCCACCACCTACATCGAGGCCGGCGGCGCCGCCACCGAGGGCGACCTCGCCACCGCGATCGGTGTCCCCGCGGACACCCTGCCCGCCGCGAAGACGTTCATCGAGACCTACAAGTCCAAGGGCTACAAGGGTGACTACGGCGCCTACGGCGCGTACGCCTACGACGCCACCACCGCCATCATCAAGGCCGTGAAGGCGGCCGTCGACGCCAACGACGGCAAGGTCCCGAGCGACATCAACGCCCTGCGGTCCACGGTCGTCGAGGAAGTCCAGAAGTCGGACTTCGAGGGCCTGTCCGGCAAGGTCGCGTTCGACGAGTACGGCGACACCACCAACAAGCAGCTGACGGTTTACCAGGTCGAAAAGGGTGCGTGGAAGCCTGTGAAGACCGGCACCGCCGACCTCGGCTGACCCAGGCAGCCCACCAGTAACCCACGGGCCGCGCGGGAGGGGACCCCGACCGCGCGGCCCGTTCTCACACCCACACACGTTCAGTGCGACCACGACCTTGCACGCGACCAGTGCACACGACATCCAGCGACATGGAGGCCATGCGGTGAACACCCTGCCGCAGCAGCTGGCCAACGGGCTGCTTCTAGGCTCGATGTACGGGCTGATCGCCATCGGCTACACGATGGTGTACGGCATCGTCCAGCTCATCAACTTCGCGCACGGCGAGATCTTCATGACCGGGGCCTTCGGCGCCTTCACGGTCTACTTCTACATCCTCCCCGACGGCACGGCGATGGCCGTCGCCGTCCCGCTGATGCTGATAGGCGGTGGCCTCGTGGCCATCCTCATCGCCGTCGGCGCGGAACGGTTCGCCTACCGACCACTGCGCGGAGCACCACGCCTGGCACCGCTCATCACCGCCATCGGCCTCTCCCTGGCACTCCAGGAGGTCGTCCGGAACTTCTACCCCGGCGCCGACCGCGCCATCGCGTTCCCGGGCCTGGACGCCACCCATGAGATCGGCTCCGTCACCATCAAGGACGCCGACATCTTCCTGATCGTCTCCGCGATCGTGTGCATGGCGGCCCTGGCGTACTTCGTCCGCAAGAGCCGCACCGGCCGCGCCATGCAGGCCACCGCACAGGACCCGGACACCGCCCAGCTGATGGGCATCGACACCAACCGCATCATCGTGATCGCCTTCGCGATCGGTGGCTTCTTCGCCGCCGTCGCCGCCGTCGCCTACGGCCTGAAGTACGGCAACATCGACTACCGCATGGGCTTCCTGATGGGCCTCAAGGCGTTCACCGCGGCCGTCCTCGGCGGCATCGGCAACATCTACGGCGCCATGCTCGGCGGTCTGGTCCTCGGTATCGCCGAGACCCTGGCCTCCGCGTACATCGACGAGATCCCCGGCATGCAGCAGCTCGGCGGTCAGAGCTGGGCCAACGTCTGGGCCTTCTGCCTCCTCATCCTCGTACTCCTGGTCAGGCCACAGGGCCTGCTCGGCGAGCGCGTCGCGGACAGGGCGTGATCACGTGACCGAGATCGAGAAGACCACTGAGGCCACGCCGGCCGCCCCCATCCCGGCCACGCGCGGCCTGCTCCCGCTGCCGCTCGCCGCGGCCCGCGCGCTCCTGCTGGCCGGCGGTATCGCCACCGCCGCCTCGGCCTTCCTCGCCTGGACCTGGACCTCCGAGTTCCCCGGCGACCTCACCATCACCGGCTACCCGGGCGGCCTGCAGTGGCTGACCTTCATCGCCGGTGCGCTCACCGCACTGTTCGCGCTGTCCTCGTACGGCATCCCCGGCCTCGGCTGGCTGATACCGGCGGGGAACAACGCCCCCCTGGCGCTCACCGCGCTCGGCGGCTTCGCCACCACCTGGTTCACCGTCATCGCCATCTGCGCGGAACTCGGCGGTGTGGTCAACCTGGAGCCCGGCGGCTGGATCGCGGCAATCGCCTCCCTGCTGCCCGTGCTCGGCGCCCTCGCCCTGCCCGAGCAACTCGGTGACGACCTCAAGGAGAACCTGAAGGCGTACGTCGCCAAGCCCGACCGGATCCCCGCCCCGAAGACGCTCGCGCCCTGGATCGAGCGGGCCGTCATCACCGCCGTCACCGTGATCGGCCTGGCCGTCTTCACCTACGGCATCGACACGGAGTACGGCGAGCTCTTCGTCGGCTACCTGATCCTGATCTCCTTCTCGCTGTGGGCCCTGCACACAGCGGGTCTGCTGGACCGCTTCTCCCGGATCGTCTCCCACAACCGCAGCTTCACGCTGGCCATGGGCTTCGTCGCCGCGATCGCGTTCCCCTTCACCCAGACCGACGACCACTACGCCAACATCGGCGTAAACATCCTGATCTTCGGAACCGTCGCCCTCGGTCTGAACATCGTCGTCGGCCTCGCCGGCCTGCTGGACCTCGGCTACGTCGCCTTCCTCGGCGTCGGCGCCTACACCGCCGCGCTGGTCTCGGGCTCCGAGTTCTCCCGGTTCTCCGGCGTGCAGTTCCCGTTCTGGGCCTCGGCATTGACGGGCGCCGCCGCCTCGCTCCTGTTCGGTGTGCTCATCGGTGCCCCGACACTGCGCCTGCGCGGCGACTACCTCGCCATCGTCACCCTGGGCTTCGGTGAGATCTTCCGTATCGCCGTGAACAACATGGACGGCGACTCCGGTCCGGACATCACCAACGGCCCCAACGGCATCCCGTCCATCCCGGACCTGAGCTTCTTCGGGTTCAACCTGGGCGAGTCGCACGACATCGGCGGCTTCACCCTCGGCCGGTTCGCCAACTACTACCTGCTGATGGTCCTAATCATGGCCATCGTCGTCCTCGTCTACACACGCGCCGCGGACTCCCGCATCGGCCGCTCCTGGATCGCCATCCGGGAGGACGAGACCGCCGCGACCGCCATGGGCATCAACGGCTTCCGGGTCAAGCTCGTCGCCTTCGCCCTCGGCGCGGCCCTCGCAGGCCTGGCCGGAACCGTCAGCGCCCACGTCACCTACTCCGTGGTGCCGACGCCGTACCAGTTCGCCGGTTCCACGCCGCCCAACTCGGCGTTCCTGCTGGCCGCCGTCGTCCTCGGCGGCATGGGCACGGTCGCAGGCCCGCTGCTGGGTGCGGCGCTGCTCTACCTGCTCCCGGAGAAGCTCAACTTCCTCCAGGACAAGTCGCTGCTGGCCTTCGGTATCGCACTGGTGCTGCTGATGCGCTTCCGCCCGGAAGGCATCATCGCCAACCGCCGCCGCCAGCTCGAATTCCACGAGACCGGCCAACTCGACGTACCAGAACAAGCGACGCTGACCGACGAACCGGCCGTCACCAAGGCAGGGGCGTAACGAACCATGACGACACCTGTACTCGAAGCCCGCGACGTCACCATGCGCTTCGGCGGCCTCACCGCCGTCCGCTCGGTGGACTTCACAGTCAACGCCGGCGAGATCGTCGGCCTGATCGGCCCCAACGGCGCCGGCAAGACGACCTTCTTCAACTGCCTGACAGGCCTGTACGTCCCCACCGAGGGCACGGTCTCCTACAAGGGCACCGTGCTGCCGCCCAAGCCGCACCTCGTGACACAGGCAGGCATCGCCCGTACGTTCCAGAACATCCGCCTCTTCGCCAACATGACAGTGCTGGAGAACGTCCTCGTCGGCCGTCACACACGGACGAAGGAAGGCCTGTGGTCGGCGCTGCTGCGCGGCCCCGGCTTCAAGAAGGCGGAACGGGACAGCGAAGAACGGGCCATGGAACTCCTGGAGTTCATCGGCCTCGCCCACAAGCGCGACCACCTCGCCCGTAACCTCCCCTACGGCGAGCAGCGCAAGCTGGAGATCGCGCGCGCCCTCGCCTCCGAGCCGGGACTGCTGCTCCTGGACGAGCCGACGGCCGGCATGAACCCGCAGGAGACACGGGCGACCGAGGACCTGGTCTTCGCGATCCGCGACAAGGGCATCGCCGTTCTCCTCATCGAGCACGACATGCGCTTCGTCTTCAACCTGAGCGACCGCGTCGCCGTCCTGGTCCAGGGCGAGAAGCTGGTCGAAGGCACCTCCGAGGTCGTCCAGGCCGACGAGCGGGTCATCGCCGCCTACCTCGGTGAGCCCTTCGAGGGCGAGCCCGGTGAGGCGGAGGCCGCCGAGGTCGCGGCGGCCGAGGCACAGAGCACCACGGAAGGGGCCGACCAGTGACCGCACTGCTTGAGGTCGAGGACCTCAGGGTCGCGTACGGCAAGATCGAGGCCGTCAAGGGCATCTCGTTCAAGGTCGACGCGGGCGAGGTCGTCACCCTGATCGGCACCAACGGCGCCGGCAAGACCACGACCCTGCGCACCCTGTCGGGCCTGCTGAAGCCCTCCTCCGGGAAGATCGTCTTCGACGGCCAGCCGCTCACCGGTATCGCCGCCCACAAGATCGTCGCGCTGGGCCTGGCCCACTCCCCCGAGGGCCGGCACATCTTCCCGCGCCTGACCATCTTCGAGAACCTCCAGCTCGGCGCCTTCCTCAGGAAGGACAAGGAAGGCATCGAGAAGGACATCCAGAAGGCGTACGACCTGTTCCCCATCCTCGGAGAGCGCCGCAACCAGGCGGCCGGCACCCTCTCCGGCGGTGAGCAGCAGATGCTGGCGATGGGCCGCGCCCTGATGTCCCGGCCGAAGCTGCTGATGCTCGACGAGCCCTCCATGGGTCTGTCGCCGATCATGATGCAGAAGATCATGGCGACGATCGCCGAGCTGAAGTCGCAGGGCACCACGATCCTGCTGGTCGAGCAGAACGCCCAGGCGGCGCTCTCGCTCGCCGACCAGGGCCACGTCATGGAGGTCGGCAACATCGTCCTGTCGGGCAGCGGCCAGGACCTGCTGCACGACGAGTCGGTCCGCAAGGCCTACCTCGGCGAAGACTGATCCGCTACGACGAAGGCCCGCACCCCTCGCCAGGGGTGCGGGCCTTCGTCGTACCGCCCTGGGGCTCAGCCCTTGGCGGCCTTCTTCTCGTCGGCGTCCTGAATGACGGCCTCGGCGACCTGCTGCATCGACATGCGCCGGTCCATCGACGTCTTCTGGATCCACCGGAAGGCGGCCGGCTCGGTCAGGCCGTACTCGGTCTGAAGGATCGACTTGGCGCGGTCGACGAGCTTGCGGGTCTCCAAGCGCTGGGTGAGGTCGGCGACCTCCTTCTCCAGCTCCTTCAACTCGGTGAACCGCGAGACGGCCATCTCGATCGCCGGTACGACATCGCTCTTGCTGAACGGCTTGACCAGGTACGCCATCGCGCCGGCGTCCCGGGCCCGCTCCACCAGGTCGCGCTGCGAGAACGCGGTGAGCATGAGGACCGGCGCGATGCTCTCCTCGGCGATCTTCTCGGCGGCGGAGATACCGTCCAGCTTGGGCATCTTCACATCGAGGATGACGAGGTCGGGCCGGTGCTCCCGGGCCAGTTCGATGGCCTGCTCACCGTCGCCCGCCTCACCGACGACGGAGTACCCCTCTTCTTCGAGCATCTCTTTGAGGTCGAGCCGGATGAGCGCTTCGTCCTCGGCAATGACGACGCGGGTCGTCAGCGGAGGCACGTGCGACTTGTCGTCGTCGGGCGCGTCTACGGGCTGGGGCGACTCGGGGGCGGTCACGGGGGCTCCTCGTTCAGGGGCAGGGGTGCTGCTGACAAGAGCCTACCTAGCTGCGGTAAGGTGGGGGCACGGCGGGTGACCGCTGACCTTCCTTTTGAAGGGGCCCCGGTAGCCCAGCGGTAGAGGCCATGGATTCAAAACCCATACAGCGTCGGTTCGAATCCGACTCGGGGCACTTTTCCTTGGTTTCCAAGGTCGCCGCAAGAAAGCGGATGTCCACGTTCTCGTGAACATCCGCTTTTTGCTGCGTGTCGCCGCGATCACTCTCACAGGGTGTTCGCATGTACGACGTCAGCACTCGTAAGCGAGCCCTCGCGCTGGTTGCACAGGGGCGCAGCCTGAATTCGGTCAGCCGCGAGACGGGTATCTCCCGAGCCGCAATCCGCTCCTGGCGACACCGCCTTGAGCCGCTTCCCCGCATTGCGGCTCCGGACCCGGGACCACCCGCGGATGAAAGCGCGTACGCGTACCTGCTGGGCCTCTATCTCGGCGACGGCTGCATCAGCGCCCATCGGCGCAGCGGTTACTACCTGCGCATCGCGTGCGCCGACGCGTGGCCGGGACTCATGCAACAGTGCCGCGAGGCCATCTCCGAGGTGCGTCCCGGCATCGGTGTCTACACCCTTCAGAAACAGGGATACGCGATGGTGACCAGCTACTCCCGGCACTGGCCCCGGCTTTTCCCTCAGCACGGTCCCGGCAAGAAGTACGAGCGCACCATCGCCCTTGAACCCTGGCAGCAGGAGATTGTCGACGCCCACCCCTGGGAGTTCATCCGCGGCCTCATCCACTCCGACGGCTGCCGCATCACCAACTGGACGACCCGCCTCATCGCAGGCGAGCAGAAGCGCTACGAATACCCCCGGTACTTCTTCACCAACCTGTCGAGGGACATCATCCGCCTCTTCACCGAGGCACTGGATCGCGTGGGCGTCGAATGGCGATATGCGAACGCCCGCAACATCTCCATCGCCCGCAAAGTCTCCGTAGCCCTCATGGACACCCACGTGGGCCCGAAGTACTGAGCAGCTGAGGCTACTTGGGGCTGTCGTCCTCGCCGATGTGGTGCACGCGCACCAGGTTCGTCGAGCCCGACACTCCCGGAGGCGAGCCGGCCGTGATGACGACGGTGTCGCCCTTCTGGCAGCGGCCGTACTTCAGCAGCAGTTCGTCGACCTGGTCGACCATCGCGTCCGTGGAGTCCACATGCGGGCCCAGAAACGTCTCCACACCCCACGTCAGATTCAGCTGCGAGCGCGTGGCCGGCTCCGGGGTGAAGGCCAGCAGTGGGATCGGTGAGCGGTAGCGGGAGAGGCGGCGGGCGGTGTCTCCGGATTGGGTGAATGCGACCAGGTACTTGGCGCCGAGGAAGTCGCCCATCTCGGCGGCGGCGCGGGCGACGGCTCCGCCCTGGGTGCGGGGCTTGTTGCGTTCGGTCAGGGGCGGGAGGCCCTTGGCGAGGAGGTCTTCTTCCGCTGCCTCGACGATCTTCGCCATCGTACGGACCGTCCCGATGGCGTACTTGCCGACGCTGGTCTCGCCGGAGAGCATCACCGCGTCGGTGCCGTCGATGACCGCGTTGGCGACGTCGCTCGCTTCCGCCCTCGTCGGACGCGAGTTCTCGATCATGGAGTCGAGCATCTGCGTTGCCACGATGACCGGTTTGGCGTTCCGTTTCGCCAGCTTGATCGCGCGCTTCTGGACGATCGGGACCTGTTCCAAGGGCATTTCGACGCCCAGGTCCCCTCGCGCCACCATGATGCCGTCGAACGCGGCGACGATGTCGTCGATGTTCTCGACGGCCTGCGGCTTCTCCACCTTGGCGATCACCGGGAGGCGGCGGCCCTCCTCGTCCATGATGCGATGGACGTCCATGATGTCTCGTCCGCTGCGCACGAAGGACAGGGCGATGACGTCGAAGCCGGTGCGCAGGGCCCAGCGCAGGTCGTCCTCGTCCTTCTTGGAGAGGGCGGGCACCGAGACGGCGACGCCGGGCAGGTTCAGGCCCTTGTTGTCGGAGACCATGCCGCCCTCGACCACTGTGGTGCGGACACACGGGCCGTCTACGGCGGTGACCTCCAGGCAGACCTTGCCGTCGTCGACGAGGATGCGCTCGCCCGGGGTGACATCGCCGGCGAGTCCGGCGTAGGTGGTGCCGCACTGTTCGCGGTCGCCTTCGGCGCCTTCCTCCACGGTGATGGTGAAGGAGTCGCCGCGTTCAAGGAGTACGGGTCCTTCGGTGAAGCGGCCGAGGCGGATCTTCGGGCCTTGAAGGTCGGCGAGCAGGCCGACGCTGCGGCCGGTCTCGTCGGAGGCCTTTCGCACGCGCTGGTAGCGCTCCTCGTGTTCGGCGTATCCGCCGTGGCTGAGGTTGAATCGGGCCACGTCCATTCCGGCCTCGACCAGTTCCTTGATCTGGTCGTACGTGTCGGTGGCGGGCCCCAGAGTACAAACGATCTTTGCTCGGCGCATACTTCGAGCCTAGGCCTTACCGGCGGGTAGCGAATTGGCCGCGCATGACTACTCAACAACCTTTGCGTGAAGGAGTATTGACAAGTGTTGAATTGTGCGGCGGGCCGCTCCGATGAGCGGAATTCGGAGAATTGAACTACAGCTGCGGCGGCCTCATGGTGAATCGTGCATTCACCTCGGCATAGACGTGCTGGCGCTGGGGTTCGAGATCGAGGGCGGCCACGGTGTCCTCGGCGGCCTCCGCGAAGGCCATGGAGCGCATACGGCCGGCCGCCATCGGGCGGTGGCCGCCGTCCTCGGCGCCGATGTCGGCGATCTCCACCAGGGCCGCCAGTGAGGTGCCCAGCGCCTCGGCGTACTCGCGGGCCCGCTGGACCGCCTCGTGCACGGCCTGCTCACGGGCCCGGCGGTGGGCGGGCGAGGCGGGGCGCAGATCCCACCAGGGGCCGTCGACCCGGGTGAGCTCCAAGTCGGCCAGCCGCGTGGCGAGTTCACCTAGAGCGGTGAAGTCGGTGAGTTCGGCGGTCAGATGGACCGTGCCTTGGTAGGTGCGCACGCGTTCGCCGCGCCCGTGCTTGGTGAGCTCGGGCCGCACGGAGAAGGCGCCGGTCTCCAGCCGTTCCACGGCGTCGCCGTACGACTTGACCAGGTCGAGGGCGGTGGCGTTGCGGCGGGTGAGGTCCTCCAGGGCGGAGCGGCGGTCCTTGCCGCGGGAGGCGACCGTGATGCCGATCCGGCCGATCTCGGGGTCGACTTCGATGTGGGCCTCGCCGCGGACGGCGATGCGCGGGGCGTCGGGGGTGCCGTAGGGGACGGCGGGCGTGGTCATGTGCCCCACTGTGTCACTTCTTGACGGGGTACGGACTGGTCAACTCACAGCTTTGGACATCAGATCGCAACCTGCGGGGGCTATTGCCGGTCGCCATGTCCGGGACAGAATCTACGCGCGTCATTGACCATCCCGAGGAGAACCGAGACATGCCCCTGAACCGTCGGAAGTTCCTGAAGAAGTCGGCCGTGACCGGAGCGGGGGTCGCCATGGCCGGCGCGGCGGCGGCTCCGGCGGCCGAGGCCGCCGAGGCCGCGAAGCGTCCGAAGCCCGCCAAGCGGTACTCCCTGACGGTGATGGGCACGACCGATCTGCACGGCAACATCTTCAACTGGGACTACTTCAAGGACGCGGAGTACACCGACGCCAAGGGCAATGCGAAGGGCCTCGCCCGGATCGCCACCCTGGTCGAGCAGGTCCGCGAGGAGAAGGGCCGCTGCAACACGCTGCTGCTGGACGCCGGCGACACCATTCAGGGCACCCCGCTGACGTACTACTACGCCAAGGTCGAGCCGATCACCGCCGAGGGCGGTCCGGTGCACCCGATGGCGCAGGCGATGAACGCCATCGGGTACGACGCGGTGGCGCTCGGCAACCACGAGTTCAACTACGGCATCGAGACGCTGCGCAAGTTCGAGGAGCAGTGCGACTTCCCGCTGCTCGGCGCGAACGCGCTGGATGCGAAGACCCTCAAGCCCGCCTTCCCGCCGTACTTCATGAAGACGTTCCGCGTGAAGGGCGCGCCGCCGGTCAAGGTCGCGGTCCTCGGGCTCACCAACCCCGGCATCGCGATCTGGGACAAGGCCTATGTCCAGGGCAGGATGACCTTCCCCGGTCTGGAGGAGCAGGCGGCGAAGTGGGTGCCGAAGCTGCGGTCGATGGGCGCGGACGTCGTGGTGGTCTCGGCGCACTCCGGCTCCTCGGGCACCTCGTCCTACGGTGACCAGCTGCCGTACATCGAGAACTCGGCCGCGCTGGTCGCCCAGCAGGTGCCGGGCATCGACGCGATCCTGGTGGGCCACGCGCACACGGAAATCGTCGAGCTGAAGGTGACGAACGAGAAGACCGGCAAGACGGTCGTGCTGTCGGAGCCGCTCTGCTACGCGCAGCGGCTGTCGCTGTTCGACATCGAGCTGGTGTTCAGCAAGGGCCGCTGGACGGTCGAGTCGGTGGCGGCGACGGTGCGTGACTCCAAGACGGTCGCGGACGACCCGGAGATCACCAAGCTGCTCGACGACGAGCACGAGAAGGTCGTCGCGTACGTCAATCAGGTCGTCGGTACCGCCACCGAGACGCTGACCACGGTGGACGCCCGGTACAAGGACGCCCCGATCATCGACCTGATCACCAAGGTCCAGGAGGACGTGGTCAAGGCGGCTCTGGCGGGCACCGAGTACGCCTCCCTGCCGGTGATCGCGCAGGCCTCGCCGTTCTCCCGCACTTCGGCGATCCCGGCGGGCAACGTGACCATCCGGGACCTGTCGAGCCTGTACGTGTACGACAACACGCTGGTCGCCAAGTTGATGACGGGCGCGCAGCTCAAGGCATACCTGGAGTACTCGGCGGAGTACTTCGTGCAGACGGCGGCCGGTACGGCCGTGGACGTGGAGAAGCTGACCAACGCGAACGGCCGCCCGGACTACAACTACGACTACGTGTCCGGTCTTTCGTACGACATCGACATCGCCCAGGCGGTGGGTTCGCGGATCAAGAACCTGACCTACGACGGTGCCGCGCTGGACGACGCGCAGCAGTTCGTGTTCGCGGTGAACAACTACCGTGCCAACGGCGGCGGCGCGTTCCCGCATGTCGCCTCGGCGCAGGAGCTGTGGGCGGAGTCGACGGAGATCCGCACCCGGATCGCCGAGTGGGTCACCGCGAAGGGTGTGCTGGACCCGAAGGACTTCGCCTCGGTGGACTGGAAGCTCACGCGGGACGGCACGCCGGTGTTCTAGCGGCTTGTTGATGCAGCCTCAGATCCCGTCCAGGAGCGGTGTCAGTGCCTTCGGCCTGCGCGCGGGCGGGATCTGGGGCTTTTGTGTTTCCAGGCCGAAGGTGGTGAAGGCCGTGCGGGTGGGGAGGGGGTAGGGCTCCTTCTCCGTCACGGAGTTGAGGATCGTTGCGCTGCGCCAGGCGGCGAGGCCGAGGTCGGGGGTGCCGACGCCGTGGGTGTGGCGTTCGGCGTTCTGGACGTAGACGTTGCAGCCCGAGCCGGTGACGGAGGGGTCGAGGACGAGTCGGAAGTGTTCGTCCACGCGCGGGCGTTCGCGGCTGTCGCGGCGCAGATAGGGGTCGAGGCCGGCGAGGATGCGGTCGAGGGGGCGTTCGCGGTAGCCGGTGGCGAGGACGACGGCGTCGGTGGTGAGGCGGTCGCGGGTGTTCTGCTGGATGTGTTCCAGGTGCAGTTCGACCTTGGTGGTCGCGACCCGGCCCGCGGTGCGGACGCGGACGCCCGGGGTGAGGACGGTGTCCGGCCAACCGCCGTTCAGCGTACGGCGGTAGAGCTCGTCGTGGATGGCGGCGAGGGTGTCGGTGTCGATGCCCTTGTGGAGCTGCCACTGGGAGGTGACGAGGCGGTCGCGGACGGGTTCGGCGAGGGCGTGGAAGTAGCGGGTGTAGTCGGGGGTGAAGTGCTCCAGGCCGAGCTTGGAGTACTCCATGGGCGCGAAGGCCTCGGTACGGCCGATCCAGTGCAGCCGCTCGCGGCCTGCGGGGCGGGCGCGGAGCAGGTCGAGGAAGATCTCGGCGCCGGACTGTCCTGAGCCGACGATCGTGATGTGCTCGGCGGACAGCAGTTCCGCGCGGTGGTCGAGGTAGTCGGCGGCGTGGAACACGGGTACGCCGGGGGCCTCCACGAGGGGCCTGAGCGGATCGGGGACATACGGCTCGGTGCCGATGCCGAGGACGATGTTCCGGGTGTACGTACGGCCCAGCGCCTCGGCCTCCCCTTCGGGGTCGAGCTGGGTGAAGTCGACCTCGAACACATCCCGTTCGGGGTTGAAGCGCACGGCGTCGACCTGGTGGCCGAAGTGCAGCGCGGGGAGGTTCTCGGACACCCAGCGGCAGTAGGCGTCGTATTCGGCGCGCTGGATGTGGAAGCGCTCGGCGAAGTAGAAGGGGAAGAGCCGGTCCCGGCTTTTGAGGTGGTTGAGGAACGACCAGGGGCTCGCGGGGTCGACGAGGGTGACCAGGTCGGCGAGGAAGGGGACCTGGATGGTGGCGCCCTCGATCAGCAGGCCCGGGTGCCAGGCGAAGGCGGGGCGCTGGTCGTAGAAGACGGTGTCGAGTTCGGCGAGCGGGTGGGCGAGGGCGGCGAGGGAGAGGTTGAACGGGCCGATGCCGATGCCGACCAGGTCGCGGGGGGTGTCGGGGGTGGGGCTCATCGGGGGGTGGTTCCTTCCACGAGGTTCAGGAGGGCGGCCAGGTCGTCCGGGCGGGTGTGGGGGTTGAGGAGGGTGACCTTCAGCCACAGCCGGCCGTCGAGCCTTGCCCGGCCGATGACTGCGCGGCCGTCGGTGATGAGCCTTCGGCGTACGGCGGCGACCGTGTCGTCGGGCGCGGTGCGGGGGCGGAAGACGACCGTGCTGATGGTGGGGCGGTCGTAGAGCTCGAAGCGGGGGCTTTTGTCGACGAGGTCCGCGAACTCCGCCGCCCGCTCGCAGACTTGGTCGACGAGTCGTCCGATGCCCTTGCGGCCGAGCGTCCTGAGGGTGACCGCGATCTTCAGGATGTCCGGGCGGCGCGTGGTGCGCAGGGAGCGGGCGAGGAGGTCGGGGAGACCGGCCTCGGTGTCGTCGTCGGCGTTGAGGTAGTCGGCGTGCTGGTGGAGGGCGGTGAGGTCGTGCGGGTTCCGGACGGTGAGCAGTCCGGCGGCGACCGGCTGCCAGCCGAGCTTGTGCAGGTCGAGGGTGACGGTCGCGGCTGCGTCCAGGCCGGCGAGCTTGTGGCGGTGCCGGTCGCTGAAGAGGAGTCCGCCGCCGTAGGCCGCGTCGATGTGGAGGCGGGCGCCGTGTCGGGCGCAGAGTGCGGCGATCTCTGGGAGGGGGTCGATGAGGCCTGCGTCCGTGGTCCCCGCGGTGGCGGCTACGAGGTGCGGTCCCGGGAGGCGGGTGAGGGCCTCGTCCAGGGCTGCGGGGGCGGGGGTGCCGGAGGGGGCGGGGACGACCACGGGGTCGGGGAGGCCGAGGAGCCAGGCGGCTCGAGGGAGGGAGTGGTGGGCGTTGGCGGCGTGGATGAGGCGGATGCCTGGGTGGGTTTCTCGGGCCAGGAGGAGGGCTAGTTGGTTGGATTCGGTGCCGCCCGTGGTGACGAGGGCGTCCGGTGGGGTGCCGCCCCCGCCCGCAGCCAGCTCGGCAAGTTCGCGAGCTACCAGAACCTCCAGCTCCGATGCCGCCGGAGCCTGGTCCCAGGAGTCCAGGGAAGGGTTCAGGGCGCTTGCGGCCAGGTCGGCGGCTGTGGCTACCGCCAACGGTGGGCAGTGGAGGTGGGCCGCGCACAGAGGGTGTGCTGGGTCGGCCGAGCCTTCCGCCACGGCCCGGACCAGGGCGTACAGGGCGTCCGGGTCGCCCTCCTCCGGTAGTGGGTCGCCCAGGGCCGCCCGTACCCGTGCCGCTACCGTCTCCGGGCCGCCCGTCGGCAGCGGGCCCCCGCGGGCCCTGGTGCCGTCGCTCAGGGCGGTCAGGACCGTTTCGAGCAACGGGCCCAGGGCGGGTGGGCCTTCGGGTCCCGAGGCGAGGGGCGGCATGCTCATGGGGTCCAGCTTGTACGCCCATGAAGCGACGTGTCCGAAAAGCCCGGGGTTCGGAACCCGAAAGGGGGTACTTCCGTGCGGGGAAAACGTGTCGGAGGAGCTGAACGTGTCGGAGGCTGAACGTGTCGGAGGCTAAAGCTCCCGCACCCGCAACGCCCTCCCCAGATCGTCCAGTTGATCCACCAGCTTCCGGCGCAGCGCCGGGATCGGGTCCGCGTCGCGCAGACAGGTCTCGCCCAGGCTCAGGGTCTCGCCGTCCACCGCGTACGCCGGGAACGCCCAGCGCCCGACCGCGTCCGCGATCGCCGGGCCCCGGCGGGCCGCGACGGCGACCGCGTCCTCGTAGAAGCGCGGCACGTACTGCCGTACGAGATCGGCCTGTTCGGGCTGCCAGAAGCCCTGGGCCGTGGCGGTGAAGAGGTAGTTGGAGAGGTCGTCCGTGGCGAACATCGCGTCCCACGCGCGAGACTTCGCCTCCGCGTCCGGCAGCGCCGCCCGGCAACGCGCCGCGCCCTCCTGGCCCGTGGCGCTCGGGTCGCGCTCCAGCTCGGCGGCGATGGCGGCCTCGTCGGTCGCGCCGAGGACCGCGAGCCGGGACAGGATCCGCCAGCGCAGCTCGGGGTCGAGCTCGGGGCCGCCGGGCACCGTGCCGTCGGCGAGCCAGGCCGCGATGGACTCGGGGTGCGCGGTGACGTCGATGAGGTGGCGTACGGCGATCAGGCGCAGGCCGGGGTGGGAGCCGTCCTCGGTGCGGCGGATGAGGTCGCGGCACAGGGAGGAAAGAGTGGCCAGGGCCGCGGGGCGTTCCTCGGGGGCGAGGTAGCGGTCGGCGACCTGCGCCGCGGCGAAGCTCAGGACGCCCTGGACGAGGGCGAGGTCCGTCTCGTGCGGGAGGTGGGTGCGGGCCGTCTCCAGGTAGGCGGCGGCGGGGAGTTCGCCGTCCCGGACGGCGTCCCTGAGGGCGTTCCACACCACCGCGCGGGTCAGCGGCTCGGGCAGCCCGGACAGGGCCGTACGGACGCCCTCGAAGGACTCGGGGTCGAAGCGGACCTTGGCGTAGGAGAGGTCCCCGTCGTTGAGCAGGAGCAGCGTCGGACGCTTGCCGATGGGCTGCGGCTCGGCCCCCGGGACATCGAGATCCAGGCGCTCGCGCAGGACGAGGCGGCGGCCCTCGTCGGCGACGTCGAGGTCGTAGAGGCCGACGGCGATGCGGTGCGGGCGGCTGCCGGTGCGCTCGACCCGCAAGGTGTATGTGCCGTCGTCGCCGGGCGTCACGCGCGGGGTGAGGGTGTCGACGCCCGTGGTGCGCAGCCAGGCGTCCGCCCACGCGTGGACGTCGCGGTCGGTGTGGGCGGCGAGGGAGTCGATGAAGTCCGCGAGGGTGGCGTTGGCGAACTTGTGCCGGGTGAAGTGGGTGTTGATACCGGCGAGGAAGTCCTTCTCGCCGAGCCAGGCGACCAGTTGGCGCAGCGCGGAGGCGCCCTTGGCGTAGGAGATGCCGTCGAAGTTGAGCAGCGCGGAGGCCGTGTCGTGGACGGCCTCGGGGGCGACGGGGTGGGTGGACGGGCGCTGGTCGGCGTCGTAGCCCCAGCCCTTGCGGATGACTCCGAAGTCGGTCCAGGTGTCGGAGAAGCGGGTCGCCTCGGTGAGGGTCTGGTAGCCCATGTACTCGGCGAAGGACTCGTTCAGCCAGATGTCGTCCCACCAGCGCAGGGTGACGAGGTCGCCGAACCACATGTGGGCCATCTCGTGGGCGATGACCATGGCGCGGGTCTGCCGCTCGGCGTCGGTGACGGCGGAGCGGTAGACGAACTCGTCGCGGAAGGTGACGAGGCCCGGGTTCTCCATGGCGCCGGCGTTGAACTCCGGGACGAATGCCTGGTCGTAGGAGTCGAAGGGGTACGGCTCGTCGAACTTCTCGTGGTAGCGGTCGTAGCACTGCTTGGTGATCTCGAAGAGCTCGTCGGCCTCCGCGTCCAGGTGCGGGGCGAGTGAGCGGCGGCAGTGGATGCCGAAGGGCAGTCCGCGGTGTTCGATGGTGACCGAGTGCCAGGGTCCGGCGGCGACGGCCACGAGGTAGGTGGAGATCAACGGGGTCGGCGCGGCCTTCCAGACGCCGTCGGTGTGCTCGGTGATGCCGTTGGCGAGGACGGTCCAGCCCTCGGGGGCCGTGACGGAGAGCTCGAAGACGGACTTCAGGTCGGGCTGGTCGAAGGCCGTGAAGACGCGCTGCACGTCGTCCATGAACAGCTGGGTGTAGACGTACGTCTCGCCGTCGGTGGGGTCGGTGAAGCGGTGCATGCCCTCGCCGGTGCGCGAGTAGCGCATGGCGGCCTCGACGCGCAGTTCGTGCTCTCCGGCGGTGAGGTTCTTCAGGGGCAGCCGGTTGCCGTCCAGGGTCTCCGGGTCCAGGGGCTGTCCGTCGAGCGTGACCGAGCGCAGTTCCGCGGGCTTGACCTCGACGAAGGTGTCCGCGTCTGCGCGCGTAGCGAACCGGATGACGGTCCGGGAGTCGAAGGTCTCGTCCCCGGTGGTCAGGTCGAGTTCGATGGTGTAGCTGCGGACGTCGAGGAGCTGGGCACGGGTCTGCGCTTCGTCGCGCGTCAGTACGGACATGCAGGACATGCTGCCTGATGGCACTGACAACGCACAGAGGCGGATCGGTACGCGGCCTATGTCCGGTCCTGCGCCGGTCGGGCGCCGAAGGTGTCGCGCTGCGGCGGGACACGGGGTTCGGGATGCGGCAGCACGGGCTCACGGGTCTCGGGCTGACCCTTGACCAGGGCTCGCAGTTCGCGGACCTCCTGTTCCAGGGCGCGGTGGCGGCGGTGGGCGTCGTAGAGGTAGCGGACCTTGGTGCGTAACGCCCAGGGGTCGATGGGTTTCATCACGAGGTCGGCGACCCCCAATCCGAAGGCGGTGGAGGTCAGTTCCTGGTCCGGACCGAAGCCGGTCAGTAAAACGACCGGAATGTGCTGGGTCTGTTCCACGCGGCGCATGTAGCGCACCACGTCCAGTCCGCTGACGCCGGGCATGCGCACATCGAGCAGGAGGAGCCCGACCTTTCCGCGGAGCACCTGCTTGAGCGCCTCGTCGCCGGTGGTGGCGCGACTGAGCTGGTAGCCCAGGGGGGCCAGGGCGCTCTCCAGCGCGTACAGGGTGTCCTCATGGTCGTCGACGATGAGGATCTTGGCATCCGACGGCATGGCCCGACGTCCCTCCCGCGTGGGACAACCAGCTTATGTCCGTGACGCTGACGGGGTGTGCCCGTCGGCTGACAAGGAGTGCACAGCGCAGCATGCCCCGCGCGGGGCGCCGTGTCACCCCCGGGAGGGCGGGAGGTGGTCAGTTCGCCGTGGGCGCAGCGCCGTTGACGGCATCCTCGGCGATGCTCTCGTGGTGTCTGATCACCTCGGCGATGATGAAGTTCAGGAACTTCTCGGCGAAGGCCGGGTCGAGCTTGGCGTTCTCGGCGAGGGTGCGCAGCCGGGCGATCTGCCGGGCCTCGCGGTCCTGGTCGGCGGGCGGCAGCTGGTGGGCGGCCTTGAGGTGGCCGACCTGCTGGGTGCACTTGAAGCGCTCGGCGAGCATATGGACGACGGCCGCGTCGATGTTGTCGATGCTGTCGCGCAGCCGGGCGAGCTCCTCGCGGACGGCGGGGTCGACGTCACCGGTTCCGGTGTTGCTGGTGGTCATGGGCGACCACCCTACAAAGCCCGGGGTCGTTCGATCATCGGTGGATCGTCCGGGTCCGGGACGCGGTCGCTCCAGCCGCCGGGGACGGTGCGGCCCTGCTGGGCGCGGAAGCGGACGGGGGGCAGGCCGACGCGGCGGGTGAACAGGCGGGAGAAATAGGCCGGATCGTCGTATCCGACGCGACGGGCGACGGCCGCGACGGGCAGCTCGGTGCCGGCGAGGAGTTCCTTGGCGCGGCCCAGGCGGATGCCGAGCAGATAGTCCTTGGGGCTGCATCCGGCGCCGCGGCGGACGGCGGTGCGCAGTTCGGCGAGGGTCATACCGTGCCGGGCGGCGTGCTCGGCGACCGTCATCGGGGTGCAGGCGTCCCGCGCGAGGGCCTTGAGGACCTGGTCGCCGTCGGGGGCGAGGTCGGCGCGGGCGCGGCGCAGGGCGACGAGGAGTTCATGGACGGCGGCCGCGGTCTCGACCTCCAGCAGCGGGTTGTCGCGGCGGGCGGCACGCGCGATCCGGGCGATGACCCCGCGTGGGGCGGCGGCGTCCGAAAGGGGCACCACAGGGCGGTCCGGTTCGATGTAGCCGAGTTCGGTGTACGTCGTGGTCGCGGGCCCGGTGAAGTCGACGAACCCCTCGTCCCAGCCGGTGGCGGGGTCGGGGGCGTAGTGGTGCGGGACGCCGGGGGTGAGCCACAGCAGGGCGGGCGCGGTGACGGCGGTACGGCGGCCGTCGGGGCCGCGGTACCAGCCGCCGCCGGCGCTGATGACGACGGCGACATGGTGGTCGAGGGTGCGCGGGCCGACGGTGGGCAGGGCACCGTACTGGAGGCCGACGCCGAGGCAGACCAGGCCCAGACGGTGATGGACGGGGCCGGGCGTGAAGAAGCGCATCCAGGTGTGGTACATCGGCGCTCTCCCGCGTTCACTTACGTCCAATCAGCGCCGATCTTTGTCCATGGAGCTGATCGCCGCCAGGGGGTGAGGGTGGCGGCATGAACGACTTCACCGTGGGGGACACCGAGTTTCTGCTGGACGGGCGGCCGGTACGGCTACTGTCCGGCGCGCTGCACTACTTCCGGGTGCACGAGGCCCAGTGGGGCCACCGTCTGGCGATGCTGCGGGCGATGGGCCTCAACTGCGTCGAGACGTACGTGCCGTGGAATCTGCACGAGCCCCGGCCGGGCGAGTTCCGGGACGTGGCCGCGCTCGGCCGCTTCCTGGACGCGGCCCGGGAGGCGGGGCTGTGGGCGATCGTGCGGCCGGGCCCGTACATCTGCGCCGAGTGGGAGAACGGCGGGCTGCCGCACTGGGTGCCCGGCCACGCACGCACGCGTGACGAGCGTTTTCTCCGCCCCGTGCAGGACTGGTTCCGTCAACTGCTGCCCGGCATCGTGTCCCGGCAGGTGGACCGGGGCGGCCCGGTGATCATGGTCCAGGTCGAGAACGAGTACGGCAGCTACGGCTCGGACGCGACGTACCTGCGGTGGCTGGCCGAGCTGCTGCGCGCGGAGGGCGTCACGGTCCCGCTGTTCACCTCGGACGGCCCGGAGGACCACATGCTGACCGGCGGCTCGGTCCCGGGGGTTCTGGCCACCGTGAACTTCGGCTCCGACGCGCGGGAGGCGTTCCGGACGCTGCGGCGGCACCAGCCGGGGGGTCCGCTGATGTGCATGGAGTTCTGGTGCGGCTGGTTCGACCACTGGGGCGCCGAACACGTCGTACGGGACCCTGAGGACGCCGCCGCGGTCCTGCGGGAGATCCTGGAGTGCGGGGCCTCGGTCAACGTGTACATGGCGCACGGCGGCACCAGTTTCGCCGGCTGGGCGGGTGCCAACCGGGGCGGCGGCGAGCTGCACGACGGGCCGCTGGAGCCCGACGTGACGTCCTACGACTACGACGCGCCGATCGACGAGGCCGGGCGGCCCACGGCGAAGTTCTGGGCCCTCCGCGAGGTCCTCGCCGAGTACACCGAGGGACCGCTCCCCGAGCCCCCTCCCCCGCCGGCCTCGCTGGCCGCCCCGGCCGAGGCCCGCCTGACCGGCTGGACGCCCCTGGACGCCGTACTGGAGGCGCGTGGGGGTGCGGAGGTGTCCGGGCCCGTCCCGCCGACATTCGAGGAGCTGGGCGTCGACCGGGGCGTGGTGCGGTACGAGGTGACCGTGCCGGGGCCGCGGCAGCCGTATCCGCTGATCGCGCGCGGGCTGCGGGACATCGCGGTGGTGTACGTCGACGGGGAGCGGGCCGGGGTGCTCACCGAGGAGGACGAGCGGCTCAAGGAGCCCGTCGCCGGGCACGCGCGTGTGGAGCTGTGGGTGGAGTCCCTGGGGCGGGTCAACTACGGGCCGCGCTGCGGGGAGGCCAAGGGGATCACCGGGGGGATCCTGCACGAGCGGCAGTATCTGCACGACGTACGCGCGCGTGGGCTGCGGCTCGACGACCTGGACGACGTGTCGGACGTGCCGTTCCAGGGGCTCGACGGCGGGACGGGGGCGCCGGGGCTGTACCGGGGCTCGGTGACCGTCCGGGGTGCCGGGGACGCGCTGCTGGAACTGCCCGGCTGGACACGGGGGTTCGTGTGGGTGAACGGCTTCGATCTCGGCCGGTACTGGTCGGCGGGACCGCAGCGGGCGCTGTTCGTGCCGGGTCCTGTGCTGCGCGAGGGGGAGAACGAGGTGTGGGTGCTGGAGTTCGAGAACGCTGCGGCTCAGGCGCCCGTCCTGAGAAGCGCCTGAAGTGAGCCGCACGCCCTCCCTGACGGTGAGGGCGTGCGGCTCACGCCGTGCACGGCCGCGTGCCTACAGGGCCGACGCGGCCCGGGCTATGTCGGCGGCGAACGTGTTCACCTGGGTGTAGACGCCGGGCACACCCGCGCGGGCGCAGCCGTCGCCCCAGCTGACGATGCCGACCTGGATCCACTTGCCGGCGTCGTCCTTGCGGAACATCGGGCCGCCGGAGTCACCCTGGCAGGTGTCGACGGCGCCGCGCGTCCAGCCGGCGCACAGCTCCTCCTTGGCCACCAGACGGTTGCCGTAGTGACGCTTGCACACGCGGTCGGCGACGAACGGCACGGTGGCCTTCCGCAGCTTGGTGGTGCCGGTGCCGGCGCCCTCGCGGGTGTCGCCCCAGCCCGCGATCGTGAACATGCCGCGGTTGTAGCGTTCGGTGGTGGCGATCTTGATCGTGGGCTTGTCGATCGGCTTGGCGAGCTTGATCAGCGCCCAGTCCTTGCCGGTGCCGTCGTAGCCCGGGGCCATCTTGACCTTGGTCGACTTGACCTTGATCGCCGCGGAGGAGTTGAGGTCATTGACCCCCGCGGTGACGGTGATGCTCGTGTTGTTGCCGGAGCCGTCCATGCAGTGGGCGGCGGTCAGGACGATGTCCTTCTTGTAGAGCGCCCCGCCGCAGCCCATCGAGAGGTGGACCATGAAGGGGAACTCGTTCTGCGCCGCGGGCGTTCCACCGACGACGCGGGTGTCCGCGGCCTGGGCGGAGCTCAGGGGCTGGAGGGAGGCGACCGCGAGGGCGACGGCACTGAGCGCCGCGGCTCTCTTGACCAGGGTCAGGCCGCCGCTTCTCTTGGGCATGTTATGGGTCAACGCATGTCCTTTCGTGGGGGGTTGGGCGGCCCGCAGTATGAAGATCAAGGAGGGGGCATGACAAGGACGGATCTCACGTACCCGGGATGGAACCCGAGCGGGGAAATATCCCTCACATCCCCGTAGAGTGGATTCGGGTTCAGGCGTCTTGGGGGTTCGGACGTGGCGAACGGCGGACCGGTCGAGCACGGCTACCCACACCTGGAGACGGTGCGGGCGGCGATCACCGCGCTGTACAAGCGGTTGTCGTACGACACGATTCAGACGTTCGCGAGCAGTGTCGTCCCCGCGGATGTGGCCTTCTGCGACACCGATGATCTGTATCTAGGGACGCAGCGGGTGGCTCGGGAGCTGGTGCGGCACTATCGGCTGCCGGACGCGCGGATCATCGTGAGCTTTCGTGAGATGACGCATGCGGCGAATGTCGAACTCGCCGCGGGGCCCGAGTACTTCGTGGAGCTGAACGACCGGTTCCGGACGCATCGGCGGGATATCGGGGCGGCGCTGGCGCACGAGATCATGCATGTGTATCTGCACCGGCTGGATCTGTCGTTTCCGGGCACGCGGGACAACGAGATCCTCACGGACACGGCGACGACGTATCTGGGCGCCGGGTGGTTGCTGCTGGACGCGTACCGGGAGGACGGGGCGTCTTCGCAGAAGCTGGGATATCTGACGCCGGAGGAGTTCGGGTATGTCCTCGCCAAGCGGGCGCTGGTCTTCGGGGAGGATCCCTCGGTGTGGTTCACCAGTCCGCAGGCGTACACGGCATACGGCAAGGGGATGGTGGAGGCTCGGCGGGACGAGCAGCAGCCGCCGTTGACTGCGGCGGGGTGGGCTGGGCGGCGGCGGTATGCACGGGATCGGCGGCATGGGGGTGGGGGGCCGGGGCCGGGGGCGCCGTACACGTTCAGTCCGGATGGTGGGGGGCTGCGGGTGTCGTTTCCTTGCCCTACGTGTCATCAGCGGATTCGGGTGCCGGTCAAGGGGCGGGTGCGGGCGCGGTGTGGGTTGTGCCGGACGGTGCTGGAATGCGACACGTAGGGTTTTCGCCCCCGCCGCCCCTACCCGTCCCATCCCTGGGGGCTGCCGCCCCCAGACCCCCGCTTCGGCCTGAACGGCCTCGTCCTCAAACGCCGGACGGGCTGAAAAGCCGGGCCTTGTCCTCAAGCGCCCGACGGGCTAAGAGCCGTACACCGGCCCCGGCTCCTCCGACTCCCCCAGCAGCTTCAGCGCCGTCTCTCCCGCCTCGCCCGCACCCCACCGCGCCCCCTTGTCCGCGCTCGGGCCCCTTCTCCAGCCCTGCATCACCGTGATGCGGCCGGCCTCTGCCTCGAAGACACGTCCGGTCACTCCCGTGCTCGCCGCTGAGCCCAGCCAGACGACCAGTGGGGAGACGTTCTCCGGGGCCATCGCGTCGAAGCCGGACTTCGGGGCTGCCATGGTGGTGGCGAAGGTCTGCTCCGTCATCCTCGTCCTGGCCGCCGGGGCAACCGCGTTGACCTGGACTCCGTAGCGGGACAGTTCGGCCGCCGCCACCAGTGTCAGCGCCACGATTCCCGCCTTCGCCGCGCTGTAGTTGCCCTGACCGACCGCACCCAACAGGCCTGCGCCGCTGCTGGTGTTGACGATCCTGGCCGTCGGGGTGCGGCCCGCCTTCGTCTCCGTGCGCCAGTGGGCCGCCGCATGCTTCAGGGGGAGGAAGTGGCCCTTCAAGTGGACGCGCATCACGGCGTCCCACTCGTCCTCGGAGAGGTTCACCAGCATCCGGTCCCGAAGGAACCCGGCATTGTTGACCAGCGTGTCCAGACGGCCGTACGCCTCCAAGGCCGTACGGATCAGTGACGCCGCGCCCTCCGTCGTCGCTACGTCACCGCCGTGGGCCACCGCCTCGCCGCCCGCCGAGCAGATCTCCTCGACGACGCGTGCCGCCGGGCTGTCGGGGTCCGCCGTGCCGTCGAGGCCGACGCCGAGGTCGTTCACCACCACCCTCGCCCCCTCCGCCGCGAAGGCAAGCGCGTGGGCACGGCCGAGGCCCCGGCCCGCACCGGTGACGACGACGACCCGTCCGTCGCAGATTCCGGTCATCTCAGCCCTCCCTGTTGGCAGTTGCCGCGCTCATCTCACGCCTCCTTGTTGACAGTTGCCGCATCCAGAAACGCAGGCCGCTCCCCACCGCCATGCACCTGCAGGCTCGCCCCGGTGACATACGCGGCCGCGTCCGAGGCCAAGAAGACCGCCGCCGCGCCCACATCCGCGGGCTCGGCCAGGCGGCCCAGCGGGACCGTCCTCGACACCGCCGCGACACCCTCCTCGCCGCCGTAGTGCAGGTGCGCCAACTCGGTGCGGACCATCCCGACCACCAGCGTGTTGACGCGGACCTCCGGCGCCCACTCCACCGCCATCGAGCGGGCCAGGCTCTCCAGTCCCGCCTTCGCCGCCCCGTACGCCGCCGAACCCGGCGAGGGCCGGCCGCCGCTCACGCTGCCGATCATCACCACGCTCCCCCGGGCCCGCCGCAGCAGCCCGTACGCGGCGAGCGAGACCATCAACGGCGCGGTCAGGTTCAGTTCCAGCACGCGCGCGTGCCGCTCCGCGTCCGCCTCGGTCAGGAGCCGGTACGGGGTGCCGCCCGCGTTGTTCACGAGGACGTCGAGACGGGGGAGGCCGGAGAAGAAGCGGCTCACCGATGCCGGGTCCCGTACATCCAGAGACCTGAACTCGGCGCCCTCGCACGGCACTTCCGGCGCCCGACGCGCCCCCACCACCACCTCCGCCCCCGCCTCCACGAAGGCCCGGGCGATCCCGGCGCCGACGCCCCGCGTGCCGCCGGTGACGACGGCGAGCTTCCCGTTCAGCTCCATCCGCTGCTACCTTCCACCTAACAAACGTTAGGTGGAAGGTAGCTGATGCGCCCATGAGTGTCTCCACCTCGTCCCCGGAAAAGGGGATCCGCGTCGTCACGGTCGACCACCCGCCCGTCAACGCCCTCCCGGTGACCGGCTGGTTCGCGCTGGCCGACGCCGTCCGCACGGCCGGACGCGATCCGGAGGTGCGGTGTGTGGTGCTGGCCGCCGAGGGGCGCGGCTTCAACGCGGGCGTGGACATCAAGGAAATCCAGGGCCGCGGGCGGGCCGCGCTCATCGGTGCCAACCGCGGCTGTTTCGAGGCCTTTTCGGCCGTGTACGAGTGCGAGGTCCCCGTGGTGGCGGCGGTGCAGGGTTTCTGTCTCGGAGGCGGCATCGGTCTGGTCGGGAACGCCGACGCGATCGTCGCGAGCGAGGACGCCACCTTCGGGCTCCCCGAGCTGGACCGGGGAGCCCTGGGGGCCGCCACCCACCTCGCCCGGCTCGTCCCCCAACACCTCATGCGCGCCCTGTACTTCACCTCGCGCACAGCCACCGCCGCCGAACTGCACACGCACGGCTCAGTGTGGCGGGTGGTGCCGCGGGAGCAACTCCAGGAGGCCGCTCTGGAGTTGGCCGGGGATGTCGCCGCCAAGGACGGGGAGCTGCTCCGCCTCGCCAAAGCGGCCATCAACGGCATCGATCCCGTGGACGTCCGCCGCAGCTACCGCTTCGAGCAGGGCTTCACCTACGAGGCGAGCGTGAGCGGTGTCGGCGACCGGGTCCGGGACACCTTCGGCGCCCCGAGCCAGGACGGTGACTGATGTGACCGACAAGACGATGACCCCCGAAGAAGCCGTCTCCCGGCTCACCAGCGGCATGACCGTCGGCATCGGCGGCTGGGGCTCCCGCCGTAAACCGATGGCCCTCGTGCGAGCACTGCTCCGTTCCGAGATCACCGATCTCACGATCGTCTCCTTCGGCGGCCCCGACGTCGGCATGCTCGCCGCCGCCGGACGTGTCCGAAAGCTCGTCGCCCCCTTCGTCACCCTCGACTCCATCCCCCTCGAACCCCACTACCGCGCGGCCCGCGAGCGCGGCGCCCTCGAACTCACCGAGATCGACGAGGCGATGTTCCTGTGGGGCCTGCGCGCCGCCGCCAACCGGCTGCCCTTCCTCCCGGTGCGCGCCGGACTCGGCTCGGACGTGATGCGGGTCAACCCCGGACTGCGCACCGTGACTTCGCCGTACGACGACGGCGAGACGTTCGTCGCCATGCCCGCGCTGCGGCTCGACGCGGCCCTGGTGCACGTCAATCGCGCGGACCGGCGGGGCAACGGCCAGTATCTGGGCCCCGACCCGTACTTCGACGACCTCTTCTGCGAGGCGGCCGACACCGCGTATGTCTCCTGCGAGCGCATCGTCGACACCGCCGAGCTGACCAAGGAGGGCCCGCCCCAGACGCTGCTGATCAAACGGCACACCGTCACCGGCGTGATCGAGGCCCCGAACGGCGCCCACTTCACCTCCTGCGCCCCGGACTACGGCCGCGACGAGGCCGTACAGCGGGAGTACGCGACCACGCCCTGGCCGGAGTTCGCCGAGCGGTATCTCAAGGACGGGAGGACGGCATGACCGCCACCCGCGCCGAGTACTGCGTCATCGCCTGTGCCGAGGCCTGGCGCGGTGCGGGCGAGGTCCTCGCGAGCCCCATGGGCCTGATCCCCTCCGTCGGCGCCCGACTCGCCCGGCTGACGTTCGCCCCCGACCTGCTGCTCACCGACGGCGAGGCGATGCTCGTCCGCCCGGACGGCACGGTGGAGGGCTGGCTGCCGTACCGGCAGCACCTCACGCTGGTCACGGGCGGGAAGCGGCACGTGATGATGGGCGCGAGCCAGATCGACCGTTTCGGCAACCAGAACATCTCCTGCATCGGGGACTGGGCCAGGCCCAATCGGCAGCTTCTCGGCGTGCGGGGCGCGCCGGTCAACACCCTCAACAACCCGACCAGTTACTGGATCCCCCGGCACTCCCGACGCGTCTTCGTCGAGCGCGTCGACATGGTCTGCGGAGTGGGCTACGACCATGCCGCCGGCGCCCGGTACCACCACATCCCCCGTGTCGTCTCCGACCTCGGCGTCTTCGACTTCGACACCCCCGACCGCTCGATGCGGCTGGTCTCGCTGCATCCCGGGGTGAGCGTCGAGGAGGTCCAGGAGGCGACCGGCTTCACGCTGACGGTCGCGGACGACGTGCCGTACACCCGCGACCCCACCCCCGAGGAACTGCGCCTGATCCGCGAGGAGATCGATCCGGAGAACACCCGCGCGCGGGAGGTGGACCGCTGATGCAGACCGCGCTGACCCGGCTGGTCGGGGTCCGGTACCCGCTCGTGCAGACCGGGATGGGCTGGGTGGCCGGCCCCCGCCTGGTCTCCGCGACGGCGAACGCGGGCGCGCTCGGCATCCTGGCCTCCGCCACGATGACCGTCGACCGGCTGCGCGAGGCGATCCGCGAGGTCAAGTCCCGTACGGACGCCCCGTTCGGGGTCAATCTCCGCGCGGACGCGACGGACGCGGGCGACCGCGTACAGCTGATCATCGACGAAGGCGTACGCGTCGCCTCCTTCGCCCTTGCGCCGTCCCCCGAGCTGATCGCCGAGCTGAAAGAAGCGGGCGTGGTCGTGATCCCGACCGTCGGCGCCCGGCGGCATGCCGAGAAGGTCGCGGGCTGGGGCGCGGACGCGGTGATCGTGCAGGGTGGGGAGGGCGGCGGGCACACCGGCGAGGTGGCTACGACGGTGCTGTTGCCGCAGGTGGTGGATGCGGTACGGATCCCGGTGGTGGCAGCGGGCGGCTTCTTCGACGGACGCGGACTGGTCGCCGCTCTGGCCTACGGGGCGGCGGGCATCGCCATGGGCACCCGCTTCCTGCTGACCTCGGACTCGACGGTCCCGGACACGGTGAAGGCACGGTATCTGGCGGCGACGGTCCGGGACGTCACGGTCACCACGGCGGTCGACGGCCTGCCGCACCGCATGCTCCGTACGGAACTGGTGGAGTCCCTGGAGCGCTCCGGTCGTACGAAGGCCCTGTTCCAGGCCGTACAACGGGCCGCGGGCTTCCGGCGCCTGTCGGGGCTGACCTGGCGCCGGATGCTCCAGGACGGCCGGGCGCTCCGCCACGGCAAGAACCTCACCTGGAGCCAGCTCCTGCTCGCCGCGAACACCCCGATGCTGCTCAAGGCGTCGATGGTGGACGGGCGTACGGATCTGGGGGTGATGGCGTCCGGGCAGGTCGCCGGGGTGATCGACGACCTGCCGGCGTGCGAGGACTTGGTGGAACGGATCATGAAGGAGGCCGAGGAGGCGTGCCGGCGTCTCACAGCCTCTCAATGATCGTCACGTTGGCCTGCCCCCCGCCCTCGCACATCGTCTGGAGCCCGAACCGGCCGCCGGTGCGCTCCAATTCGTGCAGCAGGGTCGTCATGAGCCGCACACCTGTGGCCCCCAGCGGATGACCCAGGGCGATGGCGCCGCCGTTCACGTTGACCCTCTCGGAGTCCGCGCCGGTTTCCTTCAGCCAGGCCAGGACCACCGGCGCGAAGGCCTCGTTGATCTCCACGAGGTCGATGGCGTCGATCGACAGGCCGGTCTTCTTCAGGGCGTGCGCGGTGGCCGGTATGGGCGCGGTGAGCATCCGGATGGGGTCCTCGCCGCGCACCGAGAGATGGTGCACGCGCGCGCGTGGCGTGAGCCCGTGCTCGCGCACCGCCCGCTCCGAGGCGAGCAGCATGGCCGCCGCACCGTCGGAGACCTGGGAGGAGCAGGCGGCGGTGATCGTGCCGCCGTCCACGACCGGCTTCAGCGCGGCCATCTTCTCCAGCGAGGTGTCCCGGCGCGGCCCCTCGTCGGCCACGACATCGCCGTAGGCCACCAGCTCGCGCTCGAAGCGCCCCTCGTCGATCGCCCGGACCGCCCGCTCGTGCGAGCGCAGCGCGAACTCCTCCTGGTCGCGCCTGCTGATCCCCCACTTCGCGGCGATCATCTCGGCGCCGACGAACTGGTTCACCGGCTTCGTCCCGTACCGCGCCCGCCAGCCCTCGCTGCCCGCGAAGGGGCCCTGGGTCAGCCCGAGCGGCTCGGCGGCCTGCCGGGTGGCGTAGGCGATCGGGATCATCGACATGTTCTGCACCCCGCCGGCCACGACCAGGTCCTGGGTACCCGAGAGCACGGCCTGGGCGGCGAAGTGCACAGCCTGCTGGGAGGAGCCGCACTGGCGGTCCACGGTCACCCCGGGCACCTCCTCCGGCAGTCCCGCCGCCAGCCAGCAGGTCCGCGCGATGTCCCCGGCCTGCGGCCCGACCGCGTCCAGGCACCCGAACACGACGTCCTCGACGGCCGCCGGATCGACGCCCGTACGAGCCACCAGCTCCTTCAGCACCCGCGCGCCGAGGTCGGCCGGATGCACCTGGCCGAGCCCTCCCCCGCGCCGCCCCACGGGCGTACGGACCGCTTCGACGATATAGGCCTCGGCCATGGCAACTCCCCAGACTCCCCATTGAGTTACATGCGTACGGCGATCCCGTCCAGCACCATCGACAGGTACTGCCGGGCGATCTCCTCCGGGCTGTGGTGTCCGCCGGGCCGGTACCAGGACGCGGCGACCCACACCGTGTCCCGGACGAACCGGTAGGTGAGCCGGACGTCGAGGTCGGCCCGGAACACCTCGGCCGCAACTCCGCGCTCCAGCGTGGACAGCCACGCCTTCTCGAATCTGCGCTGGGACTCGGCGAGGAACGCGAACCGCTCCTGCGCCACCAGCTGTCTGCTCTCCTTCTGGTAGATCGCGACGGCGGCGCGGTGCCGGTCGATCTCCCGGAACGACTCGATGACCAGCGCTTCCAGGGTCTCCCGCGGCCCCAGCTCGGCGCCGAGAACGGTGTCGTAGCCGTCCCACAGCTCGTCGAGGAAGGTGCGCAGGATCTCCTCCAGCATCGACTCCTTGGAGTCGAAGTGGTAGTAGAGGCTGCCCGCGAGCATGCCCGCGTGGTCCGCGATCTTGCGTACGGTGGTGGCGTTGTAGCCCTGCTCGGCGAAGACCTCGGCGGCGGTGTCGAGGAGTTCGCGGCGCCTGGCGGGGGCGGCGGTCACCTGGGGCTTCTTCTTGGTCGGCACGGATCCATTCTCGTCCTACGCGTGCTGGCTGCTGACGGAGACGACCTCTCCGGTCAGGTACGAGGAGTAGCCGGACGCCAGGAACACGATCACGTTGGCCACCTCCCAGGGCTCGGCGTACCGCCCCAAGGCCTCCCGCGCGGTGAGCTCCTCCAGGAGTTCGGGGGAGGTCACCTTCGCCAGGTGCGGATGCATGGCGAGGCTCGGTGCCACGGCGTTGACCCGCACCCCGTACTCGACGGCCTCGATCGCCGCGCATCGGGTCAGCGCCATCACCCCCGCCTTCGCGGCGGCGTAGTGCGCCTGCCCGGCCTGTGCGCGCCAGCCCAGCACGGAGGCGTTGTTGACGATCACCCCGCCGCTCTCCCGCATCCGGCGCAGGGCGGCCCGGGTGCACCGGAAGGTGCCGTTGAGCGTCACGTCGAGCACCCTCGACCACTGCTCGTCGGTCATGTCGACGAGGGCCGAAGTCCCGCCGAGCCCGGCGTTGTTGACGACCACGTCCAGCCGCCCGTGCTCCTGAACGGCCGTGTCGAAGAGGGCCGTCACCTGGGCCTCCTCGGTGACGTCACAGGCGAGGGCCGTCACCGCTCCCGGGAACTCCCGGCCCAGCTCGGCCTCGCACTCCTTGAGCCGCCGCGCGTGCGCATCGCTGATCAGCACCCGCGCGCCCTCCTCCAGGAACCGGCGCGCGGTGGCCCCGCCGATCCCGGCGCCCGCGGCAGCCGTGATGACGGCGGTACGGCCCTTCAGCATCCCGTGCCCCGGTACGTACGCCGGGCTCTCGACGCCTGTCATAGGGGCACGCTAACCTACCAAACACTTGTTAGGGAAGGAGCGGCGGCCGATGGATCTCACGTTCACCGAGGAAGAGACGGCGCTGCGCGCGGAGGCACGGGCCTGGCTGCACGCGCATGTGCCGGCCGATCCGCTGCCGTCCCTGGAGACGGAGGAGGGCTTCGCGGCGCACCGCGCGTGGGAGGCCGAATTGGCCGGGGACCGCTGGTCGGTGGTCAACTGGCCGAGGGAGTACGGCGGTCGGGGGGCCTCCCTCATCCAGTGGCTGCTGTTCGAGGAGGAGTACTACGCGGCGGGTGCGCCGGGCCGGGTCGGCCAGAATGGTATCCATCTGCTCGCTCCGACCCTGTTCGACTACGGCACCGAGGAACAGCGCGCGCGGGTGCTGCCGCCGATGGCCTCCGGAGAGGTGGTGTGGGCGCAGGCCTGGTCGGAGCCGGAGGCGGGGTCGGATCTGGCGTCCCTGCGATCGAGGGCCACGCGCACGCGTGGCGGCTGGCTGCTGTCCGGTCAGAAGACCTGGTCGTCCCGGGCCGCCTTCGCGGACCGCGCGTTCGGCCTGTTCCGCAGCGAACCGGACACCGAGAAGCCCTACCAGGGGCTGACATACCTGATGTTCGACCTGCACGCACCCGGCGTCACGGTCCGCCCGATCCGCCGACTGGACGCGAAACCCGCCTTCGCCGAACTGTTCCTGGACGAGGTGTTCGTGCCGGACGAGGACATGATCGGCGAGCCGGGGCAGGGCTGGCGGATCGCGATGTCGACGGCAGGGAACGAACGGGGGCTGATGCTGCGTTCGCCGGGACGGTTCCTGGCGAGCGCGGAGCGACTGCGTCGGCTGTGGGCCGAAAAGGGCAGCCCGGAAAGCACAAAGGCCCACGTCGCCGACGCCCTCATCGGCGCCCGCGCCTACCAGCTCTTCACCTACGCCGCCGCCTCCCGCTTCCTCGACGGCGAGCGGATCGGCCCCGAGTCCAGCCTGAACAAGGTCTTCTGGTCGCAGTACGACATCGCACTGCACGAGACGGCGCTCGATCTCCTCGGGGAGGAGGGCGAGTTGGCGGACACGGACTGGGCCGAGCGCTATGTCTTCGCCCTCGCGGGTCCGATCTACGCCGGTACGAACGAGATCCAGCGGGACATCATCGCCGAACGGCTGCTGGGCCTGCCGAAGGGACGGCGCTGATGCGGTTCCTGCTCGACATCGAACAGCGGGCGTTCAGAGACTCCCTGGACGCGATGCTGGGCGCCGCGGACACTCCGGCCGTCGTACGGGACTGGAGCCGGGGCGAGCACGCGCGCGGGCGTGCGCTGTGGGGCCGTATCGCCGAGGCGGGGGTGTTCGGACTCGCGGTGCCGGAGGCGTACGGCGGATTCGGTCTCCGGCCTGTCGAACTCGCCCTCGCCTTCGTGGAGTTGGGCCGCCATGCCGTCCCCGGCCCGCTCGTCGAGACCGTCACGGCGGCCGTCCTGCTCATGGAGCCCAAGGAGCTGGTCTCCGGCGAGACCATGGCGACGGTGGCCTACGGCAGCCCCTACGCCCTCGACGGCGACGCGGCCACCGTCCGCCTCACCCTCACCCCCGACGGCCTGTTCCGCTCCCCCGGACACGGCCCCGTGCGCCCGTCGATCGATCCCGCTCGCCGCCTCACCGCCCTGGAGAAAGGGGAACTCCTCACCTCCGCCCCGCCCATCGAACGCGCCCTGGCCCTGGCCCGTCTCACCACCGCCGCCCAAGCGCTCGGCGTAGGGCTGACCCTGCTCGACAAGACCGTCGCCCACGTCAAGCAGCGCACTCAGTTCGGCGCCCCCATAGGCTCGTTCCAAGCCGTCAAGCATCAACTCGCCGACGCGAAGATCGCCCTGGAGTTCGCCCGCCCCCTCGTCCTCGGCGCCGCCCTCACTCTGGCCCCTGAGGACATCGCCGCCGCCAAGGTGGCGGCCTGTGAGGCGGCGTACGCCACCGCGCGTACCGCACTCCAACTGCACGGCGCGATCGGCTACACGGCGGAGTGCGATCTGTCGCTCTGGCTGACCAAGGCCCGTGCCCTGCGCACCGCCTGGGGCGGCCCGGACGAGTGCCGGGCCGTTGTGCTCAGTGGTGGTGATCGCCGCTGGTGAGCTCTCGGTACTCCTCGGCCGTCGGCTTCGGGATCTGGGTGTCGGGCCCGAACATGGCCCGGGACAGCCGGGCCCGCAGCCGCTCCGAATGCTTCACCCGGCGCCGCACACCGCCCGCGTCGACGACCGGACCGAGCTCGTACGGCGGGTTCTGCTCGTGCTGGGTGAGCGTGAACAGCTCCATCTGCGTGATGGGTTCGTGGACCTCGGTGAACTCGCCGTTGTGCTGCCGTTTGATGGTGCCGGTCTCCCTGCCGTGCAGCACCTTGTTCCGGTCGCGGTGCTGGAGACCGATACAGATCCGCTTGGTGATGCTGAACGCGACGACCGGCACCACGAAGGCGGCGATCCGTACGAACCACGTGATGTCGTTGATGGACAGATGCAGATGCGTGGCCACGATGTCGTTGCCGCCGCCGATCAGCAGCACCATGTACAGGCTGAGCCAGGCCACGCCGAGTCCGGTGCGCACGGGTACGTTGCGCGGCCGGTCCAGGATGTGGTGCTCGCGCTTGTCGCCGGTGATCCACGCCTCGATGAAGGGATACACGCCGATGGCGAGCATGACCAGCGGGAACAGCGAGAAGGGAATGAACACGCCCAGCACCAGGGTGTGACCCCAGGCGTTGATCTCCCATCCCGGCATCACCCGGATCAGCCCCTCGGAGAAGCCCAGGTACCAGTCGGGTTGCGCACCGGTGGTCACCAGGTCCGGGCGGTACGGCCCGAAGGCCCATACGGGATTGATGCTGGCGATGCCGCCCAGGAGGGTCAGCACCCCGAACACAAGGAAGAAGAAGCCGCCCGCCTTGGCCATGTAGACCGGCAGCAGGGGCATGCCGACCACCGACTTGTTGTCCCTGCCGGGCCCCGGATACTGCGTGTGCTTGTGGTAGAAGACCAGCGTCAGATGGACGACGACCAGCCCCAGCATGATCCCGGGCAGCAGCAGGACGTGGATCGGGTAAAGCCTCGAGATGATGTCATGGCCCGGGAACTCCCCGCCGAAGAGGAAGAACGCCAGATACGTCCCGACGATCGGGACGGACAGGATCGCGCCCTGGGCGAAGCGGAGGCCGGTGCCGGACAGCAGGTCGTCGGGGAGTGAGTAGCCGGTCAGGCCGGTGATGATGGCGAGCATCAGCAGCGTCCAGCCGAACACCCAGTTGAGTTCGCGCGGCTTGCGGAACGCGCCGGTGAAGAACACCCGCATCATGTGCACGAACATGCCGGCGACGAAGACCAGCGCCGCCCAGTGGTGGATCTGCCGGACCAGCAGCCCGCCGCGCACATCGAAGCTGATGTCGAGGGTGGACTCGTAGGCCCTGGTCATGAGGACGCCGTTGAGGGGCTCGTAGGAGCCGTGGTAGACGACCTCGACGCCGCTCGGCTCGAAGAACAGGGTGAGATAGACGCCTGTGAGGATCAGGACGATGAAGCTGTAGAGGGCGATCTCGCCCAGCAGGAAGGACGGGTGGTCCGGGAAGAGCTTGCGCATGTTGGCCTTGGCCAGCCCGTAGAGCCCGAGCCGCCCGTCGGCCCAGTCGGCGAGCTTCTCGCCCTTGCCGGGAGCCTTCCTGCGGGAGCGGGCGGGCCGGGCCGCCGCGTCCACCGATCGTGCGCCGTCCATGCGTCGTCGCCTCCCCGTCGGATCTCACTCAGCGTGGCACGGCGGTCAGGGCTGGGCCATAGGTGCGAGCAGACGGGTGAGCGTTTCGGTCACCGAGGAGCGGTTCAAGCGCGCGGCGCGACGATCCCCTGCGCCCGCGCCGCCACCAGCCACTTCGGGAACTCCGCCACCAGGCGGTCGTAGAGCTCCGCGTCGGAGACCTTGCGCGGGTCCGAACCCGCGTGGAAGAAACCGGCGTTGTCGACGACCCGCTTGTCCGGCACGGACAGCTCGTCCAGCTTGCGCAGATAGTCGAACTGCTTGCTGGAGGCGTCCCCGAAGCCGATGAACTGCCAGAACAGCGGCAGCCGGGCCGCCTTGCACAGATACCGTTCCGCGGCGAGCTTGTTGATCGGGCCGCCGTCCGTCTGGAAGACCACGAGGGCGGGTTCGCGGGAGCCGCTGTCGAGGTAGTGGTCGATGACCGCGTCCATGGCGAGGTGGTAGCTGGTCTTGCCCATGTGCCCGAGCCCGGCCACGATCCGCTCGATCCGCCCCTGGTGGTCGGCGAGGGCGATATCGGTCTCGGCGTCGACGTCCGTGGAGAAGAACACCACCGGCACCCGGCCGTCGTCGTCGAGATGCGCGGAGAGCCCGAGCACCCGGTCGGCGAGCGCCTGCACACTGCCGTCCTTGTAGTACGGCTTCATCGAACCGGAGTAGTCGACCACCAGATAGACCGCGGCCCGCAGTCCGTCGAGACCGTGCTTGGTGAGTGACACCCCGGCGCTCTTGTACAGGCTGACCAGCGCGGGCGCGGTCTCCTCCACCTTGCTGAGACTGATCGCCGCCATTCGGCTCCCCCTTGACTCGACCGACTGGCTGCCGAGATTACGTCACACCTGACCCGCCTCTCTCGGCATCCACAGGCGTTCGCTATTTTGTTCGCCGCCGTCCCCACCGGCTCACCGACCGCCCCATTGCCTTTCGAGGAGCCGGCTTGGAACCCGAGTCCACCGTCACGACCTGCTACCGCCATCCCGCGGTGGAGTCGTACGTCCGCTGCACCCGCTGCGAGCGGTACATCTGCCCGGACTGCATGCGCGACGCGGCCGTCGGCCACCAGTGCGTCGAGTGCGTACGGGAGGGCGCGAAGTCGATGCGGCAGGCACGCACGGTCGTCGGCGGCCGGATCTCACGGACGCCGGTGGTGACGTATGCCCTGATCGCACTCAACGCGCTGGCGTATCTGGCCGAGGTGGTGCGGCCCGAGATCGTCGAGCGGTTCTCCCTGGTCGGGGCCCGGCTGCTGGGGCCGGACGGCGCTTATTACGTGTACCAGTCCGGGTATCCGGCCGGCTACGAGGCCGAGGGGCTGGTCGCCGGGGAGTGGGAGCGGCTGATCACCAGCGCGTTTCTGCATCTGGAGCCGACCGAGGGCACGTTCGGGCTGCTGCATGTGGTGATGAACATGTTCTCGCTGTGGACGCTCGGCCGGGTGGTGGAGCCCATGCTCGGGCGCTGGCGCTATCTGGCGCTGTACCTCCTCTCCGCGCTCGGCGGTTCGGTCTTCGCCCTGCTGCTGGACGACCCCGGGTACTCCACGCTGGGCGCCTCCGGCGCGATCTTCGGTCTGGGCGCCGCGTACTACGTCGTGGCCCGCCGGATCGGCGCCGACATGCGCGCCGTCAACCGCTTCATCGGCTTCCTGCTCCTCTGGCTCCTGGTCTCCGCGGGCCTGACGTCCTGGCAGGGCCACCTCGGCGGCCTCCTCACCGGCGGGCTGGTGGCGCTGGCGTACGCCTATGTGCCGCGCGGGCCGCGCCGGACCCTGATCCAGACGGTGGCCTGCGTGGCGGTGCTGGCGCTGTTGGTGCTGGTGGCCGTGGTCCGGGTCGCGGGCCTCGAGTAGGCCTCGCTGAGCGGGCATCAAGTACCCCACTTCTCCCGCAGCACCTCCTCCGCCGGCTTCCCGTGCGGCGTGTACGCCAGCCTCGCCGGTGTCTCCGCGCTGTCCGGCCAGTCGTCCCACATCCACCAGCAGACGCCGGCCCACCAGCGGCGGCCGGTGAAGGTGTCCAGCAACGCCCGGTAGGCGGCGGCCTGTTCGGCGTCGCCCGGGCGGGTGCTGACCGTCCAGTCGTACGGGGCTGTAGTCGTCCCGCGCTGGCTGACGTAACCCGCCTCGGTGAACAGGATGCGGCGGCCCTGCTCGCGGGAGTAGGCGGCGAGCCGTTCGCCGATCGGCTCCCAGGCCTTGCGGAGCCGGTCGCCGGACTGGGTCGGGCGTTTCGAGAGCGGCCAGTACGCGTCGATGCCGATCAGGTCGAGCTGCTTCCAGAAGCCCACCTTCCGGTACTCGTCGTAGTTCGCGGCGTACGTGAGCGTCCCGTCGTAGCGCTCGCGCACCGCGTCGACGACCTCGCTCCATTCCGTGCGATGCCCGGAGACGCCCGCGAGTTCGGTGCCGACGGCGAACTGCTCGGCGTCCGTCGCCGCGGCGAGGTCGGCGTAGTGGGTGATGAAGCGCCGGTACGAGGTGAACCATGCGGCGCGGTCGCGGGGGCGGATCTCGGCGCGGTCACCGTCGCCGGGCAGATCGACATGGGGTTTGATCATCACCTTCAGGCCGTGCGCGTGCGCCCGCCGCACGATTCGCCTCAGGCCCGCGTCGCTCGCCGTCTCCTCGGTGGGCCGCAGCACCGAGTCGCTCCTGCGCTGCTGGTACCAGGTGGGGGTGAAGGTGACCCAGCCCGCCCCGGTGGCCCTGATGTCCCGCAGATAGCGGTCGGCGGCGGGGCTGTCGTAGTCGGTGCGGTACCAGGAGGGCAGGGTGATGCCCCGGATCACGGGCGCCTCCTCGCGCTCCGGTGTACAGCCGCCGACGGCGAGGAGGACCGCCGTCAGTGCGACGGCGGTCCTCCCCCTCACTGCGGCCTCACAGGCTCGCGGGGCTGACGAAGGTGTAGCCCAGGGCCTTGATGCCCTCCACCGTCTCCCGCAACGGCTGGACCGGGAAGTACGGGTGGTAGAAGAAGCTGGCGAAGCCGTCCCGTACCGCGAGATTGGCCTTGGCCGAGGCGATCAGATCGGCCGGCAGGCGTGGCGGATGATTGTTGTATTCCTCCGGCTCGTAATTCCCGATGTTTTCGGGAATCACCTTCGTCCCGTACACATCACGCACCACATACGGGAAGAACTGCCCGATGAAACGGTTCGGATCCGAGGAGACCCCGCTGAGGGTTCCGGCGAAATACAGTGAACGTTCGAGTCGGGCTGAGAAATTCGAGCTGAAGACCTGGTAGTCGGTGGCCGAGCCCGCGTAGTGCGGGGTCGTCCACAGCGTCGGCCTCGGCAGCCCCGCCGCCGCGAACTCGGCGAGCGCGCTGTCGATCCGGCCCTGCGCCCAGGCGGCGGAGTCCCCGGGGATCGGACCGTCGTAGATCACGCTGTTCGCGGAGTCCACATGCGCCCGGTAGAACTCGAAGTCGTCGCCGCTGACGCCGTTGTAGGGGTTGGCGGCATTGCCGTACTGATGGGTGTAGCCGTGGTTCATCAGCACCGCGCCCCTGGCCAGCATGTACTTCAGCGTGTTGACCAGCTGGGGCCGATCGGTCAGCTCGACCGTCTCCGGGACACCGTTGTTGTAGGTGCCGTTCGGATCCGTGTAGACGGGGATCACATTGATGCCGTACGGGATCTGCTGCGCGTACAAGTAGTCGGCGATGGCCCGCAGTTCGGCCGGTTCGGAGTTGGGGCTGATGTCCTCGAGCCGTACGACCGCACGGTGCCGCTCGGCGGTGGCCGGTGCGAGGGCGTCGAAGAGCAGGTCCTCGAGGACGATGATCCGGTCGCTCTCGGAGACGTAGGCGAAGGGGATCTCGCCGATGTACGTGAGGTTGGACGAGCGGACCGCCCAGCCGAAGGTGTGTCCGTTGGAGCTGTCGAGGCCCTCGGCGAGCCGGGTGACCTGCGGATATCCGGCGCCTGTCAGGACGTTGGGGCGCAGCACCCCGCCGTCCTGCCCGGCCGGGATCTTCCGGGTGAGCGTCTGGCCCTTGTACGTCACCTGCGTGACGGTGCCGACGGAGCCGCCGTCCTCGTAGTACGACGTCGTGGGGTCCCAGCCGTACTTCTGCGAGAACTGGGTGATACCCACGGCGTTGGCCATGTTCCAGATGTTGGCGCCCATCCAGGTCACGGGCTTGGTGGTGGTCAGCGCGTCCTGGTAGAAGGCGGCCGGGACCGCGTCCGGGACATCGCAGCAGTAGTAGGTCGACCCGATGTAGATCGTGGCCGTGTACGACTCGACCAGGCCCGCGGTGTACTGCGAGACCGGCTTCGCCGTGACGGTGCCGAAGTGCCCGGCCAGGTTGGCCGTGGCCATGGCGTACAGCTCGCCGAGGTGCCCGTAGGGACCTGCGGTGTCGTAGAGGACGAGGGTGGTCGGTTCGGCGGCGGGGCCGACCTCGGCCGGGGAGATCAGCTCCGCCTGGCGGCTCACGGCGGAGGCGAGTGCGGATGCGGTGGCGCTCGCCGGGGTGACGGCGGCGGCCGGTTCGGACGCGCGCGCCCGGTCGTGGCGCGCCCTGTCGGCCTTGAGCTGGGCCTTCGCCCAGGACTTGAGATCGACCCGGTTGAGTCCGGACCGGGTTCCGTTCGATTCGCCGTGGTGCCGGTCCGGGTTGCCGGCCGCGGTGGCTCCGGCGGCCAGGAAGGTGCCGCTGAACAGCGCGGCGACGAGTAACAGGACCAGAGAAAGCCTCGAAAATCCCCGTCTCCGAGGCCGGTTGAGTGGTCTCACGATCATTCCCCCCACTTTGCCAAGCTTTTGGCAAAGAGTTTTTCCGGCAAGAAGCCACTGATTGTTCTTGGCGATCAAGAAGGGTGTCAATGGGCCGACGGATGAATTCCTGTAGCACCAGTTGACCCCATCGGAAGATCGACCCTGCCCTTTTTCCTAATACCCTTCTGAGGCGGCCCGGCCGTCTGCTACGTTCACCATCGCGCGTTGGGGACGCGCTGTGAAATGTGGGGGGACAATGTACGGACGACCCGCGCTGGGGGCACTGTTGCCCCTGGCAGGGGCCATGGCCGCGCCGGAAGCGATACCCGGGCTGCCATTGGCCAAAGCTCTGCAGGCCACGGCAGGAGCCGGATTCCTGCTCTACCTGCTGACCGCCTGTCTCATACTCGGGGCCCGCACGCGACTGCGCAGACAAGCACGAAAAGCGCAGGTCAGCGTCGGGAGCGGCCATGATCATTGAGCTGCTGCTGTGGGCCAGCGTCAGTCTGATCGTGCTGGCCGGCTGTTACAACACGAGCCTTTTCCTGCTCTCCCGACGCAGAATTCGCCGGGTCCGCACCGAGCGGAGAGAACGGTTCTATGTATTTCTGCTCGCCTGTCTCAACGAGGAGAGTGTGCTTTCCGAAAGCCTGGCGCGTATCACCTCACTGCCCGCCGGGAATTTCATGGCGCTGGTCATCGACGACGGCTCCGACGACCGCACCGCCGAGGTTGCTCTGGCCGCGGACCCCGACCGGGTCCGGGTGCACCGGCGCACACTGCCGAACGCACGCCGGGGCAAAGGCGCCGCGCTCAATGACGGAGTGCGCCACCTCAGACACTCCGGTCTGCTCGCCGGCCGCGACCCCGCCGACATCGTCCTTTGCGTGGTGGACGCCGACGGCCGCCTCGATCCGCATGTCGTGCAGTCGGTCGACCCCTACTTCGACGACCCTCGTACGGGCGCGGTTCAGGTCTGCGTCCGTATGTACAACCGTCGCCAGGGGCTGCTTGCCCGGATGCAGGACATGGAGTTCGTCGTCTACGGCGACGTCTTCCAGAGCGCGCGCCGCTTCATCGGCAGCGTGGGCATGGGCGGCAACGGACAGTTCATGCGGCTGTCCGCGCTCAACACCCTGGGCGGGGACGGCCCGTGGAGCGACAGCCTCACCGAAGATCTCGACCTCGGCGTCCGGCTGATCGCCAAGGGCTGGACCAACCAGCACTGCACCACCGCCTCCGTGTCCCAGCAGGCCGTGCTCAGTCTGCGGCGGCTGATCCGGCAGCGCTCGCGCTGGTTCCAGGGACATCTGCAGTCGGCGGGGCTCGTGCCGCTCATCCTGCGGGACGTGCCGACCCGTCCGGCGCTGGACCTCCTCTACCACCTGTCCAGCCCGGTGCTGATCCTGCTCACCTCGCTGCTCCCGCTGTCCTTCCTGGTCGCCCTGGGCGCCACCACCGTGGCCTCGGTCCAGCAGGGACAGCCGCTGGTGTCGCCCATGTGGCTGCTCGGCCCGTATCTGCTCTCGTTCACGGCCGCCTACGCGTACGGCTTTGTGTACGCCAGGCGTGAGCGGGACCTCGGCCTGGTGCGTTCGGTACTGCTCGCGCATGTCTTCGTCTTCTACGGCTACATCTGGTTCTTCGCCGGCTGGTGGGGCTTCTGGCGGATGCTCACCGGCAAGCGGACCTGGCTGAAGACGGCGCGCACCTGACGTCACCGCCCACCGGCCATCTGATCTCTCATCCTCGCGCGGCCCTGCGACCGCGCGCGCCCAAGGGGGGCTTGCCATGTCCACACCTCCATCCGTCATGCCCGTACGCGCCATGCTGGTGCTCGGCACCCGGCCGGAAGCCATCAAACTGGCGCCGGTGGCCCGCTCCATGGCCGCCGCCTCCTCGTTCGAACCGATCGTCGTCACCACCGGCCAGCACCGCGAAATGCTCCACCAGATGCTCGGCCTGCTCGGCGTCACCAGCCGGATCGCGCTCGACGTGATGCGCAGCCGCCAGCAGTTGTCCGACCTGACCGCCCGCCTGGTCGCCGAACTCGGAAACGTCATGCGGTTACAGCGACCGGATCTGGTTCTGGTCCAGGGCGACACCACGACCGCGCTGGCCGGCGCCCTGGCCGCCTTCTACGAGAAGATCCCGGTCGCCCATGTCGAGGCCGGGCTGCGTACGGGCGTGCTGGACAACCCGTTTCCGGAGGAGCTCAACCGCATTCTGATCGGCCGTATGGCCCGCTGGCACTTCGCCCCGACCTCGCGCGCGGGCCGGCATCTCACCGACGAGGGGGTGCCGAAGGAGCAGGTGTTCGTCACCGGCAACACGGTCATCGACAACCTGCTGTGGGTGCTCGCCGAGGGCAGCGGCAGCTCCGCGTTCCGCACTCCGGCCCGGCGGATCCTGGTGACCCTGCACCGGCGGGAGAACCAGGGCGAGCGGATGCGCGGCATGGGGCGGGCGCTGCGCCGGCTCGCCGGGCGGGGGGACGTGGAGATCGTGCTGCCGCTGCACAAGAGCCCTGCCGTACGGGAGGTGCTGCTGCCCGAACTCGACGGCCACGACGGTATCTCGCTGGTAGAGCCGCTCGACTATCTCGACTTCGCGGCGACCCTCGCCGAGTGCGATCTGGTCCTCACCGACTCCGGCGGCGTCCAAGAGGAGGCCCCGAGCCTGGGCAAGCCGGCGCTGGTCCTGCGGACCACCACCGAGCGCCCGGAGGCGGTGGAGGCGGGCGCGGCCCGGCTGATCGGCACCGATCCGGACGTGATCGTGCAGTCCGCGACGGAACTGCTCGACGATCCGGTGCTGTACCGGCGGATGGCGGGCGCCGGCAATCCGTTCGGCGACGGCCGGGCCGCGGACCGGGTACTGGCGCAACTGGCCGAGGACTTCGCGGCGGATGTGCCTGTGGACGCAACCGTCCGAGGGCCATACTCGACGGCATGACTCGCTCACTCCTGCGTGGCGTCCTCCTGGCGGTGGCGCTCGCAGGAGTGCTGGTGATCACCTTGAGCCAGTGTGGTTCTGACGATACGTCACCGCCGCCGACCCCCTGGGCCGACGGTTCCACGCACGGCCGTTGGCTGTCGGTGTTCAACGGCCACGGCACCAACTCCGGCGACGACGACTCGCTGACGCTGTCGCCGATGCCCGCGGAGGATCCGGGGACCACACATGCGGGACTCGTGGTGAGTACGGCGTCGTACACCGACGTCCGTTTCCAGGCACGGATGCGGACGGTCGAGCAGTTGCGCGAACCGGACCCGAATCCCTGGGAGGTGCCGTGGCTGGTGTGGGCGTACACCGATCCGGAGCACTTCTACTACGTCACCTTGAAACCCAACGGCTGGGAGCTCGGCAAGCGTGATCCGGCCTACCCGGGCGGACAGCGGTTCCTGGCCACCGGGCACGAGAAGTACGAGGTGGGTGACTGGCACGACGTGCTGGTGGAGCAGCGCGGGGCCTCGGTCACCGTCGCGGTGGACGGAGAGCCGCTGGTGAAGTTCACCGACGCCGAACGCCCTTACCCGGGAGGGAAGGTGGGCGCGTACACCGAGGACGCCACGGTGCGGTTCGAGGGGCTGAAGGCCCGGTAAGTGCGACGGCGCCTGCCCAATCGTCCGGTCGGGGACAAGGGGCAGGCGCCATCTGTGTTCCGTACGCCTTTGTACGGGACGTCTCTTGAACGGACCTCGACGGTCCGTCAGACCATCAGGGCCCGGTCGGTCGGGCGGATCGGGGCCGGCAGATCGCTGGCGCCGGTCAGGAAGCGGTCCACGCCACGGGCGGCCGAGCGGCCCTCGGCGATGGCCCACACGATCAGCGACTGGCCACGGCCCGCGTCACCGGCGACGAACACGCCCGGCACATTGGTCTGGAAGTCGGCGTCACGGGCGATGTTGCCGCGCTCGTCGAGGTCCAGGGCGAACTGGTCCACCAGGCCGTTCTCGCGGTCCGTACCGGTGAAGCCCATCGCCAGTGTCACCAGCTGCGCGGGGATCTTCCGCTCGGTGCCCGGCTTCGGGGTCAGCTTGCCGTCGATGAACTCCACCTCGGTCAGGTGCAGCCACTGGACGTTGCCGTCCTCGTCGCCCTCGAAGTGGGTCGTCGAGACGGAGTAAACCCGCTCGCCGCCCTCCTCGTGCGCGGAGGTGACCTTGTAGAGCATCGGGAAGGTCGGCCACGGCTGGGCGACGTTGTTCCGCTCGTCGTTCGGGCGGGGCATGATCTCCAGCTGCGTCACCGAGGCCGCGCCCTGACGGTGGGCGGTGCCCACGCAGTCGGCGCCGGTGTCGCCACCGCCGATGACGACGACGTGCTTGCCCTCGGCCGAGATCGGAGTGGTGACGTAGTCGCCCTCCTGCACCTTGTTGGCCAGGGGCAGGTACTCCATGGCCTGGTAGATGCCCTTCAACTCCCGCCCGGGGACGGGGAGATCACGGGCGGTGGTGGCACCGGCGGCGATGACGACGGCGTCGTACCGCTTCTTCAGGTCGGTGGCCTTGAGGTCGCGGCCGATCTCGATACCGGTCCGGAAGCGGGTGCCCTCCGCGCGCATCTGCTCGATACGGCGGTTGATGTGCCGCTTCTCCATCTTGAACTCGGGGATGCCGTAGCGGAGAAGGCCGCCGATACGGTCCGCGCGCTCGTAGACGGCGACGGTGTGACCGGCCCGGGTGAGCTGCTGGGCGGCGGCCAGGCCGGCCGGGCCCGAGCCGATGACGGCGACCGTCTTGCCGGACAGGCGCTCGGGCGCCTGCGGGGCGACGTCACCGGTCTCCCACGCCTTGTCGATGATGGAGACTTCGACGTTCTTGATGGTGACGGCCGGCTGGTTGATGCCGAGCACACACGCCGACTCACAGGGCGCCGGGCAGAGGCGACCGGTGAACTCCGGGAAGTTGTTGGTCGCGTGCAGTCGCTCCTGTGCGGCCGACCAGTCCTCGCGGTAGGCGTAGTCGTTCCACTCCGGGATCAGGTTCCCGAGCGGACAGCCGTTGTGGCAGAACGGGATGCCGCAGTCCATGCAGCGGCTGGCCTGCTTGCTGATGATCGGCAGCAGGGAGCCGGGGACGTAGACCTCGTTCCAGTCCTTCAGCCGTACGTCGACGGGGCGCGACTTGGCGACCTCGCGCCCGTGGTTGAGGAAGCCCTTCGGGTCAGCCATTGATCGCCGCCTCCATCATCTTCTCGGTGATCTCGGTCTCGGAGAGACCGGCCTGCTCGGCGGCGGCCTTGGCGGCGAGCACTGCCTTGTACGTGCTGGGGATGATCTTGCTGAAGCGCTCCACGTTGGCGTCCCAGTCGGCGAGCAGCTTCTCGGCGACCGTCGAACCGGTCTCCTCGGCGTGCCGGCGCACCACGTCGTGCAGCCACTTGCGGTCGTCGTCCGAGAGCGCCTCGATCGCGTCGAGGTTGCCGACGTTGACGTTGTCGCGGTCGAGGTCGATGACGTAGGCGACACCGCCCGACATACCGGCCGCGAAGTTACGGCCCGTCTCACCGAGCACCACCGCGTGACCGCCGGTCATGTACTCGCAGCCGTGGTCGCCCACGCCCTCGGAGACCACGGTCGCGCCGGAGTTGCGGACACAGAACCGCTCACCGGTACGACCGCGCAGGAACAGCTCGCCGCCGGTCGCGCCGTAGGCGATGGTGTTGCCCGCGATGGTCGAGTACTCGGCGAGGTGGTCGGCGTTCCGGTCGGGCCGGACGATGACCCGGCCGCCGGAGAGGCCCTTGCCGACGTAGTCGTTGGCGTCGCCCTCCAGGCGCAGCGTGACACCGCGCGGGAGGAAGGCGCCGAAGGACTGGCCGGCGGAACCCGTGAAGGTGATGTCGATGGTGTCGTCGGGCAGGCCCGCGCCACCGAACTTCTTCGTCACCTCGTGGCCGAGCATGGTGCCGACCGTGCGGTTGATGTTGCGGATGGCGACCTGGGCGCGCACCGGCTGGGCGTCGGTGGCGGAGTCCGCGGCGAGGGCGTCGGCGGCGAGCTTGATCAGCTCGTTGTCGAGCGCCTTCTCCAGACCGTGGTCCTGCTCGATCAGCTGGTGGCGGACCGCGCCCTCGGGCAGGGCGGGCACATGGAACAGCGGCTCCAGGTTCAGGCCCTGCGCCTTCCAGTGGTCGACCGCGCGGGTCACATCGAGCGCCTCGGCGTGGCCGACGGCCTCCTCGATGGACCGGAAGCCGAGCTCGGCGAGGATCTCGCGGACCTCTTCGGCGATGAACTGGAAGAAGTTCACGACGTATTCGGCCTTGCCGGAGAACCGGTCGCGCAGCGTCGGGTTCTGGGTGGCGATGCCGACCGGGCAGGTGTCCAGGTGGCAGACGCGCATCATGACGCAGCCGGAGACGACGAGCGGCGCGGTCGCGAAACCGAACTCCTCGGCGCCGAGCAGCGCGGCGATGACGACGTCACGGCCGGTCTTCAGCTGACCGTCGGTCTGCACGACGATGCGGTCGCGCAGGCCGTTGAGCAGCAGGGTCTGCTGGGTCTCGGCGAGACCCAGCTCCCAGGGACCGCCGGCGTGCTTGAGCGAGGTGAGCGGCGAGGCGCCCGTACCACCGTCGTGACCGGAGATCAGGACGACGTCCGCGTGCGCCTTGGACACACCCGCGGCGACCGTGCCGACGCCGACCTCGGAGACCAGCTTGACGTGAATCCGCGCCTGAGGGTTCGCGTTCTTCAGGTCGTGGATCAGCTGGGCCAGGTCTTCGATGGAGTAGATGTCGTGGTGCGGCGGCGGGGAGATCAGGCCCACGCCCGGCGTCGAGTGACGCGTCTTGGCGACCCACGGGTAGACCTTGTGGCCGGGCAGCTGGCCGCCCTCACCGGGCTTGGCGCCCTGGGCCATCTTGATCTGGATGTCGTCGGCGTTGACCAGGTACTCCGAGGTCACACCGAAGCGGCCGGAGGCGACCTGCTTGATCGACGAACGCCGCGCCGGGTCGTACAGCCGGTCCGCGTCCTCGCCGCCCTCACCGGTGTTGGACTTGCCGCCCAGCTGGTTCATGGCGATGGCGAGCGTCTCGTGGGCTTCCTTGGAGATGGAGCCGTACGACATGGCGCCCGTCGAGAACCGCTTGACGATCTCGGAGACCGGCTCGACCTCGTCGATCGAGATCGGCTGACGGTCCGAGGTGAAGCCGAAGAGCCCGCGGAGCGTCATCAGGCGCTCGGACTGCTCGTTCACGCGGTCCGTGTACTTCTTGAAGATGTCGTAGCGCCCGGTGCGGGTCGAGTGCTGGAGGCGGAACACCGTCTCCGGGTCGAACAGGTGCGGCTCGCCCTCGCGGCGCCACTGGTACTCGCCGCCGATGTCCAGCGCGCGGTGCGCCGGGGCGATGCCGGAGGCCGGGTACGCCTTGGCGTGGCGGGCGGCGACCTCCTTGGCGATGACGTCGATGCCGACGCCGCCGATCTTGGTGGCGGTGCCGTTGAAGTACTTCTCCACGAAGGCCTGGTCGAGACCGACGGCCTCGAAGACCTGGGCGCCGCGGTAGGAGGCGACGGTGGAGATGCCCATCTTCGACATGACCTTCAGAACACCCTTGCCCAGGGCGTAGATCAGGTTGCGGATGGCCTGCTCGGGCTCCATGCCGGGGAGGAACGTACCGGCGCGGACCAGGTCCTCGACCGACTCCATCGCCAGGTACGGGTTGACCGCCGCGGCGCCGAAGCCGATGAGCAGGGCGACATGGTGGACCTCGCGGACGTCACCGGCCTCGACCAGCAGGCCCACCTGGGTGCGCTGCTTGGTGCGGATGAGGTGGTGGTGGACGGCCGCGGTGAGCAGCAGCGAGGGGATCGGCGCGTGCTCGGCGTCGGAGTGACGGTCCGACAGGACGATCAGACGGGCGCCGTTCTCGATGGCGGCGTCGGCCTCGGCGCAGATCTCCTCGATGCGCGCGGCGAGGGAGTCACCGCCGCCGGAGACCCGGTACAGACCGGACAGGGTCGCGGCCTTGAAGCCGGGCATGTCGCCGTCGGCGTTGATGTGGATGAGCTTGGCCAGCTCGTCGTTGTCGATCACCGGGAACGGCAGCGTGACGCTACGACAGGACGCGGCCGTCGGCTCCAGCAGGTTGCTCGCGGGGCCGAGGGACGAACGCAGCGAGGTGACGAGCTCCTCGCGGATGGCGTCCAGCGGCGGGTTGGTGACCTGCGCGAACAGCTGGGTGAAGTAGTCGAAGAGCAGGCGCGGACGCTCGCTCAGCGCGGCGATCGGCGAGTCGGTGCCCATCGAACCGATCGGCTCGGCGGCGGCCTTGGCCATCGGCGCCAGGATGATCCGCAGCTCTTCCTCGGTGTAACCGAAGGTCTGCTGGCGGCGGGTGACCGAGGCGTGGGTGTGCACGATGTGCTCGCGCTCGGGCAGGTCGGACAGCTCGATCTCGCCGGCCTCCAGCCACTCCGCGTAGGGCTTCTCCGCGGCGAGCTGGGCCTTGATCTCGTCGTCCTCGATGATGCGGTGCTCGACGGTGTCGACGAGGAACATCCTGCCGGGCTGCAGCCGGCCCTTGCGGACGACCTTGGAGGGGTCGATGTCGAGGACGCCGACCTCGGAGCCGAGGACGACCAGGCCCTCGTCGGTGACCCAGTAGCGGCCGGGGCGAAGGCCGTTGCGGTCCAGGACCGCGCCGACCTGCTTGCCGTCGGTGAAGGTGACACAGGCCGGGCCGTCCCAGGGCTCCATCATCGTGGCGTGGAACTGGTAGAAGGCGCGCCGGGCCGGGTCCATGGAGTCGTGGTTCTCCCACGCCTCCGGGATCATCATCAGCACGGAGTGCGGCAGCGAACGGCCGCCGAGGTGCAGGAGTTCGAGGACCTCGTCGAAGGACGCGGAGTCGGAGGCGTCGGGGGTGCAGATCGGGAAGATCCGCTCCAGCTTCTCCGTACCGAAGAGCTCGGAGACGAGCTGCGACTCGCGGGCGACCATCCAGTTGCGGTTGCCCTTGACGGTGTTGATCTCACCGTTGTGCGCGACGAAGCGGTACGGGTGGGCGAGCGGCCACGACGGGAAGGTGTTCGTGGAGAACCGGGAGTGCACGAGCGCGATCGCGGAGGCGAAGCGGCGGTCGGACAGGTCCGGGAAGAAGGGCTCCAGCTGGCCGGTGGTCAGCATGCCCTTGTACACGATCGTGCGGGCGGACAGCGACGGGAAGTAGACGCCGGCCTCGCGCTCGGCGCGCTTGCGCAGCACAAAGGCCTTGCGGTCGAGGTCGATGTCCGCCGAGACGCCGTCGGTGACGAAGATCTGCCGGAAGGCGGGCATCGTCGAACGGGCGGTGGCGCCGAGCAGTTCGGGCGCGACGGGAACCTCACGCCAGCCGAGGACGGTGAGGCCCTCCTCAGCGGCGACCGTCTCGATCTGTGAGACGGCGTCCTCGGTGCCGTTCTCCGGCAGGAAGGCGATACCGACGGCGTACGCACCGGCCGCGGGCAGCTCGAATCCGGCTACCTCGCGGAAGAAGGCGTCCGGCACCTGGGAGAGGATGCCGGCGCCGTCACCCGAGTCGGGCTCGGAGCCGGTGGCGCCGCGGTGCTCCAGGTTGCGCAGAACCGTGAGCGCCTGCTCGACCAGCGCGTGGCTCGCCTCGCCGGTGAGGGTGGCCACGAAGCCGACGCCACAGGCGTCGTGCTCGTTGCGGGGGTCGTACATACCCTGCGCAGCAGGGCGAGCATCCATGAAGGACCAGTTCTGGCCATTCGCGGAATGCTGGGACGGCTGGCGCGGCGTACGCATCGGCTCTCCCGTCGTCGTCAGTGGCATTTAGCAGGTGCCGAGGGACGACGTTGGCCCTCTGCGAGTGATCTGCGCTGGGAACTGCGCTGAGATCAAAATTTCGTGCAGGTTACATGATGGAGCGGTTCTCGGGAACCGGATACTCCGTTCCAACATGCGGACGCCGCGGGGTGACGGCGAGGCCGCGCGCAGCGGCCGAAAGTGATGGGGGACCGACAGGGACAAGATCGGTCAGATCGGTGCCTGTCGGACGGTGGCGAGGGGAGCGTCGTCGCCCACCTCGCACAGGTGCGCGGCAGGCACCATTGCCCACAGCGCTTACGGCTCATGCCCGGTGGTTAAGCATTCGAAACCAGCGAGTAACGGCTACTTATGCGGCCCAACGCATAAGTTCCAGTCGCGCTATCCTACGGCCGTTCCGAACAGGCTGCCCAGGGCGTACGTCACACCGGCCGCGGCACCACCCAGGGCAAGTTGCCGCAAACCGCTGTACCACCAGGTCCGCGCGGTCACCTTGGCCACGACGGCACCGCAGGCGAAGAGCCCGAACAACGCGAGCAGCACGGCGGGCCACAGCGCGGTCGCACCGAGCAGATACGGCAGTACGGGGAGCAGGGCGCCCAGCGCGAAGGAGCCGAAGGAGGAAACGGCGGCGACGGTGGGCGAGGGCAGGTCGCCAGGATCGATCCCGAGCTCCTCGCGGGCGTGTATTTCAAGCGCCTGCTCGGGATCCCGGGAGAGCTGCCGGGCAACTTCGTCAGCAAGGTGACTGTCAACCCCACGCGCCCGATAGAGAGCCGCCAGCTCCGCCTCCTCATCCTGCGGATGCTTACGCAGCTCCCGCCGCTCGACATCCAGCTCGGCCTCGACGAGCTCGCGCTGCGAGGCGACGGAGGTGTACTCGCCGGCGGCCATGGAGAAGGCACCGGCGGCGAGACCGGCGAGCCCGGTCAGCACCACGGTCTGATGACTGACCTGCCCACCGGCGACACCGGTCATCAGGGCGAGGTTGGAGACGAGCCCGTCCATGGCACCGAAGACGGCCGGGCGCAGCCAGCCGCCGTTCACATCGCGGTGGGTGTGGTTGTCACGGTGGGCCTCATGGAGTGAGGCCTCGGTCTCGATGATGGCCATGTAGCTGGTCCCCCTCGAACTAAGGAAAGGCTCAGTTTGGACGAGTTCTATTCTTCGACAACCCCCAATCTATGCCGCGCATTCCACCGTCGCCAGCAAGGAAAGGCTGGGCTAACCTGCAGGTTTGCATCTTTGCGCTCATTCGATAGATAGGCCGCACAGATGTCGACCGGGTGACGCTGGGGCGCGTGAGGCTCTCCCGCCTCCCTCCCGTGGGACACATCCGCAAAGGGCTCCGCGCCCTGAGAGCCCCCGGAGGAGAGGCCGCGTATGGCATCGATCGCCTGCATCCCCTCGGTCCCGGCGCCGGGGGACGCCGCCGAACTCCGCGACCGGGCGCGCGGCGCGCTTCTGGGCCTGGCGGTGGGCGACGCGCTGGGCGCCCCGGCGGAGAACATGAAGCCGTCGGAGATCCGAGCGCGCTGGGGCCGCATCACGGGCTACGTCGTCGACACCCCCTCCGGCACTGACGACACGGAGTACGCGATCTTCTCGGGCCTGCTGCTGGCCCGCCACGGCTCGGCGCTCACACCGGCGCATGTGGAAGCGGCGTGGCACGAGTGGATCGCCGACCGCGAAGAGGGCCCGTTCCGAGGCGCCGGCTTCAGCGAGCGCGGCACCCTGGAGAACCTCCGCCGAGGCCTGGCCGCCCCCATCTCGGCCCAGCACCGCCACGCCTGGAGCGACGGCCTGGCCATGCGCGCGGCCCCCTTCGGCGTCTTCGCGGCGGGCCGCCCGGCGGAGGCGGCCCGCCTGGTGGCGATCGACGGCTCGGTGAGCCATGACGGGGAGGGCATCTACGGCGGCCAGGCGGTGGCGGCAGGAGTGGCGGCGGCGATGGCGGGCGCCCCCACGATCGCGGTGGTGGCATCGGCCCTGGCGGTGGTCCCCGACGACTCCTGGACGGCCCGCTCCCTGCGCCGAGCGGTAGCGGTGGCCCACCGAGGCGAACGAGCGGTCCGCTCCGCAGTGGTCATCGGCGGCTACCCCTGGACCGACCTGGCCCCCGAGGCAGTGGCCCTGGCCTTCGGCGCCTACGCGGCGGCGGACGGCGACTTCGTCCACTCGGTCCTGACAGCGGTGAACATGGGCCGCGACGCGGACACGACGGCAGCGGTGGCGGGCGCCCTGGCAGGAGCAACGGAGGGCGCGTCCTCAATCCCAACGGACTGGGCAACAGCAATCGGCCCGGCCCGCGGCACCTGCCTCCCAGCGATGCGCGGCCACCACGTACTGGACGTGGCGGACTTGCTGACGCCGGGGGACTACGTACTGGCGGCGGAGGGGGAGCAATGACACTCAGGCCAGGCATTCCAGCCCGTCCGGCGTTTGAGGACGAGGCCCCTTCAGGGCCGACGGGGGTCCAGGGGGCGGAGCCCCCTGGCGGGGTCGAAGGGGCAGCGCCCCTGGGGAAGGGACGGGTAGGGGCGGCGGGGGCGACAAACCCCCGAAGAACCGAAGGTCTCCTGCTGGGCCTGGCCGCAGGCGACGCCGCCGGCTGGCCCGCCGCCCGCCACCGAGCCGCCCGCATGCCGGAATGGACCCGCCGCCTCACCCGAGAACTCGACACCTTCGCCGAGCAGAACGCCACCACCACCCTCCCCGTCCCCATCGCCCTCAACCAACCCCCCGAACCCCTCCGCCTCGGTCCCTCGGACGACGCGGAATGGGCAGCCTTCGCCGCAGAAGCCGTACTGAGAGCAGGCGACGACACCGCCCTCGGCGACCTCAGCCGCCACCGCCGCATGCGCGCAGCCATCGACCTCACCTGGAACGCCGTAGCCAGCGAGGTAGCCGCCGCAGCAGACCGCGCCCCGGAAATCGAATCCGCCGTCCTCCCCCTCCGCGCCCGCATCTCCGTCCGCGCAGGCCTGGGCAACCTGGCCACCGGCCTACGCCCACCCGCCACCGGCCACGACAACCCCCACTACTTCGACGACGCGGCCTGCATCCGAGCCTGCGTCCTGGCAGTGGCCCACCCCGGAGACCCCCAACTGGCCGCGGAACTCGCCGAGTTCGACGCCCGCTACACCCAGGACGGCGACGGAGTACACGGCGCCCGAGCCATGGCGGCGGCCCTCTCCCTGGCCCTGTCCGGCGCCGACCCGACCACCTGCGTCACAGCCGCCCTCGAAGAACTCCCACCCGAGACCGAGATCGGCCGCAACGCCCGCCACGCCCTCACCCTCGCCCAAGACGCCGACAGCGCCTTCGCACTCATCCCCCACCTGGAACACCAAATCGTCGACCACGTCTACAGCTACGGCATCGCAGCCGCCGAAACCGTGCCGGTAGCCCTCGCCCTCACCACCGCCGCGAACGGCCGCATCGCCGAAGCCGTCCCCGCCGCCGCCTGCCTCTCCCGAGTCGCCGACTCCGCCCCCGCCCTCGTCGGCGCCCTCACCGGCGCCCTCGGCGGCGGCGCCGCGATCCCCGCGTCCTGGCGCGACAGCTGCCGCACCCTCTCCGGCTGCGCCCTCCCCCGCCTCACCGGCACGGACCTCGTGGAACTCGCCGAACTCCTCGAAGCCACGCAACCGGCCGAGGCAGGAGGATGATTCGGCTCATGAAGCCCAAAGCACCAGAAACCAACAAAGAGGCGAGCCTGGACGACCGGATCACCGGAGCACTCGTCGGAGCCGCCGTCGGCGACGCCCTGGGCGGCCCGGTCGAGGGCTACTCCCCCGAGCAGATCGTCGAACGCCACGGCGGCCGGGTGCACGGCATCGTCGGCCCCTGGAACGGCGACGCCTGGCGCACGGCCCGCCCCATCGCGCCGTACCACAAGGGCGACGGCCACATCACCGACGACACCTTGATGACCCACGCCCTGATCAGGGTCTACGCGAAGGTCCGCGACCACCTCGACGCCTACGCCGTCGCCGACCACCTGGTCCCGGACCTGATGACCAACCCGCGCTGGATCCCCGAACTCGAATCCGAGGCCCTCCCCCTCCACCGCATCTTCCTCGCCGAGAAATGGCTGGTGACCCGACTCCACTACGGCCATACAGACCCCCGCGAGGCAGGCACCGGCAACATCGTGAACTGCGGCGCCGCGATGTACATGGCCCCCGTGGGCCTGGTCAACGCGGCCAACCCACCCGCCGCCTACGCCGAGGCCCTCGACATCGCCGGCGCCCACCAGTCGTCGTACGGCCGCGAGGCGGCAGGAGTCTTCGCAGCGGCGGTCTCGGCGGCCTGCACCCCCGGGGCAACCCCGGAGTCGGTGATCGCCACGTGCCTGTCCCTGGCGAAGGACGGCACGCACGAGGCGATCGAGAAGGTCTGCGAAGAAGCCGCCCACCACAGCGAGTTCGAATCGGCCCTGACGCCGCTGCGCAAGGCAGTGGCCCCGTACGACACGGTGGGCCCCGACTACCGCTCCCCCTCCCTGGGCGCCCGCCGCCCCTCCCGCCTGCACGCGATCGAGGAACTCCCCATCGCCCTGGGCATGTTGCTGCTGGCGTCGGGCGACTACCGCCAAGCAGTCCTCGGCTCGGTGAACTACGGCCGCGACTGCGACTCCATCGCCACGATGGCAGGCGCCCTGTCCGGCGCCCTGGGCCACCCGGTCCCCGAGGACTGGTCGAAACAGGTAGCCGACGCCAGCCGCCTGGACCTGTGGGAACCGGCACGCACGCTGACCGAGGTAACCCGCGAGATCTTCGAACAGGACGTACGCCGCCGCCGCGCCCACGAACAGGCACTCACCCAACTCGGAGCCCCGACATGCTCCGCCTGACGTGGGTCCAACCGGAGGACCTGATCGGCCACGAGCTGCGCCAGGCGGCCCAGGACGGCCGAGAACCCTCGAGAATCGCGGCCCGCTGGAAGGCGGCGGGCGGCTTGGAAGCCCCCCTGAGGGCAGGCGCGTCCCCCGACCCGGCGTCGCGCTACCTCCGCCTACTGGCAGAGGACCTGTTGGACGAACTGGCGGACCTGCCGAGCAAGTTGCAGGATCACGAGCCAACTGACCTGGAGAAGATCAAGTCCCGGTGCCCGAACTGGCCGAGCGATCCCACCCCCACAGCACCCCCCACCGAGGCAGGGCTGGAAGCCGCCTGGCTGGGCAGAGCAGTCGGATGCCTGCTGGGCAAACCCGTAGAAAAACTCCCCCTCAAGACCATCCGCAACCTCGCCAAGCCCACCGGCAACTGGCCCCCCACCACCTACTTCACTGCCAAGGGCGTCCCAGCAGACCTCCTCGCCAAACACCCCTGGAACCGCCGCTCGGCATCCACCTCCCTCGCCGAGAACATCGACGGCATGCCCGAGGACGACGACCTCAACTACCCCCTCCTCAACCTGCTCCTCCTCCAACGCCACGGCAAAGACTTCACCACCACGGACGTGGCAACGCTCTGGCTGGACGAACTCCCCGCCGGCCGCACCTTCACCGCGGAGCGCATCGCCTACCGCAACCTCCTCACCGGCCTCGCACCCCCACGCACAGCCGCCCACCGCAACCCCTTCCGCGAATGGATCGGCGCCCTGATCCGCGCCGACATGCACGGCTGGACCAACCCGGGAAACCCGGCGGCAGCCGCGGAACAGGCCCACAGGGACGCCACCCTCACCCACACCGCCAACGGCGTCTACGCGGCGATGTTCATCGCGGCCACCATCGCCCAGGCAGCAACCGGCACCGGCAACATCCACACCTGCCTGGCCACCGGCCTCACGGTCGTCCCCCCGGCCTCCCGCCTCGCCCAGGCCATCGACCACGCCGTACAACTCGCTGAAAAGCACCAGGACTTCGACGCGGTCGTCGACGAACTCCACGCCACCCACACCGAAACCCACTGGGTCCACGCCATCCCCAACACCGCCCTGATCACCGCCGCCCTCACCCACGCCGACGGCGACTTCACCGGCTCCGTCTCCCGTGCGGTGTCCGGCGGTTGGGACACCGACTCCAACGGCGCCACAGCCGGCAGCATCGCCGGACTCCTCGCAGGACACCCCGATGCCCTCCCCGACCACTGGACGACCCCGCTCAAGAACCGTCTGTCCACCTCCGTCGGCGACTTCAACGGCACCGGCTTCGACACCCTGGCCCATCTGACCCACCGGGAGGCAGCCCGCCCATGACCCATATCGCCGTACTCGGCAGCACGAACATGGACCTCGTCGCCTTCGTCGAGAAGGCCCCCCAGCGCGGAGAGACGGTCACCGGCCGCGAGTTCCGTACGATCCCCGGCGGCAAGGGCGCCAACCAGGCCATGGCCGCGGCCCGCGCGGGCGCCACCGTCTCGATGATCGGCGCGGTCGGCAACGACTCCTTCGGCACCCGCCTGCGCTCCACCCTCGAACACTCCGGCGTCGACACCGACCATCTGCGCACCACGGAAGGCCCCTCCGGCACGGCCCACATCGTCGTCGACGACCACGGCGGCAACGCGATCGTGGTGATCCCCGCCGCCAACGGCACCGTCGACCACCTCGCCCCCGGCGACGAGGGCCTCATCGCCTCCGCCGACGCGCTCCTGCTCCAGCTGGAGATCCCGCTCGACGCCGTCCTCGCGGGCGCCCTGGCCGCCCGCGCCCACGGAGTCCGTACGATCCTCACCCCGGCCCCCGCTCAGCCGCTGCCCCTCGAACTCCTCAACGCCACCGACCTGTTGCTCCCCAACGAGCACGAGGCCGCCACCCTCACCGGCCGCACCGACCCGCGCACCGCGGCCCTCGCCCTGCTCGACGAGGTCCCGGAGGTCGTCGTCACCCTGGGCGCGGCGGGCAGCCTGTACGCGGCCCGCGGCGCCGAACCGCTCACGGTCCCCGCGCCCCAGGTCACCGCCGTGGACACCACCGGCGCCGGTGACACCTTCGCCGGAACGCTCGCGGTGGCCCTCGCCGAGGGCCGCCCGATGCCCGACGCGCTGGCCTGGGCGGCCGCCGCGTCGGCGCTGTCGGTGCAGCGGGCCGGGGCCTCGGAGTCGATGCCGTACCGCCCCGAGATCGAGGCGCAGTACGCGTCATGAGCCAAACACCCCTCCACGGTCTGCGCGTCCTCGACCTCGCCACCCTCTTCGCCGGACCCCTCGCCGCCACGACGCTCGGCGACTTCGGCGCGGAGGTCATCAAGGTCGAGCACCCCACCAAGCCCGACCCGTCCCGCGGCCACGGCCCCGCCAAGGACGGCATCGGCCTGTGGTGGAAACACCTGGGCCGCAACAAACGCACGATCACCCTGAATCTCTCCACCCCCGGTGGCCGCACCACCCTCCTCCGCCTCGCCGCCACAGCCGACGTCATCATCGAGAACTTCCGCCCCGGCACCCTGGAGAAATGGGACCTCGGCTGGCCCGAGCTGTCGGCGGCCAACCCCCGTCTGGTCCTCACCCGCGTCACCGGCTTCGGCCAGTTCGGCCCGTATGCGCACCGCCCCGGCTTCGGCACCCTCGCCGAGGCGATGAGCGGCTTCGCCGCGCTCACCGGCGAACCGGACGCGCCCCCGACGCTCCCGCCGTTCGGCCTCGCCGACTCGATCGCGGGCCTGGCGACGGCGTACGCCGTGCTCACCGCCCTCGCCGCCCGCGAGCGCACCGGCGAGGGCCAGGTCGTCGACCTCGCCCTCATCGAGCCGATGCTGTCGGTCCTCGGCCCCCAGCCCACCTGGTACGACCAGCTCGGCTACGTCCAGCAGCGCACCGGCAACCGCTCCGCGAACAACGCCCCGCGCAACACCTACCGCACCGCGGACGGCAGTTGGGTCGCCGTCTCCACCTCGGCCCAGTCGGTGGCGGAACGTGTGATGCGCCTGGTGGGGCGGCCCGATCTCATCGACGAACCCTGGTTCGCGACCGGCGCCGACCGGGCCCGTCACGCCGACGTCCTCGACCGGGCGGTCGGCGACTGGATCGCCGAACGCACCCGGGACGAGGTGATCGCGGCCTTCGAGAAGGCGGAAGCGGCGGTCGCCCCCATCCAGGACGTACGGGAGGTGATGACGGACCCGCAGTACCAGGCCCTCGACACCATCACCACGGTCGACGACCCCGACCTCGGCCCCCTGCGCATGCAGAACGTCCTCTTCCGCCTCTCCGACACCCCCGGCGCGATCCGCTGGACCGGCCGCCCGCACGGCGCCGACACGGACGAGGTCCTCACCGAACTGGGCCTGACCCCGGCGGAGGTAGCGGCCCTGCGTACGGAGGGCGCCGTATGACGACGCCCCTGACCTGGCTGTACGTCCCCGGCGACCGCCCGCACATCGTGGCCAAGGCCCTGCTGTCCGGCGCCGACGTGGTGGTGATCGACCTGGAGGACGCGGTGGCCCCCGACCGCAAGGACTACGCCCGAGCCGCCACGGCCGAACTCCTCTCCGACCCGCAACCACTCCCGGTCCACGTCAGAGTGAACGCCCTGAACGGCCCCCAGGCAGCAGCGGACCTCAAAGCTCTGACCCACCTCCCCGGCGTATCGGCCCTGCGCCTCCCCAAGGTCACGTCCCCCGACCAGATCCGCCGGGTGGCGCGGTCGGCTCCCCACCCCCTGTACGCCCTGCTGGAATCAGCCCTGGGCATCGAGAACGCCTACGCCATCGCCCAGGCCGACCCCGCCCTCCACGGCATCGCCCTGGGCGAGGCGGACTTGAAAGCCGACCTGGGTGTACGGGACGACATGGCCCTGAACTGGTCCCGCTCCCGAGTGATCGTCGCGGCAAGAGCGGCGGCCCTCCCGCCCCCACCCCAGTCGGTCCACCCGGACATCCGGGACCTGGAGGGCCTGGCAGCGACCTGCGCCCACGGCCGCGCTCTGGGCTTCCTGGGCCGGGCGGCCATCCATCCCCGCCAACTCCCGGTCATCGAGAGGGCCTACCTCCCCACAGAGGAGGAACTGGAGCAAGCCGAAACCATCATCAAGGCGGCGACAACCCAAAAGGGAGCCCTGGCCCTCCCGGACGGCCAGTTCATCGACGCAGCCGTGGTGGCGGCAGCGCAGCGCACCCTGTCCATCGCGGCCCGCCGCAGCTGACAACGACAAAGGGCGCCCGGAATCTCCGAGCGCCCTCGATGTCGTACGACCAACCGGTCAGCTCTTCTTCGCCGACCCGGCCCCGTCGGTGGCGTCGTCCTTCACGTCGGAGGAGGACTCGGACTCGGCGTCGGAGGACTCGGCCTCGGCCTTCTCCTCCGAGGACTCCTCGTCGGCGTCAGCCGAAGCGGAGGAGTCCACCGCCCCCGGCTCCACGACGGCTTCCCGCCCGGGCCGCTTCTTCGCGGAGAGCACGAAGTAGAGCACCGCCAGCAGGAACACAAGCAGCGCGGTCCAGTTGTTCAGCCGCAGGCCCAGGATTTCGTGGGCCTCGTCGACGCGCATGTACTCGATCCAGAACCGGCCCACGCAGTACGCCGCGACATACAGCGCGAACGCACGCCCGTGTCCCAGCGTGAACCGGCGGTCGGCCCAGATGACGAGCAGCGCGACGCCGATGCACCACAGCGACTCGTACAGGAAGGTCGGGTGGTACGTCCCCGGCACCCGGCCGTCCGAGGAGGACGTGATCTCCACGGCCCAGGGCAGATCCGTGGCCTTGCCGTACAGCTCCTGGTTGAACCAGTTGCCCCAGCGGCCGATGGCCTGGGCAAGGGCAATACCGGGGGCGACGGCGTCGGCGTATGCGGGCATCGGGATGCCCCGGCGCCGGCAGCCGATCCAGGCGCCCAGACCGCCGAAGGCGATGGCGCCCCAGATGCCGAGGCCGCCCTCCCAGATCTTGAAGGCGTCCACCCAGTCACGGCCCTCGCTGAAGTACAGCTGATAGTCCGTGATCACGTGGTAGAGGCGCCCGCCGACCAGGCCGAAGGGGACGGCCCACACCGCGATGTCGGCCACCGTGCCGGCCCGGCCGCCGCGGGCGATCCAGCGCCTGTTGCCGAGCCAGACGGCGACGAAGACGCCGATGATGATGCAGAACGCGTAGCCTCGCAGCGGAATGGGGCCGAGGTGGATCACTCCGCGCGACGGGCTGGGAATGTAGGCAAGTTCCATGGCAAGGTCGACGCTACCCTGCCGAGCGGGGCACGCGTCAGGCAGCCCGGCTACGGCTCCATAACAGGCGGGCCCTCGCGCCTCATCCCTTGGCCGCCTCCTGCACCTGCTGCTTCAGCTTCTCGGGCGTCATCGACTGGTCCTGGTAGATGTTCTTGCCGTCGAGCAGGACGGTCGGCGTGCCGGTGAAGCCGCCGCTGCGGAAGGCGTCGTTCGACTTCTCGACCCAGCTGTCGTGGGTGCCGTCCTCCACACAGGTGCGGAACGCGGGCGAGTCCAGGCCGTCGACCTTGGCCGCCAGCTCGAACAGCTTGGCATTCTCGGAGAAGGCGTCGTCGGTCTCGGCCGGCTGGTTCTGGTAGAGCACGTCGTGGTAGTCGACGAACTTCCCGGCGCCCTGGGCGCAGGCCGCGGCGTTGGCGGCGTTACCGGAGCCGCTGCCGCCCAGATTGCCGTCGATGATCGTCGCGAGGTGGTACTCCACTCTGAGCTGGCCCGCGTCGGTCAGTTCGTGGATCGTCGAGCGGTAGGTGTCCTCGAAGGACTTACAGGCCGGGCAGCGGAAGTCCTCCCAGACGACCAGGGTCGACGGGGCGTTGTCCTTGCCGACCGGGATCGCCAGGCCGTCCTCGCCCTGGGCGCCCGAGGGCGCGACGACGGGCCCTGCGGAGTCGCCGTCGTCGTCCTTGCCTGCATTGGCGGCGATCACGCCGATCACCGCCGCGAGCGCCAGCACGCAGACGACGCTCGCGCCGACGATCAGCGTGCGCCTTCGCTTCTCCGCGGCCTTCTGCTTGTCTCGCTCTGCCGCCATCCGCTCCCGGGCGGTGCGCTTTCCCTCACGGTTCTTCTCGCTCACACCCCGGAAACGAACCGGGGAGGCGCCCAGCGCCTCCCCGGTCCCAGGTCCACCCGTTCGAGTGACCCAGACGAAATGTCCCGTCTGATGGCGAGATCTACGCCTGTCCGCGCACGCCCTTCGCCAGGTCACCGGCGAGCGCCCGGACGCCCTCGATGCCGGCCGCGTGGTCCGGGGCGTCCAGCATCCGCTTCACGAAGGCCGAGCCGACGATCACCCCGTCGGCGAATCCGGCCACCTCGGCCGCCTGCGCGGCGTTGGAGACGCCGAGCCCGACGCAGACCGGCAGCTCGGTGCCGGTGCCCCGGGTCCGCTCGACCAGGTCCTGCGCCTGCGCGCCGACCGACTCGCGGGTACCGGTGACGCCCATCAGCGAGGCGGCGTAGACGAAGCCGCTGCCCGCCGCGGTGATCTGCGCGAGCCGCTCGTCCTTGCTGCTCGGCGCCACGACGAACACGGTCGCGAGCCCGTGCTTCTCGGCGTGCTCCCTCCACAGCGCCGACTCCTGCACCGGCAGGTCGGGCAGGATGCACCCGGCGCCGCCCGCCTCCGCGAGCTCGGCGGTGAACCGCTCGACGCCGTAGCGGTCGATCGGATTCCAGTACGTCATCACGAGCACCGGCTTCCCGGTCGCCTCGAAGGTCTCGCGGACCGTACGCATGACGTCCGCGATCCTGACCCCGCCGCGCAGGGCGATGTCGTCGGCGGTCTGGATGACAGGACCGTCGAGGACCGGGTCGCTGTGCGGCAGACCGACCTCCACGACATCCGCGCCGCCGTCGAAGGCGGCCTTGATCGCCTCGATACCGCCGTCCACGGTCGGGAATCCGGCCGGGAGGTAGGCGATGAGCGCCGAGCGCCCCTCCGCCTTGGCGGCGGCGAGGGTGTCGGACAGCAGCTGAATGTTCCCGCTCACTTGGCGTCCCCCTCGATCTCGGCGGTGTCGGCGGCGTTCGCCGCGACCTCGGCGTCGGTGTCGTACAGGCCGAAGTAGCGGGCGGCCGTGTCCATGTCCTTGTCGCCACGGCCGGACAGGTTGACCACGATCAGCCCGTCCTTGCCCAGCTCACGGCCGACCTCCAGGGCACCGGCCAGCGCGTGGGCGCTCTCGATGGCCGGGATGATGCCCTCGGTCCGCGACAGCAGACGCAGCGCCTGCATGGCGGCGTCGTCGGTGACCGCGCGGTACTCGGCGCGGCCGCTGTCCTTGAGGTAGGAGTGCTCGGGCCCGATGCCCGGGTAGTCCAGACCGGCCGAGATCGAGTACGGCTCGGTGATCTGACCCTCGTCGTCCTGGAGGACGTACGACCGCGAACCGTGCAGGATGCCCGGCTCACCCGCGGTCAGCGTGGCCGCGTGCTCGCCGGTCTCGACGCCGTGCCCGGCGGGCTCGCAGCCGATGAGGCGTACGTCCGTGTCGGGGATGAAGGCGTGGAAGAGGCCGATGGCGTTGGAGCCGCCGCCGACGCAGGCGATGGCGGCGTCGGGAAGCCGTCCGGCGCGCTCCAGGAGCTGGCGGCGGGTCTCCACGCCGATGACGCGGTGGAAGTCGCGGACCATGGCGGGGAACGGGTGCGGGCCGGCGACCGTACCGAAGAGGTAGTGGGTGTGGTCGACGTTGGCGACCCAGTCGCGGAAGGCCTCGTTGATGGCGTCCTTCAGCGTGCGGCTGCCGGACTTCACGGCGATGACCTCGGCGCCGAGCATGCGCATCCGGGCCACGTTGAGCGCCTGGCGCTGGGTGTCGATCTCGCCCATGTAGATCGTGCAGTCGAGGCCGAACAGCGCGCAGGCCGTCGCCGTCGCGACGCCGTGCTGGCCGGCGCCGGTCTCGGCGATGACGCGGGTCTTGCCCATGCGCTTGGTGAGCAGGGCCTGGCCGAGCACGTTGTTGATCTTGTGCGAGCCGGTGTGGTTGAGGTCTTCGCGCTTGAGGAAGATCCTTGCGCCGCCCGCGTGTTCCGCGAAGCGGGGGATCTCGGTGAGCGCCGACGGGCGGCCCGTGTAGTTGACGAGCAGGTCGTCCAGTTCGCGGGCGAACTCGGGGTCGTGCTTGGCCTTGTCGTACTCGACGGCGACCTCGTCCACGGCGGCGACGAGGGCCTCCGGGATGAACTTGCCGCCGAATGCGCCGAAGTAGCCTTCGGTGCTGGGTACTTGACCCTGGGGGTCAGGGATGAAGAACTCGCTGGGCATGCGTTTACCTCACGGTGAGTGCCGGTGAAAAAACACTATTCGCCGTGGGGGCGGAGATGGTCAGTTGGCTGCGGGACCGTTGTGGCTGGTCGCGCCCGCGCGGCGGTAGCCGCAAATCAACAGAGCCCCGCGCCCCTATCGGGGCGCTGCCATCGACGGCCGTTCACCTGCCCGGGTTCGTCTCCGATGACGTACCGCACGCGACGGCCGTGCACCCTGCGTGCGGGCGCGCGGCAACCACGGGGGCGGCAGCCGCGCGCGAGGCGGGCGTACCTGTCCGTGGTTGTCGTCGTGAGAGTCATCGCGCCAAAGCCTATCGAAAGATCAGCTGCGCCCGTGCCGCAATGCCGGGTGCTCGCCCGCTGCCACCAGGTCGGCCACCGCCGACTTGGGGTCGCGGCCGGTGACCAGGGACTCGCCGACCAGGACCGCGTCGGCGCCGGCGTTGGCGTAGGCGATGAGGTCGTGCGGGCCACGGACGCCGGACTCGGCGATCTTTACGAGGCCGGACGGGATCTCGGGCGCGATGCGCTCGAACGTCCCGCGGTCGACCTCGAGGGTCTTGAGGTTGCGCGCGTTGACGCCGATGATCTTGGCGCCCGCGTCCACGGCGCGTTCGACCTCGTCCTCGTCGTGCACCTCGACCAGCGGGGTCAGGCCGATGGACACCGCGCGCTCGATCAGCGACTCCAGGGCCGACTGGTCGAGGGCCGCGACGATCAGCAGCGCGAGGTCGGCGCCGTACGCGCGGGCCTCCCACAGCTGGTACGACGTGACGATGAAGTCCTTGCGGAGGACCGGGATGTCCACGCGTGCGCGGACGGCCTCCAGGTCGGCCAGTGAGCCGCCGAAGCGCCGCTGCTCGGTCAGCACGGAGATGACGGCCGCGCCGCCCGCCTCGTAGTCCGCGGCGAGTCCGGCCGGGTCGGCGATCGCGGCCAGCGCGCCCTTGGAGGGGCTGGAGCGCTTGACCTCGCAGATCACCTTGACGCCTTCGCCCTTGAGCGCGGCGACCCCGTCCTTGGCCGCGGGAGCCTTCGCCGCGCGCTCCTTGAGCTCGTCGAGGCTGACGCGCGCCTGCCGCTCCGCGAGGTCGGCACGGACTCCGTCGATGATCTCGTCGAGCACACTCACGCGAGCGGCCCCCTTCCCGATGCGATGACGAAAACCGGTGGTCACTGCGATGGTATCCGGAGGAAGGCGTAGGCCTCGCATCCGGTTGACGGCGGTCCCACTACCTGGACGTTCGCCAATTGATCAAGGATGCAGCCAGCCACCGAAGGGCAGGTTCCGGACAACCGTGAAGACCAGCAGCAACGCGCCCGCCGTCCACAGCCCGACGGGGCCGGGATCGAGGCGCAGCGGTCGCCCGCGCGCCGCGCGGACCACCCAGACGGTCCACAGCACGGCGAAGGCCAGATAGCCCAGCACGGCCACCGCGTTGTTCTGGAGCGCCGCCGCGAGGTCCCCGTGCACGAAGGCGTGGGCGCTGCGCAGTCCGCCGCAGCCGGGGCAGTACAGGCCGGTCAGCTGGAGCAGGGGGCAGGCCGGGTAGTGACCGGGCTCGTGGGGGTCGACTGTGCCGACGTAGACGAAAGCCCCTACGACGGCCGCGAGCACCCCGGCGGGTACGGCGAGCCGCGCTGCGGTGCTCTGGTGCGTCACCCTCCGGCTGTCGGCGTTCACGCCTCGCATTCTGCCCCCAAAACGCCTGAGGGGCGGCTCCGGGCCGCCCCTCAGAAAGTCGTACGCGTCAGCCCTCGACGCCGGCAGGCTCGCCACGCTTCTCGAAGTGCGGCTTGCCCTCCTCCTTCGGCATGCCGAGGCCCATGATCTTCATGATCCAGCCGACGATGCCACCGAGGACCACGACGCCCATGCCGGCCCAGAAGCCCGCCGGGTTGGCCAGCACCATGAAGGCGCCCGCGACGCAGAAACCGATGAAGGCGATTGTGACACCGGTCCAGGCGGCCGGGGTGTGACCGTGGCTGCTGCCCGCCATGACTTGCTCCTCGTTGCTGTGTGTAAGTCTCTGAGCCGGACGCTCAACAGCATTCTCCCGCACGCGCACGCGTGCAGTGTTCCGGGGGTCCTTCGCGAGTCACGCCCCTGTGGGGTCCTCACCCCGGTCCAGCGCCTTCCACAGGTCCTCGGGCCGGTCAGGATCGACCACCGGAGCCTTACGAGGCCGGGGCGCTCCCGAACGCTCGTACCGGCTCGACATCGCCGGCCACACCGACGCGTACCGCAGCGCCAGCAACCCGGCGATCAGCATCAGCACCCCACCGGCAGCCGCGACATACGGCCACGCGGTATGGCTGAGGGAAGCCACCGCCGCAGCAGTGTCCCCCGTGGCCTGCGCCGCCTTCTCGTCCAGCGCGGAACTGTCACCCGCGCCGATCAGCGACGCGGCAACCGTCCCGGCGCCCGACAGCGCGAGCAGCCCCGCGACGAACACGCGACCAAGTTTGCGGACGGCGAAGACGGCGACCAGCGCGGCGAGGCCCACTATGGCGAGCGACGCGGGCACGCCCGTGACGTCACTTCCGCTCGCGGTGAGGGGGAAGTCGCCGCCCGCCACGGTCGCGGTGCCCTCCGACCACCGCTGACGGGTGGCCAGCAGCGCCACGGCCGCGCCGAGCGCGCCGGACAGCAGGGCCACGGCGAGGCTGAGGCGGCCGGCCCGGGCGGACCCTGGGGCTTCGGAACGGGGGTGAGGAACAGCAGTCACGTACTCCACTATCGCCTGAACCCCGGGCGAACCATCACCCGGGGTTCATATGAGAAGCGCCCTATTTCTTCAGACGGTTCGCCGTGTGCACCGCGCGCAGGACCGCCGCCGCCTTGTTGCGGCACTCCGTGTCCTCCGCGACCGGGTCGGAGTCGGCGACGATTCCGGCGCCCGCCTGGACGTAGGCGGTGCCGTCGCGCAGCAGCGCCGTACGGATGGCGATGGCGGTGTCGGAGTCGCCCGCGAAGTCGAGGTAGCCGACGCAGCCGCCGTACAACCCGCGCCGGGACGGCTCGAGTTCGTCGATGATCTGCATCGCGCGGGGCTTCGGGGCGCCGGAGAGGGTGCCTGCCGGGAAGCAGGCCGTCAGGACGTCGAAGGCGGTGCGGCCCTCGGCGACCTTGCCGGTCACCGTGGAGACGATGTGCATCACATGCGAGTAGCGCTCGATGGACATGAAGTCGACGACCTCCACGGAGCCCGGCTCGCAGACCCGGCCGAGGTCGTTGCGGCCGAGGTCGACGAGCATGAGGTGCTCGGCGCGCTCCTTGGGGTCGGCGAGCAGGTCGTCGGCGAGGGCCTGGTCCTCCTGCGGGGTGGCCCCGCGCCACCGGGTGCCGGCGATCGGGTGGACCATGGCCCGTCCGTCCTCGACCTTCACCAGCGCCTCCGGGGAGGAGCCGACGACGTCGAAGCCGTCGAAGCGGAAGAGGTACATGTACGGCGACGGGTTGGTCGCCCGCAGGACCCGGTAGACGTCCAACGCGCTTGCCGTGCACGGCGTTTCGAAGCGCTGGGAGGGGACGACCTGGAAGGCCTCGCCGGCCCGGATGCGCTCCTTGATGTCCTCGACGGCCGCCTGGAAGTCCTCGCCGCCCCACAGGGCGGTGTACTCGGGCAGTTCGGAGGGCGGGAGGACGGCCGGGGGCTGGGCGACCGCGCGGGAGAGGTCGGCCTCCATGGCGTCCAGGCGGGCGACCGCGTCCGCGTAGGCCTCGTCGACGCCGGTGTCGAGGTCGTTGTGGTTGATCGCGTTGGCGATCAGCAGGACCGAGCCCTCCCAGTGGTCCATGACCGCGAGGTCGCTGGTCAGGAGCATGGTCAGCTCGGGGAGCTTCAGGTCGTCGCGCTCACCGGGGCCGATCTTCTCCAGGCGGCGCACGATGTCGTAGCCGAGGTAGCCGACCATGCCGCCGGTGAAGGGCGGCATGCCCTCCTGGTGGGGGGTGTGCAGGGCCTCGATGGTGGCGCGCAGGGCGGCGAGCGGGTCGCCGTCGGTGGGGACGCCGACGGGCGGGGCGCCGAGCCAGTGCGCCTGGCCGTCGCGCGCCGTCAACGTCGCCGCCGAGCGGACGCCCACGAAGGAGTACCGGGACCAGGAGCGGCCGTTCTCCGCGGACTCCAGCAGGAAGGTGCCGGGGCGCTCGGCGGCAAGCTTGCGGTAGAGCGCGACCGGGGTGTCGCCGTCGGCGAGGAGCTTGCGCGTGACCGGGATGACGCGCCGGTCGGTGGCGAGCTTGCGGAAGGTCTCGAGGTCCATGGCCGGTGACCTTACTGATCTCCGGCGGGTACGCCGGAATCCTTGAGCAGGACGTCGGTGTCGAAGCAGGTGCGGGCGCCGGTGTGGCAGGCGGCGCCGACCTGGTCGACCTGGACGAGGACGGTGTCGGCGTCGCAGTCGAGGGCGACGGACTTGACCCATTGGAAGTGGCCGGAGGTGTCGCCCTTGACCCAGTACTCCTGGCGGCTGCGCGACCAGTAAGTGCAGCGGCCTGTGGTCAGGGTGCGATGCAGCGCCTCGTCGTCCATCCAGCCGAGCATGAGCACCTCACCGGTGTCGTACTGCTGGGCGATGGCGGGGAGGAGCCCGTCGGCGCTGCGCTTGAGGCGCGCGGCGATCTCGGGGTCCAACTGGCTGGGCTGACGGGGCGTGCTGGTGGTCATGGGTGCAATTGTGCCAAGCGGCACTGACAGTGACTGTCCCGTGTCCACTGGGCGGACCCGAAGGGTGGTCGTAGGCTGACGGCATGTCGACTTTCGCCAAGCGTGAACGACTTCTGCTGGCCGACCTCCTGGAGGCCGAGGGCCCGGACGCCCCGACCTTGTGCGAGGGCTGGACCACCCGCGACCTCGCCGCGCACATCGTGGTCCGCGAGCGCCGCCCCGATGCCGCCGGCGGCATCCTGATCAAGCCGCTCGCCGCCCGCCTGGAGCGGGTGATGGCGGAGTTCGCGGACAAGCCGTACGAGGAACTGATCCAGCTGATCCGGACCGGCCCGCCGCGTTTCTCGCCGTTCTCGTTGAAGCAGGTCGAGGAGATGTCCAACACGGTGGAGTTCTACGTCCACACCGAGGACGTCCGCCGGGCCCGCCCGGACTGGACGCCCCGCGAGCTGGACCCGGTCTTCCAGGACGCCCTGTGGTCCCGTCTGGAGCGCACCGCCCGCCTGATGGGCCGCGGCACCCCGACCGGCCTGGTGCTGCGCCGCCCGGACGGCCAGACGGCGGTCGCCCAGCGCGGTACACCGGTGGTGACGGCGACCGGCCAGCCGTCGGAGCTGCTGCTCTTCCTCTACGGCCGGCAGAACGCGGCCGAGGTGGAGCTGGAGGGCGACAAGGACGCGATCACGAAGCTGGGCGAGGGCAAGCAGCTGGGGATCTGAGGATCACTTCGGGAGCTCGGCACGGCGCAGGTCGCGTACGGACAGCGCGATCACCCCGCCGAGCCCGCACAACGCCGCGCTGACCACGAAGACCGGTCCGGTGCCCCAGACGCCGATCGCGGCGGCGGACAGCGGCATGCTCAGCGGGGCGAACCCGAGGCTGACCAGCGAGGACACGGCCGTGACCCGGCCCAGGCAGGCCGGCTCCGACTGGGTCTGGAGCAGCGCCCCGCACATGGCGCCGCTCAGCCCCGCGAGCAGCCCGACGAGCAGGGCGACCCCGACGGCCGCGCCCACCGTGGGCACGTAGGCCAGCGCACCGATCGCGACCGACCCGGCGATGATCGCGTACCCCGCCACCTGCCCGGCGTGCGGCAGCCGCCCGCGCACGGTCAGCAGCAGGGAGGCGGCCCCGGCGCCGACGCCGAACCCGGCGAGCACCCAGCCCATCCCGGAGGCGCCCCAGCCCCGCTCGTCGGCGAGCAGCGCCAGACCGACGTTGAGCGGGCCGACGAACCCGAGGTCGCCGAGGGCGATGGCGAGCATCAGCGGGGCGAGCACCCGGTGGCGGCGGATGTAGCGGAGTCCGGCCACCAGATCGCGCCAGGCGGTGTCCCCACGCGCGGGCGCCTTGTCGTCGGCGGGCAGCTCTCGCACCCGTACGGCCATCAGCAGCGGCACCGACACCGCGATCAGCAGCCCGGCGAGCCCGAACGCGGCCGCGGCCCCGCCGACGGCCACCCCTAGCCCGCCCAGCGGACCGCCGACCACGCTCGCGAAACGGATCGCAAGCCCCCGCATGCCTTGCACGCGCGCGAGTTGGTCGCGTGTCGTCACGCGCGCGGGGAGGGCGCCCACGGCCGGCATGAACACGGCGTCGACGGTGCCGAAGACCAGCCCGAGCACGGCCAGCGGCCACAGCCCTGGACTGGTGAGGAAGAGCAGCGCCGCCACCGCGAGCACGGCCGCGCAGCGCACGATGTCGCTGCCGATCACGACCTTGCGTGGCCCGAGCCGATCGGCGAGCACTCCCCCGCCGAGCAACAACAGGGCCCGCGGCACGGCGCTCACCGCCATGACCACTCCGGCCTGCGAGGGCGAGCCCGCCTGGACGGCCGCCCAGGACAGGGCGATGTAGTAGACGCTGTCGCCGATCATCGAGGAGGTGTAGGCGGCGAGCCAGCGCAGGACGTTGCCGTCGCGGTGGGCGACAGCGGGTGGGGCTATGAGCGTGGCGGTCACGGGAGGGTGCCCTCTCAGACGCGGAACGGGAAGCCGTACATGTGCAGGGCGATGTGTTCGCGCCCCTCGCTCTCACCGGCGGCCTCACGGGCGCGCCCTTGCTCGTCGTACTTCTTCAGCACCTCCAGCAAGTCCTCTGCCAGGTCGGCCAGTTCACCGGCCGTCAGCCTCAGCAGCGACTCCGAGTCGATGACGGCCCCGTTCCACTCCGTGCCCCAATGGGCGCGCTCGTCGAGGTAGGTGCGGTACATGTCGGCACGCTGCTCCTGGAAGAGCCGGGAGGCTGCCACATGGGCCGCGACCTTCTCCGGCGCGTCCCGGAAGTCCGTGCTGCGGACGGAGACGCCGTCCGAGGCGGGCTGCCACCACCGCTCCCGCGCGTCCCCGCTGCCCGCGTCGGCCTCCTCGATCAGCCCGTGCGACACCGCTCCGCTGGGAGGCAGAAGCGAGGCGTACCCGGAGCAGGCCCATGGGCGTCCATCTTCATGAAGCTGGGCAAAGAAGGGCCCGGCCACGCACTGGCCGGGCCCTTCCCCAAGTCCACCCAAAGCTGCGGGATCCGCATGCCAGGAACCCGGCTGAGCTCAGTGCGGCCTCACCGAACCGGATGCCCCGCCTCCCGCAGCGCCTGCTTCACCTCGCCGATCCGCAGGTCGCCGAAGTGGAACACCGACGCCGCGAGTACCGCGTCCGCGCCCGCCTCGATCGCCGGGGCGAAGTCGCCGAGCTTTCCGGCGCCGCCGGAAGCGATCACCGGGACCGATACGTGCTTGCGCACCGCCTCGATCATCTCGATGTCGTAGCCGTCCTTCGTGCCGTCCGCGTCCATCGAGTTGAGCAGGATCTCGCCCGCGCCCAGCTCCGCGGCCCGGTGCGCCCACTCGACCGCGTCGATGCCGGTGCCCTTGCGGCCGCCGTGGGTCGTCACCTCGAAGCCGCCGGAGGGGGTGCGCCGGGCGTCCACCGACAGGACCAGCACCTGTCGCCCGAACCGCTCCGCGATCTCACGGATCAGGTCGGGACGGGCGATGGCGGCCGTGTTGACGCCCACCTTGTCCGCGCCCGCGCGCAGCAGCTTGTCCACGTCCTCGGCCGTACGGACGCCGCCGCCGACCGTGAGCGGGATGAACACCTGCTCGGCGGTGCGGCGCACCACGTCGTACGTCGTCTCGCGGTTGCCGGACGACGCGGTGATGTCCAGGAACGTCAGCTCGTCGGCGCCCTCGGCGTCGTAGACCTTGGCCATTTCGACGGGGTCGCCCGCGTCGCGCAGGTTCTGGAAGTTGACGCCCTTGACGACCCGGCCGTTGTCCACGTCCAGGCAGGGGATGACTCGGACCGCCAGGGTCATGAATCCACGGCTCCTCTGAATGCTTCTATTTCCACTTCGACCAGGATGCGCGAGTCCACGAAGCCCTCCACCACGAGCAGCGTCGAGACCGGGCGCACCTCGTCGAAGAGTTCCTTGTGGGCCCGGCCCACCGCGTCCACGTCCCGCGCATGGGTCAGGTACATCCGCGTACGGACCACCGAACCGACCCCGAGCCCGAACTCGCCGATCGCCTCGATCGCGCTGGTGAAGGCCATCTTGGCCTGTTCGTACGGGTCGCCCTCGCCGTACAGCACATCGCCCTTCAAGGACGTCGTGCCGGCCACCAGCACACGGTCCCCCGCCGCGACGGCGCGTGCAAAACCGAAGGACTCTTCCCAGGGACTCCCGCTCTGCACACGCCGTACGGCATCGCTCATGACGACACAGCCTCCAAGGCCTCTTCCAGGGTGAACGCCTTCGCGTACAGGGCCTTCCCGACGATGGAGCCCTCGACACCGAGGGGTACCAGCTCGGCGATGGCACGCAGGTCGTCCAGCGACGACACGCCGCCGGAAGCCACCACCGGGCGGTCGGTCGCGGCACACACATTGCGCAGCAGCTCCAGGTTGGGGCCCTGCAGCGTGCCGTCCTTGGCGATGTCCGTGACGACGTAGCGCGCGCAGCCCTCGCTGTTGAGGCGCTCCAGCGTCTCGTAGAGGTCGCCGCCGTCGCGGGTCCAGCCGCGGCCGCGGAGCGTGGTGCCCCGTACGTCCAGACCCACCGCGATCTTGTCGCCGTGCTCGGCGATGACCTTGGCGACCCACTCCGGGGTCTCCAGGGCGGCCGTGCCGAGGTTCACGCGTGTGCAGCCCGTGGCGAGCGCGGCGGCCAGGGAGGCGTCGTCGCGGATGCCGCCGGACAGCTCGACCTTGATGTCCATCGCCCCGGCGACCTCGGCGATCAGCTCGCGGTTGTCGCCGGTGCCGAAGGCGGCGTCCAGGTCGACCAGGTGCAGCCACTCGGCGCCGGAGCGCTGCCAGGCGAGGGCGGCCTCCAGCGGGGAGCCGTACGAGGTCTCCGTGCCGGACTCGCCGTGCACCAGGCGGACCGCCTGGCCGTCACGGACGTCAACGGCCGGGAGGAGTTCGAGCTTCGAAGCCATCAGAGGGTTCCGATCCAGTTGTTCAGCAGCTGCGCTCCGGCGTCGCCGGACTTCTCGGGGTGGAACTGCGTGGCCCACAGGGCGCCGTTCTCCACGGCGGCCACGAAGGGCTTGCCGTGCGTCGACCAGGTGACGAGCGGTGCGCGCAGCGCCGGGTTCGCGGTCTCCAAGGTCCAGTCGTGGACGGCGTAGGAGTGCACGAAGTAGAAGCGGGCGTCCGTGTCCAGGCCGGCGAACAGCTCGGAGCCGACCGGGGCATCCACGGTGTTCCAGCCCATGTGGGGCACGATGTCGGCCTGGAGCGGCTCGACCGAGCCGGGCCACTCGTCGAGGCCCTCGGTCTCCACTCCGTGCTCGATGCCCCGCGCGAAGAGGATCTGCATACCGACGCAGATGCCCATCACCGGGCGCCCCCCGGACAGCCGGCGGTCGATGATCCAGTCGCCGCGGGCCTCCTTCAGGCCCTTCATACAGGCGGCGAACGCACCGACGCCGGGCACCAGCAGTCCGTCGGCGTTCATGGCCCTGTCGAAGTCACGCGTTATCTCGACCTCGGCGCCGGTGCGGGCGAGGGCGCGCTCGGCGGACCTCACATTGCCGAAGCCGTAGTCGAAGACGACGACCTTCTTCGAGGTTGCGCTCAATTCCACACCTCCAGCCTCATGACACCGGCGACGAGACACATCGCGGCGCCGACGGAGAGCAGGACGACGAGGTTCTTCGGCATCCCCTGCTTGACGAAGGAGTAGATACCGCCGACCAGGAAGAGACCGACGACGATCAGGACCGTGGAGAGGCCGTTCACAGCGCGCCCTTCGTCGACGGGAGGATGCCGGCCGCGCGCGGGTCGCGCTCGGAGGCGTAGCGCAGGGCCCGGGCCAGCGCCTTGAACTGGCACTCCACGATGTGGTGCGCGTTGCGCCCGTAGGGCACGTGCACGTGCAGCGCGATCTGCGCCTGGGCGACGAAGGACTCCAGGATGTGCCGGGTCATGGTGGTGTCGTACTCACCGATCATCGGCGCCATGTTCTCGGGCTCGGTGTGCACGAGGTACGGGCGGCCGGACAGGTCGACGGTCACCTGGGCGAGGGACTCGTCCAGCGGGACCGTGCAGTTGCCGAATCGATAAATCCCCACCTTGTCGCCGAGGGCCTGCTTGAAGGCGGCGCCCAGCGCGAGGGCGGTGTCCTCGATGGTGTGGTGCGAGTCGATGTGAAGGTCGCCCTCGGTCTTCACGGTCAGGTCGAACAGACCGTGCCGGCCGAGCTGGTCGAGCATGTGGTCGTAGAAGCCGACGCCTGTCGACACATCGACCTTGCCGGACCCGTCGAGATCGATCTCGACGAGCACCGAGGTCTCCTTCGTCACTCGCTCCACGCGTCCTACGCGGTTCATGCGCTCTGCTCCTTCTTCAGTTCACGTACCGCGTCGAGGAACGCGTCGTTTTCGGCGGGGGTTCCCGCGGACACCCGCAGCCACCCGGGGATGCCGTTGTCCCGGACCAGCACACCCCGGTCGAGGATCTTCTGCCAGGTGGTGTGGGAGTCCTCGAACAGTCCGAACTGCACGAAGTTCGCGTCGGACTCCACCACCTCGTAGCCCAGGGCCCGCAGCTCGGAGACCAGCCGGTCCCGCTCGGCCTTCAGCTGCTCGACATAGCCGAGCAGCGTGTCGGTGTGCTCCAGGGCGGCCAGCGCGGTCGCCTGGGTGACGGCCGACAGGTGGTAGGGCAGCCGTACGAGCTGGACGGCGTCGACGACGGCCGGGTGCGCGGCGAGATAGCCGAGGCGCAGGCCGGCCGCGCCGAAGGCCTTCGACATGGTGCGCGAGACGACGAGATTCGGCCGCCCTTCGAGCAGCGGCAGCAGCGAGTCGCCGTGGCTGAACTCGATGTACGCCTCGTCGACCACGACCATCGACGGCTTCGCCGCCTGCGCGGCCTCGTACAGCGCGAGGACCGTCTCGGGCGGGACCGCGTTGCCCGTGGGGTTGTTGGGGGTGGTGATGAAGACGACGTCCGGCCGGTTCTCGGCGATGGCCTGCTCGGCGGCGGCCAGGTCGATGGTGAAGTCCTCGTTGCGGGGACCGGAGATCCAGCCCGTGCCCGTGCCGCGCGAGATGAGGGCGTGCATCGAGTACGACGGCTCGAAGCCGATGGCCGTACGGCCGGGTCCGCCGAAGGTCTGCAGCAGCTGCTGGATGACCTCGTTGGAGCCGTTGGCGGCCCACACATTGGCCAGGCCGACCTCGTAACCGGACGTGTCCGTCAGGTACTTGGCGAGCTGCGTCCGCAGTTCTACGGCGTCCCGGTCCGGGTAGCGGTTGAGGTTCCGGGCCGCCTCGCGCACCCGCTCGGCGATCCGCTCGACCAGCGGCTCGGGCAGCGGGTAGGGGTTCTCGTTCGTGTTCAGCCGTACGGGCACGTCCAACTGGGGCGCGCCGTAAGGGGACTTGCCGCGCAGCTCGTCCCGTACGGGGAGATCGTCGATGCCAGTCACTTGCCCTCAGGAACCTTCCAACCGAACCTTGCCTTGATCGCCGCGCCGTGCGCCGGCAGATCCTCCGCCTCCGCCAGCGTCACCACGTGATGCGCCACGTCCGCCAGCGCGTCCTTCGTGTAGTCGACGATGTGGATGCCGCGCAGGAAGGACTGGACCGACAGGCCCGAGGAGTGGCAGGCGCAGCCGCCGGTGGGCAGGACGTGGTTGGACCCGGCGGCGTAGTCGCCGAGCGATACCGGAGCCCAGGGCCCGATGAAGATCGCGCCGGCGTTGCGGACCCGGTCGGCCACCGCGGTCGCCTCGGCCGTCTGGATCTCCAGGTGCTCGGCGCCATACGCGTCAACGACCTTGAGGCCCTCGTCGACACCGTCGACCAGGACGATCGCGGACTGCTTGCCCTTCAGGGCCGGGACGATCCGGTCGTCGATGTGCTTGGTGGCCGCGACCTGCGGCTCCAGCTCCTTCTCCACCGCGTCCGCGAGCTCCACGGAGTCGGTGACGAGGACGGCGGCGGCCAGCGGGTCGTGCTCGGCCTGGCTGATCAGGTCGGAGGCGACGTGCACCGGGTCGGCGGTGGAATCGGCGAGGATCGCGATCTCGGTCGGGCCCGCCTCGGCGTCGATGCCGATCTTGCCGGTGAAGTAGCGCTTGGCGGCGGCGACCCAGATGTTGCCGGGCCCGGTGACCATGTTGGCGGGCGGGCAGGACTCGGTGCCGTACGCGAACATCGCGACGGCCGTGGCGCCACCGGCGGCGTACACCTCGTCGACGCCGAGCAGGGCGCAGGCGGCGAGGATCGTCGGGTGCGGGAGGCCGTCGAACTCGGCCTGGGCGGGCGAGGCGAGGGCGATCGACTCGACGCCGGCCTCCTGTGCGGGCACGACGTTCATGATCACGGAGGACGGGTAGACGGACCGCCCGCCGGGCGCGTAGAGCCCGACCCGGTCCACGGGCACCCACTTCTCGGTGACCGAGCCGCCGGGCACGACCTGGGTCGTGTGGGTCGTACGACGCTGCTCGCGGTGGACGAGACGGGCGCGGCGGATGGACTCCTCGAGGGCGGCGCGCACGGCCGGTTCGAGTTCGGCCAACGCGCGCGTGAGGGCCTCCGCGGGCACCCGCACCCGGTCGAGCCTCACCCCGTCGAACTTCTCCGCGAAGTCGATCAGCGCCGCGTCGCCACGATGATGCACGGCCTCGCAGATCGGACGCACCTTCTCCAGGGCGGCCGAGACGTCGAAGTCGGCTCGGGGCAGCAGGTCGCGCAGGGCGGGTCCCTCGGGAAGGGCGTCGCCGCGCAGATCGATTCGGGAGATCACGACGCCAATTCTCTCAGACCGGGATCGGGCGTCGTCCGCGCGTATCAATGGCTGATACAGAACATGGAAGATCGCGTTCACCGCTAGCGTTCCGTCCGTCACTGAGCGGGCATGAACGGTTGTACGAAACCCATGAGTAGCCGGGGAGGAAGGGAACACCGTGACCGAGGGGGCCGGCATCCGCGACGGAGAGCTGCCGGACGATCTGACCGCCGCCGAGGCCGGGATGTGGCAGGCCTTCCGCAACGGCAGCGTGTACGACCTGAGCAGCGGAGACACCGTCGTCGACGATCCGCACGGCGGGCATCCGTGGGGGCCCGAGCGGACCGTGCGGGCCCGCATCGTGTGCTGGCTGCTGCTCGACGGACCGCCCGCATTGGCCGGCCGGGTGTCGTCCCTGAAACTCGTCGGGGTGCAGATCAGCGGCTCCCTGGACCTCGCGGGCGGCACGGTGGTGCCGTACGTCGAGATGCGCGGCTGCCGCTTCGAGCGGGACGTGCTGCTGCCGGAGGCCCGGTTCACCACCGTGCGGCTGGTGGACTGCTCGGTGCCGCGGCTCGAGGCGGCCCGGGTGCACACCGAGGGCGATCTACATCTGCCGCGCTGCCGCTTCCACAACGGCATCCGGCTCACCGACGCCCAGATCGGCACCGATCTGCTGCTCAACCAGGCCATCGTGTACCGCGACCGCAGCGGCCGTTCCATCGCCGGGGACGGGATGACGGTCGGGCAGGACCTCCAGGCCGAGCTGCTGGAGTCGCACGGCGAGCTGAGCCTGCGCAGCGCGAAGATCGGGGTCTCGCTGAGCCTGCGGGGCGCGCGGCTGGTCAACCCGTACACGCGGCTGGCGCTGAACGCCCCCCAGCTGACCGTGGAGCGCTCCCTGTACCTGACCCCGGCGGGCGTCGGGAACCCGCTGCTCAGCGGTACTACCCCGGCCCGCGGGACCCGGATCCAGCGGTTCGCGTGCGAGGGCGGGGTGCGGCTCGACGACGGGCGGTTCGGGGACGCGGTCGACATGGAGCGGGCCCGGTTCACCTTCACCGACGAGCAGGAGCTGTCGCTGCGCCGGATCCATACACCGGAACTGCGCTTCCTCGGGGAGCGGCCGGCGCGCGGCACGGTCGTGCTGTCGGGGGCGCGGATCGTCAACCTGATGGACCGCGCGGACGCCTGGCCGGGCCCCGGGCGGCTGCACATGGGCGGCTTCTCCTACGAGAACCTGGTGCCGCGCGGGCCGTTCCCGCTGGCCGAGCGGCTGGACTGGGTGGCCGCGGCGACCGCCGAGTACAACCCGGAGCCGTACGAACGGCTGGCCACGGTGCTGCGGGCGGGCGGTGAGGACGAGGACGCCCGTGAGGTGCTCCTCGCCAAGCAGCGCCGACGCCGCGAGAGCCTGCCCATCGCCGCCAAGTTCTTGGGGTACGTGCAGGACTGGACGGTGGCCTACGGGTACCGGCCCGGCCGGGCCGCGGTGTGGATGGCGGTGCTGTGGGCGGCGGGCTCGGTGGCGTTCGCGCAGGCCGGTCATCCGCCGATCAAGCGGGGCGAGCATCCGGAGTGGAACCCGACGCTGTTCGCCCTGGACCTGCTGCTTCCGGTCATCGATCTGGGCCAGGTCGGGTTCTGGCAGATGAAGGGCGGCTGGCAGTGGCTGGCCACGGCGATGATCCTGCTGGGCTGGATCCTGGCGACGACGGTGGCGGCGGGGGCGACCCGGCTGCTGCGCAGGAACTGAACCTTTTTACCGGCCCTTGACCCATGGCCGTACAACTTTCCACCAGTTTCCCGGAGCCTCTGGCGCCGTTTCGACCAGCGGCTTTTCAATGGTTCACACCATGGCTCTGCTGCTGCCGTTCATCCGCGGGCCGCGGATGACAAGGACCTCGTCCCCCGTCGCCGGTGCCCGCGCCGATGACGAGGTACTGCTGGACGTGCCCGACGCACGGCTGGGTCCCGCGCTGGTCGCGGCCGCGCAGGGCGACCACGGGCCGGCCGCCGCGCTCCTCGCCGCCACCCGCGCGGCCGGCGAGTGGGAACACCGCGACCGGTACACGGCCCGGCTCGCCGCCTTCGCCCAGGCCCGCCCCGAGTGGTTCGAAGCCTGGCGCGCAGCCGCCCCGCACGACCCCGACGGCCTGATGGTCGACGCCCAGCTGAGGGTGGACCGCGCCTGGCGGTCACCGGCCCGGGCCGAGCTGCTGCGCGAGGTGAGCCCGCTGGTCACGGCCGCGGCACACGGCGACGACCGCGACCCGGTGCCCTGGCGGATCGCCCTGGACCACGCGCGCGGCGCGCAGACCGGACCGCGGTACGTCGAGGAGCTGTGGGAGGCGGCGATGCGCCGCGCCCCGCATCACTACGGCTGCCATGTGGCGGCCCTGCGCTATCTGGCGTCCTCCTGGCACGGCTCGCACCGCGAGTGCCTGGCCTTCGCCGACCGCGCCGCGCAGGACGCCCCGCCCGACTCCCTGGTGCAGGCGCTGCCGGCGCGGGCGGCGTTCGCGTATCTCACCGACGGCTGCGGCCCCGAGGTACCGCGGGCCCAGCTGGACGAGGCGGCGGACCGGGCGATGGAACTGTCGACAGGCCTCCCCCCGGCGGATCCATGGCCGGCGGAGATGCGCAACCTGCTGACCTACGTCCTGGTACGGCTGGACCGCCTGGCGGACGCCCTGGAGCAGGTGCGGCTGACCGGCCCGTACGCGACATCGTTCCCCTGGGACCGGTTCTCGGACGACCCGCTGGGCCACTGCCTGCGGGTACGGGACGAGCTCCGGGCCCCTTCCGGCCGTCCGATGACCGGGCACGCCGGACGCACACGCTCCGACGACCATTAGGCTCTTGCGTCGTGACCACCGTCCGGCTTCCGCTCTTTCCCCTGAACTCGGTGTTGTTCCCGGGGTTGGTGCTGCCTCTGAACATCTTCGAGGAGCGCTATCGCGCCATGATGCGCGATCTGTTGAAGACCCCCGACGAGGAACCGCGCCGGTTCGCCGTCGTGGCGATCCGCGACGGCCACGAGGTGGCACCGACCGCGCCCGGCATGCCCGACCCCACGGCGTTGCCCCAGCGCGGGCCCGCGGCGGGCTTCGGCCCCGAGCCCGTCAAGTCCTTCCACTCGACGGCCTGTGTGGCGGACGCGGCGACGATCCGGGAGCGGGCGGACGGCACGTTCGAGGTACTGGCGACGGGTACGACGCGGGTACGGCTGCTGTCGGTGGACGCGACGGGCCCGTTCCTGACGGCGGAGCTGGAGGAGTTGCCGGAGGACCAGGGCGACGAGGCGGGCGCGCTGGCCGAAGGAGTGCTCCGCGCCTTCCGCCAGTACCAGAAGCGCCTGGCCGGGGCGAGGGAACGCTCGCTGGCGACGGGGGCGGACCTCCCCGACGAGCCGTCGGTGGTCTCCTACCTGGTGGCGGCGGCGATGATGCTCGACATCCCCACCAAGCAACGCCTGCTCCAGGCCCCCGACACGGCCTCCCGTCTGCGGGACGAGCTGAAACTCCTTCGCGCGGAGACGTCGATCATCCGTAGCCTGCCGTCGTTGCCGGCGGCGGACCTGACGCGTGCGCCGACGAGTCTGAACTGAGGCGAGCGATGGCGAAGAAGCGGCAGTCGGCGGGTACGCCGGCGACGGTGGCCCTGACCACAGCGGGCGTGACGTTCACGACCCATGCCTATGAACACGACCCGTCCCACCCGTCCTACGGCGAGGAGGCGACCGAGGCGATGGGCGTCTCCCCCGACCGGGTCTTCAAGACGCTGGTGGCGGAAGTGGACGGCAAGCTGACGGTGGCCGTGGTCCCGGTGGCGGGCCAACTGGACCTGAAGGCGCTGGCGACCGCGGTGGGCGGCAAGAAGGCGACGATGGCCGACCCCACCCTGGCGGAACGCACCACGGGCTACGTCCGGGGCGGCATCTCCCCCTTGGGCCAGCGCAAGAAGCTCCCCACGGTCCTGGACGCCTCAGCAACGACCCACGCCACGATCTGCGTCTCAGCGGGCCGCAGGGGCCTGGAGATCGAACTCTCCCCCAGCGACCTGGCAACCCTCACGTCGGCAACCCTGGCCCCCATCGGCCGCGTTTAGCCCCTCGACGGACGCCCTCTCCTCGGTTAAGCAGAGAGGACATGTCGAAGAAAACGCGGAAACGCAAATGGCGCATGAAAAAGGGCCGAGCAAACCACGGCAGGCGCCCGGCGTAGGGGATTCCTTCTCATGGGACGGGTAGGGGCGGCGGGGGCGAAGGAAAACGCGCTACGCCTGCGGCGCCCCGTACCCGTCCCGAGCCCGATCCTGCTGCTCATACGGATCCGGATCCCGAGGCCCGAACAAGGCCGTCAACCCCAGATGCACCACAAGCGCCGCCACGGACCACACCAGCAACGCCCCCTTCGCATCAAGCTCCAACGGCGCCGAGAACGCGACCCCCTTACCCACATCCTTGGCATGCGCGATGACATCCTGCGCAGGCCCGAGCCACACCCCGACCCGCCAGGCCAGCAACGACCCCAACAGCCCCCCGACGGCCAGCGCGACCACCAACGGCACACCCCCACGCCGCCGGACCAGAAACACCCCGAGCGCACTCACCGCACCGAACGCCAGCGCCAACAACGTGAACGTCCCGTCGACGCCCACCGCCTGCTCCCCCTCGGTGTCCTTGAGATAGACGACCCAGCCCCCGTCGACCACGTCCCCCACCAACGGCACCCGAGGCGCCAGCCACCACCACAGCACCCCGAGCAACGCCCCGGCCACCGCCACGGCCACCGTGATCACGGCGGCCTCCCGCACCTCGGTCTTCATCCCGGGCCCGTCCTCTTCGTGCGAGGAGGGCAGCCCGTACGCAAAAGGCCCGTGCCCGCCGTCAGGCACAGGCGGCTGCTGCCACGCACTGTTGGCAGAGTGGTCACGCGGCGGCGGTGGTGGAGTCAGCGGTGCGGTCACCCTGACATCGTGCCAGGCCCGCCTGTGCGGCGCGTCACCGGACGGCCGCCCGACGGTACGCCCAGGTCGCCGCGGCCAGGGACACCACGCCCACCACCCCGCACACGGCGAGATCGCCGAGCACGAAGGCCCAGTCGGGACTCTCCCCGAAGGTCCGCGCGAAGGCCTCCACGCCGTACGTCGAAGGCAGCAGATCCCGAGCGAACCGCACCACCTCAGGCATCCGCTCGGCAGGCAGCACCCCCAGCAACAGCGCGGCGGACATACCCAACTGCCCCAGCACGGTCGCCAGTTCAGGCCGAGGCGCCAGCAGCCCCAGCGCGGCTCCCAGCCCCGCCAGCGCCGCCCCCGCCAGCGGAATCACCGCGATCAGCACCCACAGATGCGTCAGCGGCAACCCGAACAGCACACACCCGAACACGGCGGTGACCACGGTCCCGGGCACGGTGAAGGAGGCGTACGCCCCCGCTGCCCCGAGCACCACCGCCGCGGGCGGCACCGGCAGCGTCGCGTAATGATCGAGCCCCCCACTGGCCCGCAACTGCCCGAAGTACTGAGCGAGCAGGTTCAGCGCGACGAAGGCGACGACCAGCACCGACGACCCGGCCACCACGGCCCGCGCCTCGTCCCCGCCGTCCACGACCCCCCGCATCAGGATCATGATCCCGACGGACTGGAAGGTCGCCACGAACAGCAGCGGAATCCGCGCGACCCGCGCACGGGACAGCTGCGCCCGGTACACGGCGCACAGCGAAGGCCACAGCCGAGCCCGCGGCGCGAGCTCGGCCGCGCCGGTGGCGGGCGTCTCGTCCGCGGCCAGTGCGCCGGCCGGCAGAACCTCGGCGGGTACGACACTCACGTGGCGCTGCTCCTCTTCGCTCCGGCAGTGGTCCCGTTCCGTACGGATGCGACGTCCGCAGTATTCAAGGCCGTCCTACTCAACCCCGACCCAGTCGCGCTCAAGCCTTCACCAACCCCTGCTGCGCGGCCCCGCCGAGCGCCAGATAGACGTCCTCCAGGCTGGGCGTGGCGAGGGTGAAGTCGTCGAGGGCGGAGAAGGCGGCCCCGCCGGTGACGGTGGCGACCACCGCGCGGGCCTCCTCGGGGGCGAGCCGCAGCGTCCAGCGGCGGCCCGACTCCACGACCCGGTCCTGCAGCGCGGCGACCTCGGGAACGTGCAGCGGCGCCGCGTCCCGCCACACGAGGTCGACCCGGACCTCCCCGGCGACCTGTTCCTTGAGCCCGACCGGGGTGTCACAGGCGATCACCCGCCCCCGGTCGAGCACGGCGACCCGGTCCAGCACGGTCTCGGCCTCGATGACGTTGTGGGTGACGAGCAGCACGGTCGTCCCCTGCTCGGCGCGCCGCCGGTCGACGGCGGACCAGACCGCCCGCCGTGCCACGGGATCCATCCCGGTGGTCGGCTCGTCGAGCACGAGCAGCGGCCGCGCGCCGACCAGCGCGGCGGCGAAACAGGCGAGCCGCCGCTGCCCCCCGGACAGCTTCTTGAGCGGCCGCCCGGCAAGCTCGGTAAGGCCCAGCTCTTCCAGTACGGCGTCCCGCTCGGCCCGCGCCACATGCACGTCGAGTCCGCGCAGCCGCCCGGTGGTCTCTGCGGCGAGCGAGACGGTCAGTTCATCGAGGGCGGTCGACTCCTGGCCGAGGTAGGCGAGGATCCGCGCGGCCCGCTCCGGGTGCCGCACGATGTCGTGCCCGAGGATCTCCACACTGCCGCGATCGGGCCGCATCAGCCCGGTGAGCTGCCGTACGAGCGTGGTCTTGCCGGCGCCGTTCGGCCCGAGCAGCCCGAAGATCTCACCGCGCCGGATGTCCAGCCGTACGTCATCGGTGGCCCGCACCTCGGGGGTCGCGGGTGTCCCACGCCGTCCCCGTACGGCCGGATAGGTCTTGGTCAGCCCGCGCACGGCGCACACGACATCACCACTGGGCCGAAGTGCCTGTGCCGCGCGCGTACTCACAAGGGATGAGCCTACGGGGTCGGGAAGCCGGGCCCGTCCCCGGGTGGCCCGATCGTCACAAATCCGTCCCTATCGAAACGTCCGGATCGAAAGTCCGCGCTACTCCCCCGCGGGCGCGTGTTCCGCCGCGGTCCGCACATCGATCTCCCGCCAGAACCCGGCCCGGATCGCGTACCGGTCGTGCTCGTCGATCTGGTCGTCCTTGTGCGCGAGCAGCCCGAACCGCGCCGCGTACCGCAGCAGCTCCCCGTCGATCCGATGCGGAATCCGTGGGTACATCCCCGACAGTTTCTGGAAGTGGCTCTGGTCGCCCAGCCGCCCCATCCATCGGCGCGCGAACACCTGTCCGACCTCGTACGGATCCCCGCCGACGGTCGTGATGTCCTCCTCCCGGTCGGCCCACCGCTGCTCCGCCGTGGTCAGCTGGGCCAGCGTCGGCATGGAGGCGACCTCGGGCGGCTCGGCGGTGGCGCCGGGCCGGTCGACCCAGCCCTTGTCGGAGGACCACCGCAGCGTCGCGCTCGCGGGAGGCGCGGCGGGCTGCACGCCCGGGGCCCGCAACGCGGCCAGATCCTTCGGCGTGGGCACACCCTTCGGCGCCGGCACCCGCTCCTGCGTACCGTTCTCCGCCGCGGCGGGCGCCCGGTGCTCCCGCTCCTCGGTGGGCCGCTCGGCCCCGGCGAGCGCGGAGTCGGGCAGCGGCGCGGAGAGGATCGCGGCGATCTCGGGCCGCGGCACGGGCGGCGGCGCGCAGATCCCGCCGAGCTCCTTGGCGCGTACGGCCTTGGTGATCCACGTACGGTCGAGCACGCGCCGCTCGTCGGCCTCGGCGACCAGGTCCTCGGACTGGTTGTAGTCGCCGTCGGCGGCCTGCACGGCCCACAGATGGACGGCGACCCCGTGTTCCTTGGCGGCCATCATGCCCGGCAGCAGATCGCCGTCGCCGGTGACGAGCACGACGTCGGAGCAGGCGCGGTTGCGGGCCAGCTCGGTGAGCTCGGCGTGCATGGCGGCGTCCACGCCCTTCTGGGCCCAGCGTCCGTCGCTGCGGGTCAGTGCGCCCAGCCGTACGGTCACTCGGGGCATCACGCGCAGCCTGCGGTGCTCGGGCTGCGGGACGCGGTCGGGGGCGCCGTCGAACCAGTAGATGCGCAGCAGTGGGCGTTCCGTATCCGATTCCGCGCGTTCACGCAGGCCCTGGATGAGGGCGGTGTGATCGACGGTGATCCGGGAGCGGGAAGGTTCTCCGGCGAGGAGAGAGGCGGCGGCCCCCAGCAGATACCCGGCGTCCACCAGGACGATGCAGCGGTCCACGCGATCCACCCTCTTTCCGGGAGGTTTGCTTCGGGCTTCCTTCGAGTCTGCCCGACCGCGCGAAGGTTAACGGCCGGAACTCGATCTTCGGCGTGGCGTTTCGGGGTGACCGGCTCGAACGAGCGCCGTCACGGACGGTAATTGCCCGAAATGCGGTCTTTCGTAGCCTATGTGAATCTGGTCGCGGCCCTGGCCCCTAGATCCCCCACAGGAGGCATCACCATGGCCAAGAACAAGAAGAGTGACCGAAAGCAGCCGCAGTCCGAGCGCGGCCAGCAGCAGGCCCAGCAGTCCTCGATGGAGGCGCAGGCCGAGCAGCGGATGTCCCAGGTGACGCCGAGCGACATCGCGCGCAAGGGCAAGCAGAAGAAGTTCGGTCACAACTGACATCTTCATAATGGGCCGTTGAAGCCCAGGCACATGACGAGGGGCGCACCCGACTCGCGGATGCGCCCCTCTCCCATGTCTACGGCTCAGCCGGCCAGACAGGACGGTCCGAGCAGCACCTTCAGGTCGCCGAAGAGCGCCGGATCCGGCTTCACCCGGTGCCGGTCCAGGCGCAGCACCGTGGTCTTGGTCGGGCCCTGAAGCCTGATGCGGACCTCGCTCTCGCCCCGGTGGTGGCTGAGGATCTCGCCGAGGCGGCTGACCATCGGCGGGGTGACCCTGGTGGCCGGGATGGTGAGAATCACGGGTGCGTTGGTACCGGCGTTCGACAGGTCGGGGACCTGGAGCTCCATCGCGACCAGACGCGGCACGTCCTCGCGCTTGTCGAGGCGGCCCTTGACGAACACCACCGCGTCCTCGACGAGCTGGGTCGACACCAGCTGGTAGGTCGCCGGGAAGAACATGCACTCGATGGAACCGGCCAGGTCCTCGACGGTGGCGATGGCCCAGGCGTTGCCCTGCTTGGTCATCTTGCGCTGGAGGCCCGAGATGATGCCGCCGATGGTGACGACCGCGCCGTCCGCGTGCTCACCTCCGGTGAGCTGGGCGATGCCCGCGTCGGCCTTGTCCGACAGCACATGCTCCAGGCCGAAGAGCGGGTGGTCGGAGACGTACAGACCGAGCATCTCCCGCTCCTGGGCGAGCAGATACGCCTTGTCCCACTCATCGGTGGTGAACTCCACGTCGAGTCCAAAGCCGGGCTCGTCGCTCTCCTCCTCGCCCATACCGCCGAAGAGGTCGAACTGGCCCTCGGCCTCCTTGCGCTTGACCGCGACCACGTTGTCGATCATCGGCTCGAACTGCGCGGTCAGGCCTTTGCGGGTGTGCCCCATCGTGTCGAAGGCGCCCGCCTTGATCAGCGATTCGGTGGTGCGCTTGTTGCAGGCGACGGCCTCGACCTTGTCGAGGTAGTCGGGGAAGGAGGCGTACTTGCCCTTGGCCTTGCGGCTCCTGATGATCGACTCGACGACGTTCGTACCGACGTTCCGCACGGCCTCCAGGCCGAAGAGGATCACATCGTCGCCCTGGGCGGCGAAGTTGTGCACCGACTCGTTGACGTTCGGCGGGAGCACCTTGATGCCCATACGACGGCATTCGTTGAGGTAGATCGCCGACTTGTCCTTGTCGTCCTTGACGGACGTCAGCAGCGCGGCCATGTACTCGGCGGGGTGGTTCGCCTTGAGGAAGGCGGTCCAGTACGAGACCAGTCCGTACGCGGCCGAGTGGGCCTTGTTGAAGGCGTAGCCGGCGAAGGGGACCAGCACGTCCCACAGGGCCTGGATGGCCTCGTCGCTGTAGCCGTTCTTGCGGGCGCCGGCCTGGAAGATGGTGAAGTTCTTCGCCAGTTCGTCGGGCTTCTTCTTGCCCATGACGCGGCGGAGGATGTCGGCCTCGCCGAGCGAGTACCCGGCGATGATCTGGGCGGCCTTCTGCACCTGCTCCTGGTAGACGATCAGGCCGTAGGTGACGGCCAGGACCTCTTCGAGGGGCTCCTCCAGCTCCTTGTGGATCGGAGTGATCTCCTGGAGCTTGTTCTTGCGGAGCGCGTAGTTCGTGTGCGAGTCCATGCCCATCGGGCCGGGACGGTAGAGCGCCGAGACGGCGGAGATGTCCTCGAAGTTGTCGGGCTTCATCAGGCGCAGCAGCGAGCGCATGGGGCCGCCGTCGAACTGGAAGACGCCGAGGGTCTCACCGCGCTGGAGCAGCTCGAAGGTCGTCGGATCGTCCAGCGGAAGGGCGAGCAGGTCGAGTTCGATGCCCTTGTTGGACTTCACCATCTTGACGGCGTCGTCCATGATCGTCAGGTTGCGCAGGCCGAGGAAGTCCATCTTCAGCAGGCCGAGCGACTCGCACTGCGGGTAGTCCCACTGCGTGATGGTCACGCCGTCCGTGTGCCGTACCCAGATCGGGGCGTGGTCGACGATGGGCTCGCTGGACATGATGACGCCGGCGGCGTGCACGCCCATCTGCCGGACCAGGCCCTCGACGCCCTTGGCGGTGTCGATGACCTTCTTCACGTCCGGCTCGTTCTCGTACATCGCGCGGATCTCGCCGGCCTCGCTGTAGCGCGGGTGCGAGGGGTCGGTGATGCCGTTGAGGTCGATGCCCTTGCCGAGGACGTCGGCGGGCATCGCCTTGGTGAGGCGGTCGCCCATGGCGTACGGGTAGCCCAGCACGCGCGCGGAGTCCTTGATGGCGTTCTTCGCCTTGATCTTGCCGTAGGTGCCGATCATGGCGACCTTGTCGGCGCCGTACTTCTCGGTCACGTACCTGATCACTTCGACGCGCCTGCGCTCGTCGAAGTCGATGTCGACGTCGGGCATCGAGACGCGCTCGGGGTTCAGGAACCGCTCGAAGATCAGGCCGTGCGGGATCGGGTCGAGGTCGGTGATGCCCATGGCGTACGCGACGATCGAACCGGCCGCCGAACCACGGCCCGGACCGACCGCGATGCCCTGGCTCTTGGCCCACATGATGAAGTCGGCGACAACGAGGAAGTAGCCCGGGAACCCCATCTGGATGATGACGTCCATCTCGTAGTCGACCTGCTTCTGCCGGTCCTCGGGGATGCCGCCCGGGAAGCGGCGCTCCATGCCGCGGCGGACCTCCTCCTTGAACCAGGTGACCTCGGTGTAGCCCTCGGGGATGTCGAACTTGGGCATGAGGTCGCGCTTCTCGAACATGCCCGTGGTGTCGACCTGCTCGGCCACCAGGAGCGTGTTGCGGCAGCCCTCCTGCCAGGCGTCCGAGGAGTCGATGGCGTACATCTCGTCCGTGGACTTCAGGTAGTAGCCGGTGCCGTCGAACTTGAAGCGGTCGGGGTCGGAGAGGTTCTTGCCGGTCTGGATGCACAGCAGGGCGTCGTGCGCGCCCGCCTCGTGCGCGTAGGTGTAGTGCGAGTCGTTCGTCACCAGGGGCGGGATGCCGAGCTTCTTGCCGATCTCCAGCAGACCGTCGCGGACGCGGCGCTCGATCTCGATGCCGTGGTCCATCAGCTCCAGGAAGTAGCGGTCCTTGCCGAAGATGTCCTGGTAGTCGGCAGCGGCCTTCAGCGCCTCGTCGTACTGGCCGAGGCGCAGCCGGGTCTGGAGCTCGCCGGAGGGGCAGCCGGTGGAGGCGATGAGCCCCTCGGACCACTGGGAGATGGTCTCCTTGTCCATCCGCGGCCACTTCTGGAGCCAGCCCTCGGCGTAGGCGTCCGAGGAGAGCTTGAAGAGGTTGTGCAGACCGGTCGCGTTCGCCGCCCAGATCGTCTTGTGGGTGTAACCACCCGAACCGGAGACGTCGTCCCGCTTCTGGTGCGGCTGGCCCCACTGGATCTTGCGCTTGTTGCGCCGGGACTCGGGGGCGACATACGCCTCGATCCCGATGATCGGGGTGACTCCGGCATTCTTCGCGGAGTGGAAGAAGTCGTACGCGCCGTGGAGGTTGCCGTGGTCGGACATCGCGATGTGGGTCATGCCCATCTCGTTGCACGCGTTGAACATGTCCTTCAGCCGCGCGGCACCGTCCAGCAGCGAGTACTGGGTGTGGACGTGCAGGTGCGTGAACGGCGGCTTTGACACGGTGCGGCCTCCAGGGGAAACACTCGGCGACGGGCTGGCGGACAGTTCTGGGGTCAGCGTCGAAGTCTATGCCGCGGCACTGACACTCGGTGGGCACTCCGACGTACCGTCGTGCGTTGGAGACGGCAGAGACGCTGTCGTACATGCACTGCACCAGGAGGCACCAGCGATGTCGGTCCCGAAGCTCAGCGACGAGCAGCGCGGCGAGGAGATCCTCGCCGTCTTCGACACCGCGTTCGGCGAGCTCCTGGCCGCCGACCCGGCCGCGTTCCGCGTGAAGTTCCGCAAGATGGCGGCCTCGGCGTTCGCGTTCTACCGGGGGACGGCGTGCCTCTTCTACCACGATCTTGATCCGGAGAAGCGGGGCGGCCCGTTCCTGGACGAGCGCACCTCGCGCGTGTGGATCCACGGCGATCTGCACGCGGAGAACTTCGGCACGTACATGGACTCCACCGGCCGGCTGATCTTCAACGTCAACGACTTCGACGAGGCCTACGTCGGCCCCTTCACCTGGGACCTCAAGCGCTTCGCCGCCTCCGTGGCGCTCGTCGGGTACGCGAAGGCGCTCAGCGACGAGCAGATCACCGAGCTGGTCGAGGTGTACGCGGGCGCGTACCGCGAGCGGATCCACGCGCTGGCGACCGGCGCCAAGAGCGACGAGGTGCCGCCGTTCACCCTGGACTCCGCCGAGGGCCCGCTGCTGGACGCCCTGCGCGACGCCCGCGCGCTGACCCGGTTCGGGCTGCTGGACTCGATGACCGAGATCCGGGACTTCGAGCGCCGCTTCGCCCCGGGCGGCGGCTCCATCGAGCTGGACGCGGCCACCCGCTACAAGGTGCTCGCCGCCTTCGACGGCTATCTGGAGACGCTGCCGGAGTCCTCCCTGACCCGCCCGGACTCCTACCGTGTGAAGGACGTCGTGGGCCGCCGCGGCATCGGCATCGGCTCGGCCGGTCTGCCGTCGTACAACATCCTTCTGGAGGGCAACAGCGACGCCCTGGAGAACGATGTCGTGATCTACATCAAGCAGGCCCAGACCCCGGCCGTCTCCCGGCACATCACCGACCCGGCGATCCGGGACTACTTCCAGCACGAGGGGCACCGCACGGTGATCTCCCAGCGCGCCCTCCAGGCGCACGCCGACCCGTGGCTGGGCTGGACCGAGCTGGGCGGCGCGGGCCAGCTGGTCGCGGAGGTCTCGCCGTACGCCGTGGACCTGGACTGGGGCGACATCGACGACCCGGAGGAGATCGCGGCGGTCGTCGCCGACCTCGGCCGGGCCACGGCCTCGATGCACTCGGCGGCCGACGACACCTCCGGAGAGTCCCTGGTGCCGTTCTCCACCGAGCGGGCCATCGACGCGGCCATCGCGGCCGACGAGGACGGCTTCGCGGAGGTCCTGGTGAGTTTCGCGCACGACTACGGCGCACGCGCGCGTGCCGACCACCAGATCTTCGTGGACCTGTTCCGCAACGGCCGCATTCCTGGCCTGTGACCGAAGGGTCGCTCACAGGAACCCTTTAGGGGTCCCTTACAGCCCTCCGTGACAGACTCTCTGGCGCTATGGACATATCCGGAACCCAGCTACGAGCGCTCCGCGCGGCGCTGTTCACGGCACTCGTCGTGACGCTCAGCACCGCGTCGCACGTACTGCTGTCCCGGGTTCCGCTGCCGCTGAACACGGTGGCCCTGGTCGCCGCCACCGTGTTCGTGGTCGCCTACGCACTGGCCGGGCGCGAGCGCGGCTTCGGGCGGATCGCCGCCCTGCTGATCCCGCTGGAGCTGGCCGCCGACACCGTCTTCACCACCGGCCAGCACGTCTGTTACGGCGCCGCGGGCGGCCCGGTCGCGGGCCCGTTGCGCTCGTTCGGACTGGACGTGCTGTGCGGTGACGGCACCCGGGTCGGCACCGCGCTGACCGCGGTGACCGAGAAGACCGGCACCGACCGGCTCGCCACCCTCCTCGCGCACGCCGACCCTCAGACCGCCTGGCTGCTGCTCGGCGCTCATGTCTCGGTCGGCCTGCTCGCCGCCGCCTGGCTGCGCCGCGGTGAGCGCGCGCTGGCCCAGTTGCTGGCGGCGGTCGCGGCCACCACCTTCCGGCCGCTGCTGCTGGCGGTAGCCGCCGTGACGGTACGGCCGGCCCGGTCCGTCCGGCGCCTGCCGCGCCTCGACCGCCGTACCACCTCCGCCCGTGAGCGGATCCTCGTGCACTCCTTGGGACGGCGTGGACCGCCGTGCTCGGCCGCCTTCGCCTGAGCACCAGCAGTCCACCCCTACGTATTGCGCACACACGACGTGTGCGCCTCCCATGGAGAGAACCCATATGAGCAAGCGGAACAGCCAGGCGGCGAAGTCGGCGGCGCGCGAGCGGCTGCGCGTCGAGCGTGAGCGCGAGGCGAAGCGGGCCAAGGTCAAGCGGCAGATAGTCGTGGCCTGTTCGGTCGTCGGCGTGCTCGCCGCGGCCGGCGGCATCGGCTACGCCGTCGTCCAGTCCAACAAGCCCGGCCACTGGGAGGCCGTGCAGGACGAGAGGGTCGTCACTCCGGCCAACACCACGGGCACCAACGGCACGACCGTCGTCATCGGCAAGGACAGCGCCAAGAAGACCCTCAAGGTCTTCGAGGACCCGCGCTGCCCGATCTGCGCCACGTTCGAGCAGACGGTCGGCTCGACCGTCGAGAAGGACCTGGAGGCCGGCAAGTACAAGATCCAGTTCGTCGGCGGCACCTTCCTCGACGGCGACCAGCTCGGCGACGGCGAGATCGGCAGCAACGGCGAGGGCTCCAAGAACGCGATGAGCGCCCTCGGCGCCGCGCTCAACGTCAGCGGCGACGCCTTCCTCCAGTACAAGACGGCGCTGTACTCGGCGAAGTGGCACCCGGAGGAGTCGGACGACAAGTTCAAGGACGACGACTACCTGATCGAGATCGCGAACACCGTCGACGCCCTGAAGAACAACACCAAGTTCCAGAACGCGGTGAAGAACGGCACCTACGACGCCTGGGCGCTGGCCATGTCGAAGACCTTCGACACCAACAAGGACAATGTCACCGGCACCCCGAGCTTCGTGATGGACGGCAAGAACCTCACCACGGACCAGGGCAATCCCCCGCTGACGGTGGAGGAGTTCAACACGCTGGTGGACGGGGCCCTGAAGGGCTGACCCGACCTACCAAAAGACGAAGAGCGGGCGAACTTTTACGAGTTCGCCCGCCCTCGTTCATACTGGTCAGTAACCTGATCGCTCGTGACCAGTCGATACAGATCAACCGAATCGCTCAACACCCTTACCCCGCGCCGCCGTACGGTCGTCAAGGCCGCGGCGGCCACTGCTGTCCTGGCCGGACCGCTCGCCGCCGCGATACCCGCGAAGGCCGCCACCGACGCCCCTGCCTTCCTGCACGGCGTGGCCTCCGGCGACCCGCTCCCGGACGGCGTCCTGCTGTGGACGCGCGTGACCCCGACCCCTGAGGCGATACCCGGTTCCGGGCTCGGCCCGGACACCGAGGTCAGCTGGACCGTCGCCACGGACAAGGCGTTCACGAACGTCGTCGCCAAGGGCTCCACCAAGGCCACCGCCGCCTCCGACCACACGGTCAAGGCGGACATCCGCGGCCTCGCTCCCGCCACCGACTACTGGTTCCGCTTCTCCGCGGGCGGCACCGACTCCCCGGCGGCGCGCACCCGCACCGCGCCGGCGACGGACGCGGCCGTGACCAACCTCCGCTTCGGCGTGGTCTCCTGCGCCAACTGGGAGGCCGGCTACTTCTCGGCGTACCGCCATCTCGCGGCCCGCGGCGACCTGGACGCCTGGCTGCACCTCGGCGACTACATCTACGAGTACGGCACCGGCGAGTACGGCACCCGCGACACGGTCGTACGGCAGCACGCGCCGGCGCACGAGATCCTCACGCTCGCCGACTACCGCACCCGGCACGGGCGTTACAAGACCGACCCGGACCTCCAGGCCCTGCACGCGACCGCGCCCTGCGTGGCGATCTGGGACGACCACGAGATCGCCAACGACGCCTGGTCCGGCGGCGCCGAGAACCACACCGAGGGCGCCGAGGGCAGCTATGCCGCGCGCCAGGCCGCCGCCAAGCAGGCCTACTTCGAGTGGATGCCGGTCCGCCCGGCGATCGCCGGCACCACCTACCGACGGCTGCGCTTCGGCAAGCTCGTCGACCTCTCACTGCTGGATCTGCGCTCCTTCCGCTCGCAGCAGGCCTCCGTCGGCAACGGCGACGTCGACGACCCGGAGCGCACCCTCACCGGCCGCGCCCAGCTCGACTGGCTGAAGGCGGGTCTGAAGTCCTCCGACACCGCCTGGCGGCTGGTCGGCAACTCGGTGATGATCTCGCCGTTCGCGATCGGCTCGCTCTCCGCCGAGCTCCTCAAGCCGCTCGCCGAGCTGCTCGGGCTGCCGAAGGAGGGCCTCGCCCTCAACACCGACCAGTGGGACGGCTACACGGACGACCGCCGTGAACTCCTCGCCCACCTGCGCTCCAACGCCATCCGCAACACCGTGTTCCTGACCGGTGACATTCACATGGCGTGGGCCAACGACGTTCCGGTGAACGCCGGTACGTATCCGCTGTCCGCCTCGGCCGCCACGGAGTTCGTGGTCACCTCGGTGACCTCCGACAACCTCGACGACATCGTGAAGGTCCCCGAGGGCACGGTCTCCGCGCTCGCCTCGCCGATCATCAAGGCCGCCAACCGGCACGTCCACTGGGTCGACACCGACCGCCACGGCTTCGGCGTCCTGGACATCACGGCCGACCGCGCGCAGATGGACTACTACGTCCTGTCCGACCGTACGAAGGCCGACGCGACGGCGTCCTGGGCCCGTTCGTACCGCACCCGCAACGGCACGCAGAAGGTCGAGCGGACGTACGACCCCGTGTAAAACCCGCGTTTCAGAGTCGATTTCCAGCCACCGGCGGGTGGTGCGGTCCGCGATGCAAATCCGGCCACATCACCCGCCGGGCCCCGGTCACCATCGCGCCGGAGGCCTGCATTCACCCCCGTTTGTTCGAGATCTCGATTGGCCGAAACGTTTCTCTGCCGACCTAGGCATGTACACGTAATCTCCGGGCGGCGGCCAGGAAGACCCCTGTGTCCGTCCTCCCCAACGCATCAGCCAGGAGTCCGCATGCGTGCGCTTGCCCGGATAACCCCCTCTACGCGCAGACGCCTTCTCAGCACGGCCGTCGTGGCCGGAACCTTGCTGCTCACTCCCCTGTCGGCCCCCACCGGAGTCGCGGCGGCCCAGGCCCCGGCCGCGGACTGCGCCGAGACGGACACCCACGCCGCGGCCCGCGAGGCCCACCCCGGGCACGCCGGCGAGGGCGTCGCCGAGCCCAACGAGATCAGCGCGGCCAAGGCCCAGGCGATGGACGCGGATCTGAAGAAGAAGCTCGACAAGCTGCCCGCCTCGGGCAACCGCAGCCTCGCCGCCGCCGCGTCGACGACGATCCCGGTGTACTTCCACGTCATCCACAACGGCACCACTGGCAAGCTCAGCTCGGCCGACATCACCGGCCAGATGAACGTCCTGAACGCCGCGTTCGCCGGCCAGGGCAGCGGAAACACCGACTCCGGCTACCAGTTCACGCTGGCCGGCACCGACTACACCGACAACGCGGCCTGGTACAACGTCGGTTACGGCTCGGCGGAGGAGAAGGCGATGAAGTCCGCCCTGCGCGAGGGCGGCGCGAACGCGCTCAACGTCTACACCGCCAACCTCGGCGGCGGACTGCTCGGCTGGGCGACCTTCCCGAGCTCCTACAACTCCAGCCCGTCGATGGACGGCGTGGTCCTGCTGGACACCTCACTGCCCGGCGGCTCGGCCACCAACTACAACGAGGGCGACACCGGCACCCACGAGGTCGGCCACTGGATGGGGCTGTACCACACCTTCCAGGGCGGCTGTAACGGCAACGGCGACTACGTCGAGGACACCCCCGCCGAGAAGAGCGCCGCCTACGAGTGCCCCGAGGGCCGGGACACCTGCACCCGCAAGGCGGGCGTCGACCCGATCCACAACTTCATGGACTACACGTACGACGCCTGCATGTACCAGTTCACCGCGGGTCAGGTGACGCGCATGCAGCAGAACTGGGCCGCCTACCGCGCCGCGGGCTGAGCCTAGAGCGAGTCCAGGAAGCCGAGCGCCACCCGCCAAGTGGCCTCGGCGGCCTCGGCGTCGTAGTCCGGCAGGTCGGGGTCGGTGTAGAGGTGGCCGGCCCCGGCGTACCGGTAGATCTCCACATCGGCTCCGGCCCGGCCCATCTGCAGATACCAGGCGCTCAGCCAGTCGTCGGTCTCGAAGGGGTCCGGCTCGGCGACATGCAGCTGCACCGGCAGCTCGTCCACCGAGGCGCTCGGCGCGATGTCGGAGGTGCCGTGCAGCAGCAGCAGACCGCGCGCCTTGTCGTCGCCGAGGGCGAGGGTCTGCGCGATGGAGGCGCCGAGCGAGAACCCGGCGTACACCAGGCCCCGTTCGGAATAGGGGGCGGCGGCCAGCACGGCCCGCTTGAGAAGTTCGTCCTTGCCGATCTCGTCCGTGAACGCCATGGCCTCCTCGACGGTGTCGAACGTACGGCCCTCGAAGAGATCCGGCGTCCACACCTCGTGTCCGGCCTCGCGCAGCCGGTCAGCGGCCTGTCGCACCGCGGGGCGCGGGCCGTAGGTCGAGTGAAAGAGCATGATGTTCATGAGGCCATGGTGCCAGCCGGGTACGACAGTGCCGTGCGCGGCGTCTCACGAGGCCGCATGTTCATCACCCCCTCGGGGCGGTTACGTTCGAGGGCATGGAGAACGTACTCCGCCCTCTGATCGTGATCGGTGGCTCGGTCGTCCTCACCCTGTTCATCGGGTGGGTCACCGACCTGCTGCTGAGCAAGGCCGACCGCCGGCATTCCGAGACGCCCCTGTGGGGCCTGCTGCGCCGGGCCCGTATCCCCTACCAGCTGGTGCTGTGCGCGGCCCTGCTCAGAGGGTCGTACGACTCGGCGCAGCTGCTGGAGGAGCACCGGGTCGGGATCGGCCAGGTGCTGACGCTGGTGCTGATCGGCTCGGCGGCCTGGCTGGTGATCCGGATCGCGGCGGCGGTCGTCGAGACGACGTACACCCGCTACGCGCGCGTCCATCGCGATCCGGCCCGGGTCCGGCGGGTACGGACCCAGGTGACGCTCATCACGCGCGTGGTGGCGGCGGTGGTCGGTGTGGTGGCGGTTGCCGCCATGCTGCTGACCTTCCCCGCGATGCGGGCCGCCGGAGCCTCGCTGCTGGCCTCGGCGGGCATCCTCGGCATCGTCGCGGGCGTGGCCGCCCAGTCCACGCTGAGCAATATGTTCGCCGGGCTGCAGATCGCCTTCGGGGACATGGTGCGCATAGGGGACACGGTCGTGGTGGACGGCGAGTGGGGCACGGTCGAGGAGATCACGCTGACCTTCCTCACGGTCCGCACCTGGGACGAGCGCCGCATCACGATGCCGGTGTCGTACTTCACCTCCAAGCCCTTCGAGAACTGGTCCCGGGGCGGCGCCCAGATGACCGGCATCGTCTACTGGCATCTCGACCACTCGGCACCGGTGGACCTGATGCGCGAGAAGCTCCGCGACATCCTGCGCGAATGCCCGGCCTGGGACGGCCGCGCCTGCGATCTGTCGGTCACGGACTCCACCCCGAGCACGATGGAGGTACGTGCGCTGGTGACGGCGAAGGACGCGGACGACATCTGGACGGTACGGGTGGCCGTCCGCGAACAGATGATCAGCTGGCTGTCCACGGCCCACCCGCACGCCCTTCCCCGGGTCAACACGGCGGACGCGGTACTGCCACCGGGCTTTCCCACCCCGACCCGCTCACCGGACGGTTCGCCCCGACGAGCACATGAGCCGCCCAGGACGGGCCGCTGAGGCAGCACAGGTCACCGCAGGCTGCGCACGTCCAGATGCCGCAGCACGCGATCCACCACCTCCGGATCCGCCCCCGGCTCGCTCCGCGCCGCCAGCACCTCGTGCCGGGCGGCGCTGAGCATCTCCCCCTGGATCCGCCGTACCCGCTTCAGCCGCCGCACCCGCTGCTCATGGGCCTCCCGCCGCTCCTCCTCCCCCAGGTCGGGACTGATCCGCGCGCCGATGTCGAAGGCCCGCCGCAGCATCTGCTCGGACAACTCCTCCGGCAGCTCCTCCACCGACTCGATCTCCCGGAGCCGCCGCTTCGCCGCCTTGGCCGCCCGTACGGCGAGGGCCTTCTCGAACTCCTTCTCCCGTGCCGTGTCCGCCCGCACCCCGAGCCGCTTCACCAGCCACGGCAGGGTCAGCCCCTGCAACACCAGCGTCCCCATGATCACCCCGAACGCGATGAACACGATCTCGTCCCGGTCGGGAAACGCGGACCCGTCGTCGACTGTCAGAGGGATCGCCAGCGCCAACGCCACCGAGGCCACCCCGCGCATCCCCGACCACCACATCACGACGGTCTCCCGCCAGCTCATCGGGATGTCCTCGTCATGGTCCCGCCGGGCGTGCAACCGCTTGGTCAGCCAGGTGGCCGGCAGCAGCCACAACAGCCGTACGAACACCACGACCCCCACGATCGCCGCCGCCCACCCCAGCAGCTCGCCCCACCGCCCGGACGCCGTGCGCACGGCGTTGTGCAGCTCAAGACCGATCAGCCCGAATGCCACCCCGGTGACGAGCGTGTCGACGACGTCCCAGACCGTGTGCCCGGCGAGCCGGGTCATCACATCGTCCGCGTCGGTGGCGTACTCGGCGAGGAACAGCGCGGTGGTGAGGACGGCCAGCACACCGGACCCGTGCAGCTCCTCGGCCAGCACATACGCGGCGTACGGCACGAGCAGCGTCAGCCCGATCTGGAGCGTGGCATCCCCGAGCAGGCCCATCAGCCGGTTCGCGCCCCAGCCCAGGGCGAGCCCGACGATCAGCGCCACCACCGCGGAGAGCACCAGATCGAGCCCGGCCTGCCAGAACGAGAACGTCCCGCTGACGACGGCCGCGATGGCCACGTGGTACAGCACGATCGCGGTGACGTCGTTGAAGAGCCCCTCGCCCTCCAGGATTGACACCAGCCGACGCGGCAGCCCGAGTTGCCCCGCGACGGCGGTGGCGGCGACGGGGTCGGGCGGCGCGACCAAGGCGCCGAGCGCGACGGCGGCGGCGATCGGCAGCCCGGGAATGATCGCGTCGGCCACGACGGCCACGCACACCGTCGTCACGAACACCAGAGCCACGGCCAGCAGAAAGATGGGCCGCACATTGGCGGCGAACTGCCGCCAGGAGGTCCGCCGCACCGCGGCATACAGCAACGGCGGCAACAGCAGCGGCAGGATCAGCTCGGGCGGCACCTCGACATTGGGCACGAAGTCGAGCAGGGCCAGCACGATCCCGAGCAAGGTCATCAGCACCGGCGCCGGCAATCCGAGCCGGTCCCCCACCGGGACACTCACCACGGCCCCGAGCAACAGCACGAACAACAGGGCCAACTGATCCACGGTCAGCGCTCCGGCGAGATCGGCGTCCACAGGACAGACCTCAAGCCTGCCACGGTACGGCCCTCACCAGCGCTTTCGGCTACACAGCGCGCCGCATCGCCCGATGCGGAATCCCCGCGTCAGGGAACTCGGGGCCGTACGCCTCGTACCCCAACCGCTCGTAGAACCCCAGCGCCTGAGTCTGCGCATGCAGATCCACCGCCCTGAGCCCACGCGCGCGTGCCGCGTCCTCGACGGCCCGCACCAGCGCCGCACCGACCCCAAGTCCACGCGCCGCCTTGGCCACCGCAAGACGCCCGAGCGAGCCCACGGTCAGGTCGCCGTCAACCTTCTCGGCCGCCGCCCCGCCGTACAGCAGGCGCCCGGCACCGAGCGGCACCCCGTCCTCCCGCACGGCCAGCACATGCACCGCTACGGAGTCGTAGGCGTCGTACTCCAGCTCCTCGGGCACACCCTGCTCGACGACGAAGACCTCCCGGCGCACCGCGAAGCACGCCTCACGGTCGGCATCCTGCGACGCGACCCGCACGACATAGGACTCGGCGGTCATGCGTAGGTCTCCTCGCGCACCTGGTCCAGGGCCTGCTGAAGGTCGTCCGGGTACTCGCAGGAGAACTCCGCCCACTGCCCGTCCCCGGGGTGCTCGAAGCCGAGCCGGACGGCGTGCAGCCACTGCCGGGTCAGCCGCAGGCGCTTGGCGAGGGTCGGATCGGCGCCGTAGGTCAGGTCACCGACGCAGGGGTGCCGGTGCGCGGCCATGTGGACGCGGATCTGGTGGGTGCGGCCGGTCTCCAGCTTCACATCGAGCAGGGAGGCCGCACGGAACGCCTCGATGAGGTCGTAGTGCGTGACGGACGGCTTGCCGTCAGCCGTGACCGCCCACTTGTAGTCGTGATGGGGGTGCCGGCCGATGGGCGCGTCGATGGTGCCGCTGGTCGGATCGGGGTGCCCCTGGACCAGCGTGTGGTAGCGCTTGTCGACCGTGCGCTCCTTGAACTGGCGCTTCAGCGACGTGTACGCGCGCTCGGACTTGGCGACGACCATCAGACCCGACGTACCGACGTCGAGCCGGTGCACGATGCCCTGCCGCTCGGCGGCACCGGACGTGGAGATCCGGTACCCCGCGGCCGCGAGCCCACCGATCACCGTCGGCCCGCTCCAGCCCGGCGACGGGTGCGCGGCGACCCCGACCGGCTTGACGATCACGACCACGTCATCGTCGTCGTGCACGATCTCCATGCCCTCGACGGGCTCGGCCACGACCTGCACGGGCGCGGGCGCCTGCGGCATCTCGACCTCGAGCCAGGCGCCTCCGCTCACCCGCTCGGACTTCCCGACCACCGACCCGTCGACCGTGACCTTCCCCGCCGCGGCGAGCTCGGCCGCCTTGGTACGGGAGAAGCCGAACATGCGGGAGATGGCGGCGTCGACGCGCTCGCCCTCCAAGCCGTCGGGCACGGGCAGGGTTCGGATCTCGGGAATGGTGCTCACCCGTCGAGTATGCCGGACGGGTGAGACAGTCCCGACCGCGCGCTCAGTCCTTGTGGACGGTGCCGTCGGGGTCGAGGCCCTTGAACGACAGCAGCACGATCAGGATGCCGCCGCACACGATCGCCGAGTCCGCGAGGTTGAACACGGCGAAGTGCTTGGGCGCGATGAAGTCCACGACCGCGCCCTCGAAGACGCCCGGCGAGCGGAAGATCCGGTCGGTGAGATTGCCGAGCGCACCGCCCAGCAGCAGACCCAGCGCGATGGCCCAGGGCAGGCTGTAGAGCTTGCGGGCGAGCCGGGCGATCACCACGATCACCGCCGCCGCGATCACCGTGAAGATCACCGTGAAGGCCTCGCCGAAGCCGAAGGCCGCGCCGGCGTTCCGGATCGCCTCGAACTTCAGCCAGTCCCCGATGATCTCGATGGGCTCGTGGTGCTCCAGCTTGGCCACCACGAGCATCTTGCTGATCAGGTCGAGGGCGTACGCGAAGGCGGCGACCGCGAACAGCACGGCGATCCGCCGCTTCCCCTTGGGCCGCGCCTCGCCGCCCTCCTGTCCCTGCGGACCGGATGACTGCTCCGGCTCGGCCTCAGCCCCGTCCGGGGATTCCGGCGTACCGATGATGCGCTCCGCCTCTGCCACGTGAGTCCCTCAACCTAGGTACCTGACTGAGCACGAGGGTACGGCACGCCCGACCGGGCCCTCAGTACCGGCGTTCCTGCTTCTGCTTGCACTCGACGCACAGCGTCGCGCGCGGGAAGGCCTGCATACGGGCCTTGCCGATCGGTTTCCCGCAGTTCTCGCACAGCCCGTAGGTACCCGAGTCGAGCCGCTCCAGGGCGCGCTCGGTCTGGGTGAGCATCTCCCGCGCGTTGGCGGCGAGCGCCAGCTCGTGCTCCCGCGTGATGTTCTTCGTTCCGGTGTCGGCCTGGTCGTCACCGGCGCCGTCCCCCGAGTCCCGCATCAGACCGGCGAGCGCCCGCTCGGAGGAGCTGAGCTCGTTCCTCAGCCGCTCCCCCTCGGACATCAGCTCGGCGCGCGCCTCCTCGACCTCCTCGGGGGTCCAGGGGTCCTCACCGGGGCGCACCGCGAGCTCGCCCGGCTCCACCGCCGCGGCGACCCGTGCCTTGGGAACGGCGGTCTTCGCCGCCGTGGCCGTGCCAGGAGTCTTCTTCGCAACCACCGTCGTGGCTCCCGTCTGCTCCGCGGCCTCGGCCGCGCCCGCCTTCTTGGCCGTACTTTTCTTGGCCGCGCTCTTCTTGGAGGTGCTCTTCTTGGCCACGGCCTTCCTGGCCGGTGCCTTCTTGGCCGGTGCCTTCTCGGCCACGGCCTCCTCGGCCGCGGTCTTCTTCGCTACGGCCTTCTTCGCTACGGCCTTCTTGGCGGCCGTCTTCTTCCCGGCCGCCTTCTTGGCCGCCGGTCTCCCCGCCGCCTCCTCCTCGGCCGCATTCTTCGCAGGAGCCGCTTGCGAAGCCGTCGCCTTCTTGGCAGCGGTCTTCTTGGTGGCCGTCTTCTTCGCGGCCGCTTTCTTGGCGACGGTCTTCTTCGCGACCGCCTTCTTCGCCGCCTTCGCCTTCCCCGCGCCGGTGCCGTCCCCCCGCACCGTCTTCACCGGCTTGGCGGCCTCCCCCGACCGCCCCGCCGACCCTCCGTGCGTGCTCTTCTTCCCGCTCGGATCCTTGGCCGCACCGCCGGAGGCTTTCGTGGACCTGCCGGACGCCGACTGCTGTACGGCGGTCTTCTTCGCCACCATGGCCGCGGCCCCTTCACATATTGTGATCTTGCTCGCGAATCGTGCTGGGACGATAAATCGACTTGAGTCCCGCGGCAATGGGGCACACCGCCCGATTCGCCCGCCTCGCGGATGCCGCGCGACCGGCCTGCATGCGTATTGCCCAGCTCCCCGCCGGGTAATCCGCCGGGCCCGGCGTCCCAGAATCCGAACACCCGTACCGCGCCATTCGGGTCACCCCAGGCCGCACCCGGCCGTCGCCCCCGGACGCCGGAAAACCGGTCGGCCGCTGTCCCCGCGGCGCCGTACACTGGGCGGAGCGAGAAGCGTGGATGGGGACGAGTAGCGGCGTACGCAGCCAAGAGCGACCCGGGGACGGTGGAAGCCCGGGGGCGAGCGCGACGTGAAGATCACCCCGGAGCCGCCGGAAGAAACCCCGCAAGGGGAGGTAGACCCGGCATCGCGACCCCAATGAGGGGGCTCACCGAAGCACACGGAGCGTCGGCGGGCCAAGGAGGGTGGTACCGCGGGAGCGCGCCGAAAACGGCGTAACGAAAGACGTAGCTCTCGTCCCTCCGGACGGAAGGCAGCAAGTCCGCCGGAGGAAGCTCGCAGATGACAACGCCGACGTACCGCCAGGTACCCGCCCAGGTCGACCTGCCCGCCCTTGAGCACGCGGTGCTCGATTTCTGGCGCGAGCAGAAGATCTTCGCCAAGAGCCTGGAGCAGTCCGAGGGCCGCCCCGAGTGGGTGTTCTACGAGGGCCCGCCCACCGCCAACGGCATGCCCGGCGCCCACCACATCGAGGCCCGCGTCTTCAAGGACGTCTTCCCCCGCTTCCGCACCATGCGCGGCTACCACGTGGCCCGCAAGGCGGGCTGGGACTGCCATGGCCTCCCGGTGGAGCTGGCGGTCGAGAAGGAGCTCGGCTTCAGCGGCAAGAAGGACATCGAGGCGTACGGCATCGCCGAGTTCAACGCCAAGTGCCGTGACTCCGTGCTGCGTCACACCGACGCCTTCTCCGAGCTGACGACCCGCATGGGCTACTGGGTCGACCTCGAAGAGGCCTACGTCACGATGGACCCCGAGTACATCGAGTCGGTCTGGTGGTCGCTGAAGGAGATCTTCAACAAGGGCCTGCTGGTCCAGGACCACCGCGTCGCCCCCTGGTGCCCGCGCTGCGGCACCGGCCTGTCCGACCACGAGCTGGCGCAGGGCTACGAGACGGTCGTCGACCCGTCCGTGTACGTCCGTTTCCCGCTCACCTCCGGTCCGCTGGCCGGCCAGGCCGCGCTCCTGGTCTGGACGACGACTCCCTGGACGCTGGTCTCCAACACGGCGGTCGCCGCCCACCCCGAGGTCACCTACGTCGTCGCGACCAACGGCGAGGAGAAGCTCGTCGTCGCCGAGCCGCTCGTCGCCAAGGCCCTCGGCGAGGGCTGGGAGACCACCGGCCAGTCCTTCACCGGCGCCGAGATGGAGCGCTGGACCTACCAACGCCCCTTCGAGCTGGTCGAGTTCCCGGAGACCGAGGGCGGCACCCACTACGTGGTCAACGCCGAGTACGTCACCACCGAGGACGGTACGGGTCTGGTCCACCAGTCCCCCGCCTTCGGTGAGGACGACCTCAAGGTCTGCCGCTCCTACGGTCTGCCGGTCGTCAACCCCGTCCGCCCGGACGGCGCCTTCGAGGAGGACGTCCCCCTCGTCGGCGGCGTCTTCTTCAAGAAGGCGGACGAAAAGCTCACCGAGGACCTCCAGCAGCGCGGCCTGCTCTTCAGGCACATCCCGTACGAGCACAGCTACCCGCACTGTTGGCGCTGCCACACCGCGCTCCTCTACTACGCGCAGCCGTCCTGGTACATCCGCACCACCGCCATCAAGGACCGCCTCCTCCAGGAGAACGAGAACACCAACTGGTTCCCGGACACGGTCAAGCAAGGCCGGTACGGCGACTGGCTGAACAACAACATCGACTGGGCCCTGTCCCGCAACCGCTACTGGGGCACCCCGCTGCCCATCTGGCGCTGCGAGGACGACCACCTCACGGTCGTCGGCTCCCGCGCGGAGCTCACCGAGCTGACCGGCACGGACCAGTCGAGCCTGGACCCGCACCGCCCGTTCATCGACGACGTCACCTTCGACTGCCCGCAGTGCGCCAAGACGGCCACGCGCGTGCCGGAGGTCATCGACGCCTGGTACGACTCGGGTTCGATGCCGTTCGCGCAGTGGGGCTACCCGTACAAGAACAAGGAACTGTTCGAGTCCCGCTACCCGGCGCAGTTCATCTCCGAGGCCATCGACCAGACCCGCGGCTGGTTCTACACGCTGATGGCGGTCGGCACCCTGGTCTTCGACAAGTCGTCGTACGAGAACGTCGTCTGCCTCGGCCACATCCTCGCCGAGGACGGCCGCAAGATGTCCAAGCACCTGGGCAACATCCTGCAGCCGATCCCGCTGATGGATCAGCACGGCGCGGACGCGGTCCGCTGGTTCATGGCGGCCGGCGGCTCCCCGTGGGCGGCCCGCCGGGTCGGCCACGGCACCATCCAGGAGGTCGTCCGCAAGACGCTCCTCACATACTGGAACACGGTCGCCTTCCAGGCCCTGTACGCCCGTACGTCGAACTGGGCGCCCTCCGCGGCCGACCCGGCCCCGGCCGACCGCCCGGTCCTGGACCGCTGGCTGCTGTCCGAACTGCACGCGCTGACCGACCAGGTGACCCAGTCGCTGGAGGCGTACGACACCCAGCGCGCCGGCAAGCTGCTCTCGGCGTTCGTCGACGATCTGTCCAACTGGTACGTACGCCGCTCCCGTCGCCGCTTCTGGCAGGGCGACAAGGCGGCGCTGCGCACCCTGCACGAGGTCGTCGAGACGGTCACCAAGCTGATGGCCCCGCTGACCCCGTTCATCACCGAGCGGGTCTGGCAGGACCTGATCGTCCCGGTCACGCCCGGCGCCCCGGAGTCCGTGCACCTGGCGTCCTGGCCGGAGGCGGACCTCACCGCCATCGACCCGGAGCTGTCGAAGCAGATGGTCCTGGTCCGCCGGCTCGTGGAGCTCGGCCGTGCCACGCGCGCGGAGTCGGGTGTGAAGACGCGCCAGCCGCTGAGGCGGGCGCTGGTCGCGGCGACCGGCTTCGGCTCCCTCAACCCCGAGCTGCACACGCAGATCACCGAGGAGCTGAACGTCGAGTCGCTGGCGTCGCTCTCCGAGGTGGGCGGCAGCCTGGTGGACACCACCGCCAAGGCCAACTTCCGCGCCCTGGGCAAGCGGTTCGGCAAGCGCGTCCAGGATGTGGCGAAGGCCGTCGCGAACGCCGACGCGGCCGCGCTGTCCCTGGCCCTGCGCGAGGGCACGGCGTCGGTCGAGGTCGACGGTGAGACGATCACCCTCGCCCCGGACGAGGTGATCATCACCGAGACCCCGCGCGAGGGCTGGTCGGTGGCGTCCGACTCGGGTGCGACGGTCGCGCTGGACCTGGAGATCACCGAGGAGCTGCGCCGCGCGGGCCTGGCCCGTGACGCGATCCGCCTGATCCAGGAGGCCCGCAAGAACAGCGGCCTCGACGTGGCCGACCGCATCGCGCTGCGCTGGACGGCGACGGACCCGGCGACGATCGCGGCCCTGTCGGAGCACGCGGGACTCATCGCCGACGAGGTCCTGTCGACGGACTTCGCCCAGGGCGAGGCGGACGACAGCTACGGGACTCCGTTCACGGACGAGGGACTGTCCCTGACGTTCCGCCTGCGCAAGGCGTAAGCACGCAGGAGTCACAAGGGCCCGGTCTCCAAGTCGGAGGCCGGGCCCTTTTCCTTTCACAGTCAACGCGTGTAAAAGGGGCGGGCCCCGGATCGAAATCCGGGGCCCGCCCCTGAACGCTGCCGACGCCTACGGCGTACTACTCACTGTCAGTTGTCGTCCTCGTCGATCAGGAACCCGCGCATCGGCGAGGGAGCCTGACCCATCGGGGACGGACCCTGCGGACGCACCGGCGCCATCGGCTGGGTCATCGCCGGGGACATCTGCTGCTGACCGCCGTAGGAGGGGCCGGCCGGAGCCGGGCCGCCGCCCATGCCCTGGTTGCCGCCGTAGGACGGGGCACCGGCAGGAGCCATCGACGGCGCCGGGGACGGCGGCAGCGAGGCGGTGGCCGGAGTGCGCGGCGGGGCCAGCGAGTCGTCGGCCTGGGTCTCCAGCTGACGCAGCTGCGACTCCAGGTAGGACTTCAGACGCGTGCGGTACTCGCGCTCGAAGCCGCGCAGGTCCTCGACCTTGCGCTCCAGCGTGGCGCGAGCGGACTCCAGGGAGCCCATCGCGACGCGGTGCTTCTCCTGCGCGTCCCGCTCAAGGGCGTCGGCCTTGGCACGAGCGTCACGCTCGAGACCCTCGGCACGCGAACGCGCCTCGCCCACGATCTTGTTGGCTTCGGAACGGGCCTCGGCGATCGCCTGGTCGGCGGTCTGCTGGGCCAGCGAGAGGACACGGGCGGCGCTGTCGCCACCGGGGCCCTGACCGGGGCCGCCCATCGGACCGCCCATGGGGCCGCCCATCGGACCGCCCATCTGCTGCTGCATCGGGGGCTGACCCATCGGACCCTGGCCCATCGGACCGGGACCCTGCGGGCCACCCTGACCGCCGGGACCGGCGGGCAGCTGCGGAGCACCGCTAGGCAGCTGGGGCGGGCCACCCATGGGGCCACCCATCTGCTGCTGCGGCGGGCCCGATATGCCGGCCGGCACCGGGGCGCCCGGGCCCCGCATGCCCTGCTGCGGCATTCCACCCTGCTGAGGCATGCCACCCTGCTGGGGCATACCGCCCTGCTGAGGCATACCGCCCTGCTGGGGCATACCCTGCTGCTGATCCTGCTGCTCCGGAGGCTTGCGCATGTTCTGCTGGTTCTGGGCAGCAGCGCGCGTGGCCGCGGCCAGCTTGGCGCGCAGGTCCTCGTTCTCGCGGAGCAGGCGGGTCAGTTCGGCTTCGACCTCATCGAGGAAGGCATCGACCTCGTCCTCGTCATAGCCTTCTCGGAGGCGGACGGTCGTGAACTGCTTGTTCCGCACGTCCTCGGGGGTCAACGGCATCTCTTCACCTCAACGTAGTCGTCGGCATTCGGCAAGACGGTAGTTCACATCGCTCACAGCCGGCTCACGATCGAGATCAGGATGTAGACGATGATCATCAGTACGAAGAAGGACAGGTCGAGCGCCACGCCCCCGAGACGCAGCGGCGGAATGAACCGCCGCAGAAGCTTGAGCGGTGGATCAGTGACAGTGTAGGTGGCCTCCAGAACGACCACCATCGCCTTGCCGGGTTGCCACGAGCGGGCGAACTGGAAGACATAGTCCATGACCAACCGGAAGATCAGCACGATGAGGAAGCACATCAGCGCGATGTAGACGACATCCAGGACCACGCTCATGACCCTTGCTTCCCTCTCCCCATGTTCCGTGCTGTTGCGTACTGCGTTGTGTTGCTTTTGTACTGCTGTTTCCGGTCCTGCGTCTCAGCTCTGGTTGAAGAACCCGCCCTCTGCGATACGGGCCTTGTCCTCCGCCGTGACATCGACGTTAGCAGGCGACAACAGGAACACCTTCTGCGTCACCCGCTCGATGCTGCCGTGAAGACCAAACACCAAACCGGCCGCAAAGTCGACAAGTCGCTTGGCGTCTGTGTCATCCATCTCAGTCAGATTCATGATCACCGGAGTGCCCTCACGGAAGTGTTCCCCGATGGTACGGGCTTCGTTGTAGGTCCGCGGGTGAAGCGTGGTGATCCGGTACGGCTCTCGTTCCGACACGACCTTGGGCATGATCACCGGCGCGTTCTTCTCCAGGCTTTGACGTTCTTGTGTGATGGATGCCACGGGCGCGATACGCGCCGGGCGCCCGGATTCCGCGGCGAGCGAAGCGGCGTGGGACACCGGGTCGCGCGACACCGACGGCTGCACCACTCGTACCGATTCGTCCCTTTGGGACTGATGTGAACCGTGCGCCTGGTGTGACAGCTCGTGCCGTCGATGGTCCCGCTCGGGCTCGGGGTCGAGTTCGGGTTCGAAGTCGTCGTCGGGGTCGAAACCGCGGCCGTCGTACCCATCGTCCTCCACGAGGCCGAGGTAGACCGCCATCTTGCGCATCGCGCCGGCCATGCTCTGAGTCCTCCGCTCTGTGGTGGATCGGCTGACGACTGCCAAGTGCCCGCGATCCACGAGGTCGTTACGCCCGCTGTTCAGCGGTAATGACCATATTTTCTGCTGTGGTCCGACTTCCTGGCGACGTTACCCGAGCCTCGGGCGGACTCCGAGTACCGCAGTGCCGACGCGCACATGTGTCGCTCCGGCCGCCACGGCCTGTTCGAGGTCCGCACTCATTCCTGCCGAGACCATGTTCGCAGCCGGATGAGCTCTGCGCAGGTCGGTCGACAAATCCATCAACCGCTCGAACGCCGCCAGTTCACGTCCCGCGTACTCTCCGGTCAAGGGTGCGACTGTCATCAATCCGTCGATCCGCAGTCCCGGAGCCTCGGCGATCAGATCGGCCAACTCCTCGATTCCGCCCGGCGCCACGCCACCGCGCTCCCCTCGCTCGCGTTCACCGGCATCGAGCGCGACCTGGATGAGACAGCCCACCTCGCGCTCCGCCCGCACGGCCTCCTTGGAGAGAGCCGTCACCAGCTTGGAACGATCGACGGACTGCACGAGATCCGCGTAACCGACCACGGATCGCACCTTGTTGGTCTGCAACTGACCGACAAAGTGCCAAGTAAGGGGCAGATCCGAGCATTCCGCGGCCTTCGGTGCCGCGTCCTGGTCCTTGTTCTCGGCGACATGACGCACACCGAGTTCCGACAGGATCCGCACATCGCTCGCGGGGTAGGTCTTGGTGACCACGATCAGGGCCACCTCCTCGCGCTTGCGCCCGGCGGCCGCGCACGCCGCGGCGATGCGCTCTTCCACTTTCGCCAGGTTTCCGGCGAGTTCGTCCTTACGTTCCGTCATGCCCCATCAGTCCAGCCAGACATAGCCCGCGAGCCGGCCCGTGGTCCGGTCGCGGCGGTACGAGAAGTGGTCGCCCGACTCCCGGGTGCACACCGGCGACTGCTCCCGGTCGCGCACCCCGAGCCGGTCGAGCTGCGCGTGCACTCCGGCGGTCACATCGACCGCCGGTGTACCCCAGCTCGTCTCGGCGTACGCCGCCGGCTCGACGGCGGACACCTCGGCGCGCATCTCCTCCGGCACCTCGTAGCACCGGCCGCAGACGGCGGGTCCGGTGCGGGCGACGATCCGGGACGGCTCGGCGCCCAGTTCCATCATCGCGCGTAGCGCCGCGGGGACGACTCCGGCGACCATTCCGGGCCGGCCCGCGTGGGCCGCGGCGACGACGCCGGCGACGGGGTCGGCGAGCAGCACGGGTGTGCAGTCGGCGGTGAGGACGGCGAGGGCGAGACCCCGCTCGGCGGTGACGACCGCGTCGACCCGTGGCACCGGGCGTTCCCAGGGCCGGTCGACGACCATGACGTCGTTGCCGTGCACCTGGTTCATCCAGACGACCCGGTCGGCGTCGAGCCCGAGCGACTTGGCGGCCAGCTCGCGATTGGTTCGTACGGCGTCGGGGTCGTCGTCGACCGCCGCGCCGAGGTTGAGCTCCTCGTACGGAACGGCGCTCACCCCGCCCCACCTGTCGGTGAAGGCGAAGTGCGCGCCGCTCACGGTGTCGCGCTGTCCTATCACTTCAGGAAGTCCGGCACGTCCAGCTCCTCGGCCGCGCTGTCCGAGTAGGACCGGGACGGCGGGACCGGCGGGGCGACCGGGAGGTCGGCGGCCGGCTCGGGAGCGGGCGCCGGGTCTTCCTTCGGCGTGACGCTGCCGAGCGAGCCGAAGGACGGGCGGCTCTCGGTCTGCCGTACCGGAGTGGGCTCCTCGCGCTTGGCCGAGGAGGAGCCGAGGATGTTGTCCCGCTTGGCGGGCGGCTGGCCGCCGTCGAAGCCGGCCGCGATCACCGTGACCCGGACCTCGTCGCCGAGGGCGTCGTCGATGACCGCGCCGAAGATGATGTTGGCCTCGGGGTGGGCGGCCTCGCTGACCAGCTGGGCGGCCTCGTTGATCTCGAACAGGCCGAGGTCCGAGCCGCCGGAGATGGAGAGCAGTACGCCCCGGGCGCCGTCGATGGAGGCTTCGAGGAGCGGCGAGGAGATCGCCATCTCGGCCGCGGCCACCGCGCGGTCGTCGCCGCGGGCCGAGCCGATGCCCATGAGGGCCGAACCGGCCTCGGACATGACCGACTTGACGTCGGCGAAGTCGAGGTTGATCAGACCGGGCGTGGTGATGAGGTCGGTGATGCCCTGGACACCGGAGAGCAGGACCTGGTCGGCCGACTTGAAGGCGTCGAGCACCGAGACCTGGCGGTCCGAGATGGACAGCAGCCGGTCGTTCGGGATGACGATGAGGGTGTCGACCTCTTCGCGGAGTTCGGCGATGCCGTCCTCGGCCTGGTTGGCGCGGCGCCGCCCCTCGAAGGTGAACGGGCGGGTGACCACGCCGATGGTGAGGGCACCGAGCGAGCGGGCGATGTTGGCCACGACGGGCGCGCCGCCGGTGCCGGTGCCGCCGCCTTCACCGGCCGTCACGAAGACCATGTCGGCCCCCTTGAGGACCTCCTCGATCTCCTCGCGGTGGTCCTCGGCGGCCTTGCGGCCGACGGCCGGGTTGGCTCCGGCGCCGAGTCCGCGGGTGAGTTCACGGCCGACGTCGAGCTTGACGTCGGCGTCGCTCATCAACAGCGCCTGTGCGTCAGTGTTGATGGCGATGAACTCGACGCCCTTGAGACCGACCTCGATCATCCGGTTGATGGCATTGACACCACCGCCGCCGACACCGATGACTTTGATGACTGCGAGGTAGTTCTGCGGTGCTGCCACGTCGAAGGCCTCTCGCCTCGAGTTACGTGTCGTCGAACCGGAGAAGCACTGCTGCCTCGCGATCCGAACGACTGATGCCGAATGGGACGGTCCGTTTCGCCGACCCGAACCCTAACCCTGAAGTTTAGGGTTACCAGTGTGTCCGTTCCTTGGAGTCTTCTGAACAGGACACTAAGTCGACAAGTGGCGCCCGTTCAACGAACACGCCGAACCTCCCGTTTTTCTTTTCACCCTATGTGATCAGCCGTAGCAGTGCCCAACCAGGGTGCTGGCCTGCGCGGATGTGCGTCAACTCCCCGATGACGCAGGGGCGGTGGGAACGCCGACGTCGAAGTGCCGGGCATCCGGCGAGGCTTTCATCAGAGCGAGGAGTGTGCGAGCCTTCGCCGCGCCCTTCTCGGCGCTGCCCCAGTCGACGGTCCGGCCGTCGGCCAACTCCAGTGAGATGTAGTCGTAGGAACGGACCTTGACGCTCCTGGTGTCCCGCGCGACGGCGGCCGGAATGGCATCGGCGACCTTGACCGCCTCCCGCACCAGTCGGTCCTCGCCGAAGCGGCGCAGGCTCGCGGCGGCGGAGCCGGACGGGGAGAGCGTCAATTCCAGTGCGGGAACGCCTTTCGGGGCCTCGGAAACCGTGGCGAATCGGACACCTTCATCGTCCACTTCGATGAAGTTTTTGCCCTTTTGCACAATCAGAACCGGGGTTCGCTCGGTCACTTTCAGCCCGATTCCATGCGGCCAGGAACGGCCCACGTCCACCACGTCAATTCGCGGCAGTTTCCGCCTCAGTCGCGCCTCGATGGCATCGGTGTCGACGGAAACCAACGGCGATCCGACCGGCACCTCGGCGGCCTCACGCACCTGCTCGGGCGTCAGCACCCGGGTCCCCGACACCGTCACACGCTCCACGCGCAGCCAGCTCGACCCGTACAACACCCAGACGCCGCCTGCCCCGAGAAGGACGAGCGCGACGGCGAGGATGATGATCGTACGAAGCCGCGGGGGCTTCAGCCGCCGGGCGGGGGGCGGGCCGGACGACTCCTGCTGGCGTGCACCGCGTTCAGCGGTCGTCGATCCGGCCACGCTTCCTGCCCTCCGTCATACGGTCCTAGCGTCGGTGCGAGGCGATCGCCTCGTACACCATGCCGACGAGCAGGTCGTCGGCGTCCCGGCGGCCGAACTCGCCTGCGGCGCGGGACATCTCGTACAGCCGGTGCGGGTCGGCGAGCACGGGCAGGACGTTCTGCTGCACCCACTGCGGGGTGAGTTCCGCGTCGTCGACCAGCAGTCCGCCGCCGGCCTTGACCACCGGCTGAGCGTTCAGCCGCTGTTCGCCGTTGCCGATGGGCAGCGGGACATAGGCGGCCGGGAGTCCGACGGCGGAGAGTTCGGCGACGGTCATCGCGCCCGCGCGGCAGAGCATCATGTCGGCCGCGGCGTACGCGAGGTCCATCCGGTCCAGGTAACTTACCGGGATGTATGGGGGCATTCCCGGCATCTGGTGCACCTGCGGCAGTTCGTTCTTCGGACCGACCGCGTGCAGGATCTGGATGCCGGCCTGCTGCAGCCAGGGCGCGACCTGCTGGACGACCTCGTTGAGGCGGCGGGCGCCCTGGGAGCCGCCGGAGACCAGCAGCGTGGGCAGGTTGGGGTCGAGCCCGAACATCGCGCGGGCCTCGGGACGCATGGCGGCCCGGTCCAGGGTGGCGATGGAGCGGCGCAGCGGGATGCCGATGTAGCGGGCGTCCCGCAGCTTGCTGTCCGGGGTGGAGACGGCGACCCGGGCGGCGTACCGCGAGCCGATCTTGTTGGCGAGGCCCGGGCGGGCGTTGGCCTCGTGGATCACGATCGGCACACCGAGGCGCTTGGCGGCGAGGTAGCCCGGCAGCGCCACATAGCCGCCGAAGCCGACGACGGCGTCCGCCTTGGTGCGCTCCAGGATCTGCTCGGCGGCCTTGATCGTGCCGCGCAGCCGGCCCGGGACGGTGATCAGCTCGGGGGTCGGCTTGCGCGGCAGCGGCACGGCCGGGATCAGCGCCAGCTCGTAACCGCGCTGCGGGACGAGCTGGGTCTCAAGGCCCCGCTCCGTGCCCAGGGCCGTGATCCCCACGGTCGGGTCCTGCCTGCGCAGGGCGTCCGCGAGGGCGAGCGCGGGCTCGATGTGGCCCGCGGTTCCTCCGCCGGCGAGTACGACATGCACCGAAATTCACCGCTCTCCGGACGAACGCGCCACCGAGGCACGCCGTCGCATCGTGTTCCATCTCCGAGGCTCCCTGGTCGCAGCAGAGCCCCCAGCCCCCCGCTTTCTACCAAAGCGGGGTTGCCGCATCGAAAGCGCCGCCCGCGCAGCGGGCTCGTCGCGTGCGAAGGCGATCAGAAGCCCGATGGCGAACATGGTCGGCAGCAGGGCGGACCCTCCGTAGGAGAACAGCGGGAGCGGGACTCCGGCGATCGGCAGCAGACCGAGCACCGCACCGATGTTGATCACTGCCTGAGCGGTGATCCAGGTGGTCACGCCTCCCGCGGCATACCTCACGAAGGGGTCCTCCGTGCGTCCGGCCACGCGGATACCCGCATAGCCTAGAGCCGCGAAGAGGGCGAGCACCGACAGCGTCCCCGCCAGGCCCAGTTCCTCACCGGTGACGGCGAAGATGAAGTCGGTGTGGGCTTCGGGGAGTTGCCCCCATTTCTCCACGCTGGCACCGAGTCCGGATCCGAAGATTCCGCCGGACGCGAGCGCGTAGATCCCGTGCACCGCCTGCCAGCAGGTGTCACCGGGGCCCGGGTCGGTGGCGCCGATGCACTGCAGGCGGGCCATCCGGTTCGGGCTGGTCTTGATCAGGATCAGGCCGATCAGGGCGGCTACCGCGAGCACCCCGGCGAACAGCCGGGTCGGCGCTCCCGCCAGCCAGAGCAGGCCGAACAGGATCGCCGTCAGGATGATCGCCGTACCCATGTCGCCGCCGAGCATGATCAGCCCGAGCAGCATGAAGGCGACCGGGACCAGCGGCACCAGCATGTGCTTCCACTGGGTCAGCAGCTTCTTGTCCTGCTTGCGGGCCAGCAGATCCGCGCCCCACAGCACCAGCGCCAGCTTGCCGAACTCGCTGGGCTGGAGCAGGAAGGGGCCGCCGACGGAGATCCAGTTCTGGTTGCCGTTGACCGAGACCCCTATCCCCGGCACCTGCACCAGTGCCATCAGGAAGACGGCGCCCGCGATGATCGGATAGGCCAGCGCCCGGTGCAGCTTGACCGGCATCCGGGAGGCGGCGAACAGGAGCCCTGCGCCGATGAGCGCGGCCAGCAGCTGCTTGCGGAAGAAGTACGAGCCTGGCAGCGACATCTGCAGCGCCTTGATCTGGGAGGCCGAGTAGACCATCACCAGACCCAGCACCGTGATCAGCAGACTGCCGCCGAGGATCAGGTAGTACGCGGTCAGCGGCCGGTCCCAGGCCTTCTTCGCGCGCGTGTAGAGCCGCAGCAGGGGATTCTCGCGCGGGGGCCGGGGAGCGGCGGGGCTGCGGACGGCTCGCTGGGCCGGGGGGCGGCCCGTACGGCTACTGGACATCACCGGCTCCTCGCACGCACCCATCGAACCCGAGCCACATCCGAGTCACCCGTCCCTCCAAAGGGTCCCGAAGCACCCTAGGGCCGAGACCCGCCGTCAGGCGTCGGCGCCGAGTTCGCGGACCGCCTCCGCGAACGCGTCGCCGCGCTTGTTGTAGTTGGCGAACATGTCCATCGAGGCGCAGGCCGGGGCCAGCAGCACCGTGTCGCCCGCGGTGGCGAGCCGCCGGGCCTCCTGGACAGCCGCGAGCATCGCCCCAGTGTCGGTCCGGTCGAGGTCCACGACCGGTACTTCCGGGGCGTGTCGCGCGAGGGCTTCGCGGATCAGCGCCCGGTCGGCGCCGATCAGGACGACCCCGCGAAGTCGCTTTGCCGACTTGGTGACCAGCTCGTCGAAGGTGGCGCCCTTCGCAAGGCCGCCCGCGATCCACACGATCGACTCGTAGGCCGCCAACGAGGCTTCCGCCGCATGGGTGTTGGTGGCCTTGGAGTCGTCGATGTAGGCGACCCCGTCGAAGTCCCCCACCAGCGCGATGCGATGAGCGTCCGGAGTGAAGGCCCTGAGGCCGTCGCGTACGGCCTTGGCGGGCACCCCGAAGGCGCGTGCGAGGGCCGCCGCCGCCAGGGCGTTGGCGATGTTGTGCGGGGCCGGCGGGTTGACGTCGGAGACCTCGGCGAGCTCCTGGGCGTTCTCCTGCCGGTTCTCCACGAAGGCGCGGTCGACCAGGATGCCCTCCACGACGCCGAGTTGGGAGGGACCCGGGGTGCCCAGGGTGAAGCCGATGGCCCGGCAGCCCTCCTCGACGTCCGCCTCGCGCACCAGGTCCTCGGTCGCCTTGTCGGCGACGTTGTAGACACAGGCGACGCGATTGCCCTCGTAGATACGGCCCTTGTCGGCGGCGTACGCCTCCATGGAGCCGTGCCAGTCGAGGTGGTCGGGGGCGAGGTTGAGGACGGCGGCGGAGTGGGCGCGCAGGGAGGGCGCCCAGTGGAGCTGGTAGCTGGACAACTCCACGGCGAGGACGTCGTACTCCTCGTCTCCGAGGACCGCGTCCAGCAGGGAGACGCCGATGTTGCCGACGGCGGCCGTGCGCAGGCCCGCCGCCTTCAGGATCGCGGCGAGCATCTGCACGGTCGTCGTCTTGCCGTTGGTGCCGGTGACGGCGAGCCAGGGCGGGGCGTCGGGGCCGCGCAGGCGCCAGGCCAGTTCGACATCGCCCCAGATCTCCAGGCCGGCCGCGCGGGCCGCCTCGAAGAGCGGCTTGTCCGGCTTCCAGCCGGGCGCGGTGACGATGAGTTCGGTGCCCTCGGGCAGGGTCGCGCCGTCGCCGAGACGCACGGTGATGCCCAGCGCCTCCAGTTCCGCGGCCTGTTCACGCGCGCGTGCGTCGTCGCCGTCGTTGACGACGGTGACCCGCGCGCCCAGGCCGTGCAGCACCTTGGCCGCCGGGATGCCGGAGACGCCGAGCCCGGCGACGGTGACGTGCTTGCCCTGCCAGTCGAAAGGCTCCGAGGAGGTCACTTTTCCGCTGCCCATCCCGCGTAGAAGAGGCCCAGTCCGACGATCACACAGATGCCCTGGATGATCCAGAAGCGGACCACCACAAGGACTTCGGACCAGCCCTTGAGTTCGAAGTGGTGCTGGAGTGGCGCCATCCGGAAGACGCGCTTCCCGGTGAGCCGGAAGGAGCCGACCTGGATGACCACCGACATGGTGATCAGGACGAACAGGCCGCCCATGACGGCCACCAGCAGCTCCGTCCGGGAGCAGATGGCCAGGCCGGTCAGGACACCGCCGAGCGCGAGCGAACCGGTGTCGCCCATGAAGATCTTGGCCGGCGACGTGTTCCACCACAGGAAGCCGAGGCAGGCGCCCATCAACGCCGCGGAGATGACGGCGAGATCGAGCGGATCACGCACTTCGTAGCAGGCGTTGGGGCTGGGCAGGATCTGCGCGTTGGCACAGGACTCCTGGAACTGCCAGACGCCGATGAAGGTGTAGGCGCCGAAGACGAGGACGGAGGCGCCGGTGGCCAGACCGTCCAGACCGTCCGTCAGGTTCACGCCGTTCGACATCGCGAGGATCATGAACAGCGCCCAGACGACGAACAGCACCGGTCCGATCGTCCAGCCGAAGTCGGTGATGAACGACAGTTTCGTGGAGGCCGGGGTGTTGCCGCGGGCGTCCTCGAACTGCAGCGCGAGCACCGCGAAGGAGATACCGACGAGCAGCTGACCGGCCATCTTCGCCTTGGCCCGCAGACCCAGCGAACGCCGCTTGACGATCTTGATGTAGTCGTCCAGGAAGCCGACCAGGCCCATGCCGACCATCAGGCCGAGCACCAGCACACCGGAGTAGGTCGGCGGCTTGCCCGTGATGAGCTTCGACAGGAAGTACGCGGCAACCGTCGCCAGGATGAAGGCGATACCGCCCATGGTCGGCGTACCGCGCTTGCTGCCGTGCGTGCGCGGGCCGTCGTCGCGGATGTACTGGCCGTAGCCCTTGCGCGCGAGGAGCTTGATCAGCAGCGGGGTGCCGATCAGGGTCAGGAAGAGGCCAATGACTCCTGCGAACAGGATCTGCTTCATCATCGGGCGGCAACCTCACCCTCGGCACCGGTCTCGACGAGCGCCTGCGCCACGCTCTCGAGGCCGACCGAACGGGACGCCTTCACGAGTACGACGTCCCCTGGGCGCAACTCGCTGCGCAACAGGTCGACCGCCGCCTGTGCGTCGGACACGTGCACCGACTCCTCACCCCACGAACCCTCGTTATATGCGCCCAGTTGCAGCCAGGACGCTTCCCTGCCCCCGACCGCGACGAGCTTGCTGACGTTGAGCCGGACGGCGAGCCGTCCGACCGCGTCGTGCTCGGCGAGCGCCTCGTCCCCGAGCTCGGCCATCTTGCCGAGCACCGCCCACGTACGACGTCCCTTGCCCATTGCCGCGAGCGCGCGCAGGGCGGCTCGCATGGACTCGGGGTTCGCGTTGTAGGCGTCGTTGACGACCGTCACGCCGTCCGGGCGCTCGGTGACCTCCATCCGCCAGCGGGAGAGGGAGCCCGCCTCGGAGAGCGCGGTGGCGATCTCTTCCGCGGACATGCCCAGCTCGTGGGCGACGGCGGCCGCGGCGAGCGCGTTCGACACGTGGTGCTCACCGTACAGGCGCATGGTCACTTCGCTTGCACCGGAGGGTGTGTGAAGCATGAAGGCAGGCTGTCCGCTGTCCGTGAGTCGCACGTTCTCGGCGCGTACGTCCGCTTCGGCCGACTCTCCGAAAAGGATCACCTTCGCCTTGGTACGGGAGGCCATGGACCGGACCAACGGGTCGTCCGCGTTGAGAATCGCGGCCCCGTCCTCCGGAAGCGCTTCTACGAGTTCACCCTTGGCCTGCGCGATCTGCTCCCGGCCGCCGAACTCGCCGATGTGGGCGGTGCCGACGTTGAGCACGAGGCCGATGTTCGGGGGCGTGAGCTCGGTGAGGTAGCGGATGTGGCCGATGCCCCGGGCGCCCATCTCCAGCACGAGGAACTTGGTCTCCTCGGTGGCGGACAGGGCGGTCAGCGGCAGCCCGATCTCGTTGTTGAGCGAGCCGGGCGTGAACACCGTCGGCGCCTTGCGCCGCAGCACCTGGGCGATCAGGTCCTTGGTGCTGGTCTTGCCCGCCGAGCCGGTCAGCGCCACGAGGGGGGTGCCGAGCTTCCGTACGACGTGCCGGGCGAGGGCGCCGAGGGCCGTCTGGACGTCGTCCACGACGATCGCGGGCACGCCGACGGGCCGCGAGGCCAGCACGGCCGCCGCGCCCGCCTCGACGACCTGCGCCGCGAAGTCATGGCCGTCGACACGCTCGCCGACGAAGGCGACGAAGAGGCTGCCGGGCGCCACCTCACGGGAGTCCCGGACAACCGGTCCGGTGACCCGTACCGACGGATCCGGTATGTCGTACGTCTGCCCGCCGACGACTTCAGCGATCTCGGCGAGAGAGAGGGCGATCACAAGTTCATCCCTGGGTCTTCTGGATAGCTTCGCGAAGCACCTGGCGGTCGTCGAAGGGACGCACCACCCCGGCGATGTCCTGGCCCTGCTCATGGCCCTTGCCCGCGACCAGCACGGTGTCCCCGGGCTCGGCCCGGGCGACGGCGGCGGCGATCGCGGCGGCCCGGTCCTCGAAGACCTGGACCTCGCCGCGCTCGTGGGAGGGCACGGACGCCGCGCCCTGGAGCATGGTCGCGAGGATCGCGAGGGGGTCCTCGGAGCGGGGGTTGTCGGAGGTCAGTACGGCGATGTCGGCGAGACGGGCCGCGGCGGCGCCCATCGGCTCCCGCTTGGTCCGGTCCCGGTCGCCGCCGCAGCCGAGCACGATGTGCAGGCGACCGCTGGTCACTTTGCGCAGGGCCCGCAGCACGGATTCGACGGCGTCGGTCTTGTGGGCGTAGTCGACGACCGCGAGATAGGGCTGGCCCGCGTCCACCCGCTCCAGGCGGCCGGGCACCCCGGGGACGGCGGCGATGCCGTCGGCGGCGGACTGCGGGTCGAGGCCCGCGACGGCCAGGGAGACGATCGCGGCGAGGGTGTTGGCCACGTTGAACGGGCCGGCCAGCGGCGAGCGGGCGCTGATCCGCTCACCCTGCGGGCCGATCACCGTGAACGTCGAGTCCATGGGCCCGACCTGGACGTCCTCGGCCCGCCAGTCGGCGTCGGGGTGGCCCTCGGCGGAGAAGGTGACGACGGGGACCGTGGCTTCCTTGGTGAGTCGGCGGCCGTACTCGTCGTCAAGGTTGATCACACCGAGTCTGCTGCGTTTCGGCGTGAACAGCTGCGCCTTGGCCCGGAAGTAGTCCTCCATGTCGGAGTGGAACTCCATGTGCTCCGGGCTGAGGTTGTTGAAGACCGCGATGTCGAAGACGCAGCCGTCGACCCGGCCGAGGACCAGCGCATGGCTGGAGACCTCCATGGCGACCGCTTCCACACCGCGCTCGCGCATGACGGCGAACAGGGCCTGGAGGTCGGTGGCTTCGGGAGTGGTGCGCTCGGACTTGATGCGCTCGTCGCCGATGCGCATCTCCACGGTGCCGATCAGGCCGGTCGAGCGGACGGTCTTCAGGCCGCCCTCGACGAGATAGGCGGTGGTGGTCTTGCCGGAGGTGCCGGTGATGCCGATCTGGAGGAGATCGCGGCCGGGGTGGCCGTAGATCGTGGCCGCCAGTTCGCCCATCTGTCCGCGCGGGTCGTCCACGACCAGCACGGGCAGGCCCGTGGCGGCGGCGCGTTCGGCGCCGGTCGGGTCGGTGAGCACGGCGACCGCGCCGAGGCCCGCGGCCTGGGTGACGAAGTCGGCGCCGTGCAGCCGGGCGCCCGGCAGAGCGGCGTACAGATCGCCGGGACGGACGGCGCGCGAGTCATGGGTGATGCCCGTGACCTCCGCGTCCTGACCCGGCCTTGCGGCACCCAGCTGGCCGGCGAGCTCCGCGAGGGGTGTGGCGGAGACCTGGACCGGCCTGGGCGGCCCGGGATATGTCACGGGTGCGCCCTTCTGGGTGGTTTGGGACTGATCAGCGTGTGGCACGGCGGTGAGCGTACCGGGCCCACCCGCCTCGGAGCGAAGCGAGGCGGCGGACGTTCCTTGGTTCCCGGAATCCGGGGTGATCGTTGTCACGAGGTGGTTCCTGGCTGCTCGGGGCTGATCAGGGTGTGAAGGTGACCGGGAGCTTGGCGGCCGGGGCCCCGGTCGGCGGGACCTGGAGGGTCTTCAGCGCGAACTCCATGACTTTCTTGTAGACGGGGCCGCAGATCTGGCCGCCGAAATAGTTGCCCTTGGTGGCGTTCTGGATGGCGCAGTAGACGGTGATCCGCGGCTGGTCGGCGGGCGCGAATCCGGCGAACGACGAGGTGTAGCCGCGGTACTTGCCGGTGGCCGGATCCACGCGGTTGGCCGTACCCGTCTTGCCCGCGACCCGGTAGCCGGGGATGCGGGCCTTGGTTCCGGTGCCTTCCTCGTCGTCTACGACCGACTCCAGCATCTGGGCCAGGGTCTTCGCCGTCTTCGCGCTCACGACCCGCTTCTTCTCGGGCTTCGGGGCGGGAGTGAAGCGTCCGTCGGGTCCCTCGGTGCCGCGTACCAGGGTGGGTTCCACGCGTACGCCGCCATTGGCGATCGTCGAGTAGACGGAGGCGGCCTGCATCGCGGTGACGGAGACGCCCTGGCCGAAAGGAATCGTGTACTGCTGCGAGGTCGACCACTGGTCCGGCGGCGCGAGGATGCCCTTGGTCTCGCCGGGGAAGCCGAGCCCGGTGTAGCTGCCGAGGCCGAATTTGCGGAGATAGGAGTAGAGGACCTGGTTGGACTCCTTCTGCGTCTTGCCCAGCTGCCCGGTGGCCAGGATGGTGCCGATGTTGCTGGACTTGGCGAGCACGCCGTTGAGCGTGAGGTACCAGGTGGGGTGGTTGATGTCGTCCTTGAAGAGACGGTCGCCGCGGTGCAGCCGGTTGGGCACCACGACATGGGTGTCGGGGGTGGCCGCGCCCTCTTCCAGTACGGCGGCCATCGACAGCACCTTCGCCGTGGAGCCGGGCTCGTAGGCGTCCTCCAGGCTCCAGTTGTGCAGGGAGTTCGCGTCGGCCTCGGAGAGGTCGTTGGGGTCGAAGCCGGGCGAGTTGGCCATGGCGAGGATCTCGCCGGTCTTCGTGTCCTGCACGATCACATAGCCGCGGTCGGCCTTGGACTCCGCCACCTGTTCGCTGATCGCGTTCTGCGCGGCCCACTGGATGTCGCGGTCGATGGTGAGCTCGACATCGCTGCCGGGCACGGCTGGCGTCTCGGTGGAGCCGGCGGTGGGCACCTGGCGGCCGCCGGACTGGGCGTAGCGGATCTTGCCGTCCTCGCCGGCGAGCTCCTCCTCGAGCTGCTGCTCGACTCCGCCGCCGCCCTTGCCGTCGTAGTTGACCCAGCCCAGTATCCCGGCGGCGAGGTCGCCGTTGGGGTACACGCGCTTGCTGCTGGCGACCGAGAAGACGCCCGCGAGGACGTTGACGGTGCTCGGGTCGGTCTCCGCCTTGGTGGCGAGCGCGCTCTTGAGGTCCTTGATCTGCTTCCAGACCTGCGGGGTCTGCCGGCGGGAGAGCAGGACGTACTGGCCCTTGGTCCTGAGCTTCTTGGTCAGGGCGGCCTGGTCCTGGCCGAGGATCGGGGCGAGCAGCGCGGCCGCCTGCTCGGGCCCGTCGCCGACCTTCAGGGACTTGCGCGTGAACAGCGTGGGGTCGGCGGTGATGTCGTACGCGTCCACGCTGGCGGCGAGGGCCACGCCGTTGCGGTCGGTGATGCCGCCGCGCTCGGCGGCCAGGGTGTAGCCGACGTACCGGTTCTTCTCGGCCTTGGCGGCATATGTGCTGGCGTCGACGGCCTGGACCTGGAGGAGGCGTACGACGAAGGCGATCAGGACGAGGGTCAGCGCCAGGCTCACCATGCGCAGCCGGGGACGGGGGCTGCCCAGCTTCAGGGCGGCGGGGGCCGCGGGGCGAGGCCGCGGCGGCGCCGGGCGGCGGGCCGGGCGGGCGCCGGGGCCCGGGGCGCGCCGGCCGCCGGGGCGGTCGGCCCGTGCGGGTCCGGGCACGCGGCGGCGCGGCGGTTGCTTGCCTGAGTCGGCCACTTCCGTCACCTGCCGGGGGTCGTGAGGGTCGAAGGCGTGGTCGTGAACGCCTCGGGGGCCAGGACGAGCGGGTTGTACACGGCGGTCTGGTGAGCGGCGGCGGGGGCCGGTGAGGGTACGCCCTTGACCGTGCCGTCGGGGTCGAGGAAGGCGGGGTCGCCGCCCGGCACCATGCCGAGCTCACGGGCCCGGCGCTGGAGGGCGTCGGGGGCCGAGTAGGCGTCGACGTCCCGCTGGAGCGCCTGTTCCTCGTCGGTGAGGCTCTTGGTCTCCTTCTGGAGGTCGTCGAGCCGGAACGCACCCTCGCTCAGGGCGGAGTTCAGCACCAGCAGTCCGATCAGACCGCCGCCGAGGAGCAGGACGACAAGGAGGACGAAGGGGGTGCGGGCGGCCTGGCCCCGTCCCGTCGGGAAGAGCCGCGCGAGCCGCGCGGCCCTGCCCCTCAGTTCGGGTTTCCTACTCACTCGCCCTCCCCCGGATTCGGTTGTCCAACCTGTACGACCGGAGCCGCGTCCAGGTTTCAAACCCACGCGCCCGCCCGTCCGGATGGCTCACTCGACGTCCTCCCTGATGCGCTCCGCCCCGCGCAGTCGCGCCGGTGCCGCCCGCTTGTTCTCGGCGACCTCTTCCTCGGTGGGAAGTTCGGCACCGCGCGTGAGCAGCTTGAGCCGCGGCTGGTACTGCTCGGGGACGACGGGCAGCCCGGGCGGCGCGGTGGTGGCGGCCCCGGCCGCGAAGACCTGCTTCACCAGCCGGTCCTCCAGCGAGTGGTACGACAGCACGGCGATCCGTCCGCCCACGGCGAGGGCCTTCACGGCGGCCGGGATGGCCCGCTCCAGCACGGACAGCTCGCCGTTGACCTCGATGCGCAGCGCCTGGAAGGTGCGCTTGGCCGGGTTGCCGCCGGTGCGCTTGGCGGCCTGGGGCAGCGAGTCCCGGATCAGCTCCACGAGCCGCGCACTGTTGGAGAAGGGCTCCTTCTCCCGCTCGCGGACGATGGCGGACACGATCCGCTTGGCCTGCTTCTCCTCGCCGTACGCGCGCAGGATCCGGACGAGCTCGCCGGGCGGGTAGGTGTTGAGGACCTCGGCGGCGCTGATGCCGGTCGTCTGGTCCATGCGCATGTCCAGGGGGGCGTCCTGGGCGTAGGCGAAGCCGCGGTCGGCCTCGTCGAGCTGCATGGAGGAGACACCGAGGTCGAACAGAACGCCCTGCACGCGCGCGAGGCCGAGCCGGTCCAACACGTCGGGCAGCTCGTCGTACACGGCATGCACCAGGGTGGCCCGCTCGCCGAAGGGGGCGAGCCGCTCGCCGGACAGGCGCAGCGCCTCCTTGTCCCGGTCCAGGGCGACAAGCCTGGCCTCGGGGAACCGCTGGAGGAGGGCCTCGCTGTGGCCGCCGAGCCCGAGGGTGCAGTCGACGACGACCGCTCCGGGGGCCTGGAGGGCGGGGGCCAACATGTCCAGGCACCGCTGGAGCATCACCGGGACATGTCGACTGTTGCTCAAGGGGCCCTCTCAGGTCCGGCGGGCGGTACGCACTGCCGGGTCCCCGCCCTTCCCCCAGTGAAGGGGAGGCCTGCCGGCGCCAAAAGCGTCAGCCGGCCGGGAGCGGGAGGAGGCCGAGCCGTACGTACGCGCCGCGCACGTGGGGAGATCTCCGGCGGGCGCGCCGGGTCCTACGGGAAGTTCAGTCCAGCAGGGAGACCTCGCCTCCCGCTTCGCGTCACTTTAGTCCACCCTGTCTCGCGGTCAATCAACCGGCCTGCGCGTCGCGGCCCGGGGTCGGCGCGAAGCCCGGCGCCGGGGAAATTCACTCCTACAGGCGCACTCGTGCCACCCTTGTGGGTTAGCTCACAACAGGACTCAATGACGTTCTTTGTCCCCTCTCACATCCTGCTCGGAACGGACGTGACCAGTACCGTCATAGCTATGACGACATCTGCATCGGTTCCCGCGGGTCCCCAAGGCGCCATAGCCGATGGCGGCACGGTCACCGACCGTCTCGTCGAGGCGAACGAGCGGTACGCCGCCGCGTTCTCCGACCCGGGTATGGACGCCCGCCCCGTCCTGCACGTCGCCGTCGTGGCCTGCATGGACGCGCGGCTCGACCTGCACAAGGCGCTGGGCCTCGAGCTCGGCGACTGCCACACCATCCGCAACGCGGGCGGCGTGGTCACCGACGACGTGATCCGCTCGCTCACGATCAGCCAGCGCGCGCTCGGCACCCGCAGCGTCGTGCTCATCCACCACACCGGCTGCGGTCTGGAGACGCTCACCGAGGAGTTCCGGCACGATCTGGAGATGGAGGTCGGCCAGCGCCCGGCCTGGGCCGTGGAGGCCTTCCGGGACGTCGACCAGGACGTTCGGCAGTCCATGCAGCGCGTGCGGACCTCGCCGTTCCTGGTGCACACCGACGACATCCGCGGCTTTGTCTTCGACGTGAAGACGGGCCTGCTGCGCGAGATCGACCCCGCGTAACCTCCCGTCGAAGCTGTCGTTTCGCTGTTGATTTCCTGCTCCGGGGTGCCCAAAAGGCGGTAAGACCCGACATATCGCAGGCAGTTGTCCACAGGCGAGTGACACGAATCGGTAACGGCAGCAAGAATGCGGGTGTGGCGTCACACGGAACTTTTCACGTGTGGTGTCCGTGTTTCGGGGTGGGCCGGTCCGCATCGCAGAGCGTCGGCCCGGAAAGAACGGGCCGAGGAGGGCCGGGTGACGACCTATGACGATCGAGCGAGCCTCACTGATCTGACCGCCACCGTCGAGCGAGTCCGCAGTTCGGTGGAGGGAGTGATCGAGGGCAAGCCCGAGGTCGTACGGCTTTCGCTGACCGTGCTGCTCGCCGAGGGACATCTTCTGATCGAGGATGTTCCCGGCGTGGGCAAGACAATGCTGGCCAAGGCGCTGGCACGGTCGATCGACTGTTCAGTGCGGCGTATCCAATTCACCCCCGACCTGCTGCCCTCGGACATCACCGGTGTGTCCATCTGGGACCAGCAGCGCCGGGACTTCGAGTTCAAGCCGGGCGCGATCTTCGCGCAGATCGTGATCGGCGACGAGATCAACCGCGCCTCGCCCAAGACCCAGTCCGCGCTGCTGGAGTCCATGGAGGAGCGGCAGGTCACCATCGACGGGCAGACCTACGAGCTGCCCAGCCCCTTCATGGTGGTGGCCACCCAGAACCCGGTCGAGATGGAGGGCACCTACCCGCTGCCGGAGGCCCAGCGCGACCGCTTCATGGCCCGGGTCTCCATCGGCTACCCGAGCGCGGAGGCCGAGCTGCAGATGCTCGACATCCACGGCGGGGTGAACCCGCTGGACGACCTCCAGCCGGTGGCCCATGCGCACGAGATCGTGAAGCTGATCGACGCCGTCCGCGGTGTCCATGTCGCCGAACCGGTCCGGCGCTACGCCGTGGACCTGGTCGCCGCCACGCGTACCCACCCCGACCTCAGACTCGGCGCCTCCCCGCGCGCGACGCTGCATCTGTTGCGCGCGGCGAAGGCGTCCGCCGCGCTGAGCGGTAGGGAGTACGCGCTGCCGGACGATGTGCAGGCCCTCGCCGTGGCCGTCCTGGCCCACCGGCTGCTGCCCACCGCCCAGGCCCAGCTCAACCGCCGGACGGCGGAGCAGGTCGTCCAGGAGATCCTGCAGCGCACCCCGGTGCCCGCCGCGCCGCAGCAGCAGAGCGGCTTCGGGGGCCTCGGCCGCGGCGCCCCGGCGTATCCCCAGCAGCCGCCGCGGAGGCTGTGATGAGCACCGGGGGGACGGGGCACGCGGAGGCCGACCGGGGCGAGCAGGGCGGGGTGCGCACCGCGCTGGCGGGTCTGACCACCCGCGGCCGCTCCTTCCTGGCCGCCGGTGTGGCGGCCGCGATCTGCGCATACGTCCTCGGGCAGAGCGATCTGCTGCGCGTGGGTCTGCTGCTCGCGGTGCTGCCCCTGGTCTGCGCGACCGTGCTCTACCGCACGCGCTACCGGGTCGCCGGCAGCCGCCGGCTCTCCCCCGCGCGCGTGCCAGCCGGCAGCGAGGCCCGGGTCCATCTGCGGATGGACAACGTCTCCCGGCTGCCCACCGGCCTGCTGATGCTCCAGGACCGGGTCCCGTACGTCCTCGGCCCGCGCCCCCGCTTCGTACTGGACCGGGTGGAGGCGGGCGGCCGCCGCGAGGTGTCCTACCGGGTCCGCTCCGACCTGCGCGGCCGCTACCCGCTGGGCCCGCTCCAGCTGCGCCTGAGCGACCCCTTCGGCATGTGCGAGCTGACCCGGTCCTTCTCCACGTACGACACCCTGACGGTGATCCCGCGCGTGGAGCCGCTGCCACCGGTGCGCCTGACCGGCGAGGCCAAGGGGTACGGCGACGGACGGCAGCGCTCGCTGGCGCTGGCCGGCGAGGACGACGTGATCCCGCGCGGCTACCGCTACGGCGACGATCTGCGCCGCGTGCACTGGCGCCTGACCGCGCGCTACGGCGAGCTGATGGTGCGCCGGGAGGAGCAGCCGCAGCGCTCCCGCTGCACGGTGCTGCTGGACACCCGGGGCCTGGCCTTCCAGGGCGCGGGCCCGGACTCGGCCTTCGAGTGGGCCGTGTCGGGCGCCGCCTCCGCCCTCGTACACATGCTGGAGCGGGGCTTCTCGGTACGGCTGCTGACGGACACCGGCAGCTCCGTGCCCGGTGAGGGCGCCGACGGATTCGCCGGTGCCAGCCAGGAGTCGGCGGACGCGGCCGGGCTGATGATGGACACCCTCGCCGTGATCGACCACTCCGACGGCACCGGCCTGTCCCGGTCGTACGACGTGCTGCGCGGCGGGAACGAGGGGCTGCTCGTGGCGTTCTTCGGCGACCTCGACGAGGAGCAGGCCGCGGTGGCCGCCAAGATGCGCCAGCGCAGCGGGGGCGCGGTCGCCTTCCTGCTGGACAGCGAGACCTGGGTGCGGGAACCGACCGACGTGGCCGGGCCGTTGGACGGGAGCGAGGAGCGGCTGCGGATGCTGCGGGAGGCGGGCTGGACGGCCCTGAGCGTGCCGCGGGGCGCTTCCTTGGAGGAGCTGTGGCGCCAGGCGGACCGTGAGCGCGCGGGCGTCGTCGCCGCGAGTGGTGGGGAGGGACCGGGATGAGCGGACGGGCACGACTGGCGCTGTGCGCCGCCGTGGCCACACTGGCCGCGGCCTGCGCCCTGCTGCCGCTCGTCGAGGAGGCCACCTGGCTCTTCCAGGCGGTCTTCCTGCTGGCCGTGCAGACCGGCGTGGGCATGGCGGCCCGCCGGGTGCCGCTGGCCCGGGCGCTGACCGTGGCGGCGCAGGCGCTGGTCACGCTGATGCTGCTGACCCTGACCTTCGCCCGGGAGCAGGCGCTGCTCGGGCTGATTCCGGGGCCCGAGGCCATCACCCACCTCGGCGACCTGCTCCGGACGGGCACGGACGACGTCGGCAGATACGCCATTCCGGCGCCGCTGTCCGACGGCATCCGGCTGATGCTCGTCGGCGGAGTGCTGATCATCGGTCTCGCGGTGGACACCCTCGCGGTGACCTTCCGCAGCGCGGCCCCGGCCGGGCTGCCGCTGCTCGCCCTGTACTCGGTCGCCGCGGGTCTCTCCGACGGCGGCGCCGACTGGCTGTGGTTCCTGGTCGCGGCGGCCGGCTATCTGATGCTGCTGCTGGCCGAGGGCCGGGACCGGCTCTCGCAGTGGGGCCGGGTCTTCGGCGGCGCCCCGCGCGCCCCGAGCGGTGAGCCCAGTGGCGCGGTGGCACCGGTGCGCACCGGGCGGCGGATCGGCGTGGTCGCGCTGGGCATCGCCCTGGTGGTGCCGCTCGGGCTGCCCGCGATGAACGGCGGTCTGCTGGACGGCACCGGCACCGGAGTGGGCTCCGGATCCGGCGGTGGCGGCACGATCTCCGCGGTGAACCCGCTGGTGTCGCTGCGCGACAGCCTGAACGTGGACGAGGACCGCCAGGTCCTCTCCCTGCGCACCACCACCGACGATCTGTCCAACATGTATCTGCGGATCGTGTCCCTGGACGACTTCGACGGCACCACGTGGAAGCCGGCCAAGCGGAACATCACCTCGGTGCCGCAGGAGTTCCCCACCCCCATCGGCCTCGGCCCCGACATCAAGCGCGCGGAGGTGGAGACCCGGGTCTCGGCCGCGAACTGGTACGCCCAGGACTGGCTGCCGATGCCATATCCGCCGAGCGGCGTGGACATCGAGGGCAACTGGCGTTACGAACCGCTCGGCATGACCCTCGTCGGCGACCACGGCCAGAACACCCGCGGTCTGACGTACACGGTGCGCAGCCTCGATGTGCAGCCGACCGCGGATCAGCTCGCCGACGCTCCGGAGCCGTCGGCGGCCATCAAGCGGGAGTTCACCAAGCTGCCGTCGTCGCTGCCGGAGGAGGTGGCCCGGACCGCGCGCGAGGTCACCGAGGGCGCGAACAGCCACTACGAGCAGGCGGTCAAGCTCCAGGAGTACTTCGCCGTCACCGGAGGCTTCCAGTACGACACCGAGGTGCAGGTCGGCAGCGGCTCGCAGGCGATCGTCCGGTTCCTGCGGGACAAGCAGGGCTTCTGTGTCCACTTCTCCTTCTCGATGGCGGCGATGGCCCGCTCGCTGGGCATACCGGCCCGGGTGGCGGTGGGCTTCGCGCCCGGCACCCCGCAGGGCGACGAGTCGGTGTCGGTGGGCCTGAAGGACGCCCACGCCTGGCCGGAGCTGTACTTCGAGGGCGTCGGCTGGACCCGCTTCGAGCCGACCCCGACCCGGGGCTCGGTGCCGTCGTACACGCAGACGGACGCGCCCGGCAGCAGCCTGCCGGATGTTGGGCGGCCGACCCAGTCGGCGAGCTCGGCCCCCAGCGCGGCGCCCTCTGAGAGCGAGAGCTGTGCGGCGGGCGGCAACCCGGAGCTGTGCGCGAGCGAGTCCCCGCAGGCCGCGCTGGCCAAGGACGACGACGGCCCGAAGTGGTACGTCGTCCTGGCCTGGTCCCTGGCCGGACTCGCGGCCCTGCTGATCCCGCTGTCGCCGATGCTGTGGCGGCTGCGCGCCCGGGCGGTTCGGCTCGGGGCGCACGGCCGCGGTGAGGCCGATGTGGCGCCGCACATCCTGGCGGTCTGGCAGGAGCTGACCGACACGGCATGGGACTTCGGGATCGCGCCGGACGAGTCACAGACCCCGCGCAAGGCGGCGGCCCGGATCGTACGGCTGGGGCATCTGGACCCGGAGGCCGCTGCCTCGGTGCACCGGGTGGCGGACGCCGTGGAGCAGGTGCTGTACGCCCCCCGGCCGCGTCCCACGGCGGGGCTGGCCGAGGACGTCCGCCGGGTGGTCGCCGGCCTGCGGAGCACGCTCAGCCGGGGCACGCGACTTCGAGCGCTGTTCATGCCGCGCTCGACCGTGCGTGTGGTGTGGGCGGCCTCGGCGTGGTGGAGCGGGGTCAAGAAGCGGGTGTCCGCGACCCGGCCGCCGGTGCGCAAGCCCTCGGGGCAGCAGAGCTGAGACCGGGGACGACAAGGCCCGGGCGGGATCTCCCGCCCGGGCCTCTTTGTATGCCTCGCTGTGTGGACTGCTGTATGCGCCGACCCAAGGGCGTGAACGCGTGCGTGAGGGGGCGACCACCCCGGGTGGTCGCCCCCTCACCTATGTCCAGGAGCTGCGGCTCGTTGCGCTAGTGGCCCTGTTCGTCGCGGCGCCGCTGCCAGCGCTGCTCGATACGGTCCATCATGGAGCGCTTGGTCCGGCCCTGACGGCTGGCCTGCTGACCGCCTGCGGGCTGTTCACCCGGCTTGGGGGCCTTGCGCCAGCCGGTCACGGCGAGTACCGCACAGCCCAGCATGACGAGGAATCCCACCACGCTGAGCCAGACCTGCTTGGCGACCATTCCAGCCATGAGGAGCGCGATACCCACGAGGAAGCCGGCGACCGCCTGGTACACCCGGCGACGGGTGTACGTGCGCAGCCCGCTTCCCTCAAGCGCTGTCGCGAACTTGGGATCTTCGGCGTACAGCGCTCGCTCCATCTGCTCGAGCATGCGCTGCTCGTGCTCCGAGAGCGGCACGGAGTCCTCCTCATCGTGCAGTCGCCGGGGCGACCCGGGGGGTCCCTTCAGGATAGGCAGGGAATCGCCCCCGTGAAACCCGCCCCTCTACGCCAATTGCCAACCGGGATCCGTCATGGACGTGTCGGCTCGCTGAGATCTGCATTCCCCAGCAGCCGACCCGTCATGCCGAGCGGTCTCCCTCGATCATACGGCGCTGCGCGCCCGATCGGGGGGCCTGTGGCGTACTCCATGTGCAGCCAAGTCCCTGATCAGCGGCGCGCCTCAGGAGGCGGCTCAGGCTCCGGGGGTCCCCTGCGTCTCACCGAGCACATGGAGCTGTGTGGCAACGGAGTGGAAGGCGGGCAGCTCGGCCGCCGCCTCCTCCAGCTTCAGCAGCGCCTCCAGGGCGCCGGGCTCGGTGTCCACCAGGACGCCGGGCACCAGGTCGGCGAAGACCCGGACGCCGTGCACGGCGCCGACGCGCAGGCCCGCACCCTCGACCAGGGCGGTGAGCTGCTCGGCGGTGAAGCGGTGCGGCACGGGGTCACCGGCACCCCAGCGGCCGTTCGGGTCCTCCAGGGCCTGCTTGGCCTCCTTGAAGTGACCGGCGAGGGCGCGGGCCAGCACCGCGCCGCCGAGGCCGGCCGCGAGCAGGCTGAGGACACCCTCGGGGCGCAGCGCGGCCACCGCGTTGCGGACGCCCTCGGCCGGGTCGTCCACGTACTCCAGGACGCCGTGGCACAGCACCGCGTCGTAGGCGCCGCGCTCGACCACGTCGAACAGTCCGTGGGCGTCGCCCTGGACGCCCTGGACCCGGTCGGCGACGCCGGCCTCGGCGGCGCGGCGCTCCAGCGCGAACAGGGCGTTGGGGCTGGGATCGACCACGGTGACGCGGTGGCCGAGACCGGCGACCTGCACGGCGAACTTGCCGCTGCCGCCTCCGGCGTCGAGGACGTCCAGCGCCTCCCGGCCCGTGGCCTTCACCTGGCGGTCGAGGGCCTCCTGGAGGACCTCCCAGACCACGGCGGTACGGAGAGAGGCGCGGGGGCGGCTCGGGTCCGACACGGCAGTTGACTCCTCGGCGCGGCACCGCCTCTGGTACGGCGGAGCGAACGGGGTGCCGACCGGCCCGGAGTACCGGAGCGGGACGGCTTCAGGCGTGTCCCACCCTATTGCCTCCGGTGCCGGTCCAGGTCACCGCGGTGTCGTCAGCCCGTCTCCGGGAAACCTTGGCCCTCCTCCCCCGCGTCGGTGTCCTGGCGGGGCTGCGGCAGGACCGGCTGGAGGACCAGCATCCGCTCGACGAGGCGCAGGAACATCGCCACGTCGCGTATCAGGTCGTCGGCGTCCCGGCGAGTGGCCGCGCCCTGGATGCCCGCCTCGGCCCGGGCGCGGCGCCGGGCCCCCGAGGCGAACAGCGCGCTCCACTCGGTGAGCTCGGGCGCGATCTCGGGGAGCACTTCCCAGGCGCTCCGGATGCGGGCCCGTCGTCGGGGATTGGGCTCGGGACGCCCCCGCGCGGCGAGCACGGCGGCGGCGGTGCGCAGAGCGGCGAGGTGGGCTGTCGCATAGCGCTCGTTCGGAGTCTCCAGGACGGCGGCCTCGTCGAGTCCGGCGCGGGCCTGGGCGAGCAGGTCGAGGGCGGCGGGCGGGGCCGTGGCCCGGCGCAGCACGGGGTGCACATCGCTCGCCGGGCCGGTCAGTGAGGGGGCAGGGCCGGTGGCGCGGCGCCGGCGGGCGGCGGCTGCGTGGTAGCTGGCCATGACGAACCTCCTGTCGTCTGTGTGACGGCACGGGTGCCGTATGTGCCCATCGTGAGGTATGGCACTGACAATCCGTTCTGACCTGCGCTTTTGCTTCGATCGACAGTTCGGGTTAGTTTTTGCACTGACCAGTCAGTTCAAATCAGGGGATGGGGGAGCCGTGGTGGCCGGAATCGGCGTCACGGCCCGGGGCCTCGGTCTCGAAGGGCCCCGCGGATGGGCGTTCCGCGGGGTTTCCTTCGAGGCCGAGCCGGGCTCACTGATCGCGGTGCAGGGACCGTCCGGATCCGGGCGCACCTGTCTGCTGCTCGCACTCACCGGACGGATGAAGCCCACCGAGGGCACGGCCACCGTGGGCGAGGCCGGGCTGCCGAAGCAGCTCTCGGCGGCCCGGCTTATCAGCGCCCTCGCCCATGTCCCGGGCGTCACCGATCTCGACCCGGCGCTCACCGTCGCCGAGCATCTGCACGAACGGGCGCTGCTCCAGCGGAGGTTCGGCGGTTCCCTGCGCGGTCTGCTCCGCCCGCGCGCGGAGCGCGTGACGGAGGCCCGGCTGCGGATCGACCGCGCCCTGGCCGCCGCCGGACTCGACCGGGAGGCCCTGCCCAAGGGCTCCAGGACCGCCGTACGCGATCTGGAGCGGGTGGAGGCGCTGCGGCTGTCCGTGGCGCTGGCGTTGATCGGCGAGCCGGGGCTGCTGGGCGTCGACGACACCGACCTGAAGCTCTCCGAGGCGGAACGGGCCGAAGTCTGGGCGCTGCTGAGGTCGATCGCCGAGGCCGGAACGACGGTGGTGGCGGTGTGCAGCGAGGCGCCGGAAGGTGCCGTGGCCGTGTCGACCGTCTCCCAGTCGTCCGCACAGTCGAGCGTCTCCCAGGACGACACGAAGGAGGTGGCCGCCGATGCGCTCGCCGAAGCTGGCCGCGCTTGAGATCCGGCGCTTCGGGCGGGGGAAGCTGCCGCGCGCCGCCCTGGTGGCGCTGCTGGTGCTGCCCCTGCTGTACGGCGCCCTGTATCTGTGGTCCTTCTGGGACCCGTACAGCCGTCTGGACCGGATTCCCGTGGCGCTGGTGAACGACGACACGGGCGCGAAGGCCGGCGGGAAGAAGATCGCGGCGGGCGACGACATCGTGTCGGGCCTGCGTGAGAGTGAGGTCTTCGACTGGCACGAGGTGAGCGCCGACGAGGCACGCGCGGGCGTGGAGGACGGCAGGTACTACCTGTCGCTGACCATGCCGGCCGACTTCAGCCGGAGGATCGCCTCCAGTTCGGGCGACTCCCCGGAGACCGGCGCCCTCCAGGTGCGCACCAACGACGCCAACAACTACATCGTCGGGCAGATCTCCCGGACGGTCTTCAGCGAGGTGCGTGACGCCGCGTCCACGAAGGCCTCGCGGTCCTTCCTGGACCGGATCTTCATCAACTTCTCGGACATCCACGGCGCGACGGTGCAGGCCGCCAAGGGCGCCGACAAGCTGGAGAGCGGCATCGGGAAGGCCGAGAAGGGCTCGCGGGACCTCGCCGACGGGCTGAAGGACGCCAAGAGCGGCAGCGGCAAGCTGGCCAAGGGGCTGACGAAGCTCGACAAGGGCGCGGGCGACCTGGAGGACGGCTCGAAGAAGGTCGCCGAGGGCACACAGACACTCGCCGACAAGGTCAACGCAACCGCCGAGAAGGTCGGTCCGTTCCTGAAGGGCAACGAGAAGACGATCGGCGACACCGCCCAGCTGGTCGCCGACGCCTCCGGGGCGATCCGCGACAACCTCGACGCCCTGGTGGAGCGGGCGCCGACCGCCGCCGAGAACGCCCGCAAGGCCTCCGACGACCTGAGCGGCGTCTACAAGGCGCGCTGCGAGGACGCCGTACTGCCCGATACCGCCTGCGCCGACCTGAAGACGGCCAAGGACGCCGCCGCGGACGTGGCCGTCATCGCCGACGACGTCAACACGCTGATCAGCAACCAGGACGGCAGCCTGGACAAGCTCGACAAGCACCTGGCCACCCTGGAGAAGCAGGCCCAGGCCCTCGCCGACCGCGCGCCCCACCTCTCCGAGGACCTCGACGACGCCGTCACCAAGATCAACGACCTGAACGAGGGCGCAGCCAAGGTCGCCGCCGGTGCCAAGAAGCTCCACACCGGACTCGGCACGGCCAAGACCGGCGCCACGGACCTGGACAAGGGCGTCGGCGACCTCAAGACCGGCGCCAAGGACCTCAAGACGGGCCTGTACAAGCTCGTCGACGGCTCCGGGGACCTCTCGGACGGTCTGCACGACGGCGCCGAGCAGATCCCCGACTACGACAAGCGGGACCGCGACGAGCGCACCGAGGTGATGTCCGACCCGGTCCGGCTGGTGGCCGAGGACCTGCACAAGGCGCCCAACTACGGCACCGGATTCGCCCCGTACTTCATCCCGCTGTCCCTGTGGGTGGGCGCGATGGTGGCGTACATGCTGATCGCGCCGATGAACCGGCGCGCGCTCGCGGCGGGCGCCTCGGCGTGGCGGATCGCGCTGGCGGGCTGGCTGCCGGTGGTGGCGATCGGGGTGCTCCAGACGGTGGCCCTGATGTCGGTGCTGCACTGGGCGGTCGGTCTCCAGATGGCCCGCGCGGCCGGGACGGTGGGCTTCCTGTTCCTGGTGACGGCGTGCTTCGCATCCCTCGTGCAGTGGCTGAACGCCCGCTTCGGGGCGGCGGGCCGGATCCTCGTCCTCGCCCTGCTGATGCTCCAGCTGACGTCCGCGGGCGGCACCTACCCCGTACAGACCAGTCCGGGCTTCTTCAACGCGCTGCACCCCTTCCTGCCGATGAGCTACGTCGTCGAGGCCCTCAGAAGGCTCATCACGGGCGGCGGCCTCGGACCGGTCTGGCACGCGTGCGTGGTGCTCGTCGCCTTCACCGCGGGCGCCCTCGCGCTGACCGCGCTGTCGGCGCGCCGCCGCCAGGTGTGGACCCTCGACCGGCTGCACCCGGAGCTGACCCTGTGACCGCGCGCGGGACAATCATGGCCATGGAAAGCAGCAGCGCCGCGTCGGGCGGCAGCACCCGCCGTGAGGCCACCCGGCAGAAGCTCTACGAGGCCGCCGTCACGCTCATCGCCGAGCAGGGTTTCTCCGCCACCACGGTGGACGAGATCGCCGAACGGGCCGGGGTCGCGAAGGGCACGGTCTACTACAACTTCGCGAGCAAGTCGGTCCTCTTCGAGGAGCTGCTGCGACACGGCGTGGGCCTGCTCAGGGCCTCCCTCCAGGAGGCGGCCGAGCGCACGGACCGCGACGGCGGCAGCAAGGTCGACGCCCTGGACGCGATGATCCGCGCGGGGCTCGGCTTCATCGCCGCCTATCCGTCCTTCACCCAGCTGTACGTGGCCGAGCTGTGGCGCACCAACCGGGCCTGGCAGTCCACGCTCATGGTGGTCCGGCAGGACGTGGTCGCCGTGGTGGAGGGCGTGCTGCGCGATGGCGTGGCGAACGGCGAGTTCAGCGACGAGATCGACATCCAGCTGACCGCCGCCGCACTGGTCGGCATGGTCCTGGTGGCCGCCCTGGACTGGCAGTCCTTCCAGCCGGAGCGCTCCCTGGACGACGTGCACGCGGCGCTGTCGCGGCTGCTCCAGGGTCGGGTCAGCGGCCGGGGCTGAGGCTTCGCGCACAGACGAAAGCGCCGGTCCGAGATGGCCACGTCCCCCACGGGCCACCGCGAACCGGCGCTTCCTTCGTGCTCCCCCGTTCCCCCGTTGGTCCCCCGTCCGGTCGTTCCCCCGGGTTCCCCGTGTCTCGCTTCCGCCGACGCGCGGCCGGCGGAAGGAGCGGATCCAGGGCGGCTCCGTTCCGGCGCCCCGTGTCGCCGGTGCCGGAGCCGTGCCCCTTCTCCGTGCCTCCACTCTCCCGTTCACACAGGTCGGGGCCCATCCGCGCGCGTACTCATCTCACGGCCTGAGTACACGTACTCAGCCATGCGCACGCAGGCCCAGGCCGTGACTGTCAGTGGCGGCCGATAAAGTCCCTGACATGGCACGGATTGCGGTGATCGGCGCCGGGATGGGCGCGATGGCGGCCGGGGCCCGGCTGGCCGTCGCGGGCAACCGGGTGGCGGTGTACGAGCGGACGGAGACGTACGGCGGAGCGGTGCGCCGCTTCGAGCGGGACGGCTTCTCCTTCGACACCGGCCCCGGTCTGCTGACGCTGCCCGCCGTCTGGCGCGATCTGTTCGTCAAGACCGGCAAGGAGCCCCTGGAGGACCGCGTCGAGCTGGTCCAGGTCGACCCGTCCTCGCGGCATGTCTTCGCGGACGGCACCGAGGTCGCGCTGCCGAACGCCTCACGCGCGGGCGTCGTCGCGGCCCTGGACCAGGCGCTCGGCGCGGGCGCGGGCGGACGCTGGGGCGACTTCCTGGTCCGGGCCCGCGAGGCCTGGGACCGCAGCCGCAGACCGCTCCTGGAGGAGCCCCTGTGGCCCAACTGGCAGGTGCTGGCCGAGCGCGAGCCCTATCCGGCGGTCCCGCACAAGCGCCTGCTGCGCACCCGCCGGGCCACCACCCTCGCCGAGATCGGCGCCTGGGAGCTGCGCGACCCCCGGCTGACCGCCCTGCTGGAGAGCCACGCGCTTGCGTACGGTCTGGATCCGCAGGCCACTCCGGCGAGCGCGGCCGTCCTGCCGTACCTGGAGCACGCGTTCGGCACCTGGTATGTGCGGGGCGGCATGCGGGAGCTGGCGCGTGCGGTGTACGAGCGGTGTCTGGCCCGGAAGGTGGAGTTTCACTTCGGCGCCGAGGTGACCGGGGTGCTGGAGAAGGACGGCAGGGCGGCGGGCCTTGAGCTCGCGGACGGGGCGGTGGCCGAGGCGGACTTCGTGGTCGGTACGCGGCCGTGGGGCCTGACCGGTCATGAGCTGTACGGCACCGAGCAGGTCGCGCCGCGCCCCGAGAGGGCAGCAGCGGGCCGGGTCGTGGTCTGCCTGGCGCTGCGCGGTGCGCGCGAAGCGGGTGCCGCGCACCGGACGGTGGTGCACGCCCCGGACCGGGAAGCCGAGTTGGGCGCCTTCGGGCTCGGTGAGCCTCCCACCCGGCCGACGGTCCGCGTCGACCGCCCCGACGACCCCGCCCTCAGGCCCGACGAGGAGCACGAGTCGGTGGTCCTCACGGCGACGGTGCCCTCCCGGACGCGGTACGACTGGACCGCGCCCGGCGCCGCCGACTCCTTCGCGGACCGGATGATCGAGGCAGCCGAGCGCGCGCTACCGGGACTGCGCGAGCGGACGCTGTGGCGTGAGGTCCGTACGCCGGTGCACACCGAGGCGGAGACGGGCGCCGAGGGCGGCGCAGTGCCCGCGCCCGCGCTGGCCGCGGCGGAGGGGACCTTCCTGTACCCGGCCAACAGCACACGGATACCGGGCCTGTTCAGCGTCGGCGGCTGGTCGCACCCGGGGGGCGGTCTCCCCCACGCGGGCATGTCGGGCGCGCTGGTCGCCGGACTGATCGTGGAGGGACCGGACTTCCAGGGCTCGCAGTGACCGGGCCCCGGCAGTGATCAGAAGCGGTACTGCTCGTCGTACCCGCCGCCCTGCTGCCCCTGGCCGCCCTGGTAGGGGTACTGCTGCTCCGGCGGGAGTTCACCGCCGTAGGGGTCGTCGGTGCTGCGCTGCTGCGGGACCCACACCCCGCCGGGCGGGGTCGTCTCGCCGGTGTAGGTGCCGGTGACGTACTGGTCCTGGGCGTAGCCCTGCTGGCCGTACTGCTGGCCATAGCTCGCGTCGTACGAGCCGCCGCCGTAGGTCTGGGTGCCGATGTACGGGTCGGAGTAGGCGGCGTACTGCTGCTGTCCGGTCGTGTCGTAGCCGTACTGCTGCTGGTCGTACCCGGTGTAGCCGTCGTAGCCGTAGCCCTGGTCGGTGCCCTGGGACGCGGCCGCGTACTGGTCCTGCGGCTGCTGGGCCGCCGCCGCGTAGGAGGGGTCCGGGTTGGTGCCGTAGATGCCGTAGGAGCCGGTGTCGTCCGGCAGGGGCTGCGGCTCGTAGATCGCCGTGGTCTCGGCGGCCGAGGGGCCCGCCGCGCGCGAGGGCGTGAAGACGTCGTCGCGGTCGTAGGCGTCGTCCTGGCCGTAGCCGGCGCTGTCGCGGCCGTAGCGGCCCTCGTCGCCGTAGTGGGCCTCGCCCGCTTCGAGGTCGGAGACCTCCAGCGTCGGGTCCTGGTGCTCCGGCTCGCCGCGGCGACGCTTGGAACCGCCCAGCGCCGGAGCGTTCACCGCCCAGCCGGACGCGAAGCCGCGGCGGAAGGACAGCGTGACGTAGGTCTGGCCGATCGCGAAGGCCGCCGCGCCCAGCCCGATGACGATCACGGACGGGATCAGCACCCCGAGCACCACACCGAGGAAGCCGACGAAGGCGAGCAGCCGCCAGCGCAGGCGTGCCTTGTACTGCAGCAGCACCTCACCGAGCAGCCACAGCGCGACGATTCCGAACGCGATGTAGAGGACCGTCCAGCCCATGTACGCCCCTCTCCCAGTGGCCGTTACGCAGTGTGTCGTACAGCGGTGCGGCCGGTCTAGGCCTGCGGGGGATGGTGCAGGCCCAGGTTCTCGTAGATCTCCAGGGTCGCCGTGGAGTTGTTGAGCGTGATGAAGTGCAGTCCGGGCACTCCCTCGGCCAGCAGCCGCGCGCAGAACTCCGTGGCGAACTCGATGCCCATGGAGCGTACAGCGGCCGGATCGTCTTTTGCTGTGAGGATCCGCTCTTTCAGAGCCGCCGGGAAGGCCGCGTTGGTCAGGGACGGGATGCGGTCCAACGTCTTCACACTGGCAATCGGCATGATCTCGGGGATGATCGGGGTCGTGCAGCCGGCCGCGTCGACCCGGTCACGCAGCCGCAGATAGTCCTCCGGCTCGAAGAACATCTGGGTGATCGCGTAGTCCGCGCCGGCCCGGCACTTGTCGACGAAGTGCCGGACGTCCGTCTCCCACTCCGCGGAGCGCGGGTGCATCGCGGGGAAGGCCGCGACGCCCACACAGAAGTCGCCGGACGCCTTGATCAGTTCGACGAGCTCGGCGGCGTAGGTCAGGCCCTGCGGGTGCGGCACCCAGTCGCCCATGGGGTCGCCGGGCGGGTCGCCGCGCAGCGCGAGCATGTTGCGGATCCCGGCGTCGGCGTACTGCCCGATGATGTTGCGCAGGTCGGCCACCGAGTGGTCGACCGCGGTGAGGTGGGCGATCGGGGTGAGCGTGGTGTCGGAGGCGATGGCCTCGGTCGCCTTGACCGTGCCGGCGCGGGTGGTGCCGCCCGCGCCGTAGGTCACGGAGACGAAGTCGGGCGCCACGGCCTCGACCCGGCGCAGCGCGTTCCACAGGTTCCGCTCGCCCTTCGGGGTCTTCGGGGCGTAGAACTCGAACGAGTACGTCGTCTTGCCGGTCGCGAGCATGTCGCGCACGGTACGAGCGTGGTCCGACCTGGTGGATGCGGTGCCGAGGGCCATACCCGCAGGTTAGTCAGGGGGCGACGGTCCCCCAACCGGATGCCGGATATTTGCCCGAATTGTCGGGTTGTTGTCCAGCCCTTGGACAAAAGGCGCCTCTTGAGAGCTGCTACGCCTGCCGCAACCGCTTCGCGAACTCCGCCGCCGCGGCCCCGGGGTCGTCCGCCTCCGTGATCGCCCGTACGACGACGACCCGGCGGGCGCCCGCTTCGAGCACCTCGTCGAGGTTGCCGAGGTCGATGCCGCCGATGGCGAACCAGGGGCGGTCGGTGCCGAGGGCGGCGGTGTGCCGGACCAGGTCCAGGCCGGGGGCATGGCGGCCGGGCTTGGTCGGGGTGGGCCAGCAGGGGCCGGTGCAGAAGTAGTCCACGCCCTCCTGGTCGGCGGCCGCCTCGGCCTCGGACTCCGCGTGCGTGGAGCGGCCTATGAGGACGTCGTCGCCGAGGATCGCCCGGGCGACGGACACCGGGAGGTCGCCCTGGCCGAGGTGCAGGACGTCGACGCCCGCGGCGTGCGCGACGTCCGCGCGGTCGTTGACCGCGAGGAGCTTGCCGTGCCGCGCGCAGGCGTCGGCGAAGACCGCCAGGTGCTCCAGCTCCTCGGCGGCCTCCATGCCCTTGTCGCGCAGCTGCACGATGTCGACACCGCCCGCCAGAGCCGCGTCCAGGAACTCGGCGAGGTCGCCCTGGCGCTTGCGGGCGTCCGTGCACAGGTAGAGCCGGGCGTCGCTGAAGCGGTCGCGTGCGGTGTCGGGCATACGTGTTCCCCCGTGATCGGTGGTGTACGGGCCGCGGGCGCGCCGTGACCCGTACACCGGGACTGTTGATCAGTTCAGACGGCGAGCGCCTGGGCGCGGCGCTTCACCTCCGTGCCGCGATTCTCGCTCAAGGCCTGCGCGGGGGTGCCGGGCAGGCTGTCGTCGGGGGTGAAGAGCCACTCCAGCATCTCTTCGTCGGTGAAGCCGTCGTCCCGCAGCAGCGTCAGGGTCCCGGACAGGCCCTTGACCACCTTCTGCTCGGCCCCGTCGATGAAGGCGGCGGGGACGTGCAGCGCGCGGTTCTCACCACGGCGTACGGCGATGAGCTGGCCGTCCTTGACCAGCTGCCGCACACGCGTCACCTCGACGCCGAGCTGTTCGGCGATGTCGGGGAGGGTGAGCCAGGCGGGGACGAGAGCATCGATCTTTGCGTCAATCTCGGTCACAGGACAAGCCTGCCATCTGGCACTGACAACAGGAAGCCAGGCCGGTCCGACCAGGCACGACGTTCGCTATGCCAGCGCCGCCTTCAGCGGCCTCGCCGGATCCGCCAGCAACTCCGGATCCATCCGCGCGCCCGCCTCGATCAGCCGCCGCCCCTGGGCCAGATCCCGGGGCCGACCCACCGCCAACAGGGCGACCAGGCGGCCCTCATGCAGCCAGCAGACCGTCCAGGCGGGGCCGGTCGGGTCGCCGCGCCACAGGGTGGTGTCGGCCGCCACGTGGTGGCCGGCGTACTGGACGAAGCGGCCGAACTGCTCGGACCAGAAGTACGGGACCGGGTCGTAGGCCACGGGGGCCTCGCCGATGATGTCGGCGGCGACCGTGCGCGGGCCCTGGAGGGCGTTGTCCCAGTGGTGGACCAGGAGGCGCTCGCCGTACCGGGCGGAGGGGAAGGAGGCGCAGTCGCCGACCGCGTAGACGTCGGGCACGGAGGTGCGCAGATGGTCGTCGGCCACCACCTCGCCCTGCGCGCCGAGCTCGATGCCGGAGCCGGCCAGCCAGGCGGTGGCCGGACGGGCGCCGATGCCGACGACGACGGCGCCCGCGGGCAGTCGCGAGCCGTCGTCGAGGATCACCGCGCCGGGCTCGACGTGCGCCACGCGCGCGTGGGTGCGCAGTTCGGCCCCGCTGTCGGCGTACCAGGCGGCCATCGGCGCGGCCACCTCGGCGGGCAGCGCACCCGCGAGCGGCCGGTCCGCGGCCTCGACGACCGTCACCGAGCAGCCCGCCTCGCGCGCGGCGGTGGCGAACTCGGCGCCGATCCAGCCCGCGCCGACGACCACGATGTCGTGCTGCCGGACAAGCACCGGCCGCAGCCGCTCGGCATCGTCCAGGGTGCGCAGCAGATGCACCCCGGGGACGCCCTCGGCGCCCGGCAGCTGAATCGGTTCGGCACCGGTGGCGAGGACGAGGACGTCGTACGGGACCGGTCCCTCGGCGGTGTCCAGCTCATGGTCGGCCGGGCGCACGCCCAGCACCTCGCGGCCGAGGCCGAGTTCGATGCCGAGCGCCTCGAAGTCCACGTCGAAGGCGGATCCCTCGGCCTTGCCGAGCAGGACGGCCTTGGACAGCGGGGGGCGGTCGTAGGGCTGGTGGGGTTCGGCGCCGATCACTCGTACCGTGCCCGTGAAGCCCTGTTCCCGAAGGGCGACCGCGGTCTGGACGCCGGCCATGCCCGCGCCGACCACCACCACCCGCCGCTGCGACGTCGTCGTCTGCTCGCTCACCTGATCACCATAGACAACTGACAATTTGTCAGTCAGCCGTCGTGCCGCGTGACCTGCTCCACAACGCTGGTCCCCGAGCCCGGCCGGGACTCCCACTCCCAGGTCTCCTCCAGGCGCACCCGCCCGTCGGGCAGCTCCACGACCGCCGACACACAGTGCCCGGACGACGTGGTCCCGTCGTGCCCCAGCTGCACATACCGGAAGTCCAGCCGGTCACCCACACGCGTACCCACCAGATGCCCGCGTACGACATCGCCGCCCGCGTACTCGGCCCAGATCGCGCCGTCCTTCTCGTGGTAGGTGAACCGGGTCCGCGTACCCACCTGACCTGCGGCCTGGTCGGCGACGGGGGCGAGGACGAGGCCGTCGAGCGAGCGGGGCATGGGACAAGGCTCCCTTACAGAGGCGCGGAACCACGGGCTAGGGTGGCCAACGTAAAGCACTCGCGGGAGCCCGGACGCACCGGGCTGAGAGGGAGGCTGGCGGCCTCCGACCGTACGAACCTGATCCGGGTCATGCCGGCGAAGGGAGGGGCTGGACGCCCATGTCGCCTACGCGTACGTCAGACGTCCTCGTCTTGGGGGGCGGAATCATCGGCCTGGTCACGGCGTGGCGGGCCGCACAGCGCGGGTTCGCCACGGCCGTGGTGGACCCCGAACCGGGCGGCGGCGCCGCCCAGGTGGCGGCCGGCATGCTGGCCGCCGTCACGGAACTGCACTACGGCGAGCAGACGCTGCTCGGCCTGAATCTGGCCTCGGCCCGCCGCTACCCCGAGTTCGCGGCCGAGCTCACCGAGCTCACCGGACAGGACCTCGGGTACCGGCAGTGCGGCACGCTCGCGGTCGCGCTGGATGCCGACGACCGCGCGCATCTGCGTGAACTGCACGCCCTGCAGCGGGAGTCGGGGCTCGACTCCGAGTGGCTGTCCGGGCGGGACTGCCGGCGGCTGGAGCCGATGCTCGCGCCGAGTGTGCGCGGTGGGCTCCGGGTGGACGGCGACCACCAGATCGACCCACGGCGCCTGGCACGCGCGCTGGTGACCGCTTGCGAGCGGGCGGGCGTGGTCTTCCACCGGTCGTGGGCGTCCCGGCTCTCCGTCGTCCAGGGGCGCGCGGCGGGGTGCGTGACCGACGACGGCACCGCCCTCGGCGCCGGGCAGGTGGTCCTGGCGGCCGGCAGCCTCAGCGGGCGGCTCGCGGGCGTCCCGGAGGACGTACTGCCTCCCGTACGGCCCGTGAAGGGACAGGTGCTGCGGCTGACCGTGCCGAAGCGGCAGGCGCCGTTCCTGAGCCGGACCGTACGAGCGGTGGTGCGCGGCAGCCAGGTCTATCTGGTGCCGCGGGAGAACGGCGAGCTGGTCGTCGGGGCGACCAGCGAGGAAATGGGCTGGGACACGACGGTGACCGCGGGGGGCGTGTACGAGCTGCTGCGCGACGCGCACGAGCTGATGCCGGGCATCACCGAACTGCCGCTGACGGAGACCCGCGCGGGGCTGCGTCCCGGGTCCCCCGACAACGCGCCGCTGCTGGGCCCGACCGGACTCGACGGGCTGCTGCTGGCGACCGGGCACTACCGCAACGGCGTGCTGCTCACCCCGGTCACCGGGGACGCCCTCGCGCACGCCCTGGCCACCGGTGAACTCCCGGACGAGGCACGTCCGTTCAGCCCGAAGCGGTTCGCACTCACGGAGCAGCCCGTATGAACATCTCGGTCAACGGCGAGCGTCGGCGGATCGAGCCGGGCACGGCTCTCGACACGCTCGTGAAGTCCCTCACCGCGGCGCCCTCCGGAGTGGCCGCCGCGCTCAACGAAACCGTCGTCCCGCGCGCGCAGTGGTCCTCGACGTCCCTCTCCGAGGGGGACCGGGTCGAGGTCCTCACCGCCGTCCAAGGAGGCTGACCCATGGCCGACGATCCCTTTGTCCTCGGCGGTTCGTCCTTCTCGTCCCGGCTGATCATGGGTACGGGCGGTGCGCCCTCCCTGGAGGTCCTGGAGCGGGCGCTGGTCGCGTCCGGGACGGAGCTGACGACGGTCGCGATGCGGCGGGTGGACGCCTCGGTGCACGGCTCGGTGCTGTCGGTGCTGGAGAAGCTGGGCATCCGGGTGCTGCCGAACACGGCGGGGTGTTTCACCGCGGGGGAGGCCGTCCTGACGGCCCGCCTCGCGCGCGAAGCCCTCGGCACGGATCTGATCAAGCTGGAGGTCATCGCCGACGAGCGGACGCTGCTGCCGGATCCGATCGAGTTGCTGGACGCGGCGGAGACGCTGGTGGACGACGGCTTCACGGTGCTGCCGTACACCAACGACGACCCGGTGCTGGCCCGCAAGCTGGAGGACGTCGGCTGCGCGGCGATCATGCCGCTCGGCTCCCCCATCGGCTCCGGGCTCGGGATCCGCAACCCGCACAACTTCCAGCTGATCGTGGAGCACGCGCGTGTGCCGGTGATTCTGGACGCGGGTGCCGGTACGGCCTCGGACGCGGCGCTGGCGATGGAGCTGGGGTGCGCGGGTGTGATGCTCGCCTCGGCGGTGACGCGGGCCAAGGAGCCGGTGCTCATGGCCGACGCGATGCGGCACGCGGTGGAGGCGGGACGACTGGCGTACCGGGCGGGCCGGATTCCACGGCGGCACTTCGCGCAGGCGTCGTCTCCGGCGGAGGGCAGGGCGGCGTTGGACCCCGAACGTCCCGCATTCTGAACGGCCCGGTGGGTTGCGTCACAGGTCGGCTTCAGTCCCGCTCCTAAATCGGGCGGGACGGCAGTCGTGTCAGTCGCTGCTCGTACACTCGCCTGCGTGGATACGACCCTTCAGGACCCGCTGGTCGGGCAGGTGCTCGACGGACGTTATCGCGTCGAGGCGCGGATCGCCGTCGGGGGGATGGCCACGGTCTACCGGGCCGTGGACACCCGGCTCGACCGTGTGCTCGCGCTGAAGGTGATGCACCCCGGGCTCGCCGCCGACGGGACCTTCGTGGAGCGGTTCATCCGGGAGGCGAAGTCGGTCGCCCGGCTCGCGCATCCCAATGTCGTGCAGGTCTTCGACCAGGGGACCGACGGGTCGTACGTCTATCTCGCCATGGAGTACATCGCCGGCTGCACCCTGCGTGATGTGCTGCGCGACCGCGGGGCGCTCCAGCCCCGTGCCGCCCTGGACATCCTGGAGCCGGTGCTCGCCGCGCTCGGCGCCGCGCACCGCGCCGGGTTCGTGCACCGGGACATGAAGCCGGAGAACGTCCTCATCGGGGACGACGGCCGGGTCAAGGTCGCCGACTTCGGCCTCGTGCGTTCCGTGGACTCCGTCACCAGCACCACCGGTGCCGTCCTCGGCACCGTCTCCTACCTCGCGCCCGAGCAGATAGAGCAGCCCGGCGCCGCCGACGCCCGCGTCGACGTGTACGCGTGCGGTGTCGTCCTGTACGAGATGCTCACCGGCGACAAGCCGCACGACGGGGACTCCCCGGCGATCGTGCTCTACAAGCATCTGCACGAGGACGTCCCGCCGCCCTCCGCCGCCGTGCCCGGGCTGCCGTACGAGCTCGACGCGCTGGTCGCCTCGGCCACCGCCCGCACCCCGGACATCCGCCCGCACGACGCGGTCGCGCTGCTCGCGGAGGCCCGTGAGACACGTGCCGCGCTCAGCGCGGACCAGTTGGACGCGATGCCCCCGCAGGCGCTCTCCGCCGAGCACGACAGCGCCGAGGACCGCACCAGCGTGATCCCGCGTTCGCTGACGGTGCCGCGCCCGCTGCCGGTCAACGAGGACGAGGACCGCTTCAGCCACACGAGCCGCCTGGAGTCCCCGGCCCCGCTCCCGCCGACGAGACGCAGGACGCCCAGGCGCGGCCCCCTGGCCCTCGTCGTCGCCGTCCTGCTCGTCCTCGGTGTCGGCGCGGGCGTCTGGTACATCAACTCCGGGCAGTTCACCCGGGTCCCGGCGCTGCTCACCCAGACCGAGGCGCAGGCCGAGGACCGTCTTGAGGAGGCCGGTCTTGAGGTCGGCAAGGTCGAGCAGGCATTCAGTGACACCGTCAAGCGCGGCCGGGTGATCAGCACCGACCCGTCCGTCGGCAGCCGTATCCGGCACAACGACTCGGTGAACCTGGTCGTCTCCAAGGGCCCGGAGGTCGTGAAGGTCCCCGATCTGGAGGGCCACCGCCTGGACAAGGCACGGGCCCTGCTCAAGACCGAGGGTCTGGAGCCGGGCATGGTGACCCGGGAGTTCAGCGACTCCGTCCCCAAGGGCTTCGTGATCTCGACGAACCCCGGGGCCGGTACCGAGCGCCGCTCGGGCTCCGCCGTCGCGCTCGTCGTGAGCAAGGGCATCCCCGTCGACGTCCCGGACGTCACCGGAGAGAGCCTGGAGGGCGCCAAGGCCGATCTGGAGGAGGCCGGCCTGAAGGTGCGGGTCGCCTCGGAGGAGGTCACGTCGTCCGAGTTCGACAAGGGCGAGGTCGCTCTGCAGACGCCGGAGGCCGACACCCAGGCCGTCGCGGGCGACACGGTGACGCTGACGATGTCCAAGGGCCCCGAAATGGTCGAGGTCCCGGACGTGGTGGGCGACAAGGTCGACGACGCCAAGGCCGAGCTGGAGGCCGCGGGCTTCGAGGTCGACGAGGACCGCGGGCTGCTGGGGCTGTTCGGCGACACGGTCGAGAGCCAGTCCGTGGAGGGCGGCGACACCGCGCCCAAGGGCTCGACGATCACCATCGAGATCCGCTGACGGGACGCGCACGCAGATGACCGTTCAGCAGCTTCGCAACCCCGTCGGCGGCCATGTCCCCGTGGCCGGCGGCCTGAACTCCGTGGGCCTGGCCTACGCCCGTGACCTCAAGGCCGAGACCGTGCAGGTCTTCGTCGCCAACCCGCGCGGCTGGGCCACCCCGGTCGGAAACCCGCGGCAGGACGAAGAGTTCCGCGCGGCCTGCGCGGAGGAGTCGATCCCGGCGTACGTCCATGCCCCGTACCTGATCAACTTCGGCTCGCACACCGAGGCGACCGTCGAGAAGTCGGTGGAGTCGCTGCGCCACTCGCTGCGGCGCGGGCGGGAGATCGGGGCCCTGGGCGTGGTCGTGCACACCGGCAGCGCGACCGGCGGCCGGGACCGCTCGGTGGCGCTGAAGCAGGTACGGGAGTACCTGCTGCCGCTGCTGGACGAGCTGACCCACGACGACGACCCGTTCCTGCTGCTGGAGTCGACGGCGGGCCAGGGCTTCTCGCTGTGCTCCCGCACCTGGGACTTCGGGCCCTACTTCGAGGCGCTGGACGCCCATCCGAAGCTCGGCGTGTGCCTGGACACCTGCCATATCTTCGCCGCCGGACACGATCTGACCGGCCCGAACGGCATGCACCAGACCTTGGATCTGCTGGTGGACACGGTGGGTGAGGGACGGCTGAAGCTGATCCACGCCAACGATTCCAAGGATGTGGTCGGCGCACACAAGGACCGGCACGAGAACATTGGCTCCGGCCATATCGGCGAGGACCCGTTCCGGGCGCTGATGACCCACCCGGCCACCGAGGGCGTACCGCTGATCATCGAGACGCCCGGCGGCAAGGAGGGGCACGCAGCGGACGTGGAGCGCCTGAAGAAGCTCAGAGAGAGCCAGAGCTAGAGCTCGGGCCCGTCCCCCGGCCCCTCCTGGTACGAGTACCGCTGTTCCTTCCACGGGTCACCGATGTTGTGGTACCCGCGCTCCTCCCAGAAACCGCGCCGGTCGGCGGTCATGTACTCCACGCCCCGGACCCACTTGGGGCCCTTCCAGGCGTACAGATGAGGCACCACGAGCCGGAGCGGGAAGCCGTGTTCCGCGGTGAGCAGTTCGCCGTCCTTGTGAGTGGCGAAGATGGTCCGCTCGGCGGCGAAGTCCTCGAGGCGCAGATTCGAGCTGAAGCCGTACTCCGCCCACACCATCACATGGGTGACGGCATCGGCGGGCGGGGCGAGCTCCAGGATGGTCCGGGCGGGGATCCCACCCCACTCGGCGCCGAGCATGCTGAACTTGGTGACGCAGTGCAGATCGGCCACGACGGTGGTGTACGGCAGGGCCGCGAACTCCTCATGGGTCCAGCAGTGCTTCTCACCGTCGGCGGTAGCGCCGAAGACCCTGAACTCCCAGCGCTCGGGGCGGAACTTGGGGACCGGTCCGTAGTGGGTGACCGGCCAGCCGCGTTGCAGACGCTGCCCCGGCGGGAGCTCCGGCTGTACCGCTCCTCCAGATTCGCTCTCCACCGGCTGACCCATGTCTCCATCCTGACAGACCCGGGGCAGTGCACTTGACCAGCGGCACCCCAAAGCGGGCAAATCGAACTAAGCCTGTACTTACTTACTAAGCGAAGACTTACTGGACGATCTTCGAGACCGGTGCAAGGATGCGGCGCAACCTGCCAGTTCCCCCGTTCTCTTGGAAGGAGCCTCTGCGATGCAGGGCGACCCCGAGGTCATCGAATTCCTGAACGAGCAGCTCACCGGCGAGCTGACGGCGATCAATCAGTACTGGCTGCATTACCGGATCCAGGACAACAAGGGCTGGACCAAGCTCGCCAAGTACACGCGTGAAGAATCCATCGACGAGATGAAGCACGCGGACAAGATCACCGAGCGCATCCTCATGCTGGACGGCCTGCCCAACTACCAGCGGCTGTTCCATGTGCGGGTCGGCCAGACGGTCACCGAGATGTTCCAGGCGGACCGGCAGGTGGAGGTGGAGGCGATCGACCGCCTCAAGCGCGGGATCGAGGTGATGCGCACCAAGGGCGACATCACGTCCGCAAACATCTTCGAGTCGATCCTGGAGGACGAGGAGCACCACATCGACTATCTGGACACCCAGCTGGAGCTCATCGACAAGCTCGGCGAGGCGCTCTACCTCGCGCAGCAGATCGAGCAGCCGAGCTGAGCGCAGCCGCTAGGCGGCTTCTTCGAGCTCTTCCAGCTCTTCCAGCTCGGCAAGGACCGGTCGGCCCTGGTCGGCCAGCTCACGGCGGGGGCAAGCGCCCCGGCCCAGCAGCGCCTGGATCCGGCGTACACACGAACCGCAGTCGGTGCCCGCCTTGGAGGCGGAGGCTATCTGGCGGGGGGTGCAGGCGCCGCTCTCCGCGTGCTTCTTCACCTGCTGCTCGGTGATGCCGAAGCAACTGCAGACGTACACGCGGTTCACCTCCCGCCGGGATCGATAAGTGGTGCCGTACCGATGTACCGAATGCCCGTTGATCGGTGAGGCTAACCTAACCTTACCCGGCACACAGGAGCCTTAAAAGTGGCGTGGGGCGTGGATCGTATGTGATCCACGCCCCACTTCACTTGCAGGTAACAGGCGAACCCGTCACTGGTCCCTGTACATCTCCGCGACCAGGAAGGCCAGGTCAAGGGACTGGCTGCGGTTCAGGCGGGGGTCGCAGGCCGTCTCGTAGCGCTGGTGCAGATCGTCGACGAAGATCTCGTCGCCGCCGCCCACGCACTCGGTGACATCGTCACCGGTGAGCTCGACATGGATGCCGCCCGGGTGGGTGCCCAGCGACTTGTGGACCTCGAAGAAGCCCTTGACCTCGTCGAGCACATCGTCGAAGCGGCGGGTCTTGTGGCCGGAGGCCGCCTCGAAGGTGTTGCCGTGCATCGGGTCGGTCACCCAGGCAACCGTGGCGCCCGAGGCGGTGACCTTCTCGATCAGCTCCGGGAGCTTGTCGCGGACCTTGTCGGCGCCCATGCGGACGATGAAGGTCAGCCGGCCCGGCTCGCGGTCCGGGTCCAGGCGCTCGATGTACTGCAGCGCCTCCTCGGCCGTAGTCGTCGGGCCGAGCTTGATGCCGATCGGGTTACGGATCTTCGAGGCGAACTCGATGTGCGCGTGGTCCAGCTGCCGGGTGCGCTCACCGATCCACACCATGTGCGCGGAGACGTCGTAGAGCCGGCCGGTGCGCGAGTCGACCCGGGTCAGGGCGGACTCGTAGTCGAGCAGCAGCGCCTCGTGCGAGGAGTAGAACTCGACCGTCTTGAACTCCTCCGGGTCGGCCCCGCAGGCGTGCATGAAGTTCAGCGCCTGGTCGATCTCGCGGGCGAGCTGCTCGTAGCGCTGGCCGGAGGGGGACGACTTGACGAAGTCCTGGTTCCAGGCGTGCACCTGGCGCAGGTCGGCGTAGCCGCCGGTGGTGAAGGCGCGCACCAGGTTGAGCGTGGAGGCGGAGGCGTTGTACATCCGCTTCAGGCGCTCGGGGTCCGGGATCCGGGCGGCCTCGGTGAAGTCGAAGCCGTTGACGGAGTCGCCGCGGTAGGTCGGCAGGGTCACGCCGTCGCGGGTCTCGGTCGGCTTGGAGCGCGGCTTGGAGTACTGACCGGCGATGCGGCCGACCTTCACGACCGGCACCGAGGCGGCGTAGGTCAGCACGGCGCCCATCTGGAGCAGGGTCTTGAGCTTGTTGCGGATCTGGTCGGCGGACACCGCGTCGAATGCCTCGGCGCAGTCGCCGCCCTGGAGGAGGAACGCCTCTCCCTTGGCGACGGCCGCCATCCGGGCGCGCAGCTGGTCGCACTCGCCCGCGAAGACGAGCGGCGGATACGACTCGAGGTCCGCGATCACTGCGCGCAGAGCCTCGGTGTCGGGGTACTCGGGCTGCTGCGCCGCGGGCAGGTCTCGCCAGGTGTTGCCAGCGCTTGCGCTGGTCTTAGCGTTCACGGTCACGACGTCAACATTACGGGGTTGTGTCCGTCGCCCATTCCCTGGCTCACCAATTGAGACGCCCCGGGAGCTTTCAGGGCGAGCCGTCGATGGGTGCGGCGGAGCATCAGCCGGGCCATGAAGGGGTGGGCGTGTCGGACCACTGACCAGTACAGACGGCCGCGTCGATTGTGGATCCGGACCACCGAGCCGAGGGTCACCGTCCGGGCTTTCACGTCCACCAGGAGCGAGGCGCGGTAGTCGAGGTGGCCGGCGTCCTCGCCGAGCAGCACCTCCTCCGGCGAGCGGCCGACGACCCGGGCGCCCCGGAGCACGCCCTCCCAGGCCGCCGGATCGGTCGGCATGCCGGGGCGCAGTTCCAGGGCGTAGGCGTCGGTGTAGTCGGCGGTGGGGAAGGCGGCGCGCAGGAGAACGGCGCCCTCGGGCAGCTCCACGGTCTCCGGACGGTCCCAGGTGAGCCGCTGAAGCAGGCGGACGTACCGGCTTCGGCGCACGGGGCGGGCCAGGGAGCCGGTGGCGGCCCGCTCGGCGTTGTCGAACAGTTCCTCGATGACCGTGCCGTGCACCGCGCGCACCGCGAGCAGCCAGCCGAGTCGCTCCCCGAGCGGCTGGGGCTGCTCCAGGAGGTGCCGGATGCGGCAGCGGTCCGGGCCGAGCGGCTCGACCGAGAGTTCGTGGAAGCCGGCGCCGGGCGGGTCGAAGGCGAAGCGGATACGGCGGCCGGGTTCGTACTCGGCGACCGAGTAGCGCACCGGGCCGTGGCCGCCGGCGGCGCCTACGGCGAGCGGCCGGTCGAAGCGGATCGGGGCCCAGGCGGGGCTCGGGAAGAGCGGGTCGTCGGGGGCGGCGAGCCGGTCGAGGAGGGCGCCGACCTGCTCGGCGGGCGCGGCCAGGATGCGGTCGTGAACGTTGCGTACAGTGCCCATCGGAGCACCTCCATACGGTGGCGTATGGTCCACCGTACGGTACCGTACGGTCATGGTGCAACGCCTCCCTCGCAAGTCCCCGGGCAAGGCCCGGCTGAGCGCCCAGGACTGGGCCGACGCCGCGCTCGTCGCGATGAGCGAGGGAGGGCTGGCGGCCGTCGCCGTGGAGCCGTTGGCCGCTCGGCTCGGCACCACCAAGGGCAGCTTCTACTGGCACTTCGCGAACCGGGACGCGCTGATCGAGGCCGCGCTGGAGCGCTGGGCCGAGACCGAGACCGAGGGGATCATCACCGAGCTGGAGCAGGAGCCCGACCCGGAGCGGCGGCTGCGGCTGCTCTTCGCCGAGGCCATCCGGTCCTCGGCGGACGACCCGCTGGAGGTCTCGCTGCTGGCCACCGCCGCCGACCCACGCGTCGCCACCGTGCTCGCCCGCGTCACCGAGCGCCGGGTCTCCTATGTGGCACAGCTCTTCGCCGAGGCCGGTTTCCCCGAGCCGGAAGCACGACGGCGGGGGCTGCTCGCGTACAGCGTGTACCTGGGCCACACCCAGCTCGGCCACGCCGTCCCGGCCACGCTCCCCGAGGGCGAGGAGCTGACGCGCTATCTGGACGGCGCCCTCGATCTGCTGCTCATGCGCTAGCGCCTGCCCGGCGGATCAGGCCGGCTGCAAGAAGCGGCACTAGGCCCCGCGCCGCTGGCATGATCCGCCGGGCAGGCGCTAGGGTCGGGGCATGTTCGCGCACTCGACCCAGAACCAGAACTGGTGGTGGACCGCATCTCCGGCGGCCCACTGACTGCGCGTACCCAAGACTTCGCGAAGGCCGCCCGAGGGGCGGCCTTCGGTGTTTCCGGGGTCCGTTCCTCGCAAGTGAACTCCCAGCGAGCTCCCCAGCCGAGAAGGAAACGGACCCCATGCAGCTGCTCGATCTGCTCGACGATCCCCGCCCGTTCGCCCTGCTGCGCCGCCGCACGCCGGGCCACGACGAGAACACCGTGGAGGTGTTCCTCGGCCCGGTCCGCTCCTACGACCGTCTCGCCGACCTCCCCGACCAGGGCCTCGCCCTCGTCCCCTTCCGTCAGATCCGCGAGCGCGGCTTCGACGTCCGCGACGACGGGACGCCACTGACGGTGCTGATCCCCGAGGAGACCTGCGACATCCCTCTCGCCCAGGCGCTGGAACAACTCCCCGCCCATGACGTGCGCGTCGAGGCCGGCGGCTTCGACGTCGGCGACGAGGAGTACGCCAAGATCGTCGGGCGCGTGCTGCGCGAGGAGATCGGGCGGGGCGAGGGCGCGAACTTCGTGATCCGGCGGACGTACGAGGGGGAGATCCCCGGCTTCTCCAGGGCCGACGCCCTCGCGCTGTTCCGGCGGCTCCTCGAAGGCGAGCGGGGCGCGTACTGGACGTTCGTCGTGCACACCGGGGAGCGGACACTGGTCGGGGCGAGCCCCGAGGTGCACGTGAGGATGTCCGGCGGCACCGTCGTCATGAACCCGATCAGTGGGACGTACCGCTATCCCGCCGAGGGCCCCACCCCCGAGCATCTGCTCGGCTTCCTCGCCGACGGCAAGGAGATCGAGGAGCTGTCGATGGTCGTCGACGAGGAGCTCAAGATGATGTGCACCGTCGGGGACATGGGCGGGGTCGTGGTCGGGCCCCGGCTGAAGGAGATGGCCCATCTCGCGCACACGGAGTACGAGTTGCGCGGAAAGTCCTCGCTGGACGTGCGGGAGGTCCTGAAGGAGACCATGTTCGCGGCCACCGTCACCGGCTCGCCCGTGCAGAACGCCTGCCGGGTCATCGAGCGGCACGAAGTCGGCGGACGCGGCTATTACGCGGGGGCGCTGGCGCTGCTGGGCCGCGACTCCGGCGGCGCCCAGACCCTCGACTCCCCCATCCTCATCCGCACCGCCGACATCTCCTCCGACGGCCACCTGCGCGTGCCGGTCGGCGCGACCCTCGTCCGGGGCTCGGACCCGGAGAGCGAGGTCGCGGAGACCCACGCCAAGGCGGCGGGTGTGCTGGCGGCTTTGGGCGTACGTCCGTCACGGCCGCGTGAGGAGCACGCGCGCGTACACCTCGCCGACGACCCACGCGTGCGTGCCGCACTCGACGGGCGCCGGGCTTCCCTCGCGCCCTTCTGGCTGCGGATGCAGGACCGGGCCGAGGAGCTGACCGGGCATGCCCTGGTCGTGGACGGCGAGGACACCTTCACGGCGATGCTCGCGCACGTCCTGCGCTCCAGTGGCCTTGATGTCACCGTCCGGCGCTACGACGAGCCGCTCCTCAAAGAAGCCGTCCTCGCGCACGAGGGACCGCTCGTCCTCGGCCCCGGTCCCGGCGACCCCTCCGACCTGAACGACCCGAAGATGCGGTTCCTGCGGGACCTGACCGCCGAGGTGATCCGGAACCACCGGCACGGCGTCCTCGGCGTCTGCCTCGGACACGAGCTGATCGCGGCCGAGCTGGGTCTGGAGATCGTACGCAAGGAGGTCCCGTACCAAGGCGCGCAGACGACCGTCGATCTGTTCGGGCGTCCGGAGACCGTCGGCTTCTACAACAGCTTCGTGGCCCGCTGCGACGACGAGGCCGCCGCGGAACTGGCCGCGCACGGCGTCGAGGTCAGCCGGAGTCCGTCGTACGAGGTGCACGCGCTGCGCGCACAGGGATTCGCCGGGGTGCAGTTCCACCCGGAGTCCGTCCTGACGCTGAACGGCGCCGCGATCGTCCGGGAGCTGGTGGGTCAGCTGCGGGGCACCAGCACGTTCTCCGAGCGGCGGCCCTCCTTGTAGTCCAGGACGTTCTGCACCGTGGCGTCGACGATCTGACCGACGGCGTCCACGGTGTAGTACGCCTGGTGGGAAGTGACCAGGACGTTCGGGAAGGTGACCAGGCGGGCCAGGGTGTCGTCCTCGATCGCCTCCATGGACTTGTCGAGGAAGAACAGGCCCGCCTCCGCCTCGTAGACATCGAGGCCGACGCCGGTGAAGCGGCCGGCGCGCAGTTCGGTGACGAGGGCCGCGGTGTCGATCAAGCCGCCGCGGCTGGAGTTGACCAGAATCGCGTCGTCCCGCATCGCCTTCAGGGCGTCGGCGTCGATCAGGTGCCGGGTCTCGGGCATCAGCGGGACATGCAGGCTGACCAGGTCGGACTCGGCGAGGAGCTGCTCCTTGGGGACGTACCTCATGCCGAGTTCCATACAGGTCGGGTTCTCGGCGATGTCCCAGCCGAGCAGTCTCATGCCGAAGCCGTGAGCGATCCGGGCGAACGCCTCGCCGATCTTTCCGGTGCCGAGGACGCCGGCGGTACGGCCGTACATGTCGCGGCCCATCAGCCCGTCGAGCCGGAAGTCGAAGTCCCGGGTGCGGGTGGAGGCGCGCACGATACGGCGGTTGACCGCCATGGCGAGGGCCCAGGCGAACTCGGCGACCGAGTAGGGCGAGTAGTACGACACCCTGGCGACCGTCATGCCGAGCCGCTCGGCCACGTCCAGGTCGATGTTGTTGAAGCCGGTGGAGCGCTGGGCGACCATCCGCGTGCCGCCGGCCGCGAGGATCTCCAGGACACGCGCGCCGAGGTCGGCGTTGACGCTGGTGGAGACGGTCTCGTAGCCGGCCGCGATGGGAGCGGTGTCCTCGTTCAGGAAGACATCCAGACAGCGGACGTCGTAGTGGCCGGCGAACGCCTGCTCGAGCAGGGGTTTCTCGTCGGCCTGGACCCCGAAGGCCAGAATCTCCACGACTACTCCCGTTCTGCTCGGCTATGGGCCGAATATACGGCCCATAGCCGGGTGCCGCCGGGTCAGCCGAAGAACACTCCGACCTCCTCGTACAGCTTCGGATCCACCGTCTTCAGCTTGGCCGTCGCCTCCGCGATCGGGACGCGGACGATGTCCGTGGAGCGCAGGGCGACCATCTTGCCGAAGTCGCCGTCGCGGACGGCCTCGATGGCGTGCAGGCCGAAGCGGGTGGCGAGCCAGCGGTCGAAGGCGCTCGGGGTGCCGCCGCGCTGGACATGCCCGAGGACGGTCGTACGGGCCTCCTTGCCGGTGCGCTTCTCGATCTCCTTCGCCAGCCACTCGCCGACGCCGGAGAGCCGGACATGTCCGAAGGAGTCCAGCGACTGGTCCTTGAGCACCATGTCGCCGTCCTTCGGCATCGCGCCCTCCGCGACGACCACGATGGGGGCGTACGACGCCTTGAAGCGGGAGGTCACCCAGGCGCACACCTTCTCGATGTCGAAGCGCTGTTCGGGAATGAGGATGACGTTGGCGCCGCCCGCGAGGCCGGAGTGGATGGCGATCCAGCCGGCGTGACGGCCCATCACCTCCACGACGAGGACGCGCATATGGGACTCGGCGGTGGTGTGGAGGCGGTCGATGGCCTCCGTCGCGATGCCTACGGCGGTGTCGAAGCCGAAGGTGTAGTCGGTGGCGGAGAGGTCGTTGTCGATGGTCTTGGGGACGCCGACGCAGGGAACGCCGTACTCGTCCGACAGCCGTGCGGCCACCCCGAGGGTGTCCTCGCCGCCGATCGTGATGAGCGCGTCGACCTCCTGCTTGGCGAGGTTCTCCTTGATCCGCCGGATACCGTCCTCCTGCTTGAGGGGGTTGGTGCGCGAGGAGCCGAGGATGGTGCCGCCGCGGGGCAGGATGCCGCGCACGGCCGGGATGTCGAGCCGCACGGTGTCGCCGTCGAGCGGACCGCGCCAGCCGTCCCGGAAGCCGGTGAAGTCGTAGCCGTACTCCTGAACGCCCTTGCGGACGATGGCCCGGATGACGGCGTTGAGACCGGGGCAGTCGCCGCCTCCGGTCAGTACTCCGACCCGCATGGAAATGTCCCTTCGCCGCGGTTGCCTGGTGAGGCCACGCTAATAGTGATCCAGGTCACTCAGGGATGGGTCGGAGGCGCAATTCCGGTGAATCCTCGGGCGGTTGGTTTACTCGTCGTCAAGCCCGCGCTCTATCGCGTACCGCACGAGTTCGACGCGATTGTGCAGTTGGAGCTTGCCGAGGGTGTTCTGGACGTGGTTCTGGACAGTGCGGTGGGAGATGACGAGGCGTTCGGCTATCTGCTTGTAGCTCAGGCCCTTGGCTACCAGACGCAGCACCTCGGTCTCCCGCTCGGTGAGCTGCGGCGCGCCCGGCTGGTCGGCGTCCCGGTCGGCGGGCGCGGGCTCGGAGGCGAGGCGGCGGTACTCGCCGAGGACAAGTCCGGCCAGTCCCGGGGTGAACACCGGGTCGCCGACGGCGGTACGGCGGACCGCGTCCAGGAGTTCCTCCGTGGACGCCGACTTGAGCAGATAGCCGGTGGCACCGGACTTCACGGCCTCCAGTACGTCGGCGTGCTCGCCGCTCGCGGAGAGGACCAGGACGCGCAGGGCCGGGTTGTGGCCGACGAGTTCCTTGCAGACCTGGACGCCGGGCTTGGCGGGCAGGTTGAGGTCGAGGACGAGGACGTCGGGGCCCGCGGCCTTGGCGCGGCGCACGGCCTGTTCGCCGTCGCCCGCGGTGGCGACCACCTCGAACCCGGACTCGGCCAGGTCGCGGGCGACGGCATCGCGCCACATGGGGTGGTCGTCGACCACCATGACCTTGATCGGGCCGCTCTGCTGCTCACTCATCGGATCCCCCGGGACAACTGCTTCGGTACCTTCAGTTCGACTTCCGTGCCCTGCCCGGGCACCGAGATCAGCTCCGCGCTGCCCCCGATGTCCCGCAGCCGCCCCCGGATCGACAGGGCGACCCCGAGCCGCCCCTCGCCCTCCGCCTGCGCGAGCCGCCCCTCGGGGATGCCCGGTCCGTCGTCCCGGACGGTCACGATGACGGAGTCCGGGTCGTCCTCCACGAGGATCCACGCGCGCGCGTGCTCGCCCGCGTGCTTGCGGACATTGTCCAGGGCGGCCCCGACGGCCGAGGCCAGCTCCCGCGCGGAGGCCGGCGGCAGCACCACGGGCGCCCCGGGCTCGGCGAGGCTGACCCGGGACCCGGCGTAGGGAGCGAGCAGCGCGCGCAGGTCCAACGGCCCGTCGTCGTCCGCCTCTTCCTCCACGGCTCGTGCGACCGCGTCCTGCGACACCCGCGGCACGGGCGTCAGACCGCCGGAGACCAGCGTGCGCAGCGCCACCTCCTGCTCACCGGCGAGGCGCCCCAGCTCGGCCGCCTCACCGCCGATGACGGCACCGCGCCGCTGCACCATGGCGAGCACCTGGAGCACGCTGTCGTGGATGTCCCGGGCGAGCCGCTCGCGTTCCCTGGTCGCGGCCTCGATCTCCAGGGCGCGGGCGAGGGTGCGCTCGGAGGCGCGGGCGACCTCGACGACGTAGCCGATGGCGATGGAGGCGACCCAGACGAGGATCACCGCGTGGACGGTGTCGCGGGCCGGGGTGCCGCGGTGGACGAGGTTGGCGACGGCGACCAGCGTGGAGGCGAAGGCCGCCCAGCGCCAGCCGCCCTTGATGGCGAACGCCAGCACCGAGCCGGCCGTCCATATCGACGGCAGCGTCGGACTGCCCGACTCGATGTGCGCGGCCGAGTCGGCGACCCGCGTGAGGAGGATGCCGACGAGCGCGATGGTCAGATCTGCGGTGAGGAAACGCTTGGTGCAGGCGGCCGCGTTGGCGATCTTGGGCAGGGTCGCAAAGGTCCACACGGTCAGTACGGCGAAGTAGACGACGGCGACCCAGGGGCGGGCGAACTCGTCGTAGGCGCTGACGAACAGACCGATCGCGTACAGCAGGGTGAGGATCCGGTAGCCCATGAGCGCACGCCACAGCGGCTGCTCGACCGACATCCTCAGGACTTTCTCGCCCTTGGCCAACTCCCCCACCCCCCGAACCAGGCTGCCGTGTCTAGGACTCGGACTTTTCCTTTTCCGTCTGATCCTTCTCGGCCTTCGCGAGGGCGGCCTTGGCGGCCTTCTCCGCTTCCTTCTCGGCCTTCGCCGCGTCCGCGATCTGACGCTTGGCGGCGGTGGCGTACATGTCGACGTACTCCTGGCCGGAGAGCTTCATGATCTCGTACATGACCTCGTCGGTCACGGCGCGCAGGACGAAGCGGTCGTGCTCCATGCCCTGGTACCGGCTGAAGTCCAGGGGCTTGCCGATCCGGATACCCGGGCGCATCAGTTTGGGCATGACCTTGCCCGGCGGCTGGATCTTCTCTGTGTCGATCATCGCGACCGGAATGACCGGCGCGCCGGTGGCGAGCGCCACGCGCGCGAGGCCGCCGGGCTTGCCCCGGTAAAGCCGGCCGTCGGGCGAGCGCGTGCCCTCCGGATAGATGCCGAACAGCTCACCGCGCTCCAGGACCTCTATGCCGCTCTTGATGGCCGCCTCGCCCGCGCCGCGCGCTCCGGAGCGGTCCACGGGGAGCTGGCCGACGCCCTTGAAGAACGCGGCCGTCAGCCGGCCCTTGAGGCCCGGGGTCGTGAAGTACTCGGCCTTCGCGATGAAGGTGACCTTGCGGTCGAGGACCGCGGGAAGGAAGAACGAGTCCGAGAAAGAGAGGTGGTTGCTCGCCAGGATCGCGGGGCCCTCGGCGGGAACGTTCTCCAGGCCTTCCACCCAGGGCCTGAAGGCGAGCTTCAGCGGCCCCCCGATGGATACCTTCATCGCGCCGTACAACAACCGAGTGCCTCCTGTGTCTGTCGATCAGACCTTAACCCGGAGCGCCGTCAAAGACCCCGACGACCCTGGTCGGTGTCAGTGCGGTCGCGTACGGTGAAGTACCTGCAACCGACCTCATGAACAGGAGACCGAAGGTGCCGGTCCTTCCTGGAGCCGAGCCGTACCGCCATGAGGGCGGGGAGATCTCCGTTCTCCTCTGCCACGGCTTCACCGGTTCCCCGCAGTCGCTGCGCCCCTGGGCGGAGTATCTCGCCGAGCGCGGTCTGACCGTCTCGCTGCCGCTGCTGCCCGGGCACGGCACCCGCTGGGAGGACCTCCAGCTCACCGGCTGGCAGGACTGGTACGCGGAGGTGGACCGCGAGCTGCGCGCGCTGCGGGAGCGCTCCACGCACGTGTTCGTGGCCGGTCTGTCCATGGGCGGCGCCCTGGCGCTCAGGCTGGCGGCCAAGCACGGGACCGCGATCGACGGCGTGGTCGTCGTCAACCCCGCCAACAAGGTGCACGGCCTGGCCGCGCACGCCCTGCCGGTGGCCCGGCACCTCGTCCGCACGACGAAGGGCATCGCCAGCGACATCGCCAAGGAGGGCAGTCAGGAGCTCGGCTACGCCCGGGTGCCGCTGCACGCGGCGCACTCCCTGCGGAACTTCTTCCGGCTGGTCGACGGCGAGCTGCCGCAGGTCACCCAGCCGCTGCTGCTTCTGCACAGCCCGCAGGACCATGTGGTGCCGCCGGCCGACTCGGCCCGCGTCCTTGGCCGGGTCTCGTCGGCGGACGTGACGGAGATCGTGCTGGAACAGAGCTACCACGTCGCGACGTTGGACCATGACGCGGACCGGATCTTCGAGGAGAGCCACGCGTTCATGACCCGGATCGCACCCAGTCTCGGCAAGGAAGGGACGGCCGTAGGTGGCTGAGCACGACTCCGACCGTGAGGATCGCGAGCCGGACGACCAGGGTGCCCGTTTCGACGAGGACGCCGCCTGGGCGGCCATCGTCGCCGGGTTCGGCGAGGAGCCGCCGGACCCGCCGGGCGCCAAGCCGTTCAAGTCCGTCGAGGATCTGGCGCTGCTGGAGGCCGAGGCCAACGACGACGAGCCCGACAAGGCGGACACGTCCGAGGGCGACACCAAGACCGAGCCGGTCAAGCCGCTGGGCGGCTCCGTCGCCTTCGCGCCCGGGGTCGGCCCGCGCGACTACTCGGCGCCCGAGCCGACGGAAGAGGACTTCGACGAGGACGACGAGGGCCACTTCGTACCGCCGGAGCCGCCGCCGCTGCCCGCGGCGGACGCCACGGCGAAGTTCGCGTGGCTGGCGGTCCTCGGCGGGCCGATACTGCTTCTGCTCGCGGTGCTGCTGGGCTGGGACATGACCTGGTGGCTCACCACGCTGGGGATCGGCGGGTTCCTGGGCGGTTTCGCCACGCTGGTGATGCGGATGCGGTCGGATGACGAGGACGACGACGATCCGGGGCGCGGAGCGGTCGTCTGACATACGTGTGCGAGGGCCCGCCCGGAGTTTCTCCGGGCGGGCCCTCTCGCGTCCGGGCACAAAGGGAACCCGATCCCGCCGAACGGCGAAGAAGAGGTGAACTACCCGAACAAGCCCAAGCCTTCGAGGCGTTCAGACGAACGAAAGGAGCCCCGATGACCGTCGGACCACCGGGCGTCGGCACCCGCGACGAGGATCGCGAGGACAGTGATGCCCGCGTGATCGCGCGGTCCCGGGACGAGCCCGAGCTGTTCGCCGTGCTCTACGACCGATACGCCGACGCCGTGCACCGTTATGCGGCCCGGCGGCTCGGTCCCGAGGCGGCGGAGGATCTGATGGCGGAGACCTTCATCACCGCATTCCAGCGGCGCCACACCTACGACCTGGGTCGGGACGACGCCCGTCCCTGGTTGTTCGGCATAGCGACGAACCTCGTGGGCCGGCACCGCCGGGCCGAGGCGCGCCGGTTCAAGGCGCTCGCGCGACTGCCGGAGCCGGTGGAGCACGAGGAGCCCGTCGCGGAGCGGGCGGTTTCCAGGGCCGGTGCCACGGGGGTGCGCCGGGAACTGGCAGCTGCGCTGGCCGGGCTGTCCGCCCGGCACCGCGATGTGGTGCTGCTCGTGGCCTGGGCCGGCCTCGAATACGACGAGGCGGCCCAGGCCCTCGGCGTGCCGGTCGGCACCGTCAGATCCCGGCTGCACCGGGCTCGCAGCAGATTGCGCGAAGCACTGGGCGGATCCGATCCGACAGCTTTCCGAGAGGCAGACGCCCATGCGTGACACCGACGAACTACGCGCACTGAGGGACTTCGAGGCGGGGGAACCCCCGCTCGACGACGACACCCGGCGCCGGGTGCGAGCACGCCTGTTCCAGGCGATGAACGGGCCCGCTCCGGCCGCCGTACGGCCCCGGCGCCCCGTCCTGCGTATCGCCCTGACCGGGGTGGTCACCGCCGCGGTCGTCGCGGGTGTGCTGGTCGCCGTACAGCACGACGACGGCACGGCGCCCGGTGGTACGGCGAAGCGGCCGGCCACCGGGGCGCCGTCGACGACCGCGCCCGCCATGCGGAACGTGAGCGCGCAGACGGTGCTCAACGGGGCCGCCGCGTACGAGCGCAAGCACGAGCAAGTGGTCAGCCCGCGCGATGACCAGTTCATCTACACCAAGGAGATCATCAAGGAGACCGAGCAGAAGACCGGCGCCACCAAGAGCCACGTCGACGAGACCTGGCGGTCGGTGGACGGTTCGCAGCGGTCCTGGATCATGGAGATCGGCAAGGGCTGGTGGTCGGAGCCGCTCAAGGAGGACGAGAGCATGTGGCCGCCCCAGGACTGGGGCACGCTCAAGAAGCTGCCCACCGATCCGGAGAAGCTGATCCTCGCGATCCAGGGCGAATTCGGGGCGAAGGCCCGCTCGCTGGACGACATCGACGACCAGGAGTGGTCGCACATCCACTTCAGCCTCGCCGGGCTGCTCAAGCTGGTCCCCGTGATGCCGGAGGGGCTGCGCCCGGCGGCGTACGAGGCGCTCGGCATGGTGCCCGGCGTGAAGGCGGTCCCGAATCAGCAGGACGCCAAGGGACGGACCGGGGTGGCCATCACGTACGACGATCCGACGCTGCCGGAGGGCGCCACGGGCTTCGGGGGCTACTTCATCTTCGACCCGGAGACGTACCGGTTCCTCGGCTTCCGTGACACCCGTACCTCGGGGGACGGCGCGGAGATGAAGACGTACACCCAGCTCTCGTATCTGGACAGCTGGGCGGTCGTCGACAAGGCCAAACAGCGGCCGTAGCCAGGACGTGGGGATCTTGAGGGCGGCCAGGACCGGCAGATGGTCCGTGGCCGCCCTCAGGGCAGTGCCTCTCAACGTGGTTCAGGCCGCGGGCACGCGAAGTGCCGCCAGCACGGGCAAGTGATCCGTCGCCCTCATGAGGTCGGCCTCGGCCACCCCGGGGTGCCCCAGCGGGACGCCGCAGCTCAGCACCTCGACGCCTTTGGTGGCGAAGATCGCGTCGATACGGCCGTGGGGCTCGGACCGCGTCCAGGTGTGCTCGCCGCCCTCGGGTGCCGTCGCCCAGCAGTCCTGGAGGGTGTCGGACAGCCGGGTGAAGGTGCGGCCGCCCGGGCCTTCGTTGAGGTCACCGCCCGCGACGGCATGGTCCACGCCCATTCCGGCCAGGCGGTCGAGGAGCATCCCGGCCTGCTCGTAGCGCTCCTCCTTGTGGAGGCTCAGGTGACAGCTCAGCACCCCGAGGCGGGCGCCGCCGAGCCGGACTACGGCGGTGGCGAAGCCGCGGCGGTGGAGGCCGGGGGTGAGAGGGAGAAGGACGTCCTCGGTGCGCTCGACCTTGGTGCGCAGGTCGCACAGGATCGCGGGTCCTGCGGCTGTGGCGCCGCCGGTGAGGATGACGAGGTCGGATGCCCTGGCCAGGCGGGCGAGTTTCTTGCGCCAGCGGAAGAAGCGGGGGGCTTCTTGGATGAGGACCAGGTCGGGGTTGCAGGCGCGGATGACGCGGGCGAGGGCGCCTGTGTCGTCGCGCATCGAGCGGATGTTGTAGCTCAGGACTCGGACGAGGGCTGAACCGTCTGACATGCGGATCAATGTACGCCCAATGACTCGGGGCGCGAGGGGGGATACGCCTCGCGCCCCGTCAGGGATTTACATGATCGGGTCCGGCTCCCGCGCCAAGTCCGCCGCCCCCACCAGCCCCGCCTTGTTGCCCAGCTGGGCCGCGATCACATCGGCCACCGGGCGCCAGTTGCCGCCCACCAGCCAGCGCTTGTAGGACTTGCGGATCGGGTCGAGGACCAGTTCGCCCTCGTCGGAGAGGCCGCCGCCGACGATGAAGGCGGAGGGGTCGAAGAGGGAGGCCAGGTCGGCGAGGCCCGCGCCGGCCCAGCGGGCGAGCTCGCGGTAGGAGTCGACCGCGACCGGGTCGCCCTGACGCGCGGCGACGGAGATGTGCTTGCCCTCGATGCCGTCGGGGGTGCCGTTGCCCAGGGCGAGGAGCACCTCGGCGTTCTCGGGGGTGGCGTTGGCACGCTGCTTGGCGTACCGGACGAGGGCGCGCCCGGAGGCGTACTGCTCCCAGCAGCCCTGCGAGCCGCAGCCGCACAGGAGGCCGTCCGGGACCATGCGGATGTGGCCGAACTCGGCGGCGACGCCGAAGTGGCCGCGGCGCAGCTTGTTGCCGATGATGATGCCGCCGCCGAGGCCGGTGCCGAGCGTGATGCAGATGACGTTGCGGTGGCCCTTGCCGGCGCCGAACTTGTACTCGCCCCAGGCCGCGGCGTTGGCGTCGTTCTCCACGACGACCGGGAGGCCCACGCGGGCCTCGACCTTCTCCTTCAGCGGCTCCTGGCGCCAGTCGATGTTCGGCGCGAAGTAGACCGTCGAGCGCTGACGGTTGACGTAACCAGCCGCACCGATGCCCACGCCGACGATCTCGTGCCCGGCGCGTGCGCCCTCGACGGCGGAGGCGATGGCGTCCACGATGCCCTCGGGCGTGCCCGGGGTCGGCACCTTGTGGGTCGAGAGGATGTTGCCTTCCTCGTCGACCACGCCGGCCGCGATCTTCGTGCCGCCGATGTCGACGCCGATGGTGAGTCCCATGAATCCCTCAGTTTCGGTCGAGCCCCGCTATGGCCAACCGTACCCGAGGGGGCTTTAGTCCAAGTCGATGCGTTCACCGGGACCGGAGTCGTCGCCGCGGTCGCGGCGCTCCTCCAGGTCGTGGTCGTCGCCGGTGGTCCAGCGGCGCTCCTGGGCCTGGACGGCGGAGCGGTAGGCGGCGAGCAGTTCGTTTCCGGCCGCCGCCAGGTGGTCGAAGACGTCCGGGTTGCGCTCGATGACGGGCTCGACGGCGGCCTTCGCCTGCTCGACGACCTGCTTGACCACCTGCTGGGCGGCGGGTCCGGCGACCGCGCCGAGCAGCGGGGACTGGAGCGAGGACAACTTGTCGCTGACGGCGTCGACGAACTTGCGCAGTTCCTCGGCGGCCGAGCCCGGGGGCGGGCCGTACTGGGCGCGGCGGCGGGCCTGCTCCGCGGCGAGGTCCTCGGCACACGCCGTCGCCCATGCGTCGGCGTCGGTGGCCCGTACCTCGTCGAGCGCTTCCTTGCCGGCGGCGTCGGACGGCGGGAGCTCTTCGCTCATGACGGACTCCTGACTACGGTTCGTCTCTCCGACGTTACCCGAACGGGCGTACCGGCTTCACCGGGTCCCGGGCCACAAATGCGGGTCGGGCGCGAACCGGATCTGCAGCACCCCGTCCCGCAGCGCTGCCCCGTCGACGGTGCAGCGGCGCAGGGCGGACGGCAGCGGGACGATACGGCGGAACGGCCCTGCGGTGACGACGAGTTCGTCCCCGCGCCGGACGAGGTCGAGGTCGTCGCGTACGGCGCCGGGGAGCGGGATGTTCCAGACGAGCACTCCGTCGTCGGCGAGCCGGTCGGTGACGGGCCACTCGACGGTGGAGGGCCGGGCGTTGACGGGGACGTCGAGCGCCGCGAGGTCGTCGCCGCCGCGCGGGTCGAGTCCGAGGTGGGGGACGACCTGGACGTCGTACGACTCCCGCCACTCCTCCAGGATCTTGCGCTGCTGGGCGACGAACCCCGCGGGCCAGTCCTCCGGCGCGACCCGGTTGGCGACCAGCAGGTCGGGGCGCAGCCCGCGCAGGGCGAGGGCGAGGGTCGCGCCGTGCACGGCATCGGCACCGGCGGGTCCGGGCTCGGCGACGAGTCGTACGGCGGTGCGCTTGTCGGCGACGACGGCTTCCGCGGCGGCCAGCTCGACGTCCCACCGAGCCGCGGTCTCGTACAGCCACTCCGCGGGCATGGGAACCCCGGCGAGCCGCCCGAGAACAGGGCGCAGGGCACGGGCCGCCTGCCGCTCGGGCGGAAGCAGCCGTCGCAGGTAGCGGCGCAGTTCCTCGGGGAGGGCGAGGAGCGCGAGGGCGTGCGGGGTGGCGGGAAGGTCTACGACGAGCAGATCGTGCCGCTCGGAGAGGGCCGCGTCGCGCAGTGCGCGGAGCAGGGTGAGCTCCTCGGCACCGGGGAGTGGGGTGACCTCCTCGGGGTCCAGCCGGGAGGCGCCGAGGAGGTCGAGGGCGGAGGTGGCACGTTCCTGAAAGGCGGCGAGATCGTCCCGGAAACCGGCGGCGGCATCGGGCCGCCAGGCGGTGAGTCTCTCGCCCACTTCCACCGGCGAGGGCCCGGTCGCCGTACCGAGCACGGCACCGAGGGTGTCGGAACGGTCGGCACTGAGGACGAGGACCCGGTCGCCGTCACGGGCAGCGGCAAGTGCGGTGGCGGCCGCGACAGTCGTACGACCGCTGCCGCCGGGGCCCGTGATCAAGAGGGTGCGCATGAGGGTGAACGGTAACGGAGACTCACTCACCCTCCGCTGCTACGCCGATTCCACCCTCTTCTTCAGCCCGGCCAGCGCCCGGTCGATGATGACCTTCTCGGCCTTGCGCTTGATCATCCCGAGCATCGGGATCTTGACATCGACCGTCAGCACATAAGTGACCTCGGTCGACCCGGAACCGGCCGGCTTCAGGATGTACGAGCCGTCCAGCGACCGCAGCATCTGGGACTTCACCAGCGTCCAGGACACCTCGTGGTCACCGGTCCAGGTGTACGCCAGCACCTGGTCGTCCTTGATCGCGCCCGCGTCCATCACGAGGCGTACCTGCTCGGCGCGGCCCTGGCCGTCCGTCGCCAGGACCTCCGCCTCCTTCACCTCGCCGGTCCAGTCCGGGTAGCGGGCGAAGTCGGCGATCACCCCCATGACGTCGGCCGGTGCCGCCTCGATCGTGATGCTCGAGCTGGTGTGTTCCGCCATCGCCGTGGCTCCTCCAGATGCGGGCCGGTAAGTCGTCCTCGTGTGTGCAGCGTGAAGGCTACCGCGCGCCCGACCCGTCGAACTCCAGCGCCCATGGCTTCCCGGTCCCGGCGAAGTGCCCGACGTTCACGCACTGCGTCGACCCGATCCGCATCCGGTGGACCAGCGGCTGATGGACATGGCCGAAGAGGGAGTACCGGGGCCGGGTACGCCGGATCGCGTCGAGCAGCGCCCTGCTGCCCCGCTCGAAGCGGCGCGCCACCGTGTCGTAGACCAGTTCCGGCACCTCCGGCGGGATGTGGGTGCACAGCACGTCCACCTCCCCCACGGCCTCGATCTTCGCCGCGTACTCCTCGTCGCTGATCTCGTACGGCGTGCGCATGGGGGTCCGCAGGCCCCCGCCCACGAAGCCGAACGTCCAGCCGCCGATCTCCACCCGCTCCCCGTCCAGCACGGTCGTGCCGGGCCCGGCGTACTCGGGCCACAGGGGCGGCATGTCGACATTGCCGTACGTTGCGTACGTCGGTGTCGGGAACACCGCGAACAGCTCGGCGTACTGTTTGCGTACCGCCTTCTCGATCACCGCGCCGCGGTCCGAGCCGATCCCGGCCCACAGCCGGGCCCCGAAGTCGCGGGCCTCGTCGTAGCGGCGGGCGGTGCGCAGTTCGACGATGCGGTCGGCGTTCTCGGCGCCGAAGAGGTCGGGGAAGATGCCTCGGGAGTGGTCGGCGTAGTCGAGGAAGAGGACCAGGTCACCCAGGCAGATCAGAGCGTCCGCGCCGTCACCGGCTGCGGCCAGGTCACGGACGTTGCCGTGTACGTCGCTGACCACGTGAACGCGCGTCCTGCTGTTACCGGCTGGTGTGGATGCCATGGCGATCAAGCGTAAGCGTGTGCGGCATGCGTGAACAGTGGTGGCCGGACCTGCGGTTACTGGCTAGTCGTCAAACAGGTCGACTACTGTGCGCGCAGAAGCACCCATTCTTGCGGTACCGATCCGTGTGACGCAGCGAACATCTCGCCGGGACCCCCTGTCGTAGAAGCCATACCGGCGGGTAACGTCCGGGCAGTCCAGTCGTGCTCAGGATTTCAACCACCGAAATTCCTGGGTACCTGCCCGAGCCTTGGACCGCACCGTCGCATCACACAACGTCGTGGCGCCGGCGCCCTATGAGGAGCAGCAGTCTTGCGCGAGTTCAGCCTTCCGGCTTTGTACGAGGTCCCCGCGGACGGCAATCTGACCGACATCGTCCGCAGAAACGCCGCGCAGCATCCCGACGTCGCCGTCATCGCCCGCAAGGTGGGCGGCACCTGGCAGGACGTGACGGCCACCGCCTTCCTCGCCGAGGTGCGCGCCGCGGCCAAGGGCATCATCGCGGCCGGAGTGCAGCCGGGCGACCGGGTCGGGCTGATGTCCCGCACCCGCTACGAGTGGACCCTGCTGGACTTCGCGATCTGGTCGGCGGGCGCGGTCACCGTGCCGGTGTACGAGACCAGCTCCCCGGAGCAGGTGCAGTGGATCCTCGGCGACTCGGGCGCGACCGCGGTGCTCACGGAGCTGGACAGCCACACGGCCGCCGTGGAGTCGGTACGCGACCGGCTGCCCGCCCTCAAGCACGTCTGGCAGATCGAGGCCGGCGGCATCGAGGAGCTGGGCCGGCTCGGGCAGGACATCAGCGACCGGACGGTCGAGGAGCGCAGCTCGCTGGCGAAGGCCGACGACCCGGCGACGATCGTCTACACCTCCGGTACGACCGGCCGCCCCAAGGGCTGTGTGCTCACCCACCGCAACTTCTTCGCGGAGTGCGGCAACATCGTCGAGCGGCTGCGCCCGCTGTTCCGTACCGGCGAGTGCTCGGTGTTGCTGTTCCTGCCGCTCGCGCATGTCTTCGGCCGGCTGGTGCAGATCGCCCCGATGATCGCGCCGATCAAGCTGGGCTGTCTGCCCGACATCAAGAACCTCACCGACGAACTGGCCGAGTTCCGGCCGACGCTGATCCTCGGTGTGCCGCGCGTCTTCGAGAAGGTCTACAACTCGGCGCGCGCCAAGGCGCAGGCGGACGGCAAGGGCAAGATCTTCGACAAGGCGGCGGACACGGCCATCGCCTACAGCCGCGCGCTGGACACCCCCTCGGGCCCGTCGATGGGCCTGAAGATCAAGCACAAGGTCTTCGACAAACTCGTCTTCAGCAAGCTGCGCGCGGTCCTCGGCGGCCGGGGCGAGTACGCCATCTCCGGTGGCGCCCCGCTAGGCGAGCGCCTCGGTCACTTCTTCCGCGGCATCGGCTTCACGGTGCTGGAGGGCTACGGCCTGACCGAGTCCTGCGCGGCCACCGCCTTCAACCCCTGGGACCGCCAGAAGATCGGCACGGTCGGTCAGCCGCTGCCCGGCTCGGTGGTGCGCATCGCCGACGACGGCGAGGTGCTGCTGCACGGCGAGCACATCTTCAAGGAGTACTGGAACAACCCGGGCGCGACCGAAGAAGCGCTGCGGGACGGCTGGTTCCACTCCGGAGACATCGGCACCCTCGACGAGGACGGCTACCTCAGGATCACCGGCCGCAAGAAGGAGATCATCGTCACCGCGGGCGGCAAGAACGTCGCCCCGGCCGTGATCGAGGACCGGATCCGTGCGCACGCGCTGGTCGCGGAGTGCATGGTGGTGGGCGACGGGCGGCCGTTCGTGGGCGCGCTGGTCACCATCGACGAGGAGTTCCTGGGCCGCTGGGCCGCCGAGCACGGCAAGCCCGCGGATGCCACCGCGGCGTCGCTGCGCGAGGACGCGGACCTGCTGGCCGCCATCCAGTCGGCGATCGACGACGGCAACGCCGCGGTGTCCAAGGCGGAATCGGTGCGGAAGTTCCGCATTCTGTCCTCCCAGTTCACGGAGGAGTCGGGCCACCTGACGCCGTCGCTGAAGCTCAAGCGGAACGTGGTGGCGAAGGACTTCGCGCAGGAGGTCGAGGCGATCTACGCGAAGTGACCGAAGCGGTCGCTATGGCGCGGTGTCCTCGGCGAGGACCCGCGCCATCGTGCGTTCGGCGAGCGCCGTGATCGTGACGAAGGGGTTCACCCCGATCGACCCGGGCACGAGCGAGCCGTCGGTGACGTACAGCTTCGAATACCCCTTCACCCGGCCGTAGTTGTCGGTCGACCGCCCCAACACACAGCCGCCCAGCGGGTGGTACGTGAAGGTGTCGGCGAACGCCTTGTTGGCCGAGCCGAACAGGTCGTACCGGTAGATGGTGGCGTTGGCCCGGTTGATCCGGTCGAACAGCTTCTTGGCCATGGCCACCGAGACCGCGCTCTGCGCCGCGGTCCAGCCCAGCGCCAGCGAGCCGCCCGAGTACGAGAAGGCCGCCCGCTCCGGGTTCTTGGTGATCGCCAGATAGAGGCTGACCCAGTGCTCCAGGCCCGTCGGCAGCGGCGCGATCTCCGCGAAGACGGGGTTGGCGGTGTTGGCCCAGTCGTCGATGCCCATCACCGGCATCGTCGCCTGGTTCGCCCCCACCGTGTCCCACAGGTGGTTGGCCCGCCCGAGCATCACATTGCCGTTGGTGCCCCAGCCGGTGCCGACGCTCGCGTCGAGAGCGGGCAGCGCGCCCGTCTCCCGTGCGCGCAGCAGGAGTTCGGTGGTGCCGAGGCTGCCGCCGCCGAGGAAGAGGTACGTACAGCCGTACTCCTTGGTCTCGACGACCGTCCCCGCGTTGTCGATCCGCTGGGCGGTCAGCAGGTACGACCCGTCGGCGGCCCTGGTGATCGCGGTGACCCGCTCCTGGGTGTGGATGGTGACGTTCCCGGTGCCGAGGGCCGCGGCGAGGTAGGTCTTGTCGAGGGTGCGTTTGCCGTGGTTGTTGCCGTAGACCACCTCTCCGGCGAGGGCCGACTTGGTCGCCGTACCGGCCGCCTCGCGCTGCATGTGGCCGAAGTCGTAGACGTTCGGCACGAAGGTGGTCTTCAGGCCGGCGTTGGCCGCGTGTTTGCGGGAGATCCTGGTGAAGCGGTACCACTCCGTGGACTCGAACCAGGCCGGGTCGATGGTGTTGACGCCGAGCATGGAGCGGGCGCGGGGGAAGTACGTGCCGTACATCTCGTCCGCGTCCACGGTGGGGAACTGCTCGGAGAAGTACGACTTGAGCGGGGTGACCGCCATTCCCCCGTTGACCAGGGAACCGCCGCCGACGCCTCGGCCGACGTACACCGACATGTTGGCGAAGTGCACGCGGTCCAGGACACCGGGATAGGGGCTGATGTCCTTGTTGACCACGTCCAGCCACAGGAAGGTGGCGAGGGGGGCCTCGGTTCGGGTGCGGAACCACATGGAGCGGTGGTCCGGCGTTGCGGTGGAGCAGAAGACCTTGCCGTCGGGGCCGTTGGTGTTCCAGAGGCGGCCCATCTCGATGACGAGGGTGCGGATGCCGGCCTGGCCGAGGCGGAGGGCGGCGACGGAGCTGCCGTAGCCCGAACCGACCACGATCGCGGGGGCGTTGTCCACGGCGGCGGGTTCCACGGCCGCCGCCGACTGGAGACCGATGCGGGTGAGACCGGAGGCGGCGGCGGTTTGCAGGGCCACCATGCCCAGGATTTGACGTCTCGTCAGCTGACGCTGCATCAGTTTTGCTGTCATGTGCGGAGCATGGGCGGATTTTCCCCTTCCGCCTAGAGTCACCGCACGCTTTACAACAGGGTCTTCAGTCGTTCCGCCAACAGGTCCCAGCGCCACTTCTCCTCGACCCACTGCCTGCCCCGCTCACCCATCCTGCGGCGCAGTTCCGGGTCGCCCAGGAGCGTGACGATCCGGTCGGCCGCCTGCTCGGGGGAACCGCCCCGCACGACCCAGCCGGTCTCGCCGTCGAGCACCGCGTCGGGAGCGCCGCCGGAGTCCCCGGCGACGACGGGAAGTCCGGTCGCCGAGGCCTCCAGGTAGACGATGCCGAGGCCCTCCACGTCCAGGCCCTGCCGACGGGTGCGGCACGGCATCGCGAAGACGTCACCGGCGCCGTAGTGCGCGGGCAGCTCGGACCACGGGACCGCGCCCGTGAAGTGGACGGAGTCCGCCACCCGCGTCTCGTGGGCCAGCTTGCGCAGGTCCTTCTCGTACGGGCCGCCGCCCACGATCAGCAGGACCGCGTCCGGTTCCTTCGCCAGGATCCGGGGCATCGCGAGGATCAGCGTGTCCTGGCCCTTGCGCGGGACCAGCCGGGAGACACAGACGATCACCGGGCGGTCGGTCAGCCCGAGCCGGGCCCGCACGAGGTCGCCACCGGACCCGGGGTGGAAGGTCTTCTCGTCGACGCCCGGCGGGAGCTGCACCATCCGGGAAGCGGCCGCGGACGACAGCGCGGTGGCGATCCGCGAGCGCGTGTACTCGCCGAGGTAGGTGATCGTGTCCGTCGAGTCCCCGATCCGCCGCAGCAGCTGCCGCGAGGCGGGCAGCTGGGCCCAGCCGGCCTCGTGCCCGTGGGTCGTGGCCACCAGCCGCTGGGCGCCGGCCTTGCGCAGCGCCGGGGCCATCAGACCGAGCGGGGCCGCCGCCCCGAACCACACCGACGTACAGCCGTGCTCGCGCAGCAGCCCGACCGCCCGCCGGGTCGCCGCCGGCGTCGGGAGCAGCATCGTCGTGGAGTCGCGTACGACGGTGAAGGGCTGTTCGGCGTCGAAGGCGGCCGTGGCCTCGATACCCTCCCGGCTGCGCTTCCAGGTGGAGGCGTAGACGACCAGCCGCTCCGGGTCCAGGCGCAGCGCCATGTTGTGCAGGAAGGCCTGGATACCGCCGGGGCGGGGCGGGAAGTCGTTCGTCACGATGAGCGTCTTGTGCATCGCGGCCGACCCTATCCGAGGCGCCGTACCCAGCGCCTCACGGCCGCGCTGGTGGCAGACGCACAGCTTCCCGGGACATCATGTTCCCCTCAAGGCGGACTCAGGACGGATGCGGGCGGTAGGGGACCAGGTGGAGACGACGGGCACACGGCGGTCCTTGGCGGGTCTGCTCGTCATCTGGGCCCTGACCAGGACGGTCCTGCTGCTCTTCGTGTTCAAGGTGTACGTCTTCCCCGGCCCGGACGTCACCAGCGATGTGTCCGTGATCTACCAGGGCTGGTACGAGGTGCTGCGCACCGGAACGTTCCCGCAGGACGACGTCACCTGGCAGTACCCGCCCGCCGCCGCCCTCGCGATCCTCTCCCCCGCGCTGCTGTTCTACCTGGACTACGCCTCCGCCTTCTTCGTCCTGGCCTTCACCGCCGACCTCGCGGTCCTCGCCCTGCTCCTGTACGCGGGCCTGCGCCCCGGCCGCAGTCTGCGCGGCCCCTGGGTGTGGACGGCAGGCGTCCCGCTCCTCGGCCCGACCGTGTACGCCCGCTACGACGTGATGGTGACCGCGGTGGCCGTCGGCGCGCTGCTGGCCGGCGCCCGGCACCCCCGGGTGATGGGCGCGCTGACGGCGTTCGCGGCGCTGCTGAAGGTGTGGCCGGTGCTGCTGCTGGTCGCCGCCCGTCGCCGCTCGGCCTGGGTGTCGGCCACGGTGACCGCCGCTCTGGTGGCGGCCCTGTTCGCCGTGGCGATGCCGGGCGCGTTCGCGTTCCTGACCTTCCAGCGGGACCGCGGCACCGAGGTGGAGTCGCTGGGCGCCCTCGTCTTCCATGTGGCCCGGCACTACGGCTGGGACGGACAGGTGCTGCTGAACTACGGCTCGGTGGAGTTCCTCGGTCCGTATGTGGACGTCGTCAGCACGGCCGCCCTGGCGCTGACCGGGCTCGCCTTCGGCTGGCTGCTGCTGTGGCGGTTCAAGGCGACCCGGTTCCTGCCGCACACGCTCGCGGACGCGGCGTTCGTGGCGGTGCTGATGTTCGTGACGACGAGCCGGGTGATCAGTCCGCAGTACATGGTGTGGCTGGTCGGCCTGGCCGCGGTCTGCCTGTGTTTCCGGGGCGGCCGGATGGGCCGGCCGGTCGCGCTGGTGCTGGCGGCGTGCCTGGTCACCGTCCTGGAGTTCCCGCTCTGGTTCTCGCACGTGGTGTCCAGCGACACCCTCGGCATCACCCTCCTCTTCCTCCGCAACGGCCTGCTGGTCCTGGCCACGGTCCTGGCGGCCCGCGCGCTCTGGCGCTCCACGGTGTCCGCCTCCGAGCCCGCTCCGGTGCCGACTCAGGCCGCCCGCACCAAGGAGACCTCGCTCCCCTCCTGACGCGGAGCAAGCCACCGCAGCAAGGCCCACTGCACCGCCATGGCAAGCGCCAACGCCAGACACACGCCCGGCAGCCCGAGCCCGGACAGTCCGTACGCCAGCGGCAGCTGTACGGCCGTGCCGAGCAGCGTCACTCGCAGCAGCACCGGCGCACCGCCGCCGCCCTCGAAGACCCCGCCGAGCGCGATGACGCAGGCCATGAGCAGCAGGTAGGGCCCGATGCAGCGCAGGAACAGCACGCCCTCGTGGGCGACCTCGGGCCCGGCGCCGAAGGCGGCCATGATCCAGGGCGCGGTCACGGCGAGCAGCACGGCCGCCGCCAGCCCCACCGCCCCGGACACCAGCACCGCCTGCCGCCCGATCGCCCGCCGCTCGTCCCGTCCGGCGCCACGGGTGTGCGCGGTGTGGATGGCGGCGGCCTGGCGTACGGCGTAGAAGGCCATGGTGGCGACGTAGAGGACCTTGTACGCGATCGCGTACGCGGCCACCGCGGTCACCCCGAGCCGGGCCACGATCGCCACCAGCGCCAGCGCTCCGGTCTGCCGGACGGTGAAGTCGGCGGCCATGGGCAGGCCGGTGGCGAGGGTCCGGCGCGGGGAGAAGGAGCCCCGTGGCCCCCGGAGCAACGCCTTTCGACGCAGGGCGAGCAGGCCGACGCCCAGGGCCACGCAGCGGCACAGGACGGTGGTGGCGGCGGCGCCCTGCACGCCGTAGAGGTGGATCGCGAAGGGGTCGATGACGAGGATCAGGCCGTTGGCCAGGAGGGCGAGGCGCATGGGGGTGCGGGTGTCGCCGGTGCCCTTGAGGATGCCGTCGACCAGGGTCTGGGCGAAGAAGACGGCGATGCCGGGCAGGGAGATCGCGAAGTAGGCGGTGGCGAGCGGGACGGCCGGTCCTTCACCGCCGAGGACCAGCCGGGCCAGCGGCTCCCGCAGCAGCAGCCCGCCGAGCACGACCACGGGCGTGATCAGCGCGTACACCGCCCAGCCCCCGCGTACGGCCGCCCGCACCGCGGCCGGGTCCCGGGCGCCCCTGGCGTGCGCGACCAGCACGGTCGTACCGGAGCCGAAGACCAGCGCGACGCCCAGCAGCACGTTCTCGGTGTTGGTCGCGACGGCCACGGCGGCGACGGCCGGTCCGCCGAGCCGGGAGACCCAGACGGTGTTGATGATCCCGGCGGCGACGGAGGCCAGGAGCGAGAAGTAGACGGGGTGGGCGAGCGAGATGAGCTGTTTGCGGTGAGCGTTCATGGATCCCCCTGGAGGTACCTCGATTCGATATAGCTCGGTTAGAGGTAGCATGGGCGGCACGACATCCGCAAGGAGGAACCGGTGCTGGAGCTGTCGATCCTGGGCTTCCTGGCCGAAGAGCCGCTGCACGGCTATGAGTTGAAGGAGCGCATCAAGGCGCTCAGCGGCCATGTCCGGCCGGTCAGCGACGGTGCCCTGTACCCGGCGATCACCCGTCTCACCAAGGCGGGCCTGCTCGACCAGCACACCGAGCCGGGCGCGAGCGCCGCCCCGCGCCGGATCCTGTCGCTGACCGAGGAGGGCCGCGCCGACCTGCTGGAACGGCTGCGCCACCCCAAGCAGACGGAGATCACCGACCAGGTCCGCTTCAACACCGTCCTGGCGTTCCTACGGCATCTGCCGGACCCGCGTGAGCAGGCCGCCGTACTGCGTCGGCGGCTGGAGTTCCTGGAGGCGCCGTCGAGCTTCTTCTACCGGGAGGGAGAGCCGGTGCGGGCGGAGGAGGCCGGCGATCTGTTCCGGCAGGGCATGCTGCGGGTGGCGCGGGCCACTGGCGCGGCGGAGCGGGCGTGGCTCGCGGAAGCGATCGAGCTGCTCGATCAGCCGAACTGAGTCCGCAGGTACTCCCGCCACTGCCAGGTGAACTCCTCCACCGTCGTCCCGAGCACCTTCTCCATGGCGTCCTCGACCGCGCCCGGCCGCTTCTCGTGCGCGCCCACCGCCCGGTAGAACTCCCCGAGCCGCACCTCGCCCCAGCGGTCCGCGATCATCCGGCAGGCCATCCAGCCGCTCTCGTACGCCTGCGCGAGCCCCGCCGAGTCCCCGGTGAACCCGAAGTCCTGGTCGGTCGGCAGCCCCGCCGGGATCCGGCCCTCGGTCACCGCCCGCCACAGCTCCGGCGCGGCCTCGGAGGGTGTGCGGCCCGAGCCGAGGTAGCCGACCCAGTCGGCGTAGCCCTCGGAGAGCCACAGCGGGGTGGCGGCGCTGGTGTGGGCGCGGGTGGCCACATGGGTGGTCTCGTGGGTGAGCACGACCTGTTTGCCGCTCTCGCCGAGGACGCCGTACGCGACCGGGTTGAGGATGATCCGGTCCGCGGGCGCGTCGGCGGGGGCGCCGGTCTCGCCGGTGGTCACGGCCGCGATGCCCCGGTAGGAGGACGCGGGCGAGCCGAGCAGCCCGGCCATCCCCTCCAGCGACTCCGGTACGAGTACGACGACCCGCCGCGGCCACTGGGTCCCCCACGTCTGCGTCACCGCGGGTACGGCCCGGTCGGCCAGATCGGCGAAGGTGCGCAGCCGCTCCGCGCTCTGTCCGACCCCCAGCACGATGCTGCGCTCACCCCGGACGACATCCACCCGGCCCTGGTCCCACAGCTGTTCGGCGGCCTTCTTCGCGGGCCGCTCGGACTCGACATACCAGTCGCCGCCGGCGTCCAGGCTGAGCTCCAGGCTGCGGGCGGCGGTGACCGGAGCGCGGTCGTTGCCTTCGACGCGGTAGCGCAGTTCGGCCTCGGCGGTGGCGGTGTCCCCGGCGCGCCGGAGCCCGGTGACCCGGTACGACCACTCGGCGAACGGCACGGCCCGCAGATCGTCGAACCCGCTCTGCGCACCCGTCCGTACAAAGGCCGACGCATCATGCTCGACGATCGCCTCGGCCCGCCGATCGAGCACCCGTTGCACCGCGTCCGTGGCGGCGTCGGTCTGCGGTCGGCCGCCGCATGCCACGAGCGAGACGAGGAGCAGACACAGCGCCACCACCGCACCGGACCCGGACGCCCGCCGTCGACCAGCCATGCCGCGATCGTACGGGGATCAGAGCGCGGAGGTCAGACCCCCGTCACACCCTGGTGACCGTGGCCCCCGGCATCATCCCCACCGGGTCGTACCGGACCGGCGCTCCCGGATAGGGCGCGTGGATCACCTGGCCGTTGCCCATGTACATCCCGACGTGGCTGGCGTCGGAGCGGTAGGTGACCAGGTCGCCGGGCTGGGCCTGGGAGAGAGGCACCTGGCGGCCGGCGAAGCGCTGGCCCTGGGAGGTGCGGGGCAGGGAGACGCCGGCCTGGGCGTAGGACCACTGCATCAGGCCCGAACAGTCGAAGCCGCTGGGGCCGCTGGCGCCCCAGACGTAGGGCTTGCCGAGGGCGGAGCGGGCGGCGGCGATCGCGGCGGCCGCGCGGCCCGAGGCCGGGACGGCGCCCCCGAGGTCGGGCATGTCGGAGCGGCCGGAACGGGAGGCCCGGTCGTAGGCGGCGCGCTCGGCGGACGGCAGGGAGTTCAGCAGTTGCCGGGCCTTCGCGAGCTTGCCCTCCACCGTCCGCTTGTGCGCCGCGACGGCCTTGCGGCTCTTCTCCAGCTCCCCGAGCTTGCGGGAGGCCTCGGCGCGCTCCTGGGAGAGTTCGCGCATCGCGTCCTGAAGGTCCTTCAGCTCGCCCGCCTGATGGGCGCTGATCCGGTCAAGGACGGCCGCCTTGTCGAGGTAGTCGTCCGGATCGTCGGAGAACAGCAGGGCCAGGGAGGGGTCGAGCCCGCCGGAGCGGTACTGGGCTCCGGCCAGCGAACCGAGCGCCTCCCGCATGGAGTTGATGCGCTCCTGCTGCCGCGCGATCCGGTCCTGCGCCCCGCTGACCTCCTTGCGCAGCGAGTCGGCGCGCTCATCGGCCTTGTTGTAGGCCTCGGTGGCCTTCTCGGCCTCCTCGTAGAGGCGGTCCACCTCGGCCCGGGTGTCGTCGTGCGGCGCGGCGAGCGCGGGTACGGCGCCCAGCGCGGCTGCCGCGGCTGAGATGACGCAGAGCGCGGCGCTCGCGCCCCGGTCGAACCCGGACGGTACAAGGCGACGATGGGACCCCACAGGAAGCCGCACCCCTTCCGCTGGCGGACAAGGACCTTCCCCGGCGAGGGGGAAACGCGGCAGACAGTAGCCCCGCGACGGGTCACCGACCAACGACCGCCGTGGGCACGCACAGTGACGCCCCGCCTATGACGCAGGTCATGGGCGGGGCGTGGGGTCAGTTCACGTCGCTGCGATTCGCCCGTTCGGGCGGCACGGTGTCGTGATCTTGAGGGTGATCAGATCCGGACGCCGAACTGGAACGGCATGTTGTTGATCGACTCGTAGCGGACGACCGTGCCGGTGCGCGGGGCGTGCAGCACCTGGCCGTTGCCCGCGTAGAAGCCGACGTGGTGCAGGTCGCCGTAGAAGATGACCAGGTCGCCGACCTTGAGGTCGGACTGGCTGTAGATGCGGGTGCCCGCGTTGGCCTGGGCCTGCGAGGTGCGCGGGATGCCGACGCCGGCCTGGGCGAAGGCCCAGGAGGTCAGGCCCGAGCAGTCGAAGGAGGACGGGCCGGAGGCGCCGTAGACGTAGGGCGAGCCGATCTTGCTCTGGGCGGCCTGGAAGGCGGCCATGGCCCGGCCGGAGCCGGCGGTGGCGCCGCTGAGGTCGACGCGGTCGGCGGACGAGCGGCTGGCGCGCTCCTCCTCCGCGGCGAGGGCGGCCTTCTCGGCGGCGGTCAGGGAGTTCAGAAGCTTCTGCGCCTCGGCGAGCTTGTCCTGGACTTCCGTCTTCTTCTTGCCCAGTTCGGTCCGGGTGGAGGCGAGGTCCTTGAGCTTCTCACTGGCCTCGGCGCGGTCCTGGGCGAGTTCGCGCTGCTTGTCCTGGATCTTCTTCAGCGACTCGACCTGCTGGCTGCTCAACTGGTCGAGCGTGGACGCCTTGTCGAGGTAGTCGTCCGGGTCCGCGGAGAGGAACAGCTGGACCGAGGAGTCTATGGAGCCGGTGCGGTACTGGGCGGCGGCCGCCAGGCCTATGGAGTCGCGCATCTCGTTCAGGTCTTCCTGACCGCGCGCGACGTTGTCCTGGATCGTGGAGATCTCCTTCTGGAGCTTCTCCTGCTTCTCCTTGGCGCCGTTGTACTTCTCGGTGGCCTGCTCGGCCTCCTCGTAGAGCTTGTCGACCTTGGCCTTGACCTCGTCCTTGCTCGGCTTCTCGCTGGGCGCGGCGTTGGCCGCCTGCGAGCTGATGGCCACGGCGGCAGCAGCGGCGGTGGTCAGCACGGTCACACGTGCGCGGCTCGGCTGCTTGGGTCGACGGTGGGACGCCACGGAGGCGAACTCCTTCTCCTCAGTGATCTTCCGATCGAAGGTTCGAAGGCAGACCCTAGTGATACAGCTGTGATCAGTTCAAACCCCTGGGCGATTTATCCCGGTTACGGTCCGCATTCTTTACCATCAACCCACGTGCAGTGATGTCCACTTGACGCTACGTTGCGTGACGGTTCCGTCAATTCGGGCATTGCGTCTGTACGTTGACCTTCAGGACAGTCGCTTCAGAAGCACCGCAGATGCCACCGGCCGGGCGCCCGCCCTGGCGACCCCGTCGGCCACCTCGCGGTCGGTCGAGACGACGATGACCGGACGCCCCGGCGGCTCGGCCCGCACCAGCTGACGGATCAACTCATCGGCGGTGACCCCGGGTTTGGAGAACAGCACCCGCACCCCGCGCGGCGGCGCGAGCAGCACCGGCGCGGCCAGCTCGGCCCCGTCGAAGACACAGGTCACCTCGGCGCCGGTCTGCGCGGCGAGCTGGGAGAGCTGCCCGAGGAGCCTGAGGCGCTGCTTCTCCAGCGGCATCTGGGGGTAGCCGGTCTTGGTGACGTTGTAGCCGTCGACGACCAGATGGGCCTGGGGCAGCGCGAGCAGCTGGTCGATGATGGCGGGGTCGTTTTCGGACAATGCCCGTGCGGCGATGTCCTTCGGGGTCATACGTCCCGGTTCGACCGCGTCCACGGTCTCGGCCGGACGCACCGACACCGGCGGCAACGCCAGTTCCCGGCGCAGCCCTTGGGTGGCATCCAGCAGGGTGTCCAGCAGCAGCCGTACCCGCATGTCCTCAACGCTGCGGCCCTCGCGCGCCGCCCTGCGGGTGGCCTCCAGGGCGGCCTCCGCCTCCCCGAGCCGCGACTTCAGCCGCCGGGCCTCGCTCTCGGCGGCGGACACCTGCGCGTGCGTCTCGGCGCGTACGGTCTCGATCTCGCCCTGCACCTTGCGCAGCGCGGCCTCACCGCGCTTGACGTCACTTAGAGCGGCCCGCAACTTGCGGTGAAGCGATTCGGCTTCCTTCTTGGCGGCGTCCAGCTCGGTGCGCAGCCGCTCGGTCTCGGTCCGGATCTGCTCCCGGGCCTGGGCGAGTTCGGCGCGCAGCCGCTCCAGTTCGGCCCGGCTCTCCTCGTCGGCGCGCTCGGCATCGGCGCGCTGGGCCTCCTCGCCGGCCGCGGTCACGAGCTTGACCCAGCCGGTGGGCCGCAGCACATAGGCCGCGGCCGCCACATCGAGCGGATCCGCGGCCGGGGGCGGCGAGCCGGAGTCGAGGGCGCCGGCGATTTCCGGCTGGGCCTCTCTCAGCTTCTCCCCGATGCGCTGGCGGAAGAGCGGATCGGCCTCCAGGGCGGCGGCCATGGCGTTACCGGCGAACTTGGCGCGGCGGTTCGGGGCGAAGCGGGCGTACTGCCTCAGCTGGGCGGGCAGTTCGGTGACGGTCAGCCCACCGAAACCATCCGAGACGATCTGTACGACTCTTCTGCGCACTCCGTCGGGCAGCGGACGGTCGAGCACCTCAGCGGCGCCGTCGCCCGGCCCCCCGCCTTCGGTCTCCACCATCCGTCTCACCCCAATGCCTGTGCGGGATCCCCCTGACTGCGGGGATCGCCTTGAGCGGGGCCCGCTCCGCTCAGGAGCCGGCGCCCGGCCTGTCCACGAGTTCCACCTGGTCCACGGCGTTGCACCAGCGGCAGCGCACCGACTCGATGGTCTCACTGACCACCTCGCGCTCCTCGACCTTGGGCTCACCGGCCAGATCGAGGTGGACGTACTCGACGACCTTCGACGAGCGGGTCACATCGAAACGGGTGAGGTTGCCGCAGAGCGTGCAGCGCCACCGCGTGGTGGCGGTCGGCAGGGGAACCGTCATCGCGACCGTTCTTTCCTTCCAGTGTCGGTGACTCACCGGCATCCCCGGTGCGTGTGGCTCGTAACCCTACGGCCTGGCGGGTACTCGCCGCTCGGCCGTCCACAGCGGCGAGGCGCTCTGTTCGCGTACGCCCCATTACGTCATGCTCTGTGTTCATGATCAGCAACTGGAGCGTCAAGGCCGTCAGAACGATCCGGACGCCGTCCGCGCCGGTGACATACGGACTGATCGCCCTGTGCACGCTGATCTTCGTGATCGGACCGGCGTCGGGGCTGAATCCGGTCCACGGCACCGGCGACGAGCTGCTCGCGGCGCAGCGGGCCTACTTCCGGCGCTGGGGTGTGGTTCCGGCCGAGTTGTTCGAGGGGCACGCCCGCTCCACCCTCACGCCGGCCACCGCGCTCTTCGTGCACGGCAGCTGGGTGCATCTGCTGGGCAACATGCTCTTCCTCTATGTCTTCGGTGTGCTGACCGAGGAGCGCATGGGCCGTGTCCAGTTCACCCTCTTCTATCTGGGCTGCGGCTATCTCGCCCTGCTGGGCTACGCGTCCGCCAACGCCGACTCCGAGCAGTCCCTGGTGGGCGCGTCCGGCGCGATCTCGGCGGTGCTCGGCGCCTGCCTCGCACTGTTCCCACGGGCCAGGGTGACGAGCCTGCTGCCGTTCCTGTTCTTTCTGCCGCTGCGCTTCCCGGCCTGGGTGGTGCTCCCCTTCTGGGCGGCCCTGCAGTGGCTGGCGGCGGGGCGGGCCGCGAATGGGCCCGGGGTGGCGTATCTGGCCCATCTCGTGGGCTTCGGCCTGGGGTGCGGCTTCGCCTGGGTGCGGTTCGGCCGTACGACTAGAGTGAGGGCCACCCCAGCGACGCAGGCCCCCGAGGGAGAGAAACAGCCGTGATCACCGCGATCGTCCTCATCAAGACCAGCGTGGACCGGATCCCCGAGATCGCGGAGGAGATCGCTTCGCTGGACAGCGTGAGCGAGGTCTTCTCCGTCACCGGCACCTATGACCTGATCGCGATGGTCCGGGTCAAGGAGCACGAGGACCTCGCCGAGGTCATCCCCGGCCGCATCAGCAAGATCCCGGGCGTGGAGGGCACGGACACGCATGTGGCGTTCCGGACGTACTCGCAGCACGACCTGGAGGCGGCCTTCGCGATCGGCCTCGACGGCTAGGACGTGAGGTCGACGGCTGCCACGCCCTCCTCCGAGGTGACATAGAGGCGGTTGCCGCGTATCAGAGGGGCCGACACCGGATAGCCGGCCTTGAGCGGGAAGCGCCAGATCCGCTTGCCCTTGAGGTTCAGGGCGTGAATCTCGTCGGGAGTCTGAAGGAAGATCCGGCCGCCCGACACCGCGGGTTCGGTGAGGTCGTAGTCCCCGCCCCGATACGTCCAGGCGGGCTCGCCGTCCGCCGTGAACGCCTTCATCACCTGGTTCTCCGTGAGGAGCGCCAGCGAACCGGCCACGGTGACCGGCCCCTCCACCTCACCATCGGCCTCCTCACTGCGCCAAAGCCGCTGCCCGCCCAGGGTGAAGCCGTGCCAGGTCCGCTCGCCGGCGGAGGCGGCGGCCAGGGCCCGGCCGTCCACCACCACGGGCCGTCGGAGGTCGGCGCCCGCCTCGGCCTTCCACAGCGGTGTGCCGTCCTTGGCGTCGAAGGCGACCAGCAGGCCCGCGCGAGTACCGGCGTAGACCACACCGCCGTGCACCAGCGGCGCTTCGGTGAGCGCGCCCACGAGCCCCCGCTGCCAGCGCATGCTGCCGTCAGGCGCGTAGGCGCGCAGCTCCCCGATCTCCTCGTTCCCGGCGCCCACCACGATCGCGTCGCCGGCGAGGACGGGAGCGGTGCCCGTCGGCCCGAGGCCCCGGCTCCAGCCGCGCTTGCCCGCCGTGTCGTACCGGCGCAGCCGCAGCCGCGGGGAGCCGTCCGCGCTGTCGCCCTCGACCACGGTGCAGTAGACGCCGTCCGCCGTCGCCAGGGGATCGAGACCGGCGCCGCCGAGGTTGGCCTTCCAGAGGTCCTCGCCATCGGCGGAGAGCGCGTACAGGTCGACGGAGGACGTGGCGGCGTACAGGACGTCGCCCTTGGGTGAGAGCACGCCGAGCCGCGGGGTCATGACCTGGTCCATCGAGAACTGCCAGCGCACGACCGGCTTCCCGGTGGCCGTCGCGGAGGGCGGGTCCTCCTTCTTGCCCCGCTCCGGCTCCCGCAGCCACCACCAGCCGCCGACGCCCCCGGCGACGGCCACCACGGCCCCACCGGCCACGGCCCGCAGCACACCGCGGCGCGACGGCGGCAGCGGCGCGACGGCAGGCGATATGACCGCGTCCGGCAGTGTCACCGGGGCCGCGTACTCGACGCCGCTCATCCGCTCCGCGTCGTCCCCCGGCACCCACCGCGTACCGCCGCCGGTGAACCAGCCCGGCCGCACGGCGGCAGTCAGTGACGCCTCCGTGTGTCCCACGGCCGCCATGACGACCTCCGGAACCGGTCGCCCGGCCGGGTCCGGGCGCAGACAGGACTCCACCAGCGGCCGGAACTCCTCGGGCACCTGGGACAGATCGTGGTCGCCGTTCAGGATGCGCAGCAGGACCACCGACTCATGGCCCTCACCGAAGGGCTGACGGCCCCCGGAGGCGTAGGCGAGGACCGCTCCCAGCGCGAACACATCGCTCTGCGGGCCCACTTCGCCGCTGTTGCGAATCTGCTCCGGGGAGACATAGCCGACCGTGCCGACGATCGACCCGGGACTCGTCAGCGCGGTCGCCTCCAGCGCCCGGACGATCCCGAAGTCGATGACCCGCGGGCCGTCCGCCGCCAGCAGGATGTTGGAGGGCTTGAGGTCCCGGTGCACCAGGTCCCTGGCGTGGATCGCGGTCAGGGCCCGGCCGAGCGCCGCCGCGAGGACCCGTACCGCGGGAGCGGGCAGCGGCCCGCCGTCCAGCACGGCGTCCCGCAGGGTGGGCCCCTCGACGAACTCGGTCGCCATCCACGGCGGTTCGCCCTCGGGATCGGCGTCGACGACCCGCGCGGTGTACGTGCCGTCCCCGCCGACGTCCCGCGCGGCGCGCAGCTCCTGGCGGAACCGGGCGCGGAAGGTCCGGTCCCCGGCGTGCTCGGGCCGCACCACCTTGACTGCCAGCCGCATCCCGCCACGTGCCTCGGCGAGATACACCTCGCCCATCCCGCCGGCTCCGAGCCGCCCGAGCACCTCGTACGGCCCGATCCGCCGAGGATCCGTGTCCCGCAGCGCCTGCACCGCGCCCCCCGTTAGTTCCGTCCGCCCCCGTTGATCCGCACGGGGAGCGTACGTCAGCGGATCACACCGCGGGGACGCAACGCCCGTCCTCGGTGCGGTAGTTCCACTTCGCGCCGTCGGTGACGAGCTCGCACACCGCGGTCACGAACCGCTCCACGTGCTCGTCCGGCGTGCCCGCGCCGAAGCTGACCCGGATGGCGTTCAGGGACTTCTCGCCGGGTGCCGCCTCGGGGGCGCCGCACTCGCCCTGGGTCTGCGGGTCGCTGCCGAGCAGAGTGCGGACCAGGGGGTGGGCGCAGAACAGACCGTCGCGGACGCCGATGCCGTACTCGGCGGAGAGGGCGGCGGCGAAGTGGGAGCTGTTCCAGCCGTCGACGACGAAGGAGATGACACCGACGCGCGGGGCGTCGTCGCCGAAGAGGGAGAGGACCCTGACCTCGGGGACCTCGGCGAGGCCCTCGCGGACCTTCTCGATCAGGTGCTGCTCGCGGGCGACCAGGGTGTCGAACCCGGCCTCCGTCAGGGCCTTGCAGGCCGAGGCGATGGAGTAGGCGCCGATGACGTTCGGCGAGCCGGCCTCGTGGCGGGCGGCGCTCTCGTGCCACTCCACGTCCACTCCCCCGTCCGCGCGCCGGGTGACCTTACGGCTGGCGCCGCCGCCCGCGAGGTAGGGCTCGGCCGCGCGCAGCCAGTCGGCGCGGCCGGCGAGGACGCCGGAGCCGAAGGGGGCGTAGAGCTTGTGGCCGGAGAAGGCGACCCAGTCGACGTCCAGGTCCTGGACCGACACCGGGTGGTGCGGGGCGAGTTGGGCGGCGTCCAGGACGATCCGGGCGCCGTGCGCATGGGCGGCGGCGGCCAGCTCTCGTACGGGCCACAGCTCGCCGGTGACGTTGGAGGCGCCGGTGACACAGACCAGGGCGGGGCCGTGGGGGTCACGGTCGGCGAGGGCGCGCTCCAGGGTTGCCACGGCCTGCTGCGGGGTGCGCGGGGCGTTGAGGTAGGTGACCTTCGCGTCCTGCCAGGGCAGCAGCGAGGCGTGGTGCTCGGTCTCGAAGACGAAGACCTGGCAGTCGGCGGGGAGGGCGGCGGCGAGCAGGTTGAGCGAGTCGGTGGTGGACCGGGTGAAGATCAGCTGGTCGTCGGCGCGGCAGTCGAGGAACTCGGCGACGGTCCTGCGGGCGTTCTCGAAGAGGTCGGTGGAGAGCTGCGAGAGGTACCCGGCGCCCCGGTGGACGCTGCCGTAGTACGGCGCGTAGGCGGCGACGTCGTCCCAGACCCGCTGGAGGGCGGGGGCGCTGGCGGCGTAGTCGAGGGCGGCGTACGTGACCTCGCCGCCGGTGACGAGCGGGACGGTGACATCCCGTCCCAGAACGGGCAGCGGGGAACAAACAGTACGGTCGAGGGCAGCGGTGGAGACAGACATGGCGGAACTCCCGTGAGGGTGGGCGAGAAGAAGGGTGTGCGGAGGCGGGGCTCGGCGGCCCTATCGCATTCGCTTGCTCACGGAAGACTCCCTCGAACGACCCAGGACCCCTGGTTCCACACTTTCCAAAAGCGTGCGAGGGATCCGCGCTTGCCGTAAGCCTTGCTGCTCACGGCCTGGTCTTCACCCGGGGCACCCCGCCACGGACGGAGGGTTGCCGGACAGTCGGCCGGGGCCTCATGACTGTCACTCATGACCTGGTACAGGAACCTATGGGAAGTGATCGTCGCCCCGCAACCCGTGTCCGGATGACGGGACGACGATCACTGAACGCTACGCGTTGCTGGCGGCCACCCACCGCTCCAGCGTCCGCTTGGCCGCACCGGAGTCGATCGACTCCGCCGCCTTCGCCATGCCGGTACGGATCTGTTCCGTCAGAGGCGCCCCGGTCGGGTGCAGGGCCACCAGTGCCGCCGCCGAGTTGAGGAGTACGGCGTCCCGGACGGGGCCGGTCTCGCCGTTCAGCAGGCGCCGGGCCACATCCGCGTTGTACGACGCGTCCGCGCCGCGCAGCGCCTCCACCGGGACGAGGTCGAGACCGACGTCCCGCGGGTCGAAGGACTCCTCGGTGACCTTGCCGTCGCGGACGATCCAGACCTGGGAGGTCGAGGTCGTGGTCAGCTCGTCCAGGCCGTCGTCACCGCGGAACACCAGCGAGGAGTTGCCCCGCTCGGCGAACACGCCCGCCACGATCGGCGCCATCCGCGGGTCGGCGACGCCGACCGCCTGTGCCCTGACCCGGGCCGGGTTGGTGAGCGGACCGAGGACGTTGAAGACCGTCCTGATCCCCAACTGCCCGCGCGCCGCGCCCGCGTGCCGCATCGCCGGGTGGAACTTGGCCGCGAAGCAGAAGGTGATCCCCGCCTCCTCGACCACCTGCGGCACCCTGGCCACCGGCAGTTCCAGATTTACCCCGAGCTTCTCCAGGACGTCCGAGGAGCCGGAGGCGGAGGACGCCGCCCGGTTGCCGTGCTTGACGACCTTGGCGCCCGCGCCGGCCACGACGATCGCGGACATCGTGGAGATGTTGACGGTCTTGGCGCCGTCCCCGCCCGTGCCGACGATGTCCACGGTGTCGCCGGACACCTCGATCACATTCGCGTGCTCGTACATCGTCCGGACGAAGCCGGTGATCTCCTCGACCGTCTCGCCCTTGGCCCGCAGGGCCACCACGAACCCGGCGATCTGCGCGTCGGTCGCCTCGCCGCGCATGATCAGGTCCATCGCCCAGGCCGTGTCATCGGCGCTCAGATCGCGCCCCTCCAGCAGGCCGTTCAGCAGCCGGGGCCAGGAACGGCCCGCCGCGGTGTCGCCTCCAGCGGGGGTCACAGCGCTCATAAGGCCGCTCCTGGGTGTCGTAGAAGAGGTGTCGTAGAAGACCATGTGCACCTGCCGAAGAGGTGTGCTCCCACCCTATCCAGCCCGGGGCACGGCGAAGGGCCCCGTCCGTACACCGGACGGGGCCCTTCGGCCGTGGCGTGGCGTGCGCAGCGATCAGTGGTGGCCGTGGCCGCTCGTGATCTCCTTGTACTCCTCGACGGTCGGCTTCGGAATCTGGGCTTCCTCGCCGTAGTACGCCTTGCTGAGCTTGACGCGCAGCTTCTCGGAGCCCGTCACCTTGCGCTCGACACCGTTCTCGTCGACCAACGGGCCGATCTCGGCCGGCTGGTACTGCTCGTGCGCGGTGAGGGTGTGCAGCGCGTCCTGGCTGAGCGGCTCGTGCACCTCGATGAACTCACCGTGCGGCAGGCGCTTGATGATGCCCGACTCGCGGCCGTGCAGCACCTTCTCCTTGTCCCGGCGCTGCAGGCCGAGGCAGATCCGCTTGGTGATGACGAAGGCGAGCACTGGTCCGACGAAGAACGCGATCCGCACGAACCAGGTGATGGCGTTGATCGACAGGTGGAAGTGGGTGGCCCACAGGTCGTTTCCACCACCGATCAGCAGGACCATGTACCAGGTGATCCACGCGACACCGAAGGCGGTACGCGTCGGCGCGTTGCGCGGACGGTCCAGGATGTGGTGCTCGCGCTTGTCGCCGGTGACCCAGGACTCGATGAACGGGTAGACCGCGATCGCGACCAGGACCAGCGGGAAGATCATCAGCGGGATGAACACACCCAGGACGAGCGTGTGACCCCAGAAGTTGATCTCCCAGCCCGGCATGACACGGATCAGGCCCTCGGAGAAGCCCATGTACCAGTCGGGCTGGGCGCCGGTGGACACCTGGTCCGGACGGTAGGGGCCCATGGACCAGATCGGGTTGATCGTGGCGATCGCCGAGATGGCCGCGATGACACCGAAGACCAGGAAGAAGAAGCCTCCGGCCTTGGCCATGTAGACCGGCAGCAGCGGCATGCCGACGACGTTCTTGTTGGTCTTGCCGGGACCCGCGTACTGCGTGTGCTTGTGGTAGACGACCAGGATCAGGTGGGCGACCACCAGACCGAGCATGATGCCCGGCAGCAGCAGGATGTGGACCGAGTAGAAGCGGGCCACGAAGTCGCCGCCCGGGAACTCCCCGCCGAACAGGAAGAACGACAGGTACGTGCCGACGATCGGCACGGACAGGACCGCGCCCTCCATGAAGCGGACACCGGTGCCGGACAGCAGGTCGTCCGGGAGCGAGTAACCGGTGAAGCCGGTGAACATGCCGAGGACGAACAGCAGGAAGCCGAACAGCCAGTTGACCTCACGCGGCTTGCGGAACGCACCCGTGAAGAACACGCGCATCATGTGCACGAACATGCCGGCGAGGAAGATCAGCGCCGCCCAGTGGTGGATCTGCCGGATCAGCAGACCACCGCGCACATCGAAGGAGATGTGCATGGTCGAGTTGAACGCCTCGGACATCAGCTGGCCCTGCAGCGGGACGTAGCTGCCGTGGTACTCCACCTCGTTCATCGACGGGTGGAAGAACAGCGTCAGATACACACCCGTGAGGATGATGATGATGAAGCTGTAGAGGCAGACCTCACCCAGCATGAACGACCAGTGGTCGGGGAAGATCTTGCGCATATTGGCCTTGGCCAGGCCGTAGATGCCGAGCCGGCCGTCGGCCCAGTCGGCGACGCGCTCGCCGGCGGGCGCTTTACCGCGCCGCTCGTTGTTCTCGTTGGTACTCATCCGCGCTCCCAGAATGCAGGACCGACGGGCTCTTCGAAGTCGCCGAGCGCCTCGAGGTAGCCCTCGTCGTTCACGCCGATGCGCAGCTGCGGCAGGGCGTGACCGGCGGGACCGAAGATCACTCGGGCACCGTCGGAGAGGTCGAAGGTGGACTGGTGGCAGGGGCACAGCGCGTGGTGCGTCTGCTGCTCGTACAGGGAGATCGGGCAACCCACGTGGGTGCAGATCTTCGAGTACGCCACGATGCCCTCGTGCGACCACTCGAGCTCGCGCTTGTCCTTGATGTTGTCCGGCTGGATCCGGACGATCATCAGGGCGGCCTTGGCGATCTCGGTCTGGAAGTCGTGGTCGTGCTCCTCCAGGCCCTCCGGCTTGCAGAAGGTCAGGGAGCCGACCACGACGTCCGAGGGACGCAGCGGCTCGTTGGTGTTCATGTTGACGAGCAGCTTGCCCTTGGACCACAGGGTGTGGCGGAGCTTGGTCTCGGGCAGCGGGCCGAGGTCACGCAGCAGGACGACACCGGAGAGCGGGAACAGGGCCAGCGCACCGAACATCGTGTTCCGGATCAGCTTGCGACGGCCGATCGCGGACTCCTTGGCGCCGTCCGCGAAGTCGGCCATAACCTGGGCCTTGACCTCCGGCGACGCCTCGATCGGGTGACGCTCGTCGGCGACCTCGACGTCCGACATCAGGGTGCGGGCCCAGTGGACCGCGCCCGCGCCGATGCAGAACAGCGAGACGCCCAGCGTCATGCCCAGCGCGAAGTTCAGCGCGCTGATGTGGCCCAGCGGGAAGATGTAGACCGACTTGTCGGCCGGGATCGCCACGAAGGAGGCGATGAAGCCGACGGTGGCCAGCATCGACACCGTGAACAGCAGGGCCACCGCGCGCTCGGACCGCTTGGCGGCCCGCTCGTCGATGTCCTGGATCCGGTGCTCGTGGGGCGGCAGGCCGGGGTCCGCGAACGGGTCCTTGTCGTCCGCGACGCTCACCGCGCCGTGTTCGTCCTGCTCAGCGGGCAGGTTCTCTTCTGGAATGTCTTGGCTACTCATGACTTCTTGGCCTTTGCGGTCCGAGCGGCGACCCAGACGGCGACCGCGATCAGCGCGCCGAGTCCGAAGACCCACGCGAACAGGCCCTCGCTGACCGGACCGAGTCCGCCCAGCTCAAGGCCACCGGGGCTCTCGGTGTCGTCGCTGTTGACCGCGTCGAGGTACGCGATGATGTCCTTCTTGTTCTGCTCCGACAGGATGGTGTCGGGGAAGGAGGGCATGTTCTGCGGGCCGGTCTGCATGGCCTCGTAGATGTGCTTCGGGTCGACGTCCTCGAGGGTGGGCGCGAACTTGCCGTGGGTCAGCGCACCGCCCTTGCCGGTGAAGTTGTGGCACTGAGCGCAGTTGGTGCGGAACAGGTCGCCGCCCTTGGCGATGTCGGCGCCCTCGGGGCCGTACTCCGCCTCGGTCGGGATGTTCGGACCAGCGCCCAGCGAGGCGATGTACGCCGCGAGCTGGTCGATCTCGGCCTGCGTGTAGACGACCTTCTTCCGCGGCGCCTGGACGCTCTGGGAGGTCGCGGCCGGCATCCGGCCGGTGCCCACCTGGAAGTCCACGGCCGCGGCGCCGACGCCCACCAGGCTCGGACCGTCGGAGGAGCCCTGACCGCCGGTTCCGTGGCAGCTGGCGCAGCCGACGGCGTAGAGCTTCTTACCCTCGTCGATGGCGAGAGACTGGGCGGTTTCGTCTGCCTGCGCCTTGCCCGTGGGCGCGACAAAGGCGTACAGCCCCCCAGTGGCCGCCAGCGCGAGGAGTAGGACGACGACCGCCGCCAGCGGATGGCGTCGTCGTGCGGAGAGCTTTTTCACGGATTACCCCGGTGTCAGGATCTTCTGCGTCGATGCTTCTGGGATGTGCGCTTGCTTGCTTGCCTGCTTGCAGCGCGCGGGAACGGGCCCGGCTACTTGATCATGTAGATCGTGGCGAAGAGGCCGATCCAGACGACATCGACGAAGTGCCAGTAGTAGGACACGACGATGGCGGCGGTTGCCTGCTCATGAGTGAATCTCCTGGCCGCGTAGGTGCGGCCGAGGACGAACAGGAAGGCGATGAGGCCTCCCGTCACGTGCAGGCCGTGGAAGCCGGTGGTCAGGTAGAAGACCGAGCCGTACGGGTCGGAGGAGAGCGAGAGCCCGTCCTTCTTCACCAGCTCGGTGTACTCGAAGACCTGGCCGCCGATGAAGATCGCACCCATCACGAAGGTGACGATGAACCACATCCGGAGCTTCTTCACATCACCGCGCTCGGCGGCGAAGACGCCGAGCTGGCAGGTGAGGGAGGAGAGCACCAGGATCGTGGTGTTCGTCGCGGAGAACGGGAAGTTCAGGGCATGCGCCATTTCCTTCCAGTGATCCGGCCCGGTCACCGATCGCAGGGTGAAGTACATCGCGAAGAGGGCCGCGAAGAACATCAGCTCGGAACTCAGCCAGATGATGGTTCCGACGCTGGTGAGGTTCGGCCGATTGACCGACGGGTGCGCGTGCCCGGTTTCTACTGTCGTTGCTGTCGCCACGACCGACATTATGTCGGTCGCTTATCCCGCCCTCACTCCGGGGGGTGCCGTTCGGAGTGTCTTGGGTGTCTGAACCAGTGTTGACGTGGTGTTCGTGGGAGTAACATCCGCACCAAACGGCCCTGTCCGGCCGGTCCGTACGACGCTGACGTCTCGGAGGAACAATGCAGCCGACCGCCACGGTGCTGGTCTACAGCGATGACTCCAACACCCGCGAGCAGGTGCGACTTGCCTCCGGCAGGCGGCCGGCTCCTGATGTCCCGTTGATCGAGTTCGTGGAGTGCGCAACGCCTGCTGCCGTGCTTCGCGAGTTGGACCAGGGTGGGATCGATGTCTGTGTGCTGGACGGTGAGGCCGTGCCCATGGGGGGCATGGGGGTGTGCCGGCAGATCAAGGACGAAGTGTTCAACTGTCCGCCGGTGCTGTTGCTCATCGGGCGGCCTCAGGATGCGTGGCTGGCGACCTGGAGTCGGGCCGAGGCTGCGGTGACCCTGCCGGTGGATCCTGTGGAGTTCGCGGCCGCCTTGGCTTCTCTGTTGCGGACCCAGAGACTTCAGAGCGCCTAGGAGCACGGGGGCTTCTGTTCGCGGGCGACTGCGGGCCGTCTGGGGCTGGTCGCGCAGTTCCCCGCGCCCCTACGGAGTTACACAGCCGTAGGTCGCAGCCTTGCCGCTTCTTCCGGCTTCGGGCCCTCCGGCTTGCCTGCTACCAGTGCGCTGCCCTTGCGCCACTTCTTCCAGGCGACGTTCCAGTCTCCGAAGCCGTTGCCGAAGGGTTCCATCGTGTTGCCGTAGGAGTTGATGACCTTGACCAGGTCGCCTTCTCGGACGTTCTCGAAGAACCAGGCCGCGTTGCCGGTGCTCATGCCGGTGCAGCCGTGGCTGACGTTGGCGGAGCCCTGGGAGCCCACCGACCAGGGGGCGGCGTGGACGTACTCGCCGCTCCAGGTGACCCGGGTGGCGTAGTAGACGGGCAGGTCGTACGACTCCGCCGAGCCCTCCGCGATGCCGATGCTGGTACCGCGCATCCGTACGAAGTACTCCTTGCCCAGTACCACCTTGACGCCGTTGCGGGTCTCGAAGCCGGGCTTGCCGGTGGTGACCGGCATGGAGTTGATCTCCTCGCCGTTCTTGTAGACCGTCATCCAGTGGGACGACGCGTCCGTCACCGCGATGACCCGGTCGCCGGTGGTGATCCTCAGCGGCTTGGCCCTGCCGCCCCAGAGGCGGTCGCTGACCTTGATGCCCTCCAGGTTGCTGCGCACCCGGATGGTGGCCTGGGTGGGCCAGTACTCCTTGGGGCGGTAGTGGAGTTCCTTGTCGTCCACCCAGTGCCAGGCGCCCTCGGTGGCGGGCGTGGACTCGACCTTGAGGGCGCGTTCGACGATGGCGCGCTGGGCCTCGTCCTTGACCGGCTTGCTCAGCTCGGCCGTGATGGGCTGGCCGACGCCGTACTTGCCCGCCTTGGGGCCGAAGGTGACGTCCAGCCGCTTCTTGGTGAGCGGCTTGCCGGTGTCGAAGGTGAGCACGCGGCGGCCGGGGGCGCCGTCGTCGTCCTCGGTGGACACGCGGACCGTGTAGCGGGCGTTGGCGGCCAGCGGGGAGGTGCTGTGCCAGCGGCTGCCGTCGGCGGCGAGTTCGCCGCTGACGTAGCGTCCTGTGCCGTCCATGGCGGTGACGTCCGTGATACGGCCGTCCGAGCCCTCGGCGGTGACCTCCAGGGGCTTGTCCGGGTCGGCCTTCTTCCCGTCGCCCTTGGGGCCGTTGAAGGAGATCTGGTCCGCCGCGTCGTACGGCGCGGCCGACAGCGGATTGCCGTCGCTGCCGCACGCCGTGACGCTCGCACTGAGTGCGATCACCAGCAGCGTGCAGCCGACGACGGTGCGGGTGCGCGGAGTTGGGTTCATGCCGTTCACGCTAGGAAGGTGCGTCAACGGCGGCGCGGCGAGTGGGCCGTACGAGGGACAAAAGGCGTGGCAAAAGAGGGAGCCCGGACTCTCCTGACGGAGTGTCCGGGCTCCCGAGCGCTCGGCGCGTGTTACTGGGTGCGGTTCTCACCGCGGTAGTACTCGAAGACCCAGCCCCAGATGCCGACCAGGATCAGCGGGGCCGAGAAGTACATCAGCCACCAGCCGATGGCGACCGCGAGGAAGGCGAGCGCGCCACCCACGGCCAGGGAGAGCGGCTGCCAGCTGTGCGGGCTGAAGAAGCCGACCTCGCCGGCGTCGTCCGCGACGTCCGCGTTCTTGTCGTCCTGCGCGCCGGCGTCCACCCGCCGGGCCGTGAAGCCCAGGTAGAAGCCGATCATGATGGACAGACCGAACGCCAGGAACAGGGCCGTGGTACCGGCCGGCTCCTTCGACCACACGCCATAGACGATCGCCATGGCGAGGATGAACACGCTCAGCCAGATGAACATCCTGCCTTGGATCTTCACTTGCCGGCCTCCTTGCCACCAGCGAGGGCCTTGTCACCGTGAGGGGCGTTCTCGAGCTGGTCGAGAGCGGCGATCTCAGGGTGATGCAGGTCGAACGCCGGGGATTCGGAACGGATCCGCGGCAGGGTGAGGAAGTTGTGCCGCGGCGGCGGGCAGGACGTCGCCCACTCCAGCGAGCGGCCGTAGCCCCACGGGTCGTCGACCTCGATCTTCTTGCCGTACTTGGCGGTCTTCCACACGTTGTAGAAGAACGGCAGGATCGACAGACCGAGGACGAACGAGCTGATCGTCGAGATCGTGTTCAGGGCGGTGAAGCCGTCGGCCGCGAGGTAGTCCGCGTAACGACGCGGCATGCCCTCGGCACCCAGCCAGTGCTGGACCAGGAAGGTGCCGTGGAAGCCGATGAACAGCGTCCAGAAGGTGATCTTTCCGAGCCGCTCGTCGAGCATCTTCCCGGTCATCTTCGGCCACCAGAAGTGGAAGCCGGAGAACATCGCGAAGACGACGGTGCCGAACACCACGTAGTGGAAGTGCGCCACCACGAAGTACGAGTCGGAGACGTGGAAGTCCATCGGCGGCGAGGCCAGGATGACACCGGTCAGACCACCGAACGTGAAGGTGATCAGGAAGCCGGTGGCCCAGAGCATCGGGGTCTCGAAACTCAATGACCCCTTCCACATGGTGCCGATCCAGTTGAAGAACTTCACGCCGGTTGGTACGGCGATCAGGAACGTCATGAAGGAGAAGAACGGCAGCAACACTCCGCCGGTGACGTACATGTGGTGCGCCCACACCGTCACGGACAGACCCGCGATCGAGATGGTCGCCGCGATCAGGCCCATGTAGCCGAACATCGGCTTGCGGGAGAAGACCGGGATGACCTCGGAGATGATCCCGAAGAACGGCAGGGCGATGATGTACACCTCTGGATGGCCGAAGAACCAGAAGAGGTGCTGCCACAACAGCGCGCCGCCGTTGGCGGAGTCGAAGATGTGGGCGCCGAACTTGCGGTCCGCCTCCAGCGCGAACAGCGCGGCGGCCAGCACCGGGAAGGCGAGCAGGACCAGCACACCGGTCAGCAGCACGTTCCAGGTGAAGATCGGCATACGGAACATCGTCATGCCGGGTGCGCGCATGCAGATGATCGTGGTGATGAAGTTGACCGAGCCGAGGATGGTGCCGAAGCCGGAGAAGGCCAGACCCATGATCCACATGTCGGCGCCGATGCCCGGCGAGCGGACCGCGTCCGAGAGCGGGCTGTAGGCGAACCAGCCGAAGTCGGCGGCGCCGTCGGGGGTGAGGAAGCCGCCCACCGCGATCAGCGAGCCGAACAGGTACAGCCAGTAGGCGAACATGTTCAGCCGCGGGAAGGCGACGTCGGGGGCACCGATCTGCAGCGGCATGATCCAGTTCGCGAAGCCGGCGAACAGCGGCGTCGCGAACATCAGCAGCATGATCGTGCCGTGCATCGTGAACGCCTGGTTGAACTGCTCGTTCGACATGATCTGCAGACCCGGACGGGCCAGCTCGGCGCGCATGAACAGCGCCATCACGCCACCGATGCAGAAGAACGCGAACGACGTGACGAGGTACAGCGTGCCGATCGTCTTGTGGTCAGTGGTGGTGAGCCACTTGATCACGACGTTCCCGGGCTGCTTGCGCCTGACCGGCAACTCGTCCGCGTAGTGGGACTCTGCTGCCGCGGCACCCTGGGGTTCGTTGAGGATGCTCACAGGTTGTTCGTCTCCCGGTTCTTCTCGTGGCTCGTCTGCGCGATGCCGGCGGGAACGTAACCGGTCTGCCCCTTCTTCACGAGTTCCTGAAGGTGCTGCTCGTAGCGCTCCTGGGAGACGACCTTCACGTTGAACAGCATCCGGGAGTGGTCGACGCCGCAGAGCTCGGCGCACTTGCCCAGGAAGGTGCCCTCCTGGTTGGGAGTCACCTCGAAGGCGTTGGTGTGGCCCGGGATGACGTCCTGCTTCATCAGGAACGGCACGACCCAGAAGGAGTGGATGACGTCACGCGAGGTGAGGACGAAGCGGACGCGCTTGCCCTCAGGCAGCCACAGGGTCGGGCCCGGGTTGCCGGTCTGCGGGTTGCGCGTACCGGGGGTGCCGCAGTCGTAGACGCCGCCGGCATTGGCCGGGAAGTCTTCCTTGAAGCGGTCCGGAATCGCGTCCAGTTCCTTGGCCTTGGTGGCGTCACCGGTGGAACCTTCGACGCCCTCGACGTAGTTGAAGCACCAGCTCCACTGGAAGCCGACGACGTTGATGGTGACGTCGGGCTTGTCCTTGAGCTCGAGGAGCTTCGACTCGTCGCGGGCCGTGAAGTAGAAGAGCACCGAGACGATGATCAGCGGGACCACGGTGTACAGCGCCTCGATCGGCATGTTGTACCGGGTCTGCGGAGGGACCTCGACCTTGGTGCGGCTGCGCCGGTGGAAGATCGCACTCCACAGGATCAGGCCCCACACCAGCACGCCGACGGCGAGCGCGGCAGCCCAGGAGCCCTGCCACAGGGAGAGGATCCGCGGAGCCTCTTCCGTGGTCGGGGTGGGCATACCAAGGCGGGGGAAGTCCTTGTATGTGCAACCGGTGGCGGTCGCCAGGACCAGGCCCGCGGTCATTGCCTGCAGCAGCTTCCGCCGCATCGGGCGCCGCGGCGAGCGGTCGGAGCCGTTGGGACTCACGTAGCGCCTTCCCGAGAGTCTCGCCCGCGCGGTCGGCTGCGGCCTTCTCGCTGGTCGGTCGCCGCCCTGCGTCGGGCAGGGGTTTGGATGTTTATGCGGACCAAACCCTAGCCGACCCTCTCCGAGGGTTCGCGGGGAGGGGTGCCTACTAGGTGGGGGGTTCGCTGAATTGGCGGCTGCGGGTCTGTTGTGGCTGGTCGCGCCCCGCGGCGGAGCCGCATATCGACACAGCCCCGCGCCCCTACGGAGTTAGCGTGGTCGTGTGTCCTATTTCGATGCTGCTTCCAGTGCCCCGATCCATCCCGTCGCTCGTCAGGCGCTGTTGGCCTCCCTTGATGAAGGGTGGGCTGATCCGGCACGGCTCTATCGCGAGGGGCGTCGGGCTCGGATGTTGCTGGATGCCGCTCGGGAGGCGACTGCCGAGGCCGTGGGGTGCCGTCCTGATGAGCTGAGCTTTACCGGCTCCGGTACCCAGGCCGTGCATGCCGGTGTCGCGGGGGCGTTGGCCGGGCGGCGGCGGGTGGGGCGTCACCTGATCGTGTCATCCATCGAGCATTCTTCCGTGCTGCATTCCGCCGATGTGCATGAGAGGGAGGGCGGTTCGGTCACCCGGGTGGCGGTCGACCGATCGGGAACGGTGGCCCCCTCGGCGTACGCGGAAGCCCTCCGGCAGGACACCGCGCTGGCCTGTCTTCAGTCGGCCAATCATGAGGTGGGGACCGAGCAGCCCGTCGCCGAAGTGGCCGCATTGTGCCGGGAGGCCGGGGTGCCGCTGCTCGTGGACGCGGCGCAGTCGCTCGGGTGGGAGCCGGTCGAGGGGGACTGGTCGCTTCTCACCGCCAGTGCGCACAAGTGGGGCGGGCCGTCCGGGGTCGGGCTGCTTGTGGTGCGCAAGGGGGTGCGGTTCGCGCCTCAAGGGGCCGTGGACGAGCGGGAGTCCGGGCGGGCGGCCGGGTTCGAGAATCTGCCGGCGATCGTGGCGGCGGCGGCCTCGTTGCGGGCGGTGCGGGCCGAGGCGGTTCAGGAGGCGGCGCGGCTGCGGGAGCTGACGGAGCGGATCCGGGCGCGAGTGCCGGAACTGGTGCCGGATGTCGAGGTGGTGGGCGATCCGGTGCGCCGGCTGCCCGGGATCGTCACGTTCTCGTGTCTCTATGTCGACGGGGAGACTCTGCTGCACGAGCTGGATCGCTCCGGTTTCTCCGTCTCGTCCGGATCGTCCTGTACGAGCAGCACGCTGACGCCCAGCCATGTGCTGAAGGCGATGGGGGTACTGACCGAGGGGAACGTACGGGTGTCGCTGCCGCTCGGGACTCCGGAGGAGGACGTGGAGCGGTTCCTGTCCGTCCTGCCGGGGGCGGTGGCGTCGGTACGGGAGAAGCTGGGCGCACCGACGCCCACGACGGTCGTACAGGAGGACGCCTTGATCGTCGACGCCCTGGGCAAACGCTGCCCGATCCCGGTCATCGAACTGGCGAAGGTCATCGCAGACGTGCCGATCGGCGGGACGGTAAGGGTCCTGTCCGACGACGAGGCGGCGCGGCTGGACATCCCCGCGTGGTGCGAGATGCGGGGGCAGGAGTACGTGGGGGAGGAACCGGCGGACCGGGGTACGGCGTATCTGGTCCGCCGGGTCGCCTAGTTCAGGCCAGGTGCCCCTGGACCTCGGCCGCGGCCTCATCCCCGTACGCCTTCATGAAGCGCTCCATGAAGTGGCCTCGCCGCAGCTGGTACTCCTGCGTGCCCACCGTCTCGATGACGAGGGTGGCCAGCATGCAGCCGACCTGTGCGGCGCGCTCCAGGGAGACCCCCCAGGCCAGTCCCGACAGGAACCCCGCGCGGAAGGCGTCGCCGACGCCCGTCGGGTCGGCCTTGCGCTCCTCGTCGGGGCAGCCGACCTCGATCGGGGACTCGCCGACCCGCTCGATACGGACGCCCTGCGAGCCGAGCGTGGTGACACGGCAGCCCACCTTGGCCAGGATCTCCGCGTCGGACCAGCCGGTCTTGGTCTCGATGAGGCCCTTCTCGTACTCGTTGGAGAAGAGGTAGGTCGCCCCGTCCAGCAGTATCCGGATCTCGTCGCCGTTCATCCGGGCGATCTGCTGGGAGAAGTCCGCGGCGAAGGGGATGGAGCGCGAACGGCACTCCTCGGTGTGGCGGAGCATTCCCTCGGGGTCGTCGGCGCCGATGAGGACCAGGTCCAGGCCACCGACGCGGTCCGCGACGGTCTTCAGCTCGATGAGCCGGGCCTCGCTCATCGCGCCGGTGTAGAAGGAGCCGATCTGGTTGTGGTCGGAGTCGGTGGTGCACACGAAGCGCGCGGTGTGCAGGGTCTCGGAGATCCGCACCGACTCGGTGTCGACGCCGTGGCGGTCGAGCCAGGCCCGGTACTCGTCGAAATCGAAGCCCGCGGCGCCGACCAGGATCGGCCGGGTGCCCAGCTGACCCATGCCGAAGGCGATGTTCGCGCCGACGCCGCCCCGGCGGACGTCCAGGTTGTCGACCAGGAACGAGAGCGAGACCGTGTGCAGCTGGTCCGCGACGAACTGGTCGGCGAAGCGGCCGGGGAAGGTCATGAGGTGGTCGGTGGCGATGGAGCCGGTGACTGCGATGCGCACGGCTGGGATTCTCCTGCGGATGCGGAGGCGGATTGACAGTTAACGCTACCGGGTCGGGCGATGACTCAGAAGCAGCCAAAACTACCTGATAGTAGATCTTTCTCCGCGGGCCATGACGTGCTTACGGTTCCGCTATGACGAAACTCAAGGCTCCGGTTCCCGCTCCGGTCGACCAGGACGGCGACCTGGCGGCGCTGCGTGGCGACTGCGCCCGGATGGCCCCCCACTGGCACGCTCCCGACCGGATCGCCCCGCTTCCGGTCTCTCCCTCGCTCATCCACGGGGTGAAGGTGCCGAACAAGTCCGCGCGGCTGCTGGACGCCATGTCGGACTACGGCGACTGAATACGCCCGCTTGCGGGAACCGTGCGCTCGTGTGCCGCGTCCCATCGCTGTCCCCCGGAAAGGGGATGCGGGATACGACCCAAGGAGCGATGCGGTGAACACCGAGCGACCCGACAACGACGACGCGGCCGAGCCCGGCGCCGTCGAGAACACCGGCCCCGCACGGGACGCCGATGACACCGTCGGGGCCGACGAGAACGCCGAGCGCCCGACGGGCGGGCGGCGTCGCTCCCCCGTGATCATCGCCTCCGTGGCCGCGGCCGTGCTGCTCGTCGGTGGTGGCGGGGCCTACCTCGCCGCCACCGCCTCCGACGGGTCGGACGACGGTACGTCCTCGGGGGCGCCCGGCGCCGACACTCCCCCGCCGCTCGAGCTCGACGGGTACTCCGAGGGCTCGACGGGCGGTATCGCGCCGGGGGAGCCGAATCCGTACGGCGCCACCTTCGAGGCCGACGGCGCGCTCCCGGACGGGCCCGGCTCGGCTGCGGTGTACCGGGCTCGGGGCGAGGTCACCGCGGACGAGGTGACCCGGCTGGCCAACGCGCTCGGCGTCTCCGGGAAGCCCGTGCTCCAGGGGCAGGCCTGGCGGATCGGCGCCAAGGACGGGTCGGGGCCGAGTCTGCAGGTGAACCGGCAGGCGCCGGGCACCTGGACCTTCCAGCGCTACGCCCCCGGCACCGACAACTGCCAGAGCCCGACCGTCTGTGCTGATAAGCCCGGCGGCCCCGCCGTCGACCCGGTGAGCGAGGAGGCCGCGAAGAAGGCCGCCGCTCCGGTGCTGAAGGCGGTGGGCCAGGACGACGCGAAGCTCGACGCGAGCCGGGTCATGGACGCCCAGCGGGTGGTGAACGCCGAGCCGGTGGTCGGCGGGCTGCCCACCTACGGCTGGACGACGGGCGTGACCGTCGGCGCGCAGGGTGAAGTGGTCGGCGGCAGCGGTCAGTTGAAGGCGCCGGTGAAGAGCGACACCTATCCCGTGCTGAGCGCCGAGAAGACGCTGAAGCTGATGAATTCGGCACCGGCGGACGACTCACGCATGGGCATCGGCGGCTGCGCCAGCCCCGTACCGCTGGAAGATGAGACAGCGTGCGGGGAGCCTCGGAAGAAGGACACGATCACGGTCGAGAAGGCCGTGTTCGGGCTGGCCTCGCACTATGTGGACGCCCGGCAGGCGCTGGTGCCGTCCTGGCTGTTCCAGGTGCGGGCGCCCGGCGCGCAGGACAGCTTCACGGTGACGCATCCGGCGATCGACCCGAAGTTCCTGGCTTCGACCGCTCCGTCCGGCACCCCGACCGAGCAGCCCAGCCCGCGGCCGACCGGCCCGACTGACGAGCAGACCACGCGGAATGTGACCGTCGAGGGCTACACCACCGAGGGCAAGGAACTCACCGTCGCCTTCACCGGCGGGGTGTGCGCCGACTACGACGCGAAGGTGAGCGAGAGCGACGACGAGGTGCGGGTCACGGTGACCGAGACCCCCTGGCCCGACAAGGTCTGCATCATGATCGCCAAGACCCACCACCGCACGGTGCAGCTGGACGAGCCGCTCGGCGACCGGAAGGTCGTGGGCACGGACGGCAGGGCGGTCCCGCTGGAGAAGGCGGGGGCGCGGCTGCCGGAGACCGCCGGGGCCCGGTAGGGCTCCCCGGATACGCGAAGGCGGCGGCCCCGTCGGAGGGGGCCGCCGCCTTCGTCGTAGAACCCGAGCGTTTAGCTGAAGGAGTCGCCGCAGGCGCAGGAGCCCGTGGCGTTCGGGTTGTCGATCGTGAAGCCCTGCTTCTCGATGGTGTCGACGAAGTCGATGGTGGCGCCGCCGAGGTACGGGGCGCTCATACGGTCGGTGACGACCTTGACGCCGTCGAAGTCCTTCTCCACGTCGCCGTCGAGGGAGCGCTCGTCGAAGAAGAGCTGGTAGCGCAGGCCGGAGCAGCCGCCGGGCTGGACGGCCACGCGCAGGGCGAGGTCCTCACGGCCTTCCTGGTCGAGCAGGGCCTTGACCTTGGACGCGGCGGCGTCGGTCAGGACGATGCCGTCGGTGACGGTGCTGGTCTCGTCCGATACGGACATCTACATCTCTCCCGGGTTGTACGGAGACTGCTTGCCGACGGTTGCAACCCGCGGGGCCGCGGATTCATTCCGGGCCGGGCGCTTGTCTTACCGGTTCGTGCGGTTCCTTCTTCATGCTCGCACACACGCGTGGGAGCGGAAAACGGCCCTTTCGGGAATGAAAGGCCGCTCACAGGGATTCACGTCACATGGACGCTATGCCCATCGTCAAACTGACGTGAAGCGGTTATGATAGATAGCGTCATTTCGACGAAAAGCCAGATGGTGACCCCGCCGACCCGGCACCCCGGGCCGGCGAGCCGCAGAACAGAAAGGGTGCGTGTCGTGACCACCGCCCAGACCCAGGAGCTCGACGTACAGCCGACGCCCCTCGCCCTGCTGCTCCTCGGCCGTGAGGCCGACCCCAAGAGCGAGCGCGGCGTGGAGTGCCCCGGCGACCTGCCCTCGCCGTCCGATCCGGACCTGGTCGAGCGCGCCCGCGCAGCCAAGGAGAAGCTCGGCGACAAGGTCTTCGTACTCGGCCACCACTACCAGCGCGACGAGGTCATCCAGTTCGCGGACGTCACCGGCGACTCCTTCAAGCTGGCCCGGGACGCGGCCGCGCGCCCCGAGGCGGAGTACATCGTGTTCTGCGGCGTGCACTTCATGGCGGAGTCCGCGGACATCCTGACGAGCGATGACCAGAAGGTGGTCCTGCCCGACCTCGCCGCCGGCTGCTCGATGGCCGACATGGCGACGGCCGAGCAGGTCGCCGAGTGCTGGGACGTGCTGACCGAGGCCGGGATAGCCGAGCAGGTCGTGCCGGTGTCGTACATGAACTCGTCCGCCGACATCAAGGCCTTCACCGGTAAGCACGGCGGTCTGATCTGTACGTCGTCCAATGCGAAGCGGGCGCTGGACTGGGCGTTCGAGCAGGGCGAGAAGGTCCTGTTCCTGCCGGACCAGCACCTCGGCCGCAACACCGCGGTGCGGGACATGGGCATGTCCCTGGAGGACTGCGTCGTCTACAACCCGCACAAGCCGAACGGCGGGCTGACCGCGGAGCAGCTGCGCGACGCCAAGATGATCCTGTGGCGCGGCCACTGCTCGGTGCACGGCCGCTTCTCGCTGGACTCGGTGAACGACGTCCGTGAGCGCATCCCGGGCGTGAACGTCCTCGTCCACCCCGAGTGCAAGCACGAGGTCGTGGCCGCGGCGGACTACGTCGGTTCGACCGAGTACATCATCAAGGCGCTGGAGGCGGCTCCGGCCGGCTCCAAGTGGGCCATCGGCACCGAGTTGAACCTGGTCCGCCGGCTGGCGAACCGTTTCGCGCCGGAGGGCAAGGAGATCGTCTTCCTCGACAAGACGGTCTGCTTCTGCTCGACCATGAACCGCATCGACCTCCCCCACCTGGTCTGGACCCTGGAGTCCCTGGCCGAGGGCAACCTCGTCAACCGCATCGAGGTCGACAAGGAGACCGAGACCTTCGCAAAGCTGGCGCTGGAGCGGATGCTGGCGCTGCCGTAGCCCGCGAGGGGCACGCTCACCCCGATGCGGGTTTTCGGTCGGGGTGGGCGGGGTCGAGGTTGAAGACGGTGCCGTCGGGGGTGGGGACGATCAGCGCCCCCTGGTGCAGCAGTACCCGGGGGCCGGTCACGCTGCCGGACGAAGCTCCCGCGCGCGGCAGCGTCTCCCACAGCGACGTGCCCTTGCGGGCGTCGAGGGCCGCCACCCGGCCGCTGATGCTGGCCAGGTAGAGGGTGCGTGTCCGGGCGTCGTAGGTGGCGTCGCCCGGTTGTTCCAGGCTGGTCTGGGTCCGCCACAGCTCCTTGCCGGTGCGCGGGGAGACGGCGGTCACGAGGCCGTTGTCCGCGACGAACCACACGGTGCCGCCGGCCAGCGTCGGCTCCCCTTCGTAACTCTTCGTCAGCTTCGCCGTCGTACGGTCGCCCGTGTCCGGGTCCACGAGCAGGATCCGGTCGATCGCCGGGGCCTCGACGGACATTGCGTCCTGCGCGGCCCACTGCATCAGAACCAGCCGCCCGTCGGCGACCCCGAGGATGCCGGCCTCGTACGGGGCCTTCAGGCGCCGCTCCGAGCCGTCGGCCGCGTCCAGCACCAGGAGGACGGCGTCCCCGTCCTCCGCCTCGGCCGGAGTGCAGTGGGCGTACACATCGGGGCCGCCCGGCGTGAAGGAGCAGTGGTGGCCGGTGGGCATCAGCGCGGTCCAGCGCACCTCACCGGTGCGCGGCGAACGGGCCTCCACGGTCCGGCCGCCGCTGGAGGTGATGACCAGGCCGCCGGACAGGGCGATGGCGAGGTTCTCTTCGTTGATCTGGTGCTTCCAGAGCTGCTCGCCGGTCTGCGCGTCGAAGCCGACGGCATGGACCGGGTCCGCCTCCGCGGAATTGGTGGTGATGACCTGCGACACGACCAGCGTGCCGTCCCGGAAGCCGAGCAGCGTGCCGCTGTACGACTCCGTCTCGCTGTCGGTCAGTGCGACATCGGAGCGCCAGAGGGTCTTGCCCGTCCCGGCGTCCAGGCGTGTGGGAAGGATGCTGTCGCCCGTGCAGAAGACGGCGTCCCCGTTCTTCAGACAGTCGGGCTCGCCCGCAAACCAGCCTTCGTCCACGCCCAGCGCCTTCTTCGCGCCCAGGGGAGCCGTCTCGAACAGCGTCGTCTGCCAGGGCTTCCAGCCGTTGGGCAGAGCGGCCCACCGGGAGGTCGCGGACGGCGAAGGGGTCGCCCTGTCGCCGCTGTCCGCCCACCCCGGGCCGAGCAGCAGATAGGCCGTCAGCCCGAGCGCCGCGACGCCGACCGTGCCGGTCGCGGCCAACAGCGGACGGATACGACTCCGGCGGCGGCCCGAGTGGGTGGTGGCCGTGGGGTCGGCGAAGGTCCTCGAGTGGGTGTCCGCCGTGGCCCGGAGCTCGCTCAGGCGCAGGGTCAGGGTTTCCGGGTCGCCCGCCGTCGCCTCCGGCAGCGCCTTCACGAACTCCCGGGCCAGTTCGTCCAGTTCGGGACGGTCCGCCGCCTCCTTCGTCAGGCAGCGCTCCAGGATTGCCCGCAGGGGCTCGCTCACGCCGTCCAGGACCGGTGCGTCGTGGACCACCCGGTACGCCGTCAGGTAGGGGCTGTCCGCGTCGAAGGGGCCCCGGCCGGTGACCGTGTACACCAGGAGGGCGCCGAGGGAGAAGACGTCCGAGGACGGGCCCACCGAGCGGGCGTCCGTCAGTTGTTCCGGGGACATGAAGGGCGGGGTGCCGATCATCTGGCCGGTTTCGGTCAGGGTGATGTTCTCCGTGGCCCGGGATATGCCGAAGTCGATGACTCGGGGGCCGTCGTCGGCCATCAGGACGTTGGCCGGTTTCAGGTCGCGGTGCACCACCCCCGCCCGGTGGATCTCCCGCAGCGCCTCCACCAGGCCCAGCGCCAAGCGCCGTAGTTCGGAATCCCGCAGCGGGCCCACGTCGCGGATCCGGGCGGCGAGCGAGCGGCCGGGCACGTACTGCGTTGCCATCCACGGCCGCGCCGCCTCCGGATCGGCGTCCACGACCGGCGCGGTGAAGGCGCCGCTCACCTTGCGGACGGCGTCGATCTCCTGGCGGAAACGGGCGCGGAAGACCGGGTCCGCGGCGTACTGGGCGTGCACCACCTTGACCGCCACCTCGCGCCCGGAGCGCGATCTGCCCCGGTAGACGACGCCCATGCCGCCGGCTCCCAGCCGGTCGACCAGCTTGTACCCGCCGACCGACTTCGGATCGTCCTTGTGCAGTGGCACGCCCCGATCCCTCTCCCCCGTATGCCTGTTGAGAGGAAAGGATACGGCCGGGTCCCGTACGACGATGTACGGGACCCGGCCGTCGAACCAACCGTCAGACGCCCGCCGGTTCCGGCTCCTCCGACTTCGCCTCGACCGGCACGCCCGCCTTCTTCAGCCGCTTCGCCTCGCGCTTCTTCGCCCGGCGCTCCTTGCGGAGCTCCAGCATCGTGTAGAGCGTCGGGACGAGGAGCAGGGTGAGGAGGGTTGAGGTGATCAGGCCGCCGATCACGACCACGGCCAGCGGTTGGGCGATGAAGCCGCCCTCGCCGGTGACGCCCAGCGCCATCGGGAGCAGGGCGAAGATCGTCGCCAGGGCCGTCATGAGGATGGGGCGGAGGCGGTGGCGGCCGCCCTCGATCACGGCCTCCACGACGCCGTAACCCTGTCGCCTGTACTGGTTGATCAGATCGATCAGCACGATCGCGTTCGTCACCACGATGCCGATCAGCATCAGCATGCCGATCATCGCGGGGACGCCCATCGGGGTGCCGGTGGCGACCAGCAGGCCGATCGCGCCGGTGGCCGCGAAGGGGATCGAGACCAGCAGGATCAGCGGCTGGACGAGCGAGCGGAAGGTCGCGACCAGCAGCATGAAGACGATCGCGATGGCCGCCAGCATCGCCAGGCCCAGGTTGGCGAACGCCTCGTCCTGGTCCTCGGAGACACCGCCGATCGCGGCCGTGGCGCCCGCGGGCAGTTCCAGGCCGTTGATCTTCGACTGGAGGTCCGCGCTGACCGCGCCGGTGTTGTCACCGGTCGGCTTCGCCGTGATGGTCGCGGCTCGCTGGCCGTCGATCCGGGTCATCGAGACCGGGCCGTCGACCAGCTTCACCGTCGCCACGTCGGACAGCTTCACCGGGCCCAGGCGCAGCGCCTTGAGCTCGGCCAGGGTCTCGGCGGGCTTCGCCGAGCGGATGACGATGTCACGCTCGGTGTCGTCCAGCGTGGCCTGCGCCGCCGTGGTGCCGCGGACCGCCTGGGCGACCGCCGCGCCGAGGGTGGCGTCGGTGAAACCGGCCGCCGCCGCCTTGTCGTTGGCCTTGACCGAGATCCGCGGGACGCTCTGCGACAGGTCGCTGGTGACGTCGGTGACGTCGTCCAGACCCGCCACCTCCTTGCGGACCTCCTCGGCGGCCTCGCGCAGCACGCTCGCGTCGGCCGCCTTCACGACCACGCTCAGGTCCTGGCTGCCGAAGCCGTCACCGGCCGCGATGGTGGTCGTACCGATGCCGTCGAGCTTCTTCAGACCGTCCTCGATGCGGTCGGTGACGTCCTCGGAGGACGCGGAGTCCTCCAGCATCACCGAGTAGGACGCCTGGTTGGTGTCCGTACCGCCGCCGAAGGCCGCCATGAAGCCGGACGAGCCGATGGTGACCTGGGAGTCCTTCACGCCCTCGACGGAGCCGAGCAGCTTCTCGACCTTCTTCGCCTGCGCGTCGGTCGCCGCCAGGCTGGTGCCGGGCTTCAACTCCTGCTTGACGGTGAGGACTTCCTGCTCGCCCTGGTCGAAGAAGTTCGTCTTGAGCAGCGGCGCCATGCCGAAGGTGCCGATGAGGATGACGATCGCGAGCGCCACGCTCGTCAGACGGCGCCGGGTCGCGAAGCGCAGGACGGGGACGTAGAGGCGCTGAAGGCGGCTCTTGGCCTCCTTCTCCTCCGCCTTGCGGCGGGCCTCCTCGGCGTCCTCGGGGGTGCCCTTCGGGGCGCGCAGGAACCAGAACGACAGCACCGGTACGACCGTCAGCGAGACAAGGAGCGACGCCAGCAGGGCCGCCGTCACCGTCAGGCTGAACGAGCCGAACAGCTCGCCCACCATGCCGCCGGTCAGGCCGATCGGCAGGAACACGGCGACCGTGGTGAGCGTGGAGGACGTCACCGCGCCCGCCACCTCGCGGACCGCCTTGAGGATGGCCTCCTCGCGCTCCTCGCCGTAGCCGAGGTGCCGCTTGATGTTCTCCAGGACCACGATCGAGTCGTCCACGACCCGGCCGATGGCGATGGTCAGGGCGCCCAGCGTCAGCATGTTCAGGGACAGGTCCTGCGTCCACAGCACGATCAGCGCGAGCACGACCGACAGCGGAATGGACACCGCCGTCACCAGCGTGGAGCGGATCGACGCCAGGAAGACCAGGATGATCAGGACCGCGAAGAGCAGACCCAGCGCGCCCTCGGTGGTCAGACCGTCGATGGACTTCTTCACCGCCGGACCCTGGTCGCTGACGACGGTCACCTCGGCACCGGTGCCGAGGTCCGCGCGCATCTGCGCGAGCTTGTCGTTCACCGCGTCCGAGATCGCGACCGCGCTGCCGTCACGGTCCATGGTGACCATGACCGCGAGGCTCGGCTCACCGTTCGTACGGGTCAGGGAGTCGGCCGGGGCCTGCTCCTGCTCGACCTTCGCGACGTCGGCGAGGCGGACCGGCTTGCCGTCGCCCTTGATGCGCAGGTCCTCGATCTGCTCCAGCGAAGTGAAGCCGCCGCCGACCTGCACGGTCCGGTTGGCGCCGTCCTCGTCGAAGGAGCCGGCCGGCACGGTCGCGCCGCCCGCCTGGAGGGCCTGGGTGAGGGACTGCGCGGTCAGACCGGCCGCGGCCAGCTTCGCGTCGTCCGGGGTGACGGTGACCTCGAGGTCACGCACACCGTCGACGGTGACCTGGCCGACGCCGTCGATGTCCTTCAGATCCGGTACGACCGTCTTGTCCAGCTGGTCGGCCAGGGCCTGCTGGTCCTTGTCGGCGGTGACGGCGAGTACGACGGTCGGCATGTCGTCCGTGGAACCGGCGACGACCTGCGGGTCGACCTCGTCCGGGAGCTGGGCGCGGGCCCGGTTGACGGCCTGCTGGACATCGGCGACGAGCTGCTGGGTGCCGCTGCCGTAGTCGAAGGACGCCATGATCAGGGCGTTGCCCTCGCTGGCGGTGGAGGTGACGCCGGTGATGCCGTCGACACCTTCGAGGCTGTCCTCGATGGGCTCGACGACCTGCTTCTCCACCACGTCCGGGGAGGCACCCTGGTAGGGCGCGAGCACGGACACCATGGGCAGTTCTATGGACGGCAGCAGCTGCTGCTTGAGCTGGGGTATCGCGATCGCTCCGAAGGCGAGCGCGATGATCGACATGAGCCCGACGAGGGCTCGTTGCGCGAGGCTGAATCTGGACAGCCAGGACATGGGATCAGGGTCTCTCTTCTGTTGAGCAGAGCGGCTCCTACACCCTGAGCCATCCGGAACCCCTGATTCGTAGCCCCGAGGTCCCGTTCCTTATCCGGCGCATACTCCGGGCGCAGTACACCCGGCCCGCGCTAGTCCACCCTTGGACGGACCAGCCCCGACTCGTAGGCGATCACCACGAGCTGCGCCCGGTCCCGTGCGCCCAGCTTGGCCATGGCCCGGTTGACGTGGGTCTTCACGGTCAGCGGGCTGACCTCGAGACGTTCGGCGATCTCGTCGTTGGAGTGGCCGCCCGCGACCTGCACCAGCACCTCGCGCTCCCGCACGGTGAGCGCGTCGAGCCGTTCGGCGCGGGCCGGGTCGCGCTCGTCGTCGCCCGTGCCGCCCTGCGCGAGGAAGCGGGCGATCAGGCCCTTGGTGGCGGCCGGGGAGAGCAGGGCCTCGCCGCCTGCGGCGACCCGGATGGCGTTCAGCAGCTCGTCGGGCTCGGAACCCTTGCCGAGGAAGCCGGAGGCGCCGGCCCGCAGCGACTGCACGACATAGTCGTCGACCTCGAAGGTGGTCAGTATGACCACGCGGACATGGGCGAGCGACGGGTCGGCGCTGATCATGCGAGTGGCGGCGAGCCCGTCGGTGCCGGGCATCCGGATGTCCATCAGGACCACGTCGGCGCGCTGCTCCTTGGCCAGCGCCACTGCCTGAGCGCCGTCGGACGCCTCGCCCACGACCTCCATGTCGGACTCGGAGTCCACCAGGACACGGAAGGCGCTGCGCAACAGGGCCTGGTCGTCGGCGAGCAGGACACGGATGGTCATACGGTCTCCCCCGGCTCTCCCGTGACGGCGCTACGGGTCTTGACCGGCAGGATCGCATGCACCCGGAACCCGCCGCCGTACCGGGGACCGGTGGTGAGTGTGCCGCGCAGGGCGGTGACGCGTTCGCGCATGCCGAGCAGTCCATGGCCGCCGCTGGAGACGGGGGCCTCCGGGTCGTGGACCCCGTCGTCGAGGACCGTGACCTCCACATGCGGTCCCACGCGGACGACGCTGACCTCGGCTTTCGCCTCGCCTCCCGCGTGCTTCTGCACATTGGTGAGGGCTTCCTGGATGACCCGGTAGGCCGCAAGGCCGACGGCGGCGGGCAGGGTGGTGTCCTGGTCGGCGCGGGCCACCTCGACCTGGAGTCCCGCGCTGCGGAAGGTGCCGACGAGTTCGTCGAGCCGGTCGAGGCCGGGGGCGGGCTCGGTGGGTGCCTCCGGGTCGCCGGACTGGCGCAGCAGGCCGACGGTGGCACGCAGCTCGTTGAGCGCGGAGCGGCTGGCCTCGCGTACGTGGGCCAGGGCCTCCTTGGCCTGGTCGGGGCGCTTGTCCATCACATGGGCGGCGACTCCGGCCTGCACATTGACCAGGGCGATGTGGTGGGCGACGACGTCGTGCAGGTCGCGGGCGATACGGAGGCGTTCCTCGGCGACCCGTCGGCGGGCCTCTTCCTCTCTGGTGCGCTCGGCTCGTGCCGCGCGTTCCTGGATGGCGTCGACGAAGGCGCGGCGGCTGCGCATGGCGTCGCCGGCGGTCGCGGCCATGCCGGTCCAGGCGAAGATCGCGAGGTTCTCCTGGGCGTACCAGGGCAGGGGGCCCGCGAGCATGGCGACGCCGGTCAGGACGGTCATGGTGAGCAGGCCCAGGCGCCAGGCGGTGTGGCGGTCGGTGGTGGAGGCGACGGTGTACAGCGCGATGACCGCGGACATGGCGACGGGGGCTCGGGGGTCGCCGTTGACGCTCTCGATGACGGAGAGGGTGCCGGTGACGGCGAGGACGGTTCTGGGGGCGCGGCGGCGGAAGACGAGGGTGGCGGCGCCGAGGGTCATGAGGGTGAGGCTGGGGAGGTCGGGGGTGTGCAGGCCCCAGGTGACGCCGTCCTTGCCGTGCGGATCCACGAACGAGCCGGCCACCATGCAGATCAGGACGCCGGCTGCGAGGGCCGCGTCCAGTGCGAGGGGGTGCGCTTTGAGGTGGGCTCTGGCGCGGTCGAGGGTGTTCACGGCTGTTTACGGTAGCCGGGGTGAGCTGCGCTGCGAATGGCGCCCGGTGCTGTGGTGCAGGTCTCCTTACGTACTCAACCCGGAATCAAGCCGTCGTCGCTCAAGAGCTCCCGGACTTCCTCCAGCGTCGCGTCCGGGGACGGGAGGATCAGTTCCGAGGGTTCCAGGGAGTCGTCCGGGAGGGGTTCGCCGAGGTCTCGGACCTTGGTGAGGAGGGACTGGAGGGTGCGGCGGAAGCCGGGGCCGTCGCCGTTCTCCATTTCGGCCAGCAGCTCGTCGTCGAGCTTGTTCAGTTCGGTGAGGTGGCTGTCGGCCAGCCTCACCTGCCCCTCCCCCATGATCCGTACGATCATGTCGCCCTCCTAGGCGTGGGCCCTACTGTTTGTCGAAGCGCGGGGTGTCCTGCTTCTGCTCCGGCTGCGTCTGGCCCGAGCCGCCCTCGATGGCCTGCTTGCCACCGGAGGAGCCTCCCGCCAGCTCCGCCTTCATGCGCTGCAGTTCCAGCTCTACATCCGTACCACCGGAGAGCCGGTCCAGCTCGGCCTGGATGTCGTCCTTGTGCATACCGGACTGGTCGTCCAGGGCACCGGAGGCGAGCAGTTCGTCGATGGCGCCGGCCCGGGCCTGGAGCTGGGCGGTCTTGTCCTCGGCGCGCTGGATCGCCAGGCCGACGTCGCCCATCTCCTCGGAGATACCGGAGAAGGCCTCGCCGATCCGGGTCTGCGCCTGGGCCGCGGTGTAGGTGGCCTTGATGGTCTCCTTCTTCGTACGGAAGGCATCGACCTTGGCCTGGAGTCGCTGGGCCGCGAGGGTGAGCTTCTCCTCCTCGCCCTGGAGCGTGGCGTGCTGCGTCTCCAGGTCGGTCACCTGCTGCTGGAGGGCGGCGCGCCGGGACAGCGCCTCGCGGGCCAGGTCCTCACGGCCCAGCGCGAGCGCCTTGCGGCCCTGGTCCTCCAGCTTGGACGACTGCGACTGCAGCTGGTTGAGCTGGAGCTCCAGGCGCTTGCGGCTGGTGGCCACGTCCGCGACTCCGCGGCGCACTTTCTGGAGCAGTTCCAGCTGCTTCTGGTACGAGTAATCGAGGGTCTCGCGCGGGTCCTCGGCCCGGTCAAGGGCCTTGTTCGCCTTCGCGCGGAAGATCATCCCCATACGCTTCATGACACCGCTCATGGGCTTCGCGCGCCCCCTTCTGACGGACTCCAGCTCCAGCTCCTGCGACAGAACCCACAGTACGGGCCCTGCATCCATTACCGCACTGTTCGGGGACGGATGCGCTCATCCCCAAGGACGACTGCGTACGCTCCGGCTCCGGCGTAGGGAGTAGGTGTTCCCCGGGGTTCCCGGAAACGGATGCAACGTCCCCTCTGTCCCCTACATGACGACTGGTGTTGCCGATTCGTTCCCCACCGGACTGGGGTCCATGCGCGGGTACCCCGTACCCTTGGGTTTTGTGTTCCGTAGCCGTGCCAAGGATGAGAAGGCATCGGTCGCCGACAAGGCGTCCCTGACCGACTCCAATCAGCCCCGCGACCCGCAGGCCCCGAAGGGCAGGCCCACGCCCAAGCGCAGTGAGGCCCAGTCCCAGCGGCGCAGCGTCGCCAATACGCCGACCACGCGCAAGGAGGCCGCCAAGCGGTCCCGCGAGGAGCGCCGCCAGGCGCTGTCGCGCCAGCGCGAGGCGCTGGCCAGCGGCGACGAGCGGTATCTGCCCGCCCGTGACAAGGGCCCGGTGCGCCGCTTCGCCCGCGACTTCGTCGACTCGCGCTTCAACGTCGCGGAGTTCTTCCTCCCGATGGCCGTGATCATCCTCGTGCTGAGCATGGTCCGGGTGGGCGCGCTGCAGAGCATCGCGCTGCTGCTGTGGCTCATCGTGATCGTGCTGATCGTGCTCGACTCGATCGCCACCGGTTACCGCATGAAGAAGCAGCTCAACGAGCGCTACCCGGACGAGAACAAGCGTGGCGCCGTCGCCTACGCCCTGATGCGCTCCCTCCAGATGCGCCGGCTCCGGCTGCCCAAGCCGCAGGTCAAGCGCGGGGAGCGGCCCTGAGCACGACGCCGTTCTCCGGGGGCGCGGCGGATGCCTGGCTGAGCAAGCTGGGCGGACTGCGGGACGTCGTACGGCAGGAGCTGGTGGCCCGGCAGCTCGATGAGCAGATAGCCGGGCGCTACCCGGTCGGGCAGCGTCTGAGGATTCTCGACGTCGGTATGGGCCAGGGCACCCAGGCGCTGCGCCTCGCGCGGGCCGGGCATCAGGTGACCGGTCTGGAGCAGGACGCGAAGATGATCGCCGCCGCGCGGCAGTCGCTGGCGTGTGAGCCGGACGGGATCCGCGAGCGGATGCGGATCATCGAGGGCGACGGCCGGGACACCGGTGTGCACTTCCTGCCGGGCAGCTTCGATGTGGTGCTCTGTCATGGCGTACTCATGTACGTCGAGGAGCCCGACCCGCTGCTGGCGGGTCTGGCGCGGATGCTCGCCCCGGGCGGACTGCTCTCGCTGCTGGTCCGCAACGGCGACGCGCTGGCGATGCGTCCGGGCATGTCCGGTGACTGGGCCGGGGCCCTGTCCTCCTTCGACACCACCGCCTACCGCAACCGCCTGGGCCTGGACGTACGGGCGGACCGCCTGACCACTTTGACGGCGACGCTCGCGGGCATCGGCGCCCCGCTGAACGCCTGGTACGGCGTACGGGTCTTCACGGACACGGCGGCGGACGACGCGGAGATCCCGGCGGACGTGGGGATGCTGCTGGCGGCCGAGGAGCGGGCGGGGCGGACGGATCCGTACCGCGGTATCGCGGCGCTGCTGCATCTGTGCGGGGTGCGGGGCTGAGCCCCATTCGGGCGTTCACCGCAAGCCGGACAAACTCCGCGAAGTGAGACTCGGGGGCATGAACGCTTCCCGTACCCGCACGCTGCTCTGGCCGGCCGCGCTTGTGTGCTCCCTCGCCCTGGCCTCCGGGTGCTCCGGGTCCGGCTCGGGAGCGAAGGCGGACGCCACGACGACGCAGGCCGCGGTTCCGGCAGCGGCCAATGACCTCCAGGACGACTACCTGAAGGTGATCAAGGACGTTCTGCCGTCGGTCGTGCAGATCCAGGCCAGCAACGATCTGGGGTCCGGGGTGGTCTACGACGACCAAGGGCACATCGTCACCAACGCGCATGTCGTCGGGGACGAGAAGACCTTCCGCGTGACGACCGCCAACAGCGAGGAGGAGCTCTCCGCGAAGCTCGTGTACTCCTACCCCGAGCAGGACCTCGCGGTCATCAAGTTGGACCGGGTCCCCGACGCTCTGAAACCGGCCGAGTTCGGGGACTCCTCGAAGATCGAGGTCGGCCAGATCGTCCTGGCGATGGGCTCACCGCTGGGGCTCTTCTCCAGCGTCACCCAGGGCATCGTCTCCGCGACCGGACGGACCGTCACCGAGGGCCAGTCCGACGGCGGTACGGGTGCGACCATCGGCAACATGGTGCAGACCTCGGCCGCGATCAATCCCGGGAACAGCGGGGGCGCCCTGGTGAACCTGGACGGCGAGGTCATCGGCATCCCGACCCTCGCCGCCACCGACCCCGGCCTCGGGGACAGTGCGGCTCCCGGGATCGGGTTCGCGATCCCGTCGTCGATGGTGAAGACGGTCGCCGACCAGATCATCAAGGACGGCAAGGTGACCGACTCGGGGCGGGCGGCGCTCGGGATCACCGCACGGACGGTGGTCGACGACGACTATCAGGCCGCCGGGGTCGCCGTGGTCGAGGTCAAGGAGGGCGGGGCGGCGGACAAGGCCGGGATCCGGCCCCGGGACATCATCACCAGGTTGGGTGACACGGACATCACGACCATCACGTCCCTCTCCGAGGCACTGGCGGCGCAGCAGCCCGGTGACCGGACGACGGTGACGTACACGCGGGACGGCAGTGAGAAGACGGTGGATGTGACGCTGGGCGAGCAATGACGAAGGGGCGGCCGATGGGCCGCCGCCCCTGTCCTGTCGGTCCTACGCCTCTTCGGCGTGCATGCTCATCGGGCCGTAGATCTCCGTGGTGTCCTCGAACAGGCGTACCTGGTCCACGCCGCCCGCGAGGAGGTCCTTCCAGACCTCGCCTAGCCAGGACTCGGCGTCGCCCTGCGTGGTGAACTCCTCGGGCTCAACCGCGGGGGCGGCCTCCGTTCCGTCGGCCTTCTCGAACCGCCAAGTCCATGCCGCCATGTACGCCTCCCAGGTGTGAGCACATGCAGAGCGGAACCCGGATCTTGGTCGGGCTCCCGCCCGCAGCCTAGTCGGATGCGCAAGAGCTGCGCAGACAGGCGAAAATCAACTCCGTGGAACTGACATTGCTCGGCACCGGTGCCCCCGCGGGCCTCCCCCGTCCCGAATGTCCCTGCGCGGCCTGTGCCGGCGCCCTTGGGGCGGACTCGCGGGCCGCTACCGCGCTGCTCGTGGACGGGTCGCTGCTGTTGGATCTGACGCCCGGTGTGGCGTTTGCCGCCGCTCGGGCCGGGCGGTCGCTGGCAGGGGTGCGGCAGGTGCTGTTGTCCCATCCGCATGATGGGCCCGCCGTCGAGGTGCCTGCCGGGCTGCCTGCGCCTGGGCGAGTCCCGGACGGTCGGGAGTTGGCGTTGCTGACGGGGCATCGGGTGCGGGCCATGGCGATGGACGCGGGGGGTACGGGGTACGCGGTGACCGGGCCCGGTGGGCAGCGGTTGCTGTATTTGCCGCCCGGGAGCGCGCCCGCCGGGATCGAGGACGGGGACATCGGGACGTACGACATGGTCGTCGCCGATGTCATGGGGCGGCCGGACGCGCTCGCGCGGTTGCGGGCGGTGGGGGCGATCCGGCCCACGACGGATGTCATCGCCGTACATCTGGACCATGACGTGCCGCCGGGGGGCGAGGTGCGGCGGCGGCTCGCCTCCTTGGGGGCGCGGGCGGTGCCGGACGGGACGACGTTGGTGGTGGGGGCGTACGAGGAGGTGCCGGACGTGCCGCGGCGGACGTTGGTGCTGGGCGGGGCGCGGTCCGGGAAGTCCGTGGAGGCGGAGCGGCGGTTGGAGGCGTTCCCGGATGTGCTGTACGTCGCCACCGGCGGGCTGCGCGGTGGGGACACCGAGTGGGCGGCCCGGGTGGCGGCGCACCGGGAGCGGCGGCCGGGGTCCTGGCGTACGACGGAGACGTGCGACCTGGTGCCGCTGCTGGCGGAGGACGGGCCGCCGTTGCTGATCGACTGTCTGTCGCTGTGGCTGACGGACGCGATGGACTCCGTCGGGGCGTGGGACGACGCGGTGTGGGCGGACGGCGGGGAACGGGCGCTCCGGGAACGGATGCGGGAGCTGACGCAGGCGGTGCGGTCGACTCGGCGGACCATGGTGGCCGTGTCGAACGAGGTGGGGTCCGGGATTGTGCCGGCCACGGCTTCGGGGCGGCGGTACCGGGATGAACTGGGGCGGCTGAACGCGGCGTTCGCGGGTGAGTGCGAGCACGTGCTGCTGGTGGTGGCGGGGCAGGCGGTGACGCTTCGGGGGTGAGGCTACGCCGGTTGTTTACGGGCGATGACCGCGTACGTGTTCGACAAGGGTCTGCGGGTGGCGGTGATGACCTCGCAGCCCTGGGACTCCAGTTCCGTGCGGATGTTCTCCTGGGGGATGAGGTGCCGGGGTTGGGTGTGGGGGTACCACCAGCGGCCGAGGAGTTTGGCGAAGGCGCTTTGGGGGTCGGGGAGTTCGACGAGGACGTGGCCGCCCGGGCGTAGGGCCGTCAGGGCCGCTTGCAGGTGTTCCCGGGGGTTCGGCGTGTGCGCCAGGCGGTGCAGGAGGCTGACCACGTCGTAGCGGGCGCGCAGGTGGGCCGCCAGGTGGGGGTTGGTCAGGTCGCCCGCGTACGCCTCCTCCACATGCTCTTCCGCTCGGGCCCGTTCCACGCGGGCGGTGGGGTCCACGCCGTCGAAGGACGTGTACGGGAAGACCTCCTTCGCCGCCGCGGGGAATGCGGCGTCGCCGGTGCCGATGTCCAGCCAGCTCTCCGGCTCGCCGAAGCGCAGCATCGCGCGGGCGGTGGCGAGCAGGCGCCGGTGGCTGAACTCGCCTTCGCGGGGAGGCGCGAGGCAGGGGTTCTGGAAGGCGTGGGCGCAGTCGTGGCATTCGTCGAGCCTGAATCTGGCGGCGGTGAGGCGGGTGCGCAGGCTCTTCGAGCCGCACCAGGGGCAGTCGTCGCGGCGCGGTTCGTGGAATGGGTCCATCCCAAGGGCGAGTTCGGCGAGGTGGGCGGCACGGCTTGCGGACATGGGCGGCTCCCGGGCGCGAGATACATACGACATTCCGCTGCAAAACGGAACGTATGGGATCGCGATCTTGGGTGCAACGACATGGTGGCGATGTGGCCGCATTCCGTTCGACCGGTGCCGGTACTGTTCGGCGAATGAGCTCGCTTAATCTCGACGACTTCACCGATCTGATCGAGCGCCCCGACGGCGGGGTGCGCCGCGACGCGGAGGCGCGCCGGGAGCGTCAGATCGTGCCGCCCGGGTCGCTGGGCCGCCTCGACGACCTGGGTGAGTGGCTGGCGGCGGCGCAGGGCGCCGTGCCGGTGCGGCCGGTCGAACGGCCGCGGGTGGTTCTGTTCGCCGGTGACCACGGGATCGCCGAGCTGGGTGTCTCGGCGCGACCGGCGGGCAGCGCCGGGCAGTTGGTGCGGGACGTCCTGGAGGGCGGCCGGCCGGTGTCGGTGCTCGCGCGGCGGCTGGGTGTTCCGGTGCGGATCGTGGACATGGGCCTTGACTGCGACCCCGAGACGCTGCCCGAGGACGTCGTACGCCATCGGGTGCGGCGCGGCAGCGGGCGCATCGACATCGAGGACGCGATGACGCTGGAGGAAGCGGAGGCCGCTTTTCGCGTCGGCGTGGCGATCGCCGACGAGGAGGCCGATTCCGGTACGGATCTGGTCGTACTCGGCGATGTGAGCGTGGGTGGCACGACGGCGGCCGGCGTGCTGGTCGCCGCGCTGTGCGGCACCGATGCCTCCGTGGTGACCGGGCGTGGCGGGCTCGCCATCGACGACCTGGCCTGGATGCGCAAGTGCGCGGCGATCCGGGATGCGCTGCGCCGGGCTCGGCCGGTGCTCGGGGACCAGTTGCAGTTGCTGGCGACGGTCGGCGGGGCCGATCTCGCCGCGATCACGGGTTTCCTGCTCCAGAGCGCGGTACGGAAGATGCCGGTGATCCTGGACGGGGTCGTGGTGGCCGCGTGTGCGCTGGTGGGGCAGCGGGTGGCGTTCCGGGCGCCGGACTGGTGGCTGGCGGCGCACGACAGCGGGGAGCCGGGACAGGCGAAGGCCCTGGACCGCATGGCCCTGGAGCCGCTGCTCACGCAGGGCGTGAAGGTCGGGGAAGGGGCGGGGGCGCTGCTGGCCCTGCCGATGGTGCAGGCCGCGGCGGCGCTGGCGGCGGAGCTGCCGGAGAAGGCGCCGGCTGACGAGAAGGTCGAGGACGGCGAGGGTACGTCGCAGGAGTAGGTCGGCCGGAGCTGAGGTAGGGGTGGGTGTCGCTCGCCGCGCTTGCGGGGTGCCGCTGCGTCAGTTGCGGTCCAGGGCCCGGTCGGGCTCGGGGTCGGGCTTGCCGCCGATCAGGTCCTGGAGCTTGCGGCTGGGGCCCGCCCAGCGCCGGTCGTGGCGGTAGGCGCGCAGCGTGGACCTGGCGCGGGCGCGCGGCCGGCGGCCGTAGAAGCGTCGGGACCAGGGGGAGGTGGGGCGGGCCAGGCGGACGGCGCCGACCAGGGCGACGAGGGGATGATCACGCCGAAGACCGCGATGCGGGCCTTGCCCTTGGCCAGGGCGATGAGGGAGAACAAGAAGCTCGTCGCGACGGTCCAGATGACGCTGCCGCGATTCTGGAGCTCCTCGTCGCTGAGGTCGTTGACGCCGAAGGGCGAGAAGCCGGAGAGGACCAGGCCGACGAACGCGGCGGTGAGGACGACGACCTCGACGCTCCGGCGGCCCGCCTCGGTCCAGTAGACGTCGTCGAGGTGCACGATCAGCGCGAACTCGTCCAGGAGCAGACCGGCGCCGACGCCGAAGACCACGGCGCACACGGCGGCCCCGAAGCCGTGCCGGCTGCTCGCGACCGCGCCGAAGCCGCCGATGACGGTGAGGACGACGCCGGGGACGACGTGGTGGATGTGCACGCCGCCCGCGCTGATATTGCCGAAGGGGCCCTTGCCCGCGCGGATGAGACGGGTGATGAGCCGGGTGACGGCGAACGTGATGACGAAGGCCGCGAGGGCGAGGAGAAGCGGGAGTTTGCCCGGTTCGATGATGTTGCGTTCCAGCCAGTGCCCCATGTGCCCCAGTCTGACCTGACCTGGGCTCACCTGCCCCTGGGGTTACGCCCGGCGGGGTCTCGCGTAGCCTTCCGGCGTGTTCATAGCCCCTTCCGCGCACGGTCTCCGTTTCGCCTTCGGCACCCTCACCGTTCTCCCCGTCAAGGTGGAGCGGTGGGATCGGGATGCCGCGCGCGGGGGCATGCTCGGCGCTCCCCTGGTGGGGGTGGTCGTCGGGGGGTGCGCCGCGGCCCTCGGACTTCTGCTGCTGTTCCTGGGGACCGGGACGCTGCTCGCCGCCGTCGCCACCGCCGCCGTCCCCGCCCTGCTCACCCGTGGTCTGCATCTCGACGGGCTCGCCGACACCGCTGACGGGCTCGGCAGCGGCAAGCCCGCCGAGGACGCGCTGCGGATCATGAAGCAGTCGGACATCGGGCCCTTCGGCGTGATCACCCTCCTTTTCGTGCTCCTCGCCCAGGTCGCCGCCCTCGCGCACCTGTACGACGACTCCTGGGCCCGGGGTGCCCTCGCCGCCCTCGTCTCGGCGGTCGCCGCCCGCCTTGCGCTCACCCTCGCCGCCCGTGCCGGGGTGCCCGCCGCCCGTCCCGAGGGGCTCGGCGCGGCCGTCGCCGGGGTGGTGCCGGTGCGGTCGGCGGTGGCCGTGACCGGCGTCGTCGCGCTGACCGCGGGCGCCGCCGGAGCGCTCTTCGGCGCCGACGACGTCGTACGCACAGCCCTCGCCGTCCTCGCCGCCCTCGCCGTCGCCGAACTCCTCCTGCGCCGCTGTGTCCGCCGCTTCGGCGGAGTCACCGGTGATGTCTTCGGCGGGGTCGCGGAGACGGCCGCGACCACGGCGCTCGTCGTGCTGACGCTCGGGCTCTAACAAGCCTCGCGCCACACCCCCAGCTCGTACTTCTTCAGCAGCGAGCTCAGTCCCAGGCTGCGGGAGTCCGGGCAGAAGCGGCTGGTCGGGAGTTCGTACTCCACGTGGAAGACCGCCTTGTCCGCGTCGATGAACGGCTTCAGCGCGCCGCACTCCCTGTACTGCGCGCACTGCTCGTTCACCGCGAAGTCGAAGTCGTCCACCAGTTCCGGGATCTGGTCCAGGTCGTTCTTCAGGCCGACGGCGAGGCCGCGGTCGTGGGCGAGTTTCGCGATCAGGCGGTTGTAGCGCAGCTGGTCACGGGCGGTGAGCGGGAAGCCGGTGCGGTTGCGGTAGCCATCCATGTTGTCCGGTTCGACCGCGTCGAAGCCCTTGTCCCGGCACATGTCGAGGCGGGCCGCCATCAGCGGTTCCAGTACGTCCGTGCGGCGGATGTCGAGCCAGCGCTCGCCCTCCCAGCCGTTGCCGCGGCCCAGCACCGCGTCGGGGAACTTCTCCGCGTCCGGGCGGAAGTCCTCCCAGGCGCCGGTGGAGAGATAGCAGATCACCTTGCGGCCGTCCCGGTGCAGGCCCTCGACCGTCTTCTCCGAGTGGTCGAAGCCGTCGATGTCGTAGACCGGCACCTGCACGGATGTGTCCAGACGGCCGCTGAGCTGCCACTGCCAGTCCGTGCCGGGGCGGGGCTGCCAGCGCGGCCCTGGCGACTTGCCGTCGGAGGCGGTCGTGCAGCCCGCGAGCAGCAGGGTGAACAGGGCGGCCAGGACTACGGGGCGTCTCACCGGGCGGGCTCCAAGGCGTGCGGCAACGTACCCCACGGATGATCTCCCACTCCGGGCACCGCACAGTGCACCGTGGCCCCGCGCGCCCGCGCCAGCTGCTCCGCATCGACGCCGGCCGGGACGCCGTACAGCAGATGGCATACGCGTACCCCGGCGCCGTAAGTGACCGGCTGCGGGGGCAGTTCGCGGTACGTCGACCAGGTTCCCTCGAAGGTGACCAGCACGTCGGCGATGCGTGCGTAGGAGGGGTGGGGCGGGGTGCCGTGGTTGAGGACGAGCGGGCCGCGGGTTGCCGACGCCAGTTGACGGTAGTACGCGAACTCCGGCTGCCCCGAGGCCACTTGGTCAAGGAACACGCCGTCCGTGCCGTACCAGTCGCGGTGGCGGGTGAGGTCGCGGACCACGTCGGCGTGCGGTCGGTGGCCGTATGCCGTGTCCGTGTAGGCAAGGACCCGGACGTCCACCGACCGCAGCCGGGCGGCGAGTTCGGCGAAGGCCGGGTCGGGGCGGTCGCCGGGGCCGCTGGACGGGTTGAGGATCACGCCGTACAGGCGGGGCGCGGCGGCGACGATCGCGTTCCACTCGGCCGGGCGGACGGCGGGGTGCTCGTAGTACGGGACCAACAGGGTGCTCATCTGTGGGCGGTTGCCCTTCCCAGCAGAGCGCACACCAGGGCGCACTGGGCCGCGGCCGCCACGCCGTACACCGCCACGCCCACCGTGTGCGGGTCGCCGATGTGGCTGACCAGGGCAATCGTCTGGGCGAGGGCGGCCAGGACGCAGATCAGGGCGGCGCCGATCACCGCGCCGAACGACTGCAGCAGCAGGCCCGTCCACATCACCACGCCGAGCAGAAGCAGAGCGGCCAGTCGGATGCCGGTGAGGCCGGGGGCGTGCGGCCACAGGGCGGCGGTGGCAAGGTCGAGGGCGAGCAGCGCGGCCAGATAGGCGGCGAGGCATACGACGACCGTGCGCGCCGTCCTCCGCCGGAACGCCCTCGGGGTACTGCTGGCACGCAGACCCGCGAGACTGCCGCTGCGGAAGCGGTACAGCAGCCACTCGGCGGGGCCCATGCTGAGGGTGAGCGCCACGGCGGCGGGCGCGGCCACGGCTGCCCCGCCCTCGCCCGCCAGTACGTCACCGAGGGCCGCGTACACGACGAGAACCCCGCTGCCCAGCCCGAACAGGGCGTACGGGAGGGAGCCGGTGAGGCCGGGGGCGGAGAGGCCCCGATAGGTTCCGCCTTCCGGTGCGCCGGAGGCCGAGGGGCGGCTGTCGGCAGGCGTCGAAGCCTCGCGCGTGTCGAGGGCTCCGAAGGGCAGCAGTGCGGTGAAGGCCGCGAGCCGGCTTCCCTCCCCCGCAGGCGCCACTTCCCGCAGCGCCAGCGCCGCCACCGCGATCAATGACCCCAGCAGCAGTACGAGTCTCGCGGCGTCCGGGACCGGCTGGACCAGCGCCAGTGCCGCTCCCGCCGTCATCGGCAACAGCGCTGCCAGTAGGGCACGTTCGCGGCCCATCACCAACAGGGCCGTGGCCGCGCCCAGGTAGCAGGACTGCCCTGCCGCGAAGACGACCGCCGCCGGGGCCGCCGTACCGGCGACGGCGAGGGCCACGAGGGCGCCGAGCAGCGCACCCACCGGCCCGCCCAGCAGCAGGGAGCGGCGGGCGGCGGAGCGGTCGCCCAATCCCAGCCAGGAGTACGCCCGATGCGCGAGCCCCTGGTTCCAGGTCCAGCCGAACAGGGCGCCCGCCAGCAGCGGAACCGTGCCTGCAGGGAGGCCGAAGTCGCCCTCGGGGCCCGCGAGCAGGGGTGCGCCCAGGACGTAGCCGAAGCCGGGCAGGGCGAAGACGACCCCGCGCAGGAGGCAGCCCAGCAGGCCTACTTGCCAAGGGTCGTGGGCGGGGCCGGCCGGCTCGGGGTAGCGGCGCGCCACGCGCTCGTACAGCTCCTCCGCCAGCGCGAAGGAGTTCTTGACGCCGTAGCGCTCACGTATCTGGTCGTCCGAGAGGCCGTCCGACTCCAACAGCGCGGCTATCTCGTCGGGATGGACGGCCGCCGCTACGAATTCGTCGAGCCGCTCGGCCAGTTCGTCGAGCGGGTCGGGCTGCGCCCAGCTGGGTGTGCGCTGTCGGGGGATCGCGGGCAGGGCGTCGGGGCGGGCGCCCGGGGGCATCCACAGGCTTCCGCTCACCAGTCGGTCCCGTCCGTCGCGACCTTCTCGTACCAGGGGTCACGCAGTTCGAGAGTCCAGTCGGCGACGGTCTCGACCGTCGGCTCGTACACCTCGGGCAGACCCGCGAGCTCCTGGTAGATCGTCCGGAAGGCGTCCACGGAGCGGCGCAGCGTGAACCGGTCGATGACGCGCTGGCGGGACAACTCGCCCAGCCGAAGGCGCCGTTCGTCGTCCTTCAACAGCGTGAGCGCGGCCGCGGCCATCTTCTCCGGCTCGCGCGGCGGGACGACCAGGCCGGTGTCGCCGACCGCCTCGCGCACTCCGCCGACGTCCGTCGAGACCGTCGTACGGCCGCAGGACATGGCCTCGATGAGGGAGAACGGGAAGCCCTCGGAGATCGACGACAGCATGACCACGTGTCCGGCGGCATAGGCGCGCCAGACCTCGCTGATACGGCCCTCGAAGCTGAGGCCGTCGGTGACGCCGAGTTCGGCGGCGAGCTTCTCCAGTTTCGTCTTGTACGCCTCGCCGCCGGGCGGGACCGGACCGAACAACCGCAGGCGGGTCTCGGGGAGTTCGGCGCGGACCATGGCGTAGGCGCGGAGGAGGGTTTCGAGGTCCTTGATCGGGTCGACCCGGCCGCACCAGGTGAGGGTGGGGATGTCGGGTTCGGGTCCCGCGTGCGGGAAGGCGTGCGGGTCCACGCCGTTGTAAACCGTGCGGATCTTGTCGGCGTCGGCGCCGCCGCGCTCCTCCCATCGGCGGTTGTACTGGTTACACGGTGTGATCAGGTCGGCCGCCCGATAACCGTGTGAATTCAGTTCACGGTAGAAGCCGAGCATAAACGCCTTCACGGGCCAGCGCTGTTCGGCGCTGCGGTAGCCCAGGTAGCGCTCGCGCAGATAGATGCCGTGTTCAGTGAGGAGGAACGGCACGCCGTCCAGCTTGCGGGCGGCGAGCGCGGGCAGCGTGGCCAGGCCGCTGCTCACCGCGTGCGCCACCGAGTCCTCCGGGATCCGCACGCCCAGCGGACGCAGGGCGTGTTCCAGCAGGTCGGTCGCGGTGAGCGCGTCGTGCACGGTGGGCCCGGCGGCGGCCGTCGGCAGATGCGGCATCGTCCAGATCCACATCAGCGACCGCAGCGCGGACTCGCTGCGCAGCGCGGCCGACAGCCGCCCGTCCCGGGCGAGTTGGGCCAGCTCGTACAGGGCCTCGCCGAAGTCGCAGCCGGCCTCGGGGTCCAGGAAGGAGAGCAGGAACCGCTCGTAGGAGTCGAGGAAACGGCGGCGGGTACGGCCGTATCCGATCCGCCCGCGCCCCGGTCTCGGGCCCCAGGTCGGCACGGTGACATGCCGGCGGACGTTGGACGGCAGCTCCCAGGTCACCGGTTCGCGGCCGGTGCCGGTGAGCGAGACGATGTGGAAGTCGACCTCCGGCATGCCCTTGACGAGCTGGTCGCACCAGGTGCTGACGCCGCCGTGGACGTGTGGGTAGGTGCCTTCGGTGAGCATGGTGACGTGACGGCCGGTACGCATCGCTGCGCGGCTTCCCCCCTGTTTTTGCGGATGATGTGCGGGGAACTGCTGCCGGAGGCCGGGTGCGGTCTCGTTGTGGCTGGTCGCGCAGTTCCCCGCGCCCCTGAGGGCGTTCCCCTTACGGGAGTTTCAGCGTGAGTGCGGACTGGAGCGCCGCCGGTGTGGCCCAGGCCGAGCGCTCGCCCGCGTACGGCGTGCCGAACGCGGTGGTCCCGAGCAGCAGTTGCTTCCTGGTGCCCTCCGGTGCCGTCACGGGGATCTGGGTTCCGGACGGGGCGCTCACCGTCACGGTCGTGCCGATGCGGTACGCCGTGACTCTGCCGTTCGCCACCGCCGTACGCCAGGCCGTGCGGCGCTGGAGTTCGGTGCCGATGGTCTTCTGGGAGAGGTTCTCCACCGGGGTGTTGTCGGCGAACAGGGCCCGGTAGTCGGCCAGGACCTTCTCCATGACCGGGTAGAGGATCCGGTCCTCGGCGAGGTTGGACTGGTGGGCGTAGTGCGGGCGGGGGTCGTTGTTGACGACGTGCCCGAGGGCGATACGGGCCTCCTGCGGGACGATGTACTGGTCGTAGCCGGTGGCCGGGTCCAGGGGCGCGTCCAGGCAGGTGGAGGCGGGGTTGGTCGTACAGACGCCGCTGCCGCCGTCCTCCGCGGAGGTGTAGATCCAGTTGTACTCGTCGGCCATCTCGGCCTCGGTGCCGGTGTTGTAGTACACGTTCATCGGGTGCCGGGGCACGGTCAGGGCGGCACCCACCGCGCGCTGTTCGGGCTCGCGGGAGTTGTCCGAGGCGACCCATTTGACGCCGTTGTCGGCGAGGGCGCCGGCCAGGTTCGGGTTGTCGTCCGGCTGCTGCGGCAGCGTCTTCAGGCCCGAGTGCTCGCCGGTGACCAGTTCGGTGCGGTCGATCGGGAGGCCCTTGGACACGGCCCAGTTGTGGTTGTCGCGGATCTGAGCGGCGATCTCGGCGCGGCTCAGGTACTTCGTCGAACCGTCCGCGTTCTTCGCGCAGCTCCACGGCACGGTCGAGGTGTCCTGGACACAGCCGAGGAAGGGATGGGTGTAGGTGTGGTTGATCCAGCGGTACTGCGCCTTGTCCGCGAGCAGCCGGGCGGTGAGCGCGTCGGTGCCGCCGTGCTCGGTCTTCCACTCCTCACCGGAACCCGCGTTGTAGACCATGTCCATGGTGAAGCCCTGGGCGCGCTGCCACTGGGCGGCGTAGGCGGCGTCCTCGGCCGTCATCCGGATGGGGTTGGTCTCCTCACCGCCACCGACGCAGTCCAGGTCGCCGGGGGTGCAGTTGCGCTCGGTGTCCCAGCGGGCGTCGGGGGCGAAGACGTCGTCCACGTGCACCGCGAAGTAGTTGCGGTCCTGGCCCAGGTGCACGCCCTGGGTCAGCCACTCGACGATGCCCCGGGCGAGGACCCGGAACTGCTGCTGATGCTGGTTGTAGGCAAAGGTCACGACCAGCTCGCGGCGCCCGTCGTGGGCGTACTCCCCGATCAGACTGCCGCGGCCGGTGCCCTCGGGGACGGGGACGTCGACATAGCTGGTGAAGCCGGCGCGGGGGCGGGCGACGTAGCCGTAACTCTCCTGGATCGAGGGGGCGTTGTCCTCGAAGGTGAAGGCGCCGTCGAGATAGCCGAAGTACGTCGACTTCCCGGCGGCTGTGACGGCGGCCTGGCGTCCGTCGAGGCTGCCGGACCAGCCGCCCTCGGTGGTGTAGTCGAGGCCGACGCCGGGGTGCGCCCAGGTGTAGGCGTCGACCTGCGGGATGCCGTAGGTGCGCTCGTAGGTCTCCAGGGCGGTCTGTTCGGTGGAGCCGGTGCCGAACGGGGCCTCGTTCGGCAGGACCACGCCCTGGAACTTCGCTCGCGGCCGGCCGTTCACCGTGTCGCTCAGGAACGCCGCGGTCACGGCCGGGCGTGCCGAATCGTTCAGGTCGACGGTGGTGTACGGGATGCCGGTGCTGCGCAATTGGGCCGCGACGGCCCCGACGGCACTGCCGCCGTCGTCCACCACCAGGACCCTGAGATCGATGCGCGGCTCCACGGCCGCCGAAGCGCCGGGGACCCCCAGCCCCAGCGTCAACACTCCCGCTGCCGTCAGGGCGGCTGCGGTGTTTCTCCATCTGTGCGCGCGGTGCGCCATGTGTTGTCCTCCCCCCACAAGATCCTCCTGTGGTAAATCGGAGGAGGATCCATGGAAATCATGCGAAGCGGCGAGCCGACGACTCACCGGAACGCGATGAGTGTGTCTCAGGTCACGGGGAGTGAGAGTTGGGAAGTGGCTACGACGCCACCGACAGGTGAACGCCCGTAGGAATGAGCGAACGGGACACACGCGCGTAGGCTCGTCCCGAGTGTCAGCCGCACCGGGGAAGGCCCCGCTGAGTCCGCGCCCTCTTGTCGGAAATAGGGTCGGCCGTCGGGCCCGGTCGACCCACACCTTTCGGCCACTGCAACTTCACATCGGAAGCGAGATTTCACCACCGTGACTGCTCTCACTCTCAGCACCGCCGCGGCGCCCGGCCTGCGGGCCGACGCGATCGTGATCGGTGTCGCCAAGGGCGCCAAGGGCCCCGTGGTCGCCCCGGGCGCCGAAGCCCTGGACAAGGCCTACGACGGCCGGCTCGCCGGCGTCCTGGAGACCCTCGGTGCCTCCGGCGGCGAGGGCGAGGTGACCAAGCTCCCGGCGCCGGCCGGCTTCAAGGCGCCCCTCGTGGTGGCCGTCGGCCTCGGCGCGGAGCCCGAGAAGGACGCCGAGTACAGCGCGGAGGCGCTGCGCAAGGCCGCGGGTGCGGCAGCGCGTGCGCTCGCCGGCTCGAAGAAGGCCGCCTTCGCTCTTCCCCTCGCGGACGCCGCGGACGCCGGTGCCGTCGCGGAGGGCGCGCTGCTCGGCGCGTACTCCTTCGACGCCTACAAGGACAACGGCAAGGACGCCAAGGGCAACGGCAAGGGCCCGCTGGGCGAGGTCGCCCTGCTCGGCGGGAAGCCGCGGGACAAGGCGTTCAAGGCCGCGGTCGAGCGGGCCACCGCCGTCATCGAGGAGCTCAACCGCGCCCGTGACCTGATCAACACCCCGCCGAACGACCTCAACCCGGAGTCGTTCGCCGCGGTCGCCCAGGTGGCGGCCAAGGAGCACGGCATCAAGGTGCAGGTGCTCGACGAGAAGGCCCTGGCCAAGGGCGGGTACGGCGGCATCCTCGGCGTCGGCGCCGGGTCCGCGGCGGGGCCGCGGCTGGTGAAGCTGTCGTACACGCACTCGAAGGCGAAGAAGCACCTCGCGTTCGTCGGCAAGGGCATCACCTACGACTCGGGCGGCATCTCACTGAAGCCGGCGGGCCACAACGAGACGATGAAGTGCGACATGAGCGGTGCGGCCGCGGTGTTCGCGGCCGTCGTCGCCGCGGCGCGGCTGGGTCTTGAGGTCAACGTCACCGGCTGGCTGGCGCTGGCCGAGAACATGCCCTCCGGCTCCGCCACTCGGCCGGGTGATGTGCTGCGGATGTACAGCGGCAAGACCGTCGAGGTGCTCAACACCGACGCCGAGGGACGGCTGGTGCTGGCGGATGCCCTGTGGGCGGCGTCGGAGGAGAAGCCGGACGCCATCGTGGACGTGGCGACGCTGACCGGCGCGATGGTGCTGGCGCTGGGGAACCGGACGTTCGGGGTCATGGCCAACGACGACGCGTTCCGCTCCGCGGTGGTGGAGGCTGCGGAGGAGGTCGGCGAGCCGTCGTGGCCGATGCCGCTGCCGGAGCATCTGCGCAAGGGGATGGACTCTCCCACCGCCGACATCGCGAACATGGGTGAGCGGATGGGTGGCGGGCTTGTCGCGGGGCTCTTCCTGCGGGAGTTCGTGGGCGAGGGGATCACCTGGGCGCACATCGACATCGCGGGTCCTGCCTTCAACGAGCAGGGGCCCTTCGGGTACACGCCGAAGGGCGGTACGGGGTCTGGTGTGCGGACGCTGGTGCGGTTGGCCGAGCTGACCGCCGCGGGCGACTTGGGCTGATGATCGCCTAAGAGCTCGGGTTCGTCCGTCGTACGGCGGATGCAGGGGCGTGGGGGCTGTTCCCCGCGCCCCTTCCCTGTGTCACCCTCCCCTTCCCTTTGAGCGTGTGGTGTCTCACACGTCGGCCCCGCGTCTCGTTCCCCTCCCACAAGTGCGAAGATGGGGCTCGGCAGGACAGGGCCCCCACCGAAGGGCCGAAAGCAAAGAGCGGCCGGACACCAGCCGCCGACCGGTCACTGGAGACCGGCGTGGCGCACATGCATGGAGGACGTGACGTGGCGAACGACGCCAGCACCGTTTTCGACCTAGTGATCCTCGGCGGTGGTAGCGGTGGTTACGCCGCGGCCCTGCGCGGGGCGCAGCTGGGCCTGGACGTCGCCCTGATCGAGAAGGACAAGGTCGGCGGCACCTGCCTGCACCGGGGTTGCATTCCCACCAAGGCCCTGCTGCACGCGGGCGAGATCGCCGACCAGGCCCGCGAGAGCGAGCAGTTCGGTGTGAAGGCCACCTTCGAGGGCATCGACGTCCCGGCCGTCCACAAGTACAAGGACGGTGTCATCGCCGGCCTGTACAAGGGGCTCCAGGGGCTCATCGCCTCCCGGAAGGTGACGTACATCGAGGGTGAGGGCCGACTGTCCTCCCCGACCTCCGTCGACGTCAACGGCCAGCGTGTCCAGGGCCGCCACGTCCTGCTCGCGACCGGCTCCGTGCCGAAGTCGCTGCCGGGCCTGGAGATCGACGGCAACCGCATCATCTCCTCCGACCACGCTCTCGTCCTGGACCGTGTGCCGAAGTCGGCGATCGTCCTCGGCGGCGGTGTCATCGGCGTCGAGTTCGCCTCCGCCTGGAAGTCCTTCGGTACGGACGTCACCGTCATCGAGGGTCTCAAGCACCTCGTCCCGGTCGAGGACGAGAACTCCTCCAAGCTTCTTGAGCGCGCGTTCCGCAAGCGCGGCATCAAGTTCAACCTGGGCACCTTCTTCCAGAAGGCCGAGTACACCCAGGACGGTGTCAAGGTCACCCTCGTCGACGGCAAGGAGTTCGAGGCCGAGATCCTGCTGGTGGCGGTGGGCCGTGGCCCCGTCTCCGCCGGTCTCGGCTACGAGGAGCAGGGCGTCGCGATGGACCGCGGCTACGTCCTCGTCGACGAGTACATGCGCACCAACGTTCCGACCGTCTCCGCCGTCGGTGACCTCGTCCCGACCCTCCAGCTCGCGCACGTCGGCTTCGCCGAGGGCATCCTGGTGGCGGAGCGTCTGGCCGGTCTCAAGACCGTTCCGATCGACTACGACGGTGTCCCGCGGGTGACCTACTGCCACCCGGAGGTCGCCTCCGTCGGTATCACCGAGGCCAAGGCCAAGGAGATCTACGGCGCGGACAAGGTCGTCGCTCTGAAGTACAACCTGGCGGGCAACGGAAAGAGCAAGATCCTCAACACCGCGGGCGAGATCAAGCTCGTCCAGGTGAAGGACGGTGCGGTGGTCGGCGTCCACATGGTCGGCGACCGCATGGGCGAGCAGGTCGGCGAGGCCCAGCTGATCTACAACTGGGAAGCGCTGCCGGCCGAGGTCGCCCAGCTCATCCACGCCCACCCGACGCAGAACGAGGCGATGGGCGAGGCCCACCTGGCCCTGGCGGGCAAGCCGCTTCACTCGCACGACTGACCCTCGGTCGAAGAACGCGACGACACAGACTTCCGCAATCCGTTAGGAGCAACCGAAACCATGGCGGTTTCCGTAACCCTTCCGGCGCTCGGCGAGAGCGTCACCGAGGGCACTGTCACCCGCTGGCTGAAGGCCGAGGGCGAGCGCGTCGAGGCCGACGAGCCGCTGCTCGAGGTGTCGACCGACAAGGTCGACACCGAGATCCCCTCCCCTGCCGCTGGTGTCCTGGCTTCCATCAAGGTCGCCGAGGACGAGACCGTTGAGGTCGGCGCCGAGCTGGCCGTCATCGACGACGGCACGGGCGCGCCCGCTGCCGCCCCGGCCCCGGCCGCCGAGCCCGCCGCGGCTCCCGAGCCCGCCCCGCAGGCCGCTGCCCCGTCCACCGAGCAGGCCGCTCCGGCCCCGGCTCCCACCGCCGAGGCCGCCGCCGGCGCCGGCTCCGCCGAGGGCACGGACGTCGTCCTGCCCGCGCTCGGCGAGTCCGTCACCGAGGGCACCGTCACTCGCTGGCTGAAGTCGGTCGGCGACAGCGTCGAGGCCGACGAGCCGCTGCTCGAGGTCTCGACCGACAAGGTCGACACCGAGATCCCCGCCCCCGCCTCCGGCACGCTGCTGGAGATCGTGGTCGGCGAGGACGAGACGGCCGAGGTCGGCGCCAAGCTGGCCGTCATCGGCGCCGCGGGTGCGGCTCCGGCGGCTGCCCCGGCGCCCGCCGCCGCGGCTCCGGCTCCGGCCGCCCCCGCTCCGGCTCCGGCCGCCCCCGCGGCTCCCCCGGCCCCGGCTCCGGCCGCTCCGGCTGCCCCGGCTCCGGCGCCCGCCCCGGTCGCCGCCGCCCCGGCCCCCGCGCCGGCCGCTCCGGCTCCGGTCACCCCGGCTCCGGCCGCTCCGGCGCCCGCTGCCGCCCAGCCGACCGACGAGGGCGCCTACGTCACCCCGCTGGTGCGCAAGCTCGCCGCCGAGAACGGCGTCGACCTGGCCGTCGTCAAGGGCACCGGCGTCGGCGGTCGTATCCGCAAGCAGGACGTCATCGCCGCCGCCGAGGCCGCGAAGGCCGCCGCCGCTGCCCCGGCCCCCGCCGCGGCTGCTCCGGCCGCCGCGAAGAAGGCCCCGGCGCTGGAGGTCTCCCCCCTCCGTGGCCAGACCGTCAAGATGCCGCGCATCCGCAAGGTCATCGGCGACAACATGGTCAAGGCGCTGCACGAGCAGGCGCAGCTGTCCTCGGTCGTCGAGGTCGACGTCACCCGCCTGATGAAGCTGCGCGCCCGGGCCAAGGACGCGTTCGCGGCTCGCGAGGGCGTCAAGCTCTCCCCGATGCCGTTCTTCGTCAAGGCCGCGGCCCAGGCGCTGAAGGCCCACGCGCCGATCAACGCCAAGATCAACGAGGCCGAGGGGACCATCACCTACTTCGACACCGAGAACATCGGTATCGCGGTGGACTCCGAGAAGGGCCTGATGACCCCGGTCATCAAGCACGCCGGTGACCTCAACCTCGCCGGTATCGCCAAGGCCACCGCCGACCTGGCGGGCAAGGTCCGGGCCAGCAAGATCACGCCGGACGAGCTGTCGGGCGCGACCTTCACCATCTCCAACACCGGTTCGCGCGGTGCGCTCTTCGACACGATCATCGTGCCGCCGGGCCAGGTCGCGATCCTCGGCATCGGCGCCACGGTCAAGCGCCCCGCCGTCATCGAGACGGAGGAGGGCACGGTCATCGGCGTCCGCGACATGACGTACCTGACCCTGTCCTACGACCACCGCCTGGTGGACGGCGCCGACGCGGCCCGTTACCTGACGGCCGTCAAGGCGATCCTGGAGGCGGGCGAGTTCGAGGTCGAGCTCGGTCTGTAAGCCGCTTCGTCTGTACTACGGCGCCCCTGTCCGGAGCTTTCCGGGCGGGGGCGCCGTATTCACCTGATGAGGCCTCCCCCGTCCCGCTACCGTGAGTGAACTCACGCGCAACGGGGGGAGCCGCAATGAAGCGCGCACCTGTCCATGACCTTGTGGTGGTGCTTCCGGGCATCATGGGGACCCGGCTGGCGAACGCCGACGGCGGCGCGGTCTGGGATGTGTCGGGGGGCGCGTTATGGCGGGCCCTGCGCACCTTCAGCCAGTCGGTCAAGCGGCTGCGCCTGCCGGCCGACATCGGTAACGACCACCCCGGCGACGGCATACGTCCGGTCGGCGTCATGCCGGACCTCCACGTCATCCCGGGCATCTGGCACCCCGTCGACGGCTACAACTCCCTGCTCGACTGGCTCGAGCGGAATTTCACCCTGCGCCGCCGCCAGCCGACCGACCCTCCCGACACCCCCACGAACCTCGTCGCGTTCGGCTACGACTGGCGCCTCTCCTGCCGCTACAACGCCCACTGCCTGGAAGAGCTGGTCGCGGAGGAACTCGAGCGCTGGCAGTCCTCGGCCCCGGAGCGCGCTGACGCCCGCGTCATCTTCATCTGCCACTCGATGGGCGGACTGGTGGCCCGGTACTACGTCGAATGCCTCGGCGGACACGAGGTCACCCGCCGCCTGATCACCCTCGGCACCCCACACCGCGGCTCGCTCAACGCGCTGACCCACCTGGTCAACGGCCTGCGCAAGGGCTGGGGCCCGTTCGGCGCGAACCTCACGGAGCTTGCCCGGTCCCTCCCCTCGCTGCATCAGCTGGTCCCGGACTATGCGTGCGTGTCGACGGCCGACGGTCTCGCTTACGCCCGCGATCTCACGGGTCTGCCCGGCCCGGACGAGAAGCTGCTGGCCGACGCGGCCCGCTTCCACGAGGAGCTGCGCCTGGGGGCCGAGGCCCGCAACACCCGCACCGACCTCGTGACGGTCGTAGGCGTCCGCCAGCCGACCGCGACGACGGCGTCGTACGCCGACGACCTGTTGGTCCCCGCCTGGGAGATCGACGGGGTCGACGAGGGCGGCGACGGCACCGTGCCCCGCCTGTCGGCCCGGCCGGCCAATGCCGCGGGCACGGGTTACCTGGTGGGCACTTCACTCACCCCCAACGAACAGCACGGCACCCTCCAGCACAACCGCGGGGTGCGCGACGCGCTGTGGGAGTGGCTCGGGCACGAGGCCCCGTTCCATCGCGGGGAGGAGGACATGGACGTACCGGCGCTGAGTGTGTTGGCTCCGTCTCTGCTTGGTCATGGGGAGCCGTACGAGGTGTCGGTCTCGGTGTCTGGCGACTACGACGTGCAGATCGTCGCCGAGCTGCGGCCCGCTAATGGGCGGCCCGGGTCTGAGCGGTGCCTGCGGAACCTTGGGGGCGGGCGGCACCGCTGTGTGTTTCCCGCTCCCGAGGGCGGGGCTTATCGGTTGGCGGTATGGGTCGAGGGGCGCGCGGAGTCGACGGTGACGGCGCTGACGTTGGTGGGTGAGTCGGGTGAGTGAGCAGGGGATTCAGGGGACTGTTCTTGGCGTTGTGGTGCGGTCGTACGAGAGCCGCTCCTTTCGCGAACTTCCCAAGGCGACCGAGCAGTTGAACGAACTCTGCTCGCTGTTGGAGGGCTACGGCTATACGCCCACCGTGGTGGAGGACCCCCGTCGGGACGTACTCAGGTCCTCGGTGGAGGAGTGGCGGAAGCGATGGGAGACGGGCGGGTCGCACGGGCCGGCGATCGTGGTGTGGTCCGGGCACGGGGTGCTTCAGGGTCAGAAACTCCGCCTTGTAGTGCATGACACCGACGCCGTCGACGATGAGGAACAGACATACTCGGCCCGGCTGTTGACGAGCGCGGCCGTGCGCAGTCACGCGGATCAGGTGCTGATGCTCATCGACACCTGTCATGCGGGCGCCGGGGTCGTCGAGTCCGTACAGAAGGCGCTGTCCGCCTGGTCAGTGCGGAGCCTGCCCGAGGGCCGGGCGACCTGGCTCGGCGTGGTCGCGAGCTGTCGTCCGCAGGAGAAGGCCGAAGGGCGCGGGATTCTGCTGGAAGCCGTGTCGGACGTCCTGCGCAACGGTCCCCGGACCAAGAGCTACCGGCACGAGTGGAGTCCCCGCAACTGGCGGGTGACCGGGGCCGCGGTCATCCAGGCCGCCCTCGAACAGTGGCCCGAGGACGAGGGGCAGCGGCCGATTCCCGCTTCCCTCGGCCAGGACATGCCGATGTTCGGGAACCCGCACAAGGCCGAGAAGGCGGAGGCGGAGCTGGTGGAGCACCTGGTCAGGGCGGCGGCCGGGGCGGACCGGGTGGAGGAGGGCTGGTTCTTTACGGGGCGCAGGCGGGTGCTCGGCGAGATCGTCGACTGGTTGGCGGCCCGGGAGCCGGGGCTGTTCCTCGTCACGGGTAGTGCGGGGAGCGGCAAGTCGGCGGTGCTGGGGAGGGTGGCGACGCTCTCGGACCCTCGGCACAGGGCCGACATCGAAAAGCACGAAGCGCTGCACGAGGACGACCCGGATCCCGGAGTGGGGTCCGTGGATGTTCCCCTGCACCTGCGGGGGCTCACAGTCCAGCAGCTGGCAGAGGCCATCGCGCGGCGGTTGCGGCTGAATGTTCCCCAGACCCCAGCGGCGCTGATCGCCGACGTCGAGCAGGAGTGGTCCTCCGCTGAGCGTCCCCCAGTACTTCTCCTGGACGGTCTGGACGAGGCGGCCCCCGAACAGGCCGCGCCTATCGTCGAACAGTTGCTGTCGCCGTTGAGCCGTATGGCATGCGTCCTGCTCGCCTCCCGGGACCGTCCGTTCAACCCGGAGGCCGAGCGGGAGGGGGAACCTCTGGACAAGGCGGTCAGCCGAATCCTGGGAATCCGGGCCCGCGCGGCCAGTCTGGACGACGAAGCCGATACCAGCGACGACATCAGGAAGTACGCGCGTCGTCGCCTCCATGCCACGGGACTTCCCGAACAGGCAGCCGATCTGATCGCACGGCGTGCCTCTGTCGGTCACGGTGGCTTCCTCTTCGCGCAGATGGCGGTCGACTCGGTGCTCAGGCACGCGCCTGAGGCAGACGCAGAGGGGTGGGAGACCAGCATTCCGGCGTCCATCTCCGCGGCCTTCACCGAGGACCTTGCCGCCGGACCCCAGCTGGAGCATGACGGCGAGGTGCTTCCGCTCGCGGCCCAGGAGCTGCTGACGGCTCTCGCCTGGGGCACGGGAAACGGCATGCCCGCCCGGGGGGTCTGGGAGGCGGCGGCCACCGCGATCAGCACGAGCGGGACCGTGTATGACCGGGAGCATCTGGACTGGCTCCTCAACTCGTACGGGCGATATGCCGTGGAGGACAGCGACGGCGGCCAGGCCGTGTACCGGCTCTACCACCGCGAGTTCATCGAGCATCTGCGGGAATCGTCCGGCAGAGAGCGCGGGGACGGGCAGCCGGGGCCCGCGTATCTGGTCGCGCGCGGACTCGTCGATCTGCTGCGGAGGCAGAGTGAGGACGCCGCGGTCCTGGAGCATGCGAATCCTTATCTGCGGGAGTCGCTGGTCGAGCACGCGGTCATGGCGGGGGGCACGGGGATCGCGCTGGTGCGGGAACTCGTGGAACTGCGGGAGGAAGTGTTCCGGCCCGAGCTGGCGAGGGCGCTTGGGGAACTTGCCCGGTTGCTGTCGGAGGCCGGTCTGAGAGAAGCAGCGCTCACGCCGTCACAAGAGGCCACCGACCTCTACCGCACCCTGGTCGACACCAACCCCGCCGCCTACCTCCCCAGCCTCGCCGCCTCTCTCAACAACCTCGCTGTACATAAGAGCGAGACCGGAGACCGCAGCGCTTCGCTCACCACCATCACCGAAGCCACCGACCTCTACCGCACCCTCGCCCAAGCCAACCCCGCCGCCTACCTCCCCGACCTCGCCATGTCCCTCAACAACCTCGCCAACCGCCAGAGCGAGACCGGAGACCACACCGCCGCACTCACCACCATCACCGAAGCCACCGACCTCTACCGCACCCTCGCCCAAGCCAACCCCGCCGCCTACCTCCCCAACCTAGCCATGTCCCTCAACAACCTCGCCATCCATCAGAGCGAGACCGGAGACCGCACCACCGCACTCACCACCAACACCGAAGCCGTCACCATCCGCCGCACCCTCGCCCAAGCCAACCCCGCCGCCTACCTCCCCGACCTCGCCGCCTCCCTCAACAACCTCGCCAACCGCCAGGGCGAGACCGGGGACCGCACCGCCGCACTCACCACCATCACCGAAGCCACCGACCTCTACCGCACCCTCGCCCAAGCCAACCCCGCCGCCTACCTCCCCAACCTCGCCAGCTCCCTCAACAACCTCGCCGTCCATCAGAGCGAGACCGGAGACCGCACCGCCGCATTCACCACCATCACCGAAGCCGTCACCATCCGCCGCACCCTCGCCCAAGCCAACTCCGCCGCCTACCTCCCCGACCTCGCCAGCTCCCTCAACAACCTCGCCGTCCATCAGAGCGAGACCGGAGACCGCAGCGCCGCACTCACCACCATCACCGAAGCCACCGACCTCTACCGCACCCTCGCCCAAGCCAACCCCGCCGCCTACCTCCCCAAGCTCGCCATGTCTCTCAACAACCTCGCCGTCCATCAGAGCGAGACCGGAGACCGCACCACCGCACTCACCACCATCACCGAAGCCGTCACCATCCGCCGCACCCTCGCCCAAGCCAACCCCGCCGCCTACCTCCCCAACCTCGCCGCCTCCCTCAACAACCTCGCCAACCGCCAGAGCGAGACCGGAGACCACACCGCCGCACTCACCACCAACACCGAAGCCACCGACGTCTACCGCACCCTCGCCCAAGCCAACCCCGCCGCCTACCTCCCCGACCTCGCCGGCTCCCTCAACAACCTCGCCAACCATCAGAGCGACACCGGAGACCACACCGCTTCGCTCACCACCATCACCGAAGCCGCCGGCCTCTATCGCACCCTCGCCCAAGCCAACCCCGCCGCCTACCTCCCCGACCTCGCCGGCTCCCTCAACAACCTCGCCATCCGCCAGGGCGAGACCGGAGACCACACCACCGCGCTCCACACCATCACCGAAGCCACCGACCTCTACCGCACCCTCGCCCAAGCCAACCCCGCCGCCTACCTCCCCAACCTCGCCATGTCCCTCAACAACCTCGCCAACCGCCAGAGCGAGACCGGAGACCACACCACCGCACTCACCACCATCACCGAAGCCGTCACCATCCGCCGCACCCTCGCCCAAGCCAACCCCGCCGCCTACCTCCCCAACCTCGCCGCCTCCCTCAACAACCTCGCCAACCGCCAGAGCGAGACCGGAGACCACACCGCCGCACTCACCACCAACACCGAAGCCACCGACCTCTACCGCACCCTCGCCCAAGCCAACCCCGCCGCCTACCTCCCCAACCTCGCCATGTCCCTCAACAACCTCGCCGACATCGCACCGCGCGAGAAGACCCTCGGCGCCTACGCCCAGGCAGAGGAGTCCCTGACTTGCCACCGGGGAGCCGCGCGCCAAATCACTGCCCAGCGCGCGGAATTCCAGATCACAAACGGAGGCACCGAGGCCGGCATCCGCACCCTGATCGGTCTTCTCCAGTCGCCCGCAGAAGGACTGGACCTCGCCTCTCTCAGAGCGCGACAGCTCTTGCGCCAGCTCAATCACACGGTGGAAACAGGCTCCGCCCAGATCCACACCGCTTGGCGCACGACAACCGGCGAGGAAGCCCCAGCCTGGCTGAACCTCCCTGAGACCGCGTTCGAGCTCGTAATCGACTGGATCCAATGCCCGACGTGGGTCAGCTCCCGCACCTTCTGGGACGAACACTCAACCGATCTCCAATCCCCCGAAATGACCATGGCCTTGGAGGAGCTGGCCCTCGCCCATGAGACCGCCCAACAACATCTCCAGATCGCCCGAGCCGCCGCAACCGACACCCCTGACACCGCGTTCCGCCCGTACGTCACGGGAGAACTCCTCAGCACCTGGATGGACTGCCCCACCTGGGAGGAATCCCAGACTTACCTCGCGGACCATGTGGACGATCTCCTGCATGACCAAGCCGTCGAACTACTCACCAACAGCGAATCAGCCGAAGCCGCCGCCCATTTCGCGCTCCTCCTCCTCGCCAGCGCCGACGGAATCCCCACCGCATACGCGTACATCGCCGACCGCACCGCCCTGAACGAACGAATCCAGGCCCTCCTGGCCGCCCCAGACGCCGAGTTGCTCAACGCCTGCGCCCTGCTCGAACTCCTCGTCCACCAAGACGAGTTCACCGGCACCACGCACCTGGCCATCTCGGCGGTCCTCGCAGACGACCCCTACGACCCCACCCCTTGGCCCACCCCCACTCAGTCCGAGCGCGCCCGTGCCCTCACCGAGATCACGACGCTCATGGGCCGCTCACCCCAACACGCCCCGGCCCTGAGCACCCTCCTCCAGAGGCTCCTGACCTCCACCACCGAATGACGCCCCCACCCCCGCTGTCATCCTGGTGGTCCAAGCTGCCTCCCCCCGAGTCCCCGGCACCCCCGACGCCGGAGCCGAGTACCGCGAGATGCACCGCAGCATCACCTACGCCCAGTACGCCCACGCCTTCACCCTGGAGAGCCTCCAGGCAGCCCAGGCCCGGGACCTCCCCGACCGTCTGATCCGAGGCGCCCCCGCGGTACTCCACCTCTCCGCTCGCGGGACCCCTGGCGGCGGCCTCCGCTTCCTCACCGACGACGGCAGTGACGCACCGATCTCAGACGAGGGTCTGTGCAAGCTGCTCACCGAGTTCGTGGCGGAGGGGCTGCGCCTCGTCGTTCTCAGCGCCTGCTGGACGTCCAAGCTCGCGCAGCTACTGGCCGAGACCGTCCCCTGCGTCATCGGCACCGGCGGCCCCATCACCGACACGAGCTGCCTCGACTACTCCCGCACCCTCTACAGCGCCCTCGCCCACGGCCGCTCGGTAGGCAAGGCGCACAGCATCGCCGTAGGAGCAGCAGAGATGTACGGCGCGGACAGCGACCACCTGCCCGAGCTCCTCGCCGCCCCGGGCGTATTCGCAGAGGCCCTGCACCTCGTCGGCGCCGAGTACCGCACGCCGCCCACCCGGGACACCGTCAAGCCGCGAGGCAGTGGCTTCTCCTGGCGGTTGCGGAAAAAGACGCTGCCCGGGGGCCCGGATCGTCGGCCGTAGCGTGTAAGTCTCGTCTCACCTGCGCGAAAGCGCCCCTGCGCGCCACTGCGCTGCGCGGCTGCCGGCTTCGGCGGCTGCCTTATTGTCTAATCTTGGCCTCCTCCAGGCGGGTTCACCGCCCGGTGGTTCCTGCTTCACCGCCCACTGCCCCGGCTTGCAGGGTCTTACACGGGCTCCACAGGCGTTTTATCTCTCCGCAGACCCTGCGGCGAGGATGCGCCGTCCCTCGGCTCGAAGGTTGTACTCGGCATTCTGGTCACGATCGTGCATGGCCCCGCAGGTGCAGGTCCACACACGCACACTCAACTGCTGCCGGCCTTTTGGCCCGGTGAGTTCCCCGCAGTGCGAGCACAGCTGAGTGGAGGGGAACCAGCGGTCGACCTTCCTGAAGCCACGCCCGTAGCGGTGACATTTGGTCTCAAGAACGCGGGCGAAGACTCCGAACGACTGGTCGTAAACGGACTTGCCGAGCTTGCCGCGGCTGTTGCCCATGCCCTTCACGTTCAGGTCCTCCAAGTAGACCGCTTGGCTCTCGCGGACGATCCTGGTGGTCTCCTGCTCGATGAAGTCACGCCGTCTGTCGGCAATGCGGGTATGGATCTTGGCGACAGCCAGCTTGGCCTCGCGCCGGTTGTTGCTGCCCTTCTGCGTACGGGTGAGTTTGCGCTGCGCCCGGCGGAGTTTCCTCTCCTCACGCCGGAAAAACTTCGGTGACGTGATCTTCCGGCCGCGCAGTACCGCGTAGGAGGACAGACCCAGATCGATCCCTGTGTCGGTGTCCTCCAGGTCCAGCTCGGGCAACGGCTGGTCCTCAGTCTCAATGACGAAGGAAGCGAAGTACCGGCCGGTCGGATCTTTGATGATGGTGACCGACGACGGCTCGGACGGCAGCGGTCGGGACCAGCGGACCACGACGTCACCGAGCTTGGCGATGAACAGGCGCCCGCTGCCCCGCAGAACGAAGCCGTTGCGGGTGAAGCGCAGGGACTGACGCCCGGCCTTCTTTTTTGGCTTCGGCGGGTTCACCTTCGGGCCCTTGCGGTCCCCCCGGCGCCAAGCGAAGAAGTTCCGGTACGCGGCATGCAGGTCCCCCAGGGACTGCACCAACGCGACGGAAGGCGCCTCCTTCAGCCATTCCCGTTCCGAGGTCTTCTTGGCCATCGTGATGACCCGCTTCTGCAACTGGGCGTCGGTGATGAATGGCTCACCGCGCTTGTAGGCCTCGTTCCGCGTACGCAGACCGTCGTTGTACACAACCCGGGCGCAGCCGAAGAAGCGAGCCAGCGCCTGCTGCTGGTCCCGGTTCAGATGGATCCGGTAGTTGTAGCGCAGCTTCACGGCTCACCCCCTTGACTGTGGCCGAAGCAACATCGCAAGCGTGTTGTGAAGGTTGACAATTGTCAAGTGAGAAGCCGCAGGAGATCGCCCCTGCGCCATCTACAGTTGAGACAAAACCCGGGGCCGATGGGTGGCCCCTCCTTAAGGAGCCCTCATGACCGCCCCCGTCGTCCACTCGCTGCGCGAACAGATCCGCGAGCACATCCTGGAAGGGATCATCAGCGGACGCTGGCAGCCGGGCGAGCGGATCGTGGAGCGGCGGATCGCGACCGAGCTGGAGGTCAGCCAGACGCCGGTGCGGGAGGCGCTGCGTGAGCTGGAGTCGCTGCGGCTGATCGAGTCGGCGCCCAACAAGGGCGTGCGGGTGAGGAATCTGACCGCGGCCGATCTGGAGGAGAGCTACCCCGTACGGGCCGGTCTCGAAGCCATCGCCGCGGAGCTCGCGGCGGCGCGGCTGGCGGAGGACTGCTCGGCGCTGGAGCCGCATGTCGCCGCGCTGTACGACGCCGACCGCAAGGCCGACGGGACCGCACAGGTGCGGCACACCGTCGGCTTCCATCGGGAGATGGTCCGGGCCGCCGGGAATTCTGTCCTGCTGCACACCTGGGAAGGGCTCGGCATCGAGGTCTTCACCGCCCTCTCCATTCGGTGGCTGGGGACCGTTCAGCAGTCGTACGCCGAAGAGCACGAGGAGCTCGTGCAGGCCTTCCGGCGGCGTGACCCGCGCATCGCGGAACTGGTCAAGGCTCACGTCCTCGGCTGCGCCCCGCGCCACGAAGCCTGAGCGCAAGGCCCAAGCCCTGAGCGAACGCCCGGGCCACGAGACCTGAGCGCACCCCCGCTCATACGTCGTCCCACCTGGGAAAACTCACGTCACCCGGTGCCACCGCCAGCGGCACCCCGTGCCGACTTTCTCGTTATCGAGAGGTTTTCCCCTTCAACCCTTTGATCGATCATCGATCAGGGAGTTACAGTCGCCGACGGGTCTGAACCGAGACCCACGCCCTGTCCTGCCAAAGACCAAGGGCACCCCCGAACCCTTACCGATGAGGGAACCCCCTTCGACTGAGGAAGGCGGCGACATGACCGACCCCTACGCCATCCAGCCCAGCGAGCTCGACCAGCTCCACGACCGGGACCCGGAGGAGACCGCCGAATGGCAGGCCTCGCTGGACGCGGTCGCCAAGGCGGCCGGCCCGCACCGTGCGGCTTATCTGATGCGTCGCACGCTGGAGCGCGCGGAGGGCACCGGCATCGCGCTGCCCAAGCTGCTCGAGACCGACTACCTCAACACCATCCCCACCGCCGCCGAGGCACCCGTCCCCGGCGACGAGGAGATGGAGCGGAAGATCACCGCCTGGAACCGCTGGAACGCGGCCGCCATGGTGACCCGCGGCAGCAAATACGGCGTCGGCGGCCACATCGCCACCTTCGCCTCCGCCGCCTGGCTGTACGAGACCGGCTTCAACCACTTCTTCAAGGGGAAGGAGGCGGACGGGTCAGGTGACCAGCTGTACATCCAGGGGCACGCCTCCCCCGGCATCTACGCCCGCGCCTTCCTCGACGGGCGGCTGAACGAGCACCACCTCGATCACTTCCGCCAGGAATCCGGCGGCAACGGCCTCCCGTCGTACCCGCACCCGCGCCGCCTTCCCTGGCTGTGGGAGTTCCCGACCGTCTCCATGGGTCTCGGTCCGCTCTCCGCCATCTACCAGGCGCGCTTCAACCGGTACCTCACCAACCGGGGTATCAAGGACGTCTCCGCCTCGCACGTGTGGGCCTTCCTCGGTGACGGCGAGATGGACGAGCCCGAGTCGACGGCCGCACTCGCGCTGGCGAGCCGTGAGGGTCTCGACAACCTCACCTTCGTCATCAACTGCAATCTGCAGCGCCTCGACGGCCCGGTCCGCGCGAACTTCAAGATCGTGCAGGAGCTGGAGGCCCAGTTCCGCGGCGCCGGCTGGAATGTCATCAAGACGCTGTGGGGTACGGCGTGGGACGAACTGTTCGCGCTCGACACCACGGGTGCGCTCGTACGACGGCTCCGCCAGGTACCGGACGCGCAGGTCCAGACGTACCAGACCCGTGACGCCGCCTATATCCGCCAGGACTTCTTCGGCGCCGACCCGGCGCTCGTCGAGATGGCGAAGCTGCTGAGCGACGACAAGATCCTGGAGTGCTTCCACCTCTCCCGCGGTGGTCACGAGGCGCGCAAGGTCTACGCCGCCTACAAGGCCGCCGTCGAGTTCAAGGGCGCGCCGACCGTGATCCTGGCCCAGACGGTCAAGGGTCACACCCTCGGCGAGGGCTTCGCGTCGAAGAACGCCAACCATCAGATGAAGAAGCTGACGGTGGACGAGTTCAAGACGATGCGTGATCTGCTCGAACTGCCCATCAAGGACAGCGACTTCGTCGACGGTGTGGTGCCTTACGGCCACCCGGGCGCCGACTCCCCCGAGGTCCGTTACCTCCAGGAGCGTCGCGCGGCCCTCGGCGGTCCCGCCCCGGCCCGTCGTACGCACGCCGTCGCCCCGCTGCCCGCCCCCGCCGAGAAGGCGTTCGCCTCCTTCGACAAGGGCTCGGGCAGCCAGAACGTGGCCACCACCATGGCCTTCGTCCGGCTCGTCAAGGACCTGGTCCGGGACAAGGAGACGGGCAAGCGCTGGGTGCCGATCGTGCCGGACGAGGCGCGCACCTTCGGTATGGAGAGCCTGTTCCCGTCGCTGGGCATCTACTCGCCCAAGGGGCAGACGTACGAGCCCGTCGACCGCGACCAGCTCATGTACTACAAGGAGGCCAAGAACGGCCAGATCCTCAACGAGGGGATCACCGAGGCCGGTTCGATGGCCGACTTCATCGCCGCTTCCACCGCGTACTCCACGCATGGCGAGGCGATGATCCCGTTCTACATCTTCTACTCGATGTTCGGCTGGCAGCGCACGGCCGACCAGATGTGGCAGCTCGGCGACCAGCTCGGCCGCGGCTTCCTCATCGGCGCCACCGCCGGTCGTACGACGCTGACCGGTGAGGGTCTCCAGCACGCCGACGGCCACTCCCCCGTCATCGCGGCGACCAACCCCGCCGCCCTGACGTACGACCCGGCCTTCGCCTACGAGGTCGCGGCCATCGTCAAGGACGGTCTGCGCCGGATGTACGGCGAGGCGGCGCCGGGTGAGGACGCGAACGTCTTCTACTACCTGACGGTCTACAACGAGCCGATGCCGCAGCCCGCGAAGCCGGCCGGACTCGGTATCGACGAGGGCATCGTCAAGGGCCTGTACCGCTTCAACACGGCGGAGTCGGCGGGCGTGACCGTGCCGGCGAACGCCCCGCGCATCCAGCTGCTGGGCTCCGGTACGGCGATCCACTGGGCGCTGAAGGCGCAGCGGATGCTCGCCGAGGAGTGGGGTGTCGCGGCCGACGTCTGGTCGGCGACGTCCTGGACCGAGCTGCGGCGCGACGCCCTGGAGGCGGACGCGGCGCTGCTGCGGGGCGAGGAGCGGGTGCCGTACGTACGGCAGGCGCTGCACGGTGCCGAGGGTCCGGTGCTGGCGGTCTCCGACTACATGCGGCAGGTCCCCGACCAGATCGCGCAGTGGGTCGAGCAGGACTACTCCTCGCTGGGCGCCGACGGCTTCGGCCTCTCCGACACCCGTGAGGCGGCCCGCCGTCACTTCGGTGTGGACGCCGAGTCCATCGTGGTCGCGGCGCTGGCCCAGCTCGCCAAGCGCGGCGAGGCCCAGGCGACGGCGGTGAAGGAAGCGCGCGAGAAGTACGGCCTGTAAGACAGGACGTCAAGGAGGCCCTCACTTCGGTGGGGGCCTCCTGCATGATGGCCGTATGCGCGCCGCACGTCTGATCAAGATGGTCCTGCTGCTCCAGTCCCGGCCCTCCATGACCGCGGCCGAGCTGGCTCGGGAGCTCGAGGTGTCCGAGCGGACCGTGACCCGGGATGCGCAGGCGCTGTCGGAGGCGGGGGTTCCGGTGTACGCCGACCGGGGGCGCGCCGGAGGCTATCGGCTGATCGGGGGGTATCGGACGCGGCTGACGGGGCTGCACCGCAGTGAGGCCGAGGCGCTGTTCCTGTCCGGGGTGCCCGGGGCGCTGCGGGAGATGGGGCTCGAGGATGCCGCCTCCGCCGCGCGGCTCAAGGTGTCCGCCGCTTTGATGCCGTCGCTGAAGGATGCCTCGCGGACCGCCTCCCAGCGGTTCCATCTCGACGCGCCCAACTGGTTCAAGGAGCCCGAGACACCCGCGCTGCTGCCCGCGGTCGCGGAGGCCGTGTGGGACGACCGGCGGGTCGTCGCGGTGTACCGGCGGGGCGAGGGTGAGGTGCGGCGGGAGCTGGAGCCGTATGGGCTCGTGCTGAAGGCCGGGGTCTGGTATCTGTGCGCGCGGGTCGCGGGCCATGGGACGTACCGCGTCTATCGCATCGACCGGTTCACCGCCGTCGAGGCCGGCGAGGAGCGGTTCGAGCGGGACGAGGAGTTCGATCTGCCCGCCTTCTGGGAGGAGCGGGCCGAGCAGTTCGCGCGGTCCATCCTGCGCGCCGAGGTCGTCGTACGGCTCTCCCCGGACGGTGTGCGCAGGCTGCCGTACGCCGTCGATCCGCAGTCCGCGCGGGAGGCGCTCGCGGAGGCGGGCGAGCCGGACGGGGCCGGGTGGGTGACCGCGACGGTTCCCGTGGAGTCCGAGGAGGTCGCGCACACCCAGCTCGCCTCGCTGGGCCCGGAGGTCGAGGTGCTGGCGCCCGAGACCCTGCGGGCGCGCTGCGCGGCCGACGCGATCCGTCTTGCCGCGCTGTACGGCGCGGAACAGGCGCGATAACAACCGCGGACGCCCGATAACAATCCGCCACACTCCACGTGCGCCCCACCCGTCCAGGGCCGATGCTGGACCCGTGATGGACGAGACGGAGTTCTGGGAGCTGGTGGACGCCACCCGCGAGGCCGCCGAGGGCGACCCCGAGGAGCAGGCCGACCTGCTGGTGGAACGGCTCCTGCAGCTGGACCCCGAGATGGTCCTCGACTTCGCCCGTCATTTCGAGGCCCGCTACAACCGCGCCTACACCTGGGATCTGTGGGGCGCCGCCTGGGTGCTGCTGGACGGCGCGAGCGACGACGCCTTCGACTTCTTCCGGTGCTGGCTGATCGGCCAGGGCCGGGAGGTGTACGAGGGCGCTGTGCACGATCCCGACTCGCTCGCCGATCTCCTGGACGACTTCGACGAGGAGTTCGACGGCGACGGCGAGGAGCTCGGCTACGCGGCCGACGAGGCCTACGAGCAGCTCACCGGCACCGTCGCCCCGGACCTCGGCATCCCGCCCGCCGCCGCGGAACCGGAGGGCGCCCCCGTCGACTTCGAGAACGAGCGGGCACTGGCGGATCGTTACCCCAAACTCTGGGACCGGTTCCGGGACTGACGGCTCGGGTCGGACGGGATGTACGCCTGCGTCCGGTCGGCCTTCATCGCGTGATGCTGGGGTGCCGCGTTGGCCTGGTCGAGGGCCGACGCCGTGACGGCGGCCGGTCCCAGGACGACGGTCGCGACCGCACAGACCACCGTCCACATACGCCTGCTGCTCTTCATGTGTCCCCACCTCCGGTCGGCTTGTGATCACGACGGTAGGGCGGCGGGATCTGAGCACCCTGCGGGAGCGCTGTGCCCTTCCTGTGAGCCTCGGTTCCGGCGAGCTCAGCGGCGGCCCTGTAGGCGGGCCGCCAGCCCCCGGATCTCGGGCAGCCGGGCGCTGAGGGCGGCGCCGGGGCAGCTGGTCATGTAGCCGTCCGTGTGCCCGGCGAGGGCATGCAGGGTGGCGGTGGTGCCGCGCGAGTACCGGCTGCCGCTGTTGCTGGAGACCAGGCGGACCTTCGCGCGCGGGTCGGTGTCGGACAGGCCCAGCTTCCAGGCGGCCAGCGCGGCGATGGAGTCGGTCATCGCCTTGGGCACCTCCGCGCCGGCCGTGAAGGTGCCGAGGGCGGCGATGCCGGCGGTGCGGTGGTTGAAGCCCTGGGTGTGGGCGCCGGTGACGGGGCGGTCGGTGCCGCCCGCGCGACCCTCGTAGATGGTGCCGCAGCGGTCGACGAGGAAGTTGTAGCCGATGTCGTCCCAGTCCCGGCCGCCCGTCTGTCCCGTGTACAGGTAGCGGATGATGCGGGGCGCCTCGGCGCAGTCGTAGGCGTTGGGCGAGTCGGTGTGGTGGATGAAGACGGCGACGACCTTGTCGTCGTAACGCGGCGGCGGCTGCTTGCGACGGGTGTCCTCGTCGAGCCATTCCGAGCGCGGCACGATGGGCGGCCGGCTGGCGGCGTGCAGGGCGGCGGGACGGGCCGCGAGGGGGCGTACGGCGGCCGTGGGGCGCTCCACGCCGCTCGCGCACAGGACCAGCGCCGTCACGGCGGCGAGCCCCGGCAGACAGCCGAGCGCGACGAGCGCCGCGCCGGGTATTCGGGCGGTACGACGCCTTCGTGCCCCCCGCGTTCTTCGGAAGGCCGGTCGGAAGACACACATGGACCCACTGTCCGACGGATCCGCTCCGCCCGCGATGTGCGCTCTGCCACCTGGTGGAACCATCGTCATGGTCTGCGGCGTTTTCCGGGGTACACGCACGCGTGGCCCGTCCGGGCGCCACGCGCGCGTGGCTGATCATCGGGCCCGTTCCGTGCGTACTGGATGGTCCGAGAGAAAGGCGGCTCCGTGGACCTGCTCGACATCCTGCTGTTGCTGGCGATCCTGGCCTACGCGGCGTCCGGTTACCGGCGTGGTCTGGTCGCCGGGTGCGTCTCGCTCGCCGGGTTCGTGGGCGGCGCGGTCATCGGTGTGTGGGTGCTGCCGTGGGTCATGGAGCTGGTGACGCCGGGGACGACCGCGGCGACGGTGACCGCGGTGCTGACGGTGCTGGTCCCGGCGGCGGTGGGGCACGAGCTGGCGGGGCGGCTCGCGCTGCGGTTGCGCCGGGAGCTGGACCGGGGGCCGCTGCGGGTGGCCGACGGGATCGGCGGGGCGGTGGCCAATTCGGTGGCCGTGCTGATCGTGGCCTGGGTCGCCGCGAGCGTGCTGGCCGCGTCCTCCTCGCCGCTGCTGACGTCGGCGATCCGGGACTCCCGGCTGCTGGGGACCGTGCAGGACGCGATGCCGGACACGACCCCCGGGTGGTTCTCCAACGCCACTTCCGCGCTGACCCAGGCGGGCTTCCCGCAGGTGTTCAACCCGTTCGAGAACGAGTCGACTGCCGAGGTCGCCCGGCCCACCGGCGACAGTGTCACCGCGGCCGCCACCAACGCCGCCAAGCTGAGCACGGTCAAGATCGAGGGTGTCGCCGGCACCCAGGGCCGCGAGGGCAGCGGCTTCGTCTACGCGGCGCGGCATGTGATGACCAACGCCCATGTGGTGGCCGGTATCGACGAGCCGAGCGTGCGGGTCGGCGGGGTGGGACAGTCGTATGCCGCACGGGTGGTGCTGTTCGACCCGGACAAGGACGTGGCGGTGCTGTACGTGCCCGAACTGAGGGCGCCGGTCCTGAAGTTCGACGACAATGCGGCGCGCGGCGACTCCGCGGTGGTCGCCGGTTATCCGCAGGACGGCGATCTCAATCTGCAGGCGGCCACCGTGGCCAACCGGGTGCGGGCGACGGGCCAGAACATCTACAACGACGAGAGCGTGACCCGCGAGATCTACTCGATCCGCTCCACCGTCCGCCCGGGCAACTCCGGCGGCCCGCTGCTGACCACCGAGGGCCGGGTGTACGGGGTGGTCTTCGCCCGCTCCACCTCCGACGACGAGACCGGCTACGTGCTGACCGCCGCCGAGGTCGCCGGGGACGCCGGGGACGCCGAGCGGGCGGCGCAGGCGACGCGGGCGGTGGACACGGGCGAGCTGGTCACGTCGTAGGACGGTCCGCTCCCCGATCATGGGAGACCTCTCTGATCTCCAGGAGGTTCCCGTGGCCGTCTTCTTCCTGATCTCCCTGCTCGTGGCGGGCGCCGCCCTCTTCCTCGCGGTACGCCGACGTCGCGCGGCCGCCGCCTACGACCAGGTCAGAGACTGCGCCCCATGACGACGTCGTCGACGTAGACGCCCTCCATGAAGAACTCCTCGGGCAGTACGCCCTCCACCACGAATCCCTCGGACTCGTAGAGCTTTCGGGCCGGGGTGTTGTGGCCGAGGACCCGCAGGGTCAGCCGACGGGCACCGCGGCGCCGGGCCTCCTCGACGGCCGCCCGGATCAGCGCGCGCCCGACACCCAGACCCCGCGCCTCGTCGGCGACGGCCAGCCCCTGGATCTGCCGGACATGCGCGTTCGAGGCGAGCGGAGTGGGGAAGGCAAGCCGGGTGTAGCCGACGAGACGGCCGTGCAGCTCGGCGACCAGATAGTCGTCGGGGTGGTGGCGCTCATCGAAGAAAGGGTTGTACGGCGGTTGCGGGCGCGGTGTGACCGCGTGCAGCGTCGACCAGGTGGCACGGTCGAGGCGGGCCAGCTCCTCCTCGTCGTCGGGGAGGGCGATACGTATGTGCGGCGCTGGGCGGGACTCGGACATGGCGGCCACCTTACGACGCCGACAGGCCGAGCTGACCAGGCATTTATGACGGCGGGGACAGGATGGGATCATGGAACTTTCAAGAATCGCGGTGGCCGGGGCGTCCGGGCTCATCGGCGGCGCCCTGGTGCGGTCCCTGACGGCGGACGGGTACGAGGTGGTGCGCCTGGTACGGCGCGCGCCCCGGGCCAAGGACGAGATCCGCTGGGACCCCGAGGCCCGGTTCGTCGACGCGGCCTCGCTCGCCGGATGCGACGCGGTGCTCAACTTCGCGGGGGCCAACGTGGGTTCGCGGCGCTGGACGGACGCGTACAAGACACGGATCCGGTGCAGCCGGGTGCTGGGCACAGCGGCACTCGCGGAGGCCATGGCGAGCATGGACCAGCCGCCGCGGGTCTTCGTCAACGGCAGCGCGATCGGCTACTACGGCGAGACCGGCGACCGGGTCGTCGACGAGAGCGCGCCGCACGGAGAGGGGTTTCTGCCCGAGCTGTGCGTGGAGTGGGAGGGGGCCGCGGCGCCCGCCGAACGGGCGGGTGTGCGCACGGTGTTCGTGCGCACGGGTCTGGTGGTGGCCCGGCGCGGCGGGGCGTGGGGACGGCTGTTCCCGCTGTTCAAGGCGGGGCTCGGCGGGCGGATGGGCGACGGGCGGCAGTACTGGTCGTTCGTCTCGCTGCACGACGAGGTGGCGGCGATCCGGCATCTGATGGCGGCCGAGGGCCTGTCGGGGCCGTTCAACGTGACCGCGCCCGAGCCGGTGACGAACCGTGAGATCACCGCGGCGATGGGGCGCGTGCTGCACCGGCCGACGCTCTTCACGGTGCCGGCGCCGGTGCTGCGGACGGTGCTCGGGGAGATGGCCGGGGATGTGCTCGGCAGTGCGCGGGTGGTGCCGAAGCGGCTGTTGGAGTCGGGGTTCAGCTTTGCGTTCCCGGACATCGAAGGGGCCGTACGGGCAGCACTGCGATGACGTACGACCAACCTCCTGTCCGTATGCGACCGTTGTGCGACCGTGCCCTGTCGATGCGCGACTTCCCCTGACCGATCACGGCCCTAACCTCGACCCGAACTCGGGTATCCCCGGAGCCTGTTGGGGGCATGACGTCTCCACCGGCCGCGCAACCTCGAGGAGGGGCACGTGCTTGAGCCCGCGTACCAGGCGGACGTCGTCGTGGTGGGAGCCGGGATCGCCGGCCTCGCGGCGGCGCATCGGCTGACCAGCGCAGGAGTGACCACCGCCGTTCTGGAGGCCGCCCATGACGTGGGCGGCCGTATGTCGACCGAGAAGGTCGACGGCTTCCGGCTCGACCGCATCGGGCAGCTGATGTCCACGTCGTATCCCGAACTGCGACTGACCCCGGGACTCGACGCGCTCGCCCTGAGCACCTTCGCTCCGGGGGTCCTGCTGCACAGCGACGGACGACACCATCGCGTGGGCGCTCCGGCGCCTCAGGGTGGCGCAAGGGGCGCACTCCACGCGGCGCGCGCCCTGGCGAGCGCCCCCCGGCCCGCCTCGGCGCCGCGCGCGCCGCTGGGCACGGCGGTCGACCAGGCGCGACTCGCCGCCGCGCTGGCCCGTCTCGCGGGCACGCCCGTCGAACGCCTGCTGGCCCGCCCGGAGTCGACGGCCAGTCGGTCGCTGACGACCCGCGGTCTTCCGGCCCGCACGGCCGACGGCTTCCTACGGCCGCTGCTGTCGGCCCTGCTGTGCGATCCGGAGCTGACGGCCTCCAGCCGATGCGCGGATCTGGCGCTGCACTCCTTCGCCAGCGGGCGGCTCTGTGTGCCGGAGGGGGGCGCGGAGGCGCTGCCGCATCTGCTCGCGCGCTCGCTGCCCGCGGGGACCGTGCACACGGGGGTGCGGGTCACCTCGGTCTCCACGACCTCGGTGACCACGGCGGAGCACGGCGTGTTCCGCTGCCGCGCGGTTCTGTTGGCCACGGGCGCCCGCACCGCCGCCGAACTGCTGCCCGGCCTGCGGGTCCCGGACTTCCACCCGGTGACGGTCGTCCACCACACGACGGACGAGCCGCCGACGACCGGCGCCGCACTGCTCCTGGACGCCGACAGGGGCGGCCCGGTCGCGCACACGGCGGTGGTGAGCGCGGTGGACCCGACGCGGGCGCCCGCGGGCCGGGCCCTGGTGTCGTCGACGATCCTGGGCACACCCCCGGCCGACCTCGATACGGCGGTCCGCACCCACCTCGCGCGCCTGTACGGCACACCCACAGCACGCTGGGAAACACTGGCGGTGCACCACACCCCCGACGCGGTCCCGTCCATGCGCCCCCCGCACGACCCCCACCGCCCGGTACGCCTCCTGGCAGGCCTGTACGTCTGCGGCGACCACCGCGACACCAGCACCGTCCAGGGCGCCCTGCACTCGGCCCACCGCGCGGCCCGCTCCCTCCTGACGGACCTGGGAGCGGCGGGCTCACTGCACAGGGCGGAGCCGGTGGCTACGGAGGCGAGGGCGGCGTAGCGGCGCTCGGTTCGGCACCGCCACGCCGGCGGTGCCGGACCCCCCTCAGCCCAGTACCGCCGCCACCTTGTCCCGATAACCCCTCACCGGCGCCGCGTCCTTGTACGGCTCCAGCCTGCGTTCGAAGTCCCTGATGTACTCCAGGGCCCTCACCGAGCGCATCTCAGCCGCCTGGCCCGCGGCCTCCGCACCCAAGGCGCAGGCCTGGTCCAGTTCGCCCAGGCCCAGGCGGGCGGAGGCGAGCACTACTCGGCAGAAGAGGCGGCTGCGGGCGAAGGCGGGGGCCCGGAGTTGGAGGGAACGCTCGGCGTGCTGCACTGCCGCCCGGAACTGTTGCAGGTCCCGGTGGCAGTGGCCGAACTCGTCCGCCAGTTGCGCCTCGTCGAAGAAGCGTGCCCAGTGCGGGACCTCGTCGCCGGGCCGGGCTGCCTCCAGGGCGCGCTCGGCGCGGACCAGGGACGCCGTGCACGCCCGTACCTCCCCCAGCACCCCGTGCCCGCGTGCCTCGGCCGAGTGCAGCAGCGCCTGGACGGTGGGCGGGGCGGTGGTCCCGACGCCCTGCTGGGCCACCCGGGCCAGCTGCACCGCCTCCCGCCCGTGCCCGAGATAGACGGCCTGCCGGCTCATGGTGACCAGCACATACGAGCCGTACGCCCGGTCCCCTGCCGCCTGTGCCAGCCGCAGCGACTGGACGTAGTACCGCTGCGCGAGACCGTGCGCTGCGATGTCGTACGAGGTCCAGCCCGCGAGGCGGGTCAGGTCGGCGGCCGCGGCGAACAGACGGCGGCCGGTCTGCTCGCCGTAGGTGCCGCGCAGCATCGGCTCGCACTCGTGCTCCAGGTAGCGCACGAGGGCCTGGCGGGCATGGCCGCCGCCGTACATGTTGTCGAGGGTGCGGAAGAGCTCGCCGACCGAGCGGAGGGCGTTGATATCGCCCCCGGTGACCTTCTGGCCGGGGCCGCGCTCGGCCTGGCCGCGCTGGCGGGGTACCGAAGGGCGGTTCTGCACCGGCACCCGCACCGGCCCCTCGCCGTGCGCGACCTTGTCGTCGGCCCGGCCGATCAGCCAGTCCCGGCTGGGCACCACCAGCCCGGCCGGGGTGAACGCGATCTTGCGCAGTTCGGCGTGGCTGCCGGAGTCCTTGCGCCACAGACCGCTGACGATGTCCACGGCCTCCTCGGGGGTCGCGGCGAACTCCAGGCCCGCGTAGACGGGGGCGCAGGCGTCCAGACCGAGGTCCTGGGCGGTGAGCCGGCGGCCGAGGCGGCGGGTGAAGACCTCGGCGATGAGGGCGGGGGTGGTGCCGCGCGGCTGCTGTCCGCGCAGCCACCGGGTCACGGACGTCTTGTCGTATCTCAGGTCCAGCCCGTGTTCGAGTCCGAGCTGGTCCACGCGACGAGCGAGACCCGCGTTGGAGAACCCCGCTTCTGCGATGAGCGCGGCGAGCTGGCGGTTGGGAGTGCGCTGCGCGGGTCGTTCCGTCATCTGCGGTGCGGTCTCCTGCCTTCCAGGCCTTTGACTTGCCCGGATTGCCTGTGAGCAGCCCTTATGGCCTCTGTGAACGGCGCGAATGTAGCGGAGAGTGAGCAGGTGATCGCACACTTCCCCACCCGTTCATCCGATCGTGTGAGGATTGGCCCCAGGGCTGACGCTCGACCGGCAGTCGTACAGTGGCGTAGGCACCATTCGTGCCTTACGACGTCCAGGGAGGCGCTTGCCGTGAGTGAGTTGCGGTTCGTCCGTTTGGGGTTCGGCGCTGATGCCGTCGAGTACCAGGAGGCCTGGGACGAGCAGCGCCGGGTGCACGCGGCGCGGTTCGCCGACGAGGTCCCCGACACCGTGCTGCTCCTCGAACACCCGCCGGTGTATACGGCCGGACGCCGCACCGCGGACAACGAGCGCCCACTCGACGGCACCCCCGTCATCGACGTGGACCGCGGCGGCAAGATCACCTGGCACGGCCCGGGCCAGCTGGTCGGCTACCCGATCCAGAAGCTCCCGCGTCCGGTGGACGTCGTGGCGCATGTACGGCGCCTCGAAGACGCCCTGATCCGCACCTGCGCGGAGTTCGGCCTGGAGACCACCCGGGTCGAGGGCCGCAGCGGAGTCTGGGTGCTCGGCGACCCGGTCGAGCAGCGCCCCGCCATCGGCGGCCTGTCCCTCGACTTCGACCCCCGTCTGCAGGACGAGGAGTTCGACGCCCGTCTGAACGGCCCCGAGTACGCCCCGTCCAACGCGGGCCAGCGCCGCGAGGACCGCAAGATCGCCGCGATCGGCATCCGGGTCGCCAAGGGCGTCACGATGCACGGCTTCGCGCTGAACGTGAACCCCGACAACAAGTGGTTCGACCGCATCATCCCCTGCGGCATCCGCGACGCGGGCGTCGCCTCCCTCGCCACCGAGCTCGGCCGGGACGTGACGATCGACGAGGTGCTGCCGGTCATCGAGCGGCACTTGAGGGAGGTACTGGAGAACGCGGAACTGAAGCCGCGGGAGATCGAGAAGGCGGCCGTCTGACGCCGGGAATCAGCCCTGCGGCCATGGGGTTGGCCTCACGGCAGGGCTGAGTAAACACGGGCGTACCCTGGTGTACGCCGAAGAATCGAAGCTACAGGGAGCCGATGTGTCCGCAGTCACACCCGACGGACGCAAGATGCTGCGCCTTGAGGTCCGGAACGCCCAGACCCCCATCGAGCGCAAGCCCGAGTGGATCAAGACCCGGGCGAAAATGGGTCCCGAGTACACGAAGATGCAGAACCTCGTGAAGAGCGAGGGGCTGCACACGGTGTGCCAGGAAGCCGGTTGTCCCAACATCTACGAGTGCTGGGAGGACCGCGAGGCGACCTTCCTCATCGGCGGCGACCAGTGCACCCGGCGCTGCGACTTCTGCCAGATCGACACCGGCAAGCCCGAGGCGCTGGACCGCGACGAGCCGCGCCGCGTCGGCGAGTCCGTGGTCACCATGGACCTGAACTACGCCACCATCACCGGCGTCGCCCGCGACGACCTGGAGGACGGCGGCGCCTGGCTGTACGCCGAGACGGTCCGCCAGATCCATCAGCAGACCGCCGGCCGTGAGGCAGGCCGCACCAAGGTCGAGCTGCTGGCCCCCGACTTCAACGCCGTCCCGGAGCTGCTCCAGCAGGTCTTCGAGTCCCGGCCCGAGGTCTTCGCGCACAACGTCGAGACGGTCCCCCGGATCTTCAAGCGCATCCGCCCGGGCTTCCGCTACGAGCGTTCGCTGAAGGTCATCACCGAGGCCCGTGACTTCGGTCTGGTCACCAAGTCGAATCTGATCCTCGGCATGGGCGAGACCCGTGAGGAGGTCAGCGAGGCGCTGCGCCAGCTGCACGAGGCGGGCTGCGAGCTGATCACCATCACGCAGTACCTGCGCCCCTCCGTGCGCCACCACCCGGTGGAGCGCTGGGTCAAGCCGAACGAGTTCGTGGAGCTGAAGGAGGAGGCCGAGCAGATCGGCTTCTCCGGTGTGATGTCGGGCCCGCTGGTCCGCTCCTCCTACCGCGCCGGCCGGCTGTACCAGATGGCCGTCGAGAAGCGTGGTTCTTACGTCGCCTCGCAGGCCGTCTGATGGCACGGAGTGCCACCGGGCGCGTGTGAAACTGCGCACAAGCAACTACCGCTCGGTAAAGGCCAATTGACGCGGTCCTGGGCGTCCCCGCAGATGGGCACGTCGTCAGGGCCGCGTCAACGTTTTCGTGCTCCCTATCAAGGCTTCATTGGCGTTTGACCGGTCGGTCACGCCCTGGTAACACCAATCAGTGACGCTGGACTCACACCACGTACACCCGAAGCCGCTCCGAGGGGGGACCTCCACCATGCAGGCCGCGCCGGTACGCGCCACCGCCATTCCGTCCTTCACCACTGCACTCCGTGCCGTCGAATCGCTGCTCATGAGCAGCGGCCAGCGCACCGCCCGCCGCAATGCCTGGACGTCCGTCCTCGAGGACCGCCGCCGGGCCAAGGACCGTGTCGAGGCCCAGCAGGTGCTGGAGCGGGCGCACGCCCCCCGTCTCTGACCGCGAGGGACCACCGGTGGACCGCCGAGGGACCGGCACTGCCGTCGTCGGCGCTCGCGGGGCCACGTAGACTTCGTCCCATGGCGAGAAGTGACAGCGCGGCAGATGCCGCTAACCCCGGGCGTCTGAAGCAGATCGCCCTGACGTACAAGATGACCCGCAGGGCCGACAAGACGATCGGCTTGGTGCTTGCGGGGGTCTTCCTCCTCATCCTCGGTGTCTTTCTCGCGATCGGCTTCCTGATCGGTCACCCGATCTACCTCGGCATCCTGGGTGTGCTGCTCGCCTTCCTGGGCACGGCGATCGTGTTCGGGCGGCGGGCCGAGCGGGCCGCCTTCGGGCAGATGGAGGGCCAGCCGGGCGCGGCCGCGGCCGTACTGGACAACATCGGCCGGGGCTGGACGACCACCCCCGCGGTGGCGATGAACCGCAGCCAGGACGTGGTGCACCGGGCGGTCGGCAAGGCCGGCATCGTGCTGGTCGCCGAGGGCAACCCGAACCGGGTGAAGAGCCTGCTGGCCGCCGAGAAGAAGAAGATGAACCGCATCGTCGCGGACGTGCCGGTGCACGATCTGATGGTGGGCACGGGCGAGGGCCAGGTCGAGCTGAAGAAGCTGCGTACGACGATGCTCAAGCTCCCGCGAGTGCTCTCCGGTCCCCAGGTCACCGCGACCAACGACCGGCTGAAGGCCATGGGCGACCTGATGAGCAACATGCCGCTGCCGAAGGGGCCGATGCCCAAGGGCATGAAGCTCCCCAAGGGCGGCCCGAAGGCCCGCTGAGCCTCAGGCCCGCATCGCTCAGGCCAGCGTCCTGAAGGACCGGTCGTAATAGTCCATCGGGGAGCCTTCCCCCAGCCGTACACCCGTCACCCGGCCGATCAGGACCGTATGGTCCCCGGCCGGGTGACGTGCGTGTGCCACACAGTCCAGCTCGGACAGGGCCCGCTCGACCGTCGGCAGTCCGCCGGGGCCGATCCGCAGCCCGCCGGAGGCGAACTTGTCGGCGCCCTTGGTCGCGAAGCGCTCCGCGAGCGAGCGGTGGACCGGGGAGAGCACGCTGACCGCGAAGCGGTCGCAGCGGGCGAACGACGTCGCCGAGTCGGCGGAGTTCGCCAGACACACCAGGACCATCGGCGGCTCCAGTGACACGGAGCAGAACGAGCTGGCGGTGAAGCCACGGGGGGTGCCGTCCTGGCACCGGGTGGTCACCACCACGACACCCGAGGGGAAGCGGCCCATCGCGACCCGGAACTCCTCGGGCGCCACGGCCGCGTCCGGTATCTCTGTGTCCTGGTCCATCATGACGTGACTATCGGTTCACGGCGTACATCGGCACGATGTGGCAGCGCGCGTCGGATGCGGGGGCCCGGCCGGCGTGGACGGCGGAGCGGGCCAGGGTCCGGTGCTCGGGCACGAAGACGTCGGAGAGCACCAGGGTGTCGCTGCCGGTGCCCCGCATGCCCACGGAGTACCAGCTGTCGGTGATCGTGAAGTCCTTCTGCGGCACCGCGAAGTAGCGCACCTCGGGCCGCCCCTGCGGGTCCTCGGACGGCTCGTCCGGTACGGCCACGCAGGCGAGCGCCCAGTCGGCGAAGTGCACCCCGCTGATGTACTTCCACTCACCGCTCAGCCGCCAGCCGCCGTCCACGCGGCACGCCGTGCCGGACGGCATCAGCGCGGCGGCGAGCAGGGCGTCCGGTCCGTCCGCCCAGATCTCCGCCTGCCCCTGTTCGGGCAGGAACGCCGCGTACCGTCCGGCGTAGGCGGACAGGGACGCCGCCCAGGCGGCCGAGGTGCAGCCCTCGCCGACGAGGAAGACCGCGGAGGTCAGCTCGGTGAAGCCACCGGCCGTACCGCCATGCGCCGCGGGTACGAAGTGGCGCGCGAACCCGGCGTTCCGGACCGCGTGCACCACCTGTGGCGAAAGACGCCGGGCGGCTTCCGCCTCCTCGCTGTGCCGGGCCGCGATATCGGCGACCTGGAACGCCCTCGCCACGATCGTCGACGTGCTGTCGTTCGACATCCTGTCCATGGCGGCAGTGTTTCGAACGCGGTTCGATTTCGACGGGACCCCGGGCCGTGGCGCCGCAGGGGTCACCCGACCGGCGTCATATATGCGGACTGCGGCTCAGATGCGGACCTCGACCGTGCGCGCCAGCCGGTCGTGCAGGCCCCGGCCGTCGCGGTCCCAGATCAGGGCGGGGACGGCGAGGCAGAGCAGGACCGTGCGCAGCAGGGCGCGCAGCGGGTTGACGCGGCCGGTGTCCAGGGCGAGCACCCTGAGGCCGAAGAGCCGCTTGCCCGGGGTGAAGCCGACACTGCCGAGGGTCAGGGCGCTCATCACGAACAGGATGAGCAGCGCCCAGTTGCCGGTGGCGGTGTCGTAGCCCTGTGTGATCAGGCCGTATGCGATCAAGAGGCACAGGCCCCAGTCCACGGCCAGGGCGCCGAGGCGCCTGCCCGGGCGGGCGATGGAGCCGGGCCCGTGCTCCGGCAGACCGAGTTGCTCACCCCGGTATCCGAAGTCGACACCGGCGTCCTCCATGGCCGCGCGGGGCCCGGAGAGCCAGGATCCGAGTGCTTGCCTGTTGTCCACCCGTCCACGGTACTGCGCCCGTATATGACCGGGGACAGGCGGGGTGGATCGGGGCTACCGTGGAAACCGGGCTGGTTAACTTGTGCGAAACAAATGGGTCACGCCTGAGAAATCACGCGTCCCTAGGGTCGAGGTCAGCGTGTGCCACCGCACTGGCCGCACGAACGAACTACCACCCCGGCACGGACGGTCGGGAGTAGGAGGAGCTGGATGTTCCAGAACGCCGACGAGGCCAAGAAGTTCATCGCGGACGAGGACGTCAAGTTCATCGACGTCCGCTTCTGCGACCTGCCGGGTGTGATGCAGCACTTCACGCTGCCGGCGACGGCCTTCGACCCGGACGAGGAACTGGCCTTCGACGGCTCCTCGATCCGCGGCTTCCAGGCCATCCACGAGTCCGACATGGCGCTCCGCGCCGACCTGTCCACCGCGCGCGTCGACCCCTTCCGCCGCGACAAGACGGTCAACATCAACTTCTTCATCCACGACCCGATCACGGGCGAGCAGTACAGCCGTGACCCGCGGAACGTGGCCAAGAAGGCCGAGGCGTACCTGGCGTCGACCGGTATCGCGGACACCGCGTACTTCGGTCCCGAGGCCGAGTTCTACGTCTTCGACAGCGTGCGCTTCGCGACCCGCGAGAACGAGTCCTTCTACCACATCGACTCCGAGGCGGGCGCCTGGAACACCGGTGCGCTGGAGGACAACCGCGGCTACAAGGTCCGCTACAAGGGCGGCTACTTCCCGGTCCCGCCGGTCGACCACTTCGCCGACCTGCGTGCCGAGATCTCCCTGGAGCTGGCCAACTCCGGCCTCCAGGTCGAGCGCCAGCACCACGAGGTGGGCACCGCAGGACAGGCCGAGATCAACTACAAGTTCAACACGCTGCTCGCCGCGGCCGACGACCTTCAGCTCTTCAAGTACATCGTGAAGAACGTGGCGTGGAAGAACGGCAAGACGGCGACCTTCATGCCGAAGCCGATCTTCGGTGACAACGGCTCGGGCATGCACGTCCACCAGTCGCTGTGGAGCAACGGCGACCCGCTGTTCTACGACGAGGCCGGCTACGCGGGCCTGTCGGACATGGCCCGCTACTACATCGGCGGCATCCTCAAGCACGCCCCGTCGCTGCTGGCCTTCACCAACCCGACGGTGAACTCCTACCACCGTCTGGTGCCGGGCTTCGAGGCGCCGATCAACCTGGTGTACTCGCAGCGCAACCGCTCCGCCGCGATGCGTATCCCGATCACGGGCTCCAACCCGAAGGCCAAGCGCGTCGAGTTCCGCGCGCCCGACTCCTCCGGCAACCCGTACCTGGCCTTCTCGGCGCTGCTGCTCGCGGGCCTGGACGGCATCAAGAACAAGATCGAGCCGGCCGAGCCGATCGACAAGGACCTGTACGAGCTGGCTCCCGAGGAGCACGCGAACGTCGCCCAGGTCCCGACCTCCCTCCCGGCCGTCCTGGACTCCCTGGAGCGCGACCACGAGTTCCTGCTCGCCGGCGACGTCTTCACGTCCGACCTGATCGAGACGTGGATCGACTTCAAGCGCGCGAACGAGATCGCCCCGCTGCAGCTGCGTCCGCACCCGCACGAGTTCGAGCTGTACTTCGACGTGTGATCGACGCCTGAGCCGTCCGTCGGCGCCCCCGTTCCTGTTTCTCAGGGCGGGGGCGTCGTCGTATCGTGGGGGTACTGCTGTTCGAGAAGGGTTAACGGGGATGTCCGAACAGGGCGACGGCGAGCGGGAGTTCGACATCAAGTGGGCGGACGCCGCCGCGCACAAGGAGCCTTCCGCGCGGGCGCGGATGCTGGCGGCGCGGTGGAAGGAGAATCCGCCCGGGCCCGTGCCGTTCCGTGGTGATCCGGATCCGGTGCGTCACAGTCGGCGACGGTCCTGGATATCCACCGCCGTGGTGCTGGGGAGTGTCGCGCTGATCATCGTGCTGCTCGGGTACAGCGGCTTCCGGGCGGGTTATTAAGAAGCGGTTTCTTTGGAAAGCGCTCTAGTCAATCCCCGTGCCTGCCAGGGGTATTGGGCTGCATGATGTTGCTGAGCCTCTTGGGCGATTCGCTTCGCAGTCCGCCTCACGATCGGTTGGTCCGGTGGCAGTAGCCCGTACCCGCACAGCGATGATCTTCACGGCCCTTCCAGTGGAGTACGAGAAAGTCGAACGCCATCTCGAGGCGGCCGGCGCGACGCGCTCCGGTCCCGACGAACTCGACGGCGGTACGCGCGCGGCCGTCTACGAGCTGAGCGGCCGGGTTCCCTGGCGCGTGTATCTGGCCAAGACCGGGACCGGCAACACCACGACCGCCACGGCGGTGAGCAGCTGGCTGGCCAAGGTGCAGCCGCAGGCCGCCTTCTTCGTCGGTATCGCCGCTGGTCGCAAGGACGCCGTTCCCAGGGATGTCGTCATCGCCGAGACCGTGTACGAGTACCAGCGGGGCAAGCAGTCGGAGCAGGGATTCCACGCCCGCCCCAGGAGCTGGGAACCCCCGGGCGAGGTCCTCAGCACCGCGGAACAGGTGGCGGACCAGCTCACCCCGCTGATCACCGGCAGCATCCATGTCAAGCCGATCGCGTCCGGGGACACGGTGATCGACTCCCCGCACGCCCCCGAGCATCGGATCATCCGGACTCATTACGAGGACACGGCGGCGATCGAGACGGAGGGCGCCGGCTTCGCCCGGGCGGTCCAGAGCCGTGCGTCCACGGGGCTCAAGTGGCTCGTCATACGGGGGATCAGCGACCTGGCGGACGGGCACAAGAAGGGTCTGGAGGCGGCCGGCGGGCAGCAGGACGCCGCGCTCAACGCGGCGCACGTGGCCGTCCGTATCCTCCTCGCGCTCGACATCGAGCCGTCCGCTCAGCCCGCTCGCTCCACCGCGACCCTGTCCTTACGGATGCCCCGGAAGCCGGGCAAGCCTCCGTCGAAGCCCAAGGCGAAGGTCGATCCGGGCCCCCGGCCGCAGAGAAGGCCGGTCGCATCCGGGCCCGGCCGGCGTCGGCTGCTGTGGGGAGTTCCGCTGGTCGCCACGGCGACGATCCTCGCGGTCGTGGCCCTGCAGTCCTGCGGCAGTGGTGGCTCGACGGGCGACGACGACAAGCCGCCCGCCGCCTCCCTCCCGGCCTGCGACAAGGCCGACACCGCACTGCACATCGCCGCTTCCGTCGACAAGTCGGAATCGCTGCGGCGCGCCGCGGAGGACTACGGTCCCCGGAGCGGTGGCGGCGCATGCGTGGAGGTCGTCATCGACGACAAGAACTCGGGCGAGGCGATGCGGGCGCTGGCCCGGGGCTGGGGTGAGAACGACGGGCCGCGACCCGACGTATGGTCGCCGGCCGGGGGCGCGTGGCTGTCGTTGGCCCGGGCCAACGCGAAGGACGAGACCAAGGGCCTGTTCCCGGAGCAGGCGGAGCCGATCGTCACGAGTCCGCTCACCATCGCCATGCCGCGGCCGATGGCCGAGGTGCTGGAGTGGCCCGAGAACGGGTTCAGCTGGAGCGAGCTGGCCGACTGGTCGAGAAACGCCAAGGACTTTTGGGGCGAGAAGAACCGAGACAAGTCGGAGTGGGGGGACTTCAAGCTCGGCAAGACCAATCCCGAGTACTCCACCTCCGGACTCAACGCGACCATCGGTGCCTTCTACGCCGCGACCGGCACCAGCGCGGAGCTGAGCGAGGCACGCCTCGACGACTCCGGCAACCGCGCGTTCATCAAGGACATCGAGCAGTCCGCGGTGCACTACGGCGACACCACGCTGACCTTCACCGCCAATCTCCGCCGGGCCGACGAGACGAGCGAGGACAAGGCCATGTCGTACATCTCCGCCGTCACGCTGGAGGAGAGCACGGTGGCGGCCTACAACGCGGGCTACCCCTGTGGCGCGCTCAGTGATGAGAAGGTATGCGAGAAGACCACCAAGCCGAGAACGCCTCTGGTGTCGTTCTATCCGACGGACGGAATCCTGTTCTCCGACCACCCCTACATCAAGCTGAACAACGGCATGGGCAAGGCGAAGGAGGCGGTGGCGGACGACTTCCTCACCTACCTGCACTCCCCCGAGACCTTCGCCCGTGACTTCGCGCCCTACGGCTTCCGCACCCACGAGCGTGCGGTCCCGAAGAACTCCCCGCTGCTCAACCAGGCCAACGGAATCCTGCCGAAAACGGAACTCGACCCCCTGTCCACGCCCCAGGACGACGTCCTCAAGCACCTGCTGGACATCTGGCCGGCGGTGCGCCGGCCGGCCAATGTGCTCCTCGTCATCGACACCTCGGGGTCGATGAACGACGAGATCCTGAGCACGGGGGAGAGCAAACTGCAGCGTCTGAAGCAAGCGGAGACCGAGCTGTTCAGTGAGTTCACCGGGTCGGACAAGGTCGGGCTGTGGAAGTTCTCCGACGCCGAGGACCTGGGTGGCGGAACGGACTTGGACTACCGGGAACTGGTCCCGCTCGGCCCCTACCACGGGAAGGTGCCCGAGCTGCTGTCCGAGAACTTCAGTGCCCTGGAGGCGGAGGGCGCGACCGGCCTCTATGACACCCTCGACGCGGCGACCGAGGCCATGCGGGCGAAGTACGACCCGAAGGCCATCAACGCGATCGTCCTGCTCACCGACGGCCGCAACGAGGACCGCGGCAGTCTGACCGAGGACGAGCTGCTGCGGCACATCGGGGACACGTCACAGGATCTGGTGCGTGTGTTCACCATCGCCTACGGCAGCGAGGCCGACGAGCGCGACAAGGAGGGCAGAAGCGTGCTCGAGCGGATCGCGGACGCCGGCAGCGGGCAGGCGTACAACGCACGCGATGCCAAGACCATCGAGAAGGTGATCACCAGCGTGATCTCCAACTTCTGACGACCGGGGGCGCACCAGGAGCCTTTGCCTGCCCCAGGACCGGCCACAACCGCCTCATGGCGGACCCGGGTGCACACTGGCAGTGGGACGAGTGCCTGACTGCGGGGTGAGGCAGATGCAGAGCCGATTCCGGAGCGATCGGGGGCTGACCGCCCGTATGGGCGTCACCCTGTTCCTGCTCGGACTGCTGTACGTGGTCTTCGTGGGCGCGCTGATCGTGTTGCTGAAGTCGTGGGTGCTGGTCGTGGTGGTCGCCGCGGGGTTCCTCGGGGCGCAGTACTGGTTCTCCGACCGGGTCGCGCTCTTCGCGATGCGCGGGCGGGTCGTGGAGCGAGAGGAGTATCCCGAGCTGCACGGCGTGGTCGACCGGCTGAGCACACTGGCGGACATGCCGAAGCCGGTGGTCGCCGTATCCGATATGGACATGCCCAACGCGTTCGCCACCGGGCGCAATCCCGATCATGCCGTGGTGTGCGTGACCACGGGGCTGCTGCGGCGGCTTCAGCCGGAGGAGCTGGAGGGTGTGCTGGCGCATGAGCTGTCGCATGTGGCGCACAAGGATGTCGCCGTGATCACGGTTGCCTCGTTCCTCGGGGTGATCGCCGGGTTGATCGTGCGGTTCGCCTTCTACAGCCAGTTGTTCGGTGGCGGGCGGCGGGATCAGAACACCGCCGTCGTCTTCGCGACCGTGATGGGGGTGTCGGCGGCCGTGTACGCGATCAGCTTCCTGTTGATCCGGGCCCTGTCCCGGTACCGGGAGCTGGCAGCGGACCGGGCGGCGGCGCTGCTCACCGGGCGGCCCTCGGCGCTGGCCTCCGCGCTCACCAAGGTCTCCGGCGACATCGCCCGTATCCCCAGCAAGGATCTGCGTACGGCACAGGCGTTCAACGCCTTCTACTTCACTCCGGCGCTGGGCCGCGAGCCGGGCTTCGCGCGGCTCTTCTCCACCCACCCGAGCCTGGAGCAGCGGATCGACCAACTGGGGCAGATCTCCGCCGAGTTGGGTGAGGCGACGGCTCCCTGAGGGGCGTGAGCATGGGACTGCTGGACATTCTGCTCGGCCGTACGAAACCGGTCGCGCCCGATCTGGACCGGCTCTTCGGGCTGCCGTCGGCGGCCGTGACCCTGGAGGCCGCCACCGGCTTCGTGCCGACCGGGAGCGGGGCCGTGTGCTTCGCCACCGTCGAGGGCGCCGTCTTCGAGCAGACGCACCGGGAGGTCCAGGCGCTGCTGGACGCGGACGCCGAGCGCGACGGACCGCCGGTGCGGCTGACCCGGGACGGCTACGGCTACTCCTGGCTGGTCTCCGAACGCACCCCCGACCAGCTCCCTCAGCTGGTCAACGACCTGCACGCGGTGAACAGCTCGATGGAGGTCAATGGCTTTGGTCCGCAGCTGCTGTGCTCCCTCGCCGGCTTTCGGAACCCGGGCGAGGACCGCGCGCTGGCGCTGGTCTACCTCTACAAGCGCGGCACCTTCTACCCCTTCGCGCCGCTGCCCGGCGAGGGGCAGCGGCGCGACAACGCGCTCGAACTCAGGGTGAAGGCAATGCTGGGGAACGATCTGCGGCTGGAGGAGGACCTCAGCCGCTGGTTCCCGGTGTGGGGCGCCCCCGGGCTGTGACCGGCACTCAGCTGTTGCGGCCGCGATCCTGACGGCGGGACTCCATGGGCCGCTCGCGGCGGTAACGGCGCTCCCACTTGGCCTGCATGTCACGACGCTCCCGGTACGCGCGGTAGTCCGACGGCATCGAGCCGGATCCGCCGCCCGACCGGGGGGTCGGCGACGCGTCCCGCCCGTACCGCACGTACAGGAAGAGCACGGCGACGGCGGCGAGCCAGTAGAGAGGGTTTCCGAATCCCATGACAACCAGGACGACGGTTCCGGAAAGAACGATGGTGCCCATGACGGCCTCCCCTCCGTGGGCGTGGGTGGCTGAGATTAGTCCAGGCTAGGGAGCCGAGCGCTCGGCGTGCATCCCCTTTTCCATCGGCCTAGAGTCGGATCGATTGCGCAAATGCCGCAATACGGTCGTACCGGGAATTCCATACAGGAAATTCCGTACAGGAAATTCCGTACAGGAAACAAGAGGTGCCCCAGGATGAGCGATCTCTTCGTCATCGCCTACAACGACGTCGCCACCGCGAACCAGGTCCGCGAGAAGCTGTTCGAGCTGTCCAAGCAGCATCTGGTGGAGCTGGAGGACGCGGTGGTCGTCGAGCGCCACCAGGACGGGAAGATCAAACTGCATCAGGCGGTCAGCCACACGGCCGTCGGCGCGGCCGGGGGTGCGTTGTGGGGCGGTGTGATCGGGTTGCTCTTCCTGGCCCCGCTGCTCGGCGCGGCGGTGGGCGCGGCGGCCGGTGCGGCCGGGGGCGCGGTGACCGACACGGGCATCAACGACGACTTCATGAAGAACCTCAGCGAGAATCTGCGGCCGGGGGCCGCCGCGCTGTTCGTGCTGGTGAAGAAGGCGGCCGACGACAAGGTGATCCCGCAACTGACGCCGTACGGCGGCAAGTTGGTGCAGACCTCGCTTAGCAAGGCGGACGAGGACCATCTGCGGGAGGCCATCGCGGTGGGGTCGCGGAAGACGCAGTCCGCGTGACTGCGTCGGCCTGAGCTCGGACGTCCGGACCGGCCGGGATTGTCAGTGGCTTCCGTCAAGATGCAGTTACGGCTGTGACGGGTGGAGGTCGGACATGGGTGGCGACGGGCTGCGGTACATCGGGGTGGCCGAGCGGCGGGCGCGGCTGGCGGTACGGCATCGGCTGGCCGGGGAGGCCCGGGCGGGGAGCCCCGAGGAGGTCGCCGGGTCGCTGGTGGCGCTGCACGGTACGGATCCGGCGACGGTGTTTCTCGCCGTGGGTGCGCGGCTTGCCGATCCGGTGAAGACCGTCGGCGCGACGGAGCGGGCGCTGTACGAGGACCGTTCGCTGGTGCGGATGCATGGCATGCGGCACACGGTGTTCGTCTTCCCGACCGAGCTCACCGCCGTCGTGCACGCGTCCACCGGGCTCGCGGTGGCGGCCCGGGAACGCGCCTCGCTGGTCAAGGACATGGCGAAGGCGGGGGCGCCGGACGCGGAGTGGCTGCGGGAGGTTGAGGCGTCGGCTCTGTCCGCGCTGGCGCGGCGCGGGGAGGCGACGGCGGCCGAACTGGCCCGGGACGAGCCGAGGTTGCGGGAGCAGTTCGCGTACGCGGCCGGGAAGAGTTACGAGGGGGTGCACACCGTTTCGTCGCGGCTGCTGAGGGTGTTGGGGGTCGAGGGAAAGGTCGTACGGGGGCGGCCGCTCGGCTCCTGGACCTCGACGCAGTTCCGCTGGGCGCCGGCGCCGGAGCATCCCGAGCTGGATCCTGCCGGGGCGCAGGCGGAGCTGCTGCGGCGGTGGCTGACGGTGTGCGGGCCTGCCACGGAGGCGGATCTGAAGTGGTGGACGGGGTGGCGGGTGACCGAGGTACGGCGGGCGCTGGCGGCGATCGGGGCGGAGGCGGTGGGGCTGGAGGAGGGCACGGGGTACGTCGTCGCCGGTGACGCCGGGCCGGTTTCGGAGCCGGGGCAGCCGTGGGCGGCGCTGTTGCCCGGGCTGGATCCTACGGCGATGGGATGGCAGGGGCGGGATTGGTATCTGGCGCCTTCGCTGCGGGCGGCGTTGTTCGACCGGAGCGGGAATGTGGGCCCGACGGTGTGGTGGGACGGGCGGGTGGTCGGGGGGTGGGCCCAGCGCGCGGACGGGGAGATCGTGTGGCGGGTGCTGGACCCTGCCGGGGTGGGGCAGGAGGCGGAGGCAGCGATCTCGGCCGAGGCGGAGCGGTTGCGGGGGTGGGTGGGGGCGACACGGGTGACTCCGCGGTTCCGGACGCCTCTGCAGCGGGAGTTGGCGGGGTGAGGGCTGGGGGTGATCGGCGGCTGGAGCGGGCTGCGGTGCGGGTGGGGTTGGTGTCGCTCACCCGCGCTGGCGGGGTGCCGCCCTCTTTGGCAGCGGGCGCCGCCCTGCGGCACGACCGCTCGCAGCTACGGCGGTTGAGTGGGAGCCGACTGCCGGGTGGGCATCGCCCGCGGCGCGCGGCTGCCCGCAGCTATGGCGGACACGGCGGGCCGGCGGCGTGAGCTCTTGGCATTGCTCAGGCGATCTCAGCCCGTCCGGCGTTTGAGGACGAGGCCCCTTCAGGGCCGAAGCGGGGGTCTGGGGGCGCAGCCCCCAGGAGCGGGTGCCCCCTGCGCGCGCAGGAAGGCACCCGGCACCGACCTCACCGGCTGTAGCGCATGAACGCCCGCACCATGTGGCACGTCGTGTCCGACGGGGGATGTACGCCGATCAGTTCTGCCGTGTCGCGGATTGTTTCGTTGCGGGCCTGGTTCGGGACGTAGATGCCCGAGTCGAGGAGGGCTATGGCGAGGCGCATGGCCTTGAGGCGGCGGTTGTGGGTGACGTACCAGTCGCGGGGGCGGCCGGGGGGCAGTGGGCGCTTCTCCAGCGGTGCGTACGGCAGGTCCAGCAGGACTGGGCGCTTCGCGGTGGACTGGGTCGGCTTCGGCTTCAGTGCGGCAGCGGGCACAGGCATCCTCCTGTCGCGGTCAGGGCGCCGTCGTCCGGACGCTCCGGCGACACCCTCGAACACTGCTCCCAGTCTACTGCCCACCACTGACAATCAGCAGAGCGCCTGCATCATCAAACTCCCTGGTGGGGAAGGATATTGGCAGCCCGTCACCAGCGATCAGGGAGAGGCTCCTGGGGCGGCATTAATTCGAACAGAGCCGCCCTCCGTCCGGCACCGCTTACCGTGTTCGCCATGGAGATCTGGATCAACCCCGCCTGTTCCAAGTGCCGCAGCGCCCTCACCCTCCTCGACGCCGAGGGCGCCGACTACACCGTCCGCCGCTACCTGGAGGACGTTCCGAGCGAGGACGAGATCCGTGCCGTACTGGAGCGACTCGGGCTCGAACCGTGGGACATCACCCGCACCCAGGAGGCCGTGGCCAAGGAGCTCGGGCTGAAGGAGTGGGCGCGGGACGAGGACACGCGGGAGCGGTGGATCGCGGCGCTGGCCGCACACCCCAAGCTCATCCAGCGCCCCATCATCACCGCGGACGACGGCACCGCGGTGGTGGCCCGCACCGAGGAGGCCGTACAGGACGCGCTGTCCCGAAAGTGACGTCCCCGTACGGTTGTTGACGGTATGTCACTCGGCGTGAGCGGGGGCCTCACATGCTGTTACCCTCCGCCGCCATGACATTCGGTGACCAGGGAATTCCGTACGGACAGTCGGGAACGCCGCACGGGCCACACGGCGGGCAGGAAACGCCGTACAGCAAACCAGGGACGCCCCAGGGGCACTCCGGGGCGCCTTACGGCGATGCGGGTGGGCTCCCCGGGCAGCCGCACGCCCCCTACGGTGAAGCGGGTGGGTTCCCCGGGCAGCCGCACGCCCCTTACGGCGAGCCGGGCGCGTTCCAAGTCCAGCCACAGCCGCCTTATGAGCAGCCAGGACCGGCGCACTACGGATACCCCGCCCCGCCCGACCCCCACGCCGCCTGGGTCGCCGCCGAGCAGGAGCGGATACGGAGGCGGCGCGGGCGACGCGTGGCGGCCGGAGTGACCGGCGGGATGCTGGCCGTGGCCGTCGCCGCCGGGGCCCTGCTGCTCACCAGCGGCGGTGACGGCGAGGACCCGGCGGCAGCCTCGGACTCGACCCCGAGTACCACCTCCGAGCCGTCCGCCTCCCCCACAGTTCCCCGTGTAGACGTCGGCATGCCGTCCAACGCCCCGAGCGCGCTGCCCTCGCTCCTGGCACGACCGATCATCAGCCCGGAGCAGGCCTTCCCCCAGGAGACCGTGACACTCAAGGACGGTTCGACCTACGAGCGCGTCGACTGGGCGACCACCACGGACTGCGCGTACGGGATGTCGCAGGAGCTGGCCGAGCTGATCGAGCAGGGCGAGCCGTGCGCGCGGATGACCGCGGCCCTGTTCACGGACGCGGACCGGCGCTCGCAGGTGACGGTCTCCGTGCTGACCTTCGAGCGCGTCGAGGACGCCTCAAGGGTGTTCATGATGGCCTCGATGGACCCGGTGGCCTATCAGGTCGTGTCGCTCGACCCGCCGCCGGAGGCGGGGCTGCCGACCGTGCCGCCGGGGTCGTCCGGGGTGTTCCAGCGGCTGATGACCGTGCGGTCCGTGGTGTTCGCCAACGGGCAGTGGGGCGACGGCTCCGCGACGCGCGAGGAGGAGATCACCCGGCAGACGCAGGGGCTGCTTCAGCACGTCAACGACACGGTGGTGGCCTACGAGGACGGGGACGACTGAGCGCCCTCAACCCCCTTGTGACACAGGTCACTTCAGTGACTCCTGTAACCCCTGAGTAACTTCGTTCGGTATCTCGTACATAGCGGCGTACAGCACCCCACCTCCCAGGAGGCGCGTATGTCACGCCGGAGAACGCTCAGTACGAAGAAGAAGATCGCGCTGCTCGTCAGCGCGGCGACCGTGGCGGGCGGTGGTGCCTTCGTCATGGCGAGCACATCGAACGCCGCGCCGCCGAAGACCGCCGCGGAGTCGACTGTCTGCCAGGGCCTCGCCACCGCGCTCGGCAACAACGAGCGGTTCATCGAGGGCCAGCGGGCCAACCCCGACGCCCAGTCGCAGGCCCGGATCACCAACCGCGAGGCGGTCATCGCGCAGATCAAGGTCCAGCAGGAGGCGTCCGGGTGCGTCGTCGGGGAGTCGGCTCAGGGCTCCCAGGCCGCGCAGCCCGCCGCGCCGCCTGCCGAGGCGAGTCAGCCCGCCGAGGCCGAACAGCCCGCCGCACCCCCCGCCGAGGCGGAAGAGCCGGCCCAGCCCGGCTCCGGACAGCAGGTCTGCAACGGCTCCACCGTCACCCTCTCCGGTGAGGGCGGCGCCCCCGCCGCGTCCAGCAACCAGTTCCCGGCCGGCACCAAGCTGAAGGTCACCAACCTGGACAACAACAAGTCCACGACGGTGGAGGTCACCTCGGTCTCCGGCTCCTGTGTCCTGCTGAACAACGCGGCCTTCGAGCAGGTCCGCGAGCCCGGCAAGTTCCTGATCCGCCGGGCCGTGATCGAGAAGGTGGGGTGAGGCCCGGTCCCTGAGGCACCGAGAAGTACGTGTCGGGCGACCTGCTGCTCCCACCGGGGGCAGCAGGTCCTCCCGCTTTTCAACCCCATCGCATACGAGTCCGGCCCGCGCACCCTCATCAGCACCGCGCGCCCCTCACAGCGTGAGTCGCACCACAGCACTACCAGGTAACACGGGGTTCACATTCGAGCAATGATCGGGAAATCGCCTGTTGACAGGCTCGCGGGCAACAGGAGCGGCGCCCCAGTGCCGCAGCGCCGCAGCACCCGCAAGTGCGCCTAGAGACCCACCCCGAAGGATGTGGCCCGTGAGCTTCAAGGCTGAGTACATCTGGATCGACGGCACCGAGCCGACGGCCAAGCTGCGTTCGAAGACCAAGATCCTTGGCGACGACGCAAAGGGCGCCGAGCTGCCGATCTGGGGCTTCGACGGGTCCTCCACGAACCAGGCCGAGGGCCACGCCTCGGACTGTGTGCTCAAGCCGGTCTTCTCCTGCCCGGACCCGATCCGCGGCGGCGACGACATCCTGGTGCTCTGTGAGGTCCTGAACATCGACTTCACCCCGCACCCCACCAACACCCGTGCCGCGCTGACCGAGGTCGCCGAGAAGTTCGCCGCTCAGGAGCCGATCTTCGGCATCGAGCAGGAGTACACGTTCTTCAAGGACGGCTACCCGCTCGGCTTCCCCAAGGGCGGCTTCCCGGCCCCGCAGGGCGGCTACTACTGCGGTGTCGGCGCCGACGAGATCTTCGGCCGTGACGTCGTCGAGGCCCACCTCGACAACTGCCTCAAGGCGGGCCTCGCGATCTCCGGCATCAACGCCGAGGTCATGCCCGGCCAGTGGGAGTTCCAGGTCGGCCCGGTCTCCCCGCTGGAGGTCTCCGACCACATGTGGGTGGCCCGCTGGCTGCTCTACCGCACCGCCGAGGACTTCGGTATCGCCGCCACCCTCGACCCGAAGCCCGTCAAGGGCGACTGGAACGGCGCCGGCGCGCACACCAACTTCTCCACCAAGGCGATGCGCGAGGGCTACGACGCGATCATCACCGCGTGCGAGTCGCTCGGCGAGGGCTCCAAGCCGCTCGACCACGTCAAGAACTACGGCGCCGGCATCGACGACCGTCTGACCGGTCTGCACGAGACCGCCCCGTGGAACGAGTACTCCTACGGTGTCTCCAACCGTGGCGCCTCGGTCCGTATCCCGTGGCAGGTCGAGAAGGACGGCAAGGGTTACATCGAGGACCGCCGTCCGAACGCCAACGTCGACCCGTACGTCGTGACGCGGCTGATCGTCGACACCTGCTGCTCCGCCCTGGAGAAGGCCGGCCAGGTCTGATCCCCCGGATCCCCTGAAGGGGCGCCCGCCGTCAAGGTGGGCGCCCCTTCTGCGTATCGTGCGGCCATGGAGACCGACGGCATACCGGACGTGGGCGATCTGCTGCGGGACATGGAGTCCGACGACCCGGCCGTGCGCGAAGCCGCGCTGGAGTGGCTGGTCTCCGCCGCGTGGCGCGACGACGACTTCGTCGTGGCGACGGCGCGCGCGGTGCCTGAGCTGGCCCGGCTCGCCCGTGAACTGCCCGGTCACCGGGCGGAGTTGCTGAAGCTGCTCGGCGACCTCGCGGACCGCACCGACCTGCCCGACGGCGCCGGACCGGCACGGCGGGCCGTCACCACCGAGCTGCCGTCCCTGCTGCCCTACGCGCACGACACCGACCCCGACACACGCCACGCCCTGTTGTCGGCCGTTGTCGCGTGCCGCCACCAGGACGCCCTGCCCCTGCTGCGGGCGCGCCTCGCGCAGGAGCCCGACCCGGTCGTGCGCGGCCATGTGGTGACCGCGTTGGCGCTGCTGGAACCGGACGCGGGCGACTGGCGGCACGCACTGCTCACCGACCCCGAGCCCCGGGTGCGGCTCGCGGCCGCCGAGGATCTGCTGCGTACGGCCGAACTGCCCTTGCCCGGGGACCTGGTGGACATCGGCGCGCGGGCGTACGCGGCCGACCCGCACGAGCGGCACCACGGCTGGCCCGTGCCCTATACGCCGTTCACCGCCCGCCTTCTGGAGGACCCCGAGGCAGCCGTGCGCGCCCTCCCACACGGGGTGCCGCTCGTCTTCGACATCGTCGGGCGCTGGCGGGACCGCGAGGCGGACGTACTGCCGTGGGCGCTGGGCGAGTTGGACGAATGGGGGCTTCAGGAGCTGGCGCAGATGGCCTGCGTGCTGCCGCCGGAGCTGCACGCGCGTGTGCGGGACCATGTGCGGCCGTATCTGACGGGGGACCCCCAGGTGCGGGCGGCGGGCGTCAACGCGCTGGCCCGCGCGCACGCGCCGGAGGCGATCGGGGAGGCCGTACGGCTGGTCCACGAGAGCGCGGGTCCGCCGCCCGGGCCGTACCAGGTGTTCCGGGCCGTCGTGGCGGTGACCGAGACCTTCGGGGCCGAGGCGCTGCCGGTGGCGCGGGCGGTGGCCGATGCCATGGCCCGGCGGCCCGAGGAGATGTCCCCTTATCTGACGGGGGTGTTGGCGGAGTACCCCGAGGTGGCGGCGGAGATCGTCGAGGAGCTGGCCGCGCTGGTGCCGCGGCTGACGGGCGGGTACGCGGGGCCCGCCGTGGACGTGCTCGGGCAGCTGGGTCCGGCGGGCGGCGAGGTGGCCGAGCGGGCGCTGCGGGAGGCGACCGGGATCGACCACGCCGACCTGCGGATGAGCGCCGCGCTGGCGCATCACCGGGTGAGCGGGGACCCGGGGGTGGCCCTGGCCGTCCTGCGCCAGGAGTTGGAGCACGACGAGTCGTCCTTTCCGGCGGGCCGCGCCGGTCGGCTCGGGCCCGCTGCCGCGCCCCTGCTGCCGCTCATCGAGCCCTTCCTCGCCCCCGCCCGGATCCCCGCCTACCGCGCCGAGGCCGCGCTCGCCGTCTGGCGCATCACCGGCCGCACCGAGGACACCGTGGAGCCCATCGCCCGCCCCCTGGCCTCCGCCGAGCGGTTCTATCCCCGGGAGTTGTACGCCGTGGAGGCGCTCACGGAGATCGGTCTGCTGCCTCGGTTCGCCGAGGCCCCGCTGCGGCGGGTGGCCGAGTCGCCGCGCCGGGTCGCCTCCGCCGTGATGAACACCGAGGGCAGACACCTGGACTACACCGTGCGGGACGCCGTACGGAAGCTGCTGGCGACCGCCGAGGTGATCTGCTGACGGCAGAGTCCCGTTCCCTCCCGGCCCCGAGCAGGGCAAAGTCACCCCCATGAGACTTCTGGTGCTGGGTGGTACGGAGTTCGTGGGGCGGGCCGTGGTCGAGGCGGCGGTCGGGCGGGGGTGGGACGTGACCGTCTTCCACCGGGGGCGGCACGAGGCCCCGGCCGGGGTGCGGGCCTTGCACGGCGACCGCACCACCGAGGACGGGCTCGCCGCGCTGGAGGGGGGCGGGGAATGGGACGTCGTGGTCGACACCTGGTCCTCGGCGCCCCGCGCGGTGCGGGACACGGCACGGCTGCTGAAGGACCGCGTCGGGCGGTATGTGTACGTGTCGAGCTGCTCGGTGTACGACTGGGCCCCGCCCGCCGGATACACCGAGGACGCGCCACTGGTGACGGGCGCATCGCCGGACGCCGAGCAGACCGCGTACCCCCAGGACAAGCGGGGCGCCGAACTGGCGGTGCTGGACACCTTCGGGGCCGACCGCTCGGTGCTGGCGCGGGCGGGGCTGATCATCGGGCCGTACGAGAACGTCGGCCGGCTGCCCTGGTGGCTGAACCGTATGGCCAAGGGCGGCCCGGTGCTGGCGCCCGGCCCGCGGGAGCTGCCGATCCAGTACATCGACGCCCGTGACCTCGCCGACTGGATCCTCGGCGCCGCGGAGCGGGAGTTGAGCGGACCGTACAACCTGATCGGCCCCTCGGAACACGCCACGATGGGCACGCTGCTCGACGCGTGCGCCGAGGTCACCGGCGGAGCTGCCGAACTGCGCTGGACCGAGCCGGAGGTGATCCTGGAGGCCGGGATCGAACCCTGGACCCAGCTGCCCGTGTGGGTGCCGCCGGGCAGCGATATGCACGACGCGTTGCACAGCGCCGACGTCTCGCGGGCGGTGGAGACGGGGCTGGTCTGCCGCCCGGTCGAGGAGACCGTCGCCGACACCTGGAGCTGGCTGCAAGGCCTCGACGGTACGGCGCCGCAGCGCGCGGACCGGACGGCGAAGGGGCTCGACCCGGAGGTGGAGGCGAAGGTGCTGGCGTCGGCCGGGGGTGTATCTGACACCACCCTCTGAGCGGGGGCCTCGGCCCCGTGACCCGCTCCCCCGGCTCGTCCAGACTTGCGGCATGACGACCACAGAGACGAAGAGCAGGGCCCGGGGCATGGTGCGCGCGGCGCTGCGCGGACTGGGACTCTCGCTGGTGCTGCTGCCGGGGGCGGTGCTCTGTTACACGCTCACCCTGGTGTCCATCGCCCTGATTCCGATCGGCGTCGGCCTGGTGACAACGCCGTGGGTGCTCACGGGCGTACGGGCGTTCGCGGACTGGCGGAGGGTCCTCGCCGCCGAGTGGGGCGGGGTGCGGATCCCCTCGGCGTACCGGCCGATACCCGAGGACGCCAACCCCTGGGCGCGCACCGTCGGGATGCTGAGCGACCCGGCGACCTGGCGGGACCTGCGGTGGCTGCCGGTGGACATGACGGCGGGTTATCTCACCGCGCTGCTGCCGGCCGTGCTGGTGCTGTACCCGCTGGAGGGGTTCGCGCTGGCGATCGGCTTGTGGCGGGTCTTCCCGGACGGGTACTGGTACGGCTTCGTGCCGGTCAGCGATCAGACGTCCGCGTTCGGCGCCGCCGCCCTGGCCGCCGTTCTCCTCTTCGTCGCCCACCGGTACGCCGTGGACGCCTTCCAGCTCCACTTCCGGCTGACCCGGGCGGTCCTCACGCCCAGTCAGGCCGAACTCGCCGAACGGGTAAGGGTGTTGACGGAGACCCGGCGGGACGCCGTGGACACCTCCGCCGCCGAACTGCGTCGGATCGAGCGGGATCTGCACGACGGGGCGCAGGCCCGGCTGGTCGCGATGGGGATGGATCTCAACACCATCGAGATGCTGATCGAGAAGGACCCTGAGCAGGCCAAGCAGCTCATCGCGCACGCCCGCAAGTCCTCCGTCGACGCGCTCGCGGAGCTGCGTGACCTGGTGCGCGGGATTCATCCTCCGGTGCTCGCCGAGCGCGGACTGGGGGACGGCGTACGGGCGTTGGCGCTGCGTCTGCCGATCGCCACCGAGGTGACGGTGGAGCTGGAGGGGCGCGCCGAGGCGCCGGTGGAGTCGGCCGCGTACTTCGCCGTCAGCGAGGTCCTCACCAACGCCGTGAAGCACTCGGGCGCCGACCGGATCTGGGTCGATGTGCATCACAGTGACGGCATGCTGCGGGCGACCGTCACCGACAACGGCAAGGGCGGCGCGGCCATCGGCGCCGGATCGGGGCTGGCCGGGGTGGAGCGCCGACTGGGTACATTCGACGGCGTCCTGGCCGTCAGCAGCCCCGCGGGCGGTCCCACCATGGTCACCATGGAGATCCCTTGCGCGTTGTCCTAGCCGAAGACCTGTTCCTGCTGCGCGACGGACTCGTCCGGCTCCTCGAGGCCTACGACTTCGAGATCGCGGCGGCCGTCGAGACCGGCCCCGAGCTGGAGCAGGCGCTGGCCGAACTGGAGCCGGACGTCGCCGTGGTGGACGTACGGCTCCCGCCCACCCACACCGACGAGGGCCTGCAGTGCGCGCTGCGGGCCCGCCGCGCGAGACCCGGCCTTCCGGTGCTGGTGCTCTCGCAGCACGTGGAGCAGCTCTACGCCCGTGAACTGCTCGCCGACGGCGACGGCGGGGTCGGCTATCTGCTCAAGGACCGGGTGTTCGACGCGGAGCAGTTCGTGGACGCCGTACGGCGGGTGGCGGCCGGGGGCACCGCGATGGACCCGCAGGTGATCCAGCAGCTGCTGACCCGGCGGGCGGCGGACGACCGGCGGCCGCTGGACCGGCTCACCCCGCGGGAGCGGGAGGTGCTGGAGCTGATGGCACAGGGACGGTCCAACGCGGCCATCGCCGCCCAGCTCGTCGTCACAGAACGGGCCATCGCCAAACACACCTCCAACATCTTCGCCAAACTGGCCCTGGAGGTCTCGGACGACGACAATCGCCGCGTCCTGGCGGTTCTCGCCTATCTGGACCAAGGGCGCTGAAATGACAAGCGCCGAACGGCAGTTGCCGTGAAATTTCTGAGACTGCTGAACACCCGTGGGACTCCGTCCGTATGGGAGGGAGCCGCTTCACTCCTGTCGGGCGCCTCGCTGCCCCGCAAGGAAGTCAGAGGAGTTCCATGGGACGCAACACACGAAAACGCCGTACGCCGCTGGCCACCAAGGCCATAGCCGCATCGGCGGCCCTAGCGCTCGGTGGGGGCGGGCTGATCTGGGCAAACTTCTACGCATCCGCGCACGAATCGGGCACGGATCAGAATCAGACGAGGGCCGCCGCGGCGCAGATCGCGACGATCCAGTGCCCGGACGTCGGCCAGAAGATCACCGACGTACCGGACGGCGCCCGCTCGGGGGTCGACACCGAGCTGGCGAACCTCGACAAGCAGATCACCGAGGCCTACGCCCGGCTCGCGTCGACGCGCCAGGCACAGTCCGGTGACTCGGGATTCGTCCAGAACGCGATCCTCGGCCCGCTGAAGGACAAGCGGACCGCGGCGATCGACCGGATCCAGATCAACATCAAGCGGGCCGGGGGCAGCGGGCAGGACACGCTGGACCAGCTCGCGCCGTGCTCGGGTGTCCCCGCCGAGCAGCCGCAGACCAATGACGGCGAGGCGGGCCAGGACCAGAACGGTGATGGTCAGGACCAGGGCGACGGTCAGGACCAAGGCCAGGACCAGGGCGACGGCCAGGATCAGGGCCAGGACCAGGGTGACGGCCAGGACCAGGGCAACGGCGGGCAGGCCGGCAACGGCCCGAGCGCCGACGACTTCGTCGACATCACCCAGGTGCAGGCGAACGCCCAGAAGGGCGTGGGCGCCAACGGTCTCCCCGCGAACGGCAGGTCCGGTTCGAGGGGCAGCTTCACCACCAAGTGCGGCACCAACAGCAACGACAACCACAACACGGACAACGTGATCGTGGCCCCGGGTGTCAGCAACGGCGCGCACCACCTGCACGACTACGTCGGCAACCAGAACAACGACGCCTTCGCAAGCGACGAGGACCTGGCGAACGCCGACACCACCTGTCAGAACCAGGGCGACAAGTCCTCGTACTTCTGGCCGGTGCTGCGTCTGCAGGACGGTACGCAGGACTTCGACCAGAACAACGCCGGCGGTGGCACCGAAGGCAACGTGGGCAAGATCCTCGAGCCCACGGTGGCCCAGCTGAAGTTCGTCGGCAACAAGCGGGGTCCGGTCGTCGCGATGCCGACGGCGCTGCGCATCATCACCGGCGACGCCAAGGCCTTCGTCAACGGCAATGCCAACGCCAATGTGAACTGGAGCTGCACCGGCTTCGAGAACCAGGTGCAGCTGAAGGACAAGTATCCGATCTGCCCCGAGGGCAGTGACGTGGTCCGCACGACCAACTTCCAGAGCTGCTGGGACGGCCAGAACATCGACAGCGCCAACCACCGCACCCACGTGGCGTTCGTCCAGGCCGACGGCTCTTGTGCGGGCGGCTTCCAGGCGATCCCCCAGCTCCAGGTCCGTCTGGTCTACGACGTTCCCGCCCCGACCATCGAGAACGGTCAGGTCGTGAACCCGTACGCGGTGGACACCTTCCCGGAGCAGCTGCACAAGCCGATCACCGACCACAACGACTTCATCAACTTCTTCGACACGAACCTGATGAACAAGATGGTCAACTGCATCAACAACGGCCAGCGTTGCCGGTGACGGAATGAGAAGGCCGGCGGTGAGAATCTCTCACCGTCGGCCTTCTGCGTGTGCTCAGTGCTCCGAGTGCTGCCCGCCCGAGTGGTCCATGCCCTCCTCGAGGTCCCCGCCGAGCGTCTTCCGCAGCGCGGTCAGCGTGCTGGTCTCGTCGCCCACGGCCACCCATTTGCGGCCGACCAGGTAGTGACCGCCGTAGTCCTTCGCCCCGTTGATCCACTCGCGCTGGCCGCGGTCGGTGGCGAAGGTGGCGAGGATGAACTTGCCGTCGCTGTCCTTGCAGATGGCCTGGCGGATGTCGTCGGCGTCGATCTGGATGTCCGGCGCGCACTTCACCTCGGCGGCCAACTGCTCCAGACTGCCGCTCGCCGTCTCCGGCACGGCCTTCTCGTCACCGCCGGAGCCACACCCCGCGATCATCAGCACCGCCACCGCCGCGAGCATCGGTCGGGTCACCTTCATCAGTTCCTCCATACAGGGGCCTCCCCGTGGATACGGCTCCCGCGCGTGGAGCGCTCAAAATACCGGTGCCCGGGTGCAGGCCCGCGTGCGAGAGTGCTGCGGTGGACCAAGACTGGGAAGACCGTGTCACCGCCGCCTGGGCGAGCTTCGACGACTGCACCGAGGACGAAGCCGCCGACTTCCGGGCCGTGATCGACACCCTCGTCGCCGAACTTCCGGACGACAGCCCGCTCGGCCCCTTCGAGCGGGCCTGCGCCTGGGACTCCACGGGCCACTCCGACAAGGCGGTGCCGCTGTACCGGGAGGCTCTGGAGCGGGGCCTGAGCGGCTACAAGGGCCGCCGGGCGAAGATCCAGCTGTCCAGCTCGCTGCGGAACATCGGGCAGGCGGAGGAGGGCGTCAAGCTGTTGACGCCGGAACTGGACGCGCCGTCGGACGAGTTGGACGACGCGGTACGCGCCACTCTCGCCCTCTGCCTCTCCAGCCTCGGCCGGGACCGCGAGGGCCTCTCGCTGGTGCTGGGTGCGTTGGCGCCCCATCTGCCGCGTTACCAGCGCTCTATGGCGAACTACGCGCGGGCCCTCGTAGAGCCGGGCGACTGAGTCACCCGGGTGGCGGTGACCAACCAACGGTTCGCTCGTTTGGCTGGACGTGCAGTCACAGGATGTCGCCCCGCGCCCCGCAGCCGCCTCCGCCACCGACCCCGTCGTCGACGTCGAACAGGCCGAGGCCGCGCTAGTCGAGCACTACCCCCGGCTGGTCCGGCTCGCCTACCTGGTCCTGCCGCCGGGCCTCGGCCGCAACCGGCGCGTCCTGACCGCCCACGCCCTCACCCAGCGCGCCCTGCCCCGGGGCCGGACGTCCACATCGGTGATCCCGGCGCAGTCGACGGGCCGCGAGGGCGACCCCGGGTACGCCTTTGTCCGCCTTCAGGTGGTGCGTACGGCGCTGGAGGCGGGCCTGCCGCTGACCCGGAAGGCCTGGCCCAAGCGGTCCCAACTCCCGCCGCTGCTCCCCCAGGTGTGGGGCCTGAGGCTCTTCCCCCGCTCCGGCGGCGCCGACGAACTCGCCCTCGACCAGCAGCTCTCGGCACTCTCCGGCCCGGCCCGCGCGGCCTACGTCCTGCGCGGCCTGGAGAAGCTCCCCGACGGCGACGTGCGCAAGTTGCTGACGGCGGCCGGGGTCGAGGACACAGACGCGGCACTCGATGAAGCGGACACCGTGCCCGCGCGGTATCCGCTTCTCGACTCCCCTGAGTTCGACCCCTGTTCGCTCCAGGCCCGGCCCACCGATCTGATGCGGCGCAGGCAGCACATGAAGGCCGCGCTGGTCGCCGGGGCGGCGCTCGTGGTGTGCGGGGCGCTGCTCGGGCTGCCTGGCGAGGGCTGGGCCCCCGACGGCGCGGCGGCTCCGTCGTACGCGCAGAATCCGGCCGCCCAAGCCGCTCTCGACCCGAGCCGGCTGCTGAAGGTCCCCCCGGCCGCCTGGCAGTCCGCGTCCCGCTCGGACTTCTCCGTCTGGTCGGCGCGCGGTGAACTCACCGGCGACCGGGACCTGTTGCGCCGTGCCCTCGCCGTCTGGGCCCGCCCCGGCGAGACGGTCCGCGTCTCCGCCACCCCCGGCACCCCGTCCGGCGGCCCCGCGGGCCCGCCCCAGCTCCTGTACGCGGGCGCCGTCGACAACGCGCGCGTGGTGATCCTCTACGACGGACTGCGCATCGCCCGCTACGCCGAGCCGAAGGACGGCACGGCCGGTGCCGCCATGGACTTCGCCCGGGTCGACGGCGCGACCGGCGCCGAGGCGAACGCCGTGGTGCTGGGGCGGGCCGACGGCAACGTCCGCTATCTGATGGCGCCGTGGGTGAAGAAGGCCGCCGAGCGGGACCTGCTGAAGCCCGGCTCCGGGGCGATGGCGCTCACGCTGACCGACGGGGTGACCTCACCGCTGGCCAGCCCGGCCGCGCAGGAGTCGAGCTGCACGTCCTGGAACGTCCTTCAGGTGACCGACGGCCAGGGCACCCGCCTGATGTCGGACCTCGGCGAACTGGTCCCGGCACGGCTGACCACCGGCCGCCCGGGCTCCGTCAAGGACGCCTCCGGCGCCGAGGAACTGCGCAGCTGGGCGCCGTACGCCTGCTCGCTCTCCGCGGTGCGGGTGCAGGGGGTGCGGACGGTGAACGCCTGGGAGTACGCGCAGCAGCCGCTGCCGGAGGCGGGCGGCACGGCCGACTGGGTGTGCACCCGCGCCGAGACCTGGCGGGGCGGCGGCACGCGCGTGCTGGCCCAGTTCCACACGCCGGGCGGGACGTACGGGGCGGTGGCGGCGAAGGCCGAGAACGTCCCGGCGTGCGGGCCGCGTGATCCGCATGTGCTGGCCGGGGTGCTGTGGAAGTCGCAGGGCGGGTCCTGGTATCTGCTGGCGGCGGGGAGCCGGGACACCGAGTCCATCCGGACGACGGGCGGGGTGAGCGCCTCGGCCGAGGGCGGCCTGCTGGCGGCGAAGACCGAGCAAGGGGCGCAGGCCGAGCTGAAGGGCACGTTGGAGAACGGGCGGGCGATCAGCGGACTGAGGTGAGGTCCGCGGAAGGGCGGAAGAACCTCGCGCACAGGGGGTTCTCCTCCGACTTACTCATCAGTACATTGACGCCATGTCTAACAAGCAGGCCTGGGTGCCCCTACCCGACGAGGACGAGCGGATACCGCTCAAGGCGCGCAAGGTGTCCTTCTCGTGGGAGGACACCCCGTTGCACTGGGTGCCGGGTGACCCCTTCACCACGCACACCATCAATGTGCTGCATCTGCTGCTGCCCGCCGGTGAGCGGTGGTTCGTGCATGTGTACAAGCAGGTGCTGCCGTACATCCGGGACGAGCGGCTGCGTGAGGACGTCATCGGGTTCATCGGCCAAGAGGCGATGCACTCCCAGGCCCATGACGAGGTCCTGCCGCATCTGAAGGAGCTCGGGCTCGATCCGACGCCGTACACCGCACAGGTCGACTGGTTCTTCGAGAAGCTGCTCGGGGACCGGACACTGCCGCCGGGCCGGGCGCGGCGCTGGTGGCTGATGGAGCGGGTGGCGCTGATCGCGGCCATCGAGCACTACACCGCCTTCCTCGGCAACTGGGTGCTGAACGCCGACGAGTTGGACCGGCGCGGCGCCGATCCCACCATGCTGGATCTGCTGCGCTGGCACGGCGCCGAGGAGGTCGAGCACCGGTCCGTGGCCTTCGAGCTGTTCATGCATGTCGACGGCAGCTATCGGCGGCGGGTGCGGACCTGGGCGATCTCGTTCGGGGCGCTGGTGTTCCTGTGGCAGCGCGGGGCCCGTTTCTTCATGGAGAACGACCCGACGCTGCTCGACGGCAAGGCGTCCTTCCGCGCCTTCTATGTGCGGGGCCGGCGGGGTGTGCTGCCGACGGCCGGGGACATGTTCCGCTCCATCCCCCGCTATCTGAGCCGTGAGTACCACCCCTCCCAGGAGGGCTCCACCGAGCAGGCCGTCGCCTACCTGGCCTCCTCCCCCGCAGCCGTCGCCGCGGAAGTCGCGCAGAAGGGGGCCAAGTGATGCCGAGGCTCACAACGGTCGCCGTCGTCGCGGGCGCCGCCCTCCTCGCCCGGCGGGCCATGCGCCGCCGCATCCAGACCTCCCCGCTGTGGCCGATGCCGGCCCTGGACGAGCCGATCTCCGGGCGGCCCCGGTCCCGGGCGCTGCGGCTGCTGGTCACCGCGCACGAGAAGGTGGCCGACGGAGTCGTAAGGCTGCGCCTCGAAGGGCATGACCTGCCGCGCTGGGAGCCCGGCGCGCATCTGGATCTGGTGTTGCCGTCGGGGCTGGTCCGGCAGTACTCGCTGTGCGGGGACCCGGAGGACACCTCGTCGTACACCGTCGCCACCCGGCTCGTCGAGGACGGGCGGGGCGGTTCGCGCGAGGTGCACGAGCAGGTGCAGGAGGGTCTGGAGCTGGAGGTGCGGGGGCCGCGGAACCGCTTCCCGCTCGTCCAGGCGCAGTCGTACGTCTTCGTCGCCGGGGGCATCGGGATCACGCCGATCCTGCCGATGCTGCGGGCGCTGCCGGAGGGCACCGACTGGCGGCTGCTGTACTGCGGGCGGACGCGGGCGTCGATGCCGTTCCTGGAGGAGATCGAGAAGCTGCACGGCAACGTCACCGTGGTCCCCGAGGACGAATCCGGACTGCCGGACCTGGACGCGCTGTTCACAGACTCGCCCGAGGACGCCGCCGTCTACTGCTGCGGACCCGAAGGGCTCATGGCCGCCGTCGAGGCGCGCGTCCCGCAGGTCCACCTGGAGCGGTTCGCGCCCCGCACCTCCACCGAGGGCAACCGCTCCTTCGAGGTCGAACTCCGTCGCAGCGGGCGGGTGTTGACGGTCCCGGCGGACTCGACCGTGCTGGCCGCCGTACGCAAGGAGCTGCCCGACACCCTGTACTCCTGCGAGCAGGGTTTCTGTGGGACCTGCCAACAGCGCGTGCTGGAGGGCGAGGTGGACCACCGGGACGAGCTGCTCACGGACGCGGAGCGTGACGACTCGATGCTCATCTGTGTGTCGCGGGCACGCGGTGAGCGTCTGGCGCTGGACATGTGAACACCCTTGGCCGGTGCGGCTCGTTCGAGGGCCGAATTCGATCGGTAAGGTGTTCGTATGACTACCGGGGTACGCCGCAGAATGGGCGTCGAGGAGCGACGGCAGCAGCTGATCGGCGTCGCCCTCGAACTCTTCAGCCGCCGCTCGCCCGACGAGGTCTCCATCGATGAGATAGCGTCGGCCGCGGGCATCTCCCGTCCGCTGGTCTACCACTACTTCCCCGGCAAACTCAGCCTGTACGAGGCCGCGTTGAAGCGGGCCTCGGACGATCTGGCGTCCCGGTTCGTGGAGCCGCAGGACGGTCCGCTGGGCGCGCGGCTGCTGCGGGTGATGCGCCGCTACTTCGACTTCGTCGACGAGCACGGCCCCGGTTTCTCGGCGCTGATGCGCGGCGGCCCGGCGGTCGGCTCCTCCACCACGAACGCGCTCATCGACTCCGTACGGCAGGCCGCGTACGTCCAGATCCTGTCGCATCTGCGGGTGGAGGACCCGCCCGCGCGGCTGGAACTGGTCATCCGCTCCTGGATCTCGCTCGCCGAGTCGACGGCGCTGATCTGGCTGGACGGCCGGCGCATTCCGCGCGCCGAGCTGGAGGTCCAGCTGGTGCACGACTTCGCCGCGCTGGCCGCCATCAGCGCCGCCTACGACGAGGAGATGACGGCCCTGCTGCGCCGCATGCTCCGGGACGAGCCGGCCGACGGCCCGTTCAGCGACCTGGTCGCCCGGCTGATCGTGCTGGCGTCCTAGATCTCGGCCTTGCGGTAGGACGGGTCGAGGTCGCGGACCTCGGCGGACAGGTGCAGTTTCAGCCCGTCCACCGGCTCGACGAACTTCAGCAGCAGCTCCAGTACCGCCTCGGTGAGTCGCGCCTTCGTCTCGTCGGTGCGTCCGGCGAGCAGGGCGAGGGTGACCTGCACGATGGCGTGGCCCTCGGCCTCGGCGCCGACCGCCTCGTCCCCGGTGCGCAGCACCCGCGTCTTGCACGCCTCGAGACGCGCGGCCGCCGTCTCGACGACCACTGGGTGCAGCGCGGTCGCGAAGGCCGCCCAGTCGACGTGGTCGAGCTTCGGGGAGCGTTCGACGGTGATCTGCGGCATGGGGGCACTCCAGTTCTACTTCTGCGGCAACACGGCTCACCCTAGTCGCAGCGCCAGCATGGCGATGTCGTCCTCCCGTTCATGGCCGAAGCAGCCCAGGAGGGTGTCGCACAGGGAGGCGAGACCCGGTGGTGCCGCGGAGGCGGCCGTGCGGAGTTGGTCCATGGATACGGCGAGGTCGACGCCGCGGGTCTCGATCAGACCGTCGGTGACCATGAGGAGGCGGTCGGCGGGGGTCAGGGTGACCTCGGTCGGCTCGGGGCGGTCCAGGCCCAGGCCCAGCAGCGGGCCGCACACCTTCACATAGCCGGCGTCGCCGCCCTCGCGCACGATCAGCGGTGGTATGTGGCCCGCGTTGGCGATCCGGGTGTACCCGGTTGCGGGGTCGGCGAGGACGAGGCAGACGGTCGCCGTGACGTCGGGGTGGTAGTGCTGGAGCATCCGGTCGAGCCGCTCGGCCAGCACCCGGGGGTCGCCGTCCTCCACGCAGTAGGCGCGCAGCGCGTGCCGGATCTCGACCATCACGGTGGCCGCCTCCAGCGAGTGCCCGACGACATCCCCGACCGCGGTGAGAAAGCCGCTCGGGGTGCTCAGGGCCGCGTAGAAGTCGCCGCCGATCTCGGTCTCCCGGGACGCGGGCACATACCGCACGACGAGGTCGACGCCGGGCAGCCGGGGCAGCCGCCGCGGCTCGGGCAGGAAGCTGCGCTGGAGGGTGAGCGCGATATGCCGCTCCGCCCGGTACATGAACAGCGGTTCGGCGGCGAAGGCGGTGGCCTGGGCGAGCCGCAGCAGGGACACGTCGTCCAGCGGTGACCGCCGCGCCGGTGTGGCGATGCAGACCGGTGTCCGTCCCTCCTGGGTGAACGCCAGTACCAGCCGGGCGTCGTCCTGCCGTCCGGCCCGGAAGAACCCGGCGGGCCACAGCGGCGCGGGTACGACGGTGCTGTGCACCCCGATCCGCCCCTTGGCGATCCGGGTGATCAGCCGGGCCACCGCCTCGTGCGCACTGGCGTCCGGCTTCGCGAGCCGGCTCCTGGAGGTGGCCGAGTCCATCTCACCGTCCGGTCCGAGCACGAAGACCACGACGGCGGTCCCGGTCAGCCGGGCCGCGCCCTCGGCGGCCGCGTCGGCCAGCTCCCGCGGACAGCGGGCGGCCTGCACGGTGACGATCGCCTCGGACAGCAGGGTCAGCCGGTGCGCGAGCAGTTCGAAGTCACCGCGCCTGCGCGCCCCGCGCACGGCCGCCCGGACGACGGCCTGGATCTCCTGGGGCTCGGCCGGCACGGTCAGATAGGCGTCACCGCCCGCGTCCAGACCCATGCACCGCTCGCGCGGGCCGAGCGCGGCGGCGGAGAAGTGGACCACGGGCAGCGCCGTCGTGGAGGGCCGGGCCCGCACCCGGCGGCACAGCTCGAAGCCGCTCATGTCCGGCAGTCCGACGTCCACGAGAGCGACGTCGGGCAGGGCCCCGTCGTGCAGCCTCGCGTCGAGTTCGACGAGCGCCTCGCCGCCGCTCGCCACGGGCACCACGCGGTGTCCGGCGCGGCGCAGCACGGCGCCCATGGCGTACCGGTTCGCCGCCACGTCGTCCACGACCAGCACGGTGGTCGGGTCGTTACCGTCCATCTCCAACAGCCCTCAGGGCGAGGAAAAGGGTGGAGCGGACCCCGGACGGGATCCGCTCCACCCAAATTAGTCCGCTGTCAGGAGGTTCGGGAGAACACCGCGACAGTGCGCCCCGGAACGGCGAAGGTGCCGGATTCCTCCTCGTACGACGAGGTCCTGACGATAGGATCCGCGCCCGAGGCCTGCACCTCGTGCAACGCGTACCCCTTCCCCGCCAGTTCGGCGATCCGCTGCTCCTGCTGCTCAGGCGTCGCATTGAACACGACCACCAGGTCGCCGAGCGTCATGGTGATCACGCCGGGCGTCTCGTCCTGGCCGGACAGCGGGAAGGCGAGCTTCGACTGCACCTGCTCGGCCGAGTCGAGCGAGAACACGCCCTCCGTCGAACGGATCCTCAGCAGATCCCGGTACGCCGCCGAGGCGCCGTCGATCTGCTCGCAGCCCACCTTCACCTGGCTCAACAGCGGTGTGGCGTACGGCCACTTGGACTGGTTGTCGGCGGCCATCGGCAGCCCGCGTCCAAAGCCGTTGCCGTCGGCGCAGTTCCAGTGGATGGCGTTGAACCAGTCGCCGCTGTCGTAGGAGTTGCGGTCCAGGGACTTGGAGCGCAGCAGGTCGGTGCCGGCCTGGGAGAGCGCCGGGCCCTGCGAGAGGGTGGCGGTCGCCATGGCGAGGACCTGCATCCGGGCCCGGTCGTCGGCGCTCACCGTGGCGGGCAGCTTGTAGGCGAGGGCGTCGAACAGGGACTCGTTGTCGTGCGCGTCGGCGTAGGCGAGGGCGTCGCCGGGTGCGTCCGCGTAACCGGCGGGCTGGCCGTTGTAGTCGACCTGGGCGCCGGTGACCTCCTTGCCGTCGGTGTCGGTGAACCGGTAGCGGGCCAGGTTGCCGGACAGACCCACCTTGATCAGGTCCTGGTAGTGCAGCAGCCGGGCCTTCTGCTCGGCCGTAGTGCCGTTGTTCTCCGAGGAGTTGGGCTCGTTGTACAGCCCGGACGCGAAGCCCTGGACGCCGGGGTCCTCGTCGAAGGGGCCGCCACCGCGTACGGCGTCACGCGCCCGGTCGGAGAAGGTCGCGATGCCCGTCCCCGCCATGTTCTTCTGCGTGGCCTGGGTGAAGCGGGCGTCGTCGGCGACCTCGCCGAAGTTCCAGCCCTCGCCGTACAGGATGATCTTCTTGCCGTCGACGCCGTCCTTCGCCGGCGTCAGCGCGTCGAGGGCCTTGCGGACCTCGAGGATGTTGGCCTTCGGGTGGTGGCCCATGAGGTCGAAGCGGAAGCCGTCGACCTTGTACTCCTTGGCCCAGGTGACGATCGAGTCCACGACGAGCTTGCCCATCATGGCGTTCTCGGTCGCGGTGTTGGCGCAGCAGGTGCTGTTGGCGACCGAGCCGTCGGCGAGCAGCCGCTGGTAGTAGCCGGGCACGATGCGGTCGAGGACGCTCGTCGCCGCCTGGCCGCTGGCGGCCGTGTGGTTGTAGACGACGTCCATGACGACCCGGAGGCCGTCCTCGTTCAGCGCCTTGACCATCTCGCGGAACTCGACGTTACGGGTGGTGCCGTCCGGGTCGGTCGCGTAGGAGCCCTCGGGGACCGTGTAGTGGTACGGGTCGTAGCCCCAGTTGTAGGCGTCCTTCGCGGCGGCCTTGGCGACGCACTCCTGCTGCTTGTCGGAGTCGGCCGGGTAGGAGGCGAGGTCGCAGTCGACGGTCGCCTGGTCCTCCCGGCGTTCGGGGATGGTGGCGATGTCGAACGCGGGCAGCAGATGGACGTACGACGTGCCCGCCTCGGCCAGCTTGCGCAGGTGATTGGAGCCGTCGCTGAGCTTGTCGGTGAAGGCGCGGTAGGTGCCCGGGTCCGACGCCGTCCTGTCCTCGACCGAGAAGTCCCGGACGTGCAGTTCCTGGATCTGCGCGTCCTTGAGCGGTACGGCCTTCGGCTTGGTGTACGTCGACCAGCCCGCCGGCGCCAGGGACTTGTCGGCGAGATCGACGAGCAGGCTGCGCTCGGAGTCGGCGGTCAGGGCGAGGGAGTAGGGGTCGGTGACCTTGTTGGTGACGACCTCGCGGACGCTGGGCGCCCACACCTTCACGACGTACCGGTAGGGCTTGTTCTTCCAGGACGCGGGGCCGGTGACGGACCAGACGCCGGTGGCGGAGTCCCGCTTCATGGCGACGGTGGAGTCACCGATCTCCAGCTTGACGGACTGCGCGGTCGGCGCCCAGACGGAGAGCGTCGGACGGCCGTTGTCGAAGGTCGGGCCGAGGTCCGCCTTCGTCCCGTCGTGCAGGTCGTCCAGTACGCCTCCGATCTGCACGCCGGTCGCCGTGAGCACCGCGCCGTTCGCCGCGCGCTGGGAGGCGACGACCTGGCCGCGCAGGGCCTCGCGGACCCGGTCGCGGTCACGGGGGTCGACGGAGAAGGCGGTGTACGACTTCAGGTGCGGGAACTTCGCCTTCTGGGCGTCGGTGAGCGTGCTCTTGTTCAGGCGGAGCCACTGCTGGTCGGCGCCGGTCAGCGCGCCGTCCTTGACGGCGATCGAGCCGGTGCGCGAGTACAGCAGCTGGGTGGAGGCGGCCGCCTCGGAGCCGTTCCAGGCGACCGTGTTCCGGTCGATCCAGACCGCCTTGGAGGTGGTCAGGTCGAGGGCGGCCGCGCTGCCCGCGGGCTGCGGCAGCAGGTACTTCTCCTGGCCGTTCAAGAGCCACACCTCGTGACCGTTGGCCGTGAGGTCCAGCGACTGGTCGGCGGGGAGATCCTTCTCGTCGCCCTTGTGGATGATGTAGCTGAGGCTGCCGGCACCCTCGGTGAGCGGCACCTCGAAAACCGCGCCATAGGCATCAGTCTTCACCGGCTTCATCGGGTTCGACCACTCGGTGGGGTTCGCGGCACCCGTCCAGGTGTGCAGACCCCAGCCGTCGTAGTTCCCGTCGGCCCGGTGGTAGTGCAGGACGGCCTTGGTCTTGTCCTGGGCCGGGTACTCGGGCTTTTCCGTGAGTACGTCGGTCTTGCCCTGCTCGATCCAGATCTCGCCGGTCTTGGTGACATCGATCGTGCGGTCGGCGGAGACGTCCTTGTTGCCGTCCTTGTCGATGACCAGGAAGCCGACGTTCGAGGCACCGGGCTTCAGCTTGACGTAGGCGAAGGCGCCGTAGGCGTCACGGCCGATGAAGGGGTGGCTGTCCGGCCAGTTGGTGGACTCGCCGTCGGCGAGGTCGCCCCAGGCGTACAGGCCCCAGTTGGCGTAGTCGCCGTCGGTGCGCTTGTAGTGGACGACCGCGTAGTCCCGTGAGGAGGCGGTGGGGGTCTCCTCGGCGGGCGGGGTGCCGGTGGTGGACTCGGCGGTCGCGCCGGCCGTGCGGCCGGCGGAGTCGATCACCACCGCCTTGTAGCGCAGGGCGGTTCCGGCCGCTACGTCCTTGCCGATGACCTGCGTGACCTTGTACGGGGCGTGGTCGGCGGAGCCGAGCGTCTGCCACTTGCCGTTGCCGGTCTGGGCGGCGAAGACGACCCGGTTGAGCTGACCGCCGTCGGCATCGGCGCTGATCTCGACCGTGCCGGTGGCGCCGGTGGCCGGGGCCTTGAGGGTGATCGTCGGCTTGGCGGCCGGGGCGGCCAGCCTGCCGGTGGCCTTGAGGACGATCGCGGAACCGGCCGGGACGGTGACGGTGATCTTCTTGTCTGCATCCGAGGTCACGGCGGAGTCGCTGCCGTAGATCCCCTTGAAGCCCATGCCCGCCGAACCGGTCGCGAAGGTCGCCGTCTTCGCCTCGCCGGAGTTGTTGAACGCGACGACGTACTCCGTCTTGTCGGTGGCGAACCGGGAGAAGGCGTAGACGCCGGAGCCGTCGGCGGCGTAGCGCTCGGTCTGGACGCCGTCGGTCAGGGCCGGGTGGGCCTTGCGGAGCTTGGCGAGAGCACTGATCTGCTTGTAGAGCGGTGCACTCGTGTCGTAGGCGTCGCTGGCGTGGGTGCGGTCGGTGCCGATCTGGTCGTCGTCCAGGTAGTCGGCGGTCTCGGACGCGAACAGGGTCTGGCGGGCGTCCTTGTCGCCGCCGGAGCCGGTGAAGCCCTGCTCGTCGCCGTAGTAGACGACGGGGTTGCCGCGGCTGAGGAACATCAGCTCATTGGCGAGCTCCGCCTTCTTCAGCAGCTCGGCGCCGGTGGCGTCCTTGTCGTCCTGGTTCAGGAAGTACCCGAAGCGGCCCATGTCGTGGTTGCCGAGAAAGCTGACCTGCTCGTACGCGTTGGCCTTGCCGGTCGTGTACTTGTAGTCGTCGGCGAAGAGGGACGCGAGCTTCTGCGCGCTGCCGCCCTGGGAGACGTACTGCCGTGCCGCCTCCTGGAAGGGGAAGTCCAGCGTGGCGTCGAGGCGGCCCTCGGTGACGTACGAGGACGTGATGCTGGTGTCGGCGGAGTAGACCTCGCCGAACATGAAGAAGTCGTCCCGGCCCTGCTTCGCCGCATAGGCGTCCAGGGCGGTGGCCCACTGGGTCCAGAACTCCATGTTGACGTGCTTCACCGTGTCGATGCGGAAGCCGTCGATGCCGAAGTCCCTGACCCACCGCTGGTAGATCTTCTCCATGCCGCTGACCACCTCGGGACGCTCGGTCCACAGGTCGTCGAGGCCGGAGAAGTCGCCGTAGGTCGAGCTCTCACCGGCGAAGGTGGAATCGCCCCGATTGTGGTACATCGTCGGGTCGTTGAGCCACGACGGGACCTTGTTGGTCTTGGTGGTCTTCGGCGTGCGCGGGAAGGAATCGGTGTCGACGTCCGGGAAGTCCACGGAGCCGTCGGCGTAGTCGGCGTCGTCGAAGGGCTCGCCGTCCTTCGTCAGATACGGGAAGGCACCCTTGGCGAGGTAGTCGTACGACTTCTCCTCATAGTCGACGACATCCGCCGTGTGGTTGGTGATGACGTCGAAGTAGACCTTCATGCCCTTGGCGTGCGCCTTGGATATGAGGGTCTCCAGGTCCTTGTTGGTCCCGAAGTGCGGGTCGACCTGGGTGAAGTCGGTGATCCAGTAACCGTGGTAGCCGGCGGAGGCGTTCGCCCCCGTCCCCTGCACGGGCTGGTTCTTGAAGATCGGCGCCATCCAGATGGAGGTGGTGCCGAGGCCCTTGATGTAGTCGAGCTTCCGGGTCAGGCCCTTGAGGTCGCCGCCCTGGTAGAAGCCCTTGTCGGTGGGGTCGTAGCCGGTGGCGAGGCGCGAACCGGTCAGACCGCCCTTGTCGTTGCCGGTGTCACCGTTGGCGAAGCGGTCCGGGAGCACGAAGTAGAACTGCTCGCGGGTGACGTCGTGCCGGGCGGGCTCGGCGGCGAGCCGCGCGTCGGACGGGGGCGCGGGCGGGGTGTCGGCCCGGGCCGCGAGGGGCTGGACGAGCGCTGCGGCCAGCGCGGTCACGGTGACCGCGGCGACCCGTCCGGCATGCGCGGTACGGCGCCTGGGCGGCGCCGGCCATCTCGGTATCAAGACGTGGACTCCTTGCGATGTACGGCTCTGCGGGTCCGACCCCGCGCGACCGTATCGCCGACGAAAGGCTTACAGCAAGGGTCGTGAAACGCCTGGAAAGAACTTTCAGGGTTGGCTCAGCAGCTGGACTTGCCTGCGTAGATCGCCAGGGCGGTGTTGGCGCCCAGGGTGGCGGTGAACTGGCCGCTGGAGTTCACGGTCACCGTCGTGTTGTTCTGCACGTTGCAGTACGTGCCCGCCGCGAGGGAGGTCTGGTAGGTGCGGGTCAGGCTGCTCGACTCGTGGTTGATGGCGACGTAGCCCTTGCTGCCGCGTCCGAAGGCGATGGCGTCGGCGCCGTTGTCCCACCAGTTGGAGACGGCCTCACCGCGGGTGGCGTTGCGGAAGGCGACCATGCGCTGGATCTCCGGCCAGGCATGCTGGCACTTCCAGCCGTCCTGCCAACAGGCGTTGACCGTACCGCCGTTGGGCGGCCCGGCGTCGTGGTCGGTGAACTCGTAGCCCGAGTTGATGTCCGGGGCGCCGTAGGGGTAGGCGAGCATGAAGACGTTGGCCAGCGTGTAGTTGGCGCCGTCCTTGTAGTTGAGCGTGGAGCCGTTGCGCTCGGTGTCGTGGTTGTCGACGAAGACGCCGGAGACCGAGCTGCTCATGTAGCCCCAGCCCTCGCCGTAGTTCTTCAGGTAGGCGAGGTTCTCGTTGTTGAAGACGCGCTTGAGGTCGTAGGCGTAGCGGAACTCCTGGACATCGCCGTTGCCCGTGTACTCGGTGGGCTGGACGGCCTCTCCGCTGCCGTAGATGACCTCCTGCTTCCAGTACGCGCTCGGGTTGCTCAGCCGCGACTTGATGTTCGCGAGGTCGGCGGTCGGGATGTGCTTGGCCGCGTCGACGCGGAAGCCGTCGACGCCGAGGGAGAGCAGGTCGTTCATGTACCCGGCGATGGCGCCGCGGACGTACGACTCCCCCGTGTCGAGGTCGGCGAGACCGACGAGTTCGCAGTTCTGGACGTTCGCGCGGTCCGCGTAGTTGGTGATCTGCGCGGTGCAGTCGTCGAAGTCGTAGGAGGAGTACAGGCCGGGGTAGTTGTACTTCGTGTACGACGAGCCGCCGGTGCCGGTGCCGCTGCCCGCGGACATGTGGTTGATGACGGTGTCGACGACGACCTTCACCCCGGCCGCGTGGCAGGTGTTGACCATGTTCTGGAAGGCCGTACGGTCACCGAGCCGCCCGGCGATCTTGTAGCTGACCGGCTGGTACGAGGTCCACCACTGCGCGCCCTGGATGTGCTCGGCGGGCGGGGAGACCTGGACATAGCCGTAACCGGCGGGGCCGAGGGTGTTGGTGCACTCCTTGGCGACCGAGGCGAAGTTCCACTCGAACAGCACCGCGGTGACGTCCTTGGTGCCGGGCGGGGAGGCGGACGCGGTGCCGGGGGCGGCCAGAACGCCGGCCGCCGTGGCGGCGAGCGCGGTCGCCGTGACGGACCATCTAGATATCACGGGTGACTCCTTGCGGGGGGAGGCCGGGCGTCTTTGCCCGGCGCCGGCGCGAACGTACCGCTAACGAAACGTTTACAGCAAGGGGCTTGAAACTCACAGCAAGAGATTTCAACCACTGCCTTGACGTGACCTTCTCAACTGCCCCACTCTCACGACTTGTTGAAGCCCTTACTTCGTTCTCCGGAGCCGCATATGACCGACAGACACCGGCCCCCGGGTGTCCTGCGCCGCGCCGCGACCGCCACGGCGGCCGGGGCGCTCGCCCTCGCGGGTGCGATAGCCCTGCCCGCGACACCCGCCCAGGCCGACGCCACGACCTCCGGCGATGTGATCGCCAACCTCTGGTCCTACAACTGGGACTCGGTAGCCGCCGAGTGCACCAACGTGCTCGGCCCCAACGGCTACGGCGCCGTCTGGGTCGCCCCGCCCGCCGAGTCGCTCAAGCAGACCAACTACTACTGGTGGGACGTCTACCAGCCGTACTCCTACGAGCTCAGCGGCCGCTTCGGGACAGCGGCCGACTTCGCCTCGATGGTGAACGCCTGCCATGACGCGGGCGTGAAGGTATACACCGACGCGGTGATCAACCACACCGCGGCGCAGACCGGGACCGGCTACAACGGCACGACGATCAGCAACAAGTACGACACCCCCGACTGGGACCCGGACGACTTCCACACCTCGGCGGAGTGCAGCGACTCCGACCTGATCATCGACGACTGGTCGAACCTCACGGAGATCCAGAACTGCGAGCTGCTGGGCCTGCCCGATCTGGAGACGGAGGACGACGACGTCCGCTCGGGCATCGCGGCCTACCTCAACAAGCAGATCGCGCTGGGTGTGGACGGCTTCCGGATCGACGCGGCCAAGCACATGCCGGTGGCCGACCTGAACGCGATCTGGGCGAAGCTCGACAACACGACGGCGGGTGCGGAGCCGTACATCTTCCAGGAGGTGTACCCGGGTTCGACCCCGGCGGCTTCGGACTACTACTCCGCGGGTGACGTCCTGGACTTCAGCTACGCCAGCAAGGTGAAGTCGTCGTTCCAGGGCAATGTGTCTGACCTGGAGTCCCTGCCCTCCTCCGGCGTCCTCACCCCCGCCAACTCGGTGTCCTTCGTGACGAACCACGACACCGAGCGCAACGGCCTGCACATGAGCTACAAGGACGGCGACACCTACAAGCTGGCGAACATCTTCCAGCTCGCCTACAAGTGGTCGACGCCGACGGTGTACTCGGGCTTCGAGTTCTCCTCCTCGGACCAGGCCCCGCCGAACTCGAACGGCTTCGTGACGGACACGAACTGTTCCAGCGGCTGGTACTGCCTCCAGCGGGACACCGCGATCACCGGCATGGTGAAGTGGCACAACGCGGTGGGCTCGGAGTCGGTGACCAACTGGTCGTCGAAGTCGTCGAGCGTGATCGGCTTCGGCCGCGGCACGGGCGGCTACATCGCCATCAACAACGGTTCCTCCGCGGCGACGTACACCTTCACGACGGGCATGGCCGACGGCACATACGCGAACGTCATCGACAACGGCACCACGACGGTGACGGTCTCGGGCGGCAACGCGACGCTGACGATCCCGGCGAAGAGCGCGATCGCGTTCTACGACGGCGAGTTCACCCCGTGCGACACCTCCTGCGAGGAGCCGGACGACGGCACCTCGACGGTGACGGCCACCTTCAACGAGTACGCGGCGACGACGCCCGGCCAGGACGTGTACGTGGTCGGCTCCATCGCGGCACTGGGCAGCTGGGACACGTCGAAGGCGGTGAAGCTGTCGTCGACGGGGTACCCGGTCTGGTCGGGTGCGGTGAGTGTGCCGGTGAACACGTCGTTCGAGTTCAAGTACATCAAGCGCGACAGCTCCGGGAACGTCACCTGGGAGTCGAACGCCAACAGATCGGCATCCACGACGACTTCGGCGATCGCGCTGAACAACTCCTGGAACGTGGCGAGCGCCAACGCCACCGACGTCACCTTCAATGTCACCGCGACGACGGACTTCGGCACCAACGTCTATGTCGTCGGCTCCATCGCCTCCCTCGGCTCCTGGGACACGGACGACGCCATCCCGCTGTCGTCGGCTTCGTACCCGACGTGGAGCAAGCTGGTGATCGTGCCGAAGAGCACGGCCTTCGAGTACAAATTCATCAAGAAGACCAGCTCCGGGACCGTGACCTGGGAGTCGGGGACCAACCGGTCCTACTCGACGGGCAGTTCCTCGGGGTACTCCACCGCGGACACCTGGAAGTAGGTCCGTTCCGGCACGACAGAGGGCCCGCCGAAGCGGGCCCTCTGCTCGTGTGTCGGGGTGGTCAGGCCGTCGTCCACCAGACCGTCGTGTCGGACGGGACCTTTGCCTCGCCCTCCACCTCGGCGACCTCGCCGCTGGCGAGGAGGAGGCGGCCGTAGGCCGGGGTGGTCACCGACTCGTCGGTCGTGTTGGCTACGCAGACGAACTCGCCGCGGCGGAAGGCCAGTACGCCCTCGGGGGCCTTCAGCCACTCCACCGCGTCGCCGGCGCCCAGGTCCCGGTGGTCGCGGCGGGCCGCGAGGGCGGTGCGGTACAGCTCAAGGGTCGAGTCCGGTGCGCCCGTCTGGGCCTCGACGCTCAGCTCGGCCCAGGACGAGGGCTGCGGCAGCCAGCTGCCACCCGTGCCGAAGCCGTACGACGAACCCTTGCGGGTCCACGGGATCGGGACCCGGCAGCCGTCGCGGAAGCCGTCCTGGCCCTCGCCCCGGAAGTACGCGGGGTCCTGGCGGACCTCGTCGGGGAGGTCGACGACGTCCGGGAGGCCGAGTTCCTCGCCCTGGTAGACGTACGCCGAGCCGGGGAGGGCCAGCATGAGGAGCGTGGCCGCTCGGGCCCTGCGCAGGCCCAGTTCGCGGTCGCCCGCCGTGCGGATCTGGGTGCCGAGGCCGGGCGGGTTGGCGAAGCGGGTGGCGTGGCGGGTCACGTCGTGGTTCGACAGGACCCAGGTCGCCGGGGCGCCCACCGGGCGCATCGCCTCCAGGGTGCGGTCGATGACCGTACGGAGTTCCTTCGCGTCCCAGTCGGTGCCCAGGTACTGGAAGTTGAAGGCCTGGTGCAGCTCGTCGGGGCGGACATAGTTGGCGGTGCGCTCGACGGTCGGGGTCCAGGCCTCGGCGACGAAGATGCGCTCGCCGGCGTACTCGTCGAGGATCGTCCGCCACTGGCGGTAGATGGCGTGCACTCCGTCCTGGTCGAAGAACGGCATGACATCGTTGCCCAGCAGCTTGAGCTGATCGTGGGCGCCGAGGTCGGGCAGTCCGTCGGCCTTGACCAGGCCGTGGGCCACGTCGATCCGGAAGCCGTCCACGCCCATGTCCAGCCAGAAGCGCAGGATGGAGCGGAACTCGTCGCCCACGGCCGGGTGTTCCCAGTTGAAGTCGGGCTGCTCCGGGGCGAACAGGTGGAGGTACCACTCGCCGTCCTCGACCTGGGTCCAGGCCGGGCCGCCGAAGATCGACTCCCAGTCGTTGGGCGGGAGTTCGCCGTTCTTGCCCTTGCCGGGCCGGAAGTGGTAGCGGTCCCGCAGCGGGGAGCCGGGGCCATCGCGCAGCGCCCGCTTGAACCACTCGTGCTGGTCGGAGGAGTGGTTGGGCACGAGGTCGACGATGATGCGCAGGTTCAGCTCGTGGGCGTCGCGGATGAGCGCGTCGGCGTCGAGGAGGTTGCCGAACATGGGGTCGACGGCCCGGTAGTCGGCGACGTCGTAGCCGGCGTCGGCCTGCGGTGAGGCGTAGAAGGGGCTCAGCCACACGGCGTCCACGCCGAGGTCGCGCAGGTAGGGGAGTCGGGAGCGTACGCCTTCCAGGTCGCCCATGCCGTCGCCGTTGCTGTCGGCGAAGCTGCGCGGATAGACCTGGTAGATCACCGCGTCCCGCCACCAGTCGCGGCGATGAGCGACGGTGGCTACGGCGGAGGTCGGTGCCGGGTCGGCGGAGTGCTGCTGGCTCATGGCGTCCTTGATGCGTAACGGGGTCATGGGGTTTTCAGAGGTTCATCGAGGCGGCCGCGGTGTCAGCGGGGTCGGATGGACACCACGGCCGCCTCGGGTCTGGAGGCTCCAGCGGGCGTCAGCCCTTCGTGCCGCCCGCGGTGAGCCCGGTCACCAGGTTCTTCTGGACGAGATAGAAGAACGCGGAGACCGGTATCGCGATCAGCACCGCGGTCGCGGCCATGAGCTGGCGCTGCGCGTCGTGCTCGCTGACGAAGGTCTGCAGCGCGACCGCGAAGGTGTACTTCGTGTCGGACAGCATGAACGTCGACGCGAAGGCGACCTCACCGAAGGCGGTGATGAAGCTGTAGAAGCCGGCGACCGCGAGACCCGGCTTGGCGAGCGGCAGGATCAGCCGTACGAACGTGCCGAAGGGGCTCAGTCCGTCGACGCGTCCGGCCTCGTCGATCTCGAACGGAATGGTGTCGAAGTAGCCCTTGAGCAGCCAGGCGCAGTACGGCACCGCGGTCGAGCAGTAGACCAGGATCAGACCGAGGTAGCTGTCGATGAGCTGGAGTTCGGACAGGATCTGGTACATCGGCACGATGAGGACGGCGATCGGGAACATCTGGGTGACCAGCAGGACCCACATGAACTTCTTGTAGCCCGGGAAGCGCATCCGGGAGACCGCGTAGCCGGTGGTGGCGGCGATGATGACGCCGATGACCGTGGTGCCGAGCGAGACGACCAGCGAACTCCACAGCCAGTCGAAGAAGTTGGTCTCCTGCAGGACGAACGAGTAGTTGTCCAGCGTCATCTTCCCCCAGATGCCCCCGGGGTGCAGATAGTCGTCCTTGTCCGGGCCGAGGGACAGGAAGACCAGCCAGGCGATCGGGAAGAGGGCGATCAGGCTCGCGACGATCAGGATGCCGTGGGTGACGAGCGAGCCCGCGAGGCTGCGCTCGCTGCGGCGGCGCGTCTTGCCCTGGGTGGGGGCCACGCGGATCTCCTTCACCTCGGCGGAGGTCTCAACGGTAGTGGTGCTCATGGGAACTCCTGCCTCAGATCGCGAGCTGCTGGTCATTGCGGTTCAGCCAGCGGCGGTAGAAGGAGGTGAAGACGATCAGGATGGCGAGCAGCAGCATGCCGTAGGCGGCCGACTGTGCGAAGTCGCGCGGCTGCTGTCCGAAGCCGAGGTAGTAGGCCCATGTGACGAGGATCTGGGCGTCGGGGGCGGTGTCGCCGAACAGCAGGAAGATGATGGCGAACTGGTTGAAGGTCCAGATGATGCCGAGCAGGATCACGGTGGAGCTGACCGAGCGCAGGCCCGGCAGGGTGACGTAGCGGAACTGCTGCCACTTGCTCGCGCCGTCCATCTCGGCGGCCTCGTAGAGGGTGGTGTCGATGGACTGCAGTCCGCCGAGCAGCGAGAGCATCATGAACGGCACACCGCACCAGGTGTTGACCATGATCGCGGCGAACCGCTGCCAGAAGGTGTCCTCCAGCCACAGCGGGGTCGGCAGGTGGAGCGTCTCCAGGAAGGAGTTGATCACGCCGCCGTCGGCGAGCATGAAGCGCCAGCCGAAGACGGTGACGAAGGTCGGCACGGCCCAGGGCAGGATCAGGATCAGCCGGTACAGGGTGCGGCCGCGCAGCTGCTGGTTGAGCAGCAGGGCGAGGCCGAGGCCGAGGGTGTAGTGCAGGCCGACGCAGGCGCCCGTCCACACGATCGTCCAGATGAAGTGGGACCAGAAGCGTTCGTAGGAGGTCTCGCCCCACAGGATGTCGGCGTAGTTGTCGAGGCCGATGAACTTGTAGGTGGCTTCGATCTCGTTGGCGCCGATGGTGCGGGCCGTGTTGAGGCTGTTGGCGTCCGTGAGCGTCAGATAGAAGCCGTAGGCGAGGGGGTAGAGCACGAGGACGCCGAGGACGACGATCACGGGCGTGATCATCGCGTAGGCGTACCAGTGCTTCTGGTAGGAGTGCTTCAGGCGCTGGCCCAGCCCGGGCCGCGGCGCGCGGTCACCGCGGCGCTTGCCGGTGGCGCGGTCGATGGCGACTGTCATGGTTCTCTCGACACCTTCTGGAGATCAGGGGTTGGGCCTGGGCGCAGGCCGGTGGCCGCCGGGTCCCTCCCCCCTATAGGTGGGACCCGGCGGCCACGGCGATCACTTACTGAAGTCCGGCACCAGCTTGGCGATGGCGGTCTCAGCGCTGCTCAGACCCTTGTCCAGGGACTTCTTGCCGCCCGCGATGGCCAGCAGCTCGGTGTCCACCGGGCCCCACAGGGAGCTGTACTCGGGCAGCGCCGGGCGCGGCTGGGCGGCGGCGAGCACGGTCTGGTAGCCGGCGATGCCCGGGTCGGCCTTGACCTCGGCGGTGTAGGCGTCGTCGCGCGTGGGAAGCGTGGAGTTCTTCAGCGCGATGGTCTCCTGGGCGTGCGTGGAGGTCATGAAGTTGACGAACTTCAGCGAGGCCTCCTGGTGCGCCGCGTCCGAGCCCGCGTAGACGGACAGGTTGTGTCCGCCGGTCGGGGCGCCCGCCTCGCCGGTGGAGCCGGCCGGGACGGTGGCGATGCCGAGGTTGGCCTTGTCCTTGAAGGCCGAGCCCTTGTAGAAGTTCGTGATCTCCCACGGGCCCTGGACGATCGAGGCGACCTTGCCGCTGACGAACGCCTCCTGGATGTGGGCGTAGGCGTCGGCGGTGGTGTCGGCCTTGTGCAGGCCCTTGCCGTCGAAGAGGTCCAGCCAGGTGCCGTAGGCCTTCTTGGCCTCGGCGGAGTTCACGGTGATCTTCTTGGCGTCGGCGTCGACGGTGTCGGTGCCCTCGCCGTAGAGGAAGGACTGGGCGTAGTAGGCCTGGGTGGAGCCCCAGTAACCGTCGACGCCGGTCTTGCTCTTGATCGTGGCGGCGGCCTTCTTCAGGTCGTCCCAGGTCTTGGGGGCCTCGACGCCGGCCTTCTCGAAGAGCTCCTTGTTGTAGACAAGGGCGAGGGTGTCCGTGGTGAAGGGGACGCCGTAGGTCTTGCCCTCGTACTTGGCCTGCTCGATCAGGCTGGGCTGGAACTTGCTCTCGTCCGCGAGGGCGTCGGTGCCGTCCAGCGGCAGGAAGAAGCCCTTCTTGGCGAAGGCGGGGGTCCAGCCGACCTCGGAGCGCAGCACGTCCGGAGCGCCCTTGGAACCGGCGGCGGTGTCGAACTTGTTCTGCGCCTGGTCGAAGGGGACGTTGACGTACTTGACCTTGATGTTCTTGTTGGCGGCCTCAAATTCCTTGACCAAGGCCTGGTACGTCGGCGCCTCATTGGTGGCGTTGGAGGTGTCCCACCAGGTGATGGTGACCGGACCGTCGGCCTTGTCGCCGCTGTCGCCGTCTCCGCCGCAGGCCGTCGCCGCGAGGGCGAGGGACGCCACCAGCGCGGTGGCCGCTATGCCACGCCGCATGAGTTCTCCTTGAGGGTGAAAAGCCCGTGTGGTGCAAGGCCGGCCCCGTCTGCCGGACCCTGCTGTCTTGCCGACTGCGCCGTTGCGGCCGCCGGGCGTCGGAAACGTAACAGCCATGTAAGCGCCGCGAAAGACCTTGCAGAAAAAAAGTGCAAGGCATCACCGAAGTTACCCGGGCGTGACCTCTCGGCTACTGCCGTGAGACCGTTGTTCTGCGGGGTTGAGCGGGCACGGACGGTGTTGTGCAAGACTCTGCAAGCTCTTGCCATCCGTTTCATGAGGGGACGCCATGTCGCAGCAACCCGCAGCGCGCCGGTCAAACGCCCGCACCCGGCGTCCGATTGGTGTGCAAGGCGACATACGGCCGGTACAGTCCAGTGGCGTGACCACACGGCTTGCTGATATCGCTGCGCAGGCGGGGGTGAGCGAAGCGACCGTCAGCCGCGTCCTCAACGGGAAGCCGGGCGTCGCCGCCACCACCCGCCAGTCCGTGCTGGCTGCCCTCGACGTCCTGGGCTACGAGCGCCCGGTGCGTCTGCGGCAGCGCAGCGAAGGCCTGGTGGGCCTGATCACCCCGGAGCTGGAGAACCCGATATTCCCGGCCCTGGCCCAGGTCATCGGCCAGGCGCTGACCAGGCAGGGCTACACCCCGGTGCTCGCCACGCAGACCCCCGGCGGCTCCACCGAGGACGAGCTGACCGAGATGCTGGTCGACCGCGGGGTCGCGGGCATCATCTACGTCTCCGGACTGCACGCGGACACCACGGCCGATATGCAGCGCTACGAGCGACTGCGCGCCCAGGGTGTTCCTTTCGTCCTCGTCGACGGCTTCTCCCCCAAGGTGCAGGCGCCGTTCATCTCCCCCGACGACCGCGCGGCGATGGCGCTCGCGGTCACGCATCTGGTCTCGCTCGGTCACACCCGGATCGGTCTGGCGCTCGGCCCGAAACGGTTCGTCCCGGTCCAGCGGAAGATCGACGGCTTCGTCCGCACCATGCAGGACCAGCTGGGTCTTGCCGCGGAGGTCATAGAGACCGAGCTGGTCCAGCACTCGCTGTACACCCTGGAGGGCGGCCAGGCGGCCGCCTCGGCGCTGATCGACCGGAACTGCACGGCGGTGGTGTGCGCCAGCGACATGATGGCGCTGGGCGCGATACGGGCGGCCCGGCAGCGCGGTCTTCGGGTGCCGACGGACATCTCGGTGGTCGGTTTCGACGACTCCCCGCTGATCGCCTTCACCGACCCGCCGCTGACGACGGTCCGCAAGCCGGTCCCGGCGATGGGCCAGGCCGCGGTACGCACGTTGCTGGAGGAGATCGGCGGGACTCCGGCACCGCACAGCGAGTTCGTGTTCATGCCGGAACTGGTGGTGCGCGGTTCGACCGCTTCGGCCCCTGGGGACCGAAATCGTCCCTAGGGCGGAGACTGAACGGCCCTGTACCGTGCACGCGTAGGAGAGCGCGGGTATCCGCCCGTCGTAGAACGTGCGACCGGAACCAGACCAGGGGATGATCGGTGGGGGAAGGCTCTTCTGGCAGACTCTGTGCCTATGGGTGACACGACCGTGACCGAGCTGGAAGACCGCACACAGGCGGCCGTTCCGCACCCCGTCACGGCGTCGGACGAGCCGGGTCTGCTGCACCGGCTGCGCGCACCGCGCCGGCCCCGGCTGTGGTTCGAGATCCTGCTGATCGCGGTGAGTTACTGGACGTACTCACTGGTCCGCAACGCCGTTCCGGAGCAGCGGGGCGAGGCGCTGCGCAACGCCGACTGGATCTGGAAGGCCGAGCAGACGCTCGGTCTCGCCGTCGAGCAGTCGTTCAATCAGGCCGTGAACTCGGTGACTTGGCTCATCGTGGGCATGAACTACTACTACGCGACACTGCACTTCGTGGTCACGCTGGGTGTGCTGGTGTGGTTGTACCGCAGCCATCCGGGCCGCTACGCGGCGACCCGCACGGTGCTCTTCGCGACCACCGGTGTGGCCCTGCTCGGTTACTACCTGTATCCGCTCGCTCCGCCCCGGTTGATGACCGGCGGCAACTTCATCGACACGGTCCTGGTCCATCAGACCTGGGGTTCGATGGCCTCGGGCGACCTGAAGAACATGTCGAACCAGTACGCCGCGATGCCGTCGATGCACATCGGCTGGTCCCTGTGGTGCGGTCTGACGATCTTCGCGCTCGCCTCCCTCCCCTGGGTCCGCATCCTGGGCCTGCTCTACCCGGTGGCCACTCTGGTGGTGATCGTCGCCACCGCCAATCACTTCTGGCTGGACGCGGTGGGCGGAATGCTCTGCCTGACGTTCGGTTACGCGCTGGTATGGATCTGGTACGGGGCGTTGCCGCACTCGCTGCCGAAGCTGGTGCCCGCCCACACCAAACGCCGCTCGCTGCTGCCGAAGCGCGGCTAACCGGCGTAGAACAGCTCCTCCACCACGCCCCGCGCCCGTCGTGCCGTGCGGCGGTAGTCGTCGAGCATGTCACCGACGCGGCCGGGGCCGTAGCCGAGGTAGCGGCCTACGGCGGCCAGTTCGCGGGCGTCGGAGGGGAAGGTGTCGCCGGCGCGGCCGCGGACCAGCATCACGGCGTTGCGGACCCTGGTGGCGAGCACCCAGGCCTCGTCGAGGGTTGCCGCGTCCTGCGCCGGGATCAGGTCGGCGGCGGCGGCCGCGGACAGGGCGGCCCGGGTCTGTGTGGTGCGCAGGCCCGGCTGGGCGGCGCCGTGGCGCAGCTGCAGGAGCTGGACCGTCCATTCGACATCCGAGAGGCCGCCGGGGCCGAGCTTGGTGTGGAGTTTGGGGTCGGCGCCGCGTGGGAGGCGTTCGGATTCCATACGGGCCTTCAGGCGGCGGATCTCGCGGACCGCGTCGTCGGCGAGGCCTGCCGAGGGGTAGCGCAGGGGGTCGATCAGCTCGATGAAGCAGCGGGCCAGGTCCTCGTCCCCGGCGACCGGCTCGGCCCGCAGCAGCGCCTGGGACTCCCAGACCAGGGACCAGCGCCGGTAGTAGGCCTCGTAGGACTTCAGCGTGCGCACCAGCGGGCCCGACTTGCCCTCGGGGCGCAGGTCGGCGTCGATCAGCAGGGGCGGGTCGGCGCTGGAGATCTGGAGCAGGCGGCGCATTTCGGAGACGACGCGGTTGGCGGCCTGCGCTGCCTCGTGCTCGTCGACGCCGTCGCGCGGTTCATGGACGAACAAAACGTCCGCGTCGGAGCCGTAGCCCAGCTCGTGGCCGCCGAAGCGGCCCATACCGATGATCGTGAACCGGGTGGGCAGGGTGTCGCCCCAGCCCTCGCGGACGACCGCGCGCAGGGTGCCGGCCAGCGTCGCCGCCGTCAGGTCCGAGACGGCGCCGCCGACCAGGTCCACCAGTGCGCCCTGGTCGGCCTCGGCGGGCTGGGCCTCGGTGCCGTAGGAGCCGACGATGTCGGCTGCGGCTGTACGGAAGAGTTCGCGGCGGCGTACGCCACGGGCCGCGGTGACCGCTTGGGCGCCGCCGTCGGCGCGGCCGACCGCGGCGAGGATCTCCTGTTCCAGGTGGGCGCGGGAGCGGGGTTCGAGGCCGCCGCCGTCGCCGTCGCCGAGCAGGGCCACCGCCTCGGGGGCGCGCATCAGCAGGTCGGGGGCGAGCCGCCCGGCGGACAGCACGCGCGCGAGGTTCTCGGCCGCGGCGCCCTCGTCCCTGAGGAGCCGTAGATACCACGGGGTTTTACCCAGGGCGTCGGAGACCTTGCGGAAGTTGAGCAGGCCCGCGTCCGGGTCGGCGGAGTCGGCGAACCAGCCCAACAGGACGGGCAGCAGGGTGCGTTGGATGGCGGCCTTGCGGGTGACGCCGGAGGCGAGGGCCTCCAGGTGGCGCAGGGCGGCGGCCGGATCGGCGTAGCCGAGCGCGACGAGCCGTTCGCGAGCCGCCTCACTGCTCAACCGGGCTTCGCCGGAGGCGAGTTGGGCGACGGCGTCGAGCAGTGGCCGGTAGAAGAGCTTCTCGTGCAGGCGTCGTACGACGGAGGCGTGCCGCCGCCACTCGCGGTTGAGCTCGGCGACCGGGTCGCTGCGCAGGCCGAGCGAGCGGCCGATGCGGCGCAGATCGGCGTCGTCCGTGGGGACGAGGTGGGTGCGGCGCAGCCGGTAGAGCTGGATGCGGTGCTCCATGGAGCGCAGGAAGCGGTAGGCGGCGTCCAGTTGGGCGGCGTCCGCGCGGCCGACGTAGCCGCCGGCGGCGAGGGCCTTCAGGGCGGCCAGGGTGGTGCCGCTGCGCAGGGAGGCGTCGGCCCGTCCGTGCACCAACTGCAGGAGCTGTACGGCGAATTCGACGTCCCTCAAACCACCGGGGCCGAGCTTGAGCTGGCGGTCGAGTTCGGCGAGGGGGATGTTCTCCACCACTCTGCGCCGCATCTTCTGCACGTCGGCGACGAAGTTCTCGCGCTCGGCGGCCTTCCAGACGAGGGGTTCGAGGGCGGCGACGTACTCCTCGCCGAGCTCGATGTCACCGGCGACCGGGCGGGCCTTGAGGAGCGCCTGGAACTCCCAGGTCTTGGCCCAGCGTTGGTAGTAGGCGAGGTGGCTGGAGAGTGTGCGCACGAGCGGGCCGTTGCGGCCTTCGGGCCGCAGATTGGCGTCGACGGGCCAGATCGAGCCCTCGACGGTGGTCTCGGAGCAGATCCGCATCATGTGCGAGGCGAGCTTGGTTGCCGCTCTGAGGGCCTTGCCCTCGTCGGCGCCCTCCGCGGCCTCGCCGACGAAGATGACGTCGACGTCGGAGACGTAATTGAGTTCATGGCCCCCGCACTTGCCCATCGCGATCACCGCGAGCCGGCACACGGCGGCATCGTCGGGGGCTGCGGTGCGGGCGATGGCGAGGGCGGCGCGCAGGGTCGCGGTGGCGAGGTCGGCGAGTTCGGCGGCGGACTCGGCGACATCGGTGGTGCCGCACACATCACGGGCGGCGATGGACAGCAGACAGCGCCGGTACGCGATGCGCAGCGAGACGGGGTCGGTGGCCTCGGCCAGGCCCCTCTCGAACTCGGCGACGCCGGGGTGCAGGTCCCTCGGCTCGTAGGTGACCAGGGCCCGCCAGTCGTCGGAGTGCTTGGCGAGGTGCTCGGCGAGCGCGGCGGAGGCGCCGAGGACGCCCAGGAGGCGGTCGCGCAGCGGCTTGGCCGCTATCACCGTGTCCAGCAGCTCACGCCCGGACTGCGCCTCCAGCAGCCGTACGAGACCGTGCAGGGCGAGATCCGGGTCGGCGGTGGCGCCGAGGGCCTCCAGCAGGACCGGGTCGTCGCGTACGGGGGCCAGTTCCGGGGCTTCCAGCAGCCGTTCGGCGGCGCTCGGATCGGTGAAGCCGTGCCGCAGCAGCCGCGTGAAAGTACTGCTTCTGCGCCCCGGCGCTGTCATCCTCGGTCTCCCGTCCGATCAAGGTCGTACGCGGTCGAGCCTAACCGCAGTGGTGGTGGGAAGCGCCGATGAGTTCGGGGGCCGGACGGGGTCTGCCCTGTATGACCAACCAACCGCACACTCGGCTCGACGCCCGCTACAGCGACGAGACGGCCACGGCGAGGCCCTGGCCGGAGGCCGTGGCGCTGCTGTCGGCGGCGGAGCTGTTCTGGATCTCGACGGTACGGCCGGACGGGCGGCCGCATGTGACGCCGCTGCCTGCGGTCTGGTCCGAGGGAGCGCTGCACTTCTGCACGGGCCCGGAGGAGCGCAAGGCGCGGAACCTGGCCGAGAACCCACACGTGGTCCTGACCACCGGCACCAACACCTGGGACAAGGGCTACGACCTCGTCGTCCAGGGCGAGGCGGTGCGGGTGACGGACGACGGCAGGCTGCGCGAGCTGGCGGCCGCCTGGGAGGCGAAATACGGCAGCTTCTGGCACTTCGACGTCCGGAACGGCTGCTTCCACCAAGGAGCCGGGCACGCTTTCGTATTCTCGGTGGCGCCGCGGACCGTTTTCGGCTTCGGTAAGGGTGAGCCGTTCAGCCAGACCCGTTGGCGATTCTCCAGGGAGGAATAACGATGGACTTCACCCTTGAAGTGATCCCGCTGCCCGTGAGCGACATCGACCGAGCCAGGGACTTCTACCGCGACAAGGTCGGCTTCCACGTCGACATCGACCAGGAGGTCATGCCCGGGATGCGGATCGTCCAGCTGACGCCGCCCGGCTCCGGCTGTTCGGTCGCGCTCGGTGACGCGGTGTGGGACCTGACCAAGGGCGAGACCAAGCCGGAGCCCGGCTCCTACCAGGGGCTCCAACTGTGCGTGGCGGACATCAAGGCGGCCCGGGCGGAGCTGCTGGAGCGGGGCCTTGAGGTGTCGGAGCCGGTCCAGTACACACCGGACGACGGCGCGACCTTCATGTACTTCAAGGACCCCGACGGCAACGGCTGGTCGATCCAGGAGTACCGCGTCAGGGCGGAGCAGCCCCTGCACAAGCACTTGTCGGAGCAGGCCGGGCAGCGGGACTAGCGGGCGCACAGGAAAGCCGCGGCCCTCCGGCGCCGCGGCCTTCTTGTCCTTGGTCCCGAGTGCTCGAATATCTGCTCCGGGCGGTGAGGGACGGGTCAGTTGTGTCCGCCGGGGGCGTGGCCCGCCGGGTTCTCAAGAAGACCGGCTCCTGGCGGCAGCGCGCAAGTGCTCATATTGCATCCGTGCAAGCCGAGCTCGACCGCATTGAAAATATGGCGGCCATGTCGGCGCACGACAGGAAGCTTGCAGAAAAGGCCCACCAGCTTTTGCACGGAGCGCGGCAAGCCACAGACAGTTGGCCATTCTGGGCCGGCGCATCCGCGCGAGATCGAACCTTGGCCACCATTCACGAGGCCGAGTTGATCGTCCTCAAACTAACTCCTGCCCAGGAGCTCGGGTGGGAAGGATCCTCCGTTCTGGCCAAGGGCATCCAACACTTGGGGCAGGAGGATCCGCGCCTCAAGCTGCTTGAAGAACATCTGCGCGAGAACAACAACATGCTGGATGTCCAGGGCAGGCATTTGGCCGCCGGAGTCCTGCATGCCGCCAATCACACCGAGGAAATAGAGATAGCCAGGGTGCGGAATTTCCGCAATATCCTGCTTCTCGCTTTCCTTGCCCTTTCCGCATTCGCAGTCCTCCTGATTCTGTCGGGCTATCAGAATCCTGCCGCGCTCGCGGACAAGCTTTGCTTCCGACCGCCCGCCCCCACTCCCGAGAACCCCACTGCCACGAAACGCGTCTGCCCTGTCACCGGGCTGCCCGCCGGTGACGACGTATTGCTGGTAGCGTCCCTGGGTGCCGCAGCCGCAGCACTCGCAGGCGCCACGTCCATTCGCCATATACACGGATCCGCCGTCCCGTACATGGTCCCCATGAGCCTACTTATTCTGCGCATCCCCATCGGCGCTTTGTCCGCCATTCTGGGACTGGTCCTCATCCATGGCGAATTCATCCCCGGGCTCTCGGCGCTGGACAGCGGGGCGCAGATCGCCGCATGGGCCGTGGCATTCGGAATCGGGCAGGAAGGCCTGACGCGGCTGCTCGACAAGAAGGGCAACCTTCTCCTGGAGAACGTGCGCGGTTCGGCGCGGGCCGTCGATTCGCCGCCGCCCAGCACCGACAGGTTGATCAAGCCCGTGCTGCGGCCCAGCGGGCCCGATGGGACCAAGCCCGCCGAAGGCGAACCGGCGGCTGAGCAGACGAAGCCCGACGAGGATCCCAAGCGAGGGGGCGGCGGGGCGGCGAACGCCGACGTGTAGCTCCTGCACCGGCACCGGAGGGACCCGGACATTGTGTTCGGGTCTCTCCGAATCAGCGCCTACAGCACCGGCAAATTCTTCCGCAGCTCGAACGCCGTGACCTCGCTGCGGTACTCCTCCCATTCCTGGCGCTTATTGCGCAGGAAGAAGTCGAAAACGTGCTCACCGAGCGTCTCGGCGACCAGGTCGCTGTTCTCCATGAGGGTCAGGGCCTCGCCGAGGTTCTGCGGGAGGGGCTCGATGCCCATCGCGCGGCGCTCGGCGTTGGAGAGGGCCCAGACGTCGTCCTCGGCGCCCGGAGGCAGCTCGTAGCCCTCCTCGATGCCCTTGAGGCCGGCGGCCAGCAGTACCGCGTACGCCAGGTACGGGTTGGCGCCGGAGTCCAGGGAGCGGACCTCGACGCGGGCCGAGCCGGTCTTGCCGGGCTTGTACATCGGGACTCGGACGAGCGCGCTGCGGTTGTTGTGGCCCCAGCAGATGTACGAGGGGGCCTCGCCGCCCGCGCCCGCCGTGCGCTCGGAGCCGCCCCAGATGCGCTTGTAGGAGTTGACCCACTGGTTGGTGACGGCGGAGATCTCCGCGGCGTGCTTCAGCAGGCCCGCGATGAAGGAGCGGCCGACCTTGGAGAGCTGGTACTCGGAGCCGGACTCGTAGAAGGCGTTCCGGTCGCCCTCGAACAGGGAGAGGTGGGTGTGCATGCCGGAGCCCGGGTGCTCGCTGAACGGCTTCGGCATGAACGTCGCCTGTACGCCCTGCTCCAGCGCCACCTGCTTCATGACCAGGCGGAACGTCATGATGTTGTCGGCGGTCGACAGCGCGTCGGCGTAGCGCAGGTCGATCTCCTGCTGGCCCGGGGCGCCCTCGTGGTGGGAGAACTCCACCGAGATGCCCATCGACTCCAGCATGGTGATCGCCTGGCGGCGGAAGTCCATGCCGACATTGGTCGGGGTGTGGTCGAAGTAGCCCGAGTTGTCGGCCGGGGTGGGGCGGGAGCCGTCGAGGGGGCGGTCCTTCAGCAGGAAGAACTCGATCTCGGGGTGGGTGTAGAAGGTGAAGCCCAGGTCGGAGGTGCGGGCCAGGGCGCGCTTGAGGACGTAGCGCGGGTCCGCGAAGGACGGGGAGCCGTCCGGCATGAGGATGTCGCAGAACATCCGGGCGGTGCCGGGGGTCTCCGCGCGCCAGGGCAGGACCTGGAAGGTGGAGGGGTCCGGCTTGGCGATCATGTCGGACTCGTAGACCCGGGCGAAGCCCTCGATGGCCGAGCCGTCGAAGCCGATGCCCTCGTCGAAGGCCTGCTCGAGCTCGGCCGGGGCCACGGCGACGGACTTGAGGAAGCCCAGCACGTCCGTGAACCACAGGCGTACGAACCGGATGTCGCGCTCCTCCAACGTACGGAGCACGAACTCCTGCTGCTTGTCCATCTTCCGCTTCCCCATCCTTGCTGGTCAGGCCGCCCTCCCGTAATTCGCGGGAAGCCGGTCGGGCACCTGAGCATCACACCACAACACCGTTTCGCGCGCGTTGCCGACCATGATCGGCAAGCCGACCCGGTCCTGAACGCCCGGCATACCACGGGTGCACCGCTCTACCGCCCATCTTGCCTGCTCGGACTGACATCCGTAACGCCCGGCCGCGGTCGGCTGTGGCGGAGGAGGTCCTCGCCAGGGGTCCTCGGCGGAAAGAGTGCGCGGAGCACCTGTCGAGTGCCTGTCGATTCCGTTGCGATCCGGCCCTTTCCTGTGCCCACCCTTCGAGAGGTCACAGGAACACCATTACGATCAGCGGACCCGACCGTCCCTTTCCGCAGAAGGACATCACGCCATGGGATCCGCCAAGAAGAGCAACTCCGCGGCGCGCAAGGCCCGCATAGAAGAGATGCGGCGCGCCGAGCAGTCTCGTGAGCGCCGCAATCGGATCCTCACGATCGGCGCCAGTGTGGTGGTGGTCGCCGCCCTGGTCGTCGGTGGCGTGGTTCTCGTGCAGTCGCAGTCCGACGACAGCGACTCGGTCGACGCCAAGACCACCGGCTCCCTGGTGGCCGGCGCCGACGGTGTGAGCACCTGGAAGGGCGGCAAGCTGACCCAGACCCACGTCGAGAAGAAGGTGGACTACCCGGTCGAGCCTCCGGTCGGCGGCGACCACAACCCGGTCTGGCAGAACTGCAACGGCGACGTCTACACCGAGGCCGTCGCGAACGAGAACGCCGTGCACTCCCTGGAGCACGGCGCGGTCTGGGTGACGTACACCAGCAAGGCCTCGAAGGCCGACGTCGAGGCGCTCGCCAAGAAGGTGAAGGCGACGCCGTACACGCTGATGAGCCCGTACGAGGACCAGAAGGCACCGATCATGCTCTCGGCGTGGGGTGCGCAGCGCACGGTGACGAGCGCAAGCGACCCGAACCTCGGCAAGTTCTTCGAGAAGTACGTCCAGGGCGAGCAGACGCCGGAGCCGGGCGCCGCGTGCACGGGCGGTAAGGCGCAGTGATGAAGCACGTCGGCTGGATCGCGGGGACCGCGGCGGCGGTGCTCGTCGCGGCCGGCGCGATCACGTACGCCGTGGCCGAGGACGGGGGGTCCGGCGCGACCCCCACCGCCGACTCCGCGGACGCCGGTTTCGCGCGGGACATGGCGGTGCACCACCAGCAGGCCGTGGAGATGTCGTACATCGTGCGCGACCGCACGGACGACACCGAGGTGCGGCGCCTGGCGTACGACATCGCGCAGACGCAGGCCAACCAGCGCGGGATGCTGCTGGGCTGGCTCGACCTGTGGGAGCTGCCGAAGGTGTCGTCGGATCCGCCGATGACCTGGATGGACATGGGCTCCATGGCCTCCGGCGAGGACGGCGCGCTGATGCCGGGCATGGCGACGAACACCGAGATGAAGAAGCTGGAGAGCCTGAACGGCAAGCAGGCCGAGATCTTCTTCCTGCAGCTCATGACCGACCACCACAAGGGCGGCATCCACATGGCCGAGGCCTGTGTGAAGCGGTGCGAGGTGAAGGTGGAGAAGCGGCTCTCGCAGACCATGGTCAATGGTCAGGAGTCGGAGATCCAGTTGATGGCGGGGATGCTGAAGGACCGGGGCGCGAAGGCCCGGCCGTAACGGTGGGGCGTGGGCCGGGCCACACCCCTCACCACCCCATCGCGTCGCTCTGACGATTACACTGGGCGCGTGCCTCAACTTCGCCTCGCCCTGAACCAGATCGACTCGCGCGTCGGTGACCTCGTCGCCAACACCGAGACGATCGTCCGCTGGACCCGGCACTCCGCCGAGCAGGGAGCGCATCTCGTGGCGTTCCCGGAGATGGCGCTGACCGGGTATCCCGTCGAGGACCTGGCCCTGAGGTCCTCCTTCGTGGAGGCGTCCCGCGCGGCCCTGCGCACGCTGGCCGCCCGGCTCGCCGAGGAGGGCTTCGGGGAGCTGCCGGTCATCGTCGGCTACCTCGACCGCTCCGATACGGCACAGCCGAAGTACGGCCAGCCGGCCGGCGCCCCGCGCAACGCGGGGGCCGTGCTGCACCGCGGCGAGGTGGTGCTGACGTACGCCAAGCACCACCTCCCCAACTACGGCGTCTTCGACGAGTTCCGCTACTTCGTGCCCGGCGACACTATGCCGGTGGTGCGGGTGCACGGCGTGGACGTGGCCCTCGCCATCTGCGAGGACCTGTGGCAGGACGGCGGCCGGGTGCCGGCGGCGCGCTCTGCCGGGGCCGGGCTGCTGGTCTCGATCAACGCCTCGCCGTACGAGCGCAACAAGGACGACACCCGCCTCGAACTGGTCCGCAAGCGCGCCCAGGAGGCGGGCTGCACCACCGCCTACCTCGCCATGATCGGCGGCCAGGACGAGCTGGTCTTCGACGGCGACTCGATCGTGGTCGACGCGAGCGGTGAGGTGATCGCGCGGGCGCCGCAGTTCGCGGAGGGCTGTGTGGTCCTGGACCTCGACCTGCCGGCGGCTTCCGCGGATGCCCCGACGGGAGTGGTGGACGACGGTCTGCGCATCGACCGCGTGATCCTGTCCGAGGACCCGCTCCCCGCCTACTCGTCGGAGCTGGCGGGCGGTTACGCCGATCGCCTGGACGACGACGAGGAGGTGTACTCGGCGCTGGTCGTGGGCCTGCGGGCGTATGTCGCCAAGAACGGCTTCAAGTCGGTCCTGATCGGCCTGTCCGGGGGCATCGACTCGGCGCTGGTGGCGGCCATCGCGTGCGATGCGGTGGGCGCGCAGAACGTGTACGGCGTCTCGATGCCGTCCAAGTACTCCTCGGACCATTCGAAGGACGACGCGGCGGAGTTGGCGCGCCGGACGGGCCTCAACTTCCGTACGGTGTCCATCGCCCCGATGTTCGACGCGTACATGTCGTCGACGGAGCTGACAGGCCTGGCGGAGGAGAACCTCCAGTCCCGCCTGCGCGGCACGCTCCTGATGGCCATCTCCAATCAGGAGGGCCACATCGTCCTCGCCCCCGGCAACAAGTCGGAGCTGGCGGTGGGCTATTCGACGCTGTACGGCGACTCGGTGGGCGCGTACGGCCCGATCAAGGACGTCTACAAGACGTCGATCTTCCGCCTCGCGGAGTGGCGCAACCGCGCGGCGGCGGAACGCGGCCAGACCCCGCCGATCCCCGAGAACTCGATCACGAAACCCCCGAGCGCGGAACTCCGCCCCGGCCAGGTCGACACGGACTCCCTCCCCGACTACCCGGTCCTGGACGCGATCCTGGAACGCTACGTCGACCGCGACGAGGGCGCCGACGTCATCGTGGCAGCGGGCTTCGACCCGGCCCTGGTCACCAAGACCCTCCGGATGGTCGACACGGCGGAGTACAAGCGCCGCCAGTACCCGCCGGGGACGAAGATCTCGGCGAAGGGGTTCGGGAAGGACCGGCGGTTGCCCATCACGAATGGGTGGCGGGAGACGGCGTAGTCAGTGAGCGCCGGTCGGGAGATCCTGGGCTGACCGGCGCTTGCGTAGTTATTGGCATCCGCTGTCGAGGACTTGGGCCACGGGTGGCGCCGGCCTCTCGCAGCAGGCGCTCAGCCGGCGACATGCCATCGGCCGTGAGACGGATCCCAGGTACCCGTGAAGTCGGTCCCCAGCAGAGGCGTGAGAAACGTGCGAGCGGCGGCCTCGGCAGTCCCCCAGGTCGCGCAGCCGTCCAGGCCCGCTACGTCACGGGCGGCCCGAGGGTAGCCCGTTCTCCAGGAGTCGTGCGGCATCTCAAATGCGTGTGGCAGCGCGAGGTTGACTTCGCTCTGTGCCCGCCGAGTGGCCTCCGTGCGCAGCGCGTGCTGGGCCTGCCCGGCGTCCACCACCTCGCGCTGACTGATCAGCAGGAGGTCAGCCAGGTCACGGAAGCGGCTGGAGGGAATAGTGCCTCGCCACTCGTACATGGCACAGATCTTGTCGGCCAGGTGATCGACCACGGGATACAGGCGAACCTCCGGCCAGTCAGTTGGCCAGGGCATCGGGACAGCAGGGGCGAGCCGGGTCACCTGGGGCGCGGCGGTGGGGGTCCGGCCGACCACCAGGTCTACGCGGATACTCTCGGATTTGCGAGTTCCCAGCCGCACGTCAAAGGCCTGGTTTGCACCGCGGGCCTCGTCACCGTGCGAAGTAAGGCGGGTGGGGACGAACATGAGATGGTCGTTGAGGTCCAGTGCAGCCGCGGCAAGCAGGGCCTGCACCGCCTCGTCGGTGGTGGTGGTTGATCATCCAGCCTGTGGGTTCAGCGACAAAAACCCGAGCAGCCAGCCGTTGGAAGAAGAACGCGCGCCGCAGCGCCCCTGCGTCCTTGGCGTTCCTCGCATGGGTTTTGGCGTACTGCTTCAGTGCGGCATCAAGTGCAGCAGGGGTGGCATAGCCGTTGTTCATCGCGCTCCGAGCCAAGACATCAAAGGTGCAGGAACAAAGCAGCAGCCGGGAGGCCGTCAGTCGTTTTCCTCCAGCGTTTTGTGGGCCTTCTGCTGGTAGTCGGCAAATGCCTGCCCCAGCGCACTCGGCCGCGCGGCCGGCGAACGCAGGGCAGACTGTCCGGCCGCCATCTGCTCCAGTGCACGCTTCAGCGCACTGGGCCGGACGGCGAGTGATTCCAGCGCAGACTGCTGTGCGGACGCGGCATTCAGGAGTTGCTGCAGCGCGTTCGGCCAGGCAAGTGCCGAATGCCAGGCTGCCTGCTGCACCGCCGCGTTCTTCAGTACCTGCTCCAGTCCACCCGCCTGCAGGGCTCCCAGCGACGGCAGGGCAAATTGCTGCCTGCTCATGCTCTTCAGTGCCTGTTCCACGGCGTTCGGCTGGGCAGCGAGGGTCTCGAGAGCGGTGACGGCCGAGGCGAAGCCCACCGCGACTGCCTGCTCGGTCTCCTGGCGGCGCAGGGTGCGGCCCGCCTGATCGCAGAGGGATGCCAGCAGGTCCTCGCCGGAGGCAGTGGCGGGAAGCCCGTAGGCGCGCAGGAAGGGGGTGACTCGGGCGGACAGGCGGTCGATGTCGATGAGAACCTTGAGGTCTGCGTCGGCGATCACCGTGCCGACGTGTGCCCCATCGGCTCGGGAACCCAGCAGGTCAGTGATCGTGCGCTCTGCTGTCGTGACCGGCAGGCCGTCGACGACCGTGATGTCCTCGGTGTCCACCGGCAGCCGGTGGAGCAGTACACCCTCGTCTCGGGTGGTGCGCCGCACCGGGACGCTCAGCTCTACTCTGTCGGCGGGAAGGTCGCCGAGGCCGTGCAGCTCGCAGGCGGAGGCATGGGAGACGACTCCCGAGCGCGGGTCCCCGATGCTCCGCTGCCAGGCCGGTGTGTTCGGGTCCAGCCGCAGCCAGGCAACTTTGATCTCCAGGTGTTCCGGCGGAACTGCTGCGGCGACCCGGTAGACCCCACGCCCGACGTTCTCCAGCAGCCCGGACCGCTCCAGCCGTAGCAGCTGAACCCCTTGCAGGCCATCCAGCTTCGCCTGGGCAGCGGTCACCAGACCCCACTGGTCAGAAGCCCGCTCCCCCAGCATCCTCAGCACGTCAGACTGTCTCATGCAGCAATTATTACACGGCGATACAGCAATTATTTCTCTCAGAGGAAACTTTTGCTGCAGCAGACGATGCCGGGGGCGGGAAGTCGCGGGAGACATGATCTGTGCTTACGGCGACCGCACCGGCAGCGTCCCCGGGTACTGTCTTGCCGCCTTCGTAGCCGGCATTCAGGCTCCTCGCGCCACCGAGATGAGCCCTGATTTCCAAAGCACGCGCTGCGGGACCGCCTAGTGGGCACCCGAACTGGCCTGCGCGCCTACGACCCCCCGCAACGCCCCGGGCACCCGCGGTGCGCGACCTGTTCTCACTGCTGGAGAACGGAGGAGGAGGGGCGAGGACACGACCTGGCGCCACACCCCGTCAGGACCGCACCGCCTCCGCCCCCTGCGGCACACGCCCCGCAACCACCCGTTCCCGCCCAACCCCCTGCACCCCGCGCCGATCCACGGCATACGCCACCCCGGCCACGCCAAGACCCAGCACCGCCAGCGCCCCTCCCGCAACCGCCGGAGAAGTAACCCCGAACCCCGCAGCCAGTGCGAGCCCCCCGATCCACGCACCCCCGGCATTCGCCAGATTGAACGCGGCCTGATTGGCGGAGGACGCCAGCGACGGCCCCGCCGACGCCTTCTCCATGACCATCAGCTGAAGCGGGGAACCGGTCACGAACGCCGCCATCCCCAGCAGCACTACCGCCACCGCCGCGCTCCACGCCGTGGACATCAGCAGGGGGAAGAGACCCAGGACCAGCGCCAGCGACGCCAACCCCCCGAACAGCGTCGCGCGCATCGCGTGGTCCGCCAGGCGTCCGCCCAGCAGGTTCCCGGCCGTCGCGCCCACGCCGAACAGCGCGAGCAGGAGCGTCACGCTCGCGTCGGCGTACCCGGCCGCGTCCGTCAGCATCGGGGTGATGTAGCTGTACGCCGCGAAGAGCGCCCCGAAGCCCGCCACCGTCGTACCGAGGGCCAGCCAGACGGGCAGCGACTTCAGCGCCGCCAGTTCGCCGCGCAGACCGGAGACAGACGGACTCGCGTCGTCGCGCGGGATCAGGAGCGACAGGGACACGATCGCGGCCAGCCCGATCGCACTCACGCCCAGGAACGTCGCCCGCCAGCCCAGGTGCTGGCCCATCAGCGTGGCCACCGGCACACCCGCGATGTTCGCGACCGTCAGGCCCAGGAACATCAGGGACACCGAGCGGGCCTTGCGCTCCGGCGCCACCAGGGTCGTGGCGACCACCGCGCCCACGCCGAAGAAGGCGCCGTGCGGCAGACCGCTCAGGAAGCGGGCGGCGAGCAGCCAGCCGTTGTCGGGGGCGAGGGCAGAGAGCGCGTTGCCGACCACGAACAGGACCATCAGGCCGATCAGGACCTTGCGGCGGGACATACGGGCGGTGACGGCCGCGAGGAGCGGGGCGCCGATGACGACGCCGAGGGCGTACGCCGAGACGAGGTGGCCGGCGCTCGGGATGGAGATGCCGAGGTCGGCCGCGACGTCGGGCAGCAGGCCCATCATCACGAACTCGGTGGTGCCAATACCAAAAGCGCCAACGGCCAGAGCGAGCAGGGCCAGGGGCATGAAGGGCCTGTGCCTTTCGGGAGCGGAGTTCCGTACATCATATGTTCACGTACGGAACAAAGGCTCTCAGGCCCAGTATTCCTGGAGGTTACGGCCGGGTTGACAGGGGCTTTTACGAGGCGGTTGTGTCCACCTTCACACGCGCGGCCACCGGAAGATGGTCGCTCCCGGTCTCCGGCAGCGTCCACGAGGTGACCGGCTCGATGCCCTGCACCAGGATCTGGTCGATCCGCGCCATCGGGAACGACGCCGGCCAGCTGAACCCGAAGCCGCTGCCCGCCGCGCCCTGCGTGGAGCGCATCTGGGAGGTGACGGCGTTCAGCGCGCGGTCGTTCATCGTGCCGTTGAGGTCGCCGAGCAGCACGCTGCGGGGCAGCTTCTCGTCGGCGATGGCCTCGCCCAGGGCGTCGGCGCTCTTGTCGCGCTGGCGGGCGGTGAACCCGGCCTCCATCTTCACGCGCACCGACGGCAGGTGGGCGACGTACACCGCGATCTCACCGGCCGGCGTGGTCACCGCGGCGCGCATGGCCCGCGTCCAGCCAAGCTTGATGTCGACGGCCCGCACACCGCTCAGCGGGTACTTGCTCCACAGCCCCACCGTGCCCTGCACCGAGTGGTACTTGTACGTCGACGCCAGCGCCTTCTCGTACACCGGCACCGCCGTCGCGGTCAGCTCCTCCAGGGCCAGGACGTCCGCGCCCGAGGCGGCCACGTCGCGGGCGGTGCCCGACGGGTCGGGGTTGTCGGCGTTGACGTTGTGCGTGGCGATCGTGAGGTCGCCGCCGGCGGACGTCTTGTCGGAGAGCAGGCCGCCGAAGAGGTTCAGCCACACGACCGCGGGCAGCACCACCGCGATCAGCGCGGTCGCGGACTTGCGCACCAGGGCGATCAGCACCAGCAGCGGGACGAAGAGGCCGATCCAGGGCAGGAAGGTCTCGATGAGGCTGCCGAGGTTGCCGATGGCGTTCGGGATGCGCGAGTGCAGCAGCATGACGAGGGCGAGCAGCACCGCGACGGCGGCGGTGACGATGCCCCGGCGCCAGATCCGCGGGTCACCGCGCCAGCCGGCGACGAGCCGCTCCAGCAGACGCCGGAACCGGTTTCCCCGGCGCTCGGGTCCCGAGCCGCCGCTGTCCGTCTCCGTCATGTACGCCTGCTGCGCCATACCGTCGCCTCACTGCCTACCGTGCACACCATCGTCCCCCGCGGTTACGACCCTAGGGGATGATCGGTTCTGTTCCTGCCGTCCCATGACGGCCGTACGGGCACCATGACGTACAAGTCGGCTTTCGGAGTTCCGGTCACGCACACGGAAAGCGCGCTCTGTGACGAAACGCGCACATGGCCTCTACATGGAGGGCGAACTGACGGGCGGTGAGCTGACGGGCCGTAGTCCTTCGAGCAGGGTGTCGACGATCTGCTCGGACAGTCCGTCAGGCAGGTCGGCGTCCGGCCGCATCACTGAACGCAGCAGCATCGGGCCCACGAACAGGTCGTTGAGCAGTTCTACGTCGACGTCCTCGCGGAGTTCGCCGTTGCGCTGGCCGCGGCGCAGCACTTCGACGCCGAGCCGCCGCCGGGGGGCGACCACGAGGTTGTGGTACGCCGCCCAGATCTTGGGGCTGCTCTTCATCTGGACGTGGACGTTGTGCAGGATCGCCGAGGAGCGGCTGACCAGGCCGCGGCGGCGCAGCGACTCCAGCAGGACGACGAGGTCGTCGCGCATGGAGGTGCCGGGCAGTTCGGCGTCGGGGGGTTCGGCGGCGCGTACGACGTCGACGAACAACTCCTCCTTGCCGCTCCAGCGGCGGTAGATGGCGGCCTTGCCGACGCCGGCGGTACGGGCGATCCGCTCGATGGAGAGCTCCGCGAGCGGCACGCCCTCCTCCAGCAGCCTCATCACGCCCTCGATGATGGCGCGCTCCACGGCCTCGCTCCGGGGGCGGCCCCGCACGGGGCCGGTCTGACTGTCAGCGAGGTTCACGTGTCTGCGTCCCTTCTTCGTTCCGGGAATTCTCCCTTACGACGGGTCCTGGGCTCTCCCGGCCTGCGACGGGTCCTGGGTTCTGCCGGGCAGGAACAGCGCCACCACCACCGCTCCGATCACCGCCACCGCCGCTCCCCCGAGAGCCGTGACATGCATGGCGTGCAGGAAGGAGTCGTTGGCCTGGGCGACCAGTGGCTTCCCCTCGGGCCCGAGCTTCGCCGCCACGGCCAGCGTGGATTCGATGGACTCGCCCGCCGTGTGCCGTAGCTGCGCGGGTACGGCGCCGAGGTCGCCCTCGATCGACGAGCGGTACGACGTGGACAGCACCGAGCCGAGGACCGCGATGCCGAGGGCGCCGCCGACCTGGCGGAAGGTGTTGCTGAGCGCGGAGGCCGAACCGGCCTTCTCGCGGGGCAGGGCCTGCATGATCACGACGCTGACCGGGGTCATGATGTGCGCCATGCCGGTGCCCATGAGGAAGAAGATCGCCTCGAGGATCCAGATCGGGGTGTCCGCGTCCAGCGTGGCGAATGCGGCCAGCATCGCCGCGATCAGCGCCATTCCGGCGGTCGTGGTGGCCCGGTTGCCGAAGCGGTCCACCAGCAGCCGGGCGCGCGGCGCGAAGACGAGCTGTGCGGCGGCGAGCGGCAGCAACAGCAGACCGGTCTCCAGGGGCGAGTAGCCGCGCACGCTCTGGGTGTAGAAGACGGAGAAGAAGGTCACGCCCATCAGCGCGAAGAAGACCAGCGCGATGGCGGCGATCGCGGCCGAGAAGACCTTGTCGCGGAAGTAGCCGACATCGATGGACGGATGGTCGCTGCGCTTCTCGAACACCACGAAGGCGACGAGTACGGCGAGACCGGCGGCGATCGTCCCCAGCACGGTGACGTCCGTGAAGTCGGCCAGCTCGCCGCCGCGGATGATGCCGTAGACGAGGAGGACCAGGCCGACGACGGACAGGGCGACGCCGATGGGGTCGATGCGGCCGGGGTTCGGGTCGCGGGAGTCGGGGACCAGCCAGATCATCAGCGCGAGCGCGAGCAGCACGATGGGGACGTTGACGAGGAAGACCGAGCCCCACCAGAAGTGGTCGAGCAGGACACCGCCGGTGATCGGGCCGATGGCGATGGCGAGGCCGACGCCGCCCGCCCAGATGCCGATGGCCTTGGGCTGCTCCTCGCGCTCGAAGACGTTCATGAGGACGGCAAGGGTGGCCGGCATGACGAAGGCGGCGCCGAGGCCCATCACCGCGCGGAAGCCGATGAGCTCGCCCGGCGATCCGGCGAAGGCGGCGAGCGCGGAGCCGGCACCGAAGACGACGAGGCCGCCGAGCAGGACCCTCTTGCGCCCGAGCCGGTCGCCCAGCAGCCCCGCGCTGAACAGCAGTCCCGCGAAGACGAGGGTGTAGGAGTTGATCGCCCACTCAAGCTCGCTCTGGGTGGCGCCGAGGCCGGTCGGGGCGGGGGTCGAGATGGTCTTGACGGCGACGTTCAGGATCGAGTTGTCCAGCACCACGATCAGCAGACTCAGCATGAGCACGCCGAGGATGGCCCAGCGGCGGCGATGCACCGCTTCCGGTATCCGGGGTACGGGAGGAGCGGAAGTAGTCATGCCGTCCACCCTAGGAGATTTACGATACGGGACCGTACCGTATCGTAATTCTCTTACCCGGCTCTTACACCGGTCGAGCGTGACCGGGGTCCCCCTAGCCGCGTCTGGCACGAGGTGCCACCATGGAGGGGATCCGGGGACGCCGTCAGGGCGCCTCGAGATGACGTAAGGAGCCGTTGCCATGACGCAGCTTTCGGCTGCCCAGAACACACCTTCCGGCGGCAGCAAGGCGCTGTACGGGGGGAAGGGCACCCGCCGCATCACCGTTCGCGACATCGCCGCCGCCAAGGAGCGCGGCGAGAAGTGGCCCATGCTCACCGCCTACGACGCGATGACCGCGTCCGTCTTCGACGAGGCCGGGATCCCGGTCATGCTCGTCGGGGACTCGGCGGGCAACTGCCACCTCGGGTACGAGACCACCGTGCCCGTCACGCTCGACGAGATGACCATGCTGTCGGCCGCCGTCGTACGGGGCACCTCGCGCGCCCTGATCGTCGGCGATCTGCCCTTCGGTTCGTACCAGGAAGGCCCGGTGCAGGCGCTGCGCTCGGCGACCCGGCTGGTGAAGGAGGCCGGCGTCGGCGCGGTGAAGCTGGAGGGCGGCGAGCGCTCGCACCGCCAGATCGAGCTGCTGGTCGAGTCCGGTATCCCGGTGATGGCTCACATCGGCCTGACCCCGCAGTCCGTCAACGCCATGGGCTACCGCGTCCAGGGCCGCGGCGAGGAGGCGGCGGCACAGCTGCTGCGCGACGCGAAGGCCGTCCAGGACGCGGGCGCCTTCGCGGTCGTCCTGGAGCTGGTCCCCGCGGAGCTGGCGGCCGAGGTCACCCGGGTCCTGCACATCCCGACGGTCGGCATCGGCGCGGGCGCCGAGACGGACGCCCAGGTCCTGGTCTGGACGGACATGATGGGCCTGACCGGCGGCCGGGTCCCCAAGTTCGTCAAGCAGTACGCCGACCTCCGCGAGGTCATGGGCAACGCGGCGAAGGCGTTCGCGGAGGACGTCGTCGGCGGAACGTTCCCGCTGGAGGAGCACTCCGTCCACTAGAGCCACAGCGGCACAGAGGCAGCCCGCCGATTTCCCCCGTCGGCGGGCTGCTGCCTTTCCCCCGTGTTGTCGGCGAGATGTAGGCCCTTGTAGGCCGCCTGTCGGCGGTTTGTCGGTGCGGGCTGGCACCTTCGGGGTCATGATACGAATCGACAAGAACCCCACCGGCGCAGGAAGCGCCGTCACCGTGCGGGGGCTGGTCAAGCACTACGGCGAGACCAAGGCGTTGGACGGTGTGGATGTGGATGTGCGCGAGGGGACCGTGATGGGGGTGCTCGGGCCCAATGGGGCCGGGAAGACCACCCTTGTGCGGATCTTGTCCACTCTCCTCGCGCCCGACTCCGGGCAGGCCACCGTCGTCGGGTACGACGTCGTACGGCAGCCTCGGCAGTTGCGGCGGGTGATCGGGCTGACCGGGCAGTACGCCTCCGTGGACGAGAAGCTTCCGGGGTGGGAGAACCTGTACCTCATCGGGCGGCTGCTCGATCTGTCGAGGCGGGACGCCCGGGCCAGGGCCGATGAGCTGCTGGAGCGGTTCTCGCTGACCGACGCCGGCAAGCGGCCCGCCGCCACCTACTCCGGCGGTATGCGGCGGCGGCTCGATCTCGCCGCCTCGATGATCGGGCATCCGGCTGTGCTCTTTCTCGACGAGCCGACCACCGGGCTCGACCCCCGTACCCGCAACGAGGTGTGGGCGGAGGTCAAGTCGATGGTCGGCGACGGTGTCACCGTGCTGCTGACCACGCAGTACATGGAGGAGGCCGAGCAGCTCGCCGACGAGCTGACCGTCGTCGACCGGGGCAAGGTCATTGCCAAGGGCGGGATCAATGAGCTCAAGGCCAAGGTCGGGGGGCGGACCCTTCGCGTCCAGCCGGCCGATCCGCTGCAGCTGCGGCCGCTCGCCTCCCACCTCGACAGCCTCGGGATCACCGGGCTCGCCACCACCACCGTCGACGCCGACCGCGGCGCCCTGCTGGTGCCGATCCTCAGTGATGAGCAGCTCACCGCCGTCGTCGGTGCCGTCACCGCGCGCGGAGTCACGCTCTCCTCCGTCACCACCGAACTGCCCAGCCTCGACGAGGTGTTCCTGTCCCTCACCGGCCACCGTGCCAGTGCCCCGCAGGACACCGTGCCCGTCGACGACCGCGAGGAGGTCGCCGTATGAGCGCCATCACCGCAGACACCCGGATCCCCCTGCGTGCGCATGCGCGGCACACCGGGGCGCTCGTACGCCGCAATCTGCTGTGGATCCGGCAGGACCCGGAGTCGATGTTCGACGCCGTCCTGTTCCCGATCGTCTTCACGCTGCTGTTCGTGTACGTCTTCGGCGGCTCCATCGGACAGTCGCTGGGCGGCGGCCAGGACGAGTACGTGCAGTACGTCATGCCGGGCATGCTGGCCATGATGGGCATGACCATGGCCCAGGGTGTGGGTACCGGCTTCAACCAGGACTTCAACTCCGGTGTCATGGACCGGTTCCGGTCCCTGCCGATCGGCCGCGGCTCGGTGCTGTTCGCGAAGATCGCCGTGGAACTGATGCGCATGCTGTTCGCGACCTGCGTGCTGATGGCGGTCGGCGTGCTCGTGGGCTTCGACATCAACAACTGGGGCGGTCTGCTGGCCTCCGTCGCGCTGTCCGTGGCCTTCGGCTCGGCGCTGATGTGGGTCTTCCTCACCCTCGGTGTGGTGATGAAGAACGCGCAGTCCGTGCAGGCGATGGGCTTCCTGGTGCTGATGCCGCTGCAGTTCGGCTCGTCGATCTTCGCGCCGACCCAGTCGATGCCGGGCTGGCTCCAGAACTTCACCGACTACAACCCGCTGTCCTCGCTCGCGGACGCCGCCCGCGGACTGATGATCGGCGGCCCGGTCGCCCACGACCTGTGGCTGACGCTCGGCTGGTCGGTGCTGCTCACGGCGGTCATGGCGCCGATCGCGATCCACAAGTTCCGTACCAAGACCTGATCCGTACCAAGACCTGATCCCGTACCAAGACCTGATCCCCGAAAGGATCACACCAGGGCGGCTGCCTCCTTCGCCGTGAGGCCGCCGCCCTCGGCATACCCGGCCTCGTACTCCTCGTCGCCGAGCACCGACCGCACCGCCGCCACCGCCCGCGCCCGTGACTCGCGCTCCAGCGAGGAGTGCAGGTGTCCGGGCAGCAGCAGCGCGTCGGCGGCACCGAGGCACCGGGCGGCGTCCACACCCTCGCCGCTCCCGGCCAACGCCAGCGCGGCGACGATCAGGTACACCGAGATCATCTGCGGGGCCATGGCCTTCGACAGCGGGTCCTCGGCCTGTTCGATACCGCGCCGGATCTTCTCCCGCGCCTCTTCGTGGAGGCCCTCGGAGACGTCCAGCCATGCCTCCTGCGCGAGGATGAACGCGTCGAAGACGATGAAGTGGGCGATGGAGAACTCCTCTCGCAGCAGCCGGATGTGCTCGCGCGCCTCGGCGACCCGGTCGGTGATGCTGAGCCAGCCGGCGAGGGCGACCCGGCAGAACGGCATCGCCTCGTTGTGGCCGCCGTCCAGCGCGGCGAGTGTCTCCCGCAGCAGGCGTTCGCCCCGCTCGCTGTCCCCGCCCTCCAGCAGCACGTTGCCCAACCGGGCGGTGAGGACGGCCTGTTGGGCGTGGGCGCCGAGCTTGCGGGCGTGCTCGATGGCCGCCTCGTAGTCGGCGGCGGCCAGGAGATACTCCCCCTTGCGCTCCCGGGCCTCGGCGCGCGCCGACAGGGCTTCGGCGCTGCCCCAGTCGTCGCCGAGCCGCTGGTAGATGGCCAGCGACTCGTCGGCGTCGCGGGCGGCGGCGCTCACCTGTTCCGGGCGGTTGGCGAGGAGGTTGGCCCGCATCTGGAGGGTGGCGGCCAGCTCCCACTCGTAGTCCGGGGTCCGCCGGCAGGTCTCCACGGCGGCGTCGAGCATCCGGCCGACCCTGTCGATGTCGCCGGAGAGCACCACGGCGAAGATCACGAGCAGTCCGGGGCTACGGCAGTTCTGCGGCATCCCCGGCTCGTACGTCTCGGCGATGGTGCGCAGCTTCTGCTGGGCGACCGGGTTCTGCCAGGCGTCCAACTCGGTGTCCATACAGGCGAGATGGGCCAGATGGACGCCGCGCCTGGCCTCCGCCAGGATCTCGCCGGTGTACGGCGGCGGCTCGGCGGTGCAGCGCTGCCACACCGGCCGGGCCGGCCGGACCGGTTCGGCGAAGGGGTCGGGGCCGAGCGCCATGACCTCCTTGCACCAGTTGCGGGCCTCGATCCTGAGGTCGCGCATCTGCCAATACCAGGCCAGCGACAGCACCAGCGTCAGTGCCTCCTGCTCGTCGCGTTCGGCGACGGCGTGCCGCAGGGCGGTGCGCAGATTCTCGTACTCCCTCTGGAGCCTTTCCACGGCGTCCAGTTGGCCGGGGCCGCGCAGCAACGGGTCGGTGGTGCGGGCGAGTTCGCGGTAGTACGTCAGATGCGCGCGCTCGGCGCGGGGGCGTTCCCCGGCCTCGTCCATGCGTTCGCCGGCGTACTCGGCGACGGTCTCCAGGAGCCGGTAGCGCATCGCGTCGTCGCCGCACGGGGTGGCCACGACGAGCGACTTGTCGACAAGGGAACCCAGCGCCTCCAGGGCTGCGGGCCCGCACACGGCCTCCGCCGCGGGCAGATCGCAGCCGCCCGCGAAGACCGAAAGACGCCGCAGCACGTCCCGTTCGTCCTCGTCGAGCAGGTCCCAGGACCAGTCGACGACGGCCCTGAGGGTCTGCTGGCGGGGCAGGACGGTACGGCTGCCGGAGGTGAGCAGCCGGAAGCGGTCGTCGAGCCGGTCGGCGATCTGGCGGGGCGCGAGCATCCGCAGCCGGGCGGCGGCGAGCTCGATGGCCAGGGGCAGACCGTCCAGGCGGCGGCAGATCTCGGCGCAGGCCTCGGGGTCGTCGTCGACGCGGAACCCGGGTCGGGCGGCGGCACCGCGGTCGGCGAACAGCCTGAGGGCGTACGGCTGTGGCAGCGGCTCCACCGGCCGCAGCACCTCGCCCGGTACGCCGAGGGGTTCACGGCTGGTGGCCAGTACGGTCAGTCCCGGGCAGCGGGCCAGCAACTGCTCCACCAGGCGGGCGGCGGCGTCGACGACGTGCTCGCAGTTGTCGAGGACGATCAGCATGCGGCGCCGGGCGCAGTGCTCCACGAGCCGTTCGACCGGGTCGTCGTGCCGGTCGCCGGTCGCGGTTCGGAACTCCTCGGCGCCGGCGCCGTACAGCACGGTCTCGCGGGCGCCCACGGCGGTGAGGACGGCCTCCGGTACGGCGTCCGGGTCGTCGACGGGCGCGAGTTCGGCCAGCCAGATCCCGTCCCGGGCGGCGTCCCGGAGTGTCTCGGCGGCCTCCTGCGACAGCCGCGTCTTACCGGCGCCGCCGGGCCCGAGCAGCGTGACGAGCCGCGCGCTGCGGAGGTCTCCGCGGATGGCATCGATGTCGGCTTCCCGGCCGACGAAGGAGGTGAGCCGGGCCCGCAGATTCCCGAGCGGGGCCTGTGGCGCCGGTTTCAGCAACTCCCCGTGCAGGGCGCGCAGTTCAGCACCGGGATCGGACCCGAGCTGCTCGGCGAGCAGCTGCCGTACGTCGTCGTAGGCGGCCAGTGCCTCGGCGGGGCGGCCGGTGTCGCGCAACGCCCGCAGACGCAGCGCCTGCAACGGCTCGTCCAGGGGATGGCTGTCGCACAGGGCGGTCAGTTCCGGCAGCGCGGCCTCGGCCTGGCCGAGGGCGAGGGCGGCGGTGTGGCGGGCGCGCAGGGCGTCCAGGCGGCGGGTGTCCCAGCGGGCGGCCTCGGCGGCGCGGTCGGGGAGGTCGGCGAGGGCGGGGCCGCGCCACAGGGCGAGGGCGTCGTCGAGGCAACCTGCGGCCTTGGCGGGGTCGCCATCGGCGAGGGCGCGGATGCCGTCGGCGGTGAGCCGCTCGAAACGGTGCAGGTCGATGTCGTCGGCCCCGGCGGCCAGCCGGTACCCACCCTCCACGGACTCCACGGCCCCGGCCCCGAGGACCCGCCGCAACCGCCCGACGAGCGCCTGCAGCGCCCCCGCGGAGTCGGCGGGCGGATCCCCACCCCACACCTCGTCCACGAGCAACTGCACCGGCACCGCCCGCCCGCCCCGCAGGGCGAGCACGCTGAGCAGCGCACGCAACCGCGCCCCACCGACCGGTACGGGGGTGCCGTCGGAACGGAGGGCCTGAGTGGTGCCGAGGATGCGATAGCGCACGGGGTCCATTGTCTCTGGAGAGCGGGGGTGGGTCGGGCCGATGGCTGGGATCAGTCGGTCGGGACCTCCAGGGTCACCAGTACTCCGGCTTCCACCCCTCGTCGGCCCCGGCTGTCCGGGCCCGTGTCCTTGAACCACTTCGGGCAGGTGTCGACCGGGCGCAGCGAACGCTCCCCCGGCACCGGCTCCCAGGTGCCCGAGCCGGGTACCGGCTCGGCGTACTCCTGGGTCAGGATCTGGATGTCCCGCACCCGGCCGGTGACCTCCGGCCACTGGTCCCCGTGCGTCTCGACCGTCAGCAGCCCGACGAGCCGGATCCGGCCCCCGGGGCGCTCCTCGCCGAGGTCCTCCGGTGCCACGACGTCGACGGTGTGCTCGTGCAGCGCCACCGTCAGTCCCGTGTCCTCGTGGAGCACCCTGACGCCCCGCACGTCCGCCACCTCCCCGACGACCTTCGCCAGCCGGTCGTCCCAGTCGCCGCCGCCCAGGACCTCCCCGGAGCCTTTGAGCAGCAGCGGCCAACTCACCTCCTCGCCCACCGAGAACGGCTTGCCGCAGCACTCCATCTGCCAGTCCGCGTAGAACACATGCCAGATCCCCATGCCCCCACCTTCTACGGAACCCACGCACGACCGCGAGACGTTTTCCCGGTGCGCCCGGTACCGTCGGGCGGCAGCACACCGCGTGCCGACCAGTCAGGGAGCCGCATGACCGCCATCACCACCCGCCACAGCGACCGGCGTATGAGCCCTGTCTTCGTCGGGATCCTGGCCGTCACGGCGGTGACCGGTTGGGCGACCTGGACCGGGTTCGCCGAGCAGCCGGGCGTCGCCGTGTTCCTGTTCGTGACGGCGGCCTGGATCGTCTCCCTGTGTCTGCACGAGTACGCGCACGCGCGCACGGCCCTGCACAGCGGCGACATCACGGTCGGCGCGAAGGGCTACCTCACGCTGAACCCTCTCGCTTATACACACGCCCTGCTGAGCATCGTGCTCCCGGTCCTCTTCGTGATCATGGGCGGGATCGGTCTGCCCGGTGGCGCCGTCTTCATCGAGCGCGGGCGGATCCGGGGGCGGTGGCGGCACAGTCTGATCTCGGCGGCGGGCCCGCTGACGAACCTGCTCTTCGCCGCGGTGTGCACCGCACCGTTCTGGCTCGACGCTCTCGACGGCGTCCCCGCCGACTTCCGGTTCGCGCTGGCCTTCCTCGCCCTGCTCCAGGTCACGGCAGCGATCCTGAACTTCCTGCCGGTCCCGGGCCTGGACGGCTACGGCGTCATCGAGCCCTGGCTGTCGTACAACATCCGGCGTCAGGTGGAGCCCTTCGCGCCGTTCGGCCTGCTGTTCGTGTTCGCGCTGCTGTGGCTGCCCGCGGTGAACGGCGTGTTCTTCGACATGGTCGACGCGGTGCTGCGCGGGCTCGGGGTCAGCGAGCTGGAGACGGCGTACGGCTGGGATCTCTACCGCTTCTGGTAGGCCGCGACCTTCCCGCGCCTCAGGTAGTACCAGCACATGTTGGACGACAGCCCCGCCAGCAGCACCCAGATGATGCCCAGGAAGCTTCCCTGCGCGAAGGAGACGACGGCGGCGGCCACCGCGAGGACGCAGACGATCAGGGCGTAGAGGGCGAGGCGGGGCATGCGAGGGGCTCCTGTCGGGGGGACACTGCGGTACGTCGCCGTCCAGTGTCCCCCATCCCCTCATACGTCCGTGATGCGGAGTCCCGCGTGTGCCTTGTAGCGCCGGTTGACGGAGATCAGGTTCGCGACCAGGGACTCGACCTGGTGGGCGTTGCGCAGCCGCCCGGCGAAGATGCCGCGCATGCCGGGGATACGGCCGGCCAGCGCCTGCACGATCTCGACATCGGCGCGGACCTCGCCGAGGACCATGACGTCGGTGTCGATCTCGTCGATCTCCGGGTCCTCGAGCAGCACCGCCGACAGATGGTGGAAGGCGGCCGTGACCCGCGAGTCCGGCAGCAGCGCCGCCGCCTGCTGCGCCGCACTGCCCTCCTCCGGCTTCAGCGCGTAGGCGCCCTGCTTGTCGAAGCCGAGCGGGTTGACGCAGTCGACGACCAGCTTCCCGGCGAGCTCCTCGCGCAGCGACTCCAGCGTCTTGCCGTGGCCCTCCCACGGCACGGCGACGATCACGATGTCGCTGCGGCGGGCGCACTCGGCGTTGTCGGCGCCCTCGACACCGTGGCCGAGTTCCTCGGCGGCGGTCTGTGCGCGGTCCGCCGCACGGGAGCCGATGATCACCTTCTGGCCGGCCTTGGCGAGCCGGTAGGCCAGGCCCTTGCCCTGCGGCCCGGTCCCGCCGAGCACGCCGACGACAAGCCCGGAGACATCGGGAAGGTCCCAGGGATCCTTGGCGGGGGCCTTCTGTGCAGCACTGTCGGTAGAGGTCATGGCCCGACTTTACGTCCGTGTCGGCGGCCCCCTTCGATCAGGTGAGCCGCGTCACGGGCACGCGCCGGAAGACGATGCGCTCGTAGGCGCCGAAGTCGCCCGTCTCGTAGAGGAGTCCGACGGTGTCGGCGTCGATGCGGACGAGGTCGGAGTAGGCGGCGGGGAGGCCGTCGACGGTGACGCGGGGGTGCCAGGTGGTGCCGGAGTCGGTGGAGACGCGGATCGTCATCAGGGCGCGGCCGCCGGGGAAGGCGGGGCCGGAGAAGAGCAGCAGGTCGGGGTCGCGCAGCTGCAGGACGCTGGCCTCGCAGACGGGGCCGTCGAGGCCGGCCTGGGGGCGGAAGGGGTGGTGGAGGGTGCGGCCGCCGTCCTTGGAGTGGGCGTCGGCGCGGTTGCCGGGCGACGGGGAGTCGTTGCGGGTGTTGAAGTAGACGCAGCCGTCGGGGAGTTCGGCGGCGGTGGTCTCGTTGACGTTGACGTAGCCGTTGGGGTTCTGGTCGATGTAGCCGATGGACCAGGTGGCGCCGCGGTCGTCGCTGAGCAGGCAGTGGCCGCTGTTGTACTGCGCCTCGGTGCCGGTGTCCGTGCCGGTGGGCGGCAGGCTGTGGTTGGCGGGGACGACGACCCGGCCGGTGCTCAGCTGGAGGGCGTGGCCGGGGGTGGTGGCGTACCAGCGCCAGCCGGGCCTCTTCACCGACTTGGTGATGTCCCTGGGGCTGGTCCAGGTGACGCCGTCGTCGTCGCTGTGCTGTACCCAGACCCGGCGGCCGTCGGCGTCGGAGACCCTTCCGCGCCGGATGGCGTCCTCGGAGGCAGAGGCGGCGGAGCGGATGTGGACGAGCAGGATGCGGCCGGTGTCAAGGACGACCGGGGCGGGGTTGCCGGAGAGGTGAACTCCGTTGCTGGCGGCGACCTTCAGCGGGCCCCAGGTGCGGCCGCCGTCCGTCGAGCGCTTCAGCACGATGTCGATATGGCCCCAGTCGCGGGCGGACTCCTTGCGGCCCTCGCAGAAGGCGAGAAGCGTGCCGGCCCGGGTGACCACGACGGCCGGGATCCGGAAACTGGCGTAGCCCTCACGCCCCGCGCGGAAGGGGACGGAGGCGGGCAGGGAGGCGGCGGATGCTGGCATGTCGTACTGCTTGCCCAGGTTGGGCGAATTCATGGCGAACTGCCGGTCACGAGTGGCCCGGTGCGGCAGGATGCGGGCCCATGGACGCCGTACGGGTCGCGCTGCTGCGCGAAGTGCTCTCCGGAACCGAGTGGTTGGGGGCCACCCGGAGGTTCGCGGGTGTGCTGCGGGGCTCGGTGGTCTCGCACGGCGGCGGGCTGCTGCTCGTCGGCACCTCGGACTACGAGCCGTGGCATCTCGCGGCCCACCTGGTCGACGAGGCCGCGTGGTCGGGCACACCCGAGCTGACCCCGACCCTCGTACGACATGCCGCGCGCGCCTCGGATCCGGCACATCTGTCGGTCGGGCTCGGGCGACTGGCGGCGGCGCGACGGGGGGAGACGCTGCTGGTGGTGTCACCGCATGCGGCGGACGCCGGGCCGGCTGTGGCGCCGCAGGAGCCGGACGCCGAGCTGCTGGAGCGGGTGCACGACGCGCGGCGGGCCGGGGCGACGGTGCTGGCGCTGGGGCCTGGCGAGGGCGACCTGGTGGCGATGGCGCACGAGTCGCTGGCGGTCCCCGAGGGCACGGACCTGGACCTGGACACGGTGCAGCACCTGGTGAGCGCGGCGGCCGGAGAGAACTCCGTCCCCTCTCCCCGGGCCCGCAGACGTTTCCGCGACCGCCTGTCGGCACTGGCGGACCAGTTGACGGCACCGCCACCGGCACGTTGGTGACTGGCGCTCCAAAAAGCAGTTGCCCCGCTCTCCCACCCCTCCCGACCATGACCTCTCGTGACCTCCTTCCTGCCCGATCTCGCGCCCTGGCGTGCCTCCGTCGACTTTCGGCGGCTGTGGCTGTCGGGGCTCATCTCCGGCTTCGGCAGCTTTCTGACGTTCGTGGCGCTGCCCGTGCAGATCAAGGAATTGACCGGCTCCGCGGCGGCCGTCGGGGCGATCGGGGCCGTGGAGCTGGTTCCGCTGATCGTCTTCGGGCTGTACGGCGGTGCGCTCGCGGACGCGCTCGACAAGCGCGGGCTGATCATCTGGACCGAGGCGGGCCAGGGACTGCTGAGCGCGCTGCTGCTGGTGAACGCGCTGCTGCCGGAGCCCGCCGTATGGCCGCTGTATGTGGTGGCCGCCCTGTCCTCGGCGCTGGTCTCCGTGCAGCGCCCCGCGCTCGACTCGCTGTGGCCGCGGATCGTGGCCCATGAGCACTTGCCGGCCGCGGCGTCCCTGAACGCGCTGCGCTGGACGCTCGGCGGGGTCGCGGGCCCGGCGGTGGCGGGGGTGGTGGTCGCGTACGCGGGCCTCGGCTGGGCCTACGCGGCCGATCTGCTGACCTTCGTCGTCTCGGTCGTACTGATCATCCCGCTCGCCTCCTCCCCCGCCGCGCACGAGGCGGCGAAACCGTCGCTGAAGGCCATCGCCGAGGGCGCCCGGTACGCCTGGAGCCGCAAGGAACTCCTCGGCACCTACGCCGTCGACCTCGCCGCGATGTTCCTGGCGATGCCGCTGGCTCTGCTGCCGTTCCTGGCGGACGAGCTGGACGCGGAGTGGTCGCTGGGCCTGATGTACGCGGCGGTGCCGTTCGGGTCGCTGCTGGTGAGCGTGAGCAGCGGCTGGACCGGGCGGATCCATCGGCACGGGCGGATGGTGGTGCTGGCGGCGGCGCTGTGGGGGGTGGCCATCGCGGCCACCGGCGTCGTGGGCAACGTATGGCTGGTGCTGCTGTTCCTGACCGTGGCGGGCGGCTGCGACATGGTCAGCGGGATCTTCCGCGGGGTGATGTGGAACCAGACGATCCCGGACGAGCTGCGCGGCCGGCTCGCCGGGATCGAGCTGCTGTCGTACTCGGTCGGGCCGACCCTCGGCCAGGTCAGGTCCGGCGGTTTCGCCGCGTGGTGGGGCGTGCGGGCGTCGGTGTGGTCGGGCGGGCTGCTGTGCGTCGGCGCGGTGGGGCTGCTGGCGCTGTGCCTGCCGAGGCTGATGACGTACGACGCCCGGACGAGCGAGCACGCGAAGAGCGTGCGCGAGCAGCGGGCCGCGGCCCAGGCGGTCGAGGCCTGATCAGTCCTCCTCGGCACCCTTGGGGGCGTCATGCCACTTGGGGTCGTTCTCCCACTGGAGGTTGCGCTCGCGGGCGGTCTCCATCGCGTGCTCGGCCTCCGCGCGGGAGGCGTACGGACCGAAGCGGTCCTTGCCGGGGCACTCCGGACCCTCCTCGACCTTCTTGTGCTCCAGGCAGTAGTACCACTCGCCCGGCTTGCCGACGGTGCGCTTCTTGAACAACGCCATGACCTGCTCCTCTCGCCACGGACATGTTCCCCCACGGCGGCTCGTTAGACTCGCTTGCATGTCTGGCCAGTCGCTGCTCGTACCAGGGGAGCTCTCTCCCACCCGTTCCGTACCCGGAAACATCCGTCGTCCCGAGTACGTCGGCAAGCCCGCGCCGACGCCGTACTCGGGCCCGGAGGTGCAGACTCCGGAGACCGTCGAGGCGATGCGCGTCGCCGGCCGTATCGCCGCACGGGCGATGGCCGAGGCGGCGAAGCTGATCGCGCCCGGGGTCACGACCGACGAACTGGACAAGGTGGCGCACGACTACATGTGCGACCACGGCGCCTACCCGTCGACGCTCGGCTACCGGGGCTTCCCGAAGTCCCTGTGCTCCTCGCTCAACGAGGTGATCTGCCACGGCATTCCGGACTCCACGGTGCTGCGCGACGGCGACATCATCAACCTCGATGTGACGGCGTACATCGGCGGGGTGCACGGCGACAACAACGCGACGTACCTGGTCGGGGAGGTCGACGAGGAGAGCCGGCTGCTGGTCGAGCGCACTCGTGAGTCCCTCAACCGCGCGATCAAGGCGGTCAAGCCGGGCCGTCAGATCAATGTCATCGGCCGCGTCATCGAGTCGTACGCCAAGCGCTTCGGCTACGGCGTGGTCCGCGACTTCACGGGCCACGGCATCAACTCGTCCTTCCACTCCGGGCTGATCATCCCGCACTACGACAGCCCGCACGCGACGACGGTCATCCAGCCCGGGATGACCTTCACGATCGAGCCGATGCTGACGCTGGGCACGCACGAGTACGACATGTGGGACGACGGCTGGACGGTCGTGACGAAGGACCGGAAGCGGACGGCGCAGTTCGAGCACACGCTGGTGGTGACGGAGACGGGGGCGGAGATCCTGACGCTGCCGTAGCACCACCGAGACCCGTCACCCTGCTGGGGGCGGGTCTTTTCTTGTACGCTTTTACCGACAGAGCGTCGGCAAACCTATTGACTTAGGTAAGCCTTACCTTAGAGGATGATCTGTATGGACTCCTTCTCGACAGTCATCCGCACCGCCTCGCATGAGCAGCACGTGGAGGCGGAGACCTCGACGTTCATGAGCGATCTGCTCGGAGGCCGCCTCGGCGTCGACGCGTACGCGCGCTACACCGAGCAGCTGTGGTTCGTCTACGAGGCACTGGAGGGCGGGGCCGAGCGGCTGGCGTCGGATCCGGTCGCGGGGCCGTTCATCCAGCCGGAGCTGTTCCGGCTGCCCGCGCTGGAGAAGGATCTGGCGCATCTGCGGGGACCGGAGTGGCGGGCGGGGGTGTCGGCGCTTCCGGCGACGCGGGCGTACGCGGACCGGGTCCGCGAGTGCGCGCAGCAGTGGCCGGGCGGCTACATCGCCCACCACTACACCCGTTACCTCGGCGACCTCTCCGGCGGCCAGATCATCCGCGACAAGGCGGAGAAGACCTGGGGCTTCGAGAAGAAGGGTGACGGCGTCCGCTTCTACGTCTTCGAGGAGATCACCAACCCGGCCGCCTTCAAGCGCGGCTACCGCGAACTGCTGGACGCGGTACGGGCGGACGACCTGGAGAAGCAGCGGATCGTGACGGAGTGCAAGAGGGCGTTCGCCTTGAACACGGCGGTGTTCCGGGCACTGGGCGAGGAGTTCCGTCTCTCCGCTTGACCGGTCAGCGTTCCAGGTAGACCCGGCCTCCGAGTTCCACCCAGCCCCCCGGTTGCGGAGCCGTCAGCATCTGGGAGCCCGCGCCCTGGGTGATGTTCAGGGCGCGGCCCAGCTGTTCCGTCAGAAGCAGGGCCGCCGCGCCCGTCGCCTCGTCCTCGTCGATGCCGTCGCCACGGCCGGGGAAGCCGCGGGCGCGGATCCGGCCCGCCGCTTCGTCCTCCCAGGCCCACGCGTAGATCCACTCCCCCTCAGCGGGCACCGGCAGCGCGTCGACCTCGGCCGCGGACCCGTACTGGCGGAGCGTCCGCGCCGGAGCCCACTCCGCGCGCGCCTCGATCCAGCAGAACTCCCCGTCCTGCCGGGCCCCGACCACTCCGGCAGGCGTCACCAGTTCCGGCACGTCCAACAACCAGGCCGCGCCCACGCAGGGGTACCCGGCGAACGGCAGCCGCACGCTGGGCGTGTAGATGTCGACGACCCCCCGCTCGGGGTCGTCCACGAACACCGTCTCGCTGAACCCGAGCTTCGCCGCGAACGCCTGCCGGTCGCTCCGCTCGGGCAGCACGGATCCCTCACGGACAACGCCCAGTTCATTGCCGTAGCCGCCGTTCGGCGCACAGAAGACGCGCAGCACGTCGTAGTCAGTCACGGGGGCATTGAAACATCACCCGGGCGGCGAGGTCGTCCCAGGTCGCGGGGGTGCCGGGAAGGCTCCAGAAGCGGGTGGGGCCCACGCCGTACGGCAGCGAGGCGATCGTGTCGGCGTACGCCCTTTCCACGGCGGCCCGTTGGCGTTCGGTGTCCGGGGCATCGGGGTGCGCCGCGAGCCCTCGCATGCGGTGCTCGTGCGCCTGGGTCACCTCCTCGGCGGCCCGCCGCCACTGCCCTGCGGTGGGCACCTGGCTCAGCTCCAGGCATTCCGGGGTCCGGCCCTCCGCGAGAGCCGCCACCGCCCTGTCGTGACCGTCGAGGATCACCCAGCCGTCGAGAAACGTCACCCACCACAGAAGGACGGGCGCGAGGGTGCCGTCACGGGCGTGCTTGCGGTACGCCTTCACACGGGCGGCGTCCGGAGCCGAGAGCATCCGCAGCGGGAGAACACCGTGCCAGCCGCCCCCGCAGTACAGCTCAAGCCGACCGGTCGGCCACTCTCGTACGAAGTCCTCGGTCCAGACGCTCGGTTCGAAGAAGCCGCGCCGGGCCAGCTCCCAGCGACCGTCCCACAAGGGCGTCCCGTCGGCCTCCTCCAGCCAACGGGCGTACTGGTGCGGCCAGTTGATGGACGACCGCATGGCCGACGAGCGCAGCGGCGGCAGCGGCGAGCGGTAGCCGGCGAGGCCGTGCAGATACAGCTCCGGGCAGCATCCCTCGCCCACCGACCGGCCCAGCAGCACAGGCCGGCCCTCCTGCCGCAGCATCATCCGGCCGCCGCTCGCCGTCTCGAAACGCAACTCCGGCGGGCCGGGGCGGCCCTGTACCTGCAGTACCAGCCGCCCCGGCCCGAGCAGTTCCCTGTGCCCCCTGTTCATGGGCACCAGTCTTACGCCTCCGTGCGCCGCCTGCGCATCGCGAGGACGGCGAGACGCAGCGCGGCTAGTAGGTGAGGCAAGGCTAACCTAAACTACAACGCGACCCGATCGGCAGGTCAGGACGTGAACACAGCTGGTTCAACAGGGAAGAAGCGCACGCCGGACGGGCGCGGAGAGGAAGGGCCGACCGTGCGACGCGAGCAGCTCTACAAGGACGGTGCCGCGTGACGGTGTTGGAGAAGGCGGTGCCTACGGATGCGCCGACGCGCAGTCCCCGAAGTGCCGCGGGGCTGCTGACCGTGGGTCTTGTGGTGGCCCTCGTCGTCCTGGTGCCGGTCGCGGCCGGGATCGGGGCCTATCCGGTGCCGGTCGGTGATGTCCTGGCGTCCGTGCAGCACCGGATCGGGCTGGGCGGTGCGGAGTTGGACCGGGTCGCGGAGTCGGTGCTCTGGAACGTCCGATTCCCGCGCATCGTCCTCGCCCTGCTCATCGGCGCCTCACTGGGCTGCGCCGGCGCGCTGATGCAGGGGGTGTTCGGCAACCCGCTGGCCGAACCGGGGGTCATCGGGATCTCCTCGGGTGCGGCGGTGGGAGCGGTCGCCTCGATCGCGCTCGGCCTCAACTTCCTCGGTACGTGGACGGTTTCGGTGGCGGCGTTCGTGGCGGGCCTCGCGACGGTGCTGCTGGTGTACGTCATGTCCCGGTCCGGGGGGCGTACGGAGGTCGTGACGCTGATCCTCACGGGCATCGCGGTGAACGCGTTCGCGGGTGCGGTGATCGGTCTCTTCCTGTTCTTCGCGGACGCGGCGGCGATTCAGCAGATCACGTTCTGGCAGCTGGGGTCGTTGTCCCAGGCGACCTGGCCGAAGGTGCTGGCTGTACTCCCCTGCGCCGCACTGGGGTTGGCCGTGGCCCCGCTGTACTCCCGCCGCCTGGACCTGCTGTCGCTGGGCGAACGTCCGGCTCGCCACCTCGGTGTGGACGTGGAGCGTCTCCGGATCACCTTGGTGTTCGTGATCGCCTTGCTGACGGCTGCGGCAGTGAGCGTGTCCGGGATCATCAGCTTCGTGGGCTTGGTCGTTCCGCACCTTCTACGGATGGTGGCGGGGTCGGGGCATCGCTTCCTGGTTCCGGCGAGTGCGCTGTTGGGGGCGGTGGTGTTGTTGGCCGCGGACCTGGCTGCCCGCACGATGGCTGCGCCGGCGGAGCTGCCACTGGGTGTTCTTACGGCTCTGCTGGGGAGTCCGTTCTTCTTCTGGCTGCTGCGAAGGACTCGGCGGCGGCAAGGAGGGTGGGCGTAAGGGTCGTACGCCGTCTGCGGGTCGGTGGGGGCCGGTCGCGCAGTTCCCCGCGCCCCTTAACGGCGTTGCCGCCGCCCCCAGTTCCACCGCACCGCCAACCTCCCGCTCGCACAACCCGCCGGCCCTTCTCTTCCGCCGCAACGGCGCTCAACCACCATGGCGCCCCTCGGCGGTGCCGGACCCTCCTCAGCCCGCCACTCAAGGACCCCGCCCATGAGACTCCTTCGCCCCCGGCTCACTCCCCCGCCTCCCGCCACTCCCGGTGACACCCTCGCCGAGGCGGCGAACCTTCACGTCCGTCTCGGTGTTCGCGATGTCCTCCACGGAGTGGACGTCACCGTCCGCGCCGGTGAAGTGCTCGCTCTCGTCGGGCCCAACGGTGCCGGGAAGTCCACCCTTCTCGGGGCCCTCGCCGCCGACATTGCCGCCGCCGAGGGAGTCGTACGGATTCATGGCCGCCCCGCCACGGAGTGGTCCGCCCCCGAACTCGCCCTGCGCCGCGCGGTTCTGCCGCAGTCCGCGACGCTCAGTTTTCCCTTCTCCGTCGAGGAGGTCGTGCGGATGGGGCGGGCCCCCTGGGCCGCCCTCGGAATGGAGGACGACGACGCCGCCGTGGCCGAGGCGATGAAGCTGACCGAGGTGGCCGGATTTGCGCCCCGCCCGTTCTCCGCGCTCAGCGGCGGAGAGCGTGCCCGCGTCGCACTCGCCCGGGTCCTCGCCCAACGCGCCCCACTGCTCCTCCTCGACGAGCCCACCGCCGCCTTGGACCTCAGGCATCAGGAGCTGGTGCTGCGGCTGTGCCGGGAGCGGGCGGAGGCCGGGGACGCCGTCGTCGTCGTACTGCATGACCTCGGCCTCGCCGCCGCCTACGCGCACCGCGTCGCGATACTGCGCGCCGGCCGGGTCGCCGCCGACGGCCCGCCCGCGGAGGTCTTGTCCGAGCAACTCCTCAGCGAGGTCTACGACCAGCCCGTCGAGGTCCTCTCCCACCCGCGCACGGGCGCAATCCTGGTCAATCCACGCCGGAATCTTTGACTTTCCTTTGATTTCCCCGTGGGGAGAGCCGCGGGTGCCTTAGGCCAGCCTCACCTTAGGTGAGACGCACCGTGCACACTTTTCGGCCACCAGGAGCACCCATGCGCCCCGTCAGACTCTCCGCCGTCGCCGCCATAGCGGCTGCTCTGACCGCCGTAACGGGGTGCACGGAAAAGGGAGACGGCGGCGACGGGGTCGTCAATGTCACCGCCACGGACGACAAGTGCGAGGTCTCCACCAAGGAGTTCCCGGCCGGGCACGTCGAGCTCGCCATCGAGAACAAGGGATCCAAGGTCACCGAGGTCTACATCCTCTTCCCCGACGACCGGGTGGTGACCGAGCGCGAGAACATCGGCCCCGGCACCAAGCAGCGCGTCACCGCCGAGGTGAAGGCCGGTGACTACCAGATCGCCTGCAAGCCCGGCATGAAGGGCGACGGTATCCGGCAGAACGTGAAGGCCACCGGCGACGGTGCCGCCGCCAAGCGCGACCCGCGTCTCGACAAGGCCGTCGCCGCCTACCGCCAGTACGCCCAGCAGCAGGCCGACGAGACCCTGCCCCTCGCCGAGACCTTCGCCAAGGCCGTCAAGGACGGCGACATCGAGGCGGCGAAGAAGGCGTACGCGCCTTCCCGTATCGGCTGGGAACGCACCGAACCGGTCGCCGAGTCCTTCGGTGACATCGACCCGAAGGTCGACGTCCGCGAGGACGGCCTGGAGGACGGGCAGAAGTGGACCGGCTGGCACCGGCTCGAGAAGTCCCTCTGGCAGGACAAGAAGATCACCGCCGAGGACAAGACGCTCGCCGACCAGCTCATCACGGACCTGAAGGACTGGCAGAACCGCGTCGGCAAGGCCGAGATCACCCCGACCTCCATGGCCAACGGCGCCAAGGAGCTCCTCGACGAGGTCGCCACCGGCAAGGTCACCGGCGAGGAGGAGCGCTACTCGCACACCGACCTCGTCGACTTCAAGGCCAACGTCGAGGGCGCCGAGAAGTCCTACGCGCTGCTGAAGACGGTCGCCAAGGAGAACGACCCGGCCCTGACGACCGAGCTGGACAAGCAGTTCGCGGCTCTCGACACGCTGCTGGACAAGTACCGCGAGGACACCACGTCGTACGACTTCACCTCCTACGACAAGGTCGGCGACGCCGACCGCAAGGAGCTGTCGGACGCGGTCAATGCCCTCGCGGAGCCGCTCTCCAAGCTCGCCGCCGCCGTCGTAGTGAAGTAGGCCGCCATGTCCTCGGAATCCCCCTCCCGCCGTGCCCTCATCGGCTGGGGCGGCGCCGGGCTCGCGCTCGGTGCCGCCGCGGCCGGCGGTGCCGTCGCCGTGGCCCGCACCGGTGACGACGCCGCCCCGACGACCGCCATCCCCTTCCACGGCGCCCATCAGGCCGGTATCGCCACGCCCGTGCAGGACCGGCTGCACTTCGCCTCGTTCGACGTGAAGACCGAGGACCGCGCCGCGTTCGTCCAGATGCTCAAGGACTGGACGGCCGCCGCGCGCCGGATGACCACCGGGCACCCGGTCGGCGAGGGCGGGTTCGGCGGGCTGCCCGAGGCGCCCCCGGACGACACCGGTGAGGCGCTCGGCCTCCAGCCCTCCCGGCTGACGCTGACGATCGGCTTCGGGCCTTCCCTGTTCGAGAAGTTCGGGCTCGCCGATGCCCGCCCCGAGGCCCTCGTCGAGCTGCCGAAGTTCGCCGGGGACAACCTCGACAAGAACCGCAGCGGCGGCGATCTGTGCATCCAGGCCTGTGCCGACGACCCGCAGGTCGCCGTGCACGCCATCCGCAACCTCGCCCGCATCGGCTTCGGCAAGGTCGTCATCCGCTGGTCCCAGCTCGGCTTCGGGAAGACCTCGTCCACCACTCCCGAGGCGCAGACCCCGCGCAACCTCATGGGGTTCAAGGACGGCACCCGCAACATCGCGGGCACGGAGACGGACCGGCTCAAGAAGTTCGTGTGGGTGTCCGAGAAGGAGGGGCCCGACTGGATGGTGAGCGGCTCCTACCTCGTGGCCCGCCGCATCCGCATGCACATCGAGACCTGGGACCGCACCTCGCTCCAGGAGCAGGAGGACATCATCGGCCGCGACAAGGGCGAGGGCGCCCCGGTCGGCAAGGCCAAGGAACGCGACGAGCCGTTCCTGAAGGCGATGCTCCCGACCGCGCACGTCCGGCTCGCGCACCCCGACTCCAACGACGGGGCGACGATCCTGCGCCGCGGCTACTCCTTCACCGACGGCACGGACGGCCTGGGCCGCCTGGACGCGGGCCTGTTCTTCCTGGCGTACCAGAAGGACGTGCGGACGGGCTTCGTGCCCGTCCAGCGCAACCTCGCCACCGACACGCTCAACGAGTACATCCAGCACGTGGGTTCGGCGGTCTACGCGGTCCCGCCCGGCGTCCGCGACAAGGACGACTGGTGGGGCCGGACGCTGTTCACAGGGGAGGCGTAGGACCGTGTTCGCGAACTATCTGATCGGCCTGCGCGAGGGGTTGGAGGCGAGCCTGGTCGTCTGCATCCTCGTCGCCTACCTGGTGAAGACGGACCGCAGGGACGCGCTCAGGCCCGTCTGGATCGGCATCGGGGTCGCGGTCGCGCTCTCTCTGGGCTTCGGCTGCGCCCTCGAATTCGGCTCCCAGGAGCTGACGTTCGAGGCGCAGGAGGCGCTCGGCGGCTCGCTGTCCCTCATCGCCGTAGGCCTGGTGACATGGATGGTGTTCTGGATGCGGCGCACCGCCCGGCATCTGAAGGCCGAGCTGCACGGCAAGCTGGACGCGGCCCTCCAGATCGGCACAGCCGCACTCGTCGCCACGGCGTTCCTGGCGGTGGGCCGGGAGGGTCTGGAGACGGCGCTGTTCGTGTGGACGTCGGTGCGCGCGGCCGGCGAGGGCTCCTCGGACCCGGTGACCGGCGCGGCCCTGGGCCTGGCCACCGCCGTCCTCATGGGCTGGCTGTTCTACCGCGGCGCCCTGAGGATCAACCTGGCGAAGTTCTTCACCTGGACCGGCGGCATGCTGGTCGTCGTCGCGGCCGGTGTGCTGGCGTACGGCTTCCATGACTTGCAGGAGGCCGACTGGCTGCCGGGGCTGACGAACAAGGCCTTCGACATCACCGGGACGATCCCGCCGGACAGCTGGTACGGCACTCTGCTGAAGGGTGTGTTCAACTTCCAGCCGGATCCGACCGTCCTCCAGGTCACGGTGTGGCTGCTGTACCTGATCCCGACGCTCGCGCTGTTCCTCGCCCCGGTAGGGTTCGCCTCCGGGAAAGGGAAGGTGACGGAACCCGATGAGCACGGATCGCGGCCCTCGAAGGCTCCGCAGGCTTGACCGGAGGGTGCTGATTGCGGCCTCCGTGACCGCTTTGTCGTTGACGGCGAGCGGATGCGTCGTGGTGCACGGGGAACGGGAGTTGATCCCCGCCGCCACCCGGGCCGAGGCCGCTAAGGCGCTGAAGGACTTCACCGCCGCGTACAACGCGGCCGACAAGGCGTACGACAGTTCCCTGGACGCCGACCATGTCACCGGCGCACTCGGCGACATCGACGAGGCGCGGCTGAAGGCGGGCCGCGCCAACAACCCCGACGGCAACACCGGGCACTCCCCTCTGGAGTTCACCGACGCCGAGTTCACGATCCCCAAGAAGCCGGGCTGGCCGCGCTGGTTCCTGGCCGACGCCCAGGGCAACCGCGGCGGTGACTCGCGCTGGCTGCTGGTGTTCACCCGGGACGGTCTCGAAGACCCGTGGGAGGCCGCGTATCTGACGCTCGTGGCGCCGGACGATCTGCCGGAGTTCAAGAAGGACAAGGACGGCTGGGCCGAGGCGGTGGACGCGAACTCCGCCGAACTGGCCATAGCCCCGGGCGACTTGAGCAAGGACTACACGGCCTTCCTGAAGAACGGCGGGGAGACCTTCGCGGACGGCAGCCACACCTCCGGCTGGCTGGAGAAGCGCGCGAAGAACGCGGAGCGGCCGGGCCTGGTCACGCAGTACATCGACGAGCCGCTGACCGAGGGCGACTACGCGCCGCTGGCGCTGCGCACGGCGGACGGCGGGGCGCTGGTGTTCTTCACCACGCACCACTTCCAGAAGCAGACGGCCGCGCCGGGTACCGCGGTGCCCACCCCCAACAAGGATGTGCAGGCCCTGACGACGGGCGAGATCAAGCAGTCGCTGACGATGGAGTTCGTCTCGAACGAGGTGGCGCTGGACCCGGCGAACGGCGGGGGCGACGTATCGATACTGGGCCGGATCGAGGGCCTGACGGGCGCGAAGGGCGAGTAGGCCCCTCGGGTCAGCGGCGCGAGGGCCAGGCGGCGTGCGGGTGGTCGGAGTCCTGGCCTGCGTGGCGGGCACAGGAGTCGGTGAGGACCTCCAGCAGACTGAGCGGATCCGGGAGGGGATGCTCGGGCCCGCGTACCCAGCGGACGCCGTGGTCGTCGCCGGTGAGCCGGGCGGGCGGCACGAGGACGTACGAACCGCGGCAGTGCCACCGTAGACCCGGATGCTCGTCCATCGTCTCGGGGTGGCAGTCCAGCTCGCAGGGCCACCACTCGTCCTCGTCCTCGGGGGTGCCGCGGGTGAGGGTGAAGAAGAGCAGACGGCCGGCGTCGCTCTCGGCGACGGGGCCGACCTCGATGTCGGCGTCGAGGAGCCGGGCGAGGGCCTCGCGGCCGGCTTCCAGGGGGACGTCCAGGACGTCGTGGACCATGCCGGTGGAGGTGATGAAGTTGGCCTGCGGCTGGTGGCGGGCCCAGCGCTCGATCTGCCCGCGGTCGGTGGTGGACTGCGTCTGCCAGGCGAACGACACGGGGTGCTGGGCGGGGGTCGGACAGCCGACGCGGTCACAGGAACAGCGGTAGCCGGGTGCCGGGTGCGCGGCGGGCGCGAGTGGCAGTCCTGCCGAGGCGGCGGCGAGCAGCAGAGCCTCACGACCGCCGTCGCCGACGGTCTGCTGGGGGCGGCGGCCGCGCAGCCACCGGGAGAATTTGCCCTGCAGGCCTCGGTCGCCGAACTCCGCGCTCATCTATCCCCTCGCCTCGCTGTCGTGCGGAACAGCATGCCTTATGGTCCCACCATCGTGCGCTCCGGGGGGCCGTAGCCGACAACAGGGGTAGGTGGGGCGAGGCCCGGGATCGAGTGCCATTACACGCTTTGCCGTGATTTACGCCCCTACGGTGTCGCCATGGTCACATGGCTCGTGTGACGGACGCACCGGGGCGGCTCAGCGGGGGGCCAGGCCGTGGAGGGCGTAGTCGACGAGGGTGTCGGTGTACTCGTAGGAGATGGGCCCAGAGTACTGGAGCCAGCGCTGGGCGAGGGGTGAGACGAACAGTTCGAGCGCGATGCGCGGGTCGATGTCCGGGCGCACCTGCCCGACGTCCTGGGCGGAGCGCAGGCGCTCGACGTAGAGCTGGAGCGAGGGTTCGAGGAGCTTGGCCACGAACTGCCGCCCGAGCTGTTCATTGACGACGCCCTCGGCGGCTAGGGCGCGGGAGGGCACCTCGAAGCGGGGGTCCTTGAGCTCGTCGACGGTGGCGCGCAGTACGGCCTTGAGGTCGGCGGCGAAATCTCCGGTGTCGGGGAGGGCGTACGGCTCCTGCCCGACCTCCCGGTTGACCTGCTCGCCCAGATCGAGGAAGGCCTCCATGAGCACCTCGGCCTTGGAGGACCACCACCGGTAGATCGTCTGCTTGCCGACACCGGCACGGGCGGCGATGCCCTCGATGGTGGTCTTGGGGTATCCGACCTCGACGACGAGGGCGAGGGCGGCGTCGTAGATGGCGCGGCGGGACTTCTCACTGCGGCGAGTGGAGTCGGGGGCGAGGTTCTTGGCCATGGGTCGAATTTATCAGGTTGACAAGACGGAGCGTCTCGCCCGAGGGTGGAGGAGTCGATGGGCGAGACGATACGTATCGTTACCTCGACTTCGACCTGCTGACGAAAGGAGTCCGCGATGGCGCGAGGCGGAAACATGCTCGGAGTCGGCGGCACCCGCAGAAACCTGGGCCGGGACGCACTGCGCGGCGGCGCCCGTGGCGGCCGGACGGGCGGTGCCATGGACCCCCAGGCCCAGAAGCGGGAACTGCTGCGGAAGCTTCAGGAGAAGCGGGGTGAAGGGGGCGAAGGAGGCAAAGGCGATAACTAATGGTCGGCCGGGGGCCAGGCGTCGCCCCAGTCCGCGTCGCGGGCCGCCTTGTACAGGTCGCCGTGGCGCTTGGTGACCGTGGTCCGGGTGAGGGCCGGGTCCGTCTCGCACAGGTCGAGGAGGACCTGGCCCTTGCGGATCTGCGGCTTGCGGACGATCCGGGAGGGGGCCGGGGTGACGGGGAAGCGGGCCGCGGCGACGTAGGCGAACTTCTCGTCCTCGTAGGGGAGGGAGCCGCCCTTGACCTGGCGGTGGAGCGAGGAGCGGCTGACCCTTGCCGAGAAGTGGCACCAGTCGGCGCCCGGGGTGATGGGGCAGGCGGCGCTGTGGGGGCAGGGGGCGGCGACGTGGAAACCGGCCGCGATCAGACGGTCGCGGGCCTCGATGACGCGGGCGTAGCCGTCGGGGGTGCCGGGTTCGACGATGACGACGGCTTGGGCGGCGGAGGCGGCGGTGTCGACGAGGGTGGTGCGGTCTTTCTCCGCGAGTTCGTTGAGGACGTAGGAGATGGTGACGAGATCGGTGCTCTCGAGGGAGAGCGCTGCTCCGATACGAGAGCGCTGCCAGCGGACGTCGTGCAGGGCCGGGTTGGCGGCGGCGATCTCTCGGCCGAGGGCGAGGGCGGGCTCGGCCCAGTCGAGGACGGTGACGCTCCGCTCGCCGGGCCAGGTGGCGCTGACGGCCCAGGTGGCGGCGCCGGTCCCGCCGCCGACGTCGGTGTGACTCGCCGGTACCCACTCGGGGGCGGCCTCCGCGAACTCCTCCAGCGCCGAGTGGACTGCCTCGAAGGTGGCGGGCATGCGGTAGGCGGCGTATGCGGCCACGTCCGCTCGGTCGCGGAGGATGGGGGCGTGGGTGGGGGTGGCCCCGCGGTAGTTGGCGATCAGCCGCTCTACGGCGGCGGCGGCCTGCCGGGGCGGGAGTCCGTCGAGGAGGCCGGCGAGACTGCGCCGCAGGGTGTCGGCCGGGGATACGGGGTCGTTCACCCGCCAATCCTAATCTCGCCCCCGCCGCCCCTACCCGTCCCATCCTCCAGGGGCTGGCGCCCCTTCGACCCCGCCAAGGGGGCTCTGCCCCCTGGACCCCCGCTCCTCAAACGCCGGAGGGGCTGGATTTGGCCCGTCGGCGTTTGAAGACGAGGCCCCTTCAGCGCCGACCCCCCGTCACCGCTCCCGTACCGCCCGAGCCACCCGCGACCCCGCCGCTGCCCGAGGCCGGCTGTCCGCCCCCCGCCTCCGCGGATGCACCGTGTTCGCCAGCAGCACCAGAAACGTGTCCGTCGCCCGGTCCAGCACCAGCATCGTCCCCGTGAACCCGGTGTGCCCCGCCGCCCCCCGCCCCGCCAACTCCCCCATGAACCACTCCTGGTCCAGAGCGAAGCCAAGACCCGGCGGCGTCAGCAGCAGCTCCACGAAATCCGGGCCCAGGATGCGCGCCGGACCGTACGAGCCCCCCGCCAACAACGCCCGGCAGAACACCGCCAGGTCCCGCGCCGTAGAGAACAGCCCCGCATGCCCCGCCACCCCACCGAGCGCCCACGCGTTCTCGTCATGCACCACCCCCCGCAACATCCCCCGCTCCGCCTTCGCCCACGGCCGCCGCTGATCCTCCGTCGCCGCCGCACCGGGGTAGGGGCCGAACCGCGTCGCCGTCATGCCGAGCGGGCGCGTGATGCCGTCGTGGATCAGGACGTCGAGGCCACGCCCGGTGATCCGCTCCAGCACGTGTTGCAGCAGCAGCGGGTTCAGATCCGAGTAGCAGTACGTCCCCGGCACCCCCACCGGCACCTCCGCCCGCAACCGCGCCAACCTCGCCACGTCGTCCGCGCAGTCGTACAGCGGAAGCTCGGGCCGCAGCCCGGAGGTGTGCGTCAGCAGCTGCCGTACCGTCACCCCGTACCGCGCCGCCCCACGGAAGTCCGGCAGATACGCCCCCACCTCCGCGTCGATGCCCAACGTCCCCCGCTCGATCTGCTGCACCGCGGCCACGGCAGTGAACAGCTTCGTGAGCGAGGCGAGATCGAAGGCCGTCGAGACGGTCATCGGGACGCGCGCCGCCGGCGGGAGCTCCACTCCCCTGTCCGTCTCCGGGTTGTACGAGGCATAACGGACCGCCCAGCCCGCCGCCTCCTCCACGGCCACACAGGGGCCACGTCCGGCGATCACCACCGCGCCCGCCGCCCAGGGCCGCTCGCCCGTGGTGAGGTCCTGGACCTCGCCGACCAGACGAGCGAGCTCCTCGGGGTCGAGGCCCGCCCGCTCCGGTGTGTCGCCGCGCAGTCTCGGTGCGCTCAGCTCCCCGCTCCCTCCACGCTCGCACGCCTGTTCCAGGGACGGCACATTCCCATGAAGCAGGCCAACGCCACCAGTGAGGCGGCCAGTTGGACGACGGCCATCGGGACGGCGGTGTCCTCCCCGGCGACACCCACCAGCGGGGAGACCACCGCGCCGATCAAGAACGACGACGTACCGAGCAGCGCGGACGCCGAACCCGCCGACTGCTTGGTCCGCAGCAGCGCGAGGGTCTGGGTGTTGGGCAGCGTCACACCCATGGCCGACATCAGCACGAACAGCGCCGCGGCCATCGGCGCCAGGCCCACCTCCCCGAACACCCCCGTCGACATCAACAGCAGCGCGCTCGCCGCCAGCACCACCACACCGAGCCCGACCGCCAGCACCGCGTCCAGGCTCACCCGGCCCACCAGCACCTTGCCGTTGATCTGGCCGACCACGACCAACCCGATCGAGTTCAGGCCGAAGAGCAGGCTGAAGGTCTGCGGGGAGGCACCGTAGATCTCCTGGATCACGAACGGCGACGCCGAGATGTACGCGAACAGCGCCGCGAAGGAGAAACCGCCCGTCAGCACGTAGCCCGCGAAGCCCCGGTCCGCCAGCAGTCCCCGCATCGAGCGGAGGGCCTCGCCCACGCCTCCCTCATGACGGTCGGCCGGCGCCAGCGTCTCCGGGAGCCGCGCCCACACGAGCCCCGCGAGCAGCGCCCCGACCACCGTCAGTACGACGAACACGCCCCGCCAGTCCGTCACCCGCAGGATCTGCCCGCCGATCAGCGGCGCGATGATCGGCGCGACCCCGGAGATCAGCATGAGCGTGGAGAAGAAGCGGGCCATCGCCACGCCGTCGTAGAGGTCGCGTACGACCGCCCGCGCGATCACGATCCCGGCGGCGCCCGCGAGACCCTGCGCCAGCCGGAAGGCGACCAGGAGCTCGACCGTGGGGGCGAGGGCACACAGGGCGGTGGCGAGGACATAGACCGCGAGGCCGATGAGCAGCGGGCGCCGGCGGCCCCACCTGTCGCTCATCGGGCCGACCACCAGCTGTCCGAGCGCCATGCCGGCCAGGCAGGCGGTGAGGGTGAGCTGGACGGTGGCGGCGGGGGCGTGCAGGGCCTCGGTGACCTGCGGGAGGGCGGGGAGGTACATGTCCATCGCCAGCGGGGGCGTGGCGGTCAGGCCGCCGAGGACGAAGGTGACCAGCAGTCCGGTGCGCCGCATGGCGCGGGCGGCCGGTTCCGTCTTCGGTACGGCCGCCTGCGCTTCGTTCGGTATGGATGCCCTGGACGCCCCGCTCTCGGGCATGTGCCCTCCCTCTCCTCGCGATCCGGCCCCTATGCTCTCAGCTCGAACACAGTGCCGAGGGTCACAAACGCGAGGGTGGGGTTCGGGGATGACGGAGCAGGGCGTGCGCTGGGGGATCCTGGCGACCGGGGGGATCGCGGCCACGTTCACGGCCGATCTGGTGGACATGCCGGACGCCGAGGTCGTGGCGGTGGCCTCGCGCTCGCAGGAGTCGGCGGACGCGTTCGCGGAGCGCTTCGGGATCGAGCGGGCGTACGGCGACTGGGCGGCGCTCGCGGCGGACGAGGACATCGATGTCGTCTACGTCGCCACCCCGCACTCGGCGCACCGGGCGGCCGCAGGTCTGTGTCTGGAGGCCGGGCGGAACGTGCTGTGCGAGAAGGCGTTCACGCTGAACGCGCGCGAGGCGGAGGAGCTGGTCGCGCTGGCGAATGGCCGCGGGAGCTTCCTGATGGAAGCGATGTGGATGTACTGCAACCCGCTGATCCGCAGGCTCAAGACGCTCATCGACGACGGTGCGATCGGTGAAGTGCGGCATGTGCAGGCCGACTTCGGGCTCGCCGGGCCGTTCCCGCCCTCGCACCGGCTGCGCGACCCGGCGCAGGGCGGGGGCGCGCTGCTCGATCTCGGCGTGTATCCGGTGTCGTTCGCTCAGCTGCTGCTCGGGGAGCCCTCGGACATCGTCGCGAGAGCAGTGCTCTCCGACGAGAGCGTCGATCTCCAGACTGGAGCACTGCTTTCCTGGGAGAGCGGCGCTCTCGCTTCGGTGCACTGCTCCATCATCGGCGGTACGGCGACCTCGGCATCGGTCACCGGCTCGCGCGGCCGGATCGACATCCCGTACGGCTTCTTCTTTCCGGACCACTTCGTGCTGCACCGGGACGGCCGCGACCCCGAGAAGGTCACCGCCGACCCGGCCGACGGACCCCGGGCCAGCCTGCGCCACGAGGCCGCCGAGGTGATGCGCGCCCTGCGGGCCGGCGAGACCGAGTCCCCGCTCGTCCCGCTGGACGGCACCCTCGCCGTGATGCGGACGCTCGACACGATCCGGGACCGCGTCGGCGTCCGCTACCCGAGCGAGGCGGAGCTCACGCGGGCCTGAGCCCCGGCTCCCCCGCATCCGTCACGAAGGACGCGGCCGTCGTGACCGGCGCTCCGTGCGTGGTCACGTACGGCACCGTCTTGAAGTCCGCCCGCGCCTGCTCCTCGCCCAGCGCGACGGTCGCATAGCCGCGCCGGCCGTTGTAGAACTTCAGATGCGGGTTGGCGGTCATGTACGTGTCCCAGTTCGCGGGCTTGTCGGCGCCGTCCCGGCCGCTGGCGATCGAGGTCGCCACGATCTCGGTGCCGCGCACCCGCGAGTTGGGGTCGTCGAAGTCGTCCTTGATGTCGAAGGCGTACCCGACGTGCACATCGCCGGTGAGCACCATCAGGTTCTCCACCCCGGCGGCCTCGGCGCCGTCCAGGATCCGGCGGCGGGAGGCACGGTAGCCGTCCCAGGCGTCCATCGAGACCCGGGACGGCTCGGTCAGGTCGAACTTGCGCTGCGAGAAGACGACCTGCTGCGGGACGACGTTCCACAGCGCCCGCGACTGCCGCCACCCGTCCAGCAGCCACCGCTCCTGTGTCTCACCGGTCATCGTGCGCGCCGGGTCGTCGACCTCGGGCCCGGGGACCTTGGCGCCGTCGCCCTGGGCCTGGTTGCTGCGGTACTGCCGGGTGTCGAGCACATCGAACTGTGCGAGCCTGCCCCAGGTCAGGCGCCGGTACAGCTGCATGTCGGGGCCCTCGGGGAGCTGGGGGCGGCGCAGCGGCTGGTGCTCCCAGTAGGCGCGGTAGGCGGAGGCCCGGCGCAGCAGGAACTCCTCCGGCGGGACGCTGTTCTCGGGGGTGTCGTCGGCGTAGTTGTTCTCGGTCTCGTGGTCGTCCCAGGTGACGACGAAGGGGTGCGCGGCGTGTGCGGCGCGCAGATCGGGGTCGGACTTGTAGAGGGCGTACCGCAGGCGGTAGTCCTCCAGCGTGATCGTCTCGCGGTTGAAGAGCGCGGGCAGGACGCGGTCGGTGTAATTGCGGGCGCCTCCTGCGGAGTTGACCGCGTACTCGTAGAGGTAGTCGCCGAGGTGGAAGACGACATCGACGTCGTCGGCGGCGAGATGGCCGTACGGGGTGAAGTAGCCGTCGTGGTACGCCTGGCAGGAGACGGCGGCGAGCTTGAGCCCGGAGGTGTGGGCGCCGAGGGCGGGGGCGGTGCGGGTGCGGCCGGTCTCGGAGATCCAACTGCCCACGCGGAAGCGGTAGTAGAAGACACGGTCCGTGTCCAGGTGGCCGACCTCGACATGGACCGTGTGGTGGAACTCGGGGTGCGCGGTGGCGGTGCCGCGTCTGACGGTGCGGCGGAAGTTCTCGTCGCGGGCCAGTTCCCAGTGCACGGTGACGCGCTCGGCGGGCAGTCCGCCGTCGGGCTGGTAGGGGGCGGGCGCGAGGCGGGTCCACAGCAGTACGGAGCCGGGCAGCGGGTCACCGGAGGCGACGCCGAGCGTGAACGGGTCGTCGGTGATCTGCGCGGCGTCGAGCTCGGCGGCGCCGGCGACACCGGCCGTCGGCAGGTTCACCGCGAAGGCGAGCGCGGCGGCCGCGCCGGTGACCGTGAGAAAGCGGCGCCGGCCCAAGTGCCGGGCCGCCGCGCGAAGTTCGGGGGCGTGCTGTGAGTGACGGGCGTCGAGTGTCATCCGGTCCTCCCCTGACGAAATGCATGCACGAGGCATTGGAGTGGCCGGGGACGACTCGCGATTGGCACGTACACAACACCCGGATGGCGGACAGATGAGTTCCGGATGGCGGACCCTCCCGTACGCTGCGGGGCCATGAATGCGAAGCAAACGGGCAAGGCGCGGACCGCGGTGGTGACCGGGGCGGGCTCCGGCATCGGGCGCGCGGTCGCCGTGGAGCTGCTGCGCGCGGGCTGGTCGGTGGCGCTGGCGGGCAGGCGGACCGAGACGCTGGAGGAGACGGCGGCACTGGCCCCCGAGGGCGCCTGTCTCGCCGTACGGACGGATGTGTCGCGGCCCGAGGACGTGGCCGCGCTGTTCGCCGCCACGGTGGACCGGTTCGGGCGGGTCGACCTGCTGTTCAACAACGCGGGGACGTTCGGGCCCGGCGGGGTGCCGGTGGAGGAGCTGCCCTACGACGCCTGGCGGCACGTGGTGGACACCAACCTCAACGGGGCGTTCCTGTGCGCGCAGGCGGCGTTCCGGCAGATGAAGGAGCAGGATCCGCAGGGCGGCCGGATCATCAACAACGGGTCGATCTCCGCCCATACGCCCCGTCCGCACTCCGTCGCCTACACGGCGACCAAGCACGCGCTGACGGGCCTGACCAAGTCGCTGTCGCTGGACGGACGGCCGTACGACATCGCGGTGGGGCAGATCGACATCGGGAACGCGGCCACCGACATGACGGCGCGTATGCAGACGGGCGCGCTCCAGGCCAACGGGGAGGTGGCACCGGAGCCCGTGATGGACGTGGCCGACGTGGCGCGGACCGTCCGGCACATGGCTGAGCTGCCGCTGGAGGCGAATGTGCAGTTCGCGACGGTGCTGGCGACGGCGATGCCGTTCGTGGGGCGCGGCTAGGCCGGGTCCTCCATAACTTGCACATCCGGAATTTGACCGTCCGCTCCATTGCGGCCGGTCGGCGGCTTATGCTCAACTCTCCTCCACAAGAGCTTCACAGTTGGAGGACCGAGCTTCCGCCGGCCACACCGAGGGGGGAAGCGGCAGCCGTACCACGGCGCGGGTTGGGGGTGGACCTCGCGTGGGACCGCGGGGTGCGCACCGCGTCGTGGACGGCTGCCGTACACCTCGGAACTCTCAGCTCGCACACAGCCCTTCTCAGGTCGCACCTATCCCTTACTCACGGCCACGCAACGTTCCGTCCCTAATTTGAGGCCGCGCCCACTGCGGGCGCCAAGAACCTCTAGGAACGGGATGTTTGGCATCTATCTCAAGCGCGAGCTGAGCCGGCGCAAGAAGGCGGCTCTGGTTGTCGCCCTGGGTCTGGCGCTCGGAATCGCCCTCGTCATCACCGTCAGCTCCGTGTCGGCGGGCATGCAGAAGGCGCAGGACAAGGTCCTCGAGTCGCTCTACGGCCTGGGCACGGACATGACGGTCACCAAGGCCAGATCGGCGCCCAGCGACAACGCCTCGGGCGGACCGAGGTTCGAGTTCGACGCGCAGGCCGACGAGGACGAGGAGCAGAGCTCGGACCGGGTGATGACCCAGGGCGGTGAGGCGCTCAGCGCCTCGCTGATCGAGAAGGTCGGTCAGCAGAGCGGCGTCGCGAACGCGGTCGGCGCCCTCACTCTGAACGTCACCAAGGTCGACGGCTCCTTCACCCAGGGCCAGGCCCAGTCGGACAGCGGTCAGTCGGACAGCGGTCAGTCGCAGGGCGGTCCCGGCGGTGGCGGCAGCACCGGCCAGCCGCAGGTCCAGGGCGGAGGCGCCTCCTTCGACGTCAACTCCTACTCCGTCGCCGGCGTCGACGTCGGCGACCAGGGCCTCGGCCCGCTGGCCGGCTCGACGATCACCTCCGGCGAGACGTTCACGACAGCGCAGAGCAACGCGAAGGTGGCGGTGCTCAGCAAGTCGTACGCCAAGGAGAACGCATACAAGGTCGGCGAGACCTTCAAGATCTCCGGCACCAAGTACACGATCATCGGCATCGCGACTCCGGAGAGCAGCGAGTCCACGACCGACGTGTATCTGCCGCTGAAGCAGGCGCAGACGCTGGGTGACGCCAAGAACAAGGTCACGACGATCTATGTCAAGGCGACCGACTCGCAGCAGATCGACGCCGTCAAGTCGGCGATCCAGAAGAACATTTCCGGTACGACGGTGACGACGTCCGCCGATCTCGCGGACACGGTGTCCGGTTCGCTGTCGACCGCCTCGGACCTCGCCACCAGCGTCGGCAAGTGGCTGTCGATCGCGGTGCTCGCCGCCGCCTTCCTGGTGGCCGCGCTGCTGACCTCCTCGGCGGTGTCGCGCCGGGTGCGGGAGTTCGGCACGCTGAAGGCGCTCGGCTGGCCCAGTCGCCGGGTGACCCGGCAGGTGGTCGGCGAGTCGATGGTCAACGGTCTGATCGGCGGCGGCCTCGGGATCGCGCTGGGCCTCGCCGCGGCCTACACCGTCACCGCGATCAGCCCGAAGCTGACCGCGCAGCTCGGCTCGTCCGGCGGCGGTGGCGGCATGGGCGGCGGTCCCGGCGGTGGGGGTACCGGACAGCAGTCCGCGGCCCAGAACACCATGGAGATCGCCCTGTCCGCGCCGGTCTCGGTGACCACCATCGCCCTCGCGGTCGGTCTCGCGGTCGCCGGCGGTCTGATCGCCGGCGCCATGGGCGGCTGGCGCGCCTCCCGAATGCGCCCGGCGGACGCCCTGCGCAGCGTCTCCTGACCCCAAGAACCTTTAAGGAACCCCATGTACAAGCTCACCGGCGTCACCAAGCGCTACACGCGCGGCAAGGAGACGGTGGAAGCGCTGCGCGACGTCGATCTCACCATCGAGGACGGCGACCGGCTCGTCATCCAGGGCCCCACCGGCGGTGGCAAGTCGACGCTGCTGCAGATGATCGGCGGCCTGGACCGCCCCTCCGAGGGCAGCGTGGAACTGGACGGTGTCGACCTCGGGTCGGTCAGCGAGGCCCGGCTGACCCGGCTGCGCGCGGAGAAGATCGGCATCATCTTCCAGGCGTTCAACCTGATCCCCACCCTGACCGCACAGGAGAACGTCGAGACCGCCCTCGTCCCGCTCGGGATCAAGCCCGCCGAGCGGCGTGAACGGGCCGCCGAGGCCCTGCGCTCCGTCGGCCTCGGCGAACGCCTCACCCACGTCCCGTCGGAGATGTCCGGCGGCCAGCAACAGCGCGTCGCCATCGCCCGCGCGCTGGTGAAGCGGCCGAAGGTGCTGCTCGCCGACGAGCCCACGGGCAACCTCGACGAGGCCACCCGCGACGACATCATGGCCCTGCTGGAGGGCCTGTGGCGCGAGCACGGCCTGACCTTCGTCATGGTCACCCACGACTCGTCGATAGCCCGCCGTGCCCCGCGCCTGGCAACCATCAGGTCGGGACGGATCACGCTGACGGAGCAGTACGTGGCGTAGGGGCCGAAGGGCCGCTCAGAATGCCGTCGACCTCGGTCAACTGGTCGACGGTGAGCGGCCCTTGGGCGATCGCCCCCGCGTTCTCCTCGGCCTGCGCCACCGTACGGAACCCCGGAATCGGCACCGTGTGCGGGCTGCGCGCCCAGATCCAGGCGAGAGCGCCCTGGGCGAGCGTACGGCCGCCGCTGGTGAGGATCTCCTTGAGCGCGTCGACCCGCTTCAGCCACTCCGGGTCGGCGCCCTCCGGGGAGAACCCGGGCAGCCAGGCGGGCGGCGTACTGCGGATGTCCCCGGCGTCCAGGGCCTGCCCGGCGGCCCGCTTCCCGGTCAGCAACCCCATGGCGAGCGGGCTGCGGTTGATGCTCGCAAGACCCGACTCTGCGCACAGCGCCAGCATTTCGGGCGCGTCCTGAAGCACATTGAGCCGATGCTGTACGGCCGCACAGTGCGCGCCCTCGGCGAAGACGGCGGCGCGGGCGGGGTCGTCGGTGCTCCAGGCGTAGGCGCGGACGATCCCCTCGCGCACGAACTCCTCGCAGATGTCGCGGAGTTCGGCCGCGCGGTCGAAGTCGGCCTCGGACAGGTGCAGTTGGTACAGGTCGACGTAGTCCGTGTCCAGGCGCCGCAGCGACGCCGTCAGGGCCCGGCGCGCGTACGCCGGCGAGTCGTCGCTGCCGGTGAGGGTCCGGGTCTCCTCGTCGAAGACGTTGCCCCACTTGGTGGCGACGACCACATCGGCGCGGCGCTTGCCCAGCGCACGGCCCAGGACGCGCTCGCTGTGCCCGGCGCCGTAGGTGTCGGCGGTGTCGAAGAAGGTGACGCCGAGGTCGAGGGCGCGGCGGACGGCCCGTACGGACTCCTCGTCGTCTACCCGCCCCCAGCCGAGCGGCTGCCCGTCCGGGTCGCTCCACTCCCCGCCGATCGCCCAGCAGCCGAAGCCGAGGGCGCTGACGTCGATGCCGCTACGGCCCAGAGTCCTGAAGTTCGTCTCCATGACCGCAGACACTAGGAGTTGGAGCGCACTTCAGGGCAAGGGGTCGTACGAAGGTCTACGCCTGGCCGGTCTCGAAGCGGCTGATCCTGCCGCTGTCGTCGACCTCGAAGCGCCAGCGGGTGCGCATCTCGCCCCAGGTGTCGTTGCGGTAGCGGGCGATGAGGGCGTGGCCGCCGTCGGACTCGCGGTCGACCTCCATGTGCCCGTGGGACTGGAAGATCTCCCGGTCGATCCAGTCGTCCAGGTCCCGGTCCGCGCCGTCGTCCGCCATGGTCGCGTCCGGGGCGAGCAGGGCCATGAAGGCGTCCCGGTCGTGCTGGTTGACGGCGGTCACGAAGTCCCGGACGACCGGGTCGCTGAGGTTCTTCGGTTGGATCGTCATGACGGCAGACTCACACCGCTCCCGGCGCCCCGCCACCCGAACGGCGGTCCGGGCAGGCCCGCGGGGTGTGAGGGGTGCGACGGTGGACACGCGGGAGGGGACTGTTCCTGCTGTCTGTTCCGGGAGACATCGTGAGCTCTTACGACCGACGTGATCTGGGTCTGCTTCTGCTCCGGCTGGGTGCCGGCGGGGTGCTCGCCGCGCACGGCGCGCAGAAGCTGTTCGGCTGGTTCGGCGGGGGAGGTATCGAGGGCACCGGCAAGTTCATGGAGTCCGTCGGATACCGGCCCGGCCGGACCAACGCGACGATGGCCGGGCTTGCCGAGGCGGGCGGCGGCACGCTGCTGGCGCTGGGGCTCGCGACCCCGGCGGCGGGCGCCGCGGCCAGCGGCGCGATGGCGGGCGCGGCCGCGGTGCACACCCCGAACGGCTTCTTCAACGCGGGCGGCGGCTACGAGTACGCGGCGACCCTGGGCCTGGCCGCGACGGGCCTCGCGATCATGGGCCCCGGGCGGCTCTCCCTGGACCACGCCCTCGGCCATGTCTTCGACCGCGGCTGGATGGTCCCGGCGGCGCTGGCGGCGACCGCCGCGGGTACGGCCGTGGTGGTGGGCATGCGCAACAAGCGGCTGCGCGAGGAGCGGGAGGGCGAGCAGGTGGCCCTGTTCGAGAAGGAGTTCCGGTCGTAGGGGCCGCTGTCAGAGGGGCATGGCAGGCTCGCCGTATGACTGAACAGGCCACCCCTGCCGAGACCGCCGCCGCAGATCTCTTCGCCGGCATCGACGACCTGTGGACCTGGCTGGAGGCCAGCCGCCCGATCGACGGCCGGGAAGGCCTGCTCCTGCGGATCCTGAAACTGTCGGAGGAGGCCGGTGAGGTCGCCGAGGCGGTGATCGGGGCGACCGGTCAGAACCCGCGCAAGGGCGTGACGCACACCTGGGACGACGTCCAGGCGGAACTCTGCGATGTCGTGATCACGGCGTTGATCGTGCTGCGGACGCTGACTCCCGACACGCGGGAGGTGTTCACTCGGCATCTGACGCGGGTCATGGCACGGTCCCTCGGAGAAAGCGGGTCCTAGGGGGCGCGTCACCACTCGATGAGTGCCAGGCCCGCCGCCATGCCGCCGCCGAAACCGGCCAGGAGGATCAGTTCGCCGGGGCGAAAGGCGCCCGCGCGGGCGGCCGTGTCGAGGGTGATCGGTATCGAGGCGGCGCCCGTGTTGCCGTAGTGCGTCAGGGTCCGGTGCGTTTCGGCGCGCGGCAGGCCGAGTTCGGCGACGAGCTGGTCCAGCAGGACTCCGTTGGCCTGGTGCGGGACGACATGGCGGACGTCGCCGGGCGAGACGGCGGCGTCGTGGAGGAACTGCTTGACCAGCTGCGGCAGTCGGCCTGCGACGAACTCGCGTACTGCCCTGCCGTCCATCGCGAAGTAGTGCAGGCCCGCGGCCAGGGCCTCGGCGTCGCAGGACCGTCGGCTGCCGCCGGCGGGGACCTGGATCAGATCCGCGAGCTCACCGAAGGTGTGCAGAGCACAGTGGCGTATGCCGCCGCCCCGGCGCGCCGGGCCCAGGACCATCGCCCCGGCGCCGTCGCCGAACAGGACGACGGTCCTGCGGTCGGCCGGGTCGAGGATGCGCGAGTACACATCCGCTCCGACGACCAGCGCGCAGCCGCCGGAGCGGGCCAGCGCGGCCTCGGCGGTGGCGAGGGCGAAGACGGCGCCGGAGCAGACGGCGTTGAGATCGAAGGCCGCCGCGTCGCGCGCGCCGAGGCGGTGCTGGACGTAGGCGGCCGTGGGCGGTTGCGGCCGGTCCGGAGTGGAGGTGGCCACCACGATCACCGACAGCTGGTCGGCGGTGATGCCGGCCGAGTCCAGGGCCGCGCGGGCGGCGGCGGTGGCCAGGTCCGAGGTGGCCTCGTCCGGGGCCGCCCAGCGCCGTTCACGGATCGCGGTCTTGCGCAGGATCCAGGAACCGTCGACGCCCGCCCCGGCACCCGCCTCGTTGTTGGGGACGACCCGCTCCGGGACGTGTGCGCCGGTGCCGAGGACCGCCACGGTCGTCATACGGGTCGTCCCTTCCGGACTCAGGACTCTTCTTGCCGCGCGGCGGAAGCGCCGCCGACCTGGACCGGGCCGGCTCCTGCCGACTTGCCGGGCGGCGGGGGCTCCTCCTCGGTCAGTCCGATGCGGGCGTGCAGCCGGGCCAGGGGGGCCGGGGCCCACCAGTTGTAGGTGCCCAGCAGCCGCATCATCGCGGGGGCGAGCAGACACCGTACGATCACGGCGTCCACCAGCACGGTCAGGGCCAGGCCCAGGCCGAACAGCTGCATGAAGGACACCTTCGACACGCCCATGCCGGTGAACACGATGGCCATGAGGACCGCGGCCGCGGTGAAGACGCGACCGGTGCGGGCCACGCCCATCGCCACGGCGTGCGTGTTGTCCTCGGTGGTGCGCTGCCCGGAGGCGAGCCACTCCTCGCGGATACGCGAGAGCAGGAACACCTCGTAGTCCATGGACAGTCCGAAGGCGAGGCAGAACATCAGGACGGGGATGTTCGCCACGAGGTACCCGGTCGCCGTGAAGTCCAGCAGACCGGACAGATGGCCCTCCTGATACACCCACACCATCGCGCCGAACGCGGCACCGAGCGACAGGGTGTTCATCACCAGCGCCTTGATGGGCAGCACCAGGCTGCCGGTGAACAGGAACAGCAGCACGAACATGCTGAGCGCGATGAGCGCGGCGGCGTACGGCAGCGGGTCGGCGAGCGCGTCGATCACGTCCTGGTTCTCCGCCGCGGCACCGGCGAACAGGGTGTCCCCCGGGCTGTCCACGGCACGCAGCCGGTCCAGCAGCTCCTTGCCCTCGTCGGCGTAGGGGTCCACGGCGGTGCCGATCCGCAGGACCGCGCCCGCCTCGTTGACCATGCCGGGGGTGGCCGGGCCGGCCTGGGTGCCGTCGACGAAGGTGCCGGCGCCGCTCAGTACATCGGAGACGCCCTCGACGCGGGACAGCTCAGTGGCGTACGCGGCGAGCTCCTGGGTGCCGCCGTCGAAGTCGGGCAGCACGATCGTGCTCGCGGCGGCGGCGTCCTCGGCGAAGTCGTCCCGCAGCAGATCACCGACCTGACGGCTCTCCGAAACGGCCGCGGTGATCACCCGGTCGTCGGGATAGCCCCACTTCGACGACAGGAAGGGCGCCCCGAGCAGCAGCAGAAGGGCGGTGGTCAGTACGGCGATGGGGGTGGCGCGCCGGGTGACGGCGACGACCATGCGGTACCAGCGACTGTCCTCGGGGGCGATGACGCGCGCCGGCTTCAGGCGGAACCAGCGCCGCAGCGGGACCCGTACGTCGTACTTGTCGACCCGGTGTCCCAGCAGGATGAGGGCCGCGGGCAGGACGAGCACCGCGGTCAGCACGCCGACCAGGACGACGGCGACACCGACGTAGGCGAACGACTTGAGGAAGAACACCGGAAAGACGATCAGCGCCGCGAGCGCCAGGGCGACGGTCACACCCGAGAAGACCACGGTCCGGCCGGCTGTCTGCACGGTGCGCAGCACGGCGTTTCTCGCGTCGAGGCCCGCCGCGAGTTCCTCGCGGTACCGGCTGACCATGAGCAGGCTGTAGTCGATGCCGAGGGCGAGACCCAGCACGGTCGTCATATTGAGGGCGTAGATGGACACATCCGCGAACGTGGTCACCAGCCGCAGCACGGCGAGCGTCGTCACGATGGAGACCATGCCGATCAGCAGCGGCAGACCGGCCGCGATCAGACTGCCGAAAACCACCATCAGCACGATGAGGGTGATCGGGAAGGCCACCGCCTCACCCATCGTGGCGTCCTCGGTGACCTGGCTGTTCAGCTCGGCGTTCAGCGGTCCGTAGCCGCCGACGCGGACGGTGACGCCCTCCGGTCGCGGCGCCTCGTCCAGCAGTTCGTCCGAGACCTTCGGCAGATCGGTCTCGCTGGCGTCGATGTGCGCCGTGACGAGTCCGGTGTCGCCGTTCTCGCTGCGCAGCGCCGCTCCGGCTTCGGGGCCGAGGCTCCAGTAGGACCGGATGCCGTCGATGTCGTCACGTTCGTCGAGCCAGTCGGCGAGTTCCTGGCCGGCGCTCCGCGCCGGCGCACCGTCGACGCCGTCCTCGGACGTGACCGCGATGATCAGGTTCGGCTGGACACCGCGGAAGTGGTCGTCGACGAGGGTGGTGGCCCGCGCCGACTCCGAGTCCGGCGAGGTGTATCCGCCGGCTTTCAGCCGGTCCATGACCGAGAAGCCCACGGCGCCGCACAGCATCACCACCACCAGCGCGCCGATGAGCACTGCCTTGGGCCGGTCGATCGCGAGTCGAGCGATTCGGGTCAGCATCCCTGCACCCCTACCACGGCTACCCCTGTTTGTTGCCTGTGTTTTTCGCACCGAGCGTAGAGAGCCACTTCGCCGATCACTACCACTGCGTTGCCGCATGCAAAGTGCGCGTGTGAATTCGGCCAGATTCGCGCAATTGCGTGTCCGATTCCCCCGTGGTTGGGAATCCCCCGTGGCGTTGTCGATCCGGGCCGCCGCTCATTCGACGGATAGGTGACAGGCCTCAAAGGGAGGTCGAGAACAGATGGGGGACGCGAATGACGACGGCCAGGACCCTCCCGGAGCGCAGGGCGCTCACGAACGCCGTCGCCACCCGCTACGCCCGGGCCGGCAAGCAGGAGAAGTCCCGGATCCTCGACGAGGTGTGCGCGGCGACCGGCTGGCATCGCAGCCATGCCCGCAAGGCGCTGCTGAGGGCGGCCCGTCCGCAGGCGGCCCGGTCGGCGCGCAGCGGTCGCTCCAAGTACGACGGTGAGGTCATCGCCGCGCTGAACCTCTGCTGGACGGTGCTGGACCGGCCGGCGGGCAAGCGGCTGGCGCCGGTGCTGGCCGATCTCGTGCCGGTGCTGCGCCGGCACGGGGAGCTGGACATCGGCGAGGAGACCGCCGAGTTGCTGATGAGCATGTCGGCGGCGACGATCGACCGCCGGCTGGCGCCGCAGCGGCAGCAGTCGGCCGCGCCCCGGCACATCCGGGCCGGATCGCTGCTGCGCGGCGAACTCCCGCTGCTCACCTGGGCGGAGTGGGACCACACCAAGCCCGGCTTCATGGAGATCACGGTGGTCACGCACGACGGCGGGGGTCCGGGCGACGACTGTCTGCGCACGGTGACGGCCACCGACATCGCCACCGGGTGGACGGAGAACCGCACGGTGCGGGCGGTCAACCGGGTGCCGTTCGCCCTGGACGAGATGGCCCGGCTGCTGCCGTTCCCGGTGCTCGGACTGGACTCGGGCAACTCCGGCGCGGAGGCGGAGGAGATACTGCTGCGCTGGTGTCTGCAGCGCCGGGTGACCTTCACCCACGCCCGCCCGACGAGCGGCGGCAACCATCACGTCGGCCAGAAGAACTGGAGCATGCTGCGGAACATCACCGGTGACGGCCGCTACCAGGACACCGGGCAGCTGATCCTGCTCAACAAGATCTGGGCGGCGCTGTCCCGGCTCACCAACTACTTCTATCCGCAGCAGCACTCGGTGGCGGCGGAGGGTCCGGGCGGCCGGTCCCGCAAGACGTACGACACGGCGACGCCGTACCGCCGCACGGTCCGGCACAGCTCGGTCACGGCGGAGGACAAGGCGATCCTCGCCGACACCTATGTCTGTCTGAATCCGGCCGAGCTGCACCGCCGGATCACCTCCATGACCGACCGGCTGCGTCTGATGACGACGGCCGCCGCCCCCGCCCACCACCGCGGGCTGCCGGAGCCCGGCTTCGCGTCCTGACACACGTCTACGCCCCTACGGCTCGACTGCCGTAGGGGCGTAGGTGTTGACGGGGCGTCAGCAGGGTTCGTACAGGCGCTTGTGGTCGCAGATGCCGGCCAGGCGGTAGGGGCCCTGGGTCTGGCGCGGCAGCAGGTGCTCGGTGCCGTCGGCCGGGAGGCGGCTGCCGCGCAAGTCGCGGTAGGCGGCGTAGTCGATGGGCTCGCGGGCGTCGATGGCCTCGCGGTGCGTGTTGGTCCGCAGGTGCGCACGGTAGCCGGGTACGACGGTGCCGGCGAAGAACTCCGCGACGCTGCCGGAGCCGTAGCTGAGGAACCCAACGGCTTGACCGCTCAGGTCCTCCGCCGTGTCGAGCAGCGCGGCCAGCCCAAGGTAGACGGAGGCGGTGTAGCTGTTGCCGACGACGCTGTTGTACGCCGTCGTCCGCCCGAGCACCCGGGCGATCAGCGCGTCGTCGGTGTCCTCGCCGCAGCAGTGCAGCAGATGCCGGTGCGCCTTGTACGCCATCTTCGTGAACGGCTGGTGGTAGCAGATGGCGGTGAACTCCTCGAGGCCGCGGCCGCCCTGCTCGCCGTAGTCCTTCCACGCGCCCTCCACCGCCTGGAGGTAGGCGGAGATGGACTCCTGGCCGTCCACCAGCGCGGTGTCGCGGTAGTTGGGCCGCCAGAAGTCCATGACGTCGGCGGTGAACAGTCCCGAGGGGGCCTCGACGCGCAGGAGTGCGGGGTCGGCCGAGACCAGCATGGCCACCGCGGCGGCGCCCTGGGTGGCCTCGCCGGGGCTGTCCAGGTCGTACTTCGAGACATCGCTGGCGATCACCAGGACGCGCTGGCCGGGGTCGCGGTGGACGAGGGCGACGGCGAACTGGAGTGCCGCGGTGGCGCTGTAGCAGGCCTGCTTCAGCTCGACGACCCGGGTGGAGGAGGGCAGCCCGAGCAGGGAGTGGACGTAGACGCCGGCCGCCTTGGCCTGGTCGATGGAGGTCTCGGTGGCGAATACGAGGGTGCGCAGGCCGTCGGTGCCGTGCCGGGCGACGAGGGGCCGGGCCGCGGCGGCGGCCATGGTGACGATGTCCTCGTCGACGGCGGGGACGCTCATCGACCGCTGGCCGATGCCGAGGTGGTACTTGTCGATCTCGGTGCCGTTGTGGCGGGCCAGTTCCGTGTGCGGCAGGACGAACCGTGTCGTCGCGAACGACAGATCGTGCAGTCCGATGGAGCCGGAGTCGACCATGCTCTACACCCCGATCCGGGTCGTGTCGTTCTTGCGTTCCAACTGGACGTGCGCGCGCATGAGTTCACCGGGGTTGGTCTGTGCCGCGAGCAGCGAGAGCTCACCGCAGAGCACCGTCGCGGCCGCGATGACGGCGAGCCGCCGCGCGTTGTCCCCGGGGGCGCGCTCGGCCCGGCAGCCGAGCCGGACGAGGTTCTCCTCGACGAAGTCGAGTCCCTTGCCGTTGCCGACCGTTCCGACGATCAGGTTCGGCAGCGTGCAGGAGAAGTACAGGTCGCCGTCGCGGTCCTCGGCGACGGTCACGCCCTGCGAGCCCTCGACGATGTTGGCCGCGTCCTGGCCGGTGGCCAGATAGAAGGCGAGCAGCATATTGGCGTAGTGGGCGTTGGCCGAGCGGATGCCGCCGGCCAGCAGGGTGCCGATGAGGTTCTTGCGCACATTGAGTTCGGCGATCCGCTTGGCCGTCGTGTGCAGCCGGCGCTCCACCAGCTCCCGCGGGACGAGCAGTTCGGTGACGACGTTCTTGCCGCGGCCGAGGATGCCGTTGATCGCGGTGGCCTTCTTGTCGGTGCAGTAGTTGCCCGATATCGATCCGTACGTGATGCCGGGGACGGTGGCCAGGATGTGTGTGAGCAGTACGTCGGCCGCGAGCGTGGCCATGTTGTGGCCGGAGGCGTCGCCGGTGGTGAACTCGAAGCGGATGAACAGCAGATGGCCGGTGATCTCGTGCCTGAGCCCGATCAGTTCCGCGTATCTGCTGCAGCCGCGCACCACCTCGCGCAGTTCGTCGAGGCGGTCGTCGAGCATCCGGGCCGCGGCGTACGCACCCTGCGCGTCCCGCGCCTCGACGAGCACCGAGCGGGTCATCCGGTCGTCGACGAGGACGGCCGCGATGCCCTGTTCGGTCTCCCGGGAGAGCCGCGCGCCGCGCTGCACGGAGGGCCACAGCGGCGACTCGTAGGTGGCGAGCGGGACTTCGGTCTCGGTGGTCGCGACGTTCCCCGAGATCCGCAGGGGCCCCACCCACTTCATCGGGACCCCGGCGGTCAGGTGCGTGTCGGTCATCGTGTGCTTCCCGTCGTGTCAGGGGTGGCGCCGGGCGAGCCGGTACGGGTGGCCGTCCGGCCTGTGTCGATCCCGCGGTCGGTGCAGAAGGTCCGCAGGTCGCCGCGGATCAGCACGGCGCACTGGGCCAGGTCCGCCGGGGTGCGCGCGCCGAGCGCGGTCATCAGGGCCGTCAACTGGTCGAGCCAGGTGGTGATCCGGTCGACCAGCGCGTCCACCCCGCCGTCCAGCAGGGTCTTCAGGAATCCCCCGGAGGCGCCGGCGGCGCGGGCGCCCAGGGCCAGCGAGCGGGCCACGTCGAGGGGGTGGCGCACCCCGCCGGAGGCCAGCAGCGGGATCCCCGCGTCCTGGGCGTCCAGCAGACAGGCGGGGGTGCTCTGGCCCCAGTCGTCGAGGTAGGCGTAGTCGGCGAGGTCGCGCCTGCCGTTCTCGATCCGGGCGAAGTTGGTGCCGCCGCGGCCGCCGACGTCGGCGATCTGTACGCCGAGTTTCTCGAGCAGCGCCACGGTCTCGCGGCTCAGGCCGAAGCCGACCTCCTTCACGATCACCGGGACGTCCACCGCGGCCGCGATCTCCTCGATACGCGGCGCCCAGGAGCCGAAGGAGCGGTCGCCCTCCGGCATCACCGTCTCCTGGACGGTGTTGAGGTGGATCTGCAGGGCGTCGGCCTCGAGCAGGCCGATGGCCCGGCGGGCCCGCTCGACGGTGGCCGTGGCGTTGATGTTCGCCATGATGAAGCCGTCCGGGTTCTCGCGGCGCATCACGCTGAAGGTGCCGGCGGACGAGGGGTCCTTGAAGTACGCGCTCATGGACCCGGTGGCGATCGGTACGCCGGTCTCGCGGGCGGCGATGGCCAGGTCCCGGTTGATGACACCGGTCTTCTCGCTGCCGCCGGTCATCGCGTTGATGTAGAGCGGCACCGGCCATTCGAGGCCGGCGAAGCGGGTGCGCAGGGACACCTCGGAGCGGTCGATGCCGGCCAGTGCGTGGTGGACGAACGTCACCTCGTCGAACTGGTTGCGTCCGCTGGTCCCTTGCTGCTGTTCCACGGCGAGCCGGACATGGTCGTCCTTGCGTTCAGCGATCATCGCGCACGTCCTTTCGGTCGGCGGTTCGGATGGGCAGCGGCACGATCCCGGCGGCCCGCCAGTGGGTCCGCATCCGGGTGAGCTCCGCCTCCGCCTCGGTGGGCAGCAGGGCGATGCCGCAGTCCCCGCCCCCGGCGCCCGAGGGCTTGGCCGCACCGCCGGCGGCCTCGGCGAAGTCGCACAGGGCGCGCAGGCCCGGGGTGAAGATGCCGAGTCCGGTGTCCTCGTCCAGGCGGGCCATGACCTGGCGTGCGGTGCGGATCTGGTGCAGCAGTTCCGTGCGGTCCCCGCGCTCGATCGCCCGGGTCGCGGCCTGTACGCAGCTCTCGCTGCGGGTGAGGAACTCCCGGTGGGACGGACTGCCCCGCCAGTCGCGGGCGGCGAGGCCGGACACCAGCGCCGAGGTGGAGGCGGGCCGTCCGGTCCAGCCGACGACCAGGGTGAGCCCGGCGGGCGAGGGCAGTGGCCGTACCTCGAAGTCGGGCCAGGGTGCGCGCAGAGCCTCGTCGAGGCCCCGACGCCGGGCCGCTTCGAGGACGGCGGCCCGGTCGGGCGCGCGGTAGGCGATCCAGCCGCCCCAGGTACTGGCCGCGAGGTCGCCCCCGGAGGGGCCGGGATCAATACGCGCCGTGGCAAGCAGGGCGAGCCGAAACCTGGCCTCGGCCGACAACTCCATACCGCAGCAGGCCGCAACGGCATCGACGGTCGCCACCGTCACCGCGCCACTGGAACCCAGGCCGAACTTGGTCCCACCCTCATGCAGCCGACTACTGACGGCCACATGCAGCGTGACTGCGGGCAACCCCCGCTCGTCCCGCAGCCGATCCACGACCTCAATCGCGGACACGACGTGGCCAAGCCCCGCCCGAGCCCACCGCTCATCCTCCGGCCCGCACCCGATGAGCAGCCCGTCTCGCCACCGCATCCGGACGGGCTCGGGCAGGAGGTCGGAGACGATCACGACGGTGGGGGTGTCGGGGGGTGGGGCGGTGGGGCTCAGGGGGGCGGGGCCCAGAGCGCCAGATCCCAGGGCGCCGGAGTCGGGGGCGCCCGGGCGCGGGGCGGCGGGTCCCAGGGGGGTGGACTCCCGAGCGCTGGACCCCGAGGGGCCAGATCCCGAGGGGCCAGATCCCAGAGCGCCAGATCCCAAGCCGCCTGGGCCGGGGGCGCCGGAGCCCGGGGCGGCACCAGGGCCCAGGACGCCGAACCTCGGAGCGCCAGACCCCAGGGCGTCGGGGTCAGGGGCACCAGACCCGGAGGCGCCGGAACCAGGGGCACCGGAGCCGGGGGCACCAGACCCGGGGGCGCCGGAGCCGGGGGCGCCGGAGCCGGAGGCGCCAGACCGAAGGGCGCCAGACCCGGGGGCGCCGGGACCAGGGCCGCCAGTTTCCGCGGTCGCCGTCACGGTGACGTGGCGGTCGATCGCGGCCAGGATTGCCGGGTTGCCGGGCTCCACGACCGCGTACTCGCCCGCGGCGAACAGCTTGCCCGGGGCGTGTCGGGTGACCACCGTGCGGGTCGTCGTCACCGGACCTCGCTGTGGAGTAGGGCGCCGGGGCCGCACCGGGCGACGAGGACCTGGCAGGAGGCGGCGGCCCGGACCGCGTCGGCCACCCGGTCCGCATCCGAACTCCGGCACAGCACCTTGGTGTTGGGGCCCGCGTCGATCGTCGCGTGGGCCGACACGCCGTCCCGCCGCAGCTGTTGGACCGCGTCGAGCACGGTGAGCGTGGCCGGTGACAGATAGCGCACCGCCGGGCGCGCCGCCAGCATCGTGGCGTGCATGCCCAGCGCGTTGCGCTCGGCGATCTCCCCGACCGCGTCCAGGTCCCCGCGGAGCAGAGCCCGGCGCATCTCGGCCAGATCGGTCCGGCTGGAGTCGGCCCAACCCCGGTACAGGGGCGAGGTCGCCACCGTACGGCGCATGGCCTCCCGGCTGGAGACGGACTTGGGGCCGGTGTCCAGCAGGGCGATCACCAGGGCGGGGTCGAGCTCCTCGACGGGCACGGGCACGGGCTCGGCATAAGAAGCAAGGTCGGGGTCGGGGTCGGAGTCGTACGGCCCACCGCCCTGGTCGTACGGCCCACCCCCCTGCCCCCCAGCCACCCCCGCATGCCACACAGCGAAGCCGCCGTAGATCGAGCGGGCGGCCGAGCCGGAGCCGCGGCGGGCCAGGCGGGACAAGTCCCGCGCGTCGAGCCGGAGGCCGTAGGCGGTGGCCGAGGCGACGGCCAGGGCGGCGAATCCGCTGGCCGAGGAGGCCAGGCCCGCTCCCGTCGGAACGGTGTTGCGGCTGTCCACCAGGGCCCGTTCGGCGCGTCCGGCGCGCTGCCGCACCAGATCGAGGAAGTCCGTGACCCGCCGCAGCGCCTCCCCTTGCGCGGGCCTGCCGTCGAGTGTCACCTCGTCGGCCTCCGCGGCGGTGAGCCGGACCGAGGTCGTCGTCGGGAAGACGTCCAGCGTCATCGACAGGCTGTCGGTGTACGGCAGAACGAGCCGCTCGTCGCGCTTGCCCCAGTACTTGACGAGGGCGATGTTCGGATGGGCCACGGCGGTCGCGGCGTCGGATACGTCAACGGGCATGTCCGCTGAACCTCTCGATCGGCACGACCCAGGTCCGTACCGCCCCGGCCGCGCCGAGCCGCCGCTCGGTCTCCCGCGCCCGTTCCGCCGATCCGGCCAGGGCGATCATGCAGCCGCCCAGACCACCACCGCTGATCTTGGCGCCGAGGGCACCCGCCGAGAGGGCCGCCTCCACCAGGCCGTCGATCCGGTCCGTGCTCAGTCCCGCCCCGGCGAGCAGGGCGTGACAGTCCGTCAGCCGCCCGCCGAAGGCCTCGGCGCGCCCCGCGGCGAGGTCGCGTACGGCGGCCGTGGTCAGTTCCGTGGCCCGGCCGACGAAGTCCGCTCGCGTCTCCGGATCGCGTTCGAAGGCGCGCCGCAGCATTTCGACGCCGTCCTTCGTCCGGCCGGCGACGCCGCTGTCCGCGACGACGACGGCACCGTCGAACCCGATCCGCGGTTCCCGGGCGAAACCGCCGGACAGCAGGACGGGGAACGGCGAGCCGGTGGCGAGCGTGTCGATGCCGCTCGCCCTGCCGTGGGTGACGTTCTCCGCGATCTGTACGAGATCGAAGACGGTCCCGGAGTCGAGGCTGACCCCGACGAGGTCGGCCAGCGCCAGGACGACGGCCTGGGCGCATGCCGCGCTGGAGCCGAGCCCCCGGCCGGTGGGGATGGCGCAGTCGATGAGCACGTCGATGTGCGGGCTGCCGGTGCGGCCGGTCGTCTCCTTGAACTCCGCGACCAGACGCCGCAGTCCCTCGGACGCCTCCATCGCGACCGGTCCGGACTGCCCCGCCATCGTGAAGGTGACGTCGCCCGGCTCGGCGGAGGGGTGCGAGGACTGCGCGGCGCTCGCCGTGACCGTCAGTTCCGGGATGGGAAGCGCGAGCGCCGGGGCGCCGTAGACGACCGAGTGCTCCCCCAGCAGAATCACCTTTCCGTGGGCGCATCCGATGCCGAACGGTCGGCTTTTTGAGTTGCCCGGCGTTCCCTGTGCCGAAGTCGGCATGGTCAACGCGCTCAACCCCCTTTGTCTGTTCCGGCGTTGTCTGATCCAGCGTCTTCTTTTTCGGTAATTGCTCGCGATGTCCGGCGGGTTCACCAGGTTCGCTCGGTCGCCCGGACGGCCAGGTCGGCCAGCCGGTCCCGCACCTGCTCGACGGCGTCGCTCGACCTCAGTGCGGCAAGCGCCCGTTCGGTGCGGCGGGCGATGTCCTCCTCGACGAGGTCCACCGCGCCCACCTCGATCAACAGGGCGCGGATCGCGTCGAGTTCGTCCTCGTCGAAGTCGGTGCCGACCTTCGCGCGCAGGAGTCCGGCCCCGGCCGGATCGCACCGGTCCGCGCGCCGCAGCGCCTCCGCGAGCAGCACCGTCCGCTTGCCCTCGCGCAGATCGTCGCCGGAGGGTTTGCCGGTCACCTCGGGGTCGCCGAAGACGCCCAGCAGGTCGTCGCGGAGTTGGAAGGCGATGCCGATGTCGACGCCGAAGGCGCGGTAGGCGGAGACCAGACGGTCATCCGCGCCGGCGATGGCGCCGCCGAAGTGCAGCGGCCGTTCCACCGTGTACGAGGCCGTCTTGTACCGGTCGATGCGCAGCGCCGACGCCATGCCCTCGTCTCCGCTCGCCTCGGCGGTGAGGTCGAGCAGCTGCCCGCACAGGACTTCGGTGCGCATCGCGGACCAGACGGGCCCGAGGCGGGCCTGGGCCCCCGCCGGCAGTCCGGAGCCGCGCACCATGTCGTCGGCCCAGGCCAGGGCGAGGTCCCCGACCAGGATCGCGGTGCCGGTGCCGAAGTCCGCCGGGTCGCCGGACCAGCCCCGCGCCCGGTGCCGGTCGGCGAAGGCGATGTGGGCCGCGGGGTGGCCGCGGCGGGTCGGGGAGGCGTCGATGATGTCGTCGTGGATCAGCGCGGAGGCGTGCAGCAGCTCCAGGGCCGCGCAGGCGCGGGCGACCGGCACCGCGGCCGGCCCGTCCGCGTCGCCCCCGGCGCCCAGCCAGCCCAGCCAGGCGAAGGCCGGTCGTACCCGCTTGCCGCCGCGCAGCACATAGCCCGCCAGTTCCGCGACCGCGTCGGCGACGCTTTCCCCGATCGCGTCGGCGTCGCCGCGGCGGTGGTTGAGGAAGTGCCGCAGCTCCGTGTCGAAGACTTCGGTGCTCAGAGCCGTCTCGGCGTGTCCGACGACCACGGCGTCAGCGCTCCCCGAGGACGAACAGCGCGAGTGCCACGTTGGTGAAGCCCAGCACCACGCCGTGGTACGGCAGGGAGAGGGCGTGCTTGCGGACCGTGTCGAGCGCGGAGTCGAAGGACCCACTGGTGCCCCGCGTGATCATCCACATGAACCGCTGGCTCACCAGCCAGACCACGAGGTAGAGGATCAGCCCCCAGGTGAAGCCGAACTCCAGCCAGGCCCCGCCGAGCACCAGCAGCGCGCCGAGGGCGAGCATCGTGGACTGCACCCGCATCGCCTTGTTGATGCCGAGGGCGAGGACGTAGGTGCGGATGCCGAACTGCTGGTCCTCCAGGTAGTCCTCGGCGTGGTTGGTGACGAACGTCCCGGTCAGCGTGAGCGAGAGGCCGATGACGATCAGCACGCTGCCCCATTCGAGACCGTGCTCGAAGGAGCGCAGCGCGAACAGACCGGGGATGAACACGCACCCGAACTGCAAGGTGGGCAGCTGCCACAGGCCGGCGCTCTTGAGGTGCAGCGGCGGCAGCGAGTACTGGACGCCGATCAGCCAGCCGGCGAACGCGATGGCGATCAGGTCCCAGTGCCCGGTGCGGGCGGCGAGGAAGACGGACGCGGCGAAGTACAGGAAGGTCGTGACGGCGATGTGCGCGATGACCTTGCGTACGCCGAGGCCGTAGATGGCCCGTGGTTGCCGGGACTTGTAGGTGGCGTCCAGCTCGCGGTCGGCGAGGGCGTTGAGCATGTCGGCCATTTCCATGTGCGTGACACAGAACAGGAAGGCCACGATCGCGTTGACCGACGCGAATTCGCCCCAGGTGTGGGCGCCCAGCACGGTCGGTACGAGGCCGATGACGATGTGGATCGGCAGGAACTCGATACGGCGTATGACGAGGGCGTACTTCAGGCGCGTGCCCAGCGGGGCAGGCTCGGGGGGTACGCCACGGGAGTCGGTGAAGACCTCGGTGAGTCTCGCACCCAGGGTGGTGGCGCTGGTGCTGGACATGGGTCCGTCCTTTTCTGCGTCCGGCTTGTCTGTCTGCGTGTCTCGCTCGTGCCGCCCCGGTGGCTAGCGCCGTTCGACGGAGGCCTGGTAGTCGTCGGTGATGGAGCGCAGTTCGGTGGACACATCGCCGTCCAGGCGGTCGGCGAGGGCGCGTTCGGAGCGGTCCATCTTCCGGCCGGCCTGCACGATCGCGGTGGTGACCGGCCGGCGCGCGTCCTCGTACCGGCGCAGCGCGGCCACCGGGTCGTCGCCCTCGGCGAGTTCGGCGGCCAGGGCGACGCCGTCGATGACGGCCTGGCTCGCGCCGTTCGCGCCGATCGGGTACATCGGGTGCGCGGCGTCGCCGAGCAGGGTGACCCGGTGCTCGCCCCAGGAGGGCAGCGGATCGCGGTCCACCATCGGGTAGTGCAGGATCCGCGGGCTCGCCGCGAGCGTGGCGCGGATGTCCAGCCAGTCGAACTCCCAGTCCGCGAAGTGCGGCAGCAGGTCCTCCAACCTCCCGGGGCCGACACCGAAGGCGCCGTCGCTGCCGGGTTCGGACGCCAGGCACACCCAGTTGAGCAGCACCGTGCCACGCTCGGCGTGCGGGCGGGAGCAGGGGTAGGCCACGATCCGGGAGGCCCGCTCGTCGGCGGCGATGATCATCGTGCGTCCGTCGATGAACTCGGGCAGCTCGGTCAGCCCGCGCCACATCCGTACCGAGGTCGTGCGCAACGGCGGTTCGGCGGGATGTAGTTGGGCCCGTGCCACCGAGTGCAGTCCGTCCGCACCGATCAGCACGCCGGCCTCGGTCGTCGTCGCTTCACCGGACGGTGTGCGCAGGTGCACGTCCACCCGGTCGCGGGCGGGCTCGAACCCTCGCACCTCGGCCCCGGTGCGGATGGCGTCCGGGCCGAGGCGCTCGTGTACGGCGGCGAGCAGCAGGAGTTGCAACTCGCCGCGGTGGATGGAGTACTGAGGTGCCGGATGACCGGCCGGCAGGCCCCTGGGCTCGGCCCACAGGGTGGCGCCGCGCTGGTTGAGGTAGCGGTGCTCGCGGGTGGGGATGCCGGTGGCCGCGAGGGCGTCACCGAGGCCGAGCCCGATGAGCTCGGCCACCGCTGCGGGCTGGATGTTGATCCCGACTCCGAGCGGCTGGATCTCCGACGCGCTCTCCAGGACGGTGGCGGTCAGTCCGCGGGCGTGCAGGGCCAGGGCGGCGGTGAGCCCTCCGATGCCGGCGCCGGCAATCACGATGCCGGACGGGGCTGCCTTGGTCATGGCGGCTGTCACCTTTCTGCGCAGGTGAGTGCGCGGGGTGGGTCAGTCGGCGGCGGTCACCGAGACCACCGAGTACATTCCCGGCGCGGGCTTGCCGAGGCCGGCCGCGCGCTGGGCGTATTCCTGGGCGACCGGGTCGGCGAGCGTGGCCTGGACGGCGTCGGGGCCGGTCCACTGGGCGTAGTTCACGACCCGGCCGCCGTCCTTGGCGGCGAGGATGTGCGCCGACACAAAGCCGGGGCGGTGCCGGAAGAACTTGTCGAGGCCCTCGCCCAGCAGGGCGACGAGTTCGTCCTGCTTCCCCGGCTCCACTTCGAAGACGTTGATCACGGTGACGAGATTGTCGTTCGCGCGAATTGTGGTTTCACTCATGCTGCCGAAACTAACGGCCCCCAAATGGCCCCGGCAATATATGCGTTGACTCACGGGAATGCGCGCGCAATGACCATCGAGGGGTAATTCAATTCCCGGTGGAGGTGTGTCGGACGGCGGTCAGGGAGGGCCGGTCGTCCAGGTGGAAGCCCTCGTAGCCGGCCGCGGTGATCTCGCGCAGCCGCTGCCGGTAGGCGCCGATGCCACCGAAGTAGAACAGCGTGCGCGGTTTGCGGCCGGGTATGTTCGAGCCGAAGATCCACGAGTCGGTCTGCGCGAAGAGGCTGTGCTCGGCCATCGCCCGGCACATACCGGTCCACTCCTCCTCGGCGGCGGCCGTCGCCTCGATCCGGGCGATGCCGCGCTGCTCGGCCGTACCCACCGTCTCGGCGATCCACTCGATCTGGGTCTCGAGACCCGGCGGCAGATTGCAGAACACGCTGCCGGGGCCGAACACCATGAAGAGATTGGGGAATTCGTGCAGGGCGATCCCGAGGTAGCTGCTCGGGGTGTCACCCCAGTGCTCCTCCAGGGTCACTCCCCCGCGGCCGCGGATGTCCAGCTGGTGGTAGCTGCCCTCCATGGCGTCGAAGCCGGTCGCGAACACCAGCACATCCAGCTCGTGCTCGGTGCCGTCCTCGGTGACCACCCCGGCGGGGGTGATCCGCGCGATCGGGTTCTCCTTGGTGGACACCAGCGTCACGTTGTCGCGGTTGTACGTCTCGTAGTAGCCGGAATTGCAGATGGGCCGCTTCGCGTAGTAATCGGTCGGCGAGAGCTTGCGGGCGGTCTCCGGATCGCGCACGATCTGCCGGATCTTGGACCGGATGAAGGAGGCCGCCGCCTCGTTCGCCGCCGGGTCGAAGGCGAGGTCGGCGAAGGTGCCGAACATGAAGTGGAAGCCGTTGCCCGCCGCCCACGCCTGTTCGAAGACGCGCTCGCGTTCGGCCTCGGTCACACTCATCGCGGGCGTCTGGCTCTCCTCGAAGCCGCAGCCCACCCGCGAGTCGAAGACCTGCTCCCAGATCTGGTCGTAGTTCTCCCGGACCTCGGCCAGCCGGGCGTCGCTGAGCGGGCCGTCGCCGGAGGGGACGACGTACTGCGCGGAGCGCTGGAACACGGTCAGCTGCGCGGCCGTCTTCGCGGCGGCGCAGATGAACTGGGTGCCGGTGGAGCCGGTACCGACGACCCCGACCCGCTTGCCGGTGATGTCCAGGTCGGCGGGCCAGGCCCCGGTGTGGGTGATCCGGCCGGCGAAGCTGTCCCGGCCCTCGATGTCGGGGTAGTTGGCGCTCGACAGCGGGCCGAGCGCGCTGACCACGTACCGTGCGGTGAACTCCGCGCCGCCGCCGGTCCGCGCGGTCCACAGATTGCTCGCCTCGTCGAAGGCGAGCGACTCGATCGCCGTGTTCAGCTGGATGTCCCTGCGCAGGTCGTGCCGGTCGACGACGGCTTCCAGGTAGTCGAGGATCTCCGGCTGGGTGGCGTAGCGGGTCTTCCACTGCCACTCCTGGAGCATCTCCTTGTCGAAGGAGTAGCGGTAGACGACGCTGTCGACGTCCGCGGCCGCTCCTGGGTACCGGTTCCAGTACCAGGTGCCGCCGATACCGCCGGCCTTGTCGAAGGCCCGTACGGTGAGGCCGACTTCGTCACGCAGCTTGTGCAGCATGTAGATACCGGCGATGCCGGCTCCGATGACGATGGCGTCGAGAGGGGTCGGTCGATCGGTCATGACGGCCTTTCGGTCGGGGAGGTGACACAGGCTCTTAGGGCTGGAGCTTGCGGACGTGCCAGCCGGTGGTCGTCCGCTCGTAGCGCAGTCGGCGGTGCAGACGGCTTTCGGCGGCGGACCAGAACTCGACGGAGTGCGGGCGCAGCCGGTAGCCGGTGAAGCGCTCCGGTCGCGGCAGCGGGGTGCCGAGGGCGGCGTACCGGTCGGCGTCGTCCAGGAGGTGCTGGGGGTCGTCGAGCGCGTCGCTCTGCCGGGAGGCGGTGGTCATCGGGTGCAGACCGGGTGCGCGGCCGTGCCACAGCCGGTCGTTGTCCGCGTCGTCGAGTGCCGCGACGGGGCCCGAGACACACAGTTGCTGTCCCGTCTCCCGCCAGTACAGCAGGCCCGAGGCCCAGCCGGTCTCGGCGATCTCGCGCCCTTTGCGGCTGGTGCTGTGGCTGGTGAACAGCAGTCCCTCGGCGGACACATCGAGGACGGCGACGATCCGGCTGGAGCATCGCCCGCGGCGGTCGGCGGTGGCCAGGGCCAGGGCGTACGGCTCTCGCACGCCGCCTTCGACGGCCGCCGCCAGCCATTTCAGGGCCAGCGGCATCGGCTCCGCCGGCGGATCGTCGTACTCGGGGAAGTCGAGGTCCACGGCTCCGGTGAGGCTCTCCAGTTTGCTGCTCATCTGTCCCCCGTCAGACGTGGATGGTGCCTTCGGCGGCGACCGCGCCGTAGCCGCTGACCCGGATGCGGGTGAGTTCTCCGGCGGAGTCGACGGTGGCCTCGGCGAACATGACCGAGCGGCGTCCGAGCCGGACTCCCTGGTGGATCTCGATGGTCTTGCCGTACTCGACCAGGTGGTGGCGGGCCAGGTGGACGGCGAGCGGTCCGGCCGCGGAGCCGGTGGCTGCGTCCTCGACCACGCCGTAGGCGGGCGAGAACATCCGGGTCTGCCAGCGCTCGCCGTCCGGGGCGAAGCAGTTGGCGGCCATGTCGGGGAAGGCGGCCAGCGCCCGGTGGTCGGGGTGCAGGGCGTCGAGGGCCGCGACATCGGGCAGCCCGACGAAGACATGCCGGGGGCCGTTGCGGTAGATCTCGACCGGCAGGGTGGAGGAGTCCACGCCGAGCGCGGCGAGCAGGGCCTCGGCGTGCTCGTAGGGGTGCCACTCGGGGATGGGCTGGCTCATGGACGCATGCGCCACGTCCTTGCCGGGGGTGCGGACGATGTCGAACGGCACGACGCCCATCGCGGTCTCGAAGCGCAGGGTGTCCGTCCGGGCGTCCAGGGCGACCGCCACGGCCGTACCGAGCAACGGGTGTCCGGCGAAGGGCAGTTCGTTGACCGGGGTGAAGATCCGCACCCGCAGGTCCGCGTCGCCGGTGGGCGGCAGCAGGAAGGTCACCTCGGAAAGGTTCATCTCCCTTGCGATGCGCTGCATCTGAGCTGCCGTCAGGTCGGAGGCGGCGAAGAACACCGCGACCGGATTGCCCAGCAGGGGTTCGCTCGCGAAGGCGTCCACGACGACGTACCGGTGCCCGGCGCCCCGGTCCCGGCCGGGCCCGCGGACCGCGGCCTGCACCTCGAACCGTTCGCGGTGCGTCACCGGGCCGCCGATCAGTGTCGCGGCCTTGTTCTCGGGCAGTGCGTCGGGGCGCTCACCGTCCCAGACCATGACGGCGCCCCAGCGGTTGCCGGTCCGGTCGGCGATCCAGAACTTCTCGTGCAGGCCCGCGACCTGCTTCCAGGTGTCGACGACGTCGTCCTCGGTGAGATGCCGCTCAAGACCGTCCACCGTGGCGGGGCTGCCGTCCAGGTCCCACCAGGCGATCTCCAGGTTGGTCGGCAACTTCGGCTCCTGTGCGTTCATTTGCTCAGCACCCATTCGGTGAGGTCGGTGAGGATTCGCGGTCCGTCGACGGTGAGCAGCGACTCGGGGTGGAACTGGAGCGAGGCGAACCGCGGGCCGCGCAGCGCGTGCACCTCACCGGCGTCCGGATCGCGGCTGATCTCCACTTCGCCGGCGGGTTCGGTGTCGTGCCGGTCGGCGTCGGCGCGGGCCTCGAAGGTGTTGTAGAAGCCCACGCGTTCCGCCCTGCCGAACAGCTCGATGCGCCGCTGTACGCCCTGGTTGGGGCGGCTGCGCCGGACCAGGGGCAGGCCGAGGTGCCGGCACAGCACCTGGTGGCTCAGACAGACGGCCAGCATCGGGCGCCGCTCGGCCAGCAGTTCACCGATGGTCCGGTCCAGCGCGGCGATCTTCGGATCGTCCAGGGCGCAGGGGTCGCCGGGTCCGGGCCCTACGACGACCAGGTCGTGGTCGCGGGTCTCGTACGGCTCGTCGTAGCGCCGTACGGTGACCGCGAGTCCAAGGGCCCGCAGCTGGTGTTCGAGCATCGAGGTGAAGGTGTCCTCGGCGTCGACGACCAGCACCTTGTGGCCGTCGAGACGCTTGGAGCGGGCGTAGCGTACGGCGTCGCCCGTAGTCCAGAAGTCGGCGATGCCGTCGTTGCGGCGCGTGAGGTGGCCGAGGACCTCGGGGTGGTCGGCGAAGCGCGGGCCGCGCTCGCCCTGGCCGAAGGCGGCCAGCAGCGTGGCGGCCTTCGCCCTGGTCTCGGCGACCTCTGCCGTCGGGTCGGAGTGCCGCACGAGGGTGGACCCGACCGAGAGGGCCAGGCGTCCGGCGGGGTCGATGGCGGCGGTGCGGATGAGGATGGCGGAGTCCAGCGTCCGCAGGCCTTCCGCGTCGGTGCCGACCAGGCCGATGATGCCGCTGTAGTAGCCGCGCCCTTCGGGCTCGTAGCGCTGGATCACCCGGGCCGCGCTCTCGACGGGGCTGCCGGTCACCGTGGGCGCGAACATCGTCTCCCGCAGCACCTCGGGTATGCCCCGGTCGGTGCGCCCCCGGATGTGGTACTCGGTGTGCGCGACCCGGGCCATCTCCTTCAGGTGCGGGCCGGTCACCTGCACCGTTCCCGGCGCACAGAGCCGGCACATCATCTTCAGTTCCTCGTCGACCACCATGTACAGCTCCTCGGCCTCCTTGCGGTCGGTGAGGAACTCGGTGACGCCGTGCAGCGTCGGACCGCCGTCGGGATACCGGTAGGTGCCGCTGATCGGGTTCATCAGGGCGATATCGCCGGTCAGCCCGACATGCCGCTCGGGAGAGGCGCCGACCAGGGTCACGCCGCGGCTGCGCACCAGGAACGTCCAGTACGCCCCCCGCTCACCGGCGAGCAGTGCCCGGAACGCCGACAGGGCGACGTCGGGGCCGTAGTCGGTGAGGTCCGCGAGGTAGGTGCGCTTGATGACGAAGTTGGCGCCCTGCCCGGTGCCGATCTCGTCGGCGAGCACGGCTTCGACGGTACGGGCGTATGCGGCGTCGTCGGCGTCGAAGTGCCCGCCGGTCAGCGCGACCTGGCGGCGCGGCAGCCGGGCCAGCGCCGCGGGGACGGAGTGGTGCTCCTCGCCGGTCACCGTCATCGCGATGAGCGGGGTGCCGTCGTCGGGCGCGGGGTGGCCGCGCTCGGCGAGCTGGCGGTAGGGGACGACGATCAGCAGGTCGCTGCGGGCGGTGCCGGTGCCCGGCTGCCGACCGAGGTCGATCGCGTCGAGCGACTTGGGGTGCCCCACCGTCCCGGTGACCACCTGGACGCCGCGCTCGTGCTCGCCCGCCCGGCAGATCAGCGCGTAGTCGCCGACGGTACCGCGCAGTACGGCGTCGAGCAGATCCTCGGTCACGACACCAGCTCCTCGGCCGTGGCGACCCTGGCGCAGCAGTTCGCCGTGTATTCCAGGGTCAGCCGGTGCCGGTCCGCGCAGAAGTCGCCGATGGTGTCGCCGGCGAGGAAGACCTGGATGTCGTTGCTGTAGGCCTCCAGTGCGGTGGTGAGGATGCCGACATGCCCGAACACCCCGCAGACGAGGAGCTGGTCACGTCCTGCCGCCCGCATCCGCTCCAGCAGGTCGGTGCGGAAGAACGCGCTGTAGCGCCATTTGACGAATGTCCAGTCGCCGTCGCCCGGGGTGAGCTCGGCGGTGATCGCGCGGTCGGCCTCGGCGCTGGTCATGCCCGGTCCCCAGAAGTCCCGGAGCAGGCCCCGGTCCTGAGGGGTCATCCGGCCCGGCTGAGCTGTGTAGGCGATCTGGACGCCGCGGTCGGCGCAGCGCTTGCGCAGTCCGGCCGCCCGGTCGACGAGCCGGGAGCGCATGCCCGGTTCGAAGGCGCCGAGGAAGTAGTTCTGCATGTCGTGGACGAGCAGCACGGCGCGGCTCGGCTCGACGCGCCAGCCGACTCGGTCGGCCGGCATGTCGGGCCGGCCGGGCAGGTCGTACGGATCAACCTTTAGGGCGATGCTCATGACAATCCCCTTCTGGTGAGAACGGACTCGCCCTGCGGGCCGCCGACGGCCGACCATGCCGTGACGACCTCCATGGCCTGCGCCGGATCGAGCCGTGGATCGCACAGGCTCGGCGCGCCCCCGGCGGGATGCCCGGGGTCCGGCTCGGTCCCGACGCACTCACCGACCGCGTAGGGACTGGCCTCCAGATGGAGCCCGTGTCCCCGCACCCCCGCCTGGGCCAGCGCGGCCGTGAACCGGCGCACCTCGTCGACCGCGGTCGCCACATGCCGGGTCTTGGTTCCGTCCCGGCGCTTGATCGTGTTGGCGTGCAGGGGGTCGCACAGCCACAGCACCGGGTGGCCCGCGTCCCGGACCGCGCGGGCGAGGGCGGGCAGCCGTTCGGTGACGGCGGCCGGGCCCATCCGTACGATCAGCGCCAGCCGGCCGGGTTCGCGGCGCGGGTCCAGGCGCCCGCACAGGCCGAGCAGTTCGCCGGGTGTCATGCCCGGACCCACCTTGCAGGCGACCGGGTTGACGACCCCGGCCAGCAGATCGACATGGGCGCCCTCGAGCTGCCGGGTGCGCTCGCCGATCCACGGCCAGTGGGTCGAGCCGAGCAGCGTGCCGCCGTCGACCGGGCGCAGCTGCGGCTGTTCGTAGTCCAGCAGCAGGGCCTCGTGACTCGTCCACAGCGGGGTCTCGCCGTCCCGGTGCGGGCGGTCACTGTCGGTGCGCCAGCCGAGGTGCTGCATCGTCTCGCGGGCCGTCATGAAGCACATGAGCAGCCGCAGCGGGTCCGGGCGCCGGCTGTCCGCGTCGGGCGCGGGGAGGTTGACCATGTGGCCGCGGTAGACGGGGAGTTTGCCGACGCCGTCGATCTCCTCGACGGACGCCGAGCGGGGTTTGGCGAACTGTCCGGCGATCCGGCCGACCCGGATCACCGGCAGGCCCGCGCGAGCGCCCATCGTCTCGGCGAGCCGGTGCGCCAGGGCCGACTTGGCGTCGATGTGCGTCTTTCGGCATTCGTCGGGGTGTTCGGCGCAGTCGCCGACCTGGAGGACCAGCGCCTCGCCGCGCGCCGCCGCGGCCAGTGACCGGCGCAGCGCGCGGACCTGTGCCACGCCGACGAGAGGATCGGTGGCCGCCAGGACATTGCGCACCTGGGCGACCTGGTGGAGATCATTCCATTCGGGCTGCTGGGCAGCGGGGAGCCGCGGCGGCAAGGAGCGTTGGTGTTTCACTATTGAACCAACCCCCGGTCAGCGGAGTTCGAGACGGCGGTACGCTGCCGATTCAGGTCGGTATCCCTTCCCGTACGATGCGCGGCACCTCGATCCCGAGGGAACGGAACTGCTGAACCGGGTTCATGAATTCCCGTTGCTGCTTGATCTTTCCGTGCTCGAAACGGAAGTAGTGCAGGAAGTGGTTTTCGTAGTGGCCCTCGGGATAGCCGGGGAAGCGGATTTTCCCGGTGCCGTTGCACTCCACCCAGAACTGGTCCGGGTCCTGGGTGTCGAATATTTCGACGTCCGTCCACTGCCAGTCCGGGAAGCACTTCAGGGACCAGGCCGCATGCTCGGCCAGCCGGTCCCTGCCTCGGATGACGATGGGTTCACCGGTGTCCGTGGTCCACAGACCGCCCTGACCGTCCTCGGTGAACAATTCATGACGGCGTAGGCGGTCCTGCCCACGGGTATTCATGTACTGAGCAACGACGTTTCGATTGTGATCGCGATTCCGGGTGATTTCTTCGGCCGTTACAGGAGTGTGCAGCTCAGTCATTTTTCTCCTGCCAGATGCGGTAGTCCGAGTTGGATGCCCGTTCGACGTTCGCGGACAGTAGCAACGCATCCAGCGCGGCTGCAATTTTCGGCTGACTCACCAGAATGCGCGCCTTCCGCTTGCGCCCTGGGCATTTCAAACGGAATTACCCCTACCGCTCAAGGAGTCGCCGAGGTGAAGAAAATAGAGAGGTCTGGCAAATGCCGGGGCACCGGCGTCACGAGGGAGTGCCGAGCTCCTTGAGCCGGGCCTGGAGGAACTCGCGTTCGACCGCGTTCTCGGTCCGGGCGAGCGCTTCGCGGTAGGCGCTGCGGGCCTCGTCGACCCGGCACAGCCGCCGCAGGAAGTCGGCGCGGGCCGCCGCGAAGTACTGATAGCCGGTCAGCTGCGGTTCCGCGGCCAGCTCCGCGAGGGCGTCGAGGCCGGCCGCCGGGCCGTACGCCTGCCCGACCGCGATGGCGCGGTTCAGGGCCACCACGGGCGAGGGCCAGACCCCCAGCATGCTGTCGTACAGGCCGACGATGGCACCCCAGTCGGTGGCCTCCCAGCTCGGGGCCTGGGCGTGGGCGGCCGCGATGGCGGCCATCAGCGCGTACCGGGTCGGGGGCCGGTGCCGCATGGCCGACTTCACCAGCCGCAGCCCCTCCTTGATCTCCGCCGCGCACCACAGGGTCCTGTCCTGCTCGGAGAGGAGGGCCAGCGAACCGTCGGGGCGCGTACGGGTGCGCCGCCGGGCGTCGGTGAGCAGGATGAGCGCGAGCAGTCCGGTGGCACCGGACTGACCTGGCAGCAACTCGTGCAGCACCCGGGCCAGATGCAGCGCCCGCTCGATCAGGTCGCGGCGCTGCAACCGCTCACCGGAGGGCGCCGTGTGCCCCGTACTGAACACCAGGTGGACGACGTCCAGGACGGCGTCGAGCCGGGCCGGCAGCTCCTCGGGGGACGGCTCCCGGTACGGGATCCCGGCGATCTTGATCTTCTTCTTGCCGCGGGTGATCCGCGCGGCCATGGTCGGTTCCGTGACGAGCAGCGCCCGGGCGACCTCGGCGGTGGACAGACCGCACACCAGCCGCAGTGTGAGCCCCACCCGGGTGTCGACGTCCAGCGCGGGGTGGCAGCAGGTGAAGATCAGCCGCAGCCGGTCGTCCGGGATGTCCTGGTCGGCGATGTCCTGGTCCGCGGGCGGGGCGAGGTCGTGCTCGGCGAGCAGCGGCAGTTTGCCGCGGAGGGTGTCGTGCCGTCGCACGGCGTCCAGGGCGCGCCGCCGTGCGACGGTGGTCAGCCAGGCCTCGGGCCGCTGCGGCACTCCGTCCTCGGCCCACTGCTTGAGGGCCTGGGCGTAGGCCTCCTGGACGCACTCCTCGGCCAGGTCGAGGTCGTGCGTGATGCGCGCCGTGGCCGCCAGCACGAAGCCCCACTGCCGGCGGTGCGCCTCGGCCACGGCGGCGGCGACGGTGGTGTCCATGGGCGCTGGGTGTCCGCGTCCGGCGGGATCAGGCGTGCGGGTCGGAGCGGATCGGGCGGATCTCGACACCGCCGTTGGGTACGGGGATCTGCTCGGCGACGGAGAGCGCCTCGTCGAGATTGTCCGCCTCGATCAGGAAGTAACCGGCGACGACCTCCTTGGACTCCACGAAGGCGCCGTCACTGATCCGCACACCGCCGTCGATGTCGCGCCGCACCGAAGTTGCGGTGGACGTCGGGTGAAGTCGCTGTCCGCGCCGCACACTTGACTCATTGCGCGCCATGAAGTCCTGGAACCGGGTCACGAACGCGGCGTCCTCGGCCGGTTCCAGCTCGCTCGTCCGGGCCTCGTCCTCGTAGACCAACAGCAGGTACTCCGCCACTGTTTCGCGCCCTCCGCTTCGATGGGTCACCGACTGCTCACGCTACCGCACCGATCTTGCCGCTCCGGGGCGGAAGGAGGCGAAGGGAACTACGGCGAAGCTCGCCACACCGGCGATGCGAACGTGTCGACAGACGTTTGCGTGAACGTCGCCACCACCCGCCCCCGCATAGGCAAGCATCTATGTCCCCGGAACGCCTCGGAGGGGACATGGTGCAGCATCGTCGAGCCAGGCGGCGCAGCCTGGTGCCGGTCGGCGCCGTCGTCACGGCGGCCGGCGTGGCCGTCGCGGGCGGGGCCTGGTTATGGGCCTGGACGGACGACTCCGGCAGTGCGGGCAGTCGTACGGCGGCCAGGGCTCCGGCGGACCCGCGGATCCGGTGCGAGGCGAGGGGGCAGGTCTCGGGATCCGGGTCCAGCGCCCAGCACAACGCCATGAAGTACTGGATCGAGCAGTACCAGCGCGCCTGTCCGGGCGTGCGGATCGCCTACAACCCCGTCGGCTCCACCGCGGGCGTCTCTCAATTCATGCGGGGCGTCACGGCGTTCGGCGGCACGGACGGCGCGCTGAAACCGGAGGACATCGCCCGGACCGGGCCGGTGTGCGGCGGCGGACGGGCCGTCAATCTGCCCACGGTGGGCGGTCCGATCGCGGTCGGCTACAACCTCACCGAGGTCGACGACCTGATCCTCGACGCGCCCACCCTGGCGAAGATCTTCGACTCCCGGATCACCCGCTGGAACGACCCCGCGATCCGCGCGCTGAACCCGGCGGCCCGCCTGCCCGACCTGGACATCCAGTCCGTGCACCGCTCCGACGGCTCGGGCACCACCCAGAACTTCACGGCCTACCTCTCGGCCGCCGCACCCCGGCAGTGGACCCACCCGGTCTCCAAGTCCTGGCCCGCCGAGGGCGGCAACTCCGCCGACGGCTCACAGAGCATGGCCGGCGCGATGACCGGCACCCACGGCTCCATCGGCTACGTCGAGCTGTCCTACGCGACCCGGGGCCGGATCCCCACGGTACGCATCGACACGGGCGCCGCCGAGCCGGTCGCCCCGAACCCCGGCACGGCATCGGCGGGAATCGCCGGAGCGCGGATCACCGGGAAGGGCCGGGACCTGGCCCTACGTCTCGACTACGCGACCCGGACCTCAGGGGCGTACCCGATCGTCCTGATCACCTACGAGGTGATCTGCGACCGCGCCGCACTCCCGGCCCTGAAGTCCTTCCTGTCCTACGTCGTCAGCGAGGCGGGACAGGAGATCCTCCCGGGCATCCATTACGCGCCGCTGCCGGAGAAGGTGGCGACGCGGGTACGGGCCGTCGTGGCGACGCTGCCCTGACGCCGTCCCGAGGGGGCCGGGCGCAGTCCGCTCCGGCTCGGCAGCGCCACGAAGGGGGCGCGGGCTGTGCCGGCATGCGGTTCCGCCGCGTGGGCGCGAGCCGCCACAATGGCGCCGCAGACGATCGACGGCGTATCGCGGCACTCCCAGCGGAGCGTTCAGGCGGCTCGAGCGACATCCAGGATCTCGTGCACCCGGCCCATCCCCGCCCGGTCGACCGCGTACCAGACCCATGTCCCCCGCCGCTCCCGCGTCAGCAGCCCCGCCTCGGTCATGACCTTCAGATGGTGGCTGACGGTCGGCTGGCGCAGCCCCAGACAGTCGGTGAGGTCGGCGACGCAGGCCTCACCGGCGGGGGCGCGCTCGATCAGGCGGAGCAGTTGCAGCCGGGTCGGGTCGGCGATGGCCTTCAGTACGGCGGCCAGTCGCTCGGCCTCGTCGCGGTCGATCAACAGGCGAGCCAGGGAGGAGGGGCGCGCCTCCGCTTGGTCGGCCGCGATCTCCGTTTCCCCAGGAGAAACGTTCATCTATCCACCATAGGGCGGTCCCGGCAGGCCTTCCGGACCCGGACAGTCCACCTACCACTTGTTCACCCACGGTTCACCTTCACTCCGGCGCGGCTCCCCGCAGCGGAGTCGTCCCGCCCGCACTCCAGCCGGTACCCCATCCCCCGTATCGCGTCGATCGTGCACCGACTGCCCGCCTCGTCCCGCAACTTGTTGCGGACCCGGCGCACATGCACCGTGAGCGTGTTGCTGTCGAGCTTGTCCGCGCCCCACAGCGCCTTGGTCAACTCCCTTCGGCTGACAACCTTGTTGGGCCGTTCCATGAGATAGCGCAGCAGCAGGAACTCGCGGACCGGCAGGGTGAGCGAGCGCCCGCGCACATACACGTGAAAGCCCTCGACATCGAGCTCGATATCACCGACGACCAGCATCCGCGCGGTGCTCTCGGAGGAGCCCCGGACCGTGAGGAGCGGAAGGATCTCCTCGGCCCGGTAGGGGCGGGCGACGAAGGCCACGGCGCCCGCCGAGAGCGCGGCGGTGGCCTCGGCGGCGCCCTCCGCCCCGGCGCCCACGATCACCGGCACCGGGTGCAGCCGGGCGATCAACTCGGTGACGGCGGCGGCGCCGACCACCGGCAACGGCGCCGCGAGCAGCACCGCTCGCGGACGGCGGGCGCCGACCTGGAGCAGCGCCTCGGCACCGTCGTGGCAGACCAGCGTGCGCACGCCCGCGTTGAGAAAGCGGGCCACGACCTCCCGGGCGAGCTCCCGGTCGGGTTCGGCCAGCAGCAGATCCGGGGGCCTGCCGTCGTCGGGACCGCCGGTGGGGGCGGTCTCCGGCGGCCCGTGTGCCTCGGGTGTCACCCGTCGTACTCCTTCACGTGGACGCGCAAAGGGGCGCGGAGTGGACGGACCTCGGACGGGACATCGGCTCAGCCGAAACGGCCGGTGATGTAGTCCTCGGTGCGCTGGTCGGCGGGGTTCTCGAAGATCTTCACGGTGGTGTCGTACTCGACGAGCCGGCCATGCCGTACGCCCTTGTCGTCGACGTCCGCCGTGAAGAAGGCCGTGTAGTCCGAAATCCGGGCGGCCTGCTGCATGTTGTGGGTGACGATCACGATGGTGAAGTCGGCCGCGAGCTCCGCCATCAGGTCCTCGATACGGGCCGTGGCGATCGGGTCGAGCGCGGAACAGGGCTCGTCCATGAGGATCACCTCGGGCCGCACCGCGATGGCCCGCGCGATGCACAGCCGCTGCTGCTGTCCGCCGGACAGGGCGAGGGCGCTGTGCTTGAGCTTGTCCTTGACCTCGTCCCAGAGCGCGGCGCCGGTGAGCGCCTCCTCGACGAGGTCGTCCATGTTGCCCTTCATGCCGTTGACCCGCGGCCCGTAGGCGATGTTGTCGTAGATCGACTTGGGGAACGGGTTCGGCTTCTGGAACACCATGCCGATCCGCCGCCGCACCTCGATGGCGTCGACATCCGCGTCGTAGAGGTTCTCGCCGTGATAGGCGACCTTGCCGGTCACGCGGGCCCCGGGGATCAGGTCGTTCATCCGGTTGAAGCAGCGGATCACGGTGGACTTGCCGCAGCCGGAGGGGCCGATCATCGCGGTGATCTGGCGGCGCCCGATGAGCATGGTGACATCGCGTACGGCCTGGTGGTCGCCGTACCAGACGTCCAGGTCGGAGATGTGGAACACCGGGTCGTTCAGGGAGGGTTCGGGCCGGTTGCGGCGGCGGTCGCCGACGGCGAGGGAGAGCGCGTGGGCGTCCTCGCCCCCGGAGTTCTGGGCGGGAATGGCATCGTCAGTCATGGGATCACCAGCGCTTGGAGAAGCGGTTGCGCAGCCAGATCGCGGCCGCGTTCATGAGGAGGAGGATGGCCAGCAGGATGACGATCGCGGCCGCGGCGAGGTGGTGGAACTCCTCGCGGGACTGGCTGATCCAGCCGAAGATCTGGATGGGCAGCACGGTGTACGCGCTCTCCAGACCCTCCGGGTTGAACGCCACGTAGGTCACCGCGCCGAGCAGCAGCAGCGGCGCGGCCTCGCCGATCGCCCGGGACAGGGCGAGGATCGAGCCGGTCGCGATACCGGGAACGGCGGCGGGCAGCACCTGACGCCAGATGGTCTGCCACTGGGTGGCGCCAAGTGCCAGCGAGGCCTGCCGAATTGACTGCGGTACGGCTCTGATCGCCTCGCGCGAGGCGATGATGACAACGGGCAGGACAAGGAGAGACAGGGTGAGGGAGGCAGTCAACACCGTTGTCCCGAGGCCGAGTTCCCGTGCCAGCAGGCCAAGTCCGAGGATGCCGTAGATGATCGAGGGCACGGCGGCCAGGTTCTGGATGTTCAGCTCGATCATGCGGTTGTACCAGCGGTTCTGGTCGGCGTACTCCTCCAGGTAGATCGCCGCCATGACGCCGGTGGGCAGACAGAACAGCGCGGTGAAGGAGATCACCCAGATCGTGCCGAAGATGGCGGACTGGGCGCCGGCGCGCTCGGGGCGGCGGACGGAGGGGAAGTTCTCCCACAGCCGGGAGTCGAGCCGGGGCCAGGCCTCGACCAGCACATAGGTGATGAGGACACCGAGGAAGATGACGCCCACGGCCAGACAGCACAACAGCACCAGCCGGAAGGCGGTCTCGCCCGGCCTGAAGCGCGGTCCGGAGAGCTTGCGGGGGGCGGCATGGGAGGGGGGTTCGGTGACCCGGATCTCGGTGGTCATTCGTAGACCTCCCGGTACTTGCGCACGAGCCGGATGCTGATCACGTTCATCACGAAGGTGATGACGAACAGCAGGGCGCCGACGGCGAAGATGGTCTTGTACTCGAAGGAGGCCACCGGGACATCACCCTGGCCGGCCTGGGCGATGAACCCGGTCATGGTCTGCATCGCCTGCAACGGGTTCCAGGTGAGATTGGCGGTGAGCCCCGACGAGATGGCGACGATCATCGTCTCGCCGATGGCCCGCGAGATCCCCAGCACACACGCCGCGACAATGCCGGACAGCGCCGCGGGCACAACCACCCTGACGGACACGACCCGCTTGCCCGAGCCGAGCGCGTAGGCCCCGTCCCGCAGCGATGCCGGTACGGCGGACATGGCGTCCTCGGAGAGCGAGGCGACGGTCGGGATGATCATGACGCCCATGACGAGCCCGGCGGACAGGGCGTTCTGGAAGTCGGGCCCGTCGCCGCCGCCCGGCCACCACTCCTGGAGCCGGGGCGTAACAAAACTGAGCGCGAAGAACCCGTAGACGACGGTGGGCACACCGGCGAGGACCTCGAGCGCGGGCTTGAGCGTGGCCCGCACGCGCCGATCGGCGTACTCGCTGAGGTAGATGGCGGCCCCGAGCCCCACGGGAACGGCGACGGCGAGCGCGATGACGGTGATGAGCATGGTGGCGCCGAGCAACGGCAGCACACCGTACTCAGGGGTGCTGAACAGCGCGGTCCACTCCGTCCCACTGAGGAACTCGGAGAAGCTGACGCGCTCGAAGAAGTCGACGGTGGGCGGGATGAGCGAGACGACGATGCCGATGGTGGTGGCGACGGAGACCAGCGCGGCCACCAACAGCAGTCCTTGGATGACCCGTTCGCCATAACGCGGCTTGGCCCGCCGCAGGGACGGGGTCCCTGCGGGGGCCTTGAGCGTCGGCGAGGTCACTTCGCCGCAGCCTTGAGTTTGTCGAGGGCGGCCTTCAACTCGGTCTCCTGCTCACTGTTGAGCGGAATGAAGAGGGCGTCCTCGGCGATTGCCTTGTGGTCCTCGACGTAGTACTCGACGAACCCGAGCACCTCTTCGCGCTCAAGGGCCTTGGCGGAGGGGTAGATGAACAGGGGCCGAGCGAGGGGCGTGTAGGTCCCGTCCTGAGCGGTCTCGACGCTGGGCGAGACGCACCCGTCGCCGGCATCGATCTGAAGGGCCTTGAGCTTGTCGGCGTTCTCCTCGAAGTAGGAGAAGCCGAAGTACCCGAGGCCGCCCTTGGACCCGGCGACGCCTTGAACGATGACGTTGTCGTCCTCGCTAGGACTGTAGTCAGTCCGCGAGGCCCCCTCTTCACCGTTGATGGCGTCGGTGAAGTAGTCGAAGGTCCCGGAGTCGGTGCCGGGCCCGAAGAGCTTGAGAGGCTCATCAGGGAACTTGGCGTCGACCTGATTCCAGTTGCTGACCTTGGAGCCGGGCTCCCAGATCTTCTTGAGCTGCTCGACGGTCAGACACTCGACCCAGTCGTTCTCCTTGGGCACGACGACGGTGAGGGCGTCGTTGGCGATCTGGAACTCCTCGTAAGTGATCCCCTTTTCCTCACAGGCCGCCTTCTCCTCGTCCTTGATCGGACGAGAGGCGTCGGAGATGTCGGTCTCACCGTTGCAGAACTTCTCGAACCCACCGCCGGTACCCGAAGTACCCACGGTGACCTGGACCTTGGGCTGCTCCTCGGCGAAGAGCTCGGCGGCGGCGGTGGTCAGCGGGGCGACGGTACTGGACCCGTCGACCTTGACGGACCCCGACAGCTCGCTGCCGCCGGCCCCGCTGCCGTTTCCATCGTCGCCGTCGTCCCCACCACACGCGCTCACAGCCAGCATCACAGCCGCCATCAGAGCCAAGGGCGCCTTGGCCCGGCGCAACAAATGAATGTCCACGTGACTCTCGATCCTCGTCTCCGCCGGCTTGCCCGGCCGCGTGGCTGGATCGAATCTCGGCTATATGAACTCTCCGTGTATGGGCCGCCACTCTAATATGAACGATAGACAGTCATCTATATAGAAGGATCTTGTTCCAGGGTCACGGAAGGGTCACTTGAGCTGCTGGTTTTTAGTTCACTTGCAGTACACACAGGGTGGGGAGCGCGGACTGGGGGCGTAAACGGAAGGTCGGACGGGTCGTCATGGCATCGTCCCGACTCACATCCCCTGCTCCTCCATCAGCCGCAACAGATTCCGCTTGCGTTTGTGGACGGCGCGCAGAGCGAGGACGTGCGCGGCGAACTCGTCCGGTGTTCCCAGGCGTCGGTGGCAGTCGCGGATGCTCAGGAGCAGGCTCACGAGCCGCTCGTAGACCGTGTTGCCGGTCTGCTGGGTGAGCGGTTCGGCCAGGCGCAGGTAGATCCCGAGCGCGTCGGCGGGACGGTCGGCCCGCGCCTGGTCGGCGAGGATGAGCCACTGCCGGTCGTCGGCGCCGAGCGCGGTGGCGGCCTGCCAGGCTGCGTCGACGTCCTTGTCGTCGAGCAGGGCGTCGACGAGGAACGGGCCACCGTACGGCCCCTGACGGTGCCGCTCGGCGTCGGCGCGCAGCAGGGTGAGCGCCCCTTCGCGCTCAGCCGGCCAGCAGTCGGCCGCCCGCGCGGCGGCGCGCAGTTGCCGGTAGGTGAGCAGCGTGGGGCGTGCGCGGAAGTGGTCGCGGCGCAGGGCGACGGCATCGGACAGCCGCGCCACTCGTGCGTAGCGGTCGTAGAGGTAGTCGACGAGGGCAGTGTCCACGGTGGCGAGGTCGCGCGTCTCCCGGATGCCGCGTTCCGCCCAGCGCAGCGCCTCCCCGGCGCGCCCCGCGCCGTCCAGTTCGCCGGCGATGATCAGGTGCGTATGGCCGTTCGTCGTCAGGTCGGCCGCGTACACGGCGATCACCGTGTCGACGTCGCCGCCCGCCTTGGCCAGACGCTCCATCAGGGATTTCTCCGCCCAGCCCCTGCGGTTGCCCCGCCACGCCTCGATCGCCAGCTCACGCAGGGTGGACATGCCCCGTGCGCCGAGAACGTCCTCGTAGTCGAGCGGGTCGATATCGATGAGGCCGTCGTCGACTTCGCCGAGCGCATGACCGACCAGCCAGCGTGCGAGTTCCTCCGAGTCCGGGCGTGCCGCACGGCAGGCTTCGAGGTGGGCGTCGGCGAGAGTGTCACCGACCTGGCCGATCCCGCCGTCGGAGTCGTCGACACTGTCCACCGCGTCGGCCAGCAGCCGCATGGCCTCCCGCGCCGCAGTGATCGCGTCGGCAGGCCGTCCTGAGCGGGAGAGCGCGACGATCGCGGACACCGCTTGCCCGGCCTGGTCGGCGTAGGCGCGGGCGTCGGCGTACTCGACGTACCCGTAGCGTGCGAAGGGGCCGATGTCCAGGAGCTCACGAATGCGGGACCGGACCCCGGCGAGATCCCCGCGGGCGCTCGCGGCCCGCAGCTCAAGGCGGCGCCGCAACTTCCGGTCCTCAGCGACCTGTTCACGCATCAGGGCGAGCAACTCGTCCTTGGGCAGGGCGGACAGCCAAGCATCGAGATCCTGCACGCGGCGCCGTGCCGCCTCTCGCTGCTGCGGCAGGCTCCCTTGCTGGGCGAGTACCGTCAGACCGAGCGCGACCAGGTGCTTGCAGAAGTTGCCCTCCCGGCCATAGGGGCAGTCGCACTCGCCGGAGAGCCCGCCGAGATCGTCGAGTGTCAGCTCCACCATGTAACGCTCGGTGCCGTGGACGGTTGCGGTGACCCAGCCGTCGCCGATCTCCACTGCGGAGACGGCGTCGAGGTACCCGAGCCCACGCTCGAAGGACCGAGCTCCGGCCAGTGCTTGGAGACCCGCCTCGGTGAGGCTCCCGGTGACCATTCCGCCCAGCTCCCATGGTGCGCTTGATGTGCTGTCTCAAGAGTGCCGTAGGCCGAGGGCGCGATGTCACGGACACTCAAGGTTCCGCGAGATCACCCAGCAGCAGATCCAGCGCCGCCTCCTCATGCAGAGCGACGCCCAAAGCGTCCATGGTCGCGGCCAGTTCCGCATCCCAGGTCGCCTCGATCGGTGTGCCGGTGAGGGGAAGCGGCGGCGTTCCTTGCAACTCCGCCCGCGTCGCGAGGTATTCGTAGTCTGCCGCCGCCATGCGCCACGGTTCCGCTTGGTACCGCCCGATGACCCGGTTGGCGAGCACGATGCCCGGCCAGTCGAAATCACCGTGGTAGGCGAAGGCGCAGCCGGCCGCCGACAACGTGTCCAGGAGGGTGAGGACCACCGTCGCCGCACTGCCCGAGGTACAGATCAGGGGTGCGGTGCAGGCGGTGTCCGCCGCGGCCTCCACCACGCGTGGGTTCTCGCAGACATGGATGCGCGTGCGTGGTGGGAACGTCAGGTGCAGGGCGCGGAGTTCGCGCAGCGTCAGGTGCGCCTCCAGGCGGTGGTCGGCGCGTTGGCGCAGGCCAGCTTCCTGCCAGGTGGCGCCCGTCGGCCGAAGGCCATACGTGAGCACGGTGCTGGAGACCTCGTCGGGAGTGACCGAGGCCTGCCGCCACAGAGCACGGCGGCCCGGTGCGTCGCTGGGGAAGTCCACGCCCCGGGCCACCGCTATGCCGCGCTGGACCAGGCGTGCCAGCAAGGTGCCGTCGTCCAGGCCATGGGCCGAGCCGGTCGTGCGGGTGGCCAGTTCGCCTCGGCCCCAGGTGGCGGGGGTGGGATCCGTGCCTGTGCCGGGGAAGAGGGTCGCGAGGGTTTCGATGGCCTGGGTGATGGTGGTGAGCGCGGTACGGCCGGACGGCTGTCGCGTCAGCGTGCCGCCCCGCCGTATCTCCTCCAGCCATTGGCGGGCCCAGGCCTGGTCTGCCAGTGGCGTTGCGGCAAGGGCCATTTCCGTCGCGGTCCACAGACGGGTGCGTTCGGCCTGCGCCGCGTCCCGGACCGCCCGCCGGTCGGTCAGCGGCGGGCCCAGTGCCCTCAGGGTCGCGGCCAGGCTCCGTCCGACCGCGCTGGTGCGCAGGCGGGTGTCCAGGTCCGGCAGGCGGATCGTGGCGGTGGGGCCGGTGACCGGTCTGGCCAGGAGGAGGGACAGGGCCTCGCGCTCCTCGGTGTCCAGGTCCTGGAGTCGGATGGTGCCGGCCGGCAGGAGGCCGCTTCGTTCAAGGCGGGTACGGGCCGCCGTCCAAAGGCGCTTCAGACCTGGCCGGGTCAAGAACGCCAGCGTTTCGGCGGTCAGCGGCGGCTCGTCCTCCGCGCGGGCGTCGGTCATACCGACACCAGCCGCCTCTGCCGCCCGTTCCACGTGTAGTGAAGGGTCGCCACACCCCGCACGTGCGGGTCACGCAGGCACTCGTAGATGTGCAGGGAAGGCACGTCGGGCCAGTTGCCGATCAGGCGTTCGCTGGTGAGGACGAAGTCCAGGTCCAGGTCGACCAGGATGCGGCCCAGGCGCGCATGGGTGGGCTCGTCGACCTTGGCGAAGGCGTCGTCCAGCAGGATCAGCCGGGGTGCGTGCGGGGCCGACTCGGCGAGGCTCGTGAAATGGGCGGCCGCGGCGGCGAAGAGGACCAGGTAGGACAGGACGCGTTGCTCGCCCTGGCTGAGGCCCGTGCGGCCGGAGAGTTTGCGGCGGCTGCCGGGGGCGGCGTCGTTGACCACCCAGGGGATGAAGGTGAACCAGTCCCGGTAGTCGAGGGCGGTGCGCAGATGGGCCGCGTAGCCTGCGCCCGGGTCGGCGCGGCGGGCGTCCTCGATACGGCGTTGGAGCACGTCGCGGAGCTGCTCGGACTGGTCGTGGGTGCGCAGGCCGGACGGACTGCGCAGGAGGTCGACGGCCGCCTTGACGTCGGCTTCCACGCCGTCCGCCAGTTTCCAGTCCAGCGCGACCCCCAGTCCGTGTGACGTCCGGACCGTGGACAGGGTGCCGTTCAGAGCGGCTACCAGGGCGCCCGCGGCCAGGACCTGACCGGAGAGGTGGTCGCCCAGCTCTCCGGTCAGGAAGCGCTGGAAGACCTCTCGCTCGCGCTCCGTCAGCCGTTCGCGGGCGTCGGCCGCCTGGGCGGCGATGCGCTCGCCGACCACGGCGATGTCGTGCGGGCCGTGGTCGTCGACGAATCGGCAGATCTTGATGCCGTCGTGTTCCTCCAGCGTGGCGTCGTAGCCCCCGGAGAGCTGGTCGCGCAGATCCGTGTGCCGGTTGAGGAGCGCGGTGTCCGAGATGTCGCGCCGCTCGGCGTCCAGGCGACTCCGTACGGCTTCCACGAGCGGGCGCAGTGCCTTGGTGCGGTCGTGTGCGCCGTCGTCGGAGGCGTGCGCCTCGCCGCCCTCGTCCTGCGCCGACATGTCGAGGCCCGCGCCCCTGGTCACGCCCGGCAGGGACAGCGCCGTACGCAGTCGCCTGCCACTCGCCACCGCCTCTCCCTCCTGCGTGGCCAGCGCCTCGCGCCTGACCCTCTCGTCCTCCTCCGCGCGCACACGTTCGTCGTGCATTGCACTCAAGTCACGCTCAGCACCGGGAAGTTGACGTCCCACGGCCTCCAGCCGCCGCTTCGCCTCGTCCTCGCGGGCGAGGATTTCCTGTTCCGGTGCGTCGAGTGCCTCCTCCAGGCCCCGGATCGTGCGGCGGGCGGCGTCCAAGCGGGCGAGCGGCTCGGAGTAGTCGGATTCCGCTTCCCGCGTGGATGTCAGGGCGCGCTGGTAGCCTTCGCGGCCCTGCCGATGGGCGTCGGCGGAGGACGCCACCACGCGCAGCCGCCTGCGCAGTCGTTGGGTGCCCGTATCGAGGCGGTCCAGACACAGACGTACGGAGTCGAGCGCGCCCGGGTCGACCGGGAGGTCGTTCGCGCTCGCTGTCGCCTCGGCCTCGCGCCGGGCGGCGACCGCGCGGGCGCGCGCCTGCTCCGCCTCTCGGACGGCTGTGGACGCTTTGCCGGCCAGCACCTGGGCGGTGCGCTCGGCCTCGGTGGTACGGGCCCAGGCGTCGGTCAGTGGGCGTGCCGTGGGCGGGCGGCTCAGGGTGTCGGCCACTTGCACGCGGTGCTCGGTGAGGATCCGCAGGTCATGCTCCTGTTGCATCAACTGCGCCAGTACGTCCGTGAGTTGCCGGTCGAGTTCGGCCAGGGCCCGGCGTCGGGTCTCGGCACGCACCTCCGCGCCGACGTACTCGGCGGTCTGCTTCGTGTGACGGCCTCGGGCGACGCCCAGTTTCCAGAAGCCGTCCGTACTGATCGCGGATTCCGCCGTCGTGCTCGTGGTCCCGTCCATGACCAGAGCCACGGCATGGAGCACGCGCTCGACCTGTTCGGTCGTCACCCCACTGTCGGGTGCCGCAACCGGGCGCAACACCTCGGCGAGCGCGGGTCCGGCGGGCGGGGTGCCGGGAGCGAGGAGGGTGTCCCGCGTAGCCGGGTCCACGACGGTGCCGTCGGCGCACAGCCAGGCGTCGAGCAGGCCGCTCGCTTCGAGTGCGGCTTCCAGGCCCGCGCGGGCGGTTGGCACCAGGTCATCGGCGAAGTCGACGAGCCGGTACAGGGGTGCGCCGGTGCCGGGTGTGCGGGGTGCCGAGCGGTGGGGCGGGGGTGCGGGCTCGGGGTCGGTGCGGGCTTCCCAGTCGTTCCGCTCACGCTGCAGGCGGTCCTTCTCGGCGGCCAGCTCGTGGATCGCCACGGCACGCGCATCGCGCTGTTCGCCCAGTTCCGCCAGCCACGGATCGACGGCCACCCTGGCGGTGTCGGCCACCTCGTCGGGGGTATGGGCGGGAAGCGGGCCTTCCGCCGGGTCGTGGGCGGTCAGGGCGTGTACGGCGTCGAGGGAGACGCCGGTGAGGCTGCGCAGCCGCTCGGTCCAGGTCCGTACGGCGTCCGTGTACGCCTCCCCTTCGCGTGCTGTCTCCTCCCGTCGGCGTTCGGCCCGCTCACGTGCCTCGTCCGTCTGCTCCTCCAGACGCTCCCGGGCGGCATCGGCCTCGTGCGCCTCTTGCTGGGCCCGGTGTGTCTTGTCGATGAGCGCGGTCAGTTCGGTCACGGCCCGGGCGCGGTTCCTGATCACGGGCCCCGCGGTGTCCAATTGGGTGTCCCAGGCGTGCAGGGCACCGGCGCAGAGCTCCGTGTCGACGGCAAGCACCTCGCTGTGCCGCACGAGGTGGAAGTCGCCGTCCGGAGAAGTCAGTTCGGCCACCGCCGCACCCGCGACCTGGGTGACGGGAACCACGCCCGGATCACCCAGGTGCACGGGGTCGAGCCCCGACCGCTCCGCCTCGCGCAGCAACTCGCCATGCGCTGTGCGGAGTTCGGCGAGCTCTCCGCCGAGCCTTCCGGCTTCTTCGGTGAGTCGCCGTCCGGTGTCTTCCTGGGTGCTGTGGGCCTGGCGGAGTGCTTTGAAGGCGGTCGTCGCCGCGCTGAGCAGGGCGGTCACCGTGGCGCGCTTCTCCCCGAGTTCCTGCAAGCTGCGGTAGGCGGCGCTGGCGTGCAGGGCGGCGAGGTCCGTCCGGGCCGCATCCGCTTCTGCCTGGAGGACGTCGAGGCGGGCGGTGAGTTCATCCTCGCTCGTGCGGAGCTTTGCCACCTTCTTCACTGCCTCGTCCGCCAGACGCCGCTGCTCCGCCAGCCGTTCCAGTTCGCCGTTCACCTCGTCGGCCCGGCGGCGCAGCGCCCCGTGCAGGTAGCCGCGGTAGCTGGTCAGGAAGGTCCGTAGTGCTTCGTCGGTCCGTTCCAGGCGCCCGAGGTCGGTCCTTACGGCGTCGAGGTCGTCGAGGTTGCGGGCGACCTTCTCCACGACCTCGTCGTCGAGTGCGGGCAGCGTCTCTGCGAGGACGGAGACCAGGCCGCCGGAGTCGATGCGGTCGCCGATCGTGGGGCGGCGCAGGCGGTGCAGCAGGTGGAGCAGGTTGCGGTAGCGCGCCGGATCGGTGAGGCCGAACAGGTGGCGGGCGACCCGGGCCCGGTGTTCCACGGCACGGTCGGTGACGTTCTCCGGGCCGAGGAGGGACTTGAGTTGGTCGAGCGGCAGAGGCTGGCCGGCGGGGGCAAGGTGCAGGTCCTCGCCCACTCGCAGCGGGGTGATGAAGAAGAACGGCTTGGCCGTCCTGGTCGACTGGGAGGCGCGGACGGCCGCTCCGAGGGTGAGGTGGTGGTCGTTTCCGTCCTCGTCGGTGCGCGCGAACTCCACCCAGAGGTAGCCCAGTCGGTTGGTCTGCTCGAATCCGTCGAGCATCAGCCACAGCAGTGTGGTTCGTCCGGTCCCGGTGGCATCCAGAGCGCGGGCGTCGCCGTCGAGGAGGTAGGGCAGCAGCATCTCCAGGGCCTTGGACTTGCCGGCACCGTTCTTGCCACGCAGCAACAGGCGGCCGTCGCCGAAGGCGAACTCCTGCTTGTCGTACTGCCAGACGTTCCGGATGCCGGCGCGGTGAAGGCGGTAGCGGTGCGGGGAAGTGGGGCGGTTCACCGGGTCGGCTCCTCGGGTCCCTGGGAGACGTCGTCTACTTGTGGCTGTTCGGTACGGGATGTGACGGCCACCGTGGTGGCGAACCGGGCGGCCGCCGCGAGCAGCACCCAACCGGCCGTGCCGTCCTGCCCACGGGCGCCCGAGACGTCGGTGACGGACCGGCCGTCCAGGGCTGCATCCTCGTAACCTTCGGGCAGGCCGTGGCCGTCGGCGCGCACCGGGCCGACGGGCGCCATCAGGCGCATGCGGACCAGAAGGTCGAGGACGGCGGCGAGCAGCCCGTCCCGGTCCTCCAGGAGGCCGCGCTGCCAGTTGCTGCGTCGGCCGTACTCCTCGACGAGCTCATCGAGCAACTCGGGCAACAGCCCGTCCGGGACGGGAACGCCGATGACCAGCCTCCCGCCGACCGCGGGATGGCCGGGATCCTCGGGGCGCAGTCGGTCGACCAGCCGTCCCACCAACAGCAGCGCCGCCTGGGCGACGGTGCCGGTGCCCGGCAGGTGCAGGTCGGTGAGGTCGCCGTCCGGGTCGACGAGGGCGATGCCCTCGGCACGGATCTCGGCCTCCAGACCCAACAGTTCGGAGAAGGCCTGGGACTCACGCCGCTGCCGGGTCCGCAGCCACTCCCGCTCGGCGTCGGTCAGATCGTCGAGGTGGACGGCGGGTGTCTCGACGAGGCGTCTGCGCACGTACGTACGCGGGCCGCCGAAGCCGGGGTCGGCGGCTCGGCGTACGAGATCCGCTCCGTCGCGGCTCTGCGCCAGCGGTCCGGCGACGACCGCGCGGGCGATCTCGCGGTCCACGGTCAGCAGCGCCTCGCCGCCCCGCTCCTCGGCGACGGCCGAGACATGGCCTTCGGTCTCCGCCAGCACGCCCCAGTCCACGAGTTGGCGCAACGCGGCGGCGAGCGTACGACGCTCCGCCTGACGCCCGGAGTCGCTGATCTCGATCCCGGCGTCCACGGCCGCGGCCCTCAGGTCGGCAACGAGCTGGGAGAGCAGGAGCTGCTCGGGAGCAGTCACGAGAACGGAGAGGGCCAGGGCCAGGTAGGTGTACGTCCGCGGTGTGAACGGCGTTCCGGTGGACGGCCGCACCAGGCGGTGGCCGGAGCCGGGGCCGAGGCCTGCCTTGAACAGGCGGGCGTATGACGCCTCGACGAGGAGTCGGTAGCCGAACACCTGCTGGAAGCGCTGAGCGAGCCAGTCGGCGTGGCGGCGGATCAGCGGGAAGGTGTCGCTGTGCGGACCGTTGCTGGTGACCAGGGGGTGGGCCAGCAACAGGCGGGCGGCGGCACGGCGTTCGGCGGCAAGTGCGACGTCGTGGGCGGAGGGCAGGGGCATCAGGCGCTCGCCTCCTCGGCTGCGGGCGCCGGGGCGCTCTCGGAGGCGCTCTCGACGGCAAGGGTGAGGTCGTCCGCCGTCAAGTCGCCGTCCACGGAGCGCAGGAGGGTGTGCCTGCCGGGGGTACGCCACGCCGTCAGCCTGATTCCCAAATCCACATCACCTGCTTGCGCACTACCGAGCTGAAAGTCACCGGCCCCCTTATGCAGTTGGGCATTGCCGAGGGCGGTGGTGAGGAGTTCCAGCAGGAGTCGCATCGCCGCGGACCCCAGCCGCACCTGGTCGAATCGGCCGGATGCGCTGCGCAGTTCGGCGGCCGCGGCCTCACGGGCGGCAGCCTGCTCGCGCGCCTGCTCCATGAGGCGACGCTTCTGCTCGCCATGGTCCTCCACCGCCGCGGCTCGCCCGCGCGGGGCCCGGCTGCCACGCTCACGCAACGCGACCGGCACATCCACGACGGGCCCGGTCCACCAGCTCACATACGCTGGTACGGACCGATCGGGATCCGGCGCCACTCCCAGATGCCGCGCCCCGTACAGCCCGAAGGCAGCGACCGCGATGTCGTGGGCCTCCTCGGGCTCCGCGGCGTCGAACCAGGCGGCAAGCCTGAGCAGATCCTTACGGCGGGACATCTCCCCCGACGCCGAGCGCAGCATCCGCTTGGCATTGGCGAGCAACGACTGCAGGGCACGCAGGGTCGCATCCCGGAGCTGGTCCACCTGACTGCCGTGGCCATCGCTGTCGGCGAACCAGACGCGCAGCCCCTCCCAGTCGGCCAGTTCCCGCCCCCGACTACGCTGCACCCGCGTCTCGGGCAACACGTCGAAGAGCGCACCAAGGCCCGACGCATGGGCATCGATACGGCTCAACAATGCGGGCAGGTGCGGCCAGATCGCCCGCAGATGGGCGGCGATGCGCGGGGCACGGAAGGACACGTCCTCGGTGATCGCTTCCACGTAGTCGAGCAGCAGCTCCTTGAACCCCTGGTACTCGGCGCCGTCGAGGTCGTAGCGGGCGAGTACCTGGCCGAGATAGGCGTAGAAGTCCCGTACCGACTCGGCGAATTCGCCGAACTGTGCAAAGAGAGTGCTGATCTTCTCCAGTGCCTGCTGCGGGTCCGTGCCGCCCGGCGCGGCGGCGAGAGCGGCGATCTCCTTGAGCCCCCGGTCGACGAGGGTGAGCAGCTCACTGCTCACCTCACGCGCGGCGTCCGCTCCGGCCAGCACCTCATCGGCATCGCGCTGCACTCGCTCGCCCAGCTTGGACAACTGGTAGCGAGAGCGGGAGCGCTGGTACTCGGCGATGCTGGTCGCTGTGACCGTATGCGTACTGCGCAGCAGATTGCCCCAGCGCGCGAGCTGTTCGAGCCGAGCGGTCAGTGTCTCCGCGCCGAGCGCAGCCGCCGGGTGCCCGGCCTGCGCCAGCTTGGATTGCACATCGGGTACGGCGAGATCCGCGAGCAGGGTGCCGCAGAAGACCCGCATCACAGCGACGTACTCCAGGCGCTCGGGCGCGCTGAGGTAGGCGTAGGCACTCAGCCGCTGCCAGGTCTCGCTGCCGCTCCCCTCGTCGAACGGCTCGTCATGTGGTTCTTGGCGTAGTTCGTCCCCCACCATGCTGTCGAGCGTACGGAGCGGGACTGACAGTCCGGAGAAAGTTCGGGGAATCCGGCTGGGCCGGGCGGGCTTCTTCGGACGTCGATGGCCAGGGCGAACGTGCTGCCTGACGCCTGGACTCTGGTGGTGCCGTTGGCGTGCGTCAGTTCGGCGCGCGAGCGCGTCGGCGGTCGCCGGCGCGCAACATGCGAAAACGGCGCCCCGATCCCCCGACGACACGCGCCCGCCCGTTCGCCCGCCGTCCCCTGTTCTTCTTCTGATTCGGGGCAGCAGATGCACCGTGTGATCGCGCCGGGGGTGCGGATCGAACAGACGCGGCGACGGATCGCCAAGCTTCGGGCGGAAGGACTGGTCGACCGCATCACCCTGCCCCGAGCACGGACGGCTGCGCGTGTGGTTCCGACCTCCTACGGCGCGCAAATCGCCTCGGAATGGCCGGAGCCGCGCGGGCGGTAGCCATTGCGGTGATTGCCTCGCTCGTCGCTGACCTGCCCGCATCGGCGAACGTCTTGATCCCGACGCCGGAGCAAACCCCCGGATCAGGTCGAACCCGTACACCATCTCCATGGACGCAACCGACGACACACCCCCTGGCCGTACTACGCGAGAGACAGTGCCAGTGGGGAGTGTTGAAGGGGTAGAGAGGATCAAGAGAGTTGTTTCCAGCGGCGCGTCTGCGTGAAAGTGAGGGCATGATCACGCGATTCGCACGGCCGCTACCTCAAGGTATACAGCTGGCATCTCGATTCGGTTGCCGGACCACCGTGTTCACGCTCGCGCGCGGCGACGTCGAGAGGAAGCGGCCCCGTGGGTGAAGTCGAGGCTGTCGAGAAGTTCAGGCGACGCATCGGGGTGCCCGGGCTTGTCGACGTACACACGCATTTCATGCCAGAACGGGTCCTGCGCAAGGTGTGGGAGTACTTCGACGCCGTCGGCCCCATGACCGGCATCGAGTGGGGCATCACCTATCGGCAGGACGAAGACGAACGGCTCGCACTGCTCAGGCAGTTCGGGGTGCTCGCCTTCACCGCGATGCTCTATCCCCACAAGGCCGGCATGGCGCCCTGGCTGAACGAATGGGCCGCCGACTTCGCGGGACGCACGCCCGACTGCCTGCACACGGCCACCCTCTACCCCGAAAAGGGCGTGGAGGACTATGTGCGCACGGCGGTCGAAGCGGGGGCCCGGGTCTTCAAGTCCCATGTGCAGGTAGGGGCGTACGACCCCACCCACGAGCTGCTCGATCCTGTGTGGGGGATGCTGGCCGAGGCGGGAGTCCCGGTGGTCATGCACTGCGGCTCGGGTCCCGCACCCGGCAAACACACCGGGCCGGAGCCAGTGGGGCGGCTCCTCGCCCGGCATCCGCGCCTTCCCCTGATCGTCGCGCACATGGGGATGCCGGAGTACACCGACTTCCTGGACCTGGCCGAGCGGTACGACGAGGTCCGCCTGGACACGACCATGGTGTTCACGGACTTCAGCGAGCAGCTGAGCCCCTTCCCGGCGAGCGAACTCGGCCGGCTCGCCGAACTCGGCGATCGGATTCTCCTTGGGTCCGACTTCCCCAACATCCCTTATCCGTACGTCCACCAGCTCGAAGCCCTTGAACGGCTCGGACTGGGTGATGAGTGGTTGCGCCGAGTTTGTTACGAGAACGGAGCGCGACTCTTCGGGTTGTAGGCACCGCCGGCGCGGGGAGTCGGGCCCCGGCATCACCCATGCTCACGAAGGTTGCACAGGCGTCGTCTCCAGCAACTCGGCGGCCACCCGGCGGCCGGGCTCCCCCGTCTGTTCCGCGATACGCCGGAAAGTCTTCTCCGCCGAACGTGCCGGCCAGTCGGGTGGCAGATGCCGGAGGGGCAGCCGGGGATCCGTGCGGATGGTGCCCAGCCACTCGGCGACCAGGCGCAGGTGGGTGGCCAGCGGATCAAGGGTCGGATCGCCGACGTGGCTGATCCATCGGTTCTCGAAGGCGATGTAACGGGCGGCGATGGTCTCCAGATCCCAGGTGTCGCGGATCATCACATCGACGTCGGTGGCGGCGTCGGCGCACGCGTAGAAGATCTTGACGTGGGCTGCGATGCCGAGCTCGGCGACGATCTCGGAGACGTCGACACGACCCGGTGCGATCCACAGCCCGCTGTAGAGAGGACCGAATCCGGACCAGGTGAGCCGCGAGCGCAGGTCGTGGCGCTGACGCTGCCAGGCTTCGGGCAGCGAGAAACCCAACAGGGTCCAGGTTCCGTCCCAGTCGTCGTTGACCGCACTGGTCTCCCAGACGCGTGTCCCCCCGTCGTGGAGGATCTGCGTCGCGTGCGGGGTCAGACCGAAGTACATGCGGCGCCCTTGCCGCTGCCGTTGCAGCAGGCCGCGGCCCACCATGCGGGTGAGGGTGGAGCGGACGGCCTGCTCCCCGACTCCCACGCGACCGAGAACGTCGATGATGCTGCCCGAGTACACGCACACCGGGCCCTCTTCGAGGACGTGGTCACCGAAGAAGGCGAGCAGCAACGACTGGGGGCGCAGTTGCGGTCCGCCGGGCGAGTCCGGGGCAGTGCCGTTGTACCCATCGTTCACGTGGGAGTTCACCTCGGAGAGCGTCATGTCGGAACAGTACGGATGCCCGCCGCGGGGACGGCGGGCGACGTGGTGTCAGGGCCGGTACCGGTCGGCGGGGTGGGACAGGTCATAGGGGCGCGGGTACTGCGCCAGCGGGTAGGACACGTAACGCGCCGGCCCGGACGGATCGGCCTGCGTGGCGCGGGCGTTGAGCGTGGCTGGGTCGGTGCCTGGCCAATGGCCTGTGGTGATGCGGGTCTCCAGGGTGTGCAGAGCGGCGACCTCTTCGCCCGTGCTGAACGTGCAGTGGCCCGCGTTCTCGACGAAGGCCTGGCGCAGCAAGGGGGTGGCGCCCGCAGCGGTGACCGCACGGCGATAGGCGCTCGCCGACGGTACTGGGATGAGGCCGTCGCCCGTGGTGTGCACGGTCAGTTGCGGCTTGGCCAGTCGGCCGGTGAACGAGCTCGTGAGGGCCATCCGGTCGACTGCCTTGGTGTCGGCGGCGATCCGGGGAGCGCGGTTCAGCGTGGCGAGGTCCTCGCTCAGCGACAGACCGGCCTTGGCGTAGAGCTCGCTGACCTCCTTGTAGAGGGGGGAACGGTGAAGCATCGCGGAGTAGTCGACGCCGGTGTTCCAGGACATGTTGCCCCCGACCCGGCGCTCCGCCTCCTGCCGCCAGGAGAAGGCGGGGAATTTCACCAGGCCCATGACCGCCTGGAACTGGTTGGCCTGCTGGGCGTCCCAGTCGGTCGGCCCCGGCCGGGTCTGGGAGGGGTCGTTCCAGCCGGGGATGTTGTGCAGGGCGGCGGCCAGCGCGATGCGGGCCCGCCCGGAGGCCGCACTCTGCGCCCCGGCGACGGCCCCGGCCAGCGTGTCGGCCGCCTCGGCAGCCGCCGCCTGGCTGCCCAGGTCGGTCAGGCTGATGTCCGCATCGGGGGCGAGCAGTGTCTTCAACGCGAAGACCGGGTCGAGGGTGCTGTTCCAGTTGGCCACACCGCCCTGGAGCAGGCCGCACAGGGACAGTGATCCGCTGATGCGGTCCGGGTGGCGCTCGGCGATCACCGAGGTCACGAGCCCGCCGTAGGAGGCTCCCCAGGCGATGGCGTGCCGGGCCGGACCGAAGCGTGCGGTGAACGTGTCGAGCGTGGCCAGCTGGTCCGGCACCGCGTCGCTCACCGCCCACCCGTTGCTCGCGTACGAGGAGCCGACGAGCGCGTAACCCTCCTTCAGCAGAGCGGACTTGGTGGCGTCGTCCGGGGCGTTGCGCGCCGGGTTGGGCACTCCGAGGGGGGTGTAGCCGTGGCTGAAGAGCAGGACCGTGCCGTTCCAGGATTCCGGCTTGTCCATCACGTACGTCGCGCCGGACGGCAACGTGCCTTCGACGTGGGCGTCGGTCTCGACCGCCTGGGCGGCCGGGGCGAGGGGCGCGGCGAGCAGCAGCGCCGCCAGGGCGACGAGCGTGCGTCTGCGGAGGCGGGACTTCACGAGGGGGACTCCTTTGTCCTGGTGAGGGTGGCGGGAAGGAGTGCGGCGCAAGCAGCGACGGGAGGGCTGTGACCTCGGCGAGGGGCCCGGCCGGAGACCGGTGCGAAGCCTTCGCGGTCTCTTTCGTCCGGGAGCATGACACCGCGAAGGTAGGCGTGTACATTGCGGCCGTCAAGAAGATGCACAACATGCATCCGACGGGACGCCACGAGCCGCGAGCCACCCGCAAGACCGCCGGCACCCGATCGACCTCTCGAACCTCCCGACATGTCCCCATGGAGTCATTGGCGGGAGACACCGTCCGACCCCACGACCCGTCGGCAACGGCACAGCGTCGGCTCGACTCGCTCGAATGTCACATCTGCACCCAAGGCGAACAGTTCTCACCCACTTCCCGTGAGGAGGAGCCCCATGCGACGGCGCATTCTCGGGCTTGCTATAGCAGTGGTCACAGTCATCGGTGCGGCCGGATGCGGATCCTCGTCCGATGGGACGAGCGGTTCGTCGGCCTCAGGCAGCGGCAAGACCACCGAGGTCAAAGTCGGCATCATCCCGATCGTCGATGTGGCCCCGCTCTATCTGGGCCAGAAGAAGAACTTCTTCAGCAGCCGCGGCATCGAGCTGAAGATGGAGAGCGCCCAGGGCGGCGCCGCGATCATTCCCGGTGTGGTGAGCGGACAGTTCGACTTCGGGTTCAGCAACACCACGTCGCTGATGATCGCCCAGACCAAGGGAGTCCCGGTCACGTCGGTGGCCAACGGAGCGGCCACCACGGGAAACACCACGACCGACGTCACCGCGGTGGCGGTCAGGAAGGACAGCGCCATCAAGTCGGCCAAGGACCTGGCCGGCAAAACGGTCGCGGTGAACACCCTGCAGAACATCGGTGACACCACCGTGCGCGAGGCAGTCCGCAAGGACGGCGGCGACCCCTCGAAGGTGAAGTTCGTGGAGATCGCCTTCGATCAGATGCCGGCCGCCCTCGACGGCGGCCAGGTGGACGCGGCCTGGATGGGCGAGCCCGCGCAGACGATTGCCAAGTCCCAGGGTGCCCGGGCCGTGACGTCACCGTTCGCCGAGACCGACCCCAAGCTCACCGTCGCGACCTACTTCACCTCCGCCCAGCTGGCGAAGGAGAACCCCGACCTGGTGAAGAAGTTCGCCGAGGCGATGACCGAGTCGCTCACGTACGCCTCCGCGCACCCGGACGAGGCACGGCAGATCCTCACCACCTACACCAAGATCGACGGCCAGGTACTGAAGGACCTGACGCTGCCCGACTGGCCCGCCCAGTACGACATGGCGTCCCTGGAGAAGCTGGCCTCGCTCGGTGAGCAGGATGGACTCTTCGGCGACAAGAAGCCCGACCTGAAGGCGCTGTTCCAGTGACAGCGTCGGCACTGGCGTCCGTAAGGACGAAGCCCGCGGGGCGCGGCCCGAGCACCACCGCCGCGCTGCGCGGGCTCGCCGGGCTGGCCGGTCTGGTAGCGGTCCTGGAGGTGCTGCCCCGCACCGGTGCGCTCTCGGCCCACTACCTTCCGCCCGCGTCCGAGATCGGCCGTACGCTGGGGCAGCTGCTCGCCGAGAGCACGTTCTGGACGGCGCTCGGCGACACCGTGGCCGGGTGGGGGCTGGGGCTGGCCATCGCGGTCGTGGGCGGTGTGGTGGCCGGGGTGGTGATCGGCTCCGTGCCGGTCCTGCGCGCGGCGACCGCCTCCACCATCGAGTTCCTGCGTCCCATCCCGTCGGTGGCGCTGATCCCGGTGGCGGTGCTGCTCTACGGCACCGCACTGGAGTCGACGCTGCTGCTGGTGGTCTACGCCTCCTTCTGGCAGGTCCTCGTCCAGGTGCTGGCCGGCACCCAGGACGTCGACCCGGTCGCGGACGACACCGCCCACAGCTATCTGCTCGGCAGATGGGGGCGGGTGCGGTACGTCCTGTGGCCGACCGCGCTGCCGTACGTGATGACGGGCGTACGGCTGGCGGCCGCCGTGGCGCTGGTCCTCGCGATCACCGCGGAACTCGTCATCGGCTCACCCGGCCTCGGCCGCGAGATCGCCGTCGCGCAGACCTCCGGCGCCGTGTCACGGGTGTACGCCCTGGTGCTGGTCACCGGGCTGTTCGGCGTCGCGATCAATCTGGTGGCGCGGGCCGTCGAGCGGCGGGCGCTGCACTGGCACCAGTCCCAGCGCAGGGAGGGATGACCTGATGACCGTCCTCACAGTGGGCCGTCGTGCCCTGCTCGTGCTGGGCCTGCCTTCCGTTCTGTTCGCGGTGTGGTGGTTCGCCACCGCCGGCAGCACCGACTTCTACGTCCCACCGCTCTCCACCATCCTGGGGAAGTTCGGGGAGGTCTGGGTGGGCGACCGGCTGGCGTCCGACGTCCTGCCAAGCCTCCTCAGACTCACCGCGGGCTACCTGCTCGCCGTGGTCATCGGCGTCGGACTCGGCCTGCTGGTCGGCACGCACCGCGTCGTACGGGACGTCCTGGAGCCGGTGCTGGAGCTCTTCCGCGCCATCCCGCCGCCAGTGCTCGTCCCCGTGATCATGCTGTTCGCGGGCATCGGCGACACCATGAAGGTCATCGTCATCGCCAGCGGCTGCGTCTGGCCGATCCTGCTCAACACGGTCGAGGGCGTCCGCGCCGTGGACGAGGTGCTCGGCGACACCTGCCGCTCCTACGGCATCACCGGCCCCGCCCGCCTGTGGCACCTAGTCCTGCGCTCGGCCAGCCCGCAGATCGTCACGGGCATGCGGCAGTCGCTGTCGATCGGGATCATCCTCATGGTCATCAGCGAGATGTTCGCCGCCAGCAACGGACTGGGCTTCACCATCGTGCAGTTCCAACGCAGTTTCGCCATCCCCGAGATGTGGAGCGGCGTCCTGCTCCTCGGCCTGCTCGGCTTCGTCCTGTCGCTGCTCTTCCGCCTCGCCGAGAACCGGGTCCTGGCCTGGTACCACGGCCTGCGCCGCGCCCAGCGCACCACTTGACCGGCCGCCCGGTCCGCCCCGAGAAGGAGACGTCGATGCTCGACGTACGCAACCTGCAGAAGACCTACACCGGCCGCAACCGCACCGTCGAGGCGCTGCGCAGTCTCAGCTTCCACATCGGCGCCGGTGGACTGGTGTGCCTGGTCGGCCCGTCGGGCTGCGGCAAGACGACCCTGCTGAAGTGCATGGCCGGACTGCTCACCCCCACCGGCGGCGAGGTGACGCTGGACAGCCGCCCGGTCAGCGGGCCCCCGCCCGGCATGGCGGTGGTCTTCCAGGAGTACGGCCGCTCGCTGTTCGCCTGGATGAACGTCCGTGACAACGTCGCCCTCCCCCTGCGCCGCAAGAAGCTCGGCAAGGCGCGGGAGAGGGAACTCGTCGACCATGCCCTGGAGGTGGTCGGTCTGGCCGATGCCCACCACGCCTACCCCTGGCAGCTCTCCGGCGGTATGCAGCAGCGCGTCGCCATTGCCCGCGCCGTCGCCTACGAACCGAAGGTGCTGCTCATGGACGAGCCCTTCGCCGCCGTCGACGCCCAGACCCGCGCCGACCTGGAGGACCTCATCCGGCGCCTGTGGCACGAACTCGGGGTCACCGTCCTGTTCGTCACCCACGACATCGACGAAGCCGTCTACCTCGGCCAGCGCACGATCATCCTGTCCAAGTCGCCGACCGTGGTGCTGGAGGACCTGGCCATCGATCTGCCCGACGAACGCGACCAGTTGCACACCCGCTCCAGCACACGCTTCGCCGAACTGCGCTCGCACGTCTACGAGCAGATCCAGCGCGCCAAGCACCACAGCGGCGACACGGCTTCGGGTGGCGCCCGCCAGGATCCCGGCTCGGGACTCCCGTCACCCGAGAAGAGGGACGAGACCAGAGTTGCGTGACGCCATTTCGGGAACCGGTTCGACGGCCTGCACCGCCGCCTGCCGGCCCTGCTTCAGGTCGATGCCGGCCGGCCGTTGCGGGGTCTGGGGTTCTCGTGGGCCTGTCGCCGAGCGCGAGCTTGGCCCATCAGCACTCTGGATACGAAGAGTGCCTGCCCGACTCGACGACCGGGTTTCACGGCGTCAGGTAGTACGCCGACGCCGCGAAACTTGTCCATATAACGATACTCGCGTCTCACTCTTTTGTTGGAAGAGTGCAGTTTTCCGGCTCTCCCCTGGTTCGGTGCTCGACTACTCGCAGGCCAGAGGCTTGATCAGCGGATAGGCCCCTTCTTGAGCGGTGCGGCTGCAATCACGCTGGCCCTCGTCTGGCACTCGTCCCCTACCGCGTCTACCTCCCACTTGCCTCCTTCTGCCGAGAGCCCCGAGAAGCGCACCCGATAGTGCGCGGACTGCAAGTGCCGGAGGGCGTACGGATGGCGCCGTCTTGGAGGCTGCTTCCGTTGGCGCCCAAGCTGACTGCGAGGCCGCTTCTTGATGAGTCGGGGCCGCCGAGTGCTCTTGGGCTGGGGTGACCGGTTGCGCCTGGCCGACCGGTGACGTGAAGGGAAGAGGTCGTACCTATGGGCAGTCAGATCGATCAGCGGATGGTGCTGCTCCTGCTCGTCGGGAGCGGGGCAACGTACGCGGCCTTTGAGTACCCGTCGTTCGGCACCGCGCTCTTGGTCGGCGTCGGGCTGATGACGCTGCTGCATCACCTGATGAAGGACCAGTGACTCGGCTCGCGTCTGTCCTGATCAAACTTCGATGACACGCGCTCAAGATTCGCTGTCACAGGACATGAGGCGTGTTCACCAACCGCCCACACTGCCCTTTTCGCAGGGCATCGGCTTTGCCATCCCATGCTGCTGGACCGTGTCGACTGGGGCACGCCCGTGAACGTGACCGATGCTGCCGCCCTGGGGCGCCTATCGGATCTCTGCGCACTCGCGGTCACCAGGAGGACGGAGGTGAGGTGCGGGTGACCACGGCAGGAAGCTGCCCGCTCTCGATCACCTGCCGCGGCAGTGACAGTCCGAAATGCTCACCGACGACCTTCAACTCCCGGCGCTTCTCTTCGACAGGCGACAGCTCCTCGTCCTCGCCAAGCAGGTGATCGATGCTGTCTTCCGGCGGGATGACTCCGGCTGCTTCCAGCGCCGGGCGCAGCAGGTCGGGCTGGGCTCCGGCGGGGTCGTAGCCGAAGCCCAACTCGAAGTGCAGCTGCAGCTCGCCGTCGGCGAGGTACCTGAAGAAGGAGGGCGGATCGTCCGGACGTGGGTCGAATATCAGCACGGCGGCGCCGTGGGACACTGCCGGGTCGAGGGACCAGCCTTCGCTGCCCCCGGACTCCACGATGAACGACCAGTCGCCGCTTTGGCCGATGCGGCCGACGCAGTAGATCTGCGTGAGGTCGACCATGCGGGACGCTTCCTGGATGGTGAGGGCAGGCCCGACCTCGACCGGCTCATGGTCGGCCATGCGTTCGGCCAACTGCTGAGGGCTGAGGCCGCGGGCGCAGGTGATGTACAGGTCGGCGGCATTCAGATTCGCGCTGTGCCAGGCATCGGCGATCCACGCAGGATTGTCAGGCATTGCCGTCTTCTCCTTCCGTGCACAACGTGGGGCTGGTGGAGCACAGCGATAGTCTGGTGCTGTGCCCCACCAGCGGTCAGCAACTTGTCACGGCTTGGGAACCGTGCTCCAGCAGAAGCTCTTCGGTAGGTCCCGCACCATCTCGACAGCGCATCGTCTTGCGGAGCGGAGCCTTACGATCACGGGGACGACCAGTCGATGTCACGTGAAGGGGGCTCTCGTGGCCGTGCTTGTCCGGCAGCAACGCATTGACGCGGACGTGGAGTTCCACGCCTTCGGGTTCCAGGAGTCCGATGACGGCGACCTGCCGGTCCCGTTCCCGGACGACTTCGAGCAGGGAGTCTTTCTCAACACCTTTCCCGGTCGCCTCAACGTCTACAGCGCCGGCCACACCCACACGGCATCAGTCGACGTAGAGGTGTGGGACGGGCAGCCACCCGTGCAGGACCCCGCGGACTGGGACAATCAGGCCGAGGCCGACTTCGAGTCGGCCAGCGGCGAGGTGGCCGTGTGGTCCATAGGCCTGGGACGCTCCGATGACGTCATCACGCTGGCGGACGAGGGCGGCTCGTGCGAGTGCGCGTGAGCTGCACCGGCCGCGCCGAGGCGGCTGCCCTGTCGGAGGACGAGGGCACCGGCGAGGGGGTGGAGAAGCACCTCGTGCAGTTCTGGCCCACCAAGCCCTGAACGCGATGGTGGGGGCGGCCCCGTACGGGCCGCCGGCCGCCAGCCGGCGCAGCAGATGCGACTTGCCGGTGCCGTTCGCGCCGAGCACTGCGACCCGCTCGCCGAAGAAAGACCTCCAGGTCGAACGGGTCAGTGAGACTAGTGAGTTCGAGCGCTGCGCAGCGCACGGCCCGTACGCCGGTACGGCTACTGCGTCGCGGGAGCCCTTATGCTCGACCCAGGTTTCAGCTGCATGAAGCCTGGGGGGATCGTGAAGAATCGCACCTGGTCTGCAGTTGCCGTCACTGCCATCGTCGCCGTACTCAGTGGCTGCGCGGCGAAGAGCGAGACTTCAGTCGGGTCGGACAACAGCTGCCCGCCCCTGGCGCGATCCGTGAGCACCGCGCCGCCCAGGGACATCGGGCCCTTGGACGACATCGTGCTGGGACGCATCGAGTGCGCAGACCCGACGTCGGGCATGACGACGGCGAACGTCACAGCGACGAACAAGGACGACGAACACGACGTCCGCTATTACGTCACGGTGGAGTTCGTCGACTCTCAGCACCAGGTGCTTACGACCGAAAATGCGGATCTCGGCAGAATCGCTGCCGGAAGCAGCGCCTCGGTGAACGTCTACTCTGCTCGACCGGCCCAGGGCATGGGATTGACGGTCCGGATCAAGCAGGTGGAACGGCTGTCAAGCTCCAGCAGCATGAGGGCCGAGCCCCACGACAACGTGGACGAGATCGTAAGGATCTTCGTGCGGAAGGGGCTTGTGCCGCCGGGCACACCGTATGGGTCCTGTCCTGACAAGGCACCCCAGAAGTGGTGGATCGGAGCCAAGACCAACTGCTGGGCGACGCAGCCTGTCCGCCCTACTGCGCCAATTACTATGCCCGTACCAGCGCTTCCGGGCGGAACGCTCTGCGCTGACGGTTGGGTATCCGGTTCCAGCGGGCGTGGGACCTGCTCCCACCATGGGGGAATTGCCCACTGAGGTGCCCACCCTGTGGGTCACGGCAGCCAGCCTCGTGCAGCGCAACAGAAGGGCGCTGGGGCCCGGCCCCGGCATCGTGATCACCACGCCCATGAATTCCGCGCGTCACACCGGCAGCGCTGGAACTGGAGCATGACGTTCAAGACAAAGAGCATCACCTGACGCGGATAAGCACATGACCGAGGGACTCTGCTCGGTCGCGCACACTTCCCGTCGGACCTGTCACGCCTCAGCCCCATGCCCGCCGGCTGGTGGCGTGACTGGAGCCGGTCTGACCCCGGCACTAGCGGGTCAGCGCTCGCGGCGCAGCGATACCCGCACGTTCCCGTCCTCGTCGCGGTTCACGAAAAGGCCCGAGCCCTGCAGGCTGGTGACGAACGGGGCGTCGGTGCCGGCGCCGAGCACCTTCGCCTCACCGGTGGCGGTGGTGAGATCCACCTCAGCAATGACTGGGCCCGCATCGCCCGTGGCCGTGTCCTCCATGACCGCTCCGTACGCCGTTCCGTCGTCGCGGATCGAGCTGAGCGCGATCGTCTTGCGGTCGCCGTCCCCCTGCAGGCAAAGCCCCTGTTTCTTCTCCAGGTCGAACGCGACCGGACCGGCGGCAAGGTAGCGGCCACCGGGTGAAGTGATCACCGGGTAGTCCCGGTTCGGCTCTGAGACGTCTGCCACCTCGTAGCCGCATTCCATGCGGGCCTGCACCTTCCCCGTACGCAGATCGTGCACCGACCACACCGGGTCGCTGTCACCACCGTATGTGCCGCCCGTGTGCCACCCCGCGAGGAAATGGTCGCCCTCGACGCCGTACACACTGCCGTTCCAGGAATCGAGGACACCCACCGCTGCATTGACGCCTGCCGGACGTACGTCATCACTGAACCACCGGCCCGGAATTCCGAAGCCGCCCGAGCCCATACCCACCAGGGGCCCGTCCGCGGTGGCCGCCATCACCCGGCTACTGGAGCAGACGACCGCCTGCTCGCACTGCGGCAGGAGGGCGTTGGCGTCCTCGTATTCAGTAACCTGCCCCGAGGCCACATCCACCGCGGCGGTCCACTGCGGGAACTGGCCCTCCTCGCCCCAGCCGACCAGCACCCGTCCACCGGCCGAACTCACATGCACCTCACCCGGGCTCGCCGACACCGGCACATCGATTTCCCGCACGGGCTTCAGCGAGGAGCCCGAGGCATCGGCGGGATAGACCGCCAGCCGCACGACCTCGGTGCCCTCGTGGAGATCGTCCTTGCCCCGCATGCCGTGCGCATACGCGACGACGTACTCCTGCCCGTCCTGCACGACGTCCGTCACGTCCGGGATCTCCGCGGCCTCCCCGTACTCGGGATTGCCCTCCGCGCCCTCGACCGGCGTCGGCGGATTCCACGGTGCGGACATCCAACGGAGTTGGCCGCTGTCGGCGGCCGTCACCATCACGGTGTACCCGTTGGAGGCGACATGCATCAGGGCAACCGCCCCCGCGTTCGGCAGGGGCGACAATGGCAAGGTCCCGACCGACTCGGGCACCCAATTCAGGGTCTCGTCCCAACCCTTGGTCGGGTTGTAGGCGGACGGCACGCTCAGCTTCGCCAGCGGCTCAGCACTCCGGATCACATCCGGGTCGCTGTTCTTCTCAGACCCGTCGCTACCACCCCCGCCTCCGCAGCCCGCCACCAAGACGGCCGCGAGCACGGCCCATCCGACTGCTGTACCCCCGCGCAATGCCGGTTCCCTTCTCCCCTTGGCAGCGCTCCGGCCGCCAGTGATCAAGCGTTGCCGAAGCTATCAGCGAGTTCGGGTTCGATGACAATGCGTGACGAGAGTACCGAATATGCACACAAATCCGGGCTGTACTGGCGATCAAGCCTCACGCTGAAGGTTGTTATCCGCCGCTTCTTCCATTTTGTCGCCTCCTGCTCCGCAAAGCCCGTGCGGCCTTGTCGCCACTCCCGGGCACGAAGGACACAGGCCAAATGGCCGATACAGAGCGGCACATGACCCAGAGTCGACCCTCACCAGGGTCGGTTGCGCCGGTGCGCTTGCGCACCAACGGGTCCATGCCGAAGACCCGGATGCAGTGCGGGAGCCGGACCGCGGTGTGACTGAGCGCTGTAGATGGCCCCTGAGTGCGCTAGTTGGCCCTTACGTTCCTGGGGCAGGATGACCGAGCCAGCCAGCGGCGCCCGTCCGCTCCCCTCCTCTTCCGCAGCGCCCCCGGCCGACCGGGGGCGCTGTCGCGTGCATGCGCGGTCGTGGGTGAGGGGCGTCCTGAGCGCACGCTCCAACCGGCCCGCCGATCTTCTTGAGCGTTCGCTCAAACTGGGCTACCTTGCGGTTTGAGCGAACGCTCAAACTGTGAGAAGGGTGAGGTGGCGGCCATGGGGTTGTACGTGGAGGCCGTGATCGACGCCGATATGGAGGTCCTCTGGGAGCGGACCCAGGACCCGGCGCGGCACCAGTCCTGGGACCTGAGGTTCACCTCGATCTCCTACCTGCCCCGCGTCGACGGAGAGCCGCAGCGCTTTCGCTACGCGACCCGGCTGCTGCCCCTCCTGTGGATCGCCGGCACCGGAGTCAGCGCGGGCGAGCGGCAGCGGTCCGACGGCACGCGCGTCTCGGCGCTGCGCTTCGCCTCGGGTCACCCGCTCTCGCTGCTCGCAGAGGGCAGCGGCTACTGGCGCTACGTCCCCGGCCCCACCGGGATCCGCTTCCTGACCGGCTATGACTACCGCCCGCGCTGGGGCCGCTGCGGTGCCGTCGCCGACCGGCTGGTCTTCCGGCCGCTCATGGGCTGGGCCACCGCCTGGTCCTTCGACCGGCTGCGGCTGTGGTGCGAACGCGGGACCCACCCGCGCGCCGCCCTCGCCCGCGCCCTCGGGGAGAGCGCCCTGCGCCTGGCCCTGGTCCTCGCCGCCCTGTTCGCCTCTCCCGTCGCCCCGCTCGCCCTCGCGGCGGGCACCGCCGTCCTCGCCGCCCTGCTGCCCCCGCTGCCCGGCACCCCCGCTGCACGCCGCTGCCGACGCACGCCTCCCGGGCGCGTCCGCGCCCCCCGGCTGCTCGCCATCCTGGAGTCCGCGTGACCTCGATCTTTCACACCCACATGGGCGCCGACTTCGGCCGCCTGCACCCCGAGATCCGGCGGCGCTTCTCCGTCGGGCTCGACAGCGGCGAAGCCTGCGTCGGGCGCGGGACGATGGAGCGGATCCGCCACGGTGCCCCTTTCGTCAAGCCGTTCCTCCGGCTCGGCGGGACGCGCAACATCCTCGTCCCGCGCGAGGGACGCCATGTGCCCTTCGTCATCGAGAACTTCCCCTACGTGGACTCCTTCGGCCGCGAGACCGTCACCTTCGTGCGGACCTTCCAGCTGCCTGACGGCCCCCACCGCTTCGACGCCACGATGGTCTTCAGCCCCGAGCGCGACTGCGTCCTCGACTACCTCGGCACCCACCAGCACCTCGCCAGCGACCTCCACATGAGCGCCGAACCCGACGGCTCGTTCCTCATCCGCTCCGGCGAGCACCGCTTCCGCGAGGGCCCCGTCGACGTTCGCGTTCCGTCCCTGATCGGAGGCGAAGCCGAGGTCCGCGAGTCGTTCGACGAGAGCACCGGCCGCTTCCGGATCCGGGTGCGGGTGACCAACCGGCATTTCGGCTTCCTCTTCGGCTACGAGGGCTCCTTCACCGCCGAGTACGTCGACGCGGGCGGGAGCGGACTCCGCGCCGACCTGCGGCCCGTCCGCGAGGAGGCCCGCGCGTGAGCGCGTCCGGCGGGGCCACTCGCCTCAAACTCCTCGAAGGGGCCCTGCGCACCCTGGTCGAGCAGGGCATCGCCAAGACCTCGGCCCGCTCGATCGCAACCACCGCCGGGGTCAACCAGGCGCTGATCTTCTACCACTTCGGTTCCGTCGACGCGCTCCTCGCCGCTGCCTGCGTGCACGGCGCCGAGCAGCGCGTCTCCCGCTATCGCGAGCGGCTCGCCGCCCTGGACTCCCTCACGGAACTCCTGACCTTCGCCCGGGCGATGCACGCCGAGGAACGGGCCGCCGGCCAGGTGGCCGTCCTCGGCCACCTGCTGGCCGCCGGCCAGACCGCGCCCGCCCTCGCGGCCGCGACCTCCGCCGGGCTCGCGCTGTGGATCGAGGAGCTGGAGGCCGTCCTGACGCGGCTGCTCGCCACGACCCCCCTGGCCGCCTTCGCCGACCCCGCCGGGCTGGCCCGTGCTGCGGCCGCCTCCTTCGTCGGCATCGAACTGTACGAGGGCATCGACCCCGAGGGCGCCGCCCGCGCCCTGGACTCGCTCGAACAGCTCGCCGTCCTCGCTCAGGCCCTGGAAGGACTCGGCCCCCTGTCCCAACGGGCAGTCACCCACCGGCTGCGCCGCCGCACCCGAGACTGACCTGGCGTCGCCTCGCTCGGCCCACGCGGTCCAACCGCTGGTCAACGCCACCCCGGCCACTGCCGACCGGTTCGTCCCCCGCAGCCCAGGGTTCGCACCCCACCACATCCCGGCCTTCCTGGAACAGGACTGGCACGAGCGATTCATCCGGCCGGCCAACATCCCCTCGATGAACGACTTGTCGGCTGCGCGGCCATCCAACTCGTCTGCCGGGCCGCCCACTGCGGCACCCGCGAAGCGGCCCTCCTCCTGGGCATTCCCACGGACAAAGTTCCCCGGGGCATCGACGACGACCGCTTCTGGATCGGCGCCAAGGACGCCCCCACAGACTTCCGCATTGCCATGACCGAGCATTCCGGCAGCCGGCAGCCGGCAATCAGCTGCGCTGGTCTGCGATCCCCCTGGCGTGTCGCCGGTCGTGCCATACAGGGCACAGGGCCAGCCATCGCGCGCTCTTGATCGACAACAGACGGTAACCAGAGGCTAGTTGGCCATTGCCGGACGCTACCCATCCCATAAGAGAGCACGCGACAGGGCGCTTTCGCAGCCGCTCATGACCTAGATCACGCCACTTTGACTCCCTCCGCGTTGCGCCTGCAACGCTTGATGCGAGAGAGTGTTCGACGCGCTGTGAGCCATGCGTGACCCACGATGACGCAGTGGCGACCATCCAACCGCAGCGCACAACACGCTTACGGGGGTGGGTGGATGAAGTTCGACATGGGGTCGACGACCCTGGCGGATCTTGGGAAGAGCACCGGGGGCTCGGTGCAGGATCTCGGCACGCTGATCAGCTGGCTGGTTCAGGCGGCGGAGCCGTTGGAGGGGAAGTTCAACGGGGCGGGCAAGGCGGCGTTCGACACGTTCAAGTTGCACGCCGACGAGATCACGAACGCGTTGAACAGCTCGCTCGACGCCATTCTGGGCGGGCAGTCCGGCATGGACACCGCGTTCGGTACCGGTGATACGGAGCTGGAGGACAACGCCCATCAGAACATGGGTGTCGCCAACTTCGACGCGGCACGATTCGGCGCACGGTAGGCCGTACGGCTGTAACGCCTCTTCACTGTCACTGTTTTCAAGGGGGAACTCGACCATGGGGCAGAACCTCGACCGCCGTTCGTACGACACCGGCGCCTCGGCCGAGGTGCAGATGAGCCTGCAGGGCATCATCGGCCAGCTGGAGCGCGTACTCACCGACCGCGACAACGCGGTGAAGGCCGCGATGGCCGACTTCACCGCGGACGGCGTCGCAGACGAGTACCACGGCAAGGAAATGCGCTGGAACCGTGCCGCCGGTGAGGTCCGCGAGATCATCCGGCTGGTCCGCTCGACGATGGAGAACAACGACGGGACCGCGCAGTCGACGCTGGCCAAGGCGAAGGCGGCCGTCGACAACATCGGCTGACGTCGGACGGTTTTTGAAACGGGGGTCGGCGCATGCCGAAGTGGGACATCTCGCCGTCCGGGGTCGGGCACGTGGTCTCGAACGTCGGGGACGTGATGACGGTCCTGGACGACATCGTCAAGGCGTACTCGGACGACATGGAGGGCGCGGCCACGTCGGCCGGGGCGCTCGCTCCGGGCGGGGCGAGCGGAGAGCATAAGGGGCAGACCGGGCTGGTGGCCGCGGCCCTCGCGGAGTTCCTCACGGGCACCGCTGAGGAGTTGCAGTTCATCGGCGTGCGGGTCGGCAAGTCGGTCAACGGGGCCGTGGAAGCCACCGTCGCCTACCGGGACGGCGACCTGGAGATGGCCGCCGAGGCGCAGCACCGGGCGTCCGGGCTGGTGCAGCCGGACATGCCGGACGGATGGAAGGCGGGCCGTCTGTGATCCAGCCGGAGTCGATCCCGCTGTTCACCGGCGACCTGAGCGAGTTGGAGCGGCACATCGACGCTTTGCGCGTCGAGGGGGACGGGATACGTCGGGCAGGCGCGGAGGCGCATCGGCAGTTCCAGGGGCTGTCGGCCTTCTACGAGGCCCCAGAGGCGGAGGAGTTGTTCGCCTCGACGGCGCCGGTGCGGGACACCGCCGACACGTACGCGGACAAGGTCGCGACGGTGGTGGAGGCCCTGTCGGCCTACGCCGTCGAGGTCGGGCCGATCGCCAAGCGGCTCGAAGCCCTGCAGCGGCAGGCGGTGGGCTTCGTGGCCGGCCTGAAGACCGACACCGGGGAGTTCGACGAGAACTGGACCGACGACGGGGACAAGGTCGCCGAGCATCAGTCCCTGCTGCACGACATCAACGTCGCCCAGGAGCAGTTCTACGCCGCTGAGATCGCCTGCCACAACAAGATCACGGCACTGGTCGGCGGAACCCAGTACGTCCTGGGCACCGGGGCCAAGCAGTTCATACCGCGCGGTGCGGAGCTGTACGGCTACACGGCGGCGGTGCTGGACCAGGCGACGGAACTGCCCTGGGGGACGCCGGTCACGCAGTCCCACGACTGGTGGGACCCCTCCGATCTCGGCTACTACGCCAAGAGCTACCTCTGGGACGGGTTGATCGTCGACGGCGTCTGGGGCACCGTCGACGGCCTCGCGACGCTCGCCGGTTTCCATGGCTCGGACGCGGCCGCGCAGTCCTGGGAAGGCATCGTCCGCGCAGTGGTCGGCGCCGAGACCTACCTCATGGAGTCCGGCGGCCAACCGCCAACCGGCGTCTTCGCGTCCGACTTCGCCCAGGAGAGCAAGGTCTACGCCAAGGAGTTCGCCAAGGGCTTCGTCGCCTGGGACCAGTGGAAGGAAAACCCGGCCCGCGCGGCCGGAATGGTCACCTTCAACATCCTCACGCTGGGCGCGGGCCCGCTCAAGGCGGCGTCGGCGGGCAAGGCAAGCACGGCGGCCAAGGTCGCCAACACGGTCGGCAAGGTCGGCGAGGTCATCGACCCGGTGGGTGCGGCGGTCAAGGTGACAGGGCATGCCATCCCGAAGATCTCCGAGCTCGCCGCGGGGCTGCGCGGCGTGGACGACATGCCCGACCTGAGCGCTCCGCACAGCGTGCTGGAACTCTCCGATGGTTCCAAACTCGTCATCGAGGACGGCAGGTTCATCGCCTACGACAAGCACGGCGACCTCGTCGGCGAGGCGCCGAGGCAGGAGCCGCCTGTTGCCGAGGTCGCTGCCTCAGCGCGGGGGCACGAACTTTCTGGGGTCGGCGCGACATCACGTCTTCCGGAGGCGCAGGGACGTGGTGGCGATGGTGCATCGCCCCAGTCCGCTCACGATGTCGGCACCACCAGCGGACACGCCGCTGGCCATGGGGGTGGTGTTGATGGTCGTGATGGCAACTTTGGTGACGGTGGGGCAGACGGCGTGAGCGGCGGACGCGGCGCTGGCGGATCTGACGGCGGACCTCCAGCTAGTCCGCACGGATCCTCACCTGCCGGTGACGGCGAGCCCATGGCCCGCGGCGGGCACACAGAGCAGCAGGTCCGTGACGCGATCAAGGGCATTCCGGGCAAGAAGCGGCCCAAGCCGAACGTGATGGAGAAAGTGTTGGAAAGGCTCGCTACCGAACCCAACGGTCAACGGATTGCCGAGATCATCGGCTCCGGCCGCTTCAACCAGAGCGATGAGTACGGGCAGGTCGTCTCGTCTTTGGGGGCGAACAGGTCGCAAATGTTTCAGCCCGGTGCTGACCAGCTCATATTCGCGGATGATTTGGTCAAGAGCGGCGTTCCGGCTCACAGCATCGACTTCGAGCAGAAGTACCCACCCGGCGCCGATGTGGACGTCCGGACCGTCGACGAATCTGGTGCTGTCTACGCCTACCAGTTGAAGCATCTCAATGACCCCCAGGATCAAGTGGGGGAGATCACCAGAGGCAAGTACTTGCTCCAGCTGGCGAAATCTGAAGCCGATCACCGCGTACTGCTCGTGGACGGAGGGAGAGGGACGCGCGCGGACTGGATATCCAACGGCTCGTACGATGCCCTCATGGACATCCACCGCGGTGGCCGTGGACCGAAGGGGCAAGGCATCACGTTCGTCATACGCCTTGAGGACGGAACCCTCGTCGTCCCACCCGGCAGTAAGCTCGACCCCAAGGACATGCTGTGATCACCTCTGAACCCATCGGTGACTGGAGCTGGGAAATCGCGACCAGTGCCGACGGAATCCGGCCCACGAGTGCGGTGGAGACCGCACTGGCGGTCTTTGATGTTCTGGCCGGGTGCGAGCTGGCGATCCCAGTGGGCAAGGCCTTTGTTTCAGTTCGGTCCATGGACAGTCGGGACGTGCGTGTCCTGGTCGACGGCCTGGGACTGGAACCGGATCCTCTGATCCGTGGAATGGTTCTCTCTCACGCTTTGGTTGAGGCTGGTTCCCCCGAAGGTGATGTCATCGTCGACGTTCGGATCGAATGCCCTGGCTATTGGCGGGAGTCAGGAATCATGCACCGGGCGGAGAAGCTGTTCGTCATCCAGGTGGAGATCTGGAAAAGCAGCCTGCTCATGGTGACGCTGGAGACGTACAGCGACGCGTGGTTGACCGTGGACACCCGCGATCGGGAGCAGCCTGAGGTCTACGCCGAGAATGCGCCCAGGCTCGCCGCCGCGCTGAAGGGCATTACGAGCCTGCTCGGCAGTGCTCCTGTGCCGGGCGCCCCCAATCGTTACGCGACTCCCACCGTGACGGGTTTCGAGGACCCGAGGGCCGAGGGACCTGCATACGACGATTCCTGGGGGACATTCGAGCTCCCGGCCCGATCTGGTCTGCTTCGGTCCAGAATTCCGGCCTCGGAGGACGAATACGAAGAGACCACCGACAACCCGGTGCGCTACTTCACGGTTCGCCGTGAGGGCGTGATCGTGGGATATGTCTGGGCCGCGGTCGGCGAGGAGGCTGCGGGCTTCGAACCACGAACCGCTGCCGGAGAGGCGGCGTTCGAGGCAGGGGCAGGATGGCTGCTGCGCCTGAGGGCAGCCCACGCTCAAGGGCTCAACGCCCTCGCAGCGCTGGCCTGGCTGGCACAAAGTTCATCGCGGCCCGAGATTGGTGAGTTTTTCGAGGACTCGCCTCTGGAAGCACCGTCCCTGGACGCCCTTGAGGAGCTCTCCGGACGGTATTGAACAGCGGACGGCACCGCTTCCGTGGCCGAGGCGTTCAAAGCGGCCACCGAGACCGGTGAACGCCAGCTTCTCCTCACCCTGCGCACCCGGCACCCCGCAGATGCGGACCTCGTCCTCGGTCCCGCCCTGGAGGCCGCCTTCCGGCACCTGACCGGCGCCCCGCCCGCTGGCTGGAGCACCGCCGAACCGGTCAACCTCCCCTGGTCCACCAGCCAGTTGACCGACCTTGCCCGGGCCCGCGCCCCCCGCCCCAGCTGGCTGATCGCCATTGGTCACCCCGACCGGCCCGCTCTCGCCACCGTGCGCGTGCTCCGGACCACGGCAGGCATCGAAGAAGACCTCACCCTCGCGCTCGGCTACGGCGGCGAGACTCCGCCCCTGCAAGCCATCGAGGCTCTCGCGGCCGAACTCGACGCGAAACACGGTCTCGTCACCCTGTTCACGTCGCTCCGTGCCGCCCGCCGCGACCTCACCGTCCCCGCACAGCTCGAACCCCCCCCGATCCCGGTGTCCTTCACGCTCGGCCACGACGAGGCGAGGCGCATCGGCCCGCCCCACGCCGAGCAATCATCCTTCGGCCCCACCCCCACACGTCTCGGCCCCCCGGCCGAACCGGCCCTCCATTACCCCCTGGGCGATGGATCGGAACCGCACGCCTGGTCCACCTTCCAGCGCCTCACCCAGCACCTCAAGCAGCAGGCATAACCACCAGAGCACGCCGTGTCGGTGCGCGGGCGCGAGCTAGCCCAACCATCTGGCTGCGCCGGGTACGGCATAAGCGTCGGGCCCCATGGAATACGATCCACGTGCAGCACGGACATGGCGGCCGCCACCGCGTCGGCGAGGTCGCCGTTCTGCGGGGACACCTCCCGCTCCGCCGTTGTGGCCCACTCTCCGGCGATGACGAGGCCGCCCCTGCCGCTGACTGTTCCGCCTCGGCTTCGACGTCCCTCACGCGTGCTGCCGCCCGAAGCGTGTCCGCTTCACGGACGGTGAGCCCGGCCAACCGGATCACTCCGTCCAGGGCACGGGACGTCACATATCCGTCGGCGTCCGCGTAGCGCACCAGAAGTGCCTGCACCCACCCGACGCAAGGAGACACATTTCCTTTACAGGTTCGTGCAACCTTTTCCACATCTGGAGAGTCCGCGTCTACATGCACACGTACGCCCTGAACATGCAGGCCCAATCGGGCCAACTCGTCCCGCAACCGGTCTCGCCCGACCTGGCCGAGCCCAGGGTTCGCGCGTTCCGCGCGAAGACCGGCTCCGGCACGACAGCGTTCGCGGCGGCAGCAGATCAGGGGGCGCGTTCCGTTCGGAACCGCGAGAACGCGAACAGCAGGCAGAGGAGCGGGCAGTGAGCCGCGAGCTCGTCGACGGCAGATTCCGCATCGGGCGCGTCATCGGCAGAGGCAACATGGGGGAGGTCCATCAGGCCGATAACCTGCGCCCTCCCGAGGATTCGCCCGAGCGCACCGTCGCCGTGGCTCGTGCCGCACCAAGGACCTGATCCTCGCCGAGCGAGACCTACACCTCCCCCTCACCCCGCCCCTGGGCCACGGCCCACGCCACCCGGCAAAGACTTCGGACGGAACCGCGGCATGAGATACAAGGACGAAGACGAGATCAAGCACGCGCTTGGAATCGACTCCTGGAGAAACCTCTCCAAGGACAAGATGATCAGGTTCGTGGCCATGATGCCCGACATGGGCACCGAAGTGGCCCTGAAAATCATTGAACAGTTCCCCGCGTTCAAGGATTTCGCCCTGGACGTCGTGGATGCGATGAAGAAATCGCATGAGTCCACCCTCTCGACCAACCAACAAAGCCAGGAACACGTCCATCGAGCCTTCCAGGATTTCAGGGACACCCTCAAGAACGAACTCGACAAGGGCGACCTGACCTGGGAGCAAAGATGGCAAATCATCGAGAAAATGCAGGAAGCCGTAAGGGAGGAGTCCCAGAAGGACAGCGAGAACAAGCAGTTCTTGGATGGGGCGTTGAAGAAAGTGTTGGTACTCGGTGGCGCCGCAGTCGCCTTGGGTGTGGCTTTTGTCGGTGGCAGGGTAATGGCTGAAGGTAAGGACGGCCCCGAAGAAAGCCTGGAAGCTTGACTTTGATTCTTCGCCAAGCCCCCAGACGCCCCGCCCTCTGAGCGAGCCCCAATTGACCAGTTCCACACCCAAACTGCGGGACGGCATCACCCCCGCCCCACAGTCACCCGCAGAAATACGCGCCGAACGCCGCCGCATCATCGAGTCCATACGCGCCCTGCGTCGCTTCCTCGACAAGCGCCGCGCTTTCGAGCTGGCCGACCGCCGCCGCCTGAACCGCGAGGCAAGGGACCGCAGTCGCGCGGAAGCCGCCCACGCCGAGGAACTGAGCCACATCAAGGAGAAGCAGGCGCAGCAAGAGCGCTCCCTCACCCAGGACTTGGACAGTCTGGACGGCAAGCGGGAGCAGCAAGAGACGCGAGCCCTTGCCGTGCTACGCCGTGAGTTCATCGAGCGGAGGCTCAGGAACACGCCTCTCACCGTGAGCGAGCTGAACGGCTTCGGCACCGGACTGATCCGCGATCTCGCCGCCCAAGGCATCAGCACAGCCGCCGACTTCACCCGCGTGACCTGGGACAGGGCACCGAACGGCAAGGGCGGCAACGTCCTCTACATCCACCGCACGGACGGCCACCGGGTTCACATCAACGGTATCGGCCAGCACCGAAGCGGCCCGCTCATGGAGTGGCGCCAAGCCGCCCTCACCCGCGCCGAAGCCCGTGCCCCACGCACACTCCCCCCGGACGAGCGCCACCGCATCTCGGAGATCATCAAGGCCGAACGCGCCCGACTGCGCAAGGAGTTGTCCAAGGCCTCCCTCACAGCCGAAGACGCCCGCACCCAGGCAACCCAACGCCACACCGAGACCCTCGAACTCCTCGCCACCACCGAGCACGAAGCCGCCCGCCTCGCCGCCGAACGCAGAGCCGAGTTCGACGCGATGGCCGAGCAACTCCTCGCCCTCCAGTCGGAACTCTCCGCCCACGTGGACCGCCACGGCGACGCAGGCCGCCGTATCCGCCGCGCCCAACGCCGCGCGCTCCGGCCGATCCCCGCCCTCCCCGCGATCCCCTCTCCCCGCGCACCGGTCGGCCTCGCCAAGAAGTCCGACTCGACTCCCGCCCCCGCCGTCCGCGCAAGCCTCGCCTGGCTGCTGCCGATCTTCTACTTCGGCTTCACCACAGTCGTAGGTGTGGGCGAATTGGGAAGCAACACCGCTTCCCCAGGGCTTATGATCACGTCCCGGCTCCTCGCCCTCGCGACTACCGCGGAGCTGCTCCGCCTGTGGATCCCCCGCAGGCGCCGGCAGACGCAAGACCCGATGCCCTCCGGAACCGGCTGGCAAGCCACCGGGATGTTCCTCGCCCTGGCCGCAGCGGGCATGTTCGCGGACGAGAAGTCCGACGTGTTCGGCGCCGCCTGCGTCGTCTCCGTACTCGCCGCGCTGCTGCTCCTGGCCGGAACCGGCCTTCGCATCCGCCCGCCCGACCCCGTCCAACCCTCACGACAAGGCAGAACCAGTTGAACGACACGGCACCCCACCAGCCGGAACCCCAGGCCACCATCTCCGAGCCCGAACTCGTGGGGAGCTCGCTCCCCCTGATGCCCCCGGCGCCTCCTGCGGCCCCCCTGCCCTGGGCCGCCCCACAGGTCCGTCGACGCAAGCGTGCCTTCATAGTCGGCGCCGCCGTCGCCGTACTCCTCGCCAGTGGCGGCATCACTTGGTGGGCACTGGCCGGTGACGGCGACCCGATGGACCACGTCGAGGTCTCGGGCGGCAAGCTCGTCACCGGTTCCAGCGAGGACTGCGACGACACCGACGAGTTCTCGTACAACGACTGTGACTCGTACAGCGATTCAGACGACGAGACCTACGAGTTCGTCTACAAGATCACCAACAAGGGTGACGAACCCGCCAACTACTCCGTCATCATCAACGGCTTCGACGAGGACGGCGACTTCATCGGCCAGACCTATATCGGTACGACGCACCTGGCCGCCAGCAAGACCGACGCCGACAAGGGCGAGTTCGACGAGTACGTCACCCTCGAAGACGGCCACGAGCTGTCCGACATCAAGTCCGTGAAAGTCGCCTGGGTCGAGCGCATGGCCCTGGCCAACTGATCCCGGCGCGCCTGTGCCCCGGCGGTTCCGCAACAGGGCGACCGCCGGGACCGCACCTCAACTTCCGGCCGCATACCGCACGAACCTCGCCCAACCATCCCGCCCGACCGCCCTCCCGGGCCGTCTCGGGGCCGTGGAAGGGCGCTCGAAGATGGCCAACGCCGACAACTGCAGGCGGCTCGGCAGCAGGTCAGGGCGCTGATCGATTAGATGGCCGCAGGTCACGGCCGCCGTCCATCAGTTGTGGCTGTGCAGATCACGCAGCGCCGAGCTGAGCGGCCAGGAACACCGCTGCCACCGAGGGGCGGACTGCGTACGTTGCGCCCGCGCTCCCCTCAGGGGCCTCCCACCAGTAGAACGGTAGCCGCCGCCCACTACTGCTGTGTCCCTTGCTCATTCCCCTCACCACGCCTGCCACGCGCTGCGCCGGAGCGCCCTCATTTGGACCGCCCAGAGCCATATCCACTAGCTCCGTGCAGTGGATCTTCCGGCCAGGGTTGCGCAGCAGGTACTCAAGCATCTGCCGGGCCTGCGGTGCGAGTTCAGCCAAGAGCCTTCTAGCGCGCTCCAAGTCCTCCGGGCCCCACTCGGGGGCACCGTAGTGCCCCTCTTCGCCAGAGTGCTCAGCCCATCGCGGATCAACCTCAGACAGATACTCCGTCATGCCCGCCCCCAACAGTTCGTCCCTAGCGTGAGTGTCTGTCGTTCGCACCGTACAGATCCACAGGACACTGCGTGTCGAATCCGTGTCGAAGTCCTACCGGCAAGCGGCTCAGCTGGGGAAGAGTGACAGGCCAAGAGGAGGTCGAGGCGCAGCCACAAGACGCCTTCGAAGCGCTTGGCCGCAGGTTCGAGTCCTGCCGGGGGCGCAAGTCTCCGCCCTCCCGCTCTGCCTTTTGCTGGTCGGAGCGGGTTCAGCCACGCGCAGAGCAGCGCCGGACCCTCCCCCGATGGTCGTGGGCAGGGTCCGGCGCTGTCCGGCTGTTACCGGGTGGCTGCAGTGAATACGCGGGGAAGCTACCGGCCTCGATCGGGCATGGACCGGCACCCTCAGAGGCGTCGGCTCGACGTTCGAGCCAATGGCCCCGACCTAGCGCCGCCAGACCGCAGGGCTGCCGATTCGAGTCGCCACTCCCGAGCCCACAGGATTCAGGACCCGCTTGCTTCACCGCTCCCTGAGGGCGGGCCTTCCACTGCATCAACTTGCCTCGCAGCACGGTCATGAATCTTCTGCGGAACTGCGGGGGCCTCCTGCCGCATCACATCCAGCTCGTCGGCGAACCGACTCAGCACATCGCGATTGACGAATGACTGCTCCGCCAATTCGACCTCCATACGTCGACGAAGGCGCCCGTAGGCCACGGCGGCTCTCCGATGCTGCTCAACCACCACGGCATAGTTCTGGGAGGCGTGAAGCGCGGCCAGGACCGCAGCCAGCACGCTGAGCAGCCCGGCCAGAATCTGCATGGCAGCTGCCGGAGACTTGTCGATTGTGGCGAAGATTGCTGTGCCCACCACAGCCGAGAGGGTTACCGAGGAAGCGCCCAGTACTCCGCCACGCCTCTCAAACGCCCCGGGAGTGACCCCCATACCCAGCTTCGCCAGCGCCGTGACGCGTCCAGCACCCTGTCCGAATCACACAAGCCCAACGCAGCTGATCACCTTTGGCTCGAAGAAGTCGAGCAGCACGACGTCAAGGACCTGCATGTCTTCGCCAACGGCGTGCGCAAGGACCTCGCGGCCGTCACCGCCGGACTGACAGTGTCCTGGAACTCCGGGGCGGTCGAGGGACACGTGAACAGGGTCAAGATGCTCAAGCGTCAGCACTGTGGACGCCGGATTCGACCTCCTCAAACGCCGCGTTTTGCTGGCCAGTTGACCGGCTTCACGGAAAGTGCCGAAGAACCCCGAAGTCTGCGACCCCAACGTCATGCTCCGACGGCTGACGCGAATGCCCAGCCCAGAGTCCTCGCCCGCCCCTCCGCGCAGGGACTTTGCAGGCACTTTCAGCGCTGTCCGATGGACGTTCCGCCTAGCGCGGCGAACCACCCGAAACACCGGAAAGGGCCTCCGGCACAGGTCAAAGGCCCTTCCGAGGCATAGCCGCAGGTAGCGGCAGACGAGTCGGGCTGTACGCCGGGTTCTGTACTCCGGGTCCTCGCGGACATCGGAGCGACGGCCATCCATCTAGGACCGGCGTTGCCGCCGGCCTCGTGCGGTCTACCCGCGGACTCGGGCGGGCAGCCCTCGAACGTCCGCGCAGAGCCGCCTTTTACAGCGGCTCCTCTTGACCTTGCTCCGGGTGGGGTTTACCTAGCTGCCCAGGTCGCCCTGGGCACTGGTGGTCTCTTACACCACCGTTTCACCCTTACCGAGGACCGAGGTCCCCGGCGGTCTGCTTTCTGTGGCACTGTCCCGCGGGTCACCCCGGGTGGCCGTTAGCCACCACCCTGCCCTGTGGAGCCCGGACGTTCCTCGGGAAGTCCCGTGAGGGACTCCACGCGGCCGCCCGCCCGGCTCGTCTGCCGTGTCGACCATGGTACTAGGCGCTCAGACGAAGTCTGTCGTCTCCAGGTCGAAGGCGAAGGGGGCGGGGAGGCTGAGGGGTTTGCCGAAGGTCACAGCGTGGAGCTCCTGGTAGTCGTCCGACTCCGGGGCCCCGAACAGCGTGATCCACCCGGTATCGCGGTCGATGAGCAGGTAGAGGGGGACGCCGCCTCGGGCGTAGCAGCGACGCTTGATCTCGCGCTCTGTCTGCCGCCTCCGGGACGTCACCTCCAGCACCATCGTGACCCCCTCGCACGGCATCCAGGGATCGGCTCCCCGGTACAGGCGCTGTTCCTTCGGGGCGAACATCCCGTCCGGGATCACGTGATCCTGCGGACAGCCATCCGCGCTGCGCAGCTTCAGGCCCTTGTTCCCGGAGAACTGCATGTCGGTCGAGGAGCGCTGGTGCACTTGGCTCACGACCCCGCTGACGCAGTGCTGGTGGTGCCCGTCCGGCGCCGGGGTCACAACGACCTCACCCTCGATGAGCTCCACCCGGAGGCCCTCCGGGATGTCCAGGTCGACGATCCAGTCCAGCAGAACCTTCTGCGTGATCGAGTCCAGTGCCATGGCACCCATCCCAAGCCACTTCGAGTGCCCACAAGGGCTGAACCGGGGAAGATCACCTACACGGGGCGCCTCGGCCAGTCCCTTGACCCTCCCGCCACGTCAAGGTCTCTACTGTTCCCATGCGCATCGGAGAGCTCGCCGACGCCGTGGGTGTCACCACCCGCACCGTCCGGCACTACCACCACCTCGGGCTGCTCCCGGAGCCGGAGCGGCTCCCCAACGGGTACCGGGACTACACCCTGCGCCACGCCGTCGTGCTCGCGCGGATCCGGCGGCTCACCGAGTTGGGCCTCGGGCTGGCCGAGGTGCGGGATGTGCTTGCCGATGACGTCGGGAAGGATCTCGCCGAGGTGTTGAGCGAGCTCGATGAGGATCTTGCCCGGCAGGAGGCCGCCATTCGCGAGCGGCGGGCTCGGTTGCGGGCGCTCATGGAGGAGGGGGTCAGCATCGAAGGGCCCGTCTCGCCCGCGCTTGCTTCCCTCTTCCGGCGGACCGCCCATCTCTCCGACTCCCCCATGGCCGCCAAGGACCGGGAGATCCTCGCCCTCATCGAGACCAGCGCCCCATCAGAAGACCGGGGGCGGCTGACCTCCCTGCTCAGCGACAGCCTCGCCAATCCCGAAGGCGTCGAGCGGGCCCGTGCCGCCTACGCCCTCCTCGACGATCTCGCCGACGCCGAACCCGACGACCCCCGCGTGGACGAGGCCGCCCGTGCCCTCGTCGGCTGCCTCCCCGACGAACTGACTCCGAGCACCCCAATCGACCACGACAACAGCTTCCTCCGCGCCCTCTACGCCGACTTGGCCCCGGCCCAGGCAGAGGCCATTCGACGGACGATCCAGCAACTCGTCACGCGGGAGCGAAACGCACCTTCGCCGCCACCGGATCCGCCTGCGTAAGGCGTACGCGCAACCGCTCCCCCAGCGGCAAATCCCCGTCGCCCCCCTCAATCCGCCCGATCACCGCCGGAGTCTCCAACTGCACCGTCCCAACCCCCGGCCTCCGCTCGTCCACATCCACCACGCACGCGTCGAAGACCTCCCCCACCCGGTCCTTCAGAAGCGCCGCCTCGACGATGTCCACGCAGGCTCGTTCCACCGTCCCGGCACGACGGGAGCCGGTCGCCATCTCATCGGGCAACGCGTCCAAGGCCGACAGAACCCACTCCGGTGGTGGCCCGCCCACTGCCGCCGCCAGGCACAGCTCGGACGCGTAGCGGTCGGCCAGGCGGCGCAAGGGGGCCGTGCAGTGGGCGTACGGCGCCGCCACCGCCGAGTGCGTCACGATCTGTGGCAGCTCGCCGTCCCTGAACACCGTGTAGCCCGCGCCCCGCAGCAGCGTCGTGCACTCCTGCAGGAACGCCGCGTGGTGCGGGACCCGGGGATCCAGGGAGCGGACCAGCTCCGCGTACGAGACGTGGTGCGGCCAGTCGATGTGCAGGGCGTGCGCGGTACGGCGCAGGCGGCCCACCGCTCCGTCCGGGGCGGCCGGGAGCGTACGCAACACTCCCGTGCCGGACGAGAGCATCAGGTCCGCCGCCGCCATCCCCGTCAGTAGCGAGATCTGCGCGTTCCAGCCTTCGGCGGGGAGTGGGGCGCGGTACGTCAGCTCGTACGAACCATTCCGCTCTACGATCTCCTGCTCTGGGACCGCCAACGAGATCCCGCCCCGATCCACCTCCAAGCCCTCCCGCAACCGGCCGATCTCCGCCAGCAGGGCCAGCGGCTCCTCCGCCGTCCCGTCCTCGATCTCCTTCTGTACGGCCGCGTAGTCCAGCTTGGCCCGGCTGCGGACCAGCGCCCGGCGGACGTCCACCGCGAGGGGGCGGCCCTCCGCGTCCAGGTCGATCGTCCACAGCACCGCCGGGCGGGTCTGGCCCGGGAGCAGACTTGCCGCGCCCTCGCTCAGCAGCGCCGGGTACAGCGGGATGCGGGTGTCCGGGAAGTAGAGGGTCATGACGCGGCGGTGCGTCTCGGTGTCGAGCACCGACCCCGGTGCGACAAAGGCCGCTACGTCCGCGATCGCGTACCGCACGCGGTAGCCGGTGCCCTGCCGGGACAGGTGCATCGCCTGGTCTAGGTCCGTCGAGGTGAGCGGGTCGATCGTGAACAGGGGGACGTCCGTGGCGTCCTCCACCGGTAGCGCGGGGTCGCGGGCGACCCTCTCGGCCTCCGCCAGCACCTCGGGCGGGAAGCTCTCGGATACGTCGAGTTCGGTGCGCAACTCTGCGAGCGCGGCCCGGAGGGGGGCTTCGGGGGCGCCGGTCACGCGGATGTGGCGGCGGGGCATACAGCGAGCGTAGGGCGGAGGCTGCCGAGTGGCACGCCGTACGCTGTGGCGAGCTCTACAGAAGGAGATCCACCCGTGCTTGTCCTGCTGCCGCCGTCCGAAGGCAAGGCATCCTCCGGCCGTGGCGCCCCACTGAAGCTGGAGTCGTTGTCGCTGCCGGGGCTCGCCGAGGCCCGTGCGGCCGTACTCGACGAGCTGGTCGAGCTGTGTGCCGGGGATGAGGAGAAGGCGCGCGAGGTCCTCGGGCTCAGTGAGGGGCTGCGGGGGGAGGTCGCGAAGAACGCTGACCTAAGAAACGCCGGTGCTCGGCCCGCCGGCGAGATCTACACCGGTGTCCTCTACGACGCCCTCGACCTGCCCTCACTCGACGCCGCCGCCAAGAAGCGGGCCGCCCGCTCGCTGCTCGTGTTCTCTGGGCTGTGGGGCGCCGTCCGGACCACCGACAAGATCCCCTCCTACCGCTGCTCGATGGGCGTGAAGCTGCCGGGGCTCGGCGCGCTGGGATCCCACTGGCGTACGGCCATGGCGGCCTCCCTTCCCGAGGCCGCCGGGGACGGGCTCGTTCTGGACCTGCGGTCCGCGGCGTACGCGGCGGCCTGGAAGCCGAAGGGTGAGATCGCCGGGCGGACGGCGAGCGTACGGGTGTTGCACGCGCCTACCCGGAAGGTCGTCAGCCATTTCAACAAGGCGACGAAGGGGCGGATCGTACGGAGTCTGCTGGCGTCCGGCACCCGGCCCGCCGGGCCGGCCGAGCTGGTGGAGGCGTTGCGTGACCTCGAGTACGAGGTGGAGGCCACCGCGCCGGTGAAGGCGGGGACCGCTTGGTCGCTGGATGTGCTGGTGGACGAGATCCACTGAGCCTGCATTGCATCATGCGCAATGACCTTTGCGCGTAGTGCACTGCATCGGCAGGATGTCCGCATGACCTCCGTGCTGGACCTTGCCCCCGTCGTCCCTGTCGTCGTGATCGGGGACTCATCCGACGCCGTGCCGCTCGCGCGGGCGCTCGTCGCCGGGGGGCTGCCCGCTATCGAGGTGACGCTGAGGACTCCGGGGGCGCTGGACGCGATCCGGGCGATAGCAGGCGAGGTGCCGGACGCCGTCGTCGGGGCGGGGACCGTCATTACGCCGGAGCTGGTGGCGAAGGCGGTCGACGCCGGGGCGCGCTTTCTCGTCAGTCCGGGCTGGACGGACGTACTGCTGGAGGCCATGCGAGGGTCCGGGGTGCCGTTCCTGCCTGGGGTGTCCACGACTTCCGAGGTCGTGGCGCTGTTGGAGCGCGGGGTGCGGGAGATGAAGTTCTTTCCGGCTCAGGCTGCCGGCGGGACGGCGTATCTGAAGTCGCTGTCCGGGCCCTTGCCGCAGGCGCGGTTCTGTCCCACCGGGGGGATCGGGGCCGACTCCGCGGCGGAGTATCTGGCGTTGCCCAACGTGGGGTGCGTGGGCGGGAGTTGGATGCTTCCCGCGGACGCGGTCGCCGCTCGGGACTGGGCGCGGATCGAGGCGCTGGCCCGGGCCGCGGCGGGGCTCAGCGCAGGTGGGACGTGTCGTTGAAGAGCCGTACGCTCGCGTTGCCGTCGGCGTAGTACGCCACCGCCGAGAGGGATGCCGCCGAGAGTTCCATGCGGAACAGGGACTCGGGCGGGGCGCCCAGGGCGAGCCGTACGAACGTCTTGATCGGGGTGACGTGGCTGACCAGGAGGACCGTGCGGCCCGCGTAGGCGGCGACCAGCTTGTCGCGGGTGGCGGCGATACGGGTGGCGGTCTCGGTGAAGCTCTCGCCGTCGCCGGTGGGGCGGGCCTCGGGGTCGGCGAGCCAGGCATTGAGATCGTCGGGGTAGCGTTCGCGGACCTCGCCGAAGGTGAGGCCCTCCCAGGCGCCGAAGTCGGTCTCGCGCAGGCCTTCGTCGATGGTCACCTCTAGGCCGAGGCGCCTGGCTGCGGCCGCGGCCGTTTCCCGGGTACGGGCCAGGGGCGACGCCACGATCGCCTGGATGGTGCCGCGTCGGGCCAGCGCTGCTCCTACCCGCTCGGCCTGGTCCCGGCCGATCTCCGAGAGCACCGGATCACTGCCACCACTCCCCGAGAACCGCTTCTGCGGAGTCAGCGCGGTCTCTCCGTGCCGCAGCAGGACGAAGGTCGCTGGCGCGCCCATGTCGGCGGGAGCCCAGCCGGGGGCGGCGACGGCCTTCGCGGCACGGATATCGGCGTCGGCCTTGGCGGCTCCCGAAGCACTCGGAGCCACTGGAGCACCCGAAGAACCCGAAACACTCGGAGCCACTGAAGCACCCGAAGAACCCGAAGCTCCCAGAGCAACCGAAGCCCCCTCGGCCCCCATATCCATCGCCTCGTTAGCCAACCGATCCGCCCGCCTGTTCTGCTCCCGGGGAATCCACTCGTACGTCACCCGCTCCGGCGGAAACACCCGTGACGCCTCCATGGCCAGCGGCTTCATGTCGGGGTGTTTGATCTTCCAGCGCCCCGACATCTGCTCCACGACGAGCTTGGAGTCCATGCGAACATGCACGGTCGCGGTCGGGTCCAGGTCGAAGGCGGCTCGCAGGCCAGCCAGCAGGCCCCGGTACTCGGCGACGTTGTTCGTGACCACACCGAGGTACTCGGAGCGTTCCGCCAGCGTCTCACCCGTAGCAGCGTCAAAGACCACCGCTCCGTAGCCCGCGGGCCCCGGGTTGCCCCGTGACCCGCCGTCCGCCTCGACGATGAACTCCCGCACGCCCAAAGCTCCCTACGGACCCGACTTACAGACCCGACTCGGCCGTACGCACCAGAATGCGGCGGCAGTTCTCGCAGCGCACCACCGTGTCCGGCGCCGCGGCGCGGATCTCGTTGATGTCGGTGATCGACAGCTCCTGGCGGCAGCCCTGGCAGGTGCGCTGGGTGAGCTTGGCCGCGCCGATGCCGCCCTGCTGCTGGCGCAGCTTGTCGTAGAGCTTGAGGAGGTCCGCCGGGATCGCGGCCGCGATGACCTCGCGCTCCTTCGTCACGGTCGCCGCCTCGCCGTCCAGCGACTCGAACGCGGCGTCGCGGCGGGCGGTCGCGTCGTCGATCTTCCCCTGTACGGAGCCGACCCGCTCGGTCAGCTCGGCGACCCGCTCCTGCGCGGACTCGCGGCGCTCCATGACCTCCAGGACGACGTCCTCCAGGTCGCCCTGCCGCTTGGCGAGGGAGGCGATCTCGCGCTGGAGGTTCTCCAGGTCCTTCGGGGAGGTGATCGCGCCGGAGTCCAGGCGCTGCTGGTCACGGACGGCGCGCTGGCGGACCTGGTCGACGTCCTGCTCGGCCTTGGTCTGCTCGCGGGCGGTGTCGCTCTCCTCGGTCTGCGCGGCCACCAGCAGGTCGCGCAGCTGCGTGAGGTCCTTGGTCAGCGACTCGATCTCGGCGTGCTCGGGCAGCGAGCGGCGCTTGTGGGCGAGCTGCTGGAGGCGGACGTCGAGGGCCTGGACTTCGAGAAGGCGGATCTGGTCGGCGGGCGCGGCGTTCAGTTGGGGGCTCCAGGTGAAGGGGAGTGGCTGGTCCAGGGGTCGGTGACCGTCTTCGAGACATGGACGCGAAGGTCCCAGCCATGGCGGTCGGAGATCTCGTCGAGCTGGGCGGCGGCCAGCTCGCACCAGGGCCACTCGGTGGCCCAGTGCGCCGCGTCGAGCAGCGCGAGAGGAGTGTGGGACACGGCCTCGGACGCCGGGTGGTGGCGCAGGTCCGCGGTCAGGAAGGCGTCGACGCCCGCCGCTCGTACGGCGTCGAAGAGGCTGTCGCCGGAGCCGCCGCTCACGGCGATCGTCCGTACGGTCGCCTCGGGGTCGCCGGCGATCCGGATGCCCTGCGCGGTGGCGGGCAGACGGGCGGCGGCACGTGCGGCGAGTTCGCGGACGGTCACCGGGTGGTCCAGTTCGCAGACACGGCCGAGGCCGCGGCGGCCGGACGGGTCGGTCTGGTCCGGCACCAGCGGCCGTACGACACGGAGGTCCAGGGCGCCGGCCAACGCATCGCTCACACCCGGATCCGCCGTGTCCGCGTTCGTGTGCGCCACGTGCAGCGCGATGTCGTTCTTGATCAGGGTGTGCACGACCCGGCCCTTGAAGTGCGAGGCCGCCACCGTCGTCGTACCGCGAAGGTAGAGCGGGTGGTGGGTGACCAGCAGGTCGACGTCCAGCTTCATCGCCTCGTCGACGATCTCCTGGACCGGGTCGACGGCGAACAGGACCCGGGTGACCGCCTGGTCGGGGTCGCCCACGACGGTGCCGACCGCGTCCCAGGACTCGGCCCGCTCGGCGGGCCACAGGTTCTCCAGCGCGGCGATGACTTCAGACAGACGGGGCACGGGGAAAAGGCTACCTGGCTGTTCTGTGACGTAGAACCGTCGCAGGGCCTTCCCAGGACTTGCGCGAGGTCCGCCGGGTGTCACGGCTCCCGCGGAGCACATCCGTCCCCGTTTCCTCAGGCGAATCGTTCCTGGAACACCCTTATGTGTGAAACGGAAGCCTGCCGGTCCCACGTCTGTGCGTACGAAAACTAGCTTCGTCGCCGGAGGTGACCAGACGATGACGGCCTGTGCCATCGAAACCGCCGCTCCCGAGTCCGAGGCGCCGCGGGCGGGGTGTGCGATCACCGCGGACGGTGCCTACGCCGCGCGCCTCGCGCTGGACGGCGACTGCTGGTTCCCGGAGCGCTGGACGCTGGACGGACCCGAGCCGTACGCGGTGCCGCTGCCCGGCAACCAGCCGGAGGAGCCCGGCACCGAGGTGCAGCCGATGAGCGACGGACGCGTCCTGATCCGGCGGCCCACCGACGGACGGCATGTCTTCACCCTGCTCTACCCGACCGGGCCCGGCACCGGCGAGCTGCTGATCGGCGCGGTCGAGTGCCCCGAGCCGGACACCCGGCTGCGGCTGCTGCCTCCGGCGCCGTGCGGGCGCAAGGCGTACGCCCTCGCCGTGGGCCGGCACACCAGCGACATCTGGCTGGTGGCGGGCGGCGCCTTCGGGCCCGAGCATGTCGCCGAGATTCCCGGGCGCTGCTCGGGCGGGGTGTGGCTGGATCGCACGGGGCGGATGCTGGCGCTGGACCGGGAGGTCGGCGGGCGGACCAAGGCCGTCGTGGTGGATCTGGAGCGCGCCGGTGAGGTGTCGCCGCTGCTCCAGATCGCGGCGGACAGCGACGACCGGCTGCTGCTGGCGGACCCGGACAGCGGGCTGCTGCTGATCGGCTCGGACGCGCCGGAGCCGGGGCAGCGGCCGAGGCTGGGGTGGGGGGTGCTGGGCAGCACGCTGCCGGTGCGCTTCCCGGAGTGTCTGCGGGTGCCCGACTGCACGGTGAGCCCGTTCGCGATCCAGCCGGGGCAGGTGCTGATGCCGGAGAACTGCGGGGTGGCGCTGCGGGTGGACGGCCCGCTCGGCAGCTGGCTCGGGGTGTGGCGGCCCACCGAGAAGCAGATGCGTCATCTTCCGGCGCCCGAGGGGTGGTTGGCGGGGGCCGGGTTGTGGACGCGGGAGGGGGAGCTGCAGCTGCCGTATGCCACCGGCGAGGTGCCCTGTGGGGTGGACCGACTGGCACCCATGACTCCCACTGGGGAGGGGGAGGACGCTTCGGGGGATCCGGTCCGGGACGGCGCGGCTTCGTCGGCGGCCGGTTCGCCGGGCGCCGAGGAGCCGCCGGACACGGATCCCCCGGAGCCCGTCGTGGCGCGTCCCGTGCCCTTGCAGCAAGCGCCGTTGGGGCGTCTTGTAACGAAGTAGTGGCGGTCGGCGTGTGCGGCTGGATTCGGCCCGAGGTGTGACGGTTAAAATCGCCCGGCTGTCTGAAAGATCATGTTGACGGGGTGAATTTCTTCCGATGAGCGACGCCACTATGACCCAGCCGCCCGCCCAGGACCAGGAGAACCAAGGTCACGGCAGGCACCGCGGTCCGGTCTCGTCCCACGACGGCGAGGCGGCCCCGCGGGGCCGCCACCGCAAGCCGGTGGAGCAGACCGAGACGGCGGCCTGAACGACGGAAGCGGCCCCCGCACTTCGTGAGAGGTGCGGGGGCCGTTCTGTGTCCGCGCCGGCTACGCCCGTTTCAGGCCCAGCACCTCCGCCGCCGCGAACGTCTCCCCCGGCGGCCGGTCCGCGTAGTGCGGAGTGAGTACGGCGTCCAGCTCGTCGTAGCTGAAGGTGTCCTGCTTGCTGTCGAACTGCGCCCGGACCCGCGGCCGTTCGACGACCGCGACCATGCCGCCGTGCACGACGAGGAGCTGGCCGTTGATCCGCGCGGCGGCGGGCGAGGCCAAGTAGCCGACGAGCGGGGCGACATGCTCGGGGGCGAGCGGGTCGAGGCCCTCTTCCGCGGGCTTGCTGAACACGTCCTCGGTCATCCGGGTGCGGGCGCGCGGGCAGATGGCGTTGGCCGTCACGCCGTACTTGGCGAGGGCGAGGGCCGTGGAGGTGGTCAGGCCGACGATTCCGCCCTTGGCGGCCGCGTAGTTGGGCTGTCCGGCGGATCCGGCGAGGAACGCCTCCGAGGAGGTGTTCACGATCCGCCCGTACACCGGCCCGCCGTCCGCCTTGGACCGCTCGCGCCAGTGCGCGGCCGCGAACCGGGTGGTGTTGAAGTGCCCCTTGAGGTGGACGCGGATCACCGAGTCCCACTCGTCCTCGGTCATGGAGAAGACCATACGGTCGCGCAGGATGCCCGCGTTGTTGACGAGGATGTCCAGCTTGCCGAACTCCTCGATCGCCAACTGGACGAGTCGGGCGGCCTGTTGGAAGTCGGAGACGTCCCCGGTGTGCGCGAGGGCGTGTCCGCCCGCCGCGCGGATCTCGGCGGCCGTGTCTTCGGCGGGTCCGGCGGAGGACTCGCCGGAGCCGTCCCGGCCGGGCTGTCCGTAGTCGTTGACGACGACGGCAGCGCCGAGCCGGGCCAGCTCCAGGGCCTCGGCGCGGCCGAGGCCTCTGCCCGCGCCGGTGACGATCGCGGTCAGCCCTTCCAGCGGAACGCCCGACGGCGGGGTGGCCATCAAAGGCCTCACAGCTCGATGCACGTACGCAGCGCGCTGCCCGTACGCATCTGGTCGAGGGCCTCGTTGATCTCGGCCAGGGGCACCCGGTGGGTGATCATCCCGGCCAGGTCGATCCGGCCCGCCCGCCACAGGGCGATGGTCCGCTCGTAGGAGCGCAGGACATCGCCGCCGCCGTACAGGGACGGCAGGATCCGCTTCTCGTCGAAGAACAGCTCGAACATATTGAGCTGGAGGAAGTCGTCCATGGCGCCCGCGCCGACGACCACCAGGGTGCCGCCGCGCCGGGTGTTCTCGTAGGCGGTGCGGGCGGTGGCGGACTTGCCGACGACCTCGAAGACATAGTCGAAGCCCTCGCCGCCGGTGATCTCCTGCTTGGCGCCCGGCAGTTCGTCGGGCGCTATGGCCCTGGTGGCGCCGAAGGTGAGCGCGGCCTCGCGGCGGCTGAGGACGGGGTCGACGGCGACGATCTCGGCGGCGCCCTTGAGCCGGGCGCCCTGGATCGCGGAGATGCCGACACCGCCGCAGCCGATGACGGCGACCGAGGAACCGGCCTCCATGTCGGCGGTGTTGATCGCGGCGCCGAGGCCCGTCGTCACCCCGCAGCCGATGAGCGCGGCGATGTCGAACGGCACGTCCTCCGGGATCGGCACCGCGCAGCCGGCGTCGACAACGACCTCCTCGGTGAAGGTGCCGGTGCCGGCGAAGCCGAAGACATCGCCGCCGGGGCGCTTGAAGTTGGGGGTGCCGGCGTTCATGAACCCGGCCAGGCAGAGTTCCGTCTGGCCGCGCTTGCAGGCGGGGCAGGCGCCGCAGGCGGGCAGCCAGCAGACGACGACCCGGTCGCCGGGCTTCAGATTGCTGACGCCTTCGCCGACTTCGAGGATCTCCCCCGCGCCTTCGTGCCCGGGCACGAAGGGGGCCGGCTGCGGCAGTACGCCGTTCATCGCGGACAGGTCCGAGTGGCAGAGCCCGCTGGCCCGCACCCGGATCCTCACCCGGCCGGGACCGAACCCCACCGCCTCGACATCGTCGAGGACCTCAAGTTTGTCCTGGCCGGTCTCGTGCAGTACGGCTGCGCGCATGGTGCGGCTCCCCTCGATGGACTCAAGCGTGGTGGACGACGGTGTCGGTGAGGGCGGGCGCGTCGTCCCGTTCGACGACGGTGACGGCGACCCGGACGGCGTCGCCCTGGTCCCACATACGGATGCGCAGGGTCTCCCCCGGGTACACGACCCCGGCGAACCGTGTGGCATACGACCGCACCCGGCCCACGTCGCCGCCCAGCAGGGTGTCGACGACCGCCTTCAGCGTGATGCCGTAGGTGCACAGGCCGTGCAGGATGGGCCGCTCGAATCCGGCCTTGGCGGCGAACTCGGGGTCCGCGTGCAGGGGGTTCCAGTCGCCGGAGAGTCGGTAGAGCAGCGCCTGGTCCTCGCGGATCCGCCGCTCGACGACCTTGTCGGGCTCACCGGTGGGCGGCTCCGGACGGGCGGAGGGGCCCCGGTCGCCGCCCCAGCCCCCTTCGCCCTTGACGAAGATCTGCGAGTCGTTGGTCCACAACGGCCCGTCCGCGTCGGCGACTTCGGTGCGCAGGACGAGCACGGCGGCCTTGCCCTTGTCGTACACGGCGGCGATACGCGAGGTGGTGGTCGCGGTGCCCTCGACGGGGAGGGGGCGGTGGATCTCCAGGCTCTGTCCGCCGTGCAGCACGCGGGCCAGCTCGACCTCGACGCCGGGCATGGACAGTCCGCTGATCACTCCGGGTGCGCCGGAGCCGGCGACGGTGGCGAAGCTGGGCAGCACCTGCAGCCGGGACTCCAGGGTGTAGCGCAGCTCGTCGGGGTCGGTGGCCGGGAGGCCGGCGCCGATGCCGAGGTGGTAGAGCTGTACGTCCTTGGCGGTCCAGGAGATCTCGCCGGACCGGGGTTCGGCGGCTACGGCCTTCGCTGCGTCGATGGGCATGGGGCTCCTGAGGGGTCTGAGACCTCGGCGCGGTCGTCCGCACCGTCGGCCGCACCGAGGTCGCGCATGGGCGGACTGACCCGGAACGCTGGGCGGATCTAGAACGCGTTCCAGTCCGGCGCCCTCGTTATAGCCGAGCGTCCCGCAGTTGTGAAGACTCCTGACGTGGCGTCAGCTGCCCTGGGTCCGATGACATTTGTACTGCCGGAGTGCGTATGCCCGGCCCTGCCCGGGCGGCGGGTCGCTTTCCTACGCTGGGCGCTCCGACATGAACGGGGTGGCACATGACGCACGACCACTGCGAGAAGAACGACGGCTGCTGCGAGGCCGAGCACGCCCGGCACTACCGGGCGCCCACGGGCTTGACCCTGCTCCCCTGGCTGCTGCTGGGCATGGGCGCCTTCTCCAACCTCTTCCAGGGCCACACCTCCAACCCCTGGATCGGCGGCCTGGGCCTGCTGACCTTCAACAGCCTCTACATCTACGTGACGTTCCGCGCCTTCGTGAAGAAGACCCGCGAGGCGCTGTCCACCCGAGTGGCGCTCACCCTGCTGACCGCGGTGACCTGCGCCCTGGGCCTCGGCTACGGCGGCACCTGGCTGCTGTTCTTCCCACTGCTCGGCCTCGCCACGGGCGCGGCGGTGCGGATGCCGCACCTGCGCCCGGCCGGCGCCGCGGTGACCGTGCTCGCCGGGGTCGTCTGTGTGGTCCGCGACGGCTGGGGCGGTCTGGACACCGCCTACGCCACCGCGATCTCCACGATGGTGACGGCGGCGATCCTCTCCCTGTCCGAGGCGGTACGGGACCTGCGCGCCGCCCGTGAGGAACTGGCCCGGCGCGCGGTCGAGGAGGAACGCCTGCGCTTCTCCCGCGATCTGCACGATCTCCTCGGCCACACCCTCTCGGTGATCGTGGTGAAGTCGGAGGCGGCCCGGCGCCTTGCCCAGCGCGATGTCGACGCGGCGGTTCTGCAGGTCACGGACATCGAGTCGATAGGCCGACAGGCCCTGACGGAGATCCGCGAGGCGGTGACGGGCTACCGGAAGGGCAGCCTGGACGCCGAACTGGACCGGGCGCACTCGGCGCTGACGGCTGCGGGCATCTCGGTGACGGTGGACCGCTCCGGACCGCCGCTCCCTCCTCGGACCGAGGCGCTGCTCGGGTGGGTGGTCCGGGAGGCGGCGACGAATGTGGTGCGGCACAGCAGGGCGGGGCGCTGTGCAATCACGGTGTCGGGGGACGAGGGGTCGGTACGGCTGACGGTGTCGGACGACGGGCACGGCGACCTCGGTTCAGGAGTCGGCGGGACGGGACTGTTGGGGCTGCGGGAGCGTCTCGCCGCGGCGGGCGGATCGCTCGGCGCGGGGGCGGGCGAAGGGGGCGGTTTCCTGGTGACGGCGGAACTGCCCGGCGGGTCAGGGGAGTTGGCCCCGGCCGGCGCCCCCGCCGAGGTCCCCACCGAGGTCCCCACCGAGGTCCCCACCGAGTCCGCCCTCCCCCTCCCTTCGCCCCACCACCTGCAAGAACCCCCCGTCAACACCGCTCCGATCACCCCCTCCCGCCCTACTCTTGGCCCGTGAACGAGATGCCCCGGGATCATCGCCCCGCCAAGTCCATCAGGGTGCTGCTCGCCGAGGACCAGGGGATGATGCGCGGCGCGCTGGCGCTGTTGCTGGGGATGGAACCGGACCTGGAGGTGGTGGCGCAGGTCGGCTCGGGGGACAAGATCGTGGACGCGGCCCTCATCCACCGCCCCGATGTGGCCCTCCTCGACATCGAACTGCCGGTCCGTAGCGGCCTGGACGCCGCCGCCGAGCTGCGCGAGCAGGTGCCGGACTGCCGGGTGCTGATCCTGACGACCTTCGGCAGGCCCGGCTATCTCCGGCGGGCCATGGAGGCGGGCGCCGTCGGCTTCCTGGTGAAGGACGGCCCGGTGGAGGAGCTGGCGGTGGCGATCCGCCGGGTGCTGACCGGAGAGACGGTGATCGACCCGGCACTCGCGGCGGCCGCGCTGAGCGCCGGGCCCAGTCCGCTCACCGCCCGCGAGTGCGACGTACTGCGCTCCTCGGCGGACGGGGCGACGGTCGCCGATATCGCCGCCGCCCTCCATCTCTCCGAATCCACGGTCCGCAACTACCTCTCCTCCGCCATCGGCAAGACCGGCACCCGCAACCGCACGGAGGCCCTGCGGGTGGCCCGGCAGCAGGGGTGGCTGTAGGACTACTGGGCGCCCTCGGCCACCGGAGGTACGGTGACCAGCGCCTCCTTGAAGGCCGTCCCCTTCGGCGCCAGGCACACGAACCAGTCCACCGGTGACCCCTGCGCGGAGCGGATCAGTTCCTCGTCCGTGCTGCTCTCCTCGCCCTCGGGAGCCCTGCCCACCTCGGCGGTGGTGCCGTCCTTCCACTCGCAGGTGACGTGCTGGGCCGACTTGGCCACCTGACCGATCACCAGGCGCTGGGGACCGTCGGTGTCCGGCACAAGGGGAATCGCGCCGGTCTGCAGGTCCCTGCCGGACATCGAGTCCGACGCCGGGATCCTGTTCTCCATCACCCCCGACGTCTCCCCTCCATAGCTGCGCTTCACGAAGTAGGTGACCGTACCGATCAGATCGGAGGGCACCTTGGCGTCCGTCGGCGTGCCGTTGGCTTCCGTCAGCGCATTCCACACGGTGTCCGCCTCCGCCTCATTGCGCGGCGTCGGCCACACGTCCACGAACACCGACCACTCCTTGCCCTCGTCCGTCCCGGTCGCCAGCGTGGTCCGGTACGGAGCAGACAGGTCCCGCTGCTCCGACGGCGAGGGCTGGGTGGCCACCTGCCCCCTGTCGTCGCCGCCCGGCAGCCCCGCCACCGCCACCGCTCCCGAGGTCCCCGCGATCACCAGCGCCGTAGCCGCCGCCACCGCCCACCTGCGTGCCCTGCGTCGGCGCCCGCCCCGAATCACCGCCTGCGTGGGGGCTATACCGATCTCGACCTCGTCCGCCGCCTCGGCCAGCAGGAGGGCGATGTCCCTGTGTGTCATGTCGAGGTTCGTCTCCCGGTCCGCGCTCATCGCATCCGCCCTCCGTACGTCACCGTCTCCGCCAGGCCCGGTATGGCGCGCAACTTCGCGATCCCCTTGGCCGCGTTGCTCTTCACCGCGCCGACGGAACAGCCCATCGCCTCCGCCGTCTGTGTCTCGGTCAGGTCCTCCCAGTAGCGCAGGACCACCGCCTCCCGCTGCCGGGGCGGCAGTTGGGCGAGCGCCTTCAACAGGACGCCCCGGTCGTCGGCCTGGGCGATGCGGTCACCGGTGTCGGGGACCTCGCGGACCAGGCCCGAGTCGTCCTTGGGCGCCAGGAACTCCTTGAGCCTTCTGCGGTGCTTGCGCGCGTGGGCGTTGATCATCACGCGCCGTACATACGCCTCCGGTTCATCGGCCGAGCCGACCCTGCGCCAGGCCACATAGACCTGTTCGAGAGTCGACTGGACCAAGTCCTCCGCGGCGTGCTGCTCCCCCGTGAGGAGAAATGCCGTGCGCATCAGCCGCGGCCAGCGGCCGGTGACGAAGCTCTGGAACTCCTCGTCCCGAGCCTGTGTCCGTTCCCCCATGGGCACCTCCTTGATGAATGAAGGAGTCCATGAGCCGCACGAACCGTTGCCTCACCCCGCCGATTTCCCCACCGATTTCCCCACCGATTTCCCCGGCGCATTCTTCCGCGGCAGCCACACCAGCATCAGCAGCACCCCGGCCAGCAGCACTCCGGCGCCCGTGCGGAACACCAGCGCGTACCCCTCCGTCAGCGCCCGCGCCGTACCGCCGGAGCTGCTCTCGGTCCGGGCCGCCGCGATCGTCGACATCACCGCGAGGCCCAGCGAACCGCCCATCACCCGCGAGGTGTTCACCAGCCCCGACACCAGGCCCGCCTCCTGCGGCGGCGCCCCCGAGGTGGCCAGCGCGGCCAGCGGGGTCGCCGTAAGGCCCGCTCCGAGCATCATCAGGATCCCCGGGAACATGATCGCCGTGAGGTAGTTGCCGTCCACGGTCAGCAGCGACTGCCAGCCGAAACCGACCGCCGCGATGAGGGTGCCGAGCGCGGCCAGGTTGCGTGCGCCGAGCCGGGGCATCCATCGCGGCGCCATCTTGGAACCGACGATCACCGCCAGCGAACTCGGCACCAGCGCCAGACCGGCCTCCAGCGGTGTGTAGCCGAGCACGTTCTGCGCGTACAGCGTCATGAAGAACCACATGCAGAACATGGAGGAGCCGCACAGGAACATCGACACGTTCGCCGAGGACACCGGTCGGCGTGCGAGCAGTCCGAGCGGCATCAGCGGCGCCGCCGTGCGCGCCTCCACGGCGAGGAACAGCCCGATCATGGCGAGCCCGGCGAGCAGCGGCACCAGCGTGGCCGTCGCCGTCCAGCCCTCGGCCTCGGTCTGCGAGATCCCGTACGCCAGTGTCGCGAGCCCCGCCGTCACCAGCACCGCGCCCGGCAGATCGAGCCGGCGTCCGTCCCCCGCGCGGCTCTCGGCCAGGTAGCGGGCGGCCCCGAACAGCACCACCGCGCCGATCGGCACGTTGATCAGCAGCACCCAGCGCCAGGACAGGACCTCGACCAGCAGTCCGCCGACCAGTCCGCCCGCCGCGCCGCCGCCCGCGCCCACCGCGGTCCAGGTCGCTATGGCCCGCGCCCGGGCCGCGCCCTCCGGCACCGCTGAGGTGACGATGGTCAGCGTGGACGGCGCCAGCACGGCCGCGCCGAGCCCCTGCACCGCCCGCGCCACCAGCAACTGCCAGTCGTCCTGGGCGAGTCCGCCGCCGAGCGAGGCCAGCGTGAACAGGCCGAGCCCGACCAGGAACATTCGCTTGCGCCCGTAGAGGTCACCGGCCCGGCCGCCGAGCAGCATGAACCCGGCGAAGGCGATGGCGTAGGCGTTCACCACCCACTGCAGTCCCTGCTCGCTCAGCCCGAGCCCGGTGCGCATCGAGGGCAGTGCCGTGTTCACCACGGACACATCGAGCACGACCAGGAACTGCCCCGCACACGCGAGCGCCACCACCACCCAGGCGGGCGGCGTGGTGCGAGGGGGCACTTGGGTGACGCCGGCGGCTTCGAGCATGTCTGTCATGCTCTCAACCCGCTTACACCCCTGGCATCAGGTTTTGGCAGCGAATCCGCTCGGTCTCCGGACGTAGGTACGCGGACCGAGGTCCGCTCAACGCCCGCTCAATGCCCCTTCTCCGCCCCGGCGGATCCCCATGAGCAGGTCAAGATTTCGTTAGCTGGCCAAAGCATCGGAATAGTTGCCCGGGCGCACCGAGTTCAAGCTACACATGACACGTACGACCAACGACCGGCCCGCAGTCGTCCCCGTCCTCGCCTTCGCGGGCATCGTGGTCGCGGTGATGCAGACCCTGCTCGTGCCGGTCATCAAGGACCTGCCGCTGCTGCTGGACACCTCCCCCAGCAACGCCACCTGGGTCCTCACCTCCACCCTTCTCTCCGGCGCCGTCGCCACCCCGATCATGGGCCGCCTCGGCGACCTGTACGGCAAGCGACGCATGCTGGTCCTCAGCCTCGCCGTGATGGTGGCAGGCGCCCTGGTCAGCGCCGTCACCAGCGCCCTGATCCCGATGATCGTCGGCCGTACCCTGCAGGGCTTCGCGATGGGCGCGATCCCGCTCGGCATCGGCCTGATGCGCGACATGCTGCCCCGCGAGAAGCTCGGCTCGGCGATGGCCCTGATGAGTTCCTCGATCGGCGTCGGCGGCGGACTCGCGCTGCCCGCCGCGGCCCTGGTCGCCCAGAACTCCGACTGGCACGCCCTCTTCTACGGCGCCGCGGGCCTCGGCGTCCTGGCCATCGCCCTCACCCTCCTCGTCGTACCGGAGTCCCCGATGCGCGCCGAGGGCTCCTTCGACCTGCCGGGCGCGCTGGGCCTGTCCACCGGCCTGGTCCTCTTCCTCCTCCCGATCACCAAGGGCAGCGACTGGGGCTGGACCTCCACCACCACCCTCGGCCTGTTCGCCGCGTCCGCCGCCGTCCTGCTCCTGTGGGGCGTCTACGAGCTGCGCACCAAGGCCCCCCTGGTCGACCTGCGCACCACCGCCCGCCCCGCCGTCCTCTTCACCAACCTCGCCTCGATCATGGTCGGCGTCTCCTTCTACGTCGTCTCCCTGGTCCTCCCCCAGCTCCTCCAGCTGCCCGAGTCCACCGGCTACGGCCTCGGCCAGTCGATGGTCGTCGCGGGTCTGCTGGTCGCCCCGCTGGGCCTGACGATGATGTTCACGGCCCCCGTCTACGCCCGCCTCTCGGCGAAGCACGGCCCCAAGTTCACCCTGATCCTGGGCCTGTTGATCATCGCCATCGGCTACGGCGCCGGCCTCGGCCTGATGAGCGCCGCCTGGCAGTCCCTCGTCATCGCGGTACTCCTCGGCGCGGGCATCGGCCTCGCCTACTCCTCGCTGCCCGCGCTGATCGTCGGCGCGGTCCCCGCCTCCGAGACGGGCGCGGCCAACGGCCTCAACACGCTGATGCGGTCCATCGGTACGTCCGTCTCCAGCGCCGTCATCGGCATGGTGCTGGCCAACACGGCGGACACCGTGAACGGCGTGGAGATCCCGACCATGCACGGCTTCCGCGTCTCCTTCCTGATCGCGACCGGCGCGGTGGCGGTCGGCCTGCTGCTCGCCCTGTTCCTGCCCAAGCCGAACCGCGAGCCCCAACTGCGCGCCAGCAGCGAGGAGGAGGCCAACCTCGCCCGCGCCGAGGAGGCCCTGCGCGGCTTCCGCGGCCGGGTCCTGGACGCCGCCGGCGCCCCGGTCGCCCGCGCCAAGGTCACCCTGATCGACCGCCGGGGCCGCCAGGCGGGCGCCACGCTCTCGGCGGAGGACGGCAGTTACACCCTCTCCGTCCCGGCCCAGGGCGCCTACGTCCTGGCCGCCAAGGCCAACGGCCACGGCCCGCACGCCTCTTCGGCGACCCACGCGGGCGACGACGGCACAGTCGACGTGGATCTGGCGCTGCCCACGCCCTGATCGACCCGAGAAGATCTCTTCGCCGCGAATACACCCGCCGTTCACGGTGAGAAGAGCTCCCCCACGCACCATCCGTCTCTGTGATCTTCCTGTGACCGGGGGCGTTTGGAGCGGGGTGGAGATGACAGGGACCGTTTTCCGGTGCGCGGACGTGCCCGCGCAGGACAGACTCGCCTACTGGCGCGAGGGGGTCGGCCGCACCGCCGCTCCCCTGGACGTCACCAGTGATTACGCCGCCGACTACCGGGCGGAGTTACGCCTGCGGGACCTGGGACCGGTGTCGGCGTGGTCGGCCTCGTTCCTGCCCTCGCGCTATCTGCGCACCGCCCGCATGGTGCGCCGCTCCGACCCGGAGATCCTCCATCTGAGGCTGGTCCTGGGCGGCACTCTCGCCTTCGAGCACGGCGGCCGGAGCACCGTCTTCGGCCCGAACGACCTCTATCTGGCCGACAGTTCACTCCCCGGCGACCTGCGTTCGTACGACGACAAGGACGGCCGGATGCTCAAGATCCTCGGCGTCGAGGTGCCCAAGGTGCTGCTCCCGGTGCCGCCGAACCGGGAATTGCTCGGCAGACCCCTGCCGGGGCGGACCGGGGTCGGCGCGCTGCTGGGCGAATTCCTCACCGGCCTGGAGCGGCAGGCCGCCCACCTGGGTCCGTCCGACACCTCGCGTCTGGGCATGATCCTGGTCGACCTGATGTCGGCCTGGATCGCCCAGACACTGGAGGCGGAGGACGCCCTGCCGCCGGAGACCCGGCACCGCGCGATGGTCGAGCGCATCCGCGCGTTCATACGGCAGCGGCTGCACGACCCGGAGCTGACCCCGCCCGTGATCGCCGCCGCGCACCACATCTCCCTCAGCTATCTGCACCGCATCTTCCAGCAGGCGGCGGGCGGCGAGACGGTCGCCGCCTGGATCCGCCGCCAGCGTCTGGAGGGCGCCCGCCACGATCTCGCCGACCCGGCGCACAGCCGCACCCCGATCCACGCCATCGCCGCCCGCTGGGGCCTGCCCCGCGCCTCCGACTTCTCCCGAGGATTCCGCGCCGCCTACGGAGTCCCGCCGAGCGAGTACCGGCAACGGGCGCTGCTCGCGGCCCAGTAGACCCACCGTCAAGTCGCAGTGGACCCATTGCTAACGACATCACCACATGTCGACTCGCATTCTGATCGGGCACCAGCGACCACCCCCTACACCGACGGAGCTCACCATGCCCGTGAAGACCCTGACGAAGATCGCCGCCGTCGCCGCGACGGCCGTGTGCGCCGTGTCCTTCTCCGCCACCGCCCACGCGGAGGACGACTACCGGCCCTTGGAGAACCGGTCCACCGGCAAGTGTCTGGCGGTGCCCAACTCCAGCCAGACGGCCGGTACGGGCCTGATCCAGTGGGAGTGCAACAACTTCTCCGAGCAGGACTGGACGCTGACAGGCGTCGCCGGGGGCGACGGCAACCGGTACATCATCAGAAACCTCAACAGCAAGCTGTGCATCGCCATCCCCAACTCCAGCACGACGCTGGGCACCCAGGCCGTTCAGTGGGGCTGCGACTCCCGCAAGACCGAGCAGGTCTTCATCAAGGACAGCTGGGGCCGGCTGCGCAATCTCAACAGCGACCTGTGCCTGGCGGTCCCGAACTCCAGCACGGCCAACGGCACCGAGATCATCCAGTGGACCTGCACCGAGAACTTCAACCAGCGGTGGGTCTACTGACATCCGCCCGTTGAAGTGACGAAGGAATCTTCTCTGTCATGAACCTGCACAGAAAGGCGGCCGCCGTCCTGGCGGCCGCCGCCCTTATCTGCGCGCCCGTCCTGACGGGATCGTCGCTGACCGGCTCGGTGCCGGCCGCCGCGGCCGCCGAAGCCGTCGTCAACGCCCGCCTGTTCAACCAGGGCACCGGCTTCTGCCTGGCCAACCCCGCGTCCAACCCGGACAACGGCACCGTGATGGTCCAGTGGACGTGCAGCTACAGCGAAAGCAACTACTGGTCGCTCCAGCCGATGACGGGCGGCGGCTACCACGTCGTCAACAAGGCCAGCGGCAAGTGCCTGGCCATCCCGGGCGGCGACCCCACCCCCGGCGTCAAGGCCATCCAGTGGGGCTGCGGCACCGAGCAGGGCGATGAGCAGGTCTGGCTCCACGACGGCGACGAGCGCCTGAAGAACGCCAAGACCGGCCTCTGCCTCGCCATCCCCAACACCAGCCCGACCGTCGGCATCCAGGCCGTCCAGTGGGGCTGCGGCACGAACAAGGACCAGCAATGGCTGTGGTAACCCGCAAGCGGGCCGTGCCCGCGCTTCTGACCGCGCTGGTCCTGGCCGTCGTGGCCGGCCTCCTGCTGCCCGGACCGGCCTCCGCCGAGGGCACGTCGAGCGAGTCGGTCGCCCACATCCAGGCGACGACCGAGGGCGACGGCCCCCGCACCCCCGACATCATCGCCACCAGCGCGAACAACGCGGTCGTGGCCTGGCGGGAGGGGATCGTGCCGGGCCAGGTCGACCACGGCCACATCCGGTACGCGTACACCACCAACGGCGGCGCGAACTGGAGCCACCCGCAGGTCCTCGCCCAGGACACCAGCGAGTACTCCTGGCACTTCGTGGTCCTCTACCAGAACGGCAGCGAGCTCTTCGCCTACCTCGGCCGGACCAAGTCGTCCGCCGACAACAACTCGGGCCTGCCGATCGACGCCATCGTGGTCAAGCGCAGCACCGACGAGGGCCACACCTGGCAGAACTACCCCGTCACCATGCCGCTCGACCTCCCGGACACGACCGCCGACGAGGGACTCGCGAACCTCATCTTCGCCGGACGTCCGGTCAAGCTCGCGAACGGCAAGCACGTCATCCCGTTCTGGGCCTCGGGCCGCGAGAACGGCGTGCTGATCTCCTCGGACCTGAAGACCTGGACGGCCGGCGGCATCGTGCCCGACCCGTCGAACCTCGACGCCGCCGAACCCCAGATCGCCGTCTCGCAGGACGACCCGAACAAGCTGGTCATGGTCGCCCGCAGCATCGGCACCCAGACCCGCGCGGCGACGGCCACCAGTTCCGACGGCGGCCTGACCTGGACCCCCTTCACGCTCGACAGCAACCTGCCGAGCCTGAACTCCAAGGTCCAGTTCATCAAGGACAGCAACGGCCAGTACCTGTCCCTTTACAACACCGCCACCAACCGCGACATCCTGAACTACAAGACGAAACGCCCCGGCGCCGCCTGGAGCGCGGGCAAGTTCTTCGCCAACGGCGCGACGGCCGACAAGGACCCCGATCAGCAGGGCACCACGGGCGCGGGCTGGGACACGTACCCGATGGCCGACGAGTACGCCCCGGGCAAGTTCTACGTCGCCTGGGAATTCGACACCTCACGGATCAAGGTGAACAAGCTGGACATCTCGGACGCACCCTGATCCTTCCGGCGCCCTGACCCTTTCCGCGCCTTGATCCAGCCCGCCGTACCCCCCGGTAGCTCGCCGACCGGGGGGTACGGCAGCATGGGGCGCCGAAACCCTCGCACGACCGAAAGGCCCTCATGAAGCCGGAGCCCGAGATCCTGGCCGCGTTCGAGGCGGCGAAGGGGTTCATGCCGGTCGGCGAGGGCCTCGCGCTCTACGCGGCGGCGATGGAGGCAGGCGGGCTCGGCCTGCCCCTCCTCGAGGTCGGCACCTACTGCGGCCGCTCCACGATCCTCCTGGCCGACGCGGCCCGCGCCGCCGACGTGACGGCCCTCACCGTCGACCACCACCGCGGCAGCGAGGAGCAGCAGCCGGGCTGGGAGTACCACGACCCGGAGACGGTCGACCCCGAGCTGGGCCTGATGGACACGCTCCCGACGTTCCGCCGCACCCTCCACCGGGCGGGCCTGGAGGACCACGTGATCGCCATGGTCGGCCGTTCCCCGCAGATCGCGAAGGTCTGGACCTCCCCCCTCGGCCTGGTCTTCATCGACGGCGGCCACACCGACGAGCACGCCACCGCGGACTACGAGGGCTGGGCCCCCCATGTGGCCGAAGGCGGCCTGCTGCTGATCCACGACGTGTTCCCGAACCCGCTGGACGAATTCACGGGCCAGGCCCCGTACCGCGTATACCTGCGCGCCCTCGCCTCGGGAGCCTTCGAGGAGATCTCCGTCACCGACTCGCTGCGTGTGCTGCGGCGAACGGGGGCGGGGACCTGAGGGCCCGGTTAGAGTCGCAGACGTGTCGTACGCAGGCCCTGAATTCGAACCGCCCCGCCGCCCGAGGCGCAGCCCCCTGACCGTGGCCCTCGCCGCGCTGGTGCCCGGCGCACTGCTGGGATGGGTGGTGTACGAGGGACTCGGCAGCGCCGGTGACGGGAGTGGCGGCGCGGAGGCGACGGCGGTGGGGACACCGTCGGCCCCTGTGTCCTCGTCCCCCACCGACGACGAGAAGCCGAGCCCGAGCGCCACGAGCTCCGCCCCTCCTGCCGCCTCCGGCCCCCTCAAGGGCAAGGTCGTCGTCATCGACCCCGGCCACAACCCGGCCAACTTCCAGCACACCGCCGAGATCAATCGCAAGGTGGACATCGGCACCGGCTACAAGGAGTGCGACACCACCGGCACGGCCACGAACGCCGGCTACACCGAGGCCAAGTTCACCCTCGACGTCGCCCACCGCATGCGCACGCTGCTGGAGGAGCAGGGCGCGACGGTGAAACTGACCCAGGACGGCGACCGTACGTACGGCCCCTGCATCGACGAGCGCGCCCGAATCGGCAACAAGGCGAAGGCCGACGCGGTGGTCTCGATCCACGCGGACGGCGCCGGCTCCGGCAACCGCGGCTTCCACGTCATCCTCCCCGGCTCGGTGAACTCCGGCGCCGCGGACACCCGCCCGATCGTCGCCCCCTCCCGCGACCTCGGCGAGCGCATCGCGGGCAACTTCGTCCGCGCCACCGGCAGCGCCCCCTCCAACTACGTCGGCGACGGCACCGGCTTGGTCACCCGCAAGGATCTCGGCGGTCTCAATCTGTCAACGGTTCCCAAGGTGTTCATCGAGTGCGGCAACATGCGCGATACCAAGGACGCGGCACAGCTGACCAGCGGTGCGTGGCGGCAGAAGGCGGCGCAAGGAATCTCTGAGGGAATCGTGAGTTTCCTGCGCGGGTAGTGATCAGCGCACTGATCCCGGCGGACAGCCCGATCGTACGGACGATAGGGTCGTCCGTACGATGAGGGGCCACCCCCGCGCTTCACACCGGGGCCTTACGGCGACATGGTGACAGCGACGCCTCTACCGATGACGAGTTGACTGAACCGAAGGACCTTTGAAGTGAATATCCGCTCCCTCACTCGAGGCGACGGCGTGGTGATCGGAGCAGCGGTGTTGCTCTTCGTCGCGTCGTTCCTCGCTACGTTCGACGGCGACGGCAGTGACATCCCCAACGCCTGGGACAACCTCGGCCTGGTGATGAGCGTGTACCTCGGCGGCATCATCGGCGCGGTTCTGATCGTTGTCGCCCGCGCACTCCCGCAGCCTCGCAAGGTCGTCGGCCTCGACCTCGGTCCGCTCGGTGTCGCGCTCACGATCTTCTCCGCGTGGACGGCGCTCTGGACAATCTTCGACCCGCTGGGCGCGTTCAGCGACCAGTTCGGTGCCTCGGACGTCGGGGCGGGCTCCGGCCTCATCCTCGGCCTGATCGCCGCCCTCCTGCTGGCCGCCGCCGCCGTCGCGGGCCCCCTGGTCCCCGCCCTCCAGGCCGCCCTCATCCCGGCCCCCCGCCCCGCGGCCCCACAGCCCTACGGCGGTCAGCCGCAGGGTGGTTACGGCTACCCGGGCGCCCCGGGTGCACAGCAGCCGGCGCCGCAGCCGGGGCAGCCGTACGGCGCTCAGCCGCAGGCCGGGCAGCCGTTCGGTGGGCAGCCGCAGCCGGGGCAGCAGCCGCAGGCGCCGCAGCCGGCCGGGGACTTCTCCCCGTTCTGGTTCGCCGTGCCGGTGCCGCGTCCGCTGTTCGGGGAGGACGGTTCGCCCACGCCGATCGCCGAACTGGCGCCGGGCACCTGGTACCTGGCCGTCGAGCAGCGCGGCCCGAACCTGATCGCGCAGACGCAGGACGGTCGTCGCGGTGTCCTCCAGGACACCAGCGGCATTCAGCGCGGCTGACAACCCCGTCGTCACGGCCCCTCGCCCTTCCGGGCGGGGGGCCGTTGTCGTACAGTCGCAGCCCCCATGAACTGACATACCGTCAGGAGGTGCCATGCGGCTCGGTCTTGCCCTCGGTTACTGGGGTCGCGGCCCCTCCCCCGACCACGTCCCCCTCGCCCAGGAAGCCGAGCGGCTCGGGTACGACTCCGTGTGGACCGCCGAGAGTTGGGGTTCCGACGCGTTCACCCCGCTCACCTGGATCGCCGCGCAGACGTCAAGGATCAAGCTGGGTACGGCGGTTGCGCAGATGGCCGCCAGGTCGCCGACCACGACCGCCATGCACGCCCTCACCCTCGACCATCTCTCCGGCGGCCGCATGATGCTCGGGCTCGGGTTGTCCGGGCCGCAGGTGGTGGAGGGCTGGTACGGGCGCCCGTTCCCGAAGTCGCCGCTCAGCGCGACCAGGGAGTACGTCGACGTCGTACGGCAAGTCCTCAGGCGCGAGGCCCCCGTCACGCTCGACGGCCGCTTCCATTCCCTTCCCTATCGAGGCGCCGACGCCACAGGGCTCGGCAAAGCCCTCAAGCCCATCACTCACCCCCTCCGCCCCGACCTCCCCGTCCTCCTCGGCGCCGAGGGCCCGAAGAACGTCGCCCAGACCACCCGTATCGCCGACGGTTGGCTCCCGCTGTACTGGTCGCCCACCCGCCCCGAGGCATACGCGCTCCCCGACCTCCCGGAGGGCTTCCTCGTCGCCCCCATGGCCCAGGTCCGGGTCTGCGACGACGTACGCGAAGGCCTGCTCCCCGTGAAGACCATGCTCGGCTTCTACATCGGCGGCATGGGTCACGCGGCGCACAACTTCCACGCCGACCTCATGGCTCGCATGGGTTACGAGGAGGAGGCCCGGCGCATCCAGCGGCTGTTCCTCGAAGGGCATCGGCAGGAGGCCGTGCTCGCCGTCCCGGATGCCTTCGCCGACGAGATCTCCCTGGTCGGCCCGCGTGAACGCATCGCCGAACGCCTGGAGTTGTGGCGCAAGGGCCCGGTGACGGACCTGCTCGCGCTGGCCCCGGACGAGGAGTCGCTGCGCGTGCTCGCCGAGCTCAACCGGTGAACTCGCGTTTGGTTCACGGTTGAGCGGCTACCCGAGGGGCATGTCCCCTCGATATCGCAACGGTGCCAATCAGGCCGGCACGGTCATCGCGATCGTCGCCGACGTCATGGCTCTCATTCTGGGCCTGTGGATCCTGATGTACCTGCTGGACGCGAACCGCGCTAACGACTTCGTGCAGTTCATCCATGACGCGGCCCGCTGGCTGGCGGGCTGGTCCCACGACCTGTTCACCTTCGACGAGCAGTGGGCCAGGGTGGTGGCGGGGTACGGTCTCGCCGCGGTGGTCTACCTGTTCATCGGACACGCCATCGCGAACCGCACCCACCGCCACTGAGCGCTCCGCTGGAAGTGCCGCGATGTGCCGTCGGTTCGCTGCGGCGCCGTCGTGGCTGGTCGCGCAGTTCCCCGCGCCCCTTCAGGGCGCTGCCGAACCGCAGCGGACTGCGCCCGGCCCGCTCAGGTCAGCCGCAACAATCCGGATCCAGCCCCATCGGCAGACGATCCCCGCCGAACACCTGGCAGGTCGCCTCGTCCCCGCCCAGCGCGGCGACGGCGAGCAGCAGTGACCCCGCGGTCCAAGCGGTCAGTTCCCTGGGCCAGATCGCGTCGTCCTCGAAGACGTAGCCCGTCCAGTACAGGCCGGTCTCCTCGTCCCGCAGATGCTGGATCGACTGGAGGATGTCCAGCGCCCGGTCGGATTCGCCCACCGCCCAGAGCGCGAGGGCGAGTTCGGCCGATTCGCCGCCGGTCACCCACGGGTTGGGGACGACGCACCGCACGCCGAGCCCGGGCACGACGAAGCGGTCCCAGGACTCCTCGATCCGCGCCTTGGCCTCGGCGCCGGTGAGGGCGCCGCCCAGCACCGGGTAGTACCAGTCCATCGAGTAGCGGTCCTTGTCCAGGAACCGCTCGGGGTGACGGCGGATGGCGTGGCGAAGGGCTCCCGCCGCCAACTCCCAGTCGGGTTGGGGCTCTTCCCGCTGCTCGGCGATGGCGAGCGCGCACCGCAGCGCGTGGTGGATCGAGGAGGATCCCGTCAGCAGCGCGTCCGTCGTCGCCGTACCGTCGTCGTCCCGTCGCCAGCCGATCTGTCCGCCGGGCTGCTGGAGCTTCAGCACGCACTCGGTCGCCGCGTAGACGGTCGGCCACATGCGGTCCAGGAAGGTGTCGTCGCCGGTGGAGAGGTAGTGGTGCCACACTCCTACGGCTATGTAGGCGACGAAGTTCGTCTCGCGCCCGCGGTCGGTGACGTCGTCGAAGGCTCCGTCCTGGTACGCCGCGTACCAGGAGCCGTCCTCGTTCTGGTGCCGCGCGAGCCACTCGTACGCCCGCTCGGCGGCCTCGTGTTCACCGGCCGCGTCCAGGCCCATGGCCGCTTCGACATGGTCCCAGGGGTCGAGGTGATGGCCCCGGAACCACGGGATGGCGCCGTCCTCCCGCTGTACGGCGAGCAGTCCGGCGACGGTCGCGGCGGCTTGCTCGGCGGTGAGGACCCCGGGCAGGACGAGGTGTTCTGTCCGGGGGGTGGTCACTTGGCGTCCACCCGGGGGAGATGGGGCTTGGTCGCGTACGCCACGAAGCTCTTGCCGATCAGCGGGTTCAGCGCCTGTTCGGCGACCCGGGTGGCCAGCGGCTTCTTCATGATGTCCCAGACCAGCAGCTTGTGGTACGCCCGCACCGGCAGCGCCTTGTCGTTGTCGACGCCGAACGCGCACTTCAGCCACCAGTACGGCGAGTGCAGCGCGTGGGCGTGGTGGGTGCCGTACGGCTTGAGGCCCGCCTCGCGGATCTTCGCGAGCAGTTCGTCCGCCTTGTAGATGCGGATGTGGCCGCCCTCGACCTCGTGGTAGGCGTCGGACAGCGTCCAGCAGACCTTCTCGGGGCCGTAGCGCGGGACGGTGATGGCGATCCGGCCGCCGGGCCTGAGCACCCGGACCATCTCGGCGAGTACGCCCTTGTCGTCCGGGATGTGCTCCATGACCTCGGAGATGATGACGACGTCGAAGGACTCGTCGGGGAAGGGCAGCGCGAGCGCGTCGCCCTCCATCGCCGTCGCGGTGGCGCCCTCGGGGGCCTCGCCCGCCTCCTTCATCGCCGCGAACCACTTCGCGACCTCGCGGATCTCCTCGCCGTTCTGGTCCAGCGCGACGACCTGGGCGCCGCGCCGGTAGCACTCGAACGCGTGCCGGCCGGCACCGCATCCGAGGTCCAGTACGCGGTCGCCCGGGGCTAGCGGGAACCGGGAGAAGTCGACGGTCAGCACGTGGCCCTGCTTTCGGAATAGGAACCTTCTGAGGCCGCCGCGGAGCGGCCGGGGGTCTGGATCGCGGAGCGATCGACGGCTGGGGGCGCGGAGCGGCCTTGGTCCGTGGCCGCGGAGCGGGCGATCGCCTCGCGGTAGTGGGCCACCGTGCCTTCCGCGGCTCGGGCCCAGGTGAAGTGCCGCAGCACCCGCTCGCGGCCGGCCCGGCCGAGCCGTACGCGCAACTCGGGGTCGCCCAGGAGTCGGCTCAGGCCGGCGGCCAGCGCACCCGCGTCGCCGGGCGGTACCGCCAGACAGGTCTCGCCGTCCGTGCCGGCCACCTCCGGGATCGCGCCGCCGGTCGTGGCGATCAGGGGCGTGCCGGTGGCCATGGCCTCGGCGGCGGGGAGGGAGAAGCCCTCGTACAGCGACGGCACGCAGGCGACCTGCGCCGAGCGGACCAGGTCGACCAGTTCGGCGTCCGAGATGCCCTTGACGAACTCGACGGCGCCTTCGAGGCCGTACCGCTCGACGGCCTGCGCGACCGGGCCCTCGGCGGGCTTCTTGCCGACGACGACGAGGTGGGCGTCGGGGTGTTCGGTGCGCACCTTCGCGAGCGCCTCGACGAGGAAGACGAGTCCCTTGAGGGGGACGTCCGCGCTGGAGGTGGTGACGATCCGGCCGGGGACGACCGCCACCGACGGATCCGGCTTGAACAGGTCCGTGTCGGCGCCGATGTGGACGACGTGGATACGGTCCTCGCGCACCCCGAGGTGGTCGACGATCTCGGCGCGGGAGGTGCCGGAGACGGTGAGGACGGACGGCAGGCGGCGCGCGACGCGCTTCTGCATCCGGGTGAAGGCGTACCAGCGGCGCACCGAGTACCGGCGCTGCCAGCCCTCGGCTGCGTCCAGCTCCAACTGGCGGTCCACGGTGATGGGGTGGTGGATGGTGGTGACGAGAGGGGCTCCCACGTCGCCCAACAAGCCGTACCCCAGCGTCTGGTTGTCGTGGACGACGTCGAACTCGCCGCGCCGGGCGCGCAGATGGCGGCGGGCGCGCAGGGAGAAGGTCAGGGGCTCGGGGAAGCCGCCGGTCCACATGGTGGCCACTTCCACCGCGTCGATCCAGTCGCGGTACTCGCCCCGCTTCGGGGTGCGGAAGGGGTCCGGCTGGCGGTACAGATCGAGGCTGGCCAGCTCGGTGAGCGGGACGCCCTCGTCGAGGACCGGGTAGGGCTGGGAGCCGATGACCTCGACCCGGTGGCCGAGGCGGGCCAGTTCGCGGGAGAGGTGGCGGACGTAGACGCCCTGGCCGCCGCAGAACGGGTTCCCTTTATAGGTGAGAAGCGCGATGTCGAGAGGTCGCTCGCCGTCCGCGGCGGGCTCCTTGGGGGAACCCGTCCGACTGGCCTCAGCGGTCACTCTGGGCCCCCTTCTCCCTGCACTGTCCCGCGAGATTACGCCGGGACGCTAATCTAGAACAAGTTACAGACTTGATCGTTCAAGAGGCTCCGAATCTACCGGCAGGTAGAGGCGGCGTGAGCAGTGGATCAGGTGATTCACGCCACGGTCGCGCCATGGCGAGGGGAACAAGGTGGACAAGGTGGCAGCCAGTACCGCGAGACCCGTCACCCCGCCCCTCACCGAGCGCCAGGCGGCGCGCCGCCGCCGCATCCTGCACGCGAGCGCGCAGTTGGCCAGCCGGGGTGGTTTCGACGCGGTGCAGATGCGGGAGGTCGCGGAGTCGTCGCAGGTAGCGCTCGGCACCCTCTACCGCTACTTCCCCTCCAAGATCCATCTACTGGTCGCCACGATGCAGGATCAGCTGGAGCACATGCACGGCACGCTGCGGAAGAAGCCGCCCGCGGGCGACACGGCGGCGGAGCGGGTCGCGGAGACGTTGATGCGCGCCTTCCGGGCCCTGCAGCGCGAGCCGCATCTGGCCGACGCCATGGTCCGCGCCCTGACCTTCGCGGATCGCAGTGTGTCGCCGGAGGTGGATCAGGTGTCCCGGCAGACGACCGTGATCATCCTGGACGCGATGGGGCAGGAGAATCCGACGCCGGAGCAGCTGTCGGCGGTGCGGGTCATCGAGCACACCTGGCACTCGGCGCTGATCACCTGGCTGTCGGGCCGCGCTTCTATCGCCCAGGTGAAGATCGACATCGAGACGGTCTGCCGTCTGATCGACCTCACGGCCCCCACGGCCCCCACAGACACGTGAATGACCTACGAGACGGGTTCCCTGCGCCGGTATTACCCGGATCAGGTAATGGGGGTCGCCATCCGGCCTGACTGCTGCCTTCTGGCCTCTCAGCCCGGACCGTCGACGTCGGCACCGGCGTAAGCGTCGAGCTGTTGCTTTCCGCCGAGTCGGCTACTCCGGTTCGGACTCCCTCACTCGTCCCGTAGGCCTCTTACCAGAATAGAACGCCCACTGAAGGATGAAAAGGGTAAATATTCCCTAATCCTCCGGCGGAAAGACCGGCTCCCCGCTCCCCAGCAGCGTGATCACGATCGCCTCCACCGGGCAGGTCTCCGCCGCCGCCAGAACCTGCTCGTTGGCGTCCGTCTCCGCCTCGACCGGGTGGGACTGGCGGGCCGTGTCGAGGCGGAATCCGTCGGGTGCCCGGTGGACGCACTGGGCCGAGCCGATGCACACCGACCGGTCGACCTCGACGTGCCAGCGGTCTCCCATTCTCTCTACGCCTCCCAGCCCGCCGGGAGGTGGATCATCTTGTGTTCGAGGTACTCGCCGTACCCCTCGGGCCCGAATTCGCGCCCCAGCCCGGAGTTCTTGTAGCCGCCGAACGGGCCGAGCATGTCGAGGCTGAAGGTGTTGACCGAGTAGGTGCCGGTACGCACCTGTCGGGCGACCTCGATGCCGCGCTCGACGTCGGCCGTCCAGACGCTGCCGCTGAGCCCGTAGTCCGAGTCGTTGGCGATCTTCACGGCCTCGGACTCCTCGCCGTAGGGGAGCAGGCAGATCACGGGCCCGAAGATCTCCTCCCGCGCGATCCGCATGGAGTTGTCGACATCCCCGAAGAGCGTCGGCTCGACGTACCAGCCGCGGTCCAGGCCGTGTGGGCGACCGCCGCCGGTGAGGATCTTGGCGCCCTCCTCCTGGCCGATGCGGATGTAGTCGAGGTTGCGGCGCTGCTGGCGCTGGGCGACCAGCGGGCCGACCTGGGTCGCCGGGTCCAGCGGGTCGCCGACGACGAGGGCGTTCGCGGCGGCGGCCAGCGCCTCGGCGAACTCGTCGTAGCGGGAGCGCGGCAGCAGGATGCGGGTCTGGGCGACACAGGCCTGTCCGTTGTTCATCCAGGCCGCCGGGACGATCCCGGCCACCGCGGTGTCGACGTCCGCGTCCGGCAGCACGACCGCGGCGGACTTGCCGCCCAGCTCCAGGGTCACGCGGGTCAGATTCCGCGCGGCCACCTCCATCACGCGCTTGCCGGCGGCGACCGAGCCGGTGAAGGAGACCTTGTCGATGCCGGGGTGCCCGACGAGGTACTCACTGACCTCACGGTCGGCCGGGAGAATGGAGAGCACTCCCTCCGGCAGCCCGGCCTCCTTCGTGATCTCCGCGAGGAGGTAGGCGTCCAGCGGCGACTCGGGCGACGGCTTGAGGACGACCGTGCAGCCGGTGAGCAGCGCGGGCGCGAGCTTGGCGGCGGCGACGAACTGCGGGACGTTCCAGGGGACCACGGCCGCCACGACCCCGACAGGCTCGCGCCGGACGAGGATCTTGCCGAGAACTCCGTCGCGCTGCTCCTCGTAGGTGAAGTTCCGCGCGACGGTTATGGCGGAGTCCCACACCATCATCGCGCCGAGCGCCTGCGCGAGGATGCTCCAGGAGTACGGCGACCCGTTCTCGGAGGAGATGACGCGGGCGATCTCCTCGTGCCGGGCGGCGATGGCGTCTTTGATGCGGGTGACGACGGCGATGCGCTCGTCCAACGGCAGTCGGGGCCAAGGGCCTTCATCGAAGGCCTGCCGTGCCGCCGCGACCGCGCGGTCCACATCCGCCGTTGACGCGTGCGGGACGCGCCCGATGACCTCCTCGGTGTGTGGGGAGATCACCTCGATGACGTCCTGGCCGAGCGGATCGGTCAACTCCCCGCCGATGAACAGCTGTCCGTGCTCCACGATCTCCGCCATGGCCGAACGCCTCCCGGGGCAGCTAGTTCTGACGATGTTTCAGAACTGATACCAGTTCTAGTTCGAGGAAGCCAGGCCTGCGCCGGACCGGCCACCGACCGGGAAATATGTTCTTCATGGCGGAGTGCGGCCGGGTGTTCCGGTCCCGCTTGCGCTTTCCGGGCGGTGTGTGCGTCTGGTCGGCCTAGTCGACACGTGTGGCTACGTGCGAACCGCGTCAAAAGGTTCAAATACTCCTCCTCGGGTGCAAAGCCCGAGCCGAGAACCAAAAGGTGGAGCCACTCCTATGAGAGCAACCGCTCTGTCCCATCCGGAAAGATCCAAGTCACTGGCCGCACGGTGCCGCTCGTCCGTCCTCGCCGTCGGAATGGCGGCCGCGATGACGGTCTCCTTCGCCGGCACGGCGGCGGCCGACATTCCAGGTTCGCCCAGCACCGGAGGCGAGACTCCCTCACTCAGGTCGGGCAACCCGACCTGTGCCACCGTCATGCCGGGCGACTTCCTGGAGTTCTACAAGCAGGACCCGCCAAGGGACGAGACGAACGTCCGTGTGGAAGCCACGGATCCGGAAACGAACGAGACGCTCGTCGGGTTGCTGGACGTGGACGTCACCTTCGGAGGCACTCCCTCCGAGCCGAGGACCTTCACCTTCCACATCGACGGCGACCTCGTCGTCGTCGGTGTCCTCGTCAAGGGCGGCAACAACGCCAACTTCTACGACTACCGCCCGGGCGGCGTAACGGACGACGGCAACCTCCACGCGCCGCTGACCGACAGGGGCAACCCGCGCGGCATCAGCCACATCGAGTTCTGCTTCGGTGCGGTCCAGGAGGGCGCCCTGCTGATCGAGAAGAACAGCAGCAAGGGCGGGCCCGTCCAGGTCGAGGGCGCGAAGTTCGCGGTCACCGGTCCCAACGAGTACAGCGAGTTCGTGACCGACACCGAGGACACGCCCGACGGAGAGGTGCCCGACGAGGCCCCCGAGACCGGCGTCGTGTGCATCTCGGGGCTGCGGCAAGGCGAGTACACCGTCGCGGAGACGGAGGCTCCCGAGGGATACGCCCGTGACGAGGACACCAAGACCGCTCAGGTCGTCCCCGGCACGGACTGCACCGACAACCGGCCCACCGACGAGGACGACGGCCTGGTCGCCTTCGAGAACGTGCCGCTCGCCGATGTCGACATCAACATCACGGGACAGGTGCCGGGCGAGATCACCTCGGACATCGTGTGCCGCAGGGGCACCACGGTGGTCGGCGACAGCCGCCCCGGCGGCGACCCGGAGACCCTTGAGATGGACGACCTGCCGGCCGGCATCTACACCTGCACGCTGAACATCGACCCGTGATGCAGCCGTAGAGGAGAGCGATCCCGCTCCCGCCCGACGACCCCGCCCTGCGCAGCAGATGCCGCAGGGCGGGGTCGTTTTCGTGGATCAGGGAACTGTGATTACCCGAACGCGCTATCTGACGCTGCATCAGTTCTGGCTATAGTGGGCCGAGGTCGCGGGCAGACGGAGGGCCGGATGGCAAGAACGTTCGATCACGGCGGGGGCGTACGGTCGATCCAGGTGCCGATCCCGGACAACCCCCTCGGGCACACGCTGGTGTACGTCGTCGACACCGACCGGGGCCCGGTGCTGATCGACACCGGCTGGGACGACCCGGCCTCCTGGGACACCCTCGCCGAGGGGCTGACGGCCTGCGGTACCGGGGTCGCCGAGATCCACGGTGTGGTCGTCACCCACCATCACCCCGACCACCACGGCCTGTCCGGCAAGGTGTGCGAGGCCTCCGGTGCCTGGATCGCGATGCACGAGGCGGACACGGCGATCGTGCGCCGTACGCGATCGGCCGAACCCGAGCGCTGGTTCACGTACATGGCGGCGAAGCTCACCGCGGCCGGCGCCCCCGAGGAACATGTGGCGCCCCTGCGCGGCGCCCGTCGCCGTACCCTGCCCGGCCTCTCCCCCGCCCTCCCGGACCGCGAGATCGTCCCGGGCGAGCTCCTCGACCTCCCCGGCCGCCGCCTGCGCGCGATCTGGACCCCGGGCCACACACCCGGCCATGTCTGCCTGCACCTGGAGGAAGAGCACCCGGCCCAACTCCCCGGCCACGGGCGCCTGTTCTCCGGCGACCACGTACTCCCGGAGATCACCCCGCACATCGGCCTGTACGAGGACCCCGACGACACCACCGTCACCGACCCGCTCGGCGACTACCTCGACTCCCTGGAGCGCGTCGCCCGCCTCGCCCCCGCCGAGATCCTCCCGGCCCACCAGCACGCGTTCACCGACGCGGCGGGACGCGTACGAGCCCTCCTCGCCCACCACGAAACCCGCCTCACCGACCTCCTCGCCCTCCTCTCCGTCCCCCTCACCGCCTGGCAGCTCGCCGAGCGCATGGAGTGGAACCGCCCCTGGGACCAAATCCCTTACGGGTCAAGGAACATCGCGGTGTCGGAGGCCGAGTCGCACCTGCGCCGACTCGTGAAGCTGGGGAGGGCGGAGGCGGTGACGGGAAGCGATCCGGTGACGTACACGGCCGTATGAGGGTTTAGTACGGGATCATGGAAACCCTGCACGCCGAGCGCGCCTGCGAGCGTCTGCTCATCGACTTCGTCCACCGCCTCGACCTCGGCGAACCGGCCTCCGTGGCCGAGCTGTTCACGGAGGACGGCATCTGGGAGTGGCCTGCGGGCGACCGCCGTATCAAGGGCCGTAAGGCGCTCCGGGAGTACTTCGGCGCCCGCCCCGCCGACCGCCTCTCGCGCCGCCTGATGTCCAACATCCTGGTCACGGTGACGTCCCCCGACACGGCGACGGCGACCTCGTACTTCACGACGTACCGAGTCGACGGCTTCGCGGGCGGCCTGGTCCCGGCGGGCCCGCCGGTCCAGGTCGGCCACTACATGGACAGCTTCCGCAGATCGCCGGACGGCGGCTGGCTGCTCTCCGCCCGCGTCCTCCACCTGGCCTTCGCCGGACCGACCCCGCGCGCCTAGACCATGAACGACCGCACCAACTCCTCTGCCTCACCGAGGACTTCGACCTCCCGAGCGGTCATGGTCGGGTTGGCGGCACGTCGGCGCCGGGCCTCGATCAGCCCGGCCTCGGTGAGGTCGGAGGGGTCGGCGAGGAGGGCGGCGAGTGTTGCGCGGACGGGTACGGCGAGTTGGGCGTCCGTCATGGCGACCTGCGCGAGGATCAGCGCCGACATGCCCCAGTCCAGGCCCGGTTCGCCTTCCTCGGCGTTCGTCCAGTCGATGACGTGGGGGCCGTGCGGCGTGAGCATCACGTTGTCCGGATGAAGGTCCAGGTGGATCACCCGCCCAGGGAGCGCGTGCAGTTGCCGCAGCAGCCGGGCCAGGACCTCCCCCGCCTCCTGCGGACCGATCCGCCCCGCGCCGAAGGCCTCCAGCATCGTCGGCCCGTTCAGCCGCTCCATGACCAGCTCGCTGCGCGTGCAGTCGGCGACCCGGACTCGCGGCACCGGGTAGCCGTGTGCGTGCAGCCGCTCCATCAGCGCCGCCTCGGCGACCCCGTCGCCGTACTCTTCCCGGTCCCGGCGCAGCACCCACCCGTCGCCGAGCTCGTACACATCGGACGCCCGCCCCGAGCCGATCAGCTTCCCCGTGATCCCCATGGGCGGAACCTACCCCCGTCCCCCCGGCCGCTTCCCTACGGGCCGGTAGAGTGGCCGCGTCGTCATCACACCCGTACGGGGGGAAGCCGGTGCAAATCCGGCGCTGACCCGCAACCGTGAGCAGCCGAAAGGCCGCGAGCCGGACTGCCCCGCGCGGTACGTGAACGGCTCACGTGCGTCGGCAGCCCGCCGTCGTACGGCACCGTCGAGGTCTGCGGAGCCGAGCCGCCCGGGGTCGTCCCGTGCTGCCCGGCTCCCATCAGGGAGAGGCACCCGCCGATCATGAACGTCCGCCGCAGCGCCGCGGTCCTGGCCGCCACCGCAGTGATCGGCACGGCCACGCCCGTCATGGCCGCGTCCCCGTCCCCGTCGCCGTCCGTGGCGATCCCCTCCGGGCTGTACGGCAGCACGGACCCGACGTACGACGGCGTCTGGCGCCAGTCCCTCGCGCTGATCGCCCAGTTCCGGGTGGACGTGCGGCCCGCCGGGAAGGCCGTTGACTGGCTGCTCGGTCAGCAGTGCGGGAACGGGGCGTTCGCGGCCTTCCGGGCCGAGCCCGCCAAGGCCTGTGACGCCAAGGTCATGGTCGACACCAACAGCACGGCCGCCGCGGCCCAGGCGCTGTCCCTGGCCGGTGACGGTGACCACATGGACGTCGCCCTGAAGGCCGTGAACTGGCTGAAGTCCGAACAGAACAAGGACGGCGGCTGGGGTTACACCCCCGGCGGCCCCAGCGACGCCAACTCCACCTCCGTCGTCATCGGCGCCCTCAACACCGTCGGGCAGGACCCCGACACCGTGGTGAACGGCGGCAAGTCGCCCTACGACGCGCTGCGCGAGCTGGCCCTGCCGTGCGCCGACGGCGGTGCCTTCGCCTACCAGCCGGACAAGAAGGGCAAGCTGACCGCCAACGCGGACGCGACGGCGGCGGCCGTGGTCGGTATGAAGGGCATGAGCATGGCCTCGGCGAAGGCCGCCGCCGACACGGACCTGTCCTGCGCCGACGCCACCCACCCCGCCCCGGACCAGGCCGCCGCCAACGGCGCGTCCTACCTGGCCTCGGCCATGAAGAAGGACGGCTATCTCAAGTCCGCGCTCGCCGGCGCCGAGGACCAGCCCGACTACGGCAACACCGCCGACGCGGTCGTCGCGCTGGCCCTGACTGGCGGACCGAAGGCGGCGCAGCAGCCGCTGACGTGGCTGGAGCAGAACTCCGCGGACTGGGCGAAGCAGAACGGCCCCGCGGCCTACGCCCAGCTGATCCTCGCCGCCTCCGTGGCGGGCGCCGACCCGCGCGACTTCGGCGGCACGGACCTGGTGAAGCAGCTCAACGCGACGGGCCCGGAGCCGAAGGCCACCGCGACGGCCGAGGAGAAGAAGGACGAGGAGAAGAAGGACGAGGACGACGGTGGCGTCAGCGTCTGGTGGATCATCGGTGTCGGCCTGGTCGCGGGCATCGGCGTCGGCTTCCTGATCAGCAGCCGCAACAAGGGGCAGCAGCTGTGATCCGCCGCGCCGGCGCGCTGTTGCTGGCCGCACTCGCCCTGTGTGCGGCCACGCCCTCGGCGCAGGCTGCCAGTTACCGCTACTGGTCCTTCTGGGACCGCGAGGGCTCGTCCTGGATGTACGCCACCCAGGGCCCGTCCATGGCGGTCCCCTCCGACGGCGACGTCCAGGGCTTCCGCTTCACCCTGAGCGAGGACTCGTCGGACGCGGCGACTCCACGCAGCACCGGGACCTTCGGCACGATCTGCGCGAGAACGCCCGCGCAGGACGGCAAGAAGAGAGTGGCCCTGGTAATCGACTTCGGCACGAAGTCGGAGTCCCCGTCAGGAGAAACCCCGCCGAAGCTCCGCACGGCCTGCGCCCACGTGGCGGAGGACGCGACAACGGCAGAGGCCCTGGCCTCGGTTGCCAAACCCCTCCGCTACGACTCGAACGCCCTGCTCTGCGCGATCGCGGGCTACCCGAGCGCGGGCTGCGGAGAACAGGTCGCGAAGACCACCCCGAAGAACACAGAGAAGAACGACAACCCGTCCGTGGGCCTGTGGGCAGGTGTGGCGGGCGTAGCAACCTTGGGAGCGGCGGCAATCTGGCAGGCACGCCGACGGCGGGCGTGATGGCCAGGACGCGGGCGCCGGGCGGGCATCCCACCCAGCCCCAACCCCGCGCACCCCTGCACCCGGGGGCCTGGTGGCTCTGGGCCCTGGCCCTCGGTACCGCAGCGACCCGCACCACCAACCCCCTCCTCCTGACCCTCCTCATAGCGACATCCGCCTACGTAGTAGCGACCTGCCGCCAGAACACCCCCTGGTCCCGCTCCTACAACGCCTTCCTCAAACTCGCCCTGGCCGTAATCCTCATCCGCCTGGCCTTCGCCATCCTCCTCGGCTCCCCCATCCCCGGCACCCACACCCTCGTCACCCTCCCCGAAGTCCCCCTCCCCGACTGGGCCCAAGGCATCCGCATAGGCGGCCGAGTACACGCGGAGGGACTCGTCTTCGCCCTCTACGACGCGCTGCGACTCGCCACCCTCCTCATCTGCGTAGGCGCGGCGAACGCCCTCGCCAACCCCACCCGCCTCCTCAAATGCCTCCCGGGCGCCCTGTACGAAATGGGCGTAGCGGTAGTCGTCGGCCTCACCTTCGCCCCGAACCTCATCGCGGACGTCCAGCGCCTACGAGCCGCCCGCCGCCTGCGGGGCCGCCCGGACAACGGCATCCGAGGCCTGCTCCAGGTAGGCCTCCCCGTCCTGGAAGGCGCCCTGGAACGCTCGGTCGCGCTCGCCGCCGCCATGGACGCGAGAGGCTACGGCCGTACCGCCGATGTCCCCCCAGCCGTGCGCCGTACCACCACCGCCCTCACCCTCGGCGGTCTCCTCGGAGTCTGCGCGGGCACCTACGGCGTACTGACGGCGGAAGGCGGCACGTACGGCCTCCCCGTCCTCCTCACCGGCCTCACCGCGGCCCTCATCGGCCTACGCCTGGGCGGCCGCCGAGCCACCCGCACCCGCTACCGCCCGGACCCCTGGGACGCCCGGGCCTGGCTGGTAACGGCCTCCGGCACAACAGTCGCCGCGCTCATGTTCGTAGCCGCGACCAAGGACCCCACAGCCCTGGAACCAGGCGTAATCCCCCTCACCGCCCCCACCCTCCCCCTCTGGCCCGCGGCAGCGATCCTCCTCGGCCTGCTCCCAGCCGCCCTCGCCCCCACCCCGAAGGAGCCGTCGTGATCCGCTTCGAAAACGTCTCCGTGACGTACGACGGCCAGACCGAACCCACCGTCCAGAACGTCGACTTCGAGGTCCCGGAAGGCGAACTGGTCCTCCTGGTAGGCCCGTCCGGCGTAGGCAAATCGACAATCCTCGGCGCCGTAAGCGGATTGGTCCCCCACTTCACGGGCGGCACCCTCCGCGGCAGAGTCACGGTGGCCGGTCGAGACACCCGCACCCACAAACCCCGCGAACTGGCCGACATCGTGGGCACGGTGGGCCAGGACCCCTTGTCCCACTTCGTAACGGACACGGTCGAGGACGAACTCGCCTACGGCATGGAGTCCTTGGGCCTGGCCCCGGACGTCATGCGCCGCAGGGTGGAGGAAACCCTCGACCTCCTGGGCCTCACCGACCTCCGCAACCGCCCGATAGCAACCCTCTCCGGCGGCCAGCAACAGCGCGTAGCGATCGGCTCGGTCCTCACTCCCCACCCCCAGGTCCTGATCCTCGACGAACCCACCTCAGCCCTGGACCCCGCAGCAGCGGAAGAAGTCCTGGCAGTCCTCCAACGCCTGGTCCACGACCTGGGCACGACAGTCCTGCTGGCCGAACACCGGCTGGAACGGGTCATCCAGTACGCCGACCAGGTAGCCCTGCTGCCATCACCGGGCGCGGCCCCGGTCCTCGGCACCCCGGCAGACGTAATGGCGATCTCTCCAGTAACCCCACCGGTAGTGGACCTGGGCCGCCTGGCGGGCTGGACCCCCCTGCCCCTGACGGTGAGGGACGCGCGACGACGTGCAACGGAACTCCGCGACCGACTCGCGCAGCCTGCGGGCAGTCGTGCCGCTGGGGCGGCACGGGTGGGCGCAGGCGGCACCCCGCAAGCGCGGGCAAGCGACCCCACCCCGACCGAGCCCCGACGCCGGTGGTTCCGACGCTCCCCCATCCCCCAGCCCACCTCCCACTCCCCCCACCTCGCCGAAGTACAAGCACTAGCAATCACCCGCGAACATGTCCAAGCCCTACGCAAGATCGACCTCACCATCACCCCCGGCGAAACCATCGCCCTAATGGGCCGAAACGGCGCCGGAAAATCCACCCTGCTCAACGCACTGGTCGGCCTACTCGAACCCACCAAGGGCACAGTCCAGGTAGGCGGCATAACCCCCCACCGCACCCCACCCCCCACCCTTGTCCGCCAAGTAGGCCTCGTACCCCAAGAACCCCTGGACCTGCTCTACGCAGACACAGTCGCCGCCGAATGCGCCGCAGCCGACACGGACGCCGGCGCAGCCCCCGGCACCTGTCGCACCCTCGTCACCGACCTACTCCCCGGCGTAACAGACGACACCCACCCCCGAGACCTCTCGGAAGGCCAGCGCCTCGCACTCGCACTGGCCGTCGTCCTGACCGCCCGCCCACCCCTACTCCTCCTCGACGAACCGACCCGAGGCCTGGACTACGCGGCAAAGGCCCGCCTGATCAAGCTCCTGCGCACACTCGCGGCAGAGGGCCACGCCATAGTCCTGGCCACCCACGACGTAGAACTGGCCGCAGAACTGGCGAACCGAGTGCTCCTGCTCGCAGAGGGAGAGGTAATCGCAGACGGCCCCACAGCAGACGTCGTGGTGTCGTCCCCCTCCTTCGCCCCCCAGGTCACCAAGATCCTCGCCCCCCAGCACTGGCTGACGGTCGCCCAGGTCAAGCAGGCCCTCGCATGACCCCGCAGCCAACCCCCCAGTCCCGCCCCATCCGCCTGGGACCCCGCTCGATAGCCGCCCTGACCCTCGTCAGCGCGGTAGGCCTGGGCGCGATCGGCTGGCCCCTCTTCGCCCCACCCGAATCCCAGGCGAGCGCGCACGCCCAGGACGCCCCGTGGCTCTTCGCAGCTCTGCTGATCCTCTTGGTCGCGGTCGTAGCGGCGACGATCTCGGAGTCCGGCCTGGGCCCGAAGGCGGTGGCAATGCTGGGCGTACTCGCGGCGACGGGCGCAGCCCTACGTCCCCTCGGCGCAGGTACGGCCGGCATCGAGCCGATGTTCTTCCTGATGTTGCTCAGCGGCCGCGTCCTCGGCCCGGGCTTCGGCTTCGTGCTCGGCTCGCTGAGCATGTTCGCGTCGGCCCTGCTCACGGGCGGAGTCGGACCATGGATGCCGTTCCAGATGCTGGCGATGGGCTGGTTCACGATGGGCGCGGGCCTGCTCCCGGGCCAGGACAGGCTCCGGGGCCGCGCGGAACTCCTGCTGATCGCCGCGTACGGCTTCATAGCCGCCTTCGCCTACGGCGCGATGACGAACCTCGCGGGCTGGCCCTTCCTGAAGGAACAGGCCTCGAACATCGCCTACGACCCGGACGCGGGCGTCCCCACCAACCTGGCCCGTTTCGTCGTCTACTGCCTGGCCACCTCCCTCGGCTGGGACCTGGGCCGAGCCCTGGTGACGGTCGTGCTGACCCTGACCCTCGGCCCGGCGATCCTCAAGGCGCTCCGCCGAGCCACGAGGAGGGCCGCTTTCGAGGCGCCGGTCACATTCGACAAACCCACTGCGTAAGCCGGAAGGAACACCCTGTCACCGCAGCGGTGAACCACCCCACATGACCCACATCACCTACGATCCAGCCTAGTCGGACAAACCGGACGCCATGTTCACGCCAAAACAGTGTCTGACCTGCACGTTGAGAGCCACGTCACACGAGAAGCATGTACCCCACATACGACCACAACTAGCAAAAGGGGTCATTGCGGACCCCTGCCAAGCCTGTTTCTCTGGATGACGTCGCACGGCGCCGACGAGCCCCACGGGCCTCGGCGCCGACGCATGTCCCCGCCACACACCGTGTGGTTCCGACATGCCGCGGCCACACCGTCCCCGACGAAAGGTCACCGCCTTGTCCGCCACTTCCTTCCTCCGCAGCATCGCCACCCCGAAGAAGGCCCTCGCCGGTACCGCCGTGGCAGCTGCCGCCGCCGGTGCGATCTTCGCCGCGGCGCCCGCGCAGGCCGCCGAGGCGTCCTCGGCCCAGGCGACCGCGAAGAAGATGATCGGCGACTCGGCCCAGTACCAGTGCTTCTCCAACATCGTCGACCACGAGAGCGGCTGGGACGTGAACGCCACCAACGCCTCGTCCGGCGCCTACGGCCTCGTCCAGGCCCTCCCGGCCTCGAAGATGTCCTCCGCCGGCTCCGACTGGAAGACGAACGCCGCCACCCAGATCGAGTGGGGCGTGGACTACATGAAGGACCGCTACGGCAGCCCCTGCGGCGCCTGGAACTTCTGGCAGGCCAACGGCTGGTACTAAGCCGAGCCACCAACGCGCAGAAAACCGCACCCGTGCCCCGCACGGGTGCGGTTTCGTTTTCGGGGGTGTACCTCCGCGACCTCCCCAAACCACCTCAGATCTTCGACCGTGCCCAGGAGTGGAACGATCTCGCCGCGTTCGTCACTGACGAGGAACCGGGACCGCGCCTCGGGGTGCTCTCGGGACGCCGTCGACAGGGGAAGAGCTTCCTGCTAAAGGCCCTCACCGAAGCTACCGGCGGCTTCTACTTCGCCGCCGTCGAGGCCACGCGGACAGAGTCATTGCAGCTGCTCGGCGAGGCAATCGGACGCTTCACCGACGCCCCGGTGCCACCCCGCCCGCACGACTGGACGGAAGCCCTGCAATTGCTCTTCGACCTGGCCGCGCAGCGCTCCGTCCCCGTCGTCATCGACGAGTTCCCCCATCTGGTCACGGGCGACTCCTCCCTCCCCTCCCGCCTCCGGGCGACCCTGGGTGCCCGAGCGGGCCGTCACCCACGTCTCCTGCTCTGCGGCAGCGCGATGTCCTGCCTGGGCACGTCTCCGCAGTACACCCGACCCGCCCTCAACTTGGTCATCCGCCCCCTGGGTTACCGAAAGGCGGCCGAGTTCTGGGCCATCGACGACCCACGGCTCGCCGTCCTCACTCACGCCGTGGTCGGCGGAACCCCGGCCTACCGGCGGGAGTTCGTGACCAACGACGTACCGGAGCGACTGGAGGACTTCGACGACTGGGTGTGCCGTACGGCCCTCAACCCGGCACGCCGCCTGCACCATGAGCCGCAGTTCCTGATCGCCTCCGAACCCGACATACGCGATCGCGCGCTCTACCACTCCGTCCTCGGGGCGGTCGCGGCCGGCAATCACACCAGCGGGGGCATCGCGAGCGCGGTGGGCCGCAAGGCAACCGACATCTCCCAGCCGTTGACCGTTCTCAAACGCTGCGGACTTCTGACCGCGGAACAGGACGCCTTCCGAGGCAACCGCAGCGCGTACCGCATTGCCGAGCCTCTGATCACGTTTCACCACGCGGTGGTCCGCCGCAACCAGGCCCAGCTGACTCGTCAAGGCAACACGGCGGCAGCGTGGGCTCAGGCCCAGGACACCTTCCTGAGCAAGGTCGTCGGCCCCCACTTCGAGCACCTGTGCCGCGGATGGGTCGCCGAGCACGCCGACCCCGACACCTTCGGCGGCCTACCCATCGAGGTCACCTCAGGAACCGTCGCCGACCCGGCCGCACGCACCTCACACGAGGTCGACGTCGTCGTGCGCGGCGCGGTGGGCCAGGACCACGGCATCCTCCTGTCCATCGGCGAGGCGAAGTGGAACAAGGAAATGGACATCCGCCACCTGGACCGCCTCCGCCACATCCTCACCCTCCTGACATCCCGAGGCTTCGACACAACCCACACCCGCCCGGCCTGCTACAGCGGCATCGGCTTCACCCCGGACCTCCAGGCCGCGGCCGCCCGCGGCGAAGTGGTCCTGGTCGACCTGCGACGCCTGTACGGCGGGGCTTGATTCAAGCGGCCCTACCCAACTGGGCCTACACGGAGCGAGATTCTCATCCACTCCACTCCGGGGATCCTGATGGTGGCGGAGTTCCTCACCCGATCCGCGATGGCCTCGAACTCCCACCCAGCTGTGTACGGCTCACCCATACTCAGCGCTGTCCACCAATCCCCCATGGTCCAAGCGGCGCCAAGCAAAACAGGACCATTCCTGATGTTCGCGATAATCAGATAGCAAGCTCGTAAGTTACTGAAAGTCAGACAAATCTGACTTCAGAACCCTCCGTAAACAACAAGTGATTGACACGTGATCATCAGGTGAATATTCTCCGGTGGATCACCATCGCCCCTCACGTTCACACCTCCCACAGGGGCACACATTTATCTCCATCAGGAGTGCACCTTATCTTCAATAAGCGCAATATAGCCGTCACGGCCGGCCTTACTTCCACACTAATTCTCACCTTGGCACCCAGCGCTTCCGCGAATTGGCAGAGTTTCATCTCCAACGCCACCGCCGGCTTCGAATCCAGCCGCTGGGAGGACGAACACTACAGTGAAGTCCGTTTCAAGAACTGCACGCAGGTATATGCAACAGGAAAGTATGTGAAGGTCGCGCTCTGGGAGGACAACTTCGCTTCGCCCGACACCAATCACGGCACCAAGACGTACACCAACTGCTTCAACGGCGAGGACGCCGTCAGTGCCGGAGAGTGGACGGGACTTCCTCTTGATGGCTACTACTTCCGCCTTCAGGACACCGAGGGTGGACTTTTGGATGTAGACGTTGTCTATGTCGACACCAGCCAGGCCGATTAGGCGCATGTAACACGTAAGCGAAGCGAGGGGCGCTCCACGCGCTGGAGCGCCCTCCGCCCCACCCCCCAGAGAGAATCTTGTGCGTATAGGAACCATACTGTTGGGCAGCAGTGCAAAATGGGCGGCCCCATTCGCTGTGGTGCTGTCGCTTTTTTACTACTACGGAAGCGGGATTCCGCGGGAAACTTTCGGATACTCCCCGGCCTTGGTGTCGTCCGCTCTGAGCACCATGTACGCGGCTGCGTACGCATTCGCTTCCGCACTCGCAGTATGGGAAAGCGCACGCCTACGGAAGGCGGGAATCTGGGCCATGGGCCCGGTTCGCTCTCGTTATCATGTGGCGTGGAACGGAATAATTCCCGCCATGGCATCCGCATGGATCATGCTGGTTCTACCGGTCGCTCTCGCGCTGGGAAACGCGGCTGTTCTTCCCACTCCGGCCAGTCTGGGGCCTCTGGTGATGGCGATGGCCCTGTGTGTGGCGCACGCGACGATCGGGTTCGGTGTCGGCCTCCTGGCGCCACCAGTCGTCGCCGCGCCGTTGATGTCCGTACTCGTCTGGGTACTGGTCGCCTTTTCGTGGTCGACCGACGCCTTCTGGATGCGGCACGTGTCCGGTCAATATCCCACGACTCTGATGTTCGGTGAGGCTGCCACTTACGGGTCACTCGTCCCGCCTCTGCTGCTCACGGGAGGAATCGCAACAGGAGTCGCCCTGCTTTGGCTGCCGCTGCGTTCCAGGCCGGTCCGCGGGCTGCTCGCTGCCACAGTTCCCGTCATCTGCTCGGTGTTTGCCGTTCAGGCCGTGCAGGGCTGGGAGGCGAATCCGCCTCTGCTGGCCGGTCAGGCACCCATGGACTGCGTCGGAGACGCACCGAAGGTGTGCGTGCCGCAAGCCAGTCCAGCCCGCGTCGCCGCTGTCAGGAAGGAGGCGACGTCAGTCCTGGCCGACCTGCACTCCGCGGGTTACGCGGGAACGCCTGAAGTGATTGTCGACCGCCTGGGTGAGGGCCGCTACCCGCTGCCCTCAACGGCGACCACATGGCGGGTCGGCCTCACCAGGGGAATGCAACAAGGTGAACTGCGCTACCAGATCACCCGCGCCGCCGTACAGTTCCCCTGCCTTCGCGTCGATCCTGTGCACGGCAATGCGCTCATGCTGTGGGCGGCCACCATAACGGGCGAAGAGGCCGCATACAACGCCCATATGAAGGGTCGGGCCTTCGCCGGGGAGAAGGAGGTTCGCAGGACAGTGCGCCAGGTTCTGGTCTCAGAGCCCCGCGAACAAGGAAAGTGGTACCGCCAGAGTCTCGCCGACGGTTGCCGGCAGAGCTCATGATGTGGTGGGTCAAGGCGCGACGCGCCCACACCGTCCTGCCGTCCGCCCTGGGGCTCTTCGCGTTGCTTCTGGTGGTCTTTCAGGGCGATTCGGTGGCACTTCCCTCTCTCACCGCAGGCGCGACCCAGGTGGTCCTCGCCCTCTTTATTCCGGTTCCTCTGGTGTCCGGCTTGGCGATGTGCCTGGACATGCGCCTGCACGCTGACGAGAGTACGGCCGTACGCCCGGTCAAGTACATGGACAGCGGGCTGGTAGTCGCCGTCTCCGTTTTCGCGGCGGCCATGAGCGCACTGGCCGGTGTGGCTTTGGAAGACGCGGTGACCGAGGCGGTCGGGAGAAACACCTTGTTTCTGACCGGACTGATGCTGATCGGCCGCGCGCTGTTCGGCCGACCCGGTGTTCTACTGCCCACGGCTTGGATACTCGCGGTCTGCCTTTGTGGTTTCCGGCCCGGCAACGACGCCTACCCCTGGACCATCCTTCCCGAACCTCTCGGCGCGCCGCATGCCGCCGCCGGGGCCATGCTGATGTTCGGTGCCGGACTCATCGTTCAGATCCGATACGCGAGGAACCCCTCATGACCCTTGAGCTGATCTCTTGCACCTACGGCTATGGCTACGGGCGCCGCAAAAAGACCGTGCTCAGCAACTTCGGCTACCAACTACCCTCAGGACTCACAGTTCTGCTGGGTCCCAACGGCGCCGGAAAGTCCACCCTGCTCAAACTCGCCGCCTCCGCGGTGCGTCCCGACAGCGGCAGGGTTGTCTGCGGCAGCATCCCCAGCACGTCGAAACTGTTCCGCAAGACCGTTGCCCGGATGCCGCAGGACATCATCCCTATGCCCGGCCTGACCGCACGTGAATACGTCGCTTACGTTGGCTGGTTGAAAGGTATGAACCGCAGCGATGCCTGGAAGACGGCACGCCGTGTGCTGGGCCGCGTGGAACTGACCGAGCAGAGCGATGTTAAGACGACGAACCTCTCCGGCGGCCAGCTGCGGCGAGTCGGTGTAGCGGCCGCCCTCGTGCACGGTGCCCGGGTCCTCCTTCTCGACGAACCCACTGCCGGGATGGACCCTCGACAACGCCGAGTTTTCCGGGATCTTCTCCGTGACCTCAGCGGCGAAGTGAGCATCCTCATGTCCACACACGATGTCGCCGATCTGGCTGAAGACGCCGATCACGTCACGGTCTTGGCCAACGGCCAGGTCCTGCACTCGGGCACCACGGACACCTTCCTCAGGCTCGCTCCCGGCGGAACAGCCGCCGGCCGACGAGCGGAGGGCGCTTACACCGAGTTGCTCGCGCGACACGGGTAGCCGTTCGACAACGGCAGGTCATGGCTGCAAGGAAGATGCGGCATCGGTGGCGTCCAAAACTCCGTTGCCTTCGCCCCTCTCTGTCATAGAACATCCGTCCGGTGAACCTGGAAATGCGCCCCTACCACCTCACCTGGACCGAGGTAGACCCCGCCACGCGCCCCTTCGACAGCGCCGAAACGCTGTGCGTCGTACGGGCGTTGGTGCCCGCGGGCCGGACTCCCGTGCGGCCGGAGTGGAAGCCGCTCCCTGACCGGGACGAGGCGTACGCGCAGTATCGGAAGCTCTGCGACTGGTCCCATACCGTGGGGTGGGAGTGGGCCGACGCGATGAGCGAGGCGCTCGTCGAGCGGTACGGGATGTGGGCCTCCGGGTGGCGGTGGTCGCATGATGAGGGGGATCTCGGGGGTGGGCCCGTCGGGGCGTGGTGTTGCGCTCTGCACTCCATCACCACGCCTGAAGAGACCCTGGAGCGCGTCGCCGCCGCGCTGTGCGAGTGGCGGGACTGGCTGGAGTTCCTCGGGCGGTGCTTCGATCGGTACCCCCTTGGCACCCTCTCCGCCGAGGACCGCCGTGACGCCTGGGAGCGCGCCACCCACCAGTTGATCCTCCACACCCTCGACCGCACCGGCTCCGGCGACGCCTGGTACGCCCACTGCCGTCAGGTCCTCACCTGGTTCCTCACCCGACACGGGGTCGACCAGGACACCGCCCACACCCTCGTCAAGGACGCCATCGACGGCCGCTTCGGGAGCTGGACCGCGCCGGAGAACAAGGTCGTGTACGCCGTGGCCGAGCAGCTCGCCGCCTCGCTGGAGACGGATGCCGAGCCCGCGACCGACCCCGGCAGCTATACGTACACCTCCGCCCGCGTTCAGTCGTACGTCGACGAAGACGCATGACCGGTCCCACCGCCGCCCCCGACCACCTCCGCACCTGGCTCACCCTCCGCACCCAAATCCCCTGGCACCAGGCCCACGCCGTCGTCCGCCTTCCCACCGGCATCCCCCTCCGAGACGGCGCGCAACACGACATCCGCACCCACGACCACGCCCGCGCCCCCCAGCGCGCCGCCCGCCTCCTCGCCGCCCTCGCCCGCACCCGGGAAGACGCCGCCTCCGGCGCCCCCCTCTCCTTCCAACTCCTCAGCACCTGGCAGCGCGAAGTCCTCGCCGTCCCCGACGCCCCCTTCCGCAGCCACCCCGCCTACGCCAAATCCGGCCGCGAGCGCTACGGCATCACCCCCGACCTCCCCACCCGCCTCGACGCCTGCCTGCACCAGGCTCAGACCGACGACCTCCCCCTCACCGCCCGAGCCGCCCGCGCCTACCTCGACGTCTGCTTCTTCCACCCCTTCGACGACGGCAACGCCCGCTCCGCCTTCCTGACCCTGACCTTCGTCCTGGCCCGCGCCGGGGTCTCGCTCGACCAAGTCGGCCCCGTACGACGCCTACAGCGCCGAGCCGACGACCCCGAGGGCGCCCTCGCCCTCGCCGACCTGCTGGCCGTCCTCATCACCGCAACGGCGAGGCGGCAGAGCCCCGTTCAGCCGCCCGCGAACCCCGCAGCCGGCAACCGCTCCCCCTCGGACTCCTTCGGCACCCACAGCCCGAACCGGCTCTCCAGGTACTCCAGCACCTGGACCGAGCTCATGCCCTCCCCGCCCGCCGGCCATCCGAACGCCGACGGATCGGCGCCGTCGTCGTAGGCGGGGATCCCGGGGTCGAAGGAGGACAGCACACGCCCGTCGACGGCGTACTCCACCCGCTGCGTGGCGTTCACATCCCGACTGACGGCGATGACACGGGTGCCCCGGGAGAGCTCGGGAAGGTACACCCGGGAGGAGACGTACGACGTGGAGGCCTGGATCGCGAAGGACCACTCCTCGATCGCTCCGGCCCGCAGGACAGCGTCCACCGAGGGCTCCAGGAAGCCCAGTTCCTCTACCGCTTCCACGTCCAGGTCGTCCAGGTGATCGAGGTCGTAGGGCTCGTCCGCCGCATTGCGGACCTCGATCTCCTGGGCCTCGACGCGGGTGAGCGGAAAGACGGACCCGCGCCGGGCACCGAGCCGTTCGAGCACCTCCTCTGGCGTGAGCTCCTCGCAGAAGACGAGGCTGTAGCCGAAGGGATACGCCTCGAAAACCCAGCGGAGTCCGTCGGTCATTCCGTCATCCTCTCAGCATCTCGGCGGGCACGGGTTGGGGTGCACTGCGAAGGACACCCAGCGGGGTTTGTAGATGCTGGGATCCTTGTAGTGCGAGCCCTCCTCTGAGACCCGGTTGTCGAAGGTGTTGACGTTGTAGCTGAACGTGAAGTGTGTTCCATCAGAGTTCAGTTGAGGGTGAACGTGCGCGTTGTAGGCGAAGATGTTCTCGTCGCCGTACACCCCCCACAACCCGGTCTCCGGCATCTTGTACACCTCGACCTGGTTGTACCAGCCGCCTGCCGGATCGCAGGAGGAGTAGGAGTACACCTGGGCGTTGAAGGCCAGGTTGCTGTCCTGAGTGAGCAGCATGAACTGCCCGTTCCAGGGGGTGACGCTGTACTCGTTTGCCACCCCGGTCAGGGTGTTGGAGGTGCGGCGCTCATCGAGTGCCCATCGGTTGTTCGCCGGGTCGAGGAACTCCCAGCGGGTGTTGAGATCGTCGCCCCGCACACGGGCGACCCGCATGGACTTCTTCGTCGGGGCGTCATCTACGCCGTAGATATATGTGTACCCATCGCCGCTCTGGCTCGACGGCAGAATCCCGGATCCCCAAGTGACTCCTGCGGCCGACGGCAACGGTACGACGCTCAAAGGTGAGTTGAGGTCAGACAGGGAGAAGGTCGCCAGCACGCTGTGGTGCCAGCCCCAGTCCCACAGGCCACCCCCGAAGCGGTAGTACTCCTGGAAGATCACCTGGAGGTATTTGGTACCGTCGCGTTCCGCGATCATTCCGTCGCCGAGCCAGTACCAATGCCCGGCTTCGTTGTTGGGCATGATCGGGCCCCGATTTGGGCCGGTGATCGTAGTCAGGTCGTTGCCGTCCTGGATGACGAAGGAACTGTTGATCAGCGGCGCGCTGGTGGGCCTGGACCCGTTCGAGCTGAGCGGCCCAAGAAAGGTGTCCGAGAACAGCCAGAGATTACGGCCGTCGGGCAATCGCACCGAATAGGTGGAGTCACCCCCGGTCCAGCCGTCCGGTGTTGTCCTCGCGTAGTCCAGGAAGGCACTCTGCGGGGCTGCCCCGGCCGTCACGTCGGAAACCACCGGCGACTTGACGGAACAGCTGCGCGGCTCCCAGGACTTGACCGGCCCCGCGTTGTTGTAGACCGCGGCCGCGCCGGAGTCGAGAAAGAAGCCGTCGTTGTCGAGGATGCGTTGACCTTGGTAGAAGTTGCTGAGAGCGGTGCCCACACCACCGTTCTGTCGCCGAGGCATGCTGGCGCGGGCGCACTCGCCGGTGGTGCCGGACTTCGTCCACGCCTGTACGGCGTAGTCCGTGGATGGCCATCCGGAACCCGAACCTCCTGGCCAGACCGTCCACTGCTGGCACTGCGTGCCCGAAGAGATGCCCGACTGACCGCCGCTCTCCTTGGTGGCGGCGAAGGGGAACTCGTCACACTCGATGCTGTTGGGGTCGGGAGAGTTCCTCTGGCCGAAGCGGTCCTCCTTGACCCAGCTGCTGTCGCAGACCTTCCTGCGGTTCTCGTCCGAGACCGACGAGTCGCCCTCGCGGTGCAGCGGCTGCCCCATGCCCAGCCAGCCGATGTGGGAGTCCAGGCTCGCCTGGACGCGGCCGATGTAGTCACGGGCACCTGGGTAGGCGGAGCCGTCGACGACCATCGTCGGGGTGTAGCTGGGGACGACACAGCCCGCCGTGCCGCCGATCTCGTCGTCGCAGCGGAGCTGGTAGTCGGCTCCGCCCCACACGACGGTGGAACTCTTGCCGCTCTGCGGCTTGGTGAAGGTCAGGGTCCACAGCATCAGGATGTCGTCGTGTCCGTTCGCCCCGGTCCAGCTGCGGTGCACGGTCCCCTCCCACCAGGTACCGGCGGGAGGCAAGGGAAGCTCGCCGATCCATGGGTCCTGACCGCCATCGGAGCAGCCGGAGAGGTAGTTGCACTCGGTGTTGACAGATACGGTCACGGTGGCCAGCGCGGGATCCATGCGGTCGACCCGCATGTAGAATTCCTCCACAAAGCCTGTTGACCTGGGCTCTGTGTTGATCTCCTGCGCGGTGGTGATGTCGGCAGTGCCGAACTGGCTGCCATCGGTGTTGTAGACGATGACGCCCCAGTACCGGACGGAACAGAGGCTGAAGCGGGTCACCTGGATGAGGGCTGTGCCCCCGTCGCACCATACTGGGAGGGCGGCGGCCGCAGAGAGGGCAGCCGAATTAGGGGGTTCTCTCTCCTCGACGCAGACCGCGCCGCCTTTACGCTTCGCCGGATCGCGCCTCAGCTCGTCGCAGCTGAAGCCAGCTTTGATCCTCGACCGCTTCTCCTCGACCTCCTGAGGCTTGCGGTCTGCCTGCTTCTGATTCTTGAAGCTCTGTTTCGCCGCCGCGGGAAGAGGTTCGGTGGTCTCTACGGCGGTTTCCTGCTGGGGTGACCGGGTCTGTCCGGCCATTCCGGCCGCGGGGCCCGGCGGCCTACCGGAACTTCCGGGCGCTGAGAGGGCAGGGGCCTGCGCGGTGCCAGCCAGCAGGAATATCACCGCGCAGACCATCAGGAAGGGGCGTCTTGAACGCACAGGTCTGGAACGAGGTCTTAAACACACAGGAGTTACGTCCTTCTCTCCCGATTCGGACATGGGGGAGCCCCAGGTGGTGGGGGGATGGACGTGCGAACACCTGTGGCAACCAGGCGTCTCAGACTTTACGTGTACATCAGACTTAACGTGTACATGCCTTTTCGGTCAACACTTCCCAGACTCAAACCACACCGTCTTCCCACCCCCACCCCTCCGGTCCACCCCCCACTTGTCGGCCACCTCACACAGCAGCACCAACCCCCGCCCGCCCTCCGAGTCCAGCGGCAACCAGCCCTCCATACACGGGACTTCGGCACACCCGTCCGACACCTCCACCCGCACGCCGGCCCCCTGCCGCAGCACGAGTACCCGACAGCGACGGTCCGGGACATGGCGTACGACATTGGCGACCAGCTCGGTCACGCCCAGCGCCACGGCGTCGTACAGCTCCGGCAACTCCCAGTCCTCCAGCAGCGAGCGCACGATCCGGCGGATGTGTCGCGCGGAGTGCTCACCGACGGTGAGGTTCATGGCGTACTGAACCGCGTGTGGCGCGGCGAGAGTGGGGGGAATGTATTCATTCACGGTACGAGCGTGACCTCGCGCAACTACTTTGGGCTACAGGCCGGATACAACATGCTCTGGAGTGGGGCACTTCGTGACGCACGTCAACGTTCTGGATCCGGGGGCCTCGCCTCTCGACTACTACGGCTTCGAGTTACGGCGGTACCGAGAGGCCGCCGGCCTCACTCAGCGCCAGTTGGGTGACATCGTCAACTACACCGGGTCGCTGGTCGGTCAGATTGAGACCGCCCGGAAACTCCCGACACCGGAGTTCAGCGACCGCGCGGACGCGGCTCTGGGGACGGGCGGGTTACTGTCCCGGCTGGTCGTCCTGGTGATGCGCAGTCAACTTCCGGCCTGGTTTCAGCAGGTCGCCGAGCTCGAAGTACGGGCCGTCGAAATCTGCACGTTCCAGACGCACATGGTCCACGGTCTCCTCCAGACCAAGGGCTACGTCCGTGCAGTTCTCGGCGTACTCGACGAGACCAACCTCGACGACCGCACGGCGGTACGACTCGCCCGGCAGCGCATCTTCGAGAAGGAGGAGCCGCCGGTCTTCTGGATGATCCTCAGCGAGGCGGCGTTGCATCAGGAGATCGGCAGCCGGGAGGTCATGCGTGAGCAACTCGCTCACCTGCTGTCCTTCGAGAGCAACCCGCTCATCAACATCCAGGTGCTGCCGTTCACGGCCGGCGCACACGCGGGGCTCCAAGGCTCGTTCAACCTCTACCGCTTTCCCAGCGATCCGACCATCGTCTACACGGAGGGTTACGGCAGCGGGCATCCGACCGCCAACCCGGACACCGTCAAAGACTGCTCGCTCCGTTACGATCATCTTCAAGCCGCCGCGCTCTCCCTCAAGGACTCGGCGGAGCTGATCCGGCGCGTGATGGAGGACCGCTATGGAGAGCAACTGGCGTAAGTCGACGTACAGCGGTGACCAAGGTGGCGATTGCGTCGAGATCGCCGAAGTCACCAGCGCTGTCGCCATCCGTGACTCCAAGGTCCCGGCGGGACCGATCCTCACCCTCGATCCCGCCGCGTTCACCAGCTTCGTGAACTGGACCGCTACAACCGCTGAATGATCGTGCCGGTGGCCAACCCGCCACCGGCGCACATCGTCACCAGCGCGAACTCCTTATCAGAACGCTCCAGTTCATGCAGCGCCGTCGTGATCAACCGCGCCCCCGTCGCCCCCACCGGATGCCCCAGCGCGATCCCACCACCGTTCACGTTGACCTTCTCCAGGCTCTGCTGGAAGACCTGGGCCCAGCTCAACACCACGGACGCGAAGGCCTCGTTGATCTCGACGAGGTCGATGTCCTTCAGGGACATCCCCGCCTTGCCCAGCACCGCCTTCGTCGCGTCGATCGGCCCGTCGAGGTGGAAGTGCGGGTCGGCACCCACCAGCGCCTGCGCCACAATCCGCGCACGCGGACGAAGCTTCAGCGCCCGCGCCATCCGCTTGGACGCCCACATGATCGCCGCGGCGCCGTCGCTGATCTGCGACGAGTTGCCCGCCGTATGGACGGCCGTCGGCATGACCGGCTTCAGACGGGCCAGCGCCTCCATGGACGTATCGCGCAGCCCCTCGTCCCGGTCCACGAGCCGCCACATCCCCTGCCCGGCCCGCTGCTCGTCCTCGGTCGTCGGTACCTGCACCGCGAACGTCTCCCGCTTGAACCGCTCCTCGGCCCACGCCACGGCGGCCCGCTCCTGCGACACCAACCCCAGCGAGTCGACGTTCTCGCGCGTCAGCCCCCGATGACGCGCGATCCGCTCCGCCGCCTCGAACTGGTTGGGCAGGTCTACGTTCCACTCGTCCGGGAACGGCTTCCCGGGACCGTGCTTGGAGCCAGAGCCCAGCGGCACGCGGGACATCGCCTCGACGCCGCAGGAGATACCGACGTCGATGACCCCGGCCGCGATCATGTTCGCGGTCATGTGCGAGGCCTGCTGCGAGGAGCCGCACTGGCAGTCGACGGTCGTCGCCGCCGTCTCGTACGGCAGGCCCATCGTGAGCCAGGCCGTGCGCGCGGGGTTCATGGACTGCTCGCCGGCGTGGGTGACCGTACCGCCGACGATCTGCTCGACGCAGTCGGCGGGGATGCCGGTGCGGCCGAGGAGTTCACGGTAGGTCTCGCCCAGGAGGTAGGCGGGGTGCAGATTGGCTAGCGCTCCGCCGCGCTTGCCGATGGGGGTGCGGACGGCTTCGACGATCACGGGTTCGGCGGCCATGGGGGGCGGTCCTCTCGTCCAGAACCAGCAGACCTGACAACGAGACCTGCAACTAGATCCGACAACTAGTACGTGTTCTAGTTCTGTGTGCAGTCTGCTGATGTGACGCCCATCACCGCAAGGGTCTTGCAGTCTTCGGAGCCCGCCGTTACGTTGCGCGATAACTGATGGGCCGTCAGATCACCGCCCCGAGTTGGCCGATGGCTGGAGCCGCCATGCCCTGTCCAGCGCTTCCCGACGGGTTCGACTTCACCGACCCCGACCTCCTCCAACACCGCGTCCCCTTCCCGGAGTACGCCGAGCTGCGCCGGGCCGAACCGGTGCGCTGGATCCCGCAGCCGGACAATCTCGCCGGCTTCCAGGACGAGGGGTACTGGGCCGTCACCCGGCACGCGGACGTCAAGTACGTCTCCACGCACCCGGAGCTCTTCTCCTCCTGGGTCAACACCGCGATCATCCGCTTCAACGAGCACATCGAGCGCGACGCCATCGACGCGCAGCGGCTGATCCTGCTGAACATGGACCCGCCCGAGCACACCCGGGTCCGCCAGATCGTGCAGCGGGTCTTCACCCCGCGCGCGATACGGGCGTTGGAGGAGCGGCTGCGCAACCGGGCCCACTCGATCGTCACCGAGGCCCGCGCGAACCCCGGCCCCTTCGACTTCGTCACCCAGGTCGCCTGCGAACTGCCCCTCCAGGCCATCGCCGAGCTGATCGGCATCCCGCAGGACGACCGGGCCAAGATCTTCGACTGGTCCAACAAGATGATCTCGTACGACGATCCCGAGTACGCGATCACCGAGGAGGTCGGCGCCGAGTCGGCCACCGAGCTCATCGCCTACGCGATGAACATGGCCGCCGACCGCAAGCAGTGCCCGGCGAAGGACATCGTGACCACGCTGGTCGCCGCCGAGGACGAAGGCAACCTCGGCTCCGACGAGTTCGGCTTCTTCGTGCTGATGCTGGCCGTCGCGGGCAACGAGACCACCCGCAACGCCATCACCCACGGCATGCACGCCTTCCTCACCCACCCCGAGCAGTGGGAGCTGTACAAGAGGGAGCGGCCCGAGACGGCGGCCGAGGAGATCGTGCGCTGGGCGACCCCGGTCAACTCCTTCCAGCGCACCGCGACCCAGGACACGGAGCTGGGCGGCAAGCTGATCAAGAAGGGCGACCGGGTGGGCGTGTTCTACGCCTCCGCCAACCATGACCCCGAGGTCTTCGAGAACCCCGACGCCTTCGACATCACCCGCGATCCCAATCCCCACCTCGGCTTCGGCGGCGGAGGCCCGCACTACTGCCTCGGCAAGTCCCTGGCCGTCCTGGAGATCGACCTCATCTTCAACGCCATCGCCGACGCCATGCCCGACCTGCGCCTGGCGAGCGACCCGGACCGGCTGCGCTCGGCGTGGATCAACGGCGTGAAACACCTCCAGGTCGAGCTCGCCTGACAGACGTCGAGCCGGCCCCACAGACCCGGGGGAGGCAGGAGCACCTCATCCCCCCGCCCTGCCCCTGCCTCCCCCGAGGCCACCAATGAACGAATCCGTGCGGTTCGGCGTCTTCGATCGTGTGTCTGTCCCTGTCGAGATCGCCACCCGCCCGGACACGAGCACGCCCCCACCGTGGAAGCCGGGCTTCCGCCTCCCCCTCCTCGCCACCCTCCCCCTGCTCCCGCTCTACGCCGTGTGGTGGCTCGTCCTCGCCACCGGCGGCGGTGATCTCGCGGCCCAGGAGGCCTGGTCGGGCTTCGCCTCCCGGCACGGCGGCTCGGCCTACAACCTGTTCTGGTACGGCGGTATGCACACCGCCAACTACAGCCTGATCTCTCCGTACTTGATGGCCGCGCTCGGCGTGCGCACGGTCACCGTCCTCGCCGGGCTCGCCGCGTCCTGGCTGGCGGCCGTCCTGATCAGCCGTGCCGGTGTCCGAAGACCCCTCGGCCCGGCGCTGCTCGCCTCGCTCGCCCTGTGGTGCAACGTGGCCTCGGGCCGCACGACCTTCGCCCTCGGCGTCGCCTTCGGCCTGGCCGCCTGCCTTCTGCTCACCCGCGAGCGCCGGATCACCCTGGCGGTGGCGTACGCGGCACTGGCGACGATGGCCAGCCCGGTGGCGGGCCTGTTCCTGGTGGTCGTGGGCGCGGCTCTCCTGCTCGTACGGGACTGGGGGCGGGCGCTGGCCCTGCTCATACCCCCCGCTCTCGTCGTCGGCGCGACGACCCTCCTCTTCCCGTTCACCGGCGAGCAGTTGATGCCCCCGGCCCGCATCTGGCCGCCCGTCGTTCTCGGCCTCGCGGTCACCGCGCTGGCGCCGCGCACCTGGCGGGTCGCCCGGTGGAGCGGCGCGGTCTACGCGTCCGGGACTGTCCTGACGTATCTCATCCCCTCCCCCGTCGGCACGAACGTCGAGCGGTTCGCGGAACTCTTCGCCCCGGCCGTGCTGTTGGCGGCCCTGCTCAGTGCACCCGGGCTCCGAACAGCACGCCGGAATCTGCTCGTCGCCGCCCTTGTCTTCTCCGTCGCCTGGGTCGGCAAGAAGACCGCCGACGATCTGAAGGTCTCCACCGTGGTGCCCGCCTGGGCCGCCGAGACGCAGGGTGTCGTACGGGCCCTGGAGGGCCTCGGCGCCGACCGCACCCGGGTCGAGGTCGTCCCGGCCCGCAACCACCGCGAGGCCGTGGGACTCGCCCCGCACATCAACATGGCCCGCGGCTGGAACCGCCAGCTCGACATGGAACGCGCCCGCCTCTTCTACGACGGCACCTTCAACGCTGCCACTTACCGGGCCTGGCTGGACCGGTGGGCGGTCGGTCTGGTGGTCCAGCCGCTCGGCAAGCCCGACGGATACGCCGAGGCCGAGGCGCGGCTCATAAGCGAACAGCGGCCGGAGTGGCTGGAGCCCGTCTGGCAGGACGCCCACTGGCGGATCTACCGGGTGCGGGACGCCGTACCCCTCGTATCGCCGCCCGCGACCGTCGTGCGGTCCTCCGGCGCCGACCTCGTCGTCCACCTTCCGCGCCCGGGCTCGGTGACGGTGCGGGTGGCGTACTCGCGCTGGCTGCGGGCGGAGGGCGGATGCCTGTCCCCGCAGGGGGAGTTCACCCGCCTCACGGTGACCGCGCCCGGCGAGTACCGGATCAGCTCGGAGTACGGTCCTTCAACGGCTCGCTGCTGACCGCTTGGGCCGTCACCAGCCGGGCGCGCGGTCCCTGGAGCAGGTAGGTGATCCCGAAGCCGGCGCCGACGACGGCCGCGCCGCCCGCCGCGTCCAGCACCCAGTGGTTGCCGGTGACGACGATCGCGGTGAGCGTGAAGAAGGGATGCAGGAGCCCGAGGGCCTTCATCCACATCCTCGGCGCGACGATCGCGATGACCAGACCGCACCACAGCGACCAGCCGAAGTGCAGCGACGGCATCGCCGCGTACTGGTTGGTGAGCGCGGTGAGTGTGCCGTAGTCCGGCTTCGTGAAGTCCTGCACGCCGTGCACGGTGTCGATGATTCCGAAGCCCGGCATCAGGCGCGGCGGGGCCAGTGGGTAGAGCCAGAAGCCGACCAGGGCGAGCAGGGTGGCGAAGCCGAGGGCGGAGCGGGCCCAGCGGTAGTCGACCGGGCGGCGCCAGTACAGCAGGCCGAGGACGGTCAGCGGGACCACGAAGTGGAACGACGTGTAGTAGAAGTCGAAGAAGTTCCGCAGGAAGTCGACCTTCACCACGGCGTGGTTGAGCGCGTGCTCGATGTCCAGATGCAGAAAGCGCTCGAGGTCGAGGATCTGCTGCCCGTGCTCCTCGGCCCGCTCCCGGCCCGCGGAGTTGCTGCCTCCGGTCGCGGCGAGGCGGACCTTGGAGTAGGCGGCGTAGGTGACCCGGATAAGCAGCAGTTCCAGCAGCAGGTTCGGACGGGCCAGGACCCGGCGCAGGAACGGCACCAGCGGGACATGCTTGAAGCGCGTCGGGACGGGATCGGCGTACGGCGTCGGGATCGGCGACTGGTAGTACGGCGAGGTGCGCGAGAGGAACGGCACGAAGGTGGCGGCGGCGAGCGCGGCCAGCAGGACTACGTTGTCACGCAGCGGGTAGAGGGCCGCCATGTTCGGCAGCATCATCTTCGCCGGGAGCGTCATCACCAGGACGACGGCGACCGGCCAGACGTACCGGTCGGAGGCCTTCTTGCCGACCCGGCCGACGACCGCGAGCAGCACCCACAGCAGCTGGTGCTGCCAGGCGGTGGGCGAGGCGACGATGGCCGCGCAGCCGGTGATGGCGACCGCGAGCAGCAGCTGCCCGTCCCGGGCGTAGCGCACCGCCCGTCTGACCCCGAGCGCGGCCACGGCCGCGGCGAGCACGAGGAAGAGCCCGATCTCCAGCGGCCCGTCCAGGCCCAGCCGGAGCAGGGCGCCGTGCAGCGACTGGTTCGCGAGGTCGTCGGCGCGTCCACCGAGCCCGACGCCCGCCATGTGGTGCACCCAGTAGGTGTACGAGTCGTGCGGCATCGCGGCCCAGGCGAGCAGGGTCGCCGCGCCGAAGGAGGCCCCGGTGGCCGCGGCCGCCTGCTTGCGGCCGGTGAACCACAGCAGGGGCGCGAAGAGCAGCAGGGTGGGCTGGAGCGCCCCGGCGACACCGATCAGCACTCCGCTGGCCTTCTGCCCGCGTACGGCGAAACAGCCCAGCAGGACGAGCAGGACGGGGATGATGCTGGTCTGGCCGAGCCAGAAGCTGTTGCGCACCGGCAGCGACAGCATCAGCAGGCTGACCGCGACGGGCGCGGCGAGCAGCGAGGTCCTGCGGCTGACGGGCTGCGGCAGGGCTCTTGCCGCCACCAGACCGAGGGCGACGACCAGGAGCAGGGTGCCGAAGGTCCAGCCCCAGCCGAGCGCCTGCTCGGCGGATTTCGTCAGCGGCTTGAGGACAAGTCCCCCGAAGGGGGTGCCGGTGAACCGCGTCGAGTCGTAGAGGGAACCGTTCACATGCAGGACGCCGTTGGCACCGACCCAGGTCTCCAGATCCGTCAGCCGCTCCCCCCGGGGCGTGCTGAGGACGACGGCCACCTGTCGTACGGCGAGGACGGCGGCGAGCAGCCACAGTCCGATGCGGGCCGCGCGCAGGCGTGCCCTGGCCGTACCGACGGCCGTTGCTCCGAACGCATTCGCCGGTCGCCCGCTGTGCTCCGCATTCGCCACGCCTCGTCGGCCTCCCGCCCCGTCAGTCCCACGCGGCCCGCACGCGAGATCCCGTTACGAACCCTATGAGGCTCGCACCACCCCCGGAAGAGACGCAGGCAACCCCCGATTCACCTGACGTCCTCTCTCCTTTTGTCCGAATGACGATAGTCCCGAGCCGATTCCCTCGCCTCCGAGGGGCGCGAGATGGATCACAATGCGGACCGGTGAATACGGAACCGCCGCCTCGGCCGTAGCGTCTGAGCCCCGGCGGTACGGCGGAAGGCTTCTGTGGTGGGGTTCCTGCGGGATCGGGCACGCGCGCGTGTCGTCGCCGTCGTGCTGACCCTGCTGGCCGCGCAGATCGGCTCGCTGCTCGCCCCGGCCTACGCGTGCGGCTGCGGGGCGATGATTTCGGGGGCCGGGGAGCGGGTGGCCGTGGACCGGGAGGAGTCGCTGGTCCGGTGGGACGGGCGGCGGGAGCAGATCGTGATGCGGCTGACCGTCGGCGGGGACGCCGAGCGGGCCGCCTGGATCATGCCCGTGCCGAACCGGGCGACCGTACGGCTCGGCGATCCGGCCCTCTTCGACGCGCTGCACTCCATGACCGCGCCGGTGACCCGGGACCGGTACCACTTCTGGCCGCAGGACGGGGACTGGCCGCTGGTCACCGGCGATGACGAACGCCGGGGACCGCCACCCGGAGCGCGGGCAAAAGCGCCGGTCGACGTGGTGGGCCGGCAGCGGCTCGGCCCCTTCGACGTGGCCCGACTGACGGCCACCGACCCCGAGGCCCTGGACGGCTGGCTGGACACCAACGGCTTCGCCCTCCCGCCCCGCCTGGAGGGCGCCCTCAGGCCGTACGTGGAGCGCCGCTGGGAGTACGTGGCCGTACGCCTGACCCCCGAGTCCACCGGCGACCGACTCGTCGGCGACCTGGACCCCCTGCACCTCAGCTTCGCCGCCACCGAGCCGGTCTACCCGATGCGCCTGTCCCGCCTGGCGGAGACCCCGCAGTCCCTGGGCCTGTACGTCCTCGCCGGGCATCGGATGGAACCGGCGTCCCGGATCGGCGGTGAACGGCCCCGGGTGACGTACGCCGGACGGGTGAACGCGAGCTCCGGCCCGTTGACGGAGCTGGCGGCCGGGACGCCGTATCTGACGGCGATAGGCCAGGAGTTCCCGCACCCCGAGGCGATCTCGGCCGACCACGTCCTGCGGCAGGCGCCGACCGACGACCCCTTCCAGCAGGTGATCTACGAGGACCGGCTCCGGACGGTGGCGGGGATCCCGGCGTGGCTGCTGACGATCGCGGGCGCGCTCGCGGTGGGGATCGCGGCCGTGTCGATGTTCCTCGTCCGCCGCTCACGGCGGCCGGTGGGCGACTATATTCCTTAGCAACGCTACTTAGCCGCTCTAACTAGCCATATGAAAGGCACAGGTACATGAGCGAGTCGCAGCTCTGGGACGCCGTAGACGACTACTTCACCGCCCACCTCTCGCCGGACGACGAAGCGCTCCAGGCGACCTTGCGCGACAGCGAGGCGGCGGAACTCCCGTCCGTCGCGGTAACCGCCCCGCAGGGCAAGCTCCTCCACCTCCTGGCCGTGATCCAGGGCGCCCGGAACATCCTGGAGATCGGCACCCTCGGCGGCTACAGCACCATCTGGCTGGCCCGCGCCCTGCCGTCGGACGGACATCTGGTCTCCCTGGAGTACAGCCCGAAGCACGCCGAGGTGGCCACCCGCAACATCGCCCGGGCGGGCCTGGAGAAGGTGGTCGACGTCCGGGTGGGCCCGGCCCTGGAGTCCCTCCCCCACCTCGCCGACGAGAACCCGGCCCCCTTCGACCTGGTCTTCATCGACGCCGACAAGGCGAACAACCCGCACTACGTGGAGTGGGCCCTGAAGCTGACCAGCGCGGGCAGCCTGATCATCGTGGACAACGTGGTCCGGGGCGGCCGGGTCGCGGACGCGGCCGACACGGCGCCGGATGTGCGCGGGACGCGGGCGGCCATCGAGCTGATCGGCAGCCACCCGCGACTGAGCGGTACGGCGATCCAGACGGTGGGGAGCAAGGGGTACGACGGTTTCCTGCTGGCGCGGGTGCTGGCGTAGGAGTGTGCTCGGCTAAACCTCGTGGTAGAAGCCGACGTTGACGCTGCGCGGTGCCGTGCGGTCCCGGACGACGATCTCTCCGCTGCCGCCCCTGGGGAGGGGCACGGTGCCGCCGTACGCGAGGGGCTGGGCGTAGTCGCCGATCGTGAGCCGGACCTCGGAGGACGGGTCGGGCTGGGAGCCGCGCAGCCAGGTCACCTGCCAGGTGCCGTCCGGGCCGCACAGGAACTCCAGATGGACCCGGGAGATGAACAGCCAGTCGTCGGGTGTGGACAGCCGGCACACGGCCTTGTCGCGGCCCACGCGGAGCACGGCGCCCGGCTCGCTGGGCGCGTCGGCCATGAGCATGCCGGCCGTGGCACCCTCCTCCGCCGCGGTGACGGCGGCCATGGTGAGTTCGAGCACGTGCGCTCCTCTGAAATGTCCCTCGAAGTGTCCTTGTACAGCGGCCGCATGATAAATCGCCCGGCCCGACCGTGTCCGGCACAATGGACTCATGACCGAGCGAAAGCCACCCGGCGTCCCGTTCGAGTCCTGGGTGGACAAGCAGATCCGCGACGCGGAGAGACGCGGCGACTTCTCCCATCTCCCCGGCGCGGGACGGCCGTTGCCCCCGGGCACCGACACCACGTACGACGAACTGTGGTGGGTCAGACAGAAGATGGCCCGCGAAGGACTGTCCGTCCTGCCGCCGACGCTCGCGCTGCGCAAGGAGGCGGAGGACGCGCTGGAGGCGGCGCTGAAGGCGCCCACCGAGCGGCTGGTCCGGAAGATCATCACGGACATCAACACGAAGATCCGCGACATGATGTTCAAACCGCCACCGGGCCCCCCGCTCGGAAAGAAGCCGTACGACGTCGAGGACGTCGTACGGCAATGGCGTCAGGCCAGGCTGTCGGACCCGTCAGACGCGTAGCAGCCGGTCGGCCAGCTCGCGGTAGTCGCGCAGGGCGAGACGGAGCTGCTCGGTGTCGGAGGCCGACTCCTCGCCCTGCCAGGTGCCGCGCAGGGTGCGCCGGCGCTGGTTCAGGGCGTCGGTGAAGCGCGCGGTGATCTCCTCCAGCGCCTGGTCGGCTTCCTCGACGGAGGCGCGGGGCTCGTCCACGAATCCGGACATGGCGTGCTGGAGCCGGGTTTCGAGCTTGTCGTGCTCCTCGCTGGGGAGGAGAGGCGTGCCGTCGGTCATGTCACTCAGCTCCCCTTCGCGTGACGCCTGGTGATCGCCCACGGGGCGTGGCCCTGGCCACCGGAGGGCTTCGCCGGCTCTTCCGGAGCCGCCCGGTGAGGTTTGCTTCCCGCCGCCACGAGTTCCTCGAAGAGCAGCCGCGCCTCGATCATGGCCTCGCGCATCTCCTCGGTTCCGGCCCCGCCGGTCTGCCCGACGGCCGCCATCCCGGCACCCGCACCTGTGTGCGCGGCGCGGTGGACGCGCCGATAGCCGTCCACGTGGTCGGCGTGGTGGACGGAGAGCGCGGCGAGCTGCTCCTCGTACCGTCCGCCGTCCGGGAAGCCGCGGTCACCGGCCAGCTCGGCGAGCAGCCGGTCGGCCTCGCCGACGGCCTGCTGCGGCGAGTCGACGAAGTGCTCCTGGGCGGCCGCCCAGCGTGTCTCGTACTGCTGCCGCTGCGCGGGCTCCAGCGGGCGCTCCTGCAGCGAGCCGTGCCGCTGCACCCGCTCGGCGAGCTCCCGCTCGGCGGCCTTGGTGTCACCGTCATGCCGGGCCACGGCCCGGTCGTACTCGGGCCCGAAGCGCCGCTTGAGGCTCCGACCCCCCTGCCCGCCTCGGGCGCGCAGGAACAGGACGGCCGCGACGATGAGAACGGCCGCCACGATCACGATCAGAGCGATGATCAGACCTGTGGACATGAATGCCTTCCGGGGTTCTCGACCCAACCGGTCCTCCCTGCGAACCGGTACCGGGTCCGGGTAGCCCCGACGCGCCTCCTCAAACGGCATCGGACGACAATGGACGCCATGACCTGGACCGTCGCCCCGGAAGCCCCCGACTCCCCCGCCGCGACCGCGCTCTGGCGGGCGTACTACACGGAGGTCAGCGACCGCTACTACCTCCTGCACGAGGGACGCCGCACCGACCCGGCCGAGCTGGAGCGGGAGATCGCGGCGCAGAGCTGGGACGAACTCCGTCCGCCGAAGGGGCAGTTGCTGGTGGCGCGGTTCGCAGGTGAGGCGGGCGGGACGGCGGGCGTGCGGCTGCTGTCGGCCGAAACCGCCGAGCTGAAGCGGGTGTTCGTCCAGGAGTCCCTGCGCGGCAAGGGCGGCGCGCCGCTGCTCGTCCGGGCCGCCGAGGAGGCCGCCCGCGCGATGGGCGCCGCCCGCATGATCCTCGACACCCGGAGCGACCTGACGGAGGCCCGGGCCCTGTATGCGCGGCTCGGCTATACGGAGACCGAGCGGCACAACGACGAGGTCTACGCCGAGCACTGGTTCACGAAGGACCTCAACTGATCCTCGTGGGCGCCCCGTTGTGGGGCTGCTCGCGGTCCGAGCCGCACAGCTCGGCGTTGAGGTCCTTCACGAGCTGCGCCAGATCGGTCGGCCGGTCCGGACCCCACCAGTCCCCGAGCAGCTGCGCGAGGGAGTCCTCACGGGCCTGCGCCAGCCGGTCGGCGACCTCACGGCCCTGGTCGGTCAGGACGAGGTCGAGTCCTTCGCGGGTGGCGAGGCGGCGCTCCTCGACCTGGCGGGCGGCGGCGAGGATCACCGGGAGCGGGACGACACTGCGCTCGGCGAGCTGACCCGGCTCGACCCAGCCGTACTTCTTGATGCGCAGGAGCAGCCAACTCGCCCCGGGGAGCAGGTCGTAGCCCGCCCGCTCGGTGATCTCCTGATAGATCTCGCGGCGCCCCTCCCGGGTGCCCAGCACCGACAGCGCCCGGCACACCTCGTCGTACGACGACCGCTGCACCGGATTGCTGGCCAGCGTCTCGGTGACATCCGGCGCGGTGACCGACCCGCGCAGCTTGTCCTCCTTGAGGAACCAGGCCAGGACGAAGCCGAGGAGGGCGACGGGGGCGGCGTAGAGGAAGACGTCGGTGATGGAGGTGGCGTACGCGTCCACGGCCGACGACTGGAGCGCGGGCGGCAGTTCGGCGATGCCCCGCGGGTCGGCCTCCAGCGCGTCCGCCGAGACACCGGCGGGCAGTTCGGTGCCCCGGAAGGCGTCCGCGAGCTTGTCGCCGAGGCGGCTCGCGAAGACGGTGCCGAAGATGGCGACGCCGAAGGAGGCCCCGATGGACCGGAAGAAGGTCGCGCCGGAGGTGGCGACGCCGAGATCCTCGTAGGCCACGGCGTTCTGCACGATCAGCACCAGCACCTGCATGACGAGGCCGAGCCCGAGCCCGAAGACGAAGAAGAAGGTGCTCATGACGGCCGTGGAGCTGTCCGCGTCGAGCCGGTGGAGGAGCAGCAGCCCGAGGGTGGTCACACCGGTGCCGGCGATGGGGAACACCTTCCAGCGCCCGGTACGGCTGACGATCTGCCCGGAGACGGTGGACGCCAGCAGCAGGCCGAGCACCATCGGCAGCATGTGCACACCGGACACGGTTGGCGTCACGCCCTGGACGACCTGGAGGAAGGTCGGCAGATAGGTCATCGCGCCGAACATCGCGAACCCGACGATGAAGCTGATGACCGCGGCCAGGGTGAAGGTGCGGATCCGGAACAGCTTGAGCGGGAGGACGGGTTCGGCGGCCCGGCGCTCCACGGCCACGAAGGCGAAGGCGAGGACGACCCCGAGCACGGCGAGCGACACGATCTGCGCGGAACCCCAGCCCCAGGTGGTGCCCCCGAGCGAGGCGACGAGAACGAGACAGGTGGCGACGGAGGCGATGAGGAAAGTGCCGAGATAGTCGATGACATGGTGCTCGGTGCGGCGCGGGATGTGCAGCGCGGCGGCGATGACGGCGAGGGCGACGACACCGACCGGGAGGTTGATGTAGAACACCCAACGCCAGCTCAGATGCTGGGTGAAGAGCCCACCGAGAAGCGGCCCGAGCACGCTCGTGGCACCGAAGACGGCCCCGAACAACCCCTGATAACGCCCGCGTTCACGAGGCGAGACAAGATCCCCCACGATGGCCATGGACAGCACCATGAGCCCACCGCCCCCAAGCCCCTGAAGTGCCCGGAAGGCAATGAGCTGGGGCATGTCCTGAGCCATGCCACAGAGGGCGGACCCGATGAGGAAGATGACGATGGCGGACTGAAAAAGCCGCTTGCGCCCGTACTGATCACCGAGCTTGCCCCAAAGCGGGGTGGCGGCGGTGGAGGCCAGCAGATAAGCGGTAACAACCCACGACAGATGCTCCATCCCACCCAGATCACTGACGATGGTCGGCAGCGCGGTGGACACGATGGTCTGATCGAGTGCGGCGAGCAGCATCCCGAGCAGCAGGGCGCCGATCGGAACGAGGACGTTGCCCGGCACGTTCTCCCGGACAGCGGCGCCGTGCCGTGCGTGCGTATCCCCGGCCATACGGACCTCCTGAGGCCTCCCGAGGCGCGATTGCATCTTCCATCGTGGTCGGTGTGGCCGGTTATGGCCTGTTGAATCCGGTCTCATTCTCAAGGCGGGGGGCGTGTCTGCGACGACGTGAAGGAAATCTGCATAATCTCTGGAGTTCGCGAGGGGAGTCGCGAGGGGAGGGACGAGGGGAGGGACGAGCAAGTGACAGATCCGAAGGACCATGGGTGCCCGGAGTGCGGGGCGCCCAGGGGGACCGACAGCACCCCGTCCTGCGCCTGCACGGAACGAGCGTCCGAGGCCCTGCGCGACGCGCGCGAGGCACAGGCGGCAGCGGCGGAGGACTTCGATCCACTACGAATACGCCCGTACGTAGAGCTGGACGGCACGGCGGAGCTGGACCCGTCGTCGACCATGCCACTGAGCACGCCGTTGGCGCCGCCGGTTGTGGAGCCGAGCGCAACGGACATACACCTGTTCGAAGAAACGACCCCTCAGCCTGCGCAGGAGGAACGCGCACGAGGCCGAAGAGGGAAGGTGCTGCTACTGGGGGCGGCGGGAGCGGTAGTCGCCGTCGTAGCGGCAGCGGGAATGGCGAGCGGCCTGTTCTCGTACGAGTCCCCCACCCGCGACACAGCCCTGCCGGAGGCGGTACGGGCAAGCGTCCCGGACCCCACACCGAGCGAGCCGAAGCCGGCTCCCGAGTCCAAGTCCCCGACGCCTGCATCGGCGTCCCCGACACCATCGCCGACGAAGAGCGAGACCCCGTCCCCTTCGGCGTCAAGCGCAAGCCCGACCCCCTCGGGCACCCCGACCCCCACGCAAACCTCCACCCCGGCAAGGGCCTCAGACGCCCCACCCGCAGAAACGACCCCCGACCCCGATCCCCCGATCCTCCGCCGAGGCGACAAGGGCGCAGAAGTAACAGAACTCCAACTCCGCCTGCACCAGCTGTACCTCTACAACGGCGACATCAACGGCAACTTCAACGAGCAGGTGGAGAACGCCCTGAAGAACTATCAGTGGAGCCGCGGGGTGGGCGTCGACAACCTGGGCGTGTACGACACGGAGACCCGGGCGAGCCTGGAATCGGAGACGTCGGAGCCGTAGCCGCCCCGGGGCGAGGAGGCAGCCCGCCGCTCGCGCACGGCTCGTGCGCTGCTCGAACACCACTGCACGCCCGGGGGAATTGTGGGCTCCCCTTCTGAAAACCGCCCTATTTCCACTCCTGACAGGCCCCTAGATTTGATGAGCGGTTGGCTCCGCCAACAGACATCACGGGCTCAGGAGGAATCCTTGAACAGCGTGTCGACCACCCCACTGCCGCCGGCCACTCTCAAGGACACCGCCGTGGAGGTGAAGGGCGTCAACGTCGTCTTCCACCGGCGAGGTTCCGAGCCGTACCAGGCCGTCACGAACCTCAGCTTCACCATCCCCCAAGGAACGGTGTTCTGCCTCTTAGGCCCCAACGGGTCCGGGAAAACCACCACGATCAACGTGCTGAACGGCCTGCTCAGGCCGACCGGCGGCGAGGTCAGGGTGAGCGGGCTCGACCCGACCCGGGACCGCAGGGAACTGCTCCGCCGGATCGCCCTGGTCCCGCAGGAGACCGCGCTCTACAACGAGCTCACCGGGGCGGAGAACCTGGAGTTCCACGCCAAGTACTACGGCGTCGCCCCACGCGAGGTCCGGGACCGTATCGCGCACGTGCTCGAACTGGTCGGACTGACCGACCGGGCCACCCATCGCACCGGCACCTACTCCGGCGGTATGCAGCGGCGCCTTGCGCTGGCGCGCGCCCTGCTCACCGATCCCGAGGTGCTCTTCCTCGACGAGCCCACGCTGGGCGTGGACGTCCAGTCCCGGCAGGCGATCTGGGAGCGCATCGAGCAGCTGGCCGACGAGGGCAAGACCGTCCTGCTGACCACCAACTACATGGAGGAGGCGGACGCTCTCGGGCGCGAGGTGCACATCATCGACCACGGCGCGACCGTCGCGCACGGCACGCAGACCGAGCTCAAGGCGATGGTGCAGGGCAGCCGGGTGGTGCTCGAATTCGCCGCGCCGGAACGGGCCGAACGCGCCCGCGCCGTGCTCGACGCCGTCTCCCCCACCACCGTGCCCTCGGAGGGGTCCCTGAGCATCGCGGTCCCGCGGGGCGTCGAGACCGTCGCCTTCCTGCGCCAAGTGCTCGACGAGATCAACGCGGTGGGCGGCGTGACCGGCTTCCGCTTCAGCGAGCCGAGCCTGCAGGACGTCTTCCTGCACTTCACCGGCCGCGCGCTGCGCGACTGACGGATCCGAGCCAGAAGGGAGCCACGACATGCGATCCATCTGGGCCCTGGCCGGCAAGGACCTCACGGTCACCCGGCGCAGCCCCACATTCCTCGCGATCACCGTCCTGGTGCCGCTCGTCTTCGTCGGCCTGTACGCCCTGCTCGTGCAGGTATCCGCGACCAGCCCGGTCGCGATCGCCCAGGAGGGCACCGGCCCGCACAGCCAGCGGATGGTCCAGGTCCTCAAGGACATGTCCAGCGTCGACGGGGAGTTCTTCGAGATCCGGACCACCGACCCGGACGAGGCGCGGCGGATGTTCGACGACGGCGAGATCGGGGCCGTGCTGACGATCCCCGCCGATTTCGACCGGTCGGTCGAAGCCGGCCGGCCGGTCTCGGTGCCGCTCCAGGTCTTCAACATCAACTCCGACGGCACCAAAAACTTCCAGCTCCGGGCAGAGCACGCGGTGCGGCAGTTCGCCGCGGACGGGGGCGGCTCGCTGGCCACGGTGAAGGAGACTTCGGCCTTCTCCGAGGACATGCGGATCACCGTCTATCTGGGCACCGGCCTGCTGATGTTCGCCATCCTCTACGCCTCGATGGTGAACACCGGCACGCTGGTCGCCCGGGAGTGGGAGGAACGCACGGCCAAGCCGCTGGTCCTCTCCCCCGTCGGCAACGCGCCGTTCGTACTGGGCAAGTGGCTCGCGGCCGCCGTGCAGACGGTGGTCAGCATGGTCGGGGTGCTGCTCGGGCTGGCCTGGCTGCTCGACTATCCGGTGTCCGGCCTCGGCTGGAACAGCCTGCTCGCCATGGTCGTGCTCTTCGCCTACGGCGCCGGCTTCGGCGCCCTGATCGGCGTGGCCCTGCGCAAGTCGCTGCCGATGATCCCGATCTGCGTGGTGCTGGCGGTGACGCACTTCTTCGTCAGCGGCTACGAGTCGTATCTGCGGGGTTTCGCCCACGGCGGCGCGGTCGAAGGGCTGTGGCAGGCCACCCACTGGGCGCCGATGGGGCTGCTCACCGACCAGATGCGCTTCGAGGTCTCAGGGCTGAAGACCGTCTCGCTGGACTGGTCCGCGATGGGCTGGACCCTCGCCGCCGCGGCGGCGCTCACCACGCTCGCGGTGCTGCGGATGCGCCGGGCACTGTCGTTCAGCCAAGGCCAGTGAGGAGGTCGCCATGGAGAAGATCCGTGCCATCCGGGCAACCAATCAGCGCAACCTCCGGCTCCTGAGGCGCCGGCCGGACCTGCTGGCCCAGTCGGTGCTCATGCCCATCGTGATGCTGCTGCTCAGCGCGCTGATCTTCGGCGCGGGCGGGGACGACTGGCCGGTGGGCGTGACCGACCATGCGAAGACGGAGCAGTCGGCGGCGCTGGTGGACGCCATCGAGGAGAGCACCTCGACCATCACGCCCTACTTCCGGATCACCGAGACGGACGCGACCGAGGCGAAGGCGATGCTCGACGAGGGCCGGATGCAGCTCGTCATCGAGATCCCGCCCGACTTCGACCGGACCCGCCAGGTGGACATCACCACCTACAACATCAACAGCGACGCGACGAAGAACCTCCGGCTGCGGGTCGAGGACGCGCTGAACGCGTTCGACGCCGAGGCAGGCAACCTGGATGTCACCGTCGACCTGCGCACGGTCGAGCCGGAGGACATCCCGCGATCGGAATTCATCGCCGGCGGCCTGACGCTGCTCGCGCTGTTCTTCGGCGCGGCGCTGATCTCCGCGAATCTGTTCGCCGTGGAGCAGGAACAGCGCACCACCAAGGAGATGCTGCTCACCCCGGTCGGCGCGGGCACGGCGGCGCTGAGCTGCATGATCACAGGAACGGCGGTCGCGTTCCTCACGACCGTCCCGACGTACCTGACAGGCTGGCTGGCCTTCGGCCTGACCCCGTCGCCGTCGGCACTCCTCCTGGTGCTGATCTTCATGACCCCACTGATGCTGGCCTGCGCCGGCACGGGCGTCCTGCTCGCCCAGATGCTGCGCCAGCACCGCAGCATCCAGCCCCTGCTGATCCTGGTGGCCATCGCCACGTTCTTCACGGCGGGCGGCTTCGTCAGCGTCCCCGGCCTCCCCCCGGCGGCCCGCGCCTTCGCCGAGTGGTGGCCCTTCTCCCGCATCTTCGAGTGGAACAACCCGGTCCTGCACCGCTTCGCCGACAACTTCCCCACCCACCAATGGGCATGGGCCCTGGCAGCAGCCGCACTGGGCGCCCTGGCGGCCCTATGGGCAGCCCACAAGGAACGCTACGCAACACGCGCGGGCGGCCAGTAACGCCCGTGGATCCGGCCGGGTTGCATTCCTTGATCTCGGCGGGGGTTCGCCCCCCGACCCCGTTCGGTGCTGAAAGGGCCTCGTCCTCAGGCGCCGGGCGGGTTGGGGTTGTCTGGGCCGCGGGGCGCCGCCTGCGTGGGGGTTTGCCTGGGTCCTTGCCGTGGTGTGCGGTCTTGGTGGGGTCTCGTTCTTGAACGCCGGGCGGGCTGAGGTTTCGTTGGTTGCAGCCTCGGCGGGCTGACATTGTCTGACTCGCACCGCGGCGTATCGAGTCCCATGCCCGCCGAGCTCAAGGAACGCGACCCGGCCGAGTCCACGGGCACAGCCCAGGTCCGAGCGGCGCAGCCCTCTGCGTGGGTTGAAGGGGCGGCAGCCCCTGGGGATGGGACGGGTAGGGGCGGCGGGGGCGGAACAGCCGACCGATCAGCCCACGTGCAGACGGACCCCGCCGTCAAACCCCTCGACCCGGATCTCCATGAGGTCCCGGACCACCACATCCGGCCCGTGGAACGCGGCCCGCGCCCCGACACCGACGACCCGCATCCCCGCCGCACGCCCCGCCTCGATCCCGGCCCCCGAGTCCTCGAAGACGACGCACTCGGCAGGGTCGACACCGAGTTCCGCCGCCCCCTTCAAGAACCCCTCCGGATCCGGCTTGCTCGCACCGACCGACTCGGCGGTCACCCGAACGCCCGGCAGCGCAAGCCCCGCCGCGTTCATCCGCGCCGTCGACAGCGCAACATCCGCCGAGGTCACCAGCGCATGCGGCACCCCCAGCCGCACCAGCGACGCCAAGAACTCCGCCGCGCCCGGGATCGCGAAGACCCCGTCCATGTCCGCGGTCTCCTCCGCGAGCATCCGCGCATTCTCGGCATGGTTCTGCGCCATGGGCCGCCCGGGCAGCAGCAACGCCATCGACGCATACCCCTGCCGCCCATGGACGACCTTCATGACCTCGTCCCCGTCCAGCCCGTGCCGATCGGCCCAACGGCGCCAGATCCGCTCCACGACGGCATCAGAGTTGACGAGGGTGCCGTCCATGTCGAGCAGGAGGGCGCGGGCGGTGAGCACGGTCGTGGCCGTCATCGGCAGCTCCAAAGCGCACGGGGCGAAAACCCACGGGGCGGAAAACCAAGGTGGTCCCGCCCGCCGGTCAGGGAAAACGGGCGGGAGCCACTTTGTTCCCTCACGGTACAAAACCATTCCATGATCCCGCCACCACCCCCGGCAAACGTTCACGAACCGTTCAGCTCACACGAAGATCACCCGAAGCTCACCCCGAAGCTCACCCGGCGATCGCCTCCCACAAGCTCCACACCCCGAGTCCCACCATCAACAACGCCGCCACCTGCGTAATCAACTTCAACGGCACCCGCTTCATCAGCGCCTTCCCCCCGACGATCCCCAGCCCGGCCACAGCCCACAGCGCCAGCACCGCCCCAAGCCCCACCGACAACGGATCGTCGTACCGCGCAGCCAGATTCGCCGTCATGATCTGCGTAAGATCACCGAACTCGGCAACGAGAATCAGCATGAACCCGGCCCCGGAGACCTTCCAGAAGGACTGGTTCTCCGGCTTACGGATCTCCTCGTCGTCCTCGTCCTTCTTCAGCAGCAGCATCGCCGCGCCACCCAGGAAGAGCACACCGGTCAGCGCGTGCACGATCTGCTGAGGCAGCAGCGTCAGGACACTGCCCGCCGCGACGGCCAGCGTCACATGCAGCGCAAACGCGGCGGCGACACCGACAAAGACGTACGACGCCCGATACCGCGTACCGAGCACAAGCCCCGCAAGCGCCGTCTTGTCCGGCAGTTCCGCGAGAAAGACGACGCCGAAGACGAGCGCCATCACACTGAAGCTGATCAAGGTTCCTCAATCGGTCGGGGCTGCCCCACCGAGAGTGCAGTAACTCCTCGAAAAGAAGACACCTCGGCACGGCAGCACACGGAAAATGCACTGCGTTGCCGAAGGTCTCGCTGGCAGGAACCCCGTCCAAAAAAGACGCGGTCCGCCTCCGGGCGCCGGCTCAGACGAGCTGAGCAGTATGTCGACGGTCCGGCGAAGAGCTACTCCCCTTCTGCGCCGACCATCCTACGTGATCGTTCGACCGTAAACCTTGTCATGTCATGCCCGCGTCATTAACTTCTCACGCAACGCACACCTGGAAGCAACACGGCGCCGCGAGGCTTCTCCCGCTCGCACGCCCAACACCCCCACACTCCAAGGGAGTTCGCATGCCGAAGTTCTACGCGCGTCGACGCCTGAGCATACTCGCCGCCTTCACCGGCCTCATAGCCTCCGTCGGCCTTTTCAACGGCCCGACCGCCTCCGCCGCCCTCCCCACCCCGGTCAGCGCCGCGACGGCCCGCACCTACCTCGCCTCCCTCACCGTGGCCACCGAGGACCGCACCGGCTACAACCGCGACCTCTTCCCGCACTGGATCACCCAGTCCGGCACCTGCAACACCCGCGAGGTCGTCCTCAAGCGCGACGGCACGAACGTCGTCCAGGACTCCGCCTGCGCCGCCGTCAGCGGCAGCTGGTACTCCCCGTACGAGGGCGCCACCTGGACCGCCGCCTCCGACGTCGACATCGACCACCTGGTCCCGCTGGCCGAGGCCTGGGACTCCGGCGCCGACAGCTGGACCACCTCCCGCCGCCAGTCCTTCGCCAACGACCTGACCCGCCCGCAGCTCATCGCGGTCACCGACAACGTCAACCAGTCCAAGGGCGACCAGGACCCGGCCACCTGGATGCCGTCGCGCACCGCCTACCGCTGCACCTACGTCCGCGCCTGGGTCCAGGTGAAGTACTACTACGACCTCTCCGTGGACTCCGCCGAGAAGAGCGCGCTCACCAGCTACCTGAACGCCTGCTGAACGAAGATCCCGGAACCTCCCCACCGGCCTCCGTCGTTCCGTACCGTACGGGGCGACGGAGGAAGGTGACCGCGTGGCTGAACTGCGGCTGGGACCGCTGCTGAGATACGCCGACGGCTCGTCCGCGACCGTCTGGGTCGAGACGAGCCGTCCGTGCACCGCCGAGGTGCGCGGCGAGCAGGGCGCGGGCGGCACGTCCCGGACCTTCCAGGTCGCGGGTCACCACTACGCGCTCGTCGAGGTGACCGGCCTCACACCGGGCACCTCACAGTCGTACGACGTCTTCCTCGACGGCACGCGCGTGTGGCCGCTCCCGGACTCCCGTTTCCCGCCCTCGGTGATCCGCACCCCGGCCGAGGACGACACCGTCCGGGTCGCCTTCGGTTCCTGCCGCTGGGCCGCCCCGCCGGAGGGTGAGAACGACCCGGTGGGCCCGGACGCCCTGGACACCCTCGCGGCCCGGATCGCGGCCGAGCCGGACGGTGAACGCCCGGACGTCCTGGTGCTGCTCGGCGACCAGGTGTACGCCGACGAGGTCTCCGAGGACACCCGCCGCTGGCTCGCCGCCCGCCGCGATCTGAGCGAGCCGCCGGGCAGCGAGGTGGCGGACTACGAGGAGTACACCCGCCTCTATTACGAGTCCTGGCTCGACCCCGAGGTGCGCTGGCTGCTGTCCACCGTCCCCAGTTGCATGATCTTCGACGATCATGACGTGATCGACGATTGGAACACCTCCGCCTCCTGGCTCGCCGAGATGCGGGCCACCCCCTGGTGGCGCGAGCGCCTGCTGAGCGGCCTGATGTCGTACTGGGTCCACCAGCACCTGGGCAATCTCACCCCGGCCGAGCTGGCCACCGACCCGCTCTACGCAGCCGTACGCGAAACCCCCGACGGCACCGACGAGTTGCGCGCCTTCGCCTGCGCGGCCGACGCCGACCCGGACTCCGTGCGCTGGAGCTACCGGCGCGACTTCGGCCGGGTACGCCTGCTGATGGTCGACACCCGCGCGGCCCGCGTCCTCGACGAGCAGCACCGCGCCATGATCGACCCGGGCGAGGCCGAGTGGCTGCGCGAGCAGATACACGACGGGCGCGGGGCCTACGACCATCTCCTCATCGGCACCTCGCTGCCCTGGCTGCTGCCGCACCTGGTCCATGACGCCGAGGCCTGGGACGCCGCGCTGTGCCGGGGTGAACGGGGCGAGCGCTGGGCCCGGTTCGGGGAGCGGCTGCGGCGGGCTGCGGATCTGGAGCACTGGGCGGCGTTCCCGGCGTCCTTCGACGCGCTGGCGGAGGCGATCCGCGAGGCGGGCTCCGGGCCCGGGGCGCCGGCGACGGTGTGCGTGCTGTCGGGGGACGTGCATCACGCGTACGTGGCCGAGCCGACCTGGCCTGGCGAGGGCGGGCCCGATGCCCGGGTCGTCCAGCTGACCTGCTCACCCGTCCACAACTCCATCCCGCTGTACATCCGCCTCGGGTTCCGGTTCGGGTGGAGCGCGGTCGCGCGGGCGCTGGGGCGGCGGATCGCGGGGCACGGCGGGGTGCCACGCCCGCCCATCGACTGGCGCCGCACGGGCGGACCCTGGTTCGGCAACCAGCTGATGACACTGGTGATGCACGGACGTTCGGCGTCGCTGAAGCTGGAGCAGGCGCGACCCGTGAAGGGTGGCGGGGCGCGGCTGCGGAAGGTCGCGGAGTCGGAACTCACCCCGTAGTTTCAGGGCATCGCGGAGTGCGAACTCAGCCCGTAGTTTCGGGGCGTCACGGAGTGCGAACTCAGCCCGCAGTTTCGGGGCATCGCGGAGTGCGAACTCAGCCCGTAATACGCCCCTTTCGGGTGGTTGTCACACCCGTGGCCCCCGATACCCCTGATGCCAGTGACGCATCCCACAGTCCCCGCACCCCGGGCCCGGATCCACCCCCTCCCGACGGCATGATGAGGCGGACCGTCCGCTTCCAGCGGAGCCGGTGATCCGCCCGCCCATGCGCCCCACCCGCCCGGGAGTCACCCCCTTGTCTGCACCGACCACGGACCCCGCACCCCTCTCCGTCGCCGTGGTCGGCGCCGGCCCGCGCGGCACCAGCGTCCTGGAACGCCTGTGCGCCTCCGCCCCGGAGCTCCTCCCGCCGGGCGCCGAGCTGACGGTCCATGTGATCGACCCCGCCCCGCCGGGCCCCGGACACGTCTGGCGCACCGCCCAGTCGCCCGAGCTGCTGATGAACACCGTGGCCTGCCAGGTGACCCTGTTCACCGACGACAGCGTGGACTGCTCGGGCCCCCTGCGCCCGGGCCCCAGCCTGTACGAATGGGCGGCCGGCGCGCTCGGCCCCGACGAGTACCCGACCCGTGCCCAGTACGGCCGCTACCTGGAGTGGGTGTTCGCCCGTACGGTCCGCGAGGCGCCGCCCTCGGTCCGCGTCGAGACCCACCCGGCCCGCGCGACACGCCTCGACGACGCCCCCGACGGCCGCCAGACCCTCACCCTCGACAACGGCCGCACCCTGACCGGCCTCTCGGCGGTCGTCCTCGCCCAGGGCCACCTCCCGACGGCCCCCGACGCCACACAGCGCGGAACGACCGCGTACGCCCAGGAGCACGGCCTGCGCCACACCCCGCCCGCGAACCCGGCCGACGTCGACCTGTCGGCCGTACTCCCCGGCGAACCGGTGCTGTTGCGGGGCCTCGGTCTCAACTTCTTCGACCACATGGCCTTGTTGACCACCGGTCGGGGTGGCCGCTTCGTCCCCGCCGAGGACGGGCTGCGGTACCTGCCCTCCGGCAACGAGCCGCGCCTGTACGCCGGTTCACGCCGAGGCCTGCCGTACCAGGCGCGCGGCGACAACGCCAAGGGCCCCTACGGCCGTCACCTCCCGCTGGTTCTCACACCCGAGGTGATCGCCGCCTTCCGCAAGCGCGCCGACTCCGGCGAGGCACCGGACTTCCTCACCGAGATATGGCCGCTGGTCGCGAAGGAGGTGGAGACCGTCTATTACGAGGCACTGGCCGGTGCCTCTCCGGACTTCACCGACCGTTTCCTGGCCGCCCCGCACCGCAGCCCCCAAGAGGCCGCCGTACTGGACGAGTTCGGGATACCCGAGGCCGACCGCTGGTCCTGGGACCGGATCTCCCGGCCGTACGCGGGCCGGGACTTCGCCGGTCCCGAGGACTGGCGCGGCTGGCTGCTGACGTATCTGCGCGAGGACGCTGAGCAGGCCGCCCTCGGCAATGTGGCGGGACCGGTGAAGGCGGCCCTCGATGTGCTGCGCGATCTGCGCAACGAGCTGCGGCAGATCGTGGACCACGGCGGACTGCCCGGTGCCTCCCGCCGAGACCATCTGGACCGCTGGTACACCCCGCTCAACGCGTTCCTCTCCATCGGCCCGCCCCGGCGCCGTATCGAGGAGCTGGTGGCCCTGCTGGAGGCGGGCGTGGTGGAGGTGCTCGGGCCGCGGCTCGAGGTGCGGGAGGAGGACGGGGCGTGGGTCGCGCACTCCCCGGCCGTGCCGGGCTCGGCGGTCCGCGTCACCACGCTCGTCGAGGCGCGTCTCCCGGAACCGGACCTGCGGCGCACGGCCGACGAACTCCTCGCCCGGCTGCTGAAGACCGGACAGTGCCGTCCGCACACGGTCGACGGCTACGAGACCGGCGGTCTTGACGTGACCGGGCGGCCGTACTACTTGATGGACCGTCAAGGTCGGCCGCACGCACGGCGGTTCGCGTTCGGGGTGCCGACCGAGGGCGTCCACTGGGTGACCGCGGCCGGGGCCAGGCCGGGGGTGGATTCGGTCACACTTTCGGACGCCGACGCGGTGGCGAGGGCCGCGCTGCGTACTACTACGGCGGGGGCCGGAGCGGCCGAATCTCGGCTGAATGTTGAACTTGCAAGCATCATTAGGCCTGCCTAGCCTAGGGGGCTCACAGGAACACCCGTCCCCATGGCCCCTAGGAGCCCCCCACATGACCGGACGCCTCAACAGCGCCCAGCCGTATGCCCTCGGCCTGTTCCGCATAGTCGTCGGACTGCTCTTCACCTGCCACGGCGCCTCCTCGCTCTTCGGTGTGCTCGGCGGCCAGACCGTCGACACCGGCGCCTGGCCCAACTGGTACGCCGCCGTCATCGAGTTGGTCGGCGGCAGCCTGGTGCTGCTCGGCCTCGCCACCCGCGCCGCCGCGTTCATCTCCTCGGGCGCGATGGCGTACGCCTACTTCAAGGTCCACCAGCCGGAGGCCCTGTGGCCCATCGAGAACAGCGGTGAGGGTGCCGCGATGTTCTGCTGGGCCATGTTCCTGCTGATCTTCACCGGCTCCGGCGCCTTCGGCCTGGACCGGCTGTTCGCCAAGCGCTCCTCGGCGGGACGCGAGCCGGCTGCCGAGCAGACGCCCGTCGCCGCCTGACGCACCGACGGCGCCCGTCCCGGTGGGGACGGGCGCCGTCGCCTTCTCGTCCCTCAGGCGACCCAGCCGAACGGCACCGTGAAACAGCCCACCCGGCCGCCCTTGCTGCCCGGCGCGTCATGGATGACGACGGACGCGGCCTCACCCTGCCTGAAGCCCCACGAGTGCTGCGCCCGCGCCTGGCCCGCGCCGCGCTCGTCGGCGGTGAAGTCCAGCCACACCTCGTTCTCGGCGTTGACGTGATGCGCCTGCGAGGAGACCACGTGCTGGTAGTGCCCGCCCGCGGCCATCGGATCGGCAGCGCAGGGCTTCTTGTGCACATGGACGCCGTACGCGTGCCCGGGCTTCAGGCCCGTGACCCGCATCCGCACGCTCGTCGCACCGCCGCTCGTCATCCGCTGCTCGACCTCGATCCACGAGGCGGCGGGGACCAGCTTCATGTCGTACGTCAGCGCCGCCGAGCGGACGAAGGCACCGGGAGGCGCGAACTGCGCGTCCGTCCGCATCGAGTAACCACCGGCGCCGTCACCGCCGCCGACGGCGAGCACGGCCGCCGCGAGGGCGCCCGCGCATATACCTGCCACCATGATCTTCCTAACGTTGCTGGATTTCGGGACCCCCGCTCCGTGCTACGGGACACCCGCGAGCCCCGCCCCCCGGGACCGGCAGCCGGGTGAACATCACGTGTTGAACACACAAGGCACCTGTGAATCACCCGTCACTCCGTGCCGCGTACGCTGTACAACCACGGGGGAAACGGGGAGTCGGGTGCTGGAGAGTTTCGAAAGTGTTGGATCACTGGCCGCCAGTCCATGGATTTACGGGGTCGTAGCCCTGTCGGTCCTGCTGGATGTGTTTGTGCCGGTCCTGCCGAGCGGCGTACTGGTGATCATGGCCGCCACGACCACGGCAGCGGGTACGGCCGCCCAGGTCCCGGACGTCCTGGCGCTCACGCTCTGCGCCGCGACCGCGTCCGTCCTCGGCGACCTGGTGGCCTACCGCCTCGCCTGGCACGGCGGCGCCCGACTGGACCGCGCCATCGCCCGCTCCCGGCGCCTGACGACCGCGCAGGAACGTCTCGGCGCCGCTCTCTCACGGGGCGGCGGCGCCCTGGTCGTCCTCGCCCGCTTCGCCCCGGCCGGCCGCTCGGTGGTCTCGCTCGCCGCCGGTGCCGCACGCCGCCGCGCCCGCGAATTCCTGCCCTGGTCGGCGCTGGCGGGCCTGTCCTGGGCGACGTACAGCGTCGCGCTCGGCTACTTCGGCGCCCAGTGGATGGGGACGAGCTGGCTGGCGACGGGGGTATCCCTGGGGGCTCTGGTGGCGGCGGGCGCGGGGGCCACGTATCTGGTGCGGCGGCGGCCGGCCTGAAGCCCGCACACAACAAAGGCAAGGGAGAATGTTTCCCTTGCCACTCTCAACTTATAGCTGATGGGGGGCCTTGCGGCAAGGCCCCCCTCATGCCGCAGAATCGCTCCCTCAAAGCCGGTAGCTGCGGAAATGAGTGATTCACGAAGTGAGTGCTTCTTTGTCGATCGACCTGTCCAGTGAGAGCGCGTTCGACCTTCCCGAGCGTCTGGCCGCCAAGGCCGACCCCGCGTTGATCGCCGCCGACGAGCGGCACTTCGCGGCCATCGCGGAGAGCCTGGAGCAGACGATCGCCGAGCTGTCCGACCAGCTCGCCGCCGAGCTCAGGGCGCCGGGCGGGGCGGGCCGCGCGGCGATGGACCGGGACGCGGAGGTCCACCGGCTCACCGGCCGGCTGCGCGCCCTGCGGCGCTTCGGACTCGATCTGGTCCTCGGCCATATCGTCGGAGCCCAGGACCAAGAGCCCGTGTACATCGGCCGGTTCGGCCTCACCGACGCCACCGGCCGCCGCCTGCTGCTCGACTGGCGGTCCCCGGCGGCCGAGCCGTTCTTCGCCGCCACCCATGGCAACCCGATGGGCCTCGCGAGCCGCCGCCGGTACCGCTGGAAGAGCGGCCGGATCAGCGACTACTGGGACGAGGTGTTCACCACCGACGGCCTCGAGGGACACGCGGCCCTCGACGACCAGTCCGCCTTCATCGCCAGCCTCGGCACCAACCGCTCGGACCGGATGCGCGATGTGCTCGCCACCATCCAGTCCGACCAGGACGCCATCGTCCGCGCCGGATCACGCGGCGCCCTCGTCGTCGACGGCGGCCCGGGCACCGGCAAGACCGTCGTCGCCCTGCACCGCTCCGCCTACCTCCTCTACTCCGACCCCCGCCTGGGCCACCGGCGCGGCGGCCTGCTCTTCGTGGGCCCGCACCAGCCGTATCTGTCATACGTCTCCGATGTCCTGCCCAGCCTCGGCGAGGAGGGCGTACAGACCTGCACCGTGCGGGACCTCGTCGCCGAGGGTGCCGAAGCGCCGGAGGAGACCGACCCCGAGGCGGCCCGTCTGAAGTCGTCCGCGGACATGGTGCGGGCGATCGAGAAGGCCGTCAGGTTCTACGAGGATCCGCCCACCGAGGGCATGACGGTCAGCACCCCCTGGGCCGACGTCTGGCTCAGCGCCACCGACTGGGCCGAGGCGTTCCAGGCACCGGGGCCGAGCACACCGCACAACGAAGGCCGCCAACTGATCTGGGCGGAACTGGTCACGATCCTGCTCGACAAGCACGACGCCGACATCCCGCCCGAGCAGTTCCGCAGGGCCTTGCAGCACGACACGGAGCTGGTCGAGACGCTCGACCGGGCCTGGCCGCTGCTGGAAGCGGCCGACCTCGTCGGCGACCTGTGGTCGGTGCCCGCCTATCTGCGGCTGTGCGCGCCCTGGCTCGCCCCCGACGAGGTCCGGCTCCTGCAGCGCAAGGCGGCACCCCAGGCCTGGACGATGTCCGACCTGCCGATCCTGGACGCCGCGCGGCAGCGGCTCGGCGACCCGAAGGCGGCCCGGCGCAAGCGCCGGCAGCAGGCCGTCCTCGACGCCCAGCGCGACCGTATGGCCCAGGTCGTCGAGAACCTGATCGCGGCCGACCACGACGGCGAGGGCCTGATGACCCAGCTGCGGCGCGAGGACTTCCAGCGCAATCTGGTCGACGAGTCCGAACTGACCACCGCCGACCCCGACTTGCTCGCCGGACCGTTCGCGCACATCGTCGTGGACGAGGCGCAGGAACTGACCGACGCCGAGTGGCAGATGCTGCTGCTGCGCTGCCCGTCCCGCAGCTTCACGATCGTCGGCGACCGCGCCCAGGCCCGGCACGGCTTCACGGAGACCTGGCAGGAACGGCTCGCACGGATCGGCCTGGACCGGGTCGAGGTGGCGTCCCTCAGCGTCAACTACCGCACCCCGGAAGAGGTGATGACGGAGGCCGAGCCGGTGATCCGGGCGGTGCTGCCGGACGCCAACGTGCCGACCTCCATCCGGAGTTCGGGCGTCCCGGTCGTGCATGGCTCGGTCGCGGAGCGGGACGGGATCATCGCCGAGTGGCTGGACGCGAACGACGACGGGATCGCCTGCGTCATCGGCGACCCGACGTTCGAGGCGACGCCCCGGGTCCGGTCGCTGACCCCGTCGCTGTCGAAGGGTCTGGAGTTCGACCTGGTGGTGCTGGTGGACCCGGAGCGATTCGGCGAGGGCATCGAAGGAGCGGTGGACCGCTATGTGGCGATGACTCGCGCGACCCAGCGGCTAGTCGTCCTCACGAGCTCCTGATGCGGGGTGGGCGTGCTTGGCCTTCATCCGGGCGTCCACCCGATCCTGCGCGGTGACCTCGGCCCAGAAGCGATGGGTACTGACGAACACCGCGAGCTCGTGCTCACGCTGCCTCAGCTTCTCCACGGCTGCCTGCTCATCGGCGGTCCAGCCGGGGGAAGCGGGCCGCTCGATCTTCCGCCAGCCGTTGTCGTCACTGAAACCGTCCAGCGGCTCGACCGACCAGGGCAGCCGCTTGAGCAGGGCCGACAGCTCGGCCCGGACCTGATGCAGCTCCTCCTGACCGGCGAGGAGGTCACTCGGAAAGTCATAGGTCGTTGCCACGGCGGCAATGGTACGCCTGTTCGATTTTGGGTGGCGAGTTGCTTCGCGGGGTTCATACGAACGGGTGCCTGACCAAAATGGACCCATGACGAACCCACACTGGACCGCACGCCCCGAGACCGGCGCCGACGCCGACGCCGTCCGTGAGATCGTCCTCGCCGCGTTCGAAACGCCACTGGAGGCCGACCTGGTGGACACGCTGCGGACCGACGACGCCTGGATCGACGGCCTGTCGTACGTCAGCACCGACACCGACGGCGAACCCGTCGGCTACGCACTGCTGACCCGCTGCCACATCGACGACGTTCCGGCCCTGTGCCTCGCCCCCGTCGCCGTACACCCCCACCACCAGCGCACCGGCGCAGGTTCGGCCGCGATCCGAGCGGCACTGGGGGCGGCGAAGGACCAAGGCGAACGCTTCGTCACGGTGCTCGGCCACCCCGCGTACTACCCGCGCTTCGGCTTCGACCGCGCCTCCGCCCACGGCATCACCGTGACCTTCGACGTCCCCGACGAGGCCCTGATGGCCCTCTCCCTGCACGCCGACCCGCTGCCCACCGGGACGATCCGCTACGCCAAGCCGTTCGGCATCTGACATGCGCAGCGAAGCAACGGACGTCGACGGCTACCTGACCGAGCTACCGGAAGACCGCAGAGGGCCCCTGACCCGGCTCCGGCAGCTGTGCCGCACGGAACTCACCGGCTACGACGAGGTGATGGCGTACGGCATGCCGACGTACGCCCATGACGGCGGCGAGGCGGAGATCGCCTTCGCGTCACAGAAGCAGTACATCTCCATCTACCTCATGCGCACCGACGTCCGGGAAGCGTTCGAGGAACGGCTGGCCGGACAGGACATGGGCAAGGGATGCCTGCGCTTCCGCAAGCCCGACACCATCGACTTCGACCTCGTACGGGACCTGCTGCGGGCGACGGCGAAGGGGCCGGGCAAGATCTGCTGACGGCCCCTTCCGGCCGTCAGTGCCCGGCGGCCCTGAGCTCCTGGACGAGACGAGCCGTCACGGGTACGGCGATGCCGTGCCGGTCGGCCGCACGCAGCAGCGCCCCACCGATCGCGTCGAGCTCGATGGGCCGACCCGTCTCGGCATCACGCTGCATGGAGGACTTGGTGGCGGCCGGGAAAGCGTCGTAGCGGGTGAGAGCCTGCCCCGGATCGGCCGGACCACCACACGCCCGACTGACCGCGGCGGCCTCGTCGACGAGAGCCGTGAGCTCCTCGCGGTACCGCGTGCGCACCCCGCCCAAGGGGAGTCCGTACCGGGTGGTGAGCAGGGCGAGGGGCGCGAGGAACGACATCTTGGCCCACAGGGCGGCTGTCTCGTCCTCCAGCACCCGAGTCGTGGGCCCGGCCTCCCCGAGCACCTGAGCCAACGACTCCAGCCGCTCACGCGCCACCGAATCCCCGGCGAGATCGATCTCCGCGAAGGGACTGCCGTGCTCGATCACCCCCGGGGCGACCCGGGTGGACTCGACCCGGATGACAGCGGGCGCGACGAGATCGGAGCGGTGGTGGGCCCGCAGGACGGCAGGATGCTCGACACCATTGAGGAACGGTACGAGGAGGGCGTCGCCCAGCGCCTTGGCCGGAATCCGCTCCAGGGCCGCGTCGAGGGAGGTGTGCTTGACGGCGATCAGACAGACGTCCACGGGCTCACGCAGCGCGGTGTCCGCTTCGACGGCCGCGCTGAAGTCCCCGTAAAGCCCACTGCGCACCTGAATCCCGGAGTCCCGCAGCCTGCCGGCCGTCTCCTCGCCGGCCAGACAGACAACCCGGTGCCCGGAACGGGAGAGCAAGCCGCCGAGCAGCCCCCCGATGCCACCGGGCCCGAGTATCGCGACGGTGAGGTTGGTCATGGGTGTCCCTTCGTCGGTCGGCCCCGTCTGTCGGTGGCCGCCTCGGGGCGATCATGACATCTCCGTCGGGCGCACGGGAGCGGATTGTCAGTGCCGGGAGTCAGACTGGACACATGTGCCGCAGCATCAAGACACTCCGCCCCCCGGTCCTCCCCGAAGAGGCAACCGAAGAAGAAATCAGGGCCGCAGCCCTCCAATACGTCCGCAAGGTCTCCGGCTTCCGAGCCCCGGCGGCCCACAACCAAGAAGTCTTCGACCGAGCGGTCGACATCATCACCGAGGCCACGGCAGACCTACTGGCAGGCCTGGAGATACGAGGCCAGACAGCCCGCAAGGCCGGCTGACACAGAAGGCCCCGGCCATAACGGCCGGGACCTTCTGCTGATCCTCGGTGGGCGCGGACGGTTTCGAACCGCCGACATCCTGCTTGTAAGGCAGGCGCTCTACCCCTGAGCTACGCACCCAGGATGAGTCGACAGCCTACCTTGCCCGGGGCACTGCCCCGCAAACCCGGGGGTTAACCCCACCCGGGATCCGGGAGCGTCCCGGATCCCCGTGCAGGCCGTGGCTCCATACGGTCGAAGAGGCTCGTGGGAGCCTCTTCGACCGTTGCTGGGGGAGATCGTCATGGCCCGTGTTCTGGGTGCTCGTGTTGCTGTTGTGGGTGGGGTTGTCGCCGTGTTTGTCGCGGGGCTGGTCGGGTGTGGGGCCTCTGCTGAGGATGACAAGGAGCCGGAGCGTCGTAGCTTCGGGCTTGAGGGGCGGACGCTCGTCGTTGACTCCGATGACTCGGCGCTGGAGATTGTGGCTTCTGATGATCATCCGGCGGGGGAGATCCAGGTCACCCGGTGGTTCGAGGGGTCCGTCACCGTGGGGAGCGAGCCCAAGGTGACCTGGGGGATGGAGGGCGATCGGCTGACCCTGCGGATGAAGTGTTCCGGTGTGATCGCCGACTGTTCGGCCAAGCATCGGATCGAGGTGCCGCGCGGGGTCGCCGTCGAGGTGGAGGACGGGGACGGGAGTGTGTGGGCGCAAGGGTTCGAGGACGCGCTGAGTATTCGTACCGGGGATGGGTCTGTGCATGTCACTGATTCCACGGGGCCGCTGCGGCTGCGCTCCGGGGACGGGTCCGTGCGTGCTCAGGTCGACTCGCGTGAGGTGCGGGCGGAGAGTGGTGACGGGTCGGTGAACCTCGAACTCGGTGCCGTGCCCGACCTGGTGGAGTCCCGTAGCGGCGACGGGTCCGTGACGATCGAGGTGCCGCGGGCGACGTACCGGGTGACGACCGAGACCGGCGACGGTGGGGTGGAGGTGGACGTGCCCCGGGACGAGCGCAGTGCGCATGTGGTGAGCGCGCGGACCGGCGACGGCAAAGTCACGGTCCGAACCGCGAACTAACCGGCCCGTGTGTTCGTCCTTAACCGGTGGGAGAATGACAGCGCCGGGCAGGGCGGACCACAGCACGGGAGAGGGATGTGACGGCGACACCTTCGCAGTCGGACTCGCCGTTGGTGCCGCGCGCACCCCGTCACCGTGCCCTCCTGGACACCCTCACCCTGATCTCCCTCCCGCTGGTCGCCGCGCTCGTGCTGCCCGCCGCGTTCGCCGGCGGAGGCACCCGGCGCTGGTTCGGCGGGCGCGCCGAGAGCCAGCGGGCCGAGGCGCAGGCCGCGAAGGACGCCGCGGCGGCCGCGTTCTACGAACTCGACACCGCCCAGCGCGATCTGCGGATCTCGATCGAGACCATCACCGCCGTCGACGACTCCCCCGCCGCGCACCGGGCGGTCACCGACTTCGACGCGATCAGCAGACGTATCGACGAGGCGAGCCATCAGTACATCCAGGCAGTCGACGCCCATGACCTGGACCGGGACGATCTGGAGGCCTCGGTCGCCGCGCAGGCGCGCACCGCGCTGACCAAGGCCAAGGAGGAGCTGGTCCGGGTCAAGGGGGACCTGGACCGTTTCGAGGACGGGCTCGGGCCGCTGCTCGGCAAGGCGGAGACCCAGCTGGCCCGGCTGGCGCCCGCCGTGGAGCGCGCCCGGCAGGGGCTGCTCGCCGCGTCCAACGCACTGGACGCCGTACGGTCATCGGGGCTGACGGCGGACGACCTCGCGGCGCGGCTCGCGGCTCTCGCGCCTGAGCTGACCAAGTTGAACCAGGGTGCCGGCCAGCATGGTGTGCCGCAGACGCTGGAGCGGGCGGAGCGTGTCGCGCGGGAGGCCGAGGCGGTGCGCGTGGAGGCCGACCGGCTGCCGGAGCGGGCCGCCGAAATCGATCATCGGCTGGTGTCCCTGCGGACTCGGGCGCAGGCCCTCACCACGCGTTCCGGGCAGGTCGAGCCGGTGCTCAGTGAGTTGCGGCGGCGGTTCACGATCGCCTGCTGGCAGGACCTTCAGGGGGTGCCGGATCAGGCTACGGACAATGTGCGGCAGGCCGAGCTGAAGCTGAAGGAGGCGCAGGCGGCGCGGGACGAGCAGCGGTGGCCGGATGCGACGGCGCTGTTGTCCACGGTTCGGGCGCTGCTGAACTCCACCGACGAGTCGGTGTCGGCCGCGGGTGACCGGCTGCGGCGGCTGAACGCCGTACAGAAGGATCCGCAGGCCGAGATCGATCGCTCGCGGTTCGCCATCCGGGATGCGCAGCGGCTGGCGATGGCCGGGCGGAACACTCCGGATCCTCGGCATGCGCGGCCGCTGGACGACTCGGTGGCTCGGCTGGAGCGGGCCATTGGGACGTTGGAGGGGCGGCACCCTGACTACTGGCATTTCCTGATGGAGATGGAGGGGGTGCGGCGGACGGTGGCTCGGGTGGTCTCGCAGATCCGTGAGGAACGGGGCGGTGGCTCCGGCGGTTAATCTGTGGGCATGCCTCGCTATGAGTATCGGTGCCGGAGCTGCGGTGACGTGTTTGAGCTGAGTCGGCCTATGGCCGAGTCCGGTGATCCTGCGAATTGTCCTTCGGGGCATGACGACACGGTGAAGCTGTTGTCGACGGTGGCCGTGGGTGGCAGTGCGAGTGCGCATGCGCCTAGGGCCGGTGGGGGATGCTGCGGTGGGGGTTGCTGCGGCTGATTGGGCGTCTGCAGGTTCGTCGTGGCTGGTCGCGCAGTTCCCCGCGCCCCTTTGTGGGGGGCTCTGCCCCCCACACCCCCGCGAACGCCTAGTTCGGCGTCCTCGTCTCCTTCAAGAACTCCCGCAGGATCCTCTCCCCCGCCAGCACCCCCCGCTCCGGCAACGCGCTGATGCCGGGTGCCGTCCACTCCGCGTCCGCCAGTTCCCCGTGCCCGGGGCGCCAGCCCTTGTCCGCCGCGAGCAGCAGGTCCGCGTCCAGCAGGGAGTCGCCCGCCGCCAGCGTCAGGTCCGCGCCCGTGCGTCGGGCCAGTTCGTGCATCGCGGCGCTCTTCGTCAGCGGCTTCGGTACGGCGTAGATCTTGCGGCCCTGGAGTGAGACCGTCCAGCCGCGGTTCTCCGCCCAGACCGCCAGTTCCTTCACCCACTCCTCGGGGAGCAGTTCGCGCTCCACGACCAGGTAGACGAAGAGGTCCTCGGCGACTCGGTGCTTGCGTACCCACATCGGGTCCGCCGTCGCCATCAGGTGCTCGCGGACCTCGTCGAGGGGGGCGCATTCGTCGGCCAGGCGGGCCGTGACCCGTGCCTGCCACTCGGGGTCGGAGACGCCGTCCACCAGGAGGTGGCCGCCGTTGGCGCAGATCGCGTACTTCGAGGGCGGGCCGGGGAGGTTGATGCGCTGGTACTGCTTGCGGGTGCGGGTCGTGGTCGGTACGAAGAGCGCCGCGTCGCCGAGTTCCGCCAGCAACTGCGAGGCGGTTTCGGTCATGTACGACAGGGGCTTACTCTCGTGCACCTCGACGCACAGCAGCCGGGGCGCCCGCGCGTCCGGCATGGTCAGCGCGAGGGCCGCGGAGGAGTAGATGAGCGTACGGTCCAGATCGCTCGCCACCAGCACCGGCATCAGAGGGTCACCGCCTTGCCGTCGGCGCCCGTCGCGCCCCGCGTGTACTTGGGGTGGATCAACCCCACGCAGGTGTACGGCAGTTCGGCGACCTCTTCCACCGGGACCCCTCTCTGTTCGGCGAGCAGTCGGACATGGTCCAGGTCGGCCCCGGCCCCCGCTCGCGCCAGGATCTTCCACGGCACCCGGCGCAGCAGCACGCGCGTGGTCTCACCGACGCCGGGCTTGACGAGGTTCACGTCGTGGATGCCGTACTCCTCGCTGATGCGCTCAACTGCCGCCCAGCCCTCCCAAGTCGGCGCCCGGTCGGCCGACAGCAGCTCCTTGGCCTGGGCGTCCACCGCGTCCGCGACCTCGGGGAAGCGGGCGGAGACGGCGTCCAGGAAGGCCACCGAGACATCGGCGCCGGCGAGTTCGCGGTAGAACTTCGCGCCGTGGAAGTCGTTCGGGCCGACCAGGTCCGCGCGCAGCACGGTGCGGGAAATCAGGCCGGACACGGTCGAGTTGAGGCATGCGGACGGGATCAGGTAGTCCTCGCGGGTGCCGTACGTCCGTACGCAGGAGCCCGGGTCGGCCAGTACCGCGATCTCCGGGTCGAAGCCGGTGACGCCCTCGGCCGCCTCGAACTCCTCGATGGCGACGGCCAGTTCGCGGGTGATCGCGCCCTTGCCGGTCCAGCCGTCGACGAAGACGACATCGCGCGGGTCGTGGTGGGCGGCCAGCCAGCGCAGCGCGTTGGCGTCGATACCGCGGCCGCGCACGATGGAGACGGCGTAGTGCGGCAGGTCCAGGCCGTGGCGGTGCTGGGCCCAGCGGCGCATCAGGACGCCTACGGGTGTGCCCGCGCGGGCCAGCGAGACCAGTACGGGGCGCGGGGAGCGTTCGGCGAGCACGACCTCCGTGACGGCGCCGACGGCCTGCGCGAGCCGGGACGCGGTCTCCTCCAGCGCGGTCTGGAACAGCTCCTGGTACTGCTGGCTCGGCTGGTACTCCACCGGCAGCGACTCCGCGTAGTGCGCGCCGCCGCTCTGGATGGCCTCCTCGCGCTCCTCGGTCGGCGCCTCCAGGGTTACGTCGGAGAGGTCCTGGAGCAGCCAGCCGACGTCCTCCGGGGCGTACGAGGAGAAGGCGGGGCCGCGGAGGGGCTCGGGCAGCATCGAGGGCCTTTCGGGTACGTACAGGGGCTCGGGGGCGTAGGAGGGTACGACGGCGAGCAGGACGTGCGGGGTGTGGGCGGAGAGCTGCGCGAGCAGGCCGTTGGGGGCGTGCAGTTCGGGGGTGTCGGCGGTGGAGTCGACGACGGCGACGATCGCGTCGAAGCCGGCGCCTGCGACGTTGTAGGCGTAGCGGTCGCCCGGGCCGTCCGCCGGGGCGTCGTGGGCCGGGAAGACTATGCGGCTGCGTATCGCGTAGCCGGGGTCGTCCACCGCGAGGACCGGTGAGCGGGTGGTGGTGGAGTAGCGGATCTCGGCGTCGGTGACCTGCTCCAGCTCGCGGGCGAGGCGGAGGGGGGTGTACATCAGCTCTTCGAAACCGAGGATGTGCACGCGGTGTGTATCTGCCGGCAGTGCCTCTGCGAGCCTGGCGGCCATGGCGGGGAGGGCGTTTTCCAGGCGTATTCGATGCGCGGGGGTGAAGCCGTGCCTTCCGCCGTCGGGGAGGCCTCGGGGCCAGCGCAGGTCGACTCGGGTGATCCGGTCGCTCTTCGGCTGCGGGCCGGTGGGGGCTGGGCGCGCCCACGCGGCGGTAGCCGCAGATTCAACACAGCCCCGCGCCCCTAGGTGGGATTCCTCGTACCTGGTTACAAGGTCCTGCCCCTTCTCCAGGACCCCTTCCGGCAGGCTTACGGTCCCCGACGCCGCCGCCACCAGATCCACCCTCGCGCCTATCTCCCGCGCGAACTCCTCCAGCCGTCCCGCGTCCGCCGGCGAGCGCATGTCGACCAGGGCGACCACGACGTACCGGCGACGCGGATACCGCTGATGCAGGTCCCGGATCGTGTTCAGGACCGTGTTCCCCGTGGAGAACTCGTCGTCCACCAGGACCAGCGGGCCGTTCCCGACCAGCAGGGCCGGGTCCTCCGGTAGCAGCAGATGCGAGGTCGCATGGGAGTGGGACTCCTCGAAGCCGCCCGCGGGGGCGACTCCGGGGACCGGGCGGCGGGTGGAGTGGAGGTAGGGGGCGAGGCCGATGCCGTCGGCGACCGAGTGGCCGAGGCCCGTCGCGGTCTCCGCGTAGCCGAGGACGACCGCGGTGGCCGCCTCCTCGGCGCCCAGCAGGTCCCGCACTCGTCGGCCGAGGGCGAACCCATGGCCGTAGACCACGGTCGGTGACTGCGGGATGTGTTTGCCGAGCACATGGGATACGAGGAGATGCGCCCGCTTGGGGTTGCGGCGCAGCGCGAGTCCCAGCAGGTCCTTCAGCGTGTCGTCGCCCTGGAGTTCGACCCCGAGCCGCTCGGCGACCCAGGTGCCGGACCAGACCCCGTTGTTCACTGCCTTGTTCATGCGTCCCTTGGTTGTCAGGTGTTCAGCCGGGGATTCCGGCGGCGAGCAGCTCGACGAAGCCGACGTCCTCGTTGGCCACACCGAAGACCTCGGCGCGCAGCAGGGTCCGCTCGGCCCAGGCGCGGTGCGGCTTCACTTCGTTCATCTTGTTCGTGTACGCCGAGCGCAGCACGCCCCCGCCGCCGCGCTCGGGCCGCAGGATGTCCTGGGCGTCGCTGAACTCCTCGTGGCTGACCACGGACAGGGCGTGCACGGGGAGGACGTGGGAGGGGTGGATGCAGGTCTTGCCGGTGAGGCCGTTGGCCTGGTCGAGGGCGATCTCGCGGAGCAGTCCGTCCATGGCGTGCTCGATGAGGGCCTCGCGCAGCTCCTCGGCCTGGCCCTCCAGGAAGGGGCTGCGGCGCAGCTGAGGCTTGAACATACGTTCCTGCACGCGGAAGTACTCCCACACCGGGCCGGTCACGGTGAACCCGGTGCCGTCGGCCCGGCCGAGCATGTTGACCACGTCGGCGATGACGGAGGCGACGATCTGGACGTCGTACGCCGTCATGTCGGGAGCCCGGCGCAGACCGTAGGAGGAGCAGAAATCGGTCACGCCGAGACGCAGCGCGAGCACTCTTTCACGATACTTGTCGACCGCCCTGGAGATGCCTTCCAGCGTCTCCACGCGGGACTCGCGGAACAGCAGCTCGGGCGACTCCAGCACGGGCATGGCGAACAGTCGCCGCCCGCTCTGCGCCTCGGCGCTCGCCAGCGCCTCCAGGAAGGGGATGCCGCGCTCCTCGGTGAACTTCGGCAGCACGAATCCGGACAGCAGCTGTACGGCGGGGCCGATCCGTCGTACCAGGTCGGGGATCTGCTCGGGGGTACGCACCCGGATGAACAGCAGCGGCAGGTCGGCCCGCTCCTGCCCCGCGAGGTCGGTGAACTGGCGGACCAGGTTCTCCTCGCCCGCCGCGACGTCCTCGTCGCCGATCGAGTCCTCCAGGCACAGCACCATCGAGACCACGCCGCGTGCGGCCTGTTTCAGGACGTCGTCCGCGAGCCTCGGCCGGGTGGCCGGGCTGTACAGCGTGGCGCCCAGGGCGGTGGAGAGCAGCCGGGCCGAGGAGTCCGCGTCGAACTCGCACGGCTCCCGGTGGAACAGGCGCTGCCGCACCTCAGGGGCGATGTGCCCGAAATGACGCATAAAACTCCCCCGTGGTGGCTGAGCGACCCCTGTGATCCGTTCACAGGTGGCCGGTAATAGTACGTAGGGTCCTATGTCAGGGGTTCCCGCAGGGCATGAATTTCTGGTAACGCAGGTGCGGACACCGTCAGGTGATCATGTACCCCCGCGTTGTCGTGATCACTACCGAGAGGGCAGGATGACCGCATGACGCACGCGATGCTGAAGGGGTCGAACGTCCCGCTCGAAGCCACGACCGTACGTGCCGTGCTCCGCTGGGCGCCCGGGCAGGGGGTCCCGGATGTCGATGCCTCGGCGCTGCTCCTCGGCCCCGACGGTCGTGTGCGATCCGACGAGGACTTCGTTTTCTACAACCAGCCCCGTCACCCCTCCGGGAAGGTCTGGCGGCTCGGCAAGAAGCGGGTCGCCGAGGGCCTCACCGACACGATCCAGACAGATCTCTCCGGTGTCGAGCCCGACGTCAGCCAGATTTATCTGGTCGCTTCGGCGGAGGGCGCCACGTTCGACCTCGTACGGTCGCTGCGCATCCTGCTGTACGACGCGTCGGCCGCCGACGGCGAGCCCCTGCTGCACTTCGACATCAAGCCGGAGACGGGCGAGGAGACGGCCCTGATCTGCGGCGAGCTGTACCGCCGTGGCGAGGGCTGGAAGTTCCGCGCCCTGGGCGAGGGCTACTCGAACGGCCTGGAGGGCCTGGCGACCGACTTCGGCATCTCGGTGGAGGAGGCTGAGGCGGCGGCAGAGGAACCGACGGAGGAGCCCAAGTCCCAGCCGCTGCCTCCCGAGCAGCCGACAACGGCGGTTCCGCCGCAACCGTCGTACGGCTATCCCCAGGCGCCGCCGCCCACGGCCCCGGCCTACGGCTACCCGCAGCCCGCCAGCCAGCCCCAGGCCCAGGGCGGCTACGGCTACCCGCCCCCGGTGGCCCCGGTCCCGGCCGGAGAATTCCGCCTGCCGCCGCAGGGTCCACAGTTCATCGGCCGGTAAGGGCTACCGCTCGGACTTCGCCTTGTAGCCCCGCCCCCACTGCAACCCCCACCCGTACAACCGATCGAGCTCGGCCTGAAACCCGTACACGAACTTGACCTCACGCCGAACGAAGAGCTCCCCCTTCACGTTCTCGATCATCACCACCGCACAGGACCGGGCCTGCGGATGCCGCTCGTCCAGCCCGATCTCGATCCGCGGCCCGTTGCTCGGAAACAGCGTGACCATCGCCTGAGTACGGTCGAACGCCGGCGTCTGGTCGTAGATGTACACAAAGACCAGCAACCGCTTGATGTGCTCGCGCTGATCGAGATTGACGTACATCGTCTCCCCGGACGCCGACCCGAACCGGTCGTCCCCGCTGAGCTTGACGTACGGCGGTGCGTTGACGTCCCCGAGGAAGCCGCCCAGGGGTTGCACCACGCCCTTCGAGCCGTCGGTCAGCTCATACAGGCACCCGAGGTCCAGGTCGACATTGACCATGCTCTGGCTGTGCCCGATGACCTCCGGCGGCTTGAGCGCCTTGAACGGATGCCGCAGCAGACTCTCCCGCTGCGGCCCGCCTATGTCGGAGCTCCGCATCCGCCAGTTCAGATTGATCCGCAGATGCCCGGTGGCCGCGCCCTGCTTGGTGAGGGAGACCTGCCCATGCCGTTTGGTCAGCTCGATCGCGTTGCTCGCCGCGCTGCCCGAGTCGAACTGGGCGGCGCGTCCATTCCACAGCAGCCCGTCAAACAGGCCCATTCCCGCCCCCACACACAGTGAAAATACCGACGGGGCGGCCGGAGGCCCGGCCGCCCCGCACAGAAGCGTTCCTCACTCAGCAGGCTGTCACACCCCGGACGAGACCTCAGTCTTGTCCGAGTCCGTCGCTTTTCCCTCAGCGGCCGCCAGCGCGCGGTTGCGGCGCACGGAGGACCAGAAGGACCAGCCGATCAGGATGACACCGATGGAACCGGTGATGAGCTCGCTGATCTCGTACTGGATGGTGATCAGCAGGATCGCGGCGAGGGCGCCGATGGCGTAGTGCGCGCCGTGCTCCAGGTAGACGTAGTCGTCGAGCGTGCCCTGGCGGACCAGGTAGACGGTGAGCGACCGGACGTACATGGCGCCGATGCCGAGGCCGAGGGCCATCAGCACGATGTCGTTGGTGATGGCGAAGGCGCCGATGACACCGTCGAAGGAGAAGGACGCGTCCAGGACCTCGAGGTAGAGGAACATGAAGAACGCGGCCTTGCCGGCCAGGACGATCGCCGGGCGTGGCTTGCCCTCGCGCTCCGCCGCTTCCTCCGCCTCGTGCTCGCGCTCCTCCTCTTCCTCGAGCTTGTCCTCGAAGTAGCTCGAGAGACCGCCGACGATCATGTACGTGATAAGACCGGCGACGCCGGAGAGCAGAACCGTCTCTGCCTTGTCCGCGCTGCCCGCATGCAGATGGGCGTGGGTCGCGAAGGTCATGGAGGTGGCCAGCAGGACGATCAGCGCGATGCAGACCGACAGCATGTCGACCTTGCCGAGCTTGGCGAGCGGGCGCTCGATCCAGCCGAGCCACTTGATGTCCCGCTCCTCGAAGATGAAGTCGAGGAAGATCATCAGCAGGAACATACCGCCGAACGCCGCGATCGACGGGTGGGCGTCGGTGACGAGCTGTTCGTAACGGTCCTTGTCGGTCAGAGCGAGGTCGACGGCCTCGAGCGGGCCCATCGAGGCGCTGATGGCGACGATGACGACAGGAAAGACCAGCCGCATACCGAAGACAGCGATCAAGATGCCGATCGTCAGGAAGATCTTCTGCCAGAAGGCATTCATCTTCTTCAGGATTCCGGCGTTGACCACTGCGTTGTCAAAAGACAGCGAGATCTCAAGGACGGAGAGGATCGCCACGATGCCGAAGGCGGTCCACCCCCCGATGAGGACCGCTGCGACGAGGCCGAGCGCGGTGACCGCGAACGACCAGCCGAAGGTTTTCAGAACCACTGGCTACCCAATCCTGTATGTACGGGTCTCCCCCGCGCCGTACTCGGCTTTACGAACTTTTGAAGCCGAAGTCTAGTCGGCCCCCCTTCGCCGCCCACCCTGGCCCGGCTTTTGCTCATATCGCGTTACGAGACGTTGACCCCGAAGTCCAGTGCGATGCCCCGCAGTCCCGACGCGTACCCCTGGCCCACCGCCCGGAACTTCCATTCGCCCTGGTAGCGATAGACCTCGCCGAAGATCATCGCCGTCTCGGTGGAGGCGTCCTCGCTGAGGTCGTAGCGGGCGAGTTCCTGGCCGTCGGCCTGGTTCACCACCCGGATGAAGGCGTTGCTGACCTGTCCGAAGGTCTGGCCCCGCTCGTCGGCCATATGGATCGAGACCGGAAAGACGATCTTGTCGCACTCGGCGGGCACCTTGGAGAGGTCGATCAGGAGCGACTCGTCGTCGCCGTCGCCCTCACCGGTGAGGTTGTCACCGGTGTGCTCCACGGAGCCGTCCGGGCTCTTGAGCTGGTTGTAGAACACGAACCACTCGTCGCCCATCACCCGTCCGCCGTTGCACATCAGCGCACTGGCGTCGAGGTCGAAGGGGGCTCCGGTGGTGGAGCGCGCGTCCCAGCCGAGCCCGACCAACACCTGGGTGAGGTTCGGTGCGGCCTTGGAGAGGGAGACATTGCCCCCCTTGGCGAGCGTGACGCCCATGATGCTGGTCCTCCCCGGGTCATCCTTCTTTGGTTGTTTCCCTGCGCGCCCGGCGCCGCACGCAAACCGTGCGGCGCCGGGCGGTTGGAGCGCGGTTACTGCTTGGCTCAGACGTTCACGCCGAAGTCCTGCGCGATGCCGCGCAGACCCGAGGCGTAGCCCTGGCCGATGGCGCGGAACTTCCACTCCGCGCCGTGGCGGTAGAGCTCACCGAAGACCATGGCGGTCTCGGTGGAGGCGTCCTCGCTGAGGTCGTAGCGGGCGAGCTCCGTGCCGCCCGCCTGGTTCACGACGCGGATGAACGCGTTGCGGACCTGACCGAAGGACTGCTGACGGTTCTCGGCGTCGTAGATCGACACCGGGAAGACGATCTTCTCCACGTCGGCGGGGACGCCGGCGAGGTTGACCTTGATCTGCTCGTCGTCGCCCTCGCCCTCACCGGTGAGGTTGTCACCGGTGTGCTCGACGGAGCCGTCCGGGCTCTTGAGGTTGTTGAAAAAGATGAAGTGCGCGTCGCTCGCGACCTTGCCGGAGTTGTTCACCAGCAGTGCGCTCGCGTCCAGGTCGAAGTCCGTGCCGGTCGTGGTCCGGATGTCCCACCCGAGACCGACGATGACTGCGGTCAGACCGGGCGCCTCCTTGCTCAGAGATACGTTGCCGCCCTTGCTGAGGCTGACTCCCACGAGTCCTCCATTGATGTCCAGGGGCGGGGAGCCCCGCCACGCGTTTGATACCGGATCAACGAGTCGATCCTAGTAACGGGTTCCCGTGGGCCGCAGGCCCTGGTACCCAACAATCACAGGGTGTCGAGCGCCTTGACGTACTCGTTCAGGTCACGCGCGTCCGGCAGACCGTTGACAACGGTCCAGCGGACGACGCCCTCCTTGTCGATGACGAAGGTGCCGCGCACCGCGCAGCCCTTGTCCTCGGCGAAGACGCCGTAGGCACGGGAGACCTCACCGTGCGGCCAGAAGTCGCTCAGCAGGGGGTACTCGAGGCCCTCCTGCTCGGCGAAGACCCGCAGGGTGGGGACGGAGTCGTTGGAGACGGCGAGCAGCTGCGTGTCGCGGTCCGCGAACTTGGGCAGGTTGTCCCGCAGCTCGCACAGCTCGCCGGTGCACACACCGGTGAAGGCGAACGGGTAGAAGAGCAGCACCACGTTCTGCTGACCGCGGAAGTCGGACAGCTTCACGGTCTTGCCGTGGTTGTCCTTGAGCTCGAAGTCGGGGGCCTTTTCGCCGACCTGGATGGCCATTTCCGGCTTGTCCCTTCGATGGGGCTGTTCGGGTGGTCGGGACCACCCTACGCAGAGATCACGAAGGGACCGCGGACGGGCCGACCGAAGCCGACCCGTCCGGTACGGCGGAGGATTACTTCTTCGTGGACTTGGCAGCCTTCGGCGTCACCAGCCGGCTGCCGCTCCAGTCCTTGCCGACACTGACGCTCTTGGATGCGGACAGTCCGGCCGTCGTCGCGGCTTCGGAGATGTCGCTCGGCTCCACATAGCCGTCGCGTCCTGTCTTCGGCGTCAGCAGCAGGATCGAGCCGCCCTCTTCGATGTACGTGGTGGCATCCACCAGCGCATCTGTCAGGTCGCCGTCCTCGTCGCGGAACCACAGCACCACGGCATCGGCGACGTCGTCGTAGTCCTCATCCACGAGATCGCTGCCGATGACTTCCTCAATGGCCTCGCGGAGTTCCTGGTCTACGTCCTCGTCGTAGCCGATCTCCTGGACCACCTGCTCGGGCTGGAACCCCAGCCTGACGGCAGGGTTCGTCCGCTCCTCCGCGTGGTCCGCGGTCGCGCTCACGGGTTGCCTCCTGATCATGTCTTCGGGAATAACTCAGCCACGCGCGTGCGCGAAGCATTGGCCGTAGTCCACACGGGCGGGGCGGATCGCGCAAGTACCCGGCCGTTCAGACCGCCGAAACGGTGACGTTCCGGGCTGTGTCACCGCAACTGGCGCGATGCCTCCATGACCCAAGGTGACACACGCCACACCGTTCTGCCCTCTTTGCGCTTTTGGGAACCCTCCGGGGGGACCAGGCTTGGATTACCTCACGGTAGAGATGACGTTTGCCGTCCCGAGGTACACGATGGGGAACGGCGCAGGCAGAGCAAAACCCCAGAAACACGCCCCGAAGCAAGCTCGAAAACCAGCCCTCTGACAGGTAAGGAACAGCGTGGCTTCCGGATCCGATCGCAACCCGATCATCATTGGCGGCCTTCCGAGTCAGGTTCCTGACTTCGATCCCGAGGAAACCAAGGAGTGGCTCGACTCCCTCGACGCCGCTGTGGACGAGCGCGGCCGCGAGCGGGCCCGCTACCTGATGCTCCGGCTGATCGAGCGGGCCCGCGAGAAGCGCGTGGCCGTGCCCGAGATGCGCAGCACGGACTACGTCAACACGATCGCGACCAAGGACGAGCCGTTCTTCCCCGGCAACGAGGAGATCGAGCGCAAGATCCTCAACGCGACGCGCTGGAACGCCGCGGTCATGGTGTCCAGGGCCCAGCGCCCCGGCATCGGTGTGGGCGGCCACATCGCCACCTTCGCCTCCTCCGCCTCCCTGTACGACGTGGGCTTCAACCACTTCTTCCGGGGCAAGGACGAGGGCGACGGCGGCGACCAGGTCTTCTTCCAGGGCCATGCCTCGCCGGGCATCTACGCCCGCGCCTTCCTGCTGGACCGGCTGAGCGACCAGAACCTGGACGCGTTCCGCCAGGAGAAGTCGAAGGCGCCGTACGGGCTGTCGTCGTATCCGCATCCGCGGCTGATGCCGGACTTCTGGGAGTTCCCGACCGTGTCGATGGGCCTCGGCCCGATCGGCGCGATCTACCAGGCGCGGATGAACCGCTACATGGAGGCGCGCGGGATCGCGGACACCTCCAAGTCGCAGGTGTGGGCGTTCCTCGGGGACGGCGAGATGGACGAGCCGGAGTCGCTCGGCCAGCTGTCCATCGCCGCGCGTGAGGGCCTGGACAATCTGACCTTCGTCGTCAACTGCAACCTGCAGCGGCTCGACGGCCCGGTGCGCGGCAACGGCAAGATCATCCAGGAGCTGGAGTCGATCTTCCGGGGCGCCGGCTGGAATGTGATCAAGCTGGTCTGGGACCGCACCTGGGACCCGCTGCTGGCCCAGGACCGGGACGGCGTGCTGGTCAACAAGATGAACACGACCCCGGACGGGCAGTTCCAGACGTACGCCACCGAGACCGGCGCGTACATCCGCGACCACTTCTTCGGCGACGACCACCGGCTGCGCGCGATGGTCGAGGGCATGACCGACGACCAGATCCTGCACCTGGGGCGCGGTGGTCACGACCACAAGAAGATCTTCGCGGCCTTCTCGGCGGCCAAGGCGCACAAGGGCCAGCCGACGGTGATCCTGGCCAAGACGATCAAGGGCTGGACGCTGGGTCCCAACTTCGAGGGCCGCAACGCCACGCACCAGATGAAGAAGCTGACGGTCGACGACCTCAAGCGCTTCCGTGACCGCCTGCACCTGCCGATCTCCGACAAGGAGCTGGAGTCCGGCGCACCGCCGTACTACCACCCCGGGCGGGACACCGAGGAGATCCAGTACATGCACGACCGCCGCAAGGCGCTCGGCGGGTACGTCCCGACCCGCGTCGTGCGCGCGAAGCCGTTGCAGCTGCCCGAGGACAAGACGTACGCGACCGTGAAGAAGGGGTCGGGCCAGCAGTCGATCGCGACGACCATGGCCTTTGTCCGTCTCCTCAAGGACCTCATGCGGGACAAGGAGATCGGCAAGCGGTTCGTGCTGATCGCGCCGGACGAGTACCGCACGTTCGGCATGGACTCCTTCTTCCCGAGTGCGAAGATCTACAACCCGCTGGGGCAGCAGTACGAGGCGGTGGACCGCGATCTGCTGCTGGCCTACAAGGAGGCGCCGAACGGGCAGATGCTGCACGACGGCATCTCGGAGGCCGGCTGCACGGCCTCGCTGATCGCGGCGGGTTCGGCATACGCCACGCACGGCGAGCCGCTGATTCCGGTCTACGTCTTCTACTCGATGTTCGGTTTCCAGCGGACCGGCGATCAGCTCTGGCAGATGGCGGACCAGCTCTCGCGCGGATTCGTCCTCGGCGCGACCGCGGGCCGCACGACTCTGACCGGTGAGGGTCTGCAGCACGCGGACGGTCACTCGCAGCTGCTGGCGTCGACGAACCCGGGCTGTGTGGCGTACGACCCGGCCTTCGCGTTCGAGATCGCGCACATCGTCCAGGACGGGCTGCGGCGGATGTACGGCCCGACGGCGGACGGCAAGCCGGGCGAGGACGTCTTCTACTACCTCACCGTCTACAACGAGCCGATCCAGCACCCGGCCGAGCCGGAGAACGTCGACGTCGAGGGCATCCTCAAGGGCATCCACCGCTTCAGCGCGGGCACTTCGGGCTCGATCCCGGCGCAGATCATGGCGTCCGGTGTCGCGGTGCCGTGGGCCGTCGAGGCGCAGAAGATCCTCGCCGAGGAGTGGAACGTGAAGGCCGACATCTGGTCGGCGACCTCCTGGAACGAACTGCGGCGCGAGGCCGTGGCCTGCGAGGAGCACAATCTGCTGCATCCCGAGGAGGAGCAGCGGGTGCCGTATGTGACGCGGAAGCTGTCCGGCGCGGAGGGGCCGTTCGTGGCCGTTTCCGACTGGATGCGGTCGGTGCCGGATCAGATCGCGCGGTGGGTGCCGGGGACGTATCAGTCGCTGGGCGCGGACGGCTTCGGCTTCGCGGACACCCGGGGTGCGGCCCGGCGCTTCTTCCATATCGACGCCCAGTCGATCGTGGTGGCTGTGCTGACGGAGCTGGCGAAGGAAGGGAAGGTGGACCGCTCGGCGCTGAAGCAGGCGATCGACCGGTACCAGTTGCTGGATGCCTCGGCGGCCGATCCGGGCGCCGCGGGCGGCGACGCGTAGAGGAACACTCGTGGTCCGCTGGAGGGCCGAGGGGCCTCGTCCCCTCGGCCCTCCGCTGTTTCCTACGATGCGGGCATGAAGGAACAACCCGCACGGATCCGTTGGGAGCGGCGCACCCAACGGCCGCTGATGGCATTGGCGGTGCTGTTCGCCGTCGCGTATGCCGTGCCGATCGTGGACAGTTCGGCGAGCCGGGCGCTGACGCGCGCGTGCACAGTGGTCGAGTGGGTGGTGTGGGGGGCCTTCGCGGCCGACTACCTGGTGCGGCTGGGACTGGCCGAGCGCCGGGGGGAGTTCGTACGGCGGCACTGGATGGACCTGTGCGCGGTGCTGCTGCCGCTGATCCAGCCGCTGCGGCTGCTCCGGGTGGTCTCGACGCTGATGCTGGTCGGGCGGCGGGCGCGGATGGCGACGCAAGTGCGCCTGACGACGTACGTCGTGGGCTCGGTCGTCGGGCTGCTGATGTTCGGGTCGCTGGCGGTGCTGTCCGTGGAGCGGGACGCGCCGAATGGGAACATCGAGACGCTGGGTGACGCGGTGTGGTGGTCGTTCACGACCATGACGACGGTGGGCTACGGCGATCATGCGCCGACGACCGGTCTGGGCCGTATTCTCGCGGTCGGGCTGATGCTGTCCGGTATCGCGCTGCTGGGTGTGGTGACGGCGAATATCGCGGCGTGGTTCATCGCGCGGTTCGAGGATGACGCGGAGGAGCGTCGGCAGACGGAGGCGATCCAGCTGCTGACGGAGGAGATACAGAAGCTCCGCGCGGAGGTGGCAGCGCTGTCGGAACGGGCGCCGTGAGGTTGGAGCCGCGAGATTTCGCCCCCGCCGCCCCTACGCGTCCCTCCCCCAGAGGGGGGACCCCCACCAGGGGCTGCCGCCCCTTCGACCCCGCCCCAGGGGGCTCTGCCCCCTGGACCCCCGCTCCTCAAACGCCGGAGGGGCTGATTTTCAGCCCGTGGCGGGGGCGAAGAAGGTCTTTTAGAGCAAGCCGTTGCCCGGTGTCGCCGAGCCCGCCAGCCAGATCAAAGCCAGGAGCGTGTCTATCGCGCCCAGTACCACCGCTATCAGCGCCGGGACCGGGCGGGCGCCGGACCACGTTCGGTTCATTGCCAGCCAGCCGCAGACGATGGCCAGGGGGCCGAGGACGATGCCCAGGGCGAAGAAGCCCGCCACCGCGCAGATGGTGCCGATGATGCCGAGTGTCGCGCGGTCCGGCCCGGACCGTGACCACGTCCGGCCACGTGTACGGGGGTGCCTGCGCGTGCCGTGTCCGAAGCCCGCCATGGTGACTCAACTCCCGGGAACCGTCAGTTGGTTGGGTTCGGTTCCCGGGGCGAGTACCCATTCCCCGGCGACTAAGCCTCCGGGCTGCCGGCGCGCTGTCCCCCTCCGGCAGCGCGCCGCAGCACCGGTCACCCTCCTTGCCGTACGAACTTGCCCGAGGAACATGCCGTACGGAGGGCTTGACCCACTGTGACCTGCGGCGCGTGCCGAGGACGAGGAATCTTTAGCGTTGTCACCCTGATAGGGGAAATACGCCTCAAACCCCTTGCCGACGGGGCCTGTTTCAGATGTGCGCGGCCCCCGCACCCGCCTCCGCGTTCTCGCCCCGCTTCGTCAGGAACGCGACACCGACGGCCACCGCCGCCACCCCCGCCGCCACCAGCGAGGCAAGGCTCATCCCGGAGATGAAGGTGTCGTGCGCGACGTCCGTGATCTTCGCGGCGACCGCGTCCGGCGTCCCCGGAGCCACCGGCGCCACACCCACCTGCACCGCCTCCGAGGCCTGCGCCTCCTGGGCGCCGGTGAGCTGCCCGAGCCCCGCGTCGGCCCAGTTCCCGGCGAGGTCGCTGTCCACCTTGGATGCCATCACGGCGCCCAGCACGGCCGTACCGAGGCTGCCGCCGATCTGCATCGCGGCCTGCTGGAGACCACCGGCGACGCCGGAGAGCTCCATCGGGGCGTTGCCGACGATGACCTCCGTCGCGCCGACCATGACCGGCGCCAGGCCGAGGCCCAGAAGCGCGAACCAGAGGGACATCAGACCGCTGCTCGTGTCCGTCTCCAGCGTCGACATGCCGTACATGGCGATGGCCGTGAGGGCCATACCGCCCGCCAGCGGCACCCGCGGGCCGAACTTGGTGATCATCGCGCCCGCCAGCGGGGAGCCGACGATCATCATGCCGGTGAGGGGCAGCAGGTGCAGACCCGCGTCGATCGGGCTCATCCCGTGCACGTTCTGCAGATAGAACGTCACGAAGAACAGGCCGCCCATGAACGCGATGGCCATCAGGACCATCAGCACCACACCCGCCGACAGCGGGACCGAGCGGAACAGCGCGAGCGGTATCAGCGGCTCCTTGACCTTCGTCTCCCAGAACGCGAAGAGCCCGAAGAGCGCCACGGACGCGACGATGAACGTCCAGGTCTGGCCGGCGCCCCAGCCCCACTCCGGCGCCTTGATGAGCGCCCACACCAGGCAGAACATCGCGCCCGAGAGAAGGACGATGCCGAGGATGTCGAAGGAGCGCGGGGCGTTCTCGGCGCGGTGGTCCAGCAGGATCAGCACACCGAGGACGACGGCGAGGACACCGACCGGCACGTTGATGAAGAACACCGACTGCCAGTTGACGTGCTCGACGAGGACACCGCCGAGGATCGGGCCGCCCGCGGTGGAGGCGCCGATGACCATGCCCCAGATACCGATGGCCATGTTGAGCTTCTCGGCCGGGAAGGTCGCCCGCAGCAGACCGAGCGCGGCCGGCATCAGCAGCGCGCCGAACAGACCCTGCAGCACCCGGAAGGAGACGACGAGCCCGATGCTGCTCGACAGACCGATCGCACCGGAGGCGGCCGCGAAGCCGACCACACCGATGAGGAAGGTCTGCCGGTGCCCGAAGCGGTCGCCGAGCTTGCCGGCGGTGATCAGGGAGACCGCGAGGGCCAGGAAGTAGCCGTTGGTGATCCACTGCACCTCGGCGAAGGTGGCGCCGAGGTCCTTCTGGATGGCCGGGTTGGCGATGGCGACGATGGTGCCGTCCAGCGCCACCATCATCACGCCCACGGCGACGGTTATGAGCGTGAACCAGGGGTGCCCACGCAGCCCGGAGGGCGGGACGGCGTCCTGGGGCGCCTTGTCGACGATGGTCTGACTAGTCATGCCGTCGAGGCTAATGACAGCCTCTGACAATTGACAAACCAATTCACAAGTCGGTAACTGACGGATATGGAAACACTCCGCGAACGCAAGAAGCAGCGCACCCGGGACGCGCTGCTGCGAGCGGCACTCGAACTGTTCACCAGCCGGGGATACGAGCAGACGACGGTCGACGACATCGCCGCCGCCGTCGACGTCTCCCAGCGCACCTTCTTCCGTTACTTCGCGAACAAGGAGGAGGCCGCCTTCGCCGTACAGGAGATGACGGAGGCGTACTACGTCGAGGCCGTGCGGCTGCGTCCGCCCGAGGAGGCGCCGATGCAGGCGCTGCGGCAGGCCGTGGTCGAGGGCTGGGACGGGCTGCACGAGGTCATCGAGTCCGTCGTCCCGGTGGAGCTGCATCTGCGGATGTACCAGCTGATGGAGTCGACACCCGCGCTGCTCGCCGCGCATCTGCGGCGCGGGGCGGAGACGGAGGAGCGGATCGCGCGGGTGCTCGCCGAGCGGGAGGGCCTCGATGTGGACGCCGATCCCCGGCCGCGTCTCGCGGTGGCGGTCTTCGGTGGGGTGATGCGGGTCACCCAGCGGCAATGGAGCATGGGCGAGGACTTCAGCCTGGAAGGCATCCGGGAACTGACCATCGCCTACCTGGAGCAGGTGGGGCCCGCACTGGCCGAGAGCTGGCGCGAAACGTGATCCCCGTCACTCGGTTAACGCGAGACTCGTTCGTTCTCCTAGTGTGTCCTCCCAGTGACTTCCTTCGACACCTCCCCGCAACTGAACGTCTGGCGCGCTCTGCTCGCGCTGGCCGTGGTGTTCGTCATGCTGGCGACCGGCGGCTGGACCGCGCTGCGCAACCAGCGCACCACGCCCGCCCTGCAGGTTTCGCTCTCCGCCTGGGAGCACGGCCGGATCGGCGGCTACCAGCTGCCCGACCCGGAGTCCTCCCCCGCCCGGCTCGCGCGCTTCTTCGCCACGCTCACCGCTGAGCAGCGCACCGCCCTGGCGCGCCGCTATCCGCTCGCGGTCGGCAATATGAACGGCGCCCCGGTCGAGTTGCGCTACCGCGCCAACCGTGTCGCCCTGTTGCAGGCCCGCAAGGTCGAGCTGAAACGCATGCACGACAGCCGGCTCTCGCCCGAGGGGCAGCAGGAGGCCGGCCGTCGTATGCACCGCTACGAGGCGCTGATGAGCCCCGGGCGGCACATCCTCGCCTTCGATCCGGCGGGCTCGGGACGGGTCGCCGAGGTGTTCGGCGACCTCGGCCGGGCCGAGCGCGTCTCCGTCGTCGTCCCCGGCGTCGACACCGATGTGCTCACCTTCCAGCGCACCTACCGCAAGTACTCGGCACCGGTCGGCATGGCGCAGTCGCTGTACGCGGCCGAGCGCACCGCGGACCCGTCGACGCGTACGGCCGTGATCGCCTGGGCCGACTACACCGCGCCCGGCGGCCTCGGCCTCGACTCGGCCATCGCGACCCGCGCCGAGAACGGTGCCGTACGGCTGAACGCGCTGGTGCGGGCGCTGCCCGGCAGCTCGCCGGTGTCGCTGTTCTGCCACAGCTACGGCTCGGTCGTCTGCGGGGTCGCCGCGCACACGCTGCCCGACCGGGTGGCCGACATCGCGGTGGCGGGCAGCCCCGGCATGCGCGCCGCGAACGCGTCCCACCTCGGCACCTCCGCGCGGGTGTGGGCGATGCGGGACGCCGACGACTGGGTGCAGGACGTGCCGTATCTGGAGCTCGGCGGGCTCGGCCACGGCGCCGATCCGATGTCCTCGGCGTTCGGGGCGCGGGTGCTGTCGGCGCGGGATGCCGAGGGGCACAGCGGGTACTTCGAGCCCGGCACCGACAGTGTGCGCAACTTCGCGGAGATCGGGGTTGGCGCGTACGACTCGGTCCAGTGCGCGGGAGATGACGAAGGCTGTCGGGAGGGTTTGTCCGGCACCACGCCGGTCGGACGCGCGTAGAGGCGCAGAAACTACGGTTTGCGCGGAGAGGCGACGGAGGAGCTCGTGCCGCATACGATGAGCCGCATGGGTGACGTACTGGCCGGATTTCATGCCGCCTGGGAGTTCGAGTCCGACTCCGTGCTCATCCGTTACGAACGGGGGATTCGAACACCCAAGCTGTTGCAGGCGCTAGGGGAGCGCCGGGTGCCGCTGGCGGCCCTCTCTGCGGTGACGCTCACGCCCGGCAAACGCGGGACCGTGGTGCTGCGGGCCGAGCCGCGCCCCGGAGCCGATCCGCTCATGGAAGCGGCCGACGGGCAGCTGAAGGAAGGGTGCGATCCGTATCGTCTGGTGCTGCCGGCCGAGCGGGAGACGCTCGCCGAGTACTACGCCGACGAACTGCGGGCGCAGCTGACCGAGTCGGGACCGGCGGATCGTTTCCTGGTGTCGATGCCGGACGCTCCGCGGTCCTTCAAGGCGTACGACGGGAAGGCGTCCTTCGACGGGCGGACGGTCGCGTTCCGCTGGTTCTGGACGGGCGCGTCCTCGGCGAAGTGGAAGGCCGGGGACCAGTCCTTCGCGATCGGCGACCTGAGCGGGGTCGAGTGGCGCTCGCCCGAGGTCTTCGAGGGGCATCTACGACTGCTGCTGCGCGGGGAGACCCAGCCGGCGCAGGTGGATCAGGATCCGGCGGCCGTGGTGTTCGGGCTGGGGTACGGGCCTGTGCAAGAGTCACTGCCGTTCGCCGCAGCGGTGTTGGCGGCGGTACGGCAGAGCGGGCCGGCACCGGTCGCGGCGGCACCGCGCCGCGACCCTGCCGACATCGCCGAGCGGATTCGCCATCTTGGGGAGCTGCATCAGGCCGGGCTGGTCACTGATGAGGAGTTCTCTTCCAAGAAGGCGGAGTTGCTGGCGGAGTTGTAGGAATTACTCCCGCCCCGCGGACGTGAACGTCATGTCCGCGTAGCGGTCTCCCGCCACCTTCTCCGCGATCGGCTCCAGAAGGGCCAGTTGGTCCTCCGTGAGTTCGATCGTCGTCGCCGCCGTGTTCTCCTCCACCCTCGTCGGCTTGCGGGTGCCCGGGATCGGGACGACCGGCAGGGCGTGGACCTTGGACTGTTGCTGGACCCAGGCCAGGGCGATCTGGCCGAGCGACGCATCGTGGGCTTCGGCGATCTTGTGGATCGGGGCCAGGAGGGCCGCGTTCGCCGTGGCGTTCTCGCCCGTGAAGCGGGGCTGTTGGCGGCGGAAGTCGTCGGCCGTGAGGTCCTTGTCCGCGGAGCCGAAGGAGCCCGCGAGGAAACCGCGGCCGAGCGGGGAGTACGGCACCAGCGCCACACCCAGGTCACGGGCCGCGGGTACCACCTGCGCCTCGATGTCCCGGCTGAACAGCGACCACTCCGACTGCACGGCCGCGATCGGGTGCACGGCGTGCGCGGCGCGCAGCTCGGCGGCCGTGACCTCGCTCAGCCCCAGATGCTTGACCTTGCCCTCGCGGACCAGCTCGGCCATGACGCCGACGCTCTCCTCGATGGGGACGTTCACATCCCGGCGGTGCATGTAGTAGAGGTCGATCACCTCGACGTCCAGGCGCTTGAGGCTCGCCTCGACGGCCTGGCGGACGTAGGGCGCGTCATTGCGGATGACCCGCCGGGTCGGGTCGTCCGGCGGGATCGACAGAGCGAACTTGGTCGCGATGACGACCTCGTCGCGGTGGGCCTTGAAGAAGGGGGACAGAAAGCGTTCGTTCTCGCCGGCGCCGTAGGCGTCCGCCGTGTCGTACAGGGTGACGCCCAGTTCCAGCGCCCGCTCCAGGGTGGCCCTGGACTCCTTCGCGTCCGAGGGGCCGTAGGCGAAGCTCATGCCCATGCAGCCCAGGCCCTGTACGCCCGTCTCGGGGCCGGTGTCGCCAAGTCGTACGGTCGCGATCGTGCTGTTCTCGGTCATCGGGGCCTTTCCGACGCCAGGGCAAGCCCGGCGTCGCCGTAGAAAGCGATCTTGCGGTCGAGCACGGCGAGCGTGTCCTGGAGTTCCGCGATCCGGGCCAGGACGTCCCGGCGGGTCTCCTCCAGCAGTTCGTAGCGCGCGCCGTAGGTGTGGTCGCCCTCGCGCACCAGCTCGGCGTACCGGACCATGTCGGCGACCGGCATACCGGTGAGCCGGAGCTTGCCGACGAGGTCGAGCCAGTCCAGGTCGCGGTTGCTGTAGCGGCGCTGGCCGGTGTGCGAGCGGTCGATGTGCGGCATCAGGCCGATGCGCTCGTACCAGCGCAGGGTGTGCGCGGTCAGGCCGGTGAAGGCGGCGACCTCGCTGATCGTGTAGCTGTCCTGGCCATCGGGGCGCCGGTCGGCCTGCGGCGGCCCCGCGCAGGTGTCGGTCCTGGTACCCGTGGTCTCCATCACCGTCATGGCCTCAACGCTATGGCCTTGGAGTGCACTCCAAGCAAGCGCGGCGTGAGAAATCGGCAAGACCTGGCGGGGCCCGGGTGATTAGCGTGCGGGCCATGAGTCTCGTACGCCGTGCCAGGGCCGAGGACGCGGAGGAAGTGCTGCGTCTGCGCCAAGTGATGATCGACTCGCTGCCCGACGGGGACAGCTCCACACAGTGGCATGCCCGGTCGCTGCCGGTCCTGAGGGAGAAACTGGGCGAGGCGGACGGGGACTTCGCCGCGTTCGTCGTCGACCATCCGGACCGGCCGGGGGCGCTGGCGGCGCTGGTCGCCGGGACGGTCGACTACCGGATCGGGAAGGCGGGCAATCCGGGCGGGCGGGCCGGGTACGTCTTCAGCGTCGCGACCGACCCGGAGGCACGTCGGCGCGGGTACGCGCGCGCGTGCATGGAGGAGCTGATGGCGTGGTTCCGTGAGCAGGGGGCCGGACAGGTCATGCTCACCGCGTCCGCGGAGGCCGAGCCGCTCTACGCCTCCCTCGGCTTCGTCCACAAGCCGGACCCCACGATGATGCTCAGGCTCTGAGCGGCATAGGCTCGTCGGCATGTCCTTGCAGAGCCTCGCGTTGATCGAGAACTGGCCGGTTCCCACCGCTGCCGCGGCCGTCGTACGGGCCGACGGGACCGTCCTCGGGTCCCACGGCCCGGCCGGGCATCGCTTTCCGCTCGCCTCGGTCACCAAGCCGCTGGCGGCGTACGCCGCGCTCGTCGCGTACGAGGAGGGGGCGATCGAGCTGGACGAACCGGCGGGCCCGCCCGGCTCGACGGTCCGTCATCTGCTCGCCCACACGTCGGGCCTGGCCTTCGACGAGCACCGGGTGACGGCGCCTCCCGGGGAGCGGCGGCTGTACTCCAACGCCGGCTTCGAACAGCTCGGGGACCACCTCGCGAAGGCCGCGGACATCCCGTTCGCGGAGTATCTGCGGCAAGCGGTGCTGGAGCCGCTGGGGATGACGTCGACGTCACTGGAGGGCTCTCCGGCGAAGGACGGCGTCTCGACGGTGGACGATCTGGTGCGCTTCGCGGCGGAGGTCCAGGCACCGCGCCTGCTGGACCCGCGTACGGTCGCGGAGGCGATGACGGTCCAGTACCCCGGCACGAAGGGTGTCCTGCCGGGGTACGGCCACCAGAGCCCGAACGACTGGGGGCTCGGCTTCGAGATCCGGGACTCCAAGTCCCCGCACTGGACGGGGTCTTCGTCCTCGCCGCGCACCTTCGGTCACTTCGGCCAGTCCGGCACGTTCCTGTGGATCGACCCGTCCGCGGGAGCGGCGTGCGTCGCGCTCACGGACCGGGCGTTCGGGCCCTGGGCGGTCGAGGTGTGGCCGGTGTTCACCGACGCGGTGCTGGCCGAGCTGCGCCGATAGCCGCCCCTAGGACAAGGGGAACCGGCGCTCGCAGTCGCGGTTGATGGTGTCGCCGCGGTCGGCGAACGCGCTGTCGTTGGAGCCGCCGTCGCAGGTCACCCAGTCGTTGCCGCCGACGCCGTCGGCTGCGTTGATGCTGTCGTTGCCGCCGCCGGTCGTGATGGTGTCGACGCCGGACCCGGCGTTCACCGAGGTGTTGATGGACACGCCCACGGACAGGACGTCCGACCAGTTGCCCAGCGAGAAGGCGAGCCGGGTGGCGGTCGCGGTGGAACCGCAGGCGGCCGCGGTCGAGCTCAGCCGGGTGCAGCCCGGGCCCGCGGTGATGCCCGACTGGTCCTCGACTATGACCCGGCCGTCGGACGACACGGTGACGTAGTTGCTGACGCCGCTGCGCGCGTTCAGCGAGACGGTGCCGCCGCTGCGGACCACCGTGGACCCGGGCGGCTCCTGTGCGACGGCGGGGGCGGCGAAGGCGGTCACGAGGACTCCCGCGGCGAGGGCGGGGGCGGCGGCGTGCTTGAGGGCGCTGACGGTCTTCATGCGGGGCTTTCTCCTTGTGCGGGGAGAGGGCGCCGGGGTCGGCGGCCTCGAGCACAGACAAACAGCCAGTGACCATTCCCGCACTTTCTGCTACGTACGTTCGGGTTTCGAGCTCTCGTTCGAGAACGTCGCCGCCATCTCCCACAGCAGGACTTCCGCACCCGCGTTCGCGACCAGCTCCGCGTCCCGCGCGTCCATGATCCGCGCCGCGTCGCCCGGCCCCAACTCCACGCCGTCGAGCCGCACTTCACCGCGTACGACATGGACGTACACATACGCCCCGTCCGGCACCGCGGTCCGCTCCCCGGCCCCCAGCCGCCGTACGTGCAGCATCGCGCCCGCCTCCGGGATCGCGTACGGCGTCGAATCCGCGATGCCGTGGACGATCTCGTACGACGGGGTGCCGCCGGGGTCCAGCGGGGCCAGCCAGGTCTGGACGAAGACGAGCGGGGTCGTGGCGTCGTTGCGTTCCACGTGCCGGACGCCCGCCGCTGAGCTCAGGCGCTGGACGTCTCCGGGGCGGACCCGGGTCTCGTGGCCCGTCGAGTCGCGGTGGGTCAGTTCGCCCTCCACCACCCACGTCACGATCTCCGTGTGGCTGTGGGGATGTTCGTCGAAGCCCGCGCCCGGCGCCAGCCGCTCCTCGTTGCACGCGATCATCGCGCCGAAGCGGAGGTTGTCGGGGTCGTAGTGGGGGCCGAAGGAGAAGGCGTGCCGGGAGTCGATTCCTGCCGCCGGGTCGCCGCCTGGGTAGCGCTCGTCGGCGCGCCGTACGTCCATCACGGACCCACCGTAGACCCCGACGGCGCACACTCCCGTCCGGATAAGGCAGTCTTGTCCCGTGCCCGAACCCGAAGCCCACAAGCCCGACGCCACAGCGCACGCCGCCCACCCGCACCCCGCGACCCTGAAGCGGCTGGAGAAGTCCTCCGGCAGCCTTGCCGCGCAGGCCATCACGCGCATGGACGAGACGCTGCCGTGGTACCGGGCCATGCCCCCGGAGAACCGTTCCTGGATCGGGCTCGTCGCCCAGGCAGGTATCGCGGCCTTCACCGAGTGGTTCCGGCATCCCGATGCCCCTCAGGCCATCTCGACCGATGTGTTCGGGACCGCGCCGCGTGAACTGACCCGCGCGATCACCCTGCGGCAGACCGTCGAGATGGTGCGGACCACCATCGAGGTCATGGAGAGCGCGATCGATGAGGTGGCGGCTCCCGGTGACGAGTCCGTCCTTCGCGAGGCTCTTCTCGTCTACGCCCGTGAGATCGCCTTCGCCACCGCCCAGGTCTATGCCCAGGCCGCCGAGGCACGCGGTGCCTGGGACGCCCGGCTCGAGTCGCTGGTCGTGAACGCCGTGCTGAGCGGGGAGGCCGACGAAGGGGCCGTCTCGCGGGCCGCCGCTCTCGGGTGGAACTCCCCCGAACATGTGTGTGTCGTGCTCGGTACCGCCCCGGACGGGGACTCCGAGCTGACCGTCGAGGCCATCCGGCGGGCCGCCCGGCATGCCAAGCTGCAGGTGCTGACCGGAGTGCTCGGCGACCGGCTCGTCGTCATCGCCGGTGGCAGCGACAATCCGCTCGCCGTCGCCAAGTCGCTGATCGGGCCTTATGCCGCAGGTCCCGTCGTCGCCGGGCCCATCGTGCCCGATCTGCTCGCCGCCACCCGCTCCGCGCAGGCCGCCGCGGCCGGGCTCAAGGCGTGTTCCGCCTGGCAGGACGCCCCACGGCCGGTGCTGGCGGACGACCTGCTTCCGGAACGTGCCATAGCCGGAGATCCGAGCGCGCGCGAGCAGTTGGTGGAGGAGATCTACAGACCGCTCGAGGAGGCCGGGTCCGCGCTTCTGGAGACCCTCGCCGTCTATCTGGAGCAGGCGAGCAGTCTCGAGGGCGCCGCCCGGATGCTGTTCGTGCATCCCAACACCGTGCGCTACCGGCTTCGACGTGTGACTGACGTCACCGGTTGGTCGCCCTCGGATGTACGCTCCGCGTTCACGCTGCGGATCGCGCTGATCCTGGGACGTCTGGTCGACGGGGATCTTCAGTCGTAGGGTTTTGTCGGGGGCCTACAAAACCCCCTGCTGTTCTTCGTCCCTGTCCCCACGGGCGGCGGTGGCCGTCCCCAAGAGAGAGTGTGAGAGTGCTCGTACTCGTCGCTCCCGGCCAGGGCGCCCAGACGCCCGGCTTCCTGACTCCCTGGCTCGACCTGCCCGGCGCCGCCGACCGCGTCGCCGCCTGGTCCGACGCCGTCGGCCTCGACCTCGTCCACTACGGCACCAAGGCCGACGCGGACGAGATCCGGGACACGTCCGTGGCCCAGCCGCTGCTGGTCGCCGCCGGAATCCTCTCCGCCGCGGCACTCGGTGCCGTGTCCCCGGGCGCCGTCGCGGGCCACAGCGTCGGTGAGATCACCGCCGCCGCCTTCGCCGGCGTACTGGACGACACCGCCGCGCTGACCCTCGTACGCAAGCGGGGTCTGGCCATGGCCGAGGCCGCCGCGATCACCGAGACCGGTATGTCGGCGCTGCTCGGCGGCGACCCGGAGACCTCCGTCGCGCACCTGGAGAAGCTCGGTCTGACCCCGGCGAACATCAACGGCGCCGGTCAGATCGTGGCCGCGGGCACGATGGAGCAGCTCGCCGTGCTCGCCGAGGACAAGCCCGAGGGGGTGCGCAAGGTCGTCCCGCTGAAGGTCGCGGGCGCCTTCCACACGCACCACATGGCTCCCGCCGTGGACACGCTGGCCAAGGCCGCCAAGGCACTCTCGCCGGCCGACCCGACGGTCGCCTACGTCTCCAACAAGGACGGCCGGACCGTCGCCACCGGCGCCGAGGTCCTCGACCGTCTCGTCGGCCAGGTCGCCAACCCGGTCCGCTGGGACCTGTGCATGGAGACCTTCAAGGAGCTCGGCGTCACCGCGCTGCTGGAGGTGTGCCCCGGCGGCACCCTGACCGGCCTCGCCAAGCGCGCGCTGCCCGGTGTGAAGACGCTCGCCCTGAAGACCCCCGACGACCTCGACGCGGCTCGCGAGCTGATCGCCGAGCACAGCGGCTGACAAGGAGCCCGAAGAGCATGTCGAAGATCAAGCCCAGCAAGGGCGCCCCGTACGCGCGCATCCTCGGTGTGGGCGGCTACCGCCCCACCCGGGTCGTGCCCAACGAGGTGATCCTCGAGAAGATCGACTCGTCCGACGAGTGGATCCGCTCGCGCTCCGGAATCGAGACCCGGCACTGGGCGAACGACGAGGAGACCGTCGCCGCCATGTCGATCGAGGCGTCCGGCAAGGCCATCGCCGATGCCGGGATCTCCGTCGAGCAGATCGGCGGCGTGATCGTCTCGACCGTCTCGCACTTCAAGCAGACCCCGGCCGTCGCCACCGAGATCGCCGACAAGCTCGGCACCGCCAAGGCCGCCGCCTTCGACATCTCGGCGGGCTGCGCGGGCTTCGGCTACGGCCTGACCCTGGCCAAGGGCATGATCGTCGAGGGCAGCGCGGAGTACGTCCTCGTCATCGGCGTGGAGCGGCTCAGCGACCTGACCGACCTGGAGGACCGCGCCACGGCCTTCCTGTTCGGCGACGGCGCCGGCGCGGTCGTCGTGGGCCCCGCCCAGGAGCCCGGCATCGGCCCCACCGTCTGGGGTTCCGAGGGCGACAAGTCCGAGACGATCAAGCAGACCGTGCCGTGGACGGACTACCGCACCGGCGAGGTCGACAAGTTCCCTGCGATCACGCAGGAGGGCCAGGCGGTGTTCCGCTGGGCCGTGTTCGAGATGGCGAAGGTCGCCCAGCAGGCGCTGGACGCGGCCGGGATCACCTCGGACGACCTGGACGTCTTCATTCCCCACCAGGCCAACGAGCGGATCATCGACTCGATGGTGAAGACGCTGAAACTGCCGGAGCATGTCACGGTCGCCCGTGATGTGCGCACCACCGGCAACACCTCGGCCGCCTCGATTCCGCTCGCGATGGAGCGGCTTCTGGCGACCGGCGAGGCGAAGAGCGGCGACACCGCGCTCGTCATCGGCTTCGGGGCGGGTCTCGTCTACGCAGCCACTGTCGTTACCCTCCCCTAGGCACTCCGTGCCGGATCATCATCAGGTCCGGTTCGGCTGTACTTGTCTGCCGCTGCCGCGGCGGGCACTGCCAAACCCTCTGGATCACTAAGAAGGAGCGCCTGACATGGCCGCCACTCAGGAAGAGATCGTCGCCGGTCTCGCCGACATCGTGAACGAGATCGCCGGCATCCCGGTCGAGGACGTCCAGCTGGACAAGTCCTTCACCGACGACCTGGACGTCGACTCCCTGTCCATGGTCGAGGTCGTCGTCGCCGCCGAAGAGCGCTTCGACGTCAAGATCCCGGACGAGGACGTGAAGAACCTCAAGACGGTCGGCGACGCGACCGACTACATCCTCAAGCACCAGGCCTGAGTTTCCGCTTAGGCCGGATGTGCCCGGCCCCGCCACCCGGCGGTGGCGCCGCTGAATCCTCGTATCCCGTTGGAGAAAGAATTCCCGTGAGCTCGACCAATCGCACTGTGGTCGTCACCGGTATCGGCGCAACCACACCGCTGGGTGGCGACGCGGCCTCTACCTGGGAGGGCCTCGTCGCCGGACGTTCCGGTGTCAAGCCCCTGGAGCAGGAGTGGGCCGCCGACCAGGCGGTCCGGATCGCCGCCCCCGTCGCCGTGGAGCCGACCGAGGTGATCGCGCGCCCGCAGGCCCGCCGCCTCGACCGCTCGGCCCAGTTCGCGCTGATCGCGGCGAAGGAGGCCTGGGCCGACGCCGGTTTCACCGACAAGGCCGGTGAGGACGGCAACGTCGACCCCGACCGGCTCGGTGCGGTCATCGCCTCCGGTATCGGTGGCGTGACGACCCTCCTCGACCAGTACGACGTGCTCAAGGAGAAGGGCGTCCGCCGCGTCTCCCCGCACACCGTCCCCATGCTGATGCCGAACGGCCCCTCCGCGAACGTGGGTCTGGCCGTGGGCGCCCGCGCCGGCGTGCACACGCCGGTCTCCGCCTGCGCCTCGGGCGCCGAGGCCATCGGCTACGCCATCGAGATGATCCGCTCCGGCCGTGCCGACGTGGTCGTCGCCGGCGGCACCGAGGCGGCGATCCACCCGCTGCCCATCGCCGCGTTCGGCAACATGATGGCGATGTCCAAGAACAACGAGAACCCCGAGGGCGCCTCGCGCCCCTACGACGTCGCCCGCGACGGCTTCGTCCTCGGCGAGGGCGCCGGTGTGATCGTCCTGGAGTCCGCCGAGCACGCCGCCAAGCGCGGGGCTCGGGTGTACGCCGAGGCGGTCGGCCAGGGCATCTCCGCCGACAGCCACGACATCGTGCAGCCGGAGCCGGAGGGGCGTGGCATCAGCCACGCGCTGCAGAACCTGCTGGAGCGGACGGACCTGAACCCGGCGGAGATCGTGCACGTCAACGCGCACGCCACCTCGACGCCGGCCGGTGACATCGCGGAACTCAAGGCGCTGCGGAAGGTGTTCGGCGACGACGCCGACCACATGGCCGTTTCGGCCACCAAGTCGATGACGGGTCATCTGCTGGGTGGTGCCGGTGGTGTGGAGACCGTGGCCACCGTGCTCGCGCTGTACCACCGGGTGGCTCCGCCGACCATCAACGTCGAGAACCTCGACCCGGAGGCCGAGGCGAATGCCGACGTCGTCCGCGGTGAGGCTCGCAAGCTGCCCGTCGAGGGCCGGATCGCCGCGCTGAACGACTCGTTCGGCTTCGGCGGCCACAACGTGGTCCTGGCGTTCCGTACGGTCTGAGAAGCGTTTGTACGTACGTGAAGGGCCCCCACCTCGCAAGGTGGGGGCCCTTCGTGTGTCCGGGTCTCAGACCACCTGGTGCAGCCAGCGCACCGGGGCACCCTCACCGGCGTACCGGAAGGGCTCCAACTCGTCGTCCCACGGCTTGCCCAGGAGCTTGGACAGTTCCGCTTCCAGGTCCGTCTCTCCGCGCTGAGAGCGCGTCAGCGCGGCGCGCAGGCGGTCCTCCGGGATCAGGATGTCGCCGTGGATGCCCGTCACCGCGTGGAAGATGCCGAGGTCGGGAGTGCAGCTGTAGCGCTCGCCCTCGGCCTTGGCGCAGGGCTCGGCCGTGACCTCGAAGCGCAGGAGGTGCCAGCCGCGCAGGGCGGAGGCCAGTTTGGAGGCCGTGCCCACCTCGCCCTGCCAGGAGAACTCCGAGCGCCAGGTGCCCGGCGCGGCGGGCTGCCGGATCCAGTCGAGGTTGACGCGCGTGCCGAGCACCCCGGCGACGGCCCACTCGACGTGCGGGCACAGCGCGCGCGGCGCGGAGTGCACGTACAGAACTCCACGTGTCGTCACCGGGACCTCCGGGCAGAGGGGGACATCTTGCGAACTGGCGGACGGCCGTGGCCGGTCAGCCACGTTGATGGCGAGGCTACCGTGCGGCGGCGCAAGGAGTGTGACGTACCGTCGGTCCCGGTGCCGTGAAACGCCCGCCATTCACCCGGCAGGACGCCTGTACGGGGTGGAACCGTTGCATCGCGCGCGCTCGGGAACTCCCGCGCGTTGTATGGGGAGGGGAGCAGTAGCCGACAAGCGAGGGGATCAGCAGCGGATGCGGAAGACCGGTCACCGCTCACGAGCCGTGCTCGCCGTGCTGTCCGCGGCCGTCCTGGGACTCGTCGGCTGTGATGCCGTCGGGGGGAACTCGCCGGGGCCGTCGGGGACGGACGTGAAGCGGGTCAAGCCGAAGCCGACCCCGGTGTGGGATCGCAGCCCGGATTCGGTCGCGGCCGTCGGCGACTCCATCACCAGAGGCTTCGACGCCTGTTCGGTGCTCTCGGACTGCCCGGAGGTGTCGTGGGCGACCGGCAGCAGCGAGAAGGTGGACAGTCTCGCCGTACGGCTGCTGGGTGAGGCGAAGGCGGCCGAGCGGAGCTGGAACTACGCGGTGACCGGGGCGCGGATGGCGGATCTGCCCGGGCAGATGGCGCAGGCGGCGACGCGGAAGCCGGAGCTGGTGACGGTGATGGCGGGGGCGAATGACGCCTGCCGGGACAGCACCGAGTCGATGACCTCGGTCGAGGACTTCCGCGCGCAGTTCGAGGAGTCGATGCGGACGCTTCGGGGGGCGCTGCCGAAGGCGCAGGTGTATGTGGCGAGCGTGCCGGATCTGAAGCGGCTGTGGTCGCAGGGGCGGACCAGTGCGCTGGGCAAGCAGGTGTGGAAGCTGGGCATCTGCCCGTCGATGCTCGATGACGCGGACTCGCTGGACGCGGCGGCGACCCTGCGGCGGGAGACGGTGCAGAAGCGGGTGGAGGAGTACAACACGGTGCTGAAGGAGGTGTGCGCGAAGGACAAGCGGTGCCGGTTCGACGGGGGCGCGGTGTACGCGTACCGGTTCGGGACGGCGCAGCTGAGCCGCTGGGACTGGTTCCATCCGAGTGTGAACGGCCAGGCGAGGCTGGCCGAGATCGCCTACCGGACGGTCACCGCGAAAACCGGGTGACTTAAGGTTCCGCACATGGTTTCGCACATGAACGAACTCTTCGGCACACTTTCCGACGGCACGGCGGTGCACCGCTGGACGCTGGAGCGCGCGGGCGTGCGGGTGCGGGTGCTGACGTACGGCGGGATCGTGCAGTCGGTGGAGGTGCCGGACCGGGACGGCGTCCCCGGGAATGTGGTGCTGGGGTTCGCGGAGCTGGACGGTTACCCCGCGCATCCGGGGCCGTACTTCGGTGCGCTGGTCGGGCGGTACGCCAACCGGATCGCGGGCGGTCGCTTCACCCTGGACGGGCTGACGTACGCGCTGCCGGTGAACAACGGCCCGAACTGTCTGCACGGCGGTGAGCGCGGCTTCGACGAGCGGGTGTGGGACGCGGAGCCGGTCGAGCACGGGGTGCGGCTGAGCCGGGTCTCCGGGCACGGCGAGGAAGGTTTCCCGGGCCGTCTTGAGGTGTCGGCGACGTACACCCTGGACGCCGAGGGCGGGCTGCGGATCGCGTACGAGGCGGTGACGGACGCGCCGACCGTGGTGAACCTGACGAACCACAGCTACTTCAATCTGGCCGGGGCGGGGTCGGGGAACGCGGGCGGGCATGAACTGCGGATCGCCGCCTCCCGGTTCACGCCCGTGGACGGGGATCTGATCCCGACCGGCGTGGAGTCCGTCGAGGGCAGCCGGTTCGACTTCCGCGTATCCCGCAAGGTGGGCGCCGGCTACGACCACAACTTCGTGCTCGACAAGGGCGTGACCCCGGCCCCGGTGGAGGTCGCCGAGCTGCACGACCCGGCGTCCGGCCGGGTGCTCACGGTGTCGACGACCGAACCGGGGCTCCAGCTCTACACCGCCGACCATCTGTCCGAGCCCTTCGCCCCGGGCGACGGCATCGCCCTGGAGACCCAGCACTTCCCCGACTCCCCGAACCGGCCGGAGTTCCCGAGCACGGTGCTGCGTCCCGGCGAGGTGTTCCGCTCGGAGACGGTGTACGGGTTCTCCACGCGATGATCTCCACCGGATGAGATGAAGCCCCGGTCCGGGCGTCAGGTCCCGGACCGGGGCTGTTCATGGGGAACGTGTCCCGGGTCAGACGTTAATCGTCCCGGTGAGCCTGCGGTCGACGATCGAGCGGCTCACCTGGATCTCGTACGAACCCTTCACAAATGACCATGAGTTGGTCTTCTCGTCCCAGATCTCGAAAGCGCGGCGCGGGATCTCCACGACGGCCTCGACCGTCTCCCCCGGTGCCGCCGCCACCTGCGCGAATCCGGCCAGCACCCGCGCCGGGCGCTCGGCGTCGGGCTCGGCCGGGGCCAGATAGACCTGCACGACCTCGCGCCCGGGCCGGTCGCCGGTGTTCTGGACGCGGATCCTCGCGGTCGTACCGTCGAGTTCGAGCGACTGGTAGGTCCACTCGGTGTAGCCGAGGCCGTGTCCGAAGGGGTACGACGGGGTGCGGCCCTCCTTCTCCCAGGCGCGGTAGCCGATGAAGACGCCCTCGGTGTACGGGAGTTCGCCGTCGGTGGGGACGACCTGGGTGACGGGGGCGTCGGCCAGGGAGCCCCAGGTGGTGGGCAGTCGGCCGCCGGGCTCCTCCGCGCCCGTGAGTACGTCCGCCAACGCCGCGCCGCCCTCCTGGCCGGGGAACCAGCTGAGCAGGACGGCGGCGACGTCCTCGCGCCACGGCAGCTCCACCGGGGAGCCGGAGTTGACGACCACGACGGTGTTGGGGTTGGCGGCGGCTACGGCGCGCACCAGGTCGTCCTGGTGGCCGGGCAGGTTCAGGTCGGTGCGGTCGAAGCCCTCCGACTCCACGCGGTCGGTGGTCGCCACCACGACCACGGCCGTGTCGGCGGCGCGGGCGGCCTCGACGGCCTCGGCGATCAGCTCGTCGGGGTCGCGCGTCGGCTCCTGGTGGGCGAGCGTGAAGCCGACGGCCTTGATCGGGGCGCCCTCCGGGATGCTCACCACGTGGGTGAGGGAGACCTCGACCGGCTCCCCGGCGGTCAGCTCGACCTGGGCGCGGGGCTCGGGGGCGCCGAAGAAGCTGATGAACGGGTCGTCGCTGTCCGTGCCCTGGACATCGTCGTAGTACGTGGTGCCGGCGACGGTGAGGGTGAAGGCGCCCAGGCCCTTGATGCCGAAGGTGTGCGGGCCGGTCTCGCGCGGGGTGTAGGTGCCGGTCAACTCGACGGTGTGCAGGGTCTCGTGGGTGACGCCGTCGGGGAGGTCCGAACCCATCCACTGGATCTGGCCGTTGGGCGCGGAGGCGGTGCCGATGACCCGCCCCTCGGCGTCGCGGCAGACGGCCCGCAGCGTGAATCCCTTGTCGGCGACGGCGAGTTCGGTGTTGGGGTCGGCGCCGACAGCGTAGGTCAGACTGCCCTCGGGAAGGGCGGCGGTGAGGCCCTCGAGCGGGGAGACGATCCGGGCGGGGAAGACGGTCGCGGAGCCGCCGCCGAGGACCCGGGCGTCGCGGGCGGCGGCACCGATGAGCGCGACGGTGCCCCGGAGGGGCAGAGCGCCCTGATTCCGTACGAGGACGAAGGAGCGGCGGGCGATCTCGCGGGCCAGGGCTTCCCCGTCGACCTGTGCGGGCGGCTCGGTCACCGCCGGTTCGGCACCTTCCAGGGCACCGACCCGGGCGGCCAGCCGCAGCACATTGCGTACGGCGGTGTCGACCACGGACTCCTCGACCTTGCCGTCGCGTACGGCCGCCGCGAGGGCCTCGCCGTACACCGTGTCCGGGCCCGGCATGGCGACGTCGAGGCCGCCCTCGAGCGCGCCGACGGTGGAGCGGGCGGCCATCCAGTCGGAGACGTTGTAGCCGTCGAAGCCCCACTCGCCGCGCAGGATCTCGTTCACGAGGTAGCGGTGCTCGGTCATCGTGGTGCCGTTGACCGTGTTGTAGGCGGTCATGATGCCCCACGGGTGGGCGTTCTCGACGATGGTCTCGAAGGGGGCCAAGTACAGCTCGCGCAGGGCGCGTTCGCTGGCGATGTTGTTCACCGTGAAGCGGTCGGTCTCGGCGTCGTTGGCGACGAAGTGCTTGACGGTGGTGCCGATGCCGCCGGACTGGACGCCGGTCACATAGCCCGCGCCGATCAGCCCGGTAAGGTACGGGTCCTCGCTGTACGCCTCGAAGTGCCGCCCGCCGAGCGGGGAGCGGTGCAGATTGACGGTGGGCGCAAGGAGCACATGGACGCCCTTGCGGCGGGCCTCCTGGGCGAGCAGCACGCCGGCCCGGCGGGCGAGCTCCGGGTCCCAGGTGGCGGCGAGGGCGGTCGGGGAGGGCAGGGCGACGGAGGTGTCGTCGGCGGTCCAGCGCACGCCCCGGACGCCGATCGGGCCGTCGGACATGACGAGGGATGCCAGGCCGATCTCTGGCAGGGCGGGCAGGGTCCACATGTCCTGGCCGGAGAGCAGCCGTGCCTTCGCGTCGAGGTCGAGCCGGGCGAGGGCGGCCTCGACGACCGCCTCGCGTGCTTCATCGGCCTGGGTGCGGGTTGCCGCCATGTCGGTGCCTCCTCGGTGAGTCCGTGCTGTGCCTCCATCCTGCATCGGTTACCTGTAGACCGGTAGGTTTCGTTATCTTGCTGTAATATTAGGGGTACGTCGATGCCGTACGGTGACGCCATGAACGCGAGGGTCAGGAGCGAGGAGCGCCGCGCCGAGATCGTGCGGGCGGCGCTGGAAGTGATCGCCGAGCGAGGTTACCGAGGCGCCAGCCTCGCCTCGGTCGCGGAGCGGGTCGGGCTCACCCAGCAGGGGCTGCTGCACTACTTCCCGACGAAGGACGCGCTGCTGGTCGCGGTGCTCGAGGAGCGCGACCAGTGGGACGCGGTGCCGGACACCCGGTGGCGGGTCGATCTGCTCGCCTCGCTCGTGGAGTACAACGCGATGCGGCCCGGCATCATCCAGACCTTCTCGGCGCTGCTCGGCGAGAGCGTCACGGAGGGGCATCCGGCGCGCGAGTACTTCACCGAGCGGTACACGCGCGTGCGGACGAGCATGGCGGAGGTGCTGCGCGCCGAGTACGGCGACCGCCTCCCGAACGGCCTGACCCCGGAACGGACCGCGCCCCTGCTGGTCGCCGTCATGGACGGCCTGCAGTACCAGTGGCTGCTGGACCCCGAGTCGGTGGACATGCCGGGCGCGTTCCGGGACTTCCTCAGTCTGCTGGGCGAGGACTGACCGCGGCCACCACCTCGATCTCGATCATGGCTTCGGGCCGGAACAGCTTCGGCACCTCGAAGGTCATGCTGGTCGGCGGGGTCCCGGTGATCAACTCCCGGCGTACGGCGGCGTATTCGGCGAGCTCGGAGATGTCGGTCAGGTAGGTCCGGATGTTGATGATGTCGGCCAGGGTCGCCCCGTGCGCGGCGAGCAGGGCCTCCAGGATCGCGAAGACGCCCCGGCTCTGCTCCTCCAGCGTCTCGCCCTCGGCGATCTGACCGGAGATGTACAACAGCGCGCTGCCGTCGGCGTGTTCGACCCGGGCGACCTGCGAGTAGGCGGGGCTGTAGGGCTGGGGGGCGGTGGCGGGGTTGTCGAGGGTGACCTTCATGCCGTTGACGCTAGAGGCCTTGGATCGATGCGACAAGCGAATGTCTAGCATGGCAGCCATGCCGAGTCAGCATCACGAGCCCGACTCCGACCTCCCGACCGTCTGGCTCCGGGTCTTCCTGGAGGTCGCCCGGCACGGCTCCTTCACCGGGGCCGCCCGCACCCTCGGCTGGACCCAGTCCGCGGTGTCCCGGCAGATCTCCTCGCTGGAGGGGGCGCTCGGCGGTGCCCCGCTGTTCGACCGGCTGCCCAGGGGCGTACGGCTGACCGAGGCCGGGCGGATCCTCGTTCCGTATGCCGAAGCCGTGGCCGAGGCGCTGCACGGTGCCGGGCGTGAACTGGCCGCCCTGCGCGAGGCCGCCGGCGGACGGCTGCGGTTCGGTGCCTTCGCCACGGCCGACGCGGCCCTGGTGCCGCAGGCGTTGGCCGCGTTCCGGGCCCGCCATCCGCGCGTACGTACCTCCCGCGAGGAGGGCTTCACCCCGGTCCTGCTGGACCGCCTGGCCGCGGGCCACCTCGATCTGGCGGTGGTCTCGACGACGGGCGGCGCCCCGCTGGGGGCGTACGAACTCCACCACCTCCTCGACGAGTCGCTGTACGTGGCGGTCCCCGCCGGTCATGAGCTGGCCGGGCATGGCCCGGTGCACCTCGCTCAACTCGCCGACGCCGACTGGATCTCCGGCAGCCCACGCCCCGAGGGCACCCTGCTGGACGCGGCCCTGCGCCAGGGCTTCCGGCCGCGCGTGGCGCATGTCGTCGGCGAGTGGATCGCCAAACAGGGGTACGTCGCCGCAGGCCTCGGCGTGACCCTCATCCCGGCGCTGGCGGCCGCCTCCGTACGCCCGGACATCGCCCTCCTTCCGGTGCTCGACGAGGACGCGCCCGCACGGGCGGTGTACGCGGCGACGGCACGGGGACGCTCGCTCACTCCGGCCGGGGAGGCGTTCCTGGCGGCGCTGCGGGAGGCGGCGGAGGGGTTCGCGGCGCCGTAATGCGGGGAAGCGGGCTATCACCACGCTCCTCCACCGCAACGGAAGGACCGGAAACCCCTTGAATCTCATACGTATTGGGATCTGCGCCCTGGGACTGGCGCTGGCCGCCGCACTGACCGCCCCCGCGAGCGCGACCGCCGCTCAGTCGCCCACCGTCGAGGAGCAGCGGCTCGACCAGGCGGTGCCGCAGGAGATCCTCCGGCGGTCCGGATTCGACGCCGTGGCCCCGGAGTTCGCGCGTGAGCTGGGCAAGGCGCGGTCCTATGCGCAGGCCCGCGCAGTCGTCGTACGCGAAGGTTCCGCGCTGTGGCGGCGGGCCGTAGAGCGGGCGCAGGGGAGGGGGCCGGACGGTGGGGATCTGAGCCGGGACGACGACCGGCCGTTGTACTGGGCGCGGTTGGGGATGACGCGGGAGGTGCGGGCCTGGGAGCCGGAGTTCGGGCTTTCTGCTGACCAAAGGTCCGCCCTGATCGGCCAGTTGGAGCGGACCTCGCGCGGGCAGACCGCGATCCGCTATCCGCACGGCCAGGGGCTGAAGCGGATCCTGGTCACCGGGTTCGATCCGTTCACGCTGGACCGGGACATCCGGATCTCCAATCCGTCGGGGGCGACCGCGCTCGCGCTCGACGGCACGGTGATCGAGACCGCGGAAGGGCCGGCGCGGATCGAGACGGTCGTGTTCCCGGTGCGCTGGCGGGACTTCGCGGAGGGCACGGTGGAGCGGACGCTGCGGCCGTATCTCAAGGGCGTCGATCTGCTCACCACCGTGAGTCAGGGGCGGGTCGGGCGGTTCGACATCGAGCGGACCAACGGGGCCTGGCGGGGCGGTTTCCCGGACAACGACAACATCGGCCGCACCGAGACCGTCCCGGTCAGTGATCCGGCCTCGCAGCCGCAGTGGACGACGACGACCCTGCCGTACGAGGAGATCGTGGCCGCGGCGACCGGGCGGTTCCCCGTGTACGACAACACCAGCGTCACCGAGATCCCGGCGGGCGGAACCGAGCCCGTCGTGCGGCCGGACGGGCCCACGGCGGGGTCGATCGCGCGGGCCGGGGGCGGCGGGAACTACCTCTCCAACGAGATCGCCTACCGGGCGACGCTGTTGCGGGACCGGCTGGCGCTGCACGACACACTTCCGGCCGGGCATGTGCACACGCCGGTGCTGCAGTTCGGGGCCGGGAACACCTCCGAGGTCACCGACCCCGAGTTCGTGCGCAACCGGCTGGACATCATCGCCCAGGTACGGGCGATCCTGACGGCTGCTGCGGGCTGAGCTGTTCGTCGTCGTCCTCGACGGTTTCCTCGCCGAGGAGTTCGCGGGCCATGAGGGTGGCACCGGCCACCGCGCCGGGCATCAGGAACACCGCGACGAACGGGACCAGGAAGGCCACGGCAAGGGGGGTGCCGAAGCCCCACACCAGGGTCTTGCGGGAGCGGAGCAGCGCCAGCCGGTCACGGAGTTCGACGCGGCGGCGCTGCATCGCCACCGCGGCGAGCTCCTCGGTGAGGAAGAAGCCGGTGACGAGGAAGCCGATCACCGGTACGGCCGTCTGGCCGACGACCGGGATGAAGCCGAGGCCGAAGAGCAGGACGGCCCAGACTCCGGCCCGCACGACGATCCGCAGACTGTCCCGCGCCGAGATCCACAGCTCACGGATCAGTGGCAGGCCCGACTCGGGGGCGGTGCCGTCCGGGGAGACGTCGCGGTCGACCTTCTCGGAGAGGTTCTCGTAGAAGGGCTGGCCGATCAGGAGGGTGACCGCGGTGAAGGTGAGGACGGACAGGAGCAGGGCCAGGGCGAAGAGTACGGCGGTCAGGAAGCCGCGGAAGAGACCGAGCCACGGGCTCGACCAGTCGTCGGCGAACGGCGTGGCCCAGGCCACGAAGTCCTCGCCCCACAGGGCCAGCGCGACCAGCGCCGCCGCGTAGAGGACGAGAGTGATCAGGCCGGGAATCAGCCCGAAGCCGTACTGCTTGCCGTGCCGGGCCACCCACCGCTGGCCCTTCAGGAGATAGCGGAAACCCACCCCAAGATCGCGCATGGCCGAACTCTATCGGTCGGCGGTGACAGGGTTCACGGGCGTGGACGGCAACGCCGATTCACGCCACCCCCACCGACACCACCACCCCCGGCTCCACCGACGGCGACACCGCCGCCGACACCCGTACCGCCGCGGCCCGCGCCACCCGCCCCGCGCGGGATGCGCCGGACAGCAGCAGCGGCTGGAGCTGTTCCAGGCTCGCCACCAGCAGCTCCTCGCCCGCGATGAGCACCGGCCGGGCCGCCTTCGTCGTCGCCGCTGCCGCCTCCGTCAGGTCGGCCAGTGGGGGCAGGGTGGCGCGTACGACGTTCGCGCCGGCGGTCGCCGCGCGCTCGGCCAGGGCCACCTGGAGGGGGATCAGCGGGGCGACGGCGGCGGTCAACGCGTCGGCGATGCGGCGGAGTTCGGGGGTGCCGTCGCGCAGGACCTCGGCCGCCGAGCGCAGCACCGGGGTGAGGGCCAGGAGGACGCCCGCGAGGAGGCCCGCGCCCGCCGGGAGCAGGGGCGACATCGCCTCGACCATCTCGCCGAGCGCCGTCGCGAACTCCTCGACCGCCGGTTCCACCGCGTCCAGCACCGGCAGCAGGCTGTCGCCGAGGGCGGTGAGCAGGGCCTGGGCGGGTTCGCTGACCGGGTGCACGGCGAGCGGGGCGCCGGTCGTGCCGAGGCGGGTGAGGGTGTCGACGATGCGGTAGAAGGCCTCCTGGGCCTGCGGAGAGGCGCTCGCCTCGGCGAGTTCGGCGGTGGTCTGACGCAGGACGCGCAGCATCTCCTGCCCCGAACCGTCCCTGGGGTCGAAGGTGTTGAGGGCGATCCTGGTGATGTTCCCGGCCGTGTCCAGGAGCTGGCCGGTGATGTCGGTGGTGTTGCGTGCCATGCGCAGTACGTCGTCCCTGCTGGGCAGCGTAGGGATCGTCGCCATGTGCTCTCCTCGGCTCGGGCACCGTCGCCCTCAGGATGCCCTTTCGGCGGCGCCGGGATACGCCATCCGGGGCATCGGTGACACCAACTCCCTCTGGTTGTAGTTGAGTCGAACAGGTACACCTCGCCGTACCGATCTCAGGAAGCTCCGAGGAGGTACGCGTGCGCACCACAAGAACCGTCCCCGTGCTCGCCCTTGTGACCGTCGGATCCCTGTTCCTCACCTCGCACAGCGCCGTCGCCGATCGACCCACACCGACCAGGGAGCGCGCCGCCCCCGACGACCGGGCCGCCCGCGCCCCCGAGAGCGCCGCCCTGCGTGCCCTCGCCGAGGACACCCCGCTCGCCGATGGAGGCCGCGGCTACCCGCGCGAGCAGGTCCTCTCCCCCGACCCCGAGAACCCCGCCGACAAGTCCCTGAAGCTGGGCCTCACCCCGTACCACGCCATCGCCCCGAAGCTGAACGCCCTGCAACGGCTCGGCGACCGGGTGAGCGTGGAGATCGCGGGCCGTTCGGCAGGCGGTCACCGGCTCTATCTCGTCACCGTCACGGCCCCGGAGACCGAGCGCCAGGCCCGGGCCCAGGCGCGCATGCGGGAGCTCATCGAGAAGGCGCCCGCGGTGGCCGCCAAATCCCCTGAGATCAAGGGGAGTTACAAGACTCCCGTCTTCTTCAACAACAACATTCACGGCAACGAGTGGGAGGGCACCGACGCCTCCCTGAAGCTGATCGAGCAGCTCGCGACGGCGAACGACACACGGACGAAGGGCTTGTTGGCCCGCAACCGCCTCTACTTCAACATCACCGCCAACCCGGACGGCCGGATCGCCGGCACCCGCGCCAACGCCAACGGCTTCGACCTCAACCGGGACTTCGTGACCGCCTCCCAGCCCGAGGCGCGGGCGATGCGGCAGATCATGCTCGACAAGCAGCCGGCCGTCATGCTGGATCTGCACGGGTACGTCAATGGCACCCTCATCGAGCCCACCACTCCCCCGCACGGCGAGAACTACGAGTACGACCTCTTCCTGAAGAACACCTACGCCAACGCCCTCGGCATGGAGGCGGCCGTCAACGGCCTCGGCTACACCGAGCAGAAGGACGGTGTGCAGCCCGCGCAGATCCCCTTCCGCGATCAGGAGGAGGGCTGGGACGACTGGCCGCCGATCTTCACCCCGCAGTACGCGGCCTTCCACGGCACGGTCGCCGCGCACACGGTGGAGATCCCGATGCGGGTGAACAACACCGCCTACGACACCCTCCCGGTCGGCGAACTGCGCCGCCGCTCGGCGATCAACACGGACGTCGCGGGCGCCGCCCTCCGCGCCACCCTGAACTTCGCCCAGGAACAAGGCACTTCACTCGTCGCCGACCAGATCGAGACCTTCCGCCGCGGAACCGTCGGCGCGGCACAGGTCCCGGTCTCGGCCGAGACGGTGCCCGGCGTCCCGGGCATCGGTCCCGAGGACGTCTACACGACCACCTTCCCCCGCGCCTACGTCATCCCCGGTGGGACGACCGCGGCAGCCCGCCTCGTCGACCACCTGATCGCCAACGACGTCCGCGTCACCCGCGCCACCCACACCTTCCGGCTCGGCGGGCGGACCTACGCCAAGGGCTCGTACGTCGTCGACCTGCGCCAGCCCAAGCGCGGTATGGCGAATGTGCTGCTGGCCGACGGGCGGGACATCAGCGACAAGGTGTCGGTGATGTACGACATCTCGGGCTGGAGTCTGGGCAAGCTCTGGGGCGCGCGGGTGGAGTCGGTTCCGGGCGGCTCCCTGGCCGGGCTGCCCCTGCGGACCGTCGACGCGGCCGCGTCCGTCGGTCACGTCGCCGCACGCGGCGACCTGCGGCTGCGGCTGACCGACCCGAGCGAGGTGGCGGCGCTCAACTACCTGCTGGGCAAGGGCGTTTCGGTACGGCAGGCCGCGGACGGCAGTGCGATCGTGCCGGGGTCGGCGCGAGCCCTGGCGGCGGTGGCGGCACGGACGTACGACGTCGTCTTCGAGGCGACGCGGCTCAGCGGCGGTAGCGAGCTGCACGGGGTGCGGGTGGCGGCGGCGGTGACGCCAGGGGAGCTGTTCGCGCTGCGGGAGATGAACTTCGATGTGACGCCGGTCTCGACGGCGGTGCTCAACGCGGGGTTCGACTGGTCGTCGGCGGACGTGCTGTTCGTATCGGCGGGCCTCGACCACGAGGGCCTCACGGCCCCCGCCCGGGCCGCGCTGGACGCCTTCCTCAGCGAACACGGACTCGTCGGCCGAGGCGCCGTGGGCACCGCGCTCAACACGGCGACCGGGCTGCTGCCGGCGAAGCCGGTGGAGGGCAACGGAGACGCCAACGGCGTAGTGAGGCTGGTGGATTCGGACGGCACCGCGGAATACGGCTTCGTGTACGCCCCGGTGTGGTTCACCGATCTCGGCCCCGGGGTGCGCGTGGACCAGTCGTACGCGAACGGGAATCCGCTCCTGTCCGGGCACTGGCGGCCGGGCGAGGACGGCTCGGGCGGGCCGGCGGACGCGGCGGGGCAGGCGGCGGTGGTCAGCGGCCCGCAGGCCGTGCTGTTCGGCACCGAGCCGCTCTTCCGGGATCATCCCAAGGGGGAATTCGCCCAGGTGGGAAGGGCGTTGTTCACCATGGCACACGCGCACAGCGGCTAGTTGAGAACGAGGAGAGCGGATGACGCTGGAGATCCACGGCACCGTGGCGGACGGCTTCGACTTGGTGGGCGAGGAGTTCGCCTCGTTCGTGGCCGAGGAACGGCCCGACTACGAGGGGCAGTTGTGCGCGTATGTGCATGGCCGCAGGGTCGTCGACCTGTGGACCGGGGACGGCGCCGACAGGGAGTCGCTGTACGGCGTGTTCTCCTCGACCAAGGGGGCCGCCCATCTGGTGGTCGCGCTGCTGGTGCAGGACGGCACGCTCGAACTGGACCGTAAAGTCACGTACTACTGGCCGGAGTTCGGCGCCGAGGGCAAGGGTGCGCTGACCCTGCGCGAGCTGCTCGCGCACCGGGCGGGTCTGGTGGGTCTGGACGCCGGGTTCTCCGCGGAGGAGCTGGCCGACGACCGGGCGATCGCCGAACGGCTCGCGGACCAGCGGCCGTTCTGGCGTCCGGGTACCGCCTTCGGCTATCACGCCCTGGTCATCGGGGCGCTGACCGGTGAGGTCGTCCGCCGGGCCACGGGCCGCACGCTCCAGGAGGTGTACGAGGAGCGGATCCGGGCCCCGTACGGCCTAGACTTCTACCTGGGGCTGCCCGAGGCCCTGGAGCCCCGCTTCCGCTCGGTGCAGCCGATGGCGCCGACACCGAAGCAGCAGGCTCTGCTGGACGCGACGCCGACCGGTCCGCACACGCTCTCCTCGATCGCGTTCAACACGCATGTGCCGGAGCCGGGCGAGCTGGTGGACCACGCCAACTCCCGTACGGTGCGCGCCAAGGGCCCTGCCTCGGCGGGCGGGGTGGCCGCCGCGCGCGGGCTCGCCGGGATGTACGCGGCGGCGATCAGCGAGGTGGACGGACGGCCGCCGCTGCTGAAGCCGGACACCGTCGCCGAGGTGGGTCAGATCCACTCCGTGGGCTACGACCTGGTGGCCCGCGCTCACAAGGCGTTCGGCCTGGGCTTCCAGGCCACGGCGGACGTCTGGTACCCGTTCCTGGGCGCCGGCGCCTTCGGCCACAGCGGTGCGGGCGGCTCCCAGGCCTTCGCGGACCCCCGCAGCGGCCTGGCCTACGGCTACACGAGGCGCCGCTGCGCGTTCCCGGGCGGCGCGGCGCTGGAGAACGTACGGCTGGTGCGGGCGGTGCACACGGCGGCGCTGGCCGTCTGACACAGGCGAAGGCCGCACCCCACGTCCAGGGGTGCGGCCTTCGTCGTACGCAACGAACTGCGTCAGACCAGCGTCACGCTGATGTTCCCGCGCGTCGCCTTCGAGTACGGGCACACCTCGTGGGCCTTCTTCAGCAGGCTCTGCGCGGTCTCGGCGTCGACGTTCGGAATGCTCGCCGAGATCTCCACGATCAGCCCGAAGCCCTCGTCGTTCTTGCCGATGCCGACCTTCGCGGTGACGGTCGAGCCCGAGATGTCGGCCTTCTCCTGGCGGGCGACGACGCCGAGCGCGCCCTGGAAGCAGGCGCTGTAGCCGGCGGCGAACAGCTGCTCCGGGTTGGTGCCGGCGCCGCTGCCGCCCATTTCCTTCGGCGGGTTCACTACGACGTCGAGCTTGGCGTCGTCGGTGGCGACCCGGCCGTCGCGACCGTTCTCTGCGGTGGCGACGGCGGTGTACAGGACATCGGTCTGCTGGATCGACATGCGGTGTCTTCTCCTCCTCGGTCCGTCGCGACTCGCGCCCACGATCGACGACGGTTTCGGAAAGAAGTTACCGCATACCGGAAAGTGGTAGAAGACGGCGGTGGCCGTCAGAGCTTGACGATCATCTTTCCGGTGTTGTCACCGCGCAGAACGCCGAGGAACGCCTCCAGGTTGTTCTCGATGCCCTCGACGACCGTCTCGCGGTACTTCAGCGCGCCCGAGGCGACCCAGGGGCCGACTTCCTGGACGAACTGCTGCTGGAGGTCGTAGTGGTCGCCGACCAGGAAGCCCTCGATACGGCCGCGGGTCTGGATCAGCCGGGCGAGGTTGCGCGGGCCCGGGGCGGCCTCGGTGTTGTTGTAGACCGAGATCATGCCGCAGACGGCGATCCGGCCGTCCCGGTTGAGCTGCCCGATCGCGGCCTCCAGGTGGTCACCGCCGACGTTGTCGAAGTAGACGTCGATCCCGTCCGGGGCGGCCTCCCGCAGCTGGTCGCCGACCTTGCCGTTCTTGTAGTTGAACGCGGCGTCGAAGCCGTACTCCTCGACCAGCAGCTTGACCTTCTCGTCCGAGCCGGCCGAGCCGATGACCCGCGAGGCGCCCTTGAGCTTGGCGATCTGGCCGACCTGGCTGCCCACGGCACCCGCGGCGCCGGAGACGAAGACCGAGTCGCCCTCCTTGAAGGAGGCGGTGCGCAGCAGGCCCGCGTATGCGGTGAGGCCGGTCATGCCGAGGACGCCGAGGTACGTGGACAGCGGCGCGGCGTCCGCGTCGACCTTGACGGTCTGGTTGGCGCCGACGGTGGCGTACTCGCGCCAGCCACCGAAGTGCAGGACGTGGTCGCCGGGGGCGATGCCGTCGATGTTCGAGGCGACGACCTCGCCGACGGCGCCGCCCTGCATGACCTTGCCGAGCTCGAAGGGGGCGACGTAGGACTTGGCGGCGCTCATCCGGCCGCGCATGTACGGGTCGACCGAGAGGTACTTGTTCCGGACCAGCACCTCGTCCGGTCCCGGCTGCTCGATCTCCGCCTCCACCAGGGCGAAGTCCTCGGGCTTCGGCCAGCCGACGGGGCGGCTGAGCAGGTGCCATTCGCGGTTGATCATGACGAGCGCCTTTCCGAGGGGGGAGATGCTTCAGGTGCTTCAGATGCTTCAGGAAGTGAAACAACCATGCGCCTGAATATTTCATGATGTCAAGTAACGGGGTACGCTGGAACGCATGGCCACTGACCAGAAGACCCGCCGCCCGGACGTCCTGACCATGGAAGTGGTCGAGCTGATCGGGGACGTGGTGGCCCGCTACCACGAGGACTTCGACCTCGCGGCGGATTCGCATGCGCTGACCGGGGCGCAGGCTCGGCTGCTCAGTTTGCTGTCGCTGGAGCCGTTGCCCATGCGGAAGCTGGCTCAGCGGCTCAAGTGTGAGCCGTCCAATGTGACCGGGATTGTTGACCGGCTTGAGTCACGGGGGCTTGTGGAGCGGCGGGCTGATCCTGCGGATCGGCGAGTAAAGGTTGCGGCGGCTACGGATGAGGGGCGGCAGGTTGCTCGTAGCCTGCGGGAGTCTCTCCGGTTCGCTCGCGAGCCGCTGGCGGGACTCTCTGAGGAGGAGCGGCTCTCCCTGCGGGATCTATTGCGGCGGATGCTTGAGTCGTAGCCTGCGGGCCGGTGGGGGCTTGTCGCGCAGTTCCCCGCGCCCCTTAGGGGGTTGCCCGGCGCCGCTGGTTCGCGCGTCCCGTCAGCTGCACCACCACAGGAATCGCGTGCACGTCTCTGTCGGCTCCGGCTCCGGTTCCTGTGTCGTCGGGTCCGCCGTCGGTGTCGGGGTGGGGTCCGGGGCCGTCGTTGGGTCTGGAGCCGTGGTCGGGGAGACCTCGCCGTCCGTGTCCGACGACTGCGCGTCCTTCGTCGGCTTGTCCTCCGGCTTCTTCGACTCCTTGTCCTTCTCGGACTTCGACGGGGAGGGGGACGTCGAGGCGTCAGGGGATGCCGAACCCGACACCGTGTCGGTCGCGTCGCTGATCGGCTCCGCCGTTTCGCCGACCTCCGCTTCCGAGCCGCCGTCCACCGAGGCGTCGCCCGCCGCGGCCGGAGCCGGGGACGAACCGGGGGCGTCCAGGCCGAGTTCGGCGAGGCTGAGTCCGCCGGCGGCCAGGATGAAGCCCGCGGTGATCAGCAGGGTCCGGCGACGGCGGCGCCGGTGCGCGGCGGCCTTGCGGTCGCGGCGGCTCGTACCGGCGCCCTCGGGCTCGCTCTCCTCGTCCTCGGCCACGGCATCGGCCTCGTAGGCCTCGTAGTCGTCGTCACCCCGCCCGCGCCGTCCCCGCGCCGCCCGGCGGGCCGCCGCCCGGCCTCCGGGCCGTACGGCGACCTCCCCGACCTCCCCGGCCGCCTCTGCCGGCTCCGGCGCGCTCTCGGCTTCGTCGTAAGTCTCGTACGCGGCCGTACGGGCGTCCTCGCTCGCGTACGCGCGTAGTTCTTGGGCCGGCGCGCCGCAGCCCGGGCAGGCGAGGGCGCCATTCAGGTGCCGTCGGCACGGGTGGCAGTAGTCCATGACGCGGGAAGACTAAGTTCCGCACAGATAACGTTCATAGGGGCCCCTGTGAAAGTTGTGTGCGGAACTACCCCCTCCGGCGCGCCGGTTGAGGTATACGCCCCATCCGTCACCGATGCCGCACCGAAAGCCGTGTCGAAAGCGGTGTCGAAACCGTTATGCGTTCGACCCATTGACACTCCCACCACCCCCTCCCTACTGTCACGTCAGCATTTCGAACGTGTGACGAAATTTCGAACATGCTCGGATGCAACGTCAAAACGAGCCGACGACGCAGCAAGGGATAACTGCCGTGCGCATCACCGGAATCAGCACACACGTGGTCGGAACGCCGTGGCGCAACCTGACCTACGTACAGGTGCACACCGACGAGGGGATCACGGGAGTCGGCGAGACCCGGATGCTGGGCCACACCGACGCGCTGATCGGCTATCTGCGAGAGGCCGAGGCCAATCACATTCTCGGTTCCGACCCGTTCGCCGTGGAAGACCTCGTACGCCGCATGAAGTACGGCGACTACGGCCGTGCGGGTGAGATCGTGATGTCCGGTATCGCCGTCATCGAGATGGCCTGCTGGGACATCAAGGGCAAGGCGCTCGGGGTGCCGGTGTGGCAGCTTCTGGGCGGCAAGGTCACCGACAAGGTCAAGGCGTACGCCAACGGCTGGTACACCACCGAGCGGACCCCGGAGGCCTACCACAAGGCCGCCCAGGGCGTCATGGAGCGCGGCTACCGGGCGCTGAAGATCGACCCCTTCGGCACCGGGCAGTTCGAGCTCGACCACCAGCAGACCCTGTACGCGGTCTCGCTGATCGAGGCCGTGCGGGACGCCATCGGCCCGGACGCCGAGCTGATGCTGGAGATGCACGGCCGCTTCTCCCCCGCCACCGCCGTCCGGCTCGCGCACGAGCTCGCGCCCTTCAAGCCGGCCTGGCTGGAGGAGCCCTGCCCGCCGGAGAACCTGAAGGCGCTGGAGAAGGTCGCCGCCAAGGTCGACATCCCGGTGGCCACCGGTGAGCGGATCCACGACCGGATCGAGTTCCGGGAGCTGTTCGAGAGCCAGGCCGCCGACATCATCCAGCCCGACGTCGGCCACATCGGCGGCATCTGGGAGACGCGCAAGCTCGCCGCCACCGCCGAGACCCACTACATGCTGGTCGCCCCGCACAACGTCGGCGGCTCCGTGCTGACCGCCGCCTCCCTCCAGGTCGGCTTCACCTCCCCGAACTTCAAGATCCTCGAGCACTTCAACGACTTCGCGGACGCGGACATCAAGAAGGTGGTGAAGGGGGCTCCTCAGGTGAACCCGGAGGACGGTTGCTTCCATCTCTCCGACGCCCCCGGCCTGGGAGTCGAGTTCGACGCCGACGCCGCCGCCGAGTTCCCGCAGCAGCAAGCCCGGTTCGATCTGTGGGCCGAGGGCTGGGAGCAGCGCAAGCCGAAGGGCGCCCAGTGAGCACCGCCGTCGTCATCGAGGCGCCCGGCGAGCACCGGCTGGCCGAGCACACTCCGCGCGAGCCCGGGCCCGGGGAGGCGCTGGTGCGCGTCCACGCGGTCGGCATCTGCGGCAGCGACCGCGAGGTGTATCAGGGCAACCGGCCCGAGGGGTACGTCCGTTACCCGCTCACCCCCGGCCACGAGTGGTCCGGGACCGTGCAGTCGGTCGGCGCCGGGGTGCCCGAGTCCCTCGTCGGCCGGAAGGTCGTCGGTGAGGGCTTCCGCAACTGCCAGGTCTGCGACCGCTGTCACGCCGGTGAGACCACGCTGTGCACCGCCGGGTACGAGGAGACCGGGTTCACCCAGCCCGGTGCGATGGCGGCCACGCTCACCCTGCCGGCCCGGCTGCTGCACGTGCTGCCGGACGACTGCGATCTGACGGCGGCCGCGCTGCTGGAGCCCGCCGCCTGTATCGCCGCCGCGGCGATCAAGGCGAACGCCCGTCCCGGTGAGCGGGTCGCGGTGGTCGGCACCGGGACGCTCGGCATGTTCGCCGTGCAGTTCCTGCGGGCCGGATCGCCGGGCGAGCTGCTGGTGGTGGGCACGCGGCCGGACCGGGAGGCGCTGTCGCGGGACTTCGGCGCGACCGACTTCCGTACGAAGGACCAGCAGCTCCCCGACGACTTCGACGTCGTCATCGAGACCGCCGGGTCCGCGTCCGCCGCGCGCACCGCCGCCTCCCTGCTCAGGCGCGGCGGACGCCTGGTCCTGACGGGCATCCCGGCGCCGGGTGCCGAGGGTCTCGACCCGACGGATCTGGTCGTACGGCAGCTGGAGGTGCACACCGTCTTCGGGGCGCCGCCGGACGCCTGGGCGCACACGGTGCGGGTGTTCGCGGCCGGGCTGCTCGATCCGCTGCCGCTGGTCACGCACGAGCTGCCGCTGGACGGGTTCGCGCAGGCCATCGAGCTGGTGGGGTCCGGCGATCCCAAGGTGGGCAAGGTGCTCCTGCGTCCCTAGTCGTACGCCGGTGCGGGGGTTACCTGACGGCTTCCGCACCGGCGTACATCCAAAGCCTTTCTTACCCAGAGCCGCGAACTTCGTCCGAAATATCGAACAGAAGGACAGCTTGTGACCGACGCTTCCGCAGCCCGTCGACCCGGTGAGCAGGTGCTCGCCGCCCTCGGCCTGGGCGCGCCCGACCTCTCCCCCGCCGACGCCTCGCCCCACACCTTCCCGGGCGGCGGCCGCTGGCGCACCGAGATCCCCTCGTGCGAGGGTCCCGAAGCGCTGGCCGTCGTCCTGAAGGAAGCCTCGCGCCTGGACGTGCCGATCCACCGGATCAGCCAGGGCAGCGGCATATGGATGCTCACCGACTCCGAGATCACCGAGATGGTCGAGGCCTCCGGTGAACGGGACATCGAGCTCTGCCTGTTCACCGGTCCGCGCGGGACCTGGGACATCGGCGGCTCCACCCGGACCGACTCGCGCGGCGCCGGTCTGCGCGCCCGCGGCCATGACGCCGTGGCCGGCTGTGTCGAAGACGCCGTCCGGGCAACGGAGTTGGGCGTCAAGTGCCTGCTCGTCGCCGACGAGGGCGTGCTGTGGACGCTGCACCGGGCACGGGCCGCCGGGATCATCCCGGCCGACACCACGCTCAAGGTGAGCGCGCTCATCGGCCCGGTGAACCCGGCCGCCTACGCGGTCTACGAGAACCTGGGCGCCGACTCGATCAATGTGCCCAGCGATCTGACGCTCGACCATCTCACCGAGATCCGGCGGGTCTCCGCCGCCCCCATGGACATGTACATCGAGGCCCCCGACGATCTGGGCGGCTATGTCCGGATGTACGAGGTCGCCGAGCTGATCCGGCGCGGCGCACCGCTCTATCTGAAGTTCGGTCTGTCGAAGGCCCCGGGGATCTACCCGTACGGCCACCACCTGCGGGAGGCCACGCTGGCCACCGCCAAGGAGCGCGTGCGGCGTGGCCGACTGGCCCTGGACCTGCTCGCCCGGCACGGAGCCGATGGCGACATGGCCCCGCTGGGCTCAAGGCTGCCCGGCGAACTCCGACGTTTCGAAACATATTCATAAAGGTTTCGACGCTGCCCCTTCACACAAGGCGACGTAGCCAAACAGAATCCCACACATCGCTTTCACGCTGAGACATCAAGGAAGATGACCATGCGCAATCGCAGAGCCGCACTCTCCGCCATAGCCACCGCCGCCACCCTCGCCCTCACCCTGACCGCCTGCGGCCAGGACAGCGAAGGCGGCAGCGAAGAGGGCAAGGGGAGCACCGAAGGCGCCACCATCGGTATCGCGATGCCGACCAAGTCCTCCGAGCGCTGGATCGCCGACGGCGCCAACGTGGAGAAGCACCTCAAGGACATGGGCTACAAGACCAGGCTGGTCTACGGCGAGGACGACCCCGACCAGCAGGTCTCGCAGATCGAGAACCTGATCACGCAGGGTGTCAAGGCGCTGATCGTCGCGGCCATCGACAACAAGTCGATGAACAACGTCCTGCAGCAGGCCAAGGACGCCGACATCCCGGTGATCTCCTACGACCGCCTGATCCTCGGCACCGAGAACGTCGACTACTACGCCTCCTTCGACAACGAGAAGGTCGGCGAGCTCCAGGCCACCTACATCGTCGAGAAGCTCGGCCTGAAGGACGGCTCGAAGAAGGGCCCGTTCAACGTCGAGCTGTTCGCCGGCTCCAACGACGACAACAACACCCGCTACTTCTTCCAGGGCGCGATGAACGTCCTCCAGCCCTACATCGACAAGAAGCAGCTCGTCGTCCAGTCCGGCCAGACCAACCTCACCCAGGTCACCACCCTGCGCTGGGACGGCGGCACCGCCCAGAAGCGCATGGACGACATCCTGACCTCGGCGTACAAGTCCGAGCGGGTCGACGCGGTGCTCTCGCCGTACGACGGCATCTCCATCGGCATCCTGTCGGCGCTGAAGTCGGACGACTACGGCTCCAAGTCCAAGCCGCTGCCGATCGTCACCGGCCAGGACGCCGAGGTCGCCTCGGTGAAGTCGATCATCGCCGATGAGCAGGCGATGACCGTGTACAAGGACACCCGCGAGCTCGCCAAGGTGGCCTCGAACATGGTCGACGCGGTGCTCAACGACAAGAAGCCCGAGGTCAACGACACCAAGACCTACGACAACGGCGCCAAGGTCGTCCCGTCGTACCTGCTGGTGCCGGTGAGCGTCGACAAGGCCAACTACAAGGCCACCGTCGTCGACTCCGGCTACATCAAGGAAAGCGACCTCTAAGCAACCGCCGCACCCTAGGGATTGGAAGGCAAGACCATGGCGGGACCCGTCCTGGAAATGCGCTCGATCGTCAAGACCTTTCCCGGCGTCAAGGCGCTGTCGGACGTCACACTGACCGTCCAGCAGGGCGAGGTCCACGCCATCTGCGGAGAGAACGGCGCCGGCAAGTCGACCCTGATGAAGGTCCTCTCCGGCGTCCACCCGCACGGAACCTACGAGGGGGAGATCCTCTTCGAGGGGGAGGTCTGCGAGTTCAAGGACATCAGGGCCAGTGAGCATCACGGCATCGTGATCATTCACCAGGAGCTGGCCCTGATCCCCTACCTCTCCATCGCGGAGAACATCTTCCTCGGCAACGAACACGCCAAGCGCGGGATCATCAGCTGGACCGAGACGCTGCGGCACGCCACCGAGCTGCTGCGCCGGGTCGGTCTGAGCGATCACCCCGACACCCGCGTCGCTGACATCGGTGTCGGCAAGCAGCAGCTGGTGGAGATCGCGAAGGCGCTGTCGAAGAAGGTGAAGCTGCTCATCCTCGATGAGCCGACGGCCGCGCTGAACGACGAGGACAGCGGCAAGCTCCTCGATCTCATCCTGGAGTTGAAGAAGCAGGGCATCACCTCGATCATCATCAGCCATAAGCTGAACGAGATCCGCAAGGTCGCCGACTCGGTGACGATCCTGCGCGACGGCCGGACCATCGAGACGCTCGATGTGAAGGCCGCGGAGACCACCGAGGACCGGATCATCAGCGGGATGGTCGGCCGCGACCTGGAACACCGCTTCCCCGACCGGACTCCGCACGAGCCCGAGGAGGGCTCGGCGCCCGCGCTGGAGATCCGCAACTGGACCGTGCACCACCCGATCGACCAGCAGCGCAAGGTCGTCGACGATGTGTCGATCCAGGTGCGGCGCGGCGAGATCGTCGGCGTCGCGGGCCTGATGGGCGCCGGCCGCACCGAGCTCGCGATGAGCGTCTTCGGGCGCACCTACGGCCGGTACGCGGACGGCACGGTCCTCAAGGACGGCACGGAGATCCGTACGAAGACCGTCCCCGAGGCGGTCAAGCACGGCATCGCGTATGTCACCGAGGACCGCAAGCACTACGGCCTCAACCTCATCGACACCATCAACCGCAATATCTCGCTCAGCGCGCTGGGCAAGGTCGCCAAGCGGGGCGTGGTCGACGAGCACGAGGAGCGGCAGGTCGCCGAGGGCTTCCGCAAGTCCATGAACATCAAGGCGCCCACCGTCTTCGAACCGGTGGGCAAGCTGTCCGGCGGCAACCAGCAGAAGGTCGTCCTCAGCAAATGGATCTTCGCGGGTCCCGATGTGCTGATCCTGGACGAGCCGACGCGCGGTATCGACGTCGGCGCCAAGTACGAGATCTACACGGTCATCGACCAGCTGGCCGCCCAGGGCAAGGCGGTCGTCTTCATCTCCTCCGAGCTGCCGGAGCTGCTCGGCATGTGTGACCGCATCTACACGATGGCCGCGGGGCGGCTGACCGGTGAGTTCTCGAGAGAAGAGGCCTCGCAGGAATCGCTGATGCGTCAGATGACTAAGGACAAAGAGGTATCCCGATGAGCACGGATGTGACCGCCAAGACCCCGGCCCCCGCGCCGCCGGGCAAGAGCGGAGGGGCCGCGAGTGACGGCCTGCTCCAGCTGGTGATGGACGGCCTGCGCCGCAATATGCGGCAGTACGGCATGCTGATCGCCCTCGGTCTGATCGTGGTGCTGTTCGCCGTGTGGACCGACGGCGACCTGCTGCTGCCGCGCAACGTCTCCAACCTGGTCCTCCAGAACAGCTACATCCTGATCCTCGCGATCGGCATGATGCTCGTCATCATCGCGGGCCATATCGACCTGTCGGTCGGCTCGTTGACGGCGTTCGTGGGCTCCATAGCCGCCGTGTTCATGGTCAAGAACGACATACCCTGGGCCCTGGCCGTGGTGCTGTGTCTGGCCGTCGGCGCCGCCGCGGGAGCCGCGCAGGGCTACTTCATCGCGTATCTCGGGATCCCATCGTTCATCGTGACCCTCGCGGGCATGCTGGTCTTCCGCGGTCTGACGGAGATCTACCTGGAGGGCCAGACGCTCGGCCCGTTCCCGGAGGGGCTCCAGAAGGTCGCCAACGGCTTCCTGCCCGAGGTCGGCCCGGACACCAACTACCACAACCTGACGCTGTTGCTGGGCTTCGGCCTGATCGCGTTCGTGGTGCTCCAGGAGGTCCGTGACCGCAGGCGCCAGCAGGAGTTCTCGCTGGAGGTTCCGCCGATGAACCTCTTCCTGCTGAAGCTGGTCGCGATCTCCGCCGCCATCCTCACCATCACGATGCTCCTGGCCAGCTACAAGGGCACCCCGTACGTCCTGCTGATCCTCGGTGCGCTGCTCGTCGGCTTCGGCTACGTCATGCGCAACGCGATCATCGGCCGCCACATCTACGCGATCGGCGGCAACCTCCCGGCGGCCAAGCTGTCGGGTGTGCGGGACAAGAAGGTCACCTTCCTGGTCTTCCTGAACATGGGCATGCTCGCGGCCCTGGCGGGTCTGGTCTTCGCCGCCCGCTTCAACGCGGCCTCGCCCAAGGCCGGCCTCAACTTCGAACTTGAGGCCATCGCGGCCGCGTACATCGGCGGCGCGTCGATGAGCGGCGGTGTCGGCACCGTGCTCGGCGCGGTCATCGGCGGTCTGGTCCTGGGTGTGCTGAACAACGGTATGAACCTCGTCGGAATCGGCACGGACTGGCAGCAGGTCATCAAGGGCCTGGTACTGCTGGCGGCGGTCGGGTTCGACGTGTGGAGCAAGCGCAAGGTCGGTTCGTAAGTCAGCTCGGGCCCCGCCTCAAGGCGGGGCCCGCTTCCTTTTGCAGGAGCCGCACATGGAACTGAGCAGACGTACCGTCATCGCCGGGGCAGCCGCCGCCGGTGTGACCGCCGCAGTGAGCGGCACCGCACACGCCACGGGAGGGCAGAAGCCGGTGAAGTCGCTCTTCGGCAAGCTCGCCGACGGCACGAAGATCTACAGCTGGTCCCTGGAGAACGGAGGGACCCGGCTGAAGGTCCTCTCCTACGGCGGCATAGTCCAGTCCCTGGAGATCCCCGACCGGCGCGGTCGCTACACCAATGTCTCGCTGGGCTTCGACAACATCGAGGACTACGTCTCCTCCAGCCCCTACTTCGGCGCCCTGATCGGCCGGTACGGCAACCGCATCGGCAAGGGCAAGTTCACCCTGGACGGCAAGGCCTACCAGCTGTCCGTCAACGACGGTGAGAACAGCCTGCACGGCGGGTCCAAGGGCTTCGACAAGGTCGTCTGGGACATCGAGCCGTTCACCAAGGGCTCCGACGTCGGCCTGTACCTCTACTACACGTCCGTCGACGGCGAGATGGGCTACCCCGGCACGCTGAAGACGAAGGTGACGTACACCCTCACCCGCTCCGGCGACTGGCGCATCGACTACGAGGCCACCACCGACAAGGCCACCGTCGTCAACCTCACCAGCCACGTCTACTGGAACCTGGCCGGCGAGTCCAGCGGCACCATCTACGACCACGAGCTGTCCATCGCCGCCTCCCGCTACACGCCGGTCGACTCGGGGCTGATCCCCACGGGCGAGCTGGCGAAGGTGGCCGGCACCCCCTTCGACTTCCGCCGCACCAAGACCGTCGGCGAGGACATCCGGGTCGCGCACCAGCAGCTGCTGTACGGCAAGGGCATCGACCACAACTGGGCCCTCGACAAGGGCAGCACGTCGAAGCCGGAGCACGTCGCCACCCTGCGCGACCCCTCCTCCGGCCGCACCCTGAAGATCGCCACGACCGAGCCGGGCCTGCAGTTCTACTCGGGCAACTTCCTCGACGGCACCCTCGTCGGCACCGGCGGCTCGATCTACCGCCAGGGCGACGCCCTGTGCCTGGAGACGCAGCACTTCCCGGACTCGCCGAACCAGCCGTCGTTCCCGTCCACCACGCTGCGACCCGGTCAGACGTACCGGACGACGACGGTGCACACGTTCAGCGCCTGAGGCAAACTCATAGCCTGTTCACAACTTCCCAACGAATTCACAGAGGTTGAACAGCGCCACACAGGCATCCGTATCTAAGGGCGGCCCGTGCTCCCCCGCACGGGCCACCCACAGACGGAGGTTGCCTTGGCTGAGAACGTCACCTCGCTGTTCCGCAGCACGGCGGCGCACAGCCCCTCGATGGCGTCGCTGACCCGTGAAGGCGGTGACGGGGTCGGGCCGATCGATTTCTGCATCCCCTGCAACCCGTACTTCCCCACGCCCGCCATGTTCGACGACATGGCGGGCCGGTTGCGCGACATCATCACGTACTACCCCAGCAGCGCCGACACGATCACGGCCGAGCTGTGCAACCTCCTCCAACTCCCCCCGCAGGCCGTCGCGATGGGCAACGGCTCGACCGAGCTGATCACCTGGATCGACCATCTGCTGGTCCGCGAGTCCCTCGCCATCCCCGTCCCCACCTTCGGCCGCTGGACCGACCAGCCCATGGAGACCGGCAAGCGGGTCGACATGTTTCCGCTCCAGGAGTCCAGCGGCTTCGCCCTCGATCTCGCGCAGTACGCCGAGTTCATCCGGGCCCGCGGCACCCGCGCCGCAGTGATCTGCAATCCGAACAACCCCGACGGCGGCTTTCTGCACCGGCACGCGATCGTTCAGTTCATGGACGCCATGGCCGATCTGGATCTCGTCATCATCGACGAGTCGTTCCTGGAGTTCGCCGACGCGGAGGTGGAGCCGTCGGTCGTGCAGGAGGCGATGCTGCGGCCGAACGTCATCGTGCTGCGCAGCCTCGGCAAGAACTTCGGTCTGCACGGCATACGGTTCGGCTATCTGGTCGCCAACCCGGCGCTGGCGGGCCGGGTCCGCTCCATGCTCCCCAAGTGGAACCTCAACGCCTTCGCCGAGCACGTGGTGTTCATGCTGAAGTACCACGGTCAGGAGTACGCGGAGAGCCTGCACCAGGTGCGGCGGGACCGGCTCGACATGGCGAGCCAGCTCGCCGCGCTGCCGGGGCTGACCGTGTACCCCTCCCAGGGCAACTTCCTCTTCGTACGGCTTCCCGTGGGGGCCGAAGGCACCGTCGTCCGGGACCGGTTGCTCACCGAGCACCGGATCCTGGTCCGTGAGTGCGGCAACAAGATCGGTTCGTCCAGCCGCTTCCTGAGACTCGTGGTGCGCCCCCAGGTGGACGTGCGTCGCCTGGTGTCCGGCCTGGAACAGGTGCTCTACGGGACCAGGAGGGGAGCGGCCGCCGTGCCCGAGCTGGCTACAGGGACCAGTTACAGCTCGGGTACGGCGGCCGTGGATCGGTTGGTCGGGTCTACAAATGGGGCCGGCATTCCGATGCCGGCGCCTATGCCCACTCCGGCGCCCATGCCGGCCCCGGCCCCGGCGCCGGCGCCCATGCCGATGCCCATGCCCATGCCTGCGGCGGCGTCCGCTGGGCCTACGCCGCCTGGGGTTCCGGCCCGTGGAGGGCTTACGGCGGCGCAGGTCCGCGGGACGACGGGGCCGGGGTTGTCGCCTGCGCCTGCTACCGGGTGGCCCAACGCCGGGTGGCCCAACGCCGCAGGCATGGGGTGATTACGCCGGGTTCAGGCGCCACTGTTGGCACGTGTTGTTCAGCCACGTCCACTGGCGTACGTCCGCCCCGTCCGCCGTCGAGCAGTTGGCGACGTCCGCTACCTTGCCCGTTGCCTGGTTGACGATCCTTACGTAGCCGTCCGTTGTCGCCACGAAGCGGAAGCGCTGGCAGGTGTTGTTCAGCCAGGACCACTGGCGTAGGTCCGCGCCGTCGGCGGAGGAGCAGTTCTCGGTGTCGAGGACCTTGCCCGTGGCCACGTTGACCAGGCGGTGGGTGTCGTCGCCCAAGTCCTCCAGGCGCCAGCGTTGGTTGGTGCCTCCGCTGCATGTCCACTGTTGGACATTGGCACCATCAGCCGTCGAACCACCCGCCACGTCAAGGCACTTGCCGCTGTTGCGGTTGGTGAGGGTGTACGTCGTGGAAGCCGACGACGGTTCACCGGAGGGGCCCGCGAGACTGCTGCCCAGTCCCACCGGCGTGCCAAGGTTCGGCGAGCCGTCCGCGTTCCATGTGAACTTCTGCGCCCTTGTCGTACGGCCGTTGTCACAGCCCTCCGACGCGGAGTCGTTGGCGTGGTAGACGATCCAGTCCTCCGTGCCGTCCGGTGAGGTGAAGAACCCGTTGTGGCCGGGGCCGTAGACGCCGGCGGAGTCGTTGCGCTGGAAGACGGGTGTGGACTTCTTCGTCCAGGACGCGGACGACAGGGGGTCCGAGCCCGTCAGTTTCAGCTGACCGAGCTTGTAGTCCGGCGTCCAGCAACCGCTCGCCGAGTAGATCAGGTACGTCTGGCCGTTGCGCTGGAGTATCTCCGGGCCCTCGTTCACCGTGCCGCCCGACCTCTCCCAGTCGTATGTCGGCGTAGAGATCGTGGAGAAGCCCGTGGCCAGGGTGTACGGGTTCGACATGCGCGCGGCCACGAGGTTCTGTGTGCCGCCGCTCGCGCTGCCGAAGAGGTACAGCTGGCCGTTGATCGTGCCGACCGTCGGGTCCAGCATCCAGGCGGAGTTCAGCTGGTTGCGGTAGGTGTACGGGCCCATGGGGTCGGAGCCCGCGCTCTCCAGGACGTGGGTGCGCTGCGTCGGGATGTAGTCGGAGACGTTCTGGCCCGCGACGTAGTAGAGGTACCAGCGGCCGTTCAGGTAGTGCAGCTCCGGCGCCCAGATGTTGCAGCAACGCGAGGCCGCGTCGCCCTGCCACACCTGCACGCTGGGCGCGGTGGCGAGACCGGCGAGGGTGCTGGACTTGCGGATGGTGATCCGGTCGGTCCAACTCGTCGTCACCATGTAGTAGTTGCCGCTGTGGTACGAGATCCACGGGTCGGCGCCCTTGACCGACTTCACGGGGTTGCTGAACGAGGCGGCACTGGCGGAGGACTGTCCCAGGGCGAGCAGGAAGACCAGCGCGGCCAGCAGGGTCAGTACGCGACGGGCCATCCGCTGCTCCAGTTCAGGAGGTTGATGCCGAGCTTGGGCGTGCCGTTGTCGTTGCCGTCGTAGTAGTGGTAGACGATCAGGTCACCGTCGACGTCGTTCATGATCGACTGCCCGCCGGGGCCGATGATGCTGCCGTGCGACTCCAGCACGGGCGTCCCGCCGTTGTTCATCATCGAGACGCCGTTCTTGTCGTAGTACGGCCCGGTGACGCTGCTGGCGCGGCCCACCTTCACCTTGTACGTCGAGCTCGCGCCCGCGCAGCAGGTGTCGTACGAGGCGAAGAGGTAGTAGTAGCCGTTTCGCTTGACGATGTACGGCGCCTCCACCGCCTTGGTTCCGGTCGGGCGGGAGGCCAGGGAGTAGCGGGTGGTGTTGGTGGAGAGCTGTTTCCCGGTGGACGGGTTGATCTGGATCATCTTGAGCCCGGTCCACCAACTGCCGAAGGACAGCCACCACTTGCCGTCGTCGTCGACGAAGAGGTTCGGGTCGATGGCGTTGTAGTCGCTGGCGGAGCTGGAGGTGTAGACGGTGCCGTAGTCCGTCCAGCTGCCGGGCAGGCCCGTGGTGGAACCGGCGAGCCCGATCGCCGAGGTGTTCGAGCCGAACTTCGAGACGGAGTAGTACATCAGGTACTTGCCGCCGTGGTACGAGATGTCCGGCGCCCAGGCCTCCGGCACGGAGGAGTACGACGACCACCAGCTCGGGCGGGAGGAGAAGGCGTCGGCGCCCGCGCTGAAGGCGATGCGGTTGCTGGAGGCCTTGTTGGCTATGCCGCCGCCGGTGGCGTACAGCAGGTACTGGCCCGACGAGGTGCGGATCATCGTCGGGTCGTGGACGACGGTGGAGCCTGTGACCGTGCCGGGGTTGGGATAGGCCAAGGCACTGGACGGGATGAGGGCCAGCAGCGCGGCGGCGGGGAGGGCGAGCAGAGCGGTTCTGGTGCGGCTCACGCGAACGCTCCTGTTCTGGGGGTCTTGGGGAAGTGGCCATGTTCTGCATGTCGAACAACGATCGTCACTTCGGACGGACGGACCGTAGAATCGAACCCCTTGCGCGTCAATGGTTCGCGCAGCAACTAACGGAAACCCCGGGTGTCCCAGATGACCCACGGGTGAATTGGATCGGTAGGAACACGGAATCCTCCGCCCCCTCTGACCTGCTCCGGTCACCATGGCCTCCCCATCCACCCTTGTTCTGGCGGGAGTTGGCCGTGAACGACTTTCCCTGGGAGCTCGCCACCGCCGTGCTCGGTCTGGCGATCCCCGTCGGCGCGGCCCTCTGGGAGTTTGTGTTCGTCGGCCGCAAACGGCTCGGCTACCGCGTACAGATGGACACCACGGCACGGGACACCGCCAGGCTGCCGGACGACATCGTCGGGGTGCTCGGGCGCATGGAGCGGCACGGCACGCCCTTGCGCGACCCGTCCGTCGTGCTGCTGCGCATCGAGAACATCGGCTGGACCCCGATCGTCCCCAGCGACTACGTGTCCCCGAACTCGGTCGGCATCCAGGTCGCCTTCCCCGGCCGCGAGGTCGTCGGCATGGTCGTGACCGAGTTCGAGCCGGAGGAACTGCACACATTCTTCGAACCGCCCGGCGACGGCCTCGACACCGTGGACGGCATCAAACTGCCCAAGGTGACACTCAACCGCGGGGCCCACTACAAGGTGCTGACGGTTCTGCAGCGCGAAGCGGGCTATACGGAGGCCGCGTTTCCCGACCCGCAGGTGGTCGCGGGCGTCGTGGGCGGGGTCGGGCAGGGGTCGATCAAGCAGACGAAGTACTACCAGTTCGCGTCGAGACCGGTCCAGGTGCTGCTCGTCGCCCTGGTCCTGGTGACCCTCGCCCAGTCGCTGTTCACCTTCACCCGGGACGAGGCGGAAGCCGCCCCGCTGGACTGCGCCGAGGGAACGCTGACGCTCTCCGGGTCCACGGCGTTCGCGCCGGTACTGAAGGAGGCGGCCGGGCAGTACACGAAGACCTGCACCGAGGCGGTGATCGACATCGGGGACGACACGTTCAAGGGGAGCGTCGCGGGCCTCGACGCGCTGGCGGCGGCGGGCGAGAAGACCGAGCTGAAGGGCGGCCAGGGACTGGGCGACCGACTGGCGTTCAGCGACGGCCCGAAGAGCGACGGACGCCCGCAGCTCCTGCCGCGCCCGGTGGCCCTGTCCCTGTTCACGCTGGTCGTGCACAAGGACGCCGGCGTACGGGACCTGTCCCTGGAGCAGGTGCGGGACATCTACGCCGGGCGGATCACCAACTGGAGCCAGGCGAAGGGGAATGACGTACCGATCCACCTGGTCAGCCGTAACCCCGGCTCGGGGACGAGGACGACGCTGGAGCGCCAGGTCCTGGGCAACAGGACCATTCCGGCCGTGACATCGAGCGACTGCGCGGGCATGCCGGAGGAACGCGCGGGGCGCTGCGAGGTGGGCGAAACGGAAACCCTGCTCAATACGGTGGCGACCACGCCCGGAGCGCTCGGGCACAGTGAGGTGGGCGCGGCGTCGGCGCGGGACGACCTGTTGCAGGTACGGATCGACGGCTATCCGGCGACTCTGGAAGGCGCCGACGAGGGCGCGTATCCGTACTGGCAGACCGAGTTCGCCTACACCTACGGCGAGCCGCCCGCCGACTCGGTGGCTGCCGGCTTCCTGCGTTATCTCGCCGACGAGGTCGGCAAGGACGTGCTGCGCCACCACGGGCACCGGCCGTGCGCGGAGTTGGACAAGCCGCTGCTGTGCCGACCGAGCTGACGAACTCTTGTACGAAGATCACGTGTCGTGCATAGTTTCGCCTTAAAGCAGGGGGGTTCACCTGGATGTGGGTGAGACACCTCCCTGTGTTCAGGTGCCAAGGAGAAACATGCCCAAGCTCAAGAGCCTGGCCGTCACCGCTGTCGCGGCCACGGCGCTCACCGTGATGACGGCCACCTCGGCCCAGGCCACCACGTACTCGAACGCCTCCAGCGACAGCTGCGGCGCCGTGTACTTCATCGACAACGGCGACACCTTCAAGATGCTCGACGTCTGCACGGACGGCAAGGGCGTGCGCCTCCAGTACACGAACCCGACCACGGGCACCCCGTCGACCAGCCACACGAAGCTGAGCGTGGACTACACGGGCGGCTACACCGGGTGGGACCTGAACAACGCCTACGTCTACGACACCGACATGAACGAGGCGGCCTGCTTCTACTTCCGCGTCGGCCACGTCGACAACGGCGCGTACGTCAGCGGCTCTTACGGCGGCTGGGACCTGGCCTGCGCGGCCAACTGAGACAGCTCCTCGCCGGGCGGGTTTGGGGACCCGCCCGGCTTGCCTCGCCACGAGAACCATGACCGGCAACGAACTTGACGTGCCGTCACTTTGCCGAACTGACAGCTCGTCGACAGCCTGTCTCCCTACGGTGCCGTGTCCATGACAGACACCCCCGTTGGACGGCGCACCGTCCTCATCGCCAGCGGTGCCGCCGCTGCCACGTTCGCCGTGGCCGCCGCAGCGCCGGAGACTTCCGTACGCACCGAGCCCGTCGCCGCGGCGGCCGTGTGCACGCTCACGAAGGAGATGACCGAAGGTCCCTACTACCTCGACGGACAGCTCGTCCGGTCGAACATCGCCGAGGACAAGACCGGCATCCCCCTGAAGCTCGCCCTCACCGTCGTCGACGACGACACCTGCGCGCCCCTGAGCAACGCCCTCGTGGAGCTGTGGCACGCCGACGCGCTCGGCGAGTACTCCGGCTTCGTCGGCAACAACGGCCACGACGAGCCCGACAACGGCACCTTCCTGCGCGGCGGGATACTCACGAACTCGAGCGGCATCGCCAACATCACCACCGTCTATCCCGGTTGGTACCGCGGCCGCTGCATCCACATCCACATCAAGGTGCACACGGACGTCACCCTCACCTCCGACGGCTCGTTCACCGGCGGCCAGGAACTCCACACCGGCCAGCTCTTCTTCGACGAGGCGATCACCACCCGGGTCGCCGCGCTCTCGCCGTACTCGACCAACACGGTCCCTCGCACCACCCTCGCCCAGGACTCCATCTACGACGAAGGAGGCGCCGCGTCCGGCCTCCTGACCCTGACCGCCCTGGGCAGTACGACCTCCGCCGGATACGCCGGCCGCCTCACCCTCGGGGTCGAGCGGGGCTGACTCAACGGCGCCACAGAGCCAGCCACTTCGGTACGTCGACCTCCGCGCGGACGGTCTTGCCGGGAGGCTCCCGCTCCAGCACCTCCCAACGATCGGCGAACGCCTGGACGAGAACGAGTCCGCGGCCGTACTCGTCGAGAGGGTGCGGGGGCCTTACGGCGGTGGGCTCGGGTGGACGCCGTTCGGCGCAGGTGTCACTGACCTCGACGCGGACACTCCCTGCGACGAGAGACAGCCGTAGCTCGAAGTCCCGCCCGGGAACACGGGCGTGGGTCACGGCATTGGTAGCCAACTCGGCGACGATCGCGGCAACGGCGTCCGACACGTCGTTGCCGTGCGGGATGCCCCAGACATGCAGCTGGCTCTGGGCGAGGTGGCGGGCGAGGCGGGCGCCGCGCGGGGTGGCGGTGAGCCGCTGGGTGAACACACTTACGGTAACCGGGGGGTGGGGGGTGCGCGGTGCGGTCATGCGCTCAATCTGTCGTCCGCGCGGGGTACTTCACCAGGTCGGCGGCGCGTACGCTGCGGGAGCGTACGCGGTTACGGGGTGGACAGTACGCGTGACTGGCCGTGACCATGTGCGCGGGAGGTGACCGACTGTGGTCGATGCAGCGGTGGGTGGCGGTGAGCCGGAGTCGTCGGACAGCCTGCGGACGTTCGGGGCGGTGGTGCAGGCCCTTCGGGAGCATGCCGGGTTGAGCCGGGAGGAGTTCGGGGAGCGGGTGGGGCTCTCCAAACACACGGTGGCCTCGATCGAGCAGGGACGACGCATGCCGGATCCGAGGTTCGGCGAGCGGGCGGAGGGGGTGCTGGGGAATACGGGTGCCCTGAGGAAGGCGGAGCGGCATTTGGCTCGGCAGCCGGGGTTGGCGGTTTGGTTTCGGCGGTGGGCGCAGTTGGAGGCCACCGCCATCACGCTCTATACGTACGAATGCCGGTTGATTCCGGGGCTGTTGCAGACGGAGGCGTACGCGCGGACGCTGTTCACGAACCAGCTTCCGCCAATGAGCGACGAACAGGTCGAGGCGCTGTGGATCGCACGAGCCGAGCGGCAACGACTGCTACGGGAACGGCCGAACACGGCGTTCGCCTTCATCCTGGAGGAGCACTTGTTCCGGCGGCGGACCGGCGGTGTGGAGGTCACCAGGGAGCTCATCGATCACGTACTGGAAATCGCCCAGCTGCGGAACGTAGAGATCCAGATCATGCCGACAGAGCAGGACACCCACGCGGGACTGGACGGTCCCATGCAGCTGCTGGAAACGCCGGAGAACAAGTGGTTCGCCTACTGCGAGGGGCAGGAAAGTGGCCAGTTCATCGCTGACGCGAAGGTGGTCAGCATGCTCCAGATGCGGTATGCCAGGATGCGCTCACAGGCTCTCACTCTCAAAGACTCCACGAGCCTGTTGCAGCGGATGCGAGGAGACCTATGAGCACCGGCGAACTGGCCTGGTTCAAGAGCAGCTACAGCAGCGGTGGTTCGGGTGACTGCGTAGAGATCGCCACCCGCCCCCACACCATCCACGTCCGCGACTCAAAGAACACCCAAGGCCCCCAGCTCACCCTCTCCCCCACCACCTGGTCCGCCTTCCTCACCTACGCAGGGTCCACTTCGGGGCCGTCAGCCCCCGCCGGCCGCGGCTGACTCGTAGCCTGTGATGTCGTCGGGCTTCACCAGGCCGTCCTCGATCGCGCGGGCCAGCATGTCCGCCTTTGTCGGTGCGTTTCGGCCGACCTGCGCGTACTTGACTCTCGCTCGGCGGATGTACACGTCCACGGTGTGGACCGATACACCCATGCGCCGGGCGACCGAGGCTTTCGACATGGACTGGAACCACCACAGCAGCGCGGTGCGTTCCTGTGAGGACAGCTGGGGCCTGTTCGCGCCGCGATCACCTGCCAGGACACCCGCGGCCGTCGGTGTGAGGTACGGCCTGTCTCCCGCCGCCGCCAGCACCGTGTTCACCAGGTGCGCCCGTCCCTCGTTCTTCGCGACGAACTCGCACGCTCCCACCTCCAGCGATTCCAGCACCACTCGCTGCTCGGTGAACTGAGAGAAGGCGATGACCCGCTGGCCCGCCGCTGCCAGTGCGGCGACAGTGTCGATGGCGATCCTGCCGTGCAGGTTCAGATCGAGGATGAGGACATCAGCGACGCCGGGCGGCACATCGGCGGTTTCGCCTGTGTACACCACCGAGATGCGCGGCTCCTCGGACAGCCAGGTCTGAATGCCTTCGATGACGACCGGGTGATCGTCGGTGATGGCAACGGTCAGCGAGCCGGTCGCACCGGATATCGGGTCTCCCACCACAGCTGGTCCCCCTCCTGGTCGTACAGGAAGGACACGGCAAGCGGGCCCGGCGGTTCCACGACCGTCTCCGGCGGGGCGTCGGCCACCACACTCACCGCGACCTCCTCCGGCGTCGCCAGCAGGGTGACCCGCGCCTCGGTGGCTGCGGCGGCCAGGACGAGCAGGGCCCCTTCCGCCAGTTCCCGGCGGACGGATGTCGACAGCTCGGGCAGGTCTCCGTAGCTCAGCAGGGTGACGCGTACGCCGCGCCGCTCGGCGATGTAGGCACAGGACCGAAGCTCGTGCAGGAGCGGGTGCGGGGTGTCGTCCGTCTCCGCGAACAGCCTCCGCAGGCGTGCCGCCTCCACGGCGGCGCGTTGGCGTACGACGGCGTCCCCCGGGTCCAGTCGGCGTTCCGTCAGACCACGCAGCAGCGGTTCCACTCTGCCGCGCAGATGCTCGTACCGGCGCCGGCGCTCGGCGTGCACGGCCTCGTCGGCGGTGGCACGGGCGAGGTGCTCCGCGTGTGCCGCGGCGGCCTCGGTGGCTTCCCTGGCACCGCTGTTGAGCTGCCGGGCCAGGTACGCGAACGTCAGCTGGATACCGGCGGTGGTGTAGCTCGCGGCCAGCAGACGGGAGACGGTGACCTGGTCGAGCGCGCCGTCGGCGGCCAGGAAGCCCACCGTGACAGCCGTGTTCGCGACCAGCAGGGTGATCAGCTCCCACAGCGGGCGCTGCATCAGAAGCAACACGCCGAACCAACCCACGGCGTTCCACGCCCAGCTCACGTCACCGATCGCCCCACCCGGCGGGTACGTGGCGGTGGCGACGACACCGGCGACCAGTGCTGCCCCCGCAAGCAGCCGCGCGGTACGTGCACTGAGCAGGGAGCGCAGCAGCAGGACGGAACCGGCCGTCTGGATGACCACTAGGGCCAGCCAGGCGCCCGCGGCGGCGACCTGCGGCTCGTACATCGGCCAGCCCCTGAGCACCAGCAGGGTGTCCAGACCCAGATGCCAGATGCCGACGATCGCCACCACCCCGATGTTGACGGCCGTGGCGAAGCGGGTGGCGACCACGCCTTCGACGGCGCCGGCGCTCATGGTTCCCACCTCAGCACGATCCGGGTTCCGGCTCCGGCGGACGAAACCACTCGGGCGCTGCCGCCCACAGCACGCATCCGGCCGTGGATCGACTCCCGCAGGCCGCGTCGGTGGAGGGGAACAGCCGCCGGGTCGAACCCGGCTCCGCTGTCGCGGACTTCGACGGTGGCGCCCTGCCCGACGGGTCGGACCGAGACCCGGGCGGCGCGGGTGTCCCCGTGCAGGGCCACATTGGCCAGGGCCTCGGCGACCCCCTGCGAGAAGGCGGTCACGACCTCGTGGGGGAGGTCCAGCGGCGGCACGTCGAACTCGATGTCCAGTGGTGGAAGGCCGACGCGGCGCGTCAGTACGGCGGTGCGCAGCGCGACATCCAGCGGTGCGGGGTCGTGCGCCACATCGCGTGCCACGCCGGGGTGTGCCCGCAGGGCTTCGATGACGGCCAGGTCGGCCCCGGCCCGTTCCGGCAGCGCGGCGGAGTCACGCGTGATGCTGCCGGTCCCCACCATGGTGAGCGTGGCGAGCACGGTGTCGTGCAGCAGCCGCTGCTGGTCCAGCTCATCAGTGCGGGCAGCGGACCGGGCCCGCTCGGACGCACGCGCTGACGCCTCCTCGGACAGTGCGAGATCCGCCCTGCGCGCTCCATGTCGCAGCAGGACCGCGACAGCGGCGGCGAGCAGCCCCTGGGGTACCAGGACGACGGAGGCCTCTCGTACCCCGGTGCCCATCGCGTGGGCCGCCGCGATGGCGAGCGCTGCGGCCATCGCCCAGGGCTGCCGCAGCGCGAACTGTGCGATGAAGACACCGGTGCCGGCGACCATGTCGATCCATCCGGAGCCCGCTGACGCTTCCAGGACCTCGGCCGGGACGAGCCTGCCGTGCGCCAGACAGAGCACCACAACGACGGCGGTGTCACCGACGCAGAGCCAGGGATGCGGTCCCGGCCTGAACATCACCACGGTGAACAGGCAGCTCCACACCAGCAGTCCGACGACAGCGACGGCCACCCAGACGGAACGTGCGGGCGGTGCGAAGCCGACCACAGCGACCAGGGCCGCTCCGAAAGCACTGCTCGCCCTCAGGACCGCGGACAGGCGTGCGGACTTGCGCTGAAGCTGGTGTTGGGCGGGCTCCTGCGTCGACAAAGTGACGGATTCGACCGTAATCCCCATGGTGTCTCCCCCCGTTACCCCCGCGCTGTCACGCGATCACGTGACATGCCCATCGCGGTTCCCCCCGCCTAGTCTTCAGGACCGGGACGCCCGGGGAGGGATCTTGGGGGTCATTCGACGAGGGGGTAGGGCCATGCGAAGAGCCCGAAGTTCAACCACACTGTTCCTCAGCGCACTTCTCGCCATGGCGATCGCATTCGTGGCGGCTGCCCCGGCAAACGCCGCGCCGAGCCGGTCGGACGGCCGCAGCAAGGTGATCTTTGTGCACGGATTCGATCCCAGCGGCGCGGCGGCGATCAACTGCCGGGAGGAGTGGGCGAGCGCGATCGCTTACTTCAAGTCGCGCGGGTATGCGGACAACCAGCTGATCACGTACAGCTACTACAAGAATAAGTCGGGATCAAACGGCTGCACCACCCGGTTCAAGGACGCAAACGGCGATTACGGTACACGTGAAACGAGCCTCACGACGATAGCCAGGCACTTCGCCAACCGCGTCTACAACGCCTACTCCAGCTCGCCGTACGGCGGCCAGAAGGTCGACGTGGTCGCCCATTCCATGGGCGGCCTCGTGGTCCGCGCCGCGCTATACCACGTCAAGAAGGGCAGCCCTGGCTTCCCGCCGTACCTCTATATCGAGGACGTTGTCACACTCGGCACTCCTCACAATGGGGCGAGCATGGGTCAGCTCACCCTGTGCGGCGCGTTCATGGGGACTCCGCGGCAGTGCAATCAAATGGCTCCGGGCAGCGACTTCCTCGACGACCTTCCCCAGACTCCCAGCAAGTCGGCCATGGGAACGGACTGGACGGCGGTCTCGTCTTACGATGACACGACGGTCTCTGAGAGTTCCGGAACTTGGATCAACGCGCAGCACAAGCTCCAGTACAACGACAGCGGAGACAAGGCGATCAGTCACACCGCCCTGAAGAGCCACAAGAACTTCACGTATCGCGGCCGAGTCAAGCACAGTGGTTCGTGGTCGGGCTATGCCCAGAGGGTAGCGCCAGTTGTGAGGGCGTATCAGGCCGTCTACTACAAATCCACACAGTGACGTTGTCGCCGCCACTTCGGTGACGGAACCCCCCGCCCGGACGCCACCCTGTGGAATCCGGGCGGGGGCGGCCCGTGGTGCCGTGAGGCGGTGACGCGTCAGCTACAGCAGCGGCGGCTCCGGCGATGACTGCGTAGAAGTGGCCCTCGCCCCTTCCACCATCCGCATCCGCGACTCCAAGAACACCCAAGGCCCCCCAGCTCACCCTCTCCCCACCACCTGGTCCGCCTTCCTCACCTACGCAGGGTCCTCAACGGAACTCGCCGGAACTCAATAGTTTCGTACGCCGTCCGAACGCCCGTTTCGTACAGGATCCCCACGCTCTCGGCATCGGTCTGCACGAGGTCCGAGTACCCGGCCTTCCGCGTGGACAAGGTCAGCGCCTTGGCGAAGGACCGTCCCCCGTCCGCACTGCTCCACAAGGCCATCGCGGCACGGTCGGTCGGTACGGAGGGCCCGGAGAACAACAATTCCCCTCTATCCCCGGTCAGTTGCAGCACGCTGCCCTCGACCACGGGTACATCGTTCAGCGAACTCTGCTCCGCATAGCCTCGGTCCAGACTGGCGCCCCCATCACTGGAGTAGGCGTCCAGGCGGTTCCCGGGGCTCGCCCCCTTCTGGTTCCGGGCGTTGAAATAGAGCCGCCCGTCGGGAAGTTGGGCCGCGGTCGACTCGTTGGCGTTGTGTACACCCTCATACGAATCCTCGACGAACCCGAGGTGCCAGGACCTCCCCCCGTCGTCGCTGTAGATCGTGTGCGCCCCGAAGTACTTGGGCTCCTGACCGGTGTCCGGCGACCCCGGTGGCGGCGCCGAAGAGTGGTTGGCCGGGACGATCAGCCGCCCCGCGTGGTCACCCCACGTCAGGGCGACGGCATGGCCAGGTCCTGTGGCGTACCAGCGCCAGTCCGGCTTCTTCACCGCCGACGTGATCTCCCGCGGCGCGGAGAAGGAGCGCCCGCCGTCCTCGCTCGTCTGCACGAAGACCCGTCGGCCTTCCTCGCCGGCCTCACCGCGCAGAATCCGCGCCTCGGTGACGTCACCGCTGTGGTACGAGGTGACCAGCACGACGTTCCCGGTCCGGGGATCAACAACCGGCGCCGGATTGCCCCGGGTATCCCCCTCACCCTCCGCAACAACTCGCAGCCGCCCCCAAGTGCATCCGCCGTCCTGCGACCGCCTGAGCACGACGTCGATGTCGCCGTGGTCCTCCTTGCCACCGGCCCGGCCTTCGGCGAAGGCGAGCAAGGTCCCGGCACGAGTCCGGACGACGGCGGGTATGCGGTAACTGGCATAGCCTCCCGCACCCGAGACATACGGCACCGAGGAGCCGCATCTTCGTCCCGGCTCGGCATCCGCGCTGTCGGCCTGATCCGCCCAGGGTTGGACGAAGACGACCAGCGCGGCGATGCAGATCGCGACAGAACCGAGTACGGCCACACGACGGCTCGGTAAGGGACGGCTCATTACTCTCCAGGTCGGCGGGACAGGCCAACTGAACCTAGAGGTATCGATGTGACGCGGCGGCGCCCTTGAGATGGACGGGACATGAATGCCGCCCAGGCCACACAAGTCCCGCTCGCTGCACGGAGGTTGGACGGGATCTTCGTGCACAGGCGCACCGGACGACCGTATGCTTGTTCCAGGGGTCAACCTCCTGTGTCAGGCGGAGAGTTGATCACTTCCACGATCCAGTGCGGCCCTACCCGGCAGGGGGCGAAGGAAGGGCAATGGACGTCCAGCTCAGACTGTCCGACGATCCCGACGGCGGCGAACTCAAGCAGCTCTACGACTGGTTGATCGAGGAGCGGGAATCCGGACTCGACGCGGAGATCGGCCTGCGTACCGGGGTCTCGTCCGGCGGGGACTCCACCATGGGGGACCCGCTCGACATCATTCAGCTCGTTCTCGAGTCCCTCTTCCAGCTCACCTCCCTCGGTTTCATCATCATCGAGTTCCGGCGGGCGCGGCGGCCCCGTTCCCATGTGATCGTCGAGCGGGACGGGCGTCGCGCCACCCTGCGGCCCGATGCGACGCCCGAGGAGGTCGAGGCCTTCCTGCGGGACCTGGGTGACATGGACAGCGGTCCGCCGGACGGCACCCGGTGACCGAGGCGCTGCCCGACCCCGGCGCCTCCGCCGCCGTACTCATAGGTGTCGCCTCGTACAAGACCATGCCGAAGCTGCCCACCGTGGCGCGCAACCTCACCCGGCTGAAGGAGGCGCTGACCGATCGGGCGATCTGGGGGCTGCCCCCGGACAAGTGCGTCGTCGTGCTCGATCCGAAGTCCGCCGACGATCTGATCGACCCGGTCGTCCAGGCGGCCCGGTCCGCTCGGGACACGCTCATCGTCTACTACGCCGGGCACGGCTTCGTCGATCCGCTGCGCGCCCTGCGGCTCACCATGATCGGGTCGGCGGAGGAGCTGCCGTACAAGGCGATGCTGTACAGCGAGCTGCGCGAGGCGCTGCGCCAGCTCAACCGGGCCCAGCGCCAGGTCATCATCCTGGACTGCTGCTACAGCGGACGCGCCCTCGGCGACATGGACGCCCAGACGCGCACCCCACTCAAGACGGTCGCGGACGTCAAGGGAATCAAGGGCAGCTATCTGCTGACCTCCGCCGCCTCCAACGTCCGCGCGCTGGCGCCCCGTGGCGAGGAGTGCACGGCGTTCACGGGCGAGTTCGTACGCGTCCTGCGCGAGGGGATCCCGGGCCGGGACGGCCAGCCGACGCGGCCCTTCCTGACCCTGGACGCCATCTACCGCGAGGTCCGCGGCTCCCTGGACCAGCGCGGCCGCCCCACGCCCCGCCAGCAGGACAACAACCAGGTCGGCCAGCTCCCTTTCGTCCGCAACCTCGCCCACCCGCTGCCGCCCGACCGGTTCCTGCCCCCTCCGCCACGGCCCCGCTGGAAGCGCCGCACCGCCTTCGTCCTGGCCGCCCTCGCCCCCGTCGCCACGCTCGCCGCCGACACCGGCAACCTCCCCTCCGACGTCTGCTCCCCGCATGCCTCCCTGATCGGCTTCTCCGACCGTCTGGACAAGGTCACCTTCCAGGGCCGGCGCGTCTCCGGACTGTCCTCGCTCGCGGTCTCCGGCAGCAGCGCGCTCTCGCTCGCCGACAACTCCTCCCCGGTGCTCTTCCGGCTGGAGCTGGGCGAGCCGGGCAAGCCTCCCGAGCCCCGGATCACGGGCATGACGCGCCTGCTGCGCGGCAACGGCCGCCCGTACAGCGAGCAGGGCTTCGACGGCGAGGCGCTCGCCGTGGAGGAGGGCGGCCGGACGGTCCTCGTGGCCTCCGAGTACACCCCCTCGATCGGCCGCTACAGCCTCACCACCGGCGAGCTGCTGGACGAACTGCCGGTCCCGGAGGTCTTCCGCTCCGATGTGCCGGGCGGCGACGCCCAGCGCGGTGCCATCTTCGAGTCCCTGGCCCTCTCCCCCGACGGCCGGCGGCTCTACGTCGGTCTGGAGGACCCCCTCGGCCGCGACGGCACCTGGCGCGGCGGCAACCGCATCCGCATCCTGCGCTACTCGGGCGAGCCGGGCGGCGAGTACCGCGTCGACGGGCAGATCGCCTACGAGACCGACTCCGGCCTGCGCCTCGCGGACCTCGCCCCCCTCGGCGACGGCGACCGGTTCCTCGCCCTGGAACGCGGCTACACCGAGGGCCAGGGCAACAGCATCCGCGTCTACGAGGTGTCGCTGGCCGGGCTGAAGGACGTATCCGACGTGCCGTCCCTGGGGAAGGCACCCGCCTCCGCGTTCGTGGTCAAGCGCGAACTGGTCGACATGGGCGACTGCCCACCCTCCGGCGCCCGCGCGAAGCAGCCCCAGGTCAACCCGCTGCTGGACAACGCCGAGGGAATGGCACTGGGCGACCCACTGACCGAGGGTCCACACGCCGGGCGGCGAGCGCTGTACCTGGTCACCGACGACAACGAGAACCCCGTACAGATCACCCGCTTCTACACACTCGCGGTCGACGTCTCCTGAGCCGCCGGCAGCTGTTCTTCACGGTAGGCGCGGATCGAGTACGCCAGGGCCGCGGCCCAGACGGCGAACAGGACAACGTAAATGAAAGTGGTCAGCCCCGCAGGCGCCGCGATCCAGTCGCTCTTCAGCAGCGTGCGGACGTTGGTGACGATGATGACGCCGCCGACCGCCGAGCCGAGGATCCGCGGTGGGAGCAGGCGGACCAGCCAGGCGGCGATCGGGGCCGCGATCAGGCCGCCGATCAGGAACGCGGCCACCCATACGAAGTCGAGGCCCTGGGAGCCCAGGGACAGCAGGAAGCCCGCGCTGGCGGCGACGGCGACCAGGAACTCGCTGGTGTCGATCGAGCCGATCACCTTGCGCGGTTCCATCCGTCCGCTGGCCAGCAGCGCGGGCGTGCCGACCGGACCCCAGCCGCCTCCGCCGGTCGCGTCCAGGAACCCGGCGACCAGACCGAGCGGGGACAGGAACCGTTTGCGCAACGGCTTGCCGAGCTGCCCCTTGGGCAGTCCGCGGAAGGTGAAGCGGGACATGACGTAGAGGCCGAGGCCCAGCAGGATCAGGGACATCACCGGCTCGGCGAGCTCGGTCGAGAGCCGGGAGAGAACGGTGGCGCCGAGGAAGGACCCGACCGCCCCGGGTACGCCGATCTTTGCGACGACCTTCCAGTCCACGTTCCCGAACCGCCAGTGCGCGGCGCCCGACATCAGGGTGGTGCCGATCTCGGCGAGATGGACGGTGGCCGAGGCGGCGGCCGGATTGGTGCCCATGGCCAGCAGCAGCGTGGTCGAGGTGACGCCGTAGGCCATGCCGAGGCTGCCGTCCACGAGTTGGGCGCCCAGGCCCGCGAGGGCGAGCAGTATCAGCGTGCGCATGGGTCGTAACCGTCCTATCCCTGGGTTTCCTACCGGGTGAGTAGGAATGGACGGGACGGGACGCTAGGGGATCAAGCTGAGTGCGAGCTGAGAAAAGGCTCTAAGGGTTTTCCCAGGCGGCGGGTTCCGCGGCCAGCAGCTGTACGGACTCGGGCAGCGCGCCGCCCGCGATGTCCGCGATGGTGACGCCCTCGAGGATCCGGCGGACATTGGCGCGCAGCGCGATCCACAGCGGGAGCAGCGGCTCGGCCGAACCGGCGTAGGAGAGCCCGGTCGGGCGGACGCCGCGCACGGAGACGATGGGGCCGTCGACGGCCCGGATCACATCGGCGACCGTGATCGCCGAGGCGTCCCGGGCCAGCCGGTAGCCGCCGTTGCCGCCGCGCCGGCTGTCGACCAGACCGGCGCGGCGGAGGTCGCCGAGGATGCCCTCCAGGAACTTGTGCGGAATGTCCTGCACGGTGGCGATGGCCTCCGCCTTCACCGGGTCGCCGTCGTGATGCACGGCGAGCTCCAATACCGCTCGTACCGCGTAGTCCGCCCGTGCCGAGATCCTCATACGACCATTGTCACCCCAGCCGGATCACGTTCCAGGACAGTGGCTCCAGTACGGCGGTCAGGCGGCCCTCCGTCAGTTCCGTGCCCTCCACCGGGTGCGGGGTGACCCGCTCGGGCTCGTCGAGGGTGTTGCGGGCGTCCGGGTCGGCGTCGGCGAGCGCGCTGTGCTCGACGACCCGCGTCAAGTCCAATCCGTTCAGGGCGACTTCGAGGGGCAGCGCCTCGGTGCGGCTGCGGTTCACCGCGAACACGGTGACCGTGCCGTCCTCGGCGCGTACGGCGGTGGCGTGCAGCAGATCGGCCTCGCCGTACTTCTTCGTCTCGTACGTCGGCGAGTCCACCCGTACGTCGAGGACCTGGCCCTGGCCGTAGCGGGCGGCCTCGGCGAAGGGGAAGAACGTCGTCTGCCGCCAGGCCGGGCCGCCGGGCTCGGTCATGATCGGGGCGATGACGTTCACGAGCTGCGCGAGACAGGCGACCGTGACGCGGTCCGCGTGCCGGAGCAGGGCGATCAGGAGCGAGCCGAAGACGACGGCGTCGGTGACGCTGTAGTTGTCCTCCAGCAGGCGGGGCGCCTCGGGCCAGTCGTCCTGCTCGAACGTCGTCGCCTGCTCCTGCCAGCGGGACAGGTACCAGACGTTCCACTCGTCGAAGGAGAGGTTGATCTTCTTCTTCGACTTCAGCCTGGCGCCGATGTGGTCGCAAGTGGCGACCACGTTCTCGATGAAGGACTCCATGTCGACGGCGGAGGCGAGGAAGGAGTCGATGTCGCCGTCGATGGGCTCGTAGTAGGCGTGCAGGGAGATGTAGTCGACGAGGTCGTACGTCTCCTTGAGGACCGTCGCCTCCCATTCGGCGAAGGTCTCCATCGACTGGCCGGAGCTGCCGCAGGCGACGAGTTCGACGGTCGGGTCGATCTGGCGCATCGCCCTTGCCGTCTCGGCGGCGATACGGCCGTACTCCTCGGCCGTCTTGTGGCCGGTCTGCCAGGGGCCGTCCATCTCGTTGCCGAGACACCAGAGCCGGATGCCGAAGGGGTCCTTGTCGCCGTGCTGCACACGGAGTTCGGAGAGGGCGGTGCCGGCCGGGTGGTTGGCGTATTCCTGGAGCTCGATGGCCTCGGCGACGCCTCGGGTACCGAGGTTCACGGCCATCATGGGTTCGGCCTGGGGGCCGATCTTCCTGAGGAAGGCGATGTACTCGGAGAGGCCGAAGCGGTTGGACTCCGTGGAGTGCCAGGACAGGTCGAGGCGACGGGGGCGGTCTTCGGCGGGGCCGATGGAATCCTCCCACTTGTAGCCCGAGACGAAGTTTCCGCCGGGGTAGCGGATGGCAGTGACGCCGAGTTCGCGGACGAGGTCGAGGACGTCCTGGCGGATGCCGGCCTCGTCCGCGGCGGGGTGACCGGGCTCGAAGATGCCGGTGTATACGCAGCGGCCGAGGTGTTCCACGAAGGATCCGAAGAGTCGGGGGTTGACCTCACCGACGGTGAATGCGGGGTCGAGGGTGAAACGGGCGGTGGAGCTCATGTGGTCCTTCCCAGCAGGTGTCACTTGAGAACAGGCCAACCGTCACGCGACCAGCCGAGCCTGTTCAGGCCCAGCTTCGGCGTGCCGTTGTCCTCTGCGTCGTAGTAGTGGTACGCCAGCCAGTCCTCGCCCTTGTCCTTGAAGACCGACTGGCCGCCCGTGCCGATGAAGCGGCCGTGGCCCTCCAGGAGGAGGTCGCCGCCGCCCTCGAGCATTGGCTTGCCCGTGCTGTCCACGTAGGGGCCCTTGATGTCCGTCGAGCGGCCCACCTTGATCTTGTAGGTGGAGTTCACGCCCGAGCAGCAGGCGTCGTAGGAGGCGAAGAGGTAGTAGTGGCGGCCGTGTTTGACGATGTAGGGGCCCTCGACGGCGTACGGCACGTCCGGGCGGGTGGCCAGGTGGTGGACGGTGGTGTCCTCAACTGCCTTGCCGGTAGCGGGGTTCAGCTCCACCATCCGGATGCCCGTCCAGTACGAGCCGAACGACATCCACAGCTTGCCGTCCGCCTTGATCAGGGCGGGGTCGATGGCGTTCCAGTGGTCGGTCCGCTCGGAGCTGAAGACCTTGCCGTGGTCGGTCCAGGTGCCGGGGAGGCCGGAGGAGGACGTGGCCACGCCTATCGCGGAGTGGTTGGTGCCCCAACTCGATACCGCGTAGTACAGCCAGTACTTGCCCGCGCGGTAGGAGATGTCCGGGGCCCAGGGGTCGCCGGTGTTGTTGTACTCGTACCACCAACTCGGCGGCTCGGCGAAGGCGTTGCCCGAGTCGTCCCACTGCTTGCCGTCCTTCGAGAGGCGGGCGCCGATGATGCCGCCGGTCGAATAGGCGACGTAGCCGCCGGACTTGAGGTGGATGACGGTCGGGTCGTGGATGATCTGCTGGCCGGTGATCGGCCGGGGGTCGGGGTAACTCTCCGCCGCCTGTGCCGCGTTGGGCAGCAGGGCCATGACGGCCGCCGTCGCGACGGCGGTGAGGGTTCTGCGCAGGGTCACTGTCCCGCCAATCCCGTGTGGGCGACGCCCGCCACGATCTGTCGCTGGAAGAAGACGAAGACGACGATGAGAGGCAGGCCCGCCATCAAGCCGCCGGCCATGAGCTGGGCCCACTGGATGCCGTAGGAGTTCATGACGGTCGCGATGCCGTTCGGCATGGTCATCAGGTCGGGGTTGTTGGTCACCATGTAGGGCCACAGGAAGTTGTTCCACGAGGCGATGAAGGTGAAGATGCCGACCGCCGCGAGCGAGGGGCGGGCGAGCGGGATGACGATGGTGAAGAAGACCCGCCAGCGGCCCGCGCCGTCGATGAAGGCCGCCTCCTCCAGCTCGCGCGGGATGCCCTGGAAGAACTTGTAGAGGATGTAGACCATCGCGGCGGGCGCGCACTGCGGCAGGATCATGCCCCAGTAGGTGTCGACCATCCCCATCTGCTGGACCGTGGTGAACAGGGGGACGCCGAGGACCGCCGGGGAGATCATCAGGCCCGTCATCACCAGGCCCAGCAGGACGTTCTTGCCGCGGAACTCGGTGCGGGCGAAGCCGTATCCGGCGAGCGCGCTGACGACCAGGACGATGGTGGTGACGCAGACCGAGACGACCAGGGAGTTGACGAACCAGTTGGTGACGTTGCCGGTCTCCCACAGCGACTTCCACGCCTGGGTCGTCCAGACCTCCGGCAGCCAGTGCGGCGGGATCTCGGCGGCCTCGGCCTCGGACTTGAGCGAGGTGAACAGGGCCGCGGCGATCGGCGCCATGAAGACGGCGGAGACGGCGACGCCGATCAGGGTGAGGACGATCTGGCTGGGGGTCCAGGGCTTGCGGGACTTGACCCGGATCTGAGCAGTGCTCATCGGGTGCCCTCCTCACGGTTGCGCAGCAGTGCCATCCGCGCGAGGGCGACGGCGGCGATGATCACGAAGAAGATGATGGACATCGCGGAGGCGTAGCCCACGCGGTAGCTGGTGAAGCCCTGTTCGAGGGTGTACTGCACGAACGACCTGGTGCTGAGCTCCGGTCCTGGGCTGAAGTCCATCATCACCACGGCCTGGTCGAAGAGTTGGAGCGAGGCGAGGATCTGGAGCGCGATCACCAGTCCTGTGATGTTGCGCAGCATCGGCAGCGTGATGTGGATGATGCGGTGCCAGGCGTTGGCACCGTCCAGCTTGGCGGCCTCGTACAGGTGGTCGGGGATGCCCTGGAGCGCCGCGAGATACAGCAGGAAGCTGAAGCCGACCGTCCACCACAGGGTGGTGATGACGATGGCGAGCATGGCGTACGACTTGTCGGTCAGCCAGGGTGTGGTCAGCCCGAAGGTCTCGTTGAACAGGCCGATCCCCTGGGTGAACAGCCACTGCCACATGTTGGCCGCGACCGTCGACGGCAGCAGGAACGGCGCGAAGAAGCACAGCCGCCACAGCCATTTGCCGCGTTCGATGTTGTGCGCGAGCATCGCGAGCAGGAAGGCGAGGACCGTGATGCAGGGCACCACGAGCAGCGTGAAGTAGGCGCTGTGGCCCAGCGCGTCCCACATCGCGGAGTCGTTCAGGGCCTCGCGGTAGTTGTCGAGGCCGACGAAGCTCGCGCCCTCGCCGGAGATGTTGGCGTCCGTGAAGCTGAGGTAGACGCCGCGCAGCAGCGGCCAGATCACGAACAGGGCGAACAGGGCCAGGAACGGGGCGATGAACCAACCCCCGTGCTGGAAGCCCTGCTTGCGGCGGACGGTGGCACTCGCGGCGGCGGTCTTCGCCCGCGCCGGTGCTACGACGGTCTGAGCGCTGGTCGCCATCATGCGGCCGCACCTCCCTGCGCGGCGGTACTGCCGTCCATCGGGTTCTTCGAGGCGAGGAGCTTGGTGAGCCGGTCCTTCATCCGCCGGGCGACGGCGTCGGGCTTGGCGGAGCCCATCGTCGAGGAGACGACGACCGGGCCGAGGTCCTGGGCGAGGACGCCGGTGGAGCCCGCGAACCACACCTTCGGCTCGGTGGCCTGGTGGTCCATGGCGCTCACGTACTCGTTCTGCGGGGTGAGCTCCCGGTACGCGTCCGTGGCGAGCGTCGGCGTGTACGCGGGGATGTGGCCGCCGGCCGCCCACTGCTGGGCGTGCTGGACGACGTACGCGGCGAGTTGGTGCGCGGCCTCGTTGGTGGCGCCGCCGCGGCCTGCCTGGTGGGGCAGGACGAAGGCGTGCGACTCGGCGTGGGTGGCCTGCTTGCCGAAGACGGCGGGCAGCGGGGTCGCGCCGTAGTCAAGCTGCGCGCCAGAGAAGACCGGCACCGACCAGTTGCCCTCCCAGGTGAAGGGGGCGCCGTTGATGAACTGCTCGCCGGTGGGGGCGCCGGGGATGACATAGCCGTCGGTGACGTGCTGCCGGAGGAACTCCAGTACCTGGGTGGCCTTGTCGGCGTCGAAGAGGACCTCGGTGTTGTCGTCGTTGAACCACTGGCCGCCGAGCTGGGTGTAGAAGGCGACGAAGAACCACCACTGGAAGTTCTGGTCGTTGGTCCACAGGCCGATGGTCTGCAGGCCCTTCTTCTGGACCGCCTTGGCCCTCTTCAGGACGTCGAACCACTCGTCGGTGGAGGTGACCGGGATCATCCGGCCGTCCTCGCCGAGCAGATCCGCCTTCTTCAGCACGTCCTTGCGGTAGAAGCAGAGCTGGACGTGGATGTCGAGCGGCAGGGCGTAGAGCTTGCCGTCGATGACACCGCGGCCCCACAGCGCGGGGTTGAAGTCCTCCTGCCGTACGCCGTACTCGGCGAGCAGATCGACGTCCCACGGGTCGAGGAGCCGGCCCGGCGAGAACCCGGCGACCCGGCCGACGTGCATGACGCCGAGCTCGGGGGCGCGGTTGCCGGCGGCGGCCATGGCCAGCTTGGTGTAGAAGGGGTTGCCCCACTGGAGCGTGGAGTCCTTCACCGCGATGTCGGGGTGCTCCTTACGGAAGGCGTCCAGCATCGCGATCATGTTGGCGCCGTCGCCGCCACTGAAGAGATTCCAGTAGCGCACCCGGGTGTCCGCGCCGGAGGCGAGTGCGTCGGCACCGCTCCCGAGCGCAGCGAAGCCGAAGCTTCCGGCGACGGCCAAACCGCCCGCGGCGGCGAGCAGTTGCCTGCGATTCAGGTCAGGTCGTCCCATTGCCTGCCCTTACAGTCGGAGAAGAGGTTCGGTGGTTCGGTATTTCGAAAGGCGCCCGTAACTTCGAACGGGACCGTAGATAGGAAGCGCTTTCCAGTCAATGGGTTGCGCAGGAATTTCAAGGCGCTTTCAGGCCGCGGGGGTTCGCGATCGGTGGTTCTCGGTTGAACAACGGGTGGCCGGACCGCATGACTTCGCCAGTTCCGGCCGCGTACGCTCGGACAGGCCGCCGTGCGGCGGCGAGAAGGGGGACCGATGGACATCGCGCGCAAGAGGGCGGGGCGGGTCGCCGCGGCGCTGCGGCGCGCGAGAACCGGCTCCGCGATGCGCCGGCTGGCGCGCGAGCTGAACTCCGCACTGCGGGCCAGGCCCACTCCCCCGGCCGGGGTGCACGAGGTGTGCCGAGCGCTGTGCGAGGAGGTGACCCTGCGCCGCGGCGGGCGGCCCATCGAGCTGCGCTTCGAGCGGTTCCCCGACGAAATCGAAGTAACCGGCCTATGGGTGGAGTTCCAGGACTTCGACCTGGTCATCGTCGAGGAGCGCGCCGAGGCTGTGCAGCAACTGGTCATCCTTGGCCATGAGTTGTGGCATCTGCACGCCGGGCACCGGCATCACCATGGCATCGGCACGGCCGCCGCACACGCCTTCGCCGGGCGGCCGGGCTGGGACGACGTCGCCCTCACGGTGGCGGCGCGCGACGGCTCACGCGCGACGGACGAGGCGGAGGCGGACGACTTTGGGCACCGGCTGGCGGCGGCGTTCCACCCCTACCTCTCGGGCCGGGGCGACCGTATGTCCCTCAACCCGCTGGAGCGGTCCATGGGTTACCGCGGACGCAGAGGTACGGAGCGGTGACGAACGCCGGTTCGCTCGCGGCGGGCAACCTCTTCAGCGGGCTGTACATCTCCTTCTGGCTGCCCACCGTGGTCCTGTCCGCGGCCCTGGCCATCAAACTGCCCAGCATCCTCAAGCTGTGGCGGGACCCGATGCTGCGCGCCGTCGGTGGCCTGCTGCTGTTCGCCTGCGCGGTGTTCGTCTTCGCGGCCCCGAGCACGATCGCCTGGACCAACCGGGTCACCGGCGTGCCGAACATCGCGGCACCCTGGGTGTACTCCCTGCTCACCGCACTGTCCGCGTCCTGGCTGCTGCTGGTCGTCCACTGGCGCAACGGCCGCAGCGACCGCCGTGCGCAGACCCGCCGCGCGACCCGGTGGGTGGTGTCCGTCTACGCGGGCATCGTCGTCGCCCTGTGGGTGCTGTTCGCGCTCGCCGACGTGCCCGTGGAGCAGACCCGGGACCTGGACACGTACTACGCCACCACCCCGTTCATGCGCGAGGAGATCCTCCTCTACCTGATCGCGCACACCGTGGCCTGCTCGGTCACGGCCCGCCTCATCTGGAACTGGATCCGCACCGACGGCCTCGACGCCTGGCTGCGCTGGGGCCTGAGGTTCCTGGGGGTCGGCTACGCAACGAACCTGCTCTTCAGCGCCGCCAAGCTCACGGCCGTGGTGGCCCGTTGGACCGGCCACGACCTGGACTGGCTGAATACCAACATCGCCCCGTCTGCGGCGTGCATCGCCGCCACGCTGGTCGCGACCGGCTTCATCGTCCCGCATGCCGGGCAGTACCTCCAGGAGCGCTGGCGGGTCCGCCGTCGGCACCGGAAGCTCAAGCCTCTCGCCCGGCTGATGCGAACCGTCGCGGGCAGCCGCGAGCCACTCGCCCTGCGCGCCACCCCCGAGATGCGGCTGATCCGCCGGGAGACCTTCATCCGCGACGCGCTCCTGCAGCTGTCCCGGTTCCTCGACGAGGACCTGCGCGTCCGGTCCCACGACGCGGCCCTCGCCCTCGGTTCCGAGCCCGGCCGGGCACAGGCCCTCGCTGCCGCCGTGACGATCCTGGACGCGCTCGAGACCAAGCGTCACTGCCCGGAGAGCGAGGGTCCCGGGGACCCCGACACCACATATCTGCTGCAGGAGATCCAGGCCGTGTCCCAGGCCCTGCGCGAGCCCGACGAGATCAAGGCGGTCCGCGCCCGCGCGGCCGTCCCGGCAGAGAGCATGTCCGCCCATGAGTGAACGACCCTCCACCGCAAGAGTCGCCGTAGTCCTGGGGGGATCCCACACGGGCATGCTCGCGGCACGGGCGCTGGCCGACTGCGCCGACCGGGTCGTCGTTGTCGAACGCGATGTGCTGCCCGCGGGCCCCGAGTCGCGCAAGGGGCTGCCGCAGGCCCGGCACGCCCACATGCTGTGGTCGGGTGGTGCACAGGCCCTGGAGCGACTGCTGCCGGGCGTCACCGGTCTGCTCCGTGACGCCGGGGCACGACGGTCGCCGGTCACCACGGACGTGGTCGCTCTGTCGTCGCAAGGCTGGTTCCGGCGCTGGCCCGAGTCCCACCATGTGATCCTGGCCGGGCGGGACCTGCTCGACGCGACGATCCGCGCGCAGGTCCTCGCGGACGGGCGGATCGAGGTGCTCGGGGGCACCGAAGTCCTGGGGCTCGCGGGCAGTTCGGGGACCGTCACCGGGGTCCGGGTACGCGAGCGGGACGGCCGGGAACGGACCATCGAGGCGGGCCTGGTCGTCGACGCCACCGGCCGGGGTTCCGCAGCACCCCGGTGGCTGACGGAGCTCGGGCTGCCCGCGCCTCAGCGGCGCGAGGTCGACTCCGGCCTGGCCTACGCGAGCCGGCTCTATCTCGCCCCCGAGCAGGCTCGGGACGGCTTCCCTGTCATCAACGTGCAGCCCGACCCGCACGCCGGCGGACCGGGCCGGGCGGGCTTCCTGCTGCCCATCGAGCACGGCCGCTGGATCGTCACCGTGAACGGCACCCGAGGCGGCGAACCCTCCCCGGCGAACGACGACTTCCTCCGCTTCGCCAGCGAGGAACTGCGCCACCCCCTGATCGGCGACCTCCTGCGGCAGGCCCAGCCGCTGTCCGACGTGGCGTTCACCCGCGCCACCGTCAACCGCCGCCATTTCTACGAGCGGATGCCGGCCTGGCCGGAGAACTTCATCGTGCTCGGCGACGCGGTGGCCGCGTACAACCCGATCTACGGCCATGGCCTGTCCGTCGCCGCCCAGAGCGCGCTGCTCCTGCGGAAGCTGACACAGCGTCACGGCTGGGGAGCGCCCAGGCTGTCCCGTCGTGTCCAGAAGGCGGTCGCCCGGCCGGTCGGCGCGGCCTGGGACCTGGCCATCAGCCAGGACGTGTTCTACCCGGGCGCGACGGAGAAGGGTCCCACGCTCCGAGACCGTCTGGTCGCCGCCTACGTTGACCGGCTGATGTACACAGCCACGGGCAACGGACGGATCGCCCGCCGCGTCACGGACGTGACGTCACTGGAGCGGCGGGCGGAGGTCCTGATGACTCCGTCGGTGCTGTTGGCGGCGGTGGTGGGCCCGTTGAAGCCGAGTTTGACCGAGCCGCCCTTGACTGCTGACGAGTTGAAGCGGGCGGGGTTGCAGTAGTCACCCGGCGAAGGGCGGCTGAGCGAGCCCCTTGCCCGCCCCCGGCACCACCAGCAGCGAGCCCGCCACCGGATGCGGGGCTTCCAGGCCCACCCGTGCCGTCGTGATGTAGAGGTCGGTCAGGTCCGGGCCGCCGAAGGTGCAGGCCGTGATCCGGGGGGTGGGGAGGGTGATGACCCGGTCCAAGTCACCGGCGGGTGTGTAGCGCCGTACCGCCCCTCCGTCCCACAACGCCACCCACACACAACCGTCGGCGTCGACGGTGAGGCCGTCGGGGAAGCCGGCGCCGGCTTCGATCTCGGCGAAGGGACGGCGGTTGGTGACACTGCCGCCCTCGTGGTCGAAGACGTCGACGCGCCGCGTGGGCGAGTCGATGTAGTACATGAGGCGGCCGTCGGGGCTCCAGCCGGTGCCGTTGCTGACGGCGACGTCGTCCAGGACCGAGACGATCGCACCGTCCCCGGTGATCCGGGACAGCGTGCCGCCGCCCGGGGCCTCGTCGTAGCGCATGGTGCCGGCCCACAGGGAGCCGTCGGGGGCGACGGCGGCGTCGTTGGCGCGGCGGCCCGGGACGGGGTCGTGATGGAGCCAGCGGAAGGAGCCGTCGGGGATCTCGTCGGGGTCGAGGACCGCGACGCCGTCGCGGAGGTTGAGGACGAGGCCGCCGTTCGCGCGGGGCTTGACCGCGCCGATGTGCTGGTCGGTCGTACGGGTGGCGCGACGGCAGGAGGACGGGTCGTAGGAGTGGATCCGGGACCCGAGGATGTCGATCCAGATCAGCCGCCCGGTCGCCGGATCCCAGGTGGGCCCCTCGCCGAGGGTCGCCTCCGCCCGTACCGCTACCTCATAGGTCATGCCACGCTCCGGTGGCCGAGCCGCTCGGAGAGTTCGGCGGCGCCCTTGGCGGCGAGCTGCTCCAGTTCCGTCTTGCGCTCCTCGCTCCAGCGGATCATCGGCACGGAGATGGAGAGGGCGGCGACCACCCGGCCGGTGCGGTCCCGTACCGGGGCGGCGACGCAGGAGACGTCCGGGTTGGACTCGCGGCTCTCCACGGCGATCCCGCGCTGGCGGATCTCGGCGAGGGCCTCGCGCAGAACGGCCGGGTCGGTGATGCTGTTGGGGGTCATCGCGACCAGCTCGGTCTCGTCCGGGATGCGCGAGGTGAGTTCCGGCTCCGGCAGGGACGCCAGCAGCATCTTGCCGACGGAGGTGCAGTGGGCGGGCAGACGACGGCCGGCCGCCGACACCATGCGCACGGCATGCGTGGAGTCGACCTTGGCGATGTAGATGACGTCGGTGCCTTCGAGGATCGCCACGTGTACGGTCTCGTCACAGGTCTCGGCGACCGACCGGGCCACCTGCTGGCCCTCGGCGGCGAGGTCGAGCTGTTCGGCGTACCGGCTGCCGAGCTGGTACGGCCGTACGCCCAGCCGATAGCGGCCCGGCTGCCCCGGCACCGGGACGATGTAGGACCGGGCGGCGAGCGTGGTGACGAGTTCGTGCACGGTGGTGCGCGGGAGCTGCAGCTTGCGCACGATGTCGGGGGCGGAGAGTGTGCCGTCCCCGTCGAGGAAGAGCTCGAGGATGTCGAGAGCCCGGGTCACGGCAGGTACTAGGCGTCCCACGTCCGGTCCCCTCCCTTTTGGCCTGTAGGGCTGTGTTCGAAATTTCAACAGCCGATCGGAATGACGAACATAGGCTACTCATGGTCGGTTTGCCTGGGCAATGGGCCTGCGGCGACCTGATGGCCGGGTATCGCGCGGCTCACGGCTCCCGGAGGCACTCGAACGCGGAAGCCAGCAGCTCGTGCGCCACGGCGGGCGTGCGTTCCTCCTCCGGCAGACCGGCGTATGCGAACAGCGCGGAGCGCATCGCGCCGACGGCGGCCCGGGCCAGCACGGCCGCACGCAGCGGCGTGGCCATGTCGGGATCATGCTCGGCGAGCCGCTCCCGCAGGGCGTCGGCGAGACCGTCCTCGAACTGGCTGAGCACCGGCAGGAACTGGCGCACCGGCTGACCGGGAAAGCGCTGCGGCGGCCCACTGAACATCAGACCGGGGGCGCCGTCGGCGATGAGGTCGAGACAGGCGCCCAGGACGGCGACATAGGGGTCCTCACCGGCGGGTCGGGCGACGACATGGGCCCGCATGACCGGGATGAGGTCGAGGACCTCGTCGAGGACCAGGTCCTCCTTGGAGGGGAAGTAGCGGAAGAAGGTCCGCTCGGTGACTCCGGCAGCCGCCGCGATGTCCCGCACCGTGGTCTGCGCGTAACCACGCTCCTCGAACATGCGGTGGGCGGCCTCCTGAAGGGCCTTGCGGGTCGCCGCCTTGTGCGCCTCGCGACGCCCGCGTGGCTCCGCGGGGGAGGTATCGAGGGTTGCCATGTGCGGAGTATCTCAGGCGAAAAACCGACGGTCCAGAATCTGTCAGTCATGACAGGTTCTGTATGCTGTCAGCCATGACACTTTTTCGGAGGGGGCGTGTGCTCCGCGGGCGGATCTCCCGCAGGGCCCGCCTGATCACCCTGGGCGTGGTCGGCGCCGTGCTGGTCACCGGGGGTGCCGTCGAGGCGGTGGCCCGTCATCAGGCGGCCGACCGGCTCGCGGACCGCATGGAGGAGCGCCTGCACACCGGCCTTGACGTGGGCTTCGGACCGACACCGGTGATGCTGCAACTGGCCCGGGGGTCCTTCCCCCGCGTGGAGGTCTCCGGTGAGGGCGCGACGTTCCGCCGGTTCTCCGGGGTGGACCTGCACGCCGAACTCGCCGATGTGGTCCGCACCGGCGACGGACTGTCGGTGGCCGACACCCAGGTCAGCGCCGAACTGACGGACACGGCCCTGGCCGGTGCCGTCGCCACTATGACCGGGGGCGGGCTGAACATCGCGGCGGTCACCACCGATCAGGAAACGGGCGAACTGGTCGTGCACGCCGGGCCGGCCGGACGGATCTCCGTCGGTTTCCGGCCTGTCCTCGAGCAGGAGGGCATCCGGTTCGAGCGCACCGCCGTGCACGTCGGCGAACGCGTCCTCCCCGATGCCCTCGCCGGGCAACTGCTCGGGGACGCCCCACAGGAGGTCGATCTGTCAGGGCTGCCCCTCGACCTGGAGCCGGAACGGCTCGACGTCACCGCCGACGGGCTTCGCCTGGAGCTGGCGGGAGGCAGTACGACCGTGAAGGCCTGACCCTGCCCACTCCCCCACCCCACTCCCCTCACCCCCACTCCCCCCACCGCACTGGCAACTACTGCACGAGGAGCATCTCCGTGGCGACTTGGCTCTATCGGCTCGGTCTCGGCGCCTACCGCCATCGGCGGCTCGTCCTGGCGGCCTGGCTCGCCGTGCTGACCGGCGCCGTCTGCGCGCTGCTCGTCGTGGGCGGCAAGCTCGACAACGAGTTCACGATTCCCGGCTCCGAATCCCAGACGGCGCAGGACACGATGGCCAAGGACTTCCCGGCCGCCGCGGGCACCAGCGCTCAAATCGTGTTCACCGCGCCCGAGGGCGCCAAGGTCAGCGATCCAGGGGCCACGCAGGGTATCCAGCGGACCCTGGCCGCCGCGCAGGACGCCCCGCAGGTCGCCGTGGTGATCCCGCCCGACAAGGCGGGCACGGTGACCCCCGACGGACGCACCGCACTCGCCCAGGTCAACTACGACGTCAGCCGCTCCGACCTGGACGACGGCACGCTCGACTCGCTGGAGGAGACCACCAAGGCCGCCGAGGAGGCGGGTCTCGATGTCTCCGTCGGCGGTCAGGCGTACGGCAACGGCGTGCTCACCCCCAGCGTCCTCGAACTGCTCGGTGTCGTGGTCGCGTTGGCGGTGCTCGCCCTCACCTTCGGTTCGCTGCTCGCCGCCGGGATGCCGCTGCTGACCGCCTTCGTCGGCATCGGCACCGGGCTCGCCGGGCTGCTGGCGCTGTCCTCGGGGGTGACGGTGTCGTCGACCGCGCTGAGCCTCGCGCTGATGCTCGGGCTTGCGGTGGGCATCGACTACGCGCTCTTCGTGCTGTCCCGGCACCGGACACAGCTCGCCCAGGGAATGGAACCGCGCGAGTCGGCGGGACGGGCGGTCGGCACGGCGGGCAGCGCGGTGGTCTTCGCCGGGACGACGGTCGTCATCGCGCTGGTCGGGCTGGTCGTGGTGCGTATCCCGTTCCTGACGGTCATGGGTCTGAGCGCGGCGGCGGCGGTGCTCATCGCCGTGCTGGTCGCGGTGACGCTGCTGCCGGCGCTGTTCGGCCTTGCGGGGGCACGGCTCGCGCCACGTCCGGGATCACGGGCCGCGCGGCGGGCGGCGGTTGCCTCCGGGGAGGTTCCTGCGGGGGGTACGGAAAAAGCCACGGATGAACCCACGGAAGAACCCACGGGAGAAGCCACGGAGGAGCCCGCAGCAAAGGCTTCCGTCATGGGGCAGCGCTGGGCCCGGCTCGTCACCCGGCGCCCGCTGCTCGTCGTCGTCGGCACCGTCGCAGCCCTGGTGACCCTGGCGCTCCCCGCCGCCGATCTGCGGCTCGCGCTGCCCGACAACGGCACGGCGGCGCACGGGACGTCACAGCGCGAGACGTACGACACCGTCGACGAGGCGTTCGGGCCCGGCTTCAACGGGCCGCTGCTCGTGCTCGCCGAGGCGGACACCCCGGGGCAGGCCGGTCAGCAGCAGGCGGCCGCGGTGGCCGGACGGCTGCAGGAGCTGCCGGGCGTGGTCAAGGTCGGTCAGCCGCAGTACGCGCCGGAGTCCGGGCGGGCGGTGATCCAGGTCGTGCCCGAGGGCGGACCGCAGGACGAGTCGACGCAGGACCTGGTCGACGCCATCCGCGGCGACGCGGCCGTCATCGAGCGGGAGACCGGCGCCGCCGTGTCCGTCACCGGCACCACGGCGATCGGGATCGACGTCTCCGACCGGCTGAGCGCGTCACTGCTGCCGTTCGCGGCGGTGGTCGTCGGGCTCTGCCTCATCCTGCTGCTGCTGGTGTTCCGTTCGCTGGTCGTGCCCGTCAAGGCGACCATCGGCTTCCTGCTGTCGGTCGGGGCGTCCTTCGGCGCGGTCGTGGCCGTGTTCCAGTGGGGGTGGCTCGCCGACGCGCTGGACGTGGCCAGGACCGGACCCGTCGTCAGCTTCCTGCCGATCGTGCTGATGGCGGTGCTCTTCGGACTCGCCATGGACTACGAGGTCTTCCTGGTGTCCAGCATGCGCGAGGAGTGGGTGCGCACCGGCCGGGCCAGGGACGCGGTGATCGACGGGGCCGGACAGGCCTCGCGGGTGGTGACGGCGGCGGCGCTCATCATGTTCTTCGTCTTCGCCAGCTTCGTGACGACGGAGGACGCCATCGTCAAACCCATCGCGTTCTCACTGGCGTTCGGCGTGCTGGTGGACGCCTTCGTCGTACGGATGACCCTGGTCCCGGCGATCCTGGCGATGGTGGGGCGCGGCGCCTGGTGGCTGCCACGCGGTCTGGACCGGCTGCTGCCCGATCTGGACATCGAGGGCGCACGGCTGCACAAGCCGGCCCGCACCGAACCCGCGCGGCCACTGACCGAAATCAATGCCGGCTCTGGCTGAATTACCCAGGACTTGATTCCAGACATCAGAGCCGGACCGAATAACACGACGTCGGCCTGCCTTCCGGGTTTACCCGGAGGCAGGCCGACGTTTTTGCGCCGCGCAATGTTACCGGCGAGGAAATTTACCCTGGAATATTTGATTCCACCGGATCTCCCGTGTTTGACTGAGGTCACCGGATCGGCATCCGGATCGTACGGGGGAGAGTCTGACCACTCTTCTTTCCATCTTCCATGCGCCCGCTTTGGCGCATGTTCACTTGGACAGTCCGACCTGCGCAAAGAGGCCCGGGTCGGCTTCCATCAGCACGCACGATTCCCTCCTTTAATTCGCCCGAAAGCCAAGGGAAACACGCATGCATCTCGAAGAGAAAATCGCCCCTGCCCGCCATGGGATGCGCGCCGCCGCGCGCCCCGTCATCACCGGGTCCTCGCATTCCTTTCCGGATACCCGGACCAGCCAGGACGACCTCTGGAAGGAATTCTTCCTGGAGCACTACGACGGCTTCCCGCTGGCGCGCCGGATATTCGAGAATTCCGGAATCAGCTCCCGCTCCACGGCCGTGGACCCGCGCGCCGAGCGGGAAGTGTCCGGCTGGAGCACCGGACGGCGCATGGAGCGCTACATCGAGGAGGCCGTGCCGCTGGGCAAGCGCACCGTCTCCGCGGCCCTGGAGTCCGCGGGCCTGGCCCCGTCGGACGTGGGCATGCTGGCCGTCGCCTCCTGTACCGGCTACACCACGCCCGGCCTCGACTTACGGCTCGCGGACGAGCTGGGCATGAGCAGCAAGGTCCAGCGGCTGTTCATCGGCCACATGGGCTGCTACGCCGCCGTCCCCTCACTCGGCGCCGTCTCCGACTTCGTCGCCTCGCGCGGCCGGCCCGCGGTGCTGCTCTGCCTGGAGCTGACCTCGCTGCACGTCCAGCCGCCCAGCCAGGACATCGAACAGATCGTGGCGCACGCGCTGTTCGCCGACGCCGCCGCGGCCGTCGTCCTGGAGCCCGACGCCGGCTCCGGCTACGAGGTCATCGACGTCGTCGCGGTCACTGACCACAGCACCGCCGACCTCATGAGCTGGCAGATCACCGACCTCGGCTTCAAGATGGGCCTCTCGCCGAGGGTGCCCGACGTACTCGCGCAGCACGTCGGCGAGGTGGTCCGCGACCAGTTGCTCGCCCCGCACGGGCTCAAGCCCGAGGAGGTCACCGGCTGGGCCGTGCACCCGGGCGGCAAGCGCATCCTCGAGGTCGTCGGCGAGCGGCTCGAACTGCCCGCCGGCGCACTCGACGCCTCCTACGGCGTCCTCGACGAGTGCGGCAACTGCTCCTCGCCCACCGTCCTGATGGTCCTCGAGCGCCTGCCCCGCACCGAAGGACCGGTGGTCGCCATGGCCTTCGGCCCCGGCCTCACGCTGTACGCGGCCCTGCTGCGCCGGTCCTGACACCGGCCGGGGCACCGACGGACCGCACTCCGTCGGCTCGCCCGGAACACCTTCCCGCACGACCCACGGACACCGCCCCTAGGACGCACGGAAGGAACAGCTGCGCCATGCCCACCCTCACCTCACCGGGCCAGGTCTTCGTCACCGGCACCGGACGCTGCGGCTCGACCCTGGTCTCCGAGCTGCTGCGCGAGCACCCGCAGGCCCTCAGCCTGTCCGAGCTCTTCAACCACCTCACGGACATGTACCGGATCACCGCCCGGGTCTTCCCCGAAGGCCCCCTCACGGCAGCGGAGTTCTGGGACGTCCTCTCCTCCCGCAACGCCGTCAACCGACTGCTGGGCGCCCACGGCCTGGCCCCCAGGGAAGTCCTCTACCGCCCCTCGGCGACCACCCGCTTCCAGGCCGACACCGGTATCCCGGCCGTCCTGATGACCACCCTCCCCCACCTCTCCGACACCCCCGACGAGCTGTACGACGAACTGCGGGCGGCCGTCGCTGAGTTCCCGGACGCCCGGGCCGGCGAGCACTACCGGCGCATGTTCGCCTGGCTGTGCACCCGCTTCGGCAAGACCCTGTGGGCCGAGCGCAGCGGAGGCTCGCTGATCCTCGCCGGGCAGTTCCGCGAGCACTTCCCCGACGCCCGCTATCTGCACATCGTGCGCGACGGCCGGGACACCGCGCTGTCGATGAGCCGGCACACCGGCTTCCGCATGGCGGCGGTGGTGATGGCACTGCACATCACCCTCGGCCACGACCCGTACGCCGAGACTCCCGCGCCGGACGTCGAACGGGACCTGGGCTTCGTACCGGAGGAGCTGCTGCCGTTCCTGCCGGATCGTTTCGACGCGGACGCCGTGCGCGACTACCGGCTCCCGGTCTCGCTGTTCGGCACGTACTGGGCCGACGAGATGAAGCGCGGCATGGAGGCGATGTCCCTGCTGCCGCAGGAGAACGTGCTGCACATCTGGTACGAGGACCTGCTCGCCGCGCCCGAGGAGTCACTGCACCGCATCGGCGAGTTCCTCGGCGCGGACTTCGTGGACAGCGACTGGGAGCGCCGGTGCGCGGCCAAGGTGGGCGCGCCCTCGTCGTCCTGGCGGGACCTGCCCGACGCCGAGCGCGCGGAGCTGGACCAGGCGTGCGCCGCCGGGTTCTCCGTGCTCGCCGCGCACGGTGTCGTCCCCATGGCCGGCACCACGGCTTCGGCGGCAAGGAGCAACGCATGAGGACCCCGCCGACCCCGGGCGCCACGGTGTGGCTGACCGGGCTGCCCAGCTCCGGCAAGACGACGCTGGCCCAGGCACTGGCAAGCCGCCTCACCCGCGAAGGGCGGCGGGTCGAAGTGCTCGACGGCGACGAGATACGCACCTTCCTCAGCGCCGGCCTCGGCTTCACCCGCGAGGACCGGGACACCAACGTGCAGCGCATCGGCCTGGTCGCCGAGGTGCTGGCACGCAACGGCATCCTGGTGCTGGTCCCGGTCATCGCGCCGTACGCCGACAGCCGGGAGGCGGTCCGCAAGCGGCACGAGGCGAGCGCCACCCCGTATCTGGAGGTGCATGTCGCAACGCCGCTCCAGGTGTGTGCCGTACGCGATGTGAAGGGCCTGTACGCGCAGGCCCGCGCCGGGCGGCTGTCCGGTCTCACCGGTATCGACGACCCCTACGAGCCTCCGCAGACCCCGGACGCGAAGGTGGAGACCCAACTCCAGTCCGTGGACGAGTCGGTGAACGCCGTGCACGCGCTGATGACCCAACGGGGGGTGCTGTGACGACGGTTGCCGCCCGGCTCGGACACACCGACGTCCTGGAGGCGGAGGCGGCGTACATCTTCCGGGAGGTGGCCGGCGAGTTCGAGAAGCCGGTGCTGCTGTTCTCCGGCGGCAAAGACTCCGTGGTGATGCTGCATCTGGCGCTGAAGGCGTTCGCACCGGCGCCGCTGCCGTTCGTGCTGCTGCATGTGGACACCGGGCACAACTTCCCGGAGGTGCTCGCCTACCGGGACCGTGTGGTGGCCGCACATGGGCTCACCCTCCATGTGGCGTCCGTACAGGACTACATCGACCGGGGTGTGCTGCGCGAACGCCCCGACGGCACCCGCAATCCGCTCCAGACGCTGCCGCTGCTGGAGGCGATCAGCGGCGGCGGGTTCGACGCGGTGTTCGGCGGCGGGCGGCGCGACGAGGAGAAGGCACGGGCCAAGGAGCGGGTCTTCTCCCTGCGGGACGAGTTCGGTACGTGGGATCCGCGCCGCCAGCGGCCCGAGCTGTGGCAGCTGTACAACGGCCGTCATCTGCCCGGTGAGCATGTGCGCATCTTTCCGCTGTCCAACTGGACCGAGCTGGACGTGTGGCAGTACATCGCCCGCGAGGGCATCGAGCTGCCGTCCATCTACTTCGCGCACGAGCGGGAGGTGTTCCTGCGGTCCGGGATGTGGCTGGCGCCGGGCGGCTGGGGCGGCCCGCGGGACGGCGAGCCGGTGGAGAGGCGCCGGGTGCGCTACCGCACCGTCGGCGACATGTCCTGCACCGGCGCCGTGCTGTCCGAGGCGTCCGAGGTCGACGAGGTGATCGTCGAGATCACCGCCTCCCGGCTCACCGAGCGCGGCGCCACCCGCGCCGACGACCGGCTGTCGGAGGCCGCGATGGAGGACCGCAAACGCGAGGGGTACTTCTGACGTGACCGCCGACCTGACGGCCCTCGGCCATCCCCCTCATTCCACCTCCCATTCCACCGCCGCGCTGATGGTGCGCGGCATCTTCCAGGAAGCCAGGTCCCGGCTGACCGCCGGGTCCGGCGCGCAGAAAGGACGCGTGAACCCCATGGCCACCGCCCTGCCGTCCGAGGCGACCGCGGCCGAGGCGGACCTGCTCCGCTGGGCCACCGCCGGCTCGGTGGACGACGGCAAGTCCACCCTCGTGGGACGACTGCTGCACGACTCGAAGTCCGTCCTCGCCGACCAGTTGGAGGCCGTCGCCCGCGCGTCCTCCGGCGAGGGCCCCGACCTGGCCCTGCTCACCGACGGGCTGCGCGCCGAGCGCGAGCAGGGCATCACCATCGACGTCGCCTACCGCTACTTCGCCACCCCCAGGCGCCGGTTCATCCTGGCCGACACCCCCGGCCACGTGCAGTACACCCGCAACATGGTCACCGGCGCCTCGACGGCCACGCTGACCGTGATCCTCGTCGACGCCCGCAAGGGGGTGGTCGAGCAGACCCGGCGGCACGCGGCCGTCGCGGCGCTGCTGCGGGTGCCGCAGGTGGTCCTCGCCGTCAACAAGATGGACCTCGTCGGCTACGAGCAGTCCGTGTTCGTGGACATCGCCGGGGAGTTCACCCGGCTCGCGACCGGCCTCGGCATTCCCGAGGTCACCGCGATCCCGATCTCCGCGCTCGCCGGTGACAACGTCGTCGAGAAGTCCACGCACATGGACTGGTACGAAGGCCCGACCGTCCTCGCGCACCTGGAGAACGTCCCCGTCGCGGACGAGGTGACCGACGGACCCGCCCGGTTCCCGGTCCAGTACGTCATCCGCTCCGGAGACGTCCGCCTCTACGCCGGTCAGGTCGCCGCCGGTGCGCTACGGGTCGGCGACCGGGTCACCGTGCTGCCGTCGGGGCGCACCACCACCGTCACCGGCATCGATGTGCTGGGCGCCCCGGCCGAGCTGGTCCGCTCGCCGCAGTCCGGCGCGCTGCGGCTCGCCGACGACCTGGACATCTCCCGAGGCGATCTGATCGTCCCGGCGGCGGCGCTTCCGACGGTGTCCCGGGACGTCGAAGCAGCCGTGTGCCATCTGCACGAGCGGCCGCTCAAACCCGGGGACCACGTGCTCCTGAAGCACAACACGCGCACCGTGCGCGCGGTGGTCCGCCGGATCCCCGGGCCGGGACGGCTCGACCTGAACGAGATCGGCCAGGTCGCCCTGCGCACCGCCGAACGGCTGGCGTTCGACCGGTACGAGGACAGCCGGCGCACCGGCTCCTTCGTGCTGATCGACCCGGCCGACGGCGCCACGCTGACCGCGGGCATGTTCGGCGCGACCGCTCCGGGACCCCCCGATGCGGCTGTCTGAGCGCAGCCCGGCGTTCCCCCGCTCCCGGCGTCCGCTCCGCGCGGCCCTCGCGCTGCTCCTGCTGCTGTTCCTGGCGGCGGGCTGCGGCTACGGGTCCCGGGCGCCGGGGGCGGCGGCGGCACCGGCCGTGGGCACCGGACCACCGCTGTCGGCGGACGAGGTCTCCGTCGGCTACTTCGCCAACGTCACCCACGCCACCGCGCTGGCCGGTGTCCAGAAGGGCTACTTCACTCGCGAGCTGGGCGGCACCCGGCTGCGCACGCAGGTCTTCAACGGCGGCCCGTCGGCGCTGGAGGCGCTCAACGCGGGCGCCGTGGACATCGCGTGGATGGGACCGTCGCCCGCCGTCAACGGCTATCTGCGGTCCGAGGGGCGCGGACTGCGGATCGTCTCGGGTGCCGCCTCGGGCGGGGTCGCGCTGGTCGTCGACGGCGACGCGAAGGTGCGCGGCACCGACGTCCGGGGGCTCAGGATCGCGACACCGGAGGCGGGCAACACCCAGGACGTCGCGCTGCTGCACTGGATCCGCGAGCAGGGCTGGGAGGTGGACCCGCGCACCGGGCGCGGTGACGTCACGGTGGTACGGCAGTCGTCCAAGGAGATCCCGACCAGCTTCCGGCGGGGCACGATCGACGGAGCGTGGGTGCCGGAGCCGGTGGCCGCGCAGCTCGTCGCCGCCGGCGGACGGGTGCTCCTCGACGAGTCGGACCTGTGGGACGACGGCGCGTTCGTCACCGCCTTGGTGGTGGTGTCCCCGTCGTTCCTCGCCGACCACCCGGACGTCGTCGAGGCCGTGCTGCGCGGTTCGGTACGCACCAACGCCTGGCTGAAGAGCCGCCCCGCCGAAGGGAAGGCGGCCGTCAACGACGCCATCGAGACCGTGACCGGCCGGCCACTGGAGTCCGGCGTCCTCGACGCGGCCTGGCGGCATGTGAGCCTCACCGACGATCCGCTCGCCGCGACGCTCGCCGAGGAGGCGGAGCGGGCCGACCGGCTCGGGCTGCTCGACGGAAGCCGTGCGGGCCTGGACGGAATCTTCGATCTGCGCCTCCTCAACCGGGTCCTCGCCCAGCGGGACGAACCGGCCGTGGACGACGCCGAGCTCGGTGTCGCAGCCACTGAGACCACCTGAACCCGAAGGATTTGATCCCATGTCAGAAACAGCGCTGCGGGCCGTATCGTCGGCCCGCCCGATCGCCCTGGCCGAGGTGGGGGAGCCGGCCGTACGGCTCACCCACATCTCCAAGTGGTTCGACACCGGGGGGCGGCGCCAGACGGTCCTGGACGACATCAGTCTGACCGTCGACCGCGGGGAGTTCGTCTGTGTGCTCGGCGCCTCGGGCTGCGGCAAGTCCACCCTGCTCAACCTGGTGGCGGGACTTGACCGGCCGTCCGCGGGCGCCATCGAGGTCACCGGCGGCCGACGGCCCGCGCTGATGTTCCAGGACCACGCCCTGTTCCCCTGGCTCACCGCGGGCCGGAACGTCGAACTCGCCCTGCGGCTGCGCGGAGTGCCCCGGCGCGAGCGGCCCGACGAGGCCCGTCGGCTCCTCGAACTGGTCCGGCTGAAGGACGCCTACGGCAAGCGCGTCCACGAATTATCAGGCGGTATGCGCCAACGCGTCGCCCTGGCCCGCGCGCTCGCCCAGGAGGGCGATGTGCTGCTGATGGACGAGCCGTTCGCCGCGCTCGATGCCATCACCCGGGACGTGCTCCACGAGGAGCTCACCCGCATCTGGTCGGAGAACAAGCTCACCGTCGTCTTCGTCACCCACAACGTCCGCGAGGCGGTCCGACTCGGCGAGCGGATCGTGCTGCTGTCCTCCCGCCCCGGCCGCATCGCCCGCGAATGGACCGACTCCGACCTCCCGGAGGCCGCGCTGACGGCCCGGGTCACCGACGCGCTGCGGGAGGAGATCCGCCGCCATGGGCGCCGGTGAGACGGTCGCCACCAGGAAGGGCGTACGAGAGGTCCAGGAGACCGCGGACGTCGAGGCCGGCCTCGACGCGCTGGACAGCGCACCCGTAGGCCCCGCCCGGACACCTCTGCGGCAGATCCTGCGGGAACGGGTACTGCCACCCGTGGCCGCCGCCGTTCTCGTCCTGCTCGCCTGGCAGCTCGCCTACGAAGCCGAGGTCAAGCCGGACTACCTGCTGCCGTCACCGGCCGACGTGTGGCGGGCGCTGTCGGACCAGTGGTACGAGGGCACGCTGTTCTCCACGGTGTGGACGAGCATGCAGCGCGGCGCCCTCGGGTTCGCGGCGTCCGTCGTCATCGGCACGGCGCTGGGACTGCTGCTCGGCGCGGTGCGGTCGCTGCGGACCGGGATCGGTCCCGTGCTGTCGGGGCTCCAGTCGCTGCCGTCGGTGGCGTGGGTACCGGCGGCGGTCGTGTGGTTCGGGCTCACCGACGCCACCATCTACGCGGTCGTCCTGCTGGGCGCCGTACCGTCCATCGCGAACGGGCTGCTGGCGGGCGTGGACCAGGTGCCGCCCCTGTATCTGCGGGCCGGACGGGTGCTGGGCGCCACCGGCCCCGCCCGGCTCCGGCACGTCCTGCTGCCCGCCGCGCTGCCCGGCTACCTGGCCGGGCTCAAACAGGGCTGGGCGTTCTCCTGGCGGTCCCTGATGGCGGCCGAACTCATCGCCAGCTCCCCGGAGTTGGGCCTCGGCCTCGGCCAGCTGCTGGAGAACGCCCGCACCTACCAGGACATGGCCCTGGTCCTCGCCACCATCGGGGAGATCCTGGTGGTCGGCATCGCCGTGGACCTGCTGCTGTTCGCGCCGCTGGAGCGGAGGGTGCTGCGGTCGCGAGGTCTTGCGGGGGCGCGGTCGTGACGAGAGGGACGCGGGTCCGGGCGCCGTCTGCTGTACTGGCCGGGTGAGCGTGACCGCCGGTTCGGGATCCTCGTGGCTGCTGCGTCTGGCGCCGTCCGCGGTGCCGCCGGAACCGGCGTGTCCACCGCAGACGCTGGCCGTGGCCGAACGGCCCCTGGGTCCTGGACCGGTCGGCTGGGCAGTCGAGGTGGCCCGGGACATGGCGGCGCACATCGTGCGGCAGGTGCCCGAGCACGGCACCCCCGGCGCGTACCCGCCGTTCCAGCGGGCGGTGGAGGCCACCGTCCTGACGGCCCTGCGGGGACTCGCCACCGAACCGGAGCCGACCGGCTCGCTGGTGACACCGGAGGCGGTGGCCGCAAACGCCGAACTGGCCCGCCGCAACGTCCCGTTGGACCGGGTGCTGCGCGGCGTCCGGCTCGGCCATGCCTATCTGCACGCACGGCTGATGGAGGCGCTCGACAAGGAGCCCGAGGACATCCGCGCCCAGGAAGTCCACCGGATCAGCGAGTTGCTCTTCGTCTACGCCGACTTGCAGTCCAGCCGGCTCGCCGAGGAGTACGTCGCCGAGCGCGACCGGTGGCGGCGCAGCACCGAGGCCGCCCGCCGCCGCACGGTGGACGACCTGCTGGCCGGTCGGCTGATCGGCGGGGCGGTCGCCGCGCGCACCCTCGGCTACGAACTGGCCCGGCACCACGCGGCGTTCATCGTCACCTCCCCCTCCCAGGACACCTCGGCCGACGAACTGCGGCAACTCGCCGCCGAGTTGTGCCGTGCGGCCGGCGGGGAGAGCCTGCTGGCCGTGTCGGCGGGCTCCACCGAGCTGTGGGCGTGGGCCTGCTGGTCGGCGGAGCCGCCCCGCGACGCGCTGGCCGGGCTGCCCGCGCTGGTCCCCGAGCGCAGACCGCTGCGGGCGGCGCTGGGGCCCGTGGGATACGGCGCCGAGGGCTTCCGGCGCAGCCACCGTGGCGCCCGGGAAGCCGAGCGGGTGGCCCGCCTCGGCCGTACGGGCTGGCTGTGCGACTACGCCGACATCAGCACGGCGGCGCTGCTCACGGCCGACGCGGAGCATGCGCGATGGTTCGCGGCGCGGGTGCTGGGAGCGCTCGGGGCAGATGATCCGCGGGTGCGGGAGCTGCGGGAGACGCTGCGGGTGTATCTCGCCGAGGGGCGCAGTCCACAGGGGGCGGCCGAGCGGCTGTTCGTGGCGCGCAACACGGTGACGTATCGGGTGCGGCGGGCCATGGAGCTGCTGGGGCGGCCGTTGGAGCAGGATGCGCTGGAGCTGCGGATGGCGTTGGAGATCGTCCGCCTGCTGGGGGCAGCAGCGTAGGCAGTGGGCCCCGCATCCCAAACAGCGGCCGGAGTTTGGGCTGTCGGCCCAAAGCCCTGACGGCGTCGCCGCCGTTCACTGCAACGGAAGACCAACAGCACCTGACACGCGCCCCCATCGCGTACCCGCAGCCGTAACCCCCTCACCACCCCGGGATCCGCCATGGCCTCATCCCCCGCCGCCCCGACCCGCCGCACCCTTCTGCGTACCACGGCAGCCACTGCCGCCGCCCTCCCCCTGCTCCCCACCCCCGCACACGCCGCGCCCCAGTCGAGCCGTGGCACCGAGCTGATCCTGCTCGGCACCAGCGGCGGCCCCGTCCCCATGCACGGTCGCGCCGGTATCGCGTCCGCGCTGGTCGTCGACGGCCGGGTCTACCTCGTGGACTGCGGCCCCGGCACGTTCGGCCGGTACGCGCAGGCATGGCTGACGGCCGAACAGCTCACGGCGATCTTCGTCACCCACCTGCACTCCGACCATCTGTCGGACCTGTACGCCCTGTTGTGGCTGCGATTCGGCGGGTTCCAGCCGCTGGAGGGCCCGGTAGACGTCTACGGGCCGGGTTCCGCCGGGAACCTCCCCGCCGTCTGGCCGAAGGGCCGATCGGTCGGCACCGTCAGCCCGTCGGAACCCGCGCCCGGCACGGAAGACCTGATCGCCGGGCACATCGCCGCCACCGCGTACGACATCAACGTACGGATGCGCAGCGAGGGCTGGCCCGATATCCGCACCCTGATCCGGCCGCACGACGTGCGCTTTCCGCTGCCGAAGGGCGCGGGGCCGCGCAAGTTGATGGCGCCGCCGATGGAGCCGTTCGAGGTGATGCGGGACGACCGGGTCCGGGTGACCGCGGTGCTCGTCGAACATCCGCCGGTGTTCCCCTCCTTCGCCTACCGCTTCGACACCGCCGACGGCTCGGTGGTGTTCAGCGGCGACACCGCGCCGTGCGCGAACGTGGCGCGGCTGGCCAGGGGCGCGGACGTGCTGGTGCACGAGGTGATGGACCTGGACACGCTGGCCCTGGGCGGGCTGAGGCCGGCGCAGCTGCGGCACATGGAGATCAGCCACACGGACGCGACTCGGGTGGGCCCGCTCGCCGAACGCGCCGGCGTGGGCACGCTGGTGCTGAGCCACCTGGTCCCCGGCGCCACGAACGTCGTCTCCGACTCGACCTGGCACACCAAGGCGAGCAAGGGCTACTCGGGCCGCGTGATCGTGGGCAACGACCTCGCCCGGCTGCCCGTGGGATCCCGGCGGACCTGACGGCGCGGGCAACTCGTGGTGAAACTCGGTGGTTTGCGGTGCGTCGGAGTGGGGGGCGGCGGATACTGGCGGCCTGCGTAGGGCCGCTCGGGGGGTTCGAGGGTGTTCAGAGGGCATCTGGCCGGCATCGGCGTCGGGGAGTACACGTCGGATGCGCACAAACAGCTTGATCATGCCGTGGGGGATGTGGAGGGGCTGGCCTCAGTGCTGGGGGCCGTCTTCGAGGGGGAGCCGCTGCGGAATCCGACGGAGGGGGAGGCGCGGGACTATCTGCGGGCGCTGCGCGGGGTCATGCCCGCCGACAGCGCGCTGGTGGTGGCGTGGAGCGGGCACGGCAGCTTGCCGGCGGCGGGGGGCCTGCGGCTGCTGGGTTCGGACAGCGGCCCGTACGCGAGCGACGGTGTCCCCCTCGTCGATGTCGTACTCCCCTGCGCGGAGTCCGGCGCGAACCAGCTGCTCTTCGTCTTCGACACCTGCTACTCCGGCGACGCGATCTCGGCGGACGACCTGGCGACGCTGATCATGCGGGAGACGCAGGCGGCCGGGCAGGTGTGGGTCGGGGTGGTCACCTCGTGCCTGCCTGTGGAGAAGGCGCGGGACGGGCTGTTCGGGCAGCGGTTGCGGAAGGTACTGGCGGCGGGGCCGGATCTGCCTGAGCTGCGGATGCGGTGGTCCGTGCACAACGAGTACGTCCGGGGCGACGACGTCTGCGACGCCGTACTGAAGGAGTGGGGCGGCGGGGCGCAGACTCCGGATTTCCGGTCCCGGGGCAGTGCGTGGTGGATGTTCCCGAATCCGTTGTACGAGGCGGGGGCGCCGGAGCAGGTGGTCGAGCATCTGCTGCGGGCGGCGCGGAGTGGGGCTCGGCTGGATGAGCAGTCGTGGTTCACGGGGCGTACGGCCGAGGTGAACCAGGTCGTGGAGTGGGTGCGGGAGGGGCGGCCCGGGCTCCATGTGGTGACCGGCTCTGCGGGGACCGGGAAGTCGGCGATTCTGGGGCGGGTGGTGAGCCTGTCCAACCCGGACGAGCGGGAGCGGCTGCTGCGGGACGGGCATGCGTGGAGTCATGTGCTGCCCGAGGTGCGGTCGGTGTCGGCGCATGTGCATGCCCGGGGGCTTACGGCGGACTTGGCGGCGGACCATCTCGCGGGGCAGTTGGTACGGGCCGGGTTATTGCCCGCCCGGGAGGCTCGGCGCAACGCCAGTGAGCTGGTGGGTGAGGTGCAGCGGGCCGTCGAGGACGGGGCTGAGCCACCAGTTCTGGTGATGGACGGGCTGGACGAGGCGCGGGGTGAGGCCTTCAAGGTCGCGGACGATCTGCTGACTCGGCTGGCTGCTCATGCGGTGGTCGTCGTGTCCACGCGGGACATGCAGCGCATCGAGGAAGGGCCGGGGCTGGTGGCGACGCTGGCGGCGGAAGGGGCGGGGATCGATCTCGATGATCCCGAGGTGCAGCGGCAGGGGCGGGGCGATCTGCGGGAGTACGTGCGGCTGCGGTTGAGTGACGTGGATGAGCGGATGGACGCCGCGGCGGTGGCCGGGCAGCTGTTCGGGGAGGACGCGGAGGAGGTCCAACACACGTTCCTGCTGGCCCGGTTGGTGGCGGACCAGCTCTCCGCGACTCCGGTCGACACCTCGGTGGAGGGGTGGGAGGCGAAGGTCAGCCACTCGGTGGAGGAGGCGCTGGACGCGGATCTGGCGGCTGTTCCCACGGAGTCGGCCGATGTCGCCACATCCCTGATGCGCGCGCTGACTTGGGCCTACGGGGCGGGCTTCCCGGAGGACGAGTGGCTGCGCATCGCGAACGTCGAGGCGCCCGAGGGCGTCGAGGTGACTCGGGAGGACATCAGCTGGGTTCTCGAGCATCTCGGGCGGCATGTCGTGCAGGACGGCGAGGGGGGCGTCGCCGTCTACCGGATGGCACATCAGAGCCTTGCCGATCATCTTCGGCCTCCTTTCCGGGCATCGGCCGAGCAGCCCTTCGATCCACGGGCGTTGGCGGTGGCCGAGGCGCTGCTCGGTGTGTACCGGGAGCGACTCGGGGCCGGGATTGCGGCTTACGGGCCCGCCTATCTGTGGTTCTACGCGTGGCGCCACGCCGCGGACGCGGGACCGGACGGACTTGCTCTGCTGCGTTCGTTGGCCGAGGAGGAGGACGCCGATCTCCTGCCCGACGTCGGTATGGCCGCGACGCTCACCGCCGTTCGGCTGCATCGCTGGGGACGAGAGGTGGAGGCGCTGGCTCCCACCGAGGAAGCCGCCGACCTCTACCGCAGACTGGCCGAGGACAACCCCGCGTTCCTCCCCGAGCTCGCCGGAGCCTGCAACAACCTCGGCATCCGCTACAGCAACCTGGGCCGGCACACCGACGCCCTGGACCCCGCCGAGAAGGCCCTGGGCCTGTACCGCACGCTGGCCGAGGACAACCCCGCCTACCTGCCCGAGCTCGCCATGGCACTCACCAACCTCGGCATCCGCTACAGCGAGCTCGGCCGGCACACCGAGGCGCTCGCTCCGACCGAGAGAGCCGTTCGCCTACGGCGCACCCTCGCCGAGGAGAACCCCGCCCACCGCACCGACCTCGCCAGCGCCCTCAACAACCTCGGCACCCGCTACCGCAACCTCGGCCGGCTGACCGATGCCCTGTCCGCGACCGAGGAAGCCATCGACATCTACGACACCGTGGACGATCTCGCCTACCTCCCCGAGCGTGCCATGGCCCTCAACAACCTCGGCGTCCGCTACAGCAACCTGGGCCGTCACACCGAGGCCCTGCCACCCACCGTGGAAGCCCTGGACCTCTACGGCATGCTGGCCGAGGACAACCCGGCCTACCTCCCCGACCTCGCCATGTCCCTCAACAACCTCGGGACCCGTTACAGCAGCCTCGGCCGGCACGCCGACGCCGTGAGCCCCACCGAGGAAGCCGTACGCCTACGGCGCTTGCTGGCCGAGGACAACCCCGCCCATCTGCCCAACCTCGCCAGCGCCCTCAACAACCTCGGCAACCACTACGGCGCCCTGGGCCGCCACACCGACGCCCTGAAGCCCACCACGGAATCCGTCCGCCTACGACGCGCCCTGGCCGAGGAGAACCCCGCGTACCTCCCCGATCTCGCCGGCTCCCTGACCAACCTCGCCAACCACTACAGCAGCCTCGGCCGGCGCGCCGAGGCCCTGAAGCTCGCCGAGGAAGCCGTGGACCGGTGGCGCGACCTGTCCGACACCAACCCCGCCCACCTGCCAGACTTCGCCGGCTCCCTGTCCAACCTCGCCAACCGCTTCAGCGACCTCGATCGCTACAACGAAGCACTGGAACTCGCCGAGGAAGCCGTGGACCGATGGCGCACCCTGGCCGAGAGCAATCCGGGTCACCTCGCCCAGCTCGCCAACGCACTCAACAACCTCGGCGCCCACTACGGCGATCTGGGCCGTCACACCGACGCACTGCCCCCAACCGAGGAGGCCGTCGAGCTCTACGGTGCGCTGGCCGAGGAGAACTCCGGCCATCTGCCCAATCTCGCCAATGCCCTCAACAACCTCGGCATTCACCTCGGCGAGCTGGGCCGCCATACCGACGCACTGCCTCCCGTCAAGAAGGCCATCGGCCTCTATGTCACGCTGGCCGAAACCAGCCCCGCCCACCTCCCCGACCTCGCCGGAGCCCACAACAACCTCGCCATCCACTACGGCGGCCTCAGCCGCCACACCGACGCATTGCCCCACGCCGAAGCGGCCGTGGCCCTCTACCGCACCCTCGCGGAAGAGAACCCCGCCCACCTGCCCGACCTCGCCGGAGTCCTCAACAACCTCGGCAACCACTACAGCAGCCTCGGCCGCCACACCGAGGCCATCAGGACGGCCAAGGAAGCCGTGGACCGGTGGCGCGCTCTGACCGACACCGACCCCGGCCATCTGTCCGACCTCGCGGGCGCCCTCGACAATCTCGGCGCCCACTCCCGTGAGCTGGGTGAATCAACAGAAGAGCTGTGGGCCGAGATCCTCGGTCAGGCCGCGCCGGACACCGCCGCTCAGCTTCTGCTGTACCGCGCCCACCACGCTTCCCCGGGCGACCCGAGCGCCACGGCATGGCTCGTCGAGGTCGAGCGGTCGGCGGTCGCTGCCGACGACCCTGGGCTGCTCTGGTTCCTGCACGCGGTCGGCCGTCGGCACCGCGCCGCCGACGCGGACGTATTCGACCGCGACTGGCACCGCATCACCGGCACGGCCCCGCCCGCCTGGCTCACCCTCGATCCCGGTCTGCTCGAGCAGGCCGAAGCCTGGATCAACACCAAGCACTACACCGCCGAACGGGCACATCTCGCGGCGCACCCGGAGCTGCTGGCGCCGGAGGCGGACAGCTGCGTGGAGGAGGCGCTGCTCGCGGTGGTGGACGAGGCCGCCGAGCGCTATCGCGAGCTGCGCCGAACGGCCCGGCGGGAAGGCGTGGACGCCGCGTACCACCCCACCCTGTGCTCCGTTCTCGCCTATGAGTTCGCCACCGCCGAAACAGCGGATCAGAGAACCCTGCTCGAACAGCGCCGCGACGACCTGCTGGACGATCTCGTTCTCACTGTGCTCTCCGGGGACAAGGGCTATCAGTCCGCCCGTGCGGCGGCCCTGCTGACGCTCGCCCAACTCAACGCCGAGGGCCCCGCGTTCGACGCGTTGGACGATCCGTCCCGCTTCCCCGCCCTGCTCCACGACGCGGCACGACAGCCCGACCGGGCGGTGCTGGACGCCATCGGATTCCTCGCGCTCTCCGCCGCCCACGACGACGAAGTCCTCATGGCCGAAGCCGAGTTCCACCTCGCCGTCGCCGCCGCGATCTCCGGCGACGAGGAGTCGGCCACCAACCTCCTGAACGACGCATGCGACGCCGCCCCCGACCACATCCCCACCTGGATCACCGCCCTGGCCGAAATCTCCCCCCACCACCAGGCCGCCCTCACCCTGATCCCCCACCTCACCGCCCGCCTCCAGAACCCGAGCGACCCCGATGACAACTGACCTGGTAGTAGTCCTCCCCGGCATCACCGGCAGCACCCTCCGCACCGAGGAAGGCCTCGTCTGGTCCCCCACCCCGGGCGCCGTCCTCAAGGCGATCAAGTCGTTCGGCCGCTCCATCAACAACCTCCGCCTCCCCGAAGGCATCGGCGACGACCACCCCGGCGACGGCGTGGAACCGGTCGCCCTGATGACCACCCTCCACCTGATCCCCGGCATCTGGACCCCGGTCAAGGGCTACGACAAACTCCTCGCCCGCCTCCGCACCCTCGGCTACACGGAAGCCGCGGGCAACCTCCTGCCGGTCCCCTACGACTGGCGCCTCTCCAACCGCTACAACGCCCGCCGCCTGGCCACAATCGTCGAACCGGCCCTGGACCGCCGGCGCGCCAAGCACCCCCGCAACGCAGAGGCCCAACTCACCTTCGTCTGCCACTCCATGGGCGGCCTCATAGCGCGCTGGTACATCGAGAAATGCGACGGCGCCGCGCACACCCGCAAGCTGATCACCCTCGGCACCCCCTACCGAGGCGCGGCCAAATCCCTCGACCAGCTGGTCAACGGCGCCCACCAACGCCTGGGCCCGCTCTCCTTCGACCTCACCACCTTCGCCCGCACCCTCCCCTCCCTCCACCAGCTCCTCCCCGAGTACGCCTGCATCGAGGACCCGCAGACCGGCACCCTCGCCAAGACCACCGAAATCAAGAGCCTCCCCGAGCTGAGCCGCACGCAGACGGAAGACGCCATGCTCTTCCACACCGATCTACGCGCGGCCGAAGCGGCCCGCCCCGCCTCCCTCACCACCACCCACGCCATCGTCGGCATCCAGCAGAACACCCCCACCACCGCCCGCCTGCAGCACAACACCCTCACCCTCCACCCCACCTACACCGCCCAACACCTCTACGGCGACGGCACGGTCCCCCTCGTCGCCGCCTGCCGCGCCGACGTCCCCATGAACAGCAACACCCTCCGCCGCGTCCCCGACCACCACGGCAACCTTCAGCGCAACCCGGCCGCCCTGGACGAACTCGAGGGCATTCTCACCGCGAGCGACATCGTCGTTCGCGCACCGGAGGAGACACACCTACGCCTGGACGTCCCCGAACTCATCACAACCGACGAGGACTTGACGGTCCGACTCACCTCGGCCGCCGGCACCAGAACCGCCGTACTCCTCACCATCAAGGACGAAACCGGCACCCCTGCACACTCGCGGGTCGTCTACCCGGGCCCCGAGCCCCTCGAAGCCCTCTTCGACGGCCTTCCCCCCGGCGCTTACACCGTCAACGCCACCGGCACCAGCCCCGGCTCCCCGATCGCCCCGGTCAGCGCCGCCACCTTGGTGTGGGCATGACTTCTGGCGCCCCCTGAAGAGCCGGTACGGCTACTGAGCGCGTCGGAACTCACCCAGACGGCCCCGCAACCGCTGTGCCCGCAACACCAGTTCCAGCTCGAAGCGGCGGTCGGGGTCGTCTATCTCGTCGCCCCACAGCTCACGGATCTGACGCAGGCGGTAACGGACGGTCTGGGGGTGGACGCCCAGTCGGGCCGCCACCTCCGGCGCACCGCCCCTCGTCTCCAGCCACGCCAGTAACGTCTCCGCGAGGCGGCGGCCGTGGGTCGGGCCGCAGTGGGCCAGGGGGGCCAGGCAGCGCAGGGCCAAGTCGTCTATCAGTTCCTCGGGTTGGAGCAGCACCAGCGCTTCCGTGTGCTCCGTGCAGTACAGGACCTCGCCCGTCGGCAACAGGCCGCGTTCCATCAGCCGTACCGCCGCCTCCGCCCAGCGCAGCGACTTCGCCGCGTCCGTCAGCGGGACCGGCGGGCCTATCGCGCCCGACCAGCCCGTCAGGGCTCGGTGCAACAGCTCCGAGCGGCCTGCCGCGTCCGGTTCCGGGACGACCATCCTGGGCTGCTCGTACTCCATGTCCAGGAGTACGCCCTGGCCGACCGCGGGCGCCACCGCCTCCCTCGCCGGGCGCAGCAGGACGCCGACTGCGGCCTTGCCGGGGAGCGGCCAGCCGATGCGTGCGGCGCGTTCGGTGAGGGCGTCGGCCGGGTCGCCCCGGTGGTGTTCGGCCAACAGGAGTTCCATCAGGCGGCGTTGGAGGCGCAGTCGCTCCCCGGCCTGGCGAGCCGCCGCTTCCGCGTAGCCGCGTACCGACTGGTCCACGAGGCCGTCGAGGTACTCGTAGCCCGCGTCCACCAGTTCGTACATCGCCGGTGGCGGGATCTCCACGCGCTGGCCGATGTCGGCGAAACAGCGCCAGGCCAGCCGTACCCCCATGCGGTAGATCGCCTGGAGGGAGTCCAGGCTGCGGCCGTTGAGGCCCTCGCCCCTGCCGAAGTCCTGGAACACTCCCGGCGGGACCGTCGGGCGGCCCTCCGCCGTCTCCAGGTGCTGGACGAAGACCTCGATCGCCCGGCGGATGCCGATCAGGGCCATCGGCTCGCCCGACTCGTCGAGGACGAGCGGCAGATGGGGGTACTCGCGGCGGATCTCGGTCATGATCTCTTCGGCGAGTGCCGGTGCCTCGGCCATGGCGATGGCCGCGAAGCGCCGCACCTGGAGGCGCGGGACGTCGTGCCAGGCCGAGCGGGTCGAGACGGCGTCGGTGCGGGCAGCGGACGGCACGGGTCAACTCCCCTGGCCGGCTTGTTCGTAGGTGATCAGGGGGTTGTTCGGCTGGTCGGGGGTGGCCTCCAGCAGGGCGACCACGCCGAGCGCGGCCCCCACCGCCAGGGCGGCGGCGAGCGCTACGGTCAGCGCGGCGGCGAGCAGTCTGGACATCGCAGGGTCAGCCTCTCTGTACAAACTCTGTACAACCGCTGTTCGGTCGCCCCACCCGGGCTTTCCGTCCCTGCCTGTCGGGCCCCAGTGTCGACACGACATTGACACCTCGTCAAGGGGCGCCTACGGTTCCCGGCCCAGACGGGTGCCGTGCTTCGGACCGTGCCGCACCCCTCTCGCACGCGCACCTTCACCCTCGGCGCGGCCACCCCCCACGTCGCGTCGTCCCGAGCCTCTGGAGTGCCCGGATGCGCCGTACAGCCTCACCTTTGTCGCTGATCCTGCTGGGTCTCGGCACGTTCCTGCTCGTCCTGGCACCCATGCTCGCCTGGTACGTCGAGCCACGGGCCGCCGTGAACCCGATCGACATCGACACCACCGCCGTCTACAAGGGCACCGGCAGCGTCTTCGACACCGAGAAGATCGAGACCGTCCCGAACCGGACCATCACCGTCACCCAGCGGGTCCGGGGAAATGTCGCGGAGAGTGAGGACAGCGGCAACGCGGTGTGGGATGTGATCACCACCGTCGACACCGACAAGTCGCTGCCCGCCGAGGATCCGCACGACGCGCTGGACTACGTACCGCATCGATGGGTGATGGACCGGAAGACGACCCGGCCAGTGCACTGTTGCGAGGAGAAGCCCCACATCGAGGGCGAGGCCTATCTGAAGTTCCCCTTCGACGTGCAGAAGCGGGACTACCGGTGGTGGGACAACACCCTCGGCGGGACGGTCACGATGAGTTACCGGGGTACCAAGGAGATTCAGGGGTACACCGGTTACCGGTTCACCGCGACGGTACCGGCGACGAAGACCGGGACACGGCTGGTGCCGGGCCGGCTCGTCGACCTGGACACACCGCAGGTGCTGGCCGAGGAGTGGTACGCCAACCACGGCGTTGAACTGGTAGTCGACCAGGCCACGGGCCGTGTGCTGTATGCCCAGACCGGTCCGCGCCGCACCCTGCGCGCACCCGGCGGCAAGGAGGACGCGGCGGTGCTGCTGGACAGCCGGAAGATCGCGTTCACCACCGAGACGCAGAAGCAGGCCGTGTCGCAGGCGGAGGACGACAGCGGGCGACTGGAGCTGGTGGGGCGGACGTTGCCGATCGGGGCGGGTGTGGTGGGATTCGTCCTCGCCGTGGCCGGGATCGTTTTGGTGGTACGAGGGAGGCAGCGTCCCGGTTCATCCGAATCGCCCCAGCCGACGCTCACGATATGACATTACGTCAGCTCTAATAAAGCCCGAAATTGTCACTTCGGTGAGTAGCCGTGACGAACGGCTGGGCGAAAACTGTCCACCCCACCCGAGCACAACCCGTCCACAGCCCACACGCAGCCCGTGTACAGAAAGCCCCCGGTTCCCCCACGGAAACACCCATCTCGCCCCAGCCGTAACCAATCGGCGCGTTCTTCCCCCACGCTGAGTTCCGCACCCCGAGACATGTTGGAGCACCGATGCCCCAGCACGTGCCGTCTTCGCTGCGCGCCCCGTTCCCCACGGTGCCGCAGCACCCTCCGGCGCTCCCCCCACAGCCGCGCCGAATCGTTTTCCTCGCCCATCGAGACCTGGGCAACCGGTCCGCCGGCGGCTCCGAACTGCTCGTCGACCGACTCGCCGACGGACTGACCCACCTCGGCCACCAGGTCACCCTCCTCTGCGGCGGCCCCGCGGCCTACCGCGACTACCGGGTCGTCTCCGCGGGCGGCACCCACAGCCACTATCTGCGCGCCCGCTCCGCCTTCGCCCGCCAGGTCGGCGAGACCGATCTGCTGGTCGAGGTCTGCAACGGAGTGCCGTATCTGGCGCCGCTGTGGCATCGCGGTCCCACGCTGTGCCTTGTGAACCACGTTCACACCGACCTGTGGCGGATGAGATTCGGGGGACCCTTGGCCCCGGCCGCCCGTATCGGGCGAAGACTGGAGCACTGGGCGCTGACCGGTGCGCAGCAGCGGAGTCTGCTGGTCGCCGTCTCCCCGTCGACCGCCCATGCGCTGCGGACGATCGGCGTCGAGCGGGAGCGGATACGCGTCGTCCACAACGGTGTGGAGGAGCCGGGCCCGCGCGCGGATCGCTCCTCCGAGCCGCTGTTCGTGGCGGTGGGGCGGCTCGTCGAGTACAAGCGGATCGACTTGCTTCTGCGGTTGTGGGAGCGGGTGCGGCCGGTCACCGGCGGCCGGCTTCTCATCGTGGGGGACGGTCCTGAACGGGGTCGTCTTGAGCAACTCGCCGGTCCTGGAGTCGAGTTCACCGGGCATGTGACCGAGGCCGAGAAGCACCGGCTGCTATGTGCGGCCTGGCTGCTGCTGCATCCCTCCGCGGTGGAGGGGTGGGGCCTGGTGGTGACGGAGGCGGCGGCTCGGGAGACTCCGGCCATTGCCTTTGATGTGCCTGGTCTTCGGGATTCCGTGATCGACGGGGAGACCGGGCTGCTCGCCTCCGGTGAGTCCTCGTTCGCCGCCGCGTGGTGCACGTTGGCGTTGTCCGGGCATCGCCGGGAGCTGATGGGCAAGGCCGCGCGGGATCATGCCGCCGGGTATCGGTGGGATCGGACTGTCCGGCAGTTCCGGGCGGTTGCGGCGGAGGCGGTGCGAGGTTGGGCGTCGTGACTCCGGTGAAGGACCCCTCCTTCCGTCGATCCCTCGGACTCTTCCGGGCCTTCATGCGCGAGCAGCAGGACCCCGAGGCCTGCTACTCCCTCCTCGCCCGTGACGCCGTGGACCAGGTCGAGGCCTACGACGGACCCGTCGCCGGACGCACAGTCGTCGATGTCGGCGGAGGCAGCGGGTACTTCACCGAGGAGTTCCGGCGGCGCGGCGCACAGGCGTATCTCTTCGAACCGGATCTGACCGAGCTCGGTGAGAAACCCCCCGACGGCAGCGTGATCGCCGACGGATATCTGCTGCCCCTGTACGACCGGGTCGCCGATGTCACCTTCTCCTCCAATGTGCTGGAGCATGTGGCCGACCCGCAGACCTTCCTCAGCGAGCTGATCCGGGTGACCCGGCCCGGCGGGCTGATCTATGTGTCGTTCACCAACTGGCTGTCGCCGTGGGGCGGGCACGAGTGGGCCCCCTGGCACTACCTGGGTGCCGAGCGGGCCCGCGCCCGCTATCGGCGCCGTACCGGAAGGCCCGCCAAGCACACCCTCGGCGAGAACCTGTTCGCCGTGCACATCGGGCCCACCCTGCGGCAGGTCCGCGCCCGCGACGACGTCACGGTCGTCTCGGCACGCTCCCGCTACTGGCCCTTCCTCGCGGAGACCGTCGTCAAGGCGCCCGGCATCCGCGAGTTCGCCACCTGGAACCTCCTCCTCATCCTCCGGCGGTGTCCCTAATGACGACCACGGTCCAGGCTCCCCCTCCGGCAGCCGTTCCCACCACCGCGATCATGGCGGGCCCCCCGGAGGGTCCGCGGTCGCGGCGCTGGCTGCTGGGATTCTGGGCCGTGGTGTTGGTGCTGCTGCTCGCGGTGCACCCGGGCAGGCAGACCTTCGACACCAAGCTCGGGGTGACCGTCGACCCCGGACGGTTCCTGTCCGACCTGGGCCAGCTCTGGCAGGACCAGGGAAGCTTCGGCGGCATCTCCGACCAGTACGCCGGTTATCTGTGGCCGATGCTGCCGTTCTACTGGCTCGCCGATCTCATACGGCTGCCGGTGTGGCTGGCGGAACGGCTGTGGCTGTCGCTCATCGTGTCCGTCGCCTTCTGGGGCGCCCTGCGCCTGGCCGAGCGGCTGCGGGTGGGCAACGGCACCGCCCGGCTGCTCGCGGCCGTGACGTACGCGCTGTGGCCGGTGTTCACGATCGTCGTCGGCTCCACCTCGGCGGCCGCACTGCCCGGCGCCTTCCTGCCCTGGGTACTGCTCCCGCTGGTCGACGAGCGCTACAGCGCCCGCGTCGCCGCCCTGCGCTCGGCGCTGATCATCCCGTTCATGGGCGGGGTCAACGCGGCCTCGACGCTCGCCTCCCTCCTTCCGATCGGGCTGTATCTCCTGACCAGGCCGCCCGGACCGCGGCAGCGCAAGCTGATCGCCTGGTGGGTGCCGGGGGTGATCCTGGCGACCGCGTGGTGGTGGATCCCGCTGCTGCTGCTCGGCGTCTACGGCGAGAACTTCCTTCCGTATGTGGAGAGTTCACAGACCACGACCGAGACCATGGCGGCTACGGAGGCACTGCGCGGGTCCGGGAACTGGGTGGCCTATCTGCACTTCGGGGACGCCTGGCTGCCGGCCGGCTGGGCGGTCGCCTCCTCGGTGGTGGTGATCGTCTGCTCGGCGCTGGCGGCCGGACTCGGGCTCGCGGGCCTGGCGAGACGGGACATGCCCGAGCGGCGCTGGCTGGTGCTGACCGTGCTGACGATGGCGCTGATCCTGCTCGCCGGGTACGGCGGCGCGTTCGGCGCCCCCTTCCACGGGGTGGTGCAGGACTGGCTGGACGGCGGTCTCGTCCCCTTCCGCAACATCTACAAGTTCCAGACCGGCCTCGCCCTCGCACTGGTCCTGGGCCTGGCCCATCTGGTCGGCGTGGCGGCCGAGCAGCGCGGCGCCCGTCCGGTGCCGGGCCGGCGGTTCGTCCCGCTGATCGCGGCCGTACTCGTGCTTCCGGGTCTGATGTGGCCGTACCTCAACGGCTCGATCCTGAACCCGGGTTCGTTCAAGGAGATCCCCGACTACTGGTCGGCCACGGCGGACTGGATGGAGGAGTTCTCCCCGGACGCGCGGGTCCTGGTCGTCCCGGCGACCGCGCACGGCATCTATACCTGGGGCTCCCCCATCGACCAGCCGCTCGACGTGGTCGCCGACTCCCGTTGGGCGCAACGCGATTACGTCCCGTTCGGCACCTCCGGCAACCGGCGCGCCATGGACGCCGTGCAGCAGGCACTGACCAGCGGGGCCGAAGTCCCGGGCCTGGGCGACTACTTGAGCCGCGCGGGCATCTATTACGTCGTCGTCCGCAACGATCTCGATCCCGACCAGATCGGCAACGTCCCGACGACGTTCGTCAAGCGCACCCTCGAACAGTCCGGCTATCAGCGGGTGAAGGGCTACGGGCCCCTCATGACCGGCGGGGTGATCGCCCCCGACACCCCGCTCCAGATCGAGGGCCTGTATCCGAGGCAGCGGGCCGTGGAGATCTACCAGCCGCCCCAGGACGTGCCGCGGCCGAGGCAGGCGGGGCTGAGTCCGGTCGCGGACACCGCCGTGGTCTCCGGCGGGCCCGAGTCGCTGCTGCCGGTCGCCGGTGAACTGCGCGGCCGGGCGAGCGTGCTGACCGGGGACAACCACCCGGGGCTCGGCTCCCCGCCGGTGCAGGTGGTCGGCGACGGGCTGCGGCGCGCGGACACGCGGTTCGGGCTGGTCAACGCCAACACGTCGTACACGTACACCCGCGACGAACGCAACGCGCCCGACGCCGCCCAGGACGCCGGTGAGAAACCGCACCAGATCCTGCCCTCGAAGGGCCTGGACCATCAGACGGTCTCCGAACTGCGCGGCGCCCGCTCGGTGTCGGCCTCCTCCTACGGCAGCTGGTTGTTCCATCTGCCGCAGTACGACCCGGTGAACGCCTTCGACGGCAATCAGGACACCGCCTGGACCGAAGGCTCGCAGGACTCGCCGGACGGGGAGTGGCTGCGGATCGGGTTCTCGGAGGAGTACGAGATGCCGGCCGCGTTCAAGGTGACGCCGCTGCCGCAGGAGGGCGTGCGGCCTGCGCCGACGCGGGTGCGGGTGGAGACCGAGAAGGGGACCAGGACCAGCTACCTGGAGCCCAATGGCCTGACCCAGAGCATCAAGGCACCGGCCGGGGCGACGGACTGGATGAGGCTGACGATCGTCGACTCGGTGGAGCGCCGCACGGGTCTGACCGGCGCGGGCTTCACCGAGATCACCCTGCCCGACGTCCAGGTCACCCGCCTGCTCCGGCTGCCCACGGACGCCGAGGACTCCTCCGCGAGCGCCGAGATCATCTCCCTGAACCGCCCGGCAGACCCCACGGGGCTCTCCGCGACGGGCACGGAGGCCGGGCTGCACCGGCGCTTCTCGACCGGGGCGGCGGGGACGTACGAGATCGGCGCGAGCGCGATACCCGTGCCCGGTGAGGCGCTGGACCGGCTGCTGTACGAGGTGGCGCCCGAGCAGCAGAACCGGATCGTGGCGACGGCGGACTCGACGGCGCGGCTGGGCGCGGGCCTTTCCGCCCGCAATCTGACCGACGGCGACCTGACCACGGCCTGGATCGCGGGCGAGCGCCCCACCATCCATCTGAGCTGGGAGGGCAAGCAGCCCGTCGGCGAGATCGTCCTGCCCCCGGCCGGCGGCCTGTCCAGCCGCCCCTCCGAGGTCCACATCAGCTCCCCGGACGGCGCGGTCATCGCGGGCGTCGACGAGAACGGCAACGTCCGCTTCCCGCCGATCACCACGGACCGACTCGACATCACGGTCACGGAGACGGCCCCGCTGACCCTGTACAACCCCTTCGCCGACGAGGACGTACAGCTGCCGGTGGGCCTCACGGAGGCCTACATCCCGGCCCTCGACAGCTACCGCACCCCGAAGCCGGAGGCCGGCCGGACCTTCTCCCTGCCGTGCGGGGAGGGGCCGGTGCTGGCGGTGGACAGCGAGCTGTACGAGACGAGCGTGACGGGGACCGTGCGGGACCTGATGGAGCGCCGTCCGGTGGATGTGACCCCGTGCCCGGAGGCCGGTCTCGATCTGCCGTCCGGTTCGCACCGGGTCGAGGCCGGAGACGCCGGTCCGCTCGTCGTGACGGCGGTGACCCTGACCCGCGGCACGATCCCCGACTCCCCTGCCGCCGGGCGGGAGTTGGGCGTACAGGACTGGCTGGGCGACCGCCGCGAGCTGACCGTCGGCTCGGGCGCGGCGGCCTACCTGACGACGTACGAGAACTTCAACGACGGCTGGCGCGCCGAGCTCAATGGCAAGGAGCTGACCCCGGTCCGCCTGGACGGCTGGCAGCAGGGCTGGCGGATCCCGGCCGGGGAGGGCGGCACGGTGGAGCTGTCGTACGAACCGGCGGTGACGTACGAGGCGGGCCTGATCGGCAGTGGAGTGGGACTGGCGGCCCTGGCGGGCCTCGCCCTGTGGCGGCGCCGCGAGCCGAACCCCGACGCCCCGCAGCCGCTGCCGCCGCTGCCCGGCCTGTGGCTCGGCACGGTGGCGCTGACGCTGGTCGCGGCCGTGATCGCGGGCTGGTTCGCACTGCTCGTACCGGCACTGGCGCTGCTGGCTCGGCGGCGGCACGAACTCCTGGTGCCGATCGCGTTGTTGGCGCTGGCTGCGGCCGGGGTCGTGGCGGCGGTGGGGGCCGGGGAGCCGGTGCGGGAGTCGACGGGGGCGTTCGGTCATACGGCTCAACTGCTGGCGTTGATCGGGTTGTTCGCGGCGCTGGTGAGTGTGGGTGAGCGGGAGGAGGCGGCGGAGGAGTCCGGCGGTGCGACGGCGGTGCCGAGTGGGCCCGGTTCGACTGCCGTACTGCCGCCCTTGCCATCGCCCCCACCCGCCACCGGACCGGAGGCGGACCGGCCGACCCTGCGCGAGCCCGGCACCGCGGGGAGGGGCGAGCCGACATGACGGCGGTGGACCATCGGGCCGATCGGGCACCCGAGCGCATCCCGTTCCCGGTGGTGGACGAGGTGGCCCGGCACTGTCTCCAGGAGGAGGAGCCGGAGACGGTACACATCGAGGTGCATCTGCCGGGGCGCCTGGACCCTGCTCGGCTGCGCACGGCTTTCGTCGAGGCGCTACGACGCCATCCGCGGATCCTGATGCGGGAGGCGCCGGGGCGGTGGTACCGGCGGCGCTATGAGTGGGAGCTGACGGGGGAGCCGGATGTGGAGGTGGTGAGCTTCCCGACCCCGGGCAGAGACGCCTTACGGGACGCCCGTACCCGAGCGCTCACGGCAGTGCCACCCTTGTCGACTTCGCCGCCGATTCGGCTGGAGGTGGTGGAGGGGGCGGGGCCGGTGGAGGGGAGCGAGGCGACGGACGCCGTGGGCGAGGTGGGCTCACTCGCCCCCGCCGACGGGGCGTCGCTCGGTGACAACACCGTCCTCTTCCTCACCATCAACCACACCGCCCTGGACGGCCCCGCCTGTCTCCGCGTCCTGGCCACCGCGGCGGAGCTGTACGGCGGCCGCGACAACTCCCCCGCCGCACCCCCCACCCGCACCCCCGAAACCCCGCACCCCCCTACCGACACCCCCTCCAATTGGTCCCGCCCCGCACGCGTAGCCCCCGGCACCCCCGAGCCCTCCCCCGGCAACGGCATGCTCGTCACCGAGCTCCCCCTCCCCCACCGCCCCAAGGGCTCCCCCTACACGGTCAACGACCAGCTCATGGTCACCACAGCCCTGACCATCGCCCACTGGAACCGCGAACACGGCGCCCCACCCCGCCCCCTCCGCATCACGATGCCCGTGGACGACCGCCCCCGAGACACGACCATGCCCATCGGCAACGGCACGCGGCTCGTGGAAGTCCCCTTCAGCCCCGACGAGTTGAACCCCACGGACATGCAGGACCTGCTCAGCCGCACCGCGACAAGAACCCGCGCCCTGAAATCCCTCCCCCGCCCCCAACTCGGCCGAGGCGCGGCCCTGCTCACCGCCCCGGTCACCCCCGTGGCCTGGCGGGCCACCCTCACCCGAGGCCTGCGCAGAGCCGCCGCCCCCTGGACGTCGACGACCCTGCTCAGCAACATCGGCCGCATCCCTTACGCGCTGGACTTCGGCGAGGACGCCGGCCGCGCGCACGCGGTCTGGTTCTCGGCCCCCGCCAGAATGCCCCGCGGCCTCACCGTCACCACCGCCTCCACCGCGGGCCGTCTGCACCTGGCCCTGCGCTGGTCCCGCGCGCTGCTCAGCCACGGCGACGGAGCCCACCTGAGGGACCTGTTCGAGCACTACCTGCACACCACGGAGGTCCCCCAGTGACCACCACCGCACCCCCCAAGGACCTACGGGACTTCTACGAGGACCCCACCGTCCCCGTCTCCTCCGGCACCCCCCGCAGCCTCCGCCAGGCCCGCATGCTGGCGGCAGCCCTCGGCACCGACACCCCCGGCACGATCCTGGACATCGGCTGCGGCGACGGCACCGCGGCCGCCGTGGCCGCCCCTCTCCTCCCCGGCCACCGCATCATCGGCGTCGACTGGTCCCAGGACGCCCTGCGCCGGGCCCGCACCCGCCTCGCGTGCAGCCCGGTCCGCGGCGAACTCACCGACGGCGGCCTGCCGTTCAGGTCGGAGTCCGCCGACGCCGTGCTCTTCAGCGAGGTGATCGAGCACCTCGTGGACCCGGACGCCGCACTGGACGAGATCCGCCGCGTCCTGCGCCCCGGCGGCCATCTGATGCTGTCCACCCCGAACCTGGCCGCCTGGTACAACCGCGCCCTGCTCCTCGCGGGCATCCAACCCGTGTTCTCGGAAGTCAGCCTGCGCGCGATCCACGGCCGCCCGGGCAAGGAAGTCGTAGGCCACCTGCGCCTCTACACGGCCCGCGCGCTACGGGAGTTCGTCGCCGCCTCCGGCTTCGAGGTCGTACGCCTGGCAGGCGCCCCCTTCCACGGCGTACCGCGTCCGCTGCGCCCGTTCGACCGGCTGGCCTGCTCCAGACCCCCACTCGCCTCGATCCTTCTGCTGCACGCCCAGAAGACACCCGCGCGCAAGACCTAGGAAGGGGACGCAGACCATGTGGTGGGGAGTGGCCGCGGCCCTGTTGGCGAACGTCCTGTACAGCACCGGATTCGTCCTGGAGAAGCGGGCCCTGGCCGCCCTGCCCGAGGTGACGATCCGGCAACCCGCCCGGCTGCTGCGGCTGGTGCTGGGCAGCCCGCTCTGGATCGGCGGGTCGCTGGCCCTCGCCGCCGGATTCGCCGCCCAACTGGCCGTCTACCGCACCCTGCCGATCGCCGCCGCTCAGGGCCTGTTCGTCTCCGGTCTGGTCCTGCTCGTCCTGCTCTCCGCCCGTCTGCTGGGCGAGGAGACCAGCGGCCGGGAGCGGTACGCGCTCGCCGCGATCCTCGCCGCCCTGCTGATGGTGGTGCTGTCACTGCGCGAAGGGTCGGAGACGGTCAGCCAGGAGGCGCCGTACCCGCTGATCCTGCTGGTGTGCGTACCGTCGCTGGCCGGTGGCGTATGGCTGTACAACTCCGCCGAGCGGCGCACCCGGCACCGGCACCGGCTGCCGACCACGGGCGTGGAGTACGGCGTGGCGGTGGGCCTGTTGTACGGGGTCAGCTCGCTGGCCATCAAGGGGGTGTCGAGCCATCTGACGGCCGACGGGCTCGGCGGCGCGCTGCTCGGTCTGCTGCGGTCGCCGTATCCCTATCTGCTGCTGTTCACCGGCGCGTTCGGCCTGGTGATGTCGCAGGCGGCGCTGCAGCGCTGCCGGGCCTCGCTGATCGTGCCGGTGTGCACGACCGTGACCTGCCTCTATACGGCGGTGCTCGGCACGCTCTCGTTCGGCGAGGCGCTGCCGGAGGACCCGCTGCGGCTCGCGCTGCGCATCGCGGGCATCGCCCTCGCCATCGCCGTACTGCTGTCCATGCCCCGGCACGACCAGCCGGCGCGCACCCAACCCGCCGTCGGCGCCAAGGAGTTGACCCCACCATGAACCCCGACGACCCACTGCTGCGGATCCTGGCCTGCCCGCTCGACAAGGGCCCGCTGCATCTGCTCCCGCCGGACGGTCCCGCCGATCCCGGCGAGGCGCTCTACAACCCGAGACTGCGCCGCCGCTACCCGGTCATCGACGGGATACCGCAACTGCTGCCGTCCTCGGGGGAGCAGGTCGGCGACGACGAGCACGAGGCGCTCCTCAAACGGATGGTGACATGACCACGACCCTCGCGGCCCGCCTGGCCCCGTTCCTGCCGGTCCGGCTCGTCGCCGCGACCGCCCGGGCCGTCTACCCCCGCTTCGAACCCGAGCTGGCCCGGCTCGCCGAGCTCTGCCCGTCGTCCTGCGGTACGGCGGTGGACGTCGGCGGCTGGTACGGCCCGTGGACGCGACGCCTGTCACGCCGCGCCCGCCAGGTGGTGACCGTCGAACCGGTCCCCCGTCTGGCCAAGCTCCTCGCCTCCGGCGCCCCGCCGAACGTCCGCGTGATCCAGGCCGCCGCCTCCGACCGCCCCGGCACCGCCCGCCTCTGGCTGCCCTCCGGCGACGCGGGCGACCGCGGGGTGTCCTCCCTGGTCCGCCGGGACATCCACGGACGCGCCCTGGACGTCGGCTGTGTCACCCTCGACGAACTCGGGCTGCGGGACGTCGGCTTCATCAAGATCGACGTGGACGGCAGCGAACTGGCGGTCCTGCGCGGCGCGACCGGCCTCCTGGCCCGCGACCGCCCGGCCCTGTTCGTGGAACTGGAGTGCCGCATCCAGCCGATCGCCCCGGTGGTCACCTACCTCTCCCTTCTGCGCTACACCGGCTGGGTGCTGCCCGGCGACAGCTGGGTCCCGCTGGCGGGCTTCCCGCTCAAGGCCCACCAGGCCGAGGCCCAGCACGTCGTCTCCCGGGGCCTGCTGCGCCGCGTCCTCCCCGGCGGCGGCCCGCGGTACGTCAACTCGGTCCTGTTCCTGCCGGACGGCCGCCGCCCCGGCGGACCGGTGCGCGACCATGGATCGCATGCCGTCCACTAGCCCCTTCGGCCCGCTCCACTTCCAGCTCGTCCTGCTGCGCCGGATGGCCGACCACAACGCGGACCTGGTGGAGGACGCCCGCCATCAACTGGGCGTCTCGATCACCGACATGCGCGAGGCGAACAAGAAGTGGCAGGCAATGGTCCGCTCGCCCCGCTCCCGCGCGGCCGCCTCCCGCTACCGCTCGGTCCTCGGCGAACCCGAGTCGGTGATCACACGGAAGGTGGGCGACCTGGAGTGCGAGGCCTGGCTCTGGCCGCTCCCGCTCTGGCCCACCCTGCGCTTCGAGGTACTGCTGGCCCCGAACGGCGCCGTCTGGAACGAATGGCTGGTCCGAGCCCCCGGCGCCGCTCCCCCGCCCCTGCACACCCTGGACGACCTGACCCCCTGGTCCTGCACGGTCGACGAGGCGGCCCGCGCCTTCGCCCCCGCCCGACCGCTGGAGGGCTCGGCACCCACACGCTGGGGCCTGGCGTTCACGGCCCCTGACGCCAGTGGCGTACGGCACGCGTGCGTGGCGGAGTTCTCGTGGGGGCTGCTGCAACGGGTGGCGGTCGATCGCCGTATGAACCCGAACACAACCGATCACCCCTGACTCCACCCCTCCCAGAACCCGCCCGCGAACCTGTCATCGCCGGTCATCCAAGAGGCCGCGCTCCGACTGTGCCTAATGTCGCCGTTATGGAGCTTCCCGAGCGGACTGTCCCCGTCGAGCGGCTGCAACTGGGCGACCACGCCTGTCTGGAGGTGGGTGACGGCGAGTCGTCGTGGGCGGTGTTCACCGCCTACACCCGCACCAGCCTCGCCCGCCAGGAGAAGGTCCTGCTGGTCATGGACCCGGACGACCTCCAGGACGACGAGGTGGTCGCCCTCCTGGACCGAGGCGGAATCGAAGCCACGAAAGCACACACGAACGGCCAGCTCTCGCTGAAGCGCACCCCGCAGATGTACCTCCCCGACGGCCGCTTCCAAAAGGAGCGCACGATCGAGGCGTACCGGACCGAGGTCGAACGCGCCCACCACGAGGGCTGGGCCGGGCTGCGGGTGGCGGCCGACATGAGCTGGGCGCCGAAAGCGGGCCTCGACGAGCACATCCTGCTGGACTACGAGGCCTCGGTGGCCCCACTCTTCGCGGACCCGCTGTTCACCGCGATCTGCTGGTACGACCGACAGCGCTTCGGCAGAACCCTGCTGGACGACATGGCCCGAGTCCACCCTCTCCGGGTGACCGAGGCCCCCGGAGCCCGCACCGACTTCGTCGCGATCCTGCGGGAGGCACTGACTCGCCAGGACACGCACACCGTCCTCGACCTCCGTGACCTGTGCTTCATGGAAGCCTCCTGCGCCTGGCAACTGATCACCCTCGCCGGCTCCCTCCCACCCGACAGCGAGGTCACCGTCCGCTGCGGGGAACTGCTGGCGCTGGTGCTGCGACAGCTCGGCGCGGACGGGGTTCCGCAGCTGGTGCTGGAGGTGACGGAAGAGTCTGTGAGGTGAGGGTCAGACCCCCGTCTCCACCACATCCGCCACGACACAACTCACGTTGTCCGGCCCACCCGCCTCGTTCGCCGCGGCGATCAGCGACCGGACCGCGCTGTCCGGGTCGGAGGCCGCGGTGAGGACGTCGCGGATGCGGGCGTCGGGGACCACCGTCGACAGGCCGTCGGAGCAGAGCAGGTAGCGGTCGCCCGGTGCCGCGTCCTGGAGGCGGAGGTCCGGGGGCTCCGTGGCGGTTGGGGACAAGGCTTTCAGGAGCAGGGCGCGCTGCGGGTGGGAGGTGGCCTCCTCCGGAGTCAGACGGCCCTCGTCGATCAAGGACTGCACCACGGTGTGGTCATGGGTGATGCGGAACAGGCCGCCGTCGCGCAGCACATACCCGCGTGAGTCGCCGATGTGGACCAGGGCAAGACCGGAGCCGGTCCACAGCAGGGCCGTCAGGGTCGTACCGGTGTCCTCCGTCATGCCGTGCGCGGCCTCCTGGAGCGCCTCCTCCAGGAGGTTCAGGACGTTCGCGGCGCCGAGGTCCGTCGTCTCCAGGCGGCGCAGTGCCGTCACCGCCGCGCTGCTCGCCGGGCCGCCCTCGGGGCCGAAGCCGTCGGCCACCGCGAGCAGCCGGGTGCCCGCGTACGCGGTGTCCTGGTTGGCCGGGCGGACCCGGCCGCGGTCCGAGTGGGCCGAGTGACGCAGTTCCAGCATCGTGGTGTCCCTTCGTGACGTCGTCGTCAGCTGGTCGATCAGGAATTCCGCCAGGTCACGCCGTACGGCCGTCTCCGCCTCCACGCCCGTCCAGTACGCCCGGACCTCCCGCGCCGCCGCCTGCGGGGCCAGTGCGCACATCTCCCGGATGCGGGCCAGCGGCATGCCCAGGCGGCGCAGCCACGCCACCAGGCGGGCTCGTTCCAGCTGGGCGAGCGCGTAGTAGCGGTAGCCCGTCTCCGGGTCCACGCGTGCGGGGCGCAGCAGGTCGAGTTCGTCGTACAGGCGCAGGGCCTTGGGCGACAGACGGCACGCGCGCGCGAAGGCGCCGATCGTGAGCATGTCCTCCATGGGCCCCCCTTCCGGTTCCTGGCCCCGATGCTGGGGCTTCACCGAGGGGGAAGGTCAATTCGGTTGTCGCGGTTGCGTGCGCTGTGGTTAGCCTGCGGGCGGTCCGCCCTACGACTCTGGAGCCCGCCGTGCCCCGAATAGCCCTGGTCACCTACGACCCCCGGCCCGACCAGCCACGACCGGGACCTGCCCGCGCTGCGCGACGCGCTGGCCGGCGCCGGGGCCGAGGCGGAGGTCGTGTACTGGGACGACGACGGCGTCGACTGGGCCGCGTACGACCTCGCGCTGATCCGGTCGACCTGGGACTACAGCTGGCGTACCGCCGAGTTCCTGGCGTGGGTCGAGCGGTGCGGCAAGGTGACGCGGCTCGCGAATCCGGCCTCGGTCGTGCGGTGGAACACCGACAAGCGGTATCTCGGGGACCTCACCGAGGCGGGCGTACCCGTCGTGCCCACGCGGTACCTCGCGCCGGGGGATGCCGCCGACCTCCCCGACGATCACGAGTACGTGGTCAAGCCCACCTCGGGAGCGGGGGCGCGTTATGCCGCGCGCTATACGCCCGACCAGCACGAGACGGCCGTACGGCATCTTGCGCGGATGCACGAGGAGGGCTTCACCGCGATGGTGCAGCCCTATGTGCGGAGCATCGACACCCGAGGTGAGCGGGCGCTGCAGTTCTTCGGCGGGCGGCTGCTGCACGCCAGCCGTAAGCAGGCCGTGCTCGCGCCCGGTACGGCCTTCGACGCGCACAAGGTCGCCCACCCCGGCCTGGAACCGTGGACGCCAACCCCGGCCGAACTCGCCGTCGCCGAGCGCGCCCTGGCCGCCGTACCGGATGCCGAGGGGCTGCTGTACGCGCGCGTGGATCTCGTGGACGGGGAGGACGGGGAGCCGCGGGTGATGGAGCTGGAGCTGGTCGAGCCGAATCTGTTCCTGTTTCTGCACCCGGGGTCGACCGAGCGGGTGGTGGAGGCGGTGCTGGCGCAGGCAAGGCCAGGTCACCCTTAGAGGCGGGAAATCCGGGAACCCGCCGTGCCGTGCGGATCTTGTGCCTACTCTGCGGGAAAGAGCACGCGTGCGTGACCACAGCAGAGGGCGTGGATCGTGGGCGGATCCTCTACACGGCGCACCTCCGGCTTTCCCGCGGAGCTGACCAGCTTCGTGGGGCGACGGGACGAGTCGGCGGACGTCAGACGGCTGTTGACCGAGGGTCGGCTGGTGACGCTGACCGGGCCCGGCGGGGTCGGCAAGACCCGGCTGGCGTCGCATGTGGCGAAGCAGATCGCGCGTACCTTCCCGGACGGGGCGTGGCTGGTGCCGCTGGCCGCGCTGGGCGACGAGGCGTTCGTCCCGCATGCCGTGGCCGACGCGCTGGAGGTACGCAACGAGACCGGGCGGCCGCCGCTGGACGTCCTCGTGGAGCATCTGCGGGGCCGCACTCTGCTGCTCGTCCTCGACAACTGCGAGCATGTGCTGCGCAGTTGTGCCCTGCTCGCGCAGACCCTGCTGGCTGCCGGCGACGGCGTACGGATCCTGGCGACCAGCCGCCACCGGCTCGGACTCGCCGGTGAGCAGCTCTACGAGGTGCCGCCGTTGCCCGCGCCCGCCCCTGAGGAGCTCGGCGCCTCGGCCGCCGAACACTTCCCCGCGCTGCGGCTGTTCGCGGACCGGGCGGCGGCCGTGGTTCCCGGGTTCACGGTCGGCGAGGGCAACCAGCATGCGGTGGCCCGGCTGTGCCGCCGGCTCGACGGGCTGCCGCTCGCCATCGAGCTGGCCGCGGTCCGGGTGCGCGCGCTGGGCGTGGACCAGCTGGTCGAACGGCTCGACGACCGCTATCAGTTGCTGACCGGCGGCAGCCCCGCCTCGGCGCCCCGGCATCGCACGCTGCGCTCGGCCGTCGACTGGAGCCATGACCTGTGCACGCCCCAGGAGCAGTTGGTGTGGGCGTGGCTGTCGGTGTTCGTCGGCGGCTTCGACCTGGCCGCGGCGGAGGCCGTGTGCGGTGGGGAGGGTCTTGGCGCCACTGCTGTGCTGGACGCCGTCGCCGGGCTTGTCGACAAGTCGGTTCTCGTACGGGAGGAGCGCGGCGGCCAGGTGCGCTACCGGCTACTCGTCTCGCTGCGCCACTACGGCCTGGAGAAGCTGGAGGACATCGGGGAGGTCACCGTCACCCGGCGCCGGCACCGCGACTACTTCGCCCGGCTGGCCACCGAGTACGAGCAGACCTGGTTCGGGCCCGACCAGGTCGCCGTCACCGACCGGCTGCGCCTGGACCAGGACGACTTCCGGGCCGCGCTGGACTTCTGTCTCACCACCCCGGGCGAGGCCCAGCACGGGCTCCGGCTGGCCGCGACCCTGTGGTTCCACTGGGTGGCGGGCGGCGCCTGGGGCGAGGGCCGGCACTGGCTGGACCGTGCGCTGCGGGCCGGGGCACGCCCCGACGCGACCCTGACCCGCGCCATGTGGGCAGGCGCGCTGATGTCGCTCGTGCACACCCGCTCCGCCGCCGTCCTCGCCGGCACCGACCCCCCGCACAGCGCCCCGCCCGCCGACGCGGAACTGCCGGTACCCGCCCCGCCCCCGATACCGGCCGACGCCTTCGGAACCGGCCGGACGGCCACCACGACCGTCGGCTTCGTCGTCCTCACCCGCGTCGAACTCGCCTGCACCCTGGTCAGCCGGGGCCGGCCCGGCGAGGCGACCGCCCTGTGCGCCGAGGCCGTCGCCGTCTGCGAGGCGCACGGCGAACAGTGGGCGCGGGCCTGGGCGCTGCGCACGCTGGGCCTCGCGCACTGGTCGCTGGGCGAGTACGACCGGGCCGCCGAGCACGCGCGCGCGTGTCTGCGACTGCCCTACACCGAACGCCGCCGCCAGAGCCTCGCCCGCACCCTGGACCTGCTCGCCGCGGCGGAGGCCCTCGCCGGGCAGGCCGAGCGGGCCGCGGTGCTGCGGGGGGCCGTCGACCGGATCTGGCGCGACATCGGCGGCGATCCGACGCAGGCCCGGGGGTCGGGGCGGCGGTGCGCGGCCGAGCGCCATGCGCGGCGGGCGCTCGGGGATCAGGCCTACGAACGGGCCCACCGGCGCGGCGGCGCGCTGTCCCGCAACGACGTCGTCGCCTACGCGCTGGGCGAGCTACGGCGACCGACGACCGGCTCGTCCGCGGCGCCGGACACCCGCCCGCTCACCCGCCGGGAGGCCGAGGTGGCGGCGCTGGTCGCCCAGGGGCTGACCAATCGGCAGATAGCCGAGGCGCTGGTGATCTCGCAGCGGACGGCGGAGGGGCATGTCGAGCGGATCCTGGTGAAGCTGGGGTTCAGCAGGCGGAGCCAGTTGGCGGTCTGGTTCACGGCGCGGACCGGAGAAGGGTGATAAGCGGCACAGCATCGACCCGGCAGGTCGGAATCTCCCGCCTTCGGTCGGGAGTGGGGGGCATCGTGGTGGGCGACGGAGGCGACAGCTAAGGAGATACGACGCGTGTCCACTCTCTTCCCGGCCCTGGCCGACGGCCCGCCCGACCGGATCGCCCTGCGGTTCGGTGAGCGGTCCCTGACGTATGCCGAGCTCGCCGCCGCGACCGGTGCCCTGGCGGAGCGGATCGCGGGGCGCGGACGGGTCGCCGTGTGGGCCACCGCGGCGCTGGAGACCGCCGTCGCGGTGGTCGCGGCGCTGGAGGCGGGGGTCGCCGCCGTGCCGCTCAACCCGAAGTCGGGGGAGAAGGAGCTCGGGCACATCCTGTCCGACAGCGCGCCGAGCGTCGTACTGGCCGCACCCGGTGATGAACTCCCGGCGGCTCTTGAGCACTTGGAGCGCGTCGACGTCGACGTACGGGCAACCGGCGCCCATCGGCCCCGGCAGGCCACCGACGAAGATCCCGCCCTCATCGTCTACACCTCCGGCACCACAGGTCCGCCCAAGGGCGCCGTCCTCCCCCGCCGAGCCGTCGCCCACACCCTGGACGCCCTCGCCGACGCCTGGCAGTGGACCGGCGACGACGTCCTCGTGCACGGCCTGCCCCTGTTCCATGTGCACGGGCTGGTGCTGGGCATCCTCGGGCCGCTCCGGCGTGGCGGATCCGTGCGTCACCTCGGCCGGTTCAGCCCGGAGGGAGTCGCGCGCGAGCTGAACGACGGCGCGACCATGTTGTTCGGCGTGCCGACGATGTACCACCGGATCGCCGGGGATCTCGCGGACAACCCGTCGCTCGCCAAGGGGCTCACCCATGCGCGGCTGCTGGTCTCCGGTTCCGCCGCGCTGCCCGTGCACGACCACGAACGGATCGCGGCGGCGACCGGGCGGCGGGTGATCGAGCGGTACGGCATGACCGAGACGCTCATGAACACCAGCATCCGCGCGGACGGCGAGGCCCGTCCGGGGACGGTCGGGGTGCCGCTGCCGGGCGTGGAGCTGCGGCTGGTGGAGGAGGACGGGGCGCCGATCACGTCGTACGACGGTGAGACGGTGGGCGAGATCCAGGTGCGCGGGCCGAATCTGTTCACCGAGTATCTGAACCGGCCCGATGCCACGGCGGACGCGTTCACCGCGGACGGCTGGTTCCGGACCGGGGACATGGCGGTGCGCGATCCCGACGGGTACGTCCGGATCGTGGGCCGCAAGGCCACCGACCTGATCAAGAGCGGCGGTTACAAGATCGGCGCGGGGGAGATCGAGAACGCGCTGCTGGAGCATCCCGGGGTGCGGGAGGCCGCCGTGACCGGGGAGCCGGACGCCGATCTGGGCGAGCGGATCGTGGCGTGGGTGGTACCGGCCGACCCGCAAACTCCGCCCACCGTCGAGGAGTTGGGCGATCACGTGGCCCGGCGGCTCGCCCCGCACAAGCGGCCCCGCGTGGTGCACCACCTGCATGCCCTTCCCCGCAACGACATGGGGAAGATCATGAAGCGGGCGCTGGGCCGTGGCTGACCGGCTCTCCGCCCGGGAGATCCTCGCCCTCGTCACCGACGACTCCACCTTCGCCGAACTCCCGCCCCCGGAACGGGACTCCGCGCCCGACGGCCCACTCGGCTGGCGGGGCTACGACGGCTCCCGGCTCCGCGCCGCCGAACGCACCGGCGAGGAGGAGTCCGTGGTCTGTGGCACCGCGCTCGTCGAGGGCACCCGGGCCGTGCTGCTCGCGTTCGAGTTCGGCTTCCTCGGCGGCTCGCTCGGCGAACGCACCGGCGACCGGCTGGAGGCGGCGTACGCGCACGCCCGTAGGTACCGTCTCCCGGTCGTGCCGCTGATCGCCACGGGCGGCAGCCGTATGCAGGAGGGCATGCTCGCCCTCACCCAACTCCAGCGTGTGGCCCGGCAGTCGGTACTGACGCGGGAGGCGCGGCTGCCGCAGATCGCGGTGTTGCGGGACCCGACGACGGGCGGCGGCTGGGCCACGCTGGGCGCGGGCGCCGACGTGGTCCTGGCACTGCCCGGCGCCCAGGTCGGTTTCGCGGGCTCCCGGGTCCGCCCACCGGACGCGGACCCGGCGGCGTACACGGCGGAGGCACAGGTGGCGGCGGGGGCGGCCGACGCCCTCGTACCGCCGGAGCAACTGCGCACGACGCTGGGCAGGTGGCTACGGCTACTGACCGCAACCTCGGAGGCGCCGGCACCGGTGCCGGCGGCCCTGGGCTCCTCGGGCCCTGAGGCGCAGGGGCACGTCGGCTCCCTGGAGCTGCCGGCCACCGGCTGGGACGCCGTACGCCGCGCCCGATCCCCCGAACGCCCCCGCTCTGACGCCTACTTGGACGCCTACTTCACCCACCGCGTCACCATCACCGGCGACCGCGCAGGCGGCACGGACGACGAGGGCATGCTGTGCGGCTTCGGTGAGCACGAGGGCCGTTCCGTCGCCTACGCGGCGCAGACCGGGACCGCGACCCGACCGGCCGGTTACCGCACGGCCGCCCGGCTGATCCGGCTCGCGGACCGGCTCCGCATCCCGGTGCTGACGCTGGTGGACACCCCGGGCGCGGCCAATGACGCGGAGGCGGAGCGGCAAGGCGCGGGCGCCGCCATCGCGGACCTGTTCTCGGCACTGGCCGCCGCACGGACACCCGTCACCACGCTGGTGATCGGCGAGGGCGGCTCCGGCGGCGCACTGGCCCTGGCCGCACCGGGCAACACCTGGGCCACACCGGACAGCTACTTCTCGGTGATCGCCCCGGAGCTGGCGGCAGCCATCCTCAAGCGGCCCGGGGAGCAGGTGGAGGCAACGGCGGACCAACTCCGGATCCGGCCCCAGGACTTGGTGGAGCTGGGGGTGATCCGGGGTATCGCTCCGACCTGAGCAGGCCCTCTTCCCCCGGAACCGGCGACATTCCAAGCACCGTCCGTAACAATGGAGTTCACATGCGGGCAGGGTTCACGGGGGAGCGAGCGGCGCCATGGACGGGCTGATGGAGTTCAAGACCGAGGACGGCGCCGTGGTGGTCGTCGAGGGCGTCGAGGACGAGTCCGGCGCCCGACTGGTCGCGCGCGAGGACGGTCCTGCCCGGGCGACGCGCACCTTCGAGGGTGCGCTTGAGGGCGTCCGGGCGGCGGCCGAGTCCGCGCTCAGAGTGTTCCGGGACGGGTCGCTGCGGCCCGACTCCGTGGAGCTGGAGTTCGGGGTGAAGCTCTCCGCCGAGTCCGGCGCGGTCATCGCCAAGGGGGCCGTGGAGGGCCATCTGCTGGTCAAGCTGACCTGGTCACCGGGGCAGTCCGGGCCCGCCCCGGAGGCCGCCGAGCGGTCATGAGCGGCGCTGCCTGGCACGCCCGCGTCGAGTGCGGCTCCGAGGTCGGCGCGGGCTTCCTGGTCTCCGGCCGCCATGTGCTCACCTGCGCCCATGTGGTCCGGCGGCGCGAGGTGGCACCGGTCGTCGTGAGCTTCCCGGGCCGCCGTGAGCTGACCGGGATACCGGCCACCGTGGCCGTGCACGGCGGCTGGCGGGGCGGGGCCACCGACCCGGGCGACCTCGCCGTACTCGAACTCGACCACGAAGTGCCGCTCGTCCCGGCCCAGTTCGCGTCACCCGGCGTCGATCAGGACCACTGCGAGCTCATCGCCTACGGCTTCCCCAAGGGGTACGACGAGGGCATGCTCGCCTCCTATCGGGCCCTGCCCGGGCCGCTGATCTCGGACGAGTGGGCGCAGCTGGAGGCGCTCACCGCGCACGGTCAGCCGCTGGCGCCGGGGTTCAGCGGGGCGGCGGCGACGCTCGCGGACGGGCGGGTGGTCGGGATGGTGTCGACGATCGCGGGCGGGCGGGACATGCGGGTCGGCCGGATGCTGCCGACGCAGGTGCTGGTCCGCTACTGGCCCGAGCTGTGCGAGTTGATCCCCGCCTCCGACCACCGCCCGGAGGCAGTACGGCGGCTGTACGCGCTGGTGCGGAGGGCGGTCGCCGAGGGTCTCGACTGCGCCCCGGACCGGCTGTTCGTCGATGCCGTGGGGCCGTTCGGGCCACCGCTGCCGGAGGGCGGCTTCGCCTCGCTGGGCGCGGCGGCCGGGTATGTGCAGTGGGAGGTGCCGGGTACGGAGGCGGTGACCCGGTTCGCCGACCGGCTCAGGGAACTCCTCGACGCCCCGCCCGCGCGTCCGGCCGCCTGGTCGCCGATCCTCGTCGAGATCGAGCACAGCGGCGCCGGCGCCGACCAGGTCACCGTGGAGGTGTCCGCCTACCGGGACGGGCACCGACGGCGCGTGGACGCCACGCGGCTGTCGCGCACCGACGTACGGGAGTACGTCCAGCGGCGCGTCGACGAGGCCTTCGACCAGCTCGCGCCCGGCGCCGAGGAACTGGTGACGTTCGTGCTGCCGCGCGAATGGCTGAATGAGCCGGTGGCGCACTGGGAGTGCGGGCCCGAGGACTCCACCCCGCTGGGCTGCGCCCATCCCCTGGTCGTGGTGGACCGCTCCCGGTACCGGAGCGGACGGCTGAGGCATCAACTGGCCAAGAAATGGCAGAAGCTGGACGCGCGCACCGCGGCCCGGCTGCACCGCGTCGACTGCGGCGACCGGGAACGCCCGCCGAGCCTGCGCAAGCGGCTGCGCGACAACGACGCCGACCTGGCCGGCTTCTCCTACCCGCCCACCGCCGCCCGGCCGCACTTCGAGGCCGGGCTCAACACCCCGGTCCCGGTGCTGCTGTGGACGCGCACCGGCTGCACCGACCCCGCCCACGAAGGCCCCTGCTCCGGCACCGCCTTCCTCGACGAGCTCACCGCCACCATCACCGGCGTACCCCCCGCAGAACTCCCGCGCCGTGTCATGGAGTTACGGGAGACCGCCGACGCGGACGACGACCCCGACGGGCACTGGGCCAAGGACGTCCAACTGCTGTGGGACGACCCGCGCTGCTTCCCCCAGCCCGCCGCCAGCCTGCACTCCCCCGTCCGCTGAAGCGCCCGTCAGGAGAGAAGAGCCATGCCCCTGTGGCCCGTCTACACCGGCACCAACGAGCCGCACGACGGCATCACCGAGCTGCCGCCGCCACCGCCCTGGCGGGCCTTCGACGGCCACCCGCTGCTCGACCCGCCGGACGCGACGGCCGACGCCGCCGCGGTCTCCCCGGACCGCACCCACCGCGCCGCCACCTACCAGGCCACCGAGGAGACGGTCCAACTCGTCAACGCCGCCCTCTACCTGCGCCGCCCCCTGCTCGTCACCGGACCGCCCGGCACCGGCAAGTCCTCACTGGTCTACGCCGTCGCCCGGGAGCTGCGCCTCGGCCCGGTCCTGCGCTGGAACATCACCAGCCGCAGCACCCTGCACGACGGCCTCTACCAGTACGACCCCCTCTCCCGCCTCTACGCGGCCCGGCACACCACCGCACCCACCGACACCGGCATCGAGGACCACCTCCGCCTCGGCCCCCTCGGCACCGCCCTGCTCCCCTACGCCCGCCCCCGCGCCCTGCTCATCGACGAGATCGACAAGAGCGACCTCGATCTGCCCAACGACCTGCTGAACGTGCTGGAGGAGGGCCAGTACGAGATCCCCGAGCTGATCCGCGGCGCCCGGGACACCCCCGTCGCCAAGGTGATGATCGACGGCACCGACCAGCGGGTCGCCGTGGAGCGCGGCCGGATCCGCTGCCATGCCTTCCCCTTCGTCGTGCTCACCAGCAACGGCGAGCGCGAGTTCCCGCCCGCCTTCCTGCGCCGCTGCGTCAGCCTGCGGCTGCGCCAGCCCGACGACACCCGGCTCGCCGACATCGTCCGCGCCCACTTCGACGAGGAGCCCGACGCCTACGCCCAGACCCTGATCAGCCGCTTCCTCGCCCGGGTCGGCGGCGGCGGCCTCGCCACCGACCAGCTCCTGAACGCCATCTACCTGGCCCGCTCCTCCGACCTCGGCGCGGACTCCCTCGACGAACTCGCCGAACAGCTGATGCCGTATCTGGGGGAGGCCGAGCACACCGATGCCTTCTGAGCGCACGCCTCTCGCCCGCCTGGCCGACGTCGTGGCCGAGGCGGGCGGAGGCGTGCGCCCGACCGCGCGGGAACTGGCGGAACTGCTGTGGCTGGCCCGGCACATGGAGACGCCGGAGGAGCCGACGCCGGCCGTACCGGCGGAGGCGGAGGACGTACAGCCACCTGAACCGCCACCCTTCGAGCAGCGGCACGAGGAACCCCCGGCCGCCGCCCCTCCTCCGCCCGAGGAATCCCTCCGAGCCCCCCTCCACCTCCCGGCCCCGGCCCCCGCCCCGCCGGGACCCTCGCCCGAACCCCACGCCGAGCTGCTGGCCCCCGCGCCCCCGATGCTGCGCCACCCCCTGGCCCTGCAACGCTCCCTGCGCCCGTTGAAGCGCCGCACGGCCGCCCCCCACCGCGTAGAACTCGACGAGCGGGCCACCGCCGACCGCATCGCCCGCCTCGGCGCCGCCCCCGAGTGGTGGCTACCGGTCCTGCGCCCCGCCCAAGAGCGCTGGCTGCGCCTGAACCTCCTCTACGACACCGGCCCCACGATGCCCGTCTGGCGCCCGTTGATCCGCGAACTGCACACCACGCTCGCCCAGTCGGGGATCTTCCGTACGGTCACCGCGCACAGAGCCGAACCCGACGGCACGGCCAGCCACTCCGACACCCACGCCGACGGCCGCACGGTCACCCTTCTGATCAGCGACTGCATGGGCCCGCAGTGGCGCCAGGGCCCGGCCGGCACCCGGTGGTACGGCACCCTGCGCCGCTGGGCAAGCCGGATGCCGCTGGCGGTCGTACAACCCCTGCCGGAACACCTCTGGCGGGAGACGGCTCTGCCCACGACCGCCGGCCGGCTGCGCGCCCCTTGTCCGGCGGCACCCAACTCCGGGCTCTCCTTCACGCCGTACGACGACGAAGTGGACGGCGCCGCGATCCCCCTGCCCGTCCTGGAGCCCGGGCCCCGATGGCTGGCGAACTGGGCTTCGCTGGTGGCGGCGCCGGGTGGGCAGGAAGTACCGGGGGCGGTGGGGTGGTTGAGCGGGCCTCCTGGTGAGGTGTCGGGCCGTACGGACATTGGGGAGTTGTCCGCCGAAGAGCTGGTCCTGCGCTTCCGGGCCTCGGCTTCTCCGGAAGCATTTCGGCTGGCCGGGCATCTCGCGCTGGGGCGGCCGGATCTGCCCGTCATGCGGCTGGTGCAGGCCGCGCTGGAGCGGGAGCCGCGGCCGCAGCACCTCGCGGAGGTGATCCTCAGCGGCATGCTCACGGGGCTCTCCGGGCCGCCGGGCAGCTATGCCTTCCGGTCCGGCGTACGGGAGTTGCTGCTGCGGAGCCTGCCGCGTACGGCACGGCGGCGGACGACGGATCTGCTCTCCCGGCTCGGGGCGTTGATCGACGAACGGGCGGGGGTGGCGGCGGGGGAGATCCGGGCGACGACGCCGTTGAAGTCCGGGACGCTGACGGCCACGGGCGGTGAGCCGATCGCGACGGTGGCGCAGGAGACGCGGGATCGGCTGGTGGGGCGGCGGGAGCCGTCGCGGTCGCTGCGGGAGCGGTACCGGTTTGTGGAACCGATCGGTCCGAGCGGCACCCTGTGGCAGGCCCAGGACACCGAACTGCGGCGGCCGGTGCTGGTACGACTGCACTCCGCGCCGAGTGACCCGGCCCGGCTCGGGAAGTTCCTCCAGGCCGCGCGGATCCTGGCGGCCATGCGCCACCCGAACGTGGTGGCCATCCTCGACCACGGGGTCACGGAGGACGGCGAACCGTACGTCGTCATGGAGCACTTGGACGGTATAGCCCTGAACTCGCTCGCCTCACCGGGCGGTTACCGGCTTCCAGTGACCCTCCTGGCGGCCCTCGGGCGCCAACTCGCAGGCGCCCTCACCGCGGTCCACGGAGCTGGCGTCCCGCACGGCGGGCTCGGTATGACCAGGGTGCTGCTCCTGCCGGACGGCACGGCGAAGCTCACGCTCTTCCAGCTCGGAGCAGGGCAGTCCGCGTACTCGGCGGATCTGCGGGCACTCGGCGAACTGCTCTTCCACCTGTCCGCCGGGAGACCCGCACAAGCCGGTACCCGCATCGACGAAGCGCAACTCGTCGCCCTGCCGCGGCCACTGCGGAACACCTACGGCACGGCCCTCCGCGCGCTCCTTTCCGACCGGATGCCGGCGCAACGGGAGGGCCTGCGCCTGCTCCAGGAGGACCGGCTCGACGGAGAGGCGCGTTCGGCCTACAAGCCCCACCACTACGCGCTCCTCGGTCCCGTAGAGGTCCTGCGCGCAGGCGCACACTCCCTCGCCACCGGCTCCCCGCAGGAGCAGGCCATGCTGGCCATGCTGCTGCTCCAGCACGGACGCGGGGTAACACATGCACAGCTCACCGAGGGCATCTGGGGTCGGAACGCCCCCTCCCGTTCGGACGCACTGCTGGGCACTTACGCGTCCCGGCTGCGCAATGCTCTGGGGCCCGGCGTGCTGGCCACCCTGCCCAACGGCTACGCCCTGCACACCAGCGCGGACTTCGTGGACGTCATCCACTGCCAGCAGCTGGTGGACCAGGCGGAGGCGGAACGTTCGGCGGGCAATCCCGGGGCCGCCCGCGCCGCGGTTCACGGCGCCCTGCACCTCTGGCGCGACGAAGCACTCTCCGGTGTCCCCGGCCCCGCCGCCGCCGCGGCCCGCACCCGCTTCCACCAGCTACGCCTCTCCCTGTACGCCACCCGCGCCGAACTGGACCTGGAACTCGGGGAGTTCGAGCGTGCCGCAGCCGACCTCGCCGACCTCCTCCACGCCCACCCCTCCCGCGAGGACTTCCGCCGCCTGTACCTGATCGCCCTCCAGCGCCAAGGCCGTACGGAGGAGGCCCTCGACGTGCTCGAGGAGTACGAGATCTCCGGCGGCGACAACCCCGAACTGCTCGCTCTGGGGCATGAATTGCGCGAGGCGTTCGCGGAGGTGCCGGAGGTCCGGCCGGAGGAACCCGTGCACGAGGATCCGCCGCTGCTGGAGGAGGACGAGCCGGACCGGCTGCTGGTTGAGGAGGACGAGGACGGGGACGAGGACGGGGCTGACGAAGTCGAGACGGACCAGCACGACTTCGTGCGGTACGAGTTCGCGGACGGACGGCCGAGCAGAGAGGCTATGGCGGCATTGCGCCGTCTGGTCGGGGACATCGTCACGGCCAGCGGACTCGCCCCGGACGAGTACTCGATGCTTCAGGCCGACTGGGGCGTCACCGCGCGCATGGCGCCCTACGTGGACGCGTCCCCGCTGTTCCGGGCGACGATGGAGAAGCTGCCCGAACTGCTGCCGCACCTGGGTCGCCTGCGCCTGAGCGTCACTTTCTGGCAGGCACACATCCGGTACCACGACGAGGTCCAGAGCGACCGGCCTGACTTCGGGACGGTCAGGGCCGCGCTGAACGCCTCCGAGGCGCAGGCGATCGTCGCGCTCTCGGAGTTCTGGCACTCCGTGGAGGTCGTCGACGGTGAGGCCGCCGACCCACGACTGTTCAGCCAGTTCACCGACGGCATCGGCTGGTACCGCCTGTACGGCCATGCCGCCGGCGGGCGTCTCCCGGCGGAGGGGCGGGCGGTGCGCGGGCCCTTCCCCCTGCCGCCCGACGGGCACATCCCCCAGCCCCTGGACCAGGACCATGTGATCGTCATCTCCGCCGCAAATGGTGAACTCGCCCTCACGGAACCGCCGTTCGAGATGCCGCCCGCCGTCGGGTTGCACTACTACGAGGTCGATCTACGAGCCCGCCACCTCTCCCTCACCGGCGCACCCGGCGTCTCCCTGACCTGGCGTGTCGACGACCCGCTGAAGGCCGCGGGCAGTCCCTGGCTCGACATCTCCGGCATGCTGACCGACGTGCTGGCCAGCGCGCGCCGCAGGGGCAGGGAGGGGCTCGGCGCCGCCCTGGCGCAGTTGAGCGTGCCCGGGTACGCGCTGCGCTGGAGCTTGCCGCCCGAGCTCCGGGGCCCCGCAGCCCTCCCCACAGGCGCCCGTCGCGACGCGGAGGAGCTAATCCGGACCGCGCGGTGCGTGCTGCTCGGGTTCGACGAGGTGCTGGCGCGGTTGTACACGCCGGACACCGAGCTGGAGGTGCTCCGGGACGTCGCCCGGCTGCTCGTGGAGGAGCGGGACCCCGAGGACGCGCTGTCCGGGCAGCCGCTACTGCCGACGGGCGGCCCTGTCACCTCTGTGGAGGGCTACGCCAACTCCCTCGATCTGCTGCGGGCGTTCGCGAGACACAAACTGGAGCGCCAGGTGCGCGGACTGATCGACTCGCACGACAGCCGGGCGGTCCGCACCGCGCGACCCACCCCGCTCGCGGCCGATCTGCTCCAGGCCCTGCAGGCGCGCAGAACCCGGCCGATCGTGGTGACCGACCGGTCGGCGGGCGCGGTCGCACGGTACCTGCGGCAGCGCCGTCTGATCGACCATGTGTGGGGCGGTGTGTACGGCCGCCCCCTGGACCTCTCCCGGCTCATGCCCCATCCGCACGTGCTGCTGGAGGCGCTGGACCATGTACGGGTGCCCACCTCGGCCGGCGTGCTGATCGCCTCCACCGTCGCCGAACTGTCCGCCGCCCGCTGCATCGGCCTGCCCGTCATCGGGTACGCCCCGAACGACACGATCCGGCGTCGACTGCGCGCGGCGGACGACGGGGTGCTGCTCGTCCCCAGCCTCGCCCCGCTACTCGAAGCCGCCCGATCCCGCCGACCTGACACGACCTCATAAAGAACATAATCGGCAAACCCCCCATTCAGCGGCACCCCACCCGGCCCACCACAACACGCGGCCCCCTCCTCCGCCCCCGCACGATGCCAGTGAGGCCCGCCGCCCGGCGGCCCACGGTCTGTGCTCTCGGGAGGCCTGCCATGTCCGCCAGTCTGGAGCAGCTGCGCCGCTGCCACTTCGCCGTCGACCTCGGCGCGGCGCGGACGCGGGTGTATGTGAAGGGGGCCGGGCTCGTCGTCGACCAGCCCTCCGCCGCCGCCGTGAACACCCGGACCGGCGCGCTGATCGCGGTCGGCGAGTTCGCGGAGAAGATGACCGGCCGTACGCCCGACTACATCCGCGTCGTCCGTCCGGTCTCCGGCGGCACGGTCGTCGACATCGAGATGGCCCAGCGCATGCTGCGGCATCTGCTCGGCGACAAGATCCGCCGTACCCTGCGCCGCAAGCCGCGCCTGCGGGCCGCCGCCTGCACCCCGCACGACGCCGATCCGCTGGCCCAGCGCGCGGCGATCGAGACGCTGGTCGGACTCGGGGCGCGCCGGGTGGAGTTGGTGGACACGCTGATCGCCGCGGCCGTGGGCTGCGGGCTGCCCGTGGAGCAGCCCGAGGCCACGATGGTCCTGGTGTGCGGGGCCGCCGCGACGCAGGTCGCCGTGCTCTCGCTCGGGTCGATCGTGACCGCCGAGCGGATCGCGGTGGGCGGTGAGGCCGTGGACCACGCGATCGTGCAGCATCTGCGCCACCAGCACGAGTTGGTGCTGCCGAGCCAGTCGGTACGGCCCTTGCAGCTCGCCCTGTCCGGCAACGGGCTCACCCCGCACGGGCCGGCCTCCACCGAGATCCACGGCCGGGACGTGGCGACGGGTCTCGCCCGCTCGGTCCAGGTCGACACCGCCGCCGTACGGGACGCGATCCAGACGCCGCTGACCGCCGTGCTCGACGGGATCGGCAAGGTGCTGCGGGACTGCCCGCCCGATCTGGTCGCCGACCTCGCGGACCGCGGGATCATGATGGTCGGCGGGAGCGCGCTGCTGCCCGGGTTCGACCAGATGCTGCGGCAGGCCACGGGGATGCCGGTGCATATCGCCGAGCGTCCGGACGTGTGCGCCGTACAGGGGCTCGGCACCATGCTGGAGGGCAAGATCACGCCGCTGGAGCTGGACCCGCTGGCCACGTGACGGTGCCCGGTCTCCCGCCGGCGCGGGTGAGCGACACCCACCCCACCGTCACCCCTACGGCGTCAGCTGTGCGATGTCCGTCGACAGTTCCGCCGCCGACCGGCCCGCAGCCGCCGTGTCCTCCTGATCCGCAGCCTCCCGCGCCTCCTTCAGATCCGTCGCGACCTTCTCCGACGCAGCCGAGTCGTCCTGCAGCCGCTGCCAGGCCAGCTCGAGGCTCGTGACGTCCCCGGCGACCGCCCCGGTCTCCCCTGCCTCCGCGTCGATCCCCAACTGCCGTGCCCACATGTCGAACCGCTCCAGATCCACCGTCCGCACGGACTCGTACGGCAGCCGGAGATCACCGGCGTTCTGCGCGACCCTCAGCGCAGCCTCCATCGGCTCCTCCCCCGTCAGCGCCTCCACATCCCGCGTCATCTGCCGCTCCAGCAGCGCGGGCACCTCATCGGCGGCCAGGTATGCCTGCCACGCATCCCGCACGGCCCGCACATCCGCCTCCGTCACCTCACCGTCCTGCGCCTGCCGAGCCGCCTTCTCCAGCGCGGCCAGCTCCTCCGGCGGCTCCCCCTGCCGCGCATCCGTCGGCACCGCCAGCGACACCGCCTCCAGGTCGCCGCTCGAGTTACCGGTGGAGAACTCGCCGTACCCCGGCGCGAAGGTCTTCTCCTCCGTGGAGCCGTCCATATGCAGCTCGGTCACGGTCATCGCACCCTCGACCTCGCCGTACGGCCCCTCGACCGTCTGATCGACGGACTTCACCGTGACCTCCTCGAACACGACCCCGGGGAGGTTCTCCGGCCGGTACACGTCACCCTTCTCGGGAGCCGCCGGCATGATCATCGCGGGCGGTGCCTTGTCGCGGCCCGCCTGCCATGTGCCCTCCATGTCCGCGACGACCCCCTCGTCGTAGTTGAAGACGTCCTCACCGAGGTACCAGACGGACCCGTCGTCCGCCTGCGCGTACCAGTCGAGGGCGACCTCGTGGATCCGGCCGTCGGCGTAGGCGACGTACTGCGAGGTCAGGGCCGCCACCGACGTGCCGTCCCACTTGATGGTCTTCGTGCCCGGCAGCAGGCTCACCTCGGTCCGGAAGACCTCCTCGTCCGCCTGGCCGCCCATGATCACCTGGTCCACCTCGCTGGTGGGGTGCAGGGGGTTCGTGATCCGCGTCGGGTGGGAGAAGACCGGCTCGGTGACATCCACCCGGTCGCTCTTCGGCGCCAGCGGCAGACACTCCTTGCCCGTCTCGCCCGTCTCCTCGTCCACGACCCGGACGCACTCCTCGCCACCCGTCCCCTCCGATCCGCCGGCGTTCCCGGAACAGGCCCCGGCCATCAGTACGACAGCCCCCACCACCGCTCCCGGCCACAACTTCCTGCGCTGAGTGTTCATGGCGGCCTCCTCGACCCAGATCCGATGAACCGAGCGTCCCTCCAACCCCCTGAACAGCCCCTGAACGCCCCTGAACGCGCTGTCAGAAACCCGGAATGAGAGCATCACCAGCCGAACCGGCCAGACCAATAGACGGGGGAAACGCGTGTCCCGAGGGCGCATCACCTACCAAGTCCGATACGGCGCACCCGCGCCGACCGTCGTCAGCTCCGCCGACCACCCCGACGTCCGCAACGCCCTGCGCCTCCACCGCGACACCACAGCCGGCCCCGGCCACTCGGACTCCGACCGCGCCTTCCACCTCGTCGCCGACGGCCACAGCGGCAACGGTTCCGTCGCTCGCGTCGTCACCGAGCAGCACCTCTCCCGCGTCAACGGCCGCCCCGCCGTCTACCGCGTCGAGGACCCCTACGGCACCCCCCTCGGCCGCGTCACCCTGCGTCGGCGCCCCCTGGGCCGTACCCGGTGGACGGTGGAACCCGTCGCGGGCCCGGCGCTGCGCGGTTTCAAGGGCCGGATGGTGTGGTGGGTGCTGTGGTGGCCGTTCGGCCTCCCGCTCAGCCTGATCTGGGCGATCACCTCGCTCTTCGCCGACGAGGGCGACGGCGGCTTCCGCGCACCCCGCCGGGTGACCTGGCGCGACGGCTCGGGCCGCGCCCATGTCGTCTACCGGGGCATGGCGGAGGAGTACCGAGTGCGCACCGACGGCTGGGACCCCCGCCTGCTCGCCGCGCTCATAGGCCTCCACCAGTCCTTCGACCCGGACGAGGCGGCGAAGCGGGGCGGCTGGTACGAGTACTGAGCCTTGCGGGGGGGCTGGTACGGGGGTACTCCCCCCACCCCCACTCAGCCGCTCACTCCCCCGCCGAAGGCAACGCAACCACAAACCGCGCCCCGCCCAGCTCCCCCTCCCCCACCTCCGCCCTCCCCCGATGCGCCGCCGCCACCTCCGCCACGATCGCCAGGCCGAGACCCGCCCCGCCCGCTCCCCGCGTGCGGGACTCGTCCAGTCGTACGAAGCGTTCGAAGACGCGCTTCCGGTCGGCGGCCGGGACGCCCGGGCCGTCGTCCTCCACCGACAGCCGGATCAGCCCGTCCCCCGTGTCCGTCAGCGCGAACGCCACCCGCGTGCGGGCATGGCGCGCCGCGTTCTCGCCGAGGTTGCGGACCAGGCGCCGTAGTGCGTCGGCGTCGCCGATCACCCGGGCCGCCCCCACGCCCGAGCTGTCGACGGCCAGGTCCGGAGCCGCCGTGCGCAGGTGCCGTACCTCCTCCAGGACCAGGTCGTCCACGTCCACGGGACGGCGGGTCACCGCGAGCGCGCTCTCGTCGGCGCGGGCGAGCAGCAGCAGGTCGTCGACCAGGCGCTGCATCCGTACGGCCTCCTCCCGCACCGTCCCGGCGAGTGCCGAAGCGTCGGCCCGCCCGGGGTGGGCCAGGGCCACCTCGGCGTGCTGCCGGACCGCGGCGACCGGTGAGCGCAGTTCGTGGGAGGCGTCGGAGACGAACCGGCGCTGCGCGGCCTCGGCGCGGGCGACCCGCCGCAGCGCTCTGCCGACGGCCGCCCAGGTCGCGGCGGCCGCGAGCACCAGCAGTGCGGGGACGCCGATCAGCAGCAGCCGGGTCACCGTCCCGGTCGCCTCGACCACGCCCGAGGGTGCGCGGCCGTCCAGGACCGTCAGTTCCCGGTCGCCGTCCCGTGCGCCCACCGCGACCACCAGGAACGCGTCCTCGTCGAGGCCGGTCTCGACCGTCGTACTGCCGCCGGGCGCGAGCCGGGCCAGCGCCGGGCGGCCCTCGACGTTGTCGCTCGCCGCCACCACCGTTCCGTCGGCCGTCACGACCTGGAGGAACTCCTCGTCCTCCGCGTGCACGGTCAGCGTGGGCACCCCTCGGTCCGCCTCGATCACCCGCGCCACCTCGGTGGCTCGCTCCCTGGCCGCGTCCCGGACGTCATTGCTCAGCTCGGCCCGCAGCCCGAGCACCAGCGCCACACCCCCCGCGACCAGCGCGAGCGCCACCGCCAGCACGGCGATGACCGTGGCCCGCACCCGCACGGCCCGAAGCTGCCGCCGCGCCTGTTCACCGGTCCCGGGAGCCATGCCGCTCAGCCGTCCCCGGAGTCGTCCGGCACCAGCCGGTACCCGTGCCCCCGTACCGTCACCAGCGACCGCCGTCCGAACGGCCGGTCCACCTTGTTGCGCAGTCGCCGCACATACACCTCGACGATGTTCGGATCGCCCTCGAAGTCGTCGCCCCAGACATGGTCGAGGATGGTCCGCTTGGACACCGCCTCGCCCGCCCGCCGCAGCAGGAACTCCAGCACCGCCAGCTCCCGCGCGGTCACCTCGATGTCCCGTCCGGCCCGGGTGACGGTCCGGGTCGCGGGGTCGAGCCGCAGGTCACCGGCGGTCAGCACGGCGGGCCGCTGGTGCGCGTCCCGCCGGAGCAGGGCGCGCAGCCGGGCGAGGAGTACGGCGTAGGAGACCGGCTTGGTCAGGTAGTCGTCGGCGCCGGTGTCCAGGCCCTCGATCTCGTCCCACTCGCCCTCCTTGGCGGTGAGCATGAGGATCGGCGTCCAGTCCCCGGCGCCGCGCAGCTCCCGGCAGATCCGGTAGCCGTTGAGGCGGGGCAGCATGATGTCGAGGACGATGGCGTCGTAGGTGTTCTCGCGGGCCATCCACAGCCCGTCGACACCGTCGAGCGCGACATCGACGGCGAAGCCCTCGGCCTCGAGACCGTCCCTGAGCCCGGCGGCGAACCGCTCCTCGTCCTCGACGACCAGCACGCGCACACCTTCACGCTACGGCAGCTGATCGAGCAGCGTGCTGAAACTCCTCGCCCACCCTTCGACGGTCTTTGCGGTGAACAGGTCCGTCGAGTACTCGAAGGTGGCCCTGATCTCCCCCGGCCCCGGTTCCAGTACGACATAGAGCTCGTTGCGCGCCACGCCCCGCGTCGCCATGCCCTCCACGCGGGTCCGCAGCGGTGGCAGGTCCAGGGTGGGCGGCTCCGTGGTGACCACGGTGAACAGCACGGTCGGGAACAGGCCGTCGCCCGGCTCCACCAGCTCCACCACTTCCGTCAGCGGCAGGTCCTGGTGGTCCAGCGCCGTGAACAGGCTCTCGGCCACCTGCGTCACCAGCTCCCCGAAGCCCGCCGCCTCCGACAGCCGCGCCCGCACCAGCACCGCGTCCCCGATCAGCCCGACCGTCTCCGCCCGGTCCCGCCGGGTCCGGTTCGCGCTGGACGCGGCCAGCACCACATCCGCCGGGTCACCGCACAGCCGACCCGCCCAGAGCGCGAACGCCGAGGCCAGCGCGGCATACGGCGTCACACCCAGGCGGGCGGCGGTCGCCGCGATCCGGGCGGGAGTGTCCCCGCCGATGGTCCAGGTGTGCAGGGCGCCCCGGCCCGACAACCGCGCGGGGCGGGGATGGTCGTACGGCAGCGGCAACCGCAGAGGTACGCCGGTGAGTTCACCGCGCCAGTAGCGCTCCAGCTCCGCCCGCCGCGCCGGGGACAGCGCGTGCTCGTCCTGGGCGAAGTCCGTGAACTGGCCACTGACGGGCGGGAGTTGGTCGCCCCGATAGAGCCGCCCCAGCTCCTCCCGGATCACCCCGAGCGACCAGCCGTCGCAGACCGCGTGATGGAAGACCGTCAGCAGGATCCAGCGGTCCGTCGCGAGCCGGGCCAGACGGAAGCGGAACAGCGGGGCGCGGTCCAGCGCGAACGGAGTCCGGGCGTGCTCCTCGCACCAGCGGTCGGCGTCGGCCACGTCCTCGACCGGCATAGTGACCGGCACCTCGGCCAGGACCTCCATCACCTGCTCGGTGCACCTGCTGCGTAACGCGTCATGCCGCCGCACCAGCTCCGCCAACGCCCCCTTCAGGCGCTCGACGTCCAACTCCCCGTGCAGATCGATGCGATGGGCGATGTTGTAGACGGAAGGGTCGGGCCGTTCGTGCTGCCGTCGCCACAGACGGCGGAGGCTCGAGGTCAACGGTACGGTCGCCGTCACCCGCCGATCGGCGGCCCGGGTCGCGATGCCCCTGATCGTCGGCGCCCGGAAGAAGTCGGCCATCGACACCTCGACGTCCAGTTCCTCCGCCATCCGGTGCAGCAGCCGGATCGCGCCGAGCGAGTGACCGCCCAGTTCGAAGAAGGGCCGGGTCACCGACACCCTGGGCACGCCGAGTTCGTCGCACCACAGCTCGTGCAGGGACTTCTCCAGCGTGGTGACGGGTTCCGCGGCCTCACCCGGGGAACCCGGCTCGGGCAGCCGGGCCCGGTCCAGCTTCCCGGAGGCGTTCACCGGAAGCCGGTCCAGGGCCACCCAGCGCCCGGGCACCAGGTGTGCGGGGACCACGGCGGCGAGCGCCGCCCTCAGTGGCGCCAGGTCATCGGTTACGACGTAGGCGACCAGCTCACTCTCCCCGTGCCGGTCCCGACGCGGTACGACCGCCGCGTCCCGTACCCCTGGCAGCGCGGCCAACGCCGTCTGCACCTCGGCCGGTTCGACCCGATGCCCACGGATCTTGACCTGGTCGTCGACGCGTCCGCAGTACTGCAGCGTGCCGTCGGTGCGCCAGCGCGCCAGATCCCCGGTGCGGTAGAACGTGCCGCCGTCGACGAAGGCGGCAGCGGTCTCCTCGGGCCGGTTGAGGTAACCGTGTGCCACGGGGACGCCCCCGACGTACATCTCACCGACGGCCCCCACCGGCACCGCCCGCCCGGCCGCGTCCCGCAGCAGAACGCGCGCGCCCGGGACCGGTGTGCCGATGGGCGGCAGTGTCCCGCCCTCGGGGTCCACGCGCTGCGAGGTGACGATGATCGACGTCTCGGTCGGGCCGTACTGGTTGTACAGCGTGCACTCCGGGTGCGTGGCGAGGAACCGGCGGAAGGCGTCGGTGAGTTGGAGTGCCTCACCGGCCGAGAAGAGCTCCCGCAGGGACGGCAGTCGAGGGCCCGTCTCCATCAGGTACCTGAGCGGAGTGCACGGCATGAACATCCGCTGCACCTCATGGCGCCGTACCGCCTCCGCGACGGCCGCCGGGTCGTACCGCAACTCGTCGTCGATCAGCACCAGTTCGGCGCCGGAGGCCAGCGTGGTGAAGATCTCCTGCACGCTGACGTCGAAGGACGGCGAGGTCCACTGGAGCGTGCGCAGGGGCGGATGTGCGGCGAGGTGGGCGCGGATCAGGTTCACGGGGCCGCGGTGCGGGACGACGACTCCCTTGGGACGGCCGGTCGAGCCCGAGGTGTAGATGCAGTACGCCGGGTCCTCGGGGCGCACTACGTCCTGCGGCAGCGGGTCGGAGGGGAGGCTCGCGTCCGTCTCCTCCACCAGGTGCACCTCGGCGTCGAGGCCGGGATGCCGGGCTCGCAGTTCCGCTGAGGTCAGCAGGAGGATCGGGCCGGCGTCGGCCAGCAGCGCGGCCAGGCGCGGGGTGGGCGCGGACGGGTCGAGCGGCAGATAGGCGGCACCGCTCTTCAGGACCCCCAACAGGGCCGTGATCAACTCCGGTCCACGCGGCAGCAGCACCGCCACCCGCTCCCCGCGCCCGGCACCCCGGCCGCGCAGGAGGTGGGCGAGCCGGTTGGCGGACGCTTCCAACTCGCCGTAGGTGACCCGTCGTTCACCCGCTACGAGGGCGACGGCGTCCGGCGCCTGTCGCGCGACCAGGCCGTGCAGGGTGTCCTCGACGGCGGGTGCGGGTTCGTCCAGGCGTCCCAGCCGGGCGAGAGCGGTCCGATCCGGGTCCGTGAGGTCGAGGAGCGGGGCCGCCGGGGTGTCGAGGGCCCGCCGCAGCACCTGCTCCACATGGTCCACCAGCCGCCGTACGGTCGCCTCGTCGAACAGGGCGGTGTCGTACTCGACCATGAACCGCAGGCCGTCCGCGTGATGGGTCAGATAGACGCTGAGGTCGAAGGGGGCGCGTTCGCTCGGGACGTCGAGGAGGGTGGCGGTCAGCCGGGGCGGGTCGAAATCGACGCCGCCTTCGTTCTCGTACTCGACCATCACCTGGAAGAGCGGATTGCGGCCCGGGTCGCGGTGCGGGTTGACGGCGCCGACCAGCTCGTCGAAGGGGACGCGTCGGTGCTCGTACGCCGTCATGCTGCCGTCCCGCACCCGGTGCAGCAGTTCCGGGAAGTCCGGGTCGCCGCCGAGGTCCACGCACAGGGGGACGGTGTCGAGGAAGAGGCCCACCTGGTCCTCGGCGCCGACGGGGCGGGCGGCGACCGCGGTGCCGAGCACCACCTCCCGCTGCCCGCTGAACCGGCCCAGCACCGCGCCGATCGCGCCGGTCAACGCCATGAAGAGGGTGGCCCGGTGTCCGGCGGCGAACGTCCGCAGCCTGCCGATCAGTTCGGCGTCCAGGTCATGCGTGAGGCTCGCGCCCTCGCCCGTCCTGACCGGCGGGCGGGGCCGGTCGGTGGGGAGGGTGAGCTCGGGGGCGTCGGTCAGTTCGCGGCGCCAGAAGTCGAGGGAGGCGGCGAGTTCGGCGGGCTCGGGACGGGTCGGTGCGGGCGGTTCGGGGAGTGTCGGCGGCTCTTCGTCGCGGTAGTAGGCAGCCAGGTCGCGGGCGAGGACGACCGTGGAGGAGGAGTCGAAGACGATGTGGTGGGCGAGGAGGAAGAGCAGGTGCCGGTCGTCTGACAGCCGGAGCAGCCTGGCGACGACCAGCGGACCCGCGCCCAGATCCATGCCGCCCCGCGCCTGGGCGGCGAGCACGGCTCGCAGCGCCTCCTCCTCGGTCGCGCCGGTGTGGTCGTCCACCGGGCAGTCGAGGGGCACCTGGTCGCGTATCTCCTGGTACGGCACCCCGTCGGCCTCCCCGAACACCGTGCGCAGCGCGGGATGCCGGTCCGCGACCCGCCGCAACGCCCGGCGCAGGGCGGGGACATCGAGCGGCCCGTCGAGACGGATCGCCTTCGGCTCGCAGTACATGGTGGTGCCCGGATGCAGCCGCTCCAGGAACCAGATGCGGCGCTGGGCCGGGGACAGGGGTATACGACGTCGTCGTACCGGCGTCCTCCTGTACTCCTGGCGGCGCACCCGGTCCAGCACCGGCAGCCCGGCCAGCACCTTCTCCCTCGGTACGCCGAAGTCCACGAAGCAGGCGATCTCGTCGGCGCCCGCCGCGACCAGCCGCCCCACCGCCTCGGCGGCCGTGCGCTCGTCGCCGATCAGGGCGCGGGAGTCGCAGTACCGCTCGTAGGCCCGTCCGAGCAGGAACTCGACGTCCTCCTCGGGGGTGTTCGCCAAGTCGACGTCGAATCCCAGGCTGTTGGTGACCTGGTCGAAGAGGGCGAGCGAGGAGCGCAGATACGACACGAACGGCCGGTACGCCTCGGCCCGGGCCCGCTCCGCGTCCTCGTCGAGGTAGGTGTGCACCAGGACCACGACGCGCCCGGCCGCGGGATCGAGGCCGTGCTCGGCGCGGGTACGCCGGTACAGCGCGATGTTCTCCGCGAGCCGCTCGACCGTCTGCGTCATCAGGTTGGTGACCACCCCCAGGCCCTCTGCCGCGGCCCGACGGTAACTGTCGGGGTTGCCGACCACGGCCGCGTACAGCGGCAGTTCGTCCTGGATGGGGCGGGGATGCAGTCGTACGTCGACCTGGGCGCCGTCGCCCGCGGTGACTGTGACCGGCTGTCCCGACCACAACTGCCGTACTGTCTCCAGCCGTTCGTACATCACCTCGCGATGGCGGCCGAAGTTCTCCGGCGCGAGCGCGAAGTCGGTGGCGTGCCAACCGCTCGCTACACACAGGCCCGCCCGGCCGCCGGAGATGTTGTCGACGACCGACCACTCCTCGGCCACCCGCACGGGATGGTGCAGCGGCAGCACGACGGAGCCGGCGTTCAGCCGGATCCTGCTGGTCCGGGCGGCGAGGGCGGCGGCCAGGACGGAGGGGTTGGGGAACAGGGCGCCGAAGGAGTTGAAGTGCCGCTCGGGGAACCACAGTCCGTGGAAGCCCTGGCGGTCGGCGAACTCGGCGGCGTCCATGATGAGGCCGTATTTGTCGTGGGCGGTGTCTTCGGGATAGTCGCCGAAGAAGTAGAGGCTGAAGTCGACGTCGGTGGAGTCCAGCGCCGGCACGGGTTCCGGCTCCGGTGCCGGAGCGGGAACGGGAGCGGGCTCGGCAGCGAGTACCTCGAGCTGGCGGTTGATCACTCCCGTGACCTGGTCGGCCAGCTGCTGGGCCAGCTTCAGCTGCTGACCGAACAGCTCGTGCAGGTCGGACGGTGGCTGTGCAGCAGCAACCGGCGCGGGCTCCGGCGCGGCCACCTGCGGGGGCTCCGGCACGGGCTCCGTCGGCCTCCCCGCCCCCAGCCGCTCCGCCAGCTTCCGGGGCGTGTCCGCCGAGTCGAACAGCTCCCGCACCGGGACGCGCACGCCGTAACGCTGCTCCAGTTGCGTCGCCATCCCCATCAGCGCGAGGGAATCCGCGCCGAGCTCGAAGAAGGAGCGGTCCGGCGTGATATCGGCGACCGCACTACCGAGCGCTTCGGCGGCCAACTCCCTTATACCGTCGAGCACTTCGCGAGACTCCGTGACAGCGGGCGCCGCCGCCACTCCCACCCGGCGCGACCGCAGCGGATGCCCCGGCAACGACACCCGCCCCCCGGGTCCCGTGATCGCCCGCCACTCCACCTCCGCCCCTCGCTCATACGCCGACCCCAGCCCCGCCAGCACCCCGCCCACCTGCGCGACGGCCCCCGCTCCCCCGCCCTGCCCGCTCAGCCAGCGGCTGCTCGGCGCACAGTGCCGCCCAAGCCCCGTGAGCGTGTCGCCCGCGCCGATCTCGACGAAGTCGCCGTATCCGCGCTCGACGGCCGTGGCCATGGCGAGGTCGAAACGCACCGGCTGCCGGGCCTGCCGAAGCAGATAGCCGACGTCGACCGTCCAGCCCTCGGCACGCAGTTCACCGTCGGCGGTAGTGATCAGCGCGGTGCGCAACGGCCGGAACGTCACCTTCTCGGCGTACGACCGGAATTCACGCAGCGCCTCCTCGACGGCGGCCGAGTGGAAGGCCCGGTCCACCGGCAGTGCCCGCCAGCGCAGCCCCTCCCCGTCCAGCAGACGTGCCGCAGCCTCCAGGGCCTCGGGCGGTCCCGAAATCACTTGGGAGCGCGGCCCGTTGACGGCGGCGAGCTCAGCTCCGACGGCTGTCGCGACGCGCTCGGCGTCCTCGCGCCCGCACCGAACAGCGAGCAGACCGCCGGGTGGGCAGAGCGAGTGCATCAGTTGCCCGCGCAGGGTGGTGAGCCGCAGTCCGTCCTCGACCGTCATCGCGCCCGCCACGCACAGCGCCGCGTACTCACCGACGCTGTGCCCGAACAGCAGCGCCGGCCGCACCCCGGCCGCTTGCCACACTTCGGCGAGCGCCACCTGATGGGCGAAGAGGGCGGCCTGGGCCGTCTCGGTGGGCCAGATCCGGTCGTCGGCCGTCTCGTCCAGCAGGAGGGGATCCGCACACTGGTCGAGGATCCGCCGAGCGACGGGAAACGCGGCGTACAGCCCGCTCGCCATGCCCCCACGGGCGCTGCCCTGCCCGGAGAAGGCGAAGGTGACCGGGCCCAACTCCCCGCGATCCGGTGCCCGTTCGGCCAGCGATTGCGCCAGCTCCTCCGCCGTACGGCCCACCGCCGTGACGCGACAGGTGCGGTGCGGTCGGCCCAGGGCGAGGGTGGCGGCCACGTCGGAGGCGGCGAGGTCCGGCTCTCGGCGCAGCCGTTCGGCGAGCGCGTCGGTGAACTCGGCCAGGGCTTCCTCATCGGTGGCCGACACCGGTACCAGGACCGGGAGTTCGCTCGCGGAAGCCGACCGCACCGGCGCCTCCTCCAGCACCACATGCGCATTGGTGCCACCGACCCCGAGGGCGCTGACACCGGCCCGGCGAGGAGTGCTGTCCTCGACCTCCCAGGGACGCAGCTCGGTCGCCAACGTCAAAGCGCCCAGCCGGAGTTCGGGATTGGGCCGGGTCAGATGGAGCGTGGGCACCAGCGTGCGATGCCGAAGCATCAGCACCGTCTTGATGAGCCCCGCCATGCCCGCGCAGCTGTCGAGATGCCCGATGTTCGGCTTGACCGACCCGACCGCACAGAACCCGGTACGCCCGGCCCCCGCACCCAGCGCCCGCCCGAGCGCCTCGAACTCCACCGGGTCGCCGAGCCGGGTCCCGGTCCCGTGGGCCTCGACGTACGAGATCGTCTCCGCGGGGACATCGGCCCGGCGCAGCGCCTGCCGCACCACCTCCACCTGCCCGGCGAGACCGGGGGCCGTGAAGCCGACCTTGCCCGCGCCGTCGTTGTTCACGGCCGAGCCGAGGATGACCGCGTGCACGGTGTCGCCGTCGGCGAGGGCCCGGTCGAGCCGTTTGAGCAGAACGGCGGCGACACCGTTGCCACCGACCGTGCCGTCGGCGTCCGCGTCGAAGGCCCGGCAGCGCCCGGTGGGCGACAGGATGGAGCCGGGGTGGGTGCGGTAGCCGCCCTCCTGGGGCAGATGAACGGCCGCGGCACCGGCCAGCGCCAGGTCCGTCTCCCCGCTGAGCAGTGCCTGAACCGCGAGGTGGACGGCGACCAGCGAGGTGGAGCAGGCCGTCTGCACCCCGATCGCCGGACCGGTGAGCCCGAGCCGGTAGGCGACGCGGGTGGCGAGGAAGTCGGGCTGCCGTCCGATCGCGCTCTGCATACCGGTAGCCGGGTCGACCGGTCCTGCCCCCGTGGACTGCTGGTGGTCGTAGAGATTCATGCCCGACCCGGCGAACACCCCGATCCTGGTGCCGGGTTCGGCCGCCGCGTACCCGCCGTCCTCCAGCGCCCGGTGACAGCACTCCAGGAACAGCCGGTGCGCGGGATGGGTGAGCCCGGCCTCCTTGGGGCTCATCCCGAAGAACCCGGCGTCGAAGTCCTCGACCCCGTCCAGCACTCCGGCGACCGGCACCCGCTCGGGCGTGATCTCGCCGAAGACCCCGACACTGTCGACACCGTCGCGCAGGTTGGCCCAGAACCGGTCGACCGTGTCCGCGCCGGGGAAGCGCAGAGCCATCCCGACGACGGCGATACGACGGTCGGCTGCCCCGGGATCCGCAGCAGGCACGGAGTGCGCGTCCATGGGGGCGTCCGCGAGCCGCGCCGCCAGCGCCGCGGCCGTCGGATGCTCGAAGAAGGCCGTCTGCGGGATCTCCACCCCGAGCCGCTCCTCGAGGCGGGCACGCAGCCGTACGACGAGGACGGAGGTCAGACCGAGTTCATAGAAGGGAGTGTGCGCGTCGGCCGGGCGGCCGAGGAGAGCGGCGAGCTCCTCCTGTACGGCATCCTTCACGGCATCCTTCACGGCGCCCTTCACGACGTCCGGCCCGGGACGCCCCCCGAGGAACCGTTCCCGCAGCTCCGCCCGCCGCACCTTCCCCGCGGGCGTCCTCGGGAAGTCCCGCGCCGGAACGGGCACGACATGCGCGGCGGTGAGCCGGAGCCGGGAGTACAGGGCCGCCTTCACCTCACCGGCGATCCGTACGTCCTCCTCGGCGCCCCGGCTCACGAAGAACACCGCCAGCTCCTCCGTCCCGCGCTCCGGAACGGGAATCCCACACGCGGCCACCTCCCCCTGCCGGATACCGGTGGCCTCCTCCACCTCATGCGCGTACACGTTGTGCCCGTTGAGGATGATCAGGTCCTTGCGGCGGCCGGTGATGACGACCTGGCCCGCGTCGAGGAAGGCCAGATCGCCGGTGTCCAGCCAGTCCCGTCCGGCGGGGTAGGCCGCCGCGTCGGCCTCGGGGTTGTCGATGTAGCCGGGGGTCAGCCGGGCGGGCGAGTGGACCTGGAGGCGGCCGATGCGGCCGTCGGGGGCGAGCTCGCCCCGGTCGTCCACGATGCGCAGGGTGACCCCGTGCGCAGGCGCGCCGGCCGCGACGAAGGTGACGACCTCGTCCTCGGGCGTCGAGTCGTCGGCGCGCACCAGCTCACCGCCGAGGCTCCGCTTGAGCAGCCGGTGCACGGTAGCGGGCCCGTCGAGACGGCCGTACGTCACCGCCGTGACGGTCTCCGCCATGCCCCAGGCCGGGACGATGTGCCCCTCGCGGACGCCGTACGCGCCGGTCGCGTCGAGGAAGCCGCGCATGACGGGCAGCGTGATCTGCTCGCCCCCGCAGACGAGGGACTTGAGCCCGCTGAGGTCCCAGGACCTGCCCGGCCGGCCGGATTCGAGCGCGTCGGCGACGAGCCGATAGGCGAAGGTCGGCGCCCACGCGTGCCGGGCCCGGTGATCATGCATCAGGTCGAGCCAGCGCAGCGGATCGGCGAGCACCCGCTCGGTCGGCGCGTGGACGTTGGTGCAGCCGACGAATACGGCGAGCAGGTGGTAGAGCAGGAACGCCCCGCTGTGGTCGACCGGGAGCCAGTTGACCATGGTGTCGTCGGCCCGCACATCCAGGATCCGCCGGCTGCTGGCGGCGAAGTCCGCGAGCCCCGCGTGGGTCAGCCGCGCGGCCTTCGGGGCGCCGGTGCTGCCGGAGGAGAGCATCAGCAGGGCGACATCCGACCCGTCGGGTTCGACGTACTCGTGCGCGGGCGCGGCGTCGAGACAGTCGTGTACGTCCGTCACCCGCAGGCCTTCGGGGGCATCGGCGGCGTCGGTGAGGACGAGCGGGTTGTTCAGCAACGCGCAGGCGTGCAGCAGCCGTTCACGCGCGGGCGAGCCCGGGAGGGGCGGCTCGGCGATGGCGACGGGCTGGATGCCGCCGAGCACACAGGCCCAGAAGGCCGGGAAGAAGTCGACGAGCGGCAGCCCGCAGAGCACCACAACGTCCCCGCGCCCCACCCCGCGCTCCCGCAGACCGCCGAGCAGCCGGCGGGCGCGGAGGAGGAGTTCGGGGTAGGCGAGCCGGTCGGCGGACCCGTCGGTGCCGAGGGCGACGACACCCGCGTCCGCCGCCTGCTCGGCGGCCCGCAGCAGCGCCTCCACCGCGTCGCGCGGATCCGAGGCGTCCCGTTCCGGCTCAGGCCCCCGGCAGACGGCCGTCCCCCGTACGCGTTCCATGCGTGCCCTCTCCCTCTCTGGGTGCCGTGTCACTCGTGTACCGGACGTCGGTGGTTTTCCGGTCGACGCCGCCTCCGGCGCGGGAGGCGAGCAGCAGGACCAGCGCCCCGCACACGGCCACCCCGTGGAACAGGGCCACGGCCGTCAGCGGGGACACGGACTCCAGGGCGGCCGCCGCGACGACGGTGCCCAGCGCGAAACCGGACTGTTCCGCCGTGGCGGACAGGCCGAAAAGCCGCCCTCGTTCGCGGTCCCCGGCGGCTTGGAGACGTGAGGTGTAGACGATCTCGGTCCAGCCGTCGGCGAACCCGGCCGCGGCTGCCGCCACCATCAGCGCCAGGGCGGGCAGCCCGGTGAAGGCGAGGATGAAGGAGCAGGACATCGCGCAGGTGCCGAGCGCGAACGCCCGCTCGCTGTGCCCCTCCCTCGACCGCTTGAGGACCTGATGGGCAAGGACGGTGCCGACCGCCCAGGCCGCCCAGAACCGGCTCATGTACAGCGCGGGGTCCGCAGGGTTGGTGAGCTCGGCGACGATCGGAAGGGCGACATTGTGCGAGGAGGAGGCCAGCGCGTCCGTACCGCGCAGCGCGATCAGCCCGAGCAGCAGCGCGGGTACGCCGGCCCAGGCCCGCCACCAGGGCCCACCCGGAGCGGCACCCTCCGCCGCCTCGGGCTCCCCGGACTCCTCGGTGCGCGGCCGCAGCACCAGCAGCGCCACCCCGGACACCACGAAGCTCGCGGCATTGACGGCGAAGGCGGTGCCGTAGCCGCCGTAGGAGATGACGGGGGCGGCGGAGGCGAAGCCGAGGACCGTGGCGAGGGAGCGGGCGGTGACCAGCTGGCCATTGGCGCGGGCCCGGGCCTCCTGGCCGACCATGACGGGGACCGCGCTGCGCAGGGCGACGCTGAAGAAGGTGTTCCCGGCGCCGAGCACCACGACGGCGAGCCCGAGCAGCCACAGCGGGGTCCGCTCCCCGCACAGCGCGAGTACGGTCATCGCGGTGGCCTGGGCGGTGTCGGCGCCGATCATCACGGTACGGCGGCCGATCCGTGCGGTGACGGCCCCGGCGGCGGGCCCGGCCACGACCCCCGCGAGCAGCCGCAGCGCCATCACGGCGCCGATACCGAAGGCGGTGCCGGTGACCTCGTAGGAGAAGAGGCTGAGCGCGATCAGGTTGAGGTAGTTGCCGTAGGCGGACACGGCGTACGAGGTCACGAGCAGGCGAAACCTGAACGCGCTCACCGGACCCCCGTCCCCTGTCTGGGGCGGCCACCATAGACAGGATGCGCATCCGGGAACCAGCGCTGTCAGGCCAAGGCGGCCGGAATACGCCCGAGTTGGCCGAGAACCATCACCGTGAGACGCAGACCACAGGTCGCATCGTTTCTGCACGGAGGGTGCGGGGGTGGGGCGGGTGGGACTCGAACCCACGGCCGACGGATTATGAGTCCGCTGCTCTAACCGGCTGAGCTACCGCCCCATAGCGGCGTGTCGCGCACATTTGTACGCGCCGTCTGCCGCAGCATAGCCGCTCATACGATCTCCTGCTTCGGATGGTCGACTACGCATGCCCTGAAGGACTTCAGGGTGCCCCGAGCGGTTCCCGGGGACCTGAAGCAGGCATGAAAAAGGACCCCGAAGGGTCCTCGTTCGTTCTGCTCCCCCGACTGGACTCGAACCAGTAACCTGCCGGTTAACAGCCGGCTGCTCTGCCAATTGAGCTACGGAGGACCGAGCTCCCCCGACTGGACTCGAACCAGTAACCTGCCGGTTAACAGCCGGCTGCTCTGCCAATTGAGCTACGGAGGAATGCCTCGTTGCATCGAACGTACCTACCTGGGTATTCGCCAGGGGGCGGGCGCTCGCTGCGACACATACATTAGCGCAAGCAGGGGGGTGCTCCGCCAATCGGTACTCCCACGAGGGAAGGCTGGCCGCCATGCGCTACAAGCTCACGTTCGTCGTCGGGCTGGCTCTGGGTTACGTGCTCGGCACGCGAGCCGGACGCGAACGCTACGAACAGCTGAAGAAGTCGGCGCGTCAGGTGGCGCAGAACCCGGCGGTCCGCAACACCGCGGAGACGGCGGCGCAGCAGGGCCGGGTGTACGCGGGCAAGGCCTACCACGCGGTCAGCGACAAGGTCGGCGAACGAGTCCCGGAGTCCATGGCCCAGCGGGTTCGCAGCCTCCGCGACCGCCACCCGAACGGCGAGGTCGAGGACGACTGGGGCACCAGCAACACCTGAGCAGTACGGGGTAGGCACGGTCACCCCTCACTGTGCGGCAGAATTTGGCCATGGGGATAGTCGCCGGGTTGGACAGTTCGCCCGATTTCACACGCATCGTGGTCTGTGACGCGGACACGGGAGCCGTGCTCAGGCAGGGTTATGCCCCGCATCCGGTGGAAGCCCCGGAGGGCGGGCGCCCCTCGGACATCGATCCACAGGCCTGGCTGCTCTCCCTCGGGGAAGCCGCCGGAGGCGGGCTGCTCGAAGGTGTCCAGGCCATCGGCGTCTCCTCGCAGCAGAACGCCGTCGTGCCCCTCGACTCCCAGGGCAACACCACCCGCCCCGCGATGGTCGGCGGCGCCAAGCGGGCCCAGGTCGCCGCCGCCGATCTCGTCGACGCGCTCGGCGGGCGCGAGGCATGGGCGCAGGCCGTGGGGTGTGTGCCGCAGGCGCCGCACCCCGTCACCAAGCTCCGCTGGCTCGGCAAGAACGAGCCCGACGCCGCCGCCCGCACCGCCGTCCTTCTGCAGGCCCATGACTGGCTGGTGTGGCAGCTGCTCGGCCGCCCGGTGCGCAGGACCACCGACCGCGGCGGCGCCTCCGGCACCGGCTACTGGTCCGCCGCTACCGGCGCCTACCGCACCGATCTCGTCGAGCTGGCGCTCGGTCACCAGGCCATGCTGCCCGAGGTGATCGGCCCCGCCGAGGCGGCCGGTACGACGCCGGAGGGGCTGCTGATCTCCGCCGGGACCGGCGAGACGATGGCCGCCGCCTTCGGGCTCGGCATCGGTCTCGGGGACGCCGTCGTATCGCTCGGCGCCTCCGGGTCCGTCATGGCCGTACACCCCGAGGCGCTGCACGATCCCACCGGGATGATCACTGCGCTGGCCGACGCGACCGGCATGCACCTGCCCGTCGTCACCACCCTGAACGCCGTGCGGACCCTGCGCGGCACCGCCGAGCTGCTCGGGCTGCCGGATCTGGAGAGCCTGTCCGACCTGGCGATGAAGTCCACGCCGGGGGCGCACGGGCTGGTGCTGCTGCCCTATCTGGAGGGCGAGCGGACGCCGAATCTGCCGCACACCGCCGGGACCCTGGCCGGGCTCAGGCGGGAGGCGATGCGGCCGGAGCATCTGGCGCGGGCCGCGTTCGAGGGCATGCTGTGCGGGCTCGCGGACGCCCTCGACGTACTGCGCGGCCGGGGGGTCGAGGTGCGGCGGGTCTTCCTGCTGGGCGCGGCGGCCGAGCTGCCCGCGGTGCAGGCCTCGGCGGCCTCGCTGTTCGGCGCGCAGGTCGTCGTACCGCAGCCCGCGGACTACGCGGCGATCGGTGCCGCCCGGCAGGCCGCCTGGGCGCTCGGTGCCACGCAGGGCACCCTCGACGCGCGCACCCCGCCGGCCTGGCAGGGCCCGGCGGCGCAGGTGCTGGAGCCCGGCGAGGAGCTGGCGGTGGGGCAGGCGGTGCGGCAGCAGTTCGTTTCGGTGCGGGAGCAGACCCATCCGGGGGCGTTTCGCTCGTAGCACACCCTTGTTGGGTTAATCAGTTGAGGTAACACCACTGGAGTGTCCGACGATAGGGGCCAGGGGCAACCAACCGTCCCGCCGCCGACTCCGAGAGACACAGCGTGCTCATACGACTCCTGCGGACCTACCTCAGGCCCTACCGAAAACCCATCGCCCTGCTGGTGCTGCTCCAGTTCCTGCAGACCTGCGCCACGCTCTACCTGCCCACCCTCAACGCGGACATCATCGACAACGGTGTCGTCAACGGCGACACCGGCTACATCCTCAGTTACGGCGCCCTGATGGTCGGCATCTCGCTGGCGCAGGTCGTGTGCAACATCGGGGCCGTGTACTACGGCGCCCGGACCGCCGCGGCGCTCGGCCGGGACGTGCGCGCCGCCGTCTTCGACCGGGTGCAGTCGTTCTCCGCGCGTGAGGTGGGTCACTTCGGCGCGCCCTCGCTGATCACCCGCACCACCAATGACGTGCAGCAGGTCCAGATGCTGGCCCTGATGACATTCACGCTCATGGTCTCGGCGCCGATCATGTGCGTCGGCGGCATCGTGCTGGCCCTCGGCCTGGACGTGCCGCTGTCGGCGGTGCTGGTCGCGGTGGTGCCGGTGCTGGGCATCTGCGTGACCTTGATCGTACGGCGGCTGCGGCCGCTGTTCCGGGCCATGCAGGAGCGTCTGGACACGGTGAACCGGGTGCTGCGCGAGCAGATCACCGGCAACCGTGTGATCCGCGCCTTCATCCGCGACGAGTACGAGGGGCAGCGCTTCCGGAAGGCGAACACCGAGCTCACCGATATGTCGCTGGGCACCGGAAACCTGCTCGCGCTGATGTTCCCGATCGTGATGACGGTGGTGAACCTGTCGTCGATCGCGGTGGTGTGGTTCGGCGCGCACCGCATCGACAGCGGCGGCATGCAGATCGGTGACCTGACGGCGTTCCTCGCCTATCTGATGCAGATCGTGATGTCCGTGATGATGGCCACCTTCATGTTCATGATGGTGCCGCGCGCGGAGGTGTGTGCCGAGCGGATCCAGGAGGTCCTGGACACGTCGTCGAGCGTGGTGCCACCGGTCTCCCCGGTGCGCGAGCTGCGCCGGCACGGGCATCTGGAGATCCGGGGCGCGGGCTTCCGCTACCCGGGCGCCGAGGAGCCGGTGCTCAAGGGCATCGACCTGGTGGCACTGCCCGGCGAGACCACCGCCGTCATCGGCTCGACCGGCAGCGGCAAGTCGACCCTGCTGGGCCTGGTCCCCCGGCTGTTCGACGCGACCGACGGGCGGGTGCTCGTGGACGGGGAGGACGTGGCCACGATCGACCCCCGCGTGCTGGCCAAGACCGTCAGCCTGGTGCCGCAGAAGCCGTATCTGTTCGCCGGGACCGTGGCGACGAACCTTCGCTACGGCAATCCGGACGCCACCGACGAGGAGCTGTTGCACGCGCTGGAGGTGGCGCAGGCCAAGGAGTTCGTGGACCGGCTCGAAGGCGGGCTCGACGCGCCCATCGCGCAGGGCGGGACGAATGTCTCCGGCGGCCAGCGGCAGCGGCTCGCCATCGCCCGGACCCTCGTGCAGCGCCCGGAGATCTATCTCTTCGACGACTCCTTCTCCGCGCTCGACTACGCCACCGACGCGGCCCTGCGCGCCGCGCTGTCCCGGGAGACCGCCGAGGCGACCGTGGTGATCGTCGCCCAGCGGGTGGCGACCATCCGGGACGCCGACCGGATCGTGGTGCTCGACGAGGGCCGGGTCGTCGGCACCGGGCGGCACCATGAGCTGATGGCGGACAACGAGACGTACCGGGAGATCGTGCTCTCCCAGCTGACGGAAGCGGAGGCCGCCTGATGGCCGGGCCGATGGGGCGGATGATGGCCGGTACCGGGCCTGACCACCGCTCGCTGGACTTCAAGGTGTCGGGCCGGCGGCTGGTCGCCCAGTTCAAGCCGGAGCGGCTCACCATCTATGTGCTGCTGCTGTGTGTCGTGGTCAGCGTGGGTCTGTCGGTCGTCGGGCCGAAGATCCTCGGCAAGGCCACCGACCTCGTCTTCGCGGGCATCGTCGGACGGGAGATGGCGCCCGGGGAGACGAAGGAACAGGTCCTGCAGGGCATGCGGGACCGGGGCGACGGCGACATGGCCGACATGCTCCGCAGCACCGACTTCACGCCCGGCGAGGGCATCGACTTCACCGCCGTCGGGAATGTGCTGCTGCTCGCGCTCGCCGTGTTCACCGTCGCCGGGCTGCTGATGGCGGTGGCGACGCGGCTGGTGAACCGGGCCGTGAACCGGACCATGTTCCGGCTGCGCGAGGACGTGCAGTCGAAGCTGTCGCGGCTGCCGCTGTCGTACTTCGACAAGCGGCAGCGCGGTGAGGTCCTCTCCCGTGCCACGAACGACATCGACAACATCGGGCAGACGCTCCAGCAGTCGATGGGGCAGCTCATCAACTCGGTGCTGACCATCATCGGTGTGCTCGCGATGATGTTCTGGGTGTCGTGGATCCTGGCGCTCGTGGCGCTGGTGACCGTGCCGCTCTCCTTCTACATCGCCACCCGGGTCGGCAAGCGGTCGCAGCCGCACTTCGTGCAGCAGTGGCGCTCGACCGGCAAGCTCAACGCCCACGTCGAGGAGATGTACACCGGGCACACCCTGGTGAAGGTGTTCGGGCGGCAGGACGAGTCGGCACAGCAGTTCGCCGAGCAGAACGACGCGCTGTACGAGGCCGGGTTCAAGGCGCAGTTCAACAGCGGGATCATGCAGCCGCTGATGATGTTCGTGTCGAACATCAACTATGTGCTGGTGGCGGTGGTCGGCGGTCTGCGGGTCGCGTCGGGCTCCCTGTCCATCGGTGACGTGCAGGCCTTCATCCAGTACTCGCGGCAGTTCTCCATGCCGCTCACGCAGGTCGCGTCCATGGCGAACCTGGTGCAGTCCGGGGTCGCCTCCGCCGAGCGGATCTTCGAACTCCTCGACGCGGAGGAGCAGTCGGCGGACCCCGTGCCCGGGGTGCGGCCCGAGGAGCTGCGCGGGCGGGTGGCGCTGGAGGGTGTCTCCTTCCGGTACGACCCCGAGAAGCCGCTCATCGAGGACCTCTCGCTGACGGTGGAGCCCGGACAGACGGTCGCGATCGTCGGCCCGACCGGCGCCGGGAAGACCACGCTGGTCAATCTCCTCATGCGGTTCTACGAGGTCTCCGGCGGGCGGATCACGCTGGACGGCGTGGACGTCGCGACGATGTCCCGGGACGAACTGCGCTCCGGGATAGGCATGGTGCTGCAGGACACCTGGCTGTTCGGCGGGACGATCGCGGAGAACATCGCGTACGGGGCGTCTCGCGAGGTCTCCCGGGGCGAGATCGAGGAGGCGGCGCGGGCGGCCCACGCGGACCGGTTCGTCCGTACGCTGCCGGACGGCTACGACACGGTGATCGACGACGAGGGTGCGGGGGTCAGCGCGGGTGAGAAGCAGCTGATCACCATCGCCCGGGCGTTCCTGTCGGATCCGGTGATCCTGGTGCTGGACGAGGCGACGTCGTCGGTCGACACGCGTACGGAGGTTCTGATCCAGAAGGCGATGGCGAAGCTCGCGCACGGGCGTACGTCGTTCGTCATCGCGCATCGTCTGTCGACGATCCGGGACGCGGACACGATCCTGGTGATGGAGAACGGCTCCATCGTGGAACAGGGCGCGCACGGCGAGCTGTTGGCGGCCGACGGGGCGTATGCGCGGCTGTACAAGGCGCAGTTCGCGGAGGCGGTCGCCGAGGTCGACTAGGCAGCACGGGGGCCGCCACCGGGCGGCCCCCCTTCCTCAGTCCAGGTAACCCCTCAGCTGGTCCGCGAACGCGTGGTCGCGGAGCTTGTTCAGGGTCTTCGACTCGATCTGGCGGATGCGTTCCCGGGTCACTCCGAAGATGCGGCCTATCTCCTCCAGCGTGCGGGGGCGGCCGTCGGCCAGGCCGTAGCGGAGTTGGACCACCTTGCGTTCGCGTTCGCCCAGGGTGGAGAGGACTGCTTCCAGGTGCTCCCTCAGGAGCAGGAACGCCGCCGATTCCACCGGGCTTGTCGCGTCGCCGTCCTCTATCAGGTCGCCCAGGGCCACGTCGTCCTCCTCGCCCACCGGGGCGTGCAGGGAGACCGGTTCCTGGGCCAACCGCAGGACCTCGCTCACTCGCTCCGGGGCGAGGTCCAGGTGGGCGGCCACTTCCTCCGGAGTCGGCTCGTAGCCGCGTTCTTGGAGCATGCGGCGCTGGACCCGGACGACCCGGTTGATCAGCTCCACGACATGGACCGGGACGCGGATCGTACGGGCCTGGTCGGCCAGCGCCCGGGACATGGCCTGGCGGATCCACCAGGTGGCGTACGTGGAGAACTTGTAGCCGCGGGCGTAGTCGAACTTCTCGACGGCGCGGATCAGCCCCAGGTTTCCCTCCTGGACCAGGTCCAGCATGGTCAGTCCGCGGCCCACGTACCGCTTGGCCACGGAGACCACGAGGCGCAGGTTCGCCTCGATCAGGCGGCGTTTGGCCATCCGGCCCATCACCACCAGGCGGTCCAGGTCCAGCGCCAACTGGCTGTCCAGGTCGGGGGCGCTGCTGAGCTTCTCCTCGGCGAACAGGCCGGCCTCGACGCGGCGGGCGAGTTCGACCTCCTCGGCGGCCGTGAGCAGCGGGATGCGGCCGATCTCCCGCAGATACTGGCGGAACAGGTCCGAGGACGGCCCGCTGGTGTCGGCACGGGCGGCGCGCACCGGCTCCACCGGCTCGGGCGCCTCGGTCTCCACTGCCTCGGCGGGCGGTTCTTCGAGTACGGCCGGGCTCTCCGGCTCGCTCTCGGGGTGGCGCACGGCACGGTTCTGTGGGGGCACCGCGACGAGAACGTCGGTCTCTCCGTCCGGCTCTGTGTCAGTGCCGCCGGCGGTCCTGCCGTCGGTCTGGGTCAGGGTCTGGGTCTGCACGGGGGCGACCTCCAGGATGATCGCTGCTGAAAAGTGCGGCAGCGCGGCTTCGAGGGCGGAGTCGGCGGCCTCGCCGCTGTCCGTCCCGTACGCGATGAGCGGAACCGCGGGGGTGTGGGACCCGTGGGGGACGGATCGGCCGCGCTCCGAGGACTCAGGCACCGGAACCCAGTGTGGAGTACGACACATCGCCGCCACGAGGGGCGTGCGGTGACTTTTTGCGTCCGGTCCGTGACCGGGTGGTTATCGCGCCGGGCCCGGAGGGCTACAGAGCTGCGGCTCCGTGCTCCCGCAGCGCCTGGTCGTACTGCTGGAGGACCCACAGTTCGTTCTGTACCGCGGCCAGTTGGGCCGGATCCCCGCCGGCCGACAGACGGGCCATCTGGGACTGGATGTCACGAATGCGGCGCTCGACGGCTCGACGGCGAACCGTGACGAGCTGTTCGCCCGCGTAGTTCTCGTCGACCGTGCGGCGCATGATCGCCTCGACCGCGAGCTCGGTGACCATCGCGCGGACCGAGTCGTCGGGCGCCGCGTCCCGCACCCGGACCAGAAAGTCCTGCGGATCCTGTACGCCGTACTCAGAGCCGCCCGCCTCCATGACGGCCTGGCGTACGGCGGCGTAGGGCGCGGCGGTGAACTCGTCGATGCCGTACGCGTCGAAGGCCGGGGACACGAGCTCCGGGCGCTGGAGGGCGAGCTTGAGCAGCTCGCGCTCGGTGGCGTAGACGGGGTTGCGGAGGTTGAGCGCCGGGCCCCCCGCCATCGGCCGGGGAGCGGCGTCGTACGGCTGCTGCGGGCCGCGCGCCGGGGCCGGGCCCTTGCCACCGCGGTCGCGGGCCCAACGGGCCAGCTGGGCCACCCGCTTGACGACGAACTGGGTGTCGAGGATGCCGAGCATGCCGGCGAGCTGGACGGCGACCTCGTGCTGGGCGCCGCTGTTCTTGATGCGGGCGACGATCGGGGCCGCCTCGTCCAGGGCGGCGGCGCGGCCCGCCGGGGTGTCCAGGTCGTAGCGGACGACGATCTGGCGGAGTGCGAACTCGAAGAGCGGGGTGCGGGGTTCGACCAGGTCGGCGACGGCCTCGTCGCCCTTGGCCAGGCGCAGCTCGCAGGGGTCCATGCCGTCGGGGGCGATGGCGATATAGGTTTCGGCGGCGAACTTCTGGTCGTCCTCGAAGGCGCGCAGAGCCGCTTTCTGGCCTGCCGCGTCGCCGTCGAAGGTGAAGATCACGCGGGCCGAGCCGTTGTCCATGAGGAGACGGCGGAGGATCTTGATGTGGTCGCCGCCGAACGCCGTACCGCAGGTGGCGATGGCCGTGGTGACCCCGGCGAGGTGGCAGGCCATGACGTCGGTGTAGCCCTCGACGACGACCGCGCGGCTGGACTTGGCGATGTGCTGCTTCGCGAGGTCGATGCCGTAGAGGACGTTGGACTTCTTGTAGATGGCCGTGTCGGGGGTGTTGAGGTACTTCGGGCCGTTGTCCGCCTCGTACAGCTTCCGGGCGCCGAAGCCGACCACCTCGCCGCCGATGTCGCGGATCGGCCACATCAGACGGCCCCGGAAGCGGTCGATGGGGCCGCGGCGGCCCTCCTGGGCGAGGCCGGAGAGGATCAGTTCCTTGTCGGTGAAGCCCTTGCCGCGCAGAAAGCGGGTGAGGTGGTCCCAGCCCTGCGGGCTGTAGCCGACGCCGAAGTGGACGGCGGCGGCCTGGTCGAAGCCGCGCTCGGCGAGGAAGACCCGGCCGGTCTCGGCCTCGGGGCTGACGGCGAGCTGCTCGGCGTACCACTCGGCGGCGATCTTGTGGGCCTCGACCAGCCGGATCCGTTCGCCGCGCTGGTGGGCGGGGTTGTACCCGCCCTCCTCGTAGCGCAGGGTGATGCCGGCCTGGCCGGCGAGCCGCTCGACCGCCTCGGAGAAGGAGAGGTGGTCGACCTTCATCACGAATGTGATGGTGTCGCCGCCCTCCTGGCAGCCGAAGCAGTGGAAGAGTCCCTTGCTCGGGCTGACCTGGAAGGACGGCGATTTCTCGTCATGGAAGGGACAGAGTCCCTTGAGGTTCCCGCCGCCGGCATTGCGCAGCTGGAGGTACTCGGACACCACGGCGTCGATCGGGACCGCGTCCCGTACCGCCTTCACGTCCTCGTCGTTGATCCGTCCTGCCACGCAGCGATTCTACGGTGGTGGACCGACAGTCCTGACGCCTACGGGATGAGGCTTTCCAGCGCTACGTGTGGGTCCGCCAGCGCCTCCTCGTTCACCTGTGCCCTCGACCGGATCAGCCGCTGGATGGGGTCTGTGACGTCCCACACATTCACATTCATCCCGGCCAGCACCCTGCCCTCCTTCAGCCAGAAGGCGATGAACTCCCGCTTCCCCGCGTCCCCTCGGATCACCACTTCGTCGTAGGAGCCGGGGGGCGCCCAGCCGGAGTACTCCATCCCCAAGTCGTACTGGTCGGAGAAGAAGTAGGGCACACGGTCGTAGACGACGTCCCGGCCGAGCATCGCGCGGGCCGCGACCGGGCCGCCGTTCAGGGCGTTGGCCCAGTGCTCGACGCGCAGGCTGGTGCCGAAGAGGGCGTGCGGGAAGGACGCGACATCGCCGGCGGCGTAGATATCGGGGTCGGAGGTGCGCAGCCGCTCGTCGACGACGACTCCGCCGCCGTGCGCACGGTCGGCCAGCTCGAGGCCGGCCGCCTCGGCGAGCCCCGTCCGGGGCGCCGCCCCGATCGCGGCCAGCACGTCGTGCGCCGGATGCTCCTCGCCGTCGTCCGTACGCGCGGACAGCACCACCCCGTCCTGCCCGGTGATCTCGGTCAGCCGCGCCCCGAAGTGGAAGCGCACCCCGTGCTCGCGGTGCAGCTCGGCGAAGAGCTGGCCGAGCTCCGGGCCGAGGACGCCGTGCAGCGGGGTCGGCTCGGGCTCCACGACGGTGACCTCGGCGCCGTACTCCCGGGCCGCCGCCGCGACCTCCAGGCCGATCCAGCCGGCCCCGGCGATGACGATGTGGCCGTTGTCCCGGCCGAGCGAGGTCAGGACGTGGCGCAGCCGCTCGGCGTGCGCGAGCCGGCGCAGATGGTGGACGCCGGCCAGGTCGGTGCCCGGGATGTCGAGACGACGGGGCTCGGCGCCGGTCGTGAGCAGCAGCTTGTCGTAGTGGACGACCGTGCCGTCCTCGCCGAAGCGGACCGTGCGCGCCGTGCGGTCGATCGCGTCGACGGTCTGGCCGAGATGCAGCTCGATGTCGTTCTGCGCGTACCAGGCGGGCTCGTGCACGAAGACGCTGTCGCGCTCCTCCTTGCCGAGCAGATAGCCCTTGGAGAGCGGCGGACGCTCGTAGGGGTGGTCGCGCTCGTCGCTGATCAGTATCACGCGGCCCGTGAAGCCCTCCGCCCGCAGCGTCTCGGCCGCCTTCGCGCCGGCGAGCCCTCCTCCGACGATGACGAATGTCTGATCCGCGTCGACCACTTGATGCCTCCTCGTAAGGGTGCCGCCACATGGGAGCGTCCCGCACGGAGCGTGATGGGGGAAGAGGGAGTGGCCCGATCAGGCCACGGAGGGTCACATTCGGGCGCGTTTTACTTCACCCACGCCCCCTCACCCTCACGAGTGCCCCGTAAGGCGTACGTGAAGCGAACGGGCCGAGGCGTCGGTGAGGGACGCGATCTGGTCCACGATCACCCGCTTGCGCGCCCGGTCGTCGGGTGCCCGGTCGAACAACGCCCGGAACTGAGGGTCGAGCCCCTCCGGCGCCCGCGCGGTCAGCGCCTCGGCCAGTTCGGCCACCACGATCCGCTGATCGGCCCGCAGCAGCTCCTGCTCGGCCCGCTGCATGACGTACCGGTCGGCGACGGCCTTCAGCACCGCGCACTCCAGCCGCGCTTCCTTCGGTACGACGAGCTCGGCGCCGTATCTGGTGAGCCGGCCGGTGCCGTACGCAGCGCGGGTGGCGGCCTCCGCGGCGAGGCAGAAGCGGCCGATGAGCTGGCTGGTGGCGTCCTTCAGACGGGCCTGGGCGACGGCGGTGCCGTCGTAGCCGTGCGGCCACCAGGGCTCTTCCTGCAGTCGGTCCAGGGCTTCGGCGAGTTCGGCCGGGTCGGTGTCCTCGGGGACGTACCGGCCGATGGCGACCGCGAAGACGGCCTGGCGTTCCGGTTCGGCATGCAGGCAGTTGGGGTCGATATGGCCCGCGTGCAGTCCGTCCTCGACGTCGTGCACGGAGTAGGCCACGTCGTCGGACCAGTCCATCACCTGCGCCTCGAAGGTGGCGCGGGTGCCGGGGGCGGTCTCGCGGACCCAGTCGAAGACCGGCCTGTCGTCCTCGTAGGCGCCGAACTTCAGGGACTTCGGGTCGGTGGGGTGGGCGCCTCGGGGCCAGGGGTACTTGGTGGCGGCGTCGAGGGTGGCGCGGGTGAGGTTGAGTCCTACGGAGCCCTCCGGGGTGAACCGTTTGGGCTCGATCCGGGTGAGGAGTCTGAGGGACTGGGCGTTGCCCTCGAAGCCGCCGACGTCATGGGCGAATTCGTTCAGGGCCTGTTCGCCGTTGTGGCCGAAGGGAGGGTGGCCGAGGTCGTGGGCCAGGCAGGCGGCTTCCACCAGGTCCGGGTCGCAGCCGAGGGCGGCGCCGAGTTCGCGGCCTACTTGGGCGCATTCGAGGGAGTGGGTGAGGCGGGTGCGGGGGCTTGCGTCCCAGGCGGAGGCGCTGCGCTCGCCCGGCGTGACGACCTGGGTTTTGCCGGCGAGCCTTCTCAGGGCGGAGGAGTGGAGGATTCGCGCGCGGTCTCGTTGGAAGGCGGAGCGGCCTGGGCGCTTGTCCGGTTCTTTGGCCCAGCGTTCCACTGACGTGGGGTCGTAGCCGGGGGGTGGGATGTGGTTCTCGTGCGCCATGCGTCGACAGTAAGCGCCTATGCGTCTGCCGGGTTCTGTTTTCGGGCGGGTGCGGCGTTCGTTGTGGCTGGTCGCGCCGTTCCCCGCGCCCCTAGGTACGTCCAGTTGCCCTTGGTTCTTACGCCGACGCCAATGCTCGTTCCTTGCTCACCGGGGTTGCCAGCATCTGGTCGTAGCGGTGCAGGAGGAGTCTTGCCATCGCCGGGTGGGGGCCCAGCGGGCCCGACGCGATCCATGGAGCCGCTTCCGCGCACTCTGTCGCGAAGCGGCCCGGGGCCGTGAAGTAGGAGGCCACGGCTATGCGGTGGTGGCCCTGGGCGGTCAGCAGCTTGATGGCGTCGGGGACCGTGGGGGTGGCCGTCGTGGCGTAGGAGGGCATCACCGGGACGCCCAGGCGCTCCGACAGCAGAGCTGCCGTGCGGTTGGTGTCCACCTTGGACTCGGGGTCGCGAGAGCCCGCCGCCGCCAGGACCACTGCCGTTCCCGGGGTCTCGGCCCAGCCCGCCTCCATCAGGCGGTCGTACAGCGCCTCCACCAGCAGGGGGTGCGGGCCCAGCGCCGTCGCCACCTTCGCCCGTACGCCGGACTCCGCCGCCATCTCGGGGATGTCTCTCTTCACGTGGTAGCCGCGGCTGAGGAGGAGGGGGACCAGGATCGCCTCTGCCGTGTTCAGGGCGGCGAGGGTGTCGGGGAGCAGGGGGGCGTTCAGTTCTATGTGGCCCAGGTGCACGGGCAGCCCCGGACGCAGTTCGCGGACTCGGTCCAGGAGGGTGTGCACCGTGCTCAGGGCTCGTGGGTCGCGGCTGCCGTGGGCCACCACCACCAGCGCGGGCGCGGTGGGGCGGCGCCGGCCGTCGAGGGAGACGAGGCTGAGCTGGCTGGCGAGCTGGCTGCTGATCCGGTTCATGAGGTGCGCCGTACTGTCGAGGGACGTGGACTCGTCGTGAAGTGATTTCGACGCCGTCATGAACCGATGGTGGTGGGCGGAGGTTGCCGCGCCGTTGCACGGGGGTCACGGGTCTTTTCCGCAGGTTCACCGTCCGGGACCCGGGGTGTGTGAGGCGGTGTGACCTGGGGTTTCAGCGGCCGGGGTGAGCTTGGTCACGCAACCGGGGCCCGGTCATCGACGTCCTACGGTGCATGAAGATCCGCCTGCCGCGCACCCGTACCGGACAGCGGCGGCTGGTGCAGGCGCTGATGGCGGCGTGTGTGCTGGCGCTGCTGCCGATGACCTGGATGTACGTCTCCACGGGCGACCGGCTGCGCACCGTCGCCGACGCGCCCCGCACCGATGTGGCCGTCGTCTTCGGCGCGGGTCTGTGGCAGGGGGAGCCCTCGCCGTATCTCGCCCATCGGCTGGACGCGGCGGCCGAGCTGTACCGCGCGGGGCGGGTCGAGGTCGTCCTCGTCACCGGCGACAACAGCCGTGAGGAGTACGACGAGCCGGACGCGATGCGCGCCTATCTCGCCCGGCACGGGGTGCCCGACGCGCGGATCGTCAGCGACTACGCCGGCTTCGACACCTGGGACTCCTGCGTACGCGCGAAGAAGATCTTCGGCGTCGACGAGGCCATCCTGATCAGCCAGGGCTTCCACATCCGGCGGGCCGTGGCCCTGTGCCAGGCTGCCGGGGTCACGTCCTACGGCGTCGGCGTGGACGCCGTGCACGACTCCACCTGGTACTACGGCGGCACCCGCGAGATCTTCGCGGCAGGCAAGGCCGCCCTGGACGCAATCTTCCGCCCGGACCCCCGGTTCCTCGGGCCGGAGGAACCGGGGGTCCAGGAGGCTCTCGCTAGCGGCCGGTGAAGCGTGGGGCGCGTTTCTCCAGGAAGGCGGTCATGCCTTCGCTCTGGTCCTCGGTGGCGAACAGCCCGTGGAACACGCGGCGTTCGAAGCGGACGCCTTCCCGCAGGCCCGTCTCCAGGGCCTGATCCACGCACTCACGCGCCGCCCTGACCGCCCTACGGCTGTAGGAGGCGATCGTCGAGGCCGTCTCCAGGGCCGCCGGGAGTACCTGGTCGTCGGGGACCACCCGGGACACCAGGCCGCTCGCCTCCGCCTCCCGGGCGTCCATCGGGCGGCCGGTGAGGATCAGGTCCATCGCCTTGGCCCGGCCGATCAGCCGGGTCAGGCGCTGGGTGCCGCCGATGCCGGGGATGACGCCCAGCTTGATCTCCGGCTGGCCGAACACCGCCGACTCCCCCGCGATCACGACGTCGCACATCATCGCCAGTTCGCAACCCCCGCCCAGGGCAGGCCCGTTGACCGCCGCGATCTTCGGTGTGCGTAGGTCGGCGAAGTGCTCCCACGCGGCGAAGTAGTCCTCCGTCATCATGTCGACGGCCGACTTGCCCGCCATCTCCTTGATGTCGGCGCCCGCCGCGAAGACCTGTTCCGAGCCGGTGAGGACGAAGCAGCCGACCTCCGGGTCCTGATCCAACACACGGAGCGCGTCGAGGAGTTCGGCGAGCAACTCGCCGCTCAGCGCGTTGCGCACGTGTGGGCGGTTCAGGCGGACGGTGACGACCCTGCCGTACCGCTCGATCTTGAGGTGGTTCATCGGATTCCCTTTCTACGAGTCCCAGATCGCTCCGTACGCCGGGATGCCGCGCCGCTCCAGGCCGTGCACCACCTGCCAGGTCAGCTTCTTGTTGGAGATGCAGATGACGGCCTCGGCGTCGAAGTCCCGGTAGGCGGCGTACGCGAGGCTCACCATGTCGGGCTTGCCGTGCTGGGAGGTGTCCCAGACGACCGCGTGCGGCTGGACGGCGAGGATCTCGTCGACGAGGGTGTCGCCGTAGGTCGTACGGGGGTCGCGGGTGGCCCAGACCAGGCGGGAGGGGACTTCGGCGGCCAGCAGGTGAGGCAGGCAGGGGCCGATGCCGCTGCCGGTCGCCACGTAGACGACCTTGGTGAACAGGGTCTCGATATTGGCGACTCCGGCCGTGGTGATGCCCTTGACCCATACCTTCGACGGCTGGTCGTCGATGAAGGATCCTGTCCAGTCGCCCGCTCTGGAGATGGTCAGCCGGAAGCCCGGTCGGCCGGGGGCGGGGACGTTGGCGAAGGAGTGCCATTCCTTCAGCGGGCTGCGGCTGACCGCCGTGGAGGAGCCGGCGAACGGGGTCTCCCCGTAGTCGAAGCGGGCCAACGCCACGTGCGGGGAGGGGCGTTCGACGCGTACGTCGACCTTGCGCAGCCGCAGCCAGGGCAGCGCAACGCTGAAGGTCACCACCGCGAGGACGGCGAGGGGGACCGGGCCCGGGGTGGACATCAGTGTGTGCGTCCAGAAGAGGGCCAGCGCCATCCAGCCGCCGAAGCGGTGGATCTTCTCGAAGTGGTCGTGGTGGCGGGAGCGGAAGGGCGGTAGTGCGGTCGCGATGATGAAGGTGAGGAGGGTCAGCAGCAGCCAACCCACCCCCGCCCGGGCGTTGTTGGAGTCCGTGAGCGTCAGTGCCACGAACCAACCCGTCCCCGCCAGCGCCCCGCCCACGTGGAGCCCGCCGAAGTGGTACACCTTGCCCAGCGACCAGCGGACCCGCAGCGGCCAACTCGTCGGGGCCCAAGTGGCCAGCCTGAAGAAGAGGTTGATGACGTACTGCTGGCGGACGACGATCGCCAGCGCGAGGTTCGCGAGGGCGGCGTGGCCGAGGGTCTGCTCGGGTACGGGCCAAGTCGCCCACAGGAAGCCGAGGTTGGCCAGGATCACCAGTGCCGCCAGCCGGTTGTAGTGCATCAGGCGTGGGTGCTTGAGCAGGCGGCGCAGCGGGGAGAGCGGCGGGGGCAGTTCTACGGCCAGCCGGTCCAGGGAGGTGGTCATCGGGCCGCCACCGCCATGCGCTCCTCGGCCAGCCTCAGCAGCGCCGATTTGTCGATCTTTCCGCGGTCGGTCTCCGGCAGTAATGGCAGGGGCATGACACTCTCGGGTACGCAGTAGTACGGCAGCGCCTGCGCCACCGCGCGCCGGGCCGTGTCGGGGTCGACGTCCGCCGGGCAGACGAAGGACACCAGGGTGCGCGCGTCCCGCTTCAGCGTCACCGCGCGCAGACAGCCCTCGACCGACTCCAGCACCGCCGAGACGGAGTCCAGCTCGACCCTGAAGCCGCGCACCTTGACCTGGTCGTCGGTCCGGCCGAGGTGTTCGAGGTCGCCCTCGGGTGTCCATCTGCCCAGGTCACGGGTGCGGAACATGCGGTGGCCCGGGCCGAGGAAGGGGTCGGGGGCATAGCGCTCGGCGTTCAGGAGGTCGTTGTCCAGATAGCCCGCCGAGACACAGGCGCCGCCCGCCCACATCTCGCCGGTCTCGCCGATGGGCACCGGGCGGCGGTCGGCGTCGAGGACGTAGACGGTGTTGTTGGGGGTGGGACGGCCGATGGTGAGCAAGGGCGCCGTCGGGTCGTGGCGGCGCATGGTGTTGACGATGGTCGTCTCGGTCGGGCCGCAGCAGTTGAAGAAGGCCGCCTGCCGGGCCCAGCGGTCCGCGAGCGGGCGCGGGCAGGGCTCCCCGGCGACGGCGACCGTGCGGACGCGCGGGCAGCTCGCGGGGTCGATGCCGGACAGCACGGTCGGGGTCGCGATCAGCACGGTCGCCGTACGGGCCGCCGCCGCGATGTCCTTGCCGCGGATGACGAGGGTGGCGCCGTGGGCGAGCGCGCCGAGGATCTCCCAGGCGGCCATGTCGAAGGCGATGTTGAGGAGCTGGGCCACCCGGTCGCCGGGGCGGATGCCGAGGGCGCCGGGTTCGGTGAGCAGGATGTTGGCGAGGCTGCGGTGGGTGACCTTGACGCCGTTGGGGCGGCCGGTCGTGCCCGAGGTGAACAGGACGTAGGCGCCGTCGTCGGGGCTGATCGCGGGGCGCGGGGCGGGGGCGTACGGCTGTGGCTCGTCCACGGCGATCACGCGTGGACCCCTCGGCACCCGGGCCAGATGTTCCGTGATGGTGAGGACGACTCGGGTGCGGGCGGTGCGGACGACGTGGTCGAGCTGGGCCGGGGGTGCCAGGCCGATGTCCTGCGGGACGTAGGCGGCGCCGGCCTTCAGGATGCCGAGCAGTCCGACGAGCATCGGGATCGAGCGGCGGACGAACAGGCCGACATGGTCGCCGGGCCGTATGCCCTCGCGGGCCAGGCGGGCGGCGAGGGCGTCGGCGCGGCGGTCGAGTTCGCCGTACGTGAGGAGCGCGCCCTGGTGTTCGGCGGCGACGCCGTGCGGGGTGGCCGCGGCCCGCCGTTCGAAGGCGCGGTGGATCAGCGGGACCGGGACGCGGATGGTGGGGCCGTGGCCGTACTGCCGGAAGAGGCGCTGGTCGCGGGGGGTGAGATGGCGCAGGGGCATGACGGAGAGAACCTCCTGGCTGTTTGAGTGGGGAGGCGTACGCCGTGCGGAAGCCGTGCAGCGGCGCCTGGCTGCACGTGGGCTCGACTGTAGCTCCGGTTCTTCAACACTCAACTAGGCGTGATCGGCCAAGTAAGGAACGAAATGCGTCACATGTGACGTCTTTCACCTCAGGGGCAACTTTCTCCCCGCTCGGCGGCAACTGAGCGGTGTGCCGGTCCGCGCCTCACGCCGGTTGGCCGGTCCGGCCTCACGTCGGCCGGGCTCCGGTGGGGAGGTCGCCGTCGACGCGGCGTAACAATCCGCCGTCACGACACGTAACACGGCCGAAGCACGCTGGAGGGCATGCAGAACACCGCCACGCCCACGCACTGTCCGTACTGCGCCCTGCAGTGCGGGATGAATCTGACGGCCGCCCCGGACGGGACGGTCGAGCTGAGTGAGCGGGCGGACTTCCCGGTGAACCGGGGCGCGCTGTGCGGCAAGGGGCGTACGGCGCCGGCGGTCCTTTCGTCGAGCGTCCGTCTGACCTCGCCGTTGGTGCGCTCCGAGGACGGCACGCTGATGCCCGCCTCCTGGGAGGAGGCGCTGGACCGGGTCGCCGAGGGGCTCGGCCGCACGCGGACGGAACATGGCCCGGACGCGTGCGGGGTCTTCGGCGGCGGCGGTCTGACCAACGAGAAGGCGTACACGCTCGGCAAGTTCGCGCGAGTGGTGCTCGGCACCTCCCAGATCGACTACAACGGCCGCTTCTGCATGTCGTCTGCGGCGGCCGCCGGAATGAAGGCGTTCGGGCTCGACCGAGGCCTGCCGTTCCCGCTGGAGGACATCCCGAAGTCGGGCTGTGTGATCCTCGTCGGGTCCAATCTCGCGGAGACCATGCCGCCGTCGCTGCGGTTCTTCAACGAGCTGCGCGAGAACGGCGGCACCCTGATCGTCGTCGACCCGCGCCGCACCAAGACCGCCGAGCAGGCCGACCTGCACCTCGCGCCCCGCCCCGGCACCGACCTGGCCCTCGCGCTCGGGCTGCTGCACCTGGTCGTCGCCGAGGGGCGCACGGACGAGGAGTACATCCGCGAGCGGACGACCGGCTGGGAGGAGGCCCGCGCGGAGGCGCTGGCCCACTGGCCCGAGTACGTGGAGCGGATCACGGGCGTGTCCGTGCCCGAACTCCGCGAGGCGGTACGGATGTTCTGCGAGCCGGAGTCCGCGATGGTGCTCACCGCCCGCGGTCCGGAGCAGCAGTCCAAGGGCACCGACACCGTGGGCGCCTGGATCAACCTGTGCCTGGCGACCGGCCGCGCTGGCCGCCCGCTGTCCGGCTACGGCTGTCTCACCGGCCAGGGCAACGGCCAGGGTGGACGCGAACACGGCCAGAAGGCCGACCAGTTGCCCGGCTACCGCAAGCTGACGGACCCGGAGGCACGGCGGCATGTGGCCGAGGTGTGGGGCGTGGACCCCGACTCGCTGCCGGGCCCGGGGCGCAGCGCGTACGAGCTGCTGGACGCGCTGGGTACGGACATTCGCGCGCTGCTGCTGATGGGCTCCAACCCGGTGGTGTCGGCGCCGCGCGCCGCGCATATCGAGGATCGCATCAGGTCCCTTGATTTCCTTGCCGTCTGTGACGTCGTGCTGTCGGAGACGGCGGCCCTGGCGGATGTCGTCCTGCCGGTGACGCAGTGGGCGGAGGAGGCGGGGACGACGACGAACCTGGAGGGGCGGGTGCTCCTGCGCCGGCAGGCGATCACGCCCCCCGACGGCATCCGCAGCGACCTGGAGGTCATGCACGAGCTGGCCGACCGCCTCGGTGTGGAGAAGGGCTTCCCGATCGACCCCGAGGAGGTCTTCGAGGAGCTGCGCCGGGCCAGTGCGGGCGGCCCCGCCGACTACTCCGGGATCACGTATCGCAGGCTCGCGGAGGAGAACGGTGTGTTCTGGCCGTGCCCGACGGACGCGAACTCCGCCGAGGCCGTTCACCCCGGCACGCCCCGCCTCTTCCACGACCGGTTCGCCACGGAGGACGGCCGGGCCCGCTTCGTGCCGGTCGCGCACCGGGCGACGGCGGAGGAACCGGACGACGAGTACCCGGTGCTGCTGACGACGGGACGGGTGGTGTCCCAGTACCAGTCGGGCGCCCAGACCCGCCGGGTCGACGAGCTCAACGCGGCCGCGCCGGGCCCCTTCGTGGAGCTGCACCCCCGCCTTGCGGCGCGGCTCGGCGCGGCCGAGGGCGACTCGCTGGCGGTGATCTCCCGTCGCGGCCGAGCGGTGGCCCCGGCCCGCATCACGACCGCCATCCGCCCCGACACGGTCTTCATGCCCTTCCACTGGCCGGGCGAGGGCCGCGCGAACACGCTGACCAACCCGGCGCTCGACCCGACGTCACGGATGCCGGAGTTCAAGGTGTGCGCGGTGCGGGTGGAAACGGTGACGTCACCGTCGTAGGGCCCAGTCGCCGGTCTCGATGAGTTTGCCGTGCGCTCTTAGGCGAGCGGCGACGGCCGGGGCGGCCACATACACCCACGCGCGTACCCGGCGTGAGCCGGTGAGTACCTCTCGCTCGACCCGTTCGTAGAGGTTCCGTGGGTCTCCCGGCGCGTAGTCCTCCAGCCTGTCCAGGGCCCTCAGGAGGTCCGCGTACTCCTCGGGGCGGGCCGTGATCAGCTCGCCGCGGACGCGGGCGCCTGGTTCCTCGACCACGTACGGATATCCAGGACCGTCGTACAGCAGCGCGCCGTTGAGGGTTGCCGGTTCCTCCTTGAGCGTGCGGCCTCGGAGGAAGACGTCGTGGTTGGGCTCTCCGGGGCGGAGGGTTCCGTAGACGAAGAACGGCAAAGTCACAGGGCTCACAGAAACGATTCTGACCCCTCACACATCTCCACGGGACGGCCCTGGCCACCGACCTGTCATGGCCCCTTAAATCGCAGGACAAGATCGCTCCCGTTCCCCCTGCGCCGGTCGCCAGGCGCGTTCCCGAGGAGATCCATGAGCCGCATACGGCCGCACGCCCGAGGTACCCGTCTCGCCACCGCCGGTGTGGCCGTCACCGCGGCCGGCCTGCTCGCCGCGACGCTCACCCCGTCCGCCGGTGCCGCGGACGGGCCGACGCGGGCCGCCGCCGTCGAGAACGCGGCCAACGCCCTCACCCACCTGGGCCTGACCTCCGCGGAGGCCACGAAGGTCCGGGATGTGATCGTCGACGCGGACGGCACGCAGCATGTGCGGTACGACCGGACGTATCGTCAACTTCCGGTGCTGGGCGGTGACTTCGTCGTCCACCTCACCAAGGACGGTACCTACCGCAGCGCGTCCCGGGCTGTGAAGGGTTCCGTCGCCCCGGCCGCCGGTGTCACCCCCGCCCTGCCCGCCACCCGCGCCGCAGACCTCGCCGTCAACGCCCTGCGCGCCGCCAACCTCGGTGAGGCGCTCCGGCAGCTCACCGCGAAACCCCGGCTGGTCGTGGACGCCCTGCACGGCGCGCCCAAGCTGGCCTGGCAGACGGATGTGCTCGCCAAGGACTCCCTCGGCAACCCGGTCGGGCGGACCGTACTGACCGACGCGCGCACCGGCGCGCAGATCGACGCCTGGGACACCCTGGAGACGGTGAGCGGTGACGGGAAGTCGCTGTACAGCGGGACGGTTCCGTTGAACACGACGCAGTCGGGATCGACGTACGAACTCAAGGACCCTTCACGCGGGGGCACTTACACCGGCGACGCGGCCAACAAGACCGACCTGTGCCTGCTCACCACCATCTGCATCAGCCGGGCGCCGTCGACGGTGTTCACCGACGCCGACAACCACTGGGGCACGGGCACCGATCGTGCGACGGCGGCCGTGGACGCGCAGTACGGCACCGACATGACCTGGGACTACTTCAAGGGCGTCCACGGCCGCAACGGCATCGCGGGCGACGGCAAGGGCTCGTACAACCGGGTGCACTACGGGACGCGGTACAACAACGCCTTCTGGGACGACAGTTGCTTCTGCATGACCTACGGCGACGGTGACGGGACGAACCTCGGTCCGCTGGTGTCGCTGGACGTGGCGGGCCACGAGATGTCGCACGGGGTGACGTCGAAGACGGCGGCGCTGACCTACTCGGGCGAGTCCGGGGGCCTGAACGAGGCGACCTCCGACATCTTCGGCGCGCTGGTGGAGTTCCACGCGGCGAACGGCTCGGACCCCGGGGACTATCTGATCGGCGAGAAGATCGTCCGGGACGGGTTCGGGCAGGATGCGCTGCGCTACATGGACAAGCCCTCCAAGGACGGCAGTTCGGTGGACTGCTGGAGCTCGACCACGGCCAACCTCGACGTCCACTACTCCTCCGGCGTCGGCAACCACTTCGCATACCTCCTCGCGGAGGGCAGCGGCGCCAAGACGATCAACGGGGTCGCGCACAACTCGCCCACCTGCAACGGCTCTTCGGTCACCGGCATCGGCCGGGCCAAGCTGGGTGCGATCTGGTACCGGGCGCTGACGGTCTACATGACGTCGTCGACGAACTACGCGGGCGCCCGTACGGCGACTTTGAGCGCGGCGAAGGATCTGTACGGCGCGGGCAGCACGGAGTACGCGGCGGTGGCGGCGGCCTGGAGTGCGGTCAACGTGGGCTGAGCGCACGGGAAATGCGGTGGCCGGGGTGACGGGGGCGCGGTTAGGCTCCCCTGCCGCCCCGGCCACACCTCTTGGAGCCCCATGCCGAAGATGCGCCCCGACGAACTCGACATCGACGCGGAGCTGGTCCGTCGGCTGATCCCGGAGCAGTTCCCGCAGTGGGCCCGGCTCCCGGTCCGTCTGGTCCGCTCGGCCGGTACCGACAACGCCATGTACCGGCTCGGCGACGACCTGGTCGTACGGTTGCCCCGGCTGCCCGGCGGCGAGGGGCAGATCATCCGGGAGCATCGCTGGCTGCCTCAACTGGCCCCGCATCTGCCGCTGTCGGTGCCGGTGCCGGTGGCCGTGGGTGAGCCCGGTGCGGGGTTCGCGCTGCCGTGGGGGGTGTATCGGTGGCTGGAGGGCTCCAATGAGCTGGTCGAACTGGCCGACGCCGCCGTGGAGTTGGGTCGGTTCATCGCCGCTCTGCACAAAGTCGACGCTGCCGGGGGCCCGCCCTCCTATCGGGGCGCGCCGCCCGGCCGTAACGACGAGGAGGTACGGGCCGCCATCCGCGACCTCGGCTCCGACGGCACGATCGACCCGGCGCTCGCGACGGAGGTCTGGGAGCGGACCCTGCGCCTGCCCGACTGGGACGGTGCACCTGTCTGGCTACACGGGGACCTGCTGCCGGGCAACCTGCTCGCCGTCGACGGACGGCTGACCTCCGTCATCGACTTCGGCTGCCTCGGCATCGGGGACCCGGCGGTGGACCTGATGGCCGCGTGGACCGTGTTCACCGCCGGGACCCGCGAGGCGTTCCGCGCCGCCGCCGACGTCGACGACGCGACCTGGGAACGGGGCCGGGGCTGGGCCCTGTGCTTCGGTCTGACGGCCGAGCACTACTACGGCGACGCCTTCGGCAACGGCATGAATCCGGTGCTGGCCGGGGTGGGGCGACGGGCTGTGGCGGAGGCGCTGGCCGAGTGCGGGTGATCTCAGCCGGCCGCGTCCGCGACCAGGTCGTGCACCGGCCGGGGCGCGGCCGCCAGCAGCTCGGGCAGGTCGGAGTCCTTGGCCTCCAGGAAGCCCGCGCCCATGTTGGAGAAGAGGGACAGGGTGTGGGTGATCTGGTAGGCCTCGAAGCCCTGGCCCGCCAAGGCGGCGCGCGCCTCGGAGAGAGAGGCGGGTTGGTAAGTGACCGGCCTGTCGTACTTCTTGGCCAACAGGTCTGCGATCTCGTCGCCGCCGAGCGCGGTGACGCCTTCGAGTTCGTACGTCCGTCCCGCGTGCCGGCTGCGTCCACCCGTGGTCAGTTCACCGTCGGCCTCGGCCGCCACCCGCACGGTGATGTCCGCGAGGTCCTCCCTGGCCACGACCGACATCCGTCCCGTGCCGAGGGCGGCGGCGAAGATCCCGCTCTCGGCTGCCGGTGCGGCGGCCGCCGCCGAGAGGCCGCCCAGGAGTTCGGCGTACAGGCCGTTGCGCAGGATCGTGTGGTCGAACGGCCCCTCTGCCAGGCGGTTCTCGGTCCACCGGTGCGGGAGCGCGAGGGTCGTGCGCTCACCGGAGCCCGCCAGGCTGGTGTAGATCACCTGGCGTACGCCCGCTGCCGCCGCCGCGTCGGCCACCGCGCCATGGCGGGCCAGCACGACATCGTCCTCGGCGTAACCGGCCGAGATCATCACCAGTACGTCGACCCCGGCGAACCCCTCCGCCAGGCTCGCCGGGTCGTCGAAGTCGATAGGCCGCGCGGTGGAGCCGTCGCCGCCGCGGGTGCCGGCCACGACATCGACTCCGTCGAGTGCGGACAGGCCCTGGAGCACCAGACGGCCGAGTCCTCCTGAAACGCCGGTCACGAGAATCATCCGAGCAGTCCTTGCGTTGATCCCATTACGAACAGCACCGAGCATCCGCCGGGTTCGGCGGTTCCATAAGGAGGCACTTTCGTGTCAGCCCCGAACACGGCCGTAAGTTCCCAGGTCAGCGCCGCTATTCCGGACGGCCCGTGTGGCGATGACGACTGTGGGATCCGTGATGTGCTGGACCGGCTGGGCGACCGGTGGACGGTGCTGGTGGTCGTGGAACTCGCCAAGGGCAGCCGTCGTTATGGCGAGTTGGAGCGCGCGATACCCGGTATCTCGCAGCGCATGCTGTCGCTGACCACGAAACGGCTGTGCCGGGACGGGCTCGTCGAACGGATCGTCCATCCGACGCTCCCGCCCCAGGTGGAGTACCGCCTGACCGCGATGGGGAGCAGCCTCTCGGCCGTGATCTCCGGGCTCGCCGACTGGTCCCGCGACCACAAACCGGCCATCGAGGAGGCGCGGGCGGAGTGGGACGCGGAGCATCCGAGCGGGCACACCGCATGACGCGGCAAGGGACCATCGGGACAGAGCGCATGGACGGACCGGCCGCCGCGCAGGCCGAGGACGCGTTCAGGCTGGTCTACGCCGAGGCGTTCGGGGAGCCGCCGTACAACGAGACCGCCGACGACGTCGCGGCCACCTTCCGGCGCTTCCGCTCCCAGGTGCGCAGGGCCGGTTTCCGCGGCGCCCTGGCCCGTACCGAGGACGGCGAGCCGGTCGGTATGGCGTACGGCTTCTCACTCGCCCCCGACGCGGTGTGGTGGGACCGGCTGACCGAGCCCGTGCCCGACGAGATGCGGCGCGAGGACGGGCGCCGCACCTTCGGGCTCATGGAACTTGCCGTGCGGCGGCCGTGGCGCGGGCGGGGTATCGCGCGGCGCCTGCACGAGACGCTGCTCGACGGGATCGAGGCCGAGCGGGTGCTGCTCAACGTGCACCCGGAGAACGAGGCGGCGTCGGCCGCGTACCGGGCGTGGGGGTACCGGAAGGTCGGCGAGGCCCGGCCCCAGGAAGGCGCGGGCCTCCATGACGTGATGCTGCTCGGGCTGCGCTGAAACCGAACCGCTCAACCCCCGTACGGCCGCCGCTCCTTCGCCTCGCGCAGTGCGGTCCCCCACCACACCAGCTGGTCCAGCATCGCCTTGGCCGCCGCGTCCGGGCCCGTCGGGTCCTTCAGGCGGCCGGAGTCGTCGAAGGAGGCGCCGGCGTTGTGGAAGGAGACGGTGTCGCGGACCGTCACGGCGTGGAGTTCGGCGAAGACCTGGCGGAGGTGCTCCGTGGCGCGCAGGCCGCCCGCGAGACCGCCGTAGGAGACCAGGGCGACGGGCTTGGCGCGCCACTCGGCGTAGTGCCAGTCGATGAGGTTCTTCAGGCCCGCCGGGTAGGAGTGGTTGTACTCGGGGGTGAGGACGACGAAGGCGTCGGCCGTCGCCAGCTTCGGGCTTACGTCGGTCAGGGCCGCGGTCGCCTCCTCGGTGCGGGCGAAGGAGGTCGGCAGCGCGACCTCGGCGACATCCACGACCTGCGGGGTGAGGTCCTCGCGGCGCTGGACGTGGTCGAGGAGCCACTCGGCGACGACGGGGCCGAAGCGGCCGTGGCGGTTGCTGCCGACGACGACGGTGACGTTCAGAGGTTCCGTGGTGGAAGTCATGCGAGCAGCCTGATACCTCAACCTTTATTGAGGTCAAGCGCCGCATCGGGTCACCCGTTCACACGCGCCGCGCACGCACTTCCCGCACACCCTTGCCGTAAGGGCGTTGACCTGCCGAAACACACTGTTCGACCAGCTTTCCTGACACCCATTCACCCCAATTCTGACGGCCCCTCAGGAAGCGCGCCCGGCCCGCTGCCCCTTACCTCGGAAGGGCAGTGACCCACCGCTGAGCTCGAAGGAGCACCGATGCGCCGTACCGCCCGTCTGCTCACCGGGAGCGCGCTCGCCGTCGCGGTCGCCGGGCTGGTCTCCGTACCGGCGTATGCCGCAGACGCGGGCAGTCTTGAGGTGTACCCCTCTTCGGCCGTCCCCGGCGGTCAGGTCACTGTGAACACGGCGGCGTGCGCGGAGGGTACGGCGGCCGGGGACGCCAGCGCGGTGGGCGCCGGTGCGTTCACGCTGGCGCCGAGCACCCATGAGCAGGACGCGATCGGCCAGTTCCGGGTGCCGTCGAGCGCGCAGCCGGGGACGTACGAGATCACCGCTACCTGCGCCGAGGGCGGCCGGAAGGTGACCGGCGACCTGGTGGTGACGCTGGCCTCGCAGCGGCAGCAGGTGCATCCGCGAGGAAGTGTGAAGACGGGGGTCGGCGGCGCACTCGGCCCCGACCCCGTACAGACCGCGGCGGGCGTGGCGGCTCTCGCCGTCGCCGCCGCGGGCGGTACCTGGCTCCTGCATCGCCGGGCGAGAGGCGACGGGATCTGACGGACACCCTCCGCTGTCCGTCCCGCCGGTACCGCATGTCCCCTCCCCCTCCGGGTCCGACGCCCCTCGCGGCCCGGAGGGGGACCAGGGTCCGTCCAGGAGGCTCGAGTGCGCAATTCCCACAGCACCGCGCGCACATACGACAACGTCGCGCGCAGGTACAGCAACACCGCGATAGCGGCCGTCACCGTGGTCGCCCTGTGTTCCGGGGCCTGGCTGCTGCGCAGTGGCGCCGAGTCGCATGCCCCGCCGCAGCCGTCCGCCGCCCAGGCGCACGCCGACCCCGCGGAGCGGCAGCCGTCCGCCGCGCCCGCGCTGCCGCCGTCCCCGCCCGACCGCGTCCGCATCCCGTCGATCCGGGTGAACGCCCCCCTGACGGGCCTCGGCCTCACCCCGGCCGGCAGCCTCGCCGTCCCGCCCGCCGAGCGCGAGAACCTCGCCGGCTGGTACGAGGCCGGGACGACACCCGGCGAGACGGGCACCGCGATCGTCGCCGGCCATGTCGACAACGCCGAGGGCCCCGCCGTCTTCTACCGCCTCGGCGCCCTGAAGAAGGGCAGCACGGTGGAGGTGGACCGGCGCGACGGCTCCACGGCCGTCTTCACGGTCGACTCCGTCGAGGTGTACGCCGCCCGGGACTTCCCCGACGAGAAGGTCTACGGCGCGGCCCGCCGCCCCGAGCTGCGGGTGATCACCTGCGGCGGCGGCTACTCACGCACCACGGGTTATCAGGGCAACGTCGTCGTCTTCGCCCACCTCACCGGCAGTCGCTGACGCCAGGACGTTCCGCTGTCCCCACACGCCCAGCGGCTCCAGGGCGGCGTTGAGAGTGACGCCCTTCGGTGTCAGCGAGTACTCGACGTGCGGCGGCACCTCGTCGTACTCCTCGCGGTGCACGATGCCGTCCGCCTCCAGCTCCCGCAGGTGCGCGGCGAGCACCTTCTCCGTCACCCCGTGCAGCTCGCGGCGCAGCTCCCCGAACCGGTGCGGGCGCACCGCGAGCGCCCACAGGATCAGCACCTTCCACTTGCCGCCGATCACGTCCATCGCCGCGTCGACCCCGCAGACGTACGAGCCCGGCCGTCGCCGCCCCATCACCATGTCCGTCCCCCTGCCTCGATGCTTTCCCGAAGGTAAGCGCCCACTCCAAAGTACGTACTTGAGCAGCCCGTTCACTCTCTACGAGGCTAACCGCCATGACTGACAACGCCTTTTCCCCGACCCCACTCACCCTGCTCGGCACCGGCGCCATGGGCACCGCCCTGGCCCGCGCCTGGCTCGCCGCCGGACACCCGGTGACCGTCTGGAACCGCACCCCCGCCCGCGCCGAACCCCTCGCGGCCGAAGGAGCGACGGTCGCAGCGAGCGCCGCGGCAGCCGTGGCCGCCAACCGCCTGGTCATCGCCTGCCTCCTGGACGACGACTCCCTCGGCGAGGCCCTCGAAGGCGCCGACCTCACCGGCCGCGACCTCGTGAACCTCACCACCGGCACCCCGGCCCAGGGCCGCGCCCGCGCCACCTGGGCCGAGGAGCGCGGCGCGCGTTTCCTGGACGGCGGGATCATGGCCGTACCGCCGATGATCGGCAGCGCCGACAGCGGGGCGTACGTCTTCTACAGCGGTTCCTCCGAGTTGTTCGAGGAGCACCGGGAGACCCTCGCCGTCCCGGCCGGAACCACTTACGTCGGTACGAACCCGGGCTTCGCCGCCCTGCACGACGTGGCGCTGCTCAGCGCGATGACCGGCATGTTCGCCGGGGTCTTCCACGCCTTCGCGCTGGTGCGGCGGGAGGACATCGCGCCGAAGGAGTTCGCGGCGCTGCTCCAGGACTGGCTCACCGCGATGGCACACGCCGTCCACACCACCGCCGACCAACTGGAGAGCGAGGACTACTCGAAGGACGTCGTTTCCAGCCTCGAAATGCAGGCGGCGGGCAACGCCACCTTGCTGCGCACCGCCGAGGAGCAGGGCGTGAGCGCGGAACTGCTGATGCCGTACATGAAGCTGATGGACCGGGCCGTCACCCAGGCACGCGGTGAGGAGGGCACCACCGGGATGATCGACCTCCTACTGAAGGACCGCTAGGCCAGCCACTGCTCGTACGCCATGTTCGCCACCAGCGCGAACACCACCGTCAGCAGCACGACCCGGACGAAGCCGCTGCCCTTCTTCAGGGCGGTGTGGGCGCCGAGGGTGCCGCCCGCCAGGTTGAAGACGGCCATCAGGGCGGCGAGCTGCCACAGGACCGTGCCCTGCCAGGCGAAGGTGGCGAGGGCGCCCGCGTTGGTACAGCAGTTGACGATCTTCGCGGTGGCGGAGGCGGCGACCAGGTCGAGATGGAGGACCGCCGTCAGGGTCAGCACCAGGAAGGTTCCCGTGCCGGGGCCGATCAGTCCGTCGTAGAAGCCGATGCCGATGCCTGCCAGGCCGATCGCGGTGAGGATCTGGCGGCGGGTGGCCGGGCCGGGCGCCGGGGCGGTGCCGAAGGCGGGGCGCAGGATCACGAAGGCGGCGACCGCGAGCAGCACCACCATGATCACCGGCTTGAGGACCTCGGTGCTCATCCCGGCGGCGAGGAACGCCCCGCCCGATGATCCGGCGAGTGCCGCCAGACCGATGCGGACGGCGGTGCGGACGTCGACCGGGGCTTTGCGGGCATACGTCACCGCCGCGCCCGAGGTGCCGACGATCGCGACCGCCTTGTTGGTGCCCAGGGCGTAGGCGGCGGGCGTGTTCGACGGGAGGCCCAGGAGCAGGGCCGGGAGCAGCAGGAGCCCTCCGCCGCCGACCACGGCGTCGATCCAGCCGGCCGCAAAGGCCGCAAGGCAGAGGACGACGATCACGGTCAGCGATATGTCGGGCATGATCGCGACCCTAGGGACGGGATACATGCCACGTCCATGTACCTGAGGGGTTTCTGAGGTTCCACCCCGGCCGCGCCCTGTTCTCACAGCCCACACCCGCCCGCAGCGAGGAACCCTCACACCTGCCCCCCGGCACCGCTGAGGGCAGAGTTCCCCGCGTGAAACAGACGTGATGCTGCCGGGTAACACCCGCACCGCACGCTCAATGGCATGACCTCGAATACGCGTGTGGTGGTGATCGGCGCCGGCCTCGCGGGCGTACGGCTCGCCCGGCGGCTCGGTGAGCTCGGCACGCCCGCGCTGCTGATCGGCGAGGAGGAGCACCGGCCCTACAACCGGGTCCTGCTCGCCGAGGTGCTGGCCGGGCGGTACGCCCCCGAGGTGATCGCGCTGCCCACCCCGGACGGGCTGCTCAGAACCCGGGTCACCGGCATCGACCGGGACGGGCGCACCGTCGAGTGCGCGGACGGTTCGAAGATCGCATACGACACGCTGGTCCTGGCCACCGGATCCAACCCGGTGCTGCCGCCGCTGCGCGGTCTGTTCACTCCGGACCATGTGCTGCCCGAGGGCGTGCACGCGTTCCGCACCATGGACGACTGCCTGGGCCTGTCCAAGGCGGTACGGCCGGGGGTGCGCGCGGTCGTCATCGGCGGCGGGCTGCTCGGTGTCTCCGCGGCCCGCGCGCTCGCCGTGCGCGGCGCCCAGGTGGTGCTCGCCCAGCAGTCCGAGCGGCTCATGGAACGCCAGCTCGACCCGGGCGCCTCCAAGCTGGTGCTGCGGCATCTGAAGGACCTCGGCGTCGAGGTGCACACCGAGTGCCGGGTGCGCGATGTGCGCTGCGTCGGCGGCGCCGTCCGCTCGGTGGAGATGGCCGACGGATACGCCCTCGACGCCGACCTGGTGGTACTGGCCTGCGGGGTCAGCCCGCGCGCCGGTCTCGCCAAGGAGGCCGGGCTCGCCGTCCACAAGGGCATCCTCGTCGACGACGAACTGCGCACCTCCGACCCGCACATCCGGGCCATCGGCGACTGCGCCCAGCACAACGGCACGCTCTACGGCCTCGCCACCCCGGCGCTCGAACAGGCCGAGGCGCTCGCGGAGTCGATCGCCGGTGACGCCGGGGTCCGGTACACCGGGACCCGTTCGCTGACCCGGCTGACGCTCAACGGCAACACCGCCTTCGACCTCGCCGCGTTCGGCGAGACCGAGGCGCTCCCGGGCGACGACGTCGTCCAGCTCACCGACGCCACCCGAGGCACCTACCGCAAGGTCGTCGTCCGCGACGACCGCGTGGTCGGCGGGGTGCTCGTCGGTGAACTCGGCACCGTAGGCGCGCTCGCCCGCGCCTGGGAGGGAGCAGAGCCGCTCCCCGCGGACGGCGCTCCCCTGCTCCACCTGCTCACCAACGATGGAGGCTCCTGATGACCGCCACCCCGGGGGCCACCCCCACGATCGTGCTCGTCGGCCACGGCATGGTCGGCCAGCGCTTCCTGGAAGCACTCGCCGAGCGCGGCCTGACCGCCACGCACCGCGTGGTCGTGCTGTGCGAGGAGCCGCGTCCCGCGTACGACCGCGTCGCGCTCACCTCGTACTTCTCGGGCAAGACGCCCGAGGAACTGTCCATGACGGACATGGAGTTCATCGAGAAGCACTCGATCGAGCTGTACATCGGCGACCCGGCGGTCACCGTCGACCGCGAGGCGAAGAAGGTCACCGCCAAGTCGGGCCAGGTCTTCGAGTACGACACCCTCGTCCTGGCCACCGGCTCCTTCCCGTTCGTGCCGCCGGTGCCGAACAAGGACGCCAAGGGCTGCTTCGTCTACCGCACGATCGAGGACCTGCTCGCGATCGAGGAGTACGCCAAGACGCGTACGACCGGTGCCGTGGTCGGCGGCGGTCTGCTCGGACTCGAGGCGGCCGGTGCGCTCAAGGGCCTCGGACTGACCTCCCACATCGTGGAGTTCGCGCCGCGGCTGATGCCGGTGCAGGTCGACGAGGGCGGTGGCGCGGCCCTGCTGCGCACTATCGAGGACATGGGCCTGTCGGTGCACACCGGCGTGGGAACGCAGGAGATCGTGGTCGACGCCGAGGGCGCCGTCACCGGTATGAAGCTCTCCGACGGCTCCGAACTCGCCACCGACCTGGTCGTGTTCAGCGCCGGTGTCCGCCCCCGCGACCAGCTCGCCCGCGACTGCGGCCTCACGGTCGGCGAGCGCGGCGGCATCTCGGTGGACGAGCAGTGCCGGACCGTCGCCGACCCGCATGTCTTCGCGATCGGCGAGTGCGCGCTAGCGGCCGACGGCCGGGTGTACGGCCTGGTGGCGCCGGGTTACGAGCAGGCCGAGACGGCCGCCGCGACCATCGCCGCCGACGAGGCGTCCTTCACCGGCGCCGACCTGTCCACCAAGCTGAAGCTGCTCGGCGTCGACGTCGCCTCCTTCGGTGACGCGCACGGCACCGCCGAGGACTGCCTGGACGTCGTCTACTCCGACTCCCGCGCGGGCCTGTACAAGAAGCTGGTCATCGGCCGCGACGGCACCCTGCTCGGCGGCATCCTGGTCGGCGACGCGGACGCCTACGGCACGCTGCGCGCCTTCACCGGCTCGGTCCCGCCGGTCTCGCCCGAGTCGCTGGTGCTGCCGGCCGGCGCGGGTGCCCCCGCCCAGCTCGGCCCGTCCGCGCTGCCGGACGAGGCGATCATCTGCTCCTGCCACAACGTCTCCAAGGGCACCATCCGCGGCGCGGTCACCGACCACCAGTGCACGACCGTGCCCGAGGTGAAGAAGTGCACCAAGGCCGGTACCGGCTGCGGCAGTTGCGTCAAGGTCCTCGGCCAGCTGGTCACCGCCGAGCTGGAGGCGTCCGGCGTCGAGGTCGACAAGGGCCTGTGCGGCTGCTTCGCCCAGACCCGCGAGGAGCTTTACGAGATCGTCCTCGCCCTGCGCATCAACACCTACCAGGACCTGCTCGACCGCTACGGCCGCGACGGCGCCCGGGGCGGTGACGGCTGCGAGGTCTGCAAGCCGGCCGTCGCCTCGATCATCGCCTCCCTCGCCCCGACGATCGGCGTGAGCGGCTATGTCCTGGAGGGCGAGCAGGCGGCGCTGCAGGACAGCAACGACCACTTCCTCGCCAACCTCCAGAAGAACGGCTCGTACTCGGTCGTCCCGCGTATCCCCGGCGGTGAGATCACCCCGGAGAAGCTGATCGTGATCGGCGAGATCGCCCGCGACTTCGGCCTCTACACAAAGATCACCGGCGGCCAGCGGATCGACATGTTCGGCGCCCGGGTGGAACAACTCCCGGTGATCTGGGCCCGGTTGGTGGACGCCGGCTTCGAGTCGGGCCACGCGTACGGAAAAGCGCTCCGCACGGTGAAGTCCTGCGTCGGCCAGACCTGGTGCCGCTACGGCGTCCAGGACTCCGTCCGGATGGCGATCGACCTGGAGCTGCGCTACCGGGGCCTCAGGTCCCCCCACAAGCTCAAGTCGGCGGTGTCGGGCTGCCAGCGCGAGTGCGCCGAGGCCCAGTCCAAGGACTTCGGCGTGATCGCCACCGCCAACGGCTGGAACCTGTACGTCGGCGGCAACGGCGGCGCGACCCCGCGCCACGCCGACCTGCTCGCCCAGGACCTGACCGACGCCGAACTGATCCGCCTGATCGACCGGTTCCTGATGTTCTACATCCGTACGGCGGACCGCCTGGAGCGCACGTCGACATGGCTGGAGCGGATCCCCGGCGGCCTGGACCACGTACGGGATGTGGTGGTGGAGGACTCGCTGGGCATCTGCGAGGAGCTGGAATCGCTGATGGCGGCCCATGTCGACCACTACCGCGACGAGTGGGCCGAGACCATCAACGACCCCGAGAAGCTGGCCCGGTTCGTGTCCTTCGTGAACGCGCCCGACACCCCCGACCCGGTCGTCGGCTTCGTCCCCGAGCGCGACCAGATCAAGCCCGACCTGCCGCTGCTGTCCATCGGCCGCCGCCCCCTGGAAGGAAGCGCCCAGCGATGACCCTGGCACCCGAGACGACCGACCTCAAGGTCCAACTGCAGCTCGCCGAAGAGTGGTTCACGGTCTGCGACCTGAACCAGCTGCTCCCGGGCCGTGGAGTGGCGGCCCTGCTGCCGGACGGCAGCCAGGTGGCCCTCTTCCGCGACCGCTCCGGCACGCTGTACGCCATTGACAACCGTGACCCCTTCAGCGGCGCCGGTGTCCTCTCCCGCGGTCTGATCGGCAGCCACCAGGGCCGTCCGTTCGTGGCCTCCCCGCTGCTGAAGCAGCGCTTCGACCTCGCCTCCGGGCAGTGCCTGGACGACGAGTCGGTACGGGTGACGACGTACACGATCCGCGCGGCCTGACCACCGCACCTTGACTGATCGTTCCAGAAATACCTAGGCTGCAACTCGTGGCCAGGACCAAGGAGTTCGATCCCGACGCCGCGCTGCACTCAGCCCTCGAGCTGTTCTGGCAGCGCGGCTACGAGGCGACGTCGATGTCCGACCTGACGGAGCACCTCGGGATCGGACGGGCGAGCCTGTACGCGACCTTCGGCAGCAAGCACGAGCTGTACCTGAAGGCGCTGGAGCGCTACGAGGAGGCCCGCCTCCCGGACATCCTGCGCGAACTGTCCCAGCCGGGGCCCGCCCTGCCCGCCGTACGCACGCTGGTCCGGCGCTTCGCGGCCGACGCGGCCGATTCGGAACTGCGGCGCTACGGCTGTTTCGTCACCAACACCGCCGCGGAACTGGCCCCGCACGACCCCACGGCCACCCGGCAGGTCGAGCGCAACTGGGACCGTCTCGAGACGGTGCTGCACGCCGCGCTGGCCCGCGCCCGGGCCCAGGGCGAGCTGCCCGAGGGGCGCGATCCGCTCACCCTCGCCCGGATGCTGCTGGTGCTGATGCAGGGCTTCCGGGTGGTCGGGAAGGCCTCCTCGGACCCGGCCAGGGTGCGGGACGCGGCGGAACAGGCACTGGCACTGCTCGACTGAAGTCCACACGGGCGGCCTTTCCGTGCGCCCTCATATTGAACCGATCGGTCAAGAAACAGGGGAGATCATGACCAGCAACCGCTTCACCGACCGCACCGTCCTCGTCACCGGCGCCGGCTCCGGCATCGGACGGGCCGTCGCGCTCGCCTTCGCCGCCGAGGGGGCGCGGCTGGTGGTCGCCGGACGCGGCAGGGGGCCGCTCGACGAGACGGTGGCCCTGATCGAGCACGCCGGCGGCAAGGCCCTGGCGGTCACCGCCGATGTCTCCGACGCCGCCGATGTACGGGCCCTCGTCGAGGCCGCCGTCGACCACTTCGGCTCGCTCGATGTGGCGGTCAACAACGCCGGTGTCTTCCGCGGCGGCGCCCCGCTGGCCGAGCTGTCGGAGGAGGACTGGCACACCCAGCTCGGTATCAATGTCACCGGTGTGTTCCTCGCTCTCCAGGCCGAGATCCGGCAGATGCGCACCCAGCCTTCCGGCGGGGCGATCGTCAACATCGCCTCCATCTTCGGCGTGCACGCCCGCCACCCCGGCGCCGCCGCGTACGCGGCCACGAAGGCCGCAGTCTCCGTGCTCACCCGGGGAGCCGCCCTCGACCACATCGGCGACGGCGTCCGGATCAACGCCGTCAGCCCGGGCGCCGTCGACACCACGATGTCCCTGGGCCCCGGCGAGACGGAGGCGGAACGCGCGGAGCGTATGCGGGACGCCGTTCCGCTGGGCCGGGTCTCCGCGACCGAGGAGATCGCCGCCGCCGTCCTCTATCTGGCCTCCGACGCGGCGGCCTCGGTCGTCGGCACCGACCTGGTGGTCGACAGCGGCGCCTCCGCCTGAGAAAACGGCTGGCCGAGCGGGGGCGAGCGCTGCTTCCATGGCGGGCATGGTGTCCACCGACCGTCTCCTCGCCTTCGCGGCCATGTCGTTCCTGCTGATCGTGGTCCCCGGACCCAGCGTGCTCTTCGTCGTCGGACGCGCCCTCGCCCAGGGCCGCCGGGCCGCCCTGATGACGGTGGTGGGAAACACCGTCGGCGCCTATGTGCTGGTCCTGGCGGTGGCGTTCGGGGTCGGCTCGATCGTGGAGCGCTCGGTGCTGGTCTTCACGGCGCTCAAGCTGGCCGGCGCCGCCTACCTCGTCTATTTGGGCATCAAGGCCTGGCGGGAGCGCGGGGCGCTGCGGGCCGCGTTCGCCGAGGACGCGGCGGCGGCAGCCGAGCAGGGCGGTCTGCGCACCTTCTGGGAGGGGTTCGCGGTCGGTGTGACCAACCCCAAGACGATCGTGTTCTTCGCCGCGGTGCTGCCCCAGTTCGTCGACCATGGCGCGGGGCATGTGACGGCTCAGATGCTGCTGCTCGGCCTGGTCTTCAACGCCATCGCGCTCACCTCGGACAGCGTCTGGGGACTGGCCGCGGCAACCGCCCGGGGCTGGTTCGCCCGCTCCCCGCGCCGACTGTCGGCGGTGGGCGGAGTCGGCGGGATGACCATGATCGGGCTCGGTGTCACGGTCGCGGTGACGGGCCGCAAGGACTGAACCTCACGCCTTGAGCGCGTCGTACGACACCCCCGTCAGCCGCTCCGAGGCCTCCCAAAGACGTTGCCCCATCGCGTCGTTGACGGTCCAGGACGCCCGCCACGACGGTGCCGGTGAGCCGCGCCAGCCCGCGAAGGACGGGCCGGTGAAGGAGTCGGGGGTGACGTCGGGGGCGGTGGCCGCGTACAGCGTGGGCAGGGCGCCGGAATCGGCGGGCTGGGCGAAGACGCGGTTGCCGATCCGCACCAAACGCTCGGCGGCCCGGCGTCCCGCCATGCGCGGGCCCTCGGTCTGGAGGTTGGTGGCCGCGTACCCCGGGTGGGCCGCGGCCGCCACCACGTCCGAGCCGTGCACCGCCAGCCTGCGCGCCAGCTCATGCGTGAACAACAGGTTGGCGGTCTTGGAGCGGCCGTAGGCGACCCAACGCCGATAGCGGCGCTCGCTGTTGAGGTCGCCGAGATCGATGTTGGCCACGGCATGCATAAAGCTGGAGACGGTCACCACCCGCGCCCCCGGCGTCCGCAGCAGCACCGGCGACAGCAGCCCCGTGAGCGCGAAGTGCCCCAGATGATTGACCCCGAACTGCCGCTCGAACCCGTCCGCCGTGGTGCCGTACGGCAGCGCCATCACCCCGGCGTTGTTGACGAGGAGATCGAGCCGCTCGAACGGCACAGACGACGCGAACTCTCGTACGGAGCCCAGGTCCCCGAGGTCCAGCCGCCCGAACTCCACATCCGCGCCCGGCACTTCGGTCACCATCCGGTCCCCGGCCTCGGTGCCGCGCCGCTCGCTGCGGCAGGCGAGTACGACCTTGGCGCCCTTGCGGGCCAGTTCGCGTGCGGTGACATACCCGATGCCGCTGTTGACGCCGGTGACCACGGCGACGCGTCCGGTCAGATCGGGAATGTCCGTCGAGTTCCATCCGGCCATGGCCGAGCTCCCTTCGCCGTCGGCTGTGACACAGGCTCTCAGCCTACGAGCGGCGGATGCTCCGCGTAGTCGTCCGGAAGGGGCCGCGTGTCCAGGTAGAACCATTCGACGCCGGGGCCAGGGGCGGGCCAGGTATGCGGCTCGGCCTCCGAGGGGGCGGGGTCCGCCGTCCTCGCCGGACCGGGCATCAGCAGCTCCACCCGCAGCCCGCGCCCGCGCTGCTGGGCGGTGAACTCCTCGACCTGGCTGCGGCAGGCATGGTCCAGATGGGTCACGCCGGTCAGGTCGAGGCGGATGCGCGGCTTGCCGGACGCGGCGGCCGATTCCAGTGCCTCGATGACCTTCGGCAGCCGCAGGAACGTCGCGTTGCCCGCCATCACGACCTTGGCGGTGTCCTCCTCGACGTGCTGCCGGATCACGGTCTGCGACATGCGCAGCGCGGCCAGCACGATCCCGGCGGCGAGACCGACGAGCACCCCTTCGAGCAGCGCGGTCGCCACGATGACCAGCGTGGTCACGGTCATCACGACGAACTCGCCCCGGTCCTGCCGCCACATCTTCGGGAACTCCTCGGGCGCGAACAGTTTCCAGCCGCTGTGCACGAGGACCCCGGCGAGCACCGAGATCGGGATCAGGGCGAGGACCTGGGGCAGCAGCAGCGCGAAGCCGAGCAGCCACAGGCCGTGCAGGGTCCGGGAGAGCCGGGTCCTGGCGCCGGCCTGGACGTTCGCCGAACTGCGGGCGACGACGGCCGTGATGGGCAGGGCCCCGAGGAGGCCGGCGAGGGTGTTGCCGGTGCCCTGGGCGATGAGCTCGGTGTTGTAACGGGTACGGGGGCCGCTGTGCATCCGGTCCACGGCGGCGGCGGTGAACAGACTCTCCGCCGAGGCGATGACCGTGAAGGTGAGCACGGAACTGATGATCGCCACGTCGGCGAGGCCCGCGAACTCCTCGGCGCCTGGCACCTGCACGGAGGCGAGCAGATTCCCGACCTGGAGGGTCTTCACCTCGACACCGGGCAGCGCGGCGACCGCGATGCCGATGCCGACGGCGACCAGCGCGGCCGGGATCTTCTTCAGCGGCCCCGGCACCTTCTTCCATACGAAGCTGAGCACGATGGTGACCACACCGAGCAGTGCGGCGATCACCGCCTGCCGGTCCGTCAGGATGTCGGCGAGCAGCCCGGGGATCCCGGCCATGTTCTCGATCGGGGACCCGGGAGCCTTGGCGTCGGCCATCGGATAGGCCTGGCTGAACATCAGCGGCAGTCCGATGCCGGCCAGCATGCCCTGGACCACGGCGAGGGAGATCGCCTGGAACATCCGACCGAGCCGTACCAGGCCGAGGACGATCTGAAGGACTCCGGAGAGCAGGACGATCACGCCGAGCATGGCCAGGCCGTGCTCCGCGACGGTCTCCGCGACCAGCGCGGCGAGGCCCGCGGCTGGCCCGCTGACCTGGAGCGTGCTGCCCCGGATCGCGCCCACCACCAGGCCGCCGATGACACCGGAGATGATCCCGAGCTCGGCCGGGACGCCGGACGCGACCGCGACACCGATGCACAGCGGCAGCGCGACCAGGAAGACGACGAGAGAGGCGGTGATCTCGGTGCCGAGGCCGGACTTCGGCCCGGCACGCTCGGTGCCGAGGCCGGACACCGGCCCCGCGCTCTTGGCGCGCGGCTTGTTCCGCGCATGCGCCCCGCTCATCCGGCATGCACCCGGAAGCGGCCGTCTTCGTCCAGCTCGTGCACCCGGCCGGTGTGGACCTCGTAGTACCAGCCGTGCAGCCGCAGCCCGCCCTCCAGCCGCTGCCGCACGACCGGGTGACTGCGCAGCGCGGCCAGCTGGTTGACGACATTGCGCTGTGCCACATCGGGCATCGAGGGGTCGTCGGAGGCGGTGGCCAGCACCGACTCCAGCTCCGGGCGGGCCGACCTGAGCCAGGCGTCCACTCCGGGCAGCGCGCTGAGGTCGTCGCCGGACTTCAGCGCGCCCATCGCTCCGCAGTGTGAGTGACCGCACACGACGAGGTCCTGAACCCCGAGCACCTCCAGTGCGTACTCGATGGTGGCGGCCTCACCACCCGTCCCGTGCTGCCCGTACGACGGCACGATATTGCCTGCGTTCCGCAGCTCGAATATCTCTCCGGGCCGTGCGCCCGTGATGAGGGCGGGTATCACCCGAGAGTCCGAGCATGTAATGAACAACACCTCGGGATATTGCCCCTCGGCGAGTTTCCGGTATTCACCGCTCTCAAAATCCACCCGCCGTTCGAACGAGCGGGCACGGTCCAGCAGCGCCTTCAACTATGCCTCCTCAGCTGGGAGTTCGACCAGTTCACCGCAGCGTAGAGGAGCGCACACCAGAGGAAGGTTAAGCGAACACCAGACCCCGGACAGCAATTGGACATTCTTTGTCACCATGCCCAGAAAGCGCTTGTTCCTTGTAGCGTGCCAACTCCAGGGCAGAGAATGTGAATTCGAGAGACAGGGTCAATGGGCATACAAGTACTGCTCATCGAGGACGACGAGACGATCGCCGAACCGCTCACCGAGGGGCTCGCCCACTTCGGGTTGACGGTGGATCACGTGACCACCGGAGCGGAGGGGCTGAGAAGGCCGTACGGCGATGTCGTCCTGCTCGACCTGGGGCTGCCGGACATGGACGGCATCGACGTCTGCCGGGGCATCCGGCAGGTCTCCGACGTTCCCATCGTGATCCTCAGCGCGCGCGGGGAAGAGGCCGATCGTGTGCTGGGCCTCGAACTCGGTGCCGACGACTATCTGGCGAAGCCGTTCAGCGTACGGGAGTTGGTGGCGCGGGTGCGTGCGGTGACACGGAGGACCCAGCGCACTCAGGAGGCCGCGCCCGAACCCGTCTACGAACCCGGCCCCCTCGCCGTCGACCGCCGTACCCGCCAGGTCTGGGTCGGTGAGGTCCAGGTCCCCCTCACCCCGAAGGAGTTCGAGCTGCTCGCGCTGCTCACCGAGGACCCGGGCGCGGTCTACTCCCGGCAGCAGATCCTCGACCGTGTGTGGGACCCGCACTACGAAGGTCCGACCAAGACCTTGGACGTCCATGTCGCCGCCCTGCGGCGGAAGTTGGGCCATCCGGCGTGGATCCAGACCCTGCGCGGAGTCGGCTTCCGGCTGGCCGTGCACACCGGGCCGAGCGAGCCGACATGACCCGTCGGCTGCTCATCGGCTACCTCACCCTCGCCGCCCTCGTGCTGCTCTGCCTGGAGATCCCGCTGGGCTTCGTCTACTCGCGCGGCGAGCGGGAGCGGGTGGCGGACGCGGCGCGGGACGAGGCCGAATCGGTCTCCGCGTACGCCGCGCTGTCCCTGGCCGCCGACCGGGCCGGGCAGAGCCTGCCCGAGCGGGTGGCGCACTGCGCCGAGCGCATCGGCGGGAAGGTGGTCGTCGTCGACGGCTCGGGCGAACTGCTCACCGCCTCATACCCGTTGTCCGGCCGGGCGGCCCGCGCGCTGCCCACCCGTCCCGGGATCACGGCGGCACTGCGCGGCACATCCGCGGTGGACGTGCGCACGTCGACCATCGGCGGGGTGGAGTACCTGTCCGTCGCCGCGCCCGTCAGTCAGGGTGCGCGGGGTGCCGTATGGCTCACGGTGCCGACGCGGACGGTGCACGAGCGGATCCATCGGGCGTGGCTGCTGCTCGGCGCGGGTGGGCTCGGGGTGCTCGCGGCGGTCGGCGTACTCGGGTATGCCATCGCCCGCTGGACCGGCCGTCCCATCCGTGAACTCGAGCGCGCCACATACGAGTTGGCTGACGGCGGCCTGGCAGCACCGGTGACGATCACGAAGGGTCCGCCCGAGGTCCGCCGGCTGGCCGCCGCGTTCAACCGCACCGCGGCCCGCCTCGCCCATCTCCTGGCCTCCCAGCACGCCTTCGCGGGCGAGGCCTCGCACCAGCTCAGGACACCGCTGGCCGCACTGCGCCTGCGCCTGGAGAACCTGGAACCGAACGTCTCCGCCCGCGGCCGCCCCAGCCTCACCGCCGCCGTGACCGAGACGGACCGCCTCTCCCGGATGGTCGAGGGACTGCTGGCGATGGCCCGTCTCGAGGAGGACGCGGTCACCCCGGGCCCGGTCGACGTGGGCGCGGTCTGCGCGGAACGGCACCGGACCTGGGAGCCGTTGTTCGAGCGGCAGGGCGTGGCGCTGGTGCTCTTCGCCGGCAGCGTGGGACCGGTGCTCGCGCTGCCGGGGGCCGTCGAGCAGATCCTGGACAACCTGCTGTCCAACGCCCTGCGGGCCTCCCCGCCCGACTCCACGGTGACCATGGAGCTACGGCTGCTGGTGCCCGCCCGCCGCGCCCTGCGTGACGCCCGCCCGTGCTGGGTCGACCTCCATGTCACCGACGAGGGCCCCGGTATGACGCCCGACCAGCGCGTGCGCGCCTTCGACCGCTTCTGGCGGGCGCCCGGCGCACCGAAGGGCGGTACCGGTCTCGGGCTCTCCCTGGTCCAGCGGCTCGCGCACGCGAGCGGCGGCGAGGCCCGGCTGCACCCCGCGGCCACGGGTGGGCTCGACGCGGTGGTCCGCCTGCCGTCCGCGGAGCCACCCCCCGGCGGCCACCCCCTCGCCAAGCCGGGCCCGCGCCGCCGCGAGGCCCCGGCGCTCCCGGCCTGACCACCGGCACATGGCATGGCCACGGACACAAGGAATGGCCACGGGCGGCACGCAGACCGTCACAGCCTGTCCATGGGCTGTCAACCCGCTGTCCCTGGGCACGGCAACCCGGCCGCTCTAGCGTCCCTCTCCGCACGACCCCGTCGCCGACCGGTGGCGGGGCAGACTCCACCCTTGGAGCGAGAGTGGAACGTCGTACTGTCCTGCGTGCGGCCGTCCTCGGCGGGTCCTCCGCCGTCTTCGGCGGAACCCTGTGGCGCGGCGCCGCCTACGCCGCGCCCGCCCAGCCCGGCACGGGCCCGTACGGAGCGCTCGGTTCACCGAACGCCAATGGCATCAGACTGCCCAGCGGCTTCACCAGCCGGATCATCGCCCGGTCCGGACAGACCGTCTCCGGAACCTCGTACACCTGGCACAACGCCCCCGACGGCGGCGCCTGTTACGCGGACGGCACGGGTTGGATCTATGTCTCCAACTCGGAGATCAACCCGTCGGGCGGCGCGAGCGCGGTGAAGTTCTCCTCGACGGGCGCGATCACGGGCGCGTACCGCATCCTGTCGAGCACCCGGCAGAATTGCGCGGGCGGCAAGACGCCGTGGAACACCTGGCTGTCCTGCGAGGAGGTCTCCCTCGGCTATGTCTACGAGACGGACCCGTGGGGCGTGAACGCGGCCGTGCGTCGGGCCGCGATGGGCCGTTTCAAGCACGAGGCGGCGGCCGCCGACCCGGTGCGCAAGGTCATCTACCTGACCGAGGACGAGTCGAACGGCCGCTTCTACCGCTTCGTCCCGACCACTTGGGGCAACCTCTCCTCCGGCACCCTCCAGGTGCTGGTCGCGGGTTCCGCCACCTCCGGCTCCTTCACCTGGGCCAACGTCCCCGACCCGGACGGCTCCCCGACCACCACCCGCACCCAGGTCTCCGGCTCGAAGTCCTTCAACGGCGGCGAGGGCTGCCACTACGCCAATGACACGGTGTGGTTCACCACGAAGGGCGACAACCGGGTCTGGCAGCTCAACCTGACCAACAACACCTACGAGTTGGCGTACGACGACTCCCTGGTGACCTCCGGTACGGCCCCCCTCACCGGCGTCGACAACATCACCGGCTCCTCCTCCGGCGACCTGTTCGTGGCCGAGGACGGCGGCAACATGGAGATCTGCGTCATCACCCCCGACGACGTCATAGCCCCCTTCCTCCGCATCGACGGCCAGTCGAGCTCGGAGATCACCGGCCCGGCCTTCTCCCCCGACGGCCGGCGCCTGTACTTCTCCAGCCAGCGCGGGACGAGCGGCAGCTCGTCGGGCGGCATCACCTACGAGGTGACGGGGCCGTTCCGGGCCTAGTCCCCGGGGGCCGGGCGGTAGCGGAGAGCTACCGTCCGGTCACGTCACGCTTGCATCACAGGTCCGTCGAACCGCCCCGCCACCATGCGCCCCTCAATACGGTCAACACCTCAAATCCGGACCAAGGGGGGTTCCATGAACCTGTTCCGCATGCCCGCCGCCTTAGCCGTAGCCGCGTTCGCGCTGGCCGTGACGCCCGGCACCGCCCAAGCCCACGAGGGCGACCACCCGTTCGCGAACTGCACCGAGGCGTACGACAACGGCTACTCCAACATCGCCGAGGGCGACGAGCACTACGGCAGCCACCTGGACCGCGACCAGGACGGCATCGGCTGCGACCAGCCCCCCGCGGACTTCGAACCTGCTGAGGACACGGCCGAAGACACGGCCGACAACACCACCGACGACACCGACCTCGCCGCGACGGGCGGCAACAGCGCCACCCCCTACCTCGCCGGCGGCGGCGCGGTCGTACTGCTCGCCGGGGGCGGTGTGTTGATGGCGGTACGGCGGCGGCGTACGACTCAGGAGTAGACAGCCCGAAGGGGCGGCACCCCCGCACGGGTGCCGCCCTTTGGGTCTCTACCTGCGCACTTCCCCTTCCCTGGGGCCGACAGGGCACTTTCAGGGCACGTCCGCCAGAGCCTCATCGATGAGAGCGGCCGTAGTGTCCTCGTCGTCCTCGTACAGATGCACGTACAGATCCAAGGTGATCGATGGCTTGGCGTGACCGAGGCGCCGCTGCACCTTCTTCACCGACGCACCGTGCTTGATGAGCACCGAGGCATAAAAGTGCCTCAGATCGTGTGTTGTCGTCCCCTCGGGAACGCGCAGCGGCGACTCACTGGCAGCCAACTGCTTGTCTGCCCGCTTCACCATGCGCGCCCACAGCTTCGCCCACGACCCTCGCCGGATCGGGTCGCCCGTCTCACTCACGAACAGCAGCCGGGCCTTCCTGGTCCTCGGCTTCCGCGGGTCCGTCCGGTCCTCGATCTCCACTTCGGCCGGCGGGTACGCCTTCAAGTGCTCCTCAATGGCCGCCACAGCAGACACCGACAGCGGCACTGTGCGGTAGCTCTTCTCGGTCTTCGGCTCCCCGATGTACGGCACGCCCTTGTCGGGGCCGATGAGCTGCTGCTCAACCTCGACCGTTCCGGCCAGCAGGTCAACGTGCTCAGCCTCCAGTCCGAACAACTCGGCCTGCCGCAGGCCCGTGGTCGCGGCCAGGCGCATCAACGCCCGGTAGCGGGACGAGGTTGCGGCCAGCAGGGCTCGCACTACTGCGGGGTCAAGCGGAACCACCTCGGGCTTGCGGATCTCGGGGAGGTCGATGCCGTGGCAAGGGTTCGCGCGGATAATGCCGTCGTAGTGGGCCGCGGCCATCACGCCGAACAGGGCATTCCACGGCGTGCGAAGGCTGGACGGGGCAAGAACGGCGGAGCGGTCCTTCACCCATGCCCTGATGTCCGATCGCTTGATGCTAGCGATCTGACGGGGACCGAGCAGCGGGTAAACGTGCAGCCGCAGCCCCCGCTCGACGTTGGACTCCGTCCGCTCGCGGTGCGTCGCCGTGGTGCGCCACTCCTCGGCGTAGTCCCGGAGCGTCTGGCGGCGCGTGACGCGGTCGACGTACTCACCCTTGTCCAGTTCATTGGTGATCTCGGCCGCCCGCGCGTCGGCTGCGGTGCGCTTGGCGAAGTTCTCCTTCTTCTGCTCGCCCGACGGGTCCCGGTACCGAACCTGCCAGCGCTTCCCCACGCCATGTTCAGCAGAGGGAAACACGGTCCTGGTCTTAGTGCTGTGCTCCTTGCACGGCTCAGCGTCGGCCGGCGGTCGGGACAGGTGCCAGCGGTCATACACGTCAGCCATCAGTTCCCCTCCCACCAGAGCAAGCCGAGACAGCATGGAAGTGGCGTGCCGCGTGGTGAGGTTGGCGGCCGTCTCTGGTCATGCTGCGCATCGGCCTCCGATCTCTTCGGCGTCGTACTTGTCGAGCGCTACGGCGTCGTACAGAACATGTCGCCCACGCCTGAAGAAGCACTGCGGACCGGTTCCGGCGTAGCGCCAGTAGCGGACAGTCGCGGGCGACGTGCGGTAGCGCTCAGCAACTTCCGCAGTCGTCAAGTACCTCTGCATTGCGTCCTTCCTGAAAATCAGAGGCGGCGGGCAGGGTGCCCGTGTGTGTCCGAAGCTGGGATTTCTGCGTCATTGCGTCACCTGCGTCAATCAGGCGTCTGACCTGCTGTTTTCGGTGACGCAGCGGGATGGGCCGTGCGTCACCGATGTCACGGGCTCTCGTCACGGGGTGACGCTGATGACGCGGGATGACGCAGGATTCGCCGTCTGCGTCACCGTCTATAGGCGCAGGTCAGCGGCCGTCCGTCGGGCCCGTGGTGACGCAGTGACGCAGACCTTCCCTACTTAGGACAAAGAAGGGGGCTGGTCTGTGTTCTTACGTGCCCCCTCAGGACTTGAAGAACGGGCCGCTTCGCGGCGCGACCCTTGCAGGGCGGCTGCGCCGCCGAACCAGCAAGAGGAGCACCCACCCGGGGCGACGCGTGCTCCTCTTGCTTGTCCGTCTGGCCGGGGGCGGCTAGAACGCGGCCTGCTGCTCGGGCGGCGGGGGCGGGGCGGGGAGGCTGAGTTCGATGTAGCGGGCGGCGCTGGTGCGTCCCCAGTCGACCAGGACGCCCCGCGCCGCGAGGGTGGGTTGGATGCGTCGCAGCCGGTCGGAGAGCACCTTGCCTGTGGTGGGCCAGCCTTTGGGCAGGGGGCGGCATTCCTCGCCGCTGTAGAGGGCGGTCAGGGCGTGCAGCCACTCCGCCGACGTCATCCGCTCTTCCTCGCCTGGGGTGAGGCCGGCGGCGTGCTTGAGGACCGTCTGCGCCAGCAGGTCACCTTCGATGACGTCGTCGTTCAGGTCGTCCAGGCTGGCCCGGTACGCCTCCAGCGTCCCGAAGCCGGTGGCGGCGTCGAGCTGGGCGCACAGGTGCGCGAAGTCGGCCATCCGCAGATCGGTCGGCGTCTCGGCCTGCACCGCACGCACCTTCACGGTCAGGTCGAGCAGGGAGCCGAGAACGAGGGGCAGGATCTCGGCGTACTCCGCCCACAGCTCGGCCTCGGTGCGCCGCACCCGGGGGCGTTCCAGGCGCAGGGTGAGGAGGCGTTCGGCGAGGTCGGGGCGGATGACGCCGACGTCGATGCCGGTCAGCAGCATCGGGCGGCGGTAGCGGGAGCGGACGACGTCGCCGTCGGTGAACAGCGCGCGCTTGATGCTCTCGGCCCCGGTGATGATGCAGCACATCAGGTCGGACAGGTCCGGGGGCAGGTGGGAGAGGTTGTCCAGGGCGGTGACCCATCCGGCCGCCACCGCCGTGATCATGTTCTCCTCGTCCTTGGGCGCCCGCCGCAGGTCACCGCTCATCCCCTCCACGATCCGGATCAACATCCGCCCGCCGGTCGACTTACCTGCTCCCTGCGGGCCGGTCAGGAACGGCGCCGGGACGGGTACGGACGGCTCCAGGCAGCCGATCAGCCACGCGATGGCCAGGGCCTCGGTCTTGGCGTCGGCGAAGTTGCACAGCCGCATCAGGTGATCGATGCCCTTGCCGTCGGTGTCCTTGGCGGGCAGGGGGAGCTCCCCGGTGAGCTGGGTGCGCCGCCAGCACACCTCCTCGGGGTCGGGGACGCGGATGTCCCAGCCGGTGGGGTGGATGCGGACGGACTGGCCGTCGTCGCGGCCGAGGTCGAGCCAGGTAGCGCCGTCGAATCCGGGGGCGACGCGGATGTGGGTGGGCTGTACCTGCTCGGTCAGGGCGAGTGCCTCGATCAAATCCAACGCCTCCTTGAGAGCGGTTCCGTTGAAGATGCCGACCCCGTCGCGAAAGAGACCGACCATAAGTTCCTGGCGGTGGCTCCCGCTCGTGCCCTGGGAGCGGATCGGGCGGGCCACGGGGTGGCCGGTGCGCTGCGCGTACACGGTCCCGTCCACGGTGCGGAAGTACCGGAAGTGGGACTGGGCGTAGTCGGTGATGACCTTGCGGGCGGGGTCCTTCTCGTCGTCGGACACGGTCACAGTCCCAACGTGGTCAGGGCGTTGCCCCACGCGTCCACGCAATGCCGCGGGGACTCGCCTTTAGCCTGCGCAGCGGTGAACAGCCGCGCGATGTGGGCATCGGTGAGGCAGCCGCACCGGCCGTGCCTGGACAGCACCGCGAGAAAGGTGCGGTAGACGGTGGCGTGCACCGCGCTGCGGGCCTCAGTGATGGCCTGCTCGGCCATGGCGATGCCACGGTCCAGATAGGCCGGGGTGCGGTGCGGGCACTGCCCGCCGCCAGATGATGCGGACGCGGTGACGGCCTGCGTCACCGGCCGGACGACCGGGGGTTTCTCCGCGGCTAGCTCGCGCACGATGTCCGGGAGCGCCGTGATGGCACCAGTTCCGGTGCCGAGCCACCGGACGTAGGCCATGGTGGATTTGATGTCCACACCAGGACGGACCGCGTTCACGGACCGCATGGTGCCCTGGTAAATCCAGTGCTGACCTCGCGTGGTCGTCACGGTGCGCGTGCCGGGCAGCGCGTGGTGGGCCCACTCCATGGCCGCCTCGTCGTCAAGGTCGACCACGGTCAGGCCGGCACCGCCGGGGTGGTAGGCCACGGCCACCGCATGACGCCAGGCGCGCAACCACCGGCGCGAGGTGAGGACGTCCAGGTCGGTGGTAGCGGCGGCCCATCCATGGCAGGGAGCGGGGCACCAGCACGGTCCGCCGCGCTTCATGTTCGGCCGGCCGCCGCACGCGTTCTGCGCACAAGCACGGCAGTTACCGAACGGGACCTTGCCATGGCGCAGAGGCAGGGGCGGAATCCCGCTCTCGGCCAACTCCAGGGCGATGTCCAGTGAGTTCATGCTGCCCTCCGGTCGATCAGCAGCGTCTGGCGGTGGGTGGGGATCGAGCTGATGACGCGCTCGCGCCACTTCAAGGCGTAGTCGATGCAGTTCGCGCAGTTCTTGTGCCTGTGTCCGGGCAGGGGCGGGCGGCGGCGGGCGTGGGAGCTCCACGCGGCGGAGTCCGCGGAGGCGAGCAGGTGCCCGACACGTTCCAGACCGAGGATCTTGAAGCCGAAGCCGTGCAGCTTGAAACCGTGTGCGGCCATCGCGGTGACGATCGCGGCGCCCTGGCGGGTGGACTGCAACCGGCACACTGAGCCGAGCCCAACAATCGGTTCGGCCCGCAGGTCTACGCCCGCCTTCTCGTACAGCTCCACGCAGTGCTCGTAGGCCGGCACGGTGTCGCCCTGGATGACCGGCGCGATGCGCAGGTCGGGGGCCAGGGAGCGCAGTTCGAGGAAGTTCTCAACGGTGCGGCGCTGGTGCTCGGCGACGCTGAGGTGGGTGCCGACGAAGTACTGTCCGCCGAACCAACCGCCCTCGATGATGGCCTTTTCGCACATCCAGTCCTGCGGGGCGGCCCAATCGTAGGGGCCGACGTGCTCCCAGATCCGGCGCAAGGAGTCGACGTAGTGGCGGGGCGGGCGCGTCCAGGTGCCTTTGTCCTTCAGCTCCATGAACCCGCCGGAGTCGACCGCGTAGGGGCCCTGGGCTACGTCCCACTTCACGGCACGGTCCCAGTGCTCGGACTTCAAGAACAGCGGCACGTCGGTCCAGCGGAGCCAGTGCCGTTTGTGGGTGGTCAGGTAGAACCGCATCCCGTTCGCGGCGGGAGCTCCCGCGGGTAAGGCTCGCGGGAGGGTGGTGGGTTGCGTCATGCTGGGGTATCTCCAGTTCCTTGGTGGGTCTGGTTGGCAAGGGCGGCCCGGTCTTTGGCGAGAGGGGGCCGCCCTTGGCGTTGCTAGAAGTCGGTGCCGGTGGAGTGGGCGACGTAGCCGGGGCAGTTGGTCTCGGGGCAGGCGCAGCCGCCGCATTCGTTGCAGATGTCGTCGGAGCACTGGTCGCAGTCGCGGTGACCGGGGCATCCGTAGTCGGCGCAGTCGTCGCAGTACAGCTCTTCCTCGGGCATGGCAGACCTCTCCTGAGTCAGCAGGGGCTGTAGGGGCGGTGGTTGGAGCCTGGCGTGCGAGTGGCCGTGTTGTCGTCGCTGTGGCCGGCCATCGTGCGAGCTCGGGCGGGGCGAGCTGTTGCGCTAGGTGTTGCGCTAGGTGTTGCGCTAGGTGTTGCGGGCGCGATTCGGCCAGGCGGGGTTTGCGCAGGTAGTGAGCCTGTTCTGGCGTGGTCGGGGGCCGGACATCCCCTCTGCGGCCCCTTTGCCCCCTGCGCTTGGTGGAGGGAGTGAGGGCGGTGGGCGTGGGCGCGGGGCAGCCTCGGGGATACGGGGCGACCGTGTGCCGGTTGCGCGGCGGCCGGCGGGCCGCGCGCATCGAGCCGCCGGACGGCTCGGGGGAAGGAGTGGGCTACTTGGCGCGGGAGCACTTGAGGGTGATCCCGCCGATGCCGATGGGTCCGGCCGCGGCGGCGATGACGGTTGCGGCGTGGGCGGTGGCGTCCAGCAGCGCGCACAGCGCGGCGACCAGTCCCCAGCAGCCGATGGCGGCGGCGCCGGCGACACCGACCGCGATCAGCAGGCGGCGCCACGGGATGCCGCTCGGGTCGGTGGTGTGGACGACGATCACGACCGGGGCCCCGGTGTCCTGGGCGCGGCGGTAGGCGTCGGCGGGGATGTGCGGGGCGAGGATTCCCGGCGGGCCGCCGGGCGTGTGGGAGTGCATGCGGAATCCCTTTCGGTGCTCGGCTGGGGAGGCGGGGGCACCCCTTGTGGGAGCGCTGTGGAGGGGTGTTTCAGGGGTCTGAGCTGGGCGCCTCCCCGCCTCCCTGAAACGATGTTTGTACTGATCAGCGCGGGGAGGCGGGTGTGGGGAGGGGTTTGGGGAGTTCTCCCCGCCTCCCCGCGCCGGACCGGTGTTGCTCCCCGCTACTGGGAGGCGGAAGCGGAACCGTCGGCGTCGCGGTTGGCGAGGGCGCGGGCGACGTCGTCGCGGCGCACGACCATGACGCCGTGGGACTTCTTCGGCTCCTCGCCGTGCTCCTCCAGCAGCCGCTTGAGCCGGCCGTTGTTCCACTCGCGGTAGACGGCCGTGTCCAGCGCGTGCAGCCGCTTGAGGACCTCATCGGTGCGCAGCCGCGGCGTGTCACCGATCACGGCCGCGACGTCGGCGAGGTGATCGCGCTCCTCGGCCTGGTCGACGACGCGCAGGGTGGTGACGCCGGCACGCAGCAGCTTGGCACGAGCGGCGATCTCAGCGGCCGGCTCGTCGCCGATGAAGTGGGTGCGGACCGTGATGGAGGACTGGCCCGCCGGCATCTTGATGCCGTCGGAGGCGACCACGAGGGTGCCCTTGTCCAGGCCCTGACGCAGCAGGTGCGGCGCGGCCCCGTCGTCAACGGCCTTGTCCCCGAGCGCCATCCGGGACTGCTGCTCGGTCCCGAGCACGAGGGAAGCGCGGGTGTGGGCTCCCTCGCGGACCAGCTTGGGAAGGTTCTGGTCGGTGGGGTCCTGCGTGCCCTGCCACATCAGCACGTCGACCGCACGGCCCTGGTTGTGAATCTTGCGCACTGCCATGAAGTAGCGGGAGACGGCCTTGGCGCCGCCGTAGGGGCGGCCGTCCTCGCCCTTGACCGGGCACATGAACGCGACCTGCGCCTCGTCCACGGTGACGATGAGCGGCGGGAACACGGCGCTCGGGTCGGTGTGGCGTGCCTCGATCCGCCGGTTCATCTCCTCGACCGCGGCCTCGACCATGTCGGTGGCCTGGATGACGTGGTCATCGGAGGGGCCCTCGATCAGCACGTCGGCGATCCCGTCGAACATGCTCCAGTCGCCCACGCCCTTGAGGTCGGCGATCCAGAACTGCACGGAGCGGTCCAGCGCAAGCCACAGCGCCAGCGAGCGCAGGGACGCTGTCTTGCCCTGGTTGGAGCGGCCGGTGATGAGCAGGTGGCGCTGATAGACACTCAGTTCCGCCGCGTCCCCGCGCAGGTCCTGACCCCAGGGGGCCTTGCCCTTGGCGTAGTCGGCGCTGATCGTGTCGTCGGTGACCAGCGGCGACGGGCCGATCGGCTCGTCCAGCGCGCCCGAGTCGGCGATCCACAGCCGGACTGTACGGGCGGCCTGCGGGATGTTGATGAACACCTCGTGTTCGTGCCGGGTGAGGTTCTCCGCGAGCTTGCGGCGCCGGTTCTGCACCTCGTTCGTCGCCACCCCCGAAGGGAGGGCGACGTCGACCTCGACGCCGCATCCGGCGATCCGGATCGGCCCGAGCATGGACGCGCCGGCATCACCCATGTCCTTGATGGCATTGCGCAGCGCCGGCACTCCGAGGTCGCGCAGGGCCTTGACCACGATGGACGGGGTGATCGGCTCACCCTCGCTGTTGCGGACGGTGGCGGGCATCGCCCACGCGGGGGCGGCCTGCTGCTTGCTGCCAACCGCCCACAGCCCGAGCAGGGCGAGCAGGGGGCCGATGGTGATGGCGTAGGGCCAGATGACTTGGACGATGGTGATAAGCAGGGCGATCAGCTTGATGACCGCCATCAACGGGGTGACGACGTCGGTGGCGTCCTCCGTCGCCACGGCGAGCGCGATCCCGAGGGCGAGCAGCCCGCCGACGCCGATGCCGACGCCGGCCGCGGCGCCCTTGGCCGCGTCGATGGGCGAGGTGAGCAGGTCCATGCGCCGCCGGTGGCGGGCGTCGCGGAACCGCTGCCCGCGCTCCTCCCACTCGGCCGCGAGTTCCAGGTTTCCCGCCGCTTCGGCGGCGCGCATGTAGCGCTCGTAGCGGGCGGAGGTCCGGCTGTCCCACACGCGGCGGCTGACGACCCGGGTGCCGCCGACGACGTAGAGCGTGTGGCGGGCAACTGCGCGGGCGGTGGTGGTGGTGCGGTCGTCGGTGACCAGCCGCTTCACGGCCCGGCCGGAGCGCACCCACAGCGGAATGACAGGCGCGGCCTGCGTGTCCGAGACGACGGTCAGGGTGGTGACCGTCGCGTCCGTGGCTGCCTGGTCCTTGGGAGTCTTGTGCAGGGGAACGACGTTCTCGGTCATGGGGAGCGTCTCCTGTCAGGGGTGGGCGCCGGGGACGATGCGGTTGGCGAGGTACTCGTGGCCGTAGGCTTCGGCCTCTTCCTGGTCGAGCAGCCGGTCGTGTTCGCGGGCCTGTCGGCGGGACATGCGCTCGATGCGGTACCGGTCGCGGACGTTGGCGACGCAGCGTTCGAGCACGCCCCTGCGGCTGAACTGCATGGCGTGGACCAGTTCGTGAATGATCGTCACGGCGAACTCGGCCGGCGCGGGGTGCTTGTCGACGTCGATCAGGACCAGCGCGCTTCCGTCCGGGCGGGGGGTGGCGATGGCCTGGATGTCCCGGGCGGTCTTGCGGGCGGCGCGTTCCGCGGTGGCGAGGGTGCGCCGGTCCAGGGCGCCGGCGAGGGCGACGTCGGCGGCGGCCATCAGTTCGGCCATGCCCCGCTCGTTGGTCAGGATCACCTCGACGTCCGGCATGGTGCCGGCAACCGCCCGGTTCACGACCGGCACGGCCTGCTCGGTCAGCCGTGTCGCGGTGCGCAGGGTGGGGCCGTATCCGGGGATCTTGTGCGTGCGGACAGTGGTCTTCACACCAGTCTCCGTGGATGAGTTACCGCAGCTCACGCGGCGGTGGCGGGGGTGTCGGGGTAGGCGCACAGCACGCAGCAGCCGAGCGAGGTCGGCAGGCAGTAGCTGTAGGTCATGCCGCAGACCGGGCAGGTGCAGCGGGCATGCATCGCGAGCGCGAGGGCGCCCCACTTGCGCGAGGTCATCGGCCGCACGGGCAGCGCCAGGTCTACGCGGTACAGGTAGGCCACCCGCGGTGTGCCGGTCCGGCGGTTGATGCGCATGGCCTGCGCCGCGACCGGCTGACCACCCGGGCGCAGACCTTGAGCGCGTAACTGGCGGCGCGTGGCCAACCCGTCCGGGGCCAGCTTCCACGGGTAGGTGGGTATGCCGTGGCGGGCCCCGGTGGGGTCGAAGCAGCGGCCGTAGACGCCGGACATCAGGCGACCGCCTCAGCGGGCCCGGCGCCGCGTTCGGCGAGCAGGGTGTCGCGCAGCATCCGGGCGTTCGCCGGCGACGTGCGCACCGCCCGGCGGATGCCCTCGGCCGTCACCTTCGCGTCCGGCCACTCAGCCGTCGCCGTACGCGCCTCGGTGAGCAACTGATCCGGGGTGCGCTTGGGGCGGGGCGACTTCACCGCGTCAGGGAGTCGGCCGGTCGCCCGACGGGAGCGAGTCGACGCGGCAGGCACCGCGCGCCGCTCGATCGGGACCAGCGAGGCGGGGGCGCCCTGCGGGATCGGCTTGAGGATCGGGGAGGGCTTCAGGTGCCCGACCGGGCCCTGATCGGGCACCCGTGCGAGCGTCGCTGTGATCGGCGCGTGGGTCGATTCGGGGAGGTCAGCCGTAGACCGTTTAATGACGTTCTCGGTAGATTCCTCCGCGTTCGTGATTGCGGTCGGGATCGGGGTGGGCCGGTGGTGCAGCACCTTGGCGACCAGATCGGAACCGAAGTAGATCGACCCGACCGGAAGCGATGTGGCGAGCAGGACCAGGGCCCAGTTCGCCGGGTCCCAGTCGGCCAGCCGCGTCCAGTCGACCCGGGCGCCTCCGTCGCTGTGGAGCTCCGGCACGAGACCGTGCACGTAGTTGAGGACCAGCGAAGCGAGCGTGTAGGTGCCCAGCACCCGCAGCGCGAACTTCCGCGCGTCGTCGGTGAGCACCAGGGTGGCGATCAGGGCCAGGGCCATCAGGCCGTCGACAACGAACGGATACAGCATCGCGGCGGTCTCGTCGGCGCCGACTGCGCCGGCGATGTCCCGCAGGGCGTTCCAAGACACCCGGAACGCCATGCCGACCACGACGACCAGCGCGAGGACCAGGGCGGCGCGTCCCTTGCGGTGAAGGTTCATGCCGCACCCCCGTGGCGGCGGCCGTGGGCCACCCATCCGGCGAGCTGGAGAGCGAACCCCACAGCCGCAGCGGCCATCAGCGATCGGTGACCGCTGATCAGGGCAGCGAGGGAAGCGGTGAACGCGAGGACCACCCCCGCGACGATCAGGACCAAGGCGAAGCCCTTGGGAGTCGGCGTCTGCGTGCTCACGCGGCACCGCCCGGCAGGCTCTCGTTCGTGCGGTTGATCAGCGCGACACGTGCAGCGAGCGCCCGCCGGCGGGCCCGGCGGATGCGGCGCGCGTCCAGCTCCGTCGGCGTGCGGTCGAATGTGGCGATATGCGCGTCCAACAGGTCGACGTCCGCCAGGATCACGGGCATCTCCCGCTCGATCGCGTCCAGCTCCGCATCCGTCGGCTCCATGAAGTCGGCGAACGCGGTAACAGCGTCCTGAACATTGACGATGTGGTTCATGGGTCGTGGTCTCCCTAGCAGGTGAAACGGCCCAAATAGCGCCCCCGGAGCTGCAACTCCGGGGGCGCGCGCCGTTGAAGTCGGAACATCCGGCTCCCCTCAGCGCTGCACGTGCGAGACGTGCAGCGGAGGCAACCGGCCGCAGCCGATGAGCTGCGGAAAGGCTGAACGTGTGTGCTGTCTCCTTCGGGAACACGAGCTCCCGTTTCAGGCGCATGGAGACGCGACCTTTCGGTCTAAACCGTCCCGAATGACAAGGGTCGGGTCCGCCCTCGGCCCGCTCTGTCCCGGGCCCCTTGGCGCCGCTTCGAAGTGCAGCGTCCGTTGATGCACACCGCAGATCGGACACGAGGTCCGCCAACTGGTGCGCACCAATAGACTGCATCTGGTGCGCACCAGAGTCAAGGTGCTTCGCCATTTCGGGTGGCGTTCGTTCCCTGCGGTGCCTCTACAGAAGACCGCGCAGAGCAGGGCTGTCGGTAGCCAACAGTGCTTAACAACCGGCCTGTTAACCCCTATTGACCTGCGGCAACGTGCGGCATGCTGAGAGCGCCAGTGAAGGCCTCAACCGTCGGACGGTGATCTGTGAGCGCAGGACTTCGAAGCGCACGGACGGCGCGCGGCTGGTCTCAGGAGCGACTGGTTCGCGAGATCGAGCAGTACGCCCGGAAGAACGTCACGGATGTTGCCTCCACCGCGAGCCTGCGCGTGTACGTGTCGGAGTGGGAGAACGGGAAGCGCACGCTCTCGGACCGGTATGCGGGGATTCTGCGGAAGCTCCTCGGCGTCACTGACGCGGAGCTGAGGGGTGCTGTACCGGCGCCGGTGGCCGCTTCGGTCGACGGCTACGACGAACTGCTCAGCCGGATTGATGCGGCCGGCAGTGTCGGAGAGTCCATGGTGCAGGCGTTCAACGACCAGACGGAGTTACTCCGCACCATGGACAGGCAGAGGGGCGCGGCCGGTCTGGTCGACCAGATGACAGGGCACCTTGCCGCACTGGAAGACGCGCTCAACTTCGCCGTGCTGCCGTCCGCACGCCGACCTGTTGCCCTGGCCCTCGCGGGTGCGTCGACCCTCGCGGCGTGGCAGGCCATCGACTCCGGAGCGGTCGAACGGGCATGGCGCCACTACGAACTCGCGAAGCGAGCGGCGCATGACGCTGAGGCTCCGATGTACCTCGCCCACGCCATGGCGGAACAGGCGTACGTGCTCTGCGAGGCCGGTCGACCTGCCCTCGGGGTCGACCTCGTACGGGACGCGCGGCGCACCGTTGGCCATTCGGGTTCAGCCCGATTGCGGGCGTGGCTTCACGCGGCTGAAGCGGAGATGTGCGCATACGCCGGTATGCCGGACGACTCCCGACGGGCGCTCGATGCGGCCCTGGCCATCATCCCGGCCGGACCGGAAGACAGGGACCCGGACATGCTGAGCATCTTCTTGAACGGCACCCACCTTGCCCGGTGGCAAGGCAACGTGCTCGCCATGCTCGGTGACAGCGACGCGGTCACGAGTTTGTACAGAGCGCTGGAAGACATGGATCCGTCGTTCGTCCGGGCGCGCGCTGGACTGCACACGGACTTGGCGCACGCGCACCTGACGCGAGCCGAATACGACGACGCCCACACTCATCTGAGGCAGGCCCGGCTATTGGCGGGCCGCACCAGTTCGGTGCGGCAGCGCCGTCGTGTCGACATGCTTAGCGCGCGGCTGTGATTCCCTGCGCGCGCCGGTTGGCCAGGATGTGCAGCAAGGCAATCAGGGTGCCGGATCCCATCAGCTCACCGCGGGCCATGAGCCCCGGAATGTCCGCGAGGGGAACCCACTCGATGTGGCCGGCTTCCTCCAGGTCGGTCGGTTCACCGACTCTCTCTGCCCCGTGGCCGACGAAGATCTCGTGAGGTGAGTCGACCATGCCGACCATGGGCTGATAGCTCACGACGTGTTCCAGCGCCTTCGGGCGCCATCCGGTCTCTTCGAGTACTTCCCGCAGGGCGGTGTCCACTGGCTCCTCGCCAGAGTCCACGATGCCGCCCGGGAGCTCCCAACCAAACTGTTGGGGCACGAAGCGGTAGCGCCACATCATGAGCACGCGGTCCTGGTCGTCCAGAACGGCGGTGACAGCGACGCGGTGAAGCCTGACCACGTGGTGCTCGAACCGCTTCACGCCGGGCGGCTCGACGTCCCAGAGCTGAAGCTTCACCCATTGGTTGTCGTAAAGGTCGCGCTCGCCATGGATGCGCCACGGCTCCAGCCCGTCCGGCGCCTTCACGCTCACGGCGCCCGGCACCCGGTATGAACTGCGCCCCCGAACCTCCAGGGCGCCCTCGGCCACGAGACGGGCAAGCACCTGCCGGAGTGCCGTCCGGCCGATGCCCAGTTCCTCGGTCAGCGTGCGTTCAGAGGGGATCTTGTCACCGGGGCCGCCGTACACACCGTCGGCAAGCCGCTGGCGCAGCGTCTCATAGACCTTGGTTGTCTTCGGTCCCATCCGCCGAGCACTCTCCGTTTCTAGGTGGTGCGAACCAGCGTAGCGGGCATGTAGTGGGCTACATCCAGGCGTCTCCGTCTATAACCAGGTGTGCCATTCGGTCCCATCAACCGCGAAACGGTTCCCTTATCCCTGCCGACCTGAGTTTTCTGCTGAGGTGGCTGAGTTTATTGAGAATCCTTTTGCGTTCCGCTCTCAATTCCTGAAACTCAGTGTTCACCGAATCAGCTCGCATGCTAGCGTCGGCCAGTTCGGTCTGCGTCTGAGCGAGCAAGGCTTGTACGTGGGCGCTTGATGCCTCTCCGGTGACTTCCGTATTCAACACCTCGGCGAGGGTGTGCTGCGCACGGGCTCGTAGAGCCATAGCGGCTTCTCTGTGCTCCTTTGCGACGCTTAGGAGCGCGTCCACCTCCGAAAGGTCGGTTCTCGCTCGCTCATAGTCGTGCACCAGCCTATTGATCCCTTCCGGCATCCGCTCGCTCGCCTGATCAATAGTGTCTTGACTAACTGAGACTTGAAGAACGGCCGAGGCTGCCGCAAGAAATTGAGGAAGCGGAATCTGTAGAAAATTAACCCCGGCCTTCTCTCTCATCTCCCGTACGAGTTCGGGCCTCGATCCAATGGTGAGGCCACATTGGATCCTAACCCAATCAGGCTTGACGTCGTTGGAGACAAAAAGTATGGGGAGGCGATTGGAGCTGGCGTAATTAATCATCTCTCGCCAGATCACGTAATCCCCGACCCCCTTATCTCCCCTCTCTTGGACGTCCTTGTATCCGGGTGGGATTTCTGCCGCAGCTCGCTCCAGTGCCTCTGCTGTGACCTGTTTCAGCTCTTCGGGGTCGAAGCCGTCTCCTACTCGCCCATTGAAGATGGTAGCGAGACGCTGAAGGATGGGGTCATCCGAAGCCAAACGTCCTGTGTTGAGGTCAAATCCGGTGACCTCTTTTGTGATCTCATCGGTGATCTGAGCGATGGCCGCATTAAAGGGCGCCAGATACTCGGACTCTCGCCCTGAAGCAAGTGAGCGAAGGCGGGCAAAATCACGGATCGCGGAGCGGAGTTCCTCCGCCTTCTCCTTTACCGTCTTCGATTTTGCCTTCATGCCGTTGATGTGGGTGTCGACGCTGGACAGCCTATTCTTGTGAAACTCGTCCGCCACGTGCCTTGGAATGAAAATGCGAGGCGAGAGTTCTTCTAGGACTGTGAGGTACTCCTCTCTGGATTCTCTGTTCATTCTGTACAGGCTGTGGATTGAATTGGAATCCAGGATGATTGAATTGGTTGCGACGGCGCTGTGAATTTCGCCTTTCGTTTTCCTCCAGAACTCTTCGTATCCGGAGGTAAATGATCCTGATTGCTGGCGAGTCACTGTCCGCCCTCCTGGTATTCCGGTTCCTTGGTTAAGAGTAGCTAAACGCGTAGGCGTGAGGGGGCAGTTGTGAGATTTCAGCGCTCACGGTCGACTGGCCAACCTGCGTCGCTGGCTGCTGTCTCTCTCGTGTTGCGTCAGCAGGCGGGGGCGGCATAGTCAGATCGGGGCTTCGACGATTTGGAAAGGGACTGCCCGTGCCAGCTTGCTGGACTGCGGACTACATGCCCTACGTGTCGGGCCGTCTCCGGGCCGTCGAGGGATGGCCAGTGACGGCGGCTAACAACCAAGGATGACCACGACGGCTCGGCAGCCGACAAGCCGTCGTGGCGCATCCGCCCAGCCACATCCGCGCCCGCCAGTAGTCGATCGGGATGGCGGTGCCGGTGTAGATGGGCCAGAAGTAGAGGGTCTGCTGGCCGTGCGAGGCACACTGCTGTTCTGGCTGTCTTGAGGGGGAGGGACCAGTGGTGGAGAACCGCAAGGCTCTGGAGCACGAGGACGGCATCGTGTGGACAGAAGACATCGAACGGTTCGACTACGTTCGGCAGTCCGTGGAGCTGTCCGCAGGGACGCGACGACGCCCCGTACAGTGGCGAGGAACCGGACGGCGGGTTGGCTACGCCGTGCTTCGTCCCGATGCTCCCAGCGGAGACGTACCCGGCAATTTCGTGCGGCGGGTCTTTTGGGTCAAGGAGTACGACAGGTCTGAACAGCCGAACGGTACGTACAGGCACTCTGCGCCAAGTGAGGCAGTCGATCCACGGACCGTAGCTCCGGGAGTCTGGGGGAAGCTCACTGAACGCGCATGGGGCGCGCCCCTTCCTGAGGCGTAATCACCTGGCACGGCATCTGGGGCACATCCCTGGGGCACCGGAGTGTACGGCCCCGAAAACTCCTGGTCATGCCCTGCGCGCCGCGCAGAATGTAAAGCTGCCGACGACCGACCTCGCCGATGTTGCGAAGCTGGGCGGCCGGCCGGGCTTGCCCAGGAGCCGCGGGCGCCGGCCGATGTCAGGCGGGAATTGGGGCAAGTCTCAGGCGAGGCCTGCGGCCAGGGCGGACGGGGACCCGGCCCATCCTTCGTCTGTCCGCCACACTGCTGCGATGCCGTGGTGCTCAAGGAGCCGAACGTACACGTCACCAACGGCTTCTGAGAACAAGGCCATCTTGTGCGGCTGCGCGTCCTCTGGGTACAGGCAGAAGGCGTAGGTAGCGAGCTGCCCTAGTGCCTCCCGTACGGCTCCCGTTGCGTTCCCGCGGCGGATGAACTTGGCTTCAGCGAGCCAGTGGATTCCATCCCTGATAATGACCAGGTCCCGCGGATGCACGTTGGTGCCTACCTCGACGCCTTGCCCTCGGAGGTACGTACCGTACTGCTGCACGAGAGTCTCGTGGCTGCGGCTTTTGCGCAGCCGTCGTGCTGTCACTACCTGGACGTACTCTTCATCGCTCTTGGGCGCGAAGTGCAGAGGGAGCTCCCGGGACTGCGCGGGAGGCTGCTCGACCACCGTAACGATGGTGTCGCGGGTAGTCTGACGTACCTCTTCACGGACTGCCAGGGCGTCCTGGTACAGACCGATCATGCGGCTGAGGTCGGCACGCAACGTCTGTTCGTCAGGCAACGCGGCGACTTCGTAGGTGGTGGCCAGAATGTTGCCGGCCTCGTACGAGCGCGGCAACCCCGGCTGGCCACCGAGGTTGATTGTGGCATCCAAACCAGCCCTTGCCTCGACTGGCAGGGCTTCCCTGATGGCTTTAGCTTGTGCGGCTAGCTTTTGGCGGGCCTCGCGGGCACCCAAGGCCTTAGTGATCTCCGTGACACCCTGGTTGAGGCTCAGCGCGAACGTCTGCCTGTCCTCGGCGAGGAGGTAGACGAGGTACATGCCTCGCGTGGCCGTTGTCGTCTCATCGGGGTCAAAGAAGGACACCCAGGGGCAGACTGCTGCGTTGCCTCGCCCCGGGCTTCCCTCGACGAGGTAGCCCGCTGGCACGAAGCGGCCGATCTCCGCTGGTGCTGCGCGCAGCAGTCGCGCAGCGTCGCTGCTTGTGCTGGCGTCCGAGCCCACCCCGAAGGTGGTGCCGACCTGGTGAAGGAAGTAGCCGAGCTCCATGGTGCGGATGCTACGCGCGGCCACTGACAACGCTTGATTCCCCTCCTGCGAGGCCTAGTTGACGGTCCTCGGTGGCGTCATCGATGAACGGCATGCTGAGAGGTCGGCGCACATGGCTTCCAGATCTGCTTCGAGTCGATCAGGCCAACGAGTGAGCCGTCGTGCTTGGCGCCCCAATTGGCCCGTTCTGAGAACTGCAGTGGCCCATGAGATAGCAACTCGCCATGATTGCCCGTGGACTTCGACATGATTCCCAGTGTGACAAGACGACTGAAGGTGACTCCCGTTGAAGCTACGGCGGAACTCAACGAAGCCGGCTGCGAGCCAGCAGAGCCCTACCCAGGACGCACGTCGACCCCATGGCTGGTTACATGCCGAAGCAAGCGTTGCCCCGCCAATGGGAAGCCGTTCAAGGTCTATCTCAGCTACATCCGCAACCCGGTATATGGCGGCACTGGCTGTGGGGAGTGCCGCAAGAGGCGCCGTGCGGAGGAGCGTCGCGCTGACATGATCACTCGTGGACGCGTCCTACCGATGGAGATCATCCACGACGTCAGGCAGCCGACTCGCGCGTGGTGTCTTCGGTGCTGGGAGGTCGTCGCCCCCCGATTGGACAACATTCGCTCAGGCCAAGGCAGTTGCGAGCACTGCGGTGGCAAGGCTCGGTTTCCCGATGAAAAGGCGCGGCGGCTCGCCCGCGCATGGGGCTATGAGCCCGACGCCGACATTCCCTATAGGAATGACACCACCAGATGGCCGGGGCGGTGTCTGGCCCATGGGCACTTCTGTGACCCGTCCCTAAACGCCCGCTTCAGCGGTGGGCCCTGCGCTGCGTGTGCTGAGCATGGTTTCAAGCCTGACCGACCAGCGTTGCTGTACCTGGTCATCAAGTCGACTCTGGCCGCCGCCAAGATCGGTATTTGCGAGAGTACGCCGAAGAACAGCCGCTTGTACGAGCACGGCCGTAATGGGTGGACTCTCCTGGAGAAGCTGGCCTTTCCGCTCGGGCGTGATGCGCGGGCTGTGGAGAAGGCTACGGTGGAGTCCTGGCGCGTTCGCGGTTGGCCGCCTGTCTTGGACAACGGTCTTGCGTACGACGGCTACACGGAGACGGTGTCTCTGCGGTCAATCTCTGCCGCGGAGATCTGGGCTGAGGTATGCGCGGTGTTGGCCTCTGCGGACGGCCTACTGTCCGAAGGAGAGGTCTTGCGGAAAGACCTCGGTGCTGGCTCTAGCACCCCAGTTTCCTCGGAGCGCTCCGAAGACTATCGAGGTGGCTCGTCCGGGTACCCATGGGCGGTTGGGCCATCAACTTAGGTCGACACTGCTCGACGCAGGAATCATGCTCTGCGGAGCACGTGTGGGGCAGGCGCAGGCTAGATGAGAGACCGTGCAGGTGGCAGCAGACGCCTCGCGCGGACTGTAAATCTGCCGACTCAGCCTTGCCTGCAAGCCGCTCGTTATCCTGGTCTTTGTCCAGTACACCAACGGACGCCACCCCGAGGGCACAACGAGGGCACAACGGCTACACACGAGTCCAACGGCAACCAACGCCAGCAAACGCCATCTGGCCTGGTCAGCGACGCGGCTTGACAGCCTCCGCAGATGATGCAGCAAGGGGCGGCACCCCCGCACGGGTGCCGCCCCTCTCTCGCATTCCGGAGCCGCCGTGGATCGGTACTGAGGGTCGGGGACCCACGACGGCTCCGGAGTCTTTGAAGGTCAGCGGTGGTCGCTGCCCTCCGACTGGGTGGCCGCGCGACCCGCTTCGAGGCGGGCGACCGGGATGCGGAACGGGGAGCAGGAGACGTAGTCCAGACCCACCTCGTGGAAGAAGTGGACCGACTCCGGGTCACCGCCGTGCTCGCCGCAGACGCCGAGCTTGAGGTCGGGACGAGTCGCCCGGCCCGCCTCGGCGGCGGACTTCACCAGCGAGCCCACGCCGTCCTTGTCGATCGTCTCGAAGGGGCTGACCCCGAAGATGCCCTTCTCCAGGTACGCGGTGAAGAACGAAGCCTCCACGTCGTCCCGGCTGAAGCCCCACACCGTCTGGGTCAGGTCGTTCGTGCCGAAGCTGAAGAACTCCGCCGCCTCCGCGATCTGACCGGCCGTGAGGGCCGCCCGCGGGAGCTCGATCATCGTGCCGATGGCCAGCTTGAGCGAAGTACCCGTCGCCGCCTCGACCTCCGCGACGACCTGGTCGGCCTCCTCGCGGACGATCTCCAGCTCCTGGACGGTGCCGACGAGCGGGATCATGATCTCCGCGCGCGGGTCGCCCTTTGCGTTCTTGCGCTCGGCCGCGGCCTCGGCGATCGCGCGGACCTGCATGGTGAACAGACCGGGGATGACCAGGCCGAGGCGTACGCCGCGCAGACCCAGCATCGGGTTCTGCTCGTGCAGCCGGTGTACCGCCTGGAGCAGGCGCAGTTCGTTCTCGTGCGGCTCCTGGCGGGACTCCGCGAGGGCGACCCGGACCGACAGCTCGGTGATGTCGGGGAGGAACTCGTGCAGCGGCGGGTCGAGGAGCCGGACCGTCACCGGCAGCCCGTCCATCGCCTCGAACAGCTCGACGAAGTCCTTCTTCTGGAGCGGCAGCAGCTCCTTGAGGGAGTCCTCGCGCTCGGCCTCGGTGTCCGCCAGGATCAGCCGCTCCACCAGCTCACGCCGGTCGCCGAGGAACATGTGCTCCGTACGGCAGAGACCGATGCCCTGGGCGCCGAAGCGACGGGCGCGCAGCGCGTCCTCGGCGTTGTCGGCGTTGGCCCGTACGCGCAGCCGGCGCTTGCGGTCCGCGAACGCCATGATCCGGTGGACGGCCTCCACCAGCTCGTCGGCGTCGTCCGCACCCGCGTGCATCCGGCCCTCGAAGTACTCCACGACGGGGGACGGGACGACCGGTACCTCGCCGAGGTAGACCTTGCCCGACGACCCGTCGATCGAGATCAGGTCGCCCTCCTCCACCACATGACCGCCCGGGACGGTCATCCGGCGGCGCTTGGTGTCGACCTCGAGCTCCTCGGCGCCGCAGACACAGGTCTTGCCCATGCCGCGCGCGACCACGGCCGCGTGGGAGGTCTTGCCGCCGCGCGAGGTCAGGATGCCCTCGGCCGCGATCATGCCGTCCAGGTCGTCGGGGTTGGTCTCCCGGCGGACCAGGATGACCTTCTCGCCCGAACGCGACCACTTCACCGCGGTGTACGAGTCGAAGACCGCCTTGCCGACCGCCGCACCCGGCGAAGCCGCGATGCCCCGGCCGACCTGCTCGGTCTTCGCTTCCTCGTCGAACTTCGGGAACATCAGCTGCGCGAGCTGGGCGCCGTTGACGCGCTGAAGCGCCTCGGTCTCGTCGATCAGACCCTGGTCCACCAGCTGCGTGGCGATGCGGAAGGCCGCGCCCGCCGTGCGCTTGCCGACGCGCGTCTGGAGCATCCAGAGCTGGCCCCGCTCGATGGTGAACTCGATGTCGCAGAGATCCTTGTAGTGGTTCTCCAGGGTCTCCATGATCTGCATCAGCTGGTCGTACGACTTCTTGTCGATCGTCTCCAGCTCCGCCAGCGGGACGGTGTTGCGGATACCCGCCACCACGTCCTCGCCCTGCGCGTTCTGCAGGTAGTCGCCGTACACGCCCTGGTGGCCGGAGGCGGGGTCACGCGTGAACGCCACACCGGTACCGGAGTCCGGGCCGAGGTTGCCGAACACCATCGAGCAGATGTTGACGGCCGTACCCAGATCGCCGGGGATCCGCTCCTGGCGCCGGTAGAGCTTGGCGCGGTCGGTGTTCCAGGAGTTGAAGACCGCCTCGATGGCGAGGTCCATCTGCTCGCGGGGGTCCTGCGGGAAGTCCCGGCCGGCCTCGGTCTTGACGATCTTCTTGAACCTGGTGACGAGCTTCTTGAGGTCGGCCGCCTCCAGCTCGGTGTCGACGGTGACCTTCTTGGCCGTCTTCGCCGCGTCCAGCGCGTCCTCGAAGAGCTCGCCGTCGACGCCGAGGACGGTCTTGCCGAACATCTGGATCAGGCGCCGGTAGGAGTCCCAGGCGAAGCGGTCGTCGCCGGCCTGCTTGGCGAGGCCCTGCACCGACTTGTCGGAGAGGCCGATGTTCAGGACCGTGTCCATCATGCCGGGCATGGAGAACTTGGCACCGGAGCGGACCGAGACAAGGAGGGGGTTGTCGGCCTGGCCGAGCTTCTTGCCCATCGTGGTCTCAAGGGTGTCGAGGTGCGCACTCACCTCGTCACGCAGTGCCGCCGGCTCCTCGCCACTGTCGAGGTAGACCTTGCAGGCCTCAGTGGTGATCGTGAAGCCGGGCGGGACAGGAAGACCCAGGTTGGTCATCTCGGCGAGGTTTGCACCTTTACCGCCCAGAAGGTCCTTGAGCTCCTTGTTGCCCTCGGTGAAGTCGTAAACGAACTTTTTGTTTTCCGACACGGGTCCCAACTCCTCGAGGACTCGGTGGCTGCCCTGACGGCGAGGAACATACCCAGATCGAAGGCGCCTGGGTACGTCCACTTGTGCGTCATGCCCCTGTAACCGGTCGTCCGCCACGGGATCGAAAGTCAAAGCTTGGCAAGGAAGCACGCCGCCATGTGTTCACTTCTTGAATGAATCCACCCCCGTAGACCCGAAATATCGCTCAACTGAGCGCAAGCCAGCACGTCTGATTTCGATCGATGAACGATCAAGGGGTGGCACCCAGTGCCACCCCTTGGAGAAGTGCAGCAGCCCAAGATTCGCTCATCTGAGCGCAACCCTTATCAAGGGTGGCGAGAATCACGCTGCCACAGGCGCCGGAATTTCACCATGCGGACGTGTCTTGGGACGGAAACGTGCTGCTTACACGCCGAGCGCGAGCAGCCGCTCCTCGACCCGCTCCGGCGCGTACAGATGCTCCACGACCAGCGCACCGCCCCCCACCAGCCCGGCCCGCTCCCCCAGCCGCGAGGTGACGACCTCCAGATGAGCGGTGGAGCGGGGTAGCGCCCGCTGGTAGAGCAACTCTCGAACGCCGGTCAGGAACGGCGTTCCGGCCAAATCGCCCGCGATCATCAGCACGCCGGGGTTGAGCAACGTCACCACGGTCGCCAGTACGTCCCCGACCTGCCGCCCGGCGTCCCGGGCCAGACCCACCGCCTCCGGATGCCCGGCCGCCAGCAACTCCCGCACATCCGAGCCCGAGGCCGCCCGCACCCCCGCCTCGGCCAGCCGCCGGGCCACGGCGCCGCCGCTGGCGACGGCGGCGAGACAGCCGTAGGACCCGCAGCGGCACAGTGCGTCTGCGCCCACCCGGATATGTCCGATGTCCCCGGCGCCGCCGTCGATGCCCCGGAAGAGCGAGCCGTCCACCACGACGCCCGCGCCGATGCCGGTCGACACCTTCACCAGCACGAACGCCGAGCAGTCCGGGTATCCGGTGCGCTGTTCGCCGTACGCCATGAGGTTGGCGTCGTTGTCGACGAGGACCGGCACCCGGGGTGCTCCGGTGTGCTCGGTGAAGGATCTGGCGAGGCGGCCTCTTATGTCGTAGCCGTCCCAGCCCGGCATGATCGGCGGCTGGACGACCCGGCCGGTCTCGCGGTCGACCGGGCCGGGTACGGCGAGCCCGATGCCGCAGACCTCGTCGGCCTCGTGTCCGGCCTTGACCAGCAGTTCGGCGAACCAGCGGCCCAGTTCGCCCAGGACCTTCTCCGGGCCGTCCTCGACGACCAGCGTGCCGCCGTGTTCGGCGAGGATCTCGCCGGTCAGCGTCAGGACGGCGGCGCGGGCGTGCCGGGTGTCGAGGTCGGCGGCGAGGACGACGGCATGGGCGCCGTCGAACTCCAGGGTGATGGAGGGGCGTCCGCCCAGCGGGGAGTCGACCGGACCACCGGCGCCCTCGCGCAGCCAGCCCGCGCGGAAGAGCCGGTCCAGGCGCTGTCCGACGGTGGCCCGGGAGAGCCCGGTGACCTGTTGCAGGGCACCGCGCGTCGTGGCCCGGCCACTGCGGACCAGTTCGAGCAGATCGCCGGCGCTGATCTGACCCCGACCCGTCATGCGCACCCCCTTGTGTTTCCCAAGCTTGCATTACATATTGAGTTTTGCGTGTTAAATAGACGTAACCCTACGGTAGCTACTACCGAACCGATCAGCCGAGTCGTCCCCCGGGGAGTCCCGAGTGAATCGCACCGCCGAGCTGGATGTCCGCCTGCCAGGGCGAGCCATTGCATACGATCCGGCCACCCCGGCGCATTCACTGCACGTCAGGGCCGCCGACGTCCTGGAGGCCAACTGGACGGGCGCGTCCACGGTCCCCTCGCGCGGGCTGTATCCGCACCAGTGGTCCTGGGACTCGGCGTTCATCGCCATCGGGCTCAGACATCTGTCGCCGTTACGGGCCCAGACGGAGCTGGAGACGCTGCTGGACGCCCAGTGGGGCGACGGGCGGATCCCGCACATCGTCTTCAACCCCTCCGTCCCCCTCGACGCGTACTTCCCCAGCCCCGACTTCTGGCGCTCCTCGACCGCGGGGCGCGCTGCGGGCGCCCCGCGCACCGTACAGACGTCCGGGATCGTGCAGCCACCGGTGCACGCCCTGGCCGCCTGGCTGGTGCACCGCGCCGACCCCGGTCTTTCGCGCGGGCGGGGCTTCCTGGCCCGGATCTACCCCAAGTTGGCGGCCTGGCACCGCTATCTCCTGCACCGGCGGGACCTGGGCGGCGGCGGTCTCGCGTCCGTCGTACACCCGTGGGAGCAGGGGATGGACAACAGCCCCTGCTGGGACGCCCCGCTGCGCCGGATCGTCCCGGCTTCCGCGCGCTCCTTCCGGCGCGCGGACCTCGACCACGGGGCGGCGGAGGACCGGCCGACGGATCTGGACTACGGGCGGTATGTGCGGCTGGCGACGGACTACCGGGACCGCGGTTACGCCGACGGCCCTGGCGCCTTCGCCGTCGAGGACCCGGCGTTCAACGCCCTGCTCATCGCCTCCGAACACGCCCTGGCGCGGATCGCCCGCGAACTGGGAGCGACGGGCACGGCCCGGCACGCGCGCGCGGAGCGCCTGACGGCGACGCTGGTGGAGCGGCTGTGGGAGCCGACGGAGGGGATGTTCTTCTGCCGGGACGTGCGAGGGGGCGAGCTGATCCCTGAGCGGTCCGTCTCCGGTCTGATCCCGCTGCTGCTGCCCGGACTCCCGCGCGACGTCGCCGCCGCCCTCGTCCGTACGGCGGGCGGACCGCACTTCTCGCTCGGCGACACCACCCGCCTGGTCCCGTCGTACGACCTTCTCGGCGAGGCCTTCGATCCGCACCGCTACTGGCGGGGCCCGGCCTGGTTCAACACCAGCTGGCTGCTGGAGCGCGGGCTGCGGATGTACGGCGAGCGGGAGCGCGCCGACGCACTGCGGACGGCCGTACTGGACCTGGCCGGCGCCTCCGACTTCGCGGAGTACGTCGACCCGTACACGGGCGAGGCCTGCGGAGTCACCGGCTTCGGCTGGACCGCCGCGCTCACGCTCGACCTGCTGCACAGCGACACCTCAGCCATCAAGGGAGGGGACCGGGGATGACGGACCGGCATCATCTGCTCGTGCACGGGGAGACGTTCGCCGCCGTGGGGGACGGCGGAGACATCAGCGGCGTCCGAGGCGCCGGCACCTCCCCGGACGGGTTGTTCGTAAGGGACGCCCGCCACCTCAGCCGCTGGCAACTGACGCTGGACGGCGCGGTACCGGAGGCCCTGACGCCCGTGGCCGACGGGGACACGGCCCGCTGCGTCCTGGTCCCCCGAGGCGGCCGCCAGGAGCCCCCGGCGTACACGCTCTTCCGCGAACAGGCGGTCGGGGCAGGCGCGTTCGTCGAGGCGTTACGAGTCACCAGCAACCTCCCCACCCCCACCACGGTCCGTCTGGCGATCACCGCGGACGCCGACTTCACCGACCAGTTCGAACTCCGCTCCGACCACCGCACCTACACCAAGACCGGCGCCACCCGCTCCCGCCAAGTCCTGGACCACGGCGTGGAGTTCACGTACCAGCGGGGCGAATGGCGATCGTGTACGACCGTGACGGCCGAGCCGGCGCCGGACGCGGTGGAGGAAACCGGCACGGGCGCGAGGCGCCTGGTATGGACCCTGGACCTGGAGCCGCACGGCACGGCGGAGCTGGCGCTGCGGGTGATGGCCCGCCCGCACGGCGACAAGCGGGCGCTGCGAGTACCGCGCTCCCCCGCCGCCCTGAACGAGCAACTCCTCGCGCTGGAGGGTGAGTTCGTGGAGGGCGTGTCCTTCCCGACGGGCTGGCCGGAGCTGGCGGCGGCCTGCGCCCGAGGCCTGGCGGACCTGGCCGCGCTGCAGATCCCGGCGACCGGCCTGGACGGCGAGGAAGTCCGCGTGCCCGCGGCGGGAGCTCCCTGGTTCCTGACGCTCCTGGGCAGGGACGCCCTGCTCACCTCCCTCTTCGCCCTCCCCTACCGCCCGAGCCTCGCGGCGGCCACACTCCCCGCGCTGGCGGCGACCCAGGCCAAGGAGACGGGCGCGACCTCGGTGGCCCAGCCCGGCAAGATCGTGCACGAGGTCAGGCACGGCGAGCTGGCCCACTTCGGCCAGGTGCCGTTCGGCCGTTACTACGGCTCGGTGGACGCGACGCCGCTGTTCCTGGTCCTGCTGGGCGCGTACGTCGAACAGACCGGGGACGTCTCACTGGCCCGCCGTCTGGAGCGGCACGCCCGGGCCGCCGTCGCCTGGATGCTGGACCACGGCGGCCTCACCTCCCGCGGCTATCTGGTCTACCGGGCCGACCGCGGCGGCCTGGCCAACCAGAACTGGAAGGACTCCCCCGGCGCGATCTGCTGGTCCGACGGCACGCGGGCGAGCGGCTCGGTGATGGCGGCGGGCGCACAGGGGTACGCGTACGACGCACTGCGCCGCACGGCGGGGCTGTCCCGCACGGTATGGCAGGACGAGACCTACGCGGCGCTGCTGGAACAAGCGGCCGGGGACCTGCGGGACCGCTTCCAACGGGACTTCTGGATGCCGGAGCACTCCTTCCCCGCGCTGGCTCTCGACGGCGAGGGCCGCCAGGTGGACGCGCTGGCCTCGGACGCCGGGCATCTGCTCTGGTCGGGCCTGCTGGACAAGGAGTACGGCGAGCTGGTGGGCCGCCGCCTGCTGGAACAGGACTTCTTCTCGGGCTGGGGCGTCCGTACCCTCGCCGCGGGCCAACCGGCCTACCACCCCCTCTCCTACCACCGAGGCTCGGTCTGGCCGCACGACAACGCCCTCATCACCCTGGGCCTCTCCCGCTACGGCCTCCACGACGAGGCCCGAACGGTGGCCCATGCCCTGGTGGACGCGGCAACGGCAACAGGCCACCGCCTCCCGGAGGTGCTGGCGGGCTACGGCCGGGACACCCACCCGGAACCGGTCCCGTACCCCCACGCCTGCGTACGCGAGTCCCGCTCGGCTACGGCACCGCTGGCGCTGCTGACGGCGGTGGGCGGGGCGTGAAGGGGTAGTTGGGCGGGCGTTTGCCGGGTGTTTGCAGAGCGGTGGGCGGATTGGCTGAACAGTGGCGGGAACGGGCCCGTACGAACCTACGGCGGGCCCAACGCCCCGCCACCAGGGACCGCACGGAAGGACCACCGGGTGCCTGTCTTCACGCGCCTACGCCAGCTACAGGGCACACGGACAATTGAGCGGACTCCATCTGAACCGATAGACGGCGAGGGCACGGAGGACGACAGCGCAGCCGCAGCCACCCATGGCGAACCCGCAGCCGCCGACGGCGAACCCGCCCCACAGGGGCCACCCGCACCCGACAACGAAGGCGGTACGGGTGGTGCGGGTGGGAACCAAAAAGAGGCCGAAGGCGAAGCCGAGGCCGAGAAACCGCGCCCCATCCTCCGCTGGACACTCACCACCCTCTCCGCCGCCCTCGTCCTCACCACCCTCCTCCTCCCCAACAGCCTCCACGCCCTCCAACTCAACCGCTTCACCCGCATCCCCGCGGAAGCGATAGTCGGCGCCGCAGTCCTCCTCGCCCTCCCCCGCCGCCCCCGCATCATCACCGCAGCCATCACCGGCACAGCCCTCGGCGCCCTCACCATCCTCAACTTCCTGGACATGGGCTTCCGCGAATACCTGGGCCGAGGCTTCAACCTGGTCCTCGACTGGTCCCTCCTGGACGACGCCCAGGGATACATGAAGGACTCGATGGGCGCCGCCACCACCCTCACCGCGACCATCGGCGCCGTACTGCTCGCCGTACTCCTCCTCGTACTCACCGCCCTGGCCACAGTCAGAATCGGCAACATCCTGGCCGCCCACAAACAACAGGCCACCAAGGCCACCCTCATAGCCGGCACGGTCTGGATCACCTGCTCCACCCTCGGCCTCCAACTCGCAGGCCTGCCTATAGCCTCAGACCGAGCGGCCTCCGCACTGGCGATCCAGGCAAAGCGAGTCCAGAGCACCCTCAGAGACGAAGCGGCCTTCGCGAAGGAAGCAAAGGCGGACACCTTCGGCGCGACACCGGCCGACCAACTGCTCCCCGACCTCCGCGGCAAGGACGTCATCTTCACGTTCATAGAGAGCTACGGCAGAAGCGCAATCGAGGACCCGATCATCGCCCCGGGCGTGACGAGCACCCTCGACGCAAGCACCAAGTCCCTGGAAGCAGCGGGCTACAAGGCGAAAAGCGGCTGGCTGACCTCGGCTACCTACGGCGGCAGCAGCTGGCTCGGCCACTCCACCTTCCTCTCCGGCCTGTGGATCGACAACCAGCAGCGCTATCGCACGGTCACCTCCGGCGACCACCTGACCCTCACCAAGGCGTTCCAGAAGACGGGCGCCTGGGACACGGTGGGCATCATGCCGGGCATCCAGAAGGGCTGGCCGGAGGCCGGCTTCTACGGGCTCGACAAGGTCTACGACGCCTTCCATCTCGGCTACCAGGGCCCGAAGTTCAGCTGGTCGACGATGCCGGACCAGTACACGCTGGAAGCCTTCCAACGCATGGTCCACGGCAAGAAGCGCGACAAGCCCTTGATGTCGGAGATCATCCTGACCTCCAGCCACCAACCCTGGGCCCCCATCCCGAAGATGGTCGACTGGGACGACCTGGGCGACGGCTCACTCTTCGACGCCATCCAGAAGGAGGGTAAGAAGCCGCAGGACATCCTCGCGGACTCCACCAAGTCCCGTGAGGAGTACGGCAAGTCGATCGAGTACTCGGTGACGTCCCTGACCGAGTGGCTGGAACGCTACGGCACCAAGGACACGGTCCTGGTCTTCCTCGGCGACCACCAGCCGATCGCCCGAGTCAGCGGCAACAAGGCCGGCCGGGACGTCCCGATCTCCATCGTGGCCAAGGACCCGAAGGTCCTGGACAAGATCACCACCTGGAACTGGACGAACGGCCTCCAGCCGTCCCCCGAGGCCCCCGTCTGGAAAATGGACACCTTCCGAGACCGCTTCCTGAAGGCGTACGGCTCAACACCGCACCCCACAAAGGACTAACCGCCAGAGGTGTCCAGCTCCGCGTCCTCACTGATGCCCGCACAGTCGTACGGATCCTTCAGCCAACCGTCCGGAAGAACAACCCGGTTGTTCCCCGACGTACGCCCACGAGGCCCGTCCGCCCCGACCGGCCAGGCCTGATCCAGGTCCAACTCGTCGAGACCGGAGCGGAGTTCGGCCAGCGAAGACGTAATGGCAAGCCGCTTGCGCATCTCGGAGCCGACGGCGAAGCCCTTCAGATACCAGGCGACATGCTTACGGAAGTCGATGACCCCACGCGCCTCGTCACCAATCCACTCACCGAGGAGGGTGGCGTGCAGGACCATGACGTCGGCGACCTCGCGCAGAGCGGGCCGTGCGATGTCCTGATCGCGCCCCTCGAAGGCCGCCACCAGATCCGCGAAGAGCCACGGCCGACCGAGGCACCCCCGCCCGACCACAACCCCGTCGCACCCGGTCTCCCGCACCATCCGCACCGCGTCCTCGGCCGACCAGATGTCACCGTTGCCGAGCACGGGAATCTCCGGCACATGCTCCTTGAGCCGCGCGATGGCGTCCCAGTCGGCGGTGCCGCCGTAGTGCTGGGCGGCGGTACGGCCGTGCAGCGCAATCGCCGTGACGCCCTCCTCGACGGCGATCCGCCCGGCATCGAGGAAGGTGATGTGATCGTCGTCGATGCCCTTGCGCATTTTCATGGTCACCGGCAGATCACCGGCGCCCGAGACCGCCTCGCGCAGGATCGCCCGCAGCAGGTGTCGCTTGTACGGCAGCGCGGACCCGCCACCCTTCCGCGTCACCTTCGGCACCGGGCACCCGAAGTTCAGGTCGATGTGATCGGCGAGGTCCTCTTCCGCGATCATGCGGACGGCCTTGCCGACGGTCGCGGGGTCGACGCCGTACAGCTGGATGGACCGGGGCTTCTCACTCTCGTCGAAGTGAATGAGCTGCATGGTCTTGTCATTGCGCTCGACCAGCGCCCGAGTGGTGATCATCTCGCTGACGAACAGCCCCTTGCCACCACTGAACTCCCGGCACAGGGTGCGGAAGGGCGCGTTGGTGATCCCGGCCATGGGGGCCAGGACGACGGGCGGCTGAACGGTGTGCGGGCCGATCTGCAGGGGCGAGGCGGTCATGGACATCCCTCCATTGTGCCGTGCGGCGAGCGGACCCACATCATTAGTTAGACGCACTATCGATATCGGTGTACGGTGAAACGCATGCCCGAGCTCAGCCACCGCCGACGCATGCTGGTCCTCGCGATCTGCTGTATGAGCCTGCTGATCGTGAGCCTCGACAACACCGTCCTCAACGTGGCCCTGCCCGCCATGCAGCAGGACCTGCACGCGAGCACGGCGGGCCTGCAGTGGACGATCGACGCGTACACGCTGGTCCTCGCCTCGCTCCTGATGCTCGCGGGCTCCACGGCCGACCGCATCGGCCGCAAACGCGTCTTCATGGTCGGCCTGGTCGTCTTCACGATCGGCTCGGCGCTGTGCTCCATGGCGCCGAACCTGGACGCGCTGATCGCCTTCCGCATGGTGCAGGCGGTGGGCGGTTCGATGCTCAACCCGGTCGCCATGTCGATCATCACGAACACCTTCACGGACTCCAGGGAACGGGCCCGGGCGATCGGGGTGTGGGGTGCGGTGGTCGGTATCTCGATGGCGGCCGGCCCCCTGGTGGGCGGCCTGCTGGTGGACTCGATCGGCTGGCGCTCGATCTTCTGGGTAAACCTGCCGGTGGGCGTGGCGGCGCTGCTCCTGACCCTGCGGTACGTGCCGGAGTCCCGGGCACCCAAGGCCCGCCGTACGGACCCGGTCGGACAGGTACTGGTGATCGTGCTGTTCGGATCACTGACGTACGCGATCATCGAGGCACCGAATTCACTGCCCGAGATCGTGCCGTACGCGCTACTGGCGGTGCTGGCCCTGGCAGGCCTGCTCCGCTACGAACCCCGCCGCACCGAACCCCTGATCGACCTGCGCTTCTTCCGCTCGGCCCCCTTCAGCGGCGCCACGGTGATCGCGATCAGCGCCTTCGCGGCGCTGGGCGGCTTCCTGTTCCTGTCGACGCTGTACCTACAGAACGTCCGGGGCCTCAGCGCCCTCCACGCCGGCCTGTGGATGCTCCCGATGGCCGTACCGACGTTCCTGTGCGCCCCGCTGTCCGGCCGCCTGGTGGGCAACAGGGGCCCACGCATCCCCCTCCTGATCGCAGGCGTGGCCATGACGACCAGCGCCGCACTGTTCGCCCTCTTCGACGCCGAGACCTCGAACACCACCCTCTTCCTCGGCTACGCCCTCTTCGGCATCGGCTTCGGCTTCGTCAACGCCCCCATCACGAATACGGCGGTGTCCGGGATGCCGAGGGCGCAGGCCGGGGTGGCAGCGGCCGTGGCCTCGACCAGCCGCCAACTCGGCCAGACGCTGGGCGTAGCGGTGGTCGGGGCGGTGCTGGCGGCGGGCGTGGGAACGTCGTCGTACCGGAATGCGTTCGTGTCGGCCGCGGTTCCGGGTTGGTGGATCCTCACGGGATGCGGCCTCACGGTCCTACTCCTCGGCGCGCTGACGACCGGCCCTTGGGCAAGGCGTACGGCGGAACGCACGGCGGAGCGCCTGGAGACGGCGGAGGTACGCCAGAACACGACCCTGACCTCTGGATCGCGGAGTTGAGAGGAAGAGAACGCCGAGATCGACGCCCTGTGCGACGAGGGCCGCTTCTACGGCTGATCGTCATCTCCGGAACAGCCCGAACTTGCGCCGCTGAGAACCTGCCTCGGGCTCCTCGGGGGGCGCCTCGGGCTCGCGTACCTCTACGAGTTCCGCCACCGAGACGCGAAAGTCGGCGGAGACATATTCGTGACTGCTATGCAATCTGAAGAGGACGCGGAGAGCCCCGTCCGGCACACGGTAGATCTCCCGTATATGACTGCTCGCGTATCCGAAGCGGTCGTGCGTCCGGGCCACTTCCAGAGCCACGGCCCATGCCTCGTCGGCGTCATCACCTGCGGGGATGGTCTTCGCGACACGGTACTCGGTGCCGCCGCTGCCCAAGTCCGACTGCTCGACGAGCACGAACCATCCTGTGGCCGTCATCAACACCCCTCCCACGTCATCACCGTTGGCGCCCGGAGCCTACTGGCTCCCTGCCTCCCGACCTTCACCTGCGGTGGCACCAGAATTAGGTCAAGACCACCGCTGGCAGCTCGTCGCGACGCATGCTGTCCCGGAAGGCTCTGTGCCGGATCACCACTGCCGAGCTGGTGCGTGAGTGGAATTGCCTGCGTGCCGGGGGGACCCCGGCTGAGCGCAGACGCCCAGGAGGCGTTGGTCGGGGTGAAGCGCGTCGATCGGGCCCACGAAACGACGGGGCGGTGCGGCGCCGTCTCTTGCCGAGAAGGCACCACGGTCGGTATGCGCCGCCGCTCCTCCGTCCACGGCCAGCTCGTCGAGCTGGAGACGAAGGGCGCCATCGTCCGCGAGCCGGGTCAGCCCGCGGCATACGGCTCGCGCGCTGATGATGGCGCCCAGGCTCGCGTGCTATCCGAGCGGCACCCTTGCGAAGGACTCCCACTCGTACATGTAGTGGTCGCGGTGGATGACGATCAGCTCCGCACTGGCGATGCGGGCGTGCGCGGGTGTGAAGTCGCTCCCGGCAAGTGTCTGCGCGATGGGCTCCGAAGGGCCGTCGCTGGAGCTGTAGGCCACGGAGACGTGAGGGGTAAACCCCTCCGCCTTCTCCGGCACGTCACCCAGGACGTCACCGATGGAGGCACAGATGGCGTCCCGCACGGCCCGAACCGGAGCGTCTGGCTGAACGTGCAGAAGCACAGCCTCAGGGTCCAGGACCTCAGGCCCGATCTTGAGATCGAAGGCCGGGACGGCGGCAAGCCGCGTAGTGGCAACGTCGACGATGGCCTGAACGTCTTGCTCCTTCACCTCGCCCACGAAACCGATGCCCTGCATGGTCAGGTGCAGCCACTGGTCAGGGATCGGGGTGAGGATGTCGCCCTGCGGTGCCAGCGCGGCCCGGTACTCGGCAGCGAGCCGGTGCACATCACCCTGGCCCTCGAAGGTCAAATGCCAGGTGTAGAAGCGCCGTCCCACGCTCCAGCCGGGGCGCCACCACCAGTGGTTCCGCATGATCTCGGTGTGAGTCGTCATATCCCGAGATCAAATCAGGCAGAACCTTCCCCTGGCGAGAGTGCGAGGTGCCGTGGAGCGGAGTCCACGCAGAACCCTTCGATCGCGGCTCGCAGCCCTACGGCCGCAGTTCCCTGGGCGCTCGGTCGGCCAATCCGGCCGGACAACTCATTCAGCCGACTGGTGACGGGCGCCAGGCGATGGTCCGGCGGGAGCGCGAGGACCGGTGCGAGGGCTTCCAGGGCGCCTTCAGCTTCGCCGTCGGCGAGGTGCGCCGCAGCCTGACTGATGTGAATCTGTGCCTCGGTGCCGTACGCCCTGACCCGCTGCACGGACATCAGACAGAGGGCCTGGTCGGCTGACCGCAGTGCGTCCGCCGGGTGGCCGATACGCAGTTGCACTGCGGCGGCGTAGTTCTGCTGCCGAGCTGGCTGGCAGGCGAAGATGCCGCCGACTTCGTCTTCGCCGCTCACACCGTCGCGCGCATCCTCGGAGCGGGCGAGCGCAGCCAGGGCCTCGTCGTGCGCGCCCAGTTCCGACCAGGCGTCGGCTTCCTGGCACGCGAGCAGCACACCGACTGTGCCCGACGTTCGGAACGTGGCACCGCGCCGGGCAAAGCTGATGGCGTCCCTCAGACGTCCGTCCCAGAACGCCACCTTCGAGCGGGTGGACAGCACCCACGCACGCAGGTCGCTATGGCCCGCGAGCTCAGCGCACAGCCACGCCGTTCGCCCTTGGGTGTCCGCATCCCGCAGCTGACCCAAGTCCGAGGACATCCACGCGAGCAGTCCGCACAGATAGCCGGCGGCAACGTAGAGATCGGCGGCTTGGCGCGGGTATTGGTGCCCTTCGAGCAGCGCGAAGACACGGTCGCGGAGTGCTCGCGTACGAACGAAGAGGGCGACAGGGTCAGAGGTGAGGTAGTCCGAAGCCAGGCCTCGCATCTCCGCCATCAGCTGTTCCAGCGCGATGTCGCCGACGTTCGAGGCCTCCGCCCACTGCGCCCACGACGCCGACTCGTCGGCGGCGAGGCGTACGAGCTCGGTGCCCGACGGTTCGGCCGCCAGGGGAGGCGGCTGCGGTGTGGGCGCCGGTGAGGCCGGTTCGATGCGCGCTGACTGGCTGTTGATGATGCGGATATCGGCGTCCGACAGGGAACGGCGGTCGTCAAGGTCCAGGAGGTCGCGCATACGGCACGCGAATGCCTCGGCCATCGCATGCAGCACGGCGATGCTGGGTCGCCGCGAGGAAGGGCCCGGCCACTTCTCCCACTTGCCCACGAGGGAGGCGTCAGCGGCGACAGCTTCGCCGGGGTGCTGGATGCTGGCCTGAGTGATGCGGTCCGCCGTTTCCTGGAGAGTCCAGCCGTAGGCGTGACGCCAGGCTTCGCGCGGACGCATGCGGTACCGCGTACGCATCTCGATGGCGATGTCCGCGACCGAACAACCGGCGGCAGTCATGTCCTGGCGGAGGAGGTCTCGGTCGGCCTTCGAACCAGGCTTGTTGGGAGCGTTCATCGGCAAGTTCTCCCTGCACGGCGTCGTGGACTCACGGTAGTGGCCGTGTACCTCTCCTGAGTGAGCGTCAGCCTCAGCGGGACGGCAATGCTGCCCAACCGTGTGTCCAAGAAGCCGAGTTATGCCAGGTCACCGGCGCGCCTGCGGTCCAGAAAAGTTGGTCACCGGTGCCCGTGACGGCAACGGCCCGCCTTGGAACCGTAGGAGTCCTACAGATCAGACCCGGCGACCGCGACGAACGGCCCCGGGAGTGGTCAACGCTCAAACCAGCGAGGGAGCGTCGACATGACGAACCATAGGGCCCTCGGAGAGGCCTGCACAGCAGCAAGTCCCCCACCCAACGAGACGGTCCAGGAGTGGCTCGCCTACGCACACCCCAAGGTGCACCAGGAGTGGAGCAGCACCGCCGGGCTCGCCCTGATCCCGCTGGGACGCCTCTTCGACGCGGTACGCCTCTCCGAGCACCTCGTCCGCAGCGTTGCCGGTGTCAGCGGCCCCGCCACCGTGAACGACTGGCTCGGCCGGAGCCTCAACAGCGGCCCAGTCATCCATGACCCCTCGGGCCACCGCTACTACGCCCTCGTACCGTCCGGCACCGCCCCGGACTGGCGCGTGCCTGCCGCAGCTTGCCTCGGTGAGGGCACCTACCTGGGCGTGCCGCGCACCGATCTGACGGAGTGGGAGGAGCACGCCTGGTGCTCGTACTGGGCGGTGCCTTTGACCCGGCCGGGCCGGCTGTGCAGGACGACCGATGTGCTGGCGCTCGTGATGGCTGGTCACGACCCGGCGGACGACGACGGGGACAAGCCGTGACCGCGCCCGCCACGCAGGCCGCTCCCTTGTCGGCGGAGTGCTCGCTGGCTCAGCGCCCGGCGTACAGGGGCCTGCACAGCCAGTGCCACCAGACCAAGGACATCCCCCTCCCCCACGGGGGCGGCATCCTCCTGCAACGCCGCTGCGGCTGCTCCTGCCACCGGTGGAACGGACGCGCAGTGTGAACGCGATCTCCGGCCTCCTGCTGTACGTGGCCGCCGTGACCACTCCCGTCCTCGCCCTGGTGCTGGCGCGGACGCCGTCCTGACGCACCCCCATGGCGACCGCAGGGTCAGGGTCGCACCTGCACCCGCCCGTCATGCGGAAGCCCTAAAGCCTGCGCGGGGTGGGTCTCCCGTCCGCGTTCCAGTCACCCAGGAGGCAGCACCACATGACCGCTTCAGTGGAAACACCGGGCCGCACCGAGCCCGGCCGTGTGACGTTTCTTGAGCTGGAGATCACCAGCCGGTGCCAGCTCACGTGCGCGTCGCACTGTTACGCGGAAGCCGGCCCGACGCAAGGCCATGGCGCCATGAGTGGCGAGGACTGGCGGCGGATCATCGACGAGGCCGCGGCGATGGGTGTCGAGGCCGTGCAGTTCATTGGCGGCGAGCCCACCCTGCACCCGGAGTTCACTCAGCTACTCGGCCACGCCCTGAATGCGGGCCTGCGTGTTCAGGTGTTCAGCAACCTCTACCGGGTCCGCGCCGAGCACTGGGAGCTGTTCGCGCATCCCCGCGTGAGCCTGGGCACGTCGTACTACTCCAGCGACCCCGACGAGCACGACGAGATCACCGGCCGTAAGGGGTCCCACGACTCGACTCGGGCGAACATCGTCGAGGCCGTTCGCCGCGGGATCCCCCTCAAGGTCGGCATCATCCACATGCGGGACGGGCAGCGCACCGAAGAGGCCCGCTCGGAGATCGCCGCGCTCGGAGTGCAACGGGTGCACATCGACCGGGTGCGCGCCGTCGGCAACGCCGCAAAGGGGATGATCCCGTCCACGTCGGCGCTGTGCGGCCGGTGCGCGGACGGCAAGGCAGCCGTCCTGCCCGATGGACAGGTGGCCCCATGCGTGCTGGGCAGGTTCCTGCCCGCCGGGGACGTCAAGACGGGATCGTTGGCGGAGGTGTTCGCCGGACAGGAGTGGGCACGGGTCGCCGCGAGCATTCCGCGCGGACACCGGGGCGGATGTACGCCGGACGAGGACTCGTGCATGCCCTCGCCGGGTCAGGCGCCGTCCGTCGACCGGACGGTGACCGCCTGCAATCCTGATCTGGACGGGGACGACTGCTCGCCCGCCGAAACTCCCGCCTGCGCCCCTTCGGTCGAGGAATAGTGAAGGCCATGGACTGGCAACGTCACGCCGAAGCCCTCGCCGCCACAACAGTGCATCCGTCCTCGCGGTGGCGCGGACCGCTCGCCAGTACGCCCAGGCATCTGTTCGTGCCCCGCTGGTGGGGCCGTGCCCGCGACAGCAGCGACACTTGGACCCTGAGGGACGGCCCGGCCGACACCGGCGCATGGCTGAAGTCGGCGTACGCGAACACCACTCTGGTCACCAGGGTCGGCACCCTGCACGCCGACGAGGCCACCGGGCGCACTGCACAGGGGCGGCCCACCTCGTCGTCGACGCTGCCCGGGCTGGTGGTGACGCTGTACCGGCACGCCATGCTCGAAGAGCGCTCCCGCACGCTGGTGGTCACCGGTTCCGGCTACGGCACCGCGCTGGCCTGCGCCCGGCTCGGTGCCGCATACGTGACCAGCGTGGACGTCGAGCCGTATGTGGTGAAGGCCGCCGGTGAGCGCCTGGACGCGATCGGGCTTCATCCAACCCTCGCCGTCTGCGACATCACCGGGGAACTTCCCGGCGAGTTCGACCGGATCGTCTCCACCGTGGCGGTCGAGTCCGTTCCCACGTCCTGGCTGCGCGCCCTACGAGCCGGTGGACGCCTGGTGACCACGCTCGCCGGTACGGGGCTCCTCATCACCGCCAACAAGACCGACGACGGCGGGGCAGCGGGCCGCGTCGAGTGGGACCGCGCCGCGTTCATGGTCACCCGGCACGGCACGGACTACCCACCACAACGCGAAGAGCTGTTCGGGGCGATCAGGGACCGCGAGGGAGAGACGGTCAGCCACAGCCCCTATCCGGTCGTGGACGTCCGCAACGCCTGGGAACTGTGGAGCACCTTCACCGTGCACAATCCGCGCGTCGAGCACTGGTACGAGGAGAAGGAAGGGCGCCGTACGGCGTGGATGGCGCACCCCGACGGCTCGTGGGCGCGTGCCACTGCCACCGGCACGGAACCCGCCGAAGTCCACCAGGCCGGCGCCCAGCGCCTGTGGGACGAACTCGACCGCATCCGCCACTGGTGGCTGGCGGACGGCTACCTCAACACCTACGGAGCCAACCTCACGGTCACTCCCCACGGGGTGACCACGCTCTCCCGCGGCGGATGGACAGCATCCCTGGGCCGGCCACCCAGGACCCCAGGCCACAGCTTGGACAACTCACCGTGAAGGACCCCCTGTTGATGTTGCCCATGCTGCACACTCCTCCTTGTTTCCCGGGACTCTGGAGGCGTCATGCCGCAGATCAATACGAGCAAGGTCACCCGCTGGGACCAGCACGGGCGTGAGCACGTCGTGCAGGTCCGGCGTACGGGAGTGCAGCGGACCGTCAGATGTGACACCTGCGGGTGGCGTATCTCGGCGCAGTTCCTGCCGTGGCTGAAGGCGGAGGAGCATCTGGCCGAGGCGCATCAGGCGACGGTGGACCCGTCCGTCGCCTGACGAGGCCCAACCCTTGTGGGAGCGCTCCCAGGCGCGGCAGGATGCAGCAGTGACCCCACTGCCCGCCGTACGCCCCTATCGCCCCGCAGATCGCCCCGCCGTCGACAACATCTGCGTCCGCACCGCCCACCAGGGCGGTGACAGCCGTCCCCACTACGCGGACCCCGGCATCTTCCCGGCCACCTTCGCCGCCCCGTACGTCGAGTTGGAGCCGGAGCTCGCCTTCGTGCTGGACGACGGTCAGGGGCAGGCCGTGGGATACATCCTCGGCACCGCCGACACCCCCCGCTTCGCCGCCGAATTCCGCAGGAAGTGGCTCCCGACGGTCGCCGACCGCTACCCGGCACCCGAGGGCCCGCCCACGACCCCCGACGAGACGATCGCCGAACTGCTCCACCACCCCGAGCGGATGGTCCTGCCCGAGCTGCTCGTCTACCCGGCCCATCTGCACATCGATCTGCTCCCCGAGTGGCAGGGCAAGGGTCATGGCCGGGCTCTGATGCGCACGTTCCTCCAGGCCCTGCACACCGGCGGGGTCCCGGCCGTCCACCTGGTCATGGCGACCGCCAACACCCGGGCCCGGACCTTCTACGACCGTATGGGCTTCCATGACATCGCGGTGCCGGAGCCCGGCTCGGCCACCTTCCTGGGCCGTACGACGAAGGTGAGCTGAGCCGTCAGGCCCGCAGTCCGCGTACCAGCAGATCCACGACCGCCTCGAACTCGCCCTGCACACCCGGCCGTTCCCACTCCTCGTGATAGCCCGGGTCGTGGAAGCAGGCCGTGGCCTGGAAGACGGCGCGGGCGGTGGTGAGCGGGTCGGCGGCGGTGAAGAGGCCGTCATCGACCCCGGCGCGGACGATCTCGGCGAGCTGGCCGGTGAGGTCGTCGAGGTGCTCGTCCACCGCCTCACTGTTCTCCGTGGTCAGCACGGTGTACGTGGCGAAGAGCTCGGGGTCGTCCCCGGCCTTGTGCCGCTTGGCGTCGAACAGGGCCAGCAGCCAGGCCCGCAGCCGGGCCTCCGGGTCCCGCTCGGTCCCGGCGACGATCCCGGCCAGCGCCTCGGACGTACGGTCCAGCCAGCGCTTGGTCACCGCCTCCCGCAGCGCCGCCTTGGTCCGGAAGTGCCGGTAGACGCTGCCGTGGCTGACGCCGAGCGCGCGGGCCACGTCCACCACCGTGGCTTTGGCCGGCCCGTGGCGGCGCAGCACCTCCTCGGTGGCTTCGAGGATGCGCTCGGCGGTCAGGGCTTCGGAGGTCGGTGCCATGGAGGAGACCGTACCTGGCGTTACTTCGTGCCGAGGTGGGACATCTGCGCTGCCGGGTAGCGGTCGCCCGCGGCGGCGTCGGCCGGCACCGCGCGCTCGATCGCGGCGAGGTCGGCCTCGTCGAGCGTGACGTCCAGGGCGCCGAGGGACTCCGCGAGCCGCTCCCGGGTCCGCGCGCCGATCAGCGGCACGATGTCCTCGCCCCGGGCCAGCACCCAGGCGATGGCGGTCTGCGCGACGGTCACGCCCTTCTGCTCGGCGATCTTGCGCAGGGCCTCGACGAGGTTCAGGTTGTGCTGGAGGTTCTCGCCCTGGAAGCGGGGTGACATGGCCCGGAAGTCGTTCGCGGCGAGCTGCCGGTCGCTGGTGAAGTGGCCGGAGATCAGGCCGCGGGACAGGACGCCGTACGCCGTGATGCCGATGCCCAGTTCGCGGGTGGTCGGCAGGATCTCGTCCTCGATGCCCCGGGAGATCAGCGAGTACTCGATCTGCAGGTCGGAGATCGGGGCGGTGGCGGCGGCGCGGCGGATGGTCTCGGCGCCGACCTCGCTCAGGCCGATGTGGCGGACGTACCCCTTCTCGACGAGTTCGGCGATGGCGCCGACGGTCTCCTCGATCGGTACGGACGGGTCCAGCCGGGCGATCCGGTAGACGTCGATGTGGTCGACGCCCAGGCGCTGGAGGGAGTACGCGGCGAAGTTCTTCACGGCCGCGGGCCGCCCGTCGTAGCCGCTCCAGCCGCCGTCCGGGTCGCGCAGCGCGCCGAACTTCACGCTGACCAGCGCCTGTTCGCGCCGCTCGGCGGGTGCGGCGCGCAGGGCCTCGCCGATCAGCATCTCGTTGTGCCCCATGGCGTAGAAGTCGCCGGTGTCGAGCAGGGTCACGCCGGCCTCCAGCGCGGCGTGGACGGTCGCGATGGACTCGGCCCGGTCGGCGTCGCCGTACAGCGCGGACATGCCCATGCAGCCGAGGCCGAGGGCGGAGACCTGGGGGCCGGTGGTTCCGAGGGTGCGTGTCTGTGTGGTCATGGATTCAGCATGGCATGACAGCTGACAGATTTCAATATCTGTCATCCGATATCTGTCAGCCGTCAGCCCACCACAGCCCCCCAGACTGGTCCAGACCTATTGACTAAAGGTCTGGACCGCGCAACTGTCATGTCTACGACACCTCACCGCACCCCCACCGGGAGGCCTCGCATGTTCCGCCGTACCCTCAGCCTGCTGGCCGCGGCACTCGCGACCGCTTGTTTCACCCAACTGCCGAGCGCCACGCCCGCCTCCGCCGCCGACACCTGCGCCGTGAAGTCGAAGCCCGCCGGAAAGGTCCTCCAGGGCTACTGGGAGAACTGGGACGGCGCCGCCAATGGCGTCCACCCGCCCTTCGGCTGGACCCCGATCACCGACTCCCGGATCGCCGCGCACGGCTACAACGTGATCAACGCGGCCTTCCCGGTCATCCGCTCCGACGGCACCGCGCTGTGGGAGGACGGCATGGACACGGGCGTGAAGGTGGCGACGCCCGCGGAGATGTGCGCGGCGAAGGCGTCGGGCCGGACGATCCTGCTCTCGATCGGCGGCGCGACGGCCGGCATCGATCTGAACTCCACCGCCGTGGCGGACCGTTTCGTGGCGACCATCGTGCCGATCCTGAAGAAGTACAACTTCGACGGCATCGACATAGACATCGAGACGGGCCTGATCGGCAGCGGGAACATCACCCAACTCTCCACGTCCCAGGCCAACTTGATCCGCATCATCGACGGGGTGCTGGCGCAGATGCCGTCGAACTTCGGCCTGACGATGGCCCCGGAGACGGCCTATGTCACCGGCGGCAGCGTGGTCTACGGCTCGATCTGGGGCGCGTATCTGCCGATCATCAAGAAGTACGCCGACAACGGCCGCCTGTGGTGGCTGAACATGCAGTACTACAACGGCAGCATGTACGGCTGCTCCGGCGACTCCTACTCCGCCGGCACCGTCGCCGGCTTCGTGGCCCAGACGGACTGCCTCAACAAGGGCCTGGTCATTCAAGGTACGACGATCAGGGTGCCGTACGACAAGCAAGTACCCGGCCTGCCCGCACAGTCGGGGGCGGGCGGCGGCTATATGTCACCGTCCCTGGTGGCCCAGGCCTGGCGTCACTACGGCAGCTCGCTCAAGGGCCTGATGACCTGGTCGATCAACTGGGACGGCTCCAAGAACTGGACGTTCGGCGACAACGTCAAGGCGCTCCAGGGCCGTTGACCGAGTTCACAGCCGGAACCCCGAGCACATCGAGCATCGCCCGTGTCGCCGGACTCGGATTGAACCGGCTCCACGCGAGCACCTCGATACGGCGCGGCCCGTCCACCACCGGGACCAGCGCCAGCTCGGGGTCGTCGGCGGCCAGCGGCCGAATGAAGGCCGAGGGCAGCAGGGCCACCCCCAGCCCGCGTGCGATCAGCCGGGTGATCAGCTCGATCACCCCGACCTCGTACGCCACGTCCCGTGCCGACCCGGCCGCGGTGAACGCCCGGTCGGACTGGGCCCGCGCGGGCGTGCCCGGCATGAAGTCCACGAACGTCTCCCCCGCGATCTCCGGCAGCGTGACCCGTGCGGCCCCCGCGAGCCGGTGCCCGGCAGGCACCACCAGCACATGCTCGTCGTGATCGAGGACCAGCGTCTCCACCTCGGTGGGCCGCTGATCCTCGGGCAGTCCGAGAAAGGCGATGTCCAGCTCACCGTCCCGGATCGCCGCCACCAGATCGTCGCTGCGCCCGGAGCGCAGCATGACCCGCACCTCCGGATGCAGCCCGCGATACCGCTGCAGCAGCTCCGGTACGTCGACCGCGGCGGCCGTCACGATCACACCGACGGCGAGCCGACCGCGTACGACCCCCGCCGCAGCGGCGGCATCCGCGGCCGCGCGCTCGGCCGCCGCCAGGCACTCGCGGGCCCGCGCGACGAACGCCTCCCCGGCGCTCGTCAACTCCACCCGCCGACTGGACCGGGCGAACAGTCTGACCCCCAACTCCCGTTCCAGACCGGCGATCCGGTGGCTCAGTGACGACTGCACCACCGAGCAGCGCTCGGCAGCGCGCGTGAAGTTACGGGTTTCGGCGACGGCCACGACGTAACGCATCTGCTGGAGATCCACTCATTCATCGTTTCGCTTCATGGCTGTCATGACAAGCATGCTTTGGAGTCATGGCCGCGGCCCGCCGAGACTGCACGGCATGCAGACCTCATCCGCGCAACGGGCGGCGACCGTCGCCCTGACCGCACTCGCTCCCGCGTCCTGGGGCACCACGTACGCCGTGACCACGGAGCTGCTGCCGCCCGGGCATCCGCTGTTCGCCGCGCTGCTGCGCGCCCTGCCCGCCGGGCTGCTCGCGCTGGCGTTCACCCGTGTGCTGCCGCGCGGCGACTGGTGGTGGAAGGCCGCCGTCCTCGGCACCCTCAACATCGGCGCGCTGTTCCCGCTGCTGTTCGTGGCCGCCGAACGGCTCCCCGGCGGTGTCGCCGGCACCCTCAGCGCGGTCCAGCCGCTGCTGGTCGCCGGGTTGGCCATCGCGGTGCTGCACGACCGGCCGACGGCCTGGATCTGGACGTGGGGTGTGCTCGGCGTGGTCGGTGTCGGGCTCGTGGTGCTCGGACCCGCGGCCCGGCTGGACGCGGTCGGTGTGCTCGCCGGTCTCGGCGGTACGGCGGGTATGGCGGCCGGGGTCGTCCTCACCAAGCGCTGGGGGCGGCCCTCGGGGGTCGGTCCGATGACGCTGGCCGGGTGGCAACTGACGGTCGGCGGGCTGGTATTGCTGCCGCTCACCGTCGCGTTCGAGGGTGCGCCGCCGTCGATCGACACGTCGGCCGTCGCCGGTTATCTGTGGCTCGGCAGCATGGGCGGGCTGATCTCGTTCACGCTGTGGTTCCGCGGCATCGGGAAGCTGCCGGTCGGCGCGTCCGCCCCGCTGGTGCTGCTGTCCCCGCTGGTCGCGACCGTCGTAGGCCTCGGGCTCGGCGAGACCCTGAACCCACTCCAGGCCCTCGGCTTCGCCCTGGCCCTTGCGGCTCTGCTCGCCGTGCAGTTCCCCGCCCCGAACCTGACCCGCAGAAGGAGAACGGCTTCCATGACATCAACGGATTCCAAGTCATCAGGCACGCCAGACCTGACCATCGCCGTCCTCGGCGCCACCGGCATGGTCGGCAGCCGGGTCATCACCGAGGCCACCGCACGCGGACACCAGGTGCGCGCGCTGTCCCGCAAGCCCGCCGACGAGGTCCCGAACGTGACGCCGTACGCGGTCGACGCGAGCGACACGGACGCCTTGCGCGAGGCCCTCGCGGGCGCCGACGCCGTCGTGATCGCCCTCCGGACGGAGCCGGTCGACCAGGACTTCCTCGTCGGTGCGACCCGTGCGGTGCTGACCACCGGGATACGCGCCGTCGTGGTCGGCGGCGCGGGCGTGCTGCGCAGCCCCGGGGACCCCGCGCTGCTGGTCGCGGACAACTCGGTGTACGTGCCGGAGGAGGTGAAGCCGGTAGCCGCGGCCGGGGTGGCGCAGTTGCGGGCCTGTGAGGAAGACGCGGGCCACTGGACCTATCTCGCGCCGCCCGCCCAACTGGCCCCCGGCGAGCGCACCGGCCGCTACCGGCGAGGCACCGACACCCTGCTCACCGCCCACGACGGCCGCTCCTGGATCAGCGCCGAGGACCTGGCGGTCGCCGTACTCGACGAACTGGAAGCCCCCGGCGCCGACCACCTGATCACCGTCGTCCACCACTAGCGGGCGGTGAACGCGAGCTTTGCGCCCAGCGCCACGAAGGACCCCGCGAAACTCCGTCGCAGCCAGGTCATCACGCGGGGCCGTGAGACGACCTGGCTGCGCACGGAGGCGGCGAGGACGCCGTAGAGCGCGAAGACGACAAAGGTCGCCAGCATGAACACCCCGCTGAGCGCCAGCATCCGCGGGACGGCACGCGGCCCGTCCGGGTCGACGAACTGGGGCAGGAAGGCGAAGAAGAACATCGTCAGTTTGGGGTTGAGCAGATTGATCAGCACCCCCCGCACGATCATCCGCCCCGCCGAGACGGGCGCCGCCGTGCGCTCCACGGTGATCGCCTCCTTGTCCCGCAGCGTGGCCCAGGCCATGTACAGGAGATAGGCGACACCGGCGTACTTCAGGATCTGGAAGGCCGTGGCGCTGGCGTGCAGCAGGGCGGCGACCCCGGTGATCGTGGCCACCATGTGCGGCACGATCCCGAGGGCGCAGGCGAAGGCGGCCACGACACTGGCCCGCCGCCCGTGCGAGAGCCCCGCCGCGAGGGTGTAGACGACGCCGGTACCGGGAGTGGCGACCACGACCAGGGTGGTCAGCAAGAACGCGATGCTCATGCCGCCACCCTGGCCCGGCCGCCGGACCGGTTACAGGACCAATCGAGCGGCCGGTTACCGGACCACTGCCGCCAGATCCACCACCTGGTACCGCTGCGGGAAGGAACCGGTGGAGGTCGCCGCGCCGGTGAGCAGGTCGATCCGGAAGGCGCGTGCACCCGTCACCGCGTAACCGGTGTTGGTGCCGCTGATGTCGAACCCGGAGTCGGACGGCAGATCGACACCCAGCTGCCCGGTCGGCGCGAGATTGCCCGCGTTGGCCGGGGACTGGACGGAGACGCGGTCCTGGGCGGTGTCGAGGTCGAAGAGGGTGGTGGCCGTCGCCGCGCTCAGGTCGTTGTTCGTGTACGCCGCTGCCGTCACGCCCGTCGCCGTCGTGCCGGTCGTCGCGGGCGGCACCGGCGGGTTGGTGAGCGTGCCGTCGACCGCAGTGCCGCCGGCGGCGGGCGCGCCCGCGGGGTCGTCGATGTTGTGCCGGAGGTTCTGGCCGGTGTCGCTGATCACGCGGAGCCGGTTGGCGGCCGGGTTGAAGTCGACGCCGAAGGAGCTGCCCTGAAGGGCGACGCCGAGCTGCGAGACCTTGGTCGCCCTGGCGCCGATCTCACGGATCGTGTAGATCCCGCCCCGGTCGCCGACGCCGTACAGCTTGCCGTTCTGGACGCGGTAGTCGATGCCGACGAGCTCGGTGTCGCCCTTGAGCCCGCCGACCTTGCCGAGCGGCAGGACGCTGCCGGGCCGGTCGAGACGGAAGCTGACGAGGCGCTGGTCGGCGGTGAGACCCACCGCGCGGAGCCGCTCGCCCGCGGCGCGGGAGACCCCGGCGGCGGAACCGGCCTGCGTGGAGAGACCCGACCCGGCCCGCTCCCCGCCGTCGCTCGCCGCGACATACCCGATGGAACCGACGGCCAGGGCCAGGACGGCCGAGCCGATGACTGCTTGCTTGCGCATGGTGCCCCCGTAAAGGACGCGTGGCCCCCTGTGGGCCGCGCACAACCTCCCCTTCGGAGCCGGATGCGCCCGGGATGGGCGAAACCCCGGTTCCGTTACGTCTGTTACGGAACCGGGGTTTTCGTATGCCCTTGGTGACTAGGCGCCGATCAGACGCGCGGCCAGGTAGCCCTCGATCTGGTCGAGAGACACCCGCTCCTGCTTCATCGAGTCGCGCTCGCGGACGGTGACCGCGTTGTCGTCCAGGGTGTCGAAGTCGACCGTCACGCAGTACGGCGTACCGATCTCGTCCTGGCGGCGGTAGCGGCGGCCGATGGCGCCGGCGTCGTCGAACTCGATGTTCCAGTTCTGCCGCAGCGCCTGGGCGAGGCCCTTGGCCTTCGGGGAGAGCTCGGCGTTGCGGGAGAGCGGGAGCACCGCGACCTTCACCGGCGCCAGGCGGTGGTCCAGGCGCAGCACCGTGCGCTTCTCCAGCTTACCCTTGGCGTTCGGAGCCTCGTCCTCGATGTACGCGTCCAGCAGGAACGCCAGCATCGCGCGGCCGACACCGGCGGCCGGCTCGATGACGTACGGCGTCCAGCGCTCGCCGGCCTCCTGGTCGAAGTAGGAGAGGTCCTGGCCGGAGGCCTTGGAGTGCGCGCCGAGGTCGTAGTCGGTGCGGTTGGCGACACCCTCCAGCTCGCCCCACTCATTGCCGCCGAACTGGAAGCGGTACTCGATGTCAGCGGTGCGCTTGGAGTAGTGGGAGAGCTTCTCCTTCGGGTGCTCGAACCACCGCATGTTCTCCTCGCGCAGGCCCAGGCCGGTGTACCAGTTCCAGCGCTGCTCCATCCAGTACTCCTGCCACTTCTCGTCCTCGCCCGGCTTGACGAAGAACTCCATCTCCATCTGCTCGAACTCACGGGTGCGGAAGATGAAGTTGCCGGGCGTGATCTCGTTGCGGAAGGACTTGCCCATCTGCGCGATGCCGAACGGCGGCTTCTTGCGCGAGGCGATGTGCACCTGGGCGAAGTTGGTGAAGATGCCCTGGGCGGTCTCCGGGCGGAGGTATGCGACCGAGCCGCTGTCCTGGGTCGGGCCGAGGTGGGTGGAGAGAAGCCCCGAGAACTGCTTCGGCTCGGTGAACTGGCCCTTGTTGCCGCAGTTGGGGCAGTTGATGTCCGCGAGGCCGTTCTCCGGGAGGCGCTTGTGCTTGGCCTCGTAGGCCTCCTCCAGGTGGTCGGCGCGGTACCGCTTGTGACAGGAGGTGCACTCCGTCAGCGGGTCCGTGAAGGTGGCGACATGGCCGGAGGCGACCCAGACCTCGGGGGCCAGGATCACGGACGAGTCGATACCGACGACGTCCTCGCGCGACGTCACCATGTAGCGCCACCACTGGCGCTTGAGGTTCTCCTTGAGCTCGACACCCAGCGGCCCGTAGTCCCAGGCGGCCTTCTGACCGCCGTAGATCTCACTACAAGGGAAAACGAAGCCACGGCGCTTGCTCAGGCTGACGATGGTGTCGATCTTGTCGGCGGCCACGGTGCTCTCTTCATTACGAATGGACGGCAGCGAATGCCTCAGCGTACCGGCGGGTGCTCCCCCTCAATCAAATCGGTTGCCCTCTGTGGACAGGTGCTCACGCTTGTTGACAATGGTTTCCATCTTTGGTGAAAATGAGAGTCATGAACGTACGACGACAGCACATATCCGGGATCGCGGTCGCGGCGGCCACCGCCCTCGCTCTCGGAACTCTCTCCGCCTGCTCCTCCGACAGCGCGGCCGCAGGCAATACGGAGAAGTTCGACGTCGTTGCGTCGTTCTACCCGATGGCCTTCCTCGCCGAGCAGATCGGCGGCGACCACGTCAGCGTCACCAGCCTCACCGAGCCCGGCCAGGAGCCGCACGACCTGGAGATCAGCGCCAAGCAGACCGCGCAGCTCCAGGAGTCCGACGCGGCCCTCTACCTCAAGGGCCTGCAGCCCTCCGTCGACGAGGCGATCTCCCAGTCCGACGTCAAGACGAAGATCGACGCCGCCACGCTGACCTCCCTCGAGGACCACGGCAGCCTGGAGGACAGCCACGGGCACGAGGGCGAGGAGGGCCACTCCGAGGAGCAGGAGCACGCCCTCGACCCGCACATCTGGCTCGACCCCGTGAAGTACGGCGAGGTCGCCGAGGGCGTCGCCAAGGCCTTCGAGAAGGCCGACCCGGACCACGCCGCGGACTACAAGAAGAACGCCGACGCGCTGGTCAAGAAGCTCGACGACCTCAACACACAGTTCGAGGACGGCCTGAAGAACACGGACACCAAGGTCTTCTTCACCAACCACGCGGCCTTCGGCTACCTCGCCGAGCGCTACGGCCTGACCATGGAGGCCATCTCCGGCCTCGACCCGGAGAGCGAGCCCAGCCCGGCCCGGATCAAGGAGCTCCAGGAGGAGGCCAAGGCCGACGGCGTCACCACCGTCTTCTACGAGACACTGGTCTCCGACGAGACCGCGCAGACCCTCGCCGACGACGCGGGCCTGAAGACGGACGTCCTCGACCCGCTCGAGGGCATCACCGACAAGTCCAAGGGCGACGACTACTTCGAGGTCATGGAGGCCAACCTGACGGCCCTCAAGACGGCCCTGGGAGCCAAGTGATCAACGTACGGAGGACGGCATGACCGAGCCCGTCATATCCCTGCGCGGCATCCGCGCCGAGCTGGGCTCGCGGCCCGTCCTGCGCGGAATCGACCTCACCGTGGCACGCGGTGAGGTCGTCGCGCTGCTCGGCGCCAACGGCTCCGGCAAGTCGACCGCCGTGCGCACGATCATCGGCCAGGTGCCGGTCAGCGCCGGCGAGATCGAGCTGTTCGGCACCCCGCGCCGCCGCTTCGGCGACTGGCACCGCCTCGGCTACGTCCCGCAGCGCACCACGGCCGCGGGCGGCGTCCCGGCCACGGTGACCGAGGTCGTCTCCTCCGGCCGCCTGTCCCGAGCCCGCTTCGGCCTGCTGCGCAAGGCGGACCGCGAGGCGGTGCGCCGGGCTCTGGAGCTGGTGGGCATGCAGGACCGTGCGAAGGACTCCGTGGACGCGCTGTCCGGGGGCCAGCACCATCGGGTGCTCATAGCCCGCGCCCTCGCCTCGGAGCCCGAGCTGCTGATCATGGACGAGCCGATGGCGGGCGTAGACCTGGCGAGCCAGGAGGTGCTCGCGCAGACGCTCACGGAGCAGGTCGCGGCCGGTACGACGGTCCTGCTCGTGCTGCACGAACTGGGCCCCCTGGAGCCCCTGATCGACCGCGCGATCGTCCTGCGCGACGGCTGTGTGCTGCACGACGGCCCGCCCCCGAAGGCCGTCGGCCAGCACGCGCTGCCCGGCCACGACCACGTACACCCGCACGCGGCCCACGACGCCGAACCGATCCGGACAGGCCTGCTGAGCTGATGGACTTCCTGAACTACGACTTCATGCAGCGGGCCCTGCTCGCCGCCGTCCTGGTCGGCATCACGGCCCCCGCGGTCGGCATCTACCTGGTCCAGCGCCGCCAGGCCCTGATGGGCGACGGCATCGGCCATGTCGCGATGACCGGCGTCGGCCTCGGCTTCCTGCTCTCCTGGTCCCCGGTGTGGATGGCGACCCTCGTCTCCGTACTCGGCGCGGTCCTCATGGAGCTGATCCGCTGGTACGGCAAGACCCGCGGCGACATCGCCCTCGCCATGCTCTTCTACGGCGGTATGGCCGGCGGCGTGATGTTCATCAACCTCGCGCCGACGGGCTCCAACGCGAACCTCACGTCGTACCTCTTCGGCTCCCTGTCCACGGTGAGCGAGTCGGACGTCACGGCGATCTGCATCCTGGCGGCCTTCGTGGTGCTGGTCACCGTCGGACTGCGCCGCCAGCTGTTCGCGGTGAGCCAGGACGAGGAGTTCGCGCGGGTCACGGGCCTGCCGGTGCGCGCCCTGAACCTGCTGACGGCGATCACCGCGGCCGTCACCGTCACCGTCGCGATGCGGGTCGTCGGCCTGCTGCTGGTGTCGGCGCTGATGGTGGTCCCGGTGGCCGCCGCCCAGCAGCTCAGCCGCAGCTTCGCCGCCACCTTCGCCATCGCGGTGGCCATCGGCGTGACCGTGACGATCAGCGGCACGGTCACCTCGTACTACCAGGACGTGCCGCCTGGCGCGACAATCGTGCTGCTGACCATCGGGGCGTTCATCCTGCTGACGGTGGTTGCCGCACCGCTCGCGCGGCACCGCGCGCGGGCACTCGCCGCCGCTCAGGATGCCGGGGACCCGGCGGAGTGTGTGATTCCGTCTACTCGGGGCAGCGGCGGAAAGGTCGGCGTCTGACCGCGCCGACCGTCCGGGCTGGCACAATGGCCCGGCAGGCAGACCTGAGGAGGCACCCCGTGACGACCGCTGGACCGCCCGTGAAGGGCCGTTCCACCCGGCAGCGGGCCGCCGTGGCGGCGGCCCTGGACGAGGTCGACGAGTTCCGCAGCGCGCAGGACTTGCACGACATGCTCAAGCACAAGGGCGACTCGGTCGGGCTGACCACGGTCTACCGCACGCTCCAGTCCCTCGCCGAGGCCGGCGAGGTCGACGTCCTGCGCACCTCCGACGGCGAGTCCGTCTACCGCCGCTGCTCGACCGGCGAACACCACCACCACCTGGTCTGCCGCGTCTGCGGCAAGGCGGTCGAGGTGGAGGGCCCCGCAGTGGAGAAGTGGGCCGACACCATCGCCGCGGAGCACGGCTATGTGAACGTGGCACACACGGTGGAGATCTTCGGCACCTGCGCGGAGTGCGCCGCGCGGTGAACCGGTGAGGTCTGGGGGCGGCAGCCCCCAGACCCCGTTGTTCAGTCCTGCTTGCCCTTCATGGCCAGCAGCTCCTCGTTCGGGATCGCCCCGCCGAACCGCCGGTCCCGGGACGCGAATTCCACGCACGCGCGCCACAGGTCACGTCGGTCGAAGTCCGGCCACAGGACGTCCTGGAAGACCATCTCGGCGTACGCGCTCTGCCAAAGAAGGTAGTTGGAGGTGCGCTGCTCACCGCTGGGGCGCAGGAACAGGTCCACGTCCGGCATGTCCGGGTAGTACAGGTACTTGGCGAAGGTCTTCTCGTTGACCTTCGACGGGTCGAGGCGCCCGGCCCGTACGTCCTCCGCCAGCGCCTGCGCCGCGTCCGCGATCTCGGCCCGGCCGCCGTAGTTCATGCAGAAGTACAGGGTCAGCTTGTCGTTGCCCTTGGTCTGCTCCTGGGAGATCTCCAGCTCCTTGGCGACCGACTTCCACAGCTTGGGCATCCGGCCGACCCAGCGCACCCGCACCCCCAGCTCGTCGAGCTGATCCCGGGTCTTGCGGATGAAGTCGCGGTTGAAGTTCATCAGGAAGCGCACCTCGTCGGGCGAGCGCTTCCAGTTCTCGGTGGAGAAGGCGTACAGCGAGATCGCCCCGACGCCCATCTCGATCGCGCCCTGGAGCACGTCCAGCACCCGCTCCGCGCCGACCTTGTGCCCTTCGGTCCGCGGCAGCCCGCGCTCCTTGGCCCAGCGCCCGTTCCCGTCCATGACGATCGCCACATGGCGGGGGACCAGCTCCCCGGGGAGCTTCGGCGCACGGGCCCCGGACGGATGCGGCTGTGGCGCCTTGTACTCCCGACGCTGCCGCCCCAGGATCCCGCGTACGACCATGTGCCCCTCGTCTCCCTTACTTTTCGACGTACCGAAGCGAACGCAGCCCGCGCTCCAGATGCCAGTGCAGGTACGCGGAGACCAGTCCGCTGCCCTCCCGGACGTGCCGTGGCTCGCAGGCGTCCGCAGTGTCCCAGTCTCCCGTAAGCAGCGCGGCGAGCAGCTCCAGGGTCTGCGGCGAGGGTACGACGCTACCGGCCACCCGGCAGTCGGCGCATACGGAGCCCCCCGAGGCCACCGAGAAGAAGCGATTCGGTCCCGGCATCCCGCACTTCGCACAGTCGCTGAAGCTCGGGGCGTAGCCGTTGACGGCGAGGGAGCGGAGCAGGAACGCGTCGAGAACAAGGTGCGGGGCGTGCTCACCACGGGCGAGCGTCCGCAGCGCCCCGACGAGCAGCAGATACTGCTGCACGGCCGGCTCGCCCTCGTGGTCGGTGAACCGCTCGGCGGTCTCCAGCATGGCCGTCCCGGCGGTGTACCGCGCATAGTCAGTCACGATGCCACCGCCGTACGGCGCGATGGTCTCGCTCTGCGTACACAGCGGCAGCCCACGCCCGATCAGCTCACTGCCCCGCGCGAAGAACTGCACGTCGACATGGGAGAACGGCTCGAGCCGGGCCCCGAACTTGGACTTGGTCCGCCGCACACCCCGGGCAACGGCCCGTACCCTTCCATGCCCTCGCGTGAGCAAGGTAATGATCCTGTCCGCCTCGCCCAGCTTCTGGGTGCGCAGGACGATGCCGTCGTCGCGGAACAGACTCATGCGGCCATTCTCGCGTACGCCAAGGGTCAGCGGGCGCGGTCGGCGTGGGCGGCTCTCTCGGCGGGGGTGGCCTTGCGTACCGCCTCCGGTGCGGCGTCCCACTCGCGGCCGCCGCCGCACGGTCTGAGCTGGACGTAGGGGCCCTCATGGCCCATCACGACGCCGATCCTTCCGGACCGGGTGTCCACGACAAATGAACCGACGGGTGGCTTCACCGCAGTCATTTCCTTCCCCGCTGCCCGCGCTGCTTCCGACCCGTTGGTTCCCCCGACCTCCCCGATTTCACTCTTCGCATCCTTCCGGCGACGCTCCGCGTCTACACTCCGGAAGGATCAGTCGGCGCTGCTGGCCTCCCACAGGTCCTCGAAGCGCTCGATGCGTTCCGAGACATGGTCCGGCGTCATCTTCAGCGTGGTCTTGGTGGGCGTGGCCCGGACATCGGGCTCGATCTCGTAGCAGAGCTCGCCGTCGAAGATGATGAAGTCGTTCACCGAGGTCACCGGCGCGCTGTCCAGCTCGGACTGGTCGACGATCCGCGCGTCGATGCCGTACCTGCGTTGTCTCTCGCAGAGTTTGCGCAGGGCTTCGGTGATCTCCTCCGGAGAGTCGACGAGGAAGAGCCGCCGTATCTCCACACCCCGCTTGCGGATGGCGTCGCCCTGCGCGACCAGATACCGCTTGCCGGGGCCACTGGACCAGAAGTCCCGGTCGACGGAGGTGCTGGTGGCGTAGAGCGTCTTCTTGGTGCACGCGGTCAGGTCGATCAGCCACTCGTGGTTCTCGCCGGGGCAGTCCGCGGTGCCGTTGCTGAGGTTCTCCATCAGCAGGGCGAGGCTCGCGATCTCCTCCTGCGCGAACCGCTTCACGATCTCCGAGCCGTGCTCGCCGACCTGGGTGTACTTGCGGGCCAGCCGGGTCACCCCGTCGGAGCGCAGCACGGACCGGTCGACCTGGCTGAACAGTTCGGTCGCCGCGTTGATCTTGGCGAAGCTCTCGTCGACCGCCGACCGCATCTCCCGGTGATGGTCGGCGAGAGAGTCCCGCATCCCGCGGATCCGGCGCTTCTGGGCCTCCTCCACGGCCTCGAGACGCTCACCGAAGTCCACCAGGTACTGCATGATCAGCACGGCGCTGCCGACCACCACGGGCATCGTCCACTGCCACTGCTCGCTCGCGTCCGGGCTCAGGACGTTGGTCAGGAAGAACGTTCCTGTCGCCAATAAGACAGTGACCAGCGTCTTGCGGAACAGTTTCGACCGGCGTTCTTCCTGTGGCGGCGGTGCTGTCCTTACTTCTCCTGTCGTCGCTCCGTTCATGTCTTTCCCCCGTCGGGTGTCTCGTTCGGGCCGCCCCTCAGCGCGTACTCAGCGCCTGGTGCAGCAACGGAATGGTCTGGAGGGCCAGTTGATCGCGGATCCGCTGGACGAGGCTCTGCCACTGGCGGGTGAACCCCGGATCTCGTTCCAGCTCGTCCCAGAGCGGACCCAGCACGCGGTCCACATGGGCGCGCGGCATCCACAGATGCAGCAGATGATCGACGGCGGGACGCAGCGCGAGCACCGCCGAGGGCCCGTCCGCCGCGCCGAGCCGGCTGTTGTCCAGCATGTGCACGACGGTCGTGAGCAGCCAGTCGTGCAGCGCGAGGTCCTCGCACAGTCCGGCCGCCGCGGCGGCCGGCGTGTCCTCGGGCAGCCGTAGCTCCATGGTCCGCAGCCCGTCCTCGGCGAGGGTGAACCGGGTCAGCGCCGGGCCTTCGCCGGCCGGGGCCCGGTGCGCGGTCCATCGCAGGTGCGTACGGCGGGACTTGAAGGGCGCCTTGTGGTCGAGGAGAGGGTGGCGCAGCAGCCCGGCGAGCAGCCCCTCCGCGATCATCCCGAGGTCCAGCTCCCCGCGTCCGGCGCCGCGCAGCACACCCTGGGCGGTGGCCTGCGTGGGCAGCTTGCCGAACGGTTCGACGAGGCCGGGCCGGACCAGGTACTGCCCCCAGGGGCGCCGCAGATCGGGACCGGTGGCCGGGACGCTGAAGTACGCGGTCGCCTGGAGGACGCGGCCCTCGGTGAGCGCGGCGCGGGCGGCCACCGTGCCGACGGCCCGGACGCGGGCGCCGTTGGCGGTGGGCAGCCGGCAGTCGACGCCGGTCAGCACCTCGGGCGAGAGGACGTAGAGGTTGGGCCGCTCGGAGACGCGGACGTCTTCGTCGGCGCGCAGCCTGAGCAGTTGGGCGGCGGCCCGGCCGTCCAGCGCCTGGAAGGACGGCAGCAGACAGGTGCGCACCTCGCCGCAGACGAGGACCGGACGCGCGGACTGTCCGGGGGCCGCCATCTCAGGCCCCTTCGATGGAGGACTCGGCGGGCTCCTCGTAGAAGACGTAGGAGGCGCGCTGGGCGACCGCGGCCGGTACCTCGGCCTGCTCGCCGCGGGAGCGCTTGTCGATCTGCTCCAGGGCCCGGGCGTCCACGTCTATCTGGTCCAGGATCACCCGGACCGCGTCCTCGACGGCGAGGAAGCGGTTGGGCATCAAGGTGCAGGTGCGGTAGGCGCTGAACGGGTCGGCGTCCGGGTTGAGTTGGAGCAGCGGCGGCAGCCGGTCCCAGTCGTGCGGGAAATCGCCGCCGTCCCAGGGTTTCGGGGTCAGCACCGGTTCGCCGAGGTGGCGCAGGAGGCCGAGGCGGGCGAGCTGCCATACGGCGGCCAGGAAGGGGCAGGACCACTGCCTGCGGCCGTCCTGGTCGGTCCACAACTCGACGTCCATGAAGACGGAGTGATTGCGGGCGGCCGTCTCCTGGGGCGGCTGCCAGGCGGTGACCTCGGCGAGGGCGGCGCCCCGGCCGGGGCTGCGCTGGCCGTTGGCGAGCCAGCCGGTGCGGCTGACGGGCGGGCGGGAGCCGTAGGAGCCGGGCGGCGGCGATTCGACGAGGCGGTGCATGACGGACTCGGCGAGTTCGACCCGGTCGGCGACCGCGCAGCCGGACTCGCGGGCCAGGTAGTCGATGGTGAGCCCGGCCTCCTCGGCCTCCTTGAGGATCAGCGGGACGAGTTCGGCCGGGGTGGAGAAGCGGCTGAAGTAGTCGTCGATGAGGAAGCAGGTGCTGATCCGCGGGCGGCCTGAACCGGCGCGGCGGGCCGCGGAGGCGCGGGCGGCCTCCACCCAGATCCGCACCTCGGCGAAGTGCTCGCCAAGACGCTTGGGCCCGGCCTCGAAGTCCTCCATGTAGAGGTGGCCGAGCTCCAGGGAGAGATGGGACAGCGGTACGGCCTGGGTGCGTGGCTCGGCGCTGGTCTCCTGGAAGACGACATCGGTCATGCCTGCTCCCAGTACTTGTCGTCGGTGAGCCGGCCGGCCAGGTCGCTGAGCGCCTTCCAGGTCTCCATGTTGGCGATCTGGCTGTCGAGCACGTCCTCGTCGGTGATCAGCTGCTCGCGCCACTGGAGCACGGGTTCGAGGGGTACGGCGCCCAGGACCTGGCTGTAGCCGATGCCGTGGGAGGAGGCGAGCTGCTTTAGGTCGCGGTCGCATTCGCGCATCCACGCCGACTGGGTGGCGGAAACCTGCGACCACAGGGCGGACTTGGGATCGGGTACGGCGGCCCGTACAAAGCGGATGGCGCCGCGCAGGGCGTCCTCGTCATGGCCGCGGGCGACCCCGCCGGCGACGATCCCGCGCTTGCCGAAGACCAGCCCCGCGGCGGCTGCCACATGCTGGCGGGTCCAGCGGTGGAAGATCAGCCAGCGCGCGTCGACCCCGCGCATCTCGGGCAGCGAGGTGGCCTCCAGGACCATGTCGACGGCGTACGAACGGCCCGCGCTGAGGTCGACGACGATCAGGTCGAACTCGGAGTTGAGCCGCAGCAGCAGATCCACGCAGCGGCGGAGGTTGTCGTCGTCGGTGGCGAACTCGCCGCCGCTGAGGTCGCCGGGCATCAGTACCAGTCGGCCCGAGCCGGGCGGCCGGTTGCGCAGGACACGGTGCTCGGTGTCCGCCCAGACGTCGACGCGGACGGGTTCGCCGACCTCGCCCACCAGATAGGAGTGCAGTCCGCGGTCCTCGGCGGCCTGGCGGGCGTCGGGCACGTCGAAGACGGCGGAGGCGGTGGGCGAACCGAAGTCGAAGTCCAGGTAGCAGACGTCGTCCCCGGCCAGCGCCCGGTGATAGGCCAGGTTGGCGCTGGTCACCGAGCGGCCGGTGCCTCCCTTGTCGGAGGCCGCGAAGATCAGCACCGGGTCACACTCCCTGGGCCGCGGCTTCGCGCGCCCGGCCGAGGGCGTCGAGCTGTCCGAGGACGTCGAGGACCAACGAGTAGGCGGTGCCAGGCTGTTCGTCGACGAGAATGCGGGCGCGGCGCAGCTTGACCTCGATATTGCGCAGCTGCATGCCGTGCCGGCCGTCGTCCTTGGGGGCGGGCTCCATCTGTTCGTTGCCGAGCAGATGGGCGGCCTCGGAGAGCAACGCCTTGGCCAGCTCGATCAGTTCGAGGCTGCGGATCGGGGGCTGTTGGTACATCTGGTGGGCCTGCACCATCACCTCGGCGACCCGCTCGGTGATGCTCCAGGACACCGGCACCCGCCGCTTCTGGATGTCGGCCTCGGGGTAGGCGGCGTGCACGTTGTCCCACAGGCCGACGCCCTCGCCCTCGCGGATCCGGCGGCGCCACATGTGGTCGAAGATGCTCTCGGCGAGTCCGAGCAGCCGGTCGTGCGAGGCCAGGTTCCGCGAGAGCGTGCACAGTTGGACGGTCCGCTTCAGCAGCTGCGCCGAGAAGTCGCTCATGGACCAGGTCATTTGCGGGCCGAGCCGCTCGCTGCCCTGCAGGGGCAGGGCGACGCCGACGTTGTGCAGGGCGTGGACCATGGGGTCGTCCATCGTCATACGGCTGGTGATACGGCCGCGTTCGGCGAGGCGCTCCATGATGGTGACGGTGCGGTTGAGGTCGTCGTCGGTGGCCCGGCGCCGCATCAGGTCGTGTACGAGGATGGCGGCGACGGAGAGGGAGAAGTACTCGGACTCCAGCTTCTGTCCCGTCGTACGCCAGGGAATGTCCTCCAGGGGCCAGCGGTCGGCGTCGAAGCGGGCGATGCGGGACCAGTACTGCTGGGTCAGTTCCCAGCGCAGTCGGAGCGCTTCGGCGAGCCTTTGCTGCTCGGTGTTGAGCAGGCCCAGGGTGAGGGTGCGGTCGGAGAACAGGTCCTGGATGCCGTCGAGGGCGACGACGGTGAAGTACAGATACGGCACCGCGTTGGCGGCGCCCTCGGGCTGCGGGCCGATGGGTTCGTCGGTCTCGACCTCGGGGGCGTCCTTCACCAGGCTCCAGGCCCAGCCACACTCGAAGAGCTGGCTCTCGTCCTTCAGACCCTCCTGGACATCGATACCGAGCTGGAGGCTCTCGACGATCGCGGCCCGCAGCGGGCGGAAGCGGTCCTGGAACTTCTTCAGCACCTGCCGCTTCGACAGCCGTCCCTGGCCGAGGAGTTCACACAGGGTCTCGCCCTGGGAGGTCTCGGTGTCGAAGACGTTGACGGTGAAGGAGCGCAGCAGGCTGACCATGGCCGCGGTGAGGCGGTTGCTGGTGGCGGAGCGCAGCTCGGCGATGGTCTCCTTGGTGTCGGTGCGCCGGGTCTTGTTCTCGTAGATCTTGAGGAAGCCGAGGGTGGCCAGGCACAGGGTGATGGACATCGAGAAGGAGTCGACCACGCCGAGTTGGCGCTGTTCGTCGGTGAGTTCCTTGGTCTTGTCGCGGGCGCCGAAGTAGTAACCCCCGGCGAAGGTGGGCCTCTTGTCCTCGCCGGTGTGGTTGCGCATGAACTCGGCCGCGGCCGTGACAAGGTTGGCCGGAATGTCCAGCCGCCCGCCGGCCTTCTTCAGCACCTGCTGGACATCGTCCTGGGTGGTGTCCGGATCGTCCAGCCGGAACGCGGGAATCTCGGTGGCCGGATAGAAGAGGCAGAGCAGCCGCTCCGCGTCGGCGACGCTGCTCTCTCCGCCGTACTGGCCCCAGTTCCACTCCCCGGCCTCGAACGAGTGGCGACCCAGCGCCTGCCAGATGTCCAGCAGGTGCTGACGTGGCTTGATCTGCATCCCATGCCCCTCACACAGGCCGCACTGCCATCAATGGAGGAAAATCCCTCTTCTGTTGTGCCCGGCGATTCAGCCGTGACTCATGAATCGGTCGAAAACCGGCAACTATCGGCCAGCCACCGGCGGAATACGGGAATCCGAATTTCGTCGGCCATAGGCGACGATCATTCCGGAATATCCGTCGCGCACGGCGGCCGAGGATTTCAGGCGCACGGTGGTGCATTCGTCCGTGAATCGCTCCAGACTCGTGTACACCTCCGCCTCCCCCACATCGCAGGCAGGGAAGAAATGCTCACCGGCGTGATAGCCCTTGGAATGCTCCATGAAGGCGGCCGCGAAGGGCGCGCCGGGGGCCAGGGCGCGCAGGAAGCACTCGACGCCCCGGTCGAACTCCTCGCGGGAGGAGGTCATCGACTCGGCGACGAAGAACATGGTCCCCATCGACCACCTGCCCTCGTGCCGCACCAGGTCGAAGAGGTCGCCCTCCACCACCCCGACGACGTCACGGAAACGGGCCCGCGGGTCCATGTCCAGGGCGCCGTAGGCATCGTTCTTGCACAGCACGCGCCAGAACTGGTCCCAGTTGCCGTCGTAGGAGTCCACCTGGGACTTGAGGTAGCGGACGTTGGCGGACGAGCGCTCGAAGAGCGTGATCTCGTCGCACCAGGGCAGCATGGCGAGCGCGGGGTAGAGATTCGCGCCTGCGCCGACATCGATGCCCGAAACAGGTCGGACGCCTCGCTTCGGGAAATGATCGCCGAAATGATCCCGGACGATGGAAAGGATCTCCGCGTCCTCTGCCTGTAAGTCGCGGTAGTTGTGATCAACGTAGGCGATCGGGTCGAATGCTGCCCAGCTCACATCCGCATTCAACTGGGCATCCCCCGAAGATCTCAAGGTCATTCATCAACGGTACCAACGCCGGGGGCATCACGGACCCCCTTGCGGCAATGTGACTAAACGCGGACCTCGGTGGGGCGCACCGGGGGCGCACGGTGGCGAATGGATTCCCGCGACCTGATGCGGCCTTGAACGGCCGAATCACCCCCCGCAAGATGGTCGGAACTCTGCCGAACACACCCGAAAGGCAGACACCTCGCGTCTCGCTCGTACCACCCGTACGGGTGGCAGCGCGTAATTGACCCGGACCCGCAGGGGGGCGGTATGGCGGCTCTTCCAGAGGAACGTTTCCCTTCGCACGCCGGCCGCACCGGCCATGCGTTCTTCCGCGACCGGGGGTTCATCGACCGGCCCCTGACGATGAGAGGCGTCACCGAGGCCGACCTGCCCGAACTCGTCCGCGTCGACCGTGAGGCGTTCCCCGAGGAGCCCTATCCCTACTTCGTACTGCGCCAGTTGTACGACGTCCATGGCGACCGGCTGCTGGTCCTGGACGACGGCGAGCGGCTGCACGGTTATGTCCTCTTCCCGACCACCTCGGACGGCTACCAGGGCTGGATCATGAGCCTGGGCGTCACCCGGGACCAGCGGGGCCGGGGCCTCGGCCGGCGTCTGATGCTGGAGGTGCTGCGCCGGCTGCGCACCGAGGGCGTGCGCGAGGTCGGTCTCACGGTCGAGCCGACGAACGCCGCCGCGATCATGCTGTACCGGTCGATCGGGTTCTCGTCCGAGGAGGCGGTGCGCAAGGACTACTTCGGCCCTGGTGAGGACCGATTGGTGATGACGCTGAGCCTGTGACCCGGAGGGGTCACCCCGAGCCTGGGGATGGGGGTAAACCCCCGGGAAGATCGGGCTGTTACCCGGATGTGACGCACTGTCATGATCGGCCAGTCTGCTGGGTATGAAGCAGATCACGAGAAGTGCAGCCCTGATCGCCGCGACCGGCGTCGTCCTCGGTCTCGCGGTGCCCGCCGGCGCGTTCGACGGCGGCGGCGGCCGTTCCGAGGCGCTGGAGTGGAGCGCGTGCGAGGGCGACGGGCTCGATCCGCGCCAGCAGTGCGCCACCGTCTCCGTGCCCATGGACTACTCCGACCCCGGCGGCCGGCAGATCGACATCGTCATCTCCCGTATCCCCAGCGAGAATCCCGAGGCCCGCCGGGGCGCCCTGCTGCTGATCCCCGGCGGGCCCGGCGGCGACAGCCTCGGCGACCCCTCGGGCAAGGGGCAGAAGCTGCCGCAGGAGGTGCGGGACGCCTACGACCTGATCGGGTTCGCCCCCCGCGGGATGGCCCCGTCCACCGCCGTCAGCTGCGACGTGGAGTACGGCGACCTGGCCGCCTCCAAGCTGCGCCCCTGGCCCGCCGCCGACGGCTCCGTCACCGAGAACATGGCCACCGCCCGGCGCGTGTCCGACGCCTGCGCCGAGAACGGCGGCGAGCTGATCCGGCACATCAGCAGCGCCAACGAGGCCCGTGACCTCGACCGTGTCCGGGCCGCGCTCGGCGAGCGGAAGCTGTCCGCGTGGGGGGTGTCGTACGGCACCTACGTCGGCGCCATCTACGCCGAGCTGTTCCCGCACCGGACGGACCGGTTCGTGCTGGACAGCAACGACAACCCCGATCACGTCCAGGTCGTGCGCGCCTGGCTGGCCGCGTTCGAGCAGGGCGTCGAGGACGTCTTCCCGGAGTTCGCCAAGTGGGCGTCCAGGCCCGGCAATCCGGACCGGGTGGCCCGTACTCCGGAAGAGGTGCGCTCGCGGTTCCTGGCCCTGGCCGCCCGGCTCGACCGCGAGCCGCTGCCCCGGCCCGGCGCCAACCCGCCCGTGCTGAACGGCAACGAACTGCGCCAGGCCATGCTCTCGGCGATGTACGACCCGGACGACTTCCCCGGCCTCGCCCAGCTGATCCGGGCCGCGGAGAAGGGCAAGGTGCCGCCCGCGCCGGCGTCCCCGCCCGAGGAGGTGCTGCAGAACTACCTCGGGGTCGGCGCCGGGAGCATCTGCAACGACTCCGCGTGGCCGACGGACGCCGCCGTGTACCAGAAGGGCGTCACCGAGAGCCGGGCCAAGTACCCGCTGACGGCGGGCATGCCGCGCAACGCGATGCTCTGCGCGGCCTGGCCCTTCCCGCCCAAGGAGGCACCGGTGCGGATCACCGACCGGGGTCCGTCCAACATCCTGCTCATACAGAACGAGCGCGACCCGGCCACCCCGCTCAGCGGCGCCCTGAAGATGCGCGAGGCGCTCGGCAAGCGGGCGGTCATGGTGGTCAACGACGCCACCGGCCACGACGCCTATCTCGCCAACGGCACCGAGTGCGGCGACGACTTGGCCTCCCGCTTCCTGGCGACGGGTGAGCGACCGGGGCGGGACGTCTACTGCGACTGACCCTGCGGGCAGCGATACCGGCGGGCCAGCGCGTGATAGGCCTCCTTCGGCTCCCAGTGCCAGTCCGAACGGGGGTCGTCGGGGCGGTCCTTGATCGCCTTGGTGATGCTGTAGCTCGCCAGGTCGAGGTCGTGGCGGGGGCTGTCGGGGCGGTGCGGGGCGTCCGGGGTGACGAACTCGAAGGCCATCGCCGCGTACAGCCCCATCGACTCGAAGACATCGACCAGGCCGACCAGGTAGTCGGCCTGGGTGCGCTCACTGCGGACCAGGTCGCCCTTGATCTCCGGCGGTGTCTTGTCGTGGTCGATGATGTTCCAGCCCATGCCGCCCGCCTCGGGCGCACCGAGGTAGGCGCAGGTGCCGAACTCGGTGATGGCAAGGGGCTTGCCCCAGCGCAGGTAGCGCCTCAACTCCCGCACGTGGTCGGACGGGTTGGGGTGGGCGGAGTAGTAGTCGATGCCGACGATGTCGAAGAGGCTCCAGTCGACCTCGTCGTCCTGGGCGGCGGCATAGCTGAGGCGCCCCCGGAAGACGGAGCGGCCGACCGCCGCGGCCCTGGCGGTGAAGCGGTCGAGGCGGCGCTGCATCTTCTCCCAGTCGACGTTGCCGCTCAGGAGGTTCTCGATGCGTTCCATGACGTTGTCGCCCGGCACGATCCCGGGCACGAACAGCCAGAACTCGCAGCCCACACTGAAGTCGACGCCCGCACCCTGGCGCCGCAGCGCCTCCGCGTGCCGCCCGGTCTCGGCGATGTGGTCGAGGATGTCCCGCTCGGGGGCGTCCCCGAGGGTGGGCTGGAGCCAGACGCGCAGTCCGCGCTCCGCGGCCTCGGTGGCGGTGGATTTGAGACGCTCGACGCCGTCGCCGGTGACCTCGACGGTGTCGGCGTGCAGTCCGTCCCTGATGGCCTTCAGGTCGGCGCGCATCCGGGCGGTGCTGAAGGCGGTGCCCGGGGTCTCCCCCGCGCCGACGGTGTAGACGACGCCCCGGTGCCGCAGCCCTCTGCTCCGGTCGGTCGCCCGGGCTCCGCTCACCGGAAGCAGCACCCCCGCGGCGCCGACGGCGGCGACCCCGGCGAGGAAACGCGCCCTGCTGATCCCCTTGTTGGTGTTCTCCATGCCGCCACTGTGCCGAGCGGGGGACCGCTCCGGCTGTCGGCCGATGGTCTACGGCGGGGCAACCAAGGTATGCGTCCCGGCGTCGGTCACTGAAGAGATCGTTGTGCCGCAATACGACCGAAGGAGACCTTGCCCGTGAGTTTCACCCCGAGCCGCCGCACGGTACTGACGACCGCGGCCGCCGCCCTGGCCGCAACCGCGACAGCCACCCCGGCCATCGCGGCTCCCTCCGGCGCCACCGCCCGTCTGCGCGCCCTGGAGGAGGAACACGGCGGCCGGCTGGGCGTGTTCGCCCACAACCTGGCCACCAGGCGCACGATCCGCCACCGCGCCGACGAACTGTTCCCGATGTGCTCGCTGTTCAAGACGCTCGCGGCAGCCGCCGTCCTGCGCGACCTGGACCGCGACGGCGAAGTGCTCGCCCGCCGTATCCACTACACCGAGGCGGACCTCGTGCAGCCCGCCTCCGACACGATCCTGGAGCATCTGTCCGACGGCATGACGATCGCCGAGCTCTCGGAGATCGCCATCACCCACAGCGACAACACCGCGGCCAACCTCCTGCTGCGCGAACTCGGCGGCCCCACCGCGATCACCCGCTTCGCCCGCTCCCTCGGCGACCGCGTCACCCGCCTGGACCGCTGGGAGCCGGAACTCAACACCGCCGAACCCTGGCGCGTCACGGACACCACCAGCCCCGCCGCGATCGGCCGCACCTACGGCCGCCTGGTCCTCGGCACCGCCCTGAACCACCGCGACCGCGAGCAGCTCACCGCATGGCTCCTGCGCAACACGACCTCCACCGCCCGCTTCCGCGCGGGCCTCCCCCCGACCTGGACCCTGGGCGACAAGACGGGCTCGGGTTCCTACGGCACCGCCAACGACGCGGGCATCGCCTGGACCGAGACCGGAACCCCCGTCATCCTCGCCGTCCTGACCACCAAGCCCGACCAGAACGCCCCCTGGGACAACACCCTGATCGCGAAGACGGCATCGCTCCTGGCCGAGACCCTCAGCTGAACCGCCGGACGTACCGCCGCTGCCACGGCGTCTCCACCGCATGCCGGTCGTAGTGGCGGCGGACGTACGCGACGGCCTCCTCGGGCGGTACGCCGTCCAGGACCGCCACGCAGGCCAGCGCCGTCCCCGTACGGCCGCGTCCGCCGCCGCAGGCGATTTCGACGCGCTCGCCGGCGGCCCGCCGCCAGGCCTCGGCCAGCAGTGCGCGGGCCGCGTCGCGGTCGGCCGGGAGCCGGAAGTCGGGCCAGCGGATCCAGCCGGACTCCCAGGGGACGTCGGGCGGCTGCCGGCCCAGAAGGTAGACGCCGTACGAGGGGACCGGCGCGTCCGGGGCGAGCGGGTGGCGCAGGGCGCGGCCCCGGACCAGGCGTCCCGAGGGGAGCCGGAGTACGCCGGGGGCTCGCTCGTCCCACTGTTCCTCGGCTGTCATGGACGTATTCGAACCCGGTCCCGGGGACCGGGCAACCGAATCCGTGCGGGTGGTGGTCTGGAGGGCGAGGGAGGGTGCTTGATGCAGGTCGAACTAGAAGACCGGTTCCAGGAGTTCGTCAGAGCCCGGTGGTCCCATCTCGTACGGACCGCCTATCTGCTCACCGGCGACGCGCACCACGCCGAGGACCTGACGCAGACGGCGCTGGCGAAGGCGTACCGGTCGTGGCGGCGCGTGGCGCGCAGCGACAACCCGGAGGCGTACGTCCGGCGGATGCTGGTCAGCTGCAACAGCGACCGCTTCCGCAAACGGCGGGTGCCCGAGTCGCTGACCGCGGCGCCGCCGGAGAGGGCGGGCCGCGACGAGGCCTACGCCTGGGCCGACGAGCGCAGTGCCCTGCTGTCGGCGCTCGCCCAACTGCCGCCCCGGCAGCGGGCGGTGGTCGTGCTGCGGTACTGGGAGGACCTGTCCGAGGCGGAGGTCGCGGACGCGCTCGGCTGCGCGCCGGGCACGGTGAAGAGCCAGGCGTCCAAGGGGCTGGCGAAGCTGCGTACCTATCCGGGGCTCGCGCGGATGGTGGGCGGGCACGTGTCGACGGGGGGATCCACAGGTGAGTGACGAGCAGGACGCGCGGGACGAGCAGGAGTTCGAGGAGCAGGTGCGGGAGCTGCTGGCGCAGGACGCGTACACCATCCGCCCCTCGGCGGCGCCGTATCCGGAGATCCGCCGCAAGGGCGTGGTCGAGCGGCGGCGCCGGGTGGCGGCGGCCGGGGCGGTGCTGGTGACGCTGGCCGCGATGCCGGTGGGGGCGTACGCGGTGGCCGGGGGCGGCGGGGGCGGGAGTACGGCGGCCTCGCCGACGCCCACGGTCAGCGCCACGCACGACCCGACGCCGACCCCGACACCGACCCCGTCAGGGCCCGCACGCCCCGCCACCGACGGCCAGCTCCTCGACGGGATCACCTTCGAGCAGGCGGCGGACGCGGTCGACCAGTGCATCGCCTACGACGCGCAGCACACCCTCGGGCCGGACGACACCGACCTCGGCCCGGCGGACAGCTACCGCATCATCCTGGCGATGAAGAGCACCGGCGACTCCAACGCACCCGGTGACGGCATGTATGTCGTCGCGGTGAAGAAGGACGACCCGCAGCAGACCCGGATGATCTGCAACATCCGCGAGGGCGAGGCCCAGGGCCTGAACGTCGGCGGGGGCGGGGATGTACCGGACGCCCCGCCGGTCGTCGCGGACATCAACGGCGGCAAGCTGTACCAGCAGTCGTTCCTGGACAAGGGCAACTGGAAACTCCCCTTCCGCTGGGGCGTGATCGGCACCTTCGAGCCCTCGGTCGCGAAGGTCACCGTCTCCTACGGCGGCGCGACCAGCCAGGCGGCCCTGGACCACGGCTGGTTCGTGGCCTCCGGCGTCCTGAACGAGCAGGTCACCGTCGCACCCCGGGTCAAGGGCTACGACGCCGGCGGCAAGCTCGTCTACGACTCCGACCAGGACCGGACGTACGAGAAGACGCTGCCGTAAGCAACAACGCCTGAGGGGGTGCCGTACAGGGGTCGGCACCCCCTCAGGCGTCCGCTGCCTCCCGCAGCGCCTTCTCCAGCAGCGCCCCCGCCGCCCAGCGCATGACGTCCTTCGCCTCCTCCGCGTCGAGTCCGCAGGCGTCCCTGGTGGTGACCAGGGCCTCCATGCCGTAGACGAGGGTCACGGCCATCGTCAGCCTGCGGTGCAGCTCGGGCGGGAGGGTGTCGTCGAGGGGTTCCAAGGCGGTGCGGGTGAGGTCGAGGCGGGTGCGGTTGCGGGTGGGGACGTCCCCGGCGCTCGCGTCCCAGCGCTCCAGCGCCGCCCGCAGCAGCGCCCGCCACAGGGCCTCGTCGGCGAACTGCAGCTCGGCGGTCCGGGTCACCATCGCGTCCAGCCGCTCGGCCGGGTCCTCGGGCAGATCGGCGAGCAGCTCCGGGGCGCGCGTCACCGTGCGGGTCTCCAGCAACAGGTCCTGCGGGCTGGAGAAGTATCGATACGCCGTGGCCACGGACACCTGGGCGGCCTCCGCCGCGTCGGCGATGGTGACCGGTCTTCCCTCACGCACCAGGGTCACGGCCGCTTCTATGAGGGCGCGCCGGGTGCGCAGTTTCTGGTTGCGGCGGCCGTCGACGACGCCCTGATCGGCACGCACATGCTGGCCGAGGAGCACGGGGACCCGGCGGACGCGGTCTCCGTCTTCACCGACGACATCGAGCACGACGTCGTCGGCTTCCCGGGGGACCCGATCCACGGGATCCCGGCCGCTCTCGACCGCTACCACCAGCTGGTGAAGGACCTCCGCGTCGAGAAGGCCGAGCGCACGCACAGCTACTACGCCGAGGCCGCCGCGACGGTCGAGGATCTGGTCACCGCCGTGGTCACTGGTCGGTTCCTGGGCATCCCCGGCAACAACCGCCGGATCACCTTCCGGATGCTGCACGTCTTCGAGTTCACGGACGGCAAGATCTCACGGGAGAACGTCTGGCTGGACGGCGGCGCCATCGTCGCCCAGCTCACGGCCCAGGACTGACCGCAGGGGCGGTTCGCGCCTCGATCCCGTGGAAGTGGACCGCCATCGCGCGCTGCGCGCCCTCGATGTCCCGGGCGCGCAGCGCGTCGACGATGTCGCGGTGCCGGCGGACGGTGACCTCGGGGGCCGGCTGGTCGGGGCGGCCGAGTTCGCCGGAGACCCGCCTGAAGACGGTCCAGAAGGCGCCGAGGAGCTGCGGCACGAGGGCGTTGCCGAGTGAGGCGTAGAGCAACTCGTGGAATTCGCGGTCGAGTTCGTCGAAGGGCAGGCCCGCGCGTCCCGCCGCGTCCATCCGGGCCACCACCCCTTCGAGACGGTCCAGTTCCGCCTCGGTGAGCGTGGTCGCCACCCGGCGGATCAGGCCCTCCTCCAGCACCTCGCGGACCTGGAGGATCTCGGCGAGCGCCCCGGTGTCGTGGGCGTGCCGGGCGAGCGCGCGGAAGGTCAGTCCGTCGACCAGCGGGGTCATCGAGGCGTGCCCGACATAGGTGCCGTAGCCGTGCCGGATCTCCACGATGTCCAGCGCCTGGAGCGCCTTGAGCGCCTCTCGGACGGAGTTGCGGCTCACCTTGAGGTCCGCCATCAGCTCCGCCTCGGTGGGCAGCGGAGCGCCGGGCGCGAGCCGGCGGTCGAGGATCAGCTGGACCACCTGGCGCCGTATGCGACTGTTCCCGGTCTCCCCGGCCATGCGCGGCATCGTACGCGCCTAGGACGTCCCACGTCCCACCTCTGTGCCAAGCAGGCCAACTCCCGGCATTTCGCGCCGCCATTGGTCCGACCTGTGGCGGAATAGGCCATTCGTGTGTGATGCCTTGACCGCCCCCATCACCGCTCCTATGGTCGCGGCTGACTGTCAGGACGTAGGACGTCGTATCTCCCCGTCGGATCTCACCGTCGTATCTCCCCTCCCCCCACCCCCTTCCTTCTGGAGGAACCGTGCGCGACGTGACCCACGACGTGCCGGCGCTCGGTCGCCGGACCTTCCTGAAGCACACCGGCGCGCTGGGTGCGGCCGCCGCCGTCTCCGCGTCCCTGTCGGCCTGTTCGGCCGGGCCCGAGTCCACCAACGACACCGGCGGCGGGGCGGGCGGCGCGAACCGGACCCTGACCGCGGTGATCGGCTACGGCAATGACGGCAGCTGGGATCCCACGCAGACGGCGTCGGCGTTCTGCATGGCCGCCAACAACCACATCTACGAGGGCCTGCTGGACACCGATCCGATCTCCCGCGAGCCGTATGCCGCTCTCGCCACCCAGGTGCCGGCCGATCCGAACGCCACCACCTGGCGGTTCGCCCTGCGCGAGGGCGCGACTTTCCACGACGGTAAGCCGGTCACCGCCGACGACGTGGTGTTCGTCTTCGACCGGATCCTCGACCCGAAGACCCAGACCCTCGCCAAGGGCTTCTTCGCGAGCTGGCTCAAGGAAGTCCGCAAGGTCGACGCGCAAAGCGTCGAGCTGGTGCTCAAGTTCCCTTTCCCGGACGGCCTTTCGCGGCTCACTCTCGCCAAGGTCATGCCGAAGCACGTCTTCTCGCAGCCGGGCGGCTGGGAGGAGGCCATCAAGGGCAAGGCGATCGGCTCCGGGCCGTACCGGCAGACCGCGCACCACCCGAAGTCCAACACCACCTTCGAGGCGTTCGCCGAGTACAACGGCCCGCGCAGGCCCGCCTTCAAGAAGATGAACTGGCTGACCATCGTGGACGCGGCCCCGCGCGTGGCCCGTATCTCGGGCTCCAGCGCCGGGGCGCAGATCTCCGACAACATCCCCTACGCCAACATCGGCCAGCTCGAGGGCGGCGGGCTCACGGTCGCGGGCGGGGCCGGGATGAACAACCTGTTCCTGATGTTCAACACCCGGCACAAGCCCTTCGACGACGTCCGCGTACGACAGGCCCTGCACTACGCGATCGACACCGAGAAGATGGTGCAGGTGGCGCTCAAGGGGCACGGAAAGCCGTCGAGTTCCTTCCTGAACGAGGCCAACCCCGCCTACCGGCGCGCCAAGACGGTCTACGACTACGACCCCGACCGGGCGAAGGCGCTGCTGAAGGAGGCCGGGGTCAGCGGGCTGAAGATCGACATCCTGGCGGTGAACGTCAGCTGGATCGTGGACTGTCTGCCGACCATCAAGTCCTCCTGGGACGCGATCGGCGTGAAGACGACCCTCAACCCGCAGGAGACGACGGCCGTGTTCACCAAGATGGACCAGAAGCAGGACTACCAGGTCGTCGCCGCCGCCTCGAACCCCAACCAGTTCGGCCTCGACGCCGATCTGATCATGCATTACAACTACGGCCCCACCAACCTGTGGATGGGATACACCCGTTGGGCCACCGACCCGGTCGCGAGGCAGCTCTTCAAGGACATGGACCGGGCGACCCAGGAGCCGGACCCGGACCGGAAGAAGACGATGATCCAGGACTACATCGATGTCGTCGCCGAGCAGGCCGTGCTCTACCCGGTCGTCCACAACGAGCTGATGACGGCCTGGGACGCGCAGCTGCTCTCCGGCATAAGGGCACAGCCGTACCCCGGGATCAACCTGCTCCAGGCGAAGTGGGCCTAGCGGCATGACCGCGGTCGTACGGATCCTGCTCCGCCGCATCCTCCTGCTCGTCCCGCTGATGCTCGGCATCGTGCTGTTCGTGTTCCTGGTGATGCGCTTCTCGGACGTCGACCCGGCGTCCGCCTTCTTCCAGGGGGCGAACCCCACCCCCGAGCAACTCCACCAGTTCCGTGAGGAGAACGGCCTGCTGGATCCGCTGCCCGTGCGCTACCTCGCCTTCGTGGGCGATCTGCTGCAGGGCGACATGGGCACCAGCGCGCTCACCCGCGGCGAGGTGATCGACCAGGTGATGACCGCGCTGCCGCTCACCATGCAGCTCACCTTCCTCGGGCTCGGCATCGCGATGGTGCTGGCGCTGCTCGGCGGAGTCACCGCGGCCATCTACCGCGACCGGCTGCCGGACCAGATCATCCGGGTGGTCTCGCTGACCGGCGTGGCCGCGCCCGGCTTCTGGCTGGCGCTGCTGATGATCCAGTACCTGGCGGTGGACCTGGGCTGGTTCCCGACCGGCGGCTACATCAACCCCGCGGACTCCTTCACCGGCTGGCTGAAGACGATGACGCTGCCCGCCCTGGCCCTCTCGCTGCCGGTGGCGGCCCAGCTCACCCGCATTGTGCGGACGTCGGTCGTGGAGGAGCTGGACAAGGACTACGTCCGCACGGCGATCGGCAGCGGACTGCCGCCGCGGGTGGTCGTGGGCCGGAACGTGCTCAGGAACGCCCTGGTCAATCCGCTCACCGTGCTGGGCCTCAGGGTCGGCTATCTGCTGGGCGGCGCGGTCGTCATCGAGACGATCTTCTCGCTGCCCGGCATGGGCAAGCTGATGATCGACGCCGTGAAGAACGGCGACCCGGCGGTCGTCCAGGGCGTCGTACTGACCACGGCGTTCGGCTTTGTGATCGTCAACCTCGTGATCGACGTCCTCTACCTGCTGGTCAACCCGCGACTGAGGGATGCGGCCGCATGATCATGACGCGCAAGAGCCTCACCGAGGCCCTCTCCCGCCCCGGCATCCGGCTGCGCGGCCGGCGGCGGCTGCCGCTGATGTCGAAGCTGGCCGTCTGCTTCCTGGCCCTGGTGGTCTTCGTCGCCCTGTTCGCGCCGCTGCTGGCCCCGCACGATCCGCTCGACCAGCAGCCACCCGTCGACGGCACCGGACACCCCTCGACCGAGTACTGGATGGGCCAGGACAGCCTGGGCCGGGACATCCTCAGCCGGCTGATGTACGGCGCCCGTTGGTCCCTCGCCATCGGCCTCGGCGCCACCGCGCTGGCCCTGGTCGCGGGCGCGCTGATCGGGGCGGTCGCGGCGACCTCCCGCAAGGCGGTCGACGAGACGCTGATGCGCTGTCTGGACGTGGTGATGGCGTTCCCCGGCATCGCCCTCGCGGCCGTCCTGGTCGCGGTGTTCGGCGGCGGGATCACCGTCCTGATCTGCGCCATCGCCTTCCTGTTCACCCCGCCGGTGGCCCGTGTGGTCCGGGCCAACGTCCTCGACCAGTACGGCGAGGACTATGTGACCGCGGAACGGGTGATCGGCGCCCGGACCCCGCACATCGTGTGGCGGCACGTGGCCATCAACTGCGCGGCGCCCGTCCTGGTCTTCTGCACGGTGCAGGTCGCCGAGGCCATCGTCTTCGAGGCGTCGCTGTCCTTCATCGGCGCCGGGGTGCGGCCGCCCGACCCGTCCTGGGGCAGTGTCATCGCGGACGGCAAGAACATGGTGCTGACCGGGGGTTGGTGGGCGACGGTCTTCCCGGGCCTGGTGATCCTGTTCACCGTGCTCTCGCTGAACATCCTCTCCGAGGGCGTCTCGGACGCATGGGCGGCACCGGCGGCCCGGGAGGTGGAGGTCCACGAGGAGCCGGACCGGATCGAGGCGCCGGAGCCCGGCAGCGGGGCCGTGGTACAGCTGCCCGGACTTGCCGAGGCCGCCCGGCGGCTGCGCTCCAGGGCCCGACCCCTGCCCATGGGCGCCCAGCCGGTGCTGGCCGTGGAGCACCTCGCCATCGGCTTCGAGGGCCGCCACCGGGGCGTGGACATCGTCGACGGCATCAGCTTCGAGGTGCAGCCCGGCGAGGTGCTGGGCCTGGTCGGCGAGTCGGGCTGCGGCAAGTCGCTCACCGCACTGACCATCATGGGCCTGCAGCCCAAGGGCGCCCGCGTGAGCGGCCAGGTCCGCTTCAACCAGCGGGAGTTGCTGGCCGAGCCGATGCGGGCGCGGCGCAAACTGCTCGGGCACGAGATGGCGATGGTCTACCAGGACGCCCTGTCCTCGCTGAACCCGGCGATGACCATCCGCGCCCAGCTCAAACAGGTCGTACGGCGCGGAGGCCGCCGTACCCCCGCCGAACTGCTCACCCTCGTCGGCCTCGACCCCGAACGCACCCTGCGCAGCTACCCGCACGAGCTCTCCGGCGGCCAGCGTCAGCGCGTGCTGATCGCCATGGCCCTGTCCCGCGAGCCGAAGCTGATCGTCGCCGACGAGCCGACGACCGCGCTGGACGTCACCGTGCAGGCGCAGATCATGGCGCTGCTGCTGCGGCTGCGCGAGGAGCTGGGCTTCGCGTTGATCCTCGTCTCGCACGACCTGGCCCTGATCGCGGACGTCACTGACCGGGTGGTGGTGATGTACGGCGGACAGGTCGTCGAGACCGGGGTGACCGCCGACCTGGTGGAGGCACCGGCCCACCACTACACGCGCGGGCTGCTCGGCAGCGTGCTGTCGCTGGAGGGGGCCGCCGAGCGAATGACGCAGATCAAGGGCGTCGTCCCGTCCCCCGCCGACTTCCCCGAGGGCTGCCGGTTCGCCGACCGCTGCCCCCGGGCGACCGACCTGTGCCGCACGACCCCGCCCGATCTGCTGGGCACCCCCACCCATACGGCGGCCTGCCACCACCCGGCGGTCGAGCTGGTGACCACGGAGGTCGTGAATTGAAGTCGATCGTCGAACTGACCGACACCCACGTCGTCCACAAGGCCCGCAGCGGCGGCCTGTTCACCCGGGACCGCGTGTACGCCCTGACCGGCGCCGACCTCGCGGTGGCCCCCGGCGAGACCGTCGGCGTGGTCGGCGAGTCGGGGTGCGGGAAGTCGACGCTGGCGAAAGTGCTGGTGGGGGTGGAACGGCCGACCTACGGCACGGTGACCTTCCGGGGCCGAGACCTGTGGACCATGCCGCCGGGCGAGCGGCGCGAGACGGTCGGCCGCAGCACCGGAATGATCTTCCAGGACCCCTCGACGGCCCTCAACCGGCGGCTGACCGTCCGGCGGATCCTGCGCGACCCGATGGACGTCCACGAGCAGGGCACACGACGTGAACGCGACGACCACGTACGGGAGTTGATGACCCTCGTCGGCCTCCCCCGGGCCCTCGCCGACGCCCTTCCGGGGCAGCTCTCCGGCGGCCAGCGGCAGCGCGTCGCCATCGCCCGCGCCCTGGCCCTCGACCCCGATCTGGTGGTCGCGGACGAACCGACCAGCGCCCTGGACGTGTCGGTCCGCGCCCAGATCCTCAATCTCCTGCTGGACCTCAAGGAGCGCCTGGGCCTGGCCCTGGTCTTCGTCTCGCACGACATCCAGACGGTACGGCGGATGAGCGACCGCGTGATCACCATGTACCTCGGCCGGATCGTGGAGGAGGCCCCGGCCGACCGGGTGACGGACGGCTCCTGTCACCCGTACACCCGCGCCCTGTTCTCGGCGACCCCCGGGCTGCTGCATCCGGTCGACCCGATCCCGCTGGTCGGACCGGTCCCCTCGGCCACCCGGCCGCCCAGCGGCTGCCCCTTCCGGACGCGGTGCTGGAAGGCGACAGAAGTGTGCGCACAGGAGATGCCGGAATTTTCCGACGCGTCCACGCCGGGGCACCGATACCGCTGCCACCATCCTGTCGAGGAGGACCGGTCGACCCGCGACCTGGCACAGTCCGCAAGGGAGCCATCATGAACCCGCTCACCGGTGTCATCCCGCCCGTCTGCACGCCTCTGACACCGGAACGCGAGGTCGATGTCCACTCGCTGCTCAGGCTGGTCGACCATCTGGTGGACGGCGGAGTACGGGGGCTGTTCGTGCTCGGCTCGACCTCAGAGGCCGCGTATCTGACGGACCGGCAGCGGCGTCTTGTGGTGGAGACGGTGACCCTGCATGTGGGCGGCCGGCTGCCGGTGCTGGCCGGGGTGATCGACATGACGACGCCCCGGGTGCTGGACCACGTGGCCAAGGCGGTGGGGGCCGGGGCGGACGCGGTGGTGGCGACGGCCCCGTTCTACGCGGCCACCCACCCGGCCGAGATCGCCCGCCACTATCGGCTGATCGCCGCCGAGAGCCCGGTCCCCGTCCTCGCCTACGACATCCCGGCCGCCGTGCGCACCAAGCTCCCCGCCGATCTGGTCCTGGAGCTGGCCGCCGAGGGCGTACTGGCCGGGCTGAAGGACTCGAGCGGCGATCTGGCCGCCTTCCGTGAGGTCGTCACCGGCGTCCGGGCCCACCCCGACATCACCGACTTCAGCGTGCTGACCGGCTCCGAGCTGGTCGTCGACGCGGCGCTGGCGCTGGGCGCGGACGGCGCGGTGCCCGGTCTCGCCAATGTCGACCCGCACGGCTACGTCCACCTGGACCGGCTGTGCCGGAGCGGCGACTGGCACCGGGCCCGGGCCGAACAGGAGCGGCTGTGCGCCCTGTTCGGCATGGTCCGGGTCGGCGATCCCGCCCGGATGGGCGGCAGTTCCTCGGCGCTGGGCGCCTTCAAGGCGGCCCTGCATCTGCGCGGGATCATCGACTGCCCGGCGACGGCCGAACCCCAGGTGCCGCTCGCGCAGGAAGAGGTCGAGCGGGTCGGCAAGTTCCTGGCGGCGGCCGGTCTGCTCTGAGGTGAACGCCGAATGGACTGCGTACAACCATTCGGTTTCACCGCGGGTCTTGAGGTGGTGCGCGGGCCGACCTGACGGCTCGTCGCACCACCGCACTCTGAGCAGGAGGCCCTGTGCGCAAGCGCACACTTCGTATGACGGTGGCCACCGCCGTGGCGATGGCGGCATCGGCCGCCCTCGCACCCGTGGCGCAGGCCGACCCGGCCGCCGTAGCCGCCACCGGCCTGGCGAAGGCCGACTTCAACGGCGACGGCGTCGCCGACACCGCCACGGCCGCACCCCATGCCACCGTGAGCGGCCACAAGGGCGCCGGATACATCGCAGTGACCTACGGCAGCCGCACCCTGGCGCTGAAGGAGCAGTCCCGCAAGGTCCACCACCAGAACAGCAGCGGGGTGCCGGGCAGCGCGGAGGCCGACGACCAGTTCGGCTCCGCCATGACGGCCGCCGACCTCGACGGCGACGGCTACACCGACCTCGTCGTCGGATCGCGCGGCGAGGACTCCGGAACCCTCTACGGCTCGGGCACGCTGACCGTGCTGTGGGGCGGCAAGGGCGGCCTCACCGGCGGCACCGTCGTCAAGGGCGCCGACGGCGAGTCCCTCGGCCAGGCCCTGACCGCAGGCGACTTCGACGGGGACGGTCACCCGGACCTGGCCACCGGCACCAGGGTCGCCCACGGCCCGTTCGGCCGGACCACCGGGCCGGCCCGCACCGAGACGATGGACGTCCGGGTCGACGGCGCGGAGGAGGAGCTCTGGAACGCCCCCACCCTGGCCACGGGGGACGTCAACGGCGACGGCATCAGTGATGTCGTGGCCGTCGTCTCGCACGGCGAGGGGGAGCTGCCGTACCACGGCCCCCGCCTGGCGGAGTACTTCGCGGGCAGCCGCGACGGACTGACGGCCGCGCGGATACTGAAGGACCCGAAGACCGGTCAGCCCCTGGACGGCGGCGCCGACGTCGCCGTGGGCGACCTCGACCGGGACGGCTACGCCGACATCGTGCTCGGCCGCAGCGGCGAGGAGGACATGGACGGCACCGAGGAGGTCACCCGCCTGGGCGGCGCCGTCGAGATCGTGCGCGGGACCGCCTCCGGCCCGGACACCACGAGCCCGCGCACCCTGTTCCACCAGGACAGCGCGGGTGTCCCGGGCACCGCCGAGTACGGGGACGACTTCGGCCGCGCCGTCTCCCTCGGCGACGTGAACGGCGACGGCCGTCTCGACCTCGCGATCGGCGCCCGCGGGGAAGGCCTCGGCACCCTGGCCGGCGCGGGTTCGGTGACCGTCCTGCTGGGCGGCGGCACGGGGCTCACCACGACGGGCGCGAAGTCCCTCACCCAGGACACCGCCTCGGTGCCCGGCACCGCCGAGAGGGCCGATGCCTTCGGCGCCGCCGTGCACCTGGCCGACACCACCGGCGACGGTCGTGCGGAGCTGTTCGCCGGAGCGCCGGGGGAGAACTCCTGGGCCGGTGCGGTCTGGGCGCTCAAGGGCACCGCCACCCAGGTGACCGGCACCGGCTCGGCCTCCTTCGGCCCGTCGGCACTGGGGATGACCTCCTCGCAGGGCGGCCTGGGCACGGCCTTCGACCGCTGACGTCCCGCGGCTGCCGGGCTGCTCTAGAGGGTGTTCACCGGCAGCCGGCGGAACTCGATCGACTCGTACGGCCCGCTCACGCCCGTCTCGTACAGGACTCCGACCGTGCCCGGGTCGACTCTCACGAGGTCCGAGTAGGCGGCCCGCTGCTGAGACAGCGTCAGCACCTTGGTGAAGCTCGTCCCGCCGTTGGTGCTGCGCCAGACCGCCATGGCCTGCCGGGAGGTGGGCACGGACGGGCCCGAGAACAGCAGGGGCGCGCCGAATCCGGGGAGCTGGAGGATGCTCGCCTGCACGACGGGCACCTCGTTGAGGGTGGGCTGGACGGCGTACGGCCGGAACAGGCTCCGGCCGCCGTCCCCCGACCAGCTGTCGAGGCGGTGGCCGATGCTGGTGCCGTGCTGGTCGCGGGCGTTGAAGTAGAGCCTGCCGTCGGGCAGTTCGGCGGCCGTGGTCTCGTTGGCGTTGTGCCGGCCGTCGTAGTCGTCGTCCACGAAACCCGTGCGCCAGGTGGTGCCGCCGTCGTCGCTGTAGATGGCGTGGCCGCCGTAGTACTTGGGCTCCTGGCCCGAGTCGGCGGAGCCGGGCGGCGGGGCCGCGGAGTGGTTGGAGGGGACCACGAGACGGCCCGCGTGGGCGCCGTACCGGATGGCGACGGCGTGCCCGGGTCCGGTGGCGTACCAGCGCCAGTTCGGCTGCTTCACCTGGTCGGTGATCTCCCGCGGCCGGCCGAAGCGCAGGCCGTCGTCCCAGCTCTTCTGGACGAAGACCCGGCGGCTCTGCTCCGGTGTCACCTCGCCCCGCATGATCTGCCCCTCGGTCACGGCCCCGCTGTTGTAGGAGGTGACCAGCACGATCGCGCCCGTACGCGGATCCACCACCGGCGCCGGATTGCCCCGGGTGTCGCCGTCCCCGGCGGCCACCACGGTCAGCGGGCCCCAGGTGCAGCCGCCGTCGGCGGATCGTCTGAGGACGACGTCGATGTTCCCGGTGTCGCCCGCGCTGTCGTGCCGGCCCTCGGCGAAGGCCAGCAGCGTGCCCCGGCGGGTGGCGACCGTCGCCGGGATGCGGTACGTGTCGTAGCCGCCCTGCCCCGAGACATACGGGACGGAGGACGTGCATTCGGCGACCGCCGAGGCCCGGCCGGTCGCGGTGAGCGGGGTGAGGAGTACTGCGGTGACAAGAAGTGTGCGGCTCAGGAGGGCCATCGAGCTCCCTTGACGGAGTGTCAGTTGACCTGTCCGTCACATGGTTCCCGGAGTCACCAGACCCGACTCGTACGCCACGATGACCAGCTGTGCCCGGTCGCGCGCCCCCAGCTTGCCCATGATGCGGCTGACGTGGGTCTTCGCCGTGAGCGGGCTGAGCCCCAACGCGTCCGCGATCTCGGTGTTGTTGAGCCCCCGTGCGACCAGCGTGAGCACCCCGCGCTCCCGCTCGGAGAGGCACTCGGGACCGCCCACGGCAGGGGTTGAGGGGCTGCGCAGAAATCGCGCGATCAGCCGTGCCGTGGGGCCCGGTGACAGCAGCGCCTCACCGGCGGCGACCGTGCGGATGGCGTCGAGGAGTTCGGCCGGACGGGTGTCCTTCACCAGGAAACCGGAGGCCCCGGCCCGCAGCGCCTCCACGATGTGCTCGTCGGTGTCGTACGTCGTCAGCACCAGTACCCGCACCCCGGCGAGGTCCTCGTCGGCCGCGATCAGCCGGGTGGCCTCGATGCCGTCGAGGTCGGGCATGCGGATGTCCATCACGACGAGGTCGGCGCGTTCGGTGCGGGCCAGTTCCAGCGCCTCGCGGCCGGTGCCGGCCTGTCCCACGACCTCCATGTCCGGCGCGGACTCGACGAGCATGGCGAACGCGGCCCGGACCAGGGTCTGGTCGTCGGCGAGCAGGACGCGGATGGTCACGTGGCTCCTCCCAGCGGAAGTACGGCGGTCACCTGGAAGCCGCCCCGGTCGCACGGCCCGGCGTCGAGTGTGCCGCCCACGCTGCGGGCGCGCTCGCGCATTCCGACCAGACCGAAGCCGGGCGGCTTGCCGGGGGTCGGCCCGGTGCCGTCGTCGGTGACGGCGAGATGCAGGGCGCCGTCCCGCTCGTGCAGGTCGACCCGGACTGCCGGTTCGGGTCCCGCGTGCCGTACGGCGTTGGTGAGCGCCTCCTGGACGATGCGGTAGGCGGCGGCGCCGACGGCCGGGGGCGCCTGCCGGATCCGTACCGTCTGCTCGACCTTCGCGCCCGCCAGCCGGGCGGCCTCCACCAGGTCGGGCAGACCGTCGAGTCCGGGCAGCGGGCCGCGCGCGTCGGCCGGGCCGGGCTCGCGCAGCACCTCCAGCGTGGTGCGCAGTTCACCGCGGGCGCTGCGGCAGGTCTCGGCGATGTCGTCGAGGGCCTTGGCGACCGTCTCCCGGTCCAGGCGCTCGGGGTCGGCGGCCAGCACATGCGCGGCGACCGAGGTCTGCACACCGATCAGGGTGATGCTGTGGGCGAGCAGATCGTGCAGATCGCGGGCGATGCGCAGACGTTCCTCGGCGACCCGGCGGCGGGCCTCCTCCTCGCGGGTGCGCTCGGCACGTTCGGCGCGTTCGACGATGGCGGCGACGTACTGGCGGTAGTAGCGGGTGGCGATGCCGACGAAGATGACGGCGACGACCCAGCCGTAGATGCGCAGCAGTTCGGCGGCCTGTTTGTTCTCGCCCGCGGTGAGCATCACGGTCAGGGAGATGCCGAGGCCCGCGCCGCTGACCAGGAGTGTTCTGAGGGGGCGTTGGGTGACGGTGACCGTGTACAGCGCGATGAACGAGGCGGGGACGGGCGCGGTGTGGTTGTTGTCGAGGGCGTGGTAGGGCACGACGAGCGCCACCACCGCGGCGATCACCAGCAGCGGCCTGCGCCGCCGCCACACCAGCGGCACATGGGCACCGACCAGCAGCACCCAGCCGAGGCCGTCGGGCCGGCGGCCGTCGTCGGTGAACAGCGCCATGCAGACGGCCACAAGGGCCGCCGCCACCGCGAGCAGCGCGTCATTGCGGGTGCCGTGCGGGGCGGTCGTCGGTTCACGGTTGATCGCGGCCATGATCCGCTCGCCGATACGCGGACGGGCCGCCGGGTTGGGTTGCTGCACGGGGGTCATCTTCCGCCAGGAAGGCGCCCTCCGGGAGACAGCGAGGGAGCCGAAGGGCGCGCCGGTGTATAGAGAGCGAACGCGCGGAGGCCCGAAGGGCTGAGCACGATCGCTCTCTATACACCGGCTGAAAGCGCCCGTAGGCGACCGAGCCATCAAGGCGGAGGGGCGCCGGTCGGTCAGTGGGCTGCGGCGGTGATCCGCTCCGGTTCCTTCGGTGGTACGGGGTTCTCGGGCTCCTTGGACAGGGCGCCGGGCCACCACAGCTTGCGGCGCAGTGCGACGCTCGCGCTGGTCACCAGGTAGGTGCGGACCAGGAAGGTGTCGAGGAGCACGCCGACCGCGATGACGAAGCCGAGCTCGACGAGTTGCACCATCGGCATGCTGGTGAGCACCGCGAAGGTGGCGGCAAGGACCAGGCCCGCGGAGGCGATGACCCCGCCCGTGGTGCGCAGCGCGGTGAGCGCGGCGGGGACGGGTTCGGCGCCGTTCAGGGACTCCTCGCGCATACGGTGCATCAGGAAGATGCCGTAGTCGACGCCGAGGGCGACCAGGAACACGAAGGAGAGCAGTCCGAGCCCCGGATCCGTGCCCTCGAAGCCGAACACCGGCCCGAAGACGAGCCCGCCGATGCCGAGGGCGGCGGCCCATACGGCGACCACGGCCGCCACCAGGATCAGTGGCGCGACGATCGAGCGCAGCAGCGCGACCAGGATGAGGAACACGGACACCAGCACGATCGGTACGACGATCAGCCGGTCGCGGGCATTGGTGTCCTTCAGGTCGATCTGCTCGGCGCTCGGTCCGCCGACATAGGAGCCGTCGAGCCGGTCGCGCAGTTCCTCGATGGTCGCGGTCTCCCCCGCGGACTGCGGCGCCGAGGAGGCGAGCACGGAGATCTCGATCCAGCCCTCTCCGGTACGTCCGGGTTCGGCGCTGTCGACACCCTCGGTGCCGCGGATGTCGGTGAGGGTGGCCTCGGCGCGGTCGGCCGGGGTGATGACGGTGATGGCCTGGGTGGAGCGCTCGGGATAGGCCTGGTTGAGGGTCTCCATGGCGGCGACCGCGTCGGGCTTGCTGGTGAAGGAGTCCTCCTGCTTGAGATCGCCGGGCAGATTGAACGTGCCGAGTGCGAGCGCCCCGAGGAGCAGGGCGCCGCCGACGAGCACGGTCACCGGGCGGCGTCCGGCGGAGCTGCCCATCGCGGCGAACAGCGAGCGGCGCGCCTTGGGGGTGCTGCCGTACCGCGGGATCAGCGGCCAGAACACACGCCGCCCGAGCAGCACCAGGACGACGGGCAGCAGCGTCAGCATGGCGACGAGCGCGCACAGCACACCGACGGTGCCGAGCGGCCCCATGCCCCGGCTGGAGTTGAGATCGGCGGCGAGCAGACAGAGCAGTCCCGCGGCGACGGTCCCGGAGGAGGCGAGCACGGCGGGCCCGCAGCCCCGCAGCGCGGCGACCATGGCGTCGTACGGCCGCTCGATGCGGCGCAGTTCCTCGCGGTAGCGGGAGACGAGCAGCAGGGCGTAGTCGGTGCCCGCGCCGAAGACGAGGATCGTCATGATCCCGGAGCTCTGGCCGGACACGGAGGTGCCGAACCACTGGTTGAGCCCATAAGCGACGGCCATGGACAGGTAGTTGGCGACCCCGGCGACGACGAGAGGCACCAGCCAGAGGAACGGACTGCGATAGATGATGATCAGCAGCAGCGCCACGACGGCGACGGTGGTGTAGAGCAGCGGTCCGTCGAGCGAGTTGTAGACCTCGGAGGCATCGGTGGCCAGGGCCCCCTCACCGCCGACCTCCACACTCAGCCCGTCCGAGCCCTGCGCGACGTCCCGCACGTCGTTGACGAGTTCGTCCCGGGCTTCCTCATCGGTGCCGGGTTCGTTGCTGGCGACGGGATACATCAGCGTGGTCCCGTCCTTGGACGGAACCCCGGTGGGCTCGGTGACGAGCCGATGCGCGCCTTCTATCTCGGCGATCTGCTCGGCGGCGGTGGCCTTGTCGGCCTCCGTGAGTCCCCCGTCCCGGTGATAGACGACGACCATCTGCGTGGTCTCGCCGCCGGGCAGCCGGTCCTGGATCTTGGCGACCTGGGTGGAGTCGGCGCTGGCCGGCAAATAGTCGACGGCCCGGTCCCGCTGCACATCGGCAAGCTTCGAGGCGAACGGCGAGGCGATCGCCAGCACGACGATCCACAGCCCGAGCACGAGCCAGGGAATGCCCCGCCGTCGTCGTACGGATGTCCTTACGGCCCCCATCTGGCGGGCCTCCCTCCGGTCCGGTGTCTGGGTCGTCTCCAGACTCCCGGCGCGAAGGGGCGGGTTCGTCGGGCGGGAGGGCGAGTTGAACAGTACTTCCGGGGGCGGCGGAAGGCCTCTGTTACTCCCCGGGGAGTATTAGGACGGAGTACGGGCCGCCGCCAGCAGCCGCGTCACATCGTCCCCGCAGATCGTCAGCGCCGCGCCCACCGTGCTCAGGACTTCCCGCTCGGCGGGGGTGTACGGGCCGTCGGCCAGGGCGATGCGGGCGCCCTGGAGGAGGATCGATTCGCGGCCCGCGGGGGCCAGGTGCGGGGCAAGGGGGTCCAGGGCCTCGTGGAGCTCTATGGCCAGGCCCGCTCCGCAGGGTTCACCGAGCACTCGGCCGGTGTCGGCGGCCAGCGCCTCGACCAGGGCGTCGAGCTGCTCCTCGGTGCAGTCGTCGAAGCCGGCCGCGCGGACCGCACAGGCGGCGGTCTCCAGGGCCGTACGGGCGCAGGAGCCGCCCGCGGCGAGGACGGCGAGGGCGACGGTGTGGACGGCGTCGCGGAGCATCGCGGAGAAGCGGGTGGTGGTGGGGTGGTCCAGCACGTCGGTGCCGAAGTGACGGCGACAGGCCGCGCACTCCACCACCGGCCCGGTCTCGCCGCGCGCCAGCACCGGCACGCCCAGCAGCGTGAAGCGGCGGCGCCCGGTCAGCCGCTGGTAGTTGCGGTCACCCCCGCAGCCGGGACAGAAGAACTCCCCGTCGCCGACGGGCGTCCACGCGGTGCGCGTGCCCAGGATGCGGGCAGGCCTCGCGGCACGGCCGTTTCGTCCCCGTCCTGGCAGCACGTCGCACCTCCGCGTGACCCCGCGGCAACATCGCCGCGCTTGCGTGATGTTAGCCACATCCCAGAGCCCTAGTCAGCACCCAGGACGAGACCTTTCCGTGACCTGCACAAGGATTGGCTTGTATACGCCGGGCAAGGAAGACGTACCTAGGGGCGCGAGGAACTGCGCGACCAGCCACGACGAAAGCCGCAGCCGACCCACAACCCCCCGCGGCACCCCAGTAGTCGCCTGTTACCGAGCAGCCCGGTTAACGGCGGAGACGACGGCCTTCAGCGAGGCCCGAGTCGTATTCGCATCGATCCCGATCCCCCACAGCACCGTGCCATCAATCGCACACTCGATATACGACGCGGCCTGCGCAGACGCACCCTCGCTCATCGTGTGCTCCTGATAGTCCAGCAGCCGCACATCGATCCCGATGGACTGCAGGGCGTCGAAGAAGGCCGAGATCGGACCGTTGCCGGTACCCGTCAGCACCGTGTCCTGGCCATCGACGGTGGCTTCCACGCGCAGCGTGTCCACGCCGTCCGTGTCGGTCGTCGACTGCCCGTTCCTGACCTGAATCCGACCCCACGGGTTCTCGGGGTTCGGCAGGTACTCGTCCTGGAAGACCGTCCAGATGTCGGAGCCGGTGACCTCGCCACCCTCCGCGTCCGTCTTCGCCTGGATGAGCTTGGAGAACTCGATCTGCATCCGGCGCGGCAGGTCCAGCTTGTGGTCGTTCTTCAGGACGTACGCGATACCGCCCTTGCCGGACTGCGAGTTGACGCGAATGACCGCCTCGTACGACCGCCCGACATCCTTCGGGTCGATCGGCAGGTACGGCACCGCCCACTCGATGTCGTCGACGGTGACCCCACGGGCCGCCGCGTCGGCCTCCATCGCGTCGAAGCCCTTCTTGATGGCGTCCTGGTGGGAGCCGGAGAAGGACGTGTAGACCAGGTCGCCCACGTACGGGTGGCGCGGGTGGACCTCCATCTGGTTGCAGTACTCCCACGTACGACGGATCTCGTCGATGTCGGAGAAGTCGATCTGCGGGTCGACGCCCTGCGAGAACAGGTTCATGCCCAGGGTGACCAGGTCGACGTTGCCGGTGCGCTCGCCCTGTCCGAACAGACAGCCCTCGACGCGGTCGGCGCCGGCCATCAGCGCCAGCTCGGCGGCGGCGACGGCCGTACCCCGGTCGTTGTGGGGGTGGATCGACAGGCAGACGTGCTCGCGGCGGGACAGGTTGCGGCCCATCCACTCGAAGCGGTCGGCGTGGGTCGACGGGGTCGAACGCTCCACGGTGGCGGGCAGGTTGAGGATGATCTCGCGGCCGGGACCCGGCTGCCAGACGTCCATGACCGCCTCGCAGACCTCCAGCGCGAAGTCCAGCTCGGTGTCGGTGAAGATCTCGGGGCTGTACTGGTAACCGAACTCCGTCTCCGGGCCCAGCAGCTTCTCCGCGTACTCGATCACCAGACGCGTGCCGTCGACGGCGATCTGCTTGATGTCGTCCTTGGAGCCGCGGAAGACCACCCGGCGGAAGACCGGCGCGGTGGCGTTGTACAGGTGGACGGTGGCCCGCTTGGCGCCCTTCAGGGACTCCACCGTGCGCTCGATCAGGTCCTCGCGGGCCTGGGTCAGTACGGAGATCGTGACGTCGTCGGGGATCGCGCCCGGCTCCTCGATGATCGAGCGTACGAAGTCGAAGTCCGTCTGGCCCGACGCCGGGAACCCGACCTCGATCTCCTTGTAGCCCATCTTGACCAGCTGGTCGAACATCCGGCGCTTGCGCTCGGGCGACATCGGGTCGATCAGGGCCTGGTTGCCGTCACGCAGATCGGTGGAGAGCCAGCGGGGGGCGGTGGTGATGCGCTGGTTCGGCCAGGTGCGGTCCGCAATGTCGACCTGGTCATAGCGGCCGTACTTGTGGATCGGCATGGAAGTGGGCTGCTGGCGATTCGCCATGTTTGCGGGGCTCCTCAGGATGTCCGGAAGGACGGCCGACGACGCAACGCGAAGCTCCGCGGGGAGGGAGTCGACCTGGACTACAGGCCCTCGCCGCGGCAGCTAAGAAGAAGCAGCCCGAAAAACATGATGCGCAGCATGCTAGCCGAGCCGCCCGCGATGCGGCGGTGCGTATCAGTATGCGGGACCGCACGGGCAAACAGGACAAAAAGTGCGCCATACCACTTCGGGACCGCCCTGCGGGCGCCTTGTCGGCACATTTCACCAATCATGGTTGCGGGTAGTGACAGCGGCATAACACAGTGCAATGGTGCCGGGCATGACGACCTACGGGGGCCATGAGCCCGTCTTCTGCACCGTCGTACCACCGCATGTCCTCGACAAGCTGGCCCAGGCCGAGGACCCCGCGCTCGCCGGACCGGCCCGCCGGACCCTCCAGCGCGACGCCTATGAGCGCACCCACCGCCGGCTGACCACCGTGCTCGGCGCGCCCGCCGTCGCCCCACCCGCCGGCGCCGAACCCGACAAGCCGCTCCGCACGATCTACGACGCCCGGCACGGCACCGACCTGCCCGGCAGGAAGGTCCGCGGGGAGGGCGAGGAGCCCGGCAAGGACGCCACCGTCAACCGCGCCTACGCGGGCCTCGGCGCCACCTTCGAGCTGTTCCTCAAGGCCTACGAGCGCAACTCCATCGACGGCAACGGACTGCCGCTGGACGCGACCGTGCACTACGAGAAGGACTACAACAACGCCTTCTGGAACGGCGAGCAGATGGTGTTCGGCGACGGAGACGGCGAGATCTTCCTCGACTTCACCATCCCCATCGACGTCATCGGCCATGAACTCGCCCACGGCGTCACCCAGTACACCGCCAACCTCACCTACTTCGGCCAGCCCGGCGCCCTGAACGAGTCGATGTCGGATGTCTTCGGCGCGCTCATCAAGCAGTACACGCTCGGCCAGACCGCCGCCGAGGCCGACTGGCTGATCGGCGCCGGGCTGCTCGCCCCGCGGGTGACGGGCAAGGCGCTGCGCTCGATGAAGGAGCCGGGTACGGCGTACGACGACGACGTCCTCGGCAAGGACCCGCAGCCCGCGACGATGGACGACTACGTCCGCACCGGTCGCGACAACGGCGGCGTGCACATCAACTCCGGTATCCCCAACCACGCGTTCTACCTCGCGGCCACGGCCCTCGGCGGCCATGCCTGGGAGCGCGCCGGGCAGATCTGGTACGACGTGCTCACCGGCGGCGAGCTGAAGGCGCAGGCCCTGTTCGTCGACTTCGCCACGCTGACCGCCGCTGCCGCGAAGGCACGGTACGGCGACGGCAGCGAGGAGCTCCAGGCGGTGGCCAAGGCCTGGGAGCAGGTCGGGGTGCGCACGCTCTGATTCCGTACTAGACAGGTCCCATGCGTATTCAGGTGAGGCGCACGGGCGGATTCGCGGGCATCGAGCGGCATGCCGAGGTCGACACCTCGGCGCGGCCCGACGCACCCGAGTGGCATGCCCTGGCCGAGAAGGCGGTCGCCGCGGGCCGGGGCACGCCACCTGTCGGGGTGCCCGACGGGTTCAGCTACCAGATCACGGTGGACGGGAAGACCGTGTACTGCTCCGATCCACGACTGACCGAGGAACAGCGCAAGCTGATCACCAAAGTGCTCAAGGAAGGCGCGTAACCGCTTGTTCACGCCGGGCCGTTGACTTCCCTTACCGGCGGTACGGATGATCCGGCGCATGGCGACTCAAGAGCACCCGATACCCCAGTTCCCGGCGGGCTTCCTGTGGGGCGTATCGACCTCCGCGCACCAGATCGAGGGCGCGGCCGAGCTGCGCGAGCCGTCCGTGTGGGACGCCTTCACGGATGTGCCGGGGCGGGTGAAGGACGGCTCGACGGCGGCGGTGGCCTGCGACCACTACCACCGCTACCGCGAGGACGTGGCCCTGCTGGCGGACCTCGGGGTGGGCGCGTACCGCTTCTCGATCTCCTGGCCGCGGGTCAACTCCCCCGGCGGGCTCGACTTCTACGACCGTCTCGTGGACGAGCTGTGCGCGGCGGGCGTCCGCCCGGTGCCCACGCTCTTCCACTGGGATCTGCCGGTCGGTCTGGACTGGCTGGAGCGGGACACCGCGGCCCGGTTCGCCGAGTACGTGTCGGTGGTGGCCGAGCGGCTCGGGGACCGCGTACACAAGTGGATCACCCTCAACGAGCCCGCCGAACACACCCTGCTGGGTCATGCCCTCGGCACCCACGCGCCGGGCCGGCAGCTCCTCTTCGACGCGCTCCCCGTCGCCCACCACCAGCTCCTCGCCCACGGTCTGGCCGTACGGGCGCTGCGCGCGGCCGGGGTCACGGACCTCGGCATCGCCAACTCGCACGGGCCGACCTGGCCGGCGTCGACAGAGCCCGCCGACGTGGAGGCGGCCGAGTTCTACGACGTCCTGCTCAACCGGCTGTTCGCGGACCCGGTCCTGCTCGGTGAATACCCGGCGGGGCTGGGCGAGTTGATGCCGGGCGACGTCGAGGCGGACCTGAAGGTCATCGGCGAGCCGGTCGACTGGTACGGCATCAACTACTACGCCCCGACGAAGGTGGGCGCCCCGCAGGGCGCGGAGATCGAGTTCGGCGGCATCACCATGCCCGCGGAACTCCCCTTCTCGGTCCGGGAGATCGAGGGCGTCCCGGTCACCGACTTCGGCTGGCCGGTGGTCCCCGAGGCGCTCACCGAACTCCTCACCACCTTCCACGAGCGCTACGGCGACCGACTCCCACCCGTCGTCATCACCGAGAACGGCTGCTCGTACGAGGGCGTCGACGACCAGAACCGGATCACCTACCTGGACGGCCACATCCGCGCGCTGCACCGGGCGGTGGAGGCGGGCGTGGACGTCCGGGGCTACTTCGTCTGGTCGCTCCTGGACAACTTCGAGTGGGCGGAGGGCTACGCACGCCGGTTCGGGCTGGTCCAGGTGGACTACGAGACCCTGGAGCGGACCCCGAAGGCGTCGTACGGCTGGTACCGGGATGTGCTGCGGGCACAGGGATGACGGTCACCGCCCTGGCCGAGCCCACAGACCGGGTCGGCCGGGGCTGGACAACCGCCCTGTCGCTCGCCAACTGGGCGATCTGGGTGGGCTGGTACGGCCCGCTGCAGATCCTGCTGCCCGAGCAGGCGCAGGACTTCGCGCCCGGTACCGGGATGTCGAAGGAGACGCTGCTGGCCTGGGTGACCGGAGTCGGCGCGGCGGTCTCACTGGTGGCGAACCCGCTCTTCGGCGCCCTGTCGGACCGGACGACGGCCCGCTGGGGGCGCCGTAGGCCCTGGATCGTGGCCGGGGCGGTCGGCGGCGCGCTCTCACTGTCGCTGCTCGCCGGGGCGGGTGGGCTGTGGACGATGATGCTCGGCTGGTGCCTGGTCCAGCTCACCCTGAACGCGGCCTTCGCGGCGGTGACGGCGGCCGTGCCGGACCGGGTGCCGCGGCTCCAACGGGGCTCGGCGGGCGGCCGGTTGGGGGCGGCGCAGATCCTCGGTGCGGTCGCGGGGACGGGGCTTGCGACGGCGGTGGGCGGGATCGCGGCGGGGTATGTGGCGTGCGCGGTGTTCGCGCTGGCGGGTGTCCTGCCGTACGTGCTGCGGTACGGGGATCTCCGGCTGGCGGTCGCGGACCGGCCGGCGTGGTCCGCCAAGGCCTTCCTCCGGGGCTTCTGGCTCAGTCCGCGTCGCTACCCGGACTTCGGCTGGGCCTGGCTGACCCGCTTCCTGATCAACCTCAGCAACGCCCTCGTGATCCTCTACCTCCTGTACTACCTGCGGGACCGCCTGCACCACGACGACCCGGAGTCGGGCGTGCTGATCCTGACCGCGGTGAACAGCGTGACGCTGCTGGCCACGGTCGTGGTGGGCGGCGTCTGGTCGGACCGCGTGGGTCTGCGCAAGCCGTTCGTGCGCTGGTCCGGGGCGCTGATGGCGGCGGCCACCGCCCTGCTGGCGGCGTGGCAGACCTGGCCGAGCGCGATCGTCGTGGCGGCGCTGCTGGGGGTGGGTCTCGGCGTGTTCATGTCGGTGGACTTCGCGCTGATGACGGACGTCCTGCCGAAGGCCCTGGACCGCGGCAAGGACCTCGGCGTGATCAACGTCGCCAACGCCCTCCCCCAGGTCGCCGCCCCGGCCGTGGCCGCCCCGATCGTGACCCACCTCGGCGGGTATCGGGTGCTGTATCTGGTGGCGGCGGCGGTCGGGCTGGCGGGGGCGGTACTGGTGGGACGTATCAAGGGCGTGGACTGAACCCCCGGACCGACTCAGAACCCCAGCTTCCGCAGCTGCCGAGGATCCCGCTGCCAGTCCTTCGCCACCTTCACATGCAGGTCCAAGAAGACCGGCGTCCCCAGCAGCGCCTCGATCTGCTTGCGGGACTTGATGCCGACCTCCTTCAGGCGCTTGCCCTTGGGGCCGATGATGATGCCCTTCTGGCTGGGGCGCTCGATGTAGACGAAGGCGTGGATGTCGAGGAGCGGCTTGTCGGCGGGGCGGTCCTCGCGGGGGAGCATCTCCTCGACCACCACGGCGATGGAGTGCGGCAGCTCGTCGCGGACGCCCTCCAGCGCGGCCTCGCGGATCAGTTCCGCGATCATGACCTGCTCGGGCTCGTCGGTGAGGTCACCCTCCGGGTAGAGGGCGGGGCCCTCCGGCAGGAGCGGGACGAGGAGGTCCGCCAGCAGGTCCACCTGCTTGTCCGCGACCGCCGACACCGGCACGATCTCCGCCCACTCGAAGCCCAGCTCCTTGCCGAGCTGATCGATCGCGATCAGCTGCTCGGCAAGCGTCTTGGAGTCGACGAGGTCCGTCTTCGTGACGATGGCGACCTTCGGGGTCTTCTTGATCCCCGCCAGCTCCTTGGCGATGAAGCGGTCACCGGGACCGAGCTTCTCGTTCGCCGGCAGACAGAAGCCGATCACATCGACCTCGGCCCAGGTGGTGCGTACGACATCGTTGAGCCGCTGCCCCAGCAGCGTGCGCGGCTTGTGCAGCCCAGGGGTGTCGACCAGGATCAACTGGGCGTCCTCCCGGTGCACGATCCCTCGCACCGTGTGCCGGGTCGTCTGCGGCTGGTTGGCGGTGATCGCCACCTTCTGCCCGACCAGAGCGTTCGTGAGGGTGGACTTGCCCGCGTTGGGGCGGCCGACGAAGCAGGCGAAGCCGGCCCTGTGGCGGGCCTCGGCCGGCTCTTCGGAAGACTGGGTACGAACGCTCATGCCGCCCATTCTCCCTGATCCACAGAGCCCCGCCGCACAGGAGTCCACCCCGGCCCCCGCCGGTGAGCTTCCGGAAACCCGCGTGCAATGAAACGCACCCGAAACACGGCGGTACACATCCGGAAACGCTCACCGGTGAATCTCTGACGGACCCCCACCCCGTTGGAGACGACACGTGACGACCGTGACCCTCGCCGCGCAGGGCATCGACACCGGCGACACCGCCTGGCTGCTCGCCGCCACCGCCCTCGTCCTGCTGATGACCCCGGGCCTGGCCCTGTTCTACGGCGGCATGGTCCGCACGAAGAGTGTCCTCAACATGCTGATGATGAGCTTCGTGTCGATCGCCCTGGTCACGGTCGTGTGGCTGGCCGCGGGCTACTCCCTCGCGTTCGGCGAGGACGCGGGCGCCGGACTCATCGGCGGCCTCGACCACCTCGGCATGGCGGGCATCGGCCCGGACAGCGTCCAGGGCACGGTCCCCACCCTCCTGTTCGCCACCTTCCAGCTCACCTTCGCCATCATCACGGCGGCCCTGATCAGCGGCGCGATCGCGGACCGCGCGAAGTTCGGGGCGTGGCTGGTCTTCGTCCCCGCGTGGGCGCTGCTCGTATACGTTCCGGTCGCGCACTGGACCTGGGGCCCCGGTGGCTGGATCCTCAACCACCTCGGCGCCCTGGACTTCGCGGGCGGTCTCCCCGTCGAAATCACCTCCGGCGCCTCCGGTCTCGCGCTCTGTCTGGTCCTCGGCCCGCGGCTCGGGTTCAAGAAGGACGCGATGCGCCCGCACAACCTCCCCATGGTCATGCTCGGCGCCGGTCTCCTCTGGTTCGGCTGGTTCGGCTTCAACGCGGGCTCGGCGCTGGGAGCCAACGGCCTCGCCGCCGCGGCCTTCCTCAACACCCTCGCCGCCGGCTGCACGGGCCTGCTGGGCTGGCTCCTCGTGGAACAGCGGCGCGACGGCCACCCGACGACCCTGGGCGCCGCGTCCGGCGCGGTCGCGGGCCTGGTCGCCATCACCCCGTCCTGCGGCTCGGTCTCCCTGCTCGGCGCCCTGGTCATCGGCCTCACCGCCGGTCTCGTCTGCTCCTACGCCGTGAGCTGGAAGTTCAAGCTGAACTACGACGACTCCCTGGACGTCGTGGGCGTCCACCTGGTCGGCGGAGTCATCGGCACCGTCCTGATCGGCGTCTTCGCCGTCACGGAGATGACCGGCGGCGCCGAGGGCCTCCTCTACGGCGGCGGACTCGCGCAGCTCGGCAAGCAGGTGGTGGCCGTGGTCGCCGTAGGGGCGTACGCCTTCGCCGTCACCTACGGCCTCGCCAAGCTCATCGACAGGACGCTGGGCCTGCGCGCGAGCGAGGAGCAGGAGCAGACCGGCCTGGACCTTACGGTGCACGCCGAGACCGCATACGATCACGGCGTCCTGGGCCACGGCGCCCCGGTCGGCTCCTCCGCCCACTCCCCCCAGAAGGCCAAGGCATGAAGCTCATCACCGCGATCGTCAAGCCCTACCGTCTCGACGAGGTGAAGTCGGCGCTCCAGGAGCTCGGCGTGCACGGCCTGACCGTGACCGAGGCCAGCGGCTACGGCCGGCAGCGCGGCCACACCGAGGTGTACCGCGGCGCCGAGTACCAGGTCGACCTGGTGCCCAAGGTCCGCATCGAGGTGGTCGTGGAGGACGCCGACTCCGACGCCGTGATCGACGCGATCGTGAAGGCCGCGCACACCGGCAAGATCGGCGACGGCAAGGTCTGGGCGCTGCCCGTCGAGACCGTCGTACGGGTCCGGACGGGCGAGCGCGGCCCCGACGCGCTCTGAGGAGCCGCGCTCACCCTGGGGTCAGAAGACGAACGGGCCCGGGGACTGCGGCGCCGTCGCCGTGCAGGTGATGGTGATGCCGAAGACGGTCATCGTCAGCGAGCCGCCGAAGGCCTCCAGACTGTCGCCGGAGGCCACGGTGCCGGGCAGCGGGCCGACCTGGACCGGGTCACCGGCGTCCATCGCCGGGTTCTCGGTGGCCGTGAAGACGGTCGTGCCGCCGCCCGCCTTCACCAGGGTGAGGGTGGACGCGATGGAGTCCTCGCCGAGTCCGATCGGCGCGGTGATCGCGGAGGAGTTGACGGTGATGGTGGCGGCCGTGCCGTCCTGGGTGGCCGTCAGCGTGGCCTCACCGCCGCCGAAGCTGCCGCAGTCGGCGTTGATGGTGGCCGAGGTGGGGGTCACGGCCGCGGCGGTGGGCGCGAGGACGAGTCCGGTCAGGGCGAGCGTGCCGGCCGCGAGTGCCGCACCGGTACCTAAGCGTGTGCCTCTCATGGGGTTCCCGGTCCCTTCGGGTGTGGGGGGACCGACGGACTGCCCTCGGCAGGTGGGCGCGGACACTCTGCGGGAGGGCCGAATCTGACGGTCCGTCGGAACTTACGTTCTCATTGATGCGCGAGAGACGAACCCCGGCAAGGATGAATTCCGGACTACTCCGCGGAGACGGTCAGCCGCACGGCACCGTCGGGCCCGGCGAGCAGCACCGGCGTCCCGGCCCCGCCCAGATCCCGTACGGCCGCCAGGTCCTCCGCCGCCGCGCTCTCCGCCTCGGTCACGACCGCCGCCGCCTCCAGCGACTTCGCCCCGGATGCCACGGCCATCGCCACCGCCGTCCTGAGCGCGCTCAGCTTCAGCGAGTCCAGATCCACGGTCCCGGCGACATACGTACGTCCCGTCTCGTCGCGTACGGCGGCACCCTCGGGCACACCGTTGCGGGCCCGCGCGGAACGGGCCAGGGTGACGATCTTGTGGTCCTCGGGGTCGATCCCGTTGCTCTCGGTCATGCCCTGAGCATACGAAGTGGCCCTCAGGGCCGGTCCAGGCGGAGGCGTTCGGCACGCGGCAGACCGGCGACGACCAGGTCGTAGGAGTCCTCGATGAGCTCGCGGACGAGGCGGTCGGGGAGGTCGCCGTCGAGCGTGACGGTGTTCCAGTGGCGCTTGTTCATGTGATAGCCGGGGGCGATGAGGCCGGGGTGCTCGCCCCGGAGCCGGACGGCGTCCTCCGGGTCGCACTTGAGGTTGACCTTCAAGGGGCGAGCGTCGATCCAGCTCAGCGCGAACATCTTGCCCAGCACCTTGAAGACCGAGATCTCCGGGGCGAACGGGAAGTCCTCCACCACGGCGTTGAAGGACAGACAGAACTCGCGCAGTTCCTTCGGGGTCACTCGGCCTCCTTGGCGGCGCCCACCGGCTCCACCAGCACGGTCACGATCTTGTTCCGGCGTCCTGCCGCGGCCTCCGCCGTCAGCCGCAGCTCCCGCTCGTCGGGCAGCTCCACGACGGCCGAAGCACCGGCGATCGGGACCCGGCCCAGGGCCTTCGCGAGCAGTCCGCCGACGGTCTCCACGTCCTCGTCGTCGTACTCGTCGAGGCCGTACAGCTCGCCGAGGTCGGTGATGTCCAGGCGCGCGGTGACCCGGAAGCGCTCCTCGCCCAGCTCCTCCACCGGCGGCAGTTCACGGTCGTACTCGTCGGTGATCTCGCCGACGATCTCTTCCAGGATGTCCTCGATGGTGACGATGCCGGCCGTGCCGCCGTACTCGTCGATCACGACGGCGACGTGGTTGCGGTCCTGCTGCATCTCGCGCAGCAGATCGCCGGCGTTCTTGGTGTCGGGCACGAAGGCGGCGGGCCGCATCGCGGACGACACCAGCTCGCTCTCCGCGTCCCGGCTGATGTGCGTCTTACGGGCGAGGTCCTTGAGATACACCATCCCGACGATGTCGTCCTCGCTCTCCCCGGTGACCGGGATACGCGAGAAGCCCGACCTGAGCGCCAGGGTCAGGGCCTGCCGGATGGTCTTGTAGCGCTCGATGACGATCAGGTCGGTGCGCGGCACCATGACCTCGCGCACCAAGGTGTCGCCGAGCTCGAAGACGGAGTGCACCATGCGGCGCTCCTCGTCCTCGATGAGGGACTCCTTCTCGGCGAGGTCGACCAGCGCGCGCAACTCCGCCTCGGAGGCGAAGGGGCCCCGGCGGAAGCCCTTGCCGGGGGTGAGGGCGTTGCCGATCAGGATCAGCAGGGGCGGGATCGGGCCCATGATCCGGGCGAGCGGCAGCAGGACGTACGCCGCCGCCGTCGCGGTGTTCAGGGGGTGCTGGCGGCCGATGGTCCGGGGGGAGACGCCGACGGCGACGTACGACACCAGGACCATCACCGCTATCGCGACCAGAAGCGCCTCGGTGGTGCTGTCGAACTCCTGGAGACAGGCGTAGGTGACGAGCGCGGCGGCGGCCATCTCGCAGGCCACGCGGACCAGCAGCGCCACGTTCAGATAGCGCGTCGGGTCGGCGGCGATCTGCGCGAGCTTCGCGCTGCCGCGCCGCCCCGACCGTACGGCTTCCTCGGCGCGGAAGCTGGAGACGCGCGCCAGGCCCGCCTCCGCGCAGGCGGCGAGCCAGGCGATCACGACCAGCAGGATCGCGCCGAGGACGAGTTGCGGACTCATGACACGGTCGGCGCCGGGGAGGGGCCGGTGTGGCCCTTCTCCGCGCGCCAGCCGTCCACGATGGCCGCCTGCAGTCCGAACATCTCGGCCTTCTCGTCCGGCTCCTCGTGGTCGTAGCCGAGCAGATGCAGCACGCCATGGACGGTGAGCAACTGGAGCTCCTCGTCCATGGAGTGCTCTGTCGGCGCTTCCTCACCCTGCTTCTTGGCGACCTCGGGGCAGAGCACGATGTCGCCGAGCAGGCCCTGCGGGGGCTCGTCGTCGTCCTTGGACGGCGGCCGGAGCTCGTCCATCGGAAAGGACATGACATCCGTGGGCCCGGGCAGGTCCATCCACTGGATGTGCAGCTGCTCCATGGCGTCGGCGTCCACGACGATCACCGAGAGCTCGGAGAGCGGGTGGATGCGCATCCGTGCGAGCGCGTAGCGGGCGATGTCGAGGATCGCCTGCTCGTCGACCTCGGTTCCGGACTCGTTGTTGACGTCGATCGACATGGTCGTGCTGGTCTACTTCCCCTTGGAGCCCTTGGCGCCCGATTTGCCCCGGCCCTTGTGCGTGCCGTTCTCGGTGCCGTGCTTGCTGTCGTACAACTCGTACGCGTCGACGATACGGCCGACCAGCTTGTGCCGGACGACATCGTGGGACGACAGCCGGGCGAAGTGCACGTCGTCGAGGCCCTCCAGGATGTCCTGCACCTGCCGCAGACCGGACTTGGTGCCGCTCGGCAGGTCGACCTGGGTCACATCACCGGTGATGACGATCTTCGAGTCGAAGCCGAGGCGCGTGAGGAACATCTTCATCTGCTCGGGGCTGGTGTTCTGGGCCTCGTCCAGGATGATGAAGGCGTCGTTGAGCGTGTTGTGCGTCAGCAGGTAGTCGCTGGTGACGTAGAGGGAGTCCTCCGCGGCCACCTGAATGCACACGGTCTCCTCCCGCCCCGCGGGCTCGATGCTGTCGATGAACCGCATCGGGCGTCCGCCGCCTCCGGCTGCGTTGTACTTCTCGCGCTTGCGGGCGAGACGGAAGGGCTCGATGCCTTCGGGGAGGCGGATGTCGACGACGTGACTGTCGTAGCGATGGGCCGCCAGAGCTGTCCCCTGCTTGCGGTCTTCGGCAAGACGACGGCGCGTATAGGCGACGCCACCGAGCGACTGGACCAATGCGACGATGTCGTCACGCAGGAGGATCGACGCGGTCGAGAACTGGACCCGGCATGTGCGGTCCTTCTGCGTGACCGGTCCACCGTCGGAATCAAGCAGACCTTGAAGAACGGCCAGCCGTACCTCGGCAGAGTTGTACAGGTAGTCGTCGGGGACGAACTTGGTGTGCGAGCGAGTGGGCAGGAGATCCAGCTCACGCAGAACGCGCGTGACGGGATTCTCCAGCGTGATCACATCGCCGGGCAGAGCGGCTTCCAGGGCCCCCGCCAACTCGCGATCCTCCGTCGAGAAGGACGGCGTGGTGGAACCCGTGAGGCAGCCGTCGCCCAGCAGCAGTCCCAGCGCGTACGGGTCCATGGGAACCTCACGCTCGGGGAAGCTGACCGGTTCCGTGAGCATCGGCAGCTCGTACCGGCGATAGTGCGCCGCCCGCAGGTTGCCGATCATCTCCTGCGTCTCCAGGACCCGCCACGGCTTGTCACGGCGCTTGTCGTCGCGCGTTCTGACCGTCCACAGGTGCTCGCCGCAGCACAGTGTCCAGGAGCCGTCCTGGGCGGTGACGCGGTAGATGTCCTTCTCACCCTGCGGGTAGACGCCGAGGACCGGGGTCGGCTCGCCGTTGGAGCCGACGACCAGGTCACCGACCTGGAGGTCACCGATCGGACGCCAGCCATCAGGCGTCAGGACGTTTGTGAAGATCGGCTGGGCGCGGCCCCGCATATATGCCAGCGGCGCGACCTCGATTGTCCCGGCGGCCATGAGCCTGGGGATGGAGTCGGGGTCGAGCATGTCGTGCAGCGCGTCGTACAGCGGCCGCAGATACGGGTCGATCTTCTCGTAGAGCGTGCCCGGCAGGAACCCCAGCCGCTCGCCCGCCTCGACCGCGGGGCGGGTCAGGATGATGCGGTTGACCTGCTTGGACTGCAGGGCCTGCACCGCCTTGGCCATGGCGAGGTAGGTCTTGCCGGTGCCGGCGGGGCCGATGCCGAAGACGATCGTGTGCTTGTCGATCGCGTCGACGTACCGCTTCTGGTTGAGGGTCTTCGGGCGGATCGTGCGTCCGCGCGAGGAGAGGATGTTCTGGGTGAGCACCTCGGCCGGGGTCTCGGGAGGCCCCTCGCCGTTCTCGCTCGCCCGGAGCATGGCGATCGAGCGTTCCACTGCGTCCTCCGTCATCGGCTGTCCGGTGCGGAGCACCAGCATCATCTCGTCGAACAGGCGCTGGACAAGGGCGACTTCACCGGCGTCGCCGACCGCGCTGATCTCATTGCCCCGGACATGGATGTCGACCGCCGGGAAGGCCTTCTCGATCACACGCAGGAGGGAGTCGCCGGACCCCAGCACGGTCACCATGGGGTGCTGGGCGGGGACGGTGAACTGTGCTCTCGCCTGCCCCTGCGCGGGTGTGTGAGCTGTGGGTGTCTGAGTCATGGGCCGGCTCGTAGGCCTTGCTCGTCCTCCTCGATACGGAGCGTCCGCCACAGGGGCGGCCTGGCGATTTCCAGGGTACGCCGCAGGACTGACAAGCCCGTAGGCCTTTTCGACCGGGGTGATCTGATCGACTCGGCTCAGGCCGAGCGGCCGAAGCCGATCGTCGGGACTGCCCGGCGCAGGGGCCAGGGGCGGGCCAGTTCGGTGGGGACCAGGTCCGCGAGGAAGGCGTAGCGGCGCAGTGCCGTCGGGTCCTGGTCGTCGTAGGACTGGATCCTGCGCCACCAGGCGCCGATCTCCGCCCAGCCGGGGGCCGAGAGGGAGCCGCCGAACTCCTGGACGGAGAGGGCGGCGGTGAGGCCCGCGAAGGCGAGGCGGTCGGCGAGCGGCCAGTCGGCGAGGGTGCCGGTGACGAAGCCGGCGACGAAGACGTCCCCGGCGCCGGTGGGGTCGAGGGCCTCCACGGCGATGGCCGGGACCGAGGCGGTCTCCCCGGTCCGCCCGTCGACGGCGTACGCGCCCTCGGCGCCGAGGGTGACCACCGCCAGCGGCACGTGCCGCGTCAGTCTGTGCGCCGCCTCGCGCGGGCAGGTCGCGCCGGTGTACCGCATGGCCTCCTCGGCGTTGGGCAGGAACGCCTCGCAGTACTGGAGGTCGGCGAGCCCTGCCAGGTCCCAGGCGCCGGTCTCGTCCCAGCCGACGTCGGCGAAGATCCTGGCGCCCTTCGCGGCGGCCTGGGCGATCCAGGGGGCCCGCTTGCCCGGCTCCAGGGAGGCGACGGCGGCACGCGCGCGTGGGGGGCAGTCGGGGGCGGGCTCCTCGGGGGGCGGCTCGTGGCCGTGGGAGACCATCGTGCGCTCGCCCTCGTAGGCCATGGAGACGGTCACCGAGGAGTGCCAGCCGGGGACCGTGCGCGACGGGGTGAGGTCGATGCCCTCGCCCTGCTCCAGGGCGTCCCAGCAGTACTCGCCGTAGTGGTCGTCGCCGAAGGCCGCGGCGAGGGAGGTCTTCAGGCCGAGGCGGGCCAGCGCGGTCGCCATGTTGGCGACGCCGCCGGGGCTCGATCCCATGCCGCGCGCCCAGGACTCGGTCCCGCGCACCGGGGCGGAGTCGAGCCCGGTGAAGATGATGTCGAGGAAGACCGGGCCGGTGAGATAGACGTCCCAGGGCGGATCGGCGGGCGTGCGCAGCGCGGCCAGGGGGTCGACCAGCGCGTTGCACTGCGGCCCCCGGGCGACCGTGGAAGTGGGTCCCCTTCCGGTGGACGCGGCGACGGAGGAAGTGGGTCCCTTTCCGGTGGACGCGGCGGACGCGATCACGGTGCGCTCCCTGACGTGGTGCGGATCAGGCCAGTGTGCACCACACCACTGACAACGTGCCGCCGCTCACTCCGGGAGCGCCCCTCGCGTCAGACCACCGCAGGTCCCGGACGTACCGCGCCAGGGGTCGTGATCAGGTCACCAGCGCGGCACGCTCGGCGTGACCCACCCTGGTTCGGCCACGCGCATGGCCGCCGCGTCGTCCCGTTCGCGCAGGCTGCCGTCGTCGTCCAGCCACCGCTGATGCAGGAACCGCAGCCTGTCGCGGTCGAGTTCGACGCCGAGGCCGGGGGCGTCGGAGACGGTCAGCTTGCCGCCCTCGAAGGTCAGCCGCTCGGTGAGCACGTCCTCCGACTGCCACGGGTAGTGGGAGTCGCAGGCGTGCTGGAGGTTCGGGACGGTGGACGCCACGTGGGTCATCGCGGCCAGGGAGATGCCCAGGTGGGTGTTGGAGTGCATGGACACCCCGACGCCGAAGGTGCGGCAGATCGCGGCGAGGTGCTGGGTGTTGCGCAGCCCGCCCCAGTAGTGGTGGTCGGAGAGCACGACCTGCACGGCGTCCCGGACGAAGGCCTCCTTGATCTCGGCGAACGTCGTCACGCACATGTTGGTGGCGAGCGGCACGTCGGTCCCGGCGGACACCTCGGCCATCGCCGGCGTACCGAGCGCGGGATCCTCCAGGTACTCCAGGACCTCCCCCAGCTCCTTGGCCACCTTCAGCGAGGTCTCCACCGACCAGGCACCGTTGGGGTCAAGACGCAGCGGATGCCCGGGAAAGGCCGCCGCGAGCGCCCGTACGGCAGCGATCTCCTCATCCGGCGGGAACACCCCGCCCTTGAGCTTGAACGAGGTGAACCCGTACCGCTCCTTGAACTTCCGCGCCTGCTCGACGACCCCGGCCGGGTCCAGCTCGGCGCCCCAGTCGTCCCGCTCCGCCGCGATGCCCTCCGGATGCGCGGCCCACTTGTAGAACAGGTACGCGCTGTACTCGACCGTGTCCCGCACCTTGCCGCCGAGCAGCGCGTGCACGGGCTGTCCGAGCGCCTTGCCGAGCGCGTCCAGACACGCCACCTCGAAGCCGGAGACCACGGAGAGCCGCAGCTTGTCGGCGGTCTGGACGCCCCGAAGGCCGCCGACGTCGACCTGTCCGGAGAGCCGGGAGCGGTCGACGGCGACCTCCTCGGCGATGGTGAACAGCCCGTTGAGGTCGCTGACTTGACGGCTGATCAGCTTCTCGGCGACGGGGCGTGCCAGCTCCAGGTACTTGGTGTCGCCGTACGTCTCCCCCACGCCGGTGATCCCGTCGGCGGTCTCGACCTCGACGATCAGCCGGGGGGTGTAGGGCTGGTGGACGCCCTGGGTGTTGAGCAGGGGCGGGTCGGCGATGAGGATCGGGGTCAGGCGAACGTCCCTGATGGCGAGGTTCACAGGGCGGCTCCTACGAGGTCGAGGCCGGTGGTGAGCAGGGCTTTCAGGTCGGCCAGGTCGGCGTCCGACGGGTCGGTGAGCGGGGCGCGTACGGGGCCCACCGGCTGGCCCCGCAGGCGTGCCGCCGCCTTCACCAGCGACACCGCGTATCCGGGTACCCGGTCGCGGAGTTCGACCAACGGGACGTAGAAGTCGCGCAGCAGCCGCTCCACCGTCTTGTCGTCGCCGTCGCGCAGGGCGGTGAAGAAGGCGTCTGCGAGCTCGGGTGCGAAGGCGTGGACGGCGGAGGAGTAGGCGGGTACGCCGACGGTGGCGTAGGCGCGGGCCTGGATCTCGGCGGTGGCGGCGCCGTTGAAGAAGAGGAAGCCCTCGGGGGCGGCGAGGGTGAGGCGCTGGAGGCGGTCGAGGTCGCTGTGGCCGTCCTTGAGCCCGATGACGTTCGGGAGTGCGGCGATGCGGCGCAACGAGTCGGCGGTGAAGGTGACTTGACCGCGCTGGTAGACGATCAGCGGCAGGCTCGTCGCAGCAGCGATCCGCTCCACCTGTCCGACCAGGCCCTCCTGCGGGGCGGCGACGAGGTAGTGCGGGAGCACCAGCAGGGCGTCGGCGCCCGCCTCCTCGGCGATGCGCCCGAACCGTACGGCCTGCGCCCAGCCGTAGCCGATGCCCGCGACGACGGGCAGCCGCCCGGCGGCCTCCTCCACCGCGACGGTGACGACCGTCCGGTACTCGTCCTCGTCCAGCGAGAAGAACTCGCCGGTACCGCAGGCGGGGAAGACCGCACCGGGGCGGGTCGCGATGCGGTCGGCGACATGGGCGCGGAAGCCGTCGGGGTCGAGGGAGCCGTCCTCGTGGAAGCTCGTCAGCGGGAACGACAGCACGCCGCCCGCCATCCCGTCCCGCAGCCGCCGCGCCACGGCCGTTTCGGTATCGAGGGCCACCGTCATCCATCTCCCTATGCAGACGTGATCCACGTATGTAGATGAAGGTTAGATACGCGAACAACCGGCCGTCAATGGCCCGGTCCGTCCGGAATACGATCGGCGCATGTCAGAGTCAGGGGGCGTCCGCGAAGTGAAGTCGGCGGCGCGCACGGTCGAACTGCTGGAACTCCTCGCCGCCCGCGGCGACCGCCCGGCCCGGCTCCAGGAACTGGCGGACGAACTCGACGTCCCGCGCAGCTCCATGTACGCGCTGCTCCAGACCCTGATCTCGCGCGGCTGGGTCCGCACGGACGTCACCGGCTCGCTCTACGGCATCGGCATCCACGCCCTGCTCACCGGCACGAGCTACCTCGACTCCGACCCTCGGGTCCGCACGGTGCGCCCGTATCTCGACGAGGCGTCCGAGGCGCTGGGCGAGACCATCCACCTGGGGCGTCTGGACGGGCGGGACGTGGCCTACCTGGCGACGCGCGAGTCGCACGAGTACCTGCGCACGATCAGCCGCGTGGGCCGCCGGCTGCCCGCGCACGTGGGCGCGCTCGGCAAGGCACTGCTGGCCGAGCGCCCGGACGGGGACCTCCCCGAGGGGCCGTACGAGGCGATGACCCCCAACACCCGCACCACCCGGGAGTCATTGGCGGCCGATCTCACCCGGATCCGCGCCCGCGGCTACTCGATCGACCGCGAGGAGGGCGTGACCGGCATCGTCGGCTTCGGCTTCGCACTTCGCTACGACGCACCCGCCCAGGACGCCATCAGCTGCTCGGTGCCGGTGGCCCGGCTGACGCCCGCGCACGAGGAGCGGATCGTCGCGGTGATGCGGGAGATCCGGGCGAAGATCGAGTCCGTGGTGCCGTCGGGAGGCGGCTCGGTGGACTGGCGTTAACCCACGCGTCTACCCGACACCTCCGAGGCCAAACGGAATGTGCCCCGGATCACACCCCCTCCCCTTCTTCGCGCGTCCCCCGGCTTGATACAAATTGCCCGCGCGTTCCTGTCCGTCGACGGTCGTCGCCCAATCCCCCTTTTGAGCCCCTCCTTTCGCATGCCCTGGGAACGCCCGTGTCCGCCCGCACCACCCTCGTCGCCCTCTTCACGGCGGGGTATCTCGCCCCTTACCTCCTGCCGACCACCGTCGGCCGCCTCGACTCGGGGCTTCCCCTCACCGCCACCCAGTCCGGCGCCATCGGCAGTGCGCTACTGCTGAGTTCGGCGGCGGCGGGGTTCCTGCTCGCCTCGCGCGTCGACCGGATCGGCCCCCGCCTGCTCGCCCGCCTCGGCCTCACCCTCGCCGTCCTCGGCTACGGCGGGGCCGCGCTGACCCACTCCGTCCCGGCCGTCGTCGCGGGCGCGATGGTCGGCGGATTCGGCTCCGGTACGGCTACGGCGGTGGCCGCCACCGGGATCGCGGGGCGCCCGGATCCGCACCGCGTCACCACGTACGGCCTGCTCGGCGTCTCCGCCCTCGCGGGCGCGGTGTATCTGACGGTCCCGCATCTCGGGCCCGGCCACGGCCTGCCGTTCGCCGCGATCGCGCTCACGGCGCTGGCGGTGTGGCCGCTGACGTCCCGGCTGACGCCGAGCACCGCCGTCGACCGCACGGTGCACCACAAGACCCCGCTTCCCCACCTCCGCTCGGGCCTCGTCCTCGCCGCAGCCCTGATGTGCTGGTCCCTCGCCCAGAACTCCCTGTGGGGCGTCAGTGGCCGGATCGGGCTGACGCAGGCGCATCTGAGCGAGGTCACGGTCGGCGCGGTGTTCGCCGTGGCGCTCGGCGCGGGGTTGCTCGGCGTGGTCGCGGCGAGTGCTCTTGGGCCGCGGCTTGGGCTGGCGCTGCCGATCGGTGCGGGTACGGCCGTTATCGCGGCCTGTATCGCGGTCAGCGCCTCCGCGCGGGATCTTGTGACCTTCGCGACCGGTGAGATCGCCTGGAACGCCCTCTACCCGATCGTGCTGTCGTACGTCATCGGCCTTGCCGCGTCGCTGGACGGGCGGGGGCGGTGGGCGGTGCTGGTCGGCTCAGCGTCGTCTTTGGGTACGGCTGCGGGACCGCTGACCGGCAGTGTGCTGTCGGCTGCGGCGGGTTTTCCAGTGATGGGGGCGATGCTGGCGGCGGGACTGGTCGTGATCGCTGTCCCGATGACAGTGGTGGCTGTGGGGGCGGGTAGGCGGTCGCTGCCGGTTGTCGAGATTCCGGTGGAGACATCCGCCTACGAGACTGCCACGGCTGCTTGAGCGCGAGTGCGGGTCGACTGTGGCTGGTCGCGCAGTTCCCCGCGCCCCTGAGGGAGTTCTAGAACTCGTACGTTTCTACCTCGGCCAGATACCGTGCCCTTCGCTCCTCGTCGTGCTCCAGGAAGGACGCGACGAAGGAGTTGCGGGCCAGCTCGCGGAGCTTCTCCTGGTCAAGGCCCAGCGCCGAGCGCACCGCGTCGAAGTTGTCGCCCGCGTACCCCCCGAAGTACGCCGGGTCGTCGGAGTTGACCGTGCACAGGAGGCCGGCGTCGAGCATGGCGGGCAGTGGGTGGTCCGCCAGGGTGTCCACCGTGCGCAGGCGGACGTTCGACAGGGGGCAGAGCGTCAGCGGGACGCGGTCCCGGACGAGCCGGTCGACCAGCTCCGGCGACTCCATGCACCGCAGCCCGTGGTCGACGCGCTCCACGCCGAGCACGTCCAGGGCCTCGGTGATGTACTCCGGCGGCCCCTCCTCACCGGCGTGTGCCACGCGGCGCAGGCCGAGGGCGGCGGCGGCCTCGTACACCTCGCGGAACTTCACCGGCGGATGCCCGACCTCGGCCGAGTCCAGGCCGACGCCGACGATCCGGTCGAGGTACGGCTTCGCGGCCTCCAGGGTCGCCATGGCCGACTCGGCGGACTCGTCGCGCAGGAAGCACAGGATGAGCTGCGTGGAGATGCCGTGGTTCGCCTCGCTGCGGTCCAGCGCCCGGGAGAGCCCCTCGACGACCGTGCCCATGGACAGCCCCCGCGCCAGATGGGCCTGTGGGTCGAAGAAGATCTCCGCGTGCCGTACGCCCTGCGCGGCGGCGCGGGCGAGATAGGCGTTCGCGAGGTCCTCGAAGTCCCGCTCGGTGCGCAGCACCGCCATGAGCTCGTAGTACAGGTTCAGAAAGGACTGGAGATCCTCGAACTGGTACGCCTTGCGCAGCTCGTCCGTGTCCGCGTACGGCAGCTCGACACCATTACGCGCGGCCAGGGCGAAGGCCAGCTCCGGCTCCAGGGTGCCTTCGATGTGGAGGTGCAGTTCAGCTTTGGGGAGGGGCATCAAGGCATCGTACGGCTGCTTTATCTGCGCTTCGGAAGCGGCACCCGCAGCAGATCGTGCGCCACCGTCAGCTCCCCCTCGAACCCTGCCGCCCGCGCCTGCCGTTCGAACTCGTCGGGCTCGGAGTAGCGCTGGCTGAAGTGCGTCAGCACCAGATGCCGTACGCCCGCGTCCCGCGCCGCGCGGGCCGCCTGTCCCGCGGTGAGGTGGCCGTGTTCGACGGCGAGGTCGGTGTCCTCGTCGAGGAAGGTCGACTCGATGACCAGCAGATCGCAGCCGTCGGCGAGCGCGTGCACCCCGTCGCACAGCCGGGTGTCCATGACGAACGCGAACCGCTGACCGCGGCGCACCTCGCTGACCTCGTCCAGCCGGACGTCCCCGAGGACACCCTCCCGCTGGATCCGGCCCACGTCCGGGCCCTTGATGCCGCGCGCGGCGAGCCGGTCGGGCAGCATCCGGCGGCCGTCGGGCTCGATCAGGCGATAGCCGTAGGACTCGACGGGGTGGGAGAGTTTTCGGGCCTCCAGCGTGTAGGCGGGTGTCTCGGCGAGAACCCCGTCCTGCGCCACCGGCAGCTGCTGGATGTCGACCGTTTCCCGGTACGCCGTCGCGTACCGCAGGCGGTCGAAGAAACGCTGCCCCGACTTCGGGTAGTGCGCGGTCACCTCGTGCGGGACCTTGTCGAGGTTGATCCGCTGGATGACTCCGGCGAGGCCGAGCGAGTGGTCGCCGTGGAAGTGCGTGACGCAGATCCGGTTCAGGTCGTGGGCGGCGACGCCGGCGCGCAGCATCTGGCGCTGCGTGCCCTCGCCGGGATCGAAGAGGATGCCCTCCCCGTCCCAGCGCAGGAGGTAGCCGTTGTGGTTGCGGTGCCTGGTCGGGACCTGGCTGGCGGTGCCGAGGACCACGAGTTCGCGTACGGACATCTTTTCAGCCGGGGGGCCACTGCATGCCGCGGCCGCCGAGGAGGTGGGCGTGGGCGTGGAAGACGGTCTGGCCTGCGCCGGCGCCGGTGTTGAAGACGATGCGGTAGCTTTCGAGCTTTTCTTCCGCGGCTACCTCACCTGCGTCGCGGAGGACGTCGGCGGCGAGTTGGGGGGCGGCTGCGGCGAGTTCGGCCGCGTTGCGGTAGTGCGCCTTGGGGATCACCAGGATGTGGATGGGGGCCTGGGGGTTGATGTCCCGGAAGGCCACGGTGGTGTCGGTTTCGCGGACGACCGTCGCGGGGACGTGGCCCTCTGCGATCTTGCAGAACAGGCAGTCTTCCTGCGGTTCTCCAGCCATGTGCGTGTGCCTCCTCACGCCAGGTGATCAGTACGGGGGAATCGTAGTCGTCTTAAGTAGGCAATCCGGGCGGAGTTTTCGCCGGCCGCTCCTCCAACGCCTCCAACGCTATCCGCACCGCCTCGTCCAACTGGGCGTCCACCCCCGCCGCGTAGTCCTGTGGCCGCTGCACCACTTCCACATCCGGGTCCACCCCGTGGTTCTCCACCCCCCACCCGTAACCCTCCAGCCAGATCGCGTACTTCGGCTGGGTGATCAGCGTGCCGTCCACGAGTCGGTAGCGGCTGTCGATGCCGATCACCCCGCCCCATGTGCGCGTGCCGACGACCGGGCCTATGCCCAGTGCCTTGATCGCCGCGTTGACGATGTCGCCGTCCGAGCCGGAGAACTCGTCGGCCACGGCTACGACCGGGCCGCGCGGGGCGTCCTCGGGGTAGGCGTACGGCCGCATGCCCCGCGGCACTCCCCAGCCGACGATCCGCCGGGCCAGCTTCTCCACGACGAGCTGTGAGGTGTGGCCGCCGCGGTTCTCCCTGACGTCCACGACGAGCCCCTCCCGGGCCACTTCCGCGCGCAGGTCCCGGTGGATCTGCGCCCAGCCCGGCGCCTGCATGTCGGGGACGTGGAGGTAGCCGAGCCGTCCACCGCTCCGCTCATGGACGTACGCCCGCCGGCCCGCCACCCAGTCGTGGTAGCGCAGGGGTTCCTCGTCCGCCACGGGGACCACGACCGCGTGCCTCAGCTCGCCGCCGCCCGCCGGGGACACGGTCAGCTCGACCGGTCTGCCCGCCGTGCCGACCAGCAGTGGGCCGGGGCCGGTCACCGGGTCCACCGGTATGCCGCTCACCGCGACGATCGCGTCCCCGGCCCGTACCGCCACCCCGGGTGCCGCGAGCGGGGCGCGGGCGTGGGGGTCGGAGGTCTCCGAGGGGAGGATGCGGTCGATGCGCCAAGTGCCGTCCTCGCGGCGGGAGATGTCGGCGCCGAGCAGGCCCTGGCGGGGGCCGCCGCCGGAGCCGCCGCGCGGGACGACGTACGCGTGGGAGGTGCCGAGTTCGCCCTGGACCTCGTAGAGGAGGTCGATCAGGTCGTCGTGGGTGGCCAGCCGGTCCAGGACCGGGCGGTAGCGGTCGAGCGCCCCCGCCCAGTCCACGCCGCTCATGTCGGGGCGCCAGAAGTGGTCCCGCATGATGCGGCCGGTCTCCTCGTACATCTGCCGCCACTCGGCGGCCGGGTCGATCAACTGCCGTACGCGGCCGAGGTCGACGGTGATGTTGGAGTCGCTGTCCTCGTCGCCGGAGGCCCGCCGGTCGCTCGGTACAACCTTCAGCCGGCCGTCCGTCCACAGCAGCACCCGCTTGCCGTCGCCGCTGACCTCGAAGTGGTCGGCGTCGGCGGCCAGATGCTCCACGCGCTGCTGGACGAGGTCGTAGCGCTCCAGCTCGGACTTGGGATCCGGGTCGTCCGGGGTGGCCCTGGACGCGCCGAGTTCGCCGGTGACGGGGTGGCGCAGCCACAGGACGCCGTCCTTGGCGGCGCGCAGGTGGGTGTAGCGGGCGGCCTCGACCGGGAACGGCACGATCCGGTCGGCGAGCCCTTCTAGGTCGATGCGGGTGGTCGGGGTGCCCTCGCTGTCGGGCGTCTCGTCCTTGTCGGGCGCGTCGAAGGGGCGCCCGTGCCGCTGCGGTCCGAACGGCGAGGGTGTGGTCGCGGCCAGCGTGATCAGGTACGGGCGGGAGCCGGCCACGAAGGCCAGGTCGAAGACGTGCTCGTCGTAGACCGGGTCGAAGGAGCGGGCGGAGAGGAAGGCGAGGTGCTTGCCGTCCTGGGTGAAGGCGGGGGCGTAGTCCTGGAAGCGCAGGGGGGTCGCCTCGGTGACCGACAGGTCCGTGGTGTTGGCCAGGCGCAGCTGGCTCAGCGGGGTCGGGCCGGGGTGCGACCAGGCCAGCCACGCCGAGTCCGGTGAGAAGACCAGGCCGGACACATCTCCGTCCTCGCTGCGGTCCACCTCGCGGACCTCGCCGGTCTCCCGTTCGACGAGGAGCACCCGTCCGTCGTGCGAGGCGACGGCGGCCCGGCTGCCGTCGGGGGCCATTGCGAGGCCGAGGACGCGGCCGAGCTGTCCGGCGGCGAGCCTGCGCGGGGTCGCGCCCGGGGCGAGGCCGGTCGCGGGAGCGAACTCCAGCGCGTCGTCGCCCTCGGCGTCGGTCACCCACACCACCCATTCCTCGCCGTCGACGCGGAAGGTGCGGGGCTTGCGGGCCCGTACGCCGGGTTCGGCGGCGAGCGCGCGGGCCGGTCCGGAGCGGTGGGTGACCCAGTGGACGGAGCCGCGCACCAGGACGGCGCTGCCGCGCGCGGTGTGGTCGGGGGCGGCGGCGCCGAACCAGCGGGCGGCGCTGACCGGGTGCGGGCGGCGGTCGGTGCGCTGGCCGCCGAGCCGGATGTCGAGTCGGCGCGGTTCGGCGCCGTCCAGGTCGTCGAGCAGCCAGAGTTCACCGGCCGAGGCGTAGACGACGCGGGTGCCGTCTCCGGCGGCGTGGCGGGCGTAGTAGCCGTCGACCGGGGTGTGGCGGCGCAGGTCGGAGCCGTCGGCGAGGGAGGAGTAGAGGGCGCCCACCCCTTCGTGGTCGCTGAGGAAGGCGATACGGTCACCGGCCCAGACGGGGTACTCGATGTTCCCGTCCAGCTCCTCGTGCAGCCGGACGAACTCGCCCTGTCCCTCCCGGTCGATCCACAACTTGCCCATCCGGCCGCCCCGGTAGCGCTTCCAGTGGGCCGCCTCCAGGCTCATGGTCGCGGACAGCAGCACGGTGTGCGGCCCGTACGCCACATCGCCGACGATCCCGTACGGCAGCGTCGTCGCCGGTCCGCCGTCGAGCGGGACGGCGTGCGCCCAGGTGCGGTCCCGGCTCGCCTGGCCCCGGTTGCTGGTCGCGAGGACGTGTCCGTCAGGGGTCCAGCCGCGCACCCGGGTCCGGGCGCCCCAGTGCGTCAGGCGGGTGGAGGGGCCGCCGGTCACGGGGGCGGTGTGCACCTCGGGGGCGCCGTCCCGGCTGGAGGTCCAGGCGACGGTGGTGCCGTCGGGCGAGATACGCGGCAGGGTGACCGGCATGTTGTCGGCGCTGACCCGCCAGGCCCGGCCGCCGTCCAAGGGGGCGAGCCAGACATCGTCCTCGGCGGTGAAGGCGACCAACTCGCCGTGCGGATGCGGGTACCGGAGATACGCGGCAGGCTGAGTCACCCGATCACCCTACGCAGACGCGTGACCTCGGGTAAGGGGTTTCCGATCACTTGCTCATTTGCCCTCGGGCCAGCACTGCGGATTCTCCTTGCACCACAGCGTCTTGGTGACGGTCACGGTGACGGTGGGCTGACCTGGCTGCGCTCCGCCGCTCGGCGGGGAGACCGGCGACGGAGTCCCGTCGCAGTCGCCGAGGCCGTCAACTTCGAACCACACCTTGCCGCCCACCTTCGCGGTGAGGTGCCCGCGCACGCACTTGCCGTCGATCGCCCGCGTGACAATCCCGTCGACGGTGATGTCCTTGCCGTCCTTGGTCTTGCCGGTGCAGTCCACCTCGGCGACCGTCTCCTCGCCCGCGGTCGGGGTCGATCCGTCGCCGTTGTCGCCGTAGGAGGCGGTACAGGTGAGCCACTGGACGTCCGCCTTCTGGCGCTCCAGCTCCCGGGTCACCGTCTGGTCGGTGGTCCACGCGATGGACGCGGTGCTCATCCCCACGGCGTCGCACGCGACGGCCCCGCCGACGGCGACCACGACCAGTCCCGCCGCACCCGCCACACGTGCCCCGCGCGGGCGAACCCAAATCCGCCTCAATACCCCCATGGAGGGCAGCCTGCCACTGTCCCGGCCGCCGCGGTAGAGCGCATACGGACACTCAGCACTCCCGCACGTCACAATCTAGTGCCGTCCAACTGCCGTTGTACCGGAGGACCGTTGACACCCCCGCGGATCCGCTCGCCCCGCCTTCTGCCGTCCCCACGCACCCCGGCCGACCCCCCATCGGTCACGGACCCGGCCCCGGACCCGGCGACCTCACCGCCCGCACCGCCGCGCCGGCGCCGGGTGCGGATGCTTGTCGACGTGGTCGATCAGCCGGACGAAGTGGCGTATGTGACCGGGCTGTTCGAGGAGCGGCGATGGGCGGTGCGTCCGGCGGAGGAGTCGGCCGTCGCACACCGGACCACGCTTGTCGTCGAGGTCCGGCTGCACGGGGCCCGCTTCGGCGCGTTGCGGACGGCCACGATGGAGGTGGAACGGCTGGTCAGACAGGCGGAGTTGGGGGCTTGGGTGCGGGATGCGGCGCTGGTCGAGCACCCACGCCCGGCGACCACGACGTACAACGTCCACCGCGTACAGCCGACTTGGCGACGTCTGCTGATCTGGCTGGGCCTGACGGACGAGCAGCGGGCGGTGACCGTCCCGGCGGGCCCGGAGTCACAGCAGGCCGCGCGTACCGAGCTGTCCGCGCGCACGCTGGGCGGGCGCGACTTCGATCCGGCGGCGCACGGGCTGCGGGTGCCGGGGTACTCGGACGCGAACCCGCCGCTGGACGAGACCCCGCACGAGCGCCGGGTCCGGCTGGCGTGGGTGGCGGCGGGCGCGGTCGGGATCGTGCTGGCGGTCGGCTGCGGCATGTACGTCATGTGGGCGGACGGCTGGTGGAAGCTGCTGCCCGCCCTGCTGAGCGCGGCGGGAGCGCTGCCGCTGGGCCGGGCGGCGAAGGAGACCCGGGACCGCGGCCGGCCGGTCCAGTGGGCCGCGGGGGTCGCCGGGACTTCGGCATTGGCCGCATTCGGGGCGCTGGTGGGCCGGGACACCGAGCCGCAGGTGCTGTGGGCGGCGCTGCTGGTGCTGGCCCTGGCCGCGTTCACGGGCGCCGGAAGTGTCCTCGCCGTGCGCCGGACGGTCTTCACCCGCCATGCCGCCTGGCTGCTGCCGCTGTCCGTGCCGGTGGTGTGGTCGATGGTGCACTGGCTGGGCGGGCAGATGCACTCGGCGTATCTGGACCGCTTCGACATCCGTGCCGACGCCGTGCCGACCGGGCGCCTCGGCACCTATCTGGTCGCCGCCGAGCCCATGGGCCTCGCCCTGGGCAGCGCGCTGTTCTTCCTCGCGATCGTGGGCTGGCTGCGCCACCTCCACCTCGGCCGGGACAGCGGCAACCGCTTCTTCGCCGCCGTCCTCGCGACCCTGCTGGCCGTCGTCTACGCCCTGACCGCGGTCGGCCTCGGCACCAGCAAGGCGGCCAGTGCGGCGGGCCGGGCCGCCGAGAACGCCGCCCGCGTCGGCGACGAACCGCCCGCCTACTTCGGCATCTACGGCCACTTCATGTGCCTGCGTCCGGTAGCCGAGGACGCCCCGCTCGCCGTGTACAACGGCCCGGCCCCGACCGACCACCCGGTCCTGTCCTTCGGCACCACCGGCGACTGGATCTGGCTGTGGGACCCGGCCCGCGAGAACGGCCTGATCCAGGAGTCCTTCGCGGTCCGCCGGGAGGACGTCCAGCTGATCCCGGCGAAGAACCCGGCGACCAAGAGGTGCTAACCGACCAGCAGTTGCCACTCCTGCAGCTCCACCAGATTCCCCTCGGGATCCTTGAGATGGGCGACCCGCATACGATCCGTCAGCTGCGCCGGACCATGGACGATCACCGCCCCGCGCTCGGCGATCCGCTCGCAGTAACCGTCCAGATCGTCCACCCGCAGCACCACCAGCGAGCGATGCCCCGTGGCCGTGTCGCCGAGTTCGCCCAGTACCTCGGCCATCATCGACCGGTCCTGCAACGCGATCCCCGCCGCACCCGTGGCCGGGCTGAACTTCTCGTACGGCCCCTCCTGCGACCCCGACTGCGGCTTCAGGCCGAGGACGTCGGCGTAGAAGCGGTAGCAGGCGGGGAAGTCGCTGACCAGCAGCCGGACCTGGGCGAGTTCCACGGCGGTCTCCCTCGGGTCAGCCCCAGCGACCGGTACGGCCGAGGAGCAGGGCGGCCGCCGCGGTCCCGGCGGTCGAGGTGCGCAACACGGTGGGCCCGAGCACATACGCCCGCGCCCCGGCCTCCTCGAAGAGCGCCAACTCCTCGGGAGACACACCCCCTTCCGGCCCGACGACCAGCACGATCTCACCCTCCGTGGGCAGTTCGGCGGCGGCCAGCGGCTGGGTCCCGCTCTCATGGAGTACGGCGGCGAAGTCGGCCTTCGCGAGCAGTGCCGCGATCTGCTTGGAGGTTGCCGCGTCCGCGACCTCGGGGAAGCGGACCCGCCGGGACTGCTTGCCGGCCTCGCGCGCGGTGGCCCGCCACTTGCCGAGCGCCTTCAGCCCGCGCTCGCCCTTCCACTGCGTGATGCACCGGGACGCCGACCACGGCACGATCCCGTCGACCCCGACCTCGGTCATCGTCTCGACGGCCAGCTCACCCCGGTCGCCCTTGGGCAGCGCCTGTACGACGGTGATGCGCGGCCGCGGCTCGGGTTCCTCGGCGACGGAGTCGACCCGGAGGATCAGCCGGTCCTTGCCCTCGGTCTCCAGCACCACGCAGTCCGCCCAGCGCCCGGCGCCGTCCGTGAGGACGACGTCCTCGCCGGGGCGCAGCCGCTTCACGGAGACCGCGTGCCGGCCCTCGGGTCCTTCGAGGACGTACCGGCCGCCCTGTCCCGCGTCGAGGTGCTCGACCACGAAGACCGGCGCCGTCATCAGCCCGCACCGCCTTCCTGAAAGGCCGACAACGCTGTCCTGGCGGCGGCGAGTTCGGCCGCCAGTACCTCCACGAGCTGCCCGGCGGGCAGCTCCCGTGCCATGCGGTGGCCCTGTCCCGCCCACAGCGCCATGCCCTGCGCGTCGCCCGCCTTGGCGGCCGCCTTGCGCAGCGGTGAGGTGAGGTGGTGGATCTCCGGGTAGGCGGCGGGGGCGTACGGGCCGTGCTCGCGCATGAAGCGGTTGACGAGCCCGCGCGCGGGGCGGCCGGAGAAGGCCCGCGTCAACTCGGTGCGTGCGAACAGCGGGTTGGTCAGGGCCTGCTTGTGGACGGCGTTGGCGCCGGACTCGGGGGTGGCGAGGAACGCGGTGCCGAGCTGGGCGGCGCTCGCGCCCGCGGCGAGCACGGCGGCGATCTGGCTGCCGCGCATGATGCCGCCGGCGGCGACGAGGGGGATGGTGACGGTCTCGCGGATCTGGGCGATGAGTGAGAGCAGCCCGATGCCGGTGCCGTCGGTCTCGGGGTTGTCGCGATGCGTGCCCTGATGTCCACCGGCTTCGACGCCCTGCGCGATCACCGCGTCGGCACCGGCCCGCTCGACGGCGAGGGCTTCCTCGGCGGTGGTGGCGGTGACGAGGGTGAAGGTTCCGGCCCGGCGCAGGGAGTCGAGTACGTCACGGCTCGGCACGCCGAAGTGGAAGGAGACCACCGGTACCGGGTTGTCGAGCAGGACGGCGAGCTTGGCCTCGTAGCCGTCGTCACGGCCGCTGTCGCGGTCCCCGAGCTCGGTCTCGTACCAGCCGGCCTCTCCGGCCAGCTGATGGGCGTAGACGTCGACGGCCGCCGCGTCGGCGTACTCCGGCTGCGGCATGAAGAGATTCACGCCGAACGGGCGGCCGGTGAGCCCCCGTACCTGCTTGATCTCCTGGTACATGCCATCGGCGGTCTTGTACCCGGCGGCGAGAAACCCCAGCCCACCGGCCTCGGCCACGGCAGCGGCAAGCGTCGGCACGGAGACACCGCCCGCCATGGGGGCCTGCACGATCGGAAGGGGAAAAAGATCGGTCAGCGCGGAGGACATGACGGCATGTTGTCACGTCCTCCGAACAAGTCCGAATCCACCCTTCCCAGTGGCATAGGCCAATTCTTCAGCCCGTCCGGCGCTTGAGGACGAGGCCTTTCAGGCCGACGGGGGGTCTGGGGGCGCAGCCCCCAGTGGGGGTCCCCCCTCTGGGGGAGGGACGGGTAGGGGCGGCGGGGGCGAGACCAGAAGCCTCGGCCCCCCACGGTCAGCGCCCGTTGAAAGCATCCTTCAACCGCGAGAACAACCCCTGCTGCCCCGGCTGGAACTGCCCCTGAGGCCGCTCCTCGCCCCTCAGCTTCGCCAGCTCGCGCAGCAACCGCTCCTGCTCGGGGTCGAGCTTGGACGGGGTCTGGACCTCGACGTGGACGATCAGGTCGCCCCGGCCGCCGCCGCGCAGATGCGTGACGCCCCGGCCGTGCAGCGGGATCGACTGGCCGGACTGGGTGCCCGGGCGGATGTCGACCTCCTCCAGCCCGTCGAGGGTCTCCAGCGGCACCTTCGTGCCGAGGGACGCCGCCGTCATCGGGATCGTCACCGTGCAGTGCAGATCGTCCCCGCGCCGCTGGAACATCGCATGCGGCAGCTCATGGATCTCGACGTAGAGGTCACCGGCGGGACCGCCACCGGGCCCGACCTCGCCCTCACCGGCGAGCTGGATCCGCGTGCCGTTGTCGACACCGGCCGGGATCTTGACCGTCAGGGTGCGACGCGACCGTACGCGACCGTCGCCCGCGCACTCCGGACACGGCGTCGGAACCACCGTGCCGAAGCCCTGGCACTGCGGACACGGCCGCGAGGTCATGACCTGGCCCAGGAAGGACCGCGTCACCTGCGACACCTCACCGCGCCCGCGGCACATGTCACACGTCTGCGCGGAGGTCCCCGGCGCGGCGCCCTCACCATTACAGGTGTTGCAGACGATCGCCGTGTCGACCTGGATGTCCTTCGTGGTGCCGAAGGCCGCCTCGTCGAGCTCGATCTCCAGACGGATCATGGCGTCCTGGCCACGGCGGGTACGCGAGCGCGGACCGCGCTGCGACGCCGTACCGAAGAACGCGTCCATGATGTCCGAGAAGTTCCCGAAGCCACCGGCCCCGAAGCCGCCCGCGCCCGCGCCGCCCGCCTGGGACAGCGGGTCGCCGCCGAGGTCGTAGACCTGCTTCTTCTGCGGGTCCGAGAGCACCTCGTAAGCGGCGTTGATCTCCTTGAACCGCTCCTGGGTCTTCGGATCCGGATTGACGTCCGGGTGCAGCTCGCGAGCGAGCCGCCGGAAGGCCTTCTTGATCTCTTCCTGCGACGCGTCGCGACGCACGCCGAGAACGGCGTAGTAGTCCGTGGCCACTTACGACTCCGCCAGGATCTGTCCGACGTACCGTGCCACTGCGCGTACCGCTCCCATCGTTCCCGGGTAATCCATGCGGGTCGGTCCGACCACGCCGAGCTTGGCGACTGCCTCGCCGCCCGAACCGTAGCCGACCGACACCACGGACGTGGAGTTGAGTCCCTCATAGGCGTTCTCATGACCGATGCGTACGGTCATGCCCGAATCCCCGGCCTCGCCAAGGAGCTTGAGAAGCACGACCTGCTCCTCAAGGGCCTCCAGAACGGGCCGGATCGTGAGGGGAAAGTCATGTCCGAAGCGGGTGAGATTGGCGGTGCCGCCGATCATCAGCCGCTCCTCGTTCTCCTCGACCAGCGTCTCCAGCAGCGTGGAGAGAACGGCCGAGACCGTGCCGCGGTCCTCGTGGTCGAAGGCCTCGGGGAGGTCCTCGACGAGCGTCGGCACATCGGTGAAGCGCCGGCCCGCGATCCGGCTGTTCAGCCGGGCCCGCAGATCGGCCAGGGACGTCTCGCCGAACGGCGCCGGGCAGTCGACCATCCGCTGCTCGACCCGCCCGGTGTCCGTGATCAGCACGAGCATCACGCGCGCGGGAGCGAGCGAGAGCAGCTCGACATGGCGCACGGTGGACCGGGTGAGCGACGGATACTGCACGACGGCGACCTGCCGCGTGAGCTGGGCGAGCAGCCGCACCGTCCGCGCGACGACGTCGTCGAGATCGACGGCGCCCTCGAGGAAGTTCTGGATGGCACGCCGCTCGGGCGCGGTCATCGGCTTGACGCCGGCCAGCTTGTCGACGAAGAGCCGGTAACCCTTGTCCGTCGGGATACGCCCGGCGCTGGTGTGCGGCTGAGCGATGAAGCCCTCGTCCTCCAGCGCCGCCATGTCATTGCGGACGGTCGCCGGGGAGACGCCGAGGTTGTGCCGCTCGGTCAGGGCCTTCGACCCCACCGGCTCCTCGGTGCCGACATAGTCCTGGACGATGGCGCGCAGCACCTGAAGCCTGCGTTCGCTCAGCATCCGCGCTCACCTCCAGAAGTCGTCCCCCAGTCCCCCGGGGCGCCTCGCCTGGCACTCTGTCCGTCCGAGTGCCAGCGTTCCCGGCCCCAGTGTACGGCGGTGGGGTACTCCCCGGGCAAGGTCGGTCCTGCTGTGACGGGTTGTAGAGCTAGCGTCGCGGTATGACGGTGACTTGGGAAGAGCTCGGGTGGGAGCGGGTCGCGGCCGGGGTGGGCCGGTGCCGGCTGCCGGGCTGGGACTGTACGGCCGGCCTGGTCCTCGGAGAGGGTACGGCGCTGGTGGTCGACGCCGGGTCGAGCCTGGCCGAGGGGGCGCGGCTGCGGATGCGGGCGGAGGCGCTCGCCGGTCACCGTGTGACCCATCTCGCGCTGACGCATCCGCACTTCGACCATGTCCTCGGGGCTGCGGCGTTCGCGGGGGCGGAGGTCTACGGCGCGGTGGGCATCGACTCGGTGTACGGGCCGCACGGCCGGGCGGAGCTGCGCGCGGACGCGGTACGCAACGGTCTGGACGCGCGCGTGGCCGACGAGGCGGTGGACACCCTGGTGCCGCCCCGCCACCACGTCTCCGGCGAGTGGACCCTCGACCTCGGCCCCCGCCGCCAGGTCCTCCTGGCCAACGTCGGCCCCGGCCACACGGCCCATGACCTGGTGGTCCTGGTCCCCGGCACGCCCGAGGTCGTCTTCTGCGGCGACCTGGTCGAGGAGTCCGGCGAGCCCCAGGCGGGCCCGGACGCCGTACCGTCCCAGTGGCCGGCGGCCCTGGACCGCCTTCTCGCACTGGGCGGCGAGGACGCGCTGTACGTGCCCGGTCACGGAGCGGTGGTGGACGCGGCGTTCGTACGGCGGCAGCGAGACGCCCTGGCGGCCCGTTTCGGCGTGTCGCTCTGACAGCCGTACGGCTTCTCCTATCGTCATCCGAATGCGCCAGTACTCTCCGGACCTGACCCCGCCCTGGAAGAAGCCCAAGCCGGTCCCCGAGGTCGAGGCGGAGCCCGGCCTGGTGGTGGAGGAGCCCGGCACCGGCTTCTGCGGCGCGGTGATCCGCTGCGAGGCGGGAACGGTGACGCTGGAGGACCGCTTCGGCAAGCACCGGGTGTTCCCACTGGAGCCGAGGGGCTTCCTGCTGGAGGGCAGGGTGGTGACGCTGGTGAGACCGTCGTCATCGACTCCGGTACGTCCCACCCGTACCGCGTCCGGTTCAGTCGCCGTCCCCGGCGCCCGCGCGCGCGTCGCCCGCGCCGGGCGCATCTACGTCGAGGGCCGCCACGACGCGGAACTGGTGGAGAAGGTCTGGGGCGACGACCTGCGCATCGAGGGTGTGGTGGTGGAGTACCTGGAGGGCGTGGACGACCTGCCGAGGATCGTCGAGGAATTCGCACCGGGCCCGGACGCGAGGCTGGGAGTCCTGGTGGACCACCTGCTCCCCGGCACGAAGGAGTGGCGGATCGCGGAGTCGGTCACCAGCGAACACGCCTTGGTCGTCGGCCACCCGTACATCGACATCTGGGAGGCCGTGAAGCCGTCGTCCCTGGGCATCGCGGGCTGGCCTCGGGTGCCGCACGGGCAGGACTGGAAAACGGGGGTGTGCCGGGCGCTGGGGTGGCCGTCGGAGAACACGGGGGCGGTGTGGCAGGCGATTCTGGGGCGCGTGGGGTCTTACAAGGACCTGGAGCCGGAGCTGCTGGGAAGGGTGGAGGAACTGATCGACTTCGTCACGGATAGCGGTGGGGCCTGACGTCGGGGAATGTGCCGAACTCGCTCGTGCCCAGTTCGACCCCCAGAACCTCCACCGACACCGGATCACCGAACTTGGTGATCTGCTGCGTCAGATAGTTGGCGTCCTCACCCTCACCCTCAGGCCTCGTCAGCAGGACACACTGCGCCATGATCGGATCGAGAATGAGATACACAGGCACCTTGCCCGCCGCGTAGATCGACCTCTTGACCACGTAGTCCTGATGAACACTGGACTTGGAGACGACCTCGACGACCATGCTGACCAGCTGGGACGGCAGTAGATGCCCCGAGGCGGGCAGCATGTCCGGCGCCGCGACGACCAGATCCGGGATGGGCACGCTCTCCTCGCCGACGATGTCGACGTCCTGTGTCTGGATGGGATACCAGCGGTCCAGGGGAATTTGCGCCTGTGTGTGCAACACGATCAGGTTGTGCACCAGATCTGGGCTGGCCATCATCACGATTACCCCCCTGAGGAGCTCAGCCTTGACGCCCTCGGGAGGCTCGAACTTGTCGAGGTAATTGGCCATTCCACGCTCGTCCACAGCGGTCATCTCCATGGCCTCCCATCCGCCGCGTCCTTATGGCGGCAGCCTACGAACCAGGTTAGAGACCGAACCTGAGTTCCGGGGCGATTCACTCGCCCGAGTGATCAATCCACCAGGTCCCGCACCACCGCATCCGCCAGTAGCCGTCCCCGCAACGTCAGCACGGCCCGACCCTCCTCGTACGGCCCCTTGTGCAGCAACTCATCCGCCAGCGCCCGGCGTGCGGCCTTGAGCCCCTCCGGCCTCAGCAACCCCAGCGGCACCCCCTCCCGAAGCCGCAGCTCCAGCAGGATCCGCTCCACCCGCCGGTCCTCCTCCGACAGCAGCTCGCGCCCCGCCCCCGGCGACCGCCCTGCCGCCAGCGCCCCCGCATACGCTCCCGGATGCTTCACGTTCCACCAGCGCACCCCGCCTACATGCGAGTGCGCCCCAGGACCGGCCCCCCACCAGTCCGCGCCCCGCCAGTACAGCTCGTTGTGCAGGCACCGGCCCGCTTCCGAGGTCGCCCAGTTCGAGACCTCGTACCAGTCGAAGCCCGCCGAGGACAGCACGGATTCCGCCATCAGATAGCGGTCGGCGTGGACGTCGTCGTCGGTCATCGGGACCTCGCCCCGGCGGATCCGTCGGGCGAGCTGCGTGCCCTCCTCGACGATCAGCGCGTACGCCGAGACATGGTCAGGACCGGCGCCGATCGCCGATTCCAGCGACGCCCGCCAGTCGTCGTCCGACTCCCCGGGCGTGCCGTAGATCAGGTCCAGGTTCACATGGTCGAAGCCCGCCGCATGTGCCTCCGCCACACATGCCTCGGGGCGGCCGGGCGTATGCGTCCGGTCCAGCACCTTCAGCACATGCTGCTTCGCGCTCTGCATGCCGAAGGAGATCCGGTTGAAGCCGCCCTCCCTCAGCCGGGAGAGGTACGCCGGGTCCACCGACTCCGGGTTCGCCTCCGTCGTGATCTCGGCGTCGGACGCGAGCCCGAACTCGTCCCGGATCGCCCCCAGCATCCGTACGAGATCATCCGCCGCCAGCAGCGTCGGCGTACCGCCGCCCACGAAGACCGTCCGCACCGCGCGCGGGTCGTCGCCCAGTACCTTCCGCGCCAGGCGGATCTCGTCGATCAGGGTGTCCGCGTAGTTGTCGCGGGAGGCAAGCACGCCACCCGTGCCGCGCAGCTCGGTCGCGGTGTAGGTGTTGAAGTCGCAGTACCCGCAGCGGGTCGCGCAGTACGGGACGTGCAGGTAGAAGCCGAGCGGGCGGTCGGCCGCGCCGGTGAGCGCGGTGGCGGGCAGCGTGCCGTCGTCGGGGACCGGCTCGCCGTCGGGGAGTGCGGAAGGCATGCCTTCCATTGTCCAGCACACCGAACCCTTGCTCGGCACCCCGAGCATCCCGACCCTTTACTCGGCCTGGAGCACCAGCAGCGCCAGATCGTCCTCCGGCGGCCGCCCCCCGAAGTCGTGCACGAGCCGCCGGATCCGCTCCGCGATCGACTGCGCGCTGAGCCCCGCGCACCCGGCGAGCGCGGTCGCGAGCCCGTCCCCGTCGTCGAACTGGCGTGAGCCGCAGCGCCGCTCCGTCACTCCGTCCGTCACGCACAGCAGGCTGTCCCCGGGCCGCAGCTCCAGGGTCTCGCTGGTGTACGTGGCGTCCTCGATGACCCCGAGCAGAGTCTGCGGCTGCGCTGCCGTACGGACGTCCCCGTCGGGGCCCAACAGCAGCGGCAACGGGTGTCCGGCGGAGGCGAGGGTGCACAGGACGCCGCCGTCGAAGGGAGCCAGCTCGCCGTACAACAGGGAGAGGAAGCGGGTCTGGGGGCCCTCTCCCGGGGGCGCCGGGCCGACCAGGGCGCGGGCATTGGCGTCCGCCGCCTCCGTGGCGTCGTCGAGGAGGAGCTGGTTGAGGCGGTCGAGGACGTCGGCCACTCGGTAGCCCTCCCGGGCCAGCAGCCGTAGCCAGGGGCGGGCCAGGCCGATCACCACCGCCGCCTCCGGGCCCTTGCCCTGGACGTCACCGACGGCGAAGCACCAGCGGCCGTCGGCGGCCGGGAACACGTCGTAGAAGTCGCCGCTCGGCCCGCCCTGGTCGCAGGGCTCGTAGACGAGGGCGCTGCGCACCCCCGGGATCTCGGCGACGGCGCCGGGCAGCAGTCCGCGCTGGAGGACCGCGCTGATGGTGGCCTGACGGGCGTACTGCCGGGCCGCGCCGATGGCGAGCGCCACCCGGCGGCCCAGGTCCTCCACGAGCCCGGTGACCTCGTCGGGGAAGCCCGCGGGACCGGCCCGCCCGATGACGAGCGTGCCCAGCGGTCGGCCGCCCGCGATCAGCCGGTACGCCAATGCCGTGCCCTCCGGCTCCAGCGCCTCCCCGGGCCAGGGGTGCGGCACGGGCCCGGAGAGCAGGTCGTCCGGCGGGCGGGGCGGCTCCTTCTCCAGCGCCACGCGCAGGTCCTCGATGCGGTTCTCGCTGCCGTGCCAGACCCGGGCAAGACGGGGCCCGGCGCCCGCGGTGCCGTGCGGCGCCCAGCCGCGCCCGGTGAGCTCGTCCTCGAGCCACACCGCGCACCAGTCGGCGAGCCGGGGCACGAGCAGCTGCCCGGTGAGCGCGGCGACCAGGTCCTCGTCGAGCTGCCCGGCGAGCAGATCGGAGGCCTCGGCGAGGAACGACAGGGCGCCCCGGCCCAACCAGTCCCGGTCGCGCTCGGGCCGCCGCGGTCCCGGGCCCGGTATCGAGAAGGGGCGCGGAGTCCCGGCCTCCTCCTGGTGCTCCTCGGCGGCAAGACGTGCCCACACCGTCTTCACGCCGGTGCGGTAGGTCACGCCCCAGGACTCCGCGAGCCGTCCGACCAGGCTCAGTCCGCGCCCGTACTCCGGTGTGCCGTCCGCCGGTTCGGGGGTGCCGTCGCGCGGGGCGCGCGAGGGATGGCGGTCGGAGACCTCGACGACGATCGCGCCGGTCTCCTCCTCCATCCGGCACACCAGCTCTATGTCGGTGCCCGCGTGCACTACGGCGTTGGTGACCAGTTCGCTGACGACCAGCGCGGTGTCGTCGGCGAGGCGCGCGGTGCGGTGCTCGGTGCCGGGCAGGCCGAGTTCGGCCCACTCGGTGAGGCCGGCGTGCACGAGTGCGCGGGCGGAGCCCGGCGCGAGGGGGCTTCCGGGCAGGGTCGCGCAGGTCCACGCGCGCGGGCGCACGCTCTCGTGCGCAGGCACATCAGAGGCACGGGAAACGGTCTCCCGTTGCGCCGGAATGGCCCTCATGGACAGCTCCCCGAGCGGTTCGGACGAATAGCCTCGGTCGACGCGGACAGAGTGACAGACTGGCCACGCCCATAAGCACCGAGTTACCGAAGTGGGCCGCCATGAGTGAGAACAGTGGTACACGCGTGCTCGAAGACGGTCAGATTCGGGCATCGGATCTGCGTCCTCTGCTCGCCGCGATGGCAGCTGCCCGGGACGGCGACTTCCGCGAGGTGTCCGATCCGGGCACAGGTGTGGTGGCCGAACTCGTCGCGGCCTACAACCAGATCATGAACCGCAGTCTGCACTTCAACTCCGAGGTGCAGCGGGTCAGGAGAGAGCTCGTACGGCACGGCCGGCTGGACGAGCGGCTGGCGGCGAGCCCGGGCCAGGGCGCGTGGACGGCCCGGGTCAATGACGTGAACCAGCTGCTCGACGCCATCGTGGCCCCGGCGGCCAACGCGACGCGGGTCCTGGACGCGGTGGCGGGCGGCGATCTGACCCAGCGGGTCGATCTGCACGACGGCTCCCGGCAGTTACGCGGCGATCTGCGGCGTCTTGGCCGGGCCGTGAACAAGATGGTCGACCAGCTCTCCCTGTTCACCGGCGAGGTGACCCGGGTGGCCCGCGAGGTCGGCACCGAGGGACGGCTCGGCGGCCGGGCCAAGGTACAGGGTCTGTCGGGAAGTTGGCGAGATGTCACCGAGGCCGTCAACACCATGGCGTCCCGGCTGACGGCACAGGTGCGGGACATCGCCCTGGTGACGACGGCGGTGGCACGCGGCGACCTGACCCGTACGGTCACCGTCGAGGCGACCGGCGAGCTGCTCGAACTCAAGCTGACCGTCAACACGATGGTCGACCAGCTCTCCGCCTTCGCCGACGAAGTGACGCGCGTCGCCCGCGAAGTCGGCACCGAGGGCCAGTTGGGCGGCCGGGCCCAGGTGCGGGGCGTCTCCGGGGTCTGGAAGGACCTCACGGACAACGTCAACTTCATGGCCTCGAACCTGACTTCGCAGGTCCGCAATATCGCCCAGGTGACGACCGCCGTCGCCAATGGAGATCTGAGTCAGAAGATCACCGTCGACGCCCAGGGTGAGATCCTGGAGCTGAAGTCGACGATCAACACGATGGTCGACCAGCTCTCCGCCTTCGCCGACGAAGTCACCCGCGTCGCCCGCGAGGTCGGCACCGAAGGAAACCTCGGCGGCCGGGCCCAGGTGCGAGGTGTGTCGGGCGTCTGGAAGGACCTCACCGACAACGTCAACTTCATGGCCGACAACCTCACCTCACAGGTGCGGAACATCGCCCTCGTCTCCACCGCCGTGGCCCAGGGCGACCTCGGCAAGAAGATCACCGTGGAAGCGAAGGGCGAGATCCTGGAGCTGAAGTCCACCATCAACACGATGGTCGACCAGCTTTCCGCCTTCGCCGACGAAGTGACGCGCGTCGCCCGCGAGGTCGGCACCGAAGGAAACCTCGGTGGTCAGGCTCAGGTACGAGGCGTGAGCGGCGTCTGGAAAGACCTCACCGACAACGTCAACTTCATGGCCCTGAACCTGACTTCGCAGGTCCGCAACATCGCCCAGGTGACTACGGCGGTGGCCAACGGCGACCTCTCCAAGAAGATCACCGTCGACGCCCGCGGCGAGATCCTCGAACTCAAGGACACCGTCAACACGATGGTGGAGCAACTGCGCGCCTTCGCCGACGAGGTGACCAGGGTCGCCCGCGAGGTCGGCACCGACGGCCGGCTGGGCGGACGGGCCCAGGTGCTCGGGGTCTCCGGCGTCTGGCGGGATCTGACGGACAACGTCAACTACATGGCCGACAACCTCACTTCACAGGTCCGCAATATCGCCCAGGTCGCCACCGCCGTCGCCCAGGGCGATCTGTCGAAGAAGATCGACGTGGACGCGCGCGGCGAGATCCTGGAGCTCAAGACCACCATCAACACCATGGTCGACACGCTCTCCTCCTTCTCCTCCGAGGTCACCCGCGTGGCCCGCGAGGTCGGCTCCGAGGGCCAACTCGGCGGCCAGGCACGGGTCGAGGGCGTGTACGGCACCTGGAAGCGTCTGACGACCAATGTGAACGAGCTCGCCCTGAACCTCACCACCCAGGTCCGCGCCATCGCCGAGGTGGCCTCGGCCGTGGCACAGGGCGACATGTCCCGTTCGATCACCGTGGAGACACAGGGCGAGGTGGCCGAGCTCAAGGACAACATCAACCTGATGGTGGCCAACCTGCGCGAGACGACCCGCGCCAAGGACTGGCTGGAATCCAACCTCGCCCGGCTCGCCGCCCTGATGCAGGGCCACCGGGACCTGATGGAGGTCGCCGACCTCATCCTGCGTGAGCTGACCCCGCTGGTGAACGCCCAGTACGGCGCGTTCTACCTGGCCGACCCGGACGAGGACAGCGCGCTGCGCACCACCGAGCCCGCGAAGGGCCTGGCGTTCATCGCCGGCTACGGCGCCGCCCAGGGCGCGACCGTGGAGACCGGCGGACTGCCCGTGCACGGCCTGGTCCGGCAGGCGGCCCGGGAGAAGAAGCGCATCCTCGTCGAGGGGGCCCCGGTCGACTACATCAAGATCAACAGCGGCCTCGGGGAAGCGGCCCCCACCACCATCGTCATCATCCCGATCCTTTTCGAGGACAAGCTCCTCGGGGTGATCGAGCTGGCGTCCTTCTCCCGCTTCTCCGATGTCCACCTGGCCTTCTTCGACCAGTTCGTGAACACCATCGGCGTCGCCATCAACACCATCATCGCCAACTCCCGCACCGAGTCCCTGCTCGGCGAGTCCCAGCGCCTGGCCATGCAGCTCCAGGAGCGCTCGGACGAACTCCAGAAACAGCAGGCGGAGTTGCAGCGCTCCAACGCCGAACTGGAGGAGAAGGCCGCCCTGCTGGCCACTTCCTCGCAGTACAAGTCGGAGTTCCTGGCGAACATGTCGCACGAGCTGCGCACCCCGCTGAACTCCCTGCTGATCCTCGCCCGTCTCCTCTCGGACAACCCGGACGGCCATCTCTCCGACCAGGAGGTCCAGTTCGCGACGACGATCCACAGGTCGGGCTCGGACCTGCTCCAACTGATCAACGACATCCTCGACCTGTCGAAGATCGAGGCGGGCCGGATGGACGTACGCCCCAAGCGCCTGCCGCTGATCAAGCTCCTGGACTACGTCCACGCCACGTTCCGCCCGCTCACCCACGACCGGGGGCTCGCCTTCGAGGTGTCGGTCGGCGAGGACGTCCCGCGCGAGATGTACTCGGACGAGCAGCGCCTCCAGCAGATCCTGCGCAATCTGCTCTCCAACGCCATCAAGTTCACCGCGTCGGGCCGGGTCGAGCTACGGGTCGGCCGGGTCACGGAGCCCGAACTCGTGGGCGTCCGGGAGAGCGGCGAGGTGATCGCCTTCGAGGTGTCCGACACCGGCATCGGTATCGCGCCGGAGAAACTCCCGGTGATCTTCGAGGCGTTCCAGCAGGCCGACGGCACCACCAACCGCAAGTACGGCGGCACCGGGCTCGGTCTGTCCATCAGCCGGGAGATCGCGGGCCTGCTGGGCGGCCGTATCGTCGCCGAGAGCGAGCCGGGCAAGGGCTCCACCTTCACCCTGTACGTCCCTGTCGTCAGCCCCGGCCACCCGGTGACCGACGACCGGAGCGCCGTACTCGTGCCGGAGCAGGTGTCCACCGTGCCGGAGGCCGACGACGCCTGGCCCGCGCCGACCAGGCTGGAGGAGTGGCAGTCGGGGCGGGCGGGGCAGATCCTGTCCGGGCGGCGGGTGTTGATCGTGGACGACGACATCCGCAATGTGTTCGCGCTGACGCATGTGCTCGGCCGGGTCGGGATGCCGGTGCTCTACGCGGAGAACGGCCGTGAGGGCATCGAGACGCTGGAGCGCAACCCGGACGTCGAACTCATCCTGATGGACATCATGATGCCGGAGATGGACGGCTACGAGACCATCGCCGCCATCCGCCGCACCCGTCGCTGGGTGGGCCTGCCCATCATCGCGCTGACCGCCAAGGCGATGCCCGGGGACCGGGAGAAGTCCATCGCGCGCGGCGCCAACGACTACGTACCGAAACCGGTGGACGTCGACCGACTGCTCACCGTCGTGTGCGGTCTGCTGGACCCGGAGGGAGCCGACGAGACCACGCCATGAACGCCGACCACATGCACGACGAGCGTGCCGGCATCCTCCTGGTCGACGACATGGAGGACAACCTGATCGCGCTGGAGGCGGTCCTGGGTTCCCTCAACGAGCCCCTGGTACGCGCCCGTTCCGGCGAGGAGGCCATGAAGGCCCTGCTGCGCCGCCGCTTCGCCCTGGTCCTGCTGGACGTCCGTATGCCGGGCATGGACGGCTTCGAAACGGCGGCGAACATCAAACGCCTGGACCAGACGAAGGACGTCCCGATCATCTTCCTGACCGGAGCGGAGGACGACGCGGGCTACACGTTCCGCGGCTATGCGACAGGCGCCGCGGACTACCTGACCAAGCCCTTCGACCCATGGATCCTCAGGGCAAAGGTCAGGGTGTTCCTGGACCTGCACCAGAAGCAACTCCAACTGGAGGCGCTCCGGGCGGAGGTCCAGGAACTCCGAGAGCAGATGAACAAGAACGAGCCGTGACTACGCCTCGCGCGTACCGGCGTACATCTCGTCGAGCAGATGCTGGTACTCCCGCTCCACCACCGGCCGCTTCAGCTTCAGGCTCGGCGTGATCTCACCGTGCTCCACATCGAGATCCCGGGGCAGCAGCCGGAACTTCTTGATGGTCTGCCACCGCTGAAGCCCCTCGTTGAGCTGCTTCACATAGCCCTCGACCATGGCAATGGTCTCCGGCGCGGCCACGATCTCCGCGTACGACTTGCCCTCCATGCCGTTCTCCTTGGCCCAGCCGAGGAGAGCGACCTCGTCCAGCGCGATGAGCGCCGTACAGAAGTTCTTGTCGGCACCGTGCACCAGGATGTTGGAGACGTAGGGGCAGACCGACTTGAAGGAGCCCTCGATCTCGGTCGGCGCGATGTACTTGCCGCCGGAGGTCTTGAACAGGTCCTTCTTGCGGTCGGTGATCCGCAGATAGCCGTCGGGCGACAGCTCGCCGATGTCGCCGGTGTGGAACCAGCCGTCCGCCTCCAGCACCTCGGCGGTCTTCTCGGGCAGCCCGTGGTAGCCCTCCATGATCCCGGGCCCGCGCAGCAGGATCTCGCCGTCGTCGGCGATCCGGACCTCGCAGCCGGGCAGCGGCTTGCCGACCGTGCCGGTGCGGTACGCCTCGCCCGGGTTGACGAAGGAGGCGGCGGAGGACTCGGTCAGGCCGTAGCCCTCGAGGATGTGGATGCCGGCGCCGGCGAAGAAGTAGCCGATCTCCGGGGCCAGCGCGACCGAGCCGGAGACACAGGCCCGCAGCCGTCCGCCGAAGGCCTCCCGCAGCTTGGAGTAGACGAGCGCGTCGGCGACCTTGTGCTTCGCGCCGAGCCCGAAGGGGACCGACGCGGTGCCGGTGCGCCGGAAGTTGTCCTGGCTGACCTTGGCGTACTCGCGGGCCACCTCGGCCGCCCACTGGAAGATCTTGTACTTGGCGCCGCCGCCCGCGCGGGCCTTGGCGACGACCCCGTTGTAGACCTTCTCGAAGATGCGCGGCACGGCCGCCATGTACGTCGGCTGCACGACCGGCAGATTCTCGATGATCTTGTCGACGCGGCCGTCGACCGCGGTGACATGGCCGACCTCGATCTGGCCGGAGGTGAGCACCTTGCCGAAGACGTGCGCGAGCGGCAGCCACAGGTACTGCACATCGTCCTGGCCGACGAGCCCCGTCGCGGCGATGGCCTTGGCCATGTACGACCAGTTGTCGTGCGGGAGGCGCACGCCCTTGGGGCGCCCGGTGGTGCCGGAGGTGTAGATGAGGGTGGCGAGCTGATCCTTGGTGATCGCGCCGACCCGCTCCTTGATCAGTTCGGGGTCCTTCTCGAGCCGGGCGGCGCCGCGCTTCTCCAGCTCGTCCAGGGTGAGGATCCAGTCGGCGGTCTCGACGCCGGCCGGGTCGATCACCACGACATGGGTGAGGTCGGGCAGCTCGGCGCGCTTCTCGACCGCCTTGGCGAGCTGGGCCGCGTCCTCGGCGATCAGCACCCGGCTGTCGGAGTCGGACAGGATGAACGCCGACTCCTCGGCGTTGGTCTGCGGATAGACCGTGGTCGTGGCGGCGCCGGCGCACATGATGCCGAGGTCGGCGAGGATCCACTCGATCCGGGTCGAGGAGGCGAGCGCGACCCGCTGCTCGGGCTGCACTCCCAGTTCGATGAGGCCTGCGGCGATCGCGTAGACCCGCTCGGCGGCCTGGGCCCAGTTCAGCGACTTCCAGTCGTCCGGGCCCTCCCCGGCCGCATTCGGCACGGGATAGCGGTACGCCTCGGCGTCCGGCGTGGCCGCCACGCGCTCCAGGAAGAGGGCCGCCACGCTCGGCGGACGGTTCTCGATCAAAGTCTGTGTGTCGCTCACGACATCCTCCGGGGCCCGCGACGATGCGGCTGGCTCAGGGTGCGGCTGGTTCCACTCGCGCGCCGTTGTTTAACTCGCGAGTAACTATCGAGCAGGGATCAGAGTAAAGCGCGACCGGCCAGGGCGTAAGAGTCTGCGCCCTGTCACTTCGTACAGAGACCTACCCCTTAACTGCGCAGGAGCCCGCCGCACTTTCGTACGACGGACCCCTGAGTGCCCGTTTTGCCGGGGTGAGCTGATGTAACCGGCGGTTACTTCTTGCCCTTGCCCGACCCCGCGCTGTCATCACTGCTCAGTACGGCGATGAAGGCCTCCTGCGGAACTTCCACGGAACCCACCATCTTCATCCGCTTCTTGCCCTCCTTCTGCTTCTCCAGCAGCTTCCGCTTACGGGAGATGTCACCGCCGTAGCACTTGGCGAGGACGTCCTTGCGGATGGCGCGGATGGTCTCGCGGGCGATGACCCGGGAGCCGATGGCGGCCTGGATGGGCACCTCGAAGGCCTGCCGCGGGATGAGCTCACGCAGCTTGGCGACGAGCCGCACGCCGTACGCGTACGCCGCGTCCTTGTGGGTGATCGCCGAGAAGGCGTCCACCTTGTCGCCGTGCAGCAGGATGTCGACCTTGACCAGGCTGGAGGTCTGCTCACCGGTGGGCTCGTAGTCGAGCGAGGCGTACCCACGCGTCTTCGACTTCAGCTGGTCGAAGAAGTCGAAGACGATCTCCGCGAGCGGCAGGGTGTAGCGGATCTCGACGCGGTCCTCGGAGAGGTAGTCCATGCCGAGGAGGGTGCCGCGCCGGGTCTGGCACAGCTCCATGATCGAGCCGATGAACTCGGTCGGGGCGAGGATCGTGGCGCGTACGACGGGCTCGTACACCTCGTTGATCTTGCCCTCGGGGAACTCGCTCGGGTTGGTGACGATGTGCTCGGTGCCGTCCTCCATCACCACCCGGTAGACCACGTTCGGCGCGGTGGCGATGAGATCGAGCCCGAATTCGCGCTCGAGCCGCTCCCGGATCACGTCGAGGTGGAGCAGGCCGAGGAAGCCGACGCGGAAACCGAAGCCGAGGGCGGCGGAGGTCTCCGGCTCGTAGACCAGGGCGGCGTCGTTGAGCTGGAGCTTGTCGAGGGCCTCGCGCAGCTCGGGGTAGTCGGAGCCGTCCAGCGGATACAAACCGGAGAAGACCATCGGCTTCGGGTCCTTGTAGCCGCCGAGGGCCTCGGTGGCGCCCTTGCTCTGGCTGGTGACGGTGTCACCGACCTTGGACTGGCGGACGTCCTTCACACCGGTGATCAGATAGCCCACCTCGCCGACGCCGAGTCCGTCGGCGCCGAGCATCTCCGGCGAGTTGGTGCCGATCTCCAGCAGCTCGTGGGTGGCGCCGGTCGACATCATCTTGATGCGCTCGCGCTTGCTGAGCTGGCCGTCGATGACACGGACGTAGGTCACGACACCGCGGTAGGAGTCGTAGACCGAGTCGAAGATCATCGCGCGGGCGGGGGCGTCCTTGACACCGACCGGCGCCGGGACCTCGCGGACAACCCGGTCGAGCAGCGCGTCGACGCCGACACCGGTCTTGGCGGAGACCTTGAGCACGTCCTCGGGGTCGCAGCCGATGAGGTTGGCGAGCTCCTCGGAGAACTTCTCCGGCTGGGCGGCCGGCAGGTCGATCTTGTTCAGTACGGGGATGATCTTGAGGTCGTTCTCCATCGCCAGGTAGAGGTTGGCGAGGGTCTGGGCCTCGATGCCCTGGGCGGCGTCGACGAGGAGGACGGTGCCCTCGCAGGCGGCGAGCGACCGCGAGACCTCGTAGGTGAAGTCGACGTGCCCAGGGGTGTCGATCATGTTGAGGATGTGCGTGTTGCCCGGGTCCGTGGTGGGCGCCCAGGGCAGACGCACGGCCTGGGACTTGATGGTGATACCGCGCTCGCGCTCGATGTCCATGCGGTCGAGGTACTGAGCGCGCATCTGCCGTTGCTCGACCACACCGGTCAGCTGGAGCATCCGGTCGGCGAGCGTGGACTTGCCGTGGTCGATGTGCGCGATGATGCAGAAATTGCGGATCAGAGCCGGGTCGGTTCGGCTCGGTTCGGGCACATGGCTAGGGATCGCGGGCACGCAGGGTCCTGATTCTTGAGGTGTCCGCAGCCGTCTGCGGTCTCGGGTCGGAACGATCGGGTCTATACGTAGGCTCCATGGTCCCACGGGTGGCGACCGGAGACCGGTTTGGGCCGGATGCTGGGCCGCTGGTAGTCTGGGTGGCTGTGTCTCATGCCCTCTCAGCGCGAGGCACACCCCAAGAAAATCACCCGGTGCGGATTCCGTGCGGCTCGCGTGCGGCCCCGTGCCAGAACCTGTAGAGGCTCATTCGTGGCGAACATCAAGTCCCAGATCAAGCGGATCAAGACCAACGAGAAGGCTCGGCTGCGCAACAAGGCCGTCAAGTCCTCCCTGAAGACCGCGATCCGCAAGGCCCGTGAGGCCGCTGCCGCGGGTGACACCGAGAAGGCCACCGAGTACCAGCGCGCTGCCGCGCGTCAGCTCGACAAGGCCGTCGCGAAGGGCGTCATCCACAAGAACCAGGCCGCCAACAAGAAGTCGGCGCTTGCTTCGAAGGTCGCTTCCCTCAAGGGCTGATCCTTATCTCTTGATCTGACCGGATCCTTCAGGGTCCGAATCGCCGGAAGGACCCAGAGCGGGCCCTCTCTCATCCGCTCCCGACCGGCACCCCGAGCTTGCACGCGACTGCGTTCGCCACGCGGGTGCGAGCTCACCGTCTTGAACCGAAGGCCCCGGCGCCCGTCCTCCCCAGGACCGGCACCGGGGCCTTCGGCATGCCGGGCTTCACGCCCAGAATTCGTTGGCCTTGTCCATGTTCTCGATGCATTCGTCGAGGTCGGTGACCTTGTCTCCGACGATACGGAAGACGATGGCGCCGTTCTCGTCGAGGTGCTTGCCGCCCCGGTCGGCGCTGAAACGGTGGACGGCGACGGCGTGGCCGCGGCCGTCGACGAGGATGTTGCGCAGCTCGACCCGCATGGTGCCGCCGGTCTCCGCGGCGAGCCGGCCGTACATCTCGATGACGGCGTCCTGGCCCTTGTAATCACCGGACAGCTGGTGACTGCCGGGCACGTGGTGTGTGCAGTCCGAGGAGAGCAGCCCGCGCAGGGTGTCCATGTCCCCTTGTATGAAGGCCTCGTATCCCTTGCGGACGAGCTGTGCGTGCGGGTGTTCAGCCATGTCGACCGCCACCTTTCCTAGTCCGGCGCTGGACGGCTGACACGCACAATCTTCCTCCCTGGCGTGGCTATCGTCCTCTGGAACGGGCCGCCCGCGCGATGGTGACGACCGCCTTCTCCAGGGCGTACTCGGGGTCGTCACCGCCGCCCTTGACCCCGGCGTCGGCCTCGGCGACGGCCCGCAGCGCTACGGCGACTCCGTCGGGCGTCCAGCCGCGCATCTGCTGCCGTACCCGGTCGATCTTCCAGGGCGGCATGCCCAGCTCACGGGCGAGATCGGCGGGCCGCCCGCCGCGCGCGGAGGAGAGCTTGCCGATGGCGCGGACGCCCTGGGCGAGAGCGCTGGTGATCAGGACGGGTGCCACACCGGTGGCCAGGGACCACCGCAGCGCCTCCAGCGCCTCGGCGGCCCGTCCCTCCACGGCCCGGTCGGCGACGGTGAAGCTGGAGGCCTCGGCCCGCCCGGTGTAGTACCGCCCGACGACGGCCTCGTCGATGGTGCCCTCGACATCGGCGACCAGCTGCGACACGGCGGACGCCAGCTCTCGCAGATCACTCCCGATGGAGTCGACGAGCGCCTGACAGGCCTCGGGGGTGGCGGACCGCCCGGTGGCCCGGAACTCCTGCCGCACGAAGGCCAGCCGGTCCGCGGGCTTGGTCATCTTGGGACAGGTGACCTCCCGGGCGCCCGCCTTCCGGGCGGCATCGAGCAGCCCCTTGCCCTTGACCCCGCCGGCGTGCAGCAGCACCAGCGTGATCTCTTCGGCCGGCGCCCCGAGGTAGGCCTTCACATCCTTGATGGTGTCGGCGGACAGATCCTGAGCGTTCCGCACGACAACGACCTTGCGCTCGGCAAAGAGCGAAGGACTGGTCAACTCGGCAAGAGTCCCCGGCTGCAACTGCTCGGGACTGAGATCCCGGACATCGGTATCGGCATCAGCAGCTCTGGCGGCCCGCACAACCTCCTGCACAGCCCGATCAAGCAACAGCTCTTCCTGCCCCACGGCTAGCGTCACGGGGGCAAGCACATCGTCGGTAGCAGCTTTCCTGGCCATCGGGTCAAGGATGGCACGGGGGACTGACAACGGGGGACGCGCTGCGGGCAGCACCCCGCCGGCGCAGGCGAGCGAAACCCGCTACCCCGACGGACGGCTACGGCTCCTCCCGCCACCCCTCCCACTCCCCCGCAAACGCATCCAGCTCCGCAGGATCAAGCACCGCACCCTCATCCCGCAGCACCACCAGCCACTGCGCGTCCTCCGCGTCGTCCTCCCCGGCCAACGCGTCCCGCACCATCCGAGGCTCCTCAGCCACCCCGAACCGCTCCCGGAGCGCCTCCACGACCTCCTCGGCCGCATCACGGTCAGGCAGCACCAGCACATGTCTCACATCACTCACGCAGCCATTCTCCCGCCGCGCACATCCCCACCACCCCTCACCCCTTCCGCACTGCCGGCACCCGCTCCAGCTCGATCCCGAACCGCTCCCGATACGCCGTCAGCACCTCCTCGTCCGTCCTCAGATACCGCTCCTCCCGCGCCCCGTCCGCCCCCGTCGTCTTGAAGGTCCGCCCGCTGAGCGTGATCCGCCCCCCGTCCTCCGTCACCCGCGAACAGACCAGCGACTGAGTGAAATGCGAGCCCGGCGAGGTGCTGTGCCACCAGGCCCCGGCGACGAAGTCACCGAGCACCCGGGGCCGCGTCTCCAGCCGGTACTCCGGCCTGCCGTTCATCACGACGTCCAGATCCGCCGCCTCCGGCACCCGGTACCCGCCCCGCACCCCCGCCGTATCCGGCCCCGCCTCCACGATCCGGAACACACCCGCGGGATCCTCCTGCTCACCCCGCGCCTCCAACGCCAGCGGAAAGTGACTGTGCGCCCCGAACCCGACGTCGGCCAGCCACTCACCCCCGTCCACGGTCCGCACCCGCAGCGCGAGATGGTCGTACGGGATCCCCAGCCGCCCGTCACCGTCGTACACCCGTGCCGCCAGCAGCGTCACCTCGTACCCCAGCGCCGCGAGCAACACCCCGAACGCGCCGTTCAGTTCGTAGCAGAACCCTCCCCTCCGCGCGCCCACCAGCTTGTCCAGCAGCCGCTTCTCCTCCAGCACGATCTCCTCGCCGAGGTGGATCGACAGGTTCTCGAACGGCACCGTCTGCAGATGGCGCACATGAAGCTCGCGCAGGACGTCCACGGTGGGCCATGCCGGGTGTGCCACCCCGAGCCGGTTCAGATAGGCATCAACCTCTGCGGAATTCATGCCCTCAGTCTCCCGCCACTCGCAGCTCCCGGCCCTCGCCCACGACGGCCAACGCCCCGTCCTCGTCCGTCCGCAGCACCGCCGCCCCCTGCGCCCGCAGCGCCGCGACCGTACCGGGAGCCGGATGGCCATACGGGTTGCCCTCACCGCAGGAGATCAGCGCCAGCCGCGGGGCCGCCCTGCGTATCAGCTCCGGATCCTGGTAGGCCGAACCATGGTGGGCGACCTTCAGCACATCCACCCCGCCCAGCAGCCCACCCGCCGGCGACCTCAGCAGGGCCCGCTGGGCCGGAGGTTCGAGATCCCCGAGCAGCAGAATCCGCAACCCCGCCACCTCCGCGAGCATCGTGACGCTGGCGTCGTTCGGCCCTTCCGGTTCCGCCAGCGGCCTCGGCGGCGGCCACAGCACCTCCCAGGACAGCTCCCCGGTGCGCCGCCGCTCCCCGGCCATGGCGCGCGTCACCGGAACCCCCCGCGTCGCGGCCTGTCTCCGTACGAACTCCACCTGCTCCACCGGCTCCTCGTGACCGGTCGTCTCGATCGTCCCCACGGCCCGGCCGCGCAGCACCCCGGGCAGGCCCGCCACATGGTCGGCGTGGAAGTGGGTCAGCACGACCAGCGGGATCCGGGTGATGCCCAGCGTGCGCAGACAGTGGTCGACGAGCTCCGGGTCGGGTCCGGCGTCCACGACCACCCCGGTGCCCTCACCGGCCGCGAGCACCGCCGCGTCCCCCTGTCCCACATCGCACATGACCAGCCGCCAGCCCGGCGGTGGCCAGCCGCTGATCACCCTCACCAGCGGCGGCGGCTGCACCACGGCCAGCACCAGCAGCACCGCACCGGCCCCGCACCACCAGGGGTGCCGCCACAAGCGTCGGCCGACCAGCAGCGCGGCCACGGTGACAAGGAGCAGCAGCCCCGCCCCGGCCCAGCTGCCCGGCCAGTCGATCCCCGCACCGGGCAGCGCCGCCCCGGTCCTGGCGATGTCCGCGATCCACCCGGCGGGCCAACTCGCGCACCACGCCAGCAGTTTGGCCACGGGCATCGCCACCGGGGCCGTCGCCAGCGCCGCGAAGCCGAGCACGGTGGCCGGCGCGAGCGCGAACTCCGCCAGCAGATTGCACGGCACCGCCACCAGGCTCACCCGCGCCGACAGCACCACCACGACCGGCGCGCACACCACCTGAGCGGCCGCCGCTGCCGCCACCGCCTCCGCCCACCGCGGACCGAGCCCGCGCCGCCGCAACGCGGCACTCCAGCGCGGTGCCAGCATCAGCAGCGCCCCGGTGGCCAGGACCGAGAGCAGGAAGCCGTAACTGCGGGCCAGCCATGGGGCGAAGAGCACCAGGAGCAGGACGGCCGTGGCCAGCGCGGGCACCAGGGAACGGCGGCGCCCGGTCGCCAGGGCGAGCAGGACCACGGCCCCGCAGGCCGCGGCCCGCAGCACACTCGGGTCCGGTCGGCACACGACCACGAAGGCGAGCGTGAGCGCCCCTCCGCACAGCGCGGTCGTCCGCAGGGACAGCCCGAGCCGGGGCGCGAGACCACGGCGTTCGACGAGCTGAGCCGTGCCCGGCGGCCCGATGAGCAGCACCAGGATGATCGTGAGGTTGCTCCCGGAGACCGCCAGCGTGTGCGCGAGATCGGTCTCCTTGAAGGCCTCGTCCAGCTCCGGTGTGATCCGCGAGGTGTCACCGACGACCAGGCCCGGCAACAGCGCCCGCGCGTCCGCCGGCAGTCCGTCGGTCGCCTCCCGCAACCCTGCCCGCAGCCGCCCGGCGAGCCGCTGCGCCGCCGACGCCGGCTCCACAACCCGTGGCGCCGCCTCGCCCCGCACCCGCAGCACGGCCGCGATCCGGTCCCCGCCCGTCAGCGGGGGCGCCAGTCTCGCGCCGCTCACCCGCAGCCGGGTGGACGGCAGCAGCCCGAGCCAGGGCGACCCTCCGGACGCCTCCACGACCATCAGCACCGGCGTCCGCGTCACCGCCACCGCCCCGCCCTCGGCCTCCACCCTTCGCACCTCGGCGTTGATCAGCACGGCGGTCGGGGTCGTCCGGTCCCCTCTGACCCGGGGGCGGGTCAGCCGGGGGTCCGAGGTGAGCTCCACCTCCGCGGTCACGGTGGCGTACTGCCGCGCCAGCTCCGGCACCGGACCGCGCCGCAGGTCGGCGCCGTGCAGCCCGGCCGAGGCGGCGCCCGCGGCCACACAGAGCAGAACGGCGGCGACCGGCACCCGCGGCCGGGCGAGCCGCCGGACCCACAGGAGCGCGACCCCCAGACCCAGGGCCACCGCCACGACCGCGACGCCCCATCCGGCCGGTGCGTTCAGTGTCAACGCCGCCGTCGCCCAGGCCGCCAGCGCCGGCGGTACGAGTCGAAGATCCGTCGGTCCTTCCTGCCGCGGGTGGGACGCACCGAGCCGTTTTCCGGAGGCCGCGTGCACCTCGGGGCGCACGGAGCCGGGGGCGCCCGTCATGGCCGTACGAGATTTCGCAGGTCGGCGAAGCGGCGCTCGCCGATGCCATTGACCTCGCGCAGCTCCTCCACGGAGCGGAAACCGCCGGTGCGGGTGCGGTGGTCGATGATGTGCTGCGCCAGGACCGGTCCGACGCCGGGCAGGGTGTCGAGCTGCTCGGCCGTGGCCGTGTTGAGGGAGACCGGGGCGGTGGACGCCGCTCCCGCCGGGCCCGGCACCGGGGCACCGCCTGGCACCGGCGCGGGCGCACCGACGACGACCTGCTCACCGTCGACTAGAAAGCGCGCCCGGTTCAGCCCTGCCGTACTCGTCCCGGGCCGCACCCCGCCGGCCGCACGCAACGCGTCGTCGACCCGGGAACCCTGGGGCAGCCTATGGATCCCCGGTTCCCGCACCTTGCCACTGACGTCCACCACGATCTGGGCACCGGCCAAAGCACCAGCCGACGCCCCGGCCGACGCGCTCGCCGGCCCTACCCCCGGCTCCGCGCTCGCCTCCCCCTCTCCATAAGAGGCCGCCCCCACCACCTCAGGCGCCCGCACATCCTGCGTCCGCCCCGTCCAGAAGTGCTGCACCGCAAACCCCGCCGCGACGACCAGCACCACAGCGAGCGCCACCACACTCCGCCGCTCAAGTCCGCACCGCTCCTGCATCCACAACGGCAGCCGCTCCCGCAGTGCGAGCCCGGCCCGCCCCCGCCAGTCCTCAGCCGCGACGGCAAGGGGCGCACCCGGATCCAGGCCCGCGTCCTCCTCCGGCGGGGGTCCCTTCCCCGACTCCCGTTCCTCCACCGCTCGTTCGCCGAAGAGCACCTCCGCACGTCGGCGGAGCTCCTCGGCCGAGGCATGGCGGTGCCGGGCCCGGCCGCGCGGGTACGGACGGCGGTGACGTGTGCGGACATCGGAGCGGGGTCCGCGACCGGGCCCACTGGCCGCGGCGGCGGTGCGTGTACGTGATCGAAGTGCCATGCCCCGAGGATGGGACACCTCGGAAATCCGCGATGATCTTGCTCAATTCCCGGGGACGACCGCCCGGTTGTGGATAACTCCGCCACCCACATGAGTGAGCACCCAAAGGACACGCCCCGAGTGCGGGACGCTCACCGAGGCGAGACCACAACTCCCAGCAACCCAGGCCCCGTGTGCGCCCCGATCACCGCGCCCACCTCGCTCACATGCAGATCCGCCAGACCCCGCACCCGCGTCCGCAACCGGTCCGCCAGCGCCGACGCCCGGTCGGGGGCGGCGAGATGGTGCACGGCGATGTCGACCTGTGCGCTGCCGGCCCGGTCCGCGGCGATCTCCTCCAGACGGGCGATGGCCTTCGACGCCGTCCGCACCTTCTCCAGGGGTTCGATACGGCCGCCGTTGAGTCGCAGCAGCGGCTTCACCGCGAGCGCCGAGCCGAGCAGTGCCTGGGCCGCTCCGATTCGGCCACCTCGGCGCAGATAGTCGAGGGTGTCGACGTAGAAGTAGGCGGAGGTGCCCGCCGCCCGCTTCTCGGCGGCCGTGACGGCCTCGTCGACCGTGCCGCCCGTCTCCGCGACCTCCGCCGCGGCAAGCGCGCAGAAGCCGAGGGCCATCGCGATCATTCCGGTGTCCACCACCCGCACCGGCACCGGTGCCTCACGCGCGGCGAGCACCGCGGCGTCGTAGGTACCGGACAGCTCGGCGGACAGGTGCAGCGAAACGATTCCGGTCGCGCCGGACTCCGCGACCTCGCGATAGGTCTGCGCGAACTGCTCCGGGCTGGGGCGCGAGGTCGTGACCGGGCGCCGTTTCTGCAGTGCCTGGGCCAGGGAACGGGTCGAGATCTCGGTGCCCTCCTCCAGCGCCTGGTCACCGAGGACCACGGTCAGGGGCACCGCCGTGATGCCGTGGCGCTCCATCGTCCGCGGCGGCAGGTAGGCCGTTGAATCGGTGACGATCGCGACATGGCGGGACATGAACTGGAGGTTACCTGGCGTAGCGCCCGGGCGGCAGCCCGGCCCCGCTCACCCTGGAGGGCTGTGGCCGGATCAAGTGGTGCTCTCGGGGCGGGGCTTCTTCTGCCAGGGGTAGGCCGGACGCGGGTCGGGCGGGGTGATGGCCGGTCTCGTCGGCTCCTCGGCCGTCTGCCGCTGGGGTGTGTCCGGCCAGGTCTGCTGCGCGGCCGGCGCTTCGGCGGCCGGTGCCTCGGGCCACGGCGGCGGCGTGGTGGCGGGCGGCTCCTCGGTCGTCCAGTGCCGCAGGGCACCGGACTCCACGTCGATCTGGGCGCTCAGCGAGTCCAGGTCGTCGTCCGCGAAGCGGCGGGCCCGGTCGCGGGCCGCCCAGCGCAGCGAGTCCGCCGACTTGACGATGCGCTCGGTGCGCTCGCGCAGTCCGGGCAGCCGCTCGGCGAGGGTCCCCCGGTCCGGCTCGCTCTCCAGGCGCCGTAGCTCGCCGTCCAGTTCATGACCGTGGGCGCTGAGCCGCTCGAAGAGGCCGAGGGACTCCTTCAGGGACTCGTCCTCGGCCACGCCCGCGTGCAGCGCGTCCTGGGTGGCGCGCATCGAGGTGCGCAGTTTCAGCCGCAGCTGGGCCAGCTCGCTCGCCGGGCCGATCTGGGCGAAGGACTTGGCGCGCAGGGTGTGGTCCTCGACCGTGCGGCGGGCCTGGGTGAGCGTGCGGTCCACTCCGCGCTTGGCGGCGCCGACCGCCTTCACCGTGGCGTACGCGCCGAGCACCACAAGGAGCACGAAGAGCAGGGCCACGACTGCGATCACTGCTTCCACGACGCTCCTCCTCGGTTCCACGACAGCATTCGCCGCTGCTCTCCACGGTAAACGCAGCGAGCAGGCCCGGAGTTCCAGCAGAACCCCGAACCTGCCCGTACCGAACCCTTAGGGGGCCTTACGCGGTAACGATGTTCACCAGCTTCGGCGCCCGCACGATCACCTTGCGGATCCCGGCCCCGTCCAGCGCCGCCACGACCTTCTCGTCGGCCAGCGCCACCTTCTCCAGCTCCTCCTCGGAGATGGACGGCGCGACCTCCAGACGGGCCTTGACCTTGCCCTTGATCTGCACCACGCAGGTCACCGTCTCGTCGACGACATACGCCGGATCGGCCACCGGGAAGTCCCGGTGCACCACCGAGTCCTCGTGCCCCAGCTTGCGCCACAGCTCCTCGGCGATGTGCGGGGCCAGCGGAGCCACCAGCAGCACCAGCGCCTCGGCGACGGAACGCGGTACCGCCCCGCCCGCCTTGGTCAGGTGGTTGTTCAGCTCGGTGACCTTGGCGATCGCGGTGTTGAACCGCATGCCCTCCAGGTCACCGCGCACTCCGTCGATCGCCTTGTGCAGCGCCCGCAGGGTGTCCTCGTCGGGCTCGGCATCCACGACGGTCACCGCACCGGAGTTCTCGTCCACGACATTGCGCCACAGCCGCTGCAGCAGCCGGAACTGGCCCACCACCGCGCGCGTGTCCCACGGCCGCGAGACGTCCAGCGGGCCCATCGCCATCTCGTACAGGCGCAGGGTGTCGGCGCCGTACTCGGCGCAGATGGCCTCCGGAGTGACCGCGTTCTTCAGGGACTTGCCCATCTTGCCCAGCAGCCGGGAGACCTTCTCGCCCTGGTAGTAGTACGCGCCGTCGCGCTCCTCCACCTCCAGGGCCGGTACGGCGATGCCGCGGCTGTCACGGTAGACGTAGGCCTGGATCATGCCCTGGTTGAACAGCTTGTGGAACGGCTCCGCGGAGGAGACGTGTCCCAGGTCGAACAGGACCTTGGACCAGAAGCGCGCGTACAGCAGGTGCAGCACCGCGTGCTCGGCTCCGCCGACGTACAGGTCGACACCGCCGTGCGGCTGGCCCTCGCGCGGGCCCATCCAGTACCGCTCGATCTCCGGGTCGACCAGCTTCTCGGAGTTGTGCGGGTCCAGGTAGCGCAGCTCGTACCAGCAGGAACCGGCCCAGTTGGGCATGGTGTTGGTCTCGCGGCGGTAGGTGCGCGGACCGGAGCCGTCGCCCAGGTCCAGCGTGACGTTGACCCAGTCCTCGTTGCGCGACAGGGGCGTCTCGGGCTGGGTGTCCGCGTCGTCCGGGTCGAAGGTGCGCGGGGAGTAGTCCTCGACCTCCGGCAGCTCCAGAGGCAGCATCGACTCGGGCAGCGCATGGGCGATGCCGTCCTCGTCGTAGACGATCGGGAAGGGCTCGCCCCAGTAGCGCTGGCGGCTGAACAGCCAGTCCCGCAGCCGGAAGTTGACGGTGCCCTCGCCGGTGCCGGTGCGCTCCAGCCACTCGGTGATACGCGCCTTGGCCTCGACGACGCCCAGGCCGTCCAGGGAGACATCCTCACCGGTGGAGTTGACGATCTTCGCGTCGTACGAGACGAAGGCCTCGTCCCAGGTGGCGGTGTCCGTGCCGCGGCCGTCGGTCGGCTCGACCACGCAGCGGATCGGCAGTTCGAAGGCGCGCGCGAACTCGAAGTCACGGCTGTCGTGCCCCGGTACGGCCATGATCGCGCCGGTGCCGTAGCCCATCAGCACATAGTCGGCGATGAAGACCGGGACCTGCTCGCCGTTGACCGGGTTGGTGGCGTACGCCCCGATGAAGACGCCGGTCTTGTCCTTGGCCTCGGCCTGGCGCTCGACGTCGGACTTGGAGGCGGCCTGCGCGCGGTACGCGGCGACAGCCTCGGCCGGGGTGGCGTGACCGCCGGTCCACACGTCGTGCGTGCCCTCGGGCCACTCCTGCGGGGTGAACTTCTCGACCAGCGGGTGCTCGGGAGCCAGCACCATGTAGCTCGCGCCGAACAGGGTGTCGGGGCGCGTGGTGAAGACGGTGATGCGCTCGCCGTCGATCGGGAAGTCGACGCGGGCGCCCTCGGAGCGGCCGATCCAGTTGCGCTGCTGCAGCTTGATGGCCTCGGGCCAGTCCAGCGCGTCCAGGTCGTCCAGCAGCCGGTCGGCGTAGGCGGTGATGCGCATGTTCCACTGGCGCAGCTTGGCCTTGAAGACGGGGTAGTTGCCGCGCTCGGAGCGGCCGTCGGCGGTGACCTCCTCGTTGGCCAGCACGGTGCCCAGGCCCGGGCACCAGTTGACGGGCGCGTCGGAGGCGTAGGCCAGGCGGTACTCGCCCAGGACGTCGGCGCGCTCGGCGGCGCTCAGCTCGTTCCAGGAGCGCCCGCCGGGCAGCGCGCGCTCACCGCTCTCGAACTGCGCGACCAGCTCCGCGATCGGGCGGGCGGTGCGCGCCTCGTCGTCGTACCAGGAGTTGAAGATCTGCAGGAAGATCCACTGGGTCCACTTGTAGTAGTCCGGGTCGATCGTGGCGAACGACCGGCGCTTGTCGTGGCCCAGGCCCAGCCGGCGCAGCTGGGACTTCATGTTGTTGATGGCCGCCTCGGTGGTGATCCGAGGGTGCTCGCCGGTCTGTACGGCGTGCTGCTCGGCGGGCAGGCCGAAGGCGTCGAAGCCCAGGGTGTGCAGGACGTTGTGGCCGGTCATCCGCTGGTAACGGGCGAATACATCGGTGGCGATGTAGCCCAGGGGGTGGCCGACATGCAGGCCCGCACCGGAGGGGTACGGGAACATGTCCATGATGAACTTCTTGGGCTTGGCGACCAGCGCGGGGTCGCCCGCCAGGTCACCGCTCGGGTTCGGCGCCGCATAGGTGCCGTCGGCGTCCCAGAAGTCCTGCCAGCGTGCCTCGATGTCCGCGGCCATGGCGGCCGTGTAGCGGTGCGGCGCGGCCACCTCAGCAGCGGCAGCGGGGTTCGTCTCGCTCATGATCCTCAAAGCTCCATCGATCGTCTCTGCCAGCGGCTGCGATTCTCAAGAAACGAAAAATCCCCTCGCACAGGAGGGGACGCCGCGCCGATTCCGGCCACTCGATCCGACGGTGGCCGGGGCTGATCAGCGCGGCTCGCTAAGCAGAAGGCGTACGGCACGCATGGCGTCAGGGTACCGCAGCCGTCGAGTGGGTCGCGACGGGCTTCCACGCGCGCGGGTGGGCCGCCTCGGGCATCCCGGAACACCCCCGAGCCGCTTGTGAAGATTCGGAAAAGCTGAACAAGGTTCAATTATTACCCGGCGTAAGGGCCCCTAGCAGGACAACACAGGCCCCGCACTGCTCGTTGATAACAACGCAATAACTCAAATGGCGTACTGCTCGGTTTGGAGCCACTTAGAGTGCGGCAGCGGGACCGCTTTCCCGAACTGCTCGGAGTTGCCCCCATGAACCCTCGACGTAGTACCCGCTCGCTCCCCCAACCCGGCCGCTCGGCCTATGGGGCGGCGACGGCCGTCGTCCTGCTCCTGATACCCGTGGTCGTGCTGGTCGGAGGTGACAGATTCCGCGAGTTCCTGAACTTCGGCGCGGGCGTGCTGTCCCTCGTCTCGCTGAGTTGCTCGGTGATCTGGGGCCTGGTGGCCCAGGACCGGATCTTCCTGACCGCGCGCCAGCGGATCATCGGCCAGGCCGTGCACCGTACGACGGCGGTCGCCTCGATCGCCTTCCTGCTGCTGCACATCACGACCAAGCTCGCACTCGACCACACCGAGCTGATGGCCGCCGTGATCCCCTTCTCGCTCGGCTTCACCGGCCCCGAGGGCCTGATCGGCCTCGGCTCCCTGGCCGGACTGCTCATGATCTTCGTGGGCATCACCGGCGCCCTGCGCAGCGCCTTCGCCTCCCCCGCCCCGGTCGCCGCCCGCTGGCGCGCCATGCACATGCTGGCGTACCCGGCCTGGTGCGCGGCCCTGGTCCACGGCCTGTACGCGGGCCGGACGGCCAAGCCGATCTTCGTCTTCCTGTACTGCCTGTGCCTGGTCGGCGTCGCCGCCGCACTGGCGCTGCGCGCGGCGCCCCGCCCGGTCAAGCGCAAGGTCGCCGACAAGATCGCCGAGATCCTGGGGACCACCGAGGAGCGCTCGGCCCGCGAGGAACTGGACGCCAGCCGGGCCCGGGTGGCCGAGTCGGCGTCCTCGCCGCTGCCCGGCTACGAGACCCAGCGCACCGCACAGCGCGCCGAACCGCAGGCCCCCGAACCGAACGGCTTCGCGGCCGCCTACCGCGCCGTCTCCACACCCCCGCGCCCCCAGCAGTCGTTCGCCGCCGACGAGACCGCGCGGATGGACCTGCCGTTCGACATGCAACCCACCGAGGCACTCCCCCGCATGGACAGCGGCTCCAGCACGTCCGGAAGCTGGCCGATCCCCTCGCCCCCGCCCGTCGGCGAGGCGCCCCCGTCGTCCTACGACCCCCTCAATGACACCGGATACAACATCCCCACCTACGACAATTCGGGCGCCGGCGGGTACGGCGGGAGTGACGTGTACGACACCGGTGAGTCGAACACCCTCTACGGCACGTACAACCCCAATGACACGTACAACAGCGGTCCCGCCAATGAACCACCCCCCGGTGAGTCCTTCGACGCACCGGGTTCGGGCGAACCTTGGAACACGCCTTCCGGAGGCTATAGGTGAACGAGGCCCTGCCCGACGTACCAGAAGTCCGCGTGGTCGGTCTTCCCCAGCTCACGTCGGGCTTCGACCTTGTCGAAAGACTCGATCTGCCCATGCACCTCAAGGTGCACGGGCCGCTCGAACCGATGGGCGGCGAGCAGCTCGCGCAGCTCGCCGAACGCATCAATCTGAAGGGCCGCGGCGGCGCGGGCTTCCCCTTCCACAAGAAGCTGCGCTCGGTCGCCGAATCGGCGATCAAGCGCGGCGTCAGGCCGGTCGTCGTCGTCAACGGCAGCGAGGACGAACCGGCCTGCCGCAAGGACACGGTGCTCATCAACCGTGCCCCGCATCTCATCCTGGACGGCGCGCTGCTGTGCGCCGAGGCCCTGGGTGCCCGCACGCTCGTGGTGGGGGTCACCCGTGAGTCGACCCAGCGCTCGATGGAGGCCGCGCTCGCCGAACGCGGCCTGAGCAACGGCCGCCGATCCGCTCTACGCGCACGCGTACAGCGCAATCCCGTACGGATGGTCACCGGAGCGGCGGCCTCGCTGATCCGGTCCATCGACGGCGGCCCGGCGATCCCGCCCGGCCGCAAGATCAGCGCCTCCAAGAGCGGCGTCGGCGGCGCACCCACCCTCCTGTCGAACGCCGAGACCTTCGCCCAACTCGCCATCGCCGCCCGCATCGGCCCGGAGCGCTACGGCAACACCGGCCTGTACGACGAGCCCGGCACCGTCATGCTGACGGTGTCCGGCGCGGTCGCCCGCCCGATGGTGATCGAGGTCCCCACGGGCGTCCCGCTGCGCTACGTCCTCCAGCTCGCCGGCGCCCCGCCGGTCCCGCAGGGCGTGCTGACCGGCGGCTACCACGGCAAGTGGATCGACGCGGCGACGGTCAACGAGGCGATCGTCTCGCGCAACTCCCTGGACGCGGTGGGCGGTTCGCTCGGCGCGGGCGCGATCCTGCCGATCAGTCAGGACACCTGTCCGCTGGGCGAGTCGCTGCGGGTGGCGCAGTGGCTGGCCGAGGAGAGCGCGGGCCAGTGCGGCCCCTGCTATCTCGGCCTGCCGGCCGCGGCGCGCGGCCTGGAGGACATCCTCAACGGCGGCGGTCCCGCCGCCCTGGAGGCGGTCAAGCAGGTCGCGAAGAACGTGAAGCGGCGCGGCGCGTGTTCACATCCGGACGGCTCGGCGATGTTCCTCGAGTCGACCATCAAGGCGTTCACCGACGACCTGGCGGCACATGTCCTCGGAAACGGCTGCGGACGGCCCGTGGAGGGCGTTCTGCCGCTCTTCGAGGGGGGCAGGGCCCCGACCGGCATCCCGGGCGGCGGAGAGTCCGAGGAGAACGGCCCCAGCCGCCAGAAGATCTTCGTCGACTGGACGCTGTGCCGAGGGCACGGCCTGTGCGCGGACATCCTCCCGGAGGTCTTCGAACTCGGCGCCGACGGCTTCCCCACCGTCGCCCAGGCCCAAGTGCCGCGCTACGCCGAGGCGAAGGCACTGCGCGCGGTCCGCCGCTGCCCCGCGCTCGCCCTGCGCATCGAGGACCAGACCGAACGGGCCCCCTCCCGCAACAACCTCCCGGTCCTCTCCCAGGGCCGCGGCCGCCGCGCCCTGGGCCGCTGAACACCCCGCCCCACAGGGCCGCCCACGATCCCGGGCGGCCCTGAAGCCATGCGCACCGCGCACGCAAAAGATCCCGCCGGATCTTCACGACCCGGCGGGATCTCACTGTGGAGCTAAGGAGAATTGAACTCCTGACCTCCTGCATGCCATGCAGGCGCTCTACCAACTGAGCTATAGCCCCGTGCTTTGGTCCGCCGGGTTTCCCTGGCGGCGACGCCAACATTACACGGTGGACCCGGGGGACCACCAAATCGTTTCCGTTCGGGACCGATACGGACGCTAATGTCGGTTTCCGTGACCTTGATCGCGCTCTCCGCAGTCCACCGCCGGACACCGGTCGCCCTGGGAGCCTGCGTGTTCTCGTTCACGGCGTTCTGGCTCGCCCAGCGGGCCGCGGACGTCTCGATGATCGACCTGATGGTCTACCGGGCCGAGGGCGCGACCGTACGCGAGGGCGGCGACCTCTACGCGCTGCGGACGACGGCGGCACAACTGCCCACCACCTACCCGCCGTTCGCGGCCCTGATGTTCACCCCGCTGACGCTGCTCGACGTGGCGAGCATGCGCACCCTGGGCACGGCCGGGAACCTCGCCCTCCTGATGGTGTTCGTACGGCTGTCGCTGCGCCTCGTGGGCCACGCGCGTGTGGAGAGCACCTGGTGGGTCGCCGCGGTCGCCGTGTGGTGCGAGCCGGTGTGGACGACCCTGCGCTACGGCCAGATCAACCTGCTGCTCGCCGTCCTGGTGCTGTGGGACCTGTCACGTCGTCCCGGCGACCGCTGGGCCGGTGTCGGCATCGGTCTTGCGGCCGCGGCCAAGCTCACACCCGCGCTGTTCGCGGTGTTCCTGCTCGCGACCGGGGTGGTCGTCCACCTCAGGCGCGGTTGCGGCGATCCCTGGCTGCGGCACGCGCGCGGGGCGGCCGCCGCGTTCGGGTCGGTCACGCTCGTGACGGCGGCCGTCCTGCCCCGGGACTCCTGGCGGTTCTGGACCCGCGTGGTGTTGGAGGCGGGCCGGGTAGGGCCCGCCGAGGAGACCGGGAACCAGGCGCTGCGCGGGATTCTGGCCCGTCTGCTGCACACCCCGGAGCCCCGCGCCCCCTGGGCCGTCACGGCGGCCGTGGTGGCCGCGGGAGGGCTCACCGTGGCGGTCGCGGCGGAACTGCGCGGAGAGCGCGCTTGGGCGGCGACGGCGTGCGCGGTGACGGCTCTGCTCGTCAGCCCGGTGTCCTGGTCCCACCACTGGGTGTGGTGCGTTCCGCTCGTCCTGCTCCTCGGCACGCACGCGTGCCGCGCGGCGGCCCTCACCGCGCTGCTGGTCTTCGGCTCGTACGCCCTGTGGTGGGTGCCGCACGGCAGGGGGCGCCCCGAACTCCACCAGCACACCGGGGAATTGATCTTGTCGGCGCTGTACGGGGTCGCCGGCTGCGCCTTCCTCGCGCTCGCCGGGACCGCGTCACACGGCCCCGGCCGGCGTCAGGCCGTCACGAAGGAATAGAAACGCTTGAGCGTGCAGTGCTCTTCGAGAAGACGGCCGTAGATCGGCTCGCCTTCGAGTTCGCGGTACGTCTCGATCGGATCGCCTTTTATGATCAGCGCCCGTGCGCATTCCTCGCACCAGTACTGGTAGTCCGGATTGACCGGTTCCATGTCGCGGACGATCGGCGTTCCGCTGCCGCACCAGTCACACTTTCGCCTGTGTGCACCCATCGATCAGCTCCAGCTGTGGCCGCAGGCCGTGCACACGTAGGAAATTCCGCCGTTGTCACCGAGGACCTGGGCGACATGGACGGAGCCGCAGGAAGGGCAGCTGAGGCGGGTGACCGTATCCCGTGTCCAGCTTGCGTCGAAGAGGTGACCGCCCTCTCCGAGGATGCTCGCAGGCATCACTGCTCCCTCCCGTCGGGCCGCGCCCCCTTCCGGCCGTTTGATTCTGCCACGGCCGGGCCAATACGGTCAGCGACGCCTCAGTACCAGTCCGGACACGGCAGGCCGCGGCGGCGCCTCCACAGAGGTATACGCCTCCGGGGCCCCAAGTGACTCAAGCAGGTTCGCGATCAGTGTGCACGAAAAATCCCACCCCCCGGAGGGGATGGGATCCTGATCGTCGAAGTCGATCTGTGGAGCTAAGGAGAATTGAACTCCTGACCTCCTGCATGCCATGCAGGCGCTCTACCAACTGAGCTATAGCCCCTTGCGTTCTTCCCGGTCGGCCGGGCGAACAAGAAGAACTTTAGCCTGCGACCTGCCGGAAAGTGAAATCCGGGGTACGGGCCCTGGAGCAGGGCTCAGTCGTCGTCGCCGAGCACCGGCTCCGGCAGGGTGCCGGCGTTGTGCTCCAGCAGCCGCCAGCCGCGGGCGCCCTCGCCGAGGACGGACCAGCAGCAATTGGAGAGGCCGCCGAGGCTCTCCCAGTGGTGCGCCTCGAGGCCGAGGAGCCGGCCGATGGTGGTGCGGATCGTGCCGCCGTGGCTGACCACCACGAGCGTGCCGTCGTCGGGCAGCTTCTCGGCGTGCCGGAGCACCACCGGGGCGGCCCGCTCGGCGACCTCGGTCTCCAGTTCGCCACCGCCGCGGCGGACCGGCTCACCGCGCTTCCAGGCGGCGTACTCCTCGCCGTGCCGGGCGATGATCTCGTCGTGCGTGAGGCCCTGCCACACGCCCGCGTACGTCTCGCGCAGGCCCTCGTCGTGGGTGACGTCCAGGCCGGTGAGCGCGGCCAGCTCGGCGGCCGTGAGCGCGGCGCGCTGGAGGTCGGAGGCGACGATCGCGTCGGGCTTGAGGGAGGCGAGCAGCCGGGCGGCGCGGCGGGCCTGGGAGACGCCGGTCTCGGTGAGGGCGACATCGGTGGTGCCCTGGAAGCGGCGCTCCACGTTCCAGGAGGTCTGGCCGTGCCGCCACAGGATGACGCGGCGGCCGCGGCCGGGCGTGCCCGCGGTCACCTCGCCGGTGGCGCTCATCGCCAATCACCGCCCGCCTCGGCCGCCTCCTCGGCGGCCTGGAGCTTGGCGTGCTCGGCGGCCTTGCCGCGGGTGGCCTTGGCCTCCTCGGGCAGCTCCAGCTCGGGGCAGTCCTTCCACAGCCGCTCCAGGGCGTAGAAGACACGCTCCTCGGTGTGCTGGACGTGGACGACGATGTCGACGTAGTCGAGCAGCACCCAGCGGGCCTCGCGGTCGCCCTCGCGGCGGACCGGCTTGGCGCCGAGCTCCTTGCTCAGCCGCTCCTCGATCTCGTCGACGATCGACTTGACCTGGCGGTCGTTGGGCGCGGAGGCCAGCAGGAAGGCGTCGGTGATCGACAGCACGTCGCTGACGTCGTAGGCGATGATGTCGTGCGCGAGCTTGTCGGCGGCCGCCTGAGCGGCGGCGTTGATGAGCTCGATGGAACGGTCAGTGGCGGTCACTACAAGGCTTTCCGTCGGCGGTCACTTGACCTCAAGGGTCTCATGACCGCCGACGGCGCCCCACGTGATTGTTCTCCGACCGGGGCCTAGGACGACGACGGCTCGTAGTCCTGGCCCAGGATCACCGAGACGCTCGCGTTCGAGGTGACCTTGCCCTTCGACACCGCGCTGGTGGGCAGGCCCAGGGTCTTGGCGACCTCGGTGGCGTTCTCCTTGTCGGCCGCGTCCGTGTAGACGACCTTGGAGGCGCTCTGGGCGGCGGAGGCCGTGCCGCCCTCCAGGAAGGTGAAGCCGCCGTTGAGGAGGACCACGCGGGCCTTCTCCGTGTTGTCCTTCACACCGGTGGCGTTCTGGACGGAGACGCGTACGGCCGCGTCCTTGTCGGGGCTCTTCGCGGTGCCGCCGAGGACGTCCTTGACCACGCTCGCGCTGGTCTCGGCGCTCAGCGTCCCGTCGTCCTGCACGGGCAGCAGCGCCGTCTTGTAGTCGCCGCCCTTGGCGAGGTCGGCGAGCTTGGCGAGGAAGGTGCCGAGGTCCTTGTCCGTCATGGACGGGTCGAGGATCTGCTGAAGCGTCTGCACGGTGACCGTCGCGGCCTGCGCGTCGGAGGACAGCTTGCGCAGCACGCCCTGCATGACCTGACCGAACCGCTCCAGCTGGGCGTTCTGGGCCTCTCCGGAGCCGCGGTAGGTGGCGTAGGCGACGGCCATCTTGCCGCTGAGGGTCTGGGCCTCGCCCTTGTTCACCAGCGGGGCGGCGCCCTTGGACTTGGCGGACGGGTCGGGCACGTCGGTGTTGGTGTCGACGTCGATGTTGCCGACGAGGTCGACGAGGTTCTGGAGGTAGGGGGTGTCCAGCCGCCAGGTGCCCTGGATCTCGGTGCCGAGCACCGTGTCGAGCGCCTCACGGGTGCCGGTGGAGCCGTCGTCCTCGACCGACTTGGCCAGTGTGCTCGTGGTGCCGTCGTCGCCGCTCAGGGCGAGGGAGTTGGGCAGCAGGACGGTGGTGCCCTGCTTGGTGGTGGTGTTGTCGACGAGCAGGGCCGTCGCGGTGTCGCCGCTCTTGGTGTTGTGCAGATGCACGACGACCACATCACGGTTCTGGGCGCCGACGGCCGTCGCGTTGCCGGTCTTGGCGTCGGAGGACGAGAGCCCGGGCAGCTTCCCGGCGTACCAGAGGTAGCCCACGCCGCCGACCGCGCACAGCGCCAGTACGACGACCAGCGCGACGACCCGGCTACGGGCCCGGCGCCGGGCCTCCTCCCGGCGTTCGGTGCGGTTCTCGGTGAACTTCAGCCAGTCGATGACGTCCTCGGAGTCACCCTCCGGGTCCTCGACGAAGGCGAACTGCTCGGTGCGGTAGTCGCGTTGATCCCGCGCGGGCTCGTCCGTCTCCTGCGGCGGGCCGGCCTGCTGCGGGATGTAGGCGGTCTGCTCGGCGACCCGCGGCTGCTGCCCGCTCGCCGCGGCCTGGCCATAGGGGTCGTAGGACGCGGTCGTGCCGTAGGGGTCGTACGACTGCACCGGCTGCTGCTGACCGGTCGCGTACGGATCGTAGCCGTACCCCTGCTGAGCGTAGGGGTCGTAGGGCTGCTGAGGGGGCTGCTGCGGCTGCTGGACCTGCTGGTACACAGGCCGGCCGAACTCGTCGTAGCCGACGAGCTGGTACTGCTGGTCGGCCCCGTACTCTGCGCCCCCCGCGTCGTATCGGTCGTTCACCGGTGCCCCTCTCGGCTCACTCGCCGCGGTACAGCTCGCGCTTGTCGATGTAGCGCACGACTCCGTCCGGCACCAGATACCAGACCGGGTCGCCCTTGGCGACCCTCGCACGGCAGTCTGTGGAGGAGATGGCGAGAGCGGGAACCTCGACCAGCGAGACACCGCCCTCCGGGAGACCCGGGTCGGCCAGGTGGTGGCCGGGCCGAGTGACCCCGATGAAGTGCGCGAGGGAGAACAGCTCTTCCGTGTCCCGCCAGGTCAGGATCTGGCCGAGCGCGTCGGCGCCGGTGATGAAGAAGAGGTCGGTGTCGGGGTTGAGCGCCTTGAGGTCCCGCAGCGTGTCCGTGGTGTAGGTCGGACCGCCGCGGTCGATGTCGATACGGCTCACCGAGAACTGCGGGTTCTCGGCCGTCGCGATGACCGTCATCAGGTAGCGGTCCTCGGCCGGGGAGACCTTGCGGTGGGTCTTCTGCCACGGCTGCCCGGTCGGTACGAACACCACCTCGTCCAGGTGGAACTGCGCGGCGACCTCACTGGCCGCCACGAGGTGCCCGTGGTGGATCGGGTCGAACGTTCCGCCCATGACTCCGAGGCGGCGCTTGCCGGGGTTCGACGGGCCGTTGCCCGGGCCGGTAGGCATGTCCTGCTCTCCCATGCGTGCAGACCCTACCGGCCGGGCCCATGAGCCACGCTCGGCAGACCCCTCGAGCGGGCCAGGCCGCGGATCAGCGGTCGCGGTTGAAGCGGGTGGTGATCCACAGCAGCAGCATCAGGATGACGAAGGCGGCGCCGCCGGTCACCAGCGGGTCGAGGCTCTCGTGGTTGCCGCCGTGCTCTCCGCCCTCGGCGGCGAGGGTGGCCAACTGGGCAGCGGTGCTGTGGAAGCTCATCTTCGGCAGAACCTTCGGGTGTGGGCGGGATAAAGATGTCGGCCCATCGTAAGCGGGCCGCTCCGCGCCGATCACGCCGACTCCGCCGTTGGGGCCCGGCCCGCCGAGCTGCGCCCGCGCCGAGGCAACTTATCCGGCGCCTCATTCGTCCTTCGACTTGTACCCCCGCAACAGGAACCAAGCGGTCAGGACACAGCCCAGGACCATCACGATCAGGACGACCCGGAGCAGATTCCCCGCCCCCTGCTGTTCGGCCGCGATCAGCCAGGCGGCTGCGGGGTGGTGCTCCATGGCGTGGGACTCCTTCGCTGTGCTGCCCGTCCACGGTAACTCCGCCTAGGCTGGAGCCTGCTTCGGGGGCCCGCAGGGGCCGCACGGCCACACAGACGCACATGGGGGATCACATGTCCGACGACGGCCACCAGCACGACGGGCACGAGCACGTGCCGAGCAGGCAGCGCAGGCGCTTCCCCGGGATCTCCTCGCGTGCGTACGAGCATCCGGCCGACCGCTCCGCCCTGGTGGCGCTGCGCAAGCTGAGCGGATTCGACACCGTCTTCAAGGCGCTGAGCGGGCTGCTGCCCGAGCGGAGCCTGAGGCTGCTGTTCCTCTCCGACTCGGTGCGGGTCTCGGACCAGCAGTTCGCGCATCTCAACGACATGCTGCGGGACGCCTGTTACATCCTGGACCTGGAGAAGGTCCCGCCGATGTACGTCAACCAGGACCCGCAGCCCAACGCGATGTGCATCGGCCTGGACGAGCCGATCATCGTGGTGACGACCGGCCTCGTCGAGCTGCTCGACGAGAAGGAGATGCGGGCGGTCATCGGGCACGAGGTGGGGCACGCGCTGTCCGGGCACGCCGTGTACCGGACCATCCTGCTGTTCCTGACCAACCTCGCCCTCAGGGTCGCGTGGATCCCGCTGGGCAACCTCGCGATCATGGCGATCGTGACCGCGCTGCGCGAGTGGTTCCGCAAGTCGGAGCTGTCCGCGGACCGCGCGGGTCTCCTGGTCGGCCAGGACCTCACCGCCTCGATGCGCGGCCTGATGAAGCTCGCCGGCGGAAACCACCTGCACGAGATGAACGTGGACGCGTTCCTGAAGCAGGCCGAGGAGTACGAGGCCGGGGGCGACCTGCGCGACTCCGTGCTGAAGATCCTTAACGTGCTGCCCCGCTCGCACCCCTTCACCACCATCCGGGCGGCCGAGCTGAAGAAGTGGTCCGAGTCCCGCGACTACCAGCGGATCATGGACGGCCACTACCCGAGGCGCAACGAGGACAAGGACACCTCGGTCTCGGACTCGTTCCGGGAGTCCGCGACGCACTACGCCACGCACGTCAAGACCTCCAAGGACCCGCTGATGAAGCTGGTCACGGACATCGCGGGCGGCGCGGGCGACCTGGGCGGCCGGGTACGACGGGGCTTCGGCGGCTTCGCGAGCTCGGCCCCGAAGGATCAGCCGCCGACGGACACGCCTCCGCCGCCGCGCGACGAGCAGTGACTCAGACCTTCGGCTGGGCGCTCGCCGCCAGCGAGCCGCACAGCGCCGTCGCGCTCCCCGTCGCATAGGGATCCGTGCCTGCCGGGCCGCCCGCCTTGGCGGTCTGGCCGGCCAGCAGCGGGCGCAGCCGGCCCGCAGCGTCGTCGGAGCAGGACAGCGGGCCCGCCTGGACGTAGGAGACGATCAGCTGAGCCTGGCGCATACGCAGGTCGTCGCGGTCGAAGCGGAAGTGCAGCTCGCGCCGGACGGTGAACAGGGACGCCTCCGCCTTCGCCCCGGCGTCGGCCGGTCGCAGCGCGTACACGAAGGTGTGGTCCGCGGTGACCTCAAGGGTGGACGAGTCGGCCTCGGCGGCCGCGAGCGTGCCCTGGACCCGGATATCGCGGTCGGCGAGTTCCACACTGTTCGGATCGAAGCGAACCAGCCATCCGGTGGGCGCGTGCCTGCCGTCCGCGGTCGGGTGATCGAAGCTCTGGTCGAACTGATCGAGCTGGTCCGGGTCGAGCAGCACGCGCACCGGCCGGACCTGCTCGCCGACGACCACCTCGGGGTAGAGCGCGGAGCGGACGACGTAGTCCTTGGCGATGCTCAGGGCGTTCACGACCTGGCCGTCCGAGAAGTGCGCCGTGCGCCGGGAGGCGGGCAGCGGTACGCCCTCGCCGCCGATCCGGTACTGCTCGGCGGGGCTGTTCTCGTACAGCGCCTCGGTGTCGGTGGAGCCCGGCACCTCGCCCTGCGGGGCGAGCGGGATCACGGTCATCCGCAGCGGCTCCACGGGCTGCGGGTCTGCCGCGTCCTGGTAGGGGTGCCGTACACCCATGTAGATCGCGGTGCCGAAGGCGACGGCGATCAGCAGGACCAGGATCAGCGCCTGCCGGGACAGGCCCCGGCGCAGGGGCGGACGGCGGCGTACGGCGGGCGCGTGGTCGTCGATGCGCTCCTGCGCGGAGAACTCCTGGAGCCGGGCAGCGCGGACGAACGATTCGTCGAAGACGACGGATCGGTACTCCTCCTCGCCACCTCCGGGTCCGCCCTCGGGTGTCCCCTCAGGTGGGTCTCCAGGCCCTCCCATATCTTCAGAGTAGGTCTCCTGGAGCTCAGGTAAACGCCCTGCTGTACGACAAGTTCTGACAGGTTCTCACCAGAAACGGCGGGTTCCGGCCGCGGGCTGTTCAGGGCGTTCGCGGGATGGCCGAGATGGCCGGCTGGGAATGGTCGGCGGAAGCGGAGGGTGCCCCCGCTCCGCCCTGTTCCAGTCCCGTCGAGTGCGGCGGCGGGACCTGTTCCCGGTTGCCCGAGGACGCGCCCCGGTACACCGCCGTGAAGGCCAGCGCGACCATGCCGATGCCCATCACGAGGGCGAGCATCCAGGCGACGGGACGGTGCCAGCGGACCACCTGTTTGCCGTAGGTGCCCGGGGCGCCGTAGAGGACGTCGGTGTCGTCCGGATCGTCGAAGTCCGGATCATGGCCGAAACCGGCGCGGTCGTCGGCGCCGTACCCGTCCTCGTACCGCTCGCGCCGGCCATGGGCCCGGCGGGCCTCCGCCTCGGAGGCCTCCGCTCTGGCCTGGGCGGCGGCCAGGAGGCGCTCGACGGCGGTCGGCTCGTGCAGCGTGGCCGCCTGTACGAAGGCCTCGTCGAAGACCACGGAGGCGAACTCTTCGTCCGACACCCCGCGGTCGTGGTCGTCGTCGGGCTCCCAGCCGTCAGGGAACGGCGTGCCCCCCACGTCCTCCGGCACGGCTCCAGAGTAGTCCTGGGGGGTCAATTTGGGCAGACGGTATGGAAATTCATCCGCCGTATGAGACGCCGCTCATGCGGCTTTCGAGCGGCGCACGTGCGCGGCGGGGGCGCGTGCCGCCCGCATATGCGCCGCCGGGAGCCTCAGCGCCGTACGTGCCCGTCGCCCGTCACGATGTACTTCGTGCTGGTCAGCTCGGGCAGGCCCATCGGGCCGCGCGCGTGCAGCTTCTGCGTCGAGATGCCGATCTCCGCGCCGAAGCCGAACTGGCTGCCGTCCGTGAAGCGGGTCGAGGCGTTGACCGCGACCGTGGTGGAGTCGACCAGCTGGGTGAAGCGGCGGGCGGCCTGCTGCGAGGTCGTCACGATGGCCTCGGTGTGGCCCGAGGTCCACAGCCGGATGTGCTCGACGGCCTTGTCGAGGGAGTCGACGACGGCGGCGGCGATGTCGTAGGAGAGGTACTCCGTCTCCCAGTCCTCCGGGGTGGCCTCCACGACGGTCGCCCGGGAGTCCTTGGCGTACGCCATGACCCGCTCGTCGGCGTGCACGGTGACCCCGGCCGCCGCGAGGGCGTCCAGGGCCCGGGGCAGGAACTCGGGGGCGATGTCCTGGTGGACCAGGAGGGTCTCGGCGGCGTTGCAGACGCTCACCCGGTGGGCCTTGGAGTTGATCAGGACCTCGACGGCCATGTCGAGGTCGGCATTGGCGTCGACGTAGACATGGCAATTGCCGGTGCCGGTCTCGATCACCGGGACGGTGGACTCGTTCACCACCGTCCGGATCAGCGAGGCGCCGCCGCGCGGGATGAGGACGTCGACCAGGCCGCGGGCGCGCATCAGCTCGCGCACGCTCTCCCGGCTCTGCCCGGGCACGAGCTGGACGGCGTCGGCGGGCAGTCCGGCGCCGCCGACGGCGTCCCGGATCACCCGGACGAGGGCGGAGTTCGACTCGTAGGCGGAGGCGGAGCCGCGCAGCAGGACGGCGTTGCCGGACTTGAGGCAGAGGGCGGCGGCGTCCACCGTCACATTCGGGCGGGCCTCGTAGATGATGCCGACGACGCCGAGCGGGACGCGGACCTGGCGCAGGTCGATGCCGTTGGGCAGGGTCGAGCCGCGGACCACCTCACCGACCGGGTCGGGCAGCGCGACCACGTCCCGCACATCGGAGGCGATGGCCCGCACCCGCTCCGGGGTGAGCGTCAGCCGGTCGATGATCGCCTCGCTGGTGCCGGCCTCGCGGGCGGCGGCGATGTCCTTGGCGTTGGCCTCGACGATCTCGCTCGTACGGACCTCCAGCGCGTCCGCGATGGCGAGCAGCGCGTCGTCCTTGGCGGCCCGCGGCAGCGGCGCGAGGTCGGCAGCGGCGGACTTGGCGCGGTAGGCGGCCTGGGTGACCGGGGTCATCGAGTCGTACGGCGAGAGCGTGGTCATGAGGGAAGGGTAGTGCGCCGGACGGACCCGTTCACCGGATGTCCCACACCGCGAGACAAGCCGTCCGAAGGCCACGCAAAAGGGGTCCTCCAGGGCCGCCCCACGACCTCAGTAGGGGTGCACGCCCACCGGAGTGGCCGGCGGCGGTCCGTATCCCTCGGCGATGCGCTGGTGGTAGGTCTCGCGGTCGATGACCTCGAGCCCGACGATCTCCCAGGGCGGCAGGCCCGCGCTCTGGCGGTGCTCGCCCCACAGGCGCAGCGCCACGGCGGCCGCGTCGTGCAGATCGCGGGCCTCCTCCCAGTACCGGATCTCGGCGTGGTCGTTGGCGTAGCGGCTGGTCAGCAGGAAGGGATGGTCGTGGGCGAGCTGCTCGAGGGCTCGCCGCACCTCCTTCAGCGGGGCCTCCTCGCCGGAGACGCTGAGGGTGATGTGCCACAGCCGGGGCAGATCCTGCGGCTCCCCGGCCCCGGCGAGATCGCCGGTCGCGACGCTGGTCAGGGCGCGCTCCTCGCCGGCCGCCCGGGATGACGACCCGGCGGCTCGAGAGGCAGAACCGCCGATTCCACCGCCGGACGCCGCCGCCCCAGGGCGCACTCGTCTCACGACGGCCTCCTTCGTCCCACGGTCGAGCAGTGCTCGTACGGAATGTGTCCCTGAGACAAAGTTGAGCAGCCCGCAAGCGGTTCTGTGGCGCTTTTGCGGAACGTCCACCTGAGGGCGACACCTTTGCCGGGGCGTTCACCCTGTTTTCGGACGAGGGCCGCTGACAAGGCCCGCTTCAGGGCTCCAGGAGGACCAGATCGTCCCGGTGGACGACCTCGCGTTCGTACGCCGGGCCCAGCTCCCGGGCCAGCTCGCGAGTGGAGCGGCCGATCAGCTGGGGGATCTCCTTGGCGTCGAAGCTGACGAGCCCGCGCGCGACCGCCCGCCCGGCGCTGTCGCGCAGCTCGACCGGGTCGCCCGCGCTGAACTCGCCCTCCACGGCGGCGATCCCGGCCGGCAGCAGCGACTTGCGGCGCTCCACGACCGCCCGCACCGCGCCGTCGTCCAGGGTCAGCGAACCCTGCGGGGTGGAGGCGTGCTGGAGCCACAGCAGCCGGTCGGCGGAGCGCTTGCCGGTGGCGTGGAAGTAGGTGCCGGTGTCGCCGCCGGACAGCGCCTCGGCCGCGTGGACGGCGCTGGTGAGCACCACGGGGATGCCCGCGGCGGCCGCGATCCGGGCGGCCTCGACCTTGGTGACCATGCCACCGGTGCCGACGCCGGCCTTGCCCGCGCTGCCGATCTCGATGCCCGCGAGGTCCGAAGGCCCGCGCACTTCCGCTATCCGCGAGGTCCCCGGCTTGCTGGGGTCACCGTCGTAGACGCCGTCGATGTCGGAGAGCAGGACCAGCAGATCCGCCCGTACGAGATGGGCGACGAGGGCGGCGAGGCGGTCGTTGTCGCCGAAGCGGATCTCGTCGGTGGCGACGGTGTCGTTCTCGTTGACGACCGGGAGGGCGCCCATCGCGAGGAGCTTGTCGAGGGTGCGCTGCGCGTTGCGGTGGTGGGCGCGGCGGCTCATGTCGTCGGAGGTGAGCAGCACCTGGCCGACGCGGACGCCGTAGCGGGCGAGGGAGGCGGTGTAGCGGGCGACGAGCAGGCCCTGGCCGACGCTGGCGGCGGCCTGCTGGCGGGCGAGGTCCTTGGGCCGGCGGCGCAGCCCGAGCGGGGCGAGACCGGCCGCGATGGCGCCGGAGGAAACGAGAACAATCTCACGTTCGCCGCCGCTGCGGACCTTGGCGAGGACGTCGACGAGGGCGTCGACCCGGTCCGCGTCGAGCCCCCCGGCGGCGGTGGTCAAGGACGAGGAACCCACCTTGACGACGATCCTGCGGGCCTCGGCCACGGCCTGCCTTACGCCTGTCACCTGCTGTTCCGTCCCCTCGCACGTCGACTCTTCCGCAATCTACGCGAAGGGTGCCGTCCGCCGCGCATCGGTCCAGAGCCCGGACACAAGGCCCGTAGCGGTTTGCTCACGCCTTGCGTACGGCAAAAAGGTTGTACTGGTTGCTTATAGAAATGAAAGTCCCGTCAAACTTAATCTGTCTTTTGTGTCATCGACTGTTCCTCCTTCGCGGCGCATCCTCCTCAGATCGGGGAAGAGCCCCTACGACGTCGTCCCTGTGGAAGAAGCCCTCCACCGCGACGTCATCGCCACCAACTCCGGCAACCTGATCTTCAGCGACGCCACCCACAAGCTCCTGGAAGTCCCGGGCACCGAGGTCGTGTCCAACGGCATCCGGACGAATGTGCAGGCCGCGGAGAAGATCAACGAGGAGTACGACGCCTTCGTCGTGCCGCTCGCCAACGCGTTCCGGCCGTCGTTCGAGCCGATGCTGAAGCGGCTGACGCAGCTCATCACCCGGCTGAAGATCCCCGTGGTCGTGGTCGGCGTCGGCGCGCAGACCGGGCTGAACTACGACCCCGCGCGGCTGAAGCCCATCGAGCCGGCCGTGCGGGCGTTCGTCTCCGCGGTGCTCGACAAGAGCGCCTCGATCGGTGTGCGCGGCGAGTTCACCGAGAAGTACCTGAAGGACATGGGCTTCCGGGACGTCGAGGTCATCGGCTGCCCGTCGCTGTTCATGTACGGCAAGGACCTCACCGTCGCCAAGCGGGCCCCTCAGCTCACCGCCGAGTCGCGCGTCGCCGTCAACGGCTCGCACAGCGCGGTGCGCACCCAGGGCCTGGACCGGGTCATCACCGCCGCCCACGAGCGCTACCCGCATCTGCGCTACATCGGCCAGAACCTCAGCGACGCCCTCCAGCTGCACTGGCGGGACGTCTCCGGGCCCAACGGCAAGATCACGCAGATGCCGACGCACCCGGACCACCCGATGTACCGGGAGGACAAGGCCCGCGTCTACATCGACCCGATCACCTGGATCGACGATCTGCGCGAGTTCGACTTCTCCTTCGGCTCCCGCATCCACGGCAACATCGCGGCGCTGCTGGCCGGCACCCCCGCCACCGTGCTGTGCGGCGACTCGCGCACGCTGGAGCTGTGCCGGTACTTCGACATCCCGCACCAGCGGATCGACGAGCTCGGCAAGGGCGAGGACGTGGACCCGGCGACGCTGTACGCGCAGGCCGACTTCAGCGCGCTGGTCGACGGCCACCACGAGCGGTTCGAGCGGTTCACCGGCTTCCTGGACCGCAACGGCCTGCAGAACACCTTCACGCACGGCGACAGCGGAGCGGCGTTCGACAAGCGCATGCGCTCGCTGTCCTTCCCGGCCGGCATCCGCCCCTGGAACGACGCCGACCCCATCGCCATGGCCGCCCGGTTCGGTTTCCTGCAGAACCGGATCACCAAGCTGACCTCGGACAACGCCAAGCTGAAGAAGGAGCTGGCGCAGAGCGGCACCAAGGCGACCGCGGCGCCCGCGCCGACGTCCGTCTACCGGCGGGCCCGCCGCGTGGTCGGCAAGGCGCTCCAGTCGGGCAAGCAGTAACCCACGGCTCACTCCAAGGCCTCCGGACACCTCCGTGTCGTCCGGAGGCAGGCGCGCGTTAACCCAGACGCACGTCTGCGCCGACCTTGGAGTGACCGCAGTGCCCGTACCCCTGTCCCGTCTCCGGATCCCGGTCAAGGCTCTCGTGGCCGCGGTCCTGGTCGCAGCCTTCTGCGCCCAGGCCGTGGCCGCCCTGCGCCCGCACGTCCCGCTGCTGATCGCCGCGACCGCCCTCTCGCTGGCCGTGGAGGGCGTCCTGTACCGCTGGCAGCGCGGCATGCTGTCGGTGTTCGCCAAGTCGCACATGGACATCACGGTCCGCCATGTGGTGCGGGACCTGCTGCTGGTGGTGGGCCTGCTGCGGCTCGGCGGTCAGGACCGGGAGTCGGCGTACGCCCCCCTCGTGGCCGGTCTGCTCGCCTTCTACGCCCTGCACTGCATGATCCAGGCCCTCTCGGTCCTGGTCCGCCGCACCCGCACACTGCCGGTGGTGACCCGGAACATCGACGCCTCCGCGCTGCGCCTGTCCCCCGCCCCACCGGTCCTGCTGCGCCGCCCCGGCCCCCGGCTGCTGGCCTACGGCCTGCCCGCGACCGCCGGTCTGCTCGCCACGGCCACCACCGCCGACCACCGCCCCGCGGCCCTCGGCATCGCGCTCTCCCTCGGGCTCGCGGTGCTGGGCCTGTGCGACCTTCTCGTACGGCTGCTGCCGAGCCGCCGCCCGGCGAGCGAGCAGCAGGCCCTGGACTGGCTGGACGGCTGGCTCGCGGAGTACCGCCCCACCGTCGGCCTGTACTTCTCCGGCGGCACCTCCTCGGCGTACCAGGCGAACATGTGGCTGGAGCCGCTCGCCAAGCTGGATGCACGGCCGCTGATCGTGCTGCGCGAGCGGTTCATGGTGCAGAAGCTCGCGCCGACCGACGTCCCGGTCATCTGCCTGCCCAAGGTCTCCACGCTGATGCGTCTGGAGCAGTCCACGCTCCAGGTCCTCATCCACCCCTCGAACTCCGGCAAGACCTCCCAGGTGCTGCGCATCCCCACCATCAAGCACACCTTCGTCAACCACGGGGAGAGCGACAAGCTGTCCTCCTGCAACCCGTACGCGAAGGCCTACGACGAGGTGTGGGTGGCCGGACCCGCGGCGCGCGAGCGGTACGCGCTGGCCGAGGTCGGCGTCGAGGACAAGGACGTCGTGGAGATCGGCCGCCCGCAGCTGGATGCCGTACGGCCGTACGCGGGGCCGCCGACGGGGACGTACGCGACCGTTCTGTACGCGCCGACCTGGGAGGGCTGGGACGGCAACCCGGGGAACACCTCGGTGATCGAGGCCGGCGAGAATCTCGTACGGGCGCTGCTCGCGGATCCCGGTGTGCGGCTGCTGTACAAGCCGCATCCGCTGACCGGCTCGGTGGATCCGCGGGCCGGGGCGGCCGATCTGCGGATCCGGGAGCTGGTGCGGGCGGCGAACCGGGAACGGTCGGGGGTGCGGCCCGCCGACAAGGGGGAACTGGCGCGGCTCACGGCGGAGTTGGACCGGCTCACCACGTCCGTGTTCCGGTCCGGAGCCGACCAGGTCGAGCGGATGCTGGCGCAGTCGGCGCCCGAGGCGGGGCGGGCCGACGCGGTGGCGCGGGCCACGGCCGCCTGGGACGAGGCCTACTGGGCGTCGCTGCCGGAGTGGGAGCACCAGATCGTCACGGAGGCCCGGCCCGCGCTGTTCTCTTGCTTCGACCGGGCCGACCTGCTGATCACCGATGTGTCCAGTGTGGTCAGCGACTTCCTGGCGAGCGGCAAGCCGTACGCCGTGGCCAATACCAGCGGGCTCGCGGAGGACGTGTTCCGCAAGGCCTTCCCGACCGTGCGGGCGGCGACCGTGCTGACGCCGGACGCGGCCGGGATCGAGGAGCTGCTGGAGTCGGTCCGGGATCCGGAGAAGGACGAACTGGTGGACGCCCGCGCCGAGTTGAAGCGGCAGCTGCTGGGCCCGGACGAGCCGAGCTCCCAGGAGCGGTTCAACGCGGCGGTACAGAAGCTGTGTTCGGCCGCCGAGGAGCGCCGGGCGCGGATGATCCCGGTGCAGCGTGACGAGACAGCAGCCGCCGTATCTTCCGCAGCGCCCGGCGCATGAAGAAGTCGGTGCCGCCCTCGCGGTAGCCGGGGAAGGCGCGGGCCTCCCGGGGTTCGGCCAGGTAGACCGTGTCGGGGACACCGGCCTCGGCGTCGCGGAAGTACGGGTAGGCGAGGTACAGCCGGCGGCCCCTCTTCTCCAGGAGGGCCGCCGGCTGCTTCTTGGCCTTGGTGAACTTCAGGACCTCCAGCAGGCGTTCGGGCTGCTGCCCGGCCACCAAGTGCATCCGCAGCCGCTCCTCGACCTTGAGGCGGTGGGCGACGCTCTCGTTCCAGTGCGCGGCCAGCAGCGGCGCGGCCAGTTCGAACTTGTGCCGCCGGATCTTCTCGCTGTCCTTGAGGAACTTCGGGCCGAACTGCGGCAGCAACGTGACGGTGAAGGGGCGAACCATGAGCACATCGCGCTTGGGGCCGGCCGGGACCAGGTCGGCGATGAGGTTCATCAGGGCGCGCGCGGAGTCGAAGCGCAGGGTGTAACTCCCGCTCTTCGTCACATGCTTGCCGTCCTCGCGGCCCACCAGGTAGTAGCAGGTGTAGTCGGCGATCACGGAGACGCCGTCGGCCCGCAGATAGGCCTCCATCGTGAACAGCGCGTCCTCGCCGGTCCACAGGGACTCGTCGAAGCGCATGTCGTGCCGGGTGAGCATCTCGCGGCGGAACAGCTTCTGCGCGCTCAGCGTGAACTTGATGTTGGAGGAGTACACATCGGTGCGCTCCAGCGTCTTGCCCCACATCGACCGCGGTGGATTGCGGTTGATGCCCTCGACCCGGCCGAGGACCACGTCCGTGCCGTTGCGGTCGGCCATGGCGACCATCCGCTCCAAGGCCTCGGGGCCGAGCCGGTCGTCGGCGTCGAGGAAGAAGACATAGCGTCCGGCGGCCTTGCCGAGGCCCACATTGCGCGGGCCGCTGGGCCCACCGGAGTTCTCCTGCCGGATCACCGTCACCGGCATGGGGGCGCGGGCCGCGAACTCCTCCAGGCACTCGCCCGTGCCGTCGTCCGAGCCGTCGTCCACCGCGATGACCTCGACGCGCGCCGGGTCGATGGTCTGCGCCTCGACGGAGGCCAGGCACTCGACCAGGTACGGCATCGCTTCGTACGCCCCGATGATCACGGTGACATCAGGTTGCGTCACGGTCACGTTTTCCCCCTAGTAAACGGAAGTTTTCCTCCCGTATCTCCTTTTCGCTACCTAGTAGACGGTTCGCTTCGGCAAGCGGTTGCGTCCCGACGATCTTTTAGTGACCCACATCACAGTACGTAGGAGGCATGAAAAAGGTTCGGCCCCCGGGGAGTTGAGCTTCCCGGGGGCCGAACCGAAGTGGGTGGCGGCGATCAGCCCGCCAGTTCCGCCTCTTCCGTCGCCGCGATCCGCGCCTCCTGGCCGAGGTTGCGGGTCTCGGCCTTCAACGAGAGGTTCGTGACGGCGGTGTTGAACTGCTCGATGGACGCGGGCTCGTCCGGGCCGAGCAGGTACCGCTTCAGCTCGCCGCGGTCCTCGGCCAGCGGGTCGGCGGCCGGGTCGCGGACCGCGTCCAGCAGCCCGCCCAGCTCGGCCGCGCTGTTGGTCAGGACGACGGCGGCACGCACCGCGGTGTTCTGCCGCTTGAACTCCTCCTCGCCCAGCTCCCCGGAGTCCGTCACCGCGTACGGCTTGCCGCTCGCGATGAAGTCGGAGACGACGCTGGAGATGTCGGAGACCATCGCGTCGGAGACGTTGAAGCAGTCGTACAGGCGCGGCTCGGCGCCGGTGATGACGCGGTGCTCATGGCTGCCGAAGGAGCGCCAGTACGCGTCGTTCCACTCGGCGCGCAGCCGGGCGATCTCCTCGTGCTTCGCCACGTCCACCAGGCCGTCGCGGGTGGCCTCGGCCTCGTCGCCGCGCTCCTTGCCGTTGCCGGACAGCTCGGCGAGCCGGGCCTCGATCCGGGCGAGCTCGGCCTTGGCGGCCGTCTGGGCGGCGGTGTCGGCCGAGAAGCGGGCGTCGGCGGTGCGCTCGGCGCCGGCCTTCTCCACCAGGGCGGTGATCCGCTGGTGGGCGGCCTTGGCCTCGCCGCTGACGGTGCCCGTGAACGGGTGCGGCTTGTACAGGACGCGGACCGGCGGATCGGCCGTGACCAGGCTCTTCACGATGTTCTCGCCGGCCAGCACGATCGAGGTGTTGCCGGGGTTGCCGTCCCAGCCCTCCCAGGTGGGCGCGTACAGCACGGTGGGCATCCGGCCCTCGGGCACGCCCTGCCAGGTCTGGATGGGCGCCAGCTGCGGGCGGCCGACCTCGACGATGTCGTCGTCGCGGACGCCGACATCGGCTATGGCGTACCGGTCGCGGCCCGCGCGGCCCGCGGTCCACACCTCGTCGTACACCTTGCTGAACGGGTTGACGCTGGCCAGCTTGTCGCTGTCGCCGTGGCCGATGAAGACGTGCTTCATGGTGGGCACACGCAGCAGGTGGATGTTCTTGCCGACGTTCGCCGCGTACAGCGCGACGCGCACGGTGGTCAGGTCCAGGTTCATCAGGTGCACCCCTCCGGGCACGCAGATGACGGGGACCGTGGTCGGCGCCAGGTTCGCCAGGATGACCCGCTCACGCAGGATGATCAGCGGCCGGGAGTCGAGCTGCTCCATCGTCTCCAGCCACATGTTGACCTGGTACGTGGAGTCCTTGGAGCCGGAGAAGTACAGCACCGTCTCGGGCCGGTACTCGGCCAGCCAGTCGTCCATGGCGGCGAGCACCGCGTCGGCGTTCGGCGGGACCTTGCTGCCGCGGACGTACGGCATGAGCGCGAGGACGTAGAGGCAGCCGAGGAACAGGGTGACGGCGATGCCGATGAAGCCGGCGAGGGCCTCGTCGAGGAACGCGGAGACCAGCACGCCGATGATCGCGGCCAGGTCCAGGTGGAGCATCTTCTCGGCGGAGCGGTTCAGCAGGCCGCGCGGCGGGGCGTCCGGGATGCGGATGCGCGAGGCCAGGTCGATATTGCGGGTGGCGACCGGCATCCGGCGGCGGTTGCGGATCAGCGTGACCAGGGCGCCGTGCGGGGCCTGGAGGCCGTAGAAGGCGATGAAGCCCGCGACCGCGGCGTAGAAGACCAGGTTGTCCGAGAGATCGAGCCGGGCCAGCAGCAGGACCAGCAGCAGCTGTCGGATCAGGAAGCGGATCGACAGTCCGGCGCGCACCTTGCTCAGGCGGTTGACCAGGTAGCTGCCCTTGCGGTGCAGATAGTGGTCCGCCAGGTACGTCACGGCGGCACCGGCCGCGAAGGCGGGAACGCTCGGGACGAGCGCGGCCACCATGAGGCAGGGGAAGCCCAGCATCATGAGGACCGCCGCGGCCAGCTCGGCCGGGCTGCCCACCCGGGCGACGCGTATTGCGGAGGAGATCACGGATAAACCTGCTCTGGGAGGGGTTGCCGGTCTGGAGGGCCGAAGGACTCAGGCCCCTGTGAATTCTTCGTGAATGAAGAAACGCAGAGGCCTGAATTCCGTAAGGCTATTAACAGTTGATTATGCCACGCCGTCCTGACGGTCCAACACGCTGGCCAGCGCCGCCTCGAAGCCGGACGCCTGGCCCGCCGCCGCCGTCGGGTCCTGCTGGCGGACGTCGATGACATGGCCGGTCAGCTCGGAAAGCAGCACGTCGAGCGAGGTGCGGGCGACCGCCTCGGAGGAGAGCAGGCTGCCCGTCGGCTCCTGGCCGAAGGCCTTGGTGCGCATCGGCGTGGCGGTGCGCTCGGGGTTGATGCAGTTCACCCGGATGCCGTCACCGGCCCACTCGTCGGACAGGGCCTGGGTGAGGTTGACCATGGCGGCCTTGGTGGAGGAGTACAGGCTGTACTCGGCGCGGCCGCGGGTGTAGCTGCTGGAGGTGTACAGCAGCAGCTGGCCGCCGGTCTCCGCGAGGTACTTGTACGAGGAGCGGGCGATCTGCACCGGCGCCAGGTAGTTGACCTTCAGCGCCTCCTCGATGGTGGCGTTGTCGGTCTCGGCGAGCTTGCCGATGCGCAGGACGCCGGCGGTGTTCACGACGTAGTCGATGCGCCCGGTCTCGGCGTACGCCTTGGACAGCGCGTCGTCGACCTCCTCCGGGTTCTCCACATGGGTGCCGGTGGTGGAGCGGCCCAGCGCGTAGACCTTGGCGCCGTAGGCCTCGGCGAGCTCGGCGATGTCCTTGCCGATGCCGTAGGAGCCGCCGAAGACGACGACGGTCTTGCCGGTCAGCAGCTCGCGGTAGGCCTCCTCGGAGACCTGCTCGGGCGCTGCGGTGGAGGCCAGCTGGAAGAGCTTGTCGGCGATGAAGACGTCGACGGGCTGGGTGACCTTCATGTTGTACTCGTCGCCCGCGACGACGTGGATCGGCACGTCCGGCAGATAGCGCAGTACGACGGTGCAGTCGTCGGTGGCCTGGAAGTTCGGGTCACCGGCCGCGACCTCGTAGGCCCGCTTGATCGTGGACAGCTTGAAGGCCTGCGGCGTCTGGCCGCGGCGCAGCCGGGAGCGGTCCGGGATCTCGGTGATGAACTCGCCGTCCTCGCCGTGGGTGCGGGTGACGATGATGGTGTCCGCGGACGGGATGGCGACGTCGACGGCCTGGTAGCGCTCCAGGGCGATGACGCAGTCGTCGATCACACGCTGTGACAGCAGCGGGCGCACGGCATCGTGGAAGAGGACGTTGCGGTCCTCACCCTCGGCCAGGCCCTCACCGAGGGCGGCGATGGCGCGCTCGGTGGTCTCATTGCGGGTGGAGCCACCCTCGATGATCTTGGTGACCTTCTTGAACCCGGCCTTGGCCACGATCTTCTCGATGTCGGGGACGTAGCCCGGCGCCATCAGCACGATGATGTCGTCGATCGAGTCGGCCTTCTCGAAGGTGGTCAGGGTGTGCTCGATGACTGCCTTGCCGGCGATCTTCAGCAGCTGCTTGGGGATCGAGAGACCCACGCGCTGGCCGGTACCACCAGCCAGGATCACTGCGGTGGTACGGGGCTTGGCTATGTGCTGGGACACAGGTGACCTACCTTGTGGCGACTGGGAACTTGGAAATGGTCCCACTTCCGGTTACCGCAGTGCAAGGTGAGCGTCCTCCGCCGCATATGTGCGCGCAACCTGTCATTCACCTTGCACTCCTGGTGACGGTCGGAATGCTTCCGTGGTTCCCGGGGGGAATTGCTTCGCGTAGCTGTGAGTAACCGCACAGCTCAACGGCGGCGCAGCCGCTTCAGACAGCGATGCCCGAGGACCTTCACGAGTTCCTTGGAAGACGTCTGATGAACCGTACGCGCCTGCACGGGCGCGGTGTTCCGCACCGGCGCCGCCGCGGCCGCAGCGAGCGCCCCGTACAGCGCGTGCGCGGCCACCTCGGGAGCGATGCGCGGCTCGGCCTCGGTACGCGTCACGGGCTTCGGTACGGCGGACAGAACGCCGGGATCGCCCAGCACCCGCACGCCCATCGCGCCGATCCGCTGCGCCATCTCGGCACCGATCTCGGCGGCGGCCTCGGCGGCCCACTGCGGGGTGCAGATCTTCACGTCGTCCGGACCCGGCGCGCACGCGTTCTTCATATGCATGACGGCGCCATATCGGATGAGCTGTGAATAAAGCTCCTCCGGCAGCTCATTCCCACGGAATTCCACATTAAGATTCCGCAGCATTTCGGTCTCGGCCAGGGTGAGTGACCGGTTCGCGGTGTCCGGAACCTCCTGAAGGAGATTCTCCGGCAGCCCGAGCAGCGCCTCGAAGGTGCGCATCAGACCACCGCGGTCCCGGTCGTCGACGACCACAACGGTGACCCGGTCCGCCCCGACCACCCGCACCCACCGCTCGACCAGCCGGTCATGCCGGTGCCGGCGCCAGAAACTGGGGTTGGGCTTCTCGTACGGCGGCTTCTTGAGCATGTGCCTGAGCCAGTCCTCGTAGCCCATGCGCAGACCGTTCTGCACGTACTGCTGCCACTGCGAGGGCATGATCCTGACCAGCGGGCGCAGGGTGACCAGGACATGCACCCGGTCGCCGCCCAACTCCTGGACGATCCGCTCGATGGTCTCGTCGTCGGGGGCGTCGGCGAAGAACTCGCTGCTGATCACGGAGGTACGCCGGCCGGTGGCGGCGACCTGCTCCACCAGCGTCTCCCAGTGCCGCTCGGTGGGCTTGCTGTTGCCCAGCATCCCGGGGCGGGCACAGACCGCGAGCGCGGCCGACATGGGGTGTCTGCTGGTCGCGGGGAAGTCGACGCCGTGCGCGGCCATCGCATCCTTGGCCGCGAACAAGGCGCCCTGGATCGAGGTGGTCCCGGTCTTGTGCGGGCCGATGTGCAGCAGCCTCGTCCCGGCCGCCAGCGGGGGAAGCTCGCTGTTGGCCGGGACTTCATCTCTCGTACAGTCCGTCTCCATGGTCAAGGGACGGTAAGACGTGTTCCTGAGGGTTGGCTAAGAGCTGTATAGGACAGTGATGAGCGCCACACTCACCGGCTCACACCACCTCGACACCCGGGCGGCCCGCCTCCAGCCTCAGCTTGGCCAGCGTGCTCGGCGTCGACGTCGGCTGCCGGACCGTGTCCACCACCCTGACCTGCGCGTCGATGCCGTCGCGGCGGATGTCGAAGAGGTGGTAGCCGCGGTGGGCGTCGAGCAGCTTCCAGTGCGGGTTGTCCGCGCGGCGCGGGTCCCACTCCCGGCGGAACGCGTCCTGGTCCTGGTCGCCGTTGCTGGAGATGGAGGTGCCGACGAACTCGGCGCCGACGACCGCGGAGGCCGGGTCGGCGAAGTCCTCCTTGAGATCGCTGATCATCGTCAGGTGCCGGTCACCGGTGAGGACCACCGGGTTGCGCACACTCTTGAACTCCTGGAGGAACTGGTTGCGTTCGGCCTGGTAGCCGTCCCAGGCGTCGTAGAACCACTGCTTGCCCTCGCCGACCAGCAGATCGGTCTCGGCCATCATGATCTGCGAGGCGATCAGGTTCCAGCGGGCGGGCGAGTCGTGCAGACCGTCCAGCAGCCACTGCTTCTGCGCGGCGCCGAGCATGGTGAGCGAGGGATCCATCGCCCCGGCCTGGCTGGTGGCCTGGTCGCTGCGGTACTGCCGGGTGTCGAGGACGCTCAGCCGGGCGAGGCGGCCGAACTCCAGGCGGCGGTACATCCGGATGTGCGGTCCGTTCGGGACCGCCGTGGCGCGTACCGGCATGTGCTCGTAGTACGCCTGGTAGGCCGCGGTGAGCCGGGCCACGAACGCGTCGTGCGGCTGCTTCGCCGGGTCCTGCGGGATCTCACCCGCGAAGTCGTTGTCGACCTCGTGGTCGTCGAAGGTCACCACGAAGGGCGCGCCCGCGTGCATCGCCGCGAGATCGGGGTCGGAGCGGTACTGGGCGTACCGGTTGCGGTACTGCTCCAGGGTGTACGGCTCCCCCGTCCCCTCGTGCCTGCGCAGCGCCGTCGCCGAGGGCACCGACTCGTAGATGTAGTCACCGACGAACAGCACGACATCGGGGTCCTGGGCCAGCATGTCGGCGTACGGCGTGAAGTAGCCGTGCTGCCAGTTCTGGCAGGAGGCGAGCGCGAAGCGCAGATCGCCGCCGGAGCTGTAGGGGTGGGGCGCGGTACGGGTGCGGCCGACGGGCGAGATACGGCCGCCGGCGCGGAAGCGGTACCAGTAGCGGCGGCCCGGGCGCAGGCCCCGTACATCCACGTGCACGCTGTGCCCGTACTCGGGGCGGGCCTGGGCGGTGCCACGGCGCACGACCTTGCGGAACCGCTCGTCCTCCGCGAGCTCCCACTGCACCGGCACGACGGCGTCGGGCATACCGCCGCCGTTGATCGGGTCCGGGGCGAGCCGGGTCCACAGCACGATGCCGTCCGGGAGCGGGTCACCGGAGGCCACACCGAGGCTGAACACGCCTTCGGGCAGGGAGGTTTCGGCGGCGCGGGCGGTGGCGGGCAGCCACAGCTGGGCGGAGGCGGCGGCGCCGAGGACGGCGGCTCCGGCGGTCAGAAAGCGGCGGCGGTCGGGTGATCCTGTTGTGGTCATCGACGAACTCCCCTGCGTCGCGGGCCCCTTGGACACCTGGAAGCTCACGCTTCCGGGCAGTCCACCCGCTGAACCACAGGGTTCGCGTGCATGACAAGTAAGCAGACAAAAGGAAGGGCCCTACTGACGTGCCGTCAGTAGGGCCCACCCTGCGGTTGACTGTCCGCCGTATGCCGGAGTTACCCCTCGAACGGCTCGAAGTCGTCGTACTCCCGGTCCACATCGTCCCGCTCCGCCTGCCGGTCCCTGCGGCGCTGGGCCGCGGGGCGCGGTGCCTCGAAGCGGTGGTCCTCACCGCGTCGGCCGAGCATCTCGGCGCCGGCCATGACGGTCGGCTCCCAGTCGAAGACGACCGCGTTCTCCTCGGGGCCGATGGCGACGCCGTCGCCCGCGCGGGCGCCCGCCTTCATCAACGCCTCTTCCACACCGAGGCGGTTGAGCCGGTCGGCGAGGTAGCCGACGGCCTCGTCGTTGTTGAAGTCGGTCTGCCGCACCCAGCGTTCCGGCTTCTCGCCGCGCACCCGGAACAGCCCGTCCTCCTCGAGGACGACGGTGAAGCCCGTGTCGTCCACGGCCTTGGGCCGGATGACGATCCGCGTCGCCTCCTCCTTCGGCTTCGCGGCCCGCGCCTTGCCGACCAGGTCGGCGAGCGCGAAGGACAGTTCCTTCAGCCCGAGGTGGGCAACCGCGGACACCTCGAAGACCCGGTAACCCCGCGCCTCCAGATCCGGCCGCACCATCTCGGCGAGGTCCTTGCCGTCCGGTACGTCGATCTTGTTCAGGACGACGATCCGCGGCCGGTTGTCGAGGCCGCCGTACTCGCGCAGCTCCGCCTCGATGATGTCCAGGTCGGACACCGGGTCGCGGTCGGACTCCAGCGTCGCCGTGTCCAGGACGTGCACCAGCACGCTGCACCGCTCCACGTGCCGCAGGAACTCAAGGCCGAGGCCCTTGCCCTGGCTGGCGCCCGGGATCAGTCCGGGCACGTCGGCGATGGTGTACACGGTCGAACCGGCCGTGACGACACCGAGGTTCGGCACCAGCGTGGTGAACGGGTAGTCGGCGATCTTCGGCTTGGCGGCGCTCAGCACGGAGATCAGCGAGGACTTGCCGGCGCTCGGGTAGCCGACCAGCGCCACATCGGCGACGGTCTTCAGCTCCAGCACGATGTCCTGGAGGCCTCCCGGCACACCGAGCAGCGCGAAGCCGGGCGCCTTGCGGCGGGCGGAGGCGAGTGCCGCGTTGCCGAGCCCGCCCCGGCCGCCCTGTGCGGCGACGTAGGAGGTGCCGTGGCCGACCAGGTCGGCGAGGACATGGCCCGCCTTGTCCAGCACGACCGTGCCGTCCGGCACCGGCAGGATCAGGTCCTGGCCGTCCTTGCCGGAGCGGTTGCCGCCCTCGCCGGGCTTGCCGTTGGTGGCCGAGCGGTGCGGGGAGTGGTGGTAGTCGAGCAGTGTGGTCACCGACTGGTCGACGGTCAGGATGACATCGCCGCCCCGCCCGCCGTTCCCGCCGTCCGGTCCGCCCAGCGGCTTGAACTTCTCACGGTGGACGGAGGCACAGCCGTGACCTCCGCTACCCGCGGCGACATGCAGTTCGACGCGGTCCACGAAGGTGGTCATGGTTGGTGCCTCCAGAAAGTGCGGGGTATTACCTATGTCAACACGCGAAAGGCGGACCCGCCTTCCCGACCGGGAAGTGAGGTCCGCCTCGCGAAAAGCTTCCGATCAGGCGACCGGAACGATGTTCACGACCTTGCGGCCACGGTGGGTGCCGAACTGCACCGAACCGGCCTGCAGCGCGAACAGCGTGTCGTCGCCGCCACGGCCGACGCCCGCACCCGGGTGGAAGTGGGTGCCGCGCTGGCGGACCAGGATCTCGCCCGCGTTGACGACCTGACCACCGAAGCGCTTCACGCCGAGGCGCTGAGCGTTGGAGTCACGACCGTTACGGGTGGACGATGCGCCCTTCTTGTGTGCCATCTCTCCTCAGTCCCTTACTTCGCAGCCGCGGGGATCTCAGTGACCTTGATCGCCGTGTACTGCTGGCGGTGGCCCTGACGACGGCGGTAGCCGGTCTTGTTCTTGTAGCGAAGGATGTCGATCTTGACGCCCTTGTGGTGGTCCACGACCTCGGCCTGGACCTTGATGCCGGCCAGCACCCACGGGTCGCTGGTGACAGCCTCGCCGTCGACAACGAGCAGGGTCGAGAGCTCGACCGTGTCGCCAACCTTGGCAGTGGAAATCTTGTCAACCTCAACGATGTCGCCGACAGCAACCTTGTGCTGGCGACCACCGCTGCGCACGATGGCGTACACGCGGATCTCACTCTCTCGCTCGGGAACGGCACCCCCGCAGTCCAGCCGCCCGACACGCGGACGGCCTCTCCGGAACACACTGCGCTCCGGAGGATGAAGGTTTACGGGGATGTGGCACGTCAGTGGACATGCCGACGGTCCAGGTTACGGGGCGGCGGCCGAACGGGTCAAACCGGGCCGGGCCCCGGGGGTGTGCGGCCGGTCACCCCGGCCGCACACCCCCGTGTTTCAGCCCTCGTCGGTGGAGGCCGAGACGGAGGGCAGCGTCTGCTGCGCCGCCGCCGCGGTCTTCTTCGACGTCGACTTCTTGGCGGCCGTGGCGGTCTTGGCCGCCTTCTTGGCCGTCGTCTTCTTGGCGGCCGTCTTCTTGGCCGCGGTCTTCTTGGTGGCGGCCTTCTTGGCCGTCGCCTTCTTCGCCGTCTTGCGGGCCGCCGCCTTCTTGGCCGGGGCGGGCTCCTCCTCCACAGCGGGTGCCTCCTCGGCCGGCGCCTCCGTGGCCGCGGGGACGACCACGACGGCCGCCTCCTCGGACGCGGTGGGCGCGGTGGCCTTGCGCACGGCACGGCGGCGCGGACGGGCCGGGGCCGCGGGCTCGGCGACGACCGGCTCGGGCTCGGCGACCGGCTCGGCCGCGGGGGCCTCCTCGGCCTTCGGCTCGGGCGCCGTCTCGCTGACCGTCACCACGGCCGCCTCCGCCCCGGCGGGCGAACCCGCGGGCGCGGTCGCCTTACGGGTCGCACGCCGACGCGTACGGCCCTTCGGCGCGGCCTCCTCGGCAGCGGCGGGCGGGGCCTCGACGACCACGTCCTCCACGGCGGCGGGCTCGGCCTTCGCCTCGGCGGCCGACTCCGGCTGCACCGGACGCTCGACCTCCTGCTCGACGGTCACGTCCTGAGCGGTCGGCACCTCGGCCTTGGGCGCCTCGGCCTTCGGCGCACCGGCCGGGGCCGACGCCCGTCGACCGGACCGGCGCCGCGAACGGCGACCGACAGCGGCCTCCGCCTCGGCGACGCTGCTGTACAGCTCCTCGTCCGGGGCGAACTCCGGCCCGGGCAGCGCGACCGGCTCGGCGACCTCGGCCGCCACCTCGGCGGCGGTCTCCGGCTCGACCGGCTCGGCGGTCTCCACGGCGGTCACCGCGGCCTCGTGCTCGTGCACGTCGGCGCCACGCCCGCGCTTCTTGCGCTTGCCGCCGCCTCCGACAGCCGTCGGCTGCTCCATGTGCACGATGACACCGCGGCCGTTGCAGTGGACGCAGGTCTCGGAGAACGACTCCAGCAGGCCCTGGCCGACCCGCTTACGGGTCATCTGGACGAGCCCCAGCGAGGTCACCTCGGCGACCTGGTGCTTCGTACGGTCCCGGCCCAGGCACTCCAGCAGGCGCCGCAGCACCAGATCCCGGTTGGACTCCAGCACCATGTCGATGAAGTCGATCACGATGATGCCGCCGAGGTCGCGCAGCCGCAGCTGACGCACGATCTCCTCGGCCGCCTCCAGGTTGTTCCTGGTGACCGTCTCCTCCAGGTTGCCGCCCTGGCCGGTGAACTTGCCGGTGTTGACGTCGACGACGACCATCGCCTCGGTCCGGTCGATCACCAGCGAACCGCCGCTCGGCAGCCAGACCTTGCGGTCCAGCGCCTTGGCGAGCTGCTCGTCGATCCGGTACGTGGCGAAGACGTCGACCTCGGAGGTCCACCTCTGGAGCCGCTCGGCGAGATCCGGGGCGACATGGGCGACGTAGCCGTGGATGGTCGACCAGGCGTCGTCACCGCTGACGACGACCTTGGAGAAGTCCTCGTTGAAGATGTCCCGGACGACCCGGACGGTCATGTCCGGCTCGCCGTAGAGCAGCGTCGGGGCGTTGCCGCTCTTGGCCTTCTTCTGGATGTCCTCCCACTGCGCCTGCAGCCGCTCGACATCACGGCGCAGCTCGTCCTCGCTCGCGCCCTCGGCGGCGGTGCGCACGATGACGCCCGCGTCCTCGGGGACGATCTTCTTGAGGATGGTCTTCAGCCGCGCCCGCTCGGTGTCGGGCAGCTTGCGGCTGATGCCGGTCATGGAGCCCTCGGGGACGTACACGAGGTAGCGGCCCGGCAGCGAGACCTGGCTGGTCAGACGCGCGCCCTTGTGCCCGATCGGGTCCTTGGTGACCTGGACGAGCACGGACTGCCCGGACTTCAGCGCGGACTCGATGCGCCGCGGCCCGTTGGCCATGCCCAGCGCCTCGAAGTTGACCTCACCGGCGTAGAGCACGGCGTTGCGGCCCTTGCCGATGTCGATGAAGGCGGCCTCCATCGACGGCAGCACGTTCTGGACCTTGCCCAGGTAGACATTGCCGACGTACGAGGTCGACTGCTCCTTGTTGACGTAGTGCTCGACGAGCACGTTGTCCTCGAGGACACCGATCTGCGTGCGGTCGCCGTGCTGACGGACGACCATCACGCGCTCGACGGCCTCGCGGCGGGCCAGGAACTCGGCCTCGGTGATGATCGGGACGCGTCGGCGGCCCTGCTCACGGCCCTCGCGACGGCGCTGCTTCTTGGCCTCCAGACGGGTCGAGCCCTTGATGGACTGCACCTCGTCGGACGGCTCGGCCTTCGCACGCGGCTCGCGCACCTTGACCACCGTGCGCTCCGGGTCGTCGGAGGACGGCTCGGCCTCGGGGGCGCTGTCTCCGGCCCTGCGACGACGGCGACGACGGCGCCGGCTGCTGGACGTCGAGCCGCCGGGCTCCTCGCCCTGCTCCTCGGCGTCCTCTTCCTCCTGCTCGGCGGTGTCCTCGGCGTCCTGCGCGGCGGCGACCTCGTCGGCCTCGTCCGCGGACTCACCGGCCTCGGCGTCGGACTCGGCGGACTCACCGCGACGACGGCGACGGCCACCGCGGCGGCGGCGACGGCGCGCCCCGGTCTCCTCGGCCTCCTCGCCCTCGACGGAGTCCTCGGCCTCCTCGGCCTCTTCCGCCTCGTCCTCAACCGCGGTCTCGACGGGACGGGCCTCGGCCTCGTCCGCCGCACCCCGGCGACGGCGACGACGACGGGCGCCGACCGGCTCCTCCGGGAGCTCCTCGGCCTCTTCGACCTCACCGGGCACGTCCGACGCCTCGGCGGCGGCCTCGGCGGCAGCGCGCTCCGGGGTCTGGAACTTCGGCTCGGTGAAGACGGGCGGCTGGAAGACGGCGACGGCGGGCCGCGCCGGACGACGCGGGGCCTCGGCCTCCTCGGCCTCCTCCTCGGCGGTGGGCCGCGCGGGCTCGGAGAACCCGGTGGCGGCCTGACGGACGACACGGCGACGGCGCCGGGGAGCGGCTTCCTCGGCGGGCTTGTCGGTCTCGGCGGGGGTCACGGCCCCGCTCTCATCGGCGGTGGTCACGGACGGCTCCACGTTCTCGGGCGCCCCGGCGGGCGCGGACACGCGACGCGTGGCACGCCGGCTGGTACGACGGGGGGCGACGTCCTCGGACGCGGCCGGGGCGGCTTCGGCGGGGGTCTCGACCGTGGTCTCGGCGGTGGCGGTCTCGGCGGCCTCCGCAGGCGCGGTCACCTTCCGGGTCGCACGGCGACGCGTACGTCCCTTCGGCGCGGCTTCCTCGGCCTGCTCGGTCGGCGCGACCTCCTTGGCCGGCTCGGCCTGCTCGACCGGCGCGGCCTCCGCAGGGGCGACGACCTCCGCCGTCTCGGCCGCACCGGCGGGCGCGGTCACCTTCCGGGTGGCACGGCGGCGGGCGCGGCGCGGGGCGGCGTCCTCCACGGCCACGGCGGACGAGGCGGCCTCGACGCCCTCGGTGGTGGGCGCGTGCTCCTCCGCGGAGGAGGTCGCGGGCACGATGGTCTCTGCGGCCTCGGGCGACGTGGGCGCCCCGGCGGGCGCGGACGCCCTACGGACCGCACGGCGACGCGTACGGCCGATGGCGGGGGCCTCGTCGACGACGGCGACCGGTGCTTCGGCCCCGGCGGTCTCCTCGACCTCGGTGGCCTCTTCGGTCTCCTCGACCTCTGCTGCCTCTTCGATCTCCGGAGTCACCACGACCACGGTCTCCTCGACCTCGGTCTTCTCGTCGTCCGGTATGGCCGGCGCGACCTCGGTCGCGGACTCGGCGACCGGCGGACCCGCCGGCCGGGATGCGGCACGGCGCCGACGACGCGGCGGCAAGGTGTCGCTGGGGGTATTCGGTTCGGAACCCTCTGTGGGTTCGATCGGCTCGAGCATGCGGGCGTTTCTCCCGTCAGGCTCCCGGGCGCCGCGCCTGGTCCGGCGGTGTGCCGGTGACGTCCGCGGCTCGCGTCGTACGCGACTGCCGCCGTCCGGGGCGCGGGCGCCGCACGGGAGCTCTCTGTGTCCTGTCTCGCCGGTTCCGTACGCCGAATGCGTACGGCCTGGCGAAAGTCTTCTGGTCGGTGCGCTGCCCGACCCAGGTGGCTCCCGAGTACGAGGGCGGCGCTACGACGTCCGTCCCTTCGCGGGACCTTCCTTACGCCGGCGCCTTCGCGGCGGCAGCGGATCCGGCCGCAGAGGCCGTCGCCGCCTCGCGGTCGGGCGCGAGCGGGTCGGTCACCGTGCCGGTCTCTTCATCGAACAGCCCCTGCGCCAGCCTGGTCACCGCAGCGGGGACCGGCGGCGCCAGGTCGGCCACGGCGCGGAGACCGGACAGGACGTCGTCGGGTCGTACGGCAGGCGTCACGTGCCGAACAACCAGCCGCAGTATCGCACAGGGCCGGTCGGTCGGCCTATCAGCCGTCGAACTGTGCGTTTCAAGATCCACGACCGCGGGGCGGGCGTCGAAGGTCCTCAGGCCGTTCTTGGTCCTGCGCTGGACCTCGACGGACTCGGCGGCATTGAAGGCGGCGACGGCCTGTTGGGCCTTGGCCGGCTCCACGCCGTCCAGCCGCAGCTCCCATACGGAAGCGGTCAGCCGGTCGGCGAGCCCAGAGGTCCGGGCTTCCACCGCCTCGATGACATCGAGCCCGGGGGGCATCGACTCGTCGAGCAGCATCCTGAGCTTCTCCGGGTCCCGCGCCTCGGTGAGCGCGATCTCCAGGTACTCCGCCTCACTGCCCGTGCCGGTGGGTGCGGCATTGGCGTACGACACCTTCGGATGCGGCGTGAACCCCGCCGAGTACGCCATCGGTACGTCGGCGCGGCGCAGCGCACGCTCGAAGGCGCGCTGGAAGTCACGGTGGCTGGTGAACCGGAGGCGGCCGCGCTTGGTGTAGCGCAGTCGGATGCGCTGCACCGCGGGTGCGGGCGGCGGGCCTTCGGGCTGTCGCTTGCCCAGTGTCGTTCAGTCCTTCGTGAGAGCGGTCGTACTGCTACCAAGAGTACGTGTCTCGGCGCCCCGAGGTTCCCGCCGGGCCACCGCCTCCCGCTTCCGGGGCTCCCCGAACACCATCCGCCGGAAGTCGGCACGGGCCTGCCGGGCGGACTCCCGCGCCGAGGCGAGCGCCTGCCGAGTGGCCCGCCCCACACTGCGCGCGGCCTCGGCACAGGGCCGCAGCACCGCGTCCCTCACGACATGCCCGACGGGCGTGAGAACGCTCCGATAAACCCACCGGACCGGCTCCACGAAGATCCACCGGAAGAGGGTCCCGAGGAACCGCCCGACCGCCAGCGAAATCCGCCCGGCCACCCGCCAGGCATGCCCGAGCGCGTCCCAGATCTCCCGCCCGATCACGGCGAGCACCCGCCCGACCGGCACGAACACCCACCGCCACAGAGCCAGCGCGGGCAACACGAACAACACCCGAGTGATCCAGTACAGCGCGAGCCCGATCCCGCGCACGACCCACAGGAAGGCGTGCCCGATCGGCGTGAGCACCCACTGATAAACCCAGAGCGCGGGTACGACGAACAGATACCGCACGAGCCAGGCCACGACGGTGTACACGCCGATGCCCAGGGCTGCGAGCCCGGCCCCGATCCCCCGCAGCACCCACATGCAGGCCTGCCCGATGGGCGTGAGCACGCGCGCGTAGAGCCATGTGAGCCCGGCCCCGATTCCCCGCCCGACCCAGGCAAGGGCGTGCCCGACCGGAGTCAGCACATACCGGTACGCCCACCCGAGAGGCACCACGACCAGTACCTTCCCGAGCCAGCCGAGCCCCCGCCCGACCGGCACCAGCACATACCGCCAAAGCCCCACGAAGGGCCACACGAACAGCGCCCGCCCGACCCACAGCAATGCCCGCCCGAGGGGCCGGAACACGGTGTCGTTCAAGAACCGCCAGGCGACCACCAGCGCGTCCCACACCATGCGCACGGGCACGACCAGCACCAGCACGACGATCCGCACCGGGATGCGGACGGCGGCGACGAGGCAGCCTTCCGGTTGCCGGGGCTCGGGCAGCGACTTCTGCGGTTCCATACCGGACAGGACGCGACGGTCGACGGAGCGGATGCACCTCGAGGGTTGCGATGCCGTCACAGCTTCACGAGGACGGCGGGGCCGTCCATTTCGCTTGTCCGCTAGACCGTTTTACCTATTTGACGGCGCGTCCCCTTCGCGCACGGCAGTTGTCGTGGGCTCCCGGGTCACTCTCGCATGAGGTCCGGGACTCCCCCGGACCGATTCGTGCCAAGGAGCATGCCTATGAATCCTCGACACACACCCTCGCTGCTGGGGCCGTTGGCCCGGGCCCACTTCCAGAAGGCCGGGGTGCTGACCTCCCTCGCCCTGGTCATCGCGGCCGGAGTCGTCACGCCCGCCGCGGCGGCCGCCCACGCCGTGTCCGACGGCAAGCCTGCCGCGACGCCGTACACGGGCAAGGACTGCAAGCCGCACAAGCCGCACCACAAGCCCAGAGCGGGCGCGGAGGCGTACACGGGCGACAAGGACAAGTGCAAGGGCGCCACCGGCGCCACGGGTGCCACCGGTCCGAAGGGCGCCACGGGTGCGACCGGCGCGACCGGTGCGACCGGCGCCACCGGTACCGGCGCGACCGGTGCAACTGGACCCACCGGCCCGTCCGGTGGGGCCACCGGCGCGACGGGTGCCACCGGTGCGACAGGTGCCACCGGCGCCACCGGCACCCCGGGCACGGCCGTGTGCGCCGACATCGACGCCCACCAGATGAGCAACAACTACGAGCTGCGGGCCGCGCTGACGCCGCCGGACAACACCGCGTACGCGGGCATTCGCGACCTCACGACGGCGGAACCCGGGCCTTACCTGTGGTCGGACCTCAGCGACAACGAGGGTTACCCGGAGAACGCCTGCGGCATCTCCATCGTCCAGCACAGCCAGGGCCAGGACGGCGAGGTGCGGATCGACGTCGTCACCACCACGGGAGAGATCTACCAGACCACCTGTGAGGTGATCACCAGCAACCGCACGCTGGAGTGCGAGGACGACTGGGAGCTGGTGAACATGCAGCCGGCTCCGGGCGAGGACAACGGCGGGACCCCCGTCCCGTAGTTCCGGTCACTCGGGCATCGCACAAGGGGCCCCGGCAGACCACCCCGTCTGCCGGGGCCCCTTGCCGCGACTACCGCCCGCCCCCGCGCTCCAGCAGACTCACCGTCATCCCCGTGAGCGGGGTGCTCCTCGACAGCACATACCGGCTCCGCAGGGCGCCCGCCTGCGCGGGATCGATGGCGTTGAAGGCGAGGTCCGTGCCCTGCGTCACCAGCCAGACGCGCCGCTCGTCACCGAGGCACCGCTCGGGGACGGCGCACTGAACCGCGTACAGGTCGTCGATCTCGGCCGGGGTCCGCGCCAGGAACACATCGCGCAGCCTCAGGTCGCGCGGCAGGTAGTACTGGACCCCACCGTCCAGCTTCCAGGTGTCGGCGCGGTCGTAGACGACGGCGTCCCCGGCCCGGTGGAGCCGCTCGATCACCTTCGCCGCCGCCGCGTAGTCCAGCGGCACCGGGGCATCGTGCTCCAGGGGCTGCCGCATCTGCCGCTGATCGGGCAGCGTGACCACAGCCAGCGCCACCAACAGGGCCGCAGCCGCCTTCCAGGACCGCCGGGCCGAGGCCAGGCCCGAGCCGGCCAGCAGCGCCCAGGCCGGCAGGGTGAACAGGACGTAGACACCGCGGAAGTACGACACCTCACCGTGCGAGGCGGCCCACACCAGGGCCGGGGGCAGCAGCGCCCAGGTGCCGCACAGCAGCAGTGCAGCCCGGTGCTCCGAGGGAGCGAGCAGAGCGAGGGCGAGCAGCGCTCCGGCACACACCACGGAGGCGAACAGCCCGCCGGGGAGCGAGAGCAGCGCCCAGCCGTCGGGCGCCGGTACCCAGTAGAGCTGCCGTCCGGCCTGGGAGCGGCCGAGCAGGGCGAGCGGGGTCACGCACGCGCCGACTGCCGCCAGCGCGAGGCCGGACTTCCACCACAGGGCCCGCTCCCCTCGCCCCCGGGCCACCAACAGACAGACATGGGCGAGTACGACGGACAGCGCGATCAGATGGAGAAACCCGGTGCAGACCAGCGCGAGGGCATAGCCGGCCCAGCGCCAGAGGCTGCGCGGACGGTCCAGCGCCCGGAGCAGCAGAAGCGTGGCCAGGGCGACGGCGAGCAGCACCAGCGCGTAGGAGCGGGCCTCCTGGCCGTAACGGCTCACCGCCGGTACGAGCGCGAAGAGAAACCCGGCCAGAATTCCGGCCCGATATCCGAAGAGCCGCTCCCCGAGGAGCGCCACGACGGACGCCGTCACGGCCACCGCCAATAGGGAAGGCAGCCGCAGAGAAAGAACGGAATCCCCGAACAGTTCCACCCAGCCGTGCATCAGCAGGTAATAGGTGCCGTGTACGGCGTCGACGTTGCCGAGGGTGGCCAGGATCCGGCCGGTGTCCCGGCCCACCATGTCCCAGGTGACCAGTTCGTCGCGGCCCAGCAGGGTGCCGGTCAGCCCATGGCCGCCGAGGACCAGGGCGAGGACGAAGGGCCCGAGACGGAGCAGCGCCCTGCCCCGGGCGGGCCCGTCCGCGGCGGAGGCCTGGAATTCTTCGCGGGGCAGCGGAAGCTGCGCGCTGATTACCATAGGAATTCTCTCCGGTCCGGAGGCATGAACTCCTCACTTATACCTGCCGGTTCGCCAGTGGCTGCTTGTGCCCGCCCCCGGGGCTCGATAAATTCACCGGCCGGTCCTTTTCGTCGGAGAAAAGAAAATGCCATGAAAACGGTCTGCCTCAATATGATCGTCAAGGACGAGGCCCATGTGATCCGACGCTGTCTCGCCTCGGTCCGGCCCCTCATCGACACCTGGGTGATCCTTGACACCGGCTCGACCGACGGCACTCAGGACATCGTCCGCGAAACCCTCGCCGACCTGCCCGGAGCGCTGTACGAGAGCCCCTGGAAAGGCTTCGGCCCCAGCCGCACGGAGGCGATCGAGCGGGCGCGGGAGCGGGCGAGCCATCTGCTGTTCATCGACGCCGACGACGTACTGGAGATCGACCCCGGCTTCCGTCTGCCCGAACTCACCCACGACTGCTACGACTTCGAGGTGCGCCACGGCCCCGTCGTCCACTGGCGCCCGACGATGGTCTCGACCCGTCTGCCCTGGCGGTACGTCGGAGTGCTGCACGAATACCTGGACTGCGACGCGGAGTTCAGCCGGGCGACCCTCGACGGCGTCCGCACCGTCATCATGGGCGGCGGCGGCCGCTCCCAGGGCAGCGCGCGCACCAAGTACCTACGGGACGCCGCGATCCTGAAGGACGGCCTCGCCAAGGAACCGGACAACACCCGTTACGCCTTCTATCTCGCCCAGAGCTGGCGCGACGCCGGCGAACCGGCGAAGGCGCTCGCCGCCTACGACCGCCGCGCGGCCATGGCGGGCTTCGCCGAGGAGGCCTTCTGCTCCCGCCTCTACGCGGCCCGCCTCGCCCTGACCCTCAAGCGCCGCACACCCGAGGTGATGTCCCGCTTCCTGGACGCCCACGAGTTCCGGCCCACCCGGGCCGAACCGCTCGGCGAACTCGCCCATCTCTGCCGGACGCAGGGCGAACGCTGGCCCCTCGCCTACCTGTTCGCCCGCCGCGCGGCCGAGATCCCGCTGCCGGACGACATCCTCTTCGTCGAGCACGGCTGGTACGACTGGCAGGCCCTGGACGAGTTGGCGGTGGCGGCGTACTGGATGGGCGCGTACCGCGAGTCCCTGGAGGCCTGCGAACAACTCCTGGACGGCACCAAGCTCCCCCCGGAACACCGCGACCGAATCACCGCCAACCACGACTTCGCCCGCACCAAACTCTCCATGGGCGCCCCCCGCCCCCAACCGGCATGAAAAAGGGGCCCTCCCCCACTCGGGAAGGGCCCCTCACATGCCTCAGTGCGCGTGCCCGCTTGGCGCCGGCGCCGCGTTCTTCACAGTCAACGGCAGCAACTTCTTGCCCGTCGGACCGATCTGGATCTGCGTGTCCATCTGCGGACACACCCCACAATCGAAGCACGGAGTCCAGCGGCAGTCCTCGACCTCTGTCTCGTCGAGGGCGTCCTGCCAGTCCTCCCAGAGCCAGTCCTTGTCGAGCCCCGAGTCCAGGTGGTCCCAGGGGAGGACTTCCTCGTACGTCTTCTCGCGTGTCGTGTACCAGTCGACGTCCACGCCGAAGGGGGCCAGCGCCTTGTCCGCGCAGCTCATCCAGCGGTCGTAGGAGAAGTGCTCGCGCCAGCCGTCGAAGCGGCCGCCGTCGTCGTAGACCGCGCGGATGACCGCGCCGATGCGGCGGTCACCGCGCGAGAGCAGGCCCTCGACGATGCCGGGCTTGCCGTCGTGGTAGCGGAAGCCGATGGAGCGGCCGTACTTCTTGTCGCCGCGGATCTTGTCCCGGAGCTTCTCCAGGCGGGCGTCCGTCTCCTCGGCGGAGAGCTGCGGGGCCCACTGGAAGGGGGTGTGGGGCTTGGGGACGAAGCCGCCGATCGAGACCGTGCAGCGGATGTCGTTGGCGCCGGAGACCTCGCGGCCCTTCTGGATGACGTTCATCGCCATGTCGGCGATCTGCATGACGTCCTCGTCGGTCTCCGTCGGCAGGCCGCACATGAAGTACAGCTTCACCTGGCGCCAGCCGTTGCCGTACGCCGTCGCGACGGTCCTGATCAGGTCCTCTTCCGAGACCATCTTGTTGATGACCTTGCGCATACGCTCCGAGCCGCCCTCGGGCGCGAAGGTCAGGCCCGAACGGCGGCCGTTGCGGGTCAGTTCGTTCGCCAGGTCGACGTTGAAGGCGTCCACGCGGGTGGAGGGCAGGGAGAGGCCGATCTTGTCTTCCTCGTACCGGTCCGCCAGGCCCTTCGCGATGTCGCCGATCTCCGAGTGGTCCGCCGAGGACAGCGACAGCAGGCCCACCTCCTCGAAGCCGGTCGCCTTCAGGCCCTTCTCGACCATGTCGCCGATGCCCGTGATGGAGCGTTCACGGACCGGGCGGGTGATCATGCCGGCCTGGCAGAAGCGGCAGCCGCGGGTGCAGCCGCGGAAGATCTCGACGGACATGCGCTCGTGGACGGTCTCGGCCAGGGGGACGAGGGGCTGCTTCGGGTAGGGCCACTCGTCGAGATCCATCACCGTGTGCTTCGACACACGCCACGGGACGCCCGACTTGTTGGGGACCACGCGCGCGATACGGCCGTCCGGCAGGTACTCCACGTCGTAGAAGGCCGGGATGTACACCCCGCCCGTCTTCGCCAGGCGGAAGAGGACCTCCTCGCGGCCGCCGGGGCAGCCCTCGGCCTTCCACTGGCGGATGATCTTCGTCATGTCGAGCACGGCCTGCTCGCCGTCGCCGATGATCGCCGCGTCGATGAAGTCCGCGATCGGCTCGGGGTTGAAGGCCGCGTGGCCGCCGGCCAGGACGATCGGGTCGTCGACCGTGCGGTCCTTGGACTCCAGCGGGATGCCCGCCAGGTCCAGGGCGGTGAGCATGTTGGTGTAGCCGAGCTCGGTGGAGAAGCTCATGCCGAGTACGTCGAACTCGCGCACCGGGCGGTGGCTGTCCACCGTGAACTGCGGGACGCCGTGCTCCCGCATCAGGGCCTCCAGGTCCGGCCACACGCTGTAGGTGCGCTCGGCGAGGACGCCCTCCTGTTCGTTCAGGACCTCGTAGAGGATCATGACGCCCTGGTTGGGCAGGCCTACCTCGTAGGCGTCGGGGTACATGAGCGCCCAGCGGACATCGCAGCTCTCCCACGGCTTGACCGTGGAGTTGAGCTCTCCGCCCACGTACTGGATCGGCTTTTGCACATGCGGGAGCAGGGCTTCGAGCTGCGGGAACACCGACGCAGCGACTTCGGCAGGCATCTCGCGTACCTTCATGAGCTGGACTGAACGGACAGGGGTGACCATCCAGCCTAACGCGACCGAGGCGATGCCCCGCACGCTCAGAAGGCCGACCGCTCCTTGATCACGCCCCAGGCCGCCGGCAGCTCGGCCTCGTCGTCGGCCGCCCGGCGCTCCTCCCGCCCGTACAGCACCCCGTATGTGAAGGAGCTCTCCCCGGCCCCCTGCGCCTGCCGGGCCAGCTCCCTGAGGGCCTCCCGGGTCATCACGCTGTCCTGGTGGTCGCCGAGCAGGTTCTGCAGGCTCTTCATCGACTTCAGCAGCCCCCGGGCCGGGTCACCGAGCGCCGGTACGGCCGCCTCCGCCGAGTAGCGGGTCCGCTTGGCCTTCTTCCGCGCCTCGTGCAGCGCGAGATCGCGCTCCTGCCCCGGCGCCCTGCCGAGGGCGTCCTCCACCAGCGCGGACAACTTCCCGAAGTCCTTCGTTACGGCCTTCCCGATGACCTTCTCCGGCTTACCGGAGGCCGCCTTCAGCAGGGGCGGCTCGGCCATCAGGGCATCCAGGGTGCCCAGCAGCTCCAGGTACCGCTTGCCGTCGAGTACGGCGATCAGGCGCCGGCGGGAGCCGCCGCGGCGGGCGTTCGACCAGGTGCGCAGCCGGGTGCGGACGGGGCCGGTCAGCAGGGTCCTGGGCAGCTCGTCCAGGGCCGCGGTCAGCCGCTCGGTCAGCACCTCCTGGTCCCGGTCGACGCCGAGCTCCCCGGCGAGCCATTTCAGCTCATCGCCGATCGGATCGGTCACGGACCGGTCGAGGACCTTCCCGAACGACCGGAAGGCGCTGCGCATCCGGCGGGTGGCGACCCGCATCCGGTGCACGGAGTCGTACTCGTCCCGCCGTACGGCCGGATCGAGTTCGACGATGGCGTCCCGCTGGGCGCGCAGATAGGCGAGGACGTGATCGCCCGCGCTGACGGGCTCCGCGGCGGCCTTCTGCTTGCGCTGCTTCTTCTTGGGGGCCGTCTCGGCCAGCGCCCTGGCCAGCTTCGAGGCCGCCCCCGAGGGGCGTACGCCCGCCTTGCGCAGCCGCTTGTCCACCTTGTCGAGGAAGGCGGGGTCGCCGCCGTCGGCGAGCTCCACCTCGATCTCGGTCCACTGGACGCCGGCGCCGGTCCCGAGGTGCTCTGCGCGTACGGCGTCCACGGACACCTCGGCGAGCAGCCGGCCGTCGGCGTCGACGAGGTGGCGGACATCGCGCTCGGAGCGCAGCCGGACCAGGGGCAGCAGTTCGGTGTCACGGACGCGGGAGCGGACCAGGCCGGTGAGAGTGCGCGGCACGGTGTCGGACAGCGGCGCCTGGATTTCGTCCCGGACACCGGCGGCGACGGGGAGCTTCAGATGCCAGCCCGCGTCGGAGCCCCCGGTGCGGCGGCGCAGGGTGATCGAGGACGCGGCCAGGCGTTCGTCCTCGGTGTCGTAGTAGGTGGCGTCCAGTTGGACGACCCCCTTGTCGATGACGGCCGCGACCCCGGCAACGCCGGTCAGGTCCGGCAGACCGCTCTCGTCGGACTCGTACTTCCGCTCGATCTCACGCTTCGTGTCCGCCATGACCCGAATCTAGTGGGAGTCATGGCGGTACGACAGGCCTACCGGAGTCAAACCCCAGGGAAACAGGCGGTGACCGGCGCCTATGCGGACATGGGCCGTTGCACTCGGATCGACTGCAACAACCCCACCGCCACCCACACCGCGAACATCGACGATCCGCCGTACGACACGAACGGCAGCGGAAGACCGGTGACCGGCATGATGCCGAGCGTCATTCCGATGTTCTCGAAGGACTGGAAGGCGAACCAGGCCACGATTCCGGCCGCCACGATGGTCCCGTACAGCTCGGTCGTCTCGCGGGCGATCCGGCAGGCCCGCCACAGCAGGATGCCGAGCAGGACGATGATGAGCCCGCCGCCGACGAAGCCCAGCTCCTCCCCCGCCACCGTGAACACGAAGTCGGTCTGCTGCTCCGGCACGAACTGGCCGGTCGTCTGCGAGCCGTTGAAAAGACCGGCCCCCGTCAGTCCGCCCGATCCGATCGCGATCCGGGCCTGGTTGGTGTTGTAGCCGACGCCCGCCGGGTCGAGGCTGGGGTTGGCGAAGGCGGCGAAGCGGGCGATCTGGTAGTCGTCCAGGATGTGCAGCTGCCAGACGGCGATCGCGCCGATCGCACCCGTCGACAGCAGCCCGAACACCCAGCGGTTCGAGGAGCCGGAGGCCAGCAGCACGCCCAGCACGATGACCACCATCACCATGACCGAGCCGAGGTCGGGCATCAGCAGCACGATCAGCATCGGCACGGTGGCCAGGCCCAGCGCCTGCAGCACCGTGCGATGGTCGGGGTAGGGCTTGTCGCCCGCGTCCACTCTGGCCGCGAGCAGCATCGCCATGCCGAGGATGATCGTGACCTTCACGAACTCCGAGGGCTGCAGCGAGAAACCGCCGGGGAGTTTGATCCAGGAGTGCGCGCCGTTGATCGTGGAGCCGAGCGGGGTGAGCACCAGCAGGATCAGGAACACCGAGGCGCCGTAGAGGATCGGCACCGCGGTGCGCAGGGTGCGGTGGCCGAGCCAGACGGTGCCGATCATCAACGCGAAGCCGATGCCGGTGTTCATGATGTGCCGGACCAGGAAGTAGTACTGGTCGCCCTGGTTGATCTCGGTGCGGTTGCGGGTCGCCGAGAAGACCAGGATCGAGCCGATCAACGACAGCGCGAGCGCCGCGAACAGTATCGGCCAGTCCAGCCGGCGGGCGAGCGAGTCCCGGGCGAACAGCCGGGTCCAGCCCGCCCGTTCGGGCCCGTACCCGGAGACCTGGAAGCTGTTGGCGCTGGTCACATCAGCCTCCTCGGGCACCGTCGGCGCTGCCTGCGGCGGCGCGTCTCACGGTTCTCCGTCGTCGGTGTCCCCACCGTCGCCGCCAGCTGCTGTCCGTCCTCCTCGGGCACGTCCTCCTGGCTGGCCCGCTGCTCCTTCGCCGGGTCCTTGGCGACCTTCGGGGAGAGGATCGACCCGTCCGTCTGGATCTTCGGGAGGTTCTTCTGCGGGGTCGGCAGCAGCGCGTTCTTCTTGTTGATGGCGCCGTCGTCGGAGACGCCGTACAGCGCGTCGTAGACGTTGCGGACGGCGGGGCCCGAGGCGCCGGAGCCCGTACCACCCTGGGAGATCGTCATGACGATCGCGTAGTCCTCGGTGTACGTGGCGAACCAGGACGTCGTCTGCTTGCCGTAGACCTCCGCGGTACCGGTCTTGGCGTGCATCGGGATCTCGTCCTGCGGCCAGCCGCCGAACCGCCAGGCGGCGGTACCGCGGGTGGCGACGCCGGCGAGGGCCTCGTCCATCTGGGCCAGCGTCTGCCGGCTGACCGGCAGCTTGCCGTGCGCCTTGGGCTCGATCTCCGAGACCTGCTTGCCGTCGGCGCTGATGACCGCCTTGCCGACCGTCGGGTCGTACAGGGTGCCGCCGTTGGCGATGGCCGCGTAGATGGTGGCCATCTGGATCGGGGTCACCAGGGTGTCGCCCTGGCCGATGGAGTAGTTGATCTCGTCACCGGCGCGCATCTTGTTGCCTTCGAGGCAGTTCTCGTAGGCGATCTTCTCGACGTAGTCGCCGTCCTTCTTGCCGGTCTTGCACCAGGCGTCCTTGTTGGCCTTCCAGTAGTCCTGCTTCCACTGGCGGTCGGGGACCCGGCCGGTGACCTCGTTGGGCAGGTCGATGCCGGTCTCCTGGCCGAGGCCGAACTGGTGGGCGGCCTTGTAGAAGTAGTCCTTCGGCTTGCCCTTGGGGTTGATGCCGCCGTCCTTCTTCCACTCGTTGTGCGCGAGTTGGTAGTAGACGGTGTCGCAGGAGACCTCCAGGGCGCGGCCGAGGCCGATCGGGCCGTGGTTCTGGGACTCGAAGTTCTTGAAGACCTGGCCGCCGACGGAGTACGAGCTGGAGCAGTTGTAGCGGCCGTCGAAGTCGTAGCCCGCCTGGACCGCGGCGGCCGTGGAGACCACCTTGAAGATCGAGCCGGGGGCTGCCTGACCCTGTATGGCCCGGTTCAGCAGCGGGTAGTTGGAGGACTTGCCGGTGAGCTGCCGGTAGTCCTTGGCGGAGATACCGCCCACCCAGGCGTTCGGGTCGTAGGTCGGGTTGGACGCCATGGCGACGACCCGGCCGGTCTTGGCCTCCATCACCACGATCGCGCCCGCGTCGGCCTTGTAGTTCTCCTGCGTGTTGCGGTCGAACTCCTTGCGGGCGGTCTTCATCGCCTCGTTCAGCTCGTACTCGGCGACCCGCTGGACGCGGGCGTCGATGCTGGTGACGAGGTTGGAGCCGGGCTGGGCGGCGTCTGCCTCGGCCTCGCCGATGACCCGGCCGAGGTTGTCGACCTCGTAGCGGGTGACGCCGGCCTTGCCGCGCAGCTCCTTGTCGTACTGGCGCTCGATGCCGGAGCGGCCGACCTGGTCGGAGCGGAGGTAGGGCGACTCGGTGTCCTGGGCCTTGGTGATCTCCTCGTCGGTGACCGGGGAGAGATAGCCGAGGACCTGGGCGGTGTTGGAGCCGCCGGGGCCCGGGTAGCGGCGGACGGCCTGCGGTTCGGCGGTGATGCCGGGGAAGTCCTCGGCGCGCTCACGGATCTGCAGGGCCTGCTTGGCGGTGGCCTCGTCGGTGATGGGGATGGGCTGGTACGGCGAGCCGTTCCAGCAGGGCTGGGGGGTCTCGGCGTCGCACAGCCGGACCTTCTCCATCACCTCCTCGGGCTTCATCCCGAGGACTGCGGCGAGCTTGGCGAGGACGGCCTTGCCGTCGTCCTTCATCTTCAGCAGGTCGGTGCGGGAGGCGGAGACGACAAGCCGCGTCTCGTTGTCGGCCAGCGGCACGCCTCGCGCGTCCAGGATCGAGCCGCGCACGGCCGGGTCGACGACCTGCTGGACGTGGTTGCCGGAGGCCTCCTTGGCGTACTCCGAGCCCTCCCGGATCTGGAGGTACCACAGCCGCCCGCCGAGGGTGCCAAGGAGGGACAGGACAAGGATCTGGATCACGATGAGTCGGATCTGGACCCGTGGGGTCCGCCCGGTCTCGGGGATGTTGGTCACTGCGGCTGCCGCCCCCTCTCAGTGCGCCGGCGTGTGTGCGCGTACGAATGATGAACGGCCGACCTGTGAGGCGGCGTTCCGCCCAGGCAGACCCGTTCGGGTGAAGTTCCGCGCCCTCACAGCCGCTTGACCCCCTTGATGCGCCCGGCACGGGCGGTGCGCGCCCGCGCCGCCTTCACCTTCAGACCGCCGAGGGCACCTCGTCCGCCGAGGCCGCCGCGACCGCCCAGGCCCCCGCGCTGGCTGCCGATCCGCAGTCCGGTGCCGCCGGAGAGCCAGCCGGTGGAGATGTCGGCCTTCTTCGCCGAGGAGTTGGTATCGGCAAGGGGGTCGTTCTCCGCGCGCCGGGCCAGTGCCATGAGCCCGGGGACGACGAACGGGGCGAGCAGCAGGTCGTAGAGCGCGGCCGTGAACAGCAGGCTGGTCAGGCCCACATGGCGGGCGGCGGTGTCGCCGACGAGGGCGCCGACACCGGCGTAGAGCAGGGTGGAGCCGATGGCCGCGGCGACGACCACGGCCATGGGTCCGGTCGCCGACTTCAGCTGGCCGTTCTCCGGTTTGACGAGTCCGGCGAGATAGCCGATGACGCACAGCACCAGGGCATAGCGGCCCGCGGCGTGGTCGGCGGGTGGGGCGAGGTCGGCGAGCAGTCCCGCGCCGAAGCCGATGAGGGCGCCGCCGACATGGCCGTAGACCATGGCAAGGCCCAGGACCGTCAGCAGGAGCAGGTCGGGGACGGCGCCGGGGAGATGGAGCCGGGCGAGGACGCTGACCTGGAGCACCAGGGCGACGACGACCAGTGAGGAAGAGAGCAGGATCCGGTTGACGCGCATGGGGCTTCAGCTCCTACTGCTCTTCTTGCGGGTACTGGCCGTCGACCGGCGCGGACGGGGTGACGGTGACCGTCACGGTCGGCGTGGGGGTCGGCTTGGGCTTGTCGGGGAGCACCGTGTCGCGCGGATCCTTCTTCGGGGCCTGGACGACGACGCCGACGATGTCCAGCTTGGTGAAGCTGACGTACGGCGTGACGTAGAGGGTGCGGGTCAGGTCGCCGCCGGAGGGGTCGACGCGGTTGACCACGCCGACCGGCACGCCCGGCACGAAGGGCTTGTCGGCCTGCGAGCCGAAGGTGACAAGACGGTCGCCCTTCTTGATCTGTGCCTTGCCGTTGAGGAGTTCGACGCGCAGCGGGCCGTCGCCCTGTCCTGAGGCGAAGCCGAGTTCGTCGTTGCCCTCCATGCGGGTACCGACGGTGAAGTCGGGGTCGTTGGCGAGCAGCACGGTCGCGGTGTTGGGACCGACGGTCGTCACCCGCCCGACCAGACCGTCCCCGTTGAGGACCGTCATGTCGCGCTTGAGGCCGTCATTGGCGCCGGCGTCGATGGTGATGGTCCAGGAGAAACCCTGGGCCGCTCCTATCGCGATGACCTCCGCGCCCTTGATGCCGTACTGGCCCTTGCCCGCGGTCTTCAGCATCTTGTCGAGCTGCGCGAGTCTGCTGCGGTTGCGGTCGTCGCTGCCGAGCTTCGCCTTGAGGGCGGCGTTCTGCTGCTCCAGTTCGGCGATCCGGTCGTGCCGTTCGCCGGAGTCACGGATCGCGGAGACCGCGTTGCCGACGGGGTCGACCGCGGCCGAGACGCCGTTCTCGATCGGGCCGAAGACGGTGGCCGCGGCCTGGCGGGCACCGTCGACCGGGGAGTCCTCCCCACCGCGGATATCCACCGTGATCAGCGCGAACGCGATGGCGATCAGCAGCACCAGGAGCAGCCGGCTCTCTCGTGTGTCCCTCACGTGCGGCGGCCGTGCCCTTCCTCATAGGAATTCGGGAAGCCCCAGGGAAACCCGAGGGGCTGCATTGTGGGAGCTTATGCATCTATATCAACGATCCGCCGTACGAGAGGAGATCGTCTCGTACGGCGGAATCGAAGAGTTACGTCATCTGCGGGGCTGGGCGTCCAGAACCTGCTGGAGCGCCTCGAACTCCTCGACGCACTTGCCGGAGCCGAGCGCCACGCTGTCCAGCGGGTCCTCGGCGATATGGATCGGCATGCCGGTCTCCCGGCGCAGCCGCTCGTCGAGGCCGCGCAGCAGGGCACCGCCGCCGGTCAGGACGATGCCGCGGTCCATGATGTCGCCGGACAGCTCCGGCGGGCACTTGTCGAGGGTCGTCTTGACGGCGTCGACAATGGCGTTGACGGGCTCCTCGATCGCCTTGCGTACTTCGGCGGCGGAGATGACAACGGTCTTGGGCAGCCCGGAGACGAGGTCCCGGCCGCGGATTTCGGTGTGTTCGTCAGCATCGAGGTCGTACGCCGAACCGATCGTGATCTTGATCTGCTCGGCCGTGCGCTCACCCAGCAGGAGCGAGTACTCCTTCTTGATGTGCTGGATGATCGCGTTGTCCAGTTCGTCGCCCGCCACGCGGATGGACTGGGCGGTGACGATGCCGCCGAGGGAGATGACCGCGACCTCCGTGGTGCCGCCGCCGATGTCCACCACCATGTTGCCCGTGGCCTCGTGGACCGGCAGGCCGGAGCCGATGGCCGCGGCCATGGGCTCCTCGATGATGTGCACCTGACGGGCGCCGGCCTGGGACGACGCCTCGATGACGGCGCGGCGCTCGACGCCCGTGATGCCCGAGGGCACACAGACGACGACCCGCGGACGAGCCAGATACCGCCGCTTGTGGATCTTCAGGATGAAGTAACGGAGCATCCGCTCGGTGATCTCGAAGTCGGCGATCACGCCGTCCTTCAGCGGACGCACGGCAACGATGTTGCCGGGCGTGCGCCCGATCATCTTCTTGGCTTCGGCGCCGACCGCGAGGATGCCACCGGTGTTGGTGTTGATCGCGACGACGGACGGCTCGTTGAGTACGATCCCGCGACCCCTGACGTACACCAGCGTGTTGGCGGTCCCGAGGTCGACAGCCATGTCACGGCCGATGAACGACATTGAGTTCCCCATCAGGATTCGTCTGGCCTTCCCACGAGCTTTTGAGGGCTTTTCAGGTTGGCGAGGTGGGTGCTGTGACGTGAAGGCTTCCATCGTAGACGCGCCTTCGCGAACACGGCGTGAGGGTCCTTCGCCATTGTCAGCAGATGATGTGCGGGTTCGCTCTCGGAGACGAGCGTTCGGGGAGTCTCGTTCCCCCGAACGCCCCGCATATGCCAGAAAGTCCGGGGGCAATGCCCCCGGGCTCTCTCAACTGCCGTGCTGGTTCCTAGGCGCGGCCCGGGAAGAAGATCTTCACCTCGCGCTCGGCGGACTCCTCGGAGTCGGAGGCGTGGATGAGGTTCTCACGGACGATCACACCGAAGTCGCCCCGGATGGAGCCGGGGGCGGCGGCGATCGGGTCGGTCGGTCCGGCCAGCGCGCGTACGCCCTCGATGACCCGCTCGCCCTCGACGATCAGCGCGACGACCGGTCCCGAGGACATGAACTCGACCAGCGGCTCGTAGAAGGGCTTGCCCTTGTGCTCGCCGTAGTGCTGCTCGAGGGTCTCCTGGTCCAGGGTGCGCAGCTCCAGCGCGGTGATCTGCCAGCCCGCCTTGCGCTCGATCCGGCTGATGATCTCGCCGGTCAGGCCACGACGTACGGCGTCGGGCTTGAGGAGGACGAGGGTGCGCTGGGTCACGACGGGCTCCTTAGTGCATCAAGGTGTGCGGGAAGACGAGGTTACCCGGCGTGTCCGGGCACTTGTTACGCAGCGTCAGGTGTAGAGGGTCAGGCCGCGTCCGGAGTGGAGCCGTCGGCCTGCGCCGCGAATCTCGCCTTCGCCTCGTCGATCTTCCGTCCGTAGTGCACCGAGGCCCACCACAGGGCGGTGAAGGCCGCGCCCAGGAAGAACATCGACGGCACGACGAACCCGGAGGCGATCAGCACGACCTGCAGCGCCCAGCCCATGGCGATGCCGCCGGGCCGGGTGACCAGACCGCACAGCAGCACGCACAGGAACATCGCGATCCCGCTGACCGTCCACACCGTCGACATGGACAGATCGGGGTCCTTCATGGCGACCAGACCGGCGAAGCCGATGACGAAGAACTCGCCGATCAGGGTCGACGCACAGAGCGTACGCATACGTGAAAACCTCAGCCTTTCCCCAGCAGCAGCCGGGCCTCGCCCACGGTGATGACGGAACCGGTGACGAGCACACCGCCGCCCGCGAACTCGCCCTCCTCCTCGGCCAGCGTGATCGCGGCCTCCAGGGCGTCCGGCAGCCGCGGCTCGACCTGGACCCGCTCGTCGCCGAACACCTCCACGGCGATGGCGGCCAACTCGTCGGCGTCCATCGCGCGATGGCTGGAGTTCTGCGTGATCACGACCTCGGCGAAGATCGGCTCGAAGGCCTCCAGCAGCCCTCGTACGTTCTTGTCGCCGCTGGCCCCGACCACGCCGATCAGCCGGCTGAAGTCGAAGGCCTCCCTGATCGCCTCGGCGGTCACCCTGGCGCCCGCCGGGTTGTGCGCGGCGTCCAGCACGATGGTCGGCGACCGGCGTACGACCTCCATGCGGCCCGGCGAGGAGACGGCTGCGAAGGCCTTTCGGACGGTGTCGATGTCGAGCGGCTCGGCGCGCAGGGCGCCGACCCCGAAGAACGCCTCCACGGCGGCGAGCGCCACCGCGGCGTTGTGCGCCTGGTGGGCGCCGTGCAGCGGGAGATAGACCTCGCCGTACTCGCCGCCGAGGCCGCGCAGGGTGACGAGCTGTCCGCCGACGGCGACCGTCCGGGCGACGACCCCGAACTCCAGCCCCTCGCGGGCGACCGTCGCGTCGACCTCCACGGCCTTCTTCAGCAGCACCTGCGCCGCGTCCACCGGCTGCTGGGCCAGGATCACGGTGGCGTCCTGCTTGACGATCCCGGCCTTCTCGGCGGCGATCTCGGCGGGCGTCTCACCGAGCCGGTCGGTGTGGTCCAGGTCTATGGGGGTGACTACGGCGACATCACCGTCGATGACGTTCGTGGCGTCCCAGGAGCCGCCCATGCCCACCTCGACGACGGCCACGTCGACGGGCGCGTCCGCGAAGGCGGCGTACGCCATGCCGGTCAGCACCTCGAAGAAGGACAGCCGGTACTCCTGTTGGGCGTCCACCATCTCGATGTACGGCTTGATGTCGTGGTACGTCTCGATGAACCGCTCGGCGTCGATCGCGGCGCCGTCGAGGCTGATGCGCTCGGTGATCGACTGGACGTGCGGGCTCGTGTACCGGCCCGTGCGCAGCTCGAAGGCGCCGAGGAGGGCCTCGATCATGCGGGCGGTGGTGGTCTTGCCGTTCGTGCCGGTGATGTGGATCGAGGGGTACGAGCGCTGTGGCTCGCCCAGTACGTCCATCAGGGCGGCGATACGGCTGACCGAGGGCTCCAGCTTGGTTTCGCCCCAGCGGGTGGCGAGCTCCGCTTCGACTTCGCGCAGGGCCTTGTCGACCTCGGGGTCTTCGGGGCGCGCGGGTACGTCCGCGCTCGGGGCTCCGCCCTGGGTGCGGAGGGTACGGCTGCCGGCCTCGATGACCGCGAGATCGGGGTCGCGGTCGGTCTCTTCCGCGATGATCTCGTCGAAGGGGTCGCTTTCACTCACGGGGTCAGTCTACGGAGGCGGACTGACAGACGTAGGCCAAGGCCCCCGGAGCCGTGTGGTTCCGGGGGCCTTCATGCGCGTACAACGACTTACGCCTCGGGCAGCCTGTCCAGCTGGGCCTTGATCCTGGCGATGTCCTCGTCCGCCTTGGCCAGGCGGCCGCGGATCTTCTCCACGACGTTGTCCGGGGCCTTGGCCAGGAAGGCCTCGTTGCCGAGCTTGGCCGTGGCCTGGGCCTTCTCCTTCTCCGCTGCCGCGAGGTCCTTCGCGAGGCGCTTGCGCTCCGCCGCGATGTCGATCGTGCCGGAGAGGTCGAGCGCGACCTCGGCGCCCGCGACCGGGAGGGTCGCCGTCGCCGTGAAGGCGTCGCCCTCCGGCTGGAGGCGCAGGAGCTGACGGATGGCGGCCTCGTGAGGCGCCAGGGCCGTGCCGTCCAGGGTCAGGCGGGCCGGGACCCGCTGGCCGGGCTGGAGGCCCTGGTCGGCGCGGAAGCGGCGGACCTCGGTGATGACCGACTGGAGGCTCTCGATCTCCTTCTCGGCCGCCTGGTCGCGGAAGCCACTGTCCTTCGGCCACTCGGCGATGACGAGCGACTCGCCACCGGTGAGGGTGGTCCAGAGGGTCTCCGTGACGAAGGGAACCACGGGGTGCAGCAGCTTGAGCGTGACGTCGAGGACCTCGCCCAGGACTCGCTTGGAGACCTCGGCCGGCTCGCCGCCCGCCTGGAAGGTGGTCTTGGACAGCTCGACGTACCAGTCGAAGACCTCGTCCCACGCGAAGTGGAACAGCGCGTCGGAGAGCTTCGCGAACTGGAAGTCCTCGTAGAGCGCGTCGACTTCGGCGACGACGGAGTTGAGGCGGGAGAGGATCCAGCGGTCCGTCGCCGACATCTGCTCGGGCGCCGGCAGCGGGCCCTCCACCGTCGCGCCGTTCATCAGCGCGAAGCGCGTGGCGTTCCAGATCTTGTTGGCGAAGTTGCGGGAGCCCTGGACCCAGTCCTCGCCGATCGGGACGTCGACGCCGGGGTTGGCGCCGCGGACGAGGGTGAAGCGGAGAGCGTCGCTGCCGTACTTGTCCATCCAGTCCAGCGGGTTGACCGCGTTGCCGAAGGACTTCGACATCTTCTTGCCGAACTGGTCGCGGACCATGCCGTGCAGGGCGATGGTGTGGAACGGCGGGGTGCCGTCCATCGCGTACAGGCCGAACATCATCATCCGGGCGACCCAGAAGAAGAGGATGTCGTAGCCGGTGACCAGGACGGAGTTCGGGTAGAACTTCGCGAGCGACTCGGTCTGTTCGGGCCAGCCGAGGGTGGAGAAGGGCCACAGGCCGGAGGAGAACCAGGTGTCGAGGACGTCGGTGTCCTGGTGCCAGCCCTCGCCGGTGGGCGCCTCGTCGTCCGGACCGACGCAGACCACTTCGCCGTTCGGGCCGTACCAGACCGGGATCCGGTGACCCCACCACAACTGCCGTGAAATACACCAGTCGTGGAGGTTGTCGACCCAGTCGAAGTACCGCTTCTCCATCTCCTGCGGATGGATCTTGACCTTGCCCTCGCGGACCGCGTCACCGGCGGCCTTCGCCAGCGGGCCGACCTTGACCCACCACTGCATGGACAGACGGGGCTCGATGGTGGTCTTGCAGCGCGAGCAGTGGCCGACGCTGTGGACGTACGGCCGCTTCTCGGCGACGATCCGGCCCTCGGCACGCAGCGCGGCGACGATCGCCGACCGCGCTTCCAGCCGGTCCAGGCCCTGGAAGGGGCCGTGGGCGGTGATGACAGCGTGCTCGTCCATGATCGTGATGGCCGGCAGGTCGTGCCGCTGGCCGATCTCGAAGTCGTTCGGGTCGTGGGCCGGGGTGACCTTGACGGCGCCGGTGCCGAACTCGGGGTCGACGTGCTCGTCCGCGACGACCGGGATGGAACGGTCGGTCAGCGGCAGCCTGATGAGCTTGCCGACGAGGTGCTTGTACCGCTCGTCCTCGGGGTGAACGGCGACGGCGGTGTCACCGAGCATCGTCTCGGCACGGGTGGTGGCGACGACGATGGCGTCGTCCCCGTCGCCGTACTTCATGGAGACGAGCTCGCCGTCGTCGTCCTGGTACTCGACCTCGATGTCGGAGATGGCGGTGAGACAGCGCGGGCACCAGTTGATGATGCGCTCGGCGCGGTAGATGAGCTCGTCGTCGTAGAGCCGCTTGAAGATGGTCTGAACGGCCTGCGAGAGCCCTTCATCCATGGTGAACCGCTCACGCGACCAGGCGACACCGTCACCGAGCCGGCGCATCTGCCCGGAAATCTGCCCGCCGGACTCGCCCTTCCACTGCCAGACCCGCTCGACGAACGCCTCACGGCCGAGGTCGTGCCGGGACTTGCCCTCCTTGCCCAGCTCCCGCTCGACGACGTTCTGGGTCGCGATCCCCGCATGATCCATGCCGGGCTGCCACAGGGTCTCGTACCCCTGCATGCGCTTACGACGGGTCAGCGCGTCGATGAGGGTGTGCTCGAAGGCATGACCGAGGTGCAGGCTGCCGGTGACGTTCGGCGGCGGAATGACAATGGTGTACGGCGGCTTGTCACTCTTCTCGTCGGCCTCGAAGTAACCCCGCTCTACCCAGCGCTCGTACAGCGGGCCCTCTACGTCGGCCGGCGCGTACTGGGTCGGCAGTTCGGTGTTGGGCGCTGGTGGCTGCTGCTGAGCGTTCTCGGTCACGGGGTCAGTTTAGGGGTGTCTCGGCCCCGTCCCGAAACGCCTTTGTTCTGTAACGGTGGGGGCCCCGATGCACCGCGCGCCCCCCGCCTGGTCCAGGATGTCAGGACCACATAAGCATCTGGAGGGGAACCCAGTAATGAGCTACAACCAGCCGGGCCCGTACGGCGGGCAGCCCCAGCAGCCCGGACCGTACGGCCAGCCGGGTCCGTACGGCCAGCAGCCGCAGGCTCCGCAGCCCGGCTATGGCTACCCCCAGCAGCCGCAGGCACCGCAGCCGGGTTACGGCTACCCCCAGCAGGCCCCGCAGGGCGTCCCGCCGCAGCAGCCCCCGTACGGCCAGCAGCCGCCCTACGGCCAGGCCCCGTACGGCGGCGCCCCGATGCCCCCGGCTCCGGGCGGCGGCAAGAAGAAGACGGGGATCATCCTGGGCGCGGTGGCGGTCGTGGCTGCCATCGGGGTGGGCGTGTACTTCGTGGTGGGCGGGGGTGGCGGCGGGTCGGACATCGCCGATGACGGTCCGCACAAGCTGACGACGCCGGCGACCCTGCTCAGCGGCGAGTACAAGAAGGCCGACGACGCCGACAGCGGCGGCTTCGACGAGAACGACGTCAAGGAAGCCGAGAAGCACGGCGTGAAGAACGCCAAGGATGTGCACGCCGGCTACCAGGCAGGTGACGAGAACAACCCCCTGGCCATGAAGATGATCAACTTCATGGGCGTGTACGGCGAGATCGAGGATCCGGAGTCGGTCGTCGACGCGATGTTCGCCGACATGAAGAAGAACGCCACCGACGAGGGTGGCGAGGTCGTCGGCAGTCCCAAGGCGTACACGCCGAGCGGCCTCGATGGCGCGGTCCTCAAGTGCCAGGAGACGAAGTACAAGGAGGACTCGGGGACCTCCTCGGGCCCGAGCGAGATCAGCATGCCGGTCTGCATCTGGGGCGACCACAGCACCCTGGGCGTGATCATCCACGCCGACCTGGCAAGCGCCATGGGCGGCAAGGCCGCCGACGTGGAGGGCGCGGCTGAGCTGACGGCCAAGGTGCGCAAGGAAGTCCGCGTCAAGGCCTGACGCCCGCTCCATTTTGTGCAGACGAAGGCGGCTCGGTCATGTACCGAGCCGCCTTCGCTGTGATCAGGCTCGCTTGCAGGCTGGCACTGACACGCTGTTGGCCACGTCCAGGTTCGCCAGTCCGACGATGCAGGCGGGGTTGGGCGCCTTCGTCACGCCCGCGTCGATCGCCCCGTGAGAGCAGGCCGCCTTCACCTTCGGGCCGGCGAAGTATCCATGGTTGGCCACGTAGTTGGTGCAGGCGCTCTGCGTGGCGCTCGCGGGCGAGGCCGCGAGGATCGGCAGAGTCCCCGCCGCAACAACCACACCGGCCGCGGCCACCATGTACTTCGCCCTTCGGAACACTTGAAGTCCTCCCGTTTTCAATAGTCGACAACTCGAACAAACAGTCGACTTGGTCGGCTCCATGAGATCACGACGGCAGGCATGAGGACACGTTCTGCGACTCGGCTGACGTGATCTTTCCGTACGGCTGGCGCAAAACGGGCCTTGGCGCGGCTCTTGCGCCAAGGCCCCAGGCTGGGACGTACTGTTACGCCGTCTTCTGCTCCCCCGGTCCCCGCCCGTTCCGCGCGTCCCGCGGGATCAGGGTCGGGTTGACGTTCGAGTGGACGACGTCTGCTGTGATGACGACTCGGGCCACGTCCTTGCGGGACGGGACCTCGTACATCACCGACATCAACACCTCTTCCATGATGGCGCGCAAGCCCCGCGCGCCGGTCTGGCGGAGGATGGCCTGGTCGGCGATGGCTTCCAGGGCCTCGCGCTCGAAGTCCAGCTCCACGCCGTCGAGTTCGAAGAGGCGCTGGTACTGCTTGACCAGGGCGTTGCGGGGTTCTACCAGGATCTGGAGCAGGGCCTCGCGGTCCAGGTTGTGGACCGAGGTGATGACCGGGAGGCGGCCGATGAACTCGGGGATCATGCCGAACTTGACCAGGTCCTCGGGCATGACGTCCTCGAACTGGTCCTTGGCTTCCAGTTCGCGCTTCGAGCGGATCGTCGCGCCGAAGCCGATGCCCTTCGCGCCGGCCCGGGACTCGATGATCTTCTCCAGGCCCGCGAAGGCGCCGCCCACGATGAACAGGACGTTCGTCGTGTCGATCTGGATGAACTCCTGGTGGGGGTGCTTACGCCCGCCCTGGGGCGGGACCGAGGCCGTCGTGCCTTCGAGGATCTTGAGCAACGCCTGCTGGACGCCCTCGCCGCTCACGTCTCGCGTGATCGACGGATTTTCACTCTTCCGCGCGACCTTGTCGATCTCATCGATGTAGATGATCCCGGTCTCGGCCTTCTTGACGTCGTAGTCCGCCGCCTGGATCAGCTTCAGCAGGATGTTCTCGACGTCCTCACCGACATAGCCCGCCTCCGTCAGCGCCGTCGCGTCCGCGATCGCGAACGGGACGTTGAGCATCCGGGCGAGTGTCTGGGCCAGCAGGGTCTTCCCGGAGCCCGTGGGGCCCAGCAGAAGGATGTTCGACTTCGCCAACTCGATGGCGTCCTCGCGGCTTTGACCGCCGCCGTTCTCACCGGCCTGGACGCGTTTGTAGTGGTTGTACACCGCGACGGAGAGCGCCTTCTTGGCCGCCTCCTGGCCCACCACATACCCCTCGAGGAACTCATAGATCTCACGGGGCTTCGGGAGCTCCTCCCAGCGCACCTCACTGGTCTCCGCGAGCTCTTCCTCGATGATCTCGTTGCAGAGATCGATGCACTCGTCGCAGATGTACACACCGGGCCCTGCGATGAGCTTCTTGACCTGCTTCTGGCTCTTGCCGCAGAACGAGCACTTGAGCAGATCGCCGCCGTCACCGATGCGTGCCACGGTGTGCTTCCCCTTCGCCTGGGAGACGCCTAGGTCCAGCGGCTCCTGGTGCTGCCTTAATCCGACGGTACCTTGCCGGGGCCCTCGTTCGGGCCCCCCTTGGCACGGTTCACTTTGTCGTGCACCGTGCCAAGGAGCGGCCGACGATACAGCCTCCGGCTCAGCGCACGGATGCGTTGTTCATCTTCCGCGTGGAGATGATCTGGTCGATCAGGCCGTACGACAGGGCGTCCTCGGCCGTGAGGATCTTGTCGCGCTCGATGTCCTCGCGGATCTTCTCGATCGGCGTGGTGGAGTGCTTGGCCAGCATCTCCTCCAGCTGCGCGCGCATCCGGAGGATCTCGTTCGCGGCAATCTCCAGGTCGGAAACCTGACCGCGGCCCGTCTCGCTGTACGGCTGGTGGATCAGGATGCGGGCGTTGGGCAGCGCCATGCGCTTGCCGGGCGAGCCCGCCGCGAGCAGGACGGCGGCGGCGGAGGCCGCCTGGCCCATGCAGACCGTCTGGATGTCCGGCTTCACGAACTGCATCGTGTCGTAGATGGCCGTCAGCGCGGTGAAGGAGCCACCGGGGCTGTTGATGTAGACCGAGATGTCCCGGTCGGGGTCCATCGACTCCAGGCACAGCAGCTGCGCCATGACGTCGTTGGCGGACGCGTCGTCGATCTGCACGCCGAGGAAGATCACGCGCTCCTCGAAGAGCTTCGCGTACGGGTCGTACTCACGAATGCCCTGCGAGGTGCGCTCGACGAAGCGCGGAATGACGTAGCGGGACTCGGCGACGGGGCCGTTGTACTCGGCCTGCGGACGGTCGTAGAGGCCGTTGCCGGGGAAGGTGTTCACGGTGTCTCCAAAAGGCTGTGGCGGTGGCTGGGGGCGGGTGGAGGCTCGTACGGCCCTGTGGTGGGTCCTGAGGGCCCGTACAGGTCCTTACGCCGCTCCGGTACCGCCGCCGCCCGGCATGCCGGCGGCCGTGGGGATGACGTCGTCGATGAGGCCGTAGTCCTTGGCCTCGAAGGCGTCGAACCAGCGGTCGCGGTCCGAGTCGCGGGTGATCTGCTCGATCGTCTGGCCCGTGTGCTGCGAGGTGAGCTCGGCCATGCGCTTCTTGGTGTGCAGCAGCCGCTCGGCGTGGATCTTGATGTCCGAGGCCGAGCCGGCGAGGCCGGCGGACGGCTGGTGGATCAGGATCTCGGCGTTCGGCAGCGCGAAGCGCTTGCCGGGGGTGCCCGCGCTGAGCAGGAACTGGCCCATGGAGGCGGCGAGGCCCATGGCGATGGTCACCACGTCGTTCTTGATGTACTGCATGGTGTCGTAGATCGCCATGCCGGCCGTGATCGAGCCGCCGGGGCTGTTGATGTACATGTAGATGTCCTTGTCCGGGTCTGCGGCAAGGAGCAACAGCTGTGCGGTGATCTTGTTCGCGATGTCGTCGTCGACCGGCTGGCCGAGGAAGATGATCCGCTCGTTGAGCAGTCGGTTGTAGACATGGTCGCCGAGGCCACCGCCGATGGAAGGCTCGCCGGCGGCGGAGGGCATCAGATTCGTCACGTATCCACCTGCTCGTCTTGCGACGGCGCCGGGCCGTCTACACGTTTCCCTGCCGGGGGCCTCCGGCGGTTTCGCCGACTCCCCTGCCCCCGTACTCATGGACCCTAACGCGCTGGTCCCTTCAGGGAATCCCGGAGCGGGGAGTGTTCGCCGGGGGCGTAGAGCCTCCGGCGGGTGGGCATGTGCCTACTCGCCGTAACTGCGACGGCATATGGGCCGCCACGGGTCCATTGTGGTTGATCGCGCAGTTCCCCGCGCCCCTGACAGGGCGCTCCCGGCCGCCGTATGCCAGGAAGGCCCCGGGGAATGTCTTCCCCGGGGCCTTCCTACGGCGTCACAGGCGCCGAAGGCGTGATCAGCCCTCGGCCTTCTCCGCGTCCGCGTCCGCGTCCGTGGCGTCGGCCTCCGTGGCCTCGGCGGCTACGTCCGCGGCGGTCTCGATCTCGTCCTCGTCGTCCAGGTCGATGATCTCGCCGTTGGTGTCCTTGACCGTGGCCTTCTCGACCACGACGGCCAGGGCCTTGCCGCGGGCGACCTCACCGACCAGGAGCGGAACCTGGCCGCCCTCGACGACGGCCTGGGCGAACTGGTCGGGGGACATGCCGGAGGAGGCCGCACGCCGCATGAGGTGCTCGGTGAGCTCCTCCTGGTTGACGTTGAGCTTCTCCTGCTTGACCAGCTCGTCGAGGACGAACTGGGTCTTGATGCCCTTGACCGCGGCTTCCTTGGTCTCGGCGTCGAACTCTTCCTCGGTCTTGCCCTGGATCTCCAGGTACTTCCCGAGGTCGAGGCCCATCTGGCCGAGCTGGTGGTGCTCCAGGTTGTGCTTGCGGGTGTTGATCTCGTCCTCGAGGAGCTTCTCGGGGACGGGCACCTCGACGAGCTCCAGCAGCTTCTCCAGGACGCGCTCCTGGGCCTGCGTGGCCTGGTCGTACTGCTTCATGTTGGTGAGGCGCTTGAGGCTGTCCGCCTTGAGCTCCTCCAGGGTGTCGAACTCCGAGGCGAGCTGCGCGAAGTCGTCGTCCAGCGCGGGCAGTTCGCGAGCGGCGACCTGGGTGACCTTGACGGTGACCTCGGCCTCCTTGCCGGCCGCGGAGCCGCCCTTGAGCTCGGAGGTGAAGGTGGTCTCGGCACCGGCCTCGAGGCCCTTGACGGCGTCGTCGATGCCGTCGAGGAGCTCGCCGGAGCCGATGGTGTAGGAGACGCCCTCGGCGACCCCGTCCTCCAGGACCTCGCCCTCGACCTTGGCCTGCAGGTCGATGGTGACGACGTCGCCGTCCTCGGCGGCGCGCTCGACCGGGGAGGTCGAGGCGAAGCGCTCGCGGAGCTGGTCGACCGACTTCTCGATGTCCTCGTCGGTGACCTCGATGGCGTCGACCTCGACCTCGATGCCGGAGTAGTCCGGGATCTCGATGGTCGGGCGGATGTCGACCTCGGCGGTGAAGTTCAGCGTCTCGCCGTCCTTCAGCTCGGTGATGTCGACCTCGGGCTGGCCCAGGACGTTGAGCTCGGCCTCGTTGACCGCCTCCGTGTAGAACTTCGGAAGCGCGTCGTTGACGGCCTCCTCCAGCACGGCGCCACGGCCGAACCGCTGGTCGATGACCCGGGCGGGAATCTTGCCCTTGCGGAAGCCCTTCACCGTGACCTGCTGGTTGATCTTCTTGTACGCCGCGTCGAGGCTGTCCTTGAGCTCCTCGAAGGGCACCTCGACAGTGAGCCGAACCCGAGTCGGGTTCAGGGTCTCCACGGCGCTCTTCACGGTTCGGTCTCCTTGTGGCTGACTTCTTGGTTTCTGCCGGAGCCAGACTGGTCCGGCAAATTCGCCGCCCGGAGGACTTCAGGGAGTGAGGACACACGGGCGCGCAGCTTGCATAGTAACCGCAGCCGCTGAACGACCCAAAGGCGATCACTGGGGATGATCCAGCAGGTGGTCGGGGTGGCGGGATTTGAACCCACGGCCTTCCGCTCCCAAAGCGGACGCGCTACCAAGCTGCGCCACACCCCGTCTGGTGCGACACGTAGGGTACATGCCCGCAGGCAGTGGGGCTGCCGCATTTATGGGGTGTGCGTCGAGGCGGGCGGACCCGCTACGATGCCTGCAGTGCCGCGGTCATCTGACCTGCGGCGCGTCCTGTGCGGGCGTAGCTCAATGGTAGAGCCCTAGTCTTCCAAACTAGCTACGCGGGTTCGATTCCCGTCGCCCGCTCTGTACGGCCCAGGGCCGGACCGGAGGAATTTCCTCTGGTCCGGCCCTGAGTGTTTTCGGGCAGGCTGCCGCCGCCCCTCGGCGTGGGCGGTGGAGAGCGGTCGGCCGGTTCCTAGAACTGGATCGAGTTGATCGTCTCGGCTATCGAGTCGAGGAACCGTTGGATGTCGTCGGCCATGCCGGTCGAGGCGAGGAAGAAGCCGAAGAGGACGGCGACCACCGCGGGGCCGGCCTTGAGGGAGCCGCCACGGATCAACACCACCAAGATGATCGCCAACAGCAGCACCACTGACAGCGAAATGGCCACAACTGATCACACCCTCGGTCGGTCCGCTCTCCCGGCCCGGGGGCGCCAACCCCGCGCACCCCCGCCAGAACCATCGTGCCACCAACAGGCCCGCCGTATGCGGCGGGTGGGGCATCGGCAGTCACAACTGCGGCCGGTGCGGGCGGCGCCGGGCCGCGCGGGCGACCATCCTGCGCGCTCCGCACGATAATTCGAAGCGGCACTCGTACGGGGAATTCGACGTGATCGTTTCCATGTCCACACAACGTGTTCGCGGGCATTTCGAATTGTCATCACAGGTGTCATCAACTCCCCTACCAAACCTCGCCTTATGTACCATTTAGCGTGGATTAATCGGCACAAGGTGGACACATCTCGGGTTCCGTGGCGCCGCGTTCACCCTTCATAAGCGGTAATGACGTCGCGCGTTTTACTAATACGCACAGCCGCCGCTAGGGTGCCTCAGATGTTTCACGCTGCCTCGTCCCCCGCAAAGGCACCGAACGCACCGAACGGCCATCACAGAGCGCCAGTGCCGAGTCCGCGCTCACCCGCCGGCAAGCAGCGCGACGCCTTCTTCGACAACGCCAAGTTCCTGGCGATCGTGCTAGTGGCCATCGGCCACACCTGGGAGCCCCTGAAGGGCGACAGCCGGGTCCTGGAAGGCCTGTACATGGTCGTGTACGCCTTCCACATGCCGGCGTTCATCGTCATCTCGGGCTACTTCTCGCGCAGTTTCGACATGCGCCCCGACCGGCTGCGGCGGCTGATCACCGGTGTCGCCGTGCCGTACATCGTCTTCGAGACCGCGTATCCGCTGTTCAAGCGGGTCATCGACCACGATCCGGGCATGGAGATCAGCCTGCTCGACCCGTGGTACCTCACCTGGTTCCTGGTCGCGCTGTTCGTCTGGCGGCTGACCACCCCGATCTGGAAGCTGATCCGCCGGCCGCTGCCCGTCGCGCTCGGGATCGCGATGCTGGCGTCCGTCACCCCGGAGATCGGCGACGACCTGGACCTCCAGCGCGTGCTGCAGTTCCTGCCGTTCTTCGTGCTGGGCCTGAACATGAAGGCCGAGCACTTCCAGTGGGTGCGTCGGCGCGATGTGCGGATCCTGTCCGTGCCGGTGTTCGCGATGGCGCTGGCCTTCGGCTGGTGGGCCGTACCGCGGATGAACACCTCGTGGTTCTACCACCGTGACGCCGCACAGCAGTTGGGCGCGCCCTGGTGGGCCGGGCCCGTCATGGTGCTCGCCATGTTCGGCTGCTCGCTGGTGTTGACGGCTTGTTTCTTCGCGTGGGTGCCGCGGCGGCACATGTGGTTCACGGCGCTCGGTGCGGGCACGTTGTACGGCTATCTGCTGCATGGGTTCTTGGTGAAGGCCGGGGACTATCAGGGGTGGTTCGAGCATGAGTGGCTGCATGGGCCGTTCGGCGAGGTTTTCGTCACCGTCGTGGCGGCCGTCGGCGTGACCCTGTTGTGCACTGCACCGGTGCGCCGGGTCTTCCGGTTCGTGATGGAGCCCGACATGAAGTGGGCGTTCAAGAGGGACGCAGCCGAACTGGCGCGGGAACGGCAGAAGGCCGACGCCTAGTTCATCACGGGCTACAGACCGAGAAGTGCGCGCATTCTTGCGTACTTCTCGGTCAGGCGTACGCGGGTGGGTTCGTCGAGAACCGCCAGGCGCACCGGGTTCGCGTTGTGCGCCAGGTCCGCCTCCTTCACCAGCAGTGCGCCCGGCGTGGCGAGGATCCGCCCGGCGTACGCCTCCGGTGACTCCCCCGCCCGCTTCGTGACCGCCAGGACTATGTCCTTCGTACGGCGGCTCAGCGCGGCATCCTGCAGCCACTGTTCGGAGAGGGCGTCGTCCTCTACCGCGTCGTGCAGCCAGGCCGCCGCGATCTGGTCCTCGTCGCCGCCGCGGGTACGGACGCCGTCGGCCACGGCCTTCAGATGCTCGGCGTAGGGCCTGCCCGCTTTGTCCGTCTGACCCTCGTGGGCGGCTCGGGCGATGGCCTCGATCTCTCGGAGGTTCATGCGTGGACACCCGCCTGCGTCGTCACCGTAGGACCCTCGCGGCAGATCAGCAGCAGCGCACGGTCGTCGTTGACGTCCTTGGCCACCGCCTCGATGAGGTGCCAGGCCGCCCCGTGGAAGCCGCCGGAGACATAGCGGTCGGCCTCGCCGGTGAGGCGGTCGATGCCCTCGACGATGTCGCGGTCGGAGGTTTCCACCAGTCCGTCTGTGAACAGCATCAACACATCCCCGGGCCGCAGCGAGCCCTTCACGGGGTCGAACTGGGCACCGTCGTACACACCCAGCAGCGGGCCCTCGGCGGCCTTCTCCTCCCAGCGGCCGCTGCCCGCGCTGAGCTGGAGGCCCGGTGGGTGGCCCGCGGAGTAGAGCTCGTAGTCGCCGGAGTCCAGGTCGAGGACCAGGTGGATGGAGGTCGCGAAACCCTCGTCCCAGTCCTGGCGCAGGAGGTAGCCGTTCGCCGCCGGGAGGAAGGCGTGCGGGGGCAGGGAGCCGAGCAGGCCGCCGAAGGCGCCCGAGAGCAGCAGGGCGCGTGAGCCCGCGTCCATGCCCTTGCCCGAGACATCCGTGAGGACGACCTCCAGGGTGCGGCCGCCGTTCGTACGGGCCGCGACAACGAAGTCACCGGAGAACGACTGGCCGCCCGCCGGGCGCAGCGCCATCTCGCGGTGCCAGCCGTTCGGCAGCTGTGGCAGCTTGCTCTGCACGCGGATGCGTTCGCGCAGGTCGAAGAGCATGGTGCCGCCGCGCCGCCAGGGCACACCGACCCGGCTGCGGAACTGTGCGATCAGCAGACCGACGAAACCGCAGGCCGCGACGACCAGGACCACGCCCGGGGTGACCCGGGCGGCGCCCTCGGTGTACGGGCCGAGCTGCACCGACTCCACGATGAGGGCGGTGGCCGCGGCCGCGTACAGGCCGAGCAGGCTGGCCGGGCGCAGCAGGAGTCCGCCGGCGACGATGGGGAGGACCAGCGCGGCCGGTGCGCACCACACCGAGTTGGCCAGAGTGGTGGCGGTGATCAGCGGGACGGTGAGCAGCAGTCCGGCCAGCGCGATCCAGTCGGAGCCGTCGCCGCGGAAGTAGTCGACGGCGCTTCGGCGCAGGCCGACGCGGACCCGGTGCCACTGCATTCGCAACCGGGCCGCGAACGTATCGGCGGCCGCGCGCCGCTCTCGTCCTGCTGCCATTAGTTCGGGACCCTATCCATCGGACCAGCTGCTTGGCACGGGAGGTCCCACTTGTCCCCCGTCCGAGGCTCAACTTCACAGTGAACTTCACGAGAAGCCACCGCGCGGCCACCCGGCGGAAATTCCCTGGCTCGTCCCGCATTGCCCTGGTAGGCATGGCACATGGGGACACACTTCACGACCGGTTCCGCGACCGAGCTGCGGCAGCTGCTGCCCGAGGACTGGGACACGTGGTACGACGTACTGCTGCGCGCCTTCGGGGGGATGCCCGAGCCCGCAGAGGAGCGTGAACTGTACCGGGAGCTCACCGAGTTCGACCGCTTCTTCGGCGTCTGGGACGGCGACCTGTGCGTGGGGTCGGCCGGGGCGTTCCGCTTCGGGGTGACCGTGCCCGGCGGTGCCTCGGTGCCCGCGGCGGGCGTGACGATGGTCGGCGTCGCCGCCACGCACCGGCGGCGCGGGGTTCTTACGTCGATGATGCGCAAGCAGCTGGACGATGTGCGGTCCTGGGGCGAGCCGCTGGCGGTGCTGACGGCGTCCGAGCCCGCGATCTACGGGCGGTTCGGGTACGGCGTGGGGACCCTCCAGCTCGGCGCCGAGATCGACACGAGCCGGGTGCGGTTGTCGGTGCCGGCCGGTACGGACGACGTACGGCTGCGGTACGCGGATCCGGTGGAGGCGGTCGACGCCTGCGAGAGCGTGTACGCGGCGCTGGTGCCGGTGCGGCCCGGGATGCTGGCCCGACTTCGGCCCGGCTGGGCGCGGGTGGGGGTGCTCGATCCGGAGGACGGGCGGGACGGGGCGTCGCCGTTGCAGTGCGTGGTGGCCGAGCGGGACGGGGAGACTGTCGGATACGCCCGTTATGCGGTCAAGCCGGAGTGGGGCGTGAGCGGGCACAACGGCGCGGTGCATCTGCGGGAGCTGGCCGGGGTGGACGCGGCGGCGCAGGCCGCGTTGTGGCGGTTCCTCTTCGACATCGACCTCACGACGACGTTGCAGGTGCGCGGGCGGCCGATGGACGAGGCCTGGCAGTACCAGGTGTCGGACATACGGCGGTGCAGGCCGCGGTACCGGGACGGGCTGTTCGTCCGGCTCGTCGAGGTCGGGGCGGCGCTTCAGGCGCGGACGTATCAGGCGCCGGTGGATGTGGTGTTGGAGGTCGAGGACGCCTTCTGCCCCTGGAACTCCGGGCGTTGGCGGCTGTCGGGGGACGCGAAGGGGGCGTCCTGCGAGCGGACCCGGGACGCGGCCGATCTGGCGCTGTCCGTACGGGAGTTAGGGTCGGCGTATCTCGGTGGGGTGAGTCTTGCGTCGCTGGGTGCGGCGGGGCGGGTGCGGGAGTTGCGCCAAGGGGCGTTGGCGGAGGCGTCGGTGGGGTTCGGGTCTGCGGTGGCGCCTTGGCTGCCGCACGGGTTTTAAGGACAGGGCTCTGGTGCGCCGATGCCGACGGTGCGGCCGGCACCATGCCTACTTCTTCTGGCAGGACGGGCACCAGAAGAGGTTGCGGGCGGCGAGATCGGCGGTGCGGATCTCGCCGCCACAGATGTGGCAGGGGAGGTTGGCCCTGCGGTACACGTAGACCTCGCCGCCGTGGTCGTCGACGCGGGGTGGGCGGCCCATCGCCTCGGGGGTGTGTTCCGGGCGGACGGTGTCTATGCGGTTGTTGCGGACGCCCTCGTGCATGAGCTCCACGAGGTCGGTCCAGATCGAGTCCCACTCCTCGGGCGTGATGTCCTTGCCCGCGCGGTAGGGGTCGATGCCGTGTCGGAAGAGGACTTCTGCTCGGTAGACGTTGCCTACGCCCGCGATGATCTTCTGGTCCATGAGCAGGGCGGCGATGGTCGTACGGCTGCGGGAGACGCGGCTGTACGCCGTGTTCGGTTCTGCGTCTTCGCGGAGGGGGTCCGGGCCGAGGCGGTCGTGTATGGCCTGCTTCTCGGCGGGGGTGATCAGGGCGCAGGTTGTCGGGCCGCGGAGGTCTACGTACTTCTTGGTGTTCGTGAGGCGGAGGCGGACCGTGTCTGTGGGTGGGGGTGCGGGGGTGGGGCCGAAGTTGACCTTGCCGAAGAGGCCGAGGTGGATGTGGATCCAGTCGGTGTCTCGGAAGCCGAGGAAGAGGTGTTTGCCGTGGGCCTCGGTGGTGGTGAGGGGGGTGTTGGTGAGGAGGGCTGCGGCGTCGGAGAACTTGCCTTGGGGGCTGGTGACGTGGGGGGCTGTGCCGTTGAAGGCGGCGGCGTAGTCCTTGGCCAGGCGGTGGATCGTGTGCCCCTCAGGCACGGTGGCTCCTTTGTGTCGTGTTTTTCTCGCCCCCGCCGCCCCTACCCGTCCCGTCCTCCAGGGGCTGCCGCCCCTTCGACCCCGCCCAGGGGGCTCCGCCCCCTGGACCCCCGTCGGCCCTGAAGGGGCCTCGTCCTCAAACGCCGGACGGGCTGAGAGGGGCGGCCCGTGTTGAGAGGTGCAGCCATCTGGGCGGAGCACCCTGCGGGTGGGTGGGGGATAGGGATGGCAAACCCGGCCTCAAACGCCTGACGGGCTGAAAAGCGTGCGGGCGCAGCATCCTGGGGGCCCCTCGCTTGCGAGGGGTCCCTGTCCAGGGCTGGTCTTACTGCTGCGGGTGGTGTGGGGGGATCGGGGGGAGGTCGCCTGTTGTTTCGTACGTCGACAGCATGTCGATTCGGCGGATGTGGCGGTCGTCGTTCGAGAACGGGGTCGCCAAGAAGATCTCCACGAACTTTGTCGCCTCGTCCTGGGTGTGCATGCGAGCGCCCACCGCTACGACGTTGGCGTTGTTGTGCTGGCGGCCCAGGGCCGCGGTCTCCTCGCTCCAGGCGAGGGCCGCTCGGACGCCCTTGACCTTGTTCGCCGCGATCTGCTCGCCGTTGCCGGAGCCGCCGATCACGATGCCGAGGGCCTCCGGGTCCGCGGCCGTGCGCTCGGCGGCGCGCAGGCAGAAGGGCGGGTAGTCGTCCTGGGCGTCGTAGATGTGGGGGCCGCAGTCCACCGGGTCATGGCCGGCCGCCTTGAGCCAGTCGACGAGGTGGTTCTTGAGTTCGTAGCCCGCATGGTCCGAGCCGAGATACACGCGCATGCGACGAGTGTGACATGGCCGTTTCCGGGAAGCTGCCCCGGGGTTGATCCCGAAAACTATGAGCCACACTACAGAACCTCAGGAAAACCTCAAGTAACGATCTGGAATCAAAGGTTCATTTAATTCTTTGCCTCCGATTCACTGGACCAACTCGTTAGGCCCCGGCACAAAGGAATCCCCCCTATGACCGACCCCGGCAACGGCCTTCAGGCTGGGCTCAAGAACCGCCATCTGTCGATGATCGCCATCGGCGGTGTCATCGGCGCCGGACTCTTCGTCGGGTCCTCCTCCGGTATCGCCACCGCCGGCCCCGGCATTCTCCTGTCGTACGCCCTCGTCGGCACGCTCGTAGTGCTGGTGATGCGGATGCTCGGTGAGATGTCCGCCGCCAACCCGACCTCCGGCTCCTTCTCCGCCCACGCCGACCGGGCGCTCGGGCGCTGGGCCGGGTTCTCCATCGGCTGGCTGTACTGGTTCTTCTGGGTCGTCGTGCTCGCCGTAGAGGCGACCGCCGGCGCCGTGATTCTGGAGGGCTGGATCCCGGCCGTACCGCAGTGGGCCTGGGCGCTCATCGTGATGGTGGTGCTGACCGCCACCAACCTGGTCTCCGTCGGCTCCTACGGCGAGTTCGAGTTCTGGTTCGCCGGGATCAAGGTCGTCGCGATCGCCGCGTTCATCGTCATCGGTGGGCTTGCGGTGTTCGGGCTGCTTCCTGGCGTCGACAGCGAGCAAGCCGGGCTGAGCAACCTCACCGAGCACGGTGGCTTCCTGCCCAACGGGCCCGGCGCGATTCTCACCGGTGTGCTGCTTGTCGTCTTCTCCTTCATGGGCAGCGAGATCGCCACGCTCGCCGCGGGTGAGTCCGAGAACCCGCAGCAGGCCGTCACCAAGGCGACCAACAGCATCATCTGGCGGGTCGCCGTCTTCTACCTCGGCTCGATCTTCGTCGTGGTCGCCCTGCTCCCCTGGGACAGCAAGTCGATCGCCGAGGACGGGTCCTACGTCGCCGCCCTCGACTCCCTCGGTATCGCGCACGCCGGTCAGATCATGAACTTCATCGTGCTGACCTCCGTGCTGTCCTGCCTCAACTCCGGCCTGTACACGGCTTCCCGTATGGCCTTCTCGCTCGGCCAGCGCGGTGACGCGCCCAAGGCCTTCGCGAAGACCACCAGCCGTGGTGTGCCGCTCGTGGCGATCATCGCGTCCGTCGTCTTCGGCTTCGTCGCGGTCTTCTTCAACTACAAGTTCCCGGACTCCGTCTTCCTCTTCCTGGTCAACTCGTCCGGTGCCGTGGCGCTGTTCGTCTGGCTCGTGATCTGCTTCTCGCAGCTGCGGATGCGGAAGATCATCCAGGCCGAGGCGCCGGAGAAGCTGGTCGTCCGGATGTGGCTGTACCCGTATCTGACCTGGGCCACGGCCGCGCTGATCGTGTTCGTCCTCGGCTACATGCTGACCGACACCGAGCACGACGGACGCAAGACGGTGCTGCTGTCGCTGCTGGTCGCGGCGGTCGTGCTGGCTATCGCGTTCATCAAGGAGAAGGTCCGCGGTGGTGGAACGGCTCCGGCGGTGAAGGTGCGGGTCGATTCCGAACTCGACGCCGACGAGGTCAACGTCGGCTGATTCGGCCGCGGTATGTCGAAGGGGGCCCCTCGGGGCCCCCTTTCCCGTATTCAAAGGACCGTGTTCACAGGATCCTGTTCACAGGATCGTGAAGCTGTCCTTGACCTTGTCGTATGTCTTGAGCGCCTCGTCCTCGACGTCCGGCTGGTACCAGGTGTTGATCTGGTACGACTTCCCCTTCACGTTGAAGCCCAGCAACTGGGCGTGCCAGGGGACGCCCTCGAGTGTGAAGGTGTACTCCCAGACGACCGCCGGGTTGCCGCGGAACGTCGTCTCCTCCAGGCGGATCTTCTGGTACGCCTGCCCCTGGTGGGCGTTCTGTTCCGAGGTCTCCCACGTCTCCATGAGGTCGCCGCGGGCCAGGGAGGACTTGGCGACGAGCTCCTGTTTGCCCTCGGGGGAGGTGTAGTGCACCTCGGCGCCCGTCTTCACATCCCGCCGCCAGCCCTCGGGCGGCACCCACGCGAACCCGCCGGCCTCCGTGCGCGCTCCCGGCGGCAGGGTCTGCGGGCGGGCGGTGCCTTCTACCGTGGGCGAGGGGGACTCGTACGCGGAAGAGGGCGTCGAGCCGCCCGCCTTGTCGTCCTCGGGCGACCCACCGGAGTTCATGAGCAGGACGACGGCGACTACGGCTCCGGCCGTGACGAGTCCAGCGGCGGCGAGGAGTCCCGGGCGGCGGCGCGAGGGGCGGGGGTGGGCGGGGACCGGGGGGCCGGGGAGCTCGCCCGGGGGCATGGGCTGGGGGTCGGGGGTGGGGGTCGAGCGCCGTTCCGTCTCGGCCTCGTGGTGCATCACGGCGGCCGGCTTCGTCTCCTCACGGATGAGGGAGACACCCGTGGTGACGGGGCGACGGCGGCCGAAGTCGTGGGTGGGCCGGTGAACCTCAGGGGGCGGGGTGTCGGCCGGCTCCTCCCGCGTCTCCTCCGCCGTACCCACCGTCACCGTCGGCGTAGGCGCCGGGAACGCGATCGGCTGGAGGGCGTTCTCCAAGTCCCCCAGGCCCGGGCGGACTTCCGGCTCCTTCTCCAGCAGGGCCGCCAGGATGTCGGTCAACGGGCCTGCCAATGAAGGGAGTTCGGGCTCCTCGTACAGGACCGCGTGCAGTGTGGCCAGTGTGGTGTCCCGGGAGAACGGGGAGCGGCCGCCCAGGGCCGCGCACAGGGTGGCGCCCAGGGACCAGATGTCCGACGGTGGGCCCTGGGGGCGTCCTGAGATCCGCTCGGGGGCCATGTAGTCGGGCGAGCCGACCAGCATGCCCACCATGGTGAGCGCCTTGGCGTCCTGGATCGCCGCGATGCCGAAGTCCGTGAGGACCACGCGCCGCGCTCCCGTCTCCACCAGGACATTGCCGGGTTTGATGTCCCGGTGCAGTACGCCCCGTTCGTGCACCTGGCGCAGCGCGGCCACCAGGCCGAGGCCGATGCGTGCCGCCTCCGCGGGGCCCAGTGGGCCCTCCTCCACGAGGAGCCGTTCCAGGGAGCGGCCGGCGACCAACTCCATGACGATCCACAGGCGTTCGCCCTCGTCCACGACGTCGTAGACGCGCACCACGTTGGGGTGGTCGATGCGGGCGGTGGCCCGGGCTTCGCGCAGGGTGCGTTCGCGGCGGGTGCGGGTGTCCTCGGGGTCGAGGCCGTCTATCCGCATTTCCTTGATCGCAACCGGCCGGTCGAGTATTTCGTCGGCGGCCCGCCACACCCGCCCCATCCCTCCCTGTCCGATACTTTCGACCAGTCGATAGCGTCCGGTCACCAGTAGCCCTGGAACTCCGCCACTCCTCGTGTTTCCCGTATTCCCCGGCAATCCGCTGCACCCCCTCGAATACCTGCCCATTTGAAACACGATGGTCACACTTCGCGCCACCCCAGCATAGTGCGGAGAAATCTTGTGGTACCTCTTCAAGTACTGCGAATTCAGGCGCAGCCAAGGGGGACGAACATGAGTTCTCGTCGTACGACGACCATCGCGGGATCGCTGGTTGCAGCATCTTTCTCGGCAGTGATGATCCTTCCGTTCACCGCCGCCGCGGATGACCAGGGACCTCAAAGCAGCAAGGGGGGAAAGGCCGTTGACGAGGCACCGGCGGGGGTGGAACTGACCACGACCCTGCCCGAGAAGATCTCGGTCGACAACAAGTCGCAGGAGACGGCGATTACCGCCACGGTGAAAAACGAAGGAACCGAGGAGAGCGGAGAGATCAGGCTTCTGGTCGTCGGATTCGACGGCCTGACGGTCAAGAATGTTCAGGGCTGTTCAGCGATCGCCGAAAGCGATCTGCCGGAGGGTTCGAACAGCGGATTCGCCTGCGCGGTGGACAATCTCGCGGCCGGTGACGCGAAGTCGTACGACGTCGAGGCGACGTACGACCTGAGCAAGACCGGCAAGATCTGTCTGCCCGTCCAGTCGACGTCGGGTGACAAGACGTTCTGGCAGCAGGGTCCGGTGCCGTTCGGTACGACGAACCCGTCGCCGAACGCCCCGGCCACCCCGCTGCTGCTGGGCACCGACAACAAGCCGGTGGCGCCCGGCGGTGCCGAGTTGGCGGAGACCGGCGCCAAGCGGGACGTCCTGCCGTTGGGGGCGGCCGGGGCGGCGTTGATCGCGGCGGGCGCGGCCGGACTGTGGTGGTCGCAGCTTCGGCGGCCGGTGCGACAGGAGAGTTGAGCGGAAGATCGAAGCGGCCGGATAACCTGACGGCACCTGTCAGGTTATCCGGCCATCCTCTGCCCATGACCACCACAGGACAGGTACTGCACCCCGGCGAGCCCGGCTACGACGACGAACTCGCCGGATTCCAGACCGGGTTCACCCAGCGCCCCGAGCTCGTCGTCCCCGCCCGCTCCACGGAGGACGTCATCGCGGCCGTACGCCACGCGGCCGACCGGAACCTGCCGATCGCCGTCCAGGCCACGGGGCACGGACTCCCCGGGTCCACCGAGGGCGGCCTGCTCATCACGACCCGGCGCATGGACGGGGTGACCATCGACCCCGAGGCCCGCACCGCCCGTATCGAGGCCGGGGTGCGCTGGGGACAGGTCGTCGAGGCGGCGGCGCCGTACGGACTCGCGCCGCTCAACGGCTCGGCTCCGTCCGTCGGCGCCGTGTCCTACACACTGGGCGGCGGACTCGGCATCCTGGCCCGGGAGTTCGGGTACGCGGCGGACCACGTCCGCTCCCTCGACCTCGTCACCGCCGACGGCGAACTGCGCCATGTCACCCCGGAGTCCGACCTGTACTGGGCCCTCCTCGGCGGCGGCCACGGCCTCGGCGTAGTCACCGAGCTGGAGATCGGCCTCGTCCCGGTCCGTACGCTCTACGGCGGCTCCCTCGCCTTCGACGGCGGGGAGGTCGACCCGGCGGCAGTACTGCGGGCCTACGAGGAGTGGACGCGCACGGTGCCGGACGAACTGACCTCGTCCTTGGCGGCCGTACCGTATCCGGACGTCCCCGGGATGCCGCCGCATCTGCGGGGGCGGTACGTCATCTCCGTGCGGGTCGCGTACACCGGCGCCGACGGCGAGCGGATCGTCGCACCGCTGCGGGAGATCGGGCCGGTTCTGGCCGACTCGCTGCGCGAGATGCCGTACGCCGAGAGCCACACCATCCACAGCGACCCGGACTTTCCGCACGCCTACTACGGGGACAGTGCGGTGCTGAGTGAGCTGGACGTCAGCAAGGCGGCCGAGTTGCTCGCGCGTACCGGTCCGGGCGCCGACGCCATGGTCGTCGTACAGATCAATCATCTGGGTGGGGCGCTGGCCGCACCCGCGCCGAACGCGGTGCCGTACCGGGAGGGAAGGTTTCTGGTGCGGCTGCTGGCCATGGCCGAGCGGGAGCGGGCTCGGGAGATTCTGGATCCCGCCTTCGCGCTGCTCGCGACCGAGACACTGGGGCGGTCGCTCAACTTCGCCTTCGGGGCCGGGGACCGGACCGCGGGGCTGTACGACGACGGGACGCGGAAGAGGCTCGCCGGGCTGAAGACCGAGGTCGACCCGGCGAACCTCTTCCGAAGGGTTACTTCTTGAGCAGCTTCCAGGCGGTGGGCAGCAGGCCCATCGCCAGGGCGGCCTTCAGGGCGTCGCCGATGAGGAACGGCGTGAGGCCGGCCGCGATGGCGGCGGAGGCGGACATGTCGGCGGCGAAGGCCAGGTACGGGACGCCGATGGCGTAGATGATCGCCTCGCCGAGGAGCATCGTGCCGGCCATGCGCAGCATCGAGCGGTCGGCGCCGCGGCGGGCCAGAGCGCCGACGGCGGCGGAGGCGAGGAGCATGCCGAGGATGTAGCCGAAAGAGGCGCTGAAGCCGTGGCCGCCGTCCGCGAACCACGGCATGCCCGCGAGCCCGGCGAGGGCGTACAGGGCGAGCGCCGCGACACCGCGCCGGGCGCCGAGCGAGGTGCCGACCAGCAGCGCGGCGAAGGTCTGGCCGGTCACCGGGACCGGGGTGCCCGGCACGGGCACGGCGATCTGGGCGGCGAGCCCGGTGAGCGCTGCGCCGCCGGCCACGAGCGCGATGTCCCGGACACGGGAGGCGGGGAGCAGGTCGGCGAGGACCTGTCCGGTGCGGGCGGGGGCGGCGACAGCGGCGGTGCTCATGGGGACTCCGCGGAGTGAGGGCAGGCTGGGACACGGCGACGCTATCCCAGGCGCCTACGGCCGATCACCGTCAGTGGTCGACAAAGGCCGGATCATGGGATTGGTGGGCTCTGCACAAAGAGGAGCGGTTACGCGCGGTACGGCGTGATACCGGTCACTGAGGTGGGGACGCGCAGGTCACGAAGGGGTCGGCGGGAGGTCTGTAGGGTTCCACCAATCCGGCGACCGTGAAGAGTCCCGTACGCTCCGTGGCGTACCTGTCCGCATAGTGGGCGCCCTCTTCGTCTCAGCGGACACGGCCCCCAGACTGACGGGGTTTTTGCCCATCTCACGCATTGGACGAGCCGCGCCCATGCCCAGCACCACAGTCGAGACGCCGCCGCAGCAGGACGGTGCCTCCCTCTCCCACGGCCTCAAGCAGCGCCATCTGTCGATGATCGCCCTCGGTGGGGTCATCGGCGCCGGCCTGTTCGTGGGCTCCGGCGCCGGTATCGCCGCCGCCGGCCCCTCGATCGTTATCGCCTACGCCCTCTCCGGCCTCCTTGTGATGCTGGTGATGCGGATGCTCGGCGAGATGTCGGCCGCGTATCCGTCCTCCGGCTCCTTCTCGGCGCACGCCGAGCGGGCGATCGGGCCCTGGGCCGGTTTCACCGCGGGCTGGTCCTTCTGGGTCCTGCTCTGCACGGCGGTCGGCCTGGAGGGCATCGGCGCCGCGAAGATCGTCACCGGCTGGCTGCCGGGCACGCCGGAGTGGGCGTGGGTGGCGCTGTTCATGGTGGTGTTCTGCGGGGCGAACCTGGCGGCCGTGAAGAACTTCGGCGAGTTCGAGTTCTGGTTCGCGGCGCTGAAGGTCGGCGCGATCAGCCTGTTCCTGGTGCTGGGGGGCCTGGCCATCTTCGGCGTCCTGCCGGGCACGGACTCCCCCGGGACCTCGAACCTGACCGACTTCCTCCCCAATGGCGGTGAGGGCCTGATCATCGGCTTGCTCGCCTCGGTCTTCGCGTACGGCGGTATGGAGACGGTCACCATCGCCGCCGCCGAGTCGGAGAACCCGGTCAAGGGCGTGGCGAGCGCGGTCCGCACCGCGATGTGGCGCATCGCCCTCTTCTACATCGGCTCGATGGCGGTCATCGTGACCCTGGTCCCCTGGGACTCCCAGGCGGTCGTCGAGAAGGGCCCGTACGTCGCCGCCCTCGACGAGCTCGGCATCCCGGGCGCCGGTCAGCTGATGAACGTGGTCGTGCTGGTCGCGCTGCTCTCGGCGATGAACGCCAACATCTACGGCTCCTCGCGCATCGCGTACTCCCTGGTCGAGCGCGGCCAGGGCCCGAAGGCGCTGGGCCGGGTGACCTCGGGCGTCCCCCGCATCGCAGTCCTCGCCTCCTCGGTGTTCGGCTTCGGGTGCGTGCTGCTCAGCTACTGGCGTCCGGACGATGTGTTCCCCTGGCTGCTGAACATGATCGGCGCGGTGATCCTCGTCGTCTGGATCTTCATCGCCGTCTCCCAACTGCGCCTGCGGGCACGGCTGGAGCGGGAGGCGCCGGAGAAGCTGACGGTGCGGATGTGGGCGTTCCCGGTGCTGACCTGGGTGGCGCTGGCCGGGATGGTGGCGATCTTCATCCTGATGGCCCGGGAGCCTGACACTCGGGTGCAGCTGTACTCGACCGGCGGGATGACCCTGCTCCTGGCGGCCGTGGGGTACGCGTGGCAGAAGGCGCGTGCCGCCAAGAGCTGACGCCCGCGCGACACCACAAGAGCCCCCGTGTGATCCGCACGGGGGCTTTTTGCTGGTAGGTTGTTATTGCGAATAGCTTGCAATAAGAGGTCGGAGGGGACTTCACCCATGCCCGTCTACACGCTTCCTGAACTGCCGTACGACTACTCCGCGCTCGCCCCCGTGATCAGTCCGGAGATCATCGAGCTGCACCACGACAAGCACCACGCGGCGTATGTGAAGGGGGCCAACGACACGCTCGAGCAGCTCGCCGAGGCGCGGGACAAGGAGCAGTGGGGGTCTGTCAACGGCCTGGAGAAGAACCTGGCCTTCCATCTGTCCGGGCACATCCTGCACTCGATCTACTGGCAGAACATGACCGGCGACGGTGGCGGTGAGCCCCTTGCCACCGACGGTGTGGGCGAACTCGCCGACGCCATCACCGAGTCGTTCGGGTCCTTCGCCGGCTTCAAGGCGCAGCTGTCCAAGGCGGCGGCCACCACGCAGGGTTCGGGGTGGGGCGTTCTCGCCTACGAGCCGCTGAGCGGGCGGCTCATCGTCGAGCAGGTCTACGACCATCAGGGCAACGTCGGCCAGGGTTCCGTGCCGATCCTTGTGTTCGACGCCTGGGAGCACGCCTTCTACCTCCAGTACAAGAACCAGAAGGTCGACTTCATCGAGGCGATGTGGCAGGTCGTCAACTGGCAGGACGTGGCCGGGCGTTACGCCGTCGCCAAGTCCCGTGCCGATGTGTTGCTGCTGGCGCCCTGATCGCCTTCAGTCGTCCTGCCTCGTGATCGTCTTCTCACCCTTCACGCGGGCAGGCGGAATGACGGAAGCCCCCGCGAGGACGTGACTCGCGGGGGCTTCCTCGTCTGCTACGGCTTCTCCTCGCACGGCACGTTGAGGGACAGCAGTGCGGTGGTGCCGTCGCTGCCGTCGTTGTTCATGAGCACTTCGGTGATCGCCGCGTTGCGCAGGCGCGGGAAGACCCTGCGGTACTCCCGCGCCGGGATCTTCAGCAGGGTGCACAGGGTCAGGCGGAGCAGGGTGTTGTGGGCTACGACCAGGACGCGGCCGTCGGGGTGGGCGGCGGCGATGCGGCGGAGAGCTGCGGCTCCGCGTTCGGCCGCCCGTCTTGGGTCTTCGGCGCCGGGGAAGGGGTGGGCTACCGGGTCTTCGCGGAAGGCCTGGGCCGCGTGGGGGTTTTCCGCCTCGAACTCGGCGAGGGTGCGGCCTTCTACTGTTCCGAAGTCGCACTCTCGCAGGTCGGGGTCGCGGTGCGGGGTCAGGGCGAGGGCCTTGCAGGCGGGGTCGGCGGTGGCTACGGCTCGGGAGAGGGGGGAGGTCCAGATCGCGTCGACGGGGTGGGCGGTGGCCCAGCGGGCGAGGGCCTCGGCCTGGGCTCGGCCGGTGTCGGTGAGTTGGACGTCGCTGATTCCGGCGTAGCGGTTTTCGGCGTGCCAGGTGGTTTGGCCGTGGCGGGTTAGGAGGAGGGTGGTGGGGGTCATGGGGGGCAGTATTTCGGCTGCGGGCGGGTGGGGGCTGGTCGCGCAGTTCCCCGCGCCCCTTAGGGGGTTGTCCGGCCGTGGCTAGAGACGCTCGCGTGCATGTCCTGCCACCTCTTCCGGCAGCCAGCCCCTCGCCTCCAACTCGTCGATCAGCCTGGCATACGCCTCTGTGAAGAGCGCCGTGCGGTTCGCCTGGGGTTCCAGGACCGTGCCTGTGCTGACCATCCCGTCCGCCGCATCCGCGAGCGTCGGTGTCGCGCCCGTGCCGAAGGACGCCAACGCCGCCATCCCCAGCGCCGGTTCCGTTTCGCGCGGTACTCGGACCTCGCGGCCCAAGACATCCGCCCGCAGTTGGTTCCAGTACGCGCTGCGGGCGCCGCCTCCTGTGAAGGTGAGGGGGCCGTCCAGCGGGGCGCCCAAGTGGTCGAGGTAGTCCAAGGAGAGCCGCTCCGTGAAGGCCACCCCCTGAAGCAGCCCTGCCCAAAGGTCCGCGTCGGAGTCCGGCACGCCCAGCGACAGCGACGTGGCCTCCGGGGCGAGGAAGGGGAAGCGTTCGCCCTGGGCGACCAAGGGGTACGTGATCACCCCGGACGGTTCAAAGGCAGCTGCTTGTGCGTCCAGCGCCGCCCGGTCCGCTCCCGGGAACAGCGCGTCCAGTACGCCCGCCCCCACGCTCGAGGCACCGCCCGGGAGCCAACTCCCATCCGGTGCCCGATGGTTGTAGACCACGCCCGTCGCGTCCCGCACCGGGGTCGGCGACGCCCCCTTCAGCACCAGCGTCGTACCGAGCACCGAGTTCCACGCGCCCGGCCGCAGCGCTCCCGCCGCGATCTGGGCCGCACACCCGTCCGTCATCCCCGCGATCACCGGCGTCCCCGCCGGAATGCCCGTGGCCTCCGCCGCCGTCGGGGAGACCTCGCCGAGCCGGGTGCCGGGGCGGACGACGTCGGGGAGGGTGTTCTCGGGGAAGACCCGGGTGGGCCAGGCGTCCCGCTGCAGGTCGTAGCCCGTCTTCAGGGCGTGGCTGGAGTCCGTCGGGGGCAGTTCGCCGGTGAGGAGAGAGACGATCAGGTCCGGTTGGTGCGTGATCCGGCCCGGGCCGTACGTCCCCAGCAGCCACAGGGCTTTCGGCAGCGCCCATGTGTCCTGTACCGCGAGGCCCGCCGCTCGCGCCCGCTTGCCCTCCTCCGCCGCGCGGGCGTCGTCGTACATCAGCGCGGGGCTCATCGGCCGCCCCGCACCGTCCGTCAGCAGCACGGTCCCGGACGTCCCGCACACCGCGAGCCCGCCGACCCGCACCCGAGACCGCCCCTGGAGCGCGGCACCGGCCGCCGCGCACACCCCGTCCCACCACTGCCCGGGGTCCTGCTCGTGCCGTACGCCCTCGCGCCGGCCGCCGAGGGGCGCCGAGCCGGAGCCGAGGACCGTGCCGTCCTCCGTGACGAGCAGTGCGCGGACGCTCTGGGTGCCGAGGTCGATCCCGAGCCATGCTGTCATCGGACCTCCCGCACATCGAGCGACGTGAACTTCTCACTCTGCCCCGATATTTTCGGCTGCGCGAGGGATTGACGCCCAACTTCCGCCGTTCCACCCTCTGTTAACGAGTCGACTCGCCGCGTTAACCCAGGCCGCGCCTGACCCAACCCCACGTGGAGGTCACGGATGGACACGCACGCGCACGACCGTCGCCGCTTCCTCGCCATCGGCGCCGCCCTGGCCGCGACCCCGCTGCTGTCGGCATGCGGTGCCGGGTTCGGCGGGGACGACGACAAGGGCGACGGCTCGGCCGCCGACGACATCACCGGCTCCTTCGACTGGAAGCGGGAGCAGGGCACGACCGTCAAGGCGCTGCTCAACAAGCACCCGTACACCGACGCCCTGATCGCCGATCTGAAGTCCTTCACCGAGCAGACCGGGATCAAGGTCGAGTACGACGTGTTCCCCGAGGACAACTACTTCGACAAGCTCACCGTCGACCTGTCCAGCGGCCGCGCCTCCTACGACGTCTTCATGCTCGGCGCCTACATGGTGTGGCAGTACGGCCCGCCGGGGTGGCTCGAGGACCTCGGGCCCTGGATGGCCAACTCCTCGGCCACCGGCGACGATTGGGACCAGGCCGACTTCTTCCCGAACCTCCTCCAGGCCGACCAGTGGTCCCTCGAGGCGGGTGCCCCGCTCGGACAGGGCGGGCAGTACGCGCTGCCGTGGGGCTGGGAGACGAACGTCGTCGCCTACAACACGGATGTCTTCGGCAGGCTCGGGCTCAAGCCCGCCGAGACCTTCGACGAGCTGCAAGAACTGGCTGAAGCCATCAAGAGGAAAGCTCCTGGCGCCGGGTTCGACGGCATGTACGGGATCGCCGTACGCGGGTCGCGGAGCTGGGCCACCATCCACCCCGGCTTCATGACGATGTACGCCCGCAATGGCCTGAAGGACTTCACAGTCGACGGTGAGAAGCTCACGCCTGCCATGAACACCCCGGAGGCCGTGGCGTTCACCGAGGACTGGGCCGGCATGGTCAAGCGCGGCGGGCCGCCGTCCTGGACGTCGTACACCTGGTACCAGTGCTCCAGCGACCTCGGCGCGAAGAAGGCCGGGATGCTGTTCGACGCGGATACCGCCGCCTACTTCCAGGCCGTGGAGGGCGCCAGTCCCGCCTCCGGGAAGATCGCCTTCCATCCGGGTCCGAAGGGGCCGGACGGATCGCTGGCCACCAACATGTGGATCTGGTCGCTCGGAATGAACGCCAAGAGCAAGCGCAAGAGCGCCAGTTGGCTCTTTCTGCAGTGGGCGACCGGCAAGGAGCATCTGCGCAAGGGCGCGATCACGCACAACCACATCGATCCGGTGCGGAAGTCCGTGAGCCAGGACCCGGCCTACAAGGACAAGATGAAGAACCTGCCCGGCTTCATCGAGACCTTCGAGACGGTCGTCGACCAGACGAAGATCCAGTTCACCCCGCAGGCCCAGTTCTTCGACGCCACCACCAGCTGGGCCTCGGCGCTCCAGGAGATCTACGGCGGCGCGGGCGCCAAGTCGGTACTGGACGGGCTGGCCGGCGACCTCGCCGACAAGGTGGGCTGAAGCGCGATGCGGCTCGCCCTTCGCCCGTACCTCCTGATCGTCCCCGCCCTGCTGCTGACCTGCGGGATTCTGTACCCCTTCGGGCTCGGCCTCTACTACACGCTCTTCGACTTCTCGGCCAGCAAACCGCAGCCGGACATGGTCCGCTTCGAGAACTACGAGACCGTGTTCACCCAGGAAGCCTTCTGGAACTCGGCGTGGGTGACCGTGCTGTACGCGGTCGGGGCCGCTGCCGTGGAGACCGTGCTCGGGGTCGCCGTAGCGCTGCTGCTGCACCGGTCCTCGCTGGTCGGAAGGGTGCTGGAGAAGATCCTGATCCTGCCGCTGATGATCGCGCCGGTGATCGCGGCGATCATCTGGAAGCTGATGCTCCAGCCTTCGGTGGGGGTGGTGAACTATCTGCTGCGGCCCTTCGGGCTCGGCGATGTGCAGTGGACGGACACCCCCACGGGCGCGCTGCTCTCCTCCATCGCCGTGGATGTGTGGGTGTACACGCCGTTCGTGGCGATCCTGGCTCTCGCCGGGCTGCGGTCGCTGCCCACATCTCCCTTTGAGGCGGCGGCCGTTGACGGGGCCGGCTGGTGGTACACCTTCCGGCGGCTGACCCTGCCGATGCTGTGGCCGTATGTGCTCGTCGCGGTGATCTTCCGGTTCATGGACTCGCTGAAGGTGTTCGACATCATCTACGCCCTGACGGAGGGCGGTCCGGGCGACTCGACCGTCGTTCTGCAGATCCGGGCCTATCTGGAGGCCATCCGCTTCCAGCGGTACTCCTTCGGGATCAGCTACACGATCGTGCTCTGGGCGGTCGTCTATCTCGCCGCGATGGTGCTCGTACGGCATCTGGGGCGGATCCAGCGGAAGGCGGCGGAGGTCCGATGAGGAAACGGCTGCTGGGGTGGCTCGCGGACGCCGCCCTCATCCTCTACTTCGTCTTCGCCCTCTTCCCGATCGCCTGGATGCTGATCCTCTCTCTGAAACCCACCAACCAGCTCTTCAGCACCTACTTCTCCTTCTCCCCCACCCTCGACGGCTACCGCACGGTGCTGGGCGACAGCGAGGGCATCCCCTTCGTGCGGTTCTTCGTCAACAGCCTGGTGGTGTCGGTGGGGGCGGTCGTGCTGTCCCTCGTCGTCGGGCTTCCGGCGGCGTACGCCTCGGCGCGCTGGCGGTTCAAGGGCTCCGAGAACCTGATGTTCACGCTGCTGTCGTTCCGGTTCGCGCCCGAACTGACCGTGATCATCCCGCTGTTCGTGCTGTACCAGGAGCTGGGTCTCTTCGACACCTACGTCGGCATGGTGTGGGTGCTGCAACTGGTCACGCTGCCGCTGATCGTGTGGATCATGCGGTCCTACTTCGCCGATCTGACCCCGGAGCTGGAGCAGGCGGCGCTGCTCGACGGCTACACCCGCAAACAGGCCTTCTTCAAGGTGGCGCTGCCGCTGGTGAAGCCGGGGATCGCGGCCGTATCCCTGCTGGCGTTCATCTTCGCCTGGAACAACTTCGTCTTCCCGCTGATCCTCACCTCCAGCGAGGCCCAGACGGTGACCGTGGGCGCGCTGTCCTTCCTCGGCGGGGACCGGCCCAAGTACAACCTCACGGCCGCGGCGGCCCTCGTCTCCGTCGTACCCCCGCTGCTTCTGGCGCTGTTGATCCAGCGGTATCTGGTGCGGGGGCTGTCCTTCGGGGCGGTGAAATCGTGATCGGGCTGAAGGGGATCCGGAAGACGTACGGCAAGGTCACGGCGCTGGACGGGCTCGAACTGGACGTACAGGAAGGCGAGTTCTTCTGTCTGCTCGGGCCCTCGGGGGCCGGAAAGACGACCACACTGAAGACCGTCGCCGGGCTCGAACCGCCGGATGCCGGGACCGTCGAGATCGACGGGCGGGACATGCGGGACGTGGAGCCCTACGACCGGGGCGTGGCCATGTGCTTCGAGAGTTACGCCCTCTATCCGCACCGGTCGGTGTACGACAACCTCGCCTCACCGCTGCGCTCGCCCCGGTATCGGCTGCCGGCCGCACAGGCGCGCGGTCGCATTGTCGAGGTCGCTGAACTCCTCGGTATCGGCGACCTGTTGGAGCGGCCCATCAGTCAGCTGTCCAACGGTCAGCGGCAGCGCGTCGCCCTCGGCCGGGTGCTGGTCCGGCCCGCCCGCGCCTTCCTCCTGGACGAGCCGCTGTCCCACCTCGACGCCAAACTCCGCCAGCAGATGCGGGCCGAGCTGAAGGCGATCGGGGCGGTGCGGCGGACGACCACCCTGTACGTCACCCATGACTCCGTCGAGGCGCTGGCGCTGGGCGACCGGATCGGGGTGATCCGGAGTGGGCGGATCGTGCAGACGGGGACGCGGGAGGAGATCTGGTACCGGCCCTGCGACACCGAGGTGGCGCGGGCCTTCGGGCGGCCGCGGATCAATCTGCTGCCGGGGACGACGACCGAGGACGGCTTCCGGTCGAGCGACGGGAAGGTCGAACTGCCCGTCCGGGCGCAGGCCGGTGCCGAGGTGCTCGTGGGCATCCGGCCCCGCGATCTCGCCCTCCACGGCGGCCCCGGTCACGAGCTCTCCGGCACCGTCTACGTCACCGAGGTGCTCGGCCGCAGCGTCGAGGTGACCGTCCGGATCGGCGAGCAGCACGTCTCCCTGGTGGCCCCGCGCGCGGACGCCGCCGGACTGCGTCCCGACGACCCGGTACGCGTGACGGTCAGGCCTGAGAACCTGCTGCTGTTCGAGGCCGACCGGCCGGAGCGTCCAGGACGAAGGATCTCGCCATGACCAACGCAACGCAGGGGCCCGCGGCCCGTCAGGCCGCCATGGCGGAGCGGGTCCTGGCCGACGGTTCGGCGACGGCGGCCGAGCTCGCCGAGCGGTTCGGGGTGAGCCTGATGACCATCCACCGGGACCTGGACGAGCTCGAACGGCAGGGCATTGTAAGGAAGTTCAGGGGTGGGGTGACCGCGCAGCCGTCCGGGGTGTTCGAGTCGAATGTGCAGTACCGGCTGAAGACCATGCGCGCGGAGAAGGCCGCCGTGGCCGAGCACGCTGTGCGGCTGATCGAACCGGGTATGGCGATCATGCTGGACGACTCCACCTCCACCCTGGAGATAGCGCGCAGGCTCCGGCTCGGCGAGGTCACCCCGCTGACGGTGGTCACCAACTTCCTGGAGGCCATCAATCTCCTCTCCGACCAGCGCGGCATCCACCTCATGGCCCTCGGCGGCGACTACGACCCGCTGCACTCCTCCTTCCTCGGGGTGTCCTGCGTGGAGGCCGTCCAGCAACTGCGGGTGGACGTCTGCTTCGCGTCGACGTCGGCCGTGCACCGGGGTTACGCCTACCACCAGGAGCAGCACATCGTGTCGGTGAAGCGGGCGATGCTCGACTCGGCCGCCCGGAACGTCCTGCTGATCGACCACACCAAGCTCGGCCGGACCGCCCTGCACCGGGTCGTGCCGCTCTCGCGCTTCGATCTGCTGCTGGTCGACGACGGGGCCTCGGCGGAGGCGCTGCGGGACCTGGACGAGCACAAGGTCCGGTACGAGGTCTGCACGAGGAAGGGGGGTGGCGAGGATGACCGAGCTGGTGCTCCATGAGCTGCGCAAGACCTATCGGTCGCGGGGGCGGCCGGCGGTGGAGGCGGTGCGGGGTATCGATCTCGCGCTGCGATCGGGCGAGTTGCTCGGGCTGCTCGGCCCGTCGGGGTGCGGGAAGTCCACCACGCTGCGGATGATCGCAGGGCTGGAGACGGTGACCGGTGGGGACATCCTGGTGGGCGGCGACTCGGTGGTCTCGCGTCCCGCACAGCAGCGCAATATCGGGGTCGCCTTCGAGAACTACGCGCTCTATCCGCCGCTGACGGTCGCGGAGAACCTCGCCTTCGGGCTGCGGGCGCGGGGCCGCCGTAAGGATGTACCGGCCAAGGTCGCCGAGATCGCCGAGCGCGTCGATCTCACCGGCATCCTCGACGCCCGACCCGCGGGCCTGTCCAGCGGCCAGAAACAGCGGGTCTCCCTGGCCCGCGCCCTCATCCGCGAACCCGACGTCCTCCTACTCGACGAACCCCTCTCCCACCTGGACGCGGCCCAGCGCGACACCACGCGCCGCGAACTCAAGCGGATCCAGAAGGACTTGGGCCATACGACGATCCTGGTCACCCATGACCAGGAGGAGGCCCTCTCCCTCGCCGACCGGATCGCCGTGATGAAGGACGGCGTGATCCAGCAGCTCGGCACCCCCTACGAAATCTACGACAGCCCCGCCAACCGCTTCGTCGCGGACTTCGTCGGCGAACCCGCGATCAATCTGCTCCCCGGCACCACCGAGGGCGGCCACGTCCGCCTTTCCGGCTCCCTGAGCCTCCCGCTGCGAGTCAAGATGCCGGCCGGCCGCGAGGTCGTCGTCGGAGTCCGCCCCGAGGACCTCGAACTCTCCGGCGACGACGGTCTGCCCGCCCGGGTCCTCGCCCATGAGCCACTCCTGGAGTCGGGCATCGCCACCCTCGCCCTGGACGGCATCGACCAGCCCCTCGTCGTCCTCACCGACCCCGAGGTGCGCCTCGCCCATGACGAACAAGTTCGGGTGCGCGCCGACGCCGCCCGCATCCATGTCTTCGACGCCGAGACGGGAGACGCCCTGCGATGAACTCCTCCTCCAACTCCTCCTCCGCCAAGAGCGTGCGGGTCGTGGCCGCGGGTGACCACTTTGTGCTGCCAGGGCTGATCGCGCGGGCGGTGCAGCACGAAACGGATGCTGATGTACGGGAGTTGACCCTCGGCTGGCCCCTGGAGCCGTTCGGTCCAGTCGCCGAGGTGACCGAGGCCAGCGATGCCGAGGACGCGCTGATCGACGCGCTCTCCGACGACCGCGAGGTCCTCGTCACGCAGATGGGCCCGGTCACCGAACGCGTCCTGGCCGCCTGCCCGGCCCTACGGCTGGTCGTCGTCTGCCGGGGCGGACCGGTCAATGTGAACCTGGACGCGGCCAAGTCCCATGACATCCGCATCTGTTACGCACCCGGCCGCAACGCCGCCGCGACCGCCGAGTTCACCGTCGGGCTACTGCTGGCCGCCCTGCGCCGTATCCCCCAGGCCCACGATCTGCTGGCCCGGCGGGGCAGTTGGGCAGGGGCCGCCTACTACACGTACGAGCGCAGCGGTCTGGAGCTGGAGGATCTGCCCGTCGGGCTCATCGGCTACGGCGCGGTCGGCAGCCGGGTGGCCCGGGTGCTGTGTGCCTTCGGGGCGCGGGTGATGGTGTACGACCCTTATGTGCACGGTGAGATCCACGGTCTGCGGCTCGCCTCGCTGGACGAACTCCTGCGCCGGTCCCGGGTGATCAGCCTGCACGCCCGGCTCACCGCCGAGACGCGGGGTCTGATCGGCGCCCGGGAGCTGGCGCTGCTGCCGCCGGGGGCGGTCGTGGTGAACGCGGCGCGCGGACCGCTGCTCGACGAGGACGCGTTGTGCGACGCGCTGGAGCGCGGTCATCTGTCGGCGGCAGCGCTCGACACCTACGCGGACGAGCCGCTGCCGGCCGGATCCCGGCTGCATGCGTTCGCCGACCGGGTGGTGCTGACCCCGCACCTGGGCGGGGCGAGCCGGGCGGTGGCGGAGAAGGCGGCGGCCATCGCCGCGGCGGAGGTGGGCCGCTGGGTGCGCGAGGAGCCGCTGGCGCACTGTCTGACCTGAGGGGAGCTGTCGTATGTACGTCGGAATCGATGTGGGCACGTCCCTGGTGAAGGCCGCCGCGTTCGACGGCACCGGACGGGAACTCGCCGTCGCCTCACGGCCGTTGGCCCTCTCCCTGCACGGCGGGGTCGTCGAGCAGGACATGGAGGAGGTGTACGCGGCCGTCGTCGCCGTCCTCGACGAGGTGACCGGACGGGTGCCCGAGCCGGTCGAGCTGGCCGGGCTCACCGGGCAGGGCGACGGGGTGTGGCTGGTGGACGCCGAGGGGCGGGCGGTGCGTCCGGCGGCGTCCTGGATGGACGGGCGGGCGAACGAACTCGTCGACCAGTGGCTCGCGGACGGCACCTTCGAGTCGGTGTTCCGGCGCACGGGAAGCGCCATGTTCCCGGGCTGCCCGGGCCCCCTGCTGGCCTGGCTGGACAGCCATGAGCCGAAGGCCCTGGACGCCGCCGCGACCGTCCTGTACTGCAAGGACATGGTGTTCCAGCGGCTGACGGGAGCACCGGCTGCGACGGATGTGTCGGACGCGTCGATGCCGTTCCTGGACCCGGTCTCGCGGACGTACGACAACCGGGTCGTGGAGCTGCTGGGGCTGACCCATCGGCGCGGGCTGCTGGCGCCGGTGAGCGATCCGGCGGCGACCGCGGTGACGCGCGGCGAGGGGCTGCCCGCCGGGACGCGGATCGCGAACGGGCCGTACGACCTTCCGGCCTGTGCGCTCGGCGCGGGCGTCACCGCGGCCGGGGACGGGCTGCTGATCGTCGGCACCTGCCTGGCGGCGCTGGTCGCGACGGCGGAGGTGGAGCTGACCGGGGAGCCGGCGGGCCTGTACATCTGCACCGACCTGCCGGGGCACTGGCTGCGTGCCATGCCCGCGATGGTGGGTACGGCCGCCCTGGACTGGGTGCTGTCCACGACCGGGGTGGCCCATGAGGAGGTGGACGGGCTGCTGTCCGAGACCCCGCCGGGCGCGCACGGCGTGCGGGTGCTGCCGTACTTCGCGCCCTCCGGCGAGCGCGCGCCCTTCGTCGAGCCACGGCTGCGCGCCGAACTCACCGGCGTCTGCCTGGAGTCGACCCCCGCCGACCTGATCCGCGCCACCTGCGAGGGCATCGGCTACGCCGCCCGGCACTGCCTGGAGGCCGCGGGCCTGACCGGAACGCTGGCCGTGTGCGGGGGCGGTACCCGCAGCCCCGCCTGGATGCGACTGCTCGCCGATGTGCTCGGGCGGCCGTTGCGGATCGTCGAAGGCGAGGTGGGAGCGCGGGGCGCGGTGCTCGCCGCGGCCGAGCGACACGGGGTCGCGCTGGACGCGCGGGAGTGGACCCGGCCGACGGGGGTGGTGGAGCCGGACGCCGGGCGGGCGGCGTACTACGCGCGCGGTTACGAAGAGCATCTGGAGCGGCTGGAAGCGGCGCGTGAGCGGGTACGTAACTGAACTGTCCTAGAAAGAAAGGGAATTGAATGCCCCAGCACCACATAGGACGCCGCTCCCTGCTGCTCGCCACCGCCACCATGCCGGTGGCCACCGCAGCCGTGCCCGCCCAAGCCGCCGCTCGTGGTGGGCCGTTGGTCATCGGTCACCGGGGAGCGGCCGGCTGGCGTCCCGAGCACACGGCCGCGTCGTACACCTACGCCGTGCAGACCGGCGCCGACTGGATCGAACCCGACCTGGTGCCGACGAGGGACCATGTCCTGGTGGTCCGGCACGAGAACGAGATCTCGGGGACCACGGACGTGGCCGCGCACCCGGAGTTCGCGGGCCGCCGTACGACGAAGACCGTGGACGGGCGTCCGGTGACGGGCTGGTTCACCGAGGACTTCACTCTCGCCGAGCTGAAGACCCTGCGCGCGGTCGAGCGGCTCCCGCAGATCCGCAACCGCAACACCGTCTTCGACCGGCGCGAGGAGATCCTCACCTTCCAGGAGGTGGTGGACCTGGCGAAGCGGCTGTCGCGGACGTACGGCCGTACGATCGCCGTCTTCCCGGAGACCAAGCACCCGACGTATTTCCGCTCGATCGGCCTGCCGCTGGAGCCGAAGCTGGCGCAGGTGATCCGCCGCAACCGGCTGGGAGCCCGGGAGTGCGTGGTGCAGTCCTTCGAGCCGACGAGCCTCAAGCGCATGACCGATCTGGGCGTGCCGCTGTGGCAGGCGCTGGGGACCACGGGCGGGCCGTACGACCTGGTCTCGGCCGGGGACCCGACGACGTACAAGGACATGATGACGCCCACGGGCCTCGCGGAGATCGCCGAGTACGCGGACTGGATCGGCCCGGACAAGTCGTCGATCGTGGCACCGGACACGGGCGCCCCCACCGCGCTGCTGGGGGACGCCCATGCCGCAGGCCTCAAGGTCGGCCCGTACACCTTCCGCGCGGAGAACCAGTACCTGCCGGCGAACTTCCGCCGCGGAACCACGGCGACCGACTTCGGCGACGCCTTCGCGGAGTACGCCCTGCACTACCGCCTCGGCGTGGACGCGGTGGTGACGGACTTTCCGGATCTGGCGGTGCTCGCACGGCGGACGTGAGCCCGAAAGCCGCCCTGGCGGGACGGGTTCCGGGCTCACGTCCATGGCGGCCGGGCCCCTACGCTGCCCGTTCCGGGTCACCAAGACCCGGGAGGGACCAGCGGGGAGGCCCGTATGCCTGACTACATCTACTGCCCCAACTGCCCCAAGGGGAAAGCCCACCCGTTCCGCCGGGTCAACAAGACCGAGCAGGCCTACATCTCGTCCAAGCGCGGAAAGAAGGACGCTCCGGGCTACTTCCGCTGCGAAGGCAAGACGTCGAAGGGGCAGTGCCTGTGGGTGCAACCGCGCTGGAACCAGGGGAAGGGGTTCAGTCTTCCCGAGGATTTCAGCTGACCGGGCAGATCAGAGGTTGCTGAAGTCCGGCCCCTTGGTGCGGGTGCGCTTGATTTCGTAGAAGCCGGGGACCGAGGCCACGGCGAGGGTGCCGTCCCAGAGGCGGGCGGCCTCCTCGCCCTTCGGGGTGGGGGTGACGACCGGGCCGAAGAAGGCGATCTGCTCGCCGTCGTCACCGGGGACCGCGATCACCGGGGTGCCGACGTCCTGGCCGACCTTGTCAATGCCTTCCTTGTGGGAGGCGCGCAGCTCGGCGTCGAACTCGAAGTCCTTCTGGTCGAAGTAGTCGATCAGGTCGGCGGGCAGACCGGTGTCGGCAAGGGCGCCTACTACGGCTTCCCGGGTCGGGCCCTGACCCTCGTTGTGGATACGGGTGCCGAGCGCGGTGTACAGCGGGCCGAGGATCTCGGAGCCGTGCTTCTGCCAGGCCGCGGTCACCACCCGGATCGGCTGCCAGGCCTTGGTCTCCAGCAGCTCGCGGTACTCCTCGGGCAGCTCATCGATCTTCGGCTCGTTCAGCACGGCCAGGCTCATGATGTGCCAGCGGACCTCGATATCGCGGACCTTCTCCACTTCCAGCACCCAGCGGGAGGTCATCCAGGCCCAGGGGCACAGCGGATCGAACCAGAAGTCGACAGGGGTCTTCGCGGAATCGGACATGGCTCTCCTAAGGCAGCGGTCTTTGAAAGCGCCAACACCGACCGCCGCCTCCGCCATTCCCGTCCCCCATGGGAAGATCAGACCTGTCCGCATACTGAACAGGCTGTGAGGAGCGTCACCCGTGCCCGGTGAGAATCTGACCCGCGACGAGGCCCGGGAGCGGGCCGCACTGCTGTCCGTCGACGGGTACGACGTGTCCCTCGACCTGCGCTCCGCGGTCGGCGACTGGCCGGAGAACGGGCCGCGCACCTTCCGCTCGGTCACCACGATCCGCTTCCGCTGTGCCGAGCCGGGCGCCACCACCTTCGTCGACCTGATCGCGCCGGGCGTCACCGCCCTCTCGCTCAACGGCCGGGACCTCGACCCGAGCGAGGTCTTCGACGGCTCCCGGATCGCCCTGGAGGACCTCGCCGCCGAAAACGAGCTCGTCGTCGACGCGCAGTGCGCCTACTCCCGTACCGGCGAGGGCCTGCACCGCTTCGTCGACCCCGAGGACGGCGAGGTGTACCTGTACACCCAGTACGAGCCGGCCGACTCCCGCCGGGTCCACGCCTGCTTCGAGCAGCCGGACCTCAAGGCGCCGTTCCGCTTCGAGGTGCGGGCGCCCGAGGGCTGGACGGTGTGGAGCAACGGCGTGGGCAAGCGGGCGGACGGGGTGTGGCGGTTCGCGGAGACCAAGCCGATCTCGACGTACATCACCTGTGTGGTGGCCGGTCCCTACCACTATGTGACGGACACCTACGAGCGGGTGCTGCCCGACGGTACGACCCTGCACATCCCCCTCGGCGCCATGTGCCGCAAGGGCCTCGCGCCGCACTTCGACGCCGACGACGTGTTCCTGGTGACCAAGCAGGGCCTGGACTTCTTCCACGACCACTTCGACTACCCGTACCCGTTCGGGAAGTACGACCAGGCGTTCGTGCCCGAGTACAACCTCGGCGCGATGGAGAACCCGGGGCTCGTGACCTTCCGCGAGGAGTACATCTTCCGCGGGAAGGTGACCCAGGCGTCGTACGAGAGCCGGGCCAACGTCATCCTGCACGAGATGGCGCACATGTGGTTCGGCGACCTGGTCACCATGGAGTGGTGGGACGACCTGTGGCTGAAGGAGTCCTTCGCCGACTTCATGGGCTCCTTCGCCACGGTGGGCGCGACCCGTTTCACCGACGGCTGGATCACCTTCGCCAACCGCCGCAAGGCCTGGGCGTACCGCGCCGACCAGCTCCCCTCCACGCACCCGATCACCGCGGACATCCGCGACCTGCAGGACGCCAAGCTCAACTTCGACGGGATCACCTACGCCAAGGGGGCTTCCGTCCTCAAGCAGTTGGTGGCGTACGTCGGCCAGGACGCGTTCCTGGAGGGCGCCCGCCGCTACTTCAAGCGGCACGCGTACGGCAACACCCGGCTCGGCGATCTGCTGTCGGTGCTCGGTGAGACCAGTGGCCGGGACATGGGCGTGTGGGCGCGGTCCTGGCTCCAGACGGCCGGGGTCAACTCCCTCACCCCGCAGGTGCTGTTGGACCCGGACGGGAGGGTCGCCGAGCTGGCGGTGGTGCAGGAGGCGGCGGAGTCGTATCCGGAGCTGCGGCCGCACCGGGTCGCGGTGGGCCTGTACCGCCGTACCGAGGGTGTTCTGGAGCGGTACGCGCGCGTGGAGGTGGACGTCGCCGGGGCGCGTACGGTCGTGTCCGAGCTCGCCGGTTCCGAGGCGCCGGATCTGGTGCTGGTCAACGACGACGACCTGACGTACTGCAAGACCCGCTTCGACGAGACGTCGCTGGAGACGCTGCGTTCCGCTCTCGGCGACATGACCGACCCTCTGGCCCGCGCGCTGTGCTGGTCGGCGCTGTGGAACATGACGCGGGACGCGCTGTTGCCGGCCCGGGAGTTCATCGACCTGGTGCTGACGTTCGCGGCGCGGGAGTCCGACATCGGCGTGCTCCAGATGCTGCACGCCTGGGCGGAGTCGGCGGCGGTGCACTACACGGCCCCCGACCGCCGCGAGCAGGCCGGCCGGCTGCTCGCCGAGGGCGCGTCGCTGCAGTTGCACGCCGCCGAGGCGGGCAGCGAGCACCAGCTGGCGTGGGCGCGGTTCTTCGCGCGGGTGGCCGACGCGCCCTCCGACTTCGAGCTGCTGTCCGCGCTGCTGGACGGCACGGCCACCCTGCCGGGTCTGGACGTCGACCAGGAGCTGCGCTGGGCGTTCCTGGACGCGCTCGCCGCCCGAGACGTGGTCGGCGACAAGGAGCTCGCCGCCGAACTCGCCCGCGACGACACCGCGTCCGGCAAGCGCCACCAGGTGCGCTGTCTGGCCGCGCGTCCGCAGGCCTCGGTCAAGGCCCAGGCGTGGGCGCAGGTGGCGGAGTCGGACGAGCTGTCCAACGCGCTGGTGGAGGCGACCATCGCGGGCTTCGCCCGGCCTTCGCAGCGGGAGCTGACGGCGCCGTACACCCAGAAGTACTTCGCGGCGATCGAGCGGGTGTGGGCGGAGCGGTCGATCCAGATCGGCATGGTGGTGGTGCAGGGCCTGTTCCCGTCCCTGCAGGAGTCCCAGGAGACCCTGGACGCCACGGACGCCTGGCTCTCCGCGCACGAGGAAGCCGCTCCGGCGCTGCGCCGGCTGGTGCTGGAGGCGCGGGACGATCTGGCGCGGGCGCTGCGCGGGCAGGCGTGCGACGCGGCCGCTGCTTTGGCCTGAGCCTGCCTCGTCCGTGACCGTTACGGAATTCAGGCAATAGCAGCCGTAACCCCTGGTCCCACCCGAACGGACCAGGGGTTTTCCGTGCCTACTCGGCATCCGAACACCCGTCCTTTAGTGCGGGCTTGTCCGGAATTGTCGACGGGCGTGTAACAGGGGTTAAGGGGTGGATCGGAGGCGGGCATTCCCCGGTCATGAACCACAACACCCCGCTCTCCCCCCGCCCCCTCCACCAGCTCTCCGACGTCCGGCGGCGCGTGCTGACGACCGCGCAACTGCGGGCGCACGGCGTCCCGGCCGCCGAGATCAACGAGCAGTGCCGGGCGGGCGGCCCCTGGCAGCAGCTCCTGCCGGGCGTCCACCTGCTCCACCCCGGCCCCCCGACCAGCGAGGAGCGGCTGCACGCGGTGCTGCTGTACGCGGCGCGGGAGCGGAACGCCTCGGTGCCGCCCCAGCCGGGCGCGGAGGAGCCGCACCGCCCGGTGTACACGGAGGCGATGATCACGGGCCTGGCGGCGCTGACCCTGCACGGCTTCGCCGCGACGCCCCCGTTGACCGCCCTGTCCGCGATCGACGTCCTCGTCCCCCGGCTGCGCCGGCTCCGCTCGACGGGCTGCGTCCGGATCGTCCGTACGGCCTCCCTCCCGACGCCCGAGGAGGTCACCGGCCTGCCCGTCGCCCCGGTCCCGCGCGCCCTGGCCGACGCGGTCGCCGAACTCTCGGACGCGGGCGCCGTACGCCGGCTGCTCACCGAGGCGGTGCGCGGCGGCCACTGCGAACCGGCGGCGGTGGTCCGGGAGTTGACCCAGGCCAAGCTGCTCGGCCGACCGCATGTCGTGGACGCCGTGGACTCCCTGCTCGCCGAGGGCCGCGCGATCGCGGAGGACCGCCTCTACACGATGGTCCGGGAGTACGGTCTGCCCGACCCGGTCTGGAACATCGACCTCCGCCTGCCCGGCGGCCCGCACCTCGGCGGCCTGGACGCGTACTGGCCGGAGCACGCGGTCGCCATCGAACTGGACACCCGGGCCCCTCGCCAGGACGAGGACGCCCTCTGGTCGGAGTACGCCCGCAAGCGCGAGCACCTGGAGCGGCTCGGCATCACGGTCGTGTACATCACCCCGAAGAAGCTGAGGGATTCGCTCGAGCAGCAGGCGGCGGTGGTCCGCACGGCCCTGATGGCGTCGGCGGACCGGGACCCGGCCGCGTATGTCGTGGTGCTTCCCCGGTAGTGACGGACCTGGGGGCATCAGGAGGGGAGAGGAGGGGCCGCCGGTGTGCGCCGGGCGGCTCCTCCTCATGCGTTCAGGTCACTTGCCGCAGTACTCCGCCTCCAGCACCGCGTCGCTGTCCCCCGACCAGTCGCCGTTGAAGTTGAACGACAGCGCGTGACGGCCGTCCGCTGTCGTCACCGCCTCCGAGGTGGAGCCGTGGATGCCGCCGCCGTGGCCCCAGACCGTGGTGCCGCAGCTCAGCTTGCGTTCGATGAGGCCGAGGCCGTAGCCCGCGTTCGGGATGTCGTCGACCTTGATGGTGGTCTTCATGTCCTTCAACTGCTCGGCCGGCAGGAGCTTCCCCTTCAGCAGGGCGGTGTAGAAGCGGTTCAGGTCGGACGAGTCGGAGATCATCTCGCCCGCCGAGTAGGCCAGGGACGGGTTCAGCTTCGTGACGTCGTACGTCGGGCCCGTCGTCGACTCGGCGAGCTTCGAGTACCCGCGGCTGCTGGGCTGAGGGACGGTGACCCGGGTGCCGGGGACCGAAGTGGCGTGCATTCCGAGGGGGTTGAGGATGCGGGTGCGGATCTCCTTGCCGTACGGCTTGCCCGTGGCCTTCTCGATCACCATGCCCGCGAGGACGTAGTTGGTGTTGGAGTAGTACCAGTCGGTGCCCGGCGCGAAGTCCGGCTTGTGGGTCATGGCGATCGCGACCAGATCCTCCGGCGGCTTGGTGTCGTAGCGATGCTCGAAGAAGCCGTCCTTGAGGAAGTACGTCTCCACGAACGTCTTGTCGTCCGTGTAGTTGTAGATGCCGCTCGTGTGATTGAGGAGCTGACGGAGGGTGATCTTGCGGCCGTCGTGGCCGTTGCCCTGGACCAGACCCGGCAGCCATTCGTCCACCGTGTCGTCCAACGACAGCCTGCCCTCCGCCTCCAGCTGGAGCAGCACCGTGGCCACGAAGGTCTTGGTGATGCTGCCTACGCGGTAACGGTCGTCCGTGGAGCGTGACTTGCCCGTCCGCAAGTCGCCCACGCCCTCCGTCGCCGCCCAGTTGCGGCCGTTGGTCCGCGCCGTGGCGGTCACGCCGGGCACGCCGTCCTTGACCGCCGCCTTCATCGCCTCGCGGGTGGCGGTGTGGCCGCCACCCTCGTCCTGGGCGGCGACCGCGGGTGCCGCCAGGGCGGCGGAGAGCGCCACCGCCGTCGCCGCCACCAGCATCGTCCGTACTCGTGTGGTCATGTCTTCCCCCTTTGTCGGGCCGGTCGGGAAGGCAGACCTGTGGTGGTACGGGATGGTTGAGCCGCTGTGGGCCGGTTGAGTGAGTTTCAGCCCTTCTTGAGGACCAGCTCCGTGTTCCGGTCCCCTCGTCCTCCCGCCAGGTCCGTCCGGGCGCCGGGGGCGTTGAAGGACAGTTCGCGGTAGAGGGCGGCGAGGCCGGTCTGGGAGAGGTCGGTGAAGTCCGTGCGGTAGGGGGCCGCGGACTCCACGCAGGTGGTGAAGAGGGAGATCGTGCCGTCCTTGTTGTCCACCAGCTCGATGACCCGGGCGAGTTGGGGGAAGTCGACGTGCGAGGCGGTGGAGATCTCCCAAAAAGAGCGGCCGTCGGGCGCCGAGTGCGGGGTGATGGCGTTGCGGTGGATATGGCCGTTCACCCAGGCAAGGACGTTGCTGTGGCTGCCGAGGAGGGCGAGGACCTCCTGGCCGTTGTGGCGCCGCTCGGTCGGGCGGGCCGGGTCGCGGCGGGTGTTGTCCATCGTCTTGCTGGTGTGATGGCTGAAGACGATGGCGTACGAGTCCTTGTTGTCCCGCAGCGTCTTGTCCAGCCAGCGCAACTGCTCGCTGCCGATGGAGCCTTCGTAGTGGCCGCCCGCGTCGGTGGTGTCCATGCTGATGCCGATGACGTCGTCGGCGATGCGGAAGCTGTAGTACTGGGTGCCCGCGTCGAGGTTCGCCGAGGAGTAGCCGTGGCCGACCGGGCCGACGCCCCGGAACGCCGGGTCGAGGTGGGCCTTGATGTACTCGGTCGGCGTGTACGGGGCGCGCCGCTCGTCCGGGGTGACCGGGCGCATGTCGCGGGTGTGGGCCTTGAGCAGCTCGCGGAGCTGGGCGCCCTGGGGGTCCTTGGCCTGCTTCAGGGCTTCCTGGAGCTTCTTGGCCTCGGCCGCGGGCAGGCTCATCAGCTTCTTGCCGCCGACGGCGTAGTCGGTGAGGTAGGTGTCGCGGTGCGAGGCGTAGCAGCCGAGCGGCATGGCGTCGTGGTTGCCGACGGTGGAGTACCAGGGGAGGGAGAGGCCGGGGCTCTGCAGCTCCCGCATGACCGCCGCGAGGAAGCCCTCCAGGTACGGGAAGCCGAGCTGCTTGTCGGCGTCGCGGACGTTCGAGTCGGGCTGCCAGTACTGCTTGAGACCGCTGTTCAGGACGCCCTCGTAGTGCCGCGGGTCACCGGAGTTGGGGGTGATGCGGCCGCCGCTCATGACGGTGAGGAACCACTCCAGCTCGGAGCGGGCGTTGTTGTCGGTGTTGTCGCCGGTGGTCATGGCGAACTGGAGCGGGGCGCCGGTGACGGGGGCGCCCCGCAGCGCGTTGACCCGCTCGACCAGCGAGACGGCGCCGTGCACGGTGAGCGCCTCGTGCGGCCGCCAGGCGTGCACATCGGTGGAGCGCAGGTACTCCAGCCGCATCGGGTGCTGGGCGTCGATGATGTGCATGTCGGTGAGCTGTACGAACGCGGCGAGCGTCGTACGGCGGTCCTCGCGCCCCGACTTGGCCGCGGCCAGCTCGCTGCGCACCACACGGGCCCAGCCGGGCGCGCGGCCCAGTCGGCGGTATCCGGTGGTGCCGCGCGGGGCGGCGACGCTCGCGAGTGTGGTGCCCCGGGTGTAGGGGGCGAGCGGCAGGAAGGGTGCCCGGCGCGAGGAGGCGACCGGTGCCTCCGCGTCCGCGGCGGCGGCCGGGGTGCCGGTGGTGGCGGCCTGGCTGTCGGTGGGCCGCAGGGCGTAGCCGACACCGGCGGAGAGGGACACCGCCCCGGCGGCGGCGAGGATGGATCGGCGGTGGACGCCCAGCGCGGAGCTGGCGACAGAGCGTATGCGCGACATGGCGCGGTCTCCCCGAGTGCGTAACGCGTCGGCAGTGGTCGCGGGCGTCGCTGTCGCGAACAACCCGCTCGCTCTGGATCGTTGGCACTGGGAATGACCTGCGCGTGAACGAGGCGGCAACGCGCAACGCCGATCACCGTACGTGGATCTCGGACCACCCTGCGCGCCCCCGACAGCTCCTCGGGCGGCCGGGGGGCGGCTACTCCGTGTTCATCTTCGCGGGTAACCGGGGGGTGTTCGGGAGGTACTCAGGGGCAGTCCGGGTTCGCGGGCGAGTACTCCGGCGCGGACCAGCGCAGGGGGACGGCGCCCTGAATTTCAATCGCCTCAAACAGGGTGAAACGGACGCGGCGTTCGGGGGTGAACTCCGTACGGGCCTCGCCGGTGAGATACACCGCCGTGCCCGTCGTCCAGTCCAGGAAAAGCAGTCCCGCACGGGGGTCGGCGGCGAGGTTGCCGAGGGTCAGGAACATGGCGTTGCCCGGGTAGTCGCGCCAGCTCAGTTCGCGCGGCGAGTCGACGCGGACGAAGCCCGGGTTGCCGCCGCGATGGCTGGCATCGGCGCCGCCCTCATGGACGCTGGCCAGGAAGAAGGTGTCGGCCACGGCGAGGAACTCGGCCTGCGCTTCGGTCAGTTCGTCGGCCACGCGGGGCTCCCCGGGCCTGCGGTCGGGCAGGGTTTCGTACGTCTCCCTGCGCTGGAGGTACTTCGGGCAGTTGGCGAAGACCCGGTCCGCCTCGATCGCGATCCCTCTCGGGGTGGGCCGGAGCGTGCCGTTGAGCCGCATCCGGCGCCGGGTGCGCGGGTCGAGGGCGATGGTGCCGACCGGGGTGCCCTCGGTGGCGAGGGCCGCCGCGAGCGGGGAGGTCGGGACGCCAGGGGTGCCTCCGCCCACGACGGAGATCTGCCGGGGCCCGGTAGCCCGTACAAACCCGGGCGAACCTGACAGCGGCGCCGCCCACACCCTGCCGGTCGCCGGGTCGGCGGCGCCGACGACCAGCAGCGGCTGGAGTTCCAGGAAGGCGGCGGCCACCGGCTTGATGCCCTCCCCGATGGACCGGCCCACATGGTCGGCGAGCTCCCGCACCCCGAGCCGGTCCTGCACGGCGAGCGAGCCCGCGTGATAGACGCCCATGACTAGAAGAATCCGCAGGTCGGCGCCGACTCGTTGGGCACGGGCGCACCCTCGGCACCACTGGGCACCGCGATCTCCAGCCGGATGCCGTCGGGGTCGTGGAAGAAGATGCCGCCGGACGCCGCGCCCTCGGCGTGGGCCACGACCCCGTCGTAGGCGAACTCCACGCCGTACTCGCGCAGCGCCGTCTCGTAGGCGCGGACCCGCTCGATCGAGTCCGCCTGGAAGGCGAGGTGGTGCAGGCCGGCGCGGCCCTCGCCGTAGGGCCCCTTCGCCTGCTGCCAGAGCGTGAAGAGGAGCTGCTCGCCGTCGCCGAGGAACGCGTACCGCCGGCCCTCCTCCTTGCCCTCGGCCAGCAGTGAGAAGCCGAGGACGTCGCGGTAGAAGGCGAGCGAGCGGTCCAGGTCGGTGACGTTCAGGCCGAGGTGGCCGTGGCTCAAGGTCATGACTTACCCCCATCGATTGCCGCACTGATCTAACCCCTGTAAATGAGGTTAGTGGTTAGAAGCGAGGGCGTCAACCGGTCACGTACCCTTGACCGGTTAGTACGGAGAGGAGCCCCCCATGTCCGCCGACCCCCGCCCCCTCATCGGCGAGCCGCTCTCGCTGGACCTGCTGAACACGCGCTGGATCCAGGACGGGGCCCTGCGCGACCTGCTGGCGGACACCGACGGACTGGCGATCTGGCTCGCGTCGAACGACCTGGACGGAACCTGCTCCGCCGACGCCACGACCCTGCGCCATCTCCTCCAGGCCCGTGACGCCCTGAAGGTGGCCGTCGACGGATCACCGAAGGAAGCGGCGCCGCTCGTCGACGCCGTCCTCGCGCACGGCAGGATCCGGGCCACGCTCACCGCCGAGGGACCCGGCGAGCTGCCCGAGTTCAACTCCCCCACCTGGGCTCCGGCCTGGCTCGCCGCGCGGAACTACCTGACGCTGCTCACCACCGCCCCGGACCGCATCCGCGCCTGCGCCCACGACGACTGCGTCCTGCACTTCTTCGACACCTCACGCAACGGCACCCGCCGCTGGTGCTCGATGGCGGCCTGCGGCAACCGTGCGAAGGCGTCGCGCCATTACGCACGGACGAAGACCGATTGACGGAATCCTTCCGACTCGCACCGTTCGCCCCGGAAAGGGATAGCGGGTTTTCCCCATCCCTCGATTTCGTTTGGGTCAACTCTCCCCAAACATCCGTCCCTTAGGTAAGGCTGAGCGATCGCTCCACGCTCGTTCCTTTACCTACAAGGGATGCCGATGACCCACACCCCCCAGCGCGAACCCATATCGGGCGCCAGACGCGCGGCCCGGATAGCAGTGGCCGCGGGGCTCGTGGCCGCGCTCTCCGCTGCCGGGCCGATACCCATGGCCTTCGCCGAGGACGCCCCGGCCGCGGCCGATCCGGCCGTCAAGTCCGCGCACGACAAGCTCGGTTCCGACGACGCGGACCTGCTCGCCGACGCCAAGGCGGCCGGCGACAAGAACGTCACGATGATGATCGCCACCGCCCCCGGAAAGACCGAGCAGGTCGCCGAGGACCTGGACGCGGTCAAGGGCGGCTCCGTGGGCCGCACCTACGACAAGCTCGGCTATGTCCGCGCCACCGTCCCGACGGGCAAGGCGGACGCGGCCATCGCCGCCGCGGCGAAGCTCTCCTCCGTGCACGGCATCGACCTGCGCGAGGAGATCCCGCTGGACGACCCGGCCGTCGACACCAAGGAGTCGGCGTCGACCGCGGCCGCCTATCCGGCCCCCGGCAAGGACACCCCGGCCGAGAACCCGTACAACCCCTCATTCGAGACCGGTGCCGTCGACTTCGTCGACGACCACCCGAAGGCGGACGGCCGCGGGATCACCATCGGTGTCCTGGACTCGGGCGTGGACCTCTCCCACCCGGCGCTCCAGAAGACCACCACCGGTGAGCGCAAGATCGTCGACTGGGTCACCGCGACCGACCCGATCATCGACAGCGACGCCACCTGGCGCCCGATGGTCACCAATGTCTCCGGGCCGAGCTTCACCTTCTCCGGCCGCACCTGGACGGCACCCGCCGGGTCGTACCAGGTCAACCTGTTCCGGGAGTCCGTGACCGCGGGCGGCGACGCCAAGGGCGACGCGAACCGGGACGGGGACACCACCGACGTCTGGGGCGTCCTCTACGACGCCGCGTCCGGCACGGTCCGGGTCGACCTGAACAACAACGCCGACTTCGGTGACGACACCCCGATGAAGCCGTACAAGGACGGCTTCCAGATCGGCTGGTTCGGCACCGACAACCCGGACACCGACGTCGCCGAGCGTCAGCCGTTCGTCGTGGAGATCCGCAAGGACGTCCCGATGGACCCCTACGGCGGTGACTGGGTCGGCCAGAAGCGCGACTTCGTCAACATCGGCGTCATCGAGTCCGAGCACGGCACCCACGTCGCCGGTATCACCGCCGCCAACGGCCTGTTCGGCGGCGAGATGAACGGCGCCGCGCCCGGTGCGAAGGTCGTCTCCTCGCGCGCCTGCACCTGGACCGGCGGCTGCACCAACGTCGCGCTGACCGAGGGCATGATCGACCTCGTCGTCAACCGCGGCGTGGACATCGTCAACATGTCCATCGGCGGTCTGCCGGCGCTGAACGACGGCAACAACGCGCGTGCCGAGCTCTACACCCGTCTGATCGACACCTACGGCGTCCAGCTGGTGATCTCCGCGGGCAACTCCGGCCCCGGCGCCAACACCATCGGCGACCCGTCCCTGGCCGACAAGGTGATCTCGGTCGGCGCGTCCGTCTCCAAGGCGACCTGGGCCTCCAACTACGGCTCGGCCGTGCAGAAGTCGTACGCGATGATGCCGTTCTCCTCCCGCGGTCCGCGCGAGGACGGCGGCTTCACTCCGACGCTCGTGGCGCCGGGTGCCTCGGTCAACACCATCCAGACCTGGCTGCCGGGCGCCCCTGTCGCCGAGGCGGGCTACTCGCTGCCCGCCGGTTACGGCATGCTCCAGGGCACCTCGATGGCCTCCCCGCAGGCCGCGGGCGCCTCGGCGCTGCTGCTGAGCGCGGCCAAGCAGAAGGGCATCGCGCTCACCCCGGCGACCCTGCGCACGGCGCTCACCTCGACCGCCGACCACATCAGCGGTGTGCAGGCGTACGAGGAAGGCGCGGGCCTGATCAACATCCCCGACGCCTGGGACTCCATCAAGGACGGCGCCACCTCGCACACCTACTCGGTGAAGGCGCCGGTCGACACCGCGATCGACCAGTTCCTGAAGACGCCGGGCTACGGCACGGGTCTCTACGACCGTGAGGGCGGTCTGAAGGCCGGTCAGAAGAAGACGTACGAGATCACCCTGACCCGTACGTCCGGTGCCGACCGCGCGATCCGGCACGAGCTGCACTTCGAGAACAACGCCGGTGACACCTTCCGGATCGTCGGCTCCGACGAGGTCAGCCTGCCGCTGAACCAGCCGGTCACCGTCAAGGTGCAGGCCGCGCCGAAGTCCGCCGGGCTGAAGAGCGCGATCCTGGAGGTCGACGACCCGCGCACCGAGGGCATCGACAAGCAGGTCATGTCGACGGTCGTGGTCGCCGCGCCGCTGCAGTACACCTACTCCGCGTCCGGCACGGTGCAGCGCAACAGCACCAAGCACTACTTCGTGACCGTCCCCGAGGGCGCCAAGTCGCTCGAGGTCGCGATCGGCGGGCTGAAGGACAAGAGCCAGACCCGCTTCATCGCCATCCACCCCTACGGCGTCCCGGCGGACACCACGTCCACGCCGAACTGCTACAACAACTACCTCGACGGCAACGGCTGCAAGCCGGACGTGCGCTCGTACGCCGACCCGCAGCCCGGCGTCTGGGAGATCGAGGTCGAGTCGCGCCGTACGTCGCCGCTGCTCGACAACCCCTACAAGCTGGACGTCGCCGTCCTCGGCGCGGTCTTCGACCCGGAGACCGTGACCGTGCCCGAGGCCAAGGTCGGCACGCCGATCGAGGCCTCCTGGAAGGTGACGAACAAGTTCGCCGCCCTCGACGGCAAGCTGGCGGGCGGCCCGCTCGGCTCCTCCAAGGCGGCCCGGCCGACCATCGCCGACCACGAGACGCACACCACCACGGTCGAGGTGCCCGAGGGCGCCACGTCCCTGGACGTCGCCATCGGCAATGTCTCGGACAACGCCGCCGACCTGGACCTGACGGTCTACGACAAGGACGGCAACCAGGTCGCGCAGGCCGCCGACGGCGACTCGGAGGAGGCGGTCTCCATCGCCAAGCCCGCCGCCGGCACTTACACGATCGAGGTCGTGGGCTACTCGGTGCCGTCCGGCTCCACCGCCTACGACTACCTGGACGTGTTCTTCTCCGCCGCGCTCGGCTCGGTCACCGTCGACGAGTCGACGCCGGTGAAGCTCGGCACGGGCGACTCCGCCACCGTCTCCGCGAGCGTCACCGCCGCGGCGGCCGCGCCGGAGGGCCGTGAGTTCTTCGGCCAGGTCCAGCTGCTGAACGCGCGCGGCACGGTCGCGGGCGCGGGCAGTGTGAAGATCGAGAAGGTCACGCCGTAGTCGTGTAGTTGCTACGGCTGTACAGGGGCGGGCGTCCGTAAGGGCGCCCGCCCTTTCTCATCCGCAGTTCAGGGAGCGGGACTCGGGCAGCGAGCTGTTGATCCGGTCCCGTTCCACGGCGACCGCCGTCTCACCGACGATCCACTGGTCCGGCGGGGCCCCCTTCTCCGGGACGCCGAACAGGACGTGGTCCCCCGCGCGCAGCCCGGGAGCGGTGTTCTTGTCGATCACGTAACTGAGGTCGTCACCCTTCTTCGGCCCGGGCTTCTCCGGCTTGTAGACCTGGCTCAGGTCCACGCTCACGCGGACCAGTTCCGGGTCGGTCGCGGCGACCGGTTCGGCGGAGCTGACCTCGCCCTCGGCGACCAGGTACGCGCAGGCGAGGTAGTTGGGGCTGCCGAAGAGGACGCCGCCGTCCTCCATGTCGGACTGCGCCTCCTTGGCGGACCCCGATGCCGAGTCGGCGCTGCTTGCGCCCATGTCGGACTGCGCCACCAGCCAGCCGAGGCCCACCATCACGGTCGCCGCGGCGGCCGCCGCGAGGGAGCCGACGGCGAGCCGAAAGGCACGGCGCCTCACCGGCCGTACGGGAACGGGGGCCGGGGCGGGTTTCGGTGGGTCGCCTCCCAACGCCCGTCCGATGATGTCCAGTTGCTCGCGCAGTGCGGCGATATCGGCGCTCGCGGAGCGGTGTTCGGCGCGGAAGGCGGCGTCCGCCTCGTCGGGCAGGGGTTCGTCGGTGATCGCGGCCATCAGCGCGTCGACGCCGTCGTGTTCGGCGGTCACGTCACACCACCTCGTCCTCGTGCAGGCGGGCGCGCAGGGCGCGTACCGCCGTGTGCAGCCTGCTCTTGACCGTGCCCTCGGGGATCGCGAGTTGCTCGGCGATGTCCCGTACCGGCAGATCGGCGTAGAAGCGCAGGACGACCACCTGGCGCTGGGCGTCGGGCAGTTCGTCCAGGCCCTGGGCCACGGCGAGGGAGAGCAGGCTGCTGTCCTCGCCGGAGGGGTGTTCGCTCTGGCGCAGAGCGGCGAGCCGCTCCCCGAGCCGCTCCTGCCGCTTCTTGGCCCGGTGCCAGTCCATGGCGAGGTTGGAGGCGACGACCGCCGCCCACGCGGAGACGTCCCGCGGCGCCTCCCTGCCGCTCGCGGCCCGCTCCAGCAACCGCAGACGGACCTGCTGCACCCCGTCCGGCAGGTCCGCCTGCGGTACCCCGCCGAGTGCCAGCACCGCCCGCACCCTGCGTTCCTGGGCCGCGTCCAGTGGGTCGTCCGGTGCGTCGAGCACCGCGTCCCGCTGGCCGCGACGGGTCATTCTGCGCAGCACAGCCACCCCTCCCCTCGCCGCGTTTCCCCTATGACGCCGGTCGGGGCGGAAACGTTCGGCCCGACTTCCGGAATCTTCAATTCGATCTTTCCTTCACACCATCTCCACTGTCAGCATGTGCCCCATGACGCACATCACCAAAGGGGCCAACACCCCTGTCCCCGCAGGTCTGCTGAGGGTCGCGGTCGTCCGCCGCAAGGCGCCGGGGACGCCCGCCGTGGAAGTCTCGGCGCTGCTGCTCGACGCCGCGGGCAAGGTACGCGGCGACGCCGACCTCGTCTTCCACAACCAGCCCGTGCATCCCTCGGGGGCGGTGCGGCACGTGGGCACCGGTGACAGCGGCGAACAGCTCGCGGAGTGGCTGGAGCTGGATCTGCCCCGGGTGGAGGCGTCGGTGCAGCGGGTGCTGATCGCCGGGTCCTGCGACGAGGGGACCTTCGGCGCGGTGCCGGGTCTCGCGGCGCAGACGGTGGCGCCGGACGGTTCGATCGTCGCCCATTACGCGGTGACGGACGCGTCGAGCGAGACTGCCTTCGTGCTCGGGGAGTTCTACCGGCGCAACGGGGAGTGGAAGTTCCGGGCGGTGGGACAGGGGTACGACTCGGGGCTCGCGGGGCTGGCCACGGACTTCGGGATCGTGGTGGCGGAGGCACCGGCGCCGGTGGCGCCGGTGATGAACACCGGGGTGGCGAAGACATCGGCGCCTCCAGTGGCCGTACCGCCGCCCGCCACCGCCGTGTCGATGCCCGCCACCGTCGTGTCACCGCCCGCCCCCGTCGTGTCACCGCCCTCCCCGTCCACCGGCCCCTCCCCCTCCTGGGGATCCGCCTTCTTCGATTTCGAGCCCTACGTCCGCAGCGGCAATGGCAGCTCCAAGATCACCATGGACATACCGTTCCCGCCGGACTGCGGGCCGGTGATCATGGAGGCGCGGGTCGAGGGCTACCAGTGGATCCAGGTCCAGATCCCCGGACGCGACGACACGATCTTCTGCCACGACCTGCCCGAGCACCAGGGCCGTGTCCTGTTCGTACCGCCCCGCAAGGGCGGCCCGCTGCGGCTGAAAGTGAGCTGCTCCGGACACTGGAAGCTCACCGTCCTGCCCCTGTCGGCGGCCCGCCCGTTCGACGCCGAGACGGTCAAGGGGAGCGGCCCCGAGGTCCTCGCCTACACGGGCGGCGCGGCCGATCTGAAGGTCCGGGCCACGGACAAGCACAGCGGCTGGTTCCAGCTGAACTGCCACCGGGGCGACACCCCCGACGAGCTCAAGCACCCGGAGCGGCTCGTCCACGCCTGGAACGGCAAGCGGGTCAAGGAAACCGTCCGGATCACCGAAGGTCCCATCCTGCTCTCGATCGACAAGAGCCGGCACCACTGGGAGCTCACCACCACGCCGCTGCCCGTCCGCGACCCCGCCAAGGGCCGCGAGTCCGGCGTCTACAAGGGCCGGGGCGAGAAGACGATCACGCTGGTCAACCCCCGGCCCGGGCGCCCCGCACTGGTCGAGTACGACTTCCCGGGCGCCGAGGCCAACTACTCGCTGGAGGTCAAGGTCCTCGACGAGTACGGCGACGAGGACGAGTGGCTCGTCGGCACCCGGCACGGCACCCGGGGCGTGGCCATGACGTTCAGCAACGGCGCGGCCGAGCGGACCGTACGGGTCAAGCACTCCGGCGACTGGACCCTGCGTCTGCTGCCGGAGGAGGAGGCGCCGCTGATCACCGGCCCGGTGGAGGGCAAGGGCAACACGGTCCTGCGCTGGCCGGGGCCGCCCACGCTGATGAGCGTGAAGCGGACCTCGCTCGGGAAGGAGGGGAAGCTCGCCGCGTACGCCATGAACCATCCGTTCGGGAAGTCGGTGATCATCGCCGACACCAATGAGCGCCGCCGTCCCGTCCTCGGGCCCGTCTTCGTCGATCCCGGCGGGTCCTGCTTCGTGATCGTCAATGCCGTCGAGGGTACGAAGTGGCGTCTTGAGCCGGAGCCGCTCAGTGCGGCGCCCGTGCTCGGCGCGCGGACCCAGGACGGCTGGTACGGAGTCGTACGTCACATCGGGGCAGAGAGCGAGCTGGTCGCCGCCGGCACGAGTGGCATCCTCCATATCTACGAACTGGACGAAAACCTGTTTCCGAAGCGGAAAATCACCGGTTCTTCCGGCCCGTACCGCGTAGCGAGCTCAATCCTGCACGTCAGGGCGCTCGGGGAATGGGTGATCGAGCTGCGTGGCTGAGAGGAATGGCGTCCCATTCCTCGGGCAAACGATTGGACATACCGGCCAGGGGGCGACGCATCATGGAAACGTCCAGGCCACGCAACCGCCATCAAGAAGGAGTCACCGTGAGGGTCGGAATCGTCGGAGCCACCGGTCAGGTCGGCACGGTCATGCGCAGGATCCTCACGGAGCGAGACTTCCCCGTCACGGAGCTGCGTCTGTTCGCCTCGGCCCGTTCGGCGGGGACGGTCCTGGACGGTGTCACGGTGGAGGACGCGGCGACGGCCGACTACACGGGCCTGGACATCGTGCTGTTCTCGGCGGGCGGCGCCACCTCGAAGGCGCTGGCCGAAAAGGTCGCCTCGCAGGGCGCGGTCGTGATCGACAACTCCTCGGCCTGGCGCAAGGACCCCCAGGTCCCGCTGGTCGTCTCCGAGGTGAACCCGCACGCCATCGCTGACCGGCCCAAGGGGATCATCGCCAACCCGAACTGCACCACGATGGCCGCGATGCCGGTGCTGCAGCCGCTGCACGAGGAGGCGGGGCTGGAGGCGCTGGTCGTCGCCACGTACCAGGCGGTGTCCGGGTCCGGGCTCGCGGGCGTGGCCGAGCTGCACGGCCAGGCGCAGAAGGTCGTCGCCGACGCGGACAAGCTGACCCATGACGGCGAGGCGGTCGACTTCCCCGAGCCGCAGGTCTACAAGCGCCCGATCGCGTTCAACGTGCTCCCGCTGGCCGGCTCGATCGTCGACGACGGTCTGAACGAGACGGACGAGGAGCAGAAGCTCCGCAACGAGTCCCGCAAGATCCTGGAGATCCCCGAGCTGAAGGTCTCCGGCACCTGCGTCCGTGTCCCGGTCTTCGCTGGCCACTCCCTCCAGGTCAACGCCCGCTTCGCGCGCCCGCTGTCGGCGGAGCGAGCAACGGAACTGCTGGCCGGCGCCCCCGGCGTCACCCTCTCCGACATCCCGACCCCGCTCGAGGCGGCCGGCAAGGACGCGTCGTTCGTCGGCCGCATCCGCACCGACGAGACGGTGGAACACGGCCTGGCCCTGTTCATCTCCAACGACAACCTCCGCAAGGGCGCCGCCCTGAACGCGGTCCAGATCGCGGAACTGGTGGCGGCCGAGCTGAAGGGCTAGTCCCTGGTGACCTCGTAGAGGAAACAGCCGTACTCGACGGCCCGGACGTGGACGAGCGCCACGGACGGGTCGTCGAACGCGTTCCGGAAGGCTTCGTCGTCGGGTGCCTCGACCAGCTGACCGCCCAGGATGCGGCCGTCGGCGGAGTAGCGGCGGACCGTCCGGTGGGCGTTGGCGAAGGGGTAGCCGTCGACGGCCGGGCCCGCGCACTCCTCGGCGTGGATGAAGACGGGGCCCTGTTCGTCGTAGGCGCCCGGATCCACGCCCGTCTCGGCCGCCCGGCGGCGCAGCGGGGCGTAGGAGACGAGCGCGATCCGCTCGCCCGGCGCGCTGCGGCGCAGGCAGCACCGCAGGGGCGCGCCGCCCTCCTCGTCGGTCACCGGGAGCGTCTCGCGGCCCGCGTCGTCGGTGGCGCGCAGTTCCTTCAGGGTCGCGGGAGGGATGGGGCGTGCTGTGTATGCCGTCATGGGTCCAGGCTCGCGCCGTCCCGCCCAGCTCACCGGCGGTAAACGGACATCGCCTTCTCCGTACGTCCCATGGAAGGATGACCGAACCCACACATAACGAGGAGATGACCGCGTGCCTGGCACAAACCTGACTCGCGAAGAGGCGCAGCAGCGGGCGACGCTGCTCACCGTTGACTCGTACGAGATCGATCTCGATCTCTCCGGCGCGCAGGAGGGCGGAACCTACCGGTCCGCGACCACGGTGCGCTTCGACGTCACCGAGACCGGTGCGGAGTCCTTCATCGACCTGGTCGCTCCCGCCGTGCACGAGGTCACGCTCAACGGCGATGCGCTCGACCCGGACGAGGTCTTCAAGGATTCCCGGATCGCGCTGCGCGGGCTGCTGGAGGGCCGTAACGTCCTCAGGGTCGTCGCGGACTGCGCGTACACCAACACCGGCGAGGGCCTGCACCGGTTCGTCGACCCCGTCGACAACCAGGCCTACCTGTACACCCAGTTCGAGGTGCCGGACGCCCGCCGGGTCTTCGCCTCCTTCGAGCAGCCGGATCTGAAGGCCACCTTCCAGTTCACCGTGAAGGCGCCGACCGGCTGGACCGTCGTCTCCAACTCGCCCACGCCCGAGCCCAAGGACGACATCTGGGCCTTCGAGCCGACCCCGCGGATCTCCAGCTACATCACCGCGCTGATCGTCGGCCCGTACCACTCCGTGCACAGCGTGTACGAGAAGGACGGGCAGTCCGTGCCGCTGGGCATCTACTGCCGGCCCTCGCTCGCCGAGTACCTCGACTCGGACGCGATCTTCGAGGTCACCCGGCAGGGCTTCGACTGGTTCCAGGAGAAGTTCGACTACGACTACCCGTTCAAGAAGTACGACCAGCTCTTCGTGCCGGAGTTCAACGCGGGCGCGATGGAGAACGCCGGCGCGGTGACCATCCGCGACCAGTACGTCTTCCGCTCCAAGGTGACGGACGCCGCGTACGAGATGCGCGCCGAGACGATCCTGCACGAGCTGGCCCACATGTGGTTCGGCGACCTGGTCACCATGGAGTGGTGGAACGACCTGTGGCTGAACGAGTCGTTCGCCACGTACACCTCCATCGCCTGCCAGGCGTACGCACCCGAGTCGCGCTGGCCGCACTCCTGGACGACCTTCGCCAACTCCATGAAGACGTGGGCGTACCGCCAGGACCAGCTGCCCTCCACGCACCCGATCATGGCCGAGATCCGTGATCTGGACGATGTGCTGGTCAACTTCGACGGCATCACCTACGCCAAGGGCGCGAGCGTCCTGAAGCAGCTTGTCGCGTACGTCGGGATGGACGAGTTCTTCCGGGGCGTGCAGGCGTACTTCAAGGCGCACGCGTACGGCAACACACGTCTGTCGGACCTCCTCGGCGCCCTGGAGGAGACCTCCGGGCGGGACCTGAAGACCTGGTCGAAGCTGTGGCTGGAGACGGCCGGCATCAACATCCTGCGCCCGGAGATCGAGACGGACGCGGAAGGTCTCATCACCTCCTTCGCCATCCGCCAGGAGGCCCCTGCGCTCCCGGCCGGGGCAAAGGGCGAGCCCACGCTGCGCCCGCACCGCATCGCGGTCGGCCTGTACGAACGCGACGAGGCCGGCGGCAAGCTGGTGCGCGACGAGCGCGTCGAGCTGGATGTGGACGGCGAGCTGACGGCCGTACCGCAGCTGGTGGGCAAGCGTCGTCCGGCGGTCGTCCTGCTGAACGACGACGACCTCTCGTACGCGAAGGTCCGCCTGGACGAGCAGTCGCTGGCCTTCGTGACGGAGCACCTCGGCGACTTCGAGTCGTCGCTGCCCCGCGCGCTGTGCTGGGCGTCGGCGTGGGACATGACGCGGGACGCCGAACTGGCCACCCGCGACTACCTCTCCCTCGTCCTGTCCGGCATCGGCAAGGAGTCGGACATCGGCGTCGTGCAGTCGCTGCACCGTCAGGTGAAGCTGGCGATCGAGCTGTACGCCGACCCGGTCGGCCGTGAGGCGCTGCTTACCCGTTGGACCGACGCCACGCTCGCCCACCTGCGGGCGGCCGAGGCGGGCGGCGACCACCAGCTCGCGTGGGCGCGCGCCTTCGCGGCGACGGCCCGTACGCCGGAGCAGCTGGACCTGCTGGAGGGTCTGCTGGACGGCACGCAGTCCATCGAGGGCCTGGCCGTCGACACGGAGCTGCGCTGGGCGTTCGTGCAGCGCCTGGCGGCGGTGGGCCGTTTCGACGAGACGGAGATCGCGGGCGAGTACGGGCGGGACAAGACGGCGGCGGGCGAGCGCCACGCGGCCACGGCTCGCGCGGCCCGTCCGACTCCGGAGGCGAAGGCGGAGGCCTGGTCCTCGGTCATCGACTCGGACAAGCTGCCGAACGCGGTCCAGGAGGCGGTGATCTCCGGCTTCGTCCAGACGGACCAGCGCGAACTGCTGGCGCCGTACACGGACAAGTACTTCGAGATCCTGAAGGGCATCTGGGACACCCGCTCCCACGAGATCGCCCAGCAGATCGCCGTCGGCCTGTATCCGACGATCCAGGTCTCCGAGGAGACCCTGGCGAAGACGGACACCTGGCTGTCCTCGACCGACCCGACCGCGGCCCTGCGCCGCCTGGTGTCGGAGTCGAGGTCAGGCGTGGAGCGCGCGCTGAAGGCCCAGGCGGCGGACGCGGCGGCGGCTGAGTAGTCGTACGGACACAGGGGGCGCCCGGTTGGGATCGGGCGCCCCTTTGTCATTGCCGTAGCTGTGCAGCGACCTCCCGCAGCGCGTCCAGCACCCGCCGTACCGCCGGTGAGTCCTCCCCACCCCTCCGCACCGCCGCCACCACATGCCGAACCGGCCGCTCCGCTCCCAACTCCCGCATCGCCACCCCGCCCCTCGGCACCGCAGCCATCCGAGGCACCAGCGCCACCCCCATCCCCGCCTCCACCATCGCGAGAATCGCCGTCCAGCCGGTGGCCGAGTGCCCTTAGTGCGGGGTGAAACCGGCCGCCTCACACGCCCCGCGCGTAATGTCCGACCAGGGCCCACTTCCTCCGAAGATCCAGGGCTCCGCGGCGAGATCGGCCAACCGCAATCCCTCCACAGCCGCCCACGCATGCTCCCGCGGCAACGCCACATCCAACGGATCCGCCAGCAATGTCACCCGGGTGAACCGGGGATCCACCGCACTCGGTGCCTGCGCGGCCAGCGACAGTGCCAGGTCCACCTCCCCGGCGCCCAGCAGCTCGTACGCCTCCCCCGCCTCGGTCTCCCGCACCTGCACCCGCACTCCGGGATGCCCCGCCCGCAGCGCCCGCACAGCAGGAACGACCAGCGCCGGCACGGCCGTAGCGAAGGCCCCCACCCGAACCTCACCGGCCTCGCCGTGCAGATACGCCCCCAACTCCGCATCCGCCCGCTCCAGTTGCTCGAACACCGCCTCGGCATGCCGCAACACCAGCCGAGCCGCGTCGGTCAACCGCACCCCCCGCCCCCGCGCCTCCAGCAACGGCACCCCCAACTGCTTGGCGAGGTTGGTCAGCTGCTGCGACACGGCCGACGGAGTCATCCGCAGCGCCTCGGCGGTCGCGGTCACCGTCTCCCGCTCCCGCAACGTCCGCAGAATCAGCAGCTTCCGGATGTCCCACTCGACCATGGCCGCAACCTACGTCACCGCCGCGCCCCCGCCCCGAGCACCACCCCGCCCAGAATCAGCCCCATGCACAGCACCTGCGTCCACCCGACCGTCTCCCCGAGCAGCACCCAGGACAGCAGTGCCACACACACCGGCTGGAGGTAGTACACGACCCCCGCACGGGCCGCCCCGATCAACGCGATCGCCCGGTTCCAGGCGAAGAAGGCGACGGCGGAGGAGGCGACACCGACGTAGAGGAGGGGCAGGACCGTATCGGCGGTGGGTGTGAAGCCGCCCTTCACGGCAAGGCTGATCCCCTGCGCGGGCAGCAACAGGACCGTGCCCGCCAGGAACGTGGTGAACAGGAAGGCGACGCCGCCCAGTTGAGCGGGCTTGCGCCGCAACAGCGCGCTGTAGCCCGCGAAGCAACAGGCCGCCCCGATCATCCACAGATCACCGACGGCAAAGCTCCCGCCACCCCGGACGAGCAGCAGCACCCCGCCGCACGCGACCAGCAGCCCCGCCACCCGCCGCCCACCGAGCCGCACCCCGGCCAGCCGCTCGAACACCGCCATCAGCACCGGCGAAGCGGCCATGATCATGCCCATGTTGGCGGCGGGAGTGGTCAACCCGGCCTGGTTGACGAGGGTGTTGTAGACGGTGACGCCGAGCAGCGCGGCGAGCAGCACATACCCGAGGTGCCGGCGGATCAGCGCCCGCTGCCGCCAGGCCTGCCGAGCCCCGAAGGGGGCGACCGCCGCGAGCGCCACGATCCACCGCCAGAACGCCTGCTGCACCGGCGGCACACTGTCGTGCAACGCCCGCGAGGTGACAAAGCTGCCGGACCAGACGAGCGTGGCGAGGGCGGCAAGCGCGATACCGAGGACGGGGGCTGCCGTCCTCGGTATCGACGCGCGGGAGGTCGTACGGGAAGTCGGGTCGGCTGTGACAGCCACAGAGGTCCTTTCGCTTCGGTGATCGCGGTGTGATCTACCGTCGCAGCGCCGGACCTGTCACGTCCATCGAATCTTTTCGAGCATTCTTTGAAGCAGAACTGAACGATCGTACGGTTCCACCCCTCCCGCTCGGCACCAGTTGCCCGGCGACCGTCGCGCCCAGCGCCAGCGCCATGCCCACCAGTTGCACCGGCGTCAGCGACTCCCCCAGCGCCGCCCAGCCGACGACCGCCGCCGTCAGCGGGGAGAGCGGGATCAGGAAGGTGACCTGGGGCGCCGTGAGGCGGCCGATGCCCCGGAACCAGAGCCAGTACGCGGCCGCCGTACCGGCAAGGGCGAGGTAGAGGTAGCCGCCGACCGCCCGGGCGTCCAGCGCGGGCGGCGCGCCCTCGACCAGGAAGGCGACCGGGGCGATCAGGAGGCCTCCGACGGTCAGTTGCCAGCCGGCCAGCGCGGTCGGTCCCGCGCCCTCGGGGCGGCCCCACTTCTTCGCCAGCACGGTTCCGGTGGACATCGACGCGGTGGAGGCGAGGGCGGCGAGTACACCCAGCGCGTCCAGCGAACCGACCGCCTTCAGTACGACCAGGCTGACGCCGAAGGCGGCCACGGCTCCGGCGAGCAGGGCGCGCGCCGTCGGCCGCTGGTTCAGCAGGAGTGCGGAGAGGCCGAGCACGAAGAGCGGTCCGATCGAACCGACGACCGCCGCGAGGCCTCCGGGCAGCCGGTACGCCGCCAGGAACAGCAGCGGGAAGAAGGCGCCGATGTTGAGCGCACCGAGCACCGCCGCCCGCCACCACCAGGCGCCGCGCGGCAGCACCCGGGCGAGCGCGAGGAGCAGCAGACCTGCGGGGAGGGCGCGCATCAGGCCGGTGAACAGGGGGCGGTCCGGCGGGAGGAACTCGGTGGTGACGTAGTAGGTGGTGCCCCAGGAGACGGGTGCCAGGGCGGTGAGGGCTATGAGCGCGGGGCGGCTGGTGGCCATGGGACGCACCCTTCGAGTAGGTCGATGGGAAGTAGCTTACTCCTAAGCTACTTTCCAGCAAGCCACTTTCTTGCGGCCGATCCTTCCAGGCCGGATACTCGGCGCATGAACGCACGCCCGGAGCAGCGCAAGGACGCCGTCGACGCGATCATCGACCAGTGGGCGGCCGTACGGCCCGACCTCGACACCGCCGCGATGGAGGTCTTCGGGCGGATCTCCCGCCTGGCGCGCACGATGGGCGACCGCATGGAGAAGGCGTACGCCCGCTTCGGGATCTCCCGGGGCGAGTTCGACGTACTGGCGACCCTGCGGCGCTCCGGTGAGCCGTACACCCTCTCGCCCCGCCAGCTCTCGGCGACGCTGATGCTCACCACCGGGGGGATGACCGGCCGCCTCGACAAGCTGGAACGGGCGGGACTGCTACGGCGCTCCCCCGACCCGCACGACCGCCGCGGGCTCCAGGTGACGCTGACCGAACAGGGGCTGAGCCTGGTCGACCGTGCGGTCGGCGCGGGGCTTGCCCTCCAGACGGAGGCCCTCGCCACCCTCGACGCGGAACAGGCCGGCCAACTGGCCGACCTGTTGAGGGAGTTGCTGGAAGGGACGCGGGAGACCCCTCACTAGCGGAGTTTCAGCGCGCGAGGGCGATCCGCTCCCCCAAGTGCGCCTCCACCGCCGCTTCCACCGTCGCCGGGTCCGGGGTGTCCGCCGCCCAGGCCACGTATCCGTCGGGACGGACCAGCACCGTCGTACGGCTGCCGCGGCCGCGGTCCGTGCGGCGCTCCACTGTGAGACGGTCCTCCAGGCCCGTCTTGTCCGCGCACTCGTGCGGGGTGACCAGGACGAACCGGCCGCCGCGCAGGGCCTCGTAGAGGCGGCCGCTCTCCAGGTCCACGTCGGCGACGCGGGAGCCGGTGAGGCGGTGGGCGCCGTTGGGGGCGGCGTACCTGACGCCGATGCCGGTGATCTGGAGGGCCAGCTTGCGTCGGATCGGGTTGATGGTGTTGATGGCGGTCGTGAGCGCCGAGCGCATGGCCAGCGTCCAGGGGTACTTGACCATGGCGAGGCGGACGATGGCGCCGCTGCTGCGCTTGGCCGCCGTGCCGACCGGGTGGCGCTCGGCCTGGTAGGTGTCGAGCAGGCTGTCGTCCGCGTGTCCCTGGAGGACGGCCGTGAGCTTCCAGCTCAGGTTGGCCGCGTCCTGCATGCCGATGTTCATGCCCTGGCCGCCGGCCGGGGTATGCACATGCGCGGCGTCGCCGGCCAGGAAGACCCGGCCCACGCGGTAGGAGGGCGCCTGCCGTTCGTCGCTGTGGAAGCGGGACAGCCACCGGGCGTCATGCATCCCGAAGTCATGGCCTGCCGCGAGCCGGGTGGCCTCCTTGACCTCCGCCAGATCGAGCGGCTCGCTCTCGGCGATGTCGTGGCCGCGCTGCCAGGCGACCACCCGGTAGTAGCCGTCGCCGAAGGACGCGAGGAAGGCGAAGGCGTCACCGACGGCGTGCACGGAGAGCAGATCCTCGGGCGGCTCGGCCAGCCGGACGTCGGCGAGCAGGACGGAGCGGATCACCGAGCGGCCGGGGAAGGGCAGTCCGACCGCGCCGCGCACGGTGCTGCGCATCCCGTCGGCGCCGACGACGTACGCCGCCCGCAGCGCCTCGGCCGCCCCGTCGGGTCCGCGCACCTCGACCGTGACGCCGTCGGCGTCCTGGCTCACCCCGGTCACCTCGGTCTCGTACCGGAACCGGACCCCGGCCGCGACCGCGCGCCGCTCCAGGATCCTCTCCATCTCGTACTGCGGGAGGACGACGAGGTGGTTGTAGCGGGAGGGGAGGGAGTCGAGCTCGATGGTGAGCCGGGTGAAGAGGTTGAAGCGGCTGAGGCGGGTACCGAAGTCCTCTACCTCGTCGGCGAGGCCGCGGGCGTCGAGCAGTTCGAGGGTGCGGGCGTGCACCACGAAGGCCCGGGAGAGGTTGCTGATCTTGCGGGTGCGCTTCTCGACGAGGGTGACGGGGACGCCGGTGGCGGCGAGGTCGCCGGCCATCAGGAGACCGGTGGGGCCGCAGCCGACGACGATCACGGAGCGGGTGGGGTGGTCGGCGCCCGGGTGGGGGGTGGGGGTCGGGTCGGTGTCGATACCGATGCCGGTGCCGTTCATGGTGGCCTCCTGATGCCAACGCCTCCGATTTGCCAACGCTTGTTGGCCAACGCTCGTTGACGACGATACGGCCCACCCCATCGGGAGTCAACACTTGTTGGCCCACGCGTGTTGGCCTACGCTTGTTGGCATGACTGGAAATGAACGCAGTACCGAGACCGATACCGGGGGTGGGGGTCGCCGACGCTCAGAGACGACCCGCACCGCGATCCTCGCCGCGGCACGCGAACGATTCGCAGCTGACGGCTATGAGCGGGCCACCATCCGCGCCATCGCCAAGGACGCGAACATCGATCCGTCAATGGTGATGCGCTACTACGGCAACAAGGAGGGACTGTTCGCGGCGGCCGTCTCGGTCGACTTGAAAATGCCGGATCTGAGCAGGCTGCCGCGCGGGGAGGTCGGCGAGGCGCTCGTGCTCCACTTCCTGCATCTGTGGGAGGAGAACGAGGTGCTCACGGCCCTGCTCCGAGTCGGTGTCACCAACCAGGCCGGGGCCGAGCGGATGCAGGACATCTTCCGGGAGCAGTTGCTGCCGGTCGCCCGTCAGGTGTGCCCGGACCCCGAGCAGAGCCCGGCGCGGGCCGCGCTCAGCGCGACGCAGTTGCTCGGTCTCGCGCTGACCCGTTATGTGCTGCGGCTGCCGCCGGCCGTAGCGCTGCGCGCGGAGGAGGTGGTGGCATGGCTGGCGCCGACGGTGCAGAGGTATCTGACGGCCCCGAACCCGTGAGCGCTTCCGGGGTGTCCCAGGCCGAGGAAGAGCCGGAACCGGAGCTGGAATCGGAGCCGGACGAGGGGCCGGAGACACAGAAGGCGCCGCCCCCGGCGTACGGCGGTCTGCGCGTACATGCCGTGGGGGCGGCGCCCTCGAAGAGTTCGGGAGAGGTCAGGCCTTCGCCGGTGCCTTCGCCTTCGGCTTGGTCCTGACGCGGTGGGCCTCCGCCGAGCGGTCCAGGACCATGACGAGGCCCGTGATGACCACGAACAGGCCGATCGGGGCCACGACATACAGCCCCAGCGTCTCGATGACGCTCAGGCCCGAGCCGGGGTCGTCACCGTCGTCGGGCGTCAGCGCGAGCGCGGGGGACGACATGAGCAGCATCATCAGCGTCGTACCGGCAGCCAGGGCGCCGGCGCGCAGGGCGTTCTTCTTGTCCACGGTGCCAAAAGTATCGAACGCCGGATGGGGGCGCTCGTCCGGGGGTGCATAAGAGGCGAGCCCCGGCCTCACCCCGACCTCATCACCTCGATCAGCGCATGCAGCCTCGGTGCGGCCGCCAGCTCCTCCAGTGTCACCGGCTTTCCCTCCGCGTCCGCGATGGGCAGGCGCCAGTTCGGGTACTGGTCCCAGGTGCCGGGGAGGTTCTGGGGGCGGCGGTCGCCGACGGTGTCGGGGAGCCAGATGCCGACCATGCGGGCCGGGGTGCGCAACAGGAAGCGGTGGACGGCCTGGATCTCGGCCTCCTCCTGGGACGTACCGTGTCCGCCGCCCGTGCCGTGCAGCAGGCCGAGGCGGGCCAGCAGGGCCAGCCATTCGCCGGTGTCGGCCGCCGCTTCCGCGCGCTCCTCCTCCAGGGCGCGGGTCAACAGGCCCAGACGGTGGCGCAGTTCGACATGCTCGCCGGTGAGGCGGGCGGCCGTGGAGGGCAGGTCGTGGGTCGTGGCCGTGGCCAGGCAGTCGGAGCGCCACTGTTCGGGCGGCAGCGGACGGCCGTCGCCCTCCCAGTCCCGCTCGAACCACAGCACCGAGGTGCCGAGCACGCCCCGCGCCCGCAGCACGTCGCGCACTCCGGGCTCCACCGTGCCCAGGTCCTCGCCGATCACCAGCGCCCCCGCGCGGGAGGCCTCCAGGACCAGTACGGCGAGCATGGCCTCGGCGTCGTAGCGGACATAGGTGCCGTCCGTGGGCGGGTGACCCTGGGGGACCCACCAGAGCCGGAACAGGCCCATGACGTGGTCGATGCGCAGCGCGCCCGCGTACCGGAAGAGAGCCTTGAGGAGGCGGCGGTACGGCGTGTAGCCGGACTCGGCGAGGCGGTCGGGGCGCCAGGGGGGCAGACCCCAGTCCTGGCCGCGGGCGTTGAAGGCGTCCGGGGGCGCGCCGACCGACATCCCGGCGGCGAAGTACTCCTGCTGCGCCCAGGCGTCGGCACCGTCGGGATGCACGCCGACCGCGAGGTCGTGCACGATCCCGACCGGCATCCCGGCCTCACGGGCGGTGCGCTGGGCGACGGTGAGCTGGGCGTCGGTGAGCCAGGCGAGCATGGAGTGGAAGTCGACGCGGTCCATCAACTCGCCCCGGGCATGGACGGTTTCGGCGGACCGGGGGTCGCGAAGACCCTTCGGCCAGCGCCGCCAGTCGGAGCCGTGCACCTCGGCGAGCGCGCACCAGGTGGCGTGGTCCTCCAGGGCCTGGCCCTCCTCGGCGAGGAAGTCGGCGTAGGCGGCGCGCCGGCCGGGCCCGAGCGGCACCTCGCGGACGAGTTCCAGCGCCTCCCGCTTCAGATCCCACACCGAATCCCGGTCGATCAACGCCCCCTTCTCCAGCACCGACTCGCGCAGCCGGTCGGCGCGTTCCAGCAGTGCCCGTACCCGCTCGCGGTCCTCGACGCGGGCGTACTCCGGGATGTCCTCGACGCGCAGGTACACCGGGTCGGGGAAGCGGCGGGAGGAGGGGCGGTAGGGGGAGGGGTCGGTGGGTGCTCCGGGTACGGCCGCGTGCAACGGGTTGACCTGGACGAATCCGCTGCCGAGCGTCCGCCCGGCCCAGTCGGCGAGCTCGGCGAGGTCACCGAGGTCGCCCATGCCCCAGGAGCGGCGGGAGAGCAGGGAGTAGAGCTGGACGAGGAGGCCGTGGGAGCGGCCGGCGGTAGTGGGCAGCCGGGCCGGGGCGACGACCAGGTGGGCGGTGGCGCTGCGGCCGTCGGGTGCCGTGGCGGTCAACCGGTGGACGCCGGGCGGGAGTCGGTCGGCGGCGGCGCGGGTCTCGCCCTGCTCCGTCTCCACACGCAGCCGGGTGCCGGCCGGAAGTCCGGTGAGGGCGGCGGGGGGAGCGGAGTCGGTCCAGTGCACGACCGTCGGGGGCAGCAGCCGTTCGCGCCGTTCGCGTTCGCGTGCGGTGAGGGCGCGCCGGACGGCCTCGGGGGTGCTCACGTCGACGTCGAGCGCGGTGAGCGCCAGCGTGAGCGCGGTGGCCGAGGCCCGGACCGTGCGGTCCGGGGAGGGTCGGTAGGAGGTGGCGACGCCGAGCAGTTCGGCGAGCCGGGACAGATCCTCCGAGGGGGCGTCCTCGGAGCGGGATTCGGCCGACCGCTGCTCCGCCATCTACGGCCTCGCGGTGTCCGGGACGGCGGGGAATGCCTCGCTGGTCAGCGGGGCGTCGGCGAGCGGGGGCTCGCTGGTGAGCGGCGACGCGTCGGCGAGGGGCGGCTCGCTGGTCAGCGGCGGCGCCTCGTACAGCGGCGGCTCACTCGTCAGGGGCTCTGCGTCGGGCAGGGGAGGTTCGCTGGTCAGCGGGGCTTCGGCGCAGGCGCTCTCCGCGCTGAAGACGCACACGTGCGGTTCGGGCTCGGTGAGCGCCTCGGGTTTGGACAGGGCGGAGAGCAGAAGGTGTGCCGATGCGGCCACGGGGGCCTCCTTGTCGAGTACGGCGACCTACGGCCTGTCCTGCGGGTCACGCCGGGCAGGCCCTTGCGGGTTACGGCAGCCCTACCCAGCGGGCGCGACGGCAGACGTGTCCGGGGAAACAACGTGCCTGTCGTCACATTCTGCCCCGCCGCGCCACCTCCAGACTGGGGCAACTCCGCCACAAGGGCCACCCTCGTCGAGGCCCGCGACAGCAGGGCTCCACGCCGGGTCGAGTGATCGTGAACCGGTCCCGTCCGGCTCGTCGATAGACGGGGTGTGAGACTGTTCCGCCCCATGGGGGGCCACCGGGAGAAGTCCGAGGGGGACGCGGCTGACGCGTCACTGCTGCGTGCCGTCGCCGCCGGGGACTCGGCCGCGATGGCCACGCTGTACGACCGGCACGCGGGCTGGCTGCACGCCCGGCTGACCCGGCGCTGCGCGGACCCCGAGGTGGTACGCGAAGTGCTCCAGGACACCTTCGTCACCGTGTGGCGGTCGGCCGGGACGCACCGCGGCGAGGAGGCCGGCGGCTGGCTGTGGACCATCGCCGCCCGCCGACTGATCGACGCGCGCCGGGCGCTGGAGCGGGCCACGCGCCTGGAGACCACGCCGATCGACGAGACCCGGACCGGGTACGAGCCCGCCGCGGCCACGCCGTCCGCGGAGGAGCGGGTGCTGGCGGGTCTGGAGTACGGCGATGTCGGCACCGCCCTCGACCGGATCTCGCCGGAGCTGCGCGAGGTGCTGCGCGCGACGGTGGTCGACGGTCTGAGCACCCGGGAGACGGCCCGGCTGCTCGGCATCCCCGAGGGCACCGTCAAGTCCCGGGCGATGCGCGCCCGCGCCGAACTCCGCGCCGCGCTCACCCAGTTGACCCCGTCCCCGATGGGAGGCCCGGCATGACCGACTGGCACGCACCCGACGCCCTGATCGCCCACTACACCGACGGCTCCCTGCCGGACTCGGACGCCTGGTCACTGGAGAAACACCTGGAATCCTGTACGGCTTGCGCGGGCCGTGTCTCCGAGGCGGTACGGGCGACGGCGGCGGGCGCGGTCCTGTTCGACGTACGGGAGGCGGTGCTCGGGGCGGCACCGGCACCGCACACGCCACCCGCCCCCGCCGCCCGGATCCGCTTCCTGTGGGCCGCCGGCCCCGCCGTGCGCGGTGCCTGGCTCCCCGCCGCCCTCCTGGTCGCCCTCGGCGCGGTCGTCCTCGCCTACGGTGCCGACTTCACCGGCGCCCGCCCCCTCCTCCTCGCGCTCGCCCCCGTCGTACCCGTCGCCGGAGTCGCCCTGTCCTACGGCGCCCACGCCGACCCGCTGCACGAGCTCATCGCGGCGACACCGTCGGCGGGACTGCGTCTGGTGCTGACGCGGACCGCCGTCGTCCTGGCGGTGAGTCTGCCGCTGCTGACCCTCGCGGGCCTGGTGCTGCCGTCGTACGGCGGCCCGGGTGCCGCCGCCTGGCTGCTGCCGGGGCTCGCGCTGACGCTGGCCGCGCTGGCCCTCGGCGGCTGGCTCGGACTGCGTGCCGCGACCGCGGTGACCGGCGGCGGCTGGCTGTGCGCCGTCCTCGCGCCGGCGCTGGCGACGCCGGACGGCGCGGTGTCCGCCGCGCTGACGGACCAGATCTCCGCCTGCCTCGGCGGCGCCCCCGCCCAGGGCGCCTGGGCAGCGGCCGCCGCCTTGTGCGCCGCCCTGCTGGCGGCCCGGCGCACCGCGTACGACCGCCTCGAACGGCACTGACCGACGTACTCCCTCTCACGGGAGCCCCACGTACTCCCTTTCACAGGAGCCCTCTTGACCACGATCCAGGTGGCCGGTCTGCATGTCCGGCACCGCAAAACCGTTGCCCTCGACTCGCTGGACCTCGACTTCGGTCCCGGTGTGCACGGCCTGCTCGGCCCGAACGGCGCGGGCAAGACCTCGCTGATCCGGGTCCTCGCCACCGTGGCCGCCCCGACCGGCGGCCGGGTGCGGATGCTCGGCGAGGACATCGGCGACCACCGCAGACGGGCCGCGGTCCGCCGCCGGCTCGGCTATCTGCCGCAGGAGTTCGGCTACTACCCGGGCTTCACGGTGCGCGAGTTCGTCGCGTACATGGCCTGGCTGAAGGAAGTGCCCGCCGCGGACACCCCGGCTGCCGTCGAGCGCGCCGCCGCCCGCGTCGGTCTCGCCGACCGGATCGACGCGAAGATCAAGACGCTGTCCGGCGGCATGGTCCGCCGCGTCGGCATCGCCCAGGCCATCGTCAACGACCCGAAGGTGCTGCTCCTGGACGAGCCGACGGCGGGCCTGGACCCGGAGCAGCGGGTCGAGTTCCGCGAGCTGCTGCGCGAACTCGGCGCCTCGGCCACCGTCATCGTCTCCACCCACCTGGTGGAGGACGTGGCCGCGGCCTGCACGGAGGTCACCCTCATCGCCGCGGGCCGCCTCGCCTACCGCGGCACCCCCGACTCCCTGACCGCGCTCGGCGCGACGGCGGACGGCATCGGCGACAACCCGATCGAGCGCGGCTATACGGCGGCCCTGCGCGCCCACCGCGAGTCGGCGGCCGTGGCGGAGGTGGCGGCCCGATGAGCCTCGTAGCCGAACGAACCGAACGCACCAGGCCCCTCACCCACCCCCTGCGCCCCGAGTTCCTGCGCGGCTTCGCCCCCATGGCGGGCGCCGCGGTCCTGCTGACGCTCGCCGTCGCGCTGGCCGTCCCGGCGGAGAGCTGGCAGGGCGGCTGGAAGGAGACCCGGGCCCATGTCCACACGGCGGCCCAGTTGCTCGGCGTGCCGATGGCGCTCGCCGCGGGCTGCTGGCAGGGCGGACGGGAGCGCCGGCGCCGTACGACCGAGCTGATGGCGACGGCCGTACGCGGCTCGCTCGCCCGGTTCCTCGCCTCGGCGCTGCCGGTCGCGCTCTGGACGGCCGTCGGGCACCTGGTCGCCGCCGCGCTCGCCCTGCTGGCCACCTGGTACTGCGCCACGGGCGACAGCCCGTACCTGCTCGTGCCGCTCGTGGACACGGTCGTCGTGGGCTGCGCCGCGCTCGCGGGAGCGGTCGTGGGCCGGATGCTGCCCTGGCGGCCGGCGGCGCCGTCGCTGGCGGTGGCCGCGTACGTCACCCTCGGCGTCCTGGCCTACGGCTCGGCGGGCGCCCTCGGTCACCTCTCCCCCATCGCCCACGACTCCGGCCACAAGGTGCCGGTGTGGTGGCAGCCCCTGGCGACGGCCACCTGGATGGGCGGGCTCGCCCTGGCCGCGGTCCTCGCCCACGCCGCCCGCCGCCGCGCCACGGCCGCGCTGCCGCTGGCCGCCGCGATCGCCGCGGGCGCGCTCCTCGTGCAGACCGGCGACGGACTGGTCCGCACCAACCCGGTCGCCCGCCACCAGGTCTGCGACACCTCCACCACCCCGCAGATCTGCGTCAACGCCCGCCACGAGAAGCTCCTGCCGCAGATCACCGAGGCCCTGTCGGGACTGACCGGCCGCCTGGAGGGCGTACAGAACCTCCCGCTCCGCTTCGAGGACCGGCCCGGCCGGTCACGGGCGGACGAGGTGCAGCTGCCGATGCTCACGCCGTTCGGCTCGAACGTGGTCCGCGGCCGGCTCGCCGACCCCGAGCGGTACGCCTGGGAGGCCGGAATGATGCTGATCGGCCGCGCCTGGTGCGACCGTACGGACCCCGTCGTCGGCAGGACGGACAGGGCCGTGGAGCACTACCTGGCACCCAGTCCGGCCGAGGCACACTTCGACGAGATCGACGCCAAGGGCGACAAGGCCCGCCGCGTCGAGTTCAAGGCCCAGCAGCAGGCCCGCGCCCGCCTGCTGGCGATGAGCGAGGAGGAGCGCCGGAGCTGGCTGTCGGAGTACTTCGCGACGGCGGACGAGTGCGACCCGAGCGGGGTGCCGACCCTGTGACGACGACCGGCCTCGTCCTCTACGCCCGCTCGCGGGCCCTCCCGCAAACGGTCACGGCCCTCGCCCTGACCACAGTCCTGGCGATCTGGGCAGCCCACGCCCTGGACTCCTACCTGGACCCGGACCGCCGGATCCCGGTAGTGGCCCTGGCCCCGCTGATCGCCTCGGCGGCGATCGGCACGAGCCTCCACTCCGCCTCCGACGAGCTGGACCGCACGGCGGTACGCCCCTGGTGGCGCCGCCGCCTGGTCCACCTACTGACGCTCACCGCCCTGGCCGCGGCCCTGCTGCCCCTGGCGGTTCTCACCAGCACCCAGAGCTTCGGCCCACCCGCCATGATCCGCAACGTCCTGGGCTGCACGGGCCTGACGGCGGGGGCGGCGGCGGTACTGGGGGCACGACTGAGCTGGCTGCCGGTCGTCGGTTACGTGAGCGCGATGTACCTGGGAATCTCAGGCATACAGGGCGGCTCACTACCGGTATGGGCATGGCTGCTGGAGCCGAGGGCAGGCGGGACGGCCTGGACGACGGCAGCAGCACTGTTCGTTCTGGGAGGCACCGCGTACGTAATACAGGGGGCGCGCAAAACTCCGTAAGGGGCGCGGGGCTGTGTCGATTTGCGGCTCCGCCGCGTGGGCGCGACCAGCCCCCACACCCGTACCCGACAACACAAGGGCCCGGATCCTCAGGCAGAAATGCCATCGATCCGGGCCAAGGCATCATCCGCGCCGAACGGCTGCAAGTAAGGCAACCACCGCGGATCCCGATGCCCGGTACCGATAATGCGCCAGGCAAGACCAGACGGCGGGGCCGGTTTGTGCCGCAGCCGCCAGCCGATCTCGAACAGATGACGGTCGGCCTTCACGTGGTTGCAGCGGCGGCAGGAAGCCACCACGTTGTCCCACACGTGCTTGCCCCCGCGGCTGCGCGGGATGACGTGGTCGACGCTGGTTGCGACGCCACCGCAGTACATGCACCGGCCCCCGTCGCGCGCGAAGAGCGCCCTACGGGTCAGAGGAACGGGCCCCCGATAGGGAACCCGGACGAATCGCTTGAGCCGGACCACGCTTGGTGCGGGGACTGTGACGGTTGCGCTGTGCATAAAGGCGCCGGACTCCTCAAGGCATACGGCCTTGTTTTCGAGCACGAGGACGAGCGCGCGGCGGAGCGGTACGACGCCGAGTGGCTCGTACGACGCGTTGAGGACCAGGACATGCGGCACGGATGCCTCCTTGGGCGTCGGCGGCGCGTGGCTCGCGCCGGGACGATCTGTAGTCAGTCTCCCCTCAGGCCTGGTGAAAGCGCCACCATGTCCAGGTAACGGGCTGAGAGTGTTTTCGACCACACCTTTCTTCATCCCCAGGTGAGCGCGGTCTCTCCCTCGAACATTGCAACGATCCACACACGATGCACCGTTAGTGTGGTGGGTCTGCCCCCTCGGTGACCTTTCCGTGACCTTGATGATCTGACGCCCTTTGACCGCCGTACCGGGAGGCAGAAGCACCTGGAGGTACCCGCCGTGTCCTTGTCCGCCGTCCTACTGGCCGCCGGTTCCACCCCGTCCCCGTCCCCCTCGGGGACGACCCCGGCGGTGCCGTCGCTCCAGGACGCCCAGGAGAGCGCGACCAACGCCGCCGGCTGGGTCGAGGAGAACTGGTCGACCTGGCTCGCGATCGGCCTGAGGGTGCTGCTGATCCTGGTGATCGCGGCGGTGCTGAGAGTACTGGTGCGGCGGGCGATCACCAAGCTCATAGACCGGATGAACCGCACGGCTCAGGCGGTCGACGGCACGGCGATCGGCGGGCTGCTGGTCAATGTGGAGCGCCGGCGCCAGCGCTCGCAGGCGATCGGCTCGGTGCTGCGCTCGGTGGCGAGCTTCGTGATCATGGGCACCGCGGCGCTGATGATCCTGGGCACGTTCGAGATCAACCTCGCGCCGCTGCTGGCCTCGGCCGGTGTCGCGGGTGTGGCGATCGGTTTCGGCGCCCGCAATCTCGTCACGGACTTCCTCTCCGGTGTCTTCATGATCCTGGAGGACCAGTACGGCGTCGGCGACTCGATCGACGCGGGGGTGGCCTCCGGCGAGGTGATCGAGGTGGGCCTGCGCGTGACGAAGCTGCGCGGTGACAACGGCGAGATCTGGTACGTCCGCAATGGCGAGGTCAAGCGGATCGGCAACCTCTCCCAGGGCTGGTCGACGGCCGGGGTCGATGTGACCGTGCGCCCGTCCGAGGACCTGGACCGGGTGAAGGCCGTGATCGCCGGGGTCGGCGAGCGGATGAGCAAGGAGGAGCCCTGGAACGAGCTCCTGTGGGGCCCGATCGAGACGCTCGGCCTGGACAGCGTCCTGCTGGACTCGATGGTGGTCCGGGTCTCGGCGAAGACCATGCCGGGCAAGTCCCTGACGGTGGAACGCGAACTGCGCTGGCGCATCAAGCGAGCCTTCGACGCGGCCGACATCCAGATCGTCGGCGGCCCGCCGGTGCCCGTGGAGGACGCGGGCGTGACCGACCCGACGGCAGGCATGGCCGCCCCGTCGGCGTACGCCAACACCTCCTCGCCGCAGGCCCAGGCGGCGACGCCGCTGACGCCGCCTAGCGTGACGAAGTAGGGCACCGGCCCGCCGTAACGGTTCAGCACACTCGTTCGAGTGAATGGTCGGGGCATTCCGGCGCCATGGGCGCACGGAGTGCCCCATCGTTCTGCCGGGGCACCCCGCACGGGCTTAGCCTGGCAGCAGCGTGACAAGGAGAACCAGAGATGAGTGCCGAACCCATCTGGGAGCCGGTCATGGAGCAGCCGAAGCAGGACCCCATCGATATGTTGATCGCGATCGAAGAGGCATTTCCCACGCCGATTCGACCCGAGTACGTCGAGGGGACCGCCTACGTGCCTCCGTTTCCGAACGACAACCACAACGACGGCGCCTTCGAACTGACCTACCAGTTCCGCGCAGCCGGTATCCGCCTCGCAGGCATGGGAAACGGCTATCGCGCCGCCCTCCCGGACGGTACGACCGTGGCCCTCGTAGGCCCGGACTTCTACGTCCGCCGCCGCAGACCGACCGAGCTCGATGAGTCGTACTACAAGGCGCACAAGGGCTGGTATCCCATCGACTTGCTCGCCCTCGTGGGCGAGGTAACCTCCACCAACCTCGAAACCGACACGGGTCCCAAGTACCGCGCGTACGCCGCCGCCGGTGTCCCCGTCTATGTCCTCATCGACCGCCGCTCCAAAACAGCCCACTGCTACACGGACCCGGTCCTCCCCGGCGACGACCCCACCGAGGCCTACTACGACACCGACACCAAGGTCGACCTCGGCGAACCTCTCCCCCTCCCGGCGCCCTATCCCACCCTGGACACGGCACCGTTCCTGGAGAATTAGCGACCGGCACCGCCAAGATTCTGCTGCGCACCCCTCTTGACGCATTCCCCGCCCACGCCTACCGTCCTGCCAACCGATAGGAAACCTTCCTAACAGTGAGGGACGGATCCATGGCAGGCACCCCGGGTACCCCCAGCGTCCTGCGGGCGATGAACGATCGTGCCGCCCTGGACCTCCTGCTGCACCACGGGCCCCTGTCCCGGACGCGGCTCGGCAAGCTCACCGGCCTGTCCAAGCCCACCGCCTCGCAGTTGCTGGCCCGCTTGGAGGCCGCGGGGCTGGTGCGGACGACCGGTACCACCGAGGGCGGCAGCCCGGGTCCGAGCGCCCAGCTCTACGGGGTCAACCCCGCGGCCGGGTACGCCGCCGGACTCGACGTCACCCCCGAGCGCGTCCTCGCCGCAGTCGCCGACATCACCGGCCGCACCGTCGGGCGGTATGAGCTCCCGACCCCGGGGCGCCGACCCGCGCGACCCGTCGTCCAGCAGGTCACCGACGCCCTCGACGGCGCCGTGAAGGCGGCCGGGCTGGCCCGCGACGACATCCGGCGGCTCGTCATCGGCACCCCCGGCGCCTTCGACCCCAACACCGGCCGGCTCCGCTACGCCGCCCACCTCCCCGGCTGGCACTCCCCCAGCCTCCTCGACACCCTCGCCGCCGCCCTGCCGATGCCGGTCGAGTACGAGAACGACGTCAATCTCGTCGCCGTAGCCGAACAGCGTCTCGGCGCGGCCCAGGGCCACGACGACTTCGTACTGCTGTGGAACGAGGAGGGCCTCGGCGCCGCTCTCGTCCTCGGCGGCAGACTGCACCGCGGCTGGACCGGCGGCGCCGGCGAGGTCGGGTTCCTGCCCGTGCCGGGCGCGCCCCTGGTGCGCCAGGTGACCCGGGCCAACAGCGGCGGCTACCAGGAGCTGGCCGGCGCCCAGGCCATCCCGCGGCTCGCCCGGGAGCTGGGGATCGCCGACATCCCCGAGGGGCCCTACACCGAGGTCGCCGCCACACTGCTGGCCCGGGCCGCGGACAGCGGCGCCGGTCCCGAGCGGCAGCTCCTCGCCACCTACGCGACGGGGCTCGCCACCGGTCTCGCCTCGCTCGTCTCCGTGCTCGACCCCGAACTCGTCGTCCTCAGCGGCTCCGCCCTCACTCACGGCGGTGAGCGGCTGCTGGCCCTCGTCCAGGCCGAGCTGGCGGACCTCGCCGCCTCCCGGCCCCGGCTGGTGATGGGCGACGTGACCGAACACCCCGTGCTGCGCGGCGCGTTGGAGAGCGCCCTCGCGACAACCCGCGACGAGGTCTTCGACACCTCGCGCTGAGCAACATCCCGCCCTCCCATCCCCCTTCCAGGGAGACTTCGCCATGCCCATATTCAGGAGAAATGCGGCGTACGTCCTCACCGCCTCCCTCGCCCTCCTCGCCACCGCCTGCACCGGATCCTCGGAGTCGGGGGCGAGTGACGACCCCAACGCCGAGACCACCCTCACCTTCTGGCACGGCTGGAGCGCGCCCGCCGAGGTGAAGGCCGTCCAGGAGAACGTCGACCGGTTCGAGAAGGCGCACCCCAACATCAAGGTGAAGGTCGTCGGCAACATCAACGACGACAAGCTCAACCAGGCGCTGCGCGCGGGCGGTTCGAAGGGGCCCGACGTGGTGTCGTCGTTCACCACCTCGAACGTCGGCAAGTTCTGCTCCTCCGGAGCCTTCCTCGACCTCGAGCCGTTCATCGAGAAGTCGAAGCTCGACCTCGACGCGACGATCCCCAAGCCGATGCTCGACTACACCCAGTTCGAGGGCAAGCGCTGCGCCCTGCCGCTGCTCGGTGACGCCTACGGCCTCTACTACAACAAGGACGCCTTCGAGGCGGCCGGCATCAAGGCCCCGCCGAAGACCTGGTCGGAGTTCTCCGAGGTCGCCAAGAAGCTGACGAAGACCAAGGGCGACTCCTACGAGCAGCTCGGCTTCATGCCGACGTACCACGGCTACGAGACGGTCCTGGACCACTATCTGTCCCAGTGGGACCACGCCTACTTCGACCAGGACGGAAGGTCCAGCGTCGCGAGCGACCCGGCGTTCGCGGAGGCGCTGACGTACCAGAAGAAGCTCGTCGACGAGCTCGGCGGCTTCGCCGCGCTGGAGAAGTACCGCAACACCTTCGGTGACGAGTGGGGCGCCAAGCACCCCTTCCACACCGGCCAGGTGGCCATGCAGCTCGACGGCGAGTGGCGGCTGGGCATGGCCCGGGACGCGGGCCTGGACTTCGAGATCGGCACCGCCCCGCTGCCCGTCGCCGACGACGAGGTGGACGAGTACGGCAAGGGCTTCCTCTCCGGCACGATCATGGGCATCGCCCCGCAGAGCAAGAAGCAGAACGCGGCGTGGGAGCTGGTGAAGTACATGACGACCGACACCCGGGCCGTCGTCTCCTTCGCCAACGCCATCCACAATGTGCCGTCCACCTTCGCCGCCCTGAAGTCGCCGGAGCTGGACGTGGACCCGGAGTTCAAGACCTTCCTGGACATCGCCCAGCACCCGGAGTCGAACAGCCCGCCGGCCGCCGTCAACGGCGACACGTACCAGCTGACGCTCCAGGACTTCGGCTACCAGTACGAGTCCGGCAAGGTGAAGGACGTGAAGGCGGGCCTGGAGAAGACCGCCGAGCAGATCGACCGCGACATCGAGCAGGCGAAGTAGCCGCCCATGTCCACGCTCGCCGTACGCCGCCGCAGATCCGCCCTGCGCACGCTGGCCTTCCTCTCCCCCTGGCTGATCGGCTTCGCCGTCTTCTTCGCCTATCCGCTGATCTCCACCGTGTACTTCTCCCTGATGAAGTACGACGGCTTCAACACCCCGGAGTTCCGCGGCCTGGACAACTGGACGTACGTCTTCTCCGACTACCCCATGTTCTGGCCGGCGCTGCGCAACACCCTGTGGCTGGTGCTGGTGATGGTCACGTGCCGGGTGGTCTTCGGACTGGGCGTCGGCCTGCTGATCACAAAGATCAAGACGGGCGCGGGCGTCTTCCGCACCCTGTTCTATCTGCCGTATCTCGCCCCGCCCGTAGCCGCGACGCTCGCCTTCGTCTTTCTCCTCAACCCCGGTACCGGACCGGTGAATTCGGTCCTGGACGATCTGGGTCTCCCGGCTCCCGGCTGGTTCACCGACGCCGACTGGTCCAAACCGGCGCTCACCGCACTGGCGTTGTGGGGCGTGGGCGACCTGATGGTCATCTTCATGGCCGCGCTGCTCGACGTACCGAAGGAGCAGTACGAGGCGGCCGAGCTGGACGGGACGTCGGCGTGGCAGCGATTCCGCTATGTGACGCTGCCGAACATCTCGCCGATCGTGCTGTTCGCGGTGGTCACGGGCGTGATCCAGACGATGCAGTACTACACGCAGCCACTGGTGGCCGGGAAAGTGGCCTCGGGCGTCATCGGCGGCTCGGGCCAGCCCTTCGAGCCCGGCTACCCCGACAAGTCGACCCTCACCCTCCCCCAACTCGTCTACAACCTCGGCTTCCAGCGCTTCGACTACGGCGCCGCGTGTGTGGTCGCGCTGGTCCTGTTCGGCCTGGCCATGGCATTCACGGCGCTGCTGATGCGCCGCCGTGGCGGACTGGTGGGTGACTGATGACTCAAGTACTGGAAAAGCCGGTGCAGTTGACCCCGGATTCGGAGAGCGAGCGCATCGCCCGCCGCCGCTCTCTGCTGGAGTGGATCGCGGTGCACGCCCTCGGGGTGGCCGTCGCGCTCTTCTTCACCCTCCCCTTCGTCTTCGTGGTCCTCACCTCCCTGATGACCGACCAGCAAGCACTCACCCGCGACCTGGTCCCCGACACCTGGCAGTGGGACAACTACCGCCGGGTCTTCGACACCCCCGGCTTCCTCACCTGGTGGCGCAACACGCTGTTGTACGCCGGTCTCGGCACCGTCCTCACGGTCGCGTCCTCGCTCCCGGTGGCGTACGCGCTCGCCAAGTTCCGTTTCCGGGGCCGGAATCTCTCCCTGATGCTGGTCATCGCGATGATGATGCTGCCGCCGCAGGTGGTGATCATCCCGATGTACCTGTTCTGGGCGAAGCAGCTGGACCTGTCGGGCACCCTCTGGCCCCTGATCATCCCGATGGCCTTCGGTGACGCCTTCTCCATCTTCCTGCTGCGCCAGTTCCTGCTGACGATCCCGAACGAGTACCTGGACGCGGCAAAAGTGGACGGCTGCGGGGAGTTCAGGACGCTGCTGAGGGTCGTCGTACCGATGGCGAAGCCCGGCATAGCCGCCGTGGCCCTCTTCCAGTTCTTCTACGCCTGGAACGACTACTTCGGCCCGCAGATCTACGCCTCCGAGAACCCCGGTGCCTGGACGCTCAGTTACGGGCTGGAGTCCTTCAAGGGCGCGCACCACACCAACTGGAATCTGACCATGGCCGCGACCGTGCTGGTCATGGCGCCCGTGATCCTCGTGTTCTTCTTCGCGCAGAAGGCGTTCGTCGAGGGTGTCACGCTGACCGGAGTGAAGGGTTGAGCCGCAGTATGAAACTCACCGTGGTGGGCGGAGGATCGACCTACACCCCCGAACTCGTCGACGGTTTCGCCCGGTTGAGGGACTCCCTCCCCGTCGAGGAACTTGTCCTGGTCGACCCGGCGGCGGACCGTCTCGAACTGGTCGGCGGCCTGGCCCGCCGTATCTTCGCGAGGCAGGGCCACCCGGCCCGGGTGGTGACGACCGACGACCTCGACCGGGCCGTGGAGGACGCCGACGCCGTACTCCTCCAACTGCGCGTCGGCGGCCAGGCGGCCCGCAACGAGGACGAGACCTGGCCGCTGGAGTGCGGTTGCGTGGGCCAGGAGACGACCGGCGCGGGCGGCCTGGCGAAGGCGCTGCGGACGGTGCCGGTGGTACTGGACATCGCGGAGCGCGTCCGGCGGGCCAACCCGCGCGCGTGGATCATCGACTTCACGAATCCGGTGGGAATCGTGACGCGGGCGCTGCTCCAGGCCGGGCATCGGGCGGTGGGGTTGTGCAATGTGGCGATCGGTTTCCAGCGGAGGTTCGCGGCGCTGCTGGGGGTCGCCCCCGCAGATGTCCACCTGGACCATGTGGGCCTGAACCACCTCACCTGGGAGACGGCGGTACGACTGGGCGGCCCGGAGGGAGAGAACGTCCTGCCCAAACTCCTGGCCGAGCACGGCGAGGGCATCGCGGACGACCTGCGCCTGCCGCGCCCGCTGCTGGACCGGCTGGGCGTGGTCCCGTCGTACTACCTGCGCTACTACTACGGGCACGACGAGGTGGTACGAGACCTGCGCACAAAACCGTCGCGGGCGGCCGAAGTAGCGGCAATGGAAAGGGAGTTGCTGAGCCTGTACGCGGACCCGACCCTCGACACGAAACCGGAACTGCTGGCCCGCAGGGGCGGTGCCTACTACTCCGAGGCCGCGGTGGATCTGGCGGCTGCGCTGTTGGGCGGGGGCGGGAGCCCGTACCAGGTGGTGAACGCCTACAACAACGGCACGCTGCCCTTCCTCCCGGACGACGCGGTGGTGGAAGTCCAGGCGGCGGTGGGTGCACAGGGGGCGTCCCCCCTGCCGGTGCCGACCGTGGACCCGCTCTACGCGGGCCTGATGGCGAACGTGACGGCGTACGAGGACCTGGCACTGGAGGCGGCGCTGCGGGGCGGAAGGGACCGGGTGTTCCGTGCGCTGCTCGCCCACCCGCTGATCGGCCAGTACGAGTACGCCGAGATGTTGACCGACCGGCTGATCGCGCACAACCGGGAGCACCTCGCGTGGGCGTGACGGGCACTGTTCTCGCCGTCGACGCGGGGAACAGCAAGACCGACGTGGCGGTGGTCACGGGCGACGGGGAGGTCATCGGATCGGCACGCGGAGGGGGGTTCCGGCCGCCGGCGGTCGGGGTGGCGGTGGCGGTGGACAAGGTCGCGGAGGTGGTGGGGCGGGCGTTTGCCGAGGCCGGGGTCTCCTCGGTGACCCATGTCTCGGCGTGCCTGGCCAACGCGGATCTCCCGGTGGAGGAGGAGCAGTTGGCGGCGGCGCTGCACGCGCGCGCGTGGGGCGCGACGGTCGATGTCCGCAACGACACGTTCGCGATCCTGCGGGCGGGGGTGGCCGAGCCGCGGGGAGTGGCCGTGGTGTGCGGCGCGGGCATCAACTGCGTGGGCATGCGCCCCGACGGCCGCACGGCCCGCTTCCCCGCGCTCGGCCGTATCTCCGGTGACTGGGGCGGTGGTTGGGGCCTTGCGGAGGAGGCGCTGTGGCATGCGGCGCGGGCGGAGGACGGGCGGGGTGCCCCGACGGCACTGGCATTCGCCCTACCGGCCCACTTCGGGCTCCCCTCCATGCCGGCCCTGATCGAGGCACTCCACCTGGAACACATCCCGCTGTCCCGCCGCCACGAACTGACCCCGGTCCTCTTCACGACGGCGGCGGCAGGCGACCCGGTGGCTCGCTCCCTGGTCGACCGTCTGGCGGAGGAGGTGGTGACGATGGCGACGGTGGCGCTGGGGAGGCTGGACCTGCTGGGGGAGGAAACTCCGGTGGTCCTGGGCGGCAGCGTCCTGGCAGCCCGCCACCCCCTACTGGACGCCGGAATACGGGACTTGCTGGCAGCGCGGGCCCCAAAGGCAGTACCGCGGATAGTGACGGCGCCGCCGGTGTTGGGGGCGGTGTTGTTGGGGTTGGACGGGGTGGGGGCGGAAGTGGGGGCGGAGAGAAGGGTGCGGGCGTATTACGAGCGGTGACGGGCGGGGGCCGGCGGAGCGGCAACCAACCTTTTCTCGCCCCCGCCGCCCCTACCCGTCCCATCCCTGGGGGCTGCGCCCCCAGACCCCCCTTCGGCCTGAACGGCCTCGTCCTCAAACGCCGGACGGGCTGAAAATGCCGGTGCCGCAAATTTCAGCCCCTCCGGCGTTTGAGGAGCGGGGGTCCAGGGGGCGGAGCCCCCTGGGCGGGGTCGAAGGGGCGGCAGCCCCTGGAGGATGGGACGGGTAGGGGCGGCGGGGGCGAAACAAGCCCCCGCCGCACCCCAACGCACACCAACCCACCCCCACCGGAACCGAACCGATTGCCACGGCGTATTCATGGGCAGGGGGTGATCCGGGATCCCGCCTGGCCGTCAGCAGGCTTCGGCAGTGATACTTGCGGGCGACGGATGACCATGGGGGAGGTCGAAGTGACACAGCCGGCGAAGAGCAGCACGGCACCACCACCGGACACCGGCATGCCCACGATGCCGCCGGTACCGCCCCAGCAGGGCCGCCCCACACCCCCACCCACCCCGCAGGGCCAACGCCGCACCGCCTTCGCCGAGGGCCTGGACAAACTCCGGGCAGCCGCCACCACGGAACCCGGCCGGCTCCGCATCATCGGCGCCGTACTCGCCCTCCTCGTCGTCGCCTTCGGCGCCGTAACCGCCTGGCAGGTCACCGAGCGAGCCGCCGCCGCGGACGACGTCCTGCACAGCAGCCAGCCGCTCAGCTCCGACGCCGCCGACATCTACCGCTCCCTCGCCGACGCCAACACCGCCGCCTCCAGCGGCTTCCTGGCCGGCCGCGCGGAGACCGGCGTCAACCGCGTCCGCTACGAAAAGGGCATCAGCACCGCCGCCGAGAAGCTCGTCACCGCCGCGGCCAACTCCGACCCGGACTCCCCCTCGGCAGCCACCATCGCCAAGCTCAACCGGCTGCTCCCGGAGTACAAGGGCCTGGTCGAGCAGGCCCGGACGTACAACCGCCAGGGCTTCCCGGTCGGCGGCGCCTATCTGCGGTACGCCAACGAGAAGATGCAGCAGGAGATGCTCCCGGCCGCGGAGGATCTCTACAAGAAGGAGAACCAGCGGCTGCGCGACGACTACGACGGCGCCACCCCGTACCCCTGGGCGGCGATAGCCCTCGGCGTCCTCGCACTCGCCGCCCTCGCCTGGGCCCAGCACCGCAACTACCGTCGCACCAACCGCGTCCTGAACCACGGCCTGGTCGCCGCCACGGCCACCGCCACGGTGGTCCTGCTGTGGCTGGTCGTCGGTCACAGCGTGGCCCGCGCGAGCCTGAACGACTCCTACGACCACGGCGTCCGCTCGCTGAACGTCCTGCACGACGCCCGTATCGCCTCCCTGAAGGCCCGCGGCAACGAGAACCTGACGCTGGTCTCCCGCGGCGCCGAGACCAAGAAGGTCGGCGAGGAGACGTACGACGCGTACGACTACGACTTCACGCAGGACATGAACACCCTCGGCAAGGGTCTCGCCCTCGCCGAGGACCTCGCCGACGACAAGGCGGGCGAGCAGCCGGTCACCGCGGCCGTGGGGAACATGACGGAGTGGAAGAAGCGCCACGCCGCCGCCCGCGCGGAGGACGAGAACGGCGAGTACCAGCAGGCGCTGGACAAGGTGATCGGCGCCAAGGGCACCACCGGCGAGTGCTTCGACAGTGTCGACGACAACCTCGCCACCGCGCTGAAGCACGAGACGACCGAGTTCAAGGCGGCGGCCGGCGACGGCCTGGACGCGATGGCGGGGCTGTCGATCGGCGCGGCCGTCCTGGCCGTCCTGGGCGCGGCGGGCGCCGTCCTGGGCATCGGCCGCAGGCTGTCGGAGTACCGGTGAGAGGGGGCATGACGATGCATGGACGACGTCTGCGGGCCAGCCTGAAGGGCTGGGGCGGAGTGGGCGCGATGGCGGCCGTGTGCGCCCTGGCGGTGCTGCTCGCGCTGCTGCTGCCGCACACCCAGGCCGCCGGCGACGGCAGCACCGGCACCGGCGGCCCCGGGATCGGCCATGTCCTGCGGGCGCGCGCGGTGGCGGAGTGCGCGGACCCGGAGAAGCAGACGCTCTCCCCGTCCGGCGCCGACGGCCCCACCATCGACGCGATCAAGAGCCGGCAGGGCGAGAAGCGCAAGCTGATCGTCGGCGTCGACCAGAACAGCTACCGCTGGGGCTACCGCAACCCCAACAGCACCGGCACCGCCGAGCTGGAGGGCTTCGACATCGACCTGGTGCACCGCATCGCCGAGGACATCCTCGGCGACCCGAACGCCGTGCAGTTCAAGGCGATCCCCACCAACCAGCGCATCCCGGCGATTCAGGAGGGCCGCGTCGACATGGTGGTGCGCACCATGACGATCAACTGCGACCGGCTCGCCGATGTCGCCTTCTCCGCCCCCTACTTCAAGACCGGCCAGCAGGTGCTGGCCCCCAAGTCCTCCGAGATCAAGGGCTACGACGACACCCTCGCCGAGCGGAAGATCTGCACCGCGGAGGGCTCCACGGCGTACTCCACCCTGGAGCAGGGCCAGAAGGACGGCGACCTGCCCGCCTCCGCCGATATCTCCAACACCGTGCCCAACCAGCTGGACTGCCTGGTCAGGCTTCAACTCGGCGAGGTGGACGCGGTGGTGACCGACGGTGCCCTCGCCGCGAGCCAGGCCGCGCAAGATCCGACGGTCGAATTGAAGGGCGCGGCGTTCACCACCGAGTACTACGGCGTGGCGATGAAGAAGGACGCCGACGATCTGGTACGCCGGGTCAACCAGATCCTGGTGGACTACCGCAAGGACACCTCCGGCGGCTGGCAGTCGTCGTACGACCACTGGCTTTCGGCGACACTGGGAGCGGAGTCGAAGGACTCGGAGCCGCCCGCCCCGCAGTACCTCCGCAAGAGCTGAACCCCGACAGACCGAGCAACACCCCCAAGGCACAACACAGCAGCGAGAGGTGATCGATGGGCGTCACGGGACCCCCCGGGCCGGTGATGGACCGGGACGAGGTGGACCGTGCGCTGGCGCGGCTCGGCGCGGAGCACGAGGCGATCGAGACCTCGCTCCTCGCCCTCCAGGACCACGCGGGCCGCAGACTCCTCGAGGGCGCCGAACTCACCGGCGTCACCAAGGAGCGCTGGACGGCCGCGGAGGCCTCGATCACGCTGCTGTGGGCCTACTTCGATGCCTACACGGACGCGTTGCGCGGCGCCCGCGAGATCCGCTCCCGGCGCCGCTGGTCCAGCCGCGAGGACCTGGTGGAACTGACGGAGCTGCTGCGCGGCGAGTGCGTCACGGTCGCCGGTTCCGCAGCGGCGACCGCCAACGCGCCGACGCTGCACGGCGGTTCGGGCAAGCTCAGCGAGCGGTTCTCACTGGTCACGCTGGTGGACCGGATGAACGAGCTGTACGCGACGAGTCTGGATATGGTCGTCACCGCCGACGCGGTGTGGTCGGCGCTGCCCGCACGGATCGATTTACTGGCCGCGGAGCTCCAGCGCACCCGCAAGCTCGCGCACTCCGTAGGCGTACGCCCGGGCGAGCACCCGGCAGGCGACGACCTGGAGCGCATCACCCGCACGCTGACGCGCCTGCGCGAGCAGGTGGTGTCCGATCCGCTGGCCTTCTGGCGCCCCGCACAAGGGAGTTCCGCGCCGGGCGGCGGCAAGCCGGACACCACGGTCTACGACCGTGAGGCGCGCGCCCTGGAGGATGTGCGCCGGGAGATCGACGCCGTGCTCACCGTCCGCCAGGACGCCGAGGCTCGCCTGGTGAAGCTGCGGGACGTGCTCTCCCGCGCGGACCGCACCCTCGCCGAGGCGCGCACCGCGCGCGGCGAGGTCCTGGCGAAGATCGCCGCCACCGAGGTACCGGTCGTCAGCGGCCCGCCGACCGTGCTCCAGGAGCAGTTGGCGACCGCCGCCGAGTACCGCAGGCACGCCCAGTGGCACCGGCTGTCCCCGCTCCTCGAGTCGCTCGAGCAGAAGGCGGAGGACGAACTGCTGCGCGCCCGCGAGTCGTTGACCGCGGTCACACAGCCGCTGGCGGTCCGCGCGGAGCTGCGCGGCCGGCTGGACGCGTACAAGGCGAAGGTCGCCCGGCACGGCCTCGCCGAGGACCCGTTCCTCATCGAGCGGTACGACGCGGCCCGGCGCATGCTGTGGAGCGCGCCCTGCGATCTGCGCGTCGCGGAACAGGCCGTCCTGCGCTACCAGCGGGCGGCGGCCGAAGTACTGGGCGCCCCGCGCGTGCCGGAACAGGGCGGCCCGGAGGATCGTCGGGGGGAGACGAGGTCATGAGTCAGGCACAACAGAGCTGCCAGCGGCCGGGCTGCGGCGGTGCGTACGAGGACGTGGGCGGCGGCGAGCTGTACTGCGACACCTGCGGTCTGGCCCCGGTCGTCTCCACCTCCGGCATGGTCGGCTCCACGCCCACCGGAGTGACGGGCGGCGCCAAGGGCGGTTCGGGAAGCACCAGTTCCCGCTCCAGCAGCCGCAGCAGCTCTCGTACGTCGTCCCAGTCGTCGAAGTCGCGCCGCTCGGTGTCCGGGCGGCTCTCGCGGTCCCTGTCGGGCCGTTCCACCGGCCGCTCGGTGTCGGTGCGCAGCTCCGGCACCCCCGCCAGTGGCTCCGGGCGGGGGCGGCTCGGCGTCGGTCTCGTGGACGTCCCGGACGTGCCGCGGCCCGATCCGCGCGCGATGGTGCAGGACAACCCCGAGGTGCCCGAGCGCAAGCGGTTCTGCTCGCGCTCCGACTGCGGGGCGCCGGTGGGCCGGGCGCGCGGCGAGCGGCCCGGCCGTACGGAAGGTTTCTGCACCAAGTGCGGGCACCCGTACTCCTTCATCCCGAAACTGAAGTCCGGCGATGTGGTGCACGGACAGTACGAGGTCGTGGGCTGTCTGGCGCACGGCGGGCTCGGCTGGGTCTACCTCGCCGTGGACCGCGCGGTCTCCGACCGCTGGGTGGTCCTCAAGGGCCTGCTGGACACGGGCGACCAGGACGCGATGGCCGCCGCGATCTCCGAGCGGCGCTTTCTCGCGGAGATCGAGCACGCCAACATCGTGCGGATCTACAACTTCGTCGAGCACCTGGACCAGCGCACGGGCTCCCTCGACGGCTACATCGTCATGGAGTACGTCGGCGGCAAGTCCCTCAAGGAGATCGCCAACGACCGCCGCACGACCGCGGGCAAGCGCGATCCGCTGCCGGTGGAGCAGGCCTGCGCGTACGGCATCGAGGCCCTGGAGGCGCTCGGCCATCTGCACAGCCGCAACCTGCTGTACTGCGACTTCAAGGTCGACAACGCCATCCAGACCGAGAGCCAGCTCAAGGTCATCGACATGGGCGCCGTGCGCAGGATGGACGACGAGGAGTCGGCCATCTACGGCACGGTGGGCTACCAGGCGCCGGAGGTCGCGGAGGTCGGCCCGTCGGTGGCGAGCGACCTCTACACGGTCGCCCGCACCCTGGCCGTGCTGACCTTCGACTTCCAGGGCTACACGAACGTCTTCGTGGACTCCCTGCCCGACCCGGACAACATCGAGGTCTTCCGGCAGTACGAGTCCTTCTACCGGCTGCTGGTCCGGGCGACGGACCCGGATCCGGCGCGGCGGTTCGCGTCCGCGCAGGAGATGGCGGAACAGCTGACGGGCGTACTGCGGGAGGTCGTCTCGCTCCAGACGGGGCGGGCGCGGCCCGCGCTGTCGACCCTGTTCGGGCCCGAAGTGAAGGTCACGGACTCCGAGTTGTTCCCGAAGCTGGACGGGGAGGTCTCCCGGCTGGGGGCGCGCGAAAAGAGCGCCGCCACCGCCACCCCCGCGCTGTCCGCGGGCCTCGTCAAGCCCGTCAACGCCCCGGCGGCGGCCCTCGCGCTCCCCGTACCGCATGTGGATCCCGGTGACCCCAACGCCGGTTTCCTCGCGGGCCTGCTGGCCTCCGCGCCCGCCGAACTCGCCGGCGCGCTCGCCGCCGCTCCGGCGCCCTCCACCGAGACACGGCTGCGTCAGGTGCGGGCCTGGCTGGAGAGCGGCGACGCGGGCACCGCCCACGAGACCCTGCTGCGCCTGGAGGCGGAGCGGCCCGACGACTGGCGGGTGGTCTGGTACCGGGGTGTGGCCGCGCTGGTGACCGGCGATCACGAGGGCGCCGCGCTCTCCTTCGACGCGATCTACGACGCCTTCCCCGGCGAGCCCGCGCCCAAGCTGGCCCTCGGCCTGTGCGCGGAGGTGCTCGGCCAGCTCGACAACGCCGCCGAGTACTACCGGCTGGTCTGGTCGACCGACCCGAGCTATGTGAGTTCCGCGTTCGGCCTGGCCCGCGTCCAGCTCGCCACCGGCGACCGGCGGGGCGCCGTACGGACGCTGGAGTCGATTCCGGAGAGTTCCATCCACTACACGGCCGCGCGGGTGGCGGCCGTGCGGGCGCGGCTGCGGCAGCGCACCGCGGTCGCCAGTGACGTACCGTTCCTGGACGACCTGACCGCAGCTGCCGGGCAGGTGGAGGCGCTGCAGGCGTACGGCCTGGACCCCGCGCGCCGCGAGCAGTTGGCGGCCGAGGTGCTCGGCTGCGCGCTGGACTGGATACTCTCCGGTGGCCAGGGTTCCGTCCCCACCGCCGCCGGGGGACGGTCGCTGCTCGGCAGCGGCCTGGACGAGCGGGGACTGCGGTTCGGCCTCGAGCGTTCGTACCGCACGCTGGCCCGGCTCGCGCAGGGCGGCGAGGAGAGGATCGACCTGGTGGAACGTGCCAACCGTTACCGCCCCCGGACGTGGGTGTAGTTGATGTCGCAGATGCCCCAGCAGGCCGCTCTGTCGAAGTGCCCGAGCTGCGCGGAACCGCTGCAGTCGGGTGACCGTTTCTGCGAGAAGTGCGGATACGACCTGTCCGCCCTCGCCGGCACACCGGCCGCCGTCAACGGCACGGCCCCGCCCCCGCCGGCCGGCGCCGCCGACGTGGCCTGGCCGGGCGCCTCCGAGCCGGACAGCTCGGACACCCCGGCGGCGGTGCATCTGCCCGCCGATCTCGAGGGCGCCGAGTCGGACGGCCGCGGTCACTCGGGCGTACGGTTCGACCGCCGGCCCGAGCCCGAGGAGTACCCGCTCCAGGCGCCCGATCCGCGCATCGCCGCCGAGCAGCCCGCGCCCGCGGAGGCCGCCAAGGTGTGCGTGGCCTGCCGGTCCGGCCGGGTCGACCACGACGGCTACTGCGAGAACTGCGGACACGCCCAGCCCCGCGAGCGCGACCACATGGAACAGGAGTGCGGCCCGGTCGCGGCCGTCAGCGACCGCGGACTGCGCCACCACCGCAACGAGGACTCCTTCGCCGTGGGCTGCACGGCCCTCGCCGACGGCTCCCCCGCGGTCCTCGCGATCGTCTGCGACGGCGTCTCCTCGGCGACCCGCCCCGACGACGCCTCCCTGGCCGCGTCCCGCGCGGCGAGCGACGCGCTGCTCGCGGCCCTGCCGCACGGCACGCATCCGCAGCAGGCCATGCACGAGGCGATCGTGGCCGCCGCCCGCGCGGTCAACGCGCTGGCCGACGAGCCCGCCACCGCCCGCGAGCACGCCCCGCACCAGAACGCCCCCGCCTGCACCCTGGTCGGCGCGGTGATCACCTCCGGGCTGCTGGTCGTCGGCTGGGTCGGCGACAGCCGCGTCTACTGGGTCCCGGTGGACCGCAGCACACCCCCGGCCCGGCTCACCGAGGACGACTCCTGGGCCGCGCAGATGGTCGCCGCGGGCCTGATGAACGAGGCCGAGGCGTACGCCGACGAGCGCGCCCACGCGATCACCGGCTGGCTCGGCGCGGACGCCTACGAACTGGAGCCGCACACCGCTTCCTTCAAGCCGGACCGGCCCGGAGTGGTGGTGGTCTGCACCGACGGCCTGTGGAACTACGCCGAAGCGGCCGAGGACATGGCGGACGTGGTGCCCCTCGACGCGGCCGTACGTCCCCTGCACAGCGCCCAGGTGCTGGTCGGTCATGCGCTCGACGGCGGGGGCCACGACAACGTAACAGTGGCCGTGCTGCCGTTCCCGGCCCCGCCGATGGGGGCAGGATCGGCCTGAGGCCACGTAGCGGGGAAGCCTCGACGGACCGGAGGGGACCGGTCCGCCATCAGCCATCGCCCCACCCCGGTGGGGCGACCTAGGGGGATCAGAGAAGGCATGGCCAATTTCTCGAAGTCGAACGTGCCGCAGTTCTCGATGGACGTGTACCAGAACGAGTACCTCCCCGAGGGCGGCCGTGAGGTCAACGCGATCGTGACGGTCAGCGCTACCGGCGGCGGCACGATCGGAAACGCGGTCGCGGCACCGCTCTACACACCCGGACAGGGCCCGTCCGCCGCGGTGGCGATCATGGTCGACTGCTCGGGTTCGATGGACTACCCGCCGACCAAGATGCGGGGCGGCCGGGACGCGACGGCCGCGGCCATCGACACCCTGCGCGACGGTGTGCACTTCGCGGTGATCGACGGCACCCATGTCGCCAAGGAGGTCTACCCGGGCGGCGGTCGCCTCGCGGTCGCCGACGCCACCACCCGCGACCAGGCCAAGCAGGCGCTGCGCAAGCTGAGCGCGGGCGGCGGTACGGCGATCGGCACCTGGCTCAGGCTCGCGGACCGGCTGCTGTCCTCCGCGGACGTCGCCATCCGCCACGGCATCCTGCTCACCGACGGCCGCAATGAACACGAGTCACCTGAGGATCTGCGCGCCGCGCTCGACGCCTGCGCCGGGCGTTTCACCTGCGATGCCCGCGGCGTGGGCACCGATTGGGAAGTGAAAGAAGTCACAGGGATCGCCTCCGCCCTGCTCGGCACCGCCGACATCGTCGCCGACCCGGCGGGCCTGGCCGCCGACTTCACGCAGATGATGGAGACGGCGATGGGCAAGGAGGTCGCGGACGTCGCCCTCAGGGTGTGGACACCGGTGGGCACGACCATCAAGTTTGTCAAGCAAGTGGCGCCGACGGTCGAGGAGTTGACCGACCGCCGTACCGAATCGGGCCCGCGCTCCGGGGACTACCCCACCGGCTCCTGGGGAGACGAGTCCCGTGACTACCACGTATGCGTCGAGGTCCCGGTCGCCGGTCTCGGCCAGGAGATGCTGGCCGCCCGCGTCTCCCTGGTCATCCCGCAACCGGACGGCAGCGTCCAGAACCTCGGCGCCCAGGGCCTGGTACGGGCCGTGTGGACCGACGACATGGTCGCCTCCACGTCGATCAACCCTCAAGTCGCCCACTACACCGGGCAGGCAGAACTGGCACAAGCCATTCAACAAGGGCTCGATCTGCGCAAAGCGGGCGATATGGATGGAGCAACGGCCAAGCTGGGCCGCGCCGTTCAGCTCGCCAGCGCCTCCGGAAACGCCGATACGGCGAAACTCCTTGCGAAGGTGGTGGACGTGGTCGATGCCGCGGCAGGTACTGTGCGACTGAAGGCGAAGGTCGCGGAGGCCGACGAGATGACTCTCGAAACCCGGTCGACAAAGACTGTTCGTGTAAAGAAGTGACACAAGAAGTGCCCGAGTACCAGCCCGGACACTGACGCGAGCCTGACCCCTCGGGGTTGGAGAAATCCGGCCGTCCCGGCCGGAAAGGAGAGGGGGAAGCGCCGACATGCCGACCTGCCCGAACGGACACCAGTCGGGTTCCGACGACTGGTGCGAGGTCTGCGGTCACCGCATGGCCGGTTCCGTACCTCCGCCCCCTCCCCCGCCGCCCCCGCCCGGCGGCGGCTACGGCTTTCCGCCGCCGCCTCCCGGTCAGGCCGGCCGCTCCCACCTGTCCGCCGTGCCGGACCCCGAGCCGGAACTCTGCCCGCAGTGCCGCACGCCGCGTGAGGGCGGTGCGCCGTTCTGCGAGGAGTGCCGGTGGAACTTCCTCACCAACACGGCCACCTCGTACACCCCGGCCGCCCCGCGCCAGCCGGCGCCCGGCTCCGGCCCCAGCCCGGCGGCCCGCTTCCAGCAGCAGCCGCCCGGGCCGTCCTACGGCGGGGGTGACTCGTACGACTACCAGAGCTCGCGGCCCTCGCAGATGAACCGGCCTGCTGAGCCGATCCCGCCGTTCGGGACGGATCCGAATCCGGGGCCGAACGGGCCTGGTGGGCCCGGCGGTCCTGGTGGGCCTGGGGCGTTCGGTGGCCAGGGGGGTCCTGGGGGCCCGAACGGTCCCGGTGGCTTCGGTGGGCAGGGTGGGCCTGGAGGTCCCGGTCCCTTCGGCGGCCAGGGTGGGCCCGGTGGTCCCGGGGGTCCGAATGGTCCTGGTGGCTTCGGCGGCCAGAGCGGTCCTGGTGGGCCCGGCGGTCCCGGTGCTCCTGGTGGCCCCGGTGCTTACGGCGGACCTGGTGGTCCCGGCGCTCCTGGTGGTCCCGATGGCTTCCGCGGCCCGGGGGGACCCGGTGGCACGGGCGGTCCCGGTGCTCCCGGCGGCCCGTCCGGCTTCGGTGGTGACCCCTCGCGGCCGGTTCCGCCGCCGCCCGGTCCCACGCCGCCCGCCGGTCCCGGAGGTCCTGGTGGCCCCGGCGCCCCGCAGGCGTTCCACTCCGGTCCGCCCGCTCCGCCGTTCCCGCAGGAGACGAACCGTCCCCAGCCCGGCGGCCCCTCCTTCGGCGGCGGCGAGGACGACTGGGTGATCTCGCCCCCCTCCTCCACCGCACCCGGCGGCCCCGGCCCCCAGGGCGGCGGTTACGGCTACCCCCAGCCCGGCTCCGGCCAGGCCCCGCCCCCGCCCGGCCCGGGCTACCCGCAGCAGCCGGCCACCTGGACGGCGACGATCGGCCCGGACCGCGAGTACTTCATGGCGATGATGCAGCGCTCGGGCCCCGAGGCCACGGGCCTCAACCTGCCCGCGTACTCGCCGGAGCAGCAGCGCACCCTCGCCGGCAACCAGATCACCATCGGCCGCCGTCGGCACTCCACCGGCGACACCCCCGACATCGATCTGTCGGTGCCGCCGGAGGACCCGGGCGTCTCGCACCAGCACGCGGTGCTGGTCCAGCAGCCGGACGGTTCCTGGGCGGTCGTCGACCAGAACTCGACGAACGGCACCACGGTGAACGGCTCCGAGGACCCGATCCAGCCGTTCGTGCCGGTACCGCTCCAGGACGGCGACCGCGTGCACGTGGGCGCCTGGACGACGATCACCATCCGCAGGGGCTGAGGCTCGTCAACGGAGGGGCCAGGCGTACGGCCCCTCCGGATCGTCCAGCCAGGCCCACTCGCTCTCGCCGCTGACCGTGATGCCGTAGCGCTGGCGCTGCGGTTCGCCCTCGCGGTCCCACAGCTGATAGGCCTCCTGCGGATCCAGGCTGCCCTGGCTCAGCACCAGCAGGAAGCGGAACAGCTCGTGATCCCTGGCCCGGCGCGGCACTCCGCCGAGGGGTGCCGGTTCGGACTCGGACCGGTCGCCGCCGCGCAGCGGGACGAAGTAGGCGGGCGTGTGCAGGAAGCGCCCCTCGGCATGCTCGGCGTCCTGCACGGTCAGGGCGACCAGACCGGTGGCCATCGGGGTCAGGATCCGGGCGCCCTCCCGGCACTGGGCGAGCCAGGCGGGCGGGATCGACGGCAGTCTGCAGGTCGCGATGATCCGGTCGAACGGCGCCCGTTCCGGAGCACCCCGCGCGCCGTCGCCGGTCAGGACGACGGGGTGGTACCCGGCGGCGGCCAGATGCTGCCGCGCGGACTCGGTGATATCCGGCTCCAGATCGATGGTGGTGACGAGATCGTCGTCGCCCAGCCGCTGGGCGAGCAGGGCGGCGTTGTATCCGCTTCCCGCGCCGATCTCCAGCACCCGGTCCCCGTCCTCCACACCCAGCGCGACCAGCATCATCGCCATCAGCGAGGGCTGGCTGCTGGAGGAGAGCAGCTCCCCGTCGCGCAGCCGGGTGGCCAGCGGTACGTCCGCGTAGGCGCCGCGCATCCAGCGCTCCCGTGCGCCGGGTTCGGGGCTCTCGCCCCAGCGCCGTTCGTATCCGCCGACGGCGCCGACGTAGTAGTAGGGCACGAAGAGATGGCGCGGGACAGCCGCGAACACCTCCCGCCACACCGGGTCCTCGGCCCAGGCCCCGCTCCGGTCGATCTCCCGCACGAGTTCCGCCCGCGCCGTATCGGCAAGGTCGTCGAGCTCCTTGCCGTCCCGGTCGAGATCCTGCGCGCTCATGCCTCCACTGTCCTGCGGGACGCGGCGCGGGGCGAGTGCCGGGGGAGGTCCTAAGTCTCAAGTCCTGGGTCATGGCGTCTGAGACCATGGGTGAGTGAATGAGATTCGGCGCGGCACGCTTCAGGAGCAGACCTTCTACGAGCAGGTCGGCGGGGAGGAGACCTTCCGCCGCCTCGTCCACCGTTTCTACGAGGGTGTCGCCGAGGACCCGATCCTGCGGCCCATGTACCCCGAGGAGGACCTCGGCCCCGCCGAGGAGCGCCTGGTGCTCTTCCTGATCCAGTACTGGGGCGGTCCGACGACGTACAGCGAGAACCGCGGCCACCCCCGGCTGCGGATGCGCCACGCCCCCTTCACCGTCGACCGGGCGGCACACGACGCCTGGCTGAAGCACATGCGGGACGCCGTCGACGAACTCGGCCTGTCCGAGGAGCACGAGCGGACGCTGTGGAACTACCTGACGTACGCGGCGGCGTCGATGGTGAACACGGCGAGCTGAGCCCTTCCCTGTTACCGAACGGAAATGCGGCGGGGGTATTGACGTTCCCCCGCCTCGGTGTCAGGGTTACGCACACCAAGACATCAGATGTCTGACGTCAGATATCTGAGGTACCCCTCGAGGCCACCGCACGCACCCCGTACGGTGACTCTCGACCGCCGCACTCGTTCCGCCCGCTCATTCGCTCATCCCGCCGGAGGCCCGAAGATGTCGCTCTCCGAAGACCTCGCCGAACGCCTGCTCAGCGAGATCATCGACGGCACCTACCTGCCGGACGCCGCGCTTCCCCCGGAGGGGGAACTCGCCGAGCAGTCCTCGGTGAGCCGGCTGACGGTACGCGAGGCGGTCAAGCAGCTACGGGCACAGAACGTCGTACGAGTGGTGCGCGGCCGCGGTACGTATGTGAACCCGCCGGACCGCTGGACGGCCCTGGAACCGGTGGTCCGAGCGGCATCCCGCTCCTCTCAAACGTCGCTCTCGGAGCGCCTGATCGAGGCGCGCCGGCTGATCGAGAACGGTGCGACGGAGCTCGCGGCACTGCGCCGGGACGAGACCCATCTCGCGGAGCTGCGTGAACACCTGGCGGCGATGCGCGAGGCGGCGGACGAGGCGGACACGGAGAAGTTCGTCCAGGCCGACATCGACTTCCACGCCACGGTGATGAGGGCGACGGGCAACCTCTTCGTCCCCCTCCTCTTCGAACCCTTCGGCCCCCTCCTGGCCAAGGGCCGCCGCGAAACCTCCGCGGTCCCCCAAATCCGCCTCAACGCCATCGCCCACCACGAGGCGGTACTGACGGCCCTGGAATCCGGCAACCCGGACAAGGCCCGCGAGGCAATGAACGCCCACATGAACCAGACGGCGACGGATTACCGGACGCACGTACTGAAGTCGACGGACCAGTAAGCGACTGAGGCCGCCGTAGCTGCGGGCCGCGCACCCACCCCACAGCACTCATCAACGCACCCCCACCCAGGAACCGCCATGTCCCTACCCCGTCACACCCTCCCCGAGTCCGAAGTACTCACAAATGTCCCACCCATAAGGCACATCACCCCCGCCGAAGTAGCCGCGAGCCTCACCACCGCCCCCCGCCTGGCCGTCCTGGACGACGACCCCACCGGCACCCAGACCATCAAGGACCTCCCCGTCCTGACCACCTGGACCGTCGAAGACCTCCGCTGGGCCCTACGCCAGAACACCCCCGCATTCTTCGTCCTCACCAACACCCGCAGCCTCGCCCCCCACAACGCGGCCGCCCGCAACCGCGAGATAGCAAGGGCCCTCCACCAGGCCTCCGAAGCCGAAGACATCCCGTACGTCATCGCCTCCCGAGGCGACTCCACCCTCCGAGGCCACTACCCCCTCGAAACCGACGTACTGGCCGAGGAGTTGGCGACCACCGACCAGGCCCCCGACGGCGTCGTCCTCGTCCCCGCCTACATCGAAGCCGGCCGTCTCACCGTCGACTCCACCCACTGGATGCGCACCCCGGACGGTCTCCTCCCCGTAGGCGAGAGCGAGTTCGCCCGCGACGCCACCTTCGGCTACACCTCCTCGGACCTCCCCGACTGGATCGAGGAGAAGACACAGGGCCGCACCCCCGCCGACAAGGTCCTCCGCATCACCCTCACCGACCTCCGCACAGGCGGCCCCACCCACGTGGCGAAGCAACTCGCCACCCTCCGGGACGGCGCCCCCGCCGTCGTGGACGCGGTCTGCGACGACGACCTGAGAGTCCTCGCCCTCGCCACAGCCGAAGCGGAGCGCACCGGCACCCGCCTCCTCTACCGCGTAGGCCCGTCCTTCGTCCGAGCCCGGGCGGCCCAACCGGCCCACCCCCCGCTCACCCCCACCGAACTCACCCCCCTCCGCGCCCCCGCCCCCCATGGCCTGATAGTCGTCGGCTCCCACGTCTCCCTGACCACCCGCCAGCTGAACCACCTGCGCGAAACGACCACAGACCTCGCCGAGTACGAACTCGAGGTGGCCCAACTCCTGGACCCGGCCCACCGAGACGCCCACATAGCCGAGATCGCAGCGGCCGCCGCCACAGCCCTGCACACCGCGGACACGGTCATCCGCACCACCCGCACCGTCGTCACCGCCGCCGACCCCGACGAAAGCCTGGCGATCTCCCGCAGCGTCTCCGCGGCCCTGGTGGAAACGGTCCGCAGGATCACCGAGGCCCAGCGCCCGGCGTTCGTCATCGCCAAGGGCGGCATCACGTCCAGCGACACGGCCACCCACGGCCTTCAGATCCGCCGAGCCTGGGCCCGGGGCACGCTGCTGCCCGGGATCGTCTCCCTCTGGCAGCCCGTCGACGGGCCCGCCGCCGGTATCCCCTACATCGTGTTCGCCGGGAACGTCGGCGGCGACAACGCCCTCGCCGACGCCCTCACCCTCCTGAGGAGCGCCGCCTGATGCTGCTGACCGGCCCCGAGGCCCTGAAGTCCCTGACCCGTGCCTACGAATCGAACCGAGCGCTGCCCGGCTTCGTGGCGTACAACCTGGAAACGGTCCAGGCGATCGTCGCGGCGGCGGAGGCGAACCCCGAGCACCCGGTCCTGATCCAGGCGGGCTCCAGCCCCTTCAAGCACGCGGGACGCGACCCGCTGATGCGCCTGGCCCTGGACGCGGCGAAGGCGTCCTCCGTCCGCGTGGGCGTCCACCTGGACCACAGCCGGGACCTCGACGAGATCACGGCCTGTCTGGAGGCCGGCTACACGTCCGTGATGATCGACGGCTCCCACCTCCCCTTCAGGGAGAACATCGCCCTGACCCGAGAAGCGGTACGCCGGGCCGCCGATTACGGCGCCTGGGTCGAGGCGGAGCTGGGCGCGCTGCCGGGCGACGAGGACGTCTCGACAAACGCGAGCGCAACGACCACCGCGATGACAGAGCCCGCCCAGGCGGCGGAGTTCGTGGCGGAAACGGACGTAGACGCCCTGGCGGTAGCGGTCGGAAACGTCCACGGCTTCACGGCGACCCCTGTACGCCTGGACCTGGACCGCCTGAGCGAAATCAGCTCGGCGAACCCCGTCCCCCTGGTCCTCCACGGCGCCAGCGGCCTTCCCGAGCCCCAGCTCAAGGCCGCCCTCACCCGAGGCGTAGCCAAGATCAACGTAAACGCAGAACTCCGCAGGGCCTACCTCCAGGCGGTACAGGCCGAACTCCCCAAGGCCATACCGGGTTCAGACGTAGTGAGCATCTGGAGCGCAGGCCGAGATGCGGTGACAGAGGCAGCATCCCGAATCATCAGGCAGCTCGCCTAGCAGCGACCAGGCACCTCCAACTCCGGCCTCCCCACCGGCAATCCCACCCCCCGGCTCCCCAGAAAGGCCCCCCATGCACCCCCGTCCCCAAACCGCCGTAATCGGCCTGGGCGCCATGGGCCTCCCCATGGCCACCCGCCTGGCCACCCAACTCCCCGTAACCGCCTACGACATATCCGAGGCCCGCCTCACCCAGCTCACCGAAGCCGGCGGCACCGCAGCACGCACGCCCGCGGAGGCCGCCGCGCACGCCGACGTCGTCCTGCTCGCCGTACGCGACCAACCCCAGGTCGACGCCGCCCTCTTCGGCGAGGGCGGCGTGGCCGAGACCCTCCGCCCCGGCGCCACCGTCATCCTCACCAGCACCGTCGGCCCGGAAGCCGCCCGCACCACGGCCGCCCGCCTCGCGGAGCAAGGCATCCTCACGGTGGACGCCCCCGTCAGCGGCGGCCCGGTCCGAGCCGGAAACGGTGATCTCCTCATCGTCGTAGGCGCCGAGGACAAGGCCCTCGACCAGGCTCGCCCGGTCCTCGACCTGCTCGCCTCCACCCTCACGGTCGTAGGAAAGAACCCCGGAGACGGCCAGGCCCTCAAGGCGATCAACCAGCTTCTCGCCGGCGTCCACATCGCCGCCGCCGCAGAGGCGATCGCGCTGGCCCGCGGCCTCGGCCTGGACCCGGCGACGGTCGTGGAGAGCCTGCGTCACGGCGCCGCGGGCTCGTTCATGTTCGCCGACCGAGGCCCCCGCATGGTCGAGACGTACGCGCACGACACCGCCCCCGAGGTGAAGTCCCGTCTGGACATCTTCGTGAAGGACATGGGCATCGTCACCGGCATCGCGAAGGACGCCCACGTCCCCGTCCCGCTCGCCTCCGCGGCCCAGCAGCTCTACCTCCTCGGCGAGGCGGCGGGCCTCGCGGCGAACGACGACTCGTCCGTGGTCACCCTCCTCTCCCCCAAGAACACCGACTCACCGGCGGGAGGCCCCCGATGAGCCACACCACGCTCCTCCTCATCGCCGCCGCCGGAGTGGCCACCCTCCTGCTGCTCATCCTCCGCGCGAAGGTCCAGCCGTTCGTCGCCCTGGTCGTCGTCTCCATCGGCGTCGCCCTCGCCGCGGGCGTCCCCGCCGCCGACCTGGTGAAGACCATCGAGGAGGGCATGGGCGGAACCCTCGGTCATATCGCCACGATCATCGCCCTGGGCGCGATGATCGGCCGGATCATCGAACTCTCCGGCGGCGCCGCCTCGTTCGCGCACTCCCTGATCGACCGCTTCGGCTCCAAGCGCACCCCGCTCGCGCTCACCGTCGCCGGTTTCGTCCTCGGCATCCCGGTCTTCTTCGAGGTCGGCCTGATCATCCTGATGCCGATCGCATACGGAGTCGCCCGCGCCTCCCGCAAGCCGCTCCTGGTCTACGCCCTCCCGATGGGCGCCGCGATGCTCACGGTGCACGCCTTCCTGCCCCCGCACCCCGGCGCGGTCGCCGTCACCCAGGCCATCGGCGCCGACCAGGGCCTGGTCCTGCTGCTCGGCATCCCGCTCACCGCGGCCGTGGTCCTGCTCGGCTATCTGCTGTCCCGCCGTATGACCCGCCGCGAGTACCCGATGGACCCGGCGGTGCACGCGGAGGTCTACGGCGAGGACCCCGCACCCGAGTCCACCGGGGGCGTCGCCCCCATGGACGACGGCCACGGCACCGCCGTACTCACCAAGCCCGCCCCCGCCGCCACGGGCCTGGACCCGGCCGCCCCCTCCTTCGGCATGGTCCTGGCCCTGATCGTCACCCCGATCCTGCTCATCCTGGCCGGCACCCTCGGCCAGAACCTGCTCGCCGAGGGCTCCACCCTCCGCGCCGTGCTGACCGTCCTCGGCGCCCCGATGGTGGCCCTGCTGATCGACGTGGCGCTGTGCGCGTACCTGCTCGGCGCCCGCCGCGGCTGGGACCGGGCGCACATCGCGAACGTCATGGGCTCGGCGCTGCCCTCCGTCGCGATGGTGATCCTGGTCGCGGGCGCGGGCGGGGTGTTCGGCAAGGTGCTGGTGGCGAGCGGCATCGGCGACGCCATCGCCGACGTACTGGACCGCACCGGCCTCCCGGCGCTGTTCCTGGCCTTCCTGATGGCACTGACCCTGCGCGCGGCCCAGGGCTCCACCACCGTCGCCCTGATCACCACCGCGGGCATCCTCACCCCGCTGCTGGAGCGCGCCGACCTGTCCACCGGCCAACTCTCCCTGGTCGCCCTGGCGATGGGCGCGGGCGGCCTCGCCGTCTCGCACATCAACGACGCGGGCTACTGGATGTTCACCAAGCTGGCCGGCCTGGACGTGGCGAGCGGCCTGCGGACGTGGACGGTCCTGACAACCGCGATGGGCACGATCGGTTTCGCCCTGACGGCAGCCCTGTGGCCCCTGGTCTAGCGATTCACGCTGAGGTCCAGGACGCCAAGTCCCGCACGCCGTACGGCAATCGACCCGTACGGCGTGCGCAGCCGTAGCCACGCTCCCGACGAGAACAACGCCAACTCCCCCTCGGCCCGCAGGAATCCCAGCGACTGCGCCGCATGCACGGCCCGTACCGGAAGCGGGGTGTCGCCGACGGCCCGGGACCAGATGTCCCGCCCGATCCGGTCGAGTTCGGCCCTGGTACGACGCTCAGTACCCAACTCCTCGGTACGCGCCCGGAATTCGGCCACCGCCGCGCCGACCATCGCGCGCAGCGCGTCCGGTGCGGGCAGGCCCGGCTCGGGACGCCAGCCGCGCCGCGGCGGCAGCACCCCCGCCCAGGGCGGACCGGTGACGGCGCCGGGGACGACGGCCGTGGCCGCCGACTCGTCCACCGCTTCCAGGAGTTCACCCGCGGACACGGTCACGTCCAGGGTGATATCGAGCCCGTTCTCGTACGGCTTGGCAAGTCGCGCCGTACGGATCGCCAGTACCTCGAAGGACGGCGGCCGTCCGAAGACGGCGAGCGCGGTGCCGGCCGCCTGGAGGCGCACCGCGGCTGAACGGTCGTAGTGGAGCAACCGGGAGAGGAAGGCGACGAGATCCGCCGCCTCCCCTTCGTCAGCGAGGTGGAGCACCGTCATGCGGCGACGGCCTCCTCCTCGTCCTCATCCCTGTATTCCGCGAGGAACTCCCGTTCCTCGGCGGTGATCCGGCGGGGCCGCTGCGTCTCGAAGTCGAACGGCACTATCACCGTCGACGCCCGGACGTAGACGACGTCGTCGTCCTTCACCTCGTAGGCGATCGTGAAGGACGCGGCCCTTATCTGCGTGACCCACAGCTCGATGTCCACCGGGTGGTGCCGGTGCACGAGCTGCCGCTTGTAGTCGATCTCATGGCGCGCCACCACGGACCCCTGCTGGAAATCCTTGTCCGGGCGGAACAGGAAGTCGATACGGGCTTCCTCGAGGTACCGGAGGAAGACCACATTGTTGATGTGGCCGTATGCGTCCATGTCCGCCCAGCGCAGCGGGCAGCGGTAGATATGCCGCAAGATCGATCAGCCCCGGGTCAGCTTCTTGTAGGTGGCACGGTGCGGACGCGCGGCGTCCGGCCCGAGCCGCTCGATCTTGTTCTTCTCGTACGACTCGAAGTTGCCCTCGAACCAGAACCACTTGGACTCACCCTCGTAGGCGAGGATGTGCGTGGCCACTCGGTCCAGGAACCACCGGTCGTGGGAGACGACCACGGCCGCACCCGGGAACTCGAGCAGCGCGTTCTCGAGGGAGGACAGGGTCTCCACGTCGAGGTCGTTGGTCGGCTCGTCGAGGAGCAGCAGGTTGCCGCCCTGCTTGAGGGTGAGCGCGAGGTTGAGGCGGTTGCGCTCACCACCGGAGAGGACACCGGCCGGCTTCTGCTGGTCGGGCCCCTTGAACCCGAAGGCGGAGACGTAGGCCCGCGAGGGCATCTCGACCTGACCCACGTTGATGTAGTCGAGCTCGTCGGAGACCACGGCCCACAGCGACTTCTTCGGGTCGATGTTCTCGCGGCTCTGGTCGACGTACGAGATCTTGACGGTGTCGCCGACCTTGATGCTGCCGGAGTCCGGGGCCTCCAGACCCTGGATCATCTTGAAGAGGGTGGTCTTGCCGGCGCCGTTCGGACCGATGATTCCGACGATGCCGTTGCGCGGCAGAGTGAAGGAGAGGTCGTCGATGAGGACCTTCTCACCGAAGGCCTTGGAGAGGTTGTTGACCTCGACCACGACACTGCCCAGACGCGGGCCCGGCGGGATCTGGATCTCCTCGAAGTCCAGCTTCCGCATCTTGTCCGCCTCGGCGGCCATCTCCTCGTAGCGAGACAGACGCGCCTTGGACTTGGCCTGACGCCCCTTGGCGTTGGAGCGCACCCACTCGAGCTCTTCCTTGAGCCGCTTCGCCCGCTTGGCGTCCTTCTGGCCCTCGACCTTGAGGCGGGAGGCCTTCTTGTCGAGGTACGTGGAGTAGTTGCCCTCGTACGGGTGGGCGCGACCGCGGTCCAGTTCGAGGATCCACTCGGCGACGTTGTCGAGGAAGTACCTGTCGTGGGTGACGGCGACGACGGTGCCGGCGTACTTCGCGAGGTGCTGCTCCAGCCACTGCACGGACTCGGCGTCCAGGTGGTTGGTGGGCTCGTCGAGGAGCAGCAGGTCAGGGGCCTCGAGCAGGAGCTTGCACAGCGCGACGCGGCGACGCTCACCACCGGAGAGGTTGGTGACGGGCCAGTCGCCGGGCGGGCAGCCCAGGGCGTCCATGGCCTGCTCCAGCTGCGTGTCCAGGTCCCACGCGTTGGCGTGGTCCAGGTCGTCCTGGAGCTTGCCCATCTCCTCCATGAGCGCGTCCGAGTAGTCGGTCGCCATCAGCTCGGCGACCTCGTTGAAGCGCTTGAGCTTGCCCATGATCTCGGCGGCGCCGTCCTGCACGTTCTCCAGGACCGTCTTGGACTCGTCGAGCGGCGGCTCCTGGAGGAGCATGCCGACGGAGTAGCCGGGCGACAGGAAGGCATCGCCGTTGGACGGCTGCTCCAGCCCGGCCATGATCTTGAGAACGGTGGACTTACCGGCACCGTTAGGACCGACCACACCGATCTTCGCGCCGGGCAGGAAGCTCAGCGTCACGTCGTCAAGGATCACCTTGTCGCCGTGCGCCTTACGCGTCTTGCGCATGGTGTAGATGTACTCAGCCAAGAGAAACCGTCCGGACGCTTGAATCTGGCAGTGGGCAGATACACCCCATCTTGCCCGACTGCTACCCCTGGGGGGAAACCCGTTTGGTCGAGGGGCCCTGACCTGGGGTTTCGCGGGCGAGGTCGAGGGTGAATCGGCTGTTCAGGGTGTCGGGGTGGGTGTCACCGAGGACGCGCTCGTACTGGGCAAGGGTCGCCTCGCACAGCGGAAGGGCCCGTTTCAGATCCCCTGCCACTACATAGGCCCAGGCAAGTTGATGACGACTGTGCAGGGTGTCCAGGTGGCTGTCACCCAGCACCTGCTCACGCTGGTCCAGGGTCGCCTCGTACAGCGGAATAGCGCGTCCCAGGTCTCCCGACACCCGGCAGGCGTAGGCGAGGGTGTTGCGGCTGTGCAGGGTGTCCGGGTGGGTGTCACCGAGGACCCGCGCGCGCTGGGCCAGGGTCAGCTCGCACAGCGGAAGAGCCCGTTTCAGGTCCCCTGTCGTCACATAGGCGTAGGCGAGGGTGTCGCGGCTGTTCAGGGTGTCGGGGTGGGTGTCGCCGAGGACCCGCTCGTGCTGGGCGAGGCTCGTCTCGCCCAGCGGGACGGCCCGTTTCAGATTCCCTGTCGTCACATAGGTCCAGGCAAGGTGATTGCGGCTGATCAGAGTGTCGGGGTGGGTATCACCCAGCACCTGCTCGCACTGGGCAAGAACCGTCTCGAGCAGGGGGACGGCCCGCTCCAGATCCCCCGCGGTCTGATAGGCGCCGGCGAGGTCGCCCCGGCTGGCCAGGGTGTCGGGATGGGTGTCACCCAGCACGCGGACGCGCTGGGCAAGAACCGTCTCATGCAGGGAAACGGCCCGCCCCAGATCCCCCGCCAATTGGTAGACCCAGGCGAGCTGACCGCGGCTTCGCAAAGTGTCGGGATGACTGTCACCCAGCACCCGCTCACGCTGGGCCAGCGTCGTCTCGGACAGCGGGACGGCCCGCTCCAGATCCCCCACCACCTGATAGGCGACGGCAAGCTTGCTCCGGCTGACCAGGGTGTCGGGATGGGTGTTGCCCAGTACTCGCTCGCGCTGGGCAAGAACCGTCTCGTGCAGGGAAACGGCCCGTCCCAGATCCCCCGCCACCTGGCAGGTGAGGGCGAGGTTGTCCCGGCTGGCCAGGGTGTCGGGATGGGTATCACCCAGCACGCGGACGCGCTGGCCAAGAACCGTCTCATGCAGGGAAACGGCCCGCCCCAGATCCCCCGCCAATTGGTAGACCCAGGCGAGCTGACTGCGGCTTCGCAAAGTGTCCGGATGACTGTCACCCAGCACCCGCTCACGCTGGGCCAAGGTCAGCTGAGTCAGCGGGATGGCCCGCCCCAGATCCCCCGCCACCTGGTAGGCGAGAGCGAGGTCGCTCCGGCTGGCGAGGGTGTCGGGGTGCGTATAACCGAGCACCTGCTCGCACTGGGCCAGGGTCGTCTCGTGCAGGGGAACGGCCCGCCCCAGATCCCCCGCCGCCTGATAGACGAGAGCGAGGTTGCTCCGGCTGCGCAGGGTGTCGGGGTGGGTGTCACCCAGCACCTGCACGCGCTGGGCCAGGGTTGTCTCGCACAGCGGGACGGCCCGTTCCAGATCCCCCGCCATGTCGTAGGCGGCGGCGAGGTCGCTCCGGCTGGTCAAGGTGTCGGGGTGGGTGTCACCGAGCACGCGCTCACGCTGGGTGAGAGTGGCCCGATACAGAGGGATGGTGCGGGCGGAGTGGCCTTGTTCGTGCATGCGCAGAGCGGCGGCTTCGTACCAGTCGGCGAGCGGGTCGTCCCGGTCTCCGGACGGGGTGGTCGCGGCGAGGGCGATCAGATGCGGGATGAGAGCGTCCCATTGAGCTTCGGAGGCGGTGTCCTGGCCGGGTGGCGGCGCCAGGGCATGGACGACGGCTTGCTCGGCTCGTCCGCGCCCTGCCTGAGGGCCGCGATCTCCGGGGCGCGAGGAAGGCGTGCGCAGTACTGCTTGGACGAGGCGGTGCACGCTGATCTTCTGGCGGTCCGCGCTGTAGGAGATCATGTTGTAGGAATGCAGCACGCCCAGGGCTTCCCCGAGCGTGCGGATGTCGCTGCACAGCGGGGCGAGCAGGGTGCGGGGGATGTCGTCCGGTGCCAGCCAGGCCATCGCGTCGAGCAGGATGACCGCCTGGGGGTTGCGGCGCTCGATGGCGGTCAGGGTATGGCGCCAGATGCGGGCGATGGTGCGTTCCGGGTCGATCCCGGCTGTGGCGGTGTCCATGACCTGGCCCAGCAGGGTTCTGTAGTCGGCCAGCGAGGTTCCGGTCTCGAAGAGATAGGCGCCCGCCTGTTCCAGGGCCAGGGGCAGGTGACCGAGGTCGGCGGCGAGTGCGCCGGCCATCTCTCGCTGGTGCGGGGTGGGGGTCCGTCCCTCTCCCAGGGCGAGGGTGCACAGCAGACTGATCGCCGCGTCGGCATCGAGCAGGCCCAGGGGCATGGTGGGGGCGATCGCGTGCCAGCCGGTCGCGGTGCGGCTGGTGGCCAGGTGCCGGCCGTCCGGGAGGGCACCGAGATAGTGGCGCAGCTCGTCGGGGTGTTCGACGTTGTCGAAGATGAGCAGCCAGCCGGGGTGCCACTGCAGCCACAGGATGGCCCAGGCCGCCCGCTCCTGTACGTCCGCTGCGGCAGCCCACTGCGGGCACAGTCGCATGGCGAGGGAACCCAGGCTGGTGACGATCCGGTCGGTGGTCTCGGCGTTGAGCCACCAGACCAGGGTGTAGGCGTGCCGGTGCGTGTGCGCGTAGTGCAGGGCGAGGGTGCTCTTGCCGATCCCACCGAGCCCGTGGATCGCCCGTGTCCCCGGCACCTGGGTGACCGCGGCTTCCCCCACATCGGTCAGGAGCCGGTGCAGCCGGGCGAGTTCGTCCTCGCGGCCGACGAAGACTCCGGATGCCGACCCGGGCACATTCGCCGCTCCCGGCGGCGCGTCCACGTCCTTGGCCCAGCGGACCGCCTCGCCCGGCAGCATGACCAGCCGGGCGCCGTCACCGGTGACGGCCACACCGACATTGCCGCCCACTCCGATGGACCCCGCACCGCTTGCCTCCACCCCACTGCCCCCGGGGGCAGGACGGTCGGTCATGGCCTAATCGTTGCGTTGTCCCCGGTGACGGCCGACGGCCCCGCCTGCTCCACCAACTCCACGATCTCAGCGCCCACTTGATCCCCCGATCCTCAGCGCCCTTCAACCTCCCAGCGTAGAAACCCACCCCCACCCACGAAACCAAAAACACCCGAAACACCCTCGCACTGAGGACGCCGACCGCCCGCCCCCACCTGTTGTCGCGGTCAATAGTCGGGGTCAGTCCTGCTCAGGGGTCTTCTTCCTCCGGACGATCAGCAGGGACGCTCCGCCGATCAGCACCAGCCCGATCGCCACGCCCGCGATCACCGGGGTCGCGTTGGAGCTGCCCGTTGCCGCGAGGTTGGTGTCGGGGGCCGTGCCCCCCACCGTCGCGGGGCTCGGTTCCGTCAAGGTCTGGGTGGAGGTGTTGTCCGCCTCCGCGGCCTCCGCCGCCTGCGTCATGCAGTCCAGGACACCGGTGAAGCGCTGGGCGAAGCCGCCGGGGCCCTCGATCGTGAAGTCGTAGGCCTGATCCTCCTGGAGCGGGATCGTCACCGTCCGGGACTCGCCCGCGCCGATGGTGTACTCCGCACCCAGCAACTCGAAGGAGAAGTTCTCGTCGCCCTCATTGGCGGCCATGATGTCGACGCCGCCCTTGGCGCAGTTCTTCGCCGCCGACAGTGCCGGTATGGCGCCCTTCTTCGCCCAGGTCGCGCGTGCCGTCGCCGACACCGTCGACTCGCTGGAGCCGGCCAGGATCTGCGTCTGGCTGCGGCTCTCGGAGGTGAAGGCACGGCCCACGGGGACGGTCGTGGAGGCCTGCACCGTCAACTCCGCCGTGCCGGCCGCCGCGTCCTCGGGCACATCGACGTAGATCTGCCCGCCGTCCGCGGTCGAGGTGACGGGCTTGCCGGTCCTGTCGACGATCCGTACGCCGCTCGTGGCCGCGTCCGCCGGCGGCGTCACCGTCACGGCCGACGCCCCCGTGCGCACCGTCACCGGGCCCAGCCGCTCGCCGGGGCGCCCGGACAGCGCGGCCGGGTCGAGGGTCAGCGACGCCGCGGGCTCGGCCACGTCCCGGGCGCTCTTCTCCAGATAGTCGGCGAGCTTCTCGGCCTGCGGATCCGCGGCATCGACGTCCGCGTCGTCCGAGTAGCGCCACACGGCCACCTGCGTGCCGGCCGCCGCGTCCTGCTCGGTGAGCCCGCCCTGGACGCCCGCCTTCTCGGCCAGCGCCGCCAGGTCGTTCACCTGCGGGTAGGAGTTCTGCAGGATCCAGCGGATCTTGCCCGAGTTCTCGTTGGCGCCGAGGGAGGTCCCGCTCCACGGCGTCTCGTGGTACTTGGCATCCTTCTGCGTGGGGTTGTACAGGTCCACGCAGTACGTCTGCAGGGTCCCGCCACCGTCGACGGACATCTCGAACAGGCCCGCCGAGACCTCCTGGTCGCCGGTCTCGCTGTGGATGACCGCCGCGCCGTGGGTCTTCAGGCCGCCTATCGTCGCGGTCGCCCCGCCCTGGTTCTGCGCCGTTCCGTCGGCGGCGGCCTGACCGGCACCGGCCACCAGCACACCGGCGGCGACCAGGCCGGACACCAGCGTCGCGGCGGCAAGTCGGGCCGCCCCTCGTCCGCGCCCGGACAGCGCGGAGAAAGAAGAAAGCACAGAATTCCCCTTCGAGCAGGACCCGTTGACGTGGGGGGTACGGTCCTACCAGCAGAACTACAAGCTCCGAGAGCCTTGTTCGGCATCCTAAGGACCGGGCGTCCCACGCTTCCCAGGGATCCCGTAGGACAAGCGATCCGACTCGGAATCGTTATCGCGGGGACCCGCTGCGAACAGGGCTTATCGACAAATCCACCAGGGTTGTTCGGCACGCATTCGCCGATAAGCCGCAGTTCGGTCAACGATCACAGGCGTACTGACGTCACGTCACCGCCGCCGGTTCCGGCGCGGGTTGAGCCACCGCCTCCGGTGTCTCCCAGTCCGGCTCCGGACCCGGGGGCGGACCGCTCACCGCCGGCTCCGGCCTGCCCGGGCGGCGGAAGGCCGAGGTGCCCCGCGCGAGATCGTGACCGATCGCCACCGCGTCGATGTCGGCCGAGGTCCAGGTCTGCTGCTCGCGCACCTCCGAGCGGACCTTCAGCCTGCCCTGCACCAGGACGGGGTCGCCCACGGTCAGCGACGCCGCCGCGTTCGTGGCGAGCTGCCGATTGGCCCACACCGTGAAGAAGTTGGTGTGCCCGTCCGTCCACTCGTTCTTCTCGCGGTCCAGATAACGGGCGGTCACCGCCAGCCGGAACCGCGCCGAGGGTCCCGTCGCGACCTCCCGGTACACCGGCTGCGTCGCCACGTTCCCCACCACGGAAATGATCGTCTCGTTCATCGTGCACCCCTCCCGGATACGCCTACGGGCCCGTCCCGTACGGCTGCGTCTGCCGCGACGACCGCGTCCCTCGCGAATCGCCGCGAAGCCAGACTGCCTCCGCCGGGCCGAGCCCGCAGCGCCCTGTGGATCACCCCGGCGCCTGTGGAAAACCTCGCCACTCGAACGAGGCGTTCCACCCCACCCGCATCACCCCACGCCCACCCCCGTGACCCTCCCGTACTGCTCCCGAACCTCCCGATACCGCAGCAACTCCGCCGCCACCGGATCCAGCACCCGCGCCCGCCCGCATCCGGCAGCCGCCTCCCGCAACCGCCGCTCCGCCTCCATGCCGTACCGCCGCGCAGGCCCCCGAGCCGCCATCCGGCAGCTCCACTCCACGAGCGGCCCGCCGACGATCCCGGCCACCATCAGCAGCACCGGCACGCCCAGGTTCGGCGCCATGACGCCCACGATCTGCCCCACGAGCCACAAACCACCCACCACCTGCAACAGCGTCATCGACGCCTGCACCAGCACCGCCGCGGGCCACCACCCCGGCCGCGGCGGCCGCCCCGGCGGCAGCCCCGCGCGGGCGGCCAGGTCGTCCAGCGCCTCGGGCAGCCCCTGCGAGCCGCGTACGGCCGCCTCGCGCACTGCCTGCGCCCACGGCGCCGGGAGCCCGCCGGACGCCCGCTCGGCGACCGTACGCACCGCCTGCTCCACACGCTGGCGCGCGGTGGCCTCCTCGTCCGCCTGGGCGCGCAACGGGAGCCGTCCCGTGGGAGGTTCACGCCGGTCCTGGTACCAGCGCCACAGCCGTAGCCAGGGCGTCCCGCACGCGCGATTGGCGTTGCGCAGCCAGGCGCGCTCGGCGGCCTCGCCCGCCGCGGTGGCGCCCACCGCGTCCGCGAGCCGGGCGGCGAACTCGTCCCGGGCCTCCTCGCTCAGCCCGGTCCGCCGGGAGGTGGCGTAGACAGGCCGCAGCCCCCACGCGGCGGCGTCGATGTCGGCGGAGATCCGGCGCGCGGCGGCCCCGCGCTCCGAAACGAACTGGCCGAGCGCCTCGCGCAGTTCACCGACGCCGTCCCCGGTGAGCGCGGACAGCGCGAGCACGGTCGCCCCCGGTTCGCCGTACTCGCCGAGCGCGATGCCGTCCTCGTCCAGCAGCCGCCGCAGATCGTCGAGGACCTGTTCGGTCGCCTCCCCGGGGAGCCGGTCGATCTGGTTGAGGACGACGAACATGACCTCGGCGTGGCCCGCCATGGGCCGCAGATAGCGCTCGTGCAGGACGGCGTCGGCGTACTTCTCGGGGTCCACGACCCAGATGACGGCGTCGACGAGGTCCAGCACCCGGTCCACCTGCTCGCGGTGCGCCACGGCCGCCGAGTCGTGGTCGGGCAGGTCGACCAGGACGAGGCCGCGCAGCTGTCCCTCGGCGTCCGTGTGCTGGGCGGGGCGGCGGCGCAGCCGGGGCGGGATGCCGAGCCGGTCGATGAGGCTGGCCGCGCCGTCGCTCCAACTGCACGCGATGGGCGCGGCGGTGGTCGGGCGGCGCACGCCCGTCTCCGAGATCGTCACCCCGGCCAGCGCGTTGAACAGCTGCGACTTGCCGCTGCCGGTGGCGCCCGCGATGGCGACCACGGTGTGCTGACCGGAGAGTCTGCGCCGCGCGGCGGCCTCGTCTAGCACCCGTCCGGCCTCGGCGAGGGTCCGGCTGTCGAGCCGGGTCCGGGACAGCCCCACCAGCTCCCGCAGCGCGTCGAGCCGCGACCGCAGGGCGCCGTCGTACGCCAGGGTGGTCGCCGTCTGCGGGGCGGAGGCCCGGCTCTCCACGACGGGTGCGGGCTGCTGCTCCCCGGCGGTCTCGGTCACCCGACGCGCGATCAGCCCGTCGCCCCAGGGGGCCCCGGAGTCCGCACCAGAGGTGGCGTCGTCCACGCGCGCGTGCTCGTCCTCGGCCTCTTCGGCCTCCTCAGGTTCTACGGCCTCCTCCTCGTCGGAACTGGCGCCGGACGCCTCGGCCTCCTCGGGAACGCTCTCGGCGGCGCCGTCCTCGGCGGGTTCCGTGTGTCCATGGTCGTGGTCCTGGTCAGTGACGGCGGTCACCGGTCACCTCTCCTTCTGCAGTACGGACAGCGCGGCGATGAGTTCGGCCTGTGGCTCCGGGTGGACGTCGAGGGCGTCGAGGGGGGCGAGCCGGCGCTCGCGTTCGGTGTGCATGACCCGGTCGAGATGGTCGGCGAGCAGCCGCCCGCCCCGGTCGCGCAGCCGCAGCGCGCCGTGGGCCCCGATGCGCTCGGCGAGCCCCTCACCCGCGGAACGGGCTCTACGGCCGCCCAGAAGCGCGGTGGCGACGAGGGCGGCGACCACGTCGGGGTCGGGCGCCGCACTCCGGTCGAGGACGCGCACCCCGTCCTCGGCGTACTCCTCCAGCTCGCGCCGCCACCGCCGTACCGCCAGACCGATGCGGTGCTCGGCGGTCTCCGGATGACCGTCGCGGTCCCGGAGGCTGGGGGCGGCGGCCGCCGGTTCGCGGCGCCAGGCCTCGTCGACGCGCTCGTCGGCGGCCGTGACGGCACAGAGCAGCAGGGCGGCGAGGCTCTCCACGAGGGCGTCCAGGAGCTCACCGGCCGTGCAGTCGAGGGGGAAGGCGCGCCAGCGTTTGAGGGCGTCGCCGGCGAGGACGGCGCCGGACTGCAGACGGCCCCGTACGCGCGCGTGCTCGCTGTCGTACGCCGAGTCGACGGCGGAGGTGAGGCGGAGCGCGGCGGCGTACTGGGCGGCGGCGGCGCTGGCCAGCTCGGGCATCCGGGCTTTGAGGGAGTCGAGGACGCCGTAGGCCGTGCGGGCCATGACGTGCTGGCGGGCGGCCGGGTCCTGGGCCTGGTGGACGAGCCAGGTGCGCAGCGGCGCCACGGCGCTGGCGGGAAGCAGGCCGCCGCCCCAGGCCGACTCGGGCAGCTCGGGGACGGTGAAGCGGGGCACGTGGCCGAGGCCGGCCTTGGTGAGCAGGGCGCCGTACTGCCGGGAGACCTCGGAGACGACCTGGTGGGGGACCCGGTCGAGGACGGTGACGAGGGTGACGTCGTACTCCTTGGCGGTGCGCAGCAGGTGCCAGGGGACGGCGTCGGCGTAGCGGGCGGCCGTGGTGACCATGACCCAGATGTCGGCCGCGCAGATGAGCTCGGCGGCGAGGACGCGGTTGTCGGCGACCAGGGAGTCGATGTCGGGCGCGTCGAGGAGGGCGAGGCCGCGCGGGAGCGTTTCGGCGGTCTCGACGCGCAGCACGCGCGCGGGGTCCTCGCCGGGCAGCAGGAGCTCGTCGCCGGGGTCCTGCTGGGGCACCCATACGCGTGTGAGGTCGGGCAGGACGCGCATCCCGCTGAACCAGTGATGATCCTCCGGATGGCACACCAGTACCGGGGTCCGAGTGGTGGGCCGCAACACCCCCGCCTCGCTGACCCGGTTGCCCACCAGGGAGTTGACCAGCGTCGACTTTCCGGCCCCGGTGGAACCTCCCACGACGGCCAGCAAAGGCGCTTCAGGCTCTCTCAACCGGGGCACCAAGTAGTCGTCGAGCTGGGCGAGCAGTTCGTCGCGGTTGGCACGCGCGCGTGGCGCCCCCGCCAGGGGCAGCGGAAAGCGTGCGGCTGCGACACGGTCGCGCAGAGCGGAGAGTGCGTCGATCAGCTGAGGCCGTACGTCCAAGGTCACCACATGCGAAGAATGCCCAATTTTAGGGGAATTCTGAAGCATATGAGCATGTCTGCGCGCCGACGGAACACAAGGGACGGAAGGGGCGACTGGGACACCAGCACAGTCCAGGCATAACGAGTGCACAACACCCGGTGCGCCAGACGCCAAAAGCGGTGCACGATTCGTACCTGCCTGCGATTATCAGGACCGCTTCACCGAACCTCCACATCGAGCCACGGAGGCGAAGCAACAGAGACAAGGACGCGGGAGCCCTATCCTTGTCCCGGCAACGTCACGGATCAGCCCGCACCCGGGCACCACGACAGAGGCCACCACACCGGCCCCCGTAGCTCAGTGGATAGAGCAGGCGCCTTCTAAGCGCTTGGCCGCAGGTTCGAGTCCTGCCGGGGGCGCCGCACTGCCCTGAGTTATCGCAGGTCAGGGCGTATTTTCCGGCCCTCGCCGCAAAGTCGCGCCCTATCGCGAGACCTGTCTACACGTGCGGGTGTCCGCGGGCGACACCCCGCCCCACCAGGTGTTGGTCGTCTCATCGCGCAGCCGCAGGTTCGCGCCCGGGGTGTATATCGCGAATCGCGGAAACTTCACTGTCCGTTACCGCTTGGGCAGGCTTCTCGGGCTTCCGCTACCCGGCAAGCTTCCCGGCACGGCGGCCGTTGACCATCATGCCGTTCTGCGACCACAGGTACATGACTCCAGGACATCAGTCGTCAGCCGTTGCTGATCTCGCGTTCGGCGATGCGTGCACTGGTGACCGCGATCGAGGATGACTCGATCGCCCGCGACCCCATTCGGTAGCACGTCCCGCATTGGCCGACGCCGAGCGCTTCGAGCTACCCGCTGCCCTGCCCACCGGCACCCGACCGGGGTGCTGCACCGGCCCGGTGCCGAGTCAGCACTGTGCGCCAACTCGCACGCAATATTGAACGACTGGCGACGCTACCTCGAAACCTGGCTCAACCTTCCGCGAGTTCGCGCAAGATAGCAGACGAGCCCCGAGAGTTGACGAGCACAACTGGTCGCGTTCCCCGCTTGGCAGTAATGAAGTCGGTGGCGGCATGCTTCGCCGATGCTGTCACCACGACGAAGACGTCAGCGTTGGCTGCCTGTGCGGCAAGTTTGCTGCTGCCGTCGTGCTCGGCACTCGTCTCGATGTCGATCTTGGGCACCAAGCTGCGCAGTACCTGTGCAGCCCGGGTGGTGGCCGACTCGGTCAGGGAGTACAGCACCACCTTTGAGTCCTGCAGGTGGCGGTACGGCGCTCCGGGGTCGGCGTCCTGTACCTGCTCGGTGAGCAAGTCTTCTGGGACACCGCATCCCAGTTCGCCGGCTATGAGCTTGATGGCCTCAATGTCGGTTGGGTCCAGTGCCGTCTTAAACGGCCTCACCGCATTAGTGATCTTGTAGAAGAAGTCAACAGTTGCGGGGCTGGTTGCCGCTGCCGATGTGGCTGTCGCCGTCTGCAGTACGTCGATCGCCCACGTCGTGGTCACAGCGGAGACGTTCGCGGAGACGATGAGATCAGTCCACTCGAGCGCCGATGCGAACACCGCGGATGTGGGGTTGGCAGACAGCAGATAGTCCAGTAGGGCTTGGGTCTGCACCCGAACGCCGGCCGAGTTCTTGCCACTGAGCGCGAGACCGGCAAGGACACGTTCGCTGAGTTCGGCCGCTCCATCTTCAGTGAAGATGGAGCGGTGCGCCGCCATGAACTGGCCTCCGATCTCACCGAGTTTGCCGAGTACCTCGTCGGAGGCATCGTGAAACCATGCGGTCAGTGCACTGCTACTCAGTGGCGTCCAGGCGTCAGTGATTTCGGGGTCGGCAGCCAGCGCTGTGCTGCCATGGTCCCCGTCCAGAGCGTCCAGCCAGGTGCGCCAGTCCAGGCGGGGTCCGTCCTGGGTGAACTGCTCCAGCCAGGCAAGATCATCGCGCAGGCGTGCACTCGCTCCGTCGATCAAGCCACGGAGGTGATGCGTGGAGATGTACTCAAGTGCCAGCGCTGCTTGCTGTGGTGACTGCAGGTCGCGTGCACAGGTCAGGAGCAGGTATGCCGCGTGCAGGCTCGGTTCGAGCGTCAGCACCAGTTCGATGGCTGCCTGAAGTTCGCCCCGGGCCATCATCCCGGTCGCGCGCTCGAGGGGCGATTCGCCCGGGGCACCGGGCTGGTCCAGGGGGGCGGGTGGCTCCGACGGGGCGGTGGGCTGAGGAGTTCGTTCCCGGTGCAGGTGCAGCACATTGCGCAGATGGGCGGGGAGGCCGGGTTCGATCGTGCCGGCTTCGTCGAGGAGCCTGTTGAGTGTGTCGTCTCCCGCGTCGCCGTCGACCGCGATGAGGAACTCCACGACAGCCTGCGCCCGACTCGTTGTCGGTGTGCCCGAGAACAGCGGCCGGAATGCCGCAGGGACCGCGGCAACGGCTCCGAGCAGTTCTTCCTCTTTGCCTGCTGTGTCGTGCCGGGCGAACCATCTGGCGTAGACCGCCTGCTGGATCACTTGAGTGACACTCAGGGGGCGACGCATGGCGAGGACGTGGTCGAGATCCCGGTCCCCGAGAACGGCCTTCCAATCCTCGAGTCCAGCGAACAGTCGCAGTCGCAGGAAGGCCAGGTTCGGCTGGTCGAGATCGGCGGTCGCCTCGAGTTCGCGCAGGCAGGCCAAGGCGACAGTACGGTCGCGGGCAGCGATGGCGTGTCCGAGGTCGTCGAGGACCTCGACGGTGGTTCGGGGGGCGTCGAACTCCGAGGGCGGCCGGCCGTTGAGGAGTTTACTGAGAACCAGCAGGGCGTCGCGTACCTGGCCTCGCGCGTGTTTCCAATCCTCCGAATCCGCTGTCGGGCGGGGCATCACCTCAAAGCGCAGTGGCTTGACAGGTGCCTTTGCCAGTGCGGCGTCGAACGGATCAGCCGGGTTGAGGGCACCACGGTGGCGAGGCAGGTCGCTGAAGGTGGGGCCGATCCAACTGTCGAGGATGGCGAGTGTCTCGCGCTGCTGGCGCGGGGTGGGTGCGAAGCCGTACCACCACAGGCGGCCGTGAGAACTTCGTGGCAAGAATCCGATCTGGCGCTGCTGGATGCCTGCCATAAAGTTCTCGAGGATGAGTTGCAGGTTCGGTTCTACCCGTGTGGGCGTGATGTCGTTGCCTGGACCGAAGAATTCCTTGAAGTCGACGCTCATGGCAATTGGTACCTGTTCTGGTATTCGACCCAAGCGCGGGCGATCTGGTCGGGGTCGGATACGACGGTGACGCCTTCCTGGTTCACTCTCTGGCCGAAGAAGGTGAAGTTCATCGAGCCGTGAACGTGGAATCGGTCGCTCACCATGCCCTTGTCGTGCAGTGTGTTCCGGATAAGCAAGGTCGGCCGTGGCCCCACCGGGGCGAGGTCGGTGAGGCGTTGTCCTGTGATGGCGTTGCGCGGCTCGTCGCGCATGATCACTCGGACGTCCGAGCCACGGCGGGCGAGTTCGGTGAGTACTTCCGTCAGCCGGATGGGTCGGGCCGGCAAGGCGGGGAGCACGCTCTTGAACTGTCCGGATGCATTGTCGATGACGACAATGTCGGAGATCCACGGGGACAGTACCCACAAGCGACTTGACGGCGCCAGCAGCTCGGACACCAATAGGTTCTGCACCAGATCGGTGAGTTGTCGAGTCTCGCCGGCCCCGGCGGTGATGATCCTTCTCATGCGGACACCTCGGCAAGTTCGAGGGTGGCCACGACGCTGCCCTCGGAGCGGTGATCGATCTCGACGACTCGTGGGAATACCTGGAGGAAGTCCGTTTCGATGGCGCGGATCGACAGATCCACCAGCATGCCTGCCAGGACGGGTACGTCCTCGGGGGGTGCGATGAGTTGGGCGGATCCCTGTTGGGCCAGGCGTGTGCGCACTAGGGCGACCGCGTCGGGATCTGTCACGCTGATGAGGTCGGCTGTTGACGTGAACAGCCCCCGGAGCAGATCGGGTGCGGCCGGCAAATTGTCGAAGTAGGGGTTCCACGACTGCAGTGCTCCGGAGCGTATGGCCCATCCGCGTGGCCAGAGGGCGCTCTGGATAGCGTCGATACGTTGGCGGTCCGAGGAGTTCGCGGACAGGTTTAGTCCGGCGTCCAAGTCGTGCCTCTGACGCATCAGATAGGCCCAGGTACGCGGCGAGATTTCAAGGCCCAGACGTTGCTCTTGGATCTCCCACTCGTCGATGAGGGTGCGTAGTGCCTGGTCCGTCTGTGCGGTCGATCCGGGCCGGAGCAGGCGGTTGGCCAGGCTCGAGACGACGGATTGTTCCGCGCCATGGATGCCTGAGGCGCGCAACTGCGCCCGTATTCGATCAAGGTTTTTCACCCGGTCTGCCTGTGTCGCCGAACCTCGGTATTCAGCAACGAGGTCGAGCCAGTCGCTGCGCTCGTTGGTGTAGCGCACGATCCGCCGCATGTGCGCGTCGACCAGTTCGCTGGTGGAGGGCTGGACGGCTCTCATGATCAGCCGTAGGAACCGCCGCGGGTCGGGGCGCACGCGCGTCGCCAGCGCTTCGATGAAGCCGCCGCCGCCGATCGAGGCTTCGGTGAGCCAGACCTGGCCGCGGCGCCATGTGCCGTCGGGGCCGTAGCCGGGCTCTATGTCGACGATGATGCCTTCGGGGTCGTGCTCGGGACAGATCTCCCGGGCGGCCCACAGGGCTGCCTGTCCCAGCGTGGCGAGGACACGCTGGCGCAGCCAGGCTTGGAACTGTGCGGGATCAGGGTTCCAGACCTGGTCCGTCAGGTGGTCCAGGCGGGCGACGATGTCCTTGTCGGCGAGGAGTTGGCGCAGTCGCTCACCCACTCGGCCGAGTGCGGCGGATTCGCTCTCCTCGACGTCCGAGCTGCGGAACATTGCCCTCAGGGTGTCCGTCAACCGGTCGGCGAAGGTTTCCCGCACCGTTTGGTAGGCGTGGGGAAGCGGCGTGCTGTCGGTCACGGCGGACATCAGCAGCATGCATTCGATGGTCTGGTGCAGCCATTCCAACTGGAACTTGTTCATCTGTTCCAGTAGATCGGGGTCGTTCGTCAGAACGTGCTGGAACCAGGCGCTGCGCAGGGCTGGGTCGATGTCGCCGGGTGGAGCAATCACCTCTGGCACCGTGATCGTCAGGCGTAGGCCGTCCACGTCGTAGGTGGCTCCGAGACCGATCCGCTCGTCATCGAGCGAGAACTGTGCTTTGACTCGGGCTTCGCCGCCGCGGGCGAAGACCAGGCTGGCCTCGCTCTGGACGGCAAGACGGCGGACCTCGACGTGGGCGTTTTGAGCGTGCAGGAAGAAGCGCGCTTCATCGATGAGGCCGCCAATGGGGTCCGACAGGGGAAGGCGGGCGACCAGGCCGAGGCCCCTCTCCAAGAACTGGGATCGCCAGACCAGGGCCGCGTTGGATGCATCCTTGAGTTCTGGCGGTGCGAGTTGGAGTTCCACCCTGTCGGGACGGACGATGGGGATGGGGGTGGGGACTCCGCCGACTTCGACGGTGGCGGCCTCCTCCCGATGGTGCGCCTGAAGGACAGGGGCGAGGTCCATGACGGTCTCGCGCTGCCCGTAGGGAATGGGGATCCAGTGCCGGTGCTCGAGGTTGCGGGTGGCAAAGCGCCGTGACACTCGTCCGGGCGCGTATTCGCGCAGCATCTGGGCCAGGCCCATCGCCTGCAACTCAGGTTCCTTTTCCCACGACTGCTGGGCGGGGATGACCACGTACGCTTCGGGAAGTGCGAGTTCGCTAAAGAGGTTCTCGGGAAAGAAGTCGGGCAGCGGATTTTTGCCCATTGTGTCCTTGCCCGTGGCGTACGTGTGGTCCTCGGCGATGGCCCACTCGTTGTCCAGTCGTCGGGCCAGTGTGGGCACGGCCGCCAGGATGAGCGGGCGAGGGGGGTGCCACAGGATCTCGGCGGCCAACTCCTCGGGCACCTGGAGTGCGCCTTCGATCCACAGACGGAGGCTGCGCTGGCGGCCGGGGTCGCGCAGCAGGTCACGCAGGATGGTGACGGCTGTCTGCTGGACCTTGCGGTTGTCCGGGTAGTCCGGATCGGCGAGACCCTTCAAGTCACGCCACAGCTTTGCGTACCGGTGAACGGGCTGCAGTTGATCTGCCAGCCAGTCAAGCATTGCCAGAGTGGCTTGAATGCGCAGGACCGCGCGGTTGCGGATGGGAAGAACCAGTTCGGGCAGGACGGGATCGAACAGCGCGTCCCAGGCCTCGTAGGTGGCACGGTCGCGTCCGTAGTCGGAGAGCACAACGACGGTGTAAGGGCGCATGCGGCGGCTTCGGCCGGCTCGGCCCTTGCGCTGCAGGAATGCGGCGACGCCGCGGGGCGCCTTGTGCTGCAGCACGGCACCGACGTCTGGATCGTCGAAGCCGACCTCGAGCGAGGCGGTGGCGACGACGAGTTGGGACGCGGTGTCGACTCCTGCGTCTTGTGAGGTAGTCCGGCTCACGTTGAGGCCTGGGCGGTCGAGGGCGTGGCCCAGTTTCACTGGCAGGTCCCAGACCTGGCCTGCGCGCCGCTGGTCGGTGAGGTTGCCTTGCCCGGGACGTCGCAGGGATGCCAGGGGGTCTTTGAACTGCTGGGTACGTGGGGCGCGGTAGCGCTGGCCTTCCGCGTCGAGGAGGTAGAAGAAGAGCCGGTTGGTGACGTCGAGGTCGTCGGTGAAGACGAACGCCTTGGTGCCCAGAAGTCCTTGGGATGTGCGCTGTGCCGGGTGGTCGAGGACGCGCGGGAGGAGCATTGCTGTCTGGATCGTCGTGGACAGCACGGAGGCGCCGCTGGTCGGGTCGCTGCGCACTGCGACCATGTATTCGGCCCCCTCGTACTCCATCTCGTCTGCGCCCGGTTCGATGTTGGTGACGAGTTCATCGTCAACGCCCGTCAGATCGGCCATGTGGCGAACGGCGTTCGACAGCGTCGCGGACAGGCCGGCGAAGGTGACCGGACTGCGCAGAGAGTGGTGCCAGCGCCGCAGGACGAGGGCTGCCTGGGCGCCGGTGGTGCCGCTGTAGGTGTGGATCTCGTCAAGCAGCATCAGGCGCGGTTTCTTGGCCGCGCCGACACCGAGCAGTTTCCCCAGCGATAGGTCGGACAGACCGCGGTTGAGCATCTCGGTGGTGGTGAACAGCACGTCCGGAGGCCGCTGGCTCATCCGATGCCGGGTCAGGACCAGCATGGAGTCGTCGAACACGCGCGAGCAGGTGCCGCAGGTCAGGCGTTCCGCTCTGGCCCTGGCGTCCTGCTCGGACCAGAACAGTGCGCCCCCGCAGACGGTGTATCCGTCACCGGGACAGGTGAAGTGAGGGCACTGAAAGCCTTCGGCCCGTTTCGTCCATGCGGAATAGGAGGCCGTCAGGCTCTTCATGCTGGTCGGGGTGTCCTTGTTGAGCACCCCGATGGTCATGGGCCGGCCGTTGGTCTTCTTCCACAGGTCGTCGAGCCGCCGGGCGTGCGCGAAAGCGGTGTTGAGTTGGTCCTTGAGGAGTTCGTTGCGCGGGTAGACGGCGAGCGCACGCGTCCATGCCGACTCGTCTTGGAGTCCCGTCAGGAAGGCGAAGGCCGGCAGGTAGAAGGCGAGGGTCTTGCCGCTTCCGGTGCCGGCACCCACGACGGTGGCGGTGGTGATGTTGGACTTCAGGGCCGTGAAGATCTGGCGGCTGGCACGGACCTGGAAGCCGCTGAGGTCGGCGTGTTGGGGGCCCCGCCGCGTCATGGCATCGATGACCTGGCGGTAGAGGTCGTGGAGCACATCGGTGCCGTCGATGACGGCGTGTCTGGGCTGATCGCGCCGCGGGTAGGCGCGGGCGCGCCGGGCGTAGCGGAAGTCCGAGACGAGAGCGGCACCTTGACGCCAGGCCGTGGGGTCGTTGGAGGGGAAGATTTGGCGCAGACGGGCCAGCAGACGCAGCGTCTCGCCGTTGCGGGTACGCCACCGCGACGGCGAGACCGCATCATCGCGGATGATCAGACCCTTGTCCTCGAGGGCCTCGATTGCCTCCTGTGCGGTGCCCAGTTCGGCGCGCTTGATGAGAACGTCATCGACGTGGGTGTGCAGTTCGTCGTCGGTGAATCCGCCGTCGACAACGCCCCAGGACAGCAGGGGGTCCTCGTGTGCTTCGAGGACGTCGAGGATTTCACTCTCGGTCTCAGAAGTCATCGCAGCCTCACCCAGAAGCGGTCCAGGATTCCCAGCCTCGACAGCCCGGCAAGGACCTCGGGGGTGAAGGAGTTCAGGGGCGTCCCGGTGGCTTCCTGAGCGCCCGTGATCACTCGGGCGAGGACCGGGTCAACGAGTTCGGAGATCTGCTGGCCGCATGCGTGGAGGCTCTCCAGCGCCGCGGCCAGCCTTGCGACGTCGCCCAACTCGGGGACGGCGCGGTTTTTCAGGACGTTGAGCACGCCATGCGCCTTCTCGATCTTGATGCGGATCTCTTCCACGTCGATCCCGCTCTTGTTCAGCGTAGCGACGAGATCCTCATTGATCACCGGTACTTCGCGGTTGCATTCAGCAGTCCATGCCTGCTCAACGCTCCCGCGAAGGCCCTTGACGAAGCCATCGGCCGCCTTGATCTGCGCCTTCAGTGCTTGCGGTGGGGTATCGGCGTCCTGGCTGGGGAGCGTTTCGGCGAGCACGTGCAGGTCTGCGGCCAGTTGGGCGGCCTGCGGACCGAGGTCTGCGTCGAAAGCCGCATGGGCGGCGCGCAGTTCGGCCACGCCTCGGCTGAGGCGCTGGATCGTCTCGATGAGCGTCTCGACGTTCTCGGCCTGTCCGGCCAACTCGCCGGTGCGGCGGTTGATCTTGTCCTCGTCGTGGGCAGCGACCGCTGCCACACGCAGACGCTGAACTTGTTCGATGAGCGTCATACGCCCCCCTCGGATCCGGCCACGTCCATGACCTCACGGCTCAAGGTCTCCAGCCCGGCCACGAGCCGCTGGAGGGTCTCGTCGTACTCGCGCTGAGCTTCCGAGGCGGGTCCGGCCTGGAGCTTTTGCTCCAGTGCGTTCACGGCTTCCAGCGCAGGGTCGAGCCAAGCTCGGATGCGCAGGGCTGGCCTTTCGTCCTGGGTCATCAGGCGCAGGCGCTGATCGGCGGTGAGGGTGGGCCAGGCGTCGAGGCCCTCAGTCAGGTCTGTCACCTTCTTCAGATCACTGGGTTTCACCGCCTTCGCCGCGTCGTGGAGGGCGGGCAGGTTGATCGAGTTGGCTGACTGGCCAAGCGCCGCTAGGTCGGAGAGCAGGGTGTTGAGGGCATGGGCCACGTGGGCGACGTCACCGCCGAGATCGCTCACGTCGGGTGCCAGCCGTCGGGTTTCGTCGAGGATCGGATCCAGCGTGGTGGTTCGCTTCTGGATGTCGTCCGCCGCTTTTCTGATCTGCTCGGGGACGTGCTCGGGCCAGGGCACCTCAGCCGCGTCGTCGCGCATTGCGTGCACAAGGCGGGGCAGGTCAATGGCCAGCGGCTTGCCGGTGCCCTGGCGGTAGGACGTCAAGCGGAGCAGTCGCTGCTGAAGGACGTTTCGATCCGCATTCGGGTCGACGAAGCGGTCCTGCAGTTGTCGCATGTGGGGCCGCACGGGATCGGCCAGCTTCGGCGGGCTGGCAAAGAGCGCCTTGACCCGGCTGAGTGTGTCGCTCTTGTACGAGTCGGCGATCCCCAGGGCCTTACTGACGGACAGAAGAGCGTGCGCGAGCCGACCCAGTTCGGCGTCGTCGCCTTCCGACGGAAGGAGGAAAGCGGACACGTTGTCCGCCCATTCCTGGATCCTGATTACGCACAGGCTCTGCAGCGCGTCTCCTTGCGGCACGTCCTCCCAGGACCCTTTTGTGTTTACCCAGGCGAGGGCACGGAGAACGCGGACGTCCTCCACGTTGCGGTGGTCGATCGAGATCAGCGCGGTCTGCAGGGCACTGCCGTCCAGTGCGATCGAGGTTTTGGCATCGAAGCTCGGCGTGAATTCCGCCCTTGCCTTGGTCCAGTCTCCGCTGTCTCCTCCGTATCCGTCTTCGAGTCCCAGACAGCCGATGACGGCGGTATGCACGATCTTCCGGAGATCGTTGCGGTGGCTCTGCACAAGCTGGCCGGTCTTGTGCCATTCGTCGACCGCCTGGACCAGAGTCGGCTTCGAAGCCGCCGGGGACGGACGCGCGGGTGCCGACGTAGGCGGAGGCGGCGTCGGGGGGGCCACCACGATGGGGGTCTGCGTACCGTTCAAGGGCCGGACGGGTTCTTGCACTGGCGGCTGATGCGGGAGGGTCTGCTGCTCGGTGATGAGGTCAGGCAGGGGCGGGATGGCGAATGCTTCGTGGATCGTCGGGTGAAGGTTCTGCGGCCCGTGGCCTGGCCCCCAGAAACGCACCATCCGCACGCGGCGCTCGGAGAGTTCGGGGTCACCTGGCGTGCGCAGCCGGACCTGGTCCTCGACGTTATCGAGGATGTCCAACGCACCGGTGTGGAAGTCGTTCTCGAATCCGGTGCTGGGAAAGCGGCCTTCGTCGAGTTCGGTCTGGTCGCGGTGGAGGACGGGGCGTAGGACGCGGGTCAGCACGTCGCGGGCGACGAAGGCATCGCCTTTGGACTGGCTGCGAATGGCCCGGTCGAGTGCTGTCCTACTGAATGGGAACAGGCCGACGCCTTCAACCTCCCCGAACGCCTGGTGGCACTTGTCTCGGACGGGGCATTGCAGACAGTGGTTGAGCTCCGGGCGTTCGTGCGTGCGATGCTTGTCGATCTCCTGGGAGCCGACGCGTACCGCGTTGAGGTACCGGGCAGCGAACCGTGCGGGGTCGAACGGGGCCGTCTTGTCCGCGGGAAGTTCGAGATCGAAGACCTTGTAGGTCCGCGTGTACACCGTCTCCGGCATCTGGTTGACGAAGTAACCAGTGGTGACGGCCATGACAACACGCATCGGGCACAGGGCGAGCGTCTCGGTGGGCAGCAGGGTTATTGCGTCAATGAGGCCGCCCTGGATGCCCTGGAAGATCGAGAAGTCCTCGATCAGGAGGAGGAGTTCCAGCCCCTGCCTGTGCAGGTCGAGGCGTAGTTCGACGAGGAGTTGCTTGAGGTCGTCTCCCCCGATCCCGAAGACCTCACTGACCGCCGGCCCGAGTTGCTCGTTGAGCATCTTCGCTGCCAGGTCCCGCAGGGGAGCATCGCTGGCGAGTGCGCTGGCAACACTGGCGGCGTCGGCGCCGGCCTTGCTGACATCGTCGACCGCAAGGTCCAGATCTGCCGCGGTGAAACCGAACGCGTCCTCCTTGTCCTCCGAACCCTTGCCGGAGAGCTTTTCCCGGACCAGACGCGCGATGGGACCGTTGTCGGCGAGCAATCGCCTGCGGAAGACGGGGTCGCCCAGCAGTGCGGGCAGGCCCTCCGCGGAGGCAAGGAAGGCGCGGAGATCATTCTCCTCGGGTGTGCCGTCTTTGTCTGCTCCGCGGGTCTCGACCAGGACAGCCAACTCGTTGCGCAGGCGGAGCTGCGCTGTGGTTTCATCCGCGGCAGCATCCGAAGCAGCGGCGACCTTGGCACGCAACTCCGTGGCGCGTTCGCTGGTGGCGTGTTCCAGGATGAGTTCAAGGATCCCGCGCAGCGACATGCGGTGTTTTGGGACAAAGATCAGCCGGGTCGCGTCGTTGGGCTTCAGGTTAATGCGAAGCCAGCGGATCAGATGCGACTTGCCTGTGCCCGACTTCCCGAGGATGGGGATGATGGGCTGGTCCGCCGGCAGTTCCTCGACGGCGCGCCGCAGGTTGTGTTCGTCGACGATGGTGCCGCCGATGGCGCTGTCCACCTGATGGCGCAGGAGGATCGGGATCGAAGTGTGCGTGGCGAGGAAGACCCCGTTAGAGGTGCTCTCTGCCTCGACCGGAATGATGGCCGGGGCCTCACGGGCCTCCCAGCATGCAGCAGGAAGAGTGCCCCGCCAGGTCATCGCTTTCCTCCTTGAACCAGGGTGACGTGCGTTTGGCGTTGGCTGTCGAATCGCGACAGCCGGATGCCGTCGGCGTCCGGCAGGGTGTGGAAGACGAGCCGGCCGCGGTCCTGCAGGATGCGCAGTGCCTGGCCTACCGAACTGTCGGCGCAGTCTTGTGCGATGCCCGGGTCGGGGTCTCCGTCGGGAAGGTACGCCACGAGGGAGGCGCGGACGAGACCGCCGTGCAGCACAGGCAGTTTGGCCGCCAACTGGCCCAGGAATTCGCCGATGGGCACCTGTCCGGCAGGCAGCTCGTCCAAGACGTCGTTGATCGCCACGACGGGGAGGGGCACAAATCCCGATCTGGCCTGTACGAGCGAGGGCGCCGCGAGGCCAAGTGCCTGTCCCCATCGGGCGACGGGACCCCAGCGGGTGTCGTTGGTAATGGCCCAGGTGTCATTGTCCGGGTCCGGGAACTGCGCGTGCTGGAGGGCCTGAACGCCGCTGGTCCACGATAGGGGACGCCCGAGCGCATCCTGCGCAAGGAACCACGACATCGCTCTCAGCAGATCACGCGCCCCGCCGGTGAGGCTCTCTCCCGGGCCGGTCTGCCACGGGTCACCGTCACGGTCTAGATCGAGGGCATGCTTTTGAAGTGCCCGGCGGAACGCTACCGGCGACAGGGTGCCTCCCCTGGCAGCGACGGTGTCGCTCACGGTGATCACACCGGCCGTGTCGCTGCAGAGCATCCCGATCGCCCGGAAGGTGTACAGGGTGTCCGCGACACCTTCAGCGGAGGAGATGGCCTCGTTCAGGCCTGGCGGTCTGAACGCCTCGATCAACTCTTCCTCGGTCCAGGCCCGTCGAGATCCGGTTCGGGATCCGGTGAGGAAGTTGATGATGGAGCGGCCAAGCGCCGGAAGGCTTCGCGGTGGGTTCAGAACAGCCATCAGAGTCTCCTGAGGAAGTCATCAATGGCCCAGTGAGGGCTGCGGATGCTCTTGACGAGGGCATCTGGGTAGGCCGGGTCGGGCATGTCTTCCGGGACAACCACGACACGCAGCGGTCCGCTGGTGGGGGCGAGCCATGAGAGGGGCGGCGTCTGCCCGTGGTCCATCAGGATCAGACTCGGCACCGAGAGGCGCGCAGGTACCTCGCCGGTGCGCAGGGGGTCCACGACGACCAGGCCCTCGTCGGCGAACCGCGAGGCCGTACGGATGGCCGGGAGCCCAAGCAGCGCGGCGGGGACGACGATGCCGCGTACGCCGTTGGTGACGCATGACTGGATGAGGTTGCTCAGGGCATTTCTGAGACGTCCGCTGGGGTAGGTGACCACAATGCTGCGGTGGCCGGCGGCCAGGTTCGCCAGGGCTGCGCTGGGGCTTCTGCCGAGATCGGGCATGAGCGCTTCTCCGACGAGCGGACGCGCGGTGTGCAAGGTGCGCTGGTGCACGTGCCCCTCTGCCGGGCATCCGGAGCACGCAGGCGCCACGTTCTGGCTGGCCCTCATCGTGCCTATGCCCGTGTAGGTGTACTCCTCGCTCAGTACGCGTCCCCAGCATTCTCTTCTTGCCAGCAGGCGGGTGATGCGCGCCGTTGAGGCGGCTTCGGCGTTTTTGATCTCCGTGCGGGTCCGCTGCAGGGCAGCCTCGAGGGTCTCCTGGTCCAGGTTGGCCACGTGCGGTCTGAGACGTACCGGAACGTGGCTTACGAAGGCAGCCCATTCCTTGTTGAACCGTGCTTGCCACGCCTGCTCGGGCTCGCCGGGTATGCGTTCGACCACCGGGGGGTCCAGCCTCTCGATGATGATGAGGTTGGCGCGTTCCATGAGGACGAGCGTGTTGCGGTTCCACAGTTGGTTGGCGTCCGAGGGCTCTTCGCCGTGCTCGGGTACCACCGTGGTGTCCAGGACCAGACCGCTGCCCGCCTCCTTCGGGTGCGGGTCCTGATCCCGCATGGCTTGCCATCGGTTCCACGCCTTTACGTCCCCGATCACGGTCGCGTTTTCGACTTGCTGGCCTTCGGCCCTGTCAGGCACGGCGGGAAGCCAGACCGACAGCGCCGCGTGGCCGTCGCGTCCCGCGCGGCCGACTTCCTGGTAGAAGCGGTCGACCGAGGCAGGCACGCACGCATGCACCACGGTACGGACGTCGCTCTGGTCGACTCCCAGGCCAAAAGCGCTGGTGCCGACCACGATGTCGGTCGTGGTCGGCCCATCGTCGCCAGACCATCCGCGCATGATGCCAAGACGCTCGGCAGAACCGAGGCCTCCGTGGAAGACGGCGGTGCGTGCAAACCCGGCAGCCCTCAGGCGCTCAGCGATGATCCTGGCGGGCTCCTTCTTGGTGGTGTAGATGATCGCCGGCCGCGGAAGGTGGTGCATCGCCTCGGTGAGACGGTCCATCCGGACGTCGGGGGAGGTGGTGGTGCCCAGGAGGTAGCGCAGTTCGGAGCGCAGGAAGGTCGATCCGACGAACAGTGACTCGGCGCTGCCAGCGAAGAGTCGGTCGTTGAGTCGGAGGCTGGTTGCCGACAGCGTTGCGGACAAGAGTGTGACGCGTGGCGGGGGGTGCCCGGCACCGGTGGCGAGTTCTCGCAGTTCGCCTACGAGTGAGGCGACGATCTGGAACTCTGGACGAAAGCTCAAGCCCCACAGGCGCACCAGGTGCGCCTCGTCGATGACCAGGCTGGTGAGTTGGCCGGATGCCGCAAGGGTGCGTAGCGTCGCGGTGAATCCTCGTACGAGGGCTTCGGGCGAGGTGAGAAGGATCCGCTGAGTTCCCTCGCACAGGCGTTCCTTGATGGCTGCGCGTTCCTCGCTGACGCGGTCACTGTGATAGGCCAATTCGCGAGGGAGCACGGACGTCGGGAATCGCTTGCGCAGGTGGCGTTCCTGGTCGAGCGCCAAGGCGACGGTGGGCAGCACCGCGACGGTGGTTCCGCGTGCACCAAGCAGCCCAGGGGCCAGGCCGACGAGAGATTTGCCCGTGCCGGTGGGCAGGACGACATGCAGGGTGGAGGCCGGATCGGCCAAGCAGGCGGTGCGAACTGCGCTGGCTTGGCTGCGTGAGCGGTAGTGGCCGATGTCGGGAGCGATCGCGTGCAGGGCTGGATCGACTGGCACCGGGCTGTTCGGGCGAGCGCTGGTCTCCACCGTCGTGTTGTCGGTGCCTACGAACGGCCCGGGGCTTGCGCAGGCGAGATCGATCCAGCGGGGGTCGCCATGGAGCCAGTCAGGCGTCCAGGCATCGCCGAGTCGCACGGTGTGCCGTGTGGCGCCGAACCGTTCGACACGCAGGTGCGCTCGATCGAGCGCCTGCAGTTCGATTCCGCGTTCGTGGAGGTTGATCTCCAGTTCGTGGTGGCGCTGGCCCGTCACGCCCGCCTGATGGCGAAGCATCTGAGCCAGGAGAGCGGCAATGTCGCCACTGAGGGCGGGCCCGGCAAGGCTGGAGCACCAGGCATCGGCGAAGCGCCGGTGGGGGCCGGTGAGCTGATCTGCCGATGCCTTCTTTCCCAGAACGATGCGCTGGACGATGTCGAGTTGAGCGGTCACGCGCAACCGTCCTGCTCCAGGCTGCGGCCCGAGACCACGACTACACCGGTGCTGTCCAGGCGGAGCGACGGTGTCTGGAGGGCTGTCATGAGCGTTTGGCCCGCCAGCGCTTCCGTTTCCACTTCTTCCTCCAGTTCAGCGCGCTCGTTTCCCTCCGAGCGCGCGGCACGCAGTCTCAACTGCCGCAGTCGGGTGGCGATGTCGGTCTCGGCCAGGGCCAGGGCTCGGGTGCGGGTCGCCTCTACGGCGTCGTCGCTGTGGACCAGGCGCTGGGCACAGTGTTCAGCAGCTCGCCAGCGCGGCGCCCATTGGTCGGCCGGGATGAATGCGTACGCGTGTTTGATGCGCTCTGAGTTGAGTGCGTAGTCGCCTCCGGGCTCTGCGGGCGTCGGCTTGGCATAGCGTGCCTGCAGGGCGTCGAGGTGGCGCCCGTCGGTGATGGGTGTGCCATCTGCGTCGGTCCACACGGTCGCAATGAGCGGCGGAAAGAGCGCGTCGGCGCGGCGTCGCAGCGACGGCAAGTCCACCAGGTCGCTGGTCCAGGCTGCAGCAAGTTGGTCGAGAAGGTCGCTTTCCGGGCTGGCCTGCAGCGGCTGCGCTTCGATGGCGTAGTCGAAGCGGTAGGCAAGGCGCTCTGCGTAGGGCCAGGTGGGGATCCACCGCCACATGCCGAAGGCTCTCCCCCGGTCGTCGTTCCACAGGAAGTCGGACACGGCATCGATGAACTGATCGCCGTAGCGGTAGAGGCGGACGTCTTCGTGCTCGACGGCCACTTTGCGCACGAAGGTGCCGCGGTGTCCTGCGAGCGGCACGAAGTCGCGCTGCAGTCGCGCTGCGGATACCAGCGGCATCTGGACGTGTCCAGATGCCAGCCGGCTGACGGGTTCGTAGCTGCCGATTGCATGGGCGGGGTCGCCTACAGGGGCGAACCGCAGGTTCCCGGCCGCCCGCCGCGAGGACAGCAGTGCATCGGTGACCTCGGCGAACGAGGCTGCCTGGCTCTCCGATGCCATTATCCGTCCGTACACCGAGCGCTCGTCAGCGGGTGCTTCGATGCTGTCCAGGGCGTCCTGTTCCTGTACGCGCTTGACCTCGTCCTCGAGCATGGTGCGGACCATGCGGATGGCGTCGGGTGCGGCATCGGCACCGTGCTCGAACAGCAGGTCCCAGGCGGCGTCTGTGGCGGCGTCCACCGCATGCTGCAGGCTGGCTATCGACGTGTCGAAGACGGCGAACCCTTCGCTGAGGATCTGCATCCACGCTGCGGCAAACGACTGCGGGTCGGTCGTCTCGGCCACCCAGTAAGAGCGCCAGGCGCCGCCTTCGCGACGGGCGTCCCAGCGGTCGCACCGGCCGATACGCTGCTCGAGGCGGTTTGCCCTGGGCGGCAGGCCCACGTGGATGAGGAGATCGGCGAACTGGAGGTTGCGTCCTTCTTCCGCTGAGTGGTCGGCAACGAGGACGGCTGCCGTCCGGCTCTGCTCGAAATCCCGCACTGCCTGCTCGGAGGCTGCGGGCGAGTCGCTCGCCAGGTGCTGGTAGACAGCCCCAGGAAGCACTTCCTTGAACGCGCCGGCCAACTCCCCTGCCAACTGCGGGGTCGGGCAGAAGACGACCACCCGCTCACGTGCTTTGAACAGGTAGGTCAGTGCATCGGCCAGCGGGCGTGCCATGTCACGGCGGCGGCTGACGAAACGCAGGTCACTCTCGATGCGGTCGAGCGCGTCCTGCTCGCCTGGCGTGGCGGCCACTCGGGATTGGGCCCACGCGCACAGGGCGTCCGGGTCCAAGGACAATGCCACGGCCGTCGCGAAGGCCGACGCTGCCTCGCGGCGGGCCTCCTCGTCGAACTCACAAGCAGCAAGGGCCTCCTGGCGCCAGTTGTCCAAAAGGGAGGCAAGGCCGGCAAAAGCGGACGAGGGAAGAACAACCTGCTGGGGGCGCAGACGCCCAGTGACCCGGTACGACTCGTGCAGCGCAGCGGTACGACGGGTGCGCAGCATCCGGCGGTGGACCCGATACACCTCGGACACATAGGTGCGCAGCGCGCCGATCGCAACGGCTAGCGCATGCCGGTCCGGTCCTGCAACTACCTGCCTGACCTCACCGATCAAGGCGGCGACTTCAGCGTCTTCAGGGAACGCGGCGCCGATCTCCGTGAGGCGCTTGTTCAGCAGCACGCCAGGAAAGTGGGGCTGCAGTCCAAGGAACAGCCGGCCCAGCGCGGAACGCGCCTCCATGCGCCGTCGCAGGTCCTCGGCCGTCGTGTCCCGGTACACGGCCGGGTCAAGCAGTTTGAGCATGGCCAGGAAGGCACATTCGTTGTGCAGCGCGGGCGTCGCCGACAGCAGCAACAAGCGCGGGCTGGCGGTGGCAACCTCGGCAAGGCGCGTGTAGCGGCTGGACAGTTCGGGCTGCTCGCTGTGCGCCAGGCGGGCCAGATGGTGCGCCTCATCGACCACGACGAGATCAGCCGGTACCCACGTGTCGGGTGCGTCGTCACGGGAGTACATGATGCGGGCGGCCGGGAAGTCACCGATGCGGAACTTGCCCGACAGTTCGCGGCGCCATTGCTCCACGAGGAACGGCGGGAGAATCAGTTGCACGGTGAGGTCGGGCTGGTCCAGCAGGAGTTCCCGCACGATGAGGCCGGCCTCGATCGTCTTGCCGAGACCGACCTCATCGGCAAGGAGGTAGCGCTGCACTGGGTCCTGCAGCACGCGCCACACGGTCTCGACCTGGTGCTCGTACAACTCGATACCGCTCGAGAGGGCGCCGCGCATGCTATGGGCCGCCGAACGCTGCGTCAGAGTGCTCTGCAGGAAGGGGCGCCGCATGTCGGCCAGCAGAGGCGATTCCAGCAGTCCGGCGCCAGCAAAGCCGACGGGGTCGGTCAGCGGCTGGTCCCAGCGGACGTACAGGTCCTCTTCGGCAATGTATCCCTCCCAGTTGCGCGCCCGCACGTGGATGTCCCGATGGGCTGTGGCCTCGATGACGCGCCCGGAGCGCCATGCGGCACCCGTGGGCCAGAACACCCGCGTCTCGGGTGCCAGCGTGAACCGCTTGAGCCCCTTCCTGGGGACGGTGTGACGACGGCGCTCGTCCGGAGGCTGTCCTGGGGTGTCGAAGTACTCGAGGATCAGGCCATCGCCGTCCTTGCCTACGAGTTTGCCTGCCCCGAGCGTATTGGCGCTGGATACGAGCAGGTCGCCCCGGCGCAGCGACAGGCTGCGGGAGGTGTCGCTGCTGCGCGCCGGACGGCTCGCCTTCGCTGTGCGGGACCGGGCCGGCGCCGCCTTGCCCGCGCCGCCGTCGATGGTCCGTGATCCACGGCATTGGGGGAACCGTGAACAGCCCCAGAAGCAGTTGCCTGCGTTAGGTCCCCGCGATGCGAATTGCATGACCATTTTGGCGCCGCACCGGGGACACACGACAGCATCATCCGTCACAGGCACACTCCGAAAGAGCAGCCCAGGCAGGCGCCGTCGGCAGGTTAGGACGGTGCAGGCGGCCCGGCGCCATTCTGCCGGGCTGCCGGGACGGCTGTGGAGTGCGCATACGCAGGTCCTGACGCACGCGCTGGGTGGAGGCAACGGCAGGCAGTTGTGAGTCCGTGCGCAGCGGGGCGCCAACGTGGTGCACTTGTCCGCTGCCCGGCGCCGACTGACGATGCAGAACACCGCGTCGGCAGGCTGGGGAGCCGACCGGCCCACACGTCAGTGCACGGACCTGCGCAGCGGTGCAGTGTGCCAGCACGGATTCCTCTACGGCCTCACAGCAGGTGAACGTGGAGCTTTCCCACTTGTGCAAGACGGCACGCCCACACATCCAACAACCGGCAAAGCAGTACAACTCCCCCACGCTCGACCTCGGCATTGCACTTCCTTCACAAGGTGCTCACATCCAGCTGGTTGCAGCGTAAACGGAGCCACTGACAGCGACTCCGCCCGGGCGTACCGATCTGCCGCGGCCGCGACGGAAAAATGCTGCTCACCATGCCGGAAGCTCCCCCTGCCCCGCTCGACGTCACCACGGTCGCGTACCGAATCGCGCCGCCCCGCCCCCTACGCGCACGTTGGCGGTGAGCGTGCCGTTCACGATCACCATGGAATACCGATCCATGAGGTACGTGCAAGGCGATGGACTGTTTCCACCGAAGCAGCGTGTCTGCCGGGAGGCGGACGGGCCACCCGGGGAGCGATTGGAGCCAAGCCGATAAGCCGATGCGGCCGTTCAGACGGCAGATGTAGGCGAGGTGTTCGAACGTTGCAGCGGAACGAGTCGGGCGCTGCGCGCTCGATGGCCAACGGTACGCCACACGAGGAGGCCGGCGCGATGCGCCGACTGCGTCACTGGCCAACGGTGCGAGGCTGAAAGGCTGTTCGGAACGCGCCGCCGGACCTTATACGGCTGCCGTGGGAGGGCCTCACTCACTGCGCGGTGGGATGCCTGCTTGTCCCGGCGTCTCGTCGGCAGTGGTGAGCGTTGGCGCTGAACGTGGGCAAGGCGGAGGATTCGCTGCGTAGTGTGTCTGCCTCCAGCCGGCCGATGTTGCGCCGTGCCTACCGGCGGCGGCAACGCGCAAGACGCTTACGTGCCCGGAACGCCGCACTAACCGGGCACGCCGACACTGCGCCGATCGCCGCGGTCCTGCTGCTCAGCACCAATGGGGCAGCTTATACGCGGCACCGACCCTTCGTGCTGTTGCGCAGTGCGGGCGAACCCTCATCGGGATGGTGCAAAACGGCTGACCGACAGGCGAGATCTGATCCGTTCGAACTCAGGGGGCGGTTTCCCGCCGGCCGCGCTGTGGGCCCGGGACACCCAACTGGCCAGCGTGGTCTCGTTGATCCCGAGGCCCCTCGCCACCTGCGTAATCGGCTCGCCGGTCTCGGTCACGATCCGAATAGCTCCCGCACGGAACTCCGCGTTAAACTTCCGTCTCTTGCCCGCCATGACTCCCAACTTCCCCTGCAGTCACGGTCTCTACGCTACGAGGGGAAGGCCACTGCTCAAAGCACGCAGCGACCGGTTTCATCACCCAGCACGCGAGCACCAAGTACATCCACTACGCCGATGGAAGCGGATCGGCGACCATGCTGCGAGCAGCGGTCTTCGCGCTGCTGCAGCTTCTTGACCACAGGGTGGCCGCCCAACTCACTGGACGGCCACCTTCAAGAAGCGCGGTCAGGCTCTACTTCGAGACGAGGGCCTGCAGGTGGCTGGTGAGCAGCCGCACGTCACTGGCCGTGTTCTGGAGGCCGTTCCAGCGGCGTTCCTGGCCATCTGAGAACCTCCACGTGCCGGAGGTCCAGGCCACGCGGTCCTCCAGCCCGCGCAAGGTGATGCGGACCTTGTCCCAGTCGACCTTGTCGAAGGGGATGTCTGCGGTGAGTCGGTCCATGACGAAGCCCATGGCCTGGATACCCACGCCGTGGGTCAGCCTCGACTCCTTGGGAGGCTTGTCCCACGCGTCCTCGAAGATGTTCGACACTGGAGTCCAGAAGGACAGCAGGTGCGCCAGCATCTGCTCTTCGTCGCCGGTGCCGTCCTCGGCGTTCCGGTACTGGTAGAGGGCGCCTTCGTAGATGCTGTGCTCCAGCATCCTCAGGACGCTGTTGTCCTTGATATTGCCATTCGGCGACGTGGGGCTGCTGATCCTTCCGCTGAAGGGACCGTCTCCCATATTCAGAAGGACCATGATCTTCGCGGCGAGTTGACGGCGCGCGTACGAGCGCGGCAACTGGCCGGTGGTCTCCGGCAGGAGTTCGTACACGAGCCCCTTGGGGAGCGGCTTGGTCGAGTTGACCAAGATGAACTGCGACCGCTGCTCTTCCTGTGACGCGATGAAGCCCACGGCTGCCACGGGGAACTCCGCAAGGTCCGCGTCCCTGATGGCTGCACTGCGTTGCTGTCCATCCACGAGCCAGGCCGGCTTCTCTTCGTCAGCGAGTGACTCATCAACAGGAATGATCAACTCGCCGGGGATGGAGTACTTCACGTTGCCACCGCGAACCGCCGGTTCGAACGTCACGCGCTCATCGAATGCGAGGACCAGTGCGTTGGGAAGCATCGCCCCCTCTGACTCGAGGTAGCGGCGGATCGAACTGATGTGACTGAGGACCTCGGGCCGCTGGTACCCCTGCAACCGCTTCTGGTCGTCGCGGCGGACGCGCGAGACAGAGGCAAAGTCGTGCAGCTTCTTGCCGTCGACAGCGAAGCAGTAGATCTCTTTGCTGCCTTGGAGCACTTTGAGCGCGGGAACCTTCAACACGTAGCGGTCGGCCACATCATCTCCTGTTTAAGTTACTTTGAGTACTATGCGCGGTCTGGGCGATTATGTGAGCGGCAGCTTGCGCATCTTGGCTTCGAGTACCGTCATGTTATGGAATCCGCGGCGCTTGTTTCGCTCCGTTCCACGGAAGATCACCATCTCGATCTTGTGCTGCCTACATAGATCACACTGACAGTCCCGCCAAGGCCGGTCGACGAGGGTCTCCTCGTACTTGTCGACCTTCTTCAGCTTCTTGGCGTCGCCGATAAGTGACTGATAGGCGCGCAGGGCATCCATGACATCCTGCACTTTAACGCTCTCATCCTCGTCATATTGGCGAAGCAATTTGAGGCATTCCCGCTCCGCCTTGATTGCTTCTGATTGCGACACCACCCCAGCCAGAATCAACCGCTTCAGAGTGAGGTTGCCGTCAACCTGGGGAACCCTGATCGCCATATAAGACCGGCCAGCAGTGTGGTAATTATTCCGCTCATCCATGAAGGCCTGCCGGAATGCCGAGGTACTGTCGAAGCTGCTGACATGATATCCGACGAAGCGTTCCATACTGTCGATGCGGGTGATTCCGAGAAGATGAAACTCAACATCATCCTCGCGAACTTCGGAGATCCTCTCAAGGCAAGCAATAATTTCCGGCGTCTTCAGCGGTACCATGCCACCCAGAGCGATCCTCTTGTACCCCATTTTCTGGAGTCTAGCGACACTGTCCGCGTAACTGTCCGGGCTCCACCCCTGGGCCGCGCCGACCGGCTCCAGCCTATTCTTTGGCTCGGAGATCAGCCGATTTCTCCCCTTAATGGCCTTTATAAATTTCTCCGCCAAGTCAAGCGAAATCTCACGACGTTTCATCCACGCAGGATCAGCCTCACTCTCGGGGACCTCAGGCTTGTAACCGAAGATGACATGGTCGATACTGATCCCCGAGTTGAACCTGCACTCGTAATAGAAGTCGAGCACTCCGTCAATAGTATAAGGCGGGTACTCTTCATCAATATAATTGAATGCCCCGCAGTCGCCGAGACTATCCATAGTCCGGGGTAGGCCGAAGAATTCCCTCACGCCATCTCGGTAGAGGCGGTTCCTCTGGGGGGCGCTGTACTTTCCAGCGCCCTTGACCGACCCGTCTACGATCGCCTTACTGACCAGTATCCCATCGTATGGCGCTGGATTCACAGCCTGATGAGCATACAAGTCATCTCTCTGTCGGACCCGGTGATCTGGATACTCATCTCTAATGAAGTCGTACCGGGGGCTGATCTGGTCCTGGCTGTCTGGGAAGTAGAACCTCACGACGCGCTCATCCTCGACTGAAGGTAGATTCGAATCAACAGGTTTGACAGGGTGCTGATATGTCGGGGCGTATTCTGCAACTCATTCCAGGGAATGTTGAGTTCCGGCCAGCGCCCCTTCGTCCAGTGGCAGTGAGGCTTGACCAGTTCCAACTCAGCCATGGCCTTGTCGTATGCATCCTTCGATCCGATATCTGCGCTCACAAGCACACGGTCCATTATCCGGTCCATGAGGCGCCCCATTGACCTAATTCCCACACCATGCATGAGTCGACTCTTAGCCGGTGAGAGCCCCCAGGCTTCTGGGAAGGTGTCCCTAACCGCCGTCCAGTAGACGACAAGGATGTCCCTCATCGCTGCCGTGTCGGTTGTTCCGTTGGAAAGGTTCTTGTACGGAAAGAGAACTCCGGAAGGAGAGAGCGATTCTTCGATGGCGGAGATGAGGCTGTTATCTTTGACTACTGCCTCAGACTTTCTATCACCCACTGTTGACGCCTGCTTGATCAGCCCTCTGAACGGTGAATCGTTGTCCAGGTTCAGGGCGTTGACTAGCGCAGATGGGAGTTTCCGAGCAGACAGCCTGGTGGGTAGCTTGGTGTTGACCTCAGGCAGAAGTTCAGATACGAGGTTCGTGGGAAGCGGCGACACGGTGTTGACCCGGAGAAACTGGTCGCGTTGGATCTCCAGATCTTCAGCAACGAATCCCGCAACGGTGATTGGGAGCTTCGATCGCTTCGTACGGGCAAGAGCAAGGCTTCGCTGCTGTCCGTCTACGATCAGGGCGGGTCGAGGAGCGTCGCCGGAATCCGGCAGCGGAATCTCAATGGTCCCAATCGTCGCCAACCCGTCGGTGCTGTTAGGCCCTCGGCTGCCCTTGAATCGGACCGAGGCGGGGAGTGCGAGGATGAGGCCGTTGGGAAACAGGACGTTCTCGCCGTCGAGGTAGTCAAGGATCTGCTTGACGTGCTGCTTTTTCTCGGGCCTCTGGTAACCGAGCAGCTTCCCCGCTTCGTCACGGGAGATCCGTGCGACGTCGGCAACACGGTCCACCTCTCCGGCCTGCAGAGCGAAGAGGTACAGAGGGATGTTTGGGTTCTGCTCGATGCGCAGCGCTCTGCGTCGGATGACGTTCTCAGTCACCGCTCCTCCATTGTCTGGACGTACAGCTTGGCGAAGCGGCTCTGCTCGCACGCTCGGCCTTCGTCTCTGAGTAGCCGAAGAAGCCGTGTCCGCGAGACGCCAGGCTGAGACGCGGTCTGCTGTCGGATGAAGACGATGACCTCGTCATCGGTCATCGGCTCTCGGTGGTGCTGCTCGGGCTTCGACTCGCCCGCCGCCCATTTCTTCCAGGAGTCGCTGGTGGTTCTTGAAGTGAGTTGGCTGTTCTGGCAGTGCCGGAGCCAAGATGTGGCCATGCGCACGTTCAGGCTCGTCAGCGTTCCACCCAGGGAGCGTCTCAACCCTGCGTCGGCGGGGACTCTTTGGATGCCACCGATCTCTTCCACGCCGCCGAAGAGGAGTGCCTCACTCCCGAGCATGGCTAGGGCGCGAAGCTCCGTCTCCATGGCCTTTGCATAGACCTCGGAGAGCACCATGAGGACGGCGCCAGTCTTGCCGAGCTCCTGCAGGGTTGCACGGCCGGCCTCCTCTTGGAGGTGGCCCCACCACTGGCAACTGCCTTCTGCGGTGGTGGCCACTGAGTCGGCGTGCCTATTGCTGAAGGTCGCAGCATACGAGGGGGCCGACACTGATACTGGTTGAAGGCCCAGGCCAGCGGACGCCACCCAGAGGTCCGCTTCGAATCCGGCCTCAGTTGCCGCTTCGCGAAGGCGCCGCACCTGCGTCCAGTGGTCTCCCCGGTAGAGCTCGGCGAGCGAGTGCGTGTGGGAGGCGCTCTTGACGCGCTCCTTCCATAGCGTTGCCCGCTCCTTCACGGTCCCCGCCGGGAGCGACCTCGCGTGCAGTGCCGGCTCTGGCACAGCGGCCTTACGATCCGTGCAAGTCACGACCAGCGTTAGTTGCCTCACGCAGCCTCTACTCCCCGACGAGCATAACTAGAAATCTATTGTCGTTACTCTACCTGTCAGTTTTCGCGCTAGGGTTCATCCGTACACACAGACCTAGGTAGGGAGCAAGGGCATGGCGGAGCGTCCCGCGATCGTTCTACTGAGTGGTGGCCTGGACTCGACGACTGTTCTGGCGATCGCCAAGGACCAGGGCTACACGCCGTACGCGCTGAGCTTCCGCTACGGCCAGCGGCACAGTGTGGAGCTTGAGGCTGCGAAGCGCGTGGCTGCGGCGCAGGGGGTTGCGCGCCACGTGATCGCGGACATCGATCTGCGAGTTTTCGGCGGCTCCGCTCTCACGTCCGACATCGATGTGCCGAAGCACGAATCCTTGGATGATGCCGACAACAAGGACACCGGCAGCAGCGTGCCCGTCACCTACGTTCCGGCGCGCAACACGATCTTCCTGTCCTTCGCGCTCGCCTATGCAGAGACAGTTGGGGCGAGCGACATCTTCACCGGCGTGACCGCGGTCGACTACAGCGGCTACCCGGACTGCCGCCCCGAGTACATGGAGGCCTACGAGCGCATGGCCAATCTAGCCACCCGCGCCGGGGTCGAGGGCACACAACGGCTCAAGCTTCACTCGCCGCTCATCGCCATGTCGAAGGCCGACATCGTCCGCGAAGGCCTGCGTCTCGGCGTGGACTACTCCCTCACCTCCTCCTGCTACGACCCGGACGAGCAGGGACGGGCTTGCGGGCACTGCGAGACTTGCCTGCTCCGCCTTAAGGGCTTCGCCGAGGCCGGCGTCACCGACCCCGTGCAGTACCAGGGCGCGTGAGAATGACCTACCTGGTCAAGGAGATCTTCTACACCCTGCAGGGCGAAGGGAGTCACGCAGGTCGTCCAGCCGTCTTCTGCCGCTTCTCCCGGTGCAACCTGTGGACGGGCCTGGAGAAGGATCGTCACCGTGCGATCTGCCAGTTCTGCGATACAGATTTCGTCGGAACCGATGGAGAAGGCGGTGGTCGGTTCCGGTCCCCGGACAACCTCGCGCAAGCCGTCGAACAGGCGTGGCCGTCAGCCTCCCGGGAGCACCGGTTTGTGGTGTGCACCGGCGGCGAGCCGCTCCTGCAGCTTGATGAAGCAGCGATCGAGGCGCTACATGCACGAGGCTTCGAGGTGGCTGTAGAGACGAACGGCACCCGCGTACCGCCGAAGGGTATCGACTGGATCTGTGTCAGCCCCAAGATCGGCTCCGAACTGATCGTGACCGGCGGTGATGAACTGAAGCTGGTTTACCCCCAGTTGGGCGGCGACCCCCGTCAGTTCGAGCACCTGGACTTCCGGTACTTCCGGCTCCAGCCCATGGATGGCCCTGACGTTGAAGCCAACACTAGGGCGACCGTCGAGTACTGCATGAAGAACCCGCGCTGGATCCTCTCTCTCCAGACGCACAAGTTTCTGGGAATTCAGTAATGGAAATCTTCCGCGAGTTCACTTTCGAAGCCGCGCATCGCCTGCCCAACGTGCCCGAGGGTCACAAGTGCGCGCGCCTGCATGGCCATTCCTACAAGGTCATCGTCCACGTCGAGGCTCCCGTCGGCCTTGAGACGGGCTGGGTCATGGACTTCGGTGACCTCAAGAAGGCTTTCAAGCCCCTCGAAGCACAGCTCGACCACTACTACCTCAACGACATTGAGGGCCTGGAGAACCCGACGAGCGAGGTCCTCGCCCGCTGGGTCTGGGAGCGGCTGAAACCGACCCTCCCCGACCTCTCCGCAATCACCGTTCGCGAGACGTGCACGTCCGGCTGCACCTATCGGGGCGCGTGAGCGATGCACGACATCCAGAACGAGACCGACTCCCGCGGCATCGAGATCGACGAGGTCGGCATCAGCGGCTTGCGCTATCCGCTGTACTTCGAGGACGGCCACCTCCGTCAGGAGAGCGTCGCAGAGATCGAAGTGACCGTGCGGCTTCAACATGACCGCCGCGGCACCCACATGAGCCGCATGGTGGCTCTCGTACACGAGTATCTTCGCCGGTTCGATCCGCGAAAGCTGCCGTACGTCCTGAAGGTCGGTGCGGACCTCCTTGATGCGCCCGCCCTTTCGGTATCGGTTGCCGTCCCGTTGAGCACGGTCGTGATCGCGCCGGCGAGTGGGGCCGAGTCGTGCCAGGTTCATGATGTCCGGTTCGACGGTCGTTGGGACGACGGGGACACGACGGTGATCACGTCGGTCACCACCGAGGTCACGAGTCTGTGCCCGTGCTCGAAGGCGATTTCTGATTACGGCGCCCATAACCAGCGCAGCCGCGTCACGCTGTCTGTGACAGGACGCGGCGACACTCCTTATCCCTTTGGGGTGCAGCAGGCCGTCCGACTTCTGGAGAAGTGCGCGTCGGCTCCGGTAGTTCCTTTGGTCAAGCGTCCCGATGAACGCGTCCTGACGATGCAGGCGTACGACCACCCAGTGTTCGTTGAGGACATGGCACGCGACGTCAGCCGGGCCTGCCGTGATCGAGGGCTCGTCCACTCGGTGCGAGTACGCAACCTTGAGAGCATCCACAGTCATGACGCCGTCGCGCACATCTCTGGGTGATGTTCCCTCCTTGCAGATGGTGCACGAATTCGACCTGATTGAAGGCCTCGAGCCTATGGCGATGCGTTTCAGGGGGGATCCGTGGTGGGACTCAACTGCCGCCTGAAGAGCCGGGAACATAATGGCGCTTGGGCGCGACGGGCAGGATGAACTCGCTGCTGCTGGCTTTCAACCTCCTTCCGGCCCGCTTCTCTGCGGAGAAGATCGTCGGAGTGCTGGTCGAATTCGAATCTGCTGCGCAACTGGCCGTCCTCCGCGCGAAGCGCGGCGGCAGCCACGTGGTCGCCTCGATCGTTCATGAGTCCCCGTCAGCGAACTGACGGGGACTCATGAACGATCGGAACCTCGGCACGGGATTCGTCTTCAGCTATGACGAATCCGTGTCGATGCAGGAACGTGGCACTATGCGCAACCGGCTTCTGCGCCTTCCCGGTATCACTGAGCGTTTTCAGCGTTGCCTCTCCAGGGTGAGGACGGCCTTGGTGATGACGGTCATGCAGTTGGGGCTGATGCGGGATCTGCGGAAGATCTGCCAGGACTTCAGTCGTGCTCTGCCGCGTTCGACGGGCGCTCGTGCCTGGGCGAGGGCGCGGTTGAGTTCACCGCCGGGTGGGCGTCTGAGGCCGGTGGTGACCCAGGAGCCGGCGCCGGTGTAGGCACGGTCGGCGAGGATCGGACGCCTTGTCGCTCGCAGATTTTTACGATCTTACCTCCAGGGCAAGCATCCGGGCCGCGTCCTCATTCCCCCAACCCCGTAAGCTCCAAGGCCTTCTTCACGGTCTTCTGGAGGCTCCTGAGCGTCACGTCGAGACCGTCGGGGGTCTCAACCCGTGCCGCTCCAGCCCCTCCCGGCGCTACCTTGGGCTCATGGCGCTCCCCATCGTCACGGGCCCACGGTCTCCTGCGGGTCACACAGTGCGAGCCCTCGGAGTGCCCTCACGTGGCTCGTACTCATCCTCGACCTCGATCAGCCGCCACGCAGGGTGGAAGTCGCGGTGGCCGTCGTACGCCGCAACGAGTGAGTGGATCACCGGGCTACGGAATTCCCGCGAGAGTCCGGCCCACAACTCGCTGGCCGCCCTCTTCCAGAGGACGCGCCCCTCGTTGTCCTCCGCCCTCCGCGGAAACTCCTCCACCCAGTCCATGAGTCGACGTTTCGCCTCGACGTCAGCGAGGACCCGGGCCTGCAACTTTGCCACGTCTTGGTTCTTGCCGGGCTTCAGTGCGCGAGCCGCAGTTTCGTCCTCGTCAAGACGGGCCCAGAGGAACTCCATCATGGCCTTGAATTCGTCATCTCTCATCGCTGTTACCCCCTAGTCGGCGTTGAGAGGCCATCATCCAGCAGACCGGTCAGTCCGTGAGCTTTTTTCATGTGGCCACTGGATGACGCAGGTGAGGTGGTATGGGGGTCGCAACGCACAAGGCCCAAAAGCCAGGCTGTACGGCAAGGGTCTGAACACGGAGCTATGTCCTGCGCCGGACGACCGTCGAGGTGATCGATGACCTGCTGCGAGAAGAACTTAACGTTGAGGACGATGCCTACGGCTTGAGCCGAGGTCACTACGCGCTTACTGAGCTTGAACTCGGGTTGTCGTATTGGGTTATGAGGGGTGGAGGGTGAGTCCCGTTTCTGCGAGGCAGCCGTCGAGGAGGGCCGGCCGGTACTGGATCTTGCGGAGTCCCTGGCGGACGGTGCGGATGAGGTGGTCTGTGCTGGTGAAGGCGACGTTGGTGGTGTAGCCGCGTCGCAGCAGCGACCAGATGCCTTCGACCGGGTTGAGCTCGGGAGCGTAGGCGGGTAACTGGACGACGGTCAGCCAGTTCTGGCCGTCGATGAAGCGGCGCATGTCCGCGCAGAGATGAGTGCCGAGGTTGTCCCAGATAAGGATGATGGGGGCGCCGAGCTGACGGTGAGCGGCGATCAGGAGGTCTCGGTAGTCCGTCCAGGCAAAGCTCCGGCGGCCCTCACGTCGGCTGCCATGCCGCTTGGGCCGGTAGATCAGGCGGGAGGGTTGGCCTGTCTTGTAGCAGGCCAGGGCGGCGATGGACAGCTGGCGCGAGGTGCGGCCGCGCACCCTGATCACCGGGGTGTGGCCGCGCCTGGCCCACGTGCGTGCGGTGGGCGGCGTCATCGAGAAGCCGGCTTCGTCCTCGAAGACGACCCATGCGTCGAGCGCCGCCGCGGTGTTTCCACGTGCGGCCAGGTCTCCTTCACCCAGCCACAGATGGCCTCCTCGTCGCGTTCGACGGCCCGTCTGGTCGGCACCTGGCAGGAGAAGCCATGCCTGATCAGCAGCTTGCGCACCCCTTGCAGGGTGTAGCTCTTATGGAAACGCCGGCCGATCACGGTCTTCACCCGTGACAGTGTCCAGCGCTGGTCCGGCCAGCCGTGCGCCACCGGCCCCTTCGCCAACTCCGCCTCCAGCTGGGCGAACTGGGCATCGCTCAACCGGGGAACGGAGGCGGATCCCGCTGACCGCAGGGCCCGCGGGCCGCCCTTGTCCCACAACCGCCGCCACCGCTGCACCGACCGGACGCTGACCCGTAACTCCGCCGCGATCGCCGAACTCGGCTCACCAGCGGCGAACCGCTCTGCGGCCATCATGCGGATCCCCTCGCGGAACTGCCGGCGCTCGTCCGACAGACCGCCGCCCTGCGCGTACCTCATGACAACGGAATACCGCGAGGATCAAGCCCTGTCAGCAACTGCGACAACCCGAGTTCAATCTCAGTAGAGGAGATGGCAGCGGCACAGCGGTATCCACGTCAGATCCGTTCCATGCTCCGTTCTCCCACCAGACCACCGAGACGCCGAAGGCTCCTTCGACCGCTGCGACCGCCCAGGACTCAGTCGGCGCGGCTGCGCAAACGAGGAAGGCCCGGTCGACGGAATGGCCGAGCGTGAAGCGGATTTCTGCGGTGCGCGTCGCCGCTTCGCGAAGATCGGAGTACGTGGGCTGTTCCGCATGCAATACCTCGAAGAGGTGGGTGCCGCTCTCACCCGCTCAGATGATGTGGCTAGGGCGACGTTCAGCGGAACGTCGCCCTAGCCACCTCACGCGGATCCATCAGATTGGACCAGTCCGGCCGCACCCTGCTCCTCATCAACGCGCTCACCTCCCGCTGCGGCATCGTCCCGTACCCGCCCTCCGACAAGGCCGTCTGGGCGCACATCCGCCTCTGCTGACATCTACAACTGTTAACCCATTCGCGCCACCTGTGACCGAGAGATCCATTAGGTTGACTCTGCGTTCACCACCGAGCCGCCGAGGACCTGCATGACACCGTTACCCGCGTTCGACCCCGCCACGGAGTGCCCTCCCCCGGGTAGGTTTCCGCTGACCTGGGACGATGTCGACTCGGAGCTGGTGAAGGCGGACGATTTCGCGGAGTCGTCCACCCGCGGCGGCCTGCTGGAGGAGCTACGGTTCCACTTCGCGCTGGTGGAGACGGCGACGGGTGCGGTGGGCCGGCTCTGGCTCGCGGGGAGCTTCGTCAGCGGCAAAATGGACCCCGAGGACGTCGATGTCACGTACCTCATACCGCCCGATGCATACGCCCGGGCGATGGCGGAAGCCGACATCGTTGACGACCTTGACAATCTGGGTACCAAGGACTGGTGTGTGCGCCATGGTATGCGGGTGGACGCGTACGTCCTGCGCCTTCCAGAGACGGAGGACTTCCGCGCCCTCGGGGTGACCGGGGCCATGGCACCGGACGACCACAAGGTGTTCGAGCACCTCGGGGTCTACGACGAGATCTGGCAGCGTTGCCGGGGCGGACAGGACGGCATCCCAAGAGGAGCCCGGCGAGGATATGTGGAGGTGCTGCTGTGAACACACCGCAGAACCTGCCCGACCCCTCGGACAAGAAGGCCCTGAGGGCTTGGATGCAGGCCAATCGGGGCAAGGCTCCCGGCCATGACCCGGTACGGTCGGCGGACGATCTCGCCGCAAGCCAGCGGCGCAAGCTGCTGAAGGCCGTGGGCCTTGCGACCGGCGACGCCAAAGCCGGGCCAGCGCGACGATCACTCCGGCTGGCGCTCGAAGGGGCCCCGGTCAGGGAACACCGTGTGGAGTCGTCCGTCCTCGGACAGTGGCTGATCTCCTTCCAAGAGACCGTCTCAACCATCGCGCACGCCCTCGACGAGAGCCGCCCCACACATGATTACGGGCCGCTGCCACATGCCGTCCGAAAGGCGACGCGGCTCTACGCGGCGGCCACTTTCCCCTCTTCATACGGCATGGTCCTAGAGGAGGCACCGACCAGCGAGCATGAGCTGCCATTGCCGGACATGGCCTCGGCACAGTCTCTGCTGGACCGGGCGATGGGGACCGTCCTCGACATCACCGACCGGGCCGAAGCGGGCCCGGGGGCCATCGATGCCGTCATCGAAACCGCGCTGCCACTGGGCGGGCGGGTCTTCAACCGCCTTGCCGAGCTGACGGACGTACTCGCCGTCTCGGGCGCCGACATCGGCCTGACGTGGAGTTCGCCTTACAGCGGCGTGCGCGCCTCGCGGCTTGGGTCCAGCAGCGCCCAGCGATGCCGGGACGCGCTGCGCGCCGTGCAGCCCGAGGAGGATCAGAAACGGCTCGTGGGCCGACTCGTCGGCGGCAGCATGCTGCGGGGAACGGTCGAGATCGAGACGGCCGACCGAGGCGTGATCACAGCACGCGTAAACCGCGAGGTCACCAGCCTGCTCAGTGCATACGCGAACCGCCAGATCACTGCTGAGGTCCTCGTGTCAACGGTCCGGTCGCCGCATGGACGCGAGCACCACAGTTATGCCGTGCTCGACCTGAGTCTTGACGAAAGCTGAGGGTTACCTGCGGGCCCAACCCGCCGACCGTCCGTGCCGTCGTCCCCTCACTTCAGGGCTCAGGCCGGCGAAATTCGATGATCCCCATAAACGTCCACGGCTTACGCAGAGGGTTCCAGCTCAGACCGCTCCAGCGGTGTCGGCACTGCTGAACGAGTCGAATTGGCCGGGATCGCCGACGAACAGGGCACTGTCGAAGAGGCCCGCGCAGGCGAGCATGGCATCGGAGCGCATCCTGTACGCCTCGTCGACGATGGTGAGGGGCCAGTGGCTGTGCTCGGGCTGGTCCACGCGTCCTTCATGGCAAGGACTTCTTCTATGCAAAGAGCACCACAGTCCGGCGCTCAGCCGCAACTGCGTGATCACGGAGGTCGGCGTTTAAACAGGCCTCCACTCGATCGATTGAGAAGTCGATGCGTCAGAACCACCATTTGGTTCCCGTGCCTAGCCTGATGTTGGTCGGCCCTCGTGGCCGTCCCTTCCTGCTCGCCGGGTCTGGCCTGGCTCCCGCATCAGTGACCTGTAGGTGATGGCCATGCAGAGTCAAAGTCCGCTGCGTGAGAACGAAACAAGAAGCCATCAGGCTCTCCCCGACGAGAGTTCTGCATCCTGGCGGTACCAGCAGCCAGGGCCCCACGGCCGTCTCCGCTTCTCCGGCGTGGTGCGCGGTTCCGCTGGCTGTGAGGAGGCGTGTGTCCACGCCGAGTTGGCCAACGTAGTCCACGACCTTCTCGTCTGGGCACAGACCGCCGGCAAGGACGCAGCCAGGCCCTTGGCTGCAGAGGGGGCGGACAGCGCAGCATGAAACTCCCGACAGCCGCACGGCCGGGGTGGACACTGTCCGGCGGCGCGCCGAGTGGGGGTGGCACTCAGTGGTGACAGCGGTGAATGCGGGCCTGTCGGATGTGGCGGTGTCGCCGTTCGCTCCACCGGGTGGCGGGCTCCTGCACGGTGAAGTGCGTCTGGCCTGGCTCGGGCGGTGTTCAACACAGGAGCAGCAAGATCCACGGCAGTCGCTGCTGCGGCAGTTCGAGCGGTGCCGCTCCGCACTGCCCGAAGCGTGGGCGGTCGTGTGCCACTTCTACGACGTGGAGTCCGGCCGCCTCGCCCTAGACCAGCGAGGCCGAGGCGAAAGCGTGGAACGCTTCGATGTGCCCGTCCCCCGGGACGGCGGCATCCAGGATCTCCTGACCGAGGCGGCCAACCCCGGCCGCCGGTTCGATGCGGTGATCTGCGAGAGCACCGCCCGGGTGGCGCGCCGCATGTTCGAGAGCCTGTCGGTGGAACGCGCGCTGGAGCAGGCCGGCGTGCCGCTGTTCGCCTGGAACGAGCCGATCAAGATCGGGGGCGGGCGGGCCCAGCAGATCCTGCAGCGTCGTATCAACCAGTCGGTGGCCGAGTACGAGGTCTTCAACGCCCTGGAAGCTTCCTGGGGCGGGCTGTGCCTCCACGTGCGCGAGGGCTGGAACATCGGCAAACCCCCGTACGGGTATACGGCCAGGCGCTACCGGCATCCCAACCCGGTCAAGGCGGCCAAGGGGCAGACGAAGTCCCGGCTGGAGCCGGACGGTGCTCGCGCGCACACCGTCACCCAGATCGCCCACTGGCGCCACCACGACGGGCTCGGCTACGCCGCGATCGTCGACCGCCTCAACGCCAACCCTGCCCTGTTTCCTCCGCCGGTCCCGCCCGGCGGCGCTGCACGAGCCCGCGGTGCGTGGGGCAAGTCCGCCGTCGCCGACCTGCTGCGCAACCCCAAATACACCGGCTACCAAGTCTTCAACCGGCGCGCCAGACGCTCCCGAAGCGGCGCCCACAACGCCCGTGACCTCTGGGTGTGGTCACCCCAGCCGGTACACGAACCACTCATCCCCAAATGGATATACGACGCCCTCACCGCCCGGTCACAGGCCGGCCAAGGCTCCCGGGCCGGGAACACCATCAACACCCATCCGCAGACGAACCGCACCTACGTACTACGCGGCATGCTTCTGCACGCCTGCAACCGACGCATGTTCGGCAAGCACCGCAAGGGCATCACCTACTACTGCTGCCAACCGGAGGCCAACAACCGCGGCCGACCCGATACCTACGCCGGCCACCCCAAGACCACATACATTCGCGAGGACCTCCTACTGGACGCCCTGGCCGCCTTCTACACCGACCACGTGCTGCGCCCCCACCAGCCCGATCTGCTGGCCGCCGCTCTGGAACGCGCCCAGCGCCGCAATGCCACCCACCGCCAAGGCGAACGAGACCGGCTGCACCTCCTGCTGAACGATGTCGCACGCCGCCAGCACAACCTCCTACAACAGGCACAGAACTGCCCCGCCGACGACCCCTACGCCACCGCCCTCCGCCACACCTACAACGACCTGGAAGACCAGCGCGTCAACGCACTCGGCGCACTCCGAACTCTCGGTACGGCCACCTCTGCCAAGTCAGCCGACACCCTCGCCAAGCTTCTCGACGCCCTCCCCTACCTGGCCCGCCATCTCGCCGACGCCCCTGAACACCTGCAACGACGCCTGTTCGAGACCACCCAACTCACCGTCCGCCTACACACCGACAGCGACGACATCTCCTTCCACATCACCCTGCCAGAGCAGCACCACCCGACCAGTACCTCGGCCGCCCTAACGGATACAACTCCGTGCTCATGAGTGACTGCGCCCTCCGTTCATGGGCGCCCCACCCACCGTGTCCGGGATCCGGCCGGTCCGCCGCCAGCGGGCCAGCACAGCCCGCCCGTAGTTGTTCGTGCCCGCCACCCGATCCAACTCCGCGCCACTGGCCACCCGCCCCGCAGCCAACTGCCGCCGGAAGTGCTCCCACATCACCTCCTCCGCCGTCGCCCCAGCAGGCCGAGACCGACCGTCACTCACCGGCCGAGGCTCCGTACCCCCCGTCTCGCCACCGCCCGTCGGCTCTCGGCTGCTTCGCGCCGACTCTCGCCGCACAGTCTCGGACTCGTCTCGCTCCACCGGATCCGCCCCGCGGCCGTCTGCTCCTCGCGCCTCTCGGTCACGCTGTGGGCCGCCGTCTCGCCGAGTCTCGTCACGAAGCTCCGACGGATCATCCGGACTCTCGCTGCGCTCGCGACCCTCGGAATGGTGCGCGAGCAGTTCCACCGACAGCAACAAGGCAACCGGCGGCCAGCCCGCCACCAGCATCGGCTTCCACGCCAGCGCAGGCGCCGCAGCAATATTTGCCGCCAGGGAAACCGCGATACCGAGGAGAAACGCCAACCACACCACCACCCGTGCCCGCCGTCCCCCATCGCGAGCCGAGGCCAGCAGCCCGACCGTCGCCAGTAGCAACAACCCGTCAACTGACAACGGCCACAACGTCGCACTCACCGCATCCGCCCCACCCTGCAGAGCGAACTCCCGCTGATGCACGTACGAGGCATACCCGGCCACCGACGCCACCACCAGCGCACAGCCACGCCGCACCCACACCTCAAACCCGACACCGCTACCCACAGTGTCCGCCGAGGCATCACAAACGTCCCGAGACTCCTCGCGAGATATTGACCCTCGGGCGCTCACCGGGAACCACCCCTACGCCGACGGCGCCGCCGTTGCTGCGGCACAGCCACCGTCCCGGAAAGCACCAGCTCACGGCCGGTTCGAGGCCGTACAGATGCTGTCGGTGCCCCGCCGGGGGCGCCCAGTCTCCGCCCTCCCATCGGGAGGGCGTTTTTGCTGTTCAGGGGCGGGCGCAGAGCCCCGCAGCACCCCACCCCGCGCGGCGTAGAGTCGAGAACCCCTGCCCCGCGGAAAGGACTTCACCGTGCCGCTGCGCTGTGCCGTGCTCGACGACTTTCAGCAGGTCGCGACGGAGCTCGTCGACTGGTCGCCGCTCGCCGAGGACGTGGAGGTCGTCTCCTTCGGCTTCCATTTCGCCGACGAGGACGCCCTGGCCGCCACGCTCGCCGAGTTCGACATCGTGATCACGCTGCGCGAGCGCGTCCCCTTCCCGGCATCCCTGTTCGCCCGCCTCCCCCGGCTGCGCCTCCTCGTCGCCTCCGGCATGCGCAACAGCGTCATCGACTACGCCGCCGCCAAGGCCCACGGCGTCACCGTCTGCGGTACGGCCAGCTCCTCGACCCCGCCCGTCGAACTGACCTGGGCGCTCCTGCTGGGCCTCGCGCGTGGCGTCGTGGAAGAGAGCAACGCCCTGCGCTCCGGCGGCCCTTGGCAGTCCACCGTCGGTGCCGATCTGCACGGCCGCCGCCTCGGTCTGCTCGGACTCGGCAAGATCGGCAGCCGGGTGGCCCAGGTGGGCCTCGCGTTCGGGATGCAGGTCTGCGCCTGGAGTCAGAACCTCACCGAGGAGCGGACGCAGGAGGTGGGCGTCGAAAGGGCCGCGACCAAGGAGAAACTCCTCACCCGCAGCGACTTCGTCTCGATCCACCTCGCCCTCGGCGACCGCACCCGCGGCCTGCTCGGCGCCCCCGAACTCGCCCTCCTCAAGCCGACCGCCTACCTGATCAACACCTCCCGCGCCGCGATCGTCGACCAGGACGCCCTGCTCGCCGCCCTCCACGCGGGCCGGATCGGCGGTGCGGCCGTGGACGTCTTCGACACCGAACCGCTCCCCGCCGACCACCCGATGCGCACGGCTCCCCGCCTGCTGGCCACCCCGCACCTCGGCTATGTCTCCCAGGCCAACTACCGCACGTACTACGGCCAGGCCGTGGAGAACATCAAGGCCTTCCTCGCGGGTTCGCCCGTTCGACAGCTCCCCTGACACCGCCGCACGGGTTAACGGCATGGGTGATCCGGGCGTGATCACCGTGACCAGCCGTGGGCCCCCGCGTTGAACGGGAGTGCGGCGGCGCACCCTGCCGCCGAGCTCACCGAGTCAAAGGAGAACGTGATGTCGCGCATCGCGAAGGCAGCCGCTGTCGCCGTCGGCACCGGTGCCATGGTGGTCGGCGGGGCCGGACTGGCCCTGGCGGACGCGGGCGCCAACGGCAAGGCCGTGCACTCGCCCGGCGTCGGGTCGGGCAATGTCGTCCAGGTCCCGATCAACATCCCCATCAACCTGTGCGGAAACACCGTCGACGTGATCGGTCTGCTGAACCCCGCCTTCGGCAACACCTGCGTCAACAACGGCGACAACGACCACAAGAACGGCGGCCACGGCCACGACAACGGCAAGGGCGGCCACGACAACGGCAACGGCGGCTACGGCAACTGACGCCCCCCCGTCCGAGCACGCCCCGTACGTCCCCGTACGGAAGAGAGCCCCGGCACCTCCGAGCGCCGGGGCTCTCCCCATGTCCCCTCACGCGTACCGGTAGATCCGGCTCACGTCCTCCAACTGGTCCGGCGTCACATCCCACGGCGGCAGCTTCTCGTGCCGGGCGACGATCCGCCCCCGCTGTTCGTCGCCGATCGCGGGCGCCTTCGCCGGCAGATACCGGTGCACCCGATGCCGCCGCTGCCAGCGCGTCCAGCACAGGTCGATGAAGGCGTGGTGCATCCAGAACACCGGATCGTTGACGGAGGCGCCGCCGACCATGTCGCCGCCGACCCAGCGGTGCACCCGGTTGTGGTTGAGCCAGGCCACCGGACCGCGTCCTTCGCCCCACCCCTCCAGCTTGTTCCGGAACCCCTTGCGGGCCGTCGAGTCCCAGGGCGAGGCGTCGTAGACCGGATCGGCCAGCGCCCGCTCCAGATCCTTCTTCGTCGGCAGCGCGATCGGATCGCGCACCCGGCCCAGGTCCCGGGTGAGGAACTTCCCGTCCGTCACGTTCTCCTTGATGGTCCAGTTGCCCTCCGCGTAGGCGAACGGCCCGGTCATCACCTGCCGGTCCGCCCGCCGCCCGGTGCCGCCGAGCAGGTCCGCGGTCCAGGGCGCGGCGGCCGCCGTACGGTCCTTCGTCCAGTCCCAGTACGGCAGGGTCACCGAGGAGTCCACCCGGCGCAGCGCCCGCTCCAGCTCCAGCAGGAACTGCCGGTGCCAGGGCAGGAAGGAGGGCGTCATATGGGCCGTACGCAGTCCGCCCTCGCCGTCGGAGACGTAGTGCTCGATGTGCATGCGCACGAACTCGTCGTACTCGCCCCGCCGTTTGAGCTCCAGCAGCGCCTTCACCAGCCGCCGCCGCTCGGTCCGGGTCAGCGTGCTGACGTCCTTACGCGTGTACGCCATGGTGGGCCCCCGTGTCCGTCTCCGTGTCCCGCAGCCGCTCCCCCGGCCCCAGTTCGTCGACCGCGGCCCGGGCCGCGTCCAGCGGGGTGTCGTACGAGCGGTAGTGGTCGACCATGCTCAGCCAGGTGCCGTCCGCCCGGCGCATCAGATGCAGTCGTACTCCGTCGACCGTGACGTACCACTGCGCGGCGCCGAAGGTGCGGCCCGCCGAGGTGCGGATGCCGCGGATATGGCGGCCGCGGTAGGTCTCGTCGAAGGCGACCTCCCCGGGGTTGTCGCGGCCCTGGGCCGGGGCGGGTGGCCGGGAGGCCGCGACGACGGGTGCCAGCGCCAGGGCGCCCACCGCCGCGAGCAGCCCGCGCAGGACGTCCCGCCGCCCACCCTGTCCGGCCTTCCCCGGCTCCGCACCCACTGCCACTCCGCCGACACTGACGACCATCGTGTGCTCCTCATCCGGTTCGCTTGTCACAGCGGTAACCCCCGCCCTGCCCGCCCGGTCACCGCCCGTGCCCCGGAAAGCCGAAGGGCCCGGTCGGCGGCGCGCGCCCCGGGCCCTTGCGAGGTCGCGGCTACAGGCCGGGCCCCGCCACCAGGTCGGCGCCCGGCACGGTCTGCAGGACCGGGGCGAGCACGCCCGCCTGCGGCAGCTTGGGCTCGGGCAGGCCGAAGCCCTCCGGGTTCGGCGGTGTGAGCGGGGCGTCCAGGGTCAGGCCCGGCGCCAGGGTGCGCAGGTCGGAGGCCGGGGCGTGGACGCCGACGTGGTCGAAGTCGTCGCCGAGGATGTGCGGCAGCGGAGCGCGCAGGCCCACGCCCGGCAGGCCGCCGCTGACCGGCAGCTGCGGGATGACCCGCTCGGGGATGAGCCGGCCCTCGACGTACCGCGGGCCCTCGGGCGCGCCCGGCATCGGCACCGGGATCTCGCCGCCGAGCTTCGGCAGTTCGATGTTGAGGGACTTCTCGATGCCGTCCAGCGGCACCGGGACGGGGACCGTGCCGACCGCGGCGGCGGGGGCGGCGCTGGCCACCGCGGCCGCGACGCCCGTGACGACGGCGGCAAGGGTTCCTCGGGTGGTCGACTTCATCTCAGCTACGGTCCCTTCCAGGGGTTCGGTGGATCGACGTCGTACCGCACAACGACTCCGGGATCACCACCAGCGCACAATTCGCCCGACTGCCGTAGTAGTACGGCGATCAGCTCGTCCAGAAGTCCCACCAGCGGGTCAGGATCAGCATCCCGACGACGCCGAGGTGCAGCACCGTGAGCACCCAGGTGAACTCGCCGAAGAAGGACACCAGCCGGCCCGGCGCGGCCACGAGCCGGGAGCGCACGACGAGCGAAGTGACGTACCAGAAAAGGATGATCGTGGCGATCCACGCCAGACAGCACCACAGGCACAGGGCGTTGATCCGGTACAGCGACTCGAACTGGAGCCACGACACGAACCCGACGCCGAACACACAGCCCGCCTCGAAGGTCAGCCAGTACCAGCGCGGGAATTGGGCACCGGCCAGCAGGCTGACGCCGACGCAGATGACGACGCCGTAGGCGACCAGACCCAGCATCGGATTGGGGAACCCGAAGGCCTCGGCCTGGTCGCTCTCCATCACGCTGCCGCAGGACAACACCGGGTTCAGACTGCAGCCCGGCGTGAAGTCCGGGTCCTCCAGCAGCTTGAACTTGTCGATGGTGATGACCCAGGAGGCCAGCAGCCCGGCGGCGCCGGTGAGCACCAGCAGCAGGGCGAAGCCCCACCCCGCGCCCACGGTCCGCGCGGCCCGTCCCGCGGTCGTGGCCATCAGCCGCGCAGGCTGCGGGCCGGCAGCACGATGTGCGCGGCGGCGTTCAGGGTCTCGTCGGCGCCGGCGAACTCGGCCAGCGCCTCCGGCGCGATCGGCTTGCCGGGCTCCGCCTCGGGCCAGGGGCGGCTGGTGAACACGAAGTAGGCGAAGCCGCGTTCGGCGACGGCCTCCAGCCACTCCGGGGGCGGGGTGCACTGGGCGTTGAAGCCCGGCATGCTGACGACGGCCTGGCCGGCCTCGACCAGCAGACTGACCGGGAGACTGGGCCGGGCGGCACCGTCGACGAGATCACCGCCGAGCGGCAGGTCGTTGCTCTCCAGCAGCGCTTCTACGGCCTTGATCGAGCCCTCCGGCCCCGCGGCGCCGTCGCCGAGGGTGTAGGCGAGCAGATAGGGCATGTCGCCGCCGGGGGCCTCGCCGCTCCAGGCCATCACGACGAGCGTGCCGAGTTCGGCGGCGCGGAAGGCGCGGTTTTCGCTTGAGGTTGAGGTCACCGCGCGACCTTATCGACGCTCCGGAACGGCCCCGCGGCCCTTCTCACCCGACCGGGCGACGCCCCGCGCCCTGTCCACACGAACGAGTTACCCGTGCCTCGAACAGTGTCCAACCGGCACACACCGAGGGCCGATTCCGTACGCCATGGAATCGGCCCTCTGGGCGGGAATTCGCGGAATTTCAGCTCTGCAGCGGAAGTCCGCCGAGCAGTCCGCCCTGGTTCAGCGCGGTGGTGGCGCCCTTCACGGTGTTGAGCACGGAGTCCTTGTTCTCGGTGTCGAGCGCGTCCGACTGGTGCTGCAGCGGCATGGCGTCGGCGGGCGTAAGGCGGCCACTGGTGAGCGTGTTCACGGCGCCGGTGAGGCTGGTGGGCGTGAGGTCGGCGGTGCTGTGCGCGAACGCGGGCGCGGCGGCACCGGCGACGACCAGGGAACCGGCAACGACAGCGGCGGCCTTCAGGGACTTCATCGTGTTCCTTTCTTCGGCAACTCACAGTCGCCAAGGGGAATTCTGACGCCGTGCCTAACGACCTTGCGCCGGACCGGAAACCCCGGGCCCGCATCCTCATATGAGATCCAAGAAAGACGTAGCGAAATTCAGGACGCAGAGAAGTTCAGAAGGCCGCCGTACCGGCCGAATCGACCGGCCCGACGGCCTTTTGAGTCTTCGCCCTGTCCTACGACGTGGGCAGCAGACCGCCGGTGGGCGGGGAGACCGGCAGGCTCGGCAGCGCCGGCAGCGCCGGCAGGCCGGCCAGGTTCGGGGCGGGCAGGCCGCCGCCGAGCAGGGTGGCGGCGAGCGCGTTGACCAGGCCGGTCAGCACACCGGTGACGGCCGGGACCACCTGGGCGACGTCCCCGGAGGTGACGGCCGTGAGCAGGGTGTTGACCGCCTTCTGGAGGGCGGCGAGGGCGTCGGCGACGAGGTCGGCGGGCAGCTGCGCGGACGCCGCCTTGTCGTCGCTCTTGGAGAGCGTCGGCAACGTCGTCGGCAGGGTCGGCGCGGCGGGCAGCGTGGGGGTGGCGGGCAGCGTCGGCGTGGTGGAGGTGGTCGGCGTGGTGGGCGTGGTCGAGGTCGCCGGGAGGTTCGCCGGCGGGGCGACCGGGGCGGCGGCGGTGACCTTGGCGATGGCGTCCTTCACGGCCTGGCCGAGCTTCGTGGCGTCCGCGGCGGGCAGTTGGCCGTTGTCGGCCTTGAGCACGGCGTTGAGCAGGTCGGTGACCGGGCTGAGCACACCACCGAGGTCGCCCAGGGCCTTGGTCTGGGCGAGCAGCCCGTCCGCGCCGGGCACGGGCGCCTGGGACGCCGCATGGGTGTGCTCACGGGCGGAGTCGTCGGCGGCCATCGCGGCTGGGCCGGCGATCCCGAGCAGCAGGGTGGCGCACAGTGCGGAGGTCGCGATACGCCGTGCGGGCAGAGCACGCATGGGTGTTCCTTTCGGTGGTGCTTCGGATCTTGTGCCCACCGTGAAAGCGCCCACCGCGCTCTGCAACCGTTCGAGCGCCGCCGGTAACCACCCGCACGCCGCATCGACGGCGTCGTGCCTGGTGAGGGGCGTGTCAAGGCGCCTCGCCCGGATCGCCGCGACCATGCCCCATTCGGGGCAACGCGAACCGGCCGCCCGCCGTGGCGGATCCACGGAAAGGCGGCCGGTCAGAGGGTCTCGCGGTGACGTCAGTCGTTGACGCAGGTGTTGCCGAACGCCGGGTTCAGCAGACCGACCAGGTTGAGCGTGTTGCCGCAGACGTTGATCGGAACGTGGATCGGAACCTGGACGACGTTGCCCGACAGCACGCCCGGGGAGTGGGCGGCGGCGCCGTTCGCGCCACTGTCGGCGGCAGCGATGCCGGCGCCGCCCGCAACGGCCGCAGCGGCAACAGACGTAAGGACCAGGCCCTTCGCGATACGCGACATGGAGAGGTGCTCCTTGGGGTTGACACAAACACCCGGGCGGGGATGCCCGGCGCTGTGTCAACGCGCGACGCGCACCGGGGTTGTGCCGCCAATGGAGTGATCTGGCGAGGGGCCCTGCTTCACCATTCCGACACACTTGCCCGGTTTCACCGGATTAATACGGATAGCGACTAGAGTTGCGGACCTCCTGACGCACCCCTATTGCCAGCAAATCGCACCTTCCCATCGCAGCTTTTCCGAAAGGGCATCGCCGGTGATGCGCCATTGTCTGGGCCCGCTGTTGCGCCGTGCGACGGTGGGCGTCCTCGCCCTAGCCACGTTCGCCGAGCGGTACGAGGCGCTCCGGCGCGGCGGGATCGTCCGCGCGGCCGCCCGCACCGGCCCGGCCGGCGGCAACCTCCGGGTGGGTGAGCAGAAGCCGCCGAAGGACAACGGGCGGGTGCTGATCGCCGAGCCGGGCGCGCAGTACAAGGAGGTCCTCGCGGACACGGTCGTCGGCCACCGTGCGACGCACGGCGCGGACGCCTTCCAGGCCTCGGCGGACGTCACAAAGCTGGTGCGGGACAGCGGCTCGGGGCTGTACACCGTGGCGCAGGTCAATGTGGCGATAGGGAGGTCGGCGGCCGGGGCGTGGGGCGGCTGGACGCTGGTCGTGGCGTACGAGAACCCCCGGGAACCGCTCAGGCGGCTGGCCCTGTGGGACGGCTTCGACGCGCTGAACTCCGGTTCCGGGCAGGAGATCCGGCTGACCGGGGTGCGCGTGCCCAAGGGCGCGCGCGGGCGCGCGGGCCTCGTGGCGTACGACGGGGATCGTGGCCGCCGAGGCGACTCGCTGACCGTCTCGACCGGCGGTCTGGCTCCCTCCACCGCACTCATGGACTCCGCCAATCCCCGCCACGACGTCCTGAACTCGACGATCAGCGAACCGGGGTCGGCGCCGGCGGAGCGTGCGCCCGCGTACGCCAACACCCTCGGCTACGACTCAGATGTGTTCGAACTGGACAGGGCGCTGCGAGCCGGTGGTGACCAGCTGACCTTCCGGCTCGTTTCCCAGCGGGACGCAGTGTGGGCCGGCGCGTTCTTCGTCGCCGTCGACGCCCAGAGCTGAGGCGCGATCCCGCCCGTCCCGAGCGACACCCGTGAGCGAGGAAACCGCGCAATGCACCTCTCAGCAACCGACCCTCCGCCACGGGTCCTGCATCTGACCCAGCCCGTGGACGGCGGGGTCGCCCGCATCGTCACGGACCTGGTACGCGCCCAGCTCGCGGCCGGACTGCAGGTCACGGTCGCCTGCCCCGACAGCCCCCTGACCGCGGCCCTCGATGCGCTCGGCGCCGACGTACGCGCCTGGTCCGCGAGCCGTGCGCCGGGGCCGACGCTTGTTCGGGAGGTACGGCGGCTTGCGCAGGTGATCGAGGACGTACGGCCCGATCTGGTGCACGCGCACAGCGCGAAGGCAGGTCTGGCCGGGCGGCTCGCGGTGCGGGGGCGGATCCCGACCGTGTTCCAGCCGCACGCCTGGTCCTTCGAGGCGGTCGGCGGCGCCATGGCCGCGTTCGCGCTCAACTGGGAGCGCCAGGGGGCGCGTTGGGCCTCACGCGTGGTGTGTGTCAGCGAGGCCGAGCGGGTGACCGGGGTGCGCGCCGGGATCCGCGGCCGGTTCACGGTGATCCCCAACGGCATCGACCCCGAGCGCTTCCACCCCGCCGCCGTCGGCACCGTACGCGCCGGGCTGCTGCCGGACGTCGATCCCGGGGCGCCGCTGGTGGTGTGCGTGGGGCGGCTGTGCCGGCAGAAGGGGCAGGACGTCCTGCTGCAGGCGTGGGCATCGGTGGCGGAGCGGGTGCCCGGGGCGCGGCTGGCGCTGATCGGTGACGGTCCGGACGCCGGGGCGCTACGGGCGCGGGCGCCGAAGTCGGTGCTGTTCGCGGGGGCCGTCGCCGATGCGGCTCCCTGGTACCAGGGAGCCGATTTGGTCGTGCTGCCCTCGCGCTGGGAGGGCATGGCGCTCGCCCCACTGGAGGCGATGGCGTGCGGGCGTCCGGTGGTGGTGACCGAAGTGGACGGCGCCCGGGAGAGCCTGCCGCCCTCGCTCGCGCCGCACTGTCTGGTGCCGCCGCGCGATCCGGCACGGCTTGCCGGGGCCGTCACCGAGCTGCTGCGCGATCCGCTGCTGCGGGAGTCCCTCGGCCACCAGGGGCGTCGGCACGTCCTGTCCACGCACGACGTGCGGCACACCGCCGAGGCGGTCGCGGAGGTCTACCGCGATCTGCTGGCGCATCAGGTGCCCACCGAGTACAGGGAGTCCATCCACTCGTGACTGCCGACAGCACCGTCCCCCCGCCCGGCGGGCAGCCACGGGATCCCGGTCACTCGCCCGTCTCCCTCATGCCGCCGCGCGGCTCGGCCGCCGGTTTCCGCTTCCCGGCCCGCAGACCCCGCCCGCGCCCCGCCTCCCCCGTACCGCTGCTGGCCGCCGACACCGCCGCCGCCCTGCTGGCCACCCTGGCGCTCACCGGCACCCAGCGCCGTCCGCTGCTGCTCGCCCTGCTGGTGGCCGCCTCGCTGCTGCTGCGCCCGCAGCCGCCGAGGACGGCGACCGGTGTCCTGGACGAACTGCCCGCCGTCTGCGGCCGGATCGCGGTGGCCTGGCTGGCGCTGGCAACCGCCGTCGCCGCCTACGCCCCGGCCCACGCGCTCTCCGCGCGCACCCTCGCGCTCGGCTTCCTGATCCAGTCGGCGGCGAGCTGCGCGTGCCGCGCTCTCGTGCACCGGCGGCGGGCCACCGTGCTGCTCGGCCGTCCGCGCGCCGCGCTCGTCATCGGCCCGGCGGCGACCGCGCGGCGCGTGGCGGCCGGGGTGCTGCGCCATCCGCGGTGCGGGGTGCGGCCGGTGGGCATCGTCGCCGAGGACCCGGACGGCACCGAGGGCCTGCCCGTGCTGACCACGGGCGAGGAGGTCGAGCGGGCCCTGATCCAGAACGGCGTCCGTGACATCCTCGCCGTGCACCCCTCCGTACGGTCCGAACGGGCGCCCCTGCTGCGGGCGCTCGCGGAGTCGGGGTGCGCGGTGTGGGAGGTCGACGCGGACTCCCCGACGTACGCCACCCGGGGCCAGCTCGCCGGGTTCGGCTGCCGGCGCCTGGACCTGGGCACGACCCGGCGGCGCGGCAGCGCGGGCAAGCGGGTGCTGGACATGACCGTGTCCGGGACGCTGTTGCTGCTGGTCAGCCCGCTGCTGCTGGTCTGCGCGGTGGTGCTGCGGATGGCGGACGGACCCGGGGTGGTCTTCCGGCAGGAGCGCATCGGCAAGGACGGGCGGCCCTTCACCCTGCTGAAGTTCCGCACCCACCGCCCCGCCGACGAGCACGAGGCGGCGACCCGCTGGAGCGTGGCCGACGAGGTGCGCATGTCGTGGTTCTGCCGCTTTCTGCGCCGCAGTTCGCTGGACGAGCTGCTCCAGCTGTGGAACGTGTTGCGGGGCGACATGAGCCTGGTCGGTCCGAGGCCGGAACGCCCGTACTTCGTCGCGAAGTTCAGCCAGACCTACCCCGGCTACGCGGCCCGCCACCGGATGCAGACCGGCATCACCGGGCTCGCCCAGATCCAGGGCCTGCGCGGCGACACCTCCATCGAGGACCGGGCGCGGTTCGACAACGCCTACATCGACAACTGGTCGCTGTGGCAGGACATCTGCATCCTGCTGCGCACGGCGGCCGCGCTCGTGCGCCCGACCGGGAGCTGACCGATGACCAGCCTTGCCCTCACTCAGCCCCGGGCCCGCTCGCTCTCCCCCGCACTGCCGTTGGTGGCCGTCGTCGCCCTGCTCGCCCTGCCCATCGGCCCGGGCGGCGAGGGCGGCGCGGGTCCGGCCGACGCGCTCTCGGCGCTGGTGGTGCTGTACTGCGCGATCCGTCTCGTACGGCACCGGCGGCGCCCCCTGTCCCGTACGGCGGCCGTCGTGCTGGGCCTGCCCGTGCTGGGGCTCGCGGTCGCGGCGATGGGCGCGGTCTCGCCGGGCGCCGGGCTCTCCGGCCTGGGCCGCTATCTCCAGGTCTTCGTGCTGGTCCCGGCGGCCGTGCTGCTGTTGCTCCGGGACCGGTCCGACTTCCGGCTGCTGGCCTGGTCGTTCGTCGCCCTCGCGGGATGGCAGGGGGCCATCGGCGTCCACCAGTACGTCACCGGCAGCGGCGCCTCCTACCAGGGCGAGCAGATCCGGGCCGTCGGCACCTTCGGGGCGCAGGACGTGATGGGGATGGCGACCGTCGTGTCCTTCGGGCTGGTGTGCGCGGTGGGCCTGGCCCTCGGCCGCACTCCGGTACGGCAGCGCGCGATCGCCGCCGTCTGTGCCGTCGCCCTCCTCCTGCCGCTCGCGCTGTCCTTCAGCCGCGGCGCCTGGATCGCGACCGCGGTGGCCTGCACGGCGCAACTGGCGCTCGCCGGGCCCCTGCGGGCGCTGAAGGTGGGCGCGGCGGTGGCCGCGTCCGGGGTGATCCTGGTCGGCGGGTTCGGCGTCGGCACGGCGATGCTCCAGGAGCGGATCAGCAGCATCACCCAGGTCACCGACGCCCCCGACCAGTCCGTCACCGACCGGTACACGATGTGGGCGGCCGCTGTCGGCATGTGGCGCGAACAGCCGCTGACCGGCGTCGGGTTGAAGGGCTTCCCCGAGCACCGGGACGCACACGCCTCGCTGGCCCTGTCCTCCGGCAGCGACACCGAGGGCGCGGGCGCCGCGTTCCGCAAGCAGCCGCTGTTGTCCCCGCACAACATGTATCTCCTCGTCCTCGCCGAGCAGGGTCTGCTCGGGCTGCTGGCGCTGGCCGGAGGCTGGCTGGCACTGCTGGTGTGCGCGCTGCGCAGAGTGCGGCGCATGCCCGGCGTCGACTGCGGGATCGTCGCCTGCGGGCTGCTGGTGTGGCAGCTCACGGACTTCGCGTACGCCGACATCGGCGGGCCCTCGACCGTGCTGACCGCGGTCTGCCTGGGCCTCGTGGCGTGGTGGGCAGTCGGCCCCACGTCTGTGGAGGTCCGATGACGGTGACCCCTCCTCGGACCGGTGCCGACGGCTCGGTGACGCTGCCGCCGGCGCGCTCCGGTGACCCCGGGCCGGTCCAGGACGGCACTGGACTCGCCCCTGTCTCCGGGAAGTTCCTCGCCCGCGCCACCCTGATCACCGCCGTGCTCTCCATCGCCGGCGCCCTGCTGGGTCTCGCCCGCGACCAGGCGCTGGCCCGGCTGTTCGGGGCGGGCCGTGAGACGGACGCCTTCCTCGTCGCGTGGACCGTGCCGGAGTTCGCCTCGACCCTGCTGATCGAGGACGGCCTGGCCTTCGCCCTGGTCCCGGCGTTCAGCCTGGCCCTGGCCCGCCGCGCCCAGGGCGCCCCCGGCGACCCGGTGCGCTCCCTGGTCGCCTCCACACTGCCGAAGCTGACGCTCACCCTGATCGGCGCCACCGGACTGGTCGTCGCGACCGCCCCCTACCTGGTCGAAGCCCTGGCGCCCGGCCTGCCGGACCGCTCCCTCGCCGTCGACTGCATCCGCCTGACCGCGACCTGCGTACTGAGCTTCGGGCTCGCTGGATACTGCAGCGCGGCCCTGCGGGCGCACCGGCGCTTTCTGGCGCCTGCCGCGATCTACGTGGCGTACAACACCGGCATCATCACGGCGATGTTCGTCCTCGGCGGCCACTGGGGAGTGCGCTCGGCGGCGGTCGGGGTGGCGGTGGGCGGCGCCTTGATGGTCGTACTCCAACTTCCTTTTGTTTTACGGCAGTTGAGGCGGAAGCCGAGCGTGGCCGAGGAAGCGGCTCCCGCCGAGGGGCAGGCCGTGTCGCTGGCGCTGGTCGCGTCGGTGCTGCTGTTCGCGCTGTGCCGGCAGTCCCAGGTGCTCATCGAGCGCTTTCTCGCCTCCGGGCTGCCCGCCGGGTCCATCTCGCATCTGAACTACGCGCAGAAGGTGGCCCAGATCCCGATGACGCTCTCGCTGATGCTGTGCACGGTCACCTTCCCGGTGGTGGCGCGGGCGGTGGCCGAGGGCGACATGGAGCGGGCGCGCACCCGCGTGGAGCGCGATCTGGCGCTGGCCGCCTGTGTGGTGCTGCTCGGCGCGGCCACGGTCATCGCGTGCGCCCCGCACATCGTCGAACTCCTCTTCCAGCGCGGCGCGTTCACCGCGAAGGACACCGCGGTCACGGCGGACGTCATGCGGGTGTACGCCCTCGGGCTGCTCGGCCAGACCCTGGTCGGCGCGCTGATCCGCTCCTACTTCGCGGCGGGCCGCCCCACCTGGTACCCGCTCGCGATGATGAGCGTGGGCATCCTCGTCACCTCCTTGCTCGGCGTCCGGACCGTAGGGCCCTGGGGTGTGGCCGGGATCGCCGCCGCCAACGCGGCCGGGATCACCGTCACCGCCGTCCTGCTGCTCGCGGGCATGCGCAGACGGGCCGTGCCGATCGACACCCGGCGGGTGCTGCGCGAACTGAGCAAGCCGGTGCCGGCGGCGGTGCTCGCGACCGTCGCGGGCGCGCTCGTCGCGAGCCGGTTCTCCGCGGCCCTGCCCGGTCTCGCCGCCGGATCCGCGACCGTGACCGCCGTGTTCCTCCTGATCGGCCGGGCCCTCGACGCCCAAGGCCTCACCCCCGTCCGCACCGTCACACGAAGGCTCAAGGATGTCCGTTTCCGTTGACACCGGCCCGCGCCTCGGGCCCCGCCCAGGACCGGTCCCGTGGGTGGCGATGTACCACTCCGTGGGCGACTGCTCGGACGACCCCTACCGGATCACCGTCACCCCCGAGCGCCTCGACGAACAGCTCGGCCGGCTGCGCCGCCGGGGCCTCAAGGGCGTGTCCGTCGGCGAGCTGCTCGCCGCCCGCGCCCGGGGCGAGGGGAGGGCGCTGGTCGGGCTGACCTTTGACGACGGGTACGCCGATTTCGTCGACCATGCCCTGCCCGTGCTGCGCCGCCACGACTGCGGCGCCACCCTCTTCGTGCTGCCCGGCAGGCTGGGCGGCGACAACGCCTGGGATCCGCTCGGCCCGCGCAAACCGCTGCTGACCGCCGACGGCATCCGGCACGCCGCAGCCGCCGGAGTGGAGATCGGCTCGCACGGGCTGACCCATGTGGACCTGACGAAGGCCGACGACGAGCTGCTGCACGCCGAGACCGCCGAAAGCAGAGCAGTGCTCTCGGAGTTGATCGGTGCTCCGGTCGAGGGCTTCTGCTATCCGTACGGCACGGTCGACCGACGCGCCGCCGACGCCGTCCGCGCCGCCGGCTACACCTACGCCTGCGCCATCGACCCCGGCCCGCTCACCGGCCTGCACGCACTCCCCCGCGTCCACGTCGGCCAGAACGACACCGCCGTACGCCTCTATCTCAAGCACCGTCTGCACCGGCTGCGCCGACGCCCCGTGGCGGGCCTGCGATGAAGGCGCTGCACATCATCACCGGCCTCGGCGTCGGCGGCGCCGAGCAGCAACTGCGGCTGCTGCTGCGGCACTTGCCGGTCGACTGCGATGTCGTCACGCTCACCAACCCGGGCACGGTCGCCGACGGCCTGATCGCCGACGGAGTGCGCGTCGTCCACCTCGGCATGGCCGGCAACCGCGACCTCGCCGCCCTCCCCCGCCTGACCAGCCTGATCCGCACCGGCGGCTACGACCTGGTCCACACCCACCTCTACCGCGCCTGCCTCTACGGCCGCCTCGCCGCCCGGATGGCCGGAGTCAAGGCGGTCGTCGCCACCGAACACTCCCTCGGCGACTCGCAGATGGAGGGACGGCGGCTCAGCGCGGGGGTGCGCGCGCTGTATCTGGCGGGTGAGCGGCTCGGCCGGATGACCGTCGCCGTCTCCCCGACCGTCGCCGACCGCCTGAAGCGCTGGGGCGTGCCCGCGCCCCGGATCGAGGTCGTCCCCAACGGCATCGACCTGGACCGCTTCCGCTTCGACCCGGTCCAGCGGCTGCGCGCCCGCCGCCGCCTCGGCCTGCCCGAGAACGCCTACGTCGTCGGCGGCATCGGCCGCCTCACCGCGGGCAAGCACTTCGACACCCTCGTCCACGCCCTCGCCCAACTCCCCGACGACCACTGGCTGCTGCTGGTCGGCGGCGGCCCCGAGGAGAGCGTCCTCAGACGCACCGCGCACGAGGCGGGCGTCGCCGACCGCGTCCTGTTCACCGGCGAACGCCCCTACGTCCCCGACGGCTCCCCCGGCCCCGACCTGCCCTCGCTCACGGCCGCGATGGACGTCTTCGCCTCGCCGTCCCCGGAGGAGGCCTTCGGTCTGGCCGCCGTGGAGGCGCTGGCGAGCGGACTCCCCGTCCTCTACACCTCCTGCCCCGCGATCGAGGGCCTCCCGGCAAGCACCGCGCCGCCCGCCCGCCAAGTCCGGGGCGGCCCCGAGGAGTTCGCGCACGCCATCGCCGCGGCCCGCGCCGAGGGCCCCCGCCCGCGCGGCGTGCCCGAGGCCGCCCTGCACTACGGCATCACCCGCAGCGCGACCCGCCTGATGGACGTGTACGCGGCCATCGCCTCCCCTTCGTCCCCGTCACCCCAGAAAGTCGGTTCCCCATGACCGAGCACCTCACCGGACCACGCCGCCCCACCCTTCCCCTGGCCCGAGTCAAGGCCCTGCCGCTCTGGTCCCTGATCGCCGCCGGCGCCCTCGCCGGCGGCCTGCTCGGCGGCGCGTACGGCCTGGTCAAAGCGCCGACCTACACGGCCACCAGCTATGTCGTCGCCGTCCCGAACGAGAAGTCCGACCCGGCCTCCGCCCTCGGCTTCGCCCAGGCCTATGGCCGGGTCGCCACCCAGCTCGCGGTGCTCGGGGACGCCCAGGTGTGGGCGGGCGTCCCGGTGTCGACGCTGAAGGAGAGCGTGCGGACCGCGACCTCCCCGGACGCCCCGATGGTCGCCGTCACCGCCACCTCCTCGCGCGCCGACCTCGCCGCCGACATGGCCAACGCCGTCTCCCGCGCCCTGACCCGGCACGCGGAGGACGCCGAGAAGGCCACCAACGTCCAGCTCCAGCAGTTCGCCCGCGCCACCAAACCCACCGCGCCCTCCTCCGCATCCCCCGCGGTGACCGGCCTGGTCGGCGCGAGCGCGGGCGGTCTGCTCGGCGGCCTGGTACTGCTGGTCCGGCCCCGGCGGGGCGCCGAGGACCCGGGGCGCCCGGCCGTGCCGGGACCGGCCCCCGCCGCCGACATCCACGGGCAGCTGTGACCTACACGACGGAACTCGTCACCGACGAGCACACCTTCGCCGCCCTCTCCCCCGACTGGGCGCGGCTGTACGGCAGTTGCTCCACCGCGACCCCGTTCCAGAGCCACCCCTGGCTGCACTCCTGGTGGCTGTCGTACGGCGACCCCGGCCGGCTCCGTCTGGTGCTGGTCCGCGACCGGGGCGAACTCGTCGCCGCCGCCCCGCTGATGCGCGTGCACCGCCCGCTGCCCGCGCTGGTGCCGCTCGGCGGGGCCATCTCCGACTACGGGGACGTCCTGCTGGACGACGAACGCGGCGAGCAGGCGGTCGCCGCGCTCACCGACGGCCTCGCGGCAGCCGCCCGCACCGCCCTGATCGACCTCCGCGAGGTCCGCCCGGGCGGCGCCGCCGAACGGATCTACGACCACTGGCCGGGCCCGCGCCGCCGCGTCACCGACTCCCTCTGCTTGGAACTGCCCGCGGCACCGATGCCCGACCTGATCGCCCGGCTCCCGTCGGCCAAGTCCCAGCAGCGGGTCCGCGCCAAACTCCGCAAGCTGACCGCACTGGGCGTCGAGCGACACCTCGTAGAACCGGACGAAGTCGACAAGGCGCTACGGCGGCTGCTGGAGCTGCATCAACTCCAGTGGCAGGGCCGGAAGGTGACCTCCGAGCATCTGCGCCCCCGCTTCTGCGACCACCTGGTGCGCTCGGTCGGCCCGATGGTGGCGTCCGGGGACGCGGTCGTCACCGAGTTCCGGCTGGACGACGACGTGGTCGCCGTCGATCTGACGCTGTTGTCGAGGCGCCTCGCGGGCGGCTATCTGTACGGCGCCCATCCGTGCCTGCGGGAACGCAAGGCGGACGTGGCGGTGATGCTGCTCGACGCGTGCACCGAGCATGCCCGGGGCACGCTGAGCCTGCTGCGCGGCAACGAACCGTACAAGCACCACTGGCGGCCGGAACCGGTCGTGAACCGACGGCTGCTGCTGGCCCGGCGGCGCACCGCCCCGCTGCTGGCGGCGGCGCTGTGCTCGGTCGCCGCCCGGCGGCGGGGCAAGGAGCTGCTGCGCCGCTGGAAGGAGCACGACGGTGGCGGCAGGTCCTGACGGGCCTGCCGCCACCAGGGGCTCACCGGTTGCGCGAGTACCAGTCGAAGCGCAGGCACAGCTTCCCGCCGAGCCAGTACTCCACCCAGTCACCGAGGTCCAGCGGCGAACAGTCCGGCGGCGTGGTGGGCTCCACCGGCGTCGGGGTGGGCGTCGGCTTCGGCTCGTCGCTACGGCCGGACAACACCGAGCGGTAGACCTCGGACGACTTGGGGTTGGCCGCGCACTGCCACACGCCGTGCGGGCAGTAGTCGGTCACCGTGTTGTACAGCGGCTTGTGCTCGTCCATCCAGGCGAGCATCCGCCGCATGTACTCCGCGTTGTCACCGTTGCGGAAGAGTCCCCATTCGGGATAGGAAATGGCCTTGCCGTGGGATTTGGCGAAGTCCACGTGTTCCTGAAGTCCGTAGGGCTCTTTCACCTGTTCGTCGAACGACAATCCGCGCGGCTGGTCGTACGCGTCCATTCCGATGATGTCGACCGTGTCGTCCCCCGGATAACACTGCGTCCAGGGAACGGCGTCCCGGCCCCGGGTCGGGGTGAAGTCGAACCGGAATTTCTGACCCGGCACGGAACGCATGGTGGTGACGATCCTGTTCCAGTACTTCTTCCAGGCCGCCGGGTCGGGGCCGCAGCGATGGGTGTACGTGATGCCGTTCATCTCCCAGCCGAGCACGATCACCGTGTCCGGCACCTTCAGCTCCACCAGCCGTTCGGCGAGGGCGCGGAAGTGGTGATCGAAGGCGCCGGCCGCGCCCTGCCGCAGCAGCAGCTTGACCTGGGTGTCGGAGAGGCCGTCCTCGTTGCGCTCCATCATGGGCACGTTGAGGACGAACATCCGGTCGTCCCGCTCCCGCCGCCAGTCGGCCCACGCCTCCAGGAAGTCGGGGGCGCCCTCGATGTTGCTCCACCGGTCGCCCGGCAGATAGGTGTGCCCGACCCGCAGGTCGGCGCCGCCCAGCCAGCGGCTGAGCTCGGCGATCCGGTCGACGCCCCGGGTGCCGTAGTCGAGGTAGGCGCCGAAGGCGGGGACGTCCTTCTTCGGCGCGGCGGCCACCGGCTCGATGACCGCGGCGGGCGCCTGGGGTGCCGCCGCCGGGGTCTCCGCCGCGCCGGCCGTGGGTGTCGGAGCGGGAGGGTCGGCGACCCGCACCACCCCCGCACCCGCGGCGAATCCAGGACCGGACGCCAGGGCGGCGGACGCGGCGACGATCACCGCGACACATGCCAGCCGTCGGCGGGACCGGGCCGGTCGCTGCTGTGGGGTCATGCCTGCTCCTTTCTCCACACTCGCGGGACTTCCCATTACTGACACTCAGTCATATGAACAGGCATTACGCCACCGTCGTTACGGCGTTCGAGTGCCTCGCTCGCCCGACCGAAGGAATTGAATCCGTGTCGCTGTTCGACACCCGGGTCCCCGCGGTATTGCTGCGGATCGACCGGAATCCCTTTCACCACGGAACGCTGGGCGCCGTGCGCTCACTCGGCCGGGCGGGCGTGGACGTACACCTGGTCGCCGACTGCACGGCGTCCCCCGTACGCGCGTCCCGTTTTCTGACGCGACTGCACCCACCGCCGCCGCCCGGCGCCGCCCCGGCCGATATCGCGGTGGCGCTGCGCAGGGTGGCCGCCGGGATCGCGAGGCCTGCGGTGCTGATCCCCTTGGACGACGCGGGCGCGGTGGCGGTGGGCCGCCTCGGCGCGGAGCTCTCCCCCGCCTATCTCCTGCCGCAGCAGCCCGGTTCGCTGCCCGAGCGGGTGGCCGACAAGGCCGAGCTGGCCGCCATGTGCGCGGCGGCCGGTGTACCGCACCCCCGGACGGTCGTCCCGGACAGTGCGTCCGAGGCCGCCGCGGAGGCCTGGCGGCTGGGCCTGCCGGTGATCGCGAAGTGGAGCCGCCCCTGGCTGCTGCCGCCGGACAGCGGACTGCGCAGCACGGTGGTGATCCGCTCGGCACAGCAGGCAAGGGAGTTGTACGCGCGTACGGCGGAGGCGGGCAGCCGACTGCTCCTGCAGGAGTTCCTGCCTCCGGGCCCCGACCCGGACTGGTTCTTCCACGGCTACGTCGACCGCGCGGGCGCCCTCCGGGCGGGCGGCCCCGGAGTCAAGCACCTGTCCTGGCCCCGAGGCGCGGGCCTGACGGCGGTCGGCCGCTGGACCCTCAACCCCCAGGTGCGGGCCCTGGCCGAACGGCTGGTGTCGGGGCTCGGCTACCGAGGAATCCTCGACCTCGACTTCCGCCGCTGTGCGACGACGGGCCGGTACCACCTCCTCGACTTCAACCCACGCCCGGGCGCCCAGTTCCGCCTCTTCACGGACACCGCGGACCTGGACGTCGTACGCGCCCTCCACCTGGACCTGACCCACCGCCCGCTGCCGGAAGGGTCACAGCGTCCGGGCCGGCTCTTCGTGGTGGAGAACTACGCGCCGCTGACGGCATTGCGCCCGGCGTGGAACGGCCGGGAGTCGGCCTGGCACGCGAGGGACGACCGTCTCCCGGGCTGGGCGATGTGGGCCCTGTGGACCCGGCATGTGGCGCACCGCGTCCTGGACCGTCTGCGCCGCCTGTGCCGCCGCTCCGGCCCTCCGGCGGACGCACGCGTGGTCCGTCAGGCGAACGCGCCGGTGATCGACGACGAGAGAGCGAGCAGTTGCTGATGTACGACCTGCTGGTGGTGGGCGCGGGCCCGTACGGCCTGTCCATCGCCTCGCACGCCGCGGCGGCAGGCCTGAGCCTGCAGGTCTTCGGCCGGCCGAGCCCGTCCTGGCGCGACCACATGCCCCGCGGGATGTTCCTGAAGTCGGAGGCCTAGGCGTCCAACCTGTCGGATCCACAAGGCCTTTGGCGCCTGGACGTGTACTGCGCGGGCCAGGGGATGACGGCCCGGCACGGCCTGCCGATCCCGGTGCAGACCTTCGCCGGGTACGGCCTGTGGTTCGCGCGCAACGCGGTACCGGAGGTGGACGAGCGCCTGCTGACCCGGGTGGCTCCGGTACCGGGAGGCTTCGAGGCGGTGACGGAGGAAGACCGGGTCGAGCCGACGGTGGAGGTGCTGCTCGGCCAGGAGGTGCTGACGGCGAGGGCGGTACCGGGCGGCGGGGTGCGTCTGGAGACGGCGGACCGCTCCCTGGAGACCGAACACGTCATCGCGGCAACGGGGTTCAGAGCGACCCGCGACCGGCTACGGCCCGGCGATGCGGTTCGTGCAGGGGGCGGGGTATACGGCGGGGGCGTTGGTACGGGGGGTGCGGCGACGGCGCGGGCGGAGGTGCTGTCGCGTACGACGGCGGACATTCGCTCGGCTCGGACCGCGGGGAGTCGCGCCGCTGGGGCGGCACGGGTGGGCGCGGACGGCGCGCCCTGACGCGACGCGGGTGCCGGACGCTGTGGACGTCCGGCACCCGTCGCTTTCCTCACCGACGGGACGCGGCTCGGCCTCGTCGGTACAGGACGGCCCCGCCCGCAATCAGCGCGGCACTGGCACCGGAAGCGGCCAGCATGGCCTCCCCGCTACCGGTCTCGGGCAGACTGGGCGGCGGCCCGGTGTGGCCACCGTTGGGCGGAGGGGTGTGGTCGCCACCGTTCGGCGGAGGCGGCGTGTGACCCCCACCATTGGGCGGCGGCGTGTGACCCCCACCATTGGGCGGCGGCGTGTGGTCCCCACCCGGCGGAGGCGGCGTGTGCCCCCCACCGTTGGGCGGCGGCGTGTGACCCCCACCCGGCGGTGTCGTGGGCGGCTTGGTCGGAGGCGTGTCGCCGTAGCCGTCGCCCCCATGCCCGTCGTCGCCCCCATGCCCGTAGTCGTCCCCGTGCCCGTGGTCGTCCCCGTACCCCCCGTCCGGCGACTCCTCGTGACCGCAGTCGTTGCCGAACACCGGGTTCAGGCCACTGATCACGTCGGCGGTGTTCCCGCACAACTGCACCGGCACATCGGCCGGAGCCGACACGCCGTTCCCGGCAGCGACACCGGGCGACCCCTCGGTCTTCGAGTCCCCCGAGGCACCGGAACCGTGGTCGTCGTGGTCGTGGTCGTGGTAGTCGTCGTGGTAGTCGTCGTGGTCGTAGCCGTACTCGGAATCGCCGTACGGCGCCCCGTACGAACCGTCCTTCGCCTCGTCGTCCACCGTGGCACAGTCGTTGCCGAAGGACGGGTTGAGGGCGGCGGCCGCGTCGACGGTGTTGCCGCAGGCGTTGACCGGAACCTCGACCGGCGCCGACACATCGTTGCCGGACAGCACGCCGGGCGAATCCTTGGCGGCCCCGTTCGCGCTCGTGTCGGCGAGGGCGGAGCTGCCGCACAGGGACAGAATGCTTGTCGCGGCGGCGGCCGCGACCATTCCCCTACTCAGGGTCTGTCGCAATCTCGTTGTCTTCCTGCTTGAAGAAGTGGGAAAAGCCGGCCTCGGAACGGGGAGAAGGTGTCCAAGGCCGGCCGTGACACAAGCCGAACGGCTGTGCGTTACGTCGTCAGTCGTTGACGCAGGTGTTGCCGAACGCCGGGTTCAGCAGGGCGATGATGTTCACGGTGTTGCCGCAGACATTGATCGGAATGTGGATCGGAACCTGAACCACGTTGCCCGACAGAACACCGGGAGAATCGACAGCCACTCCGTTCGCACCCGAGTCGGCGAACGCCGGGGTGGCCATGCCCATGGCCAGGATCGCGCCTGCGACAACAGCAACGGTCTTCTTCATGAACTATCCCTTCTCTGCGGTCATGACTCTTTGTCGGCCGAAGCCGAGCGAGCACAGCTGGAACGGCTCGCACCATGACCGGCAGGCTGTAGAACGAGGGATAGACAGATGAAGAAACTACGGAACGCGAGTCGCCGGTTAATTCACTCGAACGCCTTCACAGAATTGACACCGCAGCCCCACAGGCGCCTCCCGTCGGAGATGAAACGCTTCGCCCGGGTGAATAAATGTGATGCGGCGTCAATGCGCCGAAACCGCCCGGCAGTCCGCTGTGAAAGCAGGACCGGCCGGGCGGTTTTCTTGATCGACGAGAAATTCGTCAGCCGTTCTCGGCCCCATTGTCGGACAGCGCCGAGATGTCGCTGAGGATGTGCGACAGCGGCTCGTCACCCTTGGCCTGGGTGGAGTTGTCGGCGCACTGCTGGTTCTGCGGGGCCGACAGGATCGGCACGTCCTGGGCCACGCCGACGGCGGCGATGATGCCGAGGATGGCCTGGAGGTTCGCCTTCACGGGCACACCCGCGCAGAGCTTGTTGACCGAGCCCTGGACCAGCGTGGCCTGGGGGCTCATCTTGCCCTTGGTCACTTGGTTGCCGAACTTCGAGTGGGCGCCGTTGCCACTGGCGGACTTGGTGCCGTCACCGTCGCCGGCGGCCATGGCCGGCGAGGCAACGCCGACTACGGACGCGGTGACCGCGACGGCGGCCAGTGCCTTCTTCAGCATGTCGCTTTCCTTTCTGGGGCAGGAGGCGTCGCGGGTCCGGACGCACCCTGGGGCGAGACGCGTGTTCCTGCCCTCGCATCAACCCGGTGCGCGGGGATTGGTTTCGACGCTTCACCCGATCGGGCCGTTCGGCGCACGGAATTCACGGAATTGGCGGGCACGGCAAAGCGCTGTGTTTCCTTCGCCCGTGTGCGCCATCGGAGTGAATGACAGCAACCAAGCAGGCCGGGGGCAGTTGACCAGAACGCTCCGGTGGACGGGGTTTCTTCAGAAGGGACTAGCAAGTGATCAAGAAGGTTTTGGCTTCCGCCGCGGTCGCCGCGTCCGTCGTCGGGGCCGCCTCGCCGGCCATGGCCGCCGGTGATGGCGACGGCACCAAGTCCTACAGTGGCAACGGTGCGATGCAGTCGTACGGCAACTCGGCCACGTACGGGAACATGAGCCCGCAGATGGCGCTCATCCAGGGCTCGTTCAACAAGCCCTGCATCGGCCTGCCGGCGAAGGCGAACCTCCAGGGGCTCCTCGGATTCGTCGCGGTCGGCGTGGCCCAGGACGTGCCGATCCTCTCGGCGCCGCAGAACCAGCAGTGTGTCGAGAACTCCACCCAGGCCAAGGGCGACGAGCCGCTGTCGCACATCCTGGACGACATCTCGCTCCTCGCCGACAACGGCTGAGTCACCGGGCTGCACTCTGAGCCCTCGTCAGCGGGCCGCCGGACCACCGGCGGCCCGCTGTCTTGCGTTTCAGGACCTGGGAGCGCGTACGCGTGCCGGTGAGGGCGCTCACGGTGGGGCGTATGCGCTGGGCCAATCGGGGCAAAGCCCGCAACCCCGGCGGGGGTGGGGGCGTTGACGATCATGCAGCTCCTCCCCCGGAGTCCGCTTTTCGAAGGGAACGAACATGAAGAAGCTGTGGGCAACCGCGGCTGTCGCCGCCTCCGTCGCCGGTGTGTCGGCAGGCGCCGCCCCCCAGGCGCTTGCGGCCGGCGACAACGACGGCACCACCTCCGCCAGCGGCAACTACGCCAAGCAGGAGTTCGGCAACTCGGCCACGTTCGGTGACATGAGCCCGCAGCTCTCGCTGGTCCAGGGTTCGCTGAACAAGCCGTGCATCGGCCTGCCGGCCAAGCTCAACGCGCAGGGCCTGCTCGGTATCGTCGCGGTCGGCGTCCTGCAGGACGTGCCGATCCTCTCGGCGCCGCAGAACCAGCAGTGTGTCGAGAACTCCACCCAGGCCAAGGGCGACGAGCCGCTGTCGCACATCCTGGACGACATCTCGGCGCTGTCCGGCAACGGCTGAGCTTCCCTCCGCCGCGGCGGGTCACCGGGTTTCCCCCGGTGGCCCGCTTTTTGCGCGTCAGCCGCGGTACAGGGCCTCGATCTCGTCTTCGTACGCCCGAATCACCGTGTGCCGTTTGACCTTGAGGGACGGGGTCAGCATGCCGTTCTCCTCGCTGAACTCGCCCTCCACCAGGGTGAAGGCGCGGATCGACTCGGCTCGGGAGACGGCCTCGTTGGCGTAGTCGACGGCCTTCTGGACGTCCGCGCGCATCCGTTCGTCCCGGATGACCTCGGACATCGGGGTGTCCGCGGGCAGTTTGCGGACCGACAGCCAGTGGGCGACCGCGTCGGGTTCGAGGGTGATCAGGGCGGCGACGAAGGGCCGGTTGTCGCCGACGACGATGCACTGGCCGATGGGCGCGCGGCTGCGCAGCCGGTCCTCCAGGACGGCCGGGGAGACGTTCTTGCCGCCTGAGGTGACGATGAGGTCCTTCTTGCGGCCGGTGATGGTGAGGTAGCCCTCCTCGTCCAGCGAGCCCAGGTCGCCGGTGGCGAACCAGTCGTCCTGGAGGACGGCGTCGGTGGCGGCCGGGTTGTTCCAGTACGACGCGAAGACGATGCCGCCCTTGATCAGGACCTCGCCGTCTTCGGCGATGCGTACCGCGGTGCCGGGGACCGGGGGGCCGACCGTGCCGGGGCGGGGCTTCAGGGGCGGGACGATGGTGGCGGCGGCGGTCGTCTCGGTCAGGCCGTAGCCCTCGTAGACGATGATTCCGGCGGCGTAGAAGAACAGGTTGAGGTTGCGGTCGAGTGGGGAGCCGCCGCTGATCGCGTAGCGCATGCGGCCGCCTAGTTCCTTGCGGACGCGGCGGTAGACCAGCAGGTCGTACAGGGCCCATGCCGCGTACAGGGCGGGGCCGGGGCCCTTGCCGGTGCCGAGGAACCTGTTCAGGTAGGCCTCGCCGAAGCGGACGGCGATACGGTCGGCGCGGTCGAAGGAGGCGGCTCGGCCCATCTTCTCCGCGGTCGCGCGGCCGGTGTCGTGGATCTTCTCGAAGAGGTACGGGACACCGACCAGGAAGGTCGGGCGGAACTCCTTGAGCGCCGGGCGCAGTTCGTCGGGTTTCACGCTCGGGCAGTGGCCGATCTCGATGCGGGCCATCATGCAGGAGATCTGGAGGCTGCGGCCCAGGATGTGCGCGAGCGGGAGGAAGAGCAGGGTCGACGGGGTCTGGCGGGTGACCTCCCGGAACACCGGCAGCAGCAGTTCTACGGTGTTGGCGGCCTCGGCGTACAGATTGGCGTGCGTGATCACGCAGCCCTTGGGGCGGCCTGTCGTGCCCGAGGTGTAGCAGACCGTCGCGATGGTGTCGGGGGTCAGTGTCGTACGGCGCTTGGTGACCTCCTCGTCGGGGATGTCCCGGCCGAGGGTGGTGAGATCGGCGAGCGCGCCCGCGTCCAACTCCCAGATACGGGGGGTGTGTTGGAGGCCTGCGGTGGCTGTGGTGACCGTGGCGGTGTTCTCGGGGGTTTCCGTGATGACGTGGTGGGTGCCGGAGTCCTGGACGATCCACTCCACCTGGCCCGGGGAGGAGGTGGGGTAGATCGGTACGGACTGGCCACCGGCGGCCCAGATCGCGAAGTCGAGGAGCGTCCACTCGTAGCGGGTGCGGGACATGACCGCCACTCGGCCGCCGGGTTCCAGGCCCGCCGCGACGAGGCCCTTCGCGATGGCGGTGACCTCGGTCGCGAATTCTGTGGCGGTCACCTGGTGCCAGGTGCCGTGTGCTCTGCGGCGGGCGACTGTCGCGGTCGGGGCCTCTGTGGCGTTTGTGAAGGGGATGTCGGCTGTGGTGCCGATGGGGCGTTGCGGGGCGAGGGGTGGAGTGCGGGCCTCGGTGACTGTGCCGTGGTCGTCCTTGGTGATCTCTACCCTGGTGCGGGTGAGAAGGTCGGTACGGGTCTTTGCTCGCTTCAGGTCCTTGCGTACGCCCATGACGGCTCCCGGTCGCGACTTTGCGGCTCGGACTTGCGGTTCTTCGGCTTACTGAAGAGTCAACTTACTCGGGCGTAGCGGTTGGTCAATGGGTGCGGCCGGGTGTCGGTGCGGTGACTAGGTCAGGTGATCGGCTCGGCGTATCGCCTCCGACAGTTCGTGTACCGCCTCGTCCTCCGTGTCCTCCGCCAATTCTTCGGCCCTTTCGCCGAGTTCGCCCAAGCCCGGAGCTCCCGGCAGGGACTCCCAGCGGTTGTCTCCGGTGCGGAGTGCGTCCGCGAAGTAGGCCGCTACCGCCGTTACCTGGAAGCGGGGGGCCGCGGTCCAGAGCGAGTCGTTCAGGGAGTCCGTCTCCAGTTGGCCTGACTCCTCGTGCGGGGTGCGGGAGTTGGGGTCCTGCCAGCGGACTGTTGCTGTGGCCAGGTGGCCCTGGGCGGTTGGGGTGGTGCGGACTGCGTAGAGGGCTGTGACCGTGTGGCCGGGGCCCGTTTCGCCGCCGTCGACCGAGTCGTTGCGGAAGTCCTCGTCGGCGACCTGGCGGTTGTCGTAGCCGATGAGGCGGAACTCCTTCACCGTTTCCGGGTCGAAGGAGACCTGAGCCTTCGCGTCCCGGGCCGTCAGGTCGATGTTGCGCGGGAGTTGTTCGCTGAAGACCTTGTGGGCCTCCTCCTCCCCCGAGACGTACACCGTGTGGCCGTCGCCCTTGTCCGCCAGGCGTTCCATGAGGGCGTCGCCGTAGTCGCTGCCCACGCCTACGCCGAAGAGGGTGATGCCGTACTCCTCACGGGCGCCCGCCACTCGTTCCAGGATCGTGTCCGCGTCCGTGTCGCCCGTGTTGGCCAGCGCGTCCGAGATCAGGACCACCCTGTTCGTCGCGCCCTCGCGCAGGCCCTCCACCGCTGTCGCGTAGCCCGTTTCCACTCCCGCGCCCAGGTTGGTCGAGAGGGTCGGCTCCAGGCTGTCGATCGCCTCGTGGATGTCGTCGCGGTTCTCGCCCAGGCGCGTCATCGGCAGGACCGTCTCCGCCTCGTCGCTGAACGTCACGATCGCGACCGAGTCGTCGTCGCGCAGGCGGTCCGTCATCACGCCGAGCGAATCCTGGGCCAGGTCGAGGCGGCCCTCCTCGCTCATCGAGCCGGAGATGTCGATGACGAAGGTGAGGGCGGCCGGCGGGCGTTCCTCTTCGTCGGCCGCAGCTCGCGTCGCCAGGCCCACGCGGACCAGCGACCAGTCCTCGCGGTTCGTGCGCGCGCCGTCGACCGTGACCGAGAAACCGTCGCCGTCGGGGCGGTCGTAGTCCTGGCGGAAGCTGTTGACGAACTCCTCGGGGCGGATCGTCCCGGGGTCGGGCAGCCGGCCTTCGGCGAGGGTGCGGCGGGCGTAGCCGTAGGAGGCGGTGTCGACGTCGAGGGCGAAGGTGGAGAGGAGGTCGGGGGACGGGGCGACCTCGCGGGAGTCGCCTTCGTCGTCCTGCTGGTAGTGGTCGCCGCTGTCGGGGGCCGGGGCCGGGTGGTAGCCGCCGCCGCTCTTGTCCGAGCTGTTCGAGGCGTCGTCCGATCCCGCGCCGCAGCCTGTCAGCAAGAGCCCCGCCGCCGTGAGCGCGAGTACCGCGCCCCGCAAGTACCGTGCCATCTTCCGTGCCCCCTTGGTCCGTTGACGTCGACTTCTGTGACTGTGACGGGGCAAGGGGGCGGAACGTGCGGTACGGAGCGTTGCGGGTGGGTCTCGAAGTGGGCACGACGGGGGGCCTTCGAGACCGGTGGGTGATCTTCCGTTGACCTACGACACCACGTCCTTGCGGGCGAAACCGCGGAAGGCCAGCGCAAACAGGACGACGGCGTACGTTACCGAAATCGCGGCGCCCTGGATCATGCCCGACCACTCGGGAGTGGGCTGGACGGCGTCCGCCCAGGCGAACTGCCAGTGCGCGGGCAGGAAGTGGCGCCAGTCGCCGAGGGCGGTCACGGCGTCGAGGACGTTGCCGACGATCGTGAGACCCACCGCGCCGCCCACCGCGCCCAGCGGGGCGTCGGTCTTCGTCGACAGCCAGAACGCCAGCCCCGCGGTGACCAGTTGGGAGACGAAGATGTACCCCACGACCACCACCAGGCGCTGTGCCGCGGTGCCCGCGTCCAGCGAGCCGCCGGTGGGGATGGCCAGCGGGCCCCAGCCGTAGGCGGCGGTGCCGACGGCCAGCGCGACCACCGGCAGCAGCACCATGGCGGCGAGGCTGAGGCCGAGTCCGACGACGAGCTTGGACCACAGCAGCCGGGCCCGGGGCACGGGCGCCGCGAGCAGATAGCGCAGGGAGGACCAGCCGGCCTCCGAGGCCACCGTGTCCCCGCAGAACAGGGCGACCGGGATGACCAGCAGGAAGCCCGCGGAGACGAACAGGTTCACCGCGGCGAAGTTGGCGCCGGAGGCGGTGGCCGTGTCCAGCAGGGTGATGCGGTCGCCGCCCTCCGGCTCACCGCCGATCGCGAAGGCGACCAGCAGCACGAAGGGCAGTACGGCGAGGATGGCGCCCATGACCAGGGTGCGGCGGCGCTTGAGCTGGCGGACCAGTTCGACGCGCAGCGGCAGGGTGCGGCCTGCCTGGTAGCCGGAGGCGACCTCGGTGAGCGTGCTCATGCGGAACCTCCGATCAGGGTGAGGAAGGCGTCTTCCAGTCGGCGGTGCGGGCCGACGGACTGCACGGGCACTTCCAGGCGTACGAGTTCGGCGACCAGGCGGGATGCGCTGCCGTCGGCGTCGAGGCGGACCAGGAGCCCGTCGTCGGTCCGTACCGCCGAGGCGACACCCGGCAGAGCGGCCACCTTCTCGGCGACCGGCTCCTCGACCGGCGTGGCCGTCCCGACGAGCAGGGTGTCGCCGGAGCCGACGATCTCGCCGACCGGGCCCGCCTGGACGAGCTGTCCGCGGTCCATGACCACGAGGTGGGTGCAGGTCTGTTCCACCTCCGCCAGCAGATGGCTGGAGACGATCACCGTGCGTCCGGCGGCCGCGTACCGGATCATCACCTCGCGCATCTCGCGGATCTGGGGCGGGTCGAGACCGTTGGTCGGTTCGTCGAGGATCAGCAGGTCCGGCAGGCCGAGCATGGCCTGGGCGATGGCCAGGCGCTGGCGCATTCCCTGGGAGTACGTCCGTACCGCGCGGGCCAACGCGCCGCCGAGCCCGGCGATTTCCAGCGCCTCGTCGAGGTGGGCATCCTCCGCCGGGCGGCCGGTCGCGGCCCAGTACAGCTCCAGGTTCTCCCGGCCCGACAGATGCGGCAGGAAGCCCGCGCCCTCGACGAAGGCGCCGACGCGGGACAGGACCGGGGAGCCGGGGCGGATGGCGTGGCCGAAGACGCGGATCTCGCCGCCGTCCGGCCGGATCAGGCCCATCAGCATGCGCAGAGTCGTCGTCTTGCCGGCGCCGTTCGGGCCGAGCAGACCGAGGACCTGGCCCGCCTCCACGCGGAAGGACAGGTCACGGACGCTGTAACGGTCGCCGCCCGCGTACTTCTTGCTCAACTCCGTGATCTGGAGCGGGACTTCCGCCAGCTCCGGGTCGGGGGCGGGGCTCGCGGTGCGGCGGCGGGCGGTCAGCAGCAGGGCCGCGGCGATCAGCACACCGGCGATCGGCAGCCACCACACCCACGCGGGGAGCGGGGCGGCGGCCGTGCTGACGCCGGGGGCCGTCGGCACCGACAGGTCGCTCTTCAGGGAGACCTGGTACGTCGCCGGAGCCGCCGGGGAGGCGTAACCGAGGTCCGTGGAGGAGAGGACCAGACGCAGGCGGTGGCCCTTGTCGATCTCGTGGTCGACGGCGGGGAGCGTGATCGTCACGTCCTTGCCGGACCCCGCGTCCTCGACGCGCAGGGGCGTGACCAGCTGGGAGGGCAGCACCTGCCGGCTGCCGTCGGCGCCTACGTCGTACACCTTGGCGAAGAGGACGGCGTCCTCGCTGGTCGACTCGACGTGGACGGTGACCGTCGGGGAGCCGGTGATGCGCAGGTCGTCCCGGACGGGGGCCGAGTCGAAGCGGGCGTACTGGCCGGGGAAGTCGAGGGAGACGCCGACGCCGAGGGAGGAGAGCTGGGCGAGACCTCCGCCGCCGAGTCCTGGCAGGGCGGAGATGGCGGGCGGGTTGGCGCCGGCGGGGTTGGCGAAGCTCTGCTCGCGGCCGGTGAGGGCGATGTCCCGCTGTCCGCTCTCCAGGCCCGGGTAGCTGTCCCCGCTCGCGCCCCTCAACAGGGCCTCGCCGTCGCTGGAGTCGACGCCTCCGGTGCGGGTGACACGGAAGGCCGGGCCGGTGTCGGCGGCCTTGTCGTCCTTGAGGTAGCGGTCGAACCAGGCCTGTACGCGTGCCCGGACGCGGTCGGCCTCCAGGTCGCCGCCGTCATGGCCGCCCGCGATCCAGTCGACGTCGACGGGTGCGCCGTTGGCCCGGATGGCCTTCGCGGCGGCGTCGGTCTGGCCGAGCGGGAAGAGGGAGTCGGTCTGGCCCTGTACCAGGAGCGTGGGGACCTTGATGCGGTCGGCGACGGCGGACGGTGAGCGTTGTTCCAGCAGCTCGCGCGCCTCGGCGTCCGGGGTGCCGGACTCGGCGACCCGGTCGTACATCCGGCAGATCTGTGCCTCGAACCGCTCGCAGCCGCCCGCGGTGTTGACGAAGATGCCGGCCCAGAGCTTCTTGAAGACGCCGTTCGGGAAGAGGGCGTCGGCGAGGTTCCAGTAGGTGATCGCCGGGGCTATCGCGTCGACGCGGTCGTCGTAACCGGCGCCGAGCAGGCTGATCGCGCCGCCGTAGGAGGCGCCGGCCATGCCGACGCGTGGGTCGCCGGTCTTGTCGAGCTGGACCTGGGGCTGCTTCGCCAGCCAGTCGATGAGCCGGGAGACATCGGCGACCTCGGCCTTCGGGTCGTTGAGGCCGACCTTTCCGGTGGACTCGCCGAAGCCGCGGGCCGACCAGGTCAGCACCGCGTACCCGTCGGCGGCCAGGTCCTCGGCCTGCTCGCGTACGTCGTCCTTGCTGCCGCCGAAGCCGTGGCCGAGCAGCACGGCGGGGCGGCGCTCACCCCCGGCGGTGGTGAAGTACGAGGTGTCCAGGCTGGCGCCGCCCACGTCCATGACCCGGTCGGCGCGCCGTACCGCGGGCCCGTCGTCGGAGGCGACGGCCGTCCAGGTGCCGGCGCCGGCGAGCACGACGACGGCGGCCCCGGCGGCCAGCAGCCGCCGGGGCCGCCGGGACGGCCCTCGCAGTCGAAGATCCATGATTCAACGGTACGGGGTGAACCTGTCGTCAAGTTATCGACCGCAGGCCGAACCGGCAGACCTCCCAGGGACGTACGGCGACCCCTGCGCATACCGCATCCGTGGTACGGGGACCGCTGTTCGAGGGACCACCCGATCCGCTGAAATACCCGGGGAATACCGGGAAACCGCACGTCCGGGCGCCGGGCGCGGCAGATCCTCGAAGGTCCGCCCCCTGCGATCGGAGACGCCCTGTGCGTATGACGGACATCCAGCGCTGCGAGGCCCGTCCCGGAAGGCTCGTCGAGTTCACGCTCTCTCCGGCGACCGTCGAGGCGGCCGCGGCCCTGCCGGACGACTCCCGGCCACCGGCGTACATCCAGGAGTCCCACATCAGAACGGCCCGGGCGGTGCGGGAGGACGGTCTGTTCGTGCCGACCTGGCTGGGTACGGCGTTCGACATCCCGGGCCCGATCGACCTCGACGCGCTGGAGAGCGCGCTGCGGGCGTGGACGCTCCGGCACGAGACGCTGCGCAGCGGCTTCCGCCAGGACGGCGACGCACTGCGCCGGTTCACGCTCGACCCCGGCTCCGTGTCCCTGCACCGCGAGGTCGTCGGCGACTTCACCGACGCGACGGAGCTCGTACGGCATCTCCAGGCCCGCTTCGATGTCGCGGCGGACGCGCTCGGCTGGCCGAACCTCATCTACGCGGCGGTCGTCCGGGAGGACTGCACCAGCGTGTACATGGCCTTCGACCACAGCAATGTCGACGCCTACTCGATCAACCGGATCCCCGCCGAGATCCACGAGCTGTACGCGGGCCGTGCGGTCGAGGACGCGCCGGTGAGCAGCTACATCGACTTCTGCCGGATCGAGCGGACCGACGCGGACGGGATCGACGAGAACCATGAAGTCGTCGGCCGCTGGCGGGAGTTCATCCGGCGGTGCGACGGAATGCTGCCGGGCTTCCCCGTCGATCTCGGCCTGACCCCCGGCGGGCCGCTTCCCCGGCAGAAGCTCATGCGCGATCCGCTCGTCGACGCGGAGGGCGCCGCCGCGTTCGAGGCGTACTGCAGGCCGTACGGCGGAAGCCTGGTCGGTCTGCTGGCGGCGACCGCCCTCATCGTGCGGGAGATCGGCGGGCAGTCCGTCTATCGCACGGTCGTGCCCTTTCATACGCGGGTGAAGTCACGGTGGTCGGAGTCCGTGGGGTGGTACGTCGGGGGTGCGCCGATCGAGGTGACCGTTCCGGCGGACTTCCCCAGCGCCCTCAAGGCGGTACGCGCGCAGTTGCATGCGGCTCGGCCGCTGGCTCGGATGCCGCTCGCTCGGGTGCTCGCGCTTTTGGGCGCCGACTTTCGGCCTACGTCGCCTGATCTGTACTCGATCGTGTCGTTCGTCGATGCGCGGGGGATTCCTGGGGCCGAGGAATGGGCCGGGCTTTCGGCTTACGGGCTGATCAGGGTGTCGTACGGGGATCAGGTGTGCGTGTGGGTGAACCGGCTGCACGAAGGCTTGTGGTTCGCCAGCCGGTATCCGGATACGGACGTCGCCTACAAGAACCTGCGGCTTTATGTGGAGCGGTTGCGCGACATCGTGGTGGGGGTGGCTCAGGGAGTCTGATCCGCCGGAAGTGAAACCAGCCACCGGGTGTCCCGGCGGGGGCGGAGGTACAGGGCCCAGTACAGCGTCGCCACCGCCGTAATGCCGCCCGTCCACAGCAGGTACTGCGTCTCCTGCTGGGTCAGGATGTACGTCAGGACCACGATCAGCAGGATCGGCATCGCCGGCCACAGGGGCATCCGCCAAGCCGGGGTGTACTTGTGGGTCCCGCGGCGGGCGAGCAGCGCCGCCACCGCCACCAGCAGGTACATGCCGGTCACCGAGACGCCCGTCACGCCGTACAGGGTGTCCAGGTTGACGAAGCACAGGGCCGCTCCCGGGACGCCCACCGCCAGGGTCGCGACCCAGGGGGAGCCGAAGCGGCCGAGCTTCGCGAAGACCGTGTTGATCGGCTGGGGCCAGGCCTTGTCGCGGGCCGAGGCGAACAGGACTCGGGAGTTCTGGATGACCATGACGATGCCCGCGTTGATGATCGCGAGAGCCACGCAGAGGCTGACGAAGGTACCGACCGCGGAGTTGGACCAGGCGGTGACCATGGTGCCGATGTCGCCGCCGGTGAGTGCGGAGAGGTCGGAGGCGCCGAGGGTGATGCCGATGACCGGGACCAGGATGATCACGGCGGAGATGCCGAGGGTGGCCAGGACCGTACGGGCGACGTTCTTGCGCGGGTTCTCCAGCTCCTCGGAGAGGTAGACCGCGGTGGAGAAGCCCTGGGTGACGAAGAGGGCGATGGCGAGCCCGGAGACGATCAGCATGGCCGTCACGGTGTCGACGCCGCCGTCGGCGCCGGCCACCTGGAGGGAGACCAGGCTGTCGGGGCCGCGCTCGGCGTGGGCGAAGCCGAGGACAGCGACGACGGCCGCCGCGATGACCTCCAGGACCAGGAAGACACCGGTGATCCAGGCGTTGGCGCGCAGGTCCAGCAGACCGGCGAGGGTGGCGAGCAGCATCACACCGGCGCCCGCCATGGAGGGGTTGAGATCGACGATCGGGGCGAGATAGTCGGCCGTGCCCATCGCGATCACCGGGGGCACGATCATCACGACCAGGAGGGAGAGGACGAAGACCAGCCAGCCCGCGAGACGTCCGGCCATCGTGGTGACCATCGCGTACTCGCCGCCCGCGCTGGGGATCAGGGTGCCGAGCTCGGAGTAGCAGAACGCCACGGCGATACAGAGCAGCGAGCCGATCGCGATGGTGAGGGCGGTGGCGGTGCCGAGCGAGCCGAAGAGGTCGGGGACGACCACGAAGAGGGTGGAGGCCGGTGTCACGCAGGAGAGCGTGAGCAGAGTGCCGCCGACGACTCCGATCGAACGCTTCAGCTCCGGTGCGGGAGCCGATACGTCATCGGCGACGAGGGACTTCTCCAGCGTGTCGGTCATGCGGCGGTTCCGATCGACTCGTGTGGCGGTGATTCGGCATGGAACACCGACGAAAACCATTGCGTCAATGGTTGTTTACCTACGAAATCCGCAGCCAGGAAGCCTTCTTGATCGCGTATACAGCAGAACAGGCAAGCCGCTTCTGCTTTTGTCTCTGTGCGGGAACCGCAAGGTGAAGGTCGAAAAAACTGCCGGGGTCCGGCATACGGACGTGTCAGTGGGGCCCGCTAGAGTCCCTTCGTCACACAGCGAAGACACAGTCATGGGGTGGGGACACATGAAGCTGAGGCACACCACTGCCTGGGTGGGGCTCACGGCGGCGGCTCTCGTGGCGGCCACCGGGTGCGGTTCCGAGGCGGCCAAGGAGACCTCGAAGAAGGCGGCCGAGGCGGCCGTCAGCAACACGGACAAGATCATGGCCGCGCTGACCCGCGCCACCGACCGCACCGAGGAGCTCGGTTCGGCCGAGGTGAGTATGTCGACCGACCTGGGCACCGGCACGCCGATAGCCATGGACGGCACCTACTCGTGGGGCGACGGCATGGCCTACGACATCCAGATGGACACCAAGGCCGCCCAGATGGAGGCGCTCCAGGACGACCCGACGATCCACTGTCTGCTCGTCGACGGCGTCTACTACTACGACGTCGACCCGCAGCCCTCCGGCCCGATCGCGGGCAAGGAGTGGATCAAGGTCGACTCCTCCGCGGTGTTCGGCGACAGCGGCAGCCAGGCCTACAAGGGCGGCGGCGACAGCGGTAACCCGACGGCCTCGATGAAGAGCCTGAAGTACGCGAGCGATGTCGAGGACCTCGGCAGCGAGACCGTGAACGGCCAGAGCACGACCCATTACCGCGCCGTGCTCGACGAGAGCGACATGGGCCAGTTCAAGGACGCTTACAGCGGCGAGGACAGCATGCTGGGCGACATGACCGGCGGCGCCACCACCATGGCCATGGACATCTGGGTCAACGACAAGGACCTGCCGGTCCGTATGAAGCAGGTCATGGGGACCATGAAGATCTCCATGGACTTCGCCAAGTTCGGCGCCACGAAGGACATCGACGCCCCGCCGGCCGCGCAGACCGCGGACCTGACCGAGGCGATCAAGGAACAGAACGGCCAGTGACACGACCGAGCCCGGGCACCTGAGGTGCCCGGGCTCAGCTGTGTCTCAGTGACTCAGTGGTTGCGCGGGAAGCCCAGGTCGACGCCCGCCGGGGCCTCGGAGGGGTCCGGCCAACGGGTCGTGACGACCTTGCCGCGGGTGTAGAAGTGCGTGCCGTCGTTGCCGTAGATGTGGTGGTCGCCGAAGAGGGAGTCCTTCCAGCCGCCGAAGCTGTGGTAGCCGACGGGGACCGGGATCGGGACGTTCACGCCGACCATGCCGGCCTCGATCTCCAGCTGGAAGCGGCGGGCGGCGCCGCCGTCCCGGGTGAAGATCGCGGTGCCGTTGCCGAACGGCGAGCTGTTGATGAGGGCCACGCCCTCCTCGTAGGTCTCCGCGCGCAGCACGCACAGCACCGGGCCGAAGATCTCGTCCTGGTACGCCTTCGCGGACGTGGGCACCTTGTCGAGGAGCGAGATGCCGATCCAGTGGCCGTCCTCGAAGCCGTCGACCGTGTAGCCGGTGCCGTCCAGGACGACCTCGCAGCCCTCGGCCGCCGCGCCCTCGACGTAGGAGGCCACCTTGTCGCGGTGGACCTTGGTGATCAGCGGGCCCATCTCGGAGGTGGGGTCGTTGCCGGGGCCGATCTTGATCTTCTCGGCGCGCTCGCGGATCTTCTCCACCAGCTCGTCGCCGATCGCGCCGACGGCCACGACCGCGGAGATCGCCATGCAGCGCTCGCCCGCGGAGCCGTAGGCGGCGGAGACGGCGGCGTCGGCCGCCGCGTCCAGGTCGGCGTCCGGCAGGACCAGCATGTGGTTCTTCGCGCCGCCGAGGGCCTGGACGCGCTTGTGGTTCGCGGAGGCCGTGGTGTGGATGTAGCGGGCGATCGGGGTCGAGCCGACGAAGGAGACGGCCTTGACGTCCGGGTGCTCCAGGAGGCGGTCGACGGCCACCTTGTCGCCGTGGACGACGTTGAAGACGCCGTCGGGCAGACCGGCTTCCGCCAGCAGCTCGGCGATCTTGAGGGAGGCCGAGGGGTCCTTCTCCGACGGCTTCAGCACGAAGGTGTTGCCGCACGCGATGGCGATCGGGAACATCCACATCGGGACCATCGCCGGGAAGTTGAACGGCGTGATGCCCGCGACGACACCCAGCGGCTGCCGGATCGAGGAGACGTCCACGCGGCTGGCGACCTGCGTGGACAGCTCGCCCTTCAGCTGCACGTTGATCCCGCACGCCAGGTCGACGATCTCCAGGCCGCGCGCGACCTCGCCGAGGGCGTCGGAGTGCACCTTGCCGTGCTCGGCGGTGATCAGCTCGGCGATCGCGTCCCGGTTGGCGTCAAGCAGCGCCCGGAACTTGAACAGGATGGTGGTGCGCTGGGCCAGCGAGGACTGGCCCCAGGTCACGTAGGCCTCCTTCGCGGCCTGCACCGCGGCGTCGACCTCGTCGACCGAGGCGAACGCGACCTTCGTGGTGACCGCGCCGGTGGCCGGGTCGGTGACCGGCCCGTAGTTACCCGACGCGCCTTCGACGGTCTTGCCGCCGATCCAGTGGTTGACGATCTTCGTCATGACCAAGAACTCCTTCACAGATGGCGGCGTCGGGTAGAGACGTGCCGGTCGTACTCCTCGCGGGCCTTCACCGCCGACGGTCGGGTCGCGGTCTCGGCCACAGGAACATCCCACCAGGCCTGCGCCTCGGGCGCGCCCGACACTGTGTCTGCCGTTTCGGTCTCCACGTAGACACATGTGGGAGTGTCGGCGGCCCGCGCCTCGGCGAGCGCCGCGCGCAGGTCGCGGACGGTCTTCGCGCGCAGCACGCGCATGCCGAGGCTGGCCGCGTTGGCGGCCAGATCGACGGGGAGCGGGGCGCCCGTATAGGTGCCGTCGTCCGCCTGGAAGCGGTAGGCGGTGCCGAACCGCTCGCCGCCCACCGACTCCGAGAGGCCGCCGATGGACGCGTACCCATGGTTCTGGATGAGCAGCACCTTGATGGCGATGCCCTCCTGTACGGCGGTGACGATCTCCGTCGGCATCATCAGGTAGGTGCCGTCGCCGACCAGCGCCCAGACGTTGCGCTCGGGGGCGGCGATCTTCACTCCGATCGCGGCCGGGATCTCGTAGCCCATGCAGGAGTAGCCGTACTCCAGGTGGTACTGGTCGGCCGAGCGGGCCCGCCACAGCTTGTGCAGATCGCCGGGGAGTGAACCGGCCGCGTTGATGATCACGTCCGACTCGTCGACGATCGCGTCCAGCGCGCCGATGACCTGCGGCTGGGACGGCCGTACGTCCGGTTCCTCGGCCTCGAAGCAGGCGTCGACGCGATGCTCCCAGGCGTCCTTGTCCTCGGTGTACTCGGCGACGTACGACGGCGCGACCCGGTGGTCGTGCATCTCCAGCCTCGCGGTCAGCTCCTCCAGGCCGGTGCGGGCGTCCGCGATCAGCGGGATCCCGGCGAGCTTGTGGCCGTCGAAGGCCGCGATGTTGAGGTTGAGGAAACGGACGTCCGGCCCGGTGAAGAGGGTGCCGGAGGCGGTGGTGAAGTCGGTGTACCGGGTGCCGACGCCGATCACCAGGTCGGCGGTGCGGGCCAGTTCGTCGGCGGTCGCGGTGCCGGTGTGGCCGATGCCGCCGATGTCCTGCGGGTGGTCGTGGCGCAAGGAGCCCTTGCCGGCCTGGGTGGAGGCCACGGGGATACCGGTGACGCTCGCGAACTCGGCGAGGGCCTCCTCGGCGCGGCTGTGGTGGACCCCGCCGCCGGCGACGACCAGGGGCCGCCGGGCGGTACGGATCGCTGTCACGGCCTCGGCGAGCTCGGTCGGGTCGGCTCCTGGCCGCCGTACGACCCAGGTGCGCTCGGCGAAGAACTCCTCCGGCCAGTCGTACGCCTCCGCCTGTACGTCCTGGGGCAGGGCGAGGGTGACGGCGCCGGTCTCTACGGGGTCGGTGAGGACGCGCACGGCCTGGAGGGCGGCCGGGATCAGGGCCTCGGGGCGGGTGACGCGGTCGAAGTACCTCGACACCGGGCGCAGACAGTCGTTGACGCTGATGTCGCCCGCGTAGGGGACTTCGAGTTGCTGGAGGACCGGGTCGGCGGGGCGCGTGGCGAAGATGTCGCCGGGGAGCAGCAGGACCGGGAGGTGGTTGATGGTCGCGAGGGCGGCGCCGGTGACCAGGTTGGTCGCGCCCGGGCCGATCGACGTCGTCACGGCGTGCGTGGACAGGCGGTTGGACTGGCGGGCGTAGCCGACGGCCGCGTGCACCATGGACTGCTCGTTGCGGCCCTGGTGGTACGGCATGACATCGGCGTACTCGACGAGCGCCTGGCCGAGCCCGGCGACGTTCCCGTGGCCGAAGATGCCCCAGGTCGCGCCGATGAGCCGCTGCCGTACGCCGTCGCGCTCGGTGTACTGGGCGGACAGGAAGCGGACGAGTGCCTGCGCGACGGTCAGCCGGGTCGTCATCGGTAACCCTCCGTGTGGTCGGGGTGGAAGCAGATCCGCCACTCCCGGGTCTCGCCGGGACCCGCCATGACGTTCAGGTAGTACATGTCGTGGCCGGGCTGGGCGATCGACGGGCCGTGCCAGCCGTCGGGGACGAGGACGACATCACCCGAGCGGACCTCGGCGAGCACATCGGAGCCGCCCTCCCGGGAGGGGGACACGCGCTGGTAGCCGAAGCCGTGCGGGCCGTCGATCTCGAAGTAGTAGATCTCCTCCAGCTCCGCCTCCTGCCCCGGCCGGTGCTCGTCGTGCTTGTGCGGCGGGTACGAGGACCAGTTGCCACCAGGAGTGATCACTTCTACGGCGATCAGCTTGTCGCACTCGAAGGCGTCGGCGGAGGCGAAGTTGCGCACATGGCGCAGCCGGTTGCCGCTGCCGCGCTCCTCCATGGGGACCTCCGGCGCGGGGCCGTAGCGGGCGGGGAGTCGTCGCTCGCACCTTGCTCCTGCCAAAGCAAAGCGGCCACCCGCGCCGGAGGCGATCAGTGCCCGGGCGTCTCGGGGCACGTACGCGAAGTCGGTGACCCCCGCGAACACGCTCTCCCGGCCCAGGAGTTGGAACTCGTCCTGCTCTGTTTGCACCGTACAACCACCTTGCAGGGGCAGTACGATCCATTCGCTGTCCCCGGTGGTGAAGGTGTGCGTACCACCCGGCGCCAGCTCGACGATCCGCAGACTGGAGTGGGTCCAGCCGGCCCGCCTGGGGTCGATGTCGAGCGCGTAGTTCGCGTCGCCGGTCGCGCCCTTGGGGACGTACAGCTCACTGTTCGTCGTCATGCGGCCCTCACAGCAGTCCTACGGCGGTGTCCACGGCGGCGGCCACATCGCCGTCCGCCGGATACAGCAGCGAACGGCCGACCACCAGGCCGCGCACGGTGGGGAGTTGGAGGGCGCCGCGCCACTTCTCGTAGGCGGCGACCTGGTCCTCCGCGGAGTCCCCGATGTCGCCGCCGAGGAGGACGGCGGGCAGCGTCGATGTCTCCATGACCTGGGCCATGTCGTCCGGGTTGGCGGTGACCGGGACCTTGAGCCAGGTGTAGGCCGAACTGCCGCCGAGGCCCGAGGCGATGGCGATGGAGCGGGTGACCGCGCCGGCGGAGAGATCGTTGCGGAGTTTGCCGTCGGGCGTGCGACGGCTGATGAACGGCTCGACGAACACCGGGAGTTGGCGGGCGGCCATCTCGTCGACCGCTCGGGCGGTGGACTCCAGGGTGTTCAGGGAGCCCGGGTCGTCGTAGTCGATGCGGAGGAGGAGCTTTCCGGCGTCGAAGTTCAGGCGCGCGATGTCCTCGGGGCGGTGGCCTGTGAAGCGGTCGTCGAGTTCGAAGGTGGCGCCCTGGAGGCCGCCTCGGTTCATCGAGCCCATGACGACTTTGTCGTCGAGGGCGCCGAGGAGGAGGAGGTCGTCGAGGATGTCCGCGGTGGCCAGGACTCCGTCCACGCCGGGGCGGGAGAGGGCCAGGCAGAGGCGTTCCAGGAGATCCGCACGGTTGGCCATGGCGAACTTGCGGTCGCCGACGGCCAGTGCTCCGCGGGCGGGGTGGTCGGCGGCGACGATCATGAGGCGGCCCGAGTCGCCGAGGAGAGGCCGTCGGCGGCGTCTTGTGGCGGCCTCGGCGATGGCCTCGGGGTGCCTGGTGCGGGTGCGGACCAGCTCCGCTACGTCGACGGTCACCGGGGGTCTCCGTATCCGGCCTCGGCTTCACCTTCGGCGGCTGCGGGTGGGAGTACGGCTCCAGCCGTCAGGGCTGCCGCTACCTCGGCCTGCGTCGGCATTGCTGAGGAGCACTCCAGGCGGGAGGCGACTATGGCGCCTGCTGCGTTGGCGTGGCGCATGGTTGTTTCCAGATCCCAGTCGTTCAGGAGGCCGTGGCAGAGGGAGCCGCCGAAGGCGTCGCCGGCGCCCAGGCCGTTGAGGACGGTCACCGGGAGCGGCGGGACCTCGGCCTGGTCGCCGTTGCGGTGCACCGCCAGTACGCCCTTCGGGCCCTGCTTCACCACGGCCAGTTCGACTCCGGCGTCCAGGAGGGCGCGGGCGGCCGCGTGCGGGTCGCGGACTCGCGTGGCGATCTCCACCTCGTCGAGATTGCCCACGGCGACGGTGGTGTGCTTGAGGGCCTCCCGGTAGAAGGGGCGGGCCTGGTCCGGGTTCTTCCAGAACATCGGGCGCCAGTCGAGGTCGAAGACCGTGATGCCCGACTTGGCCCGGTGGGCGAGCGCCGCGAGGGTTGCCGTACGGCTGGGCTCCTCGCTCAGTCCTGTGCCGGTCACCCAGAAGATACGGGCGTCGCGAATGGCGTCGAGGTCGAGTTCGTGGGCGTCGATCTCCAGGTCGGGGGCCTTGGGCTGCCGGTAGAAGTACAGCGGGAAGTCGTCCGGCGGGAACACCTCGCAGAACGTGACCGGGGTGGGCAGGCCCTGGACCGGGGTCACCCAGCGGTCGTCGACGCCGAAGTCACGCAGGGCCTCGTGGAGGTAGGTGCCGAAGGGGTCGTCGCCGGTGCGGGTGATGACGGCGGTGTTCCGGCCCAGCCGGGCGGCGGCTACCGCGACGTTCGTCGCCGAGCCGCCGAGGAACTTGCCGAAGGAGGTGACCTGCGGCAGGGGGACGCCCGTCTGCAGCGGATAGAGGTCCACGCCGATCCGCCCCATGGTGATCAGGTCGTACGCCATCGCGTTCCCTTCGTATCGGCTCTCCACGGCTTTCTAGTCCTGTGGACGGAGCCCTGTCAATGTTTTGTCCGGACATTCGGACCAGAGGAGTTTCTTTTCTCGTGGGGGGCTTGGGGTCGCCCAGTGGGGTGCCACGTGTTGTGATTGCGCGTGTGCGGGTCGTGGAGGGCTGGTCGCGCCCACGCGGCGGAGCCGCAAATCGACACAGCCCCGCGCCCCTGGGTGGGTTGGCGTTGCCGTAGGGGGAAGGCCTATGCGGGTGCTGTCCGGGCACGGCTCCTATGGGTCCTGGGAGTTCGCGCTTGCCGCTCCCCATCCTCGGCTGCGGCCCGGTGTTCTCAGCTATCGCGGGTTTCGGTTCGACCTTGCGCGGCCTCGGCGGCGGCTGGAGACCCCCATCGGCGCGGCGACCTTGCTGCTCGGGTTCGGGGAGCCCGTGACGATCTCGCGGCCCGGGCGGGAGCCCGACACGCTCGTGTCCTTGTACTGCGGGCCCACCACCACCCCCGCCGTCGGTGAGCACAGCGGTCGGCTGGCCGGGATCGAGGTGCTGTTTGCTCCCTGGGCCGCGTTCACGTTGTTCGGGACTCCGCAGTACGAGCTTGCCGACCGGACCGTCGATCCCGATGAGTTGCCGCACGCCTTGGACATCCGCGTCGGTGAACTGGCCGGAGCGCTGGGCGCGTTGTCGTCCTGGGAGGAGCGGTTCGGGCTGTTGGACGAGGTGTTCACGCGCTGGTACGAGGCGGGGGCGCCGAGTTCGGGGCGGGTGGTGCGGGCCTGGGCGGAGCTGGTGCGCAGTGGCGGTGCGATGCCGGTGCCGCGGCTCGCGGAGGAGGTCGGTTGGAGTCTGCGGCACCTGGAGAGCCGGTTCCGTGAGCAGATCGGCCTCGGTCCGAAGGCCGCCGCCCGGGTGCTGCGGCTGCAACGGGCCCGGCGGTTGCTGGCGGCCGGGCGTGGCGCCGCGGAGACCGCTGCCGCCTGCGGGTTCTACGACCAGGCGCATCTGAGTGGTGAGTTCAAGGCGATGACGGGGTGTACGCCCCGGGAGTTCGCGGCCGCCCGGCGGCTGCCGGGTCAGCAGATCGGTGCCGCGGATCGGCTGGCCGGCGAGGCCACGAGTCTGGTGCTCGCACCCGATGGCAGTTCGGTTTTTTCCAAGACCTGACGGGATCTCCACCGGCACGCTGTGCGCCTGGCCTTGTGCCGATGAGCCGAGGTTGGCGGGGGAAACGGCGGGCCGGACCCGACGCAGCGGGTCCGGCCCGCCCTGCCGTGCACACAAACCGGCGCCGCCGTCAACGCGCCACGCCCCTGCGCCCGCGTACGCCTTTGCGTCACCTGTGTCACAAACGCCCCCCTTGTGTCACACATGTCGCACGTACGCGGGTCTTGCGTCACACCCGGCGCACAGGCCCTGCCCTCCGGTCACCGCGGGTCGTTCACGGAGCACAGGCTTTGTGATCGCCAGCGCAGCGCCCGGTACCCCCGACGGCCGTTCCCGGCCGCCGCCGCGGCGCGCGCAGGGAGGTGCACGTCATGACCGACCGAAGGCTCTGGTCCTACAAAGAAATCGCGGCGCACATCAAGGTGCAGCCCGACACCGTGCGGTCCTATCGCAAGCACGGGCTGCTGCCCCCGCCCGATCATGTGGAGGGCGGCAAGCCCTTCTGGTACGCCGAAACCGTCCGCGCCTGGGTCGCCTCCCGCCCGGGCAACCGCGGCCGAAGGGAAATCTGACGTCCTCGCGAGGGTGACCCTCGGGGCACACTCCTCAGCTCCAGGGCTCGATGACCGTCACCCCCGACCCCGGCGCCGTGCCCATCGCGGCCAGGGCGGCCGGGGTCTCGTCCAGGGTGATCGTGGAGGTGACCAGGAGGTCGGGGCGCAGGACCGCGGAGCGTACGAGCTCCAGCATCGGCGGATAGGTGTGCGCGGCCATGCCGTGGCTGCCGAGGAGTTCCAGCTCCCAGGCGATGGCGCGGGCCATGGGGACGGGGGTCGTACCGTCGGACGAGGGCAGCAGGCCCACCTGAATGTGCCGGCCGCGGCGGCGCAGGCCGTTCACCGAGGCGGCGCAGGTGACGGGCGAGCCCAGGGCGTCGAGGGACAGATGGGCGCCGCCACCGGTCAGTTCACGGACCGCCTCCGCCGTGTCCGGCACGCTCGCCGCGTCCACGCAGTGGACCGCCCCGAACTTCCTTGCCAGGTCCAGCGCCTGGGGCGAGACATCGACGGCGACGACCCGCGCACCCGACGCGGCCGCGATCATCACGGCCGACAGGCCCACCCCGCCGCAGCCGTGCACCACGACCCACTCCCCCGCGGCGACCCGGCCTTGCTGCACCACCGCCCGGAACGCGGTGGCGAACCGGCAGCCGAGCGAGGCGGCGGTGGCGTACGAGAGGTCGTCCGGGATCGCGACCAGGTTCACATCGGCGTGGTCCAACGCCACGTACTGGGCGAAGGAGCCCCAGTGGGTGAAGCCGGGCTGGGTCTGCCGCTCGCACACCTGCTGGTCGCCCGCCGCGCAGGCGGGGCAGCTTCCGCAGGCGCAGACGAAGGGGGCGGTGACCCGGTCGCCGGGGCGCCATGCGGTCACCCGAGGGCCAACTGCCTCGACGACACCGGCGAGTTCATGGCCGGGGACGTGCGGCAGCGTGATGTCGGGGTCGTGGCCCTGCCAGCCGTGCCAGTCGCTCCGGCACAGGCCGGTGGCTTCGACCCGGACCACGACTCCGTGCTCGGCGGGGCGGGGGTCGATCAGGTCGCGTACCTCGGCCGTACTGCTCGAAGACCACGGCTCGCATGGGCGGCTCCTTTCGTCCAGGGGCAGGCTAGGCGCTTCGCGGGAAGGGTCGCGAGGGAAAGTGGGCGCCTTCGGCATCCTCACCACGACTCCGGCTCCGGTTCCTTGAGCGGATCCCTGCGCGCCGCCCGCCCACCCCTCAACCTCAGCCCCGCCAGCGGAAACACGAGTACCGAAAGCATCGCCGCGCCGACCAGTGCCGCCGCCTCGTCGGTGCGGAGTTCGCCCTCGTCGACGCCGATCGTCGTGATGGCGACGACCAGTGGCAGGGCGGTGGCGGCGAAGAGGGTGAGGCCCTTGCGGTCGCGGGCGCCCAGGTCGCGTGGGGCCAGGGCGTAGACCGGAAGGCCTCGGACCACCAGGAAGAGGACCAGGAACAGTGGCAGGAGCAGCAGGGCCCGGCCGCCCGACAGCAGCGCGTCCAGGTCGAACTCGATGCCGGTGACCACGTAGAACACCGGCACCAGGAAGCCGAAGCCCATCGCCTCGACCTTCTCCATCACCGGCTCCGCGCTGTCCGGCGCCGAGCCGTGCAGCAGCAGCCGTGCGATCACCCCGGCGGCGAAGGCGCCGAGCAGTGTGTCCAGGCCCAGCGCCTGGGAGATGCCGAGCATGGCCGCGAGGAGCAGCACCACAAGGCGTACGGCGAACTGGCCGCTGGTGTGCAGCGTCACCGCGACCACCTTGGAGAACCACGGCGGACGCGGTCGCGTCGCCCACCACACGGCCGCCGCCGTCAGCAGCGCGAACGCGGCCAGCACCGCCGTGGAGCGGCCCGGCGAACGTCCGCTCAGCAGCAGGGCGATGGCGATGATCGGCCCGAACTCCCCCACCGCACCGAACGCCATCATCACCGAGCCGAACCGGGAGCGCAGTTCCCCCGCGTCACGCAGGACCGGCAGGACGGTGCCCAGGGCGGTGCTGGTGAGCGCCGTACCGATGTAGACGCCCCGGTCGAAGCCGGAGAGCAGGGTGGCCAGGCCCAGACCCACCGCCAGCGAGATCAGCCAGGCCCGTACCGAACGGCGCAGGGTGTTCCCGCGGACCTTGTCGAACTCGATCTCGTAGCCCGCGAGGAAGATCAGCATCGCCAGACCGAGATCGGCGAGGGTGTCGATGACCTCGCCCTCCCCCGCCCAGCCCAGCACGTCCGGGCCGACCAGGATGCCGAGCGCGATCTCGAAGATGACGAGCGGAACGGGCAGCCACCGGCCGACTCCATGGGCGAGCAGTGGCGCCAGCACCGCGATGGACATGATCAGGATGAGCGTCCCGGCCTGCGACATAGGGCGTACCTACCATAGGGTTCGGACAAATCCCCCCAACCTCAGGGATCCCGCCCGCCGCGACCCTTCTTGGAGGAGTACCCCGTAGGGGTATACGGTGGAGGTACGGGGTTCCCTCGTGGACCTCGTGAGCCCCATATGCCTCGACGAGGAGAACGACATGAGCGTGAGCGCCGTCTACAAGGTCAGCGGGATGAGCTGCGGACACTGCGAAGGCGCCGTCTCCGGCGAGATCTCCGAGCTGCCCGGCGTCAGCTCCGTGAAGGCCGTCGCCTCGACCGGCGAGGTCACGGTCATCTCCGAGGCGGCGCTGCGCGAGGAGGATGTGCGGGCGGCCGTGGACGAGGCGGGTTTTGAACTCGTCGGCGTCATCTGAGCCCTGGAGTCCGGACCATGTCCACCACCACCCAGGCCCCGATAACCCCCACCTCCGAAGTCGAGCTGCTCATCGGCGGGATGACCTGCGCCTCCTGCGCGGCCCGCGTCGAGAAGAAGCTCAACCGGATGGCGGGGGTCAGCGCCACGGTGAACTTCGCCACGGAGAAGGCGAAGGTCAGCTACGCCGAGGGCGTCGAGGTCGCCGATCTGATCTCTACGGTGGTGAAGACGGGGTACACGGCCGAGGAGCCGGCCCCACCGGTGGCCGCCGAGCCCGCTGCGGAGGAGCCCGAACTCGCGGACTACCGGCAGCGCTTCACCGTATCCGCGCTGCTCGCCGCGCCCGTGGTCCTGCTCTCCATGGCCCCCGCCCTCCAGTTCGACAACTGGCAGTGGCTCGCGCTCGCCCTCGCCGCACCTGTCGTCGTCTGGGGCGGGCTGCCCTTCCACCGGGCCGCCTGGGCCAACGCCCGGCACGGCGCCGCGACCATGGACACGCTGGTCTCGCTCGGGACGCTGGCCGCGTTCGGGTGGTCGCTGTGGGCGCTGTTCTTCGGGGACGCCGGCATGCCCGGGATGCGGGACGAGTTCCGGTTCACCGTCGGTGGGATGGACGGCGTCTCGACGATCTATCTCGAAGTGGCCTCCGGAGTCGTCGCCTTCATCCTGCTCGGCCGCTATCTGGAGGCCCGCGCCAAGCGGCGCGCGGGAGCCGCGCTCAGGGCGCTGATGGAACTGGGCGCCAAGGACGTGGCCGTCCTCAGGGACGGGCGCGAGCGGCGGATCCCGGTGGCCGAACTGGCCGTCGGGGACCGGTTCGTCGTACGGCCCGGGGAGAAGATCGCCACCGACGGCACCGTCGTCGAGGGCGTCTCGGCGGTGGACGCCTCGATGCTGACCGGGGAGTCGGTGCCGGTGGATGTGACGGCCGGCTCGTCAGTGACCGGTGCCACCGTCAACGCCGGTGGGCGGCTGGTCGTCGAGGCGGCCCGCGTCGGCGCCGACACCCAACTCGCGCGGATGGCACGGCTGGTGGAGGACGCGCAGAACGGCAAGGCCGAGGTGCAGCGGCTCGCCGACCGGATCTCCGCGGTCTTCGTGCCGGTCGTACTCCTCATCGCCGTCGCCACCTTCGGCGGCTGGCTCGGCGCCACCGGGGACACCGTCGACGCGTTCACCGCGGCCGTCGCCGTCCTGATCATCGCCTGCCCGTGCGCCCTGGGTCTCGCGACCCCGACCGCGCTGATGGTCGGCACCGGGCGCGGCGCCCAGCTCGGCATCCTGATCAAGGGCCCGGAGGTGCTGGAGTCCACCCGCCGCGTCGACACGGTCGTCCTCGACAAGACCGGCACGGTGACGACGGGCCGGATGACCCTGCACGAGGTGTACGTCGCCGAGGGCGCCGACGAGAAGCAGGCGCTGCGGCTCGCGGGCGCCCTGGAGCACGCCTCCGAGCACCCCGTCGCCCGGGCCGTCGCCGCAGGTGCGGAGGAGCGGGCCGGGGCGCTGCCGGTGGCCGAGCACTTCGAGAACGTGCCCGGGCGGGGCGTACGCGGGCGTGTGGAGGGCCATGAGGTCGCCGTGGGGCGGCTGTTCACCGACCTTCCCGAGGAGCTGGCCCGCGCGCGGGACGAGGCCGAGAGGGGCGGACGTACGGCCGTCGTCGTCGGCTGGGACGGGGCCGCGCGTGCCGTCCTCGCGGTCGCCGACACGGTCAAGGAGACCAGCGCCGAGGCCGTGCGCGAGCTGCGGGCGCTGGGGCTCACGCCGGTGCTGCTGACCGGGGACAACCGGGCGGTGGCCGAGGCGGTGGCGCGGGCCGTGGGGATCGAGCAGGTGATCGCGGAGGTCCTGCCCGAGGAGAAGGTCGCGGCGGTACGGCGGTTGCAGGGCGAGGGGCGGACGGTCGCCATGGTGGGCGACGGCGTCAACGACGCGGCGGCACTCGCCACCGCCGATCTGGGGCTGGCGATGGGGACCGGTACGGACGCGGCGATCGAGGCCGGGGATCTGACACTGGTGCGCGGGGATCTGCGGGTGGCGGCGGACGCGATCCGGTTGTCCCGCAGGACCCTGACGACGATCAAGGGAAATCTCGTCTGGGCGTTCGGATACAACGTGGCCGCGCTGCCGCTGGCCGCGGCGGGGCTGCTGAATCCGATGATCGCGGGGGCGGCGATGGCGTTCTCGTCGGTGTTCGTGGTGACGAACAGCCTGCGACTGCGGACTTTCCGTTAGGGCCCCTCTGGAGTCCTGCGCGAGCCTCACATAAGCTCTTCACAAGGCTCGCGCATCATCCTTACGCTTGGGTCCCGTTCGGTTGATCGGGGCTCTTGCGCATCTAACGGACATATGCAAGAGACGCAGATCACAGTGATGTGAACGTAACCATCGAAGGGGTTCGAAGGTCTAAGTTGGCGATGTCAGGAAGCGTCTTGGGGGGCGCGGACTGGCGTCTGGGGATGTCTTGGGGGACTTCCTCAGAGATGCGTTGCCGGGGCACGCACACCGGGGAGCTTTGAGCGGCCCTCCCGAGCGTGCGTTGTCCCGGCAGACCGCACATCGAGTAGTACGAGGAGATTTGCTCGTTCTGCTCAACGCAGTACCGAACAACAGCGATTCAGGCGCTGTCCTCACAGACGCCCGGCCGGATCCCGTGGGGGGAATCCGCACCGGGACATGGGAAGGCGCCCTGGACGTCGGCCCGTGGGGGGACCGCCGCCAGGGCGCCTTCTTCTTGTTCAGTACGGCCTGGACGCCTACGGCGTTCAGCGCTCCTCGACGGGAACGAAGTCGCGCTCCACGACGCCCGTGCTGTGCTCACCCGGGGGACAACCCCCGGACCCCCGGCCGCAGTCTCAGGCCCCGGAGACGATGAGGACAGCGCCCGTGGCGGGCACCACCGAAGCGGCGCCCCCGCCGGCAGGTGTCAGCGCTCCTCGACCGGGACGAAGTCCCGCTCCACCACACCCGTGTAGATCTGGCGCGGGCGGCCGATGCGGGAGCCGGGCTCCTTGATCATTTCGTGCCACTGGGCGATCCAGCCCGGGAGGCGGCCGAGGGCGAACAGGACCGTGAACATCTCGGTCGGGAAGCCCATGGCGCGGTAGATCAGGCCGGTGTAGAAGTCGACGTTCGGGTAGAGGTTGCGCGAGACGAAGTACTCGTCGGAGAGCGCGTGCTCCTCCAGCTTCAGGGCGATGTCCAGCAGCTCGTCGGACTTGCCGAGGGCCGAGAGGACGTCGTGCGCCGCCGCCTTGATGATCTTCGCGCGCGGGTCGAAGGACTTGTACACCCGGTGGCCGAAGCCCATCAGGCGGACGCCGTCCTCCTTGTTCTTCACCTTGCGGATGAAGGAGTCGACATCGCCGCCACCCGCCTGGATGCCCTCCAGCATCTCCAGCACCGACTGGTTGGCGCCGCCGTGCAGCGGGCCCCACAGCGCGCTGATACCGGCCGAGATCGAGGCGAACATGTTCGCCTGCGAGGAGCCGACCAGACGGACCGTGGACGTCGAGCAGTTCTGCTCGTGGTCCGCGTGCAGGATCAGCAGCTTGTCCAGGGCGGAGACGACGACCGGGTCGAGTTCGAACTCCTGCGCCGGCACCGAGAAGGTCATCCGCAGGAAGTTCTCGACATAGCCGAGGTCATTGCGCGGGTAGACGAAGGGGTGGCCGATCGACTTCTTGTACGCGTAGGCCGCGATGGTCGGCAGCTTCGCGAGCAGGCGAATGGTGGAGAGATTGCGCTGCTTCTCGTCGAACGGGTTGTGGCTGTCCTGGTAGAAGGTCGACAGCGCGGAGACGACCGACGACAGCATCGCCATCGGGTGGGCGTCGCGCGGGAAGCCCTTGTAGAAGTTCTTGACGTCCTCGTGCAGCAGGGTGTGCTGCGTGATGTCGTTCTTGAACGTGCTCAGTTCGTCGACGGTGGGCAGCTCACCGTTGATCAGCAGGTAGGCGACCTCCAGGAACGTGGAGCGCTCGGCCAGCTGCTCGATCGGGTAGCCGCGGTACCGGAGGATGCCCTGCTCACCATCGAGGTAGGTGATGGCGGATTTATAGGCGGCGGTGTTGCCGTAGCCGCTGTCCAGGGTCACCAGACCGGTCTGGGCGCGGAGCTTGCCGATGTCGAAGCCCTTGTCACCGACGGTGCTGTCGATCACCGGGTAGGTGTACTCGCCGTCGCCGTACCGCAGTACTACAGAGTTGTCGCTCACGTCATCCCTCACCGACGTTGTGCCTCTTCTTCGAGGTTGCCCTGACTGTCTCTACCATCCCCCATTTGGCGCAGGAGAGTGCACTCGGGGTCGGCCGTTGGGCTTATTGACGGCACTCAGTGCCGCCAACTTGTTCATCCTGCCCCTCCGCACCGACATCCGGAAGGGCTCTGTGACCTTTACGACTCGTTTGATCGATCAAATTTCACTCACCCCTCCCATGGCCGTACTGAGAGCCTGGCACTCACCCCTCCAGCGCCCGTGGTGCGAGCCTGAAGTCCAGCGCTGTGCAGCGCCGTCCGGCCGAGACCGTGCGCACCGCCTGGCCGATCGCCTTGCGTGAGCCGACGAGGACGACCAGCTTCTTGGCCCGGGTGACGGCCGTGTAGAGCAGATTCCGCTGGAGCATCATCCAGGCCCCGGTGGTGACCGGGATCACCACCGCCGGGTACTCGCTGCCCTGGGAGCGATGGATCGTCACCGCGTACGCGTGCGCCAACTCGTCTAGTTCGTCGAACTCGTACCCCACCTCCTCGTCCTCGTCCGTCCGCACCGTCAGGCGCTGGTCGACCGGGTCGAGCGAGGTGACCACGCCCACGGTGCCGTTGAAGACCCCGTTCGCTCCCTTGTCGTAATTGTTGCGAATCTGGGTGACCTTGTCGCCGACCCGGAACACCCGGCCGCCGAACCGCTTCTCCGGCAGGTCGGGGCGGCCCGGGGTGATGGCCTGCTGGAGCAGGCCGTTGAGGGCGCCGGCACCGGCCGGTCCTCGGTGCATGGGCGCGAGCACCTGGACGTCCCGGCGTGGGTCGAGGCCGAATTTGGCCGGAATACGACGGGCCGCCACGTCCACGGTGAGCCGCCCGGCCTCCTCGGTGTCGTCCTCGACGAAGAGGAAGAAGTCCTTCATGCCGTCGGTGACCGGGTGCTGCCCGGAGTTGATGCGGTGCGCGTTGGTGACCACCCCGGACTGCTGGGCCTGGCGGAAGACCCGGGTGAGGCGGACTGCGGGAACCGGGCCGCCCTCGGCCAGCAGATCCCTGAGGACCTCTCCCGCCCCGACGCTGGGCAGCTGGTCGACATCCCCGACGAAGAGCAGGTGGGCGCCCGGCGGGACCGCCTTGACCAGCTTGTTGGCGAGCAGCAGGTCCAGCATGGAGGCCTCGTCGACCACCACCAGATCGGCGTCCAGCGGGCGGTCCCGGTCGTAGGCCGCGTCCCCGCCGGGCTTCAGCTCCAGCAGTCGGTGCACGGTGGAGGCCTCGGCGCCGGTGAGCTCGGCCAGGCGCTTGGCGGCACGCCCGGTGGGGGCGGCGAGGACGACCTTCGCCTTCTTGGCGCGGGCCAGCTCGACGACCGACCGGACGGTGAACGACTTGCCGCAGCCCGGGCCGCCGGTCAGCACGGCGACCTTCTTCGTCAACGCCAGCTTGACGGCGGCCTGCTGCTCGGGTGCGAGGTCGGTCCCCGTGCGTGCGGCGAGCCAGGCCAGCGCCTTGTCCCAGGCCACGTCCTTGAAGCCGGGCATCCGGTCCTCGTCGGTGCGCAGCAGGCGCAGCAGCTGGGCGGAGAGGGAGAGTTCGGCGCGGTGGAAGGGGACGAGATAGACGGCGGTGACGGGGTCCCCGCCCTCCGGGCCAGGCACCTTCTCCCGTACGACACCGGGGTCGGCGCCCTCCTCCGGCGGTGCAGCCAGTTCGGCGAGGCACTCGATCACCAGCCCGGTGTCGACCTGCAACAGCTTCACCGCGTCGGCGATCAGCCGCTCCTCGGGGAGATAGCAGTGGCCCTGGTCGCTCGACTGGGACAGGGCGTACTGCAGGCCCGCCTTGACGCGCTCCGGGCTGTCGTGCGGGATGCCGACGGACTGGGCGATCTTGTCGGCGGTGAGGAAGCCGATACCCCAGACGTCGGCGGCGAGCCGGTAGGGCTGGTTCTTCACCACGGAGATCGAGGCGTCGCCGTACTTCTTGTAGATGCGCACGGCGATCGACGTGGACACCTCGACGGTCTGGAGGAAGAGCATGACCTCCTTGATCGCCTTCTGTTCCTCCCAGGCGTCGGCGATCTTCTTCGTCCGCTTCGGACCGAGCCCGGGGACCTCGATGAGCCGCTTGGGCTCCTCCTCGATGATCCTCAGGGTGTCCAGGCCGAAGTGCTGGGTGATGCGGTCGGCGAAGACCGGTCCGATGCCCTTGACGAGACCTGAGCCGAGATAGCGGCGGATGCCCTGGACGGTGGCCGGCAGGACGGTGGTGTAGTTCTCGACGGTGAACTGCTTGCCGTACTGGGGATGGCTGCCCCAGCGGCCCTCCATCCGCAGGGACTCGCCGACCTGGGCGCCGAGCAGCGCGCCGACAACCGTGAGGAGATCACCGCCACCGCGGCCGGTGTCGACCCGGGCGACCGTGTAGCCGTTCTCCTCATTGGCGTACGTGATGCGTTCGAGGACGCCTTCGAGCACCGCCGGATTGGACATGATCCGACGGTACCGTCCGGTACTGACAGCTCAGGCGGCCTGTGCCTTCACGTGGTCGATCACCTTCCGGAACTCCTCGGTCGGGGAGAACTCCACGAACTCGCAGTCCTCCAGGGCCACGGGGACGTGCCCGGGCGCCCAGTAGTACGCCTGGCCGGCCTCGTAGATCCGCTCCCCCTCGTCCGAGCGCATCCGCAGCCGGCCCTTGAGCATGTAGCCCCAGTGCGGGCACTGGCACGCGTCGCCGGGCAGGCCCTTCAGCGCGGGGCCCATGTCCGTGCCCTCGGGCAGACGGACGTAGCCGACGGACATGCCGCCGCCGATCGGCTCGATGCGCAGCTCTACTCCGCCGCCCTCTATGGCGACCGGTGCGCCATCCCTGGTCACCGCTGTCATGGCTTTCACTCTCCCTGGGGCGTCCCTATGTCCAGCCTGCTCCCCTCGGGCGCGGGGCGCGACCTCTCGCCGGGTGCATCACGATCCGGTCCCCGAGGGGCGGTCTGTTCGCCGCAGCGGCGGGCATCGTGCTCGCCGCCCGGCTGTCCTCGGCGCAGCCGCAGGCCGCGCAGGGCTACGAGCTGAAGGCGGTCGAATCGGGCACGCTGTACGCGTCCGTGGCACAGCAGCCCAAGGAACTCGGCCGGATCGCCGTGGACAACGCCGTCCGGGCGGCCGAGGGGAAGAACGTCAGCGAGACGGTGAAGGTGCCGGTGAAGGTGGTCACCAAGGAGAACGTGGCCGGCTTCGGCGGCTGATCCATCCCTTTGTGGCGCCCAATTCACTCCGACAGGGAGACATTTCATGGACGACTACGACCTCCTGGTCGTGGGATCCGCCAACGCCGACCTGGTGATCGGCTTGGAGCGGCGGCCCGGCGCCGGGGAGACGGTGCTCGGCTCCGACCTGGCCGTCCACCCGGGCGGCAAGGGCGCGAACCAGGCGGTCGCGGCCGCCCGGCTCGGGGCGCGTACGGCGCTACTGGCCCGGGTCGGCGACGACGCGTACGGCAGGCTGCTGCTCGACTCGCAGCGGCAGGCCGGGGTGGACACGGTGGGCGTCCTGGTCGGCGGTGCGCCGACCGGGGTCGCGCTGATCACCGTGGACCCCTCCGGGGACAACAGCATCGTGGTCTCGCCGGGAGCCAACGCCCGCCTGGCGCCCGGGGACGTACGGGTCGCCGCGAGCCTCTTCCAGGCCTCGCGGGTGGTCTCCGTACAGCTGGAGATCCCGCTGGAGACGGTCGTGGAGGTCGTACGGAATCTGGCGGAGGGCAGCCGGTTCGTGCTGAACCCGTCGCCGCCGCGACCACTGCCGTCCCAGGTGCTCGCCGCCTGCGATCCGCTGATCGTCAACGAACACGAGGCGAAGGTCATCCTCGGCGACGCCTGCGTCAGCGAGGAGCCCGAGGACTGGGCACGGATCCTGCTGGCGAAGGGGCCGCGGTCGGTGGTGGTGACGCTGGGGGCGGAGGGGGCGCTGGTGGCGTCCGCGGAGGGGGTGTCCCGGGTGCCGTCCGTGAAGGTGGCGGCCGTGGACACGACGGGTGCCGGGGACGCGTTCACCGCGGCGCTGGCGTATCGGCTGAGCGCCGGGGCTTCGCTGTCCGAGGCGGCGGCGTACGCGGCCCGGGTCGGCGCGGCGGCGGTCACGAAGCAGGGGGCGCAGGTGTCCTTCCCCACGGCCTCGGAAGTCGAGGCTCTGTGAAGAAGGCGGGCATCCTGAACCGTCATCCGGCCGGTGCGCTGGCCGAGTTGGGGCACGGGGACGGGGTGCTGGTGTGTGACGCCGGGATGCCGATCCCCGAGGGACCGCGCGGGACCTCTCCCGCCGGTGTATGCGACGACACCGACGGGAGGCGTGTTCATGGGTGCGACCCTGTCCCTGCGGTCGCCGTGGGGCCCCTGATCGCCGGGGCGGGCGGTTCAGGCGGTGGGACTGACTCGGTGGCAGGAGCAGCCGCAGCGACGTTGGAGCAGGATGCCGCGGCCGTGCGGCAGCGGGACGTCTTTGGTTTGGCGGCACTCGCGGTGCAGGTTGCTGTACGCCGGGCGCTGCGCCAGCGAGCATTCCGCCGACCGGGGCGCGGCCGCCGTGGCGGGCGCGGTCACGACTGGCCCTCGCCGTCGTCTGCGGGGTCGTGACCGGCCATCACGAGCGCCAGCACATCGTTCGCCTTGCACAGCCGGCCCGGCCGGGTCATGGGCACCGCCCAGTACGAGCAGCGCGTACGCTCGTCCAGCTCCGTCAGATCGGTGCGCGGCACGCCCAGGTAGGTGCCCTCACCGAGGCACGCCGCGGCCGGCGCCCGCCAATCCTGGGCGGTGCCGGGCGGCACGAGGGCGTAGTAGCGGTGGCGCTCAGGGTCGTGGATGACCGGGCCTCTGTTGAAGCTCCATCCGAGCCAGCCGTTCACGGTGGACGGGTCACTGACTCCGGCCACACTGTGGATGAGAGCCTCGGAGAGGCGGACCGCGTCCAAGAGCCGCCCCAGCGGGATCAGGGCGAGCCTGGTCTCGTTGTCCCACTCCTGGCACGCGATGGCGGGCGAGGGGTGCGCGGAGGCTAACCACTCCTGGACCGACTCGGTGGGCGGCGGACTCCCTGATGCAAGAGGCCTGTTCGGGACCGTACTGTTCGTCATGTCGACGCTCCTCAGGCAGCGTTGGCCACGCCCCGGGAGGCCACCACCTCGCCGGGGTCCGTGCGTCCACAGACCGTAGGAGTGCTGTGAGTTGAGCGGGGGCACAGATTGTGCCCCTTCGATTACGCGGCTAGCAGGCCGAGTTTCACGGCGAGTTCCGAGGCACGCCGACGCCTGGCCGGAATCCGCGACTCGGCCTCTTCGAGGACAATCCGCTTCGCGTAGCCGTTGTACTTGATCGTTTCGGGTGCGGCCTCATGTGCTTTGGTCAACGTGGCAAGCGCGACGTCCGGCTGCCCGTCCAGCTGATAGCCCCGCGCCTCCTCGATGCGGTGCCGCGCTCGCCGCGGGCGGGAGGGGATTGTTACGGCGTCCGCAGCGGCAGCCTGTCGCACCGACTCGCCGCCCTGATGCAGTTCCACAGCCACTGTCACAGCGTGCGCGCCCATGATGGCCCGCGAGAAGGACGTAACAGGGTGGTAGTAGGCGTCGGGCAATCGGTCGGCCATGGCGCGCGCCTGGTCCCAGTAGCGCCACGCGGTGCCGGTCTGTCCGCGGCGGGCCGCGGTGTACCCAGCCTCAAAGGTGAGTGCACCCGTGATGGCCAGGACGTCGTCCGACGCGTCCGGCAGCAAGGGCTCAAGGTAGGCCAGTGTTTCCAGGTTCACTGCGTCCGCAGCCTCGTAGTGCGTCGGCCCGGCGTCGCGGTGCGCCTGCGTCGTAAGCCACGCGGCCACGCCGATGGCATGCGGATCCTCGCTCTCTTGCGCGGCGATCAGACCGCGCTCGGCGACCCGCCACAAAAGGGCTGCGTCGGGCTGGTATGCCACGAAGAACTGGGCGAGAGAGTAGACCTCGGCGAGGGCGGCCAGCCCGGCCCTCCGCTCGGAAGCCGTCTCCGCCTGCCGTACGGCGAGCTGCGCGTCGCGGATCAAATCCGGCAGCAGGGCGCCGATCACCTCGCGATGATTGGGTGCCGAGTGGCGTGCGGCCCATGCACGGGCGAGCCGTGCACTCAGGTGCGCAGCCGGGGGCGCCTCGCGCTGGGTGGTGAGCGGGAAGGCATCGACGGCCGTCTTCACGGCACCCAACCGCGGGTGGCCCGGCCCCATGAACAGATCGACACGCACAGACTGGTCACCGGTGAGGTCCGACAGGTCACGCACGCGCAGAACCTCGGCAATGTGGAGGATCACTTCGAGCCTGGGGGTCTTCAGGCGACCGGTCTCCACTCCCTTGACCCAGGAACCGGACTTGCCGACAAGACCGCCGAGTTGCTCCCTTGTCATACCCTTGCGTGTGCGCAGAATCTGGAGCCGTTGCCCGAAGACGAGCGGATCGGCGTACGGGTCCGGAGTGGCGTCTCGAGACATACGGCCTTGCCCCTCCCAGCAGCTTCGTAACGGCCAGAGTAGAGGGAAGGGCCGGTTTCATGTGAGGCTCCGGCGGGGCGGGAGCCCTCGCCTCACGACTTCGAGCCGGTGGTCGCCCACGTGAAGTCCCAGGCCGGCTGAGCCGTCACTGCCGGACGGCACCATCGGAGCATGCCATGAGCCCGGCACGCTTCGAGGGGGCCCGATCCGTCGACCGGGCCCCCTCGCGCTTTCCCCCTCCGTGTCAGAACCCCCCGCGATCCCCCCAGATCCCCCTCCAAGAAGTTCCGACATCAAGTACGACCCGCGACCCCCGGGAAGGGTTGCACGGGCTCGTGGAAGTTTTTTTTTCGGCGGGGTCGGGCGAAGGTCGGGCGGCGTGCCGGTAGCGTCACCGGGTACGTATCGACTCAAGGCGTCGACGGAGGGCAGGCGGGGCGGCGATGAGCTATGAACCCGGACTGCTGCGGCCCGAAGTGCCCGTCGCACTCGTGCCGTTGCGCGGCTTTCCCGACCTGCTGCGACGCCGGGCGACCGGTCTGCGGCGACCGGAGTTCGCCCGGGCGCAGCGGGTCACGGTGGGGTGGGCGGTGCTGCCGCCCACGGTGACGCTGATCGGGCTGCTGGTGCCGGATGTGCGTACGGCGGCACTGGTGTGTGCGGTCGCTCTGGGGCTGCTGGTGCTGGCCAGAGCGGTGTTGCTGGTGGTCTTCGAGCGGCTTCAGCACCGGCACGAGCCGCGCTGGCTGGCCGAACGGACCGCCGACCTGCGCGGCCATGAGTTTCCCGTACTGCGCTGCTCCGTCCGCTACGACGAGACGCCGGGTCTGGCCCGGGTGTACGACCTGACCAGCGGCGACCAGGTGGGGCGGCTGCTGGACCGGCGGGCCCGGGAGCGGGCGTCCGGCACGCATTCGCGGGCCGTGCTGGAGTTCGTCTGTGCGACCAGCGGGCGGGAGCAGTTGCTGGCCGTCGCCGAGGTGCGCCGGGAGTTGGACGAGTTGGAGTTGTTGACCGTGCGGCCGGACGGGGCGCAGGCCCGGGTCCGGTTTCCGCAGGCGCGGTATCTGCCGATGCCGGAGGCCGGGCGGCGCCCGGCGCGGCGGGCTTACTGGGTCCTGGCCGGACCGGTCCTGGTGTCGGCGGCCGGTGCCGGGGACCGGGAGGGCGCGGCGGGTCCTTCGGTCTCGGCGAGGTGACGGTGCAGCAGTTCGTGCCGGAACTCGTAGAAGCCGTTGGACTGCCGCAGCACCCCGCGTGTCCGGGCGTCCTCGGTGAACTTGATGAGCCGGCGCGGGGTGTGTCCGCGCAGCGCCAGCCAGGCGCGTGACGGTATGAACCGGCCCCAGGCACTGGACCCGAGCGCCATCATCCCGAGCCCGACGGAGCTGAGCAGGGCGCCGGAGGCCGCTCCCAGCAACGCCTCGACGGCGGTGGGCAGTTCGTCGATCAGGGTGACGTCGTCCAGCTGCGGGGTTCTGCGGCCCTCCTTGAGCGCGGCGCCGAGGTAGGCGCCGGTCAGCGCGCCCGGGACGGCGCCGGTGAGCCAGGCGTACCGGATCGTCGTACGGTCGGAGCGCAGCAGGCTGACCGGCGTCACCGCGTCCAGGGGATCGCTCGGCTCGCTGAAGTAGCGGGCGGCGGCGAAGGTGAGCCCGCTGAGCAGCCCGCCGACGACGATATGCACGGGACGCTCGTACAGAAACGCGACGATCACCGCGCAGGCCGCGCCGCCGATCACGCCGAACCCCAGGACGCGTTGCAGGGCATGGCGGGTCGGCGGCCGTACCGAACGCAGCCGGGGTTTGGCGCGGCGAGGGTCGTCCTGAGGGACCAACTCCACGACGAGCGCGCCGATCACGGCGGCGCCGAGGCCGATCCACAGGCCCAGCCAGGGGCGTTCGAAGAGGGCGAAGAGGAGGACGGCGGCGGCCGAGCAGGCGAGCGCGGCGTTGGCCAGGGCCACGGTGAGGAACAGGCCGCGCGGCACCGAGCGGTGCAGATGCCACCAGGCGAAGCAGTGGGTGCCGGGTTCGGTCTGCCGGGCCAGGTAGGACAGATAGCGCCAGGCCTTGTCGAGCGGGAAGGGCACCTCGGGTTTGTCGAGGGTGCTCTGGTAGGCCTTGGTGACGAAGCCGCCCAGCAGATACCGCTTGATCCACTGCTCGGCCTCGGCGTCGTCGGCGGTCAGCAGCTCCTCGGGGAGCACCCCGCCGAGCTCCACGGCCAGGGACAGCATGAAGGGGGTCGTCAAGGCCCGTGCCGCCGGACCGTCCGGGTATGCGTCGAGCGTGCCGAGCAGCGGCCCCATGGCCGCCCCGCCGGCCCGCTCCAGCACCCAGCCGGCCTCGTCGGCGCGCAGCGGCTGCAGGCGTACGACGAGGGCGTCGCGCAGCTCCCGTCGGCGCGCCACACCGGCGTACTCCGGGACTCGGCAGGTCAGGACGAAGGAGTGGCCGGCCAGTTCCTTCTGGATGGCCTCGAGGGCGGCGGCCGGGTCGGAGGCCTCGTCGAGGCCGTCGAGGACGGGCAGCACATGGCGGCGCAGCAATTCCGGGGCGAGCCGCCGGGATCTCGCGGCGTCCCCGGCCGGGCGGCTGGCGGCGAGCTCCGCCGTCATCCAGTCGGTCAGCGAACTCTTGGGATCCCAGGCCGAGAGCGGGAAGAGCACGGGGACGACATCCGCCCGTACGGTCTCCAGCGTCAGCAGTACGCACAGGGCGGTCTTGCCGGAGCCCGGCTCCCCCGTCACCACCAGCCGGCACAGATGCCCGGCGCGGGCGTGCCGGGCGAAGGCGCCGGTCAGCTCGTCGAGGACGCCCTCGTCGGGGAGTTCGGCGGACAGCTGGGAGGCCCGCTCCGAGCCGGGCTCGCGGCGCCAGCGCACGGCTATCCGGCTTTCCTCGTACAGTCCGCGGGAGGTTCGCTCCCCCTCCCAGTTCGTGGTCACCGTCTTCGCCAGCGCGGCGGCGGCCTCCTCGAGCGTGACGGTCCGGCGGCGGCTGTGCAGCGTGTTCAGGGCGAGGCCCGTGACGGTCAGGAGGACGGTGGCGAAGGCGAACCACAGCTCGGTGGGTTCGCCGTCGCCGCTGCGCAGTTCGAGTACGGCCACGACGGCGGTGGCCAGGACGACTACGCCCGCCACCGAGTAGAGGGCTCTGGTCCACCAGTCGTGGCTCATGACGCGGTCTCCGCCCCGGCCGCCGGCAGGGCGTCCTCCCCGCGGGACAGGAACGCCAGGACGGCCGAACGGTGGGCGGGCCGCCGGGCCAGCCGCCCCAGCACCGGGAGCCTGCGGCTCACCCATGCCTGGAGCAGCAGGAAGTAGAGCATCCCGCAGTACGGCCGGGCGGCCCGGCTGCCGTGGACGGCCGCGAGGCGGGGCCGTGTGGCCCGTAAGCGCCGGGTGATGCCGGGCAGGGTGAGCGCGCCGCACGACACGAGGGTGGTCACGCCGTTGCCCCGGTCGAACTCGACGTCCATGTAGTCGTCGAGCGACTGGAGGATCTCGCCGAGGTCCATGACCAGTTCCCGCTCGTCGGGTTCCAGCCGGGGTTTGACCAGACCGCACAGGATGAGATGGGCGGCGGCACCCTTCCCCCGGGTGATCTTCTCCAGGACGTCGAGGGGGACGCCCGCTTCGCGCTGCCTTCGGGACAGCACCTGGTACTCGTGCAGCGAGACCAGCGCCATGAACACGGACTCGTCGGGCGGGTGGGCGAGGTTCCGCTCGATGCCGTACACCAGCCGCCCGAGCAGCAGTTCCGCGGGGGTGCCGGGGACGAAGGCGCGGTTGCCCAGGAGCTCACCGAGGCGGTCGTCGGCGGCCGGGTCGGCGACGCCCGCGCCGTCGATGAGGTCGTCGTAGAGCCGGGTGACGGCGCCCGCGAGGACGGCCACGTCCGGTTGCAGCCGGTGCCCGCTCAGCCGGGCGTAACTCGTCATGGCGAGCCCGAACTTCACGCTCATCACCCGCAACGAGCCGTCGACCCGGGCGCGTTCGAGCGGATCGGACAGGCTCTCGGCGACGAGGGGCGCGACGACCTGCTCATACGTCCGCGCGAGCACGGGAAGCGACCGATACGCGGCCCGCGCCGCGCCCGGCAGCCCGACGGCCATCCTCAGACTCCGCACCAGAGCCCCGACCTCAGCGACCCTCTGCTGCATCCCCGCTCCCGCCCCCAAGGGATCCGAGGGTCCCATAACGGCGAGCGGGCGGTAAAGCGGTTCGCCGACAACCGGGAGGGGCTGGTTCAGGTACGCCGATGGCACTCCTCCAGCATCGCCAACTCCCCCTCGCTCAGCCGCAGTCCACCCGCCGCCACGTTCTCCGTCAGATGGTCCGGATCCCCCGTGCCGGGGATGGCCAGCACATGCGGACCCCGGTGCAGGGTCCAGGCCAGGCGGATCTGGGCCGGGGTCGCTCCGTGGGCGTCGGCGACGGAGCGGATCGCCGGGTCCTCGGCGGTCTGCGCGCCCGCTTCCCGGCCCGCTCCGGCGATCGCGTAGAACGGCACGAAGGCCACGCCCTGTTCACCGCAGGCCCGCACGAAGTCGTCCTGGTCGGCGCGGACACCGATGCCGTACTGGTTCTGGACGCAGACCACGGGCGCGATCCGCTGCGCCTCCTCCAGGTGTGCGGGGGTGATGTTGGACAGGCCCAGATGGCGGATGAGACCCGCGTCGCGCAGGTCGGACAGGGCGCCGAAGCGCTCGGCGACCGAGTCGGTGCCGACGATCCGGAGGTTGACCAGGTCGAGGTGGTCGCGGCCGAGTTGGCGAAGGTTCTCCTCGACCTGGCCGCGCAGCGCCTGAGGGGTTCTGGCGTGCGTCGCCCACTCGCCGGACGGATCGCGGCCGGGGCCGACCTTGGTGGCGATGACGAGGTCGTCGGGGTACGGGGCCAGGGCTCGGTTGATCAGTTCGTTGGCCGAGCGCAGGGAGGAGAAGTAGAAGGCCGCCGTGTCGATGTGGTTCACACCGAGGTCCCTCGCGCGGCGCAGCACGCCGATCGCCTGTTCGCGGTCCCTCGGTGCGGCGCCCGGCGCGAAGGCCTCCCCGTACTGCGGCAGCCGCATCGCGCCGAAGCCGATCCGGTTGACCTCCAGGTCGCCGAGTTTCCAGGTACCGGCCGCCGTCGCCGCCGACTTGTCGTTCTCTTGCCGAGTCATGCCGGAAAGGATCGCTCCGGCGCTAAGCTCACGCCAAATATTTCAGCCGTGGCCGAATTCGGTGGGGGTCGGGGTCATGGAGGCGGAACTCGAGTTCTCGGCGGGGGACTTGGCACGACTGCGGTTCGCCGTATCGCCGCTCTGGGAGGTCGGGACGAGCTTTCGGCTGCTCAACTCCGGCCGCCCGCATCCGGTGCACCGTCCCTGGGTCGAGCAGGTACGTCCGCGGGTGGCGGCCGCGGGCCTGGACCGGCTCACCGAGCTGGTACCGCCCGACGGCTATGTCCCCGACTTCCTCAACCCGGCACCGACGGGCCCGGCCCCGACCCTCACCGAGGAGCTGACCGCCGTACGGTCCGCTCCCGTCGAGCGGATACGCCGGGACCTGAGCCGCCTGGAGCGCGAGCAGGGCGCCTCGCTCGGCCCCCGACTACGGGCTCTGTACGACGAGCCGCACGCCCAACTCCCCAAGTTCACCGAGGAGATCGAGACCTACTGGCAGCTGGCGCTCGCCCCCTACTGGGCGCGCATACGGGCCGTGCTCGACGCCGATGTCCTGTACCGCGCCCGGCAGCTCGCCGAGCACGGCACCGCGCATCTGCTGAACGACCTGCACACGGCGGCCAGTTGGGAGGGCGACACGCTCCGACTGCGTGAGCGCAGGCGCGGTCTGTCCCGGGCCACGGCGGGCGCCGGGCTCGTGCTCGTCCCGTCGGCCTTCACCGGTCCTGCTCTGCTCCCCCGGGTGGCACTCCCGGACCCGCCCCAGCTCGCCTATCCCGCCCGCGGCACCGGAACGCTGTGGCAGCCCCGGTCCACCCCCGCCGCCGACGCCCTGGCCGCCGTACTCGGGCGCTCCCGCACCCGGCTGCTGACCGAGCTGGACATCCCGGCCTCCACGACCGACCTGGCCCGGCGGACCGGACTGTCCCCGGCAGCCGTGTCCCAGTCGCTGACCGCGCTGCGGGACGCCGGGCTGGTCAGCGCGCACCGGGCCGGCCGTTGGGTGCTGTACGCGCGCACCGCAACGGCCGACTCACTGCTCGCTACGGGCTGAGCCCAGAAGGAGCGACCGAATCGCCCGTGCCGGCCAATGACCGGTTCAGACCCATCTGTCCGGCTATCACGCGAGTGATATTGATCATCGAGGAAATGGGGAACGCCGACGGCCCGCATGCCGTCGGCGCCCCCGGCTGTCAGCCGCTCGTGTGCTCCACGAACCGCGCCGCCGTCTCCGCGAGCACCTCCCGGCCGTCCCGGGCCCACAGTCCGTCGTTGAACAGTTCGACCTCGATGGCACCGGTGTATCCGGCGGCCTCGACGTACCCCTGCCACTCCCGCATGTCGATCGAGCCGTCCCCGATCTGACCGCGGCCGGTGAGCACGCCCTCGGGCAACGGCGTGGTCCAGTCAGCGAGTTGGAAGGTGTGGATACGTCCGCCCGCGCCCGCCCGGGCGATCTGCGCGGGCGCGTTGTCGTCCCACCAGATGTGGTACGTGTCCACCGTGACGCCGACCTGCTGGGCGGGGAAGCGCTCGGCGAGGTCGAGGGCCTGGGCGAGCGTGGAGACCACACAGCGGTCCGAGGCGAACATCGGGTGCAGCGGCTCGATGGCCAGCTTCACCCCGTGCTCCTCCGCATACGGGCCCAGCACCGCCAGCGCGTCGGCGATCCGCTCCCGCGCCCCGTGCAGATCCTTGGAACCGGCCGGAAGACCGCCCGAGACCAGCACCAGCGTGTCCGTGCCGAGCGTGGCCGCCTCGTCGATCGCCCGGCGGTTGTCGTCCAGCGCCTTGGCACGCTCGTCCGGATCGATGGCCGTGAAGAACCCGCCCCGGCACAGGGTGGTGACGGTCAGGCCCGCGTCCCGGACCAGCTTGGCGGTGGCCTCCAGGCCGTACTCCTGGACGGGCTCCCGCCACAGGCCGACGTTGCCGACGCCCAACTGTCCGCAGGCGTCGACCAGTTCCGGCATCGACAGCTGCTTGACCGTCATCTGGTTGATGGAGAAACGCGCGAGGTCGGTCACTGGGTCACCCCGTACATCGACAGCAGGTTCTTCATCCGTTCCTCGGCCAGTTCCGGTGCCGGGAAGAGGCCCAGACCGTCGGCGAGTTCGTAGGCGCGGGCGAAGTGCGGGAGCGAGCGGGCCGACTGGAGGCCGCCGACCATGGTGAAGTGCGACTGGTGGCCCGCCAGCCAGGCCAGGAAGACGACTCCGGTCTTGTAGAAGCGGGTCGGCGCCTGGAAAAGATGGCGGGACAACTCGACGGTGGGGTCGAGCAGTTCCCGGAAGCCCTTGGCGTCCCCCGTGTCCAGGACCCGTACCGCCTCCGCGGCCAGCGGGCCCAGCGGATCGAAGATGCCGAGCAGGGCGTGGCTGAAGCCCTTCTCGTCACCGGCGATCAGCTCGGGATAGTTGAAGTCGTCGCCGGTGTAGCAGCGCACGCCGTCGGGGAGCCGGCGCCTGAGGTCGATCTCCCGTTGCGCATCGAGCAGCGACACCTTGATGCCGTCCACCTTGTCGGGGTGCGCGGCGATGACCTCCAGGAAGGTGTCCGTGGCCGCGTCGAGGTCGGAGGAGCCCCAGTAGCCCTCCAGCGCGGGGTCGAACATCGGGCCGAGCCAGTGCAGGACGACGGGTTCGGCGGACTGGCGCAGCAGGTGGCCGTAGATCTCCAGATAGTCCTCGGGACCACGGGCGGCGGCTGCCAGCGCCCGCGACGCCATGAGGATCGCCTGCGCGCCCGCCTCCTCCACCACCGCGAGCTGCTCCTCGTAGGCCGCACGGACCTCTTCGAGAGTCCCCGCGGCGATCTGGTCGGTGCCGACTCCGCAGGCGATACGGCCGCCCACACTCTGAGCCTCGGCCGCCGACCGCAGGATCAGTTCCGCGGCGCCCGCCCAGTCGAGCCCCATCCCCCGCTGCGCGGTGTCCATCGCCTCGGCGACACCGAGCCCGTGGGACCACAGATGCCGCCGGAAGGCGAGGGTGGCGTCCCAGTCGACGGCGGCGGGCGAGTCGGGGCTGGTGTCGGCGAACGGATCGGCGACGACATGGGCCGCCGAGAAGACCGTACGAGAGGTGAAGGGGGTGCCCGGAGTGACGGCGAGGGGTTCGGGGCGGGGCTCGTACGCCCTCAACCCGCCTTTGAAGTCCGGGAGTTGGATCGTCACAGCGAAATCTCCGGTACGTCGAGACGGCGGCCCTCGGCCGAGGACTTCAGGCCCAGTTCGGCGAGCTGGACGCCGCGGGCGCCGGCCAGGAGGTCCCAGTGGTAGGGGGCGTCGGCGTAGACGTGCTTGAGGAAGAGCTCCCACTGGGCCTTGAAGCCGTTGTCGAACTCGGCGTTGTCCGGGACCTCCTGCCACTGGTCGCGGAAGACCTCGGTGGCCGGGATGTCGGGGTTCCAGACGGGCTTGGGGGTGGCGGAGCGGTGCTGCGCGCGGCAGTTCCGAAGACCCGCGACCGCCGAGCCCTCGGTGCCGTCGACCTGGAACTCGACCAGCTCGTCGCGGTTGACGCGCACGGCCCAGGAGGAGTTGATCTGAGCGATCGCACCGCCCTCCAGCTCGAAGACGCCGTAGGCGGCGTCGTCGGCGGTGGCGTCGTAGGGCTTGCCGTTCTCGTCCCAGCGCTGCGGGATGTGGGTGGCGGTGAGGGCCTGGACGGACTTCACCCGGCCGAACAGCTCGTGCAGGACGTACTCCCAGTGCGGGAACATGTCGACGACGATGCCGCCGCCGTCCTCCGCGCGGTAGTTCCAGGACGGGCGTTGGGCGGCCTGCCAGTCGCCCTCGAAGACCCAGTAGCCGAACTCGCCGCGGATCGACAGGATGCGGCCGAAGAAGCCGCCGTCGATGAGTCGCTTGAGCTTGAGCAGGCCGGGGAGGAAGAGCTTGTCCTGGACCACGCCGTGCTTGATGCCGGCGTCGGCGGCCAGGCGTGCGAGGTCCAGGGCGCCGTCGAGACCGGTGGCGGTCGGCTTCTCGGTGTAGATGTGCTTGCCCGCGGCGATCGCCTTCTTGATCGCCTCCTCGCGTGCGGAGGTGACCTGGGCGTCGAAGTAGATGTCCACGGTCGGGTCGGCGAGGACCTCGTCGACGTCCGTGGAGATGTGCTCCAGGCCGTGCCGCTCGGCGAGCGCCTTGAGCGCGTGCTCCCGGCGGCCGACCAGGATCGGCTCCGGCCACAGCACGGTGCCGTCGCCGAGGTCGAGGCCGCCCTGTTCGCGCAGGGCAAGGATGGAGCGGACGAGGTGCTGGCGGTAGCCCATGCGCCCGGTCACGCCGTTCATGGCGATCCGCACCGTTTTGCGTGTCACGTCAATCCCTTCGTCCGCATACGCCCCAGCGACGCAGCAAGCGCTTTCTATACCGACTGAAGCTAGCCTCTGAGCAGTGGTCTGTACAAGACCGTGATGGGGATGAGTTGTTCGAGGGGGCGAACAAACGGGGTGCCTGGCCTTATGGTCTGCACGGCAAGGGGGATTCCTTTGAGCAGCCTATGTACAACGGCGTACGACAACATGCGCGACCGGAGGACGACGAGATGACGGTGACCCTGGCGGACGTGGCGGCCCGCGCACAGGTCTCGCCCGCGACGGTGTCGCGCGTACTGAACGGGAACTACCCCGTGGCCGCGTCCACCCGTGAGCGGGTGCTGCGTGCGGTGGACGAGCTGGACTACGTGCTGAACGGTCCGGCGAGCGCGCTGGCCGCCGCCACGTCCGACCTGGTCGGCATCCTCGTCAACGACATCGCCGACCCCTTCTTCGGGATCATGGCGAGCGCGATCCAGGCGGAGATCGGGGGCCCGGGGGGACGCGCGGGCGGTGAGCGGCTGGCGGTCGTCTGCAACACCGGGGGATCCCCCGAGCGCGAACTGACGTATCTGACTCTGCTGCAGCGCCAGCGGGCGGCCGCGGTCGTGCTGACCGGTGGGGCCGTGGAGAACGCGCCGCATGTGGCGGCGGTGTCGGCGAAGCTCAGGAAGCTCGCGGAGGCCGGGACCCGGGTGGTGCTGTGCGGGCGCCCGCCGGCGCCGGACACCGGGGCCATCGCGCTGACCTTCGAGAACCGCGGGGGCGGCCGGGAACTGACCGAGCACCTGATCGGCCTGGGCCACCGCCGCCTCGGCTACATCGCCGGTCCTGAGGAGCGCACGACGACCCGGCACCGTCTGGAAGGACACCGGGCGGCGCTGAAGGCGCACGGCATCGAGGAGGACCCGCGCTGGACGGTCCACGGCCGCTACGACCGGCGCTCCGGGTACGAGGCCACGCTGGAACTCCTGCGCCGGGATCCGACCCTCACGGCAGTGGTCGCCGCGAACGACTCCGTCGCGCTCGGCGCCTGCGCGGCCCTGCGGGAGTCGGGGCTGCGGATCCCGGAGGACGTCTCGGTCGCCGGCTTCGACGACCTGCCGTTCTCGATCGACGCGGTGCCTTCTCTTACGACGGTGCGGCTGCCCCTGTCGGAGGCGGGAGCGCGGGCCGGACGCATCGCGATGGGCCGCGAGGAGGAGCCGCCCGGGGGGATCGCGACGATCAGGGGCGAGCTGATGGTGCGGGGGTCTTCGGGGGCGCCGCGGGGGTCTTCAACTGCTGGCCGTCGAAGTCGGGTAAGTGAGCGTAACCATGAATGAGTGAGTGTTGTCAGAGCGTGAATTTGACGGAGTGGGCGAGGACGCAGGACGTGCATCCGCAGACCGCGTATCGCTGGTTCCGTGAGGGGATGTTGCCGGTACCGGCTCAGCGGGTCGGGCCGCGCACGATCCTCGTGAACATCGACGCCAGCGCGGCCGCGGAAGTCGTGGGCGGTCTGGGCCTGTATGCCCGCGTGTCCTCCCACGACCAGGAGGAAGACCTGGAACGCCAGGTGGCGCGGCTGGCCCGTTGGGCAGCCACCACGGGCGGCCGTGTGGTGCGCGTGGAGTCTGAGACCGGCTCCGGGATGAACGGTTGCCGGTCGAAGGCGAAGCGGCTGCTCGCCGATCCTGCGGTGACCACGGTGGTGGTGGAGCATAAAGACCGGCTCGGGCGGATGAACGTCGAGTTGCTCGAAGCGGCCCTGTCTGCGACCGGCCGCCGCCTGGTGGTGCTGGACGACGGTGAGGTCGAGGACGACTTGGTACGGGACATGGTGGAGGTTCTGACGTCGTTCTGTGCCCGCCTGTACGGTCGCCGCTCGGCGAAGAGCCGTGCCCACAAGGCGCTTCAGGCCGCCGAGCATGGCTGACCAGCGCAGGCCTTTGCGGCCGATTGATCCACCGTTCGTCGCCCTCGGCCCGTCCGGCGTAGCGATCCGCACCCGGCTCAAGGGCCTGACGGCCGACGATGACAAGGTACTGCGGGCCGTGGGCGTGCATCTCGGCTCGCTGGCGTCGAAGGACCTCAAGCGCAGGTGTGCTGATGGGCTGGAGCACTCCACCAAGACGTGGGCGGCCCGTAAGCGGGAGCTGACTGAGGAGTCTTCCTCGCGTTGGGCGGGGAGCATCACGAAGGCCACGCACGATCAGTGGGCGCTGTCCCGCAGGTCCCAGTTGGCGCACATCCAGGGCCTGGAGGCCGGTATCCGCACGGTCGCGCACCGCCTGTCGCTGCCGGTCGGGCAGAAAGGCACGAAGCGGGCGCCGGGCGGATACCGCACGAAACAGGAGTGGTTCGTCAAGACACGGCGCCTGCATCTGCTGGAAGACCGGCTGGAGCGTGAGCGGGCCGACCGCGAAACGGGACGTGTCCACGTCGCACGCGGCGGGAAGAAGCTGGCCCGCAACCGGCATAACCTCGACGCCGCGCAGCTCACCGAGGACGCGTGGCGTCGGCATTGGGAAGCCGAGCGCTGGTTCCTCGCCGCTGACGGCGAGTCCGGCAAACGCTTCGGCAACGAAACGATCCGCGTCACCCCGGACGGTCAGGTCAGCATCAAGCTGCCGGCGCCGCTCGCACACCTGGCCAACGCGAGGCACGGCCGATACGTCCTCATCGGCACCGTGCAGTTCCACCACCGGGGCGATCAGTGGGCCGACCGCGTGGCCGCGAACCGTGCCGTTGCCTACCGCATCCACCTGGACGTGGAGCGCGGACGCTGGTACCTGACCGCGTCGTGGACGATCCCGCCAGTTCAGACCGTGCCCCTCACTCAGGCCCGCACCGGCGGCCTGATCGGCGTCGACACCAACGCTGATCACCTCGCCGCGTGGCGGCTCGACGCCCGCGGCAACCCGTGCGGCGAGCCCCGCCGCTTCTTCTACGACCTGTCCGGCAACGCCCGGCACCGGGACGCTCAGGTCCGGCACGCCCTCACCCGCCTGCTGCACTGGGCCAAGCGCTACGGCGTGTCGATCGCGGTAGAAGACCTCGACTTCGGCTCGGAGAAGACCCGGGAGAAGCACGGACGGCGCAAAAGGTTCCGCAAGCTCATCTCCGGCATGCCCGTGGCCAAACTGCGAGCCCGGCTCGTGTCCATGGCAGCCGAACTCTCAATCACCCTCGTCGCCGTGGACCCGGCGTACACCTCCCGCTGGGGCGCTGAGCACTGGCAGAAGCCCCTGGCCTCGAAGAACCGCAAGACCAGCCGACACGACGCGGCGAGCGTCGCGATCGGACGACGCGCCCTCGGGCACCGTATTCGGCGACGGACGGCACCGCCCCACGACGACCAGAGCGATCGTCGTGGGCATCGGACCGCCCAGGCCGGACACGGTGACCGGGGGCGGGAGGAAACCCGCCCCCGCATTCCCGGACCACGCACACGATGCGTGCCACCGGACGCGGAGCGAACGCGGGCGACCAGGACACCCAAAACCGTTCGGGGTGTCCGCAGTGACCAGGTTTGGGTCCAAGACTCACTCCTGCTCACTGACTAGGAACGGTAAGGGGCCGGGCGACGGCCAACCCCGGCCGCTGCACGGCCTAGTTGGACGCCCACTACCGGGAGCGGTTCCTGTCGGACTCGTAAGTGATTCCCGTCGTAGCGATGAGTTCCGGGGTTCGCCCCGGTCTCATTGCCGACACCACATCGCAGACACAGGAGTGACCACGATGCGCATCGTCATCACCGAGTTCATCAGCCTCGACGGCGTCGTCCAGGCGCCCGGGGGTCCCGAGGAGGACACCGACGGCGGTTTCGCGCACGGCGGCTGGTCGCACCCGTACTTCGACCCGGAGGTCCTCGGCGGCGCCTTCGACGCGGGGATGCGGAACGCCGACGCGCTGCTCTTCGGGCGCCGCACCTTCCAGACCATGGCCGCGGCGTGGCCGGGGCGGGCCGGGGATCCCTTCGCCGACAGGATGAACTCCATCAAGAAGTACGTCGTCTCCGGCACCCTCTCCGACGCCGATCTGACCTGGAACAACAGCGAGCTCATCCCCGCGGACGGAGCGGTGGCCAAGATCCGCGAGCTGCGCGCGGCCGAGGGCGGCGACCTGGCGATGATGGGCAGCCCGACGCTGGTGCGCACCCTGATCGCCGAGGGCCTCGTCGACGAACTCCAGCTCATCGTGATGCCGGTGCTGCTCGGCGGCGGCAAGTCGATCTTCCCCACGGACGGCGGGAAGCGCCCGCTGGAACTGGTCTCCACGACCACGGCGAAGACCGGCGCCCAGGTGTGCGTCTTCCGGCCGGCGACGGAGGGGTAGCCGGGCAGGCGCGGGCGTCCTACGCTCGATCCGTACGGTTTCTCTGACTGAGTCAACCATCAGGGAGCGGGTCGATCATGACCGTCCAGGACATCCGCGCCTTCAACCGCTTCTACACGAACGTCATCGGCGCCCTCGACTACAGCCGCCATCTGTACGCCCCGTACACCCTCACCGAGTCCCGCGTGCTCTACGAACTCGCGCACTCCCCGCGGACGGACGCCGCCGACCTGCGCGCCGAGCTCTCCCTGGACTCGGGGTATCTGAGCCGGATCCTGACCAAGTTCGAGCAGGACGGTCTGGTCGAGCGGGCGCCCTCCGCGCAGGATCCGCGGCGGCGTCGGATCACGCTCACGGCACACGGGAGGGAGACCGCCGCGCTGCTGGCCGAGCGGTCCAACGAGGCCGTGGGCTCGCTGCTGTCGGGGGTACCGGCCGCCGACCGGCCCAGGCTCGCGGAGGCGATGCGTACGGTCCGCGAGATCCTCTCCCGCAAGGACCGTAAGGACCATGCAGACGTCTTGCTGCGCGAACCCGGCCCCGGCGACCTCGGCTGGATCGTGCAGCGCAACGCCGCGCTGTACGCGGCCGAGTTCGGCTGGAACACCGACTACGAGGGGCTGGTCGCGCGGATCGTCGCGGACTTCGCCGAGGACCACGATCCGCATCTGGAGCGGGTGTGGATCGCCGAGCTGGACGGGCGTCCGGTCGGGTGCGTGATGTGCGTACGGGACGAGGCGCCCGCCACCGCCCGACTCCGGCTCCTCCTCGTCGAACCGGACGCCCGAGGCCTCGGCATCGGCGACCGGCTCATCCAGGCCGTCGTGGACTACGCGCGCGGGGTCGGCTACCGCGACCTGGTCCTGTGGACCAACGACGTCCTCACCGCCGCCCGCCGCCTCTACCAACGCCACGGCTTCGTACTGACGGCGGAAAAACCGCACCGCTCCTTCGGCAAGGACCTGACGGGCCAGGACTGGCGCCTGGACCTGACCGGCACCCCGGAATGACGGCCGCGGCCGCGACCGTCCCCCCGACTCACGCGTAGAGTCGCGAGCATGAAGCTGGCGTTCTCCACTCTCGGTGTCCCCGGTCTTCCCCTCGCCGATGTGGTGCGGCTCGCGGCCGCGCACGGGTATCACGGCGTGGAGCTGCGTGCGCATCCCGAGGAGCCGGTGCATCCGGGGCTCGCTCAGGAGGAGCGGGTCGCGGCGGCCGTCGAGTTCAAGGCGGCCGGTGTCGAGGTCGTCGGGATCGCCGGGTACGCGCGCGTGGCCGCACCCGGCCCCGATGAACCCGTCGTCGAGGAGATCCGCGCCCTCCTCGACCTCGCCCGCGATCTGGGCGCCGGTTTCGTCCGTGTCTTCCCCGGCGCCGAGGACTCCCAGAGCTCCCAGGAGGCCGATGCCGTCGCCGCCCGCAGGCTCGGCACCGCCGCCGAGTACGCCGCCGACCTCGGCGTACGGATCCTGCTGGAGACCCACGACTCGCACCGCACCGGAGCCGCCGCGATCCGGGTGCTCGGCCTGGTCGGGCATCGGTACGTCGGCTCGCTGTGGGACGTGATGCACACCTGGCTGGGCGGCGAGCAGCCCTCGGAGTCGTACGCCGCGCTCGCCCCGTATCTCGGCTACGTCCAGGTCAAGGACATCGCCTCCGCCGCCGACACCACCCCGCTGCCGCTGGGCGCCGGGGTGCTGCCGCTCGCCGAGTGCGTGGAGGTGCTCTCCCGGCACGGCTGGGACGGCTGGCTGTGCTGGGAGTACGAGAAGCGCTGGTACGAGGCCGCCGCACCGCTTCCCGATCTGCTCGGCCCCGGACACGACCACCTCGCCCGGCTGCTCAACGACTCCGCGTAAATCATTGGCCCGGGGCGGGCACCCCCGGTTAGCGTCCCCGTCATGATCCCGCCCGCGCAGCCGCGCTCCGCCATGCCCTCATGAGCCTCGCCCGTACCCTCGTCGACGTACGGCCCCTGCGCACCTCCCCCGTCTTCCGGCGGCTGCTGATCGGACGCACGGCCTCCATCCTGGGCACCTACATGACGATCGTGACCGTCATGTTCCAGGTGTGGGACATGACGCACAGCGCGGTCTGGAGCGGCGCGGTGGGGCTCGCGCAGGCGCTGCCCCTGGTGTCCGTCGGACTGTTCGCCGGGTCCTGGGCGGACCGCGGGGACCGGCGCCGGATCTTCCTCGTCGCGACCGTCGGACAGGCGCTGTGTTCACTGCTGTTGGCGGTGCAGGGCTTCACCGGCGGGGTTCCGGTGCTCGGGATCCTGGCCCTGGTCGCGGCCGGGTCCTGCTTCGGCGCCATCGGCGGCCCGGCGGCCGGCGTGTTCGTGCCGCGGCTGCTGCCCAAGGACCAGGTGGCCGCGGGACTCGCGCTCAACCAGGTCACCGCCCAGGCGATGATGCTCGTCGGCCCCGCGCTCGGCGGCCTGTTCCTGGGCTCGTTCGGCATCGGCGTCTGCTATCTGATCGACGCCGTCAGCTTCGGCGTCGCCTTCTACGGCGCCTTCGGCCTGCCCGAGCTGCCGCCCGAGGGCGAGCCGTCGCGGGCCGGGCTGCACGGCGTGCTGGACGGACTGCGCTTCCTGGGCGGCCACCGGGTGGTGCGCGGGGCGCTGATCACCGACCTCGCGGCGACCGTACTGGCGATGCCGATGAGCCTGTTCCCCCTGATCAACGAGGAACGCTTCGGCGGCAACCCCCGCACCCTCGGCCTGTTCCTGTCCGCCGTCGCCGTCGGCGGGGTCGCCGCCACCGCCCTGTCCGGCTGGGTGACCCGCCTGGCCCGCCCCGGTGCCGTCATGCTCTGCGGGGCCGCGGTCTGGGGCGCGGCGCTCGCCCTGTTCGGGTTCACCAGCAGTGCCTGGGCGGGATTCGGGCTGCTGATGGTGGCAGGTGCGGCGGACTCCGTCTCGGTGCTGTCGCGGACGACGATCGTCCAGACCCGTACCCCGGACGCCCTGCTGGGCCGGGTGACGGCGGCCGAGCAGATAGTCGGCCAGGCGGGGCCGCATCTGGGCAATCTGCGCGCCGGTCTGGTCGCGGGCTGGTCCTCCGGCGCGACCGCCCTGATCACCGGCGGCCTGCTCTGCCTCCTCGCGGTGGCCTACGTCGCCACGAGCACCCCGGAGCTGCGGGACGGGACTAAGTGAGCTCGGCGGCCGGGTCCAGACACCACTCCAGTACGGCGGGCCAGGCGCCGTAACCCGCGTCCAGGTCGAGGTGGGCGGCACCGGGGAGGACGTCGGAGGGGATGCCGAGCGGGTCCGCGAACAGGGCGCTGGCGCCCTCCGGGCAGTACGGGTCGTCGTCGCCCGCGACCAGGCGGGTCGGTCCCGGGAGGGTGAAGTCCAGGGCGGGCGGGGCGAATGCGGCGACCTCGGGGTGGCGCCGTAGGACGGAGCCGGACGGCGGGGCGACGAGCAGCACCCGGTCGACGTCCTTGAGGCCGGGCAGGGAGCGCGCGGCTGCGTGCAGCCAGAGCACGGCGGAGAGGCTGTGGGCCACGACGACCTGCTGTCTGGGCAGGTGCCGGGTCAACTCGGCCAGCCAGGTGTCGAGTTCCGGGTCGTCGGCGTCGGGGAGCTGGGGGTAGGTGACCTGGTGGCCGAGCTCGGTGAGACGGTCGGCGAGCCAGTGCTGCCAGTGGTCCTCGGGGCGGTGGTTCTGCCAGCCGTGGAGGATGAGGTACGCGGTCATGGCGTCGATGGTTTCCGATCAACGATCCCTCGGTCCAGTTAATCTTTGGCGATGGAACCGGTTAGCGAGACCTTCACGGTCGATCTGCGCCGCCTGGCCGTCCTGCGCGAGCTACGGCGCCGGGGCAGCCTCGCCCGCACCGCCGAGGCCCTGCATCTGACCCCGTCGGCGGTCTCCCAGCAGCTCGCCGCCCTCTCCCGGGAACTCGGCGTCCCGCTCACCGAGCGGGAGGGCCGGGGCGTACGGCTCACCGGTCAGGCCCGGGTCCTGCTCGACCATGCCGACCTGATCGCGGCCCAACTGGAGCGCGCCCGCGCCGACTTGGCGGCGTACGGGGAGGGTGGACGCGGGCAGGTGACGATCGGCTGCTTCTCCAGCGGCATCCTGGGGCTGCTGCCCGGTGCGCTCAGCTCCCTCGCCGAGCGCCTCCCCCACCTCCGCGTCGACGTCGTGGAGGCCGAACCCCCGGACCTGTTCACCGCGTTGGACGCGGGCCGGCTCGACATCGCGGTCGCCGTCGACTTCGCGGCGACGCCCCCGCACACGGACCGCCGCCATCACCGTGTCGACCTGCTCACCGACGTCCTGGACCTCGCGGTGCCTGCCGGTCACCGGCTGGCGGGTCAACCGAGGGTCGAGCTGCGGGAGTTGGCTACCGACCCCTGGATCATCGGCGACGCCCGCAGTTGCTGCGGTGCCGTGGCCCGGTCCGTCTGCGCCGCGGCCGGTTTCACCCCCGACATCCGGCACGCCGTGAACGACTGGGCCGCACTGGCCGCGCTGGTGGAGGCGGGCCGGGGCGTCGCGCTGATCCCGCGCCTGGTCCGACCGCTCTACGCCCACCGCGACCTCGCCCTGCTCACCACCGAGGGCACGCCGCCCTCCCGCAACGTCTTCGCGGCCGTACGGGCGGGCTCGGAGGCGGACCCGGTCCTGGCCGCCGTACGAGAGGAACTGCTCAGCGCAGCCGCTTCTCCAGCAGCGTCCGGCACTCGGGCCACTCCTCGGACGTGATCGAGTAGATCGCGGAGTCCCTGAGCAGGCCCTCCTCGCCCGGGGCCCAGGAGCGGGACCAGTTGCGCAGGACGCCCTCGAAGCGGGCGCCGGTGCGTTCGATCGCGGCGCGGGAACGGCTGTTGCGGGCGTCCGTCTTGAGGTCGACGCGGGAGACCTGCCACTCCTCGAAGGCGTGCCGGAAGAGGAGGTACTTGGCCTCGGTGTTGACGCCGGTGCCCTGGGCGGAGGCGGCGAGCCAGGTGAAGCCGATCTCGATGGCGTCCAGTCGGTCGTCGGAGCGCCAGGAGCGGGGCTCCCAGTAGGAGGTGGTGCCGACGACGCGTCCGGTCGCCATGGAAATCTGAGCGTACGGGGCGAGGATTCCGGCCGCGGCGCGGGCGAGCTGCGCGTCGAGGTAGGCCTCGACCTCGCTCGCTCCCGGCACCCAGGTGAACGCGTACGAGGCGCGGTTCTCCTCGGCCGCCAGGGCCAGTCCGGGCGCGTGCCGCCGTTCCAGTGGCTCCAGGCGCACCAACTCGCCCTCCAGAACCGGCCCTTCCAGCTTGAAGCTCACCCGTCGTCCCTCACAGCCTTGCGCGCAGCGCCCCGAACTCCTCGTGGAAACCGGGGAAAGTCTTGCGTACGCAGCCGGGGTCGTCGAACGAAATACCGGGCACGCGCAGGCCGGTGACCGCGAAGGACATGACGATGCGGTGGTCGCCGTAGGACTTGATCTCGGTGCCTTTGGGCATCGCGCCGGGGTGGATCTCGATCCAGTCGGGGCCCGTCTCCACGCGCACGCCCAGCCGCCGGAGGTTCTCCGCGCAGGCCTCCAGGCGGTCGCACTCCTTCACCCGGGTGTTGGCGACGTCCTCGATACGTACCGGGCCCGAGGCGAAGGGGGCGATGGCGGCGAGTGTGGGCATGGTGTCGGAGATGTCCCGCATGTTGACCGTGAGGCCGCGCAGTTCGCCGGTGCCGCGGACCGTCGTGCGGTCGGCGCCGATCTCCACCTCGGCGCCCATCCGGCGCAGCACCTCGACAAAGCCCAGGTCGCCCTGGAGCGCGCCCTCGCCCAGACCCGGCACGGTGACCTCGCCGCCGGAGACGGCCGCGGCGGCGAAGAAGTAGCTGGCGGTGGAAGCGTCGGGCTCGATGGGGTAGGTGGTGGCCCGGTATCCGCCCGGCGGGACCACGAAGTCATTGCCCTCCCGGCTCACCTCCACGCCGAAGGCCCGCATCATGGCGAGGGTGATCTCGACGTACGGCACCGAGACCAGGTCGGTGACATGGATGCGCAAGCCCTGCTCGGTGAGCGGGCCGAGCAGCAGGAGGGCGGTGAGGTACTGCGAGGACTGGCCGGCGTCCAGCGTCACCTCGCCGCCGACGACGCCCTTCGCCGTCACGGTGAGCGGGTGGTGGCCCTCTTTCTCCTCGTGGCGCAGGTCCACGCCCAGCTCGCGCAGGGCCCGGGTGAGCGGCAGCAGCGGGCGGCGGCGCATCTGCTCGGAGGCGTCGAAGCGGTAGGTGCCGTGACCTGCGGCGGCCAGCGTCGGCAGGAAGCGGGCGGTCGTCGCGCCGTCCCGGCAGTAGACGTCCGCCTCGGCGGCGGCCGGTCCCTGCGGGCGGCCGTCCACCTGCCAGCTGTCCGGGGTCCGTCCGACGCGGTAACCGAGGCTCAGCAGCCCTTCGGCGAAGCCCTCGGTGTCGTCCGACCGCAGCGGCCGTACGAGGGTGGTGACTCCGTCGGCCGCCGCCGCCAGGAAGAGGGCGCGCGCGGTGATGGACTTGGAACCGGGAATGTCGACAACTGGCATACCCCCATGATCGCCCGGCCCACCGCCCCACCGCCCGGAAGTCCACGAGATGGACCACGGATCGTCAGTCGGCGGCCATGTGCCCGGGCACGGAACGAGCCGGTCCGACGGGGCCCAAGGGGGCCTCCGGCCGATCGAACGGGGGCCGCCGACTGCAGGCCATGTCTCCAGCCGCGGCGCGACCCAGCCCACCCGGACCGCGCCCGACGACCAGCCGCACGCCTCACCCCCCGGCCACGCCCTCAGGCGCCCGAGCAAGCCAATCCGGCAGCGTGCCTCCAGCCGCCTGCCACGCCTCCGGCCGCCGGGCGAACCAGCCCACCCGGACCACGCCCGACGACCAGCCGAACGCCTCACCCCCCGGCCACGCCCTCAGGCGCCGAGCAAGCCAATCCGGCAGCGTGCCTCCAGCCGCCGGGCGAACCAGCCCACCCGAACCGCGACCGGCAAGCGGCCGCCTGCCTCAACCCTCGGCCATGCACTCCGGCGCCAATCCGGCAGGGTGACTCCGGCGCCTGCGGTGTCTCCGGCCGCAGGCACCCCGACCGTGCCCGGCGGCTAGCCGAGCGGCTCAGTCCGTCGCCATGTCCTCCGGCGCTGAGCGCGCCAGTCCCGCGAGCGTTGCCAGTGCCGACGTGAGGGTCTCTGTGCGGGGTGTTGCCAGGCCGAGGCGGATGGCGTTCGGGGCGTGGGCGTCGCCTACCGTGAATGCTGCGGCGGGTGGGACGCCGATGCCGTAGCGCGCGGCGGCGGCGACGAACGTGTCGGCGCGCCATTGCTTCGGCAGGCGCCACCAGCAGTGGTAGGAGCGCGGGTCCGTGCGCAGGGAGAAGCCGGACAGATGCCGGGCCGCGAGCTCCTGGCGTGCGGCGGCGTCCTTCTGCTTGGCCCGCACCAGTCGTCGTACGACACCCTCGCGCTGCCAGCGGGCGGCGGCCTCCAGGTTGAAGTGCTGGGCGGTCCAGCCGCCGGAGCGCAGGGCGGCGGCGAGGTCGCCGAGGAGGGGCGTGGGGGCCACCGCGAAACCGAGGGAGAGGCCGGGGGCGATGCGCTTGGAGAGGCTGTCGACGAGGACCGTCCGCTCGGGCAACAGGGCGGCCAGCGGCGGCAGTTCGTCGTGCAGGAAGGCCCAGATCGTGTCCTCGATCAGGGGGAGGTCCAGGCGCCCGAGCACCTCGGCCAGCCGTTCCATCCGGGGTGCCGGCATGGTGAGCGACAGCGGGTTGTGCAGGACCGGCTGGGCGTAGACGGCGTGCAGGGGGCCTGCCCGGTGGGCCTCCTCCACGGCTTCCGGGACGAGTCCGTCGTCGTCCATGGCGAGTGGGACGAGGGTGATGCCGAGCCGCCCCGCGATGGCCCTGACCACGGGGTAGGTCAGCTCCTCGACGCCGAGCCGGGCGCCGGGCGGGACCAGGGCGGCGAAGACGGCGGAGAGCGCCTGGCGGCCGTTCCCGGCGAACAGCACCCGCGCGGGGTCGGGGCGCCAGCCACCCCGGGTGAGCAGATCGGCGGCCGCCTCGCGTACGGCCGTATGTCCGGTCGGGCCGACCGGGCGCAGGGCGTCCTGGAGGACGTCGGTGCGCAGCAGGCCCTCCAGGCTGCCCGCGAGCAGCGCGGACTGCTCGGGCACGACCGGGTAGTTGAACTCCAGGTCGATCCGGCTTCCCGCGGGTTCACCGAGGGCGGGCGGGTCGGTCGGGGCGGCGGCGCGGACGAAGGTCCCGCGGCCGACCTCGCCGACGGTCAGTCCACGGCGGCCGAGTTCCTGGTAGACACGGGTGGCGGTGGAGTTGGCGATGCCGTAGCTGCGGGCGAAGGCGCGCTGCGGGGGAAGCCGGTCGCCCGGCTTGAGCGCACCGGATCTGATCTCCGTGGCCACCTGGTCGGCGACGCTCCGATAGTCCCGCACGACGACTCTCCCTCCCGTGGGCGCGTGGGCCGTGGGCCGTGGGCCGTGACCCATGGCCCGTGGGCTTCCACCCAACCACAGGATTGCACCGAGGGCAATATCGCCATTGCGCCGAGGCAATACCGCTTCCTATGCTCGGTGCATTGCGATGGCCGCCGCCGGTGCGGACCGCGAAACGGGGAGTTGTCATGGTCGATCCCAGCGGGATCCTCGGTGTGTTCGTCGTGGCCCTCGGCATGGTGCTCACCCCGGGCCCGAACATGCTGTATCTCGTCTCCCGCAGCATCACCCAGGGCCGCCGCGCCGGGGTGATCTCCCTCGGCGGGGTCGCCGTCGGCTTCCTCGTCTATCTGACGGCCGCGAATCTCGGCCTGTCGGTCGTCTTCCTCGCCGTACCGTCGCTGTACGTCGCCGTGAAGCTGGCCGGCGCCTGCTACCTCGGCTGGCTCGCCTGGAGCGCGCTGAAGCCGGGCGGGGTCTCGGCGTTCGCGCCGAAGGAGGTGTCGCACGACTCACCCCGCCGCCTCTTCACCATGGGCCTGGTGACAAACCTGCTCAACCCGAAGATCGCCATCATGTACCTGTCCCTGATACCCCAGTTCATCGATCTGGAGGCGGGCCATGTGCTGCTCCAGGGGCTGCTGCTGGGCTCGGTGCAGATCGCCGTCGCGGTGACGGTCAACCTCTCCATCGTGCTGGCGGCCGGGACCATCGCCGTGTTCCTCGCCCGCCGCCCAGGCTGGCTGAGGGCGCAGCGCTATGTGATGGGCACGGTGCTCGGGGGGCTCGCGGTGTCCCTGGCCGTGGACACCTCGGGCCCGGCGAAGGCGAACTGACGGCGCCGCAGTCGCCCCGTACGGCTCCACCGCCCCAACTTCGGGAAATCCGGGCCCAGGCGGGAACCCGCCCCCACCCCCGCTCGTCCAACACGCGAGCTGTCGGAGAGTCACCACGGTGCGGTGTCGGCCTCGCTGCTGGCTGCGAACGCTGACCTACCCTCTCCGCCGCGCCGCGGCCGACAGCCTCTCCGCCATCGGCGCGCCCCCCTCCAACAGCGCCGATGGCGGACCCCCATTCCCGGGCCCGCGGCCTTGTCCGCGTTACTGTGCACTCCCTTGACTGGCAGAAACTTCCCGGATATTGGTGACTCCTCGGAAGTTTCTTTCAGCGGAACCCCTCTGAATGCCCTTCAGCGGATCACCTCCGGAAGGAGCGCACGTTGCCCTCCAGACGCACCGTCCTCGCCGCCACCGCGGGAGTCGCCGCCACCCTCGCCATGGGCGGCACCGCCTACGCGGACGACAAGAAGCTCCGCTCCCTCATCTCCCGTATGACGCTCGAGGAGAAGGTCGGCCAGCTCTTCGTGATGCGGGTCTACGGCCACTCCGCCACCGCCCCCGACCAGGCCGACATCGACGCCAACCTCAAGGAGATCGGCGTCCGTACGGCCGCCGAGCTGATCGCCAAGTACCGCGTCGGCGGCATCATCTACTTCGCCTGGGCGCACAACACCCGCGATCCGCACCAGATCGCCGACCTCTCCAACGGCATCCAGAAGGCATCCCTGGACCTGCCGCGCGGACTTCCCGTCCTGGTCTCCACCGACCAGGAGCACGGCATAGTCGCCCGCGTGGGCAAGCCCGCCACCCTCTTCCCGGGCGCGATGGCCATCGGCGCGAGCGGCTCGCGCGCCGACGCCCGCACCCTCGGCCGGATCGCCGGAAAGGAACTGCGCGCCCTCGGCATCCGGCAGGACTACTCGCCCGTCGCCGATGTGAACGTCAACCCGGCCAACCCGGTCATCGGCGTGCGCTCCTTCGGCTCCGACCCGGCCGCGGTGTCCCGGCTGGTCGCCGCCGAGGTCGTCGGCTACCAGCACTCCTCGGTCGCGGCGACGGCCAAGCACTTCCCCGGGCACGGCGACACGGCCGTCGACAGCCACTACGGCTTCCCGGTCATCACCCACACCCGCGCGCAGTGGGACGAGCTGGACGCGCCTCCGTTCCGGGCGGCGATCGAGGCGGGCATCGACTCGATCATGACCGCGCACATCATGGTCCCGGCGCTCGACGACTCCGGCGACCCGGCCACCCTCTCCCGCCCGATCCTCACCGGCATCCTGCGCGAGGAGCTGGGCTACGACGGGGTCGTGGTCACCGACTCGCTGGGCATGGAGGGCGTCCGCACGAAGTACGGCGACGACCGGGTCCCGGTGCTCGCGCTGAAGGCGGGCGTGGACCAGCTCCTCAACCCGCCGAACCTGCCCGTCGCCTGGAACGCCGTACTGAAGGCGGTACAGGACGGCGAGTTGACGGAAGCACGGCTCGACGAGTCGATCCTGCGGGTGCTGCGGCTGAAGGCGAAGCTGGGGCTCTTCGGCGACCCGTACGTCGGCCATCGCGGCGTGGACCGCACGGTCGGGATCCCGGCCCACCTCGCGGCGGCCGACCGCATCGCCGACCGGACGACAACCCTGCTGGTGAACGAGGGCGGCCTGCTCCCGCTGTCCCCCACCGAGGTGCCGAAGCTCCTGGTGGTGGGCGCCGACCCGGCGTCCCCGTCCGGCACCACGGGCCCCCCGACGGGCGTCCTCGCCACGGCGCTCACCGAACTCGGCTTCACGGCAACCCCGCTGTCCACGGGCACGGCCCCGTCGGCCGCGACCATCGCGAAGGCGGTGGCGGCGGCGCAGGACGCGGACGCGGTGGTGGTCGGGACGTACAACGTGACCGCGACGAGCGCACAGAAGAGCCTGGTGGCACAGCTTCTGGCGACGGGCAAACCGGTGGTGGCGGTGGCGGTCCGCAACCCGTACGACGTGGCGCACCTGCCTGCCGTCCGCGGCTACTTGGCGTCGTACTCCTGGACCGATGTCGAACTGCGGGCGGCGGCACGGGTGATCACGGGTGCGGTGGCGCCGAGCGGTCGGCTTCCGGTGCCGGTGCAGCGGGCGGACGATCCGGGCCGGGTGCTGTATCCGGTCGGGCACGGGCTGTCGTATCCGGCGTAGCGCCGGTACGCCCGGGCCCCGGCGCACGACCCCCAATAAGCCCAAAGCGCCCCGTATGTCTGGCGTGCGCCCGCTGCGGCGGGCCACGCTGGACCAGGGGAACCGGGGGGAGTGCGATGCGTGGGAGACGTGCCGTGGGGGCGGCGATGCTGGCGGCGGTGTGGTTGACGGGCTGCCAGTCGGAGGGGCGGGAGGCCCGACTCGACGAGGCGGCGACCCCGACACCGACGGAAACCCGCCCATCGGGCTACGGCACGGTGTTCCTCGGGGTCGACGAGTGCAGTTCCTTCGGGACGACCAGTTTCACCGAGGTGCCGTGCGGCGGGGAGCGGGCTGCGGCACGGGTGGTGGCCCGCTTCGACGGCACCGTCGGGGACGGCCCACCGTGCCCGGCCACCACCGACTTCGTCCTCCACATCAGCCGGCAGAGCCCCTCGGACGAGGACGGCGACGGGGCGGTCCCCCAGGGCTACGCCTGCATGCGCAACCTGGCCCCACCTCACCCCGGCGACCCGGGCGGCGGAGGCGGCCCCCGCACGATCGTCGGCGACTGCGTCTACAGCTCCGGCGGCGGCCAGGTCCGCGAGACGTCCTGCGACGGCAAGGCGGAGAAGAAGCCGCAGTACAAGGTGGCGAAGGCGGTCTCGAAGCGCGCCGAATGCCCGGTGTCGACGGCCTTGTACGTCCAACTGGGCGGCGACCGGCCGGTGGGCTGCGCCCGGCCGCTGTGAGGGGGTGACGGGCACCCGGACGGCCCACTCCGGCATGCGGCATATGCCAGTGGTCCGGAGAGTGGCATCGTGACCCCTCTGACGCGGATACCCCTGAAAGACGGAGGCTGGCTGCTGGTCGAGGAACCGGGCCCGCCCGACGCGGGGCCGGTGAAGGCCGGCCGCATCGGCGACACCGTGCGGGAGCTGCCGGCCACGCTGGAAGGGGCCCTGGAGCCGGTCGCTGAGGCCGCCCGCGCCACCCTCACGTCGCTGCGCAAGGCCCGGCCCGACGAGATCACGGTCGAGTTCGGCGTCGACCTCGCGTTCGAGGCCGGGGCCGTGATCACCAAGAGCCAGGCCGGGTGCCATCTGAAGGTGACGGTGGCCTGGAAGAACGAGGGCTCCGGCGGGGGTGGCTCCCCATGACCGGCGACGGCCTCGCTTCCGACCTGCCGATGTCAGTGGCCCAGATCCTCACCCCCGACGGCCGGGTGGCCGGCACAGGCTTCTTGGTGGCCGAGGGTGTCCTGGTCACTTGCGCGCATGTCGTCGAGGGGGCTGGGGGTGGGCCCGGCACGGAGGTGCTGCTGTCCTTCCCGTACCTGGTGGACGCCGACCGGGTGCAGGGCACGGTCCCGGCCGAGCTGTGGCGTTCCGCCGAGGGCGAGGACGTGGCCTTCATCCGGCTGAACCGTACGCCGGCCGGTGCGTGGATCCTGCCGCTGGGCTCCGCGGAGGGCCGCCGGAATCACGACGTGCGCTCGTACGGTTTCCCCTCCCAGGCCCGGCGGGAAGGACACCTCGGCTTCGGCAAGACCGGCGATCTGCTGCCCGCCACGGACGGCCGGGGTGCGCTGCTGCAGCTGACCAACGCCAACGACCTCACCACCGGATTCAGCGGCGGACCCGTCTTCGACGAGGACACGGGCGTGGTCATCGGCATGCTGACCGAGATCACCGCGCCGGACGTGTACAAACGGGGGCTGGGCATCGCGTACGCCACCCCCACCCAGGTGCTGCGGGAGATCCTGCCGGAGCTGGCCGAGCAGGAGGTGTGCCCGTACCGGGGCCTGGAGCCGTTCACCGCCGAGCACGCGCGGTGGTTCCAGGGCCGGTCGGAGGCGGTACAGCAGGTGGTGGCGAACCTGGCCCGGCAACGGCGCCTGACCCTGCTGCTCGGGCCGTCGGGGTCGGGGAAGTCGTCGCTGATCCAGGCGGGTGTGCTGCACGCGCTCGCGGAGGGCGAACTGCCGGGCAGTGACCGGTGGTTGCCGGTACTGGCCCGGCCCAGGCAGGACATGCTCGCCGAAATCGAACGTGCCGGGCTGCCCGGGGCAAGCGAGGACGGCATCATCGCGGCCGTCAACCGCAGACTGGCGGCCGAGCCGGACTTCGGGCGGGTCCTGCTGGTCATCGACCAGTTCGAGGAACTGCTGGTGCAGAGCACGAACGGACGGCTGCGAAATCTGCTGGCCGTCATCGACGAAGTCACCGGGGCCGCGGACGCGTACACCAAAATCACCGTGATCCTGATCATGCGGGACGACTTCTATCCGCAACTGGCAGCCCTCGCACCCAAGTTGCTGGACGCCGCGATGCCGGGGCTGCTCAACGTGCCGGGCACCCTCAGCCAGCAGGACCTGCACGACATCATCGTGCTGCCCGCCGAGGACGTGGGGCTGCACTTCCAGCCGGGGCTGCCCGAACGGATCATCGGCGACGTACTGGAGATCACCCCCGAAGCGGACATCCGGCAGGCGCCGGCCACCGTGCTGCCGTTGCTGGAGATGACGCTCCAGCAGTTGTGGGACCGGCGCGAGGACGGGTATCTCACCCACGAGGCGTACGAGCGCGTCGGAGAGGTCAGCGGCAGCGTCACTACGTGGTGCGACAGCGCGCTCGACGAGCTCTCCCACGAGCAGCAGGTCATCGCGAGGCGGGCCCTGACCTCCTTGGTGCACCCGGCCGATCCCCGCCACAACATCACCGCCGTCCGCACGCAGGTTCCCCTCCACGAGCTGCGCGACCTGGCGGCCGCTCCGGGCGACACCGGGGAGCGGGAAGCCGTCGACTCGGTCATCGCCGCGCTCGCCCGTCGCCGCATCATCACCACCCAGAAGCTGGAGGCCCCCCAGCGCCCCGGCGCCCCGCATGGAGAGCCGGTGGCCGAGCTGATCCACGAGGCGCTCATCCGCGACTGGGGTGCCCTGCGCAAGTGGGTGGACCAGGACACCCGTTTCAACCAGTGGCTCAACCGCACCCGGGAACGTCAGTCCCGCTGGGACCTGCTCGAGGGAGCGGCCCTGGCTGAGGGCCTTGAGTTGTCCGAGGAGCGACGGCTGCCGAGCGATATCGCCGAGTTCCTCAAGGCGAGCCAGGATCGCCAGCGGGCCTCCGTTCGGCGGAACCGCGTGCTCATCGGCGTCCTCAGCGGATTGTTGGTGCTGGCGCTGCTGGCGGTGGCGGGGGCGGTGTGGGAGTGGGTCAGGGTGGGCAACGCGAAGGAACGGGCACTGTCGCGGGAGCTCGCGGCGGAGTCCAGCGAACTTCTGGGCACGGATCCGGAGCTCGCCGCGCTGCTGGCGGTCAAGGCGTACGGCAGCAGCCATACGTCCGAGGCCATCGACAGCCTGGGCAGCGCCGAGGCCCTGCCGACGCACCGGCGCCTCTCCGGGCACACCCACGAGGTGAACGCGGTGGCCTACAGCCCGAACCGTCGCACCTTCGCGAGTGCCGGTGCCGACAACACCATCCGTCTGCGGGACGCAACCACGATGAAGACCCTCCGTAAGTTCACCGCGCACGACAACGCGGTGAACGCGGTCGCCTTCCATCCCAAGGGCCACACCATCGCAACCGCCGGCTCCGACCGGCTCGTTCGCCTGTGGAACCCGGACACCGGCAAACACCGCCAGACACTCGAGGGCCACACCGATCACGTCAGGGCGGTGGCCTTCCATCCAGAGGGCCACACCATCGCAACCGGCGGCGACGACCACACCGTTCGCCTGTGGAACCCGGACACCGGCAAACAACTCACCGAGCTGAAAGGGCACAAAGGCCCTGTCAGGGCGGTGGCCTTCCATCCCGACGGCCACACCATCGCAACCGGCAGCGACGACAAGACCGTTCGCATGTGGAACCCTGACACCGGCGAAGAACTCACCACGCTCAAGGACCACAAGCTGCCGGTGACTTCGGTGGCGTTCAGTCCGACCGGCGACACCCTTGTCACCGCCGACGGCACCGACGCTCACCTGAGAGATCCTGCCACCGGAGAGAGTCAGGGCATGCTGTCGAGCTACGCCACCTTGATCGCTTTCAGCCCGGACGGCACGACCATCGCGACCGCCACCGATCGCTTCGTGCAGTTGTGGGACACGGATACCCAGGCGCCTCGCGCCACCTTCGCCGGTCATGCCAACACCGTGCTCGGGCTGGCGTTCAGCACGGACAGCCGAACCCTGGCCACGGCCGGTCGTGACACGACGGTACGCCTCTGGGACGCGACCGCAGGGCGCGATCGGACGACCCTGAGGGGACACACCACCTCGGTCTATTGGCTGGCATTCAGCCCCGACGGCCGGACCATCGCCAGCGCCGCGGCCGATTACTCCGCACGTCTGTGGAATCCGGACACCGGCAAACCCGGCAAGGAGCTCAGCGAACACAGCGACGAGGTGAATGCCGTGGCCTTCCACCGCAACGGCGACATGGTCGCCACAGGAAGCGACGACGAAACCGTCCGGCTGTGGGACACAGAGACGGGAAAGAGCCGACCACCTCTCAAGGACCACCGCTCTCCGGTACTCTCAGCGGCCTTCAGCCGTGACGGCAAAACCCTCGCCACCGGGGGCGAGAACGGGAAGGTCCTGCTGCGCAACCCTGACACCGGCGAGGCTCGCAAGCGGGTCGCCGCACACAGTGGCGCGGTGTACGACATCACGTTCCGTGCCGACAGCCGCGTCCTTGCCACCGCCGGCGGCGATTCGACAGCGAAACTCTGGGACCCGCGCGGAAAACTCCTCAACACACTCACCGGCCACAAGGCCGACGTGATGTCCGTGGCATTCAGTCCCGACGGCAACACCGTCGCCACCGCAAGCTATGACGGAACCGTCCGCCTGTGGGACGCGAACACCGGCCGATCGACCGCCACTTTGACCAAGCATGCCGGAGCCGTGTTCGCAGTGGCATTCCACCGTGACGGCAAGATCCTCGCCACCGGCGGCTCGGACGGCACCGTCCGGCTGTGGGACACGGAGACCGGCAAGCCCCGTAGGACGTTCCTCGGGAGCCTCAGCGGTGTGTATCACGTGACGTTCAGCCCCGACGGCCGCATCCTCGCCACCGCGGGCGCCGACGGGACGGCGCGCGTGTGGGACATCACCGAATCCCCCGAACCCGACAAGATCATCGAGCAGATCTGCCGCACCTTCGACCGCGACCTCACCTCGCAGGAAAGCAAGGCCTACCTCCACGACGGCTCAGACGCCGCCGTATGCCCATGAGCACCGACGGCGGGCCACCCAAGGCAGCCCGCCGTCAGCACAACACCATGAACCTCAGGGCAAGTTACGGACGCAACGTCCGCTCCACACCCCTCTTGTCCAGCTTCGCGTCGAACTTCGCCAGCGGCTTCGCCAGGGACGCATCAGCCTTGACCGCGGCCGAGGCCACGCCCGCCCACTCCAGGATCTTCGCCGTCGCGAGGGCCTTCTCGGAGTCGACCAGTCCAGCCACCCGCGCACCATGGTTCGCACCCGGCGCCGTGAAGACGTACGAGTCGCGCGCGCCCTTGCCGAGGCGGAAGGGTTCCGCGCCCCACGGGTCGTTCTCGCCGTACACGAAGAGCATCTGCCGGGCGTTGTGGCGGACCCAGCTGTCCACGTCACGCATGGCGTACGGCTGGAACGTCATCGGGATCGAGCGCGGCACGAAGTACCTCGGCGGCAGGTAGCCGTAGCGGATGTACTGCTTCTCGATGTGCGGGAAGACGATCGTGGGGGCGCCCAGTTGCGTGCCTGCCTGGTAGTAGTACGGCGTGTACGGCTCCAGGCCCTGGTCCGTGTAGAACGAGAAGCCCGCGATCGTGTCGATCGAGGTCCAGATCTCCTCGTCCGTCGCGTTCTTCGCGTCCGCGGGAATCGTGCCGCAGTCCGAGAGCAGGCTGTACTGCCAGAAGCCCCAGACGTAGTCGAGGACGGTCGCCTCGTACGCCTTGTCCAGGCTGCCGACGGTGTCGAAGGTGTAGCCGTTCTCGGCCGCGTACGCCGCGTACCGCTGCTCCAGCGGCTCCCGGCGGACCAGCGCCTCGCGCTGGACGCCGTTCAGGCGGTCGCGGCACTCCTCGGTGCCGACGTTCGCGAAGAACTCGTCGTACGCCGAGTCCTCCTTGTTCACCACGTCGTTGGGGGCGACGTAGGCGACGACGCCGTCCATGTCACGCGGGTAGAAGCGCTCGTAGTACGTGGCGGTCATGCCGCCCTTCGAGCCGCCCGTGGAGAGCCACTTCTTGTCGTAGAGGGGCTTGAGCGCCTTGAAGATACGGTGCTGGTCGCTCGCCGCCTGCCAGATGTCCAGCTTCGTCCAGTCGGCGGGAGCCGGCCGGGACGGGGTGAAGTAGCGGTACTCCATGGAGATCTGGTTGCCGTCCACGATCTGTGTCGGCTCGCGCCGGCTCGGGGTCGTGGAGACGTTGTAGCCGCCGGTGTAGAAGACCGTCGGCCGGCTGACGTCCTTGTGCAGCACGGTGATCCGCTGCTGGAACGTGCCCTTGGACGGCTGCCGGTGGTCGACCGGCTGGGTGTAGTTCAGAACGAAGAATCGGTAGCCCGTGTACGGCTTCTCCTCGACCAGGCTCATGCCCGGTATCGAGAGCAGCCGGTCCTTGATGTCGGTGGTGGCCTCCGGCTGGGCGGCGGTGGCCGCCCCTGCCGTACTCAACGTGCCTATGAGCACCGTGAGCGCCAGCAGCCATCTGAGCGCCTTGCGCATGCACCCTCCCCTGTAAGTCAGATGTGCGCCCGGAAGCTATCGGAGCAACTGACGATCACACCAGAGGAGTTACCGACAAACCCAAGAAACGCGTCAACAAAGGATCCAGCCCGACGCGACCGATCCACCGCCCACCCGGCCCGTCACCTTCACACACCTGTGCCCCGCATACACCGACACCGTCAGTGTCTTGCGCCGGTGTTTGCCCTGGTACGGCACCGGATTGTGGCCGCGCGCCTGCACGCTGACGGCCATCGTCCGCCTCGGTCCCGGGTTCTTGGCGACGGTGAAGGCACACACCGTCCCCCCGCTCCGGTAGACATGCACGGAACCCGTGGAGAACGGCACCGTCCGGACCTTGCGCCCCGGACACGACATCCCGGCGGCCTGTGCCTCGCCCGGCGCCGCGACGGCCAGCAGCCCGGACGCGGTCAGCACGGCCAGGCCGGCCGCCAGCCGTCGGCGTATCGCACCACTGTCCACTGTGTCGTCCTCCCCGTACCCCGGCGATGAGCGTACTGGTGTACGGACGCCAGACGTACGCCGGACGGTTGCGTGCCGACCGTCACGCGAGCTCTACGCCTACCGGCTCACCGACGAAAGTCCGCCACAGTTCGGCGTACCGCCCGCCGAGCGCCAGCAGTTCGTCGTGGGTGCCGTCCTCGGCGACCCGGCCGTGGGCCATCACCACGACCCGGTCCGCGCGGGCGGCCGTCGTGAGGCGATGGGCGACCACGAGGGTGGTACGGCGGCCCGCGATGCGGTCGGTGGCCTGGTTGACCTGGGCCTCGGTGGCCAGGTCCAGGGCGGCCGTCGCCTCGTCGAGGAGCAGGATGTCGGGGTCGACGAGTTCGGCGCGGGCGAGGGCGATCAGCTGGCGCTGGCCCGCCGAGAGGTTGCGGCCGCGCTCGGCGACCTCGTGGAGGTAGCCGCCGTCGAGGGTCGCGATCATCTCGTGGGCGCCCACCGCGCGGGCGGCGGCCTCCACCTCGGCGTCCGTCGCCCCGGGGCGGCCGTAGGCGATGGCGTCGCGGACGGTGCCCTGGAAGAGGTACGCCTCCTGCGGGACGACGCCGAGCCGGTGCCGGTACGCCGTCATGTCCAGGGCGCGCAGATCGGTGCCGTCGACGGTGACGCGGCCGCCGGTGGGGTCGTAGAAGCGGGCGACCAGCTTGACGAGGGTGGACTTTCCGGCGCCGGTCTCGCCGACGAAGGCGACGGTCTGGCCGGCGGGGATGCGCAGGTCCACGGCGGTGAGGGCTTCCTCGTCGGCCCCGTACGCGAAGTGCACGTCCTCGAAGGCGATCTCCCCGCGCAGGGAGAGCACGTCGAGGGGCTCGTCGGCGGACTTCGTCGACGTCGGCTCCTGGAGCAGCTCCTGGATGCGGCCCAGCGACACGGTCGCCTGCTGGTAGCCGTCGAAGACCTGGGAGAGCTGCTGGACCGGGGCGAAGAACAGGTCGATGTAGAGCAGGTACGCCACCAGCGCGCCGGTCGTCAGCGTCGTGTCGTCGATCCGGCCCGCGCCCACGATCAGTACTGCCGCCACGGCCGCCGACGACAGGAACTGTACGAAGGGGAAGTAGACCGAGATCAGCCACTGGCCCCGGATACGGGCCTGCCGGTAGCTGTCGCTGCGCTCCGCGAACCGCGCGCCGCCGTCCCGCTCGCGCCGGAAGGCCTGCACGATCCGGAGCCCGGAGACCGACTCCTGGAGGTCGGCGTTGACCGACGACACCCGCTCACGGGCCAGTTCGTAGGCCTTCACACTCGCCCGGCGGAAGAAGAACGTGGCGATGATCAGCGGCGGCAGGGTCGCGAAGACGACCAGCGCCAGCTCCAGGTCGATCACCAGCAGGGCGACCATGATGCCGAAGAAGGTGACGACCGAGACGAACGCGGTGACGAGTCCGGTCTGGAGGAAGGTCGACAGGGCGTCGACGTCCGTCGTCATCCGGGTCATGATCCGGCCGGTCAACTCGCGCTCGTAGTAGTCGAGTCCGAGCCGCTGGAGCTGGGCGAAGATCTTCAGGCGGAGCGAGTAGAGAACCCGCTCCCCCGTCCGCCCGGTCATCAGGGTCTCCCCGATCTGCGCCGCCCACTGCACGGTCACCGCGAGCAGCGCGAGCAGGGAGGCCACCCAGACCGCGCCGAGGGCGAGCTCGGAGACTCCGCTGTCGATGCCGTGCCGGATCAGGACCGGGAGGAGAAGGCCGCTGCCCGCGTCTACGGCGACCAGGGCGAGGCTGGCCAGCAGGGGGAGCCCGAAGCCGCGCAGCAGCCTGCGCAGGCCGTAGGACTCCTCCGGGGTGACCGCGCGGGCCTCGTCGACGTCCGGGGCGTCGGTCGCCGGGGGCAGCGCCTCGACCTGGGCGAGGAGTTCCGGGGTGGCGGGGGCGCCGTCCATCGCGGTGTCGCGCGGGGTGCGCTCGCCTGCCCACAGCCGGGGCGTGACCCCGCTCTCGGCGTCGAACTCGGCGTCCAGCTCGGCCCGTACGGAGGTGTCCTCCTGCGGGAGGGCCGGCGGGGTGTGTCCGGGCGAGACGCCGCCCAGCTCGTCGGGGTCGGTGAGCAGGCGCCGGTACAGGGCCGAGCGTTCCTGGAGTTCTTCGTGGGTGCCGAGGTCGGCGAGCCGGCCGCCGTCGAGGACGGCGATGCGGTCGGCGAGGTTCAGGGTGGAGCGGCGGTGGGCGATCAGGAGGGTGGTGCGGCCCTCCATGACCTGTGCCAGGGCCTCGTGGATCTCGTGTTCCACGCGGGCGTCCACGGCGGAGGTGGCGTCGTCGAGGACCAGCAGGCGCGGGTCGGTGAGGATGGCGCGGGCGAGGGCGACGCGCTGGCGCTGGCCGCCGGAGAGGGTGAGGCCGTGCTCGCCGACCTTGGTGTCGTAGCCGGCGGGCAGCTCGGCGATGAAGCGGTCCGCCTGGGCGGCGCGGGCGGCCTGCTCGATCTGTTCCTGGGTGGCGTCGGGGCGGCCGTAGGCGATGTTGTTGCGGACCGTGTCGGAGAAGAGGAAGGAGTCCTCGGGGACCAGTCCGATCGCGGCCCGGAGGGAGTCCTGGGTGAGTTCGCGGACGTCGTGTCCGCCGATGAGGACGGCGCCGTGGGTGACGTCGTAGAAGCGCGGCAGCAGGAGTGAGACGGTCGACTTGCCGGAGCCGGAGGAGCCGACGACGGCGAGGGTCTCGCCGGGGCGGATCTCGAAGCTCAGCCCGTCCAGCACCGGGCGGCCGTCTTCGTAGCCAAAGGAGACGTCGTCGAACTCGACGGTTGCCGGGGCGTCGGCGGGAAGGTCCTTGGTGCCGTCCTTCATGGAAGGCTCGGTGTCGATCAGCTCAAGCACCCGCTCGGTACCTGCCCGCGCCTGCTGGCCGAAGGTAAGGACCATGGCGAGCATACGGACCGGGCCGACGAGCTGGGCGAGATAGGCCGAGAAGGCGACGAAGGTGCCGAGCGTGATGTGGCCGCGTACGGCGAGCCAGCCGCCGAGGGCGAGCATGGCGACCTGGCCCAGGGCGGGGACGGCCTGGAGCGCCGGGGTGTACTTGGAGTTGAACCGGATGGTGCGCAGCCGTCCGGCGAAGAGCCGTCGGCTGACGTCCCTGAGCTTGCCGGTCTCCTGCTCCTCCTGCCCGAAGCCCTTGACCACGCGGACACCGCTGACGGCACCGTCGACGACGCCCGCGACGGCCGCCGCCTGGGCCTGGGCGTACCAGGTGGCGGGGTGGAGCTTGGTGCGGCTGCGCTTGGCGATCCACCACAGGGCGGGGGCGATGGCGAGCGCGACGAGCGTGAGCGGCAGGGACAGCCACACCATCACGACGAGGGAAATGACGAACAGGGCGAAGTTCCCGATGGTCATCGGGAGCATGAAGAGCAGCCCCTGGATCAGCTGGAGATCACTGGTCGCCCGCCCGACGACCTGCCCGGTGGACAGCTCGTCCTGCCGCCGCCCGTCGAGCCGGGTGATCGTCTCGTACATCTCGGTACGGAGATCGTGCTGGACATCGAGGGCGAGGCGACCGCCGTAGTACCGCCGGACGTACGTCAGCACGTACACAATGACGGCCGACGCGATGAGCAGCCCCGCCCACATCGCCATGCCACGGCTCTTGTCGCCGATCACATCATCGATGATCACCTTGGTGATCAACGGCACCAGCGCCATGACGGCCATACCGACCAGCGAGGATCCCAGGGCAAGGACGACGTCCTTCGGGTAGCGCCAGGCATACCCCCACAGCCTCCGCGCCCAACCCTGCCGCGCTACCACGTCCGGCCTCCCCGTGTGATCGTCCACGGACATCACCAACGTGTTCGGCCCCGGTTTTCATCCCGGGATGAGCATCTGCGCCCAGTACACCTGAGTAGCACGTCGGTGCCGCCATGGACTGGGGCCCGGCTTTGATCATCAGCATGAAGAAGAACACCGTGCTCATCGCTGTCGCCGTCGTCCTCGTGGCGCTGTTCGCGCTGCTCGCCAAGGGGTGCGAAGCGGTGGCGGGCGGGCCGGTGGGCACGACCGACGAGTTCCGCGAGCACGTACGGGCCACCACGAAGGCCGGTACCAGTGTGTACCGGGCACTGTCCCCCGCGCCGGCCGACGATCCGTACCCCTCCCAGGAGGGCAGCTCCTCCTGTGTCGACGACTTCGGCTGGGACGACGGTGATGTCATCCGGGACCGGCCGATCTTCACCTGGGACCTGGACTACGCGACCACCGACGACTTCCGCGCCGCGCTGAAGGCCCTGGAGGCGGCCTGGCGCGAGGACGGCCGCAAGGTCGAGAAGGTCGAGAACGGCATCGCCACCACCCTCGACGACGGCGTCCGGATCACCGTCCACCTGGGGTGGTACAGCGACAAGCCCGAGCTGCGTGCGGAGGGCAGGTGCATGCGCTACACGGACACCCACGGCGACGCCTACGACTACATGCACGACGACAACGGCGACGGGACCGTCGACGAGTACGAGAAGCCCGGCTGGTGACCCTCAGGGCAGCAGCCTCTGCTCCTTCGCCACCGACACCGCTCCCGCCCTGGTGTCCACGCCGAGCTTGTCGTAGATGCGGCCGAGGTGGGTCTTGACCGTGGCCTCGCTGATGAACAGGGCCTTGGCGATCTCGCGGTTGCCGAGGCCCTGGGAGAGCTTGCCGAGGATCTCGCGTTCGCGGTCGGTCAGGGTGGGGCGGGGGTTGCGGAGGTTGGCCATCACCCGGCCTGCCACCGGCGCGGAGAGCGCGGTGCGGCCTTGCGCGGCCGCGTGGATCGCGGCGAAGAGTTCCTCGGGGCGCTCGGCCTTCAGGAGGTAGCCGGTGGCGCCGGCCTCGATGGCTCGGGTGATGTCGGCGTCGGTGTCGTAGGTGGTGAGCACGAGGACGTGGGGGGCGCCGGACGGCGTGTTCGAGGTCAGGCGGCGAGTCGTCTCCACGCCGTCGATGCCCTCCCCCAGCTGGAGGTCCATCAGGACGACGTCCGGCGTGAGCTTCGCCACCAGCGCCAGCGCCTCCTCGCCGGTGCCCGCCTCGCCGACGACCTCGATGTCGGGGGCGCTGTCGAGGAGGGCGAGCAGCCCGGCCCGTACGACGGCGTGGTCGTCGCAGAGCAGGATCCGTACGGTCATGGCGTGTTCTCCAGGGGGATCGCGACCGACAGGACCGTGCCCTCGCCCGGCGCCGACTCCACGGCCAGCGTCCCGCCGAGCTGCCGTACCCGCGCCCGGATCGCGGGCAGGCCGTGCCCCCGCACCCCGGCCGGGGTCTCCGACAGCGCCGCCGGCTCGAAGCCGTGGCCGTCATCGGCGATGTCCAGGACGGCCTGGTCGTCGAGGAGCGTGAGGGTCAGCGCGGCGGCGGTGGCCCCGGAGTGCTCCCTTACGTTCGCCAGCGCGCCCTGCGCAATCCGCAGCAGCGCCGACTGGACTCGGTCGGGCAGCTCGGGGGCGCGACCGCCGTCGTCGATGTGGACGCGGACGGTGAGCCGGTCGCCGGACTCCCGGGCGGCGAGCGTCCGCAGCGCCTCACCGAGTCCGCCGCCCCGGGCCAGATCGGCGGGCGCGAGATCGTGCACGAAGCGACGGGCCTCGGCGAGATTGTGCTCGGCGACGGACTCGGCGGTACGAACATGCGCGCGGGCCTTGTCCGGGTCCGACTCCCAGACCCGCTCGGCGGCCTGGAGCAGCATCTGCTGGCTGGACAGGCCCTGGGCGAGGGTGTCGTGGATCTCCATGGCGAGCCGCTGGCGTTCGGCGAGGGTGCCCTCGCGGCGCTCGGTGGCCGCCAGTTCCCGGCGGGTGCGGACCAGGTCGTCGATCAGCGCGCGCTGCCGGGCCGCCTGCAGGCGCAGATGCACGAAGATCGCGGTGGCGAACCCGGCGACGGCCGCGGGGCCCACGACCAGGTCGAGGTCGAAGCGGGGGGCGAGCTGGAGCTGGGCGACGATCACGAACACGGTCAGTACGCCGACCAGGACATACGCGGCGCCCGGCGGAAGGTGGCGCAGGGCTACGTAGAAGAGGGGCACGGCGACCCAGGCGAAGCTCGGCGCGAGGGCGACCAGGACCATCCATACGGCGACGACGGCTCCGAGCCAGAGGAGGCGGGGCGGGGTCGGCCGGGCGGCCATGAGCCCCGGCCGGTCGCCGAACCGCCCCATGACGTACAGCACCGCAAGGACCGCGGCCAGGGCGATCACCCAGGGGGCGCGGGGCTCGTCGCCGTGGCGCTGGAGGTAGCGGGCCATGGAGGTGCCGAGCAGCAGGAAGAAGGTCGCGTGCATGACGGCGGCGAGCCAGCGGGCGTCGGGGTCGCCGGGCCTGTCCCCGCTGTCGTGCCTGGGTGTCCGCATGCCGCTCTGGCCTCCCATCCCACCGGTGAACTGGGCAAACACCTCCAGTGTCCCCCGCCCCGCCGGCCCCGGGGTCAACCGTTCGGATGACCCCCGGGTCAGCCGACCCGCTCCCCGCGAGCAGCCGGAACGCCGACGGGTGAGACCCGGATCCGGCCCGAGGGTGGATACCGAAGCCCGATTCACCTACGCAGTAGATCCAGGAGCAGCCATGAAGAAGATCTCCCGGCGTGCCCGTATCGCCACCGGTGGCGTCGTCCTCGCGGCGGTGGCCGCCGGTACCTTCGGGGCCGTCTCCGCCGGCGCCACGACCCCGGCCCGCCCCGCCGCCGCCGTGAAGTCGTCGGACACGGTCACCTCCACGCACCTGTCGGTCAAGGCCGCCACCGAGGCCGCCGAGGCCGCCCTGGACGCGGCGGAGAAGGAGAACCAGCGGGTCTCCGTGGCCGTCGTCGACCGCAACGGCAACACCCTGGTCACCCTGCGCGGCGACGGCGCGGGCCCGCAGTCGTACGAGTCCGCGATCCGCAAGGCCTTCACCGCGGTCTCCTGGAACGCGCCCACCTCGGAGCTGGTCAAGCGCCTTGAGCAGACCCCGAACCTGAAGGACATCCCGGGCACCCTGTTCCTCGGCGGCGGCGCTCCCGTCACCGCGAACAACGCCCCGATCGCGGGCATCGGCGTGGCAGGCGCCCCGTCCGGAACGCTGGACGAGAAGTTCGCGCAGGCGGGCGTGGCGGAACTGGCCGGCTGACGCGCTGCCTCGCTAGACGCGCACCCGGAGATAGTAGAAGCGGGTCGTCTGAACCGAGTTCTGGTTGTCGTCGCTGGCCAGAAGGACGTTCAGACGGCCGCCGTGCGTGCGCCCGGTGATCGTCATGGCCTCGATGTTGTCGAGCAGCGGATTCGGCTGCGGTTGCTTGGCGGTGGCACCGAGGTCCGGGCAGGCCGCGATGTCGGCGAGCAGCGTCTTCTTGATGAGACGCACCCCGCTCTGCCCCGTCAGGTTCTCGACACCGGACGTGTCCGTCGCACGGCGCGGGTCGGCCAGATAGAGCCGGACGGTGTTGCCGACGCCGGAGGTGAAGCCGCGTTCGAGGACGAGGAGTCGGCCGTCGGGGAGGGCGGTGACCTCCGGGACGCCGAGGCCGGTGTCGGCGCGGTAGCCGTACTGGGCGGAGAGTGCGAAGCGCCCGTGCCCGCGGTCCCAGGTCTGGAAACGGACGATGCCGGCGGTGTCGCCGGAAAGGGCGTACTCCATGGACGCGAGCAGCCCACCGCGGAACCAGGTCAGGCCCTCGAAGGTGCCGTTGGAGACGGCCCGCCCGGCAGGGGCGACCCGGAGCGCGTCCGGTACCGGGAGGCGGTCGAGGATGCGGCCGTCGGTGTCGTAGCGCCGGACGGCCGGTTCGCCCTCGGTGCTGATCAGCCGCGTGCCGTCCCGGTCGACGACCAGGCCCTCGGAGTCGAGGGCGGCGCCGTTCTCGTCGGCGAGCGCGACCACACCGCGCGGGGCGAGCGTGTCGGCGTCCAGGGAGAAGAGCGCGGAACGGTCGGACACGGCCGCGAGGGACCCGTCCCGGTCCACCGCGAGCGCGGAGAAGTTGCCCACGAACGTGCCCTGGTACGTCGTCTTGTCGAGCGCGTCGGAGAAGCGGTCGATGGAGACGTACGGCGAACAGGCGTTGTGCTGCGGGCCGTTGGCGTGGGAAGGACCGGCGGCGGTCAGACAGGCGGCCGCCGCCAGCGCCGCGGTGGCGGTCGCGAGTACGGATCTCATGCGCATGGAGGTCACCGTAGGGCGGGCCGGTGAAGGGCGGGAGACCGCCAGACGTCAACTCGCGGTGAGATCCCGGTGTACGACCTTGGCGACGCCCTGGATGGTCGTGATGCCGTAGTTCATGGTGCTGTTGCCGTGGGTCAGCACCGTGATCAGGTAGTCGTGCCCGCCGCCCTTGAAGGTGCCGACGCTGTGCACCCGCCAGCCGTTGGTGGCGCGCTGCAGCCAGCCGTTCTTGACGTGCACGATGACGTCGGAGGGCGCTCCGTAGGGCGTGCCCCAGCGCTGGGAGGAGATCACGTCGCCCATCAGCTTGCGGACGTACCAGCGGGAGTCGTCGGTGAGCACCGAGTTCTTCGCGGTGAGCAGCTTCATCAGCTTCTGCTCGTCGGTGGCGGTGATCTGGGTCAGACCCCAGTAGCCATTGGCGCCGGGCTTGGTCTGCGTCATGCCCGCCGCGGCGAGGAAGTTCTTCACCTTGGTGACGCCGAGCTGCTGCCACAGGGTGGACGTGGAGGCGTTGTCCGACTTGGTGATCATGGCCGTGGCGAGGGACTTCTCACGGCTGGTGAGGGCCCGCCCGGTCTTCTGCGCGTCCCACAGCAGGGTGGCGAGGACGGTGACCTTCACCACGCTGGCGGAGTCGAAGGCGGTGGAGGGCCGGAGGGTGCAAGTGGTCTTGGTGGGCCGGTCGTAGACCCCGACGGCGATGGTTCCCTTACGGGTCGCCAGCGCGGCGGTGATGTCCTTCTTCAGCTTCTCGGCGAGCCCGGCCTTGGCGGACGTACAGCTGACGGCGGGCGCGGTCGCGGCGTTCGCGGGTGTGACGGCGGCCACAGACGCGACGAGCACCCCGCCCGCCACCCATCTGGCACGTCTGGATATTCGGTGAGTCATGCCCTGTTGACTCATGGAGCGGAGGGAAAGGTTGTAGGCGTTGGGGAATGGTTGTACGAGCCGTTACCTTCCCCTTGGTCAATTCACAGGCGGGCACCAGCTACGGCACAGCCCGCGCTCACCCGCGCTCCGCTCCTGGAATCTGTCCGGCTCGAACCTCAACAGCTTCTACAGCGCGGCCGTGCTGAGCGGTACGGAGAGCTGGAAGGCGTGGTTCTTCGGGTCGTTGGACGCGGGGAATTTCCTCATCGCCGACAAGCCGCCGTTCGCGCTGATGGTCATGGGGCTGTCGTGCCGGGTCTTCGGGTTCGGGACCAGGTCGCCGGTGCCGCGCTCGCGCTGCGCGCCACCCGTGACGGCAAGCTGCTGCCGTTGCTCGGCTCGGCGGCCTGCTTCGGGTTGGCGTTCAACACCAAGATGCTTCAGGGGTACATTCCGCTGCCGGTCGTCTTCGCCGTCTATCTGTACGCGGCCAGGCCGAAGCTCGTGAAGCGGATCGTGAACCTCGCCCTGGCGGCGGTGGTGCTGGCGGTCTCCAGCTTCTGGTGGGCTGCCGCGGTCTCCCTCGTGCCCGCCGACGAACGGCCCTACATCGGCGGTTCCAGCGACGGCACCGCCTGGGATCTGATCATGGGCTACAACGGCCTCGGGCGGATCTTCGGTGGCGAGGGCAACGGTGGCGGCAACGGTGGAGGCGGGGGTGGAGGCGGCGGGTTCTCCGGTACGGCCGGTATCGGGCGGCTCTTCAACGACATCCTCGGTGGGCAGATCTCCTGGCTGATCCCCTTCGCCGCGATCGCCTGCGTCGGCGGGCTGGTGTGGTGCGGCCGTGCTCCCCGTACCGATATGACCCGCGCCTCGCTGGTCATGTGGGGTGGGTGGACTGCCCTGCACTATCTGACCTTTGCCATGGCCGAGGGCACGATGCACCCGTACTACACGACCGCGCTCGCTCCGGGCATCGCGGCGCTGTGCGGGGGCGGTGGGCTCATGCTCCTGCGTGCCTTCCGTGCCGACAAGCGGTGGGTGTGGGTGCTACCGCTCGCCCTCGCGGTCACGGGCCTGTGGGCCGTGGTGCTGCTGCGCCGGGCCTCCGGCTGGAACACCTGGCTCTGGCCTGCCATTGCGGTCGTCATGGCGCTGGCGATCGTCGGCCTGTTCGTCTTCCGGTCCGGCAACCGGGCGCGGTTGCTGGCCGCTTCGGTGGCGGCGGCGATCGTCGCGGCGGTGGCGGGGCCCGCGGCTTATGCGTGGTCGGTCCCGTCCGGTTCCGGGGGGGTATGGGCGGTACGAATCCGACGGCGGGGCCGAGTACCGGGGGCGGGGGCTTCGGTGGGGGCGGGCGCGGCGGAGCCATGCCGGGCGGGGGCGGGCGGGGCGGCCAGAACGGGCAGGGTGGCCAGAACGGGCAGGCCGCCGGTGGCTTCCCGGGCGGCGGTATGCCCAGCGGGGCGCCCAAGGACGGAACCGACGGGGGCGCACAGCAGGACGGATCCGCCGACGCGGGCGGCACGTCTCCGAACGGCACCTCCCAGAACGGCGGCCCCGGCGGCGGCCGTACCGGCGGCATGGGCGGCGGCGGCATGGGCGGCACCGCCGACTCCGAGCTCATCGCCTACCTCAAGAAGCACCAGGACGGCGCCACTTGGCTGCTCGCGGTGTCCAGTTCCCAGAGTGCCGCCCAGCTCATCATGAGCAGCGGTGAACCCGTGATCTCCATGTGGGGCTGGTCCGGATCGGACCAGGCGATGACCCTCGCCAAGCTCAAGGAGCTGGTGAAGGCAGGCAAGTTGCACTACATCCAGCTCGGCGGCCAAGGCATGGGCGGCGGCTCCGGCCTCAGCACCGAGGTCACCGAGTGGGTGCAGCAGCACGGCACGGCCGTGAAGGCGAGCGAGTACGGCGACAGCTCGACGTCGGATTCGACCACGTCGGCGATCTAGCGCCTGGACCCCTCGGACATCAGCTGACCCAGCGGACCCAGAACGGACCCAGAACGGACCCCAGCCTTCCGGCCGGGGTCCGTTTTCGCGTGTCAACTCGCGTAGACAAGGCCCGATTTGTCGTTTCCAGTCACGCAATGGACACGCAGCATCCATTTACACGGCCGCATGTGCATGTCACTCTCCCACTTGCCGCCTCCATTCAACCCGCGTAGATGGGACTCCCCCTCATGCTGGCGACACACATACGCCGCTGGAAGTCGGTGGCCCTCGCCACCGCCACCGTCCTGGTCGGCCTCAGCGTCCCCGCCCTCACCGCGACCCCCGCCGCGGCCACCACGACCGCGTACGACAGCACGTACTACAAGAACGCGATCGGCAAGACGGGCACCAGCCTCAAGAGCTCGCTGCACACGATCATCAGCCCTCAGACCAAGCTGTCGTACTCGGCAGTCTGGGAGGCCCTGAAGGTCACCGACCAGGACCCGAACAACAGCAGCAACGTGATCCTGCTGTACTCGGGCATCTCCCGCAGCAAGTCGCTCAACGGTGGCAGCACCGGCAACTGGAACCGCGAGCACGTCTGGGCCCAGTCCCACGGCGACTTCGGCACCTCCGCGGGCCCGGGCACCGACCTGCACCATCTGCGTCCCGAGGACGTCCAGGTCAACTCCATCCGCGGCAACCTGGACTTCGACAACGGCGGCAGCAGCTGCACCAACTGCGGCGGCAGCCTCGTCGACTCCAACTCCTTCGAGCCCCGTGACGCCGTCAAGGGCGACGTGGCCCGGATGATCCTCTACATGGCCGTCCGTTACGAGGGCGACGACAGCTGGGTCGACCTCGAGCCCAACGACTCGGTCAACAACGGCAGCACCCGCTTCCACGGCCGGCTGTCCGTCCTGAAGGCCTGGAACGACGAGGACCCGCCGAGCGCCTTCGAGGAGCGCCGCAACCAGCTCATCTACACCAACTACCAGGGCAACCGGAACCCGTTCATCGACCACCCGGAGTGGGTCGAAGCGATCTGGTAGGTCTCGGACCGCCTTACAGATGCGTAGGCGCGAACATCCGCAGCACCGCCGGGAGTACGACCACCGACGGACCCGGTGACGCCAGCGCCTTCGCCAAGTCGGACTCGAGCGTCTCGGGGGTGGTCCGCACCCCCGGGACGCCGAAGGACTCGGCCAGCGCCACATAGTCCGGGCGGGTCAGCTCGGTCGCCGTGGCCTGGCCGAAGGCGTCCGTCATGTACTCGCGCAGGATGCCGTAGCCGCCGTCGTCGACGATCAGCCAGGTCACCGGAAGGTCGTACTGCCTCGCCGTCGCCAGCTCCGCGATGGAGTACAGCGCACCGCCGTCGCCCGACACCGCCAGTACCGGGCGGGTCGGATCGGCCGCCGCCGCGCCCAGCGCCGCCGGGAAGCCGTAGCCGAGGCCGCCGGCGCCCTGGGCGGAGTGCATCCGGTTCGGGCCCTTGGCATCGAAGGCCGACCAGGCCCAGTACGCCAGGATCGTCATGTCCCAGAAGGAGGGCGAGTCGGCGGGCAAGGCCCTGCGGACCGACGCCAACACCTCCTGTTCCAGGGTGAGTTCCTGGGAGGCGATGCGCTCCGTCACCCGGGACAGCACGTCCCGTACCCGATCGGCGGCCGAGGCGTCCGGCCGTTCCGTCACCGTCTCCAGCAGCGCCTGCAACGCGAGCCGTGCGTCCGCGTGGATGCCGAGCGCCGGGTGGTTGGACTCCAGCTTCCCGAGGTCGGCCTCGATCTGGATGACCCGGCCCCGCGGCTTGAACGTGTGGTAGTTCGAGGAGAGTTCACCGAGTCCCGAACCGATCACCAGCAGTACGTCCGCGTCCTCCAGGAAGTCCGTGGTGTACCGGTCCTCGATCCAGGACTGGAGGGAGAGCGGATGCGTCCACGGGAAGGCGCCCTTGCCTCCGGGGGTCGTGACGACCGGAGCTTGCAGCAGCTCGGCGAGCTGCCGCAGTTTGCGCGAAGCGTCCGCCCTTACCACTCCCCCGCCCGCGATGATTGCCGGGCGGGCCGCGTTCGACAGCAAGTCGGCTGCCACCGCGGTCAGTTCGGGACGCGGAGGCAGCTCGTCCGGGAAGACGTCGCCGCCCGTCACCACCGGGACCGAGGTCTCGGCGAGCAGCACGTCCTGCGGGATCTCCACCCACACCGGGCCGTGCGGGGCGGTCAGCGCCGACTTCCAGGCGGCGGCGACGGCGGACGGGATCTGGGACTGCGCACGAACCGTGTGAACCGACTTCACCACGCCCCTGAACGAGGCCGCCTGGTCGGGGAGTTCATGCAAATACCCATGTCGGCCGCCGCCCAGACCCGCCGTAGGGATCTGGCTGCTGATCGCCAGCACCGGGGCCGAAGCGGCCGCCGCCTCCTGGAGCGCCGCCAGTGAGGTCAGCGCGCCCGGGCCGGTCGACAGCAGCAGGGGCGCCGCCTCACCGGTGATCCGGCCGTACGCGTCCGCCGCGAACCCGGCGTTGTTCTCGACGCGCAGACCGACGTACCGCAGATCGCTCCGGCGCAGTGCGTCGAACATGCCGAGGGCGTGCTGGCCGGGCAGGCCGAAGACGGTCGTCGCCCCGAGCCCGGCCAGCGTCTCCACGACCAGGTCTCCGCCGTTGCGCCCGGGAGGCGGGTTCAGCGCTGCCGAAATCTGTGCCTCCGTCGGTCGGAGTACCAGGTCGTGGTCGTGAGTCACTTCGCGCGGGCCTCTGCAATCTGGCGGGACATGATCGTGGTCAGTTCGTACGCCGTGTGGGACGCGGCCACCGACGTGATCTCGGCGTGATCGTACGCGGGCGCCACCTCGACGACGTCCGCCGAGACGAGGTTGCACGAGGCGAGTCCGCGCAGGATCTCCAGCAGCTCGCGGGAGGTCATGCCGCCCGCCTCGGGGGTGCCGGTGCCGGGCGCGTGGGCCGGGTCCAGGCAGTCGATGTCGATGGAGATGTAGAGCGGGCGGTCGCCGATGCGCTGGCGCAGCTGGTCGGCGATCTCGTCGGCACCCCGGCGGTAGACGTCGGAGGAGGTGACGATGCCGAAGCCCATCTTCTCGTCGTCGGTGAGGTCCTGCTTGCCGTACAGCGGGCCGCGGGTGCCGACGTGCGACAGCGCCGAGGTGTCGAGGATGCCCTCCTCCACCGCGCGCCTGAAGGGGGTGCCGTGGGTGTACTCCGCACCGAAGTACGTGTCCCAGGTGTCGAGGTGGGCGTCGAAGTGGAGCAGGGCGACGGGACCGTGCTTCTTGGCCACGGACCTCAGCAGCGGCAGCGCGATGGTGTGGTCGCCGCCGAGGGTCATCATCCGCGCCCCCGTCCCCAGCAGCTCGTCCGCCGCGGCCTCGATCGTCTCGACGGCCTCGTTGATGTTGAACGGGTTCACGGCGATGTCACCGCCGTCCGCCACCTGGGCCAGCGCGAACGGGGACGCGTCCTGCGCCGGGTTGTAGGGGCGCAGCAGCCGGGACGCCTCACGGATGGCGTTGCCGCCGAAGCGGGCGCCCGGCCGGTACGAGACGCCCGAGTCGAAGGGCACGCCGACCACGGCGACATCGGCGGTGCCGACCTCGTCCAGGCGCGGCAGCCGGGCGAAGGTCGCGGGACCGGCGTACCGCGGGATGCGGGAGGAGTCGACGGGGCCGCGGGGCGTCTCGTTGCTACTCATGGGGAACTGCCTTCTTTCCTACGCTTCGTCGCGTATGTACATATGCCTACGACTCTACTGGTGAGCCGGGACGGGGTCGGACGCGAGTTCGGGTTCGGGTGCCCGTCCGGCGAGGCGCTCGCGCCAGGCGGCGAGGACTGCGGCGTCGGTGGGCTTTGTCATCAAGGAGACGGCGACGTAGGCCGCGAGGGAAGACAGCAGGCCGTAGTAGACGGGTTCGTTGGCGAGGATTCCGTACGTCGCCATCAGGCCGACGACCGCGAGGCCGCCGACGACCACCGAGGCGAGGGCGCCCTGGGCGGTGCCGCGCTTCCACAGCAGCCCGCCGAGGATCGGTACGAGCAGTCCGCCGACGAGGAGGTTGTACGCGACCGTCAGCGCCTCGACGACATTGTTCAGCGCGATGGCCGTGGCGATGACCGCGAGACCCATGATGAGGATGAAGACGCGGTTGCCCTTGACCTCGTCGTGCTCTTCGCCCCCGGGCTTGACTATGCCGCGCAGCCGCGACCAGATGTCGTTGTTGGCGACGGTGGCGCAGGCGATGAGCGCGCCGGAGGAGGTCGACATCACGGCGGCCAGGGCCGCGGCCAGCACCAAGCCCCGAACACCCATGGGGAGTTCGTCCTTGACGATGGTGGCGAAGGCGTCGTCGGCGCTGGCCAGGTTCGGGTAGAGCACCTTGGCTGCCGTACCGATGACGGCGCCGGCGAGGGCGTAGACGAGGCAGTAGGTTCCGGCCACCGTGCCGCCCCACTTGGCGGTCCGGTCGCTGCGCGCGGTGAAGACGCGCTGCCAGATGTCCTGCCCGATGAGCATGCCGAAGGTGTAGATGAGCACGTAGGTGAAGATCGTCTCGCCGCCGATGCCCAGCGGGTCGAAGTACTCGGTGGGCAGCTGTGCCTTCATCTCACTGAACCCACCGGCCTTGACGACGGCGATGGGGAGCAGCAGCAGGAGCACGCCGATGGTCTTCACCACGAACTGCACCATGTCGGTGAGGGTGATCGACCACATGCCGCCGAGCGTGGAGTACGCCACGACGATCGAGCCGCCGAGGACGATGGCGAGCGTGCGGTTCATGTCGAAGAGCACGTCGAAGATCGTGGCGTAGGCGATCGTCGAGGTGACGGCGAGCATGAGGGTGTACGCCCACATGACCAGGCCGGAGATCACGCCGGCCCGGCCGCCGTACCGGAGATCGAGCATCTCGGAGACGGTGTAGACCTTGAGCCGGGCGATCCGGGCGGAGAAGAAGACGGAGAGGGCGAGGAGCCCGAGGCCGATGGTGAAGACCATCCAGGCGCCGGAGAGCCCGTACTGGTACCCGAGGCCGACGCCGCCGATGGTGGACGCGCCGCCGAGGACGATGGCGGCCATGGTGCCCGAGTACATGGCCGGACCGAGCCGACGCCCGGCGACCAGGAACTCGCTCTTGGACTTGGCGCGGCGCATGCCCCACCAGCCCATGGCAAGCATGCCGACCAGATAGACGACGATCACTGTGTAGTCGACGGCCATGAGGGCTCCTTCGCGCACTGTCGGTGGCGTGTCGTGCAGATACCGGGGGACTGTGGCAGCGGTTCGCGGGGACATCCGCCCGTACCCGCGGCTGCCGGTCTGGACCGACCTTAGGTGGCCGGAAAGCGACTGCGAAGTGTACGTTTCATCCATTGAGGCTGTACGGAGTGGAGGGAACGCACACCATGCCGGATCCGTCGGTCCCACCCACCCCACCGGTACCGCTGTCGGCGCTCCTGGCCCGAGAGGACCTCTCCCTGCGCCAGATCGCGGGCCCGACGGATCCCGACATCGTGATCCACTGGGCCCACACATCGGAGATGGCGGACCCGTACCCGTACCTGCTGGGCGGCGAGCTCCTGCTCACGGCGGGAGTCCACATCCCGGAGGCGGCCGGCTCGGGCACGTACTTCGACGACTACGTCTCCCGAATCGTCGCGGCAGGCGGCACGGCTCTCGGCTTCGGCCTGGCCCCGGTCCACGACACGGTGCCGCGAGCACTGGTGGCGGCGTGCGAGTCCTACGACCTCCCGCTCCTGGAGGTCCCCCCGCAGACCACATTCTCGGGAGTGGCAAGGGCGGTCTGGCAACTCATGGCCCAGGCCCGCCTGGCCGAACTCCGCCGGGTAACAGAGGCCCAGCAGAGCCTGGCGGCGGCGGCTTCACGCCCGGATCCGGTGCCGTCGGTGCTGCGGCAGCTGGCTCAGCGGGTGGGGGGATGGGCGGGGCTGTACGGCCCCGAGGGCACCCTGGTGACGTCGGCGGGACGGGACCCGGGGGCGGAGGCGGAGGGGGCGCTGGCGGAGCTGGCGGGGGTGGTACGTCCGCGGAGGGCGGATGCCGCCGCAGACGCAGCCGCGGGCAGCACGGACTCGGCCGCAGCTGCGCGCAGCGGCGCCGCCCCATCCGCCCTAGCTGCGGGCAGTCGTGCCGCTGGGGCGGCGCCCGCTGCCAAAGAAGCGGCACCCCGCGGGCGCGGGCAAGCGACACCCACCCCCACCTCGGCGACAGACACAGTCGCGGACACCCACCTCGCCGCATACGCCCTGGGCCCAGGACATGGCTTCGTCCTCGGCGTAGCCGCCCCCCAAAGGGACCCCGCCGACCACACCATCGCCTCAGTCGCCGCCGTACTCCTCTCCCTCCTCACCGGAGAACAACAGAGCGGCACAGGGGCAGCCCGCACCTCCGCGCTGGTCCGCCTGCTGCTCGGCGCCGCACCGGGAGACGTGGCCCCCCTCCTCGGCACGGCCAACTGGCGAGTCGTACACGCCCGCCCCGACACCCCTACCGCCCCCGACCCCGTAGCCGCCTCCGCCCTGGGCGCCACCCTCGGCTCCCCCCTCGTCGACCTCGCGAAAGACGTCGTACGCATCCTCGTCCCCGCCGACCGCGACCCCGCCCCCCAACCCGGCTGGACCCTGGGCGTCAGCGACCCCGCAACCCCCGAAGAGTGGCCCGCCGCAGACACCCGCGCCGCCCGCGCACTGGCCCGCGCCCGAGCCACCCGCACCCCGCTCGCCCGCCACGGCACCCACCCCGCCCTCGCCGAACTCGTCCCGCACGACGAGGCCGAGGCCCACGCCCGCGCCCTCCTCCAACCCATCGCCCACACCCCCGCGCTGGTCGACACGCTCCGCACCTGGCTCTCCCTGCACGGCAGTTGGGACCGCACCGCCGTCGCCCTCGCCGTGCACCGCAACACCGTCCGCCAGCGCATCGCGAGGTGCGCGGCGTTGCTCGACACGGACCTCGACGACCCCGACGTACGCATGGAGCTGTGGTTCGCCCTCCGTCAGTGACCCGCGTCCCAGCGTCCGGGACACCCCGCGCGCCCACAGGGGTCTGCCCCACAATGGGACACATGCCGATACCCGGGACACCCAGCCGCGCCGAGCTCGTCGAACACCTCGTCAGAACCCGTATCGCGGGCGACGTCGCCACCCCCCGCGAGAACAACCTCTCCCATTACCGCAAGCTGGCGAACGGCGAGCGCAACTGGTGGCTCGGCCTGGAGCTGGGTGACCGCTGGACCGACGAGCAGGACGTGCTCGCGGTGATGGCGGAGCGGGTCGGGGTGAACGACGACCCGGAGTACCGCTACGGCCAGGACACCATCGACCCCGAACTGACGGTCGCGGGTCTTGAGCGGATGGCGGGCCGGCTGCGCAAGGCGGCCGACGGCGGCCAGCGCGTGCTGTTCGCCACCGGCCACCCCGGCGGCCTCCTCGATGTGCACCGCGCCACGGCCGCCGCCCTGCGCACGGCCGGCTGCGAGATCGTGGTCATCCCGGACGGGCTGCAGACGGACGAGGGATACGTCATGCAGTTCGCGGACGTGGCGATGCTGGAGCACGGCGCCACCCTGTGGCACACCCACTCCGGCGAACCGATGAAGGCGATCCTCACCGCCCTTGAGCGGCTCGGCGACCCGCTGCCCGACCTGGTCGTCGCCGACCACGGCTGGGCGGGGTACGCGGGCCGGCACGGCGTCGACTCCGTGGGCTACGCCGACTGCAACGACCCGGCCCTCTTCATCGCGGAGGCCGAGGGGACCCTCCAGGTGGCGGTCCCGCTCGACGACCATGTGGTCAGCCCCCGCTACTACGACCCGATGACGGCGTATCTGCTGGCGGAGGCCGGGCTGGTCTAACCCCGGGGGGCGCGGACCACGCCCTCCTGGATGACCGAGATGGCCAGGCGGCCGTCCTGGGTGTAGATGCGGGCCTGACCGAGGCCGCGGCCGCCGGAGGCCGACGGGGACTGCTGGTCGTACAGCAGCCACTCGTCGGCACGGAACGGGCGGTGGAACCACATCGCATGGTCCAGGGACGCGCCCACCACGTCCCCTACGGCCCATCCCCCACGCCCGTGCGCCAGCAGGACCGAGTCCAGCAGCGTCATGTCGGAGACGTACGTGGCGAGTACGACGTGCAGCAGCGGGTCGTCGCCCAGCTTGCCGTTGGTGCGGAACCACACCTGGGAGTGCGGTTCGCGCGGCTCGCCGAACTTCCCGTACGGGGGTTCGTCGACGTAGCGCACATCGACGGCGGCGCGTGCCTCCAGGAACTTCTCCACGACAGCGCGGTCGAGATGGCCGTAGCCGCTCAGCCGTTCCTCGGAGGTGGGGAGCGTCGCGGGGTCGGGGGCGTCGGGCATCGGGGTCTGGTGCTCGAAGCCCTCCTCCACGCGCTGGAAGGAGGCGGACAGGGCGAAGATCGGCTGTCCGTGCTGGACGGCGACCACCCGGCGGGCCGTAAAGGAGCGGCCGTCGTTCATGCGGTCGACGGTGTAGACGATGGGCGCGCCGGGGTCGCCGATGCGCAGGAAGTACGCGTGCAGGGAGTGGGCGAGTCGGTCCTCGGGGACCGTCCGCCCGGCGGCGACGAGCGCCTGGGCCGCGACCTGTCCGCCGAAGACGCGTGGAACGACGGCGGACCGGGACTGGCCGCGGAAGATGTTCTCCTCGATCTGCTCGAGGTCGAGCAGATCGAGGAGATCGTGTAGTGCCTGGCTCATGTGATGGTTGTACCGGCCAGTAATTTCCGGAACCTTACAGGCCCATGTCCTTGGCGATGATCGACTTCATGATCTCGCTGGTGCCGCCGTAGATACGGTTCACGCGGTTGTCCGCGTACAGGCGGGCGATCGGGTACTCGTTCATGAAGCCGTAGCCGCCGTGCAGCTGGAGGCAGCGGTCGATCACGCGGTGTGCGACCTCGGTGCAGAAGAGCTTCGCGGAGGCGGCCTCGGCGGGGGTCAGCTCACCGGCGTCCAGGGCCTCCAGCGCACGGTCGGCGACCGCCTCGGCCGCGTCGACCTCGGCCTGGCAGGCGGCCAGCTCGAACTTGGTGTTCTGGAACGAGGCGACGGACTTGCCGAAGACGGTGCGGTCCTGGACGTACTCCTTGGCGAACCGCACGGCGGCCTTGGCCTGCGCGTAGGCGCCGAAGGCGATGCCCCAGCGCTCGGAGGCGAGGTTGTGGCCGAGGTAGTAGAAGCCCTTGTTCTCCTCGCCGAGCAGGTCCTCGACCGGGACCTTGACGTCGACGAACGCCAGCTCGGCGGTGTCGGAGGTCTTCAGGCCGAGCTTGTCGAGCTTGCGGCCGACGGAGTAGCCCTCGGACTTGGTGTCCACGGCGAACAGGGAGATGCCGTGGCGGCGGTCCTCGGCGCTGGGCGCGTCGGTGCGGGCGCAGACGATCACGCGGTCGGCGTGGACGCCACCGGTGATGAAGGTCTTGGAGCCGTTGAGGACGTAGTGCGTGCCGTCCTCGCTGAGCTTGGCGGTGGTCTTCATGCCCGCGAGGTCGGAGCCGGTGCCCGGCTCGGTCATCGCCAGCGCCCACATCTCCTCACCGGAGACGAACTTCGGCAGGAACCGCTTCTTCTGCTCGTCGGTGGCGAGCATCTTGATGTACGGCAGGCCGAGCAGCACATGCACACCGGAGCCGCCGAACTGGACGCCCGCGCGCGCGGTCTCCTCGTACATGACGGCCTCGAACTTGTACGACTCGATGCCGGCGCCGCCGAACTCCTCGTCGACGCGGATGCCGAAGACGCCGAGCTCGGCGAGCTTGTAGTAGAAGTCGCGGGGCGCCTGGCCGGCCGCGAACCACTCGTCGTACACCGGTACGACCTCGGCCTCGATGAAGGCGCGGATGGTCTCCCGGAACGCCTCGTGGTCCTCGTTGAACACAGTACGGCGCACGCCGCCACCTCCACCTATGTCTAAGCGCTTGCTCACTCAACCGTACCGGCGAGTATCAAGCGCCGTCCAGAGGATCAGCCCCGTAACGCTCGTCACGCCCGCGCTACTCCCCCGCCGCCGCGAAGGCCCCCCTGGCCATCCGGTGCAACAGCTCCGAGGTCGCCCCGCGGCCCGGCAGCGAGCCCGGGCGGCCCAGGTGCGGGGTGGAGTTCAGCAGGCCGAAGACCGAGTGGACGGCCGAGCGGGCGGTGGGTTCGGTGAGCGCCGGGTAGACCTTGCGGACCACGTCCACCCACAGCTCGACGTACTGGCGCTGGAGCTGGCGGACCAGCTTGCGGTCGCTGTCGCGCAGGCGGTCCAGCTCGCGGTCGTGCAGGGTGATCAGAGGGCGGTCGTCGAGCGCGAAGTCGATATGACCCTCGATGAGGGAGTCCAGGATCTCGTCGGGACCTCCGCCGTCGGCCTCCGCGAGGCGCCGCTTGGCCCCGGTGAGCAGTTGGCCGCTGATGCCGACCAACAGCTCCGCCAGCATCGCGTCCTTGCCCGCGAAGTGCCGGTAGAGGCCGGGGCCGCTGATGCCGACGGCTGCGCCTATCTCATCGACCCCCACTCCGTGGAAGCCGCGCTCGGCGAACAGCCGCGCGGCCTCCTTGAGGATCTGCTCACGACGGGTGGGTGCGTCGGTTCTGGTGGCCATGGAAGCAATTCTAGACAGGGAGGTTAGCGGTCGTTAACCTGAAGGAAATGCGTTAACGCTCATTAACAAGGTGAGGGGACCGCAGGATGCACGAGGCACCCGAGCTGACCAGCGCGGCAGATCCCGCGTCGGAGGCCTGGAAGGCCAACGAGGAGGCGCAGCTCGCGCTGGTGGAGGAGCTGCGCACCAAGCTCGCCGCCGCCCGTCTGGGCGGTGGGGAGAAGGCGCGCGCCCGGCACACCGCGCGCGGCAAGCTGCTGCCCCGGGACCGGGTGGACACCCTGCTCGACCCCGGCTCGCCCTTCCTGGAGCTGGCGCCCCTCGCGGCCGACGACATGTACGACGGACAGGCCCCGGCGGCCGGCGTGATCGCCGGGATCGGCCGGGTCAGCGGGCGCGAGTGCGTGATCGTCGCCAATGACGCCACCGTCAAGGGTGGGACGTACTACCCGATGACGGTGAAGAAGCACCTGCGGGCGCAGGAGGTGGCGCTGGAGAACCGGCTGCCGTGCCTCTACCTCGTCGACTCCGGCGGTGCCTTCCTGCCCATGCAGGACGAGGTCTTCCCGGACCGCGACCACTTCGGGCGGATCTTCTTCAACCAGGCCCGGATGTCCGGCGCGGGGATCCCGCAGATCGCGGCCGTCCTCGGCTCCTGCACGGCGGGCGGCGCGTATGTCCCCGCGATGAGCGACGAGGCCGTCATCGTCCGCAATCAGGGCACGATCTTCCTCGGCGGGCCCCCGCTGGTGAAGGCCGCCACCGGCGAGGTCGTCACCGCCGAGGAGCTGGGCGGCGGCGAGGTCCACTCGCGGGTGTCGGGCGTGACCGACCATCTGGCGGAGGACGACGCGCACGCCCTGCGGATCGTCCGGAACATCGTCGCCACCCTCCCCGCGCGCGGGGCGCTCCCCTGGCAGGTACAGCCCGCCGCCGAGCCCAAGGTGGACCCCTACGGCCTGTACGGCGCGGTGCCCGCCGACCCCCGCACGCCCTATGACGTACGGGAGATCATCGCGCGCGTGGTCGACGGCTCCCGTTTCTCGGAGTTCAAGTCCGAGTTCGGGCAGACCCTGGTCACCGGCTTCGCCCGGATCCACGGCCACCCGGTCGGCATCGTCGCCAACAACGGCATCCTGTTCTCCGAGTCCGCCCAGAAGGGCGCCCACTTCATCGAGCTGTGCGACCAGCGCGGGATCCCGCTGGTGTTCCTGCAGAACATCTCCGGGTTCATGGTCGGCAGGGACTACGAGGCGGGCGGTATCGCCAAGCACGGCGCCAAGATGGTGACGGCGGTGGCCACCACGCGCGTGCCGAAGCTGACGGTCGTGGTCGGCGGTTCCTACGGCGCCGGGAACTACTCCATGTGCGGCCGGGCCTACTCGCCCCGCTTCCTGTGGATGTGGCCGGGCGCCAAGATCTCCGTCATGGGCGGCGAGCAGGCCTCCTCGGTCCTCGCCACCGTCAAGCGCGACCAGCTGGAGGCGCGCGGGGAGTCCTGGCCGCAGGAGGACGAAGAGGCGTTCAAGGCACCGATCCGTGCGCAGTACGAGCGCCAGGGGAATGCCTACTACGCGACGGCCCGCCTCTGGGACGACGGTGTGATCGATCCGCTGGAGACCCGGCAGGTGCTGGGCCTGGCACTGACGGCCTGCGCCAACGCGCCCCTGGGTGACCCCCAGTTCGGCGTCTTCCGGATGTGAGGGACTCATGACCATGTTCGACACAGTCCTCGTGGCCAACCGGGGCGAGATCGCCGTCCGGGTCATCCGTACCCTGCGCGCGCTGGGTGTCCGCTCGGTCGCCGTCTTCTCCGACGCCGACGCCGACGCGCGGCACGTCAGGGAGGCCGACACGGCGGTACGGATCGGACCGGCGCCGGCGGTCGAGAGCTATCTCTCGGCGGAGCGGATCCTCGAGGCCGCCGCCCGCACCGGCGCCCAGGCCGTCCACCCCGGGTACGGCTTCCTCGCCGAGAACGCCGACTTCGCGCGCGCGTGCGCCGAGGCGGGCCTGGTGTTCATCGGGCCGCCGGCCGAGGCGATCTCCCTGATGGGCGACAAGATCCGCGCCAAGGAGACCGTGCAGGCGGCCGGAGTCCCCGTCGTCCCCGGCGGCCGTGACCCCGAACTGGCCGACGCGGCCCATGAGCTGGGCGCGCCGGTGCTGCTGAAGCCGAGCGCGGGCGGCGGCGGCAAGGGCATGCGTCTGGTGCGGGACCTGTCCGCGCTGGAGGAGGAGATCGCGGCGGCCCGGCGCGAGGCCGCGGCCTCCTTCGGCGACGACACGCTCCTGGTCGAGCGGTGGATCGACCGCCCCCGGCACATCGAGATCCAGGTGCTGGCGGACGGCCACGGCAATGTCGTCCACCTCGGCGAGCGCGAGTGCTCCCTCCAGCGGCGCCACCAGAAGATCATCGAGGAGGCGCCCTCGGTCCTGCTGGACGAGGACACGCGCGCCGCGATGGGCGAGGCGGCGGTCCAGGCGGCCCGCTCCTGCGGCTACCGGGGCGCGGGCACCGTGGAGTTCATCGTCCCGGGCGGCGACCCCTCCGCGTACTACTTCATGGAGATGAACACCCGCCTCCAGGTGGAACACCCGGTCACCGAGCTGATCACCGGCATAGACCTGGTGGAGTGGCAGCTGCGGGTCGCGGCCGGGGAGAAGCTCGCCTTCGCCCAGGAGGAGATCCGGCTGACCGGCCACGCGGTGGAGGCCCGCATCTGCGCCGAGGACCCCGCGCGCGGGTTCCTCCCGTCGGGCGGCACCGTGCTGCGCCTGCGCGAGCCTTCCGGTGACGGTGTGCGCACGGACTCGGGGCTGAGCGAGGGCACCGAGGTCGGCAGCCTGTACGACCCGATGCTCTCCAAGGTCATCGCCTACGGCCCCGACCGCGCGACGGCCCTGCGCAAGCTCCGCGCGGCGCTCGCGGAGACGGTGACGCTCGGCGTGCAGACGAACGCGGGGTTCCTGCGGCGGCTGCTGGCCCATCCGGCGGTGGTGGCCGGGGAGTTGGACACCGGTCTGGTCGAGCGGGAGGTCGACGGGCTGGTGTCGGCGGAGGTGCCGCACGAGGTGTACGAGGCGGCAGCGGCCGTACGACTGGAGGCACTGCGGCCCGCGGGCGAGGGCTGGACGGATCCCTTCTCGGTGCCGAGCGGCTGGCGGCTCGGCGGTACGCCCCGGCCCCTCGCCTTCCCCTTGCGGGTCATCGGCGACCCTGTCGAGTACGTCCCGCGAGGCGCCCACACCGTCACCGACGACCGCGTGTCCGTCACTCTCGACGGCGTCCGGCACACCTTCCACCGTGCCGCCGACTGGATCGGCCGCGACGGCGACGCCTGGCACGTCCGCGACCACGACCCGGTCGCCGCGTCCCTCACCCGCGCCGCCCACTCCGGCGCCGACTCGCTCACCGCGCCCATGCCCGGCACCGTGACGGTGGTGAAGGTCGCCGTCGGGGACGAGGTGAGCGCCGGTCAGAGCCTGCTGGTGGTCGAGGCGATGAAGATGGAGCACGTCATCTCCGCCCCGCACGCCGGCACGGTCACCGAACTCGATGTCTCGCCCGGCACCACGGTCGCCATGGACCAGGTGCTGGCCGTGCTCGCACCGCACGAGGAGGTGGCCCAGTGACCCTGCCCATGACAGTTCCCGAACCCGGTCTCCCCTCCCGCGTCCGCATCCACGAGGTCGGCGCCCGGGACGGATTGCAGAACGAGAAGGCGACCGTACCCACAGATGTGAAGGCGGAGTTCATCCGGCGTCTGGTCGACGCGGGCCTCACCACCATCGAGGCCACCAGCTTCGTCCACCCGAAGTGGGTGCCCCAACTCGCCGACGCGGAAGAACTGTTCCCCCGCGTGAGCCACCTCCCGGTGGACCTCCCCGTCCTCGTCCCCAACGAGCGCGGCCTTGACCGTGCCCTGGCCCTCGGAGCCCGTCGCGTCGCCGTCTTCGCCAGCGCCACCGAGTCGTTCGCGAAGGCCAACCTCAACCGCACGGTCGACGAGGCGCTGGCGATGTTCGAGCCGGTCGTCGCGCGGGCGAAGGCCGAGGGCGTGCAGGTGCGCGGCTATCTCTCCATGTGCTTCGGCGACCCGTGGGAGGGCCCGGTCCCCGTCCCGCAGGTCGTCAAGGTCTGCCACGCCCTGCTCGGCATGGGCTGCGACGAACTGAGCCTGGGCGACACGATCGGCGTGGCCACACCGGGTCATGTCCGGGCGCTCCTGACCGAACTCACCGAGCACGGCACACCGGTCGACCGGCTCGCCGTCCACTTCCACGACACCTACGGCCAGGCCCTCGCCAACACTTACGCCGCCCTTCAGCACGGCGTCACCACCGTCGACGCCTCGGCGGGCGGCCTCGGCGGCTGCCCGTACGCGAAGTCCGCCACCGGAAACCTCGCCACCGAAGACCTCGTGTGGATGCTGCACGGACTCGGCATCGACACCGGCATCGATCTCGGCCGTCTCGTCGCCACAAGCGAGTGGATGGCCGGCCGACTGGGCCGCCCCAGCCCGTCCCGCACCGTACGAGCCCTCTCCCACAAGGAGTGACCCCCCATGGACCACAAGCTCTCCCCCGAGCTCGAAGAACTGCGCCGCACCGTGGAGGAGTTCGCACACGACGTCGTGGCGCCCAAGATCGGTGACCTCTACGAGCGTCATGAGTTCCCGTACGAGATCGTGCGCGAGATGGCCCGCATGGGCCTGTTCGGGCTGCCGTTCCCCGAGGAGTACGGCGGTATGGGCGGCGATTATCTGGCGCTGGGCATCGCCCTGGAGGAACTGGCCCGGGTGGACTCCTCGGTGGCCATCACCCTGGAGGCGGGCGTCTCGCTGGGCACGATGCCGATCCATCTGTTCGGCACCGAGGAACAGAAGCGGGAGTGGCTCCCCCGGCTGTGCTCGGGCGAGATCCTCGGCGCCTTCGGTCTGACCGAGCCGGACGGCGGCTCCGACGCGGGCGCGACCCGCACGACGGCCCGGCTCGACCCCGCGACGGACGAGTGGGTGATCAACGGCACCAAGTGCTTCATCACCAACTCCGGTACGGACATCACCGGTCTGGTCACCGTCACGGCGGTCACCGACCGCAGGCCCGACGGCAGCCCGCTGATCTCCTCGATCATCGTCCCGTCCGGCACCCCGGGCTTCACGGTGGCCCCGGCGTACTCGAAGGTCGGCTGGAACGCCTCCGACACCCGGGAGCTGTCCTTCGCCGACGTCCGCGTCCCGAAGGCCAACCTCCTCGGCACCGAGGGCCGCGGCTACGCCCAGTTCCTGCGCATCCTCGACGAGGGCCGTATCGCGATCGCGGCGCTGGCCACCGGCCTGGCGCAGGGCTGTGTGGACGAGTCGGTCCGCTACGCCAAGGAGCGCCACGCCTTCGGCCGCCCGATCGGCGCCAACCAGGCCATCCAGTTCAAGCTCGCGGACATGGAGATGCGGGCGCACACCGCCCGGCTGTCCTGGCGCGACGCGGCGAGCCGGCTGGTGGCGGGCGAGCCGTTCAAGAAGGAGGCGGCCCTGGCCAAGCTCTACTCCTCCACGATCGCGGTGGACAACGCCCGCGACGCCACCCAGATCCACGGCGGCTACGGCTTTATGAACGAGTACCCGGTGGCCCGTATGTGGCGCGACTCCAAGATCCTGGAGATCGGCGAGGGCACCAGCGAGGTCCAGCGGATGCTGATCGCACGGGAGTTGGGGCTGCCGGGATAACGGCTCAGCTGACGCGCGCCATCGTTGTCTGCGGGCTCTTCGCCGGTCCGAGCAGGCCGAGTTCCTGTGCCCGGGCCCCCAGCGCCACCCGCCCCGGGACGTTCCAGCGTTCCATCAGCCGGTGCACCCGCCGCTGGACCGTGCGGTGCCCGATGCCGAGTCTTCGGCCGATGGCCGCGTCACCGAGCCCCTGATAGAGCATCCGCACGATCACCAGGTCCAGCTGGTCGAGCTGGCCGAGCTGGTCAAGTGTCGGAGAAGCACTCAAGGTAACAATCCCCCCACAGAACGGAACCACAACTACCTCTTAGCTCACCCTAAGCGTCCCGCCTTCCAGTCGCTTGATTTAACAAACACACAAAGCACCCCCAACCCCGAACAGCCGGGGTGGCGTGAATACGCCAAATTCCAGCAGGACTGAACGCGTCAGCGCCGCAGCGCCTCCACGGGCTGCACGCGTGACGCCCGGACCGCCGGATAGAGACCGGCCAGCAGACCGGTGACCAGACCGACCAACGGGGCCGCCGCCACCGTCGCCGGATGCACCACGGGCGTCCACTCCCGGACCACGGCCACGGCGACCACGGTGACCGTGCCGACGGCGGTGCCCAGCAAGCCGCCCAGCGCCCCGAGCGCCCCCGACTCGGCGAGGAACTGGCCGGCGATATGCCGCCCGCGCGCCCCCAGGGCCCTGCGCAGGCCGATCTCCCCGGTGCGTTCGAGCACGGCCACCAGTGTGGTGTTGGCGATCCCGACCGCGCCGATCACCAGGCAGACCGATGCGAGCAGCAAGAACAGCTGATCGAGGTCGGAGCCGACCGACGACCGCAACCGCTCGGGGTCCGGCGGTGCGATCGCGCGGAAGTACTCCGGATGGTCGGGCCGCAGGGCCAGGGCGGCCTCCTCCGCGACCTGCTGGGCGGCCCCGGTCCGCGTGGAGATCAGCATCCTGGGCTCCGAGACGTTCTCCGCCCCCCAGACGCGTTCCGCCGTCCCCCTCGGCACGACCACCGAGAGCAGCAGGTCGGCCTTGCGTTCCACGTCACCGACGATGCCCACCACGGAGAAGGCCTCCCCGCCGATGAAGAGCGCGGGCGCGTTCTCCAGCGTGGTGATGCCGAGCCGGCGTGCCACGCCCTCCCCGATCACGGCCACCGGCGCGGCTGTCCGCTCGGCGAAGGCGTCGTAGACACGCCCCTGTTCGAGACTCGGCACCGCCGCCGCGAGGGCTCCTGGCGAGGCCGCCACCACCTTGGTGCGCGCGCTGGAGCCGAGGGCGTCCGCCGGCGGCGAGGCGCTCACCGTGGCGTCGGCCGGCAGCCGGACGGTGTAGTACACGCCTGCGTGCTCGACGCCGTTCAGCCTTCCGATCCGGGCGTCCGCGTCCTTGGGGAACGCGATGTCCACGAACTCGTTCTGCTGCCGGGCGTTGTCCTCGACCGTCACCTCGGTGGCGCTCAGTTCGGTGAACCGGTTGTCGATCTGCGACGACGCCGTGGCGGTCAGCCCGAGCACGGCCACAAAGCTCCCGACGCCCAGCACGGTGCCGAAGGCGGTCAGCAGGGAGCGCGCGGGCCGTTGCAGAATGCCCGCCGCCGCCTCGGCACACAGGTCGCGCAGCCGCAGCACGGACGGGGAGATCCCGGGCCCGGTCATCGCGCCCCTCACCGGACGTTGGTGGGCACGGGCTCGCTCAGCACGCCGTCCCGGATCGTCACGCGGCGCGAGCCACGGGCGGCGACCGCCGCATCGTGAGTGATCACCACTAGGGTCATCCCCCGGTCGTTCAGTTCGTCCAGCAGCCCGAGTACGGCGTCGGCCGTCGCGCTGTCGAGGTTTCCGGTCGGCTCGTCGCACAGCAGCAGCGTCGGCCGGACCGCGAGGGCCCGCGCGATGGCGACACGCTGCCGCTCGCCCCCGGACAGCCTGCTGGGCAGGGCGTCGAGCCGGTGGCCGAGGCCGACGCCGCACAGCGCCTGACGGGCCCGCTCGGTCCGCTCCCGGCGCGGGACACCGGCGTACACCATGCCCAGTTCGACGTTCTCCAGCGCGGTGCGGTGGGGCATGAGGTGGAAGGACTGGAAGACGAAGCCGATCCGCCGGCCGCGTACGGCGGTGCGCTCGGCGTCGGTGAGCCGGCTGACATCGACGCCGCCGAGGACGTACCGGCCCTCGGTGGGGGTGTCCAGGAGCCCGGCGATGTTGAGGAAGGTCGACTTGCCGGAGCCGGAGGGGCCGGACACGGTGACGAAGTCGCCCTGTCGCACCGACAGACTCGCGGGCCGCAGGGCCGTCACCGGCGGCGGACCGGGGTAGGTCCGGCCGACACCGTGCAGCTCCAGCACCGTGTCGCCGTCGGCGGGTTCCGGCACCGGCCGCCCGGGGCGCGTGAGCCACCTCATCGCAGGCCGCCGGAGCCGCGTATCCCGACGATCACGTGCTCTCCTGACCGCAGCGCGGCCTGTCCGCCGACCGGCACCACGGCGACGAAGCCGTCGCCCTGGGTGCCCGCCCGGACCTCGACCCGTCTGCGGGTGCCGTTGTCTTCGAGGACCGTGACGGACGTCCTGCTGTCCGCTCCGGCCGACACCGCCGTGATCGGCACCACCAGGGCGCGGCCCTCGGTCGAGGCCGACTCGATGGTCAACCGCACGCCCTGCCCGGCCGAGCCCGCCTTGAGCGCCTTGTCCGGCTTGACCACCAGCCGGTAGGAGCCCGGCGGCGGCGCATCGCCGACCGTGGTGTCCTCGCTCTCCGCGGCCTTCCCCGACTCGGGGGTGTCGGCCACGGAGGCCACCACGGCCTCGGTCTGCTCGCCGCTGAGCTCCGACAGGATCTGCACCTGCTGCCCGGCGTTGACCAACTGCCGCTGGTGTTCCTGAAGATATCCGTGGACGACCAGCTCACCGGCCGACAGCCGGAGCACGGAGCCCGACACCCGCGAGCCCACCGCGCCAGTGACCGAGTCGACGAAGGCCGGGAATCCCCGGACGAAGACCACCTCGTCCATGGGCAGCATCGGCCCCGACACCGCCTCCACCTCGGCGAGTTCGGCGCGCGCGTCGGCGAGGTCCTGCTCGGCCTGCTCCTCGGTGACACCGTCCTGGCCGCCGTCGGCGTCCTGGATGGCCCGCTCGGCCGCCCGCACCGCGTCCTGTGCGGCGTCGAGCCGGTCTCCGCCGTCGGTCTCGGCCTGCCGGGGCTCGTAGCCGATCGAGGCGTAGTAGCCGGCCAGTGCCGACTTCGTGCCCGGGCCGAAGACGTCCTTCGCGTCCGCTCCTGTGTCGTGGCCGAGACCGCGCAGGGCGGACTGCAGTTGCGCCACGTCCCGGCCCTCGGCGCCCGGCCTGAGGTCGCGGTAGACGGGGATCTCCCCGGGCAGCACGAACACCGGCCGGCCCGAGACCTCCAGCACCACCCGGCCGGCCTTGACACGCTGACCGGCCTTGACCGGCACCCGGGTGACCACCGGGGCGCCGGATCCGTCCCCGCCGGCGCTCTGCGGCGCCACCTCGACCGTCTGCCCGGCCCGTACCGTGCCCCGCAGGACGACCGTGTCCTTCAGCACCCGGTGTTCCACCGGAGCGGTGAGGACGTCGGCCTCAGGCGGCGCGGTCTCCGCAGCGGCCTGGGCCGGCGAGCGGATCAGCTGAGCTGCGCCGACGCCCGCGCCGGTGAGCAGCACCGAGGCGGCCGCCATCCCGGCGAGCCAGCGCCGACGCCGGACCGGCCCGGCGCGCCCGGGCTCCGGGCCCGCGGACAGCTCTTCGGTGTCCCTGTTGTCGTTCATCCCGCCAACTCCTCAGGAACCGGATCCGGTTGTGCGGGCCGCGGCCTTCAGTGCCTTCTCCAGCACCTGGCCCGCCTGCTGGAGCTCCTGGACGTGCTTCTCGGCCAGTTGCTCCTGAAGCCGGGACTCCTCCTCGAACCAGACCTCGGCCACCTTGTGCTCGTCCCGGCACGTCAGGTCGGCCAGCGCCGTGGCCACCTCTTCGGGAGTGGCCGTCGGCGCACCGAAGGCGGGGTCGTTCGGGGCGTCCATGGGCTCGTCGTAGGTGTAACCGCTGTCGGCCATGCAGGCCGACCAGGAGCGGAAGACCTCGCGCACCGGCTCGGCCTGCTGCGCCTTCGTGTAGGCCTGGTTGCTCAGGTCCATGGCGAGGGTGGACAGGGGATCCGTGGAGCCGTAGATCCGGCGGTACGCCTCCCCGCCGCAGCCGCCCTCGGGAAGCTTCGCGCCGACGGCCGAACCCTCCCGCTGCCCGGTCATCGCGGCCTCCTCCTCGGGGCCGAGTGCGGACGCCTCCATGAGCCGCCGCGTCTCCTCCTGGTAGGCGCGCATGTCACCGGCGGGCTTGTAGCCGTACGTCGCGGCGACATCCCGGTCGTGGATGCCGTACCGGAGGTCGGTGAGCGTGGACGGGCCGATGTCCGGGAGCGGTTCGGCGGGTCGGTAGTCGAAGCCGAACTCCTTCATGCACGCGGACTTGGCCTGCTCGATGGCGTCGAAGAGCAGGTCCTCCTGCTCCGCGTCCGGCAGATAAGCCTGGAGCGGGAGCACCCAGGTGGCCGGGTTCGCGGGGTCGGCGGCCCGGCCGTCCCCGGCGGCCGCGCTCTCCTGCGTGTCCTGTCCGCCGCACCCCGCCACGAACAACAGGGCCAGCGCGAGGGCCGGCAAGGAGCGCACCCGACGGAGCGCGCCCCCGGCCCGCATCGTTCTCAGCACCACTGGAAGGAGGCGTTCTCGTTGTAGGTGTTCACCAGGTTCCGGCTCACCGGGGTGGGAACGGCCGGCTGAAGGCCGTCCTTCGCCCCGTTGAACCAGCTGCTGAAGTAGACGCACGCGCCGTACGACGTGTGCTCGTTCTTGGCGGAAGCCGCGTTGTTCTTCACGTTCTGCAGCGAACCGGCGGCACCGGTGTTGCAGAACACGACAGGCTTGTATCCCTGACCGCTGTACACCGAGTCGAAGTTGCCGACGGCGTAGCCGAAGTCACGCCAGGCGCCCTGGGTGTTGGAGTTGTAGTACAGATTGAACTTGAAGTTGTTGTCCGTCTCGCAGGCCAGCCAGTAGTTGTCCCAGTCCGTCTGGTCCGACGCGTGCGCGGGCGCCCCCGCGAACATCAGCAGGCCGGCGGCGGAAGCGGCCGTCAAGGCCTTGGAAAGAGTGCGCATGGGAATCCCTCTCAGCACCACTGGAACGAGGCGTTCTCGTTGTACGTGTTCACCAGGTTCCGGCTCACCGGCGCCGGAGTGGCAGGCTGCAGGCCGTCCTTCGCCCCGTTGAACCAGCTGTTGAAGTAGACGCACGCGCCGTACGACGTGTGCTCGTTCTTGGCGGAAGCGGCATTGTTCTTCACACCCTGGCCCGCTCCGTTACCGGTCCCCCCGCAGAACTTGTAGGCGACGGTGCCCGACCCATAGATCTCCACGGCTCCGAAGTTGCCGACCGCGTAGCCGAAATCCCGCCAGGCACCTCCGGAGTTGGAGTTGTAGTACAGCCGGAACTTGAAGTCGTTGTACGTCTGGCAGCCCAGCCAGTAATTGTCTTCGTCCTGGGGCGTCGCCTGTGCGGGGGCTCCCGCGAACAGCAGGAATCCGGCGGCGACCGACGTGGTCAGGGCCGCGGTGAAGGCTCGCATATTCATCTCCTCAGGGTTCGGCGAGCGTAGATCGTGACACCGCGACCGGCGACTGCCAATGACTGTGGCGCCATTACGCCACCGCACTCGGCCCAAGTCCGTTGCGCACTGGCGTAATTGCGCCAGAACCTTCCCCACCCCGGCCCGGCTGACAAAGAATCAGCAGCTGCATTCCCCTCCCAGCGAAAGCGAGCTTCGGCATGGCCGACGAAATGGTGCTCCGCGCTCAGCGGTTCATCAATACGACGTACCCCAACATGCTCGGCATCGAGCCGCTGGAGGAGAACGGCCAGACGAGCTGGACCGTGATGTACGCGCTCACCCGCGCTCTGCAGCTCGAACTCGGAATCAGCTCGCTGTCCAACAACTTCGGGCCGACGACCCTCAACACGCTGGCGTCGAAGTATCCCGTACTGAACGACGGGACCGTCCCGTCGGCCAATTTCGCCCGCATCATCCAGTCCGCGCTCTACTGCAAGGGCTACGACGGCGGCGAGATCGACGGCATCTACAACGACCGGGTCGCCGCCTCGATCAGCCAGTTGAAGAGCGACATGGGTGTACTTCCGGCGTTCCCGGACCCGGACAGCCTCTACCCCAAGGTGTTCAAGGGTCTGCTCAACATGGACCCCTACGTCGTGGTGAACGGCGGAAGTTCAAAGGTCCGCGAGATACAGCAGTGGCTGAACGGCCGCTACATCGACCGCCTGGACTTCTTCATCGTGCCGTGCGACGGCCACCACTCCCGCACCGTGGCCTCGTCCATGCTGTACGCCATCCAGTACGAACTCGGCATGGCCGACGGCGTCGCCAACGGCAATTTCGGCCCGGGCACCAAGACGGGACTGGCCAATCACACGCTCTCCGAGGGGTCCGCCGGCACCTGGGCGCAGTTGTACAGCGCCGCGCTGATCCTCAACCAGCGTTCGGCGACCCCCTTCTCCTCGCTCTTCGACAGCACGGTCGCGAGTGAGACCGCCGCGTTCCAGGAGTTCGTGAAGCTCCCGGTCACCGGCAAGGGCGACTTCTCCACCTGGGCGTCGCTGCTGGTGTCGTACGGCGACCAGAACCGCAGGGGCGAGGCCTGCGACGGCGTCACGAAGATCACCCCGGCCCGCGCGGCGACCCTCAAGGCCGAGGGCGTCAAGTACATCGGCCGCTATCTGATCAACCCCACAGGCGGAGCGCCCCTGGAGAAGGAGATCCAGCCCGGCGAGCTCCAGACCATCGCCGACAACGGGCTGCGCTGCTACCCGATCTGGCAGACCTACGGCCGGGACGCCTCGGGATTCAGCTACCCCGCCGGGAACGCGGACGGTCTCGCCGCCGTGGCCGCGGCCGAGCGCCACGGCTTCAAGAACGGCGCCCGCATCTTCTTCGCGGTCGACTTCGACGCCTACGACTACGAGGTCACCGACAACGTCCTGCCCTACTTCAAGGGTGTCGAGGACGCCATGGCGCTGTCCGGCAACGCCTACCGGGTCGGCGTCTACGGGCCGCGCAACGTGTGCATCCGGGTGTCCGACGCGGGACACGCCACGGCGAGCTTCGTCTCCGACATGTCCAGCGGCTTCTCCGGCAATTACGGCTACCCGCTGCCCGCCAACTGGGCCTACGACCAGATCGTCACCCGCACGGTCGGCTCGGGCGACGGCGCCATCAACATCGACCACAACATCGCCTCGGGCCGCGACATCGGCGAGGGCTCCTTCAACCCCTCGCGCCTCGACAACGCCGCCGACGTCGCGTTCGACTTCGGGTCCTACTACACGGCCATGCACGCCGACATCAGCACGTACATGAAGTCGATCGGCTTCCCCGACTCGGACGCCAACCGCATCTTCACGCACACCGAGTGCCTTGAGACGATCATGTCCCACGACGACCTGATCACGTCTCTGTCGAACACCTACAACATGCGCAAGGCGCTGATCCAGACCTCGGCCTACTGGGAGATGCGCCACTACGACGTGGTCGACCTGACCGTGGACGCCGCCGTCACCTACTACCACACCGGAGTCGGGGGCGACATCGTCCCCAAACGCGACTCCTCCACCGGCATCGCGCAGATCAGCGGTGAAGTCGGCATCCGGGCCTGGAACCACTGCATCCAGGTCGACCTCGTCGAGGGCACCATCCTCGACCCGAGCAAGGACGCCGACATCTGGACGATGTGGCACAAGGTCAACCAGGACAACGCCTACTCGGTCCGCACCGTCTCCCTCATCCACCTGTGGGACGCGGCCGGCAAGGTCGGCGGCCAGAATCCGCCAGCCGGTGAGAGCACGCTGCGGCCCATGGCCCTGGACTACAACCAGTCCGAGATCTTCCAGGTCCTGCGCCGGTACCAGGGCTGGGGCAACGAGGCCGAGGAGCACGCCACCAAGCGCATGGCGCTCTACCAGCTCTTCGAGAAGTACAACGGGCTCTCCCGGATGTACTAGGAGCATCGTGGCAACCGACCCGTATGCGGGGCACAGCCCCTTGGTTCTGCTTCTCGTCCTTCTCCTCGGCCTGGCGACCGCCGCCGTACTGGCCGTCTACGGCTGTACGACGGCGGCCCGCCATGGCGTCGGACGCGCGGGCACGCTGGTGCTGCTGCGCTCGGGCGGCGCGCTCGCGGGGGCCGCCGCGGCCTGCCTGTACGCCTGGGGCGTCGTACACCTGCTGATGCTGGACGAGACGGCGCGGGACCTCGGGTGCAAGGAGGCCGTAGGACCGGCGCACGTCCTGGAGATCGACTCCTACCGGCCCACCTACATTCCGCTCAGCCTCGGTTGCCACGTCAGGAGCGGCACCACCTATTCGACGGGCGTGCCCGGATACCTCAATCCCACGGTGGGCGCTCTCGCCTTCACCGCCGTCGCGCTGGGCGGGTTCAGCCTGCTGGAATCCGAGCGCCGGGCCACCCGGGACTTCAAGAGAGAGAAAAGGCGTCAATGACCATTTCCCGCCGCACCTTTTTCGCCCGGACCGCAGTGATCGCGGGCGCCACGGCAGTGGCGACACTGCCCTTCTCCGAGTACCTCGCCTCTCCCGCCCATGCGGCGGGCCGGTACGCGGAGCCCGAGCACGTCAGAGACGCGGCCCGCCGCGCCCTGGCCCGCGCCAAGCGCACCAAGTCCGGCAAGCCGAGCCCCAACGGCTGGGAGATGGAGCTGGCCACCGACAAGGGCGGGGCCGTGTGGACGCGGCCGGTCCCCGGCACCCCCATCGAGGGTGTCGCCGTGCGGATCGGCGACGTGGAGACCGTACTGGTGCATGTCATCCGCCGGTTCCACTACGAGGTCGACGAACTGCGCAAGGGCGATGTGGTCGGCTGGCGCAGCCCGAACGCGGTGCGCCGCGGACTGGCGGAGTCCAACCAGGCCTCCGGGACCGCGGTGCAGATCCGGCCCGGGCACTACCCGAGCGGCGTCAAGGGCGGTTTCTTCACCCCGCAACAGCTCGTGATCCGCGACATCCTCGCCGAACTCGAAGGCGTCGTCCGCTGGGGCGGGGACGACAAGAGGCCTGACGAATCGTTGTTCTACCTCGACGTGAAGCCGGACAGCCCACTGCTGGCCAAGGTGGTCCGCAAGCTGCGCGGTTGGCAGGAGGAGCCCGGCAAGGGTGCCGGCGGCCCGGTGGACGTGCTGGCCGGCAAGCGGCGGAGCGCGGCCAAGGAGTTGGCCCGCGAGCAGAAGGCGGCCGCCTAGAAGCCGGGAACCCGTCCGCGAACGGAGTCCATCTGCCTTTGACGGCAACGGAGTTGGGCCCCACGGGAAGCTCACAGCTTGGGCTTCACAGGGGCCCACCTCTGGACATTCGCTGAGGTTAGGCTAACCTACCTTCGAATTGTCCGGCGGGTGATCCGCCCCGTTCGAAAGCAGCGTACCCATGTCCAACGCCAGAGCCACCCACCTCACCCGCCGTGGCATCCTCGCCGCGGGCGGCGCCCTCGGTCTCGGTGCCGTGCTCGCAGCCTGCGGAGACGACGACGCGAAAAGCGGTGGCTCGGACAAGGAGACGGCCGCCGCGAAGTCCGGTCCCTGGACGTTCAAGGACGACCGTGGCACGACGAGGAAGCTCGACAAGGTCCCGGCGAACATCGTCGCCTTCACCGGTGTCGCCGCCGCCCTCTTCGACTACGGCATCCAGGTCAAGGGCGTCTTCGGCCCGACCACGACCGCGGACGGCAAGCCCGACGTCCAGGCCGGTGACCTCGACGTCAGCAAGGTCACCGTCCTCGGCAACGAGTGGGGCAAGCTCAACATCGAGAAGTACGCGGCCCTGTCCCCCGAGGTCCTCATCACCACGACGTTCGACGACGCCGGCACCCTCTGGTCGGTGCCCGTCGAGTCCGCGGACAAGGTCGCCAAGCTCGCCCCGGACGTCGCCATCTCCGTCTACGACCGCCAGATCACCGAGCCGCTCCAGCGCATGTGGGAGCTGGCCGAGTCGCTCGGCGCGGACATGAAGGCCGACAAGATCGCCGAGTCGAAGAAGAAGTTCGAGACGGCGGCTGCGCGGCTGCGGGCGGCCGCCAAGGCCAAGCCGGAGATCAAGGTGCTGGCCGGTTCCGCCTCGGAGCCGATCTTCTACGTCTCCGGCACCAACTTCTCCATCGACCTCGAGTACTTCAAGTCGCTGGGCGTGAACTTCGTCGAGCCGTCGGAGAAGGCGAAGGCGGAGAGCGGTGGCTGGTACGAGGCGCTGAGCTGGGAGAACGTCGACAAGTACGACGCGGACATCATCGTGATGGACGACCGCTCCTCGACGATCCAGCCGGCCGACATCACCGAGGCGACCTGGAAGAAGCTGCCCGCGGTGAAGGCCGGCCAGGTCATCTCCCGCTCGCCCGAGCCGATCCTGTCGTACGACAAGTGCACGCCGCTGCTCGACAACCTCGCCGAGGCCATCGAGAACGCCAAGAAGGTCAGCTGACCTCCCTGAAGGTCTCCACCTGACGCTCAATCAGGAGCATTCATGAGCACGGCCGTTGCCGCCGATTTCCGCTTCTTCTCTCTTCAGGTCGTACGGACTCGGCGGCTCGGTCCGTCTCTGGTTCGGGTGACCTTTGGCGGGGAAGAGCTGCGTGACTTCCACTCCGACGGATGTGATCAGTCGCTGTCGCTCTTCCTGCCGCATCCGGGGCAGGACGCCCCCGTCGTTCCGATCGAGCTCGGGGACGGGTGGTGGCAGGGGTGGCGTGAACTGCCGGACGACGTACGGGCCGTGATGCGGTCGTACACCCTGCGATCGCTGCGGCGGGACCCGGACGAGATCGACATCGACTTTGTGCTGCACGGAGTCGAGCCCGGTGCCGCCGTTCCCGCCGGGCCCGCCTCCCGGTGGGCCGCCGATGCCGCCGCCGGTGACCGGGTGCTGCTCATCGGGCCCGCCGTCGCCGACAACCGGGCCATCCGGTTCCGGCCGCCCGAGGACACCGACTTGGTCGTGATCTGGGGCGACGAGACCGCCGTACCGGCCGTCTCCGCCATCGTCGAGTCACTGCCGGCCGGCACCCGCGCGCGGGTCTGGCTCGAGGTGCACCACGCCGGGGACATCCAGGACCTGGCGACCGAGGCGGACGCCGAGATCAACTGGCTGGTCCATGAAGACCAGGGCGCCGAGGGGTCCCCCATGGCCCTCGACGCCCTGCGCACTGCTCAACTCCCCGCCGCCGAGCACCCGTACGTCTGGATCGCGGGCGAGTCGGGGTGTGTGAAGGCGCTGCGCCGGCACTTCGTCGGTGAGCGCGGGATCGACCGGCGCCGGGTCACCTTCGTCGGCTACTGGCGGCGCGGTCTGACGGAGGAACAGCTGCGCGAGCGCGGCGAGTGAGACGACAGCGACAGAAGTGACCACCGTCACTTGTGGGGCCGGGTTTCCCATGCCCTTCGAGCGGAGAAGTTAGGTTAGGCTTACCTAAGTTGATCGCCCGACCCCGTCGTACTCCCCACTCCGCATCGCCTTCGTCCCGCACGGACTTCCCCTCGGAGGACACCCCCCATGCGCTCGCACCTGCTCAATGACACGACCGCGGAGCAGTACCGCCGCTCCGTGACCGAAGGTATCGAGCGGGTGGCGGCCAAACTCGCCACCACCGACCGGCCGTTCACCGGAGTCACGGTCGACGCCCTCTCCCCCCGCATCGACGAGATCGACCTGGACCGGCCGCTGCACGACACCGCGGCCGTCCTCGACGAGCTGGAGGACGTCTACCTCCGCGACGCGATCTACTTCCACCACCCGCGCTACCTCGCCCACCTCAACTGCCCGGTCGTCATCCCGGCGGTGCTCGGCGAGGCGATCCTGTCCGCCGTCAACTCCTCCCTCGACACCTGGGACCAGTCGGCCGGCGGCACCCTCATCGAGCGCAAACTCATCGACTGGACGACCGCCCGGATCGGCCTCGGCCCCGCCGCCGACGGTGTGTTCACCTCCGGCGGCACCCAGTCCAACCTCCAGGCGCTGCTGCTGGCCCGCGAGGAGGCCAAGACCGACAGCTTGGCGAAACTACGTATCTTCGCCTCCGAGGTCAGCCACTTCTCCGTCAAGAAGTCCGCCAAACTCCTCGGCCTGAGCGCCGACTCGGTGGTCTCCATCCCCGTCGACCACGACAAGCGCATGCAGACCGTCGCCCTCGCCCACGAGCTGGAGCGCTGCAAGAAGGACGGCCTGGTCCCGATGGCCGTCGTCGCCACCGCCGGCACCACCGACTTCGGCTCCATCGACCCGCTGCCCGAGATCGCCGAGCTGTGCGAGCAGTTCGACACCTGGATGCACGTCGACGCCGCCTACGGCTGCGGGCTGCTCGCCTCCGTGAAGTACCGGGGACGCATCGACGGCATCGAGCGCGCCGACTCGGTCACCGTCGACTACCACAAGTCCTTCTTCCAGCCGGTGAGTTCCTCCGCCGTACTGGTCCGGGACGCGGCCACCCTGCGCCACGCCACCTACCACGCGGAGTACCTCAACCCGCGCCGGATGGTGCAGGAACGTATCCCCAATCAGGTCGACAAGTCCCTCCAGACCACCCGCCGCTTCGACGCGCTGAAGCTGTGGATGACCCTGCGCGTGATGGGCGCCGACGGCATCGGACAGCTCTTCGACGAGGTGATCGACCTGACCGCCGAGGGCTGGAAGCTGCTCGCCGCCGACCCACGCTTCGACGTCGTGGTCGAGCCGAGCCTGTCCACCCTCGTCTTCCGCTACATCCCGGCCGCCGTGACCGACCCGGCCGAGATCGACCGCGCCAACCTCTACGCCCGCAAGGCCCTGTTCGCCTCCGGCGCCGCCGTCGTCGCGGGCACCAAGGTCGGCGGCCGCCACTACCTGAAGTTCACCCTGCTCAACCCCGAGACGACGGCCGAAGACATCGCCGCCGTCCTCGATCTGATCGCCGGCCACGCCGAGCAGTACCTGGGAGAGACCGTTGTCCGCGCTTCCTGAATCCACCCGCACGTATGACTTCGTGGGCATCGGGCTCGGCCCCTTCAACCTCGGCCTGGCCTGTCTCACCGAGCCCATCGACGAACTCGACGGTGTCTTCCTGGAGTCCAAGCCCGACTTCGAGTGGCACGCGGGCATGTTCCTGGACGGCGCCCACCTCCAGACCCCGTTCATGTCGGACCTGGTCACCCTCGCCGACCCGACCTCGCCGTACTCCTTCCTCAACTACCTGAAGGAGAAAGGGCGGCTGTACTCGTTCTACATCCGCGAGAACTTCTACCCGCTGCGGGTCGAGTACGACGACTACTGCCGCTGGGCCGCCAACAAGCTGAGCAGCGTGCGGTTCAGCACGACGGTCAGCGAGGTGACGTACGACGAAGAGGCCGGGCTGTACGTCGTGAGGACGACCGCCGGTGACATCTACCGCGCCCGTCACCTGGTCCTCGGCACCGGCACCTCCCCGCACTACCCGGAGGCCGTGCGCGGCCTCGGCGGCGACTTCTTCCACAACTCCCGCTATATGCAGCACAAGGCGGAGCTCCAGAAGAAGGAATCGATCACGATCGTCGGCTCCGGCCAGTCCGCCGCCGAGATCTACTACGACCTCCTCGCCGAGATCGACGTCCACGGCTACCGGCTGAACTGGGTGACCCGCTCCCCGCGCTTCTTCCCGCTGGAGTACACCAAGCTCACGCTGGAAATGACGTCGCCGGAGTACATCGACTACTACCGCGCGCTGCCGGAGGCGACCCGCTACCGTCTGACCTCCCAGCAGAAGGGCCTGTTCAAGGGCATCGACGGCGACCTGATCAACGAGATCTTCGACCTCCTCTACCAGAAGAACCTCGGCGGCCCGGTCCCCACCCGTCTGCTCACCAACTCCTCGCTGAACAGCGCCCGTTACGAGAACGGCACGTACACGCTCGCCTTCCGCCAGGAGGAGCAGGAGAAGGACTACGAGCTCGACACGCAGGGCCTGGTGCTGGCCACCGGCTACGCGTACACCGAGCCGGAGTTCCTCAAGCCCGTGAGCGACCGCCTCGTCCGTGACTCACGGGGCAACTTCGACATCGCCCGCAATTACGCGATCGACGTCACGGGCAGGGGCGTGTTCCTCCAGAACGCCGGAGTCCACACCCACAGCATCACCAGCCCCGACCTCGGCATGGGCGCCTACCGCAACAGCTTCATCATCAGCGAGCTGCTCGGCAGCGAGTACTACCCGGTCGAGAAGACCATCGCGTTCCAGGAGTTCGCCGTATGACCTTCACCTTCCGCACGCTCGACCCCCTGAAGGACGCCGAGTTGCTGCACCGCTGGGTCACGCACCCCAAGGCCGCCTTCTGGATGATGCAGGACGCGAAACTGGAGGACGTCGAGCGCGCCTACATGGAAATCGCGGCCGACGAGCACCACCACGCCCTGCTGGGTCTCGACGAGAACGGCGAGCCCGCGTTCCTCATGGAGAAGTACGACCCCGCCCACCGCGAACTGGTCGGCCTGTACGAGCCGCTCCCCGGTGACGTCGGCATGCACTTCCTGACGCCGGCCACGGAGACACCCGTGCACGGCTTCACGCGGTCCGTCATCACCGCCGTGATGGCCCACCTCTTCGAGGACCCGGCCGTGGAGCGCGTCGTGGTCGAGCCGGACGTCGCCAACAAGGCCGTACACGCCCTGAACGAAGCCGTCGGATTCGTGCCCTCCCACGAGATCCAGAAGCCGGAGAAAATGGCGTTGCTGAGTTTCTGCACCCGGGAACAATTCTTTAAAATTCAGCACAGCTTTGCGGCTACGGCGGTGAACGCATGAGCCTCACCGACTCCGTCGCCCACCTCTCCCCCGAGCGCTGGGAGCAGGCCAACCGCCTCCTCATCCGCAAAGCCCTCGCCGAGTTCGCGCACGAGCGGCTGATCACGCCCGAGGCCACCGCCGACGGCGGCTTCGAGGTCCGCAGCGACGACGGTCTGACCCGGTACCGGTTCACCGCCCTCCGCCGCGCCCTCGACCACTGGCAGGTCGACGCCGACTCCATCTCCCGTCATCGAGACGGCGTCGACCTCCCCCTCGCCGCGCTGGACTTCTTCATCGAGCTGAAGCAGGCGCTCGGCCTGAGCGACGCGATCCTGCCGGTCTACCTGGAGGAGGTCTCCTCCACCCTCTCCGGCACCTGCTACAAGCTCACCAAGCCGCAGCTCCCGGTCGCCGAGCTCGTGAACAGCGGCTTCCAGGCCATCGAGACCGGCATGACCGAGGGCCACCCCTGCTTCGTCGCCAACAACGGACGGCTCGGCTTCGGCATCCACGAGTACCTGTCGTACGCCCCCGAGACCGCGAGCCCGATCCGGCTGGTGTGGCTGGCCGCGCACAGGTCGCGGGCCGCGTTCACGGCGGGTGTGGGCCTGGAGTACGAGTCCTTCATCCGGGACGAGCTGGGCGAGGACACGGTCGAGCGGTTCCACGGCGTCCTGCGCGAGAAGAACCTGGACCCCACCGACTATCTCCTCATCCCGGTCCACCCCTGGCAGTGGTGGAACAAGCTCACGGTCACCTTCGCCGCCGAGGTCGCCCGAGGCCACCTCGTCTGCCTCGGCGAGGGCGACGACGAGTACCTGGCCCAGCAGTCCATCCGGACCTTCTTCAACGCCTCGAGCCCCGAGAAGCACTACGTCAAGACGGCCCTGTCCGTCCTCAACATGGGCTTCATGCGCGGCCTTTCGGCGGCGTACATGGAGGCGACCCCGGCCATCAACGACTGGCTCGCCCAGCTCATCGAGAACGACCCGGTGCTCAAGGAGACGGGCCTGTCGATCATCCGCGAGCGCGCGGCGGTCGGTTACCGGCACCTGGAGTACGAGGCGGCGACGGACCGCTACTCGCCGTACCGCAAGATGCTGGCCGCGCTGTGGCGGGAGAGCCCGGTCCCCTCCCTCCGGGAGGGCGAGTCCCTGGCCACCATGGCCTCCCTCGTCCATGTCGACCACGAGGGCGCGTCCTTCGCGGGCGCGCTGATCGAGCAGTCGGGTCTGGAGCCGACGGAGTGGCTGCGCCGGTACCTGACGGCGTACTTCACCCCGCTCCTCCACAGCTTCTACGCCTACGACCTGGTGTACATGCCGCATGGCGAGAACGTGATCCTCGTCCTCAAGGACGGCGTCGTCCAGCGCGCCATCTACAAGGACATCGCCGAGGAGATCGCGGTCATGGACCCGGACGCGGTCCTCCCGCCGACGGTCGAACGCCTGCGCGTGGACGTCCCCGAGGACAAGAAGCTCCTGTCCATCTTCACGGACGTCTTCGACTGCTACTTCCGCTTCCTCGCCGCGAACCTCGCGAACGAGGGCGTCCTGACCGAGGACGACTTCTGGCGCACGGTCGCGGAGGTCACGCGCGAGTACCAGGCGACGGTGCCGGAGCTGGCGGACAAGTTCCACCAGTACGACATGTTCGCCCCGGAGTTCGCCCTGTCCTGCCTCAACCGCCTCCAACTCCGCAACAACCAGCAGATGGTGGACCTGGCAGACCCGGCGGGGGCACTTCAACTGATCGGCACGCTGAGGAACCCGATAGCGGGGTTCTGATCCCATAGACGGACGGGCACCCGGAGTACGGTCCTCCGGGTGCCCGTCAGCATCTATTCAGCAGGCCATGGGACTTGAGGCGACCGATAGAACCCGATCCCCATCGCCTCCCATCGCGGCCCCTGCGCAGCAAGCCGCACCTTGTAGCCGTCCCAGTCATGCGTAGCCGCCGGAGACCACCCCAGCTCGGCCACCCCCGCAACCCTGGGGAACGCCATGTACTCGATGTGCTCCGGCGTCACAAACGTCTCGCTCCACAACGGCGCCTCAACCCCCCGCACCGCCGAAGCAGGCACCCCGGCCAGATAGTCCCCGGGATCCCAGTCATAAGAGCGCTGAACCTCGACATACCCCGCCCAGGACAACCCCAGCGGAGTCCGCTCGTCGTACTTCATGTCGAGGTAGATCCGGTCGGCAGGCGACAGAATCACCCCAGTCCCATTCCGCGCCGCAGCCGCGACCTGCGCCTTCTCCTCCGCACTGGTGTCATCGAGCCCCCAGTACTGAGCAAGCGCCCCCTTCGCCGGCGAAGCCCCGGTCAGCTGATGCCAACCGATCACCGTCTTCCCGTACTTGGCGACGATCGGCTGCACCCGGTCCATGAACTTCACGAAGTCGGCATGCGGCGTGGAGTGCGCCTCATCGCCACCGATGTGCAGATACCGCCCCGGCGTGATCGCGGCGAGCTCCCGGATCACGTCGTCCACGAAGTCGTACGTGATGTCCTTGCCGACGCAGAGGGAGCTGAAGCCGACCTCGGTTCCGGTGTACAGCGGCGGCGCCACCCCGTCGCAGTTCAGCTCGGCGTACGACGCCAGCGCCGCGTTGGTGTGGCCCGGCATGTCGATCTCGGGGACGACCTCCATGTGCCGGGAGGCGGCGTACCGGACGATCTCCTTGTAGTCGTCCTTGGTGTAGTAGCCGCCGGGCCCGCCGCCGACCTGGGTCGAGCCGCCGTAGGTCGTGAGGCGCGGCCAGGAGTCGATGGCGATGCGCCAGCCCTGGTCGTCACTGAGATGAAGGTGCAGCTTGTTGAGCTTGTAGAGCGCCAACTGGTCGATGTACCGCTTCACTTGGTCGACGCCGAAGAAGTGCCGCGAGACATCGAGCATCGCACCGCGCCAGCCGTAGCGCGGGCTGTCCTTGATCGTGCCGCCCGCGACCAGCCAGGGCCCGGGCTGTACGGAGTCCTTCTCGACGACCGCGGGCAGGAGCTGGCGCAGAGTCTGGACGCCGTGGAAGAGCCCGGCGGGCTCGGACGCCGTGATGACGACACCCCTGCGACCGCTGTCGAGTCGGTAGCCCTCCGCGCCGAACGAGCCTTTCATCAGGCGCAGTTGAATGCCACCGCCGGCTTGGGTCGTGACGGGCAGGCGGTAGCCGGTGGAGGGGCGGAGGATCCCGGCGAGATACTCACCGATGCGGCGGGTCTCGCGGGACGCGTCCACGCGGATGTGCGTGTCGCGGGTGATCCGGTAGGGGGATCCGCTCGGGTCGACCGAGGCGGGCGCGGGGACCACCCGGTCGAGCGGGGTGGGCGACGCGGCCTGCACGGGGGCGGCCCCTGTCACGGAGGCGCCCATCGCGACCAGCAGCAGCGAACCGAGAAGGCGAAGCGTTCTGTGGTGCTGTCTCACAAAACCGTCCCTTCTATGAGCCATTGAACCCAGAAAGGTCTGGACCACTCTCTCGTGAGACAGGTGGAACAATCCACCCCATGGCGGAAATCATCCAGAAGGACGGCACCTGGGTCTTCGACGGAGACGCACTGCGGCTGACACCGGGACGGGACAAGAACGTCAGCCTCCTCCGCAAGACCCTGGGTGAACTCGTCGTCCCCCTGGGCGCGTTGGCGGGGGTCTCCTTCGAGCAGGGCAAGAAGGCCGGACGGCTCAGGCTGCGGCTGCGGGACGGCGCCGACCCGCTGCTGCACGCCACCGGCGGCCGGCTCACCGAACCCCACGACCCCTACCAGCTGCTCGTCGAACCCGGCCGCTACGGCGTCGCCGAGTACTTCACCGACGAGGTCCGCAACGCCCTGCTCCTGGACCAGGTCCCGGCCGACCCCGTGTCCGAGTACCTCCTCGCCGGTCCGGCGGTCCCGCTGTCCGTCTCCGCCGGGGACGGCACCGCGAGCTTCGACGGCGAGCGGATCCGGCTGGAGTGGAACTGGAAGACGGAGGACGCCAAGGCCGCCGCCGGGGCCCGCACCCTCGCCCTCACGGACATCACCGCCGTCGAGTGGCATCCGGCTGCCGGCCTGGAGAACGGCCACCTCCGCTTCACCGTCCGGGGCGCCCCGACCAAGGCCCCGCCCAAGTACGACCCCAACGCCGTGGAGCTGTGGGGCTTCAAGAAGGACCCGCTGATGGCCCTGGTCGCGGCGGCCGTCCAGGCCCGCCTCCCGCATCCGGCGGCCGCCGCCACGGACGTACGGGAGCCGGAGCCGGAGGGCCCGCGCCCGCTGCCCTCCGCCCCCGCCGAGGACGACCACGACGCGCTGCTGCGCAGGCTGCGCGAACTCGGCGAGCTGCACCACACGGGCGTCCTGACGGAGGAGGAGTTCACCTTGGCCAAACAGGCGATCCTGAAGCGAATGTGAGCCGCAACACCCACCCTCCGACACACCCCTGCCCGAAATCGGGCAGGATTCTTGCGAAAGCGCCGTCCGTACCCCAGGATCTACCGGGTGCACGACGAACTTGTTGATCATCTGACGCGGTCCTCGCCCCTCAACCGGGGCGAGGCGCTGCGGGTGATCCAGGACGTGCTCGCCTACTTCGACGAGACGACCGAGGAGTTCGTCCGTCGCCGCCACCGCGAACTCCAGGCCCAGGGCCTGGTGAACTCGGCGATCTTCGAACGGATCGAGGCGGACCTGAAATACCGGGCGGTGGCACCGCCGGAGCTCACGCTCCGACAGCTGCGCCGGATCGTCTACGGCTAGGACTGCGTATATATGTGCGGAATCGTCGGATACATCGGGAAGCGCGATGTGGCGCCCCTGCTCCTGGAGGGCCTTCAGCGCCTGGAGTACCGCGGCTACGACTCGGCGGGCATCGCCGTCACCTCGCCCAAGACCAGCGGACTGAAGACGGTCAAGGCCAAGGGTCGGGTCCGTGACCTTGAGGCCAAGGTCCCGGCGCGCTTCAAGGGCACCACCGGTATCGCCCACACCCGCTGGGCCACCCACGGCGCCCCCTCCGACGTCAACGCCCACCCGCACCTGGACGCCGAGGGCAAGGTCGCCGTCGTCCACAACGGCATCATCGACAACGCCTCCGACCTGCGCCGCAAGCTGGAGGCGGACGGCGTCGAGTTCCTCTCCGAGACCGACACCGAGGTCCTCGTCCACCTCATCTCCCGCTCGCAGGCGGAGAAGCTGGAGGACAAGGTCCGCGAGACCCTCCGGCTGATCGAGGGCACGTACGGCATCGCCGTCCTGCACGCCGACTACCCGGACCGCATCGTGGTCGCCCGCAACGGCTCCCCGGTCGTCCTCGGCATCGGCGAGAAGGAGATGTTCGTCGCCTCGGACATCGCCGCGCTGGTCGCCCACACGCGGCAGATAGTGACTCTGGACGACGGCGAGATGGCCACCCTCAAGGCCGACGACTTCCGCACCTACACGACGGAGGGCACCCGGACGACGTCCGAGCCCACCACCGTCGAGTGGGAGGCCGCCTCCTACGACATGGGCGGCCACGACACCTATATGCACAAGGAGATCCACGAGCAGGCCGACGCCGTGGACCGCGTCCTGCGCGGCCGGATCGACGACCGCTTCTCCACCGTGCACCTCGGCGGCCTCAACCTGGACGCCCGCGAGGCGCGCCGGATCCGCCGCGTGAAGATCCTCGGCTGCGGCACCTCGTACCACGCGGGCATGATCGGCGCCCAGATGATCGAGGAGCTGGCCCGCATCCCCGCGGACGCCGAGCCGGCCTCGGAGTTCCGCTACCGCAACGCGGTCGTGGACCCCGACACCCTCTACATCGCGGTCTCCCAGTCCGGTGAGACGTACGACGTCCTCGCGGCCGTCCAGGAGCTCAAGCGCAAGGGCGCGCGGGTCCTCGGCATCGTCAACGTCGTGGGCTCGGCCATCGCCCGCGAGGCGGACGGCGGCATCTACGTCCACGCGGGCCCCGAGGTCTGCGTGGTCTCCACGAAGTGCTTCACCAACACCACGGTCGCCTTCGCGCTCCTCGCCCTGCACCTGGGCCGCACCCGGGACCTCTCGGTCCGCGACGGCAAGCGGATCATCGAGGGCCTGCGCAAGCTCCCTGCCCAGATCGCCGAGATGCTGGAGCGCGAGGACGAGATCAAGAAGCTGGCCGAGGAGTACGCCGACGCCCGCTCGATGCTCTTCATCGGCCGGGTCCGCGGCTACCCGGTGGCCCGTGAGGCGTCCCTGAAGCTCAAGGAGGTCTCCTACATCCACGCGGAGGCCTACCCCGCCTCCGAGCTCAAGCACGGCCCCCTGGCCCTGATCGAGCCGGCCCTCCCCACGGTGGCGATCGTCCCCGACGACGACCTCCTGGAGAAGAACCGCGCGGCCATGGAGGAGATCAAGGCCCGCAGCGGCAAGATCCTCGCGGTGGCCCACCAGCCCCAGGAAAAGGCCGACCAGACGATCGTGGTCCCGAAGAACGAGGACGAGCTGGACCCCATCCTGATGGGCATCCCCCTCCAACTCCTCGCCTACCACACGGCACTGGCCCTCGGCCGGGACATCGACAAGCCGAGGAACCTCGCGAAGTCAGTGACAGTGGAGTAGTCGGCCTTTAGGGGCGCGGGGAACTGCGCGACAAGCCCCCACGACCCGCAGAGGCCGAACAAGGGACGGACCCCCACGTGTTGCCACCAAACACGGGGGGGTCCGTCTCTGTCGCCGGGAAGCCGCCCACTCCCCAGCCTGCGCAGCTAGCCGGTGGCCGTCACGCCCCGGCCGGCAGCACGCCGCGGAACCGAAGTAGGCCAGTGAGCCAGCGCCGCAGTAGCCGCGTACCAAGCCACGGCCCCCGCAGCGACGGCGAACCACCCGCCGACCTTCGCCAGCCCGTCGTTCTCGGCGAACATCGAGATGGACAGCAGAAGCAGCGAGACGAAGAACAACCCGTAGGCGCCCTGCCCGAGTTGGTCGCCACCCGCGAGGGTCAACGACAGCGCGACCAGGGCGAACAGCAGCAGGAACAGCCCGGCGGCGTTCGCGGAGACCTGCGCATCGGCGGACACGGCCCACGTGAACCACAGCGCACCCAGCGTCGCAAAGGCCGTACCAGAGGCGTTGTCGCGGTCCCGGAAGGCCATGAGGCCCGCGACGAAGAGGGCAACTCCGCCCACATACTGGGCGATTGATACGGCGTCAGCGGCCGAGACGCCGTCGATCACTTCGGTGTACCCCAGCCCGAAGGCCAACAGGGTGATACCCAGGGCGAGTCGGCCGACCACGGTAGTGATTCCGCTTCCCGCAGAGACGTCGTTGTCCACGGCGGGCTCCCTTCATGCATGTGCAGTTGTGCGGTGAGCGATATATGCCCTTCACAAGGGCACAAACACCTCTACGCGCCAGTAGATTTATGCGTCACGGAAAGGGTGTCGGACGTACCCACGGCGCATCTCACCAGGGAGAACGGCGAGTTACGGAATGACAACGACGGGCCGCTGCGCCCGCTTGGCGAGCCGCCCCGCGACAGACCCGAAGATGCGCCCCACGATGCCGTGCGTGGAGCCCACCACGATCGCGTCCGCTTCGTACTCGCGGCCGACCTCTTCGAGTTCATGGCAGATGTCCCCGCCGCGCTCCACGAGGATCCACGGCACCTCCGCGAGATAGTCCGCGCAGGCGAGCTCGAGGCCCAGCACCTCGGTGCGATGGTCGGGCACGTCCACGAAGACCGGCGGCTCGCACCCGGCCCACACCGTCGTGGGCAGCCGGTTGGCGACATGCACGATGATCAGGCCGGAGCCGGAGCGATGGGCCATGCCGATGGAGTACGCAAGGGCGCGCTCACTGGAGGTGGACCCGTCGAAGCCGACGACGACGCCGTGCTTGAAGGCGGGGTCGCAGGAATGACGTGGCTCTTCCGCCGCCAGGGGCTCGGCCGCCGTGGGATCGGCGACGGGCCGCTTGCGGTCCGCGGGTTCGAAGAATTCGTGACCGGCCATGGCTGTCTCGGCGTTGTGATCCTTGTGTGGGTGGGACGACAGGGTGCGGCGCGGAGCTGTGTCCGGGAATCATCTTCCCAACCCCATACCCCCAAGGGTACGGCGGCACGCCTCCTTAGCCCATATCCCGCGATGTGCTCCGCGGGGGTTCCAGGGAGCATGCACGAGGGTGCGCCCGTAACGCAATGGTTGCTGCGCTGTACAGGCGGTTCGTACGGGATTCACGCACCGCGGACACCGGGGCGGCACAGTGACCGACCGCTCGAACAGGCGTTGATCCCCGTGAGCCACCGACACCGGGAGCACGCAATGTCCGGACAGCAGCACCAGGACAGCACCACCGATGTGGTCCGCTGGGCGGCGTTCTGCTGCGTCCTCGTCCCCGTCGTCCTCCTCTGGTACGGCACCTCTCTGGCCGGCGCCACCGGCACCGCCCTCGGGCTCGCCGCCGTCACCGCGGCCTGCCGGGTGCTGTTGCGCCGCTCCGAGCGCGGCGCGGACCGTTTGCTCGCCGAGGAACACGCCTCGCACACCCCCTCTCGCGGGCGTCGTCACCGCAGCGGGACGGGCTCTCACCGAGGCGGACGTCACTCCGGGGGAAATACACCGGGCGGCTGACCGGTTTCCATGCCCTCAGACGCTTCTTTTCAGCCAACTTCTGGCAACCGCGCATCCCTTGCCCTGACCACCCCCCAACCCCCGTTCGACCTGCACGGAAAGGGCCTCGGGGGTGTCGCGCACCCTACGTGGATTGGCCACTGCGACAAGGCGCACTTCCCTGCACGGCCCGTGAGTGCAACGCTTCGTGATCGAATGCTTCACGCCAAGTTGCCAAGTCGACAATGTGCCGAGTGGCGAACCGGCCACTCCGGCGCGATGCGACACAGTAGATTCGATCTTGACTGTCTACGGCGGGGGACTCGTGCAGGACCGAGGGGAAACGTGCAGGAGCGACACAACCGAGGAGCCGCGACCACCGAGGGGGGCTTAGCAGTATGAGCCACGACTCCACTGCCGCGCCGGAAGCCGCGGCCCGGAAACTCTCCGGGCGACGCCGCAAGGAGATCGTCGCGGTGCTGCTGTTCAGCGGCGGCCCCATCTTCGAGAGTTCCATACCGCTGTCGGTGTTCGGAATCGACCGCCAGGACGCCGGCGTACCGCGCTACCGCCTGCTGGTGTGCGGCGGCGAAGAGGGCCCGCTGCGGACCACCGGAGGGCTGGAACTCAGCGCACCACATGGCCTGGAGGCGATCTCGCGGGCGGGCACGGTCGTCGTGCCGGCCTGGCGTTCGATCACCTCGCCGCCGCCGGAGGAGGCGCTCGACGCACTGCGCCGGGCGCACGAGGAAGGCGCCCGCATCGTAGGGCTCACCGGCGCCTTCGTCCTCGCAGCGGCCGGCCTGCTGGACGGCCGCCCCGCGACGACACACTGGATGTACGCACCGACGCTGGCCAAGCGCTATCCGTCGGTGCACGTGGATCCCAGAGAACTGTTCGTCGACGACGGAGACGTACTGACCTCCGCCGGTACGGCGGCCGGAATCGATCTCTGTCTCCACATCGTGCGGACGGACCACGGCAATGAGGCGGCCGGCGCGCTGGCTCGCCGTCTGGTCGTCCCCCCGCGCCGGACGGGAGGCCAGGAGCGCTACCTGGACCGCTCTTTACCGGAGGAGATCGGCGCCGACCCGCTCGCCGAGGTCGTCGCCTGGGCGCTGGAGCATCTCCACGAGCAGTTCGACGTGGAGACGCTGGCCGCGCGCGCGTACATGTCGCGCCGTACCTTCGACCGCCGCTTCCGTTCGCTGACGGGCTCGGCCCCGCTGCAGTGGCTGATCACCCAGCGGGTGCTGCAGGCACAGCGGCTGCTGGAGACGTCCGACTACTCGGTGGACGAGGTCGCGGGCCGCTGCGGCTTCCGCTCACCGGTGGCGCTGCGCGGGCACTTCCGCCGCCAGCTCGGCTCGTCGCCGGCGGCGTACCGGGCGGCGTACCGCGCCCGGCGCCCGCAGGCCGAGCGGCCGACGGCTGACGCCGACACCGCGCCGGGACCGACGCCCACGCTGCACCAGGAACCCGGCCCGGTCCCGCTCCAGGCCCGCCGCACCCCGGCGGCCAGCACGGTGGGTCAGGCCCTGGCGACGGCGTCCTCGGACAACGGACGCGAGGCGTACATAGCGCGGGCGACCCTGCCGGGGCAGCGCAGCGGGTCGTGACGCCGACCTCGAACGCCGGACGAGCCGAGCGACTCGGCCCGTCCGGCGTTCAGGGACTTCGGCACCCGACGCGGGGCACCCAATAAGGGGACGTCAGCCGTAGGGTGGTCGCATGAACGATCGCATGGTGTGGATCGACTGCGAGATGACCGGCCTCTCGCTGTCCGACGACGCGCTCATCGAGGTGGCCGCCCTCGTCACCGACTCCGAGCTGAACATCCTCGGCGACGGTGTGGACATCGTCATCCGGCCGCCGGACTCGGCGCTGGAGACGATGCCGGAAGTGGTGCGTCTGATGCACACCGCGTCCGGGCTCCTCGACGAACTCGCCGGTGGTACGACGCTGGCGGACGCCGAAGCCCAGGTCCTGGCGTATGTACGCGAACACGTGAAGGAACCCGGCAAGGCCCCCTTGTGCGGCAACTCCGTCGGCACCGACCGCGGATTCCTGCTGCGGGACATGCCGAAGGTCGAGGAGTACCTCCACTACCGCATCGTCGATGTGTCGTCGATCAAGGAGCTCGCCCGCCGCTGGTACCCGCGCGCGTACTTCAACAGCCCGGAGAAGAACGGCAACCATCGCGCCCTCGCCGACATCCGCGAGTCCATCGCGGAACTGCGGTACTACCGCGAGGCCGTGTTCGTCCCCCAGCCGGGACCGGACTCCGAGACCGCCAAGACCATCGCCGCGAAGTACGTTCTGCCTGCTCAGTAGCGCCGGGAGGGGCCCCCACCAGGGCCCCCGGAAAAGCCGGGCGCGAGCACCCCTTCGGACCCTGTACACTTTTTCTCGGCCGGTCGGTGAACCACCAAGGAAACCGCCGGTCATGGTGGGTGTAGCTCAGCTGGTAGAGCACCTGGTTGTGGTCCAGGATGCCGCGGGTTCGAGTCCCGTCACTCACCCTGAGTAATCAGCCGGTGACCTTGTATCGAGGTCACCGGCTGATCGCGTTACGGAGCCCTCACCTATGCCCGAGCCACTGCGCACCCCACGTCTGGACCTGCTGCCGCTGCGCGTCGAGCACGCCGAGGAGATGGCCGCCGTACTGGCGGACCCGGCGCTGCACACCTTCATCGGCGGCTCCCCTCTGGCCCCCGAAGATCTGCCCGCCCGCTACGAGCGGCTCGTCGCCGGATCCCCGGATCCGGAGGTCTCCTGGTGCAACTGGGTGCTGCGACTGCGGGCCGAAGGGTGTCTGGTGGGGACGGTCCAGGCGACTGTCACCGCGCAGGCCGCGGAGATCGCCTGGGTCGTCGGCACACCCTGGCAGGGGCGGGGGCTGGCCTCGGAGGCTGCACGCACGCTCGTCGACGGGCTCGCCGGGCGTACCGTCGTCGCCCATATCCACCCCGACCACACGGCCTCCGCGGCGGTCGCACGGGCCGCCGGTCTCGCGCCGACCGACGAGTGGCAGGACGGCGAGGTCCGCTGGCGGAGCTCCCGCTGAAGCCGCAGGTGAGGCGTATCGTCAGCTTATGAGCCGGTCGTGAACCTGGGAGGCTCGTCATGACGTCGCGGCGGATTCCTCATCGGTGGCGGCTGCTGACGTGGCTGGTCCTGGCATTCAATCTGGCGATGCTGCTGTGGCTCGTGGTCGCGCTGGACGCGGCGGAGCGAGACGGAGAAACCTGCGTCGGAGACCTGTGCCGCGAGGCCAACAACCCCGGCAGCTCCATCGGCACCTGGCTGGTGGTCTTCGTCTGGCTCGCGGGCGTGATCCTCCTCGGCGCGGCCTGGCTGATCACCCACCACACCGAACACCCGGGCCGCCAGCGACCCCGGAGGGGCTGGCACCGCTGAGACAGCGGGCCTGAGCGTCCCGCCGATCATGCAGGACTCCCGATGCCCCGCCACCACACCTCACCGCACGAAAACCCTGGAACCACGCCCGCCCGCTCCGGCCCGCCACCACACCTCACCGCACGAGAACCCTGGAACCACGCCCGCTCCCCCCGGCCCGCCACCACACCTCACCGCACGAGAACCCTGGAACCACGCCCGCTCCCCCCGGCCCGCCACCACACCTCACCGCATGCGCGGCCCCCCGCCAACGCTCCGCGCCGCCGCTCTAATCCGCCCCGCCCGACGAATGCCCCCCTACGACGACGCCCGCTCCTCCAGCTCCGTAGCCAGTACCACCTGCCGGCGTTCGAGGCCGCGGGACACCGCCGGGCGGCGGTCCGCGATTTCCTCCAGGAGGAGGTCGATCATTCTGCGGCCCATTTCCTCGATCGGCTGGCGCACGCTGGTCAGGGGTGGGTCCATGTGGCGGGCGATGGCCGAGTCGTCGTAGCCGACCAGGGCCACGTCGTCGGGGATACGGCGGCCCTCCTCCCGCAGTACCTGCCGGGCGCCCGCCGCCATCACGTCCGAGCCCGCGAAGACCGCGTCCAGACCGGGGCGCCGGGACAGCAGCGCGGCCATCGCGCGCCGGCCGCCCTCCTCGGTGAAGTCGCCGGGCTCGATCAGCTGCTCGTCGACCGCCTGGCCGGCGTCCCGCAGGGCGTCGCGGTAGCCGTCGACGCGGCGCTGGGCGCCGTAGACGTCGAGGCGGCCGGTGATGTGGGCTATCCGGTGGCGGCCACGGGAGATCAGGTGCTCCACGGCCTGGCGGGCGCCGCCGTAGTTGTCGGAGTCGACCGAAGTGAGGGTCTCGGCGGCGGAGCGCGGGCCGCTGATCACGGCCGGTATCTCCAGCTGGGCGAGCAGGTCCGGCAGCGGGTCGTCGGCGTGCACCGAGACCAGCAGGACACCGTCGACCCGGTGCGCCGCGAGGTACTGGGCGAGCCGGCGCCGCTCACGGTCGCTGCCCGCGAAGATCAGCAGCAACTGCATCTCGCTGTCGCCCAGTTCGGCGCCGACACCCTTGAGCATGTCCGAGAAGTACGGCTCCGCGAAGAACCGGGTCTCCGGCTCGGGGACGACGAGGGCGATGGCGTCGGTGCGGTTGGCGGCAAGGGCACGGGCGGCCGTGTTCGGGACATAACCGAGCTCGGCGACCGCGGCCTCCACAGCGGCACGGGTGGCATCACTGACTCGCGGCGACCCATTGATCACCCGGGAAACCGTGCCGCGACCGACACCGGCACGCGCGGCGACCTCTTCGAGGGTAGGACGCCCACCACTCCGCCCCCGCGCTCCGTGGCTTGCCATGGGCTCCGCCTTTCGCCGTCATCTTGTCGCCGGCCTGGAATTTAACAGTCCTGTCCGTCAGTGTGACCGTCCAGCGGGGAGCGCCGCCCCGGCCCCGGACGGGACGGTCGCGCCCCCCGGGGGTCCAGTTAACAGCCCTATAACTGAACGCATCTCTCCGCTCCCACGCCCTTGACACCCCCGCCCGGACCGACGACTCTTCAACACATCACCTGTGGGAGCGCTCCCACGGTACCTGACACATACACATCCCGCACGTTCCCCGCCCGAGCCGCAGCGAGAACTAACGGGCCCAACAGTGCAGTTGGCCGGGGGGTCGGCACGTCAGGGCAACAGGAGGACGCAATGCGAGCACGTACCCGAATCCGCCGTAAGGCGGTTGTCCTCGCGGCGGTGGCGTCGCTGGGCGCCGGGCTGCTGGCCGGCTGTGCCGACGACGGCGACGACAACGGCGAGGGCAGCTCGTCGTCGGGCGGCGGTGGCGGCAAGACCAAGATCACCCTTGGCCTGTTCGGCACCGCCGGTTTCGAGGAGTCCGGTCTGTACAAGGAGTACGAGAAGCTCCACCCGGACATCGACATCCAGCAGACCGTCGTAGAGCGCAACGAGAACTACTACCCGGCACTGCTCAACCACCTCACCACCAACAGCGGCCTCCAGGACATCCAGATGGTCGAGGTCGGCAATATCGCCGAGATCGTCCAGACGCAGTCGGACAAGCTGCTCGATCTGTCGAAGTACGGCAAGGAGGGCGACTACCTGGACTGGAAGTGGCAGCAGGCCACCACGGAGGGCGGCCAGACGATCGGTGTCGGCACCGACGTGGGCCCGATGGCCATCTGCTACCGCACGGACCTCTTCAAGGCGGCCGGTCTGCCCACCGACCGCGAGGAGGTCGGCAAGCTGTGGGCGGGCAGCTGGGAGAAGTTCGTCGACGTCGGCAACCAGTACCAGGGCAAGGCGCCCAAGGGCACCACCTTCCTGGACTCCCCCGGCGGTCTGCTGCAGGCGATCCTCAGCAGTGAGGAGGACCGGTTCTACGACTCCTCCGGCGAGGTCATCTACAAGACGAACCCGGCTGTGAAGGACGCCTTCGACCTGACGGCGCAGGCCGCCGAGGACGGGCTGATCGGCAACCAGACGCAGTTCCAGCCGGCTTGGGACACGACGATCGCCAACAGCAAGTTCGCCGCGATGTCCTGCCCGCCGTGGATGCTCGGCTACATCAAGGGCAAGTCGAAGCCCGAGGCGGCCGGCAAGTGGGACATCGCCCAGGCGCCCAAGTCCGGTAACTGGGGCGGTTCCTTCCTGACCGTGCCGAAGTCCGGCAAGAACACCGAGGAGGCGGCGAAGCTGGCCGCCTGGCTGACCGCTCCCGAGCAGCAGGCCAAGCTCTTCGGTGTGCAGGGCAGCTTCCCGTCCACCCCGGCCGCGTACGAGTCGTCCGAGGTGACCAGCGCGAAGAACGACATGACCGGTGACGCGCCGATCGGCACGATCTTCGCCGAGGCCGCCGAGAACATCCCGGTCCAGACGATCGGCCCGAAGGACCAGATCATCCAGCAGGGTCTGACCGACAACGGCGTGGTCCTCGTGACCCAGGGCAAGTCCGCCAAGGAAGCCTGGGACAACGCCGTGAAGACCATCGACAACGCCCTGGACCAGTGACCCGTATGACCACTGGGCACGACACCGCCGCCGCGTCCCCCGCAAAGGAGGGGGGCGCGGCCCCGGGCCGCCCGTCCGGCGGCGGTCCGGTCACCGAGCAGGAGCAGCGGCGCCGGAAGCGACTGTCCCGCCGCTGGCAGCGGGACGTCCGCTGGAGCCCGTACGCCTTCGTCTCGCCGTTCTTCCTGCTGTTCCTCGCCTTCGGCCTGTTCCCGCTGATCTACACGGGCTGGGCCTCGCTGCACCAGGTGGAGCTGACCGCACCCACCGACATGGACTGGGTCGGCCTGCGCAACTACACCCGGATCTTCGACGACGACTTCTTCTGGAACGCGGCCGAGAACACGCTGTGGATCGGCATCATCTCGACTGTTCCGCAGTTGATGATGGCGATGGGCATCGCCCACATCCTCAACTACAAGCTGCGCGCCTCGACCTTCTACCGGGTCGTCATGCTCGCCCCGTACGCGACCTCGATCGCCGCCGCCTCGCTGGTCTTCGTGCTGCTCTTCGGCCGCGACTACGGCATGATCAACTGGGCGCTGGGCACCGTCGGCATCGACAGCATCGATTGGCAGAACGACACCTGGGCCTCGAAGATCGCGGTCTCCACGATCGTCATCTGGCGCTGGACCGGGTACAACGCGCTGATCTATCTGGCCGCGATGCAGGCGATCCCGCAGGATCTGTACGAGTCGGCGGCACTCGACGGAGCCAGCCGCTGGCAGCAGTTCTTCCATGTCACGCTGCCCTCGCTGCGCCCGACGATCCTGTTCACCGTCGTCGTCTCCACCATCGGAGCCTCCCAACTGTTCGGTGAACCACTGCTGTTCGACGCGAACAAGGGCGCCTCAGGCGGCCCCGAGCACCAGTTCCAGACGCTCGGCCTGTATCTGTACGAGCAGGGCTGGGTGAACCAGCATCTGGGCCGTGCCTCCGCCATCGCCTGGACGATGTTCCTGATCCTCATCGTGATCGGGATCGTCAACTACGTCATCTCGCGCCGGCTGCGCGCCAGTAGTTAGGAGACCGGCCGTGACGACGACCATGACGAAACCCGACGCCCCCGAGGACCGGCGGCGCGTACGGCGGCCCAAGTCGGCGCGGGCCGGCGGGCAGATGCACGCGGGACCGATCGCGTATGTGATCCTCGCGCTGTTCACCATCGGCTCGCTGTTCCCGCTGGTGTGGACGGCGATCGCCGCCTCCCGCGACAACCAGCGGCTGGCCGAGAACCCGCCGCCGCTCTGGTTCGGCTCGGGCCTCTTCGAGAAACTCGAAATCGCCTGGACCGACGCCAACCTGGGCGAGGCCTTCCTCAACACCACCATCGTGGCGGGCATTTCTGCGGTGACGATCGTCGTGCTGTCGACGATCGCCGGGTTCGCCTTCGCCAAGCTGCGCTTCAAAGGCCGTAACGCGCTGATGCTGATCGTGATCGGCACGATGATGGTGCCGCCGCAGCTCAGTGTGATCCCGCTGTACATGATGGTGGCCGAACTCGACTGGTCCGACCAGCTCCAGGCGGTGATCTTCCCGTCGCTGGTGAGCGCGTTCGGGGTGTTCTTCATGCGGCAGTATCTGCTCCAGGCGCTGCCGGACGAGATCATCGAGGCGGCGCGGGTGGACGGCGCGAGCAGCTGGCGGGTGATCTGGCATGTGGTGTTCCCGGCGGCCCGTCCCGCGATGGCGGTGCTGGGGATGCTGATGTTCGTGCAGACCTGGAACGACTTCCTGTGGCCGTTCCTGGTGCTGACCCAGAACGGCAATCCGACCGTGCAGGTGGCGGTCGCGGGCCTGGGCCGTGGCTATACGCCGGACCAGTCCCTGATCATGGCGGGTGCGCTGCTGGGCACGCTGCCGCTGCTGCTCGTCTTCGCGATCTTCGGCAAGCAGATCGTGGGCGGCATCATGCAGGGCGCGGTCAAGGGCTGAGGCCCGCACATCTTCTCGGGGGGCCGGGTCACCGCCGCCTCGGCCCCGTCTCTCCCCCCACTCCCCCCATTCCCCCTACCTGTTGGTCTCCAAGACCTCCTATGGGAGCGCTTCCATGCCTGAGTCCGAACAGCCGGTGACCCCGGTGACCTTTCCTCCCGCCTTCCTCTGGGGCGCAGCCACCTCCGCGTACCAGATCGAGGGGGCGGTGCGGGAGGACGGCCGTACCCCGTCGATCTGGGACACCTTCAGCCATACGCCGGGCAGGACGGCCGGTGGCGAGACCGGTGACATCGCTGTCGACCACTACCACCGCTACCGCGAGGACGTGGCGCTGATGGCCGAGCTGGGCCTGACCGCGTACCGCTTCTCGATCTCCTGGTCGCGGGTGCAGCCGACCGGCCGGGGGCCCGCGGTCCAGCGGGGTCTGGACTTCTACCGGAGCCTGGTGGACGAGCTGCTCGCGCACGGCATCAAGCCGGCGGTCACGCTCTACCACTGGGATCTGCCGCAGGAGTTGGAGGACGCGGGCGGCTGGCCGGAGCGGGACACGGCGTACCGGTTCGCCGAGTACGCGCAGATCGTCGGCGAGGCGCTCGGCGACCGGGTGGAGCAGTGGATCACGCTCAACGAGCCGTGGTGCAGCGCCTTTCTGGGGTACGCCTCGGGCGTGCACGCGCCCGGCCGTACCGACCCGGCGGCCTCCCTGCGCGCCGCGCACCATCTGAATCTGGCGCACGGCCTCGGCGCCTCGGCCCTGCGCTCGGTGATGCCGGCCCGCAACTCGCTGGCGGTGAGCCTCAACTCCTCGGTGGTCAGGGCGGTTTCCGACGACCCGGCGGATCTGGCGGCCCGGCAGCGGATCGACGACCTGGCCAACGGCGTCTTCCACGGTCCGATGCTGCACGGCGCCTACCCGCAGTCGCTGCTGACGGCGACGGAGTCGCTGACGGACTGGTCGTATGTGCAGGACGGCGATCTGGCCCTGATCAACCAGCCGTTGGACGCGCTGGGCCTCAACTACTACACGCCGACGCTGGTCTCGGCGGGGGCGTCGGCGCCGACGGGCCCGCGGGCGGACGGTCACGGGGCGAGCGCGTACTCGCCCTGGCCGGGCGCGGAGGATGTCGCGTTCCACCAAACCCCGGGCGAGCGTACGGAGATGGGCTGGACGATCGACCCGTCCGGCCTGCACGACCTGATCATGCGCTACGCCCGCGAGGCCCCGGGTCTGCCGCTGTACATCACGGAGAACGGCGCGGCCTACGACGACAAGCCCGACCCCGACGGCCACGTCCACGACCCGGAGCGGATCGCCTATCTCCACGGCCACCTCTCGGCGGTCCGCCGGTCCATCGAGGACGGCGCCGATGTCCGCGGCTACTACCTGTGGTCCCTGATGGACAACTTCGAGTGGTCCTACGGCTACGGCAAGCGCTTCGGCGCGGTGTACGTCGACTACACGACGCTGGAACGGACCCCGAAGTCGAGCGCCCTGTGGTACGGACAGGCGGCTCGGACGGGGGCGCTTCCGGGGGTGGAGTCGGCCTGACGGGGGGCGGGGCGCGGCGCCTTGCGGGTGTGCCGCGCCCCGGTCTTTCGGGCTACTTGTAGACCCCGAACTACTTGTAGACCCCGAACGCCTTGGCGAAGGCGTTCTTGTCCTGGTCGATGGAGCTGCAGGTCGCGTCGGCCGCCGGCTTCGGGCCGCCGGGGCAGGCCTTGTCCCGGGTCCCCGACCACATCGACAGCCAGCCGAGGCCCTTGGACTCGGCGAAGTTCACCAGCTGGGTGGCGTCCTCGACCTTGAAGATCTCGGTGACCACGTCGTTGACGCCGATCATCGGGGTGACCGCGACGGTCTTCCAGGCGGCGCTGTCGGACAGGCCGAGGACGCCCTTGATCTGGGCCTGGGTGGCGGTGGCCGCCTGCTCGGCGTAGGTGCCCATGTCGCCGCTGTACGCCGGGCCGTAGTCCATCGCCATGATGTTGACGGCGTCGATGCTCACGCCGTTCTTCTTGGCGTCGGCCAGCAGGTCCACGCCGGGCTGGGTCAGGCCCTCCGGCATCACCGGGAGAGTGAAGGAGACGTCCAGGTCCGGATGCTGCTTCTGCAGCTCGGCGATGGCCTGGGCGCGGCGGGTGTTGGCCGCGGTGTCGGGCAGCGCGCCGCCCTCGACGTCGAAGTCGACCTTGGTGAGGTCATAGGCGTCCACGACCTTTTCGTACGCCGTCGCCAGCGCGTCCGCCGAGGAGCAGGTCGTCGCCAGCTCGCTGCCGGCCGCGCCGCCGAAGGACACCCGGACGTCGCCGCCCTTGGCGCGCAGCGCGCCGATCTGCGCGGCCACCGCGTCGCTCGCCAGGTCGCTCACCCCGCCCCACTTGGGCGTGCAGCCGCCGCCGTCGGTGATGAACGCGAGGTTGTAGTTCTTCACACCGGTGGCCTCGGCGGTGCCGACCAGGTCGAAGGCCGGGTAGAGGGAGGTGTCGACGTACGGGGCGAATCCGGCGTTCGTGGTGTTGCCGCTGCCGGTGGACTCGGTGGGCTTGGCCGTGGGGGTGGCGGTCTGGGTCGGGGTGGGGGTCGGCGTGGGGGTGGCCGTGGGTGTTGCCGTCTGGGTGGGGCGGCCGGTCGGCTCCGGGGTCGCGCCCTCGTCCGCGGAGCACTTGACTCCGTCGACGACACAGCCGGTCGGGTCGCCGGAGCCGTTGACGACGAAGCCGACGGTGACCGACTCCCCGGCCGCCAGACCGTCCTTGTCCCAGGTCGGCGGCTTCACGGTGACCCGCGAACCGCTCACGCTGGACTCGGCGTTCCACAGCGAGCCCAGCTTCGCGCCCGACGGCAGGTCGAAGGTGAGGGTCCAGTCCGCCTTCGCCGAGCCGGTGTCGTTGGTGACGACGTACTGCGCGGTGTAACCGGTCGACCAGTCACTGGTCTTGGTGTACGCGGCGCCCACGCCGGCCGCCTGCGCGGTGCCGGTGAGGAAGACGGCGCCGCCACCGACCACGGCCGCGGCGACGAGGCCGCCTATCGCCTTGTTCCTGCGGCTGACCTTGCGCCGGTGGATGCTCATCGCATGCCTGCTTTCGCTGCTCACGGGGGTGGGGGTGCGGCAGCACGCTAGCGAGGCCGAATCGGGCAAACAGCCTGATCGGGACGGCGGTTGAGGATCTTAGGGTGCGCTTAAGGAAGGGATCGGGGCCGGTTAAAGGTCGAGACCAATCGGCCGCTACGGCGCCTGCGCACCCGGTGCCCCCGGCGCTCGGGCGCCCGAGCGTCGAGCTGGATCCAGATCCGCACCTCGGTCCCCCCGAGCACGGACGAGCCGATCCGCACATCCCCGCCGGTCGACTCCGCGAGCCGGCGCACGATGTCCAGGCCGAGCCCGGTCGATCCCGCGCTGCCCGAGCCCCGCCCGCGGGCCATCGCCGCCTCCGGGTCGGGTATGCCGGGCCCGGCATCGGACACGAGCACGATCACCGCGTCCTCGCCGTTGTGGACGTCGACCGCGAAGGCCGTGCCCTCCGCGGTGTGCCGGAAGACATTGCCGAGCAGCGCGTCCAGCGCGGCGGCCAGGTCGGCCCGGGCCACGGGTATGCGCACCGGCCGGTCGACCCCGGCCACCCGCACCTTGCGCCCCTCGTCCTCGGCCAGCGCCGACCAGAACGCCATCCGCTCGCGCACCACCTCGGCCGCGTCGCACCCGGCCCCCGGACCGGCCGCCGCCGTCTGCGGCTTGGCCTCCCGGGCCGTACGGATGATGGTGTCGACCTCCCGCTCCAACTGGGCGACGGCGGCCCTGGTCTGCTCGGCGGCCGGACCGTCCCCGAGCGAGGCGGTGTTGAGCCGCAGCACGGTCAGCGGGGTCCGCAGCCGGTGCGACAGATCGGCCGCCAGCTCCCGCTCGTTCGCGAGCAGTTGGACGACCTGGTCGGCCATCGAGTTGAACGCGGCCGCCGCGAGCCGCAGTTCGTTCGGCCCCTCCTCCGGCACCCTGGCCCCCAGCTTGCCCTCCCCCAGCTCGTGCGCGCCCTCGACCAGACGCTGCGCGGGCTGCACCATCCGTACGCCGAGCCGGTCGGCGACCGCGACCGAGCCGACGATCAGCGCGACACCGACGGCGGCGAGCACCGCCCAGGCCGTCGAGACGCCGTTGCTGACCTCGGCCTCGGGGACGTACACCTCCACCACGGCGATCTCGCCGGAGCTCAGCGCGATGGGCTGGAGCAGGGTGGAGCCGCCGGGCACCTCGGTGGTGGAGGCGCGGCCGAGCCGTCGTACGGTCGCGATGTCGTCGCGCGCGGCGCGCTGCCGCCCGATGTCGACGGCCTCGGTGCCGTCGGCCGCGGGTATGTGCACGGCCATCTCCGCCTCGGAGCCGGCGGAGGCGACGACGCGTTCGAGCTGGTCGCGGTCGGTGGTGATGGACAGTGCCGGGGCGACCGCGGCGGCCTCCCGCTCGGCGTTGGAGAAGGCGCGGTCGCGGGCCATCTCCTTGATGACGAGTCCGAGCGGCACCGCGAAGGCCAGCACCACCATGGTGGTGACGGCGAGCGAGACCTTGACCAGGGCCCATCTCATGGCTGCACCCCCGGTGGTTCCAGCTTCACCCCGACCCCGCGCAGGGTGTGCAGATAGCGCGGGCTCGCGGCGGTCTCGCCGAGCTTGCGGCGCAGCCACGACAGATGCACATCGATGGTCTGGTCGTCGCCGTAGGACTGCTGCCACACCTCGGCGAGCAGCTCCTTGCGCGGTACGACGACGCCCGGGCGGCCGGCCAGGAAGGCGAGCAGGTCGAACTCACGGCGGGTGAGGTCGAGTCGTACGCCGTCCAGCTCGGCCTGGCGGCGCAGCGGGTCGACGGTCAGGCCGCCGACGCGGAGCACGGACTCCGGCTGTTGCTCCCCGACGGTGGCCCGGGACCGTCGTAGGACGGCGGCCATGCGGGCGGACAGGTGCTCCACGGAGAACGGCTTGGTGAGGTAGTCGTCGGCGCCCGCGTTCAGCAGCCGGACGACCTCCGTCTCGTCGTCGCGGGCCGTGGCGATGATCACAGGCACATCGGTGATCCCGCGCAGCATCTTCAGGGCCTCGGACCCGTCCAGATCGGGCAGACCGAGGTCCAGGATGACCACGTCGAAACGGAAATGGGCGACCTCGCGCAGCGCCTCAAGGGCGGTGCCGACACTGCGCACGGTGTGTGCGGCGTCGGTCAGATGCCGGATGAGGGCGGAGCGTACGAACTGGTCGTCCTCGACCACGAGCACACTTGCCATGCGCCGCACCGTACGCCATGCGGCCGAGCCCGGTCCGGACCTGTGGACAACTGCCGCGCTGTGCACAACCGGGCGACACCTGTGGGACGGGTGAGGCAGTATGGCCCGCGATGCGCAGAGGACTCGTACACGTACTGGCTTGGTCGCTCGCCACGGGCGCGGCGGTCACGCTGTCGTGGTGGGGCGTCCACACGGTCATGGCGGGCACGGCGTACGACCCGCCCCGCGCCCTGCCCATCGCGGCGGCGGACGCGACCACGCAGGACTCCAAGCCGCTGGCCTCCTCCACGCAGCGCGGGACCCCGTCGGCGTCGCAGCCCGCGAAGAGCCCGTCGCCGAAGCCGTCGTCCCCCTCGGCCACACCCCGGCCCTCCAGCACCCCGACCCCCTCCCCCACGGCCTCCGGCCAGGTCAAGAGCTACGACACCGACGGCGGCCGGGTGGTCTTCGACCTCGGTAAGACCTACGCGACGCTGGTGTCGGCGACGCCGGGCACGGGCTGGTCGATGCAGGTGTGGAAGACGGAGTCGTGGATCCGGGTGGAGTTCGCGCAGGGCGCGGACCGGGTGTCGGTGTTCTGCACCTGGCACGACAGCGCGCCGCGGGTGGAGATCGGGAACTACTGACCCGGGCCCGTTTCTAGCGGAAGACGGAGGCCGGGGGCGCCGGGGAGGCGACGGCCGCGGCGTCCGTGACGGGGACCGCTCCACCCGTGAAGTCGGTCAGGCTTCTGCCGTGCTCGACCCTTCCCGGGTGGGGGTCCGAGGCGGCTCGGCGGGTGAGTTCCGCGATCGGGAGCGGGTGGTCGGCGGCGACCAGGACGGCGTTGCCGAAGCGCTTGCCGCGCAGGACGGTCGGGTCGGCGACCAGGGCGAGCTCGGGGAAGCGGGCGGCCGCGGTGGCGATCTGGCCGCGCAGATGCGTGAGCGGCGGTCCGTCGGCGAGGTTGGCGGCGTACCAGCCGCCGGGGCGCAGGGTCCGGCGGACCTCGTCGAGGAACTCGGTGGAGGTCAGATGGGCCGGGGTGCGGGCGCCGCTGAACACATCGGCGATGACGAGATCGGCCCAGCCGTCGGGCACCTTGGCGAGACCCTCCCGCGCGTCCACCGAGCGCACCCGGATCCGGGCGTTGCGCTCCAACGGCAGCTCGCGGCGGACCAGTTGGACGAGGCCCGCGTCCCGCTCGACGACCTGCTGGGTGGAGCGGGGGCGGGTGGCGGCGACGTAGCGGGCGAGGGTGAAGGCACCACCGCCGAGGTGCACGGCCTGGACGGGCTTCCCGGCAGGGGCGACGAGGTCGATGACGTGGCCGAGCCGCCGCTGGTACTCGAAGGAGAGGTAGCCGGGGTCGTCCAGGTCGACGTGGGACTGGGGCGCGCCGTCGATGAGCAGCGTCCAGGCCCGGCTCCGCTCCCGATCGGGTATCAGCTCGGCGAGCCCGCCGTCGACGGCCTCGACGACCGCGGCGGCGGCCGGGTCGTGGCGGCGGGAGTTTCTGGACTTGCCCATTCGGCCATTATGCGGAGGCCGACGTGATCACGCAGTCCACGTCACCGGCAGTTGTCCGCCGCCTCGATCAGCCGCGCCGCCTCGCCCAGCGCCGCCCGCAGCACCGCCGGATCCGTGGCGAGGTCCGCCTCGCCGGGCGGGAGCAGCCAGTCGGAGCCCTCCACCGGTGGCTCGGGGTCCAGGCTCAGCCCGCGCCCATTGGTCTGCGTGCAGGTGCTCCCCGGCACGTCCCAGCCCGCCGCGGTCCCGGCCGGCACCACGAACCCGAGGGTGTCGCAGTCGTCGTCGTGCAGTACGGGCCCGACCGCGTCCCCCGCCCCCCGCCGAAGGATGTCGACCGCCTCCAACCCCTGCCGCGTCGGCACCGTCACCAGATCGCAGGCCGCTCCCGTGCACGGCGGCGCGCTGCACTCCGGGGTCGGCGGGTGCCCCACCGTCGTCGACGGCGTACAAGGATCGATGCTCTGTCTGGTCTCCATCCCGGCCTCCACCACGGAACCCCTCCTCGAAACGAGCGGGTCGGGAGTCGGGCGGCTCCCGGTCCATGTGGTTCAACGTGTCACCGCGTCAACGGCTACGGCACAAGTCCGCCGCAAAGGATGGCAGTTCATGGCAGATGTTGGATGAGATATCCGGTTTGTAGCCAAACACTGCATGGCGGGTCCGACACAGCAGGTACGTTCTTGCCCGCCGGGCACCGGGGGTACGAAGCGAACAAATAGTTCAACTCGCCTCCAGTCCGGCATGGTTCGACGGTTCGCACGAGAGGACCCGGCCATGACGTCGTCAGAGCTGAACCCTTCCCAGCCCCCCAGACCACCCCGACCGAACCTCGCGTTCCGGCAGTTGCGCGGACAGCGCTCGCCGGCCGAGTTCGCCGCGGCGGTCCGCAGGGCGGCGCGCGAGATCGGGGAGCGGGTCAGCTGTGACGCGCGTTACGTCGGCCGGGTCGAGGCGGGCGAGATCCGGTGCCCCAACTACGCGTACGAACGGGTGTTCCTGCACATGTTCGCCGGTCGCACGCTCACCGACCTGGGCTTCGCGCCCCGCTCGTCCGTACGCGGACGCCGGGCGCGCGCCGACGTGGGTGAGACGTGGGGGGCGCTCGAGCCGTATGACACGCAAGACCCGTACGACACGCACGAGAAACCCGAGGAGAGCGACGTGCTGCGTCGCGCATTCATGACCGGCGGAGGCGCCACGGTGGCCGCCGCCTCGCTCAGCCCTTTCGGGCTCGCCCTCGACGCCACGGCCGCGGAACGGCCCGCCCGGCGGGTCGGGGCGAGCGAGGTGGAGGTGCTGGAGGAAGCGGTCCGCAGGATCCGGCTGCTGGACGACCGGCACGGCGCGGACGGCCTGTACCGGCGCGCGGCGGCGCCGCTGCGCGCCGCGTATGCGCTGCTGGACGCCGATACCACGCGCCACGCCGCGGGTGAACGGCTGCATTCGGGCGCCGGTGAGCTGGCCATCTCGGTGGGCTGGCTGGCGCACGACTCGGGGCGGTTCGACGACGCGCGCTCCCACTACGCGGAGGCGCTGGCGACCGCCCGGATGGCCGGGGACCCGGCGCTGGAGGCGCACGCCTTCTGCAACACGTCCTTCCTCGCGCGGGACGCGGGACGCCCACGCGAGGCGGTGCGCGCGGCCCAGGCCGCGCAACGCGTCGCGCGGCCCCTGGGCTCCGCGCGCCTGATGTCCCTGCTCGCGCTGCGCGAGGCGGGCGGCTGGGCGGGCCTCGCCGACCGCACGGGCTGCGCCCAGGCACTCGCACGTGCCCAGGCCCTCTACGACCGGGGCCGTTCGGACACCGACCCCGAGTGGATGAGCTTCTACGGCGAGGCAGAGCTGGAGGGCCTGGAGGCGCAGTGCTGGTCGACGCTGGGCGACTGGCGCCGAGCGGCACGCCACGCGGGCCGCGCGGCCCACCTCCAGGACCCGCACTTCACCCGCAACATCGCCCTGTACACGGCGCAACTGGCAGACGACCTGGCGAGGGGCGGCCGCCCGGACGAGGCCGCGGCGGCGGGAATGCGAGTACTGGACCTGTTGGCAGAGGTCCAATCCTCCCGAATCCAGACGATGCTGGCGGGAACGGCCCGGGTGTTGCTCCCGCACAGGCGGGCGTCAGGGGTATCGACGTTCCTGGACAAGCACGCGGGTTTGCCACGGGCGGTGTGAACGGGGCGGCGGGCATCTAGCCCGTCCGGCGTTTGAGGACGAGGCCGTTCAGGCCGAAGCGGGGGTCTGGGGGCGGCAGCCCCCAGGGATGGGACGGGTAGGGGCGGCGGGGGCGAAAACAGCCCGACCTCAGCCCACCAAATGCCCCAAGTCGTTCCAGCTCTCGATCGCCGGCTCCCCATACGCCCACCCCAGAACCGAAAGCGACGTCGGATTCAGCCGTATCCGCGCGGCGAACGACAGCGGCAGCCCCAGCCAACGCGCCCCGATGGACCGCAAGATGTGCCCATGGGCGAAGACCAGCACGTCCCGGTCCGCGGACCGCGCCCAGGACACCACCTCATCCGCCCGCGCACTGACCGAGTCCAGCGTCTCCCCCGAGGGAACACCGTCCCGCCAGATCAGCCACCCAGGCCGCACGGCCTGGATCTCGGCAGGGGTCATGCCCTCGTAGTCGCCGTAGTCCCACTCCATCAGCGTGTCCCAGACAGCGGCCCGCTCCCCGAACCCCGCCAGCTCACACGTCTCACGCGCGCGTACCAACGGACTGGTCCGCACCTCCACGCCCGGCAGCCCCTCCAGCGGAGCGCGATGCAACCGCTCCCCGAGCAGCTTCGCCCCCCGCCGCCCCTCCTCCAGCAGCGGCACATCGGTCCGCCCGGTGTGCTTCCCGGACAGCGACCACGCGGTCTGTCCGTGTCGGGCCAACAGAATGCGCGGTGCCATGGAGTCGAGTGCCTTTCCAGGAATATGCGAGGCGGAACCCATCCATCATCCCGCACCCTGTGAGAGGGCAACCCCGAGGGCGATCTCTGCGTCTATCAGGGCCGGGGGCGCCCGACGGAGGCGTGCACATACACCGTAAAGTGGCCCGTCCGGGCAACCGGCGCCACGACGATGAAGGGGGAGGCGATCGGATGCCGCACGCCGAGACACCGGGCATACAGGCGGCACCACGAAGCCGTCTGCGCTGGTGGACCGAGCTGCCACTGATCGTATTGGTGTACGCGTGCTACTCGGCGGGCCGCCTGCTGGTCGCCGGGGATGTCAACTCGGCCGTCGACACCGGCCTGGCGATCCTGCGCATCGAGAAGCTGCTGCATCTCAACGCCGAGCACCCGCTGAACCGTCTCTTCACCAGCGAACCCTGGCTGGGCGTACCGGCCGACTTCTGGTACGCCTCGCTGCACTACCTGATCACTCCGCTGATCCTGGTCTGGATCTTCAGATCCCGCGCCGTGCACTACCGCGCCGCCCGCACCTGGCTGATGACGTCCACGTTCATCGGCCTGATCGGCTTCACCCTGCTGCCGACCTGCCCGCCGAGGCTGCTCTCCCCGACGCACGGCTTCGTGGACACGATGGCCCAGTACAGCACCTACGGCTGGTGGGGCGGCGACGCGAGCGCCCCGAAGGGCCTGGGAGGTCTGACCAACCAGTACGCGGCGATGCCGAGCCTGCACTGCGGCTGGGCGCTGTGGTGCGGCGTCATGCTGTGGCGCTACGGCGGCAACCGCCTCACCAAGATCGCGGGTGTTGTCTACCCGCTGGTGACCGTGATCGTGGTCATGGGCACCGCGAACCACTACTTCCTGGACGCCGTCGCGGGCGCCGCGGTGATGGGCGCCGGGTTCCTGCTGACGCCGTACGTCCTGCGCTGCGCGGAGCGGGTCCGGGCACGCTTCGAGGGCCGCGGCAGCCTGATCGCGGCTCGCTCGGCGAAGTCCGCCACCGAGGCCTCTGTCACCGCACAGGCCTCGATTGTCAGTGGCGGATGCCAGACTTCCGCGGGTGAGCGATTTCCACGGCAGCGCGAGTCACGGTTCGAGCCCGGAGCCGAGCCGGGTGCCTCTCCCACGGACGCGGGGGACGGCGCTCCGGCAACGGCTCGCTGAGCTGCGCGGTCCCGAGGTACCGGCCAAGGCGCTGGACGCGCGCGCCCTGGCCGCCCTCGCCGCCAACCCCGGCTGCAAGCGGCGCGCGATCCTCGACGGCGCCGGGGTGAACAAGACGGCGCTGGCGAGCGCGCTGGGCGCCCCCTCGGCGTTTGGGCAGTCGCAGTTCGCGCTCACCCGGGGCAACGCCTTCGAGGCGAAGGTCAAGGCGGACGGCGGCGCCGAACTGCTGCGGCTGGTGCACGAGAAGCTGGACCGCTCGGCCGAGCCACCCGCCCGCGCGCACGTGCCGGACCTCTCGGCGACCGGCCCCGAGGGCCGTGCGGCCCGTACGGCGCTGGCGCTGCGCGAGGCGAGCGAGGCGCCGGGTTCCTGGACGCTGCTGGACCATCCGATGCTCGCGCTCGACGTAGCGGGCTCGCCCGCCTTCCTGGAGCCGGACGCGGTGGTGGTGCACCCCGACGGCTCCTGGACGGTCGTGGAGATCAAGTCCTTCCCGATGCTGGACGGCTCCGCGGACCCGTCGAAGGTCGGCGCGGCGGCCCGCCAGGCGGCGGTGTACGTCCTGGCACTGGAGCAGGTGGCCGCGCGCCTCGAGCCGCACCCGCGCGTGCGGCACCGGATCCTCCTCGTCTGCCCCAAGGACTTCTCCAACCTCCCCACCGCCTCCGCCGTCGACATCCGCAAGCAGCGCGCGGTGACCGCCCGTCAGCTGGCGCGGCTCACCCGGATCGAGGAGATCGCCGACGCGCTCCCCGAGGGCACCTGCTTCGACCCCGAGCTGCCCGCCACCGAGCTCACGGCCGCCGTGGAGTCCGTCCCGGCGACGTACGCGCCCGAGTGCCTGTCCGCCTGCGAGCTGGCCTTCCACTGCCGCGACCGCTCACGTACGGCCGGCGCGGTCACCTCGCTGGGCCGTTCGGTCCGCGCCGAACTGGGCGGTCTGAGCACCGTCGAGGACGTACTGGCGGCGGCCCGTGGCACGGCCGGGGACCCGGCCGACCCGGCGGTGGCGGCGCTGCGCAGAGCGGCACACCTACGTGCCGAGGCGCTCGGCGACCGGGAGGCGGTCCCGTGTCCCTGATCGCCACCCTCGCCCGCCTCGAGGCGGTCAGCACCGGCCGCGCCCAGCCCTCGGCGACCGTCCGCCACCGGCAGCTGTCCGAGCGGCCGCTGGTCTTCGTGCCGCTCACCACCGCCGGTGAGGCCGGCGCCCCGCTCGGCGCCCTGGTCGGCACGGACCGGGACGCGCCCCGCCTGCTGGTCGTACCGCAACCGCGCGACCGCGACCTCAGGTTCGCGTTCCTGGCGGAGCTGGCCGATGTCGTGCTGCCGCACATCGAGGCGTACGCCGACGTCGTCGAGGCCGCCGAGCGCACCGACACCGACCCGGAGACCGGCAAGCGGGTCAAGGTCGAGGTCGACCTGTGCGCGGACGCCCCCCAGCTGATCGTCCCGAGCCGCGCGGGCCTGGACCTCGTACGCCTGCTCGGCCGTTCCATGCGCTTTCGCCGTACGGCGGAGCAGGACCCGGAGACCCCCTATCCCGCGCCGCCCCGGGTGCCGTTGCTCGGCCGGTGGCTGACGCACTACGGCGAGCGGTCCCGGGTACCCGGCTCCTCGCTGCTGCTGGCGATGACCGACGTGCTGGCCCGGCACTGGGCGACCGGGCAGTCCACGCTGGAGGACCAGCATCTGGGCGCGCTGCTCGCCTGGATCGACCCGCCGGAGGGCGTCACGGGCGCCGAGGCCGCCGCGCGCGCGGAGCTCGCGCGCGACGACCGGGGCCAGTTGCTGTGCCCGCCCGCGGGCCCGGCCACCGACCCGGCGTTCGACAACAAGCTGCTCGCCCCCGCCTTCGAGCGCTACGACCGGGCCCGCATCGCACTGGCCGCCGCCGAGGACGGCTTGCAGGCGGACGACCGGTTCGGCGCGCTGACCAGGGCCGAGCAGGAGATCCGCGCGCTGGTCGAGAGCGTCACCCGGCCCACCTGGGACGCGGTGTGGCAGGGCCTGGACCGGCTGCGTGAACTGCCCGTCGGCGCGCATGTCGAGGAGCGGTGGACGCGCGACCGCTGGTCGTTCACCGCCCACCGGGACCGGATCACGGCCGGCGAGCCCCCGCAGCCGCGCCGCGACGACGCGGTGACCGCGGCGAACAAACTCGCCTCGCGCGAGCGCGAACAGGCCCGACTGGAAGCCCAGGAAGCGCTCGACGACCCGCTGGTGATGGCCGGGCGGCGGCTGGCCGGGGAGGCGTTCGCGGGCGAGGTCACCGATGTCGTCATGGCGTACAGCGAGGGCAAGCGGCCGAGCCCGCGCCCGCTGGTCACCGTCCGCACGGACGACCGGCCGCAGCTCGGCGAGCGGGTGAAGGTCTACCGCTCGCTGGGCGGGAAGCCGCAGTCGGCGGAGCTCGTCAGCGGCGACGGCGATCTGCTGGTCCTGCGTGTCCTGGACAAGATGGGCCGCGGCAAGGAGCCCGAGGCGGGGTCCGTGCCGGAGAAGGGCGACCGGGTCGTCTACACCCTGTTCGAACACGAGCAGCGGGGCGGGGCGAAGCTGCCCGACCCGGAGCAGACACCGTGGACCCACGGCGGGCCGCCCGGGGAGGCCGTACCGGAGGCCGCCGATCAGCCGACCGAGGAGGACGTCCTGTGACCGCCGTGTTCGACCCGGGTGCGGCGGCCGCGCAGGCCACCGACGCGATCCTCGCCGACACCCTGCACAGCACGCACCGAGGTGTGGTCGTCGACTCCCCGCCCGGCGCCGGCAAGTCCACGCTGGTGGTGCGGGCGGCACTGGAACTGGCCGAGGCGGGCCGCCCGTTGATGGTCGTGGCGCAGACCAACGCCCAGGTCGACGACCTCGTCCTCCGGCTCGCCGAGAAGAACCCCGAGCTGCCGGTGGGCCGTCTGCACAGCAGCGACGCCGACCTGTACGACAAGGCGCTGGACGACCTGCCGAACGTACGGAAGTCGGCGAAGGCGGCGGATCTGACCGGGCTGCCGGTCACGATCTCCACGGCCGCGAAGTGGGCGCATGTGAAGGTCGACGAGCCGTGGCGGCACGCGATCGTGGACGAGGCGTACCAGATGCGCTCGGACTCGCTGCTGGCCGTGGCCGGGCTGTTCGAGCGGGCGCTGTTCGTGGGCGACCCGGGGCAGCTGGATCCGTTCGCGATCGTGGGCAGCGAGCAGTGGGCGGGTCTGTCGTACGACCCCTCGGCGTCCGCGGTGACGACCCTGCTCGCGCACAACCCCGAGCTGCCCCAACACCGCCTGCCGGTGTCCTGGCGGCTCCCCGCCTCCGCCGCCCCGCTGGTCTCGGACGCGTTCTACCCGTACACACGCTTCCGCAGCGGCACGGACCACGACGACCGCCGCCTCACCTTCGCCGTCCCCTCCGACGGCTCAGGACCCGACAAGGTGATCGACGAGGCGGCCGAGGCGGGCTGGGGCCTGCTGGAGCTGCCCGCACGGCACACTCCGCGGACGGACCCGGAGGCGGTCCGGGCGGTTGCGACGGTCGTACGGCGGCTGCTGGACCGGGGCGGCGCGGCGACGTCGGAACGCTCACCCGACCCCGCACCCCTGACAGCCGACCGGATCGCCGTTGGCACCGCGCACCGCGACCAGGCGGCGGCGGTCCGGGCGGCGCTCGTGGAACTGGGCGTGAGTGACGTCACCGTCGACACGGCGAACCGGCTCCAGGGCCGGGAGTACGACGTCACGGTCGTCCTCCACCCGCTCTCCGGCCGCCCCGACGCCACCGCCTTCCACCTGGAGACGGGCCGCCTGTGCGTCCTCGCCTCCCGCCACCGGCACGCCTGCATCGTGGTGTGCCGAGCGGGCGTGAGTGACCTCCTGGACGACTACCCGTCGACGGAACCGGTCCAGCTCGGGACGGTGGTGAAGTTCCCGGACGGGTGGGAGGCCAACCACGCGGTGCTGGCGCGGCTGGCCGAGCACCGGGTGTCATGGCGGCCGTGATCGACACACCGCATATCTCCTCCGCGGGGGCCCGGCACAGCGCCGCGCATTTCGCCGGACGGAGTCCGGCACGCCGCCGGAGGCGGCCGATGGATGCAGCCCCGGACTGGTGGGAGGCCAACCACGCGGTGCTGGCGCGGCTGGCCGAGCATCGGGTGTCGTGGCGCGGCTGACCTGGGATTCGTGGCCCTCTTGCGCGGGCGCGGGACAATGGACGGTGGCCCACTCCACATGGGGGTCATCCGTGACGTACGAGGAGGAGAAGACATGGCGGAGCCCACGCCGCGTCGGAACGAACCGCGGCTACGCCCCGCGCCCCTGCTCTTCGAGCCCACGCAGGCGGCAGCAGACCCGGAGCACTTCTTCGACCTGGAGTCCATCGAGGACCCCCGGGAGCTGCTCGCGCGGGCCACGGAGCTGACGCTCGCGTTCCGGGCGGCGGCCGACCGTGCCGTGGAGTTCCAGGCCATCGCGGCGGCGCAGCTCGCGGACCCGCGACGGTTCGACCGGCTGACGACCGCGGACATCGCCGAGCGGGCGGAATGGACCGAGGACTACGCCAAGAAGATGGTGGAGTTCGGGAGGGATCTGCTGCGGGGGGCGGTCGAGGGCCGGGAGCAGATCGACCCCGTGTAAGCCGCTGCCACTAGCCGTTAGCGTTAGCCGTTAGCCGTTAGCCGTTCCGGCATATGCCAGACGGGCAAGATCCGGGCAAGATACTCCTCCCCGCCCCCTCCTGTCCCGGTTTCCGGCAACCCTCAGAAACGGAACGCTCACGGCCAGTAGATCTAGTGGTCATGAGCAGTCGCCTCGACGCCTCGGGCGTCACCTCGGACGGAGCCGCCTGGCTGGCCTCGGCAGGAACGTATCCGCGCAGCACCCTGGGGTTCTGGGAGGAGCGGCCCGAGGCCCCCGTCGTCCTGCCCTGTGGTGCGGTGTTCGACGTGGTCAGCGCCCCCGCGATGTTCGGGCGCCGGATGCTCGACCGGCTCTGGGACGACGGCCCGGGCTCCGGCCCGGTCGCGGTGTTCCGGGGCCGGATGCTGCTGTTCGCCGGGCCGGGCACGGCCCAACGGCTGCCCTCGCTGCTGAGCTGGGAGGAGTGGGGCGCCCACGAGGGCCGCACCAGGGCGGTCCCGCCGCTGGTGTGCCACGGCACGGGCGACGCGGTGACCGTCCCCGCCCCGGCCGACGCCCCCGACCGGTCCCCCGCCGGCTCCCGCTGGCTCGTCGCCCCGGACACCCGCCACCCCTGGCTGCCGGGCCCGGAAATCCTGCTGTGGGCGGCCGTCCGAGCGGCCCGCGCCGCCGTGCGGATATCGATTTTTCCTCCCGCCGACCAGGATGCTAAGGTCTACGACGTCAGCAGGCGCCGCTAGCTCAGTTGGTTAGAGCAGCTGACTCTTAATCAGCGGGTCCGGGGTTCGAGTCCCTGGCGGCGCACCGACAGTGAAGGCCCTTCGTGAGAGCGAGGGGCCTTCGCTTTTTTGGACCGGCTCTCCCCGGCGCCGGGAGGCGGCTGGGGGTCCGGGGGTTATCCCCCGGGGAATACAGCATCAGCGGGTCCGGGGTTCGAGTCCCTGGCGGCGCACCGACAGTGAAGGCCCTTCGTGAGAGCGAGGGGCCTTCGCCTTTTTGGACCGGCTCTCCCCGGCGCCGGGAGGCGGCTGGGGGTCCGGGGGTTATCCCCCGGGGAATACAGCATCAGCGGGTCCGGGGTTCGAGTCCCTGGCGGCGCACCGACAGTGAAGGCCCTTCGTGAGAGCGAGGGGCCTTCGCTTTTTTGGACCGGCTCTCCCCGGCGCCGGGAGGCGGCTGGGGGTCCGGGGGTTATCCCCCGGGGAATACAGCATCAGCGGGTCCGGGGTTCGAGTCCCTGGCGGCGCACGTTGTCGATGGCGAGGCATGTTCGCGGAAAGCGCGAACCGGCCTCGCCATCGTCGTTTCTGCGCGGCTGCGCCGCGCGATGTGGGGGCTTCGCCACCCACACCCCCTTTGCCCTGGGTTTATGCGGACGCCAGCCATAAAGCTCACCCGGTCGTGATCCGCACAGTCCACGCCCCCGCCGGAGTCCGTCCCTCCACCTCCACCCGTACGGCCTCCCCCGGCACCGTGAAGCTCTCGCCGAGGGCGATGGGGGCGTCCGCGAGGGGTGGGTACACCGAGTCCTCCCAGCAGGCCTCGGTGTGTGGGTGGGCGTCGATCACCTCGACCGGGCCGCGGCCGGACTCGGCGCCGCTGCGGACGCGGTAGACGAGGACACCGTCCCGGCAGGCCCCCGCGTCGTTGCCGATGCGGCCGCGCGCCTCGAAGGCGAGCGCGCTGTCCGCGCCGGTGCGTACCACCGCGAGCTTCGTACCGCCCCCGAGCCCGAAGGCCGGCGCCCCGGCCGCGCCCGTCACCGCCACCCCGGGACCGGCCCCGAGCGGCTCCAGGGTGAGCCGCGTACCGCCCGGATCCCGTACGCAGCTCACCTGGCGGGGCTCCAGCCACCCGAGCTTCCACTTGTGCCAGCCGAACAGGTCGGGCGCAAGGCCGAACTGGCTGCCCATCAGGTCCCAGTCGCCGACGTAGGTGTCCCAGTCGCCCTCGCCGTCCACCGGGCGGTGGTACAGGTCCGGCAGATCGAAGACATGGCCCGTCTCATGGGCGAGCACCAGCCGGTCCGGCGGATGCTGCTCGAACACCGTGACGACCCGTCGGAGCTGCGTTCCGTCGACGCTCAGCGGGGTGTCCAGGTTGACGACCTTCGTGGCGTCGGAGTCCACCCCGGGCGCGTCCGGATCGGCGACGAAGTAGACGACGTCGTAGCGGGAGAAGTCGACCCGGCTGTCGGCGGCGGCGAGCGCGTCGCGCAGATAGGCAGCCCGGTGCACGGGCTGCCAGTCACGCTGTATGGCGTACGCCGTCGAAGGCCGCGGCATCCGGATCCAGTCCCCGAGCGGATGCGGGCGCAGCGTGAACCTGCCGTAGGAGGCACGCTCGAAGAAGCGGCTGGTGCCCGGGAAGTGGTCGGCGGTCAGCTCGGCGGGGCTGGTCAGCGGGACCGAGTCGGGGAAGGACAGGAACACCATCACCGCGTCCAGCGAGCGGGCCGGGCGCGGATAGGCGGCGTTCCAGGTGTCCAGGCCCTCCGAGTGGTGGGCCTCGGTGCGTTGCAGAGCACAGGGCTCCGCCGAGAAGGGCTCGGCGACCGAGGGGGCGGAGATCAGGGAGGTCGCGGTGAGCGCGGACATCGTGGTGAACAGGGCGGCGGTGGTGCGCAGTCGGGGCCATTCGCGCAGCCGGATGCCGAGTCCCCGAAACGTCGCACGGGTGAGTTCCCTGAGCGGGAGCTGACGCGGCACGTGGACCTCCGGGAGCGGTTCGCGGGACACCGCACCCAGCCTGTGGGAATTTGTCGTACAACGCCCTGTTTGTCTGCACCGGAAGAGTGAGGAGGGCCGAGGCCGACACCCCCGAATCGCTCACGGACCGTCACATGTGGTCGAGGGGCTGCTGAACCCGTCCAGCTGCGGGCAGAAACGAATTGTCAGCTCGGTGGCTCGGCCCAGGACACTGGACAGTGGCTGGAAGGCCCCCGACCCAGCCTCTATGATCGGCACACTTTCCTGACCCTTTCCTGTACTGTCCTGATCCCTTTCCTGCACGGACCCGGCCCGGCGGCCGCCAGGTCGGTCGGCCATCCCGACGAGACCCATCCGAAGATCGAGTGCACTGCGGGAGCGAGCGGTGAGCGGAACGTCCGAAGGGCCGGCGCCCGCGGCAGATCTCATCGGGCCGGCTGTCACAGAGAGTAGTCAAGGGCCCCCTCCTCATACCGGTCCGCACGACCGGCCACCCACCACGCCTTTCCGGTCCGCCTTCGACGCCGCTCCCCTGGCGATGGCGGTCGTCGACCGCGAAGGCCTGGTCACGGGCGCCAACCCGGCACTCGGCGAGCTGCTCGGCCGCAGCCCGCAGGCGCTGGCCGGGACGATCGCCGCCGATCTGGTGGACCTGACGTCGGACGCCCGCACCTGGCACGCGTACCGCGAGGTGCTGCGCGGCCGGCAGGCACGGCTGCGCTGCACCCGCCGGCTGAAGCACCCCGACGGGCACTGCCTGTGGGTGCAGGTCGCCATCGCGCCGCTGCCCGCCGAGGAGCGCGGCGGGGTGCTGCTGTCGGTCGCCGACATCAGCGCCCGTCGTGAACTCCAGGCCCGGCTGCGGCACTTGCAGAACCACGACCCGGTGACCCGGCTGCCCAACCGCACACTGTTCTTCGAGCGTCTGTCGGCGGCGCTGGAGGCGGAGGCGTACGAGGAGGGCGGCACCGGTCGGATCGGACTGTGCTATCTGGACCTCGACGGCTTCAAGGCGGTCAACGACACCCTCGGCCACCGGGTGGGCGACCGGCTGCTGGCGGCCGTGGCGGAGCGCTTGACCAGGTGCGCGGACGAGGCGGGGTACGCCAGGGCGAGCACACCGCTGGTGGCGAGGCTCGGCGGCGATGAATTCGCCCTGCTGGTCGAGGACTCGACGGGCACCGAGCAACTCGCCGATCTCGCCGACTCGGTACTCAAGGCCCTCCAGGCCCCCTTCGACATCTCGGGCCGCAGGCTGTCGGTGTCGGCGTCGATCGGGGTCGTGGAGCGGCACGCCGCCGGGACCAGCCCCACCGCGCTGATGCAGGCCGCCGACACCACGCTGTACTGGGCGAAGGCCGACGGCAAGAGCCGCTGGACGCTCTTCGACCCCGAGCGCAACGCCCACCGTATGACCCGCCAGGCCCTCGCCTCCACGCTCCGGCCCGCCATCGAGCGCGGGGAGTTCGTGCTGGAGTACCAGCCGCTGGTGTGCATGGAGGACGGGCGGCTGCGCGGGGTGGAGGCGCTGGTCCGATGGAATCATCCGCAGTTCGGACTGCTGACGCCGAATCGGTTCATCGGACTGGCCGAGGAGGACGGCTCGATCGTGCCGCTCGGCCGCTGGGTGCTGGCCACCGCCTGCCGCCAGGCCCGCCGTTGGCAACTGGCCCATCCGGACGAGCCGCCGATCTTCGTCAGCGTCAATGTGGCAGTCCGTCAGGTCTGGGACTCCGACCTGGTCGCGGACGTGGACCGGATCCTCGCGGAGACGGGCCTCGCCCCGCACCTGCTCCAACTGGAGCTGACCGAGTCCGCGGTGATGGGCTCGGGCGGCCGACCGCAGCAGGCGCTGCAGGCCCTCAGCGACATGGGCGTCCACATCGCGATCGACGACTTCGGCACGGGGTATTCGAACCTCGCGTACCTGAGCCGGCTTCCGGTGTCGGTACTGAAGCTGGACGGTTCCTTCGTCAAGGGTTTCCAGTACGACGGTGAAGGCATCGCGCCCAACCCCGCGGACGAGGTCGTCGTGGAGGCGATGATCCAGCTCGCCCATCGTCTCGGCCTGACCGTGACCGCGGAGTGCGTGGAGACCTCGGCGCAGGCGTCGCGGCTACGGCGGATCGGGTGCGACACCGGCCAGGGGTGGCTGTACTCCCGGCCGGTGACGCCGGATCGTATCTCCGAGCTGCTGCGCTCGCCCGGGGTTCAGGCGGTCGCGCGCAATCCGTAGGCGTCCGCGACGAGTTCGTAGGAACGCAGCCGCAGCGCGCCGCTGTGCGCGTGGGACGTGAGCATCAACTCGTCGGCGCCGGTGCGCTTGTGGAGCTCGTCGAGCCCGGAGCGGACCTCGTCGGCGGTGCCGTGCACGATGTTGGCGCCCCAGGACTCGATGAACTCATCCTCCATGGCGCTGAATTGATGCGCCTCCGCCTCTTCGGGACTGGGGAAGAGCCCGGGCCGCCCGGTCCGCAGCCGCACCATGTTCAGTCCGGTGGCCCGCACCTGCCGCCTGGCCTCCTTCTCGTCGTCGGTGGCGAGGACGGAGACGCCTATCAGGGCGTAGGGGGCGTCGAGGACCTCGGACGGCTGGAAGGACTCCCGGTAGAGGTCGAGCGCCGGGACGGTGTTGTGCGCGGAGAAGTGGTGCGCGAAGGCGAAGGGCAGGCCGAGCGCGCCGGCGAGCCGGGCGCTGAAGCCGGAGGAGCCGAGGAGCCAGACGGGCGGCCGGTGCGGGCTCTGGACCCCGCCGGGGGCAGTCGCCTGGACCGGCCCGGGGACGGCGTGGATACGCCGGTAGGGGTGCCCGTCCGGGAAGTCGTCGTCAAGGAAACGGGTCAGCTCGGCGAGCTGCTGGGGGAAGTCGTCGGCACCCTCGTTGAGCCGGTCGCTGCGGCGCAGGGCGGCGGCGGTGGCCCCGTCCGTGCCCGGCGCCCGCCCGAGCCCGAGGTCGATCCGGCCCGGGGCGAGCGCCTCCAGGGTGCCGAACTGCTCCGCGATGACCAGCGGGGCGTGGTTGGGGAGCATCACACCGCCGGAGCCGAGGCGGATCCGGGAGGTGTGGGCGGCGAGGTGGGCGAGGATCACGGCCGGGGAGGAGGAGGCCACCCCGGGCATGGAGTGATGCTCGGCGACCCAGTACCGGTGGAACCCGCGGGACTCCGTGAAACGGGCGAGCTCGACGCTGGTCCTGAGGGCATCGGTGGCGGTACTGCCGACGCCGACGGTGACCAGGTCGAGTACGGAGAGGGGGACGGGGGCGGTGCCCTGTACTGCGCCCCGGATCTCGTCTGCCGCCATCGGTGGATGCCTCCTGAAGTGCGCCGGCGTGGTCCTGGCGGTAACAGGAGGGGGTCTCCGGTTTATTCCCTCACACCTGCACGATCGGCTCCCGGGTGAACAGCAACCCGAGCGCCGGGGCGTTCACCCTGCGGTCCGCCAGGCGCAGCGCCTCCCAGACCGTCACCTGGTTCGCCGTCAGGACCGGTTTCCCCAGTTCCTTCTCCAGGGTGGGGATCACGGCCGCCGTGTGCAGGGCCGTGTCCGGGAGCAGTACCGCCTCCGCCGCCTCGTCGTCGGCCTGCCGGGCCAGGGCCAGGACGTCCTCCTCCGTCCACTGCCCCACCTCCGCCGCCGTGATGATGCCGGAGCCGCGCACCGACACCACCTCGGCTCCGCCCGCCCTCAGGAAGGCGGCGAACAGGTCGGCCACGTCGTCGGGGTAGGTCGCGCCCACCGCCACCCGGCGCACCCCGAGCTCCGCCGCCGCGTGCACAAAGGCGAAGGACGTCGAGGAGGCCGGCATGCCCGCCGTACGGGCCAGGGCGCGGACCTGATCGTGGGCGCCCTCCCAGCCGTAGACGAAGCTGCCGCTCGTGCACGCCCAGACCACCGCCTCCGCGCCCGTCAGACGCAGTTGCTCCACGCCCGCCGCCAGGCGCTCCGCGGAGCCCATCTCCTTCAGGGCGTCGACCCGGTGCGCGTCCTCGCCGATGTCCGTGTGCACCAGGTCCACCCGGATGTCGCTGCCCAGGAGCTGCTCGATGCGTGGATAGTCGTCCTCGGCGGAGTGGCCCGGGTAGAGGAATCCGAGTGCCGTCATGTCGAACCTTCCTGCTGCTGTTCCACGTCCGGAAGTGCGGGACCGCTGCGGGCCGCCGGGTCGATCAGCGCCTGATACGGCCCCACGGCTCGGGTACCCAGCCGACGCAGGGCCGCCCACATCGTCACCTGGTTGGCCGAGATCACCGGTATCCGCAGTTCCGCCTCCAGTTGCGGGATCACGTCGTAGGTCGGCAGGTTGGTGCAGCTGATGAACAGACAGTCCGTGCCGCGCCGCACCGCCCTGCGCGCCATGTCCACCACATCGCGGTACGGCACCTTCCATATGTGCCGTGTCAGACCCATGAAGGCACACCCCGTCACCCTGACGCCCGCCTCGGCCACGTACTCCTGAAGCGAGCGGGTCACCGACACCGTGTACGGCGTCACCAGCGCCACCCTGCGCGCGCCGAGGTCGGTCAGCGCCTCCAGCAGCGCCCCGGAGGTGGTCACCGAGGGCACCGCGCCCGCCGTCGTCATCGCCTCGCACATCGCCCGCTCGCCCGCGATGCCGCCGACGAAGCTGCCCGAGGTGCAGGCGTAGGCCACCACCTCGGGGGCGATGGCGATCAGGGTCCGCACGCCCTCGGAGAGGGTCTCGTGCTCGCTCACCAGCCGCGCCAGGTCCAGGCTGACCTCGACCGGCACATACGGCGTGCGCGTCAGATGCAGGGACACCTCGTCCGGGACCCAGCGCCACAGCTCACGGTCGAGGGCGAAGTCGAAGGGGGCGACCACACCGACACCGCGCTGGGGCCGGGGTCCGCCGAGAAAGGACACGTCCATCGCAGGCACCGCCCTCGCGAGGGGATATGGGAACTGCGGACGGTGCAGGCGTCCGTGTTGACGAAGGTAGATTCGGGTGCGAGCGTGGTCAATCCGTGCATGTCAGACGCCCGGTCTCGACCGAAGGAACGGCATGACCACCCCCACGCTGCTCGTCCTGGACGCCGACCCGCTCCCCCGGCTCGGACGGCTCACCGGACGGGCGCGGATCGAGCACGCGGACAACACCACACTCGCTGGGAAGCTGCCCCACGCCGATGTCCTGCTCGTCTGGGACTTCACCTCGCACGCCGTGCGGCACGCCTGGCCCGGTGACGGCCCCCGGCCCCGCTGGGTGCACACCGCGAGCGCCGGTGTCGATCACCTGATGTGTCCTGAACTCGCCGCCTCCGACACCGTGGTCACCAACGCGCGCGGCATCTTCGACGAGCCCATCGCCGAGTACGTCGCCGCCCTCGTCCTGGCGATGGCCAAGGATCTGCCGCGGACGCTCGAACTCCAGGGGCAGAAGATCTGGCGGCACCGCGAGTCGCGGCGGCTGAGCGGCACCCGCGCCTGTGTCGTCGGCTCCGGGCCCATAGGGCGGGCCATAGTCCGTACCCTCAAGGCCCTCGGCGTCACCTCCGCGCTCGTCGGCCGCGTACCGCGCACCGGCATCCACGGCCCCGAGGACCTGGACCGGCTGATCTCCCGCGCCGACTGGATCATCGCCGCCGCACCGCTCACCGAGCAGACGTACGGAATGTTCGACGCCCGACGGTTCGGGATGATGCAGCCCTCCGCCCGGTTCATCAACATCGGGCGCGGGCCGCTCGTCGTGGAGGAGGCGCTGGTCGAGGCGCTGTCCAAGCAGTGGATAGCGGGCGCCGCGCTGGATGTCTTCGTGGACGAACCCCTCGGCCCCGACAGCCCGTTGTGGGGGCTGCCGGGGCTGATCGTGTCCCCCCACATGAGCGGTGACACCGTCGGCTGGCGGGATGAACTCGCGGCGCAGTTCGTGGAGTTGTACGAGCGCTGGGAGGCGGGCAGAACGCTGCCGAACGTCGTCGACAAGCAACGCGGGTACGTGCCAGGACGCTGAACTTCCCACGGCTGGAGGGCGTATGACCGACCTGACCGGACTGACCGCCGTACAACTCCTCGACGGCTACCGCACGGGCGCGTTCAGCCCCGTGGAGGCCACGCGCGCGGTGCTGGAGCGGGCCGAGTTGATCCAGCCGGAGGTGAACGCGTTCGTGCGGATCACCGCCGAGCCGGCGCTGGCGCAGGCCCGGGAGTCGGCCGAGCGGTGGCGGCGCGGGGAGCCGGCCGGGCTGCTGGACGGGGTTCCGGTCACGGTGAAGGACATACTGCTGATGCGGGGCTCGCCCACCCTCAAGGGGTCCAGGACCATTGCGGAGCAGGGGAGTTGGGACGAGGACGCGCCCTCCGTCGCCCGCCTGCGCGCGCACGGTGCCGTCTTCCTCGGCAAGACCACCACCCCGGAGTTCGGCTGGAAGGGCGTCACCGACTCGCCCGTCACCGGCGTCACCCGGCATCCGCTGGACCCGACGCGCACGGCGGGCGGTTCCAGCGGCGGCGCCGCGGCCGCCGTGGCGCTCGGCGCGGGACCGCTCGCGCTCGGCACCGACGGCGGCGGGAGCGTCCGTATCCCCGCCTCCTTCTGCGGGATCTTCGCGATGAAGCCGACCTACGGCCGGGTGCCGCTGTATCCCGCGAGCGCGTTCGGGACGCTGGCGCATGTGGGGCCGATGACCCGGGACGCGGCCGACGCCGCGCTGATGCTGGACGTCATCGGGGCCCCGGACTCCCGGGACTGGTCGGCGCTGGGGCCCGTGTCCGGCTCCTTCGCCGATGGGCTCTTCGGTGGTGTGCGCGGGCTGCGGGTGGCGTACTCGCCCTCGCTCGGCGGCCAGGTGGCGGTGCGTCCCGCGGTCGCCTCGGCGGTCCGGCGGGCGGTGGAGCGGCTCGCGGGGCTCGGCGCGTACGTCGAGGAGACCGACCCCGATGTCACCGACCCGGTGGACGCCTTCCACACCCTGTGGTTCAGCGGCGCCGCCCGGGTGACCCAGCATCTCGGCCCGCACCAGCGCGAGTTGCTCGACCCCGGCCTGCGCGAGATCTGCGCGCTCGGCGCCCGCTACAGCGCCCTCGACTATCTGGCCGCCGTGGACGTCCGGATGGAACTGGGCCGCCGGATGGGCCGCTTCCATGACTCCTACGACCTGCTGGTCACCCCCACTCTGCCGATCACCGCGTTCGAGGCGGGCGCCGAGGTCCCCAAGGGCTCCGGGCACCGCCGCTGGACGGGGTGGACGCCGTTCACGTACCCCTTCAACATGACCCAGCAGCCCGCCGCCACCGTCCCCGTCGGCACCGACGGGGACGGACTGCCGGTGGGCCTGCAGCTCGTGGCCGCTCGGCACCGGGACGACCTGGTGCTGCGGGCGGCTCACGCGCTCATGTCCGACGGAAGCTGAGGGTCTCTCCCGCGGCGCCCGAGCGCCAGAGGTCGTTGCACGCGTCCGCCATCTCCGGCAGACCCTCCACCACCTGCCCCCAGACGATGCCGGGCACCCAGCCCACATCGCCGTTGAGCAGCAGGTTGTTGCGCTCGTAGAACAGGGCCAGGTCGACGAGGGTGGTGCCGGGGCGGACTTCACGGTCGTAGCCGTAGGCCTTGGTGCCCAGCTCCGCGCCCGCGAAGGCGAAGTAGCAGAGGTCGCCGGGGATCGGGGTGACGGTCGGGTTCTCCAGGGGCGGTTCGGTGTCCGCGAAGGGTGGGAAGAGGGCGTAGATCTCGTTGCGGGCGTATTTGGCGTGGTAGACGTCCCCGCTGAGCGGGAGGGCGTCCCAGACGGCCGCGCAGGTGATCGGTGCGCGGTCCTCCAGGAGTTTCGCCGTGCAGTGAATGTCCCGCTTCAGGAGCGAGACCTCGATGAACCGATCAGTCATGCAAACCAGGGTGCATACATCGCATGCTCCCGGGTAGCCGCGCCGCCATGGCTCCACCAATCAACCATGGCGAACACATATCCGGACCCACGCGCCGATCGCTGCTCGCGGGGGTGGCGGCGCTCGGTGCGCTGGGCGCGGCCGGCTGCTCGCGGGTGGCCACGGCCGATACGAAGGACGGCGGCGAGCTGCTCGAACGACTGCGGGCGGCGGGCGTCGTACGGCTCGGGATCGCGGGCGAGATCCCCTTCGGATACATCGACAAGAACGGCGAGCTGACCGGCGAGGCCCCCGAGCTGGCGAAGGTGATCTTCAAGCGGCTCGGGGTGGACCGGGTGCAGCCCGTGCCGACCGAGTTCGGCTCGCTGATCCCCGGGCTCAACTCGCAGCAGTTCGATGTCGTCGCGGCCGGGATGTACGTCAATCCCGAGCGCTGTGAGCAGGTCATCTTCGCCGATCCCGACTACCAGATGCTCGACTCGTTCATCGTGCGCAAGGGCAACCCCAAGGGCCTGAACGACTATCAGGACGTCGTCGAGAAGAAGGCGAAGTTCGCGACCGGGACCGGTTACGCGGAGATCCAGTACGCGGTCGAGGCGGGTTACGACGAGGGCGACATCCTCATCGTCCCGGACCAGGTCGCGGGCCTGAACGCGGTCGAGGCGGGCCGGGTCGACGTCTTCGCGGGGACGGCGCTGACCACCCGCGAGGTGGTGAAGAAGTCGAACAAGGCCGAGTCGACGAAGGCCTTCAAGCCGATCGTCGGCGGCGAACCCCATGTCGACGGCGGCGCGTTCGCGTTCCGGCCCACCGAGACGAAGCTGCGGGACGCCTTCAACGTCGAGTTGCACAAGCTGAAGAAGAGCGGCGAACTGCTGCGCATCCTCAAGCCGTTCGGTTTCACCGAGGCGGAGATGACCGAGCTGACCGCGAAGGAGCTGTGCGGCGGATGACTTCGGGACTCTGGGAACTCGTACTCAAAGGCGTCTGGGTCACCATCCAGCTGCTGGTCCTCAGCGCGCTGCTGGCCACGGCCGTCTCGTTCGTGGTCGGCATCGCCCGCACGCACCGGCTGTGGGTCGTCCGCTTCCTCGCGGGCTTCTACACCGAGGTGTTCCGCGGGACCTCGGCGCTGGTGATGATCTTCTGGGTGTTCTTCGTGCTGCCGCCCGCCTTCGGCTGGCAGCTGGTGCCCCTGTGGGCGGGCACGCTCGCCCTCGGCCTCACCTACGGCGCCTACGGCTCGGAGATCGTGCGCGGCGCGCTGAACGCGGTCGACCCGGCGCAGAAGGAGGGCGGCATCGCGCTCAGCTTCACGCCCTGGCAGCGGATGAAGCTGATCCTGCTGCCGCAGGCGGTGCCGGAGATGATCCCGCCCTTCTCCAACCTGCTGATCGAACTGCTCAAGGGCACCGCGCTGGTGTCGGTCATGGGCATGGGCGACCTGGCGTTCAGCGGCAACCTGGTACGCCTCGCGCTCCAGGAGAGCGCGGAGATCTACACGTACATCCTGCTCATCTACTTCGTGATCGCGTTCCTGCTCACGCGGATCATGCGGGGTCTGGAGAAGCGGTTGAAGGCCGGTGTGGGCAAACAGCCCGAGAAGAAGGTCGTCGTCCCTGAGCCGGTGGGCGGTGGTGTGTCATGACCTGGGACTGGGGAGCGGTCAGTGACTTCATGCCGCACTTCTGGGACGGGCTGCTGGTCACCCTGCAGGCCCTCGCGCTCGGTTCGCTGATCTCCTTCGCGCTCGGTCTGGTGTGGGCGCTGCTGATGCGGACGCCGAGCCGCTGGGTGCGCTGGCCGGTCGGGGTGGTCACGGAGTTCGTGCGCAACACCCCGCTGCTGGTGCAGCTGTTCTTCCTGTTCTATGTGCTGCCCGAGTGGGGCGTGACCTTCTCCGCGCTGACCACCGGTGTCTTCGCCATCGGGCTGCACTACTCGACGTACACGATGCAGGTCTACCGGGCCGGTATCGAGGCGGTGCCGGTCGGCCAGTGGGAGGCCGCGACGGCGCTGAATCTGCCGCTCACCCGGACCTGGACCGCGGTGATCCTGCCGCAGGCGATCCGACGGGTCGTGCCGGCGCTCGGCAACTACGTGATCGCGATGCTCAAGGACACGCCGATGCTGATGGCGATCACCGTCCTCGACATGCTCGGCCAGGCGCGGCTGTTCTCCCAGGAGCAGTTCCAGTTCACCGAGCCGCTGACGGTGATCGGCGTGGCCTTCATCGTCATTTCCTATCTGGCCTCCCTTCTTCTGCGAGCCCTGGAGCGACGCCTTGTCCACTGACATCCAGCAGAGTCCCGATATGAACCCCGCCGACAAGCGCTCGAACGGCGAGCTGATCCGGCTGGAGCAGGTCACCAAGCGGTTCGGCGACAACACGGTCCTGGACCACCTCGACTTCTCGGTCCAGGCCGGCAAGCACGTGACGCTGATCGGTCCGTCCGGCTCCGGCAAGACGACGATCCTGCGCCTGCTGATGACGCTGACCAAGCCCGACGAGGGCACGATCACCGTCGACGGGGAGCGGCTGTTCCCGGCGCCGGAGAAGCAGGTCCGCGAGGTCCGCAAGAAGATCGGGATGGTGTTCCAGCAGTTCAACCTGTTCCCGAACATGACGGTCCTCAGGAACATCACCGAGGCCCCGGTCACCGTGCTCGGCATGTCCAAGGACGCCGCCGAGGAGCGGGCCCGGGATCTGCTGGAGCTGGTCGGCCTCACCGACCACGTCGACAAGCACCCGGCGCAGCTCTCCGGCGGCCAGCAGCAGCGGGTAGCCATCGCCCGGGCACTGGCCATGCGGCCACAGGTCCTGCTCCTGGACGAGGTCACCTCGGCCCTGGACCCGGAGCTGGTCGCGGGCGTCCTCGACGTCCTGAGGGATATCGCCCGCTCCACCGACATCACGATGCTCTGTGTGACCCACGAGATGAATTTCGCCCGCGACATCTCGGACCAGGTACTGATGTTCGACTCCGGCCGGGTCATCGAGGCCGGCGCCCCGGAGAAGATCTTCAGCGACCCCGAGCACGACCGGACCCGAGAATTTCTCAGCGCGGTGCTCTGACTCGGTGCCCAGGTCATGGCAATGTCATATGCCAGAGGGTTATCACCGCAGCTTACGGCGTCGGAAACTTGTCAACCACCGCTCACTACAAGCCTCTTGGCAGCTATCGTGGAGACGATTGGCTGACTGGAATCAGGCCCAGGGGGAAACCGTGGCGCTGAAGCACGAGCCGACCGCGCCGTACCACTCGGCCCAGGATGCCTTGCGCATCCTGGAGACCGTGGCGCGGCACACCACCGGAATCACCGACGTCGAACTCGCCCGGCACACCGCCCTCAGCCCGGAGCGCCTGACCAGCCTCCTGAGGATGCTGCGCCGCGAGGGGTACGTCGAGCAGATCACCGACGGCGCCTATGTCACCGGCGAGGCGCTGACCCGTTTGGGCTCGGCGCAGGACCGGGAGGCCGCCCTGCGCGAGAAGCTCCAGCGCACCCTGGACCGGCTGCGCGACTCGGTCGGCGCGGCGGTGTACATCAGCCGGTATGTCGACGGTGAGGTGAAGGTCACGCAGTACGCCGACAGCGAGGATGCCCCGGCGGTGAACGAGTGGGTGGACTTCCGTTACTCGGCGCATGCGACGGCGGTCGGCAAGAGCCTGCTCACACAGCTCGACCGCAACGGTCGGCGTGATCATCTGTCCCGGCACAAGATGGCGCGACTCACCTCGCGGACCATCACCAGCGACAAGCTGCTCCTGTCCCGGCTGGAGGCTCAGCCGCCTACCGTGCCGGTTCTGGACCTTCAGGAGTATGCGGTGGGCACGGTGTGTGCGGCGGTGCCGATCACCGCGGGGTCCTCCGTCGGGTGCCTGGCGCTGTCCCTCCCGGTGGAACACGCGCACCGGCTGCGCCAGGCGGCGGATGCGCTTAATCGGAATGCGGCGCCTGTTCTTCTGTCGCTGGCGATCTAGGGTTCGGCTGCGGGCCGGTGGGGGCTGGTCGCGCAGTTCGCTGCGCCCCTAGGTAGGTGCCCTTGCCCTTGGTTCGGAGCAGCCCCTCGGACCAGGTAGTATTTTCTTCGTCGCCAGCCGCGAGACATCAAAACGAGCGGTTGGTGTGAGTCATGCGCCGCTAGCTCAGTTGGTTAGAGCAGCTGACTCTTAATCAGCGGGTCCGGGGTTCGAGTCCCTGGCGGCGCACCTGTGAAGGGCCTCTCGTTCAACGAGGGGCCCTTCGTACGTGTCCGAGCCCGGCGGGCGCCACCACACCGGGTCCGTGCATCGCACGCCCTCCCGCCTCAGCAGGGCCCGGTGGATCTTGTTCGTCGCGGTGACCGGCATACGCTCCACGACGCGTACGAACCGGGGCGCCATCTTCGTCCCGAGGTCCGGCTGGGCCAGCAGGAACTCCGCGAACCCCACCGGATCGAAGGTCCCCGCAATCGTCGCCATCACCTGGTCCCCGGTCACCGGATCCGGCACCGCGTAAACGGCGACGGAGTCGGCACCCTCGTACCGGGCGAGGATGTTCTCGATCATCGCGGCGGCCAGATTCTCCCCGTCGACCCGCAGCCGGTCGTCGGCCCGGCCGGCGAAGTAGAGGTAGCCGTCCGCGTCCCAGTAGAAGAGATCGCCGGTCCAGTACGCCCCGCCCCGCCGCCGCTCGGCCTCCGCGCCCGGGTTGCGCCAGTACCCCTCGAAGGGGCTCGGCCCCCGGTTCACCAGCTCCCCAATGGCCTCGTCCCCGTTGAGCAGCCGCCCGCCCGCATCGAAGCTCGCCGCCGGGCACTCCTGCCCCGTCTCCGGATCGAGTACGACCAGACCGGGCACCGCCCGCCCCACCGCGCCGGCCGGAGTCCCCGGCGACCACTGCACCGCCGCGCCCCCTTCCGAGGACCCGTACCCCTCCACCAGCCGCACCCCGAACCGCCGCTCGAAGGCCGCCGCGTCCGCCGCCCCCGCCTCGGTACCGAAGCCGAGCCGCAGCGGGTTCTCGCGGTCGTCGCCCCGCTCCTCGGTCGCGAGGATGTACTGCACGGCCCGACCCACATACGTGAAGTACGTCGCCCCGTACCGCCGTACGTCCGCCAGGAACCCCGACGCCGAGAACCGCCGCCGCAGCGCCACGCCCGCCCCGGCCGCGAGGGCGGGGGCCCAGTCGGCGATGACCGCGTTGCCGTGGAACATCGGCATGCAGATGTAGTGGACATCGTCGGGCCCGACCCCGAACTGTCCGGCCAGTGACCTCCCCGCGGCGGCCAGGCGGCCCTGGGTGCAGATCGCGGCCTTGGGGGCGCCGGTCGAGCCGGAGGTGAAGTAGAGGAGCAGCCGGTCCTGCGGGGCGGCGCGGGAGGCGTCGGGGCGGGCGTCGGCGTACGGCGCGAGGAGGGCGTCGTACTCCTCGGAGCCGGTCAGCAGGATGCGGACGCCGGGCAGGTCGAGGCCCTTGAGGAGGGGCAGCTGGGCGGGCTCGGTGAGCAGGATCCGGCACTCGGTGTGCAGGATGTCCCGGGCCAGCTCCGGGCCTCTGCGGGTGGGGTTGATCCCGGCGATCGCGGCGCGTGCGAGGGCGGCGGCGCCGATCCAGAGCGGGTACTCCGGAGTGTTGTCGAGGAGCACACCGACGTGGGGCTCGGCGCCCCGTGGGAGCAGGTCGGCCAGGAGTGCCGCGCGGGCGGCGGCACCGGCGGCGACCTCGTGATGGGTGAGCACCCGGTCCTCGCACCACAGCCCCGGCCGGTGGTCATCCCAGCGCGCCCCTACGAGTTCGGCGATGCTCGTGGACTCCATGGGCGCGCAGGATAGTTGACGGTCCGTCAGATGTGGAGGGTCACGGAGTCATCGTGACCCCGTCGATCACGACGGTGTCGACCGTGTCGACGGTGTCGCCGCTGCCCTCGCCGAAGTCGAAGGCATCGGACATCTGGCTGTACGTGACCATGAAGCCGACGCAGAACACCGCGACCACCCCGAAGAACGCCAGGAAGCCGACGGTGGCGGCGGCGAGCCCGGCCCGGCGCGGAGCCTTGGCCGTGGCGACGACTTCACTACCCTCGGCGTAGTGGACGGTGACGAAGTCGCCCTCCAGCGTCGTCGCCGGGCCGTCCTCCTCCTCGAAGCGGATGACACGGCCGTCGCGCGCGGTGAACTCGTAGACGTGATGGAGCGTGGTGCTCACGGATGTGTCGCCGCTGCCGCCGTGGGTCGTCGTGAACATCCGCAGACAGCGCGCCTCGGCCGTCAGACCGCTGTTCCAGGCCCGGCGCAGCTGAAGGGCACGCCGCACGATCCGGTAGGCGCCGAGCAGGACCACGGCCAGGATCAGGCCGGGTACGGCGTAGAAAAAGAGATCCATGGTGCTTCCCCCGAGGTCAGGTACCGCTCCCCTACGCCGACTTGGTCATGTCGGCGTAGGGGGACCGTACCCGCGGGGGGTGCCGGAGTTGCTCAAGCCATGCTCAGAACGTGACGTCCGAGCAGGCGTAGAACGCGTTGCCGGTGTCCGCGATCGTCCACACCGCCAGGATCACGTGTCGTCCGCTGAGCCCGGACGGCAGCGTGCCGCTGTGCGAGAGCGTGGACGGTGGCCGCTGGTTGTTGTACGGCACCGTCAGGAACGGGGTGAGGTTGAGGTCGGAGCGAGCCAGGTTGTGGTTCTGGTTCCAGCCCGGCTTGGTGACGTAGTACCGGAAGTCGGTGGTGGCGTGCATGGCCGTGAACTGCCAGCGGAACGTGTAGCTCTGACCGCCCGTCACCTTCGTGGCCGGCCAGGCGCCGCCGGACGGCGTGCGCGGTGCGCTGAGCTGGGCGAACTGCCCCAGCCCCGCGTTGCATATCTGCCCGTCGGCCGGGCCCGCGCCCGGGAAGCCCTTCGGGCCCTCGACGCTCTGCGGCTCCCACTGGATGTTGCCGCAGTTGGTCACGGTGCCGTTCTGGCAGAGCTTCTGCCTGCTGATGGGGAGGTCGGTGTAGCCGTGGCCACTGGCCCCGCCGGACGAGAGCACAAGGGCTCCGGTGGTGGCGAGACCGACCACGGCGGCAGACAACTTGGTCTTTCTGCGCATGCTGCCGCTCCTGGGAACGTGGGGGATGTTCAGTGAGCTGTGCAGGGTAGGTCTAGACCAAGTCTGAGAATATTGCCGTTAGTTGAACATGTCCATACCAATCACGCGCCGGATTCCCCGCGCCCGGAACAGAAAGCAACCGTCAAGTCCTTCACGAGCGCCTTGCGTTCGTAGTCGTCGAGTTCGACCAGACCCCGCATGGTCAGCCGCGTGACCGTGTCCTCCACCGAGTCCACCACCGAGGTGAGCATGGACGCCCGCTGCTGGGCGTCCAGCGCGGCGATCCGGCGCCTGTGCATGGCGGCGGCGACCTCGGGGGCGTACTCGACCAGGACCGGCTGGACCGAGAACACCTCGACGCCGATGGGTGCCGCGTCGGCGGCGACCAGACGGGTCAGCGCCTCTCCGGCGGCGTCGGCGCTGCCGCGGCCCGGTCCCTCCACCGGCACCCGGGCCAGCGCCGCCTCCACGCACTCCCGCAGATACGCCTCGTGGTCCTCGACGCCCAGCGTGGCCCGCGCGGTGTCCCGTACTCGCCACACCGCGAGGACCACGACCCGCAGCGCGACCCCGCTCGCGTCGGCCGCCGGCATCGGCTCGCTGCGCCAGTGCCGCAGCCGTACGTCCACCCGGCGGCGCAGCAGCATCGGGTTGACCCACATCAGGCCGGTGCGCCGGACGGTCCCCCGGTAGCGGCCGAACAGACCGAGCACCCAGGCCCGTCCGGTACGGCCCCGGGCGAGCCCGCCGAAGCCGAGCAGACCTAGGGCGCCGGCCCCGGCGTAGGCCGCCCACTGCGCCGGACCGAGGCCGGCTCCCGCGTACGAGGGCAGCCGCAGCGCCTCCAGGGCCAGGGGCGGGAGTGTGCCCGCCCACCAGGAGGTGACCGCGCAGCCCGCGAGACCGCAGGTCCCGGCGAGCACGCCCGCCGAGCCCGGCAGCACCCGGGCGGGCCGCTCGACCAGGTCCGGATCCACCTCGGGCACGGACCGCGCCCGCGTGGCGCCGGGCCGGCGCAGTCGCGGCTGCTCTCCGGTGCCCTGTCTGCGGCTGACGACGGCGGGCTTCAGCGGGACCGACACCGGGTCGGGGTCGTCGCGGAAGAGCAAATGGACGGGGATCTCGGTGGTGATCTCGTTCTGGATCAGCCGGGCGGACCTGGACGGTCCCTCGGACTCCGGTGTCGGTGAAGTGGTCGTGCTCATGCGTGCCTCCAGCCTCCGCGCCAGATGCGTCACAACAGGGGGGTGCAGAACAAAGGGGGGTGCAGAACAAGGGGGGTGCAGAACAAGGGGGGTGCAGAACAAGGGGGGGGTGCAGAACAAGGGGGGTACAGATCGATTACGAGAACAGCCGCCGCCAGGTCTCAGGACCCGGGTAGCCGTCCGCCGCGCCGCCCCGCCAGCCCTGGGCGCGCTGGAAGGCCTCGACATTGCGCCGGTCCGCCTCGCCCCAGCGCGGCCCGGGACCGGCTGTGTAGTGCTTGCCGAACCCTTTCTTCACCAGCTGCTTGCCGAGCAGCGCGACGTGACTGTTGTGCGCGCCGGGCCGGAACATCGCCCGCCCCGGATACCCGGGCACCCCGTGCGAGGCCGGCGACGCGGGCGGTCCGGCCGCTCCCACGGCTCCGGAGCCGATGTCGTTGCCCCTGCCGGAGACCAGCAGCGCCCAAGTACCCGGCCCCGGCAGCCCGTCCGCGTCCTGACCCCGCCAGCCCTGCGCCTGCTGGAAGGTCTGGGTGGCCCGCCGGTCGGCGTCGGACCAGCGCGGTCCGGGCCCGGAGAGGTAGTGGCGCCCCGCCCCGCGCTCGACGAGCATGCGGCCGAGCTGGGTGACGTACTTGTTGTTGGCCCCGGGCCCGAAGTAGGCCCGCCCCGGATAGGGCGGCGCGGCCGGGTCGGCGGTGACCGGCTTGGCGGTGCCCGGTTTGGCGGTGCCCGGTTTGGCGGTGCCCGGTTTGGCGGTGTCCGGCTTCGAGCCCGCCGTACCGCCGACGAGACCCTTGTAGCGGTAGGCGAGATAGCGGTCGGAGTGGCTCCAGTAGGCGTACGGCGTGGCCGTCCTGCGGGCGTGCGGGCGGGTCGATTCGTAGGCGATGTAGTAGGTGTGGGTGTAGTCCGTCCAGCCGCCGAAGATGACGACGTGCGAGCCCTTCTCGGGATCGGCCGGGTTATGGAACAGCAACATGTCGCCGGGCTGCAGATCCTCCTTCGGGATGCGCACGCCGTACTGGTCGAGCGAGCCCGTCCATTCGTTGCCGGGCAGGTTCCAGGCCATCGAGACAAAGCCCGAGCAGTCCTGCCGGTACCCGTCCGACCAGTACTGATACATGCTGTACGGCACCCTCGCCGCGACCCACTGCTTGGCCCGCCTGATGATCTCCGCCCGGGTGGTGCTCGGCGCCTTGGCGGGCTTGGCGGGGACCCCTCCGGGGCCGTGCAGCGGGGCCTTGCCGCCCTGCGGGGTGTCGGGTTCGTCGGCCGCGGGAAGACTCGGCCGACCGGGTGTCTGCGGGGCCGCGAGCGCCGGTACGGCATGCCCCGCGCAGAGCGCCGCCGAGGCGGCGGCCGCCACGATCACCGTACGGTGGGCCGGGTGGGCGCCCCTGCGTCCGGCCGCGGAATGCGGCAGGACCCGGCGCCGGTGAACGCATCCGGGACACTCGCAGTCGCTCGCGGGATCGAATTCCTCGAAGACCGGAGTCGCCATGCGATGCCCCTCACATTCCGGATGGAAATGTCCGCTCCTGTGCACATTCGCCAGTTTCTCAACTGTCTTCCGGGCGCGCATGCTGACGGTCCGAATGATGTACGGCACCCCTCTGACCGGGGCCGGAGCGGTGACGGGTGGTCCGGAGCACCCTCAGAGGTCCGGTAGAGTGATGACGTCAGCAGGCGCCGCTAGCTCAGTTGGTTAGAGCAGCTGACTCTTAATCAGCGGGTCCGGGGTTCGAGTCCCTGGCGGCGCACGCACGGTGGAGGCTCCTCGCATCAGCGGGGGGCCTTCGCTCTTGGTCTGTCCCTGGCGGCGCACCGACACCACAGCCCCTCGCCTGCGCGAGGGGCTGTCGGCGTTCATGCTGCTTGTGCTTTCACACATGACACACAAGACCCCCACAGGCGCCACAATGAACGCGTATGACCGGTAAACACCGCGTTTCGCATCTTGCGATCATGCTGAACGCCGTAGAACCCTGGTTCTTCAAGATGCTGCGGATACGCGGCAGTTGGGGGGCAAGAAACCGGTTGCCCGTTTAGCGGGGAGGAGGGGCCCCGTTCATGAACGGATGCCGAGGGGGGCATCATGCAACCGGAAGGTCGCGGTTCCATGTCTATGAAGTGGAAGATGTGGTGACTGTGACCCACCACTGATACGTCTGTGAACGTCGAGGGGGACCGAAGCAGACGAAGGAACCGACAGACACGCGGTGACCTGCGTGTGGGGGGATGACTCATGACGTCGACGCCGACGGGCGCCCGGCCGAACTCCGACCCGTCACAAACCACTCAGCTCAGAGTGCCAACTCATCGGACCGGAGCTTTCCGCAGAATCAAGAAGACGCTGCCCAAGTACGACTACGAGCACTACAGCCGGCTCGCGGGACCCCTCACACAGCCCGATCCGAACAAGCCCTACCGGGTGCAGTACCGCTCGCTGATCTCGCAGGAGCCGCACCGCATCCGCGTCGCCCTGATGCTCGCCGCAGCCCCGCTGCTCTCGCTGGTGCTGCTGGCCTGGCTGCTGCAGCCCGAGCACTGGACCGAACGCGACTATCCCGCCTACGACTTCCTGCCGGCGCTCGACATAGTGATGCTGGTCTCGATCGGTCTGATCGAGTTCTTCCGCTGTATGAACGTCCTGTCCAACGCGCACGCCACCCTGGTCGCCCGCGACCCGATCCCGGTGGTGCCCGAGACCGGCACCAGAGTCGCCTTCCTGACCTCCTTCGTGCCCGGCAAGGAGCCGCTGGAGATGGTCACGAAGACCCTGGAGGCGGCCGTCAAGCTGCGCCACCGGGGCCTGCTCCATGTCTGGCTGCTCGACGAGGGCGACGACCCGGAGGTCAAGGAGGTCTGCGCCCGGCTCGGCGTGCACCACTTCTCCCGCAAGGGCATCGCGAAGTGGAACCAGGCCAAGGGCCCGCACCGCGCCAAGACCAAGCACGGCAACTACAACGCCTGGCTGGACGCGCACGGCGACGACTACGACTACTTCGCCTCCGTCGACACCGACCATGTCCCGCTCCCCAACTACCTGGAGCGCATGCTCGGCTTCTTCCGCGACCCGAACGTCGGCTTCGTCATCGGCCCGCAGGTCTACGGCAACTACGACAACTTCGTCACCAAGGCCGCCGAGTCCCAGCAGTTCCTCTTCCACGCGCTGATCCAGCGGGCGGGCAACAAGTACGGCTCCCCGATGTTCGTGGGTACGTCGAATGCCGTACGCATCAAGGCGCTGAAGCAGATCGGCGGTCTGTACGACTCGATCACCGAGGACATGGCGACCGGCTTCGAGATCCACCGCCACAAGAACCCGGCGACGGGCAAGAAGTGGCGTTCGGTCTACACCCCGGACGTGCTCGCGGTCGGTGAGGGCCCGAGCGCCTGGACGGACTTCTTCACCCAGCAGATGCGCTGGTCGCGAGGGACGTACGAGACGATCCTCAAGCAGTACTGGAAGGGCTGGTACTCGCTGCCGCCGAGCAAGCTCTTCAACTACACGATGATGATCATCTTCTACCCGATGTCGGCCCTCAACTGGATCCTCGCGGCGATCAGTTGTGCGCTGTTCCTGGGCCTGGGCGCCTCGGGTGTGGACATCGACCCGACGATCTGGCTGATGCTCTACGGCAACGCCTCCGCGCTCCAGATCGGCCTGTACATCTGGAACCGCCGCCACAACGTCTCGCCGCACGAGCCGGAGGGCTCCGGCGGTGTGGCCGGCATGGTGATGTCCGCGCTGTCGGCGCCGCTGTACGCCAAGGCGCTGATCGACTCGATGCTGCGCCGCAAGAGCAAGTTCGTGGTGACCCCCAAGGGCGACTCGGCCAGCCCCGACCGCTGGTTCGGGACCTTCCGCTACCACTGGTACTTCATCCTGATCTTCGGCGCCTCGATCGCCGCCGGTTTCGTCTACGGGCACGCGCACCCCGCGATGGTCATCTGGGCGACGTTCGCCATGCTGATCACCGCAACCCCGATCTTCGCCTGGCGGCACATGCTGCGGCAGGCGAAGAAGAAGCCGCCGGTTCCCCGGGAACCGGAGCAGGTGGCCCCGATGGTGCCGCACCAGGCTCAGCCGCAGCCGCTGCCGGCCCAGCCGGGCGCGCACCACAGCCCGCAGCACAAGCCGAGTTGGGCCGCCTCGCAGGGCGGCGGCACCGACCAGACCATGCAGATCGCCCTGGGTGGACTTGGGGGACGTAAGGAATGAAAGACCAGGCCGGCCGCCGCCGTGTCCGTCGACTCGCGATAGGCACGGCGGTGGTACTCGCGCTGGCCGGGATGAACGGTCCGTGGCTCTATCGCGTCGGGACCGAGAAATATCACGAGTACCAGATCAACCGACCCGAGTACAAAGCGGACAACGGTCACTGGGAGATCGTCGAGTTCCCGGAGGAGTACAAGCAGAACACCATCCACGCGGCGCTGCTGCGCACCGGCAAGGTGCTGCTCGTCGCGGGTTCCGGCAACAACCAGGAGAACTTCGACGCGAAGAAGTTCGACACCCGGATCTGGGACCCGGTCAAGGGCACGATCAAGAAGGTGCCGACGCCGAGCGATCTGTTCTGCACGGGGCACACCCAGTTGGCGAACGGCAATCTGCTGATCGCGGGCGGCACCAAGCGGTACGAGAAGCTCAAGGGCGATGTCACCAAGGCCGGCGGCCTGATGATCGTCCACAACGAGAACCCGGACAAGCCGATCACCCTGCCCGCGGGGACCAGATTCACCGGCAAGGAGAACGGCAAGACGTTCGTCTCCAAGGACCCGGTGCTGGTGCCTCGCGCGAAGAAGGTCTTCGACGAGGAGACGGGCGAGTTCCTGCGCAACGACCCGGGGCTCGGGCGGATTTACGTCGAGGCGCAGAAGAGCGGGTCCGCGTACGAGACCGGTACCGAGGACAACTACAAGGTGGAGGGGTTGTCGGGCACCGAGGCGCGTAATACGTACGGCATCGCGCAGAAGCTCGCCCTCGACAAGAAGGACTTCCAAGGCATCCGGGACGCCTATGAGTTCGATCCGGTCGCCGAGAAGTACATCAAGGTCGACCCGATGAAGGAGGCCCGCTGGTATCCGACGCTCACGACGCTGAGCGACGGGAAGATCCTCAGCGTCTCCGGGCTCGATGACATCGGGCAGTTGGTGCCGGGCAAGAACGAGGTCTACGACCCGGAGAGCAAGAAGTGGTCGTACACCAATAAGGTCCGGCAGTTCCCGACCTATCCGGCGCTGTTCCTGATGCAGAACGGGAAGGTCTTCTACTCCGGCTCCAACGCCGGATACGGGCCCGACGACGTCGGGCGTGACCCCGGTGTCTGGGACGTGGACACCAACAAGTTCACCAAGCTGCCGGGGTTGAGCGACCCGGACCAGCTGGAGACCTCCGGGACCGTGCTGCTGCCTCCGGCGCAGGACGAGAAGTACATGGTCATCGGCGGTGGCGGTGTCGGTGAGTCCAAGCTGTCCACCGAGAAGACCCGGATCATCGATCTGAAGGCGGACGGCCCGAAGTTCGTGGACGGGCCCTCGCTGGAGAAGGGGACGCGGTATCCGTCGGCCTCTGTGCTGCCGAACGACTCCGTGCTGGTGTCGGGCGGGTCCGAGGACTATCGGGGGCGGGGGGACTCCAACATCCTTCAGGCCCGGATCTATGACCCGTCGAGCAACTCCTTCGATCAGGTCGCGGATCCCCTTGTCGGGCGGAACTACCACTCCGGTTCTGTTCTGCTGCCCGACGGTCGGGTGATGTTCTTCGGATCGGACTCGCTGTATGCGGACAAGGCGAACACGAAGCCGGGGGAGTTCGAGCAGCGGATCGAGATCTATACCCCGCCGTATCTGTACCAGGGCTCCCGGCCGTCACTGTCCAAGGGGACGGAGACCATTGAGCGCGGGGAGTCCGGGACGTTCACCTCTCAGCACGCGTCTTCCATCAAGAAGGTGCGGTTGATTCGGCCCAGTGCGGCCACGCATGTGACGGACGTGGATCAGCGGTCCATCGCGCTGGACTTCACGACCGAGGGGAACAAGGTGACGGTGAAGGTGCCGGAGAACAAGAACCTTGTTCAGGCCGGGTGGTACATGTTGTTCGTTGTGGACGATCAAGGGGTGCCCTCAGAGGCCCAATGGGTTCGAGTCCCCTAAAGCGATGTCCCGCTAAAGCGATGTCCCGCGCCCCTCTCGGGGCGCGGGACATTCACTTGGAGGCCTTGGCCAGACCGAGGGCGTACTCCGCCCACCAGTCACCCGCCTTCGGGCCGCCCTTGCACTCGCCGTCCGACTCTCCTGGGCGCTTGACCCAGACATAGGCGTCCACCAGCGGGTCCGCCGTCTTTGTAGTCGGTGTTTCTCCCAGGGCTCGGCCCGGCGGGTTGCACCAGCGTTCGTCCGGGTTGCCCTCCTCGTAGGGGCCGTTGCCGTTGCGGCTGGTGTCGATGACGAAGGGCTTGTTGCCCACCTTGGCCGACAGGTTCTTGCCGTACTGGATGGAGTCCTCGGTCCGGTAGAAGTTCGAGACGTTGACCGAGAAGCCGTCCGCCTGATCGATGCCCGCCCGTTGCAGGGGCTCGAAGATCTGGTCGGGGTCACCCCAGCCGACGTTGCCCGCGTCCACGTAGACCTTGGTGTTCTTCAGGGACTTGAGCTTCTCCACGGCGCCGTTGAGGAGGTCGTAGCGCTCCTCGTGGAACTCGTCCGGGGTGCAGCCGTCCACCAGGTGCAGGACCGCGTCCGGTTCGAGGATGATCGTGGCCGAGCGGTCGCCGATGCCCTTGGCGACACCGTCGATCCAGTCGCGGTAGGCGTTGCCGTCGGCGGCGCCGCCCTGTGAGTACTGGCCGCAGTCGCGGTGCGGGATGTTGTAGAGGACCAGCAGGGCCGTGCGGCCCGCCTTGTCGGCGGCCTCGGTGAAACCGCGGGCCTCGTCCTCCGGGTTCTCCGGACCGATCCACTCGCCGGTCGGCTGCTCGGCGATCTTGCGGATCTGCTCGGCGTCGGTGTCCTTGCCCGCCTTCTCGTAGTCGGCGACCTGCTGGGCCGCGTTGCCTTCCGGGTTGACCCAGAACGGGTCGACCTCCTTGGGCTGTTGGGTGATGCCGGCCGCGTTCTCCGGCTCGTCACCCCCGTCGTCGGAAGAGCATCCCGCGATCAGCAGTGCAGCCCCCAGCACCATCGCGGACGCCCCCCTCCGGGCCCCCCTACTGCCGTACATCCAACTCCCCCTTGGGTGCACCGTTCCAAGCCTCAATCCTGACATACGCGTCCTGGGGCACACGAGATCGGCCGGGCCTTGTCTGAGAGCTGTTACACCCTCAAGGGCGAGGGTAGGTGCGCCGCTGAGCGGGGAGGCCGACAGGGGAAGGGAAGTGGGCATGCACTACACCACCCGGGAGACTCGGCTGGCCGCGGCGCTCGTGGAGGCGGCGGACACCCTCACCGACGGATTCGAAGCCACCGACTACTTACAGCGGGTCTCCGATCATTGCGTGGAGCTGCTGGCCGCGCGGGCGGCCGGGTTCATGCTGATCGACGGAGGCCGTACCGTCTCGCTGGCCGGGAGCAGCCGGCAGCGAGAGCTCGCGCTGGATCTGCTCCGGGCCCAGTCCGACGGCGGCCCCTGCCTGGACAGTTACGGCACCGGGAAGCCGGTGCCGCCGGTCTCCATCAGCGCGGCGCACGCGGGTGCGCGCTGGCCGGTGTTCACCGAGCGGGCGCTGCACCACGGGGTCGCGGCGACCTTTGCGGTGCCGCTGCGCCGCCGGGAGACGCTGCTCGGCGCGCTCAATGTGTTCGTACCGACGCTGCCGGACCACTCGGCGGCGGGCGGCGACGGGGAGTTGCGGCTGGCGCAGGCGCTGGCCGACGCGGCGGCAGTGGGGCTGCAGAACCATCGCGCCTACGCCCGGTACCGCACGCTGGCGGGCCAGTTGCAGGAAGCCCTGTCCAGCAGGGTCCGCATCGAGCAGGCCAAGGGCATGCTCGCCGAGCGCTGGGGCACCGGCGCGGACCACGCCTTCGTGGCGCTACGGCAGTACGCGCGCCGACGCCGACTGCCCCTCGACCGGGTGGCGCAGGCCGTCATCGACCGGGTCGCGGACGATACGGAGTTGCGCGGCGAGGCCGGGGATTCATCCAGCGGCCACTCATAGAACCCCGTATCACCAGCGCGGATCACACAGCGCCACCAGCCTTGGCCTCAGCACCGGCAGGGCTCTAGGCCACGGCCCGCTTCCGCTCTAGAGTCGTATCGGACGGCCCCAGCCCCCGGCCTGTCGCCTCCCCTCCACGATGACACCAAAGCCTCCCGCGCCTGCCGTCGGGTTACTCCCGCAGCCCGAGCGCGCGCGGTTGAGGACCAGCCCGGTCGGCGGCTTCACGGGGAGCGGGTCGTCGACCGGGCCGGGTGGCCCTCACAGACCGGTGCCCGTGAGATACGCCGACACCACGACGTTCGCCGTGTAGCTGCGGCTCGCCCGGTCGAAGGTGCCGCCGCAGGTGATGAGCCGCAGTTCGGCGCGGCCGGGCTCGCGGGGGCCGTAGGCCTGGCGGGCGTCGAAGCGGTCGCGGGTGACGACCTGGACGTCGTCGACGGTGAACTCGGCGACCCGGCCGTCGTCCCGGATGACCCGGACCGTCTCGCCGGGCTTGAGCGCGCTGATCTTGTAGAAGACGGCGGGCCGGGTCTCGGTGTCCACATGACCCACCATCAGCGCCGTCCCGGCCGCGCCGGGTGCCGCGCCGGCGGCGTACCAGCCGACGACGCCGGGCTGGTCGAAGGGCGGCGGGTCGACGGCGCCCTGGGGGTCGAGACCGCGGGCCACCACGGGGGCCTGGACGCCGAGGCCGGGTATGTCTATGCGCTGGGGTTGCGCCTCGTCCAACGGGCCTGCGGGCGGCGGCAGTTCGACATCGGGCGGGCGGCCGACCGCCGCCATGTCGCCGGTGGTGGGCGCGGATATGCCATGACGTACGTCGGTGACGTCCCGCCCCCACAGCCACAGCCCGAGCAGCAGCACGGCCCAGGCCATGCCCGTCAGCAGACGGCCGGAGAGGGGGGAACGGCTGGAGCCGGACATGGTCAGTCCGTCCTGCGGCTCCGGCGGGCGCTTCTGAGCGCCACGGCGGTGGCCGCGACTGAGGCGAGGACGAGGCCCGTGACCGTCTGTGCGATGCCGGGGCCGGTCGTACGGGCGTCGTTGTCGGCTGCGATGTGGGCCGCCGCGCCGCCGCCGCCCGCCTTCACAGGGGCGACCGGCGAGGCAGGCGTCGACGGGGTCTTCCCGACCGGGAGCGCGACCGTCCGCTCGGTGTCACCGCAGGTGACCGTGACGTCGTAGGAACCGATCTCCAGGGAGGACCGGATGCGGCTCTCGCCGACGAGGGTGCCCTCCTCGCCGGTGACGGTCAGCTTGACGTCGGTGACGAACGCCGCCGAGACGGCGCTCGCCGTCCGTTCGGCGCAGCCCGTGACCCGCAGCGCGACCTCGGCGCCAGGGGCGGGCGAGGCGGGGTTCACCGAGATGCCACCTCCCCCGTCCGCCGCGTATGCCGCCGGGGTGAGCACCGCGGCCACCACCGCGACACCTGCACAGAGAGTGACTTTCAGTGAGCCCATCGTGAACCTCCAGATACCTGTGAGGCTCCTCCTGGGTGCCGGGCCCCGCATCCGCAGCGGGGCCCGACTGCTCCGAATGGGTCGAATTCGGGTACGGCCGGGTTTCAGATCCGGTCGACCAGGTCCGCGATGGAGTCGACGACCTTGGAGGGCCGGTACGGGAAGTCCTCCACCTGCTCGGGCCGGGTCAGCCCGGTGAGCACCAGGAAGGTCTGCATCCCGGCCTCCATGCCGGCCAGTACGTCGGTGTCCATCCGGTCGCCGATCATGGCGCTGGTCTCGGAGTGGGCGCCGATGGCGTTCAGACCGGTGCGCATCATCAGGGGGTTCGGCTTGCCCGCGAAGTAGGGCTGCTTGCCGGTCGCCTTGGTGATCAGGGCGGCCACCGCGCCGGTCGCGGGAAGCGGGCCCTCGGTGGAGGGGCCGGTCTCGTCGGGGTTGGTGCAGATGAAACGGGCGCCGTCGTTGATCAGCCGGACCGCCTTGGTCATGGCCTCGAAGGAGTACGTACGGGTCTCGCCGAGGACGACGTAGTCCGGCTCGTGGTCGGTGAGGATGTAGCCGATGTCGTGCAGTGCCGTGGTGAGGCCCGCCTCGCCGATGACATACGCCGAGCCGCCGGGCCGCTGGTCGTCCAGGAACTGGGCGGTGGCCAGCGCCGAGGTCCAGATGGACTCGATCGGCACCTCAAGGCCCATGCGGCGCAGCCGGGCGTGCAGGTCGCGCGGGGTGTAGATGGAGTTGTTGGTGAGCACCAGGAAGGGCTTCCCGGACTCACGCAGCCTCTTCAGGAAGGCGTCGGCGCCGGGGATCGGTACGCCCTCGTGGATCAGCACTCCGTCCATGTCGGTGAGCCATGACTCGATGGGCTTGCGGTCTGGCATGTGCGGGACTCCTGGCGTACGTACGGGATGAGCTGAGGGCGCCGGAACCACGGCGTACCGACGCCCCCAGCGTAATCAGGAAGTGCTGACCTTGACCCCGTCGATCACCCAGTACCAGTTGTTGGACCCGGTGTAGCGGAAACGGAAGCTCACGCTGGAGGCACCGGCCGGGACCGGCACGGAGACGGACTGCGGCTGGGAGATGACATCGGAGGTGTAGCTCTTGACGACGGTGGGGGTGCCGCCGTTGAAGGAGGCGAGGATCTGGGCGGTCTGGGAGCCTTCCTGACGGTAGAAGGTGACGAAGTCGAGCCGGACGGCGCTCTTTCCGGTGACGTCGTAGGCGGGCGTCACCAGGGTGGTGTCGTAGTTGCCGGAGAAGGTCTTGTCGGCCCACTCGTCGGAGTCGGCGACGGCGAAGACTCCGCGGGCGCGGACGTTGAGCTCGCGGGACTGGTCGCGCTGGGTGCGGGACCAGAACTCGTCGGTGGCGAAGGACCAGCCGCGCCACTCGGTCATACCGCCGGTGCCCATGGCGTTGTTGATGATCGACCAGCCGCTGGGCGGGGTGTGGGTGTAGCCGAGGACGGTCGCCGGGATGCCGGTCTCGTCGGTACGGCTGGACAGCGTGAGCGCGTCGAAGGGGTCGGCGGACCGCTCCTGGATGGGCTTGCCGTCCAGCCCCCAGGCCGGATCCACGGCCACGCCGAGCTGTTTGAAGACGGTGGGTACGACGTCCACAAGCCGGGTGTCGATGGGGCGGGCGCCGGCGGCGATACCGGGGCCGGTGGCGAGGACGAAGGTACGGCGCTCCTCGACGGCCGAGCCGCCGTGGCCGCCGGCGTCCAGGTGGCCGTGGTCGGTGGTGACGATGACGGTCCAGCGCTCGGTGGCGTAGCCGGGGCGGGCCTTGATCGCGGCGCGGAGTCTGCCGACGAACGTGTCCTGTACGGCGATCTGGTTGAGGTAGGCCTGGCTGCCGGCGCCGGAGTTGTGGCCGACGATGTCGGACTGGCCGAAGTAGACGAAGAGGACGTCCGGGTTCTGGTCGTGGATGATCGCCTCGGCTTCGGAGGCGATGGTGGCGTCGTGCCCGGTGTATCCGTCGGCGTCCCCGTCGAGGACGAGCTTGGCGTCGGCGCCGGGGGTGACGGTGCCCTGGGTGTCGAGGGGCTTCCAGTCGACGGCGGCGTAGGTGGACAGCTCTGGGCGGACCTGGGCGAGGCGGGCGAGGAAGCCGGGGTACTGGCCGTACTTCTTCCCCGCGAAGGTGTTGTCCTTGACTCCGTGCTTGTCGGGCCAGACGCCGGTGGAGATGGTGGACCAGCCGGGGCCCGAGGAGGTGGCGGCCATGGGGTTGGCGTAGAGGAGTGAGGTCCCGAAGGTGCCCTCGCTCATCATCGCCTTGAGGTGCGGGGCGTTGGCGGCGGCGATCCGGTCGTACCGGAGTCCGTCCATACCGATGACGAGCACCTTGTCCTTGCTGGTGCCGTTGGGGAGCGTGGGCACGGCGTGGGCCGTGGGCGACGCCCCGAGCGCGAGGGCGGCGGTGGTGGCTGCGGTGGTGGCGAGCACGGTGCGGCGGGTGGGGTGTGACGTCACGTGATCCTCCGGAGGTGACGGGGGTGTGGGTGCCGTTGGTGCCAGGTGACCGAGGTCGGGGTTGCCGTGGGGGTGGGTTTCGCTTGCCCGCGCTTGCGGGGTGCCGCTGCGCGGCGGCCGGAGCTGCGCGGGTTTTCAGCGCCGGTTCGGCAATCTCAGCCCGTCCGGCGTTTGAGGACGAGGCCGTTCAGGCCGAAGCGGGGGTCTGGGGGCGGCAGCCCCCAGGGGACGGGAATGGGTAGGGGCGGCGGGGGCGAGAAACTCAGCTGCCCGTCGCCGACTTCCAGTTGTCCACGTGCTTCGTCAGGTTCTTTTCGATCGCGTCCCAGTCCGGCTCGAAGATCTCCACGTCCTTGATGAGGTTCGTCAGGGCGATCGCGTCGGCGTCGACCGCCTTGACGTCCTGGCGGGCGGTGAAGCCGCCGCCGATCTCGCTGACCTGCTGCTGTGCCTTCTGACTGAGCATGTAGTCAAGAAGCTTCTTGCCGTTCTCCGAATGCGGAGCATCCGTCACCAGACCGGCCGCGTACGGCAGCGCGAACGTCGTCGGCTTGCCGCCCTCCTTCGCCGGGAACCAGATCCCGAGGTTCGGCATGTCCTTGGACTGGGCGTAGTTCATCTGCACATCACCGTTGGCGACGAGCAGCTCCCCCTTGTCAACCTTCGGCGCGAGCTTGCCGGTGGAGGCGGACGGACCGACGTTGTTGGACTGCAGCTCGCCGAGGTACTCCAGCGCCGCCTCCTCACCGCCGAAGTCGTGTATCGCCTTGATGAGTACGGCCGTACCGTCACCGGCCACACCCGGCGTCGAGTACTGCAGCTTGTTCTTGTACTTGGAGTCCAGCAGCTCCTCCCACGTCACAGGCGCCGCCGCCAGCTCCTTCTTGTTGTAGATGAACCCGAAGTAGTTGTTGACGACGGAGGTCCACGTCCCGTCGGTGGACTTGTCGGCCCCGCTCACCTGGTCGGCGCCGGCGGGAACGTACTTCTGCAGCAGCCCCTTGCCACCGGCCTGCTGAATGAACGGAGGCAGCGTGACGAGGACATCGGCCTGCGGGTTGCTCTTCTCGCGGACGGCGCGCTGCACCATCTCACCGGAGCCGCCCTCGACGTACTCGACCTTGATCCCGGTCTCCTTCTCGAAGTCCTTGAAGATCTGGTCGTACCAGCCGTCGCCGTTCTCCCCCTTGAGGCCGTCCGCGCTGTAGACGGTGACGACCTTCTCGTCGGAGGCGGCGGAGCTGCCACCACAGGCGGCCAGCATCGGGGTGGCGACCAGCGCGAGCGCTACGGCGAGCGTGATGCGGTTTCTGGGCATGGCGAGGTGAACTCCAAACAGGGGAAGGGGAATGTCGGTCAGCGGTACGAGGCTTGGGTGCGGACGCGGGACACGGCGAACAGGACGAGCAGCGTCGCCGTCATCAGGACCACGGCGATCGCGGACCCGGTGAACAGGGCACCGCGGTCGGTGGCCGCGTAGATCAGGACCGGAAGCGGGGTCCAGTCGGGCGGATAGAGCATCATCGTGGCGCTCAACTCGCCCATGGACAGGGCGAAGCAGAGGCCCGCGGCGGCGGACAGGGAAGGCAGCAGGAGGGGGAGCTTGACCCGCCACAGGACATAGGAGGGGCGGGCGCCCAGCGACGCGGCCGCCTGTTCGTACGCGGGGTCCAGCCGGGTCAGCGCGGCCGACACCGACTGATGGGCGAACGCCGTGACCAGCACGGTGTGCGCGACGATCACGATCCACCGGGTGCCGTTGAGCAGCATCGGCGGCTGTGAGAAGGCGACCAGCACCGCGAGGCCCACGACCACGGAGGGCACCGCGAGCGGCAGCACGAACAGCGCGTCGAGCACCCGCCGCCCGCGCCTGCCGAGGGCGTCCGCGGTGAGGGCGGCCCAGGTTCCGGCGGCGAGGGCGAGCAGGCTCGCGGTGGCCGCCGTGACCAGGCTGGTGGTGAGCGCCTCGAGGGCCTCGCCGCGGGTGGCGGCCGAGTAGTGCTCGGTGGTGAAGCCGGACGGCAGCACACTCGACCAGTTGGTGGCGAAGGAGGCGCCGAGGACCACCAGCAGCGGCAGCGCGAACAGCGGCAGGAACAGCAGGAGGAACAGGGCCCATACGGCCCACTTGGCCCCGCGGCTATGCACCAGCACGACGGCTCACCACCCGGTACAGGCCGTACAGGCCCACGGAGATCAGGACGTTGACGACGGCGACGACACAGGCGCCCGGGTAGTCGGACTCCAGGATCGCCTTGCTGTAGACGAGGGTCGGCAGGGTCGTGACGCCCTTGGCGCCGGTGAAGAGCACGATGCCGAACTCGTTGAGGCAGAGCACCAGGACCAGGCTGCCGCCGGCCGCGAGGGCGGGCAGCGCCTCGGGCAGGATGATCCGCCGGATGATCCTCGGCGCCCGCGCGCCCAGCGAACTGGCCGCCTCCAACTGCGCGGTGTCGAGCTGGGCGAAGGCCGCGAGCAGCGGCCGCATCACGAACGGCGTGAAGTACGTGATCTCGGCGAGCAGCACGCCCCAGGGCGTGGTGAGGAACTGGAACGGCCCCTCGGCGGCCCCGGTGACGTCCGTCCACAGCCCGTTGGCCATGCCGACCGTGCCGTAGATGAACAGCAGGGCGAGCGTGATCAGGAAGGACGGGAAGGAGAGGAAGACATCGATGAACCGGGACACCGCGCGCGCCCCCGGGAACGGCACGAAGGCGATGACCAGCGCCAGCACAAACCCGAGCACCAGGCATCCGGCGGTGGCGGCGAGCGCCAGCCAGACGGTGGTCCACAGGGCCTCGCGGAAGGCCTCGGAGGCGAAGACATCGGCGTACGGCTCGAGGGAGGTGCCGCCGGTGTCGGGCTGGACGGACTGCTGGACGACGAGGGCGAGCGGGTAGAGGAAGAAGAGGGCGAGCAGAGCGACGGGGGGAGCGGCCCACAGCAACCTTCGGGTCATGGGGTGACTCCGATCGGCAGCAGCACCGCGTCCTCCGGTGCGAAGTGCAGGGTTACGGCGCCCCCGTGCGCCGGTGGGTCCTTCAGCTCGCGTACGTCCGCCATGACCTGGTGGCCGCCCACGTCGACGTAGAGCCGATGGGTGGCGCCGCGCCACTGGATCTCCCGTACGGTGCCCGCGAGTTGATTGGGTCCGGAGCCGAGCCCGACCAGATGCGGCCGTACGCACAGCGTGGCGCTCGCGCCCCGCGCCGCCTCGCCGGTGTCGACCTTGAGCTCGGTGCCGCCGAAGGACACCCCGCTCGAAGCGACGGTCACCGGCAGCAGGTTCGCGTTGCCGACGAAGGACGCGGTGAACTCGTTCGCCGGGGCCCGGTACAGCTCCCTCGGGGTGCCGCAGGCCTGCAACCGCGCCCGGTCCATCACCGCGATCCGGTCGGCCAGGGTCAGCGCCTCGACCTGGTCGTGGGTGACGTACAGGATCGAGACGTCCGGCAACTCCCGGTGCAGTCGCGCGAGTTCGGCGAGCATGCCGGAGCGGAGGCGGGCGTCGAGGGCGGAGAGCGGCTCGTCCAGCAGCAGCACCTCCGGCCGGATGGCGAGCGCCCGCGCGATGGCGACACGCTGCTGCTGGCCGCCGGAGAGCTCACGCGGATAGCGGCGGGCGTAGGCCGCCATGCCGGTCATCTCCAGTGCCTCGGCAACCCGTTGCCGGATCTCGACCCGAGCCACCTTGCGCGCCTTCAGCCCGAAGGCCACGTTGTCCTCGACCCGCATGTGCGGGAAGAGCGCGTACTGCTGGACGACCATCCCGATGCCCCGCCGGTGCGGGGGCAGCCCGGTGACATCGCGGTCACCGAGGAACACCCGCCCGGCGGCGGGCCGTACGAACCCGGCGACCGCCCGCAGCGCGGTGGTCTTGCCGGATCCGGACGGCCCGAGCAGCGCCATCACCTCGCCGGGGGCGACGGTGAGGTCGAGGGCGTCGAGGACGACATTGCCGTCGTAGGCGACGGTGACGCCGTCGAAGCGGATACCGCTGCTCATGCGAGCACTCCCGGCAACTGCGCGACGGACTTCAGCACATGGGTCGCCCCTGCCGACCCCAGCGCCACCGCGTCATGCGCCCCCGTCAGCACGCCGGCGACCACGCCCGCCCCCGAGCGGACGCCGCTGAGCATGTCGTAGGACGTGTCGCCGACGACCGCGATCTGCCGGACGCTGTCCGCCGCGGCCGTACGGAGGAAGGCGGTGAGGACCATGTCCGGGTACGGCCGTCCGCGGCCCCCGGCGTCGGCCGGGCACAGCGTCAGCGGGACCAGGTCCTGCCAGCCGAGCGCGGCCAGGATCGCGTCCTGGGTGGTGCGGGCGAAGCCGGTGGTCAATACGACCGTACGGCCCTGGGACTTGAGCTCCTCGATGGCCTCGCGCGCCCCGGGCAGGGCCGCGACCCGGCCGCCGTCGACGAGTTGGGCGTACGCCTCCTCGAAGGCCTTGTTGGCCTGCTGGGCCTTCGCCTCCTCGCCGAACAGCTGCCGGAAGACGGAGATCTTGGACTCGCCCATGGTGGCGCGGACGTAGTCCAGCATCGAGGCGGGCTCGGCGCCGAGGTGGCGGGCGGCCGCCGCGAAGGCCTCCTCGACCAGGCCGCCGTCGGCGACGGTGGTGCCGGCCATGTCGAGGACGACGAGTCGGATGTCGGAGGTCGTGTCGGTCATGGGGATCACCAGCCCAGTTCGTTCGCGGTGGTCTCGGCTATCGCGGGCGAGCAGGTCATACCGCGCCCGCCGGGCCCGGTGACCAGCCACACCCCGTCGCGCACCCGCTGCCGGTGCACGACCCGGGAAGGGTCGGTGCACTGCGCGTACACCCCGGCCCAGCGGCGCCGGATCTTCGGCAGCGGACGGCCGAGCAGTGACTCGACGACCTCGGTGAGGTGGTCGTAGGGGTCTTCGAGGGTGTCGAAGGCGAAGGGGTGCTCGTACTCGTGGGTGTCGCCGATGGTCAGTCCGCCGTCGGCGCGCTGGACCATGAGCAGTTGCATCTTGTGCCGCGCGGCCGTCTCGGCCTGCGGCTGCCCGGAGTTGAGGTCGTCCAGGGCGCCGCTGCGGTAGGCCGGGTAGTAGCGGAAGCTGTCGGCATCGGCGACCGAGGTGGTGAGCGGTTCGCCCAGCGGTTCGGTCTGCATCATCTGGAGGCGGACGCGGCGCACGGGCAGCTCGGGCCCCGCCAGCTCGCGGACGAGCCCGCCGAGCCAGGCGCCGGTGCACAGCACGACCACGTCACCGCTGTGGACGTCACCGTGGTCGTCGCGGACGGCGCTGGAGCCGATGACCTCACGGACCTCCCGGCCGGGCCGGAAGGTGTAGTTCGGGGACTTCAACAGCTCTTCCCGCAGGGCGAGTTGAGCCGTGCGCGGCTCCACCGCCGCGTCCCGCTCGCAGTACAGCGCGGCGCTGAACTCACCGCGCAGGGCAGGGTTGAGGGCCCGCGCCTCGGCCGGGGTGAGCAGCTTGTGACCGCGCGCGGCAGCGTCCTCACGGGCTACGGCGGCCTCGGCGACGGCGAGTTCGAGAGCGCCGCGTACGGGGGTGAGGGAGCCGTTGGCCCGGAAGCCCAGCTTCGGCACCCGGGCGCCGATCTCCTCCCACAGCTCCCGCGCCCGCAGGGCGGTCTCCAGCTCCTCGCCCGCCGCGCGACCACTGACCCAGATCTGGCCGAAATTGCGCAGCGAGGCGCCGCGAGCCTCCGTCTCGCGCTCGATCTGTACGACCTCGTGGCCGCGTTCCACTGCTTGCCAGGCGTGCATGGTGCCCACCACGCCGGCTCCGACGACTATCACTCTCACGACGGCAACGCTCCTCGGACTCGGGGAACCGGAAAGGTCCGGCTACCAACGGGAGCGTGAACGAGCCATCACGTTTGGGCTAGACCCGTTATCTTTTCGTGATACTCAGAGAGAGGTCAGAGCGTCGGTTTTCAGCCGCGCAGATGGGCACTGAAGGAGAAGCGGTCGCCGCGGTAGAGGGTCCGTACGCGCTCCAGCGGCTGTCCGGACGTATCCCGCGAAACGCGGTGGATGAGCAGCATCGGCAGGGCCGGCGGGGTGCCGATGAGGAGGGCCTCGCGCGGGGTGGCGAGCACGGTCTCGATGCGCTCGTCGGCGTCACCGAAGGCGATGTCCTGGGAGTGCAGGTAGGCGTAGAAGGAGGAGTCGGGATCGAAGTCGGTGTCCAGGCGGGGCACGCGGCTCACGGCGACATACGTGCTCTCCAGGCCGACCCGCTCCTCGTCGGCGAGCAGGACGCGCTCCAGGTGCCAGACCGCTTCACCGCGGGTCAGGCCGGTCTCGGCGGCGAGGGCGTCCGGGCAGGGGAAGCGGTCGAGGGTGACGAGGGTACGGCCGGGGGTGCGCCCCTGCCGCCGTACGCCCTCGGTGTAGCTGGCGAGGGACAGCGGCTGTTCCAGCTTGGGCCCGGCGACGACGGTCCCGCGGCCCTGCCGGCGCAGCTTGCCCTCCAGCACCAGCTCGCGCAGCGCCTGCCGTACGGTCTCGCGGGCGACGTCGTACTCCTCGGCGAGATCGCGTTCGGTGGGGATGGCGCTGCCCTCGGGGAGTTCCGCCACGAGGCGGTCGATGCGCGCCTTCACCGCGTAGTACTTCGGGATGCGTCCGTGCTCTGGGATGCCGGAGCGGACGGGGGCGCCGGGGGCCTGGTCGTTCGGGTAGTCCACGCAGGGATCGTCGCAGACGTGCCTGGTGGGCTCAGCGGCGCCTCCGCAGGAGCAGCAGCGCGCCGCCCCCGGTGAGCAGCGCGGCAAGGGTGGCGGCGATGGCCGCGGCGGAGGTGCCGGTACGGGCCAGCTCCTCCGCGAAGGGGAGGCGGGGGGCGGTGGATCTGCCGGGGTCGGGGTCCGCGGTGCCGGTAGTGGCCTCCGGCTCGGAGTCGATGCCGAACCGGTAGTCGTTGGACTGCCCCACCCAGTCCCCGTCGTCGTCGTGGCGCTGTACGACGGCGGCGTTGGCGGTGACGCGATTGGGCGCGGCATCGGAGGTGACGGCGAGCCGCACCTTCACGGTGACGGTCTTCTGGGGGCCGACGGTGAACCCGGGGAACCCGTCGAAGGCCCCGACGAGCTCGTCCTGGTCGGTGGTCTCGAACCGGACGGGTCGGGTCTGGGCGCCCGTGTAGAACTCCAGCCGGGGCTGGGAGGACCTCAGCACCCGCCGATCGTCGACGAGGACGACGACGGGGTGAACGTTCTCGCAGGTCGCGCCGGTGTTGTTGGTGAGCTCCAGATACCAGGTCCCATATCCGCCACCGGCCTCGTAGGAGCTGGGACCGCCATGGATCCGGGTGCTGAGCGGAAAGGAACGTCCGTCGGAGGCAACACAGCCGCTCTCCGGTCCGACGGCATGCGCGACCCCCGGCACGGAGACCAGGGCGAGGGGGAGGAACAGGGACGCGGACAGGAACAGTCGCATGAACACATGACCATGCCGGACGAATCGGCCGACGGAGGTGCGCCACTCCAAGGGCGGCGGCGTTTCCACCCGATCGGCCCCGCCTGTCTACCGGCGTGCGGTGAGCACGGGCTGGTAGTACCCGGTGGACTCCCAGGTGACCTCGGTGAAGCCCGCCTCGGTCACCAGCCGGGTCAGCTGTGCGCGGGTCAGCGCCCAGTAGGTGGCCCGTCGGCGCCGGACCGTCCAGGTGTCGGCGGCGGGGAGGAGCTGGAAGTGCTCCAGGTCGTAGCGCTCGCCGTCCTCGTGCCAGTGCCAGAGCTGGAAGCTGATCACCTTGCCCTGCGGGGTCTCGGTGACCTGGGGAGGCGTGGCCGTCGGCCGCGCGCGGCGGGCCTCGTCGTAGTCCCGGACGGTGAGCGTCAGCAGTCCGCCGTCGCGCAGGACGCGGCGCATGCCGTGGAGGGCGGCCGTGACGTCCGGCGCGGTCAGCAGGTGCGGGAGGGAGTTGTCGGCGCAGAGTACGGCGTCGAAGACACCGGGCGCGAACGGCAGTCGGCGCATGTCCGCGGCGGCGACCGGGAGCCGGAGACTCCGGGCGGCGGCCTCGGCCGCGGCACGTGCGGCGGCGCGGGGGCTGAGGTCGCTGCCGACGACGCGGTGCCCTTGCCGGGCCAGCCCGATCGCCTGGGTGCCGATCCCGCAGGAACAGTCCAGGACGGTGTGCGGCCCGGATCCGAGACGGTGCGTCAGCAGCTCGTCCAGTACGGCACCTTGGCGTGCCACGCTCGCGTCCCAGTCCGGGAAGATCAGGTGGTAGTCGGCGGCCAGGTCGTCGTAGAAGGCCCTCACCGGGGGTACGGACATGGGGTCACCCTAGGACCGGTCGGGCAGACCCGAGGGGCTCTTCACCCCTCCCCCCGCCCGAACAACGGCGCCAGCAGCAACTGCGCCGCCCCCTCCGCGACCTCCCGCCCGCCGCCCGGAGCGACGCGCACCGGGACGGGCTCCTCGCCGACTCTCCAGCCGCGTTCCTCAAGGACGGCCGCAGTCCCTCGTACGAAACCCTCCGGACGGGCCGCTACCGTGCGGCCGCCCAGCAGCACCACGTCGATGTCGAGCAGCGCGACCAGGTTCGCGGCGCCCGTGCCGAGCACCCGGGCCGCCTCCTCGAAGTCCCCGCGCCCGACCGCGGCCAGGCACAGCGCCTCCACGCAGCCCCGGTTGCCGCACTCGCAGACCGGGCCGTCGAGCTGGACGACCTGATGGCCGAACTCCCCCGCGCCGGTGCGAGCACCCCGGTGCACGACTCCCCCGAGCACCAGACCGCCGCCCAGCCCCGCCCCGAAGTGCAGATAGGCGAAGGACTCACCCGCTCCACCGACCGCGAGGCCGAGGGCGGCGGCGTTGGTGTCCTTGTCGACCACCACGGGCACCCCCAGCCCCCGCTCCAACGCCTCCCGCAGCGGGAAGCCGTCCCACTCGGGGAACCCGGTGACCCGGTGCAGGACCCCCTTCGCATGATCCAGCGGCCCCGGCAGCCCGACCCCGACACCCAGCAGGGTCCCGCGCTCCTCCACCAGCGCCGACACCTCCCGCACCACGCCCTCGACGACCGCCGTCTTCCCGGCCCCCAGATCCAGCGAGGCGCCCCGCTCCGCCACCACCGCCCCCGTCAGATCCACCAGCACCGCCCGCAGCGCGTCCCGGTCCAGATGGACGCCCACCGCATGCCCGGCCTCGGGCACCAGTCGCAGTACGGTCCGCGGCTTGCCGCCCGTGGACGCCCGCCGTCCCGCCTCCGCGGCAAGCCCCTCCGCCCGCAGCCGCGCGGTGATCTTGCTGACGGCCTGCGGGGTCAGCCCTATCCGCTCGGCCACCTCCAGGCGGCTGATCCCCTCGGGCCCGGCGGTCCGCAGCAGGTCCAGCACGAGCGCGGTGTTGTGGCTGCGCAGCACCGGCAGATTCACGCCCGCGGCCGCCCCACTGATTCCCTTTGCACTGCTCACACCCCCCATTCTCCCCACCGCTTGCACTTTGGCAACAGCGTTGCGAAAGTAGGAGTCATGACTGGCACACCCCTCCGCACCGGCCTGATCGGCTACGGCCTCGCCGGCTCCGTCTTCCACGCCCCGCTGATCGCCGCCACCGAGGGCCTCTCCCTCGACACGGTCGTCACCGCCAACCCGGAGCGGCAGGAGCAGGCCCGCGCCGGTTATCCGGACGTCCGTATCGCCGCGACCCCCGACGAGCTGTTCGCCCGCGCCGACGAGCTCGACCTGATCGTCATCGCCTCCCCGAACAAGACGCATGTCCCGCTCGCCACCGCCGCGCTCAAGGCCGGTCTCCCGGTCGTCGTGGACAAGCCCGTCGCGGGCACGGCCGCCGAGGCCCGGGAGCTCGCGGCGCTGGCCGAGGAGCGCGGACTGCTCCTGTCCGTCTTCCAGAACCGCCGCTGGGACAACGACTTCCTCACCCTGCGCAAGCTGATCACCGAAGGCGAGCTGGGCGACGTCTACCGCTTCGAGTCCCGCTTCGAGCGCTGGCGCCCCCAACTCAAGGGCGGCTGGCGCGAGTCCGGCGACCCGGCAGAGATCGGAGGTCTCCTCTACGACCTCGGCAGCCATGTCGTGGACCAGGCCCTGGTCCTCTTCGGCCCCGCCGCCTCCGTCTACGCCGAGTCGGACATCCGCCGCGAGGGCGCCGAGACGGACGACGACACGTTCATCGCCATCACGCACACGAACGGCGTCCGCTCCCACCTCTACGTCTCCGCCACCACCGCCCAGCTCGGCCCCCGCTTCCGGGTGCTCGGCTCCAAGGCGGGCTACGTCAAGCACGGCCTCGACCCCCAGGAGGCGGCCCTGCGCGACGGCGAGCTGCCCGGCGCCGACTGGGGCACCGAGCCCGAGTCGCTGTGGGGCCGCGTCGGTTCCGGCGAGTCCCCGCTGACCGGCGGGGGCCGCCCCGAACCGACCCTTCCGGGCGACTACCCCGCGTACTATGCGGCCGTGGCCAGGGCCCTTACCGGCGGCGGCACCAACCCGGTGACCGCTCTGGAGGCGGCCGCCGCCCTCGACGTACTGGAGGCGGCCCGCCGTTCGGCCCGTGACGGAGTGGCGGTGGCGCTGTGACGCACAACAACGGGATCACCCCGAAGTTCACCCCGGAGATCACCCCGACCATCGAGGAACTCCAGGCCCAGGAACGCCGCCTGGTCTTCAAGGAGTTCACCCTCGACGACGCCTGGCGTCTGGGCTCGCTCCTGGTGGAACTGGCCCGCGAACGCCAGGCTCCGGTCGCCATCGACATCCACCGCGCGGGCCAGCAGCTCTTCCACGCCGCGCTCCCCGGCTCGACGCCGGACAACGACGCGTGGATCGCCCGCAAGCGCCGGGTCGTCGAGCGCTACCACTCGTCCTCCTACCTGGTGGGCGCCCGCTCCCGGGCCAAGGGCACGACCTTCGAGGACTCCTCCCGCCTGGACCCGGATGTGTACGCGGCCCATGGCGGCTCCTTCCCCCTCACGGTGGAGGGGGTCGGCGTCATCGGCGCGGTGACGGTGTCCGGGCTGCCCCAACTGGAGGACCACCGCTTCGTGGTGGAGGCGCTGGAGGAGTTCCTGGGGAAGGCCGAGTAAGGCGTACGTACGTCGAGGGGCCTAGGCGTCCTTGAGCTCCTGCCGCTGACGCCCGAGCCCCTCGATCTCCAACTCCACGACATCCCCGGCCCGCAGGAACGGCTTCGGCTCGGGCTGCCCCAGAGCCACCCCCGCCGGCGTACCCGTGTTGATGACATCCCCGGGGTAGAGCGTCATGAACTGACTGACGTACCGCACCACTTCCCCCACGGGGAAGATCTGCTCGGCGGTCGTCCCGTCCTGCTTCGACTCCCCGTTGACCCACAGCTTCAGCGACAGGTTCTGCGGATCCGGAACCTCATCCGCGGTCACCAGCCACGGCCCCAGCGGATTGAACGTCTCGCAGTTCTTCCCCTTGTCCCAGGTCCCGCCCCGCTCGATCTGGAACTCCCGCTCGGACACATCATGCGCGACCGCGTACCCGGCGACATGCCCGAGCGCCGCCTCCGCAGACTCGACATACCGAGCCGTACGCCCGATGACGACGGCGAGCTCGACCTCCCAGTCGGTTTTCACCGACCCGCGAGGGACGAGCACCGTGTCGTTCGGGCCCACGACCGTGTCCGCGGCCTTGAAGAAGATGACCGGCTCGGCGGGCGGCTCGGCCCCCGTCTCGCGGGCGTGGTCGTGATAGTTCAGCCCGATGCACACGATCTTCCCGATCCGCCCGAGCGGCGGCCCGATCCGCAGCCCCGCGGCATCCAGCACCGGCAGCTCACCGGCCACGGCACGGATGCGCGCGAGCGCGTCCTCGTCGGCGAGCAGCGCTCCGTCGATGTCCGGCACGACCCCCGACAGGTCCCGAAGAACCCCCTCGGCATCGAGCAGCGCGGGCGTCTCCGCTCCCGCCGTACCGACTCGCAGCAGCTTCATGATCACAATCTCCCTCGATCGCGGGGCGCCCGCCGACGTGTGCAGCCATCGGAGGACTGGTCGATCCTCCAAGGTCCACGACCGGTCCGCAATACCCGGTTCACGTACTGGACCGTAGGTCAGCGGTACAGCACGGCCCTCTCGACCGCGCTCCAGAGCGAGCTGGTGACGACGTACAGCGCGGCGGCGAGCGGTACGACGGCCACGGTGACCAGCGTGAAGAAGGAGATGAACGGCATGACCTTGGTGATCGCACCGGCGCCGGGGGTGTCGAGAGCCGGCGCACTGTCGGCCAGGGTCACCTTCGACTGCCGGTAATTGAAGAAGGCGACCCCGGTGACGATCGCGAACAGCCCCAGGTACACGAGCCCGGCCACACCTCCCGTGGTCAGCGCGTCGGTGAAGCGGTCGCCGAGGGGTGCGGTGAACAGCTGGTGGGTGAGCAGTTCGTTGGGCCGGTCGCCGATCTCCGTGCTGGAGAAGAGGTGGTAGAGCAGGACGAACGCGGGCGCCTGGAGCAGGCTCGGCAGACAGCCGGCCAGCGGCGACACCTTGTGCTCGGTGTGCAGCTCGAGCACGGCCCGCTGGAGCTTCTCGGGGTTCTTCCCGTGCTTGCGGCGCAGTTCGGCGATCTTCGGCTGGAGCGCGGTGCGGGCCTTCTGACCGCGGGCGGAGGCCCGGGACAGCGGATGCACGAGCAGCCGTACGAGCATGGTGAACAGGACGATCGCGGCGGCGGCCGCGGAGCCGTGGAAGAGCGGCTGGAGCAGCTCGGCGAGCTGCTCGACAAGGCGGGCGAAAACGGACATGGGTGAGCCCTCCGGGGGTCTCGTCGTGCCGGGATACAGAGAGGCGGCATGACGACCCGCGCGGGGTGTTTTTACAGGTGTGTGCCCCTACGCGAAGGTCGTCGAGACGACGAGTCCGGGGGCTCGGGGACGGGTGCGCCCCTTGGCGTCGGGGTCGCGTTGCGGCAGGAAGGCCGTACGACGATCTCGGTCGCGGATGGCCGTACGGACCCGGGTGGGCGGCACGGCGGGCGCGCAGCGCGCGGCGATGACCGAGCAGACGGCGAGCGCGGAACCGGCCGCGGCGGTCGCGGCGAGGGCGACGGTCGCGAAGAGGCTGCCGGAGTCGAGCAGGACGACGTCGAGGAAGAGGGCGAGGAGGAGGACGAGGGCAGGACGCAGACCGGTCCAGCTCTTGATCATCGACTTCCCCCCTTCCCGTTGCCATTTGTCATACGGCTGTCATTTGTTATACCTCACCGCGCCCGCATGGAGCGCAGCGTCCCCCACACCACCAGCCGGTAACGCGAGGTGTATTCGGGCGTGCAGGTGGTCAGGGTGAGGTAATACCCGGGCTCGCGATAGCCGCGGCCGGGGTGAACGAGGCTGCGCGGCACGGGCCGTATGACCCCGGTGTCGTGCGCGGACGTCTGCGCCAGGGTCTGGTCCACGGCGTACGTGTACACCGCCGCCTTCGTCTCTACGACGATCTCGTCGCCGTCGCCCAGCCGGTCGAGCCGCCGGAAGGGCTCGCCGTGGGTGTTGCGGTGCCCGGCGATGGCGAAGTTGCCGGGGCGGCCGGGCTGTTGGGTGTCGGGGTAGTGGCCGACGTAGCCCTTGTTGAGGACGCCGGTCTTGCTGATGCCTTCGGCGACGGGGACGCGGAGGTCGAGGGCGGGGATGGTGAGGATGGCGTAGGCGTGGGACCAGTCGGGGGTGGGTTGTCGTTGCGGGGCGGGGGGTTGGGTGGCTTGTGACGCTTCTGAAGGGGCGGCTTCCGGGGATGTCTCTTCCGGGGATGTCCGGGGGGCCGGCTCGGTTGATTCTTCAGGCGAGGCGGCCCACTCCCGCTCCAGAGCCGCCACTCCCTCCCGGGCCTCCGCCTTGGCCTCCCGGTTGGTCCACCAGAGCTGGTGGACGACGAGGAGCAGGAGCACGAGGCCGACGGTGACGAGGAGTTCGCCGCCGGTCCACAGGGCACGGCGGCGCAGGGCGCGACGGCGACGGGTGCGGTGCTGGACGACGAGGGGCCCCGGCATGCGCGCACGATAGGCGGAGGCGGCTGAAGTCACCAGAGTCCATGGGGGCGTTCGAGACTTCGTACAGCGGTTTTAGAAAGGGCTGTCGCAACCCTCGACAAGCCGGCCGGGGGCCCCGATGCTTCCTGATGGCATGTACGGGACACGCCATGTGTGGGACAGGCCATGTACGGGACAGGCCGCCCCTCAGGGGGCATCAGGAAGCATCGGGAAGCGGAGAAGTCATGATCCGACGCAGAACTCTGCTGGCGGCGACAGGCGGAGCGGTCCTCGGCAGCGCCCTGGCGACGGGCACCGCACACGCGGACGCGACGATCGCCGTCAACCCCGGGACGCGGTACGGCACTTGGGAGGGCTGGGGCACATCACTGGCCTGGTGGGGCAACGTCTTCGGCACCCGTGACGACTTCGCCGACCTCTTCTTCACCACCAAGTCGGTGACCTACAACGGCACCTCGCTCCCCGGCCTGGGCCTGAACATCGCCCGCTACAACCTGGGCGCGTGCAGTTGGAACAGCGTGAACGGCCAGACGATGGCGGAGTCGCCGAACATCCCCGCGTTCAAGCAGATCGAGGGGTTCTGGCAGGACTGGAACAACGAGGACGCGGCGTCCTCGGCCTGGGACTGGACGGCGGACGCGGCGCAGCGGGCGATGCTGGTGAAGGCGACGCAGCGAGGCGCTGTCTCGGAGCTGTTCGCCAACTCCCCGATGTGGTGGATGTGTTACAACCACAACCCGTCCGGCGCGGCGGACGGCGGCAACAACCTCCAGACCTGGAACTACCGCCAGCACGCCTCCCACCTGGCCGCGGTGGCCCTGTACGCGAAGACGAACTGGGGCGTGAACTTCGCGACGGTGGACCCCTTCAACGAGCCGGCGTCGACCTGGTGGACCGCGACCGGCACCCAGGAGGGCTGCCACCTGGATCCGGCGGTGCAAGCGGCCGTACTGCCGTACATGAGAAGCGAGTTGGACAAGCGGGGCCTGTCCTCCGTACGTATCTCGGCATCGGACGAGACGAACTACGACACGGCACGCAGCACATGGGCGAGCTTCGGCGCGTCGACGAAGGCGCTGGTGAGCCAGGTGAACGTACACGGCTACCAGGGCACGGGCGGCCGCAGAGACCTGCTCTACACGGACGTAGTGACAACATCGGGCAAGAAGCTGTGGAACTCGGAGACGGGCGACAGCGACGGCACGGGCCTGAGCATGGCCCGCAACCTCTGCTACGACTTCCGCTGGCTGCATCCGACGGCCTGGTGCTACTGGCAGGTCATGGACCCGTCGACGGGCTGGGCGATGATCGCGTACGACGCGAACACGCTGCAGCCGACGACCGTACAGCCGAAGTACTACGTGATGGCCCAGTTCAGCCGCCATATCCGCCCCGGGATGACGATCCTGGACACGGGAGTGAGCTATGCGACGGCGGCGTACGACGCGGCGGCGCGCCGCCTGGTTCTGGTGGCCGTGAACACTTCGACTGCCGCCCAGACGCTGACCTTCGACCTCTCCCGCTTCACGACGGTGACGGGCGGCTCGGGAGGCCTGGTGCCTCGCTGGAACACGGTGACGGGGGGTGGGGACATGTACCGGTCGTACGCGGACCGGTACATCTCCGGAAAGTCGGTGAGCGCGGTGTTCGCGCCGGGGGCGGTGCAGACGCTGCAAGTGGACGGGGTGACGATCTAGGAACGTGTGCGTGGACGTGGGGCTGCTGGCCTGCGGATATCTGACGCTCGCCGGGGCCCCGCAGTACGGTGTCCCTCATGCGCCCCGACACGCCTGCCGAGAACGTCGACCACACCGCCGAAGCGGCACGCCTGGAGCGGACCGCCGGCCTGTACCCCGAGGACGCCGAAGCCCTGCTGCTGCAGGCGGCGGCCCACCTGGAACTGTCCGGCAACCGCCCCGCCGCGAGCACGCTCTACGACCGCCTGCTGTCGTCCACGGGTTCTCTGGAGAACCCGTACCTGGTCCGCGCCCTGAAGGCGTCGAACCTGTGGGAGTACGGCCATGAGGCGGAGGCCCGAGCGATCATCGACGGAGTCCGAGCGGCGGCACCCCGGGACCCGGCCCCCTGGGTGATCGTGGCGGAGGCGCTGGAATCGCACGACGAGCTGGAGGCGGCGCAGGAGACGTTCACGGAGGGGGTGACCCTGCTCCTGACGGACGTACCGGAGCCCCCGTACTCGACGCATCCGCTGTTGTACGGCCGCCACCGGGTACGGAGGATGCTGGGCGCTGCCCACGACGACTGGGACACCCTGGCGGACACGATCCACCTCACCCACTCCTCCCCCGCCTCCGCGGTCTCCCTGGACGAACTCCACGACCCGAAGCGCGTCTGGTCGCTGGGCTCGAACAACCCGGCGGAGTTGGAGGCGGAGATCTCCCGCTTGCGCGCGGAGCTGGGCGCGTACCGGGAGGCGCTGTCCCGCCCCTTCCCGGTGGCGGTACTGCACTGGCCGGCGCCTGAACTTCGGGAACTCCTGGAGGCGTACCCGACGCTGGCGGACGAGTACCCGTCCCACGAGACGCACCTCGCGACGATAGAGGCCTCCCTACGGGAGCTGGCCTCCTCCGGCACCCCGAACCTGGGCATCGTGACGGGGACGGTCCCGTCGTACGAGGCCTTCGCGGCGTCGGAGGGGACATCGCCGGGAGATGCGTCGCTATTGCCCCAGTACGCGACGACGCTGGCGGCGCGGGGTCGGGCGGTGGAGTGGCCGCCGCAGCGGGGCGCGGCTTGTTGGTGCGGTTCGAACCGGACCTACGGGCAGTGCCACGGAGCGGAGTGACCTGAGCTCACCCCGCGCGCCCCTCGACGGCGGCGGCAACGTCGTCCAGATCCTTGGCGATGGCCTTACTGACAGCACGAGCCCCGAGGCCGCCCAGAACCTTGGCGAGGATCCCCATCACCCCGCCACTGGGCGCCTCGGCGGTAAACGTCATACGGACGGTCGTCGTCACGGGACCGTCCGCCCGCAACACCCACTCCGAGATGTAGTGGGTACCGTGCGACTCAGCCTCAACGACATACCGCTCGGGCGGTTCACACGCGGTAACCCACATCTCCTCGGTGGCGTCCTTACCGAACATGCGCCGGGTTTCGCGCCATCGGGTACCGACGGCGAAGGCGTCGCCTGAGAGCACCTCGACTTTTGAGACGCCGGTGAGTACGCGCTCCATGCCTTGGAGGTCGGTTAGGGCTTCCCACACCGCCCCCTGAGCAGCGGCGATACGCCGCTCAACAATGACGCTCTTACTGGTCATGGCTCCATGAAAGCAGCGGGGTCCGACAGTCGCCCGATGGGAGCTGTCAGCGTCGCCTGCTACAACAGAGCCACTGCAACACGAGGGATTGGGGATACGGCGTGGCTCTGCCGGGGGATCTGTCTCAGCCTGTCGCGGGTGTTTACGAGGAACTCGTCACCCACCGCATGCAGGAGCAGATGGAGCAGCTGAATGCAGCGGGCTGGAAGGCCATCGATGACGAGGTCAGCGAGGAATCATCACCCCATGTAATCGCCCGGCACATCGGGCGGGCTGTGAGCCACCGGCTCAGCCAGCTACCCCCTGACCAGCGCGTCGCCGTAGCCAACCAGATCATCGAGTCACTCACATCCAATGATGGTGTCGAGCTCATCGCCGATGGGCCGCGTCAGCTCCTTGCGCTGGCTGAGAAGGAAGCACCGGGCGTCTACGCCATACGCCCGCTCACTCCCCTCTCGGAGACCGCCCTCATTACCAACTCTCCCGAGGATCCAAGCCTCGGTAGTGAGCTGCGCGCTGAGCTTGCCACCGCAGACCGCATCGATCTGCTGTGTGCCTTCGTCAAGTGGTACGGGCTACGCGTGCTTGAGGACTCTCTCCGCGCCGCCAAGGAGCGTGGAGTCCCGATTCGCGTCATCACGACCACGTATATCGGCGCGACCGACCGCCATGCGCTCGACCGACTCGTTCGCGACTTCGGCGCTCAAGTGAAGATCAACTACGAAACGCGTTCAACACGCCTACATGCGAAGGCATGGCTGTTTCGCCGCAAAAGCGGCTTCGATACGGCCTACGTCGGTAGCTCCAACCTCTCAAGGGCCGCACTGCTCGACGGGCTGGAGTGGAACGTACGCCTGTCCTCGGTAGCCACTCCGGTGGTGCTCAATAAATTCGAGGCCACCTTCGACGCGTACTGGAACGACATCGCCTTTGAGTCCTACGACCCGGACCGCGACGCGCGCAAGTTGGACGAGGCTCTAGGCGTGGCAGGTGGTTCACCGGCCGGCCACGACTCCAAGATCAGCCTCTCCGGTCTTGAGGTTCGACCGTATCCGCATCAGGCCGACATGCTGGAGCGACTGCGCGTTGAGCGTGAGGTCCGCGGTCACCAGCACAACTTGCTCGTTGCCGCGACCGGTACGGGCAAGACCGTCATGGCCGCCCTTGACTACCGCAATCTGCATAAACAGCTAGGTGGCAAGCAGTACCCGCGGCTCCTCTTCGTGGCACACCGCAAAGAGATCCTGAAGCAGTCCCTACGCAAATACCGCGAAGTACTCGATGACGCCTCCTTCGGCGAAGTCCTCTTCAGCGGTGAGCTACCACGCGACTGGAAGCACGTCTTCGCTAGCGTCCAATCACTCACCGACCAGCGACTCGACCAGTTCGACCCAGCACATTTCGACATCATCGTCGTGGACGAGTTCCATCACGCCACCGCTACGACGTACCGACGCGTCCTCAACCACTTCAAGCCGAAACAGCTTCTCGGTCTGACCGCCACTCCTGAACGCGCGGACGGTCTGAACGTCCAGGACGAGTTCTTTGACGGACGGATCGCCGCCGAGATGCGGCTCTGGGAGGCTCTCGACAACGACCTCCTCTGCCCCTTCCATTACTTTGGTCTGCCCGACGGCACAGACCTCAGGCGCCTCAACTGGCGTTCTGGAACGTATGACCAGAGCCAGCTCGGTGAGCTGTTCTCCGCCGACGATGCCCGGGCCCGCATCGTCATCAAGCAGATACGAGACAAGGTCTCCGACCCGATGAGCATGCGCGCACTCGGCTTTTGCGTGAGCCGGAAGCACGCTCACTTCATGGCGCAGTGCTTCCAGAAGGCAGGCTTCAAGGCTGCGGCCCTGGACAGCGAGTCGAAGCCCGTAGTCCGCGATCAGGTGCTCGCCCAGCTCAAGGCTGGAGAGATCCAGGTCATCTTCTCGGTAGACCTCTTCAACGAGGGCCTGGACATCCCCGACGTCGATACGCTCCTCCTCCTGCGCCCAACGAGCAGCGCCACCGTCTTCCTTCAGCAACTCGGACGCGGCCTCCGCCGCACGCCGGACAAGCCTGTACTCACGGTGCTCGACTTCATCGGCCAGCATCGTGCCGAGTTCCGGTTCGAGGAACAGTTCCGCGCGATGACGAACCTGTCGCGCAACCGACTACTTGAGCATGCCGAGCACGATTTTCCACTGCTGCCATCGGGCTGCCAGATCATCCTTGAAGGCAAGTCTAAGGATCTGGTGCTGGAGAACATCCGCACCCAGATCAAGGCGAACGTTCAGACCCTCGCCAAGGAAGTCAAGTCCTTCAATACGCCCCTCCTCGCCGATTACCTGAAGGAGAGTCGCCGTGAGATCAGGGAGTTGTATAAGGCGAGCAACTCATGGACGTCCGTTCTGCGCCGAGCCAGCATGACCGACCTACCTGAACAAGCTGGCGAGGAGGATCTACTGAAGCGGGTGCATGCGTTTTTGCACGTCGATGACCTCGAACGCGCTGAGGCGTACGCTCGCTTGTTGAGCGATGAGGCTCCCCCGTACGAGTCCTTGAATCCGAGGGACAAAACATTCGCACGCATGCTGTTCTTCAACCTCTGGGACAAGGCTGGCGGGTTCAGTTCGTACGCGCAAGGACTCGAATCGCTTCGTGCGCAGCGAGCCCTCCGCAGCGAACTGCGGCAGGTGCTTGAGCACGTGATGGGACAGGCCGACCACTTCCCCATCCCACTCGTTGGCCCGCACGAACACATACCTCTGAAAATCCACAGCGCATACAACCGCTCAGAGATCCTCGCCGCGCTAGGTGTCGCCCGGCTCGGTGGTCAGATGCCTGGTTCCTTTGCGCAGGGCGTTCTGTGGGACGAGCAGAACCAGACGGATTCGCTGCTGATCACTCTCGAAAAGAACGAGAAGGACTTTTCACCCACCGTCCGATACAAGGACTATGCGCTAAGCCCTTCCCTCTTCCACTGGGAGTCGCAGAGCACAACCGCGGACACCTCGCCTACCGGGCTGCGCTACCAACAGCATGCTCAGCGCGGAAGCCATGTGCTGATGTTCATGCGGCGCTACAAGGACACCGATATCGGCAAGGCCCAACCCTGGATGCTGCTCGGCCCAGCAACCTACGTCCGTCACCAGGGCAGCAAACCAATGGCCATCACCTGGCAACTGCACCACGACCTGCCCGCGGATGTGTGGTCGTACTCAGCCATCACCGCAGGCTAGCCGACGACGTAATACCCGCTAACTGACCGGCTGTCGTGGATCACGCACGATTTCTCCAGCCCTCTGGAGGAAGGCCGCATGGGCTTGCGCCATCTCCTCTCTGGCTCGGGCAAAGCGAGCCCAAGTTGCGCTCAAGCCCTCGGGATTCGTGCCTGATACCGCCACCAAGGAAGCCACTGCCCTTATCGACGTCTCCGTCAGCGCGTAAGCCAGCTCGTTCGCCTCGCCTGGTCCCCAGAGCGCCAACTGGCTGGTTTTCGCCTGCATTTCAAGCGTGCCATCTCCCAACTCACGCCTTGCCGCAGCATCAAGCCCACCGCCGCTTCGCGCCTCGGGGGCGATGCGTGTGAGCACTTCATCGAGTACGGCATAAGCCGCAAAGAGAGCAGCAAAGGACTGATGCCGCTGACTGCGTACCCACTGCCAGTGCTCCGCTGCCGCCTGACCGTGCACCTGCGCTAGAGCGGCCTCAACTGCCTTACGTCCGCCGGCTTCCGCTCCACCCCTGGCATACCTACCGGCAATCACCGCACCGATGACCGCGGATGCGAAAGCGATAACAGCCGCGATGATCGTCCCCGTCGCCTCACCCATCGCACCATCCTCGCCTGAGCCTGGCGTAGCCACAACGGCCCCCAGGCGAACCGGCGTCACCTGCCGCACTCCGCGAGCATCGAACCCACTAACCTCAACACATGACGATGCCCTCTTCCGGGTTCCAACCCGGCGCCATCCTCACGCGCAAGCAGATCCACCCCGTGCTCGGCGGCAGTGGCTACGCTGGAATCTGTCCTGCAGTGGAGAAGCGGAACGTTCTCATCTTCTCTGACAGCGCGATTGGTAAGCGTTACGGATATCGCGACGGATGGCTCGCCGAGGACGACGACCTGGGGCCCATATTCACCTACACCGGCACCGGCAAGCGGGGCCACCAGGCCTTCGAGGGTGGAAATGCGGCCATTCTGGAACATGCCCAAAAGGGTCGCACCCTGCACCTGTTTGTCGCCGTAGGAAAGGTTCCAGGAAGCGACACGCGAACGCATAAGTACATAGGGAAGTTCAAGCTTGACGAGCGAAAGCCATTCGAGATTCGAGAGGCCAAAGACGAATTAGGTCATGACCGCAATGTCATCGTGTTCCGACTGCGCCCGATCGGCCATTGCGTCCGGGAGGCTTCCGACACTCTTCAACCAGCGCCCGAGTCCCAGTCGCGGTTTAACCGGACTGCAGGCCGCTTTGCCCGAGCGGCTCGACGTCGGAGGCGCGAGCGCCAGCCGCAGACCGACATCGACCAGGTAGCAGCAACCCGCGATGACCTGGCGGACGCGTTCGAGGACCGTCAGGTCGTATCTGGGGAAACGATTGGTCAACTGGACGTGTCGATGCGGAACTCAACCTCTCGACTCATGTTCGACCTGTTCAACCCAGCGAACAACACCGTGTATGAGCCGACGGGCAGCGCGGCAAGCGAGTCAATCACTCAAGCTCTTGCTCAACTCCTGCGAGCACGGCGCTACTTAAATGAAATCCCACACGATCAGCCGCTGCACCTAATGGTGCTCGCACCAGCCCTCCCCCAGGGGGATCTCCGCGATCTGCTCGCCGAACACGGGATTGGCCTCGTGTACCGCACCGACAGCGGCGACTTCTCTGAGTTCGAGGCAGGCACCCCCACACGTTCATTCCGCTGCTTGGATTGCCCCGTACCCGCATAGGAACCCCAGCGGGGTGAGGTTGGTGATCTTCGCCGAGATCGCGCCGCTTCGGGAGACCAGCGACTCGATCAAAGGCGCGTGGTCCCTGCATGCGGTTACCTCGCGAGCAACACCTCACCCCACCCCTCCCGTCGTGGCACTCGCCTCCACCTCGAACCGAGTCTGTGCACGATCCAACACGTCGTCCGCGTCGTAGCCATGCACTCGAAGCCAGTGAAGGAAGTCCGCAATGGCCGCGATGGCGGCGTCCTCCGCCATGCCCGAGGCAAGGCGATGCGAGCCCGGCCGCCAAGGCCGTTTCGCCGACGAATAGACGCCGAGCAAGGTCTCGGCGCGTAATACGCCAGGACTGTCCACGTGACCGTTCGGCGTGGCAAGCCCTGTCGCCAACTCGCACCACGTGACCTTCCGATCGCACCGAAGCTGGACACCCCAGCGGTCGGCGACCGCGTCCACCAGGGCCATCCCCCTGCCGCCCTCCGACTCGGAGTCCGCATCGAGGAGCGTGGGAAGGGCGCGCGTGTCGGGGTCATGCACCTCGATACGCAGGTACGTGCCGCTCATGGACACGGCCAGCGTGGCCGGTGTGCCGTGACCGGCGTGGGTGATGACGTTGGTGGCCAACTCGCTCACGCACAGCTGAGCGTGGTCGACCGTGCCGTGCAATCCCCAGATGCCCAGATGCAGCCGCATGACGCGGCGCAGAGCGGCCACTTCCGCAGGCTCGGCGGTGAAGGCCAAGTCCCAGGGCTTTCGCGACATGCACGCTTCATGGGTCACAAGGGCCCCTCTCGTCGCAGTCGACTCCGCACAGCCGCGGAGCGTTACGGACACTCACGATGCGTTGCACTCAGAGTGATGGATTCCTATCCCGCCGTGCAATGTGCAGCAAGGGATTCCCACTTATGAGTGATTGGCAATCACACCCCTTGGCGCAAGACTGAACGCCCGCTATCTGAAAGAGGGTTGGGATGGCCGGTTCACCGACGGCACGCCGTCGTCGCCTGTCCATCGAGCTGAAGAAGCTCCGCGAGAAGAGCGCACTGACCTGCGCCCAGGTCGGAGAGGCCCTGGACTGGAGCGGCTCGAAGGTCAACCGGATGGAGACGGGCAGCGGTCGGGTCCAACCGTCCGACATCGACGCCCTGTGCCGGTTCTACGGCACCAGCGACGAGCTGCGTGAGTTCCTCAAGTCACTGGCCCGGCAGGCCAAGGTGCGCGGCTGGTGGCAATTGCACGGCACAGGGGTCCCGGAGTGGTTCAACATCTACATCGGCCTGGAACAGGACGCGACCACATTCCGTCAGTACCAGTGCGAGCTGATTCCCGGCCTCATGCAGACAGAGCCGTACGCCTGCGAACTCCACAAGGCCGGCGCACACATGTCCGCGGAGGACATCGACAGGGCGGTACGCGTACGCATGGAGCGCCAAGCCATGCTGGCGCGGCCCGACGCCCCCGATGCCTGGTTCATCGTGAGCGAAGGCGCTCTGCGCCACGTCATCGGAGACCGTGGGGTGATGCGGAATCAGCTGGAACGCGTCCTGGATTCCGTCGAGTTGCCCACCGTGACCTTGCAGGTCCTTCCTTTCGACTCAGGCGCCTATCCGGTGACAGGCTCATTCACCATGCTGGGCTTCCCCGCCCCGGAAGATCCGGACATCGTGTACCGGGACGGCATCACCGACGCCGTGTACCTGGAAGGCGAGCATCATGTTCGTGAGTACACCAGGGCGTTCGACGGACTACGGGCAGCGGCATTGAGCCCTCAGCGCTCGGCCCAGTTGATCAAATCGATCGTGAAGGAATACGCAAAGTGAGCAATGCAGTGTCCAGCGAACTCGACGGCCCCGCATGGTTCACCTCGTCGTACAGCAACGGCGCCGGAGGCGAATGCGTCGAATGTGCGCTGAGCGACGACCACGCCCTTGTGCGCGACTCCAAGACGGCGAGGGGGCCTGTGGTCACGTTCACCCGCGGGCCTTGGCAGCCCTTCATACGCGCGGTGGGACGGGATCAGTTCGGGATACCTGCAGGGCGTAGTCGCTGAACAACCCCCTTCAGGAACCGTCCAGCCCCGCTATCGCCCTGAGGATCAGGGCCCGTGCCTCCGCTCCGTAAACCGCCATACCCCTGAGCTCTTCGAAAGCCTTCAGATACAGATTGATCTCGGAAGGCTGAGTAATCCTCACCTGTGCAGAGACCAGTTCCACCGACACGAGCTTGTCGTCGTAGACATGGAACGTCTCTCGAGGCCACTGGGCCCGTTCGCGGGTCGCCGACGGGATGACACCCAGCGACACCTGGGGCAGCGCCCCGGCTGTAAGGAGATAGCCGAGCTGGGCGGCCATGGCGTCCTCGTCGCAGACGCGGAAGTACAACGCGGCCTCCTCGACGACCAGGACGAAACGGTGCCCCGGTTCATGGATCACGCGCGAGCGGTCGACGCGTGCTCTGGCAGCCTCTGCGCTGTCGTCGACAGGGAGTTCACGGAAGCGGGCGCTGATGCCCAGGACTCCGGCGGCATAGCCCTCGGTCTGGAGCAGGCCGGGGACCATCGACGACGAGTAGACGCGGAACAGCCGGGTCTCGTGGAAGAACTGAACAGCGCTGTCCTGCAAGCGCTTCAGACCGCTGCGGACCCGATGACGCCACTCGGTGTACATCGACTCCGCATGGAGGGACTGGGCAACGAGGTCGTCCCCCAGTGCCGGGACACCGCAGGCCGCGACCCATGCCCGGATGTCGGTCGTGGAGGGCGCCGTGCGAGCGTTTTCGATGCGGGAGGTCTTCGCGTGGTGCCAACCGCACCGGTCGGCCAGCTCGGTGACCGTCAGCCCCGCCCCTTTGCGGAGCTCGCGCAGTCTTCGGGCAACGACTTCGCGAGCGGCCTGGGCGGACGAGGACGGGGAAACAGGCATGAGCTGGCTTTCCGGTGTTCTGTCAGTGGATCTCGTACTGGCTGTGCGGAATCGCTCTGGCCCAGACCGATTCAAAGGCTTCGGCGCAGAGCTTGGCCGCATCGGACGCGTCGTCCCAGACTTCGCCACCGAGGGACGCGCCGTCCCCCGAGAAGTGGTTCCAGCGGATGACTCGGCCGTCGAAGAGCCAGTAGTCGTTGCCGGGCAGTGCGATGTCGGACGCACAGCGTCTGGGCAGCCAGCGGACCGCCTCGCCAGCGGCGACGTTGGTGAACGTGCCGTCGTAGAGGAAGCGGGTGTACTCGCTGACAGGCTCTGAGACGATGCGCGCCCGCCGGATCACGACCCCCCGGTTCACGGTGTCCTGTACGAGGTCGAGCCACGGTCGCCACCATGAGGTCCGGTCTTCCGGGTCATGGCGGTATCCGGCGCGCCAGTCCGCGAAAGGGCCCTTCTCGTAGTCGACCGCATAGGAGTCCCGCATCTCCAGGTGGACGGCCGATCGTGTGCATGTGGCCAGGAGGTCACTGAACGCCGTTGGCACGTTCGACGGCATCGCACGCCTCCCTGATCATGGGCACCATCCTTGCGGGGATACGGACCACGGCCTCGCTCTCCGGGATGCCTTTGGCGTGGCCCGGCAGCTCGAACGCGGCGCACTCCGCTTCGAGGGCTGAATCGGGTTTCCAGCCCTGGAGGACGAGTTCCTGCTTCTCCTGGTCCACCCAGATGGTCGGGCTTTCGTGGTCGCCGGTGTTGGGGTCGATCCCGATGAACAGCAGCGGCATGGCAGCCTCCGTCGGTGAGATGTGCAGTTGTGTGCACCACGGTCCCGTCGGCGCCGGAGTCCGTCAAGAGGGGATTCTCCGCCAAGTCACCTGAAGGAGCTAGGTATTGCACAAATCTGCACGGCGCTGGTTCCGACAAGCATCGCCTCTCTAGCGTCATGGCCACGGGGGGCCCTCAACGCACTTGGAGGCCAGTGGATATGCAGATTCATGTACTCAACGGACTGATCAGCGACTGGCTGGCCCGGGCACACCCAGTGCCCGAGCAGGCCAGGATGGAATGGTCGAAGCAGGGGGTCGCACTACTGCCGCTGGATGGCAGATTTGCCGCAGTTCGGTTGTCCGAGGAACTCGTGCATGCGGCCCTCGCCGGCGAGGGCTCCGAGCAGGTGTCCGCCGCACTGGCCGAAGAGCTCAGCGGCCCGGTCATTCACGACCACCGTGCCGTCGGTCCGACGTATTACGCACTCATCCAGGGACACGCCGGGCTCGTGTGGGAATTCGGCGACATCGCGCCGTGCCTGTGCGGAGACACGTACCTGGGAATCCCGCGTGTCGACCGGAAACGGCCGCCGGGGACGTATTGGCTGGTGCCGCCACGCTACGACGGCGACCTGTGCAGGCCGCAGGCTGTGCGGGAGCTGGTCGTCCGCGGTCGTCGGCGGCTCGACGGTGAGACTGCGGTGGTCGTGCGATGACATCCCCCACCGTCAGCACAGAGACGCGCACCGGCCGATCCCTCCTCCCCAACGCCGAGTTCGAAATGCTCGCCGCGTTCTGCGCGGAGGAGTACGGGCTGGAACGCTGTGTCGCCGATCGGGTCGTCGACCAGGCACTGGCTCTGGTCTTCGTCATGGGATCGACGGGCGAGGGAGCCATGATGGCGCCGTCGGAAGTAGTCGATCCGGGTTGGCACACCCTCATTCTGCACACCGGGTGGTACGCCGAGTGGTGTGACAGAAACTTCGGCTACTTCCTGCATCACCAGCCCAACTCGAAGGTGCGCACGCGGGGGCTGATGGTCGATGTCGTGGGGAGGCTCCGGGCCTACGGCTTCGAGGTCGACGAGCAGATGTGGGGTACGGCCGCGGAATGCAACGCCCCCACCTGCTGCGGCGACGGCCCCTGCTGCTGAGCCATGGCCGTCATCACCCTGACCGGCATCAGCCGCGTGACCGTCTTCCCTCTTGAGGAACTCACCGTCGCCTACACCACCCAATCCGGAGACGAGCGGGGACTGGGTGACATCGGAGTCGTCGCCGTCGTCGACGAGAGCAGCGCCGGAGATGAGCTGTGGCGCCTGGCGCTCAGCCTTGGAGGACGTGTCGGTGACGGGGATCGAGCCCGTTGGATCCTCACCCAGGCGCACCGCGCTCGGATGGTCAACGCGTACACCGACCTGCCGAGCGCGGTGTGGACAGCGCGGATCCGGCGGCGCTTCGAACTCGGCTCGCTGTTCGCGAACCACGAGGTTCTGATGACCGGCGGCATGCGGCGGTTGGCCGACGGACGCGATGTCGCGCCACTCCCCCACAACCTGACATAACGTGTCACCTACGTACAAATGAACCGTAGGTGAACCCCCGGGGGACCCCATGCTCAAGGTCACCGTCGTAGTCCCCGTCCACAACGCAGGCGACTACCTCGACCGCTGCGCCCCCTCCCTCCTCCACCAGAGCATCGGCCCCGACGCCTACGAGATCGTCTACGTCGACGACGGCTCGACCGACGGCTCCGGAGCCCACCTTGACCGGCTGGCGGCCCGACACCCGCACGTCCGGGTGTTCCACCAGGAGAACTCCGGCTGGCCGGGCAAACCCCGTAACGTCGGAGTCCGCCACGCCAGGGGTGAGTACGTCCAATTCGTGGACCAGGACGACGAACTGACCCCAACAGCCCTGGAGAATCTGTACCGCCTCGCGGCGCGCAACGGCTCGGACATCGTCCTGGGCCGAGTGGTCGGCACGATGGCCGGCCCGAGCAGAGTCTTCAAGCGCACCGTGGACCACTGCACCGCCGCCGACGCCCCGCTCTTCGAGAGCCTGACCCCGCACAAGATGTTCCGCCGGGACTTCCTCCTCGACCACGGCATCGAGTTCCCCGAGGGCCGGGTCCGCCTGGAGGACCAGCTGTTCATGGCGCGGGCGTATGTACGCGCGAAGACGGTCTCGATCCTCTCCACGCCCTGCTACGTCTGGAACCGCCGCGAGGACGGAGCCAATACCAGCGCGTCGGCGACGACCCCGGAGACGTACTACGGCCATCTGCGCCAGGTGGTGGACGCGGTGAAGAAGGGCACGGACCCGGGCCCGCTCCAGGACGATCTCCTGCGCCGTTCCTACCGGGTGGAACTCCTCCGTCCGGTGAGCGAGCCGAGAGTCCTGCAGCGTACGGGCGAGGCCCTGGACCGCTACTTCTCCATCGTCCGCCGTATGGCCCTCGACTGCTTCCCGCCGGGCGTACGCGAGGGCCTGCCCGCGATCTCCCGCCTGAGGGCGACGCTGCTGGAGGAGGACCGGCTGGACTCGCTGATCGAGCTGGCCCGCAGAGTGCAGGCGATCAGACCCCGCCTGACGGTGGAGGACATCCACTGGACCAGGGGCAGCCTCCACCTCACCACCACCCTCGACATGCTCCGCCCGGACGGCGAACCGCTCACCCTCCACGAACGCCACGGCCGCCTCTATCTGGACCCCGACCTCCTCGCCGACATCAAGGGCGCTGAGAACTGGGAGGTCCGTGACCCCCTGGCCTACGCCGGCGGCGAACTGCTTACCCACGACACGGCCCGCGACCAGTGGTGGTACCCGGCCGAGGACCTGACACCACGCACGGAACCGGCGGGCGCGGGCCGCCATCGGGTCGTGGTCTCCAGTACGACGGTGCTGGACCCCCTCACCCTGGCAGCGGGCGAGCCCCTGCCGCCGGGCACGCACCTGATCTGGGCGAGCGCCCAACTGCTGGGCGTGGGGAGGAGGGCACGGGTGGTGCTGGACGCCCGCCACCCTCGCCTGGCGACAGCAACGGCAGGCACCCCACCCCGCCTGATCATCCCGACACGAACACCCCGCGAATCCCAGCTCCGCCTGGCGGTGGGCCCACCGGGCAGCACGTCCCTCCACCACCGCCTCCTCCTCCGTACGACGACGTCCCCCGACCTCCGCCGCACGGCCACCACGGTCCTCCGCCACCTCCCACCCCGTGTGCGGCGCAGGGTGGGGAGGCTGGCTCGGCGGACGGATCCGTGGAGCCCCGGACTGTGATCGGACGCACGATCGGACGCCTTCGGGCAGCCCGTGAGCGCGGCGACATTCGGGAGGGTGCAGGATGGGGGTATGACGACCAAGGTCTATTTCGACATCACCATCAACGACAAGCCCGCCGGGCGGATCAACTTCAACCTCTTCGACGACGTCGTCCCGAAGACCGCGGAGAACTTCCGCGCCCTCGCCACCGGCGAGAAGGGCTTCGGCTACGCCGGGTCCTCCTTCCACCGCGTCATCCCGGACTTCATGCTCCAGGGCGGTGACTTCACCGCGGGCAACGGCACCGGCGGCAAGAGCATCTACGGCGAGAAGTTCGCCGACGAGAACTTCCAGCTCAAGCACACCCGTCCGGGCCTGCTGTCGATGGCCAACGCCGGCCCGAACACCAACGGCTCCCAGTTCTTCATCACGACGATCGTGACGGACTGGCTGGACGGCAAGCACGTCGTGTTCGGCGAGGTCGCCGACGAGACCAGCATGCAGCTCGTGAAGAAGATCGAGTCGCTCGGCTCCCGCAACGGCGCGACGTCCGCGAAGATCACCATCTCGGCGTCCGGTCAGCTCTGACGAACGGCGGTCATCGCCGACGGCCGGGGCGTGTGCCATCGCCCCGGCCTTCTCATGTCGTCACTCCGGCAAGTTCCCGTCGCCGCCCAAGTTCGCCACCATGCGCCGCAGCACATCGATCGTCGTGGCGAAGTCGGCGCGGGTCACGCCCTCGTGCGTCTGCTCGTGCACCCGGGCATTGCGATCCCTCGCGCGGATACGCCCCGCCTCTCCGGCGTCCGTCAGGGTCATCGCCCCCGACGCAGCGTCCTCCGTGACCCAGCCCCGCCCGACCAGATCGTCATAGACCCCGTCGAAGTCCGTCGACTGGTCGTCGTAGGGGGTGAGCCGCTCCGTGAGCATGCGGCGGGTCCACTTTCCCGGGGCGCCCGATACGTGGTTCAGGGTCCACCAGTGAGGTTGCGTCAGGTCCTCCACCGCCAGTTGGGCGCGTATGGCTCCCACCACGCGGCGGTACGCCATGCCGCTCCACGCCCCGATGGGCTGTGCGGCCAGCTCTTCCTCGGAGTACTCCCTCAGGCCCATCTTCAGGTCCTTTCCGTTGAGCGCCTCTACGCGATCAACGTAGAACCTCAAGTTTTGTTGAGGTCAAGGAACTCCCTTATCGCCGCGTGCAGTCGCCCCGGCTGATCCAGATGTACGTCGTGCCCCGCGCCCGGGATCGTGCGCAGCTCGGTGCGAGGGCGGGCCGACATGGCGTCGCACTCCGCCTCCGGCATCCAGCCGTTCTCGCCCCGGACGACCAGGGCCGGGGCGGTCGTCCGCCTCCACTCCGCCCAGTAGTCCCGCCTCGTCGCGTCCGTGATCATCTCCACCATTACGTCCCGCTCCACCCGCGGCCACCACCCCTCCCCCCGCTCCTCCAACCCCCTCGCCCACGCCTCGTGCCCCAGGAAGTCCCGTGCCTCCTCGAAGGACTTGAACGGCTTCGGCCAGCTGTCCAGCCAGGTGGCTATCTGCGCCGGGGTGTCCGTAGGCGTCCGCTCCGGGCCCGCCTCTATCAGGACCAGGGAAGCCACCAGGTCGGGGCGGGTCGCTGCCAGGAGGATGGCCGTATGGCCGCCCAGGGACTGGCCGATCAGGGTTACGGGGGACAGTGACAGGTGTTCGATCAGCGCGGCCGCGTCCGCTGTGCACGCCTCTCGGGAGACCGTCGTCGGGTGGCGTGTGCTCGCGCCGTGACCTCGGGCGTCGTACGTCACCACGCGGTGGCCGTCGGCGAGCAGGCGGGTGGTCAGGTCGTCCCACTCGCCCTGGTGGCCGGCTAGGCCGTGTAGGAGGAGGACCGCGGGGCCGTGGGCGGGGTGGTCGCGGTAGGCGATGCGGGTGCCGTCGGGGGTCGTCAGGGCTGCTTCGGCCGGGTTCAACTCTGGTCCGCCTTCAGGGGCTCGGGCACGCGGGCGGGCCCAGCGTCGCCCGCAACCGTCCCTCCCCGCCAGCCAATTGCCCCCGGAACTGTGGGCTCCGCCACAGCCACCCCTCCCCCGGCCTGCTGGACTCTGCGGATGTTCTGGCTGAGCCTGCTGTTCGTCGTCATCGCCGCCGTCACGGCCTTCGGGCTCCTCGGCTACGGCGGCCGCACCCTCGCCGACAGCCGTCGCGCCGGCGACGGTCGCGCCGGGCTGTTGCGCGGGCTCGCCGCGCTCTGTGGCGCGGGCGCGTGCGCGCTGTACGGGTGGGGGCTGCTCTTCGTCGTCGGCGCCGTCCTCACCGCCGAGGACGGCGGTACGGACTCCTCGCCGCCGCAGTCCTGCCGTACGCCCGGCTGGTGGGAGCGGCATCAGCGGGGCATCGAGATCGTCGACTACTCGGTGCGCTTCGTGCCGCTCGGGTTCGTGTGCGAGACGAGCGACGGCGGGAGTTACGACAACGGCGACGTCCCGGGGTACGTCAATCCCGCCGCTCTGGGCCTCGCCCTCGGTGGCGCCGGGTGTGCCGTGGCCGCCGGGTACGTGACGGAGTTGCGGGCGCGGGCCGGAGCCCGGGGGTCTTCGAGTGATCGTCGAGCGTGATGACTAGCCTCTTTGACACCAGTGACACGCAGCAGGAGGCAGGCAGACATGGCGAAGATTCCCAGCGCGGTGATCGCCGCGGGCGGGCTCGTGGGCGGGTACACCGTGGCCCGGGTGACGAAGAAGCGGCAGCTCGGCGGTGCCGTGCTGGCCGCCGCCGGGGCGGCCGCGGCGCAGCAGTGGCGGCAGCGGGCGGGCGGACAGGCCGCGGGCGCGCTGACGGCGGCCTACGTCGCCGCCTTCGCCGGCTCGCACCCGCTGGCCAAGAAGGTCGGCGCCTGGCCGGCCGTGTTCGGCGTGGCCGGCGCCGTGGCGCTGGCGTCCTGGGCGGTTGCCGACCGCAACGGCTGACGCGCGCCCACCCAGGGCACCAACCAGGGCACCCACCCAGCGCACCCACCTAAAGCTGACACCCAGCCAGGGGTCCGCCCTAGGCCCCATGCATCAGCACATTCACCACCCGCCCCGTCGGATCCCGGACGAAGAAGCGCCGTACCCCCCACTCCTCGTCCCGGAACTCCCGTACGATCTCCGCGCCCGAGGCCCGCACCCGGGCATACACCGCGTCGACGTCCTCGACCTCCACGCTGAGGTCGGGGACGACCGGCGCGGTGCGTTCTTCGGTCAGGAAGCTGACCTGGGCGGTGGGGTTGGCGGGTGACGCCATCGTCATCACCCAGCCCATGTCCATGACCTCCTCGAAGCCGAGCAGGCCGTAGAAGTCGCCGCTCGCCCTCTTCTGCGAGCCGGGCTCGACCTGGATGTTCGGGACGATTCTGCGGATGGTCATCGTCTGCTCTCCGGGGATCGGCAGTTTCTGTTATCGCCCATCCCTTCCCCGCGTCTCCTCTCCGTCCCCCACCCCAGACGTCGAGGTACGCGCACGTGACACCACACATCAGCCGCCGCAGCATGCTCCTGGCCGCCGGTGCGGCGGGAGCCGTCGCTCTCAGCCCGGCCGCCCCCGCCATCGCCGCCCCCGCCGCCTACGCCCACCCCGGGCTCCTCCACACCCGCGCCGACCTGGACCGTATGGCCAAGAAGGTGCAACAGGGCGCCGAGCCGTACACCGCCGGGTTCGGCAAGCTCGCCGCCAACCGGCACTCCCAGAGCGCCTGGACCGCCAACCCCCAGGCCACCGTCTACCGAGGCTCGGGCTCTCCGCAGAACTACGCGATCCTCTACAACGACATCCACGCCGCCTATCAGAACGCCCTGCGCGGACACATCAGCGGTGACGAGGCCCATCTGGACTCCGCCGTCGCCATTCTCAACGCCTGGTCGGGGAAGCTGACCGAGCTGGCCGGCAGCGCCGACCGGTTCCTGGCCGCCGGGCTGTACGGGTACCAGTTCGCCAACGCCGCCGAACTCGTCCGCGACCACCCGGACTTCGAGCTCGGCCGCTTCCAGGAGATGCTGAGCACCGTCTTCGGCACACTCAGCGACGACTTCCTGGTCCGGCACAACGGCGCCGTCGTCAGCAACTACTGGACCAACTGGGACCTGACCGCCATGGCCTGCGTCCTGGCCACCGGCATCTTCTGCGACGACAGGGACCAAGTCGCCCGCGCCGTCGACTACTTCAAGCACGGCGAGGGTCTCGGCTCCATCCGGAACGCCATTCCCGTCCTGCGCGAGGACGGCCTCGCCGAGTGGCTGGAGGCCGGGCGCGACCAGGGGCACGCGCTCCTCGGCGTCGGACTCATGGGCACGTTCTGCGAGATGGCCTGGAACCAGGGCATCGACCTCTACGGCTACGACGACAGCCGTTTCCTCAAGGGCGCCCAGTACGTGGCGAAGTGGAGCATGGGCGAGGAGGTGCCGTTCACCGCCAGCACCCGTGAGAAGGGCGCCATCAACGGGTGGTCGGGGAGTGAGACCGTCACCGAGGCCGCCGGTGTCGACCCGGCCATGACCCGGCCGATCTGGGCGATGATCGCCAACCACTACACCAAGCGGCGCGGGCTGTCCGCCTCCTACGTCACCCGGATCGCCGCCAAGTCCGGCCCCGAGGGCGGCGGCGGGGACTACGGCCCCAACAGCGGCGGCTACGACCAACTCGGCTTCGGGACAATCGCGTTCACGCGGGACAAGGCGACCGCCCAGACGACGACGCCGTCACCGACTTCGTCCGGCGAACCCCGTCCCCAGGCAAGCGCAGGCGGCGCGGTCCCGTCGCAGTCCGCCTCTCCGTCCGCGTCCGCGTCCCCGTCCGGCGGCGACCTCGCCGCCACCGGCTCCGACGACCTCCTCGGCTGGGCCGCCGCGACAGGCATCGGCGCCCTCGCGGGCGGGCTGCTCCTGCTGCGCCGGCGGGACCGGTTGCGGGGTGGGTCCACCGAATAGGGACCCAGGGGGCGCAATCGGCGCCCCCAGCCTCAGCAGCCCCAGCAGCCCCAGCAGCCCCAGCCGACGAACCCCGCGGGCTCAGCCGAACATCCCCACCTGGTAGTCCCCCGCGGGCTGCTGCACGATCACATTGAACCGGTTGTACGTGTTGATCAGCGCGATGATGGCCACCAGCGCCCCGAGCTGCTCCTCGTCGTAGTGCTTGGCGGCGTTCTCCCACACCGCGTCCGGGACGCCGCCGGCCGCGTCGGCGATGCGTGTGCCCTGCTCCGCCAGTTCCAGCGCGGCGCGCTCCGCCTCGGTGAAGACCTTGGCCTCGCGCCAGGCGGCGACCAGGTGGAGGCGCTGCTGGGTCTCCCCGGCCGCGGCGGCGTCCTTGGTGTGCATGTCGGTGCAGAATCCACAGCTGTTGATCTGGCTGGCACGGATCTTCACCAGCTCCAGCGTGGAGTTGGGCAGCGACGAGTCCGACACCGCCTTGGCCGCGGAGTTGATGTGCCTGAAGACCTTGGCCAGGACGGGGTTTTCGAAGAGGTTGAGGCGGGCTTCCATGACGAGCTCCTCTGCCGTTGTAGGTGGTTACACCCCTATGACGGAACGGCCCGGAGCTGTGTGACACGGCAGAATGTGACCTGCGCCACTACAGGTAAGGGAAGAGCTACGCCCCCAGCCCCCGCGACACCGTATAGATCACCAACCCTGCCAACGACCCCACCACCGTGCCGTTGATCCGGATGAACTGCAGGTCACGCCCGATATGCGCCTCGATCTTCCGGGTCGTGTGCTCGGCGTCCCAGCTCGCCACGGTGTCCGTGATCAGGGAGGTGATCTCCTTGCGGTAGGTCGTGACGACGTATACCGCCGCGCCCTCCACCCAGGTGTCGACCTTGCTCTGCAGCTTCGGGTCGACCGCCGTGCGGGCGCCCAGCGACAGCAGCGAGGCCCGTACCCGCAGCCGCAGCTCGCTGCGCTCGTCCTCCGCCGCCGAGACGATCATGGATCGTACGGCCGTCCAGGCGGACGCGATCAGGTCCTGCACCTCGCCCCGGCCGAGCACCTCGCCCTTGAGCCGCTCCACACGCGCGCGGGTGTCGGTGTCGGACTGGAGGTCGGAGGCGAAGTCGGTGAGGAAGCGGTCCAGGGCACCGCGGGCCGGATGGGAGGGCATGTCGCGCATCTCGGTGACGAAGCGCAGCAGCTCCTTGTAGACGCGCTCACCGACCCGCTTGTCGACGAAGCGCGGGGTCCAGCCGGGCGCCCCGCCCTGGACGGCGTCCATGACCTGCTCGTCGTGCAGGACCAGCCAGTCGTGCGCCCGGGAGACGACGAGGTCGACGACGCGCTTGTGGCCGCCGTCGGCCACCACCTTCTCCAGCATCTTGCCGATGCCGGGCCCGATCTCCTGCGCGTCGGCCCGCCGGGTGATCGCCTCCCCGACCACCGCCTGCACATCCGAGTCCCGCAGCACCGTCAGCGCACCCCTGAGCGCCGCCGACAGTTCGGCCGTCACCCGGTCGGCGTGCTGGGGTTCGGCCAGCCAGGCGCCGAGCCGGCTGCCGATGCCGACAGCCCGCAGCCGCTGCCGTACGACGTCCTCGGAGAGGAAGTTCTCGCCGACGAACTCGCCCAGCGAGACGCCCAGCTGATCCTTCTTGTTGGGGATGATCGCGGTGTGCGGGATCGGGATGCCGAGGGGGTGGCGGAAGAGGGCGGTGACGGCGAACCAGTCGGCCAGCGCGCCGACCATCCCGGCCTCGGCCGTCGCCGCGACATAGCCCGCCCAGGCGCCGGCGCCCTCGTTCGACGCCCACTTCGCCAGGACGTACACCAGCGCCACGAAGAGCAGCAGTCCGGTCGCGGTGATCTTCATCCGGCGTACGCCGCGCTGCTTCTCCTCGTCGGCGGCGCTGAAGGTCGTCATCGCACGGACGGCCGAGGCGGGGACGCCGGCAGGATTGGCCGCCGCGTCCCGCCGGGCATGCTCCTCTACGCCCGAAAGTTCCGAAGGCCCCGAAAGATCCGAAGACCCTGTTTCGCCCGTTCTCGATCGTTCCATCCGCTCCACCCGTTCACGGTCCCCGTACACATTGTCCCTTCCTGACCGACTCCTGGAACGAAACGAGAGTTCCCGGCGTCTGTCCGGTGGGGGGAGCACACTGGGGAACTCCACGGCCCAATGGGGGGTCTGTTCAAGTCCTCCCGCCCTCATGACGCATCATGAGGTGATCACATCGGAGCCTCGGGCTCCCATTCGCCCGAGGAGACCGCACCGCATGACCAGGCGTCACGGTTATGCCCTGCTTTCCGCCATCGTCGCCCTGATCGTGGGACTGTCCGCGGCGATCTACGTCGGAGTCGCAGCCGATGACGGCAGCGGCCGCGAGAACACCCTGGCCAGCGGGAACCCCCCGCGCAACAACGCCGCCCCGGTCTCCACCGGCACCTGGGTCGGCGCGTGGTCGGCCGCACCGGCCGCCGCCGAGCCGGGCACCGAGACGGACGGCATGGCGGGCCGCTCGGTCCGCAACGTCGTCCACGCGGGCATCGGCGGTACGAGTGCCCGCATCACGCTGTCCAATCTCTACGGCGGATCCCCGCTGACGATCACGCACGCCTCGCTCGCCGTCGCCGCGGGGTCCGACACGGCCGCCGCGGTCACCCACACCATGCGGCGGCTCACCTTCGGCGGCAACACCACCGTCGTCATCCCGCCGGGCGGGCAGGTGATGAGCGACGCCGTGCGCGTGAGCGTCCCGGCGAACACGAACGTCCTGGTCACGACGTACTCCCCGACCCGCTCAGGCCCGGTCACCTACCACCCGCACGCCCGCCAGGTCTCCTACGTCGCCCAGGGCGACCGCACCGAGGACGTGACCGGGACCGCGTACGCGGAAGAGGTGGGGTTCTGGCGCTACCTCACCGCGCTGGACGTGCTGAGCAATGACGCCGACGGCACGGTGGTGGTGCTCGGTGACTCCCTCACGGACGGGATCACCTCCACCTCCGGGGCCAACCGGCGCTGGACGGACGTCCTCGCGCAGCGGCTGCGCACGGCGGTCGCGGCCGGGCAGGACCTGCCCCGCTACAGCGTCGTCAACCAGGGGATCAGCGGCAACCGGATCCTGACCGGGGGGCTCGGCCGCCCCGCGGACAACCCCAGCGGGCTCGACCGCTTCACCCGCGATGTGCTCGACCGCACCAACGTCAAGGTCGTCGTCATCGCCCTCGGCGTGAACGACATCCTCCGCAACCCGCAGCTGGCTGATCCGCAGCACATCCTGGAGGGCCTGCGCGTCATGGTCCGCCAGGCGCACGCGCGGGGGCTGAAGGTGATGGGCGCGACGCTGATGCCGTTCGGGGGGCATCGGGGCTATACGGCGGAGCGGGAGGGCGTCCGCCAGGAGATCAACGCGGAGATCCGGGCCGGCCGGGTCTTCGACGCGGTGGCCGACTTCGACGAGGCCCTGCGGGACCCGTACAACCCGCGCAAGCTCAAGGGCGACTACGACTCGGGCGACCACCTCCACCCGAGCGACCGGGGCTACGAGCGGATGGCGGACGCCGTCGAGCTGAAGGACCTGAAGGGCTCGGCCCCGGCGGAGCTGTGAGCGGGGTCAGTCCTCGCGCCGGTCGCGCCGGTCCCGCATCAGGTCCCGGTGCCCGTCCATCAGCCGCCGATGCGCGTCCTGGATGTCCTCCTGGAACGACTCGTGCAGCTCCCGCCGCGACGCCTTCTTGTCCAGCTTCGCCTGGCGTCGCTCCTCGCGGAGTCGTTGCCGTTCCGCCCTCGTGACCTTCCGTTCGACCCCGACCCCGCCCCAGAAGGCGAAGCCGGTCACGATCACCCGAGGCGCCCCGGGATCCCCCGGCACGCCCTCCTCGCGCTGGTCGAAGCCGCCCATGATGCCGATCCCGCGCACCTGGACCTCGACCCCGGGCGGGACGATCACATTCAACCCGCCCATGATCGCCACGCAGTTGATCACGACCTCGCCGTCCGCGAAGTTCGCCTCCCGCAGGTCGATCTCCCCACCGCCCCAGAAGGCGAAGGAGTTGAAGCGGCGCGGCACGGTCCAGCGGCCCTTGCGCTCGAAACCGGACATGATCGCCACACCCCAGGTCGACGACCCCTCGCCGCCGGTGATGCGCGCGGCCCAACTGCCGTCCTGCTCAGGGCCTTTCACCAGGTTCACGGAGGGCGACACCGGCAGGTCCCGGGTGATCGGCGTCAGCTCCCCGTACGTCCGCGCCTTGTACGTGGCGTCCAGCCGCTCCTCGAACTCCTCCATGTCGAGCCGCCCCTCCGCGAGGGCGTCCTGCAGGATCTCGGCGACTCGCTCACGATCGGCGTCGGAGGCCCGGAGCTCGGGGAGTTCGTCGGTCATGCAATCAGCCTACGAGTTCCGGCGGCCCGGCACTATGCGGTGGCCTGCTCTGCGTACATCTGCGCGATCACTGCCTCGATGTCGGGCTCCCGGACCGAGAGGTCCACCAGCGGATACTCCGCCGCGACCCTCGACACCAACCCCGCCGCCGACTCCCCCGCCGGGAACGCCAGCCACTGCCGCGGCCCCTCCACCTTCACCACCCGTGCCATGGGACCCACCTCGATCGGCGGCAGCTCGCGCTCCAGGTCCACCACCAGGACGCGTTCACTTCCGCCCGCCTCGTGCAGACCGGCGAGGGCACCGTCGTAGACCATGCGCCCGTGGTCGATGACCATCACGCGCGAGCAGAGCTGCTCGATGTCCTGGAGGTCGTGGGTGGTCAGCAGGACCGTGGTGCCGCGATCGGTGTTCAACTCCCGCAGGAATCCACGGACCTTGGACTTCGAGATCACATCCAGGCCGATCGTCGGCTCGTCCAGGTACAGCACCTCGGGGTCGTGCAGCAGCGCCGCCGCGATGTCCCCGCGCATCCGCTGGCCGAGCGACAGTTGGCGTACCGGGACCTCCAACAGGCGCTCCAGCTCCAGCAGTTCCACACACCGGTCGAGGTTCTCGCGGTAACGGTCGTCCGGGATCCGGTACATGCGGTGCATCAGCCGGTAGGAGTCGATCAGCGGCAGGTCCCACCACAGGGTGGTGCGCTGGCCGAAGACCACGCCGATGCGGTGCGCCAGGCGTCTGCGCTCGCGTGACGGGTCGATGCCCGCGACCCGCAGCCGCCCGCCGCTCGGCGTCAGGATTCCCGTGAGCATCTTGATCGTCGTCGACTTGCCCGCGCCGTTCGGCCCGATGTACCCGACCATCTCGCCCCGCGCGACCGTGAAGGAGATCGAGTCGACCGCCCGCACCTGCCGCCGTTCCCGCTTGAGGAAGCCCGTCCTACGGCGGACGTCGAAGACCTTCTCGACCCGGTCCACTTCGATGAACACTCTCAGCTCCCCGTACTCCGATACGCCCTGAGCCCCGCCCGCCAGGCAAGACCCGCCAGCACACAGAAACCGAACGCCACCACCGGCGACGCGAAGGCCGCCCAGTCCGGCAGACCCAGCGGATACGGCCGCCCCAACACATAAGCAGCCGGCACCCAGTTGACGAAGGCGAGCGGCAGCACGAACGTCACCCCGCGCACCAGATCCGTCCCGAACACGGTCGGCGGATACTGCAACAGCGTGCCCCCGCCGTAAGTGAACGCGTTCTGCACCTCGGCCGCGTCCTGCGCCACGAACTGGAAGGCCGCCCCCGCCACGAACACCGACCCGAAGATCACCGCCCCGCACACCACCATCACCGGCACCAGCAGCACCTTCGCCGCCGTCCAGTCGACCTCGACGGCCACCAGCGCGTACCCCAGCACCAGCACACCCTGGGTGATCCGGCCCAGGCGGCGCAGCGCGAAGTGGTCCGCGCCGACCTGGGCGAGCACCGGCGCGGGCCGCACCAGCAGGATGTCGAAGGAACCGTCGCGAATCCGGCCGCCCAGCACATCCATCGAACCGAGCAGCAGATCGGCGAGGCCGAAGGCCGTCGCGGACAGGCCGTACAGCAGGGCGACCTCGGGCAGCGTCCAGCCGCCGAGCGAGTCGACCTGCGAGAACATCAGCAGGATCGCGACGAAGTCCATGCCCGTGATCAGCAGATTGCCGACCACCGTGAAGACGAAGGACGTGCGGTAGGTCAGCAACGACCGGATCCACATCCCGGCGATCAGCCGGTACGCCCGCAGCCCCTCGGCCACTGTGCTCTCAGCCACCCTGCACCACCACCCGCCGCGTCGCCGCCGACTGCAACAGCCGCCCCAACGCCAGCAGGACGAGAGCCCAGGCGGCCTGGAAGGCGTACGCGTGCCAGGGCGAGACCTCCCCCATCAGCACATCCGCCGGCATCTGGAGCTGCGCCGCCCAGGGCAGCGTCCGCACGATGTCCCCGAACGGGTCCGGGAAGGCGTTCAGCGGGAGGGTCATGCCGGAGCAGAAGATCCCAGCGATCATCAGGGTCTGCGCGATGCCCCGGTCGTCCATGAGCCAGAACATCATCAGCGCGGCGAGATAGCGGATCCCGAAACTGACGATCATCGCCAGTGCCACCGCGACCAGGAAGGCCACCCAGGTGGTGACGGACTGGGGCAGCGCCATCGAGAAGAACAGCGCGCCGAAGGTGAACGGGATCACCCCGCGCCCCAGCAGCTGGAAGATCGAGCGGCCCAAGTCACTGGCCAGCCACCACAGTTGGAGGTCGGCGGGGCGGTACAGATCGACGGCGATCTCCCCGGTGCGGATCCGGGCCATCAGGTCCTTCTCCGCGCCGCCGCCCTGGATCGCCAGCGTCGAGTACAGGGCCTGGCCCAGCCACGCATAGGTGACGGCCTGTGTCTGGTCGTACCCTCCCAGGTGTGGTCTCTCGTCCCACAGCGCCAGGTACGTGTACACCAGGATGATCCCGAAGACCGTGTTGGTGAACACCCCGGCGGCGGTGGCCGCCCGATAGGTCGCGTACCGCCTGAATCCCCCCGCCGCGACGGCCACGTACAACCGTCCGGAACCCACCGCCACCACCCTCCTCGGCCCGCCGCACACCGAAGCGCAGGAGCCTAGTGCGCAGGTGGTGACGCACGCCACGCATTTTCCGCGGCCGAAGCGTGCCGTGATCCGGGAACGGAACGCATGGTGCGAGAGTCTTCAACAGGGGGCGCAGAACGCGTACGAGGTCGTACGGGAACGTAACGACGCGAAACAGGAGTCCGGGCACTAGATGAGCGACGAGCCGCAGCCGCAGCAGCCGACCGAGAAGGCCAAGCGGCCCAGGCGCACCGGGTGGCGCCGGCTGATCCCGACCTGGCGCATGGTGCTCGGCACCTTCGTCGTCGGCGTGCTGCTGCTGGTCGGCCTGTTCTTCCTCGGCTACTCCCTGGTCAAGATCCCGCCGGCCAACGCGCTCGCCACCAAGCAGAGCAATGTCTTCCTGTACGCCGACGGCACCCAGCTCGCCCGCGACGGCGAGGTCAACCGGGAGAACGTCGACCTCGCACAGATCTCCAAGGACGCCCGCAACGCCGTACTGGCCGCCGAGGACCGGGACTTCTACAGCGAGTCCGCCATCGATCCCAAGGCGATGGTGCGCGCCGCCTGGAACACCGCCACCGGCAAGGGCAAGCAGTCCGGCTCCACGATCACCCAGCAGTACGTCAAGAACTACTACCTGGCCCAGGAACAGACCGTCACCCGCAAGGTGAAGGAGTTCTTCATCTCGATCAAGCTGGACCGCACGGAGTCCAAGGACCAGATCCTCGAGGGCTACCTCAACACCAGCTACTTCGGCCGCAACGCCTACGGCATCCAGGCCGCCGCCCAGGCCTACTACGGCGTCGACGCCGCCGAACTCAGCGCAGCCCAGGGCGCCTACCTCGCCGCCCTGCTCAACGCGCCCAGCGAGTACGACGTCGTCGCCCACCCCGAGAACAAGGCGGCAGCCCAGGCCCGTTGGAACTACGTCCTGGACGGCATGGTCACGGAGGACTGGCTCAGCCCCTCCGAGCGGGCGGGCCTGAAGTTCCCGATGCCGAAGGAGGCGACGGTCTCCACCGGCATGTCCGGGCAGCGCGGTTACATCGTCCAGATCGTGAAGGACTACCTCGTCCAGAACAAGATCGTGGACAAGGACGACCTCGACGCGGGCGGCTACCGCATCACCACCACGCTCCACAAGGACAAGCAGGACGCCTTCGTCGACGCGGTCAACGACAAGCTGATGGACAAGCTGGACCCGAAGGCCCGCAAGGTCGACTCCTACGTCCGCGCGGGCGGCGCCGCCATCGATCCCAAGAGCGGCAAGGTCGTCGCGATGTACAACGGCATCGACTACGTCAAGCAGTACACCCCCAACGCCGCGCGCCGCGACTTCCAGGTCGGCTCCACCTTCAAGCCGTTCGTGTTCACCTCGGCCGTCCAGAACGACTCCACGACCCAGGACGGCCGCCTCATCACCCCCAACACGATCTACGACGGCACCAACGAACGCCCCGTCCAGGGCTGGACCGGCACCTACGCCCCGGAGAACGAGGACTACGTCTCCTACGGCGACATCACCCTCCGCGAGGCCACCGACAAGTCCGTGAACTCGGTGTACGCGCAGCTGGCGGTGGACGTCGGCTCCGAGAAGGTCAAGGACACCGCGATCGCCCTCGGCCTGCCCTCGGACACCCCGGACCTCGAGCCGTCCCCGTCCATCGCGCTCGGCGTGGCCACCGCCAGCGTCCTGGACATGGCCGAGGCGTACGCCACGCTCGCCAACCACGGCAAGCACGGCACGTACACGATGATCGAGCGGATCACCAAGGACGGCGCGGACGTCATCGACCTGCCCGACCGCAAGACCTCGCAGGTCGTCACCCGGGAGGCCGCCGACACCACGACCTCGGTCCTGCAGAGCGTCGTCGAGAACGGCACCGCCACCGCCGCCCAGGCCGCGGGCCGTCCCGCCGCGGGCAAGACCGGCACCGCGGAGAAGGACCAGGCCGCCTGGTTCGCCGGCTACACCCCCGAACTCGCCACCGTCGTCGCCGTGATGGGCCAGGACCCGGTCACCGCCAAGCACGAGTCGCTGTACAACGTGATGGGCCTGCCGCGCATCAACGGCGGCGGGGCGCCCGCGGAGATCTGGGCGCAGTTCACCGAGGAGGCCCTGAAGGGCGAGCCGGTGACGGACTTCGACCTGGAGATCCAGGAGGGCGCCGACATCGTCCAGCCCCCGCCCGTGGAGCCGTCCGACGAGCCGACGACGGGCAGCACGGAAAGCGGCAGCCCGACGCCGGGCGGCGAGACACCGACGACGGGCGGCACCACCGGCGACACGACCACGGGCGGTACCCCGACCACCGGGGGTGGCACGACGACCGGCGGCGGTACGACGGACGGCGGCACGACCACCGACGGGGGGACGACGACGGACGGCGGCACCACCGACGGCGGGACCACCACCGACGGCGGCACCACGACGGACGGGGGCACCACCGGCGACACGACGACGGGTGGGGATGCGACCGGCGGCACCACCGGCGCCGGCACCACGGCGGGCACGCTGTCCTGGACCCGCCGAAGCGACTGATCAGTGCCCGCGGAGCGACTGGTCAGTGCCCGCTGGTCGCCTTGAGCCCCACCACGGCGACCAGCAGCAGACAGACGAAGAAGATCCGGGCGGCGGTCGCCGGCTCACCCAGGGCGACCATGCCGACCACCGCCGCACCGGCCGCCCCGATACCGACCCACACGCCATAGGCGGTACCGATGGGCAGGGAACGGGCGGCGTAGGACAGCAGCAGCATGCTGGCGACGATTCCGGCGCCGGTGAACAGGCTGGGCACGAGACGGGTGAAACCGTCGGTGTACTTCATCCCGATCGACCAGCCGACTTCGAGCAGACCGGCGACGGCGAGCAGAACCCAGGCCATGGGGGAAACCTCCGAGAGACGGAACGGACGGACGTCGGTGCGTCGTCTTTTCCTTGGTCCCGGTACGGCGCGTCTCGTCGGGGTTGCCTTCAAAGCTAGCAAAGGAACGACGAAAGGGGCCGGTGACGATGGTCACCAGCCCCTTTGAGCCGTTGCTTTACAGGTACAGCCCGGTCGAATCCTCGGACCCCTCGAACCGGTCGGCGGCCACGGCGTGCAGATCGCGCTCGCGCATCAGCACATAGGCGATGCCCCGCACCTCCACCTCGGCCCGGTCCTCCGGGTCGTACAGAACCCGGTCGCCGACCTCGACGGTCCGTACGTTCTGCCCCACCGCGACGACCTCGGCCCAGGCCAGCCGACGGCCGACCGCCGCGGTGGCCGGAATCAGGATCCCGCCACCGGAACGCCGCTCGCCCTCGCTGGTGTCCTGCCGTACGAGGACACGGTCGTGCAGCATCCGGATGGGGAGCTTGTCGTGATGGGGGGTGTCGTTTCTGTTGGCGCTCACGCCTCGAACCTACCTGCCTTCACCGCGTCCGTACGCCGCCGGGTCAGCGCTTACGGCGCCGGGTGCCGACGGCAAAAAGCCCCACGACCCCGACGACGAGCAGCGCGACCGGGACGACCCGCTCGAGCCGGGGCGCACCCTCCTCGTTCACGAACCGCGCCTTGACGTCACTCACGACCCGATTGACCTGGACGTAGGCACGCCCCAAAGTGTGATCGACATTGGAGACGACCTTGGCCTTCGCATCCCCGACGATGGTCTTCGGGTGGACCCGAACCCCGATCTCGTCGAGCGTCTCGGCCAGCACTTCGCGGCGACGCCTGATGTCCGCCTCGATCTGCGCCGGGGTTCTGGTGTCCGACGTTTCCGCCACCGTACGGCCTCCGAAGTCTCATGGTGCTGTTCCGGACAGTCTGTCAGCTCCACACGCCGCCGCACTGTCAGGACCCCCGGTTACGCTAGCGAGATGAGCGAGCGACTCCAGCCCGGGGACGTGGCCCCCGCCTTCACCCTCCCCGACGCCGACGGCAACGAGATCTCTTTGTCGGACCACAAGGGCCGCAAAGTGATCGTCTACTTCTACCCGGCGGCCCTGACCCCCGGCTGCACGAAGCAGGCCTGCGACTTCACGGACAACTTGGAGGTACTGGCCGGCGCCGGCTACGACGTCATCGGCATCTCCCCCGACGCCCCCGAAAAGCTGGCGAAGTTCCGCGAGAAGGAATCGCTGAAGGTAACGCTCCTCGCAGACCCGGACAAGACAGTCACGGAGTCCTACGCCGCCTACGGCGAGAAGAAGAACTACGGCAAGACGTACATGGGCGTCATCCGCTCCACGATCATCGTCGACGAACACGGCAAGGTCGAACGCGCCCTGTACAACGTCCGAGCGACGGGCCACGTGGCCAAGATCATCAAGGATCTGGGCATCTGAGAACCGCTTTCCACCACTGAGCGGCTCGCACGGGACACCCCGATGCGGGCCGCTTTTGCATATCGGGCGTGACTGTCCGATAAACGGCTCGTTACTCCGTACGAGCTGCGAACGCGCAGCCGGAACGGAGGGGGCTCGATGGGGGCCAGTGCGTACACCAGGGAGCGGCTGGAGGAGGCGGCTCGGGGGGCGCGGACGTTGTCGGAGGCGTGCGTGTGGTTGGGGGTGGAGCCGAACAGTTCGACGCGGCGGTATGTCATGGGGCGGATGAAGAAGCTGGGAGTGGATGTCTCGTACTTCGAGCGGGAGGGGGTGAAGTGGACCAAGGAGATCCTGCAGGCGGCTGTGTCGGCCTCGACGAACATGTGCGAGGTGCTGCGGCATCTTGGGCTTGAGGTGGTCGGCGGGCACCACACGCACATCAGTCGGCGGATCAAGGCGTATGGGATCGACACCTCGCACTTCCAGGTGCCGACACGGCGCGGCAAGGCGCGGCGTCCCCGGACACCGGAAGCGCTGCTCGTCGAACAGCCGCTGGGCGCGGCCCGGCGCATCTCGAGCGACCGCCTCAAGTGGGCGATGACGGAGCTGGGCATGCGGGAGCTGTGCGCCATGTGCGGCACGGAAGCGGTCTGGCGAGGCTGCCCACTCCCCCTTGAGGTCGACCACATCAACGGCAACTGGCGGGACAACCGCATCGAGAACCTACGGTTCCTGTGCCCCAACTGCCACTCGACGACTGACAATTACCGCGGGCGGGGCAAAGGCAGGGCGCTATGAGCCGATGGTGCAGGTTGCCTCGCCCCACAACCGAGGAGCTGCGCACGGCCGTCGCCGAGTCCATCTCCATCGCTGGGGTGCTCCGCAGCCTGGGGCGCCCCGACAGCGGCAGGCAACGCGCACTGCTGCGACAGTGGATCGCCGAGGAGCACCTGACGACGGAGCACTTCCTGGGGCAGGCACATCAGCGGGGCAGGCCCGGCGTGGTCCCCGCCAAGCGACCCGAGGAAATCCTGGTCAAGCACGACGGCAAACGCCGGACAAAGACGTACTTGCTGCGCCGCGCGCTGCGCGAGGTTGGCGTCCCCGAAGTGTGCGCGAAGTGCGGGGTCGGATCTGAGTGGCTCGGCAAGCCCATGCCGCTGGAGGTCGATCACATCAACGGGGACTGGCGGGACGACCGGCGGGAGAATCTGCGGTTGTTGTGCCCCAACTGCCACGCCATCACAAGCACCTGGTGCCGAGGCGGCCGCCGACGTTCTTCTGGCGACGACCACATGACCGGTACCATGGCCGTGCACGCGGCCGTGTCGTAACTGGCAGCCGAGCTGCGTTTAGATCGCAGTGGGCGAAAGCCCGTGTGGGTTCGAATCCCACCGGCCGCACGCACTCGGAGGGGCCGTCCGCCTGGACGGCCCCTCCCGTGTCTCAGCCCAACAGCTCCCGCACCACCGGCACCAACGCCCGAAACGCCTTCCCCCGGTGGCTGATCGCGTTCTTCTCGGCTGGGGTCAGTTCCGCGCAGGTTCGGGACTCGCCGTCCGGCTGGAGGATCGGGTCGTAGCCGAAGCCGTTGGTGCCGACCGGGGTGTGGCGCAATAGGCCTCGGAGTTGGCCCTCGACCACTCGCTCCCGGCCGTCCGGCAGGGCGAGGGCTGCCGCGCAGGCGAAGTGGGCGCCGCGGTGTTCGTCGGCGATGTCCGACAGCTGGGCCAGGAGCAGGTTCAGGTTCGCGCGATCGTCCCCATGCCTCCCCGCCCAGCGGGCCGAGAAGATGCCCGGGGCGCCGTTGAGGACGTCTACGCAGAGGCCCGAGTCGTCGGCTACCGCGGGCAGGCCTGTGGCCTGGGCCAGGGCGTGGGCTTTCAGGAGGGCGTTCTCGGCGAACGTCACTCCTGTTTCCTTGACGTCCGGGATGTCCGGGAACGCGTCCGCGCCGACGAGGTCATGGCTCAGACCTGCGTCGGCGAGGATCGCTTTCAGCTCGGTGATCTTTCCGGCGTTGCGTGTGGCGAGGATCAGGCGGGTCATGCCCCCAGTATCAGGGGGTGCAGACCTTCGTCAGTTCGCCGGCCGCGTCGGTGACCGGGGTGAGGTCGGGGGTCTCGTCGCCGTTCTTGACGGCCGTACGGACGTTGTCGACCGCGGCGGCGAGGTCGTCGACCGCCTTGCTGACGTCGGCGTTGTCGGTCTTCTCGCCGACCTCGTCGAGGTTCTTGTCGATGGAGTCGAGGGACTCGTCGATCTGCGTCGGGTCGTTCGCGGCGCTCTCCACGGCCTGCTGGAGCTCGGTCACGCTGTCCGCGACCGCCTCGGCGGTCTGGACGCAGTCCAGCGCCTTGCCGACGGCCTCGCAGCCGGTGGTCAGTCCAACGGTCAGCCCTACGGCCGCCACCGCGGCGACAATGGCGATACGGCTCCGACGGCGTCGGCTCGCGCCCATGCTGGTGTCCCTCCCGTGCTCAGGCCCTTGGCAGGCCCCCGTGCCTGGCCGGGCGCACGACGGTATGTCGTACGCCCGTACCCCTAGTGACGCTGGGGCGGGCGGCGTGGTTGCCCGTGCCGGACGCCTGGCTTGGTGCGTCCTTTACTTTTCGAGGACCGTATCAAGGGCCTTGCGCTGGAGGACAGCGAGTTCGGTGCAGCCCGAAACCGCCAGGTCCAGCAGGACGTTGAGCTCCTCGCGGGCGAAGGGCTCGGCCTCCGCGGTGCCCTGGACCTCGACGAAGCGGCCGTCGCCGGTGCAGACGACGTTCATGTCGGTCTCGGCCTTCACGTCCTCCTCGTAGCGGAGGTCGAGGAGCGGGACCCCGCCGACGATGCCGACCGACACCGCCGACACGGTTCCGGTCAGGGGCTGGCGGCCCGCCTTGATCAGCTTCTTGCCCTGGGCCCAGGCGATGGCGTCCGCGAGTGCCACGTACGCGCCCGTGATGGCCGCCGTACGCGTGCCGCCGTCGGCCTGCAGTACGTCGCAGTCCAGGACGATCGTGTTCTCGCCGAGCGCCTTGTAGTCGATGACCGCGCGCAGGGAGCGGCCGATGAGTCGGCTGATCTCGTGCGTACGGCCGCCGATCTTGCCGCGCACGGACTCGCGGTCGCCGCGGGTGTTGGTGGCGCGGGGCAGCATGGAGTACTCCGCGGTGACCCAGCCCTCGCCGCTGCCCTTGCGCCAGCGCGGGACGCCTTCGGTGACGGAGGCGGTGCAGAAGACCTTCGTGTCGCCGAAGGAGACGAGGACGGAGCCCTCGGCGTGCTTGCTCCAGCCGCGTTCGATGGTGACGGGGCGGAGCTGTTCGGGGGTGCGGCCGTCGATGCGTGACATGCCGATGAGCCTAGCCGTACATGTGGAAGGGGCCCCTCCCCCGGTGGGACGGGACCCCTGTCCGTGAACCCGGCCGCTTGAGGGGCCGGGGGCTCACATCATGTCTTCGATCTCCGCCGCGATCGGGTCGGCGTCGGTGCCGATGACGACCTGGATCGCGGTGCCCATCTTGACGACTCCGTGGGCGCCGGCCGCCTTCAGGGCCGCCTCGTTGACGAGGGAGGCGTCGGCGACTTCGGTGCGCAGGCGCGTGATGCAGCCCTCGACCTCTTCGATGTTGTCGATGCCGCCGAGTCCGGCGACGATCTTCTCAGCCTTGGTGGCCATTTCGGTCTCCTCACGCACAGTTGGCCCAACTTTTCGAGCGATTGCGCCGTACGTACCGAAAGATGACGTCACAGCTACCCAATCGTCGATAACTGGTCTACACCACCTGACAGGCGGTCGCCAACTGATGAACGCCCCCTCCGAGACCTCTCCGGCACGTCGGCGGTGGCAGTCGGCGTTCCAGGGCCTGCAGAAGATGGGACGCAGTCTTCAGCTGCCGATCGCGGTCCTGCCGGCCGCGGGCATTCTCAACCGGCTCGGCCAGCCCGATGTGTTCGGGGACGAGGGGCTCGGCTGGGACAACGTCGCCAAGGTGATGGACGGCGCGGGCGGCGCGCTGCTCGACGGTCAATTGGGACTGCCTCTGCTGTTCTGCGTCGGTGTCGCGATCGGCATGGCGAAGAAGGCGGACGGCTCGACCGCGCTCGCGGCGGTGGCGGGTTTCCTCGTCTACTACAACGTGCTGCGCCAGTTTCCCGAGGACTGCCCGGAGGGGGCGACGGAGGTCGAGACCGGCTGCCAGGCGACGGAAGGGGTGGTGACGGCCTTCACGTACCAGAACCCCGGGGTCTTCGGCGGCATCGTCATCGGCCTGTTGACGGCCTTCTTCTGGGCCCGCTATCACCGTACGAAGCTGGTGGACTGGCTCGGCTTCTTCAACGGCCGCCGTCTGGTGCCGATCATCATGGCGTTCGTCGCCATCGCCATCGCGGCGCTGTGTCTGTGGGTCTGGCCGCCGATCGGCAACGGGCTGGAGGACTTCAGCGACTGGCTGAGCGACGCGGGCGCCTGGGGTGCGGGTGTGTTCGGTATCGCCAACCGCGCACTGCTGGTGATCGGGCTGCATCAGTTCCTGAACGTGCCCATCTGGTTCCAGTTCGGCACCTACACCACGCCGGACGGCGAGGTGGTGCACGGCGACATCAATATGTTCCTGGCGGGCGATCCGGATGCGGGGCAGTTCCTGTCGGGCTTCTTCCCGATCATGATGTTCGCGCTGCCGGCCGCGGCCCTCGCGATCACGCACTGCGCCAAGCCGCACCGCCGCAAGGAGGTCGGCGGTCTGATGCTCTCGGTCGCGCTGACGTCGTTCGTCACCGGTATCACCGAGCCGATCGAGTACTCGTTCCTGTTCATCGCGCCGCTGTTGTACGTGGTGCACGCGGTGCTGACGGGTGTGTCGATGGCGGTGACGTGGGGGCTCGGGGTGCACGACGGCTTCAGCTTCTCCGCCGGTCTCATCGACTACATCATCAACTGGAACCTGGCGACCAGGCCGTGGGCGATCATTCCGATCGGGCTGGCCTTCGCAGTCGTGTATTACGTGATCTTCCGGTTCGCGATCACGAGATTCGATCTCAAGACGCCGGGCAGGGAGCCGGAGGAGGAACACGAGGACGTCACCAAGGCCTGATCAAAACCGCGCCGAATAACGGTTGCACAACCCGCGGTTCCGGTAACGGAATCGCGGGTTCCTTATGCGCCCTTCATCGTGCTACAACAGGTCTACACCACTGAGTGGTGTAGACCACCACCCGATGGAGGAAGTCTATGAGCACCGCCACCGCATCGGCGGCCCCCACGAAGAAGTGGGGATCCGGCCTGTTCCAGGGCCTGCAGAAGGTCGGCCGCAGCCTCCAGCTGCCGATCGCCGTATTGCCGGCGGCGGGCATTCTGCTGCGCCTCGGCCAGGACGACGTGTTCGGCAAGGACGGACTCGGCTGGAACAAGGTCGCGTCGGTCTTCGCCACCGCGGGCGACGCCGTCTTCGCCAACCTGCCCCTGCTGTTCTGTGTCGGCATCGCCATCGGCTTCGCCAAGAAGGCCGACGGCTCCACCGCACTGGCGGCGCTGGTCGGCTTCCTGGTCTACAAGAACGTGCTGACCGCGTTCCCGATCACCGAAGCAAAGGTCACCAAGGGTGCGGATGTCGCCGCCACCTACAACGACCCCAAGGTCTTCGGCGGCATCATCATGGGCCTCATAGCCGCCGTCACCTGGCAGCGCTTCCACCGCACCAAGCTCCCCGACTGGCTGGGCTTCTTCAACGGCCGTCGGCTGGTCCCGATCCTGATGGCCTTCATCGGCACCATCGTCGGTGTCTTCTTCGGTCTGGCCTGGGAGCCCGTCGGTGAGGTCATCACCAACTTCGGCGAGTGGATGACCGGTCTCGGCGCAGCGGGTGCGGGCATCTTCGGCGCGATCAACCGCGCGCTGCTCCCGGTCGGCATGCACCAGTTCGTCAACACCGTGGCCTGGCAGGAGATCGGCTCCTTCAAGGACTCGGCCGGTGCCGTCTGGCACGGCGACCTGCCGCGCTTCTTCCACGGCGACCCGACCGCGGGCCAGTTCATGACCGGCTTCTTCCCGATCATGATGTTCGCCCTCCCGGCCGCCGCCCTGGCGATCACGCACACGGCCCGCCCCGAGCGCCGCAAGGCCGTCGGCGGCATGATGATGTCGCTGGCGCTGACCTCGTTCGTCACCGGCATCACCGAGCCGATCGAGTTCGCGTTCATGTTCATCGCGCCGCTGCTCTACGTCATCCACGCGGTGCTGACCGCGCTCTCGATGGCCGTCACCTGGGCCATGGGCGTGCACCACGGCTTCAGCTTCTCGGCCGGCGCGATCGACTACTTCCTCAACTGGAACCTGGCCACCAAGCCCTGGATGATCATCCCGATCGGCCTGGTCTTCGCGGCGATCTACTACTCGGTCTTCCGCTTCGCGATCATCAGATTCAACCTCACCACCCCCGGCCGCGAGCCCGACGAGGAGCTCGAGGACCTCACCAAGGCGTGAGCCGCCGCTGAACCACGACGAGGCCCCCCGGAACACTCCGGGGGGCCTCGTTCTGTCGTAGTCGCCGTCAGATCTCGTACGTCTGCCTCGGCGCCGCCAGTTCCGCCGGACCGTCGTAGACCGCGCGGGCGTCGGCGAGGTTGAGCTGGGCGTCGGTCCACGGGGGGATGTGGGTCAGGACCAGGCGGCGGGCGCCCGCTCGGGCCGCCGTCTCGCCCGCCTCGCGGCCGTTGAGGTGCAGGTCGGGGATGTTCTCCTTGCCGTGCGTGAACGCCGCCTCGCACAGGAACAGATCGGTGTCGCGGGCGAGTTCGTCGAGCGTCGGGGTGACGCCGGTGTCGCCGGAGTACGTCAGGGACCTCCCGCCGTGCTCGACGCGGATGCCGTACGCCTCCACCGGATGGGCCACGCGCTCCGTGTGCACCGTGAACGGGCCGATCTCGAAGGTGGACGGCTTGACGGTGTGGAAGTCGAAGACCTCGCTCATCGAGGAGGCCGAGGGGGTGTCGGCGTAGGCCGTGGTCAGCCGGTGCTCCGTGCCCTCGGGTCCGTAGACCGGGATGGGGGCGCAGCGGCCGCCGTCGTGGCGGTAGTAGCGTGCGACGAAGTACGCGCACATGTCGATGCAGTGGTCGGCGTGCAGATGGCTCAGGAAGATCGCGTCGAGGTCGTAGAGACCGCAGTGGCGCTGCAGCTCGCCCAGGGCGCCGTTGCCCATGTCGAGGAGCAGCCGGAAGCCGTCGGCCTCGACGAGGTAGCTCGAGCAGGCCGATTCCGCGGACGGGAACGACCCCGAGCAGCCGACGACGGTGAGCTTCATGAAGCAGAAACCTCCGCTGGCGGGAAATCCGGATAGGGGGCGACGGGGGTCGTGCGGTGCGTCGAGCGTAAGGCGCAAAACGTCGGGTCGCTCCTCCGCCAAGGGCTGTTGTGGGCGAACTCACCTGTGCTGTCACCGGTTCGGCTGCCGCCCGCTGTCAGTTGTTCGAGATCACCCGCAGGGGGCACTCCGCTCGCCGGTGCCCGCCGTCGCCTCTAGCGTCGGGCGGGGGTCACTCGGAATTCGGAGGAGCCTGACATGGCGGTACTGGTGCACAACGAAGCCGCGGATTGGACGAAGGAGCTCTACCAGGCGACGTTCGACCTGGCGATCCCGGACCGGACGCAGCCGCCGGCGGGGCTCATCGCCCACCTCGCGGCGCCCCGCGAGGCGGGTGGCTGGCAGGTCATCGACATCTGGGAGTCGGAGGACGCCTTCCGGCGCTTCCTGGAGGGCTCCGTCATCCCCGCCGCTCAGGAACTCGGAGCGCCGCCGTTCGACACGAAGGTGGTCGAGTTGTACAACTCCCTGATCCCGTAGTCGCGGCGCGGGGGCGCGGGCGCACCGGTACCGTCGTTGGTATGGACACGTCCTGGTGGCTGGCGCTCGCGGCGGTGGTGCTGCTCGCGCTCGTCGCCGCGCTCGTGGACGGGTGGGGGCGCGGACGGCGTCCCCCGGGGCGGCGCCTGCGGCGGGTGGCGGCGCGGCCGCAGCCGACGGAGATCTGGTGGGCGAGCGTGCCCTACGAGGACCGGCCCGGTGCGAAGGACCGGCCGTGTCTGGTGCTGGCGGTGCATGGGAAGCGGGTGCGCGTCGCGAAGATCACCAGCCGCTATCACGACGAGCGGGCCGGGGTGATTCCGTTGCCGCCGGGTGCGGTGAGCGATGCTCAGGGGCGGGCGAGCTTCCTGGAGACGGACGAGCTGCGCGAGGTGCCCGTGTGGGACTTCCGCCGGAAGGTGGGGGTGGTGGACCCGGTCCTTTGGGACCAGGTCCGTCACCTGGCTACATGAGGGCCTACGCCCAGAGTTGACCCTGAAGGGTCTCGATCGCTTCTTCTGTCGTCGCCGCCGTGTAGACGCCCGTCGACAGGTACTTCCAGCCGCCGTCGGCCACGACGAACACGATGTCGGCGGACTCCCCCGCCTTCAGCGCCTTGTTGCCGACGCCGATCGCGGCGTGCAGGGCCGCGCCGGTGGAGACGCCGGCGAAGATGCCCTCCTGCTGGAGCAGCTCACGGGTGCGGGTGACCGCGTCCGCCGAGCCGACGGAGAAGCGGGTGGTGAGGACCGAGGCGTCGTACAACTCCGGTACGAAGCCCTCGTCGAGGTTCCTGAGGCCGTACACCAGGTCGTCGTAGCGCGGTTCGGCGGCGACGATCTTCACGTCCGGCTTGTGCTCACGGAGGTAGCGGCCGACGCCCATCAGGGTGCCGGTGGTGCCGAGGCCGGCCACGAAGTGGGTGATGGACGGGAGGTCGGTGAGGATCTCGGGGCCCGTGGTCGCGTAGTGGGCGCCCGCGTTGTCCGGGTTGCCGTACTGGTAGAGCATCACCCAGTCGGGGTGCTCGGCCGACAGCTCCTTGGCGACGCGTACGGCCGTGTTGGAGCCGCCCGCCGCCGGGGAGGAGATGATCTCGGCGCCCCACATGCCGAGCAGGTCCCGGCGCTCCTGCGAGGTGTTCTCGGGCATCACGCAGACCATGCGGTAGCCCTTGAGCTTGGCGGCCATGGCCAGTGAGATGCCGGTGTTGCCGGAGGTGGGCTCCAGAATCGTGCAGCCCGGGGTCAGACGGCCGTCCTTCTCCGCCTGCTCGATCATGTGCAGGGCCGGGCGGTCCTTGACCGAGCCGGTGGGGTTGCGGTCCTCCAGCTTGGCCCAGATGCGGACCTCGGCGGACGGCGACAGCCGCGGCAGGCGCACCAGGGGGGTGTTGCCTACCGCGGCCAGCGGGGAGTCGTAGCGCATACGGGATCAGACCATGCCGCCGGCCACGGCCGGCAGGATCGTGACGTTGTCGCCGTCGGTGAGCTTGGTGTTGATGCCGTCGAGGAAGCGGACGTCCTCGTCGTTCAGGTAGACGTTGACGAACCGGCGCAGCTGCTCGCCGTCCACGATGCGGGCGCGGATGCCCGCATGCCGGGTCTCCAGGTCGGTGAACAGGTCGGCGAGGGTGTCACCGCTGCCCTCCACCGCCTTCTGACCGTCGGTGTACTGGCGGAGGATGGTGGGGATGCGGACCTCGATGGCCATGGCAAGGGGCTCCTGTCGGAAAAGTGGTCTGGTCTCAGTGGGCGCGCGCGTCGACGGCGCGCCGCGGCAACACGGCCGTACGGCTACAGCGGGACGGTCAACAGATGGCGCTGTTCAGCCTGCACAGGTCGACGTGCAGCCGCGCAACGAGCATCGTGCCCGGCGCCTTGTCGCTCACGTCGAGAAGAACCATGGGCTCATCGTATCGATTCCCGGACCGGCTCCAGGAGTGTGATCTCACCATACGGACGCAATTCTCCACGATGCGAGATCAGAGGGTTTCAGCGGGTCTCAGTCGGTCTCAGTAGGCCTCTACGACCTTGACCTCTTCCTCCGTGATCTCGCCCTCCAGGATCCGGAACGAGCGGAACTGGAACTCGCCCAGGCCGTCGGTGTCGGCGGTGGAGACGAGGACGTAGTGCGCGCCGGGCTCGTTGGCGTAGGAGATGTCGGTGCGGGAGGGGTAGGCCTCGGTCGCCGTGTGGGAGTGGTAGATGACCACCGGCTCCTCGTCACGGTCGTCCAGCTCACGGTAGAGCTTGAGCAGATCGCCGGAGTCGAACTCGTAGAACGTGGGCGACATGGCCGCGTTCAGCATCGGGATGAAGCGCTCGGGGCGGTCGGACCCCTCCGGCCCCGCGATGACGCCGCACGCCTCGTCGGGGTGGTCCTTGCGCGCGTGCGCGACGATCTGGTCGACGAGGGCCTGGGTGATGGTCAGCATGCTGGCCAGGATAAGCAGAAGGGCCGCCGCGTACCGAAGGATGGTACGGGGCGGCCCACATAGTGAGCTGAGGGTCAGCCGACCTTCTCGAACTCCGGCTCACGGCGCTCCGTGATCTCGGGGTTGCGGGACTTCAGCACGGCCCAGCCGATGCCCAGCGCCGCCGCCCAGCCGGCCATCACGTACAGGCAGACGCGGGAGTCGGCGTCGTAGGCGATGAGGCCCGTGACGAAGAGCAGGAAGACGATGGCGACCCAGCTGCACTTCGCGCCGCCGGGGGCCGGGAAGGACGAGGCCGGCAGGCGGCCGGCGTCGACCGCGCGGCGGTACATGACATGGCTGACCAGGATCATCAGCCAGGTCCAGATGCCGGCCGCGGTGGCGACGGAGACGACGTAGCCGAAGGCCTTCTCCGGGACGATGTAGTTCAGGACCACACCGATGCCCATGAAGAGCATGGAGACGGTGATGCCGAAGGCGGGCGTCTTGGTGGACGACAGCTTGCTGAACACCCGCGGCGCCTCGCCGCTCTCGGCCAGGTTCCGCAGCATGCGGCCCGTGGAGTACATGCCCGAGTTGCAGGACGACAGGGCGGCGGTCAGCACGACGAAGTTGACGATGGCCGCGCCCGCCGGGATGCCGATCTTCGCGAAGGCCGCGACGAAGGGGCTGACGCCCTCCGAGAACTCGGTCCACTTGACCACGCACAGGATGACGGTGAGGGCACCGACGTAGAAGAGCGCGATACGCCAGGGCAGGGTGTTGATCGCCTTGGGGAGGGTCTTCTCCGGGTTCTCGGACTCGCCCGCGGTGACACCGACCAGCTCGACCGCGAGGTAGGCGAACATGACGCCCTGCAGGGTCATCAGGGACGAGCCGATGCCCTTGGGGAAGAAGCCGTCGAAGGCCCAGAGGTTGGAGACCGCAGCGGTGTCACCGGCGTTGCTGAAGCCGAAGGTGAGGACGCCGAGGCCGATCACGATCATGCCGATCAGCGCGGTCACCTTGACCATCGAGAACCAGAACTCGATCTCGCCGAACAGCTTCACGGAGATCAGGTTGGCCGCGAACAGCAGCAGCAGGAACGCCAGCGCCGTGACCCATTGCGGGATGTCCGGGAACCAGTAGTTGACGTAGATCGCGGCGGCCGTGAGCTCGGCCATGCCGGTGACGACCCACATCAGCCAGTACGTCCAGCCGGTGAAATAGCCGAAGAACGGGCCGAGGAACTCGCGGGAGTACTCCGCGAAGGAACCCGAGACCGGGCGGTAGAGGAGCAGCTCACCGAGCGCCCGCATGATGAAGAAGATGATGACGCCCGCGAGGGCGTACATGAGGCGGATTGAATGGAGCGTTCTACCTGACCAGCGGTCTGCCGGTCGGTGGCGCACCCGGTCGGAACATGGGTGGTGTTCGCCGGGCGGTCGTGAAGATTTATCACGGCCGCAATATTGATCGTCCGGGCGCTCTGTGGCGCATCACACAGGAAGAAGCGGACAAGCCGCGCACAAAAGGGACACAGTGGGCCGGGAGGGTGACGTGATCGTTATTCGGATTTGAGCGTCCGCTGAGCGAACACACGGATCGGTCACAACCACCACGATCAGGGCATGAGCGTGGAGACGAGCGTCTCCTGGAGCCCGCCCAGCCAGAGGTACGCCATCACCATCGGCTTACGAGGGTCCTCGTCCGGCAGCCGGTAGAGCAGGTCGGTGTCGTCCTCGTCGACGATGTCGAGGCGCGAGCCGATCGCCAGGCGCAGATCGTTGAGGGCGCTGAGCCACTGGCGGGACTCCTCGGGGGTCAGCTTCAGCACCGCCCCGCCGTCACCGGCGGCGGTACTGAGCTCGTCCAGGGAGCGGATCACCGCGAGGGCGTTCTCCCGCTTGCCGGCCCGCAGGTCGTTCTCGGTGTAGCGGCGGAACTCGGCGGAGTACGCGCGCTGTTCCTCGGCCTCCTGGGGTCCGGGCGTGCCCTCGGGGTCGCTGTAGGCGTCCGGGAACAGCCGGCGCAGAACAGGGTCGGCGGGCGGTTCGCTCGGGCCGTCGGCGAAGAGTTCGGCGAGCGGGTCGTCGGGGGTGTCCTCACCGGGTCCCGGGCCGATCAGCTCCAGGAGCTGTACGGCCAGTGACCGGATGATGGAGATCTCGACGTCGTCGAGCGCGACGGCCGCGCCGCCGCCGGGGAGCGGTTCGAAGGTTCCTGGCATCAGCGCTGGTCGCTACTTCCGGTCCTGCTGGAGGGTGGCCCACAGACCGTATCCGTGCATGGCCTGCACATCGCGTTCCATCTCCTCGCGGGTGCCGCTGGAGACGACCGCTCGGCCCTTGTGGTGGACGTCGAGCATGAGCTTGGTGGCCTTGTCCTTGGAGTAGCCGAAGTACGTCTGGAAGACGTACGTCACATAGCTCATGAGGTTGACCGGGTCATTGTGGACGATCGTGACCCAGGGGACGTCGGGCTCGGGAACGGCGAATACCTCTTCCGCCGACTCGGTGCGTTCGATCTCTACGGGAGCGGGTGACGTCACATGGCCCATGCTGCCACGCACGCCCTAAATCGTCACACTGACGCGAAGTGCGGTAGCATCCTTGCCATGAACACAGCGGACCTTGGGCTGCCGGTGGACGTTCCTTCTACGGCGCTCTTCACGGATCAGTACGAGCTGACGATGCTCCGCGCCGCCCTGAAAGCGGGCACGGCCGAACGGCGGAGTGTGTTCGAGGTCTTCACGCGCCGACTGCCGAACGGGCGCCGCTACGGCGTGGTCGCGGGCACCGGACGGGTGCTGGACGCCGTCGAGAACTTCCGGTTCGACGCGGGCGTCCTCGGCTTCCTGCGCGAGCGCGCCATCGTCGACGAGGAGACCCTGGACTGGCTCGCCGGCTACCGCTTCAGCGGCGACATCTGGGGCTACCCCGAGGGCGAGGTGTACTTCCCGGGTTCGCCGATCATGCGGGTGGAGGGCTCCTTCGCCGAGTGCGTGCTGCTGGAGACGGTGATCCTGTCGATCCTCAACCACGACTCGGCCATCGCCGCGGCGGCCTCCCGGATGTCCTCCGCCGCCGGGGAGCGGCCGCTGATCGAGATGGGCGCCCGGCGCACCCACGAACTGGCCGCGGTCGCCGCCGCGCGCGCCGCGTACGTCGGCGGCTTCGCCACCACCTCCGACCTGGCGGCCGGTTTCCGCTACGGCATTCCGACCGTCGGCACCTCCGCGCACGCCTTCACCCTCCTCCACGACCGCGAGCGGGACGCCTTCCAGGCCCAGGTGAACTCGCTCGGCAGGGGCACGACCCTGCTCGTGGACACCTACGACGTCGCCGAGGCCGTCCGCATGGCCGTGGAGGTTGCCGGGCCCGAGTTGGGCGCGGTCCGTATCGACTCCGGGGACCTGCTCCTCGTGGCGCACCGGGTGCGCCAGCAGCTGGACGAGCTGGGCGCCCGGGACACGAAGATCATCGTGACCTCGGATCTCGACGAGTACGCCATCGCCTCGCTGGCGGCGGCGCCGGTGGACGCGTACGGGGTGGGCACCCAGCTGGTGACCGGCTCCGGGCACCCGACCTGCTCCATGGTCTACAAGCTGGTCGCCCGCGCCGAGTCCGCCGACCCCAAGGCGCCGCTGGTGCCGGTGGCGAAGAAGGCCACCGGCGGCAAGACCTCCATCGGCGGCCGCAAGTGGGCGGCGCGCCGCCTCGACGAGTACGGCGCCGCCGAGGCCGAGGTCATCGGCACCGGCGCGGTGCCCGCGGAGCTGGCCGACCGGCAGCTGCTGGTGGAGCTGGTCAAGGGCGGCGAGGTCGTGGCGCGCGAGCCGCTGGACGTCGTACGGGACCGGCACATCGCCGCCCGGGCGGGGCTGCCGCTGTCCGCTACACAGCTCTCGCGAGGGGAACCCGTCATTCCGACGGAGTACGTCCATCTGCGCTCGGGTAGCTAATTGCGGTGCGCCCTCCCGCTGTGCCGCCCAAGTGTCTAGGCTCGTAAGTTCACTCAAAGTCGAAGGACGTCCACCATGCGCCGCGCCTTGATCGTCGTTGACGTGCAGAACGACTTCTGCGAGGGGGGCAGCCTCGCGGTGGCCGGCGGCGCGGATGTCGCCGCCGCCATCACCGAGCTGGTCGGACAGGCCGCCGGTTCCGGGTACCAGCATGTGGTGGCCACCCGCGACCACCACATCGCGCCCGGCGGTCACTTCGCCGACAACCCCGACTACGTCCACTCCTGGCCGGCGCACTGTGTCGCGGGCACGGAGGGGGTCGGGTTCCACCCGAACTTCGCCCCGACGGTCGCCTCCGGCGCGATCGACGCCGTGTTCGACAAGGGGGCGTACGCGGCGGCGTACAGCGGGTTCGAGGGCGTCGACGAGAACGGCGTGACGCTCGCCGACTGGCTGCGGGCGCGGGAGGTCTCGGAGGTGGACGTGGTGGGCATCGCCACGGACCACTGTGTCCGCGCGACCGCCGTGGACGCCGCCCGCGAAGGCTTCCGCACGCATGTCCTGCTGGACCTGACCGCGGGCGTCGCCGAGGAGACGACGGACCGGGCGCTGGAGGAGATGCGCGAGGCCGGGGTGGAGCTCACCGGGAAGCCGGTCGTCGCCTAGGCCTGGGCCGCCGGTCTTCGCAGCAGGGCTCTGATCGGGCGCCACAGCTCCTGGGCCAGTTCCGGGGCCGCCGCGACACCGTTGTCAGGGGTGGTCCGCCATATCAGGCCGTCGGGGTGGTGCAGGACCGCGGTGATCTCGTCCGGGGTCGGCGGGGCCGCGTTGCCGCGCAGGTAGACCGCTCGCAGGCCCAGATTGCGGAGCCTGGTCAGGGCCCGGGCACGGTTGCGGGCGTGGACCAGGAAGCGGACCGAGCCGGTGCCGTCGGCGGTGGGCATGGGCAGGTTCAGCGCCACCACCACGCTGCCGGTCGGCAGCTTGCAGAAACCTCCTGCGGCCATGCGGTCACACCCCCGTGTGCGTCGGTGTCAATAAGAGAGCCACAGGACGCACCTAAACACGGATCGGCGGCAACCCGCCAGGGGTTGCCGCCGATACGCTTCTGACCTGCGAAAACGCTCTTTACTTCGCCGCGGGCCCGATTTCGACCGAGATCGTCGAGCCGTTCTTGGCCTCCTTGACGATCTTGATCTTGGTGTTGGTGTCAGTGATCTTTACCCCGGCGAGCGGAGTCGCCGCGTCGTAGTAGGTGCTGGTCCGGTCGTTGAAGACCGGCACCCCCTTCGACGACGGGATCTTGGTCGCGACGTCCGCGTTGTGCAGCGTCAGACCGTCCGTGCGGTACAGGCTGAAAGGCGAGTCGTAGGCCTGGATCCGGCTGCGCATCAGCGTGCCGTCCGACCACTTCATCGCCGTCGGGTGCGAGTCGACCGGCAGGATCAGACCGGCGCCCGGGTGCTTGCTGGTGTTGTTGTCCGCCTGGGAGGTGTCCCACTTCCAGATCAACAGACCGTTCTGGTACGGGTAGTGCTCCACCCAGCTCGGACGGGTCCCGGAGAAGCCGAAGTTGTACGGGCCGACCTTCAGGGTCTTGTCGTACGACACGTACTGACGGTTCTCGGCGATGTAGTACTGCGCGTAGTCCTTGGTGAAGGACGCGCCCATGCGCGTAAAGCCGCTCGCGGTCCACGCGGCGTCCGCCGTCTCGGCGTTGTCGGTGAACAGCGCCGTGCCGTCCGCGGTCACCGAGATCCGGTCGGCCGCGAAGCCCTTCTCGGCCACACCGCCGTCGGTGGCGTAGCGGAAGCGCAGGTCGATCTTCTTGCCGGCGTAGGCGTCCAGCGGGAAGGACAGCTTCTTGTACGTCTCCGAGAAGCCGGAGAGCGCGGGCTTGTCCGAGCCGTCACGCCCGATGGCCTGGCCGTCCACCGTGCCGTCGAGGGCGGTCCAGTTGGCGCCGCCGTCGGTGGAGACCTCGGTGTAGAGGTAGTCGTAGCCCGACTCGATGGCGTACCAGCCGTCGAAGCCCAGCGTCGCCGAGGACTTGCCGGTGAGGTCGACGGAACGGGTCAGCGTGTTCTTGAGGTTGTCGCCGCTGCCGCTCCACCACTGGCTCGCGCCCTCGGCCGGGGCGACGATCTCGGTGGTGACCGCCTTCTTGGGCAGCTCGACGATGAGCGCCTGCTTGTTCTTGGTGTTGTACTCGGCGACGCCCAGCTTGTGCTTCGACTTGGTCGCGGCCTTCGCCGTCGCGTAGTCGAGCCAGCCCAGCTGGAGCTTGTCCCAGGCGGTCATGTCACCGGGCAGATCGCCGATGGCCTCCTTGCCGGTGCCGAGCCAGGAGCCGGAGGACATCAGGGTCCAGAAGCCGGTGGAGTTCTCGCCGCCGCCGGAGGTGTCGTAGTGGTCCGGCAGACCGAGGTCGTGGCCGTACTCGTGGGCGAAGACGCCGAGTCCGCCGTTCTCCGGCTGGACCGTGTAGTCGCCGACCCAGATGCCGGTGTCACCGATCTGCGCGCCGCCGAGCCGGTTGTTGTCGGGGCCGGTGGCGCCGGCGTCGGTGCCGAAGGCGTACCAGCGGTGGGCCCAGATAGCGTCCTCGCCCTGTGCGCCGCCGCCCGCGGACTCGTCCTCACCGGCGTGCACGACCTGGAAGTGGTCGATGTAGCCGTCGGACTCGTTGAAGTCGCCGTCGCCGTCGAAGTCGTAGCGGTCCCACTGGTCGAACTGCTTGACGTCCGCCTGGATCTCGGCGTCGGTCCGCCCCGCTGCCTTCTGCTGGGCGACCCAGGCCGTCACACCGTCGCTGACGATGTTCCAGACGCTCGGGCAGTTGGTCTCACCGCACTTGTTGTTGCCGTAACGGGCCTCGTTGTAGGGGACCTTGACCCAGTCGGAGACCTCGCCCTCGATGGAGTAGCGGCCCGAGGACTGCTTCTCGTAGTACTTCTTCATCGACTCGACACCCTTGCCGGTGCCGAAGTAGAGGTCCTCGAAGTGCTTCTGGTTGTAGTCCGCCTGCCAGGCCGTGCTGTTGTCCTGGGCGCGGTCCGGCTCGGCTATCTGGTTGTGGGCCGGGCCGGGGGTGCCGCCGAAGTCGGGCATGGTCTGGTCGCCGAACTCGACCAGGATCGTGAAGATCTTGTCGGTCTTCTCGCGACCGAGCTCGACGTACTTGCTGTCGCCCTTCTTGCTCTTGAGCTCGACGACCTGGGAGCCCTCGCGCTCCTTCACGTTGGCCTTGCCGGATATGACCTGGTTCAGGGCCTCTTCGCGCTGGGCTTCCTGGGTCTGGCTCAGCGGGCCGTCGAGGTTGTGCTCGTGCTCTTCGTGCACCGGCGCCGGGTCGTGCCGGTCGATGGCGGGGCTCTTGGCCGTGTCGTCGGCCTGGGCCATGGTGAACGTCGAGAACGTGGCGGTGGCCGCCGCGAACGCGACAGCCGTCGCGGCCGCTCTGAACGTCCAGGGTCTGCTGGTCACTTGAGATCCTCCCCCGCGTTCGAGCGCGCACGACGGGAGGGTTCCTGGTCATGGAAAATTCGCGCGCGCGTGATCAACGCGTGTAGTCAAGTGACGACATTTGACTAGAGGTTCACCAGAAAAGACAGACCTTGACTTGAGCAGGTCAACTGCACTATGCGGAGTGGAGGTCCGCTTTACGGACGCCTGGAGCTCGCTCGACAGGCGCGCGACGCCGTCCACTTGGTGGACGCCATGACTCCGTGCGCCCCCCATGCACCGGTACTGTTGGTTAGGTCACGCTTACGCTTCGTTCCGCTCGGGCATGCAGGCGATTAGAGTCGATTGGCGGAACGCCCGGAAGCTGGCGGAATGCCAGGCCGACACCCCCGTGCACCCCCGATTCCGAGGACACGATCACCATGCCTCGTCCGACCGCCGCCCAGCTCGCCTACGGTTCGTGCACCGTGATCTTCTCGACCCTCGCCATGCTGCTGCTGTCACAGACGAGTTCGGGTGCGGGGATCGCGCTCATCGCCCTCGCGGCACTCGTCCTCGGACTGCTGGTCGCGCTGATCGTGCCGACGCCGAAGGCGCGCGTGATCGCGATCCGCAAGCCAGCCCCCGCCGTCACGGAAGACGCGCCCGTCCCGGCCCCGGTTCCCGAGCGCGCCGCGTCCTGACGCTAGCGGGTGCTGACCACCACCGTCTTGGCCGCCTTGTCGTGCAGGCCCTGCTTGTAGGGCTTGTCGAAGAAGCTCCAGCCCCCACAGATGGCGGTCCAGACACAGGCGCAGCAGAAGGCGAACGGGATCCACAGCACCAAGGACCGCACCAGCGCGGTCTGTACGGAGGGCGTGGAGCCGTTGTCCAGGTTGGCCACCCGCATGCCCAGCCACTTCTTGCCGAGCGTCTGGCCGGACCTGGAGATCATGAAGGTGTCGTAGCCGATGTAGAGCAGGGCGGCGATGAGCGACTGCCCGAGGGACTTGCCGTAGTCGACGTCGTCGGCGTTCACGTCCAGCTCGTTGACCCGGAACGCCCAGGTGAGCAGCCACACGACGACGGCCACCATCACCATGTCGATGATCCGCGCCAGCGTGCGCTTGCCGCTGTCGGCGAGCGGGGGCATGCCCGCGAGCGGGTCGGAGGGGTAACCGCCGCCGCCGTAGGGGTCACCGCCGTAGGGGCCGCCGCCCTGATGCGGAGGCGGCTGGCCGTAGGGCGAGCCGTCGCCCGCACCGGTGTCCCCGGACGGGGGCTGCTTCCTGAACGGGTCGTCTTCCGGCGGCTGCTGACCGGAGCCGGGGGGCGGTTCACTGCTCATGGCCCGAGTCGACCGCGAACCCTCCGCGCGCGCATCCGGCGAGCGGCCGTCCGGGGTACGGAATCAACCGGGCAATTCGCCGTATCCGGTCATCCCGCTACGAACGTACCCGCGGCCTTGTCGTGCCAGCACTGGCGCCACGGCTTGTCGAACAGACACCACAGGACGCCGACGACACCGATGACGAGCAGACCCGGGACGCTGTAGACGAGCCAGCGGCGCAGGGCTCCGCCGAAGGACGGCGGCTCGTGCGCCTCGATGTCCCGTACTTCGATGCCGAGCAGCTTCTTGCCCAGGGTGCGGCCCCACTTGGCGGTGGGCAGCGCCTCGTAGAGCGCGCCGAAGAGCAGCAGGACGGCCAGCACGATGCCGAGATACGCCGAGGTCGTGCCGTCCAGCAGCCAGACGGTGACGGTCTCTCCGGAGAGCTTGGCCGCGTCGATCTTCTCGTCGACGTGGTCCATCGCCTTGATGCCGAGCGGTACGGCGGCCACGGCGGTGACGCCCGAGAGGACGACGGTGTCCACCAGCCGCGCGGCCAGCCGCCTGCCGAGGGAGGCGGGCCGTGCGGAGGCCTGGCGCCGGGCGGCGGCCTGGAAGACGTCCTCCACCGGCGGCTTCCAGGGCGCGACGGGCTGGTCCTCGCCGGGCGCTCCGGCGAGCCGGTGCACCTGCTGGGCCCAGGACGGCTGACCGCCACCGGGGCCGGTGGTCACGGGGGCGGCGGCGCCCTGCGGCTGCGCGCCGGGCTGAGCCGCCGACTGAGGCCCGGACTGCTGAGGGACCGTCGGGGACGCCTGCGGGCCGGAGAGGGCCGTGGGGGCGGCGACTTGGGCCTGCTGCCCCTGCGCGGCGGCGGCCCGCTCGGCAGCGGCCTTGCCCGCGCCGAAGCCGCGGCCCTGCGGGGCGGGCGACGCGGTACCGCCGGCGGCGGGGAAGGCGGCGCCGAAACCACCGGCGTCCGCGCCACCCGCACCGGTCGGCGGACCGAAACCCGCCGCGCCCGTACCGCCGGCCCCGGCAGCCCCCTGGCCGCTCGCCGCATCGGCCGTGCGCCCCTGCTGTGCCCCGGGCGCTCCGTCCTGGCGACCCGTGCGCGGGGACAGCGCGCGGAAGGTCATGGTGCCCTCGTCGGCGGCGGGGGCCCCGGAGTCGCGGGTGCGCCCTGCGGCGGACGCCCCGGAGTCAGGGGTGCCCTGTGCGGCGGGGCCGGGAGTCGGGCGGCGGAAGACGAAGGTGTTGCCGGACGCCGCGCCCTCGGCCGGGCCGTACGCCGCCCCCTCCGCCCTGCCGGACGCCGCGCTCGCCGCCGTACCGGACGCCGCAGCCCCCGCCCTGCCGGACGCCGCGCCCTCCGCCGGAGGGATCGTCGTCGTGCCGTCCGTGCTCGGGGTCGTGCCGTCGGCCGGGGCCGGGGTGCGGGGGTCGGGGACGCCGCCCCAGGAGACGCGGCGGTCCTGGTCGCCGCCGAAGCCGGACTGGTGGGAGCGGTCGGCGCCCCATGCCGTGGCGGGCTCGGGGCGGCTGCCGTGCTGGGACTGGCCCTGGGCCGGGGCGGGTTCGTCGGCCGGGTCCTCGTCGAAGAAGTGCGGACCCGTCTCCTCGACCGGAGCCGGGGTCGTGCCGGGCGGCGGGGCGAGCGGTTCGCCGTCCGTGGGCGCCGGACGGCTGGTGCCCGGTACCCACGCGGCACCGTTCCAGTACCGGACATATCCAGGAATGGACGGGTCCGGGTAATACCCTTCGCGGGGCCTGTCGTCACCGGGGGCCGGGGTTGGGGCGCTCATGTCCGTCGTCCGGTATCTGCTCGAGGGTCATCTGGGGGCCTCCACATCTATCAGACGCGGGCAACCCCCACCGCCAGTCCCGCGGTACCCACCCCTTTCCGGGCAACAGAAAAAACTTCTCCGAACCCGCGTAATGCTCCTGGCCCGCCCCTCTCTCCACTCGTACGGGCCCACCCGAGGACCCGACCGAGAGAGAGGACACCGGACGTCATGCACCCCACCGTGGTGGAGCGGGAGCTGGAGCTCAAGCTCGTCCTGTCGCCCGAGCGCAGCATCCCCGTCCCGGCCCTGCTGAGCTACCGCAGCGACGACCCCTACGCCGTCCACATCACCTTCCACATCAACTCCGAGCACCCCGTCAACTGGACCTTCGCCCGCGAACTCCTCGTGGAGGGGGTGTTCCGCCCGTGCGGCCACGGGGACGTACGGGTGTGGCCGACGAAGGTCGAGGGCCGCAGCGTCGTGCTGATGGCGCTGAGTTCACCCGACGGGGACGCCCTGCTGGAGGCCCCGGCCGCGCAGGTGTCGGCCTGGCTGGAGCGGACGCTTCGGGTGGTCCCCCCGGGCTCTGAGGCCGAGCAGCTCGGCATCGACGACGGCCTGGCCGAGCTGCTCGCCCCGACGCCGGCCGACGATCTGTGGCTGCGCGACCCCTGGCCGTCGGACGAGTCCATGGACGGGGAGTGAGCCCTGAGGAGTGTCAGAAGAGCTTCCCCGGGTTCAGGATGCCCAGCGGGTCGAAGACCTGCTTGATCCCGCGCTGCATCTCCACGCCCACCGGGCCGATCTCGCGCGCCAGCCACTCCTTCTTCAGTACGCCGACGCCGTGCTCGCCGGTGATGGTGCCGCCGAGTTCCAGGCCGAGGGCCATGATCTCGTCGAAGGACTCGCGGGCGCGCCGGGACTCGTCGGGGTCCTGCGCGTCGAAGCAGACGGTGGGGTGGGTGTTGCCGTCACCCGCGTGGGCGACGACGCCGATGGTCAGCTGGTACTTCTCGGCGATCCGGTCGACGCCTTCGAGCATGTCGCCGAGCCGGGAGCGCGGCACGCACACATCGTCGATCATCGTCACGCCCCGGACCGCCTCCAGCGCGGTCAGGGACAACCGCCTTGCCTGGAGCAGCAGTTCGGACTCGGCCGCGTCCTCGGCGGGGACGACCTGGCTGGCACCGGCGGCCTCGCACAGCGCGCCGACCGCGGCGAGGTCGGGGGCGGGGTCCGGGGTGTCGAAGGCGGCGAGCAGCAACGCCTCCGTGGTCTCCGGGAGTCCCATGTGCGCCATGTCGTTCACGGCCTTGACGGTCGTACGGTCCATCAGTTCGAGGAGGGACGGAACGTGCCCGCCTGCCATGATCCGGCACACCGCGTCGCAGGCGGCGCCCGCGGAGGCGAACTCGGCGGCCAGCACCAGCTGCTGCGGCGGCTGCGGCTTCAGCGCCAGGATCGCCCGTACGACGATGCCGAGCGAGCCCTCGGAGCCGACGAACAGGCGGGTCATGTCGTACCCGGCGACGCCCTTCGCCGTACGGCGTCCGGTGGTCATGAGCCGGCCGTCGGCCAGGACGACGTCGAGGCCGAGGACGTACTCGGCCGTCACCCCGTACTTCACACAGCACAGGCCGCCCGAGGCCGTGCCGATGTTGCCGCCGATCGTGCACTGCTCCCAGCTGGAGGGGTCCGGCGGGTAGTAGAGGCCGTGTTCGCCGACCGCGCGGGACAGGGCGGCGTTGACGACGCCGGGTTCCACGACGGCGATGCGGTCGACCGGGTTGATCTCCAGGATCCGGTCCATCTTGGTCAGGGAGAGCACGATGCAGCCGTCGGAGGCGTTGGCCGCGCCGGACAGGCCGGTGCGGGCGCCCTGTGGGACGACCGGTACGCGCAGCTCGGTGGCGGTGCGCATGACGTGCTGGACCTGCTCGACCGTGCGCGGCAGGACGACCACCGCCGGGGCGCCCGCCGGGCAGAAGCTGGCCATGTCGTTGGCGTAGGAGGCCGTGATGTCGGGGTCGGTGAGGACCGCCTCGGCGGGCAGACCGGTGAGCAGACGGTTGACGAGGTCGTGGCTCATGATCACAGCCTGACACCGGGGGCCATCGGTGTGAACCCCGCCAGCGGGGGGCTTTCGGTACGGGAATGTGGTCGTCGTACTGGCGCACAGTGAGCGCCATGGAGAACGAGCAGGAGGAGCGGCGTCCCTGGGTCCGCCGCCGGGTGCTGGTCGGTTCGGTCGTGGGGTGTGCCGTACTCGGCGGGGTTCTGGTGCTGCTGCCGTGGGGTCCTGCCGACGGTGAGCCGCCCGCGCCGACGCCGGGTGCGCAGGCGCTGACCGCGGTCACCACGGGCGTACCGGCCGCGCTGCCCGACCTGGCGGTGCTGATCGGTGAGCGCGAGAGCCATCTGCGGAAGCACCCGAAGGACGCCGAGTCCTGGGCGGTGCTCGGGGCGGCCTATGTGGAGCAGGGGCGGCGGACCGCGGACGCGGGGTACTACCCGAAGGCCGAGCGGGTGCTGCGGACCTCGCTGAAGGTGCGGGCGAAAGGCAATGTCGAGGCGCTCAGCGGGATGGCCGCGCTGGCGGGCGCCCGCCGGGACTTCCGTGCCGCGCGGAAGTGGGGCGAGGCCGCGCTGAGGCTGGAACCGAAGCGGTGGACGACGTATCCGCTGCTGATCGACGCGTACACGGGCCTCGGCGATCACAAGGCGGCGAAGAAGTCCCTGGACCGGCTGCTGGAGCTGCGCTCCGGGCCCGCCGTGATGGCCAGGGCCGCGGCCGTCTACCGGGACCACGGCTGGCGCGAGGACGCGGCGGCTTCCCTCTCCGACGCGGCGGCGGCCGCCGAGGCGCCTGCCGAGCGGGCGGCGTATCTGGAGCGGGGCGGGCAGCTGGCCTGGGAGCGTGGCGACCGGGAGGCGGCCCTGCGCCACTTCCAGGAGGCGGTACGTCTCGACCCCGACCAGCGGGCCGCGTTCGCCGGGCAGGGCCGGGCGCTGGCGGCCCTGGGCCGCACGACGGAGGCGCTGAACGCCTACCGGGTGGCCCTCGCCAAGCAGCCGCTGCCCCAATACGCCCTGGAGCTCGGTGAGTTGTACCAGTCGCTGGGCCTCGGGCAGGCAGCCCGGGTGCAGTACGACGTCCTGCACGACCGGGTGCGCGCCGCCCGCGCGGGCGGCGCCGACGAGGAGCTGCTGCTCGGCCGGTTCGAGGCGGACCACGGGGACCCGGAGTCGGCGGTACGGCGGTTGCGGGCCGAGTGGAAGCGGCAGCCCGGGATCGCGGTGGCGGACGCACTGGGGTGGGCGTTGCACCGGGCCGGGGAGGACGAGGAGGCGCTGCGGTTCGCGAAGATCGCGACCGACAAGGCCAAGGGCGGCGGGGTGCGCAGCGCGCTGTACGCGTACCACCGGGGCATGATCGAGCGGGACCTGGAGCTGGCCGGTCCCGCCCGTCGGCATCTTCAGGAGGCGCTGCGGATCAATCCGTACTTCTCCACGCTGCATGTCTCACGGGCTCGCCAGGCCCTGGAGGAGCTGGGCGAGCCCGCGGACGAGCCGCTGCCGGAGGGTGACTAGAGGTTGCCGCGCTTCTCCTGCTCGCGCTCGATCGCCTCGAAGAGGGCCTTGAAGTTGCCCTTGCCGAAGCCCATCGAGCCGTGGCGTTCGATGATCTCGAAGAAGACCGTCGGGCGGTCCTGGACCGGCTTGGTGAAGATCTGCAGCAGATAGCCGTCCTCGTCGCGGTCGGCGAGGATCTTCAGCTCGCGCAGGGTCTCCACGGGCACGCGGGTGTCGCCGACCCACTCGCCGAGGGTGTCGTAGTACGAGTCCGGGGTGTCGAGGAACTGGACGCCGGCCGCGCGCATGGTGCGGACGGTCGCGACGATGTCGTTGGTGTTCAGCGCGATGTGCTGGACGCCGGCGCCGCCGTAGAACTCCAGGTATTCGTCGATCTGGGACTTCTTCTTGGCGATGGCGGGCTCGTTGATCGGGAACTTGACCTTGAGCGTGCCGTCGGCCACCACCTTCGACATCAGCGCGCTGTACTCGGTGGCGATGTCGTCGCCCACGAACTCCTTCATGTTCGTGAAGCCCATGACCTTGTTGTAGAAGCCGACCCACTCGTTCATGCGGCCGAGCTCGACGTTGCCGACGCAGTGGTCGATCGCCTGGAAGGTGCGCTGGGCGGGCGGCTCGACGAGCGGGGCGACGGCGACATAGCCGGGCAGGTAGGGGCCGTCGTAGCCGGTGCGCTCGACGAGGGTGTGGCGGGTCTCGCCGTAGGTGGCGATGGCGGCGAGGACGACGGTGCCGTGCTCGTCCTTCAGCTCGTAGGGCTCGGTGACGGAGCGGGCGCCGTGCTCGATCGCGTAGGCGTAGGCGGCGCGGGCGTCCGGGACCTCGATGGACAGGTCGATGACGCCGTCGCCGTGCTCGGCCACGTGCTGGGCGAGGAAGCGGCCCCAGTCGGTGGCGGGCTTGATCACCGAGGTGAGGACGAAGCGGGCGGAGCCGTTGGTGAGGACGTAGCTCGCGGTCTCGCGGGTGCCGTTCTCCGGTCCGGAGTAGGCGACCAGCTTCATGCCGAAGGCGGTGGAGTAGTAGTGCGCCGCCTGCTTGGCGTTGCCCACGGCGAAGACGACCGCGTCCATTCCCTTGACCGGGAAGGGGTCGGCCTGCCGGGCGGTGTCGGGAGTGTGGTCTGTGGTCTGCGTCATAGCGGCAGCCTGGCCGCGCCTCGCAAGGTGCGCAATAGTTTGCGTATTCGCTGGGCAATGTGCGCAGTGATACGCCCGTACCGGCGGGCTTTCTGTACAGGATGACCAGTGCCGGGAGGGCCCCATGGGGATCGATCATCTGGACGGGCGCATCATCGTGCTGCTCGCGCGGGAGCCGCGGCTCGGGGTGCTGGAGATGTCCCGGCGGCTGGGAGTGGCCCGCGGGACCGTGCAGGCGCGGCTCGACCGGCTTCAGTCGAACGGAGTCATCCGCGGCTTCGGTCCGCAGGTCGACCCGGCGGCGCTCGGCTATCCGGTCACCGCTTTCGCCACCCTCCAGATCCGGCAGGGCCAAGGGCCCGATGTGCGGGCGCACTTGGCGACCGTGCCGGAGGTGCTGGAGCTGCACACGACCACGGGTAGCGGGGACATGCTGTGCCGGCTCGTGGCCCGCTCGAACGCCGATCTGCAGCGGGTCATCGACCGGGTTGTCGGTTTTGATGGGATCGTCCGGGCCTCTACCGCCATCGTGATGGAGAACCCCGTTCCGCTGCGGATCATCCCGTTGGTGGAGCAGGCGGCGGAGGACCACCGGGCGGGACCGTAGCCGACCTGGGGTGAGCGATGTGAACTTCTGGGAGTACCTGGGCACCCGCCACCAGCAGTTGCTCACGGACGCCTACCAGCACGCGAGCGCCGTCTTCCAGTGCATGGTCGTCGCGACCGTGCTGGGCGTGTTGATCGGTGTCGTCACCTACCGGAGCGACTGGGCCGGGAACCTCGCCACGACGACCACCTCGGCCATCCTGACCATTCCGTCGCTCGCCATGATCGGTCTGCTCATCCCGATCGTGGGCCTGGGTGTCCCGCCCACGGTGATCGCGCTGACGCTGTACGGGCTGCTGCCGATCGTGCGCAACGCGATCGTCGGTCTGCGCGGGGTCGACCCGACGCTGGTGGACGCGGCCAAGGGCATCGGGATGTCCCGGGTGATGCGGCTGGTCCGGATCGAACTGCCGCTGGCCTGGCCGCCGATCCTGACCGGCATCCGGGTCTCGACGCAGATGCTGATGGGCATCGCGGCGATCGCGGCCTACGCCTCCGGGCCCGGCCTGGGCAATGTGATCTTCCGCGGCCTCGCCTCGCTGGGCAGCAAGAACGCGATCAACCAGGTGCTCGCGGGCACGCTCGGGATCATCATCCTGGCGCTGCTGTTCGACGCCGCGTACGTCCTGATCGGGCGGCTGACCATTCCCAGGGGGATCCGTGCCTGAGTCCAGTACGTCCGGCGCCTCCATCGAGCTGGAGAACCTCACCAAGCGGTATCCGGGGAGTCCCAGCCCCGCCGTCGACAACGTCAACATGGAGATCCAGGCGGGCGAGATCGTCATCTTCGTCGGCCCGTCGGGGTGCGGAAAGTCCACGACGCTCAAGATGATCAACAGGCTGATCGAACCGACCGGTGGCCGGATCCGCATCGGCGGCGAGGACGTCACCACCATCGACCCGGTGAAGCTGCGCCGCAAGGTCGGTTACGCGATCCAGTCGGCCGGGCTCTTCCCGCACATGACGGTCGCGCAGAACATCTCGCTCGTACCGAAGATGGTCGGCTGGCCGAAGGGGCGGATCAAGAGCCGGGTGGAGGAGCTGCTCGACCTGGTCGGGCTCGACCCCGGCGAGTTCCACGGCCGCTATCCGCGCCAGTTGTCCGGCGGTCAGCAGCAGCGGGTGGGCGTGGCGCGGGCGCTGGCCGCCGATCCGCCGGTGTTGCTGATGGACGAACCGTTCGGCGCGGTCGACCCGATCACCCGGGACCATCTCCAGGACGAGTTGATCAGGTTGCAGCACGAGCTGCACAAGACGATCGTCTTCGTCACCCATGACTTCGACGAGGCGATCAAGCTCGGTGACCGGATCGCCGTGCTGCGCGAACGCTCGCACATCGCTCAGTTCGACACCCCGGAGGCGATCCTCACCAACCCGGCCGACGACTTCGTCTCGGGGTTCGTCGGCGCCGGGGCGGCGCTGAAGCGACTGAACCTGACCCGCGTACGGGATGTGGAGATCAGGGACTATCCGACGGTCAACGTCGACGACCCGCTCCAGGAGTTCTTCAACAAGCTCCGCTCCAGCGGCACCAACGAGATCCTGCTGCTCGACAAGCGCCGCCGCCCCTACAAGTGGCTGCGCCGCGGCGACCTGATGCGCGCCAAGGGCTCCCTCGCCCGCGCGGGCACGCTGGTGCACGACACGGTCACCCGGGACGCCACCCTGCGCGACGCCCTGGAGGCGGTGCTCACCGACAACGCGGGGCGGGTCGCGGTCACCGGACGGCGCGGTGAGTACGACGGGGTCGTCGACATGGAGACGCTCATGAACTCCGTGCACGAACTGCTGGAGGCGGACCGTCTTGAGGCGATCGAGCACCAGCACGAGCTGGAGGAGGCACGGGCCACCCAGACGCACGCCGAGCAGGAGGGCGACGGAGGGGAGGCGAAGGCGTGACGACTTCCCCCGATCAGGAACGCCCTGAGGGCGAGCACGAGGTCAAGGGGCTCGCCTTCCGTGACGAGGGCGAGGCCGAGCAGGAGGCGCCCCCGCCGCCGGCGGTCACCCGGCGCCGGGTGAGCTGGCAGAAGCTGACCTTCCTGCCGGCCCTGCTGGTGGCGCTGCTGCTGGCGACCTGGCTGTGGTTCCAGCAGGCCGACCTGGACTCGATCTCCGAGAACGCGCTGTCGAACGGGCAGGTGTCGAAGGCGCTGTGGCAGCACATCGAACTGACGGTGATCTCGACCTTCTTCGTGCTGATCATCGCGATCCCGCTGGGCATCCTGCTGACCCGCAAGGCCTTCCGCAAGGCGACCCCGGTGGCGATGGCCGTCGCCAACATGGGCCAGGCGACCCCCGCGATCGGCCTGCTCGCCCTGCTGGTGATCTGGCTCGGCACCGGGACGAAGGCGGCCCTGATCGGCATCATCATCTACGCCGTCCTGCCGGTGCTGTCGAACACGATCGCGGGCCTGAAGGCGAACGACCCCACGCTGCTGGAGGCGGCGCGGGGCATCGGCATGTCGCCGCTGGGGGTGCTCTCCCGCGTGGAGCTGCCGTTGGCGGTGCCCCTGATTCTGGCGGGTGTGCGGACGGCCCTCGTCCTGAACGTCGGTACGGCGACCCTTGCGACCTTCGGTGGCGGCGGCGGCCTGGGCGTACTGATCACGACCGGGATCACCACCCAGCGCATGCCGGTACTGATGCTCGGCTCGATCCTCACGGTGGCGCTGGCGTTGCTGGTGGACTGGCTGGCCTCACTGGCGGAACTGCTGCTGCGGCCGCGGGGGTTGGAGGTGGGGACATGAGAAGGGTCGCCTGTCTGCTGCTGACCGGGGCGCTGGTGTCCGCCTGCGGTCTGACCAGCGGTTCGCCGATGGTGGACGACGTCGTGCCCGGCACCATCGGCCAGGGCGAGCCGCTGGAAGGTGCCGAGCTGACGGTGACGTCGAAGGAGTTCACCGAGCAGCTCATCCTCGGCGCGATCATGGGCATCGCCTTCGAGGCGGCCGGCGCGGAGGTGCTCGACCGCACGGGGATCCAGGGGTCGATCGGGGCGCGGGAGGCGGTCAGCTCCGGGGACGCGGACGGGATGTACGAGTACACGGGCACCGCCTGGATCACGTACCAGGGCAACAGCGAGCCCATCGACAACCCCCGTAAGCAGTGGGAGGCGGTGCGCGACGCCGACCTCGAGAACGGACTGACATGGCTTGAACCCTCAGCCCTGAACAACACCTACGCGCTGGCGATGAACCAGTCCAACTTCAAGAAGTACGGCACCAAGACGCTGTCCGACGTGGCCGAACTGGCGGAGCGGGACCCCGGAGCGGTGACCCTGTGCGTGGAGAGCGAGTTCGCCAACCGCGCGGACGGGCTGCCGGGCATGGAGAAGGAGTACGGGATGAGCATCCCGGCCGGGAACATCACCCAGATGGACACCGGGATCATCTACACCCAGGCGGCGAAGGGCAGTTGCACCTATGGGGAGGTCTTCACGACCGACGGTCGCATCAGGTCCATGAACCTCGAGGTCATGGCGGACGACAAGAAGTTCTTCCCCAACTACAACGCGGCACCCGTGATCAACTCCGGGACGCTGAAGGAGTATCCGGCGATCGCGGAGATCCTGGCCCCGGTGACGGCCAAGCTGAACAACACGGTGGCGCAGGAACTGAACGCCAAAGTGGATGTGGACGGGGAGGACCCGCACGAGGTGGCGCTGGACTGGATGAAAGAGGAGGGGTTCGTCAAGGAGGGGTGAGCACTAGCAGCTCGCTACCTTGCCCGTCCCCTTCTCCAGGGCGACCAGGGAGTCGACCGCGCCCTGGAGGGTGGTGACCGGGATGAGGCGGAGGCCCTTGGGGAGGTCCGACTTGGCGTCCGAGCACTCGGCCTTGGGGACGAGGAACACGGTCGCGCCGTCCCGACGGGCGGCCTGGGTCTTCAGGGCGACCCCGCCTACGGCGCCGACCTTGCCGTCGGCGTCGATGGTTCCCGTACCGGCGATATTGCGGCCGCCCGTGAGCTCGCCGCCGCTGCCGTCGCCGTCCAGCTTTTCTACGATGCCGAGGGAGAAGAGCAGGCCGGCGCTGGGGCCGCCGACGTCGGCGAGTTCCAGATCGACCTTGACCTTTCTGGCGTCGAGGTCGAGGTAGTTCAGGGCGGCCTCGGTGGCGTCGTCCTGGGACTCCCGCATCTGCTCGGTGTTGTACTCCTCGATCTCGTCGGTGCTCTTGTCGCTGGGGTAGACCGAGTCACGGGGCATGACCGCACTGTCGGTGCGGAACCAGGAGTCGAGGACATCCGCGAGCGACACGCTGACGTCGGGGCCGGTGGCCTCGATGGTCGTCATCCGCAGCTGCCCACTGGTCTTACGGGTGGCCGCCCCGGAGATCGTGATCACCGGCTCCCCCTTGTTCTCCCCGAGCACATTCGCCGTCAGTCCGGGCTGCGTGAGCGAGAACGGCAGCGGCGCGAAAACGGCCGTGGCCAGCAGCCCGACGACGGGCAGAGCACAGACGGCGAGGGCCTGGGGGCGAGAGAGACGAGAGAGCACGGGGTCAATCTAACGTGACGGATGACGCGGTCCGGCTCCGGCCGACGTCAGCGCAGCGCCTCCGCCACCTCCCGGGCCGCGTCCACCACCCGCGGTCCCACCCGTTCCGGCACCGCGTCCGCCAGCATCACGACTCCGACGCTGCCCTCGACCCCGGTCACCCCCAGCAGCGGCGCCGCGGCTCCGCTCGCCCCCGCCTCCAGCTCACCGTGGGTCAGCGTGTACCCGGGCTCCTCCAACGGCTGGCGCCGGGCCGCGAGGATCGCCTTGCCCGCCGCCCCGCGCTCCAGCGGATGCCGGAAGCCCGCCCGGTACGCCACGTGATAGTCCGTCCACGTCGGCTCCACCACCGCCACGGCCAGCGCCTCCGCGCCGTCCACCAGCGTGAGATGCGCCGTCGCCCCTATGTCCTCGGCCAGCGATCGCAGTGCCGGCAGCGCGGCCTCCCGTACCAGCGGATGCACCTGGCGGCCGAGCCGCAGCACACCGAGCCCCACCCGGGCCCTGCCGCCGAGGTCACGACGTACCAGCGCATGCTGCTCCAGCGTGGCGAGCAACCGGTACACAACGGTCCGGTTCACACCCAGTTTGTTGGAAAGCTCGGTGACGGTCAGCCCATGGTCCGTGTCGGCCAGCAGCTTGAGGACGCGCAGTCCCCGGTCGAGCGTCTGAGAGGTCTCCGCGGTCACGACGCCCACTCCTTAGTGGTGAGGTCGGCAGCCCCCTCGCGGCGGATGCGTCACCGAGTCCCGTCAGTGACGCGCTTCAGAGGCCGCCGATCGGCCGGCGGCCCGGCAATCTCCGGACCGCGTCGCTTCACGGCTGCGCTCCGCGGCGGCGCTGCCACGGGGCGTGTGCGTAGCGGGACAGTAGCGAAGCAGGTTCGCTGAGCGGAAGGCTCCGTCCAGAATCCGGTCACCGACCGGTACGGCCTGCTTCCGTTTGTCCTGTTACGTACGTCACGCGGCCCCGAGTGGGCAGGTCAACGCATACGCGTCGCCCACTCCTGCACCTTCGCAATGCGCTGCCGCAGCTGCCCGGCCGTCGCTTCCGCGCTCGGCGGTCCTCCGCACACGCGGCGCAGCTCGGTGTGGATCACCCCGTGCGGCTTGCCGCTCTGGTGGACGTATGCGCTGACCATCGTGTTGAGCTGCTTGCGCAGCTCCATCATCTCCTTGTGCGAGACGACGGGCCGCCGCTCGGCGGGCAGTTCGAGCAGGTCGGCCTCGGAGTCCGGCTTCTTGCGGCTGTGCGCGATCTGCCGGGCCTGCCGCTTCTGGAGCAGCAACTGCACCTGGTCGGGCTCGAGCAGTCCCGGAATCCCGAGGTAGTCCTGCTCCTCCTCGCTCCCGGGGTGCGCCTGCATACCGAACTCGGCGCCGTCGTACAGCACCCGGTCGAAGACGGCCTCGGACTCCAGCGCCTCGAAGGAGAACTGCTCGCCGGTGTCTGCGTCTTCTTCGTCCCGCTCCTTGTTCGCCTCCTCCATCTCCTTCTCGGACTCGGCGTAGGGGTCCTCCTCGCCCTCCTTCTTGGGCTTGTCGAGGGCGTGGTCGCGTTCCACCTCCATCTCGTTGGCGAAGGTGAGGAGGTCGGGGACGGTCGGGAGGAAGACGGAGGCGGTCTCGCCGCGCCGACGCGACCGTACGAAACGGCCGACGGCCTGCGCGAAGAAGAGCGGCGTGGAGATGGTCGTGGCGTACACCCCGACCGCGAGTCTGGGGACGTCGACGCCTTCCGACACCATGCGCACCGCGACCATCCACCGGTCGTTGCTGCCGCTGAAGTCGTCGATCCGCTTGGACGCACCGGCGTCGTCGGACAGTACGAGGGTCGCCTTCGTACCCGTGATCTCGCGGATGAGCTTGGCGTAGGCGCGGGCGGAGTCCTGGTCGGAGGCGATGACGAGGGCGCCCGCGTCCGGGATGCCCTTGCGGACCTCGGTGAGCCGCTGGTCGGCGGCGCGCAGCACGCTCGGCATCCACTCGCCACGCGGATCGAGCGCGGTACGCCAGGCCTGCGAGACGGCGTCCTTGGTCATCGGCTCCCCGAGGCGGGCCGCGATCTCGTCACCGGCCTTCGTCCGCCAGCGCATATTGCCGCTGTAGGAAAGGAAGATGACGGGCCGCACGACCCCGTCCGACAGGGCAGACCCGTAGCCGTACGTGTAGTCGGCGGCCGAGCGCCGGATGCCCGCGTTGTCCTCCTCGTACGTCACGAAGGGGATCGGGTTGGTGTCGGACCTGAAGGGCGTACCGGTGAGCGCGAGCCGGCGGGTGGCGGGCTCGAAGGCCTCGAGGCAGGCCTCGCCCCAGGACTTGGAGTCACCGGCGTGGTGGATCTCGTCGAGGATGACGAGGGTCTTGCGCTGCTCGACGCGGTTGCGGTGCAGCATGGGCCGCACGCCGACACCCGCGTAGGTCACGGCGACGCCGTGGTAGTCCTTGCCGAGCGGGCCCGCGCTGTACTCGGGGTCGAGTTTGATCCCTATCCGCGCGGCCGCCTCCGCCCACTGCTTCTTCAGATGCTCGGTCGGCGCGACCACGGTCACCTGCTGCACGACATGGTGGTGCAGCAGCCAGGAGGCGAGGGTGAGGGCGAAGGTCGTCTTGCCCGCGCCCGGGGTCGCGACCGCGAGAAAGTCACGCGGCTGCTCCTGGATGTACTTCTCCATCGCCCCCTGCTGCCAGGCACGCAGCTTGCTGGCGGTACCCCACGGGGCACGCCCGGGGAAGGCCGGGGAAAGGTGGTGGGAGGAGGAAGCGGCGGTGGTAGTCACGGTCTCCGTGGGGGTCGGGCTACGTATGACAACCGGGCCACCCTACCGGCGCCGGGGTCGGGTCAACGCGCGGACGAGGCCCGGTAACCCTTGGGTGGGATCCACATCACAGCTGCCGCAGCCGTGTCGTCACCCACACCCCCGCCAGCGCCACCGCCGCCATCGGCAGGAACACCGCCGTGAAGGCCGCCGGATGCGAACCGGAGGCCTCGGCGACCGTGTGCCCCGCCGTGCCGCCGCCGAGGGCCGCGAAGGCGGCGCCGCCCACGGAGAGCAGCACGACGTTGGACAGGGCGTCGGAGATCTGCAGGGAGGCGGAGTTGGTGCCGGCCTCCTCGGGGGCGGACAGCTTCAGCAGGAGCACGCTGGCGGAGGAGATCACCAGGCCCATCCCGAAGCAGCCGAACGACCAGGCGACGGCAAGGGTCCACACCGGCACGGAGTCGATCAGCACGCTCGGCGCGGCGGCGATGGCGGCGGCCACCAGCACCATCCCGAACGTGGTCAGCCGCTCCCGGTACGGCTCCAGGCGCGGCCGGGACTGCAGCCAGGAGCCCGCCGCCCAGGTCCCGCCGCCGGCCGCGAGGGAGAACCCGGCCAGCGTCGGCGAGAGCCCCCGCTGGGTGACCAGCATCAGCGGTACGAAGGACTCGGCGGCGATGAAGGAGCCCGCGGCGATTCCGCGCAACAGCACGACGGACGGCAGGCCTCGGGCGGCGCGGTAGGTGCCGCGCGGGAGGAGGCCGAGGACCGCCGGGACGAGCAGGGCGGCGCCGATCACGCCGGGCAGCAGCGAGAGCGGGCGCAGGTCCTGGGCGGCGTACTGGAGGAGGCCCGCGCCGAGGGAGATGCCGAGGGCGAGCCGGATGCGGCGACGGTCGAAGGAGGGGTCCGTGCCGGGCACCGGGCCCGAGGCCCGCCGCTTTATCTGCGGCAGCGCGAGCGCGAGCGGGAACACGACGAGCACCGGGATGCCGAGGAACACCCAGCGCCAGCCGAGCTGCTCGGTCACCACTCCGGAGGCCAGCGGCCCGACTATCGACGGCACGACCCAGCTGGCGGCGAACGCGGCCACGATGGCGGGGCGCAGCCGATCGGGATAAGCCCGCCCGATCACCACGTACAACCCCACGATCACCAGCCCGCCACCGAGCCCTTGCACGGCCCGCCCGAGCACGAACGCCCACATCGCGGTGGCCGTCCCCGCCAGCAACAACCCGGCGGCGAACGCCCCGATCCCGGCGGTCACCGGCCCGACCGGCCCCCGCCGGTCCGCCCACTGCCCGGCGAGCACCATCCCGAACAGGGAGGTGGTGAAGAACCCGGAGAAGGCGAAGGCATACACCGCCACCCCGTCCAGCTCCCGGGCCGCGACCGGCATCGCCGTCCCCACGGCCGTCGCCTCAAAGGCGATCAGCAGCACGACGGACACGATCCCGATACTGAGCGCCCGGTAGGAACGGCTCAGCACGGTCTCGACGGACTCGGGGGCTTCAGCGGTCTTCGCGACATCGGTGTCACGCGGATCAAGGGCGGCCATGCCCGCCAGCGTAAGGTCCAAGCGCCTCTCTGACTCCTGTCAGGAGTCCCTCCGGCCGTGAGACCTTGGTCGTACGACCCCCTTCATGAACGCGGCATGGCAGTCCCATTGCAGCGACCCGTTTCCCCTTGAGCCCTTCCCCCACGGCCGCCTACGGTCGGACCACCGAACACGGCAGCAAGCAAAGACCGAGTTCGAACACGGCCGTGTGCCCGAGCGGTTCAGGGGCTCGCCTGCAAAGCGAGTTACGCGGGTTCGAATCCCGCCACGGCCTCCATCAGCCCGCGTCCTCGGGCATCTCCTGATGGCATCAGCGCGCCAGGCGTGCATGCAGCAGTCGCGGGGAGTTCTCGAAGCCTTGGCGGGCGTATGCCGGGATGGCGCGAGGTGAGGAGTGGACCGTGACTCGCTCCAGGCCGAGGGATTCTGCCGCTGCCAGGGTCTCGGTTATCAGGCGGCCGCCCAGGCCTGTGTCTCGGGCGCCCGGGCTGACGTAGACGCATTGCAGGTCGCCGGAGGCTCGGTGCAGCAACTGCGGGGTCGGTACGCGGGGGACGACCGCCAGCCAGGCCATGCCGATGACCTCCGAGTCGCGGATCAGGACCATGCAGCGGTGGGAGGCGGAGTTCTCGGCCGCCCAGGCCACGAAGTGACGGATGAAGTCCGGGCGTTCGAGCGTCGTCGATGTGTCGCCGTTCTCCACCATCCACTGCCAGCGAAGGCCCGCGACCGCCTCCAGGTCGGACGGTTCGGCCCGGCGGATCGTGATGTTCTCGGTCATGCGCGCAGTGTGTCCCGGTGCAGCAGCCAGAGGGTGAAGGCGAGCGTGGCGACGTCGGCATCGAGGGAGTACGGCCGGCCCCCGGGAGCCGTCCATGTCAGGAGCTCGCCCGTTTCGCCGTTCAGGAGAAGGGTGTTGCCGTCGTCCAAGTGGCCCAGGAGTATCAGGCGGTCCGCCTCCGGGGGCAGGTCCAAGGCGGCTGCCTCGTCCGCGTACGCCTCCGTCAGCGTCGGCAGCACGGCGTCCAAGTCCAGGCGGAACAGGGCGTGTTCCTCCGGCAGCCCCGTCTCGCGCAGGAAGCGGCGGGTCGGTTCGTGGGTGAGCGTCGCCGGGAAGTCGACGTCCTCGAAGCGCATCACCTTGCTGCGGCCGAACTCCTCGGCCAGCAGCCGAGGCAGCATCCGCCGGTCCGGCTCAGGTCCCGCGACCAGTGCCAACGTGCTGATCAGACGCCCGCCTCGGAGCAGCGGATCCGGCCTGGTGATCGTCGCGTTCATGGTGTCCCCCCGTACCTGTCCCAACACCTCGGAACACTACGCCGCACCACTGACAACGCCCGCTCAGCGCCTCACGTGCCGCCCGTCACAACCGCCGCCTGCGGACGGATCGGCAGGCGGTTCACCGGACGGCCCGTCGCGGCGCGTACGGCCGAGGCGATGGCCGCGGGCGACGCGACCACCGGCGCCGCGCTGACCGCCTTCGCGCCGAACGGCGCGACCACGTCCCGCTCCTCGACCAGCTTCACGATCTTGATGTCCGGGGCGTCCAGAGCCGTCGGCAGGGCGTACCCCGTCAGATCGGGGTGGCGGATCGAGCCGCGTGCCGTGCGCAGGTTCTCCGTGAGCGCTATGCCAACGCCTTGCGTGACGCCCGCCTCGATACGGGCCGCCAGCTGGGCCGGGTTGAGGATCCGGCCGACGTCCTGGGCGAGCGCCAGCTCCACCACGCGTACCGAACCGAGCTCGATGTCGACATCCACGACCGCGCGGATCGCACAGAACGCCATGCCCACGAAGGCATCGCCCTGACCGGCCTCGTCCAGCGGCTCGGTGGGGTGCGGACGGCACTGTGCGGTCGCCCACAGCTCCTTGCCGTCCATCGCCTCGGTGACGGTGGTCGACAGGACGCCGTCGTACGACGTGATCTTGCCGTCGGTGATCTGGAGGAGCTCGGTGGACATGCCGAACTTGTGCGCCAGGGGCTGGAGGAGCTGGGTGCGGACCATCTTCGCCGCGCGCTCCACCGCGCCGCCCGACACCCAGGTGTGCCGTCCGCGGCAGCCCGCGCCCGCAGGAGGCTGGTCGGTGTCGACCGGGGCCACATGAACCTCGTCGATACCGAGGGTCTCCTGGACGATCTGGCGGGCCAGCGTGGTGAAGCCCTGGCCGGTCTCCACCGCCGCGCACAGGACCGTGGCGACCCCGTCCTGGACCTTGACCGTCGCCGTGGAGACCTCGTCCGCGCCCTCCGCGCCCAGCATGTGCACCATGCCGAGCCCGTAGCCCACGCCCCGGCGCACCGCGCCCGGTTCGCCCGCGCCCTCGGGTCCGCCGGGCAGCAGCCACTCGTCCTCGGGGGTGTCCTTCGGCAGCGCGGGCAGCGGAAAGTCCCGTACCGCCTGGAGGAGTTCGGCGACCGGCGCCGGACAGGTCACCGTCTGGCCGGTGGGCAGGACGTCGCCCGTGGCGAGCGCATTCTGCAGGCGCAGCTCCGCCGGGTCGACGCCGAGCTTCTTGGCGAGCTTGTCCATCTGCGCCTCGTAGGCGGCGGCCACCTGCATGGCGCCCTCGCCGCGTACATGGCCGGAGGGCGGGTTGTTGGTGCGCACCGCCCAGCCCTCGATGAAGGCATTGGGGACGACGTACGGCCCGCAGGCGAAGGCCACGGCGGCCGCCAGCGCCTCCGAGGAGGTGTCCGCGTACGCGCCCGCGTCCAGCAGGATCTGCGCCTCGACCTTCACCAACCTGCCGTCGGTGTCCGCGTGATGGCGGTACCTGAGCAGCGTGGGATGCCGGTGCGCGTGGCCGAGGAATGACTCCTCGCGCGTGGCGGTCAGTTTCACCGGGCAGCCGGTCTTGAGCGCCAGCAGGCCGAGCGGGAGTTGGAAGCCCTGGTCCTCGCGGTCGGCCGTGGCGCCGGGGACACCGGTGACGACGACCTTCACGCGGTCCGGGGCGAGGCCGAAGCAGGCGGCGGCGGTGTCGCGGTCGGTGTGCGGGTCGGTGGAGGCCAGGTACAGCTCCACCCCGCCGTCCGGGCGCGGCACCGCGAGACCGGCCTCGGCGCCGATGGGTGCCGGGTCCTGGCGGCCGATGCGGTACAGGCCCTCCACGACGATCTCGCCGGCCGCGTCCGGGTCGCCGTGGCGCAGCGGGATGTGCCGGATCAGATTGCCGTCGGGGTGCAGCGGCTCGGCCTCGAAGGCGTGCTCGGGGTCGGTGACCGGGTCGAGTACTTCGTACTCGACGATGACGGCCGCCGCGGCCATGCGGGCGGTGTCGGGGTGGTCGGCGGCGACGGCGGCGATGGGCTCGCCGTGGTGGCGTACGACCTCGGAGGCGAAGACCGGCCGGTCGGCCTTGCCGCGGCCGTGCACCGGGGTGCCGGGGACGTCCTCGTGGGTGACGACGGCGTGCACGCCGGGCATCTCGCGCGCGTGGGTGGTGTCGATCGACACGATGCGCGCGTGCGCGTGCGGGGAGCGCAGCACGGCCGCCCACAGCAGGCCCTCGGCCCACAGGTCGGCCGCGTAGGGGAAGGTGCCCTCGGTCTTGGCCTGGGCGTCGGCGGCCGGGAGGGAGGCGCCGAGGCCGTGCGGGATCGGTTCGGGGGCGGGGGCTGCCTCCGCGGGAGTGGGCGCGGTGGCGGCTTCGTTGCTCACGCCTGGCCTCCGTCCTGTCCGTACGCCTGGTCGTGCGGGTCGAGTGCCGACGGATGTACGCCGCCTGCGCCCGGGCCCGCCTGGTGCGGGATACGTGCCTCGTCCTGGTCCGTCTCAGCGTCGGCGGCGTTGTGCGCCTCGCGTTCGGCGACGACCTCCTGGACCGCGTCGACGACGCCTCGGTAGCCGGAGCAGCGGCACAGGTTGCCGCACAGTGCCTGGCGGGTCTCCAGCTCGGTCGGGGCGGGGTTGCCCTCCAGCAGGTCGTGCACGGTCATCGCCATGCCGGGCACGCAGAAGCCGCACTGCACGGCGCCGCACCGGGCGAGCGCGCGCTGGACGTCGGAGGGCTGTCCGTCGACGGCGAGCCCCTCGACGGTACGGACCTCGCTGCCGGCGGCGGTCACGGCGGGCACCAGGCAGGAGGCGACGAGCCGCCCGTCGACCTGGACGTTGCAGGCCCCGCACTCACCCTGCGAGCAGCCGTCCTTGGCACCGGCGAGCCCGAGCCGTTCCCGCAGCACGTAGAGCAGCGACTCGCCGATCCAGGCGTCGGTGACGGGCCGGTCGGCGCCGTTGACCCTCAGCACGAAGGAGGCGAGGGGGTGTTCCTCACCGGGCAGCGAGGACTTGGCCGGTTCTACGGCGCTCTCGGCCCCGTTCTCGCCGTCCTCGGCCTCCTGGGCCCCCTCGTCGGCCCCGTCCGCCTCACGGGCCTCCGGGGCGTCCTGTGAGGCCTCCGGAGCGTCCTGCGGGACCTCGGGCTCCGGCGGTTCGGGTACGGCCGTATCGGCGTCGCGTGTGTCGAGGGGCACGTGCGCGTGCGGCGCGCCTTGCTCGGCGGTGTGCTCAGCCTGTTCGGCGGCCTGTCGTGCCCACGGCTCGCCGATCGCCTGGGTCGCCCAGGGCGCGGGCGCGCCGCCGGGCAGGGTGGCCGGCGGGGTGCCGCCCCACTGCTCGACCAGCGACGAAGTAGTGAACTCGCCCGATTCGTCCGGAAGGTCCCCGCCCGCGACGGGGATCGACCACTGACCGGTGACGTCATGGCCGGGCGCGCTCTCGGCGGCCGAGGCGTCTTCGAAGGCCCACTGGCCGGTGGCGGCGGGGTTGTACCTGAACCGGTCGTTCCCGGCCTCCTCGGTCCCGGCGTTCGCGTCGGGCCACTGGACACCGCCCGCAGGGATCGACCAGGTGCCGGTGGCCGCCGGGTCGGTGCCCGCGGTGGTGGCGGGCGTGACCGTTATGGGCGGCGGCACATAGCCGTGGCCGGGCGCGGCCAGCGGGCTGTCGGCGGAGGCCAGCAGGGCGTCGACGCCGCCCTCGGGAAGCTTCACGAAGGCGGTGGCACCGTCGTCGTAGTCGCCCTGGGGCAGCGGATCCCAGCGGCTCGCGCCCTGCGGGGCGCCCTCTGAGTGCTGGTCGTCGGTCACGACAGCGCCCTCCCCAGTGCTCGTCGGGCCAGCGCGGCGACGGTGCGCCGCAGATGCAGTACGGCGGGCGGAAGCGGGTCCACGGAGCCGTCCTCGGCCGGCACCGGGTCGGGGATGCAGGCCGCGGCGACGTATTCCCCGAAGGCGGTCAGCGCCTCCGGGACGATGGCGCGGTCGTTGTCCCAGTCGATGAGCTGCGCCACCCACTGCTCGGCCTCCAGGGGCCTGAGCGGCATCGGCGCTATGGCGCCCACGGCGCACCGCACCCCCCGCCGCGCGGGGTCGAGGACCAGGGCGACGGACGCCATGGAGCGCCCGGGGCCGGTCCGCCCGGTCGCCTTGAGGAAGACCTGGGGGGCGTGCAGCAGCGGCACGCGCACGAAGCCGATGAGTTCGCCGGCCCGCAGCATTTCCATGCCGGCCAGCAGATGCGACACCGGGATCTCCCGGCGGGCTCCGCCCGGGCCCGCGATGATCAGCGTCGCCTCCAGGGCGGCCAGCACCGGCAGCGCGTCGCCGGTGGGGGCGGCGGTGGCGATGTTGCCGCCCAGGGTGCCGGCGTTGCGGATCTGCGGCGGGCCCGCGGCGCGCGCGGACGCGGCGAGCGCCGGGATCAGGGCCGCGAAGTCGGGGCGGCCCATGCGCGCGTGGGTGAGGCCGGCGCCGAGCAGGGCGTGGCCGTCCTGGTACTGCCAGCCGCGGATCTCGCTGATCTTGCCGAGGCCGACCAGCGCGGCGGGCCTGAGCTGTCCGGAGTTGACGGAGGCCATCAGATCGGTGCCGCCGGCCACGGGAACGGTGGCCGGCACGGCGGCGAGCGCCGCCACGGCCTCGTCCAGTGTCGTGGGCAGCGTGACGGCCTGCCCCGCCTGCGGTGCGTGCGTGGTCAAACCGGCTGCCCCTTCCCGCTGCCCCACCTGGTCCCACCTGTTGCTGCCGTACGGTACGTGCTGACAGGGCGGACGTGGCAACTCTGGCACATCTTCGCAGGACCCGAACGCGGGGGTCCGCTAGGAGGCATTCGCCCGTTTCACCAGGGAGATGGTCAGTTTTCGTACGGCATCACCGGTGCGCGCGAATTGCCTCTCTTCGGTGACCCTGCCGGGATTTTTCCATTACCTGTTCGGGGGCGGTCCTTCGAGGGGGCGGCCGAGCACTCCGGGACGCCGCTGCCAGGGACGCGGTCCGGTGGGCGGGCGGTAGGCGACGCCGAGGGCATCGAGGCGGGCGTAGTGGGCCGTCATCCGCCGCTCGAAGTCGGCGAAGTCCCGCTCCCCCGGCGCCGGGAGGGCGCTCCAGGCGACCTCCGCGAAGGCCGTGAGCCGGGGGAACGCCTGGTAGTCCACGCGCGCGTGGTCCTCCATCACCTCGGTCCACACATTGGCCTGCGTACCGAGCACATGCCGGGCCTCCTGCGAGGTCAGCGCGGCGGGAACGGGCTCGAACCGGTAGACGTCCTCCAGGGTGCGGACGTAGCCGATGGGGACCGGCTCGTCGGCGCCCGCGTCCTGGCGGTGGTCCAAGTACACGTACTGCTCGGGGCACATGACGACATCGTGTCCCGCGCGCGCGGCGGCGATTCCGCCCTCGTATCCGCGCCACGACGACACCGCCGCACCCTTCGCCAGCCCGCCCTCCAGGATCTCGTCCCAGCCGATGAGCCTGCGCCCGCGCGCGGAGAGCCAGTTGTCGAAGTGCCCGATGAACCAGGCCTGGAGTTCGTCCTCGTCGGCCAGTCCGAGTTCCTTGATACGGGCCTGGGCGGTGGGTGACTGCCGCCACTGGTCCTTGAGGCATTCGTCACCGCCGACGTGAACGAACTCCGAGGGGAACAGGTCGAGGAGTTCCTCGAACACCCCCTCGTAGAAGCGCAGGGTGTTGTCAGTGGGGGCGAGTACGTTGGGAGAGATTCCCCAGGTGTCCCAGACGGTCAGGGAAGTGCCCCCTTCAATGGATGCAGCGATGACGTCGGTGTTGCCGAGTTCCGGGTACGCGGCGATGGCGGCCTGCGAGTGGCCGGGTACGTCGATTTCCGGGACGACGGTGATATGCCGCTCGGCGGCGTAGGCGACGATCTCGCGGATGTCGTCCTGGGTGTAGTAGCCCCCGTGCGGCTTCTCCTCCCACAGTGGCGAGGCCCGGTGGCCGAATTTCGTACGCGCCCGCCAGGATCCGACCTCGGTCAGCCGGGGGTACTTCTTGATCTCGACGCGCCAGCCCTGGTCGTCGGTCAAGTGGAAGTGGAGGACGTTGAGTTTGTGCGCCGCCATCAGGTCGAGGTAGCGCAGGACCACGTCCTTGGGCATGAAGTGCCGGGCTACGTCGAGCATGAGGCCGCGCCAGGGGAAACGGGGCGCGTCCGCGATCTCGACTTCGGGCAGCTCCCACTCGGTGCGCCCGAGATGCGCCCGCCGGAAGGCGTCGGGGCCGAGCAGCTGCCGCAGCGTCTGCGCGCCATGGAAGGCACCGGCCGGGTCACCGCTCTTGATCAGCGCGCGGTCGTCGAGGACGGTGATGCGATACGACCCGGGCGGGAGCGTGTGGTCGTGGCGCAGCTCTATCGAGTTCAGCGCGGCCCGTCCGGGCGGCCCGGGTTCGCCCTGGCCAAGCGGCAGTCCGGTGGCCGCCTGCAAGGTCGTACGCAGCCAGCGTTCCGCGCTGCCCACCCCCGGTCCCGCAGTGAGCGTCGTGTCCTCGTCGAGCGTGAAGACGCGCTCTCTGTACGCGTTGACGCTCAGGGGCGCCGGAATCAGATCCGTCAGTGAAGTCACGTCAGTCCTTTACCGCTCCGCCCAGCCCCGAGACCAGCCGTCGCTGTACGAGTACGAAGAAGATCAGCACCGGAATCGTCATCACCGTCGACGCGGCCATCACGCCGCCCCAGTCCGGCTCGTCCGGCTTGTAGAAGACCAGCAGTGCCATCGGCAGCGTCGACTGCGAAGTGTCGCTGATGATGAACGACTTGGCGAACAGGAAGTCGTTCCAGGCCGAGATGAAGGAAAACACGCTCGTGGCCACCAACCCCGGCAGTACGAGCGGGAAAAGGATCTGCCACAGGAATCGCGCCCGGCTCGCCCCGTCGAGGTACGCGGCCTCCTCCAAAGCCTCCGGGACGGCCTTCACAAACCCCCGCAGCATCCAGATCGCGAAGGGCAGCGAGAAGGCGATGTGCGGCAGGATCAGCGAGCCCAGCGTGTTCAGCTGCCCGGCGTCCCGCATGAGGAAGAACAAGGGGATCGTGAGGGCCTCGACGGGCACCATCTGGGCCACCAGAAACATGATCAGCAAGGTGGTCCGGAAGCGGAACCGGAATCGGGTCACCGCGGTCGCCGCGAGAAACGCGATCAGCGCCGAGGCGATCACGACGGTGCCCGCCACGACAAGGCTGTTGAGGAAGTAGCGGCCGAATTCCTGCTGCTCGAACACGCGCCGGAAGGAATCCAGTGAGGGCGCCGTCGTCCAGGGCCGCGCCTCGGTCGACTCGATCTCGCCGGCCGGTTTGAAGGCGCTGAGCACCATCCAGTAGAGCGGGAAGGCGACGACGGCCGCGATCAGCAGCGCGGTCGCTTCCGCGGCGAATCGCCACGGCCGGGCCACAAGGCCCCGAAGAAGATTCACAGCTCCTCCCCCTGCCGGCGCAGCAGCCGCAGGTACCCCAGCGTCACGACGAGCAGGATCAGCAGCATCACGATCCCGATCGCCGAGCCGAGGCTGTACTGCGAGGACGCGAACGCCTGCTGGTAGGCGTACACATTGAGCACCAGGTTCTGGCCCGCGATGCCGCCGCCGTTGGTCATGACGTAGATCTGCGTGAAGACCTTGAAGTCCCAGATGACCGACTGGATGGTCACGACGACCAGGATCGGCCGCAGGATCGGCGCGAGCACCGACCGCCAGATCCGCCACTGCGAGGCCCCGTCCAGCGAGGCGGCCTCCAGTACCTCGCTCGGCACGGCGCGTATCCCGGCGTACACGGTGACCATCACGAACGGGAAGGAGCACCACACCACTTCGAGCAGTACGAGGAAGAAGGCGCTGAGACGGCCGTACGTCCAGGAGTGGTCGCCGAGCCCCAACACCTGGTTCACGGGCCCGAAGTCGGCATCGAAGAGAAACAGCCACACGGTGGACCCGGTGACGGCGGGAGTGGCCCAGGCCCCGAGCGCCGCCAGCATCAACGCCAGCCGCGGAACGGCACGCACGCGCGTGAGGAGCACGGCGAGCGCGCATCCGACGGCGAGGGTCGACACGACACAGGCGGCGGCGAAGAGGACGGTCGCCAGCAGCACCTCCCAGAACTGGGAGTCCCCGAAGAGTTCGGCGTAGTTCCCGAACCCTTCGAAGGTGGTCGGCTCCCCTCCACTGACCTGGGCCTGGGTGTAGTGGAAGAGGGAGATGAGGCCGAGCTGGTAGATGGGGTAGGCGAGCAGCCCGCCGAGGACGAGAAGGGCCGGGGCGAGATAGAGCCAAGGGGTCCAGGTCTTGCGGTCGGTCACTGAGGTCACCCGACGGAGCCGAACGCGTCGTTCATCTTCGCCGCCGCATCCTTCGAGGCAGCTCCTACCGACTTCTTACCGCTCACGATCTCCTGGAACATCGTCGGCAGCACCAGCGACGAGTCGATCTGCGACCACGCGGGCGACGCCGGGACGAACTTCGTGCCCGAACTCAGCGTCTCGACAAAGGGCTTCACGTACGGCTCCTTCGCGGCGACCTCCTGCCGTACGTCCGAGAAGGTCGGCAGGAACCCCATCGCGTCGAACATCGAGGCCTGCGTCTTCTTCGACGCGAGCTGCTTCATCAGATCGACCGCGAGCGTGCGGTGCGAGGTGCTCTTCAGTACGCCGATGTTGTTGCCGCCCGCGAAGGCGGGAGCGACGGAACCCGCCTCCACCCCGGGCAGCGGAACGACCGCGTACTTCCCGCGCACCTTCCCGGCCTCCACCGCCGCATGGCTGAAGTCCCCGCCGATCGCCATCCCCGCCTTGCCGGAGGCGAACGCGGTCACCGTGTCGTTGCCGCCCATGCCCGCGCAGGTCGCGGCGGGGCAGTTGTCGTCGCCGAAGAGGGACGTGTACGCCTTGATGCCCTTCTGCGCGGCCGCACTGTCGATGGCGGAGGCGTACGAGCCGCCCTTGCCGGTCGCGAGTTCACCGCCGTTGGCCCAGACGAACGGCATCGCGCCGTACGTATAGGCACCGCCGACCGCGAGGCCGTACAGCTCCGGCTTCGCGGCCCGTATCTCCTTCGCCGTGGAGATCAGCTCGGCCTGCGTCCTGGGGACTTCGAGGCCGAGTTCGTCGAAGACGTCTGTTCGGTAGTACAGCGCGCGCACACCGACGAAGTACGGCGCGCCGTAGACCTTGCCGTCCACCGTGACCGACTGCTTCGCGGTCGGGTCGGTGTCCTTGGCCTCCTCCCACGCACCGAACTCCTCGGTGACGTCAAGGAGTCCGCCGTCCTTCACATAACCCGCGGTGTCGGTGTTGCCGTACTCGATGACGTCGGGCGCGCTCTTGGGGTCGTTGAAGGCGGCCTTGATGCGCTGGGCGCGGGTCTCGACGGGGATGTATTCGACAGTGACCTTCGTGTCCTCGTGGGCCTTCTCGAAGGCGGCGAGGACTGAGTCGACGACCTTCTCCTTGGGCTTGTTGCTGACCTCCTGGAAGAGCCAGACCCGGAGCGTGCCGGTCTTCTCGTCCTTGTCGGAGGAGGAGTTGTCGGACGTCTGGGGGGCGCAGGCGGTGGCGGCCATGACAGCGAGGAGCACGGCCAGACGGGCGGGGAGCTTCATGGAGCAATCCTCCGGGGCGTTGCAACATATGCAATGACTGTTTTGCTCTGCACAACAACAACCGGAGGCTATGGACTACATGAACATGTCCACAAGAGGTCTCAACCACTTCGTGACAACGCGAAGGCCCCCGTGACGCGCATCGGCGCGCCCCGGGGGCCTTCGGAACTTCGGTCGACAGGCCGGACTACTTCTTCTTGTCGCCGCCCTTGCCCTTGTCGTCGCCGCCGGCGCCCATGGACTCGTAAATCTCCTTGCACATGGGACACACGGGGTACTTCTTGGGATCGCGGCCGGGCACCCAGACCTTGCCACACAGCGCCACGACGGGGGTCCCGTCGAGGGCGCTCGCCATGATCTTGTCCTTCTGGACGTAGTGGGCGAAGCGCTCGTGATCGCCGTCGCCGTGGGACACCTGTGGCGTCGGCTCTACGAGGGTCCCCGTACCAGTCCCGCGCTGCGGCTGGGTCTCAGGCTCAAGAGTGCTCATAACAACCAGAGTACTGAAGCTCACATGCGTCAGTTGAGCGAAGGGTCGTCCGGATACGTGGCCACCATCGCGAGCTCGTTGCGCTGGCGGCGCAGGACCTCGCGCCAGAGTCTTTCCGGGGCCGGGGACGACACATCACCGGGCTCCGACTCCACGACGTACCAGGCGCCCTCCACCAGCTCGTCCTCCAGCTGACCGGGCCCCCAGCCGGCGTATCCGGCGAAGATCCGCAGCGAGCCGAGGGCCGAGGCGAGCAGCTCGGGCGGGGCCTCCAGGTCCACCAGCCCGATCGCGCCGTGCACCCGGCGCCAGCCCAGCGGTGCGACCTCGCCGCTCGCCCCGCCGGGGATGACGGCGACACCGAGGGCCGAGTCGAGGGAGACCGGGCCGCCCTGGAAGACGACACCGGGTTCACCGGCCAGCTCGCCCCAGCCCTCCAGGATGTCGCCCACGTCCACCGGGGTCGGACGGTTGAGGACGACACCGAGCGAGCCCTCCTCGTCGTGGTCGAGGAGCAGCACCACCGCGCGGTCGAAGTTCGGGTCCGCCAGGGCGGGCGTTGCCACGAGCAACCGCCCTGTGAGCGAGGACACCTCGGTCATGCCAGACATGATCCCGCATCTTCCCTTCGTGTGGGGAGGCAATCCCGGTAAGGGAGTGAACGCAGCTCAGGGCGGAATCGAGCGCCCCCGGCGCACACCGCTCCCGGTGACCCCTCGTGCCCGGCGGCGAACCGTTCGTGTTGTGACACAGCTATGACGTATCTGGGCGGTACTTGGGCTTACTGAAGGGGGGCCCGCGGCGATTACCCTGTTTCCTCGGCCCCTGCCCCACTCACCGGAACGCGAGATACATGACCGTCAACGACGATGTCCTCCTTGTCCACGGCGGAACCCCGCTGGAGGGCGAGATCCGTGTCCGCGGTGCGAAGAACCTCGTGCCGAAGGCTATGGTCGCCGCTCTGCTGGGCAGTGGGCCGAGTCGGCTGCGCAACGTTCCGGACATCCGTGACGTGCGGGTCGTACGCGGGCTGCTGCAACTGCACGGAGTGACCGTCCGTCCGGGCGAGGAGCCCGGCGAACTGGTGATGGACCCGTCGCACGTGGAGAGCGCGAACGTCGCTGACATCGATGCCCACGCGGGTTCTTCGCGCATCCCGATCCTCCTGTGCGGTCCGCTGCTGCACCGCCTCGGTCACGCCTTCATCCCGGGCCTCGGCGGCTGCGACATCGGCGGCCGACCCATCGACTTCCACTTCGAGGTGCTGCGGCAGTTCGGCGCGACGATCGAGAAGCGGGCGGACGGCCAGTACCTGGAGGCGCCGACGCGACTGCGCGGCACGAAGATCCGGCTGCCGTACCCGTCCGTCGGCGCGACCGAGCAGGTGCTGCTGACGGCCGTCCTCGCGGAGGGCGTGACCGAGCTCTCGAACGCGGCCGTCGAGCCGGAGATCGAGGACCTGATCTGCGTCCTGCAGAAGATGGGCGCCATCATCGCGATGGACACCGACCGCACGATCCGTGTCACCGGTGTCGACAAGCTCGGCGGCTACACCCACCGCGCCCTGCCGGACCGTCTGGAGGCCGCCTCCTGGGCGTCCGCGGCGCTCGCCACCGAGGGCAACATCTACGTCCGTGGCGCCCAGCAGCGCTCGATGATGACGTTCCTGAACACCTACCGGAAGGTGGGCGGCGCCTTCGAGATCGACGACGAGGGCATCCGCTTCTGGCACCCCGGCGGCCAGTTGAAGTCCATCGCACTGGAGACGGACGTACACCCCGGCTTCCAGACGGACTGGCAGCAGCCGCTGGTAGTGGCCCTCACCCAGGCCACAGGGCTGTCCATCATCCACGAGACGGTCTACGAGTCCCGCCTCGGCTTCACCTCCGCGCTGAACCAGATGGGCGCCCACATCCAGCTCTACCGCGAGTGCCTCGGCGGCTCGAACTGCCGCTTCGGCCAGCGCAACTTCCTGCACTCGGCGGTCGTCAGCGGCCCCACCCGGCTCCAGGGCGCCGACCTGGTCATCCCCGACCTCCGCGGCGGCTTCTCGTACCTCATCGCCGCACTGGCGGCCCAGGGCACGTCCCGAGTCCACGGCATCGACCTCATCAACCGGGGCTACGAGAACTTCATGGAGAAGCTTGTGGAACTGGGAGCGAAGGTGGAGCTGCCGGGCAAGGCGCTGGGGTAACGCCGGCCACCTCCAGCCCGGCCGGCGTTTGAGGCCATTGGTGAGCGAAACCACGATGGGGCGGCTCCCGGATTCCGGGAGCCGCCCCATCGGCGTTTCCTACCTGTCCCACACCGTCCCGTGGTGTAGCGGCAAGGTCACTTGCCCTTCGCCGCTTCCTTCAGCTTCGAGCCCGCGGAGACCTTCACGCTGTAGCCGGCCGCGATCTGGATCGGCTCGCCGGTCTGCGGGTTGCGCGCGGTGCGAGCGGCACGGTGGGTGCGCTCGAAAGTCAGGAAGCCGGGGATGGTGACCTTCTCGTCGCCCTTGGCGACGACCTCGCCGACGGTCTCGGCGAACGCGGCCAGCACGGCGTCGGCGTCCTTGCGAGTCACCTCGGCGCGGTCGGCCAGCGCGGCCACCAGCTCACTGCGGTTCATGTTGTTACTCCCGTGTTCTTCTTGCTGTTGAGGCGTGCCACGCGGCGGAGCCGCATATTGGGCACAGCGAAGCCGATGCTGCCAGGGTCCTCGGACAGTCCCCGGACCCGGGTCCGTCCTTGGACCCTCGCGCCCAGAGACGCATCCTGCCCCTACCTGCGGCGGGAAAGCCAATCCGGCACCCGTCCGAGTCGTGAGAACACCCTTGGGAGTCACACGAAAAGAGGGCCTGAGCCTGGCCGTCACCATAAACGGCACTCACAGGCCCTCGGTTCCACGACGCGCCGCTACAAGGGCTTGCCGTGGCGATCGTCACGTCCTCAGACGCCGGAGTTGTTGTTCGGGGCGGCTCCGGCAGCCTTGGCCGCCTCGCGCACCGCACCGGCCACCGCGCCCGCGACCTTGTCGTTGAAGACGCTCGGGACGATGTAGTTCGGGTTGAGCTCGTCCTCGGTCACCACGTCCGCGAGCGCCTTCGCGGCCGCGAGCATCATCTCGGTGTTGACCGTGCGGGACTGGGCGTCCAGCAGACCGCGGAAGACACCCGGGAAGACCAGCACGTTGTTGATCTGGTTCGGGAAGTCGGAGCGGCCGGTGGCCACAACCGCCGCCGTCTGGCGGGCGATTGCCGGGTCCACCTCGGGGTCGGGGTTCGCGAGCGCGAACACGATCGCGCCGTCCGCCATGGCGGCCACGTCGTTGCCGTCGAGGACGTTCGGGGCGGAGACGCCGATGAAGACGTCCGCGCCGCGCACGGCCTCCTTCAGCGTGCCGGTCAGCCCCTCGGGGTTGGTGTTGTCGGCGATCCAGCGCAGCGCCGAGTCGGGGGCGGCGTCCACCAGGTCCTCGCGGCCCGCGTGCACCACGCCGTGGATGTCGGCGACGACGGCGTTCTTCACACCGGCCGCGATCAGCAGCTTCAGGATGGCCGTACCGGCCGCGCCCGCGCCGGACATGACGACCCGGATGCCCTCGATCGACTTGCCGGCCACCCGCAGCGCGTTGGTCAGCGCCGCGAGCACGACGATCGCCGTGCCGTGCTGGTCGTCGTGGAAGACGGGGATGTCGAGGGCCTCGCGCAGCCGGGCCTCGATCTCGAAGCAGCGGGGCGCCGAGATGTCCTCGAGGTTGATGCCGGCGAAGCCGGGGGCGATGGCCTTCACGATCTCGACGATCGCGTCGGTGTCCTGGGTGTCCAGGCACAGCGGCCAGGCGTCGATCCCGGCGAACCGCTTGAACAGGGCCGCCTTGCCCTCCATGACCGGCAGCGCGGCCTTGGGGCCGATGTTGCCGAGGCCGAGCACCGCGGAGCCGTCCGTCACGACCGCGACGGAGTTGCGCTTGATGGTGAGCCGGCGGGCGTCCTCGGGGTTCTCGGCGATCGCCATGCAGACCCGGGCCACACCCGGCGTGTAGACCATGGAGAGGTCGTCACGGTTGCGGATGGGATGCTTGGACTGCATCTCGATCTTGCCGCCGAGGTGCATGAGGAACGTACGGTCCGAGACCTTGCCGAGGGTGACGCCCTCGATGCCGCGGAGCTGCTCGACGATCTCGTCGGCGTGCGCGGTGGACGTCGCCGCGATGGTGACGTCGATGCGGAGCTTCTCGTGGCCGGAGGCGGTGACGTCGAGGCCGGTGACCGAGCCTCCGTGGGATTCGACGGCCGTGGTGAGCTGGGAGACCGCCGTTCCGCTTGCGGGCACCTCCAGCCGGATGGTCATCGAGTAGGAGACGCTGGGCGCCGTTGCCATGGCCGACTTCCTCTGCTTTTACCGTGTCGTGAAGTTGTGCCGTCCGATCGTCGCACCTACCGCTGAGTACGTGGTAGCCGCCCTGGATTGCGGACTTTTTGTTCACCGCTATACGACGACTGTACGACAACTTTGGAAAACATATTCCGCGATACGAGAATCGATCAGCCAGACATACGGCAACAAAGAGGCCCACGTCACATTGGACGTGGGCCTCTCAAACGCTGAGTGACACCGACCCGCCATGCTCGCCTCGCGGCAAGTGGTCGCTCGTAGCGACGAAGGTTGGGCCCGGGGGCTTGGATCGGGCCGGTGCCACACCCAGGCTAACAAACCGATCCCGTAAGGCCATTCCCGTACCGGCAGTCAGTCTCTGAGAAGATCCGGCACCCCCGCCGCATCCGGTTCGTCCCGCTCCCCCGACACGACCGTGAGCTGCTGGGTGGCGCGGGTGAGGGCGACGTAGAGGACCCGCAGGCCGGCCGGGGACTCGTCGGCGATCTCCGCCGGGGAGACGACGACGGTCGCGTCGTACTCGAGGCCCTTGGCCTCCAGGCTGCCGAGGGCCACCACCCGGTCGCCGAGTCCGGCGAGCCAGCGGGCGGCCTCCTCGCGGCGCTGCATGGCGACGACGACGCCGACCGTGCCGTCGACACGGTCGAGCAGCCGCGCGGCCTCCTCGCGGACGGTCTGCCCCAGCGACTTTTCCACGACGCTGAAGCGCGGCTCCACGCCGGTGGACCGGACGGCCGAGGGGGACGTCGAGCCGGGCATGGCCAGCGCCAGCACCTTGGCGGCCAGGTCGGCGATCTCGGCGGGGTTGCGGTAGTTCACGGTGAGCTGGAAGCGGCGGCGCGGGCGGGTGCCGAGGGCCTCGTCGCGGGCCTCGGCGGCCTCGTCGGGGTCGGACCAGGAGGACTGGGCCGGGTCGCCGACGACCGTCCAGGTGGCGTGCCGGCCACGGCGGCCGACCATGCGCCACTGCATCGGGGTGAGGTCCTGGGCCTCGTCGACGATGACATGGGCGTACTCGACGCGCTCCTGCGCGAGGCGCTCGGCGCGTTCGCGCTGGGTCTCCTCGCGCACCGGCATCAGCTCCTCCAGCCCGGTGAGCTGGTCGAGCGGGTCCAGTTCGCGCTTCTTCCGCGGGCGGGCCGGGGCGCCGAGGATCGCCTGGAGCTCGTCGAGCAGGGCGATGTCGTGCACGGAGTGGCCGTCCCGGCGCAGGGAGCGGGCGACCCGGCGGATCTCGCCCGAGTTGAGGATGCGCCGGGCCCAGCGGCCGAGGCGCCTCTCGTCCGCCAGCGCGGCCAGTACGGCCTTCGGGGTCAGCTCCGGCCACCAGGCGTCGAGGAACTCGATGAAGGAGTCCTCGCTGGTCACGTCCTCGTCGAAGGAGGAGCGCAGCTCGGCCGCGAGCTCGGGGTCGGTGTGCCGGGAGGCGCCGCCGGAGCGGGACCACAGGGCGTCCAGGAGGAGCTTGCGGGCGCGCGGGCGCAGCAGGTTCACGGGGGCGGTGCCACTGAGGGCGTTGCGGCGGATCGCGGCCAGGTCCTGGGCCTCCAGCTCCAGCCGGCGGCCGAAGGCGACCACCCGCAGGCGGGTCGGAGAATCGTTCAGCTCCAGAGCTCCGCGCGCGGCCTTCCGCACCACCTTGAGCATGCGGTACGAGCCCTTGGCGCGCGCCGTGGACGGGGAGTCGTACAGCGTCGCCTCGGCGCCGTCGACCAGCGAGCCGATGGCCCGGATCGCGACCTGGCCCTCCTCGCCCAGCGACGGCAGCACACCCTCGGTGTACGCCACCAGCAGCGGGGTCGGGGAGACGATCAGGATGCCGCCCGAGTACCGGCGCCGGTCCTGGTAGAGCAGATAGGCGGCGCGGTGCAGCGCCACCGCGGTCTTCCCCGTACCCGGGCCGCCCTCGACGTAGGTCACGGAGGCGGCGGGGGCGCGGATGACCAGGTCCTGCTCGGCCTGGATGGAGGCGACGATGTCCCGCATGGTGTGGGTGCGGGCCTGGCCGAGGGCGGCCATCAGGGCGCCGTCGCCGATGACGGGCAGCTCCTGGCCGTCCCGGAACGCCTTGAGCTCGGGGCGCATCAGGTCGTCCTCGACCCCGAGGACCCGGCGGCCCTTGGAGCGGATGACCCTTCTGCGGACCACCCGCCCCGGGTCGACCGGGGTGGAGCGGTAGAAGGGGGCGGCCGCGGGGGCCCGCCAGTCGATGACCAGCGGGGCGTAGTCGTTGTCCAGGACTCCGATCCGCCCGATGTGCAGGGTCTCGGCGATATCGGCGGTGTTGTCGGAGCGCACGGCACCCTCGGCAGGCTCTACGGCGGTGTAGGCGCCGTCCGGGCCCTTCTTGCCGTCCTTGCCGAGCAGCAGGTCGATCCGGCCGAAGAGGAAGTCCTCGTACTCGTTGTTCAGCCGGTTCAGGTGGACGCCCGCCCGGAAGACCTGCGCGTCCCGCTCGGCGAGCGCGCCGGGGGTGCCGACCTGGCCGCGCTTGGCCGCGTCGTGCATGAGGAACTCCGCCTCGTGGATCTTCTCCTCAAGACGCTGGTACACCCGGTCCAGGTGTTCCTGTTCGATGCTGATCTCACGGTCCCGGACCGAATCCGGGACCGCGCCGACCGCGGTTTCCTGCTGAGCCTGTGCGGCCACCGGGCCCCCTTCTGACGTGCTGGGCAGCCGTCAACCGTACGCGAAGGGGGGCCCTGGAAGCTATGCGTCCGCGGTGCGTGGCCTCACACGGCCACCTCGACCAGCCGTTTGCCCTCGAAGGTCATGACCTCGAAGCGCTCGATCTCGCCGGGCGCGAAGGCCGCCCCGCCGTGCACATACAGCGGCTGCTTGGCCTGCTCGGTCGTGGCGTTCGGGATGCCGTAGCCCCACTTCGGGACGGACCAGGAGGTGATCGTCTCGCGCTCGCCGTTCTTTCCTACGGCGATCAGGGAGCACTTCTCGGGGCCTGTGACGTTCTTCAGCTCCAGCACGGCATGGGTGCCCCAGGCCTTCGGCTCCATGGCGACGGTCGCGGAGACCTTGGTGGAGGCGTCCCGGCCGGAGACCCGGTCGGTCATGATGTCGAAGGCGGCCTTGGCGGGGCTGGTGGCGTGTGCCTCGGTGGACGTACCGCCGTCGTCGCCGCCGGTGGTGGCGATCGCGGCGACCGGACCGCCGATGATCAGGGCGGCCGCGGCGGCCACCATGTAGAAGCTGCGGCGGCGGGTCATCGCTCTGCGCTCGGCGACCTCGTCGACCAGGTTCTGCACCAGCCTCGGGCTCGGCTTCGCCGAGAGCGACTCGCCGATGGCGGGCGTGCCGGAGCCCGGCAGGTCCGCGAGCGCGGCCAGCATCGGCTCCATCCCGGCGAGCTCGTCGAGCTGCTGGGCGCACCACTCGCAGGTCGCGAGGTGCATCTCGAAAGCGGTTGCTTCGGCGTCGTCGAGAATCCCGAGGGCGTAGGCGCCGACGGTCTCGTGCTCGTTCGCGCCCGAAGAGCCCTGCGTTCCCTGCATGGGGCCAGACATACCCGGACCCCCTGCTCCGTATCCCCCGTATGTGTTCATCACGCCGTCACCCCCCGCTCCTCCAGCGCCAGCTTCATCGACCGCAGGGCGTAGAACACCCGCGAGCGGACGGTGCCGCTGGGTATGCCGAGCGTCTCAGCCGCCTCATTGACCGTACGCCCCTTGAAGTACGTCTCGACGAGCACCTCCCGGTGGGCGGGGGTCAGGTCGTCGAGCGCGTCCGACAGCGTCATCAACCACAGCGCCTTGTCGATCTCGTCCTCCGCGGGGATGACCTCCAGCGGCGACGGATCGACCTCCTGCGGCCGGGCCTGCCGGCTGCGGTGGCCGTCGATGACGATGCGGCGCGCGACCGTCACCAGCCAGGGGCGTACCGATCCGGTCGCTCGATTGAGCTGACCGGCGTTCTTCCAGGCACGGATGAGCGTCTCCTGCACGACGTCCTCGGCACGCTGCCGGTCACCGGCGACCAGTCGGAGGACATACGCGAGCAGGGGTCCGGCGTGCTCTCTGTACAGAGCACGCATCAGCTCCTCGTCAGGTTCCACCGAGGGCTGGGACATGCGATGTCGGGCCCTCGATCCACGTTCATTGGCCACGGCCGCATCCTTGCGCACGCCCACCTCCGGTGTCCCCAATTCGTCTGGGCTCCCCCAGCCGGTCGCTCCACCACCCGTACGCACCGCGCGCGTTGAGTGTTCAAAGTGGGGTGACAGTTTTCTCCGGGGTGACATGACGGAGGGGACACCGGGGCACATTCCCCCCTCAATGTCTTTACATTTCCGCCACGTAGGCAAGATCGGGCCGTTGTTCGAGGGGCCGACGAAGGTAAACGATGTGTAATCGAAATCACTTCGACAGCCGTTTCACAGAAGGGGCATAACGGGCCGTCAGGCGCGGGCGAGCGCGGCCCGTCGCCGATGCCGGGCGACCCGCTCCCGGTTCCCGCACACCTCGCTGCTGCACCAGCGCCTACGGCGTCCGCGCGAGGTGTCGAGGTAAACGATCGGGCAGTTGTCGCCCTCGCACTGCCGCAGCCCCGCCCTCACAGTCGGATCGGTCAACAGCTCCACGGCGTCCCGGGCGACGGCGGCGAGCAGCGCGTCCCGCTCCGGCGGCCCCTCCAACTCCCGCACGAGCGTGCCGTCCTGGGCACGGGCCGCGCGCGGGGCGGGAGGCGCGGTGCGGGCGGCGTCGTTCACGCGGGCGAGAGCATGGCCGTACGACGACCAGGACCTGACCTCGGCGGACAGCGCGCCCCGCACCAACTGGTCGATACGGCCACGCAGTTCCCGGAAGTCGACGAGCCAGGAGGCGTCGGCGTGCGTGAGGGGGGTGCCCGGCGGGACGAGTCCGGAGCGGACGATCCAGGCGGAGAGCACCTCGACGGAGTCGAGCCGTTCCACGGGGTGGGTCGTCGCCAGGAGATCGAGACAGATCCGTCCGGCGTCGAAGCGCAGCTCGTACGAGACCGTGGCCGTACCCAGTGCCATGTGCCTGTCACCGCCTAGGGGTCACCCCGGGTCCGGCCCGGATGAACCGTTCCCTCTAACAGTGCCTTCCCGCTTCGGCGCCCGAAACCCCTTGTGGACGCGCGCGTATGCGGCCGCGCGTCAGGGCCATGTTCCGTGGGGCGGGCGGTCGATTGACTGATCGCATGACGGATCGCATGACGACAACACGGTTTCGGACAGCCACCTCGACCGCGGCCACGCTCACCACGGGCCTGCTCGCCGGGTCCTTCTACGTCTTCGCCTGCGGGGTGATGCCGGGCCTGGGACGGAGTTCGGACGAGGTGTATGTGGAGGTGATGCGGAACATCAACGAGGTGATCCAGAACCCGGTGTTCCTGCTGAGCTTCCTGGGGGCGCCGGTGCTGACGGGGGTGGCGGCGTGGCAGCTGCGGGGCGCGCCGGGACGGCGTTGGGTGTGGGCGGCACTTGCGGCGAACGTGCTGGCGTTCCTGGTGACGGTGGTGATCAACATCCCGCTCAACGACGCCTTGATGGAGGCGGGGGATCCGGCCGTGCTGCGGGAGGAGTTCGAGGGCGCCTGGGTGGGCTGGAACGTGGCGCGGGGAGTGTTGTCGACGGTAGGGCTCGGGTGCCTGGCGTGGGGGTTGGTACGTCAGCCCGCGGGCGATCGCACCGCCTAGCCGCACCCACCCCCCACCGGTGCCTACACGTCCGCGTACTTCGAATCCGCAGCCGGATCCAACGCCAGCCGGTACCCCCGCTTCACCACCGTCTGGATCAACTTCGGCGTCCCAAGAGCCGACCGCAGTCGAGCCATCGCCGTCTCCACGGCGTGCTCGTCCCGCCCCGCACCCGGCAGCGCCCGCAAGAGTTCCGCCCGAGCCACCACCCACCCCGGCCGCCGGGACAGCGCCCGCAGCAGGGACATCCCGGCCGGCGGAACCGGTCGTAGCGCCCCGTCCACCAGCACCGCATGCCCCCGTATCTCCACCCGATGCCCGGCCACCGGGAACGACCGCGCCCGACCGGGCAGTTCCTGGCAGAGCACCTGGACCAGCGGCCCGAGCCGGAAGCGTTCGGGCTGGACGGTGTCCACACCGACCGCCTGCAACGGCAGCGCGGTCACCGGGCCGACGCAGGCCGGGAGGACGTCATGGTTCAGAGCCGCCAGCACCTCCGGCAGCAACCCCCGCTCCTCCGCCCGAGAGAGCAGCGACGCGGCCGCCGGCGCACTCGTGAAGGTCAGCGCGTCCAGCCCGCGTGAAACCATCGCGTCCAGCAAGCGGTCCACGGGAGTGATGTCCTCCGGCGGCATCCACCGGTACACCGGCACGCCCACGACCTCCGCGCCCGCGGCCCGAAGCGACTCGACGAACCCGGGCAGCGGCTCCCCGTGCAGTTGTACGGCGATACGTCGGCCGTCGACGCCCTCCTCCAGCAGCCGGTCCAGCACCTCCGCCATGGATTCGGACGACGGCGACCAGTGCTCCGTAAGACCTGCGGCCCGTATCGACCCCTTCACCTTCGGCCCGCGCGCGAGCAGCTCCACACCGCGCAGCCGGTCCAGCAGGTCTTCGCCGAGGCCCCAGCCGTCGGCCGCCTCGATCCACCCGCGGAAGCCGATCGCGGTCGTGGCGACGACGACATCGGGCGCCTGGTCCACGATCTCCTTGGTCGCGGCGAGCAGTTCACCGTCGTCGGACAGCGGCACGATGCGCAGGGCGGGGGCATGCAGGACAGCGGCGCCGCGCCGCTGAAGCAGCGCCCCCAGCTCGTCGGCCCGGCGCGCGGCGGTCACACCGACGGTGAAACCCGCCAGCGGCCCTTGTTGCCCGTGACCGGGCTTGTGCTGTTCGTCGTACATAACTCTCGTCCCGCTCGCGAGTCGTCACATATCGGGTTCCACCCGCATGCCGATCGAGCCTGTCAACGGTGCGTGACAGGCTCGGTTCGGCTTGATGTCGACGGTGTTACGTCACACCCGTCTCACACCTCGGCATAGCTGAGCTGCGGCTTCGCCTCCGAAGTGGCCGACTCCGCGTGCGGCTGGGTGGCCGGGCGGCGAAGGTATACGGCCCAGGTGACCAGGAAGCACACACCGTAGAAGGCGAGGAAGGCGACGAAGGCGCCGGTGCCGGAGCCCACGGAGAGGAAGGACTGGCGGAAGGCGAGGTTGATGCCGAGTCCGCCGAGCGCGCCCACTGCGCCGATCAGGCCCATGGAGGCGCCGGAGAGCCGGCGGCCGTAGGCGGCGGCCTCGTCACCGGTGAGTCCCTTGGCGAGGGCCTTCGTGTGGAAGATGCCCGGGATCATCTTGTAAGTGGAGCCGTTGCCGAGGCCGGTCAGCACGAACAGGCAGATGAACGCGGTGGTGAACAGCGGCAGCGACTCCTGCATCGAGGCCACGATGATGATCGAGGTCGCGGCGGCCATGCCGACGAAGTTCCACAGCGTGATCTTCGCGCCGCCGTACTTGTCGGCGAGCGCGCCGCCGACGGGCCGGATCAGCGAGCCGAGCAGCGGGCCGATGAAGGTGACATACGCGGCCTGCAGCGGCGTACGGCCGAACTGGGTCTGCAGGACCAGGCCGAAGGCGAAGCTGTAGCCGATGAAGGAGCCGAAGGTGCCGATGTAGAGGAAGGACATGATCCAGGTGTGCCCCTCCTTCACCGCGTCCTTGGCGGCGCCGGTGTCGTTCTTCACGGACGAGATGTTGTCCATGTACAGCGCGGCGAGGATCGCGGCTACGACGATCAGCGGGATGTAGATGCCGAGCAGCACCCGCGGGCCGGCGCTGGCACCGATGACGGCGAGGCCGACGAGCTGCACGACGGGTACGCCGATGTTGCCGCCGCCGGCGTTGAGCCCGAGCGCCCACCCCTTCTTCTTCAGCGGGAAGAAGGCGTTGATATTGGTCATGCTGGAGGCGAAGTTGCCACCGCCGACACCGGCGAGCATCGCGCACAGCAGGAACGTGGTGAAGGACGTCCCCGGCTCCATCACGATGAACGCGGCGATCGTCGGCAGGAGCAGCATGGCCGCCGAGATGATCGTCCAGTTCCGGCCGCCGAAGATCGCGACGGCGAAGGTGTACGGCACCCGGACGACGGCGCCGACCAGCGTCGCCATGGAGACGATGGTGAACTTGTCCGCCGGGGTGAGGCCGTACTCGGGGCCCATGAAGAGCACCATGACGGACCACAGCGTCCAGATCGAGAACCCTATGTGCTCGGAGAGGACCGAGAAGTAGAGGTTCCGACGGGCGATCTTCTCGCCCTTCTCGTTCCAGAAGGTCTCGTCCTCCGGATCCCAGTGATCGATCCAGCGGCCTCCCCTGCTCGCGGCGGGGGCTGTGCTTGGGGCTGTCATGACGCCTCCACGGTGCTCCGGGCTCAGGTCGTAATCCAGGGAGTGGCTGATCCCGAAGGTATGGAGGGCTCGTTTCCTGCCTGTGCCACTGGGTGACCGGAAAGGAACTTTGCTCTCACCTCGTGAGGAGGCGGGATGAGAGGTTCCCGTGACGCGGGCGGGCGGGTCAGTGGGTCGGGGGCTGCCAGTGGGGGTTCTGCTGGGGGTAGGGCTGCTGCGGCGGATACGGCTGCTGCTGTTGCGGGTACGCCTGCGGCTGCGGTTGCTGCGGGTACGGCTGCTGGGCGTACGGGCCCGGCGCCGGGGCCGTCGGAGCGGCGCCGTACGGCCCACCCTGCGGTCCACCGCCGTACGGCATACCGCCCTGCGGACCACCGCCGTACGGCCCGCTCGCGAAGGGGTTCGCCTGCCCCGGCACCTGGACGCCCGCCGGCAGGTACCGCAGTCGGCCCGTCGCGTCGTTCACCGGCTGGAAGCCGGCGGCCTGGAGGCGGGCGGCGAACTTGGCGTTGCGCTTGCGATTGACGGCGAAGCCGACGCCAAGGGCGCCGAGCAGCAGGATCCACAGCACGCCCGCGATGACCCAGGTGACACTGCCCTGGCTGGACCGCATGGCGACGGCGAGACAGCCGAGGCTGCCGCCGAGCGCGCCGAGAACCATCCGCTTCTCGGCGCTCTTGCCGGTGAGGTCGAAGTTGATCCGGGCCTTGAGCAGCTCGAAGGCGTCGGGGACGAGAGGCGGCACCGAGACCCCGTCACCGGCATTCGGATACTGCGCCCAGTTCTGCGCGGCGCGGGCGCGGGCCTGGGGGCTGTGGTCGGGCACCAGCAACATGACGAGCGAACTGTTGTGTCCGCCCCCTTGCCGCACGTCCGCGTACTCATACCCGAACTGCTGGGCGATGAAGGCGAGCCGGGCGAGCTTCTTCACGGATGCCATGGCGCTGGTGAGCTCGACGGGCTCCCCACTCGCCATCAACCGCAGCATCTTCTGTACCTGCCGCTTGCTCATCGACACCCTCTCCCCACCGGGCCACCCCGTTCACTTGCGCAACTCGGCCAGTGTTCCATGGGGGTCTGACAGCGGGAACCTCGATCGTGGGGTTCACAGGATCTTGGTGTGGGGGACCCGTGGAGGAACACGTACTGGCCCGTTCCGTCATCGCCCCGCTCGGCGGTCTGCTGGAGATAGGGGCGGTGACGGCCACCGGCACCTGGCGGCTCGCCGACGTGTCGGTGGGTGCGTTTCTGGACGACCGCGGGCCCGAAGTGGAGCGCGTGCTGGACGGCATCCACAGGGTGTGCGCGTTCGGGCCGGTGTTCACGGCGGTCGCGGACGAACTGGGCTGCTTCCGTGACCACGAGGTCACCGCCGCCGCCCTGCTCCTCTGGTCCGGCGGAGTGGAAGGCGTACGGCCCGACCTGGAGAGCCCGCAGGCGGTACGCCGGATGTGCCGCGCGGGAGCGGATCTCCAGCTGACGGAGTTCCTGCACGCGCTGATCACGGCGGCGCTCGTCGCGGAGACGGACGCGGACTGCGGCGCGAGGGCGCTCACCGAGCTCCTCGCCCTGACCACGGCCCTGGCGGACGGCACCGGCCGCTGCACCCCGGCCAGCGCCTTCCGCACTTGGCGCACCGGCCGCCTCACCCAGGTCCTCCGCCCCGGCTCGGGGGCACCGGAGTGGGGAAGGGCCGGGTTCCGGGCGTATGAGCGGGCGCTGGACGGTCTGCTGGATCGGTGACGGCGGTCCATTGGAATCCGTGACGGCGGCCCATTGGATCCGTGACGGCGGCTCTTCCCTTGCGGACGGTCGCCGTTATCCTCTAGCGGACCCCATAGGAACGGGAGAGTCCATGTCCGCCGATTCGAGGGCCGAGCGGCCGGAGGCGCAGCGCGCTCAGAGGTCGTTTGCCGGAAATGTTCTCTTCGCTGTGGCCGTGATCGTCGTGTTCGCGACGATGGTGCTCGGGGCGTTCGCGGCCGGGGCGCTGTTGCTGTCGCCGTTGTCCGCCGTGGTGCCGGAGGACGGGGAGCATGCCCTGGGGGTCGGGTGCATCGGGCTCGGTGGTATCACCGGGCTGGTGGTGCCGCTGGTTCTGTTCGGCATGGTGCGGGGCAGCGAGGACACGCCACGGGTGGGGCCCGGTGACGCCGCGCGCAAGATCCTTGCCGTCCTGGTGTTCGCCGTATACCTGCTGCTCGTGGCCGTCGTCGTCGCCCAGCTCGGCTATGTCCTCCCCCGGGACATCACCACGACCATCGCCGTCTTCGCCGTCGGCTTCAGCTGGATGCCGCTCGCGATGGTGCCTTGGGAGAAGCTCGGCCTGGGTGGCATCGTGCCGAAGCCCAAGTCACGCAAGTCGGACTGAGTCCGCCAACTCGTCGGCCACCTTGGAGAGTTCCTCGCCGAGGCCGAGCGACGTCCACAGCAGCCGGCACTCCAGGGCCGTGGCGTGCCGGGTGGGCAGTACGTAGTGGGCGACGCCCTCGACGATCACGCCTCGGTCGGATTCCGGTGCCGTCGGCTCCTGCCGGTGGATCCGGAGCGCCGGGCCCAGCGGGACTTCGACCTCCGAGACGCCCCGAACCCCGCCGAAGTACGGCCCTTCCGCCCGCGCCGCCTCCGCGCGAAATGCCGCCAGGGTCAGCGACTCCGGCGGGACCCTCAGCTCGCGAACCGTGTAGCTGGCAATGATCGCGTCGTTGCGCGGGGCCAACACCGCCGCGCACAGCGCTCCCTGTCGTACGGCGGCGCCCCAGTACCAGAGCAGGTCCTCGGCGAAGGCCGTACGCAACCCTTCGTCGGCCTCGTCGCCCAGGTGCTGTTCGGCAAGGGCGAGCGCCCAGGGCTCGGGATCGTCGACCCGTAGGTCCAGCACCAGCCAGTTGTGCGCGGCGGGGAGGTCGACCCGGCACTCCCGCCAGTCCGTCGGGGACGTCATGTCGGTGCTCACACTCCAGCCAGCGACGCGTCGGAGCCGGTGACATCGATCTCGGGGTCGCCGCCGAACAGCCCGATGAAGCTCTTGGTGTCGGAGCCGGCGCCCGTGCCGGTGCCGGCGAGGCCCAGGGAGTTGTAGGCGATGGCCTGCTTGAAGGCGTCCGGCGTACCGATGAAGCTCAGGTCGGCGGGGTCGATGTTCTTGATGCGGGTGAGCTCGTCGACCATGCCCGGACCCGCGTACATGCTGGCGAGGCCGCGCGCGCCGGCGGCGTTGTAGGCGTCGCGGGCGGCGGAGAAGTTGTCGCCGACCTTGAAGAGGTCGCGCCAGTTGGTGCGGATGGTGCCGAGGTCGTCGACGAAGGACGTGGGCAGGCCCCGGAAGGCCGCCGCGAGCGATACGTCGGGCAGTGCGGCGCCGGGGCGGGCGCCGGCCCGGGCGCCGACCATGGACTCGACGAGTGCGCGGCGCGCGGCCGAGGTCATGTTCGGGTTCCAGCCACGGACGTACTGCGTGGCCGCCGTCCAGACCCTGCTGCGGCCGACGGTGGCGGCCATCTTGGCGCCCGCGGAGAAGACGCGGCCGATACCGAAGGTGGCGAGGCCGAGGACGTCCATCGCGACATCGCCCCAGGAGCCGTCGCCGTTGATGGCGAGCAGCACATGGCAGACGAGGGAGATCGCCGTGGCGATGAGGGCGATGGTGCCCAGCACACCGGCGAGGGCCTGCCCGATGATGGGAATCCACCCGACGCACAGGGCGAGCAGCCCGCACACGGCCGCGATCGCCCCCGCGATATCGCTGACGATCTTCAACGTGTCCCGTAGATCGTCCAGCCAGGAGTCGTTGAGCCCGTCGCCCTCGGTCGTGTCGTGGATCTTCTTGGCGGCCTTGTCGCCCGCCTCCTTGTGACGGGTCTTCAGCCCGGAGAGCTGTTCGCGCAGGCCGTCGAGGTCGTCCTGGAGGTCGGAGGCCTTCTTGTCGAGCTTGTCCTGCGCGGCGTCGTCGGTGCCCTTGGGCGGGTTCGCCGCACTGGACTTGGCCGTGGACAGGTCGCCGGCCTTGGTCTCCGCCTGGGTGAGGAGCTTGTCGGCCTCGCCCTGCACGGTCTCGAGCTCGGTGCAGTACTCCTTGAGCGCGGACCCGGCGTCGGCGTACCGGTCGTGGGCCTTGCTGACGGTCTTCGCGGTCTCGTTCGCCTTCTCGGCGAAGGCGCGGCCCGCCTCGGAGTCCCAGCTCTCCAGATTCCCGATCCGGCGCAGCGCGGCGGCGGTGTCGGTGATGGTCTTCGCCGTCGCCGCGAACCGCCGCGAGAGCGCCTTCATGTCGTGGACGTCACCGGGTACCGGGTCACCGCTCTCCCCCAGCACCTCCCACCGGTGGTCTGCGGGCCGGGTCACTTCTTCTTCCCCTTGCCGACGAGGGCGTCGTAGAGCGCCGTATCGAGCTCGGTGTACGCCTTGCCCGCCTCGTGGGCGAGCGTGCCGAGGCCCTTGATCTCCTCGATCATCTTCTTGCGGTTGTCGTCCCAGCCGTCGGAGAACTCCTGCAGCCGCTCGTGCAGCAACTGGTGTCCGACGGTACGGCGGTCGTAGGCGTCCATGAGCTTGTCGAGCCCCTCGAGCTCGGTCGCCACGGTCCGCAGGCCGGTACCGGCGGTGCGCAGGTCGTCGGTGGAGACCTTGAGCTTCTTGCTCACGCCTGTATCTCCTCTGGTTGATGCCAACGCAGGGTTCCGGCCACGGCGTCGAACAGCCCCACCAAGGCGTCGGCGATGGGTTCCAGTGGCGTGCTGAACGTAAGGAGCAGCACCTCGTCCCGATCCGGAACCGGCACGAAGTACTCCACGATCGTGTCCTCGAACTCGGTTCCCAGCTTCCGCGACTGCTTGGGCCGCGCGCGCCGGAGCAGCCGCGCGGCGGGCCCGGCGGCGGGAAGCTTGACGGGCTCGACCTCACCGGACCCGGCGAGCGCGACAACGGCGTCGAGACTGTCGAACTTCTCGAAGATCCGACAGACGAGCAGAGAGGCGGAGAGCGGAATCCCCCCGGCTTCGAGGAAGGACAGGTACAGCACCACCCCACCCTGCTCAACCCCCGCCTCGGCGGCCCCTAGAAGCTGCTCCTCCGCCTTCCGCCGCAACACGGGCTGATCATCCACACCGGCGAACTGCCGCTTGATGAGCGCAGCAACGGACGCCTCCCGCCGCTCCTGCGGCTGCAGCGGAATCCGATACCAGTCCTCGGGCGTGACCAACCCGAAAACGGGCGCCCGCGTGTCGGTCATGGAGGGCTCCTGGTGGCGCGAATGTGACGGTGGGAGGCGGGGCTACGGTAGCGGGTGCCGGGGTGGCCTGGAAGCGGACCCCGCACCTCAGCCTTGGATGACAGAGCTCATGTACCGGGCGAGCGGGTACGCGGTTGGGCCGATGGGCCCGGCCCCTCTGCCGTCGGTCATGTCGAGGATCTCGAAGCCGGCATCGTTCGCACAGCGCTCCAGCTCACGAGGGAACAGAACCCGCCTGCGGATCTCGTCCCGAGCCTCGTCGCCCGAGGGCAACACCCAGTGCCGGTGCATGGTGTTGATCTGGGTCCGCAGGTCCCACTCGTGCCGGATGGTGACCGTCGCCGGACCCCGAGGGGTGTCAACGGTGGCGGTGTTCGGCTCGCTCCGGGTGATAGGGGCGACGGGGGAGCACAACACGAGCGGCGCGTCCGGCCGGGCGTGGGCCGCGAAGGTGGCGAAGACCTGACTGATCTCGTTGTTGTCGTGCACGTAGGCGAGGCTGTTGCCGATACAGGTCACCACGTCCATGCGCTTGCCGAGTCGTACGGTGCGCATGTCCCCGATGCGTACATCCAGCCCCGGCCGGGCCTGGTGAGCGTAATCGACCATGCCGGGTTGGAGATCCACGCCGATGCACTCGAAGCACTTGGCCAGGATCTCCAAGTCCCGACCGGTACCGCATCCGAAGTCGACCAGAGTCCGGGCGTCCGGCCGGTGCGACTCGATCAGGGCCTGGCACATCTCGGCGCCCGTGCTGTCGGACTGGAGCAGGTCGTACAGTGCCGGGTCTCGATAGAGGAGGTTTGTGGCTTCCACCTGCTCGGCTTCCGTCGGTTCGGGGACGTGCGGCGGTGTCGAGTCCAGTTGCCGTCTGCGTTGCCGTAAGACGCGACTGCTACTCGGCGCCGAGGATGCGGAGGCCGTGGTGGAGGCGGAAGTCCTCGTAGTCCTTGACGTTGAGGGTGGCGAGCGGCAGGTCGTAGGTGAGAGCGCAGGCGGCAATCCACATGTCGTTGACCGGGCGGGGTCGGCCACGCTGAATCCCGGCGGCCGAGAGCCGCCCCCAGGTGGCGGCGACGGACTCGTCGCCGGGCAGCACGGGGATGTCGGCGAGCCAGTCGGCGAGTTCCTGGCGACTGCGAGCGCCCCAGTGGCGGATCTCCATCCACTTGGTCAGTTCGCCGTGGGTCACGAAGGTGATCAGCGGCTTGCGGCCGATGAGACGAGTCGCGAGCGGCCCGGCGAGCTTGCGCTTGTGGGAAAGGGAGGCGACGTCGGTGTCGAGGATGACGGGTTGCATGCGGCCTCAGGCCACGTCTCGATGGCGCTCGGCGTACGTGAAGGCGAGGAACTCTTCCAGTTCCTCGTCCGATTCGAACGTCTCGGCCACGAGGTCGTCCAGGGAGCGGATCGGCTGGGTGTTCTTCGCCGCCAGCAGCTCCTCGACCGACAGGCGTGGCCGGGGCGGCGAGTGGCTGAAGTCTTCAGGTGTGGGCGTGCTCATGAGGACCTCCACCAGGAACGGGAAACCGGCTCCGTGGCCCAGCATACGGGTGCCTCCACCTGCTCACACCAAGGATTCGCCCCACAAGCGAGTCTCCGAACACGCGTGCAGTGAAGCCGTCGGCCGGGGCAAGCGCCAGCCATTGGCTCGCGTACGGCTGGCCTGGTCGGCGAGGTAATGGCGTATGCGGCTTGCTAGCGGCTGCGGTCGTTCCGGTGTGCTGTTCTGGGCGGCCAGGGGCCGGGGTTGTGTGACAGAGCGGCGCCGCCCCGTCCGGGCATCGAGCCTGTGCGTGTCTCCCCGGCCGCCCTTCCCATCAAGGGCGTCGCTGCCGCCGCTTCCTCGACTCGGCCAATGCGGCATCCAGCCGACGAGCATGGCGTCGAAGTGGTCGTGATCAAAGAACTTCTGGGCCGCCCCTCAGCTCCATCGACCATGACCCCGACGATCCACCGCCGCAGCCGTCGTCCGCTGACGTTGCCGTCAAACGGCACGACGCCCTCCCGAGGAGTTCGGGAGGGCCTCGTGCCGAAAGCTACGAGATTTCTGCCAGCCAATCCCAGTCACCAGGGCATTTACGGAGCTCGCCGAGTCCGTAACCAATGGCATGCTCAAAGGTGGGCGAGTCGGTTCGAATAAGCCCACGCTCACCGAGTCCAGGCCCTGACATGACAAGGGTCCAGGGCTTACCGCCCTCTGCCATTCTTTCGTGATCAACCTTGATAATCATCGTAACCCCGGAGCCACCCAAGCGCTCCATCAGCTCCTCGAGATTACTCGCCGATGCATCCATCAGTACCCCCGCAGCATCGACGCGATCTGACCAATGTCCATTGTATGCCCCTTCTTTTCAGGGTCACTGACTCTGGCGATTACGCTCCACAGCTCGTCCGACGTTGGACCGCTGGTCACTCCATTGCGAGACATGAGCTCTGAGACGACTGCGTGGGCAGTGCGTTTGTTCCCGTTGTTGTACATGTGGCCGCCCGTGTCTGCGGGGTGGAGGGTGTAGCTCCAGTCTCCGTGGAAGCGATGCCGGATGATCGGTAAAGCGGCGATGGCCTCGTCGTTGATCTGGATGCCGGTGGGGTACTGACCGCTGTCGAGTTCGGCGTGCACCGTCAGGCCGGTGCGGCTGGTTGTCGCGGCGATGGTGCGGAGCATGACTTCATGGCTGGTCAGGGGCCTGCCGCGCCAGTTCATGGTGATGTGAGAGAACAGCCGGTGCTCGATCTTGTTCCACTTCGATGTACCGGGCGGCAGGTGACACACGGTGATATCCAGGCCGGTCTCGTCGGCGAGGTCGGCCAGATGGGCCTTCCAGCCGCGGGTGCGGTAGCCGTTTGAGCCCCCGGCATCAGCGGTGATCAGTAGCCTGCAGGCGCGGGGGTAGTCGTGCCGGCCGCGGGACTGCCACCAGCGGCGGATCGAGGCGACGGCGAACGCCGCGGTGTCGTGATCGGTGCCGATGCAGACCCAACCGGTGTTCGTTGTCGTGTCGTAGATTCCGTATGGGATTGCCTTCTCGGCCTGGCTGGGGAAGTCGTGTGTCTTGACCTCCACGGGCTGCTCGGCGGGCCGCCACTCCTGACCGGCGTTCTTGTAGTTGCCGATCAGTTCCTTCTTCTTGGTGTCCACGCTGATCACCGCATCTCCGGCGTCCCGGTGATCTCGTGCCTGCTCGTTGAGGTAGCGGAACTGGGCGTCCCGGTCCGGGTGTTGGGCGCCTTCGACGGTCTTGGCGTTGGCCTGCAGGCTGAAGCCTTCCTCCCGCAGCAGACCGGCGACCGTGTCGGCGGAGACGGGATGGCCCTGGCGGGTCAGCTCTGCTGCCAGGTTCCGGGTCGACTTCGTCGTCCAGCGCAGCGGCGACATCGGATCGCCCCGCTCGTCGGGCTCGACCAACGCAAGCAGCGCGGGCCGCAGTCCCGCATCCAGCTCACTCGCCTTCTTCCGGCCTCCGCCTGTACGGCGGACTCGACCCAACGGGCCCTGGAGGACTCCAGTTCAGCCGCCCCGCGCGAGACCGTGCCCGCCCGCACTCCGGCCGCACGGGCGACGAGCCTGATTCCACCGTGTCCCAGCGACCGCGCCTCCGCCCCTATGGCCAGCCGGCGCTGACGCTCGTCCAGATGCGGCAACAACGTCTCGAACTTCGCCGCCAGGACGGCCTCGATCTCCTCCGGTCTCCCCATACCACTACAACGATCCCCGGAGCTGGAAGCCACGACTTATTTCCCGGCAAGCCCTAAGGCTCTGCTAAAGCTCAGGTTAACGCTGCTGTCTTACCAGGCCCTCCAGGCACTGCTGCAGAAATTCGCCCGTAAATGCCTGCCTGTAGGTTCCGGTCAAAATCCCAACTGCCCTCGCTTCATCGCCATCGATCAGCCTAATAGCCCCAGCGGGACTCTCGGCGGCACCAAACTCGCCAAAATCAAATCCCGGAAATACCGGATTCGGCGAGTGGTAGATTTCCGGCTCGGCCGGGAACGCGGAAAGTAGGCCCTCATCGCGCCCGACCACCTGCCATGACCCATTCACGACCTGCGTATCATCACTGTAGACGGGGAATTTGCACGCGGTCGAGCGTTCGGGCTGTACGGTCTTCAGGGAACGGAACTTCTCCCCGAAGATTCCGAGCGCCACTCCAAATCTGTTTCGTGCGACCACGATCACTGCGTACCAGGCGCCGCCAGCGGGAACAGCCAGGATGCCCCCCACCTCGGGCGGGGCAACACTTCCCGTTCCTGTAATTGAGAGACCTGAAACATCTCCACTGGACACATCTACGAGGTTTGCTGCTTCACTATTAATGAATGCCAGCAGGACGTTCGCCAGATCATTCGGAGGCACAGGGTTCCCGCCTTCCTCGCCAGACAGGCCCGCGAGGAAGTCAGTCAGGTCGGTGAAGACCGAGTCATTCATTTCGGATACTCTGGACCCTGTTGGGCCAGAGTAGACGGTTCCGTCCGCCAGAGTAGCCTCGAATTTGAGAGGGGAAGAGTAAATGGCATCCGACGGCCACTTAAAGAGCTCCAAGAATTCCTTCAACGATGGACGGCCGCCCGCAGTTTCGGAGAACTCTAGCAGAATTTCCGTCAGCTTTGCGTACGCGCGTTCCCTAATCACGGACACCCTCCATTCTTGTACCTCTCGTACGAAAGATACTGAGGCACTTTCGCTGATTCCATCGGGTTATCGCGATTCCCCCTCCACGTTGGACCTCTTCCGACGTAGGTGTTGAAGTATTCCATCATTCGCTGTTCCAGGAGACGCGCTTGACCATATGTCCTCGTACCCGGATATACGACCATATCGTCACCGTTTGCACGGTTGAACCGGTCATGGTTGTCGCCATGCCGCCTTTGAACACTCGCCGGTGTTTCGTTAGGCCCAAACCTTCCGACATAATAGACCATTTTATTTTTGTCCATCAATATGTAGTTGCTGTGGCCTGGCTCATCCATTTCGGTGAGGTCAAAGTCCACCCCGCCCGAGTTGTGAACGAGTACTGGGGTCTCGCCCGCCAGTACATAGTACGTGTGTAGGTCATCGACTGTGAGGTTGTACGTACGCGCGTGCCTGCTGAAAGCCCGGTTTCCGGTGACGATGACTGTGTCGCCTTCGTCGGTGCGCAGGGTCATGCCCGGTTCGAGTTGGCGGGCCGGAACCCAGTTGTCCTCCGAAGGTGACCAGAACGGGTGCTCGTGCGTTGCTGTGAGCTTCTCGATGCCGTCCTCGGTTGCGATGGACAGTTCGTTGAAGTGCTTGTCGTCCTCGGTGACGATGAGGTGGGTGACCTTGCGGGGGCCCGCCTCGCCGGTCTCCGGGTCGGTGGCGAGGACTTCGTCGCCAACTTCTATGTCCTCGATATCCTTTGTCTCGCCGTCGGCCATCAGGACATCGGTGCCAGCCAGGAAGCACTTGCAGGGGCTGGCACCCTTCGCCTTGCCACCGGTGACCAGCGCGGCAACAAACCCTTCGATCAGTTTGCCTCGGTCATAGGCGCGCGCGTCCTCGGCACACTCGTTGTAGTGCTCGATGCAGTAAGTCGCGGCTATGCGCTTTGCTTTCTCCGTATCATCACTACGCAGCAGGAATCTGTATGCCTTGGCGCAAGCTAGTCGACCGAAGCACGCGTTGCTCTGGCCACTGTTCTCGTAGATGGGTGTGACCCAGTAATTGCTGTCCGGGTTGTGACCGTTCGGGCTGCTCTCCGAGAAGTGGGTGATGAGGCTTTGAGTATCATTCGTGACCGGCGTCTGGCTTTCCACCCACTCCTGGTCGCCCGGTGATGAACTCCCGCCACCGCTTCCGTCAAAAACGGTCAGGAGGCCAGTCGGGTCACTCTTGCTGACCGGACTGTTATTGGCGTAGGAATACCCGTTCATCTGGAGCGGATCAGCAACGTCGATAATTGGGTCCGTCGACAGGAAACGCCCCGAACTCTGGTCGTACTCGCGAGCTCCAATGTGCGTGAGGCCCGTGGCCGCGTCGTCGATTCCGACACCCAAGTAGCTCCGCTTGTTCGGCCAGCTTGTCGGCTTCGCACCCCGGAGTTCGCCGAACGGTTTGAATGCACGGCGGGTGACGGGTTGGCCGGAGGCCAGCTCCACCGTCGTGTTCGCCGTGCCCAGGTGGTCGGCCAGAAGAACGCTGAGCTTGTGGCCCGTAGTCGAGCCGTTCGTCGTTGTGCGGGTCACCGCTGGCGCGCCGGGCTGGGCGTATGTGCGGGACGCCTTCGTGATGGTGCCCGTCGTGTTTGTCGTCAGCTCTGTTTCGCCCAGGTAGAGGGTCGAGCCGGTCGCGGACTTTTCCAGGATTCGGTTGCCGTTGGCGTCGTAGACGTATGTCGTCTTCGTGCCGGCTGCGGTGATCGAGTCCAGCTTGTTCTCGGGGCTCCACACCAAGTCCTGCGTCGTGTTGTGCAGGTCCCGGTCGGTCGTGTTGCCCGTCGCGTCGTACGTGTAGGAACTGTCCTTGCCCGACGGCGTGGACTTGATCGACGTCATTGTGTGCGGCTGGGTCACGTTCCCGGCGACCGTCTTGCCGTGCCCGTACGTGAACGTGACGTTCTTCGTCGCGTCCGCCGTGTCGGGCTCGGTCATCGTGGCGCGGTTGCCGATCCAGTCGTAGGTGAACGACTGGCGGTAGGCGGTGGCCCCCGTGGAGACGGTCGTGGAGTCCGGGGCCGCTGCCGACAGCGTTGACGTCAGCGAGGCATCGGGGGCCGTGCCGTCCGTCGACTCGTCAGGCGCGTCCGCTACCGGGCCGGAGGAGAACGCGTAATCCGAGCGGTAGCCCCACGTCGTGCCGTTCGCCGCCTTGCAGCCGGCGCCCTCCATGTTCGACGTCCACGCGTGGGTCAGCTCGCCCATGACGTCGTAGGTGAAGCACTGGGTGTCCCACTCGGCGTCCGCCAACTGGCGGGCGTTCGACGTGATCGTGCCGGACGCGTCGTAGGAGTAGTAGCTGTCCGTGATGCGGTGCGGGCCCGCCGTCTCGCGGTCTGTGACCGTGCGCTGGAGGCTGCCGGTGTTCGGGTTGACGAAGTTCGTGGTCCACACGCGGTACGGCTGTGCGCCCGACACCGTGCGCAGGGCCTCGCCGTACGGCGAGTACGTCGCGTCCGCCGTGTACCAGGTCTGGCCCGAGGTGGATTCCGGCAGGCCGTCGCTGTTGTAGCGGGTGATGACCTTCTCGCTCGCCAGGCCGCCCTTCGCGGGCAGCATGACCGACTGCGGTTGACCGGTGGGTGTGTAGGTGTAGGCGTAGGTGTATGTGCCTGACAGGCCCGTCGTCATCGAGTTCGCCGGGATGACTGTCTCGCTGCCGGTGACGTGGTACTCCGCGTCATAGCCGGTGACGCGGTTGACGTAGTCGCCGTCTGCGGTGTGCCGGGTCGAGGCGGTCGGCTTGCCGAGGCCTCCGGGCAGGTCGTCGTAGGTGTACGACTTCACCGGGCTCGCGGTCGCGGAGCCCTGGCGTACGGCCTTCACCCGGCCGAGCAGGTCGTACTCCGTGTATGTCTCCTGCTCGCGGGCGTCCTTGGTGTAGTTGGGGCGGTCGGCCTCGTCGTACGACGTCACCGTCGTACCGGTGTCGGGGTCCGTGGAGGAGGTCACCCGGCCGCGGGTGTCGTAGACGTAGGACCAGGCGTTGGCCGCGGGATCGGTGACCTTGGTGCGGTAGCCACGGGCGTCGTACTCGTACGCCGTCGTGCGGCCGGTGTCCCCACTCGTCCTGCTGTAGTGCTTGACGGAGGTGACCCGGCCGAGGGCGTCGACGTAGGTCCGGGTCTTCGGGGCCGTGGAACCCGGAGGGTCCACATCCGTGTAGATCTCGCTGTGAGTGGCGAAGGAGCCGTACTTGTAGTTGCCGCCGTGGTAGACCATGGCGCGGTATTCGCGCTCCAGGCCGTCGTAGCGGAACTTGGTGGAACTCGGTATCAGGGACAGGGATCTGGGTGCGAAGAGGTCGGTGGCCGGTTCGCCCTTGGCCAGGTAGCCGGCGGTCTTCTCGCGGACCAGGCCATGGTCGTTGTACTTCGTGTCCACGATGATCCGGCCGGGGCCGTGGGCCTCGGTCTGGGTCTGGACCTCGCGTTGCAGGCCGTCGTAGAGGGTCACCGTCTGGGCGTAGGTGCCGTCGTCCTTGAGTGTCTGGAGTGTCACCGAGGCGGGGCGGTTGACCTTGGGGGTAGCCACTGCCGCCTGGTAGGAGATCTGCACGTTCGGCGACTGGCCGGCGGCTGAGCGGGACGGCGACCAGCCCTTCACCAGGCGGCCGAGGGCGTCGTATTCGTTGCGCGTGACCCGCCCGTTGGGGTCGGTCACGGTCAGCGGCAGGCTGCGGCCGGGGTCGAACGTCGTCTTGGTGATGTGGCCCTTGGCGTTGAGCGACTTCACCTCGGTGAGCGGACCGCCTGCGTCACCGGGGGTGTACTGCGTTTCGGTCGTGCCTTGCCCGGAGGCCGTGACGGTGCGCACCCGGCCCAACGGGTCGTAGCTGGTGCCGATGACGTGGGAGTGCGCCGTGCCGGTGCCGTTGATCTCGGCTCGCGACGTGACCAGTCCCTTGGTCGGGGTGGCGCCGTAGGTCAGGTTGTCGTAGGTGTTCCGCACCGACGACTTGAGCTGGGTGGCCGGGTCAGCGGCGGCCTGGGCGGCGCAGCTGGTGGCGGTGACGCGCTCTTCCTTGGGCAGACCGATCAGCCAGTCGGTGGTGTTGTGCAGGTACGACGTGGTGGTGCAGGTCCGGTCGGAGAAGGTCTCGGCGGTGCCGTTGATCCTGACCACGGCCGACTCCACCTGGAGGGGCAGGCCGTAGGTGTCGTCCACCGTTGTGGTGGTGCGAACGCCGCGCCAGTCGGCACCGAGCGCCTGCAAGTCGTCCGTCCGCTTGACGCCGACGCGATGGGCGAGCAGCGGCTCGCCAGCCGTTCCGTCCTCGTTCTCCCGGGCGCGGGAAGCAGTCTGCTTGGAGTAGGGGAAGGTCAGTTGCCGCTTGCGGATCTTGCCGTCGGAGTCGACATAGGTGGTGGTCTCCGCGGTCATGCCCGCGAACTGCGGCGCATCGTCGGCGACGAGTGTGTAGGCGCTCTTGGAGTCCTTGACTTCGCCGCCGACGCCCTGGAAGTAGCGCGTGACGGTGTAGGACTGGCCGTTCAGCACGCTCGTCGTGGAGGTGGTCTTGGCGCCCTTACGGACGGAGACCTGCCGGTAGCCCCGCCAGTCGCTGTAGGTGCGCAGGGCGGGGCGGGTGAACTCGTCGTCGCTCTTGGCCCAGGCCGTGCCCTCGTACTCGTACATGTTGGTGACAGGAACACCGTGCGAGGTGACCTTGTCGGTCTCGGTCACGGACGCCACGACGTACTTGTTGAACCAGGCCTTCTTGGGCGTTCTGTCATCCCCGTCGGGCGACCAGCGGACCGGGTAGCAAGTGCCATTGTTCTTGCCCTTGTCCTCCGCCGGCTCGGCCGCGCAGCCGCCGGTGTACTCGACCTCGATGTCGCCGCCGTACTCGGTGGAGACGGTGCCAATGCGGGGGCGCGTGAAGCCGGGGCGCTGATCGGTCTTGCTCCTGGGGACGAGGCTGGGCAGTTGCCGGTCCTTCAGCCGGTCGCGCAGTGGTGAGGTGGAACCCACGGTGTACGCGGAGAAGCTGACGCCGTACTCGGACTGGAGGGTGCCTGTGGTGTCGCCGGGGGCGTAGCCGGTGCGGGTGATGGAGTTCAGCCACAGGCCGGGCGAGGTGTCGTACCAGTCCTCGGGGAAGGACTGGTGCAGCGTGTACTTGTCGACCGGGCCCAGAGCGGTCTGTCCGGCGCGCGCGGCCTTGGTGGTGACCGAGTCCAGGCGCAGCTGGGTCCAGAAGGACGGGAACGCCGGGCAGAGCTTGGAAGTGGACTTGCAGTTGAGGTTGCCCGGGGTGTCCCACCAGGGGCGGTAGGCGCCCGGGTCGTCGGTCTTGGCGAAGTTCGCTGCGTCGCACGCCGTGTCCGACTTCAGGCAGCGCTGCTTGACGTTGAACTCGATCGTCGCGGACGGCTTGGTCAGCGCGCTCGGGCGCATCCCGTACTCGATCGACAGCGGATAGGCGTGACGACCGTACTGCTCGGGCGACTTGAACTTCTTGCGCGGGGCGTAGTAGTTCGTCTCCTGCTTCCAGCTGACGATCATCGTGTTGCCGTGGACATCGACCACCTTGTCCAGGCCCCAGCGCCAGGCCTGCTGCTTACCCGCTCCGCAGCGTGAGTCGGCGAAGGCGGTGGCGTGGCACGGCTCCCCCGGGTGGTTGCCGAAGACCGGCACCGTGGAGACGGAGTTGGTGTCGGCGTGGCCGCCGCCCACCTGGTGCTGCCCGAAGTAGTAGCTCGTGCCGTCCCTGCCGGTGACGACCCAGTACTCGCCGTTGTTGTCGTCGTTGACGGCGCCCACCCGGTGCTCGACACGAGTGCCGTCGTCGCTCTGGGGACGGTAGACCTCGGTCGCGGTCTCGGGGTTGGCGCCGGCGGTGGACTCGCGGACGAGTTCGGTGGTCTTGCCGTTGAGGGACATCACCGCGTTGGGCGACACCCAGCACAGGTCGGACGTCTTGTCCTTCGTCGCCGTGTTGTTGGGCGTACCGGAGTCGAGTGCCTTGCGGTCGTCCTTGCAGGTCCGGTAGCGGCGCTCGATGAAGCCGACGTCGTAGCTCCAGCCCTCGCCGATCCAGGAGGCCTGGGGCGAGGAGACGGCGGTACGGCCGTCCACCGTCTGCGAGTTGTACTCGAAGGAGATCTTGGGCGCGGGGCCGGCGGGCGGCGCCGGCACGGTCAGCGGGTACGACCAGGTGAAGGCGCCCGAAGATCCTCCCGCCGCCCACTTGCCGTTGGACGCGAGCGAGGTCGCCTTGAAACTGCCGCTGCCGACACCGGAATCCAGGGCGCCGACGACAGCGGTGTCGCCGGTGGCTGCGGGTATCGCGGATGTCGAGGTGCGGTAGGCGGCCTGGGCAACACCGGCTCCGGTCGTGGAGTCCGACGGGGCGGAAGCCGGGGTCACCGTACCGTCGGCGGCGGGGTCGACCGTGGCGGTGACGGACTTCGACGCCGGGTCGTTGTCGGTCTCCAGCTCCTCGTACGTCTGACACGCCTCGTCGTCCGGCGTGGTCAGGTAGCACTCCGGGAACTGCACGAAGGTCAGCCGGGAGGCCCAGTCGGCGCCGTACAGGCTCTCGAACTTGGCGTAGTCGAGCTTGACGGAGACCGGCACCGCACCCGTGTCGGGGGCCCGGACCACCATCAGGGCGCCGTCGATGCCCTGGCTGACCGCGGCGGTCCGGTCCGGGATGGTCACCTGCCAAGTGCCCGTGGGCGTCGGCTGGTCGGGGGCCTGGCCGAGGCTTACGGGCAGGGTTCCTACGGGGCTGAGCGCCGCCTGCTGGGCAGCGGTCCTTGTGGAGGCGGGCGTCGTCGTCGAGCCGAAGGTGACCGAGCCGCTCACGTTCGAGGGCGGCGTCACCGTGCCGGCTGTCGGTGCGACCTGCTCTTTGGGGATCTGCCCCTTCAGCGTCTCCAGATGGCGGCTGGGGATCCTCAGGCCGGGCACCGGCAGATCCCGCTTCAGCGCCTCAAGAGTCAACGACTCCCGTCCGGTCTCCTCCTTCGCCGGATCCGGGGGCAGCGCGAGCGACTGGGCGGGCAGCAACCCCACCAGCAGCGCGGCCGCGGTAACCGGCACGGCGATGCGTGCGCGGCGCGGCTTGCGGGCGTACGGAAGTCGACCGAACACGGCGAGATCCCCCCGGACCACTTGAGGCGGGACCGGCGACGGACCACGCGTGATGACGTATCAGACCATGAAGATTCTGTGATCACCTTGTGACGGAACGCTAGAGGTAAAGAGGGGATGTGATGATCGACATGGCCCGTAACGGCTGGTAACTGGGCGTGGCGTATGGAAATCCACCACATGACGGGAAAGCGCTTCGCAACCGTCCTGGTCGCGCCATTGTCGCTATTCAGGACGCGTGGGCATCTATCCCTCCTGCAGGCATCATGATTCACACCGGATTGCGAAGCTTTTCGAGATTGGCCATGAGGCAAGTCGCCCCCGGTGGCCACCCGGCCGGGAGGGCGTCGTCACCTCTCACGCCTCACACACAACTTGGCCACAGGGTGACGACAGGTCCCCCATGAGTCATCATCGGCTGGCCCGAGGGGGAACGAGGGGGAAGGGGATCCGCCCGATGACGCGTAACTGGCGCCGTGTGCCCAGCCGTCGGGGCGTCGCGGCCGTGCTCGCCACCGCGCTCGCCGTGACCGGTGTCGTCTACGCCGGAGTCGGCCTGGACAGCGATGACCGGCCGGACAGCAGCGGCCATGACCGGCGTGCGACTAAGCCGCTGACCGAGGCCGCCGCTGTGACTCAGGCGGTGCGAAGCGGCAGGAACGTCGAGGTGACCGCTGCCCGCACAGCCCGCTCCACGACCTGGGCGCGCCCCGACGGCGGCATGGTGAAGGAGCTGTACGCCTCCCCGATCCGCGCCAAGGTGGGCGGTGAGTGGAAGCGGATCGACCCAACTCTGCGCCGCACCAAGGATGGTTGGGAGCCGAAGGCCACCAACACCCGCATGGTGTTCTCCAACGGATCCGAGGGATCCGGCGGCCGAGAGGACCAACGCGCCTCTCGTACGTCGGTGCAGCGCGTCCCCCTCGTCAAGCAGGCCGCCGCGGCGGACACCGGCACCCCGCTGGTCACGCTGTACGTCGGCGGCGGAGCGCACGCGATCCAGCTCACCTGGCCCGGCCCCGTCCCGACCCCGGTCATCGACGGCAACCGCGCGCTGTACCCGGAGATCTTTCCCGGCGGCGACCTGGTACTCACGGCCGACGACGACGGCTTCGGCCAACTGGTCGTGCTCAAGAACCGCGCGGCCGCCTCCGATCCGCATGTGCAGCAGCTGGTCTACGGCCTCAACTCGGCCACGCTGACGTTCCGGCTGGACCCGCTCTCCGGCATCGTCAGCGCGCTGGACGCCAACGGCGACGAGGTGGCGGTGTCACCGACTCCGCTGATGTGGGACAACAGCGGAGCGCCCGCTGTCACCAACGGCACCGTGGGGGCGACCGCTCAGCCGACCGAGCCCGAGGCGCCCGACACCGGCAGCCCCTCGCCCACGGACAGCACCGAACCCAGCCCCACCGAGGAAGAACCGCCCGTCGAGTCGGACGAGCAGAGCGACACCGACGTAGAGGACCTGCCCACCGCGAGTGACGGCCCCGAGCCCACGGGTTCGGATTCGCCCCTGCCCTCCGCGCCGCCCGAGCCGACTCCGGCGCCCTCGCAGACCGGCGCGGCCTCGACGCTCGGCCTGGCCTCCCTCAACGGGCCCTCCCCCGACTCGCGGGGCGACCTCGTCGAGGCCGAGCTGGGTGTGGGGCAGTGGACGCTCACCCCCGACCAGGACTTCCTGGCCGATCCGGCGACCACGTACCCGGTCTTCATCGACCCGGCGTTCACCAAGCACACCCAGGACTGGACCACGGCCTACAACCGGCACCCCAACGCCACCTTCTACAACGGCATGGACTTCAACGCGGGCGGCACGCACGAGGCCCGCGTCGGTTTCGAGTCGGACACCTGGGGCACCTCCCGGTCCTTCTTCAACATCACCTTCGACCCGGATCTCAAGGGCACGAAGATCACCAAGGCCAAGCTGACCGTGCTGGAACGGTACGCCTGGTCCTGCAGTCCGCGCAGCGTCAGCGTGCATCGCACCGGGCCGATCACCTCCCACACCAACTGGAAGAACGCGCCCAAGCTCCACGACGGCAACAAGCTGGCCACCAAGAGCTTCGCCCACGGCTACAAGTCCAGCTGCGGGGACGACTACGAGACGTTCGACGTAAGGAAGGGCGCCCAGGAAGCGGCGGACGACGGCGACGACACCATCACCTTCGGTATGCGGGCCCGTGACGAGAACGCCCAGTACGCCTGGAAGAAATTCCAGGCCAACGGCGACTTCGGGCCCACCCTGCGACTGGAGTACAACCGCAAGCCCGCCATCGTCTCCAACTCCCTGGACCTCGGTCCGGACGGCAAGTGCACCACCACGAAGCCGTACGTCCGTATGGGCTCGGGCGATCTCACCTTCACCGCCAAGGCCACGGACAAGGACAAGAACCTCGACTTCTTCGACTTCGATCTGTGGGAGCTGGGCCAGTGGAAGACCACGGGTGACCTGCTCGGGTCGACCGGCAAGAAGACCGTGGCAAACGGCACCGGCGAAGCACTGGTGATCACTTCGGGATTCGCCACCAGCAAGCTCAAGAGCGGCGCCACGTACTCGTGGCGGGTCCGGGCCGTCGACGACGCGGAGAGCTCTTCGGGCTACTACCCGAAGAAGGCCCCGTGCCGGTTCGTCCTGGACACCACCGCACCCAGGCCTCCCAAGGTCACCTCCACCGACTACCCGAACGCCGACGCGAGCGAGAACGGCTTCGGCAGCGGCGCCGAGGACGCGACCTGGAGCGTCAAGAAGTTCGGCTCACCGGGCTCCTTCACATTCCGCGCCGTCAACACGGACGTCAAGCGCTACGACTACAGCTTCAACTCGCCCTCCTACACGGGCTCCGTCAGCCGGGTGCCCGGAAGCGCCACCTCGGTCACGGCCACCATCAACGACGCCAAACCGCCGAGCGCCGGCCCCAACGTGCTGTACGTGCGGGCCGTCGACAGCGCCGACAACGCCTCGGAGCCGACGAAGTACCTCTTCTACGTCACCCCTCGCGACCAGGCCGACACCCCGGGCGACTTCACCGGCGACAAGCTCCCGGACCTCATGGTCGTCACCGAAGCCGGAAACCTCGCCCTCTACCCGTCCCAGCAGGACACCGAGTCGGGCAAGGGCACCGGCGACCTGGACTTCTCCATGCCCGGTGCCTACCGGGCCAATCCGAACAAGGACCCGGCCGGCGACGACCTTCCGCCCTACGTCGCAGCGTCGAGCGGCCACTTCAAGGGCGCCCTCATCACGCACAACGGCGACATCACCGGCGGTGACGGACTCCAGGACCTCGTCGTGCGCGTCGGCGGCAAGCTGTGGGTCTATCCCGGGGACGGCTACGGCGCGGTCAACAGCGACAAGCGCCAGGAAATCCTCCTGCCCGACAACGCCCCCAGTCCCGCGAACTTCACCCAGATCGTGGCGGCCGGCGACATCACCGGTGACGGCCGCACCGACTTCCTCGCGACCGTCGACAACGGCACCGACGACGACCTGTGGGCCTTCACCGGCTATCACGGCGCCACGGTCGACCAGGCGATCCGCCTGCTCGCCTCGGGCTGGAAGGACCGGGACATCGTCACCGTCCAGGATGTCTCCGGTGACGGCATCGCCGACCTCGTCTTCCGTACCGATGTCTCCGGCAGGCTGCTGCTGCGCAAGGGAATCGCGGCGTCGAGCGGTGGGGTCGACCCCAACTCGCTGGGCACTGCCGCCAGTTCATCCGGCGGCGCGGACCACGAGTACGCCGCGTCCGGCTGGACCCGCACTGCCGTGCCCATGCTTGTCGGTATCCCGGACACCAACGGGGATTCGATTCCCGACATCTGGGCCATTCGGTCCGACGGCTCCGTGGGTTTCTACGCCGGCGGCAGAACCGGGCTCACCGGGAACCCGGTTCAGGTCTACGGCGCCCACGACTTCTGGCTGACGCGTATCGCGATCGGATGAGGTCAAGGGGTGGGGCCCGTCTCCGCAGGGAGGCGGGCCCCAGACCCGTCACGCCCGGAGCCCCTCGTTCCACATATGCGGGTCTTGCGGATGTCCGTGCGGCTCATCGTCGTCACCGAGAGCTGTGACGATCTCTCCAGCGCCGCTGGTGTCGGCCAGACGCTGACGTCCTACGAGACGCTGCCGATGGTCACCCTCCGGGTCGATCGGAGCGGGCTTGTCGAGCTCGCCGCCCAGGACGGGGTGGCGCCTTCTTCAAGGACCGGATCGTCGCCGAGGCCTGCTTCTCCCCCATCGACGCCGCCAACTCCGCCGCCGTGGAAACACCCGGTGCGGCCGATATTTCGTACGGCGCCGAAATTCTCGTACTTCGAATTCCGCGCATTCCCGCATTACCCCGACGGCGCCTCAACCACCCCCGTCCGCCGCAATTTCTGCCAGCGCAGTCGCCCTCCGGTCAGAGCCGTTATCCAGGACTGGAGCAGAACGACATACATGAGCTGGCGATAGAGAATTTGCTGGAGGGGAAACGAGATGAGGGGCGTCAGGGATTCGCGGTCGAGCCGGAAGGCGTACGCCGCACAGACCGCCTGGATCGTCAGGACCCCCAGCCAGGCCGCGACGGTCCTGCCGGTGGGGCCGAAGACCAGGCCGTAGACGAGGAACACGTCGATCAGCGGGGCCAGTAGCGGGGCCACCACCATGAACAGCGACACCAACGGCAGCCCCACCCGGCCGAACCGGCCCGACGGGCCCCGTTCCACCAGCGCCCCGCGGTGCTTCCAGATCGCCTGCAGGGTGCCGTACGACCACCGGTAGCGCTGCGACCACAGCTGCTGGACCGTCTCCGGCGCCTCGGTCCAGGCGCGGGCCTTCTCGGCGTAGACGACCCGCCAGCCGTCCCGGTGCAGCGCCATGGTGATGTCGGTGTCCTCGGCGAGCGTGTCGTCGCTCATGCCGCCGACGCGTTCGAGAGCGCTGCGACGGAACGCCCCTACCGCGCCCGGGATCGTCGGCATACAGCGCAGCACGTCGTACATACGGCGGTCCAGGTTGAAGCCCATCACATACTCGATGTGCTGCCAGGCGCCGATGAGGGAGTCCCGGTTGCCGACCTTGGCGTTGCCGGCCACGGCGCCGACGCGCGGGTCGGCGAAGGGCTGGGCCAGCTCCCGGACCGTGGACGGTTCGAAGACCGTGTCGCCGTCCATCATCACGACGATGTCGTACCGGGCGTTGGCCAGACCGCGGTTGAGGGCGGCGGGCTTGCCCGCGTTGAGCTGGCGGATCACCCGTACGTTCGGCAGGCCCAGCGCCTCCACGATGCGCGCGGTGCCGTCGGTCGAGCCGTCGTCGACGACGAGGATCTCGATCGGGTGCTCGCCGGCCACGAGCGAACGCACGGTGTTCTCAATGCACTTGGCCTCGTTGTACGCCGGTACGAGCACCGACACCGGCTCGGTCACCACAGGGCCCCACTCCCGGCGGCGCACCCTGCGGGCGTGGACGCCGGACAGCAGGAACATCAGGGCGAGGCGGCCGATGACGAGGACACCGACGACGGCGAGGCCGACGACCAGGACGTCCGTGATGTCGTCGGAGGCGCGCACCAGCCAGATCCACGCCCTGCCCTTCCACAGGTCGACGCCGGTGACCTCGGTGTGCGCGCCGGGCGCGCCGAGGGCCTCGGTGAGGGTCTCGAACTCGTAGCCCTGGGTCTTGAGTTGAGGCAGGAGCCGGTCCAGGGCCCGCACGGTCTGGTCGCGGTCGCCGCCGGAGTCGTGCATCAGGACGATCGCGCCCCTGCCGCCCTCGGGGGTGGAGTTGCGGATGATCCGCTCGACGCCGGGCCTGCGCCAGTCCTCGCTGTCGGTGTCGTTGACGACGGTGAGATAGCCGCGGGTGCCGATGTACTCGGTCACCGGCCAGGACTCGTTGTCCAGGGCGCCCGCGGAGGAGGAGTACGGCGGACGGAACAGCGAGGTGCGGATGCCGGCCGCGCCGGTGAGCGCGAGCTGGTTCTGGGAGAGCTCCCAGTCGATGCGCTGTTTCGACTGGCGGGAGAGATCGGGGTGGTTGAAGGTGTGCAGGCCGATCTCATGGCCCTCCTCGACCATGCGCCGCACCAGGTGCGGGTGGCGGGAGGCCATGGTGCCGGTGACGAAGAACACCGCGTGGGCGTCATGCTTCGCGAGCACGTCCAGGACTTTGGGGGTCCAGGTCGGGTCCGGGCCGTCGTCGAAGGTGAGGACCAGTTGGTGGTCCTCCAGGCGTCGGCTCTCGGTACGGCCGCCGCGGGTGTCGATGACCGGCCCGCCCTCCCGGATCCGCTCCGGAACCCGGTCGGCGGCGACGGGCGGCCGAACCCGGTGGTCGGCCAGGATCTCGCTGTGCACATAGCCGCGCAGCAGCAGCATCGCCATCAGGGCCACGAGGGCGAGCGAGGGGAGCAGGAGGCGCAGGGGGAGGCGGCGGGCGGTACGGGGTGGCATCGGACGGTGGGCTCCGGGGCGGCGGGTGGTACGGGCCGGCATCAGAGGGCGGGCTCCGGGACCGTACGGCTGCCGCTGCCCGTGCCGCCGCCGCTGTCACCGGCGGGTGGGTCCGGTGGCGTGATCGAGGGTGCCGCGGTGGTCGGCGGGGCGGGTGTGCCGGTGGCCGGAGGGTCGGGCGACTCCTCGGGGGTCACCGTCGGATCGGTGCCCGGGGTGGTCGCCGTCACCGTGGGCTCGGGTTCGACCGACGGAGCCGGGTCCTCGGGGTCGGCGGAGGCGCCGGGTGTGGCGGCGGGCGCGCTCGTGGCGGGCGCCGTACTGCCGACCGGCGGCGGGACATCGGCGGGCTGCACGCCGGTGGCGCCGGTGGGCTCGGCGGAGGCCGCGGGCCGCGGGGAGTCCTCGACCCTGCCCGCCTCCTTGTCCTCACCCTGGCCCGGCACGGGCAGCCAGGGCGCGTCGGAGTTGCCGGAGAGCAGGGTGGCGACCATGACGACGGCGTAGACCGCGCAGGCCATGCCGGCGACGATGCCGATACGGCGGTATCTGCGGCTTCGGCGACCGGACTCGTCCACGAACACCGGACTCTCGGTCACCGGTCTCCCGGACACCGGACCGCCGGCGGCGGCGTCCAATTGGACGGTCACTTCTTCCGGGTCATGAAGGTGCTCCGGGAGTGTCCGGGATCCATCCCCGGGTTGGGTCTCTTCCCGCCAAACATCGTCGCGCACTTGCATCCCCCCACGGGACCGTTCCGGGCGCGCGTTCGACTCCGAGCACCCGTCGTCGGACCCGTTCCCCACCAGGTCCGAGCGCCCCCTTTGTCACACCGTGCTCGGGGGCACGAATGTAGTGCGCTCATGGGTGATGTGGTGCCTGTATCTCAAATGTGTACATTCATCAGCGTCGCGTCAATGGCCGGAACCCATCCCTCCGAGGGCTTGCGCAACCACCCTTCCCCAGCCGTCAGTTCGGCCGCCGCCCGCCGCAGGGCGTCGAGTCCGGGGTGCACCAGCCCTCTGCGCCACACCAGCGAGACCGGTGACAGGGGTACGGGATCGATCAGGGGCCGCAGCACCGAGGCGGGCATGGCAGGGAAGTCCACCACCGCGAGAACCGGCGTCCGCGTCTTGGCCATGACCCGCTCAAACTCCTCGTCACCGACGGCGAGCGGCGCGGGCGCGGCGACCTCGATGTCCCGTCCCTCGAAGAGCTGGTGCGCGAGGTCGGTCCACTCCGGGGTCCGCGGATTCCCGGCACCCGCGTAGACGACCGAGCCCGCCAGCGCGCGGAGTGGTACCGCCTCCAGCGAGGCCAGCGGATGGTCCTCGGGCAGGATCACCGCCATCGGCTCGTAGCGCACGGGCTGGTGTTCGAGGCCCGCTCGCAGGGACGGGTCGAGACCGGCGAAGCGGCCGAAGGACACGTCCAGGCGCCCCGCGAGCAGTTCGGCCGCGGCTCCGGTCAGGCCACTCTCGTAGCGCGCCATCAGCTCATGATCGGGGGCGAGTTCGCGGGCCCGCCCCAGCACCCGCCGCCCGGTGCCGAGCCCCGGCGAGTTCAGGTCGACCAGCAGGGGCCTGGCCTGCCCGAACGCTGCCACCAACGCCTCCTGCGCCGCCAGCACCCGCCGCGCGTGCGGCACCAGCCGCTCCCCGTCCGCCGTCAGCGTCACCTGCCGCGTGGTCCGTACGAACAGCTCGGCGCCCAACTCCCGCTCCAGCCGCCGTACATCACGACTGAGCGCCTGCTGGGCGACGTAGAGCCGGGCCGCGGCGCGGGTGAAGTGCAGTTCCTCGGCGACGGCGAGGAAGGCACGCAAGAGGCGGAGATCAGGCATGACGGGAATTTACAACGCAGGTGCGTGAATCGGTACGGAGAAGGTGTTGGACCCCTTGATCCACTTCGGGCGAGGGTTGCCCCATGCCGCAACCGACGACCTACCGCCACCTCTTCGCCATACCCGGCACCCGCGCCTTCACCGCCGGAAACCTCATGGCCCGCCTCCCCATGGGCATGTTCAGCGTGAGCGCGGTTCTGATGATCGCCGGGACGCGGGACTCGTACGCCCTCGCAGGTGCCGTGGTCGCGACCGGCCTTGCCGCCACCGCACTGGTCGCCCCCTGGACCGCGCGGCTGATCGACCGCCACGGACAGGCCCGTATCGCCCCGCCCGCCACCCTCCTCGCGGTCCTCGGCAGCCTCGCGCTGGTGCTGTGCACGCGCATGGGCGCCCCCGACTGGACCCTCTTCGCCGCGTACGCCGCCACCGCGACCACCCCCAACACCGGCGGTATGTCCCGGGCCCGCTGGGCGCACCTGCTGAAGGGCGACCCGGCGGCGCTGCACACCGCGAACTCCTTCGAGCAGGCGGCGGACGAGCTGTGCTTCATGCTCGGCCCGGTCCTCGCGGCCTTCCTGTGCGGGGCGTTCTTCCCGGAGGCGGGCACCCTCACCGGTGTGCTGCTCCTCGCGGCGGGCATGGCGCTGTTCACCGCCCAGCGGTCGACCGAACCGCCGGTCCGGAGCCGGCAGACCCCCAGTGAGCCTCCCTATCGCGCCCCGGGCATGCCCCCACTGCTCGTCGTCTGCCTCGCGATGGGTGCCGTCTTCGGTGCCCTGGAGGTCGTCACGATCGCGTTCGCCGACACACAGGGGCACGGCACGGCGGCCGGTGTGGTCCTCGGCCTCCAGGCGGGCGGCTCCTGTGCGGCGGGGCTGGTGTACGGGGCTCTGAAGCCGGGCGGCTCAGCCGAGCGCCGCTACCCGTGGTGCATCGGCGCGATGGCCGTACTCCTGACGCTGCCGCTGCTCGCCGCGTCCCTCACCGGTTCGCTCGTGGTGCTCGCGGGCGCCCTTCTGATCTCCGGGATGGCGACCGCACCGACGATGATCACCAGTATGACCCTGGTCCAGGAGCGCACCCCCGAGGGGCGCCTCAACGAGGGCATGACCCTGGCCGTCACCGGTCTGCTCGGCGGTATCGCGCTCGGCAGCGCGGCCGGCGGCTGGGCGGCGGAGCATGTGTCGGCGACGGCGGGGTTCGGGGTGCCGGTCGCGGCGGCGGGGGTGGCTCTGGTCATCGCCCTTGCCCCACGGGCGTTCGACCCACTGAACATCAACCCCGAATCCCGTCCGATCCATTGACGTGCCCACAGCCCGCACCTACCTTCCCCCGTCGAAGCGCTTCGACGTCGCGCATCGAATCGATTCGATGAACCCTGCGTGACGCCCAGTACGTCCCGATACCCATCCGACTCCCCTGGAGGCACTGGATGTTGACGGTACGAAGGCGAGTGGCGGCCGCGGCCGTGGTCCTGGCGGGATCACTGCTTCTGGCCTCCTGCGGCGACTCTGACGACGGCGGATCCTCCGACGGCAAGACCCTGCGGCTCTGGCACTACGAGGGCCTCAACAGCGCGATGGGCGTGGCCTGGACCGAGGCGATCAAGGAGTTCGAGGCCACGCACCCCGGTGTGAAGGTGGAGTACGAGGAGAAGAGCTTCGAACAGATCCAGAAGACCGCCCCGATGGTCCTGAACTCCTCCGACGCCCCCGACCTGATGGAGTACAACAAGGGCAACGCGACGGCGGGCAAGCTCTCCCAGCAGGGCCTGTTGACCGACCTCACCGAAGAGGCGGCGAAGCGCGGCTGGGACAAGAAGCTCAGCGACTCGGTGCGCACTACGAGCCAGTACGACGCCCAGGGTGTGATGGGCTCGGGCAAGTGGTTCGGCGTGCCCAACTACGCCGAGTACACGATGGTCTACCTCAACAAGGACCTCTTCGCGAAGCACAAGATCCCCGAGCCGACGACATTCGACGAACTGACCTCCGCGATGGGCAAGTTCGCCGACGCGGGCGTCACCCCGCTGGCCAACGCCGGCAACGAGTACCTCGCCCAGCAGTACGTCTACCAGCTGGCCCTGTCGAAGGCGGACCGCGCCTGGGTCGACGCCTACGAGCTCTACGACGGCGAGGTCGACTTCCACGACGCCGCCTGGACGTACGCCGCCGAGACCTTCGCCGACTGGGTGGACAAGGGGTACATCGCCAAGAACTCCACCGGCACCAAGGCCGAGGAGGCCGGGGTCTCCTTCATCCAGGGCAAGGCGCCGATCCTGTTCTCCGGCAGCTGGTGGTTCGGCCGCTTCCAGGACGAGGCGAAGTTCGACTGGGGCACCTTCCTGTGGCCCGGCTCGGATCTCACCCTCGGTTCGGGCGGAAACCTCTGGGTGGTCCCGGAGAGCGCCGAGAACAAGGAACTCGCCTACGACTTCATCGACATCACCATGTCGGAGAAGATCCAGAACCTGCTCGGCAACAAGGGCGGCGTCCCGGTCGCGGCCGACGCCGCCGCCATCACCGACCCGCAGTCGAAGAAGCTGATCGACGACTTCAACACGCTCTCCGACAACGACGGCCTCGCCTTCTACCCGGACTGGCCGGTCACCGGCTTCTACGACGTCCTCGTCTCCGAGACGCAGAAGCTGATGACGGGCAGCGCGGACCCGGACGCCTACCTCGACGCGTTGCAGGAGGCGTACGACAAGGGCGTACCGAAGCGATGACGGTGACCGTCGAACGCGGCGCGCGGGTGAGCCGGAAGCACGAGGATCCGAAGCACCCGCGCCCGCGCGACTCCTACGCCCTCTTCCTGCTCCCCGGTGTGCTCGCCTTCCTCGCGGTCGTCGTGCTGCCGTTCGCGATGAACACGTACGTGAGCTTCACGGACTGGCAGGGCGTGGGCGACCTGGAGTGGACCGGGCTCGCCAACTACCGGGAGCTGATGGACGACTCCGAGTTCTGGGAGTCCTTCCGGCACAGCATGTTCATGGTCGTCGCCATGGCCGTCGTACCGACCGCGCTCGGTCTTGTCCTGGCGGCGGCGCTGTTCGACTACGTCGGCAAGCACTTCGGCAGCAGGACGGTCGCCGTGTTGCGCGCCTGCTTCTATCTCCCGCAGGTGCTGCCGATCGCGGTCGCGGGCATCGTGTGGAGCTGGATCCTCGCCCCCGACAACGGCACGCTCAACGAACTCCTCGGCGCCGTCGGTCTGTCGAGCTGGCAGCAGGACTGGCTCGGCAACCCGGACCTCGCGCTCTACAGCGTCATGGGCGTGATGGTGTGGGTGCAGCTCGGCTTCCCGCTGGTGGTCTTCATGGCCGGACTCCAGCGCGTGGACCCGCAGTTGTACGAGGCGGCGGAGCTGGACGGGGCCGGCTGGTGGCGCCGCTTCTGGCACATCACGCTGCCGCAGATCCGCCCGGAGACGTATGTCGTCCTCACCTGGTGCACGATCGCCGCGCTCAAGGTGTTCGGCGCGGTGTACGTGCTGACGAAGGGCGGCCCGGGCGGGGCGACGAACGTGCCCTCCTACTTCTCCTTCACCACGTTCTTCGAGAAGACCCAGGTCGGCTACGGCGCCGCGATCTCCACGGTGCTGACCGTGATCATCCTGGCCCTGTCCCTGATCGGACTGAAGCTCCAGACCCGCGCCGAGGAGGGTGCATGAGCACCGCGCTACGCCGTTACCCGGTCCTCGTCGCGCTGACGGTCGCCGCCCTCTTCATGATCGTGCCGTTTCTGATCGTGGCGGTGAACGCGGTCAAGTCCCCGGCGGAGTACTCCCAGAACGGGCCCCTCAGCCTCCCCGAGGGCCTCTACCTGGACGGCCTGAAGGACTTCTGGGAGCGCGTCGACTACACGCAGAAGCTGATCAACTCGGTGCTGATCAGCGGGGCGGTGGCGGTCTGCGCGGTGGTGCTGTCGGTGCTGAACGCGTACGCGATCGGCATCGGCCGGGTGAAGGGCCGCACCTGGGTGCTGGCCTTCTTCGTCCTCGCCAACATGCTGCCGCAGGAGGCGCTGGTCTACCCGGTGTACTACCTGAGCAAGGAGGTCGGGCTCTACGACACCAGGCTGAGCGTGATCATCGTCTTCACGGTGATCCAGGCGGCGTTCGGGACGTATCTGCTGGCGTCCGTCCTCGGCCAGTTCCCCCGCGAGATCATCGAGGCCGCCCGGATCGACGGCGCGAACAAGTGGCAGGTGCTGTGGCGCATCGTCGTCCCGGTCAGCCGCCCCACCCTCGGCGTCCTACTGGTGTTCTTCTTCATCTGGACCTGGAACGAGTTCCTGCTCCCCCTGGTCATGCTGATCTCCAACGACAACCAGACGGTGTCGGTGGCCCTCGGTGTCCTCCAGGGCCAGCGCCTGATGGACGCCACGATGACGAACGCGGCGGCCCTGCTCGGGGTGCTCCCCGCGATCGTGTTCTTCCTCCTGTTCCAGCGGACCCTCACCCGCGGTATCGCCGTGGGTGCCGTGAAATAAGGACCCCCCACGTGAAATTCACCGACGGCTACTGGCTGTTGCGCGACGGCGTCACCGCGGACCACCCGGTGCAGGTCCTCGATGTCATCGCCGAGGACGGCACGCTGGAGATCCACGCCCCGACCCGGCCCGTCCGCCACCGCGGCGATCTGCTGAAGGGACCGGTCGTGACGATACGCGCGCACGCGCCGATGCCCGGCGTCATCGGCGTCACCTTCACCCACTTCGAGGGCGAGCCGCCCCGCGGCCCCGAATTCGAGGTGCACCAGGAGGACTTCACCCCCCAGGTGTCCTACGACGAGGAGTGCGCGACCCTGATCTCCGGCGAGCTGTCCGTGCGGGTGAGCCGCACCGGGCCCTGGCAGGTCGACTTCCGCGCGGGCGGCCGTACCCTCACCCGCAGCGGCCCCAAGGGGCTCGGCATCATGCGGGACGCGAGCGGCGCGCACTACCTGCGCGAGCAGCTCAACCTCACGGTGGGCACCTCGGTGTACGGCCTGGGCGAACGGTTCGGGCCGCTGGTGAAGAACGGCCAGGTCGTCGACGTCTGGAACGCCGACGGCGGCACCGCGACCGAACAGGCCTACAAGAACGTCCCCTTCTATCTGACGGACGCCGGCTACGGCGTCTTCGTCGACCATCCGGGCAAGGTCTCCTTCGAGGTCGGCTCGGAGACGGTGTCCCGGGTCCAGTTCAGCGCCGAGACCCAGGAGTTGACGTACTACGTCATCCACGGCCCGACCCCGAAGGACGTCCTGCGCAAGTACACCGCCCTCACCGGCCGTCCCGCCCTGCCGCCCGCCTGGTCTTTCGGGCTGTGGCTGTCGACGTCCTTCACGACGTCGTACGACGAGGAGACGGTCACCTCCTTCGTCGAGGGCATGGCATCGCGCGGGCTGCCGCTGTCGGTCTTCCACTTCGACTGTTTCTGGATGCGCGAGTTCCAGTGGTGCGACTTCCAGTGGGATCCGCGGGTCTTCCCCGACCCGGAGGGCATGCTGTCCCGGCTGAAGGCGCGGGGGCTGCGGGTGTGCGTGTGGATCAACCCGTACATCGCGCAGCGCTCACCGCTGTTCGCGGAGGGCAAGGCGCTCGGGCATCTGCTGCGGCGGCCCGACAGGAGTGTGTGGCAGTGGGATCTGTGGCAGCCGGGCATGGCGCTGGTCGACTTCACCTCCCCCGCCGCCCGCGCCTGGTACGCCGCGAAGCTGGAGGCGCTGCTCGCGCAGGGCGTGGACTGCTTCAAGACCGACTTCGGCGAGCGGGTGCCGCTCGACGTGGAGTGGTCCGACGGCTCGGACCCGGAGCGGATGCACAACTACTACACGTACCTGTACAACCGCACGGTCTTCGACGTACTGCGCAAGCACCGGGGTGAGGGCGAGGCGGTCGTCTTCGCACGGTCGGCGACGGCGGGCAGTCAGAAGTTCCCCGTGCACTGGGGCGGCGACTGCGAGGCGACGTACGAGTCGATGGCGGAGTCGCTGCGGGGCGGACTGTCGCTCGGGCTGTCGGGCTTCGGGTTCTGGAGCCATGACATCGGCGGCTTCGAGGGCACGCCGACGCCCGAGTTGTTCAAGCGGTGGCTGGCCTTCGGACTGCTGTCCTCGCACAGCCGGCTGCACGGCAGCTCCTCCTACCGGGTCCCGTGGCTGTTCGACGAGGAATCGGTCGACGTGCTGCGGCACTTCACCCGGCTGAAGCTGCGTTTGATGCCGTATCTGTACGAGGCCGCGCGCACCGCCCACACCGAGGGCGTGCCGATGATGCGGGCGATGCCGCTGGAGTTCCCGGACGACCCCGGGTGCGCGCATCTGGAGCGGCAGTACATGCTCGGGCCCGATCTGCTGGTGGCACCGGTGTTCAGCGACTCCGGCGACGTGTCGTACTACGTGCCCGAGGGCACCTGGACGCACTTCGTGACCGGCGAGACGGTCACCGGGCCGCGCTGGGTGCGCGAGACGCACGGGTTCCTGAGCGTGCCGCTGCTGGTCAGGCCGGGGGCGGTGATTCCGGTGGGCGCGGTGGACGACCGGCCCGACTACGACCACGCCGACGGGGTCACGCTGCGCGCGTACCGGCTGCGACGCGGGGCGCAGGTGGCGGTGCGGGTCGGGGACGTGGCCTTCACCGTCGTACGGGAGGGGGACACGCTGCGGGCGTCGTGCGGTGACCCCTCGGCGCCGTGGGGGCTCGCGGCCGGGGAGCGCGTGGTGCGGGCGCGGGCGGGGACCGGGTTTCTGACGCTGGAACTGGAGGCCTGATGGTGAAGATCACCGATGTGGCCCGGCGCGCCGGAGTCTCCCCCAGCACCGTCAGCTACGCCCTCAGCGGCAAACGGCCGATCTCCGAGGAGACCCGGCGCCGGGTGGAGGAGGCCATCCGCGAGCTCGGCTACCGCCCGCACGCCGGTGCCCGGGCGCTGGCCAGCAGCCGCTCGAACGTACTGGCGCTGGTGGTGCCGCTGCGGGCCGGAATCCATGTGCCGGTGGTGATGCAGTTCGCGTCGGCGGTGGTGACGACGGCACGGCGCCACGACCACGATGTGCTGCTGCTGACCCAGGAGGAGGGCGACGAGGGGCTGCGGCGGGTCGCGGACACGGCGTTGGTGGACGCGCTGATCGTGATGGACGTCCAACTGCACGATCCCCGGCTGCCGTTGCTGCGGGCGCTGGACCGGCCGTCCGTGATGATCGGGTTCCCGGCCTCCTCCACCGGACTGACCTGCATCGACCTGGACTTCAAGGCGGCCGGTGAGGCGTGCGTGGAGCATCTGGCGCGGCTCGGGCACCGGGTGGTGGCGCTGGTCGGGTCGCCGCCGGAGGTGTATGTACGCCGGACCGCGTTCGCCCAGCGCGTCGTCGAGGGCTTCACTGCCGCCGCCGACCGCTGCGGCCTCGCCTCCTCGGTGCACCCCTGCGAGGCCGCGCCGGGCGCCGCCCGCGCGGTGGCCGAGCGGCTCCTGCGCGAACAGCCCGCGCTGACCGGAGTCGTCGTCCACAACGAACCCCTGCTGGACCCCCTGGTCGACGCCTTCGAACAACTCGGCCTCCGGGTCCCCACCGACCTGTCGGTCACCGCCATCTGCCCCGACGAGACCGCCGCCACCGTCCGCGTCCCGATCGCCAACGTCGCCCTGCCGACCGCGGAGGTCGGCGAGCGAGCGGTGGAGCTGCTGATGCGCAAGCTGGGCGGCACAGCCGTACCGGAGGCGACCCTGCTGCCGCCCCGGATGACGCGCCGCTCCAGTACCGCGCCGCGCCAAGTGCCCTGAACAGCCTCCCTAGTCGAAGGAGCCGTGACATGAAGGGCAAGACCAGACTCAGACCCGCGCTCGTGGTGGCCCTCGCGCTGATCGCCGGCACGTTCGCCGCCGTTCCCGCGTCGGCGGCCGAACCGGCGTTCCGCGATCCGTCCCTTCCGGTGGGCGAGCGGGTCGAGGATCTGCTGGACCGGCTCACCCTGGACGAGAAGATCTCGCTGCTGCACCAGTACCAGCCCGCCATTCCCCGCCTGGGCATCCAGTCCTTCCGCACCGGCACCGAGGCCCTGCACGGTGTCGCCTGGCTCGGCGAGACCACCGTCTTCCCCCAGGCCATCGGCCTTGCCTCGACCTGGGACCCGGAGCTGATGGAACGGGTCGGCTCGGCGGTCGGCGACGAGGCGCGCGGCTTCCAGCAGGAACGCCCCGCGGGATGGGGGCTGAACCTGTGGGCGCCGGTGGTGAACCCGCTGCGCGACCCGCGCTGGGGCCGCAACGAGGAGGGCTACAGCGAGGACCCGCAGCTGACCGGCGCCCTGTCCACGGCTTACGGCGAGGGCCTGACCGGCGGTGACCCGGACCATCTGAAGACGGCCCCGACCCTGAAGCACTACCTGGCCAACAACAACGAGTGGCACCGCACCACCACCTCCTCCGACCTGCGCCCGAGGGTGGCGAAGGAGTACGACGAGGCAGCCTTCAAGCCCGCGATCGAGGCGAACGCGGCAACGGGTGTGATGTCCTCCTACAACTTGGTCAACGGCCGCCCGGCGACGGTCAATCCGGACCTCGACGACGTCGTGCGCAAGTGGACCTCGTACGACCTGTTCAACGTCACCGACGCCTTCGCCCCCGGCAACCTCCCCGGCGACCAGCGCTACTACCCCACGCTCGCCGAGGGCGACGCCGCGGCCGTGAAGGCCGGTATCGACAGCTTCACCGACAACAACGCCGACTCGGGCGTGACGATCGCGGCGATCAACTCGGCCTTGGACCAAGACCTGTTGGAGGAGTCGGACATCGACGAGGCGGCGGGCCATGTCCTGTCGATCCGCGTGCGGCTCGGCGAATTCGATCCCGGCGGCGGGAAGTACGGCGCGATCGACAAGTCGGTCATCAACAGCCCCGAGCACCGGAAGCTGGCGCGCGAGGCGGCGGCCGAGGGCACGGTCCTGCTGAAGAACCAGTCGAAGGCGCTGCCGCTGAAGAAGTCCGAGAAGGACGTCGCCGTCGTCGGCCCGCTCGCCGACACCCTGTACACCGACTGGTACTCGGGCACCCTGCCGTACGCGGTCACCCCCGCAGAGGGCATCGCGGCCGAGCTCGGCGTCCCCCAGGTGGCGCAGAGCGAGGGCGTCGACCGCATCGCGCTGAAGAACACGGCGACCGGCAAGTACATCACCACCGGCGACGCCCTGCTCAAGGAGAGCGCCCAAGCCCCTTCCACGAACACGCAGTTCGACGTGTTCGACTGGGGCGCCGGGATCGTGACCCTGCGCTCGGCGGTGGCCGGCAAGTACGTCGGCTACAACTGGTCCGGTTTCGCCGACGACCAGGCGCAGCCCGGGGGCTGGTTCGTCCAGCAGCAGTTCAAGCTGGAGGAACAGCCGGACGGCACGCACCTGCTGCGCTACGCCGGGTACGAGACCGAGGAGTCCTGGTGGACCAACCCGGTATACGTCGGCCCGACCGGCGCGGACGGCACGCTCGGGCTGGTGGAGAAGGAGGACGCCGCGCACTACACGAAGGACATCGTGCGCAGCGGCGTCGAAGAGGCGGTCGCTGCGGTGAAGGGCCGGGACACGGCGGTGGTCGTGGTCGGCTCCAACCCGTCGATCAACGGCCGCGAGGCCCACGACCGCACCGACATGGGCCTCGCCCCCGCACAGGAGGCCCTGGTCAGGGCGGTGCGCAAGGCGAACCCGAACACGGTCGTGATCGTCGAGAACAGCTACCCGACGACCCTCGGCGCCCTCCAGAAGGAGGTCCCGGCCCTGCTGTGGACATCCCACGCGGGCCAGGAGACGGGCAGCGCGCTGGCGGACGTCCTCTACGGCGACGTCAACCCGGCGGGCCGCCTCACCCAGACCTGGTACCGCTCGACGGCCGACCTCCCGTCGATCCTCGACTACGACATCATCAAGTCCGACCGCACCTACCAGTACTTCAAGGGCGCCCCGCTCTACCCCTTCGGCCACGGCCTCTCGTACACGACGTTCCGCTACGGCACGCTGAAGCAGGTCACCGGCGGCTACGAGGTGAAGGTCACCAACACCGGCACCCGGGCAGGCGACGAGGTCGTCCAGCTCTACACCCACCAGCGGACCTCCCGCGACAAGCAGCCACTCAAGCAGCTGAAGGCGTTCGAGCGGGTGTCCCTGAAGCCGGGCGAGACCCGCACGGTCCACCTGAAGCTGACCCCGGACGACCTGGCCCACTGGGACGTCACCCGCTCCAAGTGGGTGACGGAGACCGGCACTTACGACGTCATGGCCGGCGCCTCCTCGACGGACATCCGCACCCGGACGACCTGGCGGGTCAAGGGCGAGACCATCCCCGCCCGCGACCTCACCCGCACCACCCGTGCCGAGAACTTCGACGACTACGACGGCATCCGCCTGGTCGACGAGTCGAAGGCGCGCGGTACGGCGGTGTCGGCGTCGGCGGACGGCGCCTGGCTGAAGTTCGCGGACGTACAACTGGGCGCGGGCGCCGATGAGTTGACGGCAAGCCTGGCCGGAGCGTCCGGCCCGGTCGAGGTCCGGCTCGGCTCCCCGACCGGCCCCCTCGCCGGTACGGCCCACTTCGCCGGGACCTCGTCGCCCTACACCTACGAGACGGTCACGGCGAAGCTGTCGGGCGCGGCGAAGGGCCGTACGGACGTCTATCTGGTCCTCGGTGAGGGCATGCGCCTGTCGACGTTCAGCCTGCGCTGAGCCCCCAGGCCTGCCCGAGCTGATACGCGGCACACAGATTCACATCGAGGAAGTAGGCACCGGCCGTCCCGCACTGCCCGGGGTCGACGGGCTGGCCGTGTCCCATGCCGGTGATGCTGTACGTCTCGACGGCGGTGTTCCCCGCCGGGTCCCGGAAGACCTGGTGGGGATACCCGGCGACGGAGTCACTGACGTCGGCCGTCCGGTCGGCGCCGTGGACGTCGGTCCACTGCTCCACCAGGTCGGTCATGTTGACGGGCTTGACGGTGTAGTCGGCGGTGCCCTGGAGGACGGTCAGCGCGGGCCAGGGCCCGCCGTACCCGGGGCGCGCGGCCCGCACCCGGTCGCCCCACTGGTCCGGGGTCTGCGTCGCGCCGACGTACATGCACACGTACGGCGACCCGGCGGCCTGCGCGCATCCGTAGGGCAGCCCGGCGACGATGCCGCCCGCCGTGAACTTCTCCGGGTACGTCGCCATCAGCACCGCGGTCATGCCGCCCCCGGCGGACAGCCCGGTGACATACACCCGCGAGCCGCCGACATCCGCGATCTGCCGGTCCACCATCTGCGCGAGCGAGGCGGCCTCGCCCTGGCCGCGCTGGATGTCGCCGGTCTGGAACCAGCTGAAGCAGTTCGACGCGTTGTTGCCGCTCTGCTGCTGCGGCAGGACGACGGAGAAGCCCCAGCGGTCGGCGAGCTGGGTCCACCCGCTGCCGGTGCCGTACCCGGAGGCGTTCTGAGTGCACCCGTGCATCGCGACGACGACGGGCCGCCCGGCGGGGAGGCCGTCGGGGACGTACCGGAACATGCGCAGCGCGCCGGGGTTGGTGCCGAACCCGGTGACCTCCTGGAGGGAGGCGGCGGACGCGGGGGACGGGGTGAGGAGGACGGCCAGGAGGGCCGTCAGGACGGCAAGCAGGGTCGCGGCTCTGGTCTGTGTCATGCGGAGGGACCGTAAAAGCGTCAACGACCCTCCGATATAGGGCGGGACACCACAACGGAGGCGTCCACCGTGGGGTGTCAAGACGCCGGTGTCTCGGTCCCGCGGTAGGTCTCGTCCTTCGTCCACGCACCGACGCCGAGCTTCCCCGTCGTCCCGAGGTCGAGCTCCGGTATCACCATCACGGGGTCGGCGCCCGGCTTCGCCCATACGCGGACGTACGGCGCGTTCACCGGCTCGCCGGCGCCGGTGGTGTTCCGCCAGGCGAGGGAGGCCCGCGCGACTTCGCCCGGCCGTAGTACCAGGGGCCGCGGGGTGTCGTCACCGAGGCCGGTACTGATCTCCGCGGTGCCCTGGAGGATCCGCACCCCGTCGACGGTCTCGTGGTCCTCGTCGTGCAGCTCGACCTCCGGATAGCCGTTGATCTCGACGGGCCGGCTGCCGCAGTTGACCAGGTGCAGTCCCACGGCCCGCAGTCCCAGCGCGGCGTCCCCCTGGTCCGCGTACACGTGCATCCCGGACGCCGGGCACGGACCCGAAGCGGACGACGCCTCGTCGTCGGGGACGCTGCGCACCTTGACGACCGTCACGCCTGCCACATCAGCCGAAGGCGACTCCCCCATGGCGACGGTCCCCTTGGCGGTCTTTCCCGCCCCGACCGACTCGACAATCTGTTCCCTGTTGTCGAGCACACCGCCGGAGCCGTCGAGAAACCCGAGGGTGACGGTGTAAGTCGCCGCTTCGGTCCCGTCGTTGGTGACCTCGAAGTCGGCGGAGAATTCGGCCCCGCATCCGTACAGCCCGGTGACCTTCACATCGCTCTCGGCCGGATCACCGGAGGACGGAAGAGGCAACGGTGTACCCGTGGGACACAGCGTTCCGGAAGCGACCGGACCACCGTCGCTCCCGGCCCCGCCCTCCTCGGCGCCGCACGCGGCGAGCAGCAGGACACCGGCGAGAACGACGGGAACAACACGGCGGGCGGTAGGCATCGGCCCAGACTGTCACAGACCCCATGCGCCCCATGACAAAGGCCCCGCCGCTCGAAAGCGACGGGGCCTTTGCCCACATGGGGTTACCCCCGGAGGGGTTGGTGGAGATGGCGGGAATCGAACCCGCGTCCAACGGTGCGGAATCAGGGCTTCTCCGTGTGCAGTCTGGTACGAGTTTCTCGGCCCTCCGGATCACCCAGACAAGTCCGGAACGGGCCCAGTCACTGTTAGATTTCCCTCTTCACCCCGTGACCGGGATCAAGGTTTAGTTCCCTAGCTGATGCCAGGATCCGGGTCGGGAACAGCCCCGGGCTGACACTTCGCAAGTCGCTACTTAGGCAGCGAGGGCGAAGGAATCGCGCTTGGTGTTGGCGATTATTTTTTGCGACATATGGTTTACGAGATCATTGCCGCTTCCTCGACACGCTTCCCCTGCTTCGACAGCCGCTGTCGAAACCGATCATCCCCATGTTGCTGTGTTTAATTAAGAAACAGCTCAATCTGCACACCGGTACGTCGTCCGGTGTTGGTGCCATCGTACGTGACCAACGCACACCGATGCCACCGTATTCCTACTGGCCCCGCTCCCTCCGCTTCGCAGCCGCGATCGCCCGGTCCGACTCCCGCCGGTCCTGCTTCTCCCGCAGCGTCTGGCGCTTGTCGTACTCCTTCTTGCCTCGCGCGAGCGCGATCTCGGCCTTCGCGCGGCCGTCCTTGAAGTACAGGGCGAGGGGCACGATGGTGTGACCCGTCTCCTGGGACTTCGCCTCCAGCTTGTCGATCTCCTCGCGGTGCAGGAGAAGCTTGCGCTTGCGGCGCGCGGAGTGGTTGGTCCAGCTGCCCTGGTGATACTCCGGGATGTGGGCGTTGTGCAGCCAGGCCTCGCCCCGGTCGATCTGGACGAAGCCGTCGGTCAGCGACGTCCGGCCCTCGCGCAGCGACTTGACCTCGGTGCCCATGAGCACCAGGCCCGCCTCAAAGGTGTCGACAATCGCGTAGTCGTGCCGCGCCTTCTTGTTCTGCGCGACGATCTTGCGCTTGCCGCCCTTCTCGCCGTCCTTGGCCTTGGCGGCCGTCCCGCCCTGCTTGGGCTGGGACTCCTTCGGTACGTACATTCCCTTACTCATAGTGCCGTCCATTTTCGCACTACGGAGGGGGTCCGCGGGAAGCGGTTTACTCGGGGCCCAATCCGGTGAGCACGGTCTCGGCCCGCTCCAGGGCCTTCGCATCGGCCTCCAGGTCGGGCGTGAGGCCATGGCCGTCGACCCCGCGCCCCGACGGAGTGCGGTAATGCCCGACCGTCAGCTCGGCGACGGAGCCGTCGGGCAGCCTGCTCGGCATCTGCACCGAGCCCTTGCCGAAGGTGCGGGAGCCCACCACGACCGCCCGGCCGCGGTCCTGCAGGGCGCCGGTGACCAGCTCGGCCGCGCTCATCGTGCCGCCGTCGACGAGCGCGACCAGGGGTCTGGTGGTGTCGCCGCCGGGCTCGGCGTGCAGGGCGCGCTGCTCGCCGTCGATGTCGTAGGTGGCGACCAGGCCGCCGTCGAGGAAGGCGGAGGCGGCGGTGACGGCCTCGGTGACCAGGCCGCCGGAGTTGCCGCGCAGGTCGAGGATGATCCCGTCGGCGGCGGGGGCCTGCCGTACGGCGGTGCGTACCGCGTCGCCGGAGCCCTTGGTGAAGGAGTCGATCCGGATCACGGTGACCCCGCCGGCGAGCCGGCGGGCGGTGACGGAGTCGGTGGACAGCTCCGCGCGGTGCACGGTGAGGCTCCACGCGCGTGTGCCGCGCTCCAGACCGAGCCTGACCGCCGTACCGGCGGCCGCGTCGGTGGCGTCGCCGCGCAGTAAGGAGACCACCTCGGTGACGGGCCGCCCGTCGACCTTCTCGCCGTCGACGCTGCGCAGCCGGTCCCCGGCCCGGATCCCGGCGGCGGCCGCGGGCGACCCCGCACCCACCTTGGTCACTTCGATACGGCCGTCCCGCTCGCGCCGCGCCCACAGCCCGACGCCGGTGTAGCGGCCGTCCAGGGCCTCCTCGAACTCCTCGTACTCGCCCTGGGAGTAGACGGCGCCCCAGCGGTCCCCGCTGCGGCTGACGGCGCGCTCGGCGGCTTCCACGGGCGACTTGCCGTCGGCCATGGCCTCGGCGGCGGCCTCGGCAACCTGTTCATGGCGGGCGGCGGTGGTCGAACGGGCCGTTCCGGGCGGCGACTTCCGGTCGGGTCCCGGCAGTGCGCCGGTGGCCGCACCGGCGACCAGCACGCTCGCGAAGACCAATGTCAGGGCGGCCCCGCGGCGAATGCGACGGGGCTGGCAGAACAGGTCACGACCTGACATGCCGGTGAGTCTAGGACAACGCGAAGGGGCCGTACGGGCCGTTGCCCGTACGGCCCCCTTGGCGTTGGTCACACCTTCAGATACTTGCGCAGCGCGAAGAACGCCGCCAACGCGGGCATCAGCAGGCTCGTCGCGAGGATGAGCGGCAGCTTCGCCAACACCGCTTCCCATCCGATGAAGTTGACCAGGGTCAGCTGGTCGGCGAGGGCCAGGCCGTGGTCGATGAGGAAGTACCGCGCGATCACCAGGAAGCCACAGGCGACCGTGCCACCGATGAGCCCGGCGACCGCGGCCTCCATGATGAACGGCGCCTGGATGTAGAAGCCCGAGGCACCGACAAGGCGCATGATGCCGGTCTCGCGCCGCCGGCTGAACGCGGACACCCGCACGGTGTTGACGATCAGCATCAGCGCGACGACGAGCATCAGCGCCATCACCGCGCGTGCCGCCCAGTTCATGCCGTTGAGCAGCTTGAAGAGGTTGTCCAGGATGCCCTTTTGGTCCTGCACGGACTGCACACCCTCCCGCCCGTTGAAGGCGGTGGCGATGACCTGGTACTTCTCGGGGTCCTTCAGCTTGATCCGGTACGACTCCTGCATCTGGTCCGGCGTGAGGGAGGCCGCCAGCGGGGAGTCGCCGAACTGCTCCTTGTAGTGCTTGTACGCCTGGTCCTGCGACTCGTACGTCACCTTCTCGACGACCGACATCTTGTCCAGGTCGCCGAGGATCTCCTTCTTCTGGTCCGCGGTGACCGCGCCCTTGGCGCAGTTGGGGTCGGACTCGGCGTCGCTCTTGTTGCAGAGGAACACCGAGACGTTGACCTTGTCGTACCAGAAGCCCTTCATGGTGTTGACCTGGTCGCTCATCAGGAGCGACCCGCCGAACAGGGCGAGCGACAGGGCGACGGAGACGACGACGGCGAAGGTCATCGTCAGATTGCGGCGGAGACCGACACCGATCTCGGACAGTACGAACTGGGCGCGCATGGCGTCTGTTTCAAGCCTTTCCGTGGAACTCGCTGCGGTCTCAGTGCTGGTAGCCGTAGACGCCGCGGGCCTGGTCGCGGACGAGGCGGCCCTTCTCCAGCTCGATGACGCGCTTGCGCATCTGGTCCACGATGTTCTGGTCGTGCGTCGCCATCACCACGGTCGTGCCGGTCCGGTTGATCCGGTCCAGCAGCTTCATGATGCCGACGGAGGTCTGCGGGTCGAGGTTGCCGGTGGGCTCGTCGGCGATCAGCAGCTTGGGCCGGTTGACGAAGGCCCGCGCGATGGCGACGCGCTGCTGCTCACCGCCGGACAGCTCGCCCGGCATGCGCTCCTCCTTGCCGCCGAGCCCGACGAGGTCGAGCACCTGCGGCACGGACTTGCGGATCTCACCGCGCGACTTGCCGATGACCTCCTGCGCGAAGGCGACGTTCTCGGCGACCGTCTTGTTCGGCAGGAGCCGGAAGTCCTGGAACACCGTCCCCAGCTGGCGCCGCATCTGCGGCACCTTCCAGTTGGACAGGCGCGCGAGGTCCTTGCCCAGAACATGCACCTGGCCGTGGCTGCACCGCTCCTCGCGGAGGATCAGCCGCAGGAAGGTGGACTTTCCGGAGCCGGAGGACCCCACGAGGAACACGAACTCGCCCTTCTCCACTTCCAGGGACACATCCCTGAGTGCGGGGCGGGTCTGCTTGGGGTAGACCTTGGATACGTTGTCGAATCGGATCACGGATGCACCACGGGTCGCCGGGGGTAGATGAGCGTGACCATACGCGAGTCGGGTGCGGCAGTGCAGGCACCGGCCGGGGTTGCGCCACTGATGTGCGGATTTGTTCCCACCTTGCACCCTCCCTTTGTGAGCGCCCAGGCAGCCTCCGGAGGAACCTGGCACAGTAGAGAAGGGAACGTTCTGCGCCCCTGAGACGTTCTCCCCTTGAAACCACTGACAAGAAGGGCGAGGCGCATGACGTACGACCGGCTGGTGTGCGCGAACTGCGCGGCGCCCGTGAACGAGGGCCGCTGCCCGGTGTGCCGGGCGAACCGAGAGCGGCTCCAGCAGGAGAACCCGCTCGCGAACCTGAACCCGATGACGCTGATCGCACTGCTCGCGGTGCTGATCGCGGCGGTGGCGCTGCTGGCGCACCAGACCGCGTTCGCGTAGGACGCCCGAAGACATCCGAAGGGCCCGGAGCGACATCCGCTCCGGGCCCTTCGTCACACACAGTGTGCGCAGGCGGCTACCGTCAGGCAGCCGCACCGCCACGGCCGCCCACCAGGCGCGGAAGCACCCGGAAGCCGACGCCGCCGGCGATCATCGTCGCGGCGCCGATCAGCAGGAACGTGGTCTGCGCGGCACCGGTCTCGGCGAGCTCCTCACCGCTGCCCTGGGCGGAGGTGTCGGAGGCTGCCTCCTCACCGGTGTCCGTCAGGGAGGAGGAACCCTCCTGCTGGGCGGAGTCACCGGAGCCGCCGTCGGGGTCGGTGTTGTTGCCGTTCCCGTTGCCATTCCCGTTGCCGTTGCCGTTCCCGTTGCCCGGGTCCTCGGTCGGCGCGGTGGTCGGGTCGTCCGAGGGCTCCTCGGTCGGCTCCGTGGGCTCCGGCTCGGTGGGCTCGGTCGGCTCCGGCTCGGTCGGCTCCGGGATGACGGTCGGCTCGGTCTCGGTCGGCGTGGGCTCCGGCTCGGTCGGCGTCGGCTCGGGCTCCGGCGTGACACAGACGCCCAGGTCTTCGCAGACGTCGGCGGAAGCGACACCCGCGGCAGAGAGCGTGGCACCGGCCGCGATCACGGCACCGGCCGCAATCCGCGCGACCCGGATCCGCGTCTTCTTGGTCATGTGGTTGCTACCCCCAGTAGCTCATCGTCAGTGAGGCGGCGCTCGGGGCGGTGATCGACGGAAGTAGCTGCACTAGAGCCCCCCGGTTCACATGCGCCCCAGAGATACGCATGCCACGCTTTACCCTTCCCATTTTTCAAAGCAACGTCAAGGCCGTTGCGCGCGTGATGTCCAAGTACGGGTTCTTTGCCGGGGGATGGAGCCTGTGAGTGTGATGTAAAACCCAGACATCCGGGAACAGAAAAGGCAACTGCCACCTCAGAGGCGGCAGTTGCCTTGTCGACAAAACGCTTCGCTTACTTCTCCTGCTGCTTGCGCCAGCGAATTCCGGCCTCGATGAAGCCGTCGATCTCACCGTCGAGCACGGCCTGCGGGTTGCCGACCTCGAAGTCCGTCCGCAGGTCCTTGACCATCTGGTACGGGTGCAGGACGTACGAGCGCATCTGGTTGCCCCAGGAGCTGCCGCCGTCGCCCTTGAGGGCGTCCATCTTGGCCCGCTCCTCCTGGCGCTGACGCTCCAGCAGCTTGGCCTGGAGGACGTTCATCGCGGTCGCCTTGTTCTGGATCTGCGACCGCTCGTTCTGACAGGAGACGACGATTCCGGTGGGGAGGTGGGTGAGGCGCACCGCGGAGTCGGTGGTGTTCACGCCCTGGCCGCCGGGGCCGGAGGAGCGGTACACGTCCACCCGCAGCTCGGACTCGTCGATCTCGACGTGGTCGGTCTGCTCGACCACGGGGAGCACCTCGACGCCCGCGAAGGAGGTCTGACGGCGCCCCTGGTTGTCGAAGGGCGAGATCCGGACGAGCCGGTGCGTACCCTGCTCCACCGACAGCGTCCCGTAGGCGTACGGCGACTGCACGGAGAAGGTGGTCGACTTGATGCCGGCCTCTTCGGCGTACGACGTCTCGATGAGCTCGGTCTTGTAGCCGTGGCGCTCCGCCCAGCGCAGGTACATGCGCTGAAGCTGCTCGGCGAAGTCGGCGGCGTCGACGCCACCGGCCTCGGCGCGAATATTGACCAGCGCCTCACGGGAGTCGTACTCCCCGCTGAGCAGGGTCCGGACCTCCATCTCGTCCAGCGCCTTCTTGACGGCGACGAGCTCGGACTCGGCCTCGGCACGGGTGTCCGGGTCGTCCTCCTCGTCGGCCATCTCGAAGAGCACGGAGAGATCGTCGATCCGCCCGCGCAGGGCCTCGGCCTTCCGCACCTCGGCCTGGAGGTGGGAGAGCTTGCTGGTGATCTTCTGCGCCTCGTCCGGGTTGTCCCACAGGGACGGCACGGCCGCCTGCTCCTCGAGCACGGCGATGTCTGCCCTCAGCTTGTCGAGGTCCAGAACGGCCTCGATCGACTCCATGGTCGAGGAGAGGGACTTGAGCTCTTCGGATACATCGACGACTGCCACGCCTCCAGCGTAACGGCTACGGCAAGCGACCTCGGCCGAGCAGGGTGGGTAGGCCCCTCTCAGCCCGTCCGGCGTTTGAGGACGAGGCCCCTTCAGGGCCGACGGGGGCCCAGGGGCAGCGCCCCCTGAGGCGAAATCCGCCCAGGGTCACGGCGACGCCGGTGCCGAGTTCTTCGTGTCCTGGGGCGTCGCGTCCGCGTCGTCTCCCGAGGTCGCCAGCCAGGTACCCACGCCCGCCACAGCCACCAGCACCACCGCCGCCGCGCCCAGCGCGATACGCCGCCGCCGAGTGGCCGCCCGGTGGCGGGCCGAGCCCGGCCGCGGGGCCCCCGAAGCCCGAGGCACCCGCGCGGTCCCCCGCGCACCCCCCGCCAGCTCATCCGGCCCCGGCACCCTCATCGACGTATGCGTATCCCGATTGGAGTCGGTCGGCTTCGCCCCGGGAACCAGCGGCACCGCCCCCCGCCGTACCGGCCCCGACGGCGCCGGCTCCTCGGGCACCGCCTCCTCCTCCACCGGCTCCGTGTCCGGCTCGTCCACATCCAGCGGCGGCATCCCCGAAAGCATCGGAGACAGCTCCCGCAGCCGTACCCCCAGCTCGGACGCGCGCAACCGGGACGCAGGCGCCTTCGCCAGACACTGCACGATCAATTGCCACAGCTCATCGGGGATACCGGGCAGCGGAGCCACGGTCTCCGTCACATGGCGGCGCAATACGGCGCCCGGGTGTCCGCCGCCGAAGGGGGTGAACCCCGCCAGCAGCTCGTACAGCACCGTGGCCAGGGCATAGATGTCCACCGATGCCCGCGGCGGCAGCCCCTCCACGATCTCCGGCGCCAGATAGTCCGGCGTACCGATGATCTTCGTCGCCCGCGTCCGCTTCGGAGAATCGATCAGCTTCGCGACCCCGAAGTCGGTCAGGAGGGCAGGGTGGGCGCCGGCCGGGCCCAGCGGGCCCTGCATGTCCAGCAGGACGTTCTCCGGCTTCACATCCCGGTGCACGACCCCGGCCGCATGCGCCGCGGCAAGACCGTCCGCCACATCCGCCACGATCGCCACCGCGGCCTCCGGCGCCAGCCGCTTGTCACGGTCGAGGCGGGTACGCAGATCGGTGCCCCGGACCAGGTCCATGACCAGCGCGAGGTCGTTGCCGTCGACGACCAGGTCGCGCACGGACACGACATGCGGGTGCTCCAGACCCAGCAGCGCCGTGCGCTCCTGCACGAAGCGTCCGACGAGTTCCTGGTCGGACGCGAGATCCTCGCGCAGCATCTTGATGGCGACGGGCCCCTCGGGCCCCTCACCCAGCCACACCGTGCCGGCGCTGCCCCGTCCCAGGATCTGGTGGGCGGTGTACCGGCTGCCGATCTTCCGTGCCAAGACTGCTCCTACGGACGCGTGTTGTCCCTAAAACTACGCGTCCGACGAGCCCACCTTCACCGCGGAGACAGAAATCACCCGCCAGGTGTCGACAAATCCACAGACTCGCTGCTGGAAGGCCTACTGACCCGAGCTCCCACCCAGGTCCCCGATCCACCCGGTCACCGTGGTGAACATGTCCGTGAGCTGCTCCCAGTACCCCTTGCCCGTACCGATCCAGTCCTGCAGCGGGCTCAGCTCCCAGACCAGCCACCCGGCCACGAACAGAATGACGATCGTGAAGAGGCAGCCCTTCAGACAGCCCAGACCGGGGATCCGCATCGGGTTGGCGCTGCGCTGCCGCGGCTGACGGGGCTCCCGCTGGGGCTGCTGAGGCTGCTGCGGGGGCGGCGCGTACCGCTGCGGCTGCGGCTGCTGGGGCCGCGGCTGCTGCTGCGGGGCGTACTGCTGCGGCTGACCCTGCTGGGGATAGCCGTACCCGGGATTGGGCTGCTGCTGGGGTCGCTGCCGCTGCGGCGGCTGCTGGGGCCGGGCGACCTGCCGCTGGGGGCGGCGGCGCAGCGGGTCCTGGCTGGGGTCGAGGTACTGGACCTGGGTCTGCTCGTTACGGTCGCGCGCGGCCCGCAGCTGGTTCTGCCAGGGGTGCGGCTCCTCGGGCCCTTGGCCCGGTCCGGGCTGCCCCTGGGGCACCGGAGGCATGACGGCGGTGGGGTCGGCGGCACCGCCCGGTCCCGCGGTGTGCGGCAGGACGCTGGTCGCGGCGTTCGGGTCGTAGGCACCGGCGTTGTGCGGCAGCACCTGCGTCGGGTCGGCCGAGCCCGGCACGGTCGCGGGCGCCGGGTCGGGCGCGAGCAGCGCGGCGACGCCCTCGGCGGCGGCGATCTGCGCGGAGCTCGCGTGCACGCCGATGCCCTCGGCGACGACCCTGAGGCCGCGCGCGAGGTTCTCGGCGCTGGGGCGCCGGTCGGGGTTCTTGGACAGGCAGCGCTCGATGATCGTCCACAGCGGGTCGGGGACCGTGGAGGGACGGCGCGGTTCGGCGCTCAGGTGCTGGTGGAGGACTTCGAGGGCGGAGCCGCCGGAGAACGGGGGCCGACCGGTGACCAGTTCGTACAGCAGGATGCCGGCGCCGTAGATGTCGACGGCGGAGGTCTGCGGGCGGCCCTCGGCGGACTCGGGCGCGACGTACGCGGGCGTGCCGACGAATTCATGGGTGCGGGTCAGGCCCGGGGAGTCGGCGAGGCGCGCGATGCCGAAGTCGGTGAGCATCGGGTGCATCTGGCCGCCGTCCTGCTTCAGCAGGACGTTCGCCGGCTTCAGGTCGCGGTGCACTACGCCGTCGGCGTGGCTCGCGGCGAGCGCGTCGGCGATCTGGGCGGTGAGCAGGGCGGCGGCGACCGGGCTGAAGGGGCCGTTCTCACGCAGGTAGCGGTGCAGGTCGGGACCGTCGACGAGGTCCATGACCAGCGCCAGCAGCTCACCCTCGACGACCAGGTCACGGACCCGGACGATGTTCGGGTGGGTCAGGCGGAGCAGGACGGACCGCTCCCTGAGGAACCGCATGACGATGTCCGCGTCGCTGGCGAGCTCCTCCTTGAGGACCTTGATCGCGACGGTCTCGCCGGGCTGCCCCGGCACGGCCGCCTCGGCGCCCGCGGTCTCACGCTGGCGGGCTCGCCAGACGGTGCCCGTGGCGCCGCGTCCGAGCGGCTCCTCGAGCAGGTACTTGCTGCCGACTGGCCGCACGTCACGCGCTCCCTGCTGATTGCCTGAAAGTGTTCCGATGTTCCGACCCACTGTAGTGCCGGGCGGATCGAAGCAAAGGTTCGCAGGAAAGACGCTCGGGCCGTTCTGTTTGGTTGCCCGAGCCGTGCGTGACCGATCTCAAGTGATCGTAAGCGCACCAGGTATCAGGCATTTTTATGGGCAGAGCCGACCAATCAAGATCACTTGTCAGCGGGCGGCGGGCGCGTTGTCAGTGGCAGGTGCGAGGATGCCTTTCGTACTGGCCGATGTGCTCGTGTGGCGGTGGGGGAAGTCCGCGGTGGGGGACCGCGGGGGGTCGTCCCCGTTCGCGGGTGCCCGCGCAGAAGGGACCGCTGACGGCGATGCAGATCCGGCTGACCGTCGTAGACCCGCTGGGCCCGCCCCCCGCAGCCGCGCGGGGCCGCGCCGCGAGCTGCGACGTGCTGGTCACGGCGCCCGCCGGCACGGCCCTGGCCGCGGTCGCGTCGGCGCTCGCCTCGGCGGTCTCGGCGGGCGAGGGCCCGGTGGTGGTCTACGCGGGCGCGGAGCGGCTCGACAGCGCGCGCTGCACCCTGGGCGAGCCCCCGCTGATCGACGGCGCGGTGCTCTCGCTGGGCACCCCGGCCGAACCCGAGGCCCACCCCGAGGTCGACGACGCCCCGACCCAGCTCCATGTGGTGGCGGGCCCCGACGCGGGCGGCGTCCATCTGTTGCACGGCGGCCGGATCGAGGTCGGCCGCTCCGCCGACGCCGACGTCCCCCTCGACGACCCGGACGTCTCCCGGCTGCACTGCGCGGTGACGGTCGCCGCCGACGGCCGCGTCTCGATCGCCGACCTCGGCTCCACCAACGGCACGACCCTGGACGGCACCCAGGTAGGCACCCGCCCGCTCCGCTTCCCCCCGGGCGCACTCCTGCGCATCGGGGAGTCGACCCTGCGGCTCGCCCCGACGGGCGGCCCGGGGGCCCGGGTACCGACGGTCCCGGACGGCGAGGGCCACATCCGCCTCTCGGCCACCCCCGCACGCGACAGCTCCGGCCCCACGGGCGAGACACGGCACGGGTACGGCTCGGCCGCCTGGGGAGCCTCTTCGGCAACCCCGGGAGCCCAGCAGCACGGCCCCGTCGAGCCGCCTGTAGTTCCCGGGCAGGGCGGGGCACCGCGGATCGAGAGCCACAGCCTGCCGGGGCCGGGTGTCCCGGGGCCGCGGGGAGGCGATACCCACGGGGCCGGATTCACGCCGGACACGCGCGGGGGCGCTGCCGCGGGGGGCGGGCACGGGCGGCGGGGGACGGCCTCCCCCGACGACGGACGGGGCGCGGGCATCCCGGCGGACGGGCACGCGCGCGGGGGCGCCGCCGTGCCGGGTGACCGGGCGGCCGGCGGGCACGGGCGGCGGGGGGGCCAGGCCGCCTCCGACGACGGGCAGCACGCGGGCATCCCGGCGGACGGGCACGCACGCGGGGGCACGCACGCGCACGGCGACCGCGCTCCCGGAGGCACCGACCGCGCCGGTCTCGCGGCCGAGGCACGCGGCACGGCTCCCTCCGGCGACCGCCCGATGGGTGACGGCGCCCCGAGGGGCAGCGGCCGGAAAGGCAACCGCGACGGGAACCCCTCCGGCGACCCCGCGACCGGCAACGGCGTCCCAAGCGGCAGCGGCCGCAAAGGCACCCCCCTGCGCGGCACCGACGTCCCGCAGGGCGTGCGTCGGCGCGGTGGCTTCGGCGCGTGGGCGCGGCGGTTGACCGGTGGGCGCGGGGAGCAGGGGGCGGCCGAGCGCGAGGCCTACGACGGGCAGGGCGCCGAAGTGGACGAGCACCCCTCTGCCGCCGGCCGGCTCCCGGAGACCTGGCCGGACCCCGCCGCCCTGCTGCTCACCGCCCTCGGTCCCGGCCCCCGGCTGTGGGAGCGCGGGCCGGAACACCCCGAGGCGCTCACCGTCCGGCTCGGTACCGCCGACCGCGCGGACCCCGACGGCTCCGGGCTGCTGCCCGCCGTACCCGTGACCGCCGATCTGCGCGAAGCCGGTGCCCTGGGCCTGGCCGGTCCGCGCGCGCGGCTGGCCGGTCTTGCCCGCGCGGTGGTGGCCCAGCTCGCCGCGCTGCACTCGCCGGACGCCCTGGAGATCGTGCTGATCAGCGCGGACCGCTCGCGCCCGCTGGAGGAGCGCACCGCCGAGTGGTCCTGGCTGGGCTGGCTCCCGCATCTGCGCCCGTCCCACGGCCAGGACTGCCGTCTGCTGCTGGCCCACGACCGCGAACAGGCCACGGCCCGCACGGACGAGCTGCTCCGACGGCTCGACGACCATCACGGCGAGCACCCCTCCACAGCCCCCGCCCGCCGCCCCTCCTGGGCCCAGGACGACCCGGCCGACCACTTCGCCGGGCCGTCCACCGTCGTCGTCGTGGACGGAGACCCCGGCGGCGCCGATGTCCGGGAGGCCGTGGCACGGCTGGCGTCGGACGGGCCGCGCGCCGGGATCCACGTGGTGTGCCTCGCCGAGACACCTCCCGCCTCCCCCGCGTCACCGGTCACCGAGACCTACCGGGCGGCCTGCGCGGTGGCCCCGGCGTTCCGGGAGTGCGGCGCGGTCGCCCTGCTGAGCGGCGATGTGGCAACGGCCCTGCGGCTGATGCGGGTCGCCCGCGCGGGCGGCTCGGAAGCGACGTCCGGCTCCGCCGATGTCACCTCCGCCACCCACACCCCCTCCGACCCCGCCAACCCCACTTCCGCAGGCCGCACCGCCCATCCCGCCCCCATCCCCCCCGGCACCATCGCCACGGTCGACGCCGTCTCCCTCCCCTGGGCCGAGCGCTTCGCCCGCGCTCTGGCGCCGTTGCGGCCGGACGGTGTCGTAGGAGGGCGGCAGGCGCGGGTGTCCGCGCCCTTGCCTCAGGCGGCCCGGCTGCTGGACGAGTTGGGGCTGGCCCGAGCCACCCCCGCCTCCCTGATGGCCCGTTGGGCGGACGCCGCCGACGACGCCGAAGCGCTCGGCGGACGCGCGTGTGCCGTGCTCGGCGCCGGTCCGCGCGGCCCCGTCTCCGCGGACCTCGCCGCCGACGGACCGCATCTGCTGATCGAGGGCCCCGCGGGCAGCGGACGTACGGAGCTGCTGCGGGCGCTCGTCGCCTCGCTCGCCGCCGCCGAGCGTCCGGACCGGCTGACCATGGTCCTGATGGACGGCCGGGACAGCACAGGCGGAAGCGGCAACGGGGACGGACTGCGCGTGTGCACCGACGTCCCGCATGTCACCACCCACCTCACCGCCAACGACCCGGTCCGGATGCGGGAGTTCGCCCAGTCCCTGAGCGCCGAGCTGAAGCGGCGGGCCGAGCTGCTGGGCCGTACCCACTTCGCCGAGTGGCACGCGGGCCGGGTGGTCTCGGGCCGCATGGTCACCCAGCGCACGGCCACCACCCCCGGCGGAAGCGGAACAGGCGCCGGTGACCTGGACGCCCCGCCCAGCTCCACCCTGCGGCTGCGCCCGGCGGCATCCCGACGCCAGACGGATGCTCCACCGCCGCTGCCCCGCCTGGTGGTGGTCGTGGACGACCTCGACGCTCTGGTCTCCCCCGCGCTGGGCTCCCCCGGCAGACCGGCCGCGGGCTCGGTCATACGGGCGCTGGAGGCGGTGGCCCGGGAGGGCGAGCGACTCGGCGTCCACCTGGTGGCCGCGACGGGTGCGGACGGCCGTACGGCCGAGTCGGAGCCGGCGCGCAGGGCAACCCTGCAGGTCACCCTCGACGCCCCGGCCACCGGACCGGACGAACCGGCGCCCGGCCGCGGCCGGTTGACCTGGGCGGACGGACGCGTCACCGCCTTCCAGGGCGGCCGGGTCACCGGCCGTATCCCCCGCACGGCCACCCTCCGCCCCACGGTCGTGCCGCTGGAATGGCACCGCATGGGCGACCCTCCGACCCGCCGCCCGGTCCGTGAACTCGGCAACGGCCCGACGGACCTGGCCCTGCTGGCCAGCGCGCTGGAGCGAGCGGCGAAGGAGGTCTCGGCCGCCGCGGTGCCCTCGCTGCTCTAGCGGATGGGTCGAGGCCCAGTCACGACGCGGTCACGATCGCCTACTTGACAGCGCAGGCGCTCTTGCCGACCTTCGGGACCCGGCGTAGACCAAACCACAACAAGACAGCGCTCGAACGTTCGACGAGGCAACGAGGCACGAAGAACGGGGCAGTGATGCGCAGCACGAAACGCACCATCCGGATCGCCATCGCGACGGTGGGCGCCCTCACTTTGGCGCTCACCGGCTGTGGCGGAGACGACGACAACAACGGCGGCGGAGGCGGCGGCACCGAAACCGGGGCCGGCTCCACCGTCCAACTTCCCAAGCTCGACGGACAGACACTCGAGGTCGCGGCCGTCTGGACCGGACCCGAGCAGGACAACTTCACCAAGGTGCTGGACGAGTTCGAGAAGCGCACCGGCGCCAAGGTGAACTTCGTGCCCACCGGCAACAACACCTCCACCTTCCTCGGTACCAAGATCCAGGGCGGCCAGCCCCCGGACGTGGCGTTCCTGCCACAGGTCGGCGTGCTCCACCAGTTCGCCGAGAAGGGCTGGATCAAGCCCCTGAGCGCGGACACCCAGGCCCAGTTGGACAAGAACTTCTCCGCCGGCTGGAAGGACCTCGGGGCGTACGAGGGCAAGCAGTACGGCGTCTATGTGAAGGCCGCCAACAAGTCCCTCATCTGGTACAACACCGCCGCCTTCGAGGCCGCGGGGATCACCGAGGAGCCGAAGACCTGGAAGGACTTCGTGGCCACCGCCCAGACGCTGTCCGACGCCGGTTCCCCGGCCGTCTCCATCGGCGGCGCGGACGGCTGGACCCTCACCGACTGGTTCGAGAACATCTATCTCTCGCAGGCGGGCCCGGAGAAGTACGACCAGCTCGCCAAGCACGAGATCAAGTGGACCGACCCCTCGGTCAAGGACGCCCTGACCACGCTCGCCGAGCTGTGGGGCAAGGACGAACTGATCGCGGGCGGCCGTTCGGGCGCGCTGCAGACGGAGTTCCCGAAGTCGGTCACCCAGACCTTCTCCGGTGACACCCCGGCCGCGATGGTCTTCGAGGGCGACTTCGTCACCGCGAACATCAACGCCGACACGGACGCGAAGGTCGGCACGGATGCCAAGGTGTTCCCGTTCCCGGCGGTCGGCACCGAGTCGCCGGTGGTCAGCGGCGGCGATGTGGCCGTGGCGCTGAAGGACGGCGAGGGCGCGCAGGCGCTGATGACGTTCTTGTCCTCGACCGACGCGGCCGAGATCTGGGCGGCGCAGGGCGGCTTCCTCTCGCCCAACAAGGAGATGGACCAGGGGACATACAAGGACGATGTCACCCGGGGCATCGCCGAGGCGCTGATCGCGGCGGGCGACGACTTCCGCTTCGACATGTCGGACCAGGCGCCGGCGGCGTTCGGCGGCACGCAGGGTGTCGGCGAGTGGAAGCAGCTCCAGGACTTCCTGAAGAACCCGAGCGATGTGGCGGGCGCCCAGCAAAAGCTGGAGGCGGACGCCGCCAAGGCGTACAAGACCGGCTGACGGATGGCATCCGTCGCGAACGAAGGTGCTCCGGCACCGCGCAAGAGCGTGACGGGCACCCGGCTGTGGGTGGCGGTGCTGTTTCTGCTGCCCGCGCTGGTGCTGCTCGGCGCGCTCGTGGTCTACCCGATCGGGTACTCGGTCTGGCGCAGCCTGTACGACGCGGGCGGCGACGGCTTCGTCGGCCTGGACAACTACGTCGACGTCTTCACGGACGACTCCACGCTGACCGCCGTACGCAACACGGCGATCTGGGTGGCGGTCGCGCCCGCGGTGGTCACCGTGCTGGGCCTGATCTTCGCCGTGCTCACCGAACGGGTGCGCTGGGGCACGGCGTTCAAGCTGATCGTCTTCATGCCGATGGCGATCTCGATGCTCGCGGCCGGCATCATCTTCCGGCTGGTGTACCAGGCGGACCCGGACCAGGGTGTGGCGAACGCGATCGTGACCTCGGTGCACGACACCTTCGCCGACTCCTCCGTCTATCCGAAGGCCCGCCCCAACGCGCAGGTCAGCGATCTCAAGGCGTCCGGCGGCGGTTCCTTCACCACGACGGGCACGGTGGAGGCGGGCACCCCGGCGCTGCTCCCGCTCGTCGGTATCGCGCCCAACAAGGTGCCGGGCTCCCCCGAGGACGCCAAGGCAGCGACCGGTGACGGCATCACCGGCACGGTCTGGCTGGACTTCAAGCTCGGCGGTGGCGGTGAGAAGGGCCAGGTCGACGCGGGTGAGAAGGCGCTGGAGGGCGTCAAGGTCGAGGCGGTCAAGGACGGCGAGGTGGTGGCCTCGGCGACCAGTGGCGCGGACGGCACCTTCACGCTGCCCGCGGAAGCCGACGGGGCCCAACTACGCCTGCCCGGCTCGAACTTCGCGGCGCCCTACAACGGCATCGACTGGCTGGGCCCGACGCTGGTGACCCCCTCGATCATCGGGGCGTACGTCTGGATGTGGGCGGGCTTCGCGATGGTGCTGATCGCGGCGGGGCTCGCCGGAGTCGACCGCAATCTGCTGGAGGCGGCGCGGGTGGACGGCGCCAACGAGTGGCAGGTGTTCCGCAGAATCACGGTGCCGATGCTGGCACCGGTCCTGATCGTCGTCCTGATCACACTGATGATCAACGTGATGAAGATCTTCGACCTGGTCTACATCATCGCCCCGCAGCCCACCCAGGACGAGGCCAACGTCCTGGCGCTGCAACTGTTCCTGTCGTCCTTCGGCGGCGGGGGCAACTACGGGCTGGGCAGCGCGATCGGCATCATCCTGCTGCTGCTCGTGATCCCGGTGATGATCGTCAACATCCGCCGGCTCAGGAAGGAGCGCGAGCGGTGACCGCACTCGACACCTCCGTACGCGGCAAGCGGTCATGGGCCTCCCGGATGGCAAGCGGGGCCGCGGGCGGGGCGCTGCGCACCTTCCTGCTGCTGGTGGCGCTGTTCTGGCTGGTGCCGACCTTCGGACTGCTGGTGTCCTCGTTCCGCGAGCCGACCGATATCGCCTCCTCGGGGTGGTGGAAGGTCTTCACGGCACCGGCCCAGCTCACCACCGAGAGTTACAGCACCCTGCTGGAGAACGACGACATCACCAACGCCCTGTTCAACACCGTGTGGATCACCGTCCCGGCGACCCTGCTCGTGGTGATCATCGGCGCGATGGCCGGATACGCCTTCGCGTGGATGGACTTCAAGGGCCGCGACTGGTGGTTCATGGTGGTGATCGCGCTGTTGGTGGTGCCGGTGCAGGTGGCGCTGATCCCGTTGTCCGAACTCTTCGGCGAACTGGGGATCTTCGGCTCCATCACCGGTGTCGTGCTGTTCCACGTGGCGTTCGGACTGCCGTTCGCGATCTTCCTGTTGCGCAACTTCTTCGCGGAGATCCCGAAGGAGCTGCTGGAGGCGGCGCGGCTCGACGGGGCGGGCGAGGCACGGCTGTTCATGACCGTCGTCCTGCCGCTGGGCGCCCCGGCCATCGCGTCGCTGGGGATCTTCCAGTTCCTGTGGGTGTGGAACGACATGCTGGTGGCGCTGGTGTTCTCCGACTCCGGCTCGCAGCCGCTGACGGTCGCGCTTCAGCAGCAGGTACGGCAGTTCGGCAGCAATATCGAGGTGCTGGCGCCCGGCGCCTTCATCTCCATGGTGATCCCGCTGGCCGTGTTCTTCGCGTTCCAGCGGCAGTTCGTGTCCGGTGTGATGGCGGGCGCGGTGAAGTAGGCCGTACGACAAGCGGATTGAGGGGCCGACCTGGACGTCACCGGTGGGCCCCTCACCGTTCACCGGGCCATCCCCCGTATGCCGTAACGCAACGTAACCAACTCACTCCATCGGCCGTTCCCGGGCAAGGCCCGATCCGTCCCGCTGCCCGCGCCGACCCATGGATGTCCCTTGCCCAGGTTCAGTGTCATCGTCCCCGCGTACAAGGTTCAGGCGTATCTCCACGAGTGCCTGGAATCGGTGCTCTCCCAGTCGTACCCCGATCTCGAACTGATCCCGGTCGACGACGCCTCGCCGGACGCCTGCGGCGCGATCATCGACGAGTTCGCCGCCCGCGACCCGCGCGTACGGCCGCTGCGCCTGGCCCGCAACCAGGGCCCGGGCCCCGCCCGCAACGCGGGTATGGCCGAGGCGACCGGCGACTACCTCCTGTTCCTCGACGGCGACGACACCCTGACCCCCGGCGCCCTGGAGGCCATCGCCGACCGTCTGAAGGAGACCGGCGAACCGGACGTCCTGGTCCATGACCATGCCCGCAGCCACTGGACCGGCGAGACGATCCACGACCAGGCCTTCGTACAGCTCACCAAAGAGGGCCCGGCCCCGTTCCGTCTGGAGGACCGCCCGGGCCTGTTGCGGCTGCCGATGGTGGCCTGGAACAAGGCGTACCGGCGGGAGTTCGCAGCGGGCTTCGCCTTCCCGCCCGGCCACTACGAGGACGCCACCTGGACCTACCAGCTCATGCTGACGGCCGAGTCGATCGCCACCCTGGACCGGGTCTGCGTACACCACCGACAGCGCCGCAAGGCAGGCACCCGCCGCCACTTCGAGGTCTTCGAGCAGTACGACAGGGTCTTCGCGTTTCTCGCCGAGCGCCCCGAACTCGCCACCTGGCGCCCGGTGTTGTTCCGCCGCATGCTCGACCATCTGACGGCCGTCGCCCGCCGGGAACGCCTCCCGCGCGGCACCCGCGCCGAGTTCCTGCGCCTGGCCCGCACCCACTGCCGCCGCCACCGCACCGCGGCCGCCCCCGCTCCCCTGCGCGACCGCCTGCGGCACTCCCTGATCCGCCTGGGCCTGCACCGCACCTACCGCACCCTGCAAGGGTCCGCCGCCCTGAGCCGCAAGGCCGTCAAGCTCACCGTGAAACTCGCGGGCACCCTGCGCTCGGCCGCCCTGCGTCTGCACTACCGCGTCCAACTCCGACTGCCCCTGCGCCAGGACCGGGCCGTCTTCGCCGCGTACGGCGGTCAGGGCCACGGCTGCAACCCGGGCGCCCTGGAGCAGGCGTTCCGCACCCACGCCCCGCACATCCGCACGGCGTGGATCGCGCACCCCGGGCACCACCACACGATCCCGGCCGCCACCCGCCGTATCACCCCGGGCACGGCCGCGTACTGGACGGCGCTGGCCCGCTCCAAGTACCTGATCGACAACGAGGTTCTGCGGCTGGTCAAGCGCCCGGGACAGATCGTCGTCCAGACCCAGCGCGGCACCCCCCTCAAGCACATGGGCCTGGACCTGCGTGAACACCCCGCGACAGCCGCCGACTTGGACTTCGACGCCCTCCTCGACACCGTCGACACCTGGGACTACGTCGTCTCCGCCAACCGCCACTCCACCCTGACCTGGGAACGCGTCCACCCCGGCACCTACAAGACGCTGGAGTACGGCCAGCCCCGCAACGACGTGTTCCAGCAGGCGACTTCGGCGGATGTGACCCGGCTGCGCGAGTCGCTCGGCATCCCGGAGAACTCGGTGGCGATCCTGTACGCCCCCACCCACCGCGACTACCGCCGCACCCAGCGCGTCCCCCTGGACCTGGACCACGTGGTGAGCCGCCTCGGCCCGCGCTTCGTCATCCTGGCCCGCGCCCACCGCCGCCACGGCGGCCCGCTCGCCCCCGACGCGACCTCGCCCCAGGTCATCGACGTCACCGCCCATCCAAGCGTGGAGTCCCTCTGCCTCGCCTCGGACGCGCTGCTCACCGACTACTCGTCGATCATGTTCGACTACGCCAACCTGGACCGCCCGATCGTCCTCCACACCGAGGACCAGGAGGCCTACAAGGCCGCCCGCGGCACCTACTTCGACCTGCGCGCCTTCCCGCCCGGCGCGGTCGCCCGCAGCGAGGACGAGCTGATCGACATCTTCGCCACCGGCCACTGGCGCGGCTCCCGCTCCGCCCAGCTGCGCTCGGCGTTCCGGACGCGCTTCTGCCCGTACGACGACGGCCGCGCCGCCGAGCGGGTCGTACGGCATGTGGTGCTCGGGGAGCAGGACCTGCCGTCGGTCGTGCCGCCGGACGAGCGGCATCCGGTGCCGTCGGCGGCGTGCCGGGCGCGCATCCCGCTCACCATCCCCTCGCAGCAGGCGGCACCTCTGTCCCTCACCGACCGTCTCTGAACGCCGTTCTCACCCAGGGGAGTTCCCATGCCCTCCAGCCCGTCGCGGCCCACCCCGAGCCGACCCCACACCTGGCGTCCGGCCGGCCGGCCCGGCGGCCGGGCCTCCTCGTGAGGCCGCGCACCTGGGTGCTGCTCCTGGCCGCCCTCTTCGCCGTCCTGCAACTGGCGAACGTCACCGGCCGGGACACCCCCGACACCCGGAACTACCTCTCGTACGCCCTCAGCCTGCGCGGAGACAGCAAACGGGAGGCCGCCACCGCGACCATCGAGCACTACTGCAAGGGCAAGGCGTCGATCGCGCACCGCAGACAGAACGTGGACGTGATCCGCTTCCACCGCCCCGACCCCACTCCCGTGGCCATGGCTAAGTGCCGGGCGCAGGAGTGGCCCGAGGTCGAGAGGCGGCTGCGGGCGGGGCGGACGGCCGGTCACACCGTCCCCTTCGCCTCGGAACGCTTCATGCGGATCTTCGAGGTGCGGCCCGGCTATCCGGTCTTCCTGGTGCCGTTCGTCACGGTGTTCGGCGTGACCTGGGGCCTGTGGGCGGCCGGGGTCACGGTGGCGGTGGCGGGCGGCGTGCTGGCCTTCCTGATCCTGCGCACACTGTCGGTACCGTTCCCCCTCGCGCTGACCGGCCAGGCGCTCTACTACGTCCTGCCGTCCGGGGCGATCGCCATGCGGCCCATGACGGAGGGCCTGCTGATGGCCCTGACGCTGGCGGCGGTATGGGGCTGTGCGCTGGTGCTGCAGGGGCGGCGGGCGGGACTGGCGCTGATCGCGGGTGCGCTGGCCGCCCAGTTCACAGTGAAGCACTCGCAGGCGCTGTTCCTGGGGGTGTGCCTGGCAGGGGCGGGCGCGCTGGCCGCCGTCGCACGCCTGCGGAAGGGCCGGGCGCCGGGACGGGACATCGCGGCGATCGCGGGGCTCGGGCTGTGCGGCGCCCTGGGGACCGTCGTACTGGCGAAACTGCTCGGCTACCCGTCGGCGTCCGAGAGCGTCCAGGACCTGCTGGCCGACCACTTCACCCGCCCCGACCGGGCCGATCCCTGGCCGGAGTTCGTGCAGTTGTCGCTGAACTTCTGGACGGAGTGGCTGCGCAGACAGTTCTGGGAGCCACTGTTCCTGGCGGCGCTGGGCGCCGGCCTGTGGGGCGCGCTGCGCAGGCCGACCTTCGGTGCCTTCCTGATCGCGGCGGCGGGCACCGGCGTCCTCACCCAGGCCGGACACCCGGACATCACCATCTGGGGCGGCCGCCTGATCGCCCTGGCCTGGCTGCTCCCGGTGGTCGGCGTACCGCTGCTCCTGGAGCATCTGCTGCGCGCCCAGGTCTCCCTGCCGGCGCAGGGGCACTCCGATCGGGCTCACTCCATGAGGTGAAGGGCGGTCAAGCCGTTGACCCACCGGGAAGATACGGCAAATGCCCGCAACGCTCCCGGCCCGGCGGACCGCCCAGGGATCGACCGCCCTCCGCGGCGGCCCCACCTGGCGCCCCACCCCGTACCAGCTCTTCGGCTTCCTCTTCTGGCTGCTGATGACCCTGGCCTACTGGAGCCTGCCCCTGTGCTGCGAGGCGGGCCAGCACGCGGCGGTGGTGGAACGCCTGAAGACGAACCTCCTGGACCCACGGCACCCGACGGTGGACCTGCCGGGCGAGGGCAGCCCGTACTACTCGCCGTATGCGGTGGCGCAGGGGTTGTTCGCCCGGCTGACGGGGCTGGGCGGCTGGGAGGTACTGAGGCTCGCGGGCCCACTGAATCTGCTGGTACTGCTGACGGGGCTGGGCCGCCTGGTGAGAGTGCTGACGCCAAGACCATGGGCACCGGTCCTGGCATTGGCCCCGATGACCCTGCTGTGGGCCGACCTCGGCTACCCGTCGACGTTCGCGATCGGCCTGACTTTCTGGGCATGGGCGCTGAAGGTGGCGAGGGGAAGGGGCCAGGTGCGGTTCGTGGGTCCGAAGGGCAGACCGGGCCTGACGGGGTACGCGGCACTGGGCGCCGTATACGGCCTGATCCTGCTGGTCCACCCGATCACGGGGGTAGGGGCGGCGCTAGGAGCAGTGCTTCTCGTCGCAGGGCGACGGAAACCAACCCAGGGGCGCGGGGCTGTGTTGCATTTGCGGCTACCGCCGCGTGGGCGCGACAAGCCCTCACCGGCCCGCACTCTGACCACAATGACCACCACCGCACTACTGACGGCCGCAATCTGGCCCTACTTCAACGCCTTCGAAGCAGCCCCCAGACTCGACTTCGCCACGCTCCAGCCCCCGCACGGCCCCACGTACGAATGGGCCGCACAACACATCAACAAAGGCGACGTGGTGATCGCCGACGGTCAACATGCCGTACAAACCCTCCCGGGCTACGGAACGAACCTCGCCGCCCCCACCCGGAGGGACCCCGCACTGGACGAACGCGAGCGGCGCCGACGCCTCAAAGACGTCAGCGCCTACCTCTCCCCCAACTCGACCCGCACCGAACGCACCTCCATCGCCCGCCGCTACCACGTGAGCTGGCTACTGCTGACCCGCAGCCGCACGGTCCCGGAGGAGGCGGTGGTCGTGGCGTGGAGCCCGCGGACGGGGGAGGTGCTGGCGCGGGTTACTCGATGACGAGGTCGACGTCGATGTTGCCGCGGGTGGCGTTGGAGTAGGGGCACACCTGGTGGGCCTGGTCGACGAGCTTGCGGCCGGTCTCCGCGTCCACCGTGTCGGGCAGCTCGACGCGCAGCGTGACCTTCAGACCGAAGCCCTCGCCCTGCTTGCCGATGCCGACCTCGCCGGTGACGGCGGCCTCGGTGACGTCGACCTTGGCCTGGCGGCCCACGAGGCCCAGCGCGCTGGCGAAGCAGGCGGCGTAGCCCGCGGCGAAGAGCTGCTCGGGGTTGGTGCCCTGGCCGTTGCCGCCGAGCTCCACCGGCGGGGCCAGCTGGAGGTCGAGTTTGCCGTCGGAGCTGATGGCACGGCCTTCGCGGCCGTGGGTGGCGGTGGCGACGGCGGTGTAGATCGCGTCCATGGATGAACCATCCCTGTTCGAGAAGTCGGGGCTCGTTGACAGGCTCAAGTAGAGCACACAATTAAATTGTGCACAACTAAATGGCGGACAAGAGCTACCCTGGAGACATGAACCGGACCGAGACACCCACCGCGCCCCAGGAGGAATGGCTCCGCCTGGACCGCCAGATCTGCTTCTCCCTGCACGCGGCCGCGCGTGCCTTCAACGGCGTCTACCGCGTGATCCTCAAGGACCTCGGTCTCACCTACCCGCAGTACCTGGTGATGCTGGTGCTGTGGGAGCACGGCGACCTGCCCGTCAAGAAGCTGGGCGAACACCTGCGGCTGGATTCCGGCACGCTCTCCCCGCTGCTGAAGCGGCTGGAGAGCGCGGGCCTGGTCCGCCGGGAGCGCAGCGCGCGCGACGAGCGGTCGGTGGAGGTGCGGCTGACCGAGGAGGGCTCGGCCCTGCGTGAGCAGGCGCTCCAGGTACCGCGCCGGATCGCCGCGGCGACCGGCTTCGACGTCGAGGAGATCGGCGCCCTGCGCTCCCGCCTGGACGAGCTCACCACCGCCCTCGACGAGGCGGCCCTGTCAGCGGCAGCACCGTAGTCGGGCGGCGTTCGTAGAGGCGCAGGGTCACGCCTCCGCGCACGTACTCCGCGCGTGGGACGAAGTCCTCCCATACGACCGTGATCTTGGCGCGCTCGCTGGGGTTGCGCGGCAGCCAGTCCGAGCGCAGCGTGTACGGCTCGGCCACCACCCACACCCGGTCCACCGCCGAGAGCCTGCGGCGCAGCTCCCCGGGCCCGGCCTCCCGCCCGTACAGCGTCCCGGAGCCCGGCCCCGGCTCCCGTAGCGCGATGTCCCGGGCCTGCCGGAACCCCTCCGGGTACGCCACCGCCGCCCGCCGTCCGATGGAGGGCACGAACAGCACCGGGTCGCCCCGGCGGATCTGACCTGCGGCGAGGGAGGAGACGGCGGCGAGGTTGTCCGGCCGTCGGTCGGGGGCGCGGTCCTGGCGGTGCAGGGGGAGGTGGTGGAGGAAGGCGACGAGGACGGCGAGGGCGCCGGCGAGCGGGACGTACGGCATCCGGCCCGTGATCCAGTCGGCGAGCCGGTCGGCGCCGGCCGCGATCAGCAGCGGTGCCCCGGCCAGCGCGTACAGCACATACCGGTCGTCGTACATCGGCCGTACCTGCGAGACCAGCATCAGCAGCCCCGGTGGCACCGCCATCAGCGGCAGCGCCACGGCGGCCACCCTGCGGGCCGCGAGCCCCGCCAGCATCAGCACCACGCCGGTCTCGAAGACCAGCCCCTTGGGCGCGATGACAAAGCCGCGCAGCAACCGCTCCGCGCTCCCCAGCCCCGGTTCCGGCAGCCACTCCACCTGCCCCGCCTGCGCCCGGGACGCCAACACCAGCGGCAGCAGCATCAGGCCTGCGGCGGTGGCGCCTCCGGCCCAGCGCACCCACATCCTGGGGCCCGCCCGTACCGCCGCGAGGGTCACGGCGTGTGCGCAGAGCATCAGTACCGCGAGCTCGTGCAGGAGGCAGGTGAGGCCGACGACGCCCGTGTACGCGAGCCAGGTCCGCCCGCCGTCCAGCGCGCGGACGAGCAGCAGCGTCGCGCCCGCGACTCCGGCGCCGACCAGGGCGTACGACCGTCCCTCCTGCGCGTAGTGACCGGCCAGCGGGGTGACGGCGTACATCAGGCCCGCCCACAGCCCGACCCGCGGTCCCGCCAGCCGCACTCCGAGGGCCGCGACCAGGCCCGTCGCCGCGGCGGCTCCGCACACCGACGGCAGTCGGAGGACGACCTCGCCGGGGCGCAGGGCGAGGACGGTGTGCATGAGGAGGTAGTACAGGCCGTGCACCGCGTCCACGCCGTGCAGCAGCCGCCAGATCTCCGGCACCGACCGGCGCGCGACCTGGAAGGTGACCGCCTCGTCGCGCCATATGCCGCCGCGGTCGATGCCCCAGAGCCCGAGGGCCGTCATGAGGACGGTGGGCAGGCAGACCGCCAGGGCCCGGGATCGGCCGTCCGCTTCCGTTTCCCGACTCACCACATCCCAGATCTTGTGCTATTAACCGACCATTACCGTTCATTGACGGCAAATCGGAGTGGTTATGCTCCACGCACGGGCCAACAGACGAGGGGACGGCCGCACATGACCTGGCTGATCACCGGCGGCGCCGGATACATCGGGGCGCATGTCGTACGGGCGATGTCCGAGGCGGGCGAGCGGACGGTTGTCTACGACGACCTGTCCACCGGCATCTCCGAGCGCGTGCCCGATGACGTCCCGCTGGTCGTGGGCTCCACCCTGGACGCCGAGCAGGTGATGCGTGCCCTCGTGGACCACGGGATCACCGGGGTCGTGCATCTCGCGGCGAAGAAGCAGGTCGGCGAGTCGGTGGAGCAGCCGCTGCGCTACTACCGGGAGAACGTGGAGGGCCTGCGCGTCCTGCTGGACGCGGTGGTCTCGGCCGGCGTGCCCTCCTTCGTGTTTTCGTCCTCGGCGGCGGTCTACGGCATGCCGGACGTGGAGCTGGTCACCGAGGAGACACCGTGCGCCCCGCTGTCCCCGTACGGCGAGACAAAGCTGGCGGGCGAGTGGCTGGTGAGGGCGACGGCAAGGGCGACGGGCCTGTCGACGGCGTCGCTCCGCTACTTCAACGTGGCGGGCTCGGCGACCCCCGAGCTGGCCGACGTGGGCGTCTTCAACCTCATCCCGATGGTCTTCGAAAAACTCACGGCGAACGAACCCCCTCGCATCTTCGGCGACGACTATCCGACGCCGGACGGCACCTGCGTACGGGACTACATCCACGTGGTCGACCTGGCGGAGGCGCATGTGGCGGCGGCGCGGGCACTCCGGTCGTCCCCCGGCCGCGACCTGACCCTCAACATCGGACGCGGCGAGGGCGTCTCCGTCCGCGAAATGATCGACCGGATCAACGCCCTCACCGGCTACGACCGCCCCCCGACCACCACCCCCCGCCGCCCCGGCGACCCGGCCCGCGTCGTCGCCTCCTCCGACCGAGCGGCCACCGAACTCGGCTGGAAGGCCAAACACGACGTCCAGGACATGATCACCTCGGCCTGGGAGGGCTGGGTACGCCTGCATCCGGCAGCCGCGCGCGACTAACCTGCGGGAATGCTCGACTCAGCGACAGGCGCGGTCATCGGCTCAGCCGTGGGTGACGCCCTGGGGGCGCCCTTCGAATTCGGCCCGGAGGGCGCGTTCTCGGCGCGCTTCCCTCGCCCCGGCGAGGGCGGTGAGATGTGCGGGGGAGGTGGCTGGGACCCGGGTGAGGCGACCGACGACACACAGATGGCGGTCCTGGTCGCGGAGTCACTGCTGGAGTGCGACGGGCTCGAACTCCCCGATGTGTTCCGCCGGTTCCGGCGCTGGGCGGCGGCGGAACCGAAAGACATCGGCCTCCAGACGGAAGCGGTCCTGACCAGCGGCGACCCCTGGGACACGGCGGCCGCACTGCACTTCCAGGTGAACCAACGGGCGGCGGGAAACGGCGCGTTGATGAGGGCGGCGCCCTCGGCCGTGTACTTCGCGCGGCAAGGCCGCGAGGCCACGATGGAGGCGGCCCGCAGGCTGTCCGCGCTCACTCATGGAGACAGGGCGGCGTGGGAGGGGACGGCGATCTTCCATGAGCTGATCCGGGTGGCGCTGGCGGGAGGCAACCCGTTGACGGCGGTGGAGGACACCCTGAAGGCAGTCCACGAGGACCACAGGGACCGCTACACCACAGTCCTCGCCCCCGACTGGCACCCCGACCAGGCCACCGAATTCAACGGCGCCGTCTGGCCCTGCCTGGGCTCGGCAGTCTGGGCCCTGCGCACCACGCCGTCCTACGAGGACGCGGTACGCGCGGCGATCGACCTCGGCGGCGACACGGACACGGTGGCAGCGGTGACGGGCGGTCTGGCGGGGGCGGTGTACGGCATCGGGGCGGTACCGAAGCGCTGGACGGAGGTGTTGCACGTACCACTGCCGGGGTTTGGTGAACGGGTGCTGGACGCGGGCGAGTTGGAACAGCTGACGCGAAGGCTGGCCGAGTAGCAGAACAGGCCGGAGGCGGCGGCCGTACAGGCTGCGAGCCCCCGCCCGCACCCCGTACAGGCTGCGAGCCGCCACCCGCACGCCCACAGGCAGCGGGCCCATCCGAGCGCCGTACAGGCCGCAGGAGCCCCCGCCCCGTACAGGCTGTGGGCAGTCGTTCCGCAGAGCGGAACGGGTGGGCACAGCCGGACCCGCGCCCGGCGACGAGACACCAGCCCCACCGAGCGCCCCGTCACAGCGCCTGAAGCGCCCCCGCCGTAGCCCGAGCCAGCGCCGCCAGATACCCCTTCGGCAGCTTCGGGCTCCGGATCACCACCGACCGCCAGTACAGCGGCCCGGAGATCAGATCCAGCGCCAGATCGTGGTCGATCCCCTCCCGGACCTCCCCCCGCCGCTCCGCCGCCGCCACGATCCCGCTGGCGACCCCGTCCTGCCCTTCCCGCAACGCCTTCTGCATGGCCTCGGCGATCTCGGGGTTGCGCGCGGCCTCCGCCTGGAGATCGGGAATGATCTGCGAGGCGACCGGATGCCGCAGCGCCCGCGAGGTCACCTCGTACAGCAGCCGCAGATCCCCTTCCAACGACCCCGTGTCCGGCGCGGGCAGCCCCTGCACGGCCAGCGCCGACACCACGTCGAGCACCAGGTGCAGCTTCGACCGCCACCGCCGGTACACCGCCGTCTTCCCGACGCCCGCCCGCCGCGCGATCCCCTCGATGGACATCCGCGCATACCCGACGGCCGCGAGCTCCTCGAACACGGCCGCCCGGATCGCTTCCGTCACATCCGCCCGCAGCACGGCCGCCCCCGCAGGGGCCCGGCGGCGCGGACGCGGCTGGGATCCGTCGGCGTTCGTCGTCATGCGGACCAGCATAGGGCGTTACGACGAAACGGTTGCGTTCCGACGTCGACTCGGCCTACGCTCGCGTTGCGACGATACGGTCCCGTCCCGACGTAAGCGAACGTAAAGAGTCTGGTGAGCGAACACGAGGCGCCGGGACCGCGCACCCCCACCCCCCGAACGAAAGCAGCGGATGTGAGCCAGGTCCTCGACACACCGCCCCCGACGACGACGGCCCCACCCGACACCGACGTCGACCTCGCGGCCCTCGCCGACCGCCACGGCCTCTCGGTCAGCGGTGCCCGCCCCTCCCTGCCCGAGTACGTCCGCCAGCTGTGGGACAGGCGCCACTTCATCGCCGCGTTCTCCACGGCCAAGCTGACCGCCCAGTACAGCCAGGCGAAGCTCGGCCAGCTCTGGCAGGTGATGAACCCGCTGCTGAACGCGGCCGTCTACTTCCTGATCTTCGGCGTGCTGCTGGGCACCAAGGATGGTGTGCCGGACTACGTCCCGTTCCTGGTCACGGGCGTGTTCATCTGGACCTTCACGCAGAGCTCGATCCTCGCGGGCACCCGAGCGATCTCCGGCAACCTCGGCCTCGTGCGCGCCCTGCACTTCCCGCGGGCCGCACTGCCGATCTCCTTCTGCCTCCAGCAGCTCCAGCAGCTGCTGTTCTCGATGCTCGCCCTGGTCGTCATCCTGCTCGCCTTCGGTGTGCCGGTCGCCGCCTCCTGGCTGCTCGCCGTTCCGGCCCTGGTGCTCCAGTTCACCTTCAACGCCGGTGTCTCGCTGATCATGGCCCGGGTGGGCGCGAAGACCCCGGACATCGCCCAGCTGATGCCGTTCGTGCTGCGCACCTGGATGTACACCTCGGGCGTGATGTGGAGCATCGACCACCTGCTGACCAAGCACCAGGACTGGCCGTCCTGGGTGGGCCCCGTGCTCCAGTGCAACCCGCCCGCCGTCTACATCGACCTGATGCGCTTCGCCCTGATCGACAGCTTCCACGGGAGCCAGCTGCCCCCGCATGTGTGGGCGCTCGCCACCGGCTGGGCCCTGCTCGCCGGGGTCGGCGGTTTCATCTACTTCTGGAAGGCTGAGGAGACCTACGGCCGTGGCTGAGAACCTGAACGACCAGACCCCCACCGTCATCGCGGACCGCGTCGACATCGTCTACCGCGTCAACGGCACGGGCGCGGGCCGCGGTTCCGCCACCGCCGCCCTCAACCGCATCCTGCGCCGCAAGAACGCCGAGAAGGCGGCGGGCGTGCGCAAGGTGCACGCCGTGAAGAAGGTGTCCTTCGTCGCGTACAAGGGCGAGGCCATCGGACTCATCGGCACCAACGGCTCCGGAAAGTCCACCCTGCTCAAGGCGGTCGCGGGCCTGCTGCCGGTGGAGAGCGGCGCCATCTACACCGACGGCCAGCCCTCCCTGCTCGGCGTGAACGCGGCCCTGATGGGCGACCTGACCGGCGAGCGCAATGTCTACCTCGGCGGCCTCGCCATGGGCATGTCCCGCGAGCAGATCAAGGAGCGGTACGAGGAGATCGTCGACTTCTCCGGTATCAACGAGAAGGGCGACTTCATCACCCTGCCCATGCGCACCTACTCCTCCGGCATGGGCGCCCGGCTCCGCTTCTCCATCGCCGCCGCCAAGGACCATGATGTCCTGCTCATCGACGAGGCCCTCGCCACCGGCGACCGCGCCTTCCAGCGGCGCTCCGAGCAGCGCATCCGCGAACTGCGCAAGCACGCCGGCACGGTGTTCCTGGTCAGCCACAACAACAAGTCCATCCGCGACACCTGCGACCGCGTCCTGTGGCTGGAGCGCGGTGAACTGCGCATGGACGGCCCGACGGAGGACGTCCTGAAGGAGTACGAGGCCTTCACCGGCGACAAGAAGCCCAAGGCCAAGCCCAAGCCCAAGGTCGCGGCCCAGCCCGCCTAACTCCTACGAGAACGAAGGGCGCCCCGAGCCATCACGGCCCGGGGCGCCCTTCACTGTCGTAGCGCCTATGAATGCGTCCGCAGGAGCGTGCGCATCGTCCGCATCGCCACCGACAGGTTGGCGAGGTCGAACGTCTCCGAGCCCTGGATCTCCTCCAGCGTGGTGCGCGCCCGGCCCAGGATCGCCGCGTTCTTCTCCTCCCACGCCTTGAAGCGCTGTTCGGGGGTGGAGGAGCCGTTGCCGACCGCGAGGACGTCCGAGGTCAGCGCCGCGTGGGCCGCGTACAGGTCCTCGCGGATGGAGGCGCGGGCCATGGACTGCCAGCGGTCGTTGCGGGGCAGCTCGATGATGCGGTCCATGAGCTGGGTGATCCGCAGCCGGTCGGCGAGGTCGTAGTAGACCTCGGCGACATCCAGCGGCTCCTTGGCCACGCGGTCGGCCACCGAGACGATGTCGAGCGCCGGGAAGGCGGAGGAGAACCCGGCCACGCGCGTGGCGACTTCGTCCGTGACACCGGCCGCGGACAGCTCGTCGTAGATCTGCTGGTACCACTCCAGATCCGCGCCGCGCAGCAGCTTCGGGAGCTGCTGCCACACCTGCTCGACCCGCTCGCCGAAGAAGTCGACGGTCTCGGTGAGCTGGAGCGGCTGCGGCCGGTTGTTGAGCAGCCAGCGCGTGCCGCGCTCGACCAGCCGCCGCGAGTGCAGCCGGATGCGCGTCAGTACGGCGGCCTCGACCTGGTTGTCCAGGGCCTCGACCGCGTCCCACACGGGCGCCGAGCGGAAGATCGCGCGGGCCGCGGTCTGCGCCCGGACGATCTCCTCGAGCGAGGCCCCGGTCTCCTCGCGCAGCCGGTGCAGATAGGTCGTACCACCGGTGTTGACCGTGTCGTTGACCAGCACGGTCGTGGTGATCTCACGGCGCAGCGGGTGGCTGTCGATGTGCTCGGGGAACTGCTCGCGCAGCGCACTCGGGAAGTACGCCTCCAGCAGCCCGCGCAGATAGGGGTCGTCCGGGAGCGAGGTGTGCAGCAGCTCCTCGGCGACCGTGATCTTCGTGTACGCCAGCAGGACGGCCGTCTCCGGGCCGGTCAGGCCGTCTCCCGTGCCGAGCCGTTCGCGGATCTGGCGGTCGGTGGGCAGGAACTCCAGGGCTCGGTCGAGCAGACCGGCGCGCACCAGGTGGCGCATATAGCGCTGCTGGGCGTGGAGCATGTCCCTGGACTGGGCGAGCGCGTTGGCGATGGCGGTGTTCTGCGCGTAGTTGTTGCGCAGGACCAGCCGGCCGACCTCGTCGGTCATCTCGGCGAGCAGCTTGTTGCGCTGCTTGACGGTCATGTCGCCGTCGGTGACCAGGCTGTTGAGCAGGATCTTGATGTTCACCTCATGGTCGGAGGTGTCCACGCCCGCGCTGTTGTCGATGGCATCGGTGTTGATCTTGCCGCCGTGCCGGGCGAACTCGATCCGGCCGAGCTGGGTCAGCCCCAGGTTGCCGCCCTCACCGACGACCTTGACGCGCAGGTCGGCGCCGTCGACACGGATGGCGTCGTTGGCCTTGTCGCCGACGTCGGAGTTCGACTCGGTGGAGGCCTTGACGTATGTACCGATGCCGCCGTTCCACAGCAGGTCCACCGGAGCCTCAAGGATCGCCTTCATCAGCTCGGCCGGTGTCATCTTGGACACCTTGCCCTCGATGCCGAGGGCCTCGCGGATGTGGGCGTTGACCGGGATCGCCTTGGCGGTACGCGGGAAGATGCCGCCACCGGCCGAGATCAGGGCGGTGTTGTACTCGGCCCAGCTGGAGCGCGGCAGCTCGAACATGCGGCGGCGCTCGGCGTACGAGGTCGCCGCGTCCGGGTTCGGGTCGATGAAGATGTGCCGGTGGTCGAAGGCCGCGACCAGCCGGATGTGCTCGCTGAGCAGCATGCCGTTGCCGAACACGTCACCGGACATGTCGCCGATGCCGACGACCGTGAAGTCCTCGGTCTGGGTGTCCACGCCCAGCTCCCGGAAGTGCCGCTTGACGGACTCCCAGGCGCCGCGGGCGGTGATGCCCATGCCCTTGTGGTCGTAACCGGCCGAGCCGCCGGAGGCGAAGGCGTCACCGAGCCAGAAGTTGTACTGCTCGGCGACCTGGTTGGCGATGTCGGAGAAGGTCGCGGTGCCCTTGTCGGCGGCGACCACCAGGTAGGTGTCGTCCTCGTCGTGCCGTACGACATCGGCGGGCGGTACGACCTCGCCGGCGACCATGTTGTCGGTGATGTCGAGCAGCGCCGAGATGAACGTCTTGTAGCTGGCGATGCCCTCGGCCAGCCAAGCGTCCCGGTCCACGGACGGGTCCGGCAGCTGCTTGGCGACGAATCCGCCCTTGGCGCCGACCGGCACGATGACGGTGTTCTTCACCATCTGCGCCTTCACCAGACCAAGGATCTCGGTCCGGAAGTCCTCCCGCCGGTCGGACCAGCGCAGACCACCGCGGGCGACCTTGCCGAACCTGAGGTGCACACCCTCGACCCGCGGCGAGTACACCCAGATCTCGTACGCCGGACGCGGCGCCGGCAGGTCCGGGATGGCCTGCGGGTCGAACTTCATGGAGACGTAGTCGTGCGGGGCGCCGCCCGCGGCCTCCTGGAAGAAGTTGGTGCGCAGGGTCGCCTTGATGACGGTGAGGAAGGAGCGCAGGATGCGGTCCTCGTCGAGGCTCGCCACCTGGTCCAGGGCCGCGTCGACCTCTTCGAGCAGGGCATCCACGATCTCGTGCCCGGCGCGCTGGCGGTCCGGGGACATCCGCGCCTCGAACAGGGAGACGAGGAGCCGGGTGGTGTGGACGTTGTTGCGGAGGGTGTCCTCCATGTAGTCCTGCGAGAAGGTGGACCCGGCCTGGCGCAGGTACTTCGCGTAGGCCCTCAGGACCATGGCCTGCCGCCAGGTCAGTCCGGCGCTCAGCACCAGGGCGTTGAAGCCGTCGTTCTCGGCCTTGCCAGTCCAGGTGGCGGCGAAGGCCTCCTGGACGCGCTCGCGGGCGTCGTCGCCGAGGTAGTCGGTGCCGCCGGTGCCGAACTGCGGCATGCGCAGGCCGAAGTCGTAGATCCAGGCGACGGAGCGGTCCGAGCAGCGCAGCTCGTAGGGCCGCTCGTCGACGACCTCGACGCCGAGCCGGCTGAGTACCGGCAGCACGGCGGACAGGGAGATGGCCGCGCCCTTGCGGTAGATCTTGAAGCGGCGCTCCTCGGGGGCGGCGCCGACCGGCTCGTACAGGCTGAGCGCGAAGTTCTTGTCCTCGCCGAGCGCTTCGAGGTGGACGAGGTCGGCGACCGCGGCGCGCGGGGTGTGGTCGGCCTTGTAGCCCTCGGGGAAGGCGTTGTTGTAGCGGCGCAGCAGTTCCGCGGCCCGCTCCTCGCCGAGCTCGGCGTTCATCGCCTCGGCGAAACCGTCGGCCCAGGAGCGCGCGGCCTCGACCAGGCGGGCCTCGATGCGCTCCTTGTCCAGGTCGCTGAGCTGCGGCAGCTCGGTGCCCTGCGGGACCCGGACCACGAAGTGCAGCCGGGACAGGATCGACTCGGTGTTCCAGGCGGTGAAGTCGACGCTGATGCCGCCGAGCTCCTCCTTGAGGATGTCGATGATCCGCAGCCGGACGCCGGTGGTGTAGCGGTCCCGGGGCAGATAGACGAGGGCGGAGTAGTAGCGGCCGTACTCGTCCTGACGCAGGTAGAGCCGCAGCCGGCGCCGCTCCTGGAGGTAGAGCACGCTGGTGACGATCGTCTGGAGCTCGTCGACGGGCGTCTGGAAGAGCTCGTCGCGCGGGTAGGTCTCCAGGATCTGGAGCAGGTCGCGGCCGTCGTGGCTGTTCGGCGAGAACCCGGCGCGCTTGAGCACGTCGGCGACCTTGCGGCGGATGACGGGGACGCGGCGGACGGACTCGGTGTACGCGGCGGAGGAGAAGAGCCCGAGGAAGCGTCGCTCGCCGACGACATTCCCCTCGGCGTCGAACTTCTTGACGCCGATGTAGTCCAGGTACGACGGCCGGTGCACGGTGGCGCGGCTGTTGGCCTTGGTCAGCACCAGCAGCTTGTGCTCGCGGGCCTTGGCGCGGGCGTCGGCGGGCAGTCGCTCGAAGGAGGGGCTGACGGGGTGGGCGTCCTCACCGGCGTGGTGCGGGTCGGAGCGCAGGATGCCGAGACCGGTGCCGGGGACGGCGGCCAGCGAGTCGTCGTCGCGCAGCTCGTACTCGCGGTAGCCGAGGAAGGTGAAGTGGTCGGCGGCCAGCCACTGGAGCAGCTCGCGGGCCTCCTCGACCTCGGGTCCCGGCAGATCGCCGGGGACATGCTCCTCGGCCAGGCTCTCGGAGAGCCGGATCGACGCGTCCCGCATCTTCTCCCAGTCCTCGACGGCCTCGCGGACGTCGGACAGGACGCGCAGCAGATCGGCGGTGATCTGCTTCAGATCGGAGCGGTCGGTCTCCCGGTCGATCTCTACGTGGATCCAGGACTCGGTGTGCGCGTCGTGCGGACGCTCACCGACGGCCGGAGGGGTGGCGAGCACCTCGACGAGCTTGCCGGTGACATCGCGGCGGACGACGACCTGGGGGTGGATGACTACGTGGATGCCACGTCCCTGCCGGGTCAGCTCATTGGTGACCGAGTCGACCAGGAAGGGCATGTCGTCGGTGACGACCTCGACGACGGAGTGGCTGCAGGTCCAGCCGTTCTCCTCCACCGTCGGCGTGTGGACCCGCACATTGGCCGTACCCTGCGGGCGGGTCTCGGCCAGCCGGTAGTGCGAGTAGGCGGCTCCGAAGACATCGACCGGGTCGCGGTCGGTGAGGTCCTCCGGGGCGGTGTGCAGGTAGTAACGCTGGAGGAACGAGAGCACGGTGTCCCGGTCCGGGGTGGCCTCGCCCGTGGTCCCAGTCGGTAGGTGCCCCCCGACCGGGCTGTTCTCAGCTACCCGGGCGGCCCGTTCGAGCAGCTCGGCCTTTGCTTCGTCCAGCTTGGTCTGCATTGTCCTCTGGCTCCTGTCGCGCGCCGTTGCGTGACGTAGAAGGAAGTACGGTCTCGTCCCCTCCGACGTAACGTCGCGACGCGGGGTGTCCGGTCTGCTTCGACGCTATGCCGCGAGGTGAGATGAGCGGGGGGATATCAGCCAAAATCGGCGCGACCGACGGGTGTGACACTGCTCTCCGCAGCGCCGTCACCGAGGGGTTGCGCGCCGCCGTGGGAACTCTCTCGTCCCCAACCCGCCCGCGAAGACCAGCGACCACCACCCGGCCACGGATGTCATCCGTGCTCACCGGGCGCAGGGCAGGGGCTGGAACGCCCCCGCGAGCTATCGCGCTGATCACGCCACAAGGCTATCGCTGATTACCGGGGGGCCGTCATGAGCCGTATGTGTACAAAACCGGGGGTGGAAGTTTGACGTTCTGCACAGGAGCGGAGGTGTGGGAGGTGGCGTATCAGCCATACGCGGGCCCCCTTGGCAAGCTCCGCCGATGGAGGCACGTTGCCAGAGAGCCCGACGGAGTCGCAGTCCACGGCCGAAAAAGGGGAGCGCACCAGACATGACAGCGAAAATCCTCATCGTCACCGGCGACGCAGCGGAGTCACTGGAGGTCCTGTACCCCTATCAGCGCCTCCGCGAGGAGGGCTACGACGTCCATATCGCCGCCCCCGCCCGCAAGAAGCTCCAGTTCGTCGTCCACGACTTCGAGCCCGGCTTCGACACGTACACGGAGAAGCCCGGCTACACCTGGCCCGCCGACCTGGCCTTCTCCGAGGTGGACCCCGGCGACTACGCCGCCGTGGTCATCCCCGGCGGCCGAGCCCCCGAGTACCTCCGCAACGACCCGGAACTCCGCAAGATCCTCAAGTCCTTCATCGACGCGGACAAACCGATCGCCCAGATCTGCCACGGCCCCCTGCTTACGGCCGCCATCGACGGCCTACGAGGCCGCCGCGTCACGGCGTACCCCGCCCTGGAACTGGACATGCAGTCAGCCGGCGCGATCTTCCAGGACGCGGAAGCGGTGGTGGACGGCACCCTGGTCTCGTCCCGAGCCTGGCCGGACCACAGCGCCTGGATGCGGGAGTTCCTGACGGTACTGCGAGCGAAGGCGCCCGTGACGTAACGAGCCCACCGCACACCGCCGCTGCGGTCACTCGCGTCGCAGCGGCGGCCGACCGGCTACGCCGCCAACCGCTCCGCCTCCGCGACCGCCTCGTCCAGCGTGTCCACCACCGGAACCCCCGCACCCTCCAGACTGGCCCGGCTGTGCGACCCCCCGGTGTACAACACGGCCCGCGCCCCCACATGCAGCGCCGCCACCGCGTCATCGGCCGCGTCCCCGATCACCACGGTCCGCCCCGGATCCACCCCGCCCAGCGCCCCGAGATGCCGCACCATGTGCTCGGCCTTGCTCCCCCCAGAGGGCCCGGTCCGCCCGTCCACCCGTATGAAGTGCGCCTCGATCCCGAACCCCCGCACCAACGGCACAAGCTCCTCATGCCCGTACATGCTGAGAATCGACTGACTACGCCCGGCCGCGGCCCCCCAGTCGGCCAGCAGCTCGGTCACTCCCGCGGTCAGCCCGCACCGCACCCGATGCTCGGAGTAGTACCGATGAAAGGTCGCATCCATGACCTCCCACTCGGCATCGGTGGGCAACCGCCCCAGCAACCGCTCATAGAACTTCGGCACCGGCACGCAGTACAGCGCCCGGTACTGCTCCATCGTGATCGGCTCAAGCCCCAGCTCGGCGAACGCCGCGTTCGTGGCCCCGATGATCGCGTCGTTGTCATGGAACAGCGTCCCGTTCCAGTCCCAGACGATGTGCGCCCCTACTCGCTTCCCCATGCCCAAAAACGTACCCGCCCCCACTGACAATCAAGAGAACCGCAGGTCACGGACGGGAAGCCCCGCCGAGCCCCACCAGGTTCGGAATCTCCTGCGTCGCGTACCACAGCAGCTCATGGTCCTCGGCCCCGTCCACCACGAACTGGGCGTCGTCGTCCCCACCGTCCGCCGCCTCCAGCGCCTGAACCGCGGCGGCCACATCCGCCTCCGCGTCGCCCGCGTCGACATGCACGGCCGCCGCCTTCCCGAGCGGCACCGGCCCCGCGACCCGCACCTCACCGAGCGCCGCAGGATCCAGCCCCCGGTCGGGATCGGCCGTCGCCGCCCCGTCGGGCACGTCGACGGCGACCACCACCCGCCGTCGCACCGCCCCGGAATCCGCCGCCAGCAATCGCAGCGACGCCACCGCGGCCCGGTTCAGCGCCGCGTACTCCAGCTCCTCGATGTCGTCCGAGAGGTACCACTCGCGCAACGCGGGCGTGACGGCGTAGGCGAGCACAGGCCCGCCCCCCAGTTCGCCCGTCTTGTACGCCTCGGCGAGACCAGGAAGGGTCAGGGGGACGTAGACGCGCATGGCTGGCCGCTTTCGTGGTCGGAGGCTCCGCAACAGTCCCCGGAGAGGGCGTTCCCGCACCTCCCGAAGGGCCTTCAGGATACGTGCGGCCGTCCCCTTTCGAGCCCCCACCCGCGCCCCCGCGGCCGTCCACTCACGTCCGGAAACTCACCCGGCCCACCCCCACGATCCCGGCCCCGAGCACCCCCGAGGTCATCCGGATAGGTGAAGATTCCGGACCCCCGACCCGCCCCCGCACTTCGTTTGATGCCCGGCGCCCGCGCCCCGTACAAGATCCCCAACCACAAAGTTACTGCCCGGTAGACATCCCGGGCCGACCCACCGGGGGCACCCATGAACAAGGTCATGACGAGGGCGAAGAACCACCCCGGCGCCCGCCCGCCGGGCCGCCGCGACCCCCGCCGCCCCGGCGGCACCCCACCTCGCACCCCGATCGCAGGCAGGCCCCGCGACAACCACCCCCCGACGAGCACCACCCCCACCGCCACGAGAAGCACTCAGCAGGCGGCCCCCGCCGTCCCACCCCAGACCTCTCGCCGCCCCGTACCACCCGCCGTCCCTCAGCCCCGCCCCACCGACGTCTTCGCCGACCGCCTCCTCGCTGTCCTGAGCGGACAACGCCCGGTGCACTGCATGCTCCGCCACACCGCCGGCCGCGCCTACGACGACCTGGCCTGGCTCGCCGAACGCGGCCCCCTGCGCACCACCCGCGGCACCCGACCGGTGGTCCGCGACATCGGCTACTACGTCCCCTCCCCCGGCGCCATCGAGGCCTTCGCCCGCATCGGCGCCGGCAACCGCCTGCGCGCGATGGCCTTCCGCCTGGAACAGGGCCGGGACCTGCGCTGGCGCTGTACGGCCGTGGAACTCGGCGGCCCCACCCGGCCCAGCGCCAACGACGACTGAGGGCGCCCGAGACCGCCGTACGACCTCATGCCGAAGGGCCGGGGCACCCGACGGTGACCCGGCCCTTCACAGCCCCTGAGACGCCCTTCCGGGCGCTGCGGGACTACTTCTTACGGCGTCGCCCGCCCCGCGACTGCTTGCGCCGCTCCGCGCGCGTGAGGCCGTCCGCCTCCGAGCGCACCGGCTCCTCGTCGTCGGACCAGTCGCTCTCGACGGTGCCGCCCGCGCCGTCCACGGTCGGCGCGGAGAGGTGCAGGTTGCGCCGCTGCGGAGCGTCAAGACCCTTCGCGCGGATCTCCGGACGCGCGCCCGCCTGCGCGGGAACGCCATCCTGCGCAGCCTTCTCCAGCGTCGGCCTGGCCTCCTCGACCGGGACCTCCTCGACCTGCTGCTCGACCTGGACCTCCAGGTTGAACAGGTAGCCGACGGACTCCTCCTTGATGCCCTCCATCATGGCGGTGAACATGTCGAAGCCCTCGCGCTGGTACTCGACCAGCGGGTCCTTCTGGGCCATCGCGCGCAGGCCGATGCCCTCCTGGAGGTAGTCCATCTCGTAGAGGTGCTCGCGCCACTTGCGGTCCAGCACCGACAGCACGACCCGGCGCTCCAGCTCACGCATGATCTCGGAGCCGAGCTGCGTCTCACGCGCCGCGTACTGCTCGTGGATGTCGTCCTTGATGGACTCCGAGATGAAGTCGGCGGTGAGCCCGGCACGGTCGCCGGCCGCCTCCTCCAGCTCCTCGATGGTGACCTTCACCGGGTAGAGCTGCTTGAAGGCGCCCCACAGCCGGTCCAGGTCCCACTCCTCGGCGAAGCCCTCGGCGGTCTCCGCGGTGATGTAGGCGTCGATGGTGTCGTCCATGAAGTGCTGAACCTGCTCATGCAGGTCCTCGCCCTCCAGGACGCGGCGGCGCTCGCCGTAGATGACCTCACGCTGGCGGTTGAGGACCTCGTCGTACTTCAGAACGTTCTTACGGGTCTCGAAGTTCTGCTGCTCGACCTGCGACTGCGCGGATGCGATCGCGCGCGTGACCATCTTGTTCTCGATCGGCACATCGTCCGGGACGTTCGCCATCGACATCACGCGCTCGACCATCTGCGCCTTGAACAGACGCATCAGGTCGTCGCCCAGGGACAGGTAGAAGCGGGACTCGCCCGGGTCGCCCTGACGGCCGGAACGACCGCGGAGCTGGTTGTCGATACGACGCGACTCGTGCCGCTCGGTGCCGAGGACGTACAGACCGCCGAGGTCCTTGACCTCCTCGAACTCGGACCGCACGGCCTTCTCGGCCCGCTCCAGAGCGGCGGGCAGCGCAGCGGCCCACTCCTCGATGTGCTCCTCGGGGTCGAGGCCGCGCTGGCGCAGCTCCGCCTCGGCGAGGTCCTCGGGGTTGCCGCCGAGCTTGATGTCCGTACCACGGCCGGCCATGTTGGTGGCCACGGTCACGGCGCCCCTGCGGCCGGCCTGGGCGACGATGATCGCCTCACGGTCGTGCTGCTTGGCGTTCAGCACCTCGTGCTGCACGCCGCGCTTGCTGAGCTGCTGCGAGAGGTACTCGGACTTCTCGACCGAGGTCGTGCCGACGAGGATCGGCTGGCCCTTCTCGTGCTTCTCGACGATGTCGTCGACGACCGCCTCGAACTTCGCGACCTCGGTGCGGTAGATCAGGTCCGACTGGTCCTTGCGGACCATCGGCTTGTTGGTCGGGATCGGGACGACGCCGAGCTTGTAGATCTGGTGGAACTCGGCGGCCTCGGTCATCGCCGTACCCGTCATGCCGCACAGACCGGGCTGTTCCTTGCCGTCGTGGTCGTGGCGCTTGTAGAGGCGGAAGAAGTTCTGGAGGGTGATCGTGGCGAGCGTCTGGTTCTCGTCCTTGATGTCCACCCCTTCCTTCGCCTCGATCGCCTGGTGCATGCCCTCGTTGTAGCGGCGGCCGGCGAGGATACGGCCGGTGTGCTCGTCGACGATCATGACTTCGCCGTCCATGACGACGTAGTCCTTGTCCTTCTTGAAGAGCTCCTTGGCCTTGATGGCGTTGTTCAGGTAGCCCACCAGAGGCGTGTTCACCGACTCGTAGAGGTTGTCGATGCCCAGCCAGTCCTCGACCTTGGAGACGCCGGGCTCGTGGATGGCGACCGTGCGCTTCTTCTCGTCGACCTCGTAGTCGCCGGTCTCCTCGATGCCCTTGAGCTGGTTGCCGGGCTCGCCCCGCTTCAGACGGGTGACCAGCTTGGCGAAGTCGCCGTACCACTTGGTGGCCTGGTCGGCCGGGCCGGAGATGATCAGCGGCGTACGGGCCTCGTCGACGAGGATGGAGTCGACCTCGTCGACGATGGCGAAGTTGTGGCCGCGCTGGACGAGCTCGTCCTTGGACCACGCCATGTTGTCGCGCAGGTAGTCGAAGCCGAACTCGTTGTTCGTGCCGTACGTGATATCGCAGTTGTACTGCTCGCGGCGCTGGGCCGGCGTCATATTGGCGAGGATGCAACCGACGTTCAGGCCCAGGAACTTGTGGACGCGGCCCATCATTTCGGAGTCGCGCTCGGCCAGGTAGTCGTTGACCGTGATCAGGTGGACGCCCTTGCCGGACAGCGCGTTCAGATACGCGGGCAGCGTGCCGACGAGGGTCTTGCCCTCACCGGTCTTCATCTCGGCCACATAGCCGAGGTGGAGGGCGGCGCCACCCATGATCTGGACGTCGTAGTGACGCTGGCCGAGTGCGCGCTTGGCGGCCTCGCGGACGGTGGCGAAGGCCTCGGGGAGCAGGTCGTCGAGGGTCTCACCGTCGGCGTAGCGCTGCTTGTACTCCTCGGTGAGCGCCCGCAGCTCGGCGTCGGAGAGGTCGACGAAGTCCTCTTCGATGGAGTTGACCTGGTCCGCGATGCGGTGCAGCTTGCGCAGGATCTTGCCTTCGCCTGCACGCATGATCTTCGAGAGGACGGACACGGGGGTTGGTCTCCTTGCCGGTCGGGCCTGGGACGGTCGGTTTCATTTGACTTGGCTGAGCAACGGCCATCGTATGCGAGGACCCCGCCACGCCGGGAGGCCTGCCGAGACCGCGACCGTCCGCTGCTTCATATCTCTTCGAAAGGGACAACGGACGGGCGCCGCGGATGGTGCCGCACGGTGCCGACGAATTACGCGAATTGTGATCACCCGCTCACGCACGGCAATTACCTGGCGTCTACGACCGCCCCCGAGCAGAATCGGCCGATGGACCCCGTGACGCTGACCACCGACCGCCTCCTGCTGCGCACGGTCGGCCCGTACGACACCGACGCCGTGTACCGCGCCGTACAGGACCCCGACATCCAGCGCTGGACCACGATCCCCTCGCCCTACCTCCCCGAACACGCCAGAAGCTTCACCGAGCAACTGGTCCCCGACGGCTGGGCGGACGGCACCATGTTCACCTTCGGCGTCTTCCTCCCCGAAGGGGAGGACCTGGTCCCCGAAGGGGAGGACCTGGTCGGCATGCTCGGCCTGACGATGCGCGCCCTGGGCGTGGCCGAGATCGGCTTCTGGACGGCAAAGGAACACCGCGGCAAGGGCTACACCTCAGAGGCAGTCCTCACCGCCGCCCGCTGGTCCTTCACCGCGGCCTCCATCGACCGAGTGGAATGGCGAGCCGAGGTAGGCAACACGGCATCCCGCGCGGTAGCCGAACGAACCGGTTTCACCATCGAAGGCACGATGCGCTCCGCGATCAACAACAAGGGCGTACGCAGAGACTGCTGGGTCGGCTCCCTGCTCCCATCAGACTTGGCCCTGCCGTCGACGGCCCCGTATTTGCCGGCACGAAACCAGTCGGCGTAGCTGCGGGCAGTCGTGCCGCGGGGGCGGCGCCCGCTGCCAAACCCCCAGCTCAGCCCCCGCTGTCAGTCCCACCCCCTATCGTGCGAGCCATGACGACCCCGCGCCCCACCACCGATCTCTCGGCAGACGAGGCCCGCCGCATCGCCCTCCGCGCCCAGGGCCTCCTCGGCACCCCCGACCGCAGATCCGGCGTCCGCGGCATACTCCGTCACCTCGGCGCGGTCCAACTCGACACCATCTCGGTCCTCGCCCGCTCCCACGAACTCATCCCCTACGCCCGCCTGGGCGCGGTAGGCCGCAAAACAGTCGAGCAGGCCTACTGGAAGGACACGCACGCCTTCGAGTACTGGTCACACGCCGCCTGCATCCTCCCGGTCGAGGAATGGCCCCACTTCGCCTTCCGCCGCCGCGCGTACCGCAACCGCCCCCACTGGGGCCATGAACTCCCCGACGGCGCCTACGACCAGGTGATCAAGCAGCTCACCACCGAAGGCCCCCTCACCGCCACGGAGTTGGGCGGCGCGAAGAAAACCGCCGACTGGTGGGACTGGTCCGGCTCGAAGGTCGCCGTAGAGCGCGCCCTGATGCACGGCGAGGTCGTCTGCGTGGAACGCCGCGGCTGGAAGCGCGTGTACGACCTCGCGGAACGCGCCATCCCCGACGCCCTGCTGCACGACGAGCTGGACGACACCGAGTGCCTGCGCCGCCTGGTCCGCCTGGCCGGCCAGTCCCTCGGCGTCGGCACCCGCGCGGACATCGCCGACTACCACCGCCTCAAGGGCGAGCAGGTCGACGCGGTGATCGCCGACTCCGGCCTGGTCCCGGTCACCGTGGAGGGCTGGGCCAAACCCGCCTGGGCGGACCCCGCGGCCCTGGCCACCCCACCGCGCGGCCGCCACCGCACCACACTCCTGTCCCCGTTCGACTCCCTGATCTGGGATCGGGCGCGCACGGAGCGGATCTTCGGCTTCACCCACCGCCTGGAGGCCTACGTCCCCCGGCAGAAGCGCATCCACGGCTACTTCGCGATGCCGGTCCTGGCAGGCGGCCGTCTCGTCGGCCGAGTGGACCCGGCCCGCGAGGGACGCACGCTGGTGGCCAAGCAGATCACCCTGGACGGCCCGAAGGCGGTCCCGGCGGTGGCCCAGGCCCTGGTGGAGGCGGCGAGCTGGGTGGACTGCACGGACGTACGCGTGGAGCGGGTCGATACCCCGGAGCTGCGCGAGCCCCTCACCCACGCGCTCACCGGCCTGCTGGCCTGACCTCCAGCGGCCCGGCCTACCGGATTTCGAGGATCTTCTCCCGCATCGCGTACACCACGGCCTCCATCCTGGAGTGCAGCTGCAGCTTCTCCAGGATGTTGCGCACATGGTTCTTCACGGTGTTCTCGGAGATGAACAACTCCTTCGCGATATCGCGGTTGTTCATGCCCGTGGCGACCAGCTTGAGTACCTCGAGCTCACGGTCGGTCAGCCGCGGCGCCGGAACCAGCCGGCGCTCGTCCGTCCGCTGGATCATCGACTTGAACTCGGTGAGCAGCTTCGACGCCATGGACGGGCTGATCTGCGACTGTCCGTCCGCCACCGCGCGAATGGCGGTGGCCACCTCGTCCGTGGAGATCTCCTTGAGGAGATAGCCGGTCGCGCCCGCCTTGATCGCGTCGTAGAGATCGGCCTCCTCGTCGCTGATCGTCAGCATGATGATCTTCGCGCTGGGAGCCACCTCCTTGATGGAGGTGCAGGCCTCGATCCCGCCCCGCTTCGGCATCCGCACATCCATCAGCACGATGTCGGGCAGCAGATCGGCGGCCTTGTCCACCGCCTCGGCGCCGTCCCCCGCCTCGCCGACGACCTGGATGTCCTCCTCGGCCGCGAGCACGATCTCAAGGCCACGGCGGAAGAGGGCATGGTCGTCCACGACGAGAACTCTGATCGGCTCCTTGCGTGACGAGCCCGTGTCCGGGCCCAGGCCGACGACGTCGCCGTCGGCATCCTCGTCCCGCATCGGTCCGAAGGTGTCCGCCATCGTTCCTCCCCCTGAAGGCTGTGGCTGGTCAGGTGCCATCGCCAACCCAAGGCAGCGGCCCACCGGTTGAGCCGGTGCAGCCATGATTTCATGCCCGGACGACACCGCGGTGACAGAGCGGGCGCGAAGTGGTCGCACACCGGTGCCCCTGGGGGCGCACACGCGCTCCAGGGGCACCCGCTCGCTCGTCAGCCGGGTGGCTCAGCCGCCCAGCATGCCACCGGCCGCCTGGGTCTCCACCTCGGCGACCATCGGGTCGGTGTTGAGGTGGATGACGCCGTAGTCGTAGGCGTGCCGTCGGTAGACGACACTCGGTTCCTTGGTCTCGGAGTCGACGAACAGATAGAAGTCGTGCCCGACCAGCTCCATCTCGTAGAGGGCTTGGTCGAGGGTCATCGGGGAGGCGACATGCGTCTTCTCGCGAACGACGAGGGGTCCCTCGCCCTTCACTTCCAGCGAGCCGATCTTCTTGGTGGGAACGCCGTCCGACTCTTCCTCCTGGAAGGAGTGGCCGTTCCCGTTGAGCGTCGCCGCGCCCGGGACGTGGTCGGGGACCTCGGCTGCCGTGGCCCGGCGCGCGCCTCGGCGCGAGTAACGCTTGTCGTGCTGCTTGCGCAGCCGCGCGTCCAGCTTTTCCGCCGCCAGGTCCAGCGCCGCGTACGGATCGCTGGCCGCTGCCTCCGCCCGGATCACCGGACCGCGGGAGCGGAGCGTGATCTCCACTCGGTCACTGCGGTCGGCCTGTCGGGGGTTGGGCTCCTTGGACACCTCGACGTCGAGGCTGATCACCTTGCCATCGAGCTTCTGGATCTTCTCCAGCTTCAGCTTCTCGGCCACGTGCTTGCGGAACCGCTCGGGCACCTCGGTCTTGCGGCCCTTGACGACGATGTCCACGCAGAACTCCGTTCCCGGATCGCTCCGCTCCAGCGGCGGAGCATCTCCCTTTTGCACCAGGCTCCGGCGATCCCCGGAACCTCGGACTCGGTGACTTCCACCTCCTCCTCCCCCATGGGCAAGATCTCCACCCCGCCGGCTCGGGTGAATACGGATAACCCGCAGCACGGCATTCGGATATGAGAGGGGTGGCCTGCGCCTTTCTCTCACAACCGAACATATCTCGCCCGGACGGATGTCGTCACCCTCTACAGCGGCCTACCTCCGTTCAGGTGAATTAGCCCTCTCATTACCTGCAACGATGCAAGTTCGCAGTCAGTTCCGGTTTATTTCGAAAGCGTCCGGCGAAGCCGCCACGACGGCCGCGCACAGCACGTCACCTGCGCGGTTACCGCCCGCCATTCCCGGCACCCCGTGCATCCGTACCGCCTCCGCCATCACTCCCGTACTCCGTTCCCCTCTGTCTTCCCGACTTCCCGCCGTGCACACCGCGTTTGGCCCCTCACCGCGGCCAATCGGCCGTACCGCCCCGCCCGCCCCGGCCGGCCCACCACGCGCCGCCCCTTCCCGCACCGCACGCGCCGCCTCCGCCAGGGAGGCACCGGTCGTCATGAGATCGTCGACCAGCACCACCGAGCCGCCGCCCAGCAGCCGCTCACCACCCGGCGTCACCATCAGCGCGCCCGCCAGATTGTCCAGCCGCTGCCGGGAGTTGAGCCCCGACTGATCGGCCACGGCACGCCGCTGCCGCAGTACGGCGAGCACCCGCGCGGGAGTACCGGTCCGCCGTAGCTCGGCCGCCGCCGCGAGCGCGATCCGCCGCGCCGGATCATGCCCCCGCGCCCGCACGGCCCGCCGCGCCGACGGCACCGGCACCAGCAGCACCGGCGTGGCACTCCGGGCCAGGCCGGACGGCGCCCGCAGCCCCGCCCGCACGGCCCCCGCGAGCGCCGAGCCGAGCGGTGCCGCCAGAGCCAGCGCGCCGCGCTCCTTGTGGGCCAGCAGGGCGGCACGTACCTCGTCCGCGTACCGAGCGGCCGCGTGCACCACGGGCAGCCCGGGCGGCTCCGGCACCGGTCGCACCCGGCACGGTGCGGCGCCGGTCAGGGCCGTACGGCACTCCGGGCAGAGCACCGTACGAGGCCTCCCGCAGCCTCCGCACTCGGCCGGCAGCACCAGATCGGTGAGGTCCTGCCACCACCCCCGCATGCCCACCACTGTGCCAACACCGGCGCCCACCGGCCACCCCTGTGGACAACTGCCTGTGGATAACTCCGGACGGCGAAGTCGCACGGCGGCGCAAGCCCACTCGAAGGCCGTCGGAGCCCCTCTCGAAGGCCCCTCTCGAAGGCCGCCAAGAGCCCTTTCGGAAAGGGAAACGGCCGCCTCGGTCAGAAGCGGCCGTCGCACACCCTCAGCAGCCCGCGCTCACCCCGGATAAACCGGCGCCGTCCCGTCCGTCACGACCTTCTGCCACTGCGCCCCGGACTGCAGCCGCACGATGCCGTCCTCCGAGTACGCCACCAGCGGCAACCGGTCGTCCTCCGTCGCGGCGATCTCCTTCACCCCGGTCAGCGCGGCGGGCGCCGGCCCCTCCGGAGTGGATCCGTCGACCTGGACGTACCGCACGGTCTGCACCCCGTCCTGCTCACGCCCGACCACCACGAGCCGGCTGTCACCCGCCCACGACACGGTGGTGACCTCCTCCAACTCGGGTGTAGCGGACCGCAGTTCCATGATGGACACGGTCGGCCGGTCCTCGCCCGGCTTGGTCTCGCGCTCGATCCGCCCGATGAGCAGCGAGGACGTGTCGCCCTTCGCGACGACGAGCGCGATCCGCACACCGTCCGCGGCAACGCGTACCGACTCGATGCGCCCGTCGAGCCCCGGGGTCTTCACCTGAAGCGGCTCGCCCGCGCCGTTCTCCAGCAGAAGCAGCCGCGGGTCTTCGGGGTTCCGGTCGGCGACCCAGAGGTCGTGCCGGGCGTCCCAGCTGGGCGTCGTCAACCGGTCATCGGTCGTCCTGCCCGTACTGCGCAGCACCGGCTCCCCGAGGGACCCTCCCGACACCAGCGAGCCGACGTACAGCTGCTTGCCGTCCTCGCCGACCCCGGCCGCCATCTCCTCGCCGCGCGAGACGGCGGCGGACCGCAGCTGCGTCTGCCCCTCGCCCAGCGCACCCGGCACCGCCTCCGGTGTCGTGGCGCCCTCCTCGGCCGGCATCCGCACGAGCCGGTGCTTGTCGTCGACGTAGTACAGGTACTCGACGTCTTCCGTGGACCCGCGCGCGGCCGCGCCCTCGGCCCGCTCCTCGGTGAGCGAGCACAACTGCTTGCCACCCGACTCCAGCTCGACCTCGTCCACCGAGGGGGTGAGGCTGCGCAGGGTGAACAGGAGCTGCGCGGCCATCTCGGTGCACTTGCTCAGCCCGACCCGGGCAGCCCTGTCGTTGAGCGGCACGGTCAGCTTGTTCTGCTCGTCGGGCGTCAGCGTGGTGATGCCCTTCTGCAGCGCCGTGCCCGTGGGGAAGCTCGTCCTGACCACGGGGCTGAGCCAGGTGGTGGGCCCCTTCAGCAGGGAACGCACCATCTGCGTCATGGGGTCGACGCGCTCACGGACGTAGACGGGATCGGCGACCGCCGCCGTCTGACCGCTGCCGCCCGCCGAGGTGTTCGAGGCGAAGTAGTACTTGTTGACCGACGTGTAGTTGCGCTCGAAGTCACCCTGGCCCATGACGACGCCCTCAGGCAGCTCGTCGATGCGCCACTGCTTGGTCTTCGGATCCTGCGTGAGATGCAGCAGCGCCTCATAGAGCCCGTCCGCCGGGGCGTACGACTGCTGCTCGTCCACCGTGGCGACCTTGCTGCCGCTCAGCGTGAACGAGGTCTCCCCGGTGTCCTCCCGCCCCCGCGCCCTGGGCAGCTCGAAGGCGTCCGGACCGTCCGCGAGGACCGTCGTGCCCGTTTTGGGCCGCCATGCCTTCGCCGCGTCCTCGGTCAGATACTGGCTGGCGATCTCATAGTTCGGATCGTCGCTGGTCAGCGCCTCCAGAAAACCCTGGACGAGTTGCGTGGGCGTGGCGTCCTCCGAGGGCGGCATCGCGAAGACCCGTACCTGGGTGTCCTGGCGCGGCGTGGAGTCCACCCCGCTCAGATCCCCGCTGTCGGGCATCGAGGCGCACCCGGCCAGCAGTACGGCGCCACAGGCGGCGTACGCCACCGCGCGCCCCGGCCTGCGCCGGGCGCCCCCCTCGCGGTCAGCGCCCACGAAATGCCTCCCCTTGCCTGCTCGGGCCCTCCGCGGACCCTGCATCCTCACCGCGCGCGCTCTCACCGGAGGGCGTGTCGTCCTGTCGCCGTGGTCCCGACGCGGGCCGGGGCACCACGCGCGCCCCATTGCCCGGCAGAGCCGTTGGATCGGCTGTAGGAGCCGCTCCGGTCAGCCGTTGGGCTATCGGGTCCCGGGACGCCATCGCGGACGCCTGGTCGGCCGTCTGCTGCGCCGGCACGGTCGCGCTCTTCTCCCCGCGCGGGAGACCGGCGTCATCCAGGCCACGATTACGGCGCGAGTCCTTCGGCTCCAGCGGTATCGGCGAGCCCCGCAGCGGCTCGTCCGCGGTCCGCGGCAGCGTCAGCCGGAACTGGGAGCCGCCGCCCGGCTCGCCCCAGGCCTGCAGCCAGCCGCCGTGCAGCCGGGCGTCCTCCAGGGCGATGGACAGCCCCAGACCAGTTCCGCCGGTGGTACGCGCGCGTGCCGGGTCGGCCCGCCAGAAACGGCTGAACACGCGCGTGGCCTCGCCGGGCTTGAGCCCGACGCCATAGTCGCGCACGGCGACCGCGACCGCACCGCCCGCAGAGGCGAGCTTGACGACCACGTCCCTGCCCTCGCCGTGCTCCACGGCGTTGACGACGAGATTGCGCAGCACCCGCTCCACGCGCCGGGCATCGGCCTCGGCGACGACGGGCTGCTGGTCGCCCACTACGCGGATGTGCGTGCCCTTGCGCTCGGCGAGCGGCTCGGCCCCGCTGACGACCCGCCGGACGACCTCCCGCAGATCGATCGGCTCGGCCTCCAGCGCCGCCGCTCCCGCGTCGAACCGGCTGATCTCCAGCAGATCCGCGAGCAGCGACTCGAACCGGTCCAGCTGGTCGGCGAGGAGTTCCGCCGACCGCGCGGTCACCGGGTCGAAGTCCTCCCGCGCCTCATGGATGACATCAGCCGCCATCCGTACGGTCGTCAGCGGCGTCCGCAGCTCGTGCGACACGTCGGAGACGAACCGCCGCTGCATCCGCGACAGGTCCTCCAGCTGCTGGATCTTCAGCTGAAGGTTCTGCGCCATCTTGTTGAAGGCCTCACCGAGCCGCGCGATGTCGTCCTCGCCAGTGACCTTCATCCGCTCCTGAAGCCGCCCGGCGGACAGCCGCTCGGCGATCCCGGCTGCCATCCGCACCGGCGTCACCACCTGGCGCACCACAAGCCAGGCGATGGCCCCGAGGAGTACGACGACGAAGAGCCCGGCGGTCGCCAGCGTGCCCTTGACCAGGCTCAGCGACTTCTCCTCCTGCGTGAGCGGGAAGAGGTAGTAGAGCTGGTACGGGTCGCCGTTCGGATCGTTGACCTGCTTGCCGATGACAAGGGCCGGCTGGGACTCCTTGTCGGCGTTGTAGATGATCCGCGTGTAGCTCTGGGCCGCCGCGGTGCCGCTGTCGATCCGCTCCCGCAGGTTCTCGGGCACGCTCGCGGTCGGGTCGACGTAGTTGGAGGCGCGCGGACCACGCCCACCGCCGCTGTCCCCGCCTGCGGGAAGGGTCACCACTTCGAAGGCGCCCTGGCCGCCGCTGGAGAGCTGCTCCACCAGGTCGCTCATCCACTGGATGACGTTCTGGTCGGAGCGGCCGTCCGTCGCGGTGCCGTCGTCGCCCGTCCCGGCAGCGCCCGCCTCGTCGGATTTCTGCTTGGCCGCGGAGAAACCGCCGGTGGCCTGGCTCTGCGAGGCCTTCACCTTGGCGTCCAGCAGGCCGTTGCGCACCTGCCCGATGACGACGAAGCCCAGCAGCAGGACCACGCCGAGCGACATCAGCAGGGTCGTGACGACGACCTTGAGCTGGATGTTGCGCCGCCACAGCCGCATGACGGGCAGCAGCGGCCGACGCACCCAGCGCATGAACAGCCGAAGGACCGGGCTGCCCTGGACCCCGCCCTGGAGCAGCCCGCCCTCCAGAAACCGTCCCCAGCGGGAGCCTGCCGTCCCCCGGCCGACAGGCCGCCCCCCGCGGGACCCGGACCGGCCGGGCGCCGAAGCGGCACTGTCACCGGACATGTCAGCTCGGCCCCGCCTTGTACCCGACACCACGGACGGTCACCACGATCTCCGGCCGCTCCGGGTCCTTCTCGACCTTGGACCGCAGCCGCTGCACATGGACATTGACCAGACGGGTGTCGGCGGCGTGCCGATAACCCCACACCTGTTCCAGCAGGACCTCTCGGGTGAACACCTGCCACGGCTTGCGCGCCAGCGCGACCAGCAGGTCGAACTCAAGCGGCGTCAGCGCGATCGACTGCCCGTCCCGCTTCACGGAGTGACCGGCCACATCGATGACCAGATCGCCGATGGCGAGCTGCTCCGGCGCCGGCTCCTCCGACCTCCGCAGCCGCGCCCGGATCCGGGCGACCAGCTCCTTCGGCTTGAACGGCTTCACGATGTAGTCGTCCGCGCCCGACTCCAGGCCCACGACGACATCGACGGTATCGCTCTTGGCCGTGAGCATCACGATCGGCACACCCGACTCCGCCCGGATCAGACGGCACACCTCGATGCCGTCCCGTCCGGGCAGCATCAGGTCGAGCAGCACCAGATCGGGCTTGGTCTCACGGAAAGCGGCCAGCGCCTTGTCGCCGTCAGCTACGAAAGACGGCTCGAAACCTTCACCACGCAGCACGATGCCGAGCATCTCGGCCAGTGCGGTGTCGTCGTCGACGACAAGGACTCGTCCCTTCATAAACGACATCATCCCATTCTCGTAACAGTGACCGGGGCGCTGGTGAGCGAGGTCACTGGCCTGTGACGATAGTCGTATGGGGTCGCTACTGTCTGCCCTCGCCCATCGATCATGGTGTCAACGGGTGGATGTCGGCCGCCCGCCGCAGGCCGGCCGCCGACACTCGAAACCCGACCGGCCTCAGCCGATCGTCACCTCCGGCGACCTGGCACACACCTCCGCCAGCGCCTCAGCCGTCACCGGCGACACCACACCCTCTTCCGTCACGATCGCCGTCACCAGCTCCGGCGGCGTCACATCGAAGGCCGGGTTGTAGGCCTGCGTCCCCAGCGGCGCCACGGGTATCCCGCCGCCCGGTCCCGTCACCGGCACCTGCGGCGCGGTCACCTCGGTCACCTCGAACCCGGCACGCTGCTCGACCTCGATGGACGCCCCGTCGGGCGTGTCCGGATCCACCGTCGTCACCGGCGCCACCACGATGAACGGCACATGGTGGTACCGCGCGAGCACCGCGAGCGGATAACTCCCCACCTTGTTCGCCACCGACCCGTCAGCGGCGATCCGGTCCGCCCCGATCAGCACGGCGTCCACCTCACCGGCCGCGAACAGCGACCCCGCCGCGTTGTCCGTCAGCAAGGAGTAAGCCATCCCGCTGCGGGCCGCCTCGTACGCCGTCAGCCGGGCGCCCTGCAGCAGCGGACGCGTCTCGTCCACCCACAGTCGCCGCAACTGCCCCACCCGATGCGCCGCCAGCGCCACCGCGAACGCGGTGCCCTCCCCGCCGGACACCAGCGAGCCGGTGTTGCAGTGGGTCAGGATCCGGTGCCCGCCGCCGGGCAGCAGTTCGTCCAGCAGCGCCAGCCCCCGCTCGGCCATCCGCGCACTGGCCTCGGCATCGTCCCGGTGCAGCTTCCTCGCCGCGGCCAACGCCGCCTCGGCCGCCTTCCCCGCGTCGCCGCTCCTCGCCAACTCGGCCCGGTGCGCGGCCTGCGCCCTGCGCACACCGACGGAAAGATTCACCGCGGTGGGACGCGCCCCGGCCAGCGCGTCGGCGGCGTCGTCCACGTCGAAGCCCCGCACGGCGGCGAGCGCGACACCGTACGCCCCCGCGATCCCGAGCAGCGGCGCCCCGCGCACGGCGAGCGAACGGATCGCCTCCACCAGCACCGGCGCATCCGTACAGACCAGTTCGACCTCCTCTGCGGGCAGCCTCGTCTGGTCGAGAAGCACCAGTACGGGGCCTTCGGGTGGCTCTTCCCAGCGGATCACCGGTATCTCGGTGGGCCGCTTGTCCTCGCCGGATTGCGCGTGCTGATCAGCCATGCGGTCAGTCTGCCCGTTATCCGGCGGACAATTGAAGGTGTGCAGCCCATACCTTGGCCGGTCACTGGATGACCACCCCATGGCACGATGGCTGCCAACCTGCCGCCGCGACCCGCGGACGGGCACCGTGAAGGAGCGACGATGAACGACACTCCGGGCTGGGCCTCGCCCGGATCCGCCCCGTCCGACGGGCAGGAGCACGGCGCGTCCGGCCCTGCCCGGCCCGCCGACCGCCCGGAGCCCGACCAGCCCGCGGACCAGCCCGGCCCGCAGCCGCAGGATCCGGGCTCGAAGTGGTCCAAGGAGCAACCGCCACCGGCCCAGTGGTCCGCACCCACCGGCCCCGCGGCCCCGGAACAGACCCCACCGCCCCCACCGCCTGGACCGGGTTGGGGCAGCCGCCCTCCGGCCGGACCCGGTGGCGGCCCCGGAGGCTACGGCGGTCCCGGCGGATACGGGGCCTGGGGCGGCGGTTGGGGCGGCCCCCCGCCCGCGGCCAAGCCCGGCGTCATCCCGCTGCGCCCGCTCGGCGTCGGTGAAATCCTCGACGGCGCCGTCTCCACCATGCGCGCCTACTGGCGCACGGTGCTCGGCATCGCCCTCACCGTCGCGGTCCTCACCGAGATCGTCGTAGTCCTGCTCCAGGGCTTCTTCCTGAACGACCGCATCGACACCGACGCCCTCGAAGACCCCAGCGCCACGTTCAGCGAACTCAGCCGCGCCCTGGGCGACGCCATGCTCAGCTACGGCGTCATCTCCCTGATCTCCCTGATCGGCACGATCGTGGCGACCGCCCTGCTCACCACCGTCACCAGCCGCGCCGTCCTCGGCAAGTCGGTGACCATCGGCGAGGCCTGGAACGACGCCCGCCCGCAGGTCGCCAGGCTGTTCGGCCTGATCTTCCTGCTCCTGCTCATCGCCTTCGGCATCGTCGCCGTGGGCGTCCTGCCAGGCATCCTGGTGGCCGCCGCGGGCGCCGGCGAAGCGGGTGCCGCGCTCACCGCCGTGGGCAGCCTGTGCACCGTCGTCGTCGCGATCTGGCTGATGGTCCGCTTCTCCCTCGCCTCGCCGGCGCTGATGCTGGAGAAGCAGGGCATCGTGAAGTCGATGAGCCGTTCCACCAAGCTGGTCCGCGGCTCCTGGTGGCGGATCTTCGGCATCCAGCTGCTGGCCATGCTCATCGCGAGCATCCTCGCGTCGATCATCGCCATCCCGTTCGTCTTCCTGGCCGACGCCTTCGGCGGCGACAGCGTGGGCGGCCTCCTCGACAGCGGCGGCGACCTCGGCTGGACGTACCTCATCGTCAGCGGCGTCGGCTCGGTGATCGGCTCCATGATCACTTTCCCGATCTCGGCGGGCGTCACCGTGCTCCTCTACATCGACCAGCGCATCCGCCGCGAGGCTCTCGACCTCGAGCTGGCCCGCGCCGCCGGCGTCCAGGGCTACGGATCCGACACCCCGGGGAGCTGAATCGGTGAGCCTGGCGGGGGGAGTTCTCACCACGGCGCCGGCCCTGCCGCGCGCTGCCGTACGGATGTCGCTGAACGTCAAAGACGTGCTGTCGCTCGCGCGCTCCGGCGACGAACCACCGGTGACGATCCCACGCGACCCCGCGCGAGAGGCAGCCCGGCGGGAGCTGTCCAAGCGGATGTACCACGAGAACGACCCCGGCCTGTTCCAACGCGCCCTCGACGCCTTCTGGGGCTGGGTCAACGACCTGTTCAGCAGCGCGTCGGCCGTAACCCCCGGAGGGCCGCTCGGCCTGGTCGTGGTCATCCTGGCCGTACTCGCCGTCCTGGGCGCCCTGTGGTGGCGCCTCGGCACCCCGCGCCGTGAACCCACCTCCTCCGCCGCCCTGTTCGACGACCGCCCCCGCAGCGCCGCCGAACACCGCGCCACCGCCGAGGCCCACGCCGCCCAGGGCCACTGGAACCAGGCTGTCCAGGAACGCATGCGGGCCATCGTCCGCTCCCTGGAGGAACGCGCCCTCCTCGACATCCGCCCCGGCCGCACCGCCGACGAGGCCGCCGCCGAAGCGGGCCGCGCCCTGCCCGCCCACACAGACCGACTGCGCACCGCCGCACGGGACTTCGACGACGTGACATACGGCGGCCGAGCCGCAACCGAGCCGACATACCGGCGCATCGCCGAACTCGACCACGACCTAGAGCGCACGAAGCCCCAGCTCACCACCACCAGCGCCCACAGCGCGGCCCCCAACACCCGCCAGGGAGCCGCCGAATGACCACCGAGGCCACGCTCCCGTCCACCTCGGTCTCGCCCACGGCCCGCCAGGTGTGGACCCGCGCGCGGGGCATCGCCCTTGCCCTCGTCATCCTCCTCGCGGGTGCCGTCGCCATCGCCGTGATTCGCTCCGACGCCCGGCACGGCACCCTCGATCCACGCTCCGCCGATGCCCAGGGGAGCCGCGCGGTCGCCGAACTCCTCGCCGACCGAGGGGTGTCCACGCGCGTGGTCACCACCCTCGACGAGGCACGTGCCGCGGCCGGCCCGGACACCACTCTCCTGGTCGCCGTCCCCGACTTGCTGACGGAACGTCAACAAACGTCGCTGCACTCCACGATCGCCGAATCCGGCGGCCGAACCCTCCTCGTCGCACCCGGCAGCTGGTCCGTCGAACGACTCGCCCCCGGCGTCGTCGCCGATCCCGCCAAGAGCCTGGACTCCGCACTCCAGCCCAACTGCGACCTGCCCGCGGCCCAGCGCGCCGGCGCCGCCGACACGGGCGGCATCCGCTACACCACCACCCACCTCCAGGCCGACTCCTGCTACCCGAGCGAGCGCCTGGCCACCCTCCTGCGCATCCCCAGCACCTCCGGGGACGGCGACACAGTCGTCCTCGGCGCGCCCGACATCCTCTACAACGACCGCCTCGACGAGCAGGGCAACGCCTCGCTCGCCCTCCAACTCCTCGGCTCCCGCCCCCATCTGGTCTGGTACCTCCCCTCGCTCTCCGACTCCACCGCCGCCGACTCCGAGGGCGAGCGCGGCTTCTTCGACCTGCTCCCCTCGGGCTGGCTCTGGGGCACACTCCAGCTCTTCATCGCGGCAGCTCTCGCCGCCCTCTGGCGGGCACGCCGACTGGGCCCCCTCGTGCCCGAAAAACTCCCCGTGGCGATCCGCGCCTCCGAAACCGTCGAAGGCCGCGCCCGCCTCTACCGCAAGGCGGACGCCCGCGACCGCGCGTCCGCCGCTCTTCGCTCCACCACCCGCACCCGCCTCGCCCCCCTAGTAGGCGTCCCCGTCACCCAGGCGCACACGCCCGAAGCCCTGCTCCCCGCCCTGTCCTCCCACCTCCGCGGCGACGGACAGGTCCTGCACGCCCTCCTCTTCGGCCCGCCGCCCGGCGACGACGCAGCCCTCATCTCCCTCGCCGACCAACTCGACGCCCTCGAAAGTGAGGTACGCCGTCCATGATGGACCCGACCACTGACAACGCCGGGCAGAGCGGGGACCGGCCCGATTCCCGGGCATCCCTGGAAGCCCTGCGCGCCGAGATCGCCAAAGCCGTGGTCGGCCAGGACCCCGCCGTGACCGGCCTTGTCGTCGCCCTCCTCTGCCGCGGACACGTTCTACTAGAAGGAGTCCCCGGGGTCGCCAAAACGTTGCTCGTCCGCGCCCTCGCATCCGCACTCGAACTCGACACCAAGCGCATCCAGTTCACTCCCGACCTCATGCCGAGCGACGTGACCGGCTCCCTGGTCTACGACACCCGCACTGCGGAGTTCTCCTTCCAGCCCGGCCCGGTCTTCACCAACCTCCTCCTCGCGGACGAGATCAACCGCACGCCCCCGAAGACCCAGTCGTCCCTCCTCGAAGCCATGGAGGAACGCCAGGTCACCGTCGACGGCACCCCCCGCCCCCTCCCCGAGCCCTTCCTGGTTGCCGCCACCCAGAACCCGGTCGAGTACGAGGGCACCTACCCCCTCCCCGAAGCCCAACTGGACCGCTTCCTCCTCAAGCTCACGATCCCCCTGCCCTCCCGCCAGGACGAGATCGCCGTCCTCACCCGCCACGCCGAGGGCTTCAACCCACGCGACCTGCGCGCCGCCGGCGTACGCCCCGTAGCCGGCCCGGCCGACCTCGAAGCCGCCCGCACGGCCGTCGCCAAGACCACCATCTCGCCCGAGATCACGGCCTACGTCGTCGACATCTGCCGCGCCACCCGCGAATCGCCGTCCCTCACCCTCGGCGTCTCCCCGCGCGGTGCGACGGCCCTCCTCGCCACCGCCCGCGCGTGGGCATGGCTGACCGGCCGGGACTACGTCATCCCCGACGACGTGAAGGCCCTGGCCCTGCCCACCCTCCGCCACCGCGTGCAACTCCGCCCGGAAGCGGAAATGGAAGGCGTGACGGCCGACTCCGTCATCAACGCGATCCTCGCCCACGTCCCCGTCCCCCGCTGATGGCACTCACCGGACGCGCCGCGCTCCTCGCAGCCCTGGGCTCCCTCCCCGTAGGCATCTGGGAACCCAGCTGGGCCGGCATCCTCGCGGTCAACGCCCCCTTGGCAATGGCCTGCGCCTGCGACTTCACCCTGGCCGCCCCCGTACGCCGCCTCGGCCTGAGCCGCTCCGGAGACACCTCCGCGCGCCTCGGCGAGACCGCCGACGTCACGCTCACCGTGACCAACCCGTCCGGCCGCCCCCTGCGCGCGCACCTCCGCGACGCCTGGCCGCCGAGCAGCTGGCAGCCCGGCACGGAGATCGAGGCCTCCCGCCACCGCCTGACGGTCCCACCCGGCGAACGCCGCCGCCTCACCACGCGCCTACGCCCCACCCGCCGCGGCGACCGCCAGGCCGACCGCGTGACCATCCGCTCTTACGGCCCACTCGGCCTCTTCACCCGTCAGGGCACACACAAGGTCCCGTGGACGGTACGTGTGCTGCCACCATTCACCAGCCGCAAGCACCTCCCGTCCAAGCTCGCCCGCCTCCGCGAACTCGACGGCCGCACGAGCGTCCTCACCCGAGGCGAAGGCACGGAATTCGACAGCCTTCGCGAGTACGTCCCCGGCGATGACACCCGCTCCATCGACTGGCGCGCTACGGCCAGACAGTCCGCGGTCGCCGTACGCACCTGGCGCCCCGAGCGCGACCGCCACATCCTCCTGGCCCTCGACACCGGCCGCACCTCGGCGGGCCGCGTGGGCGACGCCCCACGCCTCGACGCCTCCATGGACGCGGCGCTCCTCCTGGCGGCCCTGGCCTCACGCGCCGGCGACCGCGTCGACCTCCTCGCCTACGACCGCCGGGTCCGCGCCCTGGTCCAGGGCCGAACCGCCGGCGACGTCCTGCCGTCCCTGGTCAACGCCATGGCCACACTGGAACCCGAGCTCGTCGAAACAAACGCCCGCGGCCTGACCGCGACAGCACTTCGTACGGCCCCCCGCCATGCCCTCATCGTCCTCTTCACGAGCCTCGACGCGGCCCCGATCGAAGAGGGCCTGCTCCCGGTTCTCCCGCAACTGACCCAGCGCCACACCGTCCTCGTGGCATCGGTGGCGGACCCGTATGTCGCCCGTATGGCCAAAGCCCGCGGCAACACCGACTCCGTCTACGAGGCCGCAGCCGCGGCCCAGGCGCAGAGCGAACGCCATCGCACGGCAGCCCAACTACGTCGGCACGGCGTCACAGTCGTCGACGCGACGCCGGACGAATTGGCACCTGCACTGGCGGACGCATATCTGGCACTGAAGACTGCGGGTCGACTCTGAGGAGCCCGGAAAGGACTCGATGAAAGGCCCTGGAAATGCAAAAAGGCCCACACCGTAAGGTGTGGGCCTTTCTCAAAATTTGTTCGGCGGCGTCCTACTCTCCCACAGGGTCCCCCCTGCAGTACCATCGGCGCTGTAAGGCTTAGCTTCCGGGTTCGGAATGTAACCGGGCGTTTCCCTCACGCTATGACCACCGAAACACTATGAAACTGTGAACTGCCGCACCACACCGTGACCATGGCATGGGGCTGTTCGTGGTTTCAGAACCAACACAGTGGACGCGAGCAACTGAGGACAAGCCCTCGGCCTATTAGTACCGGTCAACTCCACACGTTACCGTGCTTCCATATCCGGCCTATCAACCCAGTCGTCTACTGGGAGCCTTACCCTCTCAAGGAGGTGGGAATACTCATCTCGAAGCAGGCTTCCCGCTTAGATGCTTTCAGCGGTTATCCCTCCCGAACGTAGCCAACCAGCCATGCCCTTGGCAGGACAACTGGCACACCAGAGGTTCGTCCGTCCCGGTCCTCTCGTACTAGGGACAGCCCTTCTCAATATTCCTACGCGCACAGCGGATAGGGACCGAACTGTCTCACGACGTTCTAAACCCAGCTCGCGTACCGCTTTAATGGGCGAACAGCCCAACCCTTGGGACCGACTCCAGCCCCAGGATGCGACGAGCCGACATCGAGGTGCCAAACCATCCCGTCGATATGGACTCTTGGGGAAGATCAGCCTGTTATCCCCGGGGTACCTTTTATCCGTTGAGCGACGGCGCTTCCACAAGCCACCGCCGGATCACTAGTCCCGACTTTCGTCCCTGCTCGACCCGTCGGTCTCACAGTCAAGCTCCCTTGTGCACTTACACTCAACACCTGATTGCCAACCAGGCTGAGGGAACCTTTGGGCGCCTCCGTTACTCTTTAGGAGGCAACCGCCCCAGTTAAACTACCCATCAGACACTGTCCCTGATCCGGATCACGGACCCAGGTTAGACATCCAGCACGACCAGACTGGTATTTCAACGACGACTCCCCCTGAACTGGCGTCCAGAGTTCACAGTCTCCCAGCTATCCTACACAAGCCGAACCGAACACCAATATCAAACTGTAGTAAAGGTCCCGGGGTCTTTCCGTCCTGCTGCGCGAAACGAGCATCTTTACTCGTAGTGCAATTTCACCGGGCCTATGGTTGAGACAGTCGAGAAGTCGTTACGCCATTCGTGCAGGTCGGAACTTACCCGACAAGGAATTTCGCTACCTTAGGATGGTTATAGTTACCACCGCCGTTTACTGGCGCTTAAGTTCTCAGCTTCGCCACCCCGAAGAGTGACTAACCGGTCCCCTTAACGTTCCAGCACCGGGCAGGCGTCAGTCCGTATACATCGCCTTACGGCTTCGCACGGACCTGTGTTTTTAGTAAACAGTCGCTTCTCGCTGGTCTCTGCGGCCACCCCCAGCTCACCGTGTAAAACGGATCACCGAGTGTGGCCCCCCTTCTCCCGAAGTTACGGGGGCATTTTGCCGAGTTCCTTAACCATAGTTCACCCGAACGCCTCGGTATTCTCTACCTGACCACCTGAGTCGGTTTAGGGTACGGGCCGCCATGAAACTCGCTAGAGGCTTTTCTCGACAGCATAGGATCATCCACTTCACCACAATCGGCTCGGCATCAGGTCTCAGCCTTGATGTGCGACGGATTTGCCTATCGCACGGCCTACACCCTTACCCCGGGACAACCACCGCCCGGGCTGGACTACCTTCCTGCGTCACCCCATCACTCACCTACTGCAAGTCTGGTCCGTCGGCTCCACCACTCCCCTTTGCCCGAAGGCTCCGGGGCGGCTTCACGGACTTAGCATCGCCTGGTTCAGTGTTTGACGCTTCACAGCGGGTACCGGAATATCAACCGGTTATCCATCGACTACGCCTGTCGGCCTCGCCTTAGGTCCCGACTTACCCTGGGCAGATCAGCTTGACCCAGGAACCCTTAGTCAATCGGCGCACACGTTTCTCACGTGTGTATCGCTACTCATGCCTGCATTCTCACTCGTGAACCGTCCACCACTGCCTTCCGGCGCGGCTTCACCCGGCACACGACGCTCCCCTACCCATCACAGCGGGCGTTGGCCCTATTGCTGCAATGACACGACTTCGGCGGTACGCTTGAGCCCCGCTACATTGTCGGCGCGGAATCACTAGACCAGTGAGCTATTACGCACTCTTTCAAGGGTGGCTGCTTCTAAGCCAACCTCCTGGTTGTCTGTGCGACTCCACATCCTTTCCCACTTAGCGTACGCTTAGGGGCCTTAGTCGATGCTCTGGGCTGTTTCCCTCTCGACCATGGAGCTTATCCCCCACAGTCTCACTGCCGCGCTCTCACTTACCGGCATTCGGAGTTTGGCTAAGGTCAGTAACCCGGTAGGGCCCATCGCCTATCCAGTGCTCTACCTCCGGCAAGAAACACGCGACGCTGCACCTAAATGCATTTCGGGGAGAACCAGCTATCACGGAGTTTGATTGGCCTTTCACCCCTAACCACAGGTCATCCCCCAGGTTTTCAACCCTGGTGGGTTCGGTCCTCCACGAAGTCTTACCTCCGCTTCAACCTGCCCATGGCTAGATCACTCCGCTTCGGGTCTTGAGCGCGCTACTATACCGCCCTATTCGGACTCGCTTTCGCTACGGCTTCCCCACACGGGTTAACCTCGCAACACACCGCAAACTCGCAGGCTCATTCTTCAAAAGGCACGCAGTCACGACCCATTGGGTAAACCCAATGAGCGACGCTCCCACGGCTTGTAGGCACACGGTTTCAGGTACTATTTCACTCCGCTCCCGCGGTACTTTTCACCATTCCCTCACGGTACTATCCGCTATCGGTCACCAGGGAATATTTAGGCTTAGCGGGTGGTCCCGCCAGATTCACACGGGATTTCTCGGGCCCCGTGCTACTTGGGTGTCTCTCAAGCAAGCCGCTGATGTTTCGACTACGGGGGTCTTACCCTCTACGCCGGGCCTTTCGCATGCCCTTCGCCTACATCAACGGTTTCTGACTCGCCTCACAGCCGGCAGACTGTGAAAGAGAGATCCCACAACCCCCACGACGCAACCCCTGCCGGGTCTCACACGTCGTAGGTTTGGCCTCATCCGGTTTCGCTCGCCACTACTCCCGGAATCACGGTTGTTTTCTCTTCCTGCGGGTACTGAGATGTTTCACTTCCCCGCGTTCCCTCCACATACCCTATGTGTTCAGGTATGGGTGACAGCCCATGACGACTGCCGGGTTTCCCCATTCGGAAACCCCCGGATCAAAGCCTGGTTGACGACTCCCCGGGGACTATCGTGGCCTCCCACGTCCTTCATCGGTTCCTGGTGCCAAGGCATCCACCGTGCGCCCTTAAAAACTTGGCCACAGATGCTCGCGTCCACTGTGCAGTTCTCAAACAACGACCAGCCACCCATCACCCCGAACCCATACAGTCCGAGTGCACTGGGGCCGGCGACTGAGGAAAAACCATTCCCTCAGACACCCAACAACGTGCCCGGCACACTCCCCGCTCCCCTCAACGTTCCACGCTCCGAAGAGCAGTACTAGAAGGAGAAGACGATCAAGTGTGCCGAATAGTCAACGTTCCACCCATGAGCAACCAGCATCGGACATTCGCCGATGTACTGGCCTCTGACCAACCGAAGTTGGTGAGAAGTGCTCCTTAGAAAGGAGGTGATCCAGCCGCACCTTCCGGTACGGCTACCTTGTTACGACTTCGTCCCAATCGCCAGTCCCACCTTCGACAGCTCCCTCCCACAAGGGGTTGGGCCACCGGCTTCGGGTGTTACCGACTTTCGTGACGTGACGGGCGGTGTGTACAAGGCCCGGGAACGTATTCACCGCAGCAATGCTGATCTGCGATTACTAGCAACTCCGACTTCATGGGGTCGAGTTGCAGACCCCAATCCGAACTGAGACCGGCTTTTTGAGATTCGCTCCACCTCACGGTTTCGCAGCTCATTGTACCGGCCATTGTAGCACGTGTGCAGCCCAAGACATAAGGGGCATGATGACTTGACGTCGTCCCCACCTTCCTCCGAGTTGACCCCGGCGGTCTCCTGTGAGTCCCCATCACCCCGAAGGGCATGCTGGCAACACAGGACAAGGGTTGCGCTCGTTGCGGGACTTAACCCAACATCTCACGACACGAGCTGACGACAGCCATGCACCACCTGTACACCGACCACAAGGGGGGCACTATCTCTAATGCTTTCCGGTGTATGTCAAGCCTTGGTAAGGTTCTTCGCGTTGCGTCGAATTAAGCCACATGCTCCGCTGCTTGTGCGGGCCCCCGTCAATTCCTTTGAGTTTTAGCCTTGCGGCCGTACTCCCCAGGCGGGGAACTTAATGCGTTAGCTGCGGCACCGACGACGTGGAATGTCGCCAACACCTAGTTCCCACCGTTTACGGCGTGGACTACCAGGGTATCTAATCCTGTTCGCTCCCCACGCTTTCGCTCCTCAGCGTCAGTAATGGCCCAGAGATCCGCCTTCGCCACCGGTGTTCCTCCTGATATCTGCGCATTTCACCGCTACACCAGGAATTCCGATCTCCCCTACCACACTCTAGCTAGCCCGTATCGACTGCAGACCCGGGGTTAAGCCCCGGGCTTTCACAATCGACGTGACAAGCCGCCTACGAGCTCTTTACGCCCAATAATTCCGGACAACGCTTGCGCCCTACGTATTACCGCGGCTGCTGGCACGTAGTTAGCCGGCGCTTCTTCTGCAGGTACCGTCACTTTCGCTTCTTCCCTGCTGAAAGAGGTTTACAACCCGAAGGCCGTCATCCCTCACGCGGCGTCGCTGCATCAGGCTTTCGCCCATTGTGCAATATTCCCCACTGCTGCCTCCCGTAGGAGTCTGGGCCGTGTCTCAGTCCCAGTGTGGCCGGTCGCCCTCTCAGGCCGGCTACCCGTCGTCGCCTTGGTGAGCCATTACCTCACCAACAAGCTGATAGGCCGCGGGCTCATCCTTCACCGCCGGAGCTTTTAACCCCCGCCCATGCAGGCAGGAGTGTTATCCGGTATTAGACCCCGTTTCCAGGGCTTGTCCCAGAGTGAAGGGCAGATTGCCCACGTGTTACTCACCCGTTCGCCACTAATCCCCACCGAAGTGGTTCATCGTTCGACTTGCATGTGTTAAGCACGCCGCCAGCGTTCGTCCTGAGCCAGGATCAAACTCTCCGTGAATGTTTTCCCGTAATCGGGTTGACACCACGAGAGCGGTGCGAGAGGAGGAATAATCCCCTCGCACACAGCGTCCTCGCTGTGTTATTTCAAAGGAACCTCGACCATCGGAGTATTCCGACGGACGGGGTATCAACATATCTGGCGTTGACTTTTGGCACGCTGTTGAGTTCTCAAGGAACGGTCGCTTCCTTTGTACTCACCCTCGCGGGCTTTCCTCCGGGCTTCCCTTCGTTCTTGCGTTTCCGACTCTATCAGATCTTTCCGATCCGATTTCCTCGGTGCTTTCCAGGTTCTCGCTTTCGCGTTTCCCTTTCCGGCGGTTCCGACTTTATCAGAAGTTTCGGACCGGTTTGACCGGCCACCTTTTCCGATTCATCGGGAGGGGCTTCTCAGTAGTCGACATGATCGATACTTCAAGAAGCGGCTAGACACTCACTGTCACCGACCGGATCTGCTCCAGTCCAGGCAACTGTTCGAATCTACCTCCCCGATCGATCTGTGTCAACGGCTCTTTCGGGGCGAAGAGGAGACTAGCAGCTCATCAGGTGTGTCCGCACATCAGGCGGCCGTCGGAAGCGTGGCGCCGCGCTCGGCTTCCTCGACGTCGCCCGTCTCGCCGGCCCGCGCGGCACGGCCGCCGACGACATAGACGTATGCCAGGAAGGCCAGCTCGGCGATGACTCCGATGGTGATGCGGGCCCAGGTGGGCAGGCCGGACGGGGTGACGAAGCCTTCGATGGCGCCGGAGATGAAGAGGACCAGGGCGAGGCCTATCGCCATGCCCACGGCTGCTCGACCTTCCTCGGCGAGGGCGGTGCGTCGCGTGCGTGGGCCGGGGTCGATGACCGTCCAGCCGAGGCGTAGGCCCGTGCCGGCGGCGACGAAGACCGCCGTCAGTTCGAGCAGGCCATGGGGCAGGATCAGGCCCAGAAACGTGTCGAGGCGGCCCGCGGAGGACATCAGGCCGATTCCGACGCCGATATTGAGCATGTTCTGGAAGAGGATCCACAGGACCGGGAGTCCCAGAAAGACACCCAGGACCAGGCAGAGCGCGGCGGCCTGGGCGTTGTTCGTCCAGACCTGGGCCGCGAACGAGGCCGCGGGGTGGCTGGAGTAGTACGTCTCGTACTGGCCGCCGGGGCGGGTGAGCTCGCGCAGTTCGCTGGGGGCCGCGATGGAGGCCTGTACGTCGGGGGTGGTGCCGATCCACCAGCCCAGGAAGGCGGCGACGAGAGTCGACAGCAGCGCTGTGGGTACCCACCAGTGGCGCGACTTGTAGACCGCCGCCGGGAAACCATGGGTGAGGAATCGGGTCGCGTCGCGCCAGGAGGCGCGTCGGGTGCCTGTCACGGCGCTACGCGCGCGTGCCACCAGTTGGCTGAGCCGCCCGGTCAGTTGTGGGTCCGGGGCGCTGGACTGGATCAGGGAGAGGTGGGTGGCGGTGCGTTGGTAGAGGGCGACGAGTTCGTCCGCTTCCGCGCCGGTCAGGCGGCGCTGGCGCTGGAGCAGGGCGTCGAGGCGGTCCCATTCGGCCCGGTGCGCGGTGACGAAGACGTCGAGGTCCATCGGTGTGCCTGCTCCTCGGCTGTTCGTCGGCGGCTCGTCGTAGATGTCAGCTTGTCGTACTGGGGCGCGATGTGCGCTCAGCTTGGCAGACTGGCCGTTCCAGGGGCAGGTCAGGGGAAGGACGGCGGGCGTGAGTGAGCTGGTGACGGGCGAGGCGGTGGCGCTGGAGCTGCGCCCTGCGAGGCTGCCCAGCAGGGCGCTTGCCGTGCTGCTCGATCTGGTCGTGGCCGTCGCCGTCTACATCGCCGTGTCGATCGGTCTGTTCGCGGCCACCGCTTCCCTGGACGAGGCGGCACAGATCGCGGTGTCGATCGCCTCGTTCCTTCTGGTGCTGGTGGGCGCGCCGATCGCCGTCGAGACGCTCAGCCACGGCCGTTCGCTCGGGAAGCTGGCCTGCGGGCTGCGTGTGGTGCGGGACGACGGCGGGCCGATCCGGTTCCGGCATGCGCTGGTGCGGGGCGCGATCGGTGTCATCGAGATTCTGCTGACCTTCGGGGTCGTCGCCTGTATCGCCTCGCTGGTTTCGGCGCGAGGGCGGCGGCTCGGGGATGTGTTCGCGGGGACTCTCGTCGTACGGGAGCGGGTGCCGCAGGCCCGCAGTGGCTTTGTGCCGCCGCCTCCGCCGTGGCTGGCCGGGCGGTTCTCGGGGCTGGATCTCTCCGCGGTTCCCGATGGTCTGTGGCTTGCCATCCGGCAATATCTGACGCGGATGCAGCAGTTGGATCCGCAGGTCGGCTGGGCGATGGCGGAGCGGCTCGCGGCCGATCTGGCGGCTCGTACGGGTACGCCGGCGCCGCAGGGTGTGCCGCCGGCGGCGTATTTGGCTGCCGTGGTGCAGGAGCGGCAGGCCCGAGAGGCCCGGCGGGCCTTCGCGACCGGGCCGACGGCGGACAGGGCGCCGACCGGTGGTTGGCCCCAATCTGCGCCGGCCCCTGGTGTGTACGGGTCGCCGGCCTTCCAGCCCACCTTCGACACCCCGCCCGCTCCGAGCCCCGCGCCCCCGACTCCGCCGGTGTCGCACGAGGAGCCCTCCGGCGGACGGCCCGGCACCGGGTTCGTGCCGCCTGCGTAGATCCCGGCCTGCTCGCCTGCTCTCTCCGCGGGGCGCTCAGGCGAACGACGACGGCGGTGACTCGAGGTCTTCCAGCTCGATCCCGGGCGCCGCGAGGACCACGTCCCCGGCGATGTGCACGGCGTGCTGCTCGCCCGTATCCAGGGCTGTGACCTGGTATTCGTCCACGGTCAGAGGGCCGTTGTCAGTGGCGTGTGCTTCTCTTTTCAGCAGGGCCCAGGACTGGTCGACGGTGCGCGGGGCGAGCACTGGGTCCGTGAAGGCGACGAGGCGTACGCGGGTGGCGGATCCGGAAGGGGTGAGGTTCAGGAGACGGGTGGTGGCGATGAGGAACGCGGGGGACGTGCCGGTGAAGGCGTGGGCGCGCACATTGCCTTCCGTGGCGTGATCCCCGGCGGGGTCTGTACGGACCCAGGTGACGCCGTCGAGGGCGGCACCGCGCACCTGCCAGCCGCCGGCGTGGAGTTCGAGGCGGATGGGACGGCCGAGTTCGTCGAGGGTGAGGTCGACGGAGCCGCTGTGATCGCCCGAGGGGGTGGTCAGCTGGGAGACATAGCGCCAGCCGGAGGGGCCGGGCGCGCAGTGGAAGTGCTCTTCTGCGAGGGGGGTGTGATCGTGCGGATCGTGGAGCGAATAACGGCCGCGGGGCATGGGGGTCCTGGGTCTTGACGGGCTGGTCCGGCCACTGAGGGGCCAGACGGGCAGGCCCCCGACACGGGGGTGCGGGGGCCTGCCCTGAGGACCTGCTGCTGGGGAGCGCGTCAGTGCACGGGCGCGCTCACCACGGAATCCGGATCAGTACGGAATCCGGATCAGTAGCGGTAGTGGTCCGACTTGTAGGGACCCTCGACCTCGACGCCGATGTACGCGGCCTGCTCGGGGCGGAGCGTCGTCAGCTTCACGCCGAGCGCGTCCAGGTGGAGGCGCGCGACCTTCTCGTCCAGGTGCTTCGGCAGCGTGTAGACGCCGATCGGGTACTCGGACTGCTTGGTGAACAGCTCGATCTGGGCCAGGGTCTGGTCCGCGAAGGAGTTGGACATCACGAAGGACGGGTGGCCGGTGGCGTTGCCAAGGTTCAGCAGGCGGCCCTCGGAGAGGACGATGATCACCTTGCCGTCGGGGAACTTCCAGGTGTGAACCTGCGGCTTGACCTCGTCCTTGACGATGCCGGGGATCTTGGCGAGGCCGGCCATGTCGATCTCGTTGTCGAAGTGACCGATGTTGCCGACGATCGCCTGGTGCTTCATCTTGGCCATGTCCGAGGCCATGATGATGTCCTTGTTGCCGGTCGTGGTGATGAAGATGTCGGCCTTGTCGATGACCTCGTCGAGGGTCGTGACCTGGTAGCCGTCCATCGCCGCCTGGAGCGCGCAGATCGGGTCGATCTCGGTGACGATCACGCGGGCGCCCTGGCCGCGCAGGGACTCCGCGCAGCCCTTGCCCACGTCGCCGTAGCCGCACACGACCGCGGTCTTGCCGCCGATCAGGACGTCGGTGGCGCGGTTGATGCCGTCGATCAGGGAGTGGCGGCAGCCGTACTTGTTGTCGAACTTCGACTTGGTGACGGCGTCGTTGACGTTGATCGCCGGGAACAGGAGGTCGCCGTCGCGCTGCATCTCGTACAGACGGTGGACGCCGGTCGTGGTCTCCTCCGTGACGCCACGGATCTCGGAGGCCAGCTGGGTCCACTTCTGCGAGCCGTCCGTGATGGTGCGGTGCAGGAGCTCAAGGATGACGCGGTGCTCGTCGGACTCGGCGGTGTCGACCGAGGGGACCTTGCCGTCCTTCTCGTACTCGACGCCCTTGTGGACGAGGAGGGTGGCGTCGCCGCCGTCGTCGAGGATCATGTTCGGGCCGCCGGTGGGGCTGTTCGGCCAGGTCAGCGCCTGCTCCGTGCACCACCAGTACTCCTCCAGGGTCTCGCCCTTCCAGGCGAAGACCGGGACGCCCTGCGGGTTCTCGGGCGTGCCGTTCGGGCCGACGGCGATGGCGGCGGCCGCGTGGTCCTGGGTGGAGAAGATGTTGCAGGAGGCCCAGCGGACCTCGGCGCCGAGGGCGACCAGGGTCTCGATGAGGACGGCGGTCTGCACGGTCATGTGCAGGGAGCCGGTGACACGGGCGCCGGAGAGGGGCTGGGCCTCGGCGTACTCCTTGCGGATCGCCATCAGGCCGGGCATCTCGTGCTCGGCGAGGGTGATCTCCTTGCGGCCGAACTCGGCCAGGGAGAGGTCGGCGACCTTGAAGTCCTGTCGGTTCTCGACAGTCGTCATTGCGAGCTGCTCCTCGGGGTGTGGGTCGAGGTGGGTAGGGCTGGTCTGCGCGGCGGCGGACACAGGGGTGCCCGAAGAGGACACAGGCATGCCCGCGTGCGCGCAGCGCAGTCCGTCGGAGGCCCTCTCTCCCTCGGTCGGTCCGTGTCGGGACCGCCCGACCGCCATCAGCAGCGACGTCTGGCTCCGTCCCAAGCTACACCGGTCGACGCGGCCGCCCCAGTCCGCCTCCGTACGGATCGCGCCATCGCGGGGGGCTGCGGGGGTCCGGTGGATGGGGTGGGCGGGGCTCACAGGGGGCATGTGCGCGGCGGCCATCCCGGTTGTGCCGCTGGGCCAGGGCCTGGCCACGCTGATCCGTAGGCGGCTGTACAGCGAGAGCGAGAGACCGGGCTGGCCTCGCTGTTCATGGGCTGCTTCGGGATATCCGAGGGCGCAATCCCGTTCGCGGCGGGCAAAGCCATCCGCGAGCTGCTGGCGCGGACCAGGAAGGTCACGGACGTCGACGAGTTGGTGGCGACCAGGCTCGGTGAGGAGATCGCGATTCCGCAGGCCAAGACGGACGCGGTGACCGCACCGGTCGTCGGGTTCGCGCGGTCCGCCGAGGGCGTCGAGTGCTCGCGGGCCCGCACAGCGTGTTCACAAGTGATCGATACTCTCTGCCGCCGCGGGAGTTCCGCGTGGGGAGGGAGTGGCGATGGATGCGAGCACGGCGCGCAGACTCACGGTGATGGCGTGGGTGGTGGGGCTGTTGGGGCTGACGCTGGTGGTCGGGTCTCTGGTGTGGCTGCGGACGGGATATGTGCTGTCCAGGGTGAACAGCGAGAGCATGACGCCGACGTACGGCATGGGCGACCGGATCGTCGCCGAGCGCGTCGACGGGGGCGAGGTGCAGCCGGGCGATGTGGTGCTGTACTCGGCGCCGGAGCGCTATGGGGCCGGAGTGGACGTCATGCAGCGCGTCATCGGCGTGGACGGCGACCATGTGGTGTGCTGCCAGGGCCAGGACACGCCGCAGGAGGCGATCACCGTCAACGGTCGGCCGCTGCGGGAGTCATATGTGAAGGACGGCATCGCGGACGGGTTGCATCGGCCGTACGACGTGACCGTGCCCGAGGGGCGGCTGTTCCTGCTCGGTGACCATCGGCAGAACTCGCGTGACTCGCGGCTCTTCGCCGAGGACCACGCGGGGACGGTTCCGGTGGATGCCGTGCGCGCGCGGGTGATCGACAGCTTTGCGGGACCATTGCTGCTCGGCGCCGCCACGCTGCTCGGAGTGGTGCTCGCCCTGGTGGGGCTCGGCCTCGCGATCGGGGCGAGGGTCGTGCGGCGGCGGCCTGCTGTGCAGACGGTGTTGTGGCCGGACCATCTGTGACGCCCATGTCGTACGACGACGAAGGGGTCCGCCGAGTGATTCGGTGGACCCCTTCGTCGTGACGGGTCGTCAGTGGCCGGTGCTCTCCGGGGCCGGGCCGCCGGGCGTCGCCTCTCGGTCGGCGCCGCGGGCCGCCTCGGCCTCGCTGTAGATGTCCGGCTCCAGATAGATGACGCGGGCGATCGGGACGGCCGCGCGGATACGGGACTCGGCGGCGTCGATGGCGGCGGCGATCTCGGTGGCCGTGTCCTCGTGCTGGACGGCGATCTTGGCGGCGACGAGCAGTTCCTCGGGGCCGAGGTGCAGCGTGCGCATGTGGATGATGCCGGTGACGGTGTCGCCGTCGACGATCGCGGCCTCGATCTTGTGGACATCCTCGACGCCTGCGGCCTCGCCGAGCAGCAGCGACTTGGTCTCGGCGGCCAGGACGAGCGCGATCAGGATGAGCAGCACACCGATGCAGAGGGTGCCGATGCCGTCCCAGACGCCGTCGCCGGTGGCGAGGGCGAGGCTCACGCCGACGAGCGCCAGGACCAGACCGACGAGCGCGCCGAGGTCCTCCAGCAGGACGACGGGCAGCTCGGGCGCCTTGGCGTGGCGGACGAACTCGGTCCAGGACTTCTTGCCCCGCAGGAGGTTGGACTCCTTGATGGCCGTCCGGAAGGAGAAGGTCTCGGCGATGATCGCGAAGACCAGGACGCCCACCGGCCAGTACCAGTGGTCGATCTCGTGCGGGTGCTTGATCTTCTCGTAGCCCTCGTAGATGGCGAACATGCCGCCGACGGAGAAGAGGACGATCGAGACGAGGAAGGCGTAGATGTAGCGCTCGCGGCCGTAGCCGAAGGGGTGTTGCGGGGTCGCCTCGCGCTGGGCCTTCTTGCCGCCGACGAGCAGCAGGGCCTGGTTGCCGGAGTCGGCCAGCGAGTGCACCGACTCGGCGAGCATCGAGGACGAGCCGCTGAACAGGAACGCCACGAATTTCGCTACCGCGATCGCGAGGTTGGCGGCGAGTGCCGCCACGATCGCTTTGGTGCCGCCTGACGCGCTCATGTGTTCGCGTTGTCCCTTCGTACGCCGTCCCGGGCGCGGCCCCTTGTGGCTTTGCCCGTCCTTTGCCGGTGCGCCATTGTTGCAGCCTCGCCCGGGTGGGGCGCGTCAGGTGTCCACAGTGCCGGTCATACGATCACAGTGGCGCGGAAGAGCGTGCCGGTCCCGGTTGCCTCGACCTTCTCGCCTGCGGGAACGAAGACCGACTGGCCGGGTTCGAGCGTGTGTTCGCCCACGCGCACCGATCCCGCCGTGCACAGCAGGATCTGCGGGGTGGCCCGGGTGAGGTCATGGGCGGCGCCGCCCTCGGGAAGGACGTAACGGGACAGGCGGAACTCGTCGATCGGGGTCTCGTAGACCTCCTCGCCGTCCTCGGAGGCCTCCGGGCGCAGCACGCCGGGGTCGGCGGCCTCGAAGCGGACGATGCGCAGGAGTTCGGGGACGTCGACGTGCTTGGGGGTCAGTCCGCACCGCAGGACGTTGTCGGAGTTGGCCATGATCTCGACGCCGAGGCCGCTGAGGTAGGCGTGCGGGATACCGGCGCCGAGGAACAGGGCCTCGCCGGGCTGCAGCCGCACGTGGTTGAGGAGCATCGCGGCGATGACACCGGGGTCGCCCGGGTAGTGGTGGGCGAGATCGGCGTACGGCGTGTACGCGCCGCCCAGGCGGGCGCAGGCGGCCGCGGCGTCGGTGACCGTGCGGGTCATCTCGTCCGGGTCGGCGGTGAGGATCGCGGTGAGCACCTCGCGCAGGGCCGCGTCCTCGGGGTGGGCGTGCAGCAGATCGACGTACGGCTTGAGGGAGTCGACGCCGAGGCCGTCGAGCAGATCGGCGGCCTCGACGGGGTCGCGGAAGCCGCACAGGCCGTCGAACTCGGTGAGCGCGCAGATCAGTTCGGGCTTGTGGTTGGCGTCCTTGTAGTTGCGGTGACCGGCGTCGATGGGGACACCGCGGCGCTCCTCGTCGGCGTAACCCTCTCTCGCCTGCTCCAGGTCGGGGTGGACCTGGAGGGAGAGCGGGGCGCCGGCCGCGAGGATCTTCAGCAGGAAGGGCAGTCGCGGGCCGAACTTGGCCACGCACGCGTGCCCGAGTTCCCGCTCCGGATCCGCGTCGATGACGTCGACCAGCGTGCCCCGGCCGGTGCGCGAGGGAGCGCCCGGGTGGGCGCCCATCCACATCTCCGCCTGCGGTTCGCCGGTCGGTTCGATCCCGAGCAGCTGGGGGATCGCGGTGGTGGAACCCCAGGCGTAGGGGCGGATGGTGTTGTCGAGGCGGTCCATGCGGTTCTCTCTGCGTACGACGCGGGTTTCGCTCCGCGTACGACGGTCAGGGCGTCCTGGTTCAGATCAGGCGCCCGAAGCGAGCGCCAGGTAAACGGCGGCGAAATCCGTGATGGCGATCAACTCCGCGAGGGTCGCCAGTTCGCCCCCGGCCTCCGGTTCCAGTTCGCTGATCGGCGTGTCGTGACTGAGGGCCAGCTCACGGGCGCCGGGAGCGGCACTGAGGCCGCCGATGGGACGGTCCCGCAACAGCACCACGCGCGCGTGCAGTGCGGGCGTCTCCTCCACGCGGTCGCGGAAGAAGTCCTCCGGGTCGGCGCTGGCGGCCAGCGGTCCCGCGAGCAGGGCGCTGTGCGCGGCGAGCGCCTCGGGGAGCTCGGAGACGAGGGCCGGGCGTCCTGCGAGTTCGGCGAGAGCTGCGGCGAAGCGGCGACCCGCCGGACCGGCCGAGGTGCCCTCGGTCCAGATCACCGGGAGGGCGTCGGCGAGCTCCGCGGCCAATGTCTTGGCGGGGTTGCTGTACGTCGCGATGGCGGGCCCGCAGCGCTCGGCGATGTGGTCGAGCCGGTCGGCGACCTTCTCCAGGGCGTCGGCGGGGGCGGCCAGCAGACCGACGCGGTCCAGCAGCACGAGCAGCGGGGTGAGCAGCGCCCACAGCACGCCGGGGGCGGACGCGGCGAAGGGGGTGTCCTCCTCGTACGGCGCGGTCGCCATCGGCACGAACAGGCCGTGGGAGGCGTCGAGGGCCTCGGCGAGCGGGGTGTGGGGCGGGGCCACGGCGACGACGGTGCAGCCGCGGCGGTAGGCCTGCTCTGCCAGCAGGGACAGGCCCGGTTCGGTGCCGTCCGGGGTGGCGATCAGGAGCAGGTCGACGGAGCCGGCCCAGCCGGGTAGCTCCCAGCGCAGCGCGCCGGCGGCGGGGGCCACGCCCGCGGGGGCCAGTCGGGTGACGGGGCTGCCGGGGCCGGCGAGCGTGCCGAGGAGGTCGGCGACGCAGATGGCGGCGGCGCCGGGGCCCGCGATGAGGACGGCGCGGGGGCGGCCGTCGGGTTTGAGGTCCGTCACGCCGGCCTCTGTGGCGTGCCGGGCGGCCGTGCGGACGCGGGCGCCGGCCTCGGCGGCGCCGCGCAGCAGGCCGCGGTGGTCGGCCTCCGAGAGGGCCTCGGGGGTGTCGAGCAGCGATTCGTCGAGCACGGGCGGGGGCCTCCGATCGCCGGGGGGTTGGCGGGTTACGCGGGGCGGCGGGCCTCGTCTACGAGGAGGACCGGGATGCCGTCGCGGACGGGGTAGGCCAGGCCGCAGTCCTGGCCTGTGCAGACCAGCTCTGCGTCCTGCTCCTTGAGGGGGGCGTGGCAGGCCGGGCAGGCGAGGATCTCCAGGAGACCGGCTTCGAGCGGCATGGGGGTCCCTTCGGGGGCGGGGTTGTGTCGCGGATGTGCCTGGTCAGGTTACCGCCGGGGTGGGTTGCTTGGGGGGTGGAGGGGGGTTGCCGTTGTGTTGGATCGCCCCTGCCGCCCTTACCCGTCCCTCCCCAGAAGGGGGACCCCCACTGGCGGTGGGCACTACGGCAGCATCCAGTCGAGCACGGGCGAGCTCTGACCGACCACAATCAGACACATCACCATCAACAGGGCAAGGCTCCACGGCAGTACCTTGCGCAGCAGATCGCCCTCCCGGCCGGCGAGGCCCACGGCCGCGCACGCGATGGTGAGGTTCTGCGGCGAGATCATCTTGCCGAGGACACCGCCGGAACTGTTCGCGGCCGCCAGCAGCTCCGGCGACAGTCCCGACTCGCGGGCCGCGGTGACCTGGAGGGCGCCGAAGAGCGCGTTGGCCGAGGTGTCCGACCCGGAGACGGCGACGCCGAACCAGCCCAGGACGGGCGACAGAAAGGCGAGCCCCGCCCCGGCCGCCGCCACGAAGTGGCCGATGGTGGCCGCCTGTCCGGAGAGGTTCATGACATAGGCGAGGGCCAGCACACTGGTCACCGTCAGGATCGCGAACCGCAGTTCGTACACGGTCGCCGCCCACTCCTTGACCGCCACGCGCGCGTGCACACCGAGAACGACCGCCGTACACACACCGGCGAGCAGCACGAGCGTGCCGCCCGTGGACACGATCGGCCACGTGAACACATTCCCGCCGACCGCCTCCCCGTCCGCGCCGACGACGTCCAGGAAGGGCCAGTCGTACGTCTGCGTCGCCTCGGCCAGCCAGTCCTTGACCGCGGGAATCTGCGCCACGGAGAAGATCGCGACGATGAGCGCGTACGGCGAGTACGCCCGTACGACCTCCGCGCGCGGGTCGGCCTCGTCGAGCTCCTCGCTGCGCACCCCGGTCAGTACGGCGGCGCGCACGGGCTCTTCGGCGGGCCTGCGCGCCTGCGGTACGGCGACGAGCGCGCCCGCACCGGCCAAGGCGGCGCCGATGTCGGCGAGTTGGGCGGAGACGTAGTTCGAGGCGGCGAACTGGGCCACGGCGAAGGCGATTCCGCACACCAGGGCGGGCACCCAGGTCTCGCGCAGTCCGCGCCGCCCGTCGACCAGCCAGACCAGCACGAGCGGCACCACAAGGGCGAGCAGCGGAGTTTGACGGCCCACCACGGAGGCGACGTCGTCCAGGGGCAGACCGGTGACCTGAGCGAGCGTCACTACGGGCGTCCCCATCGCGCCGAAGGCGACCGGCGCGGTGTTGGCGACCAGCGCGACCACGGCGGCCCGCACCGGCTCGAAGCCCAGCGCCACGAGCATGACCGAGCAGATCGCGACGGGCGCCCCGAACCCGGCGAGCGCCTCCAGCAGGGCGCCGAAGCAGAAGGCGACGACCAGCGCCTGGATGCGGGGGTCGTCGGACAGCCGCCCGAACGAGCGGCGCAGGATGTCGAAGTGCCGGGTGCGGACCGTCATCCGGTACACCCACAGGGCGTTGACGACGATCCACAGGATGGGGAAGAGCCCGAACACTGCCCCCTGGGCGGCGCTGGAGAGCGTCTGGTCCAGCGGCATGCCGTAGGCGAGCCAGGCGACCAGCGTGGCCGCCAGCAGGCCTGTCAGGCCCGCCAGATGGGCCTTCATACGGACGCCGCCGAGCAGCACGAGGACGATCACGAGGGGCAGGGCCGCCACAAGCGCGGACAGACCGAGCGAGCCGGCGACGGGTTCCAGTTCCTGGACGTACACGGGCGCCTCCCCGGGAGCCACGGATTCCGTCATGCGGAAAGCGATTTCTCACTTCGGGCTGAAACGGAATGGTCGTGTCCGCGACAAGGTCACGTCAATGGTCGTGCGTCATTCAATGGAACGTGCAGTCAAAGAACCGCCGGAAAGGGTGACTTGACGTCAGTTGTCCGGGGAACGCAGCACCCTGAGGTGGCCGCGGCGCGCGACCTCCATCGGGTCCGCCCTGCGCGCCCCGCCGCCACCGGCCTCCGCGGCGCGCTCCTGCGGACGGGCCGCCTCACGCACGGCGTTGGCAAGCGCTTCCAGATCGTCGCCACTGGGGCGGGCCGGAGCGGAGCCGTCGAGGAGCCGGACGACCTCCCACCCGCGCGGGGCGGTAAGGCGCTCGGAGTGCTCGGCGCACAGGTCGTAGCAGTGGGGTTCGGCGTAGGTCGCGAGCGGGCCGAGGACCGCGGTCGAGTCGGCGTAGACGTACGTCAGCGTCGCGACGGCGGGACGGCCGCAAGCGGTGCGCGAACAGCGACGTACAGGGCTCACGACGTTGGACGGTACCGCACTCTTGAGCGGGCCGCGACGACTCTCCCCCAGGTCACTCCACCGTGTCGTGCTGTGAAACGCCCCACACGCCCCTTCTGACGCACCGCACTGACCTGCAGGAACGTTGATTTTCGGCCGGTCGGACAGGAGGCGATACGGTCAACAGTCCGTACAAACCACGCCAATTGCCTTGAGATCGTCGGTCCGGGAGAGATACGGAATCGAGCCCAACCTTGGCTGGAATGGTCATCCGGCGACATGGGTGCGGGGCGGGTGGACGGCGGCCACGACGCCGTGTGGGGCGGGGCGGCCGGTCGCGGCGAGGACTACGCTTCACCAGTGATGGACAACCCCGTACCGCCCCGCGCCGCCGGCCCCGGGCCCCGCCGTCGTGATCGCCACGGTCGAGGCATGCGCGGGCCGATCGCGCCGCCGCAGGTGCCCCTGGCGGCCAGCCGTGCCGAGGCGTTCGCCGACCTGGTGCAGGACTCTGTGGAGCGCCTCGAGCGGCGGTGGCCGCAGCTGGCCGACATCGACTTCCTGGTCCTCGAAGTACCGCCGTTGAACGGCACGGGGCAGGCCTGGAACGACGAGGCCGTGCCGCTGGGCGGGTCGATCGCGGCGCGTGAGGGGCGTCCCGCGCGGGTGGTCATCTATCGGCGGCCTGTGGAGATCCGTACCAAGGGACGGGACGAGCGGGCGGCGCTGGTGCACGAGGTCGTGGTCGAGCAGGTGGCGGAGCTGCTGGGACTCACCCCGGAGACCGTGGATCCTCGGTACGGCGAGGACTGATCCTTCTGTTCGCCGCGCTGGGCCACGCCCTCACAGCAGGCCCAGTGCGTCCAACCCCATGTAGGCAAGGTCGACGTCCGTGACGTCTCCGGCCCGCAGCAGGAGCCTTAGCTGCTGCGGCGAGACGTTCAACACCTCGATGAACTCCGTGCTCTCGGGATTCGGCGGCCGCACCGGAGTGCAGTCGCGGGCGACCGCGCAGAACTTCACGGACGAGCTGTACGAATCGGCGAAGCAATGGCCCACGACCTCGAGGTCGCCGCTGTACCCCGTCTCCTCCAGCAGTTCGCGCTCCGCGGCGATCAGCGGAGTCTCCCCCACGTCGACATAGCCACCGGGCAACTCGAACACGAATCGCCCGGGGCCGGGCCGGAACTGTCGCGTGACGAGAAGCTCACCGGCCGTGGTGACAGCCAGAACGGCGACGTTCGGCCGGTCGTCGCGAAGACTGAAGGTGCTCTCCTCACCCGACGGCAGTCGGTACCGCACCTCCACCACGGACCGGCCGAACGCGCTGTACACCGTCCGGCGCGACAGCTCCTCCCAGCGCCCTTGGTCCCCGGGCCGATCCTCGGGGGACCAAGGTCGGGTCACCTCAGGTCCAGCGGAGCCAGCAGCGAGGGTATGGAGCGGTCCAGGTTCTCCCCGAGCAGGGCGTCGATGTAGTCCGCTGTCTGTTCCCATCCGATGACGGCGACGCACGGTACGCCCATCTCCCGGACCGGATAGTCGTTCCCGCCCTCGTCGAGCCGGTCCCCGATGAAGAGGACCTCCTCCACACGCAGATCAAGATGCTCAAGCAGCCGCTGCATGCCGTATGCCTTGTCGATGCCCTTCTTCGTCACATCGATCGACGTGGAGCCTCCGCTGCGGACCTCCAGGTCGGGCAGTCGCTCCGCCGCGTACTCACGGAGCGCCCTGCGGCGCGAGCCGTCGGGGTCCCAGGCCGCCTTCGCCTGGTGGGGGGCCTGCTGCCCCAGGGCCGAGAACGTGACCTGACTGCCCCGGTCCTCGATCACCTCGCCCCAGGTGTCCGCCGCCCAGAGCCCCAGGGACTTCGCCCCTTCCGTGAGGACATCGATGATGAGGGACTTCTCGCCCTCGGAGAGGTTCTCGCAGTAGATGTCCTGCCAGGCGTCCGACTCCCATCGGAGGTAGCGCGTACCGCACGTCGGCATGAGGTGGAGTCGCTCGGCGAGTTCGGTCGTGAGGGGCAGCTCTTCCAGGACCTGGGTCTGGAACTGCTCGTACCGGCCGCCCGAGATGATGCAGACCTGCTTCTGGGCCAGGAGGCGCATCAGACACTGGGCCATCCTGGGAGTGATCTTCGCCTTGGAGAGGGCGAGAGTGTCGTCCAGGTCGAACACCACGATGCGAGTCGACGGTTCCAATGCGCATTCCTCTTCTTCATGATCGTCGTCGGCCGGGCGGAGTCATCTCCGGTAGCCGAGCCTGATTCTGCCGACCTTCGCCGCCGGCTTGACCAGGAACCCCTCCACGTGGATCACGCCCTCCTCCTTGAGGTCGGGACCACGGATACCGAGAGTCGGGTTGTCCGTGACAGCGAACAGTGCCGCCGCCCTGCTGCTTCCCGGCCGCACCAGATCGCTGCTCGTGTACTGGCGGTCCTTGTCCCAGCCGCCTGACCCAAGCGCAACCTCCTCATCCTCGGAAAATTTGAACAATGCGTCAAGGTTCGTCAAATGGGGCTCCGCGCGCGGTCCCGCGACCGATGCGACGCGGAACACAAAGCCGAGTTCAGGCGCGATCAGATCCACCAGTCCAGCGGCGAAGGCCAGCTCCGACAGGCCGATGGCACCGATCATGGTGTCGATCCGGGGCTCGCTCAGACCGATGAGCGACAGGAGATACGGCGGCTCGACGGTCACGCTCTCGGGGACGAGCACCTCACTGCCCTGCCCTCGCATGAGGGCGATGAGGTCGCTGTGCATCGGTTTGGAGGCGATTGAGTGGGTGGACACGGTCAGGGCGCCCGGGTTCTTCCGCATGGCCTTCGCGATGCGGTCCAGTACCGGAATGACCGAGTCCTCGGGCCTGGGCCTGATGTCGAGACCGTGCAGCAGGTCGACGGGAGCCAGGACGGCATACGCCTGAAGGTCGGGCACCGGCCGGACACCGGTGCCGAATCCGCCCAGGGTCAGGGCGCCGGGCTGGTCCGTCGCGGCCAGCTCGGTGCCGTCCACGTAGTCGAAGACCCCGTCGACCACAGGCAGCGCATCGTCCCGCGGACCGAGCCACTGACCAGTGCGGGCCCCGGGGCTGTCGTCGCGTTCCCCCTCGCCCGCGGCCACCCGAATTCTGAAGGGGGCCTTGTCGAGGATCTTCTCCGCGGCCCGGGTGGCCGCTCCGTCCACCGCGACCTTGCGGGCGTTCAACGACATGCCTTCGGCGAAGCGGCTTCGGGCCTCCGCGGCTCCCAGGGCAGCCGCGGCCATCGCGGCGACCAGATGGGCGTCCTCCTCGTCCTCGGAGGCATCCGGCGTCCGGGCGCCGGGGTGCCCGGCTCCATGGACATGCGCCGCAGGCGGGTCCGACCAGCTGACGGTCGCCTCGACCACACGGTCGTCGAGCGACGGGATCGTACTGCGCAGCGCCTCGCTCATTTCTTCCTTTCCGGTAACCCTGGGGATCGGCAGGTGCCGACATCACCGAGATCTACGCCGTCGCTCCCACAGGAGCACCGCGAGTGGTACGACGATCAGCAGCGCCGATACCCCCAGCAGGGGCCATCGGCGGCCGTCCAGCCAGTTGGCCGTCTGTTCGACGAAGTCGGGAATCTGTACGACGGCCAGCACAATCCCCATGACAGCGATCAAGGAGTCGCGCCGGTTCTTCTCCTGCTCCTCACGCACACGGAGCAGGCTCAGCGAGACGGTCTCGCACTTCTCCATGTTCCTGTTGAGGCCGACGAGTACCTGTTCCGTCGGCCGCTCCCGTACCGTCCACTCGTCCAGGCTCCGGTTCCTGCCTTCGATCAGCTTCTCCCGGAAACCGACGCATCGGTCGATGAGTGCGGCGTGCTGGACCCTCCGGCGTGTCAGCAGGGACTGTTCTGCGGGAGCTATGACGTTGCGCATCGCCAGATCCGCGAGGACCTGCCGGTAGCGGGCGCTCAGGTCGTCGCAGACGATCCTGCGCAGGATTCCGACGGTCCACACGAAGATGGACGACGAGTCGTATCCGTATTCCGAGAGGCGGAACTGCGACCTTCCCCGCAGCCAGGCCGGCAGATGTGCCATCTCCAGGCAGCAGTCGGCGTTCACGAACACCATGTGGTCGTCGAAGAAGGCCATGCCCGTCCGGACGTGCCCGAAGACGCTCTGCGGGCTCCGCCGCAGCCACAGACCGTCCTCCAGCAGATGGTCCGTCGCGTAGGAGAGCAGCGCCGATATTTCCCAGGCGTACTTGGCGGACTCGTCCACGCCGCCGTACAGGCTCGCGCTGGCGCGGTTCAGCGTCCCGTCGAGGTTCCACACCTGGATGGCGGCGGAGCCCTCCACGAGCCAGGTGCTCTCAATGTCGCTCCTGGGGAGTCCGACGGCTCCCGCCAGCGCCTCGGCGGACTGATCGGCGAGCATTCGGGAGATCGCCGGATCACTGAGCAAGGAGACGAAGCGGAGCAGCGTGTCGGTGGCCAGCGGGGAGGTCAGTTCGATCGCCGCCGCCTCCCGCGTGATCGGCCCGGGCAGGGACAGCAGCAGCGGCAGTGCCGTCACCACGTACTCCCCGCCCAGAGAGACCGCGGCCTGCCGCAAACCGGCGGCATGGCTGCTGCCCACTACCCGGGCGAGGGCGGCCGGCAGCGGCCCGGCATCGAACAGTGCGGAGTACAGCAGCCCGGAACCGGGGCGCACCTTGGTCTGGTAGGAGCGGTCGTCGTCGATCTCACGCAGTGCCCCGGCTTCGAAGGCGTGGGAGAAGTCGAGTCCCTCGGTCAGACGGTGAGCGAAATGGACAACTACCGAGCAGCCGCTGATGCGGAGTCTGTCGGGTGCCGGGGGCTCGGGGACGTCGCCGAGATCGGTGAGCACCGCGATCTGATGGTCCAATCCTGGCCTCCGGCGACTGGGGCGGTGGGGGCGGCGGTCCGGTCCGAAGGTACAGGTTCCCCGATCCGACCGGAGCCCGAACTGACAGGTGGTCAACCCTGTTCCGTCAACGCCCTGTTGACTGCCCTCCGGGTCGGCGCTCTATGATTCCAGCCCACTCGCCGGACAGCGGTTGGAGAGACATGATCTTGCCAAGCGCCTTCCGATGAGAGTCGTCGTCAGCGGAGCCTCCGGCTTCATCGGCTCCCAGCTCTGCGCTTTCCTCCGTTCCCGGAACGAGGAAGTGATGGAGATCGACCTTCCGCACTGCGACATCAGTGACACGGCGCAGCTGACGCGGAGTCTGGAAGAGGTCAAGCCCGACTACCTCTACCACCTGGCGGCTCAGGCCAGTGTGGGGCAGTCGTGGCAGAACCCCGCCCGCACCTGGCATTCGAACGCGTGGGGCACCCTCTCGCTCCTCAAGGCGGTGCGGGCCGCCTGCCCCACCGCGAAGACCGTCGTCATGAGCAGTGCCGCCGTGTTCGACGGAGCCCGCCTGGACTCGCCGATCGACGAGGCGCGGACACCCGCCCCGTTGTCGCCGTACGGGGCCAGCAAGGTGGCGGTCGAGTCGATGGCGCGGCACTACGTCGCCGTCCATGGACTGCAGGTGGTCATCGTGCGGCCGTTCAACGTCATCGGGCCGACGCAGGCTCCGGACTACCTGGTCCCCGCCCTCGCCCGCCGCATCGTGTCCGCCGTCCGGTCCGGCCGTACCCACATCACGGTCGGGAACCTGACGGCCCGGAGGGACTTCCTGGACGTGCGGGACGCGGTTCAGGGGCTGGAGATGATCATGCGGTACGGGTGGGCCGGCGAGGCCTACAACCTCTGTACCGGGGTCGGCGTCCCGGTCCGTCGGCTGGTCGAGACGATGATCCTCCTCGCGGATTCCCGCCTCGAGTACCGTCAGGATCCGGTCCTGACGCGCGGGAGCGACCCGCTGAGCCTGGTCGGAGATCCCGGAAAGACGCGATCGCTGACGGGCTGGCAGAGCTCGATACCCCTCGCCACCACTCTCCGCGATGTCCTGGACGCGACAGGCAAGGCCCTGTCCGTCGGGCGAGGGCTCACGACCTCTGCCCACGGCGAGGCGCCACTGTCGTGAGCACCGACACCCACGTGATCATCGACACCGGACAGCCGGATGCGAGGTGCGGATGAGGTTCCCGTTGTCCCAGCCGAGTCTGGGCGGGAAGGAGTCCGCCAACGTCCGGGACGCGATGGCATCGGGCTGGATCTCCGGAACCGGTCCCTACGTCGACGCTTTCGAACGGTCGTTGGAACAGCGGACCGGCAGAGCTTCGGCAACGGCCGTGTCCAGCGGCACCACGGCGCTGGAAATAGTGCTGTCGGCACTCGGCATCGGCCCGGGGGACGAGGTTGTCGTCCCCGCGCTCACCTTCGCGGCGCCCGCCGCCGCGGTGCTCACCGTGGGAGCCGTTCCCGTGCTGTGCGATGTCGACCCCGGGAACTGGACCATCGACCCCGGCGCGGCCCGGGCGCTGCTGACGCCCCGCACAAAAGCCGTCCTCGCCGTCGACCTCATGGGGCATCCCTGCGACTACGAGCGCCTCGCCGAACTGGACGTGCTCGTCATCGAGGATGCGGCGCAGGCTCATGGAGCGCGGACGGCACAGGGCGTGGCGGGCGGTTTCGGCGTCGCGTCGGTCTTCAGCTTCCACGCGAACAAGGTCATCACCTCCGGCGAGGGCGGAGCCGTCCTCACCGACGATCCGGAGCTGGCCGACCGGGTTCGTCTCATCGCCCATCACGGCATGACGGCGAGCGACGGCTACCGCCATCGTGTGGTCGGACGCAACGGCAGGATGACCAATCTGACCGCTGCCGTCGGTACGGCCCAGACGGAACGCTGGGACGAGCTGGTACGCGGTCGTCTGACCGTCGCACGTCACTACGACGCCCGTCTCACCGGCCATGGCTTCGTCCCGCGACCGCACGAACCGTGGGCATCGCCGTCCTGCTGGCTGTACTGCGTCACCTCCCCCGAGCGCGACGCAGCCGTGGAGCGGGCGCGGCGGAACGGGGCCGATGCCCGCGCCGTCTGGCCGGCCCTGTCCGATCTCCCGCTGTACCGCCGGTACGCGCCTCGGCCCTGTATCCACGCCTCCGCGATATCCCGGACGGCGATGTGGCTGCCCACCTGGTCGCACATGGGCCCCGAGGACGTGGCCGCCGTGACGGAGTCCCTGCTCCGAGCCCCCGGCCTCAGTTGAGGACCGACAGGTCCTGCTCCGCCTCCGGGACCTCCACCATCCCCCGGTCGTCCGGCAGTGTCTGCACCGTGAAGGCCGGGACGTCCCCCTGGGGCGAGGACAGCGTCCGCGAGCCGTAGACCGGGCCGCCCGAGATCGTTTCGACCGTCACCGCGTACGTGCCCTTCAGGCCGCTCGGGGTGGGCAGCTCGATGTTCTGGGTCGTGCCCTTCTTGATCGTGTACGTCTGTGCGGCTTCCGTGCCGCCCTCGCTGCCCGCCGATGCCGTGACCTTCACCTTCGCGGTGCCGGTCGGGGCGGTCAGGGAGAGGGTCGTGCCCTTCGCGGTGTTCTCCGCGGACGTCGCGCGCGTGCCCACCGGCCTGGTGGCCGGGATGAACGCCGTCTCCTGGTCGGCGCCCTTGCCGCGGACCACCCGGAGTGCCGCCACCACCGGGACCGAGCGATCCGTGGGGGTCAGCACCACCGAGCCCGTCTCTCCGCGGGTGATGTCACCGAGGTCGACCGCGGACGTCATCCGCGACTTCACGTGCAGCGTCTCGTTGCCGGCCGGAGTGATCAGGCCGGTCGGGGAGGCGAGCTGGACCTTCAGGTCGGCGTCGGAGCCGCCGGGGGTGAAGGCGATCAGGCGTACGGCCGTGGCGTCCTTGGGGATGCCGGGCAGGACCAGGCTGCCCGTGGGGTCCGTGGCGGCGGCCAGCCAGTCGCCGCCGAGCTTGTCGTCCAGGGCCTGCACCGCGGCGCCCACGCGCCCGCTGCGCACGCTGAGGTGCACGGTGAGGTTGGTCTGCTGCTCGTCGATGAGCGTGGACAGCAGGACCGGGTCGGTGGAGTGCGGCGGGACCGTGATGCCGTCCGGGATGGTGGTCTCCAGGGCGCCGTCCTTGCCGTACAGCTCGATGTCGACCACGGCCGCGGAGTCGTCCGGGTTGGTCAGGTGCACATAGTCCGTGCGGTCCGTCGCCGTGCTCGCGCCCGGGAACCAGAACTCCGTGTCCGGCGCGGTGCAGTTGACGCCCTGCAGACCGCGTCCGGTGCCGGCGGTGACCTCGGTGGTCTGCTGGACGGTCCAGCCGGGCGCGAACTTCCCTTCGGCGGTGCCGAGGAGCGCGGGCGAGTCGGCCCCCGAGGCGTCCCCGGTGACCGGCTTGCCCGGCTCCTTGAGCTCCAGGACGGGCTTCTTGCCGTCGGTTTCCTTCTTGTCCTTCGACTGCCCGGCGGCGCTGAGTTGGGCCTCGCCGTCGCTTCCGGTGCCCTTGGTGACGGGTGTGAACGATGTGTACGCCGTCTCGGCGAGGTCGGAGGTGCTGGGCGACGGGCAGAGCAGGCTCGTGCGCTCCACGGGCAGCACGGCGGCCGCCTCGGCGCTGTCCTTGCCGGACGCCTCCGGCGCGCTCAGGGTGGCGAACCCGGTGACAGCGGCGAGCGCGGTCACACCGGCGAGCAGGGAGAGGGTGGTGCGGTTCACTGCTGACTCCCGTCGGGACGCTCGACTCCGTGCTGCGGCGGCTGCTGCTGCGCCGGGTCGTAGCCGGTGTCGTAACCCTGCTGGTACGTCTGGTCGTACGCGGTCTGGTCGTACGTGCCCTGCTGGGGCTGTCCGCCGTACGCGTACGGGTCGTACTGGCCGGCCTGGTAGGGATCCGCCTGATAGGCCTGGTCGTAGCCGCCCGCCGGGTACGCCTGGCCGTTCTGGTACTGCTCGCCGTAGCCGCCGTACTCGGTGGCGCCCGCGTAGCTCTGGGCGTCGTACTGGCCGTAGGGCTGCTGCTGCGGGACCGGGACGGGGGGCTCCTCCTGCGGAGGAGCCGGGAACTCGTCGGGGCGGCCCTGTTCCTCGGCCTCCGCCTGGGCGCGCAGACGGCGGGCGCGGCGGCCCTCGCCGGACGTGGGCTGCGCCGGGATCGGCTGCTCCTCGGGGAGGTCGTCGTCGACGTCGCGGCGGCGGCCGGGCAGGGCGAGGACGACGAGGACGACGGCGAGGGAGCCCTGGGCCCACAGCCAGGCGGTGTGGCCGATCGGGTCCTCGAAGGTGACATCCAGCTTGCCGCCGGAGGCGGGGAGTTCGAAGCCCTGGGCCCAGCCGTCGACGGTGGTGCGGGTCAGCGGCTTGCCGTCCAGGGTCGCCGTCCAGCCCTCGTCGGCGGTGTCGGCCAGGCGCAGGGTGCGGCCGTCGGGGCCCTCCGGGATCGTGGTGTGGATCTCGACGGGGCCCGCGGCGACGGGCTTCGGTTCGCCGGACTCGGTGACGATGGTGGCGCGAGCGACGTCCTGGTCGACCCGCCAGAGCCCACTGCCGTTCTGCTCGCTGAGCCGGCTCAGACCGGGCGTGGCGTCCAGCACGCGCGTGACCTCGCGGGGCGCGCCCTTGTGGACGAGGACGTACGCCACGGCGAACTTGCCCAGCTGGTCGGCCTGGTCGGCGCCGGAGCCGGCGACGAGGTTGGCGACGACCTTGTCGAGCCCGCTGTTCTCGCCGTCGGCCGCGGCGAGTTCGCCGTCGCCGAGGCGGGCGCCGGAGCCGCGGACCAGCATGTAGCCCACGTGGGCCGCGGAGTCGCTGTCGAGGACGAGGGTGCGGGTCTGGTCGCGGTTGCCGCTCTCCTCGGCGACGAACGCGGGCACCTGCACCGGGTCGCGCCGCTCCACCGGTCCGTCGGCGCCGTCGATCATCCAGCCGGCGGCGACGAGCAGCGGGCCCACGGCGGCCGCGAGGGCGATCAGCGCGGCGACGGGCTGGCGCCAGCCGAAGCTCTGCTCGGCCACGCGTGCGCGTGCCCCGTCGGCGCCGATGACTGCGGCGGCCAGCAGGGCGATGCCGTAGACGAGGGTGGCGGGGCCTGCCCAGGTGGAGCCGTTGGACAGGACCGCGAAGACGAGGCCCACCAGGGCGACCGCCCAGGCCGTCCAGATTCCGAACTGACGCTGCGAGCGCAGCAGGGCGGCCAGCGCGGCCAGGACGACGCCGATCAGCATCAGCCCGCCGACCGTGCCGGGGCCGCCGGGGCTGGCGCCGAGCAGGTCGAGGGCGGCGGCGGCCGAGGAGCCGTACTCCAGGCCCGCCTCGTCGAAGAAACCGAACGGGAGGAGGGTCAGCGACCAGGGCGCGAGGACCAGCAGCGGGGTGCCGAGCTGGGCCAGGAAGCGCACGCCGTAGGCGGCGATGTCGGTGCGGCGCACGGCCAGCAGGGCCACGCCGAGCAGCAGCGCGATCGGCCACACGATCGGCGTGAAGGCCGTGGTGATCGTCAGCAGCAGGGCGTACGCCCAGGTGGCGCGCCAACTGCCGCGCGCGCCGGAGGTGTTCGCGAGGCCGCTGGCGGCGACGCCCGCACGGGCGATGAGCGGCAGCAGGACGGCCAGGACGGCGGTGCCGATCCGGCCTCCGGCGAGGGCGCCGGTGGCGGCGGGCAGGAAGGCGTAGGCGACCGCCGCCCATGCGCGCAGCAGGCGGGACTCGACGAGCGGGCGGGAGGCGAAGTAGGCGGCGAGTCCGGCCAGCGGCACCGAGCAGACGAGCAGGACGGTCACCGCGAGTCCGGTCGAGCCGAACAGCACGGAGGCCAGCATCGCCACGAGCGCCAGATACGGGGGCGCGGACGCGGTGCCGCCGGCCCCGACCGGGTGCCAGGAGTCCAGGTAGTGCGACCACAGCTCCGCGGAGTCGGCCGGGGCGGGCAGCAGGGCGCCGCCCGCGAGGGCGCCGCCGCCGAGCAGTTCGCGGCAGGCGGCGAGCGAGACGAGCAGCAGCACCAGGAAGAGCACCGGGCCCGGCTTGCGGGCGATGCGCTTGAGGCGGGCGAACTGCTCGATCTCCAGGAACTCCGCGTCGTCGCCGCCGGGTCCGGACTCGATGCCGCCGCCGTGCCGTCCGGCACCCGAGGTCGCCTCGGGGTCGGAGCTGCCGAAGAGACTGCCCGCGGCCTGCTCCACGGTGGCCCGCACGGTCGCGCCGGGCGGCGGGAACAGCGGCCGCAGCTCGCCCTTGTCGACGGCCGGGCGGCCCCGGCTGCGCCGTCCGGCGATGATCCGCTCGGGCCGCAGCAGCACGCCCAGCAGACCGCGGATCTCGTCGAGGGCCTGTCCGGGCACCTTGCCGACGAGATAGGCGACGGTCCTGAGCAGGGTGCCGAGGACCAGACGCAGCAGCACCCAGGGCAGCACGGCCGAGCGGGTGTTGACGAGCAGGGTGTATGCGGCGCCGGCCTTGTCGACCTTGTGCGGGGAGGCCGTGGTGCGGCCCGCGCAGTCGACGGCGCGGCGCTCGCGGGAGGCCGCCTCGGCATGTCGTACGACCGCCTCGGGGGCGATCAGGACGCGGTGGCCGGCCGCCTGGGCGCGCCAGCACAGGTCGACGTCGTCACGCATCAGAGGCAGTCGCCGGTCGAAGCCGCCGAGCTGTTCGAAGACATCGCGGCGGATCAGCATGCCCGCGGTGGACACGGAGAGCACGGACCGGACGTGGTCGTGCTGGCCCTGGTCCTGTTCGCGGCGGTCCAGGCCGGTCCAGCGGCGGCCGGAGTGGGCGATGGAGACGCCGACCTCCAGCAGCTGCCGCTTGTCGTACCAGCCGCGCAGCTTGGGGCCGACGACGGCGACGTCGTCGCGGCCGAGCTCCAGCTCGTTGTCCACGACCCTCAGCAGCTGGGCCAGGGCGTCGGGTTCGGGGGCGCAGTCGTCGTGCAGCAGCCACAGCCACTGGACGGGCTCTCCGTGCGGGAGCTCCGGCATGTCGTACGCGTCGTCGCGCCACGTGCGCGTGACCGGGTCCCAGCCGCTCGGCCGCTTCAAGTACGGCAGGTCGTCCGGGGTGAGGACGTGCGCGGTGCGGGCGGCCTCCTCGACGGCCTGGCCGAAGCCGGTGCGCCGGGCGAGGTGCAGCACGCGGTCGGGGCCGAGGGCGTCGGTGACCAGCTGGGCGGAGTCGTCGGCGCTGCCGGTGTCGGCGGCCATGACGGACTGCACGGGGCGCTCCTGGCCGAGCAGCCCGGCGAGCGCGTCGGGCAGCCAGCGGGCACCGTCGTGGGCGACGAGGACCGCGGTCACCACGTGACGCGGAAACTCTGGTGCGGCGGCGTCTTGCTGCGCTGCCGAGTGGCTGTGCACGGACATCGAGGTACGGGCCCCGGTTCGGTGGACTGCGGTGGACACCTGTGCCCGGTGGGGGCAGCGGGGTGTCTCGGACGAGCGACCACACTATCGGCTGGGCATGAGGAGGGCCCGCCGCCTGTGGATAACCCACCTGCGACGGGCCGTTCGGTACGTGTGTGCGTATGTACGTGGGGGTCTGCGCCGTTCTTCTCAACAGACGGGGCGTCTCAGACGGCGGCCTTCTTCAGCCGGCGGCGTTCCCGTTCGGACAGGCCGCCCCAGATGCCGAAGCGTTCGTCGTTGGCGAGGGCGTACTCGAGGCACTCGGAGCGGACCTCACAGGCGAGGCAGACCTTCTTGGCCTCGCGGGTGGAGCCGCCCTTCTCGGGGAAGAAGGACTCGGGGTCGGTCTGGGCGCACAGCGCGCGCTCCTGCCAGCCGAGTTCCTCGTCCGCGTCGTCGACCAGCAGTTGCTGCACCAGCTCGGTCATGTGCGCCCCTCGTCTGTCTTTCGCGTCCCCGTGATGTAGCCGTTACCGATTTCGGCTGAACGACACGAGTGAAATTACAAGTGTGCTGCTCCGGGCGAGTCAAGCCGAGATCTGCTATTGGGCCCCTTATTCACTCTGCGGAACCAAGGCCTAGCGGAAAGTGTTCAAATCGGCATAAACCTTGACACGCAGACGAGACCCGGGAGGGCCTCCGGCCCGTACAGGCCTAGTACGGAAAAGGACGCCCAGGAGTTCGATCTCGTTCCGACGCGCGCGTCGAAGCGAACCGGATCACAGCCGGATCACGGGACGGCAACGAGGCTTGTGCGCCCGGTTGAGCGCCATGTGTCCCGAGTGCCCGCTGAACAAACCTTTCGCCAGCCAGATGAACCGGATGAGGTGAACCATGTCCCACATACCGGGCGTCGAGTTGACAGTGGAGGTGTGAACCGCTGTCCTTGTGGGCATGCTCGCGAACTTGGCACTCACCTCGACCCGCACCGCCGGGTCCCTCGGTGCTGCCCACGCTCGCTGTAGCTGTTGTTGCTGTCCCAGCTGTTGAGCCACCCCCGCTCCAGCTGCAGACCGGGTCCTCACCCCCGTGACTCGGTTTCTTGTTCCCCTCTGACCTTCTTTCACTGAGGAACCACCGCACCCCATGAACAGCGACAGCGACCTCCAGATCGCCGGCGACATCCTCGAAGTCCCGCATCTCCTCCAGGCTCCGCGCGAGCACCCGGCCACCGTCGCCGAGTTCGCCGGCCTGGCCCGCGCCATCGCCGCCGACCGCTCCCAGTGGGAGCACCTCGTCCAGTACGACGCCACCTCCCGCTGGTACCACCGGCTGCGCACCGGTCCCGGCTACGAGGTCTGGCTGCTGTCCTGGGTGCCCGGACAGGGCAGCGGACCGCACGACCACGGCCCCTCCTCCGGCGTACTGACCGTCCTGGAGGGCGCGCTGACCGAGCGCACGGAGCGCGGCACGCGCGCGTTGGCGCCCGGGGCGCAGCGGGTGTTCGCGCCGGGGTATGTGCACGAGGTCGTCAACGACGCGCTGGAGCCCGCGGTCAGCCTGCACGTGTACTACCCGGGCCTGACGGAGATGCCCATGCACTCCGCTCCGGCCTGCGAGGTTGTGACCGCCTGACGCATTGTCGGACCCGCCTGCCATGCTTGCTTCCATGCGCATTGTGGTTCTGGCAGGCGGCATCGGCGGTGCCCGGTTCCTGCGTGGTCTGAAGCAGGCCGCGCCGGACGCGGACATCACCGTGATCGGCAACACCGGCGACGACATCCATCTCTTCGGACTGAAGGTCTGCCCGGACCTCGACACGGTGATGTACACCCTCGGCGGCGGTATCAACGAGGAGCAGGGCTGGGGGCGGGCGGACGAGACCTTCCATCTCAAGGAGGAGCTCGCGGCGTACGGCGTGGGGCCCGAGTGGTTCGGGCTCGGCGACCGGGACTTCGCCACGCACATCGTGCGGACCCAGATGATCAGCGCCGGATATCCGCTGAGCGCGGTCACCGAGGCGCTGTGCGACCGGTGGAAGCCCGGCGTCCGGCTCATCCCGATGACGGACGACCGCGTGGAGACCCATGTCGCCGTCGAGATCGACGGCGAGCGCAGGGCGATCCACTTCCAGGAGTACTGGGTACGGCTGCGGGCCTCCGTCCCCGCCGAGGCCGTCGTACCCGTGGGCGCCGAGCAGGCCAAGCCCGCGCCGGGCGTCCTGGAGGCCATCGCCGAGGCGGACGTCGTGCTGTTCCCGCCGTCGAACCCCGTGGTCTCCATCGGCACGATCCTCGCCGTACCCGGCATCCGTGAGGCGATCGCCGACGCCGGGGTGCCGGTAGTGGGCCTGTCCCCCATCGTCGGGGACGCGCCCGTGCGCGGGATGGCCGACAAGGTGCTCGCGGCGGTCGGCGTGGAGTCGACGGCCGCGGCGGTCGCCGAGCACTACGGCTCGGGGCTGCTCGACGGCTGGCTCGTCGACACCGTGGACGCCTCCTCCGTGGAGCGGATCGAGACGGCCGGCATCCGCTGCCGGGCCGTACCGCTGATGATGACCGACCTCGACGCGACCGAGCGGATGGCCCGTGAGGCGCTGGCGCTGGCCGAGGAGGTGCGGGGGGCTTGAGCGATGTCTCCTACCGGGTGTGGGCCGTGCCCGGGATCCCCGAGGTCGCCGCGGGTGACGACCTCGCCAAGCTGATCGCGGCCGCGGAGCCCGCGCTGGCCGACGGTGACGTCCTGCTCGTCACCTCCAAGATCGTGTCCAAGGCGGAGGGCCGGGTCGTCCGGGCGGCCGACCGGGAGGCCGCGATCGACGCCGAGACCGTACGGGTCGTCGCGCGCCGCGGCACGCTGCGGATCGTCGAGAACCGGCAGGGTCTGGTCATGGCCGCGGCCGGTGTCGATGCCTCCAACACCCCTTCCGGGACCGTGCTGTTGCTGCCCGAGGACCCGGACGCGTCGGCGCGCGCGATACGGGACGGGCTGCGCGACGCCCTCGGTGTCGACGTCGGGGTCATCGTCACCGACACCTTCGGGCGGCCCTGGCGCTCGGGGCTCACGGACGTGGCGATCGGCGCCGCCGGAGTGCGCGTGCTCGACGACTTGCGCGGGGGCACGGACTCGTACGGCAATCCGCTCAGCGCGACCGTGGTGGCGAGCGCGGACGAGCTGGCCGCCGCCGGTGACCTGGTGAAGGGCAAGGCCGCCGGGCTGCCCGTCGCCGTGGTGCGCGGGCTGGCGCATGTGGTGGCCGAGGACGACGGCGAGGGGGCGCGGGCCATGGTGCGGGGCGGGCGCGACGACATGTTCCGGCTGGGGACCTCGGAGGCGGTCCGTCTCGCGGTCACCCAGCGCCGTACGGTCCGGGCCTTCACCGACGATCCCGTCGACCCCGGGGCGGTACGGCGGGCGGTCGCCGCGGCCGTGACGGCGCCGGCGCCGCATCACACGACGCCGTGGCGGTTCGTGCTGCTGGAGTCCGAGGAGTCTCGGGGCCGGCTGCTCGATGCGATGCGGGACGCGTGGATCGCGGATCTGCGGCGGGACGGCAAGAGCGAGGAGTCCATCGCGAAGCGGGTGCGGCGGGGGGATGTGCTGCGGAACGCGCCGTATCTCGTCGTGCCGTGTCTCGTGATGGACGGATCGCACACCTACGGCGATGCGCGGCGGGACGCTGCCGAGCGGGAGATGTTCGTCGTGGCCGCCGGGGCCGGGGTGCAGAACTTCCTGGTGGCGCTGGCCGGGGAGCGGCTCGGGTCGGCGTGGGTGTCGTCGACGATGTTCTGCCGGGATGTCGTGCGGGACGTGCTGGGGCTGCCCCAGGGGTGGGATCCCATGGGGGCCGTGGCTGTGGGGCATCCCGCGGAGGAGCCTCGGCCCCGTGCCGAGCGGGACGCGGGGACTTTCATCGAGGTGCGCTGATGTACGGCGGCTTCGGCCTACCCTCGTAGGGCTTCCCTCCTCTCCCTAGGACCTCATTCGTGGCTGGACGTTTCGCTCCTCGGCCCACGCGTACGACCGTGCGCGGGGGGCATGTCGGGGTGCCTGCCGGGGTGCCGCGGCAGGCCGCGGTGGCGGGGCGGGTGCGGACGTATGTGCCTGATGGGCCGCTCGATCTGGGGCTGGTGCTCGGGCCGTTGCGGCGCGGGCCCGGGGATCCTACGTTTCGGGCGATGCCTGACGGGTCTGTGTGGCGGGCCAGTCGTACTCCCCTTGGGCCCGGGACCTTGCGGGTTGCTGTGCAGGGGGCGGCGGTTCGGGCGGAGGCGTGGGGGGCGGGGGCCGAGTGGCTGCTGGAGCGGGTGCCGGAGTTGTTGGGTTCCGCGGATGAGCCTGAGGCGTTTGTGCCTCGGCATCGGGTGGTGGCGGTTGCTCGGCATCGGCGGCCGGGGTTGCGGCTCACTCGGACCGGGCTGGTGATGGAGTCGTTGATTCCGTCGATTCTTGAGCAGAAGGTCACGACCGATGAGGCTTATCGGGCGTGGCGGTTGTTGGTACGGCAGTACGGGGAGCCGGCGCCTGGGCCCGCGCCCGGGCGGATGTGTGTGATGCCGGATGCGCGGACGTGGGCGTTGATTCCGTCCTGGGAGTGGCATCGGGCGGGGGTCGACAACAAGCGGGCGTCGACGATTTTGCGTGCTGTGCGGGTTGCTGCGCGGCTGGAGCAGGCGGTGGGTATGGCGCCGGAGGAGGCGCAGGCGCGGCTGGAGGTGGTGCCGGGGGTGGGGCCCTGGACCTCTGCGGAAGTTGTGCAGCGTAGTCATGGGGCGGCGGATGCGGTGACTGTGGGGGATCTGCATCTGCCGGGGATTGTGGGGTTTGCGCTGGCGGGGGATCGGGATGCGGATGATGCGGCGATGTTGTCGCTGCTGGCGCCGTATGCGGGGCAGCGGCATCGGGCGGCTCGGTTGATTCTGCTGAGCGGGAGGGTGTCGGCTCGGCGGGCTCCTCGGATGCCTCGGGGGGATATCGGGCGGTTGTGACGCGTGGTGCGGGGCCGGACTGTTTTTCGCCCCCGCCGCCCCTACCCGTCCCATCCCTGGGGGCTGCGCCCCCAGACCCTCGCTGTCGGCCCTGAACGGGCCTCGTCCTCAAACGCCGGACGGGCTGAAAGTGCGGGACCGGCGTCAGGAAGCACCGCGGCTTCAGCGCCACCAGCGGGTGGGCGGGGGGTTCGGGACGGACATCGGCTCGTCCTCGAACGCCCGACGGGCGCGGAGTAGCCGGGACCGGCGTCAGGAAGCACCGCGGCTTTCAGCGCCACCAGCGGGTGGGCGGGGGGTTCGGGACGGATATCGGCTCGTCCTCGAACGCCGGACGGGCGCGGAGTAGCCGGGACCGGCGTCAGGAAGCACCGCGGCTTTCAGCGCCACCAGCGGGTGGGTGGGGGGTCGGGACGGATATCGGCTCGTCCTCGAACGCCCGACGGGCGCGGAGTAGCCGGGACCGGCGTCACGAAGGACCGCGGCTTTCAGCGCCGCCAGCCGTGGGTGGGGTCGGGATGGCCATCCGGCCGTCCTCGAACGCCGGACGGGGGCGGAGTTGCTGGATCCGCGTTGTGGGTGGGTGCGCCGTCTCGTTTTCCTGCCGGACGGCGCACCGCTCGTTTATTGGTCCGGGGAGAAGCGGAGTGCCCTTGCTGGGATTTGGGCGTCGCACCAGACTCGGGCGCCGTCTGTCAGTTCGTTTTCGGGGCCGATTATGGCGCCGTCGCCGATTACCGTGCCGATGAGGATGGAACGTTCGCCTACTCGGGCTCGGGTGCCGATCAGGGAGTCGGTGATGACCGCGCCGGGTTCGATCACCGCGCCGGGGAGGATCGTGCTGCCGAAGACTCGGGCGCCCTCCGCGACGAAGGCTCCTTCGCCGACCACCGTGCCGCCCGCCAGTTTCGCGTCCGGGGCGACCCTGGCCGTGGGGAGGATGAGACGGTCGCCGCAGCGGCCGGGGACCGCGGGGGACGGGGCTCGGCCCAGGACCAGGTCCGCTGAGCCTCGTACGAAGGCCGCCGGGGTGCCCAGGTCCAGCCAGTACGTCGAGTCGACCATGCCCTGGAGGTGGGCTCCTGCGGAGAGGAGGTCGGGGAAGGTTTCGCGTTCCACGGAGACCGGACGGCCGGTGGGGATCGTGTCGATTACCGAGCGGCGGAAGACGTAGGCGCCCGCGTTGATCTGGTCCGTGACTATCTCTTCGGGGGTTTGTGGCTTCTCCAGGAACGCCGTCACCCGGCCCGTCTCGTCCGTCGGGACCAGGCCGTACGCCCTCGGGTCCGTCACCTTCGTCAGGTGCAGCGAGACATCCGCCTCCGTGCGCTGGTGGGTGTCCACCAACGCCCTGATGTCCAGGCCCGTCAGGATGTCGCCGTTGAAGATCAGGACCGGGTCGTCGGGGGCGGAGTGGAGACGGGAGGCGACGTTGCGGATGGCGCCGCCCGTGCCGAGGGGCTCCTCCTCGGTCACGTACTCGATGTGCAGGCCCAGCGAGGCGCCGTCGCCGAAGTAGGGCTCGAAGACCTCGGCCAGATACGACGTGGCCAAGATGATGTGGTCGACGCCCGCCGCTCTCGCTCTCGCGAGTTGGTGGGTGAGGAAGGGGACCCCGGCCGCCCGGACCATGGGCTTGGGCGTGTGCACGGTGAGCGGACGCAGCCGTGTGCCCTTGCCGCCGACCAGGAGGATCGCTTCTGTCACCTGTTGTCTCCGCTTCCTGCCGGGACCGGCCGAACTGTCTTTCGGCCGGTCAGTGTATGCAGACCGTTGTGTGCAGACCGTGTGCGGTGCCCTCGACGGCAGTGCGGCGTTCGTCATTGATCCGCCTTCCCCCCGATGGCGGTGAATGTGTTCTCCGGGTCAGCGGCCCTGGAGTTTGGCCGCCGTGGTGCGGGCCGTGCCGAGCTTGCGGTACATCTGCCAGCCCGGGCACTCCGTGGCGAAGGCGTCACGGTGGCCGGAGATCACATTCAGTCGTACGTTCCTACCTTTTGCGTAGAGATTGCCACCTCCGGACTTCAGGTATGTCTTTCCGCGCGGATTGGCGCCGAAGAGACCGAGCTTCCAGGCCGTGAGCCGTGCCACGGCCTTCACGGCGGCGCCGGGCGGCTTGGTCGAGCCGTGGCTGCCGAGGAGGGCGATCCCCATGCTGTGCGTGTTGAAACCGAGGGTGTGAGCGCCGAGGACCGGCTTGGCCACGCCACCGGCGCGGCCCTCGTAGATGTTTCCGCACTTGTCGACGACGAAGTTGTAGCCGATGTCCCGCCAGCCCATGCTCATCACGTGGTAGCGGTAGATACCGCGGATGACTGAGGGCGCCTGCGAGCACTTGTATCCGTTGCCGGACGCCGTGTGGTGCACGAAGGCCGCCTTCACCTTCTTCGTATAGACGAATTTCTTCTCCCGCCAGCTCTCGTTCGCTCCCCAGCCGCGGCGGGTGACGATGCGGGGGCGGGGGCCGATGTACGGATTCACCTTCTGTTCCGGCGTCAGTTCGGTGCCGCGGAGGGTGAGGAGTTCGGTGCGGGTCTGGTCGGGGGTGAGGGCCGGGATCTCCAGCGCGCCCACCGGGGCGAGTTCGGCGTTTGCGGCGGAGGCTGCTGCCGTTTCGGCGGTCATGGTGTTGGCGGGGGCGTCCTGAGGGGCGTCCTGGGGGGCGTCCTGGGGAGCCGCCGCTCGGGTGGGCGGCTGGAGGGGGTCCGCCTCCTGGCCCGGGTCGACCAGTTCCAGGCGTAGGCCTCTCGGGAGGGGGTTCGCGTACGGGTCCCGGTCCTGGTCCGCTCTGACTCGTACCTCCACTCCGTCCGAGTCGCCCACCCACAGGGGGGCGGTGGAGCCGCGTACCCGGCCCGAGGTGCGTTCCGCGGTGTCCGGGTCGGCCGCGTGTTCGGCGTTGTGGGTCTCGAGGTCCTGCCAGTCGGACCAGGTGCCGGTGGCCGTGGCGCGGGTGCGGACCTGGACTTGGCCGTGCAGTTCTGTGTCCGGGTCGTCCCAGATGACGCCTACGAGGGAGAAGCGGCGTACGTCTTTGGGGGGCAGACCCTGTTCGGCGGCGGTCGGGGCCGTGGGGGTCGCTCTCGTCGTGGGGAGCGTCGCCAGGGGGAGGGACTCGGTGTGGCCCGGGGTCGGTCTCTCGCCGGGTCTCGTGGCCGCTTCCGCCGTCGGCGCGGGTCTCGTGGTCGCCGCGGCGGCGGTTGGGGCCGGCGGAAGGAGGAGAGCGGCCGCGCAAGTGACACCGATCGAGGAAGCAAGGAATCCACGCATGCCCCTGATGTTGGACATAGTCATACATATCTGTCCATCGGGGACTTGACGGGGCGTTGGGTGGCGTTCGGCCGAATCGGTGGTGGGGGTGGGGGGTGCGCGGGGGGTGTGCGGGGTGGGGCGCGCGTACGCTGACTCGGGTGAATGCCACCGATCGCACCCCTGCCGACCTGCTGACTTCCGCGCTTGCTGCGGATCCTGGGCGTCCCCTGGTGACCTTCTACGACGATGCCACCGGGGAGCGTGTCGAATTGTCCGTGGCCACCTTCGCCAATTGGGTGGCCAAGACCGCGAACCTTCTCCAAGGGGATCTTGGTGCCGGGCCGGGGGATCGGGTGGCCTTGTTGCTGCCTGCGCACTGGCAGACGGCGGTGTGGTTGCTGGCCTGTTCGTCCGTGGGGGCCCTCGCGGATGCGGGTGGCGCGGATGTGGCTGCGGCCGATGTCGTGGTGAGTGGGCCGGACACACTGGATGTGGCGCGGGGGTGTGGTGGGGAGCGGGTTGCCTTGGCGCTACGGCCGTTGGGGGGGCGGTTTGCGCAGGTGCCTGCCGGGTTTGTGGATTACGCGGTGGAGGTGCCGGGGCAGGGGGATCGGTTTGTGCCGTTCTCGGCGGTGGATCCTGAGGAGGCGGCGTTGATTGTCGCTGGGCGGGAGTTCACGGGGGCGGAGGTTGTGGAGCGGGCGCGGGATGAGGCGACGGGGTTGGGGTTGACCGGGCCTGGGTCTCGGATTCTGTCGGGGTTGTCGTACGACACGTGGGAGGGGTTGAACGCCGGGTTGTTCGGGGCGTTGGCCACGGGGGGGTCGGTGGTGTTGTGCCGGAATCTTTCGGTGTTGGGGGAGGAAGCGTTGGCGAAGCGGATCGAGAGTGAGCGGGTCACGGCTGTGGCTCGGTGACTGTCGCGGCTGCGGCACGCCTTTCCTCGCCCCCGCCGCCCCTACCCGTCCCATCCCTGGGGGCTGCGCCCCCAGACCCCCCGTCGGCCTGAACGGCCTCGTCCTCAAACGCCGGACGGGCTGGAGGTGGCTGAGCTGCGGCAGCCCCAGCGGGTGGGTGGGGGTTAGGGACGGCGATGGACTCGCCCTCGAACACCGGACGGGCTGGAGATGGCTGGGCTGCGGCGGCCCCAGCGGGTGAGTGGGGTTAGGGACGGCGATGGACTCGCCCTCGAACACCGGACGGGCTGAGAGTGGCTGGGCTGCGGCGCCACCGGCGAGTGGATGGGCTCGGGGTGGATACGGGCTCGCCCTCACCCGCCAGATACGCCGACAGTCACTGGGCCGCGGCGCCCCCAGCGGGCGGGTCGGGGTTTGGGATGGCCGCGGCCTCGTCCTCGAACGCCGGACGGGCTGAGAGTGGCCAGGATGTGGCGGCCCGCCCCCATCCACCCCCTCCCCCATTCGGCCCATCACCACCCACCCCCCTCCCCCCATCCACGTCATCGTCGTAAGGGAGACCAAGGAGACATCGGCCCGCACGCCATGAGGGGTGGACGTAGACGTGACCGAGAGTGGAGGTGGGGCCTCGGGGTGGGGGGCCCGGGCCAGTGGGACGGGGCTTATACGTCGGCGTCGGCGGCGTTGGGTTCGGGGGGTTGGGCTTGGGGTGGGTCTGGTGGTTGTGGGTGTCCTTGGGGTCGGGTGGGCTGTTTATGTGAAGCTCGATGGGAACATCACGCCTGACAGTGCCGCCGCTGCCGAGCTCGCTCGGTATGAGAGTGAGCGGCCTACCTCGCTCGTCAAGAACGCTCAGAATATTTTGGTGATCGGGTCCGACTCCCGGTCCGGTGACGAGAACCGGCGCTATGGGCGGGACCCGGGAAGCGAGCGGTCCGACACCACGATCCTGTTGCATCTGTCTGCCGGGCGGCGCAGCGCCACCGCCGTTTCGGTGCCCCGGGATCTCATGGTCGACGTGCCGGCCTGTCTACGGCCCGACGGGACACGTACCGACCCCACGTTCGCCATGTTCAACTACGCCTTCCAGACGGGCGGTTCCGCGTGCAGCATCCGTACCGTCGAGAAGCTCACCGGCGTGCGGATCGACCATCACATGGTCGTCGACTTTCGGGGGTTCAAGGACATGGTCGATGCCGTCGGAGGCGTTGAGGTTTGTCTGAAGGCGCCTATCAATGACAAGGCCGCCAAACTTCGGCTTCCCGCCGGGCGCGTCACTCTCGACGGGGAGCAGGCCCTTGGGTACGTGCGTGCCCGTAAGTCCCTGGGCAACGGCAGTGACACCGACCGCATGGACCGCCAGCAACGCTTTCTCGGCGCCCTCGTCAACAAGGTGCAGAGCAATGACGTACTGCTGAATCCGGTGCGGTTGTATCCCGTTCTCGATGCCGCGACTTCCTCGCTCACGACCGACCCGGATCTTGCCAGCTTGCGCGGTTTGTACCAACTCGTCCGCGGTGTGCGCGACATCCCCACCGAACGTGTGCAATTTCTGACCGTTCCCCGGGAGTCGTATGTCTACAACTCCAATCGCGACCAGCTCGTGGAACCCGAAGCTGAAAGGCTGTTCGAGCGTTTGCGCACCGACACGCCCGTCGAAGTCAGTCAAAAGGGTCGCTCGGGAGCGAGTGAAGCGGGCGCCGACGACAAGCGCACTCCCTCTCGCGCCTCCTCCTCCCCCGCCCCCACCTTCCGCGGAAACACCGCCGCCCAGGAGGGCTGCGGGTAAAGCGCGTACCAAGGCGCCGAACCCCCGTTCAGGGAAATGCTCCGTATTGACCGTTTGTAGGGGCGTGGAATTTGTCACGGCCGTCGCTCCACGCTGAACTGGGCGGATAGTGTGAGCGACCCGGTGCACCCGGCCAGCCGGTCGCGCACTGTTTGACCGAGACCCGAGCGCCTGGAGGGGGAAGGCGCCGCGTGGCCCCGACGGAGGATTCGGACAACCGTGGACGCGCAAAGCCGTGGGCGGGCGGAGAACATCGATCCCGCAGACCAGTGGGTGCTCAATCCGAACACTGGCGAATACGAACTGCGACTGAGCCCATCCGCAGCGCAGTCGGCGATTCCGACCCCCCGTAGAGCCGCCTCCCGGACCGCGACGCCGGTGCGCGCACCGCGTCCGGGACGTGAGGTTCCGCCGCCCCGCCGGCGGCGCGGTGTGCCCGAGGAGCCCCTTCCCGGGCGGCGCTCGCGGCGGCCCCAGAAGAAGACCTCCAAGGTCAAGAAGTTCCTGTTGTGGACCGGCGGCAGCATGGCGTTTCTGCTCGTCGCCACCGCGGGGGCCGGGTATCTCTACCTGGAGCACCTCAACGACAACATCGACTCCGTCCCGGACGACGGCGCCAGCACCGGTGGCTTCAACAAGGACCAGGCCATCAACATCCTGCTGATCGGCACCGACAAGCGCACCGGCTCCGGCAACGAGGGCTACGGCGACTCCGGCAGCGTCGGGCACGCCGACACCACGATCCTGCTGCATGTCTCCAAGGACCGGTCGAACGCCACCGCGCTCAGCATTCCGCGCGACCTCATCGTCGACATCCCGGACTGTCCGACCACTCAGGAGGACGGGTCCAAGAAGGTCATCAACGGGTCGAGCGGTGTGCGCTTCAACACCAGCCTCGGGCAGGGCGGCCGTACGCCGAGCTGCACCATGCGGACCGTGACCGAGCTGACCGGGATCACCCCGGACAACTTCATGGTCGCCGACTTCAACGCGGTCAAGACGCTGACCAGCGCGGTCGGCGGGGTCGAGGTGTGTCTGGCCAAGGACATCGACGACCCGGACTCGCATCTGAAGCTGTCCAAGGGCACGCACACCATCGAGGGCGAGGAGGCGCTGGCGTTTCTGCGCACCCGGCACTCCGTGGGCTTCGGCGGCGACCTGAGCCGGATCGGGCTGCAACAGCAGTTCCTGAGCTCGCTGATGCGCAAGCTGAAGTCCAACGACACGCTCTCCAGCCCGACGAAGATGGTGAAGCTGGCGGAGGCGGGCACCAAGGCGCTCACCGTCGACTCCCAGCTCGACAGCATCGGCAAGCTGAAGGACCTGGGTCTGGAGCTGGGCAAGCTCAACACCAAGAACCTGACGTTCACCACGGTGCCCGTGATCGACAACCCGGCCGAGACGGTGAAGTCGACCGTTGTCGTCAACGAGTCGACGGCCCCCGAGGTCTTCGACATGATCAAGAACGATGTGTCGTTCACCGAGGTCAAGGCGCAGAAGAAGAAGGAAGCAGCCGCCGTCGCCGCCCGCCTGAAGGGCACCAAGGCCGACGCCTCCGAGGTGCGCGTCCGCATCCTCAACGGCGGCGCGGAGTCCGGCAGCGCCCAGCAGCAACTCGCCTGGCTCCAGACCGAGGCGGGCGTCACCAAGTCCGAGAACGCGGGCAACGCGGACGCGGAACAGGCCAAGACAACCCTTGAATACGCGCCCGAACAGGCCGCTGAGGCACGGCGGTTGGCGGACATCATGGGTCTTTCCGGGTCGGCCATGAAACCCGGCGAGAGTGTCACCAACTCCCAGGGCCTGCCCACGATGACGCTGATCCTGGGCAAGGACTTCAAGGGAGCGGGTGTGAAGCTCACCGGGTCGTCGTCGGGGAAGACCCCCGAGGGCGTCGACAAGTCCACCGCGGATCAGGTCGAGTGCGCCAAGTGACCGGATGCGTCTAGCAATTGCGGGGAATTGACCGGTTGTAGGGACACCTCATTCGGTTGTACGCACGTGGAATTTCTCACCGACGTCGCTCGACGCCGAAGTGTGCGGATAGTGTGAGCGATCCGGTGCATCGGGCCGCGTGGCGAAGTCCCGCGCGGCGCCTTCCCGACGGAGGATTCGGACAACCGTGGACGCAGGCCGTGGGCGGTCGGAGAACATCGACCCCGCAGACCAATGGGTACTCAATCCGAACACCGGCGAATACGAACTGCGACTGAGCCCTTCCGCACCGCAGTCGCCGAGGTCACCGCAGTCGCCCGTCCCCGGTCCGCGCAGACGTCCCGCGCCCGGTCCGGACGCAGGCACCGCCAGACCCACGGCCGTACCCGGCCGCCAGGTGCCGCCGCAGCGCAGACGTCGGGCCGAGCCCGAGGAGCCGCCGGGGCGGCGCGGGCGCAGGCCCGGCAAGTCGAAGGCGAAGAAGGCGCTGCTGTGGACCGGCGGCACGATGGCGTTCGTGCTCCTCGCCGCCGCCACCGGCGGCTACCTCTACCTCAAGCACCTCGAGGGCAACGTCGACACGATCGACGTCGGTGACGCGGGCGCGAGCAGCTTCAAGAAGGACGAGGCCTTCAACATCCTGATCATCGGCACCGACAAGCGCACCGGTGCGGGCAATGAGGGCTACGGCGACAAGGGCAGCACCGGCCACGCCGACACCACGATCCTGCTGCATGTCGCCAAGGACCGGTCGAACGCGACCGCGCTCAGCATTCCGCGCGATCTCATCGTCGACATCCCAGAGTGCGATGCGACGTTGGAGGACGGCACCAAGGAGCCCGTCTCCGGGAATCAGGGCGTCCGCTTCAATCGCAGTCTCGGGGAGAGCGGCCGGGACCCCGGCTGCACCATGCGCACGGTCAAGGAGTTCAGCGGCATCCAGGTCGACCACTTCATGATGGCCGACTTCAACGCCGTGAAGACGCTGACGACGGCCGTGGACGGGGTCGACATCTGTCTGGAGCACGCCGTCAACGACGACGACTCCAAACTGAATCTGCCCGAGGGCGAGTCGACGGTGGAGGGCGAGGAAGCGCTCGCCTTCCTTCGTACCCGCAAGAGCTTCGGCAACAGCGGTGACCTGGACCGGATCAAGGCGCAGCAGCAGTTCCTGGGCTCGCTGATGCGCAAGATGTCCTCCAGCGACACCCTCACCAGCCCGACGAAGCTGCTGAAGCTGGCCGAGGCGGCCACCGAGGCGCTGACCGTGGACAAGGCCATAGGGAAGGTGGGCACGCTCAAGGACCTGGCCCTGGAGCTGAAGAAGGTGCCGACGAAGAACATCACCTTCACCACGGTCCCGGTGAAGGACAATCCGGCCGAGGTCGTGAAGGCGACGGTCGTCGTCAACGAGACGGCGCCCCAGGTCTTCGACATGATCAAGAACGATGTGTCGTTCACCGAGGTCAAGGCGCAGGAGAAGAAGGAGAAGGCCGCCGTCGCCGCCCGCCTGAAGGGCACCAAGGCCGACGCCTCCGAGGTGCGCGTCCGCATCCTCAACGGCGGCGCGGAATCCGGCAGCGCCCAGGACCAGCTCACATATCTCCAGACGCAGGCGGGCGTGAGCAAGTCCGAGAACGCGGGCAACGCGGACGCGGAACAGGCGAAGACGACCCTTGAGTACGCTCCTGACCAGGCAGATCAGGCGCGCCGGCTGGCGGACATCATGGGTCTGTCCGGCTCCGCGCTCAAGCCCGGCGAGAGCGAGCTCAACGCTCAGGGTCTGCCGACGATGACATTGATCCTGGGCAAGGACTTCAAGGGGGCGGGCGTGAAGCTCAACGCCTCCTCGGTGAAGACGCCGGACGTGGAGAAATCGACGGCTGACAAGGTTGAGTGCTCCGGTTGAGCCACTGAGGCGACCTGACGGGCCTGTCGAACGTCTGACATGACGTACGACAGGCCCGTTCCATGGCGCGCGGGTGGGGCGGTTCGACCGGCAAGGGTGGGGAGGACGGGGAAGTGACGCAGAGCAGTGTGCGGGAGGCCGAGCCAGCCGCCGAAGCAGGGGGCGGGGAGGGGCGGGGCGGGCACCGCAGAGGGGGCCCGAGGCGTGGGCGGCGGATCATGAAATGGTCCGCGACCGTCCTCACCGTCCTGATAGTCGGCACGGCCGGCGCCGGGTATCTCTACTACCGGCATCTGAACGGCAACATCAAGCACGACGACCTGAACCTGGGGGACAGCAAGGTCGCCAAGCCGACGCCGAACGCCGCCGGGCAGACCCCGCTGAACATCCTGCTCATCGGCTCGGACGCGCGGGACACCAAGGAGAACCAGAAGCTCGGCGGCGCCAAGGAGACCTTCGGTACGCCGCCGCGGGCGGATGTGCAGATGCTGCTGCACCTGTCGGCCGACCGCTCCAACATGTCGGTCATCAGCATGCCCCGCGACACCCTCGTACAGATCCCCAAGTGCACCGATCCGGACGACGACGAGGTGTACCCGGCGAGCAACGGGCGGGTGGCGACCAACCAGAGCCTGAGGCACGGCGGTCCGGGCTGCACGGTGGCCACCTGGCAGGAGCTCACCGGCATCCACATCGACCACTTCATCATGGTCGACTTCGCGGGCGTGGTGTCGATGGCGGACGCCATAGGCGGCGTCCCGGTGTGCGTGGACGCCAACATCGAGTCCCGCGACAGCCAGGGCCACGGCTCCGGTCTGAAGCTGGAGGAGGGCACGCACCCGGTCAAGGGCGAGCAGGCCCTCCAGTGGCTGCGCACCCGCTACGGCTTCGAGGACGGCAGCGACCTCGCCCGCGCCAAGGCTCAGCACATGTACATGAGTTCGATGGTCCGGCAGCTGCGCGAGAACGCCACCCTCAGCAACCCGCTGAAGCTGCGCCGGCTCGCCGAGGAGGCCACCGACGCGCTCACGGTCGACCCCGGTCTGGACGACGTCAAGAAGCTCTTCGACCTCAGCAACGAGCTGCGGAAGGTGAAGCCGGAGCGCATCACCATGGCCACGATGCCGAACCGGTACGTGGGCGCGCAGGTGGAGCCCACCGAGGACGCCGAGCAGTTGTTCCGGCTGGTGCGTGAGGACATCGCGCTGGACGGCAAGGGCAAGAAGAAGGCGAAGACCGAGGAGAAGGTCTCCGACGATCCGGCGGCGGCCGATGGCGAGATCGCTGTCCAGGTCCAGAACGGCACCAGCAGCGACACCCTGGGCGCGGTCAGTGGGCGGGCGAACACGGTGACCGGGCTGCTCCAGGAGGAGGGCTTCACACAGGCGGTCGCCGACCAGTCGACACTCCTCAGCGAGGACCGTACCCTCGTCCGCTACCCGAGCGCGGACCTGGAGGGCGACGCCCAGCGGGTCGCCAAGTCCCTGGGGATCCCGCTGAGTTCGGTGAAGCGCTCCACGGAGGTCACCGGCGTGACGCTCGTCGTCGGCGCGGACTGGCGCGAGGGTACGGCGTACCGGGCACCGAAGCAGGACGACAAGATGCCCGACGCCGACAAGGCCCTCAACGGCGCCGACGAGGAGGCCTGTATGCACGTGAACCCGGCCTTCACGTTCTAGGCCGGGTTCGGGGCGGCCGTGCTCAGTGACCGACGTTGTCGCCACTGAGCACGGCGGGGCGCCGGGAGGCGATCACCTTGCGGGCCAGCGCGCGCGGGCTGGTCAAAAAGCCCCAGCCCCAGGACATGTGCATGGTGGCGAGGGCGACCGGGATCTGGAGGCGCGCCTTCAGCGGCAGCCGCTTGCCCGCCGGGACCGACCCGAGGACGATCGCCGCGAGATAGCCGCCGGGGATCAGGAGGCCGAGCGGCGTCAGGGCCGCGCCCACCACCAGGCCCGCGGCGATGGCGAGGACCGCCGTCGGCGGGGCGAGGTAGCGCAGGTTGATGGAGCCCTCGTGGTAGCGGGCGACGACATGCCGCCAGCGGCCGTAGTCCTTGTACTGCTTGGCCAGGGCCTTCACGCTCGGCCTCGGGCGGTACGACACCTTCAGCTCGGGCGAGAACCAGATCAGCCCGCCGGCCTCGCGGATCCGGAAGTTCAGCTCCCAGTCCTGGGCGCGGATGAACTCCTCGTTGTAGCCGCCCTGCTGCTCCAGGGCCTCGCGGCGGAAGACACCGAGGTAGACGGTCTCGGCGGGGCCCGCCTGTCCTCCCGTATGGAAGACGGCGTTGCCCACCCCGATCTTCGAGGTCATCGCGGCGGCGACGGCGTGCTCCCAGTCGTTCTCGCCCTCGGCGTGCATGATGCCGCCGACGTTCTGCGCGCCGGTCTCCTCCAGGAGGCGGACGGCGGTGGCGATGTAGTTCGGCGAGAGCATGCCGTGGCCGTCGACGCGGACGACGATCGGATGGCGGGAGGCCTTGATCGCGGCGTTGAGGGCAGCGGGAGTGCGGCCGGTCGGGTTCGGGACGGTGTGGATGCGCGCGTCTTCGGCGACGAGCCGGGCCGCGATCTCGTCCGTACGGTCCGTGGACGGACCGAGGGCGATCACGACCTCCATCTCGCCGGCGTACTCCTGCGCGAGGATCGCTTGGACTGCTCCGCGCAGATGCCGCTCCTCATTGAGGACGGGCATGATGACGGACACGGCGGGGAGCTGCACGTCGGACTTGGCGTTCATAGGGGCCTCACGTTACCGCGAACGGGGGACACCGGTGCGCCCCGCCCGGGGCGGTGCACCGGGTCACAGATCGTATGGGCCTACGGTGCTCAAGATCCCACGTACGGCCCTCGCGGAGGTGTCCCCCATGCCCACGCCGCCCCGCTCTCCTTCCAGACCGCCGCAGCGGCGCCCACGTCCCCCCGTACGGCGGAAAAAGCCGCGCTGGGCCATGCGGGCGGTGACGACGCTGTCCGTGGTGGTGCTGGCGTCCGCCGGGATCGGGCACGCGGTGATCACCAGCCTGGACGCGGACATCGCGCGCGTCGACCCCTTCAAGGACATGAAGAACCGGCCGCAGGCCGGGCACGGGATGAATGTGCTGCTGGTCGGCACGGACGGCCGGGACCGGATCTCCGAGGCCGAGCGGCGCAAGTACCGGCTCGGCGGGGCGCCCTGTCACTGCACCGACACGATCATGATCGTGCATATCTCGGAGGACCGGGAGCGGGCGAGTGTGGTGAGCCTGCCGCGGGACTCGTACGCGATGACGCCGGCGCATGTCGACGGGACGAGTGGTGAGCGGCATCACGGTCATCCGGTCAAGCTGAACGCCGCGTACGCGGAGGGCGGGCCGCAGCTGACGGTGCGGACGGTGGAGGCCATGACCCGGGTGAAGATCGACCACTATCTGGAGGTCGACTTCACCAGCTTCATGAAGACGGTGGATGTGCTGGGCGGGGTGAAGGTCTGTGCGGCCGAGCCGCTGAAGGACTCGTACACCGGGCTGGATCTCCCGGCGGGCACGCACGCGCTGAACGGCGGGCAGGCGCTCCAGTACGTCCGCGCACGCCATGTCGACGGCGCGTCCGACCTGGGCCGGATGCAGCGGCAGCAGCGCTTTCTGGCGGCGCTGGTGGAGCGGGCGACCTCGTCCGGGATCCTGCTGAACCCGATGAAGTTCCGGGATGTGACCCGGGCGGTACTGGGATCGGTGCGGGCGGACAAGGGCTTCGGCACGGATGAGCTGCTGGCCCTCGGCCGGGCGATGCGGAACTTCTCCCCCTCCTCGTCGGAGTTCACAACGGTGCCGATCGGGCGGATGGGATACGTCGTGAAGGGCGTCGGGTCGACGCTGAAGTGGGACCCCGCGAAGTCGTCCCGGCTCTTCGCCGCCCTGCGCGAGGACAAGCCGCTGGCCGCGCACCGGCCGCGGAGCGAGGCGCTGAAGGTGGAGGTGGCACCGCAGCAGATCCGGGTGCAGGTGGAGAACGGGACGGGGACGGAGGGTCTGGGCAAGCGGGTGGACGCGGCGTTGGCGGCGACCGGGTTCCGGACCAGTCGGATGCCGGTGAACGCGGCGGAGCGGACCGTGCGGCGGACGGTGGTGGCGTACGACCCCCGCTGGGACCGCTCGGCGAAATCGCTGGCCGCCGCCCTGCCCGGGAGTGAGCTGCGGGCGGTGAAGGGGCTGGGGGCGACGCTGAAGGTGATCGCGGGGGCGGACTTCGAGCGGGTACGAAAGGTGCGGGCGACCGATCCTTCGCAGGGGGAGTCCGGGGTGGTGCGGGGCGACGAGGTGGTCTGCAAGTAGGCGGTGCCCACGGACCGCCCAATTCCTGGACCTTGGTCAAGTTCCCGCCAAACCGGCCGAGTTGTGCCTAGGTTTGGTGCGCATCCCGACCGCTTGTGTCCGAAGGAGACCGCCCTCATGTCCGACCTCACCACGCCATCGCCCGACGACGAGGGCGTGGCCCGCACCGCACGGCTGCGCACCGACGTCTCCCACTCGGCGCGGATCTGGAACTACTGGCTGGGCGGCAAGGACCACTACCCGGTGGACGAGGAGGTCGGCGACCAGATCCTGTCGTTCGTGCCGGCCCTGCCCCGCTCGGCCGTCGCCGACCGCCGCTTCCTGGCCCGCGCGGTGCGCCACCTCGCCGGGGAGGCGGGCATACGCCAGTTCCTGGACATAGGCACCGGCCTGCCCACCGCCGACAACACCCACGAGGTGGCCCAGCGGGTGGACCCGACCTGCCGGATCGTCTACGTCGACAACGACCCGCTCGTCCTCACCCACGCGCACGCCCTGCTCACCAGCGCACCCGAGGGCGCCACCGACTACATCGAGGCCGACGTCCACGACCCGGACGCGATCCTCGCGGGCGCCGCCCGCACCCTGGACCTCACCCAGCCCGTCGCCATCACCATGCTGGGCATCCTGAACTTCGTCCTGGACACCGACGAGGCCGCCGCCGTGGTCCGCCGTCTCCTCGAGGGCGTCCCCGCCGGCAGCTACCTGGTCGTCTCCCACCCCACCACCGAGGTGGACGGCGAGGCGATGAAGACGGCGGTGGAGTACTGGAACGGCCAGGGCTCGGCCCCCATGACCCTGCGCAGCCACGACGATCTGGTCCGCATCTTCGAGGGCGTCGAGGTCCTCGAGCCCGGCATCGTCTCCTGCTCCCGCTGGCGCCCCGACAGCGCGGAGCCGGAGGCCGTCGAGGTCACCCACTTCGGGGGCGTGGGCCGCAAGCGCTGACGCTACGCCGCGGCCGCTCTGTTCCATCGGGCGCAAGGCGTATCTCGTGCGCCTTCCCGGACGCGGCCCTAGGCGGCCCGTGCGGGCAGGAGGAGGGTGGTCCCGCACGGTCGCCGTCGGCGGACCGCCCCGGCGACACCTCACGAGCGCCAACGGGGGCACCACATGAGCTCAACTCCGCCGGAACCCGAATTCAGTTACGTCGACAAGGCCAGCGGCAGCCACAGGACCTTCCGCCCGTCCGGGACCGAGGCCATGGTCCGGCTGCCGTCCGACGCCACCGGCGCGACGGTGAACAGCCTGGTCGCGTCCCGGCCACTGCTCTCGGTCAGCCAGGGCTACAACCTCGACCGCGGATTCGCCGCGGTCTACCTCGACCCGGCCGCCGAGACGGACGCGGCCGCCCTCACCGCCGAGCCGGAGGTCGTCGGCGCACTGCCGGTGATGATCGACGAGCACGGAGCGTCCCGGTACTTCGTGCCCGGCGAGTTCACCGTACGGTTCCGCCCGGACGTCGACCGGGCGAGCGCCGAGCGGATCATCGCCGAGCACGGCAGCAGCGTCGCGGTCGCCCAGCGGACGCCCGAGTACTACACCCTGAGGGTCCCCGAGGGCCGGGAACTCTTCGCGGCCATCAGGGAGTTCGCCGAGCTCGACGAGGTCCGCTTCGCCGAGCCGTCCGAGGCCGGCTTCAACGACGCACAGGCCTATCTGCCCGACGACCCCGACTTCCAGCGCCTGTGGGGCCTGCGCAACACCGGGCAGACCGTCGACGGAGTGACCGGCACCGCGGGCGTCGACATCGGCGTCACCGAGGCCTGGGACCTCACCCGGGGCCACCGGGACGTCATCGTCGCCGTCATCGACACCGGCGCCGACCTCGACCACCCCGACCTCGTGGCGAACATCCTGCCGAGGGGCGAGGAGGACTGGGACTTCTCCGACGCCGCCGACGCGGTGCCGGAGGACGCGGACGGCCACGGCACCCATGTCGCCGGGACCGTCGCGGCCGTCGACAACGACCTGGGCGTGATCGGCGTGGCCCCCGGCTGCCGGGTCATGCCGCTGCGGGTGAACCTCACCGCCGGCATGAACCAGAACCGCGCCGACGCCATCGACTACGTCCGCCGCCAGTCCCTCGCCCACCGCGAGCGCCGCTACGTCATCAACTGCAGCTGGCGCGCCAACGGCGACCACGCCGGCATCCGCACCGCCGTCCAGGACGCGGTCGCCGACGGCGTACTGATCTGCTTCGCCGCGGGCAACGCCAACAGCAACACCGACATCACCCCGCAGTTCCCCGGCGTGTATCCCGAGGTAATCGCGGTCGCCGCGCTGGACTCCGCCAATGCCAGGGCGGGCTTCTCCAACTTCGGCACCAACGTCGACGTGGCCGCGCCGGGCGTCACCATCTGGTCGACGTTCCTGGGCGGCAACTTCCGCTTCCTGGACGGCACCTCCATGGCGAGCCCGCATGTCGCGGGTGTCGCGGCCCTGGTCTGGTCCCGCAATCTGGAGCTCACGAACGCCCAGGTCCGCCGCATCATCGAGAGCACCTGCGACGATGTCGACGCGGCCAACCCGGGCTTCGCCGGCATGCTCGGCCGGGGCCGGATCAACGCCCACCGAGCCGTCACCAGCCCCCTGATCCTCCCCACGCCCGCCCCGACGGGCACCGACCTCACCGGTGACGGCCGCGCGGACATAGTCGGCTTCGGCGACGCCGGGGTCTGGGTCTCCCTCAACAAGGGCGACGGCTCGTTCACGGCCCCGAAGCTGACGGTGGCGAACTTCGCCTACAACGCGGGCGGTTGGCGTACGCAGAAGCACCCGCGCCTGCTGGCCGACGTGACCGGGGACGGCCGCGCGGACATCGTGGGCTTCGGTGACGCGGGCGTGTGGGTGTCCCTGAACAACGGCCGCGGCACCTTCCAGGACCCGCAGATGGTCGTCAGCAACTTCGCCTACGACGCGGGCGGTTGGCGAGTCGAGAAGCATCCGCGCTTCCTGGCCGACCTGACCGGAGACCGCCGCGCGGACATCATCGGTTTCGGAGACGCGGGCGTGTGGAGGTCGCTGAACCGGGGCCGCGGTTCGTTCGCCGCACCGGAGCTGGTGGTGCCGAACTTCGCCTACGACGTGGGTGGTTGGCGAGTCGAGAAGCATCCGCGCTTCCTGGCCGACCTGACGGGCGACCGCCGCGCGGACATCGTCGGCTTCGGCGACAGGGGAGTGTGGGTGTCCCTCAACAACGGGGACGGCACCTTCCAGGACCCGCAGATGGTCGTCGGCAACTTCGCCTACGACGCGGGCGGTTGGCGGGTGGAGAAGCATCCGCGCTTCCTGGCGGACCTGACCGGTGACCACCGTGCGGACATCGTGGGCTTCGGGGATGCCGGGGTCTGGGTGTCCCTGAACAACGGCGACGGCACCTTCCAGGACCCGCAACTCGTCGTGAGCAACTTCGCCTACGACGCGGGCGGCTGGCGGGTGGAGAAGCATCCGCGCTTCCTGGCCGACGTGACCGGTGACGGCCGCGCGGACATCGTCGGCTTCGGCAACGCCGGGGTCTGGGTCTCCCTGAACAACGGCGACGGCACCTTCCAGGACCCGCAGCTGGCCGTGGACAACTTCGCCTACGACGCCGGCGGCTGGCGAATCGAGAAGCACCCGCGCTTCCTCGCCGACCTCACCGGCGACCGCAGCGCCGACATCGTCGGCTTCGGGGATGCCGGGGTCTGGGAGGCCCTCAACGGCGGCAAGGGCGCGTTCGGGAATCCGCAGCTCGTGGTGGAGAACTTCGCCTACGACGCCGGCGGCTGGCGGGTGGAGAGGCACCCCAGGTTCGTGGCGGGACGGGCGTAAGCACGCAAAGGGGCGGTCAGTCGAGCTGACCGCCCCAGACGTCTCAGTTCCCGGAGACGGTGACCTTCTCGTCGTTGTTCAACTGCTCCACCAGCGTCTTCACCTTCGCCTTGTCCCAGACGAGGTTGCCGCCCGAGGAGCCGGAGATCGGCATGTTCATCGACTTGCCCTCGCCGCCCGTGACGCCCTTCATCGCCCAGAACATCGACGCCAGGTCGAACAGGCCCATCTCCTTGTCGACGATGAGGGTGTCCAGACCGGCGCTCATCGTCGGGTACAGCTTGAAGGGGTTCAGCACCGTGCTCGGCGTCGCGGCCTGGTTGGCCAGGGCCGCGAGGAACTTCTGCTGGTTCTTCGTACGGTCCAGGTCGGAGCCGGCCAGCGCGTACCGGGTACGGACGAAGGCGAGCGCCTCCTCGCCGTTCAGGGTCTGCTTGCCCTCCTTGAGGTCGGCGCCGGACTTGGAGTCCTTGATGCCGCCCTTCGGGATCTCCATCTCCACGCCGCCGACCGCGTCGACGATGTTCGCGAAGCCCGCGAAGCCGATCTCGACGTAGTGGTCGATGTGCAGGCCGGTGTTGAACTCGACCGTCCGCACCAGCAGTTCGGGACCGTCCTCCGCGTAGGCGGCGTTGAGCTTCACATGCCGGCCCGTGCCCGGGTAGGTCTTGCCGGACTCCGAGCCCACGAAGGTCGGGATCTCCACGTCCGAGTCGCGCGGCAGTGAGATCAGCGTCGGGCCGTTGTCGCCGGTGTGCAGGATCATCATCGAGTCCGTGCGCTTGCCGTCGGCGGACCCGGTGTGCAGCTTCTTCTTCTCCTCGGCGGACATGCCCTCACGGCTGTCGGAACCGACGATCAGATAGTTCGTGCCCTCGCCCGCCTCCGGCCGCTCGATGACCTTGCCCAGGTCGACCTCGCGGTTGAGCTTGGAGTCGGCCCAGAAGTAGGTGCCGATGGTGGTGACGACGAGCACGGTGACGACGGTGATCGCGGTCCACTTGATACGGCGCCGCCAGTTCGGCGCGGGACGCGGCTCGCGCATCCCCCCGCCCCCGCCACCGCCGCCGGGGGGCGAGCCGTAGACCTGCCCGGTGTTGTAGCCGCTGTCGTAGCCGTCCTGGCCCTGGCCGTCGACGTACGACGGCTGGGGCGGCACTCCGTACGGCGGTGCCGCCTGGCCCCCGCCGGACGGTGCCGCCGGGCCGCGGCGGACCTGCCGCATGACGCGCGCGCCATCCGGCCGTGCGCTTGCACTGCCGTGTCCGTAGCCGCTGCCGCGGTTGTTGTCGGACCATCCCTCGGGCCAGTTGTTCATGCGCCCCAGTGTGCAGGGAACGGCTGTGTGTCTTACAAGGGTCGAGGAAAAATAGGGGCACGGCTGTTGCGAACCCAACACAAAGTCCCCGTCTTGTCCCCCGGCATAAGGTGGAGGCCATGACAGACCAGGCCTCCACTGCGGAATCGGGCACTCCGGATATCCCGGGCAAGCCGACGTCCGCGTCCCGCACCACGCTGAGCCACATCATGACCCACAGTGACACCAACCTGCTGGGTACGGTGCACGGCGGGGTGATCATGAAGCTGGTCGACGACGCGGCGGGCGCGGTCGCGGGCCGCCACAGCGGTGGCCCCGCGGTGACGGCGTCCATGGACGAGATGGCGTTCCTGGAGCCGGTGCGGGTCGGCGACCTGGTCCATGTGAAGGCTCAGGTCAACTGGACCGGCCGTACCTCGATGGAGGTGGGCGTCCGGGTCCTGGCGGAACGCTGGAACGAATCCACCCCGGCCACCCAGGTCGGCTCGGCCTACCTGGTCTTCGCGGCGGTGGACGCGGACGGCAAGCCCCGAAGGGTCCCTCCGGTGGTCCCGGAGTCGGAACGGGACAAGCGCCGTTACCAGGAGGCCCAGATCCGCCGCACCCACCGCCTGGCCCGCCGCCGGGCCATCATGGACCTCCGCGAGAAGAGGGCGGCGGAGGGCATCGAGGACTGAGGGTCCGCAATTCCGCAAAAAAGAAGCCCCGGCCCTCACGGGCCGGGGCTTCTTCAACCGCTCGTTACGGCAGGTTGCGCGCCATCACGATGCGCTGGACCTGGTTGGTGCCCTCGTAGATCTGGGTGATCTTGGCGTCGCGCATCATGCGCTCCAGCGGGTAGTCACGGGTGTAGCCGTACCCGCCGAGGAGCTGGACGGCGTCGACGGTGACGTCCATCGCCACGTCCGAGGCGAAGCACTTGGCGGCCGCGCCCAGGTAGGTGAGGTCGGCGTCGCCGCGCTCGGAGGCGGCGGCGGCCTGGTAGGTCAGGGCGCGGGCGGCCGAGATCTTCATGGCCATGTCGGCGAGCATGAACTGGATGCCCTGGAAGTCGGCGATCGGCTTGCCGAACTGCTTGCGCTCCTGGACATAGCCCTTGGCGTAGTCCAGCGCCCCCTGCGCGATGCCCAGCGCCTGGGCCGCGATGGTGATGCGGGTGTGGTCCAGGGTCTGCATCGCGGTCGCGAAGCCCGTGCCCTCCTCGCCGATCATGCGGTCGGCGGGGATGCGGACGTTGTCGAGGTAGACCTCGCGGGTCGGGGAGCCCTTGATGCCGAGCTTCTTCTCCGGGGCGCCGAAGGAGACACCCTCGTCCGACTTCTCGACGACGAAGGCGCTGATGCCCTTCGAGCGCTTCGACGGGTCGGTCACCGCCATCACCGTGTAGAACTCGGAGACGCCCGCGTTGGTGATCCAGCGCTTCACGCCGTTGAGGACGTAGTGGTCGCCGTCGCGGACCGCCTTCGTCTTCATGCCGGCCGCGTCCGAACCGGCGTCCGGCTCGGAGAGGCAGTACGAGAACATGCCCTCGCCCTTGGCGAGCGGGGTCATGTACTTCTTCTTCAGCTCCTCGGAGCCGGAGAGGATGACCGGGAGCGAGCCCAGCTTGTTCACGGCCGGGATCAGGGAGGAGGAGGCGCAGACCCGGGACACCTCTTCGATCACGATGACCGTGGCGAGCGCGTCGGCACCGGCGCCGCCGAACTCCTCCGGTACGTGCACGGCGTGCAGGTCGTTCGCGACGAGGGCGTCGTGGGCCTCCTGCGGGAAGCGGGCTTCCTCGTCCACCGCGGTGGCGTACGGCGAGATCTTCGCCTCGGCCAGGGAGCGGATGGCGTCGCGGAGCATGTCGTGCTCCTCGGACGGGCGGTACAGGTCGAAGTCAGCCGATCCGGCCAAGGTCTCTCACGCTCCAAAGACGCTGTGATGCTGGCGCTAATTACCGTTAAGTAACTCAAATTTTAGAGGGCCGCCCACGCCGGTGATACGTGAGCTTGGCGACAGCGGGAAAAGTGCCCGGTGGGGCGTACTCCCACGCCCCGACTATGCTCGGGCGCGCACCGCCGCCGTACCAGTCAATGGAGTCCCCATGGCCCTCAAGATCACCGTGATCGGCACCGGCTACCTCGGCGCCACGCACGCCGCGGCCATGGCCGAGCTCGGTTTCGAGGTCCTGGCGCTCGATGTCGTGCCCGAGAAGATCGAGATGCTCAAGCGCGGCCAGGTCCCGATGTTCGAGCCGGGCCTCGAAGACCTGCTGCGCAAGCACGTGGCCGGGATCGAGGGCTCCAGCGGACGGCTGCGGTTCACCATGGACTGGGCCGAGATCGGCGCGTTCGGCGATGTGCACTTCGTGTGTGTGAACACTCCGCAGCGGCACGGCGAGTACGCCTGTGACATGAGTTACGTCGACTCCGCCTTCGCCTCGCTCGCCCCGCATCTCACCGAACCGGCTCTCGTAGTCGGCAAGTCCACGGTGCCCGTCGGCTCGGCCGACCGGCTCGCCACCTACCTCGCCGAGCACGCGCCCGTCGGTGCGGACGCCGAGCTGGCCTGGAACCCGGAGTTCCTGCGCGAGGGCTTCGCCGTGAACGACACCCTGCACCCGGACCGGATCGTGGTCGGCGTGCGCAGCGAGCGGGCCGAGAAGCTGCTGCGCGAGGTGTACGCGACGCCGGTCACCGAGGGCTCCCCCTTCGTCGTCACCGACTTCCCGACCGCCGAGCTGGTGAAGACCTCGGCGAACTCCTTCCTCGCCACGAAGATCTCCTTCATCAACGCGATGGCGGAGATGTGCGAGGCCTCGGGCGGCGATGTCGCGAAGCTGGCGGAGGCCATCGGGCACGACGACCGGATCGGAAGCAAGTTCCTGCGGGCCGGGATCGGCTTCGGCGGCGGCTGTCTGCCGAAGGACATCCGGGCGTTCATGGCGCGCGCCGGTGAGCTGGGCGCCGACCAGGCGCTGACCTTCCTGCGCGAGATCGACTCCATCAACATGCGCCAGCGCGGCCAGATGGTGGAGCTGACCCGCGAGGCGCTGGGCGGCGGGTCCTTCCTCGGCAAGCGGGTCGCGGTGCTCGGCGCGAGCTTCAAGCCGGACTCGGACGACGTACGGGACTCGCCCGCGCTCAATGTCGCCGGGCAGATCCACCTCCAAGGCGGCCAGGTCACGGTCTACGACCCGAAGGGCATGGCCAACGCCCGCCGCATCTTCCCCACCCTCGGCTATGCCGACTCCGCGGTGGAGGCGGTCCGGGGCGCCGATGTCGTCCTCCACCTCACCGAGTGGCGCGAGTTCCGCGAGCTGGACCCGGCGGCGCTGGGCGAGGTCGCGGCGGCACGGCTCGTGCTGGACGGCCGTAACGCCCTCGACCCGGCGCTGTGGCGGGCGGCGGGGTGGACGTACCGGGCGATGGGGCGGCCGACCGCTTAGGCGCGTTCCTGGGCCGCCATCACCTCGTCGCCGTGCTCGAAGGCCCACGCGCCGAACGCCTCGATCGCGGGGAGCAGGGTGCGGCCGAGGTCGGTGAGGCGGTAGTCGACGTGGGGTGGGGAGCCTGGGTGGGCTCGGCGGTCGACCAGGCCGTTGAACTCCAGTCGGCGCAGGGTCTCGGTGAGCACCTTGGGGCTGATGCCGCCGATCCGCTCGCGCAGCCTGCCGGGCCGTTCCGGGCCCTCGCGGAGCGCCCAGATCACCACGGCGTTCCAGGTGTTGGCGAGCAGGTCGAAGGCGAGGCGGGCCCGGCAGTCGGCGAGAAAGCTCTGGTCGGTGGTCACTTACCGAATGGTGCCAAAGCGGCTGCCTAATGTCCTTGCCCTAGCCACGACTTGGGAGGACACATGAGGATCGGAATCATCGGCGCGGGTGCCATGGCCGAGGGACTTGGCGGGCAGTGGGCGCGAGTCGGTCACGACGTGTTCGTGGGCGGACGGGACGAGGGCCGTGCGACGGCGCTCGCGGCGCGGATCGGCGCCCGCGCGGGGAGCCTCGGGGAGGCCGCGCGGCACGGCACGGACGCGGTGCTGCTGGCGGTGCCGTACGCGGCGGCCGTCGAGGTGGTGTCGTCCCTGGACCTCGGAGGGCGGGCCCTGGTCGACTGCACCAACCCGGTGGGCCCCGGCTTCCGGTTGGAGACCGCGGGCGGCCCCTCGGCGGCCGAGCGGATCGCCGCCGCCGCGCCCGGCGCGCGTGTGGTCAAGGCGTTCAACCTCTGCCACGAGAGCGTCTGGCGCCTGACCCCGCCCGTCTTCGACGGCCGCCCCCTCGCCGTCCCGCTGTGCGGCGACGACACGGGAGCCCTGGAGGCCGTACGACGGCTGGTGCGCGACCTCGGCTGCGCGCCCGTGAACGGCGGCGGACTGGACCGGGCCGCCCTGCTGGAGGCGACGGCCGCGTTCCTGATCGGGCTGTGGGTGGGCGAGGGAGCGGACGCCCAGGCGATCGCGCCGCCGCGGGAGTACGCCGGAATCTGAGGCGACGCCGCTTCGGCCGAGGCTCAGTCGGCCGAAACGGCGTCTGCCCGCATTCTGCCGCACACCGGGGCGCAATGCCCCGGGAGTCCTCAACCGGCCCTCCCGTAGCGCTACTTGGCGCGGTACCGCCGCATCTTCGCCCGCGCCCCGCACACCTGCATCGAGCACCAACGGCCGCGGCCCGCGGGACTGCGGTCGTAGTACGCCCAGTGGCAGTCCGCGGCCTCGCATGCCTTCAGGCGCTGCCAGGTGCCCGCCACCAGGGACTCCGCTACGGCCGTGGCGATACGGGAGGCCAGGGGGCGGGCGTCCGCGGGCGTGAGGGTCGCCGAGCCGTCGTCGGGGTCGATCGTGAGGTGGAGCGGGGCGCGGGACAGCAGCTCCGTCAGCGGGGTCACCTCGCGGTGCGGAGGGTGGCCCGCGTGGGCGAGGAGGGCCGCCCGCAGGGACTCGCGCAGCTCCCGGGCGGCCGGGACCTCGTCCTCCCGCAGCCCCAGGCCCGCCCGGCCCTCCGGCGTGTCCAGCGCGTCGGCGCCCGACTCCAGGTCCAGCGTGTTGACCAGGGACTCGACCAGTTCCAGGCCTCCGGGGGCGGGCGATCGCGCATTCATGGTTGCGACGTTACCCCCAATGCGGGAGCATGCAGTAACGGCGTTACCGGATAGCCCCCGTTGCGGGTAACTACTTGGAGGAAGTCATGGCTCTCGCCACACTGGACGTCGTCGTCCTGGACTGTCCCGACCCCCGCGCCCTCGCCGAGTTCTACGCCGGTGCCCTCGGCGGCACCATCGAGGACCAGGGCGAGTGGGTGGATCTCAAGCTGCCCGGCGGAGCCCAGCTCGCCTTCCAGGAGGCTCCCGGCTTCGTGGCACCGGAGTGGCCGCGCGCCGACCGGAACAACCAGCAGTTCCACCTCGACCTCAAGGTCGAGGACCTGGACACCGCCGAGAAGGGCGTCCTGGCACTCGGCGCCAAGCCGCTGGACGCGGAGGACCGCACCCGCACCTTCCGGGTTTACGCGGACCCGGCGGGACACCCGTTCTGCCTCTGCGTCTGCTGATCAAAGGGGGACCGTCGTGACCGTCGCCCGCTTCCGTTCCGTCGTGATCGACTGCCCCGAGCCGCTCGCGCTCGCCGAGTTCTACGCGGCGATCGTGGGCGGCACACCCCAGGTGCAGGAGGAGGACTGGGTGATCCTGGAGGCGCCGGGACTACCGCGGCTCGCCTTCAACCGGGAGCCCGGATTCCAGCCCCCGGCGTGGCCTCGCGAAGGCGGCAACGCGCAGCAGTTCCACCTCGACCTCGACGCCGGGTCCACCTGGGAGGAAGTGAACGAGGCGGAGCGGCGGGTGCTGGAGCTTGGGGCGCGGCTGCTGAGGCGGGAGCGGGATCCCGTGGAGGAGGACTTCCGGGTGTTCGCCGATCCGGCGGGGCATCCCTTCTGCCTGTGCCGGATCGACCACCCGTAGAGCTCAGGCGTCCAGCTCCGCGATCTGCGCTGTCGACGGTTCCCTGCGCTGCTGGGCCGCGCGTGCGGTGAAGTCGGCGGTGCGCAGGACGCGTTGGACGTTGCCCCAGGTCAGCAGGGACAGGTCGGTCTCCGTCCAGCCTCTGCGGAACAGCTCGGCGACGAGGTGCGGGTAGCAGGAGGCGTCGGGGAGGTCCTGTGGGTGTGCGGTGCCGACGTCGTAGGTGCCGGACAGGCCCACGCACTCCGTGCCCGCGACCGCGCGGACATGGTCGAGGTGGTCGGCGACGTCCCGGACCGAAGGCCCGGTCTGCTCGGCGGTCAGCGGCACCATGCACAGGCCCTTCGCGGCGCCCAGCTCGGCGAGCAGGTCGTCGGGGAGGTTGGCCGGGTGCGGACGCAGCGCGCGGGCCGCGGAGCGGGTGCACAGCACCGGTGCCTTGGAGGAGGCCAGCGCCCGGCGGATGGTCTGCTCGGAGGCGCCGGAGAGGTCGGCGAGGATGCCGAGCCGGTTCATCTCCCGGACCACTTCCTCACCGAAGCGCGTCAGCCCGGCCTCGCTGGCCCACGAGGTGCCGACGAGGGTGAGGACGCGCAGCCCCAGGCTGTGCAGCACCCGCAGGATGCCGAGCGAGTCGTCCAGCGCCGCGGCGGTCGCCGGGCCCAGCAGCACGGCCGCGCGGCCGCAGTTGCGGGCGTCGATGACCTGGCCGGCGGTGCGGGCGAGCCGTAGCCCCTCGGGGTGGGCGGCGATCACCGTGCGCACCAGGTCCAGCTGTTCCAGGGTGGCGGCGACGGCCCGGTCGGCGGCAAGGCCCTCGGGCAGATGCAGCGAGCAGAACAGCGCGCCGACATGGCCCTGCCGCAGCCGCGGTACATCGGTGTCGACGGCGCTCTCGCCGAGCTCCAGGTCGTACCAGGGCAGATGGCGCAACGCCCAGGGCAGTCCGCTGTAGCCGTCGGCGACGGGGTGCGCTGCGAGCAGGGCGTGGGCGCGCTCCAGGGGCTCGGCGTCCGGGTCGTCGGCGGGCGCAGCAGGCGGCTCGGCCGGGAAGGGGTCGGCCAGGGGCAGGTCGTCGAGCGCGTCGACCTCGGCGGCGGTGTGCAGGTCGTCCTGGAGTTCTGCCATGGCGGGCTCCATACGTGCGAGGTGATCGCTGTACGGTCACCGTCGCACGCGGCTCCGGGGCCTTCCTGGTGGACGGGGCGTTCGGGGGTCCGCCGGTTCAGCGACCCCGCGCGGCCTCGATGACCTCGTCCAGCGTCTCCCGGGAGCGCTTGAGGTCGGCGATCATCCGGTCGATCCGGTCCCGCTCCTCGGTCAGGTCGTGCACCAGCCTGGGCGTGGCGACGGCCGAGGGCCCGCCGTCGGTGTCCCGCATACAGGGCAGCAGCTGGGCGATCCGGCCGCTGTGGAGTCCGGCCGCGAACAGCTCCTGGATCCGGATGACCCGGTCGACGGCCGCCTCCGGGTAGTCGCGGTGCCCGCCGGGGGTGCGCTCGGCCCGCAACAGCCCCTGGGCCTCGTAGTAGCGCAACGACCGCTCGCTCACTCCGGTGCGCCGGGCCAGTTCACCGATCCGCATGCTCAGTCCCCGTCGAGCGACTCGATCGTGGCGTTGGACGGCGCGCGCGTGGCCCGGAGGTCGCGTGCCACGTCCTCCGCCGCGCCCAGCACCCGTACGGAGTTCTGCCAGGTCAGCTTGGCCAGGTCGGAGGTCGACCAGCCGCGGTCCATGAGCTCCGCGATCAGGTTCGGGTAACCGGAGACGTCGCTGAGGCCGTCGGGGGTGAAGGCCGTGCCGTCGTAGTCGCCGCCGATACCGAGGTGGTCGATGCCCGCGACCTCGCGCATGTGGTCGAGATGGTCCGCCACCGTGGCGACCGTGGCGACCGGGCGCGGGTTGCGCTCCTCGAAGGCGCGGTGCACCTTCATCGCCTCGGCGGTGGTGTCGAGGTGGTGGAAGCCGTGGGCGCGCATGTTCTCGTCCGCCGCGGCCGTCCAGTCGACCGCCGCCTGGAGCACGAACTTCGGCACGAACGTCACCATCGCCACCCCGCCGTTGCCGGAGAGCCGCTCCAGGACGTCGTCCGGGATGTTGCGGGGGTGGTCGCACACGGCCCGCGACGAGGAGTGCGAGAAGATCACCGGTGCGAGCGTCGCGTCCATCGCGTCCCGCATGGTCGTGGCCGCCACATGCGAGAGGTCGACGAGCATGCCCTCGCGGTTCATCTCCCGCACCACCGCACGGCCGAAGGCCGACAGCCCGCCGACCCCGGGCTCGTCCGTCGCCGAGTCCGCCCAGTCGACGTTGTCGTTGTGGGTGAGCGTCATGTACCGCACGCCGAGCGCGTACAACCCGCGCAGGGTGGCAAGGGAGTTGGCGATGGAATGCCCGCCCTCGGCGCCCATGAGCGAGGCGATACGGCCCTCCCGGCGCGCCGCCTCCATGTCCGCGGCGGTCAGCGCGGCCCGCAGGTCGGCCGGGTGCCGGTCGATCAACTGCCGTACGCAGTCGATCTGTTCCAGCGTCGCCGGGACCGGGTCCGGCAGGTCCGCGCGGACGTACACCGACCAGTACTGCGCGCCGACCCCGCCCGCGCGCAGGCGGCCGAGGTCGGTGTGGAGATGCGCGCTCTGGTCGGCGGCGATGTCACGGGCGTCGAGGTCGTAGCGGACCTGCTCGCGCAGTGCCCAGGGCAGGTCGTTGTGCCCGTCCACCACGGGGAACTCCCGCAGCAGCTCCCGGGCCGCCTCCACGGAGCCCATGGCCGTCACTTCCCGAAGCCGAAGCCGTTGGACCCCTCGACCTTGGCGCGCAGCCGCCTGCCCTTCTCGGTGGCCTGGTCGTTCAGGTCCTGCTGGAACTCCCGCATCCGGCCGAGGAGTTCCTCGTCGCTGGTGGCGAGGATGCGGGTGGCGAGCAGACCGGCGTTGCGGGCACCGGCGACCGAGACGGTGGCGACCGGGACTCCGGCCGGCATCTGCACGATGGAGAGCAGGCTGTCCATGCCGTCGAGGTACTTCAGCGGCACCGGCACCCCGATGACGGGGAGGGGGGTGACGGAGGCGAGCATGCCGGGCAGGTGCGCGGCTCCCCCGGCCCCCGCGATGATCACCTTCAGTCCGCGCTCGGCCGCCTGCTCGCCGTACGCGACCATCTCGCGCGGCATGCGGTGGGCGGAGACGACGTCGACCTCGTACTCGATCTCGAAGTCGTCGAGCGCCTGCGCGGCGGCCTCCATGACCGGCCAGTCGCTGTCCGACCCCATGACGATGCCTACAACCGGGCTCATTCGGTGATCGTGCCTCTCAGATAGCCGGCAGCGTGACGGGCGCGCTCCAGCACGTCGTCCAGGTCGTCGCCGTAAGTGTTGACGTGGCCGACCTTGCGGCCGGGCTTCACGTCCTTGCCGTACATATGGATCTTGAGCTGGGGGTCGCGGGCCATGCAGTGCAGGTACGCGGAGTACATGTCCGGGTAGTCGCCGCCGAGGACGTTGGCCATCACCGTCCACCTGGCGCGGGGGCGCGGGTCGCCGAGGGGGAGGTCGAGGACCGCCCGCACATGGTTGGCGAACTGGCTGGTGATCGCGCCGTCCTGGGTCCAGTGGCCCGAGTTGTGCGGGCGCATCGCGAGCTCGTTGACGAGGATGCGGCCGTCGCGGGTCTGGAACAGCTCGACGGCGAGGTGGCCGACCACGCCGAGTTCCTTGGCGATGGTGAGGGCCATCTCCTCGGCCTTCATGGCGAGGGTCCCGTCGAGGTCGGGGGCCGGGGCGATCACGGTGTCGCAGACGCCGTCGACCTGGCGGGACTCGACCACCGGGTAGGCGACTGCCTGGCCGTGCGGCGACCGTACGACGTTGGCGGCGAGCTCCCGGACGAAGTCGACCTTCTCCTCGGCGAGCACGGGGACGCCCGCCCTGAAGGGGGCCTCGGCCTCCTCCGCGGAGTCCACGACCCACACACCCTTGCCGTCGTAGCCGCCGCGGACGGTCTTGAGGACGACCGGGAAGCCGTCGCCCTCCGCCGCGAAGACGGCCACGTCCTCGGGGTCGGCGACGATGCGGTGCCGTGGGCACGGCACGCCGATCGCGTCCAGCTTCGCCCGCATCACCCCCTTGTCCTGGGCGTGCACCAGCGCGTCGGGCCCCGGGCGCACGGGGATGCCGTCCGCCTCCAGGGCCCTGAGGTGCTCGGTGGGTACGTGTTCATGATCGAAGGTGATCACATCGCACCCGCGCGCGAAGTCACGCAGCGTGTCCAGGTCGCGATAGTCGCCGAGGACGACTTCGCTCACCACCTGGGCCGCGGAATCCTGAGGGGTGTCACTGAGGAGCTTGAACCTGATGCCCAGCGGGATGCCTGCCTCGTGTGTCATACGAGCGAGCTGGCCCCCGCCGACCATGCCGACTACCGGGAACGTCACGCCCCTAGGGTATCGGCCACGCCGGCCCGGCCGGTTTCCGCGTCTGCATGCCGGTCCACGGGCAATCGCGCACAGGGGTGGTTAGCATGGCTTGGTTGACGAAACCGACAGACGGGGGCTTTCACTCCATGGGACGTGGTTCCTCCGGGCTACTGCGACGCTACGCGCACGAGGCCATGAAGTTCGGCGCCGTGGGCGGGGCGGGGCTGCTCGTCAACCTCGGCGTCTTCAACCTGGTGCGGCATGTCACCGACCTCCAGGTCGTGCGGGCCAGCGTCATCGCGACGGTCGTCGCCATCGCCTTCAATTACGTCGGTTTCCGCTACTTCACCTACCGGGACCGCGACAAGAGCGGCCGTACCAAGGAAATGACGCTGTTCCTGCTGTTCAGCGCCGTCGGCCTGGTGATCGAGAACGGCATCCTGTACGCGGCGACCTACGGCTTCCACTGGGACAGCCCGCTGCAGAGCAACATCTTCAAGTTCCTCGGCATCGGCGTCGCGACCCTGTTCCGCTTCTGGTCGTACCGGACGTGGGTGTTCCGCGCCCTGCCCGCGCGGGAGACGGTGGCCAGCGCGGAATCGTTCCTCGAGGAGGCGGCTCCTCGGCCGCGCCGGGGCCGTACACCTCAGGCGGCGGGCAGGCGGCCGTAGGGCCCTAGCGAACCGTCGGCTCCGCGTCCCCCGCCGGCTTTACCGGCGTACGGGACAGGAACAGGCCGAATACCGGCGGTGCTGCCTGAAGCATCTCCAGGCGTCCGCCGTCCGCCTCCGCGAGGTCCCGGGCCACCGCCAGGCCGATGCCCGTGGAGTTCCGCCCGCTGATCGCCCGCTCGAAGATCCGCGCGCCGAGGTCGGCGGGGACGCCCGGCCCCTCGTCCGTGACCTCGATCACCGCCTGGTTCCCGGTGACCCGGGTGCGCAGCGCCACCGTCCCCCCGCCGTGCATCAGCGAGTTCTCGATCAGCGCCGCCAGCACCTGGGCGACCGCCCCCGGCGTGCCGACCGCCTGGAGGTGCCGCTTCCCCGAGCTGACGATCGCCCGCCCCACGCTGCGGTAAGCCGGGCGCCACTCCGCGAGCTGCTGCTGGATGACCTCGTCCAGGTCGAAGGTGACGGCTGAGCCGGTGCGCGGGTCGCGGGAGTTGGTCAGCAGGCGCTCGACCACGTCCGTCAGGCGTTCCACCTGGGTCAGCGCGATCGTCGCCTCCTCCTTCACCGTGTCCGGATCGTCGGTGAGGGTGATCTCCTCCAGACGCATCGACAGGGCGGTGAGCGGGGTGCGCAACTGGTGCGAGGCGTCCGCCGCGAGTCGGCGTTCCGCCGTGAGCATGCGGGCGATCCGCTCCGCGCTCGCGTCCAGTACGTCCGCCACCCGGTCCAGCTCCTGGACGCCGTACCGCTTGTGACGGGGCCGCGGGTCGCCGGAGCCCAGGCGTTCCGCCGTCTCGGCCAGGTCGGTCAGGGGCGAGGCGAGCCGATTCGCCTGCCGTACGGCGAGCAGGATCGCCGCGATCACCGCGAGCAGGGCCACCGCGCCGATGATCAGCAGCGTCCGGCCGACCTCACGGGTCACCGTCGAGCGGGGCTCCTCAACGGTGACCGTCTCGCCCTCCTCGCCCTTGCGGGTGGCGCTGATGGTGTCGCCGGTGGGCTTCTCACCGATCGCGATGGGGCGCTCGCCGGGCACCCGGATGACGGCGTAACGATCCTCGGGGACCTGGTCGCGGAGCATGTCCGCGGTGACCGCCCCGGTCGCGATCAGCCGGCTGTCCACGATGGACGCGAGCCGCACCGCCTCGGAGTCCACGCGTTCCTGGGCGCTGCTGCTGATCGTGCGGGTCTCGACGATGACGAGGGAGACCCCGAACACGGCGATCACGACGAGCACCACGGCGAGGGTGGACTGGATCAGTCGGCGGCGCATGAACCCGTTCTACTCATCAAGGCTGGTTACTCAGCTCTTCTCGAAACGGAAGCCCACGCCACGCACGGTCGCGATGTACCGGGGGTTCGCCGCGTCGTCACCGAGCTTCTTGCGCAGCCAGGAGATGTGCATGTCGAGGGTCTTGGTGGACGACCACCAAGTGGTGTCCCAGACCTCGCGCATCAGCTGGTCGCGGGTGACCACCCGGCCCGCGTCCCGCACCAGCACCCGCAGCAGGTCGAACTCCTTCGCCGTGAGCTGCAGTTCCTCGTCGCCCATCCAGGCGCGGTGCGACTCGACGTCGATCCGCACACCGTGGGTGGCCGGCGGCTGCTGCGGCTCCGCGGCGCCGCGCCGCAGCAGGGCCCGGACGCGGGCGAGCAGTTCGGCGAGGCGGAAGGGCTTGGTGACGTAGTCGTCGGCGCCCGCGTCGAGCCCGACGACCGTGTCCACCTCGTCGGCTCGCGCGGTCAGGATGAGGATCGGGACGCTGTGGCCCTCGGCCCGCAGCCGCCGCGCCACCTCCAGGCCGTCCATACCGGGCAGACCGAGGTCCAGCACGACGAGGTCGACGCCGCCCTGGATCCCCGCCTCGAGCGCCGTCGGTCCGTCCTCACGCACCTCGACCTCGTACCCTTCCCGGCGCAGTGCACGGGCCAGCGGCTCCGAGATGGACGCATCGTCCTCGGCGAGCAGTACACGGGTCATGAGCTGATGGTAGTCCGCCCATGACAAGAGCCGGGGTGTGATGGTCAGGAGTGATTCTCACCGCAGACCTACCCGACTCTTACCTTGGTACGGACCTATGGCTACCAGGTGCGATCCTGGTTGTGACCTTCGAAAGGGTGTGCGCGGTTCCCTCGACACCTGTGATCCATATCTCAAGTCCTTTCATTTCAGGCGTTGTCCTGCCGTATGGTGATTGAACGCCTGTAGCACCGCGGGGACCTTCGGCGACGTAATCCGACGCTGAAGGTCTCTTTTGTGTGCGGGCTGGTTCCACCAGCCTCCAAAAGGGCGCGTCCCGACCAGCAAGGAACGACCATGGCGTCCAGCCTGACGAAGGACTCGGTCACCCCGGGCACCCCCGGTTCCGAGAAGACCTTCTTCGGCCACCCCCGCGGACTGGCCACTCTCTTCATGACCGAGATGTGGGAGCGGTTCTCCTACTACGGCATGAGGGCTCTGCTCCCGCTGTACCTCGTGGCGCCGGGCGGCCTGGCCCTCGACGCGGCCACGGCGACCGCGATCTACTCCGTGTACGTGTCGCTGGTGTACCTGCTCGCCATGCCCGGCGGCTGGTTCGGCGACCGTGTCTGGGGCCCGCGCAAGACGGTGGCCGTGGCCGGTGGCGTGATCATGCTGGGCCACCTCACGCTGGCCCTGCCCTCCTCGGGCACCTTCTACGCCGGTCTCGGCCTGGTCGCCATCGGCTCCGGTCTGCTGAAGGCCAACATCTCCACGATGGTCGGCCACCTCTACGACGGCCCGGACGACCCGCGCCGCGACGGTGGCTTCACCGTGTTCTACATGGGCATCAACCTCGGTGCCTTCGCCGCGCCGCTGATCATCGGCACCATCGGTGAGAACGTGAACTGGCACCTGGGCTTCGCGCTCGCCGCGCTCGGCATGGCGCTCGGCCTCGCCCAGTTCCTGATCGGCAGCCGCAACCTGGCGCCGCGCTCCAGCGTCGTCCCGACGCCGCTGTCGGCCGAGGAGAAGACCTCCACCCTCCGCAAGGCCGCGATCTGGGCGGGCATCGCCCTCGTCTTCTACGCGATCGTCGGCTTCTCCGGCAGCTACACGCTGAACTGGATCCTGGTCCCGCTGACCCTGCTCGGCGTGATCATCCCGACGATGGTCCTGGTCCGCATCAAGCGCGACAAGGACCTGGACCGCACCGAGCAGAAGTCGATGTCCGCGTACATCTGGTTCTTCGTCGCCGCGGCCGTCTTCTGGATGATCTACGACCAGGGCGGCTCGACCCTGTCGATCTTCGCCGACTCCTCGGCCGAGAACAGCGTCCTCGGCTGGGACTTCCCGGTCTCCTGGTACCAGTCGGTCAACCCGGTCCTGATCATGGCCATGGCCCCGGTCTTCGCCTGGTTCTGGCTCGCGCTGAACCGGCGCGGCAAGGAGCCGAGCACGGTTGTGAAGTTCGCCTCGGGCCTGGTCCTGGTCGGCGCGTCCTTCTTCCTGTTCCTCGCCCCGCTGTCGATCGCCGAGGGCGGTCACAAGGCGGCCGCGATGTGGCTGGTGGCGATCTACTTCGTGCAGACCGTCGGTGAGCTGCTGGTGTCCCCGGTGGGTCTGTCGGTGACGACGAAGATGGCGCCGGCGAAGTACGCCTCGCAGATGATGGGCGTCTGGTTCCTGGCGGTCACCGCGGGTGACGCCACGACGGGTCTGCTCTCCATCGGTGGGGTCGATCTGAACAAGACGGGCGTTGTCGCCTTGGAGGCCACGCTCGCGGTGGTTGCCGGTGTGGCGGTGTGGATGTACCGCAAGAAGGTCAAGGAGCTCATGGGCAGCGTCAACTGACGGTGCCTGCGGCGCTTGGGGCCGCTGTGACCCGGCTGGGTTGCAGCGGCCCTGTTGCTTTTAGCTCTGTGCGCGGTTCCCCGCGCCCCTGAGGTAGGTCAGCGTGCCCTTCGGCTTGGCAGGAATGTGAAGATCGCGGCCCCCAGGAGCACTGCCGTTCCCGCGACCAGGCCCAGCGCCTTCAGAGACCCGTCGTTCTCCGCGCCCGTGTCCGCCAGGCCGCCGTCCGGGGTCGTACTGGTGGAGCCGCCTGTGGTGGAGCCGCCTGTGGTGGAGCCGCCTCCCGACGCGCCGCCCTGCTGTTCCGTGGTGTCCAGGGTCAGTGAGACCTCGGTCTTCTCCGGGGTGCAGGTCGTCGTCGTGCCCAGGGCCTCGATGGTCAGGACGCCCGGGGAGAGCGTCGACTCGCCGCTCGCGCCCGGCTTGTAGGTGCCCTTGAGGTCGGGGATCTCGATCGGGTCGCCCGACTTGATGGGCTCGGCGTTGGTGGGGCCCTCCACATGGACCGTGCCCTTGTCGGCGCCGCCCAGGGCCACCTCCATCGACGGTTTGACCGAGTCCGCGGGGATGTCGGCGGGGCTGTCCATCACCGACTTCTTGAACTGGACCGTGAGGTCGAAACTCCCGCCGTTCTTCTTGGCGTTGATCTGGACCGGCGAGGTCGCGTTCTTGTCACCGATGGGGGTCTTGCAGGCGTAGGGGACCTGGACCTCCTTGCCCGTGAAGTCGGTCTGGCCGCCACTCTCGCTCTCGGAGGGCGAGACCGTCGGTGAGGGGCTCGGCTGCTGCGACGGCGGCGGTGAACTCCCGTCCCCCTCCGCCACCTTGATCGTCGCCGCCGACTTCACCGCCTCCTTCGGCGTGCACTTCGTGTCCGTCGACATCGCGTTGATGGCATACGCGTCCGGCGTCAGCGTCACCTCACCGGGCGTCGTCAGCTTCAGCTTGCCCTTCATGTCGGACAGCACCATGTCGCCGCCCTTGGGGATCGCCGGGTTCTCCCGCGGCCCCTGCATCGCGATGTCCGCGGTCTGCGCGCTCGCCGCCTTGAGCGTGCCGCTGGGCTGCACCGAGTCGGCGGGCAGGTCGATGAGGTCAGGGTTCTTGGAGGCGGCCTGGACGAACTTCCAGACCACCTCGACCTCTTCGCCCACCTTCGCCGTCTCCGGCGCGGTGATCTCCACCTTCGTGGTGCCCTGCACCGGCGGCAGCCCGGAGATGTCGGGCGGGACGCACTCCGTCGCGTACGCCACCTCCGCCGCCTGGGCCGGGCCGACGGCCACGCCCAGCATCAGTACGGCCGCGACGACCGGGATGACTCTCCTTCGCTTGCTCACGTAGGTCCCTTCCTGGTGGGAGTCGTAGGACTCGTCGGGCTGTCGTCGTGCGGTGCGGAGAGTCGACCGGCCGTTCCCGGATCGGAGTCCGGGGTGAACCACGGCAGGGTCGAGGACATCGAGTGCCTGGCCTCCTCGCGGGGCTTCAACCCCGGTAGGCGCAAGGCGAGTTCGGGCAGGCGCAGCCCGCCGTGGCGGACCCGCGGGCGGGGCCGTACCCGGTCCACCACGGCCATCCCGGCGCGGAACAGCGCGGCCGGTACGACCAGGCAGACCAGGATCCAGAACAGGGTCACACCCCAGGGGCGGCCCACGCCCCAGGGCTGTTCGGCCATCACCTTGCCGCCGTACTTCAGCGAGACGGTGTAGCCGCTGTGCGCCCCGGCGGCCAGTTCGACGGGCAGCTCGATGCGCGCCTTCCCGCCGGGCCGGATCGTGCCGCGCCACTGCTGTTCCTGCCACTCCGGGGCGAACACGCCGTGCGAGGTGCCGACTTGGAAGACGGGGTTCTTCACGGCCGAGGTGCCGACATTGCCGACGGTGAAGACCAGGGTGCGGGCGGGTGGGGCGCCGAACCAGGTCAGTAGGCCGCTGGAGCCGTCGAGGCGGGTGTCGGTGAGGATCGACAGCCGTCCGCCGGAGCCGTCGGCGGGCAGCGGCTCGACCGCGTGCCCGGCCACCTGGAACACGGCGTCGGCCTCGGCCTTCGCCCCCTGAACCGTGGCGACATGCACCACGCACGGACACGGCACCGGCGGTTCGGCCACTGGCAGCTTCCGGCTGAACCGGCCCTCGGCGTCTGTCGTCACCGCCCGCCCGTCGGCGTTGGCACAGGAGTTGGTGCCACCGGTCACACCCGTCGACGGCACCGACTGCCCGCAGATCAGGATCATCAGCAGCGCCCGGGGCCGCCAGCCCTCCCCGGTGACGGTGACCGAACCCCCAGTCCCCGCCTGCGACTTGGAGACCTTCACGGTGGGGGGATCGGCGGCCGACGCAGGCGCCACCGACAGTGCGAGAAGCAGCAGAACGAGCAGCGCCGAGATCCGCACCTTGCCGTTCACTTCGCCGCTCCCATCAACTCGACGTCTGCATAAAGCGGTTCGGCTACTTCCTCGATACGGCGCCTACGACGTCGTACGAGGAAGAAGGCGGCGGTCGCCACCGCCCCCGCGCTGCCCGCCACCGATCCCCACGGCACGAACCGCGCCGACGCCTCGGCCGTGTCGTAGGCCCCTCCCCCGGCGGTCACCGTCAGCCGGACGTCGGCCGTGTCCAGGGACGGGCGGTCGGGCCAGGGTTCGGTGAGCTTGGCCCGGCGGCCCGGGGGGAGTTCGACGGGGAGGGTGCGCGCGGGGCGGTTGAGGAGGGGGCCGAGGAGGCCGTCGGCGCGTACGGCGAGGCGGGGTTCGAGGGTGGTCGTGCCGCGGTTGACGATCTCGTACGAGATGCCGGAGTCGGTGACCTTCACCTGCTCGACCGTCAGCGCGGACAACTGGGGGACCTTGACGCGTAGATGGAGGGCGACCGAGTCGGAGCGGCCGTCGGGGCCGCGGGCGACGATGCCCGCGGAGCGGTCGGCGTCCGGGACGGTCACCGTGAAGGGGACGTCGGCGCGGGTGCGGGCCGGGACGCGGACCTCGGAGCGGGCGAAGGCGACCCGGGCGCCCGTGGCGGACAGCCGGACGGTGACCGGCTCACCGCCACGGTTGGTCACCGACACCGTGTCCTCGAGGACCGCCCCGGGCTCGCCCTCGGCGTAGAAGGAGGGGCGCCCGCCGCCGGACGGCGCGACGGACCAGCCCCCGGCGGCCGCCGCGGGCGGGGCGGCCACCAGCAGGAGCAGCAGGGCGGGGGGCAGCACAGGCAGGACGGACAGGACACGGCCGGTCAGCGACATGGGCGGCTCCAACGGTGGTACGAGGGGTCAGCGGCGTACCGTCTGGTTCCGCCGCGTCAGCCACAGCGCGCCCGCCGCGCCCGCGAGCAGCACCGTGCCGCCGAGGGTGCCGAGGGCGACGGCCGAGTCCTCGGGGCCGGTCTGCGGGAGTTCGGAACCGGAGCCGGAGCCGGAGCCGCTGCCGCTCTGCGTGCCGCCGGTTCCGCCCGCGGCCTTGACGTCGAGGGTCAGCGCCGGGCCCGGGCTGTTCGACGGGGTGCAGGTGGTCGTCGTACCGAGCGCCTTGATGGTGAGGATGGCCGGGGTGAAGGTGACCTTGCCGGACTTCTTCGGGGTGTAGGTCCCCGTCAGGTCATTGATCTTGATGGGGGTGTCGGCCGGGATGGCCTCCTGGTTCGCCGGGCCCGTCACCGTCATGGTGCCGCTGTCGGCGCCGCCCAGTTTGATGGTGGCGCTGGGGTTCATCGCCCCCTTGCCCAGCTCGACCGGGCTGGAGGAGACGCCCTTCTGCCAGGACATGGTGATCTTGTAGCCGCCGCCGCTCTCGACACCCTTGATGTCGATGGGCGAGACGGCGCTCTTGTCGCCGATCGGGGTCTTGCACTGGTAGTTGACGTCGACGACCTCGGCCCGGGCTGCGGGGGCGGCCATCAGCACCGCCGAGCCGGCCAAGGCCGCGACGGACGCGAGCGCGGCGGTTCGTTTCCGGTACGACACGGTTCCGCTCCCTCTCGTTCCTGACGGCACATCAGATCGGCCGTCAAGGTACGCCCGGGGCCGAGAGGAGGGAAGACACAGTGCGTGTCGGAAGTGTGGGGATGCTCAGGCGGGCGCGCCGAGCTCCGCCCAGACCGTCTTGCCGGTCACCCCTGGGGTCCGTACGACCCCCCAGTCCAGACAGAGCCGCTGCACGATGAACATTCCGTGGCCGCCGGGGCGGCCGGCACGGTGCGGTGTCCGGGGCGCCGGCTGACCCGCGCCCCGGTCGGAGACCTCCAGCCGGATGACCTTGTTGTCGCAGGTGATCCGGAGCCGGTCAGGGCCCTCGGCGTGCAGACAGGCGTTGGTGACCAGCTCGGACACGACCAGCAGCACATCCTCCGCCGCCGCCCGCTGATCGGCGGTCGCCGCCGGCAGCCAGCCCCACGCATACAGCGCCTGGCGGGTGAAGTCGCGGGCGAGCGGCACGACGCCGCTCCGCCCGTCGAGGCCCAGACTGCGGACCTGTGGGCCCGGCGGGGTCTCGGAGGACGGCTCGGACACCCCGGAAGCGCCGCTGGGCTCAGGGCCGCGGTCGCCCGGCGAGTAGGGCCGGGTGGTGCTCATCAGCGCTTCACCTCACCGATTCACCAGTTCACGATTGAAGAAGTCAGTCACTACGGAGGTTCGGTCGGCTCCGCACGCCGCCATGACAGCGACATGTTCAGGATGTCTCCTGCCCGAGCGGACCGGCGGAACACCCCCGTATTCGGCACGAATCACGTGACGTCCGGAGAGTGGCGTTCCGCATGGGACGGCCGGTGCGGCACAAGGGGCCGCCATCAGGGTCAGTCGACCTCGTCGGCGAGCGCGGAATCGAGGCTGTCATGGACGGTGAAGACCGCCTCCGCCCCGGTGATCTCGAACACCCGGGCGACCACGGGCTGCATCGCCGCGAGGTGGACGCCACCGCCGGCGGCCTCCGCCTTCAGGCGGGCACCGAGCAGCACATTGAGTCCGGTCGAGTCACAGAAGTCCAGCCGTCCGCAGTCGACGACCAGTCGGCTGAACCCTTTCTCGAGGCAGTCCTCGAGTGGCTCACGCAACAAATCGGCGGTGTGGTGATCCAACTCACCTACGGGAGTCACGACGGCACTGGAGCCCGCTTCCCGCACCTCCACCAGAAGTCGGCCGGACTGTGCGCTGCCGACTGTCCCGCGGTCCATGCCGTGTCTCACTCCCGACGTCGTGGCTGCTGACTGACGCCCTCGAACACTACGCCTTCCCTACGACCTTCGACACCCGAACAACCACCCTAAAACGGACATTTCACAACAGAACGCACTTGCGGTGGCCTGTGGAAAGCGGGTAGGGCTAGTAGGGACACGTAATCAAACACGGCCGGCTTTGGAGGCGCCGCACACCGCAGTGCACGCACAGGCTTCGGCAGCCGTATTTGCCGAGAACGATGGAGGACATCATGTCACCCCGGCTCGACGCATCGCATACCCATGAGGCGACGTCGACTTCCCTCCCGGAACATCTGGATCCCATCGAGCAGGACGACGCACTCGCCGGACTACCGGAGATACCCCCCTTCGACGAGGTGGGGCCGGTGGACGCACGGGCCCTGTCCAAAACCCTCTTCGAGCGGCTGGAGTCGCTGGAGGAAGGGACCCACGAGTACGCGTACGTCCGCAACACGCTCGTCGAACTCAACCTCGCGCTGGTCAAGTTCGCCGCCTCCCGCTTCCGCTCGCGCAGCGAGCCCATGGAGGACATCATCCAGGTCGGCACGATCGGCCTGATCAAGGCGATCGACCGCTTCGAACTCAGCCGCGGAGTCGAGTTCCCCACCTTCGCGATGCCCACCATCGTGGGCGAGATCAAGCGTTTCTTCCGGGACACCTCCTGGTCCGTGCGGGTACCGCGCCGACTCCAGGAACTCCGGCTCGACCTGGCCAAGGCGGGCGACGAACTCGCCCAGCAGCTCGACCGCGCCCCGACGGTGGCCGAGCTCGCCGAGCGCCTCGGTCTGACCAACGACGAGGTCGTCGAGGGCATGGCGGCGTCGAACGCGTACACCGCCTCCTCGCTGGACGCCCAGCCGGAGGAGGACGACGCCGAGGGAGCGCTCGCCGACCGCATCGGCTACGAGGACCACGGACTCGAAGGCATCGAGTACGTCGAGTCGTTGAAGCCGCTGATCGCCGAACTCCCGCCCCGGGACCGCCAGATCCTCTCCTTGCGGTTCGTCGCGGGCATGACCCAGTCGGAGATCGGCGAGGAGCTCGGCATCTCCCAGATGCATGTCTCCCGGCTGCTGTCACGGACGCTGGTGCGACTGCGCAAGGGGCTGACGGTCGAGGAGTAAAGACGGTCGAGGAGTAAAAGCCTCCGTCGACTCATGGGTTACCCACAGAAACCCTTTCGTCCTGGGTTCCCTTCCTCCACTATGAGCCGTCGTACCCGCCGGTAGGCCAGAACTCCGGCGGGTTTGGCGGCTGCGAGGAGGCAGGTCGATGGCGCGGGCCGAGGACAGTGACGCACGGCTCACAGAACTGCTGCGGGCCGACTCCGCCACCGCGTACGAGGCGCTGCAGGAACTCCGGGCCCGCCATCGGCCGTCCGTACTGAAGTACGCCCGGCTGTGCGCCACGAGCGACTCCGTGGCCCGCCAGCTGGCGGCGCAGGTCTTCACGTTCGCGGCCCGCGAGACGGCTCGCGGTATCGACCCCGGCGGGCCCTGGCGGCACCGGCTCCTGCTGCTCACCGGGCGGCTGGCCGCGTCCTGGGCGAGCGACGAACGCGCGGCGGGCCTCGACGCGGGCCTGCTGCTCGTCCTCAACGCGGCGGGCCCGAACGGCCCCGTGCCGACCGTGCTCGGCGCCTTCCAATCGCTGCCCCCGCGCGCGCAGGGCGTGATCTGGTACGCGATCGTGGAGCGGGAAGCCGACGAGCGGACCGCCGCCTTCCTCGGCCTCACCGGCGAGGACGTGGCCTACGGCGCGGGCGCGGCGCTCCAGCAGCTCGGCCGCGCGTGTCTGCGCGCCCGCCTGGCCGCCTCCGCCGACCCCGACTGCCGCGACTTCCACCGCCTCATCGAGGAGTCGGTACGGCCGGACAGCCCGCGCGGGAGTGCCGATCTGCACGCCCACATGGCGCGCTGCGCGACCTGTACGGCCGCCTACGAGGAGCTGTCGGCCCTGCGGGACGACCCGCGCCGGACGCTGGGCGAGGGCCTGCTGCCATGGGCGGGGACGGCGTACGTCATGGACGACCCGGCTCCTGTCGCCCACAACCCCGTTGCCACGACCGCCCATTGGCCGCTGTCCCGGCGCTTCGCGCTGGTGTCGGCGGCGCTGGGCGTGGCACTGGCGCCCCTGCTGGTCTTCCTGCTGACGCAGGGCGGCACCGCCGAGGACGGCCAGGATCCGGTGAGCGCGGTGAGCAGCCCGACGAGTGCGCCGCCGGTGACGGTGACGGCGACGGTGTCCGCTCCTACGCCCTCACCGTCGGCGACCTCCAAGCCGCCTTCTCCTACGCCCACGAGGAGTTCGGCGCCGCCGCCGTCCCGGACGCCCAGTCCGACGCCCACCCCGTCGCACCGGCCGCCCGGCGCCTCGTACGCGCGCGTGGTGAACGTTTCCAGCGGGCTGTGCCTGGACGTCCGCGACGCTGTCTTCGAGAAGGGCACCGACGTCATCACGGCACCCTGCACGTCCTCCCCCACCCAGGTGTGGCGGGTCGACACCGCGCGGGGCGTCGTGCAGTCGTCCGCCGACCCGGAGTTCTGCCTGGACAGCCGGGGTTCCGTGGATCGGGGTGTCGGCATCTGGGAGTGCGACTCGGTCCACGGGAGCAACGGCCAGAACCTGCGGTTCGCGGTCGACTCACGCGGGGTCGTCCGCCCGGGCATCGCCCCGGACCATGCGGTGACGCCGGTCGGGGGCGGGGCGGTGGCGTTGGTCGTGGAGAGCGGGGGTGCGGGGCAGCGGTGGCGGGCCGGGTGATCAGAGTTCGCGTACACCCTTGCGCCATACGCCGGTGACCAGGGGTACGCCCGGCCGGTAGGCCAGGTGCACATGGCTCGGGGCGTCGAGGAGTGTGAGGTCGGCGCGGGCGCCCGGGGCGAGGCGGCCGATGTCGTCGCGGCGCAGGGCTGCCGCGCCGCCCGCTGTGGCCGACCAGAGCGCCTCGTCCGGGGTCATCCCCATGTCCCGTACCGCGAGCGCGATGCAGAAGGGTACGGACGAGGTGAAGGACGAGCCCGGGTTGCAGTCGGTGGACAGGGCGACGGTGACGCCCGCGTCGAGGAGGCGGCGGGCGTTCGGCCACTCGGCCCGGGTGGAGAACTCGGCGCCGGGGAGGAGGGTGGCGACGGTGTCGCTGTGCGCGAGGGCGTCCACGTCCGCGTCCGTCAGGTGGGTGCAGTGGTCGGCGCTGGCGGCGTCGAGTTCCACGGCGAGTTGGACGCCTGGGCCGTAGGAGAGCTGGTTGGCGTGGATGCGGGGGTGCAGGCCCTTGGCCTTGCCCGCGGTGAGGATGGCCCGGGCCTGGTCGCCGTCGAAGGCGCCCTTCTCGCAGAAGACGTCGATCCAACGGGCGTACGGCGCACAGGCGTCGAGCATCTCGCCGGTGACGAGGGCGACATAACCGGCCGGGTCGTCGGCGTAGTCCGGGGAGACGATGTGGGCGCCGAGGTAGGTGACCTCGTCGGTGTGCGCGGCGGCGATGCGCAGGGCGCGGGACTCGTCCTCGGTGGTCAGGCCGTAGCCGGACTTCGTCTCGAAGGTCGTCGTGCCCTGGCGGAGGGCCTCGGTGAGGTAGCGGGTGAGGTTGGCTTCGAGTGCGGTGTCCGTGGCGGCGCGGGTCGCGGCGACGGTGGTGCGGATGCCACCGGCCGTGTAACCGCGCCCTGACATGCGCGCGTTGAACTCCTGCGTCCGGTCGCCCGCGAAGACGAGGTGGGAGTGGGAGTCCACGAAGCCCGGGAGGACGGCCCTGCCCCCGGCGTCGACCCGATTGTCAGTGGCGGGTGCTTTGCTTGATTCACCGGTCCACGCGATGCGGTCGCCGTCGATGACGACGGCCGCGTCCTGGATCAGACCGAGGGGAGAACCGTCGCCGAGGGAGGGGTCGTTCGTGACGAGTGTGGCGATGTTGGTGATGACAGTGCTGCTCATGGCGTCCTCGTGGGTGGTCGTCAGGCGCGGAGGGCTTCGACAGCCTTCGCCAGGGCTTGCGGCACATCGGGGACGAGCGTGTGCGCCCCGTCGCGTACGACGTGCCGGCCCGCCACGATCGTGTGCCGTACGTCCGCTGCTGTCGCGGCGAATACGGCCGTCTCGGCGCCGAGGCGTGGCAGCGGCCCTGCCGTTCTGACCGAGTCGAGCGCGATCGTCGTGAAGTCGGCGCGTGCGCCCGTCTCCAGGCTGCCCACGCCGTCCCAGCCGAGGGCCGCGTGGCCGTCGGCCGAGGCCGCCCGCAGAAGAGCCGCCACCGTCCAGTGGCCTCGCGTACGGGTGCGCAGGCGCTCGTTGAGCTCCATCGCGCGTGCCTCTTCGAGCAGGTCGATGACGGCGTGGCTGTCGGAGCCGAGGGAGAGGGGGGACCCTTCGTTCTGAAGGGCGACGGCCGGCCCGATGCCGTCCGCGAGGTCCCGTTCGGTCGTCGGGCACATACAGGTGCCGGTGCCGCTGCCGCCGATCAGAGAGATGTCCTCGGCGGTGAGATGGGTGTTGTGGACGCCGGTGGTGCGCGGCCCGAGGACGCCGTGGAGGGCGAGGAGCTGGGTCGGGGTGCATCCGTGGACTTCCAGGCACGCCTCGTTCTCGGCGGTCTGCTCCGACAGGTGCACATGCAGCGGGGCCCGCCGCTCCTCGGCCCACCGGGCCACGGTCGCCAACTGGTCGGCGGGCACGGCCCGTACGGAGTGGATGGCGGCACCGATCCGCGCGTGATCCCGTTCCTTGAGAACTGAACAGCGTTCGGCCCATTCCTGAGCCGTCCGGTCGGAGAAGCGGAGCTGGTGGGAGTTGGGCGGCTGTCCGAAGCCGGAGGAGAGGTAGGCGGTGTCGAGGAGGGTGATCCGGATACCGGCGTCGGCGGCGGCCGCGATGAGGGCCTCGCCCATGGCGTTGGGGTCGGCGTACGGGGTGCCGCCCGGGGCGTGGTGGACGTAGTGGAACTCGCCGACGGCCGTGATCCCGGCGAGCGCCATCTCGGCGTACACGGCCCGGGCGAGGGCGTGATAGCTGTCCGGGGTGAGCCGGTCGGCGGTGGCGTACATGACCTCGCGCCAGGTCCAGAAGGTGCCGCTGCCGACCTGGACGGTGCCGCGCAGGGCGCGGTGGAAGGCGTGCGAGTGGGCGTTCGCCAGCCCAGGGAGGGTGAGACCGCGGAGGATCTCGGCGCCGGGGGGCGGGGTGTCGATGCCCTGGCGGACGGCGGTGATCCGCCCGTCGCTGATGTCGATCGCGACGCCCGGCTCGACATGGGTGCCGAGCCAGGCGTGCTCCAGCCAGTACGTCCGTGTCACGTGCAGGCCAGCCCTTCCAGTACGTCGGCGAGTGCGAGCACCCCGGCCACGCAGTCGTCCTCGGCCGCGAACTCGGCCGGGGAGTGCGAGACGCCGGTGGGGTTGCGCACGAACAGCATGGCGGTCGGGATCGTCCCGGACAGGATTCCGGCGTCGTGTCCGGCGCCGGTGCCGAGGACGGGCACCTTGAGGTCGGTGTCCTTGTCCTCGTCCTTGCCGAGGATGCGGGCGAGTTCGTCGCGCAGGGCGTGGTCGAACTCGACGACGGGGGTGAAGGACTCGCGGACGATGTCGAGGTCGATGCCGTGGGCTGCCGCGTACTCCCGGGCGGCCTTCTCGATGCCGCCGACCACGCGGTCGAGGCCGGCCTGGTCCTCGGCGCGGGAGTCGAGCCAGCCGCGCACCAGGGAGGGGATGGCGTTGACGCCGTTCGGCTCGACGGAGATCTTGCCGAAGGTGGCGACGGCACCGGCGAGTTCGGCCTCGCGGCGGGCGGCGAGCACGGTCTCGGCGTACGACAGCATGGGGTCGTGCCGGTCCACGAGCCGGGTGGTCCCGGCGTGGTTGGCCTCACCCCGGAAGTCGAACCGCCACCGCCCGTGCGGCCAGATGGCACTGGCGATGCCGACCCGGTCGCCGGACAGGTCGAGGGCGCGCCCCTGCTCGACATGCAGCTCGACGAAGGCACCGATGCGCGCGAGCCGCTCGGGGTCGGGACCGATGGCGTCGGGGTCGTACCCGGCGGCCTCCATGGCCCGGGGGAGGGTGATTCCGTCCCCGTCGGTGAGCAGCTGCGCCTGCGCGAGGCTGAGCTGCCCGGAGGCGAGCCTCGACCCGACACAGGCGAGCCCGAACCGGGCGCCCTCCTCGTCCCCGAAATTCACGATGGCGAGGGGCTTGCTGAAGTGCGCGTCTCGGCCCCGGAGTTCATCGAGAGCGGCGAAGGAGGACACGACACCGAGGGGGCCGTCGAAGGCCCCACCGTCGGGCACGGAGTCAAGATGCGACCCGGTGACGACGGCGTCCCCGGCGGAGGGATCGCCGAGCCAGGCCCACTGATTCCCGTTCCGGTCGACCTCGTAGGCCAGTCCCCGGGACTCGGCCTGCGCCTTGAACCAGGCCCGGCATTCGGCGTCGGCACCGGTCCAGGCGTAGCGACGGTAGCCGTGGGAGTCGGAGTGCCGACCGATGGGGAGCAGCTCACGCCACATGGAGTGAAAGGAGCTGCCGCCCGGTACTGGCTGTTCGGTCACGCCGAGTCACCTTCGCGCATCGGGACCCGTACGCCCCGCTCATCGGCAACCGACTCCGCGATGTCGTAGCCCGCGTCCACGTGCCGGATGACGCCCATGCCCGGGTCGTTCGTGAGGACCCGGCGGATCTTCTCGCCTGCCAGCTTCGTGCCGTCGGCCACCGTCACCTGGCCGGCGTGGATGGAGCGGCCCATGCCGACGCCGCCGCCATGGTGGATGGAGACCCAGGAGGCACCGGAAGCGACGTTCACCATCGCGTTCAGCAGCGGCCAGTCGGCGATCGCGTCGGAGCCGTCGAGCATGGCCTCCGTCTCCCGGTAGGGAGAGGCGACGGACCCGCAGTCCAGGTGGTCGCGGCCGATGGCCAGCGGCGCCGCCAGCTCACCGCTCGCCACCATGTCGTTGAACCGCTCGCCCGCCTTGTCCCGCTCGCCGTACCCCAGCCAGCAGATACGCGCGGGCAGCCCCTGGAAGTGGACCCGCTCGCGGGCCATCTTGATCCAGCGGGCGAGGGACTCGTTCTCCGGGAAGAGGTCGAGCATCGCCTTGTCGGTCTTGGCGATGTCGGCCGGGTCACCGGAGAGCGCGGCCCAGCGGAAGGGACCCTTGCCCTCGCAGAACAGGGGGCGGATGTACGCGGGGACGAAGCCCGGGAAGGCGAACGCCCGGTCGTATCCGGCGAGTTGGGCCTCGCCACGGATGGAGTTGCCGTAGTCGAAGACCTCCGCACCGGCGTCCATGAAGCCGACCATCGCCTCGACGTGCCGGGCCATGGACTCCCGCGCGCGGGTCGTGAAGCCGGCCGGGTCCTTCGCGGCGTAGGAGGCCATGTCGTCGAAGTCGACGCCGACGGGCAGGTACGCCAGCGGGTCGTGCGCCGAGGTCTGGTCGGTGACGATGTCGATGGGGGCGCCCTCGGCGAGCATGCGCGGCAGCAGCTCCGCCGCGTTGCCGAGCAGGCCGATGGAGAGCGGGCGGCGGGCGTCCCGGGCCTCGACGGCGAGCTGGAGGGCGTGCTCCAGACTGTCGGCCTTCACATCGAGGTACCGGTGCTCGATGCGCCGCTCGATCGCGCGCGGGTCGCAGTCGATGCAGATCGCGACTCCGTCGTTCATCGTCACGGCGAGCGGCTGGGCGCCGCCCATGCCACCGAGCCCGGCGGTGAGGGTGATCGTCCCGGCGAGGGTGCCGTTGAACTTCTTCGCGGCGACGGCGGCGAAGGTCTCGTAGGTGCCCTGGAGGATGCCCTGGGTGCCGATGTAGATCCAGGAGCCGGCGGTCATCTGGCCGTACATGGTCAGACCGAGCTGTTCCAGGCGGCGGAACTCCTCCCAGTTGGCCCAGTCGCCGACCAGGTTGGAGTTGGCGATGAGGACGCGGGGGGCCCACTCGTGGGTCTGCATCACGCCGACCGGGCGGCCGGACTGGACGAGCATGGTCTCGTCCTGCTTCAGGCCCCGCAGGGTGCGGACCATCGCGTCGAAGGAGCGCCAGTCGCGGGCGGCCTTGCCGGTGCCGCCGTAGACGACGAGCTTGTCGGGGTGCTCGGCGACCTCGGGGTCGAGGTTGTTCTGCAGCATCCGCAGGGCGGCCTCCTGCTGCCATCCCAGGGCGCTCAGTTCCGTACCGCGCGGCGCTCGTACGGGGCGGGGTCCTGACATGGTCTGCCTCCTAGCGGATGGTGCTGCCGGATATTACTGCCGTTATTCACATCCTGGCGCTCTGAATAGAGCTAGTCAATACGTTCGTGCGCCAGCGCGGGCGCCCTGCGGATGTTTGTCTGGATACGTGGTCATGGGGAACGACTCGACGGGGGATGCGGTGGACAGGGATGCGGTGGACAGCGTCAAGGGCGGGCGGACAAGCGACGGCGAGCGGGCGGCGCGCCGGGACGAGGCGGTACGGGCCGCCGTGGAGCGGGGGCTGCTGGGGCCGGACTCCCCCATCGTGGGGCTGCTCGACGTCACCGGCATCCGGGAGTCGGCGGCGGAGCTGAGGTCGGCGTTCGACGCGGTCACCGCGCCCGGCACCCCGGTGCTGCACGCCTTCGCGGTCAAGGCGACCCCGCTGGTGCCGGTACTGCGACTGCTGCACGAGGCGGGGATCGGCGCCGAGGTGGCGAGCCCCGGCGAGCTTGCGCTGGCGCGGGCGGCGGGGCTGCCGCCGGAGCTGACGGTGCTGGACTCCCCCGCGAAGACGCCGGCCGAGCTGAGGGAGGCGCTGGCGCTCGGGATCGCGATCAACGCCGACAATCCGCAGGAGCTGGACCGTATCGACGCCCTGATGAAGTCGGCGCCGAGCCGTTCCCCGCTCGGAATCCGGGTCAATCCGCAGGTCGGCGCCGGTGCCATCGAGGCGCTGTCGACGGCGACGGCGACCTCGAAGTTCGGGGTGGCGCTGCGCGACGAGGGGGCGCGGGAGTGGGTCGTACGGGCGTATCTGGACCGGCCGTGGCTGACCCGGCTGCATGCGCACACCGGGTCCCAGGGCGTGCCGCTGTCGCTGATGGCGCGGGGCGTGGCGGAGACGTACGAGCTGGCCGAGGAGATCAACGGGCGGATCGGGCGACGGCAGATCGACACGGTCGACATCGGCGGCGGGCTGCCGGTGAACTTCTCCTCGGACGCCACGACACCGACGTACGCGCAGTACGCGCGGCTGCTGAGCGAGGCGGTGCCGGGGCTGTTCGACGGGCGGTACGGGCTGGTGACCGAGTTCGGGCGGTCGCTGCTGGCCAAGCACGGGACGGTGCTGGCGCGGGTGGAGTACACCAAGAGCGCGGGCGGGCGGCCGGTCGCGGTGACGCACGCGGGCGTGCAGGTGGCGACGCGGACGGTGTACGCGCCGGGGTCCTGGCCGCTCAGGATCGCCGCGTACGACGCGAAGGGGCGGCCGAAGACGGGGGCCGAGGTGGTCCAGGACGTGGCCGGGCCCGCCTGTTTCGCGGGTGATCTGCTGGCCGAGGCGCGGGCGCTGCCGCCGCTGGAGCAAGGGGACTTGGTGGCGGCACTGGACACGGGCGCGTACTACTTCGCGCACCACTACGCGTACAACTCCCTGGCCCGGCCCGGTGTTTACGGCTTTGCGCCGGGCGGCTCAGAGGGTGTCGCCTTCGCGACGGTGCGGGAGCCGCAGAGCCTCGACTCGATCGTGGCCGAATCCGGAGGGGCGCACGCGTCCGCCCTCACCACCCTCCGCACACCCGGCCGCGCTTGACGCACTCCGGCGGATCTGCGGTTCAACAGGCTGGTAAACAGGGTCAGTTGACCTACCTTAGCCATCCGCCGCATGTTCCACTGGAAAATGCCAGAACCCTCACCCGCCGCTCACACGTTGCGTAGTTTCGGCGTTACTCAGCCGAACCCGAGGCGGGAGGGGAGCCACGGTGCCCGGAATCGACGAGTGCCTGCTCGAGGCCATGCGGCTGCCCGGAGCACGGGGCGTGGCGCTGGTCGACTGGACCAGCGGGCTTGCCCTGGGCACGGTCGGCGAATCCCCGGGCGGCGATCCGGAGGCAAGCGCGGCGGAGGCGGCGGAGCTGGCCCGGCTGGCGGCGGAGCACCGGGCGTTCGCGCCGGGCGACGACGCCGACGAGGCGGAGCTCCCGCTCGAGGACCTGATCCTCAGCAACCGGGACAGCTACCACGTGCTGCGGTTCGTCTGGACGTCCTTCGACAGCAGCGTCTTCCTGCACCTGTGGCTGAACCGCGAGGAGGGCAACCTCGCTCTGGCCCGGATCCGACTCGGGGAGCTGGCCGGACGGCTGGTGCTGGGATGAGGGCGCTACGAGCCATGGCGACCGGACGGTGGTCCTGGCATGACGGCGCGACGAGCCACGCCGGCCGGGCGGTGGTGCCGGCATGACCGCACTGCGAGCCACTCCGGCCGGACCGCCCCGGCTGCCGGTGCGGGACCGAAGTACGGCCGGGGAGCGGGCGCCGCGCGGACTTTCGCCGATGCTGAGCCGGCTCGCCGCCGAGCAGGCCACCGGCGTCCTGCTGCGCGAGCGCGGCACGCTGTATCTCGCCGAGGGCCGGGTGGTGCATGCCGAGAGCCCGGCCGCCCCGGGTCTGGACGTCCTGCTGACCGCGCACGGCACCCTCTCCACCGCCGCCTGGCGGGACGCCGTCGCCCGGGCCGACGACCGGCACGGCGCCGCCCGGCTCCTGGTCGACGGCGGCCGGATCACCCCGGGCACGCTGGAACTGTGCCACCTGGGCGCGCTCTACGACGCCGCGTACTTCGCCCTCGCCCCCAGCAGCACCCCGGGCCGCTTCCGCTACGGCACCGGGCACTGGCTCGGCCCCGTGCACCCGGTGCCGGTGGCCGCCGTCGAGCGCGAGACGCTGCGCCGCCGCGACCTGCTGCACCGCATCTGGCCCGACCCGGGCACGGACCAGGCCCCCCTCGCCCGCGCCGACCCGCTCCGCACCCCGATGCTCACCGCACGCCAGCGAGCGGTCGTGGCCCTGCTGGACGGCGTACGCACGGCGACGGACATCGCCCGCGCCCTGGGCCGCCCGGCGTTCCACACCCTGGTGGACATACGACGCCTGGCAGCGGCGGGAGTCCTGACCCCACGGCCCGTGGAGCCGGAGCGCACGGCCGCGGTAGCCACCCCGCTCAGCCCCCCGAGCACCCCGCGGTCCGAGCCTCCGAACCCGACCCCCGCACCCCCACCCCTCCCCACCCGACCGAACCCCCCGTCCCCCGCGGAGCGCCTCGCGGTTGACGACCCCGATGTCGCCCTGCTGAAGAGAGTCCGGGATGCGCTGGAGGCGCTTTGATCGACAAAGGAGAGAGTTGATGGGCGCCGAGGCGTCGATAGTCGATGAGTTGCAGCGGCTCCGAGCCCATATCCCCCAGCTGACCGGCTCCCTCGTGGCCGGCGTCGACGGGCTGGTCGTTGTCGAGGACACCCCCGGTGTGGAGCCGGAGGGCGTGGCCGCGCTCACCGCCGCCGCGCTGGGCGTGGCCGTGCGGCTCACGGACGTCACCGGCCGGGGCGAGCTGCGCGAACTGCTCGTCCGCGGCCGGGACGGCTATGTGGCGACATACGCGGCGGGCCGGAGCGCCGTACTGACCCTGCTCGCCCGGGACGACGTCAGCGTGGGCCGTCTCCATCTGGAGGGCCGCCGCGCCGCAATCCGGATCGGGGAGCTGGTCGACAGCGCCGTAGTAGCCACCAAGCCCCGCGCGAAAGCCCAGCGCACCGCACCTACCCCCCAACCACGCACCACCACGGAGAGTTGAGAGGAAGCACCGTCATGGCCAACACCGAGACCTCGCTCAAAGAGGCACTGACCTCGATCGAGGGCGCGACCGGAGTCGCGCTCGTCGACTACACCAGCGGCATGGCCCTGGGCACCCTGGGCGGCAGCAAGAGCTTCGACCTGGGCGTGGCCGCCGCCGGCAACACGGATGTCGTACGCGCCAAGATGCGCACCATGGAACACCTCGGTCTCAAGGGCGAGATCGAGGACATCCTGATCACCCTGTCCGACCAGTACCACCTGATCCGTCTGCTCAGCGGCCGCAGCGGCAACGGCCTCTTCCTGTACCTGGTGCTGGACGCCAAGCGCGCCAACCTGGCGATGGCCCGGCACCAGTTGAGGAAGATCGAGCAGGACCTGGAGATCTGACGCCCTAGACCAGCGCGTCGGCGCGGCGGCGCGCCCCGCCCGGGGCCGCGTCGCCCGCCGCGATACCGGTGGAGCGGTAGGCCTTGACGGCCTTTCCGGCGGGACGCCCGCCGCCGCCCGCGAGCCAGTCCACACGGACCCACAGCAGCTCTTCCTCGGCCCGCTCGCGCCGCCCGATCCAGCCGGACTTCAGCCACAGCCCGGCGCCCGCCCCGGCCAGCAGCATGCCGCCCGCCGCGGGCACCGCGAACGCGCTGCCGAGGGCGGCCGCGAAGGCCCCCACCAGCCACCAGCGATGGCCCCGGCGCCAGTTCCGTACGGTCACCGCCCGGTCCTGGAGCACATCGTGCTTGCCCGCGCGGGCGGTCCCGCGCATGAGGGCGCCGTACCGCCTGCGCCGCCGGTACGCCACGACCGCCGTCGTGACGATGAACAGCGCCGCACCCGCCAGCACCCCGATCCGGCGCCCGGTCAGGCCCGGCACCAGTACGCCGATCCCGGCCGCGAACACCCCGAGCCACCACAGCGGTGCCGCTCCGGCCCGTACGACGACGGCCACCCGAGCGAGACCCTGACCTCCGCGTGCCACGTTCCGCCTCCCAATCGCCTCGCAGTCGAACTCGCAGTGGCGGGAGGGTAGCGGGCCTACGTGAGACCTGTCTGAGAAGCCACGAGAAGTGTCACTCCACGAACAGGCCCCGCGCCGCCGCCCGCACGTCGAACTGCTCCAGGCGGGCCTGCGCGTCCGGCAGGTCGTCGCACATGGCCTCCAGCAGGACCCGGCCGAGCAGCATCGGGGCGCACGCGGTGTCGAAGGCGAGCCCGGTGCCGACCGCCGCGGGCAGCAGCAGGTCGGAGGCCTTGGCGACGGGCGCGAAAGCGGAGTCGGCGACCGTGACCACGGTCAGCCCGGCCTCCTTGGCGTAGCCGAGGGTGTCCAGGACCTCGCGCGGATGCCGGGGCAGCGCGAAGCAGAGCAGGGCCGTGGCCCCGGCCCGGACGCAGGCGTCGATCCGGTCGTGGATCATCGTGCCGCCCTCGTTCAGCAGCCGGACGTCCGGATGGACCTTGGCGGCGAAGTAGGCGAAGCCGTACGCCTGGGAGGCCGCCGCGCGCAGTCCGAGCACCGGCAGTGGCCGGGAGGCGGCGAGCAGTCGGCCCGCCCGCTGCACCGGGCGCGGGTCGGCCAGCAGCTCCGCCAGATGCCGCAGGTTTTCGATCTCGGCCTCGACGGCCTGCTGGTACTCGTTGTACGCGCCCGGGGCGGCCGCCGGTTCGGCGGGCGCGACCTCGCGCAGATGCTTGCGCAGGGCCGGGTAGCCGTCGAAGCCGAGGGCGACGGCGAAGCGGGTCACGGACGGCTGGCTGACACCGGCCAGTTCGGCCAGTTCGACGCTGGAGAGGAAGGGCACGTCGGCGGCCCGGCGCACCATGCTGTGCGCGATGCGCCGCTGGGTCGGGGTCAGCCGGTGCCCCTCGAAGAGCGCCTGCAGCCGTGCCGCCGGGGTGTCCCCCGTGTTCCTGTCCGCGCTCATGCCGCGCTCCCCCTCCAGATCTCCGTGAACCGGTCGAGCAGCCGGGCCGCCGCCGTCACGTCGTCCGTGAGCGGCCGGTCGGCCTGGTCCTCGTCGAGCACCGCCTCGGCGAGCTCCAGCGCACGCCCTGCCGGAACTCCCGGCTCGGGCCTGAGGCCGCGCTGGCGCAGCGCCCTTACGGCGGCGACGAGTTCGCAGCCGACGACGAGACGGTACGCGCCGCACGCGCGCAGCGTCTGCCGGGCGGCGAGCGAGGCGAAACTGGCCTGTTCCTCGACGCCCCGGGAGAGTACAGCGTGACCGAGGGAGGCGGGCGCCGAGAAGGCGCGCAGGTCACCGAGGGCGGCCGCGGCGGAGTACTCCAGGATCATCACGCCGGACGAGGCGGGCTCGTTGTCGGCGAGGAAGGGCCTGAGGCGGGTGTAGGCGGGCTCGTTGAGGGTGGACAGGCGGGAGGTGGAGAGCCGGGCCACCTGGGTGACCGCGAGCCGGAAGTGGTCCAGGGCGAGGGCGAGTTGGGCCTGGTAGAAGCCGCCGTGGTGGTAGGCGGCCAGGTCCTCGACGGCGATCAGCGGGTTCTCGGCGGCGGCGTTGATCTCCACCGCGAGCACCGTCTCCAGGGCGTCCGCCGCGTCCTGCGCGGGGCCGTGGATCTGCGGCACACAGCGGAAGCCGTACGGGTCCTGGATCCGGCCGAGCGGGGGCGTGGGCCGGTCCGCGGCACCGATCAACTCCCGCATGCTCCGGGCGACTTCGGTGGAACCGCGGTGCGGTCGGGCCTCGTGGACGGGGGCGGCGTAGGGCTCGTGCGAGCCGTCGACGGCGAGGAGGGACAGCGCGGCGACGACCTGCGTGGCGGCGATGAGCCCGCGCAGCTCGTGCAGGGCGAGCGCGGCCTGGCCGAGGGTGAGGGCGTTGCTGCTGATCAGGGCGAGGGCGTCGTTGTTGTCGAGGGGCTGCGGCTCAGGGGCACCGGCGCCGCGCCAGGGGTGTTCTCCGGCGAGCGCGAGACCCACCTGCGCAAGCGCCGCCAGATCCCCTGTACCCACCGAGCCGAACTCGTTGACGACCGGATACGCCCCGCTCTCCAGCGCCTCGCACAGCGAAGTGACCACGGTCGGCCGCAGCCCCGCGCCCCCCGCCAGCAGCTGATTCGCCCGTACGGCGAGCATGGCCCGCACCTGTCGTGCCGGAAGCTCCTCCCCGATGCCCCCCGCATGGCTGCGCAGCAATCGGAGCCCGTGCCCGGCGGCGGCCTCGGTCGGCACATCCTCGTTCCGGTTGGCGCCCACGCCGGTCGAGCGGCCGTAGACGCGCCCCGTCGCGGCGATCTGCCGGGCGGCGTCCCAGGAGCGGGTGGCCCGCTTCATCGCCTCGTCCTCCGGCGCCGGCCGCGCGGCTCCGTCGGCGAGGCGGACGACGTCCGCGACGGAGAGTCCGCGGCCGTCGAGGAGTACCGACCCGGTGTCCCCGGCCACCGACCTGTCCACGATCCGAGACGACATCAAGCCCAAACTCCCCTCAATCCGGACACCTGATCTTGCGCATCGGTCATCCGTTACTTCGGATTTACACCAACCCGTTGACAACCTATTCAGCTACAGAGAACTCTGCATGACGTTATACAGCCGGGCAAGGGACAACTCATGATCCAGTTCGACGCGGTCCACAAGCGCTTCCCCAACGGCACGACAGCAGTTCACGATCTCACCCTCGACCTGCCGGAAGGCGGCGTCACCGTCCTCGTCGGATCCTCCGGTTGCGGCAAGACGACCACCCTGCGGATGGTCAACCGGATGATCGAGCCGACCTCCGGCACCATCCGGGTCGGCGGCAAGGACGTCACCGAGCAGGACGCCGCCGAGCTGCGCCGTTCCATCGGCTACGTCATCCAGCAGGCCGGCCTCTTCCCGCACCGCACGGTGCTGGACAACATCGCCACCGTGCCGCTGCTGCTCGGCTGGGGCCGCCGCAAGGCGCGTACGAAAGCGGCCGAGCTGCTGGAGACCGTCGGCCTGTCCGCCGAGGCCGGCAAGCGCTACCCGCACCAGCTCTCCGGAGGCCAGCAGCAGCGCGTCGGCGTTGCGCGCGCCCTCGCCGCCGACCCGCCGGTGCTGCTCATGGACGAGCCGTTCGGCGCGGTCGACCCCGTGGTGCGCACCCAGCTCCAGGACGAACTGCTCCGGCTCCAGAAGGAGTTGAGCAAGACCATCGTCTTCGTCACGCACGACATCGACGAGGCCGTACGGCTCGGCGACCGGATCGCCATCTTCCGCACCGGCGGCCAACTGGTGCAGTGCGCGACCCCGGCCGAACTCCTCGCCCGCCCCGCCGACGACTTCGTGGCCGACTTCCTCGGCGCCGAGCGCGGCCTGAAGCTGCTCTCGCTGAAGACCCTGGCCGAGGTCCCCCAGGGCCCCGCGCCCCAAGGCGACTGGACCCTCGTACTCGACGAGGCCCGCAAGCCCCTCCACTGGGCGAGACAGGACGCCGAGCTCCCCGTACGACCGCTCAAGGACAGCGACTCCCTGCTCTCCGCGCTCAACGAGTCGCTCTCCTCCCCCACCGGCCTGATCGCCCGCGTCGACGCCGACGGTGTCCTCACCGGCGTCTCCTCGCGCGATGACATCCATGAGCACGCGGGCCGGGCGCACACCGAAGCGCGGGTGGCCGCATGACCATCGACTGGTCGTGGATATCCGGCCATACCGACGACCTCACCACGCTCACGGTCTCCCACCTCCAGGCGGCGCTCAGCGCGGTAGCACTCGGCCTGCTGATCTCGCTGCCGCTGGCGGTCGTCGCCCACCGCGTCCGCCCCCTGCGCGGCTTTCTGCTCGGCCTGTCGAACGTGCTCTTCACGATCCCCTCGATCGCGATCTTCGTGCTCCTGCTCCCGATCAGCGGTCTGACCCGGACCACCACCGTCATCGGCCTGACGGTCTACACCCTGGTCGTCCTGCTCCGGAACACGGTCGAGGGCCTGGACTCGGTGCCCGCGAAGACGAAGGAGGCGGCGAAGGCGATGGGCACGCGCCCGCTGCGCACGCTGCTCACGGTCGAGTTCCCGCTCGCCCTCCCCGTGATCATGGCGGGCGTCCGGATCGCGACGGTCATGTCGATCTCGCTCGTCTCGGTCGCGACCTACATCGGCGACGGCGGCCTCGGCCAGCTCTTCACCGACGGCTTCCAGCGCAACTTCCCGACCCCGGTGATCGCCGGAGTGGTCCTCACCCTGCTGCTGGCCGTGGTCGCGGACGCGGCTCTGGTCGCCCTCCAGTACGTGCTGACCCCCTGGCGCAGGAGGCGAGCCTGATATGTACGAACTCATCAAGAACCTCGGCGACTGGCTGACCAGCGGCGAGCAGTGGACCGGCCCCGACGGCATCGCCCACCGCCTCACCGAGCACCTCCAGTACTCGCTCCTCGCCACCCTCATCGCGGCCGCGATCGGCCTCCCGCTCGGCCTGCTGATCGGGCACACCGGCAAGGGCGCGTTCCTCGCGATCAACCTGGCGTCCTTCGGCCGCGCCCTGCCCACCGTCGGTCTGGTCGTGCTGGTCTTCCTGGCCAGCGGTCTGTCCATGACGCCGGTGTACGTCGCCCTGGTCGCCCTCGCGGTCCCGGCGATCGTCACCAACACCTACGCGGGCATGACGGCCGTGGATCCGGATGTGAAGGACGCGGCGAAGGGCCAGGGCATGCGCGGCCACCAGGTCCTCTTCCAGGTGGAACTCCCGCTGGCCCTCCCCCTGATCATGACCGGCCTGCGCCTGGCGCTGATCCAGGTCGTCGCGACGGCGACCATCGCCGCGTACGTCTCCTTCGGCGGCCTGGGCCGCTACGTCTTCGACGGTCTGGCCCAGCGCGACCTGGTGCAGGTGCTGGGCGGCGCGGTGCTGGTGGCCGTGATCGCCGTAGCCCTGGATCTGTCGCTCTCCGCCCTTCAGCGCTTCCTCTTCCGCCACCGCACTGCCTAGGGACCTCTCGATGAACCGACGCACTCTCCTCGGCGGCCTCTTCGCAGCCGCCTCCGTCCCCGCCCTGTCCGCCTGCGCGAGCGGCATCACCTCCCTCGACAACGAGGGCACCTCCTCCGGTGGCGGCGGCTCCAGCAAGGGCGGCATCACCATCGGCACCGCCAACTTCACCGAGAACCAGGTGCTCGGGTACCTGTACGCGGCCGTGCTGCAGGCGGCCGGGGTCGAGGTGAACGTCCGCCCCAACCTCGGCACCCGGGAGATCCTCATCCCCGCCATCAGGGGCGGCGACATCGATCTGCTCCCCGAGTACCAGGGCGCCCTTCTGCACTACGTCGCCCCGAAGGCGACGGCGACGGAGGAGGGCGAGATGCAGAACGCCCTCGCGATGGCCCTCCCGGCCGGCCTCCAGGTGCTGCCGTACGGCATGGCCGAGGACTCGGACGCCTTCGTGGTCACACAGGAGACCGCGCGGAAGTACGGCCTGACTTCCCTCGCCGACCTGAAGAAGCAGAACGGCAAGCTGGTCATCGGCGCCGCGCCCGAGGTCAAGAAGCGCGAGGTCGGCGCGGTGGGCCTGAAGGAGGTCTACGGCGTGGAGTTCAAGGAGTTCAAGTCGCTCGACTCCTCGGGCCCGCTGGTCAAGGGCGCCCTGAAGAAGGGCGACGTGGACGTGGCGAACCTCTTCACCACGGACACGGACATCGTGGCCAACGACTGGGTGGTCCTGTCGGACCCGAAGAACCTGATCCCCGGCCAGCACATCGTCCCCCTCATCGCCGACCGCAAGGCGGACTCCACGGTCCGCAAGGCCCTCGCCGAGCTCGGCAACGTCCTCACCACGGCCCAGCTCACCGAGCTGAACCGCCAGGTGGACAAGGACAAGAAGGACCCGGAGGACGTGGCGAACGCCTACGCCGAGCAGCACGGGCTGACCGCCTGAGGACCCGAGGTCGAACAGGGGGGATATCCCCAGTGCCCCGACCGGCCGGGCTCCCTAACGTTGTCCGTATGACGGGAATGGACGCGCGGGACACCGAGCTGAAGAAAGAACTCAACGCCACCCTGCAGGCCCGCAGGGAGCTGGGTGAGGAGTACGAGTCCGCGCTGGTCGACTCGTTCCTGGAGAAGGTCGACCAGCGCATCGACGGGGCGGTCGAGCGCCGGGTGCGCCGGCAGCTCGCCGAGCAGCAGATGGTGGTGGCCCGGGGTTCCCGGTCACCGCAGACGACGGACTCGTGGGGCGAGCGCTTCGGCTTCGGCATCGTCTCGCTGGTGCTCGCGATCCCGCTGTCCGGCATCGGCGGCGGGGTGGCCCACCTGCCCGGCCTGCTGGTCGCCTGGGCGGGCATCGTCGGGGTGAACGTGGTCCAGGCCGCCCGCACCCACCCGGACCTGTTCCGGCGCCGCCGCAAGTCCCAGAAGGACAGCGACTGGGAGGGCTGAGTTGACCACCAGGTCGGCAGTTGCCGGGGAGTTGGGCCAGTACGGCCCGCTGACCAAAAGATAATGCGCGGGGACCGCCGCACCCCCGTTGCCGGGGGGCGGGACGACGGCGGTCCCCGCGAAGGACGTCGACCGGGTCAGGACCGGGTCTCACGTCCGGCGTCCATGGAGGTCCGGGAGCCGCTCCGGAGGTCCTTGGACGTTCGGCGCCGGCTGGGGCGGGGAGCCGCTCCCGCCCTGCCGACACCCACTAATGTGCCGGACCCGTGTTAAGCGGGTGCTGCGCGGACGTGACACCCTCGTACCACTTCCGCGAAGCCCCGAAGGCTGCTGATCACCGCAAGTTCGCCACCGACACGGGCCGTTCACCGTACGTTCGCCGCTACTTCCCGCCCTTGGCGAGGAAGGCGAGCAGGTCCTGACGGCTGATCACGCCGGTGGGCTTGCCCTCGACGAGGACGATCGCCGCGTCCGCCGTACCGAGCACGGACATCAGGTCGCCGACCGGCTCGCCGGAGCCGACCTGCGGCAGCGGGGCCGACATGTGCTTCTCCAGCGGGTCCTCCAGGGAGGCCGTCTTGGTGAACAGGGCGTCCAGCAGCTCCCGTTCCACAACGGAACCGACGACCTCGGCGGCCATCACATCCGGGTGACCCGCGCCCGGCTTGACGATCGGCATCTGCGAGACGCCGTACTCGCGCAGCACCTCGATGGCCTGGCCGACGGTCTCGTCGGGGTGCATATGGACGAGGGACGGCATGGCGCCGTGCTCCTTGTCATTCAGCACATCGGCGACGCGGGCGCTCGGGCCCTCGTCCTCCAGGAAGCCGTAGTCGGCCATCCACTCGTCGTTGAAGATCTTGCTGAGGTAGCCACGACCGCTGTCCGGCAGGAGTACGACGACCACGTCGCCCTCCTCGAGACGCTCGGCGACGCGCAGCGCGGCCACCACGGCCATCCCGCAGGAGCCGCCGACCAGCAGGCCCTCCTCCTTCGCCAGGCGGCGGGTCATCTGGAAGGAGTCCTTGTCGGAGACCGCCACGATCTCGTCGGCGACCGTGCGGTCGTAGGCGCTCGGCCAGAAGTCCTCACCGACGCCCTCGACGAGGTACGGCCGCCCGGAGCCGCCCGAGTAGACCGAGCCCTCGGGGTCGGCGCCGACGACCTGGACCTTGCCGTCGCTGACGTCCTTCAGATAGCGGCCGGTACCGGAGATGGTGCCGCCGGTGCCGACGCCCGCGACGAAGTGGGTGATCTTCCCCTCCGTCTGCTCCCACAGCTCGGGCCCTGTCGAGGCGTAGTGCGAGGCCGGGTTGTTGGGGTTGGAGTACTGGTCGGGCTTCCACGCGCCCGGCGTCTCACGGACCAGCCGGTCGGAGACGTTGTAGTAGGAGTCCGGGTGCTCGGGGTCGACGGCGGTCGGGCAGACGACGACCTCCGCCCCGTAGGCCCGCAGCACATTGATCTTGTCGGTGCTCACCTTGTCGGGGCACACGAAGATGCACTTGTAGCCCTTCTGCTGGGCCACGATGGCGAGCCCGACCCCGGTGTTGCCGCTGGTCGGCTCGACGATGGTGCCGCCGGGCTTGAGCGCGCCGCTCTCCTCCGCGGCCTCGATCATGCGCAGAGCGATCCGGTCCTTCACCGAACCGCCCGGGTTGAAGTACTCCACCTTGGCCAGGACGGTCGCCTTGATGCCCTTGGTCACGCTGTTGAGCCTCACCAGCGGGGTGTTGCCGACGAGACTGATCATCGAGTCGTGGAATTGCACCGTTGTCTCCGGATGCTGCAAAAGATGTCGTTAGTGGTTCCGCCAGCCTATTGGCTCCAGGGCCCCCATGACGGTCGTTCACTCCCCGTTGGGATTGGGCCACGGTCCGTGCGGGGCAATGAGTGGATGTACGGGTTCGAGGAGGTGGCGGCGAGGCATGACGAGCATGTCGAGGGCGAGGGTGGCCCGTCGGATCGCGGCCGGTGCCGCGTACGGCGGCGGTGGGATCGGGCTGGCCGGCGCGGCCGCCGTGGGTCTGGTGCTGGCGGAGGTCCAGCTGGCCAAGCGCGCCGTGAGCAATGGCACGGCGCCGCACGCGCCGAGCGCGGAGGGCCTGTACGGCAATGGCTACACCACCGCCGGTGAGCCTCCGCTCAGGCTGTTGATGCTGGGCGACTCCACGGCCGCGGGCCAGGGCGTACGGCGGGCCGGGCAGACGCCGGGCGCGCTGCTGGCGTCGGGACTGGCGGCGGTGGCGGAGCGCCCGGTGCGGCTGCGCAATGTCGCCTCCCCCGGCGCCACCTCCGACGACCTGGAACGCCAGGTGGCGCTGGCCCTGGCGGACTCCGACCGGCTGCCCGACGTCTGCGTGATCATGATCGGCGCCAATGACGTCACCCACCGCATGCCGGCGACCCGTTCGGTGCGGTATCTGGCGACGGCGGTACGACGGCTGCGCACGGCCGGCGCCGAGGTGGTCGTCGGCACCTGCCCCGACCTCGGCACCATCGAGCCGGTCCAGCAGCCCCTGCGCTGGTTGGCCCGACGCGCCTCCCGTCAGCTCGCGGCGGCCCAGACGATCGGCGTCGTCGAGCAGGGCGGCCGTACGGTGTCGCTGGGCGATCTGCTGGGCCCGGAGTTCGCGGCGAACCCCCGCGAGCTGTTCGGCCCCGACAGCTACCACCCCTCGGCGGAGGGCTACGCCACGGCGGCGATGGCCGTACTCCCGACGGTCTGCGCCGCCCTGGGCCTGTGGCCGGCCGAGGAAGAGCGCCCCGACGTCTCCCGCCGCGAGGGCTTCCTGCCGGTCGCCCGGGCCGCAGCGGAGGCGGCGTCCGAGGCGGGTACGGAGGTCACGGCGGCGATGCCGACCGGCCCCCGGGGCCCGTGGGCGCTGCTCAAGCGCAGGCGCCGGCGCCGGGTCGGGGAGGCGGAACCGTCCCCCACCAGCGCGTCCGGCGTGTGAAGCGGAACCGGACCCTCCTAGCGAGCCGCCTTCCGTACACGCACAGTTCACCGTCCGAGCGATACCGCGTAACCGGATCACCCCCGGCTTTCGCGAGGGTGTGCTTCCGCTGTCAGCTGCTGTCAGGAGCACGCCCCCGCGATGGAAAAGCCCCTTCCGAGACCCACCGGCCAGAGCCGTACCCGTGACCCCTGGTGGGACAACGCCCGGTTCGTCTCCGCCGCACTGATCGTGGTCCTGCACTCCATCGGCAGCCTCATGAGCCGCCACGACACCCTGGCGGTCTACCACGTCGGAACCTGGGCCTTCCGGGTGCCGCTCTTCGTCATCCTGGCCGGGGTCTTCAGCAGCGGAGGGCCACTCGGCCCGCGCCAGCTGCGCACCCTGCTGCGCAACATCGCCCTGCCCGCCCTGATCTTCAGCCTGCTGTTCTCGCTGGAGTCGTACGCACTCGGCCGCCCCTTCAAGCTGCACATCACCGAGCTGCCGTGGACGCTGTGGTTCCTGATGGCGCTCTTCTTCTGGCGGCTGCTGCTGCCCCTGGTGGTCCAGCTGCGCCATCCGCTGCTGGTCACCACGGTCGTGGCGCTCGCGGTCGGGTACATCGACGAGTTCGGCATGCGGTTCGCGGCCAGCCGGACCCTGGTGTACCTGCCGCTGTTCTACTTCGGCTGGAGGCTGGGCCAGGGCATGTTCCGGGAGTGGTTCGCGAGCCGGTGGAGCCTGCCGGTCGCGGTGGCGGGGATCCTCGCCTCCTTCGCCGTGGCCTGGCACGGGGGCGTCAGGGGCACCTGGCTCTCGATGAGCCATGCGTATGCGGCCGACACCCCGCTGGGCATGGAGGGCGCCTGGCTGGTCCGGCTGCTGGTGCTGGCCTCGGCGGCGGCGCTGGTGCTGTGCCTGCTGCGGCTGGTGCCGAAGCGGCGGCTGCCGTTGATCTCCGTGCTCGGGACGGGCGGTTTCACCATCTACCTGCTGCACCCGCTGGTCATTCTGCCGTTCCGTGAGCGCGGTCTGATAGCCCGGGCCGACACCCATCTGGAGCTGATCGCCCTGATGGTGGGCGGGGTCCTGCTCGCGGCGGTGCTCGGGTCGCCGTTCGTACGCCGACTGGTCCAGCCGCTGACCCAGCCGCCTGTGGACTGGCTGTTCGCCCCCATGCCGGCGCAGGCAACGCCGACACCCATCACACCACCTAAGCAAGCGCTTGGAAAAGAGTTCCGCATCACACCCTGATGGCGGTGACCGAGGCCTTACGTACGGGTAACTTCCCCCATACACCCTCTTCCGTCGTCGTCTGGAGCCGTGATGCCCGAAGCCGTGATCGTCTCGACCGCCCGCTCCCCCATCGGCCGCGCTTTCAAGGGCTCTCTGAAGGACCTGCGCCCGGACGACCTCACCGCCACGATCATCCAGGCCGCCCTCGCCAAGGTCCCGGAGCTGGACCCCCGGGACATCGACGACCTGATGCTCGGCTGCGGTCTGCCCGGCGGCGAGCAGGGCAACAACCTCGGCCGGATCGTGGCCGTACAGATGGGGATGGACCACCTCCCCGGCTGCACCGTCACCCGGTACTGCTCCTCCTCGCTGCAGACCTCCCGCATGGCCCTGCACGCCATCAAGGCCGGCGAGGGCGATGTCTTCATCTCGGCCGGTGTCGAGATGGTCTCCCGCTTCACCAAGGGCAACTCCGACTCGCTGCCCGACACGCACAACCCCTTCTTCGCCGAGGCCGAGGCCCGCACCGAGGCCGTCGCCCAGCAGGAGGGCACGACCTGGCACGACCCGCGCGAGGACGGGCTGGTCCCGGACGCCTACATCGCGATGGGCCAGACCGCCGAGAACCTCGCCCGCTGGAAGGGCGTGACCCGCGCGGACATGGACGAGTTCGGCGTCCGCTCGCAGAACCTCGCCGAGGAAGCCATCAAGAACGGCTTCTGGGAGCGCGAGATCACCCCGGTGACCCTCCCCGACGGCACGGTCGTCTCGAAGGACGACGGTCCGCGCGCCGGCGTCACCCTGGAGGGCGTCCAGGGCCTGAAGCCCGTCTTCCGCCCCGACGGCATGGTCACCGCCGCCAACTGCTGCCCGCTGAACGACGGCGCCGCCGCGGTCGTCATCATGAGTGACACCAAGGCCCGCGAGCTGGGCCTGACCCCGCTCGCCCGCATCGTGTCGACCGGTGTCTCGGGCCTGTCCCCCGAGATCATGGGCCTCGGCCCGGTCGACGCCAGCCACCAGGCCCTGCGCCGCGCCGGCCTGACCATCGACGACATCGACCTGGTCGAGATCAACGAGGCGTTCGCCGCGCAGGTGATCCCCTCCTACCGCGACCTGGGCATCCCGCTGGAGAAGCTGAACGTCAACGGCGGTGCCATCGCGGTCGGCCACCCCTTCGGCATGACCGGCGCCCGCATCACCGGCACGCTCATCAACTCCCTCCAGTTCCACGACAAGCAGTTCGGTCTGGAGACGATGTGCGTCGGCGGCGGCCAGGGCATGGCGATGGTCATCGAGCGACTGAGCTGACCGTAGCCGTCGCGAGACCCTGAGTGACCCATAGGCCCAGAACCCGGTAACCGCCCAGGTTCTGGGCCTTTTTGTGATCCAATCTCCCCCAGGATGTGACCTATCTCCCTCGGTTGAGGGATTTGCGCAGGTCAGAGGCGTTACGCCGGTACCCGCCAGGCCCAAAGTCCTGTCCGGTTCGTGACGTTACGCACTGACAGCTGGTTAGTCCACCCTTCAAGCTGATGTAGGAAGTCGGGGGTCGACTTTGAACCGGGAGTACGTCAGTGAGCGCCATGCCGATCGCCCTGCTGCTCACCACGGCAGCCACCGGCGCCGTGGGCGTCGCCGTCCTGCGCACCCTCATGGTGTTGCGCCGACAGGTCGCGGCCCTGCACACCGAGCTCGCCGCGAACAACGCGGCCGCGGCCCGGGGTCTGGTGCCCGCCGCCCGTCCGGCCGCGGACACCGAGGAGATACGCGCCGCCGTGGCCGAGGCCCTGGCGGAGGAGCGCGAGCGGGAGCTCGCCGAGGCGCGCGCCTTCTGGGCAGCGCAGGAGGCCCGTGACGCCTCCGACGCCCCGACGCTGCTGGGCCTGACCGACAGCGAGCTGTTCCTGCCCCGGCAGAGCGATTTCGTGGGCCTTGAGCCGCTGGAGCCGGTCACCGAGCCGACCACGGACGCCGACGAGTTCGCCGGCGAGTCCCCGGAACTGGCCGCGGCCCGCCGCCGCCACCCCTCGCACCCGGATTTCGTACCGGTGCAGTCACCGGTCGTGAACGACCACGAGCGCACGGTAGCCACCCTCGAGGAACTGGCCGCCTCCGCCACCGAACTGACCGACGTCCGCCCGGGCCCCCTCGGCACCCTCGACGTCTACGTCTTCGCCGACGGCACGACACTGTGCATGACCCCGGGCCACCGAGAAACAGCAGAACGCCTGGCCGAAGCCCTCCGCGCGGGCGAGACCCCGGTACTGCTGGGCGGCTCCGGAATCTCAGGGGCGTACACCCTGACATTCGCTTGCGGCGAGGAGAACGTGTACATCTTGGCCGACCGAGTCATAGCGTCCCTTTAGGGGCGCGGGGAACTGCGCGACCAGCCCCCACCGGGCCGCACCCGCCGACGAGACCTCAGACCCCCGCCCTCTTCTGCGCTTCTGCCACCAGTTCCAGCGCTTCGTCCACTTGGGCTTCGTCCGTCAATACGAGGCCCAAGTCATGCACCGCGACGGTGATTTGATCAGCCGCGGCAAACATCCCCGCATCAGGCATGACCCGAGGCTCAACCCCCGGCGCCTCCAAAACCTGCGCCCGGGACGCCAACTCCCTGGCCAGCGCCAGCGCCTCCGCGGCAGCCCCCCGTTGCAAACGGGATTGCGGCGCCGCCCTCAACCGGTCGGCGAAGTGATCCACAGCCTGGGTCAGACGCGTCGTATCCACCACGCCGCAACCGTACGCGCCGAACCGGGACTGTTGCCAACACGCGAACGCTCAGGCACGGTGACCTGAAGGACCGGCTTACATCCCCTGCGTCCGGAGGCGCCGATGTCCCACGTCCTCTCCGAGGAGACCCACCGCAACATGCTCGCCCGCATCCCCCATTGCACCGGTCGTGAAGTCTCCGACTGGCTGCGCACCGTAGAAGAAGGCCCGGCCCTCGTCCGCTTCGAGGAGAAGGTCAGCTGGCTTCGCCACGAATACGACCTCGCGTACGGCCACGCGAAGGCGATCGTCCACGAGTACGACCTGAGGAGGGCGGCGCGCAAGTTCTTCTAGGCGCGCATTGTGTACCGCAGACGCCGAAGGGCCCCGGGTCGATGACCCGGGGCCCTTCCGAAGCGGCAATCAGTCGCTGCTGTTGAGGATCGCGATGATCCTCAGGAACTCCATGTAGATCCACACCAGCGTCAGCGTGAGACCGAAGGCGGCGAGCCAGGCCTCCTCGCGCGGGGCACCGTAGGCGATGCCGTCCTCGACCTGCTTGAAGTCCAGGGCGAGGAAGCAGGCACCGAGCAGGATGCCGACGACACCCATGATGATGCCGAGCGGACCGCTGCGGAAGCCGAGGCCGTCACCGCCGCCGAAGACGGCGAACAGCAGGTTGACCGCCATCAGCAGGATGAAGCCGAGCGCGGCCGCCATCACAAAGCCGACGAAACGGCGGTTGACGCGGATCCAGCCCGCCTTGTACGCCACCAGCACGCTGAGGAAGACCGCCATCGTGCCGAGCACGGCCTGCATGGCCGCACCGTCGGCGAGACGGTTGTCGACAACGCTGGAGACGACGCCGAGGAACACACCCTCGAACGCGGCGTACGACAGGATCAGCGCCGGCGAGGCCTTGCGCTTGAAGGACTGCACGAGCGCCAGGACCATGCCGAGCAGGCCCGCGCCGATGGCGATGCCGTAGGACCGGCTGATGTTGGCGTCGTCGACCGGCAGCAGCGCCCAGGCGAGCGCGGCGGTGACGATCAGGACGCCGAGGGTCGTGCCGGTGCGCATGATGACGTCGTCCAGCGTCATCCGGCCAGTGGTGACCGGGGCCTGCGGCGGCGCGCCGTGCTGCAGGTCCTGCTGGGCGTAAGGGTTCTGCGCGTACGGGTTCTGGGCGTAGGGGTTGGCCCCCTGCGGCTGGGCATACGGGTTGCCCTGCGTACCCACAGCGGCGCCCCCGGCCTGCGGCTGGGCGTTGAAGCCCGCGTAGCCGTTGTCGCGGCTGAACCCCCGTCGCGAGAAGACCGGGTTGCTGCTCCTCATTTCACTCCTCCATGGCCGCCTTGCGGGCCTTGGGCTCAAGAGTAATGGAAAGGCAAAAGAAAGACTCTAGTGCTTGGGGAGGATCTTTCCCTTGCTGTGCTGCGCAACACGCTACGCGGGTCCGTGATTCCCGGCACCGGAGGCCCTCATTCATGACCAACCCGCTACATGGCCGGAACCCATCGGTGATCAGCCGACCGGGAACCCCGTATACGCCTCGGCCAGCTCGGTCTCGGCGGCCCGCGAGGACGCGATCCGCGCCAGCCGGGCGAGCTGGAGCCGGTCCTCGAACGGGGTGGCGTCCGGGGCCCGGTGGAGCAGCGTCGTCATGTCGTAGGAGAACCGCTCGGCCTGCCACACCCGCCGCAGACACTGCGCCGAGTAGGCGTCGAGCAGCTCGGCGGAGCCGATCTCCTTCTCGTACGTCAGCGCCCGCGCGAAGGTGACGACGTCCCCCACGGCCAGGTTCAGCCCCTTGGCCCCGGTCGGCGGCACGATGTGCGCCGCGTCACCGGCGAGGAAGAGCCGGCCGTACCGCATGGGCTCGTGGACGTAGGAGCGCATGGGGGTGACCGACTTCTGGGTGATCGGGCCGCGTTCGAGCCGCCAGTCGTCGTCCGTCTCGAAGCGGCGCTCCAGCTCGGCCCAGATCGCGTCGTCGGACCACTCCTTGGGGTCAGTGCCTTCCGGCACCTGGAGGTAGAGGCGGGAGACGGACGGGGAGCGCATGGACAGGAGGGCGAAGCCGCGGTCGTGGCGGGCGTACACCAGCTCGTCGTGGGAGGGCGGGACGTCGGCCAGGATGCCGAGCCAGGCGAAGGGGTACGTCCGCTCGAAGGTCCGGGTGACGGAGGCGGGGATCGCCTGCCTCGCCACCCCCCAGAAGCCGTCGCAGCCCACGACGTAGTCGCACTCCAGGACGTCCTCGCGGCCCTCGTGCCGGAAGCGGATGCGCGGGCGGTCGCTGTCGGCGTCCTCCACGGCCAGTCCCTCCGCCTCGAAGAGGAGCGGGCCGCCGTCCTTCAATTGGAGGGCGATGAGGTCCTTGCAGACCTCGGTCTGGGCGTAGACCATCACCGACCGGCCGCCGGTGAGGGCGGGGAAGTCGACGCGGTGGCGGGTGCGGTCGTAGCGGAGCTCTATGCCGTCGTGACGCAGGCCCTCGTGGTCCATGCGCGCGCCGGCCCCGGCCGCGCGCAGGACGTCGACGGTGCCCTGTTCCAGGATTCCGGCCCGCTGGCGCTGCTCGACATAGACGCGGTCGCGGCTCTCCAGGACGACCGAGTCGATTCCCGCGTCGGTCAGGAGCCGGGCGAGGAGGAGGCCTGCGGGGCCGGCTCCGATGATGCCGACGGTGGTGCGCATCGGTCGTTCCCTTCGACGGTGGCGGTCGAGGTTTCCCTCGGCGTTCGTCTGGTGAAGTTTGTTTCACTGACTTCTTGCCGTGAGTCTCCGACCGCAACCGGCCGCTGTCAACGGTCCCTGCGGTGAAGTTCTCGATGAAGGGTGCACGGAAAGGGCCGCGAATCGGCGGCCGTGCGTGGGTCGGAGGTGCCCGGAACCGGACTTGAACCGGTACGCCCGCGAGGGGCAGCGAGGTTTAAGCTCGCCGTGTCTGCATTCCACCATCCGGGCAGGCCATGGGCTCCGCGTCGAGGTTCCGAGCCTATCGGGATACATCCCCCGAACAGCGGAAGGACGGCCCGATGTTGTCTTATTTTATTGACGTCTGAGGGTGCATCAGCCCACGGTACGGGCCATCCGCACTTGCCAATAGCCTTGCAACCGCCGCCCGGCCACGCATGGGGAATGACGGAATTTCACCGCCCGAACAAGGACGCTCCACCTGTTCTCGACAGGCGGGCTCTCAGGGGTCGCCGTCATCCCCAGGTATGACACCGCCGCGTTCGGTGCGACCCGAGTCTGCCTTCGGAACCGGAACAGCGGCTGACTACACGGACACCGGCGGCCATGACGATGGAGACGTTCCCGAAACACTTCCAACCTCTGTCGAGGAGCGCCTTCTCGTGACCACCGCATCCATCGCCGGCCGGGCCACCGCCGTGGCCGCGCGCGCCACGGATCTGTCGAAGATCTACGGACAGGGCGAGACCCAGGTGGTCGCCCTGGACCGGGTCTCCGTCGACTTCCGGCAGGCCGAGTTCACCGCGATCATGGGCCCGTCCGGCTCCGGCAAGTCCACGCTGATGCACTGCGTGGCGGGCCTGGACACCTTCTCCTCCGGCTCCGTGCGCATCGGCGACACCGAGCTGGGCTCGCTGAAGGACAAGCAGCTCACCAAGTTGCGCCGGGACAAGATCGGCTTCATCTTCCAGGCGTTCAACCTGCTGCCGACGCTGACCGCGCTGGAGAACATCACCCTCCCGATGGACATCGCGGGGCGCAAGGCGGACAAGCAGTGGCTGGATTCCGTGATCCAGATGGTGGGTCTCAAGGACCGCCTCTCGCACCGGCCCTCCCAGCTCTCCGGCGGCCAGCAGCAGCGCGTCGCCGTGGCCCGTGCGCTCGCCTCCCGGCCGGACATCATCTTCGGCGACGAGCCGACCGGAAACCTCGACTCGCGCTCCGGCGCCGAGGTGCTGGGCTTTCTGCGCAACTCCGTACGGGAGTTGGGGCAGACCGTGGTGATGGTGACTCATGACCCGGTGGCCGCGGCCTACGCGGACCGGGTGGTCTTCCTCGCCGACGGCCGGATCGTGGACGAGATGTACCAGCCCACGGCCGACAACGTCCTCGACTTCATGAAGCAGTTCGACGCGAAGGGCCGCACCAGCTGATGTTCCGCACCGCCCTGCGCAACGTCCTCGCGCACAAGGCCCGCCTGTTGATGACCGTGCTCGCCGTCATGCTCGGCGTCGCGTTCGTCTCCGGCACCCTGGTCTTCACCAACTCCCTCTCCAACGCCCTGCAGAACAGCTCCGCCAAGGGCTTCGACCATGTCGACGTCGCCGTGACGCCCGAGTCCCAGGAGGACAAGGGCAATACGATCGGCAAGACACCCGAGCTGACGAAGGCTCAGCTCGACACGGCCGCCGAGGTGCCCGGCGCCGCCTCCGCGATCGGCGTCGTCAGCGGCTTCACCGCCATCGCCGACAAGGACGGCAAGCTCATCGGCGGCGGCTTCCAGTCGCAGGGCGGGAACTACTGGGGCGACAAGGACGCCCGGTACCCGCTCGTCGACGGGCACAAGCCCAGCGGCGAGGGCGAGGTCCTCATCGACTCCGAGACCGCCGAGCGCGCCGGGTACAAGGTCGGCGACACCGTCCGGCTGTCCGTCGACGGACCGGTGCTGGGGCCCACGATCGTCGGCATCTTCACCACCGACGACGGCAATGTCGCCGCCGGCGGCAGCCTCGCCCTGTTCGACACGGCGACCGCGCAGCAGCTGTTCGGCAAGACGGGCACGTACGACGAGATCGATGTGAAGGCGGCGGCCGGCACCAGCCAGACCGCGCTGAAGGCCGCGCTCGACGAGGCGCTGCCGAAGAACCTGGTGGAGACCACCACCGGTACCCAGCTCGCCGACGACCAGGCCGAGACGATCTCCTCGTCGATGAGCGGGCTGAAGCAGGGGATGCTGGTCTTCGCCGGTATCTCGCTCTTCGTCGGCACATTCATCATCGCCAACACCTTCACCATGCTGGTCGCCCAGCGCACCAAGGAGCTGGCGCTGCTGCGTGCGGTCGGTGCCTCGCGCAAGCAGGTCACGCGGTCGGTGCTGATCGAGGCGTTCGTGGTCGGCGCGGTGGCCGCGGTGGCCGGTCTGGTCGCGGGCATCGGCATCGGGGCCGGACTGCGCTCCCTGATGGGCGTGCTCGGCGCGACCATCCCCGACGGACCGCTGGTGATCTCGCCCGGCACCATCGTGACCGCGCTCGTCGTCGGCGTGGTGATCACCATGGTGGCGGCATGGCTGCCCGGCCGCCGCGCGGCGAAGATCCCGCCGGTGGCGGCGATGAGCAGCCTGCACGCGCAGGCGACCACCAAGTCGCTGGTGCTGCGCAACACGCTCGGCGCGCTGTTCTCCGGCGCGGGTGTCGCGGTCGTGCTCGCGGCGACCTCGATGGACGGCTCGGACGGCCAGGCCCCGATGGGTCTCGGCGCGGTCCTGCTGATCATCGGTGTCTTCATCCTGACGCCGCTACTGTCCCGCCCGCTGATCGCGGCGGCCTCGCCGGTGCTGCGGATCTTCGGGGTCTCGGGCAAGCTCGCCCGGCAGAACTCGGTCCGCAATCCGCGCCGTACGGCCGCCACCGCCTCCGCGCTGATGATCGGGCTCACCCTGATCACCGGTATGACGGTGATGGCGGGCAGCCTCCAGCAGGGCATCGACAAGATGGCGAGCTCGGCGCTGCGCGCGGACTACGTGGTCTCCATGGCGAACGGCAACGAGCTCTCGCCGGACGTCGACAAGAAGCTGCGCGAGCTGGACGACGTCACCGCCACCAGCCCGCTGCGCAACGCGCCCTCCCGGATCGACGGCGACACCGAGTATCTGACCGGCGTCAACGGCTCCTCGATCACCGATCTGACCGAGCTGCCCATGGCAAGCGGCGCCTTCGAGGTCGGCGGCACCCAGGTGGTCGTCGACGACGACACCGCCAAGTCCCATGGCTGGAAGTCCGGTTCGAGCTTCACCGCGCACTACGAGGACGGCAAGGCGCAGCGGCTGACCGTCGCCGGGGTCTACGAGGGCAACGAGATGATCAGCGGGATCATGCTCGACAACCGCACCCTCACCCCGCACCTCACCGACCCGGCCGACATGCAGGTCATGGTGAAGACGGCCGACGGGGCGTCGGACGCCACGAAGGACGCACTGGAGAAGGCCCTCGGCGCCAACCCGGCGATCAAGGTCCAGGACAAGAAGGACCTCTCCAACGAGATCGCGCAGATGTTCACGCTGATCCTCAACATGGTCTACGGCCTGCTCGCCATGGCGGTGATCGTGGCGGTGCTCGGCGTCATCAACACCCTCGCGATGTCGGTGTTCGAGCGCTCCCAGGAGATCGGCATGCTCCGCGCGATCGGCCTGGACCGCAAGGGCATCAAGCGGATGGTCCGGCTGGAGTCCCTGGTGATCTCGCTGTTCGGCGGGGTGCTGGGCATCGGCCTCGGCGTGTTCTTCGGCTGGGCGGCCGGGGAGCTGCTGGCGTCGAGGATGGCGACGTACGAACTGGTCCTGCCGTGGGCCCGGATGGGCGTCTTCCTGCTGCTGGCGGCGACCGTGGGCGTGCTGGCGGCGCTGTGGCCGGCCCGCCGGGCGGCGCGGCTGAACATGCTGACGGCGATCAAGTCGGAGTAGGAACAAGGCGATCGGGCCCCGCTTCCGTGACGGAAGCGGGGCCCTTTGTCAGTTCCAGGTCCGGGATCTCAGCGGCATCCCGGAGGCGCCCGAGTCGGGGGTGCGGACCGCCAGGACCTGGTTGACGCCGATGCGGTTGCGCTCGAAGGCGAGCGCCGAGGCCGCCATGTACAGGCGCCACACCCGGGCCCGGCCCGGGCTGGTGAGCCGTACCGCCCGGTCCCAGTCGGCCTCCAGACGGGTGACCCACTGGCGCAGGGTGAGGCCGTAGTGCTCCCGGATCGACTCGACGTCCCGCACCTCGAACCCGGCGCGTTCCAGCTGGCCGACGGTGCTGCCGAGGGGCTGGAGCTCGCCGTCGGGGAAGACGTAGGCGTCGATGAACTCGTCGACGCGGTACGTGGATTCATCGCGCTGCGGGCGCCGGCCGATCTGGTGGTTGAGCAGCCGTCCACCGGGCTTCAGCAGCCGGTGCAGCACATCGGCGTACTCCAAGTACCGCTCGGCGCCGACGTGTTCGGCCATGCCGATGGAGGAGATCGCGTCGTACGGCCCGTCCGCCACATCGCGGTAGTCCTGCACCCGGATCTCGATCCGGTCGGTGAGCCCCTCGTCGGCGGCGCGCTTACGGGCGTACGCCGCCTGCTCCTGCGACAGCGTGATGCCGACGACACGTTCGCCGTACTCCCGGGCGGCGTGGATCGCCATGGAGCCCCAGCCGCAGCCGACGTCCAGGAGCCGCTGCCCCGGGGTCAGGGCGAGCTTGCGGCAGATGAGGTCCAGCTTGTCGCGCTGGGCGTCCTCCAGCGTCCCGGCGTCCTCCCAGTAGGCGCAGGAGTACACCATCGAGGGGCCGAGGACGATCTCGTAGAAGTCGTTGCCGACGTCGTAGTGATGGCTGATGGCGCGTCGGTCGGAGCGCTTGGTGTGGAGGTGGCGGCGCCGGCGGACCTCCTCCTCCGGGGGCGCGGGCGGGGGCAGCGGCCGGGCCAGTCCGATGAGCCCTCTCACCGCCGCGCGCACCTCGGGGTCGCGCAGCGCCTCGGTGAGCGAGCGGGCGTCCTCGCCGCGCTCCCACACCAGGCCGGAGAGCAGTTCGAGGGCGGTGTACAGGTCCCCCTCGATGTCCAGATCGCCCGCCACCCAGGCGCGGGCGAGACCGAGTTCGCCCGGCCGCCACAGCAGACGGCGGACGGCACGGCGGTTACGGACGATCAGCAGCGGTGCGCCCGGCGGGCCCGTCTGTGATCCGTCCCAGGCGCGGATACGCATGGGGAGCGGTGCTCCCAGCAACTGTTCGACGAGGCCCTTCAGCCGCAGCGCGGCGTCTGCCATGGCGCACACCTCCATGACGGTGATCCCGGAATGTCCACCACCCACGTAAACACCAACGGGGCGACTGCGCAGTCCCCCATCTGCGTTAAGACTTCCCCATCCGCAAACACCGAAGGACCTCCCGCACCACGGATGGCGGGAGGTCCTTCGGGTGGATCAGCGGGCGGCGACCGTCAGGAGGCCTTCGCCTTCTCCTCGGTCTTGCTCGCGTCGGTCTTGCTCGCGTCGGTCTTGCTCGCGGCAGCTACCGGCGCGGGGGCCGGCTTGGCAGCCTCGTAGAACTCCTCGCGCGGGGACTCGAGAGCACCCAGGGCGACGACCTCGCGCTTGAGGAACATGCCGAGCGTCCAGTCGGCGAAGACGCGGATCTTGCGGTTCCACGTCGGCATCGCCATGCCGTGGTAGCCGCGGTGCATGTACCACGCCAGCCGGCCCTTGAGCTTGATCTTCATCTTGCCCATGACGATCATCGCGACGCCCTTGTGGAGGCCGAGGCCCGCCACAGCACCCTTGTTGGCGTGGCTGTAGTCCTTCTGCGGGAAGCCCCGCATACCGGAGATCACGTTGTCGCCGAGGACGCGGGCCTGCCGCAGCGCGTGCTGCGCGTTCGGCGGGCACCAGGCGTTCTCGTTGCCCGCCTTGCGGCCGATGAGGTCCGGGACCTGGGCGTTGTCGCCGGCGGCCCAGATGTAGTCGGTGCCCTTGACCTGGAGCGTCGGCTCGCAGTCGACGTGACCACGGGGGCCGAGCGGCAGACCGAAGCGGGTCAGGGCCGGGTTCGGCTTGACGCCCGCGGTCCACACGATGGTGTTGGAGTCGACCTCGAGGCCGTTCTTCAGCACGACATGGCCGTCGACGCAGGAGTCCATCGAGGTGGAGAGGTAGACCTCGACCCCGCGGGCCTCCAGGTGCTCCTTGCCGTACTGGCCGAGCTTGGGGCCGACCTCGGGGAGGATCTTGTCGGCCGCGTCGACGAGGACGAACCGCATGTCCTCACGGGACACGCTGGTGTAGTACTTGGCCGCGTCGCGGGCCATGTCCTCGACCTCGCCGATGGTCTCCGCACCCGCGAAGCCACCGCCGATGAAGACGAAGGTGAGCGCCTTGCGGCGGATCTCCTCGTCGGTGGTGGAGTCGGCCTTGTCCAGCTGCTCCAGCACGTGGTTGCGCAGGCCGATGGCCTCCTCGATGCCCTTCATACCGATGCCCTGCTCGGCGAGGCCGGGGATCGGGAAGGTGCGGGAGACCGCGCCCATCGCGATGACCAGGTAGTCGAACGGCAGCTCGTACGCCTCGCCCACGAGGGGGGCGATCGTGGCGACCTTGCGGTCCTGGTCGATGGTGGTGACCCGGCCGGTGAGGACCTCCGCCTTGGGCAGCACGCGTCGCAGCGGGACGACGACGTGGCGCGGGGAGATGCTGCCGGCGGCGGTTTCGGGGAGGAAGGGCTGGTAGGTCATGTACGACCGGGGGTCGACGACCGTGACGGTCGCCTCGCCGTAGCGCATCTTCTTGAGAATGCGCCGAGCTGCGTACAGGCCTACGTACCCACCGCCTACTACGAGGATCCTGGGACGCTCCGTGGTGCTCATGCCATCGAGTATCCACCTGCCTCAGGGGGGTCGCTCGTGCGCCCCTTCACAAGCTTCTGCAGGGGGTGTGCTATCCTCCGCGGCTCGCGTGATCCAGGTCATGGCGGCGAGGGGGTTCCACCGTGTAGGGCGGACCGTTGTCAATGCCGCGTGAGCTGCCTCTCTGGCCGCCGGAGGCCACCGTGAGCCCTCCGAAACACTCCCCCGCGACCCCCTCCTCCGGAACCCTCGCACACCCCTCCTGAACATGTTCAAGCGGGTGTTGGGCCCCCGGAAGGGCCAACCGGCCCCCTTCCGTGCCCCGACCGGGCCGAATTCCTTGTGAAGAACTTCACGAACTTTTCCCGACGGAGTGTCGCAGAGGGGCCCTCAAGGGCCCCTCGAACGCGCTCAGACGCTACATGACCTGCTCAGCCGAGGGCTACCGATCGGTAACAAAGGAGAGCTACGCCACCGACCAGGCGATGCCGTCGAGGATGTCGTGCTCACTGACGACGACCTCCTCGGCCCCGATCCGCTCCATGATCGCCAGCAGTACGAGGGCCCCCGCGGCGATGACGTCGACCCGCCCCGGATGCATGGAGGGAACGGCCGCGCGCTCGGCATGCGTGGAGTGCAGCAGCCACTCGGTGATCTCGCGGACGCGGTCGTGGGAGACCCGGGAGTGGTGGATGCGGGCGGAGTCGTACTCCGGCAGCTCCTGCGCGATGGCCGACACGGTGGTGACGGACCCGGCGAGCCCCACGAGCGTGTGCGCCTCCCGCAACGGCACGGTCTGCTCGGCGAGATCGAGAGCGGCCTCGATATCGGCACGCATGGCGGCGATCCGCTCCGCGCCGGGCGGATCGGCCACGACCCCGTCCCGCACGAGATGCCGCTCGGTCATCCGCACACACCCGACGTCGACGGACCGGGCGGCACGGACGTGCTCCTCACCGACGACGAACTCGGTGGATCCACCGCCGATGTCCACGACGAGATACGGCTTGGGGAGGTGGTCGTGCTCGGCCAGCTCCTTGGTCGCACCGGTGAAGGAGAACTCGGCCTCCTGATCCCCGCTGATCACCTCGGGCTCGACCCCGAGGATGTCGATGACCCCCCGCACGAAGTCATCGCGGTTCTCGGCGTCCCGAGAGGCGGAGGTGGCGACGAACCGCACCCGCTCCGCGCCATGCTCCTTGATGACCGCCGCATACTCCCGGCAAGCGGCAAAGGTCCGCTCCAACGCCTCGGGAGCAAGCCGCCCGGTACGGTCGACCCCCTGCCCGAGCCGCACGATGGTCATACGACGGTCCAGATCGACGAGTTCACCGGTCGCCGGGTCACAGTCGGCGACGAGCAGACGAATGGAGTTGGTACCGCAGTCGATGGCGGCAACGCGGGTCACTGGACGTCCTCCTGAACCCGCGTCACACAAGCGCCCTTGCGCCACCACTCCGGCAGCATCGCCAGCGCCTCGTCCCCCAGAGGGTTCACCCCCGGCCCCGCCGCCAGCGAGTGCGCCACCAGCACATGCAGACACTTCACCCGGTCCGGCATCCCCCCGGCGCTCGGGAAGCCCTTCAGCTCCTCGATCTCATCGCGGCGCCGGATGTAGTCCTCGTGCGCCGAGCGATACGCCGCGGCCAGCTCAGGATCCGTCTGCAACCGCTCGGTCATCTCCTTCATGACCCCCTCCGCCTCCAGCGTCCCGATGGCGGAGTTCGCCTTGGGGCACGTCAGGTAGTAGAGCGTCGGGAAGGGCGTACCGTCCGGCAGCCGGGGTGCCGTCTCGACCACATCCGGCTGGCCGCAGGGACAGCGGTGGGCGATCGCACGCAACCCACGCGGCGGCCGGCCGAGCTGCTGCTTGAAGGCCTCGACATCCGCGTCGGTCGGCTCGGTACGCGGAGTGGTGGGCGGGGGCGTTTCCATAACAGTCTTTCGTCTCTGTCTATCCAGCGCGATCTGTCTATCGCGGTCTGTCTATCGATCGGCGGCGTCGGACTTGTCGACCCCGTCCCAGACGTTCGCGTACCAGGGCCGGTCGGCCGCGCCCAGGTCGGTGCGCGCCTGCTTCGCCGCGTCGGGATCGACCACGATGAACCCGGTCTCCCCCGGCATCACATAGTGCAGCCGCTCCCGGATCCGCTGCTCCGCGTACGCGTCGTCCTGCCAGCGTGCCTTGAGATCGCGCAGTTCCTCCACCCGCTCCTGGGCCTGCTGCTTCTGCTGCTCCAGATCGGCGATCTCGGCGCGCTGGGCGACGTACTGCCTTATCGGATAGGCGAGGGCGACGACCAGGGAGCAGACGACGAGGGCGAGCAGGGCCGCGCGGCCGGTGAGCCGGGAGCGGCGGGCCTGTCGTTTGGTCTGGGAGCGGTAGACACGGGCCGCCGTCTGCTCACCGAGCAACCGGATCCTGGTCGCGGTGGAGAAACGGTCCCGGTCCTTGACGGCCATCGCTCACTCCCGTTCACACGCGCGTACGTCCCCGCACACGGTACGGGACCGGGTACGGGGACGTACGTACGACTGGCTAGGCCTTAGCCCTTACTGTGCCCGTGGTCCGCAGAGCGGACGTGCGGGAAGGCTCAGCCCTTGAAGCGCGGGAAGGCGCTGCGACCGGCGTACACCGCGGCGTCGTCGAGGATCTCCTCGATGCGCAGCAGCTGGTTGTACTTGGCGACGCGCTCGGAGCGGGCCGGGGCGCCGGTCTTGATCTGGCCGCAGTTGGTGGCGACGGCGAGGTCGGCGATGGTGACGTCCTCGGTCTCGCCGGAGCGGTGGGACATCATGCACTTGAAGCCGCTGCGCTGGGCGAGCTCCACGGCGTCCAGGGTCTCGGTGAGCGAACCGATCTGGTTCACCTTCACGAGCAGCGCGTTGGCGGCGCCGTCCTCGATGCCGCGGGCCAGGCGCTCCGGGTTGGTGACGAACAGGTCGTCGCCGACGAGCTGGACCTTGTCACCGAGCTTGTCGGTGATGGTCTTCCAGCCGGCCCAGTCGTCCTCGAACAGCGGGTCCTCGATGGACACGAGCGGGTACGCCTCGACGAGCTCGGCGTAGTACTCCGTCATCTCGGCGGCGGAGCGGTCCTTGCCCTCGAAGGAGTAGACGCCGTCCTTGTAGAACTCGGAGGCGGCGACGTCGAGCGCGAGGGCGATCTGCTCGCCGGGGGTGTAACCGGCTTCCTTGATGGCCTCGAGGATGAGGTCGAGGGCGGCGCGGTTGGAGTCCAGGTTCGGGGCGAAGCCGCCCTCGTCGCCCAGGCCGGTGGACAGGCCCTTCGTCTTCAGGACCTTCTTGAGGGTGTGGTAGACCTCGGTGCCCCAGCGCAGCGCCTCGGAGAAGGACTCCGCGCCGATCGGGGCGATCATGAACTCCTGGATGTCCACGTTGGAGTCGGCGTGCGAGCCGCCGTTCAGGATGTTCATCATCGGCACCGGCAGCAGGTGCGCGTTCGGGCCGCCCAGGTAGCGGAAGAGCGGGAGGTCGCTGGCCTCGGAGGCGGCGTGGGCGACGGCGAGCGAGACGCCGAGGATGGCGTTGGCGCCGAGGGAGCCCTTGTTGTCGGTGGCGTCCAGGTCGAACATCGCCTGGTCGATCAGGCGCTGCTCGGTGGCGTCGTAGCCGACCAGCTCCGGGCCGATCTGCTCGATGACGGCGAGGACGGCCTTCTCGACACCCTTGCCCTGGTAGCGGTTCGGGTCACCGTCGCGGAGCTCGATGGCCTCGAAGGCGCCGGTGGACGCGCCGGACGGAACGGCGGCACGACCCGTGCTGCCGTCGTCGAGGCCGACCTCGACCTCGACCGTGGGGTTGCCTCGGGAGTCCAGGATTTCCCGGGCTACGACGACGTCGATGGACGGCACGAGCATCTCCTTCATGGGATGTGACGCTGGAAGTGCGGGGCAGTGAGCCTTGCGACTAGAGCCTAACCGCCTGAGGGACATAGGCCAGCCGACCGACCGTCCCGTGGACAAGGACAGACGGTACCCATTGTTTCTCCACGGAACAAAGGGGCGGTGAACTACCGGAAAAGAAAACCCCGCTCCGGTGCGTACGGGGGAACACGCACCGGAGCGGGGAGCCCGTGGGGACGGGGGGTGACCCTCACGAGGCCTCCAGTATGGAGGACACCGATATGAGGGGCCTGTGGTTCGGCTACGGGATTACTTGAGGTGCAGCTGCTGACCGGGGTAGATCAGGTCGGCGTCCGCGACGATGTCCTTGTTCAGCTGGAAGAGCTTCTCCCAGCCGCCCTTGACGTCGTGCTCCTCGGCGATGGTGCTGAGGGTGTCACCCTTGACGACCTTGTACTCGCCGTCGCCCTTCTTGACCTTCTTGCCGGTCGGGGTGGTGACGGTCTTCTGCGTCTTCTGCGCCGGACGCTCGGTCGAACGCGAGGCGGACTGCTCCTCGGTCGAACGGGTCTCGGTGCTGCTCTCGGTGGAGCCGGTGGAGCTGGAGCCGCCGGTGTACGCGGCGCTCGACAGGCCGGTGCCGCAGTGCGGCCAGGCGCCCTTGCCCTGGCCGGCGAGGACCTTCTCGGCTATCTCGATCTGCTGGGCCTTGCTGGCCTGGTCGGCGGTGGAGGCGTACTGCGTGCCGCCGTACGCGGCCCAGGTGGAGGCGGAGAACTGCAGACCGCCGTAGTAGCCGTTGCCGGTGTTGATGGACCAGTTGCCGCCGGACTCGCACTGGGCGACGGTGTCCCACTCGGAGGCGGTGGCGGCGGAGGCGTTGCCGGCCGCCATCAGCGGGGCGGCGACAGCGGCGCCGGTGACGCCGGCGATGGCGATGGCGCGAGTGGCCTTGGACGGACGACGGTGCTTGCCCTTGCCGGAAAACAGCATGGATCGATCCCCTCACCGACGCCTGCGAGGTGAGCTGTCGGGTTCGGGCCGGTTGAGTTGCCCGGCCGCGGACCGTCGCCTTTCGGCTCCTGGTCGCGCGGCTTCACCCCAAGCCGGTGCCGTCTGTTGAGCTGCCTCAACTGCCGGTCCCGGCGCTTACCTTGGGTCCCCCGCTCCTGCCTACGGCGCATGACGCGACGACTGTTCCCGTACGGCCGCTGGCAGGATTCGGCGTTGCGGCAGCCGGGGCTCGTGTTGGCGAGCGGTCCTGACCGTAGACAGGCGATCCGCGGAATTTCAAAGACGATCAGGGCTTCTGAGACTCATCCCACACTTTCGCCAAACCGGACATTCAGCGCGAAGCGTGACGTGAACTACCGCTGCTTTTCGACCGGTTCGACCCCTACTTCAAGGGTCTGACCGGGAAGGATGAGGTCCGGGTCGGTACCGACGGTCGACTTGTTGGCGGCGTAGAGGCCGCGCCATCCGCCGTTCAGGTCAAGGGAGTCCGCGATGCCCACGAGACTGTCGCCGACGCGGACGACGTACGAGCCGTCGGCTTCTTCGGCACCCTCTTCGGCGGGTTCGCCGCGATGGCGGCCGGTGCCGGTGCCGTTTTCGGTGGTGGAGCCGGTGTCGGTGAGGGCGGAATCACCTTCGGTCTGACCGGAGTTGTCCGAGTTGTCCCGCCCTGGGGTGGCTGTGGGTTCGCTGTCGACTTCCTGAGAGGGGTCGCTCTCGGGGGATGTCGAGGGTTCCGCGGACTCCCCAGCCTCCGGGGAGTTGGAGGACTTGTCCGACTTAGCCGAGTTGGCCGTAGCCTCGGGCGAGGGGGAGGAATCGGACTTCGAGTCGGAGGAGTCGCCGTCGATGGAGTCCAGCAAACCGGATGAATCGGGTGAAGCGGAGGAGTCGGGTGAAGCGGAGGAGTCGGGTGAAGCGGGCTCATCGCTCGCCACGCCCGTGTCGATGTCGACCGAACCCGACTCGGCGTCAAGGCCGGAGAGCGGGCCGCAGGTCGGCCAGACGGCGAGACCCTGGTCGGCGAGGATGCGCTCGGCGACGGCTATCTGCTGGGAGCGGCTGGCCTGGTCCGCGCTGGCGGCGTACGTCGTGCCGCCGTACCGCTCCCAGTTCTCCTGGGTGACCTGGAGACCGCCGTAATAGCCGTTGCCGCTGTTCTCGCTCCAGGAGGCACCGCTCTCGCACTCCGCGACCCGGTCCCAGGTCGTGCCCTCGGCAGCGCTCGCGCCCGAGGCGCCGAGGAGCGGGATGGCGATGGCAGAGCCGGTCACTCCGGCCGCGACGATGAGAGCCGGGGCCTGGCGGGGGCGACGGTGACGACCGTTCCCGGAGAGCATGCGGGGGCCTTTCGAAGACGTCAGGGACCGGCGCGGTGCCGGTGACGCAAGGCGCCGCGCTGACGAGTGAACGTATCGCCAGACGATCACTTGTCACAAGTTAATGCCGCGCAGATCACGTGAAGATCACAGGCTTGAGGGCGTGTCACGTTTGACCTGACGATCCGTCGAACGCGGGCTCTGCGCGGGACGTTCAGGCACTCGGGGTGAACTCGACCGGAAGCGTGCGCAGTCCGCGCATGATGAGCCCGCCACGCCAGCGCAAATCATCCGGTTCCACCGCGAGTCGGAGATCCGGGAGGCGGGTGAGGAGGGTGGCCAGCGCGGTCTGACCCTCCAGACGGGCGAGCGGGGCGCCCAGGCAGTAGTGGATGCCATGGCCGTAGCCGAGGTGCTGGTTGTCGCGGCGGGAGAGGTCGAGCGTGTCGGGGTCGGCGAACCGCTCCGGGTCCCGGTCGGCGGCGGCGAGGACGACGAGGACCGGGTCGCCGGGGGCGATGTCCTGGCCGCCGATGGTGAGGGGCTGCGTGGCGAAGCGCCAGGTGGCCAGCTCCACGGGGCCGTCGTAGCGGAGGAGTTCCTCTACGCCGGTTTCGAGGAGGTCCGTCTCCTGTGCGGCGAGGGATTGCTGGAGGCGGGCCCTCTGATCGGGGTGGGTCAGCAGGGCAAATGTTCCATTACCGATCAAATTCACCGTGGTTTCAAAGCCGGCGAACAGAAGGATGAAGGCCATCGCCGCGGCCTCGTTCTCGGTGAGGTGCTCGCCGTGGTCGGAGGCGCGGATGAGCCCGGAGATGAGGTCCTCGCCGGGGGCGGGCTCGGCGGGCAGCGCCTCGCGCTTGCGGTGGATGAGCTCGGCGAGATAGCCGCGCATCTTCTTCACGGACCGGGCGACTCCGCCCCTGGGGCCGCCCTGGTGGCGGATCATCATGCCCGCCCAGTCCCGGAAGTCGTCCTGGTCCTCGCGGGGGACGCCGAGCAGATCGCAGATCGCGTAGATGGGGAGCGGGAAGGCGAACTCATGGATGAGGTCGGCGCTGCCGGTGTGCGCGAACTTGTCGATGAGCTGGTCGGTGAGCTCCTGCACGCGCGGCGCGAACTCGGCGACCCGGCGCGGCGTGAACGCCTTGCTGACGAGCCGTCGCAGCCGGGTGTGGTCCGGCGGGTCGATATTGAGCAGATGCGTCATCAGCTCGGCCTTGCGCTCACCGGGGATACCGGTCTTGCCCTTGGCGTGGGCGGGCTCGTCGTGATGTGCGGGGTTCTTGCTGAGCCGCTGGTCGGCCAGGGCCTGCTTGGCGTCGGCGTAACGGGTGACCAGCCAGGCCTCCACTCCGCTGGGGAGCGTGGTCCGGTGCACGGGGGCGTGCTCACGGAGCCAGGCGTAGGCGGGGTAGGGGTCGGCGGCGAACTCCCAGGTGAAGAGGTCGGGGGCCGGGGCGGGGGTGTTGGGGGCGGGGGTGGAGTGGTCGGTCACTCCTTGACGGTATCCGGCGGTGTCTCAAGGGTCTCTTCGAGTGCCGGGTCGTGGTGTCGGCCGAGGACCAGGTCGACGCCGATGCGGACGGCGCGTTCCGACGACAGTGCGGGGCCGGGGGCGGGGGGCCGCTTCGGGGCGGCCTCGGCGCGATGCCGCATCAGGGCGGCCACGATCTGTTCCTCCCCGAGGGCCGCCCGAAGCGCGGGGAGAACCTCGCCGGCGGAGGGCTTGCCGTTCTCGGCCGCCACGCCCAGCCAGTGCAGGGCCCGCGCGAGCAGAAGGAAACCCAGTAGCTCCGCGGGTTCGGGATTTCCGGCCTCCGCCGCCACCTGGATATAGGGGATGGCCTCGGTCAGCTCTCCCTGTTCAAGGAGGAGATACCGCCCGAGGGAGTCGGCCATGCTCGGCTCTCTCTCCGCGATCCTGCCCCACCAGCGCCGCGCCTCCGGGGCGTCGCCGGCCCAGGTCGACAGAACGGCCAGGATCGCATCGGCGCCGAGTTCGCCCGCCTCGGCCGCGATCCGCACGACGTCGCGAGCCGCCCGGGACACCTCGTCGCGCTCGGGCAGGTCATACTCCGCCGCCACGTGGGCCATGGTCCCCCAGAGGTGAGAGGTGAAGGGCGGCAGGCCGGGGCAACGGCTCGCGTCCGCGACGAGCGTCCCGCACGCCCGCCACGTGCCCTCTTCCGCACCGGGTACGAGCAGCCCGCTGACTCCGAGCCGGGGCCTGGTCGCCCACTCCAGGTCGTCCTGCGAGACGGGACCGTCCAGGCGTCTGTCCCCGTGCACCCGGCTATATCCGTACATGCCGCGTACGTTGATCATGTACTCCCATGTCTCGGGCGCCAGACCACTGGTGAGACCACAGCGGGCCGCGTCGATGGCCGCGCTCACCAGCAGATACCCGTTCGCCCGCCCGCCCGGACGGCTCGCCCGGCACCACTCCTCCCACAACTCCGGGCCGACCGACAGGAACTGGGTGACCCCCAGCTCGCCCCGCCATCGCAACGCGTCCCCGAGCCGTGGGTCGTCCGACCGAGCGAGCCGCGCGAGTTCGTCCTCGCTCCAGTCGCAGGTCAGATCCACGGTGCGGGCACCACGCAGGGCACGGGCCGTCGGATGGTCCCCGAAGCGGTGTGCCTCGTACGCCGTGTCCCGCATCGTCGCGAGCACCAGCACGCCCTCGTGGATGACCTGCGCCAACGGCCCCGCCACCACGCCCCGTTCGTCGAGATGGCCCTCCAGATCGTCCAGCCACACCACATACGTACCGGCGGGATCGCGCCCGCGCAGGGCGGCGGGGAGCTCGCGCAGATCCGTCCCGGAGTGGGCGTTGAAGATACGGGTGTTGTCGTCGGCGTTGCGGTGCAGCGCGGCCCAGGCCGTCGCCGTCTTGCCGGCCAGCGGCTCGCCGGTGACCACGACCAGACCACCCTCACGCAAGGCCTGCGCGACCAGCCGGTCGAGGTCCGCGTCCCGGTCGCGCGGGATGTACGGCGGCAGGGCGGGCTCGTCCCCGAAGGCACTGACGGGCCGTACGCCCAGGGCGCGGCGCCGTAACTCGGCGAGGCGGGGCCAGCGGTCGGCGGATGCGGAGCCTATGTGGCCGTAGTTGTTCTGTACGCCGATGACGGGGGCGTTGAAGCGGGACCGGCTGAAGTCGACGTGCTCTTGGGGGCCGGGGACGTGGGGCGTGTCCTGGGAGACGGAGATGACGGAGACGGGGGGCGGTACCGGAACCGGGGCGCCGAGGACGTCACCGCACTCCACGCAGTAGATGTCGCCGCTTTCCGTCTGGGCCTCACAGGACGGACAGGCGGCCGAGGGGACCGGCTTGAACTCCTCGATGAACTGCTGGACTTCATGGGCGATGACCGCCCTGTTGAAGGCCATACGGATCTTGGACTTCCAGATCAGCGCCGCGTTCCGCGCGGAGATCGCCCCGCTGCTCACATCGCGCCGGAAGCTGTCCAGGGTCGGGCCGGCGTCCTCCTTCATGGCGATGCCGTAGATATGGACGAACGTCGGCTTGGCCCGCAGTTCCCACTCCGCCGATCCCATCGACGACACCAGAACCCCAGCCGCCGCAGCCGCCAGATCGTCCAACATGCCTGACATACAAGCCCCCGTGCCCCAGAGCCGGCCCTTGGGTAACCGTACTAACCTTCCAGGCCCTCGGCAGCCCGCACCGCATCCCGGTATGCCCGTCCCGCCGCCCGCAGCGCGGCCTCCGGGTCCACGCCCTCCGCCTCGGCGCGCACCGCGAGGGCGAGGAGGTCGTAGCCGATGCCCTCGGTCTGCGGCAGGGGGACGTCAAGACCGGCCGTTCTGACGCGGGACGCCAGCTTCGCCGCGAGGGCGAGGCCCGGCTGGCCGAGGGGGATGCCGTCGGTGACGGACTCCCTGCGCTTCTCTGTCGCCTTGGTCCGCAGCCAGTGCTCCTTGACCTCCTCCGGGGTGGTGGCCGTCTCGTCTCCGAAGACATGCGGGTGGCGGTGGATCAGCTTGGCGACGATGGTGCCGGCGACATCGTCGATGGAGAAGGGCGCGTCGGGATCCTCCTCGGCGATGCGGGCGTGGAAGACGACCTGGAGGAGGACGTCCCCCAGTTCCTCGCGCAGTTCGTCCCGGTCCCCTTCCTCGATGGCCTCGACGAGTTCATAGGCCTCCTCGATGCCGTACTTGGCCAGCCCCTTGTGGGTCTGCTGGGACGACCAGGGGCACTCGGCGCGGATGCGGTCCATGACCTGGACGAGGTCGAGCAGGCGGGCGCCCGGCAGGTCGTAGGAGGCGGGGAGCAGTTCCAGCTCCGGCATGCTGACGCGGCCGGAGCCGGCGAGGCGGGCGAGGCCGTCGGTCAGCGCCGGTTCGCCCTCGCCGGTCGCCACGACCACGACGGTGCGGCCGCCGGCGCAGATGTCGACCAGCTCCTCGGCGGTCGGCGCCGCCTCGGCCACCCGTATCCCCGCCTCGCGCAGATACGGCAGCTGCGGGTGGGCGCCGTCCGCGCACAGCACGCTGTCGGCGGAGTGCAGCGCCTGCCAGGCGGGCCAGGACAGCAGGCCGGGGGCGACGCGGTGGCTGGTGGTGAGCAGGACGATGCGGCCGGGGGCGGCGGCGGGCGTGGCTTCGGGGCTGGTGGTGTTCACGGTTCGAAGCTAACGCACGGCGGTGACGGACCCGATCAAGTTATCCACAGGCGGAGCGTGGGGTGTGATCGTATGACCGCAGCACCTCGGTGCTTCTATGCCGGCTGCTCGGCCCCTGCCGCCGTCACCTCACGCACCCACGGCGTCTTGGCGTCCACCCGGCTGCTCTTCTGGACGTCCCAGCTGCCGTAGCGCGGGTTGAGGTCGACGTCGAGCTTCTCGGAGGCCTCGGACAGGGCCTTCCAGAACTCCGGCTGGGTGGTGTCGGTGCCGAGCTTGGCGGCCAGCTTCTGGGCCTCCAGCTGCAGGCGGAGGTTCTCCTCCAGGCGCTGCGGGGCCACGCCGTACTCCTGGAGCCAGGCCGTCTCCAGCTCCTTGACACCGCCGGCCTGCTGTTCCAGGCCGCTGCGCATCTCCTGGATCTCCTTGCGGCTGACGGTGATGCCCGCGTCCTGGGCGGCCTGGTGCAGCACCCGGTCCAGGACCATGCCGTGCAGGGTGTCGCGGGTGAGGCTGCCGGTCCGGGCGACGGCCTGGGCGTACTGCGTCTCGTCCCGCACGACCGCGCGCTGTGCCGCGCGCACCTCCTTCACCCTGTTCTCCAGCTGGGAGACGGTGATCCGCTGATCGCCGACGACGGCCGCCGCGCCGGGATGCGCATCGTTTCCGCAGGCGGTGAGGAGGGGCGCAGCGGCGATGGCGGCGGAGAGGAGGAGCGCGGTGCGACGGCGGCGGTAGCGGCGGTGCAAGGAAGCCTCCCGAGGAGATTGTGCGGCGGTGCACAAAGTCTTGCGTTGATCGATGGTAGGCAGTGGCCAAGCTCTGGCCAACCCATTCGACCAACGATTCACCGGGACTTCGGGCACCGGCACGCTGTCCGTGGCCGGCGCCCTGCTAGGGCCTGTCCGGCGGATCATGCCGGCGTCGCGGGCCCTGGCACGCACATCTGCGGCGTTGTCGTCACTCGCCGACGCTCCGCGTCGACTCCCTCCTCCGCCTTGCAGCTGCACGCACCAGACCCCGCTCGGCTCAGTTGCAATGCGCCGTTCCCTGCAGCCGACCTGATCCGCCGGACAGGCCCTAGCCGCGCACCTGACCCAGCCACTGCAGCGTCCGCCGGATGTCCGTCGCCAGGGGGTGGCCGGGCCCGTGCAGGCGTTCCACGTCGTGCAGGAGGCGGACGAGGGTGTCGTGGGCGGCGGGGCGGTCGCCGAGGGCGAGCAGGAGGTGGCCGATGCGGCGGCGGACGTCGTGGGCGAGCTCCGGGTCGCCGGCCACGTACTGGTTCTCGTAGTACGGGAGGAGGGCCCGGTATTCCGTCAGCGCCGCCGCCGGGTCGCCGAGCTGCTCCAGGCACTGGGCCGCGTCGTAGCGGAAGCGCAGGGACTGGGGGTCGGCGTGGCCGGCCTCGGCGGCGCGTTCGGCGGCGAGGGCGCGCAGGACGGGCAGCGCGCGCCGGTACTGGCCGTCGTCCAGGAGCGTGGCCGCGTACTGCTTGCGCAGGGTGCGTACGACCGGGGACTTCTCGCCGTGCTGCTCGGCGGCGACCGGGAGTATCGCGCCGAGGATGTCGACGGCCTGGGTGATACGGCCCTCGCCGAGGAGGCGCTTGACCTCGTCGACGGCCCGCGCGACGTCCGGCTTCTCGGCGGCCGGGGTGACCGGTGTGGCGAGGGCGGGCTGGGGCGCGGGCGTGCGCGCGCGGTCCGGCCAGGGGGCGTGCGGGCGCAGGAAGGGACGCGTGGGGTCGAGGGGCGCCCCGGTGGGCGTCCCGCGCGCGGGCAGGAGCAGCGCCAGGTCCTCGTACACCTCCTGCGCGGACGCCGGGCGGTGCTGCGGGTCCTTGGCGAGCAGGCGCAGGACCAGCGCTTCCAGCGCCTCGGGCACCTCGGGGCGCATCCGGCGCACGGGCAGCGGCGGCTCGTACAGATGCCGGTGCAGCACACCGAGCGCCGTGGAGCCGGAGAACGGCACGTCGCCGCTGAGGAGTTCATGCAGGAGCACACCGAGCGCGTACAGGTCGGTGTACGGGCCGACCGCGCCGCCCATCGCCTGCTCGGGCGCCATGTATGCGGGCGAGCCGATGGGGGTGCCGGTGTGGGTGAGGCGGGTGGTGTCGGCGTCCATGACGGAGGCGACGCCGAGGTCGAGGACGGTGACCGTGCCGTCCTGTTTCACCATCACATTGCGCGGCTTGAGGTCGCGGTGGACGATCGGCACGGCGTGCACGGCGCTCAGCACGGCGCACAGTTGCGCGGCGACCGCGACCGCCCACTGCCAGGGGTACGGGTCGTGCTCGGCAAGGTGGTCGGAGAGGTCCGCGCCGTCGACGTACTGCATGACGAGGAACAGCTCCTCGCCCTCGCTGCCCGCGTCGTGCACGGTGACCAGACCGGGATGGTCGACCTGCGCGGTCACCCGGCACTCCCGCACGAACCGGCGGCGCAGCTCGTCCGCCTCCTGACCCGCCACCTTGTCCGGGCGCAGCAGCTTCACCGCCACGCGCCGGTCGAGCCGCTGGTCGTACGCCGTCCAGACCTGGCCCATGCCGCCCTGCCCGATGAGCGTGGACAGTTCGTAACGGCCGGCGACGACACGCCCTGTCGTCACGGTCACCTTCCGCCCTCGTGGTCGCCGTTGTTCCGGCCGTCGTGGTGGCGCAGATAGTCACTGAGCTCGTCGAGCTCGGCGCGCACCTGGTCGATACGCGCGGGCGCGGGCCGCTGCGGGGGCGCCGGTACGGGGCTGGGGGGCACGGCGTCGTGGGGCATCGGCGGACGGGGGGTCGACGGGTGCGGTATCGGCGCGGGCGGCTGCTGCGCCAGGGGCTGCTGGACCGGCGTGGTCGTGTACGGCGACGGCGGCTGCGGGTAGCCGTAACCGGCGGGCCCGTTCGGCGCGTGCATCGTCGTGGCCTGCGCCTGCGCGTAACCGCCGTACTGCCGGCGGAGCCTGCTGTGGAAGCGGATGTCCATCACCAGGAAGTACACGGAACTGAACGCGCCGAGCAGCAGGACCGCGGCCAGCGCGATGTCCGACTTCACGTCCTCCTCCGGCACCGAGCCGACCACCGCGAAACACGCGATGCCCACCGGCAGGCTCACCCAGGCCAGCAGCCAGTCCGGCCACCGCCCGCGCAGGATGGCCACGCGGAACAGCGGCACGCACGCGAGGATCCCGCAGGAGAGGAGACCGGCGGCGGCGAACAGCACCCGCAGGGAGATGACAGTTGCCTCACTGCGGGTGGGCGGCGCCGCGCCGTGGCCGTACATGACTGCTCCTGGACCGGTTGGCCGATGGGGACGAACGAACGAGAGAGTTCGAGCGTATAGGCCGACACGGACAACCGGTCCCGGGTTGTACCGAACCGTTGTTGTACTGATCACTTCCCTCGGCAGGACCCAGGGCCGGACCCTCGCCCGGTCGCATGGCCGGGGTCTCATGGCCGGTGGCTCAGTCGGGGGCGACCGTCCCGTCGGTCAGACCGTCGTACATCCCGCGCACGAGCTGGTCCCCGAGCCGGTTCGCGTGCCTGAGCGCCCGCTCGAACTCGTCGAGGGCGCGGAAGCGCGCGCCGTAGCGCCGTTGTTCGTCGAGGGGGAGCCGGGGCAGTTGGAGGCGGCGCACGTCGAGGCGGGTCGCGGTGGACGCGTAACTGCTGGCCTGGCGGTTGTTGGCGGTGCCGCGCAGGAAGCCGGCGAGGAACCACGCGTCGAGCGCCGTGCGATCGGGGCGCAGAAGCACGAGGTTGCGCCCCAGGGCGGCGCCCCCCGTCGCATCGTCGATCACACGCGCCATCGAGCCGCCACCGAGCACCGGGACGACGACATCGCCGGGCTCCGTCAGCACCGGCTCCTCGTCGCTCTCGGGCAGCGTCCCCGAGGGTGCCGTCCCGGCGAGGACGTCATGGTCGGTGAGCACCGGTACGCGCGCGTGGCCGCCGTTTCCGCCGGTACGCATCACCAGGGCGCCCCCGCGCGCGAGTTCACCGACCGTGGTGAGCGGCCAGCGCACGGGCCGGGCGCCCGCGGCGGGAGGGGGCGTGAGTTCGGCCGCGAGCCCCAGGGTCTCCCCCAGGCGCTCGCGCACGGCCGTGAGCGCCTCGGCGCCGTCGGTCGCCGTCGGGGGCGGCAGATGGCGGGCCGGGGCGAGATCGACGTCGTCGTCGAGGAGGTCGATCACGGGCAACGCGCGGGCCAGGCCCGGCCGCTCATCGAGGGTGCCGGCCCGGTCGAAGGCGCGCCAGGCGTCGAGCACGGCATCCCGCACGGCCCGCCAGTCGGGCCCCCCGCGCCCCTCCGTCGCGAACTGCCCGGCGTCCGCGAGCAGCACCTCGGGCTGAGCGGGCGCCTTGTCGGGCCTGCGCAGCACCCACAGGTGGAGCGGAATGTTGTACGGCGGTGCCGCACCGACCGGCAGGGCGACGACGGCGCGCAACGCACCGCGCCGCAGCAGGTCGGCGCGGATCCGGCGGCCGGAGCGGCGGGAGGCGGCGGCGGGCGGCATGAGCAGCACGGCGGTACCGCCGTCCTTCAGCCGCGCGAGCGCGTGCTGCACCCAGGCCAGCTCGGACTCGGTACGCGCCGGGAAGCCGTACTCCCAGCGGGGGTCGTAGGCGAGTTCGTCGTGGCCCCAGTTGCGCTCGTTGAACGGCGGGTGGCACAGGACGGTGTCGGCGCGCAGCTCGGGATGGGCGTCGGCGCGCAGGGTGTCACCGACGGCGGCGCGCACGGTGGCCCGGGTGCGCAGGGCGAGCCGGAGCGCGGTCACGGCGGCGAGGTCGGGGGCGCTGTCCTGGGCGTACAGCTCCTGCTCGGGGCGGGGGGCAACGGCGCGCAGGAGGGCGCCGGTGCCGCAGGCGGGGTCGAAGGCGGTACGGGCCGGGCCGGCCAGGTCGGCCATGAGACCGGCGAGTTCGGCGGGGGTGAGCGTGTACTGCCGCGGGTTGGCGTCGAGGTGCCGCCCGAGCAGGAACTCGAAGGCCTGGCGGGCGCCACCCATCTCGGCGGCGAGCTCGGCGGCACCGCGCAGGAGGGGGGCGGAGGGGAGGACTTCGGGGCCGGTGGGGGTGTGCACGGCGGGGGCGTGAACCGTGGGCGTGTGAACGGTGGGCGTGGTGTTCACAGGGGATGGGGTGTTCACGGCATCGGGGCGGATTCCGGCAGCGGGCGCGGTCGGGGCGGCGGGGGTGTTCACAGCGGCCGACGTGTTCACGGCGCCTGGCTCGTTCACAGCGGCGCCCGACTTCACATCGCCGCGCGAGTTCGCGCTGCTACGGGTGTTCACAGCACCCGGCGAGTTCACAGCCGAACGCGAGTTCACAGCCCCCGCGCCCCTTCGCGCCGACGTCACCCCGAACCGCGGCGCGAGCACCTGCTCCAGCGCCCCTGGCAGCATCGCGGCGAGCCGTTCGTCGGAGCCGGCGCTCACCTCCAGCCAGAGCGTGGGCCGGTCATGGATGAGCAGCAGGACGCAGCCGGCGTGTGTGAGGGCGGCGACCGGGCCTTCGGGGTGGCCGACAAGCTGCTGCCAGACCCGTTCACGCAGTGGGACTTCGGCGAGTTTGCCCTGGTAGCGAAGCCACGCCTCGACTTCGGCGAGCGCGAAGGACGGGCTGGTCTCAGTGCCGCCCACGGGCTTGGGGAAGTCGGCGTGCCGGCGCCGCCAGTTACTGACGGCGGCACGGCCGACGCCTGCGAGCCGGGCGATTCCGGCCGCGGTCACCTCTGTCGCATTGTCCTGCACCGCCCGGCTCCCCTCGCCCGCCCGATTCACCTGCACCTGGTCTGTGACGACGAGCATACCGACGTACGCAAGATCTGAGCATTCACGGCCGTGTACACAAGACATTCTGTGAACCGTGTTGACTCGGTTCACACGCTCTGCTCTTATTGACCCATCGAACGAGCGACCGCCGGTGGAGGCGGTCGCCGCTCAGGGGAGGGGAACAGCCATGGGCATGAAGGGCAAGGTCGCGCTGGGCGCCGTCGTGGGGATCGTCGTGATCGGCGCCGTGTCGGCGAACGCCGGGAACGACAGCGGCGACTCCAGCGACAAGGGCTCTTCGGCGTCCGCGGACCGCAGCACCGGTGGCGAGAAGCAGAAGTCGGACGCGGCGGAAGTCGCCGAGAAGAAGGTCGCGTTCGAGGGGGACGGCGACTTCCAGGTCGGTTCGGACATCAAGCCCGGCACCTACCGCACCACCGGCAACACCGACGGCATGTGCTACTGGGAGCGGGCCAAGGACTCGTCCGGCGAGATGGACTCGCTGCTGGCCAACGACAATGTGACCGGCACGAGTTACGTCACCATCAAGGCCACGGACAAGCTCTTCTCGTCCAGCGGCTGTGGCGACTGGGAGGCCGTCGACGAGAAGGCGAAGGGCTCCCCGGCCTCCAAGATGGCCGGCGACGCGGGCATGCTCAGAGTCGGCGTGGACATCGCACCCGGCACCTACAAGTCCACCGGCAACACCGACGACTCCTGCTACTGGGAGCGCGCCAAGAACGCCGACCACTCGATCGACTCGATCATCGCGAACAATAATGTGACCGGCACGGCCGTCGTCACCATCAGTTCCTCGGACGCCTACTTCAAGACGTACGGCTGCCAGGACTGGAAGAAGTCCGCCTGACCCCGGCCCCTGGGCCGACGTGTCGCCACACGGGGCGCGGCACCACCGCAACACGCACCGCCGCGCCCCGCCCTTGCCGCCCACCCCCATAGGCGGCCTCACCTCAACTGCCAACCAGCGCCCCGCGCGCTACGTCTTCACCGAGGAACCCTCATGCGTCGCACCGCACTTGCCGCTCTCTGTCTCACCGCCGTCGCCACCGTGGCCGTCACCGGCTGCCAGGGCGACGACAAGTCGGAGGGCAAGGCGAAGGACAAGCCGAGCGCCGGCCAGTCCGACAAGGCCAGTCCGTCCAGTGAGCCGAAGGAAGCATTCGCCGGGCTGACCGGCGGGGAGATCGTCGACCGGGCGGTGCAGGCCACCAGCGACGCGGACTCGTTCCGGATCAAGGGCGACATCCCCGACGAGGAGAGCGGCGGCCGGATAGGCATGGACATGGCCGTCAATCAGCAGGGCGAGTGCGCCGGCCATATGAACATGGACGGCGAGGGCAGGGCCGACCTGATCAAGACCGGCGACACCGTCTATATGAAGTACGACGAGGCCTTCCTGCGCAGCCAGAGCGAGGGTGAGCCCAAGGCGGACACCGACGCGGTGGTTGCCATGCTGGCCGGGAAGTGGACCAAGATGTCCGCCACGGGCGGGGGCGCCGAGGAATTGGCCGACTTCTGCGACGTGAACACGATCCTCGGTGACGCCACCGACGGTGAGTCGGACGCCACCCGCGGCAAGACCACGACGGTCGACGGCACGCCCGCGATCACCCTGCACGAGAAGGACGGCAAGGAGAGCTTCACGCTCTACGTCGCCACCGAGGGTGAGCCGTATGTGCTGAAGCTCGTCAGCACCACCCCCGGCGACAGCGGTTCGCTCTCCTTCAGCGACTACGACAAGCCGGTCCCCGCGGACAAGCCCACCGGCGAGATCCTCGACCTGGACGCGCTCGGCGCCTGAGCCGTGGGCACCTCGATGTGGCCCGGGGTGTCGAAGGGCAGCCCGGTCCACTCGCGCAACTGCTCAAGCGAGCCGGACACGGTCATCGAGGCCGGGGCCACCGAGTCGATGACGGCGCCCGCCCGGGCGTGGGCGCTCAGCGGGCACGCTCTAGGCGTGGGCGACGACCTCGCCCTGCTCGTCCTCGGCGAACTGCACATACTCGGGGAGTTCGGTGGCGATCCGGCCGTAGTGGGCGTTGCCCACCGGGTCGTTCAGCACCGGCTCCGGCCAGCTGGCCGCCACCCCCACGACCTGCTCGAACTTCTCGGGGCGCTCGGCCAGGCTAGATACCGTCAACTGCATGCGGTCAGCCTCCGCACTGCCGCAGCATCATCTCCTTGTCGGGCGCCGTCACGGGCAGCTCGTACTTCAGCGAGACCTGAGCGAAGCGCACCGCGTAGGAGCAGCGGATCTGCTTGTTCGGGGGGAGCCAGGAGGCGGGGCCCGAGTCGCCCTTGGAACTGTTGGTCCGGCCATCGACCGGCATCAGGTTCAGCGGGTCGTTGGCGATGGCCTGGCGTTTTCCTTCGGTCCAGCGTGCGGCGCCCATCTGCCAGTCGTAGGAGAGCGGCATGACGTGGTCGATCTGGACCTCCGTGGCACGGGACTTGGTCCAGTCGATCGCCTTGCCCGTGTACGGGTCGTTCAGCCGCATCGACATCACGACGCAGTCCGAGCCGGACCGGAAGCGCAGGTCCTCGCCGTCCCGCTGGAGGAGGTCGTTGCGGGTGTCGCAGCCGTTGCGGGCGAACGGTATGCCGCCCGGCGCCGAGTCCATCCAGGCGTAGCCGAACTCGTCACGGTCGTACCCGGTCTTGGGGCCGCGGCCCTTGGTCGCCACCTTCTCGATCAGCGCCCGTGCCTCGGCCCGGTCGGCGTCGGAGGTGATGACCGCCAATCCCGGCTCGGTGCCGTCGGGGTTGTCCAGAGGACTGACCGCGCGGCCTGGGCCGGCGTCCTGGGCTGAGCCGGAAGCGGCATCGTCCAGGGGCAGATCCTCCAGGTCGTCGCAGCCCGCGAGTACGAGCACCATGCCGAGCACCGCGGCGGATGCCGCCGCCCCGCCCCTCAGACGCATCACGATGCGCCCCTCCCCTGCGTGCCGGATTTCTCCGTCCCACGGTAGCGGCCGAGAGGTCCAGACCATACCGACTGATAATGCGCATTAGTCATATCAGCGGCGTATCGTCGGTTCTGAGTCACCTCCGGAAGGAGCTCTGGATGGGCATCTTCGACAGGTTCAAGAGCAACCGCGGGATGCAGGACAAAGCCAAGGACATGTCCGACACCGCAGAGAAGAAGGCCAACGAGAAGACGGGCAACAAGTACGAGAGCCAGGTCGACGACGCGCAGCGAAGGGGCGAAGGCGCGCTCGGCATGGACCGCGACAGGCCCGAACAGCCGTAGACCGGAGACCCACGGAGGCCCTGAAACCCGCCGGACGCCACACCCCAACGGGGACGCGCCCCGCCGGTTCCCTGAACCACCCCGAAAATAGAGGCCGTCCGCGGAGCCCCACCACCCGCGGGCGGCTTCGTCTCTTCCCACAACGACGGCGCCCACGACGAAGGTTCAAAAAGGCACAGCCAGCCCGGCCGCTCGCAGCCGGAGCAGCGCCCTGCCCATGCACTGCGCGGCCGAGTCCCCGTCGACCCGCATCGGTTCGGGAAGCGGCCCGCCACCGGCGGCGAACGTCCACGCCGGTCGGCCTTCCGGCATGCGCACTAGACTCCGGCGCCCCTCAGACCTTGCCTATCCCCAGCGTCGTCTCCGAGGGCAGCAGGCCTGAGGAGAGGACCGCGACCCAGAACTCGCCCAGCAGGTTGGTGAGTCGGTCGATGTCCTGAGGGGTGAGCGGGCGCCAGGGGGCGGCGGCGAGGTGGTCGGTTTGGTTCTCTATGCCGCGGCGCAGGGCGTGGCCCGCGTCCGTTGCCGTGCCGTCGGGGTTCAACAGGCCGCGGGTTACAAGGCGTTCGCGGGCCGTTGCCCACTCCTGCGCGCTCCAGCCCCGGCTCTCGAAGCGTTCGACGGGCGCGGCGCCTATCGCGGCGAAGGACACGAGTGACTCGATCGGGTCGAGGTCGGCGATGAGCAGGGCGGCGAGGTGGCCGTCGCCGCGGTGTTCGCGCAGGATCGTCGCGGCGTGCCACAGCTGGAGGTGGGGTGGCTCGGGCCAGTCCAGTTCGGCGTTGGCCGCGGCGAGCGGGCGGCCCGCCGTGTTCGCCGCCTCGGCAGCGCGCCGGGCGAGGGCGGCGGCCTCCGCCAGCTCCGGGCTGTCGATGCGGTCACCGAATATCGCGCGGTACGCCCGGTCCATGCCGCGCAGTCTCGCCTCCAGTACGTCATCCGGGCTCGCGATCTTCCACGCCGGGTCGATGTGCTCGGCGACCATGCAGGGGCTGAAGCTGTAGAAGGCGGAGGTCACGCGCTCACTGCCCACCGCACCCAACGGCGCCGCCCGGAACGGGAAGTAGCTCGGCCAGCGCTCCTTCGTGTCGTACCCGAGCGCGGCGGCCTCCTCAAAGACCTCCGGCGCGTAGTACAGCACCGCATGCAGCGGCTCCAGCAGGTGCCAGAGCTGGCGGACACGGGCCGGTTCGATCCCACCGACTCCGCCGACCTCTTCGTCGTACGTCGACATGATGCTTCCCCCTCGCACTCCAGGCAGCCTCGGAGTCAGCGACCCGCTCCGCAACTTGACACTGACAAGATTGCCCGAGCCCGTCGAACTTGTCAATGCCTAGATTGCGCGTACGCTGCTGAGCATGACCCCCGCACCCGCCAAGAAGCCCGCCGAACGCCCGTACCACCACGGTGACCTGCGCCGCGCCATCCTCACCGCCGCGCTCGACGTCATCGCCGCCGACGGCCCGTCCGCGCTGAGCCTGCGTGATCTCGCCCGCCGCGCCGAGGTCTCGCACGCGGCGCCGGCCTACCACTTCAAGGACCGCACCGGGCTGCTCACCGCCATCGCGGCCGAAGGATTCGGGCTGCTCGCGGCCACGCTCACCGAGGCCACGGACCTGAAGGACTCGGGCGTGCGCTACGTACGCTTCGCTCGCGAGCACCCGGCGCACTTCCAGGTCATGTTCTCCCCCGAACTGCTGCGCGCCGACGACCTCGAACTCACCACCGCCCGCACCCTCGCCGGCGACGCCCTGCGCCGGGCCGTCGCCACCGTGCAGTCCGAGGAACTCGGCATCGACAGCCGCCTCGCGGGCGTCGCCGCATGGTCACTGGCCCACGGGTTCGCCACGCTGCTCCTGGGGCACAACCTGGACGGTCCGGTCGGCGACCGGGATCCGGAAGAGGTCTTCCGCGAGTTGGCGGGCATGCTGTTCCGACGCGAGTCATAAGGCGCGCTCAGGGCAGGTCACGACCCCAGAATCGACGCAAGGAACTCCCCGACCCAGCCCAGCAGTTCCCGCCCGACCAGTGGCTTCCCGCCCACCTTCGCCGTCTTCGGCCGCGGCACCAGCACCTGATGCGCCGCCGGCTTGATCACGCTGCCCGGGTACAGGCGCTTCAGCCGCAGCTCCTGCGACTCGCGCAACTCCACCGGGGCGAAGCGGATGTTGTTGCCCTGCAGGACGACCTCGCCGACCCCGCACGCGCGGGCGAGCATGCGCAGTCCTGCCACCAGCAGCAGGTTCTCCACCGGCTCGGGCAACTTGCCGTAGCGGTCGACGAGTTCCTCGCGTACGGCCTTGACGTCCTCCTCCGTGTTGGCGGAGGCGATGGAACGGTAGGCCTGCAGGCGCAGCCGCTCGCCCGGTGCGTAATCGTGCGGGACGTGCGCGTCGACCGGGAGCTCGATCTTGACCTCCAGCGGCGGTTCCTCCTCCACGCCGCCTTCCAGGGACGCGCGGTAGTCCGCCACCGCCTCGCCGACCATACGGACGTACAGATCGAAGCCGACGCCCGCGATATGGCCGGACTGCTCGCCGCCGAGGAGGTTGCCCGCGCCGCGGATCTCCAGGTCCTTCATCGCCACGTACATGCCCGCGCCCATCTCCGTGTGCTGGGCGATCGTCGCCAGGCGCTCGTGGGCCGTCTCCGTCAGCGGCTTCTCCGGCGGGTACAGGAAGTACGCGTAGCCGCGCTCCCGGCCACGGCCGACCCGGCCGCGCAGCTGGTGCAGCTGGGAGAGGCCGAAGTTGTCGCCGCGCTCCACGATCAGCGTGTTGGCGTTGGAGATGTCGATGCCCGACTCGACGATCGTCGTCGAGACGAGCACGTCGAACTTCTTCTCCCAGAAGTCCACCACCACCTGCTCCAGCGCCGTCTCCGACATCTGGCCGTGCGCGGTCGCGATCCGCGCCTCGGGGACGATCTCACGGAGCCTGGCGGCCGCGCGGTCGATGGACTCCACCCGGTTGTGGATGTAGAAGACCTGGCCCTCGCGCAGGAGTTCACGGCGGATCGCCGCGCCGATCTGCTTCTCCTCGTACGGGCCGACGAAGGTCAGGACCGGGTGCCGCTCCTCCGGGGGCGTGGTGATCGTGGACATCTCGCGGATGCCGGTGACCGCCATCTCCAGGGTCCTGGGGATGGGCGTCGCGGACATAGTCAGGACGTCCACATTGGCGCGCAGCTTCTTCAGCTGCTCCTTGTGCTCGACGCCGAAGCGCTGCTCCTCGTCGACGATGACCAGACCGAGGTCCTTGAACTTCGTCTCCGCCGAGAACAGACGGTGCGTGCCGATGACGATGTCCACCGCCCCGTCCTTCAGGCCCCCCAGGACCGCCTTCGCCTCGGTGTCCGTCTGGAAGCGGGACAACGCCCGTACATTGACCGGGAATTGGGAGTACCGGTCGGAGAACGTCCCGAAGTGCTGCTGCACCAGCAGCGTCGTCGGCACCAGCACCGCCACCTGCTTGCCGTCCTGTACGGCCTTGAAGGCGGCCCGGACCGCGATCTCCGTCTTGCCGTAGCCGACGTCGCCGCAGATCAGGCGGTCCATCGGGACCGTCTTCTCCATGTCCTCCTTGACCTCGGCGATGGTGGTGAGCTGATCCGGCGTCTCCGCGTAGGGGAAGGCGTCCTCCAACTCACGCTGCCACAGGGTGTCCGAGCCGAAGGCGTGCCCCGGGGCCGCCATCCGCGCGCTGTACAGCTTGATCAGGTCGGCCGCGATCTCCTTGACGGCCTTCTTCGCACGTGCCTTGGTCTTCGTCCAGTCCGCGCCGCCCAGGCGGTGCAGCGTGGGCGCCTCGCCGCCGACGTACTTGGTGATCTGCTCCAGCTGGTCGGTGGGGATGTAGAGCCGGTCGCCGGGCTGGCCGCGCTTGGCGGGGGCGTACTCCACGACGAGGTACTCGCGCGTGGCGCCCTGCACGGTCCGCTGGACCATCTCGATGTAGCGGCCCACGCCGTGCTGCTCGTGGACGATGTAGTCGCCCGCCTCCAGGGTGAGCGGGTCGATGGTCTTGCGGCGGCGCGCGGGCATGCGCGCGCCGTCCTTGCCAGCCGCCTTCTGGCCGGACAGGTCGGTCTCGGTGAGGACGGCGAGCCGGAGCGCCGGATCGACGAAGCCGTAGTCGATCGAGCCGCACGCCACGTGCACGACGGACGGGCTCAGCGTCGCCAGGTCCGCGTCCAGGCGGGCGGCGATACCCTCGCCGCCGAGCACCTCGACCGTACGGGCGGCGGGGCCGTGGGCCTCGGTGACGTAGACCGTGCGCCAGCCGTCGGCGAGCCAGCCCTTGGTGTCGGCGAGCGCCTTCGCGGTGTCGCCGCGGTACGTCTCGGGCGCGTGCATGCCGAGCTTGAGCGTGTCGGCCTCTTCCAGCGCCTCGTCCGCCGCGAAAGGCGACACCGACCACCACATCATGTCCAGCTCGCCCGCGCGGTCGCGGACGTCCGCGATGGACCACAGGGAGGCCGCATCGACATCGATGGGCGCCTCGCCACCGCCCGCGGTGGCCGCCCAGGACGCCTGCAGGAACTCCTGCGAGGTCGCTACGAGATCGGCCGCACGCGTGCGTACCCGCTCCGGATCGCACACCAGGGCCATCGCACCCTTGGGCAGGACGTCGAGCAGCAGCTCCATGTCGTCGACCAGGACCGGAGCCAGCGACTCCATTCCTTCTACGGCGATCCCCTCGGCGATCTTGCCGAGCAGCTCGCCGAGCTCCGGGTGCTGCTCGGCGAGTGCACGCGCGCGTGCGCGTACGTCCTCGGTGAGCAGCAGCTCGCGGCAGGGCGGCGCCCACAGTCCGTGCTCGGCGACCTCGAGGGATCGCTGGTCGGCGACCTTGAAGTAGCGGATCTCCTCGACGTCGTCGCCCCAGAACTCGATGCGCAGAGGGTGTTCCTCGGTGGGCGGGAACACATCGAGGATGCCGCCTCGTACGGCGAACTCGCCGCGCTTCTCGACCAGCTCGACGCGGGAGTACGCGGCGGCGGCGAGGTCCTCGACGATCTCGTTCAGATCGGCGGTCTGGCCGGTGCGCAGGGCCACCGGTTCCAGGTCGCCGAGGCCCTTGACCTGCGGCTGGAGGACCGAGCGGACGGGGGCGACGACGACGGAGACCGGGCCGGTCTCGGGGTCGTCGGGGCGGGGGTGGGCCAAGCGCCTGAGGACGGCGAGGCGGCGGCCGACGGTGTCGCTGCGGGGGCTGAGGCGTTCGTGCGGAAGGGTCTCCCAGGAGGGGTACTCCACGACGCCCTCCGGGGGGAGGAGGGAGCGCAGGGCGGCCGCGAGATCCTCGGCCTCCCGGCCCGTCGCCGTCACCGCGAGCACGGGCCGGCCGGCCTCGCGGGCCAGGGCGGCGACCGCGAAGGGGCGGGCCGCCGGGGGGCCGACGAGGTCGACGTGCATGCGGTTGCCGTCGGTGGCCGCGGTGATCGCTTCCGCGAGGGCGGTGTCCTTGACGACGGCGTCGAGCAGACCGTGCAGGCTCATGTGGAGGGAGCTTCCGTCCGAGGGTGGGCAACGCGAAGGGCCCGACTCGTCGTACGGGCCGGGGGGTCTCCAGCGTACGTCGCTGCGCGGGCGGGCGCCGGGGCTGTGGATAACGTGGGTTTTCCACAGGTTCGGTGCGGGGGTGGGCCTTGCGGTTTCTCGCCCCCGCCGCCCCTACCCGTCCCATCCCGGGGCGCTGCCCCGGACCCCCGCTGGGGGCTGCGCCCCCAGATCCCCCTTCGGCCCTGAAAGGGCCTTGTCCTCAAACGCCGGACGGGCTGGAAGACAGACGGCCTCGTCCTCGAACGCCGGACGGGCTGAAAGACAAACACCCGGTGCCGGGAAGCCCCCCAAGGCTTCCCGGCACCGGTTCCCCCGCAACCCCCGTGTGCGGTGGCTACTCCGTCGCGATCGCGTTCAGGACGTTCATGCGGCCCGCCCGGAACGCGGGGATCAGTGCGGCGAACAGGCCCACGAAGGCCGAGCCGATGAAGACGCCGCCGATGGTGACCCAGGGGATCTCCAGGACCTTCAGGCCCTCCAGGGCGAGGAGTTTCTGGGCTGTCGCGCCCCAGCCCATGCCGAGGCCGAGGCCGAGCAGGGCGCCGAAGAGGGCGATGACCACCGACTCCATGCGGATCATGCGGCGCAGCTGGCGGCGGGAGAGGCCGATCGCCCTCATGAGGCCGATCTCCCTGGTGCGCTCCACCACCGACAGGGCCAGGGTGTTCACCACACCCAGGATCGCGACGATGATCGCGAGGGCCAGCAGGCCGTAGATCATGTTCAGCAGCTGGCCGATCTGGTCCTTCAGAGCCTCCTTGTAGTCGGTCTGGTCGCGCACGGTGTACTGCGGGTAGTCGTGCAGCGCCGACTTCAGGGACTTGTACGCGGCGTCCTGCTGGCCCTCCTTGGCGCTGGCGAAGATCAGCTGGTCCAGCGGCATCTTGTCGGCCGGCACGTACTTCGCGAGCGTGGCGATCGACATGTACTTGGAGCCCGCATCGATGACGACATCACTGCTGGTGATCGCCCGCACCGTCAACTCGGCCGTCGCGCCGTCCTTGAAGTCGACCTTGATCTTCGAGCCGAGCTGGATGTCGTGCTCCTCGGCGAACTTCTCGTGGACGGACATCGAGTCGGGCTTGTAGGCGTCCGCGAGGTTTCCGGCGACCGTCTTGGTGCGCAGGTCCTGCGCGTACGTCGGGTCGGCCGCGGTGATGTCGGTGTCCTTGAGCGTCTTGCCGTCGGGGGTGGTGTAGTCCGCCTCGGTGATCTTGTACTGGGTGACATGGTCGAGCCCCGGCGTCGACTTCGCCGCCTTCACGGCCTCCGGAGTGACCAGCTGGCCCCTGTCGGACTGGATGATGAAGTCCGTGCCGACGGTCTTGTCGAGCTGGTCGGTCGCCGAGGCGACCATCGAGGAGCCGACGACCGAGAGACAGGCGACCAGCGCGAGCCCGATCATCAGGGCGGCTCCCGTGGCGCCCGTACGGCGCGGATTGCGCAGCGCGTTGCGCTCGGCCATGCGGCCGACCGGGCCGAACATCCGCAGGATCAGGGCGCCCAGGACCCGCACCACGCCGCCCGCGAGCAGCGGGCCGATGACGACGAAGCCGATGAGGGACAGGACGACGCCGAGGCCGAGCCACAGCGAGCCGTCCTTGGCCTTGTCGGCGGACGCGGCCAGGTAGAGGGCGTAGCCGCCGCCCGCGGTGAGCAGCGTGCCCAGCACGGCCCGTACGACGCCCGCCTTGGCGTCCGCCGGGGCGCCCGCGTCCCGCAGGGCGGCCATCGGGGAGACCTTGCCCGCGCGGCGGGCCGGCAGATAGGCGGCGAGGACGGTGACGACCACACCGAGGACCAGGCCGATCGCCGGAGTCGTCCAGCCGATCGTCAGGTCGGAGGTGGACAGCTCCATGCCCATGGTGCCCATGAGCTTCATCAGCCCGACCGCGAGACCGACGCCCGCGCCGACGCCCAAGAGCGAGCCGACCACGCCCAGCAGCAGCGCCTCCACCAGCACCGACCGGTTGACCTGCTTGCGGCTGGAGCCGATGGCCCGCATCAGGCCGATCTCGCGGGTGCGCTGGGCGACCAGCATCGAGAAGGTGTTGATGATCAGGAAGATGCCGACGAGGAAGGCGATTCCGGCGAAGCCGAGCATCGCGTACTTCATGACGTTCATGAATTCCGCGACGTCGTCCTGGTTGGCGTCGGCGGTCTCCTTGGCCGTCATCACCTTGTAGTCGCCGCCGGTCTCGGCGAGCACGTTCTTCTTCAGCTGCGCGTCGGTGACGCCGCTCGCCGCCGTGACGTTGACGTTCGTGTACACGTCCGGCTCACCGACCAGCGCCTGCTGGGCGGTCTTGGTGTCCAGGTAGAAGATCGCCGCGCCGGGGTTGGTGACCTCGAAGTCGGCGATGCCCGAGATCTTCGCGGTGTGCGTGCCGACCGCGCTGATCAGGGAGATCTCGTCACCGAGCTGCAGATCGTGCTTGTCGACGGTGTCCGCGTCCACCATGACCTGGTCGGAGCCCTTGGGCGCCGTACCGGAGGAGATCGCCATGGTGCGGGCGTCGTTGCTGTTCCAGCTGCCGACGATGGTCGGGGCGCCGCTGGAGGGCGAGAGGTTGTCCTTGTCGGCGTCGACGACGGTCACCGAGGTGGAGAAAACGGTCCCCTCCGCCGACTTCACGCCCTGCGCGCCGCGCACCTTGTCCACCACTGAGGCCGGCATGACCGGCGGCTTGCCGTTGTCGGCGGTGGTCTCGCCGGTGTCCGAGGCTTCCTTCGAACTCACCGTCACATCGGAGGAGGTGGCGGCGAACAACTTGTCGAAGGTCGTGTTCATGGTGTCGGTGAACACCAGGGTCCCGCAGACGAAGGCCACCGACAGCAGGACAGCCACGGCCGACAGGGCCATGCGTCCCTTGTGCGCGAAGAAGTTGCGCATCGACGTCTTGAGCACGGTCATGACGTACGCCCCCGGGCGTCGAAGTCCTTCATGCGGTCCAGGACGGCCTCGGCGGTCGGCTTGAACATCTCGTCGACGATGCGTCCGTCGGCGAGGTACAGCACGCGGTCCGCGTACGAGGCGGCGACCGGGTCGTGGGTGACCATCACGATGGTCTGCCCGAGCTCGTCGACCGAACGGCGCAGGAAGCCCAGTACCTCGGCACCCGCGCGTGAGTCGAGATTTCCGGTCGGCTCGTCACCGAAGATGATCTCCGGGCGAGCGGCCAGCGCCCGGGCCACCGCGACGCGCTGCTGCTGACCGCCGGAGAGCTGGGTGGGCCGGTGCTTGAGTCGGTCGGAAAGTCCAACTGTGTCCACCACGCGCGTGAGCCACTCCTTGTCGGGCTTCCGCCCGGCGATGTCCATGGGCAGCGTGATGTTCTCGATCGCGTTCAGCGTCGGCAGCAGGTTGAAGGCCTGGAAGATGAAGCCGATCCGGTCCCGGCGCAGCTGTGTGAGCTTCTTGTCCTTCAGGCCGGTGATCTCGGTCTCGTCCAGGTGGATCTGACCGCTGGTCACGGTGTCGAGACCGGCGAGGCAGTGCATGAGGGTGGACTTGCCGGAACCCGAGGGGCCCATGATCGCGGTGAACTGTCCCCGCGCGATGTCCACGTCCACATGGTCCAGGGCGACGACCCGGGTCTCCCCGGACCCGTACGCCTTCACGACCTGCCGCGCCCGGGCGGCAACGGCCGTACGCCCTCCAGTGCCCCCGTGCCTGGGAATGGTTACGGCCGATGTCATGGCAAATCTCCTATGTCGGTCAGCAGATGAGTCGTGCGAAGCGGTACGTCGATGAGTCTGGTCTTGGGAGGGGTCCGAGCGCGCTGGTGCCCAGCGCAGTCTTTTGCGGGGGAAAACCCCACCCCCGCAAGGCCGGTCAGCCGCCCCCCAGCGGCGTAAAGCCAGGTTAAGGACGCACCCGGGGCCCTCTCGTCCTCCGCCGGTACGAACCCTCCCCGAGCCGTAGTACGGAGGTACCCCTAGGGGCAGTCCGCCCTTCGGTGGAGTACTTCTCGGGGTCGCCTCCACCCTCGGGACCGCCTCAGGCTCCACCCTCCCGCCACGTGAGGGTCAAGTGGGAAGCTGGTCGGCGGCAGATAGGTGCAGGGGGAAGGAATCCGGTGGGCGGCGATACGAGACCTGCGATACGCGACTCCGCACAGCACACCGGACCCGACCGCCGCGGCGCCGTCGTGGCCGCCCTGATGCTGTCGATGGCTCTCGCGGCCCTCGACGCCACCATCGTCTCCACCGCCGTCCCCCAGATCGTCGGCGACCTCGGCGGCTTCTCCTACTTCTCGTGGCTCTTCTCCGGCTATCTGCTGGCCGTGACCGTCTCGCTCCCCGTCTACGGCAAGCTCTCCGACACCTACGGCCGCAAGCCGGTGCTGGTGGCGGGCGCGGCCGTGTTCCTGCTCGGCTCGCTGCTGTGCGCCCTCGCCTGGAACATGGGGGCGCTGATCGCCTTCCGGATCGTGCAGGGCCTCGGCGGCGGCGCGCTCCAGGGCACGGTCCAGACGCTCGCCGCCGATCTGTACCCGCTCAAGGAGCGCCCCAAGATCCAGTCCAAGCTGTCCACGGTATGGGCGGTCTCCGCGGTCGCGGGCCCCGGCGTGGGCGGCCTGTTGGCGGCGTACGCCGACTGGCGGTGGATCTTCCTCGTCAACCTCCCGGTCGGAGCGGTGGCGTTGTGGCTGATCGTGCGTCATCTGCACGAGCCGGAACGCTCCGAAACGACGGCCACGCGCGCGCGTGTCGACTGGGCGGGTGCGCTCGCGGTGTTCGCCTGCGGTGGTGTCCTGCTGACCGCGCTGGTGCAGGGCGGGGTGGCCTGGCCCTGGCTGTCCGCGCCCTCGCTGGCCCTGCTGGCCACGGGACTCGCCCTCGCGGCCGTCGTCGTGCTGGTGGAGCGCCGGGCGGCGGATCCGATCATCCCGGGCTGGGTGTGGCGCCGCCGTACGATCGCCGCGGTCAATCTCGCCCTCGGCGCACTGGGCCTGCTGATGGTCGCCCCGACGGTCTTCCTGCCCACGTACGCCCAGTCGGTGCTCGGTCTCGGTCCCGTGGCCGCCGGATTCGTGCTGTCCGTATGGACGTTGAGCTGGCCGGTGTCGGCCGCGTTCAGTCAGCACGTGTACCGCAGGATCGGTTTCCGCGACACCGCGATGCTCGGCATGGCCGCGGCGGCACTGATCCTCTTCGCCTTCCCGTTCCTCCCGTATCCGGGCCGGGCCTGGCAGCCGACGCTGCTGATGCTGCTGCTCGGCGGCGCGCTCGGGCTCTTCCAGCTCCCGCTGATCGTGGGCGTCCAGTCGACCGTGGGCTGGTCGGAGCGCGGCACCACCACGGCGTCAGTGCTGTTCTGCCGGCAGACGGGCCAGACGCTGGGCGCGGCGGCCTTCGGCGCCATCGCCAACGGTGTCCTCGCCGCGCGCCTCGGCGGCGCGAGCGACCTGGACTCGGTCACCCGCACACTCGGCTCCGGTACGCCGACGGAGGCGACCCGGCAGGCCGTCGCGGACGCGGTGCACGCCGTGTATCTCGGCGCGTCCTGCGCGGCGGCGCTGGCATTCCTGGTGCTGTTGTTCTTGGCTCCGCGGCAATTTCCGGTGATCGGAGACTGAGCCATCCCTATCCTGGGTCGCATGGTGAGGTTGGAGCGGCTGCGGGCCGACCACGCGGACGCGCTGCTGGCCTTCGAGCGGGAGAACCGCGCGTACTTCGCGCGCACGATCCCCGACCGCGGTGACGCATACTTCGAACCCGACGGCTTCGCGGACCGCCACCAGGCGCTCCTGACCGAACAGGGCCTCGGCACCTGCCACTTCCACGTCCTCATCGACGACGAGGGCCGGCTGATCGGCCGTGTCAACCTGGTGGACGTCGAGGACGGCAGTGCCGAACTCGGCTACCGCATCGGGGAGAACGCGGCGGGCAAGGGCGTGGCGACGGCGGCCGTCGGGGCGGTGTGCGGGCTGGCTGCCACGGCGTACGCGCTCACGGAGCTCACCGCGGTCACGACGCTGGACAATCTGGCGTCACGGGCGGTCCTGGAGCGCAACTCCTTCTCGCCCACCGGCGAGCTCATGATCGACGGGCGGCCCGGCATCGCCTATCGCCGCGCCCTGTAGCGGACGGCGCTCTCAAAAAGTCGGAGTTAACGGGGGTAACACCCGAGGTCAGGCCCCTCAAAGCGAAAGCAAGCGCATACATACCACTCAGTTTGCCGAAAGCCTCGCGGATCTTGCTACCAGCGAGTAGCGTGCGTCACCGCTCGACCGCCCCCCACCTCCCTGCGGTCCGCACCCGGACCCGAGCCGCCACGCAAGGAGCACGGGATGAACTCCGACCCGTATCCGCCATACCCGCAGCAACCGCACCAGCAGTACGCCACCTATCCGTGGCTGCCGCCCGTCCCCGCCGACCCCCCACAGCACCGCACCCCGCGCCACCCCGCGCTCGGGCACCACAGCGATCTGCGCATCCTGCGCAGCGCCTACCGCTGGCAGCGGCGCACCGCCACTCTCACCGCACTCGGCTACTTCGTCCTGTTCCTGATCCTGTCGGCGACCGCGCCGTCCTTCATGACGAGCACCGTCACCGACGGCCTGCCCACCGGACTACTGCTCGCCCTGGTCCAACTCCCCGTCACCTGGCTGGCGATCGCGCTGTACGAGCACACCGCGCGCCGTTACGTCGACCCGCTCGCGGACCGCATCCGCAAGCAGGCCGCGGTCGACGCCCGGCGCGAAGGGGCGGCGAACCGATGACGACGCAGTTCACCGACGACGCACAGGCGATGTCCCTGGTCGCTTTCTGCGCCGTCGTCACGATCACACTGCTGCTGTGCGTGATGACCGGCCCCGACCGGGACGACCTCGACGAGTTCTACACCGGCTATGGGTCTCTGTCAGCCATGCGCAACGGCCTGGCCATAGGTGGCGACTACATATCCGCCGCGACCGTGCTCGGCACCACCGGGGTCATCGCCCTGTACGGCTACGACGGCATCGTCCTCGCCCTCAGTACGGCGCTGTCGCTGATGCTGCTGATGTTCCTGCTGGCCGAACCGCTGCGCAACGCGGGCCGGTTCACCATGGGCGACGCGCTGGCCCGCCGGATGCCCGGGCGGAGCGTACGGATCACGGCGTGCGCGGTGACGATCGCCGCGCTGCTGCCACTGATGCTGGTCCAACTGGCCGGCACCGGGCAGCTGATGGCGTTCCTCCTCGGCTTCTCCGGCGACGAACTGAAGACCGGCTGCATCATCGGCGTCGGCGCCCTGATGATCAGCTACGCGGCCATCGGCGGCATGAAGGGCACCGCGCTCATCCAGATCCTGAAGATGGTGATGCTGCTCGGCTCGGGCGCCGTGGTCGCCGTACTGGTGCTGAGCAAGTTCGACTGGAACCCGGGGGCGCTGTTCGACACGGCCGCCGAACAGAGCGGGGTGGGCTCCGCCTTCCTCAACTCCGGGCTGCAGTTCGCGGGCGGGCCGCATCCGGGCCTGGACATGATCAGCTCACAGCTGGCCGTCGTCCTCGGGGGTGCCTGTCTGCCGCATGTCACCATGCGCATGTACACCGCCAACAGCGCTCGTCAGGTGCGCCGTTCGATGTCCTGGGCGGTCTCCACGGTGGTGCTCTTCGTCCTGGTCATCACGGTCGTCGGATTCGGTGCGACCGCGCTGATCGGACGGGCGGTGATCGCCGGGGCCGATCCGCAGGGCAACACCGCCTATCTGCTCGGCTCGCAGGCCGCGTTCGGGGCCGAGGTCTCCACGGCGGAGACCCTCCTGTTCACGACCGTCACCACGGCGATCTTCCTCACCCTGCTCGCCTCGGTCGCGGGGATGATCCTCGCCTGCGCCAACTCCCTCGCCCACGACGTGTTCGCCACCCGGGTACGGGAGTTGTCGGGGCGCCGCGAGATGATGGTGGCGCGGTTGTCCGCGCTGGCGGTGGGGGCACCCGCGATTCTGCTCGCCACGATGGTCCAGCACCGCAGCCTTCAGCCGCTGGTGACGCTGTCGTTCTGCATCGGCGCCTCGGCCATCGCGCCCGCTCTGGTGTACAGCCTCTTCTGGCGCCGCTACACCCGAACCGGCCTGCTCAGCACGCTGATCGGCGGATCGCTGGTGGTGCTGCTGATGATGCCGGGCACGAATCTGGTCTCCGGGTCGCCGTTCTCCGCCTTTCCCGACTCCGACTTCAACTGGTTCCCGTTCACCACGACCGGGCTCGTCTCGATTCCGGCCGGGTTCCTGTTCGGGTGGCTGGGGACGGTGGTGTCGGGGCGCCGTAAGGCCGAGGAGCAGCGGCGGCAGTACGAGGCCGTGGAGGGGTGGATTCTGGCGGGGGCGGTGCGTCGGCAGGGTTGATGGCCGCGGGGGGATGTTGATGTCCGCGGCAACCTTTCACGCCGTCGGTGGCGACAGGGGGACGGAAGCGCACTTGATCTTCCGTCACCCCCGAACCTCCGAACGAGAGCGACGACGTGAGCGAGACAGCAGCAACCCGCGGTCACCGGCCGCGGCGCAGGAAATCGACCCGCCGCAGGGTTTTTCTGATCGGCGGCCTGGTCACCGCCCTGGGTGCGGGCGCGGTCACCGGCGGCATGCTGATGACGGCCTCGGCGTCCGGCCCCGGCGCGGGCACCTACCGCCTGGTGAACGCGGCGGACAGCGCGTGCCTGACCGTGCCGCCCACCGGAACCCGGTTGGCCACGGCGGCGTGCGACGACGGTGCCGGCGCGCAGGTCTGGCAACTGGCCGAGGCGAACGGCGGGTTCACCGTCAAGGCGGCCGACAGCGGGCTGTGCGCCACGGTGAAGGGGGCGTCGAAGTCGGCCGGCAAGGCGGTGGAGCAGCAGGCCTGTGACGGCGGCGCGGCTCAGGTGTGGGCACTGAGCGCGGTGGGCGAGGCGTATCACCTGGTCAACGCGAACAGCGCGAAGTGCCTGAACGTCAAGTCGGCGCTGGCGCAGCAGAACTCGTGCGACAAGGCGAGCAGCAAGAGCTGGACGCTGGTGGCGGAGGGGGAGGTGACGCCTTCGACGTCGGCCTCGGCATCTACGTCCACGTCCCCGTCCGCATCCGCATCCGCATCCGCATCCGCCACCAAGTCGGCTACGGCTTCCCCGTCCGCGTCTGCCACCAAGTCGGCCACGGCATCCCCGTCGGCCTCCGCCACCAGCGGTACGGCCCTTGCCGCTTGGCCGACCCCCACCGGCAACCAGGCCGTGAGCTCCTCCATCGAGGTCTCCGGCACCTACGACGGCTCCCTCAAGCGTTTCTACGGCTCCGGTGACCTCGGCAGCGACGGCCAGTCCGAGAGCCAGGGCCCCCTGTTCGAGCTGGCTGACGGTGCCGTCCTGAAGAACGTCGTCCTCGGCTCCCCGGCCGCCGACGGCGTCCACTGCCTGGGCAGCTGCACGCTCCAGAACGTGTGGTGGGAGGACGTCGGCGAGGACGCCGCCAGCTTCAAGGGCAAGTCGACGTCCGCGAAGTACCTGGTGGACGGCGGCGGCGCCCGCAAGGCGGACGACAAGGTCCTCCAGTTCAACGGCGCCGGCACCCTCACCGTCCGCAACTTCCAGGTCGAGGACTTCGGCAAGCTGGTCCGCTCGTGCGGCAACTGCTCGACGCAGTACCAGCGGCACATCGTCATCAGCAATGTGAAGGCGACCGCGCCCGGCAAGGCGCTGGTGGGCATCAACGCCAACTACGGCGACACCGCGACGCTCTCGGGCGTGACGGTCGTGGGCGACAAGGACCTCACCATCTGCGAGCGCTTCAAGGGCAACAGCAGCGGCGCCGAGCCGACCTCGCTCGGCGAGGGCGCGGACGGCACGCATTGCCGCTACAGCGCCTCGGACGTCACCTACCAGTGACCTGACCGCCGTGCACCGGTGAACCACGCCGGCTTGTGAGCCTCTCGGGAGGGCTCGCGCCGGCTCTCGAGGGGGCGCCCGGGAAACGGGGCTCGGGCGCCCCTGCACCACTACTCCGCCGTGGCCCGTCCCGTCAGCGTGATGAGGCTGTTGCGTACGTGGTCCATATGGGCGCGTACGTCGTCCCAGCGCTCCCCGTGCTCGCGCAGTACGCGCTCGGTCTCGTGCGCGATCCGGTCCTCGTGCACGCGCGCCTCCGCGATCACCTCGGCCGCCCGCGCCCGCGCCTCCTCCTGGCGCCGCCGCCCCGTAGCCTCGGCTTCGGCGAGCGCCTGCTTGGCGTCGGACAGCGCGGCCTCTGCTCGGGCGACCTGTTCGGCGTGCCGGGCCTCGGCCGCCTTCGCCCGCTCCTCGGCCTCGCGCTCGACCGCGGCCCACCGTTCGTTGTGCTCCTTGGCCTGCTCGGCGAGCAGGCCGGTGGTGCGCTGCCGCATCTCGCGCAGGGCGGCGAGCGCCTCGCCGCGGCTCTCCTTGACCTCGCGCCGGGCCGCGATCCGGGACTCGTCCGCCTCGGCGCGCGCCGCGAGCAGGCGCTGACGTGCGCGCTCCTCCGCCTCGGCGCGTACGGACTCGGCGTGCGCCTGTGCCGCGCCGTGCACGCTGTCCGCATGCGCCTGCGCCGCTTCCGTAAGGCGCTGCGCCTCCTGACGCGCGCCTTCACGCACGGCGGCGGCCTCCTCGACCCCGAGCTGGAAGATGCGCCGCGCGCGCTCCCCGAGCGTGTCGTACGTCTGCGGAGCGAGCTGTGCCACGGTCTCGCGCAGCCGTACCGCCTCGGCCTCCATCTCCTTGGCGAGCACGGTCAGCCGGGCTGCGCGCTCCCAGGCGGCGTCCCGGTCCTGGGAGAGCGCGGCGGCGTACGCGTCGACCTGCTCGGGACGGTAGCCACGCCCCCGTACGGCCACGAAGCCGTGAGCCGAGACCGGTGTGCCGCTCATGCTGGAACCTCTCTCCATCAGACGGACGCAAAAATCATGATTTCGCGGACATCTTGATGTATCGGTAAGAAAGGTGCATAACGCGACACTCCGGACACGGGTCACGCAATGTCCGGGGTACGAACAAGCCGGGTCCGGTCGTCATGACCGAACCCGGCGTCCACGCGTGCGTGCCGCTCAGCGGCGGTGTGTCACAGCAGGCCGTCCCACATCTGCTCCAGCAGGACCGACCACCAGCTCTCCGGCGAACCGAGCGCCGCCGGGTCGAGGGCGGCCAGCTGGGCCTGGAAGTCGAGGGTCCAACGGCCCGCCTGCTCCTGGTTGAGACCGAACCGCAGCCGCCACATCCGGCCGAGCAGCGCCAGACAGCGCTGGAACTCGGGCAGTCCGGTGTTCACGAACTGCGGCGGCACCGGCGCCCCGCCCGGACCCGCCTCCACCGGCACGGCGACGATGTTGGCCGTGCCGTACTGCACACAGATCGCCCGGCCGAAGTCGCTGCCCATCACCAGGTACGAGCCCGCGTCCGCGGCCGGCTGCACCCCGCGCTCGGCCGCCAGCTCCGCCAGCGTCGGCACCGGCCGCCCCGGCTGGGCCTGCGCCCAGAAGAAGGGGCCCATGTCCATCGGCAGCCCCGCCGCGACCAAGGTGTGCGCCACGACCGGCGGCACGCCCTGCCGGGACACGGCGGCCTGCTCGAACCGGAACACCCCCGGCCCGAAAGCGGCCGCCAGTTCCTGCCCGATCCCCTCCGGCGGCAGCGGCGGCGCGGGCTGCACCTGCGGCAACGGCGCCCGCACCGGCGCGAGTCGCGCGGGACCGTCCGCCACCTGGTGCAACTCACCCTGGTGGGCAAGCAGCTGCTGCATACCCTGCTGCCGACTCGCGTGATCCGTGCCGTACGGCGCGATGCTCGCGATCCGCGCCTGCGGCCACTGCTCCCGGATCATCCGCGCGCAGTACGCACCCGGCAGCTCGCACGACTCCAGCTCGGTGTGCAGCTCCAGCACCTGGTCCGGCGGCACGTTCATGGCGCGCAGCTCGTGGAAGATCTGCCACTCCGGGTGCGGCGTACCCGGCGCCGAACGCCGGATCAGCTGCTGCTCGGAACCGTCCTGCGCGCGGTAGCGCAGCACGGCCTGGTACCCCGGGCCCACGGTCGGCTGACCGGTGGGCGGCTGCGGGTAGCCGTACGCCGGGGGCTGCTGACCGGGCATGGGCGCGGGCATCGGCTGACCCGGCGGCGGCATGGCGCCGGGCGGCATCGGCGGCTGGGGAGCTCCCGGTGCCATACCGGGGGCGCCCATCGGAGGCGCGGACAGCATGGTCTCCGCGTGGTGCACGGCACCGCGCCCACCACCGGGAGCACCACCCGCGCCGGGGGCACCCGGCACGCCCGGGGCGCCCGGGGGCTGGGGTGCGCCGGGGGCGCCAGGAGGCTGCGGGGCGCCGGGCGCGCCAGGCATGCCCGGGGCGCCCGGGACTCCAGGTGCGCCGGGCGGGTTCGGCATGCCCGGGGCGCTCGGCACACCGGGCGGGCCCGGAGGCTGCGGCACGCCCCCGCCCCCGCCCATCTGACTCGGATCGGCCAGCATCGTGGCCGCATGGTGCACACCGCCCGGAGGCGTCCCGCCAGGCGTACCCGGCGCACCGGGCGGCTTGGGGGCGCCCGGCGGAGTCGGTGCGCCCGGACCGGCCGGACCGTCGGGGCCCTCGGGGCCGAGCGCGGACACGAGTTGCGTGGGCACATACCCGCCCGCCGGCGTCCCCGGCGCGCCCGGACCGGACGGCGCGGGCGGCGGCGTGGCGCCCGGACGCGCACCCGGCGCTCCAGGGGCGCTGGGCGGAGGCGGCGGAGTCGCCCCGCCCCGCGCACGACGCGGCGGAGGCGCCGCCTTGCTCGTCGCGGCGTCGGCGATGTCCCCGGCGTTCGGCGCGAGCGGCCGACCCGGCGCACCCGCACCGGCCCCGTCGGGAGCGGCACCCGGGCCGCCCTGCGGGTAGCCGTAGGAGGACGCGCCCACGGGCGGCGGAGGCGTGGCGCCCGGAGGGGGCGTGCCCGGACCACCCGGGCCCTGCGGATAGCCGTACGACGGCGCACCCGGCGCGGGCGTACCGCCAGGCACACCAGGCGCGCCCGGCGCATACGGAGCTCCAGGCACCGGCGCACCCGGCGCACTCGGATCGTCGAGCGCCGGTGCCACCGCCGTCCGCGGAAGCTGGCTGCCCCCCGACATCAACGCCGTCTTCGCATCCGGAGCCGCGGGCGGCGGCGTGCTGTCGTCCAGCTCGCTCAGCGGCGGCGCGAACACGGTCGCGGGCAGCGGTACGGAACGGTCCTCACCGGCGTCCGCGTTGGTGTCCGTACCGGCCCAGGGAGTCGCCCCGGCCGGCGCACCCGGCGAACCGTGCGCCCCCGCAGGCACTCCCGCGCCCGCCTGAGCCCCGGCACCACCACCGTCACCACTCGCGCCGGCGTCCGGCCAAGCCGCACCACCAGCACCGGAACCGGCACCCGCACCCGGCACCCCGGCCTGCGTCTCAGGAAGCCCCCCGGCGCCCACACCAGCCCCCGAGCCAGATCCCCCGGACGCAGCTGCACCCCCCGACGTGTCCCCACCCCGGCGCCCAGGAATCCCCAGCTGATCCGCCGCCTCCTGCAACCACTCCGGAGGAGTCAGCAGGAACGACGTCTGGTTCAGATCCACCCGCGCCGGAGCCGCCGGCGCCGGTTCGGGCGCCGCGTCCGGGCGGCCGTACTCCTCCTCGTACCGGCGGATCACCTCGCCCACCGGCAGCGCGGGCCACAGGGTCGCCTCGCCGCTGTCCCGGGCGAGGACCAGCCGCTGGGCGCCGCCGTCCGAGCGCGGTCCGTCCGCGCGGTCCTCGGCCCAGACCACGAAGCCGAGCTCGAACTCCCGTACCCGCACCTCGCGGTGCTGGTACGAGGGCACATCGCCGTTGACCCATTCCTCCGCGCGCTCCTGCGCCTGAGCGAACGTCACCATCGCGAAACTCACTCCCCCGACCCGGAAGTAGACACGGACACGGCACGGGCGAAACCGCCGTCGACCATCAGGTTCGCCACCGTCTCCAACTCGGGCGGAGAGCCCGCCAGCCGGGACAGAAACGCATCGAAGTCCTCACCGCACGGCAGCAGCAGCCGCTCCACCCGATCCGCCGGCGCCCAGGAGGGATCGACATCCCGCGCGTCGTCGTACGCGCAGAACCACACCGAACCGATCCGCTCGCCCTTCACCTTCACGGCCAGCAGGCCGCCCTGGACGAAGCCGACGCACAGATAGTCCTTGGTCAGATGGTCCCGCAGGCACTTGTTGACGTAGACCAGGTCATTGACCGCCGCCTCCTCGCGCACCGTGAAGAACGGCTGGTCGATCAGCAGCCCCAACTCCGCGTCCAGCGCCGTCCCGACCGGCGCGCAGCCGCCCGCCGCCTTCAGGAACGAGCGGTACGCGCCCGGCAGCCGGTATCCGAGGTCCTCCTCGACACCCAGCACCTGCGACTCGCTCACCGCCACACCGGACTTGGGCAGACCGACATGCGCCGGACGCGTCTCCTGGAGCGGACGCGTGCCCCGCTTGTTCTGGTCCACCGGCGCCGTCGCGATCCCGCCGTGATGCCGCAGCAGCGCCTTGACCTCGACCGGAACCAGCTCGAGACGCCGTGAACCCAGCGCGTGATGCCAGGTCCAGCCGTGCGGCGTCGCCACCGACGGCACCGTGTCCCACAGCTCATGACCGGAGGCCGCCAGCGCCGCGTTCGCCGACACATAGTCCGTCAGGCGCAGTTCGTCGACGCCGAAACCCTCCGGCGGATCCGCGATCTCCGCGGCCGCCCGCGCGTAGGGCGAGAAGTCGGGATAGCCGTGCTCGTCGATCCGCACCCCTCTCGGGTGACGGGCGGCCCGTACCGGGTCCGGGAAGTGCACGACCTGCCCGGCGTAGGCCGCGTTCGGCGGCGCGGCTCGCTGCCCGAGCCGACCTGTCGTCATGGCGGTTGCCCCCTGCGGCGTTCTGGTACGGCACGCAATGACCCTCCTCGGCCACTACGCCCCGTATCTACTGGCTCCACGCGTCAACCGCATGGATCGCGGTGCCGACAGCCTATGCGGTACGACGACACGGGTCACCGGGCACCGGTCAGGGCCCTTCCGCTTCCGTGACCAGCCGTCACCCTGCCGTGACAGCCCGCCCAAACGCGGGCGTGTCGCACCGCCCCAGCTTCCGCACCAGCCACGCCATTTGGCACTCTGTGTCGTCCGGGGGGATGCACGGAGGGGATGACGATCATGAACGCGACGCAGACAGGACCACATGGGGGCCCGAAAACCAGGCCGTCCGGCGACCCCCGTATCGGCTGGAGCGCCACCGAGATCCCGCACGCTCCCACCCTGCGCCACCGTCGTGACGGCATACTCCCCACGGTCGCGGCCGCCCTCTCGGTCCGCGGCGCCACCCTCACCGGCACCGCCGCCCGCGGCGACCAGCCGCCCGCGCTGCACCCGCTTGTCCAGGACTTCCTGGACACGCTGACCAGTGCCCAACGCGACCGTTTCACCGGCCGCTGCGCCGAGACGATCCTGATCTCCCGGCACATCGCCGCCACCGACGCCGCCCGCAGCAAACGTGCCGCCCGCAAACCGATGACCAACGGCGAGGCACGCAAGGCCCTCAAGCAGGCCAAGCTCACCGCCCGCCGCATCCGCGAGGACGGCGACCCGCTGCACGGCAGCTTCGCCGCCCCCTGCCGCGCCTGCACCGCCCTCAGCGCGCACTTCGGCGTCCGTGTCGTCGATCCCACGACGACCGACGACTGACACCAGACCTAAATAGCCGGACATGCCGGACTCCCGCACGATCGAGGGCAGATGCAATCGGACCGCACCTCCACCACCCGCTTCCCCGTCCCCGTCGACGCCGCCCTGCGCGCCGCCGGCTGGCAGCCCGGACGCTGGGACATCAAACAGGCCGAGATCTGGGCCGACGCCCTGCGCGACCACGCCTCGCCGGCGGGGCACCGGCACACCGTCTTCCCCGCCGCGGTGGAGGCATGGGCGGAGTTCGGCGGACTGCACATCGCCCCGCCGGGACCCGGCCGCCAGGTCGCCCCGGCCGGCATGCACCTCGACCCGCTGCACGGCCTGCACATGGCCCGCACCCTCGGCGACCTCGGCCGCGCCCTCGACACCGAGGTCTGCCCCCTCGGCGCCGAGACCGACACCCAGGGCCTGCTCGCCATCGACGCCGAGGGCCGCGTCTACACCCTCGACCACACCGGCGACTGGTATCTCGGCCCCGACATCGACATGGCCCTGACCACGCTGGTCGCGGGCGCGGCACCGGTACGGCTCACCGCGGGCTGAGCCGCCACAACAAGCCGTAAAGAGCCACAAAAAGCCATCAGGCCGCCGGAATCACTGCCGACACCCGAAACCCCCCGGCATCCGTCGGACCCGACACAAACACCCCGCCCAGCGCCGAGACCCGCTCCTTCATCCCCACCAGACCGTTCCCGCCCGACGGCAGCCGCGCCGAGGACGCGGACGCCACTTCCGGCGGCGGCTCGTTCTCCACCTGCATCGCGATCTCGGAGACCCGGTGGGCAAGCCGTACGTGCGTCTTGGCGCCCGCCGCATGCTTGTGGACGTTGGTGAGCGCCTCCTGCACCACGCGGTACGCCGTCTGCTCCACCTCGGGCGCATAGCTGCGTACGTCGCCCTCGACCGAAAGGTCCACGACCATCCCCGCCGCCGCGGACTGCCCGATCAGCTCATCCAGTTCCGACAGACACGGGCCATCGGCCGACGCCCCCTCGTCCTCCGCGGCCCGCGAAGCCGCCGCCGCGGCCGCCGCACCGACCGCCGCGAGCGGCACCGCCCGCCGCCGCTCGACGACACCGTCACCGGCACGCAGCACCCCGAGCATCTCCCGCAGCTCGGTCAGCGCCTGACGGCCCATGTCCCCGACCAGGGCAGCGTTCTTGACGGCCTTCTCCGGATCCTTACGAGCCACCGCCTGCAACGCCGCCGCATGCACCACCATCAGGCTCACCCGGTGCGCGACCACGTCGTGCATCTCCCGCGCGATCCGCGTGCGCTCCTCGCCGCGCGCCCACTCGGCCCGCTCCTCGGCACGCTCCGCAAGCAGTTGCAGCTCCCGCTCCAGACTGTCCGCCCGCTCCCGCAGCGACTCCATCAGCCGCCGCCGCGCGCCCACGTACAGCCCGAGCAGCAGCGGAGGCGCGGTCATCCCCAGCGAGGTCGTGATCGCGCCGAACGGCACGAACCAGTCCCCGAACTGCAGATCACCCTGGTCCACACCCTGACGCAGCCACACGAACGTCACGATCAACATGCCGACCTGGGACATCCCGGCCAGCGCCGCGATGATCCGCCGGGGCAGCTCCGAGGCGGCCAGGGTGTACAGGCCGACGATGATCATCAGGAAGCCCATCTGGGCCGGCATCACCGCGATCGAGACGAGCACGACCGCGATCGGCCACTTCCGCCGCACCACCAGCACCGAACCGGCCAGCACCCCGAACAGCACACCCACGAACGACGGAATCCCCGCATCCGCCGCAAAGCCGAACCCTTTCGCCCCGCACTCCAGCGCGGACACGGCCGCCAGACCGATATCCAGCACCGCACTACGCCACCTCGCCCACCACCACGGCCCGGCATGGGCCCCGGCGCGGTCTTCCCCCGTCGCGGTCATGCCTCCAGCCTACGGGCGGGGGGCGTGGCTTTTCCGGTGAGTTTCCGGGACTGGCCTACACCACACCGCGTGACCGACCGGACGCGAAACACCCCGAAATCCTTCGAACTGCCGAATCGCTCACCGTTCGAACCCGGAACAGATCATTCCACCCGGACGGTATGCCTATGGCACATCCACAGAGCAAATACGCCGACAACGAGGCAGGCGACCGAAGCGGCTACGTGAAGCAGAGTGCCGACTTGTACCGTCGCATGGAAGGCGCCTGGTACGGCATAGTAGGAGGCGCCGCTCGGCGACCTGACTAAGTGTCCGGTTTAGTCGAGTTTCTTCCCCCGTGGTGTAATTGGCAGCACTGTGGCTTTTGGTGCCATCTGTCCGGGTTCGAGTCCTGGCGGGGGAGCAATTGCTCGGTTCGGTCCTGGCTGTCAAAACCTCAGTCAAGGCCCGCTCCCATAACCCCCACGAAACGCCCCGGTATCCTGCGGATGTCCACCCCACCGCATCCCAAAAGCCGAAGGGCAACCCCGTGAGCGCCAATCGCCCGGCAGCCGTCGTCGTTCTCGCAGCGGGTGAGGGCACCCGTATGAAGTCGGCCACACCCAAGGTCCTGCACGAGATCTGCGGACGCAGCCTCGTGGGTCATGTGCTCGCCGCCGCGCGTGAGTTGCAGCCCGAGAATCTTGTCGTGGTCGTCGGCCACGCGCGCGAGAAGGTCAGCGCGCATCTCGCCGAGGTCGACGCCGAGGTGCGTACGGCCGTGCAGGCGCAGCAGAACGGCACCGGGCACGCCGTACGGATGGCTCTCGAGGAGCTCGGCGGTGCCGTCGACGGCACCGTTGTCGTCGTCTGTGGCGACACCCCGCTGCTCACCGGCGCCACCCTCCGGGCGCTCGCCGCCACCCACTCCGCCGACGGCAACGCCGTGACGGTGCTGACCGCCGAGGTGCCGGACGCGACCGGGTACGGCCGGATCGTGCGGGACGGGGCCTCCGGCGCTGTCACCGGGATCGTCGAGCACAAGGACGCCGGCGAGTCGCAGCGCGCGATCCGGGAGATCAACTCCGGGGTGTTCGCCTTCGACGGGCAGTTGCTCGCGGACGCGCTGGGGAAGGTGCGTACCGACAACAGCCAGGGCGAGGAGTACCTCACCGACGTCCTCGGGATTCTGCGTGAGGCCGGTCATCGCGTCGGCGCCTCGGTCGCCGGTGATCATCGTGAGATCGCCGGGATCAACAACCGTGTGCAGCTCTCGGAGGCGCGGCGGATTCTGAACGACCGGCTGCTCACCGAGGCCATGCTGGCCGGCGTGACGGTCGTGGATCCGGCGACCACCTGGGTCGATGTCACGGTGACCTTCGAGCAGGACGCCGTCGTGCTCCCGGGCACCCAACTGCTGGGCGCCACGCACCTCGGCGAGGGCGCGGAGGTGGGGCCGAACGCGCGGCTGACGGACACCTGGGTCGGTGCCGGGGCGCGCGTGGACAACACGGTGGCGGACCGGGCCGTGGTGGGTGCGGAGGCGACGGTGGGGCCGTACGCCTATCTGCGGCCGGGGACCCGGCTGGGCGCGAAGGGGAAGATCGGCACGTATGTCGAGACGAAGAACGCGTCCATCGGTGAGGGAACGAAGATCCCGCATCTGTCCTACGTCGGTGACGCGACGATCGGTGAGTACACGAACATCGGTGCCGCCAGCGTCTTCGTGAACTACGACGGGCAGGACAAGCACCACACCACGGTGGGGTCGCACTGCCGGACGGGTTCGGACAACATGTTTGTGGCTCCTGTCACGATCGGGGACGGTGCGTACACCGCCGCCGGGTCCGTGATCACGAAGGATGTGCCGCCCGGTTCGCTGGCCGTGGCCCGTGGTCAGCAGCGGAATATCGAGGGCTGGGTGGCCCGTAAGCGTCCGGGGAGCGCGGCGGCGAAGGCGGCCGAGGCGGCGTCCGGGGAGCCGGAAGGCGAAAGCTGACTGGAAACAGGTGCGTCTGGGACGGCGTACCGTGATAAGTGCACATCCGCACCTAACCAGCTGAGACGGCCGCTCGTTGCCAGTCGGGACGGGCTGGTGCGGCCTCTCGATATCCAGCTGAGACACCTCTGAGGAGACAGTGCTGTGACCGGGATCAAGACGACCGGCAAGAAGAAGATGATGTTCTTCTCCGGGCGCGCCCACCCCGAGCTTGCCGAGGAGGTCGCCCACCAGCTGGGTGTCGGGGTCGTCCCGACGAAGGCCTTCGACTTCGCCAATGGCGAGATCTATGTGCGCTATCAGGAGTCGGCGCGTGGTGCGGACTGCTTTGTGATCCAGAGCCACACGGCTCCGATCAATCAGTGGATCATGGAGCAGCTGATCATGATCGACGCGCTGAAGCGCGCGTCGGCCCGCTCCATCACGGTCATCGTGCCGTTCTACGGTTACGCGCGGCAGGACAAGAAGCACCGTGGCCGTGAACCGATCTCGGCGCGTCTGATCGCGGACCTGATGAAGACGGCGGGTGCGGACCGGATCCTGACGGTGGATCTGCACACCGACCAGATCCAGGGCTTCTTCGACGGGCCCGTGGACCATCTGTTCGCGCTGCCGCTGCTGGCGGACTACGTGGGCAGGAAGGTCGACCGGGAGAAGCTGACCGTGGTCTCCCCGGACGCCGGCCGGGTGCGGGTCGCCGACCGCTGGTGCGACCGGCTGGGCGCGCCGCTGGCGATCGTGCACAAGCGGCGTGACAAGGACGTGGCGAACCAGGTGACCGTCCACGAGGTCGTGGGTGAGGTCAAGGGCCGGGTGTGTGTGCTGGTCGACGACATGATCGACACCGGTGGCACGATCTGCGCCGCGGCCGACGCGCTGTTCGCGCACGGCGCGGAGGACGTCATCGTCACCGCCACCCACGGTGTGCTCTCGGGCCCGGCGGCGGACCGTCTGAAGAACTCGCGCGTCAGCGAGTTCGTGTTCACCAACACCCTGCCGACGCCGGGTGAGCTGGCCGGCGACCTCGACAAGATCACGGTGCTGTCGATCGCGCCGACGATCGCGAGCGCGGTGCGCGAGGTGTTCGAGGACGGTTCGGTCACGAGCCTGTTCGACGAGCAGTAAGCCGCTTGATCAATTTTCGTACGGCCTCCCCTGCCGAGTAGACTGCTGAAGTTGCTCGGCGAGGGAGGCCGTACTCATCGCGGTACGGCTGTCCGTTATCGACGCGCTCTTCGTAGCAGGCCGTTCGTGGCCGGGTGACCTTGTCCGTTTCTCACCCATACGAGGAGTGATCACTATGTCCGAGGTGAAGATCGCCGCCGAGACGCGCACCGAGTTCGGCAAGGGTGCGGCCCGCCGTATCCGCCGTGACAGCAAGGTTCCCGGTGTGCTGTACGGCCACGGTTCGGACCCGCTGCACCTGACCCTGCCGGGCCACGAGCTGCTGCTGGCGCTGCGTACGCCGAACGTCCTGATCGCCCTGGACATCGACGGCAAGACCAACGAGCTGGCGATCCCGAAGTCCGTGCAGCGCGACGCGATCAAGGGCTTCCTCGAGCACGTCGACCTGCTCCTGGTGAAGCGCGGCGAGAAGGTCAACGTCGAGATCCCGGTGCACACCGAGGGCGAGCTGGCCGCCGGTGGCAACCTGCTGGAGCACGTGCTGAACGCGCTTCCGGTCGAGGCCGAGGCCACGCACATCCCCGAGTCCGTCACCGTGTCCGTGGAGGGCCTGGTGGCCGGCGCCTCGGTGCTCGCCAAGGACATCACGCTGCCCAGCGGTGTGAAGCTGGCCGTCGACGAGGACGCGGTTGTTCTCCAGGTCCTGGCCGCGCAGGCCGAGGAGGCCCCGGAGGGCGAGGCCGCCGAGGGCGAAGAGGCCGCCGAGGCCTGATCCTCGCCCTCTGTTTTCGGTTCGTCAGCCGCTGCTTCCTCCGGGGAGCGGCGGCTGGCGCGTATCAAGGAGACATGTACGTGACGACCGACGCGAACGCCCCCTGGCTGATCGCGGGGCTCGGCAATCCGGGTCCGGAGTACGCCGCGAACCGGCACAACGTCGGGTTCATGGTGGTGGATCTGCTGGCCGAGCGGATCGGGGGGAGGTTCAAGCGGGCCGGGAAGGCGCAGGCGCAGGTCGTGGAGGGGCGGATCGGACCGCCGGGGCCGATGAACCGGCGGGTGATCCTAGTGAAGCCGATGTCGTTCATGAACCTCTCCGGGGGTCCGGTGAACGCGCTGAAGGACTTCTACAAGGTGCCCCTCGCCAATATCGTCGCGATCCACGACGAGCTCGACATCGACTACGGCACGCTGCGGCTGAAGTTCGGCGGCGGGGACAACGGGCACAACGGTCTGAAGTCGATGACGAAGGCGATGGGTCCGGACTATCACCGGGTGCGGTTCGGGATCGGCCGGCCGCCCGGGCGGATGCCGGTCGCCGACTTTGTGCTGAGGGACTTCTCGTCGACCGAGCGCAAGGAGCTGGACTACTTCGTGGACCGGGCGGCGGACGCGGTGGAGTGCCTGGTCATCGAGGGGTTGGAGCGGGCTCAGGGGACGTACAACTCGTAGCCGAACCAGACGTACAACTCGTAGCCGAACAAACAGGGTTCCCGCCCGGGCCGACATTGACTTTCCGCAAGGCGATGGCCAAGGATCGCGGCCATGCCTACCGCCGTCATGTCCAGCCAGGGCGCCGTCATCGCACTGCGGTTCGGACGCGTCGCGGCCATGGGTACGGTCGCGGCGCTGATCCTGATCGCGGGTGTGTGGGCGTCCTGGGGAACCGCCCAGCACGTAATGCTCACCAAGGGGCGCGAGAGCGGCACCGTCGAGGTGACCCGCTGCGCCGAGGACACCTGCACCGGCCCGTACTCGCCTCTCTCCCAGGGCTCGCAGCCCCGGGACCGTGTCGTCCTCGACCACACGGCCGCGGTCAGCAAGGGCCAGACCTACACGGTCGTCATCAAACCCGGCTCCGACGACGTCGTCCGCTCCGGCCCGTCCGGCATCCTCTACGCCTGGGTCCCGCTGGGCGGAGCGCTGCTGCTGGCCTCGGTCGTGGTGGCGGGCGGCCTACGGCGCACCCGGGCCGCGTGGGCACTGGCCGGCACGGGAATCACCCTGCTCACGGCGGCATTTCTGACGGTCTGAGCAGAGTTTCGGCGGTGCCGCGGCCGTAACCCTGTGAAGAAACCAAGTGTTGTCTGTTCGTGATTGACCCGGGGTCAGGTGCGGCTGGAAGCTGAGCCGCCCCCTCCACATCTTCTTCCCGTTCATTTCACGAAGATGGACTGCCCATGCGCACCCTCACCCGCGCCGGCGCCCTGTGCGCCGTCGCCACGGCGGCGATGCTCGTCGCCCCCGCCGCCCACGCCACCCCGCACGGGGACAACGGCACCGTGAAGATCCACGACGCCACCACCGACGAGGAGCTCCGCCACAACGAGCCGCATGTCTGCGAGTTCTACCTCGACGCGTTCGGCTTCGACGGCGGCCAGCAGGTCGACTGGCACATCGAGGCCTGGGCCCCGAGCGCCGACGTCAAGGGCGAGACCGTGAAGTCCGGCGAGCTCGCCCTGGACGCCGAGGGCCACGGCCGCAGCGAGGACATGACGCTGCCCGACGGCCACTACAAGCTGTTCTGGAACTTCGACGGCGAGAACGGTTCGGCCAAGCACAAGGTGTTCTGGACGGACTGCGAGGAGTCCGAGGAGCCCGAGGGCGGTACGACGCCTTCGGCCACGCCGTCCGACTCCACCGCGTCCCCGAGCGCCGAGCCCAGCGCGGAGCCCAGCGCCCCCGCCACCGAGGCCTCGGCGGCCCCCTCCCCGCAGGGCGGCGACAGCGGCGAGGGCGACCTCGCCGAGACGGGCAACGGCGCCCCGGTGGGCCTGCTGAGCGGGATCGCTGCCGCGCTGGTCGCCGGGGGCGGGTTCCTGATGTACCGCCGCCGCAAGGCCTGACGTACGGCATAAGAGGTACGACATAGGCCGTACGGCATAAAAGGCGCCCCCCGAGACTCTCGGGGGGCGCCTTTCCGTGTCGGGCCGGGTCAGCCGGTGTTGCGCAGCCCCGCCGCCACACCGTTCACCGTCAGCAGCAGTGCCCGGGACAGCAGCGGGTCCGCCTGCTCACCCGCGGCCGCCGCGTCGCGCTGGCGCTTGAGCAGGGCGACCTGGAGGTAGGAGATCGGGTCCAGGTAGGCGTCCCGGATGGAGAAGGTCTGCTTCAGCACCGGGGTCGCGTCCAGCAGTTCCGTCTCGCCCGTCACCTTCAGCACCTCGCGCACGGTCAGCTCGTGCTCGGCCCTGATGGTCTCGAACACGTGCTTGAGCTCGTCGGGGACGAGGGTGTCGACGTAGTGCTGGGCGATGCGCAGGTCGGTCTTGGCGAGCGTCATCTCGACGTTGGAGATGAAGTTGCGGAAGAAGTGCCACTGCCCGTGCATCTCGTCGAGCACGGTGTCGAGACCGGCTTCCCGCAGCGCCTTCAGGCCCGAGCCGACGCCGAACCAGCCCGGCACGATCTGCCGCGACTGGGTCCAGCCGAACACCCACGGGATGGCGCGCAGTCCGTCGAGGGAGACACCCGAGCCGGGGCGGCGGGAGGGCCGCGAGCCGAGGTGCAGGTCGGCGAGCTGGTCCACCGGCGTCGACGCGAGGAAGTACGTCGGCAGGTCCGGGTCCTCCACCAGGCGGCGGTAGGCGGCGTGAGCGGCGTCGGAGACCACGTCCATCGCCGCGTCCCAGCGGGCCAGCGCCTCGTCGGACTGTCGCGGGGCGGTGTGCAGGGCGGACGCCTGGAGCGTGGCCGCGACGGTCAGCTCCAGGTTCTCCCGGGCCAGCGACGGCACCAGGTACTTGTCGGAGATGACCTCGCCCTGCTCGGTCACCTTGATCTCGCCCTCCAGGGTGCCCCAGGGCTGGGCGAGGATCGCGTCGTGCGAGGGACCGCCACCGCGGCCGACGGTGCCGCCACGGCCGTGGAAGAGCCGCAGCCGTACGCCGTACCGGTGGGCGACGTCACGCAGCCGCCGCTGCGCCCGGTGGATCTCCCACTGGGACGTCGTGATGCCACCGAACTTGGAGGAGTCGGAGTAGCCGAGCATGACCTCCTGGACATCGCCGCGCAGGGCGACGAGCCGCCGGTAGGACGGGTCGGAGAGCATGTCCTCCAGGATCGTGTCGGCGGCCTTGAGCTCGTCCGTCGTCTCCAGCAGCGGCACGATGCCGATCTTCGCCCAGCCGGCGTGCAGATCGATCAGACCGGCCTCACGGGCCAGCACGGCGGCCGCGAACACATCGTCGGCGCCCTGGCACATCGAGATGATGTACGACTCGATGACCTCGGGCCCGAAGACCTCCAGGGCCTTCTTGACGGTCTGGAAGACGCCCAGGGTCTTCTCGCCGGCCGCGTCCACGGGCGCCGGCGTCCCGGCCAGCGGCCTCCTGGACCTCAGCTCCTTGGCGAGCAGCTTGCCCCGGTAGTCGCGCGGCATGTCGGCGTACCGCCAGGACTCCTCGCCGAGCCGGTCGAAGAGCTGGCCGAGGGCGTGGTGGTGGGCGTCGGCGTGCTCGCGGACGTCCATGGTGGCGAGCTGGAGGCCGAACGCGGACAGCGTGCGGATCGTCCGGTTCATCCGGCCGTCGGCGAACAGTCCGCCGCGGTGCTCTCGCAGCGAGGTCTGGATCAGCGTCAGGTCGCCGATCAGCTCGCTGGTGCCCAGGTAGTCGCGGCCCGTCTCGTGCGGGATGCCCTTGGCCAGGCGCGTCTTGGTGTTCTCCAGCTTCTGCCGGATGCAGGTGGCCTTGAGCCGGTAGGGCTCCTCGGCGTTCAGCCGCTTGTAGCGGGGGCTGATCTCGGGCAGCGCCTCCAGGTCGGCCTGGAGGGAGGCGAGCAGTTCCTCGGTGGCGCCGGAGTAGCGGATGGAGTTCGACAGGAAGCCGCGCAGCTCGTCGATCATCTCCAGGGCGTCGTTGATGCCGTGCTCGTGTTGGAGGATCAGCACGTCCCAGGTGACCTGGGGGGTGACGTTCGGGTTGCCGTCGCGGTCGCCGCCGATCCAGGTGCCGAAGGTGAGCGGCCGGGTGTCGTCGGGCAGCTTGACGCCGACCCGCTCCAGCTCGGCGGTGAGGTCTTCGAGTACGTCGCCGACGGCGCCCGCGTGCAGCTCGTCGAGGTAGTAGATCGCGTTACGGGCCTCGTCCGCCGGTTCCGGACGTACGACGCGCAGCTCGTCGGTCTGCCAGACGAGGTCGATGTTCTCCGCCAGACGGGTGTCGTAGCGCCGGCGGTCGGCCTCGATGACCGGGGTCTCCAGCAGCGCGGCGATACGCCGGAGCTTGTTCAGTACCGACCGGCGCGCCGCCTCGGTGGGGTGGGCGGTGAAGACCGGGCGGACGTTGAGGTGCTGCACCGTCGCGCGCAGGTGCTCGGGGTCGGCGTCCTTCAGCCGGTCGGCCGTACGGGCCAGCAGTCCGCCCTCGGCGGCGCGCTTGGCGCGCAGCTCGCGGCCGCGGTGCACCTGCTCGGTGACGTTGGCGAGGTGGAAGTAGGTGGAGAAGGCGCGGACCAGCTTGGCCGCGGTGTCGAGTTCGGTGCCGCGCAGCAGCTCCGCTGCGGCCTCGCCGTCCTCGCGGGTGAGTCGGCGGACCCTCTCGACCAGCTCGAGAAGCTCTGGACCCTCCTGCCTGACGAGAGTCTCGCCGAGGAGATCACCCAGGCGCCTGATGTCGGCGCGCAGCTCGCTGCTGGTCGACGTGGTGCTCGTAGTCAGGTCGTCGGCACTGCTCACAGGTGCGGCTCCTTGCAGTGTTGAAGCTCGTCCGGGAGGGAACCCGGAGCCACGTCTCGCGCGGCGGCTGCCGCATACGAGCCGGGGCATCCGGGAAGAATTCAGAGCGGACCGCGCTGTCCGACCGACTCCAAGGATAGGTGTCCGTCCGGACGCGCAGGCTCACGGGCTCTTGCCGCCGGGCGACGCGCTGCCATACTTACGACGCCGTAGGTTACGGAACCGTAGGGACCGATGTAACGGAACCAGGGCACGGTTCCCTCAACCACCCGGCATCTGACTCACCACCCTCGACCCCACAGGGGACGCCCATGACCACGAGCTCCGATGTGATCGAAGACGCCCCGCAGGCGAACGACGACACCACAGTCACCTCAGCAACGCTCGGCGGCGAGAAGAAGGGGTCGCTCGAACAGTTCGCGCTCCTGCTCTTCATCGTCGTCCCGTTCCTGGCGCTCGCCGCCGCGGTGCCGCTGGCCTGGGGCTGGGGTGTGAGCTGGCTCGACCTCGGTCTGCTGGTCTTCTTCTACTACTTCGCCTGCCACGGCGTGACGATCGGCTATCACCGGTACTTCACCCATGGCTCCTTCAAGGCCAAGCGCCCGCTGCGCATCGCGCTCGCCGTCGCGGGCTCGATGGCGGTCGAGGGCCCCCTCGTCCGCTGGGTCGCCGACCACCGCAAGCACCACAAGTTCTCCGACGCCGAGGGCGACCCGCACTCCCCGTGGCGTTACGGGGAGACCCTCCCGGCGCTGCTGAAGGGCCTGTGGTGGGCGCACATCGGCTGGATGTTCGACGAGGAGCGGACCCCGCAGGACAAGTACGCACCGGACCTGATCAAGGACCGGGCGATCCGCACGATCTCCCGTCAGTTCCTCTGGTGGACGGTTCTCTCGCTGGCCCTGCCCGCCCTGATCGGCGGTCTGGTGACGATGTCCTGGTGGGGCGCCTTCACGGGCTTCTTCTGGGGCTCGCTCGTCCGGGTGGCCCTGCTGCACCACGTCACCTGGTCGATCAACTCCATCTGCCACGCCGTCGGCAAGCGTCCCTTCAAGTCGCGGGACAAGTCGGGCAACGTGTGGTGGCTGGCGGTCCTGTCCTGTGGTGAGTCCTGGCACAACCTGCACCACGCCGACCCGACATCGGCGCGGCACGGGGTGATGCGCGGGCAGGTGGACTCCTCCGCGCGGCTCATCCGCTGGTTCGAGGTGGCGGGCTGGGCGTACGACGTGCGCTGGCCGTCACGCTCGCGTATCGATTCACGCCGGAAGACCGCGGAAGACGGCTCCCGAAGCGGGGCGGAGGCCGCGAAGGCGGCATGATTGACGCCGTGGCGACCGACTCCAGCAGTACCTCGAACGAGAAGCCGCGGCGTGCGCGTCGCACCCGGATGACCGGTGCGGAGCGCCGTCAGCAACTGCTGGAGATCGGTCGCACCCTCTTCGCCGCGAAGGGCTTCGAGGGCACGTCGGTGGAGGAGATCGCGGCGAAGGCCGGGGTCTCCAAACCGGTGGTGTACGAGCACTTCGGCGGCAAGGAGGGCCTGTACGCGGTGGTCGTGGACCGCGAGATGCGCCGACTGCTGGACATGGTCACGAGCTCCCTGACCGCCGGCCACCCCCGCGAACTGTGCGAGCAGGCGGCCTTCGCGCTCCTGGACTACATCGAGGAGTACACGGACGGCTTCCGCATCCTGGTCCGTGACTCCCCCATCCCCCAGTCGACGGGCTCCTTCGCCTCCCTGATCTCGGACATCGCCACCCAGGTGGAGGACATCCTGGGCCGCGAGTTCAAGAGCCGCGGCTTCGACCCCAAGCTGGCCCCCCTCTACGCCCAGGCCCTGGTCGGCATGGTCGCCCTGACCGGCCAGTGGTGGCTGGACGTCCGCCGCCCGAAGAAGGCGGAGGTGGCGGCCCATCTGGTGAACCTGGCCTGGCACGGCCTGGACGGCCTGGAGGCCAAGCCGCACTTGATAGGGCGCCGCAAGGCCTAAGGCAGCGGCTCCAGGAATTCGAGCCGGTTGCCGACGGGGTCGTGCGAGTAGAACCGCCGGTGCCCCGGCAGCTTGTCGTCCCAGGTGACCGTCGCTCCCCGGGCCCGGAGCCGGGTCTCGATACCGGTGACCCGCAGCCCGGGATGCGCCTTCCGGGCCGGCCGGAAGTCGCTCTCGATCCCCAGATGCAGCTGCACGGCCCCCGCCCGGAACCAGCACCCTCCGCGCGCCGCGAGCACGGGCGGTTTGGGGACCTCGGTCATGCCGAGGACGTCGACGTAGTAGGCGCGCAGCCGGTCCTCGGAGCCGGGTGGCGCCGCAAGCTGGACGTGGTCGACGGCGGTGAGCATCAGGCCTCCTTGCGGGCGACGGCGAAGATACGGCGGAAGGGGAACGCCGTGCCGTGCGGACCGGCCGGATAGGCCTCCCGCAGGGCGGCCCGGTACTCCTCGAGGAAGGCGTCCCGCGCCTGAGGTTCACCGGCGAGCGCGGTGAGGATGGGCCGCAGACCAGTCCCCTTGACCCAGTCCAGCACCGGATCCTCGCCCTGGAGCAGATGGACGTACGTCGTCTCCCAGGCGTCGACGGCGCAGCCGAGGTCGGTGAGCCTCTCCAGGTAGGCCTCCGGGGTGAGGACGGCGTCGTCGTGGCGCAGGGTGTCGGTGAGGCCGTACCGGCCTGCCAGCTCACGCATCAGCCGGTGGCTCGGGGAGTCGAAGTTCCCCGGCACCTGGAAGGCGAGGGTGCCGCCGGGGGCGAGCCCGGCGATCCAGTCGGCGAAACGGTCCGCGTGCCCCGGGACCCACTGCAGCGTGGCATTGCTGACGATCAGGTCGTACGGCTCCTCCGGTGCCCAGGTCCGCACGTCCGCGTGGGCGAAGTCGAGGCGCTCCCCGCCATGGTCCACGCGCGCCTTGTCGAGCATCTCTGCGGAGTTGTCGTAGCCGGTGATGTGCGCGGTGGGCCAGCGTTCGGCGAGGAGCGCGGTGACATTGCCCGGGCCGCAGCCCAGGTCGGCGATGCGGGGCCGAGCGCCGGGGAGCTCGGGGATCCGGGCCAGGAGGTCAAGGAAGGGACGGGCCCGGTGGCCGGCGTGACGCAGGTACTGGGCGGGGTCCCAGGTGGGAGTCGTCATGGCTCTCATCCTCCCCCATATTTACCTTCACATCAAGATGCTTGATATCAAGAGACTTCATGTCGACACAACCACTACACTGATCGTCATGGAGGACGAGGTCGATCGGCTGGTCGCGGCGTGGCGTCGGGAGCGCCCGGACCTCGACGTGGAACCGCTGGAAGTGCTCAGCCGCGTCAGCAGGCTGGCCCGGCATCTGGACCGCGCGCGCCGGCTGGCCTTCGCCGAGCACAGCCTGGAGCCCTGGGAGTTCGACGTACTCACCGCGCTGAGGCGCGCGGGAACGCCGTATCAACTCTCCCCGGGACAGCTGTTGACGCAGACCCTGGTCACCTCCGGGACCATGACCAACCGTATCGACCGGCTGGCGAAGAAGGGCCTGGTGGAGCGGCTCCCCGACCCCAGTGACCGCCGGGGCGTGCTGGTCCGGCTCACCGACGAGGGCCAGGACCGCGCGGACCAGGCCCTGGCCGGACTACTGGACCAGGAGCGCGCGATTCTCGCGGAGCTCTCCCGAGCGCAGCGGGGTGAACTGGCGGGGCTGTTGCGGCAGTTGACCGCGCCGTTCGACAACATCCCTGGCTAGTAGTGCCACGAGGGGTCCGTCTGCTGTCTGCGGCGCCGTTGTGGCTGGTCGCGCAGTTCCCCGCGCCCCTTGGGGAGCTGCCGAACCGTCCCTGGCCTGCTACGCCAGTTGACCGCCCCGCTCCACAACATCCCCCGCCAGATCCACCGGGCCGACTCCCGCCCTGCGCGCCAGCGCGACCGCGGCCAGCGTGCTGTGCACGCCCAGCTTCCCCAGCACGTTCTGCATGTGCGTACGGACGGTGTGCGGGGACAAGTACAGGCGCTCGGCGACCGCCTTGCGCCCCAGGCCCGCCACCATGCAGCGGAGCACCTCTCGCTCGCGCGGGGTCAGCGACTCCACCAGGCGTTCGCTCTCGGTGCGGTGCTTGCGCGCGGCGGTCAACTCGCGCAGGACGCCGGTTAGCAGGGCGGGCGGCAGATGTGTCTCCTCGCGCAGCACCCCGCGGATGACGGTCAGCAGCCGGGACAGCGAGCAGTCCTTGGCCACCCAGCCGGACGCCCCGGCCTGCAGCGCCAGCGCCGCCCGCCGCGGGTCGTCCTTCTCCGCGAGCACCACGATCCGCACCCCGGGCTGCGAGGAACGCACCCCGGCGACGAGGGAGATACCGTCGACCAGACCGTCCTCCCCCACCTCCTGGACCGGCACGGCGGGCCGTACGCCCGGTATCCCGCCCCCCAGATCGGCGTCGACGAGCAGGACGTCATAGCGGCGCCCCTCGGCGGCGGCGCGCTCCAGGCTGCGCAGCGCGGCCGGGCCGCTGCCCGCGGCGGAGACGTCGACGTCGGGCTCGGCGGCCAGTGCGGCGGCGAGCGACTCGGCGAAGATTCGGTGGTCGTCGACGACCAGGACTCGAATGCGAACCACTGATACCCCCACTGGTCCGGTGAACGAAGACCGGCGCGGGTACGACGCCCAGGGGTAGTCGCAGAGCCGCACGGCCGCCGCCGTGCAGAAACTGGTACCCCCACCACGGGCGTCGTACCCGACTGTCTCGCCCCCTGATCAGCACCGGCCCCCACCGGCACTGTTCATCAGAGTACGGGCGGGGGCCCACAGCGGAAGCCAATTTGCAGAACTGGCCCGTCGACGCGTTTATGGTGAGCCGCATGTTCCGAATGGAGACAGAAGTCGACAAGGTACGGCGCGATCTTCTTCGCGCCCGGCTGCGGGACACCAACACCGCGGCCTCCCCGGTCATCGGCGCGATGCGCGGAACCCCGGGAGAGCGTGAACTTCCGCTCCACGTCTGGATGATGGACGAGGCGGGCGGCCTGGCCGGAGGGCTCGTCGGGCACACCTGGGCGACCTGGCTCCATGTGACCTACCTCTGGGTCGACGAACGGCACCGCGGCGCGGGGCTCGGTTCGCGACTGCTCGCGCAGGCGGAGCGGGTGGCGCGCGAGGAGCGGGGCTGTGCTTCCGTACGCCTGGAGACCTGGGACTTCCAGGCGCCGGAGTTCTACAAACGGCAGGGGTACGACGTGGTGTGCGTGATCCCCGACTATCCGCCGGGGATCACGGAGTTCACGCTGACCAAACGGATCAGGTGAGGCGGCGGGCGCCCGCGGCGGGGACCGCCTCGAAGACGCGCGGGGCCGTGAAGCCGGCCGCGGCGAACGCCTCCTGGACCGCCTTGGTGATGGTGTCCACATCGGCCGCCTCGGCCAGCACGATCGCCGAGCCGCCGAAACCGCCGCCGGTCATACGGGCGCCGAGAGCGCCGGCGGACAGGGCCGTGTCCACCACCAGGTCCAGTTCCGGGCAGGAGATGCGGAAGTCGTCCCTGAGGGAGGCGTGTCCCGCGACCAGCACCGGGCCGATCGCCCGTGTCTCGCCCGCGCGGAGAAGGGCGACGACGCGCTCCACGCGCTCGTCCTCCGTCACCACGTGGCGGACCAGCCGGACGACCTCCTCCTCGTCGCCCAAGCGCGCCAGCGCCGCGTCCAGTTCGCCGTAGGGGATGTCCCGGAGCGCGTCGACGCCCAGCAGCGCGGCGCCCTTCTCGCAGCCCGCGCGGCGCTTGCCGTACTCGCCCTCGCTGTGGGAGTGCTTGACCTGGGTGTCGACGACCAGCAGGCGCATGCCCTCGGCGGCCAGGTCGAAGGGGATCTGCTGCTGGGACAGGTCCCGGGTGTCGAGGAAGAGCGCGTGGCCCTCCTCGCAGCACGCGGACGCGGTCTGGTCCATGATGCCGACCGGGGCGCCGACGTAGACGTTCTCCGCGCGCTGGCACAGCCGGGCCAGCTGCCAGCGCTTGAGGCCCAGTTCGTACAGGTCGTTGAGGGCGAGCGCGACCACGACCTCCAGGGCGGCCGAGGACGACAGGCCCGCGCCCGCCGGGACCGTCGAGGCCAGATGGATGTCGGCGCCGGTCACCGGGTGCCCTGCCTCACGCAGCGCCCACAGCACGCCAGACGGGTAGGCCGTCCAGTTCTTGTCGGACTCGGGGGTCAGGTCCTCCAGGCGCAGTTCGACCACCCCGCCCTCGACATCCGACGAGTGCAGCCTGAGCACGCCGTCCGTGCGCCGTGAGACCGCGGCGACCGCGGTGTGCGGCAGCGCGAAGGGCATGACGAAGCCGTCGTTGTAGTCGGTGTGCTCACCGATGAGGTTGACCCGGCCCGGTGCCGCCCACACCCCTTCCGGATCGGCCCCGTACAGCTCCTTGAACCGCTCGGCGACAGCCTCGCTCATCCCCTGACCCCTGACCTTTCGTTCTGTACTAGTTGGCGCGCCGCTGCGCGAACTCCCAGGCGTCCGCGACGATCCCCGCGAGGTCGGCGCGTGACGGGTTCCAGCCCAGCTTCTCGCGGGCGGTGGCGGCGGATGCCACCAGGACCGCCGGATCGCCGCCCCGGCGCGGGGCCACGACCTCGGGGACCGGGTGCCCCGTCACCTTGCGGACCGTCTCGACGACCTCGCGCACGGAGAAGCCGTTGCCGTTGCCGAGGTTGCAGATCAGGTGCTCACCCGGGGTGGCCGCCCGGACCGCCAGCAGGTGGGCCTCGGCCAGGTCCGCGACGTGGATGTAGTCGCGCACACAGGTGCCGTCCGGCGTCGGGTAGTCGTCGCCGAAGACCGAGATGGCGTCCCGGCGGCCCTGCGCGACCTGGAGGACCAGCGGGATGAGGTGCGACTCGGGGTCGTGGCGCTCACCGAACTCGCCGTAGGCGCCCGCGACGTTGAAGTACCGCAGGGACACGGCGCCGAGACCGTGGGCCACCGCCTCACCCGTGATCATGTGGTCGACGGCCAGCTTCGAGGCGCCGTAGGGGTTGGTGGGCCTGGTCGGCGCGGTCTCGACGATCGGGACCTGCTCGGGCTCGCCGTACGTGGCCGCCGTGGAGGAGAAGACGAGCTTGCGGACGCCCGCCTCGCGCATGGCGCCGAGCAGGGCCATGGTGCCGCCGACGTTGTTGTCCCAGTACTTCTCGGGCTTCACGACCGACTCGCCGACCTGCGAGGAGGCGGCGAAGTGCAGCACCGCGTCGTAGGAGGAGTCCAGCCACTTGGCGGCGTCGCGGATGTCGCCCTCGACGAAGACGGCGCCCGCGGGGACGCCCTCGCGGAAGCCGGTGCTGAGGTTGTCGAGCACCGTGACCTCGTGCCCCGCCTCCAGCAGATGCTGGGCGACCACGCTGCCGACGTACCCCGCCCCGCCTGTCACCAGGTACTTCATGAACTCGCTACCTCTCGCAGTCGCTCGGCCGCGCGCTCCGGCGGCACGTCGTTGATGAACACGCTCATGCCGGACTCGGAACCCGCGAGAAACTTCAGCTTGCCGGAGGTGCGGCGGATGGTGAAAAGCTCGAGGTGAAGCGCGAAGTCGTCGCGGACCACGCCGTCGAACTCCTCCAGCGCGCCGAACGGCGCCTGATGCCAGGCGGCGATGTACGGCGTCGGAGAGTCTCCCTCACCGAAGATCCGGTCGAAGCGCTTCAAGAGTTCCAGATAAACCTGGGGAAATTCTGAGCGCGCGTCCTCGTCCAGGCCCAGCAGATCCGGCACCCGGCGGCGCGGGTACAGGTGGACCTCGTACGGCCAGTGCGCGGCGTAGGGCACGAACGCGACCCAGTGTTCACTCGCGAGGACGACCCGCTCGTCGGCGAGTTCACGCTCCAGGACGGCGTCGAAGAGGTTGCCGCCGCCGGTGGCCTCCTTGTGCTGGGCGGCCTGGCGCAGCATCAGCGCGGTGCGCGGGGTGGTGAAGGGGTACGCGTAGATCTGCCCGTGCGGATGCCCGAGGGTCACGCCGATCTCGGCGCCGCGGTTCTCGAAGCAGAACACCTGCTCCACGGAGGGCAGATGGGACAGCTCGGAGGTCCGGTCGGTCCAGGCGTCCAGCACCAGCCGTGCCTGCTCCTCGGTGAGGTCCGCGAAGGAGGCGTTGTGATCGGAGGTGAAGCAGACCACCTCACAGCGGCCGGAGTCACCGGCGAGCGAGGGGAAACGGTTCTCGAAGACCACGACGTCGTACGACGAGTCCGGGATCTCGCTCAGCCGCTCGCCCTGCGAGGGGCACAGCGGGCACTCGTCGGCCGGCGGGTGATAGGTCCGCCCCTGCCGGTGCGAGGCGATGGCGACCGAGTCGCCGAGCAGCGGATCCCGCCTGACCTCGGACGTCGTGACGGTGCGCTCCAACGGCCGCCGGTCCACGGCGTCCCGCACGCGGTCGTCGCGCAGGTCGTAGTAGATCAGCTCGCGACCGTCGGCCAGTCGGGTCGAGGTCTTCTTCACCACCGGGCTCCTTCACTCAAACATAAGTAAACACAAGTAACCACAACTCGACAGCGGGGTCAACGCCGGAATCAAACAAAGTGCACCAACAGAAGGGTTGAATGACTGCTCATGCAAACCCCAGCAAAAGCCGCATATCTAGCCCAAGAACTACGGCTCCCCACCAACTGGCTCGACTACACGATCCTCGGCATCTACTTCGTCGTCGTCCTGGGCATCGGCTTCGCGGCCCGCCGCTCGGTGAAGACGAGCCTCGACTTCTTCCTCTCGGGGCGCTCCCTGCCCGCCTGGATCACCGGTCTCGCGTTCATCTCCGCCAACCTCGCCGCCACCGAGATCCTCGGCATGGCCGCCAACAGCGCGCAGTACGGCGTCTACACCGTGCACTGGTACTGGATCGGCGCCATCCCGGCGATGGTGTTCCTGGGCCTGGTGATGATGCCCTTCTACTACGGCAGCAAGGTCCGCTCGGTCCCCGAGATGCTGCTGCTGCGCTTCGACAAGTGGGCGCATCTGCTGAGTTCTGCGCTGTTCGCCTTCGCCGCCATCCTGATCTCCGGGGTGAACCTGTACGCCCTGGCGATCGTGGTCGAGGCGCTGCTGGGCTGGCCGCAGTGGGTGGCGATCGTGGTCGCGGGCGCCTTCGTGCTGGCGTACATCACGCTGGGCGGTCTCTCCTCGGCGATCTACAACGAGGTGCTCCAGTTCTTCGTGATCCTCGCGGCCCTCATCCCGATCGTCGTGCTCGGTCTGAAGAAGGTCGGCGGCTGGGACGGTCTGACGGACTCGCTCACAAAGACACACGGCGCCGACTTCACGACGGCGTGGGGCGGCACGGGCATCGGCAGCGACAACCCGCTGGGCGCCAACTGGCTGACGATCGTGCTGGGTCTGGGCTTCGTGCTGAGCTTCGGCTACTGGACGACGAACTTCGCGGAGGTCCAAAGGGCCCTGTCGGCGAAGAACCTCTCAGCGGCCCAGCGCACCCCTCTGATCGCCGCGTTCCCGAAGATCTTCATCGTCTTCCTGGTGATGATCCCGGGACTGACGGCCGCGGCCCTGATCCCCGGCTTCGGCACCGAGGAGTCGGGCTACCAGTACAACGACGCGATCCCGTACCTGATGGAACAGCTGCTGCCCAACGGCGTGTTGGGCATCGCGGTGACCGGCCTGCTGGCGGCCTTCATGGCGGGCATGGCGGCGAACGTCTCGTCCTTCAACACGGTGTTCACCAACGACATCTGGGCGCGGTACGTGGTGAAGGGCCGGGAGGACGGCTACTACGTCGGATTCGGCCGCCTGATCACGGTGATCGGAGTCTGCGCGTCGGTGGGCACGGCCTTCCTGGCCTCCTCCTTCTCGAACATCATGAGCTACCTGCAGACGCTGTTCTCCTTCTTCAACGTGCCGATGTTCGTCGTCTTCATCGTCGGCATGTTCTGGAAGCGGGCGTCGGTGGTGTCCGGCTTCTGGGGCCTGCTGGCGGGCACGGTCGCCGCGATGCTCAATTACTTCTGGATCTACAAGCAGGGCATCGTCGACATCCCCTCCGACCAGGGCGCGAACTTCGTCTCGGCGATCGTGGGCTTTGTGGCGGGCGCGGTGGTCATGGTGGCGGTATCGATCTTCACCAAGCCGAAGCCGATGGCGGAACTCCAGGGCCTGGTCTACGGCACCCGCTCCCCCGGCATGTCCGAGCCGCCCGCGGAGGGCGACGACGCCTGGTACCGCAGCCCCGCCCTGCTGGGCTGGGGAGCGATCATCCTGGCCGCCGCCTGCTACATCCCGTTCTCGTTCTGACTCTCCGATTTCGCGGGAGAATGTGAGAGACCATGTCTGACCACTCCGAACACCACGGATACTCCGAAGAGGACGTCCAGCGGGAAGTCACCGAGCTGGAGGCCAAGTCGGCCACGGCCGCCCGCATCTTCGACCTGCGCCGCATCATCGGCGGCCTCTTCGTCCTCTACGGCGCGATCGTCACGATCGCCGGCATCAACCCCTCGGACGCCACGCTGGACAAGGCGGAGGGCGTCAACATCAACCTCTGGACGGGCCTGGGCATGCTGCTGCTGGGCATCTTCTTCCTGGTGTGGCTGAAGCTGCGGCCTGTGGTTCCGCCGCCGCCGGAGGTCCTCGTACCGGACCAGGCGCCGAAGGACGAGTAGAGGGCACGGGAGTGCCTACGACGGGAACACGGGAGTGCCTACGGCGGCAAAGGCGGCCGTAGGCACCCCGGTTCACGCCTCCGGTGGTGGCGACACCGGTCCCGCCCGGTCCAGCAGCCCCGTACGCGCCGCCAGGGCCGCCGCCTCCAGCCGTGAGCCCACCCCCAGCTTCATCAGGACCCGCTGGACGTGGGTCCGGGCCGTCGACGGGGCGATGCCCATGCCCGCCGCGATCAGGCGGGTGTCCTCGCCGTCGGCGACGCGGACCAGGACCTCCACCTCTCTCGGGGTGAGCATCTGGAGCAGGCGCTGGCCCTCGTCGTCCGGCTGGGCCGCCGGGTTCAGCAACTCGCTGAAGGCTCCCTGGAGCAGCTGCGGGGCCACCGCCGCCTCACCCGCCCTCGCCTTCATGATCGCCCGCTCCACTCCCTCGATGCGCTCGTCGTGCCGGACATAGCCCGAGGCCCCCGCCGCGAACGCCGCCGCGATCCCTCGTGGGCTGGGCACCGGACCCAGCACCAGCACGGCCACCTGCGGCCGCTCCCGCTTGATCTTCACCACCGGGTCGAACATCCCCGGTTCGGCCGGGGTCGCCGTCCCCAGCAGGCACACCTCCGGTGCCCTCGTGATCACCAGCTCCGCCGCCCCCGCGGCCGGTGCCGCCGCGGCGAGCACCCGGTGCCCCCGCAGCTTCAAGGCCGAGGCCAACGCCTCGGCGAGCAATCGGTGGTCGTCGACCACCATGAGCCGAACTCCCATCGAGCAACCCCCCAGTCCCCCCAATGGATCCCCACACACATCCCCAGGCGCACCCCCCTGGATGCCCCCGGAAGCTACACGCTTGTTCGACGTTGCGCTTCCCCTACTGGAGAGAAGTGCCCCGGATCGCCGAAAATCCTCTCATTCGAGGGTGATGAGCGGTAAGTGCACGGCCCCGCCCCTGAACAGGGACGGGGCCGTGGCCACAAGCGTTCGATCAGCTACCCGGCACTCACTTCGCGCCGAACGCGATCACCAGATACTCCTCCTCGCCGCTGCTGGCGAGCTCGCTGGCGAAGACGTCCGACATGAACAGGCGGCCCTGGCTGTACAGGATCTCCGCGTAGTCGGGCAGCATGCTCCGCTCCACGTCCATCACCGACTCCGTGGCCGGGTTCTCCATCAGCTTGGTCTCCTTGAAGGAGCCGCCGTCGATGGACACGATCTGGCCGCCCTTGTCGTACGGCCCGCGCTTGTACGCGATCAGGTTCGGGCCGTCCATGCGCAGCGGGACGAGCTCGTAGTCGTCACCGGCGTCGGCGCGCTGGCCGGTCTGCTTGCCGGTGGCCAGGTCGAAGGCGACGATCTCGTTGGTGTCGCTGTACTCGCCGGTGCCCTCGTGCTTCTCGGTCGGCAGATAGAGCTTGTCGTTGCCCACCGCGAGCAGCCGGCACTCCTCGACCTTGGAGATGCCGTCGCAGGTGGCGTTGTACTGCTCGCCCGGCGCGGAAATCCGGGTGCGCAGCTTGCCGGTCTTGTTGTCGATGGCGAAGAAGTCCGAGATACCGCTTCCGTCACCGGCGGAGTCACCGACATCGGCGGCCACGACCAGCGGCTCGGTGGACACCACGCTCGCGTACTCGATGCCCTCGCCCATCTTGTACTCGGAGATCACCTTCCCGGACTTCGGGTCGATGGTCTGGATGTGCAGCTGACGCTCGCCGTACTGACCGCACTTGCGCACCGCCACCAGCTTGGGGCCGCCCGCGTATCCGGCGTCGTAGCAGGTGTCGGTCGCCTTCGGGGCCCACAGCTGGTCGCCGGTGGCGATGTCGAACGCGGCGCCGCCGCTGGTGCCGCCGACGGCGACGGTGCTCGCGCTGACGGTGACGTTGTCGAAGGGGATCGGCTCACCGCCGACGTCGACGGTCTTGGTCCACAGCTTCTCGCCCGCCGCGAGGTCGATCCCCGCGACCTGGCTGCAGCCGTAGGAGGGCGTCGCCTTGGTGGGCATCTTCGGCTGGAAGGTGATCGCCGTCTTGTTGTCCTCGGTGGCGTGGTTGCTGCTCTGGCAGACCGGGCCGGGGAGCTTGATGGTCCACAGCTCGGTGCCCTTGTCGAGGTCGTAGCCGACGATCTCGGCGACGCCGGCCTTGGCGTACACCTTGTCGGTGATCCAGGAGCCGACCGTGGGGATCGTCCTGTCGTCCTTGACCTCGGGGGCCGGGACCTGGAAGAGGACCTCGGAGTTGGGGTCGGCGGGCACCTTCTCCGTCGCCTTGGTGGACGAGGTGCCGCCCGTGCCGCCGGTGTCGCCGCCCTTGTCGCCGCCACCGCCGGTGCCGCCGCTGGAGCTCGCGGTGTCGTCCTTGCCGCCCTCTTCACCGGAGGACGAGGCATACCAGACGCCGCCGCCGACGATCAGGGCGATGGCCACGACCGCGGCCACGATGATGGCCAGTTGCGCGTTGATCTTCCGTCCGCCGGACGGGCTGCCCGCCTGGGGCTGCATCGGCATGGTCGGGCCGCCGGGGTAGCCGTAGCCGGGCTGCTGGCCGTACGGCGGGGTGGGGGGCTGGCCCGGATAGCCGTAGCCCTGCGGCTGCTGGGGCGCCTGCGGGGCCTGGGGGTAGCCGTAGGCGGCCGGCTGCTGCGGATAGCCGTAACCCTGCGGGGGCGCCGGGGGCTGGGACGGGGCCTGTGGGGGCTGCGGGGGCTGCTGCGGTGCTTGGGGTGCTTGGGGTGCGCCGAAGCCGGGCTGCTGGGCGGGCTGTTGGGGCGCGCCGAAGCCGGGCTGCTGCGGGGGCTGGTCCTGGGGCGGGCCGAAACCTCCCCCGGGCGGGGGCTGGTTGGGCGGCGGGGGCTGGGTCATGGTGTGGCTACCTCGGAAGGGGGGACGGCTCGGAACGGGACGTGGGAGCGGCTCACTTGCCGAAAGCGAGCATCAGCTTCTCCTTCGTCTCGTCGCTGCCGGACAGGCGCGTGGTCGACAGATAGAAGCGGCCGTCGATCCAGTCGTACGTCCCGGAGTAGAAGCTGTCCTCGATATCGGCGGTGCCCGCGGGGTTCTGGAGCAGCTTCGTCGGCTTGTGGCTGCTGCCCGCGGTCGGGATCGACACGACCTGCCCGCCCGACTCCCAGGACGGCTTGACGTAGGCGATGAGGTTTCCGCCCTCGATCTTCAGCGGCATCATCGACTCCTCCGCCGGGGACTTCACGCGCCACTTCTCCTTGCCGTTGGCAAGGCTGATCGCGACGATCTCATTGGCGCCGGTGGTGGCCTCGGTGGGCAGGTAGAGCGTCTTGCCGTCGGAGGCCACGCCGTTGCAGCCCCTCAGGTCACGCTGGAGGACGGCCCAGCCGCACTCGGGGGAGAAGCTCTCGTCGACGTCGACCTGCGAGGCGACGGAGCCGCCGGAGCCCAGCGTGGAGATGTTCCACGCGTTCTTCTCCTCGTTGGTGCTGTAGACGACCACCGGGTTCAGGGAGTAGACCCGCGCGACCGTCCAGCCCTTGTCGGGCTTCCAGGTCCACTTGACCTTGCCGGTCTTCGGGTCGAGCTCCTGCACCTCGTCGTGCTCGTTGTTGCCGCCCGCGCCGCAGGACGAGACGGCGATCAGCTTCTCGCCGCCCGCGAAGGCGGCCGGGAAGCAGGCGTCGCCGTACTTCTTCTTGTCCCACATCTTCTTGCCGGTGGTGACGTCGTACGCGGTGCCGGACTGCGAGCGGCCCACCATCAGCGTGTTGCCGGTGATGGACATCTCGATCTGGAGCGTGCTGTCGAAGAGTTCACCGTCGGCGACCTCGCCCGTCCAGCCCTTCTCGCCCGTGTTCAGGTCGAGTTCCTGGAGCTGGTTGCACTCGGCGCGGTCGCTGCTGCCGCTCATGTACGCGATGACGACCTTGTCGTCGGCCGACTTCTCCGGGGTGACCGCGCAGATCTTCTCCGGGAAGGTGATCGCGTCCCAGGCGGGGGCGCCGTCACCGGTGTTGTAGGCGAAGACCTGCTTGTACGCCGCCTTCACCGCCGTCTTGTCGGTGATCCACATACCGGGGGCGTCGGCGCCGGAACCGGGCGCGTCGGGCGCCGACTTGTACCAGAGCACCTTCGCCTCACCGGCCTTGCGGCCCTCGTTGAGGTTCTCCGGGTCGTCGCCGCCGTCGCCGCTGCCGTCGCCCGGGTTGACGGGGTCGTCGGAGGCCTTGGGGTCGTCGCTCTTCTGCGCGACCGGCTTCTTCTTCTTGCCGCCGCCGTCGTCACCACTGGTCACCGCGAACACGGTGCCGCCGATGACGAGCAGCGCGGCCACCGCGGCGCCGATGACCAGCGCGGGCTTGCCCTTGAAGGGGTTGCGGGAGCCGGGCGGGGTGGGCGCGCCGGGGTACTGGGGCTGCTGCGGGTAGCCGTAGCCGGGCTGCTGGCCGTAGGGGCCGGGCTGCTGGGGCTGGCCGTAGGGGCCCGAACCGTACGGGCCGGGGGCGCCGTAGGGGCCGGGCTGTTGCGGCTGGCCGTAGGGGCCCGGGGCCGCGGCGGGCGGCTGCTGCGGGTAGCCGTAGCCGGGCTGGGGGGCGCCGGACGGCGGGCCCTGCGGAGGCGGCGGCGTCTGAGGCGGGCCCTGGGGTGGCGGCGGCGTCTGCGGTGCGCCGAAGCCGCCCTGCGGCGGCGGGTCCTGCGGCGCGCCGAAACCGCCGTTCGGCGGCTGGTTGGGCGGCTGGCTCATCAGCGGTTCCCCCTTGTGACCGATGTGGCGCCGCGCTCTGTGGCGCTGCGTTTCCGCCACACCCGTTGTGTTCTCAGACGGTTCTCAGACGGCTCTTTCTATCACTCGGCACTGACAACCCACCGGGCCGGTCAACCCCTGTTCCCAAGGGACGACCGGCCCGTGATACCGCCGTTACGTGCCTTCACGCGCCCTTCACGCCGTATACGCGTCCTGCGCGAACGAACCGCTATGCGTCCTCGGCGAGTTCCAGCCAGCGCAGCTCCAGTTCCTCGCGCTGTCCGGCCAAGTCCCGCAGCTCGGCGTCGAGTTCCGCCACCTTCGCGAAGTCCGTTGCGTTCTCGGCGATTTGGGCGTGCAGCTTGGTCTCCTTGTCGGAGACCTTGTCGAGCTGTCGCTCGATCTTCTGCAGCTCCTTCTTGGCGGCGCGCTGGTCGGCGGCGCTCTTGTCGGGCGCGGCCTTCTCGACGACCGGGGCCGCGGCGGCGGCCGCCTCCTCCATACGGTGGCGCCGCTCGATGTACTCGTCGATACCGCGCGGGAGCATCCGCAGCGTGGCGTCGCCGAGGAGGGCGAAGACGCGGTCCGTGGTGCGCTCGACGAAGAACCGGTCGTGGGAGATGACGATCATCGAGCCGGGCCAGCCGTCGAGGACGTCCTCCAGCTGGGTCAGCGTCTCGATGTCGAGGTCGTTGGTGGGCTCGTCGAGGAAGAGGACGTTCGGCTCGTCCATGAGCAGCCGCAGCAGCTGGAGCCGGCGCCGCTCACCGCCGGACAGGTCGCCGACCGGCGTCCACTGCTTCTCCTTGTTGAAGCCGAACGTCTCGCACAGCTGCCCGGCGGTCATCTCGCGCCCCTTGCCGAGATCGACGCGCTCCCGCACCTGCTGGACGGCCTCCACCACCCGCAGGTTCGGATTGAGTTCGGTGACCTCCTGGGAGAGGTAGGCGAGCTTGACCGTCTTTCCGACGGTGACCCGGCCGCCCGCGGGCTGTGTCTCGCCCTCGCTGCGGGCCGCCTCGGCCATCGCGCGCAGCAGGGAAGTCTTGCCCGCGCCGTTGACGCCCACCAGGCCGATCCGGTCGCCGGGGCCGAGATGCCAGGTGATGTGCTTGAGCAGCACCTTGGGGCCGGCCTGGACGGTCACGTCCTCCAGGTCGAAGACGGTCCTGCCGAGCCGCGAGGAGGCGAACTTCATCAGCTCGCTGCTGTCCCGGGGCGGCGGCACATCCTTGATGAGCTCGTTGGCGGCCTCCACCCGGAAGCGCGGCTTGGACGTACGCGCGGGTGCGCCGCGCCGCAGCCAGGCCAGCTCCTTGCGGACGAGGTTCTGCCGCTTGGTCTCCTCGGTGGCGGCGATCCGCTCCCGCTCGGCACGCGCGAAGACGTAGTCGGAGTAGCCGCCCTCGTACTCGTAGACGTCGCCCTTCTGCACGTCCCACATGCGCGTGCAGACCTGGTCCAGGAACCAGCGGTCGTGGGTCACGCACACGAGCGCGGAGCGGCGCTCGCGCAGATGCTGGGCGAGCCAGGAGATGCCCTCGACGTCGAGGTGGTTCGTCGGCTCGTCCAGGACGATCAGGTCCTGCTCCTCGATGAGCAGCTTGGCGAGCGCGATACGGCGGCGCTCGCCACCGGAGAGCGGTCCGATGACGGTGTCCAGACCCTGCGGGAACCCGGGCAGGTCCAGGCCGCCGAAGAGTCCGGTCAGCACGTCCCTGATCTTGGCGTTGCCCGCCCACTCGTGGTCCGCGAGGTCCCGGATGACCTCGTGCCGCACGGTGGCGGCCGGGTCGAGGGAGTCGTGCTGGGTGAGCACGCCGAGGCGCAGCCCGCCGGAGTGCGTGACCCGTCCGGTGTCGGCCTCCTCCAGCTTGGCCAGCATCCGGATCAGGGTGGTCTTGCCGTCGCCGTTGCGCCCGACGACGCCGATCCGATCCCCCTCGGAGACGCCGAGCGAGACACCGTCGAGCAGGGCACGGGTGCCGTACACCTTGCTGACGTTCTCGACATTGACCAGATTGACGGCCATTTCTCTCCTGCCCAGGGGGATCGATCGACCCTCCAGGGTAGTCCGCGGGCGAGTCCGGCGGACGCGGTGTCCGGAGACGCCCCTATGCGGAGACCACGGTGGCGCCCGGCGCCGGTCCCGTCGCCACCCGCACCGACCGGCAGGTGCCGGACGAGCGCAGGGATTCGGCCACCTTCAGCGCCGACTCCGGGTCCCGCGCCAGGAACGCGGTCGTCGGGCCCGAACCGGAGACCAGTCCGGCGAGCGCCCCGGCGGAGCGGCCCGCGGCGAGGGTGGCGGCGAGTTCGGGGAACAGGGAGAGCGCGGCGGGCTGGAGGTCGTTGTAGACGGCCGCGGCGAGCGCGTCGGGGTCGCCCTCGGCGAGCGCGCCGAGGAGCGCCTCGGAGGCGACGGGCTCGGGGATGTCCAGGCCCTGTGCCAGCCGGTCGAACTCACGGAACACGGCCGGTGTCGACAGCCCGCGCGCGGCCATCGCGAACACCCAGTGGAAGGTCCCGCCGGTCTCCAGCGCGCGCAGTTTCTCGCCCCGCCCGGTGCCGAGCGCGGCGCCGCCCACCAGGCTGAACGGCACATCGCTGCCCAACTCGGCGCAGATGTCGAGGAGTTCGTCCCGGGAGGCGTTCGTACCCCACAGCGCGTCGCAGGCGAGCAGGGCGCCCGCGCCGTCCGCGCTGCCGCCCGCCATACCGCCGGCGACGGGGATGTCCTTGGTGATGTGCAGATGCACGTCGGGGCGGATGCCGTGGCGCGCTGCGAGCGCTTCGGCGGCGCGGACGGCGAGGTTCGTACGGTCCAGGGGGACCTGGCCGGCGTCGGGCCCGTCGCAGGTGACGCGCGGGCCGCCCGGCGACGGAGCGACGGTGACCTCGTCGTACAGGCCGACCGCGAGGAAGACGTTGGCCAGGTCGTGGAAGCCGTCGGGGCGGGCGGCGCCCACCGCGAGCTGGACGTTGACCTTGGCGGGGACGCGGACGGTGACGCTCACTGGTGACCGGGCTCCTTGTTCTCGGCGATCCGCGCGAACTCCTCGACCGTGAGCGCCTCCCCGCGCGCCTGCGGCGAGACGCCCGCCGCGACGAGCGCCGCCTCGGCGGCCGGCGCGGACCCCGCCCACCCGGCGAGCGCGGCCCGAAGCGTCTTGCGCCGCTGCGCGAAGGCGGCGTCGACGACGGCGAACACCTCCTTCTTGGAGGCGGTGGTCTTGATCGGCTCGGCCCGGCGGACCAGCGAGACAAGACCGCTGTCGACGTTCGGCGCCGGCCAGAAGACATTGCGGCCGATGGCTCCGGCCCGCTTGACCTCGGCGTACCAGTTCGCCTTCACGGACGGCACGCCGTACACCTTCGAACCGGGCGGCGCGGCGAGCCGGTCGGCGACCTCCGCCTGCACCATGACGAGCGTGCGCTCGATGCTCGGGAAGGTGGCGAGCATGTGCAGCAGCACGGGTACGGCGACGTTGTACGGCAGGTTCGCCACCAGCGCGGTCGGGGCGGGGCCCGGCAGCTCGGTGACGTGCATCGCGTCGGAATGGACCAGCGCGAACCGGTCGGCGCGGTCGGGCATCCGGGCGGCGACGGTGGCGGGCAGCGCGCCCGCGAGAACGTCGTCGATCTCCACGGCGATGACCCGGTCGGCCGCCTCCAGCAGCCCGAGCGTGAGCGAACCGAGCCCCGGTCCGACCTCCACGACCACATCGTCGGGCCGGACATCCGCGGTACGGACGATACGGCGCACGGTGTTCGCGTCGATCACGAAGTTCTGACCACGCTGCTTGGTGGGCCGCACACCGAGCACATTCGCGAGTTCACGGATGTCGGCGGGGCCCAGAAGGGCGTCGGGGGTGGGGCTGCTGCTCACGGGACAAGGGTACGGGCCCGGGCGGCGGCATCCTTCCGGCGCAGCCCGCGGCCCGCGCTCACCCCCGCAACCGCGCCCCGCAGTGCGGCCACGGCCCGGCCCCCCGCTGCACATACAGCTTCTTCGCGCGGAGCGTCTGCTCCGAGGCCGGTGCGTCCTGGGGGCGCCCGCTCCCCCCGAGGCTCCGCCAGGTCTGCGTGTCGAACTGGTACAGCCCTCCGTACGTCCCCGAAGGGTCCACCGCATTGGGCCGCCCGCCCGACTCGCACGCCGCGAGCCCCTGCCAGTTCAGATGGTCCGCGCCCTGCACGGACGTCGGCATGGGTTTCGTCCCCACCTTCACCACCTGAGTCCTGGGTTCGCGCACCACCTCGCTCTTGATGCGCCGCGGCTTCTGCTTGACGCCGTTGACCGTGCGCAGGGAGTACGTGACCCGCCGCAGCCCCGGCTGGCCCGCCCGCTCGACGACCTCGGTCCCCCGGAACAGCGACGCGTCCTCGGTCCGCTGTACGTCGAAGGGGATCTCCTCCTCGCGGACCTCCTTCGTCCCGGTGATCCGCAACACGGTCACTGTCTGCCCGTCGCGCGGGAAGCTGTCGAGCGGGACGGAGGTGGTGTCCTGTCCGCGCAGGGTGATCCCGGCCTCCTCGACGACTTTCCGCACGGTCGCCGCGTTCGTGCGCACGGGGCGGGCCCGGCCGTCCGCCATGATCGTCACGGAGCGCTCGGTGCGTACATCGAGCGCGAGCCCGGCGCGTCCGATGCGGGTGGAGCGCGCGGCGGACAGATACGCCCCCTCCGCGCGCACCCCCCACTGCGCGAGCGCCTCCTCGACCGTGCGCGCCGTCGTCCACACCTCGCGCCGCTGACCGTCGATCGTGAGCCGCACGGGGCGCCCGTAGCGCACCGCGACCTCGTCACCGCTGCTGAGCTCCGTACCGGGAGCGGGCGCGACCACGTCGTGCGCCCCCACCTGCACGCCCTCCTGGGCAAGCAGCTCGGTCACATCGTCGGCGAAGGTGTGCAGCGTGCGCGGCCGACCGTCGACGCTGAGCTCGATCGCCTTGTCCTTGGCGACGAAGGCGGTGGTACCGCCCGCGAGAAACGCGACCACCAGCGCCTGCGGCAGCAGACGGCGCACGGAACCGTCCGCACTCCCCGCGTACCGGCCTTTGCGCCGACGCGCACCGCGCCGCGCCGCCCCGGCGCGCACCACGGGCGCTAGCCCCTCCTCCTCCGGCGCCGGCCACGGCTCGTACGTGCCGGCCACCCCGTACCCCAACGTCTCCGCGCCGTGCAGATCACCGGGAGGCGCATCGAATCCGCCGTATGTCTGCGGCGTGTACGTCTCGTACTGCGACTTGCTGCTCACGTCGCCACGCTCCAGAGGGCCAGAGGGTCCCGATCGGGCCCCCAGAACCTAGCGGAGCGAGTGTCACTCTCCAAAGCGACGCGGCTACGCACCGTCGCGACAGGATCGGGCCTCAGTAGCCGAAGGCGCGCGCCGTGTTCGCGCCGAGGGCCGTCGCCAGTGCGTCCTCGTCGATCCCGCGCACCGCGGCCATCGCGCGCACCGTGATCGGAATGAGATACGGGGCGTTGGGCCGTCCGCGGTAGGGCGCCGGTGTCAGGAACGGCGCGTCGGTCTCCACCAGCAGCAGTTCCAGCGGGGCCACGGCCACCGCGTCCCGCAGATTCCGGGCGTTCTTGAAGGTGACGTTGCCGGCGAAGGACATGAAGTATCCGGCCGCGGCGCAGATCTCCGCCATCTCGGCGTCGCCGGAGTAGCAGTGGAAGACGGTCCGTTCCGGCGCGCCCTCCTCCTTCAGCACCCGCAGCACGTCCGCGTGCGCGTCGCGGTCGTGGATGACCAGCGCCTTGCCGTGCCGCTTGGCCATCTCGACATGGGCCCGGAAGGAGCGCTCCTGCGCCTCCTTGCCCTCGTCGCCGGTGCGGAAGTAGTCGAGGCCCGTCTCGCCGACCGCCTTCACCTGCGGCAGCGCGGCAAGGCGGTCGATCTCGGCGAGCGCCGCGTCGAGCCCGGCGTCCCCGCCCGGCCGGCGCGCCTCCTGCCGGGACCAGCCGTCGGGGTCGCCGTGGACGATGCGCGGGGCCTCGTTGGGGTGCAGGGCGACGGCGGCGTGCACGTTCGAGAACGTCGCCGCAGTGTCCGCCGCCCACTGCGAGCCGCGTACGTCACAGCCGACCTGCACGACCGTCGTCACGCCGACCGACGCGGCCTTCGCGAGCCCTTCCTCCACCGTGCCGGGCTGCATGTCGAGGTGGGTGTGGGAATCGGCGACCGGCACCCGGAGCGGTTCCGGGAGCGGCGGCACGGCGTTCTCGTCGGTCTTCTCGCTGGAGGAAGGCATGCCCCGATCCTACGAAAGGGTCACACCGAGCCCTTCAGCTCGCCCGGCGATGGAAGGGGTGCAGGAGATCGGACAGATGCCAGTGGTGCCGTTCCCCGACCGGCGCGGACGCTTCCGCAGGGGGCGTGTGATGCTGCCCGTGCGCCGCATCGCGCACCGACGAGACCTGCCCCGCGCGCATGATCCGTACGACATGGCCGTCACAGTTCTGGCACGTGGGCCGGCTCAGCGGGGACGGGACGACCTGGCCGTCCGCCACGTACAGGACGAACTCCTGCCCCTCGGCGTCCGTGTGGTGCTCTATCTCGTACGACTGTTCCCAGCCGTGCCCGCAGCGCATGCAGGCGAAGGAATACGACTCGTGGACGACGGGGGTCGCCGCTGTGCGGAGACGGGTCTGCCCTGCGATCTCACTCATGCCGGCTCCAGTTGGTCCGCTGGTGGGGCTGGTTGCGCCCTCGTGCCCAGTGGACTCCGCGACCGGGCCGCATGCACGTGAACTGTGCACTGTTGGCCCCGCCTTGGACGTTCCTTGCCGAAACGCCCGTGCCGCTTTACCCCGGCATGGCGGGCCGTCACCGGCTCTTTGCCGCCACCACCGCGTCGAAGACCACCCGCTTCGGCAGCCCTGCCTCCGTCGCCACCGCCGCGATGGCCTCCTTGCGCCGTTCGCCCGCCTCCTCGCGGACCTGCACCCGGCGCACCAGTTCCTCGGGCCCGATCTCCTCGGGCCCCTTCTCCGGCGCGCCCTCCACGACGACGGTGATCTCCCCGCGCACCCCCTCGGCCGCCCACACGGCCAGCTCGCCCAGCGGGCCGCGCTTGATCTCCTCGTACGTCTTGGTCAGCTCCCGGCACACGGCGGCCCGCCGCTCCTCGCCGAAGACGGAGGCCATCGCGGCGAGGGTGTCGTCGAGCCGGTGCGGGGCCTCGAAGTAGACGAGGGTGCGCCGCTCCTCGGCGACCTCCTTGAGGCGCGAGAGCCGCTCGCCCGCCTTGCGCGGCAGAAACCCCTCGAAGCAGAACCGGTCGACGGGCAGCCCGGACAGCGCGAGCGCGGTCAGCACGGCCGACGGCCCGGGCACGGCGGTGACCTTGACGTCCCGCTCGACGGCCGCGGCGACCAACCGGTACCCCGGGTCGGACACCGACGGCATCCCCGCGTCCGTGACGAGAAGCACACGCGCGCCGCCCAGCAACTCGTCGACGAGCTCGGGCGTACGGGCGGACTCGTTGCCCTCGAAGTAGGAGAGGACCCGCCCCTTGGGCGTGACGCCCAGCGCCTGGGTCAGCCGACGCAGCCGCCGGGTGTCCTCGGCCGCGACGACGTCGGCGCCGGCGAGCTCCTCGGCGAGCCGGGGCGGAGCGTCCGCGATGTCGCCGATCGGGGTGCCTGCCAAAACAAGGGTTCCTGTCACGTTTCCATCCTCGCAGGCGCCATGCGCGGGACTCCCACAGAAGGGTTCCCTACGATGGCGCGGTGACCAGTACAGCGTCGTCCATGGACTCCACGGACACCCGGCAGGCCCAGGCGCCGCAGGACCAGCGGCCCTCGTGGCAGCAGCGGCTGCGCCGTTTCGGATACACGGCGGGGCCCAGAACCGATGTCCGCGACCGCCTGGTGCCGCCGTATGCGCAGCCCAGCCCGCGTCTGTGGGCCGTGCTCGGAGTGCCGCCGACCCTCGTCGACCGGCTGGTGCGCTGGTCCGGCTGGGGCGGTCCGCTGCTGATCACCCTGCTCGCGGGCGTGCTGCGGTTCTGGAACCTGGGCAGCCCGAAGGCGGTGATATTCGACGAGACGTACTACGCGAAGGACGCCTGGGCGCTCGTCCACCGCGGGTTCGAGGTGAACTGGGACAAGAACGCCAACGACCTGGTCCTGTCCATGGGCGACAAGGTCCAGATCCCGTCGGACGCGGCGTATGTCGTGCACCCGCCGGTCGGCAAGTACGTCATCGGGCTCGGCGAGCTGATGTTCGGGTTCGACCCGTTCGGCTGGCGGTTCATGACCGCGCTGCTCGGCACGCTCTCCGTGCTGATGCTGTGCCGCATCGGCCGCCGGATCTTCCGCTCCACCTTCCTGGGGTGCCTGGCGGGCGCGCTGATGGCGGTGGACGGGCTGCACTTCGTGATGAGCCGTACCGCGCTGCTCGACGGCGTGCTGATGTTCTTCGTGCTGGCCGCGTTCGGCGCTCTGGTCATCGACCGCGACAAGGCGCGCGAGAAGCTCGCGGCGGCGCTGCCCGCGGACGCCGACGGCCGGGTCCGTCCGGACGTGCACACCGCCGAGACCCTGAGCCTGGGCTGGCGTCCCTGGCGCTGGACGGCGGGCCTGATGCTGGGCCTGGCCATCGGCACCAAGTGGAACGGCCTGTACTTCCTGGTCGCGTTCGGCCTGCTCACGGTCGTATGGGACGTCGGCTCCCGCAAGGTGGCGGGCGCCCGCCACCCGTACACCGCGGTCCTCAAGCACGACCTGGGCTTCGCCTTCCTCGCCACGGTGCCGGTCGCGATCGTGACCTACATCGTGTCCTGGACCGGCTGGATCCTCTCCCCCACGGACGGCTCCGGCGGCTACTACCGCAACTGGGCCGCCACCGACGGCAAGAACAGCGACTGGTCGTGGCTCTTCCCCGACTGGTGGCGCAGCCTCTGGCACTACGAGTCCCAGGTCTACGAGTTCCATGTCGGCCTGTCCTCGCCGCACACGTACCAGTCCAACCCCTGGAGCTGGATCGTCACCGGCCGCCCGGTGTCCTACTTCTACGAGTCCCCCGCGGCCGGCAAGGACGGCTGCCCGGTCGACGCGAGCGAGAAGTGCGCCCGCGAGGTGCTGGCGATCGGCACGCCCCTGCTGTGGTGGGTGGCCGCCTTCGCGGTGCTGTACGTCCTGTGGCGCTGGTTCTTCCGCCGCGACTGGCGCGCGGGCGCCATCGCCTGCGGGATCGCGGCCGGCTATCTGCCCTGGTTCATGTACCAGGAGCGCACGATCTTCTTCTTCTACGCCGTCGTCTTCCTGCCCTTCCTGTGCCTGGCCGTCGCGATGCTGCTCGGCGCGATCGTCGGACCACCGAAGTCGAGCGAGACCCGCCGGGTGGCGGGCGCGACCGGCGCGGGCGTGCTGGTGCTGCTGATCGCGTGGAACTTCATCTACTTCTGGCCCCTGTTCACCGGCACGGCGATTCCGATCGACAGCTGGCGTTCACGTATGTGGCTTGATACCTGGGTCTAGCAACAATCGGGGAACTCCCGCCCCCGCTGTCACACCCTCCCCTTACAGTGCGAAGACCACTGGGAAACGGGGAGGGACAGCCCAATGGGCAAGGGGGTGAAGACTGCCGTCATCGGCGGAGTATTCGCGGTGATGGTGGGTGGTGCCGGGTACGGCGCCTACAACGTGGTGTCGGCGCTGAACGGTGACGGGGGCGGGTCCCCGGCCGTGCAGACCGGGCCACCGAGCGGGGACGAGGTCGAGGAGACCTCGGAGAAGTTCTTCACGGCCTGGGAGAAGGGGCAGGCGGCCGAGGCGGCGTCGTACACCGACTTCGCCCAGGCGGCCGAGCCGCTGCTGACCGCGTACGGGGAGCAGGCGCACATCACCGATGTGCGGATCACGCCGGAGGCGGTGAACGGCGGGGTCGTGCCCTTCTCCGTGAAGGCGACCGTGTCGTACGACGGCCAGTCGAAGCCGCTCGCCTACAAGAGCGAGCTCAAGGTCGTGCGTGGGAAGACCTCCGGGAAGGCGCTGGTCGACTGGGATCCGGCCGTGGTCCATCCGGAGCTGAAGAAGGACGACACCCTCGTCACCGGTGAGGCGAAGAGCCCGCCCATCGAGGCCGTGGACCGCGACGGACAGGTGCTGACGAAGGCGAAGTACCCCTCCCTCGGCCCGATCCTGGACACCCTGCGCGAGCGCTACGGCGACAAGGCCGGCGGTACGCCCGGTGTCGAGCTGGTGATCAGGCACGCGGCCGAGGGCGTCGCCGACACCCCGCTGCTCACCCTCGCCGAGGGCAAGCCGGGCAAGCTGCGCACCACGCTGAGCGCCGGGGTGCAGGCGGCGGCCGAGACGGCGGTGAAGAGTTACGCCGAGTCGTCGGTGGTGGCCGTCAAGCCGAGCACGGGCGAGGTGCTGGCGGTGGCGAACCACCGGAGCGACGCGTTCAACGCGGCCTTCGAGGGTCGCGTCGCACCCGGCTCCACGATGAAGATCGTCACTGCCGCGATGCTGATCGACAACGGTGTGACCTCGATGAACGGCCCGGCGCCCTGCGAGGACACCGCCACCTGGCAGAGCCAGACCTTCAAGAACCTCCCGGGCCTGAAGGCCAACTTGAGCGCCACGCTCGCCGATACGTTCATGCGCTCCTGCAACACCGGCTTCATCAAGCTCATCGACGAGGAGCCGCTCACCGACGCCTCGCTGACGGCCGAGGCGCAGGAACGGTTCGGGCTCGGCCGGGACGACTGGAAGACCGGCATCACCTCCTTCGACGGCAGCGTCCCCGCCTCCGCGGGCCCGGACCGCGCGGCCAACGCCATCGGCCAGGGCCAGGTCCAGATGAGCCCGCTGAACATGGCGTCCGTCACAGCCACCGCGATCACCGGAACCTTCCGGCAGCCGTACCTCGTCTCCCCCGACCTGGACGACCGTCAACTGGCCACCGCCAAGGGCCTGTCGGCGAACACCTCCGCCCAGCTCAAGCAGATGATGCGGCTCACCGCGACGCAGGGCTCGGCCGCGCCGGTGATGTCCGGGCTCGGCGGTGACATCGGCGCGAAGACCGGCTCCGCCGAGGTCGACGGGAACGCCAAGTCGAACAGCTGGTTCACCGGCTTCCGGGGCGATGTCGCCGCGGCGGCCATGACCGAGGAGGGCGGCCGCGGCGGCGAGGCGGCGGGCCCGATCGTGAAGGCCGTACTGGTGGCGGGTGGCTGAAGTCACCCGGTGGGGACGGGACTCTAGGGTGGTGCCGTCGTTGGGCTGACGGGGACCCTGGGGAATCGCGAAGGATCGGGAGACAGTGGGCAAGAGAAGGCGCGTCGCCGAGCGACGGAAGACGAACCCCGCCGTGCTGGTCGGCGGGGCCATCGCCGTGGTCGTCGTCGGCGCCGGGGCCGGCGCCTACGCGCTGTACGGCTCGTCGGCGGCCGAGGACCGTACGCAGACGGCGGCCGCCGACGCGAAGGCGAAGGTCAAGACGGGCCCGCTGTCCGCGAAGGAGGTCGCCACCGCCTCCCGCGCCTTCCTCACTGCCTGGCAGCAGGGCAAGGTCACCGACGCCGCCGCGGCCACGGACGACGCCACGGCGGCCCGAAAGCTGCTCACCGGCTACACCAAGGACGCCCGCGTGAAGGGCGTCACGCTCACCGCCGGCACCCCGACCGGCGCCGAGGTCCCCTTCTCCGTCAAGGGCACGGTGACGTACGACAAGCTCAGCAAGCCGCTGGCGTACGACAGCGCGCTGACCGTCGTACGGCGCGAGGCGGACGGCGAACCGGTCGTCGCGTGGCAGCCGTCAGTCGTGCATCCCGACCTCAAGGACGGCGACACCCTGGTCACCGGTGAGTCGGGGACCCCGCCGATCAAGGCGCTCGACCGGGACGGGGGCGAGCTGACGACCGCCAAGTACCCCTCGGTGGGCGCGATCCTGGACTCGCTGCGCGAGAAGTACGGCAAGACCGCCGGCGGCAAGGCGGGCATCGAGCTGCGGGTGGTCCGCGGCAAGGGGTCCAAGTCGGCGGACAAGACCGTGCTGGAGCTCAGCAAGGGCACGCCGGGCACGGTGAAGACGACGCTGAACCCGACCCTCCAGGCCGCCGCCGAGAAGCAGGTCGCGGAGAAAGCGCGTTCGTCGGTGGTCGTGCTGCGCCCCTCCACCGGCGAGATCCTGGCCGCCGCGAATGCCTCCAAGGGCTTCAACACCGCCTTCCAGGGCTCCCTCGCGCCCGGCTCCACCATGAAGGTCATCACCTCCTCGCTGCTCATCGAGAAGGATCTTGCCTCGGCGAACAAGGCGCATCCGTGTCCGAAGTACTTCACGTACGGCGGCTGGAAGTTCCAGAACGACGACAAGTTCGAGATCAAGGGCGGCACCTTCAAGGCGAGCTTCGCGCGCTCCTGCAACACCGCCTTCATCAGCCAGGCGCCCGAGCTGGACGACGACAGCCTGACCAAGCAGGCGCAGCAGGTGTTCGGCCTCGGCCTGAACAACTGGTCCGTGGGTGTCTCGACCTTCGACGGCGCCGTCCCGGTGCAGTCGCAGGCGCAGATGGCGGCCGAGCTGATCGGCCAGGGCGGGGTGCGGATGAACCCGCTGAACATGGCGTCGGTGTCCGCCACGGTGAAGTCGGGCGTCTTCCACCAGCCCTACCTGGTCTCCCCCGACGTGGACGGCCGCAAGCTCGCGACAGCCTCGCGCACGATGTCCTCCGGCACGCTGTCCCAGCTGCGGGAGCTGATGGCCTATACGGCGGCCTACGGTACGGCGGCCGAGGCGATGTCCGGGGTCAGTGGTGACGTCGGCGCGAAGACCGGTTCGGCGGAGGTCGACGGGCAGAAGAAGCCGAACGGCTGGTTCACCGCGTACCGGGGCGACCTCGCGGCCGCGGGCGTGGTCCAGGCGGGCGGCCACGGTGGTGAGACGGCGGGGCCGATCGTGGCGGCGCTGCTGAAGCTGGGGGGCTGAGGCAGGGTCGCCGGGCGGGGCTCAGCCGCGTACGGGCTCGGCGGCCGCCATGTAGGTGCGGCGCAGGAACCGCAGCAGCGACTTCGTCTCGAACTGCACGACCGAGACGCCGTGGTCGGAGTGGAACTCCACCACCGCCTGCACCCGGCCGCACGGCCACACCCGTATCTCACCGCTGCCGGCGGGGGCGCGCAGGCCCTGCTCCAGCAGGGCTCGGTCGCACGTCCATTCGTGCGCCCCGGGCAGTCCGAACCGCACCGCGCGGGGGTCGCGATCGGGGTCGTAGCGCAGGATCACGGGTATCGCGCCGCGGTCTTCCTGCACCTGGACGTCCTCGTCCGTGACGATGTGGGCTCGTGCGTATTGCTCGACTACGGACATCGGACGGCCCCTTACGCTGAGCGACCTGTGCGAAGGCTGTGAATCCGCTTTCTCTCCAATGTCGCACATTTTCGGCGGGGCGCCCGTGGGCCTGTGGACAAGTGCGCCGGTTCTTCTCCGTCACACGCTCTTGCAAGTTGTTCGCAACAAGCCTCTATCATCGACCCGTGCATGTGCCTGACGGATTCATAGACGCCCCCACCTCGGTCGCGACCGGAGCGGTCGCCGCGGCCGCGGTCGCCGTGAGCCTGCGCGGTGCGCGCCGCGAGCTCGACGAACGCACCGCGCCCCTGGCCGGACTGGTGGCCGCGTTCATCTTCGCGGTGCAGATGCTGAACTTCCCCGTCGCGGCGGGAACCAGCGGCCATCTGCTCGGCGGCGCGCTCGCCGCGATCCTCGTCGGCCCTTATACGGGTGTGCTGTGCGTGTCCGTGGTGCTGCTCATGCAGGGCATCCTCTTCGCGGACGGCGGGCTGACCGCGCTGGGTGTGAACATCACCAACATGGCGGTCGTCACGACGGTCATCGCGTACGGCCTCTTCCGCGGCCTGGTGAAGCTGCTGCCGCGCACCCGGCGCTCGGTGACCGTCGCCTCCTTCGTCGCCGCGCTGATCTCGGTTCCGGCGGCGGCGCTGTCCTTCACCCTGATGTACGCGATCGGCGGCACGACCGATGTGTCGATCGGCAAGGTCGCGGGCGCGATGGTCGGCGTGCACATCCTCATCGGCATCGGCGAGGCGGCGATCACGGCGCTGACGGTGGGCGCGGTCGTGGCCGTGCGCCCGGATCTGGTGTACGGCGCGCGCGACCTGCGTCAGCGCCTGCAGCTGCGCGTGAACGGCGCGTTGGTCGACGTACCGGCGTCCGACGGGGCACTTGATGGGGCGCGCACGGCGCCTGTCGCGGCGCGCACCTCCCGCCGGGCGCTGTGGATCAGCGGTCTGGTCACCTCGCTCGTCCTCGCCGGCTTCGTCAGCTTCTACGCCTCCGCCGACCCGGACGGTCTGGAGAAGGTCGCCGCCGACAACGGCATCGACAAGAAGGCCGAGGAACACGACTCCGCCGATTCGCCGCTGGCGGACTACGGCGTGAAGGACGTGGATGACGCCCGCCTGTCCGGGGGGCTGGCGGGCGTCATCGGCGTCGGTGTCACGGTGGTCGCGGGCAGCGCGGTGTTCTGGGCGGTGCGCAGGCGGCGTGCGAACGAGGACGTCTCCCTCGTGAGCACGAGCGTCTGACATGGGCGCCGGGCACGCGCACAAGCTCTACCGGCACGGGCACTCCCCCGTGCACGGTCTGCCGCCGCACACCAAGCTCGCCGCGACGTTCGCATTCGTCGTGGTCGTGGTGTCGACCCCGCGGGAGGCGATGTGGGCGTTCGGCCTCTACGCCGCTCTGCTCGCCGTCGTCGCCCACCTCGCGCGCGTGCCTTTCGGTTTCCTGCTCAAACGGCTGCTGATCGAGGTGCCGTTCGTCGCGTTCGCAGTGCTGATGCCGTTCGTGGCGGAGGGCGAACGGGTCGAGGTGCTCGGCATGTCGCTGAGCGTCAGCGGCCTGTGGGGCGCCTGGAACGTCCTGGCGAAGGGCACGCTCGGCGTCGCCGCGTCCGTACTCCTGGCGTCCACGACCGAGCTGCGCGAGCTACTGCTCGGCCTCCAGCGCCTGAAACTCCCGCCGCTGCTGGTCCAGATCGCGTCCTTCATGATCCGGTACGGCGATGTCATCACCGACGAGATGCGGCGCATGCGGATCGCGCGCGAGTCGCGCGGGTTCGAGGCGCGGGGCGTACGGCACTGGGGGGTGCTCGCGAAGTCGGCGGGCGCCCTGTTCATCCGCTCCTACGAACGCGGCGAGCGGGTGCACCTGGCCATGGTCAGCCGCGGATACGCCGGTTCCATGCCGGTCATCGACGAGGTGACCGCGTCCCGGGCGCAGTGGACGTACGCGCTCACCCTCCCCCTCGCCGCCCTCGTCGTATGTCTGCTGGGATGGATGCTGTGACAGCTTCTCTGGAGGTCTCCGGCCTCGCCTTCGCCTACCCCGACGGCCACCAGGCCCTGTTCGGCGTCGACTTCTCCGTCGGCCGCGGCGAGCGGGTCGCGCTGCTCGGTCCGAACGGCGCCGGCAAGACCACGCTCGTGCTGCACCTCAACGGCATCCTGACCGGCGGCACCGGCACGGTGCGGGTCGCGGGGCTGCCGGTGGGGCGCGCACACATGGCCGAGATCCGGCGCAAGGTCGGCATCGTCTTCCAGGACCCCGACGACCAGCTCTTCATGCCGACGGTGCGGGAGGACGTGGCCTTCGGTCCCGCGGCCTCCGGGCTGAAGGGGGCCGAGCTGGAGGAGCGCGTGGACCGGGCGCTCGGGCTGGTCGGCATGGCGGAGTTCAAGGAACGGCCGCCGCATCACCTGTCCTTCGGGCAGCGCCGCCGGGTGGCCGTGGCGACGGTGCTGGCGATGGAGCCGGAGATCCTGGTGCTGGACGAGCCGTCCTCCAACCTCGACCCCGCGTCCCGGCGCGAACTGGCTGACATCCTGCGCTCGTTGGACGTGACCGTGCTCATGGTGACCCACGACCTGCCCTACGCCTTGGAGCTGTGCCCCCGCTCGCTCATCCTCAGCGAGGGCGTGATCGCCGCCGACGGCAAGACGGGCGAGCTGCTCGCGGACGAGGACCTGATGCGCGCGCACCGGCTGGAGCTGCCCTTCGGCTTCGACCCGCGTTCCGTCCCGGCCACTCCCGGCCGTCCGTGACAATGGGCGCGTGAGAGACGACGAGGCCCCCGGGTCCCTGCTCCTCGACGAGCAGCTGTGCTTCGCGCTGTACGCGGCCCAGCGCGCCGTGACGGCCGCCTACCGGCCGCTGCTCGACGACCTCGGCCTCACGTATCCGCAGTATCTCGTCCTGCTGGTGCTGTGGGAGCGGGGCGAGACGACGGTGAAGGAGCTGGCGGGGGCGCTGCGGCTGGACTACGGCACGGTGTCGCCGCTGCTCAAGCGGCTGGAGAGCGCGGGGCTCGTACGCCGGGAGCGCGCGACGGGCGACGAGCGCTCGGTGCTCGTTGCGTGCACGGGGCGGGCGGAGGAACTGAGGGAGCGCGCGGCGCGCGTACCGGGCGCTCTGCTCGCGGCGACGGAGCTCGGCGGGCCGGAGATCGCGCGGTTGCGCGAGGAGTTGTGGAGGCTCGCGGAGAAGGCGCAGGCGGCGGCGGACCGCGCGCGCTGAGTGTTGCGCACCATCTGATCCGGCGTTACCCCCGGTTGCCACCCCCTGCCCTCACCTGCCTCCCTACCGGCCAGTACCTTGTGCACGATGTATTTGTGCGCACGCTTTCCCGGGGGAGGACGACCATGACCGAGGACACCGCCGTAGACACCCGTCCCACGAAGATCATGTACGTCGCGGAGGCCACCGCACACGGCGGCCGGGACGGCTATGTGACCAGTCAGGACGGTCAGTTGGAGCTGCGGGTCGCGATGCCGCCGCAGCTCGGCGGTGACGGCAACGGCACCAATCCCGAGCAGTTGTTCGCGGCCGGTTACAGCTCCTGCTTCCACAACGCGCTGGTGCTGGTCGGCCGCCGGTCCGGTTTCGATCTGTCCGGTTCCACGGTCGCCGCGAAGGTCGGCATCGGCCCCAACAAGCAGCACGGCTACGGGCTCGCGGTCGCCCTCAGCGTCTCCCTGCCGGTGCTGGACGCGGATGTGGCGGCGAAGCTGGTGGACGCCGCCCATGAGGTCTGCCCGTACTCGAACGCGACCCGCGGGAACATCGACGTGACGATTTTGCTCGGCTGAGGTCGCCCCGTCAGCCTCCCGTCACCCTCCACGACCTCGCCACACCCCTCGTACGACCGTCTACAGGGGATTCACAGCAGGCGCATGGCATGACCACGACACAGTGATTGCATACAACCTCAAGATCATTCCGATCGTGTTCGAAACGAGGTTCCTGTGCGTCTTCACCGTGCCGTACCCGTGGCCGCCGCAGCGGCGGCGCTCTCCCTTCTCCCCGTGACGGCCCAGGCCGCGCCCGCCGTCGAGCAGGACGTGCCGGCCGGCGTCTCGGTGGCCGTCGAGAAGAAGAGCGACCGGGAGATCCGCTCCTACTGGACCAAGGACCGTCTGCGGAAGGCCGCGGCCAACCCGGCGCCGATGCCGCGCCTGAAGAAGGCACCCACCACCACGTCGCAGCAGGACAGAGTGCCGCTCGCCAACCCCGCCGATGTCTCCGCCGGTTCCGTGCAGCCGGTCGACAGCGCCCTCGTCCAGCCCGCCGCCGCGGCCGCCACGGAGATCTCCGTCTCCCAGGAGGTCCCGTACACCACGCTCCCGCAGTACTCCATGGTGGGCCGCCTCTTCTACAAGGAGCCCGACGGCTCCGACCACTCCTGTTCGGCCGCGGTCATCGTCTCGAACAACCGGAACACGCTGTGGACCGCCGGCCACTGTGTCCACCTGGGCGACGGCTCCGGCGACGCCGGCTGGAACGACATGCTGGAGTTCATCCCCGGCTACCGCGACGGCAGTGGCCCCTACGGGTCGTGGACCATCAAGTCGAAGGTCGCCAACAACGAGTGGATGAGCTCCTCCGACTTCGAGGACTCCGACTATGCCGCCGTGGTCCTCAACGACCACCCCACCTGGGGCAAGCTCCAGGACAACGTGGGCGCCTTCGGCTACACCTTCACCGAGAACCTCACCGACCACGCCGAGATCTTCGCCGCGGGCTACCCCGGTGAGGGCTACAACCGCACCGACCTGCACGCCCAGCGGATGATGTACTGCTACGGCAACACCGTGGACGCCTTCTCCTGGAACCCGTTGGACGACCGTATGTCGATGGACTGCGACATGGGCCGGGGTGCCTCCGGCGGCCCGATGGTCGAGGGCAAGAACTCCAGTGACCCGCGCATCGTCGGGGCCATCAGCCACCACATGACCGACGACGCGGGCAACCGCACCGACGACGACCTGTTCTCCTCCGAGCACGACTCGAAGGCCGCGAACACGATGAGCGCCGCGAACGCCATCAGCTAGCCGGTACGGCCGCAGGGGTCCGCGGGGCGACGCGGACCCCTCCGGCGCGCGGTCATCCGGGCTGGGCGTGCTTGCCCAGCTCCTCGCCCCACGCGTCGAGGATCTCCTGCGTGGTCATCGCGTCCACATCCGCGGGCAGTTCCTTGCCCGACTTGGCCAGGTCCGCCTGCCACAGCTCGATGTAGTCCGCACGGCTTCTCGGCGGCTCGTTCTGTACGGACACGGAGGTGTCCTCGACGAAGGCGGCGTACGCGGCGGCGCCCGCTCCCGCGCACACAACTGCCAACGCCACAGCGGCTATCAGGGGTTTCTTGGTCACACGGGCAGGTTATCGACCCGACCGGATGCGGAGGTGTCCCTTCCGGATCACGGTTGTCCGGGAGTCGTGGAGGAATCGCGGACGACCACCCGTTGTTGCAGCCACTGTCGCAGGCAAACGGAAGGACGGACGGGCGTGGACGTGAACGGCACAGTGGCCGAGGGCTTCGAGCCGGTCGGGGAGGCGTTCGCGCGGAACTTCGAGACGCTCGGGGACCGGGGCGCGGCGGTCGCCGTGTACCGGGACGGCCGCAAGGTGGTCGACCTGTGGGCCGGCACCAAGGATGTCGACGGCACGGACCTGTGGCAGCGCGGCACCGCGCAGGTCGTGCGCTCGGCGACCAAGGGCGTCGCCGCCGCCGTACCCCTGCTGCTGCGGCAACGTGGGCTGCTGGACCTGGACGCGCCGGTGGGTGAGTACTGGCCGGAGTTCAAGGAGCGCGGCAAGGAGCGGGTGCTGGTCCGGCAGGTGCTGAACCACCGGGCCGGGCTGCCGGTGCTCGACCGGCCGCTCACCCCCGAAGAAGCGCTCGACCCGGCCAAGGGTCCCGAGGCGGTCGCCGCGCAGGCCCCGGCGTGGCAGCCGGGGAGCGCACACGGCTATCACGCGCTGACCTACGGCTGGATGCTGGACGAGCTGGTACGCCGGGTGACGGGGCAGGGCGCCGGCGCGTGGATCGCCGACGAGATCGCCGGGCCGTTGGGCGCCGACTTCTGGCTGGGGCTGCCCGCCGAGGAGGAGGCCGGGGGGCGCGCGGGGCGCGTCGGCCGTATCGAGGGCCCCGAGCCCGCCCCCGGGGCGGTCTTGCGCGCCCGTCCCAAGCGTTCGGTCACCGAGGCCTACGCGGACCCGGACTCCCTCACGCGCCGGGCCTTCGCCGCGATCACTCCCTTCCCGGACCAGAACGACCCGGCGTACCGGGCGACGGCGCTGCCCGCCACCAACGGCATCGCCACGGCCGACGGGCTCGCCCGCGTCTACGCGGCGCTGATCGGGGAGGTCGACGGCGTCCGCCTTTTCGACGGGACCACGGGGGCGCTCGCCCGCGCGGAGGAATCAGCCGGTCCGGACCGCGTCCTGGTCGTGAACACCCGCTTCGGCCTCGGCTTCATGCTGCACGGCAGCGCGTCCCCGTTCCTCTCCCCCGACTCCTTCGGCCACCCCGGCCGCGGCGGCTCCCTGGGCTTCGCCGACCCTGCCTCGGGCATCGCCTTCGGCTACGTCACCAACGGCTTCCGCAAGACGGTCACAGCGGACCCCCGCGCCCAGGCACTGGTCCGCGCGGTACGGGAGTCACTCACTCGGGGCGCGTAACCGCGCGGACGGCACACGCCGGGCGCGCGAGCCTGCCCGCGCGCCCCGCGTCCTCTCACACATGAATCGGATGCGAAGTTCGCCCCGAAACCGCGTCGATCTCCTCATGCGCCTTCGTCAGAAGCTGCATGGCGAGTTCGTTCAGGGCGCGTGCCCCCGCTATCTCCTCACCGACCCGTGGCTGATTCGCGTCGGTGTGGTGGCGGCTTGCGTGGCCCTGGGCGCGTACCTCGGAGCCGTCGGGCAGGCGTACCAGCGCGGCCGCGCGCGTGTGCGTGTCGTCCTCGCTGAACTCCATGTCGACGTGCCATCCCACTGCGGTGTGCATCATGACGTTCACCTCCGGAATACTTGCTTCCAGGGTGCTCCTTCAGCCACGTTCCACACCACCGCAGCGACACGGAATGCGCGGTGGGTTCCGGCGCGTTGAGTGGATCATGACGTCTGACGAGCGCACGATCACCAACCCGGCCACGCTCCACGACCCCACGCCCCTCGGTTACAGCCACGCCGTCTCCGCCCCCGGCGAGATCGTTCACATCGCCGGCCAGTACGCCTCCGACTCCTCCGGCGCCCCCGTGCCCGGCGACTTCGCCACCCAGGTCGAGCTGGCCTTCGACCGGCTGCAGTCGGCGCTGGCGGGGGTGGGCCTCGGATATGAACACGTAGTGCGGCTCGGCACGTTCATCGTCGACCACGACCCGAGCAAGCTGAAGGTGCTCGGCAAGGCCATGCAGGCCCGTTTCGGCAACCGGCTCCCCGCCCAGACCCTGGCCGGAGTCGCCGCCCTGGGCCTGCCGGGGATGCTCTTCGAGGTCGACGCGGTGGCCGTGCGGCCCGCAGGCACCGATTCCTGACCCGCCTGCCGGCACCGGCTTCTAACCAGCCCGCAGCATCAACCCGATCCCCACCACCAGCAACACCGCCGCCACCATCCGCGGCGCCCCGAACCTCTCCTTGAAGAACACGGCGCCGATCGCCGCCCCGACGATGATGGAGGACTCCCTCAGGGCGGCGATCGGCGCCAGTTCCGCGCGTGTCTGCGCCCACAGGACGAGGGCGTAGGCCGACACGGACAGCGCGGCGCCGAGCAGACCGACCGCGGCGAACGGCCGTAGGACCGCGGCCGTCCCGCCCCGCCAGCGGTACAGCGCGTACGCCGGGAGCACCGTCCCCTGCACCGCCATCAACCAGGCGATATAGCCGAGGGAGGAGCCGGAGGCGCGTACGCCCAGGCCGTCGACGACCGTGTACGCCGCGATGGTCAGGCCGGTCGCGAGGGCCGCGCCGATCGCCGCCCAGTTCGGCCGGTGTCCGCGCAGACCCCACAGGGCCACGCCGGTCAGCCCGGCGCACGAGACGGCGATACCGGTGGCCGCCCAGCCGTCCGGCACCTCATGGGCGAAGAGCGCGGCGAGGAGCGTGACGACCAGGGGCGCGGTGCCACGGGCGATCGGATAGGCCTGCCCGAAGTCACCGAGCCGGAAGGACTTCATCAGCAGGGCGTAGTAGGCGATGTGGATCACCGCGGAGGCGATCAGATACGGCCAGGCCCCGGCCGCCGGGGCAGCCGTGAACGGCACCGCCGCAAGGCCGATCACCATCCCGCCGCCCGAGATCAGGGCGAACCCGACGAGCTTGTCGGGGATGTGGTGGGCGAGGGCGTTCCAACTGGCGTGGGTGACCGCGGCGAGCAGGACGGCCGTGGCGACCAGCGGCGTCACGCGGTGCGCTCGCGCACGTCCACCAGGGTGCCGCCGGCGTGGGCGATCAGGGTCTTGGGCTCCATGGGGAAGACGGTGTACGGCGTACCGGCGGCGGCCCAGACGATCTCGTGATCGAGCAGCGAACGGTCGGCGAGGACACGTGTGCGCGTGCGGTGCCCGAAGGGGGGCACACCGCCGATGGCGTACCCGGTGGTCTCCCGTACGACATCCGCCTTCGGCCGGGTGACCTTCTCGGCGCCGAGTTCCCGGCGCACCAGCTCCATGTCGACGCGGGAGGCCCCGTCCATCAGGACGAGCACCGGCACACCGTCGGCGGCGAAGATCAGGGACTTGCAGATCTGGCTCAGCTCGCACCCGATCGCGGCGGCCGCCTCGGCGGCGGTCCTGGTGGCCTCCGGAAAGCGCCGGACCTGTGCCTCGATCGCGCCGAGCCCCAACTCGTCGAGGGCGGCGGCGAAACGGGGGTGGGCTCCTGAACCGGCGGCAGAAGCTGATGCATCGGCAGACGTCATGCACGGCACGCTAGCGGTGCGTGTACGGCACATGCGACCGGATTGAACGGCACATGAGGAAGCCGGTGAGGGCACCACCGTCCCCACAGGGACCCTCACCGGCTGGTCTCACTCAGAAGCGGTACGTCAGGCGCGTACCAGCTCCTTGTCCTCGTCGTCCTCGGACGCCCGCGCCTCGGACGCCCGCTGCAGGCCCTCGCCCTCGACATCGACGTTCGGCAGCACGCGGTCCAGCCACTTCGGCAGCCACCAGGCCCGCTTGCCGAGCAGGGCCAGCACCGCCGGGACGATCGCCATACGGACCACGAAGGCGTCGAAGAAGACCGCGATGGCGAGGCCGAAGCCGATCATCTTGACCATCGACTCGGAGGAGCCGATGAAGCCGGCGAAGACGGCCATCATGATCACAGCGGCCGCTGTAACCACCCTCGCGCCGTGCTTGAACCCGGTCACGACTGCCTGGCTGGGCTTCTCGCCGTGGACGTACGCCTCGCGCATCCGGGTCACGAGGAACACCTCGTAGTCCATCGCGAGACCGAAGACCACGCCGACCATGAAGATCGGCATCATCGACATGATCGGGCCGGTCTCCTCGACGCCCATGAGGCCGGACAGCCAGCCCCACTGGAAGACCGCGACGACGGCGCCCAGCGCGGCGAGCACGCTCAGCAGGAAGCCGAGAGCCGCCTTCAGCGGGACCAGGATCGAGCGGAACACCGCGATCAGCAGGAGGAAGGCGAGGCCCACCACGAGCGCGAGATACGGGATCAGCGCGTCGTTCATCTTCTGCGAGAAGTCGATGTTCATCGCCGTGGTGCCGCTGACCAGCACCTCGGTGTCCGTGTCGGCCTTGATGCCGGCGCCGGTGTCCCGGATCGCGTGGACCAGGTCCTCGGTCTGGGTCGAGGAGGGCTTGGAGTCGGGGACCACGGTGATGGTGAAGGTGTCCCCGGCCTTGTTGAACGTCGCCGGCATGACCGATACGACGCCGTCCAGGCCCTTGATCTCGTCGGCCACCTCGGTGGCGGCGGCCTTCGGGTCGGCGCTGCCCTTGGCGTCGCCGACGATCATCAGCGGTCCGTTGAAGCCGGGGCCGAAGCCGTCGGAGAGCAGGTCGTAGGCGCGGCGCTGGGTGGTGGAGGTCGGCTGCGAACCGTCGTCGGGCAGGCCCAGCTCCAGGGAGGCGACCGGGACCGCGGCGGCGCCGAGGCCGATCACGCCGAACAGCAGGACGGCGACCGGGCGGCGGACCACGAAGCTGGCCCAGCGGGTGCCCATGTTGGGCTTGGCCTTCTCGGCGCCCTCGGCCTTCTTACGACCGAACAGCTTGCTCTTGGAGCCCGCCGGCTGCACCTTGCGGCCCGCGTAACCGAGCAGCGCCGGGATCATCGTCAGGGCGATCAGAACCGCGATCACGACCGTGCCGGCCGCGGCGATACCCATCTTCGTCAGCATCGGGATGTTGACGACCGACAGGCCCACCAGCGCGATGACGACGGTGAGACCGGCGAAGACCACCGCGGAGCCGGCCGTTCCGGTGGCGCGGCCGATGGCTTCCTCGCGGTCCCGGCCCTCGGCCAGTTCGGCGCGGTAGCGGGAGACGATGAACAGCGCGTAGTCGATGCCGACGGCGAGGCCGATCATCATGGCCAGCGTGGAGGTGGTGGAGCCGAGGTCCAGCGCGTTGGCGAGGGCGGTGATCGTGGAGACGCCGATGCCCACACCGATGAGCGCCGTCAGCAGCGGCAGTCCGGCCGCGACCAGCGAGCCCAGGGTGATGACCAGGACGACGGCGGCGACCGCGATACCGATGATCTCGGTGGATCCGGTCTCGGGCGTGGCCTGGAGCGCGTCACCGCCGATCTCGACGGTCAGCCCGCTCTCGCGTGCCTCGTCGGCGGCGTGCTCCAGGGCCTCCTTGGAGGCGTCCTCGAGCTCCATGCCGGAGACCTCGTAGCGGACCTGGGCGTAGCCGACGGAGCCGTCCTCGGAGACCGACTTGGTCTGGAACGGGTCGGTGACCGAGACGACCTCGGAGCCGGTGCCCAGTTCCTTGACGGCCTGCTCGACGGCGGCCTTGTTGTCGGCGTCCGCGAGCTTCTGCCCGTCCGGCGCCTCGAAGACGACACGGGCGGTCGCTCCGTCGGCACTCGAACCGGGGAATCGTTCCTCCAGCAGATCGAAGGCCTTCTGGGCCTCGGTGCCGGGGATGGAGAAGGAAGAGTTGCCCGCGGCGGGCGCGGAGGCGGCGCCGACGCCCGCGAGCGTCAGCAGGGCCACCCAGATGAGGGCGACGAAGTGCCGTCGGCGGAAGGCGAGTCGGCCGAGCCGATAGAGGAACGTGGCCACGGAGGCGTACTCCCGGTCATGTCGTGGGGGTGGTTCAGGGCAGGGTGGATCAGCCCGGCGACGTGAGCGGTGACGTCAGGTGGAGTGGGCTTGCTGGGGACTTGTTCAGCTGAGAGGAGCGCCGAAGGCGGGGAGGACCACGGCGTCGATGTACGAAAGGAGGAAGGCCTGGGTCGGCGGCTGATCCTCGATCAGCCCCCGGGTGACGAACGCGCCGATCATCATGTGCACCACGTAGTCGAGCGCGGGGCAGTCCTCGCGGATCTCACCCCGGTCGACCGCGCGCTGCAGCACACGACGGAACTCCGCCATCTCCGGCTCGATGAGCTGTTCCCGGAACTCCCGCAGGAGATCGGGGTTGTGATGGACCGCCATGGCCAGACCCCGCATCAGCGCGGCGTTCTGTTCCAACTGGCAGTCGTCCGTGTGCTCCATGTGGGCGTGCAGGTCGCCCCGGAGCGTCCCGGTGTCGGCGTCGGAGAAGTCACCCCCGGGCTTGGTGGCCCGGATCGCCTTGACGACGAGCTGCGGCTTGCCGCCCCACTGGCGGTAGAGCGTGGCCTTGCTGGACTTGGTGCGCGCGGCGACCGCGTCCATGGTCAGGGCGTCGTAGCCGACCTCGCGGAGCAGATCGAGCACGGCCTCGTACAGCTCGGCCTCACGCTCGGGCGTGATCCGGCTGCGGCGCACCGTTGCTGCCTCGGCCATGAGTCACACCACCTTCCCTGCGAACGACACGGTTTCGTACAGAACGAATGTAGCGCAGGGGTCAGCGAAACGAAACCGTTTCGTACGTGGCCTCGGTCACGTCGTCCTCTTTCTCACGAGTTGCCCGGGCCCATCGACAGGAAAAGCATGAGGAGGTGAGCTATCTGCGCCTGCCCCACATCAACGGTGAACTGCTGTGCTTCGTGGCCGAGGACGACCTCTGGCTCGCCCCCCTGGACGGACCCGGCCGCGCCTGGCGGCTCACCGTGGACCGCACCAAGGTGGGCCACCCCCGCTTCTCGCCCGACGGCGAGCACATCGCGTACACCAGCTGGCGAAGTCTCGTCCCCGAGATCCATCTGGTCCCGACGGAGGGCGGACCGGGCCGCCGGCTCAGCTACTGGGGCACCGCGGACACCCAGGTCACGGGCTGGACCCCGGACGGCGACATCCTCGCGGTCGCCTCCCACGGCGAGCCCTTCTCGTACTTCACGTGGGCCTACAAGGTCTCCCCCGACGGCTCCCCCGGCCGCAAACTGCCCTGGGGCCCGGTCTCCGACCTCCAGGTCGCCGATCTCCCCGACGGCCACAAGACCCTGCTGCTCACCGGCACCCCGCCGCACGAACCGGCCGCCTGGAAGCGCTACCGCGGCGGCGCCACGGGCCGCCTGTGGCTGCACGGCGAACGGCTGCTGGCCGACCTCGAAGGACACCTCGCCTGCCCCATGTTCGTCGACGGCCGGATCGCCTTCCTCTCCGACCACGAGGGCGTCGGCAACCTCTACTCCTGCGCCTACGACGGCTCCGACCTGCGCCGGCACACCGACCACGACGCCTTCTACGCCCGGCATGCCTCCAGTGACGGCACCCGGGTGGTCTACCAGTGCGCGGGCGAGCTGTGGATCGTCGACGACCTCTCCGGTGAGCCGCGCAAGCTCGACGTCCGGCTGAGCGGCCCGCGCGCGGGGCGGCGCCGCTACCAGGTGCCCGCCGCCCAGCACGTCGACGGCATCTCGGTCGACGAGACGGGCCGCGCGAGCGCCGTCGTCGTACGCGGCAGTCTGTACTGGCTGACCCACCGCGACGGTCCGGCCCGTACGATCACCGACTCTCCGGGGGTACGGGTCCGGCTTCCGGAGATGCTCGGCTCGGTCGGCCAGGTCGCGTATGTCACCGACGCCGAGGGCGAGGACGCCATCGAGGTGGCCTATCTCCCCCGGGCGACCGGCGACCGCGAGCCGCGCCGGCTGGCCTCGGGCGAGCTGGGCCGGGTGCTGGAGCTGGTGTCGGATCCGCAGGGCGAGCGGCTGGCCATCGCCTCCCACGACGGACGGCTGCTGCTCATCGACGCCACCGAGGACTCCAACGGCGAGGTGACCGAGCTGATCCGGTCGATCAACGGGCCGGTGCGGGACCTCGCCTTCTCGCCGGACGGCACCTGGCTGACGTGGTCGCACCCGGGCATCGGCCGCTCCCTGCGGCAGATCAAGCTGGCGAGGATCAAGGACCGGCTCATCATCGACGTCACCAACGGCCGCTTCGAGGACGAGAACCCGGTCTTCACCAGCGACGGCCGCTATCTGGCCTTCCTCTCCTGGCGCGGCTTCGACCCGGTGTACGACGTCCACACCGGCGACCTGTCCTTCCCGCTCGGCTGCCGCCCCTACCTGGTGCCGCTGTCGTCGGCGACCCCCTCCCCCTTCGCCCTCACCCCGGAGGGCCGCCCGGCCGCCGGAGGCCTGGACCCGGTGGAGGAGGAGGGCGGCGAGACGGGCGCGGTGACGGTGGAGATCGAGGGCTTGGAGAGCCGCGTCACCCCCTTCCCGGTCGCCGCCTCCAAGTACTCGGCGCTGTACCCGGTCGCGGGCGGCGGCCTGGTCTGGCTGCGCTGGCCTATCTCGGGGGCGCTCGGCGAGACCTTCGCCAACCCCGACGACACGACCGGCCGTCCGACCCTCGAGCACTTCAACATCAGCAAGGCGAAGAAGTCCGAACTCGTCGAGCATCTGGACTGGTTCGCGGTCAGCGGCGACGGCAGCCGGCTGGTCGTGGTCGACGAGGGCGATCTGCGCGCGGTCCCCGCGACCGAAGCCGGCGACAGCGACTCCACGGTGTGGATCGACTCCCGCCGCATCCTGCACGAGGCCGACCCCGCCGCCGAGTGGCGTCAGGCGTACGAGGAGGCGGGCCGGCTGATCCGCGCCTACTTCTGGGACCCCGGCATGTGCGGCATCGACTGGAACGCGGTGCTGGCGCAGTACCGGCCCCTGGTCGAACAGGTGGCGTCCCCGGACGAGTTCGCCGATCTGCTCCGCGAGGTGCTGGGCGAGCTCGGCACCTCCCACGCCTATGTCTCCCCGGCCCGCCGCAACGAAGGCCCGCCCCACTACCAGCGCCGCCAGGGCCTGCTCGGCGCCAACTTCGTGCGGCGCGAGAACGGTTGGACGGTACGGCGCATCCTGCCCGGCGACTCCTCCGACTCCAAGGCCCGCTCCCCGCTCGCGGGCACCGGCATCCGCGAGGGCGCGGTACTGACCCACGTCGACGGCCGCGAGGTGGACCCGGTGACAGGCCCCTATCCGTTGCTCGCGGGAGCGGGCGGTACGACCGTGGAGCTGACGTTCACGCCGGCGGAAGGGGAGGGGCGTGCACGGCGCGTGGCCGTGGTCCCGCTGGTCGACGAGCGCCCCCTGCGCTACCAGGACTGGGTGGCCAAACGCCGTGAAGTCGTACGGGAGTTGAGCGGTGGCCGCTGCGGCTATCTGCACATCCCCGACATGGGCGGCTCCGGCTGGGCCCAGTTCAACCGCGATCTGCGCATGGAGGTCTCCCGCCCCGCGCTCATCGTCGACGTCCGCGGCAACGCGGGCGGACACATCAGCGAGCTGGTCGTGGAGAAACTGACCCGCACGATCCTGGGCTGGGACCTCACGCGGGACGCCCAGCCGGTGTCGTACGCCTCGAACGCCCCGCGTGGCCCGGTCGTGGCGCTGGCGGACGAGGCGACCTCCTCCGACGGCGACATGATCACGGCCGCGTTCAAACTCCTGAAACTGGGCCCCGTGGTCGGCCAGCGCACCTGGGGCGGAGTGGTCGGCATGACCGGCCGCCACCGTCTGGGTGACGGCACGGTGATCACGGTGCCGATGAACGCGGCGTGGTTCGACGCGTACGGCTGGTCGATCGAGAACAAGGGCGTCACCCCCGACCTGGAGATCCTGCGCACCCCCCTGGACTGGGCGGAGGGCCGCCACGCCCAGCTGGACGACGCGGTACAGCTGGCCCTGGACCTGCTGGAGACGAACCCCCCGGCGACCCCGCCGGACCACTCCCACGTCCCGGACCGGTCGCGGCCGAAACTGCCGCCGCGCTCCTGAGGTCAGGACACTTACCGACCCTGCTTGCGCAGCCGCCGGTCCAGCGCCAGGGACATCTCCGCCTCCACCACGCTTCTCGCGAGCGGGCGCAGGCGGGGCAGGTCCTCCTCGGTGCCGTGGCGCAGGATCAGGTCGGCGAAGAGGTCGGCGAGGACGTCGGCGTGGGCGCGCAGTTCCTTGCCCGCGGCCAGGACCTCGGCGAGTGGGATGCCCTCACGGACCAGGGCGGCGGAGACGTCCAGCAGGCGGCGGCTGATGTGGACGATCTCTTCGCCGTCGGTGGCGAGGTAGCCGAGGTCGAGGGCGGCGGCCAGGTTCTCCGGGGTCACCTGGCCCTCGAAGCGGGCAGCGAGTTCCTCGGGGGTGAGGCGGACCGGCTCCTCCTCGGTGGGGGAGGCGACGCCGAGCAGGTCGGCGACGTCCCGGCCGTGATCGAGGGCCTCGGCGAGGTCGGCGATGCCGCTGAGGGTGTGACCGCGTTCCAGCAGCGCCGAGATCGTGCGCAGCCGGGCCAGATGGCCGTCGTCGTACCAGGCGATACGGCCCTCGCGGCGGGGCGGTGGGATGAGCCCGCGCTCGCGGTAGAAGCGCAGGGTGCGCACGGTGATGCCGGCCAGTCGGGCCAGCTCCTCCATGCGGTACTCGTGTCGGCCCTCGGGTCGTCCAGCGTCTTCTGCCACGCCGGAAGCCTATGGCGTACCGGGGGTAACTTTCCTTCGCCCACCCCCTACCCATGAGTACGGAGCTGCTCTACTCTCCGATTGCGCCAGTATTCACTGGCGGAGTCGCACGGTGTGGAGGGCTTCGGGATGACCGAACACGAGCATGTACGGGTGGCGGTGATCGGATCCGGGTTCGGCGGGCTCGGGGCCGCGGTGCGGCTGCGGCGCGAGGGCGTCACCGACTTCGTCGTCCTGGAGCGGGCGTCGAGCGTCGGCGGCACCTGGCGGGACAACAGCTATCCCGGCTGCGCCTGCGACGTCCCGTCCCACCTGTACTCCTTCTCCTTCGCGCCCAACCCCGACTGGCCGCGCACCTTCTCCGGGCAGGAGCACATCCGCGCCTACCTGGAGCACGTCACGGACGTCTTCCGGCTGCGCCCGCACATCCGCTTCGACTCCGAGGTGAAGCGGATGGTGTGGAACGCCGAGCGGCTGTGCTGGGACATCGAGACCACCGGCGGGAACCTCTCGGCCGAATTCGTCGTCTCCGCCACCGGCCCGCTGTCCGACCCCAGGATGCCGGACATCCCGGGGCTCGACTCCTTCCCCGGCAAGGTCTTCCACTCCGCCCGCTGGGACCACGACTACGAGCTGCGCGGCAAGCGCGTCGCCATGGTCGGCACCGGCGCCTCCGCGATCCAGATCGTGCCGGCGATCCAGCCGGAGGTCTCCCGACTCACGCTCTTCCAGCGCACCCCACCGTGGGTGATGCCGCGCATGGACCGCGCGATCAGTGGCGCGGAGCGCTGGCTGCACAAGCAGCTCCCCTTCACCACCCAGGCCCGGCGCGGTCTGCTGTGGGGCATCCGGGAGCTTCAGGTCCAGGCCTTCACCAAGCACCCCAACGAACTGGGCCTGGTGGAGAAGCTGGCCAAGCAGAACATGGCCCGCTCCATCAAGGACCCGGCCCTGCGCGCCAAGCTCACCCCGGACTACCGCATCGGCTGCAAGCGGATCCTGCTGAGCAGCGAGTACTACCCGGCGCTCACCCGGCCCAATGTCGACGTCGTCGCCAGTGGGCTCGCCGAGGTGCGTGGCTCGACGGTCGTCGCCGCCGACGGCACCGAGGCCGAGGTAGACGCGATCGTCTTCGGCACCGGGTTCCATGTCACCGACCTGCCCATCGCGGACCGGGTCGTGGGCGCCGACGGGCAGACCCTCGCCGAGGCCTGGAAGGACGGGATGGAGGCGCTGCGGGGCGCGTCCGCCGCCGGGTTCCCGAACTGGATGACGGTCATCGGGCCCAACACCGGGCTCGGCAACTCGTCGATGATCCTGATGATCGAGAGCCAGCTCAACTACATGGCCGACTTCGTACGGCAGTTGAACGTCCTGGGCGGACGCGTCGCCCTGGACGCCCGCCCGAGCGCTGTGCACGCCTGGAACCGGCGCGTGCAGGAGCGCATGAAGCGCACGGTGTGGAACACGGGCGGCTGCACGAGCTGGTACCTCGACGCGAACGGCCGTAACACCACGATCTGGCCGGGCACGACGGGCGAGTTCCGGCGGGCGACGCGGAGAGTGGATCTCGGGGAGTACGCGGTAGTGCGCGCCGTGGGCGGCTCCGAGGGGCAGACCGGCGCTGAAGAGCGTGCGGAGGTGGACGCATGAGCCGCCTGATGCACGTCAGCTCCGGGCCCTACGCCCCACCCGCCCCCGCGCGCGAACTCACCGCGATCTCCGCGGACGGCGCGCCCCTGCACGTGGAGGTGCACGGCCCCGACAACGCACCCCCCGTCGTCCTCGCCCACGGCTGGACCTGCTCGACCGCCTTCTGGGCGGCGCAGATACGGGAGCTCGCCAAGGACCACCGCGTCATCGCCTACGACCAGCGCGGCCACGGACGCAGCCCGGCGAGCCGCGCCTGCGGTACCGAGGCGCTCGCCGACGACCTGGAAGCCGTACTGAAGGAGACGCTCGCGCCGGCGGAGCGGGCGGTGATCGTCGGGCACTCGATGGGCGGGATGACGGTGCTGGCCGCCGCGGCGCGGCCGGTGTTCCGGGAGCACGCGGCCGCCGTGCTGCTGTGCAGCACCGGGTCGTCGCGGCTGGTCGCCGAGGCCACCGTCGTACCGATGCGGGCGGGGCGGCTGCGGACGTGGCTGACCAAGCAGATCCTCGGGTCGCGGGCGCCGCTTGGGCCCGTCACACCGCTCGCGCGGCGGATTCTCAAGTACGCGACCATGGGGCCCGGTTCGGCGCCGCACATGGTCGAGGCGTGCGCGCGGATCGTGCACGCGTGTCCGCGCCGGGTGCGCCATGCCTGGTCGCAGGTGCTGGATCTGCTCGATCTCGACCACGGGATACGGGAGTTGACCGTGCCGACCGCGGTGGTCGTCGGGACCGCCGACCGGCTCACCCCGCCGGTGCACGCACGCTCACTGGCGGCCGCGCTGCCGACGTGCGTCGGGCTCACCGAGTTGCCCGGGCTCGGGCACATGACGCCGGTGGAGGCGCCCGAGCTGGTCAGCACCAGGATTCGTGAACTCGTCGTCGCCTACGCACAGATCAAGGAGGGCGCATGAGCAGGGTCAGCCTCGAAGGACAGGTCGCCGTCGTCACCGGAGCGGCGCGGGGCGTGGGTGAGCTGCTCGCCCGCAAGCTCTCCGCGCGCGGGGCGAAGGTGGCGCTGGTCGGGCTCGAACCCGACGCCCTCAAGCAGGTCTCCGAGCGGCTGCACAGCGAGAGCGACCACTGGTACGCCGACGTCACCGACCACGAGGCGATGGCCCAGGTGGCGCGGGAGGTCAAGGAGCGGTTCGGGAAGGTCGACATCGTGGTGGCCAACGCCGGTGTCGCGTCCGGGGGGCCGTTCGTGGACTCCGATCCGGTGGCGTGGCGGCGGGTCATCGAGGTCAATCTCATCGGATCCGCGGTGACCGCGCGGGCGTTCCTGCCGGTGCTCATGGAGAGCCGCGGCTATCTGCTCCAGATCGCCTCCCTCGCCGCGATCACTCCGGCGCCGATGATGACCGCGTACTGCGCGTCCAAGTCGGGTGTGGAGGCGTACGCGCACAGCCTGCGCGCCGAGGTCGGCTACAAGGGCGTACGCGTGGGCGTGGGGTATCTGTCCTGGACCGACACGGACATGGTGCGCGGCGCCGATCAGGACGACGTCATGCGGGAGTTGCGGCAGCGGCTGCCGTGGCCGTCGAACAAGACGTATCCGCTGGGGCCCGCGGTGGACCGGATCGTCGCCGGGATCGAGCGGCGCTCCAGCCATGTGTACGGGCAGTGGTGGCTGCGCGGGATGCAGGGCGTGCGGGGGTATCTGCCGGCGGTCATCGGGACCGTGGGCCAGCGGGAGATGCGCAGGTTCGCGGACCGGCTCGACGGCATGCGGATCGGCCTCGTGGGCGCGGGCGGGGAGGCCGATGAGCAGGAGAGGACTACGCGCCGTAACTGATCGACATGCGCTGCGTCACCGGGCGTGTGAATCTGGTCGGGCTTGATCCCCTCACCCATCACGGGAGTGAAACCTCATGGGCATGAAGGACCAGTTCCAGGACAAGTCCGAGCAGCTCCAGCAGCAGGCCAAGGAAAAGATGCAGCAGGCCCGCGAAAAGGGCGCGCAGCGCGGCCAGCAGCGTGACCGCGACGAGGAGACGGAGCGCCTGCAGCGGGAAGAGCAGGACCGCTTCGACCAGGACTACGACGCGTAGCTGCTGCGCTCGGCTTGAGCCGATGACGTGGGGTGTCCCGAGCTTCGGGGCACCCCACGTTCGTCATTGCTCGAAGACCACGGTCACCGGGGCATGGTCCGACCACCGCTCCTCATGGCTTGCGGCACGCTCCACGTACCCCTTGACCGCCCGGCCCGCGAGCCCCGGCGTCGCCATCTGGTAGTCGATGCGCCAGCCCGTGTCGTTGTCGAAGGCCCGCCCCCGGTACGACCACCAGGTGTACGGCCCCTCGACGTCCGGGTGCAGGGCGCGTACGACGTCGACGTAGCCGCCCTCGGACGGGTCGAGGACGCGGCCGAGCCACTCGCGTTCCTCCGGCAGGAAGCCGGAGCTCTTCTGGTTGCCGCGCCAGTTCTTCAGGTCCGCCTTCTGGTGCGCGATGTTCCAGTCGCCGCAGACCACGACCTCGCGGCCGTCGGCGGCGGCGCGTGCGCGCAGCTCCTTGAGGTAGGCGAGGAACTCGGTCATGAAGCGGACCTTCTCGTCCTGGCGCTCCGTGCCGACCTCGCCGGAGGGCAGGTACAGGGAGGCGACCGTCACACCGGGCAGGTCGGCCTCGACATAGCGGCCGCTGGTGTCGAACTCGCTCGATCCGAAGCCGACCTGGACGCGGTCGGGCTCGCGGCGGGTGTAGAGGGAGACGCCCGCGCGGCCCTTGGCGGCGGCGGGGGCGTGGACGACGTGCCAGCCGTCGGGTGTGCGCACGGTGTCCGGCAGCTGCTGCGGCTCGGCGCGCACCTCCTGCAGGCAGAGCACATCGGCGGAGGTCTCGGCGAGCCACTCCACGAAGCCCTTCTTCGCGGCGGCGCGCAGCCCGTTCACATTCACGCTGGTCACAGTGAGCACCCGGGCACGATACCGGCACACTGGACGGAGTCCAGATTCCGACCACTGATGAATGTACGGTTTTCCGCATGCACATACGTCGCGTCTCCTTCGACCACCCCGACGCCGTCAAGCTCAACGACGCGGTCCAGGCCGAGTACGACATCCGCTACGGCGACGGCGGCGACGCCACCTCGATGGACGCGGCCGACTTCGAGCCGCCGAACGGTGTGTACCTGATCGCCTACGACGAGCTCGGCGTCCCCGTCGCCTCGGGCGGCTGGCGCGTCCAGGACGCCAACGGCGAGGGCAATGTCGACGGGGACGCCGAGCTGAAGCGGATGTATGTGACCGACGCCATGCGCGGCCGTGGTCTCGCCCGGCGCATCCTCGCCGCTCTGGAGGAGGACGCGCGGGCGGCCGGGCGGCTGCGCATGGTGCTGGAGACGGGCGCCAAGCAGCCGGAGGCGGTCGCCCTGTACGAGTCCAGCGGCTATGAGCCGTGCGTGAAGTTCGGCTACTACCGCTTCCACGAACTGAGCCTGTGCTACGCCAAGGCGCTGCTCTAGCCGAGCTTGTCGACCGCCTGGTAGTACGTCCAGGCGGCCGCGTCGCAGGAGGTCTTCTTCAGCCCTGAGTAGGTGGCGCAGACGCGCTTGAGGTCGGCGTAGAAGGCGTCGTCGAGGCGGGTCTTGTTGGTGTCGAAGGTGCCGGCCGCCTTGTAGTTGCGGTAGCCGAAGTCATGGCGGACACAGGCGTTGGAGAACGGGAACCCGAAGGGGTTGTCCGGCGACGTGGTGCAGTAGTCCGTGGACCAGTCGAAGCCGTAGGCGCTCCACGCGCTCTGGTTGGCGCGGGCCGCGAAGAAGGCGTTGTAGCTGCTCGCGCCTGTCTGCGTCCAGCCACTGAGGACCGCGCCCTTGTCGGCGGGCGCGGCGGCGGCCTCGGTGGCGGGCAGCAGGGCGGCGGTCAGCGCGAGCGTGGCGGTGGCCAGGGACGCGGCTGCGGTACGACGGCGCATGAGGTGTCCTCCGTGGGGAGCGCTGCTCGCTCCGGCGGGGGTCGCTCGGAGCGGCGTCAGCGTTCGCCGCGGGGTTACAGCGGATGTATGCGCCGGCTATAGGGGCTGGTCAGGAGCGGAGGTAGGCCAGGACGGCCAGGACCCTGCGGTGGGTCTCCTCGGCCGGGGGCAGGTCCAGCTTGGTGAGGATGGAGCCGATGTGTTTGCCCACGGCGGCCTCGGAGACCACCAGCGCCTTGGCGATGGCGCCGTTGGACTTGCCCTCCGCGATCAGCGCCAGCACCTCGCGTTCGCGTGGGGTGAGCCGCTCCAGTGGGTCGCGGCGCCGGCGCAGCAACTGCCGTACGACTTCGGGGTCGACGACGGTGCCGCCGTCCGCGACCTCGCTCAGCGCGTCGACGAACTCCTCGACCTGGCCGACGCGGTCCTTGAGGAGGTAGCCGACCCCGGATCCGTCGCCCGAGTCGAGGAGGTCGGAGGCGTAGGTGCGCTGCACGTACTGGCTGAGGACCAGTACCGGCAGGGCGGGCCGCGTCTCGCGCAGGCGCACCGCGGCGTGCAGGCCCTCGTCCTGGAAGCCGGGCGGCATGCGTACGTCGGTGACGACGATGTCCGGTTCGTGCTCCTGAACGGCGGCGACCAGGGCGCTCGCGTCGCCGACGGCGGCCACCACGTCGTGGCCGCAGCGGCCGAGCAGGCCGATGAGGCCCTCGCGCAGCAGCACACTGTCCTCGGCCAGAACTACCCGGAGCGATCGGCGCGTTCGGCCGTCTCGGTCCACTCGCAAGGAATCTCCACACTCAGCAAGGTCGGTCCGCCCGGCGGACTGGACAGGGAGAGTCTGCCATCGAGGACGGACACCCGGTCGGCGAGTCCGGTCAGTCCGCTGCCCCGGTCGGCGTCCGCGCCGCCGCGGCCGTCGTCGCGGACCTTGAGCACCAGGCGTCCGTCGTCGTGGCCGCCGCTGACGGCGGCGCGGGTGGCGCCGCTGTGCTTGGCGACGTTGGCGAGGGCCTCGCAGACGACGAAGTAGGCGGCGCTCTCCACCGCTTGGGGCAGCCGTCCGGGCAGGTCGAGGTCGACGTCGACGGGGACGGCGCTGCGGTCGGCGGCGTCGGCGACGGCCGCGTCGAGGCCGTAGTCGGCGAGGACCTTGGGGTGGATGCCGTGGATGAGCTCGCGCAGTTCCGCGAGGGCCTTGCCGGCTTCCTCGTGGGCCTTGGCGAGCTGGTCGGCGAGGGGGCCCGGCGGGACGTCGAGGCGGGCCAGGCCGAGCGTCATCGTCAGGGCGACCAGGCGCTGTTGGGCGCCGTCGTGCAGATCGCGTTCGATACGGCGGCGTTCGGCCTCGAAGGCGTCGACCAGCCGGATCCGGGAGCGGCTGAGTTCGACGACCTTCTCGCCGAGGTCGGCGTCGCGCGGGGCGATCAGCAGACGGGTCAGCTCGGCGCGGGCGCCGGCCGTCAGGGCGAGGATGTAGGCGCCGGCGGCCAGCAGGAGCAGGCCGAGGACGGCGACGCCGAACGCGGTCGGCCAGTCGGTGACCGTCCACTGCTTGAGCACCTTGGTCTCCTCGCCCGCGCCGACCGTGGCCATCAGCAGCGGGGTCGCCGCCATCGACAGCGGGAAGAGCAGGGCGACGGTGACGACGAAGGCCTCGGCGGGCCAGAGCAGTACGGCGAAGAGCAGGGCGTAGCCGAGTTCCCGCCAGGTGAGCTGCTCGCGCAGGCGGGTGGTGAACCAGCACCACAGTCCGGGCTCGGCGGGTTCGGCGTGCGGGCCGTTCGCCGGGTCACCGTCGATCAGCCGCAGTCGGCGCCGCTCCATCGTGGCCACGGGCAGGCCGGCGAGGGCGGTGACGGCGAGCAGGGGCAGGCCGACCAGGACGATCGCCAGGACGCCGCCCACCGCCACCAGGGTCACCAGGGACACGAGGGCGGCGATGCCCGCCAGCACGCCCGTCAGCAGATACGCGACGGAGCGCCAGGGCCACGGCGACAGCAGGAAGTCCGGCCGGGACATGGCCTGCCACACATTGCGAGGGTGCATGGGGATCACCGTAGAAGCCGGGGCGTGGGCTGTGCCATCGGTCCAGGTGGCGGACCGGGGGTAGGGCTGGCCATACCCCCGGGGCAGGCGATGCGGGGTCACGGGTGGGCCGCTGCAAGGTCCTGCCATCGCAGGCTGCTGCCAAACAGAAGGCTCAATTCCGGCCGGGAGTGGCGCAAACAATGGCCATGGGTCAACGCTGCGCGCGTTGCGATCCGGCCCTGTCCATAGGGCCGGGGCTCACAGGAGTGGGGGACTCACACATGGAATTCCAGCTTCTCGGTCCGGTGGAGGCACGGCAGACAGCACAGAACCCGGGGCGACGGGTGGCATTGTCCGGCTCGAAGGTGCACACGGTGCTCGCCGCACTGCTGCTCGCCCGGGGCCGGGTGGTGGGGGACGGCAGGCTCAGCGAACTGCTGTGGGGGTGGGAGCCGCCGGCCACCATGAACGCGCAGATCTACACGTACATTTCGAGACTGCGCAAGCTGCTCGGCCCTGACGTGGAGTTGATCCGTCGTCAGCCGGGCTACCAGCTGCTCGCCGAGGGTGCGCGGCTGGACGTCGTGGAGTTCGAGGAGCTGGACCGCGGGGGCCGCAGGGCGCTGGAGGAACGCCGGTTCTCGGACGCGGCGGACTTACTGCGCCGGGCGCTCGATCTGTGGCAGGGCCCGGCGCTGGCGGGGGTGACGCCGTATCTCGCCGAGGCGGAGGTGCCGCAGCTGGAGGAGGCCCGGGTGACCGCGCTGGAGCACCGGGTCGAGGCAGATCTGGCGCTCGGCCGGCATCAGCGGCTGGTGTCCGAACTCACCGGCCTGGTCAGCGAGTTCCCGGTACGGGAGCGGCTGCGGGCCCAGCTGATGACGGCGCTGTACCGCGGGGGGCGGCAGGCAGACGCGCTGCACGTCTATCACGAGGGCCGCACGGTGCTCGCCGAGGAGCTGGGGGTGGACCCCGGGCCCGATCTGACGGCCGCCTACCAGGGTGCGCTCAGCGGTGAGCTGGGGCGGCTGCCCGAGCCCGCCCGGGTGTCCGTGGCCGTCTCCGGTGCGGCGCGGCGTACGCCGCCGCTGCTGTTGCCGCCGGATCTAGCCGACTTCACCGGGCGGCGGCGGGAGTTCGAGGAGCTGTGCGCGGCGCTGGTGCCGGCGCCGGCCGAGCGGCGGCTGCCGTTCCGGCCGCGGCGGCTGCTGTTGAGCGGTATGGCGGGGGTGGGCAAGACGGCGCTCGCGGTGCGGGTGGCGCACGCGGTGGCCGGGGAGTTCCCGGACGGGCTGCTGTATGCGCGGCTGCGCCACGAGGACGGTGGGGTGAAGGACTCCGGGGTGGTGCTGGCCCAGCTGCTGCGCACCTTGGGCGAGCGGCCGGAGGACGTGCCGGTGCCGGGCGGCGGGCCGGGGCGGCTCGACGAGCTGGTGCACCGGTGGCGGACCAGGACGGCGGGGCGCAGGCTGCTGGTCGTGCTCGACGACGCGGCGAACGAGCTCCAGCTGGACGCGCTGCTTCCGGCCACGACTGAGGCGGCGGTGCTGGTCACCAGCCGTGGGCGGCTGTCCACGGTGCCCGGATCGCGCGGTCTTGCCCTCGAACCCCTCGGGGACGCGGAGTCGCTGGCGCTGCTGGGGGCGGTCGCGGGGCCCTCGCGGATCGGGGTGGAGCCCGAGGCGGCCCGGCTGATCGCGCGGGCCTGCGCCGGTCTGCCGCTCGCCCTGCGGATCGCGGGGACCCGGCTCGCCGCGCGTCCGCACTGGCCGGCGGCGCGGCTGGCCCGTCGACTGGCCGACCCGGCCTGCCGGGCGGAGGAGTTGCGGGTGGGGGAACTGGACGTACGGCACACCCTGTCCAAGGCGCTCCGACAACGGCCGGTGGACGAGCGGGAGTTCGTGACCGCCTTCGCACCGCACGGCACGGAACCCTTCACCACGGCACGGGCCGCGCGCTTCGCCGGCGTCGCGGAGGAGGTGGCGGAGGAGCTGCTGGAGCGGCTGGTGGAGGCGGCGCTGCTGGAGATGGCGGGCATCGACGCGACGGGAGAACCCCGGTACCGCTTCCATGAGTTGGTCCGCCTGGTCGCGGCGGGCCTGCCGGAACGGGACGGAGGGCTGACGCTGTCGGGGGCGTGAGCGCCCCCGAAGGGGCGCGGGGAACTGCGCGACCAGCCCCCACGCAGCCGCAGCTACCCCGCAAGGTATGCCTGGCCCTACCCCAAGTCTCGCCTCTGCCGCACTGCGTCACACCCGCCTTACGCGGTTTCGTGGAGTGGTCGAAGCGGCGAGAGAGACGGGGACCGGATGTTGGCTTGGCTGGCCGAGCGTGTGCTGGCGTTCGGGAGTATCGGCATCCTGGTCACGGTTCTGCTGCTGCCCGCCCTGGAGGCGGCGCTGCCGGTGATCGGCGTGGCGCTGCCGGGACAGACCGCGGTGGTGCTCGGCGGGGTGTTCGCCTGGCACGGGCACATCAGTGTGCAGGCCGCGCTGCTCACCGCGATGGCGGGCGCCGTACTCGGCAACGCCGTCGGGTACGCCGTCGGCAGACGCTGGCGGCGGCCGCTGCTGGAGCGGATGCCGGGCGGTGCGCGCGGGAGCCGGTACACCGCTCGGGCGCTCGGCCTGATCGAACGGCGCGGCGGCGGCGCGGTGTTCGTCGGCCGGTTCACCGCAGTGCTGCGCACCCTCGTACCGACCCTGTGCGGGGCCGTCCGGATGCCGCTGCACCGCTATCTCGCCTGGTCGCTGGTGAGCAGTGCGGTGTGGGCGCCCTCCTTCGTCCTGCTCGGCTATGTGATGGGCCCGGCCGGACCCGGCTGAGTGCGCCCTTCGCAGGTTGCTGCCAGGGCAGTCTCCTGCCGCCCGCGGCACCTCGTTCGGGCCCGGCCCGCTTCGACAATGACTTCGCCACGCCACTTCCGTCCCGCCTTGGTGCGCGGGAGGACCGACACCAACGAACAGGGACTTAGGGACAGATGACGAACAACGCGATCCAACTGCGCTCCGTGAGCCGGGAGTACGGGTCGGGCGGCGGCCGAGTCACCGCCCTCGACCAGGTCTCCCTGGCCTTCCCCCGGGCTACCTTCACCGCCGTCATGGGCCCCTCCGGCTCCGGCAAGTCGACCCTCCTGCAGTGCGCCGCCGGTCTGGACCGGCCGACGTCCGGCTCGGTCACCGTCGGCGACACCGAGCTGACGAAGCTGAGCGAGACCCGGCTGACGCTGCTGCGCCGCGAGCGCATCGGCTTTGTCTTCCAGGCGTTCAACCTGCTGCCCTCGCTGACCGCCGAGCAGAACGTGGCGCTGCCGCTGCGCCTGGCAGGGCGGCGCCCCAAGAAGGCCCGGGTCCGTGAGGTGCTGGCGCAGGTCGGTCTCGGCGACCGGGCCGGGCACCGCCCCTCGGAGATGTCCGGCGGCCAGCAGCAGCGGGTCGCCCTGGCCCGCGCCCTCATCACCCGCCCCGAGGTGCTGTTCGGCGACGAGCCGACCGGCGCCCTGGACTCCCAGACCAGCCGTGAGGTGCTGACGCTGCTGCGCGGCATGGTCGACGCCGAGGGCCAGACGATCATCATGGTGACCCATGACCCGGTGGCCGCCTCCTACGCGGACCGGGTGGTCTTCCTGGTCGACGGGCGCGTCAACGGCGAGCTGATCGGCGCCTCGGCCGGCGACATCGCCGCCCGGATGACCAAGCTGGAGGCCGTGCCGTGCTGAGCGTCGCCCTGCGCACCCTGCGCACCCGCTGGGTCACCTTCGTCGGCAGCTTCGTCGCGCTGTCGCTCGGTGTCGCGCTGATCGCCGTGATGGGTCTGGCCCTCGCCTCCTCCCTCAACGCGCCCGAGCGGCAGCCGGAGCGGTTCGCCGCGGCCCCGGTCGTGGTGCAGGGCAAGGACACCCTGAGCGTGCCGACCTCGATCGGGAACCGCGAGCAGGAGCTGGAGCAGCCCAACCCCGTCCCGGCGAAGACGGTCACCGCGCTGAAGGAGCTCGGCACCGTCACCGAGGACCGCTCCTTCGCCGTACGGGCCGAAGGGGCGCCCGGTGATCTGGTGGGCCACCCGTGGTCCACGGCGGCCTTCGCGCCGTACAAGCTGAGCGAGGGGCGCGCGCCCGAGGCCGACGGTGAGGTCGTCGTCAGCGGCGACTGGGCCGCCGTAGGAAAGGAACTGCGCACCGCCGCCGGGACCGTGACGGTCGTCGGGACCGTCGGTGGGCTCGGCTTCGAGGACGCCGTCTTCTACACCGACGCGCGTGCCGCACAACTGGCCCCGGTCTCCACGCAGTTGGTCGTGGACGCCGACGCCTCGGCGGTGCGGAGCGCGGTCGACGGCTCCGGCGTCGAGGTGCTCACCGGCACCGACCGGCGGTACGCGGATGCCGACCCGGACCGTGACAGCGAGGCACTGACCGCGCTCAACGCCATGTTCGGCACGGCCGGCGGGGTCAGCGGCTTTGTGTCGGTGTTCGTGGTGGCCTCCACGTTCGCCTTCGCCGTCGCCCAGCGGCGCCGCGAGTTCGGGCTGCTGCGCACCGCGGGTGCCACGCCCGGGCAGATCCGCCGGATGGTGTTCGCCGAGGCCCTGCTCGTGGGTGTCCTCGCCTCCGCAGCGGGCTGTGTCCTCGGCGCGTACGCGGCGCCCCATCTCGCCGAGTGGGTGGTGGACGGCGGGCTCGCGCCCGAGTGGTTCGCCATCGGTGACCAGACCTGGCCGTACCACATGGCCTTCTGGACGGGTCTGCTGGTCGCGCTGTGCGGGGTCGTCGCCGCGTCCTGGCGGGCCGGGAAGACCGGGCCCACCCAGGCGCTGCGCGAGGCCTCGGTGGACAGCCGGACCATGACCTGGGGCCGCTGGCTGTTCGGTGCGGGCCTGCTGGTCACCGCCGCGGTGACGCTGGTGCTGGCCCTGGTGACCGAGCCGGGCGATCTGCTGCACCGCAAGACCTACGTCAGCCGGCCCATGCTGCTGATCACCGCGATCGCGCTGCTGTCGCCGGTGCTGGTGCGCCCGCTGACCCGGCTGATCGCCTGGCTGCCGGCCCAACTGCCGGGCGCGGGCGGCATGCTGGTGCGGGAGAACGCCGCCGCCGGGGTGCGCCGTACGGCCGCCATCGCGGCGCCCGTGCTGGTCACCGTGGCGCTGGCCGGTTCGCTGCTCGGGGCGACCGCGACGCTGAACGAGGCGAAGGCGACCGAGACCCGGGAGCAGACCGTCGCGGACTTCGTGGTGGCCCCGGGTGGTGACGGCTTCGACGCGGCGGCGGTGGAGCGGCTGCGCGAGGTGCCCGGCGCGGAGGTCTCGGTGACCTCGTCGAGCGCGGTGTACGTCCTGGAGGAGGGCGTCGCGCTGATCCGTTCCGACGCCCGGGCCGCCGAGGCGAAGGCGCTCGCGGACACCGTGAAACTGCCGGTCACCGCGGGCCGGGTCACCGACCTCGACGACGACTCGATCATCGTCAACGAGGAGTGGGAGAAGCACACCGTCGGGGACCGGGTGAGCGTGTGGCTCGGCGACGGTACGAAGAAGTCGCTGCGGATCGCCGCGGTGATGTCCATCGGAACCGGCAACAACGGCGTGTACGTCACCCCGGCCAACGCCCCGCGCGCACCCGTCGACCGGGTCGATGTGAAGATCGCAGACGGCGCGGACGCCGCGGCCGTGGCGAGCGCACTGGCTACGGCGGTCAAGGGCGACGGCGGCGAGGTCCTCACCAAGGACCAGTGGGTGCAGGCCAGTTACCCGGAGACCAATGAGACCACCCGGCTCGGTTTCCTGCTGGTCCTCGGCATCGCCCTGCTGTACACGGGCATCTCGCTGGCCAACACCCTGGTGATGGCGACCTCCGACCGGGTCCGGGACCTGGCGGTGCTGCGGCTCGCCGGGGCCACCACCTGGCAGGTGCTGCGGCTGGTGGCCTGGGAGGCGCTGATGGTCGTGGTGGTCGGCGGGGTGCTGGGGCTGCTGGTGGCCGCGCTCAACCTGCTCGGCATGTGGAGCGCGCTGGGCCTGCTGTCGGTGTGGACCTCGATCGAGATCCCGTGGGCGGCCGTCGGCTCCGCGGTGGGCGCCTGTGCGGTGCTGGCCGTGGTCTCCGCGGTGGCGCCGGCCGGGCTGTCCATGCGGCGGCGGGCCGTGGAGCTGGCGGGCATGCGGGAGTGAGGGCCCGCTGAGACGTCGCGCCGGGTGGTCAACGTCCCCCGTCCCGCCCGGCGCGGCACCAAAGAGGGCCGGCCGCCGGTTCCGTACGGCATGTGTACGGAACCGGAGGCCGGCCCTCGCCTGTGCTGAACAGGCGTGAAAGGAGAGGGGTGTTCAGACGGCGACCGGGGAACGCGAGGGTTCCGCCATCGCCACCGCGATCTTCCGCGGGCCCGTGAACGGCTCACGGCCGTGTGCGGCCAGCATGTTGTCGACGATCAGCACGTCGTCGCGCTGCCAGTCGAAGCGGGTGGACGCCGAACGGTAGGCGGCCCGCAGATGCGCGACCGTCTCGTCGGGGATACGGCCGCCGTCGCCGAAGTAGGTGTTGGTGGGCAGGTCCTCGTCGTCGAAGATCTCCCGCAGCCCCTCCTGCACCTCCGGCGCCAGCGAGGTGACATGCCAGAACGTGGCGTGGTTGAACCAGACCTCCTCCCCGGAGACCGGATGCGTGTGCACCGCCCGCCGGACCGTGGTGGTGCGCAGCCCCCCGTCGGGCCGCCACTCGGCCGTGATGCCCTTGCCCCGGCAGTACTCCACGATCGAGTCCCGGTCCTCCGTGCCGAACGCCTCCTGCCACGGCACCCCGAAGTCGGCGTGGAAGTTGCGCACCACGCGCCAGCCGCCGCGCCGCACGAACTCCTCGCGCACCGCCGGGTCGATCGCCCGGTACACCTCGCGGATGTCGGCGAGCGGGGTCGCGCCCTGGGTGAGGGCCGGCTCGATGCAGTAGAAGTACAGGGTGTGCGGCCACACGGCCTGGTAGGAGTTCTCGTTGTGCAGGAAGATCTCCTCGTCGGCCGGGTAGTCGGTCGACGTGTACACCTGCCCCTTGATGGTGGAGCGCGGCGAGGAGCGCTCGGCGTAGTCCAGCGGCGCGCTGCCGGAGAAGGCCCGCACCACCCCGTCGAAGCCGTCGACGCCGCCGACCTCGAAGCCGCGCAGCAGGATCGCTCCGCGGGTGCCGAGGACCTCCCTGAGTTCGGTGCGGTGTTCGGCGATCCAGCTGTGCACCGGGGTGCCGGGGGCCCCCGTGTATGTGATCGCGGTCATGGGACCAGGACCCCTCTCGTCGGTTCGCCCTGGCTGTCCAGGGACTCGTAGCGGCGCAGGACGACCGGGCCGAGCGCGGTGCCGGCCTGCCGGGCCAGGGCCGCGAACACCCCGTCGACCACGGGCAGGTCCTCCACCAGCCAGGTGTCGGGCCCGGTCGGCAGCGCGTGGCCGACCAGCACGGGGCCGTCGTCGGCGGGCTGTACGTCCACCTCGCGCAGGTTGGTGATGATGCCGACGCCGCTCGCCTTGACGACGGCCTCCTTGCGGGTCCAGCAGCGGAAGAAGGCGTGCAGCCGCTCCCGCTCGCCCTCGTGCGCGTCCACGTGGGCGAGTTCGCAGGGGCTCATCACCAGCCGTGAGGCGCCCTCCACATCCAGGTCGCGGCCGTCCTCCAGGTCGACGCCGACCTGCCGGCCGACGAGCACCGCGAGCAGCCAGTGCGGCCCGGACCTGGACAGGTTGAAGTCGAGGTCGGTGTGCGGCCAGTCGATACGTGGCCTGCCGTGCCGCGGGTGGGCGCAGCGCGGGCAGGGGCGGCGGCCGAGGACCAGGTCGCGCGGATCCTCACCCAGGTAGTGGGCGAGGATCCGGCGCAGGGCCGCGTGCGCCGACGCATAGCGCGTCGCGGCCGGTTCGCCGAGGCGTCGGGCCTGGGCCAGCTCCTCCTCGGACAACAGGTCGGTGTCGCCCGGCGCCAGGGTGTCCGGTGCCCTGCCCCGCCAGACGTGGACCGCGTCGTGGTCCCTCAGATACTCGTATGCGGCGGTCATCGCCTCAGTCCGTTCTGTGCGTTGGGGAGCCGAGGGGCCTCAGTCCGACATCGCGACCAGCACCCGGCGGTCGCCGGTGAACGGACGGCGGCCGTGCGCCAGCAGGACGTTGTCGATCAGCAGCAGGTCTCCGGTGCGCCAGTCGACGTCCACGGCGTGCTCGAGACCGCGGTCGCGGATCTGGACGACGTACTCGGCGGGGATGGGGCTCCCGTCGGCGAAGGTGACGTTCTGCGGCAGCTCATCCTCGGGCAGGATCTGCGCGAGGGCTGCCGCGGTGTCGTCGCCGAGGCCCGCGGGGTGCCACTGGTCGGCCTGGTTGAACCACACCTCGGCGCCGGTGACCGGGTGCCGGGTGGTGGCCGGGCGTACCGAGGAGACCCGGATGCCGCCGTCGGCCTTCCACTCCCAGGTGGCGCCGGTGGGGGTGAGGAAGGCCTCCACGTCCTCGCGGCTGGTGGTCTCGAAGGTGTCCTGCCAGCTCTTGCCGAGGCCGAAGCCGTCGTGCAGGTTCTGCACGTAGCGCACTCCGCCCGCGAACGCCTCGCGGACCTTGTCGTCCAGGGAGTTCAGCCACAGGGCGGCGTCGACGACGGGGGTCGCGCCGCGGCTGCCGGGCTGGACCTGGCAGTAGAAGGCGAGGCGGGCGGGCCAGGCGTGGGCGTAGCTCATCTCGTTGTGCATCGAGATGGTGAATTCCTGCGGGTACTCGGTGGAGGTGTAGACATTGCTGCCGACCTTGGTGCGCGGGGAGTTGCCGTGCACGTAGGCGAGCCGGTTGGGCAGCAGGGCGTCCAGCACGCGGTCGAGTTCGGCGGGGGTGACGCCGAAGCCGCGGAAGACCAGGCCCTTCTCCGCGACCAGCAGCTTGCCGAACTCCTCGCCCATCCCGGTGACCCGCTCGACGAGTTCCTCGGCGCCGCCCACCCCTTCGCTCTCGATCTCCAGCGGGGTCCAGATGTCCGTCTGCGTCATGTCAAAACCTCCAGGTCTTCGGTGATGTCGGCGAGCAGCTCGGCCTCGCGGGGGGCGAGGTAGAAGTGGTCGCCCGGGTAGGTGCGCAAGTGGAAGTCGGCGGTGGTGAGTTCGGCCCAGGCCGCGACGGCGTCCGGGTTGCAGCCGGGGTCTTCGCTGCCGAGGTAGGCGGTGATGGGGGCGTGGACGGGGGCGGGCGGGTCGGCGGGGCGGTAGTTCTCGATGAGCCGGTAGTCGGCGCGCAGCGCGGGCAGCAGCAGCTCGCGCAGTTCGGGGACGTCGTACGCCTCCGAGCCGAGGTCGCCGAGGCGGCGCACTCCGGCGACGAGGTCGTCGTCGGACCGGTGGTGCAGGCCGGTGGGGCGGGCGCGGTGCGGGGCGGAGCGGGCCGAGACCATGAGCCGGCGCGGGACGACACCGTGCCGGGCCTGAAGCCGGAGCGCCGTCTCGTAGGCGACGGAGGAGCCCATGCTGTGCCCGAACAGGGCGATCGGCCGGTCGAGGCGGTCCAGCAGGGCGGCGGTCACGGCGTCCGCGAGGGCGGCCATGTCCTCGACACAGGGCTCGGCGAGGCGCTCCTGGCGTCCGGGGTAGCGGACGGCGAGCAGCTCCACATCCTTGGGCAGCCGGGCGGACCAGCCGCGGAACAGCTGGGCGTTGCCGCCGGCGTGCGGGAAGCAGACGAGCCGGAGCCGGGGCGGCCGGCCGTTCGCCGCCGGGTAACGCCGCAGCCACGGCACGTCGTGGACGGTGGCGGTGCTCATGGGGTCTCGTCTCCTTTCGTGCGGGGATGGTCATCCGGTCCCGGAGGCTTTCGTCCGGACCTTGAGCGGGCCTCGAGCCCGGAGGCCGGACGGGCTGCGTGATGCGGACCGCCGCCGTCAGCCGCGGCCTCGTCCGGGAGTTCTCTTCTCAGGTCCGGTGCCAGCGCCGCCAGCAGGGCCAGTACCGCCATCGCCGCCGCGATCGCCCGTACCGTCGGCTCCGCTCCCCACGTCGCCAGCAGCAGGCCGCCGGCGAAGGAGCCGAGGGCGTTGGTGCCGGAGCCGATGAGGGTGGCCGTTGCCGCGACTCGGCCCTGGAGGGCGTCCGGGGTCGTGCGGACCTGGTAGACGGCGGCGGAGACGTTGAACACCGCGCCGACGAAGCCGGTCCCGGCGTAGAGCAGGCCGAGCAGCAGCGGCTCGGCGGTGAAGCCCATCGCGCCGATCAGCAGGGCCCAGGCGACGGCCCCGCCGATGAGCAGCGCGCGGCGGCTCGTCCGGCGCTCGAGACGGCTGCCCGCCAGCGCCCCGCACAGGCCGCCGATCCCGCCGACGCCCATGACGATCGCGAGGGTCGACGGCGGCAGGCCCTCCTCCTTGACGCGCAGGATCAGGGCCAGGGCGAGCATCTGGAACAGCACATTGGTGCCGGCGACATAGCCGAGGGCCGCCCGCAGAAACCGCTGCCGCCACAGCCACCGCATGCCCTCGGCCACCTCGGTGGCCATCCGGCGCGGCGCGGCGGCGCCGGTCCGCTCCTGCTGGAAGTCCTTGCGGATCAGCAGCAGGGAGACGAAGGAGCAGGCGTAGGCGAGCGCGCCGAAGCCGAACGGCAGCCAGCGCGCCGCCGAGTACAGCAGCGCTCCGCCCGGCTGGCCGAGCAGCCCGGCCGCCCGCCCGCGCGCCTCGTTCTGCGCGAGGGCGGCGGGCAGATGCGCGGGGTGCACGAGATTGCGTACGGCACCCCGCTCGGCGAGCCGGTAGAACACCGCGAACGCCGACTCCACGAACGCCACCACCGCAAGATGCGGCACCGACAGCCGGCCCGCCGCGAGCGCCAGCGCCACGCTGCCCACCGCGAGGATCCGGCCCGCCTCGCACCCCAGCATCAGCCGGCGCCGGTCGAAACGGTCCACGACCGCCCCGGCCGGCAGCTGCACCAGCAGCAGCGGCAGCAGGGCCGCCGTGGTGACGACCGACATCGCCAGCGGCGAGCCGGTGTGCCAGAGCACGATCAGCGGGTAGGCGACCGAGGTGACCCGGGTGGCCAGGAACGACAGGCTCGCTCCCGACCACAGCAGCAGGAACTCCCGGTTGTGGCGCAGCGGGGGCGGCGCTTCGACGGCCTCGGCGTCGACGAGGGTCATGTCCTGCACCACTCCAGGACCGCCATCGCGCTGTGCATCTTGTTCTCCGCCTGCGCGAAGGCGATGGACTCGGGCCCGTCCAGCACCTCGGCGGTGACCTCCTCGCCGCGGTGGGCGGGCAGGTCGTGCATGAAGACGGCCTTGGGGCTCGCCTCCCACAGCGCCCGCGTCACCTGGAACGGCGCGAAGATCTCCCGCCAGTTCGCGTCCGGCTTGGCGGTGCCGGTGGTCTGCCAGCGGGTGGTGTAGACGACGTCCAGGTCCGCGGGCAGCCCGGCCATGTCGTGCCGCTCGGCGAACCGGGCCCCGCTGCGGGCGGCCTGCTCGGCGGCACGGGCCGCGAAGGACGGCTCGAGTCCGTAGCCGGGCGGGGTGCGCAGCTCGAACTCGACGCCCGGGAAGCGGGTCAGGGCGAGGGCGAGGGCGGAGGCGGTGTTGTTGCCCTCGCCGACGTAGAGGATCTTCAACCCGTCGACCTGCCCGAACTGCCCCTGGAGCGTGGTCAGATCGGTCAGCGCCTGGGTGGGGTGCTCGTCGGCGCTCATGGCGTTGATCACCGCCATCCGGTCCTGGGTGGCCCAGGCCCGCATCTCGGCGGGATCGCCGGCGGTACGGGCGACCAGCACGTCGAGCATCCGCGACATGACCCGGCCGGTGTCCTCGCTGGTCTCCCCGGTGTTGAGCTGGAGGTCCCCCGGCCCGTACGCGATGATCTGCGCGCCGAGCCGCAGGGCGCCGCTGGAGAAGGCGGTGCGGGTACGGGTGGAGGTCTTGCTGAAGTAGATGCCCACGACGTCCCCGGCGAGGGGGGTGGGGCGGCCGGCCGCGCGGGCCGAGAACTCGGCGCCGCGCGCGACGAGCGCCCTGAGGTCGGTGTCGTCGAGGTCGTCGATGGAGATCAGGTGCCGTACGGATGCCACGGTGTCCTCCCGGAAGATGGCCTGCGGGTCAGGGGCGTCATGCGCGGTCCTCGTCGGTGACGACCGGGGCCAGCACGGCGGGGACCCCGTCGGTGCCGCCCTCGCCGCGCCAGTCGGCGGCGAGCCGTCCGCTGCCGAACCGGGCGTCGTCCCGGCCGAGTTCGGCGGTGAGGTGTTTGACCACGGCCTTGCCGGAGTCGGCGTTGGTCAGGGCGACGAAGCCGGTGCCCGCGTGCAGCCGGCTGATCGCCATGTTCCAGTAGCCGGAGGGTTCGCCCCCGTGGCCGAACTCCAGGTCGTCGCCGCTGTCGTCGACGATCGTGCCGAGGCCGTAGAAGGTGCCGGACTCGCCCGCCAGCAGCTCCCGGGCGCTCGCCTGGGTGACGAGCGCGCCCGGTGCGCCGAGCAGGGCCTCGCGTACGGCGAGGACTAGGCGGGCGGTGTCCCCCGCGGTGGTCCACAGCCCGGCGGCGGCCAGGTGGGCGCGGTTGCGCCAGCCGCCCTTGAGCGACGTGCCGTGTGCGTCGTGGCCGAGCGCCACCGGCAGCCCGGAGGTCTCGGGGAACCGCTGGTCGAAGCTGGTGTCGGCCAGGCCCAGCGGGTCCAGGACCAGGCGCCGCATCAGCGTCTCGAAGTCCTCGCCGGTGATGTCCTCCAGCACCTGCTGAAGCACCCAGTAGTGCGTGCTGCTCTTGCGGAACGTCTCGCCGGGGGGCAGTTCCCGGCGCACCCGCGGGGTGGTGACCGGCGGGCGGCCCTCCAACAGGTCGAGCAGGACGGGCAGTTGCTCACCCGGCTTGAAGCCGACGCTGCGGTGCCGGGCGAGCCCGGCCCGGTGGCCGAGCAGATGGCGCGCGGTGAGCGGGCCGGGGGCGGCCGGGTCGTCGGCGAGCTGCCAGGAGGTCAGGTAGCCGTTCACGTCCGCGTCCAGGTCGATCAGACCCTGGTCCAGCAGCCGCATGACGGCTACGGCGGTGACGTGCTTGCTGATCGAGCCGACCTGGAAGAGCGTCCGGCCCGTCACCGACGCGTCCCCGCCCGCGGCAAGCACACCGTGGCCTTGTACGTCGGCCAGGGCGCCGTCGCGAAGCACGGCGAGGGCGACTCCGGGCACGTGGTGGTCGTCCATGACGGCGGCGAGGCCTTCGGCGAACTCCGGCTGGGCGTAGAAGGGTTGGGCTGCCGCGCCGGGAAGCGGGGCCGCCTGCGCGCGGGCGTCGTCCGGGACCCGGGCGTCGGGCGGGGCCGTACCGAGCAGTGCGGCGGCCTGGGCGAGGGCTCCGGCCGCGGCCTTGCCGTCGGCTCCGGCGGAGGCCTGCCGCAGCAGGGCGGCGAGAAGCTCGGCCGGGACCTGAACGGTGCCGTCGGCGCCGACCGCGGGCGGCGCGCTCGGCCCCGCCTGCTGGGCCTCCCGGGCCGCCTCCGCCGCCCGGCCCGCCGTGGCCCGCTCGGCCTCCGAGGACTTGGCCGCCGTGCCCCTCTCCGTCTCCGAAGCCTTGGCCGCCTTGGCCTTCTCGGCCTCCGCCGCGTCCTCGTCGATCGCCGCCGCCAGATCGATCAGCGTGTCGTGCTGGTACATCCGGTAGATCGACACCGTCAGGCCCGCCGCCCGGGCCGCCGCCAGCACCTTGATCATCAGCAGGGAGTGGCCGCCGAGGTCGAAGAAGCGGTCGTGGATGCCGACCTGGTCGACGCCGAGGACGTCGGACCAGATGGCGGCGAGCGTCCGCTCGGTGTCGGTGCGCGGGGGCACATGGTCGGTGCCGGTGCGCAGGGCGCCGCGGTCCACGGCGGGCAGGGCGCGTCGGTCGACCTTGCCGTTGGCGTTCAGCGGCAGGGCGTCGAGGGCGACGAAGGCCGACGGAACCATGTAGTCGGGCAGCCGCAGCGCACAGTGCGCGGCAAGCGCCTCCGCGTCCGGAGCCTCGGCGGACGAAGGCGTCCAGTACGCGACCAGCCTCCGGTCCCCCGGCACCGGCTCGTGCACGGTGACGTAGGCGTCGCGGACCCCGGCGTGGCCGGCGAGCACGGCCTGGACCTCGCCGAGTTCGATCCGGTAGCCGCGGATCTTGACCTGGTCGTCGATCCGGCCGAGGAACTCGATGGCGCCGTCGGCCAGTTGGCGCACCAGGTCCCCGGTGCGGTACATCCGGGCGCCGGCCACATCGCCGTACGGGTCGGGCAGGAAGCGCTCGGCCGTCAGGTCGGGGCGGCCGGCGTAGCCGCGGGCCACGCCGGTGCCGCCGACGTACAGTTCGCCCGCCACCCCGACCGGGACCGGGCGCAGGGCCGAGTCCAGCACGTACGTCGTCATGTTGGGCAGCGGACGGCCGATCGGGACCACGTCCCGGCCCACGGGCTCGACGACCGGGTGGATCGTGGAGCCGACGGAGGCCTCCGTGGGGCCGTACTCATTGATGAGGCGGCCCGGGCCGAGGATGTCCAGGGAGCGGTCGGCGGTCGCGCCCGGCAGCGCCTCGCCCGCGACGACGAGGACGCCGGCGAGCTCCTGCGCCTGCTCGGTGGTCAACTGCTCGGCCAGCAGGTCCAGGTGACCGGGCGTCAGCTTGATGAAGGCGTACGGCGCGCCCGCCAGCAGCGCCCGGCCCAGCAGGCCCGGTTCGGTGTCCTGCGGGACGGCGAACACGCGCTGCCCGGTGACCAGCGGCGCCCACAGGTTGGGGACGATCAGGTCGAAGGCGACGGAGGAGAACATCGGCGCGCCGCCCTCGCCCTTCGACGCCAGCTCGCGCGCCGCCCAGGCGACGTGGTTGGCCAGACCCCGGTGCGGCACCTCCACGCCCTTCGGGGTGCCGGTGGAGCCGGAGGTGAAGATGACGTACGCCAGCCGGTCCAGGTCGTCGGTGCGGGCGGGCGGGGTGGACGGCCCTGCCTTGACGTCGGTGTCGTCCAGGAGGACATCCACGGCCTCGAAGCGGTCCGCGTACGCGGCCTGGGTGAGCGCCACCGCGGCGCCCGAGGTCCGTACGATCGCGGCGACGCGCTCGGCCGGGTAGGACGGGTCGATCGGCACATAGGCGCCGCCCGCCTTCCACACCGCGAGCAGCGCGGCGATCAGCCCGGGGCCGCGGTCCAGCTGGACCGCCACCCGTGCCTCCGCGTCCACTCCACGCGAACGCAGGGCATGCGCTAGGCGGTTGGCGCGGGCGTCGAGCTCGGCGTAGCTCACGGTCTCGTCCCCGAGGGTGACCGCGGGGGCATCCGGGACGCGGGCCGCCTGCTCCTCGAACCGCTGGAGCACGGAGGCGGTCTCGGCCTCGTACCCGGTGTCGTTCCACTCGACGAGCTGGCGGTGCAGCTCCTGCTCGGGCAGCGGTACGAGGCGGGCGTCGCCGGTGGGGTCGGTCGCCATGGCGGTGAGGACGCCGGCGTACAGGGCGGTGAGCCGGTCGGCGTGCTCCCGGGACAGGGCGTGGGTGTGGGTGGTCATCAGCAGATAGCCGGAGACCGCGGAGACGGCCAGGCCGAACTCGGTGGCGCCCTCGCCGGAGCTGTCGCCGACGTCGACGCGCTCGGTGTCGACGTGGTCGAAGTCCTGGTAGCTGAAGCGGACGTCGAGCAGCCGCTCCAGGCCCGCGTCGCGCTGGATGGCCGGCATCGGGTAGCGGCGGTGCTCCCACATGCCCGCCTCGTGCGCGAAGACCTCGCGGACCAGCTCCTCCCAGGTGCGGTCGCGGTCGGCGTCGAAGGCGAACGGCAGGGTGTTGAGGTACATGCCGTAGACGCGGTCGGCGCCGGGGGCCTCGGGGCGGGCGCTGAAGACGAGCCCGGCGTGGAAGCGGTCCTCCTCGGTGACGAGGCTGAGCGCCTTGAGGTGGGCGGCGAGCAGCACGCTCTTGAGGGAGACCCGGGCCCGCGCGGCAAGGGCGCGCAGCCCCTGCTCGTACGGGCGCAGCTCGACGGCGACCCGGAACCGCTCGCGCGGTGCGCTCCGGTCGCCCGCCCAGGCGGACGGCAGAGCGAAGCGCGCGTAGCGGCCGGTGACGTCCAGCCAGTGGCCGCGGTCCACCTCCGAGTCCAGGGAGCGCAGTTCGGCGGCGACGAAGTCGGCGTAGCGGACGGCGGGCGCCGTCGGCTCGACGGCTTCGGCGTTGTCGCGGGCGCGGCGGTACTCGTCGAGGAGTTCCATCAGCAGCGCCCGGTGGCTCCAGCCCTCGGTGATGGCGTGGCAGACGGTGAGGCCGAGGCGCCAGGCGCCGTCGCCCTCGATGTGCGCGGTCATCCGCAGCAGCGGCGCCTGTTCCAGGTCGAACAGGTCGGCCCGCTCGGCGGCGATGAAGTGCTGGACCGCCTCACGACGCCCTTCCTCGTCGAGGCCGGTCAGGTCATGAACCGCGACCGGGATGGCCGCCTCGGCGTGCACGACCTGGAGCGGCTCGGCGTACCCGTCCAGGTGGAAGGAGGTGCGCAGCAGCTCGTGCCGGGCGGCGACGGTGTCCGCGGCGGCGCGCAGCGCGTCGGCCGAGAAGGGCCGGTCGTCGTCGGTGATCCGGAAGGAGGAGACGTTGTGGTAGGCGGCCTGGGTCCGGTCGGCGAGCATCTCCAGGACCATGCCGAGCTGCACCTGGGTCAGCGGATAGGCGTCCACGGCGTCGGCGGGCAGCTTCTGCTCGTCCTCGTCGGTGACCATCGCGAACCGCTCGACGGGCGTGTCCACCTCGGTACGCGCGGGGCGCCCAGTGAGGAACTCGCTCAGTTCGGCGACCGTGCGGTGCTCGAAGACGTCCCGTACGCCGATGTCGAAGCCGGCCGAGCGCAGCGCCCCGACGAGGGCGACGGCGCGGATGGAGTGGCCGCCGATCTCGAAGAAGCCGTCCTCGACCCCGACCCGCTCAAGGCCGAGCACCTGGGCCCAGACCTGGGCGATGCGCTCCTCGGTGACGGTGCGCGGGGCGACATAGCCGTCGTCGGCCACCGGCTCCGCGGCGGGCAGGGCGCGCCGGTCGACCTTGCCGTTGGCGTTCAACGGCAGGGCGTCCAGGGTGACGAACGCGGCCGGGACCATGTACTCGGGCAGGCGGGCCGTCAGATGCTCGCGCAGGCTCTCCGCTGTGACCGTGTCCGGGGTGCAGTAGGCGGCGAGTTCACCGTCGACGGTCGTGACGAACGCGTCGCGGACCTCGGGGTGGGCCGCGAGCACCGCCTGGACCTCGCCGAGTTCGACCCGGTAGCCGCGGATCTTGACCTGGTCGTCGATCCGGCCGAGGAACTCGATGGCGCCGTCGGCGAGTTGGCGCACCAAGTCGCCGGTGCGGTACAGACGGGCGCCCGGGGCGCTGCCGTAGGGGTCGGGGACGAAGCGCTCGGCGGTCAGGTCGGGGCGGTTGGCGTAGCCGCGGGCCACACCGGTGCCGCCGACGTAGAGCTCGCCGGTGACGCCGACCGGGACCGGCTGGAGCGCCGGGTCCAGCACGTATGTCGTCATGTTGGGCAGCGGGCGGCCGATCGGCAGGACGTCCGTGTCGGCGTCGGCCGGGACCGGGTGGATCGTGGTGCCGACGGAGGCCTCGGTGGGGCCGTACTCGTTGATCAGCGTCACGTCCGGGGCCAGCGCGCGCCAGCGCTCCAGGGTCGCCCGGGTGAACGCCTCGCCCGCCACCACCAGCACCGGCGCCAGACCGGCCGCCTGCTCGGCGGTCAACTGCTGGGCCAACACGTCGAGGTGACCTGGCGTCAGCTTGATGAAGCTGTACGGCGCCGCGGCCGCGAGCCGCTCGCCGAGGTCCGCCATGTCGACGTCCCCCTCGACGGTGTGCACGGCCTGCCCGGTGACCAGCGGCGCCCACAGGTTGGGGACGACGAGGTCGAAGGCGACCGAGGAGAACAGCGGGGCTCCGCCCTCACCGCGGGAGGCCAGCTCGCGGGCCGCCCAGGCGACGTGATTGACCAGACCCCGGTGGTACACCTCGACGCCCTTGGGGGTGCCGGTGGAGCCGGAGGTGAAGATGACGTACGCCAGCCGGTCCAGGTCGTCGACGCGCTCGGGGGCGTGGACGGGCCGGTTGACGAGGGCGTCGGCCGGCAGCGCGGTCAGCGTGACCGCGGCGCCGGCGAGGTCGCGCATGGCGGCGACGCGCTCTGCCGGGTAGGACGGGTCGACGGGCACATAGGCGCCGCCCGCCTTCCACACCGCCAGCAGCGCGGTCAGCAGGTCCGGGCCGCGGTCCAGCTGGACCAGGACGCGGGACTCGGCGCCGACGCCCTCGGCGCGCAGCTGGTGGGCCATCTGGTTGGCGCGGGCGTCGAGTTCGCCGTAGGAGAGCGTGCCGCCCGCGTGGCGTACGGCGACGGCTCCCGGGGTGCGGGCCGCCTGCTCCTCGAAGCGCTGGAGGACGGTGTGCGTCTCGGCGCGGTAGGCGGTGTCGTTCCAGGTGCCGAGCTGGCGCTCGCGCTCCCCCTCGGGCAGGAACGTCGACTTCGCGTCGCCCTCGGGGTCGGCGGCCATCGCCTCCAGGACCTGGCGCAGCATGGCGGCGAGCCGGTCGGTGCCGGTGCGGCTCAGGGCGCGCGGCGCGGCGGTGAGGACGAGGTGGCCGATACGGGCGGAGACGCCGAGCGGGAACTCGGTGGGGCTGTCGTCGATGCTCGCGAGGTAGTCGACCTGCTCGCGGTCGACCTGGTCGAAGTCGTGGTAGCTGAAGCGCATGTCGATCAGCCGCTCGCCGTCGGCGAGGTCGCGCTGGATGACCGGCATCGGGAAGGTGCGGTGCGGCCACAGCTCGATCTCGCGGGCGAACACGGCCGCGACCAGCTCGCGCCAGGTGTCGTGGTCGCGGTCGTGGGCGAACGGCAGGGTGTTGAGGTGCATGCCGTAGACGCGGTCGGCGCCGAGGATCTCGGGCCGGGCGTTGCACACCAGACCGGAGAAGAAGCGCTCCTCCTCGGTGAGCATGCTCAGCGTCTTCAGGTGGGCCGCGTGCAGGACGCTCTTGAGGGAGGCGCCCGCCTTGGCGGCCAGGGAGCGCAGCCGCTCCTCCAGGTCGTGGAAGGGCACGGCCACCCGGTAGGGGGCGCCGTCGTCGTCCGGGTCGCCGCGCCAGGGGGCGGGGACGGTGAGTCGGGCGTGGCCGTCGACTATGGACTGCCAGTACGCCTTGGACGCGTCGGAGTCGAGGACCTCGAGCTCGGCGGCGATGAAGTCCGCGAAGCGCACGGCGGGCATCTGCGTCTCGGAGGGCTCCTGGCCGTCGCGGATACGGTCGTACTCCTGGAGGACCTCCATCAGCAGGGAGTGGTGGCTCCAGCCGTCGAGGATGGCGTGGCACTCGGTGTTGGTGATCCACCAGCTGCCGTCGCCGGCGATGTGGGCGTACAGGCGCAGCAGCGGCGGGGTGGCCAGGTCGAAGAGGCGGGAGCGCTCGACGACCGTGAACTCCCGCAAGGATGCCTGGAGTTCGTCATCAGTGAGGTGGGACAGGTCGCGGGCGCCGACCGGCATCTCGGCGGTGGCGTGCACCAGTTGGAGGGGTACCGAGTAGCCGGTGAGGTCGACGGAGGTGCGCAGGGCCTCGTGGCGGTCGACGACGACCGCGGCGGCTGCCTGGAGCGCGTCGAGCGAGAAGGAGCGCGCGTCGCGGATCCGGAACGAAGTGACGTTGTGGTACGGGTGCTTGCCGTCGTCGGTGAGCATCTCGACGACCATGCCGAGCTGGACCTGCGACAGCGGGTAGGCGTCGGCGAGGCCCTCGGGCAGCTTCGCCCGGTCCGAGGCGGCGACCAGGGAGAAGGGCTCGACGGTGCGGGCGGCCTCGGCGGGGGCCGGGCGGCCGGTGACGAGTTCGGCGATCCGGGCGACGGTGCGGTACTCGAAGACATCGCGCACGGCGAGGTCGTAGCCGAGGGCGCGCAGTCGGCCGACGAGGGTGACGGCGCGGATGGAGTGTCCGCCGAGTTCGAAGAAGCCGTCCTCGACGCCGACCTGCTCCAGGCCGAGCACATCGGCCCACACCCCGGCGATGCGCTCCTCGGCGACGGTGCGCGGGGCGACGTGGCCGGAGGCGCCCAGGGCGTCCTGGCCCGGGGCAGGCAGGGCGCGCTTGTCGAGCTTGCCGTTGGTGGTCAGCGGCAGCGCGTCCAGGGCCACGAAGGCGGCCGGGACCATGTACTCGGGCAGTTGTCCGGCCAGGTGGGAGCGGAGCTCGCCGGGGGCGGGCACGCTCTCGCCCGCCGGGGTGACGTAGGCGGTCAGGCGCTTGTCGCCGGGGGTGTCCTCGCGGACCAGGACGACGGCGTCGCGGACCCCGGGGTGCGCGGCGAGGGCGGTCTCGATCTCGCCGAGCTCGATCCGGAAGCCGCGGATCTTGACCTGGTCGTCGATGCGGCCGAGGAACTCCAGGCTGCCGTCGGGCATCCGGCGCGCGAGGTCACCGCTCTTGTAGAGGCGGGAGCCGGGCGCACCGAAGGGGTCGGGCACGAACCGCTCGGCGGTCAGCCGCGGGCGGCCCAGGTAGCCGCGGGCCACGCCCGGTCCGCCGACGTAGATCTCGCCGGGCACGCCGACCGGGACGAGCAGGCCGTCGCCGTCCAGGAGGTAGACGCGCAGGTCGGCCAGCGGGTGGCCGACGGGGTTCCCGGCCTGCGGGTCGAGGTCGGCGTCGGTGAGGCGGTGGTAGGTGGTGTGGACGGTGGTCTCGGTGATCCCGTACATGTTGACCAGAGCGATCCGGTCCAGGCCGAACCGGTCGGTCCACGGCCGCAGTTCGGACACCTCCAGCTTCTCGCCGGCGAACACCACGGCCCGCAGCGACAGCTCGGCGTCCGTGCCGATCAGCGAACGGAACGCGGTCGGCGTCTGGTTGAGGACCGTGACCTGCTCGCGCACCAGCAGGTCGAGGAACTCCTCCGGCGACCGGGTGACGGCGTAGGGGACGACGATGAGCCGCCCACCGAAGAGCAGGGCGCCCCACATCTCCCAGACGGAGACGTCGAAGGCGTAGGAGTGGAACAGCGGCCAGACGTCGGACTCGGAGAACGCGTAGTGCTCGTGGCCGCGCTCCAGGAGCCGGACGACATTGGCGTGGGTGAGGGCGACGCCCTTGGGCTTGCCGGTCGAGCCGGAGGTGTAGATCGTGTAGATCAGGTTCTCGGGGCTGCCGGGGACGGCCGGGTCGGTCTCGGGCTGTCCCTCCTCCTCACCGACAATCAGCAGGTCCACGTCGAAGAGGTGGGCGTGCTCGGCGGTGGTGACCACGACCGGCGCCTGTGCGTCCTCGACGATGTACGCGATCCGGTCGGCCGGGTTGGCGGGGTCCAGCGGCAGGTAGGCGGCACCGGACTTGAGGATGCCGAGCAGCGCCGGGATCAGCTCGGCGCCGCGCTCCAGGCTGAGTCCGACCAGCGTCTCGGGGCCTGCGCCGCGGGCGATCAGGGCGTGTGCGATGCGGTTGGCGCGGGCGTTGAGCTGGGCGTACGTCAGGTCGGCGCCCTCGAAGGAGACGGCCACCGCGTCGGGCGTGCGCGCCACCTGCTCCTCGAACAGCTCGTGCACCCGCCGGGTCACCGGCTCCGGCACCTCGGGGGAACCGACGAGCACGGCCCGCTCCTCGGCGCCGAGGATGTCGTACGACGACAAGGGCGCGGCCGGGGCGGCGGCGACGGCGTCCAGCAGCCGCAGCAGATGGCCGGCGAACCGCTCCACCGTGGCCCGGTCGAACAGGGCGGTGGCGTACTCCAGGTGGCCGCCGAGCGTGCCGTCGGCGCCCTCGCGGACCTGGAGGTCCAGGTCGAACTTGGCGACCTTGCCGGAGCCCTCGAACGGGGTGACGTCGACCCCGGGGAACGCGAACGCGGCGCCGCGGTCGCCGTGCATGGTGAACGCGACCTGGAACAGCGGGGTGCGGGACAGATCGCGCTCCGGGCCGATGGCCTCGACGACCTGGGCGAAGGCGATGTCCTGGTGGTCGTAGGCGTCCAGGACCGTGGCGCGGGTGCGGGCCAGCAGGTCGGTGAAGGCGGGGTCGCCCGCCAGGTCGCCGCGCATCACCAGGCTGTTGATGCCGTAGCCGATGAGCTGCTGGAGCTCGGGGCGGCCGCGGCCGGAGACCACGGTGCCGACCGCGATGTCGGTGCGGCCGGTCCAGCGGGCCAGCAGGCTCTGGTAGGCGGCCAGGAACAGCATGAACAGGGTGGAGTCTTGGCGGGCGGCCAGCTCCCGCAGCCGGGCCGCGAGGGCGTCCGGGACCTGGAAGGCGACCGAGGCGCCCGCGCCGTCGCGCACGGCGGGGCGGGGGCGGTCGGCGGGCAGATCGAGCGGGGTGAGGCCGTTGAGCTGCCGCTGCCAGTAGCCGAGGTGGCGTTCGATGACCTCGCCGGTCAGCTCGGCGCGCTGCCAGGCGGCGTAGTCGGCGTACTGCACGGCGAGCGGCGCCGGGGCGGAGCCCGTGTACAGCTCGCCGAGCTCCTGTCCGAAGACGCCGGTGGACCAGGCGTCGCAGGCGATGTGGTGGAAGACCACGGCGAGGAGGTGCTCGTCGTCCGCGAGCCGGATCAGCCGCGCGCGGACCGGCCAGTCCCGGCCGAGGTCGAAGGGGCGGGCGAGATCGGCCTCGACGAGGGCGCGGGCCGCGTCGTCGTCGACGGCGGTGGACTCCTGGAGGGGCGCGGGCCGGGGCTCGTCGATCACCTGGACGGGCTCGTCCCCGTCCAGCACATAGCGCGTCCGCAGGATCTCGTGCCGCTTCAGCAGCGCCTGCCAGGCCCGTCCGAGCGCCTCGGTGTCGAGGGCGCCGCGCAGCCTGAGGACGAGCGGGACGAGGTACTCGGGGCTGTCCGGCTCGAGCCGGCTGAGAAACCACATCTGCTGCTGCCCGTACGACAGCGGCAGCGGCGCCTCACGATCGGCACGCGGAATCTCCGCCCGCCGCGAAGCCGCGGCCCCCCGCCCGGCGAGCCGACGGCGCAGCAACTCGGCGCGCAGAGCGTCGGCACCAGACCCCTGTGCCTCGGCAGGGGCGCCCGAGACCGTGCTCTGCGCGGCTTCACCGGCGGCCGCACCTTGCGCTCCGCCCCCGCCCCCACGCCCCACCAACTCCGCGCGGAGCGCCCCGGCATCGGCGCCCGAGACCGTGCTCTGCGCAGCCTCACCGGCGGCCGCACCTTGCGCTCCGCCCCCGCCCCCACGCCCCACCAACTCCGCGCGGAGCGCCCCGGCATCGGCGCCCGAGACCGTGCTCTGCTCGATTTCCCCGGTGCTCATGCCTTGTGCTCCTTCAGCGATGGGTGGGTCGAAAGGTCCGTGGTGGCGTCCCGCAGCAGGTCCGCGTCGGACAGCGCGTCGATCTGCGCCATGACGCGCTCCTCGACGGCGGCCGCGAGGCGGGCGATCGTCGGCCCCTCGAAGACCGTGCGGACGGCGAAGTCGATCTCGTACTCCTGCTGGAGATGCGAGATGAGGCGGATCGCGAGGATGGAATTGCCGCCGATGTGGAAGAAGTTGTCGTGCGCGCCGGCCTGGACGCCGAGCAGCTCGGTCCAGATCTCGGCGATACGCTCCTCGACCGGTCCGCTGGGCGGGATGTGCCCGTCGTCGGCGGCGGGGCGGCCCGGTACGGGCAGCGCGCGCCGGTCGATCTTGCCGTTGGCGTTGACGGGGAGGGCGTCGAGGGCGGTGAAGGTCGCCGGGATCATGTACTCGGGCAGCCGGACCGCCAGGTGCTCGCGCAGGGCGTCCGCGTCGGCCGTCCCCGGGGTGCAGTAGGCGGCGAGTTCGCCGTCCACCGTCGTCACGAAGGCCTCGCGCACCTCCGGGTGACCGGCCAGCACCGCCTGGACCTCGCCGAGTTCGACGCGGTGCCCGCGGATCTTGACCTGGTCGTCGATACGGCCCAGGAAGGCCACGTTGCCGTCGGGCAGCCGGCGGACCAGGTCGCCGGTGCGGTAGAGGCGGGCGCCCGCGACCGAGCCGTAGGGGTCGGGCAGGAACCGTTCGGCGGTCAGATCGGGGCGGCCCGCGTAGCCGCGGGCGACGCCCGTGCCGCCGACGTACAGCTCGCCGGTGACGCCGACCGGGACCGGCTGGAGGGCCTCGTCCAGGACGTACATCGTCATGTTGGGCAGCGGGCGGCCGATCGGCAGAACGTCCGGGATGCCCTCGCTGCCGTCGGCCGGCACCGGGTAGACCGACGTGCCGACGGAGGCCTCGGTCGGGCCGTACTCGTTGATCAACCGCATGTCCGGGGCGAGTTCGCGCCAGCGCTCAAGCGTGGACCGGGTGAAGGCCTCCCCCGCCACCACCATCACCGGGGTGAGCGCACCGGCCTGCGAAGGGCTCAACTGGTGAGCGAGGATGTCGAGGTGACCGGGCGTCAGCTTGACGAAGCTGAACGGCTCGGCCTCCGCGAGTCGCTTGCCCAGCTCGGACATGTCGGTGTCCTGCGGCAGCAGGAACAGCCGCTGCCCGGTGACCAGCGGCGCCCACAGGTTGGGGACGACCAGGTCGAAGGCGACCGAGGAGAACAGCGCGCCCCCGCCGTAGTCCTCGCCGGCCAGCTCCCGTGCGGCCCAGTCGACGTGGTTGGCCAGGCCCCGGTGGTGCACCTCGACGCCCTTCGGGGTGCCGGTGGAGCCGGAGGTGAAGATGACGTACGCCAGCCGCTCCAGGTCCCGGGTGCGCGCGGGCGCGGTCGCCGGGCGCTCGGCGATCTCCGCGGCGTCGGCGTCGACCAGCACCGGACGGGCGCCGGAGTCCTGGAAGCGGTGGGCGTAGGCGGCGGAGGTGATGGCCGTGCGCGCCCGGGCCGCCGTGCACATCGCGGTGATGCGGTCGGCCGGGTAGGACGGGTCGATCGGCACATAGGCGCCGCCCGCCTTCCACACCGCGAGCAGCGCGGTGACCAGCTCGGGCCCCCGGTCCAGCAGGACGGCGACCCGCGCCTCGCAGCCCGCGCCCCGGGTGCGCAGATGGTGCGCGAGACGGTTGGCGGCGGCGTCGAGTTCGCCGTACGTCATGGTCTGGGTGCCGCAGGTCAGCGCGGTGAGCTCGGGCGCGGTGGCGGCCTGTGCCTCGAACAGCTCGAAGACCGCCTTGTCGGCGACCGGGTAAGCGGTGTCGTTCCACTCGGTCAGCAGTCGGTCGCGTTCGTCCGCGGTCAGCAGGTCGACCGTGCCGAGCGGGGTGCCGGGGGTGGCCGAGACCCGCTCCAGCAGCGTCAGGAAGTGGCCGGTCATCCGCTCGGCGGTGGCCCGGTCGAACAGCGAGACGGCGTACTCCAGGACGCCGTCGAGGGCACCCTCGGGGGTCTGCCGCATGAACAGCGACAGATCGGTCTTGGCGACCTGCCAGGCCTCGGTGAACGCGGCGAGGTCGGCGTCGGCGGTGACGACACTGGTGACGCCCTCGCTGTGCAGGTCGAAGGCGACCTGGTAGAGCGGGGTGCGGGACAGGTCGCGCTCCGGCTGGAGCTCGTCGACGAGCCGCTCGAAGGGCAGCTCCTGGTGGACGAGGGCGGCACGGGCCGCGTCCCGGACCCGGCCCAGGGCCTCGGTGAAGCTCACCTCGGGGCCCAGACCGCAGCGCACGATCAGCGAGTTGAGGAAGAAGCCGACCATGTTCTCGGTCTCGGGCCGGGTGCGGCCCGCGACCGGGGTGCCGATGGGCACGTCCCACTGGCCGCTGTAGCGGGCGACAAGGGTGGCGTAGGCGGTGAGCAGCGTCATGAACGGCGTCGCGCCGTGCGCCCGCCCCAACTCGGTGAGCCGCTCGGCGAGTTCGGGGACGATCCGGAACGGCACGACGGCGCCGCGCGGATCGCGGACCGCCGGACGGGGCCGGTCGGTGGGCAGATCGAGCGGGGCGATGCCGTCGAGCGCCGTCCGCCAGTGCGCGAGCTCCCGCTCGATGACCTCGTCGGTGAGGCGGGCGTGCTGCCAGGCGCCGTAGTCGGCGTACTGGAGGGCGACCGAGGGCAGCCGGTCCCCGGCGCACAGGGCGCGCAGCTCCCGCTCCAGCAGGACCGTCGACCAGCCGTCGCAGGTGATGTGGTGCAGGGTGAGCAGCAGCAGATGGTCCTCGCCCGGGATCCGCACCAGCAGCGCCCGCCACAGCGGGCCCTCGGCGAGGTCGAAGCCGCGCTCGAACTGCTCGCCGAACAGGGCGGCGACACCGTCGGCGGTGGCGTCCGCCACGCGCAGCTCGACGCTCTGCGCGCCGGGCGCGTCGATGATCTGGCGCGGCTCGCCGCCCTGGCTGAGGTAGCGGGTGCGCAGCGGCTCGTGGCGTGCGGCCAGCGCGTCGAGGGCGGTGCGTACGTCGTCGGCGGCGAGGGTGGCGGGCAGGCGCAGGAAGAGGGGGGCGACCCACTCGGGGCTGCCGGGGTGCATCCGGTCCAGGAACCACAGCCGGCGCTGACCGGAGGACAGGGGCAGTTCGCCGTCGCGGGGGACGGCGACGACGGCAGCGGTCTCCTCGACCGACGTCCCGATCAGCCGGGCCTGTGCCTCGACCGTGGTCGCCGCGAACAGGCCGCGCAGGGACACCTTCTCGCCCGATGCGCTGCGCAGCCGCGCCGCGAGCCGGGTCAGTTGCAGGGAGGTGCCGCCGAGGGCGAAGAAGTCGTCGAGCGCGCCGACCCGGTCCAGGCCCAGCAGCTCCGCCCAGACACCGGCGACGAGTTCCTCGGCGGCGTCGCGCGGGGCGGTGAAGGCGGGCTTGTCGGCGGCGGCGATCTCCTCGACGGAGGGCAGCCGCGTCCGGTCGACCTTGCCGCTCGGCAGCAGCGGGAAGGCGTCCAGGACGTGGAAGAGCGCGGGCACATGGCTGTCCGGCAGCCGCTCGGCGAGGAAGCCGCGCAGCTCGGCGGTGTCGACGGTGCCGGTGAGGTGCGCGGCGAGGCGCTTGCCGCCGTCCTCGGCCGGGTACGCGACGACGACCGCGCCGGTGACGTCGGGGTGCGCGGCGAGCGCCGCCTCCACCTCGCCGGGCTCGATCCGGACGCCGTTGACCTTGACCTGGTGGTCGAGGCGGCCCAGGTACTCCAGGGTGTGGTCGGCGCGCCAGCGCACCTGGTCGCCGGTCCGGTACAGCCGGGCGCCGGGCTCGGTCGCGTACGGGTCGGGCACGAAGCGCTCGGCGGTCAGATCCGGGCGGCCGACATAGCCGCGGGCGACCCCGACCCCGCCCGCGTACAGCTCGCCGGGCACGCCGACCGGCACGGGGGCGCCGCCCGCGTCGAGGACCAGGACACGCATGCCGGGCAGCGGGCGGCCGATGGGCACCGGGCCCGTGGTGAGCGCGGGGTCGACGAACTGGGCGGTGACATCGATGGAGCACTCGGTGGGGCCGTAGGTGTTCCAGACCTCGAGTCCGGCGCCCGCCCGCTCGCGCAGCCGCGTGACGAGCTCGGCGTGCAGGGCCTCACCGGCCGAGAACAGCAGCCGCAGCGAGCCGCAGCCGCTGAAGTCGCCCTCCTCGACGAGGAGCCGCAGCACCGACGGCACGACCTGCAGAACGGTGACGTCATGGTCCGCGACCGCGCGCAGCAGCGCCGCCGGATCGCGTTCGGCGCCCGCGGGGGCGAGCACCACGGCGGCGCCGCTGACCAGCGGGGCGAAGATCTCCCACACAGCCGCGTCGAAGCCGATGGTGGTCTTGTGCAGCACCCGGTCACCGGCACCGAGCGCATGCCGCTCGACCGTCCAGCCGACCCGATTGGCAATACCGGCGTGGGTGACGGCGACGGCCTTGGGCTTCCCGGTGGAACCGGAGGTGAAGACGGCGTAGGCGACACCCGCGGGGTCGGCGACGGGCAGCTCGGGCGCGTCCCTGGACGGCTCGTCCGCCTGCGGCGTCAGGTGCCGCGCCCCCGACTCCCGGACGACCTGGGCCAGTTCCGGCCCACTGAGAACGAGACCGGCGCCGGCCTCACGGATCAGGCCGGTCAGGCGCGCGGGCGGCTGGGCCGGGTCGAGCGGGACGTATCCCGCTCCGGCCCGCCAGACGCCCAGGAGCGCGACGACCAGGTCGACGCTCCGGGGCAGGGCCACCCCGACGAGCGTCTCCGGCCCCGCGCCCAGATCCCGCAGACGGCGGGCCAGGTGCAGTGACGCACGGTCCAGTTCCTCGTACGTCACCACCCGGGAGCCGTCCACGACGGCGGCCGCGCTCGGGGTACGGAACGCCTGCTCGGCGAAGCGTTCCGACAGCAGTTCGGCGTTCACGGTTACTCCTGTCACAGACCTGGGCGTGGGGTGGCGGGGATTCAGGCCGCGGACGACTCGTGCATACGGCGGCGCAGGCTCGCCGGACGCATGTCGGTCCACACCTCGGCGATCCGGGCCAGGCACTCCTCGCGGCTGCCCTCGGTGCCCTCGGCGTGCCAGCCGGCGGGCAGCTCACGCCCGGCGGGCCACAGCGAGTACTGCTCCTCGTCGTTGAACACCACGCGCTGGCGGGGGCCGTCGTTCTGTTCGGCGGTCATCGAAACTCCTTGAGAGGTAAGGGAATTGAGGGGCATGGCTCGCTCAGGCGCCGAGGAAGTCCTCGACCTCGACGCCGAGGCCGCGCCGGGCGGCCTGCTCGCGCACGAACTCGGCAAGGGCGAGGTCGAGCACGCCGAGGCCGAACGGGGAGAACACGACGGGCCGGTCCGCCTCCCGGCGCAGCACGGCCGTGCCGCGCAGCAGCGCGCCGATCGGGGCGGCGACGAAGTCGCGGTTGCCGACGGCCTGCTGGGCGAGGTCGAGGGAGGTGCGCTCACGGCAGACGTGGTCGGTGTCGTCGACGACGTTGACCGCGCCGAGGATCGTGTCGGCGGTCAGGTCGCGCAGGGAGATGTGCAGCACCGTGGTGTCCGGTCCGCAGGCGGACAGGTCCAGGTGCGGGGTGGCGGCGGTGGTGGCGAGGGAGACCAGCCGGTGGGCGCCGAGCGCCTCGGCGAGGTCGGTCACCGGGTACGCCTTGACGTCGGGCGCCACGGCCCGGCACTGCTCGGCGAACGCCTCGGCACGGGCCGGGTCCGTGTCGTACAGGGCGGCCTCGGTGAGGCCGGGCAGGGCGGCGGCGAGGAAGCGCAGGATCTCCCGGTTGATCACACCGCAGCCGATCAGCAGGACGGAGGCCGGCGGGTTCCCGGCGGTCAGCTCCCGGGCGGCCAGCGCGGCGCTCGCCGCGGTGCGCTTCGCGGAGATCACCGAGCCCTCGCAGAAGGCCACCGGGTGCCCGTTGTCGAGGGAGTTGAGGACGATCGCGGCACTGGCCCGCTCGATGCCGGCGCTCACATTGCCCGGGAACGAGGAGATCCACTTCATCCCGGCGACCGGCCACTCGCCACCCCGGTACGCCGGCAGCCCGATGATCCGGTCCCGGGCGTGCCGCTCCTCGGGGAAGCGCAGGAAGGTGGAGTGCGGCAGGGACGTGAGCCCCTCGTCGTGCAGCCGGTAGGTGTCGGCGACGAGCTCGATGATCTCCGTCTCCCGGCCGGACAGCACGTCCGTCACATCGGCACGCCGGAGGATCAGCATGGGGTTCCCTCTCTGCGGGGCGGATCGGATGCTCCGATGCTCCGACCGGCCGCTATATGGGCCCTATACGGGACGTTCGCCCCGGTCGGACGCGCCGCGCACGAGCAGCGCCGACGGCCTGGGGGGCGGCCGTCGGCGCTGCGGGAGGGGGGTGGGGTCAGGGCGCTCCGGCTCCGAGGGCGAGCAGGAAGGCCAGGTCGTCCTGGGCGACCAGGGACACCTCGGCGGCCCTGGCGTCCGGGGTGTCGAGGGAGGCCTCCAGCAGGCGCAGCCAGGTGTCGCGGAAGCGCTCGATGGTGGCGGCGTCGAACAGGTCGGTGTTGTAGCGCAGTACGGCCTTGAAGTCCCGGCTGCCCTGGAGCACTTCGGCCGTCAGATCGAGCTGGCCCTCCTGCTGCGGTACGTCGCACAGCTCGGCGCGCAGCCCGCCCAGGCGCACGGGACCCTCGTACAGGCCGGGGATCGGCAGCCGGTCGGCGGCGACCAGGGTGCAGGAGATCCGGAACAACGGGCCGCCGCTGTCGAGGAGTTCGACGGGGAGCCGGGCATGGGCGAGGCCGGACCTGAGCTGGCTCTGGGCGTCCTGGACGGCGGCGAGGAGGGTGGTGTCCGGGGTGAACCGGGCGGCCATGGGCAGGGCGTTGACGTAATAGCCGACGGCCTGTCTGCTCTGCGGGGTGAAGCGGGTGGTGGCCGGGCAGCCGATGAGGAAGCCGTCGCCGGCCCCCAGTCGGTGCAGGGCGGCCTGGAAGGTGCCGAGCAGCCAGGCGAACGGGGTCAGCGCATGCCGGGCCGCGGCCTCGCGCAGCCGGTCGGCGGTGGCGGCGCCCACGTCGAGTTCGACGGTGGCGCCGCTGAGGGTGCGCTCGGCGGTGCGGGGCCGGTCGGCGGGCAGTTCGGCGGGCCCGAGCCCGGCGCACACCCCGCGCCAGTGCTCGACGGCCCGCCGCCCGCGCGGGGAGTCGATGAACTCCCGCTCTCCCAGCACATACCGGTCCCAGTCGACGGGTTCGGACGACACCGTGTCCGTCCCCTCGTAGGCGGCGAACAGGTCGCGCACCAGCAGCCACTGCGAGGTGGCGTCGCTGACGATGTGGTGCGTGACGGTGACCAGCACGGCGTCGTCCTCGGCGCGGCGCAGCAGCACCGCCCGGAACGCGACCTCCTCGGCGAGCCGGAACGGCTCCTGACCGGCCCGCTGGGCCAGCCGGAACAGTTCCTCGTCACCGGCGTCCGGCACCTGACGTACATCGAGCCGTACGGCGTCGGCGGGGACGGTGACCCGCACCGGGCCCTCCTCGCCGGCCGGGAAGCGGGACCGCAGGAGTTCGTGCCGGGTGGCCAGCGCGGTCAGCGCCCGCTGGAGCCGGGCGGTGTCCACCCGGTCGCGCAGCCGTACCGCGAGGACCACGTTGTAGGCGGGGCTGTCCGGGGCGAGCTGGTGGGTGAGCCAGAGTCCTTCCTGGCCGACGGAGACGGTCACGGTGGGATCAGCCCTTCCACAGGTGGGACACGTCGCCGAAGTTCCGCCGCACCCATACGTCGTCGTAGATCGTGTCGAGGTAGCGGTCGCCGCCGTCGGGGAAGACCAGGACACAGTTCGAGCCGTCGGGGATGCTCTGGCGCAACTTGCCGAGGGCGGCGACGGTCGCCCCGGAGGAGCCCCCGGCCAGCACCGCCTCCCGGCCGATGAGCCGGCGGCAGGCGACGACGCACTCCAGGTCGGAGATGTGCACCACCTCGTCTGCGGCGGAGGCGTCCATCAGCGGCGGGACGACGGACGCGCCGTGCCCCGGGATCAGCCGCTGGGTGGACTCCAGGCCGAAGATGGCGCTGCCCATGGCGTCCACGGCGACGATCGTGGTGTCCATGCCGCGGGCCCTGATGTGGTCGCGGCAGCCGCGCAGGGTGCCGAAGGTGGAGACCGAGCAGAACAGGTAGTCGACCTTGCCGTCGAGGGCCTCCTCGATCTCCCGCATGGTCGTCTCGTGCGCCTTGGGGTTGAGCAGGCTCGCGTACTGGTTGGGCCAGTACGCCTCCGGGGTCTCGGCGACCAGTTCGCGCACCCGGCGCAGCCGCACCGGCAGATACTCGCCGGTCAGCTCGTCGCGGTCGGTGACGACCTCCACCTCGGCGCGGAAGGCGCGCAGGATGGCCAGGTTCTGCTCGGTGGTCTTGCCGTCGACCACGCAGATGAAGCGCAGCCCGAAGTAGCGGCAGATCTGGGCGAGTCCGACGGCCAGATTGCCGGAGCTGGACTCGACGATCGCGGAACGGCCGGGCACCACCTCGCCGCTGCGGATGGCCCCGAGCAGCATGCCCAGCGCGGAACGGTCCTTGATGCTGCCGCCCGGGTTGAACCGCTCGATCTTGGCGAAGACGCGGGAGCCGAACTCCGGCAGCAGCCTTTCCAGTTCCACCAAAGGGGTGTTGCCGACGGTCGAAAGTATGCCTGGGAACGTTTTCTCGGGCACGGCTGCCTCTTCCCGTTATCCGGCGAGCTCGGCCGCGAGGTACGCGGTGATCGCGTCGATCGTCGGGTGGTCCCAGGCCATGGTCGGCTCGACGACCAGGCCGAAGCGGTCCTCGACGTCTCCGCACAGGGTGAGCGCGAAGACGGAGTCGAGTCCCATCTCGGCGAGCTGGGCGCCCTCGTCGAGGTCGGCCGGGGACCGCTCCAGGTAGTAGGCGACCCGGTCGGTGAGCCAGGCGCGGATGGCCTGGGGGCTGGTGTCGACAGTCGTGGTGCCGACGGTCGTGGTGTCGTTCACGGAGTGACTCCTCGGTCGGGGGCGGAGCGGCGGGCGAGCCGTCCGCGGTACAGGTCGAAGGTGAGGTCGGCCTCGTGCCGTGCAGCCAGCTCCCCGGCCAGCCGGGCGACGAGGGGTTCGGGCAGGGGTCCGTGGCGCAGGCCGAGCCGCTGGGCGAGCCGGTGCAGTGCGGCGGTGGCCCACAGCGGGTCCGCGGTGAAGCCGCCGTCGGCGGTGTGCCGGATGCCGAGGCAGGCGGCGGCCGCGAGCAGCAGCGTGTAGCGCTCGGCGAGCAGGAAGGCGCGGCGTCCGGCGACCGGAGTGCGGTCACGGGGCGGCAGGGCGGCGGCCCGGCGGGCGAGTTCGCGAAGCTCGGCGGCGAACAGACGGGCCAGCTCGGCGAGTTCGGGGTGCTCGGCGGTCTGCTCGGCTTCGGCGAACATCGTCAGCTGCCCGGCGAGGGTGTCCGCGCCGCGTGTGGTCAGCTCCAGCCGGCCGAAGTCGAGTTCCGGCAGCGGGTCGTCGAGCCGGAACAGCGCGTCCGGCGCCGGTGCCGCTTCCCCGGCGAGAATCCGCTGGGCGAGCCTCGGCAGCTGCGGGACGATATTGGACAGGCAGACCGCGCCACTGGCGTGGGCGAGGGCGACGACCGGCAGGTCCCGGGCGGCCTTCTGGAAAACCGCGTAGGGCCCCTCGCGCAGATAGCTGCGGGCGCCGAGCACGGTGCCGAGCCGGTAGGAGCTGTCCTGGAGGAACTTCGGCACCAGGTACTTCACGGCGGCGGAGCGCACGCTGGACTCGTGCGGCAGCAGATGCAGCGACCTCGCCGCTACGGCGGACAGCGCGTCGCAGATCAGCAGATCGACGAAGGCGTCCGTCAACGCGGCCCGCACCTCGGGGAGTTCGGCGACCGGACGGCCGTACAGGTGCCGTCGTGCGGTGAAGTCGAGGACGGTGCGCAGCTGGGTGTCGCCGACGCCGACGACCATGCCGGGCAGCACACTGCGGGTGACCTGGAAGACCTTCAGTACGGTCTCCATGGCGGCGCCGGGTGCGCCGACCAGCGCGTCCTCCGGTACCGGGAAGGCGTCGAAGTCGATCCCGCCCAGGCGGCAGCCCCGGACTCCCGAGGTGGCGTAGCGGCGGGAGCGCTCGGTCCGGTCGTCGAGGTCCACCAGGAAGTGCGAGTGGCCGCGGCTGCCGGGGCCGTCGCCGGTACGGGCGAACAGGACGGCGGCCTCGGCACGGCCGACGTTGTTGACGAGCTGCTTGCCCCCGTCCAGCACATACCCGTCGGGCGTCGGCCGGGCGGCCAGGGAGATACGGGCGAAGTCGCTGCCGTGGTCGAGCTCGGTATAGGCGGCGGCGATCCGGCCGCCGGACAGCAGCAGATCCGCAGCCCGACGCCGCTGGGCCTCGCTGCCGTCGGCCCACACGGGCAGCCCCGCGATGAAGCTGGTGACCCCGTGCCCGATGCCGAGCGCACAGTCACGACGGAACAGGGCCCGCATGAGCTGCGCGAACCGATCGGCGCGCTCGAAACGCCCCCCGAGAACGGCGGGCACGAACTCAGCAGCGAGCCCGAACCCGGCCAGCACCCGCTCCCCTTCGAGCAACAGCTCACCCCGCTCATCGGCGGCAAGCACGGCGGCGTGACCCAACGGGTTGGCCGGGTCATGGGGGTCGCCGAGCAGCGCCTCCATCCGGTCGATGCGCTCGAGCACGGGGGCGGCGGGAGCGGCGGGAGCGGCGTGGCCGGTCAGCAGGTCCGTCATGCTGCGTCCTTCGTCGGGCGGTCGGCGGGGGCCTCGGCGGAGACGGGCGCGGTCAGCAGGTCCGTCACCCCTGCCTCCTTCGTCCAGCGGTCGGCGGGGCCCTCGGCGAAGACGGGGCCGGTCAGCAGGTCCCTCATGCCGCGTCCTTCGTCGGGCGGTCGGCGGGGCCCTCGGCGAAGACGGGCGCGGTCAGCAGGTCCGTCACCCCTGCCTCCTTCGTCCAGCGGTCGGCGGGGCCCTCGGCGGAGACGGGCGCGGTCAGCAGGTCCCTCATGCCGCGTCCTTCGTCGGGCGGTCGGCGGGGGACTCGGCCAGTGGGCAGGGGAGCAGGGAGAACAGCAGGCCCTGGTCGTACTGGGCGTGCAGCGCGGGCAGCAGGGCGTCCAGTGCGGGGCCGTCCAGGTCGTCCAGGTCCGCCTCGGCGGTCAGGCGGCGGTTCAAGCGGGCCAGTACCGCGTCCAGCCAGGCGGCGTTCTGCCACAGCGGTCCGGCGGCGCGGCCGGTGCCGGTGTTCTCCAGCCACAGGTGCAGGGCCGCGGCCCCGGCGTACACGAGCGCGTACCGGCGGGCCGAGGCGAACGCCTCGGGGGGCACCGCGCGGGCCGTGTGCCGGTGGGCGGCGAGTTCCCCGTGCAGGTCGCCGGCGAGCGCGAGGAGGTGTTCGGCACGGGCGACGACAGCGGGCGGGGCGAGGGTGCGGGCCCGCTCGACGGCCTCGGGCAGCGACTGCACCACCCCGACGCCGGAGCGGGCGTACAGCGTGAGCCGGCCGTGATCGAGTTCCGGCACCGGACCGTCCAGGCGGGCCGCGGCGGCCACCGCGCCGGAGTCGGCGAGCTGCCCGCGCCAGCCTCGGATGAGCACGGGGAACTGGTTGATCAGGGAGTTGAGGTTGACGGCCGTACTGCCGTCGAAGATGCCGACGATACGGTGGTCGCGCTCCAACTTCTGGAAGGCGCCGTCGGCGAAGTCGTCCACCAGCATCGCGCGGGCGCCGAGCGTCGAGCGCAGGGCGCCGATCACCTCGTCGCCCAGGGTCGGCACCAGGTACTTGACCACCGCGGAGACCGCGCTGAGTTCCTCGGTGAGGGTGTGCGCGGAGCGGGTGGCGACGAGGCTTGCCGCCTCCATGGCGAGCAGGTCGGCGTAGGCCTCGGCGAGGGTGCGGGCGGTGTGCGGGAGGTCGGCGAGCCGGCGCTGGTAGAGGCGGTGGGAGCGGGCGAAGTCCAGGGCGATGCGCAGTGCGTGGTCGGTCATGCCGAGGGACATGGCCGAGCAGAGCGTGCGGGTGAGCTGGAAGCCCTTGAGGATGACCTCCAGGCCCTCGCCCTCGGCGCCGACGAGCGCGTCCTCGGGCAGCTCGGCACCGTCGAAGGCGATGCCGCTGATGTCGGCGCCGCGCACACCGTGGGTGGGCACCTTGTCCAGGGCCCGCCAACTCCCCTGCCGCAGCCGCGCCTTGTCGACGAGGAACATGCTGAACCCGCGGCTGCCGCCCTTCGGGTCGGTGCGGGCGAGCACACACAGCAGCTCGGCCCGGGTGGCGTTGTTGATCAGCCACTTCTCACCGTCCAGCCGCCAGCCGGACGCGGTGCGCTCGGCCCGCAGCTCACCAGCGAGCACATCGCTGCCGTGCTCCCGCTCGGTGAGGGCCAGGGAGACCACGGCGCCGTCGGCGACCCGCCTGCCGAGCGCCGCGGCCTGCTCCGGCCGGCCCGCCACCCACACGGACACCGCACCCAGATACGTCTTGACATGCCCGAGCGCCACCGTGAAGTCCCGCCGGCCCAGCGTGCGGATGAGCTGCAACAGCTCCTCGCTGGAGCGCAGTTCACCGCCGTGCCGGGCGGGCGCGAACCAGCGGGGCACCCCGAGCGCGTCCAGTGCCATGCAGATGTCCGCGGGGAAGGCCTCGGCGCGGTCGAGCTCGGCGCTGCGGGCGTAGGAGAAGGTGTTGCTCGCGTCGGAGGGATCACCGAGCCGCGCCTCCAGGTCACGGCTGAGGGCGTGCGGGTCCCAGGGGTTCACCAGGGCGGCGACCTCGGGGCTCAACTCCTCGTGAAGTGCCTGAAGTTCCCTCCCCTCGAACAGCTTGCGCATCAGCGTGCGCTGGATCTTTCCGCTGGTGGTGCGGCGGATCCGCCCGGCACGGACCAGCACGACACCGCCCACGCGCACGCCGAGCCGCTGGGCGAGCCGGGCCCGGGCGGAGCGGGCGAGGGCGGCGAGCTCGTCCTCGCTCACGCCCCTGCTGCGTACCTCCTGTACGGCGACGATCTCCTCGCCCGCCCGGGAGCGCACCGCGAACACGGCGGTCGGCAGATCCTCGAACGCGGGCTGTGCGTCGCGCAGTTCACGCTCGATGTCGTGCGGATAGAGATTCCGCCCGTGCACGATGATCATTTCCTTGATGCGGCCGGTGACATACAGCTCGCCCTCACGCAGCGCGCCGAGGTCCCCGGTGCGCAGAAAGCCGCCGTCCCCGCCGGCCGTGACGGCGCCGAAGGTGCGGGCGGTCTCCTCGGGCCGGTTCCAGTAGCCGAGCGCCACGCTCTCGCCGCGGATCCAGATCTCGCCGACGCGGCCGTCGGGCAGTTCGGCACGGCTGTCCGGGTCGACGATCCGCACATCGAGCCCGTCCACGACACCGCTGCTCGCCAACTCCTGCGTCGGACCGTCTCCTTGGACGACCTCACCGCGGGCCAGCGCGTCGGCGTCAGCGCGCAGCACGGTCGGCGGGAGGTCGGCGGGGGTGCCGGAGACGTAGAGGGTGGCCTCGGCGAGGCCGTAACCGGGCAGCAGGGAACTGGCCTTGAAGCCCGCCGGGGCGAACCGCTCGGCGAAGGCGGCCAGCGTCGCGGCGTGCACGGGCTCGGCGCCGTTGCAGGCGTAGCGCCAGCTCGACAGATCGAGTCCGGCGGTCTGCTCCTCGGTGAGACGGCGCGCGCACAGGTCGTAGGCGAAGTTCGGGGCGCAGCTGATGTCGGCGCGGTACTTGTCGATCAGCCGCAGCCAGGACACGGGCCGCTTGAGGAAGTCGGTGGACGACATCAGCACCGAGGTGCCGCCCAGGTACAACGGGGCGAGCATCATCGCGATCAGGCCCATGTCGTGGTAGGCGGGCAGCCAGCTGCACCAGGTCATACCGCCGTGCCAGCCGTGCCGGTCGCGCATCAGACCGAGGTTGTGCACGAGCGAGCCGTGCGACACCATCACGCCCTTGGGGTCGCTGGTGGACCCGGAGGTGTACTGGAGGAAGCAGAGCGAGTCGGGTGCGACGGGAACCTCGCGCCACGCCTCGGCGTCCCCCTCCCCCTCGGCGCGCTCGACGGTGAGGAGGTCCAGCCCGGGCAGCGCGCGCTCCACGGCCTGGGCACTCGCCACGTCCGTGAGCACGAGCCGCGCCCCGGTGTCGGCGGCGATCGCGGTCGTACGGGACTCCTGGCGCCCGAACCCACCGGGCGCGGGCACCGGCACGGGCACCGCGCCCGCGTACAGGCAGCCCAGGAAGGCACGCAGAAACCCGGTACCGGCGGCGCAGGACACGAGCACGCGGTCCCCGGGCGCGACCCTGTGACTCAGGGCACCGGCGACGGCCCGCGCCCGGCGGTCCAGTTCCCCGTAGGACAACTCCTCCTCGCCGGCCCCCGTCCGGAACCGGACGGCATACCGCGCAGGCGCGGCATCGACCCTACCCCGCACCGCCCTGACCAAGCTCTCGAAGCCGGACACCCCAACTACCCACCCTCTGCGACCACTTGAGGCCGCGCTAACCCAGCAGCGGACGGACTCCAGCGAAACGCCGGGGGCTATGCGGCACCTATATGTGGATCTACGGCTGTATCTCCGCCTGCCTGCGTAGCTGCGGGCAGTCGTGCCGCTGGGGCGGCACGGGTGGGCGCAGCGGCACCCCGTCGCGCCGGGCTGCGCACCCACCCCCACGGCCACCGCAGCAGGCGGCACCGCTCGGACGCCGGGCAGCAGAAGGGCCGCCGTACGACACCCGGGGGGATGGGCGTCGTACGGCGGCCCCTTTACGCGGCCGGCCCGGGGGAAGGCTCAGCCGCACCCGCCCGCATGCCCGTCATCGACGGGCACGGGCGACGGACCCGATACCCCGGACGAATCCGGCGTACCGACAAGGTCAACAGCACCCCTGGCCTCCAGCGCAGCGACAAACGCAGGCAACCGGTCGACCCCCCAGTACTTGTCGAAGTGATCGACGAAGAACGGCACCCCGAACACCCCGTCCCGCTGGATCTCCAGCAGCACGCGCACACCCTCCGCCCGCAGCGAGGAATCGTCCGAGGCGCAAGCCAACTCATCGGAGTTCAGGCCGAGTTCCGCACCGAAGCCGCCGATCACCGCCCGGTCGCAGATATCCAGACCCAGCTCCCACCGCGCCCGCTGCGCGAGCGCGATGTACTCGGGCCCCTTCCCGTGCCGCGCCGCCGCGAGATACCCCAGATGCGGCACCTCCCACACCGGCTCCCGGTCCACCGGCCAGCTGAACGACAGCCCGCGGTCCCCCGCCAGCCGCCGTACGTCCTGAAGGATGTAGCGATGCTTCTCCGGCGACATCGGCGTGTACGGGAACGCACCCCCCGCCTCCGCCAGCAGCTTCCGGCTCAGCTCGTCCGGCTCGAAGAACGGCACCCACTCCAGCGCGGCGGCCGTACCCGGATACCGGTCGAGCAGATCCCGGTAGGCCAGCCAGGAGTACGGACTGCGCAGCGAGAAGTAGAAGCGCGGTGGTCTCCTGCGCCGGGCGCTCACAGCGCGATGCCCCCGTCCACCTGGAACACCTGACCGGTGATGTAGGAGGCCTCGGACGAGACCAGGAAGGCGACCAGCGAGGCGACGTCCTCCGGCTGCCCGAACCGCTTGAGCGGAATCCGCCCCAGCATCTCCTTGGAGACCTTCGGCGGCAGCGCCGACGTCATGTCCGTGTCGATGAAGCCCGGCGCCACCGCGTTCGCCCGGATCCCGTGCCGCCCGCCCTCCTTCGCGAAGGAGCGGGTGAAGCCGATGATCCCGGCCTTGGACGCCGAGTAGTTGGTCTGGCCCGCGTTGCCCGCGACCCCGGCGACCGAGGACAGCGTGACCACGGCGCCGCCGCCCCGCCGGATCATCGGGAAGGTCACGGCCCGGCACAGGTGATAGGTGCCGTCGAGGTTGGTGCGCACCACCGCGTCCCAGTTCTCGTCCTCCATCAGCACCAGCGGGCTGTCCCGGGTGATGCCGGCCGAGGTGACGGCCGCCCCGGCCGGACCGAGCTCGTCCTCGGCCGCGGCGACGAACTCCCGTACCTGCGCGCCGTCCGTGACGTCCACGCGCCGCGACAGCACCCGCCGGCCCAGCTCGCGCACCTCCTTCTCCACCAGGGCGGCGGACTGTTCGTCGGAGCGGTAGCAGAAGCCGATGTCGTAGCCGTCCGCGGCCAGCCGCAGCACGACCGCGCGGCCGATGCCCCGCGAACCGCCGGTGACCAGCGCGACCTTCTCGCCGGTGTTGCTCAGGGTCGACATGGTGGTCCTCTCCTCACACAGTCAGCAGGGCGCGGTCGGGCGCCGGAAGCAGCTCGTTGACATCGCGCAGCGCCACCACGAACGCGCCGATCCGCAGCACCTCGCGCCCGCCGGCGTACGTCTCGCCCGCGAGGATCGCCGTCTCGTCCACGGCCTTGACCAGCCGCACCCGGTGCTCCAGCACATCCCCGGGGTAGGCGCGGGCCGAGAAGGCGACCTCGTTGATGGAACCGGCCAGCTCCACCTTCCCGGCGAGCACATCCGGGTTGGGGTTCTCCCACACCGACAGCAGCACCGCGGACTGCGCCCACGACTCGATGACGAGGGAGGTCGGATAGGCGTAGTCCTCGGCGGCGGCGTCCTGGGCGAGCGGGGCGTAGCACGGCTCGTTGCCGGAGACGGCCTTGTACGCGGTCAGGCGCTCGCCCGGCACCACGCCCTCGACCCGGTCCACCAGCAGGATCTCGCCCCGGTGCGGAATGGTGTTCTTGATCCGCTCGATGCCGTGCACGCTCACGGGGTCTCCTCGTCGGGGGTCTGCTTGGGGCGGTAGCGCAGCTTGAGGTCGGCGACCTTCCCGCGGTTGGTGGCGACGGCGGCCTTGAACAGCAGCCCGGCGGCGTTGTCCACCACCTTGACGTCGGTACGGACGCGATCGCCGGGGAAGACCGGGCGGTGGAAGCGGCAGCGGTCCATGGCCACCAGCTCGACCTCACCGCTCTCGCCCTCTACTTCGCGGGCCCGGCCGTGGGCCCAGCTCCGCACGGTCCGGTCGGCGGCCTCGATGAGGAACACGCCCGGTAGCACGGGGAATCCGGGGTAGTGCCCGGCGACGATCGGCCCGTCGACAGGCGCGTCGAACGCGGCGACGGCGCCCTCGGGACCGGTACGGATCAGCTCCAGTTCACCCAGCGGCGTGGCGGCGCTCATGCCAGTTCTCCCCTCTTGGCGGAGAGCAGCTCGTAGGTGTCGCCCAGCGAGGTGATCGAGGTCAGCTCGGACTCGGCCAGGCGCACGCCGTACTCCTTCTCCAGGCGCACGGCGATCTCCAGCGCCATCAGCGAGTCGACGTCCAGGTCCTCCACGAAGTGGGCGTCGTCGGTGACTTCGGCGACATCAAGGTCGAGCACATCGGCGACGAGGTCACGCAGCTGCTCCTTGTCGAGAGCGGCGAGCGCGGGGGCGATGACGGATTCGGGCATGGGGTACACACGTCCTTCGGGATGGTGGTTGGCGTACGAGTAGTGGACGAGGATCCGCCGCAGCCGATAGGCCCGACGGCGAACCGCGACAGCGATCACGGCGTGGCCGCGAGACGGTCGGCGTACGAGTAGGGGGCGAGGATCCGCGGCAGCCGCTCGGTACGGCGGCCGACCCCGGCGTGGCCCGCAGGACGGTCGTCCGCGCCCGCCAGGCGGTCGGGGTACGAGTAGGGGGCGAGGATCCGCCGCAACCGCTCCGCACTGCGGCCGGCCCCGGTGGCGATCACGGCGTGGCCCGCAGGACGACCGCGCCCGCCTGGCCGTCGGGGTCCACGGACGTGACGAGGACCGGGCCCTCGGCTCCGGCCGCGAGCGCGCCGGCGAGTTGGAGGGAGGCGGTGGCGGCGCCGCAGTCGCCGACCAGTCGGCGCAGGCGCAGCCGGGCCGGGCGCTGCTCGCCGAACAGGTCGGCGAGGGCCGCGTCCTCCCGGGCGCCGAGCGGTCCGCCACCGTCCGAGGGCACCAGCAGGGTGACCTCCTCGGGTGTCACGTCGGCCTCCTTGAGCGCCTCGGCGGCGGCCCGGGCGACGACGCTCTGAGCCCGCTCGACGTCGCTGAAGGCCAGGAAGCGGGACGCGGCGAGGGAGGCCAGCGGCGTACGGCCGTGCGCGCGGGCCCGCTCGGCGGACTCCAGCAGGAACAGGGCGCAGCCCTCGCCGAGCGGGCCGGCGGGCTGGCGGTGCGCGGAGCCGGTGCGGGCCCGGTACTCCAGCCAGGCGCGTTCGGCGGAGAACTCCTCCACGGCCCCGCACAGCACGGCCTCGCAGTGCCCCTGGCGCAGCAGCCGGGCCGCGTAGCTGAGGGCGAGCAGTCCGGTCGGCGCGCCCCCGGCCACCGTGGTGTTGGGGCCGCGCAGGCTGTGCCAGATGGCGCTCTGTCCCGCGGCCTTGTTCATCACCGTGTTGGGGAACAGGGCCGGATCGACATGGAAGGGCTTCTCGCCGCGCAGCGAGTCGCGGGTGAAGTCCATGATGCTCTGCACACTGCCGTGCCCGGTGCCCAGCACCATGCCGACGGCCTCGGGGTCGTCCGCGGCAAGCCCGGGACCCGCCGACTCCAGCAGCATCCCGGCGGTGGCGACGGCGAGCGCGGTGGCCCGGTCCATGGACCGCGTCCCCTTGCGCCCGAGTACCGCCCGTACGTCGAACTCCGGTATCCGCCCGGCCCGTTCGTACGGCCCGAGATCCGCGTCCTCGTCGGCGACGCGCACCGCGTCGCGCTCCTGGCGTACCCCGTCGGCGAAGGGCCGGGCGCCGAGCCCGTACGGCGAGACCGCCGACCATCCGGACACGACCAGGGTGTCCGGGTCCGCCCCGGTGGCAAGACTGACACTCATCGCTGCTGCTCCTGTGGGTGAAGGGTCGTGAACTGGCGGGTGATCAGGCGGACGCCGGTGTGCCCCAGGCCCCGGCCGCGGCATGCAGCTCCGCGCCGTCGACGCCGATGGTGTTTCCGGTCAGCCAGGAGGAGGTGGAGCGGGACAGCAGCGCCACCGCCTCGGCGACGTCGTCGGGCCGGGTGAGCCGTCCGTGCGGGTTGTTCTCGGCGGCGCGCTCGATGTATCCGGCGTGCTCGGGGATGCGGCGCAGGGCGGGCGTGACGGTCGTACCGGCGCGCAGCGCGTTCACCGCGACACCCCGGGTGGCCAACTCGCAGGCGAGCTGGCGGACATGGGCCTCCAGGGCGCTCTTGGCCGCGGAGACGGCGCCGTAGCTGGGCAGCGCCTGCGACGTGCCGGCGCTGGTCATGGCGTACACCTTGGAACCGTCGCGCAGCAGGCCCGCGGTGAGCAGGTCCTGGGTCCAGTAGACGAGGCTGTGCGCCATGACGTCGAGGGTCATCTCCAGCTGGCGCGTGCTGATCTGCTTGTCCCAGCCGGGTCGCGGCGTGAACGGCACGAGGGTGCCGAACGCCAGCGAGTGCACCAGGATCCGGATGCCGCCTGTCGCCCCCGTCAACTCAGCCAGCTGCGGCACGAGTTCGGCGCGGGTGCTCTTGGCGGCGGCGTTGGAGTTGAAGAAGTGCGCCTCGACGCCGAGCCCGCGGATCTCCTCGACGAGGTCCTCGACCTCCTGGGCACGGGAGGCGGTGTCGAAGTGCACACCGGCGATGTTCACCCCTTCCCGGGCAAGACCCAGGGCGATCGCCCGCCCGATCCCGCTGGACGCCCCGAGAACCAGGCACCAGCTCCCTTCGAGTGACTTCAGCATGCGAGGACTCCTGTGGACGAAAGGGCGTTGACGGAAGGGGCGACCCGGACCAGACCGACGTGCCCGTCCCCGCGAGCGGCGACGACGAGCCCACCGGCTCCGAGGGCATGGGCGACGGCGAGAGCGGGGGTCAGACAGCCGACGGAGGCGGCGGCGGTGCCGGGGGGCGAGCCGAGAGCCGCGGCGACCGTCTGCGCGACTGCCGAGCCGTCGAGGTCGAGATGTACGGCGGGGGCGGCGCCCTCCAGGCCACCGGCCAGGCCACCGGTCAGGTCGGCAAGCGCGGCCCCCAGGCGGCGCGCGGCGCGTTCCCGGCCCGCCCTCTCCCGCAGGGAGTTCGGCGCGAGGAACAGCGACCGGGCCCGTACCGTGCCGTGGACGCGTGCTCCGCGTGCCCGGGCCGCGGCCGGCGGCTCCAGGGCGAACACCACGGCGCCCTGCTGCCCGCCCCCGCCGCGCCCGGCGGGCACCGGCTCCTCGACCGCCGCGAGGACGAGCGAGTCGCACCGCCCCGCGGCCAGCGCCAGCGCACCGGCGGACAGCGCGTCCGCGGCGGCCGTGCCCGGGGTGGCGACGGTCAGTGCGAAGCCTTTCAGCTCCAGTTCGGCGGCGAGCCGGTTGCCGAGCACATTCACGGCGAAGTAGGGGGCGGTCGCCGGGGACAACGCCCCCGCGCCCTCCTCGGCCACCGTCGCGTCCATGGCGTCGAACAGCCCCGCGAGCCCGGCTCCGGTCGCGAGCACCAGCCCACGCCGGTCGGCCGGCACCGCGTCGGGCCGCCCACCGTCGGCAACCGCGGCCCGCGCCGCGGCCAGGACGTACTGCGCAGCCGGCGGCAGGTACTTGTAGCCCCGCGCCCCGAGCCGCACCCGGTGGTCGAACCACCCCTCGCCGCCCGGCCGACCCGCACCGCCCGCCGCCAGGACGTCCCCGGCCGAGTCCCCCCAGGGAGACACGACCCCGACGCCGGTCACGGCAAGCTCACTCCGCACCAACTCCCGTACGGGCGCAGCCGTTTCAGGCAGCATCACGCTCATCACCCGCCACCCCCTCCAGCACCACCGACGCGTTGTTCCCGCCGAAGCCGTACGCGTTGACCAGCACCCGCCGTGCCTGCGCCGCCAGCGGCAGCGGTGCCCCCTGCGGCAGCAGGACCTCGCACTCGGGGTCCTGGTCGCTCAGCGGCACGTTCGGCGGGATCTCGCCGTGCCGCAGGATCAGCGCCGCCGCCACCGCACCGAGCGCGGCGGACGCCCCGCCCGCGTGCCCGAGCAGCGCCTTCAGGCTGTACAGCGGCACCCGCGAGGCGCCGGCCCCGAGCACCCGGTGCAGCGCCCGGCTCTCCAGCACGTCGTTGAGCCGGGTCCCGGTCCCGTGCGGCACCACACACCCCACGGACTCCGGCACCGGACCCACGGCCTGCCGCATCGCCCGTACGATCTGCTCGCCGTCCGCCCCGGGCGCCGTCGGATGATCGGCGTCGCAGCTCCACGCCACGGCACCGAGCCGCACCGCACCGGACGCGGCCCCGCGCAGCCGCGCATGCTCGGCCGACTCCACGACCAGCACACCCGCGCCCTCCGCGAACACCGTCCCGGCCCGGTCCCGTTCAAAGGGCCGGCACCGCTCGGCGTCCACCGCGCCGAGCCGGTTGAAGCACCCGAGCGCGACCCGCGAGTACGCGTCGGAACCCCCGGCGATCACCACATCCGCCTCGCCGGCCCGCACCAGATCGGCCGCGACGCCCAGCGCGTAGGCACCGGCGGCGCAGGCGTTGCCCAGGTCGTGGACGGTGCCGTAGACCCCGAGTTCGGCGGCGAGCGCCGCGGCGAGCCGGAACGGCGGCGCCCAGCCGCCCTCCGGCCCCCGCCCGCGCTCGTTGCCGCCCGGCTCGCCCATGCAGCTGCCGAGCACCACGGCCGTACGGCCGTCGGCGAGCGCGTCCGCGTCGAGGCCCGCGTCGGCCAGGGCCTCCCGGGCGGCGAGCGAGGCGAACCGGGTGGCCCGCTCGGCGGTGAGGTCGGGGTCCGGCACCAGGCTGATCAGCGGCAGCTCCATCCGGGCGAGCGGGTCGGCCGGCCGGTCGGGCCGGCGGACGCCGGCCGCTCGCATGGCGCCCCACAGTGTGTCGGCGCCCGCACCGTGGCAGGTGACCGCACCGATCCCGGTGACCAGGACCTCGACCTCGGACTTCATGCCGTCCGGCCCTCCAGGGCGGCGTTCATCCGGTCGTCGAAGGCCACCAGGCTCCAGTCGCGACGGTTCTCGATCACCGCGTACCCGTGGGTGATCCGGCCGGTCGCGGTCTGCACGAGCTCGCCGTCGCGCACGACGTAGGTGTCCATACGGGAGTCGTAGGTGAAGCCCTTGAAGACGTTCTCGACGGTGAGGACGATGTACAGGTCCTCCTCCATCCGCGCCTCGTCGAGGACCGTGATGCGCGAGTGCGGCACGACCGGGATCCAGTTCTGCTCGTCGAGCAGCGTCTTGATGGACACCCCGCGGTCGGCGACGAGCCGGTCCTTGGCCTCCTCCATCAGCCGCAGATAGCCCGACATCTGCTGGCGCTCGGTGAAGTGGCAGTACCAGTAGGGGATACGGAACTTCCAGGCGTACGCGTTGCGCCCGGCCGTCAGCTCCTTGACCAGGTCGTCCGCGGCGAGGTCGGCCTCGACGGGCTCGGGGGTCCAGCCGGGCTTGGCGGACAGCTTGTCGACGGCGTACGGCGCGAGCGGCGCCGGCACCGGCAGCTCGCCGCCACCGCGCGGGTCGAGGCGCAGCTGGACGCGGACGGTGGAGGTGACCGCCTTGAGCAGGGTCTCGCGCTGCACATACAGGGTCACGGCGAGCACCAGCTCGTCGGCCTTGGCCTTGCGGTGCGGCTTGACCTCGGCGACCGCGGTGTCGTCGATGTGGAAGGCGTGCAGGATGCGGGTGTCGATGTCGACGATGTCCGTGCACAGCCCGTAGACCTCGTAGATCGTGCCCGGGGCGAGTCCGGCCTGGCGCAGATGGTTCAGTACGGCTTCCTCGACGAGGTAGTTGACGTGCTTGAAGCCGATCCAGGTGCAGATGTTGGAGCCCTCGTAACGGGGCCGGATCTCCAGGGAACTGGGCTCCTGGAGGGCGAGGACCGCGGCCTCGATGTCAGCGGTGTTCGTGGTCACGTCAACTCCGGTGCGTAGGGATGGTCAGGAGGGAAAGGTCGGAAGAGGTACAGCGGTCCTTGTCGGTGTCGGTGTCGACCTCGGGAACGGCGTCCCGGATCAACTCCCGGACGGCGCCCGCGAACCGGTCGGGCTGCTCCGCCATGGCGAAGTGCCCGCAGTCGTCGAACAGTTCGAGCCGCCCGTCGGGCAGCGCGGCGGCCAGCGCGGCCGCGTCGCCCGGCGGAGCAGCGAAGTCCTCGGCCCCGGCGACGACGAGCACCGGCATGCGCAGGGCGTCGACATCCAGGAAGGGGCTGCGCAGATAGGCGCCGAAGAACTGCTGCCAGCCGTACGGCCCGATCCGGTCCCGCACCCGCAGAGCCATCGCGGCCCGCAGTTGCGGCGACAGCCGGTCCCCCGCGCTGATCCGCAGCCCCTCTTCGAGGATGCGGTGAAAGCCATTGAGGTAGTACGCGGCGTCGTCCCAGCTGAACTCGCCGGGACCACGCCGGTGGAAGGGCGCCACGGCCACGATCCCGCGGGGCCGCACGTCCCGCCGTACGACGGCCTCCAGCGCGGGCCCGACGGTGAACGAGTGCGCGACGAGCACGTCGACGCCTCCGGGCACCGCGTCGAGCGCGTCCGCCACATGCTCGGCGGGATCACCGAAGAGACTCCAGTCAGGATCCCCGTCGGCCCCCCAGGGCAGGGCCCCGTCCCACAACTCGACGCACCCCGGCGCAAGTTCCTCGTACGCCCGCCACACGGCCGTACTCCCGGCGAGCCCATGCAGCACAAGCACCCGCACGGCAGTCCCCGCCTCCCGGGAACCCCGCCGCAACCGCACGACAGCTTCCCGCCGCCCACCGAGCCCAAGCCCGGCACGCGGGGCGCGGTCCTGGGCGGGGCCGCCCGATGCGACAGCCTGCGCGACGGGCTCGTCCGCCGTGGCGTACTCGCCCGCGCCAGGCGCGAACCCACCAGCCCGCTCCCCGCGTGCACCGCTCCGCATGGGGCGCGCAACCTGCTCAGAACGCCGCGCGCTCGCACCACGCGCCCCAGAGCCGTCAGCTCGCCCTTCACCCGCGCCGGTCACGCCCCGAACAGGGCGCGCAACCCAGTCCGCGAGCTCCGCGTTCGCGCCGCGCACGCCGGAGCTGTCATCGTGCACTCCGCCCGCGCCCGGCATGCCCTGCGCGCTCATGCCGCACTACCCGCCACCGCGAGCGCCTCCGGCGCAGTCAGCAGCAGTGCCGCGCCCGCGTCGTCGCCGCCGGCGTCACCCGTACCGGCGCTGACGAGGACCATGTCGTCGTGGTCCGCGAGCCATACGGCGGCCGTCGCGCACTGCAGCACACCCAGCGCCCCGGACGACGGGCCGTACAGCGCGGAGAGGTCGTGAACCGGGGCCGAACCGGCGGACGCCCCGAGCGCGGGCGCGGGGGCGCGCACTCCGGCGGGATGCTCCGGTACGCACCACAGCCCCACCGGCCCGGGCCGCAGCGCCCGTACCTTCGCGACGGCGCCGGCGTGATCGCCCCGGCGCGCGTAGGGCCCGAGCGCCGCCAGCGCACGCACCCCGCGCGCCTCGGCCGACGCGAGCGACTCGACGACCAGCGCGACCGCCCCGTCGAAGAGCTCCGGCACCGCGTCCGTGTCGTCGGTGCCGTCCGGCTCCGGTGTCTCCGTGACATGCCGCACGGCCGCGTTGTCCGGCTCGACCCCGACGACGAGCACCCGTTCCACCCGCCTGGCGGCGACCAGCAGCCGGGCCCAGTTGACGGCGTCGAGCCCGGAGGCCGGCCCGTTGCACAGTGTCAGGTTGGCGCCGCGCAGCCCGTGCGTGATGGCCACCCAGGAGGCGACCACATTGCTGGAGGTGGCCGGCAGCATCATCGGGCTGGTCCCCAGATACGTCGACTCGGCGATCGTCTGCACGGTCTCGCAGACGGTGTCGCAGTTGCCGTAGTTGGTACTGGCGACCACCCCGACACTCTCGCCCGGCACCGTCAACTCCCCGGCCCCGTCGAGCAGTCCGGCCGCGTCCAGCGCGTCCCGCGCCGCGGTCATGGCGAGTTTGGTGGCCCGGTCCTTGTAGCGCAGCCCGCGCCCGGTGAGCCGGGAGACGGGATCGGCCGCCGACCGATGGCCCGCGGGCAGCGGCCCGAGCAGTCCGCCCGGCCCGTCGAGACCTCGTACCGCCGTACCGAGCCCGGTGATCACGGCCTGCGCCGTGGTTGCGGCACTCAACTCCCCGCTCCTTCCCCTGCGGACTCCCGCACGGCCTCCACGACGGCGACCGCATTGAGCCCGCCGAAGCCGAACGAGTCGATCTGCGCGATCCGCAACGGCCCGTCCGCCCGCTCGGCGGCCCCGCGCACCAGCCGGAACCCGGCCACGGCCTCCACGGGATCGTCCAGATACACGGTCGGCGGCACGGTCCCGCAGCGCATGACGTCCACCGCAGCGACCAGACTGTGCAGCCCGGACGCCCCCGCGGTGTGCCCGGTCATCGACTTGATCGCCGTCATGTACGGCGAGGGTTCGACCCCCGCGAACACCGCACCGAGCGCCGTCGATTCGGCCTCGTCGTTCAGCGGCGTACCGGTGCCGTGCAGCATCACGAGGTCGATGTCGGCCGGCCGTACGCCCGCCCTCTCGTGCGCCTCGCGCACGGCGGCGGTGATGTTCTTCGCGTCCGGCGCGGAGGGGTGATGGGCGTCGCAGTTGACGGCGACACCCCGCACGCGCGCGTGCACCCGCCCCGCCGCCCCGGGCCCGTCGCTCTCCCGTCTGAGCACCACGGCCACCGCGCCCTCGCCCTGGAGCATCCCGCGCCGGGCCCGGTCGAAGGGCCGTACCCGGTCGGGCGCTTCGGGATAGCAGCGGTCCAGCAGCCCGTACGTGCTCTCGCTGATGGTGTCGACCCCGGCGACGACGACGGTGTCCGCCGCCCCCAGTTCCAGCAGATCGGTGCCGAGCGCCAGCGTGTACAGCGAGGCCGAGCAGGCGTTGGCCACGGTGTGCGTGTCCGCGGCCCCGAACCGGCGTCGCAGCATGGTGCCGAAGTGCAGATCGGCCGCGTCGAAGGGCACCTTGTCCCGCCAGGACAGCTCCACCGAGCGCAGCTCGCGCAAGGTGGTGCCGACCAGCACCGGCACCCCGGACAGATCGTCCCCGAGCCCGGCGTCCGCCGCGGCCGCCGCCACGGCCTGCTCCAGCCAACGGGTCGCCCGCAGCGGCACATCCACGCCCGGCGCGGGCCGGTCGTCGATCTCGTACGCCACCTGCGCCCGGAACTTCTCCCGGTCGTACCCGCGCAACGGACCGAGCCCGCTGCGCCCGGCGACCAGCGAATCGAAGATCTCGTCGACGCTGTCGCCGATGCTGGCGACGGCGCCCATCCCGGTCACGATCCAGCTCATGCCGCACTCACCGCTTCGCCCCGGTAGGCCCCGAGGATCAGCACGGCGTTGTTGCCGCCGAAGGCGAGCGCGTTGTTCTGTACGACGTTCAGCTCCGCCTCGACCGCCTCGTTGGGCACGCAGTCCACCCCGCACTCGGGGTCGGTCTCCCGGTGGTTGACCGTCGGCGGGATGAATCCCTCGGTGAGCGCGAGCGCGCAGGCCGCCGCGGCGACCGCGCTGGCGGCGCCCATGCTGTGGCCGATCATCGACTTGATGGAGACGGTGCGCGGCATGGCGTCCGCGCCGAACACCTGGCGGATGGCGCCGGCCTCGGTGATGTCGTTGGCCTTCGTCCCGGTGCCGTGCGCGGAGACGAAGTCGACCTGATCCGGCGTCACCCCCGCGTTGCGGTGCGCGATGCGGATCGTGCGGGCGATGCTGTCCTGGTCCGGGGCGACGGGATGCAGGGCGTCGCAGGCGAGGCCGTACCCCAGCACCTCGGCGTAGATGCGCGCGCCGCGGGCGAGTGCCGACTCCAGGCTCTCCATGAGGAGGATGCCCGCGCCCTCGCCGGTGAGGATGCCCTCGCGGTCCTTGTCGAAGGGCCGGCACACCTCGGGGGCGATGGTGCCGAGCCGGTAGAAGCCGGTGAAGGTCTTGCGGCAGGCCGCGTCGGCGCCCCCGCACAGGGCGACGTCCACGTCCCCGCTGCGGATGGCGTCGTAGCCGTAGCCGACAGCGTAGTTGCCCGCCGCGCAGGCGGTCGGAATGGTGACGGCCTCGACGTCCTCCAGTTCCAGCTCCCGCACGATTCCGGCGGACAGCCGTCCCGCGGGGATGCGCCGGGCGACGGTCGGCTCGTACTCCTCGGGCCCGCTGTCCAGGCTCGCGGCGACGAGCTGGTCGAGGTCGCGGGACTCGCCGTCCGTGGTGCCGACGGACACCAGGGAACGGCGGGCCCGTACGTCCGCGACGCTCAGACCCGCGTCCTCGACCGCCATCCTGGCGGCCGCCACCGAGAACTGGCTCGCCCGGCCCAGCTCCTCGGGAGACTGCCGGGTGACCCACTGCTCCGGCTCGAAGTCGGTGACCTCGCAGCCGTTGGCGTGGGCGAAGCCGGTCGTGTCGAACGCGGTGATCGGCTTGACGCCGCTGCGTCCCGCCCGGAGGCCGGCGGTGAAGGCCTCCACACCGATGCCGATGCTGGTGACCACGCCGAGTCCGGTGATGACCACCCGGCGCCCTGTGTTGCTCGAAGCGTTCATCGAAGCTCACCCATCTGACGGTCGGGACGGCAGATCAGTTCTGGGCGGCCTCGGCGACCACGATGTAGACGCCCTCGAGGTTGACCATGCGGCTGAGCTCGGCCTGGTCGATGGTGACCTTCTGGGTGCGCTCCAGCGCGGCGAGGATCTCGATGGCACGCAGCGAGTCCGCGTCGTGCTCCTCCTTGAAGAGGCTGGTCTCGGTGACCTCGTCCTCATCGATCTCAAGGATGTCGCAGACGATCTCCTTGATCTCCTGCTTGCGGGCCTCGTCCAGAACGGTCGTCACGTTCGCGTTGGGCATCTCGACTCCAATGAGGGATCGGTATCGGAGTCCGGGTCCGGTGACTCGGTCCTCCATGCGTTGATCCGAGAGTGGAATCGACCGCTATACGAGGCCTATACGGTGTCTTCGCGAGGCGGGCGCCGGGGCATCGCCAGTACGGCTACACAGCCGTACTGCTGCTCTCCGGCTCCGCGCCCTCCAGCCAGCCGAGCTGCGCGGCCCGCAGCCCCGCCTGGAAGCGGCTGCGGGCGCCGAGCCGTCCCATTAGCTCGGCGGTGATACGCCGGCCTGTGCGCACCGAGACGCCGAGCTTGCGGGCCACCACCTCATCGGTGAGCCCTTCACCGAGCAACCGCAGCACGGCCTGCTCCTGACCGGACAGCTCCTCGCCACCACGGTCGCGCGGTTGCGGCCGCCCTCCGCTGAAGGGCAGCGCGTTCTCCCACACCCGCTCGAAGAGCTCGTTCAGGATCGTGATGATCCCCTGCCCGTGCAGCACGAGCGCCCCCGCCGCCGACGCGTCGGGATCGATGGGCAGCACCGCGCGCGTGCGGTCGAACACCAGCATCCGCGACGGCAACGACGCCGTCGTCCGCACCTGGTCACCGTGCGCGTGCAGCCAGCGCAGATGCTCGACCGTCGCGGGGTCGTTGTACACGCTGTCCAGGTAAATGCTGCGCATCACCACGCCCCGCTTGGCGAGCTTCTCGCACAACGGCCGGCTCGCCTCCCGGCTGGCCTCTGTCTGTGGCCCACCTGTGGCAAAAGCGAGAAGCTCCTTTTCGCATTCCTGGGTGAATTCCTCGATGCGGGTTCGGATCTCGTCGATTCCGATGAGCCGCTCGATGACGGTGTTGCGCTGCCGTTGCTGGGCCGCGGTGTACTCGTCGATGAACCGGGCCACTTCGATACGCGCCTCAGCTATCCGCTTCTGCCGTTCCAGGAATTCGTTCTCCTGGCGGGTGAGAAGTGCCTGCAGGCCGACCTCGGGGCTCACGACGCGCAATTCGCCGGGTGCGTCCCAGGACGGCTTGATGAGCGCGAGTCGTACACATTCGTCAAGGGCCGATCTGACCAGCTCGGGCTGCCAGCCCAGGCTCGCCACCAGATCGTCAAGGCTGAAATCCGGCCTCTTCAGCATGGCCCGGTAGACCTCGGCCGCATGGGCCCCCAACCCCAGCGGTTCCAGCACGCGCGCCCCCTCGCCTCCGTGATGCACCCGTCAGGTCTCGGCCAATTATGTGGAGGGAGAAACGGTTCCGCAATGAATGCGTGATCAAACTGGGGAGTAACAAAGGGCCCACCCCTGAGGGGTGGGCCCTTTTCGGACAAGTTTGGCCGAAAGCTTGCTCGACCGGGGAGAAAATCAGCCCCAAATGGGGTCTGCTACCTGGGTCTCGGGCGCCGCCCCCCAGATCGGGTCCTTGTACTCGGCGACCGCCGTGACCCCGCCCGCGGTCACGTCCGACGCGCTCTCCACACCGACGCCGGCGAGGACGAGACCCAGAGCGACGACCGTGGCGCGCAGCAGATTCTTGCCCATGAAAATAATTCCCCCTCGGAATTACGAATTCCCCATTTAGTTTCCCGGTCAACTCCCCGTCGCCCGGTGATTAAATTCTGGAGGAGCACCCCACGGATATCCAGGAAAAAGGAATGCAGGGACCTGCGCTGGCAGGGTGCTGACAGCGGAACCGCACGTCCCACTTGCCGCGGCAGCGCCCTGAGCTGCACCGCGGCCCACCACACACCCCTCGGCGGGCTCCGCCCCTTGCCGGGGCACCGGACGCGCCCGCGCATCCTCGGTGAGCGGTGCAGCATGATGCCATCTGACACCACGTCAGCCGAGCGCCTGTTCCGGTCCGTGTGAGGGCAAAACAAAGATCCCGCCCGATCAACCGATCGGACGGGATCTCATCAACTGCCCTGATTCCTCAAGGACAGTTGTTGCGGTGGACCTGAGGGGATTTGAACCCCTGGCCCCCTCGATGCGAACGAGGTGCGCTACCGGACTGCGCCACAGGCCCTTGCAACGAGTGAAACTCTAGCATCCCGATCCGCCCGCCTGGAAATCCGTTCCCCCCGGGCCGGCCCGCCTACTCGTTGGCCGCCCGCGGCCGCCCGCCGTCCTCGTACTGGTCGAACAACGGCGTGCGTCCGCGCTCACGTGCCCGCCGGGCGGACGCGGCCCGGCGGGCGTCACTGCGCCCGCCGCCGTCCGCCCTGTCCTCATCACCGTCGTCCGCTTCCGTCGGCTCGCCCGCGGCGGCGCGGGACTCCGCCTCCTGCTCCGGCGCGACGGCACTGGAGCGCGCCGAGCTCCACGCGTCCGGCGCCCCCAGATCCACATCCGACGTGGCCCGTGGCGCGACCGGAGCGGTCACATACGTCGGCAACGGCACCGGCACCGGATCCCAGCTGTCGCCCTGCCCCGGCCGCCGCTGACGCTCGCGCTGCTGATCGACCCACTCGGCGTGGTCCGTCTGCTCGACGAGCGCCCGCCGGTCCGCGGCGAGCGCCGACAGCCCCGGGTCGGTCTGCGATCCGGGGCCTTCGTGGGGCTCCTCTGCGTCCGCGCCGGCGTCAGCAGCCACGCGCCGACGCGACTGGCGCGCGCGCTCCCTGAGCCGCTGCGCGGCGACTTCGGCACGGCGGCGGTCCATCTGGTACGCGAAGCGGCGGCGCTCCTGGGAGCGCAGGTAGGCGATGTACGCGCTGAGCAGTACGGCGGGCACACCGGGCGCCCACAGGAAGGCGAGCCCCCCGACGGCGGCGACGACCGCGCCGAGCGTGAAGGCGATGAAGAGCACCACGGTGGTGCGCCGACGGCGCGCGAGCACCTTCGTGCGCCGGGCGCGCGCGGCGGCGGCCTCCGCGGCGGCTGTGGGGGGCGTGCGCCGTGCGGCCGGGGCCGGTTGCTGCGCCGCCTGCGCCTTCTGTGCTTTCTGTGCCTTCTGTGCTTTCCGCTCGGGCGCGGGTTCGGGCGCCGGCGCGGACGCCTGTGCGCGCGCCGGTTCGGAGCGCTCCTGCTCCTCCGCGCGCGTGGGCACAACCGCCTGCGCCTGTGGGCGCGTCGGGGGCATGGCGAAGGCCCGGACGTCCACCGATGCGGTGACGCCGTCCGGGTCGTCGGCGCTGGGCTCCCCCTCGTCGGTGGAGCGCGCCCGCAGGTCCTTGGCGTACCGGCGCTCCATCCCCGCCCGTCCGGACAGCAACCGGATGGCTGTGCTGAAGCGTTCCGTCGGACGGGCCTCGTTCAGCTCGTCCTGCCTACGGAGCCACATCGGCACCAAGTAGGCGGCCCAGGCCCCGACAATGACTGCGTAGATGAGGCCGCTGCTGCTCACGCCTCACACGGTAGAGGGGTTTGCGTGAGGCCATCTGCCAATTGAGCCGGTGTGTCGCACGATCTGGCTGATATTTCGAAATTTTTTTGTGACCGATGCGATCAGCAGGCCGCAGAGGATGCGAATTCTGGGCTTCAAGACGGTCGCGAGGCGATCAATTTCGAACATTTATTCAATTACCCGGGCTGGGCGGGGTTCCCCCCGGAGTGTGCCCGGTGCCAGCGGTTCAGCAACCCGTCGGGCACCTCTTCCGCCGTGAGCGCGAAGACGAGATGGTCGCGCCAGGCCCCGTCGATGTGGAGATAACGGGGCCGCAGCCCCTCGTCGCGGAATCCGAGTTTCTCCACCACCCGGCGGCTCGGCGCGTTCTCCGGGCGAATGCAGACCTCGATGCGGTGCAGTCCGACGGTGCGGAAACAGTGGTCCACGACGAGCGCCACGGCCGTCGGCATCACCCCACGGCCGGCCACCGCCTCGTCCACCCAATAACCGACGTGCCCCGAGCACATCGAGCCCCAGGTGATCCCGGCGACCGTCAACTGCCCCACCAGCCGCCCCTGGTACTCGATGACGAACGGCAGCATGCGGCCCGCGTTCGCCTCGGAGCGCAGATGCCGGACCATCTGGCGGTAGGTCGGCCGGTGCGCGATCGGCCCGCTGGGCGTGGGCGGCGGAATGGTGGCCTCCCAGGGGCGCAGCCAGTCCCGGTTGCGCCGGTTGACCTCGCGCCAGGCCCGCTGGTCGCGCAGCTTTATCGGCCGGAGGACGACATCGCCGTCCGCCAGTACGACGGGCCAGGATGGGCTGTTCAGCTCGCACCCCCACTGCCTGCGCCGGGTCTGGGGTGATCGCCGCCGCGGACTTGGTCGACGGCGTGGACCAGCAGGGCCTCCAGGACGGCGAGACCGTCCTTCACCCCGCCGGTAGAACCCGGCAGATTGACGATCAGCGTGCTGCCCGCCACCCCGGCCAGTCCCCGGGAGAGCGCGGCGGTCGGCACCTTCTCCCGTCCGAACGCCCTGATGGCCTCCGCGATGCCCGGCACCTCGTAGTCGATCACCTTGCGGGTCGCCTCGGGCGTGCGGTCGGTCGGCGAGATGCCGGTGCCGCCGGTGGTGACGACGACGTCGTACCCGGCGTCCACGGCGGCGCGCAGCGCGGCCTCCACGGGGTCGCCGTCGGGGACGACCTGCGGCCCCTCGACGGTGAAACCGAAGCTCTTCAGCCCGTCGGCGATCAGCGGGCCGCCCTTGTCCTCGTAGACGCCCGCGGCGGCGCGGTTGGAGGCGGTCACGACCAGGGCGCGGCGGGTCCCGGCGCTCACGCCCGGCTCCAGTCGCCCGACTTGCCGCCCGTCTTCTCCTCCACCCGTACGTCGGTGATGACCGCTCCCTTGTCGACTGCCTTGACCATGTCGATCACGGTGAGCGCGGCGACGGAGACCGCGGTGAGGGCCTCCATCTCGACGCCCGTGCGGTCCGTGGTCTTGACGGTGGCCTGGATCTCCACGGCGTCGTCCGCGACCGACAGATCCAGTTTCACACCCGACACCGACAATGGGTGGCACAGCGGGATCAGGTCCGGGGTGCGCTTGGCGCCCATGATGCCCGCGATCCGTGCCGTGGCCAGCGCGTCGCCCTTGGGGACGCCCTCGCCGCGCAGCAGCTCGATCACGCGGGGCGAGACCAGGACGCGCCCGCTCGCGCGGGCGGTGCGCGCCGTCACGTCCTTCTCCGATACGTCGACCATGCGGGCCGCGCCCGCCTCGTCGATGTGCGTCAGTCGGTCCTGCGTACTCATGCTGTGTGGCGCTCCCGGTCCGGGCCCGTAGCGGTGCGGCGCTGGGCCTGCTGTGCGCGACACGGTACCGCCAAGTCGGCGCGCGCACCGGAGCAGGACCGGCCTGCGGACCGGCACACGCGCGTGCGCTCAGCCGAGCAGCACGACCTCGACCTCGGCGCCGGGCTCGACGGACTCGGTGTCCTCGGGGACGACGATCAGCGCGTCGGCCTGCGCGAGGGCGGCGACCAGGTGCGATCCGGCGCCGCCGACCGGGGTCACGGCGCCGTCGGCGTATGCCCCGCGCAGGAACTGCCGACGCCCCTTCGGCGAGGTCAGCGCCTTGTCCGCCGTGAGGGTCGCGGTCGTGCGCGGCCGGTGGACGTCCTCCAGGCCCATGAGCGTGCGGATCGCGGGGCGCACGAACAGCTCGAAGGAGACGTACGACGACACCGGGTTGCCGGGGAGAGCCAGCAGAGGCGTGTGGTCGGGGCCGATGGAGCCGAAGCCCTGGGGCTTGCCGGGCTGCATGGCGAGCTTGCGGAAGTCGATGCCGCTGCCCGCCTCGTCCTCGTCGGCGACCGACTGCAGCGCCTCCTTGACGACGTCGTACGCGCCGACGCTCACGCCGCCGGTGGTGACCATGAGGTCGGCGCGCACCAGCTGGTCCTCGATGGTGGAGCGCAGCGTCTCGGCATCGTCGGCGACGGCGCCCACGCGGTAGGCGATGGCGCCGGCGTCCCGGGCGGCCGCGGTGAGGGCGAAGCTGTTGGAGTCGTAGATCTGGCCGCTGCGCAACTGCTCGTCGGGCTGGACGAGTTCGCTGCCGGTGGACATCACGACCACGCGCGGGCGCGGGCGTACGCGTACGGTGCCGCGGCCGATCGCAGCGAGCAGGGCGATCTGCGGCGGGCCGAGGACAGTGCCGGCGTCCAGGGCGCGGTCACCGGCCTTCACGTCGCTGCCCTTGGCGCGCACGTGCGCGCGTGCCTCTGCGGGCCGGTACACGTGCACATGCCCGGAGGCGCCCTCGGGGGCGAGGCTGCGGGCGCGCATCCCGGCCACCGGGCCCTCGCCGAGGCCGCCGTCGGTCCATTCGACGGGTACGACCGTTTCCGCGCCCGGCGGCAGCGGGGCACCGGTCATGATGCGGGCGGCCTGGCCGGGGCCCACCTGCAGCAGCTCCGCCTGGCCCGCGGCAACGTCCCCGACGACCTCCAGGACCGCCGGGAACTCCTCGCTCGCGCCCGCGACATCGGCGACCCGCACCGCGTACCCGTCCATGGAGCTGTTGTCGAACGGCGGCAGGGACACCGGCACCGTGACGTCCTCGACCAGGACGCAGCCCTGGGCGTCGAGGAGTTGCAGCTCGATGGGTTCGAGGGGGCGGACGGTCGCGAGGATGTCCTCCAGGTGTTCGTCCACCGACCAGAGGTGGTCCCGGCCGGTGGTGCGGGGCGCGGCGCTGCTCAAAGTGGCTACATCTCCTCGGCTACGTAACTGCGAAGCCAGGTCCGGAAGTCCGGGCCCAGGTCTTCACGTTCGCATGCGAGTCTGACAATGGCACGCAGGTAGTCGCCACGGTCACCGGTGTCATAGCGGCGGCCCTTGAAGACGACGCCGTGCACCGGGCCGCCCACCTTCTCGTCCTCGGCGAGCTGCTGGAGGGCATCGGTGAGCTGGATCTCGCCGCCGCGACCGGGTTCGGTCTTGCGCAGTATGTCGAAGATGTGCGGGTCGAGGACGTAGCGGCCGATGATCGCGTAGTTCGACGGGGCGTCCGCGGCGTCGGGCTTCTCCACCATGCCGGTCACCTTGACGACGTCGCCGTCCTCGGTGGGCTCCACGGCCGCACAGCCGTAGAGGTGGATCTGCTCCGGCGCGACCTCCATGAGCGCGATGACGCTGCCGCCGCGCTGCTCCTGGACCTCGACCATGCGCTTGAGCAGCGGGTCGCGCGGGTCGATGAGGTCGTCGCCGAGGAGCACGGCGAAGGGCTCGTGGCCGACGTGCGGGGCCGCGCACAGCACCGCGTGGCCGAGTCCCTTGGGGTCGCCCTGGCGCACGTAGTGCATGGTGGCGAGGTCGCTGGACTCCTGCACCTTGGCGAGCCGGCTGGCGTCGCCCTTCTTCTGAAGGGCCGATTCCAGCTCGTAGTTGCGGTCGAAGTGGTCCTCAAGGGGGCGCTTGTTGCGACCTGTGATCATGAGGACGTCGTCGAGGCCCGCGGAGACGGCCTCCTCGACCACATACTGGATCGCCGGCTTGTCGACGACCGGCAGCATCTCCTTGGGAGTGGCCTTGGTGGCCGGCAGGAACCGGGTGCCGAGACCTGCTGCGGGAATGACAGCCTTGCTGATCCGAGGGTGCGACTGAGTCATGCCCGCAACCTTATCCGGTGCCTTTGTAGGGAATCTGTGGCTCCGGTTAATTGGCTCTCATATGAGCGTATTGAAAGGGTACGGGTACGACCTTTGAGTCACATCGGACGTCCGGCTGAGCCTGACAAGCGAACGTTTCGGCGAGAGTTCCTCGCGGCGAGGAACAGGTTGACGGCTGATGACGTGCGGGAATCCGGGGTCGCGCTGGCGGGGCGCGCGCTGGAGCTGCCCGAACTGGCGCGGGCGCGCACGGTGGCGGCGTACGTATCCGTGGGGAGCGAACCGGGCACGCTCGCGCTGCTGGACGCGCTGCGCGCGCGGGGCGTGCGCGTCCTGCTCCCCGCGCTCCTGCCCGACAACGACCTCGACTGGGGCGCCTACACCGGCGAGGGCTCCCTCGCGCAGGTCCAACACGGCGGAAAGATGGCCCTCTTCGAGCCCGTCGGCGAACGCCTCGGACCGGACGCCGTGACCACCGCCGACGTGGTGCTGCTGCCCGGCCTCGCCGTGGACGCGCGCGGCATGCGCCTGGGGCGCGGCGGGGGCTCGTACGACCGCGTGCTCGCACGCCTGGAACGCGCGGACGCACACCCCGCGCTGGTGGTGCTGCTGTACGACGCGGAGGTCGTCGAGCGCGTCCCGGCCGAGGCGCACGACCGGCCGGTGCACGCGGTGGTGACGCCGTCGGGCGTGCGCCGCTTCCGTGCGGACTGAGCCCGCTCCCGCGTCCCCGCGCAGATGAAAGGGCCCTCCACGCGCGCGTGGAGGGCCCTTTCGTGCGTTCACCGTGAGCGGCTCATGGCTTGAGCACCAGTGTGTCGCTCGTGCTCTCGTCGACCGCGCCGTCGGAGAAGGACCAGTCCAGCAGCTCGCCGTCGGCCCACTTGTCCGTCTGATCGGTGTAGTGGGCGCTGTAGGCGTGCCCGGAGGCACCGGTGAGGTTGATCCACTTCGACTTGTCGAGGTCGCCGAGGTTGACCACCATCCGCATCGACGGCACCCAGACGACGCCGTAGCCGCCGGCGGCGTTCCAGCCGGTGGCGTTGACCGTCGCCTCGCCGCCGCTGAGCTTCCAGGGGCCGCGGTTGAGGACGTACTGCAGGAAGCCGGGGCCGTCGGTGCCGAGGGTCTGGTTCTTCAGGAACAGGCGGTGCAGCCTGCCCCAGCTCCAGGTGTCGATGTCCTTGCCGAGCTTGGCGGTCAGCTCCCAGCGGGCGTCGATCATGGCGCGCTCGAACAGCTCGTCGCGGTTGTCGGCCTTGGGGCGGGTGCCCGACTGGGGCGTCTTCCACCAGTCGCTGTCCTCGTCGTCCATGAGCTTGCGCACGACCTCGAACCAGCGGTCGCCACCGTCCGGCTGCGCCTGGTCGGCGTCGCGCTGGCCGCACTCGCGGACCTTCTCGACCTCGTCCGCCGGACCGGTCGTGTTGACCGGGTCGACCCACAGGCACTGGCCCTTGACCCGCAACTCCTTGGGCAGCTTGTTGCCGAAGGAGAGCTTGAGGATGTTGCGCCAGACCGAGTTGAAGTAGGCGGCGGCCGCCGAGTCGGCGTCCTGGGTGTAGTCCCAGCCCTCCAGGAGCTTTTGCGCCTCGCGGACGTCCTTGTCGGCGATGTCCAGCTTCAGCAGCTTCGGCACCAGCAGCTTGGCGATCTCGCTGCTGTTGTCGAGCTGCATCTGGCGCATGTCGTCGGTGGAGATCTTGCCGCCGTCGTCGATCTTCGACTTGATCAGGTCGGTGATGCGCTGGCTGCGCGTGCCGTAGCCCCAGTCCTCGGTGAGGGTGTAGGGGTATTTGTCCTTGTCGACCACGGCCTGGTTGGCGGTGACGATGTACCCGCGCGCGGGGTCGAACTCGAAGGGCAGCTCGTCCTGCGGGATGTAGCCGGTCCAGCGGTACTTGGAGTCCCAGCCCGGCTGCGGGATCGAGCCGTCGGCCTTCGCCCCGCGCGTGGGGATCTTTCCGGGCAGGGTGTAGCCGATGTGGCCCTCGGTGTCGGCGTAGATCAGGTTCTGCGAGGGCACGTCGAACAGGGCGGCGGCGGCGCGGAAGTCGCTCCAGTTCGCGGCCTTGTTCATCGCGAAGACGGCATCCATGGAGGTGCCCGGGTCCAGCGCGGTCCAGCGCAGGGAGATGCCGTAGCCGTCGCCGCGGTCGGGTGCGGAGGCGTCGACGGCGGCCTTCTTGCCGACCTTCACCAGCTCGTCGCTGCGGTCGGAGAGCAAGGGCCCGCTCCCGGTCTCGCGGACGACGATCTTCTTGGACGTGCCGCCGGCGACCTTGATGGTCTCCTCGCGCGTCTTGAACGGCTTGACCTTGCCGTCGTAGAGGTAGCCGTCGCCGGTGAGCTTCTCCAGGTAGAGGTCGGTGACGTCGACGCCCGAGTTGGTCATGCCCCAGGAGATGTTCTGGTTATGGCCGATGATCACACCGGGCATGCCGGCGAAGGTGTAACCGGTGACGTCGTACTGGCACTTGCTGGAGACGCTGCGGCAGTGCAGGCCCATCTGGTACCAGACGGACGGCAACGACGCCGACAGGTGCGGGTCGTTGGCCAGCAGGGGCTTACCGGTGATGGTGTGGTCGCCGGAGACGACCCAGGAGTTGGAGCCGATGCCGTTGCCGTTCACGCCGACGGCCGTGGGAAGGTCCTCCAGGACGTCGTACAGGCCCGAGAGCTGGCTCTCCAGGCCCGTGGTGCCTCCGGTGGACGATCCGGCCGTGGAGGTGCCGTCGGTGGACGCGCTGCCGGTGGAGGTGCCGCCGGTGGAGGTGCCGCCGCCCTGCTCGAACGTCCCGGTGAGCTCGTCGTACTGGCCCTCCTGGACGATCGCCTTGTTCCGGTCGTACGGGTACTGCGGGTAGAGGTCGTCGATCTGCTGCGGGCCCAGACGACTGGTCATCAGGGCGCGGTCGATCTCGTCCTCCATGTTGCCGCGCAGGTCCCAGGCCATCGCCTTCAGCCACGAGACCGAGTCGACCGGGGTCCACTCCTCGGGCTTGTAGTCGTTGGCGAAACCGAGAGCGGCGTACTCCAGGGAGAGCTCCTCGCCTTCCTTGCCTTCCAGGTAGGCGTTGACTCCCTTGGCGTAGGCCTGGAGGTACTTCTTGGTGGCGTCCGACAGCTTGCTGTCGTACTCCTCCTGCGCGATGCGGTCCCAGCCCAGGGTGCGCAGGAACTCGTCGTTGTCGACCTGGCTCTTGCCGAACATCTCCGACAGGCGCCCGGAGGTCATGTGACGGCGCACGTCCATCTCGTAGAACCGGTCCTGCGCCTGGACGAAGCCCTGCGCCATGAACAGGTCCTCGTCGGAGGAGGCGTAGATCTGCGGGATGCCGTAGCCGTCGCGCTTCACGTCGACCGGGCCCGACAGGCCATCGAGCGTGATCGAACCCTTGGTCTGCGGGAAGGAGGCACGGACTGTACTGATGGACCAGTACGCCCCGTACGCGACGCCGCCGATCATGGCCAGCACGAGGACGAGGACGATCAGACGGGCTCTGCGCCCCTTCTTCCTGCCGGACTTGCCGGGCTGCTGACCCGTAGAGGCGGTGGTGTTGGGGGGCATCGCTGTCCTTGCTGTCCTAACGCGAGCGGCAGGCGGGCTTATCCATTTGACTGAGCGCTGGAGCAACCATAGGCGCAGGGCCCCGCGCCACTTGACGCGGAGTAGGGAACCACGGCGCACGAGCGTTCGATCATGCCCGGCGAACGTCAAGAAATCGTCAAGAGTTAGGTAAGGTAACGAAGTAGTTGGGTGCGGAGTTCAGCCACTTCGTGTCCTATGTACGTGAGCTCACGCGCGCGTGCCCGTGAGCCAGGGAAGGGAACGGCCGCTGACTGTCCACGACCTCAACCAGCTCCTGCTCGTCTGCTCGCTCGTCCTGCTCGTCGCCGTCGCAGCGGTCCGGATCTCCTCGCGCAGCGGGCTCCCCAGCCTGCTCGTGTACATGGGCATCGGCGTCGCCATGGGGCAGGACGGCATCGGCGACATCAAGTTCGACAATGCCGAGCTGACGCAGGTCATCGGGTATGCGGCCCTGGTCGTGATCCTTGCCGAGGGTGGTCTGGGCACGAAGTGGAAAGAGGTCAAGCCGGCCCTTCCCGCCGCCACCACGCTGGCGCTGGCGGGCGTCGCGGTGAGCGTCGGTGTGACGGCGACGGCCGCGCATTACCTGACCGGTCTCGAGTGGCGTCAGGCGCTCATCGTCGGTGCCGTCGTCTCCTCCACGGACGCCGCCGCGGTCTTCTCCGTACTACGGAAAATCCCCCTCCCCGCGCGCGTGACGGGCACCTTGGAGGCGGAGTCCGGCTTCAACGACGCCCCCGTGGTCATTCTGGTGGTCGCCTTCTCGCACGCCGGCCCCATCGAGCACTGGTACGTGCTGGTGGGCGAGATAGCGCTGGAGCTGGCCATCGGCGCCGCCATCGGCATCGCGGTGGGCTTCCTGGGCTCCTGGGGACTGCGGCACGTGGCACTGCCCGCCTCCGGCCTCTACCCGATCGCCGTCATGGCCATCGCCGTCGTGGCGTACGCGGCGGGCGCCCTGGCCCACGGCAGCGGCTTCCTGGCGGTGTACCTCGCCTCCATGGTGATGGGCAACGCCAGACTGCCCCACTGGCCGGCCACGCGCGGGTTCGCCGACGGGCTCGGCTGGATCGCCCAGATCGGCATGTTCGTCCTGCTCGGCCTCCTGGTCACCCCGCACGAGCTGGGCGACGACATCCTGCCCGCCCTCGTCATCGGCCTGGTGCTGACGATGATCGCGCGCCCGCTGAGCGTCGTGCTCTGTCTGACGCCGTTCCGGGTGCCGTGGCAGGAGCAGACGCTGATGTCCTGGGCCGGCCTGCGCGGCGCCGTCCCCATCATCCTGGCGACGATCCCGATGGTCGGCGGCGTCGAGGACAGCCGCCGCATCTTCAACGTCGTCTTCGTCCTGGTCGTCGTCTATACCCTGGTCCAGGGACCGACCCTGCCCTGGCTCGCCCGCAAGCTGCGGCTCGGCGAGGACGCGGAGGCCGCCGCCGACCTCGGCATCGAGTCGGCGCCGCTGGAGCGGCTGCGCGGGCACCTGCTCTCCGTCACGATCCCCGAGGGCTCGAAGATGCACGGCGTCGAGATCAACGAGCTCCGGCTGCCCGCCGGCGCCGCCGTCACCCTGGTCGTGCGGGACGGGAAATCGTTCGTCCCGCTTCCCACGACAGTGCTGCGGCGCGGCGACGAGCTGCTCGTGGTCGCCACGGATCCGGTACGGGACGCCGCGGAGCGGCGGCTTCGGGCCGTGGGGCACGGGGGCAAGCTGGCCGGATGGCTGGGGACGAACGGCGAGGGCCCCGGTAGTTAAGGGCGCGTTTCGCACCGTTCACACCCCATTCATTCACAGGCGCCCCGGCGCCATGGTGCTCGTTTTCACAGGTGCACTTGCGGTTGCCCCCTGTACGATGAAGGCGCACCTAGATCGAACCAACTCTGCCTGACGCAGAGCTGGCGCGACCGTATGGCGGCCGGGACGCCCTCCCGCAGTGGCGCCGGTATCTACCGCAGTTCCGCGCAAGAGGACAGCTCTCGGCGCCGCCTCCCATCTGCAGGGGCCGCGCTACCAGGTGGCAGAAAGGCACGGGCCGTGGAATCCACGGTCACCACCGAGCCGTCGAAGACCTCGCCGGCATCCTCCCGCCCGGGATACGGACAGCTGCTGCGCACCCGCGGCGCCTGGACGTTCCTGCTCCCCGGCTTCGCGGCGCGCCAGCCGTTCGCGATGCTCACCATCTCCATCGTGCTGCTCGTGCAGCACACCACCGGCTCGTACGGCGCCGCGGGCGCCGCCGCCGCCGTCACCGGCGTCTCCATGGCGCTGTTCGCGCCCTACACCGGGCGCCTCGCCGACCGGTACGGGCAGCGTTCCGTCCTGATCCCCGGCGTGCTGGTGCACGCGCTGGCGGGTCTGACACTGACGGCGCTCGCGCTGGCGGACGCGCCCCTGTGGGCGCTGTTCGTGGCGGCCGTGCCCACCGGCGCCTCGGTTCCGCAGGTCGGTCCGATGGTCCGCGCCCGCTGGGGCGTGAAGCTCCAGGGCTCGCCCCTCAAGACCACCGCGGCGGCCTTCGAGTCCGTCACCGACGAGCTGACCTTCGTCGTGGGCCCGCTGCTGGCGACCGCGCTGTGCACGGCCGTCGACCCGGCCGCCGGCCTGGTCACGGAGGCCGCGCTGACGCTGATCGGCGGTCTGCTGTTCGCCGCGCAGAAGAGCACGCAGCCCTCCGTCGCCGTCGACGGGCACACGCGCGTGGAGCGCACCTCCGCGCTGCGCATCCCCGGCGTGCGCGTGCTGATCGTGACCTTCCTGGGCATCGGTTCCGTCTTCGGCGGCATGCAGGTCTCGCTGGCCGCGTTCACCGAGTCGATCGGCGAACCGGGGCTGAACGGCGTCCTGTACGGCGTCTTCGCCGCCGGCAACATGATCTCCGGCATCGCGTGCGGCGCCATCGCGTGGAAGGTTGCCCCGCAGCGGCGCCTCGTCCTCGGCTACGCCGCCCTCGCGCTCGCCGCGTCCGGTCTGTGGGCCGCGCACTCCGTGCTCGTCCTGGCCGGCCTCGGCCTCCTGGTCGGCATGTGCATCGCGCCCGCCCTGATCACCGGCTACACGCTGGTGGAGGGCCTGGTCCCGGCCGGTGCCCGCACCGAGGCCTTCACCTGGCTCACCGGCGCGGTGGCACTCGGTCAGGCGGGCGCCGTCACGGTCGCCGGACAGCTGGAGGACCGCTTCTGGGGCGGCGCCGGATTCCTGGTGCCGACGGTCGGCACGCTGCTCGCCCTGGCGACGCTTCTGGCGCTGCGTTCCCGGCTGGCGGCACGCCCCCGCAGCCGTACCGTCGCACGTGGCGTCGGTCACCGCGTGCCGGTGACGGTGGACTGATCCCGAGGAATACGTCACTATGGACCGTCGTTAGCACTCATTGAGTGAGAGTGCCAGGAGGAAGACAGTGCCGACCTACCAGTACCAGTGCACCGAGTGCGGCGAGGGCCTCGAGGCGGTGCAGAAGTTCACCGACGACGCCCTGACCGAGTGCCCCAGCTGCAGTGGACGCCTGAAGAAGGTGTTCTCCGCGGTCGGCATCGTCTTCAAGGGCTCCGGCTTCTACCGCAACGACAGCCGCGGCTCCTCGTCGAGCAGCTCGCCCGCGTCGTCGTCGTCGAAGTCGTCGACGCCCTCTACCTCGACGTCCTCGGACTCGAAGTCGTCGGGTTCGGGCACCTCAACCAGCAGCAGCTCCGCCGCGTAGCACCTCGCTCACGGGACCCCGCCGTCGTAGGACGGCGGGGTTTTCCGCGTTCGCCGCAGCCCCTCTCGGCCGCGAACGGCCGCCAGCTAGTGTGACCGCATGGCGAACGCAGAGATCGGTGTAATCGGCGGCTCCGGCTTCTACTCGTTCCTCGACGAGGTGACCGAGATCCAGGTGGACACCCCGTACGGGCCGCCCAGCGACTCCCTCTTTCTCGGCGAGATCGCCGGCCGGCGGGTCGCCTTCCTGCCCCGGCACGGGCGCGGCCACCATCTGCCGCCGCACCGGATCAACTACCGGGCCAACCTGTGGGCCCTGCGCTCGGTGGGTGTGCGCCAGGTTCTGGGCCCGTGCGCGGTGGGCGGTCTGCGCCCCGAGTACGGTCCGGGCACGCTGCTCGTGCCGGATCAGCTGGTCGACCGTACGAAGTCCCGGGCGGGGTCGTACTTCGACGGGCTGCCGCTGCCCGGCGGCACCGTGCCGAACGTGGTGCATGTGTCACTGGCCGATCCCTACTGCCCCGCCGGCAGGGCTGCGGCGCTGAAGGCGGCGCGCGGGCAGGACTGGGAGCCTGTGGACGGCGGCACGCTGGTCGTGATCGAGGGGCCGCGCTTCTCCACCCGTGCCGAATCGTTGTGGCACCAGGCGCAGGGCTGGTCGGTGGTGGGCATGACCGGTCATCCCGAGGCGGCGCTCGCCCGTGAACTCGAGCTCTGCTACACGTCGATGACGCTGGTCACCGACCTCGACGCGGGCGCCGAGACCGGCGAGGGCGTCTCGCACGACGAGGTGCTGCGGGTGTTCGCGGCGAACGTGGACCGGCTGCGGGGCGTGCTCTTCGACGCGGTGGCCGCGCTGCCCTCGAACGAGGAGCGGGACTGCCTGTGCACGTCGGCGCTCGGCGGTATGGACCCCGGGTTCGAGCTGCCGTAGGGCCGGGCCGCGGGTCCCCTGTGGATTCGCGGCGCCGCATTTCCCGGGCGGAAGCCGGAACCTCACATTCGGGTGAGGGAGTTTTCCACAACCCGTCGGCCGTCCACCGGCCTCAGCGAGCGGCGGCGCGAAGCCTCATCGTGGGCTCGCAAGCCGTTCCCTCGTGGCAGGTGGTGGTTCCCCGTGTCCTTCGGTCCGTCTCCGACTCCTTCTCCCTTCTCACCCGCGTCCGCCGCCCCCCTTCCTCCGCGCCCGCTCGGCACGGACGCTCCTCCGACGTGCGAGGTGCCGCACTTCGCACCGGTGCGGGTGCGCGGCGGGCGGTTCCAACTGCGCCGGCTCGTACGGCATCGACGGCGGGCCGTGGCCGCGGGGCTCGCGGTCACGGCGGCGGCGCTCGTGGCGGCGGGCCCGCTGGACACCGACCGTGCGCGCGGGCATCCGGCGGCGGAGCCCGTACGCGAGCGGCGCGCCGTCGAGATGGTGACGGCGCCGGTGCGGATCGCCGACGGGGCCACGGTGCGGCTGCTGCGGCCCGGTGACCGGGTCGACGTCATCGCGGCCGAGGAGACGGCGGCGGGCGGGGACGCGCGGGTGGTCGCGCGCGGGGTGCGGGTGACGAAGGTGCCCGAGGCCCTGGACGACGCGGTCGACAGCGGCGCGCTGGTCGTGCTCACGGTGCCGCGGTCCACGGCGGCACGTCTGGTGGGCGCGAGTGCGACGGCACGACTGGCGGTGACACTGTGCTGAGCCGTGTCTTTCGCCTGGTGCGTGACTGCCTGTCAAGTCCCTCGATCGAGCGATCGGATTGGACAGAATGGCCCAGCCCTGACGTAGGTTGCGGAGCGGCCTGTTCCACAACTTGCGCGTGCGAGGAGAGTCCCCGAGGTGAGCGAGAAGAAGGAACCGAGCATCGTGGACGGCTTCAAGGCCTTCCTGTTGCGCGGGAACGTCGTCGATCTGGCAGTAGCGGTGGTCATCGGCGCCGCCTTCACCAACATCGTCAACTCGGTGGTGAGGGGCGTCATCAACCCGCTCGTCGGGGCGATCGGGACCAAGAACCTCGACAGCTACAGCTCGTGTCTGAAGGGCCCCTGCGAGAAGGCCGCGGACGGCACGGTCACGAGCGGCGTGATGATCCTGTGGGGCTCGGTCCTGGGGGCGACGCTCAGCTTCGTGATCACCGCGGCGGTGGTCTATTTCCTGATGGTGCTGCCGATGTCGAAGTACCTGGCGCGCCAGGAGGCGCGCCGGAAGGCGAAGGAAGGCACCCACGAGGTGATCGAGATCACCGAGCTGGAGGTGCTGAAGGAGATCCGCGACGCGCTGGTCGCGCAGCGCGGCTCGGGGCACAACGAGTCGTAGCGGCCCTCGAAGGGGCCGTGCGGGCGGGGGCCCGCCGGACTCAGAGGTGGTGGGGCGGCTTCTCGTCGAGGAAGCGCTTCAGATCGGCGGCGCTGTCGCTCGTGGCGCTCGGCCGCTCGCCCCACCCACGGTCCGTGTCGTCCGAGGACTGCTGGTCCAGCGGGTCGTCGAAGATCAGCGCTGCCTTCGGCTCGCGCGGCTCGGGGTCGGGGGCGGTGTCCATGCCTCAAGGGTACGGCCCTGGCGGTGACGGCCTCGGCGGGCCGTCCGGCGGCTCCGACCGCGTACAGGCCGTGCGCGAGACGACGCCCTGCCCCTCCTACAGCGAGCCAATTCGGCGCCTCATCTGCTGTGCTTGGACTCATGACGTCCAGCTCGGCACACGCGTCGCCCTCGCCCGGTGCGCCCGGAAACAACGGCCCCCTGCGCAGACTCACGGCCCGGGGCCGCGACGAGGCGCACCGCGCCTCCACACCACTCGAGCTCTTCTTCGACCTGTGCTTCGTCGTGGCCATCGCGCAGGCCGGTGTGCAGCTGGTGCACTCCGTGGCCGAGGCGCACACCGGCGAGGGCATCCTCAACTACGCGATGGTCTTCTTCGCCATCTGGTGGGCCTGGATGAACTTCACCTGGTTCGCCTCGGCCTACGACAACGACGACGTCCTCTACCGGGTCGTGACCCTGGTGCAGATCGCCGGTGTGCTGGTGCTCGCGGCCGGGGTGTCCAAGGCGTTCGACGACCACGAGTTCCTGGCCGTCTGGCTGGGCTACTTGATCATGCGGCTCGCGATGACGGCCCAGTGGCTGCGCGTGGCACGCTCCAGTCAAGGGCCGGAGAGAACAACGGCTCTGCGGTACGCCGGCGGGATCTCCCTGTGCCAGATCGGCTGGCTGGGGCTGCTGATCCTGCCCGAGGACGGCAGACCCTGGCTGTTCCTGGTGATGGCGATTCTGGAGATGTGCGTGCCGGCGTACGCGGAGAAGGACCACGCCACGTCCTGGCATCCGCGCCACATCGCCGAGCGGTACGGCCTGTTCACGATCATCGTGCTCGGCGAGACGATCGCCGCGGCCACGGTCGCCGTGAAGACAGCGCTCGACGAGAGCGACGTGCTCGGCGAGCTGTTGCCCATCGCCACGGGTGGACTCCTGATCATCTTCTCCGCCTGGTGGATCTACTTCGTGGTGCCGATCCACGGCCATCTGCGCTCCAACAGGCAGTCCTTCCTCTGGGGCTACGGCCACTACCTGATCTTCGCGTCGGCGGCCGCGATCGGTGCCGGCCTGGAGGTGGCGGTCGAGCAGGCCGTCGGCAAGGCGCACATCTCCACGCTGTCCGCCTCGGCCGCGGTGACCCTGCCGACGGCGCTGTATCTGCTCACGGTGTGGGCGCTTCACTCGCGCCACTTCAAATACGGCATCGCCCAGCAGCTCGTGCTGCCGACGACGGCGCTGCTCGTCATCGCCTGCACGTTCCTCGGCGACTGGGCGGTGCTCGCGGCGGGGATCGTCTCGGCTCTGGCGGTGGCGACAGGTACGACGCTGACGGCGCGCAGGGCCGCGCGGGAGCGCAGGACTACGGCGCACTCGTCGGCGACGCCGGCCGGCTGATGTCACCGGGCCGCGCCCGCGGCTGGACGACACTGGCTCCATGACAGTTGACGCATTGACGGACGTCGCCGGCGTGCGAGTGGGACACGCGACGCGCACCGGCGACGGTTGGCTCACCGGCACCACTGTCGTCCTCGCTCCGGAGGGCGGGGCCGTCGCCGCGGTGGACGTACGGGGCGGCGGTCCCGGCACCAAGGAGACCGACGCCCTCGACCCGCGCAACCTCGTGCAGAAGGTCGAGGCGATCGTCCTGACCGGGGGCAGCGCGTACGGGCTCGACGCGGCCTCCGGTGTGATGGCCTGGCTGGAGGAGCAGGGGCGCGGGGTGCGCGTCGGGCCGGATCCGGCGCATGTCGTGCCCGTGGTGCCCGCGGCGTGCGTCTTCGACCTGGGGCGGGGCGGCGACTTCCGGGCCCGGCCGGATGCGGCGACGGGGCGCGCGGCGGTCGAGGAGGCCGCGGCGAGCGCGGTCGGCGCCGGGGTGCGGCAAGGGTGCGTGGGCGCCGGTGCGGGGGCGGTCGTCGGGGAGTTGAAGGGCGGGGTCGGGACGGCGAGCGTCGTGCTCGACTCGGGGATCACGGTCGGCGCACTGGTGGTGGCGAACGCGGCGGGGGGCGCGATGGATCCGCAAACCGGTGTGCTGTACGGCGAGTTGTTCCAGGGGCGTGTGGAGTATCCCGAGGCGCGCGTACACGAAGCCGCGCGTCTGCGCCTCGCCGAGACCTCGTCGACGAATGCGCCGCCCCCGCTGAACACGACGCTCGCCGTCGTCGCCACCGACGCGGACCTCTCCAAGGCGCAGGCGCAGAAGCTGGCCGGTACGGCGCACGACGGCATCGCGCGGGCCGTGCGGCCGGTGCATCTGCTCAACGACGGCGACACGGTGTTCGCGCTGGCGACGGGGGCGCGCTCGCTCGACGCCGCGAGCCCGCTCGCGCTGAACGAGATCCTCGCCGCGGGCGCGGATGTGGTGACGCGCGCGATCGTGCGCGCGGTGCGCGCCGCGGAGTCGGTGGACGGGCCGGGTGGGGTGTGGCCCTCGTACGGGGAGTTGTACGGGGGTGCCGGGCGGTCCTGAAGAGGGGGCCAGCGGTGTCCCCAACGGGCGTAGAACCCAGGCACATCCACCCCACCCCCACCGCAGAGTGTCCCGGTTCTGTCACGTGATGGCGTTCACGGCAAATGGAGGGAACCCGCCCCCTCGCGGATTCCCTCTTTCTGCACGCACCGGATCGGACCACGCACATCACACGAACTTGGAGCAGCCTGTGACAACGCCGGACAAAGCAGCGCGGCGCGCACTGGGGACCTGTGCCGTCCTGATGGTCGGCGCCCTCACCCTCACCGCCTGTGGCGGCAGCGCCAACGCGAAGAACGACGACGACAAGGGCGGGGACTCCGCCAAGTCATCGGCCGCGAAGATCGTGATCTCGGCGAAGGACGGCTCGGCGGGCGCGTCGATCAACTCGACCGGCGTGAAGGTCAGCGACGGCGAGCTCACCGACGTGAAGATGACGGTGGCGGAGACGGGACAGGCCGTACCGGGGGCGATATCGGCGAACGGCGGGAGCTGGAAGCCGAAGGAGCAGCTGGAGCGCGGGACCAAGTACGAGATATCGGCGAAGGCGAAGGACTCGGACGGGAAGACCACCGCGGCCGGTTCCACCTTCACCACGGTCTCGCCGGAGAACAGCTTCATCGGGACGTACACGCCGGACAACGGCGCGACGGTGGGCGTCGGGATGCCGGTGTCGTTCACCTTCGACAAGGCGATCAGCGACCAGAAGGCCGTGCGGTCGGGCATCACCGTCACGTCGAGCAGCGGGCAGAAGGTCGTGGGCCACTGGTTCGGGGCGCAGCGGCTCGACTTCCGGCCCGAGGAGTACTGGAAGGCCGGTTCCAAGGTCACGATGAAGATCGACCTGGACGGGATCGAGGGCGCGAACGGCGTCTACGGGGTGCAGAAGAAGACCGTGACCTTCACCATCGGGCGCTCGCAGGTCTCCACGGTGGATGTCAACACGCAGACGATGACGGTCACGCGGGACGGCAAGACGCTCAAGTCGGTGCCGATCTCGGCGGGCAGCGCGGAGTTCCCGACGTACAACGGGCAGATGGTGATCTCCGAGAAGCTCGCGGGGACGCGGATGAACAGCCGGACGGTGAATCTGGCCGACGCGTACGACATCCCCGATGTGCCGCACGCGATGCGGCTGACGACGTCGGGGACCTTCCTCCACGGCAACTACTGGTACAACAAGGGCAACCCGCCCTTCGGGCGGCAGGGGACCAGCCACGGCTGTGTCGGGCTGCAGGACGTGCGGGGCGCGCAGGGTGACACGACGGCGAAGTGGTTCTACGACAACTCGCTGATCGGCGATGTGGTGATCGTGAAGAACTCCCCCGACAAGTCGGTGGCGCCGGACAACGGGCTCAACGGATGGAACATGCCGTGGAGCGAGTGGACCGCCGGAAGTGCCGCCTGAGCAGGGCCTTCTGACGGTTCGTAGGGCCGCGTGGGAACCATCCGCGCGGCCCGAGCGTTTTACGTGCGTACGTTTTCTCGGTTCCCGGACATGATGTCCGACCGAGGGGCTACGGTATGCACCCACAAGGTGACATGCAGCAACGCCGGGAGAAGCCTTGAGCGTTCCGTACGAGACGGCAGCGTACGAATCCCACGAGTCGCCGGAGTCTCCGGAGGAGCACCTCGCGCGACTGCTCGGCCGTGCCCTGAACTCCTTCGAGCTGCCCGACGAGGTGATACGGCGGCTCGACTGCGCGCTGGCGCACGACAGTTCGCTGCACTCCGCGCACCACAGCGCGGGCCGGCACCGTGAGACCTACCGGCACACCTGGCTGCTCGCCGACGGCTCGGCGCTTACCCTGTGGGAGCTCGTCCACAACACCGCGCGGGGCAGCGCGCCGCAGCACGAGGTGTACGTCGACGAGGAGGAGCTGCGCGCCGCGACCGCGCGCCTGCCCCTGCCGCCGGACGCCCCGGACTTCGAGCTGCCGGTGACGGTGCAGCTGTCGCCGGTGCACACGCCGCGCCACGCGTACGTGCCGGACGACTCCGCCGACCACGCGCGTCGGCTCCTGCGCCGTGCGGAGAACGCCGACCGGCCGGGCCCGGACACCGCCGCGCTGCTGACCACGGCGTTCGCGCACCAGATCACACAGGCCTTCGGGCGCCCGTGCCGCGCGGGGCGCGCCGGGCTGTGCTTCTCGCTCTACGAGCACGCTTTCCTGCTGCGCGACGGCGCGGAGATCTCCCTGTGGGAGGTCGAGCACACGGCGACGCCGGACGGGCGGCACATGTGCGAGGTGTACGTCAGCGAGGACGCGGCGCGAGAGGCGATGGAGCGCCGGGCGGCGCAGATGTCGTAGCGTGCGCCGGCGCGCGCCGCTCAGCGCCCGTCGCTGAGCTGCCGTACCAGTCCCGCGAACGCGTCCTGTTCGGCCGGGGTGAGCTGCACCGACTCCAGGTGCGGGCCCGCCTGCTGCTGGTGCGGGAGGGCGGACAGAGCCGGGCCGGTGGGCCACGGGGCGGCGCCGGGGCGGGTGGCGCGCAGGACGCGGGCGAGGCCGATCACCCAGGCGACGGTCAGCAGGACGAGCAGGCCCACGCCCAGCAGTTGGAAGATCGAGACGTGCTCAGGCATGCGCCCCAGTACACACCACGGTCCGGGACTTTGGCCCCGGACCGTGACGTATCTCGCAGGTGCCGTGAACTACTCACAGCTTCCTAATAGGGGCGACTCGGCGCGCTCAGGCCGCCACCGGCTGCTTGGATTCCGCGGTCGCGGCCGCCGTGCCGGCGCCGGGCTCGGCGGGCGCCGCGCCCGGGACCGGCTTGCGCATGCCCTTCAGGACGACCACCAGGGCGGTGGTGACGCAGACGCCCGCCGCGATGGCGACCAGGTACAGCAGCGGGTTGCCGATCAGCGGGACCACGAAGATGCCGCCGTGGGGGGCGCGCAGGGTGGCGCCGAAGGCCATCGACAGGGCGCCGGTGACCGCACCGCCCGCCATCGAGGCCGGGATGACGCGCAGCGGGTCGGCGGCCGCGAAGGGGATCGCGCCCTCGGAGATGAAGGAGGCGCCCAGCACCCAGGCGGCCTTGCCGTTCTCCCGCTCGGTGTGTGTGAAGAGCTTGCCGCGGACCGTGGTGGCCAGGGCCATCGCCAGCGGCGGGACCATGCCCGCGGCCATCACGGCGGCCATGACCTTCATCGCGGAGTCGCTGGGGTCGGCGACGGCGATACCGGCCGTGGCGAAGGCGTACGCGACCTTGTTGACCGGGCCGCCGAGGTCGAAGCACATCATCAGGCCGAGCAGGATGCCGAGCAGGATGGCGTTGGTGCCGGAGAGGCCGTCGAGCCAGTCCGTCATGGCCTCCTGGGCCTCGGCGATGGGCTTGCCGATCACGACGAACATCAGGAAGCCGACGATCAGCGTGGAGATCAGCGGGATCACCACCACCGGCATGATGCCGCGCAACACCGGCGGGATCTTCACCCGCTGGATCGCCATCACCACGCCACCGGCGATCAGACCGGCCGCCAGGCCGCCGAGGAAGCCGGCGTTGATGGTGAGCGAGATCGCGCCGCCGACGAAGCCGGGCACCAGGCCCGGCCTGTCCGCCATGCCGTAGGCGATGTAACCGGCCAGGACCGGGACGAGGAAGCCGAAGGCCACGCCGCCGATCTGGAACAGCAGGGCGCCCCAGCTGTCGACCTGGGTCCAGTCGAAGTGCTCCATCACCGAGGGAGCCTTGTTGATCTCCCAGCCGCCGATCGCGAAGCCGAGCGCGATCAGCAGACCGCCCGCGGCGACGAACGGGACCATGTAGCTGACGCCGGTCATCAGCCACTTGCGGAGCTTGGTGCCGTAGCCCTCGCCGGGCTCACCGGCGCGCTCGACCGGCGTGCCCGTGCCCGCGGGCGCCCCCGCGCTCACCTCGCCGCGCGCCGCCTTCTCGCGCACCTCGGTGATGAGTTGGGCCGGGCGGTTGATGCCCGCCTTCACACCGACGTCGACCGTCGGCTTGCCGGCGAAGCGGTCCTTGTCCCGTACGGGCACGTCGTGCGCGAAGATCACGCCGTCCGCCGCCGCGATGGCGGCCGGGTCGAGCCGGGTGAAGCCGGCCGAGCCCTGCGTCTCGACGACGAGCTCGACGCCCGCGTCGCGGCCGGCGCTCTCCAGGGACTCGGCCGCCATGTAGGTGTGGGCGATGCCGGTCGGGCAGGAGGTGACGGCGACGATACGGAAGGGCCGCGCGTTCCCTCCGGGGGTCTGCGGGGTGGTGTCCGGGGTGTCCTCGCTGGTGCTGACCGCTGCGGTGTCGGCGGAGGCCGCCGCCGACACCGCAGCGGAGTCTGCGGAACCGCTCGTCTCCTCGGCCGCGCCAGGAGTCTCATCCCCACGGATCAGCGCCGCCGCAGCACCCGCATCCCCCGCCGCCCGCAGCGCATCCGTGAACTCGGAGTTCATCAGCTGCCGCGCGAGCGAGGACAGGATCGTCAGGTGGGCGTCGTCCGCACCGGCGGGCGCCGCGATCAGGAAGATCAGGTCCGCGGGACCGTCCGCCGCACCGAAGTCGATCCCGGCCGCGCTGCGCCCGAAGGCGAGCGTCGGCTCGGTGACGTGCTCACTGCGGCAGTGCGGGATGCCGATGCCGCCGTCGAGGCCGGTCGGCATCTGGGCCTCGCGGGCGGCGACGTCGGCGAGGAAGCCTTCGAGGTCGGTCACCCGGCCCAGGGCCACCATGCGCTCGGCGAGGGCACGGGCCGCCGCTTCCTTGGTATCGGCGGACAGGTCGAGATCGACCAGGTCCGCGGTGATCATGTCGCTCATCGCGGGCTCCTTCGCACGCGTATCGCCCGGGGAGTGGGGTGGGCGGGGGTGGGGACGGGGGTGTGGTGGGGGGAGGGGGTGGCGGAAGCGAGTAACGGGGAGCCTCGCCACTTCAGAGGCGGTGCCACGGGCACATCCGATACGACCGGCACAGCGAAGTACGTCATGACACCGGCTCCTTCAGTACGCGATCCACCGGCACCTCGGCCGTGACCGTGACGGCCGACGGGTCCAGGTCGCCCGGCGACGGCATCACACTGCCGGGCAGCTGTACGGCGGCGGCGCCGTGCGCCACGGCGGACGCGAGCGCCTCCGGACCACTGCCGCCCGCGATCAGGAAGCCGGCGAGCGAGGAGTCACCGGCGCCCACATTGCTGCGTACGACATCCACGCGCGCGCTGCCGAACCAGGCGCCCGCGCTGTCCACCAGCAACTGCCCGTCCGCGCCCAGGCTCGCGAGCACGGCGCGTGCGCCCATCTCGCGCAACTCCTCGGCCGCCTTCACCGCGTCGCCCACCGTGGACAGGGGGCGCCCGACGGCCTCCGCGAGCTCCTCGGCGTTCGGCTTCACCACATCGGGCCGCTCGCGCAACGCCTCCAGCAGCGCACGCCCCGAGGTGTCCAGTGCGATCCGAGCGCCCCCCGCGTGCGCTCGCGCGACGACATCGGCGTACCACGCCGGCGCGAGCCCCCGCGGCAGGCTCCCGCAGCAGGCGATCCAGTCCGCGTCCCGCGACTGCTCACGCACCGTCTCCAGCAACAGCTCCTGCTCCGCGGCCGTCAGCTCGGGACCCGGCGCGTTGATCTTCGTCAGCACCCCGTCCGACTCCGCGAGCGCGATGTTCGAGCGGGTGGCTCCGGCGACCCGCACCGCCGTGACCTCGATGCCCTGCGCGTCGAGCAGATCGGCGACGAGCGCCCCCGGCGCACCACCCAGGGGCAGTACCGCGACCGTGCGCCGCCCGGCGGCGGCGACGGCGCGCGAGACGTTCACGCCCTTGCCGCCCGGGTCCATGCGTTCGCCGGTGGCTCGGATGACCTCGCCGCGCTCCAGGGACGGGACCTCATAGGTGCGGTCCAGCGACGGGTTGGGGGTGACGGTGAGGATCATGCGCGCACTACTTCCGTGCCGCCGCGCTCGATCGCGGCGGCGTCTTCGGGGCTCAGCCCGCTGTCGGTGATCAGCAGGTCCACATCGCTCAGGTCGCCGAAGCGGGCGAAGTGCTCCTGGCCGTGCTTGGAGGAGTCGGCGAGCAGCACCACACGGCGGGCCGCGGCCACCGCCGCGCGCTTCACCGCGGCCTCGGCGAGGTCGGGGGTGGTCAGGCCATGGTCGGCGGAGAAGCCGTTGGCCGCGACAAAGAGGACATCGGCCCGGATCTCGCCGTACGCCCGCAGCGCCCAGGCGTCCACGGCGGCGCGCGTGCGGTGTCGTACGCGCCCCCCGACCAGATGGAGCTGGATGCCGGGGTGGTCCGCGAGGCGGGCCGCGATCGGCAGGCTGTGGGTGACGACGGTGAGCGAGGCCTCCAGCGGGATGGCGCCCGCGACCCGCGCGACCGTCGTACCGGCGTCGAGGATCATCGTGCCCTCGGCCGGCAGTTCGGCGAGGGCGGCCTTCGCGATGCGGTCCTTCTCGTCGGCGGCCGTGGACTCGCGCTCGGTGAGGTCCGGCTCGAAGTCGAGACGGCCGACCGGGATGGCCCCGCCGTGCACCCGGCGCACCAGGCCGGCCCGGTCCAGGGCCTTCAGGTCCCGGCGGATCGTCTCCGCCGTCACCTGGAACTCCTCGGCCAGCGACAGCACGTCCACCCGGCCGCCGTCACGGGCGATCCGGAGGATCTCCTGCTGCCGCTCCGGTGCGTACATGTCCGTTCGCCTCCGACCAGTGCCCGAACTTGTGGTTTCGCCTGGAGGCTACGCCGCGATTTCCGGAAAGTAAACAGGTTCGGGCGTGATTCGGGCATGAACGGACTTCGGGACACAGGTAGGAGGGTCTTGCCGCACATACGAGGAAGGGCCCCGCGCCGGAAGCGCAGGGGCCCTTGGTCCGGACGATCGGTGGCTCAGGCGACGGACACCGGCTCCCGCAGCTCCGGCTCATCGCCGCGCAGCTCGGCCTCGTCCGCCCCCTCCACATGCTGCGCAGGCTTGCGAGGCAGCGCGAACATCAGCAGAAAGATGACGCCCATCACCGCGGCCACCCACCCCAGCGCATGCTGGAACGCGTCCACGAAGGCCGGCTCCACAGCGGTCCCGGCAGCCACCCGGTCGTCCAGCACCCCGAAGAACACGACCGACACAAGACCGAGCCCCAGCGCGTTGCCCATCTGCTGCACCGTGTTGATCAGCCCGGACGCCGAACCGGCGTGCTCGCGCGGCACCTCCGAGAGGATCGCATCCGTCAGCGGGGCGACGATCAGACCCATGCCCGCGCCCATCACGACCAGCGGAAGCGCCATCTGCCAGGGCGCGATGCCGAGGCCGTACCGCTCGGACTCCCACAGGTAGAGCAGGACACCGAGACCGAGCACCAGCGCACCCGCCTGCAGCACCTTGCGCCCGAAGCGCGGGACCAGCTTCTGCACGGACAGCCCCGCAGCCGTGGAGACCGCGAGCGAGAACGGCACCCCGGTCAGCCCCGCCTTCAGCGGGCCCCAGCCAAGACCCATCTGCATGTACAGCGTCCACACCAGGAAGAAGATGCCGAGCCCGACACCGAACACGGTCTGTACGGCGATACCGGCGGCGAAGCTCTTCACCTTGAACAGGGACAGCTCGATCAGCGGGGAGCCGTCCCGTGCGCTCTTGCGCCTCTCGTACGCCACCAGCACCGCGAGCACGACCAGCGAGCCGGCCATCGACACGTACCCCCACAGCGGCCAGCCCGTCTCACGGCCGCGGGTCAGCGGGTAGAGCAGCATCAGCAGCCCGAGCGTCACCAGGGCCACGCCCACCAGGTCGAGCCTGGGTGCCTTCGCCGCCTTGGACTCGGTGATGTAGCGGCTGCCGAGGATCAGGCCCGCGATGCCGACGGGGAGGTTGATCAGGAAGATCGGGCGCCATTCCAGGCCGAAGAGGTTCCACTCGGTGAGCAGCGCGCCGAGCAGCGGACCGCTGACCGCGCCGAGCCCCACGACCGCGCCGAACAGCCCGAACACCTTGCCGCGCTCGTGCGCCGGGAAGGTGGCGTGCACGATCGACAGCACCTGCGGCACCATCAGCGCCGCCATCGCGCCCTGCAGAATGCGGGAGGCGACCAGCATGTCCGGGTTCGCGGCGAAGCCGCACAGCGCGGAGGCGATCGTGAAGCCGCCGATGCCGATGAGGAACAGCTTCTTACGGCCGTGGATGTCGCCGAGGCGGCCGCCGGTGATCAGGCCCGCGGCGAAGGCGAGGGCGTAACCGGCCGTTATCCACTGGATCTGGCTCTCGGAGGCACCGGCGTTCTGCGTGATGGACGGGATCGCGATATTGACGATCGTCACGTCCACGAGGTCCATGAAGGCCGCGGTCATCACGATCGCCAGCGCGAACCAGCGCCGCTTGTCTCCGACGGGAGTCGTCTCTTGGGTCATGTGAGAGAAGTTAGAGCCCAAGTAGGTCAGATCATGTCCTAGTTCTACGGCATTCTCGGATGCATGACGACAGACACCCCGGCCCGCCTCCTCCAGCTCCTGTCCCTCCTCCAGACGCCCCGCGAATGGCCCGGCGGCGAGCTCGCCGGCCGGCTCGGGGTGTCGCGGCGTACCGTGCGGCGGGACGTCGACCGGCTGCGTGAGCTCGGCTATCCCGTGCAGGCGACCAAGGGCGCCGACGGCGGCTATCGGCTCGTCGCGGGGAAGGCGATGCCGCCGCTCGTCCTCGACGACGAGGAGGCGGTGGCCATCGCGGTCGGCCTGCGCGCCGGCGCCGGGCACGCGGTGGAGGGCGTCGACGAGGCGTCCGTACGGGCGCTGGCCAAGCTGGAGCAGGTGCTGCCCAGCCGCCTCCGCCACCGCGTCTCCACGCTCCAGGCCGCGACCACCCCGCTGACCAGCGGCGACGGCGCGAGCATCGCTCCGGAGACGCTCACGGTGATGGCCTCGACGGTGGCCGGCCAAGAGCGGCTGCGATTCGCCTACCGGGCGGGCGACGGCACGGAATCCCGCCGTATCACCGAGCCCTACCGCCTCGTCTCCACCGGCCGCCGCTGGTACCTCGTCGCCTACGACCTCGACCGCGACGACTGGCGGACGTTCCGCGTCGACCGGGTGAGCGACCCCTTCGCGACCGGCGCCCGCTTCACCCCGCGCGAGCTGCCCACGGGCAACGCGGCCGAGTATCTGCGCCAGTCCATGTACCGCCGCCAGGAGACCTACGAGTTCTCCGTCACCTTCGCCGCCCCCGCCCATTTCATCGCGGCCCGCCTGCCCAAGTGGCTCGGCGCACCCGAACCGATCGACGACCACACCTGCCGACTGCGCGCCACGACCGGCGACGCCGTGGAGTGGATGGCGGTACGGCTGGCCATGGCCGACTGCGAGTTCACCGTGCACGAGCCGGAGGAACTGGTGCGATGCGTAAGGGACTTGGGCGGCCGCTTGAGCAGGGCGGCGAAGGGCTGAGCGAAGCGTCGGGCTGCTACGGCCCACCCCTCACCCTTCTACGACCCACCCCGCGCCGAACCCGCAATCTCCCCCCACGGAAAGTCCCGCACCACCGCAAGATTCCGCAGCGCCAGAGCAGCCGGCCCCTCCGGCCCTTCCGGCCGCGCCTCCCCCACCGCCCACGACTCGACGGCCACCCGCACCGCGGCGCCCGCCACCGCCGCCGCGAACCGCAGCTCGGCAGAAGGACCGGCAACGTTGTCCACGCCACCACGACCCAACCGCTCCCCCAACACCTCCGCCAGCGCCCCCTCCGACGCATGACAGACCTCCGCCCACACCTTCCCCAGCGCGGGACTGGCCACGGCGAGACGGATCAGCGTGCGGGCCCACTCCCAGGAGGAGGCCGAAACCCCCACCCCCGGGCTCAGTGTGTGACGCACCGCGTGTTCCAGCGCCTCGGGGACGGACAGTTCAGCGGGAGCCAGCCGTACCGCCTGCGCCCACCGCTCGGCCCCCGCCGCGTAGAGGGGGGCGACGGCCTCCTCCTTCGTGGCGAAATACCGGTAGAAGGTGCGCGGAGCGATACCGGCGGCCTGGGCGATGTCTTCGGCGCGGGTGGCGCGCAGGCCCTGTCTGGCGAAGAGGGCGGCCGCGGAGCGGGCGATCTGCATCCGGGTCTCCGCCTTGCGCCGCTCCGTCAGGGAGAGCGGTACGGCGGAGTTTGGTGCTGGGGTGGGGCTACTCACGTTCGGCAGGCTATGCCCATGTGGCACAATCTGCCATTCGGCGGGCCACCCCGGGGTTCAGGTACGGGGTGGCCTGCCTTCCAGCATGCCCTGAAAGAGCCGGACCCCGGCGCCCAGGGGGGGAGGGCGCCGAGGTCCGGCTTGGGAGAGTCCCGGCGCCGGGGGGGATAGCGGCGGGACTTGGTTCAGGAGGGCCCGCGAGGGGGGATCGCGGGGAACGAACTCCTGGACCCTGAAAGGTTGTTCCCAGGGCCCTGGGAGTTGAAGCGGCGTTACATCGCCATGTTTGCGCGGTCTTTCGCCACCGGGCGTACGCGCCTACGACTCACGTACGCCCTTGTGTCTACGACTCACGCATGCCCCGACTTCACGCCGCCGCGTCGAACCCGGTGTCCCGGGCCAGCTTCTTCAGCTCCAGCAGCGCGTGCTTCTCGATCTGCCGGATGCGCTCGCGCGTCAGACCGTGCTCCTTGCCGACCTCGGTCAGGGTGCGCTCGCGGCCGTCGTCGATGCCGTACCGCATCTTGATGATCGAGGCCGTGCGCTGGTCGAGGCGGCCGATGAGGTCGTCGAGTTCCTCGCTGCGCAGGAGGGTCAGGACGGACTGCTCCGGGGAGACGGCCGAGGTGTCCTCCAGCAGGTCGCCGAACTGGGTCTCGCCCTGGTCGTCCACCGCCATGTTCAGCGAGACCGGATCGCGGGCCCAGTCCAGGACGTCGATCACCCGGTCCGGGTTCGAGCCGAGCTCGGCGGCGATCTCCGCGGGCTCCGGGTCGCGGCCGTGCTCACGGTTGAACTCGCGCTGCACACGCCGGATCCGGCCGAGCTCCTCCACCAGGTGGACGGGGAGCCGGATGGTCCGGGACTGGTCGGCTATCGAGCGGGTGATGGCCTGACGGATCCACCAGGTGGCGTACGTCGAGAACTTGAAGCCCTTGCGGTAGTCGAACTTCTCGACCGCGCGCACCAGGCCGGCATTGCCCTCCTGGATCAGGTCCAGCAGCGGCAGTCCGCTGCGCGGGTAGCGGCGGGCGACGGCGACGACCAGGCGGAGGTTGGAGCGGATGAAGACGTCCTTGGCACGCTCCCCCTCGGCGACCAGCGCCTCAAGCTCCTCGCGGGAGGCGTCCGCCTTGGACTCCTCGTATCCTTCGAGGACCTGTCGCGCGAACACACCCGCCTCGATGATCTGTGACAGCTCGACCTCCTTGGCGGCGTCGAGCAGCGGTGTGCGCGCGATCTCGTCGAGGTACATGCCGACCAGGTCGCGATCGGCGATCTCGCCATTGGCGCGAACACTGCTTGCCGCATCGGTCGTCCCGCCGGTGGCGGACTGACGACGGGCGACGGCACGGGTTGCCATGCGTGCTCCCTTGCGATGGTGGGCTGGCGGGTTGTCCTTGGTTGCCCGGCACTCTGGTGACTCTGCTCGGGTGCCCTGCATCCGATGGAAACAACGACTGGAATCAGGACAGAATTCCCAACCCGTCCCCCTATTTTTCTGATCATGCAGTACCCTGTCCGGCCACACGAGGAGGCGGGATGTCGGCGTCACATACAGAGGTGCAGGTCAGGCCGGGAGTCGAGGCCGACCTCGAAGCCCTCACGGACATCTACAACCACTACGTACGTGAGACGCCGATCACCTTCGATACCGCGGTCTTCACGCCGGAAGAGCGCCGCCCTTGGCTGCTCTCCCACCCTGAAGACGGGCCGTACCGCCTGATGGTTGCCGTGGAGAGGGACTCCGCAGGGAACTCACAGCGGATTCTTGGCTACGCCACATCCAGCCCTTATCGGCCGAAGCCCGCGTACGCGACCTCCGTGGAGGTCACGATCTACCTCGCCCCGGACGCCGGCCGCCGAGGCGTGGGCACCCTTCTCTACAAGGCCCTCTTCGAGGCCCTGTCCGGCGAGGACCTCCACCGCGCCTACGCGGGGATCGCCCAGCCGAACGAGGCCTCGACCAGGCTGCACGAGCGCTTCGGCTTCCAGTACGTCGGCACGTACCGCGAGGTGGGCCGCAAGTTCGGCCGCTACTGGGACGTGGCCTGGTACGAGAAGGCCCTCTGAGCCCCGCCCGACCCCGAAACCTCAGCCGAACTGCACCGACCGCTTCGCCAGCCCCATCCAGAACCCGTCGATCACCGACCGCTGCGCGTCCAGCTCACCGCCCGCCTCCGCCGCGCCCATGGTCACGAACAGCGGGGCGAAGTGCTCGGTGCGCGGGTGGGCGTACCGGCCGGCCGGGGACTTGTGGAGGAAGTCCAGCAGCGCGTCCCAGTCGTGGCTCTCCAGCGCCCGTCGGCCCCAGTCGTCGAACTCCGCCGACCAGGCGGGGATGCCGGGCTGTCGGAGCGCGGCCAGATTGTGAGTGAAGAAGCCGGAGCCGACGATCAGCACGCCCTCGTCGCGCAGCGGCGCCAGCTTCCGGCCGATCTCCATGAGCCGGACCGGGTCGAGCGTCGGCATGGAGATCTGGAGAACGGGGATGTCGGCGGCGGGGAACATCTCCACGAGCGGGACGTAGGCGCCGTGGTCGAGGCCCCGGTCCGGGATGTCCTGTACGGGGATGCCGGGGGCGCGCAGCAGTTTCCGTACGGACTCGGCGAGTGCGGGGGCGCCGGGGGCCCCGTACGTGACCTGGTAGTAGTGCTCGGGGAAGCCCCAGAAGTCGTAGACGAGGGGGACGGTCTCCACCGCGCCGAGGGCCAGCGGGGCCTCCTCCCAGTGGGCGGAGACCATGAGGATCGCCTTCGGGCGGGGCAGGTCCGCGGACCAGGCCGCGAGTTCGGCAGGCCAGACGGGGTCGTCGGCGAGGGGTGGGGCGCCGTGGCTGAGGTAGAGCGCGGGCATGCGTTCCTGGGTGGCGGCGGACATGGCGGCGACTCCCTCTGAGCAGTTACTTGAATTCTAAACCTCTACGCCAGAATAAGCCCCGTTGTTTCAACTTTCAAGCAGACGGCTCGTACAGTGGAGCCATGAACACGGCATCCGCATCCGCATCCGCTGAAGAGCCCCGCTGGCTCACCGCCGAGGAGCAGCGCGTCTGGCGCTCCTACATCCAGGCCACCACGCTGCTGGAGGACCATCTGGACCGCCAGCTCCAGCGTGACGCGGGGATGCCGCACATCTACTACGGTCTGCTCGTCAAGCTCGCCGACTCCCCCCAGCGGCGGCTGCGGATGACCGAGCTGGCGATGTACGCGAAGATCACCCGCTCCCGGCTCTCCCACGCCATCGCGCGTCTGGAGAAGAACGGCTGGGTGCGCCGCGAGGACTGTCCCTCGGACAAGCGCGGCCAGTTCGCGGTGCTGACCGACGAGGGGATGGCGGTGCTGAAGCGGACCGCGCCGGGCCATGTCACCGCCGTACGGGGCGCGATCTTCGACCGGCTGACTCCGGAACAGCAGAAGTCCCTCGGCGAGATCATGCAGATCGTCGCCGAGGGACTCGAGCCGAGCGAAGCGGGTGCGGATCTGCCCTGGCTCCGCTGAGCCGCTCACTCAGCTGGGCCAGGGCAGATCCTGGGTCGTACGTACGGGGCGTCCCCTTCCCCGTACGTACGGGTCGGTCGTCCCGAAGAGGTCCGTCGTCAGTGGGCGACGACCGGTACCGCCAGTTCCTCCTCGGCGCCGTCCTCGGACGAGGCCACCGGGCTGTTGTCCGGCTTGCCGGCGTTGACGAAGGTGAAGGCGATCAGCGCGGCGGCGACCAGGATGCCGACGGCCGCCCAGATGGCGGTGGTGTAGCCCTCGACCATGCCCTCCAGCTGGACCAGCTGCTGCTGGGACCGGGTGGCGGCACCGCCGATGTGGTCGGCGATGTAGGTGGTGGTGGCCGAGGCGGCGATCGTGTTCAGCAGGGCCGTACCGATCGCACCGCCCACCTGCTGGGAGGTGTTGACCATCGCGGAGGCGACACCGGAGTCCTGCGGCTTGACGCCCATGGTGGCCAGGGACATGGCCGGCATGAACGCCGTACCCATACCGAGGCCGAGCAGCAGCATCGCCGGCAGCAGCAGGGCGGTGTAGGAGGAGTCGACCTCCAGCTGGGTCAGCATCAGCATGCCGACCGCGGCGAGCAGGAAGCCGGGGCCCATCAGCAGCCGCGGCGCGACCCGGGTCATCAGGCGGGTGCCGATCTGGGTCGAGCCCACGATCATGCCCACGATCATCGGCAGGAACGCGAAGCCGGTCTTGACCGGCGAGTACTCCTGGACGATCTGCAGGTAGTAGGTCAGGAACAGGAACAGACCGAACATGCCGATGATGGCGAGGCCCAGCGAGAGGTAGATCCCGCCGCGGTTGCGGTCGGTGATCACGCGCAGCGGCAGCAGCGGGGCCTTGACCTTGGCCTCGGTGACGACGAACGCGAGCAGCAGAACGACGGAGGCGACGAACATGCCGACCGTCACCGTGTCGCCCCAGCCCTCGGACTCGGCGCGGGTGAAGCCGTAGACCAGCGCGACCAGGCCCAGGGTGGAGAGCAGGACGCCCGGGATGTCGAGCGGGTTGCGGTTGCGGGCGCCCTCGGGCTCACGGATGACGAACCAGGCACCGGCCGCCGCGATCACGGCGAACGGGATGTTCACGAAGAACGTCCAGCGCCAGTCCAGGTACTCGGTGAGGAAGCCGCCGAGGATCAGACCGACAGCGCCGCCGGCACCGGCGATGGCGCCGTAGATACCGAACGCCTTGGCGCGCTCCTTGGCGTCCGTGAACATCACGGCGAGCAGGGAGAGCGCGGCGGGCGCGAGCAGGGCACCGAAGACACCCTGCAGGGCGCGGGCGCCGAACATCATGGCCTCGTTGGTGGCGGCGCCACCGAGCGCGGAGGCCGCGGCGAAGCCGGCGAGACCGACGACAAAGGCGCGCTTACGGCCCCACAGGTCGGCGATCCGGCCGCCGAAGAGCAGCAGACCACCGAAGGCGAGGGCGTAGGCCGTGACGACCCACTGCCGGTTGCCGTCGGATATGCCGAGGTCCTGCTGGGCTGAGGGGAGCGCGATGTTCACGATGGTGGCGTCGAGGACGACCATCAGCTGGGCGAGCGCGATGAAGACGAGCGCTTTCCAGCGGTTGGAATCCGGTACGGATGGAGCCTTTACGGCTGCTTGAGACATGGGGGTACCCACTTCGGGACTTCGTGACGGAAAAAGAGTGTGAGTAAAGGTGTTGCGAGTAGGGACTGGCGTCGGGCGCTCGACTAATCGGCTTGGCGCAGGTCCTCCAGGGTCACGGCCGTGCCGGGGAGTTCGGAGCGGGCCGGGGCCCGCAGTCCGTCCAGGAACAGCTGAAGATGGCGGTGGACGAAGCGATCGACGCTCGTGCAGCCCGCGCCGGCCGGGGGCCGGCTGAGCTGGGCCACGGCGACCATCAGATCGCCGACACCGACGTCCGTGCGGAGCTGTCCGGCTGCCCGGGCGCGCTCCATGACCGCCTCGATGACCTGCTCACTGCGCTCGCGCGCGGCCTCCAGATCCGGGTGGTTCTGGTCGAAGGTGCTGGAGATCATCGGGCACAGGGCGCTGATCCGCTCGTCCGCGGAGGTGTGCACAAAGCGCTCCAGCGCCTCGAAGGCGTCGCCGTGCTCGGCGAGCGCGGTCTCGGCCGCGGCCACCGTACGGTCCATGACGGAACAGACGACCTCGCGGACGAGTGCGTCGCGGTCCGGGAAGTTGCGGTACACCGTGGCATTGCCGACGCCCGCCCGGCGGGCGATGTCATCGAGCGGTACGTCAGGACCGTGCTCGACGAACATCTCCCGGGCGGCGGTGACGATCCGCTCCCGGTTGCGCAGGGCGTCGGCGCGCGGCCGGGTCACCTTGCGCTCTACGGGGATGGCGGTCTGCACGGCGTACTCCTTGAAGAGTGCTGGGTGCGATCCGGGGAAGCTCTCCCCGTTTCGCGTGGGACACAGGTCTAAACGGGGAGACGATCCCCGGTTATTTCCCCTCCCGGACGAGTTTTCCTGTGACCTGAGTCACAGCTCTTCCGGGTGCCACGTTCGGGCTCCTCCAGCGCGCGCCCGCGCTCCCCTCGGCCGAGGGTGATCGCAAGGGTGCAGCCGGTCCGGCGGCTGCCGCGGACGAAGGGCCCCTGCATGCAGCCGTCCAGCCGTCGGATATGCCCCCGCCGCATCGCCGCCCTCGCCTCCGTGACCGCGCTGACCTTCGCGGTCAACACCGCGGCCGGCTCGGGACAGCTCTCGGCGGGCGGTACGACGGCGAAGGCGGGCCCGATCGCCCCGGCCCGCAGCTCCGTGCTCGGCCCCTGCATGATCAGCGGCGATCCGTCGGTGCAGATGTCGGAGGGCGTACCGACACCGGGCGGCTACTCCCGCTCGACCGGCACGGTCAGGGCCCTCACCTTGATGATCGACTTCTCCGACGCCCGCGGCCAGGGCCGCGCCCGGGACCGCTTCCGCGAGTTCTTCCCGCAGACCCAGAACTGGTTCCGCACCAGCTCCTACGGCCGCCTCGACTACCGCGCCGAGACCCCGATCCCCGGCTGGCTGCGGATGCCGAAGTCGTTCGAGGAGTACGGCATAGAACGCGGCGCCCCCTTCGACCCCGGCTACCGGGATCTGGTCCAGGACCTGGTGGCCGCGGCCGACCCGAAGGTGGACTTCCGCCGCTACGACTTCCTGAACGTCCTGGTGACGCCGAACGCCGGGCCCTCGGCCCTGGACACGGTCCTCTCGGTCACCTTCGCCGGAAATACGGAGGCCCCGGTCGCCGACGGCGTCCCCGTCGCCAACGCCTCCTTCGTCTACTCCCGCCAGGACGACGGCTCCGGCACCTACGACCGCACCGGCTACCGCGTCCTCCCCCACGAGAACGGCCATGTCTTCGGCCTGCCCGACCTCTACACCCAGGAGGGTGGGGGCGCGGTCGGCCACTGGGACATCATGAGCGAGGACTGGGGCGCCAACAACGACCTGCTCGGCTGGCACAAATGGAAGCTGGGCTGGCTGGACATGGCCCAGATCAGCTGCGCGACGGCCCCCGGAACGACGGAGTACCGGCTGACCCCGCTGGCCCGCACCGGCGGCCCGAAACTGGTCTTCGTCCCGCTGGACGGCCGCACCGGATACGCCGTGGAACTGCGCACCCGCGAGGGCAACGACGAAACGGTGTGCCGGCCGGGGGTGCTGATCTACAAGGTCGACGCGGACGTGGACACCGGGCAGGGGCCGGTACGGGTGTACGACAGCGCGCGGGACAGCGGGGGCTGCACCCGGAGCCCGAACGTCCACGCGGAACTGTCGGACGCGCCGTTCATGCCCGGCGAGGACTTCAAGGATCCCCGGCGGGGAATCCGGATCGCGGTGGCGGCGGAGCTGTCCGGTGATCACGTGGTGCGGGTGACGCGGGGCTGAGGGCTCGCGGGGGGTTTGGGGCGGGACCTGCCGAGACCCTCGGGTGACGCGGGGCCGGGGACTCGCGCACGGGACTACCGCGGGACCTGCCCGGACTCGCAGATGACGCGGGGCCGAGGACACGCGCACGGGACTACCGCTCGACCTGCCCGGACTCGCAGATGACGCGGGGCCGAGGACACGCGCACGGGACTACCGCTCGACCTGCCCGGACTCGCAGATGACGCGGGGCCGAGGACACGCGCACGGGACTACCGCGGGACCTGCCCGGACTCGCAGATGACTCGGGGCCGGGGACTCGCGCACGGGATTACGGTTGGGCTGCCGAGACCGCCGTACCGGAGAGCCGATGCCCGCACAGATCACGACCGCCGTCCCTCCTGCCGAGGCGGTCGCGCCCTTGATCCGGGGGGTCGCCGTACTGCGGGAGCTGACGGAGGCGGGCGGGACGATGAGCCCGAGCGGTCTGGAGCGCGCCACGGGCCTCGCCCGCTCGACGGTCGACCGCATCACCTCCACCCTCGCCCGCATGGGGTACGTCCGTCTCGACGGCCGGGACGCGGTCCTGACCCCCCGTCTGATGGAACTGGGCAACGCCTATCTGGCGGCCCTGGGGCTGCCCTCGCTGTTGCGCGGGCACGCGGACGCGCTGGCCGACGAACTGGACGAGTCGGTCTCCCTGGCGGTGCCCGACGGCGACGGCATCCGCTTCATCCACCAGGCCACCCGCCGCCGGGCGATGTCCCTCAGCTTCCGCATCGGCGACCTGCTCCCGGCCGAACGCACCGCGCCGGGACCGCTGTTCGCCCTGGAGTGGACGCAGGAGGAGTGGCGTTCGTGGCGCGACCGCAGGGCGCGGGATCCGCAGGACGGGGCCTTCTCGGCCGTACCGCCGAGGGAACGGCCGGACGGGGACGAGGAGTTCACGGAGCGGGTGGCGCGGGCGCGGGAGGACGGCTGGGCGCTGGACGACCAGTTGATCGAGCCGGGGCTGGTGGCGCTGTCGGTGCCCGTACGGGAGCCCGGCACGCACCGGATCGCCTGTGTGGCCAGCGTGGTGAGCCACACGAGCCGCCACACGGCGACGGACTTGCGTGAGGCGCTGCTGCCGAGGCTGCGGCGGGCGGTGGCGACGATGGAGCGGGAGCTGAGAAGGGCACCCGCCGTGGAACCGGCCGCGCCGCCCTCCGCCCTGGCGGCCTGGACGGGCGGGTCGAAGCAGGAACTGGGCCGGGACTTCGTGGAGTCGCTGGCCCGGGGTCTTACGGTGCTGACGGCGTTCGGCGAGGGCAGGGCCCGCCTGACGCTGACGGAGGTGGCCCAGGCGACGGGACTGGCACGGGCGACGGCACGGCGAGCGCTGATCACGTACGAGTACCTGGGCCTGGTGACCCGCCCGGACGAGCGCACGTACGCCTTGACGTCCCGGGTCCTGTCCCTGGGCTTCCCCCCGCTGTCCCGGACGACACTCCCCCGCCTGGCGACTCCCCACCTGGCGGACCTGACCGCCCGGATCCAGGAGTCGACGTCGCTGGCCGTACTGACCCCGGACGGTTCGGAGATCCACCGCACGGCCGGGATCGCCGCGCACCGCGTCATGAGCGTGCACGTCCAGGCGGGCACCCGCCTGCCCGCGCGGGAGACGGCGCAGGGCCGCGTCCTGCTGGAGGACTTGGGGCACGTCCTCGTCGACGACGAACAGGAACGCGGGCTGCGCGCCCTCGCGGTCCCCGTCCACGACCGTGCGGGCCGGGCGGTTGCCGCGGCGGGCGTGGCGATGCACGCGGCCCGCCACACCCCGGAGGACTGCGAGCAGCGCATCCTCCCGGCCCTGCGGGCCACGGCGGACGCCATCGCGACGGACCTCCGCGCGGCGTCCCGCTTCACCCACGTGCCCCTGTCCTGACCCACGGTGTCAGGGACGGACCGTATAGATCGCGTATAGGCGCCGATCTCACCGTCGCCCCATGACCGCGATCGAAACGACCGGTCCGACGCCTCTGCGGCGGAACCGGGACTTCCTGCTGCTGTGGTCCGGTGCCGCCGTGTCCTTTCTGGGCACCAGGGTCGCGGGGGTCTCGTATCCGCTGATCGTGCTCTGGCACACCGATTCGCCGCTGGTGATGTCGGCGGTGTCGTTCGCGGCGCTGCTGCCGCTGCTGCTGGTGCAGTTGCCCGCCGGTGTCCTCGTCGACCGCTGGGACCGGCGACGGCTGATGATGGTCTGCGAGGGCGCACGGGCCGTGGCGCTCGGCAGCGTCGTCGTCACCCTCGCCGCCGGGCACTTCTCCGCGGTCCAGCTGGCCACCGTAGCGTTCCTGGAGACCAGCCTCGCCATCCTGTACCGGCTCGCCGAGCGCGGAGCCGTACGCAATGTCGTCGACGCGGGCCAACTGGCGGCGGCCCTCTCGCAGAACGAGGCGCGCGGGCGCGCGGCCGTGCTGCTCGGCCAGCCCGGCGGCGTCCTGCTGCAGAGCGCGGCGCGCTGGGCGCCCTTTCTCTTCTCGGCGCTGGCCGGGCTCGCCTCGCTCGGCAGCCTGCTGCTGATCCGCAAGGAGTTCCAGCAGCGCCGCAAGGGGCCGCAGAAGTCGCTGCGCACCGAACTCGTGGAGGGACTGCGCTGGTTGGCGCGGCAGCGGTTCCTGCGCACGGCGCTCGCCTTCGTCGCCGGCAGCAATCTGCTCCTGCAGATCCTGCCGCTCGCGCTCTTCGTGCTCGTCAAGGAGGAGGGGCGAGCGCAGAGTGCGGTCGCCGTCATCGTGGCCGCGGGCGGAATCGGCGGCATCGTCGGGGCGCTGAGCGGCAATTGGTGGCAGCGCAGGATCAGCCTCCGTACGGTCCTGGTCGGCGGGCTGTTCGGCTGGGCGGCCCTGATCACCGCCATGGCCCTCGCCCGGGAGCCGGTCGTACTCGGCGTGCTGTTCGCCGGGACGGGATACATCACCGGCGTCTTCAATGTCGCCGCCGCCGTCTACCAGGTCCGCACCACCCCGGACGCCCTCCAGGGCCGGGTCGCGGGCACCTCGCATCTCATCGCCACCGGAGCCAATGTGCTCGGCGTCCTGCTCGGGGGTCTTGCCCTCTCCTCCTTCGGCACGGGCCTCGTCTTCCTGCTGATCGGCGGCGCCGTGGCGGCACTGGCCACGGCGGCGACGACCACCCCGGCGCTGCGGGACGAACACGCCGCCACGACCGAGAAGTCCACCGAGACAAGGGAGACCGATCATGGGCACGAGCGCACACGGTGACCGGGACGCCCTCCGCGCCGAACTGCTCAGGCGCAGGCTCGCGGGAAAGGGCCGCGGCCACCGGCGCAGGGACCCGGTGCGCGCCGACCGCAACGGTCCGCTGCGGCTGTCCCACGGCCAGCAGCAGATGTGGTTCCTGAACCGTCTTGAACCCGGCAGCCCCGAGTATCTGGTCCCGCTGGCCCTGCGGCTGCGGGGCCCTCTCGACGTCCCGGCCCTGGCGCGGGCCTGGGACCGCTTCCTCGCGCGGCACGAGATCCTGCGCACCCGGTACACCTGGCAGGACTCGGAGCCCCTCCAGGTCATCGACCCCGTGCGCCCGGTGGAGCTTCCTGTCGAGGACATCTCCCAACTCCCGGATGCCGAAAGGGAGTCGGCGGTTCTGGAGCGCATCGCTCGGGCCTCCAAGCGACCCCTGGACCTGGAGCGGGAGTGGCCGGTGCGCGGACAGCTGCTGCGCTGCTCGGCCGACGAGCACATCCTGATCGTGGTCGTGCACCACATCGCCTGCGACGCCTGGTCGACGCACCTGTTCGCCGAGGACATCAGCGCGCTGTACGAGGCCGGTCCCGGAGAGGGCCCGGAGCCGCTCGGCTTCCAATACGCGGACTACGCGGCCTGGGAGCGCGAGCAGCTCACGGGCGAGACCGGACAGCGCAGTCTCGCCTACTGGCGACGGCAGCTGGCCGGCCTGACCCCGCTCGCCCTCCCGACGGACCGGCCACGCCCCGCCGTGCGCGATCCCCGGGGCGACTCGGTCGTCCGCGCGCTGCCGGCCGAACTCGCCGACGCCGTACGGGATCTGGCCAAGCGCCATGACACGACACCGTTCACCGTGCTGCTCACCGCCTTCCAGGTCCTGCTGGCCCGGTACACCGGCGAGGACGACATCGCCGTCGGCACCCTGCTCTCGACCCGGAACCGCCCGGAGTGGCAGCGCCTGTTCGGCTACGGCATCACCAGCCTCGTCCTGCGCGGCCGCCTCGACGGTGATCCGGCCTTCGACGAGCTGCTGTCCGCCACCCGCGGCACGGTGCTCGACGCCTTCGAGCACCAGGAGGTGTCGTTCCGCCACCTGGTCACGGAACTCGAACCGGAACGCGACCGGTCGCGCACCCCGCTCTTCCAGGTGCTGTTCACCCTGCGCGAGGAGACGGTCGACGACTACCGGCTGCCGGGCGTCTTCATGACCCGTATCCCGCCCGCCGACCCCCCGGCCCGGTTCGACCTCTCCCTGGTGATGAACGAGGGCCGGGACGGAGCGCTGTCCGCACAACTGGAGTTCGCGACAGCCCTGTTCGACCGTACGACGGCCGAACGGATGCTGAGCCATTTCGTCCGTCTCCTCACCGCCGCCACCGCCCGGCCGGAGACCCCGATCTCCCGTCTGGAGATCCTCACCGAGCAGGAGCGCACGGCGCTGCTGGAGGCCGCGGGACCACGCGGCGGGCGTCCCGTCACCCGGCGGGTCCATGAGCTGTTCGAGGAGCAGGTGAGACGTACGCCGGATGCCGCGGCGGTCTCGTACGGCGGGCAAACGCTGTCGTACGGGGAGCTCAACGCCCGTGCCAACCGCATCGCCCATCTGCTGCGCGCGAAGGGTGTGGGCCCGGAGGACCTGGTCGGGCTTTGTCTGGAGCGGGGCATCGAGCTGATGCCCGCGCTGCTGGGTGTGCTCAAGTCCGGCGCCGCCTATGTCCCACTGGATCCGGCGAACCCGCCCGAGCGGCTGGCCTACATCGCGGCGGATACGGCGGCCCCGGTGGTGCTGAGCACTTCGGCGCAGTCTCTGGAGGGCCTGTACGACGGTGAACTCGTCCTTCTGGACCGGGACGCGGAGCTGATCGCCGCCCAGCCCGACACCGATCCGGCCGTGGAGGGCAGCCCGCAGAACCTGATCTACACGATCTACACGTCCGGCTCGACCGGGAAGCCCAAGGGCGTCGCGCTCACCCACGCCAACGTGGTGCGGCTGCTGGAGGAAGCGCGGCAGCATCTCGCGTACGGCGAGAGCGATGTGTGGTCGCTGTTCCACTCGTACGCCTTCGATGTGTCGGTCTTCGAGATGTGGGGTGCGCTGCTGCACGGCGGTCGGCTGGTCGTGGTGCCGGCCGAGGTCACGCGCTCGCCGGAGGAGTTCCTGGACCTGCTGGTGGCTCAGGAGGTGACCGTCCTCAGCCAGACGCCGTCCGCGTTCCGCGGTCTGGCGGTGGCTGCGGGAGAGCGTGAACTCGCCGTACGGGCCGTGGTGTTCGCGGGCGAGCGACTCGACGTCCACGAGCTGAGGCCGTGGACCGAACGGCGGGGCCTGGACCGGGTCGCCCTGGTGAACATGTACGGGATCACCGAGACCACCGTCCACACCACCTACCACCGGCTGACCGAGCGGGACCTGGAGGCCGGAGCGGGCAGTGTCATCGGCCGCCCGCTGGATGACCTCTCCGTCCATCTGCTGGACCGCGAGGGCTGGTTGGTGCCGGTCGGGGTGCCGGGCGAGATCCATGTCGGCGGCCCGGGTGTGGCCCGCGGCTATCTGAACCGCCCCGAGCTGACCGCCGAGCGTTTTGTGCCGGACCCGTTCGGCCCCGCGGGCTCCCGGCTGTACCGGAGCGGTGACCTGGCCCAGCGGCTCCCGGACGGGCGGCTCGAGTTCCTCGGCCGGATCGACGACCAGGTGAAGATCCGTGGCTTCCGCGTCGAGCTCGGCGAGATCGAGAGCGCGCTGGCCACCCATCCGGCGCTGCGCGACGCCGTCGTCCTCGTCCGCGACGAACAGCTGGTGGCGTACGTCCTGCCGATGGAGCACGCGCCGAGTCCGGCCGAGCTGCGGGCCCACCTGGCGACCTCGCTGCCCGAGTACATGGTCCCCGCGGCCTTCGTCGCCCTCGACCGGCTCCCGCTGACCACCAACGGCAAGCTCGACAAGCGCGCCCTGCCCGCACCCGGCCGGGACGCGCTGGCCGGGGAGCGGGCGTACGCCGCTCCGCGCACCGTCGTCGAGGAGCGTGTCGCCGAGGTCTGGCAGGAGGTGCTCGGCCTGGACCGGGTCAGCGTCGAGGACAGCTTCTTCGACCTCGGCGGCGACTCCATCCGGGCGGTGGCACTCGTCGGCGCCCTGCGCGCGGCCGGATTCGACGTCGCCGTACGGGACGTCTTCGATCACCGCACGGTGACCGGTCTTGCCGGGATCGTGGCGGGGCGGGGGCAGGCCGTCGTACGGGAGGCGGTGCGGCCGTTCGAGCTGCTGGCCGACGAGGACCGGGAGCGGCTGCCGGCCGGGCTCGCCGACGCGTATCCGATGGCGCAGACGCAGATCGGCATGGTCGTCGACATGCTCGCGCACGACCGGCACAGCAACTACCAGAACGTCGCCTCCACCAGGATGCGCGACAAGGTCCCCTTCGACCTCGACGCCCTGCGCACGGCCGCCGCCGTGGTCGTCGAACGGCATGACGTCCTGCGCACCTCCTTCGATCTCAAGACGTGTTCGTTACCTGTGCAGTTGGTGCATCCGACGGCCGAGATCCCGACCGTGGTACGTGATCTGCGCGGCCTCGGCGCGGACGAGGTGGAGCGCAGCCTCGATGCCTTCCACGCCGAGGAGAAGGCCCGCCTCTTCGACCTCGCGAAACCCCCGCTGTTCCGGCTGACCGCACACCTGGTGGACGGCGGCTGGTGGCTGTCGGTGACCGAGTTCCACGGCATCGTGGAGGGGTGGAGCTACCACTCCCTGGTCCAGGAACTGCTCGCCCGTTACCAGGAGTTGTGCGAGGGCCGGGCACTGTCGCCCTACACGCCGCCCACTGTCAGGTTCGCCGACTCCATCGCCGGGGAGCTGCGCGCCCTGGCCTCCCAGGAGGACCGCGCCCACTGGGCACGGACGATCCACGGCACGCCGAAGTTCTCCCTGCCGGAGAGCTGGGGCGATCCGGAGCGGCCCGTCGAGCACTTCTGGGTGTCCGTGCCCTTCGACGATCTGGAGGAGGGGCTGCGCGCCCTGGCCGCCGAGGCCGGTGCCTCGCTCAAGAGCGTGCTGGTCGCGGCGCACGGCAAGGTGCTGAGCCTGCTCACCGGTGAACCCGAGTTCACCAGCGGCGTCGTGGTGCACACCCGGCCGGAGGCAGTGGACGCCGACCGCATCTACGGCATGCACCTCAACACCGTTCCGTTCGCCTTTGGCGGTACGTCCGGCACCTGGCGCGAACTCGTGGCGCGGGCCTACGCCCAGGAGGCCGGACTCTGGCCGCACCGGCGGTTCCCCATGCCGGAGATGCAGCGCATGGCGGGCGGCCGGCGCCTGGTGGACGTCCTGCTCAACCATGTGGACTTCGACCGCCTGGAGAGCGACGCGGTCGACCTGGACACCGTGCTGGCCCCCGGGACGACGGAGTTCGACCTCGCCGTCACCACCATTTCCCGGCGCATCGGGCTGAAGACCAACACCCGTGCCCTGAGCCGACCGAACGCGGCCCGGGTGGCCGCGCTGTACCGGTCGGTGCTGGAGGCGATGGCGGCGGATCCGGAAGGGTCGGCGCAGGAGTCCCATCTGCCGGAGCGGGAGCGTCGGCGTCAGCTGGTGGAGTGGAACGACACGGGGTCCGAGGCGCCGGCGGCGTCAGTGCTGGAGCTGTTCGAGCAGCAGGCGGCGAGGACTCCGCAGGCGGTGGCGGTACGCGGCGAGGACGGCACGATGTCGTACGCGGAACTGGATGCCGAGGCCAACCGGATCGCGCACTGCTTGCGTGGCCGCGGAGTGGGCGCGGAATCCCGGGTCGCGGTCATGCTGGACCGGGGTCCGGCGCTGGTCGCCTCGCTGCTCGGGGTGTGGAAGGCGGGGGCGGCGTATGTGCCGGTGGACCCGTCGTATCCGGCCGAGCGAGTGGCCGCGATCGTCGAGGCGGCGGGCGCGAAGGTGCTCGTGGACGAACCCCTGTCCGTGACGGACTTCCCCGCCTCGCCGCCGCCCCGCGTCGACGCTCTCGACCAGCTCGCCTATGTGATCTTCACGTCCGGTTCGACCGGCATGCCGAAGGGGGTGGAGGTCACCCACCGAGGCCTGGCCAACCATGTCGCCTGGGCAGCCCAGGAGTTGGCATCCCAGGGAACCGGCGGCGCCCCCCTGTTCTCGTCGGTGGCCTTCGACCTCGTCGTCCCCAACCTGTGGGCGCCGCTGGTGACGGGACAGACGGTGCACACGGTTTCCGCCCGGGTCGACATGGCCGATCTCGGCAGCCACCTGTCCGCCGGGGCGCCGTACAGCTTCATCAAGCTCACCCCCGGTCATCTGGAGGTGCTCACCCACCAGCTCACGCCCTCCGAAGCCGCCGCCCTCGCCACGGTCCTCGTCGTCGCGGGCGAGGCGTTCACGCGGGCGACGCTCAAGCGCTGGCGTGCTCTCGCCCCGAAGACGCGGCTGGTCAATGAGTACGGACCGACCGAGGCGACCGTCGGCACCTGCGTGTACGAGGTACCGGCCGAGCCCGAGGAGGAGATCCTGCCGATCGGCAGACCGCTGCCCAATATGACGATGTACGTCCTGGACGCTCAGCTGCAGCCGGTCCCCGTGGGCGTGGCGGGCGAGCTGTACGTCGGCGGCACGGGCGTGGCCCGCGGCTATGCGAACCGCCCCGACCTCACGGCCGAGCGGTTCCTGCCCGACCCGTACGCCGTCGCACCGGGCGCTCGTCTCTACCGCACCGGTGACCTGGTGCGGCAGCGCGAGGACGGGAACGTGGAGTTCCTGGGCCGCCTCGACGACCAGGTCAAGATCCGTGGGTTCCGGGTCGAGCCCGGCGAGATCCGGGCCGCCCTGGCCCAACACCCCGCCGTCCACGAGGCGTTCGTGACGACCGTCGACGGCGAGCTCGCCGCGTACTGCACCCCTCGGACGGTCAAGGCCGACGCCCTGCGCGAGCACCTGGCGGCCAGGCTGCCCGACTACATGATCCCCGCCACCTTCACCGCCCTGGAGGCCATGCCCCTCAACGCCAACGGCAAGATCGACCGCCGCGCCCTGCCCACCCCCTCCGGGCCCGCCTCGGACACCTACATCGCCCCACGCCCAGGCACAGAGGAGCAGATCGCCGCCGCCTGGCGCAGGGTCCTGGAACGCGAACGCGTCGGAGCCGAGGACAGCTTCTTCGATCTCGGCGGCGACTCGATCCGCGCCGTCGCCCTCGTCGGCGCCCTGCGCGCTAGCGGGTTCGACCTCGACGTACGGGATGTCTTCGACTGCCGTACGGTCGCCGCGCTCGCCGTCCTCGTCGCGGACCGCGCACCCGCGGCCGTACAGGCCCTTGTGCAGCCGTTCGAGCTGCTCACCGCCGAGGACCGGGAGCGGCTGCCGACCGGGCTCGTCGACGCCTACCCGATGTCGCAGACCCAGACCGGCATGGTCGTGGAGATGCTGGCCGACGAGAGGCTGCGCCGCTATCACAGCGTGACGTCGTTCCGGGTCCGGGACGCGGGGCCCTTCGAGCCCGCCGCCCTGATCGCCGCCGCGCGGACGGTCGTACGGCGGCACGAGGCGCTGCGGACCTCCTTCGACCTCAACTCCTATTCGGTGCCTGTGCAGTTGGTGCACCCGGCTGCCGAGATCCCGGTGTCCGTGCACGACGCCGCGTCCCTGTCCCTGGACATCCAGCGGGCCCTGCGCGACTTCCAGGCCGAGCAGCGGTCCCGTCCGTTCGCTCTCTCCTCCCCGCCGCTGCTCCGCCTCGCCGCCCATGTGGAGGGCGAGGGGGCGTGGTGGCTGTCGATGGTCCGCTGCCATGCGATCACCGAGGGCTGGAGCCACTACAACCTGCTGATGGAGCTGCTCGACTGCTACCGGCGGTTCCGCGACGGCGAGGCCGTGGAACCGGCCGACGAGACCCAGCTGCGGTACGCCGACTTCATCGCGGCCGAGCAGCGTGCCCTGGCCTCGGACGAGGACCGGGCCTACTGGGCCGGGGTCGTCGAAGAGCATCCCGCCTTCTCGCTGTCGACCGGGTGGGGAACACCGGAGGAGGACGGCCAGGTCAGGCTCCGTATCCCGATCCACGACCTGGAGCCCGGACTGCGTACGCTCGCGAGCCGGGCCAGGGCCTCGCTCAAGAGCGTGCTGCTCGCCGCCCACCTCAAGGTGCTCAGCGCTCTCACCGGGGAGCGTGCCTTCACCACCGGACTCGTCTGCGACGCCCGGCCGGAGGCGGTCGGCGCGGACCGGGTGCACGGCATGTACCTGAACACCGTGCCGTTCGTCCACGACCGCTGCCGGGCGACCGGCAGTTGGCTGGACCTCGTGCGGTCGGCCTTCGACCGCGAGGTGGAGCTGTGGCCGCACCGCCGCTTCCCGATGCCGGAGATGCAGCGCATGGCGGGCGGCGGCCGACTGGTCACCGTGTCCTTCAACTACCTCGACTTCCACCAGGTCGACCAGGAACTCATCGACGTGGCGCCCACGCTCGCCGAGGGCAGCACCGAGTTCGACCTCGCCGTGACGACCCTCGCCGGACACCTGGCTCTCAGCACCGGCGTCCTGAGCCACGCCGCCGCACAGCGGATCGGGGCGATGTACCGACAGGTGCTCGAAGCCATGGCGGCCGACCCCGACGGGGACGCGGGCAAGGAGCTGTTCCTCTCTGCCGAAGAGCGGTCCCTGCTCACGGAACTCGGCTGCCCGGCGGCCCCGGCCGACCCGCAGGCCACCCTGCCCGACCTCTTCGAGCGCCAGGCCGCCCGCACCCCGGACGCGCCGGCCCTCGTCCATGGCGCGGCCACCGTGTCGTACGCGGACTTGGAGGCCCGCGCCAACCGCATCGCCCACCACCTACGGGACCGGGGCGTGTCCACCGGGTCGCCCGTGGGCGTACTGCTGGACCGCGAACCGGACCTGGTGGCCTGCCTGCTCGGCGTGTGGAAGGCGGGCGGGGCGTACGTCCCGCTGGATCCGGCGTCGCCCCTGGACCGGCTGGAGTTCATGCTCGCGGACGCGGGCGCGGGGGTCCTGCTGACGCGGCGCGAGAGTGTCCCGCGGGGCTTCGACCATCCGGGAACCCTGTACCTGGAGGACGCTTCCTTCGACACGTACCCGGCCACGGCGCCCACCCGGGAGACCTACGGCGAGCACCTTGCGTACGTCATCCACACCTCCGGCTCCACCGGCCGCCCCAAGGGCGTCCAGATCACCCACCGCGGACTCGCGCACCGGGTCACCTGGGCGCTGCGTGAGCAGGGCCTCGGCCCCGACGACCGCGTCCTCCACAAGACGTCGATCGGCTTCGACGCGGCCGGCTGGGAGCTGTTCGCCCCGCTGGTCTGCGGCGGTGCGGTGGTGCTCGCCCCTGCCGGGGCGGAACGGGACCCGGCCGCGCTGCTGCGTTCCGTCGCCGACCATCGGGTGACGGTGCTGCAAGTCGTACCGTCGGTGCTGCGTCTGCTGGTGGAGACGGAGGGCTGGGGCTCGTGCACGGAGCTGCGGCTGTTGTGCTCGGCGGGCGAGCAGCTCGACGGTGAACTGGCCGGGCGGGTGCGGGCGTTGAGTCCGTCCGTGGAGCTGTGGAACACCTACGGCCCCACCGAGTGCACCATCGACGCCACCGCGTACCGGGTCCCGTCCGGCCCGCTCACGGGGTCGGTGCCGATCGGCCGTCCCCTCCCGCACGCCGGTGCGCGAGTCCTGGACGCCGATCTGCGCCAGGTCCTGGTCGGAGTGACCGGTGAGCTGTACATCGGCGGCGCCGGCCTCGCGCGGGGCTACGCGGGCCGACCGGACCTGACCGCCGACCGGTTCGTACCCGATCCCTACGGCGGCCCCGGGGAGCGGCTGTACCGGACCGGTGACCTGGCACGGGTGCTGCCGGACGGCACGCTCCAGTACGTCGGTCGGACGGACGACGAGGTCAAGATCAACGGGGTTCGGGTGGCCCCGGCGGAGACGAGGGCCGCGCTGCTTGCCCTGCCCGGCGTGCGGGACGCGGTCGTGGTTCCGTGGCGGGACGGGCAGGGCGAACAGCGGCTGGTGGGTTATGTGGTGGGCGAGGGGGCGGCGTGTGCGGTGGGCGAGGGGGCGGCGTGTGCGGTGGCCGAGGAGGCCGGGTATGCGGTGGGCGAGGAGGCCGCCTTTGTGGTGGCCGAGGACATCGATCCGGCCCGACTGCGCCGCCTGCTCTCCGCCACCCTGCCCGCCGCCCTCGTCCCCGGCCTCTTCGTCGCGCTCGACCGCATCCCGCTCACGGTGAACGGCAAGCCGGACCGGGCCGCCCTCCCGGCGCCCGCACCGGCCGAGGATCCCGCAGGTCCGGCCCCGAGCACCCCCGTCGAACGGGCGATCGCCGACATCTGGACCCAGGTGCTCGGCCTGGAGTGGGTGAGCGCGCACGACAACTTCTTCGATTACGGCGGGGACTCCCTGATGGTCATCAGGGTGATCGGCGCGGCACGCAAACGGGGCCTGCCGCTGACCCTGCGGATGCTGTACGAGTACGACACCCTGGCCGCCCTGGCCGAGGCCGTCGACTCGTTGATGGGAGGACAGGGCATGACTACCGACGTACAACCGACGCCTGAGCCGACACGGGCCGTGCTCCTGCCAGGGACATTCCGGCGGGAACTGGAGGAGGTCATGGCGGCCCACCACGTTCCCGGGGTGAGCATCGCGTTGCTGCGCGGCGGCGAGGTGATGTCCCTGGAGGGATACGGGGTAACGGCGGCCGACCGCCCCGAACCGGTCACCCCCCACACCCCCTTCCAGGTGGCCTCGGTGAGCAAACACGTCACGGTGCTGGCCATGCTCCAGCTCGTCGGCGACGGCGTGCTCAACCTGGATGCCGACATCAACCGGTACCTCACCATGTGGCAGGTCCCGGACGGCGCCCGGATCACCCTGCGCGAGCTGATCAGCCATCAGTCGGGCCTGAGCCACGTCCCCCCGACCAACTACCTGCCCACCGAGCCGATGCCGTCGATCCCCGAGATCCTCTTCGGCCGCCCGCCCGCCACCAACGCGCCGGTCCGGGCCGAGCACCCGGCGGGCACCGTCTTCAAGAAGACGAACATCAACTTCTCGGTGCTGGAGCAGCTGCTCCTCGATGTCACCGGCGAGCCTTTCGGGGCGATGATGCGGCGCCTCGTCCTCGACCCGCTGTCCATGACCGACAGCACCTTCGACCAGAACCACCCCGCCGTCGCACCGGCCCCGGTGGCGGTCGGCCACGATCCCGACGGGGCCCCGATACCCGGCCGTTGGCGCGTCCGCAACGAGGTCGCGGCCGGCGGATTGTGGGCGAGCGCCTCGGACCTCGCCAAGGTGGCGCTGGAGATCCGCCGCGCGTACCTCGGTGAACCCGGCACCCTGATCGGCCGCCCGCTGGCACAGCAGATGCTGACCATGTGGCATCCGGGCAGCTTCTACGGCCTCGGCACCGTCGTCGACACCACCGCGGGCGAGGTGGAGTACGGGCACGGCGGCCGTACCGTCGGCTACCGCGTCGGCACCTTCACTCGGGTCGACAGCGGCGAGGGCCTGATCGTGCTGACCAACTCGGAGAACGGCAAGCAGATCAACACCTTCGTCGCGGACACCGTCCGACGGGCGGGCGGCGGCTTCGGCACCGGAGAGATGATCGCGACCTGGACGGACGCCGAGGACGAGCCGGTGGAGCGGGTGGCGTCCGGTGAATGAGGCGCTGGAACAGACGGTGGGCAATCGCCCTGACAACGAGGCCACCGCCGTACTCCTACGGGCCGAAGGCCCCGACGGCCCCTGGTCGGCGGCGTCCGGCGTCGCCGACCTCATGACCGGCGAACCGGCCGGCCACGACCACCGCTTCCGCATCGGCGGAGTGACCAAGACCTTCGTCGCGGCGGTCGTGCTCGGGCTGGTCGACGACGGCCTGATCGACCCGGACGAACCGGTGGATCGCCAGCTCCCCGGGCTGCTCCAGGCGCCGGTGACCGTACGCCAACTCCTCGACCACACCAGCGGCCTGGCCGACGACAGCGACGTCCGCTACAACGACACCCCCTGGTTCCTACGCCACCGCCTCGACGTCTTCACCCCCGCGCAACTGATCGACCTCCCCCTGCGGGAACCGCTCAGCTTCACCCCCGGCACCCGGCAGCAGATCACCCGGGCCAACTACGTACTGGCCGGAATGCTGATCGAGCAGCTCACAGGACGCCCGTACGCGCAGGAGATAGAGGAACGCATCCTGCGCCCGTTGGACCTGACCGCGACGACCATCCCCGGCACCGACCCCACCATGCCGGCACCGCACATCCGCGGGTACGAGAACGGGCTCGACATCACCGAGCACAGCCCGACGATCCACGGCGCCGCAGGCGAGATGATCTCGACCGTCCCCGACCTGGACCGATTCCTGACGGCCCTGTTCGGCGGCGAACTCCTCACCCCGGAGAGCCTCGCCCACATGTTCCGGGTCCCGGACGTCCCCTACGTCAAGGGCGGCCGGGCCTTCTGCGGCGCGGGACTCGACAGCATGGTCCTACCCGGCGGCACCACGGCATGGGGCATGGCAGGCGTCGTCCACGGCTACCTCAGCGGCCTGGGCGCCACCCGCGACCTGAAACGCCGAGTCGTCTACATGATGAGCCCCCGCACCCGAGGAACCATGCGCGTACCCCCCACGGTCCAGTCCCTCCTCACCACAGCCCTCACCCCCACCCACTGACCGGCCCCGCAACCAACCCACCCGCTACACTGTCGGCGGTGACGCAACCGCATCCGGCCGCGCCACCACAGAACGCCTTCGTAGCTCAGGGGATAGAGCACCGCTCTCCTAAAGCGGGTGTCGCAGGTTCGAATCCTGCCGGGGGCACCATGCGTTACCGCTCTGACCTGGGGTTTCTCCCCAGGGATGGGCTCTCTTCGGCCTCGGACTCCTCGTTCGGGGCCGTTTGCGTGAGCGGAGGGGGCCGATCACGACCTCGTGGAGACCTTGGGGACAGGTGGCCCCAGTCCTCGCAGACCCTCCCGGGATCACGCTGTCGGCGGCGCGTACAGCGGTCCTCGGTTGGCCCTGCTGATCCGTGCCAGTCGCTGACCGACACTCACGTCTCCGATCAACGCGGGGCGGTTCAGACATGGCAAGTTGTGAAGGGGCACCGTCAGGCAGGAAGGACGAGGGGCAGGTCGGCGGTGATGGTGGCGCCCTGAGGGGTGGTGCGGATGGTGAGGGTGCCGCCGATTTCCTCGACGCGTTCGTGCATGGATTGGATGCCCACGCCGGGTGTCCACGTCTCGGTGCACTGGCCGCTGTCGGCGACGGTCACGCGCAGGAGCGCGGGGTCCGCGAGCTCCAGGGTGAGGTGGGCGGTGGTGCCGTCGGAGTGCCGGGCGATGTTGGTCACGGCCTCCACGGCCACCCGGTACGCGGCCACCTCGACGGCCGCGGAGAGCGGCGGCAGGCGTTGCGGAACGTCGACCGTGACGGTCAGGGGTCGGCCGTCCGCGGCGCACAGCGGGGCGATGCGCTGGCGTACGGCGTCGACGAGGCCGAGTTCGTCGAGGGCACGGGGCCGCAGGCCGTAGACGATCCGGCGGATCTCGGTGATCGCGTCGCCGATGTCGGCGCGCAGCCCGCGCAGCGTCTCCACGGCGCGCTCCGGGTTGGCGGCGATGAGGTTGACGGCCGCGTCGGCGGTGTAGGCGATACCGGTCAGGGCCGGGCCGAGACCGTCGTGCAGATCCCGGCGCATCCGGCGGCGCTCCTCCTCCAGCGCGGTCACCACCCGGCCGCGGGAGACGCGCAGTTGCTCGCTGAGCCGCGCGGCGTGCAGGGCCTGGGCGAGCGGCGCCGCCACCAGCTCGAGCACCGCCGTCGCGGCCCGGGGCAGCCGCAGGTGCCCGGGCGGGAGGCACACCACCAGGTCGCCCACGTGCTCGGCACCCGCGCGCAGGGCCACGCGCGTGGTGTGGCCGTCGTCCATGGTGCCCACTGTGGCGACCGCGGTCCCGTCTTGGCGCAGGGCGATGCCGGGCACGCCGAGCGTGGACCGCAGGGTGTGAAGCCACAGCGGCGGCGGCGCACCTGCGGTGAGGTCCGTGCCGAGCCGGGTCAGCGTCTCGACCGGGTCGGCCGACCTGCCGAACAGCATCTCGTCCATGCTCGCCTCGACCCGCAGCCGTACGGGCTGGTACCCGGCGGCGATCGCGGCTGCCAGCAGTGCCGGCACCCCCTTGCCGGGCCGGGCGCCCACCACTAACTCCCACACCGCCGCGACACCCTCGTAGACCGCCGCGCTCAGCGCGAGCATGACGATCAGTACCGTGGCCCCGCGGATCACGACCCGTACGTCGGCCCGTCGCGGCGCGAGAAGCGCGACAGTGATGGCGAGGGGCAGCGGGAGCGACAGCGCACTCGTCGCGACGACGGTGTCCACTGGCCCCATGGGCAGGGAGTTCTCGGCGGCGAACAGCAGCATGCCGCCCAGCGTCGTCGCAGCGGCGCCCAGTACCAGCCACAGCACGCGGCGCCGGTCGTCGCCGGTGGTGACCTCGAAGAGCACCCATGTGCCTGCGAGCATCACGGTCCCGGCGGCGATCGCCGCGGCCACCTGAGCGGCTGCCGTGCCGGCCACCGCCGCGGCCGCGCAGCCGGCGCCGCTGCCGACGACGGCCGCGTCCACGTAGGCCAGCAGCCGGGACGGTGGCCGCTTCGGCACGACGCGCAGGGCCGCCAGCGGCAGGGCCACCGTCGACGCGAGGACGGCCAGGACCACGGCGAGGGCACGGGCGCCGGTGGCGAGCGCGAGCGGGGCGGCCAGCAGGACGGCCGCGGACGCGCAGAGGTACGGGGACGACGCTGAACCTGGGCGGCGGGCGGTGACCACCCAGCAGCACAGCGCCAGGAACGTGCCGACGATCACCGCCCAGATCGCCCACTGCTCGGAGGAAGAGGGCGGGTCGAACGCGAGAGAGGCGAAGGCCGCGGTGACGAGAAGCGTGAGAAGGACCCACGTGCTCAGGCGTCGTACCGTCACGGCCCGGCCTCCGGCTCGCCGCCGCCCAGGCCGTGCTCCCGGGCCAGGATGACTGCCTCCGTCCGCCCGCTCACGCCCAGCTTCAGGAAGATCGCGGACAGGCGGTTTGCCACGGTCTTCTCGGCCAGCGCCAGGTCGGCCGCGACCCGGGCGTTTGTGTAGCCGCGGGCCACGCGGTCGAGCACCTCCCGCTCGCGGGCGGTCAGTTCGGGGAAGGGGGCGGCCGCCGGGGTCGCCGGGGAGAGACGGCCGAGGAGGCGTGCTGCGACACCGGGCGCAATTACGTACTGCCCGGCCGCGACAGAGCGCAGGGTGGTGAGGATCTCCGCCTGCTGGGCGCCCTTGAGGAGGTAGCCGCGGGCACCGGCGCGCATCGCGGACACCACCGTCTCGTCGTCCTCGAACATCGTGACTACGAGCACCGCCACGTCCGGCAGCAGGGCGGTCAGTCGCCGGGTCGCCTCCACACCGTCCAGCGCGGGCATCTGGATGTCCATCACGACGACATCCGGCCGACTCAACTGGGCCTCCCGGAGCGCCTCTTCACCGGTCGCCGCCTCCGCCACCACCTCCACGCCGTCCAGCGAGGCCAGCAGCGCGCTCATACCGCGGCGTACAACGGGATGGTCGTCGGCGATGAGCACCCGGATCGGGCCGGCGGGGGAGGTCATGTCCCGATGATGGCCGAACGGGTCTCCCGGCCGGGAGAGTTCGCCTTCCCTGCGATCGGGAAATCCTCCCGGACGGCCGGGAGGATCTGACGATGCGCGCCGAGGGGTCCGGACGCGATGCTCGGTGCACCGGGTCGCCGCACCGGCGGCCCCAACACCCTTACGGGGGAACCGACATGGGCGCGACACAAGCGGTGGGTCCCACGCTCAGCCGCAAGAACAAGGTGGGCCTCGGGCTCGCCGCAGCACTCGGGCTGCTCGACATGACCAACGTGGCCGGCATTCCGGCGTCGGACAGCGACACGCCCGGACCGCCGACCGGCGTCCTCGTCGCCGACGTCGTCCTCGGACTGATCACGGTCGTCGCCGTCGTCTACACCTGGCGCACCGCCAACCGCACCGGCTCCCGCGTCGTCGCAGGGTCCCGGATCCTGTCGGCGATCACCGCGCTCCCGGCGCTGTTCGTCACCGGCGTCCCGGCCTGGGTCGTGCCCGTCGTCTCGGTCCTCATCGTGGTCACCGTCGTCGTGATCGCCCTGGTCCTGTCCCGCCCGGCCCCGGAATCGGCCACCACGTGACGTGACGTCACCCGAGACGCGCCTCGACGCGTCCGGCACCGCGAGGGGAGTGCCGAACGCGTCAGGCCGCGGGCCGGCATGCGCCGGGGCGGAAACCGCCCGAGAACCAATCTCTCAGTGAAGGAGAACCATGAATCACAAACGGGGGATCACCAGGATCGCGGTCCTGGTCGCCGTGGTCCTGAGCATCGTCGGACCGGCCGTCACCGGATGCGGGTTGTTCACCAGGGTCGCCGTCAAGGCGGTCGCCCGCGGGGCCCCGGCCGCTGCGCCCTTCTTCGCGGAGGCCGTCGGAATCGCCGCCGACCGCGCGATCGGCGACGGACTCACTCTCGGGGGCGGCGTGCAGAAGGGCGACCAGCCCGGCCTCTATGGCGGGACGCGGAACGGCAAGAGCTGTGACAAGGCGAAACTCGTCGGATTCCTCAAGAACCCCGCCAACCGGCACAAGGCCCTGGAGTGGGCCAAGGCGCAGGGCATCGACGTCGACGAGATCGGCGGCTTCGTCGGGAAACTGACGCCCGTTCTGCTGCGCAACGACACGCTGGTGAAGAACCACGACTACAGGAAGGGCAAGGCGGTCGCCTTCGACGCGTTGCTGGAGGCCGGCATCGCGGTCCTGGTCGATCTGTACGGCAAGCCCGTGGTGCAGTGCAGCTGCGGCAATCCGCTGGGGGCGTTCGAGCACGATGTCGACAAGGTCGACGTCGAGTTCAAGGGAACGAACAAGAAGTGGATGTCGTACGACCACGACAAGGTCGTCAAGGTCGAGCCCACTGACGTCGGGAACGAGGTCGAGGCGTACCGGCTGGTGGACGTCCAGGAGCCGGACGCCGGGCTGGAACGGCCGGCGGGCTCGGACGGCGCGCAGGACACCTCCCTGCCCGAGGATCCGGGTGAGGCCGGCGCCGCGGACGACGGCGAGGACAACGGCGGATACGTCGAGGTGCCCGACGTGACTCAGTCCTCCGTCGAGGAGGCTTCAAGGATCCTGGAGGATCAGGGCCTGGCCGTGGAAACCACTCAGGAGCCCTCCGAGACGGCGGGACCCGGCACCGTCCTCGGCCAGAGCCCCGCCGCAGGCGAAGAGGTCCCGGCCTCCAGCACGGTGACCCTCACGGTGGCCACCGCTCCGGTCACGACCGACCCACAGGCGACCGACCCGCAAGTGACCCCCACGCCCGGCGAACTCGCCACTCCGACGCCGACGGACGTCGCCACACCAGGAGACACGCCCCCTGTACCGGAACCCCCGCCCTCGGACGGCCTGTTCGGCAGCACCTCCTGAAGCCCCGGCCCGCCGCCGCACTCCCCCCCCTGCTTCTGCCCTGATCGCGGAGGCAGGGGGCGGCTCAGGTCTTACGGGGACAGATCCGCCGCACTTGAGCACCGGGGCCATCCCACAGGAAACATCGATCGCTTGCTGGCCCACTCATGCCCGTCCCCCGCAGGCAGAATGCCTCCGTTCGCGTGAGCGATGCGTGAGCGGATGGCAGAGCACCACCCGGCATGAGCGGAATCAAGCGTCGTGCCGGGATGGCGCTGACCTGCGGGGACAGCACCGCCCGGCATAAACCACCACCGCCGATCAAGAATTCGCCCCCACTCCTAAAGCGGGTGTCGCAGGTTCGAATCCTGCCGGGGGCACCACGCATTACCGCTCTGACCTGGGGTTTCTCCCCCCTGGGAGGCACTCTATTCGGCCTCGGACTCGCCGTCCGGGGCCGTTTGCGTGAGCGGACGGGCTCGGGCGCCTCCGCGGAAGCGGGTTATCCCGGTCCCACCTACAGATCAGGTGGCCGAAGCAACCGAGGCAGCGTCGAGGCTTGGTCAGGAGGGACAGCGGTCACTGACGTCTGATCGCGCGGGATAATCCGCCCGCCTGTTCCGATCCCCTGGTGACGAATGCACCGCGCCGGTTCCTCACCTGTCGTGGGCTCGCTGGTCGGATGCCGGCCGTCGGGGAGGGGCGTGAGCGACATCAGCGTGCCGGACGGATGGCAGACAGTACGCTGAGTCCAGTGGGATCGGGTCCGCAGCACAGCGTCCAAGAGGTGCTTCATGACGGCCGAGATGGTGGCCCCGGCGTGGATGCATGAGCAGATCACGGCGGAGGAGTACGAGTCCTGGTCCGAGGAGCAGTGCGCCGGTATCGAGATCGTGGACGGGATGGTCGTCGTTAGTCCGAGTGCGTCCAAGCGGCACAACCGGCTGGCCCGGATTCTGGCGAACGCCTTGGGTGCCGCCGCGGGCCCGGAGTGGAACGCCGACACTGGCTTCGACGTCCGGCTTCAGAACGTCCCGCTCACCAATCGCCGCCCGGACGTCATCGTGTACCGCGCAGACACGATCGACATCACCCCCACCCGCCCCGAGCATGTGCTGCTGGTCGCGGAGGTGGTGTCGCCGGGCTCGGAGACCACCGACCGGATCGTGAAGGTCGACCAGTACGCCAAGGCAGGCATCGGCTTCTACTGGCGGATCGAGCAGGCCGCGACAGGCGTCCCTCTCGTGTACACCTACGTCCTCGACCCCGCGACGAAGACCTACCGGGACGGAGACGTGTTCACCGGCGTCCTCAAGGTAGCGGCCCCCTTCCCGGTGGAGATCGACCTCGGTCAGGTCTGACCCACGCGCAGCAACCGGCAGCGCGTGAACGATGCGTGAGCGGACTGCACGGCGGCATGAGCAAGGATTCGATCCCACTCTCCTAAAGCGGGTGCCGCAGGTTCGAATCCCGCCAGGGGAACACCAGACAAAAGGCCCCGGACCAATCACGGTCCGGGGCCTTTGGTATTCACTTACTGAAGCAATGGTCAGGCAGTCGTGTAAACCCACCCGCCGCAATGCTCAAGGTAAGTCCCGCCATAGTGGCCACGGCAAATCCTGAACTGCAGCTGATAGCCCTCTGTGAAGTCCTTGTTCTGCCAGCGGGACTCGCCGGCGCCCAGCCTCATCCAGATAGTTCCGCCGCGCACGAGCGTGCCGCTGGAGTTGTGGAGACGCCATTGGGTGGCAGCGGAGAATCCGTCCGCCCTGTTGTCGGAGACGAAGAACCAGTCGCCGTTCTCCTGGAATGCCGCACTGGCGTCTTCGTAGGAGCTGTGGGCCCAGACGTTCGACCCGCTGGAGGACGGGGACAGCCCGGTGGCGCTGTCCGTCTCCCAGGTGATGGCGGACGCCTGGGTGGAAAGGAGCATAAAAGCTCCCGCCGCGGCAGCGATAACTGTCGCTATGCGCTTCTTGCGCATTTGGACCCCCTACATGAATTGCAGATGACGGCGATCATGCTAGCGCAAGAAAGGGAAGCATTGATCAAGTGAACAATTCCGTCATCCGGGATAAGGCGCCGCCTCACGTGCCGTCCGGAGGGCTCCCGCCCACCACGACAGCTGGTCGAGGAGGGTCTTGGCGTAGCCGGGGGTTTCGGGGTCCAGGGGGCGGCCGTCCTGCCAGGACGTGAAGTACATCGGGAAGGACAGGCCGTCCCGGATGGTCACCGCATGCAGTTCCGTCAGGACGTTTTCCAGGTGGAGGACCGCATGGCGGCCGCCCGCCGCACCGCCGTAGCTGACGAAGGCGACCGGCTTGGCCGTCCACTGGGTGAAGTGCCAGTCGATGGCCGCCTTCAGGGAGGCGGGGTAGCTGTGGTTGTACTCCGGTGTGACCACGATGAACGCGTCCGCGCCCTCCAGGGCCGAGGTCAGGGGCGCCATCCCGGCCGGGCGGGGGTAGTCGTCTCCCGCGAACTTCGGCGGTGCCGCCGGGAGGGCCAACGGGATGTCCACCTCGGCCAGATCGATGACCTCCACGTCGAAACCACCGTGCGCCGCGGCCTGTTCGGCCACCCACGAGGACACCACCGGGCCGAACCGTCCGTCCCGGACGCTTCCGACGATGATCACCAGCTTGTGCTTGTTCGTCTCCATGGCCACCACGATCAGGGCTTACGAAGGCCCCAACCAGACCGTGTTCAGGCTGGCCCCCGCAGGGCCACGCTGAGCACTCCGCGAGCGGCCGACCGCGAATTATGCTCGCCGTATGGGGACGCCACTGGGGGACTTCATCCGAGCCAAGCGCGACAGCATCCAGCCCGAATCGCTGGGGCTGCCCGATCGCGGTCGCCGTCGGTCACCGGGGCTGCGGCGCCTCGATCTCGCCGCCCGGGCCGGTATCAGCGTCGAGTATCTGACCCGCATCGAGCAGGGCCGGGACCGCAATCCCTCCATCGCGGTCGTCAACGCCCTCGCCGACGCCCTCAGCCTCGACCCCGCCGAACGCAACCATCTGCGCTACCTCGCCAAGATCACGGGCGGTGAGTGCTCCGCCCACAGCCGGCCCGCACCCCCGAGCCGCGACGTCCGTCCGACGGTCCTGGAGACCCTCCGTCTGCTCGAACCCGGTATCGCCGTCGTGACCAACCGGCTCGGCGACATCCTCGCCCACAGCAGCGGCTACGCGTCCGTGACGAGCGGGAGCGGACTGCTCGACTCCGACAGCCCGAACCTCACCCGGTACCTGTTCACCGACCCCCGCGCCCGGTCCTTCTTCGCCGACTGGGACGACATCGCCGACGAGCAGGTCTTCGACCTCTGGCTCGCGCCCTCCGTCGAGAACTCCGAGTGGTTCAGCACGGAGCTCGCCCCTCTCGCAGGGCCTGACTTCACCCGTCGGCTCAACCGTCACACGGTTCCCGGGCGCGGGGACCTCCGCCTCAAGCACCCGACGGCCGGGGAACTTCGGCTGCGCCGCGAGACTCTCGAACTCTCGGCAGACAACCAGCAATTGGTCGTCTTCCTCCCGGCCGACGAGGCCACCGCCCAGGCCGTCGAGCAGCTCCGTCAGCGGTCCCACGGTCGGCTGCGCGCCATTTCGTGAGTCGCTGCGCGCCATTTCGTGAGTCAGGGACGGGCCCGCGACCTCAGCCGCGGGCCCGTCCACAAAGGTCAACTCGCCGTACAAGTCGCTCCGTTCAGCGTGAACACGCTCGGCGACGGGTTCGTCGTCCCCTTCGTGCCGGTGAAGCCGATCGAGACCGATCCGGACGCCGGGATCGTCGTCGTGTACGACGCCGGGGCCACCCGTACCGTGTCCGCCGTCTGTGTCGGGACTCCGCCCCACATGTTCGTCACCGTCTGGCCCGCCGGGAAGGCGAAGGTCAGGGTCCAGCCGTTGACCGGGGTCGTGCTCGTGTTGCGGACGGTCAGGTCCGCCTGGAAGCCGCCCGGCCATTCGTTCACCACGCGGTAGGTGACCGCGCAGGTTCCCGTGGGCGGGTTGGTCGTCGTCAGCGTCGCCGTCGCCGAGCGCGGGGAGCGGTTGCCCGCCGCGTCCTTCGCGTAGACCGCCAGCGTGTACGCCGTGTTCGGGGACAGGCCCGTCAGGGCCGCCGAGGTCGTCGTCGACGCGGCCAGCGTCGTCTCCGTCGTGCCCGTCACCCGTACGATCTCGTACGCCGTCACGCCGACGTTGTCGCTCGCCGCCGGCCAGCTCAGCTGTGCCGACGTCGAGGTCACCGCCGATGCCGTGGGGGTGCCGGGGGCCGTCGGGGGCTGGGTGTCGGTCCCCCCGCCGCCGAAGATCGTGGCCTCCTTCGACGTCTGGGCTATGCCATTGGCGCCGTTGAAGATCCGCTGGCCCCAACTGCTCAGCTGATTCGGGTCGAAGCCGATCGACAGGTCCAGGATCGGGTCCGTGTTGCCGCTCCAGGACCAGGCCAGGTAACCGAGGTTCAGCCTCTGCGCCTCGGCCATCATCGTGTCCTCGTCCGGATCGCCCCATTGGTCCGCAGGGCCGCCGAACTCCCCTATCAGGATGGGTAGTTTGGCTGCGACAAAGGCGTTCAGGTAGTCCGTTATCTCCGCCGCCGTGTCGTACACGCTGTACATGTGGATCGAGAAGATCAGGTTGCCGGTGGTGTCCGCCGCGTACACCGCCTGGGCGTTGGCACGCATCACGCCCTGCCAGTCCTGGCCCCAGTTCGGCGCGTCCACCATGATCGTGTGCTCCAGGCCCGCCGCCCGCAGCTTCTTGATCGAGGCGATCGTCGGGTCCGTCCAGCCCGCCGGATCCGTGTTGCCCCAGGGCTCGTTGCCGATGTTGACGATGACGTAGTTCTCCTGGCCGGCCAGGACGTCCTTCAGGCCGATCCAGTAGTCCGCCGCCGAGTCGAGCGTGGCGGCCGCCGCCTCCTCGCCGTAGCCCGTCGTGTCATGCACCTCCAGTACGCAGATCAGCCGGTTCGCCTTGCAACTGGCGATGACCGCGGCCACGTCCTCGGGCGTGTTCCGGGTCCAGCGGTGGCCGTTGGACAGGACCACGCGGACGCTGTTCGCGCCCAGCGCCTTGATGTCGGCCAGCGACTGGGTCTCGCCGGGGTACCAGGTGTGAGCGTGGTTCACACCGCGCATCACGAAGTCGTTGCCGTTGGCCTCCACCAACCGGCCGTTGCTGATGTGCAGGCCAGTGGCCTGGGCGTCCACGGGTGGCTCCGCGGCCTGGGACGGCGTCGCGCCCAGGACCAGCAGACCTAACAGGGTGGCCAGCGCCGTCAACAGTCTCACCGTCAACTGCCTCGCCGCCACCGAGCTCTTGTGTGTTCTCACTGCGACTCCTGAGAAGTGAGCACCGGAAAGCATCGGAAGAAAAACATGGGAGCGCTCCCACACATGTATCCACCCCGCCAGGGACACGTCAAGACAATGCGCGCTCCTCGATTCCCGCGGGCACCGGAGCGCGCAGCCCCCTCGCGAGGCACACCGTCACCGCCAGCGACGACACCGCCATCACGGCCATCGCCGTGGCGGGAGACGTCAGTTGGGCCACCGAACCGGCCAGCGTCGCGCTCACCCCCTGCAAGGTCAGCATCCCGGCCGAGTGCAAGCCCAGCGCATGTCCGCTCAGTTCGTCGGGCGTGAGCTCCATCAGCCGCTCCTGCTGGATCAGGCTCGCCCCGAAACCGACCGACGCCAGCGCCACGGCGAGGGCCGCGAGCGGCACGGGCGGGCCGAGGACGAAGAAGGCGTACGGCGCAGCCAGCAGCATCAGCAGCGGTACCCCCAGCCTGGCGCGCCGCGCGGGTGGGATCAGGCGGCCCACCGTCACATCGCCCGCGAGCATCCCGAGCGCCGCGCAGGCGAACAGCGTGCCGGCGGATTCGGGGGCGTAGGAGACGAAGAGCGACTCGCAGCCCACGACCAGGCCGTTGGGGATCCACAGGGCCAGGTAGACCGTCCGGCGGGGGCGGGAGGACCAGAGCAGGGCGTTGGTGCGCCAGGTCGCCGCGACCGACGGGCGGCCCGAGGCGCGCGGGGCCCGGGCGGTGAGGCCGAGACGGACTCCAGCCGCTGCAAGGACGTACAGCAGGGCCGAGAGCAGCAGGCACCAGCGGGGTGACAGCAGCGCCACCAGCACCCCGCCCGTCGCGTACCCGGCGATCTGCATGATCCCGCTCATCATGTTGAAGACCGAACGCCCCAGCAGATAGCCGTCCTTGGCGAGGATCTCGTTCAGCAGTCCCCAGCGAACTCCCCCGCCGAGTGACGCGATCAGGCCTTGCGTCAGCAGGATGACGAAGACCGCCCAGATCGGCAGACCCGGTACGGCGAGAAGGGCCGTGGCCGCCGCGAAGGCCAGCGACATGCCCGTCAGGGTCGCCCTCGGGGGGAGACGGTCGGCACCCGAGAGGAACAGGGACGCGCCCAGCACCTGGGCCAGCGACGGGCCGAACATGCTCACCGCCGACAGCAGCGGGGAGTCCGTCGCCCGGTACACGAGCGTGGCGAGCGCCAGAGAGCCGACCGTCTGGGCCGCGACATGGGCCGAGGAGGAGAGGAAGAGCGGGGTGAACTCAGGGGTGCGGAAGAGGGCTTGGTAGCTGTTGCTGCGCATGAGCGGGAGTCTCGGGCGGCGCTTGCGGGGGCCGTTAATGTTTCGCACAGGTGCGAAAGGAGGGGCGTCATGGGCTGGTGGCAGGTCAACGCGGACACGCTCGCGCGCAGCCGGTTCGTGCTCTCGCCGCTCGCCGAGACCTTCGCGAGCCTGAAGCTGCTGCACGCGGCGACCGGCGCCCACCCGGGCGAGAAGGCCTGGCTGCGCGCGCATCTGCCCGGCTACCGGGCCCTGCTCGCCGCCGATCCGGTGACCGCGCTGCTGGTGCGTGCCGGGCTCGGGCGGGACTGGATCGCCGACTTCCTCACGCCCACGCCCCGCGACGGGGAGACCTTCGAGGAGGGCGTCGCCCGGGTGCGCGCGGCCCGCCCCTCGGAGGCTCGCGCCCACCTCACCGTCTCCCTCGCCGGACCGCTCCCCGCCGAGCTGGACCGCGACGACCTGCCGGAGCGGGCGGCCGCGCTGCTCCAGTACGTCTGGCAGGAGACCGTACGGCCGGACTGGGACCGGCGCCGACGGATCCTGGAGGCGGATGTGGTCGCCCGGACCGTGCAGGTGAGCCGGAGCGGCTGGGCGGCGGTGCTGGACTCGCTGCGGCCGGGGACCCGGTGGCTCGGGGAGAGCCGGTTCCAGGTCAACCGGCACGAGTACCCGCCGCGGGAGATCTCGGGCGCCGAGCTGGTGTTTGTGCCGGTGACGCCGAAGTCGGGGTGGGTGTCGTGGGAGGGCGACGACCGGTACGCCGTCGTCTACCCCTGCACCGGCGCGCTCGCCTCGCACCACGACCGCCGTGCCGTCCCGACGGGACTCGGGGCGCTCCTGGGCACCACCCGCGCCGGTGTCCTCGTCCTGCTCGGCACCCCGATGAGCACGACCCAGCTGGTCGCGGTGACCGGACAGGGTCTCGGCTCGGTCGGACGTCATCTGCGGGTGCTGCTGGACGCGGGGCTTGTGGAGCGGCGGCGGGCGGGGCGGTCGGTGCTTTATGTGCGTACGGCGGCTGGGGAGGTGCTGGTGGAGGCGGCCGGAGAGATGTCACCCGGCGCGGCTAGCATCCGGGCATGACTGTAAACAGCAGCAATCCCCTTGATGTCCAGATCGACGCGCTCGCCGGCGGATCCGCCGACCTCAAGCAGTACCTCGGTCAAGTCGTCCTCGTCGTGAATGTGGCCTCCAAGTGTGGGCTGACTCCGCAGTACTCCGGGCTGGAGCAGCTCCACGAGAACTACGCGGGGCGCGGCTTCACCGTGCTCGGCGTGCCCTGCAACCAGTTCCTCGGGCAGGAGCCGGGCAGCGCCGAGGAGATCGCCGAGTTCTGTTCGGCGACGTACGGCGTGACCTTCCCGATGACCGAGAAGGTCGAGGTGAATGGGGAGCAGCGGCATCCGCTGTACGAGCGTCTTGTCGGGTTCGCCGACGGTGAGGGGCACAGTGGGGACATCCGCTGGAACTTCGAGAAGTTTCTGATCGGGCGGGACGGCCAGGTCGTCGCCCGGTTCTCGCCGCAGACCGAGCCGGACGCCGCGGAGGTCGTGGCCGCCGTCGAGGCGCAGATCGCCGCTTGACCTTTCCCCTGGGGCAGACCCGAGCGTCCTGTCACCGGGCGAACGGCGCCCGGTGACGGAGGATGACGTGGTGGACGTAGGAGAGGAACTGCTCACCATCGGGGCGTTCGCCGCCCGGGCGCGGCTGTCGGCCAAGGCCCTGCGGCTGTACGACCGGCTGGGGCTGCTGGCCCCGGCGCACGTCGACGAGGTCAGCGGCTACCGCTACTACCGGGCCGGACAGGTCGAACGCGCCCGGCTCGTGGCCCTTCTGCGCCAGCTCGACATGCCGCTCGCGCGGATCGCCGAGGTCGTCGAGGCACCGGACGGGGCCACGGCCGCGGGCCGGCTCGACGCGTACTGGGCGGACGTGGAGACGCGGTTCGCCGGGCAGCGGACGCTCGCCGAGTACCTCCGTGGACGACTGTCGGGGAGGAGCTCCGAGATGTACGGGAAGTTCGTGGTCGAGACGGTGGACGTGCCCGAGCAGGTGCTGATCACCGAGATGCGGCATGTGCTGGCGGGCGAGCTGCCGGCGTGGATCGGCGCGTCGCTGGGGCGGCTCGAGGAGGGGGCGAAGAAGTGCGGCGGCAGCACCGGCGCGCCGTTCGTCGTCTACCACTCCGATGTGTCGATGGAGAGCGACGGCCCGGCCGAGTCGTGTGTGCCGGTGGCCGACGAGGCGGCGGCGCGGGCGTGGGTCGAGAAGCAGGGCCGTACGCATGCGACGAAGGTGCGCGTGGAGCCGGCCCAGCGGCTCGCCTACACCCGGATCACCAAGGCCCAGGTGGCCCATCCGCAGATCCTGGCCGCCTTTGAGGCGGTGGAGGAGTGGATCCCGAAGCAGGGGCTGTGGCAGGCGGGCCCGTGCCGGGAGATCTACTTCGCCGACTGGGACGCGGCGGGCCCCGAGGACCCGGTCTGCGATGTCGCCTTCCCGGTGAAGTAGCCACCGAGCCGGTGAACGGCCGTGCCCGGCAGACGCGTTGCGCATCTGCCGGGCACAAGCCGAGCCCCCTCGGCAAGGACGGCGGGCTGGTCGAGAGGGCTCTTCCTGTGGTGCTTATGGAGTTGTGATAGGTGGTGCCGCATCAGCCGAGGTCGAATGCTCCTCGGCCGGCCTGAGCCACGAAGGCGTTCCACGCGTCCGCCGGGAAGGCCAGCGTGGGACCCTCGGGGACCTTGGAGTCCCGGACGGCCATGGCCGCGAGAACCGGTGACTTGATCTCGACGCACGCGCCGTTTCCCGTGGAGTACGAGGACTTGGTCCACGTGTCCGTGGCGCCCTGACGAATTGCCATGTTCGCTCCGCATTGCCAGTTGATGAGTTGCTGAGATTGCGCCAACGGTGTTGCTCGATGGCGTGATCGACGCTACTCGCCAACATCGGCTGATGAAGCGACCATTCACTCGACCGGATGGCATATTCCAATGGAGCTTCCATCTTGGCCGGGCGAAGGTGTACTGTGCGCCTCCTTCTGCCCAGGGGGCAGGATCCAGAGCCTCGGCCCTAGCGGGCGTACTCCTTCGCGATGTCCGCAATGAACTGCCGGGACTGGTCCACATTCAGCGCCTGCGCCCGCAAATGCTCGTACATCACCGCGTACTTCTGGACGTCGTTCGCCTTCTCCAGGTACAGATCGCTGGTGACGCCCTCGATGTAGACCACGCTGGAATCGGCCGCGTCCGGGAACTCCAGGATCGCGTACTGCCCGTTCAGGCCGGGATGGGCGCCCATGTCGAAGGGGATCACCTGCACGGTGACGTGCGGCAGCTGCGACTGCTCGACCAGGTACTCCAACTGTTCGCGCATGAGGGAGCGGTTGCCGACCACCCGACGCAGGGCGGCCTCGTCCAGGACGGACCACAGGCGCAGCGGGTTGTCCGGGGCGATGATTCGTTCCTGCCGGCGCAGCCGCACCTGGACACGCTTCTCGACTTCGGCGGCCGCGGTCTCCGGCAGCGCGCCCGCGATCAGCGCCTCCGCGTACGTCCGGGTCTGCAGCAGACCGGGGACGACCTGGGGGTCGTACACCCGAAGACTCGCCGCGTCCGTCTCCAGGCCGATGTAGACGCTGTACGGGATGTCGCCGAAGGAGTGCCACCAGCCCTGCTGGCGCGAGTCCTTGGCCATCTGCATCAGGGAGTCGACGATCCGGACGTCCTCGACCTCGTAGACCCCGCACAGATCGCGGACGTCGCGCTGGCTGATGCTGCGGCGGCCGTTCTCCAGACGGCTGATCTTCGACTGGGAGACCAGCAGCCGCTCGGCGACTTCCTCGGCCGTCATGCCCTTGAGCTCGCGGAGCCGGCGCAACTCCTGACCCAGCCGGCGGCGCCTGACAGTGGGATTGACATTGGACGCCACGGGACGTGCACCTCCGGCTGCATGTACTGCTTGCGACTTTGCGTATCTGCTGTTGAGCAGACTGCCACCAAGGTGCTTTCTACCGCTGGGAAACGGTGGATATGCGCTGCATACACGCCAGTTCGGGGCATGGACGCAAGCCGTCCGCACATGCGGCCGCGCGGGGCGGCGGGACCGTGTCGTCGTCCGGACACATACGGTCCCGCCACCCCGCGCGGACCAGCGGCTCCCGTACCGGGCCTTTGGGGACTGCGGTGCGGCGTAGCTGCCGATTGGTGCGGGTCGTGGAACTGCGGCTCAGTGGGCCACGACGCGCGCCATCGAGCCTCGGCGCGGTTGCATCGGAACGCCACGAGCGGGTTCCGGTGCGGCCCTGCCTCCGGGGGCCGGCTGGCGGCCGGCTGGAGCGGGGCTGCGACGCGGCTGGGCCGCGACGCCGTTCTGGACGTCCATCACGGCGTGCGCGACGAGACCGCCCATGGGGTCGTGCCTGATCAGGTCCCGCAGCCGGGACCTTGAGGACCTGCCCTCATTGCCCGGATACAGGTGCTTGCCGAGGCCGACCGCATGCGCCAGTGCGGCAAGCGCCGCGGTCCGCGGGTCCGGCGGTACGCCGGTACGGATCGCGGAGTCCAGCCGGGCCCTGATCTCTCGGCTGATCTCGTTGTCGCTCGCCTGGTAGCGAGTGGTCGGCAACACCCCGCACATCTGTCCGGCCACGGCATGCACCATGCCGCACCGCTCCAGATGCGAGAGGTAGGTCTGGCGCAGCCCCAGCCGGGGCCCGCCAATCCAATGGACGGCACGCACGGGAGCGCCACGCCTGCGCAGCAACTCCAACGCACAGTCCAAAGTCGGATCTCCAGTCGGCCGTGGTACGACCACGGCGATACGATCCCCGTCAGGGGCTATCCGTCCGGCCAGCGCCAGCTCCACTAGCTGTGCTCCGGCCAGACCGAGGTCGAGCGACTGCGGCTGTGCAGTGGTACCCGTGGCCGGGTCCAGTGCCAGCAGCAGAAGCTCCTCCGGAATTGTTCTGCGGCTCCTGCCCATCCATGCCTCCCCGCGTGGATGAATGACAGGGTGACCCCTCTCACATTCATCTGTCGAGGGTGCGTGACCTGTTTGTAAGGGAACCAGTAGGTATGTCGTTCTCGTCTACCGCGTCAGTCAAGCCCGCACACAGGACACTGGTACATGGTTCGGACAGCGCGTTGGAGCGGGGTCCGGGCGGCGGCGGTTCAGACAATTCAGACGATTACGTCGGTTCACGGGTTTAGGAGGCATCGGTGGCGGGCGAGTCCCCCGACAGTTCGAAGCAGCGCGAGTCGTCGGCAGAACCGACGTCGGGGAGCGCGGGTCCGGTTCCGGAAGCCCGGAACGAATCCACCGACCCCCGCCTGGCAATGACCCGCGGAGGCGTGGACACAGCGACCCGCATCCTCTCGGCAAGCGACCTGGCAGAAGCCCGAAAGCCGGCGACGCCCGAGCCGGAGGCGGAGGCGGAGGAGCCCGACTCCGGAGACGCCCGCCTGCGGGCCGCGGTGGCGGCATGGGTGTCCAAGGGCGACGAGAAGCCGACAGAGCCCGAGGAGCCGACGGAAGAGGCCGAGGAGGAGGCACCCGAGGAGGAGGCACCCGAGGAGGAGCCACAGAACGAAGCCGCCTCCGAGGACGAGCCTGAGGACGAGACCGAGCCTGAGCCCGAGGACGAGACCGAGACCGAGCCCGAGGCAGAAGCCGAGGACGAGGACTCGGAGCCGGAGACCGAAGCCGCAGCGGACGACGAGCCGGAAGCCGCGGCCGACGAGGACGAGGCCGAAACCGAGGACGCACCCGAGGCCGCCGACGACGAGGAAGCCCCACAGGGGCCACCCGCACCCGACGACGAAGCCAGCACGGGTGGTGCGGGTGGGAACGACACGGCCGAAGGCGAAGCCGAGGACGCACCGCACGACGAGCCCGCGGCCGCAGACGCCGAGGACGCGAAGCGGGACGCACCCGCGGCCGCAGACGCCGCCGAGGACGCGAAGCGGGACGCACCCGCAGCCAAGGCCGTAGACCACCCCACCACCGCCATCCGCGCCCCCCGCCCGCCCGCCGTGGACCAGCCCACGAGCAAGTTCGTCGCCCTCAAGCCCGACGTCACCACCGCCATCCCCCACGTCGGCCCCGAGCGCACCACCCAGCAACCGCTCCCCCCCAAGCCCCCGCTGGACCTGCTCGCCGAGCTGACGAACACCCCGCCGCCCCCGGACACCCCCGTCCGCAATCTGGTCCGACGGGTCAAGATCTGGACCCCCCTGGTCCTCCTGCTCGTCGTCGTGTTCGCGATCGTGCAGGCCGTACGACCGCTCCCGACCCCCACCCTGGACCTCACCGCGGAGTCCACGTACACCTTCGACGGCTCCGAGGTCGACATCCCCTGGCCCGCCGAGGGACAGGCCGCGCTCGACGTCCAGGGCATCGGATCCTTCGGCTCCTCCGGCGACCAGAAGCCCGTGCCGATCGCCAGCGTTGCCAAGGTCATGACCGCGTATGTCATCCTTCGCGACCACTCGCTCAAGAGCGGCGAGGAAGGCCCGAAGATCGAGATCGACCAGGCGGCCGAGGAGCAGGCGACCGCGGAAGGGGAGTCGACCGTCAAGGTGACCGCGGGCGACTCCATCACCCAGCGCGAGGCCCTGGAGAGCATCCTCATCGCGTCCGCGAACAACGTGGCGCGTCTCCTGGCCCGTTGGGACGCCGGTTCCGAGAAGGCGTTCGTGGAGAAGATGAACGCCGCCGCCGAGGACCTCGGCATGACCAACACGACGTACACCGACCCCTCGGGCCTGAACAACACGACGGTCAGCACGGCCGTGGACCAGATGAAGCTGGCCAAGGCCGCGATGGAGGATCCCGCCTTCCGCGAGGTCTCCGCGATGATGTCGTACGACGACTACAAGGGCGAGAACCACGGCAACTGGAACCAGCTGGTCGGCAAGAACAACGTCGTGGGCATCAAGACCGGCACCACCACCTCCGCGCTCGGCAACCTCATGTTCGCCGCGAAGCAGGAGGTCGGCGGTGAGACGCGGACCATCGTCGGTGCCGTGCTGCGCCAGCCGGACGTCGGCGGCGGCATCCTCGCCGCCGCGCTCGACTCCGGCGACCAGCTGATCCGGGCCGCCCAGGGCGCCCTGGAGTCGGCGACGCTGCTGAAGAAGGGCGATGTCGTCGGATACGTCGACGACGGCCTCGGCGGCCGTACCCCGGTCGTGGCGACTAAGGACGTCAAGGCGGTCGGCTGGGCGGGCCTGAAGGTGGAGCTGGACTTCAAGGCCGACGCCGTACCGCACGAGGCGAGGGCCGGCACGAAGGTGGGCACGCTCACCGTCGGCGACGGCGGCACCGCGGGCGCGGTCAAGGTGCCGGTGGCACTCCAGAGCGACCTGGTCGAGCCCGGCTTCACGGACAAGCTGATCCGCGTCAGCTGATCCCCCGGCGCGCACAGCCCGCCGACGGCCCCCACCCGGGAGCCGGTCGGCGGGCTGCGTGCTAGCGTCACGAATCGGGTCAGGTCGTCGCTCACAAGGCACGGCCGGAAAACCCTCTAGGACAGGGCCGACAACACGCGGGAAACGGGACGCGGCCAGAACAGAAGACAGGACACCACGGGGAGTGCCTTAACGGTGGTCACCACGGAGCCGACACGCGCCGACGACGCCGCTGCGGGCCCGGAAACCGGCCCGCGAATACGCGTGCCCGCGAGCGAGGACCACTCGCCCACGGCCGCCGTCTTCCTCACCGTACGTGAGCGTCTGCTGCGTCACCCCGTTCTGTCCATCACCGCCCTGGCGGGCGTCCTGCACATCGTCTGGTTCTTCACGTTCGCCAACAGCGGCGGCGATCTCGCGGCCCAGGACGCCTGGGCCGAGTTCGTCGGCCGGCACCCGGACTCGGCGTACAACCTGGCCTGGTACGGCGGGATGCACCCGGTGTCGTACAGCGTGGTCTCGCCGTATCTGATGTCGGTGCTGGGCGTCCGTACGACGATGATGATCGCCGGGACCGTCTCCGCGGGCCTGCTCACCCTCGTCCTCATCCGCAGCCGGTCCGTCCGCAATCCGCTGTGGGCCGCGCTGACCGGGGTGTTCGCGCTGCTGTGCAACGCGGCCTCGGGGCGGGTCACCTACGGTCTCGGCACGGTGTTCGCGCTCGGCGCGGTCGCGGTCGTGTTCTGCTGGCCGTACCGCTGGCGCTACAAGCGCTGGGCGAAGGCGCTGTGCGCCGCCCCGCTGGCCGCGCTCGCGACGATGGCCTCGCCGGTCGCCGGTCTCTTCGTGGGTCTGGTGGCGGTGGCGCTGTTCCTCCAGAAGCGGCGGCCCGGCGCCTGGGCGCTGGGGCTCGCGCCGAGCGCGGTGGTGGCCGTATCGGCGTGGCTGTTCCCGTTCTCCGGGACGCAGCCGATGATGTTCGCTTCGGTGATCCTGCCGTTCGCCTCCTCGGTCCTGGTGCTCTTCCTCGTCCCCAAGGAGTGGACGACGGTCCGGCTGACCGCGGCGGTCTACGCGCTGTCGGTCGTCCTGGTGTGGCTGATCAGCTCGCAGATCGGCTCCAACATCACCCGGCTTTCGATGCTGTTCGCGGGTGTGGCCCTGGCGGCGGCGCTGCCCTTCACGGTGCCGCGCACCCGCAAGTGGTACGTCACCGTGCTGGCCCTCGTCGGGTTCAACGTGTGGATCGGCGTGAAGTCGGTCGACGACATCGTGCACACCACCCCGGCCGCCTCCTGGGCCCGTGAACTGGCGCCGCTGGTCAATGAGCTCCAGGAGGTCGGCGCCGAGAAGGGCCGGGTGGAGGTCGTACCGGCCCGCTCCCACCGCGAGGCCTCGGCGCTCGCGCCGTACGTCAACCTCGCCCGTGGCTGGAACCGCCAGGCCGACATGGAGCGCAATCCGCTCTTCTACGACGACACCCTGAACTCGGCGAACTATCTGGAGTGGCTGAACCGCTGGGCGGTGCACTTCGTGGTGGTGCCGAAGGACGAGCCGGACGGTGACGGCGGTGAGCGCGAGCGGGAGCTGGTGCAGCGCGGGATGCCGTATCTGAAGCAGGTGTGGGGCGACACCAACTGGCAGCTCTTCCAGGTGATCGACCCGGCGCCGCTCGCCGAGCCGAACACCGTGGTGGAGCGGGCCGAGCAGGGCGAGTGGACGATGCGGGTGAGCGAGCCGGGGCGGGTGCTGATCCGGATCCCGTACTCGCCGTGGCTGAGCATCGTCGACGCCGAGGGCAAGAAGCTCGATCCGCCGAAGGAGACAGAGGCCTCCAAGGACCGTCCCGACGGTGAGCCGAAGTCGTACGACAACGTCAACGGCTGCCTGATGGAGACGGACGAGGACGCGCTGGGCGACAAGTGGACCATGCTGGTGGCCCCGAAGGCGGGGACCTACCGGCTGGCCGCGCCGTACGACGTACCGCGCGGCACTCCGTGTCCGGACGCGCTGAAGTAGCTCCCTTCAGCGCAGCTGGTCCACGTACTTGTCGGTGCCCGGAACCGTCGGCACGAACGGCGCGAGCAGCTCCAGCCGCCCCAGGCCCTCCATCGTGTCGAGCCCCGTGAAGTACGGGTCCCAGCACTCCCTGGGATCCGCCTCCAGGAACCACAGCAGGGTCAGCCGTGTTTCCACGCCCTCGACCTGCTTGACGTAGGTCATCCGGTCGCCGGGCAGGGGCGTGGGCCGGAAGATCGTCACCATGGCGGCCGGGGACCCCGCGAGGCGCTTCGGGAGGTTCCGTGAGCGCAGCCACTCGGTCAACTCGGCCCGCTGCTCGGCCGATTCGGCGTCGATGACCTCCAACACCAGGCCGGCGTACGGATGGTCCAGGGCGTGGAAGTCCCGCGGCCCGGCCGCCCCGTCCCGGTACACCGTCGCCTCGTGGTCCTGGAAGGCGGTGAAGACGTGGGTGCGGTCCTGGTAGACGCGGGCGTCGCGGTTGAGACGCTTGTTGATGGCGACGGTCCACTTCATGTGGTCGTCGTAGCGGCCATCGGTGATCCAGTACGTCGAGAGGTAGCAGCCCGCGGTGACGGGCTGGGCAACGGCCGACTTCTCGGGCGCGCGCAGGAGTTGCAGATCGCGGGTGGCGACCCAGCGGCGGCCCGCGTACATCCAGGGCATGGCCATGGCGCCGGCGTAGTAGTGGTCGTCCTCGTACCAGCGGTTGTAGGCGTACTCATGGCCCGGGTGCGGTTCGACCATGGTGATCAGGGCATGGCCCGGGCGGACTCCGTACGGGCCGACGGCGGCGAGTTCGGCGTAGACGTCGCTGCGGGTGTCCATGGCGTTCCCCTTTCCTCGCGTCGCTCATACTCTGACGCTCCGTCAGATATTTGGCCAGAGAGGGGAGTCCGCGATGTCGCTGCTCTACGGCAGGACAGTCGTCGTCTCGGGAGTGGGGCCCGGACTCGGGCATCAGGTGGCGGCGGCGGTCATACGGGACGGGGGGAACGCGGTCCTCGGGGCGCGTACGGAGGCCAACCTCACCAAGAGCGCGGCCGAGATCGATCCGGACGGGGCGCATACGGCGTACCGGACGACGGACATCACCGACGAGGCGCAGTGCGAGTCGCTCGCCGGCCTGGCGCGAGAGCGGTTCGGGCGGATCGACGCGGTCGTCCATGTGGCCGCGTGGGACGGGTACTTCGGCGGTCTGGAGGACGCGGACTTCCCGACCTGGCAGCAGGTGATCGACGTGAATCTGCTGGGGTCGCTGCGGATGACGCGGGCCTGCCTGCCGGCACTCAAATCGGGCGGCGGCTCTGTGGTGTTCATCGGGACCCAGTCGGCGGTGGCCGCTCCCTCGCAGGTACGGCAGGCCGCGTACGCCGCGTCCAAGGGGGCGCTGACCAGCGCGATGTACTCGCTGGCGCGGGAGCTCGGGCCGTATCGGATCCGGGTCAACACCGTGCTGCCGGGGTGGATGTGGGGGCCGCCGGTGCGGGCGTACGTGCGGTTCGCGGCGCAGTCGGAGGGGGTCGAGGAGTCCGCCGTACGCAAGCGGCTGACCGATCGGATGGCGTTGCCGGAGCTCGCCACGGACGGGGATGTGGCGGACGCGGCGGTGTTCCTGGTGTCGGATCGTGCGCGGGCGATCACGGGACAGTCTTTGCTGGTCAACGCGGGGGAGCTGATGCGGTGAGTTCATAGATGTGAACCAGAACCATCATGTCGAATACTTTTACCTCCCCTTGACCTTACGCCTGCTTGTCGTGTTCACGAGGCAGCGCCCACGATGAGCGCCGGGCTGAACCCTGGGAGGGCGCACATGAACGGTCTCGACTGGGCCGTGCTCATCGGCTATTTCGGCGTGATGGTGGCGATCGGCATCTGGTCGCACAAACGCGTCGACAACGTGAGCGACTTCTTCACCGCCGGCGGGAAGATGCCCTGGTGGCTCTCCGGCATCTCGCACCATATGTCGGGCTACAGCGCGGTGATGTTCACGGGCTACGCGGGCATCGCCTACACCTACGGCGTGACCTCCTTCGTCACCTGGTCCTTCCCGATCGCCCTGGGCATCGCCATCGGGTCGAAGCTGTTCGCCCCGCGGATCAACCGGCTGCGCTCACGGCTCCATGTGGCCTCCCCGCTGGAGTACTTGAAGAACCGGTACGACCTGAAGACGCAGCAGGCACTCGCCTGGTCCGGGATGCTGCTGAAGATCGTCGACGTGGGTGCGAAGTGGGCGGCGATCGCGACGCTGCTGTCGGTGTTCACCGGGATCTCGCTGAACCAGGGGATCCTGATCACGGGTTGCATCACGGCGGTGTACTGCACGATCGGCGGGTTGTGGGCGGACGCGCTGACGGAACTCGGGCAATTCGTCATTCAGTTGCTGGCCGGTATCGCGATGTTCGTGGCCGTCGTCGTGGAGTTGGACGACAAGGGCATCGGCTTCTTCGGCGCGTGGGACGAGCCGGAACTCCAGGGCCACGGCGAGCCGCTGGTGGGGCCGTACGGAACGGTGTTCCTGCTCGCCTTCCTCTTCATCAAGCTGTTCGAGTACAACGGCGGCATGCTCAACCAGGCGCAGCGGTACATGGCGACCCGGAACGCGAAGGAGGCGGAGCGGTCGGCGCGGCTGTCGGCGATTCTGTGGCTGGTCTGGCCGCTGGTGCTGTTCTTCCCGATGTGGATGTCGCCGCTGCTGGTCGAGTCGCAGAAGCCGGACGGCTCGGACTCGTACGGCCTGATGACGGAACAGCTGCTCCCGCACGGCCTGTTGGGCCTGGTCATCGTCGGCTTCTTCTCCCACACCATGGCGATGTGCTCCTCCGACGCCAACGCCATCGCGGCGGTGTTCACTCGGGACTGCGCACCGGTGATCTGGCGTCGGGCGCGGAGCTGGAGCGAGGGGCAGGGGCTGCGGGTGGCGCGGGTGACGACCGTGGTCTTCCTGGGCCTGTCCATGGCGGCGGCGACGCAGGTCAACTCGCCGACGTTCGGGGACATCATCACGGTGGTCATCAAGTGGGTGGCCGGTCTGATGGGCCCGATGGCGATCCCGATGATGCTGGGGCTGCTACGGCCGTTCCGCCGCTCGGGTCCGACGGCCGCGCTGACGTCATGGTCTCTGGGTCTGCTGGCGTTCTGGCTGGTGAACTACCCGATCCACTGGAACGTGGACGGCGGGGTACCGCTGCAGTACCAGGTGTCCATCCCGCTCGCCGTGTCCCTGGTGCTGTACATCCTGATCGGCTTCGTGAAGCCGGAGGACACCCCGGAGCGGATGGCGATCATCGACAAGGTCAACTCCGACGACGACGGATCGGCCGCCGCGGCGGTTCCGGCTCCGGCCGACCCCGTGGACGAGGTGGCTCAGCCGCGCGGGTAACGGGCGAGCCAGCCCGGGGAGGAGCCCGCCGGACCGTGCAGGGCCGGGCCCTGGGTCATCTCCATCGCGAAGTCGTCGGACAGTTCCAGGATCGTGGGACGGCCCTCCAGCTCGGCCAGCCAGGCCGGGGGGAGGGCCGTTTCGCCGTGCAGGGCGCCCAGGAGGCCACCGGTCAGGGCGCCTGTCGCTCCCGAGGGGCCGTCGTGGTTGATCGCCAGGCACAGGCCGTGGCGTACGTCCTCGCCCACCAGCGCGCAGTACACGGCCACCGCCAGTACGCCCTCCGCCGTGCCCTCACCCAGCAGTTCCTCGACCCGGGCCGGGGTCGGCATCCCCTGGCGCACCGCCCCCAGCGCGTGCTGGAGCGCGTCCGAGACGGGCTGATGGCCGGAGCGGGCCGCCAGCAGCGCCAGCGCCCGCTGCACCGCGCCGTCGAGGCTCTCGCCGCAGGCCAAGGCGTGCACGATGATCGCGTACGCGCCCGCCGACAGGTATCCGACCGGGTGGCCGTGCGTCTGTGCCGCGCACTCGATCGCCAGCTGGGCCACCAGTTGGGGCTCCCAGCCGACCAGGAGGCCGAAGGGCGCCGACCTCGCCGCCGCCTCCGGTCCCGCCTCGCCCAGGTTCTTCGGCGCCTCCAGGGTGCCCATCGCCTCGTCGCCGAAGCCGATCAGCAGCGATCGGGCGGCGTCGCGGCGGGCGTACAGCCACTCCTCGCGCGCCAGCCAGCCGTCTTCTTTGCGCCGCTCGTCCGGACCCCAGTCCCGCTGAGTGGCCGCCCACCGCAGGTACGCCCGGTGCAGATCCGTCGGCGGATGCCAGGCGCCCGTGTCCCGGCGGACCTGGGCCCGTATCAGCCCGTCGACCGAGAAGAGGGTCAGCTGAGTGAGGTGCGTCACAGCACCCCGCCGCCCGTACCCGAGCCCCAGATCGACCAGGCCCTCGGCGCCGTACGCCTCCCTGATCTCCTCCAGGCTCATCCCGTCCACGGGCGCGCCCAACGCATCGCCCACGGCGACCCCGAGCATCGTTCCGCGCACCCGGCTACGGAAGTCCTGCTGCTCGGAACGGCCCCAGACGGCGCCCGCTGTCGCACCCACGTTCAGCACTGTAATCGACCAGGAACGGTCGGTTCAGGGGGCGGAAGGGTATGCGGGGTGTGCGGTAAGTGGCGGTTATTGAGCCCGAGTGTTCAGTTTTCACCCGTACCGAGTGACGTTGCGGTCACAGCCCGACTTCGGACTCGGCCGCCTCCCGGATCGCGCGGATCTCGGCCATGGCCTCGGACGGGTCCTGCTCGCCGGCGTCCACGATGCGCTCCAGGTCCCGCAACCGCGCGGCACGCGCCGGGTGGCGTTCGATCGCGACGAACACGGCCCAGGAGTGCACGAAGGCGCGGAGGGGAGCGAGGCTCTGGGTCTGCTGGGCGTTGGTCGTCGCCTCGAAGAGATGCTGGGTGAGCGCCGGAAGCCTGCTGGGGGCGATCCGCCCGACCGCGCTCCGAAGTGCGTCGGGGGTCAGCTCAGGCATCGGGATCAGCGGTCCGTGGAGGCTGTCGCTCATGACGCGCGTCCGGCATGGTTACGCCACGCTCCGCTCAGGCGCCTGGGCCGGTCGGCAGTCGCGGCATCTGCCCGGGTGGGGGGAGCGGAAAGCGCGGTCGCAGGCGTCGCAGGTCTGGAGGGGGGCCGGGCGGAGGGGTTGCGGGGTGGCCGGGAGGTGCGGTGGGAGGAGGTCGGTCAGGCGGCGGGACAGGAAGGCCGCCGGGTGGCGGATGGGTTCCTGGGGGAGGCCGGACGTCAGGGTGTGTTGTACCGCTGTGGCGGGCACTCCTCGTTCCAGCCAGGCCTCTACTGCCGGAGCCAGGCGGTCCACGTCCCGTTCGGTCAGCAGCAGGCGCGCGTCGTGGGCGCGCAGTCCGGTGAGGAGGTCGGCGGCGGGCCCCGGCGTCGCCGTCGGGCGGGGTTCGGGCGCTGCCGCTGCCCTGAGCGTCGTACGCCGCGGCAAGTTGTACGAGTACGTCCGGGTCACGAATCGGCCCGATTGAAGACGCTCCTTGATGCGTGCCAGGTACCCGTGCTGCTCCAACTCCCGCAGCGCCGCGGCGATCCGGATCTCGCCCTCGGGGAACTTCGCCGTCAGCGCCTTGATTCCGATGGGGGCTCCGTCGGGCAGCGACTGGATGTGCACCGCCAGGCCGATCGCCATCAGGGAGAGATCCGGGTGCTGGGCGAGGTGGTTGCCGACCACGGTGAAGTTGTCGTGGTGGGGTTCGTTCACGTGGGTGACGCCGGTGCGGGAATGGCCGGACTTGGCGCGCGAGGGCGCGCTAGGCTGCTCGTCAGTCATCGGGAAGCGGGTGCTTTCTTCCTTGGTGATCAGGCCCTCGCACTGGGATGCCAGTCCCGGCGAGGGCCGATGCATGTCTGCAGTTGTTGCGGCTGAGGCTGCACCATGAAGTCCCTTCCGCGCCAATTGAGTTGAGGATGTTCACCCTCGTGGGTGATCGCCGGGGGCGGTGGGGCGGGTTGGGTTCTTTCCCCGGTTCTTTGGTCTTTGCGTCGGGCCCGACCGGGTCGTGGACTCCCGCGATCCAGGGCCACGCCGCCGGCAACCGGATCGGGGATCTGCGGGACCCGGGCGAGTCGAGCACCCCTTCGAGTGACGTCTGCGCTCAACTCCCCCGGCGCCACGGCCTGTTCCTACGCTGAGCTGTATGGAGGATGAGGAAGCTGCGGCCGTACTCAAGACCGTCGGGCGACAGATCAAAATGTGGCGCGAGGCCGCCGCACTGACACAAGCGGAACTCGGAGACGCGATCGGGTACGGCGGGGACATGGTCTCGGCCGTGGAACGGGGGGTGCGGATCCCCAAGCCCGATTTCCTGGACAAGACGGATGAGGTGACCGGGGCGGGCGGCAAGGTCTCCGCGATGAGGAAGGACGTGGAGGAGGCCCGGTATCCGAAGAACGTGCGCGATCTGGCGAAGTTGGAGGACGACTCCGTGGAGATGGGCGCCTATACCGCCCTTCACATCCACGGTCTGCTCCAGACACCCGAGTACGCACAGGCGTTGAACGAGGCGCGGCTGCCTGCCTATACGGAGGAGGAGATCGAGCGACGCGTCGCCGCACGCATGGCACGCAAGGTCGTCTTCGAGCGAACACCCCGGCCGTTCCTCACCTTCGTCCAGGAAGAGGCCACGCTGCGGAGACCGGTCGGGGGCAGGGTGGTGCTACGACAGCAGCTCGAACATCTCTTGGATATCGGCAGGTTGCGGCATGTGGAGATCCAGGTCATGCCCACAAGCCGAGGGGACCACGCGTACGTGTCCGGTTCGTTCCGCGTGCTGAAACTTCGGGACGGCAAGACACTGGGGTACTTGGCGGCAGAGCAGTACGGTCGAGTGATCAGTGATCCCCGGGAAGCCCAGGTCGTGGAGATGCGCTATGGCATGATCCGGGCGCAGGCCCTCTCGCCTCGGGAGTCGCTGGCCTTCATCGAGAAACTTCTGGGAGAAGAGACATGACCACCCCCGTGCTGACGTGGTTCAAGAGCAGCTACAGCGGCACCGACGAACCCGACTGCGTCGAGGTCGCGATATCCCCCACCGCCCCCACCATCCACGTACGCGACTCCAAGGACACAACCGTCGGACGCCTCACCTTCACCGACGACGCCTGGTCCACGTTCCTCAAGACCTACTCCGCATAACGCGCCTGAACCGCGTCCCTGGCCTCGACGAGGGGTTCCAGGCAGACCGTGATCAAGGGAATGTCCGCGCCCGGGCTCTCTTTCAGGTCCGTAAGGGTGGACGCCAGGTTGGCCAGGGACAGCCAGTCGGGGTCCAGGGCCAGTACCCCCGCGAGGCCCTGTTCGGCGGTGGTCGGGTCGGAGAGGGCGCAGCCGGTGAAGCAGCGGGCCTCGGCGTGTTCGAGGGGCCCCAGGTCCTCCGGTAGCAGGCGGATCAGTTCCCGCCACAGGGGCGCCGCTGCGGGCAGGCCTTCCGATCTGCTCACGGTCAGCGCCACCTCGAAGTGGCCCGCGAGCGGTTCGTCGCCCGCGCGGAGGCGTTCCGCGGCGCTGAGGGCCTCGGTCCAGCGGCCCGCGTGGCGATGCAGCTCGGACGACAGGTCGTCCAGGTCGTCGGTGAGGCGGGCTTCGGCCTCCCCCCAGCGGTCGCAGAGGATCAGCAGCTCGACGGCCTTACGGCGGGCCCAGTCCGGCTCCCTGTCCAAGGACACGCAGCGGTCGAGGTCCGCGAGCGCCTGGTCCGTGCGGCCCGTCGCGAGGCCCACCCGGGCGCGCTGGGCGTATGCCCAGCCGTATTCGGAGGACAGGGCGAGGGCCCGGTCCAGGTGCCGTAGCGCCTCGGCGTAGTCGTCACGGGCACGGTGGACCGCGCCCAGGATCGCCCAGGAGTTGGGGTCCTCGGGGTCTTGTTCCAGGCAGCGGCGCAGGGCGGCGATCGCCTCCTCGTGGCGCCCCGCGTCCAAGTACTCCGAGCCGAGTTCGCGGCGGATCCACACCGCGTCCGGGGCCGCTGCCACGGCCGCCTCCAGGTCGACGAACATGCCCGCCTCGTCGCCGTTCAGGTTCTTCGCCCGGGACCGCATCACCAGCGCCCAGGCGTATCCGGGCCGCAGCGCGATCGCGCGGTCCAGGTCCGCATGCGCCTCCTCGCCACGGCCGAGTTCGCCCAGCGCCGCGCCCCGGCTCGCCAACGCCGAGGCATGGTCCGGGTCCAGGGAGATCGCACGGCCCAGTTCGGTGACCGCGTCCTCGTAGCGGCCCGCCAGACGGTAGGTGTCACCCCGCTCCGAGGCGACCCAGGCCACGTCGGGGGCACGGGCGACCGCGAGATCGAAGTCGGCGTATGCCTGCTCCAACTCGCCTCGGCTGACGCGCAGTCGGGCTCGGCGGATCAGCGTCCACAGATCGTCGTCGATGGCGAACGAGCGGTTGAAGTCGGCGAGTGCCTCGTCGTACCGCCCGAGCACATGCCGGCACACGGCCCGCCCGGTCAGAGAGCCCGCGTCGGTCGGATCGAGGGCGAGGGCGCGGTCGAAGTCGGCGAGGGCCTCCTCGTAGCGGCCGGCCAGGCGGTAGGTCTCGGCGCGCTCGGCGATGATCCAGCCGGTGTCGGGAGACAGTGCGTCGGCGCGGTCGAGGGCGGTCAGGGCGGGCGGGAAGTCGTCCATGAGCTGGAGGGTGAGGCCCCGGCCGTAGTGGGCGAGGGGTGCGTCCGGGTCCAGTTCGATCGCCCGGTCGTACTCCTCCAGCGCACGCCCGTACTCCCGCTCATGGCGCCACTCACGGCCGCGCAGCCAGTGGGCCGCGGCCCGCCCGCGCGGGTCCAGGCCCGGGCGGGTCAGGAGCAGGTCCAGGGCGCGGGCCAGGCCGCCCTCGTCGTCGAGCGCCTCGCCCAACTCCCGGCCCCAGTCGGCCGACTGAGTGTGGTCCGTGGCAGTGCCCGCGTCCTGGAGCATGCGGGCCCAGCGGCGGCCTTCGACCTCGTCCTCGCGGCAGGCCTCGACGAACAGCCTGAGCGCGTCGGCGAGTGCAGCCGTCGGCCGGGCGCAGAGCAGGTGATACGTCTCCTCCAGTCGCAGGGCCCGCCATTCCTCGTCCGCCCAGAGGTCCTCGCACTCCCGGCTCTCCCCCACGTCCTCCCGCCACTCACCGAACGCCGCCGCCAGCCGCCGGTGCCGTTCTCGCCACCGGCGCGGATAGTGCAGCCGCTCCTGCCGCAGCATCGGCTCCCGTACGACGTCGTGGTACCGCACCCGCCCGCCGCGCTCCCCCACGAAGGGCAGCCCCCTCAACCACCGGTACTGCGCGTCGAGTTCGCCGTCCGGTAGATCGACCAGGATCCGGAAGACGTCTCCGTCCAGCCAGCGGGGCAGCGCGCAGAGCCGGGCGACGTCATGGCGGACCTCGGGCTCGGCGCGCAGGAACCGTTCCACGGCGTCGGCGCTGGGGTCCTCGATCTGCTCCGGGCCGTCGGGCCGCTTCTCGGCGAGGGTCGACACGAGGACGGGCAGCCCACCGGTCACGCGCAGCACCTCGGCGACCACCGGCTCGGCCACCACCCCTCTCCCGGCGAGGAGTTCACGTGCTTCGACATCGGTGAACGGGGCGAGCGGCAGCTCCACGACACCGTTCCAGCGGCCTGTCGGCAGGGGCAGTTGGCCGGCGGTGACCACGACGACCTCGTCCGGCGGTCCACCGTGCTCGTCCCGCTTCCTGAACAGGCCGTGCAGCCATGGGTCCAGGAACGGCCCGGTCCGCTCGTAGGTGTCGAAGAACAGGACGATCCGCGGTACGGCGGAGGCGGCGGCGCGCAGTTCACGGAGCAGGACCGGGGTGAGTGCGGCCTCCGGGTGCAGGACGAGGTCGATGTCATCGGCGTTGCGGAAGCGGGTGCTGAGTCCGGCCCGCAGCCGGTCCGCGCCCTGGGCGATCAGATCGGCGGGCAGGGCCCGGGTGAGTAGCGCGCCTCCCGGCACGGCGGTCTCCAGGACGCCCATGCCCAGTTCGACGGCTGTTCTGCTCCCGGCGGACGCGGGCTCCGGCTCCTGCGCCCGCAGCGCCGCCTCCGCCTCGCGCCGCCGCTCGCGGTACACGGCCAGCCGACGTTCCAGCGACTTCATTCTCCGGCCCTGCGCGGCGAACTGACGAGAGATCACCTCCAGTGCGTCCGGCACGCTCCCGGCGTCCTCGTCGACATACGCCGTGAGCGCTCCGTGTTTCCGCGCCAGCCGCTTCAACTCCTCGACCAGGAACGTCTTTCCGACGCCGGAATCACCGCGCACATGGAAACGCGAGCGGCGGTCCGGATCTCCCGGTGGAAGCCCGAAGTTCACCAGGAACGAGGCCCGTTCGGCCTCCCGGCCGACGAACCGGTCATCCGCCTCCCGCTCAGGCAGCTGTGCCATCCCCGTGCGTCCCCTCGCTGTGGCGACTCCACGTCATTCTGGCTCAATGCGTAGGCGGGTCCGCACCCTCACAGGGAAAATGATCGGCATGGCCACCACACCCCCACGCACCGCCCTCCGCCTCACCGCCACCCTGCTCACCGCGAGCGTCGCGCTCTACATGGCGCTCGTCGCCTTCGGGAACATCACGGACTTCGGGACGAACCAGCAGTTCGTCCAGCATGTCCTCGCGATGGACACCACATTCAAGGACGACGACCTGATGTGGAGAGCCATCACCAGCAAGGGACTTCAGGACACCGCGTACGTCGCGATCATCGTCTGGGAGACCCTCGCCGCACTCGTGCTCATATACGGCACCTGGCTCTGGGCCCGCCAGGGCGACCGCAGCGCCCGGCGCTTCACCACCTACGGCCTGCTCATGGTCATGCTGCTCTTCGGCGCCGGGTTCATCGCGATCGGCGGTGAGTGGTTCGCGATGTGGCAGTCCGGGGACTGGAACGGGCTGGACGCGGCGACGAGGGTCTTCGTGTTCAGCGGCATCGTGCTGATCGTCAACCAGCTGACGGCCGCGTCCGACACGTAACTAGTCGTCCGACCTACTGCTCCGGCTCGACCCCTTGTTGGACCGCATCAGGACCCACAACAGCTCGCCCGCACCCCGGGTCACGGCCGCTGCCGCGCGCGCCCAGCGCGGGGCAGTGCCCCGGCTCGTCCACACGACACAGACACAGCCTCCGACGACCAGCGCCAGAAGCAGCGACAAGATCAGTACGCCCACGCTCGATGTCCCCCGTTGCCTACTCGACGACCGTCACGGTCGTGCCCGCCGTCCCGAACGTCCACAGCGCCGAGCCGTCCCCCGTCTTCATCCGGATCCCGCCCGTCTGCGCCCCGGCCTCGGGCGGGGGCGGTGACGAGCCGTCCATGGCGTTGGAGAAGGCTATGTTCACGCCGGACTTCGCAGTGAAGTACACCACGTGCTCGATCTCCACACCGTCCGAGCCGGTGATCGGATCCTCGGTCCGCTGGCCGACCTCATAGCTGCCCGGATCGGGGTCGACCGTGCCCGGCCACACCGCGAAAGTGCGGCGCGCGGCGTCGCTCGCGTCCACCAGCCACACGCGCTGCTGGCCGAGCGAGTACACGATCCGGCGGCCGGTGCCCGAGCCGTCCGGCACCCGGGCCGGCTTCGCGGACTCGGTCGGCTTGGGCGTGGCGGAGGCGGAGGCGCTCGGCGGGGTGGTCGTGGCCGTGGGCTTCGCGCCCTTGTCCGCCTGTACGGCGAGGGCGACGACCACGGCTGTCGCCCCTACCGTCAGAGCGGTCACCCATACCTTCGGGGCAGGCACGGCACGGATCTCCTCAGCTCACCGACAGGGTCGGATCATCGTACTGCGGCCATGAGAACGCTCACTCCAGCACCGGCAGCAGCTCCGGAAGATGCCCGTCCGACACCGCCGCCGCCCGCTGCCGCTCCTCCGGGACCTCGCCGTACAGCGTGGTGCGGGGCCTGGAGGGGCGCCCTGCCGCGTCCGCCACCGCGATCAGGTCCTTGACCGACTTGTAGGAGCCGTAGGAGGAGCCCGCCATCCGGGAGATCGTCTCCTCCATCAGCGTGCCGCCCAGGTCATTGGCGCCCGAGCGCAGCATCTCCGCCGCGCCCTCCGAGCCGAGCTTCACCCAGCTCGTCTGGATGTTGGGGATCCAGGGGTGCAGGAGCAGGCGGGCCATCGCCGTCACCGCACGGTTGTCTCTGGTCGTCGGGCCCGGTCGTGCGATGCCCGCCAGATACACCGGCGCGTTGGTGTGGATGAACGGCAGCGTCACGAACTCCGTGAAGCCGCCCGTCTGCTGCTGGATGCGGGCCAGGGTCCTGAAGTGGCCCAGCCAGTGCCGGGGCTGGTCGACATGGCCGTACATCATGGTCGAGCTCGACCTGATGCCCAGCTCGTGCGCCGTCGTGATCACCTCGATCCAGGTGGCCGTGGGCAGCTTGCCCTTGGTCAGGATCCAGCGGACCTCGTCGTCGAGGATCTCGGCGGCCGTGCCGGGGATGGAGTCGAGGCCCGCTTCCTTCGCCGCCGTGAGCCACTCGCGGATCGAAAGACCCGTCCTGCTCGCGCCGTTGACGACCTCCATGGGAGAGAAGGCGTGCACATGCATCCCCGGGACCCGTGCCTTCACCGCCCGCGCGATGTCGAAGTACGCCGTCCCGGGGAGGTCGGGGTGGATGCCGCCCTGCATGCAGACCTCCACCGCGCCCACCTCCCACGCCTGCTGGGCCCGGTCCGCCACCTGCTCCAGGGAGAGCGTGTACGCGTCCGCGTCGGTCCGCCGCTGCGCGAACGCGCAGAACCGGCAGCCCGTGTAGCAGACGTTGGTGAAGTTGATGTTCCGCGTGACGATGTACGTCACGTCGTCGCCGACTGCCGTCTTGCGGACGTCGTCGGCGATCCGTGTCAACGCGTCCAGCGCCGGGCCGTCCGCGTGCAGCAGCGCCAGCGCCTCCTCGTCGGTCAGCCGGGTGGGGTCGTCGGCCGCGACGCGCAGCGCCTGGCGGACGTCCGTGTCGATACGCTCCGGCGCCATGCCGGGGGCGGCCGCCTCACGCAGGGCGCCCCAGTCGCCGTACACCTCGTCGAAGTCGTCGCGGCGGTCGGACGTACGGCCCTCGGTGTCGATCGTGGTGTGCAGATCCGTACGGCCCGACGCCTCGAAGGCCTCCTCCGGCTCCTGCCAGGGGTGCCCCTCGACGACGGCGTCTTCCTTCGCGAGCCCGGACGACGGGTCCGCCAGCGCCGCCACATGCGGACGCAGCCGCGGATCCAGCCAGGGCTCGCCGCGCCGCACGAACTCGGGGTAGACGCAGAGGCGTTCGCGCAGTTCGAAGCCGGCCGCCGCCGAGCGCTCGGTGAGCTCCTCGATCTGCGGCCAGGGGCGCTCGGGGTTGACGTGGTCGATGGTCAGCGGGGAGACCCCGCCCCAGTCGTCGATACCGGCGCCGATGAGCCGCTCGTACTCGGAGTCGACGAGGTTGGGAGGGGCCTGGAGGCAGCCGCTCGGCCCCATGATGAGCCGGGCGACCGCCACCGTGGCCACCAGCTCGTCGAGTTCCGCGTCCGGCATGCCCCGCATCGCCGTGTCCGGCTTGGCGCGGAAGTTCTGGATGATCAGTTCCTGGATGCCGTGGTAGGCGCGGGAGATCTTCCTGAGCGCGAAGAGGGACTCGGCGCGCTCCTCGTACGTCTCGCCGATACCGATGAGGATCCCGGAGGTGAAGGGGACCGAGGACCGTCCCGCGTCCTCCAACACCCGCAGCCGTACGGCGGGCTCCTTGTCCGGAGAGCCGTAGTGCGGGCCGCCGGGCTCGGACCACAGGCGGGTGGCCGTCGTCTCCAGCATCATGCCCATGGAGGGCGCGACGGGCTTGAGCCGCTGGAAGTCGGTCCACGACATGACCCCCGGATTGAGATGGGGCAGCAGGCCCGTCTCCTCCAGGATGCGGATGGAGACGGCTCGGACGTACGCGATGGTGTCGTCGTAACCGTGCGCGTCCAGCCACTCCCGGGCCTCCGGCCAGCGCTCCTCGGGCTTGTCGCCGAGGGTGATGAGGGCTTCCTTGCAGCCGAGGGCGGCGCCCTTGCGGGCGATGTCCAGCACCTCGTCCGGGGACATGAACATCCCGTGTCCGGCCCTGCGCAGCTTGCCGGGGACGGTCACGAAGGTGCAGTAGTGGCACTTGTCCCGGCACAGGCGGGTGAGCGGGATGAAGACGCTCTTCGAGTACGTGATGACCCCGGGGCGGCCCGCCGCTTCGAGCCCCGCGTCCCGGACCCGGGCGGCGGACGCGGCGAGGTCGTCGAGGGCCTCACCGCGGGCCTGGAGCAGCACGGCCGCCTCGGTGACATCGAGGGCGACGCCGTCCCGGGCCCGTTTCAGGGCGCGACGCATGGAGTTCTCGGTCGGGCCGGTTCCGGAGGTCGCCGAAGTCGTCATCCCTCGAGCATACGGAGGGGCTCCGCCGGTTCAGCGGGGTCGGGGGGCCTTGGGGGGCTGCTGGTGCATCGCCGGGTTCGGTTTCGTTGTGGCTGGTCGCGCCCATGCGGCGGAGCCGCATATCGATACAGCCCCGCGCCCCTGGGGAGGTGCCACGGCCCTTGGCTACAAGTACTCGGCGTACTTGTCCAGCGCCTTCAACACCTCTTCCTCCCCTGCGGGCGGCAGCTGCGCCACGACCTCCTCGATGCCGAGGTCCGCGTAGTGCGCGAGCTTTCCGGGGCTGGGGTAGATGGCGTACGGCACGATCTGGAGTGCGGCGGGGTCGCGGCCCGCGTCGGCCCAGGCGGTACGGAGCACCGGCAGCGTCTCGGTCAGTCCGCGCCCGCCGATGGGCATCCAGCCGTCGGCGTACTCGCAGATGTGGGAGAAGAGCTTGGGTCCGGCGGCGCCGCCGACGAGGGTGCGGGGGCCGGTGACGGGCCCGCGCGGCTTCTGCACCGGCTTGGGGTAGGCGTAGGAGGCGCGCACGCTCGCGAACTCGCCCTCGTAGGCGGTCGGTTCCTCCGCCCACAGGGCGCGCATCAACGCCATCCGGTCCCGGCCGAGTTCACGCCGGGTGCGCCACTCGACACCGTGGTCGGCGGCCTCCTCCACGTTCCAGCCGAAGCCGAGGCCGAGGGTGAAACGTCCGTCGGAGAGATGGTCGACGGTCGCGATCTGCTTGGCCAGGACCACCGGGTCGTGCTGGGCGACCAGCGTGATGCCGGTGCCGAGGCCGAGGCGCTCGGTCACGGCGGCGGCCTGGCCGAGCGCGACGAAGGGATCGAGGGTACGGCCGTACTCGGGCGGCGGCTCGCCGCCGGCCGGGTACGGGGTGGTCCGCTCGACGGGGATGTGGGTGTGCTCGGGCAGATACAGCCCGCCGAACCCACGCTGCTCCAGCTCGCGGGCGAGCCGGGTCGGGGTGATCGTCTCGTCGGTGAGGAAGATCGTGACGGAGAGGCGCATGTCACATCTGTACCCGGGGTGGCTTGAGAAGTCCATACCGACTGGTCGGCATCCAAGGCGGGCTTCGCTCGATGCCCGCCGATTCCCTTCCCGTCCTTACGAGTTCACGCCCGAGGGGAACACTCCCGGGCATGTGTGATGACGACGCAAGGCTCGGAAGACGCGCCCTGATCGTGACGGGCGCCACGGCTGCGCTTACGTTGGGAAGCGTGACCTTCGCGAGAGGGGCGGACGACATGCACCAAGCCGAGACCCGTACGGTAAGCGGGACTCTGCCCCCCGGCTCGCCCGATTTCGTGTACGTCCCCGTCGAAGTACCCGACGGGGTCAGGGAGATCAAGGTCTCCTACACCTACGACCGCCCGACGGTCCCGGCCGGCACCCCTGGCAACGCCCTCGACATCGGCATCTTCGACGAACGCGGCACCGACCTGGGCGGCAAGGGCTTCCGCGGCTGGTCCGGCGGCGCCCGCACGGAGTTCTTCATCCGCGCCGACGACGCGACGCCGGCGTACATCCCCGGCCCGGTCAACGAGGGCACCTGGCACATCGCCCTCGGCCCCTACACCGTCGCCCCGCAGGGCCTGAGCTACGAGCTCACAATCACTCTCCTCTACGGCGAGCAGGGCGCCGTGGCGGAACCCGTCTACCCGCCGCAGCGGGCCAGGGGACGCGGCCGGGACTGGTACCGCGGCGACTGCCATCTGCACTCCTGGTACTCCGACGGCCGCCGCACCCCCGCGGAGATCGCCGAGCTCGCCCGGGCCGCGGGGCTGGACTTCATCAACAGCTCCGAGCACAACACGCACGCCGCGCACGCGCACTGGGCCGATGTCGCCGGCGACGACCTCCTGGTGATGCTGGGCGAGGAGGTCACCACCCGCAACGGTCACGTCCTCGCCCTCGGCACGGAACCCGGCACCTTCGTCGACTGGCGCTACCGGGCCCGCGACAACCGCTTCGGCAAGTTCGCCCGCCGGATCCGGGCCTCCGGCGGACTGGTGGTCCCCGCCCATCCGCACGCAACCTGCATCGGCTGCAACTGGAAGTTCGGCTTCGGCGAGGCGGACGCGGTGGAGGTGTGGAACGGTCCGTACACCCCCGACGACGAGGTTTCGCTGGCCGACTGGGACGGGATGCTGGTGGCGTCGGTACGGGAGGGGCGGGCCTGGATCCCGGCCATGGGCAACAGCGACGCGCACCGAGCCCCTGACCCCGTGGGGTCGCCGCAGACGGTGGTGCTCGCCGATGACCTGACCCGGGAGGCGATTCAGGAGGGGATCCGGGCGGGGCGGTCGTATGTCGCCGAGTCGAAGAATGTGTCGGTGACCTTCACGGCGTCGGGTGGGCGGGGGCAGCACGCGGGCATCGGCGAGCGGTTGCGGGTGGACCGGGATACGCCGGTGACTGTCCGTCTGGAGGTCACGGGGGCGCCGCGGTGCGCGGTGCGGTTCGTGACAGATCAGGGCGTGCTGTTCACGAGTGCGCCGCTGCCGGTTTCGGGGGCGGGGGTGGTGGAGTGGCGGACGACGCCTTCGTATGCGGCTTATGTGCGGGCGGAGTTGCGTCATGAGGCGGTGCTGGCGCCGCTGCCAGGGGCGTTGGCGGCGTTCACGAACCCCATATTTTTGGGGCGGGACTGATTCGTTTTCGGCTGCGGGCCGGTGGGGGCCGGTCGCGCCCACGCGGCGTAGCCGCATATCGATACAGCCTCGCGCCCCCGGTGGGTTGAGTGACCGTCACTTAATGGTCACGTAGTCGAAGGAGGCCGGGCCGTTGCCGCCCGCGACGTACTCAGCGGTGCCGTACTCCCCCAGGGCGGCGGCGGCCAGGCAGAGCAGGATCTCCAGCCTCGCGACACTGAGCATGGCCATGTCCCAGGAGGCCAGGTCGGAGCCCACCTCGGACCGGCAGCGCCCTGGAGGGGCGCGGGGAACTGCGCGACCAGCCACGACGGGGCCGCGGACGACCGACGGCATATCGCGGCACTTCCAGCGGAGCGCTCAGCACAGAAGGTCGACGACGACGGCCGCGTGATCGGAGGGCCAGACCCCGTCCACGGGCCGGTCACCGGCTCGCCGTGCGTCCCGGACGGACGTCGGGCCGCCCAGATGGACGTAGTCGATCCGCGCGCCCTGCCGCGGGCCGTCCGGGGTGTACGGGAGCTCCGGGTCCCAGTCCCAGGTCGCCGAGGGTGCCGTCGGATCCGCCTCCTCCCAGGCATCACGGAAGTGGCGGCGAAACAGGCGCAGTTCCTCCGCCTCCGGCTCGGCGTTGAAGTCTCCGGTGACGATCACGGGGCCGTCACGGCGGGCGAACTCGGCGAGTGCGGCGGCCTGTTGGCAGCGTACGGCGGAGGCGCTCGGGGCTGATGTCAGATGGGCGGTGAAGAAGTGCGCCGGGCCCGTCCGCGCGTAGAGAGCGAGCCGTCCGTCATCAAGCTCGGGCGGCGCGGGCAGTCGTAGGACATCCGTCTCCTCCACCGGCCACCGGCTCAGCACCGCGGCGCCGATATCCACCGACGCGTCCCCGATCCGCCGCCGCCACCGCTCCGGCGCCGGGGAGGCCGCCCAGGTCCAGTGCAGGCCCAACTCCCCCGCCAGCCATTCCGCTAGGTTCTCCCCGTCGGCGGCCCACACCTCCTGCAGGCCCACGAGGTCGGGCCGCAGCTCCCGCAGCACGGAGCGGATCGCCTTCTGCCGCTCGTGCCACGGCCCGAACCGCCACCACAGGTTCCAGGTCACCACGCGCACGGCCACCCACCCCTCGGTCATGGCACTGTCAAGGCACCATTAAAGAGGGCGCGGCGGAACCGCAGCCCGACCACACCGCAAAACGTATGTGAACACGCCCGCACACCGCCGTACCGGCCGATGACAGGAGTCCTACCGACCATGTCCCGCAGCATCGAGCGCAAGTACCGGGCCGCCAGGGCCTTCCAGCGCCGACTGAACGCCGTCATGCGCCGTCTGCCGAACCACACCCTTCTGGAGACCACGGGCCGCACCTCGGGCCTGCCCCGCCGTACGCCGGTCGGCGGCCGTCGGGTGGGCGACTCATTCTGGCTGGTCTCGGAGTTCGGCGAGCGTTCGCAGTACGTGCGCAACATCCGGGTCGACCCGAAGGTCCGGGTACGGATCCACGGCCGCTGGCACGAGGGCACGGCCCATCTGCTGCCGGACGACGACCCGGTGGCCCGGCTGCGGACACTGCCCCGCTTCAACAGCGCCGCGGTACGGATGATCGGCGCGCAACTGCTCACGGTGCGGGTGGACCTGGCGGACTGAGGCTGCCGTCTACCCCGGCCAGACGATCGACTGCACCTCGCTGTACGCGTGCAGGGCGTAGGACCCCACGTCCCGGCCGACCCCGCTCTTCTTGAAGCCGCCGAAGGGGGCCTCCATGTTGCGGCCGACCGTGTTGATGCCCACTCCGCCTGCCCTGAGGCGGCGGGCGACGCGGAAGGCTCTGGCCACGTCCGTCGACCAGACGTAGTCGATCAGGCCGTAGTCGGAGTCGTTGGCGAGGGTGACTCCCTCGTCCTCCTCGTCGAAGGGGATCACGGAGACGACGGGGCCGAAGATCTCCTCGCGGGCGACGGTCATGTCGTTGGTGCAGTCGGCGAGGAGGGTGGGGGTGACGTAGAAGCCCTTGTCCAGCGGGGGGCGTTCGCCGCCGGTCACGACCGTCGCTCCCTCCTTGCGGCCCACCTCGATGTACGACTCCACCCGGTCCCGGTGCGCCGCCGAGATCAGCGGCCCGACGACCGTGTCCGGTTCCCGGGGATCGCCCACCTTCAAACGGCGGGCGTAGGCCGCCAGTTGCTCGACAAGACGGTCGTACACCCCCCTCTGCGCCAGCACCCGCGTCGGCGCCGTGCAGATCTGGCCGCTGTAGAAGGAGAACGTCGTCCCGATCCCGGCCACCGCCGAGCCGATGTCCGCGTCGTCGAAGACGAGCGCCGCGCCCTTTCCGCCGAGCTCCATCAGCTGGCGCTTCATCCCCCGCCCGCACACCTCGGCGATACGGCGTCCCACGGCCGTGGAGCCGGTGAAGCTGACCATGTCGACGTCCTCGGAGGCGACCACCGCCTCCCCGACCTCCACCGAGGCGCCGGAGACGACGTTCACCACCCCCGGCGGCACCCCGGTCGCCTCCAGGGCCTCCGCCATCCGGTAGACGGAGAGCGGATCCTGCGGGGCCGGCTTCACCACCACGGTGTTGCCCATCGCCAGGGCCGGGGCGATCTTGCCCGCTGCGTTGGCCCATGGGTTGTTGTACGAGGAGATACAGGCGACGACCCCCACCGGCTGCCGCACGGCCAGCGCGCCCATCACCCCCGCCCGCCCCATCGGCCCGGCCTCATTGATCTGCGGCGGAATCGCCCACTCGGCGCTCTCCACGCGCGCGTACCTGCGAAAGCGGGCGGCGGCCACCCCGACCTGCATCGCGCGAGCCGTAGCCATGGTCGCGCCGGTCTCGGCCTGGGCCAGTTCGGCGTAGGGCACCAGCCGGTCCCGGATGACGTCCGCCGCCCGCCCGAGAATCGCGGCCCGCTCCTCCGGCGCCGTACGCGACCACGCCCCGAAGGCCTCGCGGGCCGCGGCACAGGCCGCGTGCACCTGATCCCGCGAGGCCTCGGGAGCCGAGCCGACGGTCTCTTCGGACGCCGGGTCGAGGACGTCGTAGAAGCCGCCCTCGGGCGACACCCACGACCCCCCGATGAACAGCGACTGGCTCACCGTGTGCTCACCGTCCGTGTGTCCCGCCCGGACCGCAGCACCTTCCCCGGCACCGCGCCCGTCACCACGTCGTCCCGGATCGCCTCGACCCCGTTGACCCACACGGCGCGCACCCCGAGGGCCTTGGAGTCGAGCCGCGGGCTGTCACCCGGCAGGTCGTGCACCAGGGTGGCCGTACCGGCGTCGATCCGTTCCGGGTCGAAGAGCACCAGATCGGCATGGAACCCCTCCTGCACCCGCCCCCGCTCCCGCAGCCCGAAGAGCCGCGCCGGGTCGTCGGTCAGCATCCGCACGGCCTGCTCGAGACCGGCCAGCTTCCGCCCCCGCAGACAGTCCCCGAGGAAGCGGGTCGTATACGGCGCCCCGCACATCCGGTCCAGATGCGCCCCCGCGTCCGAGCCGCCCAGCAGGACGTCCTCGTGCTGCCAGGTCTGGGCCCGCAGCGCCCAGGAGGCGGGGTCGTTGTCGGGCGGCATGGGCCACAGGACGGTGCGCAGCTCGTCGTTGGCACAGATGTCGACGAGGCAGGCGAAGGGGTCCTGCCCGCGCTCCGCCGCGATGTCCCGCACGACCCGCCCGCTGAGCCCACGGTTCGCCTCGCTGTAGGTGTCGCCGATGACGTACCGCCCGAAGTCCGCGAGCCGCCGGAAGACGCCGGCCTCCTTGGAGGCGGCGCGCTTCAGCATCTCGGCCCGGACCTCGGCGTCCCGGAGTTTCGCGATCCGCTCGGGCACGGGCAGCCCGAGGATCGGCCCCCACCCCGGGATCAGGTTGAGCGCGCAGAAGGTGCCCAGGGACATGTTCATCGGCGTCAGGATCGGCATCGTCAGCGCGACGACCCGCCCGCCCGCCTTCCGGGCCCGCTCACTCGCGAGCAGTTGCCGCGGCACCCGCTCGGGTACGGCGGCGTCGATCGTCAGCACATTCCAGTTCAGGGGCCGCCCCGCCACCGCGCTCATCTCCGCGAACAGCTCGATCTCGGCGTCACTGAACTGATCGAGACACCCGGCGACGATCGCCTCGATCTGAGTGCCCTCGTGCTCCCCGACGGCCTTCGACAGCGCGAGCAACTCCGCGGGCCGCGCATGCCGGGACGCGACCGGCTGCCCGTCCCCGTCGGAGTGCGTGGACGACTGGGTGGTGGAGAACCCCCAGGCCCCGGCGTCCATGGCGTCGTGCAGCAGCCGGAGCATGGCGTCGAGCTGATCCCGGGTGGGCTGCCCCCCGACGGCGTCCGCCCCCATGACGTACCGGCGCAGGGCGCAATGCCCCACCATGAACCCGGCATTGACCGCGATCCGCCCCTCCAGGGCATCCAAATACTCCCCGAAGGACCGCCAACTCCAGGGCGCCCCCTCCTCCAACGCGACCAGCGACATCCCCTCGACCTTGGACATCATGCGCCGCGTGTAGTCGGCATCGGCGGGGCGATCGGGGTTGAGGGGCGCCAGCGTGAACCCACAGTTCCCGGCGGCGACGGTGGTCACTCCGTGATTGAGGGAGGGGGTGGCGTACGGGTCCCAGAAGAGCTGGGCGTCGTAATGGGTGTGGGGATCGACGAAGCCGGGGGCGAGGACGAGCCCGGCGGCGTCCTCGGAGGTACGGGCGTCTTCGGTGACACCGGGGGCGATGACGGCGATACGACCGTCGCGTATGCCGACGTCGGCGGTGTAGGCGGGACCGCCGGTGCCATCAACAACGGACGCACCTTTGATGACGTGATCGAGCATGGACGTTCACCTCCTGACATACGGGGTGTTGACGTAGTTAGGGGCGCGGGGAACTGCGCGACCAGCCCCCACCACCCCGCACCCGCCAACGACGCTCAGACACCCCTCCGGAACCGCGTAGTCCGATGCACAGGATCCGTATCGATCTTCGGAATCACGTGCTCCCCAATGAGCCGAATCGTCTGCAAGGTCTCCTCCTTCGGCACCCCCACAGGCAACCCAAAGCTCAACTGATCGGCCCCGGCCTGCTCCCACCGCTTGCACTGCCGAAGCACCTCATCCGGATCCCCACAGATGACGAGTTCCTCCTCGATGAGCACCTCGACAAACTCCGCCGTGTACTCGGGCAACGTCTCCGGCCACACCGGAAACCCCTCAGGCCGAGGAAACGTGTCGTGGTACCGAAAGACCAGCGAGGGCAGATAGTGCAGCCCCCCGCTCACAGCGATCCGCACAGCCTCCTCATGCGTAGGCGCACAGATCGCCGTCGTCGTCACCATCACGTTGTCGTTGACGAAGTCCCCGATCGGCTCCGCATCCACGATCGCCGTCTTGTACTGCTCCAGCACCCACTCCATGTCGGAGACCTTCTGCACACTGAACCCCAGCACCCCGAGCCCCTTCTTCGCGGCCATGGAGTACGACGGAGGCGACCCGGCGGCGTACCACATCGCGGGGTGGGACTTCCCGTACGGCTTGGGCAGCACCTTCCGCGGCGGCAGCGACCAGTGCTTGCCCTGGAACCCGACGTACTCGTCCTGGAGCCACATCTTCGGGAACTCGGCGATGGTCTCTTCCCAGATCTCCTTGGTGTAGTTCATGTCCGTGATGCCGGGCAGGAACCCGAGGATCTCGTGCGACCCGGCACCCCGCCCGCTGCCGAACTCGAAGCGGTTCTCGGAGAGATGGTCGAGCATGGCCACCTTCTCGGCGACCTTCACGGGGTGGTTGACCTGGGCGAGGGGATTGAAGATCCCGGAGCCGAGATGGATCCGCTCGGTGGCGTGCGCGAGGTACCCGAGGAAGACATCGTTCGCCGACAGATGCGAGTACTCCTCCAGGAAGTGATGCTCGGACGCCCAGGCGTACTTGAACCCGGCCCGGTCCGCCGCGATCACATACTCGGTCTCCTCCATCAGCGCCTTGTGCTCGGCGAGCGGATCGGTCTCTGCGCGCTTGCCCACGTATCCCTGTACAAAGAGCCCGAATTCCAAGGCGGTTCACCGTCCCCGGTCTGGAGTTTCTGATGGTCCGTCAGATCGCTGCTGACTGTGGCACCGTCCGCATGAGGCGTCAATAGCTGACGGCGAGTCAGATAACGGAGACTCCGGCCAGCCACCCGCCGTCGATCACCAACGGCTGCCCGGTGATGTACGAGGAGTCCTCCGAGGTCAGGAAGAGGGCGAGCCGGGCCACCTCCTCCGGCCGCCCGATCCGCCCGAGCGGTACGAGCTTGCGGTACAGCCCGTCCAGCGCCCGCGCCGTCTCCTCCGCGTCCGCGGCCGGGTCCAGCTGTGCCGGGTTGGACATCGCGGTGTCGATCGCGCCGGGGCAGACGGCGTTGACCCGGATCCCCCGGGGAGCCAGCTCCAGCGCGGCGACCCGGGTGAGCCCGACGATCGCGTGCTTGCTCGCCGCGTACGCCCCGACGGCCGCCATCCCGGTCACCCCGGTGTAGGAGGCGGTGTTGACGATCGTGCCGCCGTCCTCCATCTCGGGCGCGACGGTCCGGACGCCCAGGAAGCAGCCGACCTGATTGACCCGCACGACCTGCATGAACTCGTCGAGGGGCGTGTCCACGAGGGCGTTGAAGCGCAGGATGCCGGCGTTGTTGACGAGCCCGTCGATCCGGCCGTACGCCTCCTTGGTCCGCCGTACGGCCCCCTGCCACTGCTCCTCCTCCCCCACATCCAGGTGGACGTACAGCGCCCCGATCTCCTTGGCGAGCGCCTCCCCCTGGTCGTCGAGCACATCCGCGACGACGACCGACGCCCCTTCCTCCCGGAACAGCCGCGCCTCCTGCTCCCCCTGTCCGCGCGCCGCGCCGGTGACGATGACGACACGTCCGTCCAGCTTGCCCATGGGCTGACTCCTCACAGGTGGGGTCCTATGTCGGCGCCGAACGCCGCGATCTGGTCGATGAGTTCGCTACGGCTCCGGCTGCGGAACCGCACCTGGATCTGGTCCACGCCCATCGCCCGGTACGCCCGCAGCGACTCGGCGAGTTCCTCCGGGCCGCCGGTGAGCGTGCGGCGGCCGACGTGCCAGGCCGGGGTGCCGATGTAGAGGGGTTCGGCGATGGCGCCGATGGTGAAGGGGCCCTGGATTCCTTCGCGGAGTTGCCGGAGCCGGGCGATCTGCTGGGGCAGCCGGTCCCGAGGATCCCCCTGCGGAAGCCAGCCGTCCCCCTTGAGGGCGGCCCGGCGTACAGCGGCGGGCGAGGAGCCGCCGACCCAGATCGGGACGTGCGCCTGCGCGGGCCTGGGGAGCTGGCCGAGGCCTTCGAAGTCGTACAGCTTGCCGTGGTGCTCGGGGAACTCCTCAGGGCCGAGCGCGGCACGCAACGCGTCGATGGTCTCGTCGAGTACGGCGCCCCGGTGCCGGAAGTCCGCCCCGAGCGCCGTGAACTCCTCCTCCACATGTCCGGCGCCCACCCCGAGGAGCAGGCGTCCGCCGGAGAGGTGGTCGAGGGTGGCGTACTGCTTGGCGGTGAGGAGGGGGTGGCGCAGGCCGACCACGGCGACATGACTGAGCAGCCGTACGCGCTCGGTGGCGGCGGCGAGGTGGGCGAGGGTGGCTACGGGGTCGTACCAGACCGTGCTCATCGCGGGGGCGAGGCGGCGGGGGATGGCGACGTGGTCGCAGGTGGCGATGTAGTCGAAGCCGGCGCGGTCTGCTGCGCGGGCTACTTCGACGAGGTCCTCGGGCCCGGCGGCGGCCTCCCAGGGCTCGGCGTAGAGGGTGCTCTGGGACTGGACCGGGAGCTGCATTCCGTACATGCGATCCCCTCTATCTGACGGTCCGTCAATTCAGTGACGGGCTCATGGTCTTGCCTGACGGCGTATCAGACAAGGGGTGTTCCGGCGGTCTCCGGAATGTCCACGTCTCCGCCCGATTGACCGGAGGCCGTCGCGGCCGTGTCTCAGGGGTGTCACCGGGTGAGGGCGGCCGAGCCGGGGTTCGTACTGGGCGGTGGCGGCTCGGGGACTCCGGGTCGCGCCGAGACCACGGGGAGACCGAGATGATCCGCAACCGCATCGCCGCAATCGCCGCCACCGCAGCCGCCGCGTCCCTGCTGCTGACCGCCTGCAACGGCACCGAGGAAGCGGCGTCCACGTCGCAGAAGCTGAGCTTCAACAGCGGTACGGCGAAGCAGAACAACGCCGCCCCCAAGACCGGCGACTGGGCCAAGTCCCCCGGTAAGGCGGCGAAGTGGGTGCAGTTGAGCGCGGCCCAGGCGGGCGCCCTGAACCCGGTCGTCGTGAACGGCGCCGGCTTCACCCTCTACCGCTTCGACAACGACACCGCGAGCCCGTCCAAGTCGACCTGCAACGGCGACTGCGCCACCGCCTGGCTGCCGGTGGTCGTGGCCCCGGGCGGCAAGATCTTCCTGGACGGCGTGGACAAGTCCGACGTGGGCGTGGTCAAGCGCGACGACGGCCGACTCCAGGTGACCGTCGGCGGCTGGCCGGTCTACCGCTTCAGCAAGGACCTCAAGCCCGGGGACACCAACGGGCAGGGCGTGGGCGGCACCTGGTTCGGTGTGACGCCGGACGGACAGAAGGCGGGGGTCGCCCCCGCCGGCAGTGTCACCCTCTCCGACGAGCCGAACTTCGGTGACCCCTCCGAGGGTCTGGCCGGTTCCGGCTGCCAGAACGTCGGCCGCGAGGACTCCGCCTCCTCCCTCCAGGCCTCCGGCTCCCTGAAGATCTGGTCGGAGAAGGACTGCAAGGGCGAGTCCAAGGTGGTCGAGGGCAACATCGCCGACCTGAACTCCATCGGCTTCGACAACAAGATCTCGTCGGTGTTCTTCGGCTGACCGCCCCACTCACGTCTCACGGGCGCCGGGCCACAGCCCGTCGTCCGTGAGCCCCAGCAGGTCAATGGCATTACGCCGTACGATCCGCTCGACCACGTCCGCGTCCAAGTGCCCCATCTGGGCCTCGCCGACCTCCCTCGACTTGGGCCACGTCGAGTCGGAGTGCGGGTAGTCGGTCTCGTAGAGCACATTGCCGACGCCGATGGCGTCGAGGTTGCGCAGCCCGAAGGCGTCGTCGAAGAAGCAGCCGTAGACATGGTCGGCGAACAGCTCGGACGGTGGCCGGTGCACCTTGTCGGCGACCCCACCCCACCCCCGGTTCTCCTCCCACACCACATCGGCGCGCTCGAGAATGTACGGAATCCACCCGATCTGCCCCTCGGCATACATGACCTTGAGATTCGGGAAGCGCTCGAACTTCCCGCTCATCAGCCAATCCACCATGGAGAAGCAGCAGTTGGCGAAGGTGATGGTGGAGCCGACGGCGGGCGGCGCGTCGGCGCTCGTGGAGGGCATCCGGCTGCTGGAGCCGATGTGCATGGCGACGACCGTGCCGGTCTCGTCGCAGGCGGCGAGGAAGGGGTCCCAGTCGTCGGTGTGGACGGAGGGGAGTCCGAGATGCGGAGGTATCTCGGAGAAGGCGACGGCTCGGACGCCACGGGCGGCGTTCCGCCGTACCTCCGCCGCGGCCAGCTCGGCGTCCCACAGCGGGATGAGGGTGAGCGGTATGAGCCGCCCCCGCGCCTGGGGCCCGCACCACTCCTCCACCATCCAGTCGTTGTAGGCCTGGACGCACAGCAGCCCCAGCTCATGATCCTGGGCTTCCGTGAAGGTCTGGCCGCAGAAACGGGGGAAGGTGGGGAAGCAGAGGGCCGACTGGACGTGGTTGACGTCCATGTCGGCGAGGCGGGAGGGGACGTCGTACGAGCCCTTGCGCATCTGCTCGTAGGTGATGACCTCGAGCTTGATCTCGTCCCTGCTGTAGCCGACTGCCGTGTCCAGGCGGGTGAGGGGCCGCTGGAGGTCCTCGTAGACCCACCAGTCGCCGATAGGGCCGTCATCGCCCTTTTCGCCCATGACGGGCTTGAACCGGCCGCCGAGGAAGGTCATTTCCTTCAGCGGGGCGCGGACTGTGCGGGGCCCGATGTCGAGGTACTTCTTCGGGAGCCGGTCCTGCCACACCTGCGGGGGCTCCACGGTGTGGTCGTCGACGGAGATGATCAGCGGGAAGCTCGGATTGGTCTCCATGTGGCCCACGGTAGCGCTGATCTGACGACCCGTCAGCTATCGGGTTCTGTACGGAACTGTGCGAAGAGGTTGTGAGGGCCTTGTGGTGTACCGCACGTCTGGCTGTGAGTGCGGTCTCGCACGGCTGACGCATCCGCCATGAACAAGGCAAACTGGCGCCTGGTTGTCATGACGTTCTGCAGGGGGACGGCGATGGACGGTGTACCGCGGGTGCCGGAGCAGAGGCGTGGCGGCCGTGACGGCTCATCCGAGCCGGCGGCGCTGCGCTTCAGCGTGCTCGGCCCGGTGCGCGCCTGGCGCGAGGAGGAGCTGCTCAACACCGGCTCGCCCCAGCAACGCGCCCTGCTCGCGGCCCTGCTGCTGCGAGAGGGCCGTACGGCGACGGCGGCGGAGCTGATCGACGCGCTGTGGGGCGAGGAACCGCCCTCGCAGGCCCTGGCGGCGCTACGGACGTACGCGTCCCGGCTGCGCAAGATCCTGGACCCCGGGGTCCTGGTGAGCGAGTCGGGCGGCTATGCGATCCGGGGCCTGGGCGACGGCGCGCTGGACCTGTCGATGGCGCAGGAACTGGCGACGGAGGCGGAGAAGGGGCGTGGGGCGGGGGACCTGTGCCATGCGCGAGAGGTCCTGAACCGCGCACTGGCCCTGTGGGACGGGGAGCCCCTGGCCGGAGTCCCCGGCCCCTACGCCGAAGCCCAACGGGTCCGCCTGGAGGAATGGCGGCTCCAGCTCCTGGAGTCCCGTCTGGACATGGACCTGGAACAGGGCTGCCACGCGGAGGCGGTCTCGGAACTGACGGCCCTGACGGCGGCGCATCCGCTCCGGGAACGTCTGCGTGAGCTGCTGATGCTGGCCCTGTACCGCAGCGGGCGCCAGGCGGAGGCGCTGGCGGTGTACGCGGACACGCGGCGCCTGCTGGCCGACGAACTGGGCGTGGACCCGCGGCCGGGGCTGAAGGAGCTCCAGCAGCGCATCCTGCGGGCGGACCCGGGCCTGGCGGAACCGTCGGCCCCGCTGGCGGAGCCTTCACCGGTCCCGGTGCGCCCGGCCCAGCTCCCTGCCACGGTCCCGGACTTCACGGGCCGCTCGTCCTTCGTGTCGGAGCTGAGCGAGGTGCTGGCGTCGGCGGAGGGCCGGGTGATGGCGGTGTCGGCGCTGGCCGGGATCGGCGGCGTGGGGAAGACAACGCTGGCGGTCCATGTGGCCCACCAGTCCCGGTCGGCCTTCCCGGACGGCCAGCTGTACGTGGACCTCCAGGGCGCGGGCGCGAGGGCGGCGGACCCGGAGACAGTACTCGGCTCGTTCCTACGGGCCCTCGGCACGGCGGACTCGGCGATCCCGGACTCCCTGGAGGAGCGGGCGGCGCTGTACCGCTCGGTGCTGGACGGTCGGCGGGTCCTGGTACTGCTGGACAACGCGAGGGACGCGGCGCAGGTACGTCCGCTGCTGCCCGGCACCTCGGGCTGCGCGGCGCTGGTGACGTCGCGGGTCCGGATGGTGGACCTGGCCGGGGCCCACTTGGTCGACCTGGACGTGATGTCCCCCGAGGAGGCCCTCTCCCTGTTCACGAAGATCGTGGGCGAGGAACGGGTCGCCTCGGAACGGGAAGCGGCGCTGGATGTGGTGGCGGCGTGCGGCTTCCTGCCGTTGGCGATCAGGATTGCAGCATCGAGGCTGGCAGCCCGCCGCACCTGGACGGTCTCGGTACTGGCGGCAAAGCTCGCGGACGAGCGGCGGCGGCTGGACGAACTCCAGGCCGGCGACCTGGCGGTGAAGGCGACCTTCGAGCTGGGGTACGGGCAGCTGGAACCGGCCCAGGCCCGGGCATTCCGCCTGCTGGGCCTGGCGGACGGCCCGGATATCTCACTGGCTGCGGCTGCGGCGGTACTGGATCTTCCGGCGGAGAAGACGGAGGACTTGCTGGAGTCACTGGTGGACACGTCGCTGTTGGAGTCTGCGGCGCCCGGGCGGTATCGGTTCCATGATCTGGTTCGGCTCTACGCGCGTGCTTGTGCGGAGCGGGACGAACAGCCGCCCAGCGAGCGGGATGCGGCGCTGTGCCGACTCCTGGACTTCTACCTGAGCACCGCGGCCGGCGTCTACGCGATCGAGCGCCCCGGAGACCGACTGGTGGACCACCTCCACCCCACAGGGGCGGTGGGCCTGACCTTCCCCGACCGCCAGGCCGCACGGGACTGGCTGTACTCCGAGGCGGTACCGCTGCTCGCCTGTGTCCGGCAGTCCGCCGAGGGCAGCACCCTGCGGCGGGCGGTCGATCTCCTGTGGGCCTCCGTCGATCTGGCGGAGTCGGGGGCCAACTCGAAGGAGTACGAGGTGGCTGCCACGGTGCTGCGGGACGCCGCGCGGGCCGAGGGTGACGTACGTGCCGAGGGTCGCGCCTCGGTCGTGCTGAGCAACGCACGTCTGTTCTCGGGCCTGTTCGACCGGGCGTATCCGGAGGCGCAGGAGGCGATCCAGCTCGCCGAGACGACCGACGACCCGCTGCCGTCGAGCTGGGCGGCGAACATCCTGGGGAGCATCGCGTTCTACCAGAACCGCTACATGGACGCCGAGCGGTTCTTCAGCCAGGCCATCGACAAGTTCCGGGGCTGCGGCGACGTCGCGGGGTCCGCCAGCCCGCTGTGCAACCTGTCCCGCCTGCACCTCGCCACCGGGCGTGCCGACACCGCGGTGGCGCTGGCCCGCCAAGGGACCGACATCTACCAGTCGTTGGGCCACACCCTGCGGGGCGCGAACGGCCGCTACGCCCTCGGGATGGCGCTGGCCAAGACGGGACAGCACAGCGAGGCGACGGAGCAACTGGACGAGGCGCTCCGGGTCTTCCGTGACAGCCGACAGCGCCTGTGGGAAGGGATGACGCTGTGCCGGCTCGCGGAGGTAGACCTGGAGGCGCGTAAGCCGGCCCAGGCGTCGAGCAACGCCGAGATGGCACTCACGGTGCTGCGCGGCATCGGCGGCGACTGGCGCCGAGGGCACGTGCTGACCGTCTTGGGCAAGGCGCTGAACGGCATCGGGCACTCCGGCCGCGCACAGGTCTGCTGGCGCGAAGCCCTGGAGATCTACGAGCGGTTGGACTCGCCGGAGGCCGCCGAGGTGAGGGGACTGCTCACCCCGGTCGCCGCCTGAGGACGTCCGTGGCGTGAAGGGCGTTCATCATTCGTTTATCGCCGCCAGGCACTCTCAACGTGTCGATCCGTCGCGTCGGGGGGCAGGCGGGACGACCTTCGGCCGTCGTCTATGGTGAACGGCCGCGAGCAGCCCGTCCGGCGGTCCTCGGGGGAATCGCCGGACGGGCCTCGCAGTTCCGCAGGGATCCACCAAGGGGAGGCACCACCCATGAGCAACACCGAGAAGGACCCGGTCCTTGAGCCGGACAACACCCACGTCACCGACGCGGACAGCGGCGAGGAGATCAAGCCGCTCAACACTCACGTGACGAGCAGCCCGATCAAGCCGCTCAACACCCACGTCACGAGCACCGAAGACGAGGGCGAGGCCACAACGGACAACACCCACGTCACGGACAACCCGGCCTGACCGGCCGCACCACAGACCCTTTTCCCGCACGGGGATCGGCCGCGGCGGCGCGGAGGGGGAGCCGCCGCGGCCGAGGTGTGGCTTCACGCCCGTCCGGAATTCCCTCCCCAGCAGGAGCCGAAAATGACTCGCACCAAGAAGATCGTCGCCACCATCGCCCTGGTACTCGGCGCCACCGCCGCCGCTGCTGGCCCGGCACTGGCCGACAACGCGATGCCTGTGACCCCGCAGAACACCCACATCACCATCGTGATGGAGTAACCAGCGCGCGCTGATCACCGCACGAGGGGGCCGGGCAAAGCTCGGCCCCCTCGTCATGTCAGGTCACAGCCCGACGACCCGCACCCGCTCCCCGCACAGCTTCGTCATGTCGTTCTCGTCGGACGTGAAGAGGACGACGTTCCCGTCCAGCCGCCCGGCGATCACCGCCAGCGCCGCGTCGATCGCGTACTTGTGGCCGTGCAGGCCGGTGTCACGCAGCAGGGCGATCGCCTGCTCCGCCACATCCCGGGTGACCGGCTCCACGGCGATCCGGGACATCGCCCACGCCCAGGCGGCATGCTGCACCTGCTCGTGGTACGCCTCGATCAGGGTCATGGAGCTCGTGACTACACGGATACCGCTGCGGTGGGCGTCCTTGATCCGCGAGAGCATGCCGCGCTCGCCGCGAACGGTCCTGGACAGTCCTTCGCAGTCCAGGACATACGAGGTGTACGTGGCCATCAGCCCGCCATCGGGAGCGATGAACCGCCGGCGGTCCCGGCTGCTCCCCCACGCTCGGCAAAGTACCGCTCATGCTCGCGCCGCTCCGCCTCGGCCTCGGCGAGCTCAGCCTCAGTGACCGGGCCGTGCTCCTCCTCCAGCCGCGCCACCAGCTCCCCCAACCGATCCTGCTCCCGCTGCCGCTCTATGGCCCGCGTGACATACGCGCTGAAGTTCCCCGCCCCCACGTCCCGCCGGATCTCCTCGGCAAGCTCCTCGGGCAGCGTCACGGTGTACTTCTTGGTTGCCATACCCCTCACCATACCAACGCCGACCGTGGCCTACATCACACGCTCCGACGCCCCTCCGCCGACCCGAACCCCAGCCACGTATGCCGGTTCCCCCACCAGCACCACCCGACCTTCGGAGCATTACGGCGTTCCCGGCCGTCCCGACCCGTGCCGTTGCTGATCCAGATGGCCGGGGTGCGGGCGTCGAAGGTGCCGTTGGGTTTGGGGAGGCGGGAGCCGATGGTCATGAAGCAGTGGTTGCGCTCCAGGACCGCCGGTTGCTGGAGGATCCAGTGGATGCCCTCGGTGAGGACCAAGGGGGTTCGGGACTCCTTCTTCAGCGCGGGCAGCGCCTCCTCCGGACTCCAGTTCGCCATGTGGTCGCCTCGGTCGATGCCGGTGACCAGGTAGAGCGGGGCCTGAGGCAGCTCCACCTCGTACGGGGTGAACTCGTCCACGTCCGGCATGTCCGTGACGACGAAGCCCGGCTTGCCGTCGCGATCCAGGAGCGGGGTCAGCGCCGACGCGGGGGCGCGGTCCGGATGGACCGCCAGCAAGGCGCCCTCCGCCGCCTCGGCACCCTCGGCAAAGGCCCGCACCTCCTCCGCGGTCATCCCCGCGATGTCGTGCACACCCAGCTCGATCAGACGTTCCGCCTGAAGGTTCAGCCCCGGCAGCAGCAAAGGTACTCCTCGGTTCGGTTCCGTTCGGTTCGACCTGACGTCGAACGAGAGGCGCCGCCTGAAGGTTCCCGGGGTCGGAGAGGCACCGTTCATCCCCTGATTACCCTTCACATCCCATGGTTTACAGGCTATTTGGCCCCGCCCGGTGTAAACGCGCATAGACCGCGCGCATCCTCATGACATGAACCTGCCCCCCGACAAGCGGGCGGGCAGCCTCATGGAGGTGTGGGATGCACCGCAGACTCGGTACCGCACTTGCAACCTCGGCCCTCACGATCGTCACCGTCGTCGCCACCGCGACCGCGGCCGACGCCGCTCCCGCCGACAAGCCCCAGGTCCTTTCCAGTTGGACCCAGACCAGCTCGAGCAGCTACAACCTCTGGGCCGCCGCCCGGGCCAACCAGGGCGCCTGGGCCGCCTACGGGTTCGACTGGTCCACCGACTACTGCTCCTCCTCGCCGGACAACCCCTTCGGCTTCCCGTTCCAGATGTCCTGCGCCCGCCACGACTTCGGCTACCGCAACTACAAGGCGGCCGGCACGTTCAGCGCCAACAAGTCCCGCCTCGACAGCGCCTTCTACGAGGACCTCAAGCGCGTCTGCAACAACTACGGCGGCGCCACCAAGACCGCCTGCAACAGCACCGCCTGGACGTACTACCAGGCCGTTCGCGCCTTCGGATAGCCGGAGCAGCGGGGCGCCGGCCGTCCTTCAGCCGGCGTCCCGCAACTCCCCCTTCACCACCTTCCCGCTCGCATTCCTCGGCAGCTCCGCCACGAACTCCACCGACCTCGGCACCTTGTAGTTCGCCATCTCCCGTCGGGACCAGGCCATCAAGTCGTCCGCCGTCAGGACCGAGCCGGGCCGCCGGACCACATACGCCTTGCCGACCTCGCCCAGGCGGGCATCCGGTACGCCGATCACCGCCACGTCCGAGACATCCGGGTGCAGGGCCAGCAGCTGCTCTATCTCCGCCGGGTATGCGTTGAAGCCGCCGACTATGTACATGTCCTTGATGCGGTCCGTCACGCGCAGATTCCCCGCCTCGTCCAGGACCCCCACGTCCCCCGTCCGCAGCCACCCGTCCTCCGTCAGCGCCTCCGCCGTCGCCTGCTCGTCCTCGTAGTAGCCGCGCATGACGTTGAAGCCCCGGACCAGGACCTCCCCGGGCTCCCCCACAGCCCCGTCGACCCGTACCTCCGTCCCGGGGATCGCCCGCCCCGAGGTCGACGCGATCACCGACGGGTCGTCGCCCCTGCGGCACATCGTCACGATCCCGCTCGCCTCCGAGAGGCCGTACGCCGTCAGGACCGTCGCCACCCCTAGTTCCGAGTGCAAGCGGGACACCAACTGCAACGGCACCACCGCCGCCCCCGTCACCACCAGCCGCAGCGCCGAGAGGTCGAAGGCCCTCCGGTTCGGGTGGTCCAACAACGACTGAAGCAGCGTCGGCGGGCCCGGCAGCACCGACACCCCTTCCGCCGCCACATTCGCCAGCACCGTGTCCACGTTGAACACCGGCTGCGGGATCATCGTCGCCCCGCGCATCAAGCAGGCGATCACCCCGGCCTTGTAGCCGAAGGTGTGGAAGAAGGGGTTCACGATCAGGTAGCGGTCCCCGCGCGACAGGCCCGCCAGGTCGCTCCAGATCTCGTACGCCCTCAGCGTCTGACCGTGCGTGATCACCGCCCCCTTCGGGCGGCCCGTCGTCCCGGACGTGTAGACGATGTCCGACGGCGACGACGGGCCCACCTCGACCGGCCCGGGCTCCAGCCCCTCCCCGCTCGCCAGAAAGTCCTTCCAGGTCAGGAAGTCCGTCGGCGCGTCATCCGCCAGCACCACCACCCGCTCCAGCTCCGGCAGCGAGGCAAGCCCCACCCGACGTAGCGAGGCCACGTACGACGTCCCCAGGAAGGTCCCGGTCACGAACAACAGCCGCGCCCCGCACCGCCGCAGCACATCCGCCGCCTCCGCGCCCTTGAACCGGGTGTTCAGCGGCACCAGTACCGCCCCCGCCGACACCGCGCCCAGGGCCGCCACGATCCAGTCCAGGGAGTTCGGCGCCCAGATCGCCACCCGGTCGCCCGGCCGGACCCCGTTCACCACACACGCCGCCGTGGAGCGGGAGACCCGCGAGCCCAACTCCGCGTACGAGATCCGCGTACGCCCCTCCACCACCGCCTCGGCGTCCGCGTACCGCTCGGCGGCGTACCGGACGAGTCCCGGAATGCTGCCCCACTCCAAGTCACCACGCACAACAGCCCCCAACCACTAGCTGACTACCCGTCAGATTAGCTGTAACCTGACGCCCTGTCAGCGGACGTGGAGGCGGACGGAGGGCAACGCATGGCCGGGATCAAGGACGCCACCGCCATCGTGGGTATCGGACAGACTCCCTTCGCCAAGCAACTCCCCGAAGACGAACGCACCCTCGCCTGCCGAGCCGTCCTCGCCGCACTCCACGACGCGGGCATCGCACCGAGCGAGGTCGACGCGCTCGCCTCGTACACCATGGAGGAGACCGACGAGGTGGAGCTCGCCAAGGCCGTCGGCCTCGGTGACCTCACCTTCTTCAGCAAGGTCGGCTACGGAGGCGGCGGTTCGTGCGCCACCGTCGCCCATCTCGCCGCCGCCATCGCCGCAGGCCAAGCCACCGTCGGCGTCGCCTGGCGCTCACGCAAGCGGGGCAGCGGGCCGCGGCCCTGGACCAACACCGACGTCCAACTCCCCACGCCCGCCCAGTGGACCCGCCCCTACGGACTGCTCCGCCCCGTCGACGAGATAGCCATGCTCGCCCGCCGCCATATGCACGAGTACGGCACCACCCGCGACCACCTCTTCAACGTCGCGCTCGCCTGCCGCAACCGCGCCAACCAGAACCCCGCCGCGATCATGTACGACCGCCCCCTCACCCGCGAGATGTACATGACCTCCCGCTGGATCAGCGAGCCTCTCTGCCTCTACGACAACTGCCTCGAGACCGACGGCGCGTTGGCCTGTGTCGTCGTCAGCAGTGAGCGCGCCCGGGACTGTGCCCACAAGCCCGTGTACATCCACTCCGCCGCCCAGTCCCTGCCCGCCCAGCACCACGGCATGGTCAACTACTGGAACGACGACCCCCTCACGGGCCCTTCCTGGGCAACCGCCCGACACCTCTGGAAACACGCCGACTTCACCCCCCAGGACGTCGACGTCGCCCAGATCTACGACGCGTTCACCGCCCTCGTCCCCCTCTCCCTGGAGGGCTACGGCTTCTGCGGGCGAGGAGAAGGCGGCGCCTACACCGAACAGGGCGCCCTGGAAATCGGCGGACGGCTCCCCATCAACACCGGGGGCGGCGGGCTCTCCGAGGCCTACGTCCATGGCTTCAACCTCATCAACGAAGGCGTCAAACAGCTCCGCGGCACCAGCACCGCCCAGGTCCCCGGCGCCGCCACCTGCCTCGTCACCGCCGGCGAGGGCGTGCCCACCTCCGCCGTACTCCTCAGGAGCTAAGCCATGCTCACCCCCGTCACCGACCCCGACGGCGCCCCCTTCTGGCAGTACGCCGCCCAGGGCGAACTCCGTGTCCAGGCCTGCGCCGAGTGCGGCGAACCCCGCTTCCCGCCTCGGCCTTGCTGCCCGCACTGCCAGTCCTTCGACAGCGAGTGGCGGCCGGTGAGCGGGCACGGGCGCATCTGGTCCTACGTCGTCCCGCACCCGCCCCTCCTCCCCGACTACGCGGCGCAGGCGCCGTACAACGTCGTCCTCGTCGAGCTCACCGACGTGCCCCGCATACGCCTCGTGGGCAATCTGGTCACCGGGCCCGACGCACCCCTGAACTCCCTGGCACCGGATCGGATCCGGATCGGCGCCAAGGTCCAGGTCGTCTTCAGCCCCGAAGGGCTTCCCCAGTGGGTGCTGGAGCGTCCATGAGCCTGGACATCACGATCCACAAGGACAGCGGTGTCGCCGTCGTCACCCTGAACCGGCCGGACCGGCTCAACGCCATCGACCTGGCTACGGCACAAGAACTCACCGACGCCTGGCGGGCGTTCCGCTTCGACGACTCCGTACGCGCGCTCGTTCTCACCGGCGCCGGGGAGCGGGCCTTCTGCACGGGGATCGACCGGGGCGTGCTCGTCGAGCAGCCCAACTCGCCGTACATGCAGGATGATCCGTTGCTGGGCATCGGGCCCAAGTCCAACGACCTCTGGAAGCCCGTCATCGCCGCCGTGCACGGCATGGCCTGCGGCGGGGCCTTCTATCTGCTGGGCGAGTGCGACTTCGTCGTGGCCGACAGCAAGGCCACCTTCTTCGACCCGCACACCACCTACGGCATGGTCAGCGCCTACGAGTCCATGCTCATGGCCCAGCGCATGCCCGCGGGCGAGGTCGCGCGCATGATGCTCATGGGCACCGCCGAGCGGATCTCCGCCCGGCGGGCCCATGAGGTCGGGTTGGTGTCTGAAATTGCTGAGGAGAACGGTCACTTGGCGGCCGCGCTGGAATGCGCCACCGTCATCGCCGGTTACCCCACCGATGCCGTCCAGGGCACGGTCCGCGCCCTGTGGGCCGCCCAAGCGGCCGCCCGCGCCCAGGCATTCGCCCAGGCGCCCCATCTCATCGCGCTCGGGAACCTGCCCGCCGAGCGGCAGGCGGAGTTGTTCGCGGGACGGCGGGGCGGTGACCCCCGCGTGAGGTGAGGGCCGTCAGACGGACGGCATCAGTTCCGCCTCGCAGTGGTCGACGTTCGCCGCCGCGGCCGCGTCGGTGAGGTCGACCTGGACCTGCACGGTGTCGTTCGCGGGGACGACCTCGTCCACGGTCTGCATGTCGACCACCGAGGACTGGGCGTCCAGGAAAGTGACGACGACGGTGACGGTGTCGCTGGTGCTGTTCGGGTTGGTGACCTCGACGGTCGCGTACGGGCTGTCCGCCGTAGCGCAGCTCACCAGTTCCACCGTGGACTCCTGCGCCACATCGGCGGAACCGGAGCCGCTCGACCCGGAGTCGTCGTCATCGTCGTCGCGGGAGGTCGAACTGTCATGGTTCTGGCTGGAGCTGCTGCACCCGCCGTTCGAGTCACCGTCACCGCTGCCGCCGCTGCTACGGCCCGACGAGAAGCCCGTCAGCGCCAGAACCACCAATGCCGTTACTGCTGTGAATTTGAGCTTGCGCCCCCGAAGATCCATAACCGGCAGCCTACTGATTACCTGTCACGGTCATGTCACCGCATGGCGACCGACGCGTCCTCGGCGTAGCGTCTGGGGTGAGAGCGGCGTCAGGGCCGCTCCCGGCAGCGACGGCCGCCGTCTGGCCCCCTTCCGTGCACCGGTACGACGGCCGTCCCCCGCCAGAGACACTCAGCTCGTGCGCGCGGTACCCGTGCCCTTCTCCGCGTCCAGCGCGTATACGCACCGGTCCTTGCTGCACGCGTACACGACGCCGTCCCGCACCACCGGCGAACCAGTGATCTCGCCGCCGGTCGCCAGCTTCCAGCGCAGCCGGCCGTCGTCTGCCTTGAGGGTGTAGAGCAGGTGGTCGGTGGAGCCGAAGTGGATACGGCCCTCCGCCACCGACGGCGCCCCCACGATGTCCCCGCCCGCCTGGAAGCGCCACTTCGGCGTTCCGGTGACCGCGTCCAGCGTGTAGAGCCCCTTGCCGCTTCCCACATGCACATGGCCCGCGGCCACGAGCACCGGCTCGATGGAGGATCTGGCCTCCGTGGCGATCCGCCAGCGGTCGCGGCCGTCGGTCGCGTCCAGGGCGTAGACCGTGCCGAGGTAGTCGGCGAGGTACACGCCGCCGCCGGTCACCGCCGGGCCCGGTACGAAGGTCGGCGGGCAGAGGAAGACCGCCGGGGCCTCGAAGTGCCAGCGGACCTGGCCGGAGGAGACATCGAGGGCGAGGACGCGGGTGCCCGCGGAGACGTAGACATAGCCGTCCACCGCCTGTGAGACCCGTACCGGTACGCCGCCGCAGGAGGCCGCGTCGCCGATGGGGTACGACCAGCGCTCGTCGCCGGTGCGGGCGTCGAGGGCGCGCAGGCGGGCGTCCTGCCAGACGTAGACCGTTCCCTCGTGGAGCGCGGGGCCCGCCTCGGGGGACTCGAAGTCGGTCTGGGCGCCGGTGAGCTCCCACAGCTTCTGCCCGGTGGACGCCTCCCAGGCCTGGACCCCGCCGCCGCGGGTGCCGGTGACGACGGTGCCGCGTTCGGCCTTGAGCGAGTAGACCCAGGCGTCCGTCGGCAGCCGCCACAGGTCGCCGCCCTCACGGCAGTCCAGGGCGAAGAGGGTGGGGCCGTCGGAGGCGTGGATACGGCCGTCCGCGACCGCCATCGACCATGCGACGTCCCTCGTCTTGAAGCGGCGGCGGCCGGTACCGACGTCCAGGGCGTGCACCTCGAAGGAGGTGACGTAGACCAGGTCACCGGAGACCGCCGGGGTGCCCCATACGTCGTTGGACATGCGGAACCGCCAGGGGCGCCAGCCGCTCGCCGTCTCCGGGGGCGCGGTGGGCGCCTGGGGTACGGCAGGGCCTACGGCAGGGTCTGTGCCGTTGACTCCGGGGCGGGGCTTGGCCCAGGAGGCGACCAGGCCGGCTTCGGGCGGCGGTGCCTTCACGGCGGCGGCGCGGGCGTCGGCGACGCGCGGGCCCGGGCCGATCGGGACCTGGGCGCCCGCCAGGCGCACCGGGCCGGTGTCGGGGGCGCCAACCGGAACCGGAGGCGCGTGGGAGGGCGGGGGCGGCACCGCACGGCCGGCGCTGCGGCTTCCGGCGCCGGGCCCGGTCTTGGCCGGCGGGCGGCCGTTGCGGCGCGCCTCGATCAGGCTCACCGCCCGCTCGGGCAGCCACGCCGACGCCGTACCGCTGTCGTCCGAGCCGGAGCCGAAGAGGTGGGGGGCGAGCTGGGCCTGGAGGTCGGCGGGGTTGGGGCGGCCCGTCGCCTCCATCTGCATACAGGACTCGATCAGCGGGCGCAGTTCGTCCGGGAGGCCCTCCAGGTCCGGGCCCTCACGCAGGAGCATGAAGACCGTCTCCACCGGGTTGGCGCCGTGGAAGGGCGGATGGCCCGTCGCCGCGAACACCAGCATCGAGCCCAGCGAGAAGACATCGCTCGCGCCGGTGACGCTGCGGGAGTCCTTCGCCTGCTCGGGGGACATGTAGGCGGGGGTGCCGACGGCGACGTTCGTCATCGTCAAACGGGTGTTCGAGACGCCGGACGCGATACCGAAGTCGATGACCCGGGGGCCGTCCTCCACGACGAGGACGTTGGAGGGCTTCAGGTCACGGTGGACGAGTCCTGCGCCGTGGATCGACTGGAGCGCCTCCGCCACACCCGCCGCCAGCCAGCGCACCGCCTGGGCCGGGAGGGGCCCGCACTCGTTCACTATCTCTTCGAGGGAGGGCGCGGGGACGTACGCGGTGGCCAGCCACGGCACGGCCGCACGCGGGTCGGCGTCGACCACGGCCGCCGTGTAGAAGCCGGAGACGGCCCGGGCCGCCTCGACCTCGCGCGTGAAGCGGACACGGAAAAGCTGGTCCTCGGCGAGCTCCGTACGGACCGTCTTGATCGCCACGCGCCGCCCGGACGCCGAGCGCGCGAGATAGACCAGCCCCATGCCGCCGGCGCCCAGCCGTCCCAGCACCTCGAACGGCCCGATACGCCGCGGATCGTGCTGTGTCAGCTGATCCACCACTTGCCTGCCACCTCCCCGTACGGGCCGCGTCACCCACGTATGTACGCGACCCCGTGCAGCGTCTCACCACCGCACCGCCATGGCGGCACGCACCCCGATTCTTCCTGTCCCGGGGCGTGGTTGCGAACCAGGGGTCAGATCGGGGTGTCTTTGGACAAAAGCCTCAGTTCGAGCGCTGGAGCAGCGCGAACGACGCCCCCTGATTGTCCGTGACGACGGCCACGGTGCCGTACGACGTCTCAAAGGGTGGAGCCTGGACGCGCCCGCCCAGCCGTTGCACCGCCGCGAGCGCCTCCTCGCAGTCCTCCACCCGGAAGTGGACGAGGAAATGCGGCGGCATCTCGGCGGGGAAGACGTCGGAGACGGGGGCGCGGCCGAAGTCGGGCGCCGCGTCGGGTCCGAACAGGGCCTCGTGGAAGAGGTCGCCGTAGAAGTCGTTGACGGCCTCGGTGTCCCGGGCGTACAGCTGCACCCAGGCGAAGGTGCCGGGTTCATGGCGGCGCCCGAAGCCGGGGTGGCCGCCCGCCTGCCAGAGCCCGAAGACAGCGCCCTCGGGGTCGGTCACCAGGGCCGTGATGCCCTCCCCCTCGCCCACCTCGACGGGCGCGGTGATGATCTGGCCGCCCGCCTCCCGAATCCGCCGGACCAGCGCCTCGGCGTCCGGGGTGGCGAAGTACACCGTCCAGACGGTCGGCATCCGCCCGTCCACCTTGGGGACGAGCGCGGCGACCGGCTCCCCCTCCTGCAAGGCATACGGCTCCTCTTCCGGGAAGCTCCACCCGAAAAGCTCACCGTAGAACCGCTTGCCCGCCTCGACGTCGGGGAGCTGGGCGTCCACCCAGCAGGCGACGCCCTCGGCATACCCGGATGCCCTGTTTTCGGCCATGCCGCCAAAGTAACGGCCTCTCACGCACCCCGCAGACCAGGCACACCACCCTCTCCGCCCTCGCGCACCCCATTTGCAGTCGGCCGAATCGCGCTCCGATCACCCCTCGGTAAGCTGACGGCATGACAGGACAAGTGCGTACCGTCGACGGCCGCGTGGCCGGCCGGCGTGGGCAGGCGACCCGGCAGAAGCTGCTCGACTGCCTCAGCGAGATGCTCAGCTCCTCCCCTTACCGGGACGTCAAAGTCATCGATGTCGCCCGGAAGGCGGGCACTTCGCCCGCCACCTTCTACCAGTACTTCCCGGACGTCGAAGGCGCCGTCCTGGAGATCGCCGAGCAAATGGCCACCGAGGGCGCCGGGTTGACCGAGCTTCTCGAAGGCCGCTCCTGGGTCGGCAAGTCCGGCTGGCAGACCGCACAGGAACTCGTCGACGGATTCCTGGAGTTCTGGCGGAGGAACGACGCGATCCTGCGCGTGGTCGATCTCGGCGCCGCCGAGGGCGACAAGCGCTTCTACAAACTCCGGATGAAGATCCTCAACTCGGTGAACAACTCCCTCGCGGACGCGGTCGCGGAGTTGCAGGCCAAGGGCAAGGTCGACAAGGACGTCAACCCGGCCGCGGTGGCGGGCTCGATCGTCGCGATGCTCGCGGCGGTGGCCTCGCACCAGAAGGGCTTCCAGACCTGGGGCGTCAAACAGGCCGAACTCAAGCCGAACCTGGCGCTGTTGGTACACCTGGGCGTGACCGGCAAGAAGCCGACGAAGTAGCGCCCGGATCTCTTTCCCGTCTTTTTCCAGGCCCCCAAGTCCTGTCTGGCAGGCGGCTGTTCACCCAGGTGGACGGCCGCCTGCCGCGCTATGCGGGCAGTGGCCGGTCGCGTACGACGTGCTTCATCACCAGCGTCGAGGTGAGCCGCTGCACCCCCGGCAGGGTGGCCAGCCGATCGTCGTACAGCCGCTGGAAAGCGGCGAGGTCGGCCGTCGCCACCCGCAGCAGGTAGTCCGGCTCCCCGAAGAGCCGCTGTGCGTCCAGTACGTGCTCGATCTCGCCGATGGCCCGCTCGAACTCGGCGACGGTGTCCCGGTCCTCCTGCCGCATGGACACAAAGACCAGCGCCTCGAAGGTCAGCCCCACGGCGGTCGGCTCCACGACGGCCCGGTAGCCGCTGATCGCCCCCGACCGCTCCAGCTCGCGCAGCCGCCGGTGGCACGGCGAGACGCTGAGGCGCACCCGCCCGGCCAGCTCGGTCACGGTCAGCCGCCCGTCCTGCTGGAGCTCAGCAAGGATTTTCCGGTCTACGTCGTCCATGGGGTAAATCTTGCCTCAGTACAAGCGATCATGAGCAAACTTCGGGAGCACTTTCGGGCCAATCCCGCCTAATGTCCCCACCATGGACTCCGGAACCCTCCTCGCCTTCCTCGCCCTCGACCTGCTGCTGGTCTGTGTGCCGGGCGCCGACTGGGCGTATGTGATCTCGGCGGGACTGCGCGGCGGCAAGGTGGCGCGGGCCGTGGGCGGTCTGGTGAGCGGTTACGCCCTGCACACGGCCCTCGCGGCGGCGGGCCTGGCGGTCCTGGTGGCGAGCAAGCCGGCGCTGCTGACCGGCCTGACGGTGGCCGGGTCGGCGTATCTGGTGTGGCTGGGCTGGAGCGTGCTGCGCCGGCCGGGGGTGCCCGGGGAGTCGGCCACGACCGGCGACCGGGTCTTCCTCCGCGGGGCCATGATCAGCGGCCTGAACCCGAAGGGCCTGCTGCTGTACCTGTCGGTCCTGCCGCAGTTCCTCGTCACGGGCGGCGGCCATCTACCGGTCCCCGCCCAGACCGCCGTCCTCGGCCTGCTCCACATGGCGTGCTGCGCGGCCGTCTATGTGGCGGTCGGCGTCGGCGCCCGCGCGCTCCTCTCCGCCCGCCCGACGGCGGCCCGCGCGGTCACCCGCACCTCCGGGGCGGCGATGCTCGGCATCGGGGCGTTCCTGCTGGTCCAGCACACGCTATGACTCTCTTCGTAGGACCCTGAAGAGCCGAATCTCCCGCTCCAACCCGCGCCTGATAGGTGGCGTACGGCGGCCAGAAGGCGAGCGCCGCCTTCCACACGGCCGCCCGCTCCTCCCCCTCCAGCAGATGCGCGGTTACGGCGATGTCGGCGCCCTTCCAGTTGATCTCGGCGTCGGGATGGGCGAGGAGGTTGGCGGTCCAGGCGGGATGGCCGGTTCTGCCGAAGTTGGAGCCGATGAGGATCCAGGTCCCCTTCTCCGGTTCCGGCATACAGGCGAGCGGAGTCCGGCGGGGCAGTCCGCTGCGGGCGCCGGTGGAGGTCAGGATCACCCCGGGCAACATCTGCGCGCTGAGCAGCACGCGGCCCCGGGTGAGCCGGTGCACGGCACGGTCGAGGGCCGGGATCACATACGGGGCGACCTTGGCGAAGCCACGCGTCGAGGACACCTTCTGCACCAGCCGGACGCCGATCACACCGTCACCTCGAAGAGCCGAGCCACCTCGGCCGCGTACGCCCGCAGCCGGTGCACGGGCCCGAACAGCAACTCATCGCCCGCGGCACGCTTGAAGTACAGGTGCACATCGTGCTCCCAGGTAAAACCGACGCCCCCATGCAACTGGATCGCCTCCCCGGCGGCAGTTCGCAGCGCCTCCAGCGCTTGGGCGAGGGCTAGGCGGCCGACGGGGTCGGGGTGGGCGGGGGCGCCGAGGGTTTCCGGGTGGGCGGGGGCGGGGCCGCCGACGCGTTCCTGGTGGGCGGGGGTGGGGGCGCCGAGGGTTTCCCGGTGGGCCGTGGTGAGCCCGGCGACGGCCTCCCGGTCGGCAGTGGCGAGACCGTCCGCAGCTTCCCGGTGAGCGGTGGCGGCCCCACCGACCGCTTCCCGAGCGCCAGCGCCGATACCACCGGCGGCCTCCCGGGCGCCAGCAGCGAGACCACCAGCAGTTTCCCGGTGAGCCGTGGCGGGCCCACCGACGGCGTCCCGGTGGCCAGCGGCGAGACCACCGGCAGTTTCCCCGTGAGCCGCGGCGGCCCCGCCGACCGCTTCCCGGCGAGCCGTGGCAGGCCCACCAACCGCTTCCCAGTCGCCAGCGGCAAGACCACCGGCAGTTTCCCCATGAGCCGCAGCGGCCCCGCCGACCGCTTCCCGGTGGCCGGTGGCCCAGGCGGCGTAGTAGGCGGCGGATCTGGCTGCCTGGAGTTGGACGTAGACGTCGGCCAGTCGGTGTTTGACGGCCTGGAAGGAGCCGATCGGACGTCCGAACTGCTCCCGCTGCTTCACATACTCGACGGTCAGCTCCAGTACCCGATCGGCGGCGCCGACGGCCTCGCAGGCGAGGACGGTGGCGGCGGTGTCTCCGAGGCGGGCGAGCGCCCCGAGCACGTCCGCGCCCTCCTCCCCCAGCAACCGAGCTTCCACGTCCCGGAGTTGGAGCCGCGCGAGCGGCCGGGTGGAGTCCAGGGCGGTCTGCCGTACCCGGACGAGCCCCTCGGCGTCCCCGGGGACGAGGAAGAGGTCGGTGCGGGAGCGGGCGAAGCCGCCGGTGTGGGCGGCGACGAGGAGGAGCCCGGCGCTGTGGCCGTCGAGGACGTGCTCGATCTCCCCGTAGAGCCGCCAGCCACCCTCCGCCGAGCCGCCGCTGGGCGCCAGGGTGGGGCCGGGGGCGGCCGAGGCCGCCGGCGCACGCCGTGCCTGCACACCCCCCGCACGCCCGCCACCCGCCCAGTCCCCGCAGTTGTCGCCGGTCAGTGCTAGGCAGGCCGCTGGGGCGGCCAGGGTGGCGGTGAGCGACCCGGCGGCGATACGAGGGAGCAGTTCGGCCCGTTGGGTGTCGGTGCCCAGGGCGAGGATCAGCGGGGCGGCGAGGACGGCGGTGGCGAGGAAGGGGGAGGGGGTGAGCAGGCGGCCCAATTCCTCTGCGGCCAGGGCGAGTTCAGTCGCCGAGCAGCCGACTCCGCCGTAGGGCTCGGGGAGGGCCAGACCCGGCAGGCCGAGCTGTTCGGAGAGGGCCGTCCATAGGGCGAGGTCGTGGCCCGCCGGGGTGTCGACGGCGGCCCGCAGTTCCTCCGAGCCGCACCGCTTGTGCAGCAGTTCGCGGAGAGTGCGGCGGATTTCGTCCTGTTCGGCGGTGAAACCGGCGTCCATCGCTGCCCCTTCCCTCCGGATCTGACGGTCCGTCATATTAGGAGGGCCGGGTCGAGATGCACAGAGGGAGAGGCCTGTCATGACTGACGGAAACCGGAAAGTCGCCGTGGTCGGGGTGGCCCTCTCCGACTGCGGCCGGGTGGACGACGCGACGCCGTACGCCCTGCACGCCCAGGCGGCCCGCCGGGCACTCGCGGACGCCGGGCTCGACCGCTCCCTGATCGACGGCTTCGCCTCCGCCGGCACCGGCGTCCTCGCGCCGGTCGAGGTGGCCGAGTATCTGGGCCTGCGCCCGACCTGGGTCGACTCCACGTCGGTGGGCGGCTCGACCTGGGAGGTCATGGCGGCGCACGCGGCGGACGCGATAGCGGCGGGCCATGCGAACGCGGTCCTGCTGGTGTACGGCTCGACGGCCCGCGCGGACATCAGGGCCGGCCGGAGGACCGGCAACCTCTCCTTCGGCGCGCGCGGCCCGCTCCAGTTCGAGGTGCCGTACGGCCATACCCTCATCGCCAAGTACGCGATGGCCGCACGCCGCCACATGATCGAACACGGGACGACCATCGAGCAGTTGGCCGAGGTGGCCGTGCAGGCGCGGCAGAACGCGGCACTGAATCCGGAGGCGATGTTCCAGGACCCGATCACGATCGACGACGTCCTGTCCGGGCCGATGATCGCGGACCCCTTCACCAAGCTGCACTGCTGTATCCGCTCCGACGGCGGGGCGGCGGTGCTGCTGGCGGCGGAGGAGTACGTACGGGACTGCCGCAAGGCGCCGGTGTGGGTGCTGGGGAGCGGCGAGTGCGTGTCCCACTCCGCCATGTCCGAGTGGGAGGACTTCACGGTGTCGCCGGCGGCGGTGAGCGGTCGGCTGGCGTTCGAGCGGGCGGGGGTGCGGCCGACGGAGATCGACGTGGCCGAGATCTACGACGCCTTCACCTACATGACGCTGGTGACGCTGGAGGATCTGGGGTTCTGCAAGAAGGGGGAGGGCGGGGCGTTCGTGCAGGCGCGGGAGCTGCCGGTGAACACGGACGGGGGCGGACTGTCCGCCCAACATCCCGGGATGCGGGGGCTGTTCCTTCTGGTGGAGGCGGTACGGCAGCTCAGGGGCGAATGCGAGGCGCGGCAAGTGCGCTGTGGCGACGGCGAGTTGCCGCGCCTCGCGGTGGCGTCCGGGACGGGTGGGTGGTTCTGCTCGTCGGGGACGGTCGTACTGGGGAGGGCTTAGAAGAAGGCGCGCGGGTCGGCGTGCAGACGGTCGCCCAGGCGGATGGTGATGAACTCGTTGTTGTCCGCCTTGCCCGCCGTACGGCCGGACGAGAAGGGGAAGTTGTTGTCGTTCAGGACGGCGAGGGTGCGGTCGTCGAGCAGGACGACGTCCTCGATCGTCTGGAACGGGAAGGTGAAGGTCTCGCCGAAGCCGCCGAGCTTCTTCGGGTTCGCGATGTTCATCAGGTCCGCGACGAGGGTCTTGTCCATGACGCCGTCGTCGTTGCGGTCCCGGGTGTCGGCGAGGTAGATCCGCTTGAACTTGGCCGTCTCGCCCTGACCGCCGTCCCGCTCGATGACGAGGAAGCGGTGCTTGTCGACGGCGATGGCGTCGCCGATGGCGTTGGCGGGCGACTCCAGACGGTACGTCCAGCGCTTGCCGGTGTACTCGCCGGACTTCGCGCTGAACTGGTTGAAGCGCAGGTCACCGGGGGTGTCACCGGCCACGGTGCCCTCCAGGAGGGGGTAGAGGTACCGCCCGTCGACGGAACGGGCCATCCCCTCGAAGCCCTTGCTGCCACCGAGGTTGGGGGTGCCGCCGTTGAGGTAGGGGTTCTCCGGCGCCTTGACCCCGTCGAGCGAGATCGGTGCCTCGAGCAGCTTGCCGGTCCGCGAGAAGTGCAGCAGGAACGGGCCGAACTCGTCCCCGATCCAGTACGTGCCGTCGTACGCCTTCACGATCGACTCGACGTCGAAGTCGGCGCCGGTGAGGGTGCGGTCGCTGCGGGTGAGCGCGAACGGGACCTTGTGGTCGGGGTCGGTCAGGTTGAACCCGCCGAGCACGTTGACCTTCCCGGTCCGGGTGTCCGGCTTGATGCGGTGGATACGGAGCAGGAAGTCGGCGCTGTTGGCCTTGCCGCCGTAGCCGTTGTCCGACAGCACGTCGTAGGTGCCGTCGTGCCGGTTCACGATGCCGCTGAAGCCCTGGACCGGCTGGTCTTCGAAGGGTGCGGAGATGCCGTTGAAGGGCCCGGCACCTATAGCGGCCCCGGACGCCTCACTCCCCGGCACGAAGGTCTCCGCCGGGAGGGAGGCCCATCCGGTGAGCGTGGCCTGCCCGAAGTCGTGGGCCTGCTCACCGGCGAGGGCGGAGGGCGCCGCGAGGGCGGCCGTCAGGGCGACGGCACTGAGCATGATCGAGGTTCTTCTCATGGCCCGCACGGTAGGGACACCTAGTGACGAACGGCCGAACTGCCGAGGAACGCCGTCCAGGTGGAGGGGGTGACGGTGAGGGTGGGGCCAGTGGAGGTGGGCTGCTTGGAGTCGCGGATGTGGATCGCGGTGGGGGTAGGGGCTATTTCGAGGCAGGCCTCGCCTTCGTTGCCGCTGTAGCTGGACTTACGCCAGGCCAGTCGGGTCGTGCTCATAATTGCGCCGCCTTCCTCTCAATGAGCTCTGCGGACTCCCAGGGAGTGAGGGCCTGCGCCCGCAGGATGCCGAAGAGGTGGAACAGCTCGGTCACCTCGTCCGGCTTGTGGATCAACTTACCGCCGCCCTGGGCCTCCACGTATACGAGATTGCGGCCTTCTTCGGTGCTCATGAGCTGCATCGGGCCCATTAGCCCGGCGTGGGTGTGCCGGTCGCTCGGCATCACCTGGACCGTCAGTTGCTTCATCTTCCGGATGCACTCCAGCACATGCAGCAACTGCCCCTTGAGGACCTCCGGACCGCCGAGCGTCCGCTCCAGTACGGACTCCTCGATCACGTAACCAACATACGGCGGTGGGTTGCGTACAAGCACCGTCTGCCGTTCCAGCCGAGCGGCCACGTGCTGCTCGATCTCTTCCTCGCTGTACGCCGGAACGCGCGCCTCGTACAGGGCCCGCGCGTACGGCTCCGATTGCAGCAGCCCGGGGAACAGCATCGTTTCGTACGCACTGATCACCCGCGCCTGCCTCTCTCGCCGTACCCAGTCGACGAACCGCGGCGGATACTTCTCCTCCTCGATCACCTCGATACACGCAACGAGCACCCCCCGCGCGCCCATCGCCTCGTCCGCCTCCCTCAGGAACTCAATCGGCGGGATGCGCTCGGCCCGCTCGTACGACCCGTAAGTCGACTCGGCGACGTGCACCAGGTCGGCGGCCTCCTTCTGGATCAACCCCAGCCGAGCCCGATGAATCCGCAGGAGCTCTCCCACGAGCCGTCGCCCCACCGAAACCACAAGGACCACCCCTCTCCCCACAAAAGCCTTTTGTGAGCCGTGTTCATCTGGTCACTCACCGCAACCATCGCCACCCTCATACCCATGACGAACCGACTCCACGCCAATTGGATCCCTAAATCCGGCATTCAACTACGTCTCGCCGGAGTCCACTTCGACGCCATCCGAGTCTGCGGCATCCGCGGAGAAGCCGTCGTCCACCACCTCTCCCAGCTCGCCGAAGGCCCCGTCGGTCCCGTGATCCGCGAAGGCAACGGCTGTCGCTGGACCTACTTCCTCCTCGCCCCCGGCGAAAGCGTCGAGCACGAGTGGCCGCCCGGCGCCCGGAAGTACACCCGCTCCTCTCGGGACGAGTACGTCGGGGTACCCGCCCCGGAGGGGAACACGTTCCCCCTCAGTTGGCGTTGTGGTGCACCGGAGGCAGGTGAGTTCGTGGACGCCGAACTACTGCACGGCGTTCTGACGGCTCAGCTCTGCCAGACCGTCGACGTGGAGTAGGAGACCGGAATGGCCCTGAACCGCAAAGAGCGCGCAGAATTCCTCGCGGAACCGCACGTCGCCGCGCTGTCGGTGGACGGCGGCGAGGACCGGGCGCCCCTGACCGTGCCGATCTGGTACCAGGTCGAGGACGACGGCAACGTATGGATCATGACCGGTGTCGAGTCGCGTAAGAACGAGCTGATCAGCGCGGCGGGCCGGTACACGCTGATGGTCGACCGACTGGAGCCGACGATCCGGTACGTGTCGGTGGAGGGACCGGTCGTCGAGACGGTACCCGCGACGAAAGACCAGCTCAGGGAGATCTCGGCGCGGTATCTCCCGGAGGACAAGGTGGACGGGTACGTCGACTTCGCGTGGAAGAACCACGGCGCGCAGGTGGTCGTACGGATGCGACCCGAGCGTTGGGTGTCCTCGGACCTGGGAACCGTCTGACAATCGGTGCATGGATCTTCATGAGCTGCTGAGGTCACTGCGGGTGTGGGACCCGGAGGTGACCGAGTTGCCGCCCTTCGACCCGGGGGCGGCGCCGGCCGAGCCGCTGCCGTTGTTCGCGAGCTGGTTCGCGGAGGCGGTGGCGGCGGGACAGATCGAGCCGCACACGATGTCGCTGGCGACGTCGGACGAGGAGGGCAGGCCGGACGTACGGACTGTGATGCTGCACGGCGCGGACGCGGACGGCTGGTCGTTCGCGACGCATGTCAGCAGCAGGAAGGGGCGACAGCTCGCGGTACGGCCGTTCGCGGCACTGGGCTTCTACTGGCCCGTGCTCGGGCGGCAGGTGCGGGTGCGGGGGCCGGTGACGGCGGCCGCGTCGGCGGAGAGCCAGGCGGATCTGCATGCCCGGTCGACGGGGGCGCTGGCGGCGGCGCTGACCGGTCGGCAGAGCGAAGTGCTCGGTTCCTTGGAGGAGTTGGCGCGAGTCTCGGCCGAGTCCTGGGCGCGGGCGCAGCAGGAACCGGACGCGCCTGTCCCGACCTGGACCCTCTACCGCCTGCTCCCTGAGGAGGTGGAGTTCTTCCAGGGCGACGAGAAGCGTCAACACGTACGGCTGAACTACCACCGTGCGGCCGAGGGCTGGAGCCGCGAACTCCTCTGGCCCTGATCGCTATGAGCCCGCGCCGCCCTGGAAGTCGTACACCTCGAAGTCCGCCACCGCCCGGTAACCGAGCCGCTGGTAGAGGACGTTGGTGGTGGTGTTGGCCATGTCGGTGAAGAGGAGGACCTCCTCCGCTCCGGAGCGGACCGCGGCGCGGCTGACCACGACCGTCACCGCGCCGGCGTAACCGCGTCCGCGCAGGTGGGATGGGGTGTAGACGGGGGCGATACGGACCTGTCCCGCGACCATCGGGGTGACGCCGCACATGGAGACGGGCGTGCCGTCGACCTCCCAGAAGGTGACGCCGCCGTAGGCGATGCGATGGTCGGCCCAGTTCTCGACCTCACCGGCGGAGTGCTCACCGACGCTCTCGGTGAACTCGCCGTACCAGCGGATCAGTTGGTCCCGGTCCTTCTCGCCCGCCACTCGCGCGCTGCCCTCCGGAACCGGCTGCGGTGTCATCAAGCTGCCGAGCCGGTACAGCCGTTGGCGCTGACGCAGGGCCGCGGCGGCGCCGGTGTGGCGCTGCCAGGAGCGGACGAACCCGGTGGTCGTCTCGCGGGTACCGATGATGCCCGGCACCGAGTGGCCGACGGCGACCAGGTGGGCGGCGAGGGCGTCGGTCTCGTCTGCGGTGAGGGGGGTGACGTTGAGCCGGTAGGGCGGGGTGCGGAAATAGGCTCCGCGCACCTGACCGTCCCGTTCCATCACCCCGAACACGGGCGGCTCGTCACCGCCGTACGCGCGCAGTCCGCGCATCCGCAGCGACTCCGTGACCGTCAGGGCGACGGTGTGCAGATCCGGGCGCGACCGCAGGAAGCCACCAGCGTGGCCGAGGAAGCGGTCGAGGTCTTCGGTGACGTACCAATCGTCCGAGCGCATGTCTCATGATCCCGCGTCTGTACGGGACTTGGCCATGCCTTTCCGGGGTGAACACACGGCCGTCATATCGACGCGAGAGTCACGCCCTCATGACGCATCCGGATCCGGATCCTCCGCAAGGCGCGCGTGCAGATGCATGTCCCGGTAGGCGTCATGGCGACCCGCCTCCCACATCGCGCCGCGCAGGGTCCCCTCGTACGTAAAACCGCAGCGCTCGGCGATATGGCACGACGAATCGTGGCCCACGGCATGATCGAGTTCCAGGCGGTGCAGGCCCAGATCGGTGAGCGCCCAGCGGGCGGCCAGGGTGAGCGCCCGGGTCGCCATTCCGTGGCCGCGCGCCTCGGGGAGCACCCAGTAACCGACGCGCGCTGTGTTCATCACACGGTTGATGACGTTGACGCCGATGTGCCCGAGCGGCGTTCCGGTCTCCGGGTCCGCGATGCAGTACGGCGCCGCCGTGCCCTCCGCCGCGGTATGCGCCGACGCCCGCAGCTGGTCTCGCGCGGTGTCGAGGTCGGTGGTGAACCTCAGGGGCGTGTTCCAGCGCCGGAACTCCGGGTCGGAGCGTCCGCGCAGCCAGGCCTCGGCGTCGGCCTCCGACTCCGGGTCCCAGGGGCGCAGCCAGAGGTGCGGGGTGCGCAGGTCGGGGAGGGTGGCGGCGGCTTTGTAGCGCTGATCGTCCTTGTAGCGCTGATCGTCGAGGGCCATGAGCCCATTGAAACCGTTCGCTCATTCATTCGCATGGGACATGGGATTCCTGCGCCTGGGACCTGGGCTTCCTGGGCTTCCCGGGCTTCCCGGGCTTCCTGGGGCGGAACACGGGCACCCCGTCCCGGAACCCCGCCTCCAGCTCCATCCCGGCCCGCAGCGGCGCCTCCCCCGCCGCCCCGGTCCACTCCACGATCTCCGTCATCATCCGGGGGCCCTCGGCGAGGTCGACGACGGCGGCTACGTACGGCGTGCGCTCCCCGAAGGGCGGGAGGTCGTTGCGGTGGACGACCGACCAGGTGTAGAGCGTGGCCCGGCCGCTCGCGGTCTCCCAGACCACGTCCTCGCTCCAGCAGTACGGGCAGAACTCGCGCGGGTAGTGATGGGCCCGTCCGCAGGCCCGGCAGCGGCGGATCAGCAGGCGGCCCTGAGCCGCCGCGTCCCAGTAGGGGCGGGTGAAGGCGTCGGGTTCGGGGACGTCGAAGGCGGCTGGCGTTGCCATCAGAAGATTCCCAACGCGTTGTCCATGGACCAGGTCTGCCAGGACATTCCGAAGAGGGCGACGACCGAGATCAGCGCCATCATCGAGTTCTGGCCCTGTTCGGCCCAGTCGTGGATCATCAGCGCGAAGTAGACGCCGTTGAGCAACAGGCCGGCGACCAGGGCGATCGGGGTCAGGAAACCGGCGATCAGGCCGAGCCCCAGGGCGAGTTCGGCGTAGGCGACGACGTACGCCATGGTCCGCGGTCGGGGCGCCACGACCACGTCGAAGCCGGAACGTACGGCGTTCCAGCGGTGCTTGGCCGCCACGTCCGCCGCCCACGTGATACCGCCGCCCTGGAACCAGCTCTTCTTGTCCTTGTGCCGCCAGCTCTCCAGCCACCACAGGCCGAGGCCTATACGGAGCACGGCCAGCCATTCCGCGCCGCTGAGCCAGATCGTATCCATGAATCTGACGGTACGTCAGATGGAGTTGCCCGGGAAGCCTGTGCGTCCACCATGAAGCTGTGTGGTTCCCATGAAAGCCCAGGATTGTTGGCAATTTTGTCGCCAGTATGGCTACCTTCGCACTACTGGGACCAGGGCCACGGCGCCAACACCGACCCCGGCGACTTCATCACGTGGATCGCCAAGGTGACGGGTCACAAGGCCAAGTAGGGCCCCTGAGCCGCGGTGCCACCGGTTTCCCGTCATGACTTCGGTCACCGCGAAAGCCACGGCGCCGAGCCCCTCCGCAACGAACGGGCTCGGCGCCGTGGCGCGTCCGGGGCGGTCTGACCGGCCGGTTTTACGATGACCGGCATGCCAGCCGTGCCGCCGCCGCCCGTCCTCGTCCACCTGGACAGTCCGTTCATCAACTTCCGCGACTTCAAGTTCACCGAGGCCTCCGCGCACGGTTACCGCTGGATCGACATCAAGCGCTTCCGCCTCCCGTCCGAGGCGCCTTCGGACCGCGCCCTGCTCGCCGCCCTGATCGCCCACCCGCAGTTCCGCGACACCTACGACGGCTCCGGCGTCCAGGACTGGCCCCGGCACGGCGGATGGTGGCTCGACCGCATCACCCCCGACACCTACCGAGCCGTCGACGCGGCGGCCGCGAGCACCGCCATCCGCGCCTGGACCGACCAGCACGGCCCCGTCCCGCACGCACTCACGGAACGCATCCAGGCGCAGGTCCACACCCCCATCGCCACGGCGACCAGCACCTACCTCCTGGACCCCCTCCCCGGGGACGCCCGCCACGACTGGGGCGGCGTCCACACCGACTTCCACGAACTGGTGCTCATCGACCGCCCTTCGGCCACCCTGACCCTGTTGGTCGCCGCCGACGACTGAGGCCTCTCCTCCAAAACCCCACAACCAGACGCCGTACGCCACCGGCCCCACCCACTCCTCCTACGGACGTGATCAATCCGCAACCAATTCCGGTCTTGACCGAGACCCATCAACGGGGGGCGTGATTACGCTCGCGCTATGGCCGACTCCACAGCGCACTCACCAGCCGACGCGGACCGCCCGGTGTACGTCATCGGCGGCGGTCCCGGCGGGCTCGCCGTCGCGTACACCCTGCGCGCCCAGGGCATACGCGCCGTCGTCCTGGAGAAGTCCGACCGCGTCGGCGCCTCCTGGCGCGGCCACTACGACCGGCTGCGCCTGCACACCACCCGCCGCCTGTCGGGACTGCCCGGGCTGCCGATACCCCGCCGGTTCGGGCGGTGGGTGACCCGGGACGACGTGGTGCGGTATCTGGAGAAGTACGCCGAACACCACGAGCTGGAGATCGTCACCGGCGTCGAGGTCTCCCGCGTCGACCGCGCCCCCGACGGCAACGGCTGGCTCCTGCACGCCACCGGCGGCCGCGAACTGACCGGCGCCGCGGTGGTCATCGCCACCGGCTACAACCACACCCCCTGCCTCCCGGACTGGCCCGGCCGCGACTCCTACACCGGCGACCTTCTGCACGCCTCCTCCTACCGCAACCCCAAGCCCTACACCGGCCGTGACGTCCTCGTCGTCGGTGTCGGCAACACCGGCGCCGAGATCGCCGTCGACCTGGTCGAGGGCGGCGCCTCCCGGGTGCGGCTCTCGGTGCGCACCGCCCCGCACATCGTGCGCCGCTCCACGGCCGGCTGGGCCGCCCAGTACTCGGGCGTCCTGTGCCGACGCCTGCCGGTCGCCCTGGTCGACCGCCTCTCCCGCCCGCTGGCGAAGCTGAGCGTGCCGGACCTCTCGGCGCAGGGGCTGCCCCGCCCCGACACCGGCCTGTACAGCCGGGTGCTCGAAGGGGCCGTCCCGGTGCAGGACGTCGGCCTCATCGACGCCGTCCGCGCGGGCCGGGTCGAGGTCGTGACCGCCGTCGACGGCTTCGACGACGGCAAGGTACGCCTCGCCGACGGCACCCTCGTCGAGCCGGACGCCGTCATCGCCGCCACCGGCTACGTCCGCGCCCTGGAAGGTCTCGTCGGCCACCTCGACGTCCTCGACGCCCGCGGCAGACCCGTCGTCCACGGCGCCCGCACCCCGGCCCACACCCCCGGCCTGTACTTCACCGGCTTCACCAACCCCATCAGCGGCATGCTCCGGGAACTGGCCATGGACGCCGAGAAGATCGCGAAGGCCGTGGTGAAGGAGGCCGGGAACCGCGTGTCCAAGCTGCCCGTCACCTGAGATTCTCTGCCTGAGCGTCCCTCCTCCGTTCAACTTTGCCTGCACAGCCATTCCTGACGAAGTGTCAGTTCAGTAATCTGACAGTGCGTCAGTTAATCGCTGTCACACAGGAGCGGGCGGACCGATGCTTGGATCAACCCACGGCACCCTCACCACCGACTCCCGCGGGACCCGGGTCATCGCCTGCGGCGAGCAGCCCGGTCCCGCCGTCCACGGCCGGCCGGCCGAGGTCGACGATCTCGATGTCAGCGGGCGTCCGCTGTATGCGGGCGTCCCCGATCTGGACCGCTTCTTCCGGCCCGAGTCGGTCGCCGTCATCGGCGCCTCGGACGCCGAGGGCCGGCCCAACGCCGGCGTCACCCGGCAACTACTCGCCTGGTCCGAGCGGGTCGGCGCCCGGCTCCACCCCGTGCACCCGAGCCGCCCGTCCGTCTTCGGCATCCCCTGCTCTCCTTCCGTCGCCGACCTGCCCGAGCAGGTCGATCTCGCCGTACTGCTGGTCGCCGACCCCCTTCCGGTGCTCGAGGAACTGGCCGAGGCCAAGGTGAAGTTCGCGGTGGTCTTCGCCTCCGGGTTCGCCGAGACCGGTGCGGAGGGCGCCGCGGCACAGGCCCGGCTCGCCGCCGCGGTCGAGCGGTCCGGGATGCGGCTGCTGGGCCCCAACACCAATCTCAACGCCTTCGAGGAGTTCCGCACCGACCTCGACGGCCCGGCCATCGCCCTGATCACCCAGTCCGGGCACCAGGGCCGCCCCGTCTTCGCCCTCCAGGAACTCGGCGTCCGCCTCTCCCACTGGGCACCCACCGGCAACGAGGCCGACCTGGAAACCTCCGACTTCATCTCCTACTTCGCCGAGCGCCCCGAGGTGGGCGCCATCGCCTGTTACATGGAGGGCCTGAAGGACGGCCGTTCCTTCCTGCTCGCCGCCGACCGGGCCGCCCGCCGCAGGGTGCCGGTCGTCGCGGTCAAGGTGGGCCGCACCGAGACCGGCGCCCGCACGGCCGCCTCCCACACCGGCAAGCTGACCGGCGCGGACGCGGTGGTGGACGCGGCGATGCGGCAGTACGGGGTGATCCGCGTCGACGGTCTCGACGAACTCCAGGACACCGCGGCGCTATTGGCCCGGTCGCGGCCCCCGCGCGCCGACGGTGTCGTCGTCTATTCGATCTCGGGCGGCACGGGCGCGCACTTCGCGGACCTGGCGACCGAGGCGGGACTGCGGCTGCCGGTGCTGTCGGAGGCCAAGCAGGCTGAGCTGCACCAGTGGATACCCGAGTACCTGAGTGTGGCCAACCCGGTCGACAACGGCGGCCATCCGGTGGGCGACTGGCGCGGCCGGAAGATCATCGACGCCATCCTCGACGACCCCGAGGTGGGCGTCCTCATCTGTCCGGTCACCGGGCCCTTCCCGCCCCTCAGCGACCGGCTCGTGCAGGACCTCGTCGACGCGGCCGAGCGCACCGACAAGCTGGTGTGCGTGGTGTGGGGGTCGCCGGTCGGCACCGAACCCGCGTACCGCGAAGTCCTGCTCGGCTCCTCGCGGGTGGCCACCTTCCGCACGGTCGCCAACTGCATCACCGCGGTCCGCGCCTACCTCGACCACCACCGCTTCACCACCGGCTACCGCTCCCCCTTCGACCGCGCCCCGCGCACCCCGTCCCCCTCCTTCCGCAAGGCCCAGGCATTGATGCGCCCGGGCCAGCAGCTGAGCGAGCACGCGGCGAAGCAGCTGCTGCGGGCGTACGGCATTCGCGTACCGCGCGAGCAGTTGGTGACCAGCGCGGCGGCGGCCGTACGGGCGGCGGGCCTGGTCGGCTACCCGGTGGTGATGAAGGCGTCCGGCGCACGGATCGCCCACAAGACCGAGCTCGGCCTGGTCAAGGTCGGTCTCACCTCGGCCAGCCAGGTCCGGGACGCCTACCGGGAGTTGACGGACATCGCGCGCTACGAGGACGTCTCCCTGGACGGCATCCTGGTCTGCCAGATGGTCGAGCGGGGCGTCGAGATGGTCGTGGGCCTGACGCACGACGACCTCTTCGGGCCCACCGTGACCGTCGGGCTCGGCGGGGTGCTGGTCGAGGTGCTGCGCGACACCGCCGTACGCGTGCCGCCCTTCGGGGAGGAGCAGGCGCGGGACATGCTCCATGAACTGCGCGGGCGGGCCCTGCTCGACGGGGTCCGGGGGCGGCCCCCCGCGGACACGGACGCGCTCGTCGAAGTCGTCCTGCGGGTGCAGCGCATGGCGCTGGAGCTCGGGGACGAACTCGCGGAGCTGGACATCAACCCGCTGATGGTGCTGGAGCAGGGGCAGGGCGCGGTGGCGCTGGACGCGTTGGCGGTGTGCCGCTGAGATGGACATGCCCGATTCCCCCCGTGTGCCCGGAAATTCCGTTGAGTCATTGGTACAACACGCCACTGACAATCGGGTCTGCCGCATCACGCTCAACCGCCCCGAGACCCTCAACGCCATCACGCCTGACCAGCGGGAACGCCTCATCGAACTGCTCGCCGAGGCATCGGCGGACGCGGAGATCAGGGCCGTCGTCCTCACCGGAACCGGCCGCGGATTCTGCGCGGGCGCGGATCTGCGGGGCACGTCCACGACCAGTGACCGCGTCCCCGGCGATGTGGCCCGCATGCTCCGCCTGGGCGCCCAACGCCTCATCGCCGCCGTCCTCGACTGCGAGAAGCCCGTCATCGCCGCCGTGAACGGAACAGCGGCGGGCCTGGGCGCACACCTGGCCTTCGCCTGCGATCTGGTCCTCGCCGCCGAATCGGCCCGGTTCATCGAGGTGTTCGTACGACGGGGTCTCGTCCCCGACGCCGGCGGCGCCTATCTCCTGCCGCGCCTGATCGGCCCCCAGCGGGCGAAGGAGCTGATGTTCTTCGGCGACGCCCTGACCGCGGCGGACGCGGAGCGGCTCGGGCTGGTCAACCGGGTCGTCCCGGACGGGGAGTTGGAGAAGACGGCCCGCGAGTGGGCCGAGCGTCTCGCCGCCGGTCCCACCCGCGCCCTCGCCCTGACGAAGCAGCTCGTCAACGCCTCCCTCGACAGCGACCGCGCGACCGCCTTCGCGGCGGAGGCGGCGGCACAGGAGATCAATATGACGACCGAGGATGCGCAGGAGGGGGTGGCGAGCTTCGTGGAGCGGAGAAGCCCTCTTTACAAGGGGCGCTGAGGCTTCAGGATCCGCAGATCCCCGGCGTCCGGATCACCGAACAGCACGAACAGCTCGGGGTCCTGCTCGGTGCCGCCGATCACCCAGTACGTGTCCTGACCGCATCCGCCGTCGAGCCGTACGGCGACCCCACCCCGGTCCCAGTTGCCGTCCTCGCGCTTCAGGGACCAGGTGCCGGTGCCGTCGCAGAGGGCGAAGGCCTGACCCGCCGCCCAGTCGTCCATGTCGGTCTCGGTGGGCAGCTCGGTGAACTCCGCCCGCCCGTCCGGATGCAGCCGCAGAACCGCCCCGTCGTCGCCCCGCCAGACGCCGGTCAGCTGCCCGGCGGAGAGGACGGGAGGCTCGTACCCCTTGATCAGCCCCGCGCTCCCCGCCAGCGCGCCACCTACTCCGACCAGTACGAACAGCACCACGGAGGCCAGCCCCGAGCGGAACCAGACGCCCCAGAACCCCCACCGGGGGCGCCTGCGGACGTAGGCCATGGCGAGGGCGGGAAGGATCCCGAAGGCCGCGAACAGCAGGGCGGTGCTGATGAAGGGCCAGTCCCACAGCACGGTGGTCAGTGCCGCCCAGCCAACGCCGATCAGCGCGCTGCACGCCAGCTGCCAGGCCCAGCGTGGCCCACGCGCGCGTGCGACGACGAGGCCGGCCAGACAACCGGCAGGCAGGGACTGCACCAGCGCATGGATGAGCCCGAGCACGGGCAACACCAGCGGCGCGAAGACGAGCACGCAGGCCATGCCCATCGAGTTGAACCCTCGGCCGTAGGTGTCGCCGGACTGCTCGCCGATCCACCCGACCAGCCAGACCACCGGAAGCTGACCGGCGGCCACGGCAGCGGCCGCGTACAGCTCCGACGACCGCGCTGAGCTGTCGTTTCTGTGCTCCTGCGGACTGTTTCCCCACCTCATGCGCGCAGCGTACGCACGCGTGCCCGGCGCCCCCGCACACCCCTTCCAATCTGACACACCGTCAGCTTCAATGGGTGACGTGATGGGACACGCAGGAATGGCCGCAGCCGCCGTCCGCTACCTCAGGTCGGTCGACGCCCCGCGCGTGGAGCCGTTGCCGCGACCGGAGTTGCGGTGTGTCGGCGAGGACGAGCGGGCGCCGGTCGATCAGGCCGAGTTCCGGCGAGTGCTCGGGAACTTCGCGACGGGGGTGACCGTTGTCACATCACCAGCCGCCGACGGCGAAGCCACCCCCGCCGGTTTCGCCTGCCAGTCCTTCTCCTCCCTCTCCCTCGACCCACCCCTGATCGCCTTCATGGTCGGCCGCACATCGACGACCTGGCCGCGCATCGCCCGCGCCGGCGTCTTCTGCGTCAACGTCCTGGCCGCCCACCAGGGCAACCTGTGCCGCGGCTTCGCGGTAAGCGGCGGCGACAAGTTCGCCGGGGTCGCATACGACGCGGCACCGGCGTCAGGCTCCCCGCGCCTCGAGGGCGCCTTGGCCTGGGTGGACTGCACGATCCACGCCGTACACACGGGCGGCGACCACCTCATCGTGGTGGGGCGGGTGGATGCGCTGGGAGCGACCGAGGAGGACGCGGCGCCGTTGCTGTTCCACCGGGGCCAGTTCATCTGACGGCAAGGGGGCGCCCCGTCAGGGGCGCGGGGAACTGCGCGACAAGCCCCCACGGGCCCGCAGGTCCTTCACGCAACAGCAACCGCCCCAGCCACCCCCGACCGACGCCGAATCACCAACGCCATCAGCGCAGCCACCGCGCACAAGGCCCCGGACGCATACCAAACAACGTCATAAGACCCGAACGCATCCCGCGCGACCCCACCAAGAAACGCCACCAGCGCCGCCCCCACCTGATGGGAAGCAAGCACCCACCCAAAAACAATCGCGCTGTCCTCCCCATAGTGCTCCCGGCACAACGCGACGGTCGGCGGCACAGTAGCCACCCAATCAAGCCCGTAGAACACGATGAAGAAGATCATCGGCGGCCTCACGCTCGGCGCGAGCAGCATCGGCAGAAACAGCAGCGAGACCCCCCGCAACGCGTAATACACCGCCAACAACCGCCGAGCCTCATACCGATCGGTAAACCAGCCGGAGGCAATCGTGCCGACGACATCGAACACCCCGATCACCGCAAGCAACGAGGCCGCGGCCTGAACCGGCATGTGCTCATCGTGCGCCGCAGGCACAAAGTGGGTCTGGATCAGACCGTTGGTGGAGGCCCCGCAGATCGCGAAGGTACCGGCGAGCAGCCAGAAGGGCCCGGTGCGGGCCGCGTCGAGCAGGACCCGAACGGCACGGCGGGCGGCGCCCGTCGCGGGCGGCGGCTTCGGCACGAACTCCTTCGCACCGTACGGCTTCAGACCCACGTCCGCCGGATGGTCCCGCAGCAGCAGCCACACGAACGGGACGACGGCGAGAGCCGCCAACGCCACCGTCACGGCCGCCGGACGCCAGCTGTGTTCCTCGACCATCCAGGACAGCACCGGCAGGAAGATCAGCTGCCCGGAGGCCGACGCGGCGGTGAGGATTCCGGTGACCAGGCCGCGCCGCTCGGTGAACCACCGGTTGGTGACGGTCGCGGCGAAGGCCAGCGCCATGGATCCGCTGCCGAGGCCGACCAGCAGACCCCAGCACAGCATGAGCTGCCAGGCCGCCGTCATCCAGTACGTGAGGCCGGAGCCGAGGGCGATCACGGTCAGCGCGACCGCCACGACCTTGCGTATGCCGAAACGGTCCATCAGTGCCGCCGCGAAGGGCGCGGTCAGACCGTAGAGCGCGAGGTTCACGGAGACCGCGGCGCCGATCGTGCCGCGGGACCAGCCGAAATCCTCGTGCAGCGGGTCGATGAGCAGCCCGGGCAGGGAGCGGAAGGCGGCGGCGCCGATGATCGTCACGAAGGTGACGGCGGCGACGTACCAGGCGCGGTGGATACGGCGCTTTCGGCGGGTCGGGGTGCTCGGGTTGTCCTCTGCGGTGGCCGCGGCGTCGGTTGTCTGGGTCACGACATAGATGATCGCGTCCGGATTCCGCCTCATCGAGTGGCCCGAAGGTCAGCGTTCGTTAGGATCGGGCCATGAGCAGTGACCCGGAGTCGACTGAGTCCCCTGCGTTTCGTCCGCATCGCGTCGTCGTGCTCGCCCTGGACGGCCTGCTCCCCTTCGAGCTGGGCATCCCGCACCGCATCTTCGGCCGCCCCAAGAACGCCCGCGGTAGGCACCTGTACGAGGTCCTGACCTGCTCGATCCGGCCACCCGGCCCCGTCGTCACGGACGCCGACTTCGCCATCATGGTCGAGCACGGCCCCGAGCTCCTGGCGACCGCCGACACGGTGATCGTCCCGGCCTCCTACGAGCTCGGCCCGGTCTTCGAGGAAGGCGTGCTCACCCCCGAACTGGCCGCCGCCCTCGCCCACATCCGCTCCGGCACCCGGCTCGCCTCCATCTGCACCGGCGTCTTCGTCCTGGCCGCCGCCGGGTATCTCGACGGCCGCCGCGCCACCACGCACTGGGCGGAGACGGACCAGCTGCAACGCCTCTTCCCGGCCATCGACGTCGACCCGGACGTCCTGTTCATCGACGACGGCGACGTACTCACCTCGGCCGGCGTCGCCGCCGGGATCGACCTGTGCCTGCACATGGTCCGCCGCGACCACGGAACCGCCGTCGCCAACGAGATCGCCCGCCGTACGGTCGTACCGCCGCATCGCGACGGCGGCCAGGCGCAGTACATCCACCGCCCGGTGCCCGACCCCCAGCAGGCGACGACGACCACGGCCCGCGCCTGGGCCCTGGGCCGCCTGCACGAGCCGATCCAGCTGCGGGACATGGCGGCGCAGGAGGCCATGTCGGTACGGACCTTCACGCGCCGCTTCCGCGAGGAGGTCGGGGTCAGCCCCGGTCAGTGGCTCACCCAGCAGCGGGTGGAACGGGCCCGGCACCTGCTGGAGTCCACCGATCTGTCCATGGACCAGGTGGCACAGGGCTCCGGATTCGGTACGGCGCAGTCGATGCGGCAGCACTTGCAGACGGCACTCGGGGTGACGCCGACCGCGTACCGCCGGACCTTCCGTCAGTCCGAGAACGTCAGCACCGCCCGGGCCACCCGGCCCGCCTCGGCATCGGCGGCGGCCTTCTCGAAGTCCTCCACCGGGTAGGTCCGCGTCACGAGTTCGTCGAGAAGCAGCCGGCCGGCCCCGTACAGGTCGGCGTAGAGCGCGATGTCCCGCTGCGGGCGCGAGGAGCCGTAGCGGCAGCCCAGGATCGACTTGTCCAGGTAGAGGGTCGAGACGCGGAAGGACGCCTCGGCCGTGGCCGGTGGCACCCCGAGGAGGATCGCCTGGCCGTGCCGGTCGAGGAGGTCGATGGCCTCACGGATCAGCTCGACGCGTCCGACGCACTCGAAAGCGTGGTCCGCACCCGTGGGCAGGATGTCCCGCACCCCATCGGTGGAGGTCAGGAAGTCGGTCGCACCGAACCGGCGGGCCATCTCCTCCTTGGCCGGATTGGAGTCGACGGCGACGATCCGCAGGGCACCCGCGATCCGCGCGCCCTGAATGACATTGAGCCCGATTCCACCGGTCCCGATCACCACCACTCTGTCTCCGCGATCCACCCGCGCCCGGTTGAGCACGGCCCCCACCCCGGTCAGCACCCCGCACCCGATCAACGCCGCGGACACCAGCGGAAGTTCCCTCGGGATCCGCACCGCCTGCACCGCCTTCACCACCGTCCGCTCGGCGAAGGCGGAGTTGGACGCGAACTGGTACACCGAGCGCCCACCCCGCAGGAAGGGCTGCCCAGGCCGCCCGATCGCCTGCCGGCACATGGTCGGCCGCCCCCGGTCGCACTCAGGGCACGCACCGCAGTTGGCAAGCGTGGACAGCGCCACATGATCCCCGGGCACGACATGCGAGACCCCGGCCCCCACAGCCTCCACCACCCCCGCCCCCTCGTGGCCGAGCACCACAGGAACGGGGAAAGGTATGGTCCCGTCCACCACGGACAGATCGCTGTGGCACAACCCCGCCGCCGCGATCGCGACCAGCACCTCACCCGGCCCCGGTTCCCGCACCTCCAGGTCGTCCACGACCTCGGTCCGCTTCCCGTCGAACAGCACTCCGCGCATCAGACGACCCCCTTGGGCTCCCTGGGCAGACCGAGCACCCGCTCGGCGATGATCGTGCGCTGAACCTGATCCGAGCCGCCGTAGATGGTGTCGGCCCGGGAGAAGAGGAACAGATGCTGCAGCGGATCGAGTTCGTACGGCGTCGAAGGCGCCCAGTCGACCGGACCGACCGCGGCCCCGGCACCCCGTACCGCCACCGCCAGCTCCCCGAGCCGCTGATGCCACCCGGCCCACAGCAGCTTGGCCACGCTGGAGGCGCCCGCATCACCGGAACCGCCCAGGGTGCGCAGGGCGTTCCAGCGCATGGTGCGCAGCTCGGCCCACTGCCGGACGAGCCGGTCCCGTACGACGGGATCCGCCACCGCTCCCGTCTCCACGGCGACCCGCACCACCTGCTCCAACTCCCGTGCGAAGCCGATCTGCTGGGCCAGCGTGGACACCCCGCGCTCGAACCCGAGCAGGCTCATCGCCACCTGCCAGCCCTGGCCCTCGCCGCCGACGACGTGCTCCACGCGCGCGTGCGCGCCGTCGAAGAAGACCTCGTTGAAGTCGCTGGTGCCGGTCAGCTGCCGGATGGGACGGACGTCGATGTGGTCCGGTTGGTCCATCGCCACGAGGAGGAAACTCAGCCCCTGGTGGCGCCGGGACCCCGGCTCGGTTCGGGCCAACACAAAGCACCAGTCCGCCTCGTGCGCGAGTGACGTCCAGATCTTCTGCCCGGTGATGCGGTACCCGCCCCGCACATCCCGCACGGCCACGGTCCGCACAGACGCCAGATCCGACCCGGCCCCGGGCTCGCTGTACCCCTGACACCACAACTCGTCACCGGCGGCCACCGGAGGCAGGAAGCGGGCCTTCTGCTCCTCGCTGCCGTGCGCGAGCAGAGTCGGCGCCAGCAGATTCTCCCCGATGTGCCCCGAGCGCGGGGGCGCGCCGGAACGGGCGTACTCCTCGGCCCAGGCGACCTGTTGGGTGAGCGTGGCGGACCGGTTGCCGTACCCGGTCTCGGGCCAGGAGAGCCCGATCCAGCCGGCCGCGCCGAGGGTGCGTTCCCAGGTGCGGCGGTCCAGATCGGGGTCGGCATGCGCGCAGAGCCAGGCCTTGGCTTCCGCACGGAACGCCTCGTCCTCGGCACTGAATCCAAAGTCCACGGGACTCTCCTCTACGAGGCGTTCGGCGGCCGAAGCAACGGCATCGGATCCGCTCCCACCGTCCCTGGCAGAAACTCCGCGATCCGTTCCGGCGTCCACGACCCTTCGGAGTACGCGGCCCGCAATTCCCTCGGCTGAGCCCAAACCGCCAGCTTGGGCCCGGCAATTGTGTAGACCTGCCCGGTGATTCCCTGTTCCTTGGCCCGATCCGACAGCAGATAGACGACAAGCGCCGCCACATCCTCCGGATCCCCGATCTCCGCCAACTCCATGGGAACCTTCGCCGACATCCGCGTACGAGCGACAGGCGCCACCGCATTGGCCGTCACTCCGTACTTGTTCAGGCCCAGCGCGGCACTCCGTACCAGCGAAATGATCCCGCCTTTCGCCGCGCTGTAATTGGCCTGCGAAACGGACCCCTGATGGTTCCCGCTGGTAAAACCGATCAAGGTGCCGGAACGCTGTCCCCGCATCACCGCGGAGGCCGCGCGGAATACCGTGAACGTGCCCTTGAGGTGGGTGGCGATCACCGGATCCCACTCCTCCTCGGTCATGTTGAACAGCATCCGCTCCCGCAGAATCCCGGCGACACACACGACCCCGTCGATCCGCCCGTACGCCGACGCGGCCACGTCCACGACCCGCTGCCCGCCCGCCATGGTGGAGATGTCGTCGGCCACCGCGACCGCCTCTCCCCCGGCGGCCTCGATCTCCTTGACGACGCCCTCGGCGACCTCGCTCGTCGGCGAGGCCCCGTCCACCGCGACCCCGTAGTCGTTGACGACGACCCGCGCCCCCTCGGCCGCAGCCGCCAGCGCCACCGCCCGGCCGATCCCCCGCCCCGCGCCGGTCACGGCGACGACCTTGCCTGCCAAGAAGTTCCCCACGCCCGGCCCCTTCCCGCGGTTTCTGACGGACCGTTAGATTTTATGTCCCGCGAGACAGTCGGAGACAAGCCCCGGGGAGGGACCGATGTCATTGCCGGACGCGTTCCACGAGATCGCCAAGCGCGTGAACAACTGGGGCCGTTGGGGGCCCGATGACGAGATCGGCACCCTCAACCTGATCACCGACGAGGTCGTCCGCGAGGCCGCGGCCTCGGTCCGCAGCGGACGGCGGATCCCGCTCGCGCTGCCGCTGCGCCAGGACGGCGTACAGACCGGGATGATCCCGGGGCGGATCAACCCCCTGCACGTCATGGTGCAGATCAATCAGGAGATCTTCGGTCCGGGCACGGTCGCGTGCAGCGACGACGCCGTGACCATGGGCCTTCAGGCGGGCACCCATTGGGATGCGCTGACCCATGTCTCGCACTCGGGCCGGCTCTACAACGGCCGCCCGGCCGACACCGTCAGCGCGCACGGCGGCGCGGAGTTCGCCGGGATGGCCACCGCGCGGCACATCGTCTCGCGCGGGGTGTTGCTCGACGTGGCACGCGCGCGTGGCGTGGAACGGCTCGAGGGAGCGCACGCCGTGACGCCCGAGGACCTGGAGGCGGCCGAGGAACTCGCGGGCACGCGCGTGCGTGGCGGCGACATCGTGCTCGTACGCACCGGGCAGATGCAGATCTGTCTCGCCGGGGACAAGCACGGTTACGGCTATCCGTCGCCGGGACTGTCGATCCGCACTCCGGAGTGGTTCCACGCGCGCGATGTGGCCGCCGTCGCCAACGACACCCTCACGTTCGAGATCTTCCCGCCGGAGATCGAGGACCTGTGGCTGCCCGTGCACGCGCTCGACCTGGTGGAGATGGGGATGCCGCAGGGGCAGAACTGGAATCTCGAAGAGTTGTCCACAGCCTGTGGACAAGAAGAGCGGTACGCCTTCCTGTTGTCGGCGACCCCCGAGCCCTTCGTCGGCGCGACAGGGGCCCCGGTGGCACCGGTCGCCGTACTGTGAGCCCCTGACATGCGGCTGGCGGTGCGCGATGCCCGCCCCGAGCACGGCAGCGCGCACCGCCATCCGACTCCGGCGCTCCCGCCCCGGCTGCCCCTCGGACCCTGAGGGAGCCGACGCCGAATCACGACCCACACTCGCCGAGGGCTCCCGTCACCGAAACCCTCGTCGTCCCCTCACGGCGAATCGCTGACCATAAGCGTGATCAAACGGACACGCGCCGTCAACACCTGTTCGGGGATTTATTACTTATGCCCTATATGCGACAGGCGCACACTGAAGCATGTCCGGCGCACCGCACCACGTCCGGCGCAAGGGATCAGCACCTGTCGGCCATGGGCACCGCCGCATACCCCGCGGGCGCCCTCACACCGCCTCGAACGCCAGCCCTTCAAAGGCTCCGCCGCCATACGCCACCGCGGGCTCGCGCCCCTCGGCGCACCGGTCCAACTCGCACCAGATCCGCTTGCCCGGACCGTCGGGCATCCATCCCCATCGATCCGCGAGACCGTCGACGAGGGCGAGGCCCCGGCCGCCCGTCTCGCCGCCGCCGGCGCAACGCGGCACCGGGGCCCGGCCACTGGCGTCCACCACTTCGAGCCGTACGGTGGCCGACTCGGCGCCGGTCGCCACCCCGGGCAGGAACAGTCGCAGCACGGCCGGACAGCCGGTGTGCACCACGGCGTTGGTGACCAGTTCGGACACGAGCAGGATGAGCGTCTCCGACAGCGACTCGTCGACCCCTATCCCGGACCCGGCGAGCCGCGAGCGGGCCCACCTCCGGGCTCGCCCCACCTCTGCGGGGTCGGGCCGGATCTCCAGCTGCACTTGAAGCACCTGCACCGCTCACACCATCCGAACCGGCGGACTCATAGCCCCGCGCCTCACGAGGGCCACGATCGTAGCCATTTTTTGCATGACCAGAACAATGGCCGGAGCCAGGGTCACGGAACGTGAATCCCTTACGAGAAAGCATGGTTGACGTACAGTCACCCCAACAAGCGCTTCGGGCATATTCCAGCGCGAAGGAGTACCCGTGCGGGATACTGTGCGACGCACTTGACGGGGAGTCGAACAGGCGGGGGCCGAAACCGCGCCCGCCCTGCGATAACCGGCGCGCACCGCCGGATCCGGAGCCGCCTCAAGGGCAACTCCGGCATGGCTCGTGCTCGGAACCACTCGCATCCCACACAAGGTACCGGAGCAAGGCGCCGACTCCAGGCCGTGACGAGTCACACGTAGGACACAACCCGATATCAACGCTCCGTAGTTCCGGTATGCCACAATCCGCGACATCAATTGCCGCCGCTCTACCGGATCCGCAGCCCAGAGGCCTTTTCGCCGCTCACGCGACCAGATCGGCGGCGAGCAATTCCTCACTCTCCGTGTTTCCGCCGCCACGCTGTGCCCGCACCCAGGCCCGCTTCAGATGCAGATGCACCTCGCACTCCCAGGTGAAGCCCATACCGCCGTGCACCTGGAGGCAGTCGCGGGCGCCGCGTACGGCCGCCTCGTCGGCGAGCAGCCGGGCCGCGGCGATGTCGGCGGGGGCCGAGGTCACGGCGGCCGCGTAGACGGCCACACGGGCCGTCTCCGCCCGCACCAGCATGTCCGCGCACAGATGCTTCACCGCCTGGAAGGCCCCGATGGGCTGTCCGAACTGTTCGCGGGTCCGGGCGTGTTGCACGGCGAGCTCACACGCGCGCGTGGCGGTGCCCAGCTGCTCGGCGGCGGTGAGGAGGACGGCGAGGGGGTTCGCCTCGCCCTTGTCGACGACTCGGTGAAGCGGAGTCAGGGGGTCCATGGAGCGCAGGGGTACGGCGCCTGCCGTATCGCCGAGTATTACGTCCGCCTGCGCCAGCCACTCCACCAGACCGGCGTCCACGGCCGTCACGATCGTCTCACCGCCGGCCGCGCCCGGCACCGTGCCCGCCGCGAGATGGGTGGCGATCAACGGTCCGGGCAGCAGTGCCCGCCCCGCCTCCTCGAACGCCAACACCGCCTCGGGCAGCCCGAGTCCGACCCCACCGTCCGCCTCGGGCACACACAGCGCGAAGAACCCGGCCTCGCCCAGCTCCCGCCACAGCGCCCGGTCAAGCCGGGGCTCGTCCACAGTCGCCGCCCGCAGTTCCGCGGCACCGAACCGCCGCTCCAGCAGCTCCCGCATCCCCGCCTTCAACGCCCGCTGATCCTCGGTCAGTTGGAAACGCATCCTCATCGCCCCTTCGGCAGCCCCAGGATCCGCTCGGCCACGATGTTCCGCTGGATCTGCGAGGTCCCGGCCGCGATGGTGTACGACAGCGACGACAGCCGGTCGAGGACCCAGGCCCTGTCCAGGTCGAGGGCGTCGGGCCCGAGGACGTCGGCGGCGGCGTCGTAGAGCTCCTGGCGGGCGTGCGAGTACCTCAGTTTGAAAACCGAACCGCCGACTCCCGGGACCCCGCTCACCGAGGCCTCGCTCACGTTCCACTGCGTCAGCCGCCTCAGCGCTCGGAACTCGGCGTTCAGGCGGCCCAGCCTCCGTCGTAGCACCGGATCGTCCCAGCGGCCGTTCTTGCGGGCCTCCGAGGCCAGTTCGCGCAGGACACGACGGCAGGCCACCACCTCGCCGACGAAGGCCGTACCGCGCTCGAAGGACAGCGTCACCATCGTCACGCGCCAGCCGTCGTTCTCCGCGCCGACCCGGTGCCCGACCGGCACCCGTACCTCGTCGAGGAACACCTCGGCGAACTCGGTGGACCCGGCGAGGGTCCGCAGCGGCCGTACGGTGACGCCGGGCGCGTCCATGGACATGGCGAGCCAGGTGATGCCCCGGTGCCTGGGCGCCGAAGGGTCCGTGCGCACCAACAGCTCGCACCAGTCGGCCACTTCGGCATGGGAGGTCCAGATTTTGGACCCACTCACCACATAGTCGTCGCCCTCCCTACGCGCGCGCGTGCGCAGCGCCGCGAGGTCGGAGCCGGCGCCGGGCTCGCTGAAGCCCTGGCACCAGACCTCCTCGCCGCGCAGGATCGGCGGCAGCCAGCGCGCCCGCTGCTCGGGGGTGCCCTCGGCGGCGATGGTGGGCCCCGCGTGGAGGAGGCCCACGAAGTTGGCGCCCACATAGGGCGCGCCCGCGCGTTCGGTCTCCTCCAGGTAGATCAGCCGGGTGGTCGGGGAGGCGTCCCAGTGGACGTCGGCGTACCCGGCGTCATGGAGCATCCGCTGCCAGCCGAGGTCGTAGGCGCGCCGACCGGGCCAGTCGGACGGGTCGGGCGCGGGCGGCAGCTTCGGCAGCACCTCGCCGAGCCACTGCCTCAAGCGCGCCCGGAAGTCCTCCTCTTCCGGCGTGTAGGCGAGGTCCATACGGTGGCCACCAATCTGACGATCCGTCAGTTCAGGCTAACCCCGCACCCCTGGACCGACAAGGCGCGGCGCCCTACGCTCTGCCCACGATCTGACGCATCGTCAGCAAAGGGAGGTCGCCACCGTGACCGACACCGCACTCGACCTGAGCTCCGCCCGGACCCTGTGGGACCTGCTCGCCCGCCGCGCCGACCTCACCCCGGACCGGCCCGTCCTCCTCCAGGAAGACCGCACCTTGAGCTTCGGCGAGCTACGCGCGCGTGCCGAGCGGGTGGCGGCCGGTCTGCACGACATGGGCGTGCGCCCCGGAACCGTCGTCGCCTGGCAACTGCCCACCCGTATCGAGACGGCCCTCCTCTCCTTCGCCCTCGCCCGCCTCGGCGCCGTACAGTCGCCGGTCATCCCCTTCTACCGGGACCGGGAGGTCGGCTTCGCCCTGCGCGAGTCCAAGGCCGAGTACTTCGCCGTACCGGGCACCTGGCGCGGTTTCGACCACCTGGAGATGGCTCAGCGGCTCGGCGCGAAGGGGATCTTCGAGGCGTACGGCCGTCTCCCCGACGGCGATCCGCGGGTGCTGCCCGCCCCGCCCGCCGAGGGCACCTCCGTCCGCTGGATCTACTGGACCTCGGGCACCACCTCCGACCCCAAGGGCGTGCTGCACACGGACCGTTCGCTGATCGCGGGCGGCTCCTGCCTCGCCCACGCCCTGCGCCCGACCGCCGCCGACGTCGGCTCGATCGCCTTCCCCTACGCCCACATAGGCGGCCCGGACTACATGGTGATGCTGCTGCTGTACGGCTTCCCCGCGGTGCTGTTCGAGCAGTTCGCGCTGCCGGAGGCGCTGGCGGGATATCGCCGGCACGGGGTGACGATGGCGGGCGGATCGACGGCGTTCTACTCGATGTTCCTGACCGAGCAGCGCAAACAGCCCGGATCCAAGGTGGTTCCGACGCTCCGGCTGCTGGCTGGCGGAGGGGCGCCGAAGCCGCCGGAGCTCTATCACGCCGTCGTCCGGGAGATGGGCGTGCAGCTGACCCACGGCTACGGCATGACCGAGGTGCCGATGATCACGATGGGCGACCCGGACGACGACCCCGAGCTGCTCGCCACCACCGAGGGACGGCCGCCGGAGGGGATGGAGATCCGGATCGTGGACGGGGAAGTACGGCTGCGCGGGGAGGCGGTGTGCCGGGGCTATCTGGACCCGGAGCAGACCGCGCAGGCCTTCGACGAGGACGGCTTCCTGCGCACCGGGGACTTGGGGCTGCTCACCGGCACCGGGCATCTGGTGCTCACCGGGCGGCTGAAGGACGTGATCATCCGCAAGGGCGAGAACATCTCGGCGAAGGAGATCGAGGATCTGCTGCACCGGCATCCGGCGGTCGCGGACGCGGCCGTCATCGGGCTGCCGGACGCCGAACGCGGGGAACGCGTGTGTGCCGTGGTCGAACAGCCCCAGGGGGCCGAGGAATTGAGCCTCGCCCAGGTCACAGCGTATCTGCGCGCGGAAGGGCTGTCCGTGCACAAGCTGCCGGAGCAGCTGGAGGTGGTGGACGCCCTTCCGCGCAACGACACACTGCGCAAGGTGCTCAAGTACAAGCTCAGGGAGCGCTATTCGGGGACGGTGAAGTAGCGCGCGAAGGCGGTCACGATCTCGGACTCCTCCACCCTGCCGTCGCTGTCGGCGTCGAGGGTGGCCGCCGCGGCCCGCGCGATGTCCGCGTTCACGCCGAGGGCGGTCAGTACGCGCGCGGTGTCGGCGGTGGTGGCCGCTCCGTCGCCGTCCCCGTCCGCCACCGCGAGGGCCGCGTGCAGGAAGGGGCGGGCGATCTCGGCGAACCGGTCCGGGTTGTCGCGCAACCGCTTGACGGCGCCGCCCACGAACTCGTCCCGCGTGATGCGCTGATCGCCGTCCCGGTCCGCGATTCCCGCCATGCCCTGCCAGAACGCCTCGGCGCCGATGTACAGCGCCTGGCCCTTGTCGGACCGGGCCGCCGTACCGAACTCCGCGAGCAGCGCCTTGGCCGCCGCGTTGAAGTCCGCACGGTCGATATAGCCGTTGCCGTCCTGGTCGAAGGTGGCGAACCGGGCGGCGATCCTGCGCTCGTACTCGCTGCTGACCATGTCTTTTCGTGCCGCCTTTACGTCACGTGGGGTGCGTTCTGGCACGGAGCGTACGACGCCGGGGGCCGTCCGGGAGCGGGAAAGCGACGGTTGTGCCAAGACCGAGGGAATTTTGGGACAACGGTGTGGCAGAGCCGTGATCCGCTACGCCGACAGCGGCCCCGTCTCCTCGTCGGTGGCCGAATCCAGGTCGGGGTGGACGTCGAACAGGCGGCGCACGCCCAGGGCGCCGAGGACGCGGTTGACGTGGGAGCCCTCTACGGCGCCGTGCGCGGGCAGGATCAGGCGCAGCCGGCCCCGGCAGGAGCGGACGAGCCGACGGGCGGCTATGAGCACGCCGACGCCGCTGGAGTCGCAGAAGAAGACCTCGGAGAGGTCGAGCACGAGACTGTGCCGCCCCTCGGCCACTTCGTCGTGCACGCGTTGGCGAAGCACGGGCGAGGTCACCAGATCCAGTTCGCCCGACACATGCAGCACGGCCCACCCGCCCTGCTCCCCGCAGGTCACCTTGAACGCCACCGCCATGCCCTTCGCTCGCCGGACCCCCCGCAAACGGAAGCCGTCCCTACGCTTCCTTGCAGCGCGGCTGCCCAGCGGCAGTGCCCTGAAACACCGGGCCGGAAACAGAAAGAGTGCGAAAGAGGCTTGTTTCTGTCGCCTCCGGTCTTGTTCGATCAGTTCTGGACTGGGTAGGCGACGGTTCACTATCACCCGAGGCCCGTCAGGGGGCGCACATTGCGACAAAGGGGCGTGCGCTGTCAGAGGTGCCGACTACATTCGAGGAGACAGTGGGAGCAGGCTTGACCAGGGCACGCAGTGTGAGGTGAGGGGGTCGCATGGCGAAGAAGGACGCACCGCCCCGCTGGGACCGCAAGATGCAGCAGCGTCTCGCACGCGGTGAGGCGGCCGCCCTCGGCGAGCTCTACGACCGTTTCGCCTCCCTGGTGCACGGTCTGGCCCACACCGTCCTCGGCGACGAGCGCGCCGCCGACGGCATCACCCGCGAGGTCTTCGCCCACGTCTGGGAGCACCCCGACGCCTACGACCCCAAGCAGGGCCCGCTGCGCTCCTGGGTGGCCACGCTCACCCACGGCCTGGCCGTGCAGCGCCTGCGCGCCACCGAGACCGCCGCGCTGGCCCAGGGCGGCCACGGCACCACCGAGGACCTGGAGCGCAAGGTGCGGCACGCGTCCGTGGCCGCCCGCGCCGACTACATCGTCCAGGCCATGCCGGTGCCGCTGCGCGCCGCCCTGGAGCTGGCCTATTTCCAGCGCCGCGACTACCGCCAGACCGCCGTCGACCTCGGCGTCACCGAGGACGAGGCCCGCCGCCGACTCCGCCTCGGCCTGCAACTCCTGTCCACCGCCCACGACGCCGGCACCCCGCCGGGATACAGGGGTGCGGTGTGAACGACGCGGACCGGTTCGAGGCCTACGACGAGCACGAGGGAGAGGGCGAGCCCAAGGAGGAGCGGAGTTACGAGGGTTACGACGGCCCGGAGCCAGACGACAAGGACGCGGACGCCGGTGCGTCCGGCCCCGGCGGCCCCGGCAACGGCAACGACCCGCGCCCCGGCCGCGACCCCGAGCAACCGCCCCGTATACCGCTCCCCCGCGCCTCCGTCGAGGACACCGGCCGGCCGCTGCCCGACCTCGCCACGGATCCGGTGCCGCTCGTCCTGGAGCACCGCGTACTGAAGTCGCTGCTCGGCGCGTGGGCGCTGGCCGCGTGTTCGCCGGAGGAGGCCCTCGCGGTCGAGGTGCACCTCGGCGACTGCGGCTCCTGTGCCGATGAGGCGCTGCGGCTGCGCGAGGCCGTGGGACTGCTGCACAAGGCCGAGAGCCTCGACCTGGACCCCGCCCTGCGCACCCGGGTGCTGGAGAGCTGCCTGGAGCGCCGCCCGCCGCGCATCCCGGTGCCGGGCTGGGCGGCGGCGTACGACGCCGAGACGGCGCGTCTGGACGCGCTGCTGCAGGACTTCGGGGACGCGGAGTGGCACGCGCCCGTGCGGCTGCGGTGGTTCAGGTCCGACGAGGCGACGAGCCGCCGTACGACGGTGGCCGGGGTGATCGCACACCTGCTGACCGTCGATGGCCTGGTGGCGGTCGCCCTGGGCCTCGACGACCCCCTCGGCGACGTCGCGGCCGACCGCCCCACCCCGTCCGCCCGCACCGAGGCGTACTGGCGCGCCTCCCACTTCCCGCCCACCCGCTCGGTCCGGGCGCCCTGGCGGGAACAGAGCCACGACCTGGTCCGCACGGTCTCCTTCACCGGCGGCCAGGCAGGCGGAATGCCGGTCTCCTACGGCGACTTCTCGCTGCCGCTGCACGACGCGATGCTGGACCGGGCCTTCGAGTGCTGGGTGCACGCGGGGGACATTGCCGAGGCGGTGGACTACCCGTACGCCCCACCGTCGGCCCGCCACCTCCACGACATGATCGACCTCGCGGCCCGCATGCTGCCCGTGGCGCTGGCCGGCCGCCGGCAGAACGGGCTGGCGTCGCCGGCGAGAGGCCGCCACCTGGGCCTGGCCGGCGGCCCCGGCCGCAGCCTCCGGCTGGAGATCGAGGGTTCGGGCGGCGGCGAGTGGCTGATCCCGCTGGACTCCCCGGCGGCGGTGGGCTCCGCCGAGCAGGAGGTGGCCCATGTGGCCCTGGACGGCGTGGAGTTCTGCCACTTGGCCGCGGGCCACGTGTCTCCGACGGAGGCCGCGGCGGGGCAAGTGGGCGACCGCGAGGCCATCAGGGATGTGCTGTTCTCGGTGGCGTCGTTGAGCCGGATGTAGGGGCTGGTTGGGGATTCGTCGGCGGCTGCGGGCAGTCGTGGGCTGGTCGCGCAGTTCCCCGCGCCCCTAAAAGGTGGGTCCACTGGTCCGACTCAAGGGGCGCGGGGAACTGCGCGAGCGACCACGAATCGCCCGCAGCCGCCCCGAAACCCAAGCCCCCGCCCCCTTAGGCGAAAACGACCGTCCGCCGACCGTTCAGCAAAATCCGCCGCTCCGCATGCCACTTCACGGCCCGCGCCAGCGCCTGGCACTCCACATCACGCCCCACAGCCACCAGCTGATCCGGCGTGACGTCATGCCCGACCCGCTCGACCTCCTGCTCGATGATCGGCCCCTCGTCAAGGTCGGCCGTCACATAGTGCGCAGTCGCCCCGATCAGCTTCACACCCCGCGCATGAGCCTGGTGATACGGCTTCGCACCCTTGAAGCTCGGCAGGAACGAATGGTGGATATTGATGATCCGCCCACTGAGCTGCTTGCAGAGATCATCGGACAGCACCTGCATATAGCGGGCGAGAACGACCAGCTCGACGTTCTCCTCGCGCACGATCTCCAGCAACCGAGCCTCGGCCTGGGCCTTCGTGTCCTTCGTCACCGGAATGTGGTGGAAAGGAATGTTGTACGAGCCCACCAGCTCGGCAAACTCCGTGTGGTTGGAGACCACCGCCGCGATCTCCACCGGCAGCGCCCCGATCCGCGCGCGGAACAGCAGGTCGTTCAGGCAGTGCCCGAACTTGGAGACCATCAGGACGATGCGCATCTTCTCGTCGGCCCGGTTGATCTGCCAGTCCATCTGGAAGGAGTCACCGATCGCCGCGAAGCTCGCCCGCAGCTTGTCCACCGTCACCGGCGCCTCCGCCGAGAAGTGGACGCGCATGAAGAACAGACCCGTGTCGTGGTCGCCGAACTGCTGACTGTCCTCGATGTTGCAGCCGGTCATGAAGAGGTAGCTCGACACGGCGTGCACGATGCCCTGCTTGTCGGGGCAGGACAGAGTCAGGACGTACTGGTCGGAGGGGACCGCGGCTCGGTCGGACTGCTCGTTCATGCAGGACAGGGTCCCACAGACGGAGCCCTCCGATCACAGCCGTCCCGCTACGCGGACCTACGCGGACCGCGTCATGATCCGCAGCACCTCCAGCGTGCGCGGCGGCGCGTCCGGGTCGTCCCCGTCGCTCGTCGCCATCCGCACATGCGCGTCCCGCGCGGCACGCACCGCGTCCGGCCACCCCTGGTGTTCCAGGTAGGCGGCGACCGGCGCGTCAGGGCCGACCTGGTGCATGATCCTCAGCACCCGCAGCACGGCAGTGTCGACGAGCGCCGCCTCCTGCGAGTCCCGGAAGATCGTGCCGACGTACTTCTCGGCGGACCAGCTGTCCAGCCAGGTGTCCTCGACCAGGCGGTACACGGCATCGGTGACGTCTCCGTAGCCGTCGACGCCGGCCAGCCAGGCGTCCCGCTGGAACACCGGGTCGGAGAGCATGTGCAGCGCGGAGCGCACATTGCTGCGCCAGCGCCACCACGGCATGTCGTTCAGTGGCATGCCGCCCATGGTGGATGAGCGACGGCCGCGACGGGAAGAGTTCTCCGAACCTTGCACGGTCATCGATCGTACGTTCTCGCTCAGCCGACGCTCAGGGACCCCCGTAATTCACCTTCGCGTCACCTTCTGTTGACCGTGGGTCACTTCCGGGTTAGCGATGTGACGGAATCGTGCGTGTCCATGACCGGCAGGCGGCGCTTCCGCAATACCCACCTCCCCACGCTCACCCGACCCGTCAGAGCCACCGCGAGCAAAGCGGCGGCCCTGGTCGCGTGCGCATCCCTCGCCGTCGGTTGCGGGGTCATCCCCGGTGTCTCGGGGGGCGCCGGGGACGATCCCATCACCGTGATGACCTGGGCACCCCAGGACACCAGCGCCACCAACAAGCCCGGCATGCCCGCGCTGGCGCTGGCGTACGCCCGCTGGATCAACTCCCAGGGCGGCCTCAACGGGCGCAAGCTCCGGGTCCTGAACTGTAACGACCACAACGACAGCGTCTCCGCGGCGAAATGCGCCGAGCGCGCCGTCGAGGAGAACGTGGTCGCCGTCGTCGGCTCCTACAGCCAGCACGGCGACTCCTTCTTCCCCACGCTGGAGAGCGCGGGGATCCCGTACATTGGCGGCTACGGCGTCACCAGCGCCGAGTTCACCAGCCCGCTCTCCTACCCCGTCAACGGCGGCCAGCCCAGCCTGCTGGCCGGCCTCGGCCGGGAGCTCGCCAGGAACTGCGGGCCCGTCGCGCTCGTACGGCCCGACAGCATCGCGGGCGACGAGCTGCCCCCGCTGCTGAACTCCGGTCTCTCCGCGGGCGGCCACGCCGACGCGGGCGACCAGCTGGCGGCGGAGGACGCGACCGAGTACTCGGGGCAGTCGAAGCAGGCGCTCAACTACACGACCACCGACCCGGCCAGCCCCGGCTGTGTGGTGCCCGCCCTCGGCGACCGCACCAGCACCTTCATGGACTCCTTCCGGCGTGGCCGCGAGGACTACCCCGACGTCCGCACGGCGACCGTGCTGGGCAGCGTCGACCAGACCGTGATCGACGCCTCCGGCGGCAAGTCCGGGCCCTACGAGGGTGCGTACATCACCGGCTGGTATCCCGTGGCCAGCGACAAGCGCTGGGACGAGATGAAGAAGGTGATCAGCGCGCAGGCCTTCGGCGACAACCGCATCGACCCCGCGGACGCCGGAGTGCAGACCACCTGGATCGCGTACACCGTGTTCAAGGCCGTCGTCGACTCCATCGGCGACTCCGAGGTGACCGCCCGCTCGGTCCGCCGCGCCCTGGACAACGGCCTGGAGATCAGCACGGGTGGGCTCACTCCGCCGCTGAGCTGGGACTTCTCGGAGAGCCTCGCCTCGGTCGGCTTCCCTCAGCTGGTCAACGCCGATGTGACCATGCAGGTCGTACGGGACGGTCGGCTGGTGTCGGCCCGCAAGGGCTTCATCGATGTGACGAAGACCCTTCAGCAGGCCGACCTCAACTGATCGGCTCCTAGAGCTGGGTCGGCTGGCGCTCGGTCAGGCCGTACGTCTTCGCGATCGAGTTCCACAGGCCCGCGGCCTTGGCCTTCTCGGTGCTGGCCGTGCCGCTGGCCGTGTTGCCGGCCTGGGTCTGCGGGGTGGCCCGGGCCTGCCCCTTCTTGCAGAGCTGGCCCTTGCGCTGCGCGACCTGGTCGGCCCAGGCCGCGTAGTGGTTGTCGGCCGACGCGGACGCCTGCCAGGCCTTGTTGAGGGCCGTGGTCAGCTCGGTGTGCTGCGGCAGCTTGTCGACGGACAGCGTGGCCAGCTTGGTCACCAGGTCGTTGCGCTGCTTGGCCGCGTCCCTGAGGTCCTTGGCCGCCTGGGGGAGGTTGGTGCAGGCCTTCACGTCGGCCACGGCGTTGATGACCATGGTCCGGCTGTTGCCGCTGTCGGCCAGCAGCTTGTCCAGCTCGACGGCCTGCTGCTCGACCGGGTCGGCCGAGGGGGAGGGCGAGGCGGACTCGCTCGCCGGGGCGGTGGCGGCGACGGTCTTGTTGTCGCTGTCGTCGTCCCCGCCGCCACTGGCCAGCAGCGCGCCGGCACCTATACCGACGACGGCGATACCGACGCCGACGGCGGCGAAGAGCGTCACACGCGATCCGGTACGGCCGCCACCGCGGCGGCCCTCGTCGTCGTGCGCCTCGCGTCTGGGGATGAGCGGGGGCTGCTGCTGGGCGCCGTACCGCTGCGGCTGCGGCTGCTGGAAGCGCGGCATCTGCTGGGTGGACGCGGCCGGGGGCTCACCGCCCGGCTCGCTGCGGAAGAGGTTGTCGAACTCGGCGGGCGTCTGCCGCTCGCCGCCCGCGCTCGCCGGCACGGGCGCGATGTACTGCGTGGCCTCGGCGTCCGGGTTCGGGGCGGCATGACGCCGGACCCGGCCCAGCACCTGCGTGCTCTCGGCGGGCGTCTCGGGCGTGCCGACCTCGGGCGGCAGCGCCCCGGCACCGACCGGCGGGATGTACTGCGTCGCGCCGTCCTCGCGGACCGGGGGGATGTATCGGGTGGCCCCGTCGTCCACGACCGGCGGGATGTACTGGGTGGCCCCGTCGTCGCCATAAGCAGGCCCGGGCGGAAGAGCACCGGATGCCGACGGACCGGCCGGGGACAGCTGTACGCCCTGACCCGCGTCGCCATAAGCAGGTCCCGGCGGAAGAGCACCGGAAGCCGACGGACCGGCGGGAGGCAGCTGTGCGCCCTGGCCCGCGTCGCCATAAGCAGGTCCCGGCGGAAGAGCACCGGAAGCCGACGGACCGGCCGGGGGCAGCGGTGTGCCCTGGTCCGCGTAGGAGCCGTAGGCGTCCGCGGGCGGCAGCTGGGTGCCGTAGCCCGTGGGGTCGCCGTACGACGGGGCCGGGGCTGGGGCGCCCTCCGGGGGGAGGGGCTGGGACGGGGCGGGTGCTTCGTCCGGGGTGGGCCAGGGGGCCGGGGGGTGCTCCGGGCCGGCCCATGGCTGGGCGGGCGGCGGTGTCCAGCCCTGGCCCGGGGGCGGGGCCGTCGGGGGCTGCGGCTGCTCCGGGCCCCACGAGCCGTTCCAGGCCTGGCCGCCGGGTGGGGCCGCCGGGGTGGGCGGCGCCGTCGGGTGCGCCGGTTGCTGGGGGCTGCCGTAGCCGCCCGTCATGCCCGGGAGCAGGGGCTCTCCTCCGTCGGAGGGCAGCACGATGCCTTCGCGCGCGGGTCGCGCCGAGGGCTCCTCGCCCTGTCCACTCTGCGTCACCGGGACTCCTACGAATGGGGGACCTTCGGAATCGTCGGCTCACGCTACCGGGTCCCGAGAGCCGCGTGCCACGCAGCTCAGGACGTGACGTCCGTCCCTGTGACCGCGGTAACAGAACCGGCCCCCCATCCGCTGACTACGTCTCCTCTCCGTGCCGACGCCTTCGTTTCCCATGTGTTCACGCGCGCGTGGCCCGCACTTTCACGCTGCCGCCTGCAGCTCAAGACGCGCCCCGAACTCCCGTACCACAGGTTCCTCCCGGTACGGCTCCAACCGCTGCTGGAAGTCCTCCAGATACTCGGCGCCCCGGTTGGACCGCAGGGTCTCCAGCAGCTCGACGGCCTTCAGGCCGGTGTGGCAGGCCTGTTCGACCTCGCGCTGCTGGACCTGGGCCGTGGCGAGGAGCACAAATCCGATCGCGCGCCGCCGCGCCTTGTTCTCCGGCAGCCCCGCGAGGGACTCCTCCGCGCGCCGCGCCGCCGCCTCGGCCTGTCCGAGGTCGCGGTGGCAGTGCGCCAGCTCATCGGCGAGGTAGGCCTCGTCGAAGTGCGCGATCCACACCGGGTCGTCCCCGGCGGCCGGATCCGCCGACTCCAACGCGCTCACCGCCCGCCCGGACGCCGCCTGGGCCGCCCGTACGTCGCCCATGAGCGCATGCCCACGAGCCTCGGCCGCGTAGAACATGGACTCCGCGCGCGGGGTGACGCGCCCCCGCGCCCCCTCCTGCGCCGCCCGCGCCAGCTGCGCGATCTCGCGCGGGTTCCCGAGCTGCGCGGCCAGATGGCTCATGGACGCGGCGAGCACGTATCCGCCGTAGCCGCGGTCCCCGGCCGCCTGGGCGAGCCGCAGGGCCTGGATGTAGTACCGCTGGGCGAGACCCGGCTGGCCGGTGTCGATCGCCATATAGCCGGCCAGCTCGGTCAACCGGGCCACCGCGGCGAACAGTTCACGCCCCACGGCCTCCCGGTACGACCCGGCCAGCAGCCCCGAGACGACGCTGTTGAGGTAGTGCACGACGACCGGGCGCACATGCCCGCTGCCGTACTGATGGTCCAGGTCGACCAGGGCCTGCGTCATCGCCTTCACGGCGGCGACGTCGGACTGGCCCACGCGCGGGCCCGCCGAGCGCGCGACCTGCGAGTCCGGCGCGGAGATCAGCCAGTCGCGGCTGGGTTCGACGAGCGCGGACGCGGCGACGGACGAGCCGGACAGGAAGTCCCGGCGGCCCACGTCACTGCGCCACAGCTCACACACCTGCTCGATGGCGCCCAGTACCGTCGGCGAGAACTGGAGGCCCACACCGGAGGCGAGGTTCTTGCCGTTGGCCATGCCGATCTCGTCGATCGTGACCGTACGGCCGAGCTTGCGGCCGAGTGCCTCCGCGATGATCGCCGGGGCGCGTCCGCGCGGCTGTTGTCCGCGCAGCCAACGGGCCACGGACGTCTTGTCGTAGCGCAGGTCGAGGCCGTGCTCTGCGCCGCACATATTGACCCGGCGGGCCAGCCCGGCGTTCGAGCAGCCCGCTTCCTGGATGAGCGCCTGCAGCCGTTCGTTCGGCTGCCGCGCGACGAGAGGCCTTGCGGCCATGGCGTACCCCCTGTGGCTGCGGTGCCTGCCCACGCACCGAGTTGACGAGTCTTCGCACCGAAAAGATCCGGCCTTGAAGATCAATGCCCCGCGGACATACCGAAAATGCGAGACATGCGAGGATTGCCGGGGTAAGAGCCGAAGCCGACCCCACTCGTGGCTACCCACCTCCGGCCATGGATCCTCCCGCGCGCCCCCACACGTGCATCCATGCGCCCCAGACGCGGAATCGATGCTCCTCCCCCGCGCGCGCTACGCCCGTAACCCGAGGTGGGCGCGGGAGTTGTGAAGTGCGTGGAAGAGACGATCGCGGGCACTGAAGCCGCTCAGATTCCGAAGCAGCGCGGGGAATCGCTGCTGGAGACCGCTGTTCGCTACGCCGAGGAGCGCCACTGGGACGTGTTCCCCGGCACTTGGCTGGAAGCCGTCGACGGGGTGCAGCGCTGTTCGTGCGGCGACGCCTCGTGCGGTGCGCCGGGGGCGCATCCGGCACGCGCGGACTGGGAAACGCAGGCGACGGGCAGTGCGACGGTCGCGCGCCGGATGTGGTCGAAGCAGCCGCTGGCTTCGATCCTGCTGCCGACCGGGCGCACGTTCGACGCGATCTCCGTCCCGGAGACGGCCGGGTTTCTCGCGCTGGCCCGGATGGAGCGCATGGAGTTGACGCTCGGTCCCGTGACGTTGACGCCGGATCGCCGGATGCACTTCTTCGTGCTGCCGGGGGCGTCCGTGAAGGTGCCGGAGCTGGTCCGGAAGCTGGGCTGGTCCCCGTCGTCGCTCGATCTCATCGCGCTGGGCGAGGGCAGCTACGTGGCCGGGCCGCCCACGCGGTACGGGTCGCGGGGGGCGGTGCAGTGGGCCTGCCGGCCGACGCCTGCGAACCGTTGGCTGCCGGATGCCGAGGAGTTGATCTCGCCGCTCGCCTATGCGTGCGGGCGGGATCGACAGCCCTGAACATAGGGTGCCCGTATGACTCCTGCTGTGGTGGTGCGTGGGCTCTGGAAGCGGTTCGGGCAGCAAATCGCCGTCGCCGGGATCGATCTGGAGCTGCCCGCAGGGAAGTTCATCGGTCTGGTCGGGCCCAATGGCGCCGGGAAGACCACCACGCTCTCCATGGCGACCGGGCTGCTGCGGCCCGATCAGGGGTCCGTCGAGGTCGTCGGGCACGACGTGTGGCGCGACCCGGTGGAGGTGAAGGCACGCATCGGGGTGCTGCCGGAGGGGCTGCGGCTGTTCGAACGGCTGTCGGGGCGCGAACTGCTCGCCTACTCCGGGCGGTTGCGCGGGCTCCCCGGCACCGAGGTCGACAAACGGGCCACGCAGCTCCTCGACGTGCTGGACCTGGCCGGCGCCCAGCACAAGCTCGTCGTCGACTACTCGACCGGCATGCGCAAGAAGATCGGGCTCGCGGCCGCTCTCCTCCACAACCCCGAAGTGCTCTTCCTCGACGAGCCGTTCGAGGGCGTCGACCCGGTCTCCGCGCAGACCATCCGGGGCGTCCTGGAGCGGTACACCGCCTCCGGCGCCACCGTCGTCTTCTCCTCCCACGTCATGGAACTCGTCGAGTCGCTGTGCGACTGGGTGGCCGTCATGGCGGCGGGCCGGATCCGGGCGCACGGCCCGCTCGCCGAGGTACGCGGGGACGCGCCCTCCCTCCAGCAGGCGTTCCTGGAGCTGGTGGGCGCCCAAGGGCGCGACGCCGGTTCCGACCTCGACTGGCTGGGCGGCGGGGCGCGATGAGCGCGCCCACGATCACACCCGTCCTGGTACGGCTGAAGCTGTCGCTGCTGCGCAACGGCCTGCGCCAGTCCAGCGGCCGCCGCGCCGCCTACGTCGCCTCGATGGTCTTCACGCTCCTGTTCGCCGCGTTGCAGCTGATCGGCCTGATCGCGCTGCGCGACAACACCCATGCCGCGTCCGTGGTCGTCCTGCTGGTGGCGGTGCTGGCGCTCGGCTGGGCGGTGATGCCGCTGTTCTTCCCCGGCGGCGACGAGACGCTCGACCCGACCCGCCTGGTCATGCTCCCCCTGCGCCCCCGCCCCCTGGTACGCGCCCTTCTCGCGGCCTCCCTGGTCGGCATCGGACCCCTGTTCACCCTCTGCCTGCTGGCCGGCTCGGTGATCGCGGTCGCGCACGGCGCCATGGCCTACGTCGTGGGCGTCGTCGGAGTCGTTCTCGCGCTGCTGGTGTGCGTGGCCCTCGCGCGGGCCGTCGCCGCCGTCAACATCCGGCTGCTGACCAGCCGGAAGGGCCGGGATCTCGCGGTACTGAGCGGTCTGGTCATCGCGATCGGCGCCCAGATCGTCAACTTCGGCGCGCAGCGGCTCGGTTCGTCGGGACTCGGCGAACTCGACCCGGCGGCGGAGGTGCTGCGCTGGCTCCCGCCGGCGTCGGCGATCGGGGCGGCAGACTCGGCGAGCGACGGTGCGTACGGCGTCGCGCTGCTGCAACTTGCCCTGGCGGCCGGTGCGCTGGCCGCGCTGATCGCCGTATGGTCGCGCCACCTGACCCGTCTGATGACCGAACCCGACGGCTCGACACTGCAGGCGGCCACCGAGACCGCCGTACGGGAATCCACGGGCCTCGGCCGTCTTCTGCCCGCTGGGCGCACCGGACCGGTCATGGAGCGCAGTCTGCGGTACATCTGGCGCGATCCGAAGACCAAGATGGCCTGGGTGACCTCGCTGGCCATCGGCCTGATCGTGCCGGTGTTCAACGCCTTCCAGGGCACCGGCACGATCTACTTCGCCTGTTTCGCGGCCGGGATGCTCGGGATCCTGATGTACAACCAGTACGGCCAGGACACCTCGGCGTTCTGGATGGTCGCGATGACGATCTCGTCGACGCGGGACGCCTACGTCGAGCTACGCGCGCGTGCGCTGGCGCTGCTGGTGATCACCCTGCCGTACGCCACACTCGTCACCGTCCTGACGGCGGCCCTGCTGGACGACTGGCCGCGGCTGCCCGAGGCCCTGGGCCTGTCCTTCGCCCTGCTCGGCGCGATGCTGGCGACCGGCGCCTGGACCTCGGCCCGTTTCCCGTACTCCATCCCGCAGGAGGGCTACAAGAACGTGGCTCCCGGCCAGGCGGGCCTGGCCTGGATCTCGGTCTTCGGCGGCATGGTCGCGGCGGCCCTGCTCTGCGCCCCGTTCATCGCCCTGACGATCTGGCTGAACGTGAGCGCGAACGGCGACGACTGGACCTGGCTGCTGCTGCCGGTGGGGGCGGCGTACGGGGCGGGGATGACGGCACTGGGTCTGAGGCTGGCGGCTCCACAGACGGCGGCAAGACTGCCGGAGATCTTGACGGCGGTGAGCAAGGGCTAGCGCTTTGCAGGGCCGGCGCCCCTCAAACCGTCCGCACGGCGTCCAGAAACGGCTCGATAGCCACCCGCCAAGCCTCCGGCTGGTCATAGTGCACAAGGTGTCCCGCCTCGGCCACCTCCGCGTACTCCCCCCTGGGAAGGACCCGCACCATCTCCTGCGCCTCGGCCCGGCCCAGCTCCCCGTCCAGCCCGCGCACGACCAGCGCCGGGCACTGGACCTGTGCCAGCTCCTCCCAGTGCGCGTCGTACACCCAGGTCTCCCGGGACTTCAGCATCTGGTCGGGCTCGAACACCGGCCGCCAGCCGTCCTCGCACTCCTGCATGACCTCGGCGTAGAACTCCCCGCGCGCGGGGTTGGGCCGCTCCACCCAGGGGTCGTCCTCGCCGAACCACTTGCGTACGTCGGCGAGCGTGGCGAACGGCACGGGCCATGACTTGAACCAGTCGGCCCACTCCCGCTGCGAGGCCGCGCCGAGTGCGGAGGCCCGCATATCGCAGATGATCACGCCCGACACCAGGTCGGGCCGTTTCGCGGCGAGCTGCCAGGCCGTCAGCGCCCCCATCGCATGACCGATCAGGACGGTCGGCGCGAGGTCCAGTTGTTCCAGCGCGGCCTCGGCGTCCTCCACGTAGGCTTCGCGCGTGAACGCGGCCTCGGGCGGCTTGTCGCTGCGGCCGTGCCCGCGCTGGTCCAGCGCGATCGCGCGATGCCGCTCGGAGAGCCAGCGGGCTGTGGCCGCCCAGTGCGAGGCGCGGCCCATCAGCCCATGAAGTAACAGCACGCCATGCCCCGGATCGCCTTCGGGGGCAACCGGTCGGTCGTTCTTGGGTGGGTCGCCGAACTCCCAGGCCGCGAGGCGTACCCCGCCTGTCCCGGTCACGTCGATGCGCCGCGCCATAGGTCCTGGCACCCCCCTAGCTCGCCTGCCGTGCCTTTGCGTCGGTGTCACCCGCAGGTTATCGAACCCCTATTCGAAAATGCCGTCTCGGCGGGCAACACCCCTCATTCGAGTGACCTCCCTCAAGGATTGATGGCCGCCGCCGAGGGGAGATCTTCAACGGGAGGCGGACCGCTCGGGGAAACCGGTCCGAGGGGAATGACCCTGAGAGCTCGGGGCTCCGGGTCAGCACAGGGGAGGACAGGCCCCGGCGCCGCATGGCGCCGGGGCCCTCCACACGTCTGCGGCGCATCCTCCGCCCCCTCAGGTCATATGCCCCTCGCGACAGCCTCGCACGCGAAGCGCCGGAGCGCTGCGATTCGGCGGACTGAATCTTGGAAACGACGAGATCGCGTCGGTCGCCTCAACTGCCCCTGTGGTTGCGGGAGTTGCGGTCAGCGCTTGGCGACGAACACATGCGAGGCGATGTCCGCCTCCAGCTCGGCCGCCTCGCCGCCGCTGCCCACCAGCACACCGCCCGCCGACTCGGTCACGCTCACCACCGAGCCGGGCTGCACGCCCGCGCGACGCAGCGTGTACATCAGCTGCGCGTCCGTCTGGATCGGCTCGCCGATCCGGCGTACGACGACGGTCTTGCCCTCCACGCCCGGGTCCAGCTCGGCCAGCGACACCATGCCCTCGTCGAGGAAGGGGTCGGCGCCGTCCTTCTCGCCGAGCTCCTCAAGGCCCGGGATCGGGTTGCCGTAGGGCGACTCGGTGGGGTGCCGGAGGAGCTCCAGGACGCGCCGCTCCACGGCCTCGCTCATCACGTGCTCCCAGCGGCAGGCCTCGGCGTGCACCTGCTCCCACTCCAGGCCGATCACGTCGACGAGGAGACACTCGGCGAGACGGTGCTTGCGCATCACGCGGGTGGCCAGGCGACGACCCTCGTCCGTCAGCTCCAGGTGGCGGTCGGAGGCGACGGACACCAGGCCGTCACGCTCCATTCGCGCCACGGTCTGGCTGACGGTCGGCCCGCTCTGGTCGAGCCGCTCGGCGATCCTGGCACGCATGGGGACCACACCTTCCTCTTCCAGCTCGAGGATGGTGCGGAGATACATCTCCGTGGTGTCGATCAGTCCGGACATACGTGCCCCTTGATGAGATCTGCCGGAAGCGCGACAGCTTCGCGGCGCGTGCGCTGGCCCTGGCCTCAATTCTGACGCATAGCGCTGACAACCGTGCCGCGCCGTTGAAACCAGGGGGTTTCGCGCTTGTACGCGGCTCCCGTACGGGCGCATCCGCCGTGCGCCCCCGGCGGCCGTACCGCCGTATTGACACCGCTGTGGTCCAGACCGCACGGTGATCCGCGACACAGATCACGACCGTTCACGACCGCCACCGCACTTTCGCACGGCAAAGGGGCCCCGCGCATGAGCGACCGCAAGCTGGCCGGCCAGTTCTTCGACGCCGCGATCGGGCTGCTCCAGCGGGTCCGCGACGAGGAGGCCGGGAACATCGAGGCGGCCGGCACGCTGCTCGCCGACACGGTCGCCGAGGGCGGGCGGCTGTTCGCCTTCGGGGCCGGGCACTCCTCGCTCGCCGCGCAGGACGTCGTCTACCGCGCGGGCGGGCTGGCGCTGATGAACCTGCTGGCCGTGCCGGGTGTCGTCGGCGTCGATGTGATGCCCGCGACGCTGGGTTCCGCGCTGGAGCGGGTCGACGGGCTCGCCGCCGCCGTACTGGACAGCTCGCCGCTGCGCGCCGGGGACGTCCTGGTGATCGTCTCGCTGTCCGGGCGCAACGCGCTGCCCGTGGAGATGGCCATGAACGCCCGCGCGCTGGGCGTGAAGGTCATCGGGGTGACGTCCGTGGCCTACGCCTCCGAGACGAAGTCGCGGCATGTCTCCGGGACGTATCTGAAGGACCACTGCGATCTGGTGCTCGACTCCAAGATCGCCGTCGGGGACGCCGAGCTGACCCTGGACACCGTTCCGGCGCCGTTCGCGCCCGCGTCCACGGTCGTCACCACGGCCCTGCTCCAGGCGGTCATGGCCACGGCGGCCGGCGCCCTGGCCGACCGCGGCATCGAACCGCCCCTGCTGCGCTCGGGCAACGTGGACGGCGGCCATGAGTGGAACGGCCGGGTGATGGCGGAGTACGGGGACCGGATCTTCTACCAGCGGTGAGCTCTCAGGTGGCGCTCGCCAGGTCCAGGGCCGTCGCGATGCGTGCCGCCACGTCCTCCGCGTAGGTCGCGTCGGAGCGTTCGAAGGGGGTTCGGCCGCCGCCGCGCAGGAACGTCACCACGCCCAGCGTCCGGCCCCGGCTGCGCAGCACCGCGCACAGGGCGTGCACCGAGTCGGACGGCCACTGGCGGGCCTCGGCCCACAGGCGGGCCTGTTCCGGCGGCACTGTGCCGACGCTGGCCCGGACCGATCCGGCGCGCGCCACGCACTGGAGCGCCGGGTGCCCTTCGGTGTAGCGCACGGGCAGGCCCGCGGCGCCGGTGGGCAGGCTGGGGCCCGGGGCGCCGGAGGGGGTGGCGGCGGTTCTGACCAGACGGACCGGGGCGGCGGTGTCCGCGTCGCTCAGGGTGCCGCCCGCGACGCGGTCGATCAGCGCGTGGTCGGCGAATCCGGCGAGCGCGAAGTCGAGGTGGACGGTGGCCGCCTCCGCGGGGTCCTCGCACTCCGCGGCGGCCCGCGCGGCACGGTGCATCTGGTTGGTACGGAAGCGCAGCAGCGCCGCCTCCTGCTCGCCCTGCTTGGCCTCGGTGACGTCCTGGAAGAGCCAGCCCACGCCCAGCGGCACCGGCTCCTCGGCGAGCGGCGAGGCCAGCCGTACGAAGCCGCAGCGCCAGCAGCGCCGCTGGTCGCCGTCGGGGGTGCGCACACTGACCCAGATCTCGGCCGGGGCGGGCGGCGCGCCTTCCGCGAGGACATGGGTGAGCGCGCTCTCCAGTTCCTCGACGCCCTGGGCGAGCAGTTCCCCGAGCGGGCGACCCAGGACGGACGTACGGCCGATGCCGAGCGCGCGGGCGGCGTGCGCGTTGACGACGGCGGGGCGCAGGTCGGCGTCGACGAGTACGACGCCCCAGGAGGCGTCCTCGAAGAGGGCCTCGCTGAGTGCGATGGACCGCTCCAGGTCGATCTGCGCGTGCACCTCGCTGAAGGCGCAGTACACACCGGCGGGCTTGCCGTCGGGACCGCGTACGGCCGCGGACTGGGTCCGTACGAGGACCCGCCCGCCGTCCTTGGTGAGCAGCGCGAACTCGTGCACCTGTCGGCCCGGGGAGTCCATGGAGGACATCAGCCGCGCCTCGACCTCCTCGGCGTCGGCGCTGCGCACGGCCCAGCCGGCGAAGCCGTGCCGCCCCACCGCCTCGGCGGCGGTCCAGCCGAGGATCCGCTCGGCCTCACGGTTCCAGTGGGTCACGACACCGTCGGCGTCGAAGGCGCACAGTGCCGCGTCCATGCCGTCCAGCAGCGCGGCGAGCAGATCGGAGCCGCCGGTGCCCTCGGGACCGGCCCGCTCGGGTTCGTCCGGCCCCAGCTCGTCGGTGGTCCCACTACGCCGGGAAGCACTCACCTGGACCCCCTGCCAAGCCGCGTCCGCACGCGTACGGTGCGGCGGTTCGCCCACTAACAATCATTCAACTCGAACGTGACGCAGCACACACCGGGTTCCCACAAGATTGAAGGAATCGTTGTACGCCGGAGACGTCGTACCACTCAGCGCTCGAGCCGCAGTGTGAGCCACACTTCGGTCTCGTCCTCGGGCGCCACATAGCGCTCGACCTCGACAAACCCCCGCGCCTCGGCAAAACGCAGCCCGTCGGTGTTGGCGGCGAGGACGACGGTCTGGATGCCCTGGGCACCGAGCACACGCGCGTGCGCGAGGCAGTGGTCGTAGAGGGCCGCCCCGAAGCCGCGCCCCCGGAATTCGGGCAGCACGCGCGCGATGACGGTGGCCACCGCTTCCTCGCCGTCCGGTGGCCGCACGGTCGAGCATCCGACGAGTACGTCCCCGAGGTAGGCGTTCTCCAGCCGGTGCCGACCGCTGCGTTCGCGCACCTCGTCGGGGCTCAGCTCGTCGGGCGGCACGATGAGGTTGTGGACGTACCGCCACTGCTCCAGCATGCGGTCGCCGTCCACCGGTACGACACGAAGATCATCCACGTCTGGGATCTCCCCACGGCGCGTACACCTCAACCTTGAGAAAAAAGAGGTTGAACCCGCCGCTGTCGCTTCCTAGTGTGTGGGGCACACGAGAAGGGAGGTGGTTCGGCAGATGTATAAGAACCGGACGCGTGAGGTGGCTGCGGGCTAGCGGCCCAGCACCCCACTAGTTGCGGTGCCGGACCAGCACGTGACAGATGCGTGCAGCCGGCCCAATCCCAGGCAGTCACCCGACCCGCGAGCTCGCCGGTACGTCCGGCCGGCTCCCCCGCCGTCAGGCGGAGGAACCCGAGCTCGCGGGTCGTCTGCGTGCTGGGCGGCTCTCAGCGCGCGATGTCGCCGTAGCCCTCGATCTCCTGAGGATTGCGCGACCCCGGCCCCACGTACCGCGCGGACGGCCGCACCAGCCGAGCCGTGCGCTTCTGCTCCAGGATGTGCGCCGACCACCCGGCGGTGCGGGCACACGTGAACATCGACGTGAACATGTGCGCCGGCACCTCGGCGAAGTCGAGGACGATCGCCGCCCAGAACTCCACGTTGGTGGCCAGCACCCGGTCGGGGCGGCGGGCGTGCAGCTCCGCCAGGGCCGCCTTCTCCAGCGCCTCGGCCACCTCGAAGCGCGGCGCGCCCAGCTCACGGGCGGTGCGGCGCAGCACACGCGCGCGTGGGTCCTCGGCGCGGTACACGCGGTGCCCGAAGCCCATCAGGCGCTCGCCCCTGTCCAGGGCCTGCTTCACATACGCCTCGGCATCCCCGGTGCGCTCGATCTCCTCGATCATGTACAGCACGCGCGAGGGGGCTCCGCCGTGCAGCGGCCCGGACATCGCCCCCACGGCGCCCGACAGCGCGGCGGCCACATCCGCGCCCGTGGACGCGATCACGCGCGCGGTGAAGGTGGAGGCGTTCATGCCGTGCTCGGCGGCGGAGGTCCAGTACGCGTCAACGGCCGCGACATGCTTGGGGTCCGGCTCGCCCCGCCAGCGGATCATGAACCGCTCGACGACGGACTGCGCCTTGTCGATCTCCCGCTGCGGAACCATCGGCAGACCCTGCCCGCGCGCGGACTGGGCGACGTAGGACAGCGCCATGACGGCGGCCCGGGCAAGGTCCTCGCGGGCCTGTTCGCCATCGATGTCGAGGAGCGGTTTCAGGCCCCACACGGGGGCCAGCATGGCGAGCGCGGACTGGACGTCGACGCGGATGTCGCCGGAGTGCACCGGGATCGGGAACGGCTCGGCAGGCGGCAGGCCGGGGTTGAAGGCCCCGTCGACGAGCAGGCCCCAGACGTTGCCGAACGAGACATGGCCGACGAGGTCCTCGATGTCGACGCCCCGGTACCTGAGTGCGCCGCCCTCCTTGTCGGGTTCGGCGATCTCCGTTTCGAACGCGACGACTCCTTCGAGTCCGGGTACGAAGTCGGACATCAGGCGGCTCCCTCGTGATGTGTGCGACAGATGGTGTTGTGGGGGTGATGGTGCGGACCGTGGCTCGTGCGGCAGGGACGGCTGCGCGCCCGGTGGATCCGCGGTCGTGGCTCTGACGGACTCGCGGTCCTGGGCGGTACCCCAGTGATGCCCCGTGCGGCTGGCGGTCACCCAACCGGAACGGCATCAGAACGATATCCCCGGGTGCCACCTTTGGGGAGGGCTTGCGGCACTGAGTGCCATGCAGTGATGAAGGACACCGTGCCGAACGGGCCGGGCACATACGGCAAGATGACCGCGTGACCGACCGAGACGCCGTACCTCCGGACCCCGCCGCGATGCGCATGCATTACCGGGCCGCGGGCCTCGCCGAGAACGAGCTGGCCGCCACGCCGGTGGAACAGTTCGCGCGCTGGTTCAAGCAGGCCGCGAGCGAGGCTCATCTGTTCGAGCCGAATGCCATGGTCGTCTCCACCGCGGACGCCGACGGCCGGCCGAGCTCCCGCACGGTGCTGCTGAAGCAGTTCGACGAGCAGGGCTTCGTCTTCTACACCAACTACGACTCCCGCAAGGCCCGTGACCTGGCGGAGAACCCGTATGTCTCGCTGCTGTTCCCCTGGCATCCGATGGCCCGCCAGGTCATCGTCCAGGGCCTCGCGCGGCGCACCGGGCGCGATGAGACGGCCGCCTACTTCCGCACGCGTCCGCACGGCTCCCAGCTCGGCGCCTGGGCCAGCGAGCAGTCCTCGGTCATCCCCACCCGCGCCGACCTGGACGCCTCCTACGCCGAACTGGCCGCCCGCTACCCGGAGGGCGAGCAGGTGCCCGTACCGCCGAACTGGGGCGGTTTCCGGGTGGCTCCGCAGTCGGTGGAGTTCTGGCAGGGCCGCGAGAACCGGCTGCACGACCGGCTGCGGTATGTGACCCAGCCGGACGGGAGCTGGCGGGTGGAGCGGCTCAGCCCCTGAGCGCCTTCAGGTTTTGAGGGTCTCGTCCAGTAGGGCGGCCCACTGCGCCACCACCCGCTCGCGCCGCCCCTTGTCGTCCGTCAGCAGGTTCGCGAGCCCCAGCCCCCGGGCCATGTCCAGCAGCCCCTGCACGGTTTCCCGCACCCCCGGCTCGGACTCGTCCGCGCCGAGCAGGTCTACGGCGATGCGGTGCGTCTCGCGGCCGACGCGGGCCTCGAGTTCGGTGACCCTGGGGCGCAGCTGCTCCTCGTTGGAGGCGGCGACCCACAGGTGCAGGGCGGCGCGGAACAGGGGCCCGGTGTAGAGGTCGACCAGCGCCGTCACCACCGCCCGTCGGTTCTCCGCCGCGCCTTCCGGGAACAGCGCCCGCAGGGCCGTGGAGCGTTCCTCGGCGACGTACTCGACGGCCGCCGTGAAGAGGTCCTCGCGGGTCGGGAAGTGGTGCTGCGCGGCGCCCCGGGAGACCCCGGCGCGCTCGGCGACGACGGACACCGTGGAGCCCGCCCAGCCGTGTTCGGCGAGGCAGGCCACGGCGGCCTCCAGGAGCCGCTGCCGGGTCGCCCGGCTGCGGTCCTGCTTGGGCACGCGGTCGCGTTCCGCCGTACTCACACCACCCATGAGGGATCCCGTCGCTCCAGGAAGGCCGTCATACCCTCGCGGGCCCGCGGGGCGGAGAACAGCCGGGCCGAGAGCGCGGTGAGGTCGGCCGCGTCCCGGTCGAATGACTCCAGCACCCTAGCCGTGAGCAGCCGCTTGGTCTCGGCCAGGGCCTCGGGGGCGGAGCGCCGGAGGCCGTCGAGGATGGGTTCCAGTACGGCGTCCACGTCGTCCCCCGCGGCCGTCAGCAGGCCGATACGGGCCGCCTCGGGGGCGTCGAAGCGCTCGCCGGTGAGGTAGTAGCGGGCGAGGGCGCGGGGGTCGGTACGCGGCAGCAGGGGGAGCGAGATGACCGCGGGGGCCACCCCGATCCGGACCTCCGTGAACGCGAAGCTCGCCGAGTGCGCGGCGGCGGCGATGTCACAGGCGGCCAACAGGCCGAGGCCGCCCGCGCGTACATGGCCGGTGACCCGCGCGACGACCGGCCGGGGCAGCTCCACGATCTGCCGGAGCAGACCGACCAGCGCGTCCGGGTGGGGCGGGTCGCGCAGGTCGGCGCCGGCGCTGAAGGTGTTGCCGGTGTGGGTGAGGACGACCGCGCGGACGTCCGTGTCCTTGGCGCATTCGGTGAGCGCGTCGGCGAGTTCGCCGACCAGGGCCGCCGACAGGGCGTTGCGGTTGTCCGGCGAGTCGAGGCTGAGGGTCTCGACGCCACGCGCGCGTGTGCGGCCGATCAGCGTCACGCGCGCTCCCTGAGCTCTCGCCGCAGGATCTTCCCGGAGGCGGCCCGGGGCACGCCCTCTATGAAGGCGACCTGGCGGATCCGCTTGTAGGGGGCGACGCGTTCGGCGACGTACATCATGACCTCCCCCTCGGAGAGACCGGTGGCCGAAGGCTGGCGGACCACGTATGCGCGGGGCACCTCGTTGCCGTTGTCGTCGTAGACGCCGATGACGGCGGCGTCGGCGATGCCCGGGTGGGTGAGCAGCAGGGCCTCCAGTTCGGCGGGGGCCACCTGGAAGCCCTTGTACTTGATGAGCTCCTTGACCCTGTCGACGACGAACAGCCAGCCTCCTTCGTCGACATGGCCGACGTCGCCGGTGTGCAGCCAGCCGTCGGTGTCGATCATCGCGGCGGTGGCGTCGGGGCGGCCGAGGTAGCCCTTCATGACCTGGGGGCCCCGGATGAGGACCTCGCCGGACTCGCCGACGCCGAGGTCCTTGTCGGGGTCGTCGAGGGAGACGATCCGCATCTCGGTGCCCGCGATGAGCCTGCCGACGGTGCCGGGGGGCGCCTCGCGCATGGCGTCCAGGGGGACGACATGGGTGCCCGGGGACAGTTCCGTCATGCCGTACGCCTGGCCGATCGGCGGCAGGTTCAGACGCTGGGAGCAGGCGGCCGCGAGCTTGGCGTCCAGGGGGGCGGCGGCGCTGATGATGTGCCTCAGGGACGACAGGTCGTACTGGGCGACCAAGGGGTGCTTGGCGAGGGCGAGGACGATCGGCGGGGCCACGAACAGGTCGGTGATGCGGTGGTTCTGGATGGCCGCGAGGAAGGTCTCCAGGTCGAAGCGGGGCAGGACGACGACCGTGGCGCCGCTCCTGAGGGGCGCGTTCATGAGGGCCGTGAGGCCGTAGATGTGGAAGAAGGGCAGTACGGCGAGGATGCGGTCACCCGGTTTCGCCGGCATCGACGGTTCGAGCTGGGCGAGGTTGGTGGCGATCTGCCGGTGGGTGAGCATCACGCCCTTGGGGATGCCGGTGGTGCCCGAGGAGTACGGGAGGGCCGCCACGTCCGCTACGGGGTCGATGTCGACCTGCGGTTCGGGGGCGGTCGAGCCGAGCATGTCGATGAGGGAGCGGTGTCCGGGCGCGCTGTCGCAGACGAAGATCTCCTCGACCCCGCCCGCGAGTTCGGCGGCGCGGCGGGCGGACTCCAGCAGCGGGGAGACGGTGACGATCCAGCGGGCCGCCGAGTCCTTCAGCTGCTTGGCGAACTCCTCGGGCGTGGCGAGCGGATGCACGGTCGTGACGGAGGCACCCGCGCGCGTGGCGGCGTAGAACGCCGTGGGGAAGGCGACCGTGTTCGGGCTGTGCAGGGCCAGCACATCGCCCTTGCGCACGCCCGCCTCGGCCAGCGCGGCCGCGATGCGCCGGTGGAACTGGTCCACCTGCGCATACGTGAGGGTCATGCCGTTCGTGCCGTCGATCAGCGCGGGCGTGTCGCCGAACTCGGCGGCCCGGCCCAGCACGGCTTCGTGGATGGGGAGTTCGACGGGCGGGACGTCTGCGTACTCGCTGCGGAACATCGTTCCTCCAAGACGGCCTAGTACGACTTGGGCAGGCCCAGGGTCTGGTGGGAGACGTAGTTGAGAATCATCTCCCGGCTCACCGGAGCAATACGAGCCACGCGCGCGGCTGTTATCAACGAAGCGAGCCCGAATTCCCGCGTGAGGCCGTTCCCGCCCAGCGTGTGCACTGCCTGGTCGACCGCCTTCACACAGGCCTCCCCGGCCGCGTACTTGGCCATATTGGCGGCCTCGCCCGCGCCCACGTCATCCCCGGCGTCGTACAGATGAGCCGCCTTCTGCATCATCAGGCGGGCCAGTTCCAGGTCGATGTGCGCCTGGGCGAGGGGGTGCGCGATGGCCTGGTGGGCGCCGATGGGGGCCTTCCATACGGTGCGTTCGCGGGCGTACGTAATCGCTTGCGCGAGGGCGTAGCGGCCCATGCCGATCGCGAAGGCGGCCGTCATGATGCGCTCGGGGTTGAGGCCGGCGAAGAGCTGGAGCAGACCTGCGTCCTCGTCGCCGACGAGCGCCTCGGCGGGCAGTCGTACGTCGTCCAGGGCCAGCTCGAACTGCTTCTCCGCGGCGTTGAGTTCCATGTCGATCTGCCGCCGCGAGAAGCCGTCCGCGTCGCGCGGGACGATGAACAGGCAGGGCTTGAGGTTGCCGGTGCGGGCGTCTTCGGTACGGCCGACGATGAGCGTCGCGTCCGCTATGTCGACACCGGAGATGAAGACCTTGCGGCCGGTGAGGAGCCAGTCCGTGCCGTCTCGGCGCGCGGTGGTGGTGATGCGGTGGCTGTTGGAACCGGCGTCGGGTTCGGTGATGCCGAAAGCCATGGTGCGCGTACCGTCGGCGAGGCCGGGCAGCCAGTCCTGCTTCTGCTGCTCGGTGCCGAAGCGGGCGATCACTGTGCCGCAGATGGCGGGTGAGACGACCATCATCAGCAGGGGGCATCCAGCGGTGCCCAGCTCTTCGAGGACGATGGAGAGTTCGGCGATTCCGCCGCCGCCCCCGCCGTATGCCTCCGGCAGGTTGACGCCTAGGTAGCCGAGTTTGGCGGCCTCGGACCAGAGTGCTTCCCGGTCGAAGTTGCGGCCGTGGCGTTTGCCGAGGGCGGCGACGGCTGATCGGAGGGCCTTGTGTTCTTCGGATTCGAGAGTGGGGTGCATGGGGCTCCTTCCCGGGTGCGGGTTGTGTGTGGTTGCTCGCGCAGTTCCCCGCGCCCCTTAGGTCGGCTGTACGACCGCCAACAGTGCGCCGACCGTTACCTGTTGTCCCGGTTCGGCTTGCAGGGCTGTCAGCGTTCCTGTGACCGGCGCCGTGATCTTGTGTTCCATCTTCATCGCCTCCAGCCAGAGGAGGGGCTCTCCGGCCTCTACGGCGGCCCCCACAGCGAGGCCCTCGGCGACCCTCACCACCGTGCCGGGCATCGGGGCCAGGAGGGACCCGGGTGCGAGCTGGGCCGTGGGGTCAGGGAAGCGGGGCAGGGGTTTCAGGGCCGTGTTGTTGACGTATAGGGCGTCGCCGTGGCGCGCCACCTCGAACCTGCGCTGTACACCGTCCACTTCCAGTACGACGAGCCCCGCGCCCGCGCTCACGACGCGCACTCCCTCGGCCTCCAGGCCCGTCCTCGTGTGCCTGTACTGGACCTCGTGCTCCTCGCCCGCCATCGCGTACCGCTTCGTCTGCGGCTGGGAAGGGACGTTGCGCCAGGCGCCGAAGCGGGAGCCGGAGTGGTGGGCGTCGGCCAGGGCGGCGGCCAGGGGGGCGTGCGGGTCGGGGGTGGGCTCGGTCAGTTCGGGGAGGTGGCGGTCGTAGAAGCCGGTGTCCATACGGGCCGTCGTGAACTCCTCGTGGCGCAGGGAGCGGACGAGGAGGTCGCGGTTGGTGACCGGGCCGTGGATCGTCGCCCGTTCCAGGGCGCCCGCGAGCTTGCGGAGCGCGCCTGCGCGCGTGGGGGCGTGGGCGATCAGCTTGGCGAGCATCGGGTCGTAGTGGATGCCGATCTCGTCGCCGTCGCCGTAGCCACTGTCCAGCCGGACGCCCTCGGGTACGGCGAGCCGGTGCAGGGTGCCGGTCTGCGGGGCCCAGTCGCGAGCCGGGTCCTCGGCGTAGAGGCGGGCCTCAATCGCGTGGCCACGCGCGCGTGGGGGCTCGCTTTCGAGGGGCTGCCCTTCCGCGATGCTCAGTTGCAGCGCGACCAGGTCGACACCGAACACGGCCTCCGTCACGGGGTGTTCGACCTGGAGGCGGGTGTTCATCTCCAGGAAGTGCGCCTTGTCGTCGGCGACGAGGAACTCGACGGTGCCGGCGCCGACGTAGTGCACGGCGCGCGCGGCGCGTACGGCCAGCGCGCACAGCTCCTCCGCGAGCTGTTCCGAGAGCCCGGGCGCCGGTGCCTCCTCGATCACCTTCTGATGGCGGCGCTGGAGGGAGCAGTCGCGCGTGCCCAGCGCCCACACCGTGCCATGCGCGTCCGCGAGCACCTGCACCTCGACATGCCGACCGCGCTCCACATAGGGCTCGACAAAGACCTCGCCGTCACCGAAGGCACTCGCGGCCTCGGCGCGCGCGCCCTCCAGGGCGGCGCTGAGCTCCTCCAGGCGGCGCACGATCCGCATCCCGCGCCCCCCGCCGCCCGCGGCCGCCTTCACCAGCACCGGCAGGTCGCTCTGCGCGACCTCGCGCAGGGGCGCGAGCCCCATCAGCTCCTTCGCGCGCGTCTTGGACGCCATCGCCTCGATGGCCTCCGGGGGCGGCCCGATCCACACCAGCCCCGCGTCCACGACGGCACGCGCGAACTCGGCGTTCTCCGAGAGGAAGCCGTAGCCGGGGTGCACGGCGTCCGCGCCGGCCGCGACAGCGGCCTTCACGATCAGATCACCGCGCAGATACGTCTCCGCGGGCGTCGCCCCCGGCAGCCGTACCGCAGCGTCGGCCACGCGCGCGTGGAGGGCGTTCTCGTCGGCGTCCGAGTGCACGGCGACCGTCCGGATTCCCAACTCACGGCAGGTGCGGAAGACACGGCAGGCGATCTCGCCCCGGTTCGCCACCAGAACAGAAGTAATCATTCGTCTCACATCCGGAAGACGCCGAAGCCACCGCGCGCGCCCTCGTAGGGCGCCGTGTGGACGGCGGACAGGCACAGGCCGAGGACGGTGCGGGTGTCGCGCGGGTCGATGACGCCGTCGTCGTACAGCCGCCCGGACAGGAACATCGGCAGCGACTCGGACTCGATCTGCTGCTCCACCATGGCCCGCAGCGCTGCGTCCGCCTCCTCGTCGTACGGCTGCCCCTTCGCGACCGCCGACTGCCGGGCGACGATCGACAGGACGCCCGCGAGCTGCTGAGGCCCCATAACGGCCGACTTGGCGCTGGGCCAGGCGAACAGGAAGCGCGGATCGTAGGCCCGCCCGCACATGCCGTAGTGCCCGGCGCCGTAGGAGGCGCCCATGAGGACGGACAGGTGGGGCACGCGCGAATTGCTCACCGCGTTGATCATCATCGCGCCGTGCTTGATGATCCCGCCCTGCTCGTACTCCTTGCCGACCATGTAGCCGGTGGTGTTGTGCAGGAAGAGGAGCGGGATGTCGCGCTGGTTGGCGAGTTGGATGAACTGAGCCGCCTTCTGCGACTCCTCGCTGAAGAGCACGCCCTGGGCGTTGGCGAGGATGCCGACCGGGTAACCGTGCAGACGCGCCCACCCCGTGACCAGGCTGCCGCCGTACAGCGGCTTGAACTCGTCGAAGTCGGACGAATCGACGATCCGGGCGATGACCTCGCGCGGATCGAACGGCGTGCGCAGGTCGCCCGGGACGATGCCGAGCAGCTCCTCGGCGTCGTACTTGGGAGGTTCGGCGAGCCCCGGATCCTCGTACGCCTTGCGATGGTTGAGCCGCGCGACGACCCGCCGCGCCTGCCGCAGCGCGTCCCGCTCATCCACGGCGAAGTAGTCGGCGAGCCCCGACACACGCGCGTGCATCTCGGCGCCGCCCAGCGACTCGTCGTCGCTCTCCTCGCCGGTGGCCATCTTGACCAGCGGAGGCCCGCCGAGGAACACCTTGGCGCGCTCCTTGACCATGATCACGTGGTCGGACATACCGGGGATGTAGGCGCCACCGGCGGTGGAGTTCCCGAAGACGACGGCGACGGTGGGGATCCCGGCAGCGGACAGCCGGGTGAGATCCCGGAAGATGGCGCCGCCGGGAATGAAGATCTCCTTCTGGGAGGGGAGATCGGCCCCACCGGACTCAACGAGGCTGATACAGGGGAGCCGATTGGCGAGCGCGATGTCATTGGCGCGCAGAGCCTTCTTCAGAGACCAGGGATTGCTGGCACCCCCGCGCACCGTCGGATCATTGGCGGTGATCAGACACTCCACCCCCTCAACGACCCCGATACCGGTGACGAGCGAAGCGCCGACGGCGTAATCGCTCCCCCATGCGGCCAGCGGGGACAGCTCAAGGAAGGGCGTGTCGGGGTCGAGGAGCAGCTCGATGCGCTCCCGCGCGAGGAGCTTGCCGCGCCCCCGATGCCGCGCGATGTATTTCTCCCCGCCACCCGCGAGCGCCTTGGCGTGCTCGGCGTCGAGATCGGCGAGCTTGGCGAGCATGGCCTCGCGATTGGCCCGGTAGTCAGGGCCGTTGGGGTCGAGGGCGGTACTGAGAACCGTCACAGGAGGGCCTCCGGGATGTCCAGGTGGCGGGAGCGCAGCCACTCGCCGAGCGCCTTGGCCTGCGGATCGAAACGGTGCTGCGCGGCGACACCGGCGCCGAGGATGCCTTCGACGACGAAGTTGAGGGCGCGCAGGTTGGGAAGGGCATGGCGGCGGACGGTCAACCCGGCGGTCTCCGGCAGGAGTTCGCGGAAGAGATCGACGGTGAGCGTATGGGCCAGCCACCTCCAGGCATCGTCCGTGCGCGCCCACACCCCCACATTGGCGTTCCCGCCCTTGTCCCCACTGCGTGCCCCGGCAACGAGCCCGAGCGGGGCGCGGCTGGTGGGCCCTGCCGGCAGCGGCTCGGGAAGCGAGGGATCCGCTGGGTCTTCGAGTGCGAGGGTGTCCTGGGGCGGCGCCATAGGGACCCGTCGGCCGTCATGAAGGACAGCCACATGTGCGGCGGCGCCATGAGGGACGTACACATCCTCGAAGACCCCATAGGGGGCGCCCTTCCCAGGTGGGGCGAGCACATGGAACCCGGGGTAACTGGCGAGGGCGAGCTCGATAGCGGCGCCGCTCAGGGCCCGCCCGACGGAGGCCTGATCGGGGTCCCGGACGACGAGCCGGAGCAGAGCGCTGGCCGTCTCCTCGGTCGAAGCGTCGGCCCGGTCGGTACGGACGAGTTCCCACCGCACCTCGGCGGGCGGCGACTTGGCCAGCGCGTCGGTCATCTGCGCCCGCACCAGCTCGGCCTTGGCCTCGATATCGAGGCCGGTGAGCACGAAGACGACTTCGTTGCGAAATCCCCCGAGCCGATTGACACCGACCTTGAGAGCAGGAGGCGGCGCCTCCCCGCGCACGCCACGGATACGGACCCGATCGGGCCCGTCCTCACTGAGCTGGACGGTGTCAAGGCGGGCGGTGACATCGGGCCCGGCGTACCGGGCGCCTGAGGTCTCGTAGAGAAGCTGGGCGGTGACGGTACCGATATCGACGAAGCCACCCGTTCCGGGATGCTTGGTGATGACAGCGGACCCGTCCTCGTGGAGCTCGGCGAGCGGAAAGCCGGGCCGTCGGACGTCCCCGCCTTTGAAGAAGGCGTAGTTGCCGCCGGTGGCCTGCGCCCCACACTCCAGGACATGTCCGGCGACGACGGCGCCGGCGAGCCGGTCGTAGTCCGTCGGCTGCCATCCGAAGTGGGCGGCGGCGGGCCCGGTGACCAGGGCGGCGTCGGTGACCCTCCCGGTGACGACGACATCGGCGCCTTCCCGTAGACAGGCGGCGATGCCGAACCCACCGAGGTAGGCGTGGGCGGCGAGGCTGCCGGGGTGAGCGGCGGTGAGGTCGTCGCCCTCGACGTGAGCGACCCGCACAGGGATTCTGAGCCGGTCGGCCAACTCCCGTACGGCGGCTGCGAGTCCGGCGGGGTTGAGCCCACCGGCGTTGGCGACGATACGAACGCCTCGCTCGTGGGCGAGCCCGAGGCACTCCTCCAGCTGCCGCAGGAAGGTACGGGCGTACCCGGCGCCGGGGTCCTTCAGCCGGTCGCGCCCAAGGATCAGCATGGTCAGCTCGGCGAGGTAGTCGCCGGTGAGGACGTCGAGTTCACCGCCGGTGAGCATCTCGCGCATGGCGTCGAAACGGTCGCCGTAGAACCCGGAGGCATTGCCGATACGGAGGATCACGCGTCGGCCCCCTTGGGCGCGCGTCCACTGCCGGGCGGGCCCGCGAAGGCCTGGGCGATGTCCAGCCAACGGTCGGCGTCTTCGCCTTCGGCCCTTATGGCGAGGTCGGCACGGTGAGCACGCCGGGTGACGAGAAGGCAGAAGTCGAGGGCGGGCCCGGTGACGCGCTGGGGGGCGTCTTCGGGCCCGTAGGCCCACGTCTCGCCGCCCGGCCCGACGAGCTCGACGCGGAACTCGCCGACGGGCGGGGTGAGTCCGCGCACTCCGTAGGCGTAGTCGCGGGCACGCACCCCGATCCGGGCCACATGCCGGAGCCGGTCGGTAGGTGTGCGCACCACACCCAGGGCGTCCGCGACGTCTTGGCCGTGGGCCCAGGTCTCCATAAGGCGGGCGGTGGCCATGGAGGCGGCGGACATGGGTGGGCCGTACCAGGGAAAGCGGGCGCCGGCGGGGGCGGCGCGCAGAGCGTCGGCAAGTGCCTTGCGTCCGGTGCGCCACGCGGCGAGGATCTCGGCGGGCGGCTTCTGAGCCCCCTCCTCCGCGCCCTCGTCGACAAAGCTCTCCGGGGAGGCGAACGCCTTCTCGACCTCCCGGCCGAAGGCATCGGCATCGGTGACGGCGAGCAGGGCGGCGTGATCGGTCCAGGCGAGGTGGGCGATCTGGTGGGCGATGGTCCAGTGCGGGGCGGGGGTGGCGAGGGCCCACAGGTCCGGACTCAACTCGGCTACCAGCCGGTCGAGTTCATCGCTTTCGGCACGCAGGTCGTCGAAGACGGGCGTCGGGTCGGCCATGGGGTGGAGCATGGCAGGGGCCCCAGAAACAAGCAAGCGTGCTTGCATTAATTAGTTTTCCACAACCCGGCACCTGTGTGCGCATGCCTGGCTACTCTCGGTGATGGGAGGTGGGTCGCTGTGAACATCCGGAAACTTGATCCGAGTGCGTCGCCGTTGGACTACTACGGGTATGAGCTGCGGCGGACGAGGGAGGCGGCGGGGCTGACGCTGGCGCAGCTCGGGTCGATCGTGTTCTGTACGGGGTCGTTGGTTGGGCAGATCGAGACGGCGTTGAAGGTGCCGCAACGAGCGTTCTCCGAACGGGTGGACGCGGCACTGGGGACGGACGGGACGTTCTCGCGGTTGGTGGGGCTGGTTTTGCGGAGCCAGTTGCCTAGTTGGTTTCAGCCGTACGCGGAGCTGGAGGCGCGTGCCACGCACATCGCCACGTACCAGTCCCAGGTGGTGTACGGCCTGCTCCAGACGCCGGCTTACGCGCGCGCGGTGCTGGAGGCCGGATGGTCGGAGACACTGGACGACCAGGTCGCAGCGCGTCTGGATCGGCAACGGATCCTGACTCGCGAGAAGCCACCGCTGATCTGGGTGATCCTGGACGAGGCCGTGCTACTGAGGCCGTTCGGTGGCCGGGAGGTCATGAGGGGGCAACTGACGCACTTGTTGAGCTTCCAGGACTGCCGGGAAGTGCGCGTGCAGGTGCTCCCCTTCAGCGTCGGCCAACACCCGGCCACAGCAGGCTCGTTCAACATCCTGCGCTTCGAGGACCACCCGAGCATCACCTACTCCGAGAACTACGACTCGGGATACATGACGGCCAACCCGGACGTCGTCGAGGACTGTTCGCATCGCTACGATCATCTGCAAGCCGCAGCCCTCTCCATCGAGGACTCGGCGGCACTGATCGCCCGTGTCCGGGAGGAACGCTATGCAGAACAGTCAGGACCTGACGGGAGCGCAGTGGCGTAAGTCGTCGTACAGCGGAGGCACGGGCGGCGATTGCATCGAGTGCGCCCCCCTCGGCACCGCCGCCTGGCGCAAGTCCTCGTACAGCGGAAGCAGCGGCGGCGAGTGCGTCGAGGTCGCCGACCTCACCCCCCACATAGCCATCCGCGACTCCAAGAACCCCACCCACGGAACCCTCACCGTCACCCCAAACACCTTCGCCACCTTCGTAACGGCCACCGCCGACGGCGCCTTCGGCTGACGTCACTCCGCGCGTACCGCCTCGGCAGCAGTGATCGAGGTAGGCGTGGACGGGCTTCAGCGAGCCGTGCTGCACAGCCGCCGCCAAGGCTTGATCCTTGGCCTGGTCGTACACAGTCAGCAGCCGAGGTGCGACAACTGCACAGGCGGCACGCAAGGCGCCCGGCGTGCGCTCCGGGCGGGGGATCAGCGGCCGGTCGCCCTCTGCCGTTCCCTTCGCAGGCACGCGTCCGACTCTAGCCCCAACCCGACTCACCGCGCCGCGGCAACCGTCAGGACGCCGTACCCGGCGTCTTGGCCCTCCCCCGCCCCACCTGCGTCCGTACCGCGCCCATGCTCGCCGCGATGACCAGGGCGATAGCGACCGACTCCATGGCGGACAGGGCCTGGTTCAGGATGAGGAAACCCGCCGTCGCCGCGATCGCCGGTTCCAGGCTCATCAGGATCGCGAACGTGGAGGCGGGCAGGCGGCGTAGGGCCAACAGCTCAAGCGTGTAAGGAAGCACCGACGACAGAATCGCCACCGCAGCGCCGAGGCCGATGGTCACCGGATCCAGCAGCTTCGCCCCCGACTCCATCACCCCCAGCGGAAAGAACAGCACCGCCGCCACCACCATCGCCAGCGCCAGCCCGTCCGCCTGCGGGAACCGTCGGCCCGTACGCGCGCTGAACACGATGTACGCCGCCCACATCGCGCCGGCGCCCAGGGCGAAGGCCACGCCCACGGGGTCCAGGCTGCTGAAGCCTCCGCCGCCGAGGAGGAAGACACCGGCGAGGGCCAGTCCGGCCCAGATGAAGTTGATCGCCCGCCTGGAGGCGACCACCGACAGGGCCAGCGGGCCCAGCACCTCCAGCGTCACCGCCGGGCCCAGCGGGATACGGGCCACCGCCTGGTAGAAGAGGCCGTTCATCGCGGCCATGGTGATGCCGAAGACGACCACGGTTCCCCAGTCCATGCGGGAGTGGCCGCGCAGGCGCGGGCGGCACACCAGCAGCAGCACCACCGCCGCCACCGCCAGCCGCAGTGTCACCACGCCCAGCGCCCCCGCCCTCGGCATCAGGCTCACCGCGAGGGCGCCGCCGAACTGCACCGAGATGCCGCCCGCGAAGACCAGCCCGACGGGACCGAGGGAGCCCCAGCGACGCGGGGCACCGGTCGGGGCGGTCCGGATCGGGCTCGGCGGGGAGGAGACGGCGGCGTCGGGGAGGCTCACGGGGCGGTCCAGGGGCTAGGGGCTTGTTCATCGTGATGTACTGCCAAGTCCACGGTAATGGACTCGGCAGGGATGCGTGAACCCTTTTCCGCCCGCTCGGCAGTGGGCTTCGACACCCGGCCGGGGCGGCGGGCACGGGCATCGGCAGATTGGCTCGAATTGCTCGCCGACCACCGGCGCACCCAGTGATCCCCAGGCCAGTGCGTGCGGCGCCGGATTCGGAGCATGACATTCGCGTTAACTGTGGCCGGGCGCCGCCCAGTTGATCGAACGAGCGCGGCCTTGTGCCCTTCTGTGGCTTCTGGGTGCGTTGCTAACGTCCACGCGCACCCTCCTCGTACGTCCCACATGGCCACAAGGAGAGCAACGTTGACACACGTCCCACCGCTGCGCCGCTTACGAAGATCCGCTCTGCTCGCGGCGACCGCGGCCGCCCTCATCACCGGCCTCCTGGCCGCCCCCCTCCACACAACCGCACACGCAGCCGATGCCCCGGCCCTCGCCGCAAGCGCGGACGAGACCGACACGGCCACCGACCTGGCCGTAGGAATCACCCCCACCGGCGAGGTGATGACCACCTCCGGCAGCACACTCTCCGCCACCGAGGAAACGACCGAGCCCTACAGCGGCTCCGGCGACCTCGCCGACGCCGGTGACAACGTCTCCTTCGACCCCGCGCCCGAAGACGCGACCGGCGACGACGGCACCGTCTCCACCGACTCCGTGATCGGCACGGACAACCGCAGCCGCATCACGGCCACGACGTCCTACCCGAGCCGGACCGTCGCCTACCTGACATCGAGCGGCGTACGGTGCACGGGCTTCCTGGTCTCCAAGGACACCCTCGTCACCGCCGGCCACTGCGTACACCCCGGCGGTACCGGCAGCACCGCCGACTTCTACGACAGCTTCCGCGCCTACCCGGGCAAGAACGGCACCACCAATCCGTACGGCGGCTGCGGCTGGAGCCAGGTGTGGACGGACACGGCCTGGATCAATGACGCCAACGGCTCCCACGACTGGGGTGTCATCAAGCTGAACTGCAGCATCGGGAACACCGTGGGCTGGCTCGGCTACCGCTGGCAGGGAGCCTCGCTCACCGGCACGAACGTGACCGTGCGCGGCTACCCGGGCGACAAGGCGTATGCCACCCTGTGGACGCACGGCGGATCCGTCCAGTACTCGTACACGAACATCCTCGGGTACACGATCGACACCGCGGGTGGCCAGAGCGGCTCCCCGGCCTACGACGCCAACCTCTACGCGGTCGGCATCCATGTACGCGGGGCCGGCGGATCGATCGCCTACAACCAGGCCAAGCGCATCACCGAGAGCCTGTTCAACATCATCCAAGGCATCACCTGACGCGGAGCACCAGATGACAGCCATCCGCCGAGCAGTCCTGACCGGCGCCGTCCTCCTGTCGCTCGCCGCCTGCGGCTCGTCGAGCGACGACGGCCCGGGCGGAACCGGCGGCAACGGCACCGTCTCCGGCGAGGTCCAAGCCCCCGACGGCAAGACGGTGCCCGGCTGCACGGTCACCCCGGAACAGGTCGAAGGTGACAGCGGCGTACCCGAGATGAACGTCGTGACCACGGAGAACGGCACCTACACCTGGCCCCTTCCCCCGGGCACGTACAACTTCACGGTCGTCTGCGACACCGAACGGGACCCCTCCGTCCCGAGCGCCTACGACGGCCTCAAGGGGTCAGCCTCGGATGTGGAAGTGACCTCGGGCGAGACCCGGACCCTGAACATCCGCCTGACCTAGTCCCGCCCCCCGAACACCTCCAGCCCCTCCGCCAACACCTCCGCCAGATGCCGCCCCCGCACCCCGCCCAGCTGCTCCAACTGCGTCCGGCACGAGAACCCGTCCGCCAGGACCACCGCCCCGTCCGGAGCCTGCCGTACGGCCGGCAGCAGTTGTTCCTCCGCGCAGGCCGCCGACACCTCGAAGTGGCCTTTCTCGAAGCCGAAGTTACCCGCGAGGCCGCAGCAACCGCCGCTCAGTTCGCCGGAGAGCAGAGCGGCTTGACGCAGGCGGCGATCGGCCGTGTCCCCGAGGACCGCGTGTTGGTGGCAGTGGGTCTGGCCGACGGCGGGGCGGTCCACGGAGGGCGGCGTCCAGTCCGGGGCCAGGCGTTCCAACGCCTCCGCGAAGGTCAGGACCCGGGCCGCCAGAGCGCCCGCGCGTGGGTCGTCGTGCAGCAACTCCGGCAGGTCCGCACGCAGGGCGGCCGCGCAGCTCGGTTCCAGGACCACCAGCGGGGCCTCGGTCGCCAGTACCGGTGCCAGCAGGTCCAGCGTCCCGCGCAGCACCGCTCGGGCCCGGTCCAACTGCCCCGTGGAGATGTACGTCAGACCGCAGCACACCCTCCCCCGACGCCCCGCGCTCAACAGCGAGACCGCCCATTTCGTACGGCCGTCCCCCACCGGCCGCCCCCGCATCCGCAAGGTCGGCGGCAGCGCCACCCGCAACCCCGCCGCCTCCAACACCCGCACCGCCGCCCGCCCGACGGAGGGCGAGAGATGCTCGGTGAACGTGTCCGGCCACAGGACGACCAGGCGGCCATCGGCAGCAGCGGGGCCGCCCTTACGTCGCCACCATCCGCTGAACGTCTCCGTAGCGACCCGAGGGATGTCCCGCTCGACCGCGACCCCGCCGAGCCGCTTACCCAGCGATGCCAACGCCCTTACAGACGCAAGGGAGTTCACCACAGAGGCCAGCCGCATCCGCGACACCGACCGCAACCACACCGGCAGCCACCCCATCGTGTAGTGGGCCGCCGGGCGCCGCCGCCCCGCGTAGTGGTGGTGCAGGAACTCCGCCTTGTACGTGGCCATGTCGACCCCCACCGGGCAGTCGGACCGACACCCCTTGCACGACAGGCACAGGTCCAGCGCGTCCCGGACCTCCCTCGACCGCCAGCCGTCCGTCACGACCTCGCCCGCGAGCATCTCGTGCAGCAGCCGGGCACGCCCGCGCGTGGAGTGCTCCTCCTCGCCCGTCGCGCGGAAGGAGGGGCACATGACGGCGGGGCCGGTCGCCGAGGTCGTACGGCATTTGGCGACACCGACGCAACGGCGTACGGCGGCGGAGAAGTCACCGGCGTCGGAGGGGTAGCCGAAGGCCACGTCGACCGGTTCGCGGGGCAGGACGGAGAAGCGGAGGTTTTCATCCAAACCCGACGGGCGGACGAGCATGCCGGGGTTCAGCAACCAGTCCGGGTCCCAGACCGCCTTCGCCCGCTCGAACAGGCCGACCAGCTCCGCGCCGTACATCTTCGGCAGCAGTTCCGCCCGCGCCTGTCCGTCCCCGTGCTCCCCGGACAGCGAACCGCCGTGCGCCACCACCAGTTCGGCGAGCTCCTCCGAGAAGCCCCGGAAGCGTCCGATGCCCGCCTCGGTGAGCAGGTCGAAGTCGATACGGACATGGATACAGCCGTCCCCGAAGTGGCCGTACGGCGTTCCGCGCAGCCCGTGTGCGGTCAGCAGCGCGCGGAAGTCCCGTAGGTAGGCGCCCAGTCGCGCGGGCGGCACCGCGCAGTCCTCCCAGCCCGGCCAGGCCTCGCTGCCGTCCGGCATGCGGGTCGCCGTACCGCTGGCGTCCTCGCGGATGCGCCACAGGCCGCGCTGCCCGGCCGGGTCGGTGACGACCAGGGCGTCCACGACATCGGCGGCGCGCACGATCTCCTCCGCACGCGCGCGTGCCTCGTCCGCCGACTCCCCGCCCGTCTCCACGAACAGCCAGGCACCGCCCCGCGGCAGCGCGACCGCCGACGGCACCAGGTCGGCCGCCATGCCCTCCACCGTCAACGGGCCGTACGGCAACAGCCCGGCCGCGGCCTCGGCGGCCGCGCCTTCGTCGGCATACCCGAGCACCGCGAGGGCACGCGCGCGTGGCGCCTCGACCAGTCCTACGACCGCCTCCGTCAGCACCCCGAGCGTGCCCTCGGAGCCGCAGAAGGAACGGGCCACATCGGCGCCCTTCTCCGGCAGCAGGGCGTCCAGCGCGTAACCGGAGATACGGCGGGGCAGCTCGGGGAAGCCGGTCCGCAGCAGGGCCAGGTCCCCCTCCACCAGCGCCCGCAGCCCCTCCGGCGCCCCGGCCCACCCCTTGCCCAGCCTCAACCGCCGCCCGCGCGCGGTGACGACATCCAGCTCCCGAACACTGTCCGCGGTCGTCCCCCACGCCACGGAGTGCGAGCCGCAGGAGTTGTTCCCGATCATCCCGCCGAGCGTGCAGCGGCTGTGGGTGGAGGGATCGGGCCCGAAGCGGAGCCCGTGCGGGGCGGCGGCGTCCTGAAGACGGTCCAGAACGAGCCCGGGCTGTACGACGGCGGTCCGGCTCTCCGGGTCGAGGGAGACCAGACGGTTCATGTGCCGGGTGAAGTCCAGCACGACTCCGGTGCCGGTGGCCTGCCCGGCGATGGAGGTACCCCCGCCACGCGGCACGACGGGAACACCGTGGGCCCGGCACACCTCCAGCACGGCGGCCACGTCATCGGCATCACGCGGGGCGACGACGCCGAGGGGGACGCGGCGGTAGTTGGAGGCGTCCATGGTCATCAGCGCCCGGGACGTGACGTCGAAACCCACCTCGCCCCGGACGGCCTTGCGCAGCTCGACCGCCAGATCCTTCATGAGCCCACTCAACCAGCCTCACGTCTCAGACGACGGACTACATTTCGCCCGCGTTTCCCGCACCGGCTAACCTCACTGCGTGGCTGAGATCCAGATTCCCGCTGACATCAAGCCCGCCGACGGACGTTTCGGCGCGGGCCCCTCCAAGGTGCGGACCGAGGCGCTGGACGCCCTCGCCGCCACCGGTACCTCTCTGCTGGGCACCTCCCACCGCCAGGCCCCGGTCAAGAACCTGGTCGGCCAGGTGCGTGCGGGCATCAGCGAGCTGTTCCAGCTCCCGGACGGCTACGAGGTCGTCCTCGGCAACGGCGGCTCCACCGCGTTCTGGGACATCGCCACCCATGGCCTGATCGAGAACAAGTCGCAGCACCTCACCTTCGGTGAGTTCAGCTCGAAGTTCGCCAAGGCCGCGAAGCTCGCCCCCTGGCTGGCCGAGCCGACCGTCATCTCCTCGGAGCCCGGCACGCACCCGGAGCCGCAGGCCGAAGCGGGCGTCGACGTCTACGCGTACACCCACAACGAGACCTCCACCGGTGTAGCCGCCCCGATCAAGCGCGTGGCCGGTGCCGACGAGGGCTCCCTCGTCCTCGTGGACGCGACGAGCGGCGCCGGCGGCCTCCCCGTCGACATCGCCGAGACGGACGTCTACTACTTCGCCCCGCAGAAGTCCTTCGCCTCCGACGGCGGCCTGTGGATCGGCGTCTTCTCCCCCGCCGCGATCGAGCGCGCCGAGCGCATCCACGCGTCCGGCCGCCACGTCCCGGAGTTCTTCTCGCTCCCCACGGCGATCGACAACTCCCGCAAGAACCAGACGTACAACACCCCGGCCCTCGCCACCCTCTTCCTGCTGAACCAGCAGCTGGAGTGGATCAACGGCCAGGGCGGCCTCGCCTGGTCCACGGCCCGGACGAAGGACTCCTCGACCCGGCTGTACGGCTGGGCGGAGGAGAGCAAGTACGCGACCCCGTTCGTCACCGACCCGGCCAAGCGCTCGCAGGTCATCGGCACGATCGACTTCTCCGACGAGATCGACGCCACCGCCGTCGCCAAGGCCCTGCGCGCCAACGGCATCGTCGACACCGAGCCCTACCGCAAGCTCGGCCGCAACCAGCTCCGTGTCGCGATGTTCCCGGCGATCGACCCGGCGGACGTCGAGGCACTGACGAAGTGCGTCGACTACGTGATCGAGAAGCTGTAAGCAGTTTCCGTACGGCTTGTGAAGGGCGCCCGGCGATCATCGCCGGGCGCCCTCGCCTTTCACCGGCCCAGCTTCTGGAACCTCCGTACCGCGAGCGGCAGGAAGATCGCCGTCAGGATGACGGGCCAGACCCCCGCCATGAGCAGGGCGTGCTCCTCGACCCAGGAGTCGCCGCCGCCGACCGGGGTGCCGAACAGGTCGCGGGTCGCCGCGGCCGTGGAGGAGATCGGGTTCCAGGCCGCGACCCAGCCCAGCCAGTCGGGCATCAGCTGCGGCGCGACGAAGATGCTGGAGATCATCGTCAGCGGGAAGGCGACCGCGAAAAGACCGCCCGCCGCCTCGGGGTTGGGGACGATGAGGCCGAGCCACACCCCGATCCAGATCAGCGCGAACCGCAGCCACAGCAGCAGCCCGAACGCGGCCAGGAAGTTGAGCCCGCCGTCCGGCCGCCAGCCCATCGCGATCGCCGTCAGCATCATGATCGCCAACTCGGCGCAGGCGACGAGCAGATCGGTCACCCCGCGTCCGGCGACCACCGCGGAGGAGGACATGGGCATGGAGCGGAACCGGTCGATGACGCCCTTGGTGGAGTCGTAGACCACGAGGGTCGCGGTGTTGATGAAGCCGAAGGCCATGGTCATCACGAACATGCCGGGCATCAGGAAGTCCTTGTAGTCCCCGCCGCCGGGCACCTGCATGGCGCTGCCGAAGACATAGCCGTACAGCAGGACGGAGAGGATCGGGAAGCCCAACTGCCAGGCGATGTTGATCGGTTGGCGCTGGTAGTGGGTGAGGCCGCGGCGGACGATGTTCCACACGTCGGCGAGCAGCCAGTACGTACGGCCGCCCGGTGCCTGGGTGTTCAGGTCTACGGCGGTCATGCCGCTGCCTCCTTCTCGGTGCGGTGTCCGGTCAGACGCAGGAACACATCGTCGAGGCTCGGCCTGCGCAGCCCGATGTCCTCGACCCGGACGCCCTCGTCCTGAAGGGTCCGCGCGACCTCGGTGAGCGCGCTCACCCGGTCGCTCACCGGGGCATGCACCCGCAACTCGGTCTCCTCCGCCTCGGGTTCGCCGTCCGAGACCCGGGAGACGACCTTCACCACGCGCGGGATCTCCGACCGCTCGGCGACCACGACCTCGATACGGTCGCCGCCGACGAGGTTCTTCAGCCCGTCCGGGGTGTCGTCGGCGATTGCCTTCCCCTGGTCGATGACGGTGATGCGGGAGGCCAGCTTGTCGGCCTCCTCCAGATACTGCGTGGTCAGCAGTACGGTCGTGCCGCTCGCCACCAACGCCCGTACCGACTCCCAGACTTCGCCCCGGCTGCGGGGGTCGAGCCCGGTCGTCGGCTCGTCCAGGAACAGCACCGACGGGGCGAGGATCATCGAGGCGGCGAGGTCCAGGCGGCGCCGCATACCGCCGCTGTACTTGCCGACGCCCTTCTCGGCGGCGTCGGTCAGGTCGAACTGCTCCAGCAGCTCGGCGGCGCGCGCCTTGGCCCGACTGCCGCCGAGGTGGAAGAGACGGCCGAACATCTCCAGGTTCTGCCGCCCGGTGAGCACCTCGTCCACCGCGGCGTACTGCCCGGTGAGGCCGATGCGCGCCCGCACCTCGCGCGACTGGCGTACGACATCCAGGCCGGCCACCGTCGCCCGTCCGCCGTCCAGCTTCAGCAGCGTGGACAGGATGCGGACCGCCGTGGTCTTGCCCGCGCCGTTCGGGCCGAGCAGTCCGTGCACGGTGCCCTCGCGGACGGCCAGGTCGAAGCCGTCGAGGGCGCGTTTGTCGCCGTAGCGCTTCTCCAGGGCCTCCGCCCGTACGGCGTATCCGTCGCTCATGGGTCCCCCTTCTCGGTAACTGAGTACACCGTACCCGATTACGCGTACGCCGTACCCAGTTTTTTCCGGAGGACTTAAGCTGAGGGGCATGACCAGCGGCAAGGGCGGTACGGAAACCAGTGGCAGCGGTGACATCGCCCGCACCATGGAACTGCTCTGGGACACCGGCCGGCGCCCCAGCCGGGGCCCCAAACCGACCCTGACCCTCGATCAGATCGTGGAAGCCGCCGTCCGGGTGGCGGACGGCGAAGGTCTGGAGGCGGTCTCCATGCGCCGGGTCGCCGCCGAACTCGGCACCGGCACGATGTCGCTGTACCGGTACGTCCCCGGCAAGGGCGAGCTGCTCGACCTGATGCTGGACCGGGTCCAGCGCCCCTCGGACGACCCGGCCGGCCTGGGCGACGGCACCTGGCGCTCGGCGCTGGAGGCGCTGGGCCGCGCAACCCTCGACCTCTACCGCCGCCACCCCTGGCTGCTCCAGGTCAACCAGTCCCGCCCGATCCTCGGCCCGAGCGCCCTGGACGGCATGGAGAAGGTCCTCGCCCGGATCAAACCGATGGGCCTGAGCGACCCCGAACTGGTCTCCGCGATCGTCGCGATCGACGGCTACGTCGTCGGCGCCGCGCGCACCCAGCTGTACCACCAAGAGGCGGAGCGGCGGACAGGACTGACCGACGCGGAGTTCTGGCAGGCGCAGACGCCGATGCTGGAGAAGGTCATGGTGTCCGGCCGCTACCCCCTGCTCTCCTCCCTCGCGGAGGACACCTGGGGGCCCGACTTCGACCACTTCGAGTTCGGGTTGCAGCGGATCCTGGACGGGCTCGAGGTGTTCGTGGCGCGGCGGCGGGAGGAGTGAGCGGCGGTCTTACCTCCGCCGCAGCAGCCGCCGGAAGCCGAACCACACGGCGATGACGGCGGCCACAGCGAAGGCGCCCATCTTGTAGTCGCTGCCCCCGCTGTCACCGGAACTCCCGTCGGCGGACGGCGACTTGGAGTCCCCACCGCCACCGCCACCGGAGTCGCCCCCGGGCGCGTCCTCCGGCTCGACCGAACTCTCCGCCCCTTCGGCGCCGTACATGAGCTTCGAGCCGTCCGCGGTGTAGGTGACGGACTCGCCCTGGCCCAGGAACGGCACGCTCAGACGGCCGGTCCTCTTGAGGTCGCCGCCGTTCCAGTCGTAGGCGGCGGCGCCGAAGTAGCTGCGGACGACGAGCTTCTTGCCGTCGGGCGAGAGGGTGGCGTCGGTGGCCTGGAGGTTCTCGATGGTGGCGATGGGCTTGAAGACGTTCGTGCCGGAGGCGGAGAGCTCGGTCGGACCCTCGTAGAGGTGCCCGTTCCCGTCCTTCTTGTCCACGATGTAGACGCGCCCGGTCTTCGGATGCACGACGAGCGACTCGGCGTCCCGCGCCCCGTCCTGATACTTCACCACGTACTGCGTGGCCTTGATCGTCAGGTCCCGCAGCTCCTTGGGCTCGGGGAGCTGGTAGATCCAGACGTGCGGCCAGGTGCCGCCGAGGTTGTCGCCGATGTCGCCGACGTAGAGCTGGTTGCCAGGGCCGACGGAGATCGCCTCGACGTCTCGGGGGGCGCCGACGCCGGTCATGGTGATCGTGGCGACGGTCTCGCCGGTGGCGCTGTCGACGGCGTAGAGGTAGGCGCCGTCGTCGCTGTCGTTGTGGGTCCAGTAGATGCCGGGGTGCTGACGCGAGGCGGCGAGACCGCTGGACTCGGTGATGCGCGGGTCCTTGATGGTGAAGCCGTCGTCGCCGTCGGCGGCGGAGGCGGGCACGGCGAGCGCGCCCACGAACAGGGCGGCGGCGAGGACGGCGAAGGGTCGGCGCATGCCGTCAAGCCTGCCATCCCGCCCTGTCGTTCGGCGGGGCGTGTCCGGCCTCACACCCCACCCGCCCCGCCGATCGTCCATCATGAGCGGATGCTCAGGTTCATGCCCGTCGGTGATTCCCAGACAATCGGAAGCGCGGGCGAACACACCTGGCGCTACCGACTGTGGCAGCACCTGCGCGATACGTACGGCGGCCCCTTCACCTTGGTCGGCCCGCGCGAGGAGCTGTACGACAAGGCGACGGACACCCCCACCTCGTACGAGTACGCCGACCCCGACTTCCCCCGGGCCCACCTGGCCGGCTGGGGCGAGGGCTGGCTGCACATGGCCCCGCTGATCGGCGAGGCGGTGCGATCGTCCCGTGCGGACGTGCTCCTGGTCTCCCTGGGCCTGATAGACCTGGGCTTCTACACGAACGCGGAGCAGACGGCGGAGAACGTACGCCGCTTTGTGACGGAGGCACGGGCGGCCCGGCCGAAGGTGCGGATGGCGATCCTCCCGGTGATCCCGAACATCCGAGCAGAGTCCGAGCCCGCCTTCGGCGCCCAGGTGACCCTCTTCAACGAACTCCTGGCGAAAGCAGTGGCCGACCTGGACGAGCCCCGGTCCTCGCTGCTGCTGACGTCGCCGCCGGAGTCGTACGACATCAACTTCGACACCTATGACGGGACCCACCCGAACGCGAGCGGCGAGCACAAGATCGCGGCGGCGTTCGCGGAGGCGATGTGGCAGGCGTGGGGTCTGGGGGAGCGGTACGGGGACTGAGTTCCTTACGTGACCTGGTCACCGTGCGTATCGTTGTACTGCGCGGCTGCATCTGTCCGTGGGGCAGCCGGGGAGGAGCGCCACGATGATCGTCGCAGAAGACAGGATCGAGATGGCCGAAGTCAGCGGCGAGCTCACTCTGGACGTCATGTTCGAGTGGCTTGAGAAGATGCCCATCCCCGAGGGAACAAAGGTCGAGATCGTCGGGGGAAACATCTTCATGTCACCGCAGCGGCACACCCACTTCCAGATCATCTTCGACATTCTGGAGCAGCTGCGCGCCACATACCCCCGCAAGCGGCTGGCATCAGACGTGCGGATCGATTTCCCCGGGCACCTGAACGGCTTCGCCTCCGACGTAGCGGCTGTGGCCGACCGCTCGGTGAAAGACGGCAAAGGGCGCTGGCGCTATCAGGACGTCGAGTTCGTGGCCGAGGTGATCTCCAAGGACACCGGCCAGAACGACTACGGCCCCAAGAAGACCGCCTACGCCACCGCCGAGGTCGCTGTCTACCTGGTCGCCGACCCCTATCAGGGCCGCTGCCACATCTACACCGACCCCAAGGACGGCGACTACCAGGTGGAGACGACCGTCCCCTTCGGCAAGGACCTCGACCTCACCGGCACCGTCGTCGGCCTCGTCCTGAAGACCGACGAGTTCCCGCGCGACTGACACAATCAGGCCGCATGGCGATCATTCATCACACCACCCTCAAGCCCTCCAAGCTCGAACTGCTCACCACCTGGCTGCCCACCCGCCCCTGGTATGTCGGCGAGGGCACACCGGAGTTGACCAAGGCCGGTGGCTTCCGGCTGGACGACCCCGAGGGCGAGGTCGGGATCGAGTTCATGGTGGTGGGCGATGCCGACGGGGTCACGTACCTCGTCCCCCTCACCTATCGCGGCACCCCTCTCGACGGTGCCGAACACGCCCTCGTCGGGACCATGGAGCACGGAGTGCTCGGCAAGCGCTGGGCCTATGACGGCTGCCATGACCCGGTGCTGGTCGCCGAGTTGTTCGCCCTGATCGAGGGGCGCGCCCAGGCGCAGGCGCAGAGCGTCGACAACACCCCGGACCACGAGATCGCCCGCTCCTACTCCGGCCCCGGCAACCTCTTGGCGCACGGACCCGCCGTGGACGACGAGACCGGCACCGAGATCACCGCCCAGGACGGCACCACCCTCCGCCTCCACCGCCGCCTCGGCCTCCCCGACGCCCCGCCCCCGGGCGCCCTCGGTCATGTCTCCGGGCACTGGACGGCGCAGGACGGCACCCGCGTACGGAGCCTGTTCGCCGAACTGCGTTAAAGGTCGCTTGCTTCGAGTCCGCTCTACGGCGTTGGCTGGTCAGTCATGAAGTACACGCAACTCGGACGCACGGGACTCAAGGTCAGCCGACTCGTCCTCGGCACCATGAACTTCGGACCGCAGACCGACGAAGCCGACAGCCACGCGATCATGGACGCGGCGCTGGACGCGGGCATCAACTTCTTCGACACCGCCAACGTGTACGGCTGGGCCGAGAACAAGGGCCGTACCGAGTCGATCATCGGCAGCTGGTTCGCCAAGGGCGGCGACCGCCGGGACAAGGTCGTCCTCGCCACCAAGGTGTACGGCAACATGGGCGCCGACGGCGAGGCCTGGCCGAACCACGACAAACTGTCGGCGCTCAACATCCGCCGGGCCGTCGACGCCTCGCTGAAGCGGCTCGGCACGGACTACATCGACATCTACCAGTTCCATCACATCGACCGGAACACCCCGTTCGAGGAGATCTGGCAGGCCATCGACGTCCTCGTCCAGCAGGGCAAGATCCTCTACGCCGGTTCCAGCAACTTCCCCGGCTACAAGATCGCCCAGGCCAACGAAGTCGCCGCCCGCCGCGGCTCCTACGGCCTGGTCACCGAGCAGTGCCTGTACAACCTCTACGAGCGCCGCGCCGAGATGGAGGTCATCCCGGCCGCGCAGGACTACGGGCTCGGCGTCATCCCGTGGTCACCGCTGCACGGCGGCCTGCTCGGCGGCGTGATCAAGAAGGAGACGGAGGGCGGGCGGCGTGCCTCGGGCCGAGCCGCGGACACCCTCGCGGACCCGGCCGCCCGGGCCCGGCTCCAGTCCTACGAGGATCTGCTGGACAAGCACGGCGTGGAGCCCGGCGAGGCGGCGCTGGCCTGGCTCCTCACGCGGCCCGGTGTCACCGGCCCCATCGTCGGCCCGCGTACGGCGCAGCAGCTCGACTCCGCGCTGAAGGCGGTCGAGCTGGAGCTGAGCGAGGAGCTGCTGACGGGCCTGGACGAGATCTTCCCTGGTCCGGGGCCGTCTCCGGAGGCCTTCGCCTGGTAGCAGCCCTCTAGTGGGGGGCACCCGCACACGGGGCGCCCCCTACTGACCTACCGCCGCCGCCAACGCGATCACAACGAACATCAGCACAAGCACACCGGCCATGATCCGGTTCCGGGTTTTCGGGTCCACACCCCGAGCCTAACCGCCCGCCCCGAGCGCCCAACGGGCGACCGTCTCGTACCGCGGCTCCTCCCCCGGCACCCCGGACCTCGGCAGGTGGCTGCGCACCAGTACCAGCTCCCCGACCGTCCAGGTGCGGCTCGTGAAGTCGTCCAGGGCCGTTACGCAGGGCCGGGTGTCCACCGCCCTCCGGCTGCGCGCCACCGTCAGATGCGCCTTGTACCGCCGGTGCTCCCCCATCGCCACCCCGGCCTTCCGGCCCGCCGCCTCCGCCCGGTCGGCCAGCAGCCGCATGCTCGGCACATCCCCGTCCGCCCCCACCCACAGCGCCCTGCCGTGCCCGAACTGCCCACCCCCGCGCAGGGCCAGCCGGAAGGGCTCACTCCGGTGCGCGGCCCGCTCCAGTCGAAGAGACAGATCCGGTACGACGTCGTCGTCGACCTCACCGTAGAAGGCGAGCGTGAAGTGCCACCCGGGGCGCCCGGTCCAGCGCAGCGCGTCCGCCCCCGACAGCTTCTTCAACTGATCGACCTCAACGGCCAGTTCACGGGAAACATCCTCCGGCAGGAGCAGCGCGGCGAAGAGTCTCATGGCCCCAGCCTGCCACCATGGGGGCATGGAGATCATCATCAGGGACGGTGGGCCCGACGACATCCCCGCGATACTCGGCATGCTCGACAGCGGTGTCGAGTGGCTGGTGTCACAGGGGCGCAGCGGGCAATGGGGGAGCAAGCCCCTGTCGGAGAATCCGAAGGTCGCGGAGTCGGTCGCCCGGTACATGGCCGAGGGCGCCGCGTTCATCGCAGAAGCCGACGGGGTGCCGGCCGGCGCGCTCACCCTCACCGATGCGCCCGGCGCCTATCTGTCCCATCTTCCGCCGCCCGGAGAGCCGGAGCGGTACATCCACTGGCTCACCTCCGACCGCCGTTTCCAGGGGCACGGCGTCGGCAGCGCCCTGCTCGCACACGCCGCCGAGGTGACCCGGCGGGCGGGCATAGGCCTGCTGCGGGTGGACTGCTACGTCGGCGGCGACGGCAAACTCGTCGCCTACTACGAGCGCCACGGCTTCTCCCCGACGGACACGTACACCACCGGGGAGAACAACGACTGGCCGGGACAGGTGCTGGCCATGCGCGTGTAGCCGTACGGCTCACGCCGCCGGTGCGAGCTGTTCCCGCTCTCTGGGGACGAAGCGGACCGCCGGATGTCCGCCGTTCCAGCCCACCGTCAGCCGTAGATTGCCGACTCGGGCCAGGACCAGGCCGATCACGATCGCCGCGAGTGCGGCGATGGCGCCGCCGGCGGCCAGGCCCGCTCGGACTCCGTAGGCGTCGGTGATCCAGCCGGCGATCGGGGCTCCCAGGGGCGCGCCGCCCATGAACACCATCATGTACAGGGACATCACCCGGCCGCGCATGGCCGGGTCGGTGCTCAGTTGGACGCTGCTGTTGGCGGTGACGTTGACCGTCATGCCGAACATCCCGATCGGGACCATGAGCAGGGCGAACAGCCACAGCGAGGGGGCGAGCGCGGCCGCGATCTCCAGCGTGCCGAAGGCCACCGCGCCCGCGACCAGCACCCTCAGTCGGGCGGTGCCGCGGCGGGCGGCGAGCAGGGCGCCCGACAGGGAGCCCACCGCCATCAGGGTGTTGAACAGGCTGTAGGAGCCGGCGCCCGCGTGGAAGACGTCGTCGGCGAAGGCGGAGAGGTAGACGGGGAAGTTGAAGCCGAAGGTGCTGACGAAGCCGACCAGGACGATCGTCCAGATCAGCTCCGGGCGCCCGGCGACGTACCGCAGGCCCTCTCTCATCTGGCCCTTGCCGCGCGGGGCGCGCTCGACGGAGTGCAGGTCGCGGGCGCGCATCAGCAGCAGCCCGGCGATGGGCGCGACGAAGGAGAGGCCGTTGAAGAGGAAGGCCCATCCCGTGCCCACGCCGGTGATCATCAGGCCGGCCACCGCAGGGCCGACGAGCCGCGCGGACTGGAAGTTCGCCGAGTTGAGGCTGACCGCGTTCTGGAGCTGGTCGGGGCCGACCATCTCGGTGACGAAGGTCTGCCGGGCCGGGTTGTCGACGACCGTCGCGAGGCCTACGGCGAAGGCGGCGACGTAGACGTGCCAGACCTCGACATGTCCGCTCAGCGTCAAAAAGGCGAGGGCGAGGCCGGTCACGGCCATCGACGTCTGGGTCACGAGCAGCGTGGGCCGCTTGGGCAGCCGGTCGACGAGGACACCGCCGTAGAGGCCGAAGAGCAGCATCGGCAGGAACTGCAGAGCCGTCGTTATACCGACGGCGGTCGCGGAGCCGGTGAGGCTGAGGACCAGCCAGTCCTGGGCGATGCGCTGCATCCAGGTGCCGGTGTTGGAGACGACCTGTCCGATGAAGAACAGGCGGTAGTTCCGGACGCCCAGCGAGCTGAACATCGAAGACTTGGAAGACTGGGCAGACTTGGTAGGGGTGGTCGGTGCGGGGGCGGAAGCTGCTCCGGATCCCGTACTCAAAAGGGTTCGCCTCCTTCAGGCTTACAGATGCGCCAGCTTCTCCAGCACGGGGGCGGCGGCGCGGAGTTTCGCCCACTCGTCCTCGTCGAGGCCGTCGACCAGGGTGGCCAGGAAGGCGTTGCGCTTGGCGCGGCTCTCGGCGAGCATCGCCTCGGCCTGTTCCGTCTTCGTGACGACCTTCTGGCGCCGGTCCTCGGGGTGCGGCTCAAGCCGGACCAGCCCCTTGGCCTCCAGCAACGCGACGATGCGGGTCATCGACGGCGGCTGGACATGCTCCTTGCGGGCGAGCTCGCCCGGGGTGGCCTGGCCGCAGTTGGAGAGGGTGCCGAGCACCGACATCTCGGTCGGGCTCAGCGACTCGTCGACCCGCTGGTGCTTGAGTCGGCGGGACAGCCGCATGACAGCGGATCGCAAAGAGTTCACGGCGGCAGCGTCGTCGCCATGGGTAAGGTCCGACATGTTCTTTAGGTTAACTCATTACCCTGACTAAAGACCACCCTGACACGCACAAATGCCCGTGACCCTGGCCACTGAACCACCTCGTCACCCGTATGAGTGAGCTGAATCCGGAAAGTGACGCGCGGCCCGGCCACCTGAGGTGACCCTCGTATGCATGGGGACCAGCGTGCTCAGCCTGCGGATGGACGGGGAGCTGCTCGAACGGCTCCGGCACCATGCGGCCAAAAGGGGAATGAGCGTCCAGGACTATGTGGTCCGGACGCTCATTCGGGACGACTTCGACGAGCGGTTCCAGACCGCCGTGGAAGAGACAGAGAAGTTCTACGGCCTTACGTGAGGCCCAGCGCCGGCATCAGGTAGTAGAAGCCGAACACCGCGGCCACGACATACATCGCGGCGGGGATCTCCTTGCCCCGCCCGGCCGCGAGCCGCAGTACCACGAAGGTGATGAAGCCCATGCCAATCCCGTTGGTGATCGAGTAGGTGAACGGCATCATCACCATCGTCACGAACGCCGGGATCGCGATCGTGTAGTCGGCCCAGTCGATCTCCTTGACAGAGTTCGCCAGGATCAGGAAGCCGACCGCGAGCAGCGCCGGGGTCGCCGCCTGGGAGGGGACCATCGTGGCGACCGGCGTCAGGAACAGCGCGGCGGTGAAGAGTCCGCCGGTGATGACGTTCGCGAAGCCGGTGCGGGCGCCCTCGCCGACGCCGGCCGTGGACTCCACGAAGGCGGTGGTGGCCGAGGAGGAGCTGGCGCCGCCTGCCGCGACCGCGAGGCCGTCGACGAACAGGACCTTGTTGATGCCGGGCATCTGGCCCTGGGCGTCGGTCAGCTTGGCCTCGTCGGAGACGCCCATGATCGTGCCCATGGCGTCGAAGAAGCAGGACAGCAGGACCGTGAAGACGAACAGGACGCCGGTCAGCACACCGACCTTCTCGAACCCGCCGAACAGACTGACCTCGCCGACCAGACCGAAGTCGGGGGAGGCGACCGGGTTACCGGGCCACTTCGGCGTGGTCAGGCCCCAGGAGGGGATGTCCGCGATCGCGTTGATGATCACCGCGAGGACCGTCATGGCGACGATCGAGATCAGGATGGCGCCGGAGACCTTGCGCACGATCAGGGCGAGCGTCAGCAGCGCGCCCAGGACGAAGACGAGCACCGGCCAGCCGTTGAGGTGACCGTCGGCGCCGAGCTGGAGCGGGACGGTGGTCTGGGCGGCGTCCGGGATCCGGGAGACGAAACCGGAGTCGACGAGCCCGATCAGCATGATGAACAGGCCGATACCGATCGAGATCGCCTTGCGCAGGCTGAAGGGCACGGCGTTCATCACGCGCTCCCGCAGCCCCGTGGCGACCAGCAGCATCACGACGAAGCCGGCCAGGACGACCATGCCCATGGCGTCCGGCCAGGACATCCGGGGCGCGAGCTGGAGGGCGACAACCGAGTTCACACCAAGACCCGCGGCGAGCGCGATCGGCACATTGCCGATGACGCCCATGAGGAGCGTGGTGAAGGCGGCCGTCAGGGCGGTGGCGGTGACCAGCTGACCGTTGTCGAGCTGGTTGCCGTACATGTCCTTCGCGCTGCCGAGGATGATCGGGTTCAGCACGATGATGTAGGCCATCGCGAAGAAGGTGGCAAAGCCACCACGGACCTCACGCGCGAGCGTGCTGCCCCGCTCCGAGATCTTGAAGAAGCGGTCGAGGGCGCCGTACGCGGGCGCGCCGCCGGGCTGCTCGGGGGCGGGGACCTTGGCGGGGGCCGAGGTGGGCATTGGCGTTTCCTACGAACAGAAGTGGACAAAGACAAACGGTTTCAGTATGAACATATGAGGGTTTGATCGCTATCTCCGCGCGTAGACCGCGTGTGGGCCTGATCGTGGTGAGCCGCTTTCCGATCGCCTCGTAAGCTGTGCCCATGGCGAAGTGGACACCCACACACGAGGCGCCGGAGCCCCTGGAGGGCCCCGTCGTCGCCACCATCACGGGCGGCACGATCCTCTGGTTCGTCCTCTTCCTGGTCCAGCTCCCCTTCTACGGCTGGTTCGACGACCACGGGCACCTGTGGTGGCTGTGGACCTGCCTGGCCGGCGGCGGGCTGGGTCTGATCGGCGTCTGGTACGTCCGCAAGCGGGACGCGGCGATCAAGCGGTCCGCGTCCGTACAGCAGTAGGCGCGGCCTACAACCACGGCACCATTTCGCCCCGTTGCCCGTCCTCCCCAGGTCGGATCTTCCGCCCACTCGGCGGGTGAAGCCGTAAATCCGCACGTACCGTCGAATGCATGACGCACATCGACGCGGGCACCGAAGTCGATCCCGGCCATCCCCTGCCCGCCCCGGTGGGTACGGGCGGACTGACCGCCGCCGAAGTGGCCGAGCGGGTCGCGCGGGGGCAGGTCAACGACATACCGGTGCGCAGCAGCCGGTCCACCGTCGAGATCGTCCGGGCCAATGTCTTCACCCGGTTCAACGCGATCATCGGCGTGCTCTGGCTGATCATGCTGTTCGTCGCGCCGATCCAGGACAGCCTGTTCGGCTTCGTCATCCTCGCCAACACCGGTATCGGCATCATCCAGGAGTGGCGGGCGAAGAAGACCCTGGACTCCCTCGCCGTCATCGGGGAGGCCCGGCCCACCGTGCGGCGCGACGGGGTCGCCGCCGAGGTGACCACCGCCGAGATCGTGCTGGACGACCTGATCGAGATCGGGCCGGGTGACAAGGCTGTCGTCGACGGGGTGTGCGTCGAGGTCGACGGCCTGGAGATCGACGAGTCACTGCTCACCGGCGAGGCCGACCCGGTCGTCAAACAGCCCGGGGACCAGATCCTCTCCGGCAGCTTCGTGGTCGCGGGCGGCGGCGCCTTCCAGGCCACCAGGGTGGGTCGCGAGGCCTACGCCGCCCAGCTCGCCGAGGAGGCCTCCCGCTTCACCCTGGTCCACTCCGAGCTGCGCTCCGGTATCTCCACGATCCTCAAGTACGTGACCTGGATGATGATCCCGGCCGCGCTCGGCCTGGTCGTCACCCAGCTCTTCGTGAAGGACAAGGACCTCGACGACTCGATTGCCCGGACCGTCGGCGGCATCGTCCCGATGGTCCCCGAGGGCCTGGTCCTGCTCACGTCCGTCGCCTTCGCCATCGGTGTCATCCGGCTTGGCCGAAAACAGTGCCTCGTCCAGGAGCTCCCCGCTATCGAGGGCCTCGCCCGCGTCGATGTCGTCTGCCTCGACAAGACCGGCACCCTCACCGAGGGCGGCATGGACGTCACCGAGCTCAGAACGCTCAACGGCAGCGACGAGGGTTACGTCCGCACGGTCCTCGGCGCCCTCGGCGAGTCCGACCCCCGCCCCAACGCCTCCCTCCAGGCCATCATCGACGCCTACCCCGACGCCGAGGACTGGCGCTGCACCGAGTCCCTGCCCTTCTCCTCCGCCCGCAAGTACAGCGGCGCCACCTTCAGCGAGGGGGGCGGCGAGTCCAGTACGTGGCTGCTGGGGGCGCCCGATGTCCTGCTCGCCCCGGACGACCCCGCGCTCGCGGAGACCGGGCGGCTCAACGAGCAGGGCCTGCGTGTCCTCCTCCTCGCCCGCACCGGACGCGAGCTCGACGACCCCGACGTGGCCGCGGGCGCCAAGCCGACCGCCCTGGTGGTGCTGGAGCAGCGGCTGCGGCCCGACGCCGCGGACACGCTGCGCTACTTCGCCGAGCAGAACGTCAGAGCCAAGGTCATCTCCGGCGACAACGCGGTCTCCGTGGGCGCGGTCGCCAACAAGCTCGGGCTGACGGGGACGACCGTCGACGCCCGTACGTTGCCGCGCGACAAGGACGGCATGGCGACGGCCCTCGACGAGGCCACGATGTTCGGGCGCGTCACTCCGCAGCAGAAGCGGGACATGGTCGGCGCGCTCCAGTCGCACGGGCACAACGTCGCCATGACCGGCGACGGCGTGAACGACGTCCTGGCCCTGAAGGACGCCGACATCGGCGTGGCCATGGGCTCGGGGTCGGAGGCCACCCGCGCCGTTGCGCAGATCGTGCTGCTGAACAACAGCTTCGCGACGCTTCCCTCGGTCGTCGCCGAGGGGCGGCGGGTCATCGGGAACATCACGCGGGTCGCCACGCTGTTCCTGGTGAAGACCGTGTACTCGGTGCTGCTTGCCGTGCTGGTGGTGTGCTGGCAGGTGGAATACCCGTTCCTGCCACGGCACTTGACTCTGCTCTCCACCCTGACGATCGGCGTCCCGGCCTTCTTCCTCGCCCTCGCGCCGAACAAGGAGCGGGCGCAACCGCACTTCGTGCGGCGGGTGATGCGGTACTCGATCCCGGGTGGGGTGCTGGCCGCGATCGCGACCTTCCTGACGTATCTGATCGCCCGTCACTACTACTCGGGCGAGGGGGCGTTGGACGCGGAGACCAGTGCGGCGACGCTCACGCTGTTCCTGATCTCGATGTGGGTACTGGCGATCATCGCGCGGCCGTACACCTGGTGGCGGGTGGCGCTGGTCGCGTCCATGGGCCTGGGGTTTGTGCTGGTGCTGGTCGTGCCGTGGCTTCAGGAGTTCTTCGCGCTGAAGCTGGTGGGGGTCACGATGCCGTGGATCGCGGTGGGGATCTCGGTGGTCGCGGCGGCCGCCCTGGAGTTCACATGGAAGTGGGTCGACCGCCGCGTTCCCGCGTAGCGCTTGGCTTGGGCGGGACGGGGCGCGTGGTCGGCTGCGGGACCGTCGTGGCTGGTCGCGCAGTTCCCCGCGCCCCTAAGGGAGTTGTCCTACTGCACGTCTACGAAGTCGCCCTTGGCCGCGACCGGCGCCGTGCTCGTGATGCCCGCGTACGTGAAGCGGTAGTAGCCGTCCTCGGAGGCCGTGACCGTCGTCTTCAGTGCGCCGCCAGTGGCGGTCTGGATGCCCTTGACGTTGCTGTAGGCGGTCGTGCCCGCCTTGCGGAACTGGAGCACCACCTTCTGGCCCGCCGGGAGACCCACGTACTTCTCGGTCTCCCAGTTGGCGCGGGTCAGCTTGCCGGTGACCGTGATGGGCTTGCCCTTCTTCACCGGCTCCGGCGCGGCGTCGACCGTCAACTTGGCGGCGCGCTGGACCAGCGTGCTGCCGAGGTCGCCCTGGTCGGCGTAACCGACCTTGGTGATGTCGTAGTTCTCGCCCTCCGGGTCCTGACCGTTCTGGGCGAGCGCGAGAGCCGCGCCCTTCCAGGTACCGGCGTCGGAGTTCGCCAGCTCGGCGTCGGCCGGGTAGATGTCGATCTTGCCGGTGCAGGTGGCGGTGGTGTCCGAGGTCGAGGCGCAGGTGGCCGCCTTGTTGCCGAACAGCATGTTGTCCGGGCTCGCGAAGGCGCCCTTGTAGATGTACGGGCCGGTCGCGAAGTCCTCGGCCTTGATGTCGATGTCGGCGGCGTGGGTCATCGTGTAGGTGACCGTCGTCGAGACCTGGGCGGTCGTACCGACCTTGACCGTCTTGGCGATCTTGAAGTTGGAGAAGGTGACGTCCATGTCGTACGGGGCGTCCGCGCGGGTGCCGAACGCGCTCTTGGCGACGGCGGCGCGGACCTTCGCGACGTCGGCGCGGTAGGCGGAGGCGGAGTCGTCGGCCTGCGCGGCCGGCACGGCGAAGGCGGACAGGGCCAGGGCGCCGGAGACGGCGGCCACAGTGGCGCGAATACGCATGCGTTCCCCAAATGGTCGTGAAGGGAGCCTGGATGCTCCACATGATCAGAGGGACGCGTGGGGCATTCGGTTGCCCGGCACCCCCCAAAACGCCGACGCCCGGCCCCGGATGGCTTCCGGGACCGGGCGTCGGTGAGGGTCTGTCGACTACTGCACGTCGATGAAGTCACCCGCGGCCGAGACCGGCGCGGTGGACGTGATGCCCGCGTAGGTGAAGCGGTAGTAACCGTCGGCGGAGGCCGTGACCGTGGTCTTCAGCGCACCGCCCGTGGTGGTCTTGATGCCCTTGACGTTGGAGTACGTCGTGGTGCCCTTCTTGCGGAACTGCAGCACCACGCTCTGGCCGCTGGGCATGCCCGCGTACGTGTTGGAGTCCCAGCTGGCGCGGGTCAGCTTGCCGGTGACCGTGATGGTCGCGCCCTTCTTCACCGGCTCCGGCGAGGCGTTGACCGTCAGCTTGGAGTAGCGCTGGAGGTTGAAGGAGTTGGTCTTGTCCTTCACCGCGACACCGACGTTGTCCAGGACCGGGTTCTCCGGGTCCTCACCGTTGAAGGCGACCGCGAAGGCGGCGGCCTTCCAGGCGCCCGCATCCTCGTTCAGCAGCAGGTACGGGTCGATGGCGACGGTGGCCTTGCAGGACGCGGCGGTGGCCGAGGTGTCCGTGCAGGTGGCGTCGTTGCTGTCGAACCACCAGATGGAGTTCTCGAACGACTCGCCGCGGTAGAGCTCGACACCCGCGAAGAAGTCGGACGCGTGGATGTCGACGTCCGCGGCGTGGGTGAGGGTGAAGGAGACCGGCACGTTCACCACGTTGGTGGTGCCGACCTTGATGTTGCTGCCGTTGTTGACCTTGACGTTCGAGAAGGTGGCGTCGAGGGCGTAGGGAAGGCCGTCCTCGGCCGTGGCGTAGGCCGACTTGCCGGTGGCCGCGTGGGCAGCCTCGCTCGCGGCGCTGAGCTCGGCGGGCACCCGCGAGTCGTCGGCCAGAGCGAGCGGAGCCGCGACGGCGGACAGGACGAGGGCGCCGGAGACGGCGGCCACGGTGGCGCGAATACGCATGTGTTCCCCAGTGTGGAGAGGGGCCCCGACGGTGGTCGTTCCCTACGGCTCGTCGTCGGCCGGGGCCCAAGTGATCGTGGAGCCTGTTGGCTCGCATGATCAGATTCGTGACGCATGCGAATGGTTGTACGTCGTACGAAAGTTTTGTGCGGAAAGTTTTGAGACAGTGTGTGCGTCTCAGTCGAACCAGCGGTCCCGCGCCAGCTCCTGTGTCCGCGAGGGATCCTCCAGCAGCGCCGCCACCTCGAACCGGCGCGGCCACTGCCCGGCCGCCCAGGCCAGACCCGCGGCGACGCCCTCCAGCGTGGACGCGTGCAGCACGCCGTCGTCGGTGAGCCGCCAGTCGATCTCCACGCCGTCCACGACGAGTTCCTCGTGCTCGACGTAGGAGGACGGGGTCCGCGGGCCCAGCAGCACCCGCACCGAGTCCGGTACGTCGTGCTCGGCGCCCTCGGAGTCGACCTCGCCGGTGACGGACTCGCTCAGGCGCCGCACCTGGAACAGCTCCGCCAGCTCGGCGGCCCGCGCCGGCCGTACCGGCAGCAGCGGGATGCCCTCGGTGAAGGGCAGCAGGTCGGGCGAGTCGACGACCATGGCGTCGGCCGCGTCCACCACCTCCACCCGGCCGTCGACCACGGCCCGCAGCTCGTCGGGCAGGGTCACCTGCTCGGGGTCGAGATCGGCCAAGGCGCTGTACAGGGCGTGGAGTTGGGTGCCGGTCACGGTCCGCTCGGGGTCGGCGAGCCGGTCCAGCAGCTCGGCGGCGCCGCCCGGCTCGTCGAGCAGGGCCGCCACCGACGTCCGTACGCCCAGGGCTCGCAGCACCTGTTCGTCGTCGAACCCGGTCGCGTCGGCCTCGTCGTACAGGCCGCGCAGGAGCGGGTCGCCGCCGGAGGCGAGCAGTCCGGCGGGGCGGCGGCCGTCGAGCACGGGGTGCCCGCGCAACCACCAGGCGGTGTAGGGCCGTACGACCTCGTGCGTGCCGTCGGGCAGGAGGATGCGCACCTGCTGGGTGATGGCATCCCTGAGCGGCGGCTGGGCGAGGAGGGTGAGGGCCTGGGGCCACTTGTCGTCGTCGACGAGGTCGAGGTCGCGTACGGCGACCAGTTCCGTGGCGACGGGCGGCACCGGTGTGTCCGGGAAGCGGTCGAGGATGTCCTCGCTCCACACGTCCACGGCGTCCAGCAGCCCGGCGTCGTCGGGCTCGGCGAAGTCCCCTTCGCGGGGCTCCAGTTCATCGGGGTCGAGGACGACGTCCGTGGCCCGGACGAGCGCGAAGGTGGCGAGCACTCCGCAGGCGGCGAGGGGCTGTTCGCCCCACTTGTCGGCCAGTTCGGCGTCCACGGCGGCGAGTTCACCCTCGCGCATGACCTGGTGGAAGGCGCTGCCGGGCAGCACCAGCTCGCCGGCGGGCGCCAACTCGCCTTCCTCGTCGGGCAGGGCGAGGGCGCCGAGCCAGGGCTCGTCACCGGGTTCGAGGTCGGCGTCCCGCACCAACGCGAGGACGGTGTCGGCCAGTTCCTCGGCGTCGGGCGCCTCCTGCTCCCAGTCGAGGCCGCCCTCGTCGTCCAGGGAGGTGGCTACGGCGGCCCGCACCTGCGGGGTGGTGAGCACGGCCCGCGGGGTGGCGGGCAGCGCGCCGAGCTTCTCCAGCAGCGGGTGGGCGGCGTCCGGGTGGGCGACCTTGAGGCCGAGCCGGGCGAGGATCTCGGGGTCGATCCCCGTGCCGTCCGGAGTGGGCAGCAGCACCTGGCGCGGGCCGATGGTGGTGCGTCCGTCCGCCAGCGGTACCGGAAGCCCGGACAACCGGTCGGGGTCGACGCCGGCGAGGCTGTCGTAAAGCCGCCGCCACCAGCCCGGCTCCTTCTCCAGACCGGCCAGCCGGTCCACGGCATCGGTCAGCGGAACCCGGGCGACGCCCAACGTCCGCAGCTCCACCCGCCGTTCGAGCCCGGCGGGCAGCAGGGTGGGCAGCACTTCGGCGAGCACGCGCACGGTGTCGGAGCCCGCGCCCTCGACCACCTCGGCGTCCCGCGGCCGCAGCGCCTCGGGAAGATCGTCGGTGGCTTCGAGGGCGGGCGGCAGGAAAGAGGTCCGCGGCAGCCGCTGGAGGATCGCCGCACGCAGCGCGCCGTCCAGCTCGCCCTTCCCGAGCGGCCCGGGCACGAGGTCGATGATCCCCGCGGTCACCGGCCGCCACTCGGCGAGCAGCTCAGCGTAGGCGTCGGCCGCGCGCTCGACGAGGAAGTCGGTCAGCGGGCCGGGGGCGGCGTGCCGCCGCGTGGTGTCCAGCGGGAAAGAGGCGATGAGCAGCGCGGGCACCCCGAGCGGCTCGTCGCTCGGCGTCGGGGCGTGCACGACGGAGTTGGTGCGCGGCCGTGCCGGGGAGCCGTCCGCTTCGGCGGGCACGGCCCAGGTGATGGACCAGTGGGGCCGCAGCCGCTCCTCCACGGGCCGGTCGGCGAGCAGCTCCGCCGTGAGCGGCCCGTGCGCGAGGGCCGTACGCCAGTGGGTGATGCCGTCCCGCGAGTCCTCCACGACGGTGAAGACGCCGTCGGTGCGGCGGCTGAGCGTCCGTACGGTGTCCGTCTCGATGACGACCTCGGTGAGCCCCGGCAGGGCGAGCAGGAGGGCGTCGTCGACGGCGTGCAGGAGGCGCTCGGCGAGGTCGGCGGCGGCCGTGTCGCGCAGCGGCAGGATGACGGCCGTGTCGTAGGGGCCGGGGGCGGTGCCCTCGGCGGCGAAGGGGAGCCGGAGCAGGGGCACATGCCCGTCGCGGCGGCGGATCTCGTCCCCCAGACCGGGGCTGTGCCGGGCGGTGTCGGCGGCCAGCTCACGGGCCTCCGCGAGCGACCAGCGCACCCCGCCGTGCCGGCCGACGACGGCGGGCTCGTCGGTGACCGAGAGGACGGCGGCGAAACCCACGCCGAAGCGGCCGATGGAGGGCGTGTCCCGCTTGGCGGACGCCCGGAGCGTGGAGAGCGACTCGACACCGGCGGCGTCGAGGGGGGCGCCGGTGTTGGCGGCGACGAGGACGCCGTCGCGCAGGGTGAGTCGGAGCCGTCCGGGCACGCCCGCGCGGGCGGCGGCGTCGGCGGCGTTCTGAGCGAGCTCGACGACGAGCCGGTCCCGATATCCGCCGAGGACGAGGTCCTCCTCGGCGTTGGCGTCCTCCCGGAACCGGGCGGGGCTGGTGGCCCAGGCGTCCAGTACCCCACGTCGCAGCCGGGCGGTCCCGAACGGATCCGCTCCCTCGACGGCCGGCCGCACGAACTTGCTCACGTTCACTCCACTCATCGGCGTGACGATGAAGGTACCGCGAGGTGGGGCCCCGCTAACCCCGGGCCAAAGGCTCCCAGGGGGCTAGGAGTGACCCAAGTCCGCCGCGTCCTCGTCCGACACCGCCGGTACCGATCCCGAGTCCGGTGCCGGGCGCAGTGGGAAGGGGTCGACCCTCGTCTCGTCGATCACCGGTGGGGCCGGCTGCGGGGGCTTGGGCATGACGGCCGCCTCGGAGTGGCCGCCGCAGCCGTAGGTCAGGGAGACGACGCGGCCGTCGGCCGGGGAGAACTCGTTGGCGCAGACGCCGAAGGCCTGGCCCAGGGAGCCGCCGAGCCGCATCAGGAAGCCGCAGCTGACGCAGGAAGCGGGGGCGGCCTGTGCCATCGGGGTCTTGGCGCCGAACGCCTCCTCCCAGCGGTCCGCGGCGACATGGAGGCCGTAGCGGGACAGGACCCGGGCCCGGCGCATGCCCAGTTCCTCGGCGACCGCGGCGATCGAGCCCCGGGTGGGGGCGACCGGCAGGTGGGCGGGGGTGCCGGCGGTGACCTCGGCGTCCTCGGCCTCGACCAGCTCGGCCATCTCGTGCGAGACGGGCGAGCTCGGCACCGGCTCGTCCTCGCCGGTGTAGCCGGGCTCCAGGCGGAGGTCCTCGGCGTCGGTGGGGAGCAGGTCGCCGGGGCCCATGTCGCCGGGGCGCAGCCGCTCGCTCCACGGCACCCACTCGGGGGCCAGCAGCGCGTCCGGTCCTGGCAGCAGGACGACCTCGTCCAAGGTCACGAACTTCGCGCGGGAGGCCCTCGCCACGGTCACGGCCCAGCGCCAGCCGCGGTACCCGAGCTCCTTGCACTCGAAGAAGTGCGTGACAACGCGGTCGCCCTCGGAGACCAGACCCACGTGCTCCCCGACGACGCCGGGTGCGGCTGCCTCCTCGGCGGCGGTGCGGGCGAGGTCGGTCGCCTCGGCGCACAGGCGGTCGGGGGTGCGGCTTCGCGTTGTCGCTGCGCTCACAGGTATCGCTTCTCTCCTACGCCGTCTCTCGGGTGCGGCTGCCTGAAGGCGGCGGGGCGGGCGGACGGAGCGGACCGAAGGACCGCGTCGACGTCGTCGCCCCCTCGCACTCGGGCGCACCTGTCACCATCCATTCTGCGGGATGGCCGAGATACGCACGCTACCTGCTCACCGGCGCTCGGCCTACACCGACGGTCGCAAACCGCTGACAAAGCCACCGCCATACGCGCGGTAACCGCACTACGTACGCCCATCTCGGGGCACTATGACGTCGTGGCAGCCGCGCGGACGCCTCAAGGAGCCACCGGGGTCGGTGGGGACAGGGGCCGCAGCAGAAGCGGCGGTTCGGGCCGACTCGGCGGCGCCGTCCGCTCCGTCGGACGTGCCCTGCACTTTCCGGTCACCGGCACCGCCCGCGGTATCCGCAAGGCGACGCACGCGCAAGGAGCGGGCGAGTCAGGCCTCGGCAAGCTGATCGAACTGCACGGCGTGAACGGCGCCGGGGACATGATGATCACCGTCGCCCTAGCCTCCACCGTGTTCTTCTCCGTGCCCACCGACGAGGCCCGCGGCCGGGTCGCGCTCTACCTGGGCATCACCATGGCGCCCTTCACGCTCCTCGCGCCCGTGATCGGCCCCCTCCTCGACCGCGTCCCGCACGGCCGCCGGGCGGCGATGGCATGCGCGATGCTCGCCCGGGCCCTGCTCGCGCTGGTCCTGTCCCGCGCGGTGATCACCGGCGGCATCGAGCTGTACCCGGCGGCGCTCGGCGTGCTGGTGTCGTCGAAGGCGTACGGCGTGGTCAGAAGCGCGGTCGTGCCCCGGCTGCTGCCACCCCGCTTCTCCCTGGTGAAGGCGAACTCACGGGTCACCCTCGGCGGGCTGCTGGCCACCGGGGTGGCCGCGCCGATCGGCGCCGGGCTCCAGGCGATCGGGCCCCGCTGGCCGCTCTACGGCGCCTTCGTGATCTTCATGCTGGGCGCGTTCCTGTCGTTCACGCTGCCGCCGAAGGTCGACTCGGCGAAGGGCGAGGACACCGCGCTGCTGGCGGCGGACGAGCAGCATCTGCACGGACCGCACCTCAAGCCCGTCAAGCGCCCCGGGCTGCGCACGGTCGGCCTCGCCGTCACCCACGCGCTCGGCGCCAACGCCGCCCTGCGCTGTCTGTCCGGCTTCCTGATCTTCTTCCTCGCCTTCCTGCTGCGCGAGCATCCGCTGGCCGGCCAGAGCGCCGCGGTGTCGCTGGGCATAGTGGCCGTCTCGGCCGGGGTGGGCAACGCCTGCGGTACGGCGGTCGGGGCGTGGCTGCGATCGCGCGCCCCGGAGATCATCATCGTGACCGTCGTGGGCGTTGTGCTGACCGCGGCGATCACCGCGGCGGCCTTCTTCAGCGCCGCCCTGGTGGCCTGCCTCGCGGCGGTCGCCGGGTTCTCGCAGGCGCTGGCCAAGCTGTCCCTGGACGCGCTGATCCAGCGGGACGTCCCGGAGCTGGTGCGCACCTCCGCCTTCGCCCGCTCCGAGACGCTGCTGCAGATGTCCTGGGTGCTCGGCGGCGCGATCGGCATCGTGCTGCCGCTGAACGGCACCCTGGGCATGACGGTGGGCGCCACGATCGTCGCCGCGGGCTGGCTGACCACGGTCCACGGCCTGATCGTCTCGGCCCGGCACGGCGGCCCACCGCGGACTGGGGTGGCGTAACGCACGGCACGCCGCACCCCCACGTAAAGAGACCGCAGGACGCTCCCGATAGCCTTCGCCCATGACCCTGCTGCAATCCGCTGTGCGACGCCGCCGCGCGCTCGCCGCCGCCGGCGCCGTATCCGCCGGACTGCTCGTCCTTTCGGCCTGCGACAAGCCCACGCCGATCGCCACGATCACCGTCGGTTCGTCCTCGGTCAGCGAGGAGGCCACCTGCGGTGGCGAGGGTGAGGCCCTGCAGACCGCGGACCTGACGAAGTGCCTGAAGGACACCGACATCGAGTCCATCAGCGTGGACCCGGACGAGACCGTTCGCTTCGGTGTCGACCCGGAGATCGCGGACAACGGCTGGACGATCCTGATGAACGGCCAGCCGCTGCTCACCGAGCCCCTCAAGAAGACGTACACGACGATCCCGGGCAGCGTGTTCTTCAACGCCCAGTACGGCGCGCAGGGCAACTCGACTCTGGTGTCCATCCGAGAAGGCGGCGAGAACGAAACCACCGGTCTGTGGTCCTTCAAGCTGAAGAAGGACAGCTGATCGCGTCCCCCGCACGCATCCTCGTGGCCACCGCCGTCCCCGCCGAGCGGGACGCGGTGGCACGGGCGTTCCCGGGTGACGTCCTGGCCGTGGGCGTCGGTCCGGCCCGTGCCGCCGCCACGACGGCCACGGCCCTCACGAGGACCTCGTACGACCTGGTGATCTCCGCCGGAATCGCCGGCGGTTTCGCCCCCCACGCCCCCGTCGGCTCCCTCGTCGTCGCCGACGAGATCACTGCGGCCGACCTGGGCGCCGAGACGCCCGACGGCTTCCTGCCGGTCACCGAGCTCGGCTTCGGCACCGTCACCCACCGTCCCCCCGAAGCACTCGTACGGGAGACCGCGACCGCCACCGGCGCCCTGACCGGCGCCGTGCTCACCGTCTCCACCGTGACCGGCACCGCCCTCCGCGCCACCGCGCTGCGCGAGCGCCACCCGACGGCCCTCGCCGAGGCCATGGAGGGCTTCGGGGTCGCCGAGGCGGCCGCCGCGCACGGCGTGCCCGTGCTGGAGATCCGGGCCGTGTCGAATGCCGTGGGCCCGCGCGACCGCGCGTCCTGGCGCATCGGCGAGGCACTCGACGCCCTGGCGGCGGGCTTCGGGAAGCTCACACCCGTACTGGAGAGTTGGAAGTCGGTATGAGGCTGCAGATCGCGTACTCCCCCTGCCCGAACGACACCTTCGTCTTCGACGCCCTCGCGCACGGCCGGATCCCCGGCGGGCCCGAGCTGGACGTGACGTTCGCGGACATCGACCTCACCAACGGCATGGCCGAGCGCGGTGAGTTGGATGTGCTGAAGGTGTCGTACGCGGTGCTGCCGTACGTCCTCGACGAGTACGCGCTGCTGCCCTGCGGGGGCGCGCTGGGCCGGGGTTGCGGTCCGCTGGTGCTGACCCGGGAGGCCGGGGTGGACCTCACCGGCCGTACGGTCGCGGTGCCCAGCGAGCGGTCGACGGCGTACCTGCTGTTCCGCCTCTGGGCAGCGGAAACCCTCCCGGGCGGGGTCGGGGAGATCGTGGTGATGCCGTTCCACGAGATCATGCCGGCCGTGCGGGACGGGAAGGTCGACGCGGGACTCGTCATCCACGAGGCCCGGTTCACGTACCAGAACTACGGGCTGCACAAGCTCGCGGACATGGGCGAGCACTGGGAGCACACCACCGGGCTGCCCATCCCGCTCGGCGCGATCATCGCCAAGCGGGCCCTCGGCGCCGAGCGGCTGACCCACCTCGCCGAGTCGATCCGCGCCTCGGTGCTGGCCGCCTGGGACGACCCCGAGGTGTCCCGGCCGTATGTCATGGAGCACGCCCAGGAGATGGACCCGGCCGTCGCCGACCAGCACATCGGGCTGTACGTCAATGAGTTCACAGCGGATCTCGGCGAGGACGGTTATGCGGCCGTGCGCGGGCTGCTCACACGTGCGGCGGCCGAGGGGCTGTTGCCGCCCCTCGGCCCGGATGCACTGGATTTCCCCTGACGGGTGCTTATACGTCGAGCTGGTCTGCCACCGCGCGCAGCAGACCGGCGATCTTCTTGCCGGCGGCCTTGTCGGGATAGCGGCCCCTCTCCAGCATCGGCGTGATGTTCTCAAGGAGGGTCGTCAAATCCTGGACGATGGAAGCCAGCTCGTCCGGCTTCTTGCGCTGCGCCGCAGCGACCGAGGGGGTCGGGTCGAGAATCGTGACGGACAGGGCCTGGTCGCCGCGCTGCCCGGCGACGACCCCGAACTCGACTCGCTGGCCCGGCTTGAGCGTCTCGACTCCGGCGGGGAGGACCGAGGAATGGACGAAGACGTCACCGCCGTCGTCGCGGGAGAGAAAGCCGAAGCCCTTCTCGCTGTTGAACCACTTGACCTTGCCGGTAGGCACGTCTGTCCTCGTCCTCGTACTCGTCGGAAAACTGCTTCGGAAAACGGCTCTTGATAGCACTGGGGCGGGTCGACCATGACCCGCCGGTACCAAGGCTAATGGTCTTCGGGCGGGTGACAAGACGTCCCCCGGTTGTTCCTTCGCGCAGGGAACTACCCTGGTCCGGTGCGTGACAAAACCCAAACGAATTCCACCGCGCCCGGTGACCGACTGATCCGAGTCGGAGCGGTCGTGTTCTTCCTCGGTGCCGTGGCCACTGTGGTCACGGTGGCCCCGCTGCTGCTGGGGTCGTCGCCTTTTCCGGCCTACATGTTCGGATTGAGCATGCTCATGGGCGTCGGTTTCCTGATCGCGGGCGTGGGGGTGTTCCGGTCGATCGCGGCGGGGCGCCGTCAGGCGCGGGCGGGCCAGTAGCCCGCGAGCCACTGCGGGAAGTGCGTGAGGTCGGCGAGCACCACATCGGCACCGGCCGCGCGCAGGGCGTCGGCGTCGTAGGGCCCGGTCGCGACGGCGACGGAGAGCGCCTCGGCGGTCCGGGCGCCGCGTACGTCGCCCAGGTGGTCGCCGACGTAGACGCCGGCGGCGTACTCGCGCAGCGCCTCCGCCTTCCGCTCGGCCCACAGGTCGCCTATCACCGCGTCGGGCTCGATGCCGAGGTGGTCGAGGTGGAGCTTGGCGTTGGGCTCGTACTTGGCGGTGACGACGATCGCGCGACCGCCCGCGGCGCGTACGGCTGCGATGGCGTCGACGGCGCCGGGGAGTGCGGGGGTCGCGCCGATGGCGAACTCCGGGTACATCGACCGGTACAGCTCGGCGATCTCCTTGAGCCGCGCCGCCGGGAACCAGTTGGCGAGCTCCTCCTCCAGCGGCGGCCCGAGCCGGGTGATCGCGAGGTCGGCGTCGACGTAGGTCCCGGTGCGCTCGGCGAGCGCGGTGTAGCAGGCGTGGATGCCGGGGCGGGAGTCGATGAGGGTCATGTCGAGGTCGAAGCCGACGGTGCGGGCGGACGCGGGGTTCTCGGTGGAGGCCATATGGGCCATTGTGCCCATCCCGTACGACGAGCCCGGGGCGGCGACCTACTTCTGCCGCTGCGAGCGCCACACCAGGTACAGCGCCGAGGCGACCGCGGCGCCCCGCACGACCCAGGGCCAGGTCTCGGCGACGGCGTCGTTCATCTGCCCGTCGGCGATGGGGTCGCCCCAGCGGCCGTCCGTACGGCCCCACAGCCACACGATCCCGGCGGTGACCGCGAGGCCGGGCAGGACGATGACGGCGCCCTTCTTCTCGGCGTCGGTCAGGCGGCGTGAGCCGTAGGCGAGGAGCCAGCCGAGGATCAGCACGATGAGGTTGCCGATGACGGCGCCGGTGAGCAGGAGGGCGGCGGCGAGCAGGAGGAGGGGGTTCTGCCGGCTCTTCCACTTGGCGGCGGGCAGGGCCCGGAAGCGGCGGCGCGGAGCGGGCTCCTCCTCGACCGGTTCCTCAGCCTTCTCGACGACGGCCGCCTCTTTCGGGGGCGGGGGCTTGAGCAGCTCCGGGATCTCGACACCGCCGACGAACCCGGGGACCTCGTCCCCGACCCCGAACGGGCTGGAGTCCACCCGCCACCAGTCGGGCTGGGCGGCACTGTCGCCGAGCTCGTGGGTGGCGGCGAGATGAGGCGAGGAGGGAACCTCGTCGCCCCCGGAGTCGGCTTCGGCGGGCCGGGGGCGCGGCACGATCCGCCGCAGCCGCTTCTCCTCACGGTCCGGCTGTACGGGCACGGAGGCGGCCGGCGCCTGGGGCGCACCGCCGCGGCCCCCGGCGGCGGTGACGACCTCGTCCGGGGTACCGAGCCGGTCGATGATCCGGCGCACGGCGGCAGGACTGTCGACGGTGACCTTGGCCCGGCGCCGGTCGATCTCGTTCCGCAGCTCGGAGACGAGCCGCATCCGAGTACTCGACGGCAACTGCCGCTGCTGAGCCACGTCTCCGACGCGGCTCAGATACTCGTAGACGACCTGATCGCTCTCAATACCCACCGAAGTCCCTCCGGGGGTCGGCACGTTGAAACCCTACTGGGCAACAGCGTAGCCGCGGGCAGTCGTGCAGCCGGGCGGCACCGTGTGACGCAGCCGAACCCCATCGTCGTACCCAACCGCTAACGTGGGCAGGATGAGCGACCCGGCATCCCCGCCCCGTTCCCTCGCGGAAGCGCTCCGCGCGCGGGACGACGCCTCCCTGGCCGTACTCCTGCGTGCCCGCCCCGACCTCATCACCCCCGTCCCGACGGACCTCACCCAGCTCGCGACAAGGGCCGGCACCCGCGCCTCCGTCGTCCGTGCCCTGGAGCGCCTGGATCGCTTCGCCCTGCAGACCGCCGAGGCCCTGGCCGTCGCCGCGGACCCGGCGCCGTACGAGGAGCTGCTCGGCCTGATGGCCGGCGACGAGGGCGACCCCGCCGTCGAGGGGGCCCTCCCCCGCGCCGTCGCCCTGCTGCGCGACCAGGCCCTGGTCTGGGGCGACGACGACCGGCTCCGTCTCGTCCGCACGGCCCTCGAGCTGCTCACGCCCACCCCGCAGCACCCGTCCCCCACGGGACTGGGCCCGGCCGTACGGGAAGCCACCTCGGGCATGTCCCCGGGCCGCATCCAGGAGATCGTCACCGCTGCCGGCCTGCCGTCCACCCACGACGCCGTCTCCGCCGTCACCGCGCTGACCGCCCTGTTCACCGACCGGCACCGGATGTCCGCCCTGCTCGCAGGCGCCCCCGCCGAATCCCTCGAGGTGCTGACCCGCCTGATCTGGGGCCCGCCGTACGGGCAGGTCACCGCCGATCCGGCGCCCCGGCTGCGCTGGCTCCTGGACCGCGGGCTGCTGCTGCCGACGACGCCGGGGACGGTCGTACTCCCCCGCGAAGTGGCCCTGCACCTGCGCGGCGGCCATGCACACCGCGCCACCGAGCCGCTGCCGCCCCCCGTGGAGGCCACGGCCATGCACCGTCCACAGGTTGTGGACGCGACGGCGGCCGGGCAGGCGTACACCGCGCTCGCCACCGTCGAGGAGCTGCTGAAGGACTGGGACGAGGGCGGCCCGGCGGTGCTGCGGGCCGGTGGGCTGAGCGTGCGCGATCTCAAGCGCACGGCCGTGGCGCTGGACGTCTCCGAGCCGGTCGCCGCGTTCTGGGTCGAGCTGACCTACGCCGCGGGGCTGCTCGCCTCCGACGGCGAGGCCGACGAGCGGTACGCGGCGACGCCCGCCTACGACGAGTGGCTGGAGCGGTCCCCGGACCGCCGCTGGACGCAGCTCGCGGAGGCCTGGCTGACGGCGACGCGGACGTCGGGCCTGGTCGGGGGGCGGGACGCCAAGGACCGTACGCTCTCCGCGCTCGGCCCCGGCCTCGACCGCTCGGCCGCCCCCGAGGTAAGGCACCGGGTCCTGACCCTGCTGGCCGGACTGTCGGAGGGCGCCGCCCCGAGCGCGGAGTCGGTACTGGCCCGGCTGCGCTGGGAACGCCCGCTGCGCGGCCCGCAGACCGGCGACGACCTGCGCGGTCAGCTGGCCCAGTGGACGCTCGCGGAGGCCGAGATGCTGGGCGTGACCGGCCGGGGCGCCCTGTCGGCACACGGCCGCGCCCTGCTGGGCGCACCGGAGCCGAGGCACCAGCAGGAGCCCCCCACCGGCCCCGGCGACAAACTCCCCGTCCACCACCGCCCCACCCCCACGACGGCCCCCCTCACCCCGCCCGAACAGGCGACAGCCTCCGCGGCGGCCGCCCGCCTGCTGGCCCCGCTCCTGCCCGAGCCCCTGGACCACGTCCTGCTCCAGGCGGACCTGACCGCGGTGGCCCCCGGCCCGCTGGAGCGCCCGCTCGCGGACATGCTCGGGGTGCTGGCGGACGTGGAGTCGAAGGGCGGCGCCACCGTCTTCCGCTTTACGCCCGGCTCGGTACGCCGCGCCCTGGACGCCGGCCAGTCCGCCTCCGATCTGCACGCCTTCCTCGCCGCGCACTCCCGTACGCCGGTGCCGCAGCCGCTGACGTATCTGATCGACGACGTGGCCCGTAAGCACGGCCATCTCCGGGTCGGCGCGGCCTCCGCGTACGTCCGCTGCGACGACGACGCCCTGCTCAACGAGATCCTCGCCGACAAGCGCGCCGCGGGCCTGCGCCTGCGCCGCCTCGCCCCGACCGTGCTCGCCACCCAGGCCGACCCGGCGGCCCTGCTGGACGGCCTGCGCGCGATGGGCTTCGCCCCGGCCGCCGAATCCGCCGAGGGCGACGTCCTGATCACCCGAGCCCTGTCCCACCGCACCCCACCCCGCACGGCCCCCGAACCGGTACCGGAAGGCCCCCCGATCCCGGACTCAACCTTGTTGTCGGCGGCGATCCGCGCGATCAGAGCGGGCGACATGGCCTCCACAACCCCCCGCAAACAGCCCCCGCTCTCCGGCGGCGACCTCCCCCGCACCAGCTCAGCCGAGACCCTCGCCACCATGCAGGCCGCCGTCCTCACCGGCGAGACCCTCTGGATCGGCTACGTCAACGCCGAGGGCGCCGCCACCCAACGCGTCATCGCCCCCATCCGCGTCGAGGGCGGCTTCGTCACGGCCTACGACCACACGGCGGACGAGGTACGGACGTATCCGTTGCACCGGGTGACCGGGGTGGCCGAGCTGGCGGACGACTGAGCTTGATCGTTCGCATGTGCGGCACACTGGAGGTTTGGACCAGTCCGGAGGGATGCGTACGTGAACGGACCGTTGATCGTCCAGTCCGACAAGACCCTGCTCCTGGAAGTCGACCATGAGCAGGCCGACGCATGCCGTCGGGCCATCGCTCCGTTCGCCGAGCTGGAGCGGGCGCCGGAGCATATTCACACCTATCGGGTGACCCCGCTCGGGCTGTGGAACGCGCGTGCCGCCGGGCATGACGCCGAGCAGGTCGTGGACGCGCTCGTGCAGTACAGCCGGTATCCGGTGCCGCACGCGCTGCTCGTCGACATCGCCGAGACCATGGACCGGTACGGCAGGCTGACGCTCTCCAAGCACCCCGCGCACGGGCTGGTCCTGACGACCACCGACCGTCCGGTGCTGGAGGAGATCCTGCGCTCCAAGCGGATCATGCCGCTGGTCGGCAATCGGATCGACCCGGACACCGTCGCCGTGCATCCCTCCGAGCGCGGGCAGATCAAGCAGACGCTGCTGAAGCTGGGCTGGCCGGCCGAGGATCTCGCCGGGTACGTCGACGGCGAGGCGCATCCGATCGAGCTGGTCGAGGACGGCTGGGCGCTCAGGCCGTACCAGAAGCAGGCCGTGGAGAACTTCTGGCACGGCGGGTCCGGGGTCGTCGTACTCCCCTGTGGTGCCGGTAAGACGCTGGTCGGCGCCGGGTCCATGGCGCAGGCGAAGTCGACCACGCTGATCCTCGTCACCAACACCGTCTCCGCCCGGCAGTGGAAGCACGAGCTGGTGAAGCGGACCTCGCTCACCGAGGACGAGATCGGCGAGTACAGCGGGACGAAGAAGGAGATCCGGCCCGTCACCATCGCGACGTACCAGGTGCTGACGACCAGGCGGAAGGGCGTCTATCCGCACCTGGAGCTGTTCGACTCCCGGGACTGGGGGCTGATCCTCTACGACGAGGTGCATCTGCTGCCCGCGCCCGTCTTCAAGTTCACCGCCGATCTGCAGGCGCGGCGGCGGCTCGGGCTGACCGCGACCCTCGTCCGTGAGGACGGGCGCGAGTCGGATGTCTTCTCGCTCATCGGCCCGAAGCGGTTCGACGCTCCCTGGAAGGAGATCGAGGCGCAGGGGTACATCGCGCCCGCGGACTGCGTGGAGGTCCGGGTGAACCTCACCGACGCCGAGCGGCTCGCCTACGCCACCGCCGAGCAGGAGGAGAAGTACCGCTACTGCGCGACGACCGACACCAAGCGCAAGGTCACCGAGGCTCTGGTACGGCGTTTCGCGGGCCAGCAGATCCTGGTCATCGGCCAGTACATCGACCAACTCGACGAACTGGGCGAGCACTTGAACGCCCCCGTCATCAAGGGCGAGACCTCCAACGCCCAGCGCGAGAAGCTCTTCGACGCCTTCCGGCAGGGCGAGATCAGCGTGCTGGTCGTGTCCAAGGTCGCGAACTTCTCCATCGACCTGCCGGAGGCCACGGTCGCCATCCAGGTGTCGGGCACCTTCGGCTCCCGCCAGGAGGAGGCGCAGCGCCTCGGCCGCGTCCTGCGTCCCAAGGCCGACGGCCACCAGGCCCACTTCTACTCGGTGGTCGCCCGCGACACCCTCGACCAGGACTTCGCCGCCCATCGCCAGCGCTTCCTGGCCGAGCAGGGGTACGCATACCGGATCGTGGACGCGGACGAGCTCCTCGCGGAGAGCTGAGCCGCCAGCAGGGTCAGCGCGAACAGGGCGTACGGGGACGCCAACGGCTGTTGCCACCACGGGAGATGAAGGTCCAGGTCGCCCTCGTGGGGCAGCAGCCACATCGTGCGGGCGGTGAAGACGGCCGTCGTGAGGGCAGCGAGGTGACGTCTGCGGTCCGCCAGGAGTACCGCGATCAGCGGGACGCACCACACCCAGTGGTGGGACCAGCTGATCGGGGAGACGAGCAGGGCCGTGGCTGCCGTCAGGAGGATGGCGTGGCGGTCGTCGCGGACCGCCTGCCACAGCGCGACGGCCGCGATCGCCGCCGCCGGGAGGAGCAGCCAGGCGAGGCTCGGTGTCGGGTCTCCCAGGGCCCGGGCGATCAGGCCCTGGAGGGACTGGTTGTCCACGATCCACGCCTTGCCCACGCGGTCGATGTCGTAGAGGTGGCGGGTGAAGTAGTCGAGGGTGGCTGTGGGGAGGGCCAGGGCGCCGAGCAGGACGGTGCCGGCGCAGGCCGCCGTCGCGGTGAGCGCCTCTCGGCGGTGGCCGCGCAGCAGCAGGTACGCGATGAAGACGGCCGGGGTCAGTTTGATCCCGGCCGCGATGCCTACCGCGATGCCCTTGCCGCGTGCGCCGGGCGGTCGGGTGAGGTCCCACAGGATCAGGCAGACGATCGCGAGGTTGGTCTGGCCGAACAGGACGGTCTGGAAGACCGGTTCGAGCCAGAGGGCCCCGGCTGTGGCGGTGCAGATCGTCCTGGGGCGGACGGTCAGTCCCGCGAGTCGGGCCGAGAGGTGGATGAGCCAGGCGAGCAGGAGCGCGTTGCCCGCGAGGAAGGCCGCCTTCAGGACGGTTACGGGGAGCAGCGCCGCCGGGACGAACAGCAGGGCCGCGAACGGGGGGTAGGTGGCGGGGAGATGCCACTCGGTGACCGTGAAGCCGTACAGATCTCCGCCCTGTACGACCGCCTGTCCCTCGGCCCGGTAGACCAGCGCGTCGGCCATCGGGAGGCCCTGGTGGGCACAGAGGGTGGCGAAGGCGGTGCCGGAAACCGCCGCAAGAAGAAGGGTGGTTACGGTGTGTGATCTACGGGTCACGCTGTGACCCTAGGGGGTTACTTGTGGCGGACGCCTGCTTCCTCGCCGTACTCACCGAGGATGATCACGTCGAAGGCGGCGCCAGCGAAGACCTTCACGGCGCGCAGGGCGTCGCCGAGGCGGTGGCGGTGGCTGCCGAGGACCGGACTGGCTCCGGCGGCCGGGGGGCGGCCGGGGGCTGGGTGGATGGTTGCTGCGCTCATGTCTCCATGGTTGCTCGCGGGCGGTAAGGAGAGCATCGGCCTGCCGGGCGAACCGCCGTACGGCCCTCGTACACCTCCGGACCGACCCGTACCCCCCGGAGAGGAGGGGCCCGTCCCCTAGGGGATGAGAAAACCGTTGGTCTCCCCCTCCGCCGTTCACCTAGAATCTCCGCTCTTGCCCGCCTCCCCTCACGGAGTGCCGCCGCCCGGCCGGAAACCGGACGGCTTCTCGCAGCGCCCGAACCCCGTAGGCCCACCGGAGGCACCCCCTTGTCCACGCCCGCCGACGACCCCCTCTCCCGTGAGCGTTCCCACCTCGCCTCCTCCCGCGCCGCCCTGCGTGCGATGCGCGAGGACGTCGAGGCGCTCGACATCAGGGACGTCACCGCGAACTGGGTCAACGCCGAAGTGCTCGCCCACCAGATCGACGAGCGGATCAAGGCGCTGGCCGACCTGAGCCACACGCCATTGTTCTTCGGCCGCCTCGACTATCTGACACAGAGCGAGCGGTTCTACATCGGGCGCCGGCATGTGCACGATGCCGTCGGCGATCCGATGGTGATCGACTGGCGGGCGCCGGTGTCGCAGCCGTTCTACCGAGCGTCCAAGAAGGACCCGATGGACGTGGCGCTGCGCCGCCGTTTCGGTTACACGGGCGGCGATCTCACCGCGTACGAGGACGAGCATCTGTCGGATCCGGCGGAGGCCGCGCGGACCAGCAAGCTGCTCCAGCAGGAGATCGAGCGTCCGCGTGTGGGCCCGATGCGGGACATCGTCGCGACGATCCAGCCGGAGCAGGACGAGATCGTACGGTCCGGTCTGGGCGGGACCGTGTGTGTGCAGGGAGGTCCCGGGACCGGAAAAACGGCGGTCGGTCTGCACCGGGTGGCGTACCTGCTGTATGCCCACCGCGAGCGGCTGGCCCGCACCGGGACGCTGGTTATCGGACCGAACCGGTCCTTCCTCAGCTACATCGAGCAAGTCCTCCCCGCCCTCGGTGAGTTGACGGTCCGACAGGCGACCGTGGACGACCTCGTCGGGCAGGTGGAGGTGCGCGGTACGGACGACGCGGCGGCGGCGATCGTCAAGGGTGACGCGAGGATGGCGGAGGTGTTGCGGCGGGCGCTGTACTCGCATGTGACGATGCCGACGGAGGGGGTCGTGGTGGTGCGGGGATCGCGCCGCTGGCGGGTGCCGTCGTACGAACTCGAGGAGATCGTCCGGGAGTTGCTGGACCGGGAGATCCGTTACGGAGCGGCGCGGGAGGCGCTGCCGCAGCGGATCGCGCATGCGGTGCTGGTGCAGATGGAGCGTTCGGGGGAGGCGCCGGACGATCGGGTGCAGGACGCGGTGGCGCGCAATACGGCGGTGAAGGCGGCCGTGAAGGCGATCTGGCCGGTGGTGGAGCCGGCGAAGCTGGTGCTGCGGTTGCTGACGGATGCGGAGTTCCTTGCGGAGCACTCGGAGGGGGTGCTGAGCGAGGAGGAGCGGAAGCTGATCCTCTGGGCTCGGCCGGTGCGGTCGGTGAAGTCGGCGAAGTGGGCCGCGGCGGATGCGGTGCTGATCGACGAGGCGACGGATCTGATCCAGCGGACGCATTCGCTGGGGCATGTGGTGCTGGACGAGGCGCAGGATCTGTCGCCGATGCAGTACCGGGCGGTGGGGCGGCGGTGTACGACGGGGTCGGCGACGGTGCTGGGGGATCTGGCGCAGGGGACGACGCCGTGGGCGACGCGGAGTTGGGCGGAGGCGCTGTCCCATCTGGGGAAGCCGGAAGGGGTGGTGGAGGAACTGACGGCGGGTTTCCGAGTCCCGACGGACGTGATCACGTACGCCTCGCGCTTGCTGCCGCACATCGCGCCAGGGCTTACACCGGTGGCCTCGGTCCGTGAGAATCCCGGCTTCTTCGAGGTGCGGTCGGTGGGTGATACGGCGGAAGTCGTGAGTGCGTGTGAGGAGTTGCTGCGGAACGAGGGCTCGACGGGGCTGATCGCGGCGGATGCGCGTATCCCGGAACTGTCGGAGGCGCTGGGGGCGGCGGGGATCGGGTACCTGTCCCCCGGCGAGGAGACGACGTCGCAGACCCGGCTGACGCTGGTCCCGGCATCGCTGGCGAAGGGTCTGGAGTACGACTACGTGGTCCTGGACGAACCCCGGGCGGTGGTGGACGGCGAGCCGGACGAACGGACGGGCTTGCGGCGGCTGTACGTCACGCTGACGCGAGCGGTATCGGGCCTGATCGTGACGCATGGGGCGCCCCTGCCGCCTGAGCTGACGGCCTGATTCCTCGCCCTCCTCAAACGCCGGAGGGGCTGCTTTTAGCCCGTCCGGCGTTTGAGGACGAGGCCCGTTCAGGGCCGAAAGGGGGGTCTGGGGGCGCAGCCCCCAGTGGGGGTCCCCCCTCTGGGGGAGGGACGGGTAGGGGCGGCGGGGGCGAAGAAGGTCTGGTCAGCCCCCGTCCAGCACCCCCCGCCACTCCCCCACCGCCGCCTCCGACACCGGCCCGGCCCAGCCCCCCGGCCGAGCCGCCCCGCCGATATGGAACGCGTCGATCCCGGCCGACAGCAGATACGGCACATGCTCCAGCCGCAACCCCCCACCCACCAGGATCCGCTGCTCGTACCCCGGCTCCCCACCCCGCGCCGCCTCCGCCAGCAACGTAGGCAAGCCCTCGTCCACCCCCACCGCAGACCCCGCCGTCAGATACGTGTCCAGCCCCGGCAAACCGTCCAGCGCCTTCCGCAGCGCATCCCGATCCCCCGCCCGGTCGATCGCCCGGTGAAACGTCCACCGGCACCCGCCCAGCACCCCCACAACCCGCTCCACCGCATCCAGGTCGACACCCCCGTCCGCGTCGAGGAACCCGAGCACGAACTCCTCGGCCCCCACCCCCCGCATCTCCCCGGCAACCCCCACCAGCCGGTCCACATCCCCCGCCGCGAACCCGTCCGCCAACCGCAACATCACCCGCACCGGAATATCCACCGCGGCCCGAATCCCCGCCACGGTCGCGGCCGACGGAGTCAGCCCGTCGGCCGCGATGTCGGTGACCAGTTCGAGGCGGTCCGCGCCTCCGGCCTGGGCGGCGACCGCGTCCTCGACGTCGAGGGCGATCACCTCCAGGAGTGCACGCTTGCTCATGGGGCCCCATTCGTCGGCGACCAGAGGTCGACTACAGCTACAGGTCTAGTCCAATCCTGCTCCAAGACTACGCCGACTACACAACCCCGATCACTCTCACCCGAAGATGTTCAGCTCCCCCTCCTCCGCCCCCGCCAGCTCGTACGACACCCCGCCCACCGGCCGCCGCCCCGAGTACAGCCGTACAAGAGTCGCCGCGTCCCCGATGAACCGTGCCGGCGTCCGCTCCCCGGAGTCCGCGCCGAGCCGCAGCGGCTCGTCGATGTCGTCCAGGTCGGCGTGGAGAGGCAGATGCCCTCGGGAGCGGGTGACCTCGGACAGCAAGGTCAGGGCGTAGGGGAGGCCGGCACCCGTGTACGCCCCGGGCTCACCCCACGCCTCCCGGACATCCCCCGCATGCACCCACTCCCCGAGCGCGATCCCGTCCAGCGCCCCGCCCGCCTTCGCCATCACCGGCCCGGCCTCGGTCATCCCCCGTTCCAGTTCGTCCACGATCCGCGCGGACGACCACTCGGCCCGTTCGGCGATGTCCCGGTCGTTCGACTCGGGCGAGAAGACCCCCTTCTCGAACCGTCCTTCCACCACTCGCATCAACGCGGCCGAACAATGCGCCAGCACATCCCGCACCGACCACCCCGGACACGCCCCGACGGGCACCGCGAAGTCCGCCTCACCACGGCCGCGCAACATCGGCACCAGTTCGTCCCGCTCCACGGTCAGCAGACGCCCCGGCAACTCCGGATCCCGTACCCACTTGTCAGTCATGGGCTCCAAACTAGGGGCGAGCGTCGGCCCAGGGAGAGAATGAGCGCATGGCAGATCTCGACGACCTCCGCTCCCGTTGGCTGCGCACCCTGCTCGCGGCGCGGGGGGACGACTCCAGCGCGATCGCCCCGGAAACCCCGGAACGGTACGGCGACGCGCTGCTCAAGCGCTGGTGCGAGCCGCAGCGGCACTACCACACCCTGGAGCACCTCTCAGCCGTCCTCGACCACATCGACGTACTGGAGGAATACGCCGACGACCCCGCCGCCGTGCGCCTCGCCGCCTGGTTCCATGACGCCGTCTATCTGCCGGACCGCTCCGAGAACGAGGAGCGCTCCGCCCGCCTCGCCGAGCGCGCACTCCCCGAAGCCGGCGTACCCGCAGAGCGCACCGCCGAAGTCGCCCGTCTCGTCCGCCTCACCGTCACCCATGACCCCGCCGACGACGACCGCAACGGCCAGGTCCTGTGCGACGCCGATCTCGCGATCCTCGCCGCGCCGCCCTTCGCGTACGCCGCCTACACGGCCGCCGTCCGCGAGGAGTACCACTTCGTGCCGAGCGACGCCTTCCGCGCGGGCCGGTCCGCGATCCTGCGCCAACTGCTCGATCTGCCACGGCTGTTCAGGACCCCGTACGGACAGGAGAAGTGGGAGGCCACCGCCCGCTACAACCTCACCTCGGAACTCGAAATGCTCTCGCTCCCTTCCACCCCGTCCGCATAGCCTGCCCGCATGCGACACATGGGCGGGGAACGCGTTCAGGAAGCCGTGGCGGGCTCGGTGGCCCTGCTGCGGACGGCGGTCGAGAAGGACTGGGACACGGTCAAGGCCGCCCGGTCCGACTGGAGTTGCCGGGAGGCGGCGATCCATATCGCCTACGACCTCATCGTCTACGCCGGTCGGCTCGCGGGGCGGGGGCACAGCAGCCATGTCCCGCTGAGGATCCATCCCGACGACACCGCCGGGAACGAAGGCCTCCTCCACGCCATCGAAACCACCGGCACCCTGCTCACCGCCACCATCCGCACCACCCCCCGCCACATCCGCGCCCACCACCCCTGCCCCTTCCACACCGCGAACCCGGAAGGCTTCGCCGCCCTCGGCGTCGGCGAGGTGCTGCTGCACACGTACGACATCGCCGAGGCCCTGGGTCTGGTGTACGAACCCCCCGCCGAACTCGCCGAGTTCGCGCTCACCCGGCTCCTTCCGCAGGTCCAGCCCGGGCCCACCCCGTGGAGCACCCTCCTGTGGGCCACCGGCCGCGGTGAACTCGCCGACCGCGCGCCCGTCACCAGCTGGTACTGGATCAACAACCTCGTCGTCCCCGCCGAGCGGCTCAACCTGGAGAGCCTCACCCCCGCCGCAGCGGCCGACCTCGCCGCGGGCGGCGACGGCGGCTACGAGTGGGCCCGGGGCGGCCCCTACGACGGCACCCGCGAGGCCTCCGGGATGTTGCTCAAGGCGTACGAAGCGGGCGTGCACCGCCCGGAGTTCGGCGTCTTCGTCCTCGTACGACATGAGGACGACCGCGCGGTCGGCGCCCTCGGCTTTCATGGCGCCCCGGACGAGGAGGGCCGGGTCGAGATCGGGTACGACCTGGCGGAGTCCGCGCGCGGCAACGGCTATGCGACGGAGGCGCTGCGCGCACTGGCGACGTGGGCGCTGGCCAGGGATGACGTACACACCCTGCTGGCGACGGTAGATCACGACAACCGGGCGTCGCAGGCCGTGGTCACCCGGGCCGGATTCGTCCGGGCCACCGTCGAGGAGGAGCGGGCGATGGGCGAGAGCCGCGAGGCGAACGGGCCGCTCCAGGTCTACGTACGTACGGCCTAGGCCCGCCCCTTCGGCCTCCGCAACCCCGACCCGTTCAGCATCCGCACGATCTCCCGGCTGCTGACCTCCACCGCCCCGGCGGCCACCACATCCGCGTACCGGTGCGACGGTATGTCGTAGTGGTCCCGCTCGAAGGCGCGTCGGGGGACGCCCACCTGCTCGGCGAACGCGTGCAGTTCGGCGTAGGAGACATCGCTGACGAGGTGGGACCACATCCGGCCGTGGCCCGGCCAGGTGGGCGGGTCGATGTAGACCGTCACGAGGACGCCCCGCCGGTCGCCGTCCCCAGGGAGCCGAGCGAGGCCACCTTCACGCCCGCCTTGTGGCAGACCCAGTGCGGGTCGGGGCCGAGCTCCGGTTCCACGTCCAGCGCGTGCGGGTCGCCGGAGCCGCACACCGGGCACAGCGGCCAGCGGCCGTACCGCTCCAGCAGGGCGTCCTGGACGTCCTGCGCGACCAGACCGGCCACGTACGCCATGCCGTCCGGCCACTGCTCCACCCACCAGCGCCGCTGTACGACGGACTCCTCGACGAGCGAGACGACGTCCGCCTCGGCGACCTGGCCCGCGACCAGATCGGCGAGCACGAGGGCGCGTGCCGCGTGCAACGCCTGCTCCAGAGGGGTGACCAGGGGGCCGGAGGGTTCCATGCACCCATTGTGCGCACTCTTGACCACAACACCGAAGCGAAAATATCTTTCAACAGTGACCCAGCACGTGAAGGAAACTTTCGGGACAAGGCAGGGGCAGGGCTCGGGGCAGGCCGGTCCGGCCGCCGGTCCACCTCCCGCCCCCGCCGCCCTCGCGGCCAAGGTGCGCACGCTGGCGCCGTCCATGACCCGTTCCATGCAGCGGGTCGCCGAGGCCGTCGCCAGCGACCCGGCCGGCTGCGCGGCGCTCACCGTCACCGGTCTCGCCGAGCTCACCGGCACCAGCGAGGCCACCGTCGTACGCACCGCCCGACTGCTCGGTTACCCCGGCTACCGCGATCTGCGCCTCGCGCTCGCCGGACTCGCCGCCCAGCAGCAGTCCGGGCGGGCGCCCGCGATCACGACGGACATCGCGGTGGACGACCCGATCGCCGACGTCGTCGCCAAACTCGCCTACGACGAGCAGCAGACCCTCGCCGACACCGCGGCCGGACTCGACACGGCCCAGCTCGGCGCGGCGGTCACCGCGCTGGCCGGTGCCCGCCGGATCGATGTGTACGGCGTCGGGGCGTCCGGGCTCGTCGCGCAGGACCTCACGCAGAAGCTGCTGCGCATAGGGCTGATAGCCCACGCGCACAGCGATCCGCATCTGGCCGTGACGAACGCGGTGCAGCTGCGCGGCGGCGACGTGGCGATCGCGATCACCCACTCCGGGTCCACCGGCGATGTCATCGAGCCGCTGCGCGTGGCCTTCGAGCACGGGGCCACCACGGTGGCGATCACCGGACGCCCGGACGGGCCGGTCGCCCAGTACGCCGATCACGTGCTGACCACATCCACCGCACGTGAGAGCGAGCTGCGCCCCGCGGCCATGTCGTCCCGGACCAGTCAACTGCTGGTGGTGGACTGTCTGTTCGTGGGCGTGGCCCAGCGGACGTACGAGACCGCCGCGCCCGCGCTGTCGGCGTCCTACGAGGCGTTGGCCCACCGGCACCGGCGACACTGAATCACACCCGTTTGCGGAAAGAGCTCATGACCTCTACATCCAACCCCCGTGATCTCCGCGCCGAGTTGGAGTCCCTCACCACCGAGGCCTTCCGCCCCGACCTCGCCGATATCGACCGGCTGCCCACGCTCGACATCGCCCGTCTGATGAACGGCGAGGACAGCTCCGTACCGGCCGCCGTGGCCGCGCGGCTGCCGCGGATCGCCGCCGCCATCGACGCGGTGGCCGAGCGGATGGCGCGCGGGGGGCGGCTCGTCTACGCGGGCGCGGGCACCGCGGGGCGGCTCGGGGTGCTCGACGCCTCCGAGTGCCCGCCCACCTTCAACACCGACCCGACGCAGGTCGTCGGCCTGATCGCGGGCGGCCCCGAGGCCATGGTGACCTCGGTCGAGGGCGCCGAGGACTCCAAGGAGCTGGCCCGCGCCGACCTCGACGCGCTCGGGCTCACGCCCCTCGACTCGGTGGTCGGCGTCTCCGCCTCCGGCCGTACTCCGTACGCGATCGGCGCCGTCGAACACGCCCGTGTGCTCGGCGCGTTGACCATCGGCCTGGCCTGCAACGCGGACAGCGCCCTCGCGGCCGCGGCGGAGCATGGCATCGAGATCGTGGTCGGCCCCGAGCTGCTCACCGGGTCCACCCGGCTGAAGTCCGGCACGGCGCAGAAGCTCGTCCTCAACATGATCTCGACGATCACGATGATCCGGCTGGGCAAGACGTACGGGAACCTGATGGTCGACGTACGCGCCTCGAACGACAAGCTGCGCGCCCGCTCCCGCCGTATCGTCGCGCTGGCCACCGGCGCGGACGACGAGGAGATCGAGCGGGCGCTCGCCGCCACCGACGGCGAGGTGAAGAACGCCATCCTGGTGGTGCTGGCCGACGTCGACGGCCCGACGGCCGCCCGCCTTCTGGAGGAGTCCGGCGGCCATCTGCGTGCCGCGCTGGCGGCGGCGGGCGGCTGACCGCAGGCTCGCGGGGTGAGCACCTCGTACCACGACACAGCAGCCGCGATCCTCCCCCTGGTGGGCGGCCCCGCGAACGTCACCTCCGTCGCCCACTGCATGACCCGCCTGCGCCTGGGCCTGGCCGACCGCTCCCTGGTGGACGAGGAGGCGCTGCGGGCGGTGCCCGGCGTTCTCGGGGTGGTCGACGACGACACGTATCAGATCGTGCTGGGGCCGGGGGTGGTGGGACGGGTGACGCCGGAGTTCGAGGCGTTGCTGACCTCCGCGGGTCAACTCGCCCTGAAGGGTGCCGAGTTGAAGGAGGCCCGCAGCGCCCGCAACGCCACTCCCGGCAAGCTTCTGCTCCGCCGGATCGCGAATATCTTCGTCCCCCTCATCCCGGCGCTGATCGGCTGCGGCATCCTGGCGGGGATCAACGGCCTGCTGATCAACCTGGGTCGGCTGACGGGCGTGACCCCCGCGCTGACGGTGCTCGCCGCCGCCTTCATGTCCCTGATCGCGGTGTTCGTCGGCCACAACACGGCGAAGGAGTTCGGCGGCACACCCGTGCTGGGCGGGGCGGTCGCGGCGGTCGTGGTGTACCCGGGGGTGGCGAAGGTGACGGCGTTCGGGGTGACCCTCGCCCCCGGTCAGGGCGGGGTGCTGGGCGCGCTGGCGGCGGCGCTGCTGGGGACGTACGTGGAGAAGTGGTGCCGCAGACGGGTGCCGGGGACGCTGGACGTACTGCTGACCCCGACCGTGACGGTCCTCGTCGCGGGCCTGGCGACCCTCTACGGCCTCATGTACGCGGCCGGCGAGATCTCCACCGCCATCGGCACGGCCGCGAACTGGCTCCTGTCCACGACCGGCGCCTTCGCGGGCCTGATCCTCGGCGGCCTCTTCCTCCCCCTGGTCATGCTGGGCCTGCACCAGGCCCTGATCCCCATCCACACCACCCTGATCGAACAACAGGGCCACACCGTCCTGCTCCCCATCCTCGCGATGGCGGGCGCGGGCCAGGTGGGCGCGGCACTGGCGGTGTACGTCCGCCTCCGCCACGACACATCCATCCGTACGACGATCAAGTCGGCCCTTCCGGCGGGCCTGCTGGGCGTGGGCGAACCGTTGATCTACGGGGTGTCGCTCCCCCTGGGCCGCCCGTTTCTGACGGCCTGCGTGGGCGGGGCGGCGGGCGGGGCGTTCGTCGGCTTCTTCGCGATGCTCGGGGCACAGGTCGGCTCGACGGCGATCGGACCGTCGGGGTGGGCGCTGTTCCCGCTGCTGGCGGGGAGCGCGGGCCTGTGGTCGACGGCGGGGATCTACGCGGGCGGGCTGCTGACGGGGTACGGGGTGGGCTTCGTGACGACGTACGCCTTCGGCCTCAGGACTTCGTCTGCGTGATCCGCCAGAGCCTGCGCGGAAGTTCGCCCTCCTCGAAGGGATGCACCTCGCGGAGGTCCCACCCCTCGGCGAGGGCGTCGACGAGTTCGCGGGAGAAGAAGTGCACCGCGAACCCGCCGTGCTCCCAGATGTCGTCGCCGTGCCCGGTCCCGGCGCCGAAATGGGCGTCCCCGGTGTGCCGGACGGTGTACACGAACACCCCGCCCGGCCGCAGCACCCGCCGCACCTCGCCCACCAGGGCGTGCAGCTCCTCGGTGGACAGGGCCATACAGAGCAGCATGTGCGCGAAGACACCGTCGACGGAGGCGTCGGGGAGGGGCAGAGGCTCGCGTACGTCATGCACGGTGCGCGCGACGCGGAGGCCCTGCGCCCTCGCCGCGTCCCCGAGTTGCTCAAGCGCTACGGCACTGAAGTCGGTGGCGTGCACGGAGAATCCCTCGCGGGCGAGGAAGAGGGCGTCCCGGCCGTGCCCGGCCCCCAGCTCCAGCACATCCTCGGCACCGGCTGTCCGGAAGACGCCGGCGGCATGCACGGCCGGCGCCGAGGGCTCCTCGCCGTACATGCCCGGATGGGAGCCGTACATCCCCTGCCAGTGCGCCCGCTGGTCGTCGCCGAGGTCGTGCTCGTCGTTCACCGTCCGCACGCTACAGCGCGGTGGCCCGCCTGGCCGACCGGCAGGTCCGACCGCAGTTCGCGCACAACCGGTCCGCGAGGCGCAGCGAGCCGCCGCGCTCGGGCACGAGGTCGAACCACTGCCGGTCGGCGGCGGCCGGCCCGCGCACGGTCACCTCTGGCAGGTTCTGCCCCAATGGCAGTTTGTGCCACTTGTCAGTGGGGCCTGCGAGAGTGTGAGAACGCGCTTGGAGGGGGCGGACGATGACGAACGGTCACGGCTGGGACGGCATGGACTACCGGGGCTGGCAGGACCTGGGGGACGTACGGCGGCGCCTCGACGCGGGGGCCGATCCGGAGCGGTGGGGCATGGGCGGCTCCCGGCCGCTGCATCGGGCGGTCGTGTTCGGCTCGCCCGAGGTCGTCGCGGAGCTCGCGGGCCGCGTCCGCGACGTGGACGCGCTGGAGCACGGCGTGACGGCGCTGTGGGAGGCGGTCGTGGCCCGCAAAACGGAGAATGCGCGAGCCCTGGTCGCCGCCGGTGCCGATCCCGGCTGGGTCGGACACGGCGGCTGGACACCGGCCCGCCTCAGCCTCGCCGGCCCCGAGCCGGACCTGTTCCCGCTGCCCGAGGGAGCGCCCGGTCTGACGGACTCCGAGCGCGCGGTGGCGGACGAGGGCCGACGGCTCATATCGGCCGTCGGCGAGTTCCACTACGAAGGGACCGGGCTGGCCTGCGTCGCGGGGATCGACGCCGAGGAGGCCATACGACGGCTGTCGGCGACCCCGGCCGACAGCGAGTTCATGGACGAGCTGACGGAGGACATGTTCAGCTACGACCTGGACGAGACCCTGCGCTTCGTCGGGGTGACGACCGTGCCGGGCGGCTGTGTCGTCACCCAGCCCTGGGGCTACGGCCCACAGCAGCCGGTGGTCATGCGGCTGCTGTCCGAGGGCACCCTGGCCTACGGTCTGTACGCCAACGCCAAGAGCGGCAACCAGGGTTGCGTCTTCCGCGACGGCGTCGGCGAGGGCTGGGACCTGCACCCCGGCGGCGGCCCCTATCCGGAGGACAGCCTCGAGGAGGTGCTCTTCTCGTACGTCTACACCCACAAGGCGGTCGCCTACTGCCTCGCCTACGCCGGTCTGCGCCCGACGGACGCCCGCGCGGTGGTGGGTCCGCCGGACCACTGGGTCGAGCTGCCGGAGCGGGACTACTGGGCGCGATGACGAAGGCCCGCCGATCGCCGCGGGAGGGCGATCGGCGGGCCGAGGCAGGGCCATGGGCTCAGGACTTGGCCGTCGCCTCCGCCGGTGCCGGCGCGCCCTGCGCCGACGCGGCCAGGGTGGCGGCCGGTCGCTGGCGCGGGATGAAGGAGGCGACCGCGAAGGCAAGAAGCGCCGCTCCGGCGCCGACCGCGAGGACCACCTTGAAGCCGTTCTCGGAGGGCAGGGCGTAGCCGCCGAAGTTGGTGGTCATCTGGGCGAGGATGACACCGGCGATGGCGCTCGCCGAGGAGGTGCCGATGGACCGCATCAGGGTGTTGAGGCTGTTGGCGGCGGCCGTCTCGGAGGCGGGCACGGCGCCCATGATGAGGGCGGGCATCGAGCCGTAGGTGAAGCCGATACCGGCGCCGATGACACAGGACACCAGCACGAAGTGCCAGACCTCGGACATGAGGAGGATGTTCAGACCGTATCCGGCGGCCACGATCAGGGCGCCGATCATCAGGGTGACCTTGGGGCCCTTGGCCTTGGAGACGGCCGCCGAGACCGGGGCGGTGGCCATCATGACCAGGCCGGACGGCGCCATGACCAGACCGGCGACCAGCATCGACCTGCCGAGGCCGTAGCCGGTCTGCTCGGGCAGCTGGAGGAGCTGCGGCAGCACCAGGGACATCGCGAACATCGCGAAACCGACGGCGATCGAGGCGAGGTTGGTGACCAGCACCTGACGGCGGGCGGTGGCACGCAGGTCGACCAGCGGCTGCTCGATCCGCAGCTCCCACCAGCCCCACGCCAGCAGGATCACCACGGCCGCGAAGAACAGACCGAGCGTGGTGCCGCTGGTCCAGCCCCAGTCGGCGCCCTTGGAGATACCGAGCAGCAGACAGACCAGGCCCGTCGCCATACCCAGGCCGCCGACGAGGTCGAAGCGGCCTCCGGTGCGGACCTTGGACTCGGGCACGAAGACGAGGACGAGCACGGTGGCGACGGCGCCGAGGGCGGCCGAGGTCCAGAAGAGCATGTGCCAGTCGAAGTTGTCGGCGATCAGCGCGGCGGCGGGCAGACCGAGGGCGCCGCCGATGCCGAGGGAGGCGCTCATCAGGGCGGTGGCGGAGGCGAGGCGTTCGGCGGGCAGCTCGTCGCGCATGATGCTGATGCCGAGCGGGATCACGCCGGAGGCGAGACCCTGGAGCACCCGCCCCATGATCATCGGGATCAGCGAGTCGCTGAGCGCGCACACCAGCGAGCCCGCGACCAGCAGTACGGCGCTGACCAGCAGCATCCGCCGCTTGCCGAACATGTCGCCGAGCCGTCCGACGACCGGGGTGGCCACGGCGGCGGCGAGCAGGGTGGCGGTGACCGCCCAGGCGGTGTCCGAGGCCGGGGCGTCCAGCAGCTTCGGCAGCTCCGGGACGATCGGGATCACGAGGGTCTGCATCAGCGAGACGACGATTCCGGCCAGGGCCAGCACCGCCACCACGGCATTCGTCCTCGGCGGGGCGGAACCCCCCGCCGGGCCGGTCTTGGCAAGGGTGTCGGACATGGCGAAGCCTCCGTCGACAGGGAAGAGCGATTGACTGAGGCAACCGTAAGTCAGTTGATTGACTTAAGCAAGCGCCGCTGGTGGAGGCCGGTACGGCGCGGCCTTGAGGGGCCGCGCCCGGCTCTCAGTCCCGAGGGGCCCGCGCGTCGATGAAGGCCCGGATCCGCTCCTCGCCCAGCTCATGGACGGTCTCGTGGGCCCGCGGATCACGGGCGTGGAGGGTGTGGAAGAGCGGCCCGCTGTCCCCACCAAGTTCGACCAGCGAGGCCGAGGCGCCGCGCACCGCGCGTTCGGTGCCGGGCGGGGCCGTCAGGTCGATGCGGTTGACCACGCCAGGGGTCACCCACACCGGTACGCCCGCCAGGAAGCCGAGCACCTGAAGATGGAAGTGGCCGGTGAGGACGGCCTTGACGTCGGTGCCGCGGATGACGTCGGCAAGGGCCCCCGGGTCCCGCAGACCGAAGGGCCGCTGCACAGGATGATCGAGCGCTACGGGCGGATGATGGAAGGCGAGTACCGTCCCCTCGGCGGCGGGGGTCCGCAACACCTCGCGCAGCCAGTCGAGTTGAGCCTCGCCGAGGTGGCCCCACACCTCCCCCGGTACCAGCGAGTCCAGGGTCACGATCCGCCATCCGCCGACCGTGGTCACGGCCGCCCGTTCCCCGGCGGCGGACTCCAGCGCCGTCTCGGCGCAGTCGCCGCCGTCCACACCCAGATGCCCGCTGCCCAGCACCTTGCCGAAGGCGGCGCGCTCGTCGTGATTGCCGGTGGTGAAGAACACCGGCGCCCCCAGCCCCGCGGCGAACTCCCCCACCAACTCCCGGAGGGCGGCATACGCCTCGACGGCGCCGTCGTCGGCGAGGTCGCCGGTGACCACGACCGCTCCGATGTCCCGCTGGTGCCGCAGCTCGGCGAGCATCAGCCGCAGGGACTCGGTGGCGTTGACTCCGTGCTTGTTGGGCGCGTCGGAGCGGTCGAGGTGGGTGTCGGAGAGATGAAGGATCTTCATCTCCGGAAAACTAGCGGGAGTTGAGGGGGAGGGTCCATAGCGTTTCAGCTCAGGGACTTCAGCGCCGCCGGGTCGTACGGGGCCAGTTCGGTCACCCGGCCCGCCAGGACCTTCTCCGCCCACCGCGGGTCCTGGAGCAGGGCGCGGCCGACGGCCACCAGGTCGAACTCGTCGCGCTCCAGACGGTCCAGGAGGTTGTCGAGGCTGCCCAGCTCGGCACCCTCGCCCTGGAATGCCTTGATGAAGTCGCCGTTCAGGCCGACCGAGCCGACCGTGATGGTGGGCTTGCCGGTCAGCTTCTTCGTCCAGCCGGCCAGGTTGAGGTCCGAGCCCTCGAACTCGGGGAGCCAGTAGCGGCGCGTGGAGGCGTGGAAGGCATCGACACCGGCCGCCACGAGCGGGGCGAGGACGGCCTCCAGCTCCTCGGGGGTCTCGGCAAGGCGGGCGTCGTAGGCGTCCTGCTTCCACTGGGAGTAGCGGAAGATCACCGGGAAGTCGGCCGAGACGGCCGCGCGGACGGCGGCCACGATCTCCGCGCCGAACTTCGTACGGGCCACCGGGTCGCCGCCGTAGGCGTCGGTGCGGCGGTTGGTGCCCTCCCACAGGAACTGGTCGATCAGGTAGCCGTGCGCGCCGTGGAGCTCGACACCGTCGAAGCCGATCCGCTCCACGGCGGCGGCCGCCTCGGCGAACGCGCCGATGACGTCGTCCAGGTCCTGCTGGGTCATCGCCTTGCCGGTGGGCTCCTCGGCGCCGATGCGCAGCCCGGAAGGACCGACGGCAGGGGCCTCGGCGAACGGCGGCTGACCTGCTTGTCGCACCATGCCGATGTGCCAGAGCTGCGGGACGATCGCGCCGCCCGCGGCGTGTACGGCATCGGCGACCTTCGTCCACCCCGCGAGCTGCTCCGCGCCATGGAACCGCGGGATCCGGTCGCTCAGCCCGGCCGACTCATGGCCGACGTACGTACCCTCGGTGACGATCAGCCCGACCCCGGCGGCGGCCCGGCGCGCGTAGTACGACGCCACGTCCTCCCCCGGAATGCCGCCCGGCGAGAACGCTCGCGTCATCGGCGCCATGGCGATGCGATTGGGAACGGTCAGCCCGTTGATCGAAGTAGGACGGGACAGAATCTCAGCGGCGCGCGAGGCGGCTTCGGTGGCGGCGACGGTCATGTGGCAGCTCCTAGGGGTGGTTGATATATGCGCACGCATTGTTGCATGCACTTAAACAACCACCCATGGGCCCTGACACATTCCGCGCACCGAACGCGCCCCATAGGGGCGCGGGGAACTGCGCGACCAGCCCCCACGGCCCGCACCCGCCGAAACACCCGAGGGCGGCACCCCCTGTCGCAACAGGAAGTACCGCCCTCGGTAAGGACGTTGATCAACCGAAACCGGTCGATCAGAAGTCCATGTCACCGCCCGGCATACCGCCCGGAGCAGCCGCAGCAGCCTTCTCCGGCTTGTCGGCAATGACAGCCTCGGTGGTCAGGAACAGCGCAGCGATCGACGCGGCGTTCTGCAGCGCGGAACGCGTCACCTTCGCCGGGTCGATGATGCCCTCGGCGATCATGTCGACGTACTCGCCGGTCGCGGCGTTCAGACCGTGGCCGACGGCCAGGTTGCGCACCTTCTCGACGACGACGCCGCCCTCAAGACCACCGTTGACGGCGATCTGCTTGAGCGGGGCCTCCAGCGCGAGCTTCACGGCGTTGGCGCCGGTCGCCTCGTCACCCTCGAGGTCCAGCTTCTCGAAGACCCGGGAGGCCTGCAGCAGGGCCACGCCACCACCGGCGACGATGCCCTCCTCGACGGCCGCCTTCGCGTTGCGAACGGCGTCCTCGATGCGGTGCTTGCGCTCCTTGAGCTCCACCTCGGTGGCGGCACCGGCCTTGATGACCGCGACACCGCCGGCGAGCTTCGCCAGGCGCTCCTGCAGCTTCTCGCGGTCGTAGTCCGAGTCGCTGTTCTCGATCTCGGCGCGGATCTGGTTGACCCGGCCCTGGACCTGCTCCGAGGAGCCGGAACCGTCGACGATGGTGGTCTCGTCCTTGGTGATGACGACCTTGCGGGCCTTGCCAAGGAGGTCCAGGGAGGTGTTCTCGAGCTTGAGACCGACCTCCTCGGAGATGACCTCGCCACCGGTGAGGATGGCGATGTCGTTCAGCATCGCCTTGCGGCGGTCACCGAAGCCCGGGGCCTTGACGGCGACGGACTTGAAGGTGCCGCGGATCTTGTTGACGACCAGGGTCGACAGGGCCTCGCCCTCGACGTCCTCGGCGATGATCAGCAGCGGCTTGCCCGACTGCATGACCTTCTCCAGCAGCGGGAGCAGGTCCTTGACCGAGGAGATCTTGGAGTTGGCGATCAGGATGTACGGGTCGTCGAGGACGGCCTCCATACGCTCCATGTCGGTGGCGAAGTACGCCGAGATGTAGCCCTTGTCGAAGCGCATACCCTCGGTGAGCTCCAGCTCCAGACCGAAGGTCTGGGACTCCTCGACGGTGATGACGCCTTCCTTGCCGACCTTGTCCATGGCCTCGGCGATGAGCTCGCCGATCTGGGTGTCGGCGGCGGAGATGGAGGCCGTGGAGGCGATCTGCTCCTTGGTCTCGACGTCCTTCGCCTGCTCCAGCAGGGCGGCGGAGACGGCCTCGACGGCCTTCTCGATACCGCGCTTCAGGGCCATCGGGTTGGCGCCGGCGGCGACATTGCGCAGGCCCTCGCGGACCAGCGCCTGGGCGAGAACGGTCGCGGTGGTCGTACCGTCACCGGCGACGTCGTCCGTCTTCTTGGCGACTTCCTTGACCAGCTCGGCGCCGATCTTCTCGTACGGGTCCTCGAGCTCGATCTCCTTGGCGATGGAGACACCATCGTTGGTGATCGTGGGGGCGCCCCACTTCTTCTCGAGGACGACGTTGCGGCCCTTGGGGCCGAGCGTCACCTTCACGGCGTCCGCGAGCTGGTTCATGCCGCGCTCGAGGCCGCGCCGCGCCTCCTCGTCGAACGCGATGATCTTGGCCATGTGAAGTGGTCCCTCCAGGACTGGGGGTGATTCCTTCGGACCGCGCCCGCGCCCGCGACGGACGGCTCGCCTGCCCTGTGGTTCCTTGCCCCACCTGGCCTGCGGGCCTCACCGACCCGGTCCTTCTTTGTCACTCTCACCTTCAGAGTGCTAACGCCAATGATTAGCACTCGGCCCATGCGAGTGCAAGCGGCTCTCGGGGATCGGGCCGCGTCGGGTCGGGGCTCCCCAGGCATGCGGAAGGGCCCGCACCCGAGGGGTTGGGTCCCCGAGGTGCGAGCCCTTCAGCAGAAGACGTCGCTTGCGGTTCGTTGGTCGCGCGTTCAGGCAGAGACGCGAACCATGTCGGCCTGCGGGCCTTTCTGGCCCTGCGAGATCTCGAACTCAACCCGCTGGCCTTCTTCAAGGGTGCGGTAGCCGTCCATCTGGATCGCGCTGTAGTGGACGAAAACATCCGCACCACCGTCGACCGCGATGAAGCCGTACCCCTTCTCCGCGTTGAACCACTTGACGGTGCCCTGAGCCATGCCTAACTCCCCTATTACTGGCCCTTGCACAGATCCACACTTCGCGGATCCGGGTCAGACCTCACCCCCCACGGTTTGGGGGCGTGCGCCGGAACGCGTCGACCGCGGCTGAATGTATCTGTCCAACTGCCGTCTGCAACAGGTCAATCGGACGAGAATTCTGGACGCGCAGGGTCCGGAATGTAGTGAGAATTCGCCCGAATTCAGGGCAAGTCGGGCCCCATAAAGGGAGCATAAGGCGCAAAAGACCCGCACACTTTGGCTACTTCTCGTCGCATACGGAGTCGATACTCATATGCGTCCGGCATGCGGGGAGCAGCAGGTTCCCCAACTGTACCGTGCTCAACCATGCAGAATTGCCCCCTCCGTTTGTCTTACGGAGGGGGCAATTCAATGAACTCTCGGTGACGCACCTTACCGACGGTAACGATCAGCCGCCGGCGACCGCCGGAATGATGGAAACTCCGGCGCCGTCCGGGGTCGCCGTCTCCAGGCCCTGCTCGAAGCGGACGTCGTCGTCATTGACGTACACATTCACGAAGCGGCGCAGCTTGCCCTGGTCGTCCAGGACGCGCGCGGCGATTCCGGTGTGGTTCTTCTCCAGGTCGGCGATGACCTCGGCGAGGGTGCCACCCTCGGCCGTCACCTCGGCGGCACCACCGGTGTAGGTGCGCAGGATGGTGGGGATGCGGACTTTGACGCTCATGAGTCGAGGCCAGCCTCTCGGAAGGAGTCGAGGTTCGGACGGATCGTCGCGGTCAGGCCGGTGCCGGCCACCGCGTCGAGGGTCTTGAGGCCGTCGCCGGTGTTGAGGACGACGGTGGTGAGGGTCGGGTCCAGTACGCCGTTCTCGATCAGCTTGCGCGTCACGCCCACGGTCACGCCACCCGCCGTCTCGGCGAAGATGCCCTCGGTCCGGGCCAGCAGCTTGATCGCGTCGACGACCTGCTCGTCCGTCACGTCCTCCACCGCGCCGCCGGTGCGGCGGGCGATGTCCAGGACGTAGGGACCGTCCGCCGGGTTACCGATGGCCAGCGACTTGGCGATGGTGTTCGGCTTCTGCGGGCGGACGACGTCATGTCCCGCCTTGTAGGCCACCGACACCGGCGAGCACCCCTCGGCCTGCGCGCCGAAGATCTTGTACGGCTTGTCCTCGACGAGCCCGAGCTTGATCAGCTCCTGGAGCCCCTTGTCGATCTTCGTGAGCTGCGAGCCGGAGGCGATCGGGACGACGATCTGGTCGGGCAGCCGCCAGCCGAGCTGCTCGCAGATCTCGTACGCCAGGGTCTTGGACCCCTCCGCGTAGTACGGCCGCAGATTGACGTTGACGAAGCCCCAGCCCTCGCCGGCCGGGTCGCCGATCAGCTCGGAGCAGAAACGGTTCACGTCGTCGTAGTTGCCCTCGATGCCGACGAGCTCACCGCCGTAGACCGCGGCCATGACGACCTTGCCCTGCTCCAGGTCGTGCGGGATGAACACGCAGGAGCGGAAGCCGGCGCGGGCGGCGGCGGCGCCGACGGCACCGGCCAGGTTGCCCGTGGAGGAGCAGGAGAGGGTCGTGAAGTTGAAGGCGCGGGCGGCCTCGATGGCCTGCGCGACCACGCGGTCCTTGAAGGAGTGCGTCGGGTTGCCGGAGTCGTCCTTGACGAAGAGCTTGCCGGCCTCGACACCCAGCTCGCGGCCGAGGTTGTCGGCCTGGACGAGCTTGGTCCAGCCGGGGTTGATGTTGGGCTTGTCCGCCACGTCCGCCGGAACGGGCAGCAGCGGCGCATAGCGCCAGATGTTCGCGGGTCCCGCCTCGATGCGCTTGCGGAGCTCCTCCGTGTCGTATCCGGAGAAGTCGTACGCGATCTCGAGCGGGCCGAAACACTCCTCGCAGGCGAAGACCGGGCCGAGGGGCACACGGTGGCCGCACTCGCGGCAGCTCAGCGCGGCGGCGGGGCCGAGGTCTACGGTGTTCGTGGTGCTTGCAACAGTCTGCACAGCCATGGAGGCGAGGCCCTTTCTCCTCATCTTCCTCACGACGCACTTCGCCGTGAGACGGATTTGGCACCTTCCCTAGTCGGGAGCCTCGCGGAGAACGATCAACACTGATCTACGAGTACCGACTGGAGGGTTGCCGGGGCTTCATCGGGCCGTATCCCTCTGCCCCTCTGGATGAGCGGTATGTAGTTGTAGACGCAAACAACCCCCGACATGCGATGGTCATCAGCGTTGTTCAAGACTGTAACCGAAGGCCAGGACAGTTGAGATAGACGTCCGAACCGCGAGATGGATCACACAGGATCCCGTCCCTATCTCCGTCAGTGAGGAGCCGCAGACTGTGCTGGAAGAAGCCGAGCGCTGGCTGAGCACCCGCTCCTGGTCCGTGACCGACCGCCCGCTCCACCAGATCCTGGCCGCGAAACGCAGCTCGGGCCAGACGGTCTCCGTCGTGCTGCCCGCGCTCAATGAAGAGGAGACGGTCGGCGACATCGTCGCCGTCATCCGGCATGACCTGATGCAGCAGGTCCCGCTGGTCGACGAGATAGTCGTCGTCGACTCCGGATCGACCGACCGCACCTCCGAGGTCGCCGCGGCGGCCGGGGCGACGGTCGTGCACCGGGACGCGATCCTGCCCCGCCTGCCCGCCGTGCCCGGCAAGGGCGAGGTGCTCTGGCGCTCGCTGCTGGTCACCCGCGGCGACATCGTCTGTTTCATCGACGCGGACCTGAAGGAGTTCTCCTCGGACTTCGTCTCGGGGATCGTCGGCCCGCTCCTCACCGACCCCGGCGTCGACCTGGTCAAGGCGATGTACGACCGACCGCTCGGGCAGGCGGCGGGCCAGGGCGGCCGGGTCACCGAGCTGATGGCCCGCCCGCTGCTGAACATGCACTGGCCGCAGCTCGCCGGCTTCGTCCAGCCGCTCGGCGGGGAGTACGCGGCCCGCCGCTCCCTGCTGGAACAGCTCCCCTTCCCCGTCGGCTACGGCGTCGAGCTCGGCATGCTGATCGACGCGCTGCACCTGGTGGGTCTGGACGCGCTGGCCCAGGTCGACGTGGGGGTGCGCAAGCACCGGCACCAGGACGGACAGGCGCTCGGCCGGATGTCCGCCGCGATCTACCGCACGGCCCAGCTCAGGCTGGCCCGCGGCCATCTGATCCGCCCTTCGCTGACCCAGTTCGACCGCGGCGAGGACGGTTTCGAGCCACGGACGTACTCGGTGGACACCGAGGAGCGGCCGCCCATGGTGGAGATCGCGGAGTACGCGCACCGCAAGGTGGCGTAACCCACGTCTCGTGGGGCGGCTCGTACGTTTGAGCGTTTACGGCACGGGCTAGGTTGGAGCACATGGCTTCCACGCACGTGGCTTCCGCACACGGTGCCGCTCAGGTGCTGGTCGCGTCGAATCGCGGCCCGGTCTCCTACGAGGTCCAGGAGGACGGCTCGCTGCGCACCAAGCGCGGGGGCGGCGGACTGGTGTCGGGCCTGTCGGCCATCGGCCCGGACGCCGGTGCCCTGTGGGTGTGCTCGACGCTGTCCGACGGCGACCGCGAGGCGGTGCGGCGCGGGGAGGGCGAGTCCGGCGTACGGATGCTCGACATCCCGGCGGACGTGCACGCCGACGCGTACAACGGCATCGCGAACTCGGTGCTCTGGTTCGTCCACCACATGCTGTACCAGACGCCGCTGGAGCCCGTCTTCGACGCGGAGTTCCAGCGCCGGTGGGCGTCGTACGAGACCTACAACCGCGCGTTCGCCGAGGCGCTCGCCGAGGAGGCGGCCGCGGGGGCGGCGGTGCTGGTGCAGGACTACCACCTGTGCCTGGTGCCGGGGATGCTGCGCGAGCAGCGCCCGGACCTGCGTATCGGCCACTTCTCTCATACGCCGTGGGCGCCGGTGGACTACTTCCGGATGCTGCCCGACGACATCCGGTCCCAGCTCATGAGCGGAATGCTCGGCGCCGACCGCCTCGGCTTCCTCACCCGGCGCTGGGCGGACGCGTTCACCGCGTGCTGTGCGGAGCAGGGCGGGCTCGGCGGCACCGAGATCGGCGTGCACGGCCTTGGCGCGGACGCGGACTTCCTGCGCAAGCGGTCCCACGAGCGGGACGTCGAGGAACGGATGACGGCGCTGCGGGAGGAGATCGGCGGCCCGGACCGGAAGACGATCGTCCGGGTCGACCGCACCGAGCTGTCGAAGAACATCGTGCGCGGACTGCTGGCATACCGGCAGCTCCTCGACGACCGCCCCGAGTGGCGGGAACGGGTCGTGCACGTGGCGTTCGCCTACCCCTCCCGACAGGACCTGGCGGTGTACCGCGACTACACGGCGGAGGTGCAGCGCCTCGCGGAGGAGATCAACTCCTCTTATGGCACCCCGGGTTGGACCCCGGTAGTCCTCCACGTCAAGGACGACTTCGCCCGCTCCCTGGCCGCGTACCGGCTCGCCGACGTGGCCCTCGTCAACCCCATCCGGGACGGCATGAACCTCGTCGCGAAGGAGGTGCCGGTCGTCTCCGACGAGGGGTGCGCGCTGGTGCTGTCGCGGGAGGCGGGGGCGTACGAGGAGCTCGGCGAGGACGCGATCGTGGTGAACCCGTACGACGTCCTGGACACCGCGCGTGCCCTGCACGAGGCCCTCACTCTGCCGCCCCACGAACGAGCCGAGCGCACCAAGCGCCTCGCCGCGGCGGCCACGGCGCTGCCGCCGGGGCAGTGGTTCATGGAGCAGTTGCGGGCGTTGCGCGCTTAAGCGGCCATTCCTTCGGGGCTCACCAAAACCCGCCCCAGCAGCTCCTCGTACGCCCGCCCGTCGAACTCCCCCGCCGCCGGCGCCAGCACGCTCGCCGCGGACAGGGCTGTCGCGCGGGCCAGGCGGTCCGGCCAGGGGAGCCCCTCGGCCAGGCCCGACAGCAGGCCGGCGACCGCCGCGTCGCCCGCGCCCGTCGGGTTGCCGTGCAGTGTGGCGGGAGGGGTCGCGCGCCAGCGGCCCTCGAGGGTGTGGGCGAGGAGGCCGTCGGCGCCGAGGGAGGCGACGACCGTGTGGGCGCCGCGGCGGCGGGCGTCCTGGGTCGCGCGCAACGGCTCGTGGGAGCCGGTGAGTTCGGCCAGCTCGTCGGCGTTGGGCTTGATGATGTCGGGGCGGGCGGCGACGGCCCGGCGCAGGGGTTCGCCGCTGGTGTCCAGCAGTACGGGAACGCCCGCGGCGCGTGCCGCGCGGACCAGGCCCGCATAGGCGCCGACCGGGACTCCCGGAGGGAGGCTGCCGCACAGGGCCACCGCGTCGGCGGACGCGAGCAGACCGTCGTAGGACTTCTGGAAGGCGGACCACTCGGCGGGCGTGACGAGCGGGCCCGGTTCGTTGAGCTGAGTCGTGTCACCGGTCAGGTCGTCGACGACCGCGATGGTGCGGCGGGTGGCGCCGGAGAGTGGGACGAGGGCATCCACGACCCCCGTGAGCCGCTCGCGTACTACACGGCCCGTGGCGCCGCCCACGAAGCCGGTAGCCGTCACCTCGTGGCCGAGGGCCGCCAGCACCCGCGCCACGTTCAGGCCCTTGCCGCCGGGGCGTTCGAGGACCTCGGAGACCCGGTGGGAGGCGTGCGGGCGCAACGCCCGTACGCGATAAGTGATGTCGAGAGCGGTGTTCAGCGTGACCGTGAGGATCACCCGGGCCGACCTCCCCCCGAAAAGCGGTGCCGTCTCTTCCGGTCCCGATCATGCCAAACAGACGGCGGTCGTCCCAGTCCTCGGAACGGCCGCCGTCGCGCTGGTTGCCGGACGGATCAGCCCAGTTGGGGAGCTACCACCCAGTCACCTCGGCGCAGCACGCCCTTCACGTTGAAGTCGGAGTCCAGCAGCACCAGGTCGGCGTACTTGCCCGGCTCCAGCGAGCCGATGGTGTCGGCCATCCCGAGGAGGCGGGCCGGGTTGGCGGACAGGGCCGTCACCGCGTCCCCGACCGACAGCCCGTCGATCGTCACCGCGCGCTTGAAGGCACGGTCCAGGGTGAGCGTCGAGCCCGCGATCGAACCACCCTCCACCAGGCGTGCGACGCCTTCGGCGACCTCGACCTCCAGCGGACCCAGCATGTAACGCCCGTCGCCGAAGCCTGCCGCGTCCATCGCGTCCGTGATGAACGCGACCCGGTCCGCGCCCGCGTGATGGAACGCCAGCTGGAGGGAGGCGGGGTGCAGATGCGTACCGTCGTTGATCAGCTCGACGGTGATCCGGTCGTCCTCCAGGAGCGCCGCGATCGGGCCGGGGGTGCGGTGGCCGAGCGCGGGCATCGCGTTGAAGAGGTGCGTCGCTACGGTCGCGCCCGCGTCGATCGCCTCCACGGTCTGCTCGTACGTCGCGTCCGTGTGCCCGATCGCCGCGATGACGCCGTGTTCGGCGAGAAGCCTGACGGAGTCGATGCCGCCGGGGAGTTCGGTGGCGAGGGTGACCATCTTCGCCTTGCCGCGCGCCGCGTCGATCAGCTTGCGGACCTCAGCCGGGTCCGGGTCGCGCAGCAGCTCCTCGGAGTGCGCGCCCTTGCGGCACGGGGAGATGAACGGGCCCTCGAAGTGGATCCCGGCGATGTCGCCCTGCTCGGCGAGCTCGGAGAGGAGGCCTGCGCGCTGGGTGAGGAAGTCCATGTCGCCGGTGACGGTGGAGGCGACGAGGGTGGTGGTGCCGTGTCTGCGGTGGGTGTCGATGCCCTTCAGCACGTCGTCGACGGTGCCCGAAGTGAAGGAGGCTCCGCCTCCGCCGTGGTTGTGGATGTCTACGAAGCCGGGTACTACGTAGTGGCCGGATACGTCGATGACCTGGGCGTTCTCTTGAGCGCTCGCGGAGATTCGGTCACCCTCGACGACCACCTGGCCGCCGTCGACCACTCCTGTGGGCATTACTACGCGGGCGCCCTTGAGGACCAGCTGCGGGCCGGTGGGGGCTTGGCGCGCAGTTCCCCGCGCCCCTGAGGGGGTTGCCATCAGGTCGATTCCTCCTGGATCCGAGTTGTAGTCGTCAGCAGGTCCCAGGCCAGGAGGCCCGCACCCAGACAGCCCGCCGTGTCCCCCAGAGCCGCCGGGACGATCTCCGGCAGCTTCTGGAACGTGACCCTCCGCCGGACGGCGTCCCGCAGTGGTGTGAACAAGGTTTCCCCCGCCTCGGCGAGGCCGCCACCGATGATCAGGGTGCGCGGGTCCAGCAGGGTGAGGGCGGTGACCAGGCCGTCGGCGAGGGCGTCGATGGCGTCCTGCCAGACTCGTACGGCGTTCGGGTCGCCGGACATGACGGCGTTCGCGCAGTCGGCCGCGTCTGCGTCGGGGTTGCCGCTCGCCTTGGCCCAGGCCTCGCTGACCGCAGCGGCGGACGCGAGCCGTTCTAGGCAGCCGCGCTGGCCGCAGGGGCAGGGGGTGCCTCCGGGGCGTACGACGACATGGCCGATCTCGCCCGCGAAACCGTGCGCCCCGGCCTCCACCCGGCCGTCCACGCCGATCGCGCCCGCGATACCGGTGCCGAGCGCCACGAACAGAAACCGGTCGGCGCCCCGGCCCGCGCCGACGCGGCCCTCGGCGAGACCGCCGGTGCGCACGTCGTGGCCGAGGGCGGCAGGGATGCCCAGCTCGGTGCGGATCAGCTCGCGCAGGGGTACGTCGCGCCAGCCCAGGTTGGCCGAGTAGGCGGCGACGCCGGCCGCGTCGTCGACGATGCCGGGGACGGCGATTCCGGCCGCGGCCGCCGGTTCGCCGAAGGTTTCGGCGCCGTGGGCGCGCAGTTCGGCGGCGAAGTCGAGGATGCCGGCGACCACCGCGTCGGGGCCGCGCTCGCGTCCGGTCGGTCGGCGGGCCTGGTACAGCAGAGCGCCGTCCGCCCCGACCAGGGCGGCCTTCATCCCGGTGCCGCCCACGTCGAGGGCGATGACATGTCTCACGGGGACAGTGTGGCCCGTTGACCCGGGAGAGGTCTAGTCCACTCACGTGGTGTAGACCTTATGACGTTGTATCGAAAGTTTTCGCAGGGTTGGGGCTGGAAGAGCAGTGCAGCGGCGTAGGGCAGGAATGATCGCGGTGGTGTCCGCACTGGGCATGACGGCGGTTCTGGGCGGCTGCGGCCTGACCGGAGGGTCGGACGAGGTCACGCTGAGACTGGTCGCCGCCGACTACGGCGACAGCGCGGCGAACAGCTCCGAGAAGTACTGGGACTCGCTGGTCGAGGAGTACGAGAAGGCCCACCCGGATGTAAACGTCGAGGTCAGCGTCTACTCCTGGACCGAGGTCGACCGCAAGGTCAAGGAGATGGTGGACGCCGGGAAGGCCCCTGACCTCGCGCAGATCGGGGCGTACGCCGATTACGCGAAGGCCGGGAAGCTGTACACCGCAAGCGAGCTGCTCTCCATCACCACGCAGGCCGACTTCGTCTCGCAGCTCGCCGCCGCGGGAGCGGTCAACGGAGTCCAGTACGGGATGCCGTTCGCGTCCTCCACACGCCTGCTCTTCTACAACAAGTCCCTCTTCGAGCAGGTCGGCATCGCTCCCCCCGAGACCTGGGAGGAGCTGGCCGCCGACGCCGAGGCGCTGAAGGCGGACGGGGTGAAGTTCCCGTACGCCCTGCCGCTCGGGCCCGAGGAGGCGCAGGCCGAGACCATGCAGTGGCTGCTCAGCGGCGGGGGCGGCTACACCGACACCAATGTCGGCACCTACGGCATCGACTCCGCGGAGAACGTCGAGACCTTCGACTGGCTGAAGGACGAGCTGGTGGACAAGGACCTGACGGGACCGGTCGCGCCCGCCTCGCTGAATCGCGCCGACGCCTTCGAGGCGTTCACGGACGGCGAGGTCGGCATGCTCAACGGGCATCCCTCGCTGATGAAGGCGGCCGCCGCGAAGGGCGTGAAGTTCGGCATGGTGCCGATGCCGGGCGCCGACGGGCCGAGCAAGATCTCCATGGGCGTCGCCGACTGGATGATGGCCTTCAAACAGAACGGCCATGCCGAGGAGATCGGGGACTTCCTCGACTTCGTCTACGACGACAAGAACGTCCTCTCCTTCTCGCGCGAGTACGACCTGCTGCCCGTGACGAACTCGGTCTGGGACACCATGAGCGCGGCCGAGGAGGACGCGGACCTCAAGCCCTTCCTCAAGGCACTCCCCGCCTCCGAGCTCTACCCGGTCGGGCGTACCTCCTGGGCGGCGGTGAGCGCGGCCGTGAAGGAGAACATCGGCAAGGCGGTCACCGGCAGCCCGTCCACCGTGCTGCGCGAGCTCCAGGTGACCGCGGTGGCTGCGGAGAACGCCGAGTAGCACGGCTGTCAGTGCCGGGAGCTACGGTGCCGGGTATGGAAAAGGAGCCGCTGCACCCCAGGGAACGGTCCATCCTCGCCCTGGAACGCCGCGGCTTCCCCGGCCCCGGCGCCAAGGAACGGGCGATACGCGAGGAACTGGGCCTGGCCCCCGTCCGCTACTACCAGCTCCTCAACGCCCTCCTGGACGACGAACGCGCCCTGGCCCACGACCCGGTGACGGTCAACCGTCTGCGCAGAGTGCGGGATTCACGGCGAGCGGAGCGGTGACGTCCTGCTGACCGGAGCAGGCGGAGCTGGATAGGGTCCCCCGTATGGGCAGCCACACGGACTCGACCCCCCTGCCGACCCCCTCCACCCCCGCCGGACGGGCCGGTCTCGACGCGCTCCTCGCCGAGCCGGCGCGGGCGGTGATCGCGCTCGACTTCGACGGGACGCTCGCACCGATCGTGCCGGACCCCGAGCAGGCGCGTGCGCACCCGGACGCGGTGACCGCACTCGCCGCACTCGCGCCGAAGGTGGCCGCCGTCGCGGTGGTCACCGGACGCCCGGCCGGTGTCGCGGTCCGCTACGGCGGGTTCGCCGGGGTTCCCGGCCTGGAGCACCTCGTCGTCCTCGGCCACTACGGCGCCGAGCGCTGGGACGCCGTCACCGGCACCGTCAGCGCCCCCGCCCCCGACCCCGGGGTCGCCGCCGTCCGCGCGGAACTGCCCGGCGTCCTCGACGGCGTCGGTGCCTGGCGCGGCACCTGGATCGAGGAGAAGGGCCGCGCGGTCGCCGTACACACCCGCCGGGCCACCGATCCGCAGGCCGCCTTCGAAGCGCTGCGCGAACCCCTCGCCGAGCTCGCCGCCCGGCACGGCCTGATCGTCGAACCGGGCCGTCTGGTCCTGGAACTGCGGCCACCCGGCATGGACAAGGGCGTCGCCCTGCTGGACTACGTCCGCGAGATCGACGCGACCTCGGTCCTCTACGCCGGTGACGACCTGGGCGACCTGCCCGCCTACGCGGCCGTCGACAAACTCCGCACCGACGGCACCCCGGGCCTGCTGGTGTGCAGCAGCGGCAGCGAGGAGGTTCCGGAGCTGGAGGCGAAGGCGGACGTGGTGGTGAAGGGTCCGGCGGGGGTGGTGGGCCTGCTCAGCACACTGGCGGCCCACCTACAGAGCTAGTTCTTGACCTGTCCGGCCTTCAGCCACAGCTGGTCCAGCAGGACGTCGCACTTGTCGCCATTCCCGCAGGAAATCACGATGGTGTTGGTGCCCTTGTTGAGCGTCGGCCACACGTAGGTCTCGGTCCAGGCCTTCGCGTAGTCACCCTCGCCGGCTTTCGCGAAGTTGCTGAGGTTCATCTTGCTGCCGAACACCTTGCCGTTGACGGTGAGCGTCATCGACTGATCCTTGCCGGGGACGCTGTAGCGCGTGAACAGCGTGTAGACGCCCTCTTCCGGGATACCGTCGACGCTCCAGGTGACCGAGGCACCGCTCTGGTTGAGACCCGTGACATAGCTGCCGGAGTTGGCGCCCGTCACATCCGAGGCAAGGCCCACGCCCGGCGAGAGCCGCAGCGACTTCGCGTCGGACTTCGGCAGTTCCGCCTTCTCCCCGGCACTGCTGCTGGCCGAAGGACTCGAGTCCTTGCTCTCGCCCTGCGTCGGCGTCGAGTCGGCCTGGTTGCCGCCGCCCTTGTCGCCGTCGTCGCCGCCCGCCATCGCCACCGCGATGCCGATGACGACCGCGGCGACCACCGCGATGGCGCCGATCAGCAGCCCCTTGGTGTTCGGACCGCGTCCGCGGCCGTTGCCGCCGCCGTAGGACGGCAGCTGCTGCTGGGTGGTCGGCGCGCTGCCCGGGAAGGTCTCCGGGGCCGCGTAGTGCGCGTTCGGCTGGCCGTACGTGCCCTGCTGCGGCGGCACCTGCGGGGCCGTCTGCTGGCCGTACTGGCGCTGGCCGACCGGACGGGTCCGGTTCATCGCGTTCGGGTAGCCGTAGCCACTCGACGGAGGCTGGGCGCCGTTGGCCTGCCCGTCGGCGTAGAGGTAGCCGAACGGGTCGTCGTCCTCGGGCGGCGTGCTCGCCCCGTTGTTACCGGACGTCATCCCTTTGGTACTCCTCACCAGGTGCGGGCGGATGCGGTACGTGTGGCGAATGGCGAGCCTACCCGCTCTGGCTGGCCCAAACGGGTGACTCGGACCGCATCAGCTCGCTGACCTGGGGCTCATCCCGCACGTCTGTGCTGTTTGGGACGAGATCGTTTCTCTACGTACATCCGCTCGTCGGCGGACTTCAACACCTCGTCCGCGGTCATGCCGCAGTGCGCCCACCCGATACCGAAGCTGGCGCCCACCCGCATGGCGCGGCCGTCGACCCGGATCGGCTGGATGATCTCGTTGCGCAGCCGTACGGCCAGGTCCTGGGCGTCGGCCCGGCCGAGCCCGTCGGCCAGAACCACGAACTCGTCGCCGCCGAGCCGGGCCACGGTGTCGCCGTCCCGGACCTGCCGGGACAGCCGGCGGGCGACCTCGATGAGGACCGCGTCACCGGCGTTGTGCCCGAACCGGTCGTTGATCGACTTGAAGCCGTCGAGGTCGCAGAAGAGCACCGCGAGCCCCTTGGTGCCGTCGTCGTGTTCACTCTCAGGGGCGACGGTGTGCACATGGTGGTCGAATCCGTCGAGGGCGTCGGTGCCGGGCCGGAAGTCGAAGCCGTGGCCGTTGACGTCGTAGGCGGGGTGGCCGAACGCGGCGTCCATGGACTCCAGGGCGCCGGCGTGGGTGGGGCGCTGGCACAGCCGCGAGGAGAGGCGGGCGCGCAGCTCGGCGGAGTTCGGCAGCCCGGTCAGGGAGTCGTGGGAGGCGCGGTGGGCGAGCTGGAGCTCGCGCCGCTTGCGCTCCTCTATGTCCTCGACGTGGGTGAGCAGAAAGCGGGGGCCGTCGGCTGCGTCGGCGACGACGCTGTTGCGCAGGGACACCCAGACGTACGTACCGTCCCGGCGCCCGAGCCTGAGCTCCGCCCGGCCGCCCTCGGCGGAGGTCCTGAGCAGGGTGCCGATGTCCTCGGGGTGGACGAGGTCGGAGAAGGAGTAGCGGCGCATCGCGGAGGCGGGGCGGCCGAGGAGGCGGCAGAGCGCGTCGTTGGTCCTGAGGATGCGGCCGTGCTGGTCGCCGCCCATCTCGGCGATGGCCATGCCGGAGGGGGCGTACTCGAAGGCCTGCCTGAAGCTTTCCTCGCTGGCCCTGAGGGCCTGCTGCTCGCGCTCGAGCCTGACCAGTGCCCGCTGCATATTCGCGCGTAGACGCGCGTTGCTGATCGCGATGGCGGCCTGGAACGCGTACATCTGCAGGGCCTCGCGCCCCCATGCGCCCGGCAGCCGGCCGTTGCGCGGGCGGTCCACGGACAGGACGCCGATCAGCTCGCCGCTGCCGCCGTGCGCGTCCGGGGTGTACATGGGTGCGAAGAGTCGGTCCGAGGGGTGCCACTCGTCCTCGAAGCGGGGCGCGGGCCCGTCGGTGTACCACTGCGGGACGTCGTCGTCGTCGAGGACCCAGCCCTCGGTGTGCGGAATGAAGACCAGGTCGCCCCAGTGCTCGCCCATGCTCAGCCGGCGCTCCCAGGACTCGCGGGAGCCGGTGCGGCCGGTGATCAGCGCCTCGGCGGCGGGGTTGCCGGCGAGGGCGGCGACGACGAGGTCGCCGTCGGGCCGGACCAGGTTGACGCACGCCAGCTCGTAGCCGAGGCCGGTGACGACGCCGTCGGCGACGGTCTGCAGTGTGTCGGCCAGGCTGCGCGCGGTGTTCATGTCCGCCATGACCTGGTGCAGTTGTCGCAGGGTCGCAAGACGGACGTACGGCTCCGACTCGGTCTCCATGCTCGCCCTCCCCCCGAGACCTCGCAGCGAATCAAGGGTTGTCTTCGGCGTCTTTTCGGTACGGTGCCCTTGCCGTTCTTGATGAAGCTTCCCCGCCACTGAATCACAGCGCGCTGCCCACTCGGTACACAGGGTCAACAATTAATGGCCCTTGTGACTCAAGTCACAGCGAAAGATGAACAATTGAGCGGGGTTTCTGCGTTTTTCCTGTGCGTTTACTGAACGCAAAGTTTGTGTGCTGTCTGCTGTCGGTCGGAGGTCCTAGGTCCGTTCTCGGCCCCGGGCCCGATGCGACACCCTAGCCCCGGAGATTAGCGTTTCCGGCGTGCCGAACACTCCCCCTGCCGCGCCCGCCCCGATCACCGCACCGCCCGTCGCCGGGCATGCTGAGGGGGTGAGCAACGACGAGTTCCGCGCCGCCATGTCCCGGCTGGCCGCGGGCGTGGTCCTGGTGACCGCCTACGAACCCCCGCTCGCCGCCGACGGGCCGAAGGGCGAGGACGTCGGGATGACGGCGACGGCGTTCATGTCGGTCTCCCTGGACCCGCCCCTGGTCCTGGTCAGCCTGCGCACGGGCGCCCGGATGGACGACCTGCTCGACGAGCAGCCCTTCTGGGCGGTCTCCGTCCTCTCCGAGAGCCAGCGGCACATCGCCGGCCGCTTCGCCATGAAGGGCCGTATCAGCGACCGGCTCCTCTTCGAGGACATCCCGTACGTCCGCGGCGCGGCGACCGGCGCCGCACTGGTGGGCGGCGCGCTGGCCCAGCTGGAGTGCCGGACCGAGCAGCGGATGATCGCGGGCGACCACACGCTGGTGATCGGCCGCGTCCTGACGGCGAGCGTGCCGAGCGCGGAGGGCGGGCCGTTGACGTATTTCCGTGGTCGCTATCGCCAATTGGGCTGAGCCGGAATTCATATGACCGCGCGTGAAGGTACGGCCTAGGGTGCGCGCATGACGACGACCGGACCCCGCCTGGAATCCCTCACGCCGAAGAATGTCGAGGACGCGCTCGCCATCCGGATCCGCCCGGACCAGGAGCACGCCGTCGAACCCGTCGCGCACTCGCTCGCCGAGGCCTATGTCCGGCCCGGCGCCGCCTGGCCCCGCCTGATCGTCGACGACGGCCGGACGGTCGGCTTCCTGATGGCGTTCCTCGACATCGACTGGAAGGGCGACGGCACCCTCTTCCGCTCCGGCCTGTGGCGCCTGAACATCGCGGCGCAGGAACAGGGCCGGGGCTACGGCCGCTTCGCGGTCGAGTCCGTGGCGCAGGAGCTGCGCCGCCGGGGCGGGAAGGAGATGTACGTCACCTGGCATCCCGGCCCGACCGGTCCCGAGGGGTTCTATCTCGGGCTCGGCTTCGAGCCGAACGGGGAGACCAGCGGGGGCCAGACGGTCGGGGTCCTGGAGCTCTCCTAGATCAGGCGGACATCGAGCCCGGCCAGCCGCTCGGGGTCCTTCACGATGTCGATGACGGCGATCCGGTTCCGTACGACCGTGAAGTCCAGCACCCGTTCCAGCCGCCCGTCGACCAGCACCGCGAAACCCGCCCGGCCGTCGACCAGCGCGGGCCGGGCGAGAGCGGCGAGGGCCGCGAATCCGGAGGCACCCCTGGCCACGGCAAGGGCCCCGGTCGTCACCCCTGCCTCGCTGCGCGCCACGACATCGGGGTCGAGCACCCCGACCAGCGCGTCGAAGTCCCCGTCCCGGACGGCGGCCAGGAACGCGTCGACGACCGTCCGCTGCCGGGCCGGATCGACGGCCGCCGGCTCCGCGCCCCGCACCCGGCGCCGGGCCCTGCTGGCCAGCTGCCGCGCGGCGGCGGGCGTACGGTCGACCACGGTCGCGATCTCCTCGAAGGGCACCGCGAACAGGTCGTGCAGCACGAACGCCAGCCGCTCGGCGGGCGTCAGGGTGTCCAGGACGACGAGCAGGGCGATCCCGACCGAGTCGGCGAGCAGCGCGTCCTGCTCGGGGTCGGCGCCGGCGGCGGGCTCCGTTCCCACGGCGTCCAGCGGCCGCTCGGCGCGCGAGCCGCGGGAGCGGAGCAGGTCGAGGCAGACCCGGCCGACGACGGTGGTCAACCAGCCGCCCAGATTGTCGATACGTGCAGCCTCGGACCGGCTGAGCCGGAACCAGGCCTCCTGCACGGCGTCCTCGGCCTCGGCGGACGAGCCCAGCATGCGGTGGGCGACGGCCAGCAGATGCCCCCGGTGCGCCTCGAAGCGCTGGGCGAGGAAGTCGTGGTCGGTGGTCATCGGTCCGTCACACCCTCTCGTGGTGACCCTTGTGGTCACTGGGATGACGGACGGGAGGTCGAATGTGTGACGGCGACTGTCCCCGGTCGCGGACTATCCCCAGTCGCGCCCGGACCGGCCCCGCTTGGTGTCCGAGCGCTGCTTCTTGTTCCGCAGTCGCCGTTCGTTGATGCCCCGGGGGATGCGGGTCGGCTTGCGCGGCTTGGGCGGCGGCGCGGTGGCCTCCGCGAGCAGCGCCGCGAGGCGTACGGCGGCGGTCTCGCGGTTGCGCCACTGGGAGCGGTGCTCGGAGGAGCGGACGGTGATGACGCCGTCGGCCAGGCGTCCGGCGAGCCGCTCCAGCGCCCGCTGCTTCCACACCTCGGGCAGCGCCTCGGTGCGCGCGAGGTCGAAGCGCAGCTCCACCTGGGAGTCGCTGGTGTTGACGTGCTGTCCGCCGGGCCCCGACGAGCGCGAGAAACGCCACATGAGCTCGGCCTCGGGGAGCGAGACGGAGTCGCGGATGACGTGAGGACCGGACATGCCGTCCATGGTCGCGCGTCTGTCCGGTCCACGTCACGCGAATATCCCGGTGCCCTCCAGAAGGGCGAGTAAAGAAAGTAAAGAGGGCTGGAACTCGCGTACCCCTCTCGGCGTTCATAGAGGTAGCTGTAGCTTCGTGCTCGTACGCATAACGAGGGAAGGGACTCCCAACAATGGCTGTAAGCCTGTCCAAGGGTGGCAACGTCTCGCTCACCAAGGAGGCTCCGGGCCTGACCGCTGTCACCGTGGGCCTCGGCTGGGACGTCCGCACCACCACCGGCACGGACTTCGACCTCGACGCCTCCGCGATCGCGGTCAACACGCAGGGCAAGGTCTACTCGGACGGCCACTTCGTGTTCTTCAACAACAAGCAGACCCCGGACAGCACCATCGTCCACACCGGTGACAACCGCACCGGCGAGGGCGCGGGCGACGACGAGGCGATCAAGGTCAACCTCGCCGGCCTCCCGGCCGACATCGAGAAGATCGTCTTCCCGGTCTCGATCTACGACGCCGAGAACCGCTCGCAGAACTTCGGCCAGGTCCGCAACGCCTACATCCGCATCCTGAACGAGGCGGGCGGCGCCGAGATCGCGCGCTACGACCTGTCGGAGGACGCGGCCACGGAGACGGCCATGGTCTTCGGCGAGCTGTACCGCAACGGCGCGGAGTGGAAGTTCCGCGCGGTGGGCCAGGGCTACGCCTCGGGCCTGGTGGGCATCGCCCAGGACTTCGGCGTCAGCGTCTGACAAACAGCGCAGACATGCCCGAACCCCCGGCTCCGGCCGGGGGTTCGGTCGTTGCGCAGTAGCGTCCTGTGCATGTTTCTCGAGCCCCTGCGCAAGGCCCCCGACCACGACATCCCGGGCCCCCTGCTCACCGAACTCACCGCCCTCTACGCCTCCAACCGGGACTTCCATGCCCTCAGCGGCGACTTCCCGGACCCGGACGACATCCGGCCGGAGCAGGTGGCGGCCGCGCTGGCCGACGAGTTGGCGGAGCCGGATGCAGAGGTGTTGCTCGCCCGTAGCGCGGGGCGGCTCGTCGGGGTCGTGATCACCCTTGCCCAGCACCCCGATCCGGCCGACCCGGACCCGTGGATCGGTCTGCTGATGGTGGACGCGAGCACCCAGCGGCAGGGATACGGCCGTCGGCTCGCCTCCCTCGTCGAGGACCGCTTCCGCGCCGAGGGCCGCACCGCTGTACGCCTGGCCGTGCTCGACAACAACCCCAAGGCGCTGGCCTTCTGGACCGCCCTCGGGTACGAGGTCATCGACCACCGCGAGGACCGCGGACTGGGCCGCCCCTGCGCGGTCCTGCGCAAGCCCCTGCGCATCCCGCGCCGGGCCGCCCGAGTTGCCGTCCTCGACCCGGACGGCGCGGTCTTCCTCTTCCGCTACGACAACACCGAGGTCGGCGTCCACTGGGCCCTGCCCGGCGGCGGCCTGGAGGGGGGCGAGACCCCGCGTGAGGGCGCTCTGCGCGAAATGGGCGAGGAGACGGGCTGGACGGACCTGGAAGCGGGCCCGCTGCTGTGCACCTGGGAGCACGACTTCACCCGCATGGACATCCCCGTCCGCCAGCACGAGCACATCTACGTCACCCGAGGCCCGCGCCGCGAACCCGCCGGCCCCCAACTCGCCGCCGCCCACGCCCAGGACGGCATCCTCACCTGGCACTGGTGGACCCGCGAGGAGCTGACCGCGGCGCCGGAACCGATCTGGCCGCCCGATCTGGCCCGGCTTCTGACGGAGTGGGAGACGTCCGCATAACGGACCGTCGGAAACGGCTTTCGGATACGAACCCGTAAAATCTTGACGGCACCCTGTCAAACAGAGGTGTCCGGATGTCACCCTCTCCTCGCTCGCCGCAACTCTGTGCCCCACCTGTGCCCCAACCATGAGGCCAGCGACGAAGGAGACCGAGTGAGACAGCACCTCCGCGCCACCCGTACCTCCCGCACCACCGCCCTCCGCGCCACCGCCCTGATCGGGTCGGCCGCGATGGTCGTGCTCGCGCTGCAGAACGGCCCCGCCTCCGCGGCGCCCGAGCCGGGGACCACCGCGGCCCTCCCCCTCGGCACTTCGGCCCGTGCCGCCGCCATCAAGTCGGCCCAGGCGGACGCCGGTTCGACGGCCCGCGAGCTCGGGCTCGGCGCCAAGGAGAAACTCGTCGTCCGGGACGTCGTCAAGGACGCGAACGGCGCCGTCCACACCCGCTATGAGCGGACGTACGCCGGCCTGCCCGTCCTCGGCGGCGACCTGGTCACCCATGTGACGAAGAGCGGTGACCTGAAGAGCGTCAGCAAGGCGACCAAGGCCCGGATAGCCGTGACGTCCACCGACGCCGCGATATCCGCCGCCACCGCGAAGAAGTCCGCGCTCAAGGCGGCAGCCGAGGGCACCGCCGCGACGCCCCGCAAGGTCGTCTGGGCCGCCGACGGCAAGCCCGTCCTCGCCTACGAGACCGTCGTCGAGGGCCTCCAGCACGACGGCACCCCGAGCGAGTTGCACATCATCACCGACGCGGCCACCGGCAAGCGGCTGTACTCCTTCGAGGCCATCGAGACCGGCTCGGGCACCAGCCAGTACAGCGGCACGGTCCCGCTCGGCACCACCGCCTCCGCGTCCGGCGGCTACGACCTCACCGACTCCGGACGCGGCAACCACAAGACGTACGACCTGAACGGCGCCACCAACGGCACAGGCACCCTCTTCCACGACGCCGACGACACCTGGGGCGACGGCACCCCGACGAACCGTCAGACCGCCGCCGTGGACGCCCACTACGGCGCCGCCGTGACCTGGGACTTCTACAAGAACGAGCTGGGCCGCAACGGCATCCGCGGCGACGGCGTGGCCGCCTACTCGCGCGTCCACTACGGCAACGCCTACGTCAACGCCTTCTGGTCGGACCAGTGCTTCTGCATGACGTACGGCGACGGCGCGGGCAACCTCAAGCCGCTCACCTCGCTCGATGTCGCCGGGCACGAGATGACCCACGGTCTGACCTCCGCCACGGCGGGCCTGCGCTACAGCCGGGAGTCCGGCGGCCTGAACGAGGCCACCTCCGACATCCTCGGCACCTCGGTGGAGTTCTTCGCGAACAACTCCTCCGACACCGGCGACTACCTCATCGGCGAGAAGATCGACATCCGCGGCAACGGCACCCCGCTGCGCTACATGGACAAGCCCAGCCGGGACGGCAACTCCGTCGACTACTGGTCGCGCACGGTCGCCCGCCTCGACGTGCACTACTCGTCGGGCGTCGCCAACCACTTCTTCTACCTGCTGTCCGAGGGCAGCGGCGCCAAGACGATCAACGGCGTCGCATACGACTCCCCGACCTACGACGGCTCCACGGTCACCGGGATCGGCCGCACCAAGGCCTATCTGATCTGGTACCGGGCCCTGACGACGTACATGACCTCGTCGACCAACTACGCGGGCGCCCGCACGGCGACACTCCAGGCGGCGAGCGACCTGTACGGCGCGAACAGCGCCGAGCAGCAGGCGGTCGCGGCGGCCTGGAAGGCGGTCAACGTCAACTGACCCCGCAGGGCAGCACGGCAGCCGGACCGTCCGTCAGGGGCGGTCCGGCTGCCCCTCCCCGTACAGCCAGTCCGCCCAGATCCGGCCGAAGTCCTCGTCCGGCGCCCGCTGTTCGACGTACTCCGTGAAGTCGTCGGTGCTCGCGTTGCCATGGCGCCGGTCCGCCGTCCAGCCCTGGACGAGGTCGTAGAAGGCGTCGTCGCCCACCGTCTGCCGGATCTTGTGGACAACCATCGCGCCACGGTCGTAGACCGGCCGGTCCGAGATGTGCTCGGCGCCGGGCGGCTCGGCGGGCGGGAAGGCCCACAGGTCGGCGTCGTCGCTGTCGTACAGCGCCTCGAAGGTCTCCTGCGCGCTGTCGCCGCCCTGGTCCTCCGCCCAGAGCCACTCCGCGTAGGTCGCGAACCCTTCGTTCAGCCACATGTCCCGCCAGGTCTTTGGTGTGACGGAGTTGCCGAACCACTGGTGGGCGATCTCGTGGACCAGCAGCTCGGTGTCGGGGGCGCCGGGGAAGACTGGCCGGTTCTGGGTCTCCAGGGCGTAGTCGGAGTCCCCGGCGCCCGCGATGATCACGCCGGTGGAGGAGAAGGGGTAGGGCCCGAAGTTGTACTCCGCCCACTCCATGACGTCGGGCAGCTCATCGACGCTCGCCCCGTCCTCGCCCGGATCGACAGCCGTGTACACCGGTACGTCCCCGGCGGTGGACCGCCGGATCTCGTACGCGCCGATCGCGACCGTGGCGACATAGCCGGCCATCGGCTCGGCACTGCGCCAGCTGAAGGTCGTACGGCCCGCCCTGGTCCGCTCGCCGGTCAACTCCCCGTTGGAGACGGCGCGCAGGCCCTTCGGCACGGTGACCGCGATGTCGTACGACGCCTTGTCCGCGGGGTGGTGGTTGCCGGGGAACCAGGTCATCGACCCCATCGGCTCGCCGAGCGCGAGGGCGCCGCTCTCGGTGCGCAGCCAGCCCTCCTGGGAGCCGTCCGGGTCGGTGATGGTGCGGGGGGTGCCGGAGTAGCGGACCCGGACCTCGAAGGTCTCGCCGTCGTCGAGGCCCTCGGGCGGGCGGACGGTCAGCTCCTGGCCCTCGCGGTCCCAGCGGGCACGCTCGCCCTCGACGGTGACGTCGTCGACGGTGAGCCCCTTGAGGTCCAGGTCGAAGGCGGAGAGGTGCTGGGTGGCGCGGGCGGTGATCGTGGCCGTACCGGTGAGGCGGCGGGTGTCCGGCGCGTAGTCGAGGGCGAGCGCGTAGTGGCTGACGTCGTAGCCGCCGTTCCCGGCCTTCGGGAAGTACGGGTCGCCCAGGCCCGGGGCGCCGGGGGAGCCGTGGCCGCCACCGCCGCAGGCCGTCAGCGCGAGCAGGGCGGGAACCAGGCACAGCCGTACGAACCGGGACACGACCGTGATCCTACGAGGCCGTGACACCATCACCTACGTGCTCGACATCGGCTACGCCCTCTCCAACCGCTTCCCGGACCCCCCGCAGACGGACTACCGCCGCGCGGACGTCCGCGCCCTGCGGCACGATCTGTTCTGCGGTGATGTCTATCTGGCGGACACCAAGGCGGACCGGGAGTTGTCCACAGCCTGGGGATGGGTGCCGGTGCTGGACTTCGCGTGGGCGCTGTGCGACATCGTGGAGCGGATCGACCAGGACCCGGCGGGCTCCAGGGCCTCCCGTCCGCAGCGGGCGGAACTGGACTTCACCGAGTCCACGGACCGGATGCTCTTCGAGCGCCGCTTCGGCTGGGTGGACGTGGAGGCGGACTGGATGCCGACCGAGGAGGCACCGCTGACCTTCTCCCACGCAGAGCTGCGCCGCGAGGCCCGTGACTTCCTGCACGACCTGATCGCCGACCTGTGCGACCTGCACGAGGACCTGGCGGAGAACCCGGCGATCTGGACCTTGCAGGCCCGCTATCCCCGGGTGTCCTAACGCCTCTCCGCCCGGCGCGATTCCCCTTGGGTGTCTTGACACGCTCCTCCACGCCCGTTTCCCCCGGCGCGCCCCGAGAGCCCGTGTCACTCCTCCACTCGAATCCCCAGCGCCCCCGCCAACACCCCCGCCAGATCCAGCAGTTGCCCCGTACTGATCACCGCCCCCGCGAGCCGCTCCACCCCCCGCGCGATCTCCAGTGACGCCGCCTCTCTGAGGTCCACGTCCGTCAGGTTCGCCCCGGCGAGGTCCGCGCCCTTCAGTACGCACCCCGGGAACGAGACCCGCTCCAGGGTCGCCCCGCCGAAGTCCGGCTCCACCAGGACGCAGTTCTCGAAGACGACGTCTCTGAGGCGGGCCCCGCGCAGATTCAGGTAGTCGATCTTGCCGCCGCGGATCAGGACGCGTTCCAGAGCGCCGCCGTGCAACTGCACCCCGCCGAGACGGGCATCGAGCAGCTCCACATCACGAAGCGTCGCCTCGGAAAGGTCTGTGCCGACACCGCGTGGAGCGCTCAGCACCGAGTCCAGGAAGCGGGCGCGGGTGAGCCGGGTCTCGTCCAGCGCGCACGCTCTCAGCGCGCAGTCCATGAAGCGGGCGCCGCCCCCGTCCTGCCCGGCGAGATCCGCCTCCCGGAACTCCAACCCGTCGTAATCCCCGTCCGGCTCCAGCTCCCCCTCGGTGTACGGCTCCAGCGCCGCCAGCCGCACCTCGGGGCGCCGGGCCGCCTTCACCCTCGTACCACTACCACCCGTAGTCGCCATGTCCCCATGCTGCACCCCGCCACTGACAACGCCCCTGACCTGCGAAAACCCGCCCGATGTCACATTCGAGGGCGCCCGATGCGTCGTACTGGAAGAAAGGGCCACCAAGCAGAAGGCCAACCAAGCAGAGGGAGACCCCTATGCACCGCATCACCGTCGTCGGCGGCGGCTTCGCCGGACTCGCCGCGGCCATCACCGCCGCCGAAGCCGGCGCCCGGGTCACCGTGTACGAAGCCCACCACACCCTGGGCGGACGGGCGCGGACGGCTGAGGGGCCGTACCGGACCAACGAGGGACCGCACGCCCTCTACAACGGCGGCCCGCACTGGACCTGGCTCAAGCAGCGCGATCTGATCGGACCGCTCGCCCCGCTCCCGCCCCTGGAGGCGGCCCGGCTGCGGCTGCGCCACAAGGGCGTACTGCGCCGCACCCCGCCCTTCGGCATGCTCAAGCTGCTGCGCCGCGGCCTGCCCCAGGCACCCGTCGACGTGGACTTCCTGACCTGGGCGACCGGTGTCGCCGGTGACGAGGGGGCCCAGGCCGCCGCTCACTACTCCGCCGTCGCCCTCTTCCACCACGACCCCGGCGCGCTCTCCGCCGCCTTCGTGCAGGAGCGGCTGCGCCGCGCCACCAAGCTCCCGCCGGAGGCGCACTACCCGCGCGGCGGCTGGGGCAGTGTCATCGGACGGATGGCCGACCGCGCCTGGAATCTTGGGGTCCGGATGGAGACCCTGTCCCGCGTCGACACCCTCCCGACCGACACCCCGGTCGTCGTCGCCACCTCGCTGGACTCCGCCCGGCGGCTGCTGAAGGACGACAGTCTGACCTGGACGAGCGGCCGTACGGCGCTGATCGACCTGGCGGTGCGCACCCGGCGCGGGGACGCCTTCGCCGTGTCCGACCTGGACCAACCGGGGTGGATCGAGCGGTTCACCGCGCAGGACCGGACCCTGGCGCCGGCCGGCGAGCAGCTGATCCAGGGGCAGATCCCGCTCGGCCCCACCGAGTCGAAGGCCGCCGGCATCGCCCGCGCCGAGCAACTGCTGGACCTCGCCTTCGAGGGCTGGCGGGACCGGGTCACCTGGCGACGGGAGGCCCTCGCCAACGGCCGTACCGGAGCCGTGGACCTGCCCGGCACCAGCTGGCGGGACCGGCCGGCCATCGACCGGGGCGACGGCGTCTATCTCGCGGGCGACCAGGTCGCCGCGCCCGGAGTGCTCTCCGAGGTGTCCTTCAACAGTGCGCTGACCGCGGTGTCGCTGGCCCTCGGACAGAACGCCCTTGACCTCAAGCATGCTTGAGGTTGAAGAGTGGTCACCCGAGAGAGCCAACGAGTGATGGGGGACCCCTGATGCACGCCATCCGCCTGCACGCCTTCGGACCGGCCGAGAACCTCACCTACGAGCAGGTCGAGGACCCCCGGCCGGGCCCCGGCCAGGTCCGCATCGCCGTCGCCGCGGCCGGTGTCCACCTCCTCGACACCGCCCTGCGCGAGGGCGCACAGGGCCCGGCCCCCGCCCCGACCCCCCTGCCCACCATCCCGGGCCGGGAGGTCGCGGGCGTGGTCGTGGCCCTCGGCGAGGGCGTGGCCGACCTCTGGCTCGACAAGCGGGTGGTGGCCCACCTGGGCTTCGCGCCCGGCGGGTACGCCGAACTCGCCGTCACCGAGGTCGAGCGCCTCCACGAGATCCCGGCGAACCTGGACTACGCCGAGGCGGTCGCCATGATCGGCACGGGTCGTACGGCGATGGGGATCCTGCAGTTCGCCGAGCTGGGCCCGGACTCCGTGGCCGTCGTCCCGGCGGCGGCCGGCGGGATCGGCACCCTGCTCGTGCAGTACGCCAAGAACGCCGGCGCCACCGTCGTCGGTCTCGCCGGCGGCCCGGAGAAGGTCGCCCGCGTCCAGGCGAACGGCGCCGACCTCGCCGTCGACTACAAGGACCCCGACTGGCCGGAGAAGGTCCGCGCCTGGCTGGGCGGCCGTGCGGCCACCGTGGTCTTCGACGGGGTGGGTGGCAGCGCGGCCGAACAATCCGTCGCCCTGCTCGGCCCGGGCGGCAAGCACATCGTCTTCGGCTGGTCCGGCGAAGGCATCCAAGGCGGCGAGCCCTACCTCGTCGAGGGCGTCTCCGAGCAGGTCCTCGGCCCCGTGATGATGAGCAAGGCCGGCGGCCCCAACCCGGTCCGCACACTCGAACTGCGGGCGTTGGTGGAGGCGGCGGAGGGCCGCCTGACCCCGGCGGTCCAACGCTTCCCCCTCACCGAGGCCGCCGCGGCGCACCGGGCGCTGGAGACAAGGGGGACGACGGGAAAGGTGGTACTGGAGCCGTAGAGGGCCGCGACAACACGGGGCACCGCAGACGCCCCAGGGGCGCGGGGAACTGCGCGACCAGCCACAACGCACCCGCACCCGACATACGGCACCCGGCGGTACCCCAGTGGTCACCAGCCCCCAGCCGACGCTCAGCCGCGCCCCGCCACCCGATCCGCAAACCGCGCCAGCCGCGACGACTCCGCCCCCCGAGTCACCGCCTCCCGCCGGTCCGCCGCCCGGTACACCGCGTACATGCCCTGGACGCCCAGCCAACGCAACGGCTCCGGCTCCCACTTGCGCACCTTGTGCCCCACCCACGGCAGATCCGTCAGCTCGGTGCGGCCCCCTTGCCCCGAGTCCTGCTGGACCAGGTCCCGCAGGGTCCGCGCCGCCAGATTGGCCGTGGCCACGCCTGAACCGACGTACCCGCCCGCCCAGCCGAGCCCCGTCGACCGGTCCAGCGTCACCGTGGCGCACCAGTCGCGGGGCACGCCCAGCACCCCGGACCAGGCATGCTCCACCCGGACGCCGGCCAGCGACGGGAAGAACCCGTGCAGGAGCTCCCGCAGCGCCTCGATGGTCGCGGGCTGGGTCCGCCCGTCGTTGTCGGTCCCCGAGCCGAAGCGGTACGGCACCCCGCGACCGCCGAGCGCGATCCGCCCGTCGGCCGTGCGCTGGGCGTACATGTAGGCGTGCGCCATGTCGCCGAGCGTCTCGCGCCCGTCCCAGCCCACCGACTCCCACTGCTCGTCGGTCAGCGGCTCGGTGGCGATCATCGAGGAGTTCATCGGCAGCCAGGTCCGCCGCTCGCCCTTGAGCGCGGCGGTGAAGCCCTCGGTACAGCGCAGGACATAGGGCGCGCGGACGGTGCCGTACGGCGTCACCGCGTGCTTGGGACGGATCTCCGTCACCGGCGTCTGCTCATGGATGACGACCCCGAGCGCCTCAACAGCGGCGGCCAGCCCCTTCACCAGCTTCACCGGATGCACCCGGGCCCCGTGCGGAGTCCACGACGACCCGACCGCGTCCGCGACCCGGATCCGCTCGGCGGTCTCCCCGGCGCCGTACAGCTCCCGGTCCTTCTCCCCGAAGGCCAGCTCGGCTTCGTGGAAGGCCTTGAGCCGCGCCAACTGTGCGGGCGTACGGGCGACTTCGAGCACCCCGCCCTTGTGTACGTCGGCCTCGATGCCCTCCGCCGCGGCGACGGCGACGACCTCGTCGACGGTGCCGTTCATGGCCTGCTGCAGCCGTACGGCGGCGTCCCGCCCGTGCAGCTTCGCGTACCGGTCGCGGCCCGCGATGCCGTTGTACAGCCAGCCGCCGTTGCGCCCGGAGGCGCCGTAGCCGCAGAACTTCTGCTCAAGGACGGTGATCCGGAGGAAGGGCGCCGCCTTCTTCAGGTAGTACGCGGTCCACAGTCCCGTGTAGCCACCGCCGACGATCACCACATCGGCCGAGGCGTCCCCGGGCAGCGGCTCCCGCACCGCGGGGAGGCCGTCGTTCGCGTACCAGAAGGAGATGCCGCCGTTGACGACATCGCTGACCGAGCTGCTCATGGCCGGGACGTTAACCCGTGTCGGCGGCCGGTGTCTCCTTCGGATTCCGTGGTTATTGCGTGGCTGACGGCACGCGTACGCCGCTACCGTCGGCCCGTGATCGCCGAACGCGCCGCGCCCTTCCTCCAGCGCTGGGACCTCCGCCCCGACGGCCCGCCCATGTACGGCCGCTGCGCCGCCGTCCTCCCCGTCCTGCGCGCCGACGGCACACCCGCCGTGCTCAAGCTCCAGGACGTCGACGACGAGACCGTCGGCGAGCCGGTCGCGCTACGGGCCTGGAACGGCGAGGGCGCCGCAAGGCTCCTGGCTGCCGACAACGGCACGCTGCTCCTCGAACGGCTCGACTCGGAGCGCCCGTTGGACGACCTGCCCGACACCCGTGAGGCCACCCTCGTCATCGCCCACCTGCTGGCCAGGCTGACGGCCCTGAAGGCCCCACCGGAACTCCGCCGCCTCGCCGATATCGCCCCGCGCCTCCTGGACCGCACGGCGGCGGTACTCCCCCAGCTCAAGGACCCGGCCCCGCTCGCGGACTGCGCGGCGGCCGTGCGGGAGGTCGCCGACGAACCAGGCGACCAACTCCTCCACTGGGACCTGCACTTCGAGAACGTCCTGGCCTCCGACCGCGCCCCCTGGCTCGCCATCGACCCCAAGCCCCTCGCGGGCGACCCCGGCTTCGACCTTTTCCCCGCCCTGTGGAACCGCTTCGACCCCGACGAGGTCCGCTGGCGCTTCGACGCGATGACGGACGTCCTCGGCCTCGACCGGGACCGGGCGCGCGCCTGGACGCTGGGCCGCGTGCTCCAGAACTCGGTGTGGCAGCTCGAGGAGGGCAACGCTCCGCTTCCGGAGCACCTGGAAATTGCCGACCGCCTGCGCGGCCAGGGCGGTTAACCTCCCGACATGATCCGCACCGCGACTCCCGCCGACATCCCCGTCATCCACGCCCTCGTCCGCGAGCTGGCCGAGTACGAGAAGGCCCCGGACGAGGCCAACGCGACCGAGGAACAGCTCCACGAGGCCCTCTTCGGCGACCGCCCCGCCGCCTACGCCCACATCGCCGTCGACGACACGACCGGCGAGCCGGTCGGCTTCGCCCTGTGGTTCCTGAACTTCTCCACCTGGCGCGGCGTCCACGGCATCTACCTGGAGGACCTCTACGTCCGCCCCACGGCCCGAGGCGCCGGCCACGGCAAGGCCCTGCTCACCGAACTGGCCCGAATCTGCGTGGAGCGCGGCTACCAGCGCCTGGAGTGGTCCGTCCTGAACTGGAACACCCCGTCCATCGCCTTCTACAAGTCCCTGGGCGCCCGCCCACAGAACGAGTGGACGGTATACCGCCTGACAGACGAGGCCCTGGTCACGCTGGGCAGCTGAGCGGGTCGCGGGGCTGCATCCAACGAACCTCGATCCGATCGGCGTTCGGCACGGACGAGGCACCCGTCAAGCCAGACGCATGACCAGCCCCGTCCGCCTCCAACGAGCCTCGGCCCGCCCCGAACTCGGCGCAGACGAGACCCTGGTCGCTGAGCAGGCGCGGGGCTGCATCCAACGAACCTCGATCCGATCGACGCTCGACACACACGAGGCACCCGCCAGGCCAGGCACATGACCAGCCCCGTCCGCCTCCAACGAGCTCCGTCCCGCCCCGAACTCGGCGCAGCCGAGGCCCTGATCAAGCCCGGCAGCTGAGCAGCCCCCGGGAGACCTCCAGCGGATCCCCGTCGAGTTCGGCATGCACCGCCATGACCAGCTCCGGGCGCGCAAGCACCGCCTCCCCCGCCGGATCCCCGGCTGCCCGGGCCGCGAGCCCGAGGCCGACCCACGTCTCGGGGTCGCCCTCACCCCGCAGGATCCGCTCCCGGTACGCCCGCAGCGCGGCCTCCGTGTCCCCGGTGACCAGGGCGACGTCCTCGGGGCGGGCGCCCTCGACGGTGGCGCCGGGGTTCTCGCGCAGGGCGTCGAAGCCGGCCGGGTCGGCCATCAGCCAGCGCAGCAGTACCGCGCGGGTGTCGAGGCCGCGTGCCGGAGTGCCCGGGACGAGCTTCGGCTCGCCCGTGCCCTCCGGACGTCCCTCCACGTGTGCGCGTACCACCTGCGGGTCGGGACGCAGGTGATACGCACGCCAGGTCGCCCGATGATCGGCCGCCGCGAGCTCGGCGGCGACCCGGGCCCGTTCCGCCACCGGCTCCCCGAGCCAAGGCGCGAGCCGCCCCTCCAGCTCGGCGACCAGCCGCCGCCCCAACTCGGTCAGCCCTTCCGCCGCGCCGATCGCGCGCAGGGCGTGCGCGGTCTGGGCCCGCCACAGCGCGAACTCGAAGCGCCCGAGCGGGTGTTCACGCCTCCGCCAGAACCCGGTGACCCCGAAGAAGGCGTACACCCCCTGCAACAGCCCACCGAGCGGCCGTGGATCGTCCCGCCAAGGGGCGTAGTACAGCCGTCCACCGCCGCCCTGGTCGTCGTAGAGGGTGAACAGGTGCATGAACGCGCTGAGTTTGTTGTGCTGGAACTCATGAACCAGCGTCGACGCGAGCTGCTCGCCATCGTCCGGGACGGAGACGAGGGCCGCGCCGAAGGCGTCGCCGGAGGAGGCGCTGTGCGGGCGGAAGCGTTCGGCGCGCGGCCGTGGTACGAGGGTCACCAGACCGTCGCCCAAGGCCCGGGCCGCCTCTGCGTCAAGCCCGCGCAGGATCTCCCAGGCCTCGGCGAACAGCTCCTGCCAGTCCCCGGCGGCCACGGGCTCGGTGGGGACGGGCGTGCGCAGGGTCCGGTACGGGTCGGCATCGTCCAGGAGCAGGGCGTGCCCGTCGGCGCTCAGACGGGTCAAGGGGTGCCAGTCGGGCCCGCCGACCGGCCGTCCGGCGACCAGCACACGCCCCTCGGCGGCGCTCACCTCGGCCGTCGACCCACCGGACACCCGCATCGCTCCGAGCGCGGGCAGCACGGCCCAGCCTTCGTGTACGGGGACGGCGGTACGGAAGTGCAGTCCGGCCCGAATCGCCGCGCTCGCCGCTACGGCGTGCAGATAGCCGGTGTCCGGACCCGCGTCCCCGGCTGCCGTACCGCGCAGCCTTCGCAGTGTGTGCGCCGCCCATACCCCGACGGACGGATAGGCCAGCAGCTCCTCAAAGGCATCCTCGTCCACGGCACGGGCCCGCATGAGGAGTTGCCAGGCCTCGGTCAGGGGATGTGCGGCGGAGGCGTCCAGCAGGGCCCGTACGACCAACAGCCGCCAACTGCGCTCACTCGCCCTGAGCGCGGCCACGGTCGCGGAACCGCCCCCGCCGCCGAGGAGTTCGTCGAACGACCCGGCGGCGAGGACATGCGGGCTGGTCACGCTTCGTCGCGCTGGGGGTTGTAGCCGCCGAGGCTGCTGGCCGGGTCGTCGATACGGCTGAGCAGTCGCCGCAGGGAACCGTCGGCGGCCGGGAGGGGGAGCGAGGGCCAGGCGTCCAGCGGAACACCGCTGAGATCGATCAGCTCGGACTCGACTCCGGACTTGTCCATGACCCCGTCCATTTCCCCTGTTTCAGGTGTTTCGCATGTTTTCCAGCGGTATCAGATGGTTTCTGACCGCCTCAGCGACCCTAGTGCATCACAGGCACCTCACAGGTTCGTGGCGTCGAATCCACCCGGATCGAGTGACAAAACGGTGGTGCGGGTAGGGACCGGGTGAGGGAACTCATGGAAACGACCGAGGAGTTGTGAGCGGGGGTGGCGGGGCTGATTCCGGAACGGGTGGCGGAGGTGCTGGCACTTCCGAGCGGAAGCGGCGCCTGGCGGCGCGGCTCGGGGTACCGGGTGGGCGACCGCTGGGTGCTCGCGGCCGCCCATGTGGTCAGTCAGCAGCGCGAGACGGTCGTACGGTTCGGGGCCGATCGCGTCGGTGAGGACGCCCGCGTGGCGCTGCACTCCGACAAGGCCGACCTTGCGCTCCTGGAGCTCGCCGGCCGGTTCGTCCCCGAGAGCAGCGAGCCACCCCTCTACGGCGCGGTACCGGAGACGGACGCGGCCCTGCCGTTCACGACCGTGGGCTTCCCCCTCTTCAAAACGCGCTGGGACCCCGGTGCCCGGACCTACTACCGCGACTCCTGCCGGACGAGCGGCATGATCTCGGTGCTGTCCAACCGCCGCGAGGGCACCCTCGAACTCGCCGTGGCACCGCCCCATGCGGATGCCGATCAGCCCCGGTCACCGTGGGAGGGCATGTCCGGAGCGGCGGTCTGGCACGAGGGGACCTTGATCGGTCTGGTCGGCGCGCACCGTCTCAGCGACGGCCTGGGCCGCCTCGCCGCCGTCCGCGTGGACCGCTGGTACGAGCTGCTGACCGGCGCCGAACTCGCCCTGCTCCACGAGTACGCCGGACTGCCGGCCACCCCGGCCGAGCTGACCGGTATCGCCGCCCCGCCCGACGGCACCGCCAGCCTGGCGAACCTGCCCGAGAACCTCCCCCTGCGCGAACTCGACGGCCTGGTCACCGCATTGACCCTGCTGCCCTCGGTCAGCGACCGCAACGGCCTGGCCCTCATCCTCGACAGCATCGACCCGGTGATCTCAGCCATGAGCCCGCGCTCGTCCGCCCTGCGCCCGGACGTGTTCGCAATCCTGCGCACCTGTCTGCGCTATCGCGGGACCTTGGACCAACTCCTCGAAGCGATACGGTTGGTGGAGGGCGATTCCGTCGGGGTGGCCCGAATGGACCAGGAGGCGGTGGAGTTGTCCCGGCGCCATCGCTGACCTGATATCGCGGCGCCGCGCGGGCGCGGGGTTTCATCCCCTGCACTGCGGGCCATTATCAGGGGGATGTGAGCAGCGCCCGCACCACAAGTGCAGCCGGGGGGAAGGGGTTTGGCCGTCATGGAGCCGTCTGTGGCCGCCGTCGAGTCCAACCTAGTCGATCTCGCGGGGGTGTCTCTTGAAACGCTGCGCTCCATGGACAGTCAGGTTCTCGCCGGATCCCTGGAGGAGCTGCGGCAACGCATCGACCTCGCGCAGGCGAGCGTCAGCGATTTCAACCCCAGCGCGGAGCGGTACGACTGACTCCAGGGCCGCCGATGCGCGCTGATCCCACGCTCCCCCATCATCGTCTGCCGTCGGCCGACCTGGACGAACTGAGCTGCGGCGAGGGCGGTCCGGCCACGGTCGACCTCCTGCTCGCCGCCGAGCGCAGCCGTCGCCTGCTGCTGTTACGGATGCTCGACGACGCGACCGACCTGGGCCCCGCCTGGGACCTGCTCAGCGCGGTACAGCGCCGGGCGCCGGAGGTCGTGGACGAGCTGCTGATGTATCCGCAGACGGGAATGTGGCTGGCCACGGCGCTGCGCCGACTGCGCGGGAGCGAGCCCCAGGACGATCCGCCGCTGTGGGTGGTGCTGGGTCATGTGTCGTCCCTGGCCGCCGCGGCGGCGCTACGCGCGGAGCTGGACTTCTCGATCGAGATCCCGATGCGCCACGGCCGGGTACCACTTCCGACCCTGGGCTGCGCGGAACTGCCCGCGACCGAGCCGTGGACGACGGCGACGGTACGGGGTGAGGGGGGCCGTGCGGTCGTGGTGGCACCGGGTGCCGAGGTCGCCGTACCGACGCCGCCGGACGCTCCAGCGCCGGGCTGGCATCCACTGCGGCGCCTGACGCTCGGTCCCGCGAACCACCGGCTGGAGCTGGCGCTGGACGACGTGGACCCGTACCGGACGTATCCCCGGCCGACGGAACCGCGTCCGCTGTCCGAGGATGCCACGGAGCAGTGGCGGCGGTTGCTGGAGCGGGCCTGGGCGGTGCTGCTGGACGAACAGCCGAGGACCGCGGAGGCGATGCGAAGGGGCTTGCTGTCCCTGACTCCGGGCCCGGCGAGGGAAAGGTTTCGGCCACGCAGTGTGACGGCTGGGGATGCGTTCGGCGGCATCGAATCGTCGGAGCCGGACGACCATGTGCAGCTCGCGGTGACCCTGATACACGAGTTCCAGCACACGAAGCTGGGCGGCCTGCTGCATCTGACACCGCTGCTCACCCCGGACACGACCGAGGCCCCGGAACTCTGGTACGCCCCCTGGCGCGACGACCCCCGCCCCCTGGACGGCCTGATGCAGGGCATCTACGCCTTCGTAGGCATCGCCCGCTTCTGGCGCACCCACCGCCTGGCCTCGGGGGCGGCAACCCCCCTGGCACACTTCGAGTTCGCCCTGTGGCGGGCGCATGTGACCACGGCGTTGCGCCAGGTCCATCGCCATGAACGCCTGACGCCGGTGGGCGCACAGCTCCTGGACCGTCTGTACGCCCTCTGCACGCGCTGGCTGGACGAGCCGGTCCCGGACGCCCCGCTGGCCCTGGCCCGCATGTGCGCCGCGGACCACGCCACCCGGTGGCGCTCCCACCATCTGCGCCCCCCGGAGCCGGCGGTGCGGGAAACGACCCGGGCCTGGCTGTCCGGCGCCGCGAGCCCCCCGCGCTCCCTGGCGGCGACCCCCGAGGTGGCCACGGACGATTCGGCCCGCTGGCTGGACACCCTGGCCGTCCTGACCCGCCACCGCCTGACCGGAGAGGACACGGAGAAGGCGGCGGCAACGGTGACGGCAGCCCTGCGGGCAGACGCCCTACTGGCAGCGGGAGAAGCCGAAGCAGCCCAAGAGGCCTACCTCTCCCACCTGCTGACCACCCCGGACCACCCCACAGCCTGGTCGGGCCTCGCCCAGTCCCTGGCCCTCACAGGAACATCCCCCACAGCGGCCCACTTCCTACGCCACCACCCGGAACGGGCCCGAGCGGTGTTCCGGTCGCTGACCACAGCAACCGGAACACCGCCGGACCCGATCGACTTGGCAACCTGGCTGGCGACTTAGCCGCCGCCGACGCCGGTTACAGCGGCATCGGGTCGATGTCGCAGTTCGCCCGCTCCCGGGCCCGGGCCTGCACCGTCGCCGGGTGGGGTGCCGGTTCCGCCGAGCGCAGGCGGGGCGCGTCCAGGACCTGTTCCATGCGGGCCAGTGTGTCCGCGCGCAGCAGCTCCGCCTCGTCCTCCTCGCCCAGGGCCGCCAGGTCGAGGGAGAGGTTCGCCGCGCACACCAGAGCCGTCGGGTGGTTCTCGCCCAGCCGCTCCCGGCTCAACTCCAGGGACCGCTCGCCCAGTTCACGCGCCTCGGTCACCTGACCCAGCGCACTCAGATCGCTCGCCAGGTTGATGGCACAGGCGAGAGCGATCGGATGGGCCTCGCCCAGCCGGTCCGTCAGCGAGGCCAGCGCCTCCTCGTCCAGGGCCCGCGCCTCCTCGGTCCGCCCCAGCAGCCGCAAGGTCACCGCGAGGTCCACATCCGCGGCCAGCACATGCGGGTGATCGGCCAGGAAGACCCGACGGAAGCGTTCGCTGGTCTTGACGCCCCTGTCCCGCGCCGCCTCCAGTTCGCCGTTGTGCCGCAGCGCCACCGACAGGGCCAGCGCCGCCGTAAGAGATTCGGGGTGGGTGTCGCCGTAGCGACGGGTGAACTGGTTGAAGGCTTCCCGCGCGAGATCCAGCGCCATCGCGTGGTCGCCCTCCTTGCGGCAGGCCTCGCCGAGCTGCCGCAGTACCAGGAGGGTGGAGGGGTTCCCGGCGCCGAAGACGGGCCGGAAGCCGTCCACCACCGCCTCCTGGAGGGAGCGTGCGCCGACGTAGTCCCCGGTCTCGCGGACGTCGATGGCGATACTGCCCTCGGTGATCAGCGACTGGTGATGGTCCCGTCCGTACAGCCGCGTCTTCAGCGCGTGCGTGTGCTGGTCCAGCTCCAGCGCCCGCTGGAACTCACCCACCAGACGCAGGCTCACGCCGAGGTTGTGCGCGGTGCCCAGCGTCGTCGGGTCGTCCTCGCCGAACGCGCGGCGGGCCCGGTCGTAGACCATCTCGTCGAGTTCCGCACCGGCGGCGAAGTCGCCCTGGACACGGCGTACCGCCGCCTCCAGCATCATCGCCTCCAGCGCGTCCTCACGGGTGTCCTCCCGGTCGTCGGGCGCGGTACGGGTGTAGACGTCCTTGAGCTGCGCGACCAGCCGGGAGGCGTCGTCGTACCGCCCGACCTTCAGATACAGGAAGCCCAGCCACCAGCCCATCAGCCGGGTCTGCTGGTCCTCCTCGCCGAACAGGGCCTGCCAGGTCTGCCACGCCTGCTCGGTGAACTCACGGGCCACCTTGTGGTCGCCCCAGTACCAGAGGTACCTGGCGACGTTCATCACGAGCTCGCGGACCCACGGCTGGTCGGACTCGATCGCGTTCGAGGCGATCACATGGCCGTACAGCTCGGCGTAGCGCGGCCAGTTGGCCGCCTGGTTGGGACCCTTGGGGTCGGCGGCGGCCAGCAGGGTGTGGGCCCCGTTGCGCATGCGGTTCTGTTCCTCGGGGGCCATCCGGTGGATCAGCACGGCCTGGACCAGGCGGTGCATCTCGATCGAGTTGGTGCGGTGGTCGATGCGGGCGAGGGAGTAGCGGTTGATCTCCCGGATGGCGCGGGCGAGCCGCATCGGGTCGTTGAGCGCCCGGTCGAGTGCCGGGTCGATGGTGGAGCCGCCGAGGCCGGAGAAGATCGAGCGGGAGATGGGGTCGGGCGCGAAGTACGAGCACAGCTGGAGCAGGCGCAGCGCGGTGAGGCTGCGGATCTCCAGGTGGTCCAGGGACACGTTCCACGCGGCGGCGACCGGCAGTTGGTAGTCCGGCGGCGGGGAGACCTCGAGCAGCTCGGCGCGCTTGTGCTCGAACAGCCGCAGATACTCCGACGCCGGCATCCCGGTCTCCGCCCGCCAGGCAGCGGCCTGCTCCAGCGCCAGCGGCAGGTCACCGAGGGCGTCGGCGAGCCGGTCCGCCTCGGCGTCGTCGAGGTCGTCGGGCCCGGAGCGGCGCAGCAGCTCCTTGCTCTCCTCGCGGGTGAAGACATCGACCTCCAGGGAGGGGCCGACCACGCCCCACCGGCGGTTGCGGGAGGTGACGAGGATGGTGCCGCTGCCCCCGGTCGGGAAGTAGTCGCGGACCACATCCGGGTTGTCGGCGTTGTCGAAGATCAACAGCCAGCGGGAGTACGGCCGTCCCTCGCGCAGCGCCTCCCGCACCGCAGGCCCGGCGATATTGGCCTCGGCGCTGGTGACCAGACCGAGCCGCTGGGCCAGCTCCACCAGGGCCTGCCCGATCTGGCCGGGCCGCTCGGCGGGGACCCACCACACGACGTCGTACTCGGACTGATGGCGGTAGGCGTACTCGATCGCCAACTGGGTCTTGCCGACACCGCCCATGCCGTGGATGGCCTCGGGCAGCACGGTGGTGGTGCCCTCGCGCAGCCGCTCACTCAGTCGTTCCAGAAGGTCCACGCGGCCGGTGAAGTTCGGGTTGCGCGGCGGGATGTTGCCCCAGATGCGCGGCGTCGAACGCCCGCTCTCCACCGCGGGCTGCGTATGCGTGGCGGTCATGGCCGTGGCTCCTTCTGAAGTTGTCCCGGCCCCCGTCGGGGCCTGTTCGACGTGGCGGTCGCTCTGGGGAGCGGTGCGGGAGCCCATGCCCTTGCGAAGGCTCACGGAGTTCTGCCGGTCGTACTCGCGCAGGGCGCGGGCCAGCCGCTCGGCTCTGGGGAGGAACCGCCCGGACAGGGCGCGCAGCGCGGCCAGTTCGACGCGCAGGAAGGCAACATTGCGCCGGGTGACCGAGGGCACGTCGGCCGTTTCGAAGAGTTCCTCGGCGGCGGGCAGGACGGGTTCGGCGTCCTGGGGCGCGGTGGCGAGCAGGCCGCGTACGTCGTGCAGCACCCGGGCGGTGTCCCTGCGCCGGGACAGCGCCAATAACTCCTGGCGGATGTTGGGGCCGAAGACGAAGGCCACCTCGGCCACCCGCTCGGCGTCCGCGCCGGCGGGCCGTACCAGGCCGCTCATCAGCAGCTCGGCCAGATGGGCGGGCCCGGCGCCGGGCACCGAGGCGGTCACCGCGTTCATCACCGGCAAGGTGAGCGGCGCCGCGGCGAGCCGGGTGGCCAGCGCGAAGGCGGTCGGGGACGCGGCCGCCCGGAAGTCCGAGACCCGCTCCCAGGGCGGTACGGCGCTCGCCGGGTCGGGCACGTCCTCCACCCAGGGCACGGCCCGCGCCGCATCCGCCCGGCGCTTCCAGTCCCGGGCCCGTACGCCCGACATCTCCAGCCATTCGCCGGAGCCCGAGGTCACCAGGTCCACCCAGCCGGACAGGGAGTGGTCCGTCGGCTCCAGAACGGGCACCGGGACCACACCGGCCCGGGCGTCCGGGTCGTCGACGGGTTCGAGGGGGGAGGTGCGCAGTTCCCAGCGCAGGGTGTCGTTCGTCGCCCAGGGGCGGGCGCTGCTGAACCGCATCCGGTTCACATCGAGACCGGTCCGGGACCACAGGTGCTGCGGCAGCAGATGCAGCACGGCGAGCGGCTCGGTCCGACCGAGCTCCCGCAGCAGCGGAAGCACGGCGTCCGAGCGCCAGCCCGCGGCGAGCCCGTCGGTCAGCACCAGCACCACCCGGTGCTCGGACGGGGAGAGCGGCAGCTGCTCGAGCCGGATCCGGGCCGGCTCGGTGTCATCCGAACTGAGCAGTCGTACGGTGCTGATCTCGCCCAGTCGCTCCTCGCGGCCGAGGTCGCCTGCCAGCTTCTCGACGGTCTCCCGCCACACCCGCATGGTCGCGTGGTCGTCGACGACGAGAAGCACGGAGGGAGGGTCCGCGGAGTGTGAGGGCGCCAGTTCGCTCAGGGCGTGCGGCACAGCGTCCAGTGATGCTTCGTCAAACGCCGTTTCCACCGCTGATCGTGGGACATCGTCACACTGCATAAGCGCTCTCAGAGCGTTTCGTAAGGCCCTCGAACTGATGGGGGTCCGAAGAGGAGTCCCGAAGTCCGCGGGCATGCGTGACATCCACGTGCCAAGCCTGGCAGTGGTCTGCAAACAGTGCAAGACGGCAGGCCACAGGGGGAGGGAGCACAAATAGGACAGTCGATCGGCGGATGGAACGGCGGATGGAACGCGCCCCCCTGCGGTGTCGTTCAGGCCGGTCTTTCTCGCGTCCAGCGTGGCACCGCGCCAGGTCGCGTGCAAGGCCGTCCGCCACTCTCCCGCACGGACCGGCAAGTGGCCGACGCCGGACGGCACAAGGCGCCCGATCCCGATTGGCGAAGTCATCGCGCTACACCGGCCCCACGGGACCCGGCTTGCGCTCGGGATCGTCCAGCAGGATGGCCAGATGCCGACCGACATGCCCGTCCCAGCCCTCGGGACCGAGGGCGAGCGCGTCGTTGCGCCACCGGCCGACGCTCTCCGCCAGTGAGCCGAGCCCCCGGTCCTGGAGGATCTCGCTGATCGCGTCCTGGAAGTCGGAGTCGGAGCAGTCCGAGCGGTGCCAGATCATCGCGGGCACCCCGGCCCGCAGCCCGGCGAGCACCTCGCGGCGGCCGGTGCCCGAGTCGTCGCCCGGCGGCTCGCTGAGCACCAGACACACGGCGTGCTGGTCCTCCTTCAGCTCCCGCTCCAGATGGAAGAAGTACGCCCCGTCCTGCGCCGGACGGCTCCAGTGCGGGCGGCTGTCCGCCGGGCGGTCCTTGAGCAGCCGCCACTTGGTGTGCCAGGGCCGGTGCCAGGCGGCTCGCTGCAGCCGTTCGAGCGATCTGATCAGTACGGGGTAGTCCATGGCCAACGGGGTCGGGTCGGGATGGTCGGACTCCTTCGACCACCATTCGACCGGCTCGTTGAGCAGCTCCCAAGGCAGGATGAACTCGAGAATGACCGGTTGACGCAGATCGGCCCAGCGCGCCTCGGACTCCTCGATCAGCCGCTCCACCGCACCCGGCAGCTCCGCCCGGCACAGATGGAGGGTCTCACCGCGCACCGGGTGCCAGCCCGTCGAATCGGACTGGCGCCAGTGGGTGAGGTAGTAGCGGCCGGCCTCGTTCCGGTCCGGCTCGAACTGGATCATCAGATAGGCCGGCACGACCGAGGGCGCGGGCTGCGGGGACTCCGAGTGCTGCCACTCGGCCAGCAGAACCTCAAGGCCGAGCTTCTGGGCCTGGCCGAGATTGAAGCGGCGCAGCACCTGGGCGGCCTCCACCCAGCCCTCCTCCACCAGCCGGTGGGCGGACAGCGCCAGGAAGGCCATGCAGGGCGGGAGCTCGCCGGGCGGGGTGTTCTCACCGGCCAGGCGCAGAAAGACCTGCCAGCCCGTCTGGCACCAGCGGGGCAGCTCCTGGACCCGGGAGCGGCTCGCGCGCCGCGCCATCGACGCCAGCTCGGTGGAGCGCAGGGACTCCAGGATCGGCCGCAGATGCCCGAGGTCGGCACTGTCGAAGAAGTCGACGGCCTCCCACTCGTCCACGAGCGGCCATAACGCGGCGACCGTCAGTGACTCCTGCTCCACGTACTCCAGCGACCGCGCCAGACAGGCCGCGCCGTACTCGACCGCCGTACACGCCTTGACGACCTGGAGCAGCCAGGGCCGCAGCCGGTCACCGCCGAACGGCTCCACCAGAGAGCCCAGTTCGCCCGCGAGCATCTCCCGCCATAACTCGCGGCTGCTCGCCTGTTTCACCGTCGCCGACTCCTGAAGCGCGTCCACGATGGCTACGACCAGCTCATTGCGGACCCGTTCCGGATTGCGCCCACTCACCCCGTGACCTCCCCCACCGGCGCGGTTCCGTTGTGCCGACCAGGGTACGGCCGCGAAGGGTCCCGTGGCAGGGCCCTGGGGGAGAAGGGAGAGAGCCCCCTGTCGGATTCGAACCGACGACCTTCGCTTTACAAGAGCGGCGCTCTGACCAGCTGAGCTAAGGAGGCGCGCACGTACGTGCCCGTGCAGTGTACCCACGACCCGGCGTGCCCCTGTCGAAAATTTCCGCGAAGTTCACAGCGGTCCGGGTACTGACAGACCAGGTGAACGGCAGGTACCGTCCGAGTTCAGTCCACTCACATGGACTACACCACCACCTTCCTACAACGGATCGTCCGGCACGTTCCTGCCGGTAGAAGGGGGCCCATTCACCATGGCCACTGTTTCGTTCGACAAGGCGACCCGGATCTACCCGGGTTCCGAGAAGCCCGCCGTAGACGCGCTCGACATCGAGATCGAGGACGGAGAATTCCTCGTTCTGGTCGGCCCGTCCGGCTGCGGCAAGTCCACCTCGCTCCGCATGCTGGCGGGGCTCGAGGACGTCAACTCCGGGATCATCCGCATCGGCGACCGCGACGTCACCCACCTGCCGCCGAAGGACCGGGACATCGCCATGGTGTTCCAGAACTACGCGCTCTACCCGCACATGACGGTCGCCGACAACATGGGCTTCGCGCTCAAGATCGCCGGTGTGCCGAAGGCGGAGATCCGCCAGAAGGTCGAGGACGCGGCGAAGATCCTCGACCTCAGCGAGTACCTCGGCCGCAAGCCGAAGGCGCTCTCCGGTGGTCAGCGCCAGCGTGTGGCGATGGGCCGCGCGATCGTGCGTGAGCCGCAGGTCTTCCTCATGGACGAGCCGCTGTCGAACCTCGACGCCAAGCTCCGTGTCTCCACCCGTACGCAGATCGCCTCGCTGCAGCGCCGTCTCGGCATCACCACGGTCTACGTCACCCACGACCAGGTCGAGGCCATGACGATGGGCGACCGCGTGGCGGTCCTCAAGGACGGTCTGCTCCAGCAGGTCGACTCCCCGCGCAACATGTACGACCGCCCGGCCAACCTCTTCGTCGCCGGCTTCATCGGCTCCCCCGCCATGAACCTGGTCGAGGTCCCGATCACCGACGGTGGTGTGAAGTTCGGCAACAGCGTCGTCCCGGTCAACCGTGACGCCCTGAAGGCCGCCTCCGACAAGGGCGACCGCACGGTCACCGTCGGCGTCCGCCCCGAGCACTTCGACATCGTCGAGCAGAACGGCGGCGCCGCGAGCTCCCTGTCGAAGGAGACCGAGGACGCCCCGGCCGGTCTCGCGGTCTCCGTCAACGTCGTCGAGGAGCTCGGCGCCGACGGTTACGTCTACGGCAGCGCCAAGGTCGGCGACGAACTCAAGGACCTGGTCGTCCGTGTGAGCGGCCGCTCGGTGCCGGAGAAGGGCGCGACGCTGCACGTCGTACCGCGTCCGGGTGAGACCCACGTGTTCTCGACCTCCACGGGTGAACGTCTCTCCGACTAACCGCGCAGATCGGGTGTATCGCCCAGGTTGACGAGAAGGGCCCCGCAGACCGCTGCGGGGCCCTTTTTCTTGTCGACAAATACCCCGGCATACCGCTCATTTCGAGCAGTGAGCGTCAACCCCTTACCCAAAAAGGGGCACCTCTTCATCCCCCGAACCGGTGACTAAATGTCGCCAAATCATTACCGGGCGCTACCCTCACTCGCGTGAAGCACTCCACTAACCAACAGACGCGTCGCGGCCGGGGCCCCGCCCACCGGATCGGCCGCTCCCTCGCCCTCGTCCTGCCCGTCGTCCTGGTGCTCTCCGGGACCCTCGCGGTCACCCGGGTCAACTGGTCGGGGAACCCCTCGAACTCGGTGCTCACGGCGTCGGACGCATCAGTGTCGGACGCCAAGCCCGGCTCCGTCTCCCGTGCGCCGCAGGACGCGCTGCGCGACCGGCTGATGACCGAACTCGTGCAGGAGAACCCCGGCGTCGCACTCACCCACCTCCAGCAGGCCGTCAACGGCCGCCCGTCGCTGGCCAAGCACTGCGCCTCCATCGCCCGAGCCCTCGGCAAGGCCGCGGTCCGCGTCTACGGCCCGACCCGTGCCCAGTCGTACGCCCGCCCGGTCTGCGACACGTCCTTCGCGACGGGAGTGGCGGCGGCACACGGCTGACGAGAAGGGACCTCGGGGTCCGGAGGGGGCTGGGGGCGCGGGGCGCTGCTCGATATGCGGCTCCGCCGCGTGGGCGCGACCAGCCCCCACACAGCCGCGCCCGCAAAGCACACAGCACCCCCTACCCCAGTAGGCACAGCGGCCACATACAGTTCGGCACATGACCGATCCCAACGCCGCCTCCCGCCCCACACAAGCTGTGATCCTGGCCGGAGGCCAGGGCTCACGGCTGCGCCCGTACACCGACGACCGGCCCAAGCCGATGGTCGAGATCCCCGGCACGGGGACGCCGATCATCGGCCATCAGCTCGCGTGGCTCGCCGAGGAGGGCGTGACGGACGTGGTGGTCAGCTGTGGCCACCTCGCGGATGTCCTCAAGGACTGGCTGGCGTCGGCGGACCTTCCGGTGCGGGTGACCACCGTCGTAGAGACCGAGCCCCTCGGCCGCGGCGGTGGCCTCAAGTACGCCGCCGCGCATCTGCCGCACCCCGAGCGGCCCTGGTACGCCACGAACGGCGACATCTGGACCCGGTTCTCGCTGCGCGACATGGCGGACTTCCACGCGGAGCGTGACGCCGTCGCGACGCTCGCCCTGGCTCGGCCGCGGATCCCCTGGGGCGCCGTGCAGACGGACGGGTTCGGGCACGTCACGGACTTCATCGAGTCGCCGCCCACGACGTACGAGATCAATGCGGGTGTGTACGTCTTCTCCGCCGAGTTCGCCTCGATGCTTCCCGAGCGGGGGGATCATGAGCGGACGACGTTTCCGCGTCTTGCGCGAGAGCGGAAGCTGGCCGGCTTCCCGCTTCCTCAGGGTGCGTATTGGCGGGCCATTGATACGGCGAAGGACCTCACCGAGGCTGCGAAGGAGCTGTCGGCGCTTCGGTCGTAGTGCGGGCCGGTGGGGGTTGATCGCATAGTTCCCCGCGCCCCTGAAGGGGTGCGGGGAACCGTGGGTTTCGTTGTTCCAGCCGGTGGGCTAACCCAGAATCCCGCCCACCGGCCCATCTACCCCAACAGGCCGCCTACCAGGCCCGGTTCGCCGGCGGTGGATCCTCCGCCTCCCGTGCCGCCCGGGGTGCCTGTGCCGCCGCCGGTGGAGCCGCCTGAGGTCGGGCCGGAGCTGGTGCTCGGCGCCTGGTCCGCGGGGGTGGACTGCTGGGGCGGGGCCTGGCCAGCGGTGCCCTGCGTCTGGCTGGGGGTGCCTGCCGTACTGGCGTCCCTCGTGGCGCCCGGCGTCGTGGCCGCGCCCTCCGTGGGGGCCGCCGAAGTGGCGCCCTGGGTGGGGGCCGTGGAGGCCGACGGGGTGCGGGAGTGGCGTTTGCCGGGCTCCGACGGGAGCGGGGAGCCGGGGAGTTCGTTGCGCGGGGCCTCGCCGGGGCCGGGGACGACCACGCGGTCGGCATCGCGGACGGCGCCGCCGAGCAGCGAGCCGATCAGCAGGGTCAGGCCGGTCACGATGGCGGTCACCAGGGCACCGCGGCGCAGGACGTAGCGGCGCAGGTCCCAGATGTCGGCGCGGGGTCCGAGGCGGCGCCAGGCGCTGCCCGCGAGGCGGCCGTCGATCGAGTAGACGGGGGCACCCGCGATGATCAGCGGGGACCAGGCGGCCAGATAGATGATGTCGGGGGCGTCGTAGACGGGGACGCTCTTCCAGCTGACGGTGACGAGCAGCGCGGCCGACAGCAGCGCGCCGACCACGGCGGCGACCCGCTGCCAGCAGCCCAGCACCGTGAGGACGCCCACGATCACCTGGAAGAAGGCGATCACCAGGCCGGAGCCGATGGGGTGCTCGAGGGCGAACTGGCGCAGTGGCTCGGCGACTTCCCAGGGGTGCAGGGTGTTCAGCCACTTCACCATCGAGCCGCGCTTGCCGCCGTCGAAGTAGACGGGATCGCAGAGCTTGCCCATGCCGGCGTAGATGGAGATGAAGCCGAGGAAGATCCGCAGCGGGAGGAGGACCACGCCCAAGTTCATGCGGCGGCCCGGGTAGTAGGCGTGCCGCGCGGGGTCGTCGCCGTGCCGCCTGGACCGGGGTCCGTCGTCCGACTCCGCGAACTGCTGGTCGTCGTAGTCGAGTTCCTCGTCGTAGGCGCTGCCGACCTGGCGCATGTCGGGCAGCAGCCGGGTGCCGTCGGCGTCGGGCGGGGTGCGCTGGGCGCCGACCACGGGGGTCTCGACGGTCTGGGCGAGATCGTCGTAACCGTCGCCGCCGTAGCCGTCGTTGACGTCGACGCGCGGGATGACCTGGGTGGCGCCGGCGTCGGCCGGTTCCTCGGCGTGGCCGACGCCCGCGCCCCGCACCGCCTGGAGGAGCCGGTGGGCGCCGGTGTCGTCGGGGGCGGACCTGCCGCTCCAGACGACGGGCCGGCGTCGGGCGGCGGCCGCGGCGCCGACCACGGGCATCCGCGTGGTGTCCTCGGTGGCGCTCAAGTGCCGTGCGATCCGCGGCGATTGGCTGCGTCTCGTCGACGAGGCGCCCAACTGCACCCGGAAACTCGCATGATTGACGATGATCTGCGCCGGATCGCTCGGCACCTTCACCATGCTCAGCGCGGGAGCGTCGTCGAATCCCGACGAGCGGTCCCCCGTGGGTGTGCGGGGTGTTCTGGTGTCCACACTCATCTAACCGAGTGACGTGTGTTTAGGACACTGCTTTGACCTGCCGGATCTGTCCGGACCGCGTCAAGCTTGTCCTGGACGACCGGATTGCCCCGTACGGGTGAGGGTGCGGACGCGCGTTCAGACGCGTCGGCGCGCCGCCTCGTACAGCACGATCCCCGCCGCCACACCGGCGTTCAGTGACTCGGCACCACCGGGCATCGGGATCCGCACCCGGTAGTCGCAGGTCTCGCCGACCAGTCGGGACAGCCCCTTGCCCTCGCTGCCGACCACGATGACGACCGGACCGTGCAGGGCCTCCAGCTCGCCGACCTCGTGCTCTCCGTCGGCGGCGAGGCCGACGACGACGATGCCCGCCTTCTTGTACGCCTCAAGGGCGCGGGTGAGGTTGGTGGCGCGGGCGACGGGGGTGCGGGCCGCGGTGCCTGCGGACGTCTTCCAGGCACCGGCGGTCATGCCCGCCGCACGGCGCTCCGGCACGAGGACACCGTGGCCGCCGAAAGCGGACACCGAGCGGACGACGGCGCCGAGGTTGCGCGGGTCCGTCACACCGTCGAGGGCGACGATGAGCGGGTCCTCACCGTCGTCGTAGGCGGCGCTGGCCAGGTCCTCGGGGTGGGCGTACTCGTACGGCGGGACCTGGAGGACCAGGCCCTGGTGGTTGAGCCCATTGGTCATACGGTCGAGCTCGGGGCGCGGGGCCTCCATGAGGTTGATGCCGCCGCGCTCGGCGACGAGCTGGAGTGCCTCGCGGACGCGCTCGTCGTTGTCGATGAACTGCTGGACGTACAGCGTCACCGCGGGCACGCCCTCGCGCAGCGCCTCGACGACGGGGTTACGGCCGACGACCATCTCGGACGTGCCCTTGCCGCCGCGACCGCGCGGTGCGGGACGGCGTGCGGTCTGCTTCGCCTTGGCGGCGGCGAGGCGGTTCTTCTTGTGCCCCTTGCGCATCTCGGCGGGCGGCGTCGGGCCCTTGCCCTCAAGACCCCGGCGTCGCTGGCCGCCACTGCCGACCTGCGCGCCCTTCTTGCCGGACATGCGGCGGTTGTTCGCGGCCATGACCTACCCGTCTCTGTGTAGCGGTGAAGTACGTATGTCTATGCAGTGTGCCGCCCGGACGGCCGGGCGGCACAATCGATCACTGCGCTCAGCGCGCGCCGAGGCTCCAGCGGGGCCCCTGCGGGCTGTCCTCGATGACCAGTCCCGACTGCCCGAGCTGGTCCCGGATGGCGTCCGCGGTGGCCCAGTCCTTACGGGCGCGGGCCGCCTCACGCTGGTCCAGGACCAGGCGTACGAGGCTGTCGACCACGCCGTGCACGCTTTTATTGAATAGAGCCTGGCCCCGGTCGGCCTCCCCCGCCCAGTGCGGGTCCAGCGGGTCCAGGCCGAGGACGCCGAGCATGGCGCGCACCTCGGCGAGGCGGGCCACGGCGGCTTCCTTGTCGTCGGCGGCGAGGGCGGAGTTGCCCTGCCGGACGGTGGTGTGCACGACGGCGAGTGCCCCCGGGACGCCCAGGTCGTCGTCCATCGCCTCGGCGAAGGCGCTCGGCACCTCGGCGGCGGGCTCCACGGCGTGCCCGGCCATTTCGGTGACGCGCTGCACGAAGCCCTCGATCCGCGCGAACGCCGACTCGGCCTCGCTCAGGGCCTCCTCGCTGTACTCGATCATCGAGCGGTAGTGCGGGGTGCCGAGGTAGTAGCGCAGCACGATGGGACGCCAGGTCTTGACCATCTCGCTGACGAGCACGGAGTTGCCGAGCGACTTGGACATCTTCTCGCCGCTCATGGTGACCCAGGCGTTGTGCACCCAGTACCGGGCGAACTCGTCGCCGTAGGCCTTGGCCTGGGCGATCTCGTTCTCATGGTGCGGGAAGATCAGGTCCAGGCCGCCGCCGTGGACGTCGAAGGCGGAGCCCAGGTACTTGTGGGCCATCGCCGAGCACTCCAGGTGCCAACCGGGACGGCCACGGCCCCACGGCGTCTCCCAGCTCGGCTCGCCCGGCTTGGCCGCCTTCCACATCGCGAAGTCACGGGGATCCCGCTTGCCCGTCTCGCCCTCGCCGGAGGGCTGGAGCAGGTTGTCCAGCTCCTGGTTGGACAGGCGCAGGTACTCCGGGAAGGACTTCACGTCGAAGTAGACATTGCCGTCGGCCTCGTAGGCGTGACCGCGCTCGATGAGGCCGCGCATCATCTCGACCATCTCGGTGATGTGGCCGGTGGCACGCGGCTCGTACGTCGGCGGCAGGCAGCCGAGCGCGGTGTAACCGTCGTTGAACGCGCGCTCGTTCTCGTACCCGATCGACCACCAGGGGCGGCCCTGGTCCGCGCTCTTGGTGATGATCTTGTCGTCGATGTCCGTGACATTGCGGATGAACGTGACGTCGTAGCCGCGGTACTCGAACCAGCGGCGCATGATGTCGAAGTTCAGTCCGGACCGGATGTGGCCGATGTGCGGGGCCGCCTGCACGGTGGCACCACACAGGTAGATCGAGACACAACCCGGCGTGAGCGGGGTGAAGTCACGGATCTGCCGGGCGCTGGTGTCGTACAGGCGAATAGTCACGAGTCCAGGGTAGTAGGCGTTGCGCAGTGCCTCCGACGGTTGTGGATAACAGTCAGCGCGGTGTTCTCGCCACCAGCGCGGTCGCCACCGCCATCAGACCTTCACCCCTACCGGGGAACCCCAGCCCGTCCGTCGTAGCCCCCGAAACGGATACCGGCGCTCCCGCCGCCTCGGACAAGACCTTCTGTGCCTCGTCCCGCCGCTTGCCGATCTTCGGCCGGGGCCCCACCACCTGCACCGCGATGTTGCCGATGGTGAAGCCCGCCTCGCGCACGATCCGCGCCGCCTCCGTCAGCAGTACGACGCCGGAGGCGCCCGACCACTCCGGGCGCCCCGTGCCGAAGTGCTGGCCGAGGTCCCCGAGGCCCGCCGCGGAGAAGAGCGCGTTGCACGCGGCGTGCGCGACTACGTCCGCGTCGGAGTGGCCGGCCAGACCGGTGCCCTCCCACTTCAGGCCCGCGCACCACAGCTCGCGGCCCTCCTCGAAGGCGTGGATGTCGGTGCCGATGCCGACCTGGGGCAGCACAAGATCAGAAGCCATCGTTGAGCCTCCGGCGTGCCAGGACCGCCTCCGCCAGGACCAGGTCCAGCGGACGGGTGACCTTGAAGGCCTCCTCGTGACCGGGTACCACCACGACCTGCAGGCCGAGCTGCTCGACCATGCCGGCGTCGTCGGTGACGTTCTCGGTGACCGTCTCATGGGCGCGGACCAGGGTCGCCCGCTCGAAGCCCTGCGGGGTCTGCACGGCACGCAGGCGTGCACGCTGCGGGGTGGCGACGACGGGCTCGGGCTCGCCCTCGGCGGTCGGCTCGACCTCCTTGACGGTGTCGGCGAGCGGCAGCGCGGGGACGACGGCGGGAGCGCCTTCTCGTACGGCCTCGATGACCGAGTCGACCGTGTCCACCGGGACGAGCGGGCGGGCGGCGTCGTGCACGAGGACGATGTCGTACTCGGGCGGCAGCGCGTCCAGGCCGAGCTTCACGGACTCCTGGCGGGACTCACCGCCGGGGACCACCAGGAAGTCGGTCCGCTCGGGCAGCGCATGGGCGTCGAGGAGGGACTTCACCTCGGCGGCGCCGTCGGGCGGGGCCACGACGACGACCAGCGAGACGGCACGGGACGCGGCCATCGCGCGCACCGCGTGGATGAGCATGGGGGTGCCGCCCAGCGCGCGGAGCGCCTTGGGGGCGCCGGGACCGAGGCGTACACCCCGTCCGGCGGCCGGAATCACGGCAGCCGTACGGGCGGTCGCACGAGCCTGCGCGGGCGAAGGGCGCGATTCGTCAGACATCGGTTCCTGTCAGGTTTGTGTGCTGGCCTGGCGTGGGTATGGCCTGGGAAGTGCCGGGCGCGACGCCTTGACCGGACCCTTCCGTGACACTGGTCGAGCCAGCTGCCCGGGCCCGGCACGCCAAAGTATCGGGGGGAAGTCCCCCTGAGAGGTGTACGGCGTGAGTCGGCACGCATAAGCGAACATGCCGCAGCGCCCGGCGACAGTAAATACGTCATCGGGCACCGCGGCACTTCTTTTACAGCACGCTGCAATGTGGGCTGAGCCTGCCGACAGTCGGCGTCAGGACGCAAGAACCTCGTCGAGCAGCGCCTCGGCCTTGTCCTCGTTGGTGTTCTCCGCGAGGGCAAGCTCGCTCACCAGGATCTGGCGGGCCTTGGCGAGCATGCGCTTCTCACCGGCGGAGAGTCCACGCTCACGCTCACGACGCCACAGGTCACGGACGACTTCCGCAACCTTGATGACATCGCCGGAGGCGAGCTTCTCCAGATTTGCCTTGTAACGACGAGACCAGTTCGTGGGCTCCTCGGCGTACGGCGCGCGCAGCACCTCGAAGACCCGGTCCAGCCCATCCTGACCGACCACATCACGCACGCCGACGAACTCCGCATTGTCCGCTGGCACACGTACCGTCAGGTCACCCTGGGCGACCTTCAGCACCAAGTAGGTCTTGTCCACGCCTTTGATCTGGCGAGTTTCGATAGCCTCGATCAGCGCGGCCCCGTGATGGGGATAGACCACGGTGTCGCCAACCTTGAACGTCATGTGACAGGTACCCCTTCCGTGGCTATCCAGGGTAACACGGAAACGGCAGCTTCTGAATGGCGTTTTCGCAGGTCAGGGCATATCTCGGGGCTTGACAACAGCAACAGGAACGTGCTGCGCGGGCCGACCGGAAGAAGGTATTCGCAGGTCGGAGCGGCTCTTCGGGGGAGGTGAAACGCGCACGTTACACACATCCGGAGGCCCCGCCAAGCGGACGAACATCCCGTTATGTCCTCTTCCATGTGTGCGACTTCCGCTACTCCGTTCGGTGTCCGGAGTCGGGTACCGGACGAATCCGGAATTGATCACGAGGGGCGGTCGAGGCACGGTCGGTGATCAATTTCCGGACGGTCGCGTATTCCTTCACCGAAATTTCGCGGGTCGGTGTCGTGGGTATGCGCGAGGGACTTATGTGAATGTCGGACGAGCACGGCGCCAAAGTGACTCATGGGTCACTTGTGCGTGACGGGACGGGTGAAGCGGGAGGCTCTTGTCCGGACCGGACGAGGTTCTTGTACGGCTCAGGGGAGGGTCGGGTGCGGCGGCACGGGAACGGCTCGGTAACCTAAGGCCGCTGACAGACACTTAGGGCGGCTTTATGCGCCCGCCCCGTTCGAGTCAAGGAGTTGCCGCCGCCGTGAGCAGCAGCCTTCGACGCGGCGTCCTCGCCGCCGCCGCCATCACGTTCTCGATTCTTCCGCTCGCCGCGTGCGGAGCCGGCAACAACGCACAGACCCTGGAGATCAAGCCGGACAACGCTGCGACGACGGTCGGCGACATCAAGGTCCAGAACGCCGTCGTCATCACGCAGCCCGACCCGGAGGCAGGCGGCCCGGCCGTCGTGGCCGCCACCCTCTTCAACACCGGCACCAGCGCCCAGACGCTGGAGTCGGTCACCGTCGACGGGGCCGGCGAGTCCGCCGAGCTCAAGGCGGCCAAGGGCAAGAGCCTGTCCATCCCGGCCGGCGGCTCGCTGATCCTCGGCGGCGCGGAGAACGCCTCCGCGGTGCTGTCCGTCACGCCCGAGGACGTGAAGGACGGCAACGCCCAGGAGGTGACCTTCACCTTCAGCAAGACGGGCGATGTGAGCCTGCGCGCCTTCGTGGTCCCGTCGGAGAGCTACTTCACCGGCTGGGGCCCGACCGAGGTCCCGGCGGCGCCGGAGGAGGACACCGCGTCCCCGACGGGTGAAGCCACCGGGGAGCCGACGGGCGAGGCCACGGGCGAGCCGGGTGGGGAAGCCTCCGGCACCCCGACCGACGCCGCCTCGGCCACGGCGACGGAGTCCCACGAGGCTTCCGGCCACTGAGCGAACGTACGACAAAGAAGGGCGGGACCCCCGAGGGAGTCCCGCCCTTCGTCGTATCGCCTGTCAGGCGGTTTACGGCTCGAACTTGTAGCCGAGACCACGCACCGTCACCAGGTATCGCGGCGCGCCCGGGTCGGGCTCGATCTTTGCTCGCAGGCGCTTGACGTGGACGTCGAGGGTCTTGGTGTCGCCGACGTAGTCGGCGCCCCAGACCCGGTCGATGAGCTGCATACGGGTCAGTACGCGGCCCGCGTTGCGCAGGAGCATCTCCAGGAGGTCGAACTCCTTGAGAGGGAGGTCGACCTTCGAGCCGGAGACCGTGACCACGTGGCGGTCGACGTCCATACGGACCGGACCCGCCTCCAGCGCGGCCGGGGTGACCTCCTCGGGCTCGCCGCGGCGACGCAGGACGGCCCGGATACGGGCGACCAGCTCACGTGAGGAGAACGGCTTGGTGACATAGTCATCGGCTCCTATTTCCAGCCCGACGACCTTGTCGATCTCGCTGTCCTTGGCGGTCACCATGATGACGGGGACGTTGGAGCGGCCGCGCAGCTGGCGGCAGACCTCCGTGCCCGGCAGGCCGGGCAGCATCAGGTCGAGCAGGACGAGGTCGGCGCCATTGCGCTCGAACTCGTCGAGTCCGTCGGGCCCGGTGGTCGCCACGGCGACCTCGAAGCCCTCTTTGCGAAGCATGTACGACAGGGCGTCTGAGAAGGATTCCTCGTCCTCGACGACGAGCACTCGGGTCACGGAAGGACCTCCGGGGCGGAAAGCGTTTGGTACGCGGCTGACTCGGGGGGTGTGTCGTGGGACGGATCGGCGGGGCGCCCGGCCTCGGCGTCGAGGACGGGATGCTGCTGAGCTCGGTCGCGGGCCGCGCCCGCCTCCGGCAGTCTCAGGGTGAACGTGGAGCCCTGTCCCTCGGAACTCCACACCGTGACCTCCCCGCCGTGCGAGGCGGCCACGTGCTTGACGATCGCCAGCCCGAGACCCGTACCGCCGGTGGCACGGGAACGGGCCGGGTCGACGCGGTAGAAGCGCTCGAAGATGCGCTCCTTGTCCTTTTCGGAGATGCCGATGCCCTGATCGGTCACGGCGATCTCGATATGGTCGCCGCCGGATGCGGACACCCGGCGGGCGGCTATCCCGACGCGGGTGCGGGCGGGCGAATAGTTGACGGCGTTCTCGACGAGGTTGCCGAGGGCTGCGGCGAGCTGGCCGCGGTTGCCGTAGATGCTCAGGTCGGCGGTGCCGCCTGCGGCCATCGTGATCTGCTTGGTGCCGGCGGCGTGCCGGCAGCGGTCGATGGCCTCGGCCACCAGTTCGTCCACTCGAACGGGCTCGGCGTCCTCCAGCGGGTCGTCGTTCTGGACCCGGGAGAGGTCGATCAGCTCCTGGACAAGGTTGGTGAGCCGGGTCGCCTCGATCTGCATCCGCCCCGCGAAGCGCTCCACGGCCTCCGGGTCGTCCGAGGCGTCCATGACAGCCTCGGACAGCAGGGAGAGAGCGCCCACGGGGGTCTTGAGCTCGTGGCTGACATTGGCGACGAAGTCGCGCCGTACCGCCTCTATCCGCCGGGCCTCGGTGAGGTCCTCGACGAGCAGAAGCACCAGGCGGGAGCCGAGCGGCGCCACCCGGGCGGAGACCGCGAGGGCCTCGCCGCGTCCGGTGCCGCGCCGGGGCAGATCCAGCTCGACCTGGCGTATCTCGCCGTCGCGCCGGGTGTCCCGGGCCATCTGGAGCATCGGTTCCACCGACAGCCGTCCGCCGCGCACCAGCCCGAGGGCGTACGCGGCGGAGCTGGCCTTGACGACGGCGTCGGCCTCGTCCAGTACGACCGCGGAGGAGCGGAGCACGGACAGCACCGTGTCGACGCCCGGTGGCAGTACCGGATCGGTGTGCAGGGAGGTTCTGGTCGGTCGCGCCTGGTCGCGTTCGCTCCAGCGGAACGCCAGCATGGCGATGACGCCGGTGAGTACCCCGGCAATCGCTGCCGCTGCGGCGACCGCCGCGTTCACGTCCATGCATCCAGGTTAGGCATGGCCACGGTCCTGGCCACAGCCATCCGAGTGCGAGCTCGAACACTCGTCGCCCAGAGTTCACCTTGGAGCTAGCAATGGTTCATTTGGGGTGGCAGAAACGGACGCGTGCAGGTCAGACGGTAGGAGCGTGGGGTGCGATAGCGCCGGTTCAGCAGGACGTGCACACTGGCCCCGGCCCCCGGAACCCCAAGAAACACGTACGAGAGGGAACCCTCATGCGGGACGCGTACCACGAGGAACTTGACTCGATCAGCGACAGCCTGGTGGAGATGGCCCGCTTGGTCGGGTCGGCGATCGGACGCGCGACGACCGCGATCCTCGACTCCGACCTCAAGCTGGCCGAAAGTGTGATCGAGGCCGACCAGAAGGTCGACGACCTCCAGCACGACCTGGAGGCGCGAGCGATAGCCCTGCTCGCGCGCCAGCAGCCGGTGGCGACCGACCTGCGGATCGTCGTCACCTCGCTGCGGATGTCCGCGGACCTGGAGCGCTCCGGTGACCTGGCCCAGCATGTGGCCAAGCTCACCCGACTGCGCTACCCGTCGCGGGCCATCCCGCACGACCTGCACGCCACGATCCTGGAGATGGGTCAGCTCGCGCAGCGCCTGATGGCGAAGGCCGCCGAGGTGATCGTGACCAAGGACGTCGACCTCGCGCTCCAGATGGAGACCGACGACGACGAGATGGACCTGCTGCACCGCACGCTCTTCCAGCACCTGATGGACGAGCGCTGGAAGCACGGCATCGAGACCGCGGTCGACGTGACCCTGCTGGGCCGCTACTACGAGCGGTTCGCCGACCACGCGGTGGCGGTGGCCAAGCGCGTGGTGTTCCTGGTGACGGGTGAGCACGCGGACGAGCTCCAGCAGGACATTCAGCCGGTGACGGGCGTCGAGGGCGCCTGACGCCACGCGAGGGCGTGCGGGAGAGCCTCTGTGCGCCGTTGATGCGCCCAGCGGAACGGGCATGCAATGGGGAACAGGCACCAGCCTCGACGAGGAGGGACCATGGCCGACTCCCCCGGCACGCCCGGCACCACACCCGACCCCACGCAGGAACGCCAGACCGAGCAGCCCGCCGAGATCAAGAACCTGATGCTGATCGGCGCGTGCGGCTGCGGTTCGGGGTGCCAGTGCGGTTGCCAGTCGGGCAATCCGTGCCAGTGCGGTTGAGATTTTTCTGTTACGACGGTGAAGGGCCCCGGCGCGCTGCCGGGGCCCTTCGTCGTGCTCACGGCTCTGTGGAGGCGCAGCATGGAAGGAGGACCGGAAGGAGGGTGCCATGACTCAGTTCATGGACGTACACCACGGGATGCAGGGCATCACGAACGACCAGCTGATGGAGGCCCACAAGGCGGACCTCGCGATAGAGAAGGACGAGGGGGTCCACTTCGAGCGGGCCTGGGCGGACCCGGAGTCCGGCGTCGTCTACTGCCTCTCCGAGGCGCCCTCGGCGGAGGCCGTCCAGCGCATCCACGAGCGGGCCGGCCACAAGGCCGACGAGATCCACGCGGTGCCGCTGTCGGTGTGAGAGGAGGCGGTGGGCGATGACGCGTTACATGGACGTCCACCACGGAATGCAGGGCATCACGGCGGACCAGCTGCGCGCGGGCCACGAGGCGGCGGCCGCGGTCGAGAAGGAAGAAGGAGTCCACTTCGAACACGCCTGGGCGGACCCGGAGTCCGGCACGGTGTACTGCCTCTCCGAGGGGCCCTCACCGGAAGCGGTCCACCGGGCCCACGAACTCTCGGGCGCCCAGGGCCCGGACGAGATCCACGCCGTACCTCTGGCTGTGTGAGTCCGAGAGCAGCGACGGCGGCCCTCAGCCGCGGGCCGCGGTCGCGTACTGCTCGATGATCCGGGCCGCCTCCGCGAAGGGCATGTGGAAGAACTCGCGGTCACTGCGGACGCGGTAGTCGGCGAGCAGGGCGTGGACCTCCGCTTCGACGCGCCGCGCCTGGGCAACGGTCCAGGCCCCGCGCACACCCCACGGGATGATCACGCCGGTCGCCGAGTTGATCTCCTTGGCCCGGGTCAGAGGATCGCGATCGGTGTACCCGATCTTGAGCATCTCGGGTGCCTCGCGGGTGGAAAGCACGTAAACGAAGCCGCGGCCGTCGAGCGGAGTGGGGCTGCCACTGACGAAGTCCCGCAACCGTTCCGGCATCCCGGCCGCCCTCAGAACGGCCAAGTCCCTGTCCGCTTCCGGCAAGTTGGCGTCCCGAAGACACTGCCGAAGATGCTGAAGCGTCCCGGACGCCTGGCGGGCCTCCTTGAACGGCGGATACCCCAACTGCGCCGAGACCGGGTTGCGTCCAGGGAAGTGGTGTACGGGTTCGACCTGATCCGGGGGTTTGCTCCGGCATCGGGATGAGGCCCGCATAGATGAACGGCCACCGGCTGATCTTCGAAGTGTCGAAGTGTCGAAGGAGATCAGCACGATGACCGCACCCGACAGTGTGCCCCTGCACCCCGGCCGCCGGCCCTCGCCTCGCGCTGATCAGCCCGAGGCGACTTCAGCGGTCCGGTCGGCGGCCGGGACCTCGGTTGCCGTTGGCTTCTCTTGGGGCAGGGTCCGCATGAGCACTGCGTACCCCACACCCGCGACGGTGCCGATCACCGCGCACAGCCCCCACAGCCACTCCGCCCCGTACCGGTCGATGACGACGCCGGACATCAGCGGGGCGATCAGGGAGGCGACGGCCCAGGACATGGTGTACATGCCCTGGTAGCGGCCCCGGCCGTGGGTGGGGGAGAGGCGGACGACCAGGCTGGTCTGGGTCGGGGCGTTGACGATCTCCGCGAGGGTCCAGACGCAGACGGTGAGGGCGAACAGGCCGACGGATCCGGCGAAGGCGGTGAGTCCGAAGCCGTACCCGGCGAGGAGGGAGGAGATCACGAGCAGCCGGCGTGGGTCCCGGTGCTCGATGAACCGGGTGACCGGGATCTGCAGGACGACGATCAGAACGCCGTTGACGGCGATGGCCATGCCGTAGTCGGCCGGCGTGAATCCGGCGTCGCCCATCGCGACGGGCAGTCCGATGGCGCCCTGCTGAAAGATCAGGGCGATCAGGAAGGACAGCCCGACGAGTCCCATGAACCGCCCGTCCCGCAGCACGGTTCCCAGTCCTACGGCCGTTTCCGCGGCCTTCACCTTCTCCGTGCGCTCGGGCCGGGACTCGGGCAGCTTCAGGAAGATGACGATCGCGCAGGCCAGGGTCATGACGCCCTCGATGAGAAACCCGGCCTGGTAGCTGTACTCGGCGATGAAGCCGGCGCCCATGGAGGAGACGGCGAAGCCGAGGTTGATGGCCCAGTAGTTGAGCGAGAAGGCGCGGACGCGGTCCTCGGGCCGGACGATGTCGGCCATCATCGCCTGCACGGCGGGCCGGGAGGCGTTGGAGGCCATCCCGACGAGGAAGGCGACGCCCGCGATGGCGGCAGGGTGGTGCACGAACCCGAGCGCGGTCACGGAGACGGCGGTGGCGGCCTGCGAGACGAGCAGCGTGGGCCGCCGCCCGAGCCGGTCGGCCATGACGCCCCCGCCGAGGGACGAGAGGACCCCGCCCAGGCCGTGGAGGGCGGCGACGAGACCGGCGTAGGAGGCGGAGTAGCCGCGGTCCAGGGTCAGATACAGCGCCATGAAGGTGGCGACGAAGCCGCCGAGCCGGTTGACGAGGGTGCTGGTCCACAGCCACCAGAACTCGCGGGGCAGCCCGGAGACGGACTCCCGGGCGGCACGTCTCAGGGCGGCGACGGACATGCGGATCCCCCGGGTGTGTAAGTGGCGCGTACGGCGAACACAACTTACGAAGCCATGGCGCTCGCGGGCCACTCAATTAACAGATCCCGTCAACCGTCCGTCCTCTGGTCGGGGGCGCAAGCGATCAGAAGGTTCGATTACGCTCCTTCTCATGGCCGACGCACCGTACAAGCTGATCCTCCTCCGCCACGGCGAGAGCGAATGGAACGCGAAGAACCTGTTCACCGGCTGGGTGGACGTCAATCTCAATGAGAAGGGCGAGAAGGAGGCAGTCCGCGGCGGCGAGCTCCTGAAGGACGCCGACCTTCTCCCCGACGTGGTCCACACGTCCCTCCAGAAGCGCGCGATCCGCACGGCGCAGCTGGCGCTGGAGGCGGCCGACCGCCACTGGATCCCCGTCCACCGCAGCTGGCGCCTGAACGAGCGCCACTACGGCGCCCTCCAGGGCAAGGACAAGGCCCAGACCCTGGCCGAGTTCGGCGAGGAGCAGTTCATGCTCTGGCGCCGCTCCTACGACACCCCGCCGCCCCCGCTCGAGGACGGCACGGAGTTCTCCCAGTCGGACGACGCCCGCTACGCGACGATCCCCCCGGAGCTGCGCCCGCGCACGGAGTGCCTCAAGGACGTCGTCGTCCGCATGCTCCCGTACTGGTACGACGGCATCGTCCCGGACCTCCTGTCCGGCCGCACGGTGCTCGTCGCCGCCCACGGCAACAGCCTCCGCGCCCTGGTCAAGCACCTGGACGGCATCTCGGACGCCGAAATCGCGGGCCTGAACATCCCGACGGGCATCCCCCTCTCCTACGAACTCGACGCCGACTTCAAGCCCCTGAACCCGGGCGGCACGTACCTCGACCCCGAGGCGGCGGCAGCGGCGATCGAGGCGGTCAAGAACCAGGGCAAGAAGAAGTAAGCAAGCCCGAAGAAGCCCCCTACCTGCGATTCCGCTGGTAGGGGGCTTCGTCACGGATGCATCCGTGCCCCCTTCACCACCTTGTCCACCGCGTTCCGCGGGCCGTACACCGCCAGCCCCACCAGGTCCAGTTCCCGCGTGGGCACGGCCCGTACGGCGGCCCGGTTGTCCCGGTCGTTGCCGGTGCTGAACAGGTCGGACGTGAAGACGGCTCGCGGCAGGGCACGTGACAGCACGCGCGCGTGCGCCGCCGTCAGCGTCTCCTTGGTGCCCTCGAAGACCAGCACCGGCTGCCGGAACATCGGCAGATACGCCACCCCGTCGGCGTCCTCGTACGGCTCCCCGATCACCTCGGCGACCTCTGTCCCCAGGCCGCTGACCAGGAACGCGGTCACATTCAGCCGCTGCCAGGGCTCCAGGTCCTCGCGCAGGATCACGGCGATCTTCGTATCGAATCGATAAGACTGCTCGCTCATGCCACGAGACTGCCGACCGCCGTACGACCTCGTCTTGTACGTTCTTTGCATGGCCGTCCGGCAGGAAGTCACCGCCTGGCGTCCCCGTGTCCCGGGTGTCGTCGAGGTCTTCCACGCGCACTTCACCGAGTACGCCTACCCGATGCATGTCCACGAGGCCTGGACCCTGCTCATCGTCGACGACGGGGCCGTCCGGTACGACCTCGACCGGCACGAGCACGGCACCCCGCACGACACGGTGACCCTGCTGCCGCCGCACGTCCCGCACAACGGCTCCGCCGCCACCCCGCACGGCTTCCGCAAGCGCGTCCTGTACCTCGACTCCTCCCGGCTCCCCGACGACCTCATCGGAGCCGCCGTCGACACCCCCGACCTCCGCGACCCCCTGCTCCGCCACCGCGTCGGCCAACTGCACACCGCCCTCGCCCTCCCCGGCGAGGAACTGGAGGCCGAGAGCCGGCTGATGCTCATCGACGCACGGCTGCGCCGGCATCTGAGGCCACGGCCGGATGTCGCGATCCGCCCCGGCCTCGCCCATCGCCTGCGCGAACTCCTCGACGAACGCGTCGTGGAGGGGATCACGCTGGAGGAGGCCGCGAGGGTCCTCGACGCCCATCCCGCCCATCTCGTACGGGCGTTCAGCGGCGCCTACGGCATCGCCCCGCACCAGTACCTGACGTCCCGCCGCGTCGAACGCGCCCGCCGCCTTCTGCTCTCGGGCGCGCGTCCCGCCGAGGCGGCCCTGGGCACCGGCTTCTACGACCAGGCCCATCTCACCCGGCACTTCAGGCGGCTGGTGGGGGTGACGCCGGGCCGCTACCGGGACAGCTCGCGCTGAGCGTCGTACAGATTGCGCGGGCGTACGGCGTCCTTCGTGCCGTACAGCTCAAGGCGGCTGTTCAGGTCGCCGGTGAAGTCGGGGACGTCGATCTGATCGAACTCGCGGACCTCGTTGATGCCGACCGTGGCGGACCAGGGGGCCAGGCCGTCGATCTTCATCAGGCCTGCCCGGCCGTTCGTCACGCGGATGTTCCAGTGGGTGAACCGGGCGCCGAAGAGGGGGCCCGCGCTCGCGTCGCCGCCGTGCCGGCCGTTGTTGTCGACGGTGATGTCGGTGCGGACGTTGGCGAAGGGCAGTCCGCGGTGGCTGTCGAAAGTGCCCATCTCCATGACGCCGCGCGACCAGACGTTGTACGAGGACAGGCCCTCGACGTTGATGCCGTGCAGTTGGGTGCCGGTCGGGGCCGGAGTGGTGCGCTGCTCGATCGTGAAGTCCTCGATGAGGTTGTCGTGCGAGCCCTCGCGGCAGAAGTACGGGTGGTGCGCGCCGCGGCCCGCCACGCGCGTGTGGCGCAGCGTGCAGGCGGAGGCGGCGACCAGGCCGAAGCCGTTGTCGACGTGCCGGACGGTGACGTCGTCCACCCAGCAGTCGTACGCGCATTGGAGGGTGACGCCGTTGAATCCCTTGTCGAGGAGGTGCGGTTGCTGCGGGGTCTCGACCGCCTCCAGAGTGAGCCCCTCGACGCCGGCACCGGTCAACTCCGGGACGTGGGTGGTCAGTCGTGGGTCCCATTCGGGGCGGACGTCGAGCGGGAGGGGGCGTTCGAGGGTGATACGGCGGCCCTGTACGCGCGTGATGCGGACCGGCCACTCGTAGGGGACGTACGAGGTCAGCTTGGTCTTGTCGTCCCAGGAGTAGGCCTCGGTGCCGGGGCCGCCGCCGCACATGTGCTCAAGGAGGGTGTGGTCGGCGTCGTCGGCGAGGCGGAGGAGGACGAGGGCGCCGGGCCGCAACCGAGCGGCGTCGGCGACGGTGATGGTCCAGGAACCCTGGCGGGCCGGCTCGACCGTCGTGAGCGTGCTCCACTCGTCGCGTTTGTTGCCGGTCCAGCCCTCGAACGGCCATTCCTTCGCGCGGATCGCGGACGTCAGGGACTCCCAACGGGCCGCCGGGGCCAGCCAGATCAGGCCGCCCGCCCAGGACCAGGAGGACTTGTCGCCGCCGTAACGGGAGCCGTAGACGCCGATCAGCTCGGTGAGATGCCTGGTCGCGTACAGCGTCGTACGGCCGCTTCCGGCGCCGCGCAGGACGACGTTCGAGTGGCCCAGGCGGATCACGTCGTCGATGCGGAAGGTGCCGGGCGGGATGAGCACCGTGCCACCGCCGGCCCTTCCGGCGGCGGCGATGGCACGGTTGATCGCGGGGGCGCAGTCCGTGGTGCCGTCGGGGACGGCGCCGTAGGCGGTGACGTCGGTGACGGGGCGGGGGCGGGTGGTTCGGGCGCGGCTGCCTGCCCGGCCTATGTACGGGATCTGCGGGTGGTCGAAGGGGCTGCGGGTGAACTCCCGCCAGATCGACGGGACTTCGGCGGCCTTCGCCGTGCCGGTCGTCGCGCCGAGCGCCACCGCGGTGGCGCCGATCAGGAGTGTGCGTCTGCCGATGTGCCCGTGGTTCATGTCCAGCCGCCCCTTCATATTCACGGATATGAACGACGTTCAGGAATGCGTTGGCGGTGAGCATGCCACGGGGCCCCTCGGCGGGGAAAGGGTCGTGCGAAGCCGGGATTTGAGCTACTGGCGCTCGGTCAGATGCTTGAACGCATCCAGATTGCGGGTCGACTCACCCCGGGCCGTCCGCCACTCGTACTCCTTGCGGATGGCGCTGGCGAAGCCCAGTTCCAGCAGGGTGTTGAAGGCGCCGTCGGCGGCCTCCAGGGTCTGGCCGAGCAGGCGGTCGAGGTCGTCGGCGGTGACGGCCGACAGGGGGAGCTTGGCGGTGACGTAGACGTCGCCGAGCTGGTCGACGGCGTAACTCACGCCGTACAGCTTGAGGTTGCGCTCGAGGAGCCAGCGGTGGACGCCGGACTCGTTCTCGTCGGGGTGGCGGATCACGAAGGCGTTGAGCGACAGGGAGTGGCGGCCGAGCAGCAGGGAGACCGTCGTCGACAGCTTGCGCGTGCCGGGGAGTTTCACCACGTAGGTGCCGGGGTCGGGGCGCTCCCACTCCAGTTCCGCGTCCTGGAGGAAGTCCTCGACGACCTGCTGTGCCTCACCCATGGTGGGAGCGTACGCGACGGCGGTGGGCCTGGGCCGCCGCCATGTAGACGTCCGCCGTGGCGGCGGCCGCGGTGTCCCAGCCGAACGACTGGGCGTGCCGGGCCGCGGCGGCGCCCATCCGGGCCGACAGGTCGGGGTTGTCGGCGAAATCGCGCAGCACGCGCGCGTAGGCGGCGGGTTGGTGGCCCTGTACGAGGAAACCGGTCTGCCCGTCGCGCACGGCCACCGGAAGTCCGCCGACCGACGCCGCGAGCACCGGCGTACCGGCCGCCTGTGCCTCTATGGCGACCAGGCCGAAGGACTCGCTGTAGGAGGGCATGACGAGGACCGAGGCGGCGCGGAACCAGTCCGCGAGCTGGTCCTGGCCGACGGGCGGGCGGAACCGTACGACATCGGCGATACCGAGCCGCGCGGCCAGCTTCTGCAGGCCCTCGGGCTTGGCGAGGCCGCTGCCGCTGGGGCCGCCGACGACGGGGACGAGGATGCGGGAGCGCAGCTCGGGGCGCTCGTCGAGCAGGACGGCGACCGCGCGGAGGAGGACGTCCGGGGCCTTCAGGGGCTGGATGCGGCCCGCGAAGAGCGGGATCAGGGCGTCCTGGGGCAGGCCGAGGCGGGCGCGGGCGGCGGCGCGGCCGTCGGCGGGGCTGAAGCGGTCGAGGTTGACGCCGGGGTGGACGACGGCGACCTTGTCGCGTTCGGCGGAGTAGTGCCGTACGAGCTCGTCGGCCTCCTCCGCCGTATTGGCGATGAGGCGGTCGGCGGCGACGACGATCTGGGTCTCGCCGATGACCCGGGCTGCGGGCTCGGGGGTGTCGCCCTCGGCGAGGTTGGCGTTCTTGACCTTGGCCATGGTGTGCATGGCGTGCACCAGGGGGGTGCCCCAGCGCTGGGCGGCGAGCCAGCCGACGTGGCCGGAGAGCCAGTAGTGCGAGTGGACGAGGTCGTAGTGGCCGGGGCGGTGGCCGGCCCAGGCCTGCATCACGCCGTGTGTGAAGGCGCAGAGCTGGGCGGGGAGTTCCTCCTTGGCGAGGCCCTCGTAGGGGCCGGCGTCGACGTGCCGGACGAGGACTCCGGGGGCCATCTCCACGGTCGGCGGGAGGGCGGCCGTGGTCGCGCGCGTGAAGATCTCGACCTCGATGTTGATCGCGGCGAGGCGCTGCGCGAGCTCCACGATGTAGACGTTCATGCCGCCGGCATCGCCGGTGCCGGGCTGGTGGAGCGGTGAGGTGTGCACGGAGAGCATCGCGATACGGCGGGGGCGGCGGTGCAGACGCAGCCGCGGGGGTGCCGCCGCGGAGCGCCGACCGAGCCTGCTGACGTAATGGCTCACGTGGCGGTCCTCCTCGCTGCGGGCATGTCTTTGGGAGGACGTGCGGGCCCTCCAGGGGGTCCAACACCGGAGTGGTCGGCTCCATTTCCGGCCCGGCGTTCTTTGCCGAATCATTACCGTGACTCGCTCAACCGTTCGAGGGTGGGGTGCGTGCACGGCGTCACCGCATACCCTTCTGAGCATGACCCGCGCCGCCTCCCGCCCCGTGGGAACGGTGACGCGCGGGACCACCAACCCCAATCGCCTGCGCCGTATGGACCGCTGGATCGCGGCGACGCACGGCGCCGAGCTGCGGCGGGCCGGGGAGGCCGTTGCGGTCGATCTCGGGTACGGCGCCACTCCCTGGACCGCCGTGGAGCTGCTCGGGCGGCTGCGTACCGTCGCGCCACGCGCGCGTGTGGTCGGCGTCGAGATCGAACCGGCCCGGGTCGCGGCCGCGCGGCCGTACGAGCGCGAGGGGCTCGTCTTCCGGCACGGGGGGTTCGAGATCCCGGTCCCCCAGCGGCCGATGCTGATCCGGGCCGCCAATGTGCTGCGGCAGTACGAGGAGGGCGAGGTCGCCGCCGTCTGGGAGCGGCTGTGCGCGCGGCTGGCTCCGGCGGGCGGGGGCTCGCGGGGCGGGCTGCTGGTCGAGGGGACCTGCGATGAGATCGGGCGGCGGCATGTGTGGGTCGCGCTCGGGCCCGAGGGGCCGCGGACGGTGACCTTCGCGACTCGGCTCGGGTCCCTGGAGCGGCCGTCGGACCTCGCCGAGCGGCTGCCGAAGGCGCTCATCCACCGGAACGTCCCCGGCGAACCGGTCCATGCCTTCCTGCGGGACTTCGACCGCGCCTGGGCCGCCGCCGCGCCCTATGCCTCCTACGGCGCCCGGCAGCGCTGGATGCGGGCGGTGCGGGAGTTGACGTCGGACTGGCCGGTGCTGGACGGGCCGGTGCGGTGGCGACAGGGGGAAGTCACCGTGGCGTGGGGGGCGTTGGCGCCGGCGGATCAGCGCCTCTGACGTACTGACCTGCGGGGAACGATCTCCCTGAGTCGTTCGTCACATAGGCGGGGAGATCGTCATGCGGGGGCGGGAAAGGGGGGAAGCAGCAGGATGCACAACCTCTGTCGTTTTACGGGGCAACATGGCACGATCCCCCAGACGCCCGTAAGTTACTGACGGTAAATCAGGTTGGGGGAAGAGGTATGGGTACGGCCAGGCGCAGCCTCATCACCGCTGCCGTCACCGTGGTCTGCGCGGTGACCGTGCTGGCGGCACCAGGCACGGCGTTCGCGAGTCCGAACCCATCGCCCACCCCGAGCGCGACCTCGACTCCCGTGACCAACAAGGACCTTGAGGCCGTACGCAAGAAGCTGGACCGGCTCTATCACGACGCAGCCGTCGCCACCGACGCGTACAACCTGGCCGAGGAGAAGGCCGAGAAGCAGTCCTCCGAGATCGTGGCCCTGGCGAAGAAGATCGTGAAGGGCAAGAAGAAGCTGGACGATCTCAAGAAGCGGGCCGGCGCCGCGGCCGCCGCGCAGTACCGCAGCGGCGGACTGCCGGACGAGGCACAGCTGATGCTCAGCGACGACCCGCAGGAGTTTCTCGACGGCGCGGGCCGGGTGATCCAGGGCGAGCGCGCCACCAAGGGACTGCTCGGCGAAATGACCCGCACCCAGCAGGACTTGGAGCAGTACGCGAAGGACGCCTCCACCCAGTGGGAGAAGCTGGAGGCGAACCGCAAGGCCAAGGCCAAGGCCAAGGCGAAGATCAAGAAGCAGATCGCGGCCGCCGAGAAGCTGGAGTCGGAGCTGGAGGCGGAGGAGAAGGAGCGCCTCGCCGAGCTGGAGCGGCAGGCCGCCTACAAGGCGCAGACCGCCTGGCTGGACTCCGGGATACTCGACGAGATCGACGGCAAGGCGTCCGCGCAGGGCAAGAAGGCCGTGGCGTATGCCACCGCACAGTTGGGCAAGCCGTACGAATGGGGCGCCGAGGGGCCCGGCACCTTCGACTGCTCCGGGCTGACCTCACAGGCCTGGGCGGCGGCGGGACAGCCGATTCCGCGCACCTCGCAGGAACAGTGGAAGCAGCTCAAGCGCATCGACACCAAGGACATGCGCCCCGGCGACCTCATCATCTACAACGACGACGCCAGCCATGTCGCCATGTACGTCGGCGACGGCGCGATCGTGCACGCCCCGCGCCCCGGTCGCACCGTGACCGTCGCGGGAGCGGGGTCCATGCCGATCCTGGCGGTCGTACGACCGGACGTATGAGACCGGGGTCACGCGTACGGCCCCGGGGTGACCGGGGCCACGTGACGCACCGCACGCGGGTGGCCGATCCAAACTCCGGGCGGACGTGACGTTCGTCATTCCCGCAGCTCCACCACCCTGCCCAACTGCGGTACGGAACGCGGCATATGACAGTGGCCAGCCGCCGAACGGCGTGGCCTGCACCATTCCTTTGCGGTGCCGACTACCGCTATGGTCCCCGTCGGTGGGTCGAGGTCCCTCGTCCCCGCCATGCCCTCGGGGGGAGGGAAGGAACCCAAGACGATGCCCGTACCCGTACCGCGGCAGAGAGCGATCCCGGCCGTGGAGAGTGGTCAGGCGCAGGCGGCCGCGCCCACAGTCGGCGGCCCCTCGGCCGAGGAGGCCCCGCGCAAGGACGACACGGTCGAGCACACGCACAACCCCGGTGCCACCGGCACCGCCCACACCCAGCTGACGCTGCTGCTCATCGAGGACGATCCGGGCGGCTCCACTGTCCTGCCCGAACTGCTCGACTGGGCGGGCAAGCCGATCCGGGTGCGCACCGCCCGCAACCTCACCGAGGCCGAGCGGCTGCTCACCGACGACGTCCACTGCATCCTGCTGGACCTGACGCTGCCCGCGCCCGGCCGCGGTGACGACAGCGACGAGCTCGCCGTGCTCAAGCACGTGCTGGAGCTCGCACCCCGGCATGCCGTCCTCGCCCTGACCGCGTCCGGCGACGCCGAGCGCGGCGCGGAGGCGGTGCGGGTGGGCGCCCAGGACTATCTCCTCCGTGACGAGCTGGACGGCCGGCTGCTGAGCCGCGCGATCCGTTACGCGGTGGAGCGAAAACGTTCCGACTCCGCCGAGCGCCGGCTCGCCGAGGGCCGGGTGCGGGCGCAGGAGAACCGCCGTCTCGAGCGGGGCCTGCTGCCCACGCCGCTGCTGGAGGGATCGCCACTGCGCTTCGCCGCGCGGTACCGGCCGGGGCGCTCACGGGCGCTGCTCGGCGGTGACTTCTACGACGTGGTCCGTACGGCCGACGGCACGGTGCACGCCATGATCGGTGACGTCTGTGGACACGGCCCCGACGAGGCCGCGCTCGGTGTCGAGCTGCGGATCGCCTGGCGGGCCCTGACGCTGGCCGGGCTGTGCGGGGACGAGCTGCTGTCGACGCTTCAGCAGGTCCTTGAGCACGAGCGGGCGGACGACGAGATCTTCGCGACGCTGTGCACGGTGGATATCGCGCCGGACGGTCGTCGGGCGGGGCTGTGTCTCGCGGGGCATCCGTCGCCGCTGCTGGCCCGTCCCGGGCGTTCGGCTCAGCTGCTGCCGTACGACAACAACGGTCCGGCGCTCGGGCTGCTGTCCGGGGCCCGATGGCCTCGGATGCAGGTGGAGCTGGGGGCCGAGTGGAGCCTGATGCTCTATACCGACGGGCTCATCGAGGGTCGGGTCGGTGAGGGTCGGGAGCGGCTGGGGCAGGACGGGATGGTGTCCATGGTCCGGCGGCAGATCGCGGAGGGGCTCCGCGGCGAGGCCTTGCTCGGGGCTGCCGTCAATGAGGTCCGGAACCTCAATGGTGGCGAGCTGACCGATGACGTGGCTGTGCTGTTGCTCGATCGGGTGGGGTGAGCGGTAGTTACCGTCCGCCGTTCCAAGGGCCGTACGGACCGTCGCTGCTCGAACCCCTCCGTGTGCTGCGGCCGCCCCCGGGCAGGCTGCGGAGTGCCGGGCGGACGTCGACCATGTAGACGATCGTCGCGATGAGGCCGATGATCGGCAGGAACGACAGGATGTTGAAGATCAGGTTCACCACGAAGGCGAGCCCGAGGATGATCAGCCAGAACGGCTTGGTCTTCTTGTCGGCCGCGCGGTAGGCGTCCTCACGGCGTGTGGCGGCGTCGATCAGCGCGAAGCCGCTGAAGAGGATCAGGGCCATGCTCAACAGCCACATGAAGTTTGTGAAGCCCTGCATCAGCACAACATCCACCACCCGACTCGGCTCGTCCCTACGCGGTCACCGTACCCGCAACGGCAGGCCCGCTACCCGGTCAACGGGCCGAGCACCCGGTAAGTGCCCGACCCGTCCGGTTATCGCCCCGCGTGCTTACTTCGCGGGCGGAGTCGACTTCTTGGCGGTCGTCTTGCGCGGCGCCGTCTTCTTTGCGGTGGTGGACTTCTTCGGCGCGGCCGTCGCGGCGGGCTTGTCCTCGGCCGGCTTGTCCTCTTCCTTGGCCTCGGCGGGCTCGGCCTTGGGCTCGACGGCCACGGCGAGCTCCTCGATCTCCTCGGCCGCCTCGCCGCGCCAGGTCTTCACGGTCTGCTCGCCGTGCTCGGCGACCTTCTCGTAGGTCTCACGGGCCTTCACGGCGTACTCGGCGGCCACGCCGACGCCGCGCAGCGCGAAGTCCTGGGCGCTCTCGCCGATCTTCTTCAGGTCGGTGTCGAGGGTGGTGCCGAGCTTCTTCAGATCACCGTCGAGGGTGTTGATGAACTCGCTGACCTTGGCCTGGAGGGTCTCCTGCGTCTCCTTGACGCGGGCCTGCGCCTCCTTGGCGCGGGACGCGGCCTTCTCCTGGACGGCCTTCGGGTCGGTGTTGCGCACGGCCTCGATCCGCGCCGGGGCCTCGGCGCGCAGCTGCTCCACCAGGCCGGGGACCTTCTTGGCCTGCTGGAAGGCCAGGTCGGCGGTGCCGGCGGCGAAGTAGAGCGGGGTCGGGTCGCTGAGGGTCTTACGGAGGTCGTCGGTGATGGCCATGGTGATGGTCCTCCCGGGGTCGCTTGCAGCTGAGGGTTGGGTGGGTGTGCTCCCGTGGGCGCGTGCGACGGCGGCCGGTTGCCCGGCTCAGCCGGCCGACTGCCGCGGCTCCTGCGGGTCCTCGGTGTCCGTTGTTACGTCTCTTGCGTCTATTACGTCGGCGTCCTTGCCGTCGTCGGTCGTGCCGTCGGCGTTCTCGGCCGCCGTGATCCCGAAGCCGTTCTCCTTGCGGAAGGACTCGTAGATCTGGAGCAGCGCCTGCTTCTGCTGCTCGGTCAGCGTGGGATCGGCGAGGATGACGGCGCGCGTCTCCACCTCGTCCCGGTCCCGCTCGGCGTCCAGGATTCCGGCCCGCACATACAGCGTCTCGGCGGAGATCCGCAGCGCCTTGGCGACCTGCTGCAGAACCTCCGCGCTCGGCTTGCGCAGCCCGCGCTCGATCTGGCTCAGATACGGATTGGACACCCCGGCGGCATCGGCGAGCTGCCGCAACGAGAGCTGGGCGTTGCGCCGCTGCTCGCGCAGATACTCACCGAGATTGCCGACGTTGAGCGTTGCCATATCCCCACCTTGCCCCACCGGCGCTAACTATTGCAAGCACCCGCTTGCAATAGTGCGCCATGTCATGCCGCAGCCGCACTCCGCTAGCGTCGGGCCCGTGATCGTATGGCTCAACGGCACCCATGGCGCGGGCAAGACGACGACCAGTCCCCTCGTGCAGCAGCTGATCCCGGATTCGCGGGTGTTCGACGCCGAGAAGGTCGGCGAGACGCTGATGGACATCACACCGGGGCTGCCCGCGACGGACAACTTTCAGCACTGGCCGCCGTGGCGGCCGCTCGTCGTGGAGACTGCCCGGCGGGTGCTCGACTACACCGGCGGGACTCTGGTGGTGCCCATGACGGTGCTGGTCGAGCAGTACTGGCGCGAGATCAGTACGGGGCTCGCCCAACACGCCATTCCGGTACGGCACTTCGTTCTCCACGCCGACCAGGACACCCTCCGCGGGCGCATCGCGGGCGACAGTGTCCTGGGCCCCGACTCGCCGTTCCGTCTCCGATACCTCGAGCCCTACGCCGAGGCGGCCCGCACCTGGCTGCACGCCGAGGCCGAGGTCGTCGACACCACCCACCTCACGCCCGCCCAGGCCGCCCGGCGGATCGCGGAGGCCGTCAAGGGCTGAGGCGGGTGCGCTAGCTAGCGCAGCGTCAGGCGGGTCTCCGACTCGATGTGGGTCAGCTTCTCGGGGTTGCGGACGTAGTAGAGGCCGGTGATGCGGTCGTCGTCCAGGCGGATCGCCATGATGCCGTCGGTCTCGCCGTTCACGCGGAGGGCGAGGGCCGGGTGGCCGTTCACCACGGTGGGCTCGTAGGCGATCGTGACCTTGGCCTTTCCGATGCCGCCGATGATGTAGCGGCCCACCCGGTCGGCGCCGAGGATCGGGCGTACCGCGCCCTGCTTGAGCCCACCGGCGTCGGCCATGAAGACGACGTCGGGGGCGAGGACGTCGAGCAGGCCCTGGAGGTCGCCGGTCTCCAGGGTGCGCCGGAAGGAGTCCAGCGCCGCCCGGGTCCGGCTCGCGGAGACGGCCTCGCGGGGGCGGCGGGCCTCGACGTGCTGCCGGGCCCGGTGGGCGATCTGGCGTACGGCCGCCGGGGTCTTGTCGACGGCGGCCGCGATCTCGTCGTAGCCGACGTCGAAGACCTCGCGCAGGACGAACACGGCGCGTTCCGTCGGCGTGAGGGTCTCCAGGACGAGCATGAGCGCCATCGAGACGCTCTCGGCGAGCTCGACGTCCTCGGCCACGTCCGGCGAGGTGAGCAGCGGCTCCGGCAGCCACGGGCCCACGTACGCCTCCTTGCGGCGCTTCATGCTGCGCAGGCGGTTGAGCGACTGCCGGGTGGTCATCCGGACCAGGTAGGCCCGGGGGTCACGCACCTGGTCCAGGTCGAGTTCGACCCACCGCAGCCAGGTCTCCTGGAGGACGTCCTCGGCGTCGGCCGCGGAGCCGAGCATCTCGTAGGCGACGGTGAACAGGAGGTTGCGGTGGGCGACGAAGATCTCGGTCGCCGAGTCGGTGGCGTGATCACTCATGGTCGGTCTCTCCCCAGTGCGGGCGCTGGTTAGGCCACGTGTTCGACGGTGGCCTCGTCGCGCTTGGCCTCCAGCAGTTGGCCCCGCTTGGGGCCGCCCGAGACCTTGTGCAGGCGGTACGAGCCCGGCTTGTTCGCCTCGCCGGACAGGTGCCCGACGATGCCCTTGCACACGAACTCCTTGAGCTTCGCGCCGGGGCGGCCGCCGATGTGGAACCACACCGCCTCGTCGTACCGGTGGGCGAACTGGAAGATGCCGGCCCCTCGGCCGAGGCTGATGCACTGGCCCGCGAAGGCCGTGTTGAGGGTCGAGGGCTGCTCCCCCGCGATCCGGCTGAGCACGGTGTCCGCGGCCCGCGCCCCGAGCGGCATCGCGGCCTGGCAGCTCATCCGCAGCGGCAGGTCCGACGGGGCCGCGGAGTCGCCGGCCGCGACGATGCGTACGTCGTCCACGCTGGTCAGCGTCTCGTCGGTGAGCAGGCGGCCCACGGCGTCGGTGCTCAGCCCGCTGCGCGCGGCCAGATCCGGTACCCCGAACCCGGCGGTCCAGATGGTCACGGCACTCGGCACCGCACGGCCGTCGTCCAGCCGTACGGCCTCCCGCGTCACGGCGGTCGCCCTGCTGCCGGGCCCGTCCAGGACGGTCACCCCGAGCTCGGCCATCCGCCGGTCGACGGAACGCCGCCCACGTGCGTGCAGATACGGCCCGAGCTCCCCACCGCACACGAGCGTGACGGCACGCCCCTCCTCCGCCAGCTCGGCGGCGACCTCGATCCCGAGCGGCCCGGCGCCGACGACGGTGACCGGGGCGGAGGTGGGGGTGTCGTACAGAACGGCCCGGAGCCGCTCCGCCTCCTCGAAGGTGGCGACGGGGTGGGCGAACTCGTCGGCACCGGGGACGCCGGACCGGGCGCTGCCGCTACCGACGGCATAGACGAGATAGTCGTACGAGAGGGTGCCCCCGGAAGCCAGGACCACCCCCCGCCCGGCGGCATCGATACGGCTCACCGAGTCGACGACCAGCCGCACCCCCTCGGCCAGCACCTCCCGGTACTCGACGACGGCGTCATCGGACCCACCCACCAGCTGATGCAGCCGAACCCGCTCGACGAAGCTCGCCCGCGGATTGACGACGGTCACCCGCACGTCCTCGCACTGCGTGATCCGATTGGCCGCCATCACCCCGGCGTACCCGCCCCCCACGACGACGACCTCGATGTTCTCAGTCACGGTGCCTCCTCCGATTCCAGGGATTCGGCCTTAAGACACCGGGCGGGGGGTGGCTGTGACAGGACGTGATCCAGATCACTTCAGGACAATGGGGGCATGGATACGGAAGACCAGAACCTGTTGGCCCGGGGGCGCGTCGCGACTCGGCTGCCCGCCCAGGATCTTGCGCGGGCTCGGCGGTTCTATGCCGAGAAGTTGGGGCTTGAGGCTGTTGATGAGCGGCCCGGGGGGTTGCTCTATCGGTGCGGCGGGACCGAGTTCGCCTTGTTTGCGTCCAGTGGGGTTTCGCCGGGGACTTTTACGCAGATGGGGTGGCAGGTCGATGACCTCGATGCCGTTGTCGGGGAGCTTCGGCGGCGGGGGGTGGTGTTCGAGGATGTGGATGTTCCCGGGCTGCGCACCCGGGACGGGATCGCCGATATCGACGGGAACTATCCGAGCAAGGGTGCCTGTGGTGAGCGTGCCGCCTGGTTTCGGGACAGTGAGGGGAATCTGATCGGGATCGGGGAGCCTGTCGTCTGAGCCGGGCCCGGCTCTCAGGACGGCCCGGCTCTCAGGACTCCGTCTCCGACCTGCGCGCCCTGTTCGCCTCCCGCAGCACCGCCCATGCGTCCGCCACCGGGCCCACATGGGTCAGCTTCTCCGGGTTGATCACCGAGCGGATCGTCTGGACGCGGCCGTCCGCGATGTCGATCGCCATGATGTTGATGACCTTGCCGTCCCGGTCGCGGAAGATCACGCCCGGCTGGCCGTTCACCTCGTGCCGTTCGGCCTGGATGCCGATCAGGCCGAACGGCTGCGCCAGCCCGACCAGCAGCCGGGACACGTTCTCGGCGCCCACGATGGCCCTGGCCCACTGCGGAGCCTTGCCGCCGCCGTCGCCGACCATCTGGACGTCCCCGGCGAGCAGCTCCCGCAGTCCGTCCACGTCCCCCTCCCGGAACGCCTCGAAGAACCGCTCGGCCAGCTCGTCCCGCTCCTTGCGGTCCGCCTCGAACCTCGGCCGCCCCTCGTCCATGTGCCGCCGCGCCCGTACCGCCAGCTGGCGGCAGGCCGACTCCGAGCGGTCCACCGCCGACGCGATCTCCGGGAAACCGAACCCGAACACCTCGCGCAGCACGAACACCGCCCGCTCCAACGGCGTCAGCCGCTCCAGCAGGACCAGCGCCGCCATCGACAAGGAGTCCGCCAGCTCCGCCGACCGCTCCGGGTCCTCGTAGGGGTCGTTCAGCAGTGGCTCGGGGAACCACGGGCCGACGTACGCCTCCCTGCGCACCCGTGCCGAACGCAGGACGTCGATGGAGATCCGGGTGACCACGGCCGACAGATACGCCTTCGTGGACACCGGCCGTGTCTCCACCGCCTCCCAGCGCAGCCAGGCCTCCTGCACCGCGTCCTCCGCCTCACTGACGCTGCCGAGAATCCGGTAGGCGATGGCGAACAGCAGCGTCCGCAGCTCCTCGAACTCCTCTGTACGGGTCACGCCGAGAACTCCTCACATCGCCTCACGCCAACTCCGCCAGAAGTATGCGGCGCCATGCCATCCCCTCCCGAGGCAACCGGCCTCACGCCAGCTCCTCCCTGAACCCCTCCCGCCAGGACGGATACCGCAGCTTCCACCCCAGCTCCCGTTTCGCCTTGGCGTTGGAGAACGCGCGGCCCTCCGTCATCATCACCACGGCGACGTCCCCGGCCAGCAGTCGCGCCAGCCATACCGGTACCCGCATCGGCGGCTTCGCGCCCGCGCACGCGGCCAGGTGGGGCAGCCACTGGGCCGCCGGGGCGGGTTCGTCGTCGACGATGCCGTACACGCCCGTCGCCCGCTGCTCAACGGCCAGCACCGTCGCGCTCGCCGCGTCGTCGAGGTGGATCCAGGAGCAGTACCCGGTGCCCCGCCCGACCAGCGGGAACTGCCGTTTCCGGATGAGCGCCACCTGGTCGTCGGTCGCGCCGGCGCCGTAGAACGCGCCGTACCGCAAAGCCGCGCCGCCCGCCTTCACGACCGCCTCCTCCAGATGTCGGACCGCCGCCATGACCGGCTCGGCCGGGGTGCCCGTGAGCGGGTCGACCGGGTCGTCCTCGGTCTTGATCCAGCCGCCCTCGCGAATGCCGTTCCAGGCGCCGTAGCTCTGCGCGACGACATACGGGACTCCGGTCGCCTCGGCGGCGGCCAGCAGATGGTCCGTTCCCTCGGTGCGCAGCCGGTTGGTGGTGGCGAACCAGCGGTCCATGTGCTTGATGTCGGTCTTCCCGGAGATCGCGGTCATCTGGTGCACGATCACGTCCGGCCGAGCCGTACCCACGGCCTCACCGACCGACATCGCGTCGAGCCCGTCCATCACCACGCCCCGCGCGCCCAGCCCCTCCAGCACACCCAGCTTGGCCGCGTCGGTCGTCGTGGCCGTCACCTCATGCCCCCGCGCCACCAGCTGCGGTACCAGCCGCCGCCCCAGCATCCCGGCCCCGCCTGCCACGAACACCCGCATGACCCTCACCTTCCCGTTCCCGCGAGGCGAACCGCCTCTCATCCCTGGGACGAGACAGCCCCACCCGGCTGTGACATGCCCCGGGGCATACCCACTTTTTTGTGGGTACTTGGCACGACTCCCCGTACCCGCGAGGCTGAACCCAGGTGATCAGGAAGCCGCCAGCCGCTCCAGCCGGCGGTGACCCCAGTCGGAGAGGGGGCCGAGGAGTTCGGAGAGTTCACGGCCGAAGCCGGTCAGGGAGTAGACCGTTTTCGGCGGGAGTACGTCATGCGCCTCCCGGTGCACCAGACCGTCCTCCACCATCTCGCGCAACGCCTGCGTCAGCACCTTCTCGCTGAGCCCCGGCAGTCTGCGCCGCAGCTCGCCGGGTCGCATCGGGCCCGATTCGAGCAGCCACAGCACGCTCGTCTTCCACTTGCCGTCGATCACCGCGATGGCGGCGGTCACTCCGCAGACGTTCGGATCCTGAGCACGGCTGCGCGTCATCATCGCCCCTTTTGTTACACATACTCACGTTTGGGAGAAGCATGTCCACGTACGACGACCAGTCTGCCGTCACCGTCCTCGGCCTCGGCCCGATGGGCCGCGCACTGGCCGGAGCCTTTCTGGACGCCGGTGTACGAACCACGGTCTGGAACCGCACGCCGGGACGGGACGGCGATCTGGTCGCCCGCGGGGCCGTATCCGCCGCCACGGCCGCCGAAGCCGTCGCCGCGAGCCCGCTGACCGTCGTCTGCGTCGTGAACTACGACGCCTCCGACGCGATCCTGCGCCAGGACGATGTCACCGACGCCCTCAAGTCCCGGACGGTCGTCAACCTCACGGCCGATACACCCGACCGCGCCCGGGACACGTCCGTATGGGCCGCCGCGCACGGCATCGCCTATCTGGACGGCGCGATCATGACCCCGACGCCGAGCATCGGGACACCGGACGCGGTCTTCATCCTCAGCGGCCCGAAGGACCTCTACGACCGCCACCACCCCGTTCTCGCCTCCCTCGGCGGCACCCACACCCACCTCGGCGAGGACATCGGCCGGGCCGCCGCCTACGACATCGCCCTGCTCGACATCTTCTGGACGGCGATGGCCGGCTACGCGCACGCCCTCGCGGTGGCCCGCGCCGAGAACGTCACCGCCCGTGAGCTGGCCCCCTTCGCGCAGGGCATCGCCACGATCCTGCCGCCGCTGTTCACGGAGTTCGCCGGGGACGTCGACGACGCCACCTACTCCGGCGACCTGAACCCGATCACCTCGGCCGCCTCCTCCATGTCCCACATCGTCCACGCGGCCGAGTCCCACGGCATCGACGCCGGCCTGATGCGGATCGTCGAGGGCCTCACCCGCCGAGTCATCGCCGAGGGCCACGGCACAGACGGCTTCGTCCGAGTCACCGACCTCCTGAGCCGACACGCTCGCTGATCCATCGCTCCAGCACGACAAAGTCCGCGTCGGTCAGCCCCGCCCGGTGATCGACGCGGTGGAGCAGCGCGGGCGCGGGGTAATGCTCGGCGGCCCAGGCCCGGTCGGCCTCCCCGATCTCGTCGTCGACCCAGACGAAGGGCCGCCCGTCCGCCCATTCCATCAGCGGCCGGGTCTTCCAGTGCAGGACGGGCGGATGGCCTTCGTCGTCCGGCCAGCCCACCAGTGGCAACGGGGGCAGTCCGAGCCAGGGCGCGATACAGGTGTTCGCGTCCTCCATCCAGGTCGTGGCCCACACGAGCACACAGCCGAGGCCCGCGAGACGCGGCCCGAGCTCCGGGTCGACGCGGGTGAGGAGGGGGTGCGCGAGGGGAGTCCCCGGGAGCGGCGGGTCGTACTCCGGATACGGCCCCGGGCCCCCGAAGGGGATCAACGTCCCGTCGACATCAAGGAAGAGAAGCATCACCACCCAGCATCCCTCAGAACGGCAACCCCCTCGCATGCACCACCTCAAGCCGTGACACCGCCCGCGTCAGTGCCACATACAGCCGGTGCAGGCCCCGTTGCTCCGACTCCGCGATCGTCCTCGGCTCGACGACGACCACATGGTCGTACTCGAGGCCCTTGACCGCGCTCGCCGCGATCACCGTCACGCGCGGGGTCGACAGCCCGGCGTCCGTGAGGGACTCGCGGAGCGCGGTTACGTCGGAATCGGCGGCGATGACTCCGATGGCGCCTTCCCACGCGAGCGCCTCTCGTACGGCTGTCACCACCGCCTCGGGAATCTCGGCCGCCCGTGCCTCGCGCAGGGTCAACTCTCCGTCCCTGCGCAGGGAACGGGCCGCCGGGACGTCCACGTCGAGGTGGGTCAGGAGGCGGTTCGCCAGGTCCGCGACCGCTGCCGGCATACGGAAACCCGTGGTCAGGGGGACCAGGGTCGCGTCCGGCTTGCCCAGGTGGCCGAGAAGGGCGTCCCACGACCGCGCCGCCCAGGGTGTCGTCCCCTGCGCCAGATCACCCAGCACCGTGAGCGAGCCGAAGGGGGCGCGGCGCGCGATGGCACGGCACTCCATGGCGGACAGGTCCTGTGCCTCGTCGACGACGATATGGCCGTAGCTCTCCGGATGCTCGATGAGTCCGGCCAGTTCGTCGAGGAGGACCAGGTCTGCCGGTGACCAGCGGGCCGACTTCCATGACCGCGGCGGCTTCGCCCACAGCAGCGCCTTCTGCTCGTCTGTGTCGAGGAGACCGTCCGCGGCTGACGCCAACACCTCCGGTTCCGTGAGGAGTTCGGCGAGCACCTCCTCCGGCCGCACCCGCGGCCACACCGTGTCGACGTACGGCCCGGCACCCCGCGTCCCCGACATCCGTCGCGCCCAGGCGTTCGGCCGCGGCCCCGCCCGCCGCTCGGCCTGCCGTCGCAAGGCGCCCACGATCCGCGTCCGCACCCGCTCCCGGCCGACGTCGTACGGCAGCTCCTCGGACCGCACCTCCCGTACGATCCGCGCCAGTTCGCCCTCCCCTACCCGCCAGCGGTACGAGCCGTCCGGCACGACCAGCGCACCGGCCCCTTCCTCGGCCACCCGTGCGTACAGCGCCCGGCGCAGCACCTCGGCCATCCGGGCGTCGTGCTTGACCGCGGCCGCCCGCTCCTCGTCGGCGCCCCCGACCGGCCGGCGGGCGATCTCCTCCAGGAGCGTCGACTGACGTACGCCCGTTTCGCCGAGGGCCGGGAGCACCTCGGAGATATAGGCGAGGAAGGTGCGGTTGGGGCCGAGGATCAGCAGGCCGGAGCGCTGGATGCGCTGGGGGTGGGTGTAGAGGAGGTAGGCCGCCCGGTGCAGGCCCACCGCCGTCTTGCCGGTGCCGGGGGCGCCCTGGACGCAGACCGAGACCCCGAGGTCCGCCCGGACCAGGTCGTCCTGCTCGGGCTGGATCGTCGCGGCGATGTCCCGCATCGGCCCGACGCGCGGCCGCTCGATCTCCCGCGTGACGATCTCGCTGACCTGCGACTCACCCCGTACAAGGTGTTCGTCCTCAAGACCGGTGAGGTCGGCCGACGCACCCTGGCTGCCCGGCGCCCACCCGAACCGCCGCCGTACGGCCACGCCCTGCGGATCACGCGCACTCGCCTGGTAGAAGGCCCGGGAGACAGGGGCCCGCCAGTCCACGACCAGCGGAGGCGCGGCCGGATGCTCGGTGATCCGCAAGCGGCCCACGTGATAGCTCTGCCCGGCATGCACTCCGCCGCTGAAGTCCAACCGCCCGAAGAACAACGGCCCTTCAGGCAGCTCCCGCATCGCCTTCGCCTGACTGCGCAGCCGATATCCGAGTACTTCGGCGTCGGCCCCGGATGCGGAGACGTCCTCGCCCACGACGACCTGTTCGTCGGCGCCGGCGACCATCGCGTCGAGGGCGGCACGGCAGCGGTTGTGGTGGGCGCGTTCGGTGCGGAGGAGGTCATGGAGGGCAGGGTCGGGGGCGCTCATTCCATCGAGCGTACGCGAAAAACGTAACCGAGTTAAATTTTTTACCGCGACTCAAACAGAGGGGGCAGCCCCGCCTCCAACCGCCCGAACGCCCGCTCAGCCGCCGCCACCGCATCCCCCCGTACGTCCTCCACCCGCTCCCCACCCGAGATTCGCCGCCAGTTCTCCATCGCGAGGATCCGCTGCACGGCGATGATCTGCCCGGCCGCGAGTCGCGCGTCCAGATCCCCGCCCAGCGCCTCGGCGAGCGCGGCCTCGGACCGTTCCTGATGGCTGTACGCCCGGGCGACCAGCGACGGAGTCCCGTACAGCAGCGAGTGGAAGGCGAGCACCTGCGGATGGTCATTGAGCCCGGTGACGGGATCGCACCGCTCAAGCCCGTCGAGAAAGTGCCGTCGCAGTGCCTCGACCGGCGCCCCCTCCGCCTCCGCGACCACCCGCGCCGCCTCGTCCTCGTGATCGGAGATCCGGTACAGGACGAGGTCCTCCTTGGTCGGGAAGTACCGGAAGAGCGTCGGCTTCGAGATCTCCGCCGCGGCGGCGACCTCCGCGACCGACACCGCGTCGAAGCCCTTCTCCAGGAAGAGCCGGATCGCCACCTCCGTCACGGCCTCGTACATCCGCCGCTTCTTGCGCTCCCGCAGGCCGATCTCGCTCATGGGTCGAGCCTACGCAGACGGGGGCGGGGTCAGGCGAGCGCGCGGCCCGGCTGCGGATGCACGGCGGGGCGGGGCGGCAGGCCCAGTGAGCCCACGGCGGCGGCCAGGGTCATGGCGTACGAGTCCACCGCGCGCCGGACGTTGGGGGCGTCCAGGCTCGCCCCGGTCACCAGGCGGTCGAGGTCGACGTACGCCGAGCGCACGATCTCGATCCACCGGTAGACCCGCCAGTCCCGCTGCCAGTCGACCGTGAACGCCGGGTCGAGCCGCTCCGCCCAGCGCTGGAACATCCGGTCGCGGATCTCCGGCCGGGTCGGGGTGAGGTGCATATGGCGGACCAGGTCGTAGAGCGGATCGCCGACGACCGCCATCTCCCAGTCGATGAGGGTCAGCGCGAGGGCGTCGGTGCGGCGCACCAGGTTCCACGGGTTGAGGTCGCCGTGCAGCAGGGCGGGCCGGCGTTCGCTGACCTGGTGGCGGGCGAGGATCTGGCGCAGGCGCGGGGCGTCGGGCAGGCCGAGCAGCCGGGCGCGCTGCTGGGACCGCTTCGGCAACTCGGCCACCAGCAGGACCAGCTGCTCGCTGAGCCAGGAGTAGAAGCGGCCCTCCCCCGCGGCCGGGTCGACCTCCCGGTACTTCACCCGGGTCAACGCGGCGAGCTGATCGACGAGCCGGTCCGCCTCGTGCGGGAGCAACCCATGCACGGGGTGGCTGGGGGGCCGTCCGACGTCGCGCGGGCCCTCGTAGGTGTGGATGGCGAAAGGTTCCCCCTGATAACTCGTGCCCAGGGCGAGGAACTTCGGCGCCGCGATCCCGGCCCCCGACCGCTCGATGGCCCGCAGCACGGCGTGCTCGCTCAGAAAGCCGCGCTCACGCCGGCAGGCGTTCGCCACCTTGCGCCGTACGACCACCGGAAAGTCCACACCCGGCACCCGGACCACCGAGTTCAGATGCCCGGTGCCCTTGAACACCCGCCCGGCGGGCGCCGCGCCCTCCGCGTACAGGGCCTCGTGCACGGCGGAGCTGGGGAACCGCGGATGTTCCGGAACCCGGCGCTCCGGGTCCCAGCTCCTGATCCGCGCGTGCAGCCGGAGCCCGCCGGTCCTGGCCTCCCGCCAGCGGAAGAGGATCCGCCCGATCTCCGGCTCGCCCGGGATGGTCCCGAGCCCCAGCGGCCGGGCCGCCGTCTGCAGCGCCCGGCGCACCCGCGCCGTAGCCGCGTGCAGGCTCTGCTCGTCGGTCAGGTCCCGCAGGGAGGCCGCGGCCCGCATGACGTCCGGGTAGACGGACTGCGCCCGCTCGAAGTCGAGGTAGTGGTCGAGGTCCTTGCCGAGGCCCTTCACGGCGGCCGGTCGCACCCGCCGCATCGCCTCGGCCCACGCCTCGACGACCTCCTCCCACTGGTGGGCGGGGTAGCGCATGCGCACCAGATGCGTGGCGAGATCGTGCAGCGGATCGCCGTAGCCGGCCAGCTCCCAGTCGGCGCAGAAGAGCGGTGGCTCGGCGGCGAACGGCAGGATCAGGTTCTCGCGGTGCAGATCGGTGTGGAGCAGGGCGTACGGCCGTCTGGCCATCGCCGGGACCCGGTCGGCGAGCCGGAGCATGGCGTCCTCGGGAATACCGAGGGCGGCGAACAGACCGCCGAACTCATGCCAGTTGGGCTGCCGGATCTGCCGGTCCGCGAGATGGGCCAGTGTCCGCAGGAAGCCCTGGCTGTCCTTGTCGTTGCGCGGCCAGAGGGCGGGCAGACGGGGCAGGGCCTCCCGGCGCACCTGGGCCATCCGGGCGAATACGTCGGCCAGCGCCTTCACGAGCAGGGTGTCGAGGGGTTTGCCGTCGGCGCACACACTCGACAGCGTGGTGCCCTCCACATAGCTGTGGATGGCGAAGTCGGGTCCCTTGGCGAGGCATTGCGGCACATGCGGCAGCTGGCGTCCCACGGCCGCGAGGATCTCGGTCTCGTCCTGCCAGGTCCGGATCACCACGGGCAGCGCTCCGGGGCGCCGCATCCGCACGGTCACCTGGGTGCCGGGCTCGCGGCCGAGCCTGCGGGCCATGTCCTCGGTGAGCGGAAGGACGTAATTCCGGTTGTGATGGCCGCTGCTGGAGCGGCCCCGCCGGGCGGCCTGCGCCACGAAGGCCTGGACGGCGGCGGATGCTGCGCGTTCCCCGGGGAAGGGACCGGGAAGAGGTCGTGCGTCCACGGGCCGCTCCGGAATTTCACGCAGAACACGGAAGGTAGGGCAAACGGTAAGTGCGGGTTGTACCAGGCACGACCGGAGGGGGCCTTGAGTAGCCACATCGGGTGGTTTGCGGCTGTTCGCGCACACCGGTCGGCCGGGCCGTGAAGACTGGCCTGTTCGCCGGTCCTACACGGCTCCAATACGAGCAGAACAGAGCGTTCGCTCAGCGGTGCGGCGAATCGTAGCGCACCCCGGGTGAGCCCCGGCCCTTCACGGCCTCCAACACCGGCTCCAGCGAGTGGACTATCGCCTCCGCTCCCACGCCGGCCTCGCGCAGCAGGAGCGTCTTGCGGGCGTTACGCGCGTAGCCCAGGAACGGAACCCCGGCGGCTCGTGCGGCGAGGTAGTCCGTGGGGGCGTCGCCGATCATCAGCGCCGACCTGGGGGCCGCGCCCATCGCGTTCAGGGCGCGGTTGAGACAGTGCGGGTCGGGCTTGAGGTGGTTCAGCTGCTGGGTGCGGCCGTAGATATGCGGGTTGAAGCACGAGGTGAGGCCGCGGCTCGCGAGGTAAGTGCGCACTACGCGCGGGGAGTTGTTGGTGGTGATGGCCAGCCGGGAGCCGACCGCGGTCCAGGTGCGGATCAGCGGGTCGGCGTGCGCGGTCGGCATCGCGGAGGAGGTGGCCTTCAGCTCCTCGTTGGTCAAACGTTCCTCCAACTCGGCGACCAGGTCGCTGCCCGGATGCCGGCGGTCCACTGCGCGCAGGACCACCTGCGGGTCGAGGGTCTCGCGTTCGTTCTCCGTCAGCAGACTGTGCAGACCGCGGCCCTCCAGCCACTCCACCAGCTGTGTCGCCACCCGCTCCGCCTTGTGCCCGGCGAACAGACGGCAGATCGGCCCGTCGAAGTCCCAGAGCACCACTCGGGCGTTGCGGATCAGGTCCCTCAGTTCGGCGGGGTCGCGCTCGGTCCGGTCCGTCACGGCTTCAGTCTGCGTCTCAGAGGTCACTAGGAGAGTGTCAGGTCCGTGGTGATGGTTTCCCAGAGGGCGTCGAACCACTTCTGGGATTCCGTCACGAAGGCCCCGTCGCGCTCCTCGGCCTGCTTGGCGAACGAGAACAGCAGGGACTGGGTGCCCAGCACGTCGTACATCTCCAGGGTCTTGCTCTCCCACTCCTCCGCGCGCTCGGTGATCACGTAGTACCCGATCAGCGCCTCTTCGCCGTTGAGCAGATACAGCTTCACCGGGGGCGTGAAGGGGAGCGCGCGGAAGGTGACGTGCACATCGATGCCGTGGGTGGCGCGGAACGCCTGGAGGTTGTGGCGCAGGACCTGGGCCTGGGCGTTGCGCATGGCGAGCCAGCGGGTGTGTACGGAGTGGTCGTCGGCGTCGCCCTCGACCAGGACGGGGAAGGCGAGCGTGATGTCGCGGGACGGCAGCAGGATGCGTACGTCGATCGACTCGGGCCGGACCGCGCCCTCGTGGATCCGGCGCAGCGGCTCGCCGAGGGCCAGCATCAGGGTCTCGGCGGTGTGGCAGACGACGTCCACGCGGACCTTGCGGGCCCCGAACGCCTCGACCAGGCGAGGGGCGAGCGCGACCATCGTCGGCTTCGGCTCGCCGCGGGTGGGGGCGGGGGCGGCGATGCGTGGCGGGCTGCCCTTGCTGACGTTGCTGAGCAGGCCGTCCTCCTGGAGAGAGCGCAGGGCCTGGCGGACGGCGCCGCGCTCCACCCCGAACTCCTCGGCCAGTTCGGCCTGGGTGGGCAGGCGGTCGCCCGCCTTGAGCTCTCCGGCGCGGATCCGCTCCCGCAGGATGTCGGCGATCTCCTGGGGGGAAAGCCTGCTGCTGCCGTTCACTGCCACGTTCTCCTGGTCCACGACCAAACGCTACAACTCCACCCCATCTACGGGGAGTTGTTCGGTACCTGTTTATAAGTAGTAACCAAGTGGGGACAACATAAGCATAGTTGGTACCAACTTGGCCGAGTTGGCGGAAGCTTTACCTCAGGTTGGGACACCAGAAGGGGGAAACATCGTGCCTGTCATCGCCCTCCTCGCCGCAATCTTCATCGTCGGCATCGAACAGATTATCGAAGTCAAGTACGGCACCACCGGCATCGTCGGACTGCTGCTGCTCACCATAGGCATCAAGGCCAAGAGCCCGGCCGTCAGCTCCGCCGGGGCCGTGGTGCTCGCCCTGCTGGTCTCGGGGCCCGCCCTATGACCGACCCGCTCCCGGATCAACCGCCGTGGGGGACGATCAGCTTGTGAGCTCCAGCTCCGAACTGATCGTCTCCCACAGTGAGTTGAACCACAGATTGGACTGCTCCACGAACGTGGTGTCGCGCAGCTCGGCGCCCTGCTCGAAGGCGAACAGCATGGACTGGGTGCCCTCGGCGTCGTACATCTGAAAGAACTCGTGGTCGACCTCCTCCTCGCGGCGCGTCACCGTGTAGTAGGCGAAGAGCGCCTCCGCGCCGTTGAGCAGGTACAGCTTCACCGGCGGGGTGAAGGGCAGCGCGCGAAAGGTGACCTGCACATCGATGCCGTGCGTCGCCCGCAGGGCCAGCAGATTGTGCTGGAGCACCTGCCCCTGGGCATTGCGCTGGGCGAGCCAGTGGCGGCGCAGCCGGCCCGCGGCCGCGGTGTCCACGGGGGCGTCCACGGGGGCCGGGAAGGCGAGGTCGATATGGCGGCTCGGCAGCAGGACGCGGACGTCGACCTTGGCCGGTTTCAGTCGCCCGGCATGGATCTGGCGCAGGGGTTCACCGATGGCGAGCGTCAGGGAGATGGCGGTCAGACAGAGGGCGTCGATCTCGACGTGCGGGGCGGCGAAAGCGGCCCCTATCCGGTGCGCGAGGGCCACCATGGTCGGCTGCGGCGGGGCTCCGGGGCCGGTCAGCGCCCTGCCGAGGTCGGGGGCGACGGTGGCCGGGCTGCCCTTGGACACATTGGTGAGCAGCTGCTCCGACTGCAGGATCCGCAGCGCCTGCCGTACGGCTCCCCGCTCCACACCGAACTCGTCGGCCAGCCGGGCCTGGGTGGGCATCCGCTGGCCGGGCCTGAGCTCGCCGGATCGGATACGGCGGCGCAGCTCGTCGGCCACCTCGCGATGTGACGTCGGTGACCGCTGTGGCCTCTTCCGTCCATTGACGGAGGCGTGTTCCGGGTCCACAGCCAAACGGTACAACTTCCCGCCATCTTTGGGCAGTTCACCGGAAGGTGGTTATGAGACGCTTCCTCGCGGTCATAAGTACAGTGAAGTTGGTCGCCAACTTGAGCAACATGGTCAAACTTTCAGGGGGTTGGCGATCTGAGGATCAGGATCGGCTGGCCGGGCTCCCTTCCGGAGGGGAGCCGGGAGCCCGGCTCAGTCAGCACCACCGCACAACAACCACAACCACAACTGAAGAGCACGCTACGGATGAGTACGGAGGACAAGGCCTGTCATCGGCGAAAGGAGCTCAGAACAGGTCCGGGCACCAAGGCCGCCTGGACGTACGCAGCAGGGCGTCGGCCATACGGGCGGCGCCCGCTCGTTCTTCCACGACCCGGCCGAGCGCGGTCAGCCGTACGGCGGACTCGTCGCCGAGCCAGAGGGTGGCCAGGTCGGAGAGGGTGAGGGTGAGGTCGGCGGCGTCCTTGGTAGGCGCGCAGATTCCGGAGCCGTCCGCCGCTGCCTCAACGCGGTACCGCCCTTCACCGGCGATCTCCAGCACCAACGATCCCGCGCTCTCGTACGTCCTCGCCTCCATGGCCCGTACGACGTCGAGGATCCGTACCCACATCCAGTCGGCCTGGGTGGTGAGACGGGCGGCGCGAGGGTCGGGCAGGAAGTGCGGCAGCAGATCGTCGGGGGCCCGCCAGCCGGTCTTCACCGTGGTGATCCAGTCGATCGAGCACAGGTACTGCCACAGCGCGCGCTCCGCGGCCGGGGTGACGCCGATCAGCCACTTCACCTTCGCCGTGTTGAGGGGCTGATTGCCGTCGCCCCAGTGATCGTCGGCCGTGTACGCCACCATGCCCTCGACCTCGCCGGACTTGGAGCGGTACACGGCGTAGTGGGGCTCGGTGAAGCTGTTGAAGAACAGGACCTGGCCGGTGGTGAGCTGCCACCAGAGGTCGTCGCGGCTGACGGCGCCGGGCTGGGTGCGGCGCAGGCGCTCATGGAGTTCGGGACCGAGCTTGCGGACGTCCGGGGCGTCGATGAGGTCGATACGGCCGCCGTCCTCGGGGCCCGACCAGCGGGGGTCGAGGCCGGTGCGGGGTACGTCGATCGTCCACTCGGCCATGGTGGTGGCGGGGCCGAAGCCGTAGCGGCCGTAGATCGGGTACTCGGCGGCGATGAGGGTGGCTACGACGTCGCCGCGCTGCTTGGCGGCCTCCAGATCCCGCTCCATCATCCGGCTGAGGAGGCCTCGGCGGCGGTGCGTGGGAGAGACGGTGACGTTGGTGACGGCGTCTGTGGGGACTGCGGTGCCGCCTACGGTGGTGAGCTGCTGGTCGAAGGAGCGGAACGTGGCGACGCAGCGGTCTCCGTCGAAGGCGCCGAGGAGTCTGCCGGGGACGAACCAAGGGGCCCTTGCGGCGAGTTGTTCCTCGGTGAGGGTGGGTTCGCGCAGGAAGCCGGTGTTCACTGCGCGATGCCAGTCGGTGAGCTCGGCTTCGGTGATCGGTCGGACGTCGATGTCAGCGGGGCGGGTCATGGACTCACGGTAGGTCGGGGCCGGTGGGGGTGTCGCGACGATTTTTCTCGCCCCGCCGCCCCTACCCGTCCCTCCCCCAGAGGGAGCGCCGCCCTGTCACAGCAGCAGGTCGTCCACCTGGGCCTCGCCCTCCCGGTACCGGCGGGCGATCTCCGCGCTGCAGTCGTCCGCCGTTCGCTGGAGGCGCTGGCGGCGTAGGGAGACCTGTTGTTCGTAGCGGACCAGGCGGGCCATCGCGTCCGTCAGTTCCGTGTCCGTGCGGGCCGTCACGTCCGACAGTTCCACCTCCGCCAGCATCTCCGACGCCAGCCGCCGGTACTCCTCGTTGTGCGGTGTGCCCAGCGTGACGTGGCGGGCCGAGGAGCGGTGGCGGGCCGGGGCGTCCCGGAGGATCTCCGGGAGCCGGTCCACGACGGACGCCGCGCCCAGCGGGGACCGCCGTGCCAGCTCCGCCCGCAGGATGTCGATCCGCCCCTGCAGCAGCCGTCGTACATAGCTCAGGTCCGCCTCGTCGCGCTGCGCGTCCCGGCGCAGTGTGCGCAGCTCGGGCAGGCTCAGGACCGTCAGATTGTGTTCGGGCGGTTCCCCCGCGGTGCGCTGCACGGGCGGCCGGAGCTGGGTCCGTTCTCCCGCATGGGTCAACGAGACAGCCCCAGGGGGCTGCCCCGTACTCGGTGTGCTCATGTGCCTCTACCGTCCCCTCGACCGGCGTGTGGAAGCATCGTGCCACCCCAAGTGGCCGCTATGTGACCGAGTGCCCCCGATCGGCCCCAGATGGGGGGTTAAGGATCAAAAAGAAGCCACTTGCATTCCGCTTCCGGCCGCACGGCATCATGGGGGCCATGCGAGCAGTGGTGCAGAGGGTGGACGGCGCGAGCGTCGTCGTCGAGGGGCAGACCGTCGGGGAGATCGTCGGGGAAGGGTTGTGCGTCCTCGTGGGCGTGACCCACGAGGACACCAAGGAGAAGGCGGGCCAACTCGCCCGCAAACTCTGGTCGATCCGCATGCTGCACGACGAGAAGTCATGCAGCGACATCGACGCCCCGCTCCTCGTCATCAGCCAGTTCACCCTCTACGGCGATGCGCGCAAGGGCCGTAGGCCCACCTGGAACGCCGCCGCCCCGGGCGATATCGCCGAGCCGCTCGTCGACGAGGTCGTCGCCCAGCTGCGCGCGCTCGGCGCGACGGTGGCGACGGGCCATTTCGGCGCGCAGATGCGGGTGTCCCTGACGAACGACGGCCCGTTCACCGTGCTCATCGAGATCTAGGGCTCTACGACGACTTCCTGCGCCGCCGCCGTCTCCCCGGCCACCAGCGGCGCGTCCGTCGGTACGTTCCGCTTCACCAGCGCCAGCGCCACGGGACCCAGCTCGTGGTGGCGTACCGAGGTCGTGATGAAGCCGATCTTGCGGCCGTCGGGCCCCTCGTCCGCGCGCCGGACCTCCGTACCGGCGACCGGGAGGTGGACCTCGCTGCCGTCGAGGTGGAGGAAGACCAGCCGACGCGGCGGCTTGCCGAGGTTCTGGACGCGGGCGACCGTCTCCTGCCCCCGGTAGCAGCCCTTCTGCAGATGCACCGCGGAGCCGATCCAGCCCAGCTCGTGCGGGATCGTACGGTGGTCGGTCTCGAAGCCGAGGCGCGGGCGGTGGTGCTCGACGCGCAGCGCCTCGTAGGCGAGCAGCCCGGCGGCGGGGCCGACCTTCTCGGCGTACGACTCCAGGTCCGCGCGCGGGAGGAAGAGATCACGGCCGTACGCCGTCTCGCGTACGACGACGCCCTCGGGGACCTGGGTGATGGACCCGGCGGGCAGATGCAAGACGGCGAAGTCGGCGGTCCGGTCGGTGACCTCGACCCGGTAGAAGAACTTCATCGACTCCAGGTACGCGATCAGCGCGTCCTGGGTGCCGGGCTCGACGTGGGCCCAGGTCGTCGATCCGTCGTCGACCAGGTACAGCGCGTGCTCGATATGGCCGTGCGCGGAGAGGATCAGCGCCTCGGTGGCCTCACCGGCGGGCAGATCACTGACGTGCTGGGTGAGCAGCAGATGCAGCCAGCTCAGCCGGTCCTCACCGGTCACGGCGACGACCCCGCGGTGCGAGAGGTCGACGAAACCGGCGCCGTCGGCGAGGGCGCGCTGCTCGCGGAACAGATCGCCGTAGTGGGCGGCGACGCCTTCGTCCACGCCCTCGGCGGGGACGGCGCCGGGCAGGGTCAGCAGGGGGCTCTTCATGGACGTAAGCCTACGACTCGGTAGTTGAATTCTTCAGTGAGCTCTTCCGGGCGCAGTCCTTGCAGCGCCCGAAGATCGCGAAGTGCTTCATATCGGTCTCGAAGCCGAAGGTGTCCCGCAGCTTGGCGGTGAACTCGGCGGCCACCGACACATCCGCCTCGATCACATTGGTGCAGTCGCGGCAGACGAGGTGGATGTGGTGGTGCCGGTCGGCGAGGTGGTACGTCGGCGCCCCGTGCCCGAGGTGGGCATGCGAGACGAGCCCGAGCTCCTCCAGGAGCTCAAGGGTCCGGTACACCGTCGAAATATTGACCCCCGACGCCGTCTTCCTCACTTCCACGAGGATGTCGTCGGGGGTCGCGTGCTCAAGGGTGTCCACGGCTTCGAGCACGAGTTGCCGCTGCGGCGTCAGCCGGTAGCCGCGCTGCCTGAGGTCGCTCTTCCAGTCGGTGCTCACCACACCGACGAGTCTAGAGCTACTTCAAGAAAGGCCTACTTGAAGAATGCGATCCCGTCGTCAGGCATGTCGTCCGGGAGGGCCTTGGCCCAGCGCTCGACGTCCTCCGGGGTGACGACCTTCTTCAGGTGCGCCGACAGGTAGGGGCGCAGCTCGACCTCGGGGGTCTGCTTCTCGCCGACCCACATCAGGTCGCTCTTGACGTAGCCGTACAGACGCTTGCCGCCGGTGTAGGGGGCGGAGGCGGCCGTGCGGGCCACCGCGTCCGTGACCAGGTCGATCTGGGGCTTCTTGTGGGCCAGCTCGCCGTACCAGATCTCGATGACGCCGTCGTCGCGGGTCATCGTGACCTCGACCTTGCGGTCGGCGTCGATACGCCAGAAGCCGTGCTCGGACTCCAGCGGCCTGACCTTGTTCCCGTCGTTGTCCAGCACCCAGGTGTGGGACTGGTACTCCAGGAAGTCCCTGCCGTCATGCGTGAAGGTGACCTCCTGACCGAAGTTGCACTTCTCGGAGCCGGGGAAGTCGTGCACGCCCGCGCCGGCCCAGTTGCCGAGCAGGAAGGCGAGCGGGACGAGGTCCTTGTGGAGGTCGGACGGGATCTCGATCATGGGTGGCAGTTCCTAGACGTGGGTCAGCGCTGGCCCTGGTACAGCTTCTTCACGGTCAGTCCGGCGAAGGCCAGGACACCTACGGCGACCAGAACCAGCAGGGCTTCGAAGAAGACGATCACGGGATGCTCCTTGGTGAGCTACGGGCGTTTGCACAAGGCCGGGGCCCAGCTTACGCGTCCTGACCCCGGCCCACTTTGCGAGGTCCATCAGCCCAGCAGCCGGCTCTGCAGGGTGACCGTCTGCTGGAACGGAACGGCCAGTGCCTCGCCCTTGCGGGACTGGACGATCAGCGCGAGGACGTCTCCGGCGGTCAGGTGACGGCCGCGCGGCGGAAACCGGAGGTCATGCTGTCGAACGCCGGGCCCGGCTCGTTGAAGGTGCCGGCGTAGTCGGCCAGGTCCATCCAGCCGTCGTAGGCGGCCAGCCACTGGCCCTCCCACGCTCCCGCGGCTTCTTCAGCAGCAGCTTGCGCCGGTCGTGCGAGGCGGACAGCGGCTCGGGGCCCTCGCCCTTCGCCAGCGCCGTACGCCCATGTCTTTCCGGGAGTTGATTACGATTCGGCCATGGCGAAGAAGCTCGTAATCAAGGTGACGGCCGGGGCGGACGCCCCCGAGCGCTGCTCGCAGGCGTTCACGGTGGCGGCGGTGGCCGTGGCCAGTGGAGTGGATGTCTCGGTGTGGCTGACCGGGGAGTCGGCGTGGTTCGCGCTGCCGGGGCGGGCGGCCGAGTTCGAGCTGCCGCATGCGGCTCCGCTGCCCGACCTGATCGAGTCGGTCCTGGCCGGGGGGCAGCTGACCCTGTGCACGCAGTGCGCCGCCCGCCGGGACATCACCGAGAAGGACGTCATCGAGGGCGTACGGATCGCGGGCGCGCAGGTGTTCGTACAGGAGGCGCTGGGGGACGAGACGCAGGCGCTCGTCTACTGAGACGCGGCTACAACCGCCGCTTCTTGCCGTCCAGTTCGTCCCACCACTCGTCGGACTTCGGGTCCCCGGAGGGATCGTCCCACCAGCGGTCGTCGGGGCCCCGGCGGTTGGCGATCATCGCGGCGACGGGCGGGATGACCATCGCCACCACACACATGCCCACCGCCACCGGAACCGACCAGAGGCGTACGACGCCCCAGGCCAGGACGAACAGCGTGATGCAGGTGCCCATCATGGCGAAGTACTGATGACGTCGCCGTGCGTACATACGTCCAGGGTAGGTCCGGACAGGCCGAAGGGCCGCACCCCGGCGTCCAACCCGGGGGTGCGGCCCTTCGGCCGGTCAGGGGTCGATCAGACCGCGATCGCGACCTCCGCCAGGCCGCCCTGCTGGGCGACGACGGTGCGGTCCGCGGTGCCGCCGGGCACGAGCGCCCGGACGGTCCACGTGCCCTCGGCCGCGTAGAAGCGGAACTGGCCCGTGGCGGAGGTGGGGACCTCCGCGGTGAACTCGCCGGTCGAGTCCAGGAGGCGGACGTAGCCGACCACGGGCTCGCCGTCCTTCGTCACCTGGCCCTGGATCGTGGTCTCACCGGGCTTGATCGTCGAGGCGTCGGGGCCGCCGGCCTTCGCTCCACACATGCTGTTTCTCCAGAGGTCTTGAAGGTCGGGGCTTACTTGTTGGCGCCGAGCTCGATCGGAACGCCGACCAGGCTGCCGTACTCGGTCCAGGAGCCGTCGTAGTTCTTGACGTTCTCCACGCCGAGCAGCTCGTGCAGCACGAACCAGGTCAGGGCCGAGCGCTCACCGATACGGCAGTAGGCGATGGTGTCCTTGGCCAGGTCCACCTGCTCGTCGGCGTAGAGCTCCTTGAGCTCGTCGTCCGACTTGAAGGTGCCGTCGTCGTTGGCGTTCTTCGACCACGGGATGTTGCGGGCGGACGGGACGTGGCCCGGGCGCTGCGACTGCTCCTGCGGCAGGTGGGCCGGGGCGAGCAGCTTGCCGGAGAACTCGTCGGGCGAGCGGACGTCGACCAGGTTCTGCGAGCCGATGGCCGCCACCACGTCGTCGCGGAAGGCGCGGATGGACTTGTTCTGCGGCTTGGCCTTGTAGTCGGTGGTGGCCCGCTGCGGGACCTCCTCGACCAGCTCGCGGGCGTCCAGCTCCCACTTCTTGCGGCCGCCGTCGAGAAGCTTGACGTTCTCGTGGCCGTAGAGCTTGAAGTACCAGTAGGCGTACGACGCGAACCAGTTGTTGTTGCCGCCGTAGAGGATCACCAGCGTGTCATTGGCGATGCCCTTCGCCGACAGGAGCTTCTCGAAGCCCTCCTGGTCGATGAAGTCGCGGCGGACCGGGTCCTGCAGGTCCTTGGTCCAGTCGATGCGGATCGCGTTCTTGATGTGGTTCTTCTCGTACGCGGACGTGTCCTCGTCGACCTCGACGATGGCGATGTCGGCGCTGTCGAGGTTGGCCTCGACCCAGTCAGCGTCGACCAGGACGTCGCTGCGGCTCATGCTTGTTCTCCTCCGGGGCAGTTGCGGCGGGGCGTGCAAGTGAGATGGGTGCGCGCGCTGCGGGTGCGGACGGCGCACGAGTGCCCTGGGCAGGGCGGCGGGGAATGCGAGGAGTCGGTGCTCTTCGCTCAGAAGGGGCGACAGAGCATGGCGGCGACGCGGCACAGGTCTACTGCCCGCCGCTTCGTGAGATCCGCCTGTCGCTTCATAGCTGCGATCGTAGGGAGGTACGGGCGCGCGTGTCACCGGCGTGTCGCATGCTGAGACACGATCGTCCGGGATGTGGGATGAGTGGGGTGTCGAAGCCCGTCCCGTACGGCATTCGGGTCCATGTATCCGCCGTCACATCTACGGTGCGGACGGCGCCGTCTCGCCTTTCGGACACCCGGTGTTCACCAAGGGCCGTATTACCCCGCGAGTCGGACGTTCGAACCCTTCACCGTGATCTCCACGCCGTTCTCCGCCGCCTCGACCTTGTCCAGCTGGATGCCACCGGGGAGGCCGTCGATCCGCTGCTCGAAGTCGGTGATGTCCCGCGCCCTGGACTCGGCGATGTCGACGCCGCCGAAGGAGGGCAGCGAGTCGGCGTGCACCTTGACCGTGTCGCCCTCGGCGGTCACCGAGCTCAGCACATAGACGGGGTTCGGCAGCTTCACACCGAGGACCGTGGCCTCGACGGCGACCTTGATACGGCCGTTGCCGCCGTCGGAGAGGCCGACGACATGGGCGGTGACGCCGGGGCCGACCTCGGTGGGCTCCGACTGGGCCGTCTTGAGCAGCTCGTCGTAGGTGATGGAGGCGGTGCCGGTGGCCGTGGCGGCGGTGGCGGAGCTGTAGTCGCCGGAGAACTGCACGCCCTTCATGTTCGCCTTGAGGCCGGCGATGCGGATGGTCTCGCCGCCGGTGCCCGCGGTGGCCTCGTAGTCCTCTATCCCGACCTCGACGTCGTCCAGCTCACCGCTGGCCATCTGGGTGAGGAAGGGGAAGCCCTTGATGGACACGTCCGGGGTGGCGGCGAGGTTCTCCGTGGTCTTCAGCTGCTCCGCGGCCTCGTCCTCGGCGAATCCGACGGCGAGGCGGTCGGCGAGTACGAAGAGGCCGCCGAGGATGACGACGACGATCAGCGTGATCCGCAGTGCGCGCATGTTCCGGTGTTCCCCCACCTAGGCGGTCCCCTTGACGACCGGGTGGCCGCCTTTGGGGAGCGTAACCCTGTGGTGTGCGGTCACCGGAAGTTTGTCGATCACCTGTGACAGGCGAACGCCCTACCCCAGCGCCCATCCCAGCACGTACACCGCCGGTGCCGCCGCCGCGAGCGGAAGCGCCACTCCCGCGGTGAAGTGGACGAACCTCGACGGGTAGTCGTAGCTCGCCACCCGGTGGCCGATCAGGGCGCAGGCCCCCGCCGCGGCGCCGAGGAGCGCGCCCTCGGCTCCCACGTCCGTCATGCCGCCCACCGCGATGCCCGCGCCCGCCGCGGCGAGGAGGGCCACGATCACGGACGCCGGGGTCGGGAGCGGAAGGGCCCGGGCCAGCAGGGCCACTGCCACCGCCGCCGCGCCCACCGTCACCGCGTCCGCCTCGGCCGCCAGGTAGCCCGCCGCGACGATGGCCAGGGCCGCCGAGGCGACCGTCGCCATCAGGCCGTACATGCGTTCGTCGGGGTCGGCGTGGGAGCGGAGCTGGAGGACGAGGGCCAGCAGGACCCAGACGCCCAGGGTGCCGAGGATCGCCGACGGGGCCCGGTCGGCGACCAGGAGCGCCACGTCCGCCGTCAGCGCGCCCGCGAAGGCCAGCGCGATGCCCTGGCGGGCCGGCCACATGCCGTTGAGGCGGAACCAGCCGGCCGCCGTCACCGCCTGGAGGACGACCAGCGGGACCAGCAGCGCGTACGTGCCGACCGCCGCCGTACCCGACAGCAACAGGCCCAGCAGCGCCGTCAGCGCCGCCGGCTGCATGCCGGGCTCGATGATCGGGGAACGGCCCTCCGCGCGCGCCCGCTGGGCGTCGGTGACGCGGGTGTTGCCGCCGACGGTGGCCGGGCCGTAGCCCGACTCCTCAGGCGCGAGGGGCGGGGTCCAAGCGGCGGGTTCGGGGGTCTCCGCAGGCAGCGGCGCCGCGTACGGCTCGTACCCCTGCTGCGGCAGGTACGCCGTCTCCGCGGGTGACGCCGGTGCCTGGACCTGCGTCTCCCAGGTCTGGCCCTGCCACTGCTGCGTGTACTGCTGGGCGGCCTGCGGGTCGTCGTACCCCTGCCATCCCTGCTGCGCCTGCGCCTGCTGCTGCCCATAGGGGTCGTAGGCGTCGTACTGACCGTCGTACTGACCGTCGTGCGGCCCCTGATACGGCTGGTTGGTCATCGCTCATCCTCCTGCGAACGGCGGGAGCACCTCGACCGTGCCGCCGTCGGCCAGCCGTACCGTCTCATGCTCGCGGGTGCCGACGGGGTGACCGTCGATGAGGAAGGAGCATCGCTGCAGGACGCGCGCGAGTTCCCCGGGGTGTCGCGCACGCACCGAGGCGAGCGCATCGGCGAGCGTGGCCGCGTCGTACGGCTCCTCGGCGACCCCGGCCGCGGACTTCGCGGCGGCCCAGTAGCGCACCGTGACCTTTGCCATCCCGTTCCTCTGTCCTTCGGCTGTCAACAGGGCCAGGCTAGCCCGCCCGGCCGGCACCCCAGCGCCCGATCCGGGCCAGCAGCTCGTCGGCGGCCGCGTGCTCCGCGTGGCCCATGCCGGGCTCCAGCCAGAGTTCGCCGTGGTCACCGGCGGCCTCGGCCAGCATGCGGGGGTGGTCGACCGGGAAGTAGCCGTCACGGTCGCCGTGCACGATCAGCAGCGGGGTCGGGGCGATCGCCGGCACCGACTCCACCGGGGAGAGCGGGACCGGGCTCCACCCCCGGTGATGGATGCGGGTACGGAGTCCGTACCGGCTCACGATGCGGCCCTCGGGGCGGGTTACCAGCCAGTGCACCCGCCGCATAGGGGGCGTACCCCGGTAGTACCAGCGGGCGGGGGCACTGACCGAAACCACGGCATCCGTACGCGCTTCCGTGCCCCCCTCGCGCATCGAACCGTCCGCTCCGTACAGCGCCCCGTGCCGCAGCACGACCGAGCCGCCCATGGAGAAGCCCACCGTCACCACGCGCGCGTGCCCGAGCTCCCGTGCCCAGGCCACCGCGGCCGCCAGATCGAGCACCTCCTTGTCCCCCACCGTCGACCGCCCGCCGGAGCGCCCGTGCCCGCGGAAGGAGAAGGTGACCACGGCCCCGTACTGCGCGAACGCGGTCGCCACCCGGCGTACGTGCGGGCGGTCCACATCGCCCGTGAAACCGTGCGCGATCACAAACACCGGATCACCAGAAGGTGGAATTCCGGCGTCGTATACGACCGCACCCGGTTCGTATACGGAATCAATCGTCACCCCGTCTTCTGTGCGCAGAAACGTCCGCATAGGGGTGCGTCTGTTCGTCTCAGAGTTCGGAACAGTCGTCAAACGCGCCACATGACCTGCCGGACCAGTCCTCATGTGGGCTATTCTGCTGGGCAGAGGACTCGGGCAGCGAAGCCCCCGGGTCCTTTTGTGCTTTCGGAAGCGTTGTATACGACGCGGGAAACCGCAGGTGTACGGAGCCTTCGGGACGCAGAGCTGTACCGCTGTGCCGCAAACGTCCTCGCAGGGACCGAGGAGGAACCAGACGTATGAGTTCTCTGCTGCTCCTGACCAATGCCCTCCAGCCGTCGACGGAGGTGCTTCCGGCTCTCGGCCTGCTTCTGCACAATGTGCGAGTGGCCCCGGCCGAAGGCCCCGCCCTCGTCGACACCCCGGGCGCCGACGTCATCCTGATCGACGGCCGCCGTGATCTGCCGCAGGTGCGCAGCCTGTGCCAGCTGCTGCGCTCCACCGGGCCCGGCTGCCCGCTCATCCTCGTCGTCACCGAGGGCGGCCTCGCCGCCGTCACCGCCGACTGGGGCATCGACGACGTCCTGCTCGACACCGCAGGGCCCGCCGAGGTCGAGGCGCGGCTGCGCCTGGCCATGGGCCGGCAGCAGATCGTCAACGACGACTCCCCCATGGAGATCCGCAACGGCGACCTCTCCGTCGACGAGGCGACCTACTCCGCGAAGCTCAAGGGCCGGGTCCTCGACCTCACCTTCAAGGAGTTCGAGCTCCTCAAATACCTCGCCCAGCACCCGGGCCGCGTCTTCACGCGCGCGCAGCTGCTGCAGGAGGTCTGGGGCTACGACTACTTCGGCGGCACCCGAACCGTCGACGTCCACGTACGACGGCTGCGCGCCAAGCTCGGAGTCGAGCACGAGTCGCTCATCGGGACCGTCCGGAACGTGGGTTATCGATTCGTTACGCCCGAGAAGGGCGACCGCACCTCCGAGGAGGCGCGGGCCAAGGCGGCCCCGCAAAAGGCGGAGGATGCGGACGAGACGGCCGTCCTGGACGGCGTGGAGATCAGCGCGGACGCCTAGGACCGTCGGACAGCGCTCAGGCAGGGCACAGGGAAGCTCCTTCACGCCCTGCCCAGAGCGGGTCCATCCGCGTAGACTCCGCGCGTGGCCAAGGTAACCAGGGATGATGTGGCGCGGCTGGCAGGGACGTCCACTGCCGTCGTCAGCTATGTCATCAACAACGGACCCCGGCCGGTTGCCCCGGCCACGCGCGAGCGTGTCCTCGCCGCGATCAAGGAGCTGGGGTACCGGCCCGACCGGGTCGCCCAGGCCATGGCCTCGCGGCGCACGGACCTCATAGGCCTGATCATCCCGGACGCACGCCAGCCCTTCTTCGGGGAGATGGCGCACGCGGTCGAACAGGCCGCCTCCGAGCGCGGGAAAATGGTCCTCGTCGGCAACACCGACTACGTCGGCGAGCGCGAGGTCCACTATCTGCGGGCCTTCCTGGGCATGCGGGTCTCCGGTCTGATCCTGGTCAGCCACGCGCTGAACGACCTGGCCGCGGCCGAGATCGACGCCTGGGACGCCCGGGTGGTGCTGCTGCACGAACGCCCCGAGGCGATCGACGACGTCGCCGTCGTCACGGACGACCTCGGCGGCGCCCAGCTCGCCGTACGCCATCTTCTGGAGCACGGCTACGACTACGTCGCCTGTATGGGCGGTACCGCCGAGACTCCGTCGGTCGGTGACCCGGTCTCCGACCACGTCGAGGGCTGGCGGCGCGCGATGGACGAGGCGGGGCTGCCGACCGAGGGGCGGCTGTTCGAGGCGCCGTACAACCGCTATGACGCGTACCAGATAGCGCTGGAGATTCTCGCCGGGCCCTCCCGCCCTCCGGCGATCTTCTGCTCGACCGACGACCAGGCCATCGGTGTGCTGCGCGCGGCGCGCGAGCTGCGGATCGATGTTCCCGGGGAGCTGGCGGTGGCCGGCTTCGACGACATCAAGGAAGCGGCGCTGGCGGATCCGCCGCTGACAACGATCGCAAGCGATCGGTCTGCCATGGCCCGGGCCGCGGTCGACCTTGTGCTGGACGATGGACTGCGGGTCGCCGGGTCCCGGCGGGAGCGGCTGAAGGTGTTTCCGTCGCGGTTGGTTCCACGACAGTCCTGCGGCTGTCTCTGAAGGTTCCCTGAGAGGCCCTGTCAGGCTTCCGGGAACGTCTTTACATCGGGCATACGAGGTTCTGCCGGGCTTCTCAGCGGGCGCTCAGGAAGCTCTCATGGTGGGCCGACATGCTCATTGCCATGACCGAGAGCTTCCGCCGCGACGGCGAGTACGAGCAGTACGAAAACCCGTACCAGGGCGCTCAGCACCACGCGACCTCCTCCGTGAACCCCGAGTGGCCGCCCCCGCCGGCGCACGAGCCTGCGCAGCCGGTCAAGAGGCGGACCCGGGGTCCCATCGCCCTGCTCGCCGCCGTCGCGCTGGTCGCCGCGGCCGTGGGTGGCGGTACCGCGTACGCCGTCCAGGAGCTGACCGGCAGCGACACGGTCGCCGCGAGCACCACCACCAGCGTGGTGCCGTCCAGCAAGAAGGGCGACATCGCGGCCATCGCCGAGGCGGTCAGCCCGAGCATCGTCGAGATCAGCGCGACGTCGAACTCCGGTGAGTCCACCGGCTCCGGCGTGATCATCACCAGTGACGGCGAGATCATCACCAACAACCACGTGATCTCCGGCGCCTCCTCGATCAAGGTGACGACCAGCGACGGCAAGGAGTACACCGCCGAGGTCGTCGGCACCGACAGCAGCAAGGACCTCGCCTTGATCAAGCTGGAGAACGCCTCCGGGCTGAAGGCGGCGAGCCTCGGCAACTCCGACAGCGTGCAGGTCGGCGACACGGTCGTGGCGATCGGCTCGCCCGAGGGCCTGACCGGCACCGTGACCAGCGGCATCGTCTCGGCGCTCGACCGCGATGTCACCGTCTCCACCGACGAGGGCCAGCAGCAACAGCAGCAGGGCGGGGGCGGCTGGCCGTTCGAGTTCGGCGGCCAGGAGTTCAACGGCGACACCGGCTCGTCCACGACGACGTACAAGGCGCTCCAGACGGACGCGTCCCTCAACCCGGGCAACTCCGGCGGCGCGCTGATCGACATGAGCGGCAACATCATCGGCATCAACTCCGCGATGTACTCGTCCGCTTCGACCTCCTCCGACGCCGGCAGCGTGGGCCTCGGCTTCGCCATCCCGGTCAACACCGTCAAGTCCGACCTCGCGAAGCTGCGGTCGGGGTCCCAGAACTAAGGGGTACGTCATGATCAAGCAGATCTCCCACACGGTGACGGACACCGACCCGGCGCGCTTCACGCTGGCGCTGGAGGTGGCGTACGAGCTCCACGCGCCCGTGTCCTCCAGGGCGCCGGAGCTGGCCACGGGCGGCGCGACGGGCCGCCGGGCCCGCCGCCGTACGACGGCCCGAGCCTGACCCCTTTTGTTGCTCAACGCCCCCGCCTCGAACATGCGAGGCTGAAGGCGTTGAACCGTCCCTCCGCACCCGAGGAACCCGAAGCCCATGAGCCCCGCCGATGGCGACCGTGAACCCCAGCGCATCCTGATCGTCGACGACGAGCCGGCGGTGCGTGAAGCCCTTCAGCGCAGCCTCGCCTTCGAGGGGTACGACACGGAGGTGGCCGTCGACGGCGCCGATGCCCTGGAGAAGGCGACGGCGTACCGCCCCGACCTGGTCGTCCTCGACATCCAGATGCCCCGCATGGACGGCCTGACCGCCGCGCGCCGCATCCGCGGGGCGGGCGACACGACCCCGATCCTGATGCTGACGGCGCGTGACACGGTCGGCGACCGGGTGACGGGCCTGGACGCGGGGGCCGACGACTACCTGGTCAAGCCGTTCGAGCTGGACGAGCTGTTCGCACGGGTGCGGGCGTTGTTGCGGCGCAGTTCGTACGCGGCGGCCGGCGCGGGTGCGGTGGAGGAGGACGAGGCCCTCACCTTCGCCGACCTGCGCATGGACCTGGCGACGCGGGAGGTGACGCGGGGCGGGCGGCCGGTGGAACTGACCCGCACGGAGTTCACCCTCCTGGAGATGTTCATGGCACACCCGCGCCAGGTCCTCACCCGCGAGCAGATCCTCAAGGCGGTCTGGGGCTTCGACTTCGAACCGTCGTCGAACTCCCTCGACGTGTACGTCATGTACCTGCGCCGCAAGACCGAGGCGGGCGGCGAGCCGCGCCTCGTGCACACGGTCCGCGGAGTCGGGTACGTCCTCCGCCAGGGCGGCGCCGAGTGAGAAGGGTTCTACGCCGGTTCCGTTCGCTGCCGATCCGGTCGCGGCTGGCCTTGCTGGTGGCGGCGGCGGTTGCGTTCGGGGTGGCTGCGGTTTCGGTTACCTGTTGGTTCATTGTGCAGGGGAAGTTGTATGAGCAGGTCGACAAGGACCTGACGGAAATGGTGGAGGTGCCGCAGCCGCGGCTCAACGACCAGATCAACAACACCCTCGCCGTCTGCGCCGAGGACGCGCACGGCCTCGGGAACAACTACTTCCAAGTGGTCAAAGAGGACGAGACCGTCTGCGTCAACACGTTCGCCTCCGGCAAGGTGAAGGTCTCCGACACCGACCGGAAGGTGATCGAGGAAGGCGGCGACGACGGCATCTTCCACAACGGCACCGACGAGGACGGCAACGCCGTACGCGTGCTGACGCTGCCCCTGACCACCAACCAGGGCCCTGCAGTCCTGGTCCTCGCGACCCCGCTCAAGGGCACCGAGTCCACACTCAACGAACTCGCCCTGATCCTCCTCCTCGTCTCCGGTGTGGGAGTGATCGGCGCCGGAGCCGCCGGTCTGGCGGTCGCCCGCGCGGGCCTGCGCCCCGTCGACAAGCTCACCGAGGCCGTCGAGCACGTGGCCCGCACCGAGGACTTGAGCGTCCGTATCCCCGTGGAGGAGGACGCCGAGGACGAGGTGGCCCGTCTGTCCCGCTCGTTCAACTCGATGACGTCTTCCCTGGCCAGCTCCCGCGAGCTGCAGCAGCAGCTCATCGCAGACGCGGGCCACGAACTCCGCACCCCCCTGACCTCCCTCCGCACCAACATCGAACTCCTCACCCGCAGCGAGGAAACCGGCCGCCCCATCCCGGAGGCGGACCGCAAGGCACTGCTCGCCTCAGTGAAGGCGCAGATGACCGAACTGGCCGCACTGATCGGCGACTTGCAGGAACTGTCCCGATCGGAGGGCCAGCGCGGCGAGCGCGTCCAGGTGGTGTCGATGGAGGACACGGTCGAATCCGCCCTGCGCCGGGCACGGCTCCGTGGCCCGGAGCTGACGATCACCGCCGACCTCCAGCCCTGGTACGTCCGCGCGGAGCCGACGGCGCTGGAGCGCGCGGTGGTCAACATCCTGGACAACGCGGTGAAGTTCAGCCCGGACGGCGGCACGATCGAGGTCGTCCTGACCGATGGCGTACTGACGGTCCGCGACCACGGCCCCGGCATCCCCGCCGACGAACTCCCCCACGTCTTCGACCGCTTCTGGCGCTCACCGTCGGCCCGCGCCCTCCCCGGCTCCGGCCTCGGCCTCTCCATCGTGGCCCGCACGATCCAGCAGGCGGGCGGCGAGGTATCACTGGCCCGAGCCGAGGGCGGCGGCACGGTGGCAACCGTACGGCTGCCGGGGGCACCGGTGCCGCCGCCGGAGAGCCCGGACCCTGGGAGCGTCAGGAAGCCGTAGGCGTCCAGTCGCCCAGCCAGTCCGCGACCTCCTGGTCCGCGGCCTGGGTGTCGGTGAGTTGCGGGCGGTCGCTGCTCGCGCTGCCCGCGCCCGGGCCCGTGTTCTTGTACTCCGCGAAGCGGTCGTTCTTCCAGGAGAAGCCGCCCATGTCGGACCAGGGGGTGGTCTTGATGGCGGCGCTCAGGGTGGAGTTGCGGACCGTCGTCTGGGGGCGGAGGGTGGCGTCGCCGCCGGCGTGCCAGTTGCGGCCCAGGAAGAAGCTGGCGTTGGAGACGTCGCCGTTGACCGTGGAGCGGTTGATCAGGAGGCCCTTGCGGGCGGCCGGGGTGCTGGGGGCGGTGATGTAGCCGGCCGAGGTGCCGTTCCAGCGCTTCTTCAGGGTGATGACCGACTGGTCGATCACCGCCGTCGCGCGGCCGAAGATGAAGTCGACGTTGCCGGTGACGTAGGAGTTCCGCACATAGACGCGGCCCAGGCGGTCCGCGGCCGCGGTGTCGAGGAGCAGGGTGTCCTGGTCGCCGTTGATGATGAGTGAGTCGAGGAAGACCTTGTCGGCGGCGGTGCGCAGGGCGACGGCCTGGTGGCCGGAGAGCGACTGGTTCGCGGCCTCGTCGAAGTCGTTGGTGATCGTCAGGTTGCGGGCCTGGAAGTCGTCCGCCTCCGCCGCGACCGTGGCGCTGCCCGACGTGCCGTACGTGCCCGAGCCGTCCGGCTTCGGCGTCCCCGACGCGTTGTTGTAGACGATCACCGTGTCCTTACGGCTGCCGCCCGTGCCCTGGATCGTGACGTGCGGCTTGTTGGCGGGGACCTTGACCGTCTCGCGGTACGTGCCCGGCTTGACGGCGATGACGATCCGGGAGGGGTTGTTCGCGGGTACGGCGTTCACGGCGGCCTGGACGGTGGAGTACTGACCGCTGCCGTCCTTGGCGACGGTGAGGGTGGTCGCGGCGGCGGCGGTCGTGGTGGCCGTCGTACCGATCGAACTGCGCGGGCCCGTACCGGACTTCAGGAGTGACGGCACGTCCGCCGTCTTGTCCAGCGTGTACGCGTAGTACGTCTTCGGGTCGAAGGCGGTGCCACCGCTTTCGTTACGGCCGCTGGTGCCGACGAAGGTGTTCCCCTTCTGGACGATCGCCGCCGTGCTGTCCTTGATGACGGGGTTGGTGAAGCCCTGGAAGTAGGAGTTCTCCAGGACCATCTTCGTCTTGCCGCGCGAGTAGTTGCCGTAGGAGGAGGTGATGGTGGTGCCCGCCGTGTCCTCCAGGAAGTTGTTGTAGAGGTGCGCGTGGGCGGCGTTGTCCGTGGAGGGGTTGCGCTGTTCCGTCTCGCGGAGCCAGTTGTGGTGGATCGTGATGTCGGTGACGACGTTCTCGGTCCAGCCGATGCCGAACGTCTTGTTGTTGTTGCTCAGCTTGTTCCAGGAGACGGTGATGTTCGTGCTGTCCTTGCGGACGTCGATGAGCCCGTCGGCCATGTGCCGCAGGTCGTTGTGGTCGATCCAGACGTGGTGCGCTCCGTCCATCTGAATGGCGTCGAAGTCGTGGTCCTTGTCGTTCCAGATGCCCTGGTACGAGTCCCGGATCGTCAGGTTCCGGATGATCACGTTGTGCACGCCGGTACCGAGGAAGAAGCCGCCGCCGACGATCTGGCCGGAGGTGCCGGACCCGACGATGGTCTTGTCCGACTGGACCTTGATCTCTTTCCCGACCGGGTTCATGTTGATCGTCGCCGCTACGACGATGACGTACGGCTCGGACGCGGTCGCGTACTTCTCCAGATCCGCGAGCGTCTTCACGGTGACCGTCTTGCCGTCGCGGCCGCCGTAAGTGCCGTTCTGGCCGAGCGAGTTGACGGAGGCGAAGCCGTCCGCGGTGGCGGTCGCCCAGGCGGGTGCCGTGGCGGCCGACGCCTGCTCCGCTCCGGCGCCGATCCCGTACACCGACCCGTACGCCAGCGTGCCGGCGGCGGTCAGCGCCAGGGGGACGCCGATGGCGAGGGCGGTGTTGCGCTTGCGGTGGCGGGGGCGGGCAGTGCCTCTGTCGCGGTGTGCGCTCATGGGGGGGGTTCCATTTCGTGCGGGGGTGGCTGACCACAGGGTGGTTGCCGCACGGAACGGAAAGGTTGCCGGGGCCTATGGCGACGGGCTGCTCAATCTCGGTGCCCTATGTCTCTCATCGAATCGCTGCTGCTCGCACTCGTACGAGCCCTCTTCCCCGCCCGAGGACGCAACCGCGCATCAGCGGCCCGACTCCCGCTCGCCGCCGAGCCGTTACGCCAAGAGCGTGCCGTGCTCCCCGTCGGTGCTGAGGTAGCAGGGCTTGCCTTCGGGACTGGTCCCCGTGAGGGGCGGACGAGGGGGGTGTCGTACTCGATGGGGCAGGGGTTGGGGTTCGCCCTCAGCAGGGCGGTGGAATCACTGACGGACGTCCTTCGGGTGGCGGTCAGCCGAGGGGGACGTATTCCTGGGGACCAACGGTGACCGCCGCGGCTGACGGATCGTTCCGCCCTCGCTCGAACGGGTGAACCGTGGGCATTGCCCCTGGTCAGCCCATCGCCCTACCTACCGTGATCGCGTTGCTTGTGCCCCGAGCACACCCAGCCCACACTTGAGGAGGAGGTGCCACCTTGACCGCTCTCGCACATGAGAGGCCCGAGACGATGTCCGAGGCTCAGGCTGAATCCCTGAATGAAACCGACCTGGACGAGTTCTTGTGGCAGGTCTGGAAGACCATGGACCCCCCCGAGGGCTACCGCGCCGAGATCATCGAGGGAGCCCTCGAGGTGTCGCCCACCGGTCGCCTGTCCCACGCCCAGATCGTCAACCGTCTGCGCGATGCGCTTGTGCACTTCCTGGCCGAGGGGGAATACGCGGCGTACCAAGACACGAACGTCATCTTCCGGCGCAAGGGGTGGATCCCTGATGCCTTCATCGCGCCGAAGGATCTGGAACCGTACGCCGACCCAGAGGGGCTCGGTGTCGATGCGGCAGCCGTCCGACTCGTCTTCGAGGTCGTCTCCCCCGGCAAGCGCAACCAGGACCGCGACCGAGACCGCAAGCGCCGCGAATACGCCCGCGCCGGCATCCCCGTATACGTCCTCATCGACGACTACGACGGCCAAGGCGCCGTCACTCTCCTCACCACCCCCCGCCCCGACAAGGCCGACTGGGAAGACATCCACCGCGTCCCCTACGGCACCGACGTCACCATCCCCGAAGGCCCCGCCAAGGGCTTCGTGATCGGCGAGGCCATCACCGGCCCCAAGCGGAGTTGAGGACCAGCACCGCGGATCTATTACGGGAACTCCAGGTCCGCCCCAGCCAGCCGCACCCTGATCCCGTCCTCCTCCACCCGTACATCCGTCAGCCGCAGCTCCCCGCCGCGAGGCGGCTCCGGCAGCCGGAAGCCCAGGGACAGTCGCTCCGCCAGCACTGGGCGCGTCAGGTCCGGCAGTGCCTTGAGGAGCCCCGGGTCCAGGCCCAGGCGCTCCAGCACCCCCGGATGATCCAGCGCCAGGTCTAGGAGGTTCACGCCCATCGCCTGGTGGACGAAGCGCGGCGTTCCCGTCAGCTTCGACAGCTCCGCGTCCGAGCGCAGCGCCTCCCGCACCGCCGACTCCGGCACCCCCAGCCTGCGTACCACCGAGGGCACCGACAGCAGCGCCTTCGCCTTCCGGGTCTCCCGAGTGAGCAGCGCGGCCGACGAACGCGTCAGGTGCAGGCCCTGCGTGGCACCCGTCCCGGGGCGGTACGTCGCCAACTCGCCGATGTCCAGCCGTATGCCGCCGATCTCGGTCGACAGGCCTCCGGCGCCGTCCCGGCCGATGCGCGCCTCGGCCCGCAGCCGCAGATCGTGCCCGGCGATCGGCAGCGTGCCGCGCGCCAGCACCCGGTCCCGGCCCTGCGCGGTGAACTTCATCTGGGACGCACCGAGTTCACGGTTCAGGTCGGAGAACGACAGCACGACCTCGCCGTCCATCGCGGGGAGCGTGAAGCCCCGTATTGAGGTCGGGCCGTCCGTGTCCAGTCGTACGTCTCGCGCGGTCGCGGAAACTCGCGCCAGCGAGACCCTGTCCGCGGCCACGTCCGGGACCGTGATCCGTACCGACTCCAGGCGTTCGTCGGCCAGTTGGGTCAGGAAGGGGAAGCCGCCGATCTCCACCTCGGGAGCGGCGTTCAGGTTCATGCGGTCCTTGAGTGCGTCCGCGGCCCGGTGTTCGGCGTAGAGCAGGGCCCAGCGGTCGCCGAGAACGAGGAAGGCGGTGACGGCCAGCAGGCCGATCACCGCCTTCGCCGCGAGCGGCAGACCCGCGAGGCGGCCGCGGCGGCGTCGACGACGTCCGCCGCGGCGATGGTTGGGCGGGGCCCAGTCGTCCTCGTCGTCCGGCTCGAAGGACCGGACGCCGAGTTTTTCCAGTTCCGTCAACTCCTCATAGGGGTCGATTTCGGGATGCGTCACTATGTGGTGGGGGGTACGCATCGATCCATACGACCATGCGCACCGTCCCTTCCCGCAACCGTTACCGCTCGTTTGCGATTCAGCTCACGATCGTGATCCGGTTCGCGACCGGCGGCGAAAGAGGGCTCGCCGCCGAGGAGTTGGCCGTCAGGTACTGCTCCAGCGCCGCCAGGTCGTCCGAGCCGACCAGGTCGTTCGTGCCCTGGCCCAGTGTGGTGATGCCGTCGCCGCCGCCCGCGAGGAAGCTGTTCGTCGCGACGCGGTAGGTGGCCGCCGGGTCGATCGCGGCACCGTTCAACTTGATCGAGTCCACGACGATCCGGTCCGCGCCGGTCTTCGTCATGTCCAGCGTGTACGTCAGACCCGCCGACGGCTGAAGGATCTTCGGCGCCGCCGCGTTCGAGCCGCTGACCTGCTCCTTGAGCACCTGGATCAGCTGCGCGCCGGTGAAGTCCTGGAGGTTCACCGTGTTGGAGAACGGCTGGACCGTGAAGCCCTCGGCGTAGGTCACCACGCCGTCGCCCTCACTGCCCTTGGCCGCGTACGTAAGGCCGGCCCGCACACCGCCCGGGTTCATCAGCGCCAGGTCCGTCTCGGGGTCCAGCTGCTTGCCGTGGGCGAGCTGCGCGTCCGCGATGAGGTCGCCCATCGGGGACTCGGTGCCGGTGCTCGGGATGTCGGCGGAGATGTGGCCGATCGCGCGGTTGCCGATGGGCGCCGCGAGGGTGTTCCACTTGGTGATCAGCTCGGTCATGTCGGTCGCCTTGGCGACGTCCCGGGTGACCACGTGGTTCGCCGTCTTCACGGCCGTACGGGCGATGTCACCCGTCCACCGGTCGTACGTCAGCGTCGTGTCCGTGTAGAGCCGGCCGAAGGACGCGGCCGAGGTGACCGTGCGCGGGTTGCCCGCCGGGTCGTTGATGGTGCAGGCGTAGGCCGCGTGGGTGTGGCCCGTGACCAGCGCGTCGACCTGCGGGGTGATGTTCTTGGCGATGTCGACGATCGGGCCGGATATGCCGTCACCGGCGCCCGGCGAGTCGCAGTCGTAGTTGTACGCCGTCGAGGCCGGGGCCCCGCCCTCGTGGATCAGCGCGACGATCGACTTCACGCCCTGTGCCTGGAGCACGCGGGCGTACTTGTTGATCGTCTCGACCTCGTCCTTGAACTTCAGGCCCTTGACGCCCTCGGCGGAGACGACACCCGGGGTGTCCTCCAGGGTCACGCCGATGAAGCCGATCTTGACGTCCTTCTTCTTCCACACCCAGTACGGCTTGAGGATGGGCTTGCCGGTCTTCTCGTTCTGGACGTTGGCCGCCAGGTACGGGAAGTCGGCGCCGGCGAAGCCCTCTTCGCTGTAGCAGCCGTCCGTCGGGTGGCAGCCGCCGTTCTGGAGGCGGGCCAGCTCGACCGCGCCCTCGTCGAACTCGTGGTTGCCGACGCTCGTGACGTCCAGGTCGAGCTTGTTCAGCGCCTCGATGGTGGGCTCGTCGTGGAAGAGGCCCGAGATCAGCGGGGAGGCGCCGACCATGTCGCCGCCGGCCGCGGTGACGGAGTACTTGTTGCCCTCGCGGGCCTGGCGCAGGTGCGTGGCGAGGTACTCGACACCGCCCGCGTTGATGGCCTCGGTGGTGCCGTCCTCGTGGAGATGGGTGACCCGGCCGGAGGAGCCGGACGGCGGCTCGAGGTTGCCGTGCAGGTCGTTGAAGGACAGCAGCTGGACGTCCTGGTAGCGGCTCCAGCTGTGGCCGCCCTTCCGGTCGCCCTCCTCCGCGGTCGCCGTCGCCGGCAGCGCGGCGGCCAGGGCGCCGGCGGTGGCGAGGCCCGCCGCGGCGGTGAGGATCAGATGCGTCCGGCGTCTGCGGCGGTGCTGCGGCTGCGTGGACATGGCTGGCATACGCCCCCCTGTGAGTCGTGTGAAAGCAGAGTCCTGTGAGGACTGGCCCAGGCGCGCAGCCTAGAGTCAACGCGCGTAGCGCGGAAGGTGGTTCCGGGTTACATCCTGGTTTCCCTTTTGCCGTGGGTTTGCTGTGCCATCGGCTTACCCTCGTACGCATGACCAGCGACGACACCGCACGGCCCGGTGGGGGCCGCTCCATCGAGACCTATTCCGCACTCGCCCCCGAACAGACCGAGGCGGTGCTCGACCTGCTCGCCGAGGCCGCCCACAGCGACGGCCAACAGGCGGTGTCCGAGCAGGGACGGCTGCAACTGCGCGGCGGCGAGCGCGAGGGCGTGCGGCATCTGCTGCTCAGCGTCGACGACGAACTCGTCGGGTACGCCCAGCTGGAGGACACCGATCCGGTGGAGGCACCGGCCGCCGAACTGGTCGTCCACCCCGCGCACCGCGGGCACGGCCACGGACGGGCGCTCGGCTCGGCCCTGCTCGCCGCCTCCGGCAAGCGGCTGCGGGTGTGGGCGCACGGCGGCCACTCGGCGGCCCGGCATCTGGCGCAGGTGCTCGGGCTCACCCTCTTCCGTGAACTACGGCAGATGCGGCGGCCGTTGGCCGGCCTGGACCTGTCCGAGCCGGGGCTGCCGCAGGACGTGACGGTACGGACCTTCGTGCCCGGTCAGGACGACGCGGCTTGGCTCGCCGCGAACGCCGCCGCCTTCGCCCACCACCCCGAGCAGGGCTCCCTCACCCAGCGCGACCTCGACGACCGGATGGCCGAGCCGTGGTTCGACCCCGCCGGGTTCTTCCTTGCCGAGCGGGCGGGCGAGCTGATCGGCTTCCACTGGACCAAGGTGCACGCCGAGGAGGGAATCGGCGAGGTGTACGTCCTCGGCGTGCGTCCCGGTGCGCAGGGCGGCGGCCTCGGCAAGGCGCTCACCGCGGTTGGCCTTCGGCATTTGGCGGAACAGGGGTTGCCGACGGCGATGCTGTATGTCGATGCCGACAACAAGGCGGCGGTGTCGGTGTATGAGCGGATGGGGTTCGAGACGTATGAGACGGATTTGATGTATCGGACGGAGACGTAGGCGCTTGTCGGTCGGCTGCGGCGCCGTCGTGGCTGGTCGCGCCCGCGCGGCGGAGCCGCAAATCGGCACAGCCCCGCGCCCCTAGGGGCGTACTGGTTCCCGAGCCCAGACGGCGAACCCGGCCAAAGCCGCCGTCAGCGCCACCCCCCACCGCTCATGGGCGTCGGCCCACCGCGGGTCGTCCACCGTGACGAACAGCTCCCACCGATCGGGCCAGAGCAGCGGAGCCAGTACGGCCACCGTGAGCAGCCCGGCGCCGACCCCGACACCGGGCTCCGGCTCGTCGGACCGTCGGATCCACGCCGCCGCCCCCGCCAGCGCCAGCGCACACGCGGCCGCCGCCTCCAGGGTGACCGCGCCAACTGGGGGCCGCAGCCCGTCCGGCACCAGCAGGACCGCCGCCGCCCACCACAGCGCCGCGAACGGGGCGACCAGCGCCAGGCGCAGGGCCTGGCGGACGGGCCGTCGGGTGGGCACGGTGGCCGTGGTGTGGCGGGCCGGGTCGTCCAGGAGGAAGGCCAGGCCCAGGGCGAAGGCGAGGGCTGCGGCGCGCAGGGCGTTGAGGGCGAGGCCGGGGCTGAAGCCGTCTTCGAGCCACCGCGCGGTTCCGGCGATCAGCAGTCCTACGGCCGCCCCGGCGCCGAGCGCCCGCCAGGGCAGCGTGCGCCAGACCGGGCGGAGCAACTCCGTCACTCCTGGCATCCGTCCTTCTCCGTGATCCCCTTGACCCCGAGCAGCTCGGCGGCCTGCGCGGTGGTCACCCCGGGAGCCGTCAGCTCGGGCCAGTGCGCCTTCACCTGCGCCGTCACCTCACCGCGAGGGCGGGTCAGCAGCGTACGTACGACATCGGTCTGCGCCGCCGACATCGACAGCGGATCCGTCGGCTGCAGCACGATCGCCGAGCCGGAGACGCTGTCGTCGAGGCGGACCTTGCGCAGCGCGTCCATGGGTTGGTCCTGCCAACCCAGGGCGAGCCACATCACCGTGACCATCCGCCCGTCGCAGAGCTCACTGCCCGCCTGTTCACTCCCCGCCACCAGCACGGCGGCGACGGCCGAGGAGAACTCGGGGACGCGGTTGCCGCCCCACCGGGTGCCCACGGTGACCTCGTGCGCGGTGCTCAGGGGCTGGAGTGCGCCGTCCCCGGAGAGTCCGTAGCGGGCCTCGACCCGCTGGCGGACGAGGAGCCGCTGCTCATGGGCGGTACCGCCGGCCAGCTCCGCCACCTCGTCCACGACCTGCGCCCAGGTCCCGACGCGGGGCGTCCACTCCGGGTAGGCGCAGTACGTCGACCGCCCGCGCTGCACACACGTCTGTTCCGGATCGACCGTGGCCTTTTCGCGGGCCGCCGTCAGCGAGGCCGGTTCGCCGCCGGACTGGGCGACCGCGCCGACCAGCACCAGGGCCATGGCCCCGCCGAGGGCGGCGTAGACAGTCTTCAAGCGGCGACCGCCACCCGCCAGCACCGCGAGGACACCGACCGCGAGTCCCAGCCCGAGCAGATACAGCGCGTGCCAGGCGGCCGGGCGGCCCAGCAGGTCGGAGGGGAGCGTCTCGGAGCTGCTCTCGCCGACCACAGGGTGCAGCCAGCGCGTCCCCGACTCGGCACCGCCGGGGGCCACTCCGAGGACCAGGAAGAAGAGGAAGAACACGACCAGCAGCGGGCCCACGAAGGCCGACTTCAGCACTCGGGCCAGCAGCACCCCGAGCGTCCCGAACAGCAGCACCGTCAGCGGTCCGACGAGCAGCTCGCCCGGCGAACCGTGCCCGACGGCCCCCGGCTTGAGCGCCTCCCAGCCGAACTGCACGCCCACGCACACCGCGGTCAGCAGCACCGCCGGGACGACGGACAGGACGTGGGCGACCGTACGGCGCCAAGTCGTGACGACCAGCACGTCGAAGTGCCGATCGGTGTCCCGGCGCCGGGAGCGCAGCACGGCCAGGTTCACGCTCAGCAGCACCGCGAGCCCGACGAGCAGGGGCGAGCTCTGGGTGTCGCGGTCGGCGTCCTGGAGTGCGGGGAAACCGTCGTAGGAGTCGAGGGTCTGCCACACGATCCAGGCGATGTACACGGCGAAGGCGACCAGCACCGGGGGCGACAGGAGGAGTCGGCGCGCCTCGAAACGGGCGAGCGTGAACACGGACGCCCAGGAGTCGCGGGGTTCGGTGCGTACGGCGACGGGCGCCGGTTGGACGAGCGTGCTCATGCCGTCACCGCCAGGTCCTGGCCGTCGAGGGTGAGCAGATAGCCGTCCTCGAGGGTGGGTTCGAGGAGGTCTGCGCCGGGCGGTGGGTCGCCTACATTGCGGAAGGTGCCGGCGCCGGTGCGCCAGCCCGCCTTCGCGTCCGGGGCCCGTTCGGTGCTGCTCCAGACCCGGCCGGCCGCCCGCGCGGTCAGTTCGGCGGGGGTGCCGTCGAAGTGGATACGGCCACCGGCCATCACCAGCACCCGGTGGCAGAGCATCGCCACGTCCTCGGTCTGGTGTGTGGACAGCAGCACCGTCCGGCCCTCGCCCGCGTGGGCGATCAACTCCCGGAACCGCATGCGCTGTTCGGGGTCGAGCCCGACGGTCGGCTCGTCCAGGACCAGAAAGCCGGGGTCCCCGACGAGCGCGGCGGCGAGCGCGACCCGCTGCCGCATACCGCCGGACAGCTTCTTGATCCGCTTGCCGCGTACGTCGCCGAGGTCGACCTCGTCCAGAACGCGGCGCACCTCGCGGTGGCGGGCGGCGCGGTTGTTGATCTCCTTGAGGATCGCCACGTAATCGACGAACTCGAAAGCGGTGAAGTCCGGGTGGAAGCCCGGCGTCTGCGGCAGATAGCCGAGGCGCCGCCTGACCTCCTGTCGGCCGCGTGTGGAGCCGGGGTCGTGCCCGAGCACCGTGAAGGCCCCGCGCTGGGCGGGCACGGCGGTGGCGAGCACCCGCAACAGGGTGGTCTTTCCGGCGCCGTTGGGCCCGAGCAGCCCGGTCACACCCGGGGTCAGCTCCAGCGACACCTCGTCGAGGGCGCGGGTGCCGCCGTAGTGGAGGCTGAGCCCGGAGGCGGAGACGGTGGAGGTCATACGGCGCTCCTGGGGAAGACGTCGAATCGGTCACGTACGAGGTAGAGAAGGCCGACGGCAAGGGCGGCGACCGCTGCGGCGGTGCCCTGTCCGGCGGCGGTGAACGGGATGAGCGGTCCGTCGCCGCTCGCGTCGGCCGCGGCGATCAGCGCCACCCACGCGCCGCCGACCAGGGACGGCGCGAGGACCGGCCCGAAGCGGGGGGTCAGCGCGAGTCCGGTGGCGGTGAGGGCGAGCGCGGGCAGCAGCCAGGCGAGGGCGCGCAGGCCGTAGTCGGGAAGGGCGAGGGTCGCCAGGCCGTTGAGGCCGAGTCCGGCGGCGAGCACGGCGAGCGTCCGGATCATCAGCAGCTTGAAGCCGTGCACCGGGGCGACGACCGCCATCTCGTACGTCGGGTCCAGCGCGGGGCCGTACGACAGCGCGACCCCCGCGAGCGGCAGCAGCGGTGCCAGGGCGAGGAACAGCGTCGGCGAACCGGCCGAGTGCACCACCCCGACCGTCGTCAGCAGCAGGAACACCACCGCCGCCAGCCAGGAGCGGCGCAGCACGGGTGTCGCGGCGAGCAGTCGCGCGGTGTGGTCGGCGACCCCGAGCCGCACCAGCAGCCCCTCGAACAGTCCGGGGCGGGGCGCGTCGAGTTCGGCGTCGAGCCGCTCCCAGCCGAGGTCGACGGGATCGCTGACCTCGGCCAGCACCGACCGGCACGGCGCGCAGGCAGCCAGGTGGGTGTCGGCGGACCACAGCAGCGGGGCCGCCAACTCGCCCCGCGCATAGGCCCGTAGATCATCTTCTGCCACATGCCAGGTCGTCATGCCAGCGCCTCCCGCAGTTGCTTACGGGCCCGCATCGCCCGCGTCTTGACGGTCCCCGGCGGAATCCCCAGCAGCACGGCCGCCTCACGGGTGGTCAGCCCGTCGACGACCGTGGCCTGGAGCACCGCGCGGAGCTCCGGTGAGAGCCGGACCAGAGCGCCCGCCAGATCCCCGTGCTCAACCCCCGCGAGCACGCGGTCCTCCGCGGACACCTCGTCCCGGTGCCGCAGCCGCGCCAGCGCCTGCCGCAACCGGCCCCGCGCCCCGTCCCCGCGCAGCGCGTCGACGAGCCTGCGCGACCCGATCCGCCACAGCCACCCGGCGACATCCCCGTCCTCCCGGTACTTGGCGGTCCCCCGCCACACCGCGAGAAACGTCTCCTGTACGACGTCGTCGACGATCCCGGGGTCGGCGCACCGGCCCCGCAGACGTGCGGTCAGCCAGGGCGCGAACCGCCGGTACAGCTCCTCGAAGGCGCGCCGGTCCCCGTCCGCCGCGACGGCGCGCAGCAGCTCCCCGTCGCTTCTCGTTTCGCTCACGTCTCCTCATCGGACGAGCCCGGCTGTTCGGTTCACGACATCACGGCTTGACTTTCGGACTCCACTTCCACCACCCTTTCACTACTCAATTAGTGAAAGGGTGGTGGAAGTCAGTGGTCGAGTACCGCATCGACCGGCGCAGCGGCGTCGCCACCTACCTGCAGATCGTCCAGCAGACCAAACAGGCCCTGCGCCTGGGCCTGTTGGCACCGGGCGACAAGCTCCCCACCGCGCGGGAGGTCGTGGAGGCGACGGCCATCAATCCGAACACCGTTCTGAAGGCCTACCGCGAGCTGGAGCGCGAGGGCCTGGTCGACGCCCGCCGCGGCCTCGGCACGTTCGTACGGAAGTCCCTGGGCGCCTCGCCCGCCGACTCCCCCCTGCGCACGGAACTGACGGACTGGGCGGTGCGGGCCCGCGAGGCGGGCCTGGAGCACGACGACGTAGCGGCACTTTTCACGGCCGTACTGGACGAGCACTTCAAGGGGGACGAGGCGTGAACGAGATCGCCATAGAAGCGGCGGCGCTGGGCCGCAGATTCGGCCGACGCCGCAAGCGGGCGCTGGACGGCTGTGAGTTCCGGCTTCCGGCGGGACGGATCTGTGCCGTGGTCGGCCCGAACGGCGCCGGCAAGTCCACCCTCCTCGCCCTCGCCGCCGGCCTTCTCCGGCCCAGCGAGGGCACCGTCACCGTGCTCGGCACCACCCCGGCCGCCGCCCGCGAACGCCTCGCCTACGTCGCCCAGGACAAGCCCCTGCACCCCCAGCTCACCGTCGCCGCCACCCTCCGGCTCGGCCGTGAGCTGAACCCCCGCCGCTGGGACAACGCCGTCGCCGAACGGATCGTCGCCGAGGGCGAGCTCGACCCGGGCGCGAAGATCCGCACCCTCTCCGGCGGCCAGCGCACCCGGGTCGCCCTCGCCCTGGCCCTCGGCAAGCGCCCCGAACTGCTGCTCCTGGACGAGCCGATGGCCGACCTCGACCCGCTCGCCCGGCACCAGCTCACCGGCACCCTGATGGCGGACGCGGCCGAACACGGCACCACTGTTGTCATGTCCTCGCACGTTGTGGCGGAGCTGGAGGGCTCCTGCGACCACCTCCTGCTGCTCGGCGCGGGCCGGGTCCGCCTCGCCGGACCGCTGGAGGACATACTCGCCGCGCACGCCCTCGTCACCGGCCGCGCCGAGGACACCCTCGCCCCGCACACCGTCGTCGAGTCCCGCACGACCGGCCGCCAGCTCACCGCGCTGATCCGCCCCGAGGGCCCGGTCGCTACCGGCTGGCAGTCCAGCGAGCCGACCCTGGAAGAGCTCGTCCTCGCCCACCTGCGCTCCCCCGAGGCCCCGGCGCTCACCCTGGACGAGGCCCAGGAGGCGTCCGTATGACCGCCGCGACGGTGCCCGCGACCGCCGCCGCGCCGCGCTCCCGCGGTCCGCGCGGGCTGCTCTGGGCGATGCTGCGGGTGCACCAGTCGGCGCTGCTGTTCTGGCTGATGCTGGTGGCCGTGGTGGCGGGCGGGCTGCTGTGGGCCTATGGCCCTGGCGCGGACGCCGCCTGGGACGAGTACCGGGACATGGGCTGCGGCGCCGGGCAACCGGGCCTGGGCTGCGACTTCACGGGCCCCGCCTTCGGCCGCTACGACGACATCCTCGCCGTCTGCGGGTCGCTGATGAACTTCGTGCCGCTGTTCGCCGCCTCCTGGGCGGGCGGCGCGCTCATCGGGCGCGACATGGAGAACGGCACCGCCCAGCTGGCCTGGGTGCAGTCCGTCTCCCCGGCGCGCTGGCTGGCCGCCAAACTCGCCGTCCCGGCCGCGCTGCTCACCGCAGGCATGCTCACGCTCACCCTGCTGCACCGCCTGACGTGGTCCTCGGACGGGGAACTGCACCGGACCATGGGCTGGCGCTCCTGGCACGACGACTCGATCTTCCTGGCCAACGGCACCGCCGCTACCGCCTACGCCCTGCTGGGCCTGGCCGTCGGCGCCCTCACCGGCCTGCTCCTACGGCGCGCCCTGCCCGCCCTGACCGTCGCCACCGTTGCCACAGCGGCCCTCACCAACCGCCTGGGCGAGCTGCGCCCGCACCTGTGGCCGACCGAGACCGCGCTCGCCAAGGACGACTACCCCGAGACCGTCGGCATGATCGTCGAAGGCGGCGCCCTCACCTCCACCGGCGCCCGGGTCCCGCTCCCGGACTGCATGGGCGAGCCCCGCTGCCTCAGCGACCGCGACATCACCGGCTTCTACGCCGACTACCACCCGACCTCGCACTTCTGGCCCCTCCAGCTGATGGAGACCGGCATCGTCCTGGCCCTCGCGGCCGTGGCGGTCGTAGCCGCGTTCTGGCTGCTGAGGCGCCGTACCGGAGCCGCCGTATGACCGCCGTCACCGACCCGACCGTCCGAGGCACGGGCCTCTTTCGGGCCGTGCTGCGGCTGCACCGCACGGCGCTTGTCCTGTGGGGCCTCGCCCTGCTCGCCGGCACCGGCTTCCTTCTCTATCTCGCCGCCCTCTCCGACGAGGCCGAGCGCGGGAACAGCGCCTGTGCGATCCCGGCGACCGACGAGCTGCCGTCGTGCGCGGCGGTCGACGCGATCACCGCCGACGAGACGTACTCGACCGGCCTCGCCTTCGTCACCGCCGTCCTGGTCTGGCTGATCTTCCCGGTGGCCGCCTGGGCGGGCGGCGCGCTCATCGGCCGCGAACTGGAGAACGGCACCGCGCGGCTGGCCTGGACCCAGTCGATCACCCCGGCCCGCTGGCTGACCGCCAAGCTCGCCGTACCGGCCGTGCTGCTCACCGTCGGTACGACCGCGCTGGTCCTGCTGGGCGAGTGGGCGCGGGGCAAGGACAACCCGAACCTGGTCGGGGACTGGTACTACCCGGACGTCTACGTCGGCACCGGCCCGACCGCCGTCGCCTACGCCCTGACCGGCCTCGCCCTCGGCGCACTCGCCGGGATGCTGCTGGGACGGGCGCTGCCCGCCGCCGGGGCCGCCCTCGTGGCCTCGCTGGTCCTCTTCAACCTGCTGGAGAGGCACCGCGGGAGCCTGTGGCCGACGATCACCCGCGACACAACGGACTGGGAAGTACCCCGCTCGGTCTTCCAGGTGACCGCCTCCCAGACCAGGTTGAATTTCCACCCCCGGTCCCACTTCTGGCCACTCCAGTACGTGGAGAGCGGCATCCTCCTCACCGTCGCAGCCGCCGCCGTGGCGACCGCCTTCTGCCTGCTGCGCCGCCGCACCCCCTGAACTCCGGAGCCGTACGTCTCTCCTACGGGGGGAGGGACGTGCGGTCCCGGCATACAGGGCCTGTCCGGCGGATCATGTCGACGTCGCGGGCCCTGGCACGCGCTTCTGCCGCGTTGTCGTCGGTTGCCGACGCTCCGCGTCGCCGCCCTCCTCCGCCTTGCAGCTGCACGCACCAGAGCCCGCTCGGCTCAAACCGGTCAGTACCGTGTCCTGCAACCGACCTGATCCGCCGGACAGGCCCTCGACGCCCGGGAGCCGCCGCTCGGTGTCCCGCACGCCATGTCTCCGTAACCATTGGTTCAGACGGACTTGCGACGCTCGGCGAATGAAGCCCGCCGTGCCAGAGCCTTCGCCGCCTCCCGAGGGGAGTTCGGGGAACGGGGACGCCCGACGTCTCGCCGCCAAGCTCCCGCCCGCGTCTTCCGACGCGCCCGTATCCCTGGATGCGCGGAAGAATGGGTCCATGAGTCAGCAGAACGCCCAGGCACAGGTCCAGCACGCGCAGCCGTCCGTCGGTTCCATCGCCGCCCACCGGTCGCGCACCGTGGCCGGTTCGATGTCCGACCTCGAACCCGACATCGATGCCGACCTCGACGCCTACGAGGAGGCGCCGAGCGACGGCGCACCCCTGCCCCAGGGCCGCTTCCTCGACCGGGAGCGCAGCTGGCTGGCGTTCAACGAGCGGGTGCTCGAACTCGCCGAGGACCCCAACACTCCACTGCTGGAGCGGGCGAACTTCCTGGCGATCTTCGCCAGCAACCTGGACGAGTTCTTCATGGTCCGGGTGGCCGGTCTGAAGCGCCGTATCGCCACCGGCGTCGCCACCCGGTCGGCCTCGGGTCTCCAGCCGACCCAGGTGCTGGAGATGATCTGGGCCCGCTCGCGCGAGCTGATGGCCCGGCATGCCGCGTGCTTCCACGAGGACGTCGCCCCCGCGCTCGCGGAGGAGGGCATCCACCTGGTCCGCTGGAGCGAGCTGACGGAGAAGGAGCAGGCCCGCCTGTTCACCCTCTTCCGGCACCAGATCTTCCCCGTGCTGACCCCGCTGGCGGTCGACCCGGCGCACCCCTTCCCCTATATCTCCGGCCTGTCCCTGAACCTGGCCGTCGTGGTGCGCAACCCGGTCAGCGGCCACCGCCACTTCGCCCGCGTCAAGGTGCCGCCGCTGCTGTCCCGCTTCCTGGAGAGCTCCCCCGGCCGGTACGTCCCCATCGAGGACGTCATCGCCGCGCACCTGGAAGACCTGTTCCCGGGCATGGAGGTGCTGGAGCACCACGCCTTCCGCATCACGCGCAACGAAGACCTCGAGGTCGAGGAGGACGACGCCGAGAACCTCCTGCAGGCCCTGGAGAAGGAGCTCATGCGGCGCCGCTTCGGGCCGCCGGTGCGCCTGGAGGTCGAGGAGTCCATCGACCGCGAGGTCCTGGACCTGCTGGTCCGCGAGCTGAAGATCACCGAGGCCGAGGTCTACCCGCTGGGGGGACCGCTGGACCTCACCGGCCTGTTCCGGATCGCCTCCCTGGACCGGCTGGAGCTGAAGTACCCCAAGTTCGTCGCCGGCACCCACCGCGATCTCGCCGAGGTCGAGTCGGCGTCCGCGCCGGACATCTTCGCGGCGCTGCGCAACCGTGACGTCCTGCTGCACCACCCGTACGACTCCTTCTCCACCTCCGTGCAGGCGTTCCTGGAGCAGGCGGCCGAGGACCCGGACGTCCTCGCCATCAAGCAGACCCTGTACCGGACCTCGGGCGACTCCCCCATAGTCAACGCGCTCATCGACGCGGCCGAGGCCGGCAAGCAGGTGCTTGTCCTGGTCGAGATCAAGGCCCGCTTCGACGAGCACGCCAACATCAAGTGGGCCAAGCGTCTGGAGGAGGCCGGCTGCCATGTGGTCTACGGCCTCGTCGGCCTGAAGACCCACTGCAAGCTGTCCCTGGTGGTCCGCCAGGAAGGCGACACGCTACGGCGCTACAGCCACGTCGGCACCGGCAACTACCACCCGAAGACGGCCCGGCTGTACGAGGACCTCGGCCTGCTGACGCAGGACCCCCAGGTGGGCGCGGACCTCTCCGACCTGTTCAACCGGCTGTCCGGCTACTCGCGCCGGGAGACCTACCGCCGGCTCCTCGTCGCCCCCAAGTCCCTGCGCGACGGCCTGATCTCGCGGATCAACAAGGAGATCCAGCACCACCGTGCCGGACGCCCCGCGTTCATCCGCGTCAAGGTCAACTCGATGGTCGACGAAGCGATCATCGACGCTCTGTACCGCGCGTCCCAGGCGGGCGTGCCGGTCGACATCTGGGTGCGCGGCATCTGCGCGGTGCGCCCGGGTGTGACGGGCCTCTCGGAGAACATCCGGGTCCGCTCGATCCTCGGCCGCTTCCTCGAACACTCCCGGGTCTTCGCCTTCGGCAACGGCGGCGAGCCCGAGGTGTGGATCGGCAGCGCCGACATGATGCACCGCAACCTCGACCGCCGCATCGAGGCACTGGTCAGGGTCACCGACCCGGCCCACCGGGCGGCCCTCAACCGGCTGCTGGAGACCGGCATGTCCGACACCACCGCCTCCTGGCATCTCGGTCCGGACGGCGAGTGGACCCGGCACGCGACCGACGCGGAAGGCCAGCCCCTGCGGAACGTCCAGGAGATGCTCATAGACGCCCGGAGGCGCCGGCGTGGCACAGCAACACCTTGACCCGACGAACCCCACGGCCGTGCCGGTGACCGGGGAGGCTCTCGAGACCTACCTGCGTACCCAGGCCATGGAGTTCCTCCGCGCACTGCGGCTGCACCGGGAGACCGGCGGCGGTGACGGAGGATCTCCGGGGCGGGCGAAGTCACGGGCCGGGGAGAACGGCACACAGGAGGCGGTCGACGCGGCCCGGTCCCTACGCCGCTCGGCCCGCCGCATCAGCGCCAGCCTCCACACCTTCCGGCCCCTCCTGGACCCCGACTGGTCGGAACGCATCCGCCCGGAACTGGCCTGGCTGTCCGGCACGCTGGCAATGGAACACGCGTACGCGGCCCGCTTGGAACGCCTGCTGCTGGCACTGCACCGGTTGTCGGGGGCGACGGTGTTCCCGACCCAGGCCGCGGACTCGGCCGACGCAGCGGGCACCCGCGCCGACGCCGCCGCCGCAGGCAGCCGTACCGACGTAGCTGCGGGCAGTCGTGCCGCTGGGGCGGCACCCGTCCCACTGAAAGCGGCCCCCGGCAACGACGGCCACCCCTCCCACCCCACGGCCACGACGGAACGCGGCAACTTCGAAGCCGACGCCGCCGCAGGCACCCGTACCGACCTGGCTGCGGGCAGTCGTTCAGAGCGCGGCAACCTGACAGTCGGCGCCGCCAAAGCCGGCGCCCTACTGGACCGCCAGCTCACCCTCGCCCGGACAAGGGCCCACAGCACCGCCCTCCAAGCCCTCGGCTCCTCCCGCTTCCACGCAGTCGCCGACAACATCGCCGTACTGGCAAGCGAGGTCCCCCTCACCCAGACCGCCGCCACCACCGACCTCCGCCCCCTCGCCGCAGCCGCCGAGGAGCGCCTCACGGACGCGGTGAGCGCCCTCCCTCTGGTCACCGCAGGCCACCCGTACAACGCCGAGGCCCTCATCCACGGCCTCTCCCCGGACCCGGCCCCACACCCCCAGGACGCCCCCTGGCACCAGGTCCGCCTCCTGCTCCGCCTGCACCGCTACTCCCGTGAGTGCCTCCTCGGCGAGGACGCCCCCCTCGACGTACGACTGCTCACCGCGGGCCAGGCCCTCGACCGGCACCGGGACGCCTCCGAGGCGGCGGCAGCGGCAGCAGCCGCGGCGCGCACCCCGCGCATCGCCCCGGCCACGGCGTACGCCCTCGGCGTGCTCCACGCCGACCAGCGCCACGAGGTCGAGGCGGCCCGCTTCGCCTTCCAGCAGTCCTGGCAGACCTGGCAGAAGCAGAAGCTCAGCACCCCCTGAGCCCGACCGAGCACACGAAGGAGGCCGGCGTACCTGTGGCACCGAACGACACCACCGTCCAGGCCGCCGGCTGCGTGCTGTGGCGGCGCTCCCCGGTCGACGGCAGGCTGGAGGTCTGCCTGGTCCACCGGCCGAAGTACGACGACTGGTCCCACCCCAAGGGCAAGCTGAAGCGCGGCGAGGAACCACTCGCCGCGGCCCTGCGCGAGGTCGAGGAGGAGACCGGCTACCGGGCCGTCGCCGGCACCGAGCTCTCCACGCTGAACTACATGGTCGGCGGCCGCCCCAAGCAGGTCCGCTACTGGGCGGCCGAGGCCGGCCCCGGCACCTTCGTGCCGACCACCGAGGTGGACCGCCTCCTGTGGCTGACCCCCACAGAGGCCCGGCAACGCCTCACACAGCCCCGTGACCGGGCGCTGGTCGACGAGCTGATCCGGGCCTTCGAACACACGTAGCGGAATGGTTGAACGGGCGGCGGCTCGGCCGATCGGGGGGCGGCGGTCACACTCCGTGCCGCCCCGGGATGAGGGAAGCAGCTCGACTGCCTAGAGTGGTCAGCCGCAGGCCCGGGACGGGATCAACCCGTGTCCCCAACGTAAGCGTTCCGTGACCTCACCGCACCGTCCCCAGGGGTTCACCCCTCGTTCACTTACGGCCATCGGCGCCTTCACCTGTTCTGCCTAATTTCGGGCTTACGCGGTGCGACGCGCAGTTCGAAAGACACGCGTCCGCATCACCCAGTCTTCGCACGCCGCCGGAATTCAGGACGGCGGCTCCTGGAAGGAACTCCCTCAAGTGAAGCTTCAGCGCATGAACCGGCGGGCCCTCGCTCTCGGTGCTCTTGCCGTCTCCGGCGCCCTGGCCCTCACGGCGTGCGGCTCCGACGACACCGGCACCAGTGGCAACGGCGACGCCACCACCAGTGCTCAGGCGGGCAACATCAAGTGTGACGACGCCAGTGGTCAGCTCCTCGCCGACGGCTCGTCCGCGCAGAAGAACGCGATCGACGCGTGGGTGAAGCAGTTCACCGCCGCGTGCAAGGGCGTCCAGATCAACTACAAGGGTGGCGGCTCCGGCGCCGGTGTCACCGCGTTCACGCAGGGCACGGTCGCCTTCGCCGGCTCCGACTCGGCGCTGAAGCCCGAAGAGGTCACCGCCTCCAAGGAGGTCTGCTCCGGCGGCCAGGGCATCGACCTCCCGATGGTCGGCGGCCCGATCGCCCTCGCGTTCAACGTCGAGGGTGTCGACAACCTCGTCCTGGACGCGCCGACCCTGGCGAAGATCTTCAGCGACAAGATCAAGAACTGGAACGACCCGGCGATCGCGAAGCTGAACCCCGACGCCGACCTGCCCGACCTCAAGATCCAGGCGTTCCACCGCTCGGACGAGTCCGGCACCACCGACAACTTCACCAAGTACCTGCTCGCCACCACCCCGGACAACTGGAAGTACGAGGGCGGCAAGGCCTGGACGGCCCCCGGCGGCCAGTCCGCGTCCGGCTCCTCCGGTGTCGCCCAGCAGGTGAAGCAGACCAACGGCGCGATCAGCTACATGGAGCTGTCCTACGCCAAGGACGCCTCCGTCGTCGCCATCGAGACCGGCGCCAGCGAGCCGGTCAAGGCCTCCGTCGACACCGCCACCGCCGCCATCGCGGACGCCAAGGTCGTCGGCACCGGCAAGGACCTGGCCCTGGAGCTCAACTACGCCACCAAGGCCGACGGCGCCTACCCGATCACCCTGGTGACGTACGAGATCGTCTGCGACAAGGGCAACAAGGCGGAGACGCTGCCCACCGTCAAGGCGTTCCTGACCTACATGGCCAGCGAGGACGGCCAGAAGATCCTCGCCGAGAACGACTACGCCCCCATGCCCGACGACATCATCACCAAGGTCCGCGAGACCGTCGCGGGCCTGAGCTGACCTGAGTGTGCGGTCCGGTCCCCCCGCGGGACCGGGCCGCACCGTCCGGTGCACCGCCGCCAGGAGCCCCGCGTAGAGCAGGGCGCCGCAGACCGGAGAACCCGATGGACATAACTACCAAGACACCTCCCCCCACACCACAGCCGTCCGTGGCCGAGCGCAAGCGCGCCGCCCGCGGCGCCACCCGTCCCGGAGACCGCGTCTTCCTCGGTCTCGCCCGTGGCTCGGGCATCTTCCTGCTGGTGATCATGGCCGCCATCGCGGTCTTCCTCACCTGGCGGGCCGCCGTCGCCATCAGCAAGGACGAGGGCAACTTCCTCACGACCTTCGAGTGGAACACCGCCGGCACCGAGCCGGTCTTCGGCATCGCGGTCCTGGCCTACGGCACGGTGATCTCCTCGATCATCGCCATGGCCATCGCGGTCCCGGTCGCCGTCGCCATCGCGCTGTTCCTCACCCACTACGCCCCGCGCAGGCTGAGCGGCCCGATCGCCTACGTGATCGACCTGCTCGCCGCCGTGCCGTCCATCGTGTACGGCCTGTGGGGCGCCCTGATCCTCGTACCGAACATGGACGGCCTGTTCGGCTGGCTGAACGACTACTTCAGCTGGACCGGCATCTTCGACTGGGAGGGCGGCGCCCCCCGTTCGATGCTCACGGTCGGCATCCTGCTCGCGATCATGATCCTGCCGATCATCACCAACGTGAGCCGCGAGGTCTTCCGCCAGGTTCCGCAGATCCACGAAGAGGCAGCCCTGGCCCTCGGCGCCACGCGCTGGGAGGTCATCCGCATGGCGGTGCTGCCCTTCGGCCGATCCGGCGTGATCTCCGCCTCGATGCTCGGCCTCGGCCGCGCCCTCGGCGAGACGATGGCCGTCGCCACCGTGCTCTCCCCGGACTTCCTGATCCACGGCAGCCTGCTCAACCCGGGCGGCGGCACCTTCGCCCAGAACATCGCCAGCAAGTTCGGTGAGGCGGACGAGTTCGGCCGGGACGCGCTGATCGCCTCCGGTCTCGTCCTGTTCGTCATCACCCTGCTGGTCAACGGCGCGGCCCGCATGATCATCGCCCGCCGCAAGGAGTACTCGGGGGCCAACGCATGAGCACCACGACCGTCGTTCAGCACCCGAGCTCGCTCCAGGGCGCCCGTCTGCCGAAGTGGTCCCCCTGGGCCATCGCGGGCGGCTCCGTCGCCGTCTCCGTCGGCCTCTGCCTGGCCACCGGCGTCGAAAGCAAGATCCAGTGGGGCCTGATCTCCGCGCTGCTCTTCGTCTTCGGCTCCTATGTCATCGCCTCCCTCGTGGAGGGCAAGCGCCAGGCCAAGGACCGCATCGCGACCTCGCTGGTCTGGGTCGCCTTCCTGGTGGCCCTGGTGCCGCTGGTCTCCCTGGTGTGGACGACCATCGTCCGCGGTATCAAGGTCCTCGACGTCTACTTCCTGACCCACTCCATGGGCGTGGTCAGCGACACCGAGCCCGGCGGCGGCATCTACGCCGCCATCATCGGCACCCTGGAGCAGGTCGGCATCGCCACCCTGATCGCCGCACCGGTCGGCGTGCTCACCGCGATCTACCTGGTCGAGTACGGCCGTGGCCACCTGGCCCGCGCCGTCACCTTCTTCGTCGACGTGATGACCGGCATCCCGTCGATCGTCGCCGGTCTGTTCATCCTCAGCCTCCTGCTGATCTTCGACATGAGCTTCTCCGGCTTCGCGGGCGCCCTCGCGCTGGCGATCCTGATGATGCCGGTCGTGGTCCGCTCCACGGAGGAGATGCTCAAGCTCGTCCCGAACGAGCTGCGTGAGGCATCCTTGGCGCTGGGCGTGCCCAAGTGGCGCACCATCCTGAAGGTGGTCCTGCCGACCGCGATCGGCGGTATCACCACCGGTGTGATGCTGGCCGTCGCGCGTATCGCGGGTGAGACCGCACCCGTCCTGCTGCTGGTGTTCGGCAACCCGTTCATCAACAACAACCCCTTCGAAGGGGCGCAGGCGTCGCTGCCGCTGTACATCTACCAGCAGTACGCGAACAGCGCGGGCTCGGAAGCGGCGTACGACCGCGCCTGGGCAGCGGCTCTCACCCTGATCGCCTTCGTGATGATCCTGAACCTGGGTGCCCGCGGCATCGCCCGCTGGAAGGCCCCCAAGACCGGTCGCTGACGCGCGGCCATACAGCGACCGATCGCAAGACTTTCCTGAAAGAAGCAGTGATACCCATGGCCAAGCGAATCGACGTAAGCGGCCTCAGCGCCTACTACGGCTCCTTCCGCGCCATCGAAGACATCTCGATGACCGTCGAGCCCCGCTCCGTGACCGCCTTCATCGGCCCCTCCGGCTGCGGCAAGTCGACCTTCCTGCGCACCCTCAACCGCATGCACGAGGTCACCCCCGGCGGCCGCGTCGAGGGCAAGGTCATGCTCGACGACGAGAACCTGTACGGCGCCGGGGTCGACCCGGTCTCCGTGCGGCGCGAGGTCGGCATGGTCTTCCAGCGCCCGAACCCGTTCCCGACGATGTCGGTGTACGACAACGTCGCGGCCGGCCTCAGGCTGAACGGCTCGTACAAGAAGTCCCAGCTCGACGACATCGTCGAGAAGTCCCTCAAGGGCGCCAACCTCTGGAACGAGGTCAAGGACCGCCTGAACAAGCCCGGCTCTGGCCTCTCCGGTGGTCAGCAGCAGCGTCTGTGCATCGCCCGCGCCATCGCGGTCGAGCCGAAGGTCCTGCTGATGGACGAGCCCTGCTCCGCCCTCGACCCGATCTCCACCCTCGCCATCGAGGACCTGATCGGCGAGCTCAAGGAGCGCTTCACGATCGTCATCGTGACGCACAACATGCAGCAGGCGGCCCGTGTCTCGGACCGCACCGCCTTCTTCAACCTGGCGGCCGTCGGCCAGCCCGGCAAGCTGATCGAGATCGACGACACGGAGCGCATCTTCTCCAACCCGTCGGTCCAGGCCACCGAGGACTACATCTCGGGCCGCTTCGGCTGACAGACCCCTCGCGGTGCTGCATGGCGGTGCCACCGCGAGGCAGATAAGGGCCCGCCCCCCGGAATCCGGGGGGCGGGCCCGTGTCTTTCCCCGCTACTTCTGCTGTGACGTTTCTGCAGTTAGCCGATTCGCGTGTACGTCCGTCCCCTACAGGAACGCGAGGTGCACGATCCCGAACGCCCCCGCGGCCACCAGCGCGGCGGCCGGCATGGTGATGAACCACCCGAGGACGATGTTCTTGGCGACCCCCCACCGCACGGCGTTCAGTCGCTTGGTCGCGCCGACGCCCATGATGGCGGAGGTGATGACGTGGGTGGTCGAGATCGGCGCCTTGAACAGGAACGCCGTGGTGAACATGATCGACGCACCGGTGGTCTCGGCCGCGAAGCCCTGCGGCGGGTCCAGCTCGATGATCTTCCGCCCCAGCGTCCGCATGATCCGCCAGCCACCGGCGTAGGTGCCGAGCGACAGCATCACGGCGCAGACGATCTTCACCCACACCGGGATCGGATCGCCGTAGTCCTCGACATCGGCGATGACCAGCGCCATCACCACGATGCCCATGGTCTTCTGCGCGTCCTGCAGACCGTGCCCGAGCGCCATACCGGCCGCGGACACCGTCTGCGCTATCCGGAAGCCGCGCTTGGCCTTGTGCGGATTGGACCGCCGGAAGATCCACATGATGGCGGTCATGACCAGATAGCCGACCCCGAGCCCCACCAGCGGCGAGATGAACATCGGGATGATGATCTTCTCCAGCACCCCGTCCCAGTACACGGTGGTCCCGCCCGCGAGCGCGGCCCCCACCATGCCGCCGAAGAGCGCATGCGAGGACGAGGACGGCAGCCCGAAGTACCAGGTGATGAGGTTCCAGGTGATGGCCCCGACCAATGCCGCGAAGAGGATCCCCATCCCCTTCGACCCCTCGGGCGTCTGGATCAGCCCCTCACTGACGGTCTTGGCGACACCTGACCCCAGAAAGGCGCCGCCGAGATTCATCACCGCGGCCATCAGCAGCGCGGCCCGAGGGGTGAGTGCCCGGGTGGAGACGGACGTGGCGATGGCGTTCGCCGAGTCGTGGAAGCCGTTGGTGTACGTGAAGAAGAGCGCGACCGTGATGGTCACGACCAGAGCGAAGGTCTCCATGGAGGCGCCTCAGGACTCCTTCACGGCGATGGTCTCCACCGTGTTCGCCACGTGCTCGAAAGCGTCGGCCGCTTCTTCCAGGACATCCACGATCTGCTTGAGCTTGAGGACCTCGATGGCGTCGTACTTGCCGTTGAAGAGATGCGCGAGCAGCTTGCGGTGGATCTGGTCGGCCTGGTTCTCCAGACGGTTGACCTCGATCCAGTACTCGGTGAGGTTGTCCATGGTCCGCAGATTGGGCATGGCCTCGGCGGTCAGCTCGGCGGCCCTGGCGAGCACCTCGATCTGCTGCTCGACGCCCTTGGGCAGTTCCTCGACGTTATAGAGGACGACCAGGTCGACGGCCTCCTCCATGAAGTCCATGATGTCGTCGAGGGACGACGCGAGCTTGTAGATGTCCTCGCGGTCGAACGGCGTGATGAACGAGGAGTTCAGCTGGTGGAAGATCGCGTGCGTGGCATCGTCACCTGCGTGTTCCGCGGCCCGCATACGCTCTGCGATCTCGGCCCGGCCGGCGGTGTCCGCCCCGAGCAGTTCCATGAGGAGCTTGGAGCCCGTGACGATGTTGTCCGCGGATGCGGCGAACATGTCGTAGAAGCTCGTCTCCCTTGGGGTCAGACGAAAGCGCACGTGGGGTCCTCAGGGTGCTTCGGTTTCGGTCAGGCTGATGCTAGGCGCATCATCCGGCCACGGCTAATGGGCCGTCCCCCAGTGTCGCCCATCAGGCACAGTGATCAGCACGGGGGCGTACCAAGGGCCCTATACCCAGCAAAGTTCGGTACGATATACCCAGTAGGGGTATATGTCTGGAGGACGCGATGACGACGACCGAGGCCGGCGCCACGGCGCCCTCCGAGCACGCCGCCGAGCACGCCACGCACGGCTATCACAAGCAGAAGGACGAGCACCTCAAGCGGCTGCGCCGGATCGAGGGCCAGATCCGGGGACTGCAGCGGATGGTCGACGAGGACGTCTACTGCATCGACATACTCACGCAGGTGTCGGCATCGACGAAGGCCCTCCAGTCCTTCGCCCTCCAGCTCCTCGAGGAGCACCTGCGCCACTGTGTCGCGGACGCGGCCGTGAAGGGCGGCGACGAGATCGACGCGAAGGTGGAAGAGGCGACGAAGGCGATCGGCCGCCTGCTGCGGACGTAAGGCCGAAAATCATCGGGAGGGGCGGCCGGGACCCGAGGGGCCCTCGCGCTCCTCCGCCACCCTCAGCACCTGATCGATGCTCTCCATACTGAGCCGGTCCTCGGCGGCCGAGGCCGCGATGATGAGCTCACCGCACAACTCGATCTCGGCGAGGGCCACGTGGTCCTGAACTGCCGTACCGCCGACCGGAGCCACGCGCATCACCTCTTCTCTGCCGTTACCGACTTCCTAGAGTAGGGAGCGGCCTACGCACCGCGCATGGCACGGACGGGCTAGTCCTTGACGACCGTCGAGGTTCCTCACTCCTCGGCGATGCGTCCGGCATAGATGTCGTCGCGGTCGGGCAGCCGTACGTCGACGGGCACACCGAAGTCGAAGAGCAAGGTGGTGGAGGCGACAGCCACAGCATCCTTCTGCTGCCCGTTGACGAAGCTGAACCGATGCCGGACCTTGCGGATCCGCCCTTGCTCGTCCAGATAGACATCGAACGGAACCCGGGGACTGGCGAACCCTTTCGCCGCGGCGGCAAGGGAGTCACGGGTCCCGTCGGAGGCGCGCTGGGCGGCGAGCCGCAGATCCGCGGTGCCACGGTAGTGAGTGACGTCAGTACCGGCGAGCTGCTCCTGCCCCACATAGCTGACGGACTTAACGCCGAGGAGGAGTTGAGCGGCGGCGGAGGGATCGGTGGCGCCGCCGGTGACGAGATTCCCGTCCGAGATGGAGGCGGTCTCGACCCGGACCCATTTGTCGGCGGGAACACCGGCGCCGCGGTTCTTCATGAAGAGAGCGCCAGGGGCAAGGAGTTCGGTGATGGCCCGCTGGGAGGAGTCCCCGGCAGGCCCCTGCGGCAACAGCACCTTGAGCCGCCCCACATGCCGACGAAAGTCGTAAACGCCCTCGCCCCGGATGGTGACACGGGTCCCACCGGTGGCCATCTCCATAGAGGTGTGCGCCTTGGAACTACGAGCATCCACAAGCACGGAGGCGGCCCGCCGCACAACGTCGACCTGCTCCCCACCCCGCCCGTCATCAAGAGGTGCCCCACACCCACCGACGGCCACGACCCCCGCCGCAACAACCGCCCCCCTCCGCCTGAACCGCCGCTCCGCCATCGCCTGCCTACCCCCCAGCCGGTACGTCCGTCACGGGCCCCCCGTCGCCCCGCATAACGACGACCAGGAGCCCCCCGTCACGCACCCGCCCTCCATAGAAGCCCTTTACCAAGCCTCGGTACGGTTGACCCCGTGGCCCACGACCAAGCCTCACCTCCCACCCCCCACCGCACAGTCACCATCGAACGGGGCCCGTTCTGCACGGCCCAGTGCACCTGCGGCTGGAAGGGCCCGGCAAGAAGGGCCAGAAGCCAGGCCAGAGCGGATGCGGCGGCACATAGGGGGGATTGAGCGCGTACGAAGGGGAACGACGCGCCCAATCAAGCCGAACCAACACAGCCCAGCCACATCCAGCCCGTCCGGCGTTTGAGGACGAGGCCGTTCAGGCCGAAGGGGGGTCTGGGGGCGCAGCCCCCAGGGATGGGACGGGTAGGGGCGGCGGGGGCGAGACACTGCTCGGGGCAGCCGAGATGGAACCCCCACCCCCAGCACCCCGTCTCGTTCCACGTAACCCACGGGAGGCGACATGGAACGGCGTACCTTCATCGCCGGCGGCGCAGCCGCACTAACGGCCACCGCCTGCACAGGCACGCGCGCGGACACCAAATCCGGCACCACCACCTCCCGCCCTCCCCTACGCACCACCAGCGCCACCACCCCCACCACCTGGTCCGCCCTCGCCCAAGACCTCGACGGCCCCCTCATCCGCCCGGGCGACACCACGTGGAACACCGCCCGCCAGCTCTACAACACCCGCTTCGACACCCTGAAGCCGGCCGCCATCGCCTACGTCGCCCACCCCGCCGACATCCGCACCGCCCTCACCTACGCCCACGCCCACAACCTCCACGTGGCAATCCGCAACGGCGGCCACTCCTACGCAGGCTGGTCCTCCGGCAATGGCCGCCTGGTCATAGACGTCAGCAAGCTCAACAAGATCCACGCATCGGCCGGCACCGCCGTCATCGGCGCAGGCGCCAAACTCATCGACGTCTACCGAGGACTCGCCGCAAAGGGAGAAACCATCCCCGCCGGCTCCTGCCCCACCGTCGGCGTCTCCGGCCTCACCCTCGGCGGCGGCCACGGAGTGGTCTCCCGGGCGTACGGCCTGACCTGCGACAGCCTCACCCGCGCCACGATCATCACCGCGGACGGCAAACAACTCACCGCCGACGCCACCACCAACAAGGACCTCTTCTGGGCCCTGCGCGGCGCGGGCAACGGCAACTTCGGCATCGTCACCGAGCTCCAGTTCAAGACCCACCCCGCCCCCCAAGCCGTAACGGCCTACATGTCCTGGCCCTGGTCGAAGGCCGCCGCCGTACTGAAGGCCTGGCAGGAATGGGGACCCACCCAGCCCGACGAGATCTGGTCGTCCTTCCACCTGGCGAACGCCGCCGGCGGCACCCCGACCGTCTCCGTCGCCGCCTTCTCCCTCGGCACCTACGGCGAACTCCAGAACGCGGTAGACCGCCTCGCCGACCGCATCGGCGCCCCAGCCACCAGCGTCGCCCTGCGCCGCCGCTCCTACGAGGAGTCGATGGAGCTCTACGCCGGCTGCTCCTCCTTCGCCACGGACGCCCAGTGCCACCTCCCCGGCGCCACCCCGGGCCGCTCCCCGCAGGGCGCCCTGAACCGCGAGACGTACGCCGCGAAGTCGGACTTCTTCGACCGCTCGATCTCCGCGGCAGGCATCCAGACGCTGCTGAACAAGATGAAGTCCGTCCGCGGCGGCTCCGGCAGCATCGCCCTCACCGCCCTCGGCGGCGCGGTCAACCGCGTCAACCCCACAGCGACGGCGTTCGTCCACCGCCGCTCCCGCATGCTGGCCCAGTACATCGCCGCCTGGCGGGCGGGCACGAGCGGCGCCACGGCCCAGTCCTGGCTGACCGAGGCCCACACCGCGATGAAGCCGTACGCGTCGGGCGCGGCCTACCAGAACTACACGGACCCGAGCCTGAAGAACTGGCGCACGGCGTACTACGGGGACGCGGCCCCGCGTCTGACCCAGCTGAAGAAGCAGTACGACCCGACGGGGTTCTTCACCTATCCCCAGGCCCTGTGAAAGGCCCTCAGGCCGCCAGGTCCCGCTCCTCGGCGTCCGCGTTCTCCTTGCGCGCACCCGGGATAACGGCACCGTCGTATGACGACACCTTTCTGGACCGGACGAGCCACCCCACCCGAGGGGACCGCTCGACGGCCTTCATCAGCGGCGTGAGCAGCGCCGAGGCGACCGGCGACAGCAGCAGGGTCACGGCGGTCCCGAGCGCGAACCCGCCGATGACATCGGTCGGATAGTGCACACCCATGTAGACCCGGCAGAAGCCCTCGAGCAGGGCCAGCCCGATCCCCACAAGGCCGAACTTCCGGTTGGCGACGAACAGCCCGACCCCCATGGCCATGGTGATCGTCGCGTGGTCGCTCACGAAGGAGAAGTCGGTCTTGCCGGAGACCAGGACGTCCAGGCCCTGGTGGTCGAGGAAGGGCCGGGGCCGTTCGACGAATCCCCGTATCGGGACATTCACCAGCACCGCGATCCCGGCCGCAAGCGGCGCCCACACCAGCGCGGCGACGGACGAGGCGGCATCCTCCCCGCCCCGCCTGCGCACGGACCACCAGCACCACAGCACCAGCAGCACCATGGCGATGAGCAGCCCGAACTCACCGACGTACTCCATGACCCGGTCGAACCACTGCGGTGCGTCCTTGGCCAGGCCATTGATGTCGTAGAGCAGCTCGACGTCGGGGTTCGACCCGGATGCTGCGAGTCCAGCCATGGTGCTGCGGCCCCTTCGTCGTCTCTCCCGCTACGCCATCAGGAACGCACGGCTCCTGTTAATACGTTCCACACTCCACTGAATGATCACTCAGACGTTATCGAAGAGAGACACATCATCGCAGCTCAGGGGGTGGGTTCACGCTGCGTCTACACCTCGGTGGGGAGCGCTTTCGCGCCATCTTCGGTGACCCGGGTGGCCCCGAAGTAGTCGGGGGTGTCGATCGGGTCGAACCGGATCACAGCACCTGTTCTCGGGGCGTCGATCATGTACCCGCCACCGACATAAATCCCCACATGGCGGATGGCCCGCGAGTTGGTGAGGTCGTCCGAGAAGAACACCAGATCCCCGGGGAGCAGCTCGTCCCTGGCCGGATGCGGCCCGGCGTTGTACTGATCGTTGGCGACACGCGGGAGCGAAATCCCGACACTTTCGTACGCGGCCTTCGTCAGCCCGGAACAGTCGAACCGCCCACCGTCCTCGGCGGTCCCGTCACCACCCCACAGATAGAGCGTCCCGAGCTTCTCCTGCGCGTAGGAGATGGCCCCGGCGGCCTGCTTCGAGGGATCGACCCGGCCGACGGGCGCGGCAAAGCTGTCCTGCAGCGTCGTGATCGTCTTCACGTAGTTCTGGGTCTCGCGGTACGGCGGCACGCCCCCGTACTTGATGACCGCGTACGCCCCGGCGTTGTAGGCGGCGAGCATGTTCTTCGTCGCGTCGCCCGGCACGTCCTTGACGTAGGAGGCGAGTTCGCAGTCGTACGACGCGGCCGAGGGGATCGCGTCCTGCGGATCCCATACGTCACGGTCGCCGTCGCCGTCGCCGTCGATGCCGTGGGTGGCCCAGGTGCCGGGGATGAACTGCGCTATCCCCTGCGCGGCGGCCGGGCTCTGCGCCTTCGGGTTGAAGCCGCTCTCCTGGTAGAGCTGGGCGGCGAGCAGCGCCGGGTTGATGGCGGGGCAGAGGTTGCCCCACTTCTGCACGAGCGTCGAGTAGGCGGCGGGCACCGCCCCCTTGGCGAGCGCCTTGGCCCCGCCGCCGATGCCGTTGGCGAGGTTCCCGGCGACGACGTACACCCCGACGACGAGCAGCATCACGAAGCTGAGCCCCGCCGCGACAACGGCACCCGCCACGATCCACGCCTTGCCCACCGTCAACCGCCCCTCGCCCACCGGGAGTCCGCCCGCGTCAGTCTAGGAGCTTCCCACGCGGAATCCGGCGCAACCAGGGCGGTGGTGACGGTGACTCAGAAGGTCGTCGTCATCCAGCGGTTCAGAACAGCCATGGCTCATCGGCCGGGGCCCATTACCTGACAGGTCATCGACCCCCGCCCGCCCCGCTGACACGATCGTCCATGTCAGCGGATGCCAGCCGATGCCAGTCGAAGCCAGGAGCCCGACCACCCCGACCCGGAAGGACCCCCGCCATGAGCGCCTACGCCATCGCCCATCTCCGCGAGATCACCCCGCACGCGGAGATCGCCGAGTACATCGAGCGCATCACCGCCACCTTCGAGCCGTACGGCGGCCGCTTTCTCGTCCATGGGCGGGAGCACGAGACGGTGGAGGGCGACTGGGCCGGGGCTGTGGTGATGATCGGCTTCCCGGGGATCGACGAGGCGCGTCAGTGGTGGGACTCACCCGCCTATCAGGAGATCGCCCCCTTGCGCTCCCGGCACATCGAGGGCGACATCATCCTGGTCGAGGGCGTGGACGAGGGCTACGACCCGGCCACCACCGCGAAGGCACTACGGGACTCCCTGCCCTCCTAGGCGGTCAGTTCCGTCTCGCCCGTCCGCGCGTCGGATATGAGTTCCTGGCGGATGTACCACTCCGTGCCGAGGATCCCCTCGCGCGCCCCCGCCGGGAGAGCGGCCAGCATGCCCGGCGCCGCCCCTCGCTCGGCCTCGCTGCGATGGGCCTGCACAGCGGCCCACTTCCGCTCCAGCCAAGGGCGGACATCGACCGTGGTCGTGACCCACTCGTCCGGCACGGTCCTCATGCCCTTGCCCGCCTCCGCGAACTCACCCAGCGCCCAGACCGCCGAGTGCGGATGCGTGGCCAGATACAGCGCACGCGGCTGCCAGGGCTCGCCGGCCTCGGGATACAGCCGCTCAAGTCCCGCCGCCTGCACCGCCAGCACGGTCACGCGGTGGGTGTGCACATGGTCCTCATGGCCGGTGAGACCGCCGTACGCGTCATGGGTGACGACTATGTCCGGGCGGAACTCCCTCAGCTGCGCCACCAGCCGGCCGACGGCCCCGTCCAGCGGGGCGTCGCACAGCCGTGGGCTGCCGGGGGCCGACTCCGGGACCCGGGAGTCGGCGTAGCCGAGCATCCGGGGTTTCTCGGAGGTGCCGAGTATCCGCAGGGCTTCGGCGAGCTCGGCAGCCCGGTGGGTGCCCTCGGCCCAGGTGGCCGTCACCACCGCCGTACGAGAGCCCTCGGCGGCGTTTCTGGCCAGCACCCCGCCCGAGAACAGCGACTCGTCGTCAGGGTGCCCGAACACGGCGAGCAGACTCGGCATCGATCGACCACCTCCGGAGGAACTCAGGCCACCTGAACCTCCAACGGGCAGACCACGCCCGTAAGTTCCTCCGACACCGTCCACAGTCGCCGGGCCGTCGCCGGATCGCTCGCCGCCCGGGATCGGCTCACCAGCGTGGGGCCGCCCCGCCACTCGCCCCAGCCGTCGGGGCCGACATAGCCGGCGCCGGGCAGGTCCTGGGTGGCCGCGTACAGGGTGGGCAGGGCGCCCGCCCGGTCGCTCTGGGCCAGGAACCTGTTGCCGAACCGCATCCCCACCCGGTCCAGCGGACTCGCCGCGTGGCTCTGGAGGTTGGTGGCCGAGTAGCCGGGGTGGGCCGCCAGGGCGCGGACGCGGGAGCCGGACTCGGTCAGCCGGCGCTGGAGTTCCAGGGTGAACAGCAGGTTCGCCAGCTTGGACTGGGCGTAGGCACCGCGCGGGGTGTAGTTCGCGTCCATGTTGAGGTCGTCGAAGCGGATCGTCGCGTCGCCCCAGCGGTGGGCGGCCGAGGCGACCGTGACGACGCGGTCGGTGATGTGCGGCAGGAGCAGGTTCGTCAGGGCGAAGTGCCCGAGGTGGTTGGTGCCGAACTGCATTTCGAAGCCGTCCTTGGTCCGCTGCCGCGGGAGCATCATCACGCCCGCGTTGTTGATCAGCAGATCCAGCGGGCGGTCCCAGCCGGCCGCGAACTCCCGTACGGACGCCAGGTCGGCCAGGTCAAGGCGCCGCACCTCGGTGCTGCCGGACACGGTCGCGGCAGCGGCCCGGCCGCGCTCGGGATCCCGTACGGCGAAGACGACATGCGCGCCCGCTCCGGCCAGCGCGTGGGCGGCGGTGAGTCCGATGCCGCTGTTGGCACCGGTGACGACGGCCGTGCGGCCGCTGAGATCGGGGAGATCGGTCGCGTTCCACTTCTGCGTCTGGGTCATACCCCGAATGTAGGCGCCGACAACAATGCTGTCAACGACAACAATGATGGCGACGCCAACAAAGCTGACGCCGTCAACATCGGGCTACGATGTGCCCATGCCCGAGAGCCGCCCCTACCACCACGGAGACCTGCGCTCCACCCTCCTGGCCGGCGCCGAGCGCACCCTGCGGACCAAGGGCGCCGGCGCGCTCTCGCTGCGCGAACTGGCCCGCGAGGCCGGCGTCAGCCACGCCGCGCCCGGCCGCCACTTCAAGGACAAGCAGGCCCTGCTCAACGCGCTCGCCCTGGCCGGTTACGACCGTCTGGAGCAGGCCCTCCGGGCCGCCGACGACCCCGACCTCCCCCTCGAACCGCGGCTCACCGCCCTGGCCCGGGCCTATCTCCGCTTCGCGCTCGACAACGGCGAGCTGCTGGAGCTGATGTACGCCCGCAAGCACGAACCCGACGCCTACGAGCAGATGGCCTCGGCCATCGACCGCACGGTCGGCTCACTGGAACGGGTCATGGCCGACGCCCAGCGGCGGGGCGAGATCATCGAGGCCGACCCCGCCCAGCTCACGCTTCTCACCGGCGCGACCCTGCACGGCATGGCCGCCTTCGCGGCCGGCGGCATGCTCGAACCCGAGGCGGCCCTGGCGGGCATCGAGGAACTCGTCCACACCCTCCTGCACGGCCTGAGGCCCCGCTGACGCCCGACCAGAAGGGCGTAGCCTTCAGTAGCCTTCACTCGGAGAACGTGTGCCCGTAAGAACGGACAACGACGGAACCACACAACAGGTTCCGCTCCGACTTCATTGCCCGGCGTAACCAGCCGTGATACACAGAGTGACGATACGACTCCGGACAAGGCGTTCGTACGAAACCCGCCAATCAATGACGCCAAGTCGACATACGACGGCGACATTGTCGGCGAGAATGAGGCCTGACCTCTGCGCCCACGCAGGGGATACGGAACTACCCACCAGGGGCGGTGACTTACATGCTCTTTGCGGCCGACGAGGGAGACATCAACACCATCATCGGGGGGATCGCTCCGGACTGGGGCCCCTTCGGCAGCCTGGGCAACGAGGCGAAGGTGATGATCGAGGTGGTGATGGCGGTGGCCATCCTGCTGTGCCTCGGCATCGCCATCTGGGGTGCGGCCAAACAGCGCATCGGCGCCACCGCCCTCCGGGACACCTTCAGCGCGGAGCAGGGCAAGGGCCTCATCATCGCGGGCCTGACCGGCGTCTTCATCATCGGATCGCTCGGCACGCTCTTCACCATCGTGTACGGCATGGCCGTGTAGCCGCGCCCACTCGTCCCCTCCGGGCACGCCCGGTCCGGCCCCCGTCCCTCCCACCCGCCCGTCGTGCCCACCGGCTGAGGTTGCGTTTCCCTGATGTCGAGTCACCACACCGCGCCCGCGCGGGAACCAGCACGGCTACCGTCGTACTCCAACGGCTTCCAGTACGGCGGTAAGGGGGCGTACGCGGCATGAGTCTCGGAGACGAGCGGGAGGCCTCCGGCGGTTACGGAGGCACGGGCCAGACCCGCACGCGACTGCCGGAGGGCGGCGGCGACGTATACGGAGGCGCACGGCGGAGCGGCCGCTCGTCGTCCCGGAGCCTGGTGACGGTGGTCGGCGTGGTGGTCCTCCTGATTGCGGCAATCGCGTTCGCCAACCGTGGAGGAGACGATTCCTCATCGAGCGACGAGGCGACCGACAAGCCGCAGGCGGCGCCTACGGCGGCGAGCGGGGAGCGGCCGGTGGAGGCGGGGTTCGCGCGGGATGAGCAGGGGGCGGAGAGTGCGGCGGCCAACTATGCGGTGACGCTGGTCTCGGCCGACATGCTCAAGCCGGCCCGGCGCACCGAGATCGTGCGGCAGGTTTTCGTCACCGACAAGCAGGCGGAGTTGGAGGACAAGTTCAACGCCGCCTACTCCCAGGAGTTCCTGAGCAACCTCGGCCTCGACGAGAACGGCAACGCCACGGGCGGCAACACCTACGTCTCCCGCACCATGCCGATCGGCACCAAGGTCACGAGCTACTCGGACACCGCGGCGACCGTCGAGGTCTGGTGCACCGGCGTGTTCGGCACAGCCGGGGAGGGCTCCACCGACCCGGTCAGCAGCGACTGGTTCACCATGACCCTCCAGCTGCGCTGGGCGGACAGCGACTGGAAGGTCGACAGCTTCGCCCAGAAGGACGGACCCGCACCCGTCCCCGGGGACAACAAGGCGTCCAGCGCCGACGAGATGGCCAAGGCCGTCGAGGAGTACGGAGGGTTCACGTATGCCCGGTAGCCCGCGCCGCGTCCTCAAGGTCGCCGCCGCCGTCACCGCCGTACAGACCACGGCTGTACTGCTCGCCACGCGTGCCGTCGCCGCACCCACGCCCTCTCCGACGCCCTCGGACGACAACTGCGACCTCATCGTCGGCCCCGCCAAGGACTACTGCGAAAGCGACAACGGCTCGGGCGGCTCCGGCGGATCCACCACCCTGGACCCCACCTCCACCCTCGACCCCCTCTCCTCCCTCGCCAAGGGCTGTGCCGATGCCGCCGCATGGACCGTCGAGAAGCTCAGTGAGGCCGTAAAAGACACCGCGAACGTCGACTTCACCAACCCCAAGTTCCTTCAGCAGTACGCCGTCGTGTTCGCGGCCTCGACCATCCTCACCCTCCTGCTGTGGCTGCTGGCGGTAGCCAAGCGAGCCGTGCGCGGCGTACCGCTCACCACCGCCATCGGCGAAGCGATCGGGTTTCTCTGGCTGACCGTGCTCGCGTCCGCCTTCACCCCGCTGATCCTCTACACGGTCGTCTCCGCCACCGACGGCGTCTCCGAGGTCCTCGCGAAGACGACGGGCGATCAGACCGACGCCTTCTTCGGCACCTTCTCCGGCGCCCTGGAGAAGGGCGAGGACATCGGCGGCGGACCGATCATGCTGATCGTCGTCTCCCTGGTCAGCATCCTCGCCGCCGGAGTCCTCTGGCTGGAGCTCGTCATCCGCGCCGCCCTGCTCTACGTCGGCGCCCTCCTCGGCACCGTCGTCTACGCGGGCCTGGTCGACAAGAACCTGTGGGGACACGTCCGCCGCTGGGCCGGCATCATGATCGCCGTCATTCTGGTGAAGCCGGTCATTGTCATCGTCCTCGGGCTCGCCGGTGCCCTGTCCACCGACGAAGGCCCCGACGCCTTCTCCGCCGTAGTCTCCGGCCTCGCCATCATCCTGCTCGCCATCTTCGCCTCGGCGATGATCTACCGCTTCGTCCCAGGCTTCGGCGACGAGATCGCCGGCTCCCGCAGCAACCGCATCATGCAGGGCGCCGAGAGCAAGGCCGCCGCAGTCATCAGCTCCCCCGCAACCCTGGTCGCCCAGGGCATCAAGACCCACAGCTCCCGCGCCGACAACAACGGCCAGGCCGCCGGAGGCAACAGCGCCCGCCCCGCCAACCAGACCGCCGGCGGAGTCGCCGCGCACAGCTCCCGCCCCACGAACGGAGGCGGCGGAACTGTCCCCTCCGCCGCACCCGTGCCCCGGTCCGGCAGCGCGGTGAACACGCCCCACGCCAGCAACACCCGCAACAGCAGTACCAACAGCACGGGAGGTGAAGGGCGTTGACGACCGAGTCCCACGTGTCCCATCCGGTCACGCCCCGCCGTACATATCTGATCGGCCGCGCCCGGCCGAACGCGATCGTCGGCCGGAATCGTGAAACCGGCGAGATCGCGCTGATCATCGCGGGCGCGTTCCTCGGCATGATGTGCGGGCTCCTCGTCCCCGTCCTCACCCTGCGCATCGTGCTGCTCATGGGCTTCCCGATGCTGGCGCTGGCCGCGGTCTACGTGCCGTACAAGCGCCGGACGTTCTACAAGTGGTTCGAGATCAACCGCAGCTTCAAGCGCAGCCTGCGCCAGGGAACCGTCTACCGCTCGGCGGTGATGGAGGCGGGCGTCCGGATCGACGGGCGCGAGGTCGAGGTCGGCCCGCCGCCCGGCATCGGCCGGATCACCTGGCTCGCCGCCCCGTTCGGGCCCGACGAGATCGCCGTACTGCTGCACGCGGACCGCAGGACGGTGACCGCCGCCATCGAGATCGAGGGCCCGGGCGTCGGTCTGCGTGACTCCGAGGACCAGGAAGCCCTCGTCGACCGCTTCGGCACGCTGCTCAAGCACGTGGCCAACGGCGACGGCTTCGTCACCCGTCTCCAGATGCTCGCCCGCACCCTCCCCGCCGACCCCGACGCCCACGCCAAGGACGTCGCCGTACGCGGGGACGAGAAGGCACTGCCATGGCTGCAGCAGTCGTACGACCAATTGCAGTCGATGGTGTCGACCAGCAGTGAGCAGCACCGGGCGTATCTCGTCGCCTGTATGCACTACACGCGCGAACTGGCCGCCGAGGGGCACGCCATGGCGCGGGCCGCGCGGCCGCAGCAAGGGCGGAAGGTCGACAAGGACGCCGGGCTGGCTGTCGTCATGGCGCGTGAGCTGACCGATATCTGCTCGCGGCTCCAGGAGGCGGACATCCGGGTGCGGCAGCCGCTCGGTCAGGGGCGGCTCGCCTCCCTCATCCACTCCATGTACGACCCCGACCACCCGATCGACCACATCCAGGCGATGACGAAACGTAATGCCTGGCCGGCCGAGCTCGACGCCATGGAGCCCACCTACCTCCAGGCCAAGACCCGGGAGTCCTCCACTCGCGCGCCCTGGTGCCATGCCACGGCCTGGGTGAAGGAGTGGCCGATGACGCCCGTCGGCGTCAACTTCCTGGCCCCGCTGCTCGTCCACACCCCGGACGTCATCCGCACGGTCGCCGTCACGATGGACCTCGAACCCACCGAGATCGCCATCGAGCGCATGCTGACGGAGAAGACGAACGACGAGGCGGAGGCCTCCCGCGCGGCCAAGATGAACCGGACCGTCGACCCGCGTGACGTCGCCGCCCACAACCGCCTCGACCAGCGCGGAGAGGATCTCGCGAGCGGCGCGGCGGGCGTGAACCTCGTCGGTTACATCACGGTCTCCTCCCGCAACCCGGAGGCCCTGGCCCGCGACAAGCGGACCATCCGGGCGTCGGCCGGGAAGTCGTACCTGAAGCTGGAGTGGTGCGACCGCGAGCACCATCGCGCCTTCGTGAATACGCTCCCGTTCGCCACCGGCATTCGAAGGTAGGGCCGCCGCATGCGGGATCCGATGTCCATCCTCACCGACGCCTTCACCTCGTTCCTCTTCGGCAAGGTCGAGACGACCCGGCTGCCCGTGCGCACCTCGACCGGGCAGGCCCAGGCCGTCTATCTCCCCACGGCCGCGCCCGGCCTCGGCGACTCGGGCGTCATCATCGGCCGCGAGGTCTACTCCGGGAAGGGCTATATCTACGACCCCTTCCAGCTGTACGGCCAACAGCTCCCGGCTCCGCACTGGCTCGTCCTCGGCGAGTCCGGCAACGGCAAGTCGGCGCTGGAGAAGACGTACGTCCTACGGCAGTTGCGCTTCCGCGACCGGCAGGTCGTCGTACTGGACGCGCAGGGCGAGGACGGCGTCGGCGAATGGAACCTGATCGCGCAGGAGCTGGGGATAACTCCTATCCGGCTGGACCCGATGGCCGCCCTGGACATGGGGATCCGGCTCAACCCGCTCGACCCGGCGATCACGACGACCGGGCAGCTCGCCCTGCTCCGGACCATCATCGAGGTCGCGCTGGGCCACGGCCTCGACGAACGCTCCGGCTTCGCGCTCAAGGTCGCGCACGCCTACGTCAACGAGACCATCGTGGAACGCCAGCCGGTCCTGACCGACATCGTCGAGCAGCTACGGCATCCCGAACCGGAGTCGGCCGAGGCGATGAACGTCGACATAGACGATGTACGGGCCTGGGGACTCGATGTCGCCCTGGTCCTGGACCGGCTGGTCGACGGTGACCTGCGCGGCATGTTCGATGGCCCGACGACGGTCGGCATCGACCTCGACGCGCCGCTGATCGTCTTCGACCTGTCCCACATCGACCGCAACTCCATCGCCATGCCGATCCTGATGGCGATCGTCGGAGTCTGGCTGGAGCACACCTGGATCCGCCCCGACCGGAAGAAGCGCATCTTCCTGGTCGAGGAGGCCTGGCACATCATCAACAGCCCCTTCGTGGCCCAGCTCTTCCAGCGGCTGCTGAAGTTCGGGCGGCGGCTGGGTCTGTCCTTCGTCGCGGTCGTCCACCATCTGTCCGACGTGGTGGACGGGGCGGCGGCGAAGGAGGCGGCGGCCATCCTGAAGATGGCGTCGACCAGGACGATCTACGCCCAGAAGGCGGACGAGGCGAGGGCGACGGGCCGGGTGCTCGGGCTGCCCAGGTGGGCGGTGGAGATCATCCCCAGCCTCACCCCCGGTATCGCCGTCTGGGATGTCAACGGCAATGTCCAGGTGGTCAAACACCTGGTAACCGAGACCGAACGCCCGCTGGTCTTCACCGACCGCGCGATGACCGAATCCTCGAGCGACCACTTGAGCGACGACGCGCTGCGCGCCGCCGAGCTGGAGGCCGAGGAGCGGGCGGCGGCCTTCGTGGAACAGCACCTCGGCGACTCCGAGTCGACGGTGGCGTAAAGGGGGCGACGGCGTGCGCGCAGACGACCGACGGCAGGAACAGGCGGGCGGCATCCCTGACGGGCTGCTGGTCGGCATACTCGCCTTCCTGCTCGGCCTGACCCTGATGGTGTGGACGGCGACGGGCCTGGCCGGGCTGTTCTCGCACGGCGCCTGGCCGACCGGCGTCACCTTCACCCGTACGCCGCTGGCCCTGCGGTATCTGCTCGGCGCCCCGCACGACATCGCCGGGGCATGGCCGGAGACTCCGGAGGGGGAACTTTCGGGGTACGGGCTCTTCTGGGGGCTGTTCATCGGGCAGTTGATGGTGCTGATCGTGCTCACCGTGTTCGTCATGGGGACGGTGGCCCGGTGGCGGGCGGTGCGGGCGCGGCAGCGGCAGGAGCCGGCGGCGCCCGAGCCGGCACCTGAGCCGATTCCCGTGCCCGTCCAGCACGAGGTGCCCGCGCCGAGACCGGAGCCCGTTCAGGAGACGGCCGCACCCGCAGCTCCGCTGCCCGCGTGGGAGAAGGTCTTCGTGGCCCCGCGGGAATCCCGCCACACCGCCGCGACCCAGGCCGTACGCGACGCCGAGGGCCCCGCCCTGGTCATCACCTCCAACCCGGCGATCTGGCAGGACACCAAGGACGCCAGAGCCAAACTGGGCCCGGTCCACCTCTACGACCCGACCCACCTGTGCGACACCCCGTCCCGCCTCCACTGGTCCCCCACGACAGGCTGCGAGGACAAGCAGACGGCGGCGGCGAGAGCGACGGCGCTTCTCGCCCCGGTCCGGCCGAGCGCGAAGATCGACCAGGCCGTGGCGGACGTAGCCGAAACGCTCCTTCGCAGCGCCCTGCACGCCGCCGCGATAGACGGCCGTACGATCCGCCATGTCCACCGCTGGTCCCAGGGCACCCAGCTCCAGGACGCGGTCCGCATCCTCCGTACCAGCCCGAAGGCCGCGCCCGGCGCCGCCGGTGAACTCGAGGCGGCGCTCACCGCGCACCCCGAACGCCGGGACATGGCCCAACAGTTGACGACCCGGGCGCTGTCCGCCCTGTTCACGGTGAACATCCGCGAGGCCTGCACGCCCAACCGAACTGATGCACTCGCCTTGGATTCCTTCGTGAACGAAGGGGGCACGCTTTATGTGGTGGGTGAATCGATCGAAGATCCCCGCACGAACCCGGGCGCGATGCCTCTTCTCACCGCCCTGGCCTCAAGCGTGGTCGAGCGCGGCCGGCGCATGGCCGAACGGTCATCCTCCGGTCGCCTCGACCCACCACTGACGCTCGTCCTCGACGACGTCGCGGCCGTCGCTCCACTTCCCCAGCTCCCGGAGCTGCTGGCCACCGGGGCGGACCGGGGCCTGCCGACCCTGGCCCTGCTCCGGTCCCGCGAACAGGCCCGCGCCCGCTGGCCGCATGACGAACTACCGGTCTGAGCAGCCCTTCTCGATCACGAACTACCGGTCAGTGCCCTTGTCGAGCACGAACTCGCGCTCCAGCGCCCCGGGTTGCCCCGCGAGCGGCACCGTCACCCCGCTCGGCTGAAACCCCATCCGCCGATAGAAGGCCTGCGCCCGCCCGTTCTCCTCGTGCACGATGAGCCGCACCCGCTCGAGCCCCTGTCGCCACGACCACTGCAGTGCCTCGTCGAAGAGCAGCTCGGTCAGCCCGCACCCGCGATGCTCGGGCCGCATGAACACGCCCACGAGATGCCCCTGCCGCCGCTCCACCGGGAACCCCGCCCAGTCCGTCGTCCCCGCCTCTTCCACCAGCACGGTCAGCGTCCCGACCCACGCCCCGTCCGGCCCCTCGGCGACGACCTGCTGCGCCCCGTCGGCCCCCTCGGAGGTCCGCTCGGTCCGCTCCTTCCAGAACGACTCCGGCTTGGCCTCGGCTTCCTCGTACGTCTCCAGAAAGGCGATCGGCGCCACGGGATCCCGCAGCGCGGCCAGCCGCAGCTCCCTCACCGACGGCCACTCATCGGCCCGCACGGACCGGACGACGTACCGCTCCCCATTGCTCACGCTCATGGCCGCCACGGTAATACCCGGGTACTACGCCCCTCACCTGATATCCCGCCCTCGCCCGACGCCCGCGAGCCGCCGAGCAGGCAGGATCGGACCATGCGGACGTCGGCCAAAGCAGCGAGACAGGGCAGCCCCGAGCCCCTGACCCAGTACACCCATCGCGTCCTCACGCGCATCCGCGCCTTCGACCGACGCCACCCGCTCGCCTGGGACCTGCCCCTCACCGGCGCCATCGTCATCGCCGCCGTGGTCGACTACACGAGCGGCGGCTGGAAGTACATCGCCGAGAACGACACCCTCCCCGGCTGGCTGGTCCTCGCCCTGTCCCTGGGCTTCTCGGTGCCGCTCCTGTGGCGCCGCACCCACCCCGTACCAGTCCTCCTGGCCATGATCCCGGTGGCCATCGTCAACTCGGCGACAGGCGCCCTGCTCCAGGCCTCCCACCTGCTCCTCATAGCCCTGTTCAACGCGGCCCTACGCGTCCGCATGCGCACCCTGCTCTGGCTCTACGGCCTGCTCCTGACGCCCTTCGTGGTGGCCGCCGCCCGCTACCCGGCCGAACAGGGCCCGGACCAGACCCTCATACCCGCCACCATGAGCCTCGCCCTGGCCGCGATGTTCGGCATCGTGGTCCGCGCCCGCAAGGACCACCTGGCCTCTCTCGTCGAACGCGCCCGCCAACTGGAGGTCGAGCGCGACCAACAGGCCCGCCTGGCCACCGCTGCCGAACGCGCCCGCATCGCCCGCGAGATGCACGACATCATCGGCCACAACCTCTCCGTCATCACCGGCTTGGCCGACGGCGGCCGCTACGCGGCAGTCAAATCCCCCGAACGAGCCGCCCAGGCCCTGAACTCCATAGCCACCACCAGCCGCCAGGCCCTGACAGAACTCCGCCGCCTCCTGGACGTACTGGCGGCGGACGATCACACACAACCGGCCCTCACCCCCCAGCCCACGCTCACGGACCTGGACCCACTCCTGGAGAAGGTCCGCGAGGCAGGCCTGCCCACATCACTGGCCATCAAGGGCACCCCCACCATCACCCCCGGCCGCCAACTCACCATCTACCGCGTCATCCAGGAAGCCCTCACCAACACCCTCAAACACGCGGGCCCACACGCCACTTCACACATCGAGATGTCCTACGACGAAGGCGGCGCCGTCACCGTCACGGTGACCGACACCGGCCGCGGCGGCACGCCCAACGGCACCGCGGGCCGCGGCCTACCGGGAATGCGCGAGCGAACGGCCCTGTACGGCGGCACACTTGACGCCGGCCCACTGCCCACGCGGGGCTGGCGCGTCCATCTGGAACTACCGGAGGAATCCCACCAGTGACCACGGTCCTCATCGCCGACGACCAGCCTCTCCAGCGCTTCGGCTTCCGGATGCTGCTGGAGAGCCAGGACGACATGACGGTGCTGGGAGAAGCAGTCAACGGCGTCGAGGCGGTACGCCTGACCGCCCGGCACCACCCCGATGTGGTCCTGATGGACGTCCGCATGCCCGGCCTCGACGGCATCGAGGCCACCCGTCGCATCATCGCGTCCGGCGACCGCACCCGAGTCCTGATCCTCACGACCTTCGACCTGGACGAATACGCCTACGCGGGCCTGCGAGCCGGGGCTTCCGGCTTCCTCGTCAAGGACGCACAGCCGGAGGAACTCCTCGCCGGCATCCGCGCGGTGTCGACGGGCGACGCGGTAGTGGCCCCGAGCCTGACGCGCCGGCTCCTGGATGCATACGCCCACCATCTCCCCATGGGCGCGGAGGACACCTCGGAAGGGGAAGACCCTCGCCTGGCCCCGCTCACCGAACGGGAGCGCGAGATTCTTACGGTCATCGGGATGGGCTGGACCAACACGGAGATAGCCGAGCGGCTCCACCTCGCCGAATCGACGGTGAAGACACATGTGGGCCGCGTGCTGGCGAAGACGGGGGCCAGGGACCGGATCCAGGCGGTGATTCTGGCGTATGACACGAGGCTGGTGGAGCCGTCGTGAAATGCGGGTCGTGAAATGCAGAAAGGCCCACACCATAAGGTGTGGGCCTTTCTCAAAATTTGTTCGGCGGCGTCCTACTCTCCCACAGGGTCCCCCCTGCAGTACCATCGGCGCTGTAAGGCTTAGCTTCCGGGTTCGGAATGTAACCGGGCGTTTCCCTCACGCTATGACCACCGAAACACTATGAAACTGTGAACTGCCGCACCACACCGTGACCATGGCATGGGGCTGTTCGTGGTTTCAGAACCAACACAGTGGACGCGAGCAACTGAGGACAAGCCCTCGGCCTATTAGTACCGGTCAACTCCACACGTTACCGTGCTTCCATATCCGGCCTATCAACCCAGTCGTCTACTGGGAGCCTTACCCTCTCAAGGAGGTGGGAATACTCATCTCGAAGCAGGCTTCCCGCTTAGATGCTTTCAGCGGTTATCCCTCCCGAACGTAGCCAACCAGCCATGCCCTTGGCAGGACAACTGGCACACCAGAGGTTCGTCCGTCCCGGTCCTCTCGTACTAGGGACAGCCCTTCTCAATATTCCTACGCGCACAGCGGATAGGGACCGAACTGTCTCACGACGTTCTAAACCCAGCTCGCGTACCGCTTTAATGGGCGAACAGCCCAACCCTTGGGACCGACTCCAGCCCCAGGATGCGACGAGCCGACATCGAGGTGCCAAACCATCCCGTCGATATGGACTCTTGGGGAAGATCAGCCTGTTATCCCCGGGGTACCTTTTATCCGTTGAGCGACGGCGCTTCCACAAGCCACCGCCGGATCACTAGTCCCGACTTTCGTCCCTGCTCGACCCGTCGGTCTCACAGTCAAGCTCCCTTGTGCACTTACACTCAACACCTGATTGCCAACCAGGCTGAGGGAACCTTTGGGCGCCTCCGTTACTCTTTAGGAGGCAACCGCCCCAGTTAAACTACCCATCAGACACTGTCCCTGATCCGGATCACGGACCCAGGTTAGACATCCAGCACGACCAGACTGGTATTTCAACGACGACTCCCCCTGAACTGGCGTCCAGAGTTCACAGTCTCCCAGCTATCCTACACAAGCCGAACCGAACACCAATATCAAACTGTAGTAAAGGTCCCGGGGTCTTTCCGTCCTGCTGCGCGAAACGAGCATCTTTACTCGTAGTGCAATTTCACCGGGCCTATGGTTGAGACAGTCGAGAAGTCGTTACGCCATTCGTGCAGGTCGGAACTTACCCGACAAGGAATTTCGCTACCTTAGGATGGTTATAGTTACCACCGCCGTTTACTGGCGCTTAAGTTCTCAGCTTCGCCACCCCGAAGAGTGACTAACCGGTCCCCTTAACGTTCCAGCACCGGGCAGGCGTCAGTCCGTATACATCGCCTTACGGCTTCGCACGGACCTGTGTTTTTAGTAAACAGTCGCTTCTCGCTGGTCTCTGCGGCCACCCCCAGCTCGAGGAGCAAGTCCTCTCACCAAGCGTGGCCCCCCTTCTCCCGAAGTTACGGGGGCATTTTGCCGAGTTCCTTAACCATAGTTCACCCGAACGCCTCGGTATTCTCTACCTGACCACCTGAGTCGGTTTAGGGTACGGGCCGCCATGAAACTCGCTAGAGGCTTTTCTCGACAGCATAGGATCATCCACTTCACCACAATCGGCTCGGCATCAGGTCTCAGCCTTGATGTGCGACGGATTTGCCTATCGCACGGCCTACACCCTTACCCCGGGACAACCACCGCCCGGGCTGGACTACCTTCCTGCGTCACCCCATCACTCACCTACTGCAAGTCTGGTCCGTCGGCTCCACCACTCCCCTTTGCCCGAAGGCTCCGGGGCGGCTTCACGGACTTAGCATCGCCTGGTTCAGTGTTTGACGCTTCACAGCGGGTACCGGAATATCAACCGGTTATCCATCGACTACGCCTGTCGGCCTCGCCTTAGGTCCCGACTTACCCTGGGCAGATCAGCTTGACCCAGGAACCCTTAGTCAATCGGCGCACACGTTTCTCACGTGTGTATCGCTACTCATGCCTGCATTCTCACTCGTGAACCGTCCACCACTGCCTTCCGGCGCGGCTTCACCCGGCACACGACGCTCCCCTACCCATCACAGCACCCGTTGGGGCTTATTGCTGCAATGACACGACTTCGGCGGTACGCTTGAGCCCCGCTACATTGTCGGCGCGGAATCACTAGACCAGTGAGCTATTACGCACTCTTTCAAGGGTGGCTGCTTCTAAGCCAACCTCCTGGTTGTCTGTGCGACTCCACATCCTTTCCCACTTAGCGTACGCTTAGGGGCCTTAGTCGATGCTCTGGGCTGTTTCCCTCTCGACCATGGAGCTTATCCCCCACAGTCTCACTGCCGCGCTCTCACTTACCGGCATTCGGAGTTTGGCTAAGGTCAGTAACCCGGTAGGGCCCATCGCCTATCCAGTGCTCTACCTCCGGCAAGAAACACACGACGCTGCACCTAAATGCATTTCGGGGAGAACCAGCTATCACGGAGTTTGATTGGCCTTTCACCCCTAACCACAGGTCATCCCCCAGGTTTTCAACCCTGGTGGGTTCGGTCCTCCACGAAGTCTTACCTCCGCTTCAACCTGCCCATGGCTAGATCACTCCGCTTCGGGTCTTGAGCGCGCTACTATACCGCCCTATTCGGACTCGCTTTCGCTACGGCTTCCCCACACGGGTTAACCTCGCAACACACCGCAAACTCGCAGGCTCATTCTTCAAAAGGCACGCAGTCACGACCCATTGGGTAAACCCAATGAGCGACGCTCCCACGGCTTGTAGGCACACGGTTTCAGGTACTATTTCACTCCGCTCCCGCGGTACTTTTCACCATTCCCTCACGGTACTATCCGCTATCGGTCACCAGGGAATATTTAGGCTTAGCGGGTGGTCCCGCCAGATTCACACGGGATTTCTCGGGCCCCGTGCTACTTGGGTGTCTCTCAAGCAAGCCGCTGATGTTTCGACTACGGGGGTCTTACCCTCTACGCCGGGCCTTTCGCATGCCCTTCGCCTACATCAACGGTTTCTGACTCGCCTCACAGCCGGCAGACTGTGAAAGAGAGATCCCACAACCCCGTATGCGCAACCCCTGCCGGGTCTCACACGCATACGGTTTGGCCTCATCCGGTTTCGCTCGCCACTACTCCCGGAATCACGGTTGTTTTCTCTTCCTGCGGGTACTGAGATGTTTCACTTCCCCGCGTTCCCTCCACATACCCTATGTGTTCAGGTATGGGTGACAGCCCATGACGACTGCCGGGTTTCCCCATTCGGAAACCCCCGGATCAAAGCCTGGTTGACGACTCCCCGGGGACTATCGTGGCCTCCCACGTCCTTCATCGGTTCCTGGTGCCAAGGCATCCACCGTGCGCCCTTAAAAACTTGGCCACAGATGCTCGCGTCCACTGTGCAGTTCTCAAACAACGACCAGCCACCCATCACCCCGAACCCATACAGTCCGAGTGCACTGGGGCCGGCGACTGAGGAAAAACCATTCCCTCAGACACCCAACAACGTGCCCGGCACACTCCCCGCTCCCCTCGACGTTCCACACTCTTGCGAGCAGTACTGGAAGGAGAAGACGATCAAGTGTGCCGAATAGTCAACGTTCCACCCATGAGCTAACCACCGTCGATCATTCGCCGACGTAGTGGCTCTGGACCACCAAGCAAGCTTGGCGGCCTAGATGCTCCTTAGAAAGGAGGTGATCCAGCCGCACCTTCCGGTACGGCTACCTTGTTACGACTTCGTCCCAATCGCCAGTCCCACCTTCGACAGCTCCCTCCCACAAGGGGTTGGGCCACCGGCTTCGGGTGTTACCGACTTTCGTGACGTGACGGGCGGTGTGTACAAGGCCCGGGAACGTATTCACCGCAGCAATGCTGATCTGCGATTACTAGCAACTCCGACTTCATGGGGTCGAGTTGCAGACCCCAATCCGAACTGAGACCGGCTTTTTGAGATTCGCTCCACCTCACGGTTTCGCAGCTCATTGTACCGGCCATTGTAGCACGTGTGCAGCCCAAGACATAAGGGGCATGATGACTTGACGTCGTCCCCACCTTCCTCCGAGTTGACCCCGGCGGTCTCCTGTGAGTCCCCATCACCCCGAAGGGCATGCTGGCAACACAGGACAAGGGTTGCGCTCGTTGCGGGACTTAACCCAACATCTCACGACACGAGCTGACGACAGCCATGCACCACCTGTACACCGACCACAAGGGGGGCACTATCTCTAATGCTTTCCGGTGTATGTCAAGCCTTGGTAAGGTTCTTCGCGTTGCGTCGAATTAAGCCACATGCTCCGCTGCTTGTGCGGGCCCCCGTCAATTCCTTTGAGTTTTAGCCTTGCGGCCGTACTCCCCAGGCGGGGAACTTAATGCGTTAGCTGCGGCACCGACGACGTGGAATGTCGCCAACACCTAGTTCCCACCGTTTACGGCGTGGACTACCAGGGTATCTAATCCTGTTCGCTCCCCACGCTTTCGCTCCTCAGCGTCAGTAATGGCCCAGAGATCCGCCTTCGCCACCGGTGTTCCTCCTGATATCTGCGCATTTCACCGCTACACCAGGAATTCCGATCTCCCCTACCACACTCTAGCTAGCCCGTATCGACTGCAGACCCGGGGTTAAGCCCCGGGCTTTCACAATCGACGTGACAAGCCGCCTACGAGCTCTTTACGCCCAATAATTCCGGACAACGCTTGCGCCCTACGTATTACCGCGGCTGCTGGCACGTAGTTAGCCGGCGCTTCTTCTGCAGGTACCGTCACTTTCGCTTCTTCCCTGCTGAAAGAGGTTTACAACCCGAAGGCCGTCATCCCTCACGCGGCGTCGCTGCATCAGGCTTTCGCCCATTGTGCAATATTCCCCACTGCTGCCTCCCGTAGGAGTCTGGGCCGTGTCTCAGTCCCAGTGTGGCCGGTCGCCCTCTCAGGCCGGCTACCCGTCGTCGCCTTGGTGAGCCATTACCTCACCAACAAGCTGATAGGCCGCGGGCTCATCCTTCACCGCCGGAGCTTTTAACCCCCGCCCATGCAGGCAGGAGTGTTATCCGGTATTAGACCCCGTTTCCAGGGCTTGTCCCAGAGTGAAGGGCAGATTGCCCACGTGTTACTCACCCGTTCGCCACTAATCCCCACCGAAGTGGTTCATCGTTCGACTTGCATGTGTTAAGCACGCCGCCAGCGTTCGTCCTGAGCCAGGATCAAACTCTCCGTGAATGTTTTCCCGTAATCGGGATGACACCACGAGAGCGGTGCGAGAGGAGGAATAATCCCCTCGCACACAGCGTCCTCGCTGTGTTATTTCAAAGGAACCTCGACCATCGGAGTATTCCGACGGACGGGGTATCAACATATCTGGCGTTGACTTTTGGCACGCTGTTGAGTTCTCAAGGAACGGTCGCTTCCTTTGTACTCACCCTCGCGGGCTTTCCTCCGGGCTTCCCTTCGTTCTTGCGTTTCCGACTCTATCAGATCTTTCCGATCCGATTTCCTCGGCGCTTTCCAGGTTCCCGCTTTCGCGTTTCCCTTTCCGGCGGTTCCGACTCTATCAGATCCTTTCGGGCCTGACTCCCAGTCAGAGGGGGTTGTCCTCGCGGCCGTTGGGCCGTTCCGACGTTTCAAACCTTAGCGGATCCGCTCGGCAGTTGCTAATCGAGCTGCCGGGCCCGAATCGAATTGAATTCGGGCACGCCGAATTCACTCCGGTCCGGAGATCGTGCTGGTGGTTTGGTTGCCGCTGATGCGGCGGAGGTGCTGTCGCAGAACCGTTACGGCTCGGCGGCAACCCGAAGAACTTTACGGATCGGGCAGGGGGGTGTCAAGCGACCCCTGTCAAGATCTTTAATCGAGGTCGGTCAGCCGGCCGCCGGCATCCGGCTGGGCGTGTTCCACCCTGCGCAGCAGACGGGTGAGGACCTCGCCGAGGGCCGTGCGCTCCTCCATTGAGAGGTCCTGGAGCAGGTCCTCCTCGAAGCCCGAGGCGAGACGCATCGCCTCCGTCCACTTCTCCCGGCCCTCCGTCGTGAGCTCCACGATGACGCGGACCCGGTTGGACTCGTCGCGCTCCCGGGTGACCAGGCCCTCGGTGACCATGCGGTCGATCCGGTGGGTCATCGCGGCCGGCGTCAGACCGAGACGCTTGGCGAGCTCGCTCGGGCCCATCCGGTACGGGGCACCGGAGAGGACGAGGGCCTTGAGGACCTCCCACTCGGTGTTGCTGATGCCGAGGGTGGCGGTCTGGCGGCCGTAGGCGACGTTCATACGGCGGTTCAGCCGGGACAGCGCGGAGACGATCTTCTCGACCTGGGGGTCGAGGTCCTGGAACTCGCGCTGGTAGGCGGCGATCTGCTCTTCGAGTGTCGGCTCGCCGCTGATGCCGGAGTTGTCGCCCATGGGTCGCAGTATCGCACGGCAGTAGTTGGCGTTGAAGTCCTTCGATGTGTACTCTTTAGCTTCGAACTTTAGCTTTGAAGTCTTCAGGCCTAACCACTTCAGGCCTAACTACTTGAGAGAGGTGAACGTGACCAGGGCGATGGGCGCTGCGATGCGCCGGATCCACGTGGGCAACGCACTCAGCGCGTTCGGGCTCGGCTTCACGGTCCCGTACCTGTACGTCTATGTGGCGCAGGTGCGTGGCCTTGGTGCCGTCACTGCGGGTCTCGTACTCGCCGTGTTCGCCGTGGCCGCGCTGGTCGTGCTGCCGTTCGCCGGGCGGGCGATCGTCCGGCGCGGTCCGCTTCCGGTGCTGCTCGCCGCCCTGGTCACTGCCGCCCTTGGTGCGCTGAGCCTCGGGCTCGCGGGGAACGCGACGGCCGTACTGCTGTCGGCGGCTGCGCTGGGTGCCGGGCAGGCCGTGATGCAGCCGGCGCTGGCGACGATGATCGTGGACGTGTCGACGGCGGAGACTCGGTCGCGGGCCTTCGCGATGCAGTTCTTCCTGCAGAACCTGGGTCTCGGCGTGGGCGGTCTCATCGGCGGTCACCTGGTCGACACGACCCGCGTTTCTTCCTTCACCCTGCTCTTCGCGATCGAGGCGGCGATGTTCCTGCTGCTGGTCGTGGTGATGGCGACCGTACGGATGCCGCACTCGCCGCGGATAGGGGACGCGCCCGCGTCGGCGAAGGGCGGCTGGAAGCAGTTGCTCGGGAACCGGGCGATGGTGCAGCTGTGTGTGCTGGGCTTCGTGCTGTTCTTCGCCTGTTATGGGCAGTTCGAGTCTGGGCTCAGCGCGTACGGCGTGGAGGCCGCGGGGATCTCTACGTCGGCGCTCGGGACCGCTCTTGCCGCGAACACGGCGATGATCGTCGTGGCGCAGTTCGCGGTGCTGAAGTTCGTGGAGCGGCGGCGTCGGTCTCGGGTGATCGCTGCGGTTGGGCTGATCTGGGCTGTGGCGTGGGTTGCGGCGGGGTATGCCGGGCTTGGGCATGGCAGCCAGGAGATGGCCACGGCGGCGTTCGTCTCGACGTATGCGCTGTTCGGGCTTGGTGAGGCGATGCTGTCGCCGACGGTTGCGCCGCTGGTGGCGGACCTGGCGCCCTCTGGGATGGCGGGGCAGTACAACTCGGCGTTCGCCCTGGTGAAGCAGCTGGCTCTCGCGGTTGGTCCGGCGGTGGGGGGTCCGATGGGGGCGGCGCTGCATGCGCCGTACATCGTGACGTTCTTCCTGTTCTCGCTGGGCATCACGGTCCTGGCGCTACGTCTGGGCCGCCACCTGACCCCCGAGCAGAACCAGCCGGCGCTGGCGAAGAGCCGGGTGGTGGCAACGGGTGCCACAGCCCCGGCGCGGGTACACGCCTGAATTTCCTCGCCCCCGCCGCCCCTACCCGTCCCATCCCAGGGAGCTCTGCCCCCTGGACCCCCGCTCCTCAAACGCCGGAGGGGCTGAAAATCAGCCCCTCCGGCGTTTGAGGACGAGGCCCCTTCAGCGGCGGGGGCGGAAACAGCCCGGCGTTCTGGCTTACGCGCGTGGCAAGGCGAACTCGCACCACACTGCCTTGCCGCCGCCCGGCGTCCGGCGGGAGCCCCAGGACGAGGCGATTGTCGCGACGATGGCGATGCCTCGGCCCGATTCGTCGGCCGGGTCGGCGCGGCGGCGGAGCGGAAGGTGGTCGTCTCCGTCCGTGACCTCGACGATCAGGCGGCGGTCGGTTCGGCGTAGGCGTAGGCGCATGGGCGGGGTGCCGTGTTGGAGAGAGTTCGCGACCAGCTCGCTTGCCGCCAGCACGCCCAAGTCGTGCAAGTCCGTCGGGAACCGCCAACTCGTCAGCACGCCGGAGGCGAACGCACGCGCGCGTGGCGCCGCTTCCACGCCGCCGAGCAGTTCCAGGGCGGCGTTGCGGAACAGGTCGCCGTCCGGGCCGGTGCGGGCCGGGTGCTGCAGGACCAGGACCGCCACGTCGTCGTCGTGGTCCGCCGTGACGCCCGCCGAGCGGACCAGGCGGTCGCAGATGACCTGGGGGGTGCCGGTGGCGCCCGCCAACGCCCGCTCCAGGGACGCGATGCCCTCGTCCAGGTCCTCGTTCCGGCGCTCCACGAGGCCGTCCGTGTAGAGGACCGCCGTGGAGCCGGGGCTCAGCGGGATCGAGCCCGACGCGTGCATCCAGCCGCCCGTGCCCAGCGGCGGCCCTGTCGGCTCGTCGGCGCGCAGCACCGTGCCGCTCTCGTCGCGCACCAGGATCGGCAGATGCCCGGCGGAGGCGTACACCAGGCGGCCCTCGTTCGGGTCGTGGACGGCGTAGACGCAGGTCGCGATCTGGTTGGCGTCGATCTCGGTCGCGAGGCCGTCCAGCAGTTGCAGTACCTCGTGCGGGGGAAGGTCCAGACGGGCGTACGCGCGGACCGCCGTACGGAGTTGGCCCATCACCGCGGCTGCCCGCACCCCCCGCCCCATCACGTCCCCGATCACCAGCGCCGTACGACCGCCGCCGAGGGTGATGACGTCGTACCAGTCGCCGCCGACCGCGGCCTCCGTGCCGCCGGGCTGGTAGGTCGCCGCGATGCGCAGGTCGTCCGGCTGTTCGAGTTCCTGGGGGAGCAGTGATCTCTGGAGGGTGACCGCGGTCTCGCGCTGGCGGCGTTCGCTGGCGCGCAGCCGCTCGGCGGCCTCGGCGTGGTCGGTGACGTCGGCGGCGAAGACCAGGACGCCTCCGTCGCCTTCGGCGACCGGGGTGCAGGTGAAGGTGTAGGAGCGGCCGTCGGGGGCCTTGCGGGACTTGACCGTACGGGGCTTGCCGCTGCGCAGGACCTGGTCGAGGAGTGGGAGCAGGCCCAGTTCGTCCAGCTCCGGCAGGGCCTCGCGGGCCGGTTCGCCGAGCGGGCGGACGCCGAAGGCCGTGGCGTAGGCGTCGTTGACGTAGGCGAGGCGGTGGTCGGTGCCGTGGACCAGGGCGACGAGGGCCGGCACGCGGTCCAGCACTTCGCGTACCGGCAGTTCGTCGAGGGCGGGGACGGGCGGGGCCTCGTCGGTGAGCTGTTCGGCTCTGGCCGCGGGGACGGAGCCCGCGCTCTCGCCGCGCCGCTCCGCGGGGACCGCGTGTTCGGTCCGCGCTGCGGCGCGGCGCTGCGTTCCGGGGAGCCGGGCGCTCCAGCGCGTGAAGTTCACGAATCCTTGCCTCGTGTCGTCGTCTTCGGCCAGCTCCGGACCCGGCCGGGGCGGAGAGTCGCCCGTCGGAGGGCGGCCGGCGTCGGGGGTCAGTCTGGCAGTGTGGCGGACCGGGCCGACATCCGTCAGACGCCCGCCCGGGCGGTGGAGTTCCTGGGTCCGGTCAGGACGACCCCTTCGGGTCGTTGTCGGTGTCGACAGGAGGCTTTCCACCGGCCGCGAGTTCGAACTCCGCTCGGGGATGTTCGAGCGATCCGAGGGAGACGATCTCCCTCTTGAAGAGCCCCGACAGCGTCCATTCGGCCAGGACACGGGCCTTGCGGTTGAAGGTGGGCACCCTGCTGAGGTGGTAGACGCGGTGCATGAACCAGGCAGGGTAGCCCTTCAGCTTGCGCCCGTAGACGTGTGCGACACCTTTGTGCAACCCGAGTGAGGCCACCGAGCCGACGTACTTGTGGGAGTACGTCTGAAGCGGCTCGCCGCGCAGGGAGTGCGCGATGTTGTCGCCCAGGACCTTCGCCTGGCGCAGCGCGTGCTGGGCGTTGGGGGCGGTCTCGGTGCCGGGCCGCTCGGCGGTGACGTCGGGGACGGCGGCGGCGTCTCCCGCGGCCCACGCGTGCGTGGCGCCGTCGATCGTCAGCTCGGCGGTGCATTTCAGCCGTCCGCGCTCGGTACGCGGGAGGTCGGTGGCGGCGACCAGGGGGTGCGGTTTGACGCCGGCCGTCCACACGACCGTACGGGTCGGGAAGCGGGCGCCGTCGCTGAGCTGCGCTATGCGGTCGGCGCAGGAATCCAGGCGGGTGTTGAGCCGTACGTCGATATTGCGGCGGCGCAGTTGGGTGACCGTGTAGCGGCCCATCTCCTCGCCGACCTCGGGGAGGATGCGGTCCGAGGCCTCGACGAGGATCCATTTCATGTCCTCGGGGCGGACGTTGTGGTAGTAGCGCGCGGCGTAGCGGGCCATGTCCTCCAGTTCGGCGAGCGCCTCGACGCCCGCGTAGCCGCCGCCGACGAAGACGAAGGTGAGGGCCGCGTCGCGGATCGCGGGGTCGCGGGTGGAGGAGGCGATGTCCATCTGCTCGATGACGTGGTTGCGCAGTCCGATGGCCTCTTCGACCGTCTTGAAACCGATGCCGTGGTCGGCGAGTCCGGGGACGGGCAGGGTGCGGGAGACCGAGCCGGGGGCGAGGACGAGTTCGTCGTAGGAGAGCTGCTCGGTGCCGGTGCCCTCCTCCTCGGTGGCGAGGGTGGTGAGGGTCGCGGTGCGCTTCGCGTGGTCGATGGCGCGGACCTCGCCGATGACGACCCGGCAGCGGTCGAGAACGCGGCGCAGCGGTACGACGACATGGCGGGGGGAGATCGAACCGGCCGCCGCCTCGGGAAGGAACGGTTGATAGGTCATGTACGGGTCGGGTGAGACGACCGTGACCTCGACTTCTCCGCGTTTGAGTTCTGGTTTCAACTTTCTTTGGAGTCGCAGGGCCGTGTACATCCCGACGTAGCCGCCGCCGACAACGAGAATGCGCGCACGTTCCTTCACCATCCCATGACGCACCGGGCGCTTGAGTTTGTCCACAGCCTCGGCAATTTGTGTGACCACAAGCCATCGCGCCACCGGGTTGGCCGAATTACCGGAGTGCGGGGAAGGTCCGCAGGTCAACGGGTGTGCGCCGGGGGGTCGCAGGGGGTGCAATCGGGACGTATACGACCCGTACGCCGATCGGGGGGCGCTCCGTGCGGAACGTGCCCCTTCTGAATTGACTCCCTCTCAACTATGTTCGTGTGTCGACGGGGTGTAGGGGGATGCGCTCGTCGGGCTCAACGGGTTCGCGACGGGCGGGCTCGGGTCCGTGCATGTTCCACAACGCTCCGGCGATCAATGGCGGGGAAGTCTCCGGGGGGAGACGTCATTACCGGGGGAACGCTTATGCATGTTCAGGACTCTCATTGGTCGTCCACGTCCGCCATCACACCCGGTGGCGGAGCGATGGGCGGGGCGATGGGTGGAGCCATGAATGCGGCGGGGAACGGACGCGACAGTTCGCGGACGACACCGCTGCGGGTGGACGCACAGCGCAATCTGGAGCACGTACTGCGTGCGGCGCGCGAGGTCTTCGGCGAGCTGGGATACGGCGCGCCGATGGAGGACGTGGCGCGGCGCGCGCGGGTCGGCGTCGGGACGGTGTACCGGCGCTTCCCGAGCAAGGACGTCCTGGTGCGCCGGATAGCCGAGGAGGAGACCTCCCGGCTGACCGATCAGGCCCGGGCGGCGCTCGGGCAGGAGGACGAGCCGTGGTCGGCGCTCTCGCGCTTCCTGCGCACCTCGGTGGCGTCCGGCGCCGGGCGGCTGCTGCCGCCGCAGGTGCTGCGCGTCGGGGTTGCGGAGGAGCACGCGGACGGCGCGGGGTTCGACGAGGCGCGGGTGCCGCAGCAGCGGATGCAGCCGGGCTCGGGCGAACTGCGGCTGGTGCCGGGGGAGACTCCGGCGGGTCCGGCCGTGTCCGCCGAGGACGACGCCGGGGCTTCGGCGCTGCTGGAGGTCGTGGGGCAACTCGTCGAGCGGGCACGGGAGGCCGGTGAACTGCGGGCCGATGTGTCGGTGGCGGACGTCCTGCTGGTGATCGCGACGGCGGCGCCCTCGCTGCCGGACGCGGCGCAGCAGGCCGCGGCTTCGGCACGGCTGCTGGACATCCTGCTGGAGGGGCTTCGCTCGCGGCCGTCGTGATGCAGCGCGGTGACGTGTGACCCGAAAAGGTGACGAGGAGGCGTGGGCGCCGGGCGCTCTCGCCTCGGGAACACTCGTAGAACATTTCGGGAATTCCGGGCGGTTGCTCAACTGTCGCTCCGGGAACGTCATTTGAACCTTCCCCGTATGGGTGATGGCTAGTACTGCCTCGCGTGAAGTCCCCACGGATGAGTGGATGCCCCCTCCTGCCGGTTACTGACCAAAATTCGATATGGCACTCTGACCCGGTGTTCGGGACTGGTTGGGCTGGCGGCGGGGGCTTTCCGCGATGAGCGTTGACGGGCGGGACGGGTCACTCGGTGACGGTGACGCGGAGGGCGGCGGCCCGGCCTCGCCTCATGTGCCGAGTCAGGGCGGACGGGCGGACCTGCCGCAGGGCGGTGACCCCACGGTGGCCCCGATCCCGGCGCAGGGCGGCGAGCCCGTGGAGGGCAGCGTCCCCGCGCAGCGGGACCGGCGCGAGGACAGCGTCCTGCCGCCACCCAGGAATCTTCCGCCGTCGGACGCCGATCTGATCGGGCGGATGCGCTCGGGCGACGACTCGGCCTACGAGGAGCTCTTCCGTCGGCACGCCGACGCCGTCCGCCGGTACTCCCGCACCTGCTGCCGTGACGGCCACACCGCCGACGACCTCACCGCCGAGGTCTTCGCCCGCATGCTCCAGGCGGTCCGCGGCGGTTCGGGCCCCGAGCACGCCGTACGCGCCTATCTGCTCACCTCCGTCCGGCGCGTCGCCGCCACCTGGACGAAGTCCGCGAAGCGGGAGCAACTGGTCGACGACTTCGCGGTGTTCGCCTCCCAGGCCGCGCGGGTGTCCGAGGTGTCCGACGACGACACTCTCGACCTGGGCGCGGATGTGCGCGCGATGCATGAGGCCGAGCAGTCGATGGCCATGCAGGCCTTCCGGTCGCTGCCGGAGCGCTGGCAGGCCGTGCTCTGGCACACCGAGGTCGAGGACGAGTCGCCCAGCGAGGTCGCCACGCTCTTCGGGCTCGACGCCAACGGCACGCGCGTGCTCGCCAGCCGCGCCCGCGAGGGCCTCAAGCAGGCTTACCTCCAGGCCCATGTCAGCGTCACCCTCGCCACCGACGAGGAGTGCGCCCGCTACGCCGACCGGCTCGGCGCCTACGCCCGCGGCAGCCTGCGCACCCGTGCCGAACGCGGCCTGCGCAAGCACCTGGAGGAGTGCGCGAAGTGCCGGCTGGCCGCGGGCCAGATCAAGGAAGTCGCCAGCGGTATCCCGGCGGTCGTGCCGGTCGCGGTCATCGGTTGGTTCGGCGCCGCCGGGTACGCCAAGGTCGCCGCGCTCATCGCCGGTGGCACCGGAGCGGGTGCCGCGGGTGCGGCGGGCGCTGCCGCCGCGGCGGGCGGTTCCTCCTCCGGCGGGGCGAGTGCCGGTGGCGGGGCGGCGGCCTCCGAGGGTCTCGGCGCGCCGGTGAAGGCCGGTATCGCCGCCGGTGTGGTCGCCGTGGCCGCCGCCGCGGTGGCGCTCGCGCTGGTCGGCAACGACGATCCGGCGCCGAAGCCGGACGCCAAACCGCCGGTGTCCTCCCCTGCCCCCGTCGTCGAGGAGTCCCCGACTCCCAGGCCCCCGAAGAAGCAGCCGCAGCCGGCCCCGCCCGTCTTCGCCCCCGACCCGACCCCGACGCCCACCCCCACACCCAGCCCGACCCCCACCCCGAAGCCGACGCCGAAGCCCACACCGACGCCGACCCCGACCCCGACGCCCACACCGACTCCCACCCCGACACCGACGCCGACGCCTCCGCCCGCTCCGGCCGAGTACCAGTGGAGCGAGCTGGCGTACAACGTCAACGGCGACGGCACCGAGCCCGAGATGCGGCTCGGCGAGAGCAGTTGGGTGTGGCAGCGCTACGGCGTGTCGATCGATGGCACGCAGTACGCCCACGGGGTGACGGTGCACGGCGAGTCCTCCGTCACCATCGACCTCAACCGGGAGTGCACCTCCTACCGGGCCCTGGTCGGCGTCGACGACATGAATCTGATGCTGGGCAAGTTCTACTTCTCCGTGTACGCCGACGGGGTACGACTGTGGCGGTCCGGGATGATCAAGGGTGGTGACCCGGCGGTCCCCGTCTCGGTCAACATCGCGGGGCGCGAGACCGTACGGCTGGTGGTGGAACCGCACAGCCACTTCGACAAGATCCTTCTCGCGGACTGGGCGGAGTCGAAGTTCACCTGCTCCTAGCGGCCCCGGCGGGGTGGTCACCGACGGCCCCGGCGAGTTCGCCCAGGACGTCGTCCACCGTCAGGGCGGCGCCCCGGGCCCGCTCCGCGGCCAGGCGGTCGGCGGGCAGGGCCGCTTCGGCGAGGGCCTCGATGCGCTCGGCCTCGGCGCACTCCGGCGTCGGGCGTGGCAGGCCCGCGCGCCAGTGGTCGGAGGCGGCGAGCAGGCGGAGCGCACGCGGCAGGTCGTCGAGCCGGGCGAGCAGCATCGCCGTACTGTCCGCGAACGCCGCCCTGACCGCCTCCGCACACCGTTGGTCCACGGCCTCGCGCAGCGCACGGGCCAGGATCGGCAGTCCGTGTTCCGGGCCGGACTCCTCGGCCGTGACGAGGCCGTGGATCAGGTCGAGGCCCGCGAGGAACTGCGGCGGTGGTGTACCGCGCTCGCATGCCGCCCGTGCCGCCTCGTAGTGCTCGCGCGCGCCGGCGATGTCCTGGTCGTCCAGCGCGATCAGCGCCCGCTGGAGCAGGACGAACGCGCGGGAGTCCGGCACGCCGTGGCGGTCGGCGGCGGCGTTCGCCTCGTCGAGGGCGGCGAGCGCGGCCGTACGGTCGCCCGTGCGGTAGGCGATCTCGGCGAGCCGGGCGATCAGAAACGGTGTCTCGGCGTGTGCGCCGACCTCCTGGGCGAGCCGCAGCGCCTCCTGGTACTCGCCCCTGGCCGCGTCGAAACGGCCGCGCGCCATCGCCGCCTCGCCCGCCGCGCTGCACACCTGGGCCCGCATCCAGCGGTCCCCCGCGCGGCGGCTGAGCACCCGCAGCTCGGCGAGGCCGTCGTCCACGACCCTCAGGCCGCCCGCCGAGTCGACGGCCAGATGCGTGCGGAACATCAGGACGATGGAGATCTCCCAGTCGCCGCCGTAGGCACGGCAGTTGGTCAGCGCCTCGTCCAGTTCGGGCCGTCGGTCCTCCGGGCCGCCCAGCAGGGTGCTCGTCAACGGCCAGGCGAGACCCGGCAGTCGCGCCGCCTCCGGTCCTCCCGCGGCGAAGAAGGCGCGCACTCGGTCGAGTTGTTGCCGCTGCCGTGCGTCCAGGGGGCCGTTCCACGGCTCCGCGTCGGCAAGGAGGAAGAAGCGCAGTATGCGCAGGCGCATCCACAGGGTGTGGAAGGGGTGGTCCGGGTCCTCGTCCGGGTCGGGGTTGCTGCTCAGGCCCAGGACGCGGGCGACCCAGTCCGCGCCCTCGTGACGGTAGTTGCGCAGCCACCAGAACCAGCCCAGGGCCAGGGCCAGTGCGCCGGCCTCCGTCACATCGGCGGCCGTCAGGGAGCGGTGCAGGGCCGCGCGGATGTTGTCCAGCTCGGTCTCCAGGCGGGAGATCCACGGCAGTTGCTCGGCCGAACGCAGGCGCGGATCCGCCTCCTCGACGAGGCCGCGCACCCACGCGCGGTGCCGGCGCTCGGCCGTGGCGCGCACCTCGGGGGTCTCGGCGGCACGCTCCACCGCGTACTCGTGGATGGTCTCCAGCATCCGGTACCGCATGCCCTGGGGGCTGCCCCGCTCGCACGGGGCCGCCACGACGAGGGACTTGTCGACGAGGGCGCCGATGAGCTCGGCGGCGGGTCCCGTGCACACGGCCTCCGCGGCGGCCAGGTCCCAGCCGCCCGCGAACACGGACACCTCGCGCAGGACGGTGCGCTCCCGCTCGTCGAGCAGCTCCCAGGACCAGTCGACGACCGCGCGCAGGGTCTGCTGGCGGGGCAGAGCCGTACGGCTGCCGGAGGTGAGCAGGCGGAAGCGGTCGTCGAGGCGGTCGGCGAGCTGCCGGGGGGTGAGCAGCCGCAGCCGGGCGGCGGCCAGCTCGATGGCGAGCGGCAGCCCGTCGAGGCGGCGGCAGATCTCGGCGACGGCCTCCTTGTCGGCGAGCACGGTGTCCGCGTCGGGGCGGGCGGCGGAGGCGCGCTCGGCGAAGAGGCGGTGGGCCTGGTCGGGGAGCAGGGGCTCGACCGGGCGCACCGACTCGCCGGGCACGCCCAGGGGTTCACGGCTGGTGGCCAGGATCGTGAGCCCCGGGCAGCGGGTCAGCAGCAGCTCGGCGAGGTGGGCTGCTGCATCGATGACATGTTCGCAGTTGTCAAGGATCAGGAGTTGGCTGCGCGGGGCGCAGTACTCGACGAGCAGGGCGACGGGGTCGTCCTGCGGGGCCGTCAGCTCGCTGGTCATCAGCACGGTCTCGCGCAGACCGAGGGCACTGACCACCGCGCCAGGCACCGCCTCCGGCCGGTCGAGCGGCGCCAGCTCGACCAGCCACGCCTGCGGCAGCCCGGCGGCGGCTTCCTCGGCGAGGCGGGTCTTCCCAGAGCCGCCCGGTCCGGTGAGCGTGACCAGTCGGGCCCTGTGCAATTCGGAACGGATGGCGGAGATCTCGGGTTCCCGGCCGACGAAAGTTGTCAGGCGGGGGCGGAGGTTGGTGTGGGGTCTGGGTTCACTCGCGGCCTTGGGCATGGACGGAGCTTCTGCCGGAGCGAGGAGTTCCGCGTGCAGAGCCCGGAGTTCGGGGCCCGGGTCGGTGCCCAGGCCCTCGGACAGGGCCCGGCGGGCGGTTTCGTAGGCGGCGAGGGCGTCGGCCCGGCGGCCGGTGTCGCGCAGGGCGCGGATGAGGAGGGCGTGCAGCGGTTCGTCGTACGGATGCGCCGTGGTGAGCTCCGTCAACTCCGGTACGGCGTCCTGGGCGCGGCCGAGTCGCAGGTCGGCCTGGGCTCGGGCTCTGATCGCGGTGAGCCGCAGCGAGTCGGGGCGGGCCGCGGCGGTGCGGTCCGGGAGGTCGGCGAGGGCGGGGCCGCGCCACAGGGCGAGGGCGGCGCACAGGGTCTCGGCGGCCGTGGGCGCGTCGCCTCGGTCCAGGGCCGACGTGCCGTCGCGCACGAGCCGTTCGAAGACATACAGGTCCACGTCGTCCCGGCTCGCCGCCAGCCGGTACCCGCCGCTCCCGGAGACGATCGCATCCTTGCCGAGGCTACGGCGGAGGCGGCCGACGAGGGCCTGGAGCGCGGCCGGGGCGTCCTGGGGCGGGTCGTCGGACCAGACCTCGTCGATCAAGGTCTCCGGAGCGACTACCTGACCCGGCCGCAGAGCCAGGGCGGTCAGCAGGGCACGCAGCCGTGGTCCGCCGACGGCGACTTCGGCCCCGTTGTCGTCCTCGGCCTGGGTGACGCCCAGGATTCTGTACCGCACGGGGTCATTGTCGCCGGGGGACGACGGCCGTGGTCGTACGGCCTGACTTACGTCCGCCCGCGCCGCGCCCCGGCGGGGTGATCGTGCTGACTTATGCCGACCGCGGGGGCGTCCGCCCTGACCCATGCCCGCCCCGCCCCGGCGCGGATGTCGTGCGGCGTGGCTTACGCCAACCGTGCCCCGCCCCGCGCAGTGGCCGTACCCCCGACCTACAACCCGCCGCGCCCCGCCGTACGACCGGCACTCACGCCCGCCGTGCCCCCGCCCCCGCCCCCAACGCCCCCCTCTGCGGCGTGATCCCTGCAGGCACCGCACGCGCGCGTGCCGGGGTTCCCGTCCAGCAGGTTCCCCTGCGGGCCATCAGTCGGGTGAGCCAGAGTTCCAGGGAGACGAGGTCTGCCAGGCCGTCCAGGGGGAGGGGTTCGCCGTCCGCGGCCGCGCGTAGGGCCTTGCGGACCACTCGCGCCTCCACCAAGCCCGCCTGCGCCAGCAAAGGTGTGCCGAACAGCGCCATCAGGTCGTTCGCCGCCACCCGCAGCCCTGTGCGCGCCGCCACCGCCGCCGGTGCGTGGGACGTGGCGCCCCAGCCCGGCGGGAGGTCGGCCACGCCGGCGCCCTCCAGGACCGTACGCAGGATCGCCGCACGTGCGCCGGGGCGGACGCGCAGGGCCTCGGGGAGTGCGCGGCAGGCGCGGACGACCTGGTTGTCGAGGAACGGCGCGTGCAGGCGCTGGAAGCGGATCTCGGCGGCCTGCTCCAGCACGCGCAGGTCCGCCGCATGACGGGCGAGCGCGGCACGCGCGCGATAGTCGCCGGGGCGCTGTCCCGGGCCGACCCCGGAGCGGCTCGTCGCCCCTTGCAGGCGAACCGATACTTCAGCCAGCGCCTCCCCTGTCAGCCAGCGCGCCGCCGGGCCCGGTCTGGCCCAGGTGAGCGCCGCGAGCGACGCCCCCACGGCACCTCCGGGTTCGTCGAACCGCCGGTCCATGAGCCGCTCGGCCAGCGCGTCCAGGCCCGTGCGATACGGCGTGCGCGCCAGCTTGCGCGCCGCGCCGTACACGCGCGCGGGGACCAGCACCGAGCCGTCCGCCTTGGCGAGCGCGGCGACGGGGCGGACCAGGTGCCGGCGCTGGCGGTCCATCAACAGGTCCGTCAGCCGGGCCGGATGGGCGTCCAGCACCTGACGGGCGCCGTAGCCGGTGAAGTGGTCCGCGCTGCCCGCCGCCAGCCGCGCCCGGTGCCGGGCGGCCGTCACCAAGGAGGGCCCGGGTTCGTCGGTGAGCGGGCCGTCGAGATCGGCGTACGGGAGTGTTTCCTCCCCGCCCGCCACGACCACATGGTGCAGGCGCGGGTTGGCCGCAAGGGTGCCCGCCCGTTCCAGCTCGGACTCCCGGCCGCCGACGGTGAGGTCGTTGAAGGTGACCGCCAGCAGCCGCTCCCCCGCGCCCGTGCCGTGGCCCAGCACGGTGCCCGGCATGCCGGGCAGGCCCGCGGCGAGCAGGGCGAGGGTGCCGGAGGCCGGGCCACCGGAGAGGTCCGCCCCGATACCGGGAACGGGCATCCCGCGCGCGGCACGGCGTTCGGCGGGACCCATGCCGGGGACGGGGCCGGGGTCGATGTCGGCGCCGGGCACATGCCGGGGTGCGGACAGCCGGGCCCGTACGGCGTCCACGAGCGCGTCGCGCACGGCGTCCACCGCGCTGTCCGGGTCGGCCGGGGGCGCCGCCACCGCGAGGGAGGCGACCGGCTCGTACCCGGCGATCTCGCGTGCCCCGGCGCGAAGGATCAGCGCGTGCCCCGGCGGAATGCGCCGGACGCCGTCATAGGGGGTGGAGTCGTCCAGAGCCGCGGGGACGTCCGGAGCGGCGAGCAGGGCGGCCAGATGCCCGAAGTCGAGGTTGGCCTCGATGAGGTCGGCGAGCGGCAGCGCGGCGGTCGCGTACGCCGTACCGCGGGCCCACGGGGTGTAGAACACCGGCCGGGCGCCCGCGAGATCGCCGCACACCATGACCCTGCGGCCGACCTGGACGACGGCCGTGTAGCTGCCGGGCCAGGCCGTCAGATGCCGAAGTGCCCCGCCCCGCGCGGCGAACAGACCGACCCGCAGCTGCTCGTCGCTCGCCCCGCAGATGCCGAGGACGGCGATCCGGTTCTGGGCGTCGGCCTGGACCACGCGCACCTCGTCGGGGCGCCAGTCGCCGACCGCCCACAGCGGATCCGGGTCGCCCCACAGGAGTTGGGACCCGACCGGGTGCACGGTCTCGCCGTCTGGCCCCGTGGCCCCCGCGGAACCGATCTGGGCGGCTCCCGCGGCGGTGCTGCTCCATCCCACCAACCACCGCATCGACGCCTCCACAGGCTGTGGACAACCAGTGCACCGTACGAACCGGCACCATGCTGCCATGAAGGACGCGTGCCGGAGACGCGGTGACACCGCTTGAGATCCGCGAAGTGCGCCCCGTAGGCGCCCCCATAGGGCATCCATACCCGTGCAGGCCAAGGAGACCACTCGGCCACGGCGACGCGAATGCGCCCCCGGTTCACTCCCCCAGAACGCCCTTCGCGCCCTCAAGTGCCGTGGTAGGAGCGGTATTCACCCGCGAGAGGCAGGGTCGGTTTTCGGCCAAATCGGCGTGACGACAACAGATTTGGCCACGCTCCGTACAGGCCCTGCGCATCACTTGGCGTGTGCGCAGTCCGGGAGGCGGGACTCGCCCCCCGGACCGTTCCGCCGCCCGCGGGGATGGAGGCGGCGGTGTCCCCCAGCCCACTGGATCCAGTACAGCGGGCCGACCCACGCACGATCCATGGAATCGCTCCCCCGATGGCCGGAGAAGAGCGCACGGACGGGCGCACGGCCACACAGCGGGAGCACACCGCAACCGTCCGTACCTGAACCGCACTTCAGTACGGACCACAATCCCGCCATCCGGAAGAATGCCCCTTAACGCTTGGGATGCGGCGAACTACGCTGGGTTTACGAATGCCGCGTGGTTATGCCAGCGCGGCAGCCGTCTGTGTCGAGGGGTGGCGCATGTCCAGGGAGCAACGCGGGCCGAACGAAAAACTCGGCACCGTTCTCGCCCTCGCGGGAATCAGCAACGCAGGACTCGCGCGTCGCGTCAACGACCTTGGCGCTCAACGCGGGTTGACTCTTCGCTACGACAAGACCTCGGTGGCGCGCTGGGTGTCGAAGGGAATGGTGCCGCAAGGTGCGGCGCCGCACCTCATCGCCGCCGCCATAGGGCAGAAGCTCGGCCGCCCGGTGCCGCTCCACGAGATCGGCCTGGCGGACGCGGATCCCGCACCCGAAGTCGGCCTCGCCTTCCCCCGGGACGTCGGACAGGCGGTCAGATCGGCGACGGACCTCTACCGCCTCGACCTCGCCGGACGGCGCGCCGGCTCCGGCGGCATCTGGCAGTCCCTCGCCGGATCGTTCGCAGTAAGCGCATACGCAACGCCCGCCTCACGGTGGCTGATAACCCCGGCCGACAGCTCGGTAGCGCGTGAGGTGAGCCCCGCCGAGGACTCCGGCGCACCGGTCAAAGTCGGCCACAGCGATGTGCAGAAACTGCGGGAAGCAGCCGAGGACGCCAGGCGCTGGGACTCCAAGTACGGAGGCGGCGACTGGCGTTCGTCCATGGTGCCCGAGTGTTTACGGGTGGAGGCGGCACCGCTGCTGCTCGGCTCGTACTCCGACGAGGTGGGCCGGGCGCTGTTCGGGGCGAGCGCCGAACTGACCCGTCTCGCGGGGTGGATGGCCTTCGACACGGGGCAGCAGGAGGCCGCGCAGAGGTACTACATCCAGGCGCTGCGTCTCGCGCGCGCGGCGGCGGACGTACCGCTGGGTGGATACGTACTCGCGTCCATGTCCCTGCAAGCGACCTACCGCGGCTTCGGCGACGAGGGCGTCGACCTCGCGCAGGCCGCCCTGGAGCGCAACCGGGGTCTCGCCACCGCGCGCACCATGAGCTTCTTCCGGCTCGTCGAGGCACGCGCACACGCGCGCGCGGGTGACGCGCAGGCGGCGGGCGCCGCGCTCAAGGCGGCGGAGGGCTGGCTGGAGCGCTCCCGGGACGGTGACCACGACCCGTCCTGGCTCGGCTTCTACTCCTACGACCGTTTCTGCGCGGACGCCGCGGAGTGCTACCGCGATCTGAAGGCACCACGTCAGGTGCGGCGGTTCACGGAGCAGGCACTGTCGAAGCCGACGGAGGAGTTCGTGCGCTCGCACGGGCTGCGGCTGGTGGTGTCCGCGGTCGCCGAGCTGGAGTCCGGCAATCTCGATGCGGCATGCGAGCAGGGCGTGCGGGCGGTGGAGGTCGCGGGTCGGATCTCCTCGGCGCGTACCACCGAGTATGTGAAGGATCTTCTGCACCGTCTGGAGCCGTACGGGGACGAGCCGCGCGTGGTGGAGCTGCGGGAGAGGGCGCGTCCTTTGCTGATGACTCCGGCGTAGGTTCCTTCGGCTCTCCCCCCGTGGTTTGAAGGCATTGTCAGTGGCGCAGTGCACTATCGGAGGCGGGAGGTGGTGCTGGTGCGGTCGGTCGCTTACGACTGTGATGTGCTCGTGGTCGGCGGGGGGATCGTCGGGCTGTCCACGGCGTATGCGATCACGCGGGCCGCGCCGGGCACCCGCGTCACCGTGCTGGAGAAGGAGACCGGGCCCGCCCGGCACCAGACCGGGCGGAACAGCGGGGTGATCCACAGCGGGATCTACTACCGGCCCGGGTCGCTCAAGGCGCGGTATGCGGTGCGGGGCGCCGCCGAGATGGTCAAGTTCTGCGCCGAGTACGACATCGATCATGCCGTCACCGGAAAGCTGATCGTCGCCACCGAGCGCTCGGAGCTGCCTCGGCTGCATGCGCTGGTCCAGCGGGGGCGGGAGAACGGGATTCCGGTGCGGGAGCTGGGCGCCGCGCAGATCGCCGAGTACGAGCCGGAGGTGCGGGGACTCGCGGCGATACATGTCGGGACCACCGGGATCTGTGACTTCGTCGGGGTCGCACGACGGCTGGCCGAGGCGTCGGGGGCGGAGATCCGGTACGGGGCCGAGGTCGTACGGGTCGACCGGCGGCCGGAGCTCGGGGTCGCCGTGCAGACGAGCGGCGGCGAGGTCGTGCGGGCGCGGGTGCTGGTGAACTGTGCCGGGTTGTACTGCGACGAGGTCGCTCGGCTCACCGGGGACGAGCCGGGGATGCGGATTGTGCCTTTCCGGGGGGAGTACTACTCGCTGGCTCGGCCGGAGCTGGTGCGGGGGCTGGTGTATCCGGTGCCGGATCCGGCGTTTCCGTTTCTCGGCGTGCATCTGACGCGTGGGGTCGACGGGGGTGTGCATGTCGGGCCCAATGCGGTGCCCGCGCTGGCTCGGGAGGGGTACGAGTGGGGCGTCGTACGGCCTCTTGAGGTCGCCTCGACGCTGGGGTGGCCGGGGGCGTGGGCGATAGCCCGGCGGCATTGGCGGTATGGGGCGGGGGAGCTGCGGCGGTCGGTGTCCAAGAGGGCCTTCGCGGCGGCTGTGCGGCGGTTGTTGCCGGCGGTTCGTGAGGCGGATCTGGTGCCTGCGGCGGCGGGGGTGCGGGCGCAGGCGGTTCTTCGGGACGGGACGTTGGTGGACGACTTCCTGATCAAGGAGGGGGTGCGGGCTGTGCATGTGCTGAACGCGCCTTCTCCGGCGGCGACGGCGTCGTTGCCGATCGGGCGGGAGGTGGCGCGGCGGGCGCTGGCGGTGCTCGGGTCGGTGTGACGGGAAGCCCTGAAGGGCCTCGTCCTCAAACGCCGGACGGGCCGGTGGGTTCTCCTCCCGTAAAATCGATCCCACTGTGTCTGACTCCCTCCACACCCCCGAAGTCCCCCACCCCGCCCCCGGCCATGAGCCCGGTGTGTCTGTTCGGCATTCCCGGGACAAAGGGGAGCCCCGGTTCCCCGATGGGCCCAAGGCCGATCCCGCCGGTTCGCACTTCGAGCGGCGGATTCGGAGTTTTCAGCCGCGACGGAGTCGGGTGACCGCCGGGCAGGCGGATGCGCTGCAGCGGTTGTGGCCCAAGTGGGGGCTGGACATTGATGGGCAGCAGGTCATCGATCTCGGTGAGCTGTTCGGGAATGACCGTCCCGTCGTGCTCGAGATCGGGTTCGGGATGGGGGAGGCCACCGCTCAGATGGCCGCCGCCGATCCCGGTACCAACGTGCTCGCCGTCGACGTGCACACGCCAGGTCAGGGCAATCTGCTCAACCTCGCCGATCACTACGGCCTCTCCAACATCCGTGTCGGCAACGGCGACGCCATCATCCTGCTCCGCGAGATGCTCGCCCCGGACTCCCTCGACGGGCTCCGTGTCTTCTTCCCGGACCCCTGGCCCAAGAAGCGGCACCACAAGCGGCGGCTGATCCAGCCCGAGTTCCTCAGCCTCGCCGCGACCCGGCTGAGGCCCGGTGCGATCCTGCACTGCGCGACCGACTGGGAGCCGTACGCCGAACAGATGCTCGAGGTACTGACGGCGCACCCGGGCTTCGAGAACACGCAGGCCGACGGCGGTTTTGCGCCGCGTCCCGAGTTCCGGCCGCTGACCCGTTTCGAGGGCCAGGGACTGGACAAGGGACATGTCGTGAACGACCTGCTCTTCCGTCGCGTACAGCAGCCTGTGCGGCAGCACGCACCGCACCGAGACATACCCCCCACCGGCGCCTGAGCCCACCGCGCTCTTCTGCGGGCTGCGCCCTTCCCTCGTTAGGGTCAATGCCGTGGCCACCTGTCCCCCGTACCCGACGCACCCCACCGGTCCCCCCGGCGGCGCACTGCGGCACGCGCACTGGTGGCAGCGGTGGGGGTACCCCCTTTGGGGGAGGGTGCGTTACGGCGCGCTGATCACCCTGCTCGCGCTCTCCGGCCTCGTCATCCTCGCGCTCGTACGCGAACAGACCGGCACCCAGGGGTTCCTGGTCGGGCTCGGACTCGCGGTCCTGCCCGTGCCCCTCCTCATAGCCGCCTTCCGCTGGCTGGACCGCGTCGAGCCGGGCCCCTGGCGGAATCTGCTGTTCGCCTTCGCCTGGGGCGCCTGTGCCGCGGCCCTCATAGCCATCGTCGCCAACAGCTTCGCGACCAGATGGATAGCGACGGCAACCGCGGATCCGTCCAGCGCGGACACCCTCGGGGCGACCGTCATAGCGCCGATCGTGGAAGAGTCGGCCAAGGCCGCCGCCGTACTGCTCGTCTTCCTCTTCCGGCGCCGGGACTTCACCGGGCTCGTCGACGGGGTGGTGATAGCCGGGGTCACCGCCACCGGCTTCGCGTTCACCGAGAACATCCTCTACCTCGGCACCGCCTTCGGAACCGACCAGCTCACCGGCGACAGCGGCATCGCCTCCGTCACCGCGGCGACCTTCTTCGTGCGCATCGTCATGTCGCCCTTCGCGCACCCCCTCTTCACCGTCCTCACCGGCATCGGCTTCGGCATCGCCGCGCTCTCCGGCGACCGCCAGCGCTGGCGGCGCGTCCTGCTGCCGCTGTCCGGACTGCTGCTCGCGATGGGCATGCACGCGATGTGGAACGGCTCGTCGGCCTTCGGTCCGTACGGCTTCTTCGCGGTGTACGCGGCGATCATGGTGCCCGCGTTCGGGCTGCTGACCTGGCTGGTGATCTGGACCCGCCAGCGCGAGCTGCGCACCGTCCGCGAGGAACTGCCCGCCTATGCCGTCGCAGGCTGGCTCACCCCGGGCGAGCCCTTCGCGCTGGGCTCGATGCGGGCGCGGCGCCTGGCGCGGCAGTACGCCCGCCGCCACGCCGGGAAGCAGGCGGCGCGGCAGGTGGCGCAGTACGAGGCGTACGCGACCTCGCTCGCGTTCCTGCGGCACCGGGGGCGCCGGGGTCGCGCGGGCGCCGACTTCGTCGTACGGGAACAAGAGCTGTTGCAGGAGCTGTGGCGGCGCCGGGAGGTGGCCCGTCCGGCCCTCGACCATGCCGCCCGTGCCACGGCCCCGCCGGTGCCGGTGGTGGCGGCGCCGTGGCCGATGTACGGGGCGTATGGGCATCCGGCCCAGCCGACGTACCAGCCCTATCCGGCGTACCCGGCGGGACCGTACTCGGCGTACAACCCGTACCGGACGTAAGAAGAGTCCCGGACGCCAAAAACCGGCAGCCCTGACGTCGGGGGGTCGTCGTCAGGACCGCCGGGGTTCACACGGGGAACCGGCTCAGGGGGTGAGGCCCTTGCTGCGCAGCCACGCGAGCGGGTCGATGCCGGAGGAGGAGCCCTCGGGGTGGACCTCCATGTGCAGGTGCGCGCCGGTCACATTGCCGGTCGCGCCCACGCGGCCGATGACGTCCCCGGTGGTGACCTGCTGCCCGACGCTGACGCTGATCGAGGACTGGTGGGCGTACCAGATCTCGGTGCCGTCCTCCAGGGTGAGCACGGTCTTGTAGCCGTACGACCCGTCCCAGCCGGCGGAGGTGATCGTGCCGGTGTGGACCGCCTTGATCAGCGTGCCCGTGGGAGCGGCGAAGTCGAGGCCGGTGTGGTACCCGGAGGACCACAGCGAGCCGGCCTGACCGAAGGTCGAGGTGATGGTGTACGACGACGTCGGCAGCGCGAACTGCTTGGCCAGCGCGGCCAGGCGCTCGGCCTCGGCCTTCTCGCGGGCCTCCTGCTCGGCCTTTTCCTTGGCGGCGGCGGCCTTGGCCTCCGCCTCCTTCTCGGCCTTGGCTGCGGCTTCCGCGGCGGCCTTCTCGGCGGCAGCGGCGGCGGCAGCGGCGGCCTTGGTGTCGACCTGGTCCTGCTGCTGCTCGGCCTGGGCCATGATCCGGGCGCGAAGCGCCTCACCGGCGTCCGAGGTGCCCGTCTCGGTGTCGGTGGTGGTGATGCCGACGCTGCTGAGCGGGGTGCTCGAGGTCTCGGGCGCCTCCTCCGCGGTGTCGTCGGAGATCAGCGGCAGGTCGGGCATGGTGATCGCGACCGGCGGCTTGCCGGACTGCGCGCTGGCCATGCCGCCCGCGCCGACGGCGGCTATGACACCGACGCCGAGAACCGTGGAGCTGCGGGCGAGTCCGCCGCCGCGCTGCTTGGAGACGCGGTGCCGGCCGCGAACCGGGCGAATGGATTCCGCGGTGGGGTTCCATTCCTCCCAGGGGCCCTCGTCGGTGCGTTGGCTGCCGTAGCCGTAGGCCTCGTCATTGCGCTGGCTCGGCACGAACGGGGCCTCGGGGGCAGGCCGGTTTGACGCCACGTGGGCGTGCTCCTTTCCTTCCTTCTCGCCTACCGGGTTAGCTGACGGGTTCGGAGCAGGAAGGTCTCCTACGCGCGTATATCTGCCGTATCTGCACGGCGGATTACGCCCGATTCACCCCAAGTTGGTGGTTCCCCGGTTCCCTTACGGGATTCGGCGCGTGCGCACGGAGCCGACTCTTGTGACGGCTGGGACGACCGCGCTGCGTTATCGAACGTTAATAGACGCGGGGCGCGGATTCCAAGCCGTTCGGCTTGATCATTAACGATTCCGGCCTGGACTTTCGGGTCACGAGGGGTCTAAATCGGGCGAGTTGACCAAGCCTCATGTGCCACACAGGTATTGACGGTATGTCAGTTGTTATGCGGAGGGCTCCCGACCGATCACCCCCGGTAACAATCAGGGTCTTCGTACGGCGAGCAGGGCCATGTCGTCCGTCATCCCGCCCCCGCAGTACACGCGCACGTCCTCGGCGAGGGCCCGGATCAGGATGCCCGGATCGCCGAAGGCACGGCCGGCCAGCCGGGTCTGCGGGTCGTAGAAGACGCCGTGCGCGTCGCGGGCCTCGGAGAGGCCGTCGGTGTGCAGGAGCAGGGTGGTGCCGGGCGGGAAGGGGACCTCGTCGGCGCGGTCGGGCCAGCTGCCGAGGTCGCTCATGCCGAGCGGGAGGGCGGGCTCGCGGGCCGGCAGCGGGCGCACGGTGCCGTCGGGGTACAGCAACAGCGGGGGCGGATGGCCGCGGTTGACGACGCGCACGACCCCGTCGCCGTGCGGGAGTTCGGCGAGTACGGCAGTGGTGAACCCCTCGACGGCCTCGATCCCGTCACGCCGCGAGCCCTCCCGGGCCAGCGCCCGCTCGAGCCGCTGCGCGACCACCTCCAGGCTCGCCTCCTGCTCGGCGGCCTCCCGGAAGGCCCCGATGACGACGGCCACGGCCGCGACGGCCCCCATCCCCTTGCCGCGCACATCGCCCACGACAAGCCGCACGCCGTACGCGCTGTCCTGCACGGCGTACAGATCGCCGCCGATGAAAGCGTCGGCCTGCGCCGCCTCGTAGCGCGCGGCGATCTCGTAGCCGCCGATCCGCTCCAGCGGCTCGGGCAGGACGGCGCGCTGGGTCGCCACGGCGATCTCGCGCTGCGAGGCGAGCCGCAGGTCGCCGCGGCGCACGACACGGTTGAGTACGGCGGCCAGGACGGCGACGGTGACCACGGTGACCACCTCGGTGACCGTGTCCGCGTCCATGCCGAAGCCCAGCCGGACGTGGACGCCGTAGGTGGCGAGCAGCGCCACGACTCCCGTGATGACGGTGCCGCTCAGCCCGTAGAAGGGCGCGGCGACCAGGGGTGCGGCGGTGAAGAAGGGGATCGCAGTGAATCCGCGCGGGGTGACGAAGTCGTAGAGGATCCCGCCCGCGATCAGCAGCGGCGGGAGCAGGAGGACGAGGGTGCGTGCGGGCGGGACGTGCCGTGTCTCGTCCGCGCCTCCAGCCCGCACTGCCCGCCTCCCACCAGATCCGCCGTCCCTCCAGGTTTCCCGGAGCGGGGGCGGGCGGCGAATGGTGTGGGCCGAGTGGATGAGGGGAAACACCGAGGGCCGGAACCCTTTCGGATTCCGGCCCTCGGCCTTCAGTAGCGGGGACAGGATTTGAACCTGCGACCTCTGGGTTATGAGCCCAGCGAGCTACCGAGCTGCTCCACCCCGCGTCGTTGAAACCAGTGTACGCCATCTGCGGGACCCGATGCACACACGCTTCTTCACGCTGCGGGATTGCCCGCGTGGGTCAGCGTCTCCCAGGCGACGAAGAGGTTGTCGGTACCGGCCGGGCGGGTCTGTACGGCGAGCTTGCGGGCGGCCGGGACGGAGCCTCCGCGCCGGTCCTCGAGATGGTTCAGGGCGACCTCCAGGTCGGGCCCCAGATTCCGCTCCACCTTGCCTCCGCACAGCCAGGCCGGCGCGGTCTTGCCCACCTGGTGGCGGGCGTGGAGCTCGAGCGCTGCCTTGAGCCGGTCCTCGGCCTCGCCGTACAGGTCGACGCCCTGGTGCCAGGCGGTCTCGGCGATGTGCGCGGTGGCGGCGATCGAGTGGCCGACGTGCTGGAAGTTGCGGCAGGTCTCCTGGGTGACGCCCTTCTTGTACGTCGTCTGCTGGAACCAGTACGTCGCCAGCCGCTGCGGAGTGTTCATGCTCGACCCCGCCGGGGTGAGCGGGAGGCGGCCGTCCTTCTCCAGGTAGAAGTACGCGGGCACGCGGTCGCGGAAGCGGACCAGGGCGTGGTCGAAGGTCTGGTGGTCGTCGAGGAAGACGGCGATGCCGATGGCGGCGTCGGTGGTGATGAGGTCCCGGTTGCCGTTGACGTCCGGAACCTTCTTGGTGACGTGGGGGAGGTGGGCGGTGCGGAGCATCTCCTCGAAGCGGCGTACGCGCTCCTCGGGCCAGCCCGCGCCGTCACTGTGCCGGACGATCTCGGCGGCCCGCGCCCACGTGGACCCCGCCCACCCGGCCTGGAGCCCGGCGTTCTGCCCGGTGTGCTGCCGCAGCTTCGCCGACCAGGCGTCCATGATCTCCCCGGCCTTGAGGGCATGCTGCCGCTTGCCGGTGACGGTGAACAGCCGGGCCTGCGTATAGGCGGCGATAGCGTCCTCGCGCTCCTCCACACAGCCCCGGCCGGCCTTCTTCCCCGCGGGGCAGTGGACGCCCTCGTAGGGCCGGGCCCGGTACTTGTAGGCGCCGTACTTGCTGTCCCGCATCCCGAGGTACGCCTTCAGCCACGGCTGCTTCCCGGCGGTCACGTGCTTGCGTACGACCGCCGGCTGCGGCGCGCTGACGAGGACGCCGGGGTGGGTGAAGTCGGCGTCGGGCGGGAGGGCACGGGCCATGGTGCGGGTATCGGCCCCGGTTGCTCCGCAGGCGGCGAGGAGAGAAGCGAGCAGGAGCACGGCGACAAGTCGGACAGACCTCATAGGGGCAGCGCGCTGCGGGGGCGGGGCCGCAGTCTGTGTTGGGCCGATCGGACTGGAGGTTGAAGGACGCTGAGCGGGGTGGGGGCGTCTTCCAGCCCGCCCGGCGTTTGAGGACGAGGCGGGCACCTCTCAACCCGGCCCGCCGATCCAGCCCGTCCGGCGTTTGAGGACGAGGCCCGTTCAGGGCCGAAGCGGGGGTCCGGGGGCGGCAGCCCCCGGGGACGGGACGGGTAGGGGCGGCGGGGGCGAAACAACCCGGCGACTCAGCCCAGCAGATGACGATTCGGTGCCTTCGCCCGGTCCTCGAACTCCCGCAGCACCACCACATCCACCCCCGCCGACGCCAGCAGCCCGCTCCCGTCCGCGTCCACCACGAACGTGTTCGGCTCACGCCAGGCCGTGACCACCCTGCGTACCCCCGCCTCCAGGATCAGCCGAGCACAAGGCGCCGGGCGAGAGGCCCGGTGGGCGCAGGGTTCCAGGCTGCTGTACACCGTGGCCGAGCCCAGCCGCGGATCCGCCGGATCGATCTTCGCCAGCGCCGCTTCCTCCGCGTGGACCACCGGATCGTCACCCTCCCGGGAGTGCCCGCGCGCGAGTTCCGTACCGTCGGATGCCACGACCACCGCGCCGACGCTGAACGCCGTCCGTGACGGCGGGCACAGTTCGGCCAGTTCGCAGGCGAGCCGGAGCCAGTGGTGGTCCGCGGCCGTGGTCCGCGTTCCGATGCCGGGAGCCGTGGGTTCGTAGCGCATCAGGACCACGTCCTCGATACGGCGGGACTCCACCAGGCGCAACCGGCCCTGCTGGTATCCCCCGGGTCCGAAGAGGCGCGGCGCGGACGGGTCGCCGACGAACAGAGGAGCGAGCACCAGCTGGAGCTCGTCCGCCAGCCCCTCCTGGAGCAGTTGGGTGTGGATACGGCCGCCGCCCTCCACCATCAGGCGCCTCACGCCCCGGGCGTCGAGATCCTCCAGCAGCCGCCGCCAGTCCAGTTCGGGGCCCAGGGACACCACGTCCGCCCCCAGCCCCAGGGCCCGTGCCCGCTCCGCGCCCTTCTCCGTCGTATAGACGACTTTCTCGCCGCCCGTGTGCCAGAACCTCGCCCCCGGATCCAGCTCCCCGCTCCCGCTGACCGTGACCTTCAGCGGATACTCCGGCCGCCCCGAAGCCACCCGCGCCGCGCGCCGAGAAGGGGAGTTGACCAGGAGCCGTGGATTGTCGGCGCGGATCGTGCCCGCGCCCACGAGGATCGCGTCGACCGAGGCCCGTACCTCGTCGACCCGGTCGAAGTCGGCCGGGCTGGAGAGCAGCAGCCGCTCGGGGCCGGTGTCGTCCAGGTAGCCGTCGAGGGAGACGGCGGCCGACAGCAGGACGTAGGGGAGGGGCATCGGCGCTCCATTGGGGACCAGAACCGGCGGGCTTGTGGGCTTGGGGCACGGCGGGGCTTGGTTCAAGTTTTAAGCAAATCTACACTGGCCCCATGACGACCCGCTGGCTCACCCCCGAGGAGCAGCGCGCCTGGCGCGCGTACATGGGTGCCACCCTCCTTCTGGAGGACACCCTGGACCGGCAGCTCCAGCATGACGCCGGCATGCCGCACATGTACTACTCCATCCTTTCCCATCTCTCCGAGACCCCGGAGCGGCGGCTGCGGATGACCGATCTCGCGGAGCGCCTGAAGATCACGCGGAGCCGGCTGACGTACGCCGTGGCCAGGCTGGAGAAGGACGGGCTCGTACGGCGCGAGGAATGCCGTTGGGACAAGCGGGGCAGCGTCGCCGCGCTGACGGACGAGGGGATGAGCGTCCTGGAGCGGACGGCGCCCGGTCATGTCGCCACCGTCCGGGCCGCCCTCTTCGACCACCTCACGCCGGAGCAGGTGGGCCAGCTGGAGGAGATCTTCACCTCGGTCACGCAGGTGCTCCAGGGCGGGGAACCGACGGATGTGCCCTGGCTGCGCCGCTCGTGCAGCGGCGAATGAGCCACATCACAAACAGGTTGCTTCAAAGTTCAAGCATGGGCTAGGGTCACGACCCGAGGATCTGCTTCAAATATGAAGCAGAAAGTCCCCGAGGACCGGAGACCCGCATGTCCGAGCACCCCGCCGCCACCCCGCGCTCCCGCGTCCGCGTCCCGCTGCGCTTTGCCGACGGCTACAGCGTCGACGCCGACCTCGTCACCTTCCACGGCCTCACGGACGGCCAGGAGCACGTGGCCGTCGTCCTCGGCGACCCCGGCCCCGTCCCGCTCGTCCGGCTCCACTCCGAGTGCCTGACCGGCGATGTCTTCGGCTCGGCCCGCTGCGACTGCGGCCCCCAGTTGCGCGAGGCAGTCGAGCGCATCGCGGAGCGTGGCGGCGTGCTGCTGTATCTGCGCCAGGAGGGCCGCGGCATCGGCCTCTACAACAAGCTCGACGCGTACGCCCTCCAGGACCAGGGCCTCGACACCTACGCCGCCAACGCCGCCCTCGGCCTGCCCGAGGACGCCCGCGACTACACGGCGGCCGCCCAGATGCTCCAGGCCCTCGGCATCGACGCACTCGACCTGCTCTCCAACAACCCCGACAAGGCAGCCCAGTTGCGGGACCTGGGCATCGCCGTCCACGACCGCGTCCCCACCGGTGTCTTCACCACCGCGCACAACGTCCGCTACCTGCGCGCCAAGGTCCTCCAGACCCAACACACGCTGCCGCTGGGCGAGTTGGCGGAGCGTACGGCGGGCTGACGCTCCCCCGGAATGTCTCGCGGACCGCTGGTGCGCAGCCGTTCGACTACGTACAGTGCTGCGGCCGGGGGTGTGACTGGGGGTTGCCGTGGGGCGATTAATGCGTTCGGGGCGAAGAACCGCCCTGCTGTGCGGGGGACTTGTGCTGCTCGGCAGTCCCTGGATGCGGGATCCGCTCAACGAGGCGCGGCCGGACACGCCCCTGATGAGCCTGGTGCACCGCTCGCTGTACGTCCCGGCCTGGGACCTCTCCCCGAGCTCGGAGGGCCTCGCCGAGCCCCTGTATCTGGCGGGCAACACCGCCCTGATCATCCTGCTCGCCGGCGCCGCACTGGCGCCCCGGCTGCTGGCCCGCGGCCCGGCCTCCCAAGGGATCCGGTGGCTCGCCGCGTTCGGCGCGGGCATGATCCTCTCGCTCATCGCCGCGATGGCGTCCTGGGCCGTCGTCAAGGCCGACGGCGAACAGGCCCTGATGTTCTTCGGCTCCCCCACGGACGCGGTGATCGTCAACTTCCTGGTGGACGGCCTTGTCTTCGGGCTGCTGCTGGGCGTGGCCCTGGCAGCCGTGTTCGGCGGGACCGGTACCCGCGCAGCCATGTCCTGTATCCGTGAACGGAGCAGCACCATGGCCCCCTCCTCGCCCGATGTCCCCGGCGGAGTCGTGGGCTCCACCACGCCCGGCGACACCACCCGCCACCTGTGCGCGGCCGCCTACACCGACCCAGGCTTCACCCGCCGCGTCGTCGAGGACGTCCTGCGCGACGAGCTCGGCGCGGTCGCGCCCTCGCCCGGCGTCGACCTGGTTCCCGTCGTCCGGCACAGCCTGGCGGCCCGTCGGCTGCACCGGGCGCGCGATCACCGGCTCGTCGCGATCTACCTGCTGATCGCGGTCTTCGGCCCGCTGTGGCTGGTCTTCGGCAACCTCGCCTTCAAGGCGCTGGCCAAGGCCTCCCGAGCCCCGCGGCGCGTCGTACGCGGACGGGAACCGGTGGACACGGCGGCGGCCGCACGGTGGCTCGTCGGAACCATCGCCGGGCTGCTGCTCGCCGGGGTCCTGTTCGGCCTGTTCCTCTCGGCACTGCCGCTGTCGGGGCCGTGGAGCTGGCTGGCCGGCTCGTACGCGCTCGGCATTCCGCCGCTGCTGGCGGTGATCGGCGGCGGGGTGTGGGCGTACTGGGTCATGGCCCAGGAGGAGCTGGATGTCGACAAGCGGCTGCGCGAGTCACTGCGGCGCGAGAACTTCTCGCCCGAGGCCGGTCCCGAGCCCGGGGAGTCGTGGGCGATCGCCGGAGTGCAGGCCGTGGCCGAGGCGCAGTCCGGCAACGTCACCGTCTACAGCGGCTTCTCCCCCTTCGTGGGCCAGGGCGTACGGCAGTCGCAGTGGTCCCTGTCGCTGCCGCTGCTGCCCGAGCGGCCCGGCACCCCTCTCACCGACTTCGACACCTGGGACGTGGTGGAACGGCTGCGCGCCCGTCTGCGCGAGGCCGCCGTACGGCATGCCACCGCCGAACCGCCCGTCGACGGCGGTCCGAGCCTCGCCGCGCTGGAGGTCGAGGACCGCGTGTTCGTCAGCGGCACCCAGATCACGGGCGACCGGCGCCTCCTGCCCGTCCTGATCAAGGCACCGGTCGCCCGGCTCTCGGGCCCGGCCGTGCGGGACATCGCGCTGGACCCGCAGGGCACGCCCCGGCACTGCCTGGCCGCCCATCTGCCGCTGTGGGGCGGCGCGGTGGTGCCCAGTCAGCTGCTGCACATCGCGGTGGTCGGCCGAACCCTGCATCTGCACTGCGACCGCCACGTCCTCACTCCGCTCCGGCCCGACCTGCGCGGGGTCGATCTGCTGCCCGCGTCCCTCACCCACGCGCACCGGGCGGGCCTGCTGCTGTCGGCCCTGCGGCGCAGCGGCGGCGCCCTCTTCGGCGCGCCCCGGGCGGTGCTCGGCGACGCCTTCCGCGAGTGGGGCGCGCCGCGCCGGCAGCGCCGGGAACGGGAGGCGGCGAAGACGGACCCCGCCTTCGACCGCGGCGCACGGCTCAGCATCCGCGAGCACGCCATGAGCGCCGAGTACCTCGACCACTTCCAACGCGTCGACGCGGAACGGGCGTTCGCCGCCCTCGACCGGCATGCCCTGGCCGCCGTACGGGACTTCCTGGACGAGCACGGGGTGGACACCACCGACTTCCGCACCCAGACGCAGACGATCCTCAACCACGGCGTCCTGCAGACCGGCGGGGTAAGCGTCGTGGGCAACCAGGCCGTCGGCCCGAACGCCCAGGCCACCACCACCAAGACGGCCCCTGCCCCGGCCCCGCAGTAGGGAGACCCCGATGCCCCAGCAGCCCTCCGAGAACACGAACTTCGGCGTCCAGCAGTACGGCGGCCAGAGCCAGGTCGCGAATCAGGCGGTGGGCCCCGGCGCACAGGCCATCGCGGGCCAGATCTCGTTCCAGTCGTTGACGGCCGACCAGCGCACGATGATCCACGACCACCTGTCCCTCATCGAACGCCTCCTGGACGAAAACCGCACCGACCTCCCCGACCAGGACTCCCCGCGGGCGGAGCTGCGCAGGCTCCGCGAGGAACTGGACGAGAGCGCCCCCGAGCCCGGGGTGGTCCGCCGGGCCCTGGACCGCCTGACAGCCTTCGCCGAGCCGGTCGCCCCGCTGGCGGCGGCGGTGGCGGCGCTGGCCGAGGCGCTCCCGTCCCTCTGATCCCCTGAAATTCAGAGGCGGAGCAGCCGCTGGGTGATCTCCCGGTACTGCCTCAGCGCGAGGTGGAGTTCGGCGGAGTGCGTTTCGGGATCCTGGTCCTGCCAGCCCTCGTGGAGGGCACGCCGCTGTTCGGCGAGGGCCTCCATGAGCTGGGCGATCGCTTCGTCGAAGGCGCCTTCGGCTTCCTCCAGCGACTGACGCGGAGTGTCGGGGAACGTGTTGAGGGCCCGTCCGAGGCGCTGGACGATCTTTTCCCGCTCGTCCGACGGGACCAGCGGTTCCGGGCCCGGGGCGCGGCGCGCTGCGGCGCCCTGGGACTGGCCCGCAGGCTGCTGAGCGCGTGTCTGGTCGTACATCATCAAGTGCCGCTTTCCTGTGCGTTGTGCCGGATTTCCGGAGCGGCATGGCTCTGAGCCGTATCGCCAGTCAACGTCCGGTACCGGCCCATGTCAACGCACTGCCGCTCGTGAGCAGACGCGGTTGTTACACAGGCAGGAGTACGGTGCAGAAGACGGAGGCCTTTCGTATGCCGGAATTCGGGATACGGGCCGAGGAGCCACGTTCCTCCGCCGCACGGCGATCGACAGGAGCTTCTCGTGACCACCGCCCTGCAACCCCCGCTTCCCTCCCATCCGCTCCTGCGGCTGCGCCTGGCACCCCAGGGCGGTATACCGCGTGCCATCGACGGAGCGTGGTGGCCCCGTTCGTACGACCTGCTCGCCGAACTCCCCCAGCTGCTCGTCGGGTTGCCGCGCATGTGGGGCCACATCACCAGCGTCACCGTCAACGGGGCGACTTGGTCCGCGGTGCCCGGCCGGATGCTCGTCGCCAACCATGTCGTACGACTGCGCAGGACCCCCACGGCGTCCGCCGCGCACACCATCGTCCTGCTCTCGCCCGGCCAGGGACGCTGGGACCTGCTGGTTGTGCCGCCCGCCACGACTGAGGAGGCCGCGGAACCGATCATGGCGGCCGCGGCGGACGGACCCGCGTAACGCGACGCGACCCACCCGCCGTCTCACTTCCCTCGGCGGCCGTCTTCCGCGGACTGACTGGTCTCCAGCCAGGACCGTGCCGGTTCTGCCGCCCGAGTGGTGTCCACGGTGAGGACGAGACGGGTGCCACCTTCGGCGCCCGCGGGATAGCTGCGCTGCTCAGTGGCGGCGAAGCAACGGCGGAGAACCTCAGCGACACGGCGGGCGACCTCGGGGGAGGCGGCGACGATACGGACCTCGGCGTGCCCGTCCGGAGGTGTTTCCGTGGACTGCATGGTCACCTCGAAGTTCGACGTCCCGGTGGGTGAGACGGAGCGGATCATTCACTCTAGGTCAGGGAGTACCGTGAAAACGAGGAAGCCACTCGGTCTCCTCATGCGCGGCAGGCAGGTGAGGCGATGTCCGACTCCGATTCCCCGCGTGTGACCAGGCCCCTGCCGGACGCCATATACCAGGATGTGGGGCCCGGGACGGCGGTCGTACGGCTGGAGACGACACACGACCGGCGGGGAGTGCTCGACGGGGCGTGGTGGCCACGTTCCCGCGACATCGCGGCCGAGCTTCCCAGCCTGATCACCGCACTGACCGAGTACCTCGGGCCGGTCACGCGCGTCGGCCTGGACGCCGACGCCTGGGAAGAGCTGCCGACACGGATGACCATCGACGACCGTGTCGTCCACATCGACTCCTCTCCGATCGGCGACGACACCGTCCTCATCACGCGGGGCGAGCAGGATCTCTTCTCCCTCCTCGTGATCCCGCCGCACGCGACGCCCGACGCCGCGCGCGCCGCCATGGCCGAGGCCGTCCGAGCGGACAGCGCGACGCAGGCCGAACAGATCCTCATCGACACCGGCACCGACCGAGCGGGATAGCCGCAAACGCCACGAGCCCCAGTTCAGATCCACTCTGAACTGGGGCTCCGTTGTAGGCCCTGTGGGACTCGAACCCACAACCAATGGATTAAAAGTCCACTGCTCTGCCAATTGAGCTAAGGGCCCAGGCGATGTTGCCCCCACGAGCATAGCCGGACGTGGCCGTGTCTCCGATCGGGTATCGGGGACACGGCCGCGTCCGGTGGGTGAAGGGTTACGGATCGACCGGTTCGGGTGCTCCGGCGCGGGCCGCCTCGCGGGCGAGCGTGCGTTCGTGCTCGGGGTTGAGGAACCAGTGCCGGGCCGAGGCCCACCACCAGGTGGCGGCGAAGCCGAGGACGACCAGGACGGCGACCGGGGCGTAGTTGAAGGTCTCCGCGGTGACGGGGGAGACCTGCGGCAGCATGAACAGGACCGTGATCACGCCGACCCACGCCACCGCCACCACGCCGATCGCCGTGGACCAGCGCCCCAGGTGCCAGGGCCCCCGCTCGAAGGCCTCGCCCTTGCGCAGCCGCAGCAATGTCGGGATGACGTAGGCGATGTAGAGGCCGATCACCGCGATCGAGGTCACCGCCGCGTAGGCCGTGACATTGATCAGATACGGCAGGCCCAGGAGCAGGGCCCCGCCGGCCGCCAGCCAGACCGCCGCGACCGGCGTGCGGGTGCGCGGGCTCACCGTGTGCCAGATGTGCGAGAACGGCAGTGCGCCGTCGCGCGAGAAGGCGTAGATCATGCGGCTGTTGGCCGTCACCGACGCCATCCCGCAGAACAACTGCGCCCCGATCACGACCAGGAGCAGCAGCTTGCCCGCGGTCGCGCCGAGCGCGTCGAGGAGGATCTGGGCGGGCGGCGCGCCGGTCGGGGACGTGAGGGCGCCGTCGTACGACTGGATCGCGAAGGTGAAGCCCAGCAGCAGCACGAATCCCGCTATCCACGACGTCCAGATGGACTGCACGATGCCCTTCGGGCCCGCCGTGGACGCGTCGTGGGTCTCCTCCGTCATATGGGCGGAGGCGTCGTAGCCGGTGAAGGTGTACTGGGCCATCAGCAGGCCGATCAGGACTACGTACACCCCGCTCCCCCAGCCCGTGTTGTTCACGAACTCACCGAAGACGAAGGACGCGGACTGGTGTTCGTCCGGTACGAAGGTCAGGGCGCCGACGATGACCGCGACCCCGATGACGTGCCACCACACGCTCACGCTGTTCAGCAGCGCGACGATCCGCACGCCGAAGGTGTTCAGCAGACCGTGCAGGACCAGGATCCCGGCGAACAGCAGGATCGTGCGGCCGGGGGTGACCTCGAAGTCGAACTGGAGGTTCAGATACGCGCCGAGGAAGGACGCGGCGCCGAAGTCGATGCCGGCGGTCACCGCGACCTGGCCCAGCACGTTGAACCAGCCCGTGAACCAGGCCCAGGCGGCCGCGGTCCGGGGCGGGGCGAGCCGGTGGGCCCAGAAGTACAGACCGGCCGACGTCGGGTACGCCGAGCAGATCTCGGCCATCGCGAGACCGACGAACAGCGTCATCAGACCGACCGCGACCCAGCCCCAGGTGATCACCGCCGGGCCGCCGGTGTTCATGCCGAACAGATACAGCGTCAGACAGCCCGACAGAACCGAAATGATCGTGAAGGAGACCGCGTAGTTGGAGAACGCCGACATCCGGCGGGCGAGAACCTGCGTGTAGCCGAGCTGGGCCAGCCGCTCTTCGTCGGAGAGTTGTCCGTCCGACGGCCCGCTCGCTATGGCGTCATCTGTCATGTCCCCAGCGATTCCCTCGTGGGGCCTACGACATGCGTCACGGATGGCTAAAAAGAGGGCCCGCACGACCGAAATCGTGCGGGCCCTTCAAGCTGCTACGCCTCAGCGTCAGCCGTTGCGCTTCCAGCGCGGCTTGTCCTCGCGGCGCTGGAAGGAACCGCCACCGCGGTGGTCGTCACGACGGCCGGACGGACGCTCGTGGCTGGGGCGGTCGTGGCTCGGGCGGTCGTGGCCGCCGGCGCGGAAGCCCGGGCGGTCGCCCTGACGGTCCCGGTTGAAGGGACGGTCGCTGCCGCGGTGCCCACCGCGCTCGTCACGCCGGTCGAAGGAACGGGCCGGACGGTCGTCGCGACGGAAGCCGCCACCACGGTTGTCGTCACGGCGCTCGAACGAACGCCCACCACCACGGTTGTCGTCACGGCGCTCGAAGGAACGGCCACCACGGTCGTCCCGACGCTCACCACGGTCGTCCCGGCGGAAACCGCCACTGCGGTTGTCGTCGCGACGCTCGAAGGAACGGCCACCACCACGGTTGTCGTCACGACGCTCGAACGAACGCCCGCCACCACGGTTGTCGTCACGACGCTCGAAGGAACGGCCACCACGGTCGTCCCGACGCTCGTCGCGACGGAAGCCACCACGGTTGTCGTCACGACGGTCGTCCCGGCGGAAACCGCCACGGTCGTTGTCGCGACGCTCGACGCGCTCCACGTCCTGCGCCACCGGCTGCTCCGGCACGGCGATCTCCGCCGCGGCCGCCGCCTGCGCCTCGGCCACCGCGGCCTCCGGGTCCTCGCCGCGCTCGCGGGCGACCCGGGCGACGAGGCGGTCGGCCTCCTCGCGCAGCTCGGACGCGCGCCGCTGCGCACGCTCCAGCTGCTTGTTCAGGTGGGCGACCTCACGCTCGGCCTGCTGCGCGGCGTTGCCCGCGGACTCGGCCTGCACCTCGGTCATCGAACGGGCGCCGGTGATCTCGGCGACCTCCGGGTCGAAGGCGGCGCCGCCCTGGATGATGTGACGCCCGGCGTCGACGCCCGCGTCCTCCATGAGACGGAAGATCTGGCGGCGCTGGTGCGGCAGGGACAGCGACACGACGGTGCCGGTGCGGCCCGCGCGAGCCGTACGCCCTGCACGGTGCAGGTAGTCCTTGTGGTCACCGGCCGGGTCCACGTTCAGCACCAGGTCGATGCCGTCGACGTGGATACCGCGGGCGGCGACGTCGGTGGCGACGAGGGCGTTGACGTAGCCCTTCTTGAAGTCCTCCAGCACGCGGGTACGTGCGCCCTGCGTCATACCGCCGTGCAGCGCGTCGGCCTTCACACCGGAGTCGCAGAGCTGCTCGGCGATACGGTCGGCACCCAGCTGGGTGCGCACGAAGATGATCGTGCGGCCCTTGCGGGAGGCGATCGCGGCCGTGACCGGCGCCTTGTCCTTGGGCTTCACGATCAGGATGTGGTGCGACATGGTCGTGACGTTGCCCTGGGCGCTGTCGACCTCGTGCGTGACCGGGTTGCTCAGGTAGCGCTTGACCAGCGTGGAGATCTCGTTCTCCATGGTGGCCGAGAACAGCATCCGCTGACCGCCGGCCGGGACCTGGTCGAGCAGCTCGGTGACCTCGGGCAGGAAGCCCAGGTCGGACATCTGGTCGGCCTCGTCGAGGACGGCGATCTGGACGTTCTCGAGGGAGCAGGCGCCGCGGTTGATGATGTCGCGCAGTCGGCCCGGCGTGGCGACGAGGACGTCGACGCCGCGCTCGAGGGCGTAGATCTGGTTGCCCATGGACGTGCCGCCGCAGACGACCTTCATCTTGAGGCCGAGGACGTCGCCGTACGGCTGGAGCGCGTCGGCCACCTGCATGGCGAGCTCACGCGTCGGGGTGAGGATGACGGCGCGCGGCTTGTGCTTCTCGGTGCGACCGCCGGCCAGCGTGGCCAGGGTCGGCAGACCGAAGGAGAGGGTCTTGCCGGAGCCGGTACGGCCACGGCCGAGGATGTCCTTGCCGGCCAGGGCGTCCGGGATGGTCGCGGCCTGGATCGGGAAGGGGGTGGTCACGCCGTTCTGCGCGAGCTTGCGCACGACGCCCTCGGGGAGACCGAGGTCCGCGAAGGTGACCTCGGGGGTCTCCTCGACGGCCTCGACGGGCTCAAGAGCCTCGTTCTCGCTGTTCTCGGGCAGGACGATGTGATCAGAACTGGAAATGGACATGCGTAAGCGAAACCTTCCGGAGTCTCGTCGGCACGCGCCCGTCAACTCCGTGATTTCGCAATACGACCGCCTCTATGCGGTCAGCCACGGCAAGGGAGAGAACGCGCCACACGGCGCGCTCTTCTGTGGCGCCGGGCAAATGAATCAAACGATCTATAACCATACGCACCCACCACCCCCGAAGGCAAACCGAGCCCGTTAGACGTAGCTCACACCGGCGACCCTGCCTCCGGCGCCGGCTCCCGCTGCAGCATCTGCGGCCCCGCCTCCCCGTGCGCCGAGGACGAGGGCTCGGCGGCCGTCGGCGTGGGTGTGGGCGTCGGCTCCGGGGGCGTAGGCGTCGGCGTCGGTTCCGCCGGGCGCGTCGGGGTCGGCGGCGCCTTCGTCGGCTCGGGAGGCTCGGTGGGCCTCTCCGTCTTCCCCGGCTTGTCCTGCGCGGGAGCGCCTCCGCTCGGTTCGGCCGACGCGGATGCCGACGGCGACGCCGACTCCCCGCCCTCGGACTTCCCCTTCTCCTTGCCCTGCCCCCGCTTGCCGTCCGCCGCCGCGGCCCCGTACCCACTGCCGCCGCCGGACACCGCAGAGCCGCCGTCCGGCGCCTCCCCACCCCGCTGCCCCGCGGAGTGCGACGGCTTCGCACCCGGGCCGGCACCGTCGTCACCCACGCTCATACAGCCGGCGGCAGCGGCGACGGCCATCACCGTGGCGGCCAGACGGACGGGTACGTACAAGGGGCGCACGGGCAGCCACCTCCGGTGGAGGATGAAGGAGTCAACCTCCCCAACTCCCCCCGCCCACAAGAGGACACGCGACCCGTATCAGCGGGCGCTCACCCGTACCCGAGTGCGTGCAGCCGGGCGTCGTCGATCCCGAAGTGATGCGCGATCTCGTGCACGACCGTCACCTCGGTCTCCGCGACCACGTCCTCCCGCGACTCGCAGTAGCGCAGCGTCGGCCCCCGGTAGATCGTGATCCGGTCCGGCAGCACACCCGCGTACCACTCACCCCGGTCCGTCAGCGGCGTCCCCTCGTACAGCCCGAGCAGCTCGGGATCGTCGGTCGGCGGTTCGTCCTCGACGAACACCGCGACGTTGTCCATCAGCCGCGTCAGCTCCGGCGGAATCCGGTCCAGCGCCTCGGCGACCAGTTCCTCGAACTCCTCGCGCGTCATCTCCAGCACAGGCCCATTGTCCGGTACAAGACGCCCGTACGAGAGCCGCCGACGCCCGGCATATCCACCCCCGCACTTGGGCATACGGGACCAATGGCCCGCGTCCCCGCCGCAGTCCTCACCGCCACCAACCGGATACGAAGGGCCCCGCGCGCCCTGACGCGCCACTACCGCGCCCGCCAAGCACCCAGCACGATCCAGCTCGTCCCGCAGCCCCACCCCTGGGGCCGCGCCCTCGGCCTGGTCACGGTCGTGCTGCTCGGCGCCTGGCTCGGCCTGCTCATCGTCGGCAATGTGCGCGTGTCCGTCGGGCCCATGAACACCACGATGACCCTGCGCCCGTCCGTCAGCGGCGGCACGAAGATCAACGTCTCCCCGCTCGGCGCCCTCCAGCTCGACAGCCATGTCGCCCCGGTCCGCCTGGACGTCAACGTCGACCAGCTCGACCCCGAGCGCGCCCAAGCCCTCGTCGACCACCCCGAGCGCCTCTCCGGACTCCAGGACGAGGTCGCCGACGACGTCGCCCACGGCACCCGTGACCTGGCCATCCGCTCGTGCGTCGCCGTCGTCGCGGGCGCCACCGCACTCGGCCTCGCCGTCTACCGCCGCCCCCGCCGCGCCCTGGCCGCCGGCGGCCTCGCCCTCACCCTGCTCGCCGCCTCCGGCGGCACGGCAGCCGCCACCTGGAACCCGAACTCGGTCCTGGAACCGAAGTTCTCCGGACTGCTCTCCTCGGCCCCCTCCCTGGTCGGCGACGCCCGCAGCATCGTCACCGAATTCGACGTCTACCAAAAGGAGTTGGCCCGCCTGGTGACCAACGTGACCAAGCTGTACGACGCCACCTCCACCCTCCCCGCCTACCAGCCCGACCCGACCACGATCCGCGTCCTGCACGTGTCGGACATCCACCTCAACCCGGCGAGCTGGAAGATCATCGCGTCGCTGGTGGAGCAGTACCAGGTCAATGTGATCGTCGACTCCGGCGACACCATGGACCACGGCTCGGCCGCCGAGAACGGCTTCCTGGACCCGATCGAGGACCTCGGCGCGCCCTATGTCTGGGTCCGCGGCAACCACGACTCGATGCTCACCCAGCGGTACCTGGAAGACCTCGACAACGTGCACGTCCTGGACGAGGGCCGCGCCACGACCGTCGCGGGCCTGCGCTTCGCCGGGATCGGCGACCCGCAGTTCACCCCCGACCGCACGAACAAACCGGGCGCCGAGGCCTCCCAGGAACTGGCCGGCGCCCGGCTCGCCTCGGCCCTGCGCGACCAGCGGGCGGCCGGGACCCCGGTGGACGTGGCGATCGCCCACGAACCGTCGGCGGCGCGCGAGGTGGACGGCGAGGTGCCCCTGGTCCTGGCGGGCCACCTCCACCACGACGAGATGGAGGTCCTGGAGCAGGGCACCCGCCTGCGCATCGAAGGCTCGACGGGCGGCAGCGGGCTACGAGCGATCGAAGGCAAGTACCCGGACCCCATCGAGACCTCGATCCTCTACTTCGACCGGGACACCAAGCGCCTCCAGGCCTGGGACGAGATCGAACTGGGCGGCCTGGGCCTGACGACGGCCGAGGTCAGCCGACACCTCCCGGAGGAGAACCAGCCGGGCGGTACGCCCTCCGCACCGGCCTCCCCCTAAACCGTTTTGGCGATCCCTCCCGCCATCCCATATGCTTCTCACGTCCCCGACGCGCTGCGAAGCGCCCAGGCGGGCCGATAGCCCTCATCGTCTAGCGGCCTAGGACGCCGCCCTTTCAAGGCGGTAGCACGGGTTCGAATCCCGTTGGGGGCACGCAGTACGGTGTGCGACACTGTCGTACGCAACAGCTTGGTCCTGTGGAGCAGTTTGGAGTGCTCGCCACCCTGTCAAGGTGGAGGCCGCGGGTTCAAATCCCGTCAGGACCGCTGAGGTTTCCTCGGAAGCCTCGTGGCTGGGTAGCTCAGTTGGTACGAGCGATCGCCTGAAAAGCGATAGGTCGCCGGTTCGACCCCGGCCCCAGCCACTCAGTACGAAAACCCCCATCGGGCAACCGGTGGGGGTTTTCGTCGCTCACTGAGAGCCTGAGGGGGGTTCTTGAGACGCATCACGAGAGGGCTGGTGACGGCTGCCGCCGTCCTGTTCTCCACGCTCGCCGTACCCGGCACGGCCCATGCCGCCGGACCCACGGTCAAAGAGGCGCACAGCGACCAGGCCGACTGGTCGGTCCTCGACGTACGCCTGAACTACAGCGGCGAAATCGACAGGATCACCGCGTCACTGCGGCCCGTCGGCAGCGCCGAGTCGGATACACCGGTCGCCACGGTCACCGACTTCGAGCAGACGTACTACGTCAGTGCGTGGGAGGGCGTCTGGTCCTCCCAGCCCATCCATCTGGACACCCTCGGCGACTACACGGTCGACATCGAGGCCAGGAACACGGCGGGCGAGACCACCGTCCAGAAGAACGCGGGCACCCTGCGCTACCGGAAGCAGCCGGTCATCAGCGCCTTCTCGGTCACGCCCACCGCGCCGACCATCGAGAACAAGACGGTCACCGCCGCCGGCGACCTGGTCGTCCGGGACCCCAGCACCCGCGAGACGGTGCCGCTGCCCGGCGCCACCGTGGACCTCCGGCTCGGCCAGAACGGCGAGACGAGCGCGGTGACGGACGAGTCCGGTCACTTCGCCCTCTCCCATCGGCTGACGGAGGGCGGCTGGGCCTGGGCCACGTACAACGGTGACCTGGGATACGCCACCGTCCCCTGGGTCGACATCACGCCCCAGAGGGCGCCGACCCGCTTCGTCCTCGACAAGAGCAGCTACCACGTCACCGCCGGCGACAAGATCAGGGTGACCGGCACGCTCCAGTACCAGAGCGGCACCGAGTGGAAGCCGCTGTCCGGCATCCCGCTGGAGATGGACTACAAGGACTGCACCACCTGCAGTCCCGTCGAGTCGACCACCGACGCGAACGGCCGCTTCTCCTTCGTGCGCTACCCGTACGGCAAGAAGTCCGTCTACGAGGTGGCCTTCCCGCCGTACCCGTACAACCCGTGGATCCAGCGCACCGCCACCGCCGACGTCACCGTCGCGGTCACGGCCACCACGAAGTTCACGGAGTTCACGGCGCGGATGGACAGGTACGCGCAGCTGGAGGTCACCGGCAGCCTCGATGTGATCGGGCACGAAAGCAGCGCCCAGGTCGACGTCCAGATCCAGTACTCGGCCGACGGCACGAGCGGCTGGACCACGAAGAAGACGGTGAAGACCAGCTTCGGCTCGCAGTTCATCGTCGAGCGGCTGCCGGGCTACACCGACGGCTACTGGCGACTGCGCTACGCCGGGTCCACCACCCAGGACATCAAGGGCACGGTCAGCAAGAGCGTGCGCAAGACCCGTGCCCTCACCCGGATCAAGGACGCCAACGCGTCCCCCGAGCCGGTGTCCAAGGGCCGGACGATCACCGTGAAGGGCGTCCTCCAGGAGCGCAAGGTGGACACCTCCACCTGGAAGGCCTACGGCGGCAAGAAGGTGCAGATCCTCTTCCGGCCCAAGGGCGAGACCACCTGGTACCTGATGGCCACCGTCACCACGACGACGAGCGGCTCCTTCAGCAAGGGCTTCACGGCCCAGGAGGACGGCACCTGGGTGCCGGTCCACCTGTATCCCGACACCCAGCACTTCGTGGGCAGCGGCATGGAGGACTACGTCGACGTGCGGTGACGCACACGGCGTAGGTGAGGGGGCGGGGCGGGCGCTGGTGCAAAAGCGTTCGCCCCTTCTTTGTACGGGATGAGATCCTGGACCGCGTATGTCTACGCACCCTGCCCCCGCCCTCGGCGCCCTCGCCCCCCGTCTGACCGAGTTGTCCCTGCGTGATGCGCAGCGGCTCGGGCGGCGGCTCGAAGGTGCGCGCAAGATCCGCAAGCCGGAGGCCCGGGCCGCCGTTCTCGCCGAGATCGAGGCCGAGGTCGTGAAGGCCGAGGAGCGGATGAGCACGCGGCGTGACCGTGTGCCGGCCGTCGCGTATCCCGAGCAGCTGCCCGTCAGCCAGAAGAAGGACGTGATCGCGGCCGCCATCCGCGATCATCAGGTCGTCATCGTCGCCGGTGAGACCGGGTCCGGTAAGACCACCCAGATCCCGAAGATCTGTCTGGAGCTCGGGCGTGGCGTCCGCGGCATGATCGGGCACACCCAGCCCCGCCGTATCGCCGCCCGTACGGTCGCCGAGCGCGTGGCCGAGGAGATGAACACGCCCCTCGGTGAGGCCGTCGGCTGGAAGGTCCGCTTCACCGACCAGGTGAACCCGGACGCCACCTTCATCAAGCTGATGACGGACGGCATCCTGCTCGCGGAGATCCAGACCGACCGCGAGCTGCGCGCCTACGACACGATCATCATCGACGAGGCCCACGAGCGGTCCCTGAACATCGACTTCCTGCTCGGCTATCTCGCGCAGTTGCTGCCGAGGCGGCCCGACCTCAAGGTCGTCATCACCTCCGCCACCATCGATCCCGAGCGGTTCTCCCGGCACTTCGGGGACGCGCCGATCATCGAGGTCAGCGGGCGGACGTATCCGGTCGAGGTGCGGTACCGGCCGCTCCTCGAAGAGGACTCCGACGACTCCGACCGCGATCAGATCACCGCGATCTGCGACGCCGTGGAGGAGCTCCAGGCCGAGGGGAAGGGCGACATCCTCGTCTTCCTCTCGGGGGAGCGGGAGATCCGGGACACCGCCGACGCCCTCGAAAAGAAGAAATACCGGTTCACCGAGGTGCTGCCCCTCTACGCCCGGCTCTCGCACGCCGAGCAGCATCGCGTCTTCCAGCAGCACACCGGGCGCAGGATCGTTCTGGCGACCAACGTCGCCGAGACCTCGCTGACCGTCCCCGGGATCAAGTACGTCATCGACCCCGGCTTCGCCCGTATCTCCCGCTACAGCCACCGCACCAAGGTCCAGCGGCTGCCCATCGAGCCGATCAGCCAGGCCAGCGCCAACCAGCGCAAGGGCCGCTGCGGCCGTACGTCCGACGGCATCTGCATCCGGCTGTACGCCGAGGACGACTTCGTCGCCCGCCCGGAATTCACGGACGCCGAGATCCTCCGTACGAACCTCGCCTCCGTCATCCTCCAGATGACCGCCGCCGGTCTCGGCGACATCGAGAAGTTCCCCTTCATCGACCCGCCGGACCACCGCAACATCCGCGACGGCGTCCAACTCCTCCAGGAACTGGGCGCGTTGGACCCGGCGCAGAAGGACGTACGCAAGCGGCTCACCGACACCGGCCGCAAGCTGGCCCAGCTGCCCGTCGACCCGCGGCTGGCCCGGATGGTCCTGGAGGCCGACCGGAACGGCTGTGTCCGCGAGGTCATGGTGATAGCCGCCGCGCTGTCCATCCAGGACCCGCGCGAGCGCCCCGCCGACAAGCAGGCCCAGGCCGATCAGCAGCACGCCCGCTTCAAGGACGAGACCAGCGACTTCCTCGCCTATCTGAATCTGTGGCGTTACATCCGCGAGCAGCAGAAGGAGCGCGGATCCTCCTCCTTCCGGCGCATGTGCAAGCAGGAGTACCTGAACTTCCTGCGGATCCGTGAGTGGCAGGACATCTACAGCCAACTGCGCACGGTCGCCAAGCAGATGGCCATCCATCCGAACGAGGAGGACGCGGCCGACCAGAGCGTCCATGTCTCCCTCCTCGCCGGTCTGCTCTCGCACATCGGTATGAAGGACGTGAAGGACGGCAACAAGAACGAATACCTGGGCGCGCGCAGCGCCAAGTTCGCGATCTTCCCGGGCTCGGCTCTCTTCAAGAAGCAGCCCCGGTTCGTGATGTCCGCCGAGCTGGTGGAGACCTCCCGGCTCTGGGCCCGCGTCAACGCCAAGATCGAGCCGGAGTGGGTCGAGCCGCTCGCCGAGCACCTCCTGAAGCGGACGTACAGCGAACCGCACTGGGAGAAGGACCAGGCGGCGGTGATGGCGTACGAGAAGGTCACGCTGTACGGCGTGCCGATCGTCGCGCAGCGGAAGGTCAATTACGGCCGTGTCGACCCGGAGACCAGCCGCGAGCTCTTCATCCGTAACGCGCTCGTCGAGGGCGACTGGCGCACGCACCACAAGTTCTTCGCCGACAACCGCAAGCTGCTGAGCGAGGTCGAGGAACTCGAACACCGCGCCCGGCGCCGGGACATCGTCGTCGACGACGACACCCTCTTCGACTTCTACGACCAGCGAGTGCCCGACCATGTCGTGTCCGGCGCCCACTTCGACTCGTGGTGGAAGCGGAAGCGGCATGAGCAGCCGGAGTTCCTGGACTTCGAGCGGGAGATGCTCATCCGAGAGTCGGCGGAGGCGGTCACGAAGGCCGACTATCCGGACTCGTGGCGGCAGGGGCAGCTGAAGTTCCGGGTGACGTACCAGTTCGAGCCGGGCGCGGACGCGGACGGTGTGACGGTCCAGGTTCCGCTCCAGGTGCTCAACCAGGTCACGGACGAGGGCTTCGACTGGCAGATCCCGGGGCTGCGGGAGGAGGTCGTCACCGAGCTGATCCGCTCGCTGCCCAAGCCGATCCGCCGTAACTACGTGCCGGCGCCGAACTTCGCCAAGCGGTTCCTCGATACGGCGGTGCCGCTCCAGGAGCCTTTGACGACGACGATGGCCCGCGAGCTCAAGCGCATGGTCGGCGTCCCCTTCGAGGCCGAGGACTTCGACTGGACGAAGGTCCCCGACCATCTCCGCATCACCTTCCGGATCGTCGACGAGCGCCGCCGCAAGCTGGCGGAGGACAAGGATCTGGAGGCGCTGAAGCTCCAGCTGAAGCCGAAGGCGCGCCAGGCTCTGTCCCAGGCGGCCGCGGCGACGGCTTCCCGGGAGGGCGGCGAGTCGCTGGAGCGCAAGGGCCTCACGGACTGGACGATCGGCACGCTGACCCGGGTCTTCGAGACCCGCCGCGCCGGGCAGCCGGTCAAGGCGTACCCGGCGCTGGTGGACGACGGCGACACGGTCTCCGTACGCCTCTTCGACACGGAGGCGGAGCAGGCGCAGGCGATGTGGCAGGGCACGCGGCGGCTGCTCCTGCGCAACATCCCGGTCAACCCGGCGAAGTTCGCGAGCGACCACCTGACGAACGCGCAGAAGCTGGCGCTGTCGGCGAATCCGCACGGTTCGATCCAGGCCCTGTTCGACGACTGCGCGATGGCGGCGGCGGACAAGCTGATCGGTGACTTCGGGGGGCCGGCGTGGGACGAGGAGTCGTACCGGAAGCTGTACGACAAGGTCCGCGCCGAGATCGTCGACACGACGGTGCGTGCGGTGGGGCAGGTGCAGCAGGTGCTGGCCGCCTGGCAGGCCTGTGAGCGCCGTCTGAAGGCCGTACAGAGCCCGGCGCTGCTCGCAAACCTCACCGACGTCCGCAAGCAGCTCAACGCGCTGGTGAAGCCCGGCTTCGTCACGGCCGCGGGGATTCGGCGGCTGCCGGACCTGATGCGGTACCTGGTGGCGGCGGACCGGCGGCTGCAGCAGATGCCGACGAACGTCCAGCGGGACACGACCCGTATGGAGAAGGTCCATGAGATGCAGGACGAGTACGCCTGGCTGCTGGAGCAGATGCCCCAGGGCCGCCCGGTCCCGCAGCAGGTGCTCGACATCCGCTGGATGATCGAGGAACTGAGGGTCAGCTATTTCGCCCACGCGCTCGGCACGGCGTACCCCGTCTCGGACAAGCGGATCGTGAAGGCGATCGACACGCTGGCGCCGTAACGGAGCCTGCACAGAGGGTGAGTTCGACCAGGACACCCACCCTCCTGTACAGTCTCTTCTCGCAGCGCAACGCAGCAATAAGCGCCGCGAAACCTGGTCCTGTGGAGCAGCTTGGAGTGCTCGCCACCCTGTCAAGGTGGAGGCCGCGGGTTCAAATCCCGTCAGGACCGCATAGATGAAAGAGCCCGGGTCATACGACCCGGGCTCTTCTGCGTTTGCCGTCCCGGGCGACCCCAAGGCGCCCCACGCCGTCTTGACGGCGTCACATTCCGTCGGTACCCAGAAACCAGGGCCCCTTCTCCGTACGGCCCTGGAGGTGGCGTATGACGGCTTCGGCTAGGCATGAGACGCGGGCGTTGCTCCGTGCGCATCTGGCGGCCGCTTCCTCCTACCGGCATCTCACCCGGCACTGCCCGATCTGCCATCAGCTGCTGCGGCTCGCGATGGACTCCCCGCCGCCGGCCCCCGCCGAGCCAGTCGAGTCCGTCGAGTCCGTCGAGTCCGTCGAGTCCGGGGAGGAAAGCCCCGCCCCCGCGTGACCATCGCCGGCCTCAACACCCGCGCCACCGTGGGACGCTGGAACGTGCGGTTCCTCTAGCGCACATACGCCAAGGGCAACAAGCTCCCTGGCATGTGACGGGTGTCACCGCATGAGTTTCCGAAACCGCGGTACTTACACCCCACCTACAACTGGTCAATTTAATATGTGCAATTGCACCACCCACGGGGGTGCATCCACAGGAGATCCGACACCCCTCCCCAGGCTCCGACAAGGCCACACACAGAGCCCCCCGCAAGCCTTGGCTGCGCACACAAAAAAGATCGCGCTGGACCCGGCGGAGTCCAGCGCGATCTACGACGCACCCTGTCAGTTGCCTGAAGCCTTGGGCGTGGGTCCTGTTGGGGCAGTACCCGCGTCGCTTGGAGCTGTAGGTTCTGGACGCCTCGGCATGTTGGGGGACCTGCCGATTTGCCCAGCTATGAAGTTGTTCAGGCCTCGCTGCGCTGCTGCGGGATGCCCGCGAGCAGAGCGCGGACCTCAGCCTCGCGGTAACGGCGGTGCCCGCCGAGCGTACGGATGGACGTAAGCTTTCCGGCCTTCGCCCACCGTGTGACCGTCTTCGGGTCCACACGGAACATGGTGGCGACCTCAGCCGGGGTCAGCAGCGGCTCGGCATCAGGGGTGCGAGCGGTCATGAGCGGCCTCCTCGGGAGAACCGAACCTTCTCGGTTCTTTCCTCTAAATTCTGCACCTTGACCCGCGTTGCCCGAAATGGCGGACGCGAGTCGAGTCGGTTATAGGACGAACGGCTTGTCCTCGGCACTACAACTACACCATCTGTCCAGCCGCGTCGGCCAAACCGATGGAATTGCCCCTCCAGGTGTTCATCAGCGACGGAAGCCGATGGACCATGCCATAGCGGACAGTCACGCCACTGTGACGATCAGTCACAGGGCGATCAGGAGGCACCAGACCCCCCAAAGCGTGCAATGCGAGCGGAGTCCTCCCCGGACTCCTTGTCCTATTTTGGCATGAGGGAGGGCAAGAGACGCAAGAGCCGCGTAAGTGCGGTCCATCACGCTTGACACACCTTGAGGCTGAACGCCCGGATCGGGACCTACGTCCCCATGTTGACGAAACTTCAGCAACGCCAGGCGCGTCAGAAGGAGGACGAAACCCGAAAACGGGCGTCTGGTCAAACGTCAGTTCGTGACCTGGCCCACAGTGACTGGACCCACAGTGACCCGGGCCACAGTGACCTGGCCCACAGTCAGTTGGCCGACCGCCGGTCCCGTACCGACCGCCACCGCTCCACCAGCCGCCCGTACGCCACCCCCGCCGCCGCGCCGTCGCCCTCCCGCAGCGCCGCGATGCCCTCGGCCACATCCGCGGCGGAGTGGTCGTCCTCCAGCTCACCGGCCGGCAGCACATGCACCAGGCCGCCGTAGTCGAGTTCGACCAGGGACCGCGGATGGAACTCCTCCAGCCAGCGCCCCACGTCCACCAGGCCGTCCACGAGCGGCCCTTCGTCGATGGTGTCCTTGAGCGTCCTGAGCGCTCGAGCCACCCGGCGCCGCGCCTGCACCATCGGCGTCCGGTAGCGCAGCATCGGCGGGATCTCGCCGGTGCCCTTGTCGTAGCGCCGCTCCTCGTCCCCGACCAGCACGAACCAGTGCAGCGGCACCTGCCAGGTCGAAGTGCGGATCCAGGGCCGGGCGTCCGGGTTGCGCGCCAGCCAGCGCTCGTAGTCCTGGGCCGCCTGCCGCCGTACGACCTCTGGCAGCACCGCTTCCAGGACCGGCCGCGGCAGCTCCTCGGGCAGCTCGCCGAGCGCCTGCCAGCCGCGCAGCCGGGTGCGCCAGGGGCACACGCACACCACCCCGTCGACCTCGAGCACAAAGGCGTCGCTGCTCTCGTGCACCGGCACCGGGATGGGCGGGGTGGGCAGCAAGTCGGCGAGGGCGCGGCGCAGTTCGTCCTGGTACGAGGGACGGTCGGTGCGGCGGGCGTAGCGCTCCCAGTGGCCGCGCTCGGGCTCGGGGAAGGCGGCCAGCGGCTCGTACACGCGCAGATAGGTCGCGTACGGAACGATCACCGAGGACACCTTGGGCACGCCTGCTCCCTCCCCCGCCGTCTGCCAGGAAAACCTGCGAAACCCGCTCACAAAGACGCGGGAAAACTATGCAAATCGTCGCACGGGGGTACTCCGGGAGTAGGTGATCCTGAGCACGTCGAGGTGGCGGGGCGCCCCAGGCTCTAATCTCATGCTCACAGTTCCCGCCACCCCTACGGGAGCTGCTCCGAACCGCCGCTACTTACACCAGGAGTCACCACAGTGACCGACGTGACCGGCGCATCTGCTGATGTACTGCACACCCTGTTCCATTCGGAGCAGGGGGGTCATGAGCAAGTCGTGCTCTGCCAGGACCGCGCCAGTGGCCTCAAGGCCGTCATCGCCCTCCACAACACCGCGCTGGGCCCCGCCCTCGGCGGTACGCGCTTCTACCCGTACGCGACCGAGGAAGAGGCCGTCGCCGACGCCCTGAACCTCGCGCGCGGGATGTCGTACAAGAACGCCATGGCCGGTCTCGACCACGGCGGCGGCAAGGCCGTGATCATCGGTGACCCCGAGCGCGACAAGACCGAGGAGCTGCTGCTGGCCTACGGCCGGTTCGTGGCCTCCCTCGGCGGGCGCTATGTCACCGCCTGCGACGTCGGCACGTATGTCGCCGACATGGACGTCGTGGCCCGCGAGTGCCGCTGGACGACCGGGCGTTCGCCGGAGAACGGCGGCGCCGGCGACTCCTCCGTGCTCACCGCGTTCGGCGTCTACCAGGGCATGCGGGCCTCCGCCCAGCATCTGTGGGGCGACCCCTCGCTGCGCGGCAAGCGCGTCGGTATCGCGGGCGTCGGCAAGGTCGGCCACCACCTGGTGGAGCACCTGGTCGCGGAGGGCGCCGAGATCTTCGTGACCGACGTGCGCGAGGACGCCGTACGGCGGATCACCGAGCGGCACGCGCGTGTGACGGCTGTGGCCGACACCGAGGCGCTGATCCGCGTCGAGGGCCTCGACATCTACGCGCCCTGCGCGCTCGGCGGAGCGCTGAGCGACGACTCGTTGCCGGTGCTCACCGCCAAGGTCGTCTGCGGGGCCGCCAACAACCAGCTCGCCCATCCGGGCGTGGAGAAGGACCTCGCCGACCGCGGGATCCTCTACGCCCCGGACTACGTGGTGAACGCCGGCGGTGTCATCCAGGTCGCCGACGAGCTGCACGGCTTCGACTTCGAGCGGTGCAAGGCCAAGGCGGCCAAGATCTACGACACCACGCTGGCCATATTCGCACGTGCGAAGGCGGACGGGATCCCGCCGGCCGCCGCGGCCGACCGGATCGCCGAGCAGCGGATGCACGAGGCCGCCGCGGCCCGCCGGGCGCGCTGATCCACGGACGGCGCACAGGTTTGACCGGTACCCGCCGGTGGGCACTTAGAGAGAACTCTCACTTCTACCGGCGGGTCGACCGGCGATAAGTGGTTAAAATCGCCGTTGACCAGCGAGGACAGGGCACCTCGAAGGTCCTGGGCACACGCGCGTCCTGCGGGCGACGTACCGTATGGCCGCGGGCTCAGGTACCGTGGAAGCCCTACGGACCGGTCTCTCTGCGGAGAGCCCGTTCCAGATCATGAACGCGTGTCGAGACTCTGGGGCCGTCGAGCCCCGTCACCGAGGGGGTCGAGCCATGGGGCGCGGCCGGGCCAAGGCCAAGCAGACGAAGGTCGCCCGCCAGCTGAAGTACAACAGCGGCGGGACTGACCTGTCGCGTCTGGCCAACGAGCTGGGCGCTTCGACTTCGAACCAGCCGCCGAACGGCGAGCCGTTCGAGGACGACGAAGACGAAGACGACCCGTACGCCCAGTACGCGGATCTCTACAACGACGACGACGAGGACGAGGACGGCGAGTCCGGTCCCACGTCGCAGCGTCGCGGCGCTTGACGTAGCACGCTTCGCAGTTTCCGTCACAACTGCACTTCACCCGGTCCGGGGCCTTGGCGCCGGACCGGGTTTCGTGCTGCCGATCAGGCGTAGTCCCCCACCAGCTCGGCGCCGGTGGTGTGCTCACCCCGGTCCGTGATCTCGCCGGCGACCCAGGCCTCGACCCCACGGTCGGCCAGCGTGTCCAGAGCCACGTCCGTGGACTCCTCCGGCACGATCGCGATCATGCCGACGCCCATGTTGAGCGTCTTCTCCAGCTCAAGACGCTCGACCTCACCGGTCTTGCCGACGAGGTCGAAGACCGGGGCGGGCGTCCAGGTGGAGCGGTCGACGATCGCGTGCAGCTCGTCCGGGATGACGCGGGCCAGGTTGGCGGCGAGGCCACCACCCGTGATGTGCGAGAAGGCGTGCACCTCGGCGGTCCGGGTCAGCGCCAGACAGTCCAGCGAGTAGATCTTGGTCGGCTCCAGCAGCTCCTCGCCGAGGGTGCGGCCGAACTCCTCGATCCGCGCGTCCAGGGCGAGCCCGGCCTGGTTCAGCAGGACGTGCCGGACGAGCGAGTACCCGTTCGAGTGAAGACCGGAGGCCGCCATGGCGATCACGGTGTCACCCTTACGGATGCGATCCGGGCCGAGCAGCCGGTCGGCCTCCACGACGCCCGTACCGGCGCCGGCGACGTCGAAGTCGTCCGGGCCGAGCAGGCCGGGGTGCTCGGCCGTCTCGCCGCCGACCAGGGCGCAGCCCGCGAGGACACAGCCCTCGGCGATGCCCTTCACGATGGCGGCGACCCGCTCGGGGTGGACCTTGCCGACGCAGATGTAGTCGGTCATGAACAGCGGCTCGGCGCCGCACACCACGATGTCGTCCATGACCATCGCGACCAGGTCGTGGCCGATGGTGTCGTAGACGCCCATCTGGCGCGCGATGTCGACCTTGGTGCCGACGCCGTCCGTGGCGGAGGCGAGCAGCGGACGCTCGTAGCGCTTGAGGGCGGAGGCGTCGAAGAGGCCGGCGAAACCGCCGAGGCCGCCGAGGACCTCGGGGCGCTGCGTCTTCTTCACCCACTCCTTCATCAGCTCGACGGCACGGTCGCCCGCTTCGATGTCGACGCCCGCGGCTGCGTAGCTGGCACCAGTTGTCTCAGACATGTGGTGAGAACTTTCGTGTCGTACGGCAGAACTTAGGGGCGGCGGATCGCGTCCGCGGCAGCCGTGGCGGCGGGCCCTGCGGCCAGCTCGGTCTCCAGGAGCTGCTTGCCGAGCAGCTCGGGGTCCGGGAGTTCCATCGGGTACTCGCCGTCGAAGCAGGCGCGGCAGAGGTTCGGCTTGGCGATGGTGGTCGCCTCGATCATGCCGTCGAGGGAGATGTACGCCAGGGAGTCGGCGCCGAGCGAGGTGCCGATCTCGTCGATGGTCATGCCGTTGGCGATGAGCTCCGCGCGGGTGGCGAAGTCGATGCCGAAGAAGCAGGGCCACTTCACGGGCGGCGAGGAGATCCGGATGTGGACCTCGGCGGCGCCGGCCTCGCGGAGCATGCGGACCAGGGCCCGCTGGGTGTTGCCGCGCACGATGGAGTCGTCGACGACGACCAGGCGCTTGCCCTTGATGACTTCCTTCAGCGGGTTCAGCTTCAGGCGGATGCCGAGCTGCCGGATGGTCTGCGAGGGCTGGATGAACGTACGGCCGACGTAGGCGTTCTTCACCAGGCCCGCGCCGAAGGGGATGCCGGAGGCCTCCGCGTAGCCGATGGCGGCCGGGGTGCCGGATTCCGGGGTCGCTATGACCAGGTCGGCCTCGACCGGGGCCTCCTTCGCCAGGCGGCGGCCCATCTCCACGCGGGAGAGGTACACATTCCGGCCGGCGATGTCGGTGTCCGGGCGGGCCAGGTAGACGTACTCGAAGACACAGCCCTTGGGCTTCGCTTCCGCGAATCGGGAGGTGCGCAGGCCGTTCTCGTCGATGGCGATGAACTCGCCCGGCTCGATCTCGCGGACGTAGGCGGCACCGCAGATGTCGAGGGCGGCGGACTCCGAGGCCACGACCCAGCCGCGCTCCAGGCGGCCGAGGACCAGCGGGCGGATGCCCTGCGGGTCACGGGCCGCGTAGAGGGTGTGCTCGTCCATGAAGACGAGGGAGAAGGCGCCCTTGACCTGCGGGAGGATCTGGTGGGCGGCCTCTTCGATGGTCAGCGGCTTGCCGTCCTCGTCCGCCTGGGCCGCGAGCAGCGCGGTGAGCAGGTCGGTGTCGTTGGTCGCCGCCACACGCGGGGTGCGGCCCTCCTGCTTGGGCAGGTCGGCGACCATCTCGGCGAGCTGGGCGGTGTTGACGAGGTTGCCGTTGTGGCCGAGCGCGATCGAGCCGTGCGCGGTGGCACGGAACGTCGGCTGGGCGTTCTCCCACACGGAGGCACCGGTGGTCGAGTAGCGGGCGTGACCGACCGCGATATGACCCTGGAGCGAACCGAGCGAGGTCTCGTCGAAGACCTGGGACACAAGGCCCATGTCCTTGAAGACGAGGATCTGGGAGCCGTTGCTGACCGCGATTCCCGCGGATTCCTGACCCCGATGCTGGAGGGCGTAGAGCCCGAAGTAAGTGAGCTTGGCGACCTCTTCGCCCGGAGCCCAGACACCGAAGACGCCGCAAGCGTCCTGGGGGCCTTTCTCACCGGGGAGCAGATCATGATTGAGTCGACCGTCACCACGTGGCACGCCACCGAGTGTAGGCGAGATCGACCACTGGTCCGAATTCGCTGAGAGTGGGCTTTCTTACTTCGCACGGGCGACGAGACCGGCCCCGGAGGCCGCCGTGAGGGTCAGTTCCTGGTCTTTCTGCTGGTAGGACACCTTGCCGGAGAGGATGTCGGTCAGCTCCTGCTCCGCCTTCATGACCGGGCCCTCGCACAGCATGCGTGTGGTCGACAGCGGTCCGAACTCGATGGTGCCGTCCTTGACGGTCGCCTTGCCGCGGAAGTTGTTGCAGCCGAGGTTGCCGCTCGCGGTGCCGTCCTTGGCGAGGGTGAGGTGGGCCTTGGCGCCCTTGGGCAGGGACTGGGCCGTGGCGTCGTCGCCCTTGCCGGAGACCAGGGTGTCGATGGTCCACTTGGTGCCCTTCAGGGCCGGCTCGGGCTCCTCGGCCGGTCCCTCGGCCAGGGTGATGCTGTCGCCTTCGCCGCGGGTCAGGGTGAGGAACTTGGTGCCGTCCTGCTCCTCGATCTCGGCCTTCAGAGTGCCGGTGAAGACACTCTGGAACTTCTCCTCGAACTCCTGGACCGGGCCGGGGCAGCCCATCGCGGTCGAGGCGAGGTCGGTGATCTTCACGGTGTCGCCGTCGATCTCGACGTCGGCGCCGAAGTCGTTGCAGCCCACGGTGCCGCCGGACTCGCCGCCGCCGACGTCCGGCTCGGCGGCGCCGGGCTTGAAGGTGATGTGCGCCTCGTCGACCCGGAAGTTCTTCTCCTCCGTCGGCAGCTTGTACTCCTTGCCATCGACGGTCACCGTGTGCGGCACCCAGCGGGTGTCCGCCATGACGTCGGTGGTCCTGGTGGTCTTCTCGCCGTCTCCGACCGAGCCGCTGCCACTGCCGGATTCCGTGCCGCAGGCGGCCAGCACGGCGGTGCCGGCCAGGGCCGCGGCGGCGTACTTCACACTTGTCGTCCGCTTCATGTCTCTTCGACGTACGAGGCGGGTGTTGGGTTCGGTGTCGTTACCGGTCCGTTGTGTCGTCAGCTCATCAGGGGCAGCAAAGCGCCAAGATCCGCCCGCTCCCCGCTGGCGCTGACCTTCGCCTCGCGCAGGGCGTCCGACCACTCCAGCCGCCCGGTCGCGAGCCGGATCCAGGTCAGCGGGTCGGTCTCGACGACATTGGGCGGGGTGCCGCGGGTGTGCCGGGGTCCCTCGACACACTGCACGACGGCATACGGCGGGATCCGCACCTCGGTCGAGCCGCCGGGCGCCTTGACGGCCAGCGCGTCGGCGAGCAGCCGGGTGCAGGCGGCGAGGGCCTGCCGGTCGTACGGCACCTCGAGACCCGGCACCGCGGCGGTCAGGTCGTCGGTGTGGACGACGAGTTCGACGGCGCGCGTGACGAGATAGTCGGCGAGCGGCAGGGCACCGGCGTTGGTCTCCAGCACCCGGGTGCCGGGGTGGGTGTCGAGCAGCTCCTCGAGGGCGCGGGTGATGTCGGCGAGGTAGGCGTCGAGGTCGGGGTGCTCCTCGACCAGCCTTTTCGTGAACTCGTCGATGGCCGAGGAGCTGGCGGAGGTCGCGAAGGGCCAGTCCAGCAGTACGGCGTCCGGCTTCGGCGGCTCCGGCAGCGCGAGGGAGCGCCCGATGGCCGTCACCGCCATCCCGATGTGCGCGACCAACTCCCGTACGGTCCACTCGCCGAGCCGGGTGGGCAGCGCGAGCTGCTCGGGCGTGAGCCCGCGCACGGCGTCCTGGACGTGCCGGAGCTGGGCGAAGACCGCGGCGCGGATCTTGGCGTGGTCGTAGCTGCGGGTGCGCTTCTTGGCCGGGGGCATGCGATCAAGCGTAGGAGAGGGTCACTCGTACGTGTGTACGGCCGTGAAAACCGCCCCGTGGCGCCGGAACCCGACAACACTGGTCTGCGCCTGGAAGGGGGTGCAACATGACGGTTATGGCCGAGCACACGTCTCAGATGTCGGTGGACGAGTTCGAAACGATCGCCTCCGCCGCTCCCGAGACCGTCACGTTGGAGTTCATCAACGGACGGATCGGGGTCAAAGCGGTGACGGACGGGGACCACAGCACCATCGTGTCCTGGCTGGCCCGGCGCTGTATGCAGGCCAGGGCCGACCTGGACCTGTATCAGGGGCAAGGACTCCGGGTCGAGGCGTACCGGGAGGGCAGGGCGAAACCGGATGCGGTGCTCGCGCCCGAGGCCCACTTTGCGGGGCACGGCGAGTGGGCCGAACCCGACGGGGCTCTCATGGTCGTCGAGGTCACCTCGTACGACTCGGACACGGACCGCAGGGACCGGCACGAGAAGCCGGCCGCCTACGGCCAGTCCGGCATCCCGCTGTACCTCCTGATCGACCGGGACAGCTGCACGGTCACAGTGCACAGCTCCCCGGACTGGCAGGTCGGCGGCTACCGACACGTCCTCACCGCGAAGTTCGGCGAGAAGGTGCTCCTCCCCCACCCGATGGGCATCGAACTCGACACGGAGATCCTCAAGAACTACGTGCGGTGAGCCGAGAAGAAGGTCCCGTCCGTTGACCGGACGGGACCTTCATGTCGTACTGCCGACTACGCCAGCAGTGCCGGGATCGTCGCCTCGTGAACCTCGCGGAGTTCGGTCAGGGAGAGCACGAACTCGCCCTGGACGTCGATCTCCTCGCCGTCGACCACGCCGATGCGGGTGACCGGGAGGCCCCGGGCGCCGCACATGTCGTTGAAGCGGACCTCCTCCGAGCGGGGTACGGCCACGACCGCGCGGCCCGCCGACTCCGAGAAGAGGAAGGTGAAGGCGTCCAGACCGTCCGGGACGATCAGACGGGCGCCCTTGTCGCCGAGCAGCGCCGACTCGACGACCGCCTGGATCAGACCGCCGTCGGACAGGTCGTGCGCGGAGTCGATCATGCCGTCGCGGGAGGCCGAGATCAGGATCTCGGCGAGCAGCCGCTCGCGCTCCAGGTCGACCTGCGGCGGCAGACCACCGAGGTGGTCGTGGACGACCTGCGACCAGGCCGAACCGCCGAACTCCTCACGCGTGTCGCCGAGGAGGTAGAGCAGCTGCCCCTCCTCCTGGAAGGCGACCGGCGTACGGCGGGCGACGTCGTCGATGACACCGAGGACCGCCACGACCGGGGTCGGGTGGATGGCCACCTCGCCGGTCTGGTTGTACAGGGAGACATTGCCGCCGGTCACCGGGGTGCCGAGCTGCTGGCAGGCGTCTGCCAGACCGCGGATGGCCTCCGCGAACTGCCACATCACCGCCGGGTCCTCGGGCGAGCCGAAGTTCAGGCAGTCCGACACCGCGAGCGGCTTGGCGCCGGTCGTGGCCACGTTGCGGTAGGCCTCCGCCAGCGCCAACTGCGCGCCCGCGTACGGGTCGAGCTTGGCGTACCGGCCGTTGCCGTCCGTCGCGATGGCGACGCCGAGGCCGGTCTCCTCGTCGATGCGGATCATGCCGGAGTCCTCCGGCTGGGCCAGCACCGTGTTGCCCTGCACGAAGTGGTCGTACTGCGAGGTGATCCACTTCTTGGACGCCTGGTTGGGCGAGCCGACCAGCTTCAGGACCTGCTCCCGCAGCTCCTCCGAAGCAGCGGGCCGCGGCAGCTTGTTCGCGTCGTCCGCCTGGAGCTCGTCCTGCCAGGACGGCCGGGCGTACGGGCGCTCGTAGACCGGGCCGTCGTGCGCGACCGTGCGCGGGTCGACGTCGACGATCTTGCCGCCGTGCCAGAAGATCTCGAGCCGGTCGCCGTCCGTGACCTCACCGATCACCGTGGCGATGACATCCCACTTCTCGCAGATCTCCAGGAACCGGTCGACCTTCGCCGGCTCCACGACCGCGCACATGCGCTCCTGCGACTCGCTCATGAGGATTTCCTCGGGAGAGAGCGTGGAGTCGCGCAGCGGGACGTCGTCGAGTACGACGGTCATGCCGCCGGAGCCGTTGGACGCCAGCTCGGACGTGGCACACGACAGGCCCGCCGCACCCAGGTCCTGGATACCGACGACCAGCTTCTCCTTGAACGCCTCCAGGGTGCACTCGATGAGGAGCTTCTCCTGGAAGGGGTCGCCGACCTGGACGGCCGGACGCTTGGAGGGCTTGGCGTCGTCGAAGGTCTCGCTCGCCAGGATCGACGCGCCGCCGATGCCGTCGCCGCCGGTCCGGGCCCCGTACAGGATGACCTTGTTGCCCGCGCCGGACGCCTTCGCCAGGTGGATGTCCTCGTGCCGCATCACACCGATGGCACCGGCGTTGACCAGCGGGTTGCCCTGGTAGCAGGAGTCGAAGACGACCTCGCCGCCGATGTTGGGCAGGCCCAGGCAGTTGCCGTAACCGCCGATACCGGCGACGACACCCGGCAGCACGCGCTTGGTGTCGGGGTGGTCAGCGGCACCGAAGCGCAGCGGGTCCACGACCGCCACCGGCCGCGCGCCCATCGCGATGATGTCGCGGACGATGCCGCCGACGCCCGTGGCCGCGCCCTGGTAGGGCTCCACATAAGAGGGGTGGTTGTGCGACTCGACCTTGAACGTGACCGCGTAACCCTGGCCGACGTCCACCACACCGGCGTTCTCGCCGATGCCGACGAGCAGCGCGTCGCTCTGCGGCGCCTTCTCGCCGAACTGGCGCAGATGGACCTTGGAGGACTTGTACGAGCAGTGCTCGGACCACATGACCGAGTACATGGCGAGCTCGGCACCGGTGGGCCGGCGGCCGAGGATCTCCACGACCCGCTCGTACTCGTCCTTCTTCAGGCCGAGTTCGGCCCAGGGCAGCTCGACGTCGGGGGTCGCGGCCGCGTGCTCGACCGTGTCCAGAGGCGTCCGGCTCATGCGTTGACCAGCTTCTTGAGGATCGAGGTGAAGAAGGGGAGACCGTCGGTGCGGCCGCTGCCGATGAGCGGCTCCACGGCGTGCTCCGGGTGCGGCATCAGACCTACGACGTTGCCGGCCTCGTTGGTGATGCCGGCGATGTCGCGGAGCGAGCCGTTGGGGTTGAAGTCCAGGTACCGGAAGGCGACGCGGCCCTCCGCCTCCAGCTTGTCGAGTGTGTACTCGTCGGCGACGTACCGGCCGTCCATGTTCTTGAGCGGGATGTAGATCTCCTGCCCGCTCTCGTAGTCGCTGGTCCAGGAGGTGGCGGCGTTCTCGACCCGCAGCTTCTGGTCGCGGCAGATGAAGTGGAGGTGGTCGTTGCCGAGCATCCCGCCGGGGAGCAGGTGGGCCTCGGTGAGGATCTGGAAGCCGTTGCAGATGCCGAGGACCGGCAGACCGGCCTTCGACTGCTCGATGACGGTCTCCATCACCGGCGAGAACCGGGAGATGGCCCCGGCGCGCAGATAATCGCCGTAGGAGAAACCGCCGGGCAACACCACGGCGTCGACCTGGTGAAGGTTCTTGTCCTTGTGCCAGAGGGCGACGGGTTCGGCACCCGCGAGACGGATCGCGCGCTGGGTGTCCCGGTCGTCGAGACTCCCCGGGAAAGTGACGACGCCAATACGAGCGGTCACTTCGCGGCCTCCGCGACTTCCTCCACCTTGACGGTGAAGTCCTCGATCACGGTGTTGGCGAGGAAGGATTCCGCAAGATCGTGGATGCGGGCGAGCGCGGCCTCGTCGACCGGCCCGTCAACTTCCAGTTCGAATCGCTTTCCCTGACGTACGTCCGAGATGCCTTCGAAACCCAGCCGCGGCAGTGCGCGCTGCACCGCCTGGCCCTGGGGGTCGAGGATCTCCGGCTTGAGCATGACGTCGACTACGACGCGTGCCACGTGCACTCCCGGTGGTGTGGTGCTGAGCAGGTTCCTGCAGTGGTTTCAGACTACCTGCACAAAATTTCTACGCGCGTCGACTTGTAGGAATCTACGTGATGGCTGTCACGAGCCGACAGAAGTGCGGGTACACGGAAAAGTTCCGGGAAAGATCCGAGATCGTCACCCGATACCTATTGCGCTCGGACACGCGGGAGGATTTAGTCGGGCTTCACAATGCATTGTCGGGCACTGTACAAATGAATTGTCACCCGTGCCGTACGAAGGGACCAATTTCGTGGCGCAGAAGGTCGTGGTCACCCTCTTTGACGACATCGACGGCTCGGAAGCGGCGGAAACGATCGCCTTCGGACTCGACGGCAAGTCGTACGAGATCGACCTGAACCAAACGAATGCCGAGAAACTGCGTAAGGCGCTCGAGCCGTACGTGGAGGCCGGCCGCAAGCGGTCGCGCTCCGGCAAGGCCTACCGGCAGACCGAGGTCGCCCCGGACCCGGCGGCCGTCCGGGCCTGGGCCCAGGCCAACAAGATGGACGTACCGGCGCGCGGCCGGATCCCCAAGAAGGTCTACGAGGCGTTCGCCGCGGCGCAGTGACGTTCCCCCGGTCGTCCTCAGGGTGTGTCAGCGGGCCCTGAGGACAGCCGACTTGCGCTGCACCCCTGTCGATCAGCTAGAGTCTGGAACACGCCGCGGGGCGGGGCCGGAAAAGCCCAGCTCACGGAGGCATGCGGGTGTAGTTCAGTAGTAGAACATCCCCCTTCCAGGGGGAAGGCGCAGTGTGCAATTCCTGTCACCCGCTCTGCACCGCCGTACCGGGCATCCTTCTGGATCAGGTAGGCTGGTGCTCGCGCCGATCGGTGAGAGCCGGTCGGAGGCAATGCGGACGTAGCTCAGTTGGTAGAGCGCAACCTTGCCAAGGTTGAGGTCGCGAGTTCGAGCCTCGTCGTCCGCTCGGGAATGAGACCCCGGTCCATCGGACCGGGGTCTTTTCATATGCCGCGCGCGTTTGCCTGACATTTGTCATACGCGGTGATGACAGCCCGCACTGTCCGGCCGCCCGCCTCGCCGGGACGCTGAAGTCATGGACAGGAACGAACACGAACACGTGATTGAGGTCACCGACCTGCGGCGTGTGTACGGGGGCGGGTTCGAGGCGGTGCGCGGAATCACCTTCTCGGTGGCGCGCGGTGAGGTCTTCGCGCTGCTCGGCACCAATGGTGCGGGCAAGACCTCCACCGTCGAACTGCTGGAGGGGCTCGCGCGGCCCGCCGAGGGGCGCGTCCGGGTGCTCGGGCACGACCCCTACTCCGAACGGGCCGTCGTAAGGCCGCGGACCGGGGTCATGCTCCAGGAGGGCGGTTTCCCGTCCGAGCTGACCGTCGCGGAGACCGCCCGGATGTGGGCCGGGTGTGTGAGCGGGGCGCGCTCTTCGCTGGAGGTGCTGGCGCTCGTAGGACTCGACCGGCGGGCCGGGGTGCGGGTGAAGCAGCTCTCGGGGGGTGAGCGGCGGCGGCTGGATCTGGCGCTGGCGCTGATCGGGGATCCCGAGGTGCTGTTCCTCGACGAGCCGACGACCGGGCTCGACGCCGAGGGCCGCCGGGACACCTGGGAACTGGTGCGGGCGCTGCGCGAGCGGGGCACGACCGTACTGCTCACCACGCACTATCTGGAGGAGGCCGAGGGCCTCGCCGACCGGCTGGCGATCCTGCACGAGGGGCGCATCGCGGCGGCCGGCACCCCGGCCGAGGTGACCGCGAGCCAGCCCTCCCGGATCTCCTTCGAGCTGCCCGAGAACTGGTTCCTGGGCGACCTTCCGCCGCTCGACGAGCTCGGGGTGTCCGGGCACGAGGTGGACGGCCGGGTCGTACGGCTGCGCACCCGCGAGCTTCAAAGGGCGGCCACCGGGCTGCTGACCTGGGCCGAGCGGGCCGGGGTCGAGCTGCGGCGGCTGGATGTGCGGTCGGCGTCGCTGGAGGAGGCGTTCCTGGGGATCGCCCGGGAGGCGTCCGCGGCCGAGGCGAAGGAGTACGCGGCATGAGCGAGGCGATGACGACCCCGGCGGGGCGGGTGGCGGCGCTGGCGCGGGCCGAGCTGACCCTGTTCGGGCGCAGCAAGGGCATGATCGTGGCGGCCGTGTTCGTCCCGCTGGTGCTGCCGTTCAGTGTGCGGGCGGCGGTGGAGGACATGGACCTCGCCGAGCACGGGCTGGACGTGGGGCAGGTGCTGCTGCCCGGGGCGATCGGCTTCTCGCTGCTGTTCGCGGTGTACTCGGCGCTCATCGGCGTCTTCGTGGGCCGCCGCGAGGAACTCGTACTGAAGCGGCTGCGCACCGGCGAGCTGCGTGACCGCGAGATCCTCGCCGGGGCCGCGCTCCCGCCCGTGGCCATCGGCCTGGTGCAGGCCCTGGTCCTGGTGGCCGGCTGCACGGTGCTGCTGGATGTGGCGGCCCCGAAGGCGCCCCATCTCGCCGTCCTCGGGCTGCTGTTCGGGCTGGTGATGTGCGCGGCGCTGGCCGCCGTGACGGCGAGCTTCACCCGGACCGTGGAGAGCGCGCAGGTCACCTCGCTGCCGCTGGTGATGGTCTCGATGGTGGCCTCCGGGATCGCGGTCCCACTGGAGCTGCTGCCCGAACCGATGGCCTCGGTGTGCGCACTGCTGCCGCTCAGCCCGGTGATCACACTGGTCCGCGGCGGCTGGACCGGCTCCCTGTCCGCCTACGAGGCACTGGGCGCCCTGCTCACCGCGCTGGCCTGGACCGTGCTCGCGGTGTTTGCTGTAGGGCGGTGGTTCCGCTGGGAGCCGCGGCGCTGAGAGCGTGGGGGAGCGTGCCAGGCGGCGGGCGCCCGGCCGGGGATGTGACCCAGGCTCTGACGTACGGGAACAGTCGGGAACAGTAGGGAGTGGCGCGTGTCGGGGGGATGGTGGCGGGGCAAGAGCACGCCCGCGAAGGTCGAGACGTATACGCGCTGGTCGTTTCATTTCTTTGCGCTGGCCGAGGTCGGCGGGGTCGGGGTGCCGACCGGGGAGGCCATGGGAACGGCGGCCGGGGGCTGGCTGCTGGCGCTGGTTCTCGGGCATGCCGTGATGTGCGCGGTGACGGCGTCACGGGCGCTGGACTGGACGCGTGGCCGCCGTGAGCAGCCCGTCCGGCTGCTGTGGGCGCTCACCGCCACCACCGCGGTGATCGCCGTCACCGCGATCGGGATCTCCGAACACGGCCCCGAGGGCGAGGCCGTCGACTCCGCGGCCGGCGCGGTCTTCGCGGTCGTACTGATCTTCGCGGCCGGGGTCATGGCTCTCGGGGTACGGGACCGGCGGCGGGTGTTCGCGATCGTCGGTGGCTTCGCGGTGGGCGCGGGTGCGGTGTCGTTCCCGCTGGGGATGCCGGGACCGGCAGCACTGGCCATGATGGCCGCGGTGCTGATCGGCGGCGGATTCATCGCCTTCACCTCCGCCTTCTCCGTCTGGCTGCTGAATGCCGTCTACGAACTCGACGAGGCCCGCGAGACCCGCACCAGGCTCGCCGTCGCCGAGGAACGGCTGCGGTTCGGGCGGGACATGCACGACGTCATGGGCCGCAATCTGGCGGTCATCGCCCTCAAGAGCGAGCTGGCCGTGCAGCTCGCGCGGCGCGGGCGCCCCGAGGCCGTGGACCAGATGATCGAGGTGCAGCGCATCGCGCAGGAGTCGCAGCGCGAGGTGCGGGATGTCGTACGGGGATATCGCGAGGCCGATCTGGGGGCCGAACTCGCCGGTGCGCAGGGCGTGTTGACGGCGGCCGGGATCTCCTGCGAGGTGAGCGGGCCGGTGGCGGGGCTGCCGGCCGAGGTGCAGTCGGCGCTCGGGTGGGTGGTCCGGGAGGCCACGACGAATGTGCTGCGGCACGGGAACGCGGAGCGGTGTGCGGTGTCCGTGCGGGTGCGGGAGGAGTGTGTGGTGCTGACGGTGGAGAACGACGGGGTCGTGGGTTTCCCCGGGAAGGGCGGCTCCGGGCTTGCCGGGCTGCGGGAGCGGCTCGCGGCCGTGGCGGGGACGTTGGAGGCGGGGGCCGAGGGAGGCGTGTTCCGGGTGGTGGCCGAGGTGCCGTTGGTGGGGGTCGTGGCGTGAGTGTGCGGGTGCTGCTCGCCGACGACGAGCATCTGATCCGGGGTGCGCTCGCCGCGCTGCTGTCGCTGGAGGACGACCTGGTGGTCGTCGCCGAGGCGGCCAGCGGGCCCGAGGCGCTGGCCATGGCCCGGGCCCACCGGCCCGACGTAGCCGTGCTGGATCTTCAGATGCCCGGCGCGGACGGTGTGAAGGTCGCCACATCCCTGCGGGCGGAACTGCCGTCCTGCCAGGTCATGATCGTGACCAGTCATGGCCGCCCCGGGCATCTCAAGCGGGCACTTGCGGCGGGTGTGCGTGGGTTCGTCCCCAAGACCGTCAGCGCCCAGCGGCTCGCTGAGATCATCCGCACGGTCCGCGCCGGAAACCGCTATGTGGACCCCGAGTTGGCCGCCGACGCGATCTCCGCCGGGGACTCACCGCTGACCGCGCGGGAGGCCGAGGTGCTGGAACTCGCCGCCGACGGAGCCCCCGTCGCGGAGATCGCCGAGCGGGCCGCGCTGTCGCAGGGGACCGTGCGGAACTATCTCTCCTCGGCCGTCTCCAAGCTCGGGGCGGAGAACCGTCACGCTGCGGTGCGTCTCGCCCGTGAGCGAGGTTGGGTATAGTTGCTCTCGCGCCACGGCGCATGCGGACGTAGCTCAGTTGGTAGAGCGCAACCTTGCCAAGGTTGAGGTCGCGAGTTCGAGCCTCGTCGTCCGCTCTCTGTTGAGAAGCCCCCCGGTTTTCGCCGGGGGGCTTCTTCTTTTACGTCTTTACGCCCAGCTCGTGCCCGTCAGACGCTCGTACGCCTCCACGTACTTGGCGCGGGTCGCGTCCACCACGTGCTGCGGCAGCGACGGCGGGGGCTGCTCGCTCTTGCGGTCCCAGCCGGACTCCGCCGAGGTCAGCCAGTCACGGACGTACTGCTTGTCGTACGACGGCTGCGCGCGGCCCGGCTCCCACTGGTCCGCCGGCCAGAAGCGGGAGGAGTCCGGAGTGAGGACCTCGTCGGCGATGACGAGGGTGTCGCCCTCGAAGCCGAACTCGAACTTGGTGTCCGCCAGGATGATCCCGCGGTCACGGGCGATGCCCCGGGCCCGGGAGTAGACGGCGAGGGTGGCCTGGCGCAGCTGGGCGGCGGTGTCGGCGCCGACCTGGCGGGCGACCTCCTCGTACGAGACGTTCTCGTCGTGCTCGCCGACCTCGGCCTTGGTGGCCGGGGTGAAGATCGGGGCTGGGAGCTCACTGCCGTCGACCAGGCCCTCGGGGAGGGCGAGGCCGCAGACCGTACGGGAGTCGTTGTACTCGACCAGGCCGGAGCCGGTGAGATAGCCGCGGGCCACGCACTCCACGGGGACCATCTTCAGCGACTTGCAGATCAGGGTGCGGCCCGCCCAGTCGGCGGGGGCGTCGGGCGGGAGTTCGGTGCTCAGCACATGGTTGGGGACCAGGTCGGCGAGCTGGTCGAACCACCACAGGGAGAGCTGGGTGAGGACGCGGCCCTTGTCGGGGATCTCGGTCGGGAGCACCCAGTCGTACGCCGACATACGGTCGCTGGCGACCATCACGAGGTCGCCCGCCTCGTTCTGGTACAGATCGCGCACCTTGCCGGTGTGCAGGTGCACCAGGCCCGGAACCTCGATCGGCTCGGGCTTTTCTACGAATCCGGACACGGTTCCTCCCCGTGGTTTGAATTAAGGGGGGCCCGCAGGGCTCGAATAGGGTGGTGGTGGGAGACGGGCGGGCCAACGGGTCGATTGTCCCGTATAGGCGTCTGACCTTGGACTTGGGGTGCCTTCGGTGAGCTCAGTCACGCTTGCAGATGCGGTCCAGGAGGTTGGCGGTGGCGCGCTGGATACGGGGGTCGACATGGCCCGGGCGGTCCAGGGCCGGGGACCAGGCGAAGGTGCCGGACGCGAAGACCAGGGCGCCGGAAGGGGCGCGGTAGAGGGACGTCTCCTGGTGGCGGAGGGCTCCCTCGCCGTCGGTGTACGGGGAGTGCGCCAGCAGGATGCGCTCCTCGTGCTCGGGCAGCGCGGTGCGCGGGAAGTAGCGGTCGGCCTCGCCCGCGACCATGCCGTCGAGTTCGTCGCCCTCATGGGCGCCGGTGGCGTCCCACAGCCAGTGGTCGGCGTTACGGACGATCAGGGGGTGGGGCTCGGGGACCCGGCCCGCGTACTGGATGCCGACCAACTGCTGTTCGGGGCGGTCGATCTCGCGCCACAGGACCGGCTTGCCCGGGCCCCTGCGTTTACGGCAGGTCAGCAGACGGTCCGGGACGCCGGACGGGGAGGGGCCCAACTCCACCTGCCAGTACATGGTGTTGGCGGAGAGGAAGACCAGCGAGGTGCCGTGCTCCCTGGCCAGCTCGACCGTGCGGCGCATGTGCGGGGACCAGTACTCGTCGTGGCCGGGGAAGACCAGGCCGCGGTAGCGGGTGGGGTCGACATGGCCGGCGTGCAGATCGCGGGCGTCGGCGTAGGCGAGGTCGTAGCCGTAGCGCTCGGCGAAGCGGATGAAGTCGTAGGCGTGGCCCACGTGCAGGGGGAGGCCCGCGCCGGCGTACGGGCGGTCGAAGGAGACGGTCGTCGCGGCGTCGGCCTCGCCGAGCAGCCGGCCGTTCTCGTCCCAGGCGTGGTAGAGGCTGGCGCCGGTGCGGCCGTCCTCCGGGTAGAGGTTGTACGCCTGCCAGGTGATGTCCGGCAGGAGCAGGAGCAGATCCGCCGGGTGGTTGTCGCGGATCGTGAACGGGATGTGGGAGCGGTAGCCGTCGACGGTGGTGAGGACGGCGACGTATGCCCCGATGCTCCAGAACGGCGGGATCTGCAGCCGCCAGGACAGCCACCAGTGGTGGCAGGAGACCGTGCGGTCGGCGGTGAGGGGTGGGGGCTGGACGATGCCGGAGAGGCGGGGGCTGGTGGTGATCTTCGCGGCGCCGTCTCCGCCGTAGTGGCCGATGCGGTAGATGTCGACGGCGAATTCCTGGGGTGGGTCGACGGTGATGTGGAAGTCGACGGCCTCGCCGGGGGCTACCGCGCCGGTGGAGGTGAAGCCCTTGATCTGGCGGTGTACGTCGTCGGCGGAGCGGGGGCCTGGGGTGGGGCGGGTGTTTTTGCTGGTACGGGGGCTCGGTACGCGGTGTTCGCCCGGGGGCGGCGGGGTGTCCTGGGGGGTGTCGACGTACCAGGGGACCACCTGGCCTGTGTCGTCGAAGTACGTCTCCGAGCCACGGAGCCAGGGGACGGGGCCCTGGCCGAAGGGGTCCGTGACGGCGTGCGCGAGTGCTCCCGACTCCCAGCGGCGGATCTGCTCCGACCCCATGGTCGCTCCCCTCCCTCTTGCCCCCGTGGTTGTTATGGCGCCCTTGTGACGGTCGTATGTCGCAAGCCCTTGCCATGTGCGCGATTGGTCCCAGCACATCACATTGCGCACGCATGCTGTCACTATTCGTTGCGAATTGGCCGAAAGTGGAATTGGGGGTTCCGGTACGGGGGGCTTTGGGGCGGGGAGTTCTGCGACTGTGCGTCAGTCCGTTCGGGCCGTTCGGGCTGTCAGACGAGGCGTACCGGCTTTTCCGGGCGTATGCCGGATTTGATCAGCCAGGCCTTCAGGGGGGCCGGGTCGCCGTCCTCGATGAGGCTGAGGACTCGGGGGGTGAGGTCGGCGGCGCGTTCTCCGTTGATGAGGAGGGTGGGGCCGTCGAGCCAGTCCAGGCCGGGGGTGGCGCCTGCGGTGTCCATGGCGGCGCAGCAGACCATGGCGGTGACGTGGTCTGCGAGCAACTCTCGGGCGGAGCGCGGGGGTTGGAGGGGGAAGAGGGGGAGGGTGCCGTCGTCCCAGAGGGTGGTGTCGGGGGTGGGAGTGGTGGTGGGGTGGGTGGGGGTTTCTTCGCGGGCCAGTTCTGCGGTGAGGCCTGCGGCGAGGGTGGCGCAGCGTTCGCTGTCGGGTTCCTCGGCCTCGGCTTCGCCTTCGGCACTTGTTGTGTTCCCACCCGCACCACCCGTGCTGCTTTCATGGTCGGGTGCGGGTGGCCCCTGTGGGGCGGTATCGCCGTCGGCGGGTGCGGGGGTGTGCGTGGCCGAGGTGGGTACCGGCTCGTTTGTTGCCGAGGCGGGGGTGGGCTTGTGCAGGGCCGCGTCGGGGGTGGGGGCCTGGGTCGCGGGGTCGGCTGTGGGTGGTTCTGTCGCTGCGTCGGCTGTGGGTCCATCGGTGGCCGAGCTGGGCTCAGAGGCATCCCTCGCCGAGTCCGCTGCAGAGGCATCCGTCGCCGAGCCGGGGGCAGCGGTATCCCTCGCCGAGCCGAACCCCGAGGCTTCCCTCTCCAAGCCGGGCGCAGAGGCATCCGCCGCCGAGCCGACCCCCGAAGCATCCCTCGCTGAGCCGGGCGCAGAGGTATCCGTCGCTGCGTCGGCCGTAGAGGCATCCCTCGCTGCGTCGGCCGCCGAGGCTTCCGGGGTCGAGCTAGGTGCAGGCGTCGGCGAGTCGGCCGTAGGTACCGGGCGTGGTGTGGGTGGGGTCGACAAGTGGTTCAGGACTCTGGAGAGGGTTGGGCCGTCGGCGTGGGGGTCCGGGGGGCGGACTCCCAGGGTGTTCAGGACCTTGTGGAGGCGGGCTGCGTCTGTGCGCCATTTGCGGTCCACCACCTCCTCCGGGTACTCCTGCCAGTCCACTGGGGACCAGTCGGGGCCCGTTTCCGCGGGGCCGCCGTGGAAAAGGCGGGCGGCCAGAAGGGATGCCGCTTCGTCTACCGCGCCCGGCTCTTCCAGGAGGTCGCACGCCGGGCGTTCGCCCAGGCGGGAGGCGAAGCCCTCGGCCAGGCGGTCTCGGCGGGAGAGTTCTGTGAGGGCCGCTACTACTCCCGCGTCCAGGCGGGACGGCCAGCGGCCCATGCGCCAGGCGGGGAGTGCCACTCGGGTCAGGAGGCGGTCCCAGCCCGCGTAGGCGAGGCCCACCTGTTCCTGGGCGACGATGCGCAGGCCGTAATCCACAGCCTGTGCACGTTCCGCAGCCGCCGCGGCCACCCCTCGCTCCATCTGCGCCGCGTGTTCCCGGCAGCTGCGCAGCAGCAGGCGGGCCACTTTGCCGACGCCGGACAGGACGGCTCGGGACAACGGGCCCCGGTTCGGGGCCGAGGTCACTGCCACCGCCGCGTCCAGGCCTCGTACGAAACGGCGGGCCGCGGCTATGTCGGGGTGTGCCGAGGGACCAGTACCCGCTACTACCGGGGCCAGGACGGCTCGGAGCTCGCCCACCCGCATCCACCACAGGAACGGGGAGCCGATGACCAGGACCGGGGCCGCCGTGGCTCGGCGGTGCGGGCCGCGCAGGCCGCTCGTGAGCTCGTCGCGGTCCTCACGCGGGGGCGGGCCGTGGGCAGGGTGGGTGCGGTCCTCCAGCCAGCTGTCGCAGTCCGGCGTGAGCGCTATCGCGGAGGGTGCGGGGACGTCCAGGCGGTCGGCCAGGTCGCGCACCATCCGGTACAGATCGGGCGCCGACTCCTCCGCGATCGGGACCGTCGGACTGACGGCCGGCCGCGAACGGGCCACGACCAGCGCGATTCCGCCCGCCGCCAGCAGCACAAGCACGGCGACGCAGCTCACGGCCCAGCGGGCGGCATGCCAGCCGGGGCCCACGAGGTGGCCGGTGGAACCGCCGGCCAGCAGCACCACGGCGAACGCCGCGGGCAACAGGGCGACAGCCAGCGCCCGGCTACGGATCCGCAGCACGGCCAGCGCCCGGGAACGCGCCGTCTGCGCGCCCGCCTCCACACCCATACCGGTCACGACCGGACCTCACCCCCTCCCCGATGCGCGGGCCGTCAAGGCTGCGCTGCCTGTCCAACCTGTCCTGGTGTTGGTCACTCCCCCACTGTGGCACCCGCCACTGACATCGCAATGCCGGTGGGCCAAGTGCCGGAACACTTGCGCCGCACCCTAGTTGGGGGTCCGGCCCCCGTCAGCCGGATGGGGCAGCGGTCACTCGATGGAATGGCTCTGGGGAAAGGTGGATGACGGACAGCAAGCATCAGGCCCCGGTTCCTGAGACGGATCCGGGGCCTGGACGGTTCACCGGGAGGGCTTACGGCCCCTTACTCGGCGGCGGCCTTAGCCGCGATGTCCGTACGGTGCTGGGAGCCGTCGAGGCGGATGCGCGCGACCGCCCGGTACGCGCGCTCGCGGGCCTCGGCCAGGTCCTCGCCGGTCGCCGTGACCGACAGGACGCGGCCGCCGGCGCTGACCACGGCGTCACCGTCGGCCTTGGTCCCGGCGTGCAGGACGTACGCGTGCGGGGCGTCCTGGGCGGCGACCTCGTCGAGGCCGGTGATCGGGTCGCCGGTGCGCGGGGTGCCGGGGTAGTTGTGCGAGGCCACGACCACGGTGACCGCGGCGTCGGAGCTCCAGCGCAGCGGCGGCAGGTCGGCGAGGTCGCCCTTGGCCGCGGCCAGCAGGACACCGGCGAGCGGCGTCTTCAGACGGGCGAGGACCACCTGGGTCTCGGGGTCACCGAAACGTGCGTTGAACTCGATCACGCGTACACCCCGGGAGGTGATGGCGAGACCGGCGTACAGCAGTCCGGAGAACGGGGTGCCGCGGCGGTGCATCTCGTCGACGGTGGGCTGCAGGACGGTCTCCATGACCTCGTCCACCAGCTTGGGGTCGGCCCAGGGCAGCGGGGAGTACGCGCCCATGCCGCCGGTGTTCGGCCCCTCGTCCCCGTCGAGGGCCCGCTTGAAGTCCTGGGCGGGCTGCAGGGGCAGGACCGTCTCACCGTCGGTGATGGCGAAGAGGGAGACCTCGGGGCCGTCGAGGAACTCCTCGATGACGACCCGCTCACAGGCGTTGGCGTGCGCCCTCGCGGCCTCCAGGTCGGCGGTCACGACGACGCCCTTGCCGGCGGCGAGACCGTCGTCCTTGACGACGTAGGGGGCCCCGAAGGCATCGAGTGCCTCGTCGACCTCCTCGGGCGTCGTGCAGACGTACGACCGTGCCGTCGGGACCCCGGCTCCCGCCATGACCTCCTTGGCGAAGGCCTTGGAGCCCTCGAGCTGCGCGGCCTCCCCGGAGGGGCCGAAGACCGGGATCCCCGCCTCGCGCACGGCGTCGGCGACCCCCGCGACGAGGGGCGCCTCCGGCCCTACGACGACCAGGTCGGCGCCGAGCCGAGTGGCCAGCGCGGACACGGCGGCGCCGTCGAGGGCGTCGACCTGGTGCAGCTCGGCCACCTCGGCGATACCGGCGTTGCCGGGGGCGCAGTGCAGCGCGGTGACGTCGGGGTCGAGGGACAGGGAGCGGCACAGGGCGTGTTCGCGGGCGCCGGTACCGATGACGAGGACCTTCACGGGGGTCAGCCTAACCGGAGCGGGGGTGGCGGGATTGTGCGGGCTGCTGAAGGGAGGGGTGGGCGGGGGTTGTGGGTTCGTACGAAGCTGGGCCGCTGTCCGGGGCGGCTACTCGTTCGTGAATTCCTCGACCACCGTCGCGCCCAGTTCCCGGACGATCAGGTCGTAGCCGGAGAGGGCCGATTCATTGAGGTCCGGATCGTCGTCCTCCGGGATGTCGTCCTCGGGGGCGACGGGCGGCGGCGGCTCCGGGGCCGGGGGCTGGGCCGCGGGGGCAGGGGTGCGGGGCGCCGGTGCGGGGGCCGCCTGTGTCTGGGCCGTGGAGGCGGGCGGGGGCGTGGGCTGGGGAGGTGCCGGGCGCGTGGGGGACGCCGTAGCGCCACCGCCGCCGTAGCCGCCACCGCCGTAACCGGAACCGCCTTGCGCGGGGGCGGAGCCGCCGCCGCCCGACGGGTCGACGATCGCCTCGATCTTCCACTGGACGTTGAACTGCTCGGCGAGCGCCTGTCGCAGCACGTCCTCGCTGCCGCTGCTCGCGAAGTTGTCGCGGGCGCCGGCATTGACGAAGCCGAGCTGGAGGGTGGTGCCGTCGAAGCCGGTCACCTGGGCGTTCTGGCTGAGCAGGATCCAGGTGAAACGGCGGCGGTTCTTGACGGACTCCAGGATGTTCGGCCAGAGCGTGCGGGGGTCGAGGCCGCCGGTGGGGGCCGCTGCGGGCGTGGGTGCGGGCTGGGGGGCAGGGGTGGGAGCGGGGGCCTGCGCGGGGGTGCTCGGTGCGGGGGCGGGTGCGGGCTGGGCTCCGGTGCCTGCGGGGGTTGCTGTGGGCCAGCCGCCGGGGCGGCGGCCGCCGCCGCCGGAAGTGGTGGTGGCGGTGGTGGGCCAGGCGCCGGGGGCGGGCGCGGGTGGAGCCGGTGTGGGCTCGGGGGCCGGGGTGGGCTCGGGAGCCTGGGACGCCGGGGGTCGCTCAACAGCCGGGGCGGGCTGACCGGCCGATACATGCTGACCAGCCGGTGCAGGCTGACCACCCGGAGCCCCCGGCCCCCGTACCGCCGCGCGAGCCGCCGCCGGGCCGCTACCCGGCGGAACCGCTGCCGCCTGGCCCGGCCCCTGAACCTGCGCGTGGGCCTCGGGCCCGGGCACGTACCCCATCGCCGGAGCCGCGCCGCCCCCCGAGAAGTTCACGCCGCGCTCCAGCCGGTCCAGCCGCGCCATGACCGAACGCTCGTCCCCGTACGCGGCGGGCAGCATCACGCGCGCGCAGATCAGTTCGAGCTGGAGTCGGGGCGAGGTGGCGCCCCGCATCTCGGTCAGGCCTTCGTTGACGAGATCGGCGGCGCGGCTGAGCTCGGCGGCGCCGAAGGTGCCTGCCTGGGCCTGCATGCGCTCCAGTACATCCACGGGGGCGTCGATCAGCCCCTTCTCCACCGCGTCCGGGACGGCGGCGAGGATGACCAGGTCCCGCAGCCGCTCCAGCAGGTCGGCGACGAAGCGCCGGGGGTCGTTGCCGCCCTCGATGATGCGGTCGACGACCTCGAAGGCGGCGGCGCCGTCACCGGTCGCGAAGGCCTCCACGACGGAGTCGAGCAGCGAGCCGTCGGTGTACCCGAGCAGGGAGGTGGCCATGGCATACGTCACACCCTCCTCCCGCGCACCGGCGAGCAGCTGGTCCATGACGGACATGGAGTCACGCACGGAACCGCCGCCGGCGCGCACCACGAGCGGGAGGACGCCGTCCTCGACGGGGATGTTCTCGCGCCCGCAGACCTCGGCGAGGTACTCCCTGAGGGTCCCCGGCGGCACGAGCCGGAAGGGGTAGTGATGGGTCCGCGACCGGATCGTCCCGATGACCTTCTCGGGCTCGGTGGTGGCGAAGATGAACTTCAGATGCTCCGGGGGCTCCTCGACGACCTTGAGCAGGGCGTTGAACCCGGCCGACGTGACCATGTGGGCCTCGTCGATGATGTAGATCTTGTAGCGGCTGCCCGCGGGCCCGAAGAAGGCCTTCTCGCGCAGCTCACGGGCGTCGTCCACACCACCGTGCGAGGCCGCGTCGATCTCGATGACGTCGATGGATCCGGGGCCGTTCCGCGCCAGATCCCGGCAGGATCGGCACTCCCCGCACGGGGTGGGCGTAGGACCTTGCTCACAGTTCAGACACCGGGCGAGGATCCGCGCGCTGGTGGTCTTGCCGCATCCGCGGGGGCCGCTGAACAGGTACGCGTGATTGACCCGGTTGTTCCGCAGCGCCTGCTGCAACGGGTCGGTGACATGCTCCTGCCCGATGACCTCGGCGAACGACTCCGGGCGATAGCGGCGGTACAGCGCGAGAGACGACACGCATACGAGGTTATAGGCGCCCACTGACAACCCGGCCCCACGCAGGGGCTCCGCCCGGGAACGCAAGCGCCCCCCACGCACCCGCCAGAGCCGACCTACCCTTGCTGCCTTCCGGCCCTGGGGGAGTTCAGTCAGATAGCGCCGCGTGAGGGGCTGCCCAAACAGTACCCGATGGCAGGGGGTGGGAACGAGTTCGCGAGCACTCCTCAACGTCTTGTATTGTTTGCGGCGGAGGATTCGCCTAGAGGCCTAGGGCGCACGCTTGGAAAGCGTGTTGGGGGCAACCCCTCACGAGTTCGAATCTCGTATCCTCCGCCAGTGCCTCACCGGGCACGATGTCGAAGGGCCCCACCGTTCGCGGTGGGGCCCTTCGTCGTTGTGCGTTCTCAAGTGTTACGCGGGGGTCGCCGTCAGGAGTGGGGGGTTCTCCGTCGTCCACTGCTGGCTGCGGACCAGGTCTTCGTACTGCGGGCAGCGGGACATGAGGTCGGTGTGGGTGCCCGTGTCCAGGACGTGGCCGGAGTCCATGACGAGGACGTGGTCCGCGTGCTGGACCGTGGACAGGCGGTGGGCGACCACGATGACGCTGCGGGATTGCGCGAGGTCGTCGACCAGGTCGCGCAGGCGGTGTTCGTTGATGCTGTCCAGTTGTGAGGTCGGCTCGTCGAGGAGGACGACGTCGGCGTCCGTGAGGAGCACCCGGGCCAGGGCCAGGCGCTGGCGCTGGCCGCCGGAGAGGTCGGTGGCGCGGCCGAGGACCGTGTCGAGCCCCTCGGGGAGCTGTTCCACGGCCTCGCGCAGGGACACCGCCTCCAGGGCCTGCCACAGGGCCGCGTCGTCGAGCACCGCGTCGGGCGCCGCGTCGCAGCCGAGCAGCAGGTTGTCGCGGACGGTTCCTTCGAGCAGGGTGAAGGACTGGTCGACGTACGCCACACGCCTGCGCAGCTGGTCCAGCGGCCAGGCGCCTACGTCGTGGCCGAGGACCCGGACGGTGCCGGAGCCGGGGTGCAGGAAGCGTTCGACGAGGGTGAGGACCGTGGACTTGCCGGCGCCCGAGCGGCCCACCAGCGCGGTGAGTCCGCGCCGCGGTGCCGTGAAGGAGACCCCGGCCAGGACCGGCTCGCCGTCGTAGGCGAAGGACACATCGGCGAATTCGACGGCGGGGGCGTCCTGGTCGGGCACCGGGCCGTTGTCGGTCGCGCCGTCCGTCTCCTGCGGAAGGGCGAGCAGCTCGTCGAACCGGGCGCGGGCGGCCAGGCCCGCCTGGAGCTGACCGATGCCGGAGGCGACGAAGGCGACGGGGGCGACCAGTTGGAGCAGATAGAGCAGGAACGCGGTGAAGTCCGGCATCGTGAGGTCGCCGGCCGCCATCCGCGCACCACCGCCGAGGATGATGCTGACGAGGGCGATCTGCTGCCCGAGTCCCATCACGGGGCCGATCAGTGACTGCAGCCGCGCGCTGACGAGCGTCGATTCGGTCAGCCGGCCGGCGTCCTCGCCGAGCGATCCGGCTGCGCGGCTCTCGGCCCGGTAGGCCTTCACGGTGGGCAGCGCCGCGAGCATGGCGGTGAACCGCTGGGCCAGCTCGCCGAGGGCCGTCTGCTGCTCGATGACGCTGCGCCGGACACGTACGACGACGAAGCCGATCGCCGCGCCGGCGAGCGCGAAGGAACCGATGGTGATCAGTACGAGCACCCAGTCCAGGACGCTCATCACCACCAGCGTGAACACCACGGTGAGCGCGGCCAGCGGGAGCTGGATGGCGCCGATGTCGACGATCGAGCGCAGCATCATCGCGTCCGAGGTGATGCGCGCGACGAGGTTGCCCTCTCCCTGGGCACGGACCTGGTGCAGGGGAAGGCGCAGGGTGTGGTCCATGACCCGGGCCCGGAGCCTGAGGATCATCTGCTCGCCGATCCGTGCGAGGAGGAATCCGGAGGCCGTCGCCGCCAGCGCGCCGCCGAGGGCGACCAGCACCATCAGGGTCACCGGCCACAGGAGTCCGCCGTCCTCGGCGAGCGCCTCCACGAGGTCCCTGACCATCAGCGGTACGGCCACGGTCGAGGCCGTCGACAGCAGGGCGAGCAGCGCGGAGGCCGCGAGGTGCGGTCGGTGACCGCTCATCAGGTCGGCGCCGAGTCGTAGCCTCCGCTCTTCCGGCGCGGGAATTCGGTCTGCCGCCATGTCTGCACTCCCACCTGAAACGGTCAATTCCGTGGGAAATTCCAGCACAGGGCGGTTCGGAAAAGTAATGCCCTTCATTTGTCGGGGCTTACGGCCGTGGAATACATGTCATGCCGCATATGAAATGGCTCGCTTGCACGCTCGGCAAAGTTGGTGGGCGGGTCGTACCCACCGTTGTCCGCTTACCTGTCGCATGTAGCGTGACGGCGACCCGTAGGTGGAGACAGAAAGGGACGGGACATGCTCGGAAGCCTCGGCAAGAAGGAAGCCCATCTGATCGCGCTGAGCGATCTCGACGAGGCGCGGGAGGCCGTACGGCAGGCGCTCGCCGGTGCGTCGGCGGTCGAGGAGCCCGGGCTGCGGGCCGCGCTGGGCATCCTCGACGGGTTCGGCGGGTCCGATCCTCGGGTGCGGTGGGTGGTGCGGGTGCTCGGGGAGCAGGGGATCGACCCTCGTACGCATGAGGTCGCCGCCATCAAGGCGGTGCGTGAGGCGCTGCCGGGGCTGGGGCTCGCGCCCGCCGCGGCACTGGTGAAGGACGCCAAGCAGGCCGTCTGACCTGCGCGGTCCTTACGACATCGACGCTCGGCCGGGGTTCCCGGCCGAGCGTTTTGCTTCCCTCGACCGGAAAGTACTTGCCAGACTGGAAAGTACGTGCCACATTGGAACAGTAGCCATCACAGGCATCACTCAGCGAAGGGTTCACGCGTCATGAACGGCACCGAAGCGACACGACCCGACCCCGAGGCGGCCGCTGCCGCGCTGCGCGGCTCCGAGGCCGCGCGGGCCGCGGCCGCCCGGCCCCGGGCGGTGCCCGGCTGGCTTCCCGCGGTGCAGGGCCTGCTGTGCGCGGGGGGTTTCACCGCGTTGGGGCTGTCCCTGGTCGAGTCGCAGCTCAGCGGGCTTCTCGTCGGCGTCGCCCTCGTCTGTCTCGTCGGACTGCTGGGCGCGCAGTGGCTGGGCATGCACCACGGCGGAGTCGCCCCCTGGTTCGCGCCGCGCGGGACGCGGTCGCCGTGGCAGTCCTGGGGACTTCCGGCCGCGCCGCTGGTCGTCGGGCTGCTCGCCTGGGCCCTTTTCGGTCCGGCCGGTGGCCTCACGGGCTTCGGCGTCGTCGCGGGTCTGGTCACTTGGGCGCGGGGCCTTGGGCAGGTCGGGAAGGCGTCATGAGCGACCCTCAGGTCCCTCCCGCACAGGTCCCTCCCGCGCAGGTCCCTCCCGCGCTGGACAAGGAGATCCATCATCCGACACGGCTCATGGTGGCGGCGTTCCTCTCCGGCTGCGCGGAGGCCGAGTTCGGGGCCGTACGCGACTACTGCGGCGTATCGGACTCCGTGCTGAGCAAGACGGTCACGGCGCTGGAGAAGGCCGGCTATGTGAGCGTCCGCAAGGGGTACTTCGGCAAGCGCCCGCGCACCTGGATCTCGCTCACCTTCGCCGGCCGCCAGGCGCTCGCCTCGCATCTGGCCGCGCTGGAACAGATCGCGCAGGCCGCCCACCGCGCGGGAGCCGAAGGCACGGCACCCGAGGCATGACGGGACGCGAAAGCACCGCTGGGCGCCTGTGGGGGGACAGGCGCCCAGCGGTGCTCGTGAGGTCGCTGGTTCAGCAGCCCCAGTTCACGGTGCCCGCGACGCTGGCGCCCGAGATGGCGCTGACGGCGCCGCCGCAGCCGCCGCTGGAGCCGCCGATGAAGCTGAGGAGGGTGGGGGTGATGGCCGGGTTCTCGGCCGTGGCACCGGCGCCGAACTCCTCGGCGTTGGTGTAGGCGGTGTAACCGGCGATGAGCTGCTCAGCGGTGTTCATGAAGGTCTCCTCGACAGGATTCAGCTGGTCATGACAGGTGGTGCACAGCGGGTACGCCGCTCAGGGCGCGGCCCGCTCGAAGCGCCCGGAAGCGCAGGTCAGCAGCCCCAGCCCTTGGTGGTGGCGATGCTGCCCGAGACGGCGCTGAGCGAGAAGTAGACGCACTCCGGGGACGAGACGGTCGTGATGGTGATCGCCGGCGCGTCCGGACCGGCGCTGGCACCGAACTCCTCGGCGTTGGTGTACGCGGCGTAACCGGCGATGAGCTGCTCAGCGGTGTTCATGAGGTCTCCTTTGAATCTGTTGAATCTGTTGAATCTGTTGGATCTGTTGAATCTGTTGGATCTGTTGAATCCGTTGCATTTCCGGGCCGGGGTTTTCCCCTTTCCGGAGTGACTTCATTCGATCACAGGGGCCGGGCCGATTCCATGGCCAAATTAATCGCGATCGAGGCGGGATCAGGCGCTGACCTGGACTTTTCTCCGACGACCGCTATCAACTGGCTCACCGGATCCGCCGTGAATGCTGGGGATGCCGGGCCTGATGCAGATCCCGCCAGACGTCCAATTCCAGAAATACTTCTCCGAGCGCCTCTTTCAGCGACTCGACTTCTTTCTCCAGGAGGCTTTCCCGCGTCGGAGGCCGGCGCGGTCCTGCCCCCTCCAGCGCCTGGAGGCCGCCGTCGAGGAACAGCTGCCGCCAGGTCTCGACGGACCGGGTGGAGACCTGGGCGCGCCTGGCGGCTTCCGGCACGGATTCGCGGGCCGTGATCACCCGGACCACCAGGTCCGCGATCTCCTCCGGCGCCAGGCTCATACCGGCGCGATCCCCGGCACGACCGGTGAACCCAGGTTCCTGGCCGGCATGAGCGGGTCCACCCCGGCGTTGAAGAACGCCTCGGCGACGGCCGCCTCCCGCGAGCCCTCGCCGTCGGCGCGCACGGCGAGCCCGACCAGCGCCTCGGCGACCGCCTGGCAGCGATGCTCGCCGAAGCTCAGTCCGCGCTTGCCCGGCCGCGGGTCGTCCGGCTCCCACGCCGCACCCACGCCGTCGGCAAGACGGCGGACGAACGGCGAGGTCTCGGTGCCGAGTCCCGGCAGGCCCTCGACGGAGGCGACCAGCTGGTCCACGGCGTACCAGGCGTCGGGGCCGAGATAGACCACGAGTCCGTCCCGGCGCGGGAAGAGCCGGGTGCCGGAGGTGACCTTGGCCCGGTACCGCACGCCCAGCCCCTCGAGGCGGGTCAGCACCGCACCCCAGACGTCCGGCGCGGACTCCGCGTCGGTGAGGTGGAGGTACACCCGCAGGACCTGGGGGCCGCGGGAGCGTCCGCGGGAGCTGTCGGCGAGGAAGAAGCCCGGCGACAGCGCGGGCCGGGCCGCCGGCAGCCGTAGGACCGCCGGGCCCTCGGCCCCGCCGGGCGGCTGCTCCACGACGGCGGTCGTGGGCACCCGTACGCGGATCCCGTCCACGTCGGCGATCACGGTGTCCGGTACGACGCCGTCGCCGGGCCTGACCCGGGCGTCGACGAGTTCGGCCCGGACCAGCGATCCACGGTGCGGCATCGCGGCGGCGAAGCGCTCCTCGAACTCCGGGTCGCGCAGACTGCGCTTGCGGGCCTTGGTCTGTTCCGGCATGGCGGCGTGCAGGGTCTGGTAGAGCGTGCTGCCCAGTTGTCTGACGAGGTCACCGGGGCTCTCGGCGGCCAGTTTCTCCTCGCCGACGAGGGCGGTCAGGCCGCCCGGCGTGACCTCGATCTGTTCCAGAGCTGCGAAGACTTCGGGGGCGATGAGCCCGGCGGTGGTGGTCACGAGGTGCCTTCCAGGCCCAGGACGGATATGAAGTCGTGCGGCGCCATCAGTACGGTGCGTCCGATGCCGGCGGCGGCACGGTCGCCGGCCGTCAGCCGTACGACATAGCGGGCGCCGGCGAGCATGCGGTCGAGCATGTGCCAGCCGGCGAAGGCCGCGACGCGGGGGACGAAGTCCTCGTCGGCGGCCGGGCGGGTCTCGTGGTATCCCTGCCAGAACTCCGTGATGCGCGGGCGGAGTCGGTCGATCTCCAGTGCGCCGTGCCGGAGGATGTCCTCGTGGGAGGCGTCCTGTCCGAAGACATGGCCCGGTTCGCGGCCGATGGACTGCGGGATCCCCTGGATGACCCGGTAGAGCCACTCGCCGACGAAACCGCCGACGTCCCGGGCGGCGTCGCCGTAGCGGAACTCCTCCCAGTCCGTGAGATACAGCTCTCCGTCGCTGACGAGGTACTGGTCCAGCCTGAGATCGCAGTGGGCCGGCACCTTCGGGGCGGCCAGCTCCCGCTCCCGCAACCGCCGTAGCGCCTGGACCAGTTCGGCGTCGCGCTGGAGCAGCGTCCATGCCTCCATCTCGGCGAAGCAGGACGAGGCGAAGACCGGCAGGGTGAGGGCCTCGAAGTCCTCGATGGCGGGGAGCGGATGCGGGGCCTCGTCCAGGGTGCCCGGCTCGACCGGCAGGGAGTGCAGCGTCCCGAGGATCCGGCCGGCCCGGCGGCACAGCGCGTCGTCGAAGCTGTCGTCGGCGGACAGCTCGGAGCCCGAGCGGGCCTCCTCAAGGTGCTCGAAGGCGACGAGCCGGTTTTCCTCGTCGGCGCCCAGGAAGGCCGGGGTCCGCAGTTCGGTGCCGCCCGCGAGGCGAGCGGCGATCTCCTCGAAGAGGGTGATACGTCCGAATCGCCGCAGCACATCCCCCGGTTCACCACCGACCCGCTTGACGAAGACCTTCGCGCCGCTGGTCGTCGTACCGGCCCAGGTGTCGTTGCGGCCGACATGGGCGACGACGGTGTCCGCGTCGAAGCCGCCCAGGCCGAGCCCGTCCAGGAAGGCGCCGACTTCAGGGACCTTGTCCAGCTGGACCGGTTCGAAGCGGGCGCGGGTCAGCGAGGGCTTCGATGCTTGGTCAGTATTCACGGCCGCAGCGTAGGAACGGGCCGAGAAGACGGGCAACAAGTGGCTCATCCAAGGGATTTGTTGGGTTGGGGCCGGGTGCAACATTTCCCGGTCGCACGGCACCGGTACACCGGCGAGCCGCGGCTCCGAGGTGCAAGAAACGGGGTTTCTGCGTTGTTCTCACCGCGCCTTCGGCCCGCCTATGGTGACCGCCATGCCCATTCCGATACCGCGGCGTCTCACTCTGCCCAACGGCCTTCGTGCGGTGCTCTGTCCGATGCCGGCACTGCCCGCCGTCGGCGTCAGCGTCCACTACGACGTCGGATTCCGGTCCGAGCCCGAAGGACGTACCGGATTCGCCCATCTCTTCGAGCACTTGATGTTCCAGGGCAGTGAGAGCGTGGACCGGCTCGAGCACTTCCGGCAGATCCAGGCGGCCGGCGGCTCGGCCAATGGATCGACTCATCAGGACTACACGGATTACTACCAGGTCGTGCCCTCGGCGGCGCTGGAGCGTGTGCTGTTCCTGGAGGCCGACCGGATGCGCGCGCCGAAACTGACGGCGGAGAACCTGCGGACGCAACTGGATGTGGTGAAGGAGGAAATTCGCCTCAATGTGCTGAACAAGCCCTACGGCGGATTTCCCTGGACCGTTCTTCCCGGACTGCTCTACTCGACGTTCCCCAACGCGCACAACGGATACGGCGACTTCAGTGATCTGGAACAGGCCACGGTGGACGAGTGCGCCCGGTTCTTCGACACGTACTACGCGCCGGGCAACGCCGTCCTCACGATCGCCGGTGGCTTCGACCCCGACCGGGCGGCGGAGCTGGTGCACCGTCACTTTCACGACATCGCCGCGCGTGCCCCGCGCCCGGCCGTCGACCTTACGGAGCCGCTCCCGGCCGGTGAGCTGCGCGGGGAGCACCTCGACCGGCACGCGCCGCTCCCGGCCACGGCGATCGGATACCGGCTGCCCGACGCACGTACCGAACTGGACGCCTATGTGGCGCACATGATCCTCGGTGCCCTCCTCACCGGCGGCGACGACGCCCGCCTCAAGCGGCGGATGGTCCACCGCACCGCGACCGTGACCGATGTCAGCACCGGCTGCGGTCTGTTCGGGCCGCTGGAGGCGCGCGATCCGGACACCTTCCTGTGTGTGGCGACCCATCCGGCGCAGACCACCACCGATCAGCTGCTCGACGTACTGGACGAGGAGCTGGCCGACCTGGCGGGCCGCGGGCCCGGGGAGGCGGAGCTGGCGCGGGCCACGGCCCTGAGCGCCGCCCGCACCCATCGGGCGTACGACTCGCTGGCCGCCCTGACCCGCGCGATGGGCGCCCAGGAACTGCTGTTCGGGCGGGCCGAGTTGGCCGGCTCCATCGCGGACCGCCTCGCCGCGGTGACCGCCGAGGACGTCGCGCTGGCCGCGCGTCGGCTGCGCCCCGACCAGCGGGCCGTGCTGAGCCTGCGCCCCGACCAGGCCGTACCGGGCCCGCGTCCCGCACCGGCCACGGCCGCCCACCCCGTCCCGACCGGAGGCTGAGCCTTGATCCCCGAATCCGGACCGTCCCTGAGAAGCGCCGAGGAGATCGGCCGTACGGCCGCAGGTCCCCGCCGGCTGCCGCCGCTCGACGGCCGCACCCTGCACACGATGCCGACGCCCCTCGACACCGTCCTGCCGAACGGTCTGCGCGTGATCGCCGTCCGGCGCCCGTCCGTCCCGATGGTCGAGCTGAGGATGGCGCTGCCGCTCCCGGCGAGCACATACGCCGAGGCGGCGACGGGCGAGGTCCTGGCCGCGACGCTGTTCCGGGGCGGGACCGGTGAACTGTTCCGGGGCGGGACCGGTGAACTGTTCCGGGGCGGGACCGGTGAGCTGTCCCGCCTGGGCATCGGCCTGGAGGCGAACCGTTCGGCAGGCAGGCTGAACATCTCGGCCTCCGCTCCCGGACCCGCCCTGGGCACTCTTCTGGACGCGCTCGCCGGTGCGTTGACCTCGGCGTCCTACGACGAGGAGGACATCGCCGGGGTGCGGGCCCGGATGCCGCGGCAGATCGCGGTCATCCGGGCGCAGCCCCAGGTGATCGCCCAGGAGGCGCTGTTCGCGCACTGCTACGGAGAGGTGCCGGGACTGCGGGAGGTGCCCCTGGCCGCCGAGGCGGAGCGGGTCACCGCGGACCGGGTGCGGGAGATGCACGCGGCGCGCGTCCGGCCCCGCGGCGGTGTCCTGGTGCTGGTCGGTGATCTGGATCCGGAGCAGGCGGTGGCCCATGCGGAGGCGGCCACCGCCGGGTGGCAGGACACGGGCGAACCGGCCCCGAACCCGGAGCTTCCCGCCCTGCTCGGCGGTGTCGCTCTGGTGCCGCGGGCGGGTGCCGTGCAGACGCAGATCAGGCTGGCCCGGCACGCGGTCTCCCGCTTCGACAGCCGTTTCCCCGCGCTGAGCATCGCCGCCCTGGCGTTCGGCGGGTACTTCTCCTCGCGGCTGGTCATGAACATCCGTGAGTCCAAGGGGCTCGCCTACCGCACCGACTGCGGATTCCAGGACCACCTCGACCGGCTGGCGCTCACCGTGGACGCCGACACCGCCACCGACGCGACCGTCCAGGCGTACGGCGAGATCCTCGCCGAGCTGCGGCGGCTGGCCGAGGCCCCGCCCTCCGCCGCGGAGATCGACGCGGCCCGTGAGTACACCATCGGCATGGCCATGCTCGCCCTCACCTCCCAGGCGGGGTTCGCCTCCAGCGTGCTGACCGCGGTGACCCTGGGCCATGAGCCGGAGCGGGTGATCCGCTTCCCGGAGCTGCTGCGGGAGGTGACGGCCGACGAGGTCGCCGCGGCGGCGGGCACCTTCTTCCGTCCCGAGGCGTTCAGTGGCGTGATCGTGGGGGATGCGGAACGGCTGGAACCGGGCTTGCGTGAGCTGCTGCGGATCGAACCGGAACCTCACAACTAGCTCAAGAAAATTGCCCCTTCATTACCTACCGCCATAAAATTAGGGACAGATCTTCCGGTCGCTGCTGACCACAGCGAAGTCGATGTGAAGGTCTTTCAAAATTAAAATGGGGGTAGTGTGAAGAAGGTTACCGAAGGCTTGGGACTGTGGCTCTTCCGTGAGAAAGGGAACTGATGCCGCGCCCCCCAGTGATGCCTGCTTCCGACAAACTCAAGATAGTCATCGACGTGCTTTCAGGGCGGCACACGCTCGCCGAGGCCGCCCGTCAGGCGAATGTCTCCGAGCAGTCCGTCGGCAATTGGAAGCGACAGTTCCTCGAAGGGGGCCGTACGGCTCTTGAGGGCGGCGCCTCGCGCAACGCCCAGCGTGAGCGGGAACTGCTCGCCGAGATCTCGGAACTCAAAACCGCGCTCGGCGAAGCGTATGTACAACTCAGAGTCCGCAGGAAGTCCGGGGAATATCGTTCGGTCCCTTCCCCGACCTCGAGGCGATCCGAAAAGACGCCGGGCTCACCGTCTCGAGGTTCTGCAGCACCCTGGGCATCCCGAGGCGCACTTACACGCGCTGGCGCGCCAACCATCGGCTCGGGTCAGGGGCCGAGCGGGCGACGGTGAATTCCCGCTGAATCCGGAGCGGATACGGCTGTGTCCCCCGGCGACTCTTTGTCGTCGGGGGCACAGCCCTTTTAGTCATAGCGGTACGGACAGTGCGCGGGCGCCCTCGTCGTCGATCAGTTCCGCGATGGCCGCCAGGTACTCCAGCAGTTCGGGATGCCAGCCCATGTACGCGGCGAAGTCGTGCGCGTGGGTGAAGACGCGGAGTACGGCCGAACGGCCGGCCGCGACCGGATCGGCCGGCGGGCCGTACCCGCGCAGCAGTGCGGCGCGTGTCGTCTCGTAGACCTCGGGGTCCAGGGGTGCGGCCGGGGCGAGGACGGGACGGTCGAGCGTCATCCGCCACTCCACGAACTCGCCGAGCAGCCAGCCCAGATCGTGATCGGCGGGGCCGCGGGCCAGCTCCTCGCCGATCATCAGCCAACCGTGCGGGGGCTCGGGGCCCACGACGATCGAGCCCAGACTCGGTGCGCCGTGCAGAAAGACGTCCCCCGGCCGACCCACCGCCAACTCCTCGCACCAGCCGAGCACACGGTCCCAGCGGGCGGAGCCGAGCAGACGCAGAGCCACGGAGTGCAGCGCCGCGGCGGCACGTGGGCCTGCGGGGGCGGGGGTGTTGGCGGGGGGCGGGCTTGCGGGGGTTGGGGTGATGGGGGCACGCGGGCCTCCGGGGGCCGGGGTGCTAGTGGCATGCGGGCTTCCGGGCGCCAGGGTGCTAGTGGCATGCGGGCTTCCAGGCGCCAGGGTGCTAGTGGCATGCGGGCTTCCAGGCGCCAGGGTGCTAGTGGCATGCGGGCTTCCAGGCGCCAGGGTGCTAGTGGCATGCGGGCTTCCAGGCGCCAGGGTGTTGGCGGCACGCGGCCCCCCAGCCGCCGGGGCACTGGCGGCACGCGAGCTCCCGGGCGCCCGGTCGGAGCGCAGCCACGCCGCGAGTCGCGCCGGGCCCGGGGGGCCGGTGCGCGCGAGGGTCACGGGGACCTCGGTGTGCAGTTGCCGCAGGGCCGCGCCGGTGCCCCGCAGCGCGGCGGCCGCGTGCGCGGGCGGGGTGGCGCAGTCGCCGGGCACGGACAGCTTCGCGGCCACGCCGGTGCCGGGCACCCGGTAGTGCAGGGCGTCGCCCACCGCCTCCGGCAGCACCAGCCGCACGTCCGGTGTGCGCAGCGCGCGCAGAGCCGCGGCGGCCTCAGGGCGGGGCGGAGCAAGGGGGGTGGGCCGGTCGGTGCCGGGCCTGCGGACCAGCACGCAGCCCTCGCCGACCTGGTGCACGGCGGTGCGCTGAAAGCCGGTCTCGAACTGCTCGATCGGCGGGCCGGTGAGCGCGCCCGCGGCCTCCGCCGCCGTCATACGACGCCACCCTGCGCAGAACCGACCCCGGCAGCCGCGCCACCCCGCGGCGAAGCCCCCGCACCCCCCGCCCCCGACATCCGCCCCCGCAGCTCCTCAACCGCCCGGAACACCTCAGGCGGCGGAGTCGCCACGGACGCGTCCATGCGGCCTGTCGTCACGCTGAAGCCGGGCTGGGGTGGGACCACCACCACGTTGGGGCGCTGCTCCAGTGCCTCGACGTGGCGTCGGTACGCCGGGGAGGTGACCCCGCCCGGCGGCAGCGCGGGAGCGATGCCGATGGGTGCCGACGTGCACTGCAGGGCGAGCAGGACGGGTGTGTCGGCGATACCGAGCGCGAACCTGCTGACGAAGTGGAACGTCGCCGGATGCACCACGACCGCGTCCGCCCAGTGCGCCAGATCGACATGCGGGGCGCCGGTCTCCGGCTCCTCGGACCACACGTCCCGCAGCACCTCGGCACCCGCGAACGCGGTGATCGCACCGCGGGTGACGAACCGTTCGGCGGAGCGCGTCACCACGCAGCGCAGCTCGATGTCGGGGTAGGCCGTACGGACCCAGTTGACCCACATCGGCATGAACATCACGCCCATGGCACCGGTCCCGACGAACAACACCTTCCGGGCGCCGAACGCGGGGGCCGGACCGCCCGCCACCCCGTCCTGCGCGCCCCCGTCCATGAGGTCAGCCATGACGGCGGTCCACCGCGGCGAGAATGTCCTGGAGGTCGCGCACCCCGGCGCCCAGCCCCTCGGTGTTCAGCACACCGGCCGGGTTGAGCACGACCTCGTCGACACCGCTGTCCCGGTAGCGGTCGAGCTCCGCCGCGATCTCGTCGGGCGTCCCGGCGACGAACACACCCGCTTCGACGAGCGCGTCCGCACCCGCGTCGGGATCGTCGGGATACGCCTCCACGCCACCGCGCCGCAGCATGTCCGTGTAGTGATCGGCCCGCAGATGGGCACCCGCTCCCGCCCGGGCGGCCAGCCGGATGTCGCGCCCCGGACGGGCCACCGCCACATGGACGACCGTCGCCACGCGCGGCGCCTTGCGCCCCGCCTCGGCGGCACCGTCGGCCAGGGCCGGCAGCAGCGAGTCCCCGATGTAGCCCGCAGGCGTCATCCAGGTCACGGCGACGTCCGCGACCGCACCCGCCATCCTCGCCATGCGCGGCCGCAGCACCCCGAGGCCGATCTCGACCTCGGGCGCCGCCAGGGCGAACATCTCCGCCTCCAGGGAGTGGTACTCGCCCTCGTGGCGCACCACCTCGCCCTGGAGCAGACCGCGCATGACGGTGACGTACTCCCGCATGGCGGTGAGGGGCTTGCGGTACGCGGAGCCGAGCAGCGCCCGCTGGAAGTCCGGTGTCGCCGGGCCGATGCCCGCGACGTAGGGGAAGCCGGAGAGCGCGGCCACGGAACGCGCCTGGACGGCGGCGTCGTAGGGGTGGCGCAGGGGCGCGAGTGTCACGCCGCTGCCCATGGGGACCCGTACGCCCATGCCCGCCAGGGCCGCGAAGATCTGGTGGGTGTCCAGCCGCAGGGACTGGCCGGCCCACAGCCGTCCCGCACCGCGGCGCTGCAGCAGGCGGGCCACGGGGAGGACCTGCCCGATGTCGGTGGGCATGACCGGGTACATGATGCTGGTGAGTGTCGAGGTGGCCACAGCGGTCGCCGATCCCTCCGTCGAATGCGGTCGTTCCATGACTAGGCGCGCAGAAGTCAGCAACTGGGCGCGCTGAAATCAGCCGAGATCAGTAGGCGCGCTGCGCGATCGCCTCCCGGCGGGCCGCGAGACGGCTGCCCGACTCCCGGCGGGAGGCCCTCAGCAGCAGCCGCGGGGTGATCAGCAGACCGGCGACGATCCAGGCGGTCAGCACCCCCGCCGTCTCCCAGTGCTGCCAGCTCTGGGCCGTCTCGGCGGCCAGCGCGCTGTCGGGCAGCAGCGCGGACCGCACGCCCTGCGCGATCCACTTGAGCGGGAAGACCTCGCCGACGATCTGCAGCCAGCGGGGCATGGTCGTGACCGGGAAGAAGACACCGGAGACGAACAGCAGCCCGAGTACGGGGATCATCACCCAGGCCAGCGCCTGGCGCGGGTTGGGCAGCAGGGCGCCCACGGCCGCGCCGAGCAGGGCGAGCGCGACCAGGCCGAGGACGAGGACCCACGCCAGCGTGACCCAGCGGGCGAGCGAGTCCGGGAAGCCGGACCCGGTGAGCAGCGCGCCGCCCACCAGGAGCAGCAGCGCGCAGAACAGCGCCACCGCGGTGACCGACAGCGTCCTCGAGACGATGTACGCGGAGAGGCCGCCGGGCGTGCCCCGCAGCCGCAGCATCGTGCCGTCCTCACGGTCGTTGGCGAGCTGCTGGGGCAGCCAGGACACCGCGACCAGAACCAGCATCGAGGCGATGCCGCCCGCGACGACCATGCGCGAGGAGTCCACGCTGCTGCCGGGGATGGTGCCGTCCTGCAGCGAGGCGGTGAGGAGGAAGAAGGCCGGATTGGTGAGGTGGCCCATGTATTCGCGCGGGCTGCGCATCATCTGCCGCAGCTCCACGCGCCCCCGGTGCAGGCCCACCGTGACGGACTGACGGCTGATCATGCGTTCTCCTGACGCAGCATGCCCAGGTAGGTGTCCTCCAGCGTCGGGCGGCGCACCTCCAGGCCGGGTACGGGACCGTCGAACTCGCGGTGCAGCTCCCACACCGCCTGGGACGGGTCGGCGGTGAGCAGGCTCTGCCGTACGCCGTCCCGCAGCCAGCGGACCTCGGCCTGGGCCTGGATCCGCGCGGCGAGCCCGTCCACGGGGCCGGAGGCGATGACCCGGCCGCCGACCAGGATGGCGATGGAGTCGGAGAGGCGTTCGGCCTCGGCGAGGTCATGGGTGGTGAGCAGGATGGTCATGCCCTCCACCTCGCGCAGCCGCTCGATCAGCCGGTGGAAGTCACGGCGTGACTCGGGGTCGAATCCGGTGGTCGGCTCGTCGAGGAAGAGCAGTTCCGGGCGGCCGATGATGCCCAGGGCGACATCGAGGCGGCGACGCTGGCCGCCGGACAGCAGCCGGCACTCCTGCTTGGCCTGCGCGGTCAGGCCGACCGCGTCGAGCAGTTCCCCCGGGCTGCGCGGGTCCGGGTAGTAGCGGGCGAAGTGCTCCAGCAGTTCGCCCACCCGCCAGCGCGCGTGGTCCCGCCAGGACTGGACGACGATCCCGACCCGGGCACGCCAATCGTCCGAGGCGTCGTCGGGATCGACTCCCAGCACGCTGACCTGGCCGCCGGAGCGGCGCCTGAACCCTTCGAGGATCTCGATCGTGGTGCTCTTGCCGGCCCCGTTGGGCCCCAGGAGCGCCAGCACCTCCCCGCGCCGCACCTCCAGGTCCACCCCGTCGAGCACCTCGCGTGCTCCGTAGCGCATACGCAGGTCCCGGACGCTGATCGCGGGGGACTCCGATCCTGTGGAGGGCGCCGACGGCGGCGCGGCTGTGCGAGTGGACATGTCGGCGAACCTAACGGCGGAAATCCCGCTCGGGCCGTCCCCGCCCGAATGTGGCCCAGCCCCAACACGCCTGTCCCGGCGGCCCGAGGCCCGTGGTTCCTTGGCATCAGGCAGCGGCGCCGGTACGAGCCCCAACCAACGACCTGCCGCCTTTGCTTGGGCATGAACCGCAGACGGAATACCCCTAGGGGGTATATGGTTGATCGTAGTGGGCCCGGGGACACGGGTCTGAGTCAGTGGGGATTGGGGACGCAGTCATGGATCACAGTGCTCATCACGCCACCGCCGCTCACGACCACGCGGGGCACGGCGGTCATGCCGCCGGTGCCTCCTGGGGCATGGCGATCAAGGCCACGCTGCACTGCCTCACCGGGTGCGCCATCGGCGAGATCCTCGGCATGGTGATCGGAACCGCGCTCGGGTGGGGGAACGCCCCGACCATGGTGCTGGCCATCACCCTGGCGTTCCTCTTCGGGTACTCGTTCACGCTGTTCGCCGTCCGGCGGGCAGGGCTGGACCTCAAGTCCGCCATCAAGGTCGCCCTTGCCGCCGACACCGTCTCCATCGCCGTGATGGAGTTCGTGGACAACGCGATCATCGCCCTCACCCCGGGGGCCATGGACGCCCATCTCGACGACGCGCTGTTCTGGTCAGCGCTGCTGGGCGGGTTCGCCGTCGCGTTCGTGATCACCACGCCCGTCAACAAGTGGATGATCGGGCGGGGCAAGGGACATGCCGTCGTCCACGCCTACCACTGATGCCTCAGCCGCGCGGCTCCCGCACCACCGCCACATCACCCGCCGGCACCCGCACCGAACCCTCCACCGCCTTCCCGGTGAGCAGTTCGAGCGCGCCGGGCGCCACCGGAACCTCCGTGCCGCGGGACGTGTGGTTGATCAGGAAGAGGAAATCGGCGTCAGCGCCGCGCCGCAACGCCACCTCCACACCCGGAGGGGCGTTGCGCACCGGCTCCACTCCCGCCTCCTCGCGGATACGGTCCAGAAGCGCCGCCAGTGTCGAAGGATCCGGAGCTGTGGCCACGTACCAGGCGGCACCGGCGCCGTAATCATGCCGCGTCACCGCCGGTACGCCGGTCAGCGGGCCGGACGTGTACGACGTCACCGCACTCGCCCCCGCCAACCGCACCCGCTCGGTCCACAGCGTCGCCGTACCGCCGTCGCTCAGCCCCACCGACTCCCCCGGCAGCAAGGGGAAGAGCTCGTCGGTCGTCACGCCCAGCAGCTCCCGGAACGCCCCGGGGTAACCCCCCAGCCGCACATGGCAGTTCTCGTCCACGGCCCCGCTGTGGAAGCCGACGGCCAGCGTGCCGCCGTTCGAGGCGAAGGCCGTCAGATTCGCCGCGCCCTCCTCGTCCACCAGGTACAGCGAGGGGGCAAGCACCAGCCGGTAAGCCGACAGATCCGCGTCCGGGCGTACGAAGTCCACCGCGACGCCCGCTCGCCACAGCGGCTCGTACCAGGCGCGGACCAGGTCCTGGAAGTGCAGTTCGGCGCTGGGCTGGGAGGGGAGTTCCATCGCCCAGCGGGAGTTCCAGTCCCAGACGATCGCCACCTCGGCCGTACCGACGCTGCCGCCCACCTCGGCCAAGGCCCTCAGATCCGCGCCCAGTTGCACCACGTCCCGCCAGATCTGGCTGTCCGTACCGGCGTGCGGAAGCATCGCCGAGTGCCACTGCTCGGCGCCCGCCTTCGCCGCCCGCCACTGGAAGTAGGCGATACCGTCCGCGCCCCGGGCGACATGGGCCAGGGCGTTCCGCCTCAACTCCCCGGGGTTCTTCGCCCGGTTCACCGGCTGCCAGTTCACCGCGCCCGTGGAGTGCTCCATCAGCAGCCACGGGCGCCCGCCCGCCAGCGAGCGGACCAGATCGCCGCTCAGCGCGATGTCGATCTCCGACTCGGGGTCGGCCGACTGGAGATAGTGGTCGTTCGAGACCACGTCCAGCTTCGGGGCCCAGCGCCAGTAGTCCAGCGCGTCGAAGTTGTACATCACCATGAAATTGGTGGTGGCGGGGATCGAGGGGCCCGCCTCCCGCAGCACCTCGCGCTCCGCCTCGTACAGCGACAGCAGCTCGTCGCTGCAGAAGCGACGCCAGTCCAACTGATGGGTGGGGTTCGGCACGGCACCCGTGGCGCGGGGCGGGAGGATCTCGTCCCAGTCGTAGTACCACTGGCTCCAGAACCGCGTGCCCCAGGCGTCGTTCAGGGCTGCCAGGTCATCTGCGTACCGAGCCCTCAGCCAGCGCCGGAAGGAAGCCGCGCTCTCGTCGCAGTAGCACTCCGCGTTGTGGCAGCCGTACTCGTTGTGGACGTGCCACATCACCACCGCCGGATGGTCCGCGTACCGCTCGCCCAGCGCCCGCGCCATCCGCAGGGCCGCCTCCCGGTAGGCGGGGCTCGACGGGCAGAACGTCTGGCGGCTGCCGTACGACAGTCTCCTGCCGTCCCTGTCGACGGGGAGCGCCTCCGGGTGGGCGCGGAAGAACCAGGCCGGGGGTGCCGCGGTGGGGGTCGCGAGGTCGGCCGCGATGCCGTTGGCCTCCAGCATGGCGAGGACCCGGTCCAGCAGGGAGAAGTCGTACGACCCCTCCGCCGGTTCCAGCAGCGCCCACGAGAAGATGCCGACGCTGACCATCGTCACCCCGGCCTCGCGCATCAGGCGCATGTCCTCGGCCCAGACCTCCTCGGGCCACTGCTCGGGGTTGTAGTCGCCGCCGTACGCGATGCCCTTCACGCGCCACCTCCGAGCAGCCGGCGCGTGGTCGACACGCCCCACTCGTCCAGCGACAGCAGTCGGTCGCTGGAGGCCATCAGACCGCCCGTCGCCTCCACATGCGCGGCCCACCGCTCCCGGGTCTCCACCGTCGGGCGGGCCATCAGGCAGTCGGGGTCGTTGATCCACAGGCGGCCGTGCTGCCACTGCCGTCCGACGCCGGTGAACTCGGCGGCGTCCTGGCCGGGCTGGCTGTAGTCGTCGGCCTCGGGGCGGCGGTGCGGGGCCGTGTCGGGGCTGACCCGCATCGCGTCGAACAGGCCGATCGACGCGAGCAGAGGCGCTCCGCAGCCCAGCAGGTACGCCTCGTCGCCGATCGCCTCGCGGATCAGACGGATGCCGTCGCGGTACGCCGTGAGCGCGTCCACGTCCGCATGGCGTACGCCGTCCAGGGCGCCCGCGTAGAGGAAGTCGACCTTGAAGTAGTCGTAGCCCTCGGCGCGCAGCGTCCGGAAGACCTCGGCGAGATACGCCGCCGCGTGCGGGTGGGTCGTGTCCAGGACGTTCAGGTCGTGACCCCAGTTGCGGCCCGCGTGCAGGGGGGCGCCGGAGGACGTACGGACCAGCCAGTCCGGGTGCTCGGCGGCCAGGTCGCTCGCCGGGTCCACCAGGAAGGGGGCCGTCCAGATGCCCGCCCTGCGGCCCCGGGCGCGGATGGCGTCCGCGATGCCCGCGCGGGAGCGGAAGCGGCCGGAGAGGGTGAGCCAGTCGCCCAGCCTGCTCTGGTAGCCGTCGTCGATCTGGACGACGTCAATGGGCAGGTCGAGGGTGTCCATCGCACGGAGGTTCTCGTGGATGTCGTCCTCGGTGACGGCGGTGAAGTACTCGTACCAGGAGCACCAGACCGTGGGTGCCGGGCGGGGCTCGGTGAGGCCGAGGCTGTCGGCCCAGTCGGCGAGGGCGCCCTGGATGCCGCCGGGGCCCAGGTAGGAGTAGAAGTCCACCTTGCCGTCGGCGCTGATCTCCGCCCGGCCGTCGCGCACGTCGAGCCGGATGGAGGGCACGGAGCTCCGCGGATCGGCCGCCGCGCACACGACGACCGGTCCGTCCTCGCCCTTGGGAGCCAGGGCCAGCAGCCCCTCCCCCTGGAACACCCCGTCGGGCACGGTCACCCCGGGCCGGTAACACACCGTCGCCCAGTTGGAGTTGGTCGGACGGTACGGCGTGGCGTCCAGGGCGTACGCCCCACTGGGGCTCCAGGACTGCCAGCCCTCCTCGTGGACACGGGCGGTGCGCCGGTCCACGGGCACGGAGGCTACGGGGGTGAAGGACACGGTGGTTCTCTTTCCGAACTGGGGGCGCTTCAGCCCTTGTTGGCGCCGAGGGTGAGACCGCTGACGAACTGCCGCTGAAGCACGAAGTACACGATCAGCGTGGGGATCGCGGTGAGCAGCGCGCCGGCGGCGACCAGGTTGGGGTCGGTGAAGTACGTCCCGGTGAGGTTGTTCAGCGCCGAGGTGATCGGCATGTTCTCGCCGGTCGAGATCAGGACGAGGGCCCAGAAGAAGTCGTTGTAGATCCAGATGGACAGCAGTGTCGCCAGGGCCGCCATCGCCGGACGGCACAGCGGCAGCACGATCTGCCAGTACATGCGCCACACCGAGGCGCCGTCCACCAGCGCGGCCTCGGTCAGCTCGTGCGGCAGCGTGCGCATGTAGTTGCTGAGCACGAAGGCGCAGAAGCCGGACTGGAACGCGACGTGGATGAGGACGAGGCCGAGCGCGGAGTCGTACAGCTTGCCGGACATGGTGATGCCGGGCAGGTCGATCAGCAGGTAGAGGCGGTACAGCGGGGTGATGATGACCTGCTGCGGGAGCAGATTGCCGGCCGTGAAGACCAGCAGCAGGGCGAGGTTGAGGCGGAAGTCGAAGCGGCTGACGTAGAAGGCGACCATCGACGACAGGAACAGCGTCAGCAGGACCGCCGGGACGGCGATGATCAGCGTGTTCACGAAGTAGTGCGTCATGTCCGACTGCGTGAACGCGTTGGTGAAGTTGTCGAAGTTCAGCGTGTCCGGCCAGGACACATATCCCTTCTCGCTCGTCTCCGCGTACGGCCGCATCGCCGCGTAGACCGCCCAGAGCAGCGGCGCGAGCCAGGCCAGGGCGGCGCCCGCGAGGAAGAGGTGCAGCAGGATCCGGGCGGGGCGGATCGGCGTCTTCGGCTTTTTCAGAGCGAGAGTGCTCATGCGCGCCGCTCCTTCCGGAAGGTGGCGACCAGGTACGGGACGATCACGACGAGCGAGATCAGCAGCAGAACGACCGCGATGGCGGAGCCGTATCCGATCCGGCTGGACTCGCCGATGATGTTGCTGGTCACGAGGATGGAGAGCAGCTCGGTGCCCTCGGCGCCGCCGTTGAAGACGTAGACGAGGTCGAAGGCGCGCAGGGCCTCGATGATCGTGACGACCAGGACGACCGTGTTGGTGGGGCGCAGGGTCGGGAAGATGACGTTCTTGAACGTCTGCCATTCGCTCGCCCCGTCCAGCGCGGAGGCCTCCCGCAGCGAGGGGTCGACGCCCTTCAGACCGGCCAGGTAGAGGATCATCATGTACCCGGCGTGCCGCCAGGACGCGGCGATCAGGATGGCCCAGAGGTTGAGGTCCGGGTCGCCGATCCAGTCGATGTACTTGCCGGGCTCGTTGGCGCCGATGACGCTGTTGATCAGGCCGGTGTCGGGGTTGTAGATCAGCTGCCAGACGAAGCCGATCACGGCCATCGACATCACGACGGGCAGGAAGAAGGCCGTCTGGTAGACCCGGCTGAAGCGGATCTTTTTGTCCAGCTGCACGGCCAGGAACAGGCCGAGCGGGGTCGGGATCACGATCAGCACGGCGAACCAGATGACGTTGTGCTGGACGGCGGGCCAGAACTGCGGGTTCTGCTCGAACAGTTCCTTGAAGTTCTGCAGGCCCACCCACTGGATCGAGTCGAAGCCGATGCCGTCCCAGGTGGTGAAGGCGAGCGCGATCGAGGCGAGGGCGGTGACCCAGACGAGGGCGATGTGCAGGATCGTCGGCAGACCCGCCATCAGACCGAGAGTGAGCCGGTCGCGGCGGGTGAGCAGGCGGCGGTGGCCATGAACGGCCTTGGGGGCGGCGCCCGGAGGCGGCACGGTGGCCGCCTCCGGGATCTCCTCGGTGATCTGGGTGCTCATGAGGACGCGAAGATCGTCTTCTTCTGGCGCTCGATCGAGGACAGCAGACTGTCGACGCCCTTGGGGTCACGGATGAACTTCTGCAGCGCGGGCTGCATCACCGTGGAGGTGAAGTCCGGGCGGCTGTCGCGGTCCATGAACTGGGTGAGGCTCTTGGCGCCCGCGATCATCTCGTACGCCTTCTTCTGAAGGGTGGTGTACGAGGCGGTGTCCGCGTCGGTGGTGGCGTGCACCACGCTCGGGTCGGACTTGAGGTAGATGTCCTCGGCGGCCGAAGTGCCCAGGTACTCCAGGAGCTTGACGGCCTGGGCCTTGTTCTTCGGGCTCTTGCTCATCATGAAGCCGTCGGTCGGCGCCTCGACGGTGTCCTGGCCGAACGCCGGGTCGATCTCCGGGAAGGCGAAGAAGTCGAGGTCGTCCAGGTCGGCCTTGTTGGTGAACTGCTGGGCCACGAAGGTGCCGAGCATATACATGCCGGCCTTCTTCGATGCCAGGGTCTGGGCCGCGTCCTGCCAGGTCCGGCCCGTGGAGCCCTCCTGGTGGTAGGGGAGGATCTCGGTCCACAGGTCGAAGGTCTTACGGACCTTGGCGTCGGTCCAGGCGGCCTTGCCGGCCATCAGGTCGACGTGGAAGTCGTAGCCGTTCTGGCGGAAGTTGATCTGGTCGAAGGTGCCGAGCGCGGGCCAGGCGTCCTTGTCGCCGAAGGCGATCGGGACCAGCTTGTCCTTCTGCATCTGCTTGCACAGGGCGACGAAGTCGTCCCAGGTGGTGGGGACTTCATAGCCGTACTGCTGGAAGACGCTCTTCCGGTAGAAGACGGCCCAGGGGTACGAGTACAGCGGCACGAAGTAGTACTTGCCGTCCTCGCCCTTGCTGAGCTTGTGCATCGCCTCGGGGAAGTTGCCGCCGATGGTCTGCCACACGTCGTCGATCGGGGTGGCGAGGCCCTTGGCCGCGAAGAACTGCATCCGGTAGCCGGCGAACCAGGTGAACACGTCGTCCGGCGTGCCCTGGAGGTAGGAGTTGATCTGCTCCTGGAAGGTGTTGGAGTCCTTGGTGTTCACGTCGACCGTGATGCCGGACTTCTTCTGGTAGGCCGCGTAGATGTCCGCGAAGGCCTTCTTCGGCACCGGGTCGGACGCCTTCGACCCGAGGGTCACGGTCTTCGGATCGGCGGCCGCACCACTGCCGCCACACGCGCTGAGCAGGGGTATGCCGGCGCCGAGAACGGCGGCGCCGCCGATGCCGCGCAGCAGGGTGCGGCGCGAGGGGGAGGGGAGGTTGTCGAGCATGTGCGGCTCCTGAGGCAGGGGCGGTCCCAGGGGCGGTGGCGCGCACACCGCCCCGAAATTGGTCGAAACCAATCAGAAACCAACTGGACCGAACAGAGGGTGGCGTAATAACAGCCGGATGTCCTGTCATACGTCAAGAGCCGCCGAGGTGCTTTGTTGAAATGTGACCGACTTGAGTCGCCTAGCGGATCTGGATCCGCCGCTCCACGCTCACCTGGTCGATCTCCGAGACCCGCACGGTGATCTTCATGGTCCAGGTGCCGGCGAGGGGCAGATTGACGAAGCTGTTCGCCCAGTAGCCGCCCTGGTCTTTCAGCCCTGCGTCGAGCGGGCCGATGTCCTGGGCGGGGAGCGTGAAGGAGACACGCAGCTCGGGGACGGTGGACAGACCGCCGTCCGGTCCGAACACCACGGCCTGCAGGGCGTTGTCGCCGACCCGACCGGGGTCGAGGGTGAGTTCGACCTTGCCGGTACCGCCGGGGGTGCCGACGTCGAAGGGGACCGTGACCGCGACGGTGCCGCCGGTCGGGGGCGCGGCCTGGGCGGCCTCCGCCTCGGCGCGCGAAGGCAGAGTCCCGGTGAGCACGGTCGTGATCACCAGCACGATGACGCCCACGGCGACTTCGGCCAGGACCGAGCGGCGAAGGGCGCGGGGGTTGGTCTCGGGGGCTGGAGGTGGGGGCGGTTCGGGGAGCGGGGGGCCGCCTGCGGGTTGCGGGACCTTGTGGCTTACGGCTTCAGGTACGGCAGCCAGCCTGGCCGTCCAGCTGCGGGATACCGCCGCGGCGGCGAGGAGCAGGACCACCGCGGCCAGCTTGAGGGTCAGGAGCCTGCCGTAGGTCGTGCCGGTGAGCGCGTCCCAGTCGCCGAGGCCTCGCCAGGACTGGTAGGTGCCGGTGATGACCAGGACGGTGACCGAGGCGAAGGCGAGGCGGGAGAAGCGGGTGACTGTTTCCGGGGTCGGGTGGGCTCGGTACAGGGTGATGAGCAGGGCTGTGAGGCCGCCCAGCCATACCGCTGTCGCCAGAAGGTGCAGTACGGATGAGGTCATCGCCAGGGGTACCTGGATGCCTGCGGAGGCGTGGTCTGATGCGGCCCAGGTGAGGGCGAGGGCGGTGGCGAGGAAGGCCGGTGGGAGGGTGCGGCGCCATTGTGGCTGGTCGCGCCCCGCGGCGGAGCCGCAAATCGATACAGCCCCGCGCCCCTTACCTGCGCTGCCCAGCCGTCGGAGATACGTGGCTGTCAGCAGGAGCAGGGCCAGCCGTGCCAGCAGGGCCAGGCCTGGGCGGCCCGTGAGGGTTCTGGTGAAGGCCTCCAGATCCAGGGCCGCCGCCGGGCCTTCGCCTGTCTCGTACGGGGCCCGAAGCACCAACAGCGCCAGTGTCGTGCCCAGCAAGGTCCACCAGCCGATGAGGAGCGGCCTGCGCAGCACCCCGGGGTCCTCCGGGCGGCATACGACGATGAACGCCGCCGTGCCGATGAGCAGGGCAGCCCCGAGGTACGCCAGATAGCGGGCGATCTTGTGGAGGGCCGCGGTCGCCGGATCCTCCGTGGGACCGGTGTCGACCGCGACCGGCGTCGGGGACGGCTTGCCGATCGAGAACGTGAACGCGCCCGACACCGGGTGGCTGTCCGCCGACACCACGCGCCAGGCCACCGTGTAGGTGCCCTCGTCCAGACCGCGGGGCAGGTTCACGCGGGCCGTGTCGGCGTCCTCCGCGTGCTCGGCCTCCCCCAGCCGCAGTCGCCTGCCGTCAGGGCCCAGGACGCGGACGGAGTCGTCGAGGAAGCCGACGGACTCGGTGAAGGTCAGGGTGAGGTGACGCGGGGCCGTTCGGAGGACGGCTCCGTCCTCGGGGTCGGTACCGCTGAGGGCCGCGTGCGCCGAAGCCGTTCCCGCACCGCCGAGGACGAGCAGGACCAGCACGGCTGCCAGCAGCACCAGCCCTTGAACTCCGCGCCGTCGGGCCACGTCGTCTCTCCGTCTTCCCCGGTATCAGCCACGAGGATACGTACGTACGGCAAGCCCTCCGCGCTCACCAGGTTGGCCGAGCCAACACCCCTCCGTCCACGACCAAATCGTGCCCCGTGATCCAAGAGGCCATGGGCGACGCCAGAAACACACACGCGTCCCCGACCTCCTCCGCCCGCCCGAGCCGCCCCAAAGCCGTCGCCGCCCTCCACCGCCGTACGCCCTCCGGCCAGGCCTCGCCCAGGCCGTCCCGTTCGATCAGCCCCGGTGAGACCGTGTTCACGCGGATGCCGTCGCGGCCGTACTCCAGGGCCGCGGAGCGGGCGTGCATCACGACCGCCGCCTTGGACGCCGCGTAATGCCCGTGCCCCTCCGCCGGCAGCCGCGCCTCCACCGAGGCGATGTGGGTCACCGAACCGCCGCCCCGCCCCCGCATGACCTCCGCCGCTGCCTGCGTACAGGCGAACACACTCGTCAGGTTGGCATCCAGCACCGCCCGAAACTCGGCGGCCGTCATCCCGGACAGTTCCCGCACCGGCTGCACTCCGGCGTTGTTGACCAGCGCCGTCAGCCGTCCGCCGCCCCACTCCGCGGCCTCCCGCACCACGCGACGGCACTCCTCCTCGACGGTCAGATCTCCTTGCAGGACGACCGATTCGCCGATGAGAGACGCCACTTCACGTGCCGAGTCCACCGAGGTGCGGCAGTGCACGGCCACCCGCGCGCCGGCCTCGGCGAACCGCAGTGCGATGCCGCGGCCGATGCCTCCACCGGCCCCGGTGATCAGAGCGACCTGGCCCTCGAGAAGCTTCATGGACGGCACAGTTCCACGATCCGCGCGGCCTCGTGCGGATACGAGGCGGCGAGAGACTCCGCGTCGCCGTGCTCGTAGTCCTCGTAGGTGAAGCCTGGCGTCATCGTGCAGCCGAAGAAGGTCCAGGAGCCCCCTGCCACCACCCGCGCTCCCATCCAGGTGCCCGCGGGGACGGTCAACTGCGGTTGCTGGCCGTGCAGTATGTCCGGGCCCAGGGCTAGCGTGCGGGAGCTGCCGTCGGGGGCGAGCAGGAGCATCTCCAGGGGATCGCCGAGGTAGAAGTGCCAGACCTCGTCGCCGTTCAGCCGGTGCAGGGCCGAGAAGTCGCCCGGCTCGGCGGTGAGCAGGGCGACTATCGCGGTGCCCGCAGGGCGGCCGTCCGCGCGCCGAGGGCCCGCCCAGGTCTGGCGGAACAGGCCGCCCTCGCGCGGTATCGGCTCCAGGTTGTAGTGGGCGACGAGGTCTTCCGGGGTCACCCGGGGAAGGCTACCTCCCGGCGCATAAAGGCGAGTTGGGCCTTCTTCTCGGGCAAGTAGACGTCCGGGATGTCGATCTCGGGGAGGGTGACAAGGGGTCCCGCCTCGAAGCCCTGCTTCGCGAAACGGGCGATCGCCTTCTCGTTGGCCGCGTCGGGATCGACGACGACCCGCCGCCGGTCGAGGCCGATGAGGACGTACGACAGGATCGCGCGCACGAGTCCGGCCGTCCAGCCGGGACGGGCGCCCTCAGGACCGGCGGGCGCGAGCAGCAGATGGACGCCGATGTCGCCGGGCTCCACGTCGTAGCACTCGCTGACCCGGTCGGCCTCCGGCTCGTACGTCTGGAGCAGCGCGGCCGGTACGCCGTCCCGCTGGACGAGGAAGGCGTGGTGGGTGTCGAGGGTGTCCAGATGGCCGTAGATCTCGGCGACCTGCTCGCGGGTGAGGCCGTTCATGCCCCAGAAGGAGGCGCGTTCCTCGCTCACCCAGCCGTGCACGACCTCGGCGTCGGCCTGCGGGTCCAGGCGCAGGATCCGCACGGCGGCCTCCTCGTGCACCACCTCGCGGGGCTCAGACATCGGTCTCCTTCTTCAGTAGCGCGAAATCGGTGACAACGGGGACGAGATCTCCCCTTGTCCACAGGGGCAGTTGATCGCGGTGGTGGGGCGTGCCCGGCACCCCCGAGGCGCCGAACGGCACCACCCACAGGCTGTGTTCACGGTCGGCCAGGTCCCACACGTACCGGGCCGCCGGGCCGCGTGCGGCGAGGTCGGTGATGCCGGGCACGGCGGAGGTGCACAGCACACAGTCGTGGTCGCCGGAGAGACCTGGTTCGTCGTACTCGGCCGCGATCGCCCGCCAGGGGGCGAGACGGTGGGTGTCGCCCCACACGCCCTGCGGCGGCTGCGCGGCGACCTGCTCCACGGCCGCGCGCACGGCTTCCGGCCGGTCGATGCCGTACAACTCCTCGGCGCGCAGCAGGTGTTCGAGGGCGAAGCCGATGCGCGGGACGAGGGCGAGCCAGGGGAGCAGGACCTCGGGGTAGGCGGGCAGGGTGGTCAGGGCGGCGAAGGCGGGGTGCGCGGCGAGCTGTCGTACGACCGCGCTGCGCACCGCCGCGTAGAGCGCGGCGGGTCCGCTGTCCGCCTCCATCCGGCGGTCCCAGCTCAGGAGCGTCTCGCGGAGGCGGGCCGCCTCGGGGGAGAGGCCCTCGAGGGCGGTCAGGTGGTCCATCAGGGGGGCGGCGGAGGCGAGATGGGTGTCGGTGTGGATCGCGGGCATGTCGCCCGGCGACCACTTGTCCTTCTCCCCCAGCAGCGCGGCGATGCGGTCGGCTCGGTGCGGCGGGGCGAACTCGACGCCGAGGGGCGTGGCCGGGCCGCGCTGGTTGGCCATCACCGCGACTCCGTCGGCGAGTTCGCCGTACGGCATCTCGTGCCAGCCCCGCCACTCGTGGCCGGGTTCCCAGGCGGGCACGAGGTGTACGCGGTTGGCCTCGGACCGGTCCGGCACCTTCCCGGCGACCCGGTGCAGCAGTCCGCCCTCGGTGTCGGCGGCCTGCACGACATTGACCGGCTCGGTCCAGCGGTCGAAGGCCCGGTCCACGTCGGCGACCCGACGGGCCCGCAACAGGGGGAGGAGGGCGCCGAAGCCGAGGTCGCCGGTGACGCGGGGCGGGTAGCGGAGGCTGACGGCGCACTCGGTGCCGTCGTCGAGCCCTTCGGGGCCGCCGATGACGACCGGACCCCGTTCGGTCTCGATCACCTCGACCTCGACCGGCTCCTCGCCGGCCACCTCGACGATCTCGGTGTGCCGGGCGGCGCGGGCCCAAGTCCCGTCCGGACCAAGGGCCTCGACCCCCGCGCCCGTCCGCCGCAGCCGCTCCCGGTACAGGTCCTGGTAGTCGGCCATGGCGTTGGTGATGGCCCAGGCGACCGTGCCGGTGTGCCCGAAGTGGGCGATGCCGGGGACGCCCGGGACGGCGAGGCCCACGACGTCGAACTCGGGGCAGGACAGGCGGATCTGCTGGTAGACGCCGGCGTCCTCGATGAACCGGTGCGGATCGCCCGCGATGATCGGCTGCCCGGTGACCGTCCGCTCGCCGCCGACCAGCCAGCCGTTGCTGCCGGAGGTGCCGGGCCCGTCGATGGCGAACAGGCCCACGGCCTCCGCGCCGAGATGCCGCACCGCCTGCTCGCGCCAGAGCTTGGCCGGGAAGCCGGCGAAGAGGATGTGGATGCCGAGCCAGACCCCGAGCGGGGTCCAGGGCTCCCAGCGGCCGGGGATGCCGACGGGCAGGGACGCCTCCGCGAGACCCTCGTTGACACCGTCGACGTACGCCCGTATCCACGCGGCCGTCTCCGGATCCGTCCGTTCCAGCTCGGCCCAGCAGCGGCGGGCGGTGTCGTCGAGCCTGGCCCGCCGGACGAAGCGGTCCCAGGGCAGGGAGTCCGGGCCGAGGAGGGCGGCGGAGGTGCCCTGGGCGCGGCGTCGCTCCACCTCCAGCTGCCAGGCCCGGTCGAGGGCGGTGACGCGGCCCTGGGCGCGGGCGAGTTCGCCCACCCCGTCCGCCCGCAGATGCGGGATGCCCCAGGCGTCGCGGTAGATCTCGGCGGTCACCTGTCACCCTCCTGTGCTAGTACTGTGCTTTAGGTTAGCCTTGCCTAAGTAATTCGTGGCGGAATAGTACGCGAAGGGTGAAGAGGCAATGGGGCAGGGGCACGGTTGGCAGGGCACGGTCCTGAAACTGCTGGGCGCCAAGGACTTCGAGTTCACGGTCACCGGCGCCGAGGACGTCTCCTCCGACTACCGGCGGCTCCATCTCACCGACGGCGGCATGCTCGCGGCCACCGGCGTCCACCCGACGATGTGGGTCCGGCTGTGGTTCGAGAACGGCGGCAAGCCGCATCAGCGGGCGTACACCCTGGTCGACCCCGACCCTCACGCCGGCACTTTCAGCCTCGAATTCGCGCTCCACGAAGGATGCGCCAGCGACTGGGCGCGGGCGGCGAAGCCCGGGAACACCATCGAGGCGACGGTCCAGGGCACGGGCTTCCAGCGGCCCCGGCCCGAGCCCTCGCACGTCTTCGCGATGGCCGACCCGGCTTCACTGCCCGCGCTCAACTCCCTCCTGGACGAACTGGGTTCGGCCCCGGCGACGATCTGGTTCGAGGGGAACCTGGACGGACTGCCGTTCCGCGGCGACCCGGCCGACGTCCGCACGGTCCCACGCCACGACCTCGTCGACGCCGTACGCGCGGACCTCCCCGCCCTGCTCAAGTCCACCGAGCACCCGTACATCTGGATCGCCTGCGACACGACGACGACCCGCACCCTGTCGATGTACGCCCGCAAGGAACTGGGCGTCGCCAAGGACCGTATGCACGCGCTGGGGTACTGGCGCGCGACCTGACCCCGTACGCGGCATCATCGAGCCATGGACGTCACCCTTCACCTCGCCCAGGACCCGGACGCCGACGAGTTGCTCGGCCGCAGTCCGCTCGCCGCGCTGGTCGGGATGCTGCTCGATCAGCAGGTTCCGATGGAGTGGGCGTTCAAGGGGCCCCGGACGATCGCGGACCGGATCGGTACGGACGACCTGGACGCGCACGACATCGCCGCGCAGGACCCGGAGGCCTTCGTGGCGCTGCTGTCGGAGAAGCCGGCCGTGCACCGCTACCCGGGGTCCATGGCCAAGCGCATCCAGCAGCTGTGCCAGTACCTGGTCGAGCACTACGACGGAAACGCCGAGCTGGTCTGGAAGGGCGTCACGGACGGCAAAGAACTGCTCCGGCGCCTGGAGGAACTCCCCGGCTTCGGCAAGCAGAAGGCACAGATCTTCCTCGCCCTGCTGGGCAAGCAGCTCGGCGTGGCCCCCAGGGGCTGGCGGGAGGCGGCCGGGTCGTACGGCGAGGCCAAGTCCTTCCGGTCCGTTGCCGACATCACGGGACCGGAGTCACTGGCGAAGGTGCGGGCGCACAAGCAGGAGATGAAGGCGGCGGCCAAGGCGGCCAAGAAGTAAGCCGTTCGGCCCACCCTTGGTGGCAGGGCGGGCCCGGTCGTTCCCACCATGAACCATGACCGAGGTACCGTCCGGCCCCGCCTGGGGCCCCGAGTTCGACGACCGCAAGGTTCACGCGCAGCACCCCCCGCGCGGTGGGCATGAGCCCGAGCCGCCCTTCGAGGGGCCGTTGCACGCCCTGTCCCAGGCCGCCTGGCAGGTGGTGCTGCTCACCGGCATCGCGTCGCTGATCCTCGGCGTGCTGGTGCTGATCTGGCCGGGCTCCACGCTGCGCGCCACCGGCTTCCTGTTCGGCTTCTACCTCCTGATCAGCGGCGTCTTCCAGCTGGTCGCCGCGTTCGGCACGCACAAGACGACCTCGCTGCGCGTGCTGGGCTTCATCAGCGGTGCCCTCTCCATCCTGCTGGGCCTGTTCTGCTTCCGCGGACCGATGCAGTCACTGCTGCTGCTCGCCCTGTGGATCGGCATCGGCTGGCTGATCCGCGGCATCACCCAGACCGTCGCCGCCGTTTCCGACCCGGCGATGCCCGCCCGCGGCTGGCAGATCTTCCTCGGCATCGTCACCTTCATCGGCGGGATCGTGCTGATCGACTCCCCCTTCGAGTCGGTCTTCGTCCTCACCGTCGTCGGCGGGATCTGGCTCATCGCCGTCGGCCTCGTCGAGATCGTCACGGCGGTACGCATCCGCGGCCGCGCCAAGCAGGTCCCGCGCGAGGTGTGAGTACGCCGTGCGGGCGGATCCCACGGACGGCGCGTTCCACGCCGTACACCACCAGGGCAGACCAGCAACCATGAGCACCAGAACCTGGCTCCGCGCCTTCGTCCTGCTGCTCGCCCTGTGCCTGCCGGCGGCCCCCGCCGAGATCCCCGTGGCACCGGCCGTCCAAGCGGGCGAGATCGTCGAGTACGACGTCATGGACACGGCTCTGCGCCAGGTGTCCCCCCGCCGCGCGCACCGCCCCCGGCCGCCCGCCACCGCCGTACCCCCAAAACCCTCACCCCGCCCCGAGGCGTCCGTCGCCACGCCCCGCCCATGGGATCCACCGGCCCGCCGCTCGGTGGTCCTGCGCTGCTGACAGAACCGGCACCCACAGGTTCGTCAGTCAGTACGACGCAAGGAGCACCCCCATGCCCATGGACCCGTACGCCGTCCTGCGCGCCCTGGTGCGGGCCGAGGCCGCGCGCAGCGCGCCGAAGCCGCAGGTGAAGCAGGGCGAGCAGGCCCCCAAGGACAAGAACCGCTGAGCGAGCGGCGGAGGCGTGTGTCGGCTACCGCCTCCGCCGCGCCGTATCGGAGACCGAGCGGGTGAGCCGAAACCGTCGGCGGCGGCCACACAGCAGGCAGTGTCCCCATTGGTGGCGCTGCACGGCAGCGCGGCATGGAGCGCCCCGCCCTGTCATGGCCCGGACCTCGGCGTCACCCAGGTGACGGTGGTGCGACGGCCTGCGTCGTAGGGCTCCCACTTGTTGCCTCGCGACAACGCCTTCGCCACCTCGATGCGGTCGATGAAGCAGCGCAGAAAGGCGCGCCTGTCGGTCAGGGGCGCGCACTGCCACTGACCGGCCTCATAGGCCTGCGCCCTGACCACGAGATCCGCTACCGAGCCGAAACGAGCGCCGGCCTCGGTAAGAAGCTCGACCGAGCACCGCTGCCCCTGACCGGCTCGGGAGATCTCGGTGAAGACCCGTTGGATCACGTACTCCTCGACGTGCTCTCGCTTGATGCTGTTCCCACCGTCATGTCCGCCCGTCGCGCCCTTGGGCCGGGAACAGCGGTACGAGGCGGTGGCGCCGGCCGTGCCATTGCTGACCATGGTCGCCCCGCACACGCAGCGCAGCACTCCCAGCCCGCTCAGGAGCGAACTGGCCCGTCGTCCGTGCGTCCCGGGCATGCGGGTGTCCAGCCACGCCTGAAGCTCCTCCCAGTCGGCGGCGTCGAGCACAGGCTCATGACTCATCAACGGCGTCAGAGTCTGCGGATCGACCACGCTTCGGTAACCGACGACAGAGGGACGAGCCCCAGGGGCGCTCTTCGAGTCCGGACCGTAGACCGGTTCAACAGCGTGACCGATCAACCGCGGATCCCTCAGAATCCTCTTGAGTGTCGACACTTCCCACAGTGACGGCCCGCATCGCCCGTCCAACCCACCGGGTCCGGTAGCGCGCCACTTGTCGGCAAGCCTTGCGGTCTTCGTCGGCACTCCCTCCGCGTTCAGTTCCGCGCAGATGCCCGAGAGCGATCCAGGGTGCCGACGACCGAAGGGTGCCTCTTCATCCTTGTGAGTGAGGATCCTGCGGACGACGTCCCGAATGACCTTGGCTTCCTCCGGCACCACGACCAGCTGCCGAATCGTGAGCCCGTCCCTGCGCGCCTCGGCCACCGCGTATCCGAACGGCGGAAGCCCGCCCACCCATGAACCCGCTGTGCGCAGGACCCTCTTCGTGTCGCTCACATGACGCGCCCGGTTCACGCTCTCCTGATGTGCCGCCTCCAGCCGCCGGGCCAGTTCCTCGGTGTCGGCGGGGCCGTACGCGCCTTCGGTCACGAAATCACGGTTACACCGAGCCCGTGGAGTTCACCGGCAAGAGACCAAACCGCACCCTCGTCCTGCCGGGACAAACGGCTCAAGTAGTTCACGACAACAGCGTCGGCATGGCCAAGCCGCAGGTCGGCCAGCACGCGCTCGAATTCCGGACGGACAGAGCCAGGGCGGTAGGCCGAAACAGCCTCATCCACGTACTCACGCTCATACCGGTAGCCACGTGCCATCGCCTCGGCACGGGATGCGGCGAGCTGTGCTCGGACGGAGCCTGCTGACTTGTCCGGCCGCCCGAGGCTCTGCCGCGCATACCCGACCGCTACCTTTCGATCATTCATAGGGGGAATGTGTCAGCAGCCCATCCACACTCACCCCCTTTGACCGATATTGGTCAAGTTCTGCATGTACTTGGCTTGCACGGCCCCAGCCGGGAGGCTGCGCCCGGAACGTCTGGACCGGTAGGCTTTCCGTGTGATCTTCAAGCGCATCGGAAACGGCCGGCCGTACCCCGACCACGGCCGGGAAAGCACCCGGCAGTGGGCGGACGTCGCGCCGCGCCCGGTCCGCCTCGATCAGCTCGTGACGACCAAGGGCCAGCTCGACCTGGAGACCCTGCTCGCCGAGGACTCCACCTTCTACGGCGACCTGTTCGCGCACGTGGTGAAGTGGCAGGGCGACCTGTACCTCGAGGATGGTCTGCACCGCGCCGTGCGCGCCGCGCTCCAGCAGCGCCAGGTACTGCACGCGCGTGTACTCGAGCTGGATTGAGTGACTGTCCGGTGAAGGGTTGACCCTTTCGGGTTCTCCTGTCCGGCATCCAATGATCATCTAGTAGGCATCGCCGCCCCGGCGCACTACGCTGCGCCCATGAGCATGCTCACTCCCCCTGGCATGGGCGGCCAGTACCGGATCAGGGGGGACAAGTACCCGCGGATGCGCCGACCCCGGCGGCGCGGCAGGCTCGTGCTCCTGGCCGTCGCCTCCGTCACCGCGCTCGGTGTGCTCGGCTGGGGCACGCTTCAGCTCATCGACGTCTTCACCGACGGCGGCAAAGAGGCCTCTGCTGCCGGCCCCAAGGCGGACTGCGCCACCCGGGCGACCCCCTCGGCCACGGCGAGCGCCGCCGCGCTGCCCGAGCCGGGCCGGATCACCGTCAACGTCCTCAACGCCACGCCCGTCAGCGGCCTCGCCAAGAAGACCGCGGACGAGCTGAAGAAGCGCGGCTTCAAGATCGGCGACGTGGGCAACGCGACGAAGGAGTACGACAAGAAGGTCAAGGGCACGGGGATACTGCTCGGCCCCTCCTCCGCCCTGGACACGTCACTGCCGGTCCTGGCCGCGCAACTGCCCGGCGCAGAACGCCGCACGGACGCGGCCCGCAAGGGCACCGAGGTGGACCTGATCCTCGGGACGGCCTTCAAGAACCTCACGACGAAGGCGGACGCCGACAGGGCACTGGCCGAACTGACCGAGCCCGAGCCGACGCCGGCCGCGTCGAAGAACAGCTGTTGAAAACGCCGTAGGGGCAACTCCCCAGGGGCGCGGGGCCTTATCGGGCCGCGCCCCTACAGCGAACAGGCGCTACTCCGCCGCCCCATACATGCGATCCCCCGCATCCCCCAGCCCCGGCACGATGTACCCGTGCTCATTGAGCCGCTCATCAACAGACGCCGTCACAACGGTCACCGGCGTCCCCGCCAGCTCGCGCTCCATGACCTCGACGCCCTCCGGCGCGGCCAGCAGCACCACGGCCGTCACATCGTCGGCGCCGCGCTTGATCAGCTCCTGGATCGCCGCGACCAGCGTGCCGCCCGTGGCCAGCATCGGGTCGAGGACGTACACCTGGCGCCCGGAGAGGTCCTCCGGCATCCGCGTCGCGTACGTGGACGCCTGGAGGGTCTCCTCGTCGCGGATCATGCCCATGAAGCCGACCTCGGCGGTGGGCAGCAGCCGGACCATGCCCTCCAGCATGCCGAGACCGGCCCGCAGGATCGGCACCACCAGCGGGCGCGGGTAGGACAGCTTGACGCCCGTGGTCCGCTCGACCGGCGTCTGGATGTCGACCTGTTCGGTACGCACATCGCGCGTCGCCTCATAGGCGAGCAGGGTGACCAGCTCGTCGGCGAGACGGCGGAAGGTCGCGGAGTCGGTGCGCTGATCGCGCAGCGTGGTGAGCTTGTGGGCGACCAGGGGGTGGTCGACGACGTGGAGACGCATGTCCCTAACAGTAACCGGGCCACCGTGCCCCTCGCGCTGGCATCAAACCGCCCATCAGAGGGAAAGTGGGAGGGACGTACTGGGGGTGCGCAGATGCCTGACAGTGAGTCCCGGGAGGACCCCGCGCAGCAGGAGACGGACGTGGAACGGCGGCAGCGCCGCAACCAGTTCCTGCGCGAACTGGCCGAGGCCCGCGAGCTGCGCGACCGCGTACAGCCCCGCCGCGCCAAGGCCGCACGCCTGCGCCACGCCATGCGAATGCGCAGCTTCCGCTGGTAGACCTTGAGCCGTTCTTGGACCGTCCGATGACCGTCTGGTGCATGCGCCACGCCGGGGGCCGCGTACGATCCCGCTGGTGGACGATCAAAACGGGCGGACACAGGGAGCCGAAGACGTCCCCTGAACGCTTCGTTTCTGCCACGATTCCGAGTGGGTGGGGCTCGGAGCCCGAGCTCTCCCCGCCCGCAACCTCCGCCGGGGGGACCCCCAACCGGCACGCCTATGACCAGTGGGAGAGTCACGGTGTACTTCGCCGCACTGCTCGCGCGCACCGAAGACGGGTGGGAAGCGAGCGACACAGAGCTCGACGATGTGGAGACCCTGTCGGATCTGGCCGAACTGGCCCGTGAATCCTCTCCCGAGGACGACACGGTGCTGGTGCTCATCGAGCAGGAGGACGCCTGGTTCGGCGTCGTCCGCATCGACGGCGAGGACGACCCTCGGATCTACGTCTCGGACGCCGCCGCCGCTGCCCGCAGCAGCTACGGCGAGATCCTGCTCACCGACGAACTGCTCGGAAGGGAGCCCGGGGACGACGACACCGACCTGGACGCCCTCGACCTCGACGGCACGGAGGAGCCCGACGGCGACTCCGACGACGACGAGGACGGCACCGCCGCCGACGCGGTCCCGCACAGCCCGGTGGGCGACAGCGAGATCCTCGACGACCTGGGCGTCAGCGAGAAGGAGCTGAAGGCCCTGGACGCCGACGACGCGCTGGGCGCCATCGCCGAGGCGCTGGGTGCCGCGGAGGTCCTGGAGACCGTCCGCTGACCCCGACAACCATCCCCAAGGGTCCCCCGGACCCGGTGCGCGACCGCTGGCGGGACGCGATGCGGCTCGCCCTGGACGAGGCCGAACTGGCCGTCCGGGGCGGGGACGTCCCCGTCGGCGCCGTCGTGCTGTCCGCGGACGGTACGACGGTGCTCGGCGTCGGGCACAACGAACGCGAGGCCACCGGCGACCCGACCGCGCACGCGGAGGTCCTCGCGATCCGCAGGGCCGCAGCTCAGCTCGGCGAGTGGCGGCTGACCGGCTGCACACTGGTCGTCACCCTCGAACCGTGCACCATGTGCGCGGGCGCGCTGGTGCAGTCGCGGGTGGACCGGGTCGTCTACGGCGCCCGGGACGAGAAGGCCGGCGCGGCGGGCTCCCTCTGGGACGTCGTACGCGATCGGCGGCTCAACCATCGCCCCGAGGTGATCGAGGGCGTGCTCGCCGAGGAGTGCGCCCGACTGCTCACGGAGTTCTTCCGGAACCGGTGAATACCGATTTCAAACCATGCCCACCTGTGCTGTAAGGTCTCCCTCGGTAGCGTGTCCGAGCGGCCGAAGGAGCTCGCCTCGAAAGCGAGTGTGGCGCAAGTCACCGAGGGTTCAAATCCCTCCGCTACCGCTCTGAGAAGGGCCCCGTCGTCGGACGGGGCCTTTCGTGCGTCTGCGGGCGTGACGGTTACACTCACCGCCGTCAACAGGGGGCCCATCGGGGGACGCCAAGGGCAGGGAGGCCGCAGTGGCGGTGAATTCGAAGAAGGTCGCCGTCTATGTGCTCGTGGTCTTCGTGCTCTATTTGATCATCACGGACCCGGCCAAGGCCGCGGACTATGTGCAGATAGGGTTCGAGGGCATATCGAACGCCGCCAAGGCCATCGGCGACTTCATGACGTGGATCGCCAACGGAGGAGACGAATGATCCGCCACCTGGTCCTCTTCAAGCTCAACGAGGGCGTGGAGCGCGACGACCCCCGTGTCCTGGAGGGCGAGAAGGCCTTCCAGTCGCTGGAGGGCAAGATCTCCGAGATCCGCTTCTGGGAGCTCGGCTGGAACCTCAGCGACCGCCCCATCGCCTACGACTACGCGATCAACTCCGCCTTCGACGACGCCGACGCCCTGCGCCGGTATGTGGAGCACCCCGAGCACCAGGCGGGGGTGGCCCTCTGGAAGGAGTTCGCCACCTGGGTGATCGCGGACTACGAGTACTAGGACCGCGTACCGCACAGCCCTCCGCCGGAACGGCGGGGGGCTTTTCTGCGTCTTTCGCACCACTTCACCCTCAACACGGCGTTATGCGGTGCTTGCACACAGTGCACATGTCTTGTGATGCTATGACCGCTTTTGACGGATGAGTTGATGGATCACGAGGTGGAGTTGACCGTGTCGGCCAGTACTGCGCCTCCCCAAGAAGCAGCGCCGGAAGCGGCGCCACAGGCGGCGCCGGAAGCAGCGGCGACCGCCCCGCGCAGCCGTGGCGCCGACACCCGCGCGCTCACCCAGGTGCTCTTCGGCCAGCTCAAGGAGCTTCGGCCGGGCACGCCGGAGCACAACCGGGTGCGCGGGGCGCTCATCGAGGCCAACCTCCCGCTCGTGCGCTACGCGGCCGCCCGCTTCCGCTCCCGCAACGAGCCGATGGAGGACGTGATCCAGGTCGGCACCATCGGGCTGATCAACGCCATCGACCGCTTCGACCCGGACCGGGGCGTCCAGTTCCCGACCTTCGCGATGCCGACCGTCGTCGGCGAGATCAAGCGGTACTTCCGCGACAACGTCCGCACGGTTCACGTACCGCGCCGGCTGCACGAGCTGTGGGTGCAGGTCAACAGCGCGAGCGAGGACCTGACCACCGCCTTCGGACGGACCCCGACGACCGCCGAGATCGCCGAACGGCTGCGCATCAGCGAGGAGGAGGTGCTGTCCTGCATCGAGGCCGGACGCTCGTACCACGCCACCTCGCTGGAGGCGGCCCAGGAGGGCGACGGACTCCCCGGACTGCTGGACCGGCTCGGCTACGAGGACCCCGCGCTGGACGGCGTGGAGCACCGCGATCTGGTCCGGCATCTGCTGGTCCAACTCCCGGAACGGGAACAGCGAATTCTGCTCCTGCGCTACTACAGCAATCTCACCCAGTCGCAGATCAGTGCCGAACTCGGCGTCTCCCAGATGCATGTCTCGCGGCTACTCGCGCGTAGCTTCCAGCGATTGAGGTCCGCGAACCGGATCGACGCCTGACCGAAAGCATGAGCGAACCGTAACCGGCGCGAGCGAATCGCCCACCAGGGCGCTTCCCGACAGTTTCGCGCCGAAAAACCGTCAGACCCCTTGTTTCCAGGGCGGATTCACGTCTTACATGTCGACATGTCACTACAGCGTGTTGCCGACATGTGACATTCTGCCGGAAGCGCGTTTGCCGCGGCTTCGGCTCCGGTATTCAGGTGAAGGCAAACGTTCCTCGATGGAGCGTTCGCCGCGACCGTCCCGCGACCCAAAGGGGGTGGCATGTCCGCAGACCAGGGCAGCTCGAAGGTGCTCACGCTCACGAAGAGCGAGGCTGCGCCCGCGCTCGACGAAGACGTAACGGCTCTTGTCGAGGCCGCGCCGGCCCCGGCCCTCCCCACCTCGGGAGCCATCGACACCCGCACCCTGTCCCGCTCCCTGTTCCTGCGGCTCGCCGCGCTGGACGAGAACAGCCCCGAGCGTGCGTACGTCCGTGACACGTTGATCGAGCTCAACCTCCCGCTCGTGAGGTACGCGGCAGCGCGCTTCCGCTCCCGCAACGAGCCGATGGAGGACATCGTCCAGGTCGGCACCATCGGCCTGATCAAGGCGATCGACCGGTTCGACTGCGAACGGGGCGTGGAGTTCCCGACGTTCGCGATGCCGACGGTGGTCGGTGAGATCAAGCGGTTCTTCCGGGACACGTCCTGGTCGGTCCGGGTGCCCAGGCGGCTGCAGGAGCTGCGGCTCGCCCTCACCAAGGCCAGCGACGAGCTCTCCCAGAAGCTGGACCGCTCCCCGACGGTTACCGAACTCGCCGCGGTGCTGGGCGTGTCCGAGGAGGACGTGGTCGACGGCCTGGCGGTCGGCAACGCCTACACGGCCTCGTCCCTGGACTCCCCGGCCCCCGAGGACGACGGCGGCGAAGGCTCCCTCGCGGACCGCCTGGGCTACGAGGACACCGCCCTGGAGGGCGTCGAGTACCGCGAGTCCTTGAAGCCCCTCCTGGCCAAACTCCCGCCCCGCGAGCGCCGCATCATCATGCTGCGCTTCTTCGCCAACATGACCCAGTCCCAGATCGGCGAGGAGGTCGGCATCTCCCAGATGCACGTCTCCCGCCTGCTGACCCGGACCCTGGCGCAGCTCCGTGAGGGGCTCATCTCCGACTGAGGGGTTCCCTTCTGACGGAGCGTCAGCCACCATGGCGCGATGCTTCGGGCGACGACATGGACACATGGCCGCAGAGGCGCCCTGATCGGCGCCTCGGCGGCCGTCGTGTGTCTGGGCGGCCTGCTGGCCGCGTGCGCGGGCGGCGGGGACGGTGACGGCTACGTAGCCGTGGGAGCGCCGGGCGAGCCGGACCGTACGGCGGGGCCGACGGGCGGGGTGACGCTGGTGCCGCTGGCGCCCCCGGACGAGGCAGCGGCGACGCCGGAGCCTGCTCCTCCGGCCAACTCCTCCACAGGAAGCGGCACTTCACCGGCACCCCAGCCGGACGGAAGCGGTGACCCGACCCCGGGTCCGGCACCGTCGGAGGCCGCCGATCCCCCTCGTACGCCTGAGAATTCACCCGCGCCGACCCCCGGGGTCACCACCCCCGCCGCCCTCACCTGGTCGGAGCCGAAGCGGGAGGCCGTCGAGAAGCGCTGGTGCGAGAAGGTGTCGCTCGAGTTTCACAACTCCGGTGGGAGCCCTGTGCGTTCGGGCACCGTGACCTTCGGGACGCACATCATCGGGGCGCTCGGGATCGACTGGGGGACCGTCGAGTCGGTCGAGGAGCTTCCGGTGCCGCTCGGGGGCGGCGTGCGGAAGGAGAAGAGCTGGACGGTGTGCGTCGACGCGTGGCGCGTGCCGCTGGGGATGCACGTGGAGACGCGGGACGTGTCCGTCCAGTGGAAGTAGCGGGGCGGGTTACTTCAGCGCCAGCCAGGCCACCGCCGCGACGACCGCGATGGCGACGACGACACCGATGATCAGGCCGATACGGGGACCGGAGGAAGCGGCCGCCTGATGCTGCCCCTGCGGGGCCTCGTCGACGAACGCGCGGAACATCTGGGTGTTGCCGGCGGGGTCGTAGTTGCCCTGGGGGCCCTGGGTGTTAGCCATGGGCCGCAACCCTAGCGAATCCGGGGGTGGCGCCCAAGTGCGGGAGGGGCACCCGCACCACCGCACACACAACCCACCCCACCTGCACATTTACGTTCGCAATACTTGCCTTTGCCAAGTTTTTATGGCGCCCCCGCCCAATTTATTTGCCTGTAGCAACCAACGGCTCTTACGGTTGCCCCAAGCAACGAAATCCGGGAGGTGCGATGGCCGAACAGACGCAGTACGAGGAGCTCGTCCGCCAGTTCAGTGCCTTCGGTGCCGTGAAGCGGGAGATCGGGCGGACGCTGCCGTCGGACTGCCCCGCCGGCTCCGCCGCCGTACTGACGCTGCTGGACCGCCACGGCGACATGCGCATGAGCAAGCTCGCCGAGCTGCTTGCCGTCGACATGTCGGTGACCAGCCGCCATGTCGCCCATCTCGCCGAGCGCGGCTGGATCGACCGCTCCCCGGACCCCGCCGACAAGCGCAGCCGCATCCTGCACCTCACGCCCTCGGGCCGGACGCAGGTCGACGAGCTGTCCCGGCGGACCACCCGGATGCTCGCCGAGCGGCTGAGCGACTGGACCGACGACGAGGTCGCCCAGCTCACCGCGCTCATGGCACGGCTGCGCGCCAGCTTCGACGACTGCCGGCACCCGGCCGTCGCCCCTCAGCAGTCCCCCCGTACACCAGCGATCACCACGTAAGAAGAGGAAGTTCATGGCAACGACCACACCAGCCGGTGTGCGGGCTCATGCCAAGCACTCGGGAGGCTCCGGCGAGGCTCCCATGACGCATCGGCAGATCATGGAGGCGCTGTCCGGGCTGCTGCTCGGCATGTTCGCCGCGATCCTGTCCTCCACCATCGTCTCCAACGCGCTGCCGGAGATCATCCAGGACCTCGGCGGCGGCCAGAGCGCGTACACCTGGGTCGTGACCGCCGCGCTGCTGGCGATGACGGCGTCCACCCCGCTGTGGGGCAAGCTCGCCGACCTGGTCAGCAAGAAGGCCCTGGTCCAGATAGCTCTGGTCGTCTACATCATCGGCTCGGTGGTCGCGGGTCTGTCGCAGAACTCCGGGATGCTCATCGGCGCCCGGGTGATCCAGGGGCTCGGCGCCGGTGGTCTGACCGCGCTCGCCCAGATCATCATGGCCGCGATGATCTCCCCCCGGGAGCGCGGCCGTTACTCCGGCTACCTGGGCGCGACCTTCGCCGTCGCGACCGTCGGCGGTCCGCTGGTCGGCGGGGTCATCACCGACACGGACTGGCTGGGCTGGCGCTGGTGCCTGTACGTGGGGATCCCGTTCGCGCTGATCGCCCTGTTCGTGCTGCAGAAGACGCTGCATCTGCCGGAGACCAAGCGCAAGGTCAAGGTCGACTGGGCCGGTGCCTTCTTCATCACCGCGGCCGTCTCGCTGCTGCTGATCTGGGTCACCTTCGCCAACGACAAGTACGACTGGCTGTCCTGGCAGACCTACTCCATGGTCGGCGGCGCGCTCGCGCTGGTGCTGGTCTTCGTGTTCGTGGAGACCAAGGCGTCCGAGCCGATCATCCCGCTGCATCTCTTCAAGAACCGCACGATCACGCTGGCCTCGCTCGCCTCCCTGCTCGTCGGTGTCGCGATGTTCGCGGGCACGGTCTTCTTCAGCCAGTACTTCCAGCTGGCCCGCGACAAGTCCCCGACGATGTCGGGCGTCATGACCATCCCGATGATCGCCGGTCTGTTCGTGTCCTCGACCGTCTCCGGCGCGATCATCACCAAGACCGGCAAGTGGAAGGCCTGGCTGGTCACCGGCGGTGTCCTGGTGACGGCGGGCCTCGGACTGCTCGGCACCATGCGCTACGACACCGAGTACTGGCACATCGCCGTCTTCATGGCGGTCATGGGCCTCGGCATCGGCATGATGATGCAGAACCTGGTCCTGTCCACGCAGAACCAGGTCGCCCCGCACGAGCTCGGCGCCGCCAGCTCGGTGGTCACCTTCTTCCGGTCCCTCGGCGGTGCGGTGGGCGTCTCGGCGCTCGGCTCCGTGATGTCGACCCGGATCAGCCACTACGCCACCGACACCATCGGCTCGCTCAACCCGCAGGAGCAGGCCGCCGCGGCGGGCGCCATGGGCTCCGGCGAACTGCCCGACATGGACGCCCTCCCCACCCACATCCGCACCTGGCTGGAGAGCGCCTACGGACACGGCATCGCCGACATCTTCCTGTACGTCACCCCGGTCGCCTTCCTCGCCTTCCTGGTGACGCTGTTCATCAAGGAGGTCCCGCTGCGGACGTCCGGCGCGCTGGCGCAGGCGGCGCAGAGCACCGAAACGGAGGTTCCTGTGGCTGACACCGTGCAGGTCACCGGTGGTGGCATCCCCGTGCGCGGCTACGTCCGCGGCGCCGAGAGCGCGCCCGTAGCGCGAGCGGCGGTCACGCTGATCTCGCTCTCCGGCCGGCAACTGGGCCGCTCGGTGGCCCAGGCGGACGGCTCCTACGGCGTCGACGCGCCGAGCACCGGCAGTTACGTCCTGATCGCCTCCGCCGACGGTTTCCAGCCGCAGGCGTCCACGATCGTCGTCGGCGAGGAGCCCTTGGCGTACGACATCCTGCTCAGCGGCACCAGCGGGCTGAGCGGTGTGGTGCGGGCGGCCGACGGGGCGCTGCCGGTCAAGGACGCGATGGTGATCGTCACCGATGTGCGCGGGGATCTGCTGGCCACCGCCGCCACGGGGGAGCAGGGCGAGTTCGCCTTCGGCGAGCTGGTGCCGGGCACGGTGACCGTCGCGGTGAACGCCGACGGGTTCCGGCCGCGCGCCCTGCCCGTCGAGATCGGCGGCACCGGGGTCACCCGGGTCGAGGTCGACCTCGACTCCGGCGCACGGGTCCAGGGCGTCGTACGGGCGCCGCAGGGTCCGCTGTCCGACGCGCGGGTCACACTCGTGGACGCGGCGGGCAACGTCGTCGGCACGGCGACCACCGGTTCGGACGGGGCGTACGCCTTCACCGACCTGGACGGCGGCGACTACACCGTCATCGCGACGGGGTACCCGCCGGTGGCCTCCGCGCTGACCGTGAACGGCCGTGGCATCGACGACCACGACATCGAACTCGCCCACCCCGGCGAGTAGTCGGTTCTTCTTCGAGGAGTTACGTGAGATGGGACTGACCGCGAGGATCCGTACCCGGGACGGATGGGCCGTGTCGCACGCAGTCGTCACCGTCACGGACATGACCGGTACTCAGATGCTGCGTGCGGAGGCGGATGCGGAGGGGGCGGTACGGGACCCGAATCCCCTGTCCCCCGGGGCGTACACCGTCATCGTCACCGCCGTCGGGTACGCGCCGGCCGCGTCGAGCGCGATCGTCACGGCGAGCGGGCGGGCCGAGGTGGGCACGGTGACGCTGGCGCGGCAGGGTGGGGCGGAGCTGCCGCCACCGGGGCCGTGGACGGTGGACCCGGCGCACTCCACGGTGGGCGCAGTCGCCCAGCACCTGGGGATCTCCAGCGTGCACGGACGGTTCACCGACTTCTCCGCGACCGTCGAGATCGCACCGGACGACATCACCAAGTCGCGGGTGGAGGCGGTGATCCGGGCGTCGTCGATCGACACGGGGAATGCCATGCGGGACGGGCATCTCCGGTCGGCGGACTTTCTGGATGTGGAGCGGTATCCGGAGATCACGTGTCGGTCGACGGGCCTGAGCGTGGCGGCGGGTACGGATCGGTGGACGGTCCATGGGGAGTTGGGGCTGCATGGTGTCGTACGGCCGGTGGATCTGGACCTCGCCTACCTCGGGACCGGGGCGGATCCCTGGGGCGGCACCCGGGCCGCTTTCCGGGCGACCGCCGAGCTGCGCCGGGAGGACTTCGCCATGAACTACAACCAGGTCGTCCAGGCGGGGATCGCGGCCATCGGTACGACGCTGAAGGTGGAGCTCGATGTCCAGGCGGTGCAGGGGGATGCGCTGCCGGAGGCCTAGACATAGGCATAGCAGGGTCAGTCACGAGGGGGTCTTCAGCCCCTAGGCTGCCGCCATGGCACCGAACATCGCGACCAACACCGCCGTTTCGCTGAACGAGTTGCTGGACTTCGTACGGCCGCGTCATCGCGCGATCCTGCTGACGCGGCGGGGGGACGGTGGCCCACAGGGGTCGCCGCTGACCTGTGGGGTCGACGACGCCGGGCGGATCGTCGTCTCCACGTACCCCGAGCGGGCCAAGACGCGCAATGCCAAGCGGGATTCCCGGGTGAGCCTGCTGGTGCTGAGTGACGACTGGGACGGTCCCTGGGTGCAGATCGACGGTACGGCCGAGGTGATTGATTCGCCGGATTCCGTGGAGCCGTTGGTCGAGTACTACCGGAATATCGCCGGGGAGCATCCGGACTGGGATGAGTATCGGGCGGCGATGGTGAAGCAGGGGAAGTCGATTATTCGGGTTACGCCGGAGAAGTGGGGTCCGGTGGCGACGGGAGGATTCCCCGCTCGACTCGCCGAGAACTCCTAACCCGCCCTCTCCACCATCGCCTCGATGCCCGCAACCAGCAGGTCCAGGGCGAAGACGAAGTCCCGTTCCAGCATCTCCTCGACCGTGTCTCCGCCCCGGGCCGCCATGATGTCCTTGGCCTCCTCGATGACCTCCGCGGTCGAGGGGGTCTCGCTCACCGTCGTCATGGCCTGCTGGAAGTAGGCGTCGGGGGTCATGCCCGTGTCCTGGACGCGGGCGAAGAAATGGCCCTCGATCGTGCCGTAGCCGTACACGAACTGGAAGACGGCCGAGATCGCGCCCGTCACGCCCTCGGCGGGCAGGCCCGTTCTGCGGATCACTCGCTGTACGACTCGGGAGAAGGCCAGGGAGTTCGGCCCGATGTTGAGGTACGTCCCGGCCAGCGGCGACAGCCAGGGGTGGCGGACCAATAGTGCTCGGTACTCGCCGGCCAGTGTGCGGAGTTGGTCCCGCCAGTCCTCGTCCTCGGCATCGGGGTCAGGGAGCCGGACTTCGCCGTACACCGCATCCAGAGCGAGCTCCAGAAGGTCGTCCTTGGTGTCGACGTACCAGTAGACGGACATCGCCGTCACATTCAGCTCGGCGGCGAGGCGGCGCATGGAGAACTTGGCCAACCCCTCCGCGTCCAGCAGCCGCACGGTCACCTCGGTGATCCGCGCTCGGTCGAGCCCGGAGGGCTGCCCCCCACCTTTCCCACTCCGGCGCGCTTTGTCCTCCAGCCAAACGCTGGCCCGCGCGGCTGCCTTACCCATGGCGCACCTTCCTCAACTTTCAAAACGCCGGTCACGAAAGCGCCCCGTCAGGGGCGCGGGGAACTGCGCGACAAGCCACAACGAACCCGCAGCCGCACACGCACCCGAACCCCCGAGCTAGTGGGCGACCACCACCTCCGAGTCTGCCCGCTCGGCCCGACGCAACAACGCCGCCGCGACCAACCCCCCAAGCAACACAGCCAACGCCCCCACCAACTGACTGGTCTCAAGGCCGGAGGCAAACGCATCGGTGATCCGAGACTTCTCATCCTCAGACTCCGCCGAGGCCAACGCCGCAGGCAAACTGCTCGCCGCCACCGGAATCAACGCCGCGAACCGCGAGTTCAACACAGCCCCCAGCACAGCAACACCAAGCCCGTTCCCGAACTCCGCCAACGTGCCATTGATCCCGGCCCCAACCCCCGCCTTCTCCCGAGGAATCGCACTCATGATCGCGTGCGCCATCGCCGGATTGGCAATCGCACAACCCACCCCGATCAACACCAACCCGAGCAGCGTCCCCGCATAACCACCGGAGGTAACCGCTATGGAAACCAGCCCCGCCGACATCAACACCATCCCGAGCAGAATCGACATCGGTGTCCCCAACCTCGCCGTCCACTTCGCCGAAACGCCCGTGAAGTTCAGCGCCACGACCGTCAACGCCAGCGGAGCGGTCCGCAGGCCAGCCTCCAGGGCGCCGTAGCCGAGCACGAACTGGAGGTGCTGCGTGAGCAGGAACAGCGCGCCGCCCATGCCGAAGGTGATCAGGACCGCTCCGGCGACCGCGCCCGTGAACCGGCGGTCCCGGAAGAAGTGGAGGTCGAGCATGGGATACGGGATCCGGCTCTCCCAGTACCCGAAGACCGCGAGCACCACTACTGCCACCGCGCCCGTGGCCAGCACCCGGCCCGAGGTCCAGCCGTGCTCGGGGCCGGAGATGATCGCGTAGACCAGCGAGGCCATGCCGATCGTGGAGAGCAGTGCGCCGAGGAGGTCGGGGCGGTCCCCCTGAGGATTCTTGGACTCGGGGACCAGGGCGACGACGGCGATCAGGCCCAGCGCCGCGACGGGCAGGTTGATCAGGAAGATCGCGCCCCACCAGAAGTGGTTCAGCATGAAGCCGCCGATCAGGGGCCCGCAGGCGAACCCGAGTGCGTTGACCGCGCTCCAGATGCCGATCGCCTTCGGGTGCTCCTCCGGCGCGAAGATCTGCATCGCCACCGCGAGGGTCGTGGTCAGCAGCAGCGCCCCGCCGACGCCCATCCCGGCCCGCGCGGCGATCAACTGGCCCGTACTGTCGGCGAGTCCGGCGACGAGGGAGCCGATGCCGAACAGGGCCAGGCCGGTGATCAGCATCTTCTTGCGGCCGTAGCGGTCGGCGGCGCTGCCCGCCGTGAGCAGCAGACCGGACTGCACGAGCGAGTACGCGTTGATCATCCACTGGATGTCGGAGGTCGCCGCGTCCATCTCACGGGTGAGCGTGGGGATGGCCACGTTCAGGATCGTGTTGTCGAGCAGCACGGTGAGCTGGGCGAGACAGATGACCCCGAGGATCAGCCAGCGCTGGGGATGGCCCTGGGGACCTTGGGACGTGGACATGCTGTACACCGTATAACGACTCCCATACGGTGTACAGCACGCCCTCTTCGTAGCTCCGCTGCCGCTAGCTGCTCGCTTCCTGCGTCAGGTCGTAGAAGGTGGCCGAACCGACCGTGACCTCCTTGAAGTTGGCCTCGACCCACTCCGTGATCTGGGACGACGTACCGCTGTCGCTGCCACCCATGCCGCCGCCGGAGCCGCCGGAGATGAAGTAGTGGATCTTGCCGTCCGCCACGTACTCCTTGAACTCGGCGAGCGTCGGGGACGGGTCGGTGCCGTTGAAGCCGCCGATCGCCATCACGGGTTCGCCGGTGGAGAGCTGGTAGCTCGCGGCGTTCTGGGCGCCGATGGCCGCGGCGGCCCAGGTGTAGTCGCCGGCGTTCTCCGTCAGGAGTTCCTCGGCCTCGTCGGAGACCGTGGCGCCGTTGAGCAGACCGCCCATGCCGCCACCGCCGCCACCGGCCATACCGCCGTCACCGTTCTGCTGACCACCCTGCTGACCCTGCTGACCTGGCATGCCTCCGCCGGTCCCGCCGGTCGGGGGCTGGCCCATGCCACCGCCCTGCTGACCCTGCTGGCCCTGCTGGCCCGGCATGCCGCCACCCGGCATACCGCCGCCACCGCCGCCGCCCGGGCCGCCGCCACGGCCGCCCGACACCGACGGACCCGCGGTGACGATCGAGCCGGTGTGGCCTTCGTTCACCGTGGTGAGGGTGTACGCCGTGGGACCGGCCAGCGCCGCCGCCAGCCCCAACCCCACGACTCCCATGGCCAGTTGACGACCGAGCCTGCTCGCGAAGATCAGCCCGAGCGCGGCCACCAGACCGCCCACCAGCACCAGCCACTTCAGCCACGGCAGGTAGTCGGAGGACCGGTTGAGCAGGACGTAACCCCAGCCAGCCGTCGCCGTCATCGCGCCCGCGAGCGTCAGCGACGCCCAGGCCTTGTCCCGCTTCTCCCACAGCAGCGCCGAGCCCATGCCGATCAGGGGCGCGATGTAGGGGGCGAGGGCCACCGTGTAGTACTCGTGGAAGATGCCCTGCATATAGCTGAAGACCACCATCGTGATCAGCAGCGCGCCGCCCCAGACCAGGAACGAACCGCGGGTCACCGACGTGCGCTTCGCCTTGCGCGTCGCCACCAGGCCCGCGATCAGCAGGATCAGCGCGGCCGGGATCAGCCAGGAGATCTGGCCGCCGATGCTGGAGCTGAACAGCCGGTCCCAGCCGGTCTCGCCCCAGTTGCCGCCACCATTGCCGCCACCGCCGCCGCCACCACCGACACTGCCGGTCTCGTCACCGTTGAGCCGGCCGAGGCCGTTGTAGCCGAAGGTCAGTTCAAGGAAGGAGTTGTTCTGCGACCCGCCGATGTACGGGCGCGAGGACGCCGGCCACAGCTCTACGATCGCGACCCACCAGCCGCCCGAGACGACGATCGCGGCCAGGCCTGCCGCCAGCTGTCCGATCCGCTTCTTCACCGTCACCGGGGCGCAGACGCCGTAGACAAGGGCGAGCGGGGGCAGGATCAGGAAGGCCTGGAGGGTCTTGGCGAGGAAGGCGAAACCGATCGCTGCTCCGGCCCAGACCAGCCACTTCGTCCGGCCGTCCTCCAGGGCGCGGATGACGAAGTAGCAGGCCACGGCCATCAGCAGGGCCAGCATCGCGTCCGGGTTGTTGAACCGGAACATCAGCGCCGCGACGGGCGTCAGCGCGAGTACCGCGCCCGAGATCAGACCGGCGGCCGGGCTGAACCGGCGGCGGACGGCCGCGTAGACGACGGCGACGGTGCCGACGCCCATGAGCACCTCGGGGACGAGGATCGCCCAGGAGCTCAGGCCGAAGATCCGTACCGACAGGGCCATCGGCCACAGCGCGGCCGGGGGCTTGTCGACGGTGATGGCGTTGGCCGCGTCCAGCGAGCCGAAGAAGAGGGCCTTCCAGGACTGGCTGCCGGCCTGGACGGCCGCGGAGTAGAAGGAGTTGGCGTAGCCGGAGGCGCTCAGGTTGTAGAGGTAGAGGACGGCGGTGGCGAGCAGCAGGGCGAGGAAGGCCGGGCGCGCCCAGCGCGGGTCCTCGGGTCGGCCGCGCCACAGTCTGCGCAGGACCGGCTGCTTGGGTTCGCCGGCGTCAGGGGCCGCCGTGATCGGCTCCTGTACGGCCGTACTGGTGATGGTCATCGGGTATCCCCCGGGTCGGTGTCGGAGGGGCGCACCGGCTGAAGCCGCATGGTGGCGTCCCTCCAGGTGTGGTCCGCGGCGTCACCGGCGCGGAAGTGAGAGGTGGGGCGCTGCGGCAGCGGCGGCTGCTGGACGACGTACGTCGGAATCGGCGCCGTGACGACCGGCTCCTCGCGCCGGTCCGGGAACACCCACGCCCGGAAGAGCAGGAAGCGCAGTACGGTCGCCGCGAGGTTGGCGGCGATCAGGACCGCCAGTTCGGTGGAGTGGTCGGGGTCCGCGCTCGCCGCGCCCAGCGCGACCAGCGAACCGCTGGTCAGCGCGAGGCCGATGGCGAAGACGACCAGGCCCTGCGCCTGATGCCGGATCGCCCCGCCGCGGCCCCGCACCCCGAAGGTGAGGCGCCGGTTGGCGGCCGTGTTGGCGACGGCGGAGACCAGCAGGGCCAGCGCGTTGGCCACCTGCGAACCGGTGAACTGGCGGAAGCCGCTGTAGAGCAGCAGATAGAAGAGCGTGGACAGACCGCCGACCACACAGAAGCCGACGAGCTGGCGGGCCAGGCCCTTCGGTACGTCCTTGATCTCGCGGTCGCGCGGGTCGTCGCCGAAGGGACGGGCGAGGCGGTCCAGCGGAAGCGAACCGGTGGCCAGGGCCTTGCCCACCCGCCAGACGCCCTTCAGATCGTCGGTCGCCGTCTTGACGATGTGGACGGTGGAGTCCGGGTCGTCGACCCAGTCGACCGGCACCTCGTGGATCCGCAGCCCCGCGCGCTCGGCGACGACCAGCATCTCGGTGTCGAAGAACCAGCCGGTGTCCTCCACCAGCGGCAGCAGTACCTGGGCCACATCACGCCGGATCGCCTTGAACCCGCACTGGGCATCCGAGAAGCGGGCCTGCAGCGAACCGCGCAGGATGAGGTTGTACGAGCGGCTGATGAACTCCCGCTTGGGGCCGCGTACGACGCGGGAGGAGCGGGCGAGACGGGAGCCGATCGCCAGGTCGGAGTGGCCCGAGATCAGCGGGGCCACCAGCGGCAGCAGGGCGTTGAGGTCGGTGGACAGGTCCACGTCCATGTAGGCGAGGACGGGGGCGTCCGAGGCGGACCACACGGCGCGCAGGGCGCGACCGCGGCCCTTCTGCTCCAGGCGGAAGGCCCGGACCTCCGGAATCTTCGCCTCCAGCCGCTGGGACACCTGAGGGGTGGTGTCCGTGGACGCGTTGTCCGCGATCGTGATGCGGAACGCGTACGGGAAGGTGCGCTTGAGGTGCTCGTGCAGTCTCAGCACACACGGCTGGAGGTCCTTCTCCTCGTTGTAGACGGGGATCACTACGTCCAGGACAGGCGTACCGGCGTCTCCGGCCGGGAGGTGCTCCCGCGCCGGCAGGGTGCCGGGAGAAGAGTCGGTTCGCATGGAACCGACTCTTCTCAAGCGCCCTGTTGCACCCGTGTGGTGGCGCTGTGCTGTGCCTGTGAGTGCGATTGCCAATTCGTTTCGGGCGCGGGCTGCGCGGCGAGCGCGGGCAGATGGACCGTGAAGACGGTCCGCCCGGGGACGCTGTCGACGGTCACGGCACCGCCGTGCGCGGTCGCGACGGCCTGCACGATGGCGAGGCCGAGCCCTGTCGAGCCGGAGGCGCGGGAGCGTGAGGAGTCGCCGCGCGCGAACCGTTCGAAGACATGCGGCAGCAAATCGGCCGGGATGCCCTGGCCGTTGTCCTCGACGTCCACACACATCCAGGGGCCGCGCCGCTCGATGCGCGCGGTGATGGTCGTCCCGGGGGCGGTGTGCTTGCGGGCGTTGCCGAGCAGATTGACCAGTACCTGCTGGACGCGCGCCGCGTCCGCCGACACGAGGGCCGGTTCGTCGGGCAGGTCGAGCCGCCAGTTGTGGTCCATCCCGGCCGCGCGGGAGTCGCTGACGGTGTCCACGACCAGCGGGATGAGGTCGGTCTGCTCGAACTGCAGCGGCCGTCCTGCGTCCAGCCGGGCCAGCAGGAGGAGATCCTCGACGAGCAGCGTCATCCGGCCCGCCTCGGATTCGATACGGCCGAGGGCGTGCCGGGTGTCGGGTCCGATCTGTTCTCTGCCGCGTCTGGTCAGCTCGGCGTACCCGCGGATGGAGGCCAGCGGGGTCCTGAGCTCATGGCTGGCGTCGGCCACGAACTGCCGTACCCGCATCTCGCTCTGCTGCCGCGCGTGCAGGGCGCCGTGGACATGGTCCAGCATCCGGTTGAGCGCGGCGCCGACCTGGCCGACCTCGGTGTGCGGGTCGCATTCGGACTCCGGGACGCGCTCCTCGAGGTTCACCTCGCCGGTGTGAAGCGGGAGTTCGGAGACGCGGGTGGCGGTGGCGGCGACCCTGCGCAGGGGGCGGGTGGCGACACCGACGATGACGGTGCCGGCGAGGGAGGCGGCGATTAGGCCGGCGGCGGTGACGCTGACCTCGATGAGGATGAGGGTGTTGAGGGTGCTGTTGACGTCCTTGGTCGGGATGGCGACGTAGTAGCTGCCGTTGGTGCCGGTCTTGTACTCGACCCGGTACTCACCCAGGCTGCCGAGGTCCACGGTGTGCTTCTCACGGTCCTGGGGGACGGAGTTGAGCGCCTGGATCTGGGCCTCGGTGAGGTCCTTGGGCTCCAGCCCGCTGAAGTCGGTGCTGTTCTCGTCCTCCAGGCCGACCTTGGCCGCGGTGATGGAGCCATTCTGCACCTCGGCGATGACCGTGCCCTGCGGCTGGGGGCCGTGTGTGACGGCCTCGTCGATGCTGAAGGCGTTGGCCTTGTCGACCGCGTTGTCCTTGCTGGGATCACCGCCGGGGGGTCCCCCGAAACCGGCCGCGCGACCTGCGACTTCGGTCAGCCGCCCGTCGAGCTGGTCGTACAGATGCGACCGCAGCGCCAGCGTGGTTACCGTGCCGATCACCGCGCAGACCACGGCGATCAGCACCACGGATGCGACGACGAGCCGCGTCCGCAGGGTGCGCGGCTGACCCGCTCGCATCTTCTGCGGACGCGTCCGTCGTCGTCCGCTCATGACGCCGCGGGCTTGATCAGATAACCGGCGCCGCGCCGGGTGTGAATCATGGGCTCCCGCCCGGCGTCGATCTTCCGCCGCAGGTAGGAGATGTACAGCTCGACGACATTGGCCTGCCCGCCGAAGTCGTACGACCACACGCGGTCGAGGATCTGCGCCTTGCTGAGCACGCGCCGCGGGTTGCGCATCAGGAAGCGCAGCAGCTCGAACTCGGTGGCGGTGAGGTGGATGGAGTCACCGGCCCGCGAGACCTCGTGACTGTCCTCGTCGAGGGTGAGATCACCGACGACGAGCACGGAGTCCGAGCGGCGATCGGCGGCACCGGAACGACGGATGAGCCCGCGAAGCCGAGCGACGACCTCTTCGAGGGAGAACGGCTTGGTGACGTAGTCGTCACCGCCGGCGGTGAGCCCGGCGATACGGTCCTCAACGGCGTCCTTCGCGGTGAGGAAGAGGACGGGCACCTCGGGAAGCTCGCGCCGCAGCCGCCCGAGAACGGTCAGCCCGTCCATATCGGGCAGCATCATGTCGAGAACGACGGCGTCGGGCCGGAACTCCCGCGCGGTCTGGATGGCACCTGTGCCATCCCCCGCACTCCGGATCTGCCAGCCTTCGTATCGCAGAGCCATGGACAGCAGCTCGGTGATCGACAACTCGTCGTCCACCACAAGCACTCGGACGGGGCTCCCGTCCGGCCTCAGCAGTTCGGTGCGCCCCTGGGGCGAGGTCGTGGTCATGCTGAACACCTTGTCGGGGCCCTCTGAGAACACGCTTTCTACAAGCTGTGATTTTCCTGAGAAACGCACAGGAGGCTCTCAGGGAATGCCTGGGTGGGGGGTGGCATTCCGGTTCGGGGCGGGGGCTCGAAGCGGGTGTTCGAGGCGGGGGTTCGGGACGGGCGGCTTCCCGGCCGGACGCCGGTTCAGAACAGCCCGTCCTGGGTGGTGACGGCGGTTTTGAACGCCTTGATGGGGAGCGCCTGGTGCCCGTCGGCGGCCGCCACCAGCTCCCACCCTCTCATCAGCCGGGTGTCGAGTACGACGACTCCGGCGTCCGTCTCCAGATGCAGATCGGGTCCGGCGGCGGCGACGAGGCGCCCCCGGATGGCTCCGCCGGCCACGAGCTCGGCGACTTCTCCGACGGCGGGGGCCAGTCCCGCGAGCCCGAAGGCGTCGACGTGATCGACGGGACGGCAGGGCGCGGGGGTGAGGGACTCGGGCCAACCGGGGAGGGCGAGGGCCTGCGTATGCAACTGCTCGACCTCTGCGGCCCGCTCCTCAGGGGAGCTCGGCAGCGTGGACCGTACGGCCCGCTTGTCGCCGTACGGAATCCGATCCGGCACCCGGAGCGCGGCGCGCAACAGCTCCTCGGTGCGGCGGGCGGCCATGAGCGGCCCTGTGCCCAGCCAGCTCCAGCAGACGGCACCCTGCTCGAGCAGCCGCGCGGAGCCCCGCTCTTCGGCGGTGATACCGACCTTGATCATGCCGGGCCCGAACCACGCCAGATACACGCGGTACGGCCGGGGATCGTCGGCGATCGTGTCGGCGGCCACGGAGTGCGCACGGTCCAGCCGGGCGCATTCCTCGCACCGCGCGCCGGTACTGCGCCCCGACACAACAGCCCGCACCGGACAGCCATGCTCCCTGGCCCCCACACACGTCCGCACACCCCCTTCGGCGACCCCGAAGTCCACCCGTTTCCCCCAGGTCAACGCAGTACGCCGGCCACCGACCCACCCCAACACGGGCCCATCCGCCGACCACCGCAGCCCCGAGCACATCCATGCCTGTCCCATCGCCTTCGAGGGTAGGGGGAGGTACTGACAATGGCCCCGGCGGCGGCTGCTGTCCCGGTAATGTGCGAGAGGGCCCGAAGCCGCAACTTCTTCTTGCGACTTCGGGCCCTGCTGTTCCCTTCAGGTCGTCCTACGGCAGCACGTAGACCGGCGCCCCGTCCTCCGCACACCCGGCCTGCCGCACACAGCCCCGCTTGAGCAGCATGCGCACACAGTCGTGCACGCGGTCGAGCGTCAGCCCCGTGCGCTCGGCGACCTCCTCCAGCCGACACCGGGCCGGGCCCCGCACCAGCGCGGGAGCGAGGTAGGCGGCCACCGCGTGCACGTCGTCGGTGACGACGAGGTTCTTGGAGCGCCAGCGGGAGAGGAGCTCCTGGGGGGTGAGGGAGCGGGGACCGGCGGCTGGGGGACGGAGGCGTTCGGCGATGTGTCCAAGGTGGTCGGCGATGCGGTCCAGCAGGTCATTGGTGCGACGTGCTTCCGCGATCCGCTCCTCCTGCGCCACGGCGAGCATCTCGTCCGCCCGGATGGGTTCCGTTCCTCCAGCCGGACGATCGCGTCGGCGACTTCCTGCGGCATGACGTATGCCGTGCCACCGCTCGGCGCGGGCTGTACGGGGGCCGGTTCGAGGCTGTAGGAACCGTCGCGCTGGATGGTGGCGATGACTTCGGAGACCCATCGTTTGAAGGGTTGAGCCTCAGGTTTCGTGCAGCCGTTGACCAACTGAATCAGACCCTGCAGGTTCACGAGATTCATATTCCGACGCCATCCCTGACCTGCGGGAATGCTCGAAGTGTGCTTCTGAAGCACACTTTCAGCACAGTTGAAGTTGGTCGCATCGGCAAGGTTCCGTAGCGCGGATCCCACGTGGGCGTACCCCAGGTGCTTGCACACATCGACCGCCGGGAACCAGTACGTCCCGTCAGGCATCGTCAGCCTCCGCACACGCGCACCCGTCGCCGCGTACACGAAGTCACTGATCTCGATCGCATCCCGCTTCTCCACCGCCTGCTGCTCCGGCGGCACATTGTTCTGCTCGTACATCGAGCATCACCTCCACCACGGAAGCTAGGCATCTGTACACCCAACTCCTGTACGTGGACGGCACGTTCACTCGAAAGGTGACAGCCGTATCGATTCACCACCAGACACCGCCGCGACCTCGGGAATCACCTCCCGCCGACCCCGTCCCCGCCCGGCCAGCCGGCACCCGAGGCACCCCGAATGCCCCTCCCGCGCCAGGGAATCACGCACCCGCATCGGCCACTCCTCCCGCGGCCGCCGCCCCGACGGCTTCCCCCAGCCCGCGAGGTGCAGGGCCCAGGTGACCAGAAGACTCACGGCCCCGATGGCGAAGCCGAGGGCCAGCCAGGCGACCGACACCGTACAGACGCCGACCCCCAACGCCGCCGCCCCGACCGTCGCTATGCCGAAACCGGTCCACCCCGCGACCGTATGTCCGTGGTCATACTGATGTGCGCTCACGTGCCGCCTCCCAGTCGGTACGAGAATCTCTCACCTCGTAAGAAATTTAGCGCAGAAATCTCTTACTAGCTAAGGTAATCAGGAAGATGCAAGCCAAGCCGCGCCCCACCGCCACCCCCGCCCAGGCGCTGGACGCGATGGACTCCCTCATCGCGGCTCACCTGCTCGGCCAGCAGGAGATGGCCCAGCGGCTGGGCCTGAACATCACCGACCTGCTCTGTTTCGGCTGCGTGCTGAAGGCCGGCGAGAACCTGCTCACCGCGGGCGATCTCGCCGAGCACGCCCATGTCACCACCGGCGCGATGACCGGCATCCTCAACCGCCTCGAGCGCGCCGGCTTCATCACCCGCGTCCCCGATCCGACCGACCGCCGCCGGGTCCGCGTAGCCGCGGTGCCGACCGCCGTCGCCCGCGTGGAGAAGCTGTACGGGCCGTACTACGGCCGCCTGAACGCCCTGTTCGCCGCCTACTCCCCCGACGAGATCGCCGTACTGACCGACTGGTTCACCCGCACGACCGGCCTGGCCCAGCAGTACATCGACGAACTCCGCGACCACGACGGCTGAGGCGCCGCACCAAGTCAGCGCCGCCGCCCACGCCCCCGCTCCTCCTCGCGCTCGTCATACGCAAACCGGGCCCGATCCACCCGTTCCAGGTTGACCGACCACTCGGACAGCGCGGAGAACAGCGGGGCCAAGCTGCGCCCCAGTTCGCTGATCTCGTACTCCACGCGCGGGGGGACCTCGGGGTGGTAGGTGCGGATGACGAGGCCGTCGCGCTCCAGTTGACGCAGGCGTTGGGTCAGCACCTTCGGTGTGATCGTGGCGATTCGGCGCTCCAGTTCGACGAAGCGCTGCCGACCGAATTCGTGGAGGGCCCACAGGATCGGGGTGGTCCAGCGGCTGAAGACGATGTCGACGACCGGGGCGATGGGGCAGGCGTTCTCGGGCTCGACGGCTTTCGGTGTGCTCTCGATCACAGCGACCACTTCCCCCAATACTTTCCTCTAGGTACCTACTAGCTTCGCACAAGTACCGTTCCTGAACAGGAAGTTGACGACTCGGAACGGAGTACGACGATGATCGTGGTGACCGGAGCGACGGGCAATGTCGGACGGCCGCTGGTGCGGGCGCTGGTCGAGGCGGGGGAGCGGGTTACGGCGGTCTCGCGGCGGACCCCGGCGGGGGAGGCAGGGGCGGGCATCCGTCATCAGCAAGGCGATCTGGCCGACCCCGCGACACTGAAACCCGCCCTCGACGGCGCCTCCGCCCTCTTCCTGCTGACCTCCGGCGACTTCATCGGCTCCGGTGGCGACCTCGGCGCCGTCATGGAGGTCGTACGGGCCGCCGGGGTGGGGCGCGTGGTCCTGCTGTCCTCGCAGGGCGTCGGGACCGGGCATCTGCCCGCCATGCTGGAGGACGCCGTCAAGGCCTCGGGCGTGGAGTGGACGATGCTGCGCCCCAGCGGCTTCCACTCCAACGCCCTCCAGTGGGCCGAGCCGATCCGCGCACACCGTGAAGTCGCCGCCCCCTTCGGCGACGTGGCCCTGCCGACCGTCGACCCCGTCGACATCGCCCAAGCCGCCGCCGTAACCCTGCGCGAGCCGGGCCACGGCGGGAAGGTGTACGAGCTGACCGGACCCGAACCCGTCTCGCCCCGGCAGCAAACCGCCGCTATCCAGGCCGCGTTGGGCGAGCCCGTGCGGTTCATGGAGCTGACCCGGGCGGAGGCGCGGGCGCGGATGGTGGGGTTCATGCCCGAGCCGGTCGTGGAGACCACGCTCGACATGCTGGGCAATCCGCCCGAGGCGCTCACGCGAGTGAGGCCCGACGCCGAGCGTCTCCTCGGCCGCCGCCCGCACGACTTCGCGGACTGGGCGGCACGGAACGCGGAGGCGTTCAAGTAGGCCGGCCGGCGGCCCCACCTCCCTTGGTGGGGCTGGCACCACCCCCGATTCGGGAGCAGGCCACCTCGTCCGGGACGGCGGGCCGCGGGATCGTTGAACTCGGCTGGTCAAGACAGCCGATCAACGTCCAACGGCCCTCCCCCGGAAGGAAGTTCCATGACCTCGCCGCTCGCCTCCTTCGCCCGGTTCGTGGTGTGCGGTGGCGGCGTCGGGCTCGTTTCCGGCGCTACGGTGCCGCTGCTGGCGTACTCGATGCCATGGGCGCTGGCCAACGCGCTGATCACGGTGGCCTCCACCCTGCTCTGCACGGAGCTGCACGCCCTGTTCACCTTCGGCACCGGCAGCCGCCCCGGCCTGCGCCGGCACCTCCAGTCGGCGGGTTCGGCGGCGGTGGCCTACGCGGTGACGTCCGCCGCGATCCTGGTCCTGCACGCGCTGGAGCCCTCGCCCACGCTGCTGTGGGAGCAGACGGTCTACCTCACCGCCGCCGGACTCGTCGGCGTCGGCCGCTTCCTGGTGCTGCGGCTGTTCGTCTTCGCGGACGAGGGGACCCGACCGCGTCCGCGCAAGGTCGGTGTCCCCTTCCCGGTCCCGGCAGCCTGCTAGGGACTAGGAACCGTCCGCCCGGACCGCGTACACATACCGCTTGTTGACGTACTCGCTGACGTTCCAGATCACGGACTCGGTGTACGCCCATCCCGACGCGCCGCTGCTGTGGAAGCTGAGGTCCTCGCAGCCGATGGCCAGGTCGGCGACGGTGGTCGCGGTCGAGCCGCCGGAGGTGAAGGTGCGCAGGGCGCCCTTGGTGGTCTCGCCGACGCTGACCGAGAGGTAGTGCTTGGTGTTGCGGGAAACGACGCCCTGGATCTTCTTCTGGGCGACGGTGACGGCCTCGGTCGCGGTGGGCGAACCCGGGTGCCGGTCGGTGTAGTCGAGCGGCCAGCGGACCACATGGGGGGTCGTCTCGCCGGGCGGGACCGTGCCGCTGAAGGTGTGGCCGGGGTCGTTGTAGGAGACGACGCCGTCGAGGGAGTACTCGCTGATCACCAGGCTGTCGGGGCTGCTGGCACGGTCGAGCCCGATGGTCGAGTAGCGCAGATACGTTCCGGCATTGTCGTAGGCGTGGCTCTGCGAGAGGACGTACTGGTAGCCGTAGCCGTAGTACTTGCCGTCGGTGTGCAGACCGCAGATGTCCTTCTCGGCGGGGTCGACCGTGAAAAGGGTGTTGAGGTCGAAGATCCGCAGCCCCTTGTACGTGTCCACGACGTACAGCAGGTTCCCGTACCACATGATCCCGCCCGCGTGCTTGCGGACGGGGTTGAACGAGTACTCGCCCGTGCCGGTCCTGACCGGCTCGACCAGCAGCACATGCCGATACGTGGGCGCAGCGGGGTTGTTGTAGTCGACGAAGGTCAGCCGCATGCCCTTGTCGAGCGGGTACTCCAGCTCGGCGTCGTCATCGGTGTTGGTCTCGAAGTACCAGGAGACGAGGATGACTTTGTCGCTGCCGCCGGCCGGATAGAGGCCGTTGCCGAAGGCGTCGGCGCTGGTGGTGACGCCCTGGGGTATCCAGTACGCGACCTCCTGATCGGCGGTGTCCCAGGCGAAACCGGCCTGGAAGGCCTCGGCGGTGCTGGGGGCACCGGTAAGGACCTTGGCGCTGCGATTGGCGTCGGCTATGACCGCGCTCGCGTCGACCTTGGGCAACTTGACCGCCAACCCGGCCGCCAGCGCCGCGAATTCACCGTGGCTGTTGTAGGAGCGGCTGGTGATGGAGTACTGGCTCGCATCCACGGTCGCCGCGTGGGCGGGGGCGGCGGAGAGCAGATTCACGGCCGCACCTGCGAAGGGGGCGGCGGCCATGCCCCGGAGAATTGATCTTCTCGGAATGGTCATGGCGGGCAAACATAGGCGCACTCGAACAGACGGCACAAGCACGTATGTTCGGAGCCGGATCGCCCTGCCGCCTACTGCCGGGCCACGGCCAGCGAGTAGTCCACCTCGGTGGCGAAGTCCCCGGACCTGCCACGGATTTCGAGCGTGTGCTTGCCGGGCGGGAGGGCAGCCATCTGCACCCACAGCCCACACCCGGTGGCGGAAAAGGTCCCCGCCTCCCCGGTCACGGGGTTCCCCTCGGCACCGGTGACAGTGACCGTCTCACCGGAGTACCGATCCGCCTCGACGGCCTCACCATCCAGTACGACCGACCCCTCGGCCGTACGCATGAAGTCGACGCAGTCCGCCTCCGCGCCGATCCGATTCACCACCGGAAAGGCAATCGGCACCCCCGCGGGAACCGGACAGGACCGCTCGGCCTTCGTCCCGAAGGTGCCGGCGAGAAACCAGACGTCGTCAGCCTGATTGACCGCACAAGCGCTCCCGTCCTCGTCCGCTACGGGGTTCGTCTCCTCGGGCTCGGTGGCGGCCCAGGTCCACCAACGGCTCTGCAGATCACCGGAGGCAAGACGTGCGGCGTCGTCGGTGGCCGCACCCGACCCACACCCGGCGGCGAAAGCGACGACGAGCCCGGCGGCCGAGACGGACGCCGCCCCACGACCCCTCATCACACGCATGATCCCCCCACACACAAGATCAGAACCGCTGCCCGCCGACCATCACCAGAAACACCGAGGGCCCCGGATCTCTCCGGGGCCCTCGACTTATGTGCACTCGGCAGGATTCGAACCTGCAACCTTCTGATCCGTAGTCAGATGCTCTATCCGTTAAGCTACGAGTGCTTGTTCTGTTTTCTCGCCGCTCCCCGGCCCTTTCGGCCCGCTCGCGGCGACAGGAAGAACATTACATGACTGCCGCCGCCATGTGAAATCCGTTAGCTGTACCCCTTGTGACCTGCGGAAACGTGCTCTGGAAGCACTAAAGCCCCGGTCGTGTGACCGGGGCTTCGGTGATCTACGGCGGAGGCGGAGGGATTTGAACCCTCGATGGGCTTGAAGGCCCAAACCGCATTAGCAGTGCGGCGCCATAGACCGGACTAGGCGACGCCTCCAGCACAGCCGCTCGCGCGAGCGCGAGTGGTGCGTGCCGATGATGACACAGTCGAGCGCGGTGTCACCAATCGCCCCCCACGGTACTAGGCAGGCGGGGTGCGGGGCAAAGCCCTTGTCGCTGGTGGGGCGCCCCGCGCAACGTCCCGGCGCGTGGGGCGTTAGTCAGGTCATGTTGCAGGCCTCACGCCCCTCGGGCAGCCATCGCGCCCCCCGCCCCTCCCGCACCGGCCGTCTGGGCCGGTTCCTGGTCGTCGCCGCCGGTTCGGTCGCCGCCGCCTCCGCCCTGCCCGTCGCCACCGCGTCCGCCGTCGTGCACCCGGGCATCCCGGACTCCGCCCGCCCCGGCGACCACCTCACCGTCACCGTCAAGAACGCCGGCGGCGCCGACGGCCGGTACGAGCTGTACTGCCACCCCGGCGGCGGTGACCACCCCGACGTCTCCGGCGCCTGCGCCGCGCTCGACCGCGGCGCCCGCTGGGGCAAGGACGCCTTCGCCCCCGTACCGGAAGGCAGCGTCTGCACCATGCAGTACGGCGGGGCCGCCACCGCGCATGTCACCGGGACCTGGGCCGGGCGGCCCGTTGACGCCCGGTTCGAGCGAGGGAACGGGTGCGAGATCGGCCGGTGGGACCGGCTCGTGCCCGTACTGCCCGATCTGCGGCCCGCCGGCCAGGGATGACCGGCCCCCGCCGGACCCCGGCTCCGTAAAGGTCCCGCGAAGGTCTGGCGAAGCGCGGGGACGTCGAGGGCACGCGGTCATACGTTCTGGGTCACTTCGTCGTGCGACCTCCCTCTCATCCGGCGTCGCCGTCACAACCCCAGCCCTTAGACTCCCTCGCGTGACACGTCGCGGGCCCCTTGGCAAGATGGCCCGAGCGGTCGGCAAGGTGCGGTAACAGGAGGGAAGCGTCTCGTGAGCAGCAGGCCATCCCGAGGCGCTGCTCGCCTCGCAGCCATACTCGACGCGCTGCCCGATGCGTTGGTGCTGGTCAACGCCAATGGGACCGTCGTCAACGCCAACACCATCGCCCTGGAGGCCTTCGAGGCGCCGGGGACCGCGCTGGTCGGGCGCGGGCTGCTCGATCTGCTGCCGCAGTTCGACTCCAAGCTGATCCCCGGCTCCATGCGGCGCCCCGACCACATGGATCCGCGGGGACGGACCAAGCCGACCCGGATGATGGCCCGGCGGACCGACGGCAGTGAGTTCCCCGTCGAGGTCACCTCCGCGAATCTGGAGAACGGCCAGCAGGCCTACGACAATTACGGCTACGCCAGCGACGAGCTGCTGATGCTCGTCGTCCGTGATCTGTCCGGGACCATCGACACCGAGGCCGAGCTGGCCCGTCAGCAGCGGCAGACCGAGATGATCCTGCGGGCCGCCGCCGAGGGCGTGGTGGGGACCGACACCGACGGGCGGATCGTTCTCGTCAACCCGGCCGCCGCTCAGATACTGGGCTACCGGGCCAGTGATCTCGGCGGGCGCGAGCTGCACGACCTCGTCCTGCACTCCCGTCCCGACGGGACGCCCTTCCCGTACGAGGAGTCCCCGCTCGCCGACACCCTGCGCTCCGGGCGCAAGCACCGGGTGCGCGGGCAGGTGCTGTTCGCCAAGAACGGCGACCAGGTGCCGGTCGACCTGACCACGGCGCCCGTGCGCGACGGCGACCAGCTCGTCGGCGCCGTGATGACCTTCACCGACCGGCGGCCCTACGACGCCCTCGCCGAGGAGAAGGACGCCGCCGAGAAGCGGCACGAGGAGGAGCTGGAGCGGCTCTCCGAGGAGCACGCCTCCGAGCTCACCGCGCTGCGCCAGAAGCATGTGACCGAGGTCGAGGAGCTCCAGGAGCGGCACGAGGAGCAGCTCGGCGCCAATGAGGAGCGGTACGCGGCGCTCGGCGAGCGGGAGAAGGACCGCTACGAGGCGCTCGCCGGACGGCACGAGCAGCTCCTCACGCTACTCGGGACCTCGCTGCGCGGACCCCTCGACGAGCTGCGCCGTGAGCTGGCCGCGCTCGCCGCGGACGACGCGGGGCAACTGTGGCCCGAGGCCAACCAGGTGCTGCACCATCTCTCGGCCGGCTACTCCCGGATCACCACCCTCATCGACAACGTCCTCGGCTACCAGCGCCTCGACACCGGCAGCGAGGGGGTCACCCGTACGAAGGTGATGCTCGACGCGGTCGTCGCCGCCGGTGTCGACGGGGCCGTCGAACTGATCGGGCCGGGGCGGGTGCAGTTCGCCGTGCACGCGCCGCCCATCGAGGCGGAGGTCGACTCCCGGATGCTCGCGACCGCGCTGGCGCATCTGGTCGCCGATGTCGCGGGCGTCGACGCGACCGGCAACGCGCCCGTGTCGGCGGGCGGCTACATGGACAACACGGTCGTCGTGGCGGCGGCCCAGCGCGGTGAGGTCGTCCGCATCGAGGTGCGCGGGCCGTATGCCGGGGGCGACCCGGTGCACGAGCCGATCGTGCGCGGGATCGTGCGGGCGCACGGCGGTGTACTGCAGACCCACGAGGTGCCGGGGATGAGCGGCAGCGCCTTTGTGCTGGAGGTGCCGATCGGGGGCGGGGCCGGGGCGGTTCCGGGCTCCGAGATCGCCCTTGTCGCCCCTCCGGCCGAGGCCGAGGCCGGCGAGCAGACCTCCGGTGGCGGGCGGCGGCGGGCCCGGCGGTCCTCCGTGGACGCCTTCCTGGAGAGCGAGGTGGCCGGTCAGCCGGGCGGCGCCGAGAGCGAATCCGCGCCCACCGGGCGGCGCAGGCGGCGGGCGGCGGAGACGGCGCCCGTTCCGGCCCAGGCGCAGGCACCGGCCGAGGTGTCCGGCGGGACGGGGCGGCGGCGCGGGCGTCCGGCCGAGATCGCCGGTGCGGACGGCGGCGACGAGGGTGTGGCCGAGGGAGCCGTGGTCATGGCCGCGGAGCACGCCGCCGGAACCGCGGCCGTGGGAACGGGCCTGGGCGGCACGGTGCCGCCGCAGGGCGTGCCCGCGCCGGGCGGACGGCGGGCCCGACGGGACTCCGGCGAACAGCACGCGCTGCCTCCGGCGTTGCCCGCGGTCTCCTCCGGGCCGGTTCCGGCCCAGGGCGGCCCTGACTCCGCCTCCGACGCCGATTCGGGCTCCGGCTCCGGCTCCGGTGAGGACGGTCAGCCGACCGGGCGTCGGCGGCGGGCGCTGGCGGCCGCGAACGAGCGTGCGGCCGCGCAAGAGGCGGGACCTCGTACGGTGTTCGCCCTGCCGCCGGCCGAGGCGGACCGGGCGGAGCAGCAGACTCCGGTGGCGATGCCCGCGCCCACTCCGGTTCCGGTTCCGGCGCAGGCTCCGGCACCCACATCGGACGACGGCCGGCACGACGCCGTACCGCACGACCAGGCCGCGGACCACACGCCGCCGCAGCCGCATCCGACGAGCGCGCCGACCGGGCGTCGGCGGCGGGCCGTGGGGCAGCCGGGTCAGCCCGGACAGGGACAGGCCGTCCAGGAGGCGGGCACGCCCGCTGAGGCTCAGCCGATCCCCGCCCAGCCGATCCCGGCCCAGCAGTCCGAAGCACAGGCCCCGGCAGCGACCCCGCTCCCCGCCGAGGCCGCCACCCCGGCCCAGGGCACTCCTGCCCAGCCGTGGCCCGGCGCGCAGGACACCTCCGGCGCCGGTACGGCCGTAGCCCCGAACCCGGCTCGGGTCACCCCCGCCCCCCAGGCGTGGCCCGCCGCGGACGACGCCTCCGGCGCCGGGACGGCCGTACCGCCGAAGCCGGCCAAGACGCAGCCGGCGCCCGTACAGGGGACCCCGTCCCAAGGCACCCCGCTTCCCCCGGAGGCCGGGAAGCCGCGGGTCGCGCAGCCGTTGCCCGCCGAGGCCGCCGCTCCTGTCGATCCGAGCTCGACGCAGGGGCGGGCGATCAGTGTGCGGACGTTGGGGCAGGGTGTGCCGTTCACGCGGCAGGCGGCGCAGGTGCAGCAGCCGTCGGCGACGCCTCCCCCGCATCAGACGAACGGTGGCCGTCGGCGCAAGCTGGGGACGCGCCCCGATCCGGAGACCGCAGCGCAGCCGGAGCAGGCGGCGCGGCCCCATCCGCAGGCCGAGCAGCCGCAGCCTGCGCCCGCCGGTCAGTCCCGGCTGGCGCAGGCCACCGAGGGCACGGGACGGTCGTACGCCATAGGCGCGCCGGACGAGAACGCCGCCGAGGGTCCCGAGCCCTTGGACGGTCCGGGCGGGGCGGTCGAGGTGGCGGACACGCCGCGGCCGCAGCCGATGGACGACGAGCTGCCGCCGGAGCCGCTGGACAATCCGCGTCGGCTGCTGGTGTGGCCGGCGCCGGACGTCACCACGCAGCAGGCGCTGAGCGACCGTGGCTATCGGCCGGTCATCGTGCACTCGCGCGAGGAGGTGGACGCGCAGATCGCCGCGTTCCCGGCCGCGCTGTTCGTGGACCCGCTGACCGGCCCGATCACCCGTACCGCGCTGCAGTCCCTGCGGCAGGCCGCGGTGGCCGCCGAGGTGCCGGTGATGGTGACGGCGGGGCTCGGACAGGCCTCGCGGGAGGCGGCGTACGGCGCCGATCCCGCTGTTCTGCTGAAGGCGCTGGCGCCTCGGGACAGTGAGCAGCATCCGCCGCGGGTGCTGCTGATCGAGGAGCACGCGGAGATCGCGCTGGCGCTGACCGCGACGCTGGAGCGGCGCGGGATGCAGGTGGCGCGGGCCGCGAGTGATGTGGACGCGGTGACGCTGGCGGGGCAGTTCCGGCCGAACCTGGTGGTGATGGACCTGATGCAGGTGCACCGGCGCCAGTCCGGCATCGTGGACTGGCTGCGCGCGAACGGCCAGCTCAACCGGACCCCGCTGGTCGTCTACACGGCCGCCGTCGACCAGGCCGATCTGCCGCGCCTCGCGTCGGGGGAGACGGTGCTGTTCCTGGCGGAGCGGTCGACGAGCCCCGAGGTGCAGAGCCGGATCGTGGATCTGCTGGCGCGGATCGGCACCAACTAGCAACGCAACGAGAAGAGCCCCCGGCCTGGTGCCGGGGGCTCTTCTCGCGTCCGCGTCAGCTCAGCTGCGTCACATCCAGCGTGCCCTCCGCGTACTGCCTGCGCAGCACCTTCTTGTCGAACTTGCCGACGCTCGTCTTCGGCACCGACTCGATGACCGTCCAGCGCTCCGGGAGCTGCCACTTGGCGATTCCGGCCTGGTCGGCGAGGAAGGTGCGGAGCGTGGCGAAGTCGGCCGTCGCGCCCTCCTTCAGGACCACCGTGGCCAGCGGGCGCTCGCCCCACTTGTCGTCGGGGACGGCCACTACGGCGGCCTCGGCGACCTCCGGGTGGGACATCAGGGCGTTCTCCAGCTCCACAGACGAGATCCACTCGCCGCCGGACTTGATGACGTCCTTCGCGCGGTCCGTCAGGGTCAGGAAGCCGTCCGCGCTGATCGTGCCGACGTCACCGGTCTTCAGCCAGCCGTCCTCGCTGAACTTGTCGTCGGGGCGCAGGGGTTCGGCGTCCGGGCCGTTGTAGTACGCGCCCGCGATCCACGGGCCGCGCACCTCCAGCTCGCCCGCCGACTCGCCGTCCCAGGGCAGGCGCTCGCCGCCCGGGCCCGTGAGCCGGGCCTCCACCGAGGCGGGGAAGCGGCCCTGGGTGAGGCGGTAGCCGAACTCCTCGTCGGTGCCCACCGCGTGGGCCGGCGGACGGGCGATCGTGCCGAGCGGGGACGTCTCCGTCATGCCCCAGGCGTGACAGACCCGCATGCCCAGCTCGTCGAAGGCCTTCATGAGCGAGGGCGGACAGGCCGAGCCGCCGATCGTCACCTGACCGAGGGACGACACCTCACGCGGCCTCGCCGTCAGCTCGCCGAGCAGGCCCTGCCAGATGGTCGGGACCGCCGCCGCGTGCGTCGGCTTCTCGCGCTCGATCATCTCCGCCAGCGGGGCCGGCTGGAGGAAGCGGTCCGGCATCAGCATGTTGACGCCGGTCATGAAGGTGGCGTGCGGCAGGCCCCAGGCGTTGACGTGGAACTGCGGGACCACGACCAGGGAGATGTCCTGGTCGGTCAGGCCCATCGACTGGGCCATGTTGACCTGCATGGAGTGCAGATAGACCGAACGGTGGCTGTACACCACGCCCTTGGGATCACCGGTCGTCCCGGACGTGTAGCACATGGAAGCCGCGGCACGCTCGTCCAGCTCGGGCCAGTCGTACGAGGTGGGCTTCCCGGCGATCAGGTCCTCGTACTCGTGGACCTGTACGGCCGCGTCCGCCAGCAGGGCCCGGTCGCCGGGGCCCGAGAGCACCACGTGCTCGACCGTCTTGAGGTGCGGGAGCAGCGGGGCGAGCAGCGGCAGCAGGGAGCCGTTGGCGATCACGACCCGGTCGGCGGCGTGGTTGACGATCCAGACCAGCTGCTCCGGGGGGAGACGGAGGTTGAGGGTGTGCAGCACCGCGCCCATGGAGGGGATCGCGAAGTACGCCTCGACGTGCTCCGCGTTGTTCCACATCAGGGTCGCGACCCGCTCGTCGGCCGCCACGCCCAGGTCGTCCCGGAGCGCGTGCGCCAGCTGGGCCGCACGGGCGCCGATGTCGGCGAAGGAGCGGCGATGCGGCTCGGCCTCGCCGGTCCAGGTGGTCACCTGTGATGTGCCGTGGATCGTCGACCCATGGGTCAGGATCCTCGAGATCAGCAGCGGTACGTCCTGCATGGTGCTCAGCACGGTGGTCCTCCCGGGGGCGACATTGCCTACGCGGTGGTAAGGGATGCGCAGATTCTGCGCGCATACCACGCGGTATGTCACTAGGGGAGGGTGATCGATCACGTCACGTTGCACTCACCGGAGGATGCCGCTATCGCGCCGGGGCCAGCTCCGGGTCCTCGCGCAGCTTGCCGAGCGCCCGGGACACCGCCGACTTCACCGTGCCGATCGATACGCCGAGCACCTCGGCCGTCTGGGCCTCGCTGAGGTCCTCGTAGTACCGCAGGACGACCATCGCCCGCTGCCGCGCCGGCAGCTTCATGATCGCCCGCCACATCGCGTCGTGCAGCGCCTGCTGCTCCGCCGGGTCGGCGCCGCTGGGGCAGTGCTCGGGCTCGGGCAGATCGTCGGTCGCGAACTCGTCGACCTTGCGTTTGCGCCACTGCGACGTGCGTGTGTTCACCAGCGCCCGGCGCACATAGCCGTCGAGCGCGCGATGGTCCTCGATGCGCTCCCAGGCGACGTAGGTCTTGGTGAGCGCGGTCTGCAGCAGATCCTCCGCGTCGCACGGGTTCGAGGTCAGCGACCTGGCGGTACGCAGCAGCACCGGCTGGCGGGCCCTCACGTACGAGGAGAACGACGGGTACGGAAGGGTCTGCGCCCTGGGTGTGGCGGCGTTCGAAGCGCTGGTGCAGACGGGTGTGGTCATGGCTCCACGCTAGGAGCGGGCACCACTGTCACTCATCGGCCGGAGGTCCCGAAGCAGAGTCCCCCTCAGGTTGTAGGGGTGGGGGCAACTCCACCTCCTGAGGGTGGACAAGAGGACGGGGTCTACTACGGGATGACCCCCAGGGGTCATACATCCGCAGTCAGTACAAGACCCGACGTCGGCACCCCGGTCCCGGCCGTCACCAGGGCCCGGACCGCCCCCGGAACCTGGTTCACCGAGGTCCCCCGGATCTGGCGTACGCCCTCCGCGATGCCGTTCATCCCATGGAGGTACGCCTCGCCGAGCTGACCGCCGTGGGTGTTCAGCGGCAGCCGGTCCTCCGCCACGAAGTGCGCCGCCTCGCCCCTCGCGCAGAAGCCGAACTCCTCCAGCTGCATCAGCACGAACGGGGTGAAGTGGTCGTAGAGGATTCCTACGTCGATGTCGGCGGGCCTGAGTCCCGTCGTGCGCCACAGCTGCCGGGCCACGACCGCCGACTCGGACAGGCCGGTGAGATCGCCGGTGTGGAAGCCGGTCATCTGCTCCTGGCCCCTGGAGGCGCCCTGGGCCGCCGCGGCCACCACGGCCGGCGGGTGCGGGAGGTCGCGGGCGCGCTCCAGCGAGGTGACGACGACGGCCTGGCCGCCGTCCGTCTCCTGGCAGCAGTCCAGCAGCCGCAGCGGCTCGGCGATCCAGCGGGAGGCCGCGTGGTCGGCGAGGGTGATGGGGCGGCCGTGGAAGTGGGCGGCCGGGTTGGTCGCCGCGTGGCGGCGGGCCGTGACGGCGACGGGGCCGAAGGCGGCCTCGGGGGTCAGGCCGTAGGTGTGCAGATAGCGCTGGGCCGCCATCGCCACCCAGGACGCCGGGGTGAGCAGGCCGAACGGCATCACCCAGCCGAGCGCCGCGCCCTCCGCCGACGGCTCCCGCTGCTGCACCCCGGAGCCGAAGCGGCGGCCCGAGCGCTCGTTGAAGGCGCGGTAGCAGACGACGACCTCGGCCGCCCCGGCCGCCACCGCCAGCGCGGCCTGCTGGACGGTCGCGCAGGCGGCGCCGCCGCCGTAGTGGACGCGGGAGAAGAAGGACAGCTCGCCCATCCCGGCCGCCTGGGCCACGGTGATCTCCGGGCTGGTGTCCATGGTGAAGGTGACCATCCCGTCCACGTCGCCGGGGGTCAGCCCCGCGTCGTCCAGCGCCGCCCGCACCGCCTCCACGGCCAGCCGCAGCTCACTGCGCCCGGAGTCCTTGGAGAACTCGGTCGCCCCGATCCCGACGATCGCCGCCCTCACCGGGCACCTCCGAGAGTGACGGTGGCCGTGCCGGTCACATGGGCGCCGATGCCGTTCGTGCCGATGACTCGTACGGTCGCCGTGTCGCCCTCCAACTGCTCGATCCGCCCGGTCAACACCATCGTGTCCCCCGGGTAGTTGGGAGCTCCGAGCCGGATGGAGAGCTTGCGCAGCACCGCCGTGGGACCGAAGTGGTCGGTGAGGTAGCGGCCGACGAGGCCGTTGGTGGTGAGGATGTTCATGAAGATGTCCGGGGAGCCCTTCTGCCGGGCGAGTTCCGGGTCGTGGTGCACATCCTGGTAGTCGCGGGAGGCGATGGCTCCGGCGACGATCAGGGTGCGGGTGACAGGGATGGTCAGGGGCGGCAGCTCATCACCGGTCCTCATTCGGCCACCCGCCACACCGGAAGGGTCAACTCATCGTCGTACGCCCGGAATTCGACCCGAACCGACAGCCCGATCCGCACCTTGTCGTACGGCACCCCGACCACGTTCCCGAGCATCCGCACGCCCTCCGGCAGCTCGATCAGGGCGACCGCGTAAGGAGGGTCGAAGGCCGGGAACGGCGGGTGGTGCATGACGACGTACGAGTACACCGTGCCCTCGCCGCTCGCCTCCACGGTGTCCCAGTCGAGGTCGCCGCAGGCGTTGCAGCCGGGGAGCCAGGGGTGACGCGGGGTGGCGCAGGCCGTGCAGCGCTGGAGGAGGAGCCGGTGATGGCGGACGCCCTCCCAGAAGCCCGCGTTGTCGCGGTTGACGACCGGGCGGGGGCGCGGGGGCTTCTTCGATTGTTGGGCGGGGGCGTACTTGAGGATGCGGAAGCGGTGGGTGCCGACGCGGTCGGGGCCCACGCGGATGTCGGTGCGGGTGGTGACGAAGTGGCCGGTGCCGAGCTTGGTGGTCTTGCGGGCCGAGACCGACTCGATCACCGTGTCGAAGGTGATCTCGTCGCCGGGGCGCAGGGGGCGTTCGTACTCCTGCTCGCAGTCGGTGGCGACGACCGAGGTGCAGCCCGCCGCGTCGAGCAGGCCGAGCAGTTCGTCGTACGCCGCCGAACGCCCCGTATGCCCGGACAGGCCGCCCATCGTCCAGGCCTGGAGCATGGTGGGCGGGGCGATGGCGTCCGGGCCGGTGTACGCGGGGTTCGAGTCGCCCAGGGCCTCGCACCAGTGCCGGATCATGGGCAGGTTGACGGGGTCCTTGCCGGTGCCCTCGACGGCGGCGGGGCGGCCTTCGAAGGCCTTGAGGCGTCGCAGGGTCAGGTCTTCGTCATCGGCGTCCACGACTGACTCCCTCCCCTCCTAGAGTTTCTGACTCTCCGTCAGATATGAGGGATAGTCAAGAGTGCTCGAGGGCCCCGGAAAACACCTGCGCGGCGATGCCGTAGCACCGCCGCGCAGACGCGTTACACCCCACAGAGCACACCACTCGAGAGACCGGGACCGGCGCCTTCAGATGCCGGTCCTCAGCTCACCACCACAGCGGGGTGAAGTTGACGGCCACGTTGTCGTTCCCCTGGTTGATGGCCGTGAACGCGGAACCGTCGACCTGGGCGGTGTTGCTCTGGTTCGAGGCACCGGCGCCGATCGCCTGCTGCTGGGTGGTTGACGAGTTGCCGTTGTTGTTGCCGCCCACACCACTGCCGATGATGCCCTGCCAGGCATTCGTGACGGCCGCGCTCGATCCGTCGTCCGCGATGGCGCCGTTGTCCGCCGACGCGACACCGGTGAAGAGGGCGGCGGCGAGCGGAAGTGCGGAGACGGCGGCGATGACGCGGGCGGTACGGATGCTTGCCATGTTGTTCCTCCAGAACGTGAAGTACGTGAAGCACGAAGTACGTGAAGTACGGGTTCCGCCAAGGCAGTTGGCCGACCGCCCCGGTCTTGTTGCTCGACGTCGCGAATCCAGAGTTGCCCACCGAATCCCCGGCGAACCACCTCGGAAGCCGTGATTCGCCCTCAAGCGTGACGACAAGTCGATAAACCCCTTTGCGTCACTTGAGCCCCCAGTTCAGGGCAGTAGGGACGACTCCGCCCAAGTGCCGCAAGAGGTGAAGCGTTCCGGCACGTTTCCGGCCAATCCGCCCCGCCCGGCGAGTCGTGCCGGGACCCTCTTCCCTTTTTCGAACACACGTACGAACATGGATGCATGGCCACCACCGACCGGCAGGCCACGACGCTGGCCCTCGCACACGCCCTGTCAGCCGCCGAACGCGGACTGGCCGTCATCCCCCTGTCCCGGACGAAACTCCCGGCCCTGCGCTCCCCCCACCGCGACGACCCCCACTCCTGCCACGGCGAATGCGGCCGCTTCGGCCATGGCGTCTACGACGCCTCCACGGACCCCGGGCGCATCCGTGAACTGTTCGCCGCCGCACCCTGGGCGACCGGCTACGGCATCGCCTGCGGCCTCCCGCCCCACCATCTGATCGGCATCGACCTCGACACGAAGTCGGGTACGGACTCCTCCGCCGCCCTGCGCGAACTGGCCCTGCGCCACCTGTTCACCATCCCCGACACGGTGGTCGTCCTGACCCCGAGCGGCGGGCGCCACCTCTGGCTCAGCGGCCCCCCGGACGTCGTCGTCCCCAACTCGGCCGGCCGCCTGGCGCCCGGCATCGACATCCGGGGCGCAGGCGGCTACCTGGTCGGCCCCGGCTCCCGTACGGAACACGGCGTCTACGGCACCGCTCCGGGCACCGCGCACCTCGCCCCCGCGGCCTGCCCACCCGCCCTCCTCCGCCTCCTGCTCCCCCCGCCCCGCGCGCCGCACAGCCCGGTGCCTGCGTCGGCGGGCGACCACGGCCGGGGGCTGGTCCAGTTCGTCCTCGCCGCGCACGAGGGCCAGCGCAACACCCGGCTGTTCTGGGCCGCTTGCCGGGCCTACGAGGACGGGATCGGGCCCGCGCTGGTCGATCCCCTGGTCGAGGCGGCGCTCGACACGGGGCTGAACGAGCGGGAGGCGCGGGCAACGATCGCTTCGGCGGCGCGGATGACGGGGCACAGGCCATGAAAAATCGGTTCAGGGCCCGTAGCTGGGCGCCCTAGGGTGCCGACCATGCCCCTGACCCGCATCACCCTCGCCTCCGGCCGCTCGATCGACCTCACGAAGCTGCAGCTGTCCTCGACCTACAGCGGAATGCTGGAGGGCTACCCGTGCAAGCTGGTGAACGAGATGCAGATCAGGGGCATGCTGTACGACGCCGAACTCGCCTTCCCGGGGACGCCCGTCCACCTGATCCCGCCCGTGCTGGAGTACCCGGACGCGAGCGGCGGCGCATTCGGCCCGGTGGAGGTGTTGCCGCCGGTGTCCTGCGTGGGCCTGTTCCACTCCACGGCCCTGTCCGAGGACACGGTCCTGTACCGCTCCCACGTCGCCGTGGCCTGGTTCCAGCAGACCCCGACGGCACCGTCGGCCGACGAGGCGGAGCTGCGCGATCTGGCGTGGGAGGAACTGGCGCGGGACTACGAGCTCTAGAAACGGACGAGGGCGCGGTCAGCGTGGCGAAGACGCGCGGGTGATCGCGGACGCTGGCGGGGATGTCGCGGCGGTCGTCACCGGCCAGGCCCGCACGGATGAGGTGATACGTGTCGCCCGCGTAGGTCCAGGCGCAGGCCGGGCAGCGCGAGGCGCGGCGGTTTCCGCAGGCGACGCGGAGGCGGCCGCCGGGTTCATCGGCGGTGGGTGTCGGTGTCGATCCGGGCGCCGGTGCGGGCGTGGTGGTCGGCTGCGACCTTGCGGGCGTGGTCGACCAGCGCGGCCGGGACGGGCATGGCCGGGGAAGGTGCGGTAGTGGGCAGGGCCGGGCTTTCCTCGGCCACCGGGACCGCGGCGGGTTGGGGCACCGGGTCCGGCTCAGTAGCGGTCGGTTCCGGCTCAACCTCCGGCATGAGGGCCGACGAGTGAGCGAGGAGGGTGCCGCCCATGAACGCCAGGGCGGGCCACGCTGCGACGAGGATGCGCAGCCAGTCCGGGACGTCGTTCAGGTCGAGCAGTCCGGCGGTGGCGACGTTGGCGCCGAGCGAGGCGACCAGGGCGATGAGGAACCAGCACCAGGCCAGCCCGGACGGGCCATCGATGCGCAGCCGTCGCCAGGCGGCGACCAGGAGCAGGTCCACCGAGACCGGATAGGCCCAGGCCTTCCAGCCGTCCTGTCCAGCGGCGGCGAGGTCGTGCAGGTGGGCGAAGGACAGCGCCCCGGCAATGACGGCCTGAACGAGCACGGCGTCCACACGGAGGGCGGGGCGGGCCATGACAGCTCCTTCCTGTGATCAGGCATGGCGGGGGTAGGGTTGCCTTGACTCGGTCGTTGCAACTCCAGTCCAAAGCCGCTCCGTTGACCGCGCGGTCGAGATCACGCGCGTGCCACGACCGTGCCAGAACGGGCGGGAGCAGCGGGGAATAGCGGGGAGGGACGGGAGCGGGAACAAGAACGGCCCCTGACCAAACTTGCTGGTCAAGGGCCGATTCTCATCAGCGTGGCGGCGCCAGGATTCGAACCTGGGAAGGCTGAGTCGGCAGATTTACAGTCTGGTCTCCCCTCATTTGGTGCTGATGTTGCCGCCAAGTGCCTCGCGCGCCATGTCCGTTGCGGCTGTGACGGCGCGCTTTCGCCGATCCACAACCTCGGCCTTCGCAACGTCTGACTTCTCACCCCGACGTACCGCACGGATAGTCCTCAACTCGTCATAGAGTGCAACCCGCAGTTCCCACGCGCGCTCTGAGACTTCCACCGGACCTTCGACCGACACCACGTTGATCAGTGGGACGAGGTTGTTGGCCTCGCCCCAAGCTGCATCGAACAGGTGCTCGAAATCATCATCTCTGAGATGCGGGGCATGAGCTTTGGTGATCGTGTCCACGACGCTATCCGCCCGGTCCAGAAACGCCACATAAGCATCACGACGCGATTGGCGAAGCGCTTCAACTCTGCGCTCGGTACGTTCCTCGCGGGCGAGTGTGAGTTGTTGCTCATTCTGCAGGCGGGCGCTTCGCAAGCTGAGGAACGCGGTCAGTCCCGATCCGCCGAACGCTGCCGCGGCGGTGACAACCGCGACGGCCACAGTCTGATTCATGCCAAGAGTCCTCCACTGTTAGACATTGCATGCTGCCTCACACATGTGCCGTACAGCAGCGAAGTACAGCAACCACCACGATCGCAGTCGACCGTCACCGGCCCCAGGCGATAGCCTGACCAGCCCCGCAAACCTCAGCGACCGCTCCGCCTGTAGTTCGCATCGAGGGGGCGCAGTGAGTGTCTAACTGCGTGACAACGACGGCGGACAACGGCGAACAAGCGCGGACGCCAACGAACCGTCCCAGCAGGTCAGCAGCGGACTAGCTCCTGGTCCGGATCTCGCCCAGGTTGCTTCGGGACGAAGAGGTCGTGCGCTAAAGGCCGTCGCGCTCGATCAGCGAGCCGTCGGGCCCGAACGTGTACACGCGTGGCGGTCCCATGGCTTCCACGGCCCTTCGCAGCTGCGCTTCCTGCTCAGCGGGATCAGGGCCGTGCGGGTCCCGCACCTGGAAGCCGTGCAGTCGGATGTTGTCTGCGTCGACGTCGTCCGGCTCGGGGCGGCCCTCCTGGATGAAGCCGCAGAGCGCTCGCAGTGCGTCTTCGCCCAGTTCCAAGGGGTGGAACGGCAGCGGGTACGGGTCTTCGTCCTCGTCCGGCCAGGGGATGACGTCGGCTGGGCGGTCTCCAGCCCAGTAGGGCAGCTCAAAGGGGAGCGGTTCGCCGATGTTCTCGATGATGCCGCTGTCCGGAGACAGGCTCAGGGAACGGACGAGACGCCCGTCCTCCCACACGGCGAATGCCAGCCAGTCGACGACGCTGTGCATGGCGTGCAGGACGAGCCGTCGGCCGGCGCTTGCCGCCACGAGGTGTTCGGGGAGCTGGGAGGGGGCGTCGATCATCACCCTCTGATCACCGATGACGTCCACGCCAGGCCAGCTGGCCGCGTACGCCGTCCCCTTCGGGGGATACACGCTGTCCCAGAGCGTAGAGCCCTCGCACTCCTCGATCTCCCAGCCCGGGTAGAGCCGCCGCATCATCGTGGCCGTCCGATCTTGGTCCGCCGCCCCCACTCGTCGCAGCACCTCCGGCACGTCGCCGTCGGCGTATACCAGCAGTCCCGTCTTGGCTCCCAAAGCCCCTCCCCAAAGCGTTGCCCTTGATGGCGGACGCACCATAGCGGCACGCACTGACAACGAAGGCGACTCATTTCGCCTGCCCAGCTGGGCCGTCTCTGGGCCGTCCGAGGGCGCCCGAGGCGGATGGGGTGTTGCTTACCACGAGAGGGCACAACAAGGCCCCTCAAACTGAGGGCACGTTCATTCCCACTAGGACGGCAATCAAGGTGGCAATACCCACGCTGAGGACGAGCCTCCCCGTCCTGAGCGGACGGCATCGTGCCCTACCGTCGACGAACTGAACGCCCCATGATCCCAGCGGTATGGCCACTCCGCCGATCACGATCAGACTGATCCTGGATCCGGCGATCCCGAGCGCCAGAAAGAGCGCACCGAGCAACTGAACAACGACCGCAGCAAGAGTGAGGCCGAGGATGATCCCCGCGCGCCGTTCCGCCGCCTCCATCTCGGGTGTGACGATCTTGACTCGGACGTAACGAGGCATGGCTCTCCCAGACGTCATGTATGGGCAACTGATCGCTCAGGGAGCCTAGCGAACCATGCGAAAACCGTTGCGCTCAGTGGCTGTTGAGGGACAACTCGGCACGTCACATAGCGGATGTTCGACCCTTCAGAGCGGTTCCCACCCGAGCCGATCCGTCGTCTCACATGTCAGGTCGCTCATTTCTCGCCGCGCATAGTGTGGAACCAGACGTTGGCCTCCCACACACCATCGCACTCGGGACAGGTCCTGAGTTCCGTTGTACCGTCGGGCGCTGAGCTTGCTGGGTGGGGACGTGACCGCACGCAAGCAGCCACGGCAAGTCGTCATGATCGGCTCAGGCCGCACCACAAGCACACCAGATCGAGCGGGGAACAGCAGGGAATCACGGCGAAGCAGGCGCCGCCGACGATTCCGAAGTCCGGCCGTTTGCCCAGGTCAGCGCCCAACCCGGCCGCAAAATGCTCGCAGCTTCCCAAGCCCAAAGCGCGAGTTCGAGTCTCGTCCCCGCTCTCAACACGACTCCCGGGGGCCATGGACTCGGGGTTCCGCACCGGCTGGAGGGTGCCGACCATCAGCGACTTGGACTCTCAGGTTCTCCTCAGAGAATTGATCATCTTGTTGTCGCGTGCATGCCCTGCACATAGTGTCCAAGTGCTTGATCGCCACGGGGGCGGTCCACCGGAAAGGTGTCACATGGGCATCGGTACACGGCACGCTTCGACCGGCGCTGCCACTGCCGCACTGCTTCTCTGCTTCGGGACTGCGGGCACTGCTGCCGCAGAGGAAGTGCCGGCTGACGACTTGGTTGTGTCTGCCGATGAGACGACAGACATCAACGACAGACAGGGCTGGGAGGACGAGACCGACCAGCCGATTGACGAGCGGGAGACGCGTCGGTGTACCGGTCCAGATACCTGGTACGAGTTCTCGTCGAAGAAGGCGTATCACGTGCCTTCGTGGTGGAACGGCACCAAGTACAAGGACGGGCCGGGCGGAACCATGTCGGTGTCCGTGACCAAGAGCGGCACTATTGCTCTGGAAATTTCGGGTAGCGGCGAGTGGTCGGCCGGGGTGCTCCTCGCGAAGGCCAAGACAACGATCTCCGCCAAGATCACCGCCACCGTAGCTGTCACTACAGGTCACACCTATACCCACGAAATCAGCAGGAACAAGTACGGTCACCTGCAGTACGGTTCCTGGGGCTACAAGGCGAGCTGGAAGAGATACAAATCTGTGGGCAATGGCTGCGGCGCTCCCCGCCTGATCGGCAGCGGCACGATGACGGCGCCCACCAAGGAAACCGGCTGGAAGTATTGGGAAACCAACTCATGATCCATTCGCTCCCGAGAGCGTCTCGGGTCGCCGGATACGCTGTGGTGATGTCGGCGTTCCTGCTCACGTCGTGCACGACATCCGACAGCGGTGAGGACGCCGCTGCCCCCCGGTCAACGTCGCCTGCACCAAGCACGACTCGAACGGCGACCGAGCCATCGGAAAAGGATCTCACCGAGCGGGCCCAAGCGGCCATTGCCGCAGTCCACAGCGGGACGTTGGTCGAAGCCGGCGTGGAGCGTGTGAGCGATGGCATCCACACCGAGCCCGGTCTGAGCAAGGGCAAGACCTACCGGCTCAACCTGGTCTGCGTCGGCAGCGGCAGCGCGCAACTGGAGTTCGTGCCCGCGAAGGCAGGTACAAAGGCATCAGTGCCTTGCGATGAATCAGTGGTGCAGCAGCGGATCACCGGGGACGGGCTTGCTCGGATCAATGTCGACGGCGCCAAAGGATCAACCGGCGTGATCGCTTGGCAGATCGACGCCATCTGATCCGGAGAGAGACTGTCCCGGCATCGCGGCTGACGCGCCCGTGCCGTACAGCAACCACAGCAACCGCCCATGACCCACATCGGCTCTCTGGGGCCGAACGATGGCCTCTATGACCCTCGTTGACCGATCTCTGTAAAGCTACGGATCAGAAGTTGGGTGCCCAGGGCTCGATCAGGCGAACAGCGCTCCCGACGTGCCGTCCCCATGGCCTACTGCAAGCAATGGGCCGTACAAGGACATCCGCGGGCGCTCGGCGACGAGCGATGACACCAAGAAGCGGGGTATCTCAGAAGAATCTTCTTCTGAGATACCCCGCTCTCCGGGATGGCGCTACTCAAACGGTGCCAGGCGGTGACCGCGGCTGATTGCCACGCGGAGCGTGTCCCTCAGTGCTCCGGCCAGGTCATTCGCCAGGAGTCGCAGGTCGTTCGGGTCCGTATCGGTGTCGCCGAGCATGGCTAACGCCTGGTCCAAAAGTTCGGCCGCCATGCCGAGTTGGACCGATTCGACGTTGTCGGCCAAGCGGGACATATGGCCGTCGCTGTCATCGGTGCTGAGAAGGCAGGGCTTGCCGTCGGGTCCCGTCCACGGGAGGAGCCGCAGTTCGCTCGACATCGTCATCCTTCCGCCGCCCTCTCGTCGATCACGTAGTGAGTGGTGAACACCGCGTCCGCGCGGTCCCCCGGCAGCACCAGGAGCGCGGCCTCGACCACGCGTCCAGCGGTGTCGACTGTCTGACGCGTGACAGCGAGGACTGCCAGGGCAAGGCTGATCCGAAGGGTGGATGCCTCCTTCGGTGTCGGGAGGCGGACGTTGATCTCCTCCCGGACTTCAGCCAACGGTGGGCGGAGTTCCATCAGTCGCGTCATCACCCCCTCGTACGGGAGTGATTCGCGGAGCCCGGTGGCCGGCGCGAGGTCGCAAGGGACGTAGACGCGAGCCAGGCTGTGAGGCCTCTCGCCCTCGTGGCCGAGACAGAGGATCTCGGTCAGAGGGCTGCCGGTCGGCAGCCTCAGCAGGGTCGTCAGGTGCCCACGAGCACGAACCCTGGTGGTGTGGACGGTGACGCTCAGAGGTGCAAGAGCCGCGATCTGTGCGTCAGGGGTCCGACCTCCTCCGACGTACGTGATTCTGCGGAAGGGACGACGAACGAAGTTCCCCTTGCCGTGGACCTTCTCGACGAGGCCCTCAACTTGGAGCACAGCGAGAGCGTTCCGCAGTGTCGGTGTGCTGACCTCGTATTGCGCGGCGAGGTGGGACTCGGACGGAAGGCGCTCGCCGGGCTTGATCCGGCCGGTGGTGATCCGGTCTCGGAGGTCATCGGCGATAGCGTCGCGACGAGAGGGCACGGGCCGGATCACCGCCTCGCACTCTCAGGAGCCGCAGGGCGATAAGCCGGGTCCGCGTGTGGAGGGTCAGCAACTCTCCCGAGTCGAACACAAGTCGTTTGGCCCCGTTGGGCAGTTGGAAGATGTTGGCCACTCGGCGGTGCTGGCCTCCGACCGTGATGACGTCACCGCGCTGCACACTGGCCGCGGTGATCTCAACGGGGGAGAGCAGCTCGCCGCTGGGTGTTCCTCCCCTCACCGCGTCACCTCCGTCGGAGCTTCTCGATCGGCGGTCCTGTGACACGCACAGTCGCAGGACTCGTAGATCACCGGTACGTCAACCGGTGCGGTGACCGGGGACGACTCCGCACATGCGGAATGCGTACCGATGCGGCAGGAGCTCGACCGGTACGAGTCCGCTTCCGCCTGTGTGAGGTGACGCTGTTGGCGGGGAGGCATCAGTGGTCACCCACCGAGGCGAAGGGGCCCAGCCGTTGAGCGGTGCTGTGCACGCGCCTCACTGGCCAGTACGTACGGGCGCACGAGCGCCGTCTCCTCGCCCACGAGAACGCCCGTGTGTTCGCCGCCCTGGCACAGGAACAGCGGTGCACCGTAGGCGACTTCAGGAGACGCGGCCAACGGCCGGACAGGCCGTGCGGGGCGGCGATGCCGGCCCTTGTGGAGGTACCGCTCCCTGAGGCGCGCGGCGGTGCGGCGGATACGCTTGAACACGGTGTTCAGCTCCTATCGCTGATGGCCTGGTCCCCCGACATCGCCCGTCGCGGGGACCGTTTTGCGCACGACCGCCCAGAGGGTGCGGTCGTGCGAGCTGGTGGCGAGGAGACCGAAGCGGTCCGCCTCGGCCACCGCTTCCAGGACCTCCCGCCATGACTCGGCGGAGAGTGGTTCCGGCACCTCCGCCTCGATGGCCGTGCAGTCGTCGCGCTCCTCCACGCGGGTGGCGAGCCCGACGGCCGATAACCGGGCTGCGATGGCCTCCGCGCTCACCTCTGAAGCAGGCACAGGGCATCCTCCGGTCACCGGCGATCACTTTGAGTAAAGCTAGTTAACTAGATTAGAGCTAGTGGACTAGATTTTCCATATGTCTGAGCAGCCGCCCTATCTCCGTATCGCCGACGAACTACGGCGGCGGATCGCGGAGCACGAGTGGGAGCCGGGGGACCGGCTTCCCTCCCGCGCCCAGATCGGCCAGGAGTGCGGCGTGGGCGACAACGTGGTGCGCCGGGCGCAGGAGTTGCTGATCTCCCAAGGTGTGCTGGAAGGCCGCGCCGGTTCCGGCACCTACGTCGCCGAGCCCCGGCAGCGGGTACGGGTGGTCCGGTCGTCGGCGCGCGAGCAGCCCAACGGGTCCCCGTTCCGCGCGGACATGAAGGCCGTGGGCAGGCAAGGCGACTGGGAGAGCCGGACCGAGGCCAAGGTCCCGGCACCGGCGGAGGTCGCCACGCGTCTCGGCATCGCCGAAGGTGAGCTGTGCGTCCGCACCGCCTACGAGTTCCTCGCTGACGGCAAGCCGGTGCAGCTGTCTACGAGTTGGGAGCCGTACGACCTCACCGCAGGCACGGTCGTCGTCCTCCCCGAGGGAGGGCCGCACGCCGGGGCAGGCGTCGTGAACCGCATGGCGGAGATCGGCATCACCGTCAGCCACGCGGTGGAGCAGCCCGAGCCGCGGCAGGCTACCGCCGGGGAGGCTTCGCTCCTGGGCATCCAGAAGGGCGCACTCGTCACGCACATCCGGCGGACGTACTACAGCGACCAGGGGCGGCCCGTGGAGACCGCGGACATCGTGGTGCCCGCCGCACTCTGCGAGATCGTCTACGAGATTCCGATCAGTCGATGAGGAGTCGTCCGCGCGTGCCTGCCCGTGCCCCTTCCGTGCCCGATCGGGCGGGGAACCGCGGAGAACAGCGGGCAGAGACGGGGGTCGAGCATGCGAACGGCCCCTGACCAGATACCAGGTCAGGGGCCGTTCTCACTGCTCTCAGCGCGGAGGCGGTGAGATTCGAACTCACGGTGACATCGCTGCCACGACGGTTTTCAAGACCGTTCCCTTAGGCCGCTCGGGCACGCCTCCCCGCGCGGTGTTGATCCCCGCGCGGGGACAAGAGTAACGGGTGGGCCCGGAGGCGGAGGCGTCAGCTGTCGCCGACTCGGGAGCCCAGGGTGAGTTCGGCTGTGTGGGTCTTGCCGTCTCGTTCGTAGGTGATCTTGACCTTGTCGCCGGGCTGGTGGGTCCAGATTTCGCCGATCAGGGTGGGGCCGGAGTCGATGACGCGGTCGTCGAGCTTGGTGATGACGTCGCCGGGCTTCAGGCCCGCCTCGGCCGCGGGGCCACCGGACTCCACGGCGTCCGAGCCGCTCGCGCCCTGCTCGGTGATCTTCGCGCCGCCGGTGCCTTCCTCCAGGGAGACGGAGGCGCCGATCTTGGCGTACACCGGCTTGCCGGTCTTGATCAGCTGCTGGGCGACGACCTTCGCCTGGTTGATCGGGATGGCGAAGCCCAGGCCGATGGAGCCGGACTGGCTGGTGCCGCCCAGGCCGTTGCCGGCGGACTGGATCGCCGAGTTGATGCCGATCACATTGCCCTGGGCGTCGAGCAGCGGGCCGCCGGAGTTGCCCGGGTTGATCGAGGCGTCAGTCTGCAGGGCGCTCATGTACGAGGCGTTGCTGCCGGTGCCGTCGCTGGAGGCCACCGGGCGGTTCTTCGCGCTGATGATGCCCGTCGTCACCGTGTTCGACAGACCGAAGGGGGCGCCGATGGCGATGGTCGAGTCGCCCACCGCCACCTTGTCGGAGTTGCCGAGGGTGAGCGGCTTCAGGCCCGAGGGGGCGTTCTTGAGCTTGATGACGGCCACGTCGTAGCCCTGGGCGTTGCCCACGACCTCCGCGTCGTACTTCTTGCCGTTCGGGAACGTCGCCGTCAGCTTGCCGCCGTCGACCGCGTCGGCCACCACGTGGTTGTTGGTGACGATGTGGCCCTCGGTGTCGAAGACGAACCCGGTGCCGGTGCCGCCCTCGCCGCTGCTGCTCTCCGCCTCGATGGTGACGGTGCTGGGCAGCGCCTTGGTCGCCACGCCGGCGATGGTGCCCGCGTCGCGCTTGAGGTCGCCGCCGGTGTCGGAGGCGGCGACGGTGGTGGAGGAGCTCGCGTCGTCCTTGGCCAGGGTGTAGCCGAGTCCGCCGCCGAGGCCGCCCGCGACCAGCGCGGCGATCAGGACCGCGGCGAGCAGACCGCCGCGTCCCTTGCCGGCCTTCGGTGCGGGCGCCGGCTGCTGGTACGCGGCGCCCCAGACGGTGCCCGAGCCCGCGCCGCCGTCCGAGGGGGAGGCGTAGGTGGGGGTGGCGGGTGCGGGGGGCGGCCAGGACGCGTCGGGAGGCGTCGGGCCCTGGTGGTGCGTGGGCTCCTGCCCCGTCGCCGCCTGCGGTACCGGCGGCAGTGGTGTCGTCGGGGCGCCGGTGGCGGGAGCCGGGTGGCCCTCGGGCTCCGGAGCAGCGGGAGCGTCCACCGGCACGGGGGGTGCGGACGGGGCCGGGGGTACCGCGGCGCCCTCGTTCTCGGTGCTCACAGCTTTTCTCCTCGATCCACGGCTGTATTTTTCGGTCGCACTCGGTCACGCCCGTTCACGTGTCGACGGCCCGGTGCGCTTCAGCTGTGCATGTGTTTTTGCATGCCGTCAGCTTTTCCCACGGGCCGTCAGAGCACCATAAGCGGTTGCTGTGGGTCCGAGGCCATTCTTTATATAGGTCATGTCCGACTAAAAGGGCGCAATCTCTGCGCCTCCGCCGACACGCCTACCCCCACTCGGTGGCACCATGACGCGGTGACCCACGCACGGCAGCACACGCCTCAAGTCGTCGCTCACCGCGGAGCCTCCGAGGAGGCCCCGGAGCACACCCTGGCCGCGTACAAGAAGGCGATCGAGGACGGGGCGGACGCCCTGGAGTGCGACGTCCGCCTCACCGCCGACGGCCATCTCGTCTGCGTCCACGACCGCCGCGTCAACCGCACCTCCAACGGCCGCGGCGCCGTCTCCGCCCTGGAGCTGGCCGACCTCGCCGCGCTGGACTTCGGCTCCTGGAAGAAGGGCGAGCCCTGGCGGAACCGGAACGAGGAGCCGGACTGGGAGGTCCGCCCGGAGGACCCGCAGGACACCTCCGTCCTCACCCTGGAACGCCTGCTGGAGCTGATCTCCGATGCCGGGCGCCCGGTGGAGCTGGCCATCGAGACCAAGCACCCCACCCGCTGGGCGGGCCAGGTCGAGGAGCGGCTGCTGCACCTGCTGAAGCGGTTCGGGTTGGATTCCCCAACCGACGCGGCCGCCTCGCCGGTACGCGTGATGAGCTTCTCCGCCCGCTCTCTGCACCGCGTGCGTGCCGCCTCGCCGACGCTGCCGACGGTCTATCTGATGCAGTTCGTCTCGCCTCGGCTACGCGACGGGCGGCTGCCCGCGGGGGTACGGATCGCGGGCCCGTCGATCCGGATCGTGCGCAATCACCCCGCGTACATCGAGCGTCTGAAGCGCGCAGGGCACCAGGTGCACGTGTGGACCGTGAACGAGCCCGAGGACGTCGATCTCTGTGTGGAACTGGGCATCGACGCGATCATCACCAACCGCCCGCGCGCGGTGCTGCATCAGCTCGGCCGCTGAGCTGCGACAACCCATCTGCCCCGGTACGACCTCTTGACCCGGTGGCCACACCGGCCCCATCCTCCACATCTCGGCCACACCGTCGATTTCCAGCCAGGCAATTACAGGGAGTGCTCCGGCGCGTTCGGTCCGTATTCGATCGTTGCGAATGCGTCACCGCACATGGATTGGCCGGTTTCCGGTACAGGCCAATGGGGCATCCACACCGTGGCGTGGGGCGAAGGAGGTCTCGGGGGTGGCGTTGGTGGTGGCACAGGAGGTGCCCACGTCGTCGAGCATGGCCGTACCCCATGGCCCTGCGGGCGTGGGGAAAGCGAGACACCGGATGCGTGCTCAGTTGCGCAGGGGTGGCGTGGCGGAATCGGTCATCGACGACGCCGTATTGATTCTTTCCGAACTTTTGAGCAACGCGTGCAAACACGGTCGGCCACTGGGCGACGCCCTGGCCGGGGACGGTGATGTCCGGGCCGCTTGGCAGGTGGACGCGGCCGGTCGGCTCACGGTGGAGGTCACGGACGGCGGCGGGCCCACCCGCCCGGCTCCGGCCACGCCCTCGGTCACCGCGCACGGCGGCCGTGGGCTGAACATCATCACCGCGCTGGCCGACGACTGGGGCGTCCGGGACGACGCCCGGGGCGAGGTCACGGTGTGGGTCGTCGTCCACGACGACGTACACGACCCCGACGCGGGTCACCGCCGCCATGATTTCGCTACGCGCGTCGCGGCCCCCTCGGTCGCCGCGATCCCCCAACTGGACTTCGCGGACGCCTTCGACGACCTGGACTGAAGGCTCCGGCTCCCGGAGGGACTCCGGACGCGTTGTCCACAGGGTCGCGTCGGCCATGGCGTGAACAGCTAGGCTCCCGCCGTACGAGACGAGCCGTTTCCGGGAGACACCCTCATGGCCAAGAAGCGATCCCAGACGAAGGCCACGCGCCCGCAGCTCACGGGCGGTGCCCGCGCCGCAGGCGCTGATGAGCACGTTCCGGTCGTCGGCGCCCGCGAGCCCTGCCCGTGCGGCAGTGGCCGCCGCTACAAGGCCTGCCACGGCAAGGCTGCCGCCGAGGCCGTGACCGAGCTGGTGCAGCGCCCGTTCGAGGGGCTGCCCGGCGAGTGCGACTGGGTGGCCCTGCGCGAGCTGGTGCCCGCCGCCACCGTGGCGCTGCCCCTGAAGGGCGGCCTGCCCGAGGGCGTTCCGGCCGTCACGCTGGCGACCGTGCTGCCGATGGCCTGGCCGGCGCTGCGCCGCGACGACGGCTCGGTCCTGCTGGGCCTGCAGAACGACACGGCGTCCGGTGACATCAGCCGCGATCTCGCCGACACCCTCCAGCGCGCCCTCGAGGCGAAGCCCGGCTCCCCGGTGCAGGCGCGGCGCGCCCCGGCCGACGGTCCGCGGCTGCAGGACCTGCTCGACCCCGAAGGCGCGTTCGAGCCAGTTGTGCACCCGGGCTTCGAGTTCTGGGTCCCGGACGCGGAGAACGCCACCCCGGAGGTCACCGCCTCCCTGGAGCGGGCCAACGCCGCCGCCATCCCGACCGTGCGGCTGACCGGCGTGGACGCGGCGTACTGGTGCGAGACGCCGGAGAAGAACCACCTGCGCTGGGTCATGCCGTACCCCGAGGAGCAGCTTCTGGACGCGCTGGCGCGGCTGCACGCGGCGGGCCGGTCGAACCTCGGCGAGGGCACCCGTCTCGTGGGCTCCTTCCGCGCTCACGGCCTCACCGTCCCGGTCTGGGACCTGCCGAGCGGGGTCGTCGCGCAGGACGTGGAGAAGCCGGCCGCCGAGTTCGCCGAGCGGCTCACCGCCGCGCTGGCAACCGACGCGCCGCTCACCGCGGACGAGCGCCGCGCGCGTGGGGGTCTCACCAACCGCCAGGTCACGCTCAGCTGACGCACAGGAAGACGATCCTCCCCGGCTGACCGACCGGTCAGCCGCCAGGGGGCGCTCGGAACAGGTGACTCCGATCACAACTCCCCGTCTCCACAGGGAAATCGGTGACCGGAAAGCCCGGATCGAATTTGCGAACGGCCGATCTCTTGTTACCGTTCCAGTAGCCCGGTTGCTGGTGCATCCCCCGTCGCCAGCAACCGGGTCTTTCCATGTGTACGGTTCTTTACAGAACGCCGTCACATGTCAACTGCCCGTAGGTGCCCCGGAGTTGCTCCCGGAACGCAGCAACAGCGGGCCCTCGCCCGGACTGGCCGCGAACTCCGCGACCGCGGTGTAGCCGTCCAGTTCGCCCCGGGTGCGCTCATGCGGTGTCTCACAGCTGCCGGGCTCGTCCTCGGCGCCCACCGCGCACCGCATCTGCACGGTGCGTCCACCGGGACCCATGAGGCTCAGCACCGAATCCAGCGCCCCGCCTGTGGTGTTGCGGTAGTAGGTGCGCGCCCAGGTCTCCTCGCCCTGGGTGAGCACACAGGTCTGCGCCTCGATGCCGTCGGGGGAGGTGAGTTCGGGTCCGCAGCGGGCGGCGGTCGCGAGGCCGAGGCCGAGCCTCAGGGGCGAGGGGGAGGACGCCTTCGCGTCGGCGGGCGCGGACGGCCGTACAGACGAGTGCTCGGGCGGTCGTACCGAATCGCCCACCTGCCCCGCGGACGCCATGGCCAGCGGCAGCGCCACCGCGCTCACCGCGACGCCCCCGAGGGCGAGCAGACGAAGGTTCATACAGCGGAAGATAACGAGGGAGGGCGGGCGCCCCGTCCGGCGCGCGCCCAACACCCCTACAACTCGGGCGCGCTCACACCCGTACGAGTGAGGGCCTCCACCACGGCGTCCACCACGGCCTCCACATCCGGCACCCACGGGGTGGCCGAGCCGGGCAGCGGCGCGCGCTCCCAGCGGATGTCGCCCTCGCCGGTCTCGGACGGGGGCAGGGCGAGATAGCCGCCCGTGCCGTGGAACCTGAGGGAGCCCGGGACGAAGTCCTTGGCGTACAGCAGTTCGCCGAGCCGCTCCAGGGAGTACGGCTTGACGAGCAGCGCCCAGCGGGTGGGCGAGGCGATCACGGGACCGAGCCGCATGCCCATGCGGTCGAGCGCGGTGAGGGCCTGGGCGGCCGGGAGGGCCGGCAGGCTGACCGCGCAGGGCGCCTTGCCGCCGGTGGCGAGCATGATCGGCGCCGCCGGGCGGTTGGTCCACCACCAGCGCACCATGCGCTCGTCGGTGGTGGCCGCGAGGAGGCCGGGGTCGAAGGGGTGCGCACCGGGCACCGTGCACTCCGGGTCGGGGCAGCCGCAGCGGGACCGCCCCTGCGGGTCCGCCGTCACACCCGGGAGTACGGGCCACTGCCATTGAGTCGCGAAGGTCAGGGCCGCGCTGAGCAACTCAGGCCTCCCGCCGTTGCGCTGGGACAGGAGCCTGCGTCGCCTTCCGAGGATCTCGCGCATGAGCGCTCGTTCCTTTCCGTTGCACCGCTGGCAACACCGTGGTCCACATCACACCATGTGTCGATCACTTCACTGTGCGTACCTGTTGGCGCATCACACCCCTGCGACGAGCAAGGGGATCCCCTATGGGCCGAGCGTTGGCTGCGTCCGCGGCAGCCTCGCCCATACCTGCGTCTATCAAAAGCACGGGCGTGGCGTGGGGTGGCGAAGTCTGGCGTTTGCCGTCCCGCGTATTTCTCTTCGCCTCCGCCACGGGAGGATGGGGCACGGTCATCGGTGGCTAAGACGCCCGGGTCCGCCACCAGGTTCCGGGTGACTGTCAACCACCCCTGGCCTTCTCCGAGTACGTACCCATCACGACCGCTGTGACGCTCCGTGGAGCAAGCCCAGTCGACCGCAATAAGGCGTTCCCTGAGGCAGTTTTAAGCCAACTTTGCCTTTCCGCAAGGGGTCGGGGAGATGTGCACCGGTTACCCACGGACACCAGGAATCCCGGCAGGACAATGCTGGACATCCCCTCACGAGTGCGTGTACATGTGGAGACACTGCTAGCGGCGCAGAATGACATGGGGGTTTGCGATGCTTTTGAGCAATACGCACCGGTCGGAAAGCCGGACGCCATGAACGCCCCTCACCCTCCGAAAGTGGCCGGAATCGATTCAACGGTTCCCTCGCCCGCACACACTGTCGCGCCCGCGCCCGCGGCCTCCGAAAGCACATCAACCACCCCCGTCACAGCCCCGACCGCACCGGGCGCCCCCGGACTGCTGCTCCAGGACCGCCTCGCCGGCTGGGTCTCCGACCTCACCACCCTGCACGAACTCACCGAACGCCTGGCCCGTACGCCTTCCTTGTCCGACGCCCTCCAGGAACTGCTGCGCGCCGGATCCGCCCTCGTCGGCGCCCGGCGCGGACTCGTCGTGCTGGAACCGGCCGACGGGCGGGGCCCGGACACCACCGTCGGCCTGGGCCTGGGCCGCGCGGACCTCGGCCACATCGAGACCGTGCCGCGCGGCTCGATGTCGTTCGGGAAGATCCTCGACGGACTGCCGGGCGGGGACGGCGAGATCGCGCAGCCGGATCTGTTCGCCGAGGACGGCCTCGACCCGCGCCACCGCGAGGTGGCCGCGCGCCTCGGTTACGCCGCGAGCTACGCACTCCCCCTGCACACCGACACCGCGGGCCGGCTCGGCGCCGCCGTATGGCTCTACGACGAGCCCGCCGAGCCGTCCGAGCGCCAGCGGCACCTCGTCGGCCTGTACACGCGCCACGCCACCGAGCACCTCGCCCGGCTGCTGGAGGTGGAGCGCACGCGCGCGTGCATGGCGACGATGTCCGAGGAACTGCTCCCTTCCCGGCTGCCCCGGGTGGCCGGCGTCCAGCTCGCCGCCCGGCACCGCACCGGGCCGCTGGGCGGCGGTGACTGGTACGACGCGCTGCCGCTGCCGGACGCCGCCCTCGGCCTGGCGGTCGGCTCGGTCACCGGCTCCGGGCCGAGCGCGGTCGCCGCGATGGGCCGGCTGCGGGCGTCGCTTCGGGCGTACGCCGTGATGGAGGGCGAGGACCCGGTGGCGGTCCTGTCCGATCTGGAACTGCTGCTGCGGCTGACCGAGCCCGCGCGCTCGGCGACCGCCCTGTTCGCCTACTGCGAGCCCGCCGTGCGCAAGCTCACCCTCGCCGGGGCCGGACACTGCCCGCCGCTGCTGATCGGCGAGCGGCGCACCGAGTTCGTGGAGACCTCCGTCTCCGCCCCGCTCGGCATGCTGGCCTGCTGGGAGGCACCGAGCGTGGAGTTCCAGGCGGAGGCCGGAGAGACGGTTCTGCTGTACACCGACGGGCTGCTGCACCGTGCCGGCGACGCCACGGACCGGGCCTTCGCGCGGCTGCACACGGCGGCGGCGAGCGTCCCCCGGGCGATCCGGCACGACCCGGCCGCCATCGCCGATCACGTGCTGCGGGCGATGCTGCCCGACGGTCTCGACACGGCGGACAGCGCGGAGGACGTGGTGCTGCTCGCCGCGCGCTTCGAATGACGCCGGTAAGAGGTCCTTCGGCCCTGGGCCCCCTTCCGTACGACCGTACGATGGAGGGGGTCCAGTGCCGTATCAAGGAGGATGACCGTGGCGGAAGATCTCCCGGAGACCCCGGAGACTGCCGAGGAAGAGCCCGTCGGGCAGCGTAAGAACGGCCTGTACCCGGGCGTGTCCGACGAGCTCGCCGAGAACATGAAGTCCGGCTGGGCCGACACCGAGCTGCACGACCTGCAGCCGATCCCGCAGGCCGCCGAGACCGCTGCCCGGCGTGCCGCGCTGTCCGCCCGCTTCCCCGGTGAGCGTCTGGTCGTCCCCGCGGGCAATCTGAAGACCCGCTCGAACGACACCGAGTACCCCTTCCGGGCGTCGGTCGAGTACACCTACCTCACCGGCAACCAGACCGAGGACGGCGTCCTCGTCATGGAGCCCCGAGGTGCGGGCCATGACGCGACGATCTATCTGCTGCCCCGCTCCGACCGCGAGAACGGCGAGTTCTGGCTCTCCGGCCAGGGCGAGCTGTGGGTCGGCCGCCGGCACTCTCTGGGCGAGGCCGAGAAGCTGTACGGCATCCCCGCCTCCGATGTGCGCGAGCTGGCGGACGCGCTGCGCGAGGCCACGGGTCCGGTCCGGGTCGTCCGCGGATACGACGCCGGGATCGAGGCCGCGCTGACCGACAAGGTCACCGCCGAGCGGGACGAGGAGCTGCGGGTCTTCCTCTCCGAGGCGCGGCTGGTCAAGGACGCGTTCGAGATCGGTGAGCTGCAGAAGGCCGTCGACTCGACCGTGCGCGGCTTCGAGGACGTCGTGAAGGTCCTCGACAAGGCCGAGGCGACCTCCGAGCGCTACATCGAGGGCACCTTCTTCCTCCGCGCGCGGGTCGAGGGCAACGACGTCGGCTACGGCTCCATCTGCGCGGCCGGTCCGCACGCCTGCACGCTGCACTGGGTGCGCAACGACGGGCCCGTGCGGTCCGGGGATCTGCTGCTGCTCGACGCGGGCGTCGAGACGCACACGTACTACACCGCCGACATCACGCGGACGCTGCCGATCAACGGCCGGTACACCGAGATCCAGAAGAAGATCTACGACGCCGTGTACGAGGCCCAGGAGGCCGGGATCGCGGCCGTGCAGCCGGGCGCGAAGTACCGGGACTTCCATGACGCCTCGCAGCGGGTGCTCGCCGAGAAGCTCGTGGAGTGGGGGCTGGTCGAGGGGCCCGTGGAGCGGGTGCTGGAGCTGGGGCTTCAGCGGCGGTGGACGCTGCACGGTACGGGGCACATGCTCGGTCTCGACGTCCACGATTGCGCTGCCGCGCGGGTGGAGACGTATGTGGACGGTGTGCTTGAGCCGGGGATGTGCCTGACTGTCGAGCCCGGGCTGTACTTCCAGGCCGACGATCTGACGGTGCCCGAGGAGTACCGGGGTATTGGTGTGCGGATCGAGGACGACATTCTGGTGACGGCGGACGGGAACCGTAATCTGTCGGCCGGGCTTCCTCGGCGGTCGGATGAGGTTGAGGCCTGGATGGCCTCGTTGAAGGGCTGACGGTTTTTCGTAGATGGCCGGGCACCTGTGGGGTGTCCGGCCATCGTCGCGGGCTGCGGGTGTGTGGGGGTTGTTCGCGCAGTTCCCCGCGCCCCTAGGGGGTTTGTGTGGACCTGCATCTGGAGCTTGCCTCTGCCGATGGGCGGCGGGCGGGACTTGAGCGTGCTCTTCGGGATGCCGTTCGGGACGGGCGGTTGGCGCCTGGTACTCGGTTGCCCGCCACCCGGAAGCTCGCCGATGAGCTGGGGGTTTCCCGGAACACCGTGAAGGGGGCCTACGACCAGCTTGTTGCCGAGGGGTATTTCACTGCTCGGCAGGGGTCGGGGACCGAGGTCGCGCCGCTGCCCTCCGACGAGTCCGAGCCCGCGGAGGCTGCCGCACGCGCGCGTGAGCCGCAGTTCGATCTGCGGCCCGGGAGTCCCGATGTCGGGGCGTTTCCGGCGGCCGCGTGGTTGCGGGCGCTGCGGCGGGCCATCGCCACCGCTCCCTCCCTGGCCTACGACTACGGCGATCCCCGGGGGCGGATCGAGCTGCGGACCGCGCTCTCCGGCTATCTCGGCCGGGCCCGGGGAGTGATCGCTCCCCCTGAGCGGATCGTCATCACCTCGGGGTATGTGCAGGGGCTCGCGCTGCTCACGCGTGTGCTGGACGGCTGCGAGATCGCCATGGAGGATCCGGGGCTGCCGTTCCATCGGGATGTCGTACGGCGCAATGGTGGCGCCGTGGTGCCCGTGCGGGTCGATGAGCGCGGGACCTGTGTGGACGATCTCGGGGAGCCCGCGGCCGTCGTCGTGACGCCCGCACATCAGTATCCGACCGGGGTCACCCTCCACCCTGAGCGGCGGCGGGCGCTCACCGACTGGGCACGCGCGCGTGACGGGTTGATCGTCGAGGACGACTACGACGGGGAGTTCCGTTACGACCGGCAGCCCGTCGGGGCCCTGCAGGGGATGGCGCCGGGGCAGGTCGTGTATCTCGGGACCGCTTCCAAGACGCTCGGGCCCGCGCTGCGGCTCGGGTGGATGGTGTTGCCGCCGCAGCTGGTCGACGCGGTCGCCGACGCCAAGCTGCACAGCGACCATCACACCGAGTCGCTCGGGCAGTTGGCACTCGCCGAACTGATCGACAGTCATGCCTACGACCGTCATGTGCGCGCGTGCCGGCTGCGGTACCGGAGGCGGCGGGACCAGCTGGTGGACCGGCTCGGTGCGCGGCGCGGGGTGCGGGGCATCGCGGCCGGGCTGCATGCGCTGGTCGAGGTCGACGACGAGGCCGAGGTGCTGGCCCGGGCCGAGGCGGAGGGACTTGCGGTGGGGTCTCTCGGCGAGCACTGGCATTCACCCGAGGGTGAAGGGCATCCGCAGGGGCTGGTCGTGGGGTACGGGACGCCTCGGGAGCGGGCGTATCCGGAAGCCTTGGAGGTGCTGGGGAAGGTGCTCGACAGCGGGTGAATTGGGCCAAGGATTTGGCGTGTTAGTGGTTCTGTATCGAGATCCAGTGCGCGCCTAGATTCGGGGCATGACGAACTCCCTCCTTCCGCCAGCGGGCCCGCAACGCGTCCTGGCTCTGGCCCAGTTGGCCAACTCGGTCGGGGACGGCGCCTTCTATGTCACCTCGGCGCTCTACTTCACCCACGTCGTCGGGCTCGACCCCGCGCGCGTGGGGCTCGGGCTGACGGTGGCCTGGGGAGTCGGGTCATTGGCGGGGGTGCCGCTCGGGCGGCTCGCGGATCGGCGGGGGGCGCGGGGGACCGCGGTGCTGTTGGCTTTGGCGACGGGGGTGGCCGTCGCGTCCTTCCTCGTCGTGCGGGGGTTCTGGCCCTTCGTGGCTTCCGCCGTCGTCTACGCCACCGCGCAGTCCGGGCTCGCGGCGGCTCGGCAGGCCCTGCTGGCGGGGCTGGTGTCCGCCGGGGAGCGGACCGGGTTGCTGGCGCATCTGCAGTCGACGCTCAATGCGGGGCTTGCCGTGGGGGCGGGGCTGGGTGGGCTGGCGCTGCATGTGGGGACGCGGGGTGCGTATCTCGTGGTCTTCGCGGTGGATGCCGTGAGTTTTCTGGTGTGCGCGGGGGTGTTGCTGCGGTTGCCTTCGGCGGCGGCAGGAGCGGCGGCGGTCGGCTCGGTGAAGGGGAACGGGCTCGCGGTGTTGCGGGATCGGCCGTATGTGGTGCTGACGGTTCTCAACACCGTGTTGCTGCTGCGGATGCCGTTGCTCAGCCTCGGGCTGCCGCTGTGGATCGCGGAGCGGACTCAGGCGCCTGCCTGGCTGGTGTCCGTGCTGTTCGTGCTCAACACCGGGGCCGTGATGCTCTTCCAGGTGCGGATGGCTCGTGGGGTGAGCGGGGTTGCGTCGGCCGTGGGGGCTGTGCGGCGGTCGGGGTGGGTGATGCTTTCCGCGTGCGGGGTGTTCGCGGTGTCGGGGGGTGTGTCGGCCTGGGTGGCGGTGGGGGTGCTGGTGGCCGGGGCGGTGCTGTTGGTCGTCGCGGAGATGGGGCAGTCGGCGGGGGCCTGGCAGCTGTCCTTCGATCTCGCGCCGGGGGAACGGGTCGGGGAGTATCAGGGGTTCTTCGGTACGGGGGTGACTGTGGCTCGTACGGCTGGGCCGCTGGTGCTTACCGCTCTGCTGGTGCAGTGGGGGGCGCCTGGGTGGGTGGTGTTGGGTGGGGTGACGTTGGTGGCGTCCTATGCGATGGGGCCGGTGGCTCGGAAGGCTGCGCTGGCTCGTACGGCGGTTCTGGTGCCGGCTGCTTGACGCGTTGTCCGGGGTGGGGCGGACGGGGGGTGCGCTCACCGGCGCTGGCCGGGTGCCGCCTCTTTGGCAGCGGGCGCCGCCCCAGCGGCACGACTGCCCGCAGCTCAGCGGGGTGGATGGAGCAGTACAGCTGCTCGCAGCTGGGCGGATACAGCGGTGCGGCTACCCGTAGCTACTGCGGCTATCGGCAGCGCGTCCAGGAACAACGCCCCCGCCAGCAGCCCCGCGCTCCCCCGAGGGCTCCACGATCGTTCGTGCAGGTCCGTACCCAGTGCCGCCAGCGCCTCCGCACCCGCGACCGTCCCCGCACCTCCCGCCTCCAACACCCCCCGCGCGCCTGCCTGTACGTGCCGGAGTCCGAGCGGGCCCGCCGTGTACAGGAGTTCCGTGTCCTGGAGAGTAGACATGATCGTCAGTAGGGCGTTCAGGCGGGACTGGGGTTCTGGGGTGCCCGTGCCTCGCGATCTGGTCAGCTCCTCCAACGCCCTCCGGACGTGCGGGAAGCCTGCCCTTGCCTCTCCCCTCGCACCCGCCGCTCCGTACTTCGCCGACATCGACGAGCCTCGGGACGGTCTGCGCGGAGCCCCCTTGTCGGGGTGCGCTGCTATGCGCTTCGCCGTTGCCGTGACGTCCCCGGGGTTCAGCGCCGCCCCCGCGACCAGCAAACCCAGCGTCCACAGCGCGCCCCGGTGGCCGCCGCCCGCCAAACCCACGGAGTGCTCCGTGCTGCGGCCTATCGCACCCAGCTCGGCGCGGAGACCGGGCGTTGGCTCGCCCGTGCGGCGGGCCGCCGCTGCCATTGCTGCGAGGCCGGGGGTCAGGGACTTTGCCGACCAGCGCAGGGTGTTGTGGTCGCGGTGGGACGGGTCGGGGAGACCCGGTTTCGGGGTCAGGGAGAGTTGGGCCGTCAGTGCGGTCACCGCGGCCTGGGCCAGCGCCTCGTCCTCGCGGCTCGTCATCGCCGTATCCCCGCTACGAGGACGGGGCGTCGCTCGGCGGGGTGCCGTCCGGAGGCGTACCGCCACCGCCGCTGCCCGCTCCCGTGCTCTCCGCGTCCGGGTCTACGCCCAGCGTCAGGAAGCCCTTGTAGCCCTTGGACGGGTCGGCCTTCTTCACCGGCTTCAAGGTCAGCAGACCGCTGGACGCGCCGCCGCCGTCGTAGACCATGTCGTTGTCGAGGGTCGTGTAGCTGCCGGAGTGCTGGGAGTACGGCTCCAGCGTGAAGATCTCCTGGGCGATCTCGTCGTCGAAGAAGAACTGGCCCGTGTAGTTGACCTTGCCGCCCTCGTAGGTGCCGTCCTCCTTCTCGCCGCCCGTGTGCACCTTGACGTGGATGTGGCAGGTGCGCGGGGTGTACCAGCCCGGGAAGATCGTCTCGAACTTGACCACCCCGTTGGCGTTCGCGATCTGGTAGCCGCGCAGATAGGTCTTGTCGTTCGCGGTCGAGCCGTCCTCGCTCTCCGCGGGGGCCGAGCCGCCGGGGTTGGCCGTCGTGTAGCCGGAGTAGTAGCCCCAGGCGTCGCAGTGCCAGATCTCCACCGCCGCGCCCGGCACCGGGGTGCAGCCGTCCGTCGCGTCCACGACCGTCAGGCGCAGGGTCAGCGGGACTCCGCTCTTGCCCTCGGTGATGTCTTTGCGGACCAGGGCGCCGTCCAAGTAGTACGGGCCTTCGGTGACGCTCGTCATCAGCGTCATGCAGGTGGTCGTACTCGAAGAGGTGGCCGTAGCAGTCGCCTCGGTCGTCGCCTCGGACGTCGCCTCGTCCGCGAACGCCGCCTGGTAGCCCGCGAACGCCAGCCCGCCCGCCGCCACCGTGCCGCCGGTCACCGCGAGGGCGCGGCGCCTGGTGATCGAAGTGTCCTTGTGGTTTCCCGTCATGCACATGAACGTAGAAACGGTGGCCGTCAGGACCATGGGTGGCGGCTGTGTGCCGGCTGAGAGTACTGAGGAAGCTGAAAATTCAGCGGGTGAGCGTCGGCGCCGGGGTGCGCGGCCACACCGTCCAGCCATGGCGGCGGGCCTGTTCCCGCATCTCCGGGTCGTCGCCGACCACGACCGCCCGGCCCGTCATGCGCAGGAGGGGCAGGTCGGAGATGTGGTCGCCGTAGGACGTGGAGGCGGGCAGGTCCAGTCTGCCCGTGGTCGTCAGGGTGCGGACCGCCTCCGCCTTCGCCTCGCCGATCATCGGGCGCTCCACCTGCCCGGTGTACATGCCGTGCGCGGTCTCCGGGTCCGAGCACACGACGATGTCCGCGTCCAGGTGCCGGGCGATCGGCGCCAGGCAGGCCCGGAACGAGCCCGAGACCAGCACGATGAGGTCCCCCTCGCGCTGATGCCGGCGCAGGGCGGCGACCACGTGCTCGTTGAAGAAGGCGCCCCGGTCCAGTTCGGCCCGGAACCACTGCTCGGCGAGGGCCGCTGTGGCACGTACGTCCGCGCCGGCGTACGACGCGAAGTAGGCGCGGTTGGTCTCCGTGCGCGGGACTCCGGCGGCCGTCATGGCCTTCAGCCGCTGGCGCTCGTAGCGGTACGCCGACGGCGGATGCCCTTCGGCGGCCAGCCGGAACTCCAGGAAGCGGAACATGCTGGTGACGTTGATGACGGTGCCGTCGACGTCGAAGAACGCGGCAGTGCGTGGTCGCAAGGCGGTTCCCTTCCGTGAGGTGGATGCACCCGCCCCGCGCGGCCGACGGGGGGTTGAGGGCACGCGCGGGGCGGGAGCGGTCAGCCGGCCTCGGCCAGCGGGGCGTCGGCCTCGGCCACCGGCAGCAGGCCCCGCTCCGCGAACACCCGCTTCGCCGTGCTGAGGCTGTTGAAGGTGCGTGGGAAGCCGACGAAGGCCAGGCCGTGGACCAGGGCGTCCACCACCTCCTGCGGGGTGACGCCCGCGTTCAGGGCCAGGTTCAGATGGAAGGCGAACTGGCGCTCGGTGTCGCCGAGGGCGGTGAGCAGCGCCAGCGTCGTCAACTGCCGCTGCCGGTCGTCCAGACCGCCCCTGCCGTACAGGTCTCCGAAGACGAACTCGGCGACGTACCGGCCCATGTCGGGCGCCACGTCGGCCAGCGTCGTGAAGATCGCGTCGCCCGAGTCGCCGAGTTCGAGGAGCTTGGCCTGCCCGCGCTCGAAGCGAGGGTTGCCCTTTTGTTCGTCGCGGATGTCGCGGGTCATACGGCGGGCTCCGCATGGCGGGAGGTGAAGTCCAGGAGGCGCTGCCAGGCGTCGGCGCTGATGTCCTTCCACTCCGGGGCGCCGCCGTCGAAGAAGGAGTGCGGGGCACCGTCGTAGATCTTGTACTCGTACGGCTTGCCCGCGTCGTCCAGCTTGCCGCGGAAGGCGGCGAAGTCCTCCTGGGTGGTGGCGACGTCGTCGCCGGCGAGGAGGAGCAGCAGGGGTGCGGAGATGTCCTTCAGGCGGTCCTCGGCGAGGCCGGGAAGGCCGTAGAAGCCGATCGAACCGGCCAGTTCGAGGCCGCTGCCCGCAAGCCGCCAGGAGTGGCCGCCGCCGAGGCAGAAGCCGACCGAGAAGACGGTGACGCCGGGGTTCTGCTCGGTCAGCCAGGCGACCGCGGCCCGGGCGTCGTCGGCCACGCTGTCCGGGACCAGCTGCTTGAAGTGCGGCTGCCACTCGAACTCGTCGTCGCGCGGCCCGAGTCCGGCCGTACGTCCGTAGTAGTCGAGCACGACGGCGGCGAACCCGGCCTCGGCGAACCGCCGGGCCAGCTCCTGGTAGTAGGCGTGGACGCCGCGGATGTCCGGCAGGATCACCACGCCGCGTCCATTGGGCTCACCCGGCCGCGCGTGGAAGGCGCTGAACGCCGTCCCGTCCTGGGAGGTCAGCTCGATCAGCCCCTCCTCGGCCACGCTGCCGGGGTTCTCGACGGCGGGGGGCCTGCTGTCGGTGCTGTGGCACATGGGGTGTTGGCCTCTCTTCGATGGTGATTGCGGGGGGACCCCGGATCCCTCACGCCGTGCGCAGGACGCCGCGGGAGCGGGCGCGGACGCTGATGGCGCAGGTCAGCCGAGCGGTGCAGGTGCGTCTGCCGGAGCTGTCGGTGATGACGATCTCGTAGGTGGCGGTGGTGCGGCCCTCGTGCAGGGGGCGGGCTTCACCGGTCACCGTGCCGCCGGCCACCCAGCGGTGGTGGGTGCAGGACAGGTCCAGGCCGACCGCGTGGCCGCCGGGTCCGGTGTGCAGGAACGCGGCGAGGGATCCCAGGGTCTCCGCCAGTACGGCGTTGGCGCCGCCGTGCATGATGCCGACGGGCTGGCGGTTGCCGTCCACGGGCATGGTGCCGATGACCAGGCCCGGCTCGCAGCGCACCAGCTCGATGCCCATCTTCGAGACGAGCTGCTGATGGCTGAACTCGGGCGTCACGACCCAAGGGCCGAGCGTGATGTCGGACATGGCTGCCTCCCCGTGTGCGGCACTGGAATCCGTGTCCGCGAACACCTCGGACGCTAGTCAATTCCGGGGCGTGCGGAAAAGGGCGACAACTGGTGGTGTCCAGGGTGGTGTTGGCAGTAACCGCATGAGCCGACTCTCGTTGTGGCGAGATTTCTCGGCTAGCTTCGAGCAGACCGAGAAGCGCCCCCTGGATCCGCCAATAGGAAACCTGGGCCCGTCATAAGGGAGTTGTCTGGAATGCTGCCTGCCAAGGAATTACTCCTCGACTCCGTCGACGACTATCTGGGGCCCGGCGAAAAGCGGTTCTTCGGTTCCGGATTCCGGCGCGTGCAATACCGCTACGACAAGGTCGAGATGACCGGCGGCCGGGACCTGCCCACCGAGCTCGGCAGCCGGCTCGACGTCGTCTACCCGGCCGACTGGTCGACCAAGGCCAAGACGCGGGGTGATCTGCGGCCCCATCTGAGCACCGTCGACGGCCTGATCATCGCCGTGCACATGAGCGAGACGGCCCTCACCCACGCCCTCGGCCTCGGCCCGGAGAGCCGGCGCGCGGGCCGGGTGCTGTCGGTGCGGATCAAGGCGGGCACCGGGCCGGACGAGGAGCTGACCGGTCTTCCGGTGCGCACCACCGTGCTCGGTGTGCCGGTCCCGGACCGCGAGGGCGAGGCGGTGTCACGGCTGCAGACCATGGTCGGCGCCATGCGGGTCCGTACCGACCTGCGCCATCCGCTGCCGGAGCCCGCTGCCGGCGCAGCCGCCGCATCCACCTACACCGGCCCGGCGGAGCTGCTCGGGCCGGTGGACCGGCAGTACTACGGCACCGGTTTCGCGGCCCGGACGCAGAGCGTGCGCAAGGTCGCGGTCCGGGTGGCCGAGGCCCGCGCCCACGCTGTCGTGGACGTGGCCCAGGAGCCCGGCACCGTGCTGGCCACCGAGGGCACGGAGGGCCTGTACCAGCCCTTCGTCGGACTGATCGACACCTTCGTGACCAGCCTTCAGCTCGGCCAGATCCTGCTGTACGAGACCGACGGGATCTCCCGGGGCTCCAGCAACACCCTGTGGATGCGCACCACCGCCATGAAGGCGAGCGCGGAACCCGATCCCATCCGCTACGAGACCCCGCTGGATGTACGGCTGGAAAACAGCACGTTGCTTCGGCGGGACGAAGAGATCTGGCGCGCCGCCGACATCGTCGGACAGCTCGCCGGAAACACCGTGCGTTGTTCCATCGCGCACCGGCTTCCCGGCTGATTCACCGGCCACCCTTTTCACAACTGGAGAGCCTGTCATGCGTATCGCCATATCCGGCACGTATTCCTCCGGAAAGACCCTCACCTCGTACGCCCTCGCGCATTACGTGGGAATTCCGCGCACCCGTGCCCGCACCATGCGGGAGCTGCTGCCCGAGGCCGTGCCCGGCAAGACCCTGGAGCAGTGCACCGCGGCCGAGCTGGTCCAGCTGATCGTGCGCCGCCATGTGGACCGGGCCGTCCACGAGAGCCGCTTCAAGGGCTCGTTCATCTCCGACGGCTCCTCGCTGCAGGAGTGGATCTACGGCGCGGTGCGCGTCGTCGTCGGCATCAACCCCAATGACTCCGTGCACCTCAGCGAGCTGGAGAGTGTCGAACGCACCGCGGACATCCGGGTGTTCGACGCGGTCATGGAGCAACTGGGCATCGCCTTCAAGCAGCATGTGAAGCAGACGTACGACGTCTTCGTGCATCTGCCCAACGAACTGGCGCTGGCCGCCGACGGGCACCGCCCGGTCAACGAGCGGTTCCGTTCCATGGCCGACGAGCGGCTGCTGGAGGTCGCGGCCGAACTCGGCATCCCCGCACACGTGGTGGGCGGCACCGTCGAGGAGCGGCTGGTGGAGATCGCCCGGCTGTTCGACCTGCCGGCGCTGATGTCGCCGGAGGAGGCCATCGCCAAGGCCCAGGCCGAGTACGAGGCCCTCGACATGCGCACCGAGTCCGACCGGGCGTCGGTGATCGTGCGATGACCGCACGGACCGCCGTTCTCGCGGGCCTCGGCTCCGCACTGCCGCCCCGGGTGGTGACCAACCACGATCTGACCGCCCGGATGGACACCTCCGACGAGTGGATCCGCACCCGGACCGGTATCGCCGAGCGGCGGATCGTCGACCCCGGCACCGCCACCAGCGACCTCGCCATCGAGGCCGGACGGCGGGCCCTGGACTCGGCGGGCGAACCGGATGTCGGGGCCGTGGTGCTCGCCACCGCCACTCCGGACCACCCGTGCCCGGCGACCGGTCCGACCGTCGCCGCGGGGCTCGGGCTCGGCACCGTGCCCGCCTTCGACGTCGGAGCCGTGTGCTCGGGGTTCCTGTACGCCCTGGCCACCGGCGCCGGTCTGATCGCCTCCTCGGTGGCGGACAGCGTCCTGGTGGTCGGCGCCGACGCCTTCACCACCATCGTCGACCCCTACGACCGCAACACCGCGCCGATCTTCGCGGACGGCGCCGGAGCCGTAGTGCTGCGCGCGGGACGGGCCGACGAACCGGGCGCTCTGCACCGTACCGAACTCGCCAGTGACGGGCTGCAGTCCGACCTGATCCGGGTGGCGGCCGGCGGCTCCCGGCAGCGCAGTCACCACAGCGCGGCGCTGCGCGAGGACCAGTACCTCACCATGCGCGGCGGCGAGGTGTTCAAGAACGCGGTGCTGCGGATGACCGAGGCCTCCCGCACCGTCCTCGAGCGCACCGGCTGGTCCACCGCCGATGTGGACCTCCTCGTCGGCCACCAGGCCAACGTCCGCATCCTGCACGCCGTAGCCGAACAGCTCGGCATCGGCCAGGAGCGGGCCTACGTGAACATCGGCCACACCGGGAACACGGCCGCGGCCTCGATTCCGCTGGCCCTGGACGACGCGCACGGCGAAGGGCGGCTGCGGGCCGGGGACAAGGTGCTCCTGACCGCCTTCGGCGCCGGTACGACCTGGGGCGCGATCACTCTGACCTGGCCCGACGGCCTCCAGTACACCGGCATGCCCCACTCCGCCGCGGCCTGATCCAGCCCGGCGCCCGCACACCGCACACCTCACCCCCGCCTCACCGATCCACGCAAGCCCCGGAGCCCGGCTCCGAGGAGGGAGTACGAGATGCCTGTCACGGCATATCCCGGACTGGTCGCGTTCATAGCCGAGAAGGCCGAGATCCCCATCGAGGAGATCGACCCGGAGCGCACCCTGGAGGACCTCTCACTGGACTCGCTCACCCTGATCGAGATCGCCCTGTTCATCCAGCGCGAGTACGGCATCGAGGTGCCGGAGGGCGACCTCGTCCTCGGCCAGAAGCTGTCCGAGTGGGCGGCCTACCTCGACGAGCGGAGCGGCCGGTGAAAGCCGTCGTGACCACCGGGGCCGGCGCCCCGGACGTGCTGCGCCTGACCGAGGTCGACCGCCCCACGCCACTGCCCACCGAGGTGCTGGTCCGCGTCGAGGCGGCGAGCGTCAACCCCGTCGACTGGAAGATCCGCGCGGGCGTCTTCCCGCCCGGAGCGCTCGGCGCCCCGCCGTTCGTGCAGGGCTGGGACGTCGCCGGCGTCGTGGAGTCCGGGCCCCGGGTGACCCGGTTCGAGCCCGGCGACGAGGTGTTCGGCCTCATCGGCTTCCCTCGCCCGGGCGGCGCGTACGCCGAGTATGTGACCGCGCCCGCCCGGCAGTTCGCCCGCAAACCGGTGGGGCTGAGCTTCGAGGAGGCGGCCGCGCTGCCGCTGGCGGGGCTCACCGGCTGGCAAACGCTGGTGGAGACCGCGCGGATCCGGCGGGGCGACAAGGTACTCGTCACCGCGACGGCGGGCGGCGTCGGCCACCTGGCCGCCCAGATCGCCCGGGCCCACGGAGCCGAGGTCACCGGCACGGCCCGCGCCGAGAAGCACGACTTCCTGCGCGAGGTCGGCGTGGACCACCCGGTCGACTACACGGCTGGCCCGCTGCACCACACGGTCACCGGACAGGACGTCGTCCTCGATCTGCTCGGCGGGGAGCACAGCTTCGAACTGCTCCGCACCCTGCGCCCGGGCGGACTGCTGATCACCGTGATCGGACACGTCAGCCCCGAACTCGCCACCCACGCCGCCAGTTTGGGCGTACGCGTGACGGGCTTCCTGGTCGAGCCCGACCACACAGGGCTCGAAGCGCTCGCCGCGCTGGTCGAGGCGGGCCGGCTGAAGGTGCGCGTGGACCAGGTGTTCAAGCTGGCCGACGCCGCGAAGGCGCACGAGTACGGCGAGTCCAACCGCACCACCGGAAAGATCGTGCTGATCCCATGACGTCGCCCATCGCCGCGAACAGCTCGGCCGGACGCCGCGTAGCCAGGCCCAGTCCGGCGGTTCAGGTCGGCCGGAAGGAACGGCACATGGCAATCGAGTCGAGCGGCGGCGATGGGGGCGCCCCCTCCGGGGGAGCCCGTACCAAGGCCCGCGCCGAGGCGATGCGCCCGGCGGGCGGTCTGCCCGACCGGCTGGTCACGGTGTTCGCCGTGGCCGCCGGGATGGCCGTGGCCAACATCTATTACGCGCATCCGCTGCTCACCTCGATCGCCTCGGCGTTCGGTGTGGGCAGCACCGCCGCGGCGCTGGTGGTCACGGCCTCCACCGCCGGGTACACCGTGGGCCTCGCCCTGCTGGTGCCGCTCGGCGACACGGTGAACCGGCGCCGGCTGCTGGTGGCGCTGCTGCTGGTGACCGCGGTGGGGCAGGCCGCCTCGGCCGCCGCGCCCACGGTCACCGCGCTGATCGTGCTGTCCGGGCTGATGGCGGTGACGGCGGTGGGCGCCCCGCTGCTGGTGGCGTTCGCCGCCGCCCTCGCCCGGCCCGAGCAGCGCGGCCGGGTCACCGGCCGGATGCTCAGCGGGGTCCTCCTCGGCGTGCTCCTCGCCCGCACCGGCGCGGGCCTGCTGGCACAGTGGACCGGCAGCTGGCGCTCGGTGTTCGCGGTCGCCGCGGTCGGGATGCTGGTGCTCGCGGCACTGCTGTGGCGGCTGCTGCCCGACCTCGAACCGGCCGAGCGGCTCGGCTACTTCACCCTGCTGCGCTCGGTCGCGTCGGTGGTCGCCCAGGAACCGCTGCTCAGGCTGCGCTGCCTGTACGGCTTCCTCACCTTCGCCTCCTTCAGCGTCTTCTGGACCTCGGCGGCCTTCCTGCTCGCCGAGCCTCCGTACGCGTACGGCGAAGCCCTGATCGGCGCGTTCGGGCTGCTCGGGGCGGCTGGGGCGCTGGCCGCGCGGTTCATGGGGCCGCTGGTGGACCGCGGCCGCGACCGGCTGGCCTCGACCCTGCTGTACGTCGCGAACCTGGCCGCCTGGGGGCTGCTCGCCCTCGACGGCGGCCACCTCCTGGTGTGCCTGGTGCTCGGTGTGCTGCTGCTCGACTTCGGTGTGCAGGGCGCCCAGGTGACCAACCTCGGTGTGCTCTACCGGCTGCGTCCCGAGGCCCGCAGCCGGATCACGATGGCCTACATGTCCGCCTACTTCCTGGGCGGTGCGGCGGGTTCGGCGCTCTCGGGTGTCGTGCACTCCGCCGCCGGGTGGGCCGGAGTGTGCGCTGCCGGGGGCGGCCTGGCCGCACTCGTGCTGGTGCTGTGGGCCGTCGAACAAGCGCGCACCCCACGGCCGTAGCGAATCCCTCCACATACGAACTCTGGAGTTCTCGTGTCCACTCGTCCGACGGGTGCCTCACGGTCCCGTCCCGTTCTCACCCTCCTCGCGGTCTGCGTCTCCTGCGGACTGCTCCCCGCCTCCCTGACCGGAACCTCCGTCGCCCTGCCCGACCTCGGCAGTGATCTGGACGCCTCGCTGGTGACCGTGCAGTGGGTCGTCAACGCCTACAACCTCACCTTCGCCAGCGTGATGCTGGTCGCGGGATCACTCGCCGATCTGGTCGGCCGGCGCCGGATGTTCACGCTCGGGCTCGTCGTCTTCGTGCTGTGCACGGCCGGTTCGGCACTGGTCTCCGAGGTCGTGCTGATCGACGTGCTGCGCGGTGCCGCGGGCGTCGGCGCGGCGATGGTGCTCACCGCGGCGACCGCACTGCTCGCCCAGGCCTACGAAGGCCCCGCCCGGGCAAAGGCGTTCGGCCTCCTCGGCTCCTCCTTCGGGCTCGGTCTCGCCCTCGGCCCCTCCCTGTCCGGGCTGCTCGTCGGAGCCTGGGGCTGGCGCTCGGTGTTCCTCGCCCACGCCGCCGTGGCCGCCGCCGTACTGCTGCTGCGCCCGGCGCTGGCCGAGTCCCGCGACCCGGAGGCCTCCGGCGTGGACTACGCCGGGGCGACCACGTTCAGCGGCGCCCTGTTCGCCTTCACCCTCGCCCTGGTCGAGGGGCCGCAGCTCGGCTGGGCGCACCCGGTGGTGCTGGCGCTCGCGGTGCTGGCCGTCGTACTGATGGTGTCGTTCGTGCGGATCGAGAAGCGGCGGGCGCGGCCGATGCTGGAGCTGTCGCTGCTGCGCGAGCCCAAGTTCGCCGCGATCAGTCTGATGCCGGTGCTGCTGGCGTTCGGGTTCGTGTGTCTGCTGGTCTTCCTGCCGTCCTTCTTCATCGGCGTGAACGGCATGAGCTCATCGCGCGCCGGTCTGACCATGCTGCTGCTCAGCGGCCCGGTGCTGGCCCTGCCCGTGATCAGCGGGGTGCTCGCCCGCAAGGTCAGCACCTCGGTGCTGCTCGGGGTCAGCCTGCTGCTGGTGGCCGGCGGCGCGGCCTGGCTCACCGTCCTCGACCAGCACTCCACCACCGCCGTCCTCGTCGGGCCGCTGCTCGTCATCGGCACCGGCGTCGGCATCTCCTTCGGTCTGCTCGACGGCGCCGCGATCGGCTCCGTGGACGCGAGCCGGGCGGGCATGGCGGCCGGACTCTTCAACACCATGCGGCTGACGGGCGAGGCCGTCGCCATCGCCGGGATGGGCTCGGTGCTGGTCAGCCTCACGCAGCGCAATCTGCACGGCTGGGAGGGCAGCGTCGACGACCTCGCCAACCGGGTCGTGCAGGGCGAGATCAGTGCCGCGGCGGATCAGGTGCCCGCCGAACAGCGGGCGGACTTCACGGCGTTCGTCTCCGGCGCCTACACCGACGCCCTGCACACCGTGCTGTGGCTGCTCGCCGCCGTATGCGCGCTGGGCGCCCCGCTGATCATGCGGATGCTGCGCCCCGCCCCGGCCGGGAAGGCCACCGCCGCCGCCGATCGCGACACCCGGGAACCGATCACGATGGGAGAGACCTCATGAGCACACCCGACAGGAGCACCCCCGATGACAGGGCGGTGCTGGTCGTCGGCGCGGGCCCGGTGGGCCTGACCGCCGCGGCCGAACTGGCCCGCCGGGGCACCCCGGTGCGCCTGGTCGACAGGACGGACGGGCCCAGCCCGCTGACCAAGGCGCTGATGGTGTGGCCGCGCACCCTGGAGGTGTTCCGCGGGCTCGGCGCCGCCGCGTACATCGACCAGCACGGTCTGCCGGTGCACTCCTTCCGCTACAACTCCGGCACCGACCCGATCTGCGACATCGTCTTCGGCGACCGCACCCGCCCCATGGTGATCATCCAGCCGGACGTCGAGGAACTGCTGCACGAGGCCTTCACCGAGGCCGGCGGCAAGATCGAGTGGCGCACCGAGCTGACCCGGCTGAGCCAGGACCCGGACGGGGTCCTCGCCACTCTGCGCGCCCCGGACGGCACCGAGACCACCGAGGAGTTCGCCTACGTCATCGGCGGCGACGGAGCGAGCAGCACCGTCCGCAAGTCGCTGGGCATCGAGTTCAAGGGCGCCACGTACCCGAACGTCTTCATCCTCGCCGACACCGAGATCGACGGGGACCTCCAGCGCGACGCCGTGCACTACTACTGCACCAAGAACGGGATCATGGTCCTGGTCCCGCTCTACAACGGCCGCTTCCGCGTCTTCACCGCGGGCCCGCCCGGCATGCGCCCCGAGGACCTCACCGAGGAGGTCCTCCAGGACTTCGTCGACAAACGGGGCCCCGGCGGCCTGAAGCTGTACGACGTCTCCTGGCAGACCACGTTCAGCATCCACGCCCGGCACGCCGAGCGGTTCCGCGCCGGACGCGTCTTCCTCGCGGGCGACGCCGCGCACATCCACAGCCCCGCGGGCGGCCAGGGCCTGAACACCGGGGTGACCGACGCCCACAACCTCGCCTGGAAGCTGGCGCTGGTGCACCGCGGCGCGGCCGCGCCGGGGCTGCTGGACAGCTACGGCAGCGAGCGCGCCGCGGTCGCCGAAGGTGTGGTGAAGCAGGCCGAGGTGCAGACGAAGGCGTGGATGCTCGCCAAGCGCTGGCAGATCGCGCTGCGCGATGTCTCCGCCCGGCTCGCCGAACGCTCCGGCGTCTTCGACCGGTTCTACTCGCCGTGGCTTGCCGGTCTGACCAACCACTACCCGGCGGGACCGGCCGTCGACGAGGAGCAGGGCGGCCGGCTGCGCCGCCCCCGCCTGCGCAACGGCCATCTGATCACGGACGCCGCCCTGCGCGAGTCGCTCCCCGTCGACCGCTACACGCTCCTCGTCACCGGCCCCCGCCCGCCCCGGCTGGCCGAGCTGGCGGAGACGTACGGCGATCTGGTGACGGTCCGCTCGGCGCCGGGCCGGCGTTTCTCGGCCGTCCTGGTCCGCCCGGACCACTATGTCGCCGCCCAGGACACCACCCCCGAACTCGACCGCATCCACGGCCATCTGGCCACGCTGGCCCCGGCCGGCCATCTCACCAGGGAAGGACACAGCGCATGACGCAGAACACCACAGAGATCGTCCAGGAGTTCTTCGGCCGGTTCGGCGTGGGCGATCTGCCCGGGCTGCCGGAGCTGTTCGCGGAGGAAGCGGACCTGGTGGTGGCGGGCGCCCCCGTCGTCCCGTGGACGGGGCACCTCGTCGGCCGCCATGAGGTGGAGGGCTATTTCCAGCGGTTCGTGGCCGCGGTGGACACCCAGAGCTTCGATGTCGAGCGCATCGCCGTGGACGGTGAGGACGCCTTCGTCCTCGGGGAATTCACCCACAAGGTGATCTCGACCGGCAAGTCGTTCTCGGGCCCCTTCGCGATCCGGATCACGGTCCGCGACGGCCTCATCCAGCGTTATCAGACCTTCGAGGACTCCTACGCGGCGGCGATGGCCTTCGACGGCAGCTGATCGTCGTCGGCCCCTCCTGCTGGCTCACCGTCCTCGCCCGGCCGGTCCGGATCGTCCGGACCGGCCGCGGCGAAGAAGGTGTCCAGTTTGTCCCGCGTTTCCTGCACTGTCGGCATGTGCAGGACCAGCTGGACCTCGTGGTCGGCCGCGAGTTCCCATTCGTGCACATCGAAGCTGAGCGCTCCGACGGTGTCGTGGCTGATCTCCTTGGTACGGCTTCTGGACGGTTCCAGCACTTCATGGCTGCCCCACAACCGGGCGAACTCCGGGCTCCTGTCGGTGAGCTCGTCGAGGATGCGCTCGACCTCGGGGCGGCCGAAGCAGTCGGCCACGTCCGCGCGGTAGCGGGCGACCGTGCTGCGGGCGAGCGCGTCGGCGTGTGCGTAACGGCGGCGGCAGGTCTCGTCGGTGAAGAACTCCACCAGGATGTTCCCACCGGGTCCCCCGAAGCCCAGGAACTCCGGTACGGCCGAGTTGGCGGCCAGGATGTTCCAGGAGCGGTCCCGCACCAGCGCCGGGTTGGGGAACCAGTGGTTCACGATCTCCGCGAGACGCTCGGGATCGGCGGGGCCGCTGTCGGGCCGCTGGTCGACGTCCGGCGTCTTCAGGCCTGCGAGCCGGTGCAGGTAGATCTCCTCGGCGGGGTTGAGCCGTAGCGCTCCGCTGATCGCGCCGAGCACCGATTCCGAGACGTTGATGTCCCTTCCTTGTTCCAGCCACGTGTACCAGGACGTGCCGACCCCGGCGAGGACGGCGACTTCCTCCCTGCGCAGTCCGGGAGTACGCCGGCGACCCGACGCGCTGAGCCCGACTTCCGCCGGGGACAGTCGCATTCGCCGGGTCCGTAGAAAGTGAGACAACTCTTCAAGTTGACGCTTTCGGCGACCTATCGTCATGAATCACGAGGCTGTACGAAGGGCAATAACCAGTCAAGCAAAAGGTTCGTCAAGGATGGCTTGAAACCGCCAGCCCGGGGCCAACGAGTCGTAGAACAGCAGGTCCTGAGGGAGCTTCGAGAAAACTTCGAGTTTGCCGTGTGGCTGATTCTGGACGCCGATAAAGGCGGATTTCAGACCTCCACTTTCGGCCACCGAAGGGTTACCGCCAGAAAGCGCGCGGGATTTTCTGATTCGCCGTTCAAATACCCCGGTGCCGCTTTCGGAATTGGTGCGGCAGGGCAACTACACCGCCAGCAAAGGCGAGGCGTCCTTCCGCCACTTGAGGATCTTGTCGAAGCTCACCACCGCGCCGCCCTGCCCCGGTTTGTTGCCGATGTGGACATGATCGGCGAGCTCCTGGATCAGATACAGCCCCCGGCCGTCCTCGGCCTCCATGGACATCGGACGCGAGCCCCGGTTCGTACCGCCGAAGCCGGGGCCGGAGTCGGCGACCTCGATCCGGCAGGTCTCGCCGTCCAGGTAGGCGGTGACACGGTAGGCCTGCGAGCCGCCGTCGAGGGCGGTGTCCCCGCCGTGCTCCACGGCGTTCGCACAGGCCTCGCTGAGCGCGATGGAGAGGTCGTACGACACATCCGGGTCCACGCCCGCGCTCTCCATGGTGCCGAGCAACAGCCTCCGTGCGAGCGGCACGCTCGCAGCTTCCCGCCGCAAATGGAGTGACCACCAGATGCTCATGCTCCAGCCTCCCGGCCGCGGCTCGACATACCGTTACGTATTGCCGCGCGCGCCCGGGTGTAAGCACATCGTTGACGTGATACCGCCCATATGGGCGATGCGCCTACAGCCGCCGACGGTGTATGTGGGGCCGGTTCACACCAGAGGGGGATCTTCCGGCCCTTAGGTCATCTTGTGGACCTGCCGTATGGGCGCCGTAAGGCCAGTGCGATGATTGGGCCGCCATGAGTGCCCCCCACCAGCGCACGGCGCGCGCCGGACGCGATGTCCGGATCCTGCGGGCCGCGGTGTTCGCCGCGGTCTGTGTCGTGCTGGCCGCGGGCGGACACGCACTCGGCTCCTGCGCCGCCATCCCGCTGTGGACGCTGGGGGCGGGATTCCTCGCGGTCCTCGCGGTCGCCGTACCGCTCGCCGGACGCGAGCGCTCGCTGCCCGGCATCGCGGCGCTGCTCGCGCTCGGACAGACCGTGCTGCACACCCTGTTCGGTCTCGGCCAGCACGGGGCCACGGCCACCACGAGCGCCACCGCCGCCGACGCCTCGCTCGTCGCGCAGGCCGCGCGGCTCGTCTGCGGGACCACGGCGGCGGCCATCAGCCCCGCCCAGGCCCACAAGATCCTCACCGAGGCCCGGCTCCGGCCCGCCTCCGCCCACCCGCACCACGAGGCGGAGTCCGTCACCGAGTCCGCGTCGCTGCTGCCGTCGCTGCCGATGCTGCTGGCCCACCTGCTGGCGGCCGTGGCCGCCGGCTGGCTGCTGCGCCGCGGTGACCTGGCCCTCGGGCGACTGGTCGAACTGTCGGCCTCGGTCACCGAAGGCGCGCTCGTACGGTCGCTGCGCGCGGCCCTCGCCCTGGTCCGCGCCGGACTGCCGCGCATGCCCGAACCCGGCCCGCGCCTGCCGCGCACCGCGGCCCTCGCGCCCCCGCGGCCGCACACCACCGCCCTTCAGCACACGGTGATCCGGCGCGGCCCGCCCGCCGCCGCACCCGCACTCGTGCTCGCTGCCTGACGCGACGCGACCACCACTGGGAGATCCACCTCGGATTCCGGTAGGGGCCGCCGTCGCGCGGCCCGCGCATGCCACCACAGAACGCATGCGCCCCTCTTCACCACCGGAACAACCGAATCTCACTCACCGTGGAGTGCTCCCGCATGAAGACCTCTTCCCGTATCGCCGCCGCCTGCGCCCTCGCCGGTACGGCCGTACTCGCGCTGTCCGCACCCGCCTTCGCGCATGTCACCGTGCAGCCCGAGGGCGAGGCCGCCAAGGGCGGTTACGCGGTCGTGGACTTCCGGGTCCCGAACGAGAGCGACAAGGCGTCCACCGTGAAGCTGGAGGTCAGCTTCCCCATGGACACCCCGCTCGCGTCCGCCATGCCCGAGCCGATCGCCGGCTGGACCGCGAAGGTCACCAAGGCCGAGCTCGACAAGCCGATCGAGCTGCACGGCCAGGAGATCAACGAGGCCGTCAGCAAGATCACCTGGACCGCGACCGGCAAGGGCGTCGAGCCCGGCTTCTTCCAGAAGTTCCCGGTCTCCATGGGCGCCCTGCCCGAGGACGCCGACGAACTGGTCTTCAAGGCGGTCCAGACGTACGACGACGGCGAGGTCGCCCGCTGGATCGAGGTCCAGCAGGAGGGCCAGGAGGAGCCGGAGAAGCCCGCTCCGGTGCTGACCCTGTCCGAGGCCTCCGAGGACGGCCACTCGCACGGCTCGGAGTCGAGCGAGGAGGCGAGCGAGGAGCCGTCCGACGACGCCTCCCAGGCCGCCGCGACCACCACCGCCGACGACGCCGACTCCGACAGCAGCGACACCACCGCCCGCGTCCTGGGCGTCGTGGGCATCGTCGTCGGCGCGATCGGCGTGGCCTACGGCGTGCTCGCCGGCCGTCGGCGTACCAACGCCTAGTCCTGGGCGCGCGCCGGGCCGTACCGCCCGGCGCGCGCCCCAGCCCTTCACCTCCGGGAAATTTCGCCATGCGCACCAAGAAGTTCGCGGCGGCCGCGCTGCTCGCCGCTGCCACCCTGACCCTGTCCGCCTGCGGCAGCGGTGACGACGACGCGTCTCCCGTCACCGTGGTCTCCGAGGAGGCCGGCTCCGAGAAGGCCGCGACCGTCCTCGACCAGCCCTTCGAGAAGCCGGACCTGGTCCTCACCGACACCAACGGCAAGTCGTACGACTTCCGCAAGGAGACCGCGGGCAAGCCGACGCTGATCTACTTCGGCTACACCAACTGCCCCGACATCTGCCCGCTGACGATGAACAACATCGCCGTCGCCAAGAAGCAGCTGCCCAAGGCCGAACAGGACGAGCTGCGCGTCGTGTTCGTCACCACCGACCCCGAGCGCGACACCGCGTCCGCGCTCGGCAAGTGGCTCAAGGGCATCGACTCCCAGGTCGTCGGCCTGACCGGCGACTTCGACACCATCCAGGCCGGCGCCCGCACCCTCGGCATCAGCATCGAGCCGCCGCACAAGGAGAAGGGCAAGATGGTCTCCACGCACGGCACCCAGGTCATCGCCTTCTCGCCGAAGACCGACGGCGGCTATGTGCTCTACGGCGAGGACGCCACCGTCGACGACTACACCAAGGACCTCCCCGAGCTGATCAAGGGGGAGAACCCGTGAGGCGTCCCGGCATCGCTGCCGCGGTGACGGCCGTCGGCGTGCTGTTGGCCGGCTGCGGCTCGGACGACGGCGACTCGGGCCCCGAACTCTCCGTCAGCGGCGCCTACATGCCGCAGCCGGTCTCCGACTCCATGGCGGCGGGCTTCCTGACGATCGAGAACGGCGGCGGCACCGAGGACGAACTGACCTCCGTCACCAGCGACATCGCGGGCGCCGTCACCGTCCACGAGACCGTCGACTCCGCGATGCGGGAGGTCAAGAACCTCGCCGTGCCCGCCGACGGACAGGTCGCCTTCAAGAGCGGCGGAAACCACCTGATGTTCGAGAAGCTGAAGCGCAAGCCGAAGCAGGGCGACACGGTGTCCGTGGTGCTGCACTTCGCCGAGGCCGACCCCGTCACGGTCGAGATGCCGGTGAAGCCGGCCACGTACACCCCCGCGACCGGACACTGAGGGAGGGACCCCTTTTGACCCCGACCATCGCCCCTCGCCTGAGGAGCCTGGTACTGCTGCTGGTGGCAGCGGCCGGGCTGCTCCTCGCCGGTGCCGGACCGGTCTCCGCGCATGCCGCGCTGACCGGCAGCGACCCCCAGCAGGGGGCGGTGGTCGAACAGGCCCCGGACCGGGTCTCGCTCACCTTCTCCGAACAGGTCGCCATGTCCGGCGACTCCCTGCGCGTCCTCGCCCCCGACGGCAAGCGCGTCGACACCGGCAAACCGGCGGGCGTCAGCGGCACGACGTACGCCGTGCCGCTCAACAGCGGCCTGGCGGACGGCACCTACACCGTCTCCTACCAGGTCGTCTCGGCCGACAGCCATCCGGTCGCCGGTGCCTTCACCTTCTCCATCGGCGCCCCCTCGGCGACCTCCGTGTCCGTCTCCGACCAGACGGCGGGCGGCGGGGTCGTCGGCGTGCTCTACGGCTTCGGGCGCTATGTCTCCTACGCGGGCTTCGTCGTCATGGTCGGCGGCGCCGCCTTCGTGCTCGCCTGCTGGCAGCGCGGCTCCGGGGTGCGGGCCGTGCAGCGGCTCGTCGTCTCCGGCTGGCTCGCGCTCACCGCGGCGACCCTCGCGCTGCTCCTCATGCGCGGCTCCTACACCGGCTCCGGCAAGGTCGGCGACATCTTCGACCTGAACCTCCTCGGCGACGTCCTGCAGACCAAGACCGGCGCGGCCCTGGTCTCCCGGCTCCTGCTGCTCGCCGCGGCGGCCCTGTTCATCGCCGTTCTCTTCGGGGCCTACGACAAGCGCGAGGACCAGGAGAAGCGGGACCTGACCTTCGGGCTCGCGATCGGCGGGACCGTCGTCGCGGCCGGGCTCGCGGCGAGCTGGGCCATGTCCGAGCACGCCTCCACCGGCCTGCAGCCCGGCATCGCGATGCCGGTCGACGTGGTCCACCTGCTCGCCGTCGCCGCCTGGCTCGGCGGACTCACCGCCCTGCTCGTCGCCCTGTACCGCTCGCCCGAGACCCCGGTGGACGGCACGGCCGTACGCCGGTTCTCGGCGCTCGCGTTCGGCAGCGTGGTCGCGCTCGTGGTGACCGGGATCTACCAGTCCTGGCGTCAGGTCGGCTCCTGGTCGGCGTTCACCGAGACCCGCTACGGGCAGCTGCTGCTCATCAAGATCGGCCTGGTGGCGCTGCTCGTCGGCGTCGCCTGGATCTCGCGGCGGTGGACGGCACGGCTGGCGGAGACGGTGGCGGTCAAGCCCCGGAAGCAGACCGTCGCGGCGACCGCGTCCGGTGACCCCAAGCGGGCCGCCCAACTCGCCCGGCAGCAGGCCGCCATGGACACGGCCCGGCAGAAGCGGCTGCGGGACGCCGACCCGAACCGCTTCGGACTGCGCCGCTCGGTGCTCGCCGAGGCCGGGGTCGCCCTCGTACTGCTGGCGGTCACCACCGCCCTGACGTCCACCGAACCGGGCCGTACGGAACAGGACGCCGCCAAGGCCACCGCGTCCTCCTCCACGCCGTCCACCGACGCCTCCGGGGCGCTGACCCTGGACATGTCCTTCGACACCGGCGGCGAGGACGGCAAGGGCGTCGTACGGCTCGAACTCGACCCCGCGCGCGTGGGCGGCAACGAGATGCACGTCTACGCCACCCGGCCCAACGGGCGGGCCTTCGACGTCCCCGAGGTGAAGGTCGCCTTCACCCTCGAAACCCAGGACATCGGGCCGCTGCCCGTCGTCCCGGACCACATCACCACCGGACACTGGTCGGCCAACGGAGTGCAGATCCCCATGGCCGGCGACTGGAAGATCGCCGTGACCGTACGGACCTCCGACATCGACCAGACGACCGTCTCCAAGAACGCGCAGATCGGCTGAACACCATGGCTGACCAGTCCATCCCGGAGGCCCGCACTCCGCTCGCCGACGAGCCGGCCTCCTCCCCGGCGTCCCCGCAGGGCCTTTCGCGACGGAAGCTCCTCGGCACCGCCGGTGCCACCGGGCTCGTGCTCGGCGCGGCGGGCGGGGCCGTGGGTTATGCCGCCGCGCCCTCGCAGGCGACTCCGCTCACCTCGCTGGGCGCGGACGAGGTGATGTTTCACGGGAAACATCAGCCCGGCATCCTCCAGGGCCTCCAGGCCCGCGGCCATGTCCTCGCCTTCGACCTGGCGGCGGGCGCGGGCCGCAAGGAGGCCGCGGCTCTGCTGCGCCGCTGGTCGGAGACGGCACGGCGGCTGATGGCGGGCGAGGCCGCTTCTTCGGAGGACACCGATGTGGCCCGCGACGCCGGGCCCTCCTCGCTGACGATCACCTTCGGCTTCGGGCACAGCTTCTTCGCCCGTACCGGCCTGGAGAAGCAGCGCCCGGTCGCGCTGGACCCGCTGCCCGACTTCTCCTCCGACCACCTCGACAAGGCCCGCAGCAACGGCGACCTGTGGGTGCAGATCGGCGCCAATGACGCGCTGGTCGCCTTCCACGCCCTGCGCGCGATCCAGAAGGACGCCGGCAGCGCGGCCCGCGTCCGGTGGCAGATGAACGGCTTCAACCGCTCGCCGGGCGCCACCGCCCACCCCATGACGGCCCGCAATCTGATGGGCCAGCTCGACGGCACCCGCAATCCGAAGCCGGCCGAGTCCGACTTCGACCAGCGGATCTTCGTGCCGTCCTCCGGAGAGCCCGCGTGGATGGCGAACGGCTCCTACGCCGTCGTACGCCGGATCCGGATGCTTCTCGACGACTGGGAGCGGCTCTCGGGCAGGGAGCAGGAGGACGTCATCGGCCGCCGCAAGTCCGACGGGGCGCCGCTCTCCGGGGGCACCGAGACCACCGAGATGGACCTGGAGAAGACGGACGCACAGGGAAACCTGGTCGTCCCGATCGACGCCCACGCCCGGATCACCCGGCCCGACCAGAACGGCGGGGCGGCGATGCTGCGGCGGCCGTTCTCCTACCACGACGGCATCGACGCTGACGGGACTCCGGACGCGGGACTGCTGTTCATCTGCTGGCAGGCCGATCCGCTGCGCGGCTTCGTGACCGTGCAGCGCAAGCTCGACCGGGGCGATGCACTCTCGAAGTTCATCCGCCACGAGGCGAGCGGCCTGTTCGCGGTGCCGGGCGGGGCGGCCGAGGGAGAGTACGTCGGACAGGCGCTGCTGGAGGGGTGAGGCCTGGCATGTTCACCCGGTCGTGAGACACGTACGCCGGGCTTCCTCCGAGGCCATTAGGGTGAGGTCATGCCAGCGAGCTATGCGTATCTCGGTCCCGAAGGCACCTTCACCGAAGCCGCCCTGCGCACGCTTCCCGAGGCGGCCACGCGGGAGCTGGTCCCGTATGTGTCCGTGCAGTCCGCGCTCGACGCGGTACGTACCGGTGAGGCCGAGGCCGCTTTCGTGCCGATCGAGAACTCCGTCGAGGGCGGGATCACCACCACCCTCGACGAGCTGGTCGCGGGCGCCCCGCTGATGATCTACCGCGAGGTGCTGCTGTCGATCACCTTCGCGCTGCTGGTCCGGCCGGGCACCAAGCTCTCCGACATCAAGACGGTCTCCGCACACCCGGCCGCCCAGCCGCAGGTCCGCAACTGGCTGAAGAACAACCTCCCGGACGCGCACTGGGAATCGGCCGCCTCGAACGCGGACGCCGCCCGCCTGGTCCAGGAGGGGCAGTACGACGCGGCCTTCGCGGGCGAGTTCGCCGCCGCCCTGTACGGCCTCGAGGTCCTGGAGAGCGGGATCCACGACGCGGAGAACGCCCAGACCCGGTTTGTGCTGGTGGGCCGCCCGGCCCGGCCCGCGGCGCCGACCGGAGCGGACAAGACCTCCGTCGTGCTGTGGCAGCGCGACGACCACCCCGGCGGGCTGCGCGATCTGCTGGGCGAGTTCGCGACCCGGGGCATCAACCTGATGCTGCTCCAGTCCCGGCCCACCGGCGCGGGCATCGGCAACTACTGCTTCTGCATCGACGCGGAGGGTCATATCTCCGACCGGCGAGTGGCGGAGGCCCTGATGGGGCTGAAGCGGATCTGCCTGGAGGTGCGGTACCTCGGCTCGTATCCGCGCGCGGATGTGGACGCGGACGGCGTCAGCGCGCCGCGGCCCGGGACCTCCGACGAGGCGTTCATGTCGGCCTCGGACTGGGTGGCGCGGTGCCAGGACGGGCGGTTCTGAGCGCTGGTCGTACCAGCCGTTCATCGTTATCCACAGGAGTTATCCACAGGTCGGCCTCTCGACCTGGGGACAAGTCGACACCACAGCACGACTCAGTCGACAAATCGCCCTACAGCACCCTCCCTCGTCCACCGGCGCGCAGTTCACCCTTCGTCCACTCGTTTCCTGCGAGCAATCCTTTGGAGCGACGCATTTCCACTCGAACGTGGGCGTAAAGGAGGTTTGCCCTGGGAATCACGAGGGTCGGCCGAGCTATTCGGAGTGATCAATTCCGGTGTCCACAGATCTTCCACACAGCCTGTGGATAACTCTTGGAGGGGTGTGGACGGCTGTGGATGACGCGGCCCCAAGTCCCGTTCTCCACAAGGAAATCCGGTCAACACCGCGCCCGTCGCATGCCCCGTCCCAGGGAGTGAGACACCTTTTATTGACACGGGGCGCAATTCCGTCATAACGGTATGTAAGCCGCAGCTCGGGGCGCCCCGGAAAAGCGAGTCGTGAGTTGTGACTCGGCCCCGGTAGCCTTGAGCGCGTGATTGACCTTCGCCTGCTCCGTGAGGACCCCGACCGTGTGCGCGCGTCCCAGCGCGCCCGTGGAGAGGACGTCGCGCTCGTCGACGCTCTCCTGTCTGCCGACGAGCGGCGCAGGTCGTCCGGCGTCCGCTTCGACGAGCTGCGCTCCGAGCAGAAGTCGCTCGGCAAGCTGATCCCCAAGGCCACTCCGGAGGAGCGGGCCGAGCTTCTGCAGAAGGCGGAGCAGCTCAAGACGGACGTCAAGGCCGCGGAGGCCGCGCAGAACGAGGCGGACGACGAGACCAAGCGCCTCGCCCTCCAGCTCGGCAACCTCGTCCACCCGGACGTGCCGGTCGGCGGCGAGGAGGACTTCGTCGTCCTGGAGACGCACGGCACCATCCGCGACTTCGGCGCCGAGGGCTTCGAGCCCAAGGACCACCTGGAGCTCGGCGAGGCGCTGGGCGCCATCGACGTCGAGCGCGGCGCCAAGGTCTCCGGCTCGCGCTTCTACTACCTCACCGGTGTCGGCGCCCTGCTGGAGCTGGCCCTCGTCAACGCGGCGATCGCCCAGGCCACCGAGGCCGGCTTCACCCCGATGCTGACCCCGGCGCTGGTCCGCCCGCGCGCCATGGAGGGCACCGGCTTCCTCGGCCAGGCCTCGGAGAACGTGTACCACCTGGAGAAGGACGACTACTACCTGGTCGGCACCTCCGAGGTCCCGCTCGCCGCGTACCACATGGACGAGATCCTCGACGCGGACAAGCTGCCGCTGCGGTACGCCGGCTTCTCGCCGTGCTTCCGCCGCGAGGCCGGCACCTACGGCAAGGACACCCGGGGCATCTTCCGCGTGCACCAGTTCGACAAGGTCGAGATGTTCTCCTACGTCGTCCCCGAGGACGCGGAGAACGAGCACAAGCGGCTCCTGGACTGGGAGAAGCAGTGGCTCACCGGCCTGGAGCTGCCCTTCCAGGTCATCGACGTCGCCTCGGGCGACCTGGGCGCCTCCGCCTCCCGTAAGTACGACTGCGAGGCGTGGATCCCGACCCAGGGCAAGTACCGCGAGCTGACCTCGGCCTCCAACTGCGACGGCTTCCAGGCGCGCCGCCTGTCCGTCCGTATGCGCGACGGCAAGAAGGTGCAGCCGCTGGCGACCCTCAACGGCACGCTGTGCGCGGTGCCGCGCACGATCGTGGCGATCCTGGAGAACCACCAGCTGGCCGACGGTTCGGTGCGGGTGCCCGAGGTGCTGCGTCCGTACCTGGGCGGCCGGGAGCTGTTGGAGCCGGTCGCCAAGTGAGTTTCGCCTATCGGCTGATCGCGACCGATCTCGACGGGACGCTGCTGCGCTCCGACGACTCGATCTCGCAGCGCACCCGTGACGCGCTCGCCGCGGCCACCGCGGCGGGCGCCGCGCACATCGTCGTGACCGGACGTGCGGCGCCCTGGACCCGGCACATCCTCGACGACCTGGGGTACCAGGGGCTCGCGGTGTGCGCGCAGGGTGCACAGGTGTACGACGCCGGTGAGCACCGTCTGCTGACTTCGGTGACGCTCGACCGGCAACTGGCCGGGGTGGCGCTCGCGAAGATCGAGGCGGAGGTCGGTCCCCTGTTCCTGGCGGCGAGCCGGGACGGGCTGGAAGGCGAGGTGCTGGTCGGGCCGGGGTACGCGCTCACGGGCTCGCTGCCGTCGACGTCGTTCACGGATGCGTCGGATCTGTGGTCGGCCCCGCTGAACAAGATCTACATACAGCACCCTTCGCTGACGGACGACGAACTGGCGGACGCCGCGAGGCGCGCCGCGGGTGGGTTCGTGACGGTGGCGATGGCGGGCGCGGGGATTGTGGAGCTGCTTCCGCTGGGGCTGTCGAAGGCGACGGGGCTGTCCATCGCGGCCCGCCGCCTGGGCCTGAAGGCCGCCGACACGATCGCCTTCGGCGACATGCCGAACGACCTGCCGATGTTCGCCTGGTCGTCGTACGGCGTGGCGATGGCGGGGGCACACGAGGAACTCAAGGCGGTGGCGGACGAGGTCACGTCCTCCAATGACGAGGACGGGATCGCGGTCGTGCTCGAACGACTGCTGTCGTAACTGCGGAGGATGCACGGATCGAACGTGCGCGGGCTTTTCAGCCCGACCTTGGCTTAGCAAGCCAGTGCCTTACCACTCGGCCAATCCTCCGGGTGGGCGGCCTCACGCGAAGTGGGATTCGCGTGCTCGAAGCGGCCGCCCCGGGCAGCTCCCCGATGCGGTGCGGGCTCGACGGTGGGTAACTACACCGGAGCCCGCCGCGGGCTGCCCTGTGGGGAGCTCGACGGACTGTCGTGCATGGACATCGTCGCGCTCCTCCCCAGCTGGTGGCGCCGACCGGATCCGGCGTCCTGGACATCAACCATCCTGCCCGCCCCCCGAGTTGACCGCCACCGAATAAACCGCCTCAGCGCCGCCGCCACTTGCGACGGCGCCCCTTGCTGAAGAACCAGCCCGCCGGGGGCTCGTCGGAGCGCCAGCCGTACATGCCCCGTTGTGCCCCAGTCTGACCGGACAGGGATGAAGTCCCTGTCAGTAAACGGCGCGGCTACTCCTCGCCCGCCAGTGTCAGCGAGCGCAGCTTCTGGCCCGCGTACCAGGTGGCGAGGACCGTCACCGCGACCAGGAGCACCGTCGCCGTGGTGATGCCCACGTCCGAGGTGACGAGGTCCCCGCCGGTCACCTCATGAGCGACGGCCAGCGACCACTGCTGGACGCTCAGCGTGCGCGCGCCCGCCACCAGGGAGCCGAACAGGGCCTCCCAGACCAGGGCGTAGACCAGACCGAAGACCACCGCGTGCCGGGACACCGTGCCGAGGAGCAGGAAGAGTGCCGCGTAGGCGATGGAGGCGACCAGTGCCGCCACCGTGTAGGCCACGGCGATCTGCTGGCCGTTGCCGTTGAGGATGAAGCCGGAGATCAGGGTCGGTACCGCGGAGAACACCATCGTCACCGCGATGGCCACGATCAGCTTGGTGAAGATGATCGTCGGGCGCTTGATCGGCTTGGACAGCAGATACACCACCGAGCCGTCGTCGATCTCCGGTCCGATCGCTCCGGTGCCCGCGATGACGCCGATGATCGGCACCATGGTGGCCAGCGCGATCCCGCCGAGCAGGTCGGAGGCGGTCTGGTCGTCGGCGCCGGCGAGGGCACGGACGATCACCGAGATCACGATCAGCAGCAGCGGCAGGGCGCCGAGGATGAGGGCCCGGCGGCGGCCGAGCAGGGCCCGGTAGGTGAGTCGGGCGACTGTGGGGTCGTACATCTTGGGCCTCCTACGCCGCGACGAGATACGAGAAGACGGACTCGAGGGACTCGTCGGACGGCGAGACCGTGTGCAGCCGGATGCCGTGGTCGCGGGCGACCCGCGGCAGCAGGGCCGTGAAGCGGCCGAAGTCGACGGCCTGGATGCGCAACGCGCCCTCCGCCAGGTCGACTTCGATGCCGGAGGTCGACGGGTCGGCGATCAGCGCGGCCGCGAGGGCGCGGTCGTCGCTGGAGCGCACCAGGTAGCGGTGCGGGCGGTCGGTCATCAGGCGGCGGATCTTGCGGAAGTCACCGCTGGCCGCGTGCCGTCCGGCGACGACGACCTCGATGTGCCAGGCGAGTTGCTCGACCTCTTCGAGGATGTGGGAGGAGAAGAGGACCGTGCGGCCCTCGTCGCCCATCTTCCGCAGGAGGTCCATCAACTGCATGCGCTGGCGCGGGTCCATGCCGTTGAAGGGCTCGTCGAGCAGGAGCAGCGACGGGTTGTGGACCAGCGCGCTCGCCATCTTCACGCGCTGCCGCATGCCCTTGGAGTACGTCTGGATCTTGCGGTCCTGCGCGTACTCCATCTCGACCGTGGCCAGCGCCCTCTGGGCGGCCTTCGCGCCCAGGCCGTGCAACTCGGCGTTGGCGACGACGAATTCGCGGCCGGTGAGGAAGTCGTACATCGCCTCGCGCTCGGGGACGATGCCGATGTGCTTGTAGATCGACTCGTTGCGCCACACCTGCTCGCCGTCGAGCGTGACGGTGCCGTTGGAGGGGGCCAGGAAGCCGCCCATCATGTTGATGAGGGTGGACTTTCCGGCGCCGTTGGGGCCGAGCAGGCCGGTCACGCCGGGGCCGATGGTCATGGTGATGTCGTTGACGGCGACCACATTGCCGAACCAGCGCGATACGTGGTCGATGTTGAGCGTGGTCACAGTCCGACCTTTCGGTAGCGGCGCATCAGCAGGCCGTAGCAGGCGGCGATCAGGCCGAGGGTGACGAGGACGTAGACCACGCCCTCCCCGTTCGTCGGGCCGACGCCTCCGGGGAACGCCGAGGTCGCGCCGAGGAACGCGGACTGCACTCCGTCGATGAGCGTGATCGGCGAGAAGAGGCCGATCCAGGCGATGGATCCGGTGCTGTCCTGCACCTCGGCGATGGCCTGGAGGGTGGAGACGGCGCCGTAGGAGATGGTCAGTACGGCGATCACGGCGGCGATGCCGAAGCCGCGGCGCGGGGTGACCGAGGCGATGACCAGGCCGAGGCCGGCGAAGAGCAGCGAGAGCAGAGCCACCGAGACGAGTCCCTGTGCGAATCCCTTGGTCTGGTCGGTGAAGTCGAGCTTGGCCAGCAGCGCGCCCACATAGAGGACGAGCAGCGGAGCCGCGGTGAGGACGAACATCGCCGAGGCCAGCGCCGCGAACTTCGCGCGCACATAGTCCGCGGTCTCGATCGGCCGCGAGAAGTACAGCGGCACGGTCTTGAAGCGCAGGTCGCGGGAGACGGACTGGGGTGCCTGGGAGGCGACGTAGAGGCTGATGACCGCCTGCATGACGATCGCGTAGCGGGTGTAGTCGACGGGCAGGTCGTTCGCCTTGGTGGCGACGGCGACCGCGACCATGATGGCCGCCGGTACGCACATCACCACGAACAGCAGCATCGGCAGCACCTTGGACTTCACCGAGCGGCCGAGGCCGTAGGCGCCGCGCAGGGACTGCGAGTAGAGGGAGCGGGTGGCGTAGGTGCGGCCGAGGCGGGGGCCGTCGTAGTTGCGGTAGCCGATGTCGTGGATGCGGGTCTGGTCGCCCGCAACGGGCTGGTCAAGAGCCATGAACGGCCGCCTCCTTCCGCTGCTCGTCGCTGTCGGTGAAGACCTCCGCGATGTGATGCCGGCGCTGCTCCATGCGCACCAGGCCGAGGCCGAGGTCCGCGATCACGTCGCGGACCAGGTCGTACGTCGCCTCGCCCTGCGCGGTCAGCAGCAGGATGTGCCCGGCGCCCGGGAGGCCGCTGCCTTCGTCGGTGGTCACCCCGCGCGCGTGGAGCGCCTCGCGCACCGCGCGGGTGCCGTCGGGGTGTTCGTCGGTGTCGGTGACCTCGATCGCGAGGGTGGTCGTGGTCTGGGTGAAGTCGGTGGTGGAGCTGGAGCGCAGCAGCTTGCCGCCGTCGATGACGACGACGTGGTCGCAGGTCCGCTCCAGCTCGCCCAGCAGATGGGAGGTGACCAGCACCGAGATGCCGAAGTCCGTGTGGATCCGGCGGATCAGGCCGAGCATCTCGTCGCGGCCGACCGGGTCGAGGCCGTTGGTCGGCTCGTCGAGGAAGACCAGGTGCGGGTCGTGGACCAGGGCCTGGGCCAGCTTCACGCGCTGCTTCATGCCGGTGGAGTAGCCGCCGATGGGGCGGTAGCGCTCCTCGTACAGACCGACATGGCGCAGCGTGTCCGCGGTGCGCTCGCGCGCTGCGGTCGGCGGCAGCCCTGACATGCGCGCCATATGGACGACGAACTCGGTGGCCGAGACGTCCGGCGGCAGACAGTCGTGCTCCGGCATATAGCCGACGCGTTCACGGATGGCGGCGCCCTTGGTGGCGACGTCGAGGCCCAGCACCTCGGCGCGGCCCTCCGTGGCGGGGGACAGACCCAGCAGGATCTTGATCAGTGTGGACTTGCCGGCTCCATTGGCTCCGACGAGTCCGGTCACACCGGGCCCGACGTCCACGGAGAGCCGGTCAAGCGCGGTCACCCGGGGGAACCGCTTGCTCAGGCTTTCGGTCGCGATCACAGTCACGACAATGACGGTAGTGACACGGAACACGTCGGTCGTCAGACCGTAGAGCCGTCTTGGGGTCCCTCTGGAGTCGTACGGGTCCTTAGGGGTCACCCTGAGGTCGAACAACGAGAGCCTCGCGAGGGCCGTCGGCACCCGCCTATTGACGGTGGGTCTAACAAGTGCCAGATTCTCCGATGTCAAGTTACGAGCGCGTACCGCAACCGGTGGGACGGGGTGCCATGGCTACGGCAGTGACCAGTGAACGCTCGGCGGAGCTGCAAGGTTTCCGGAGAGTGCAGCGCCTTGCCTACGAGTGCGCGGAGGCGGTGGCGGCCCAGCTGCAACCGGGTGTGACCGAGCGTGAGGCGGCGCGCATGCAGCGGGAGTGGCTGCGCGAGCGCGGGGTGCGGGACTGGTTCCACCTCCCCTTCGCCTGGTTCGGCGACCGTACGGCGTTCGTGGACTTCCGTATTCCGCTGCAGTTCTTCCCGACGAACCGCCGCCTCGAGCCGGGGATGCCGTTCATCCTGGACATGGCTCCGGTGTACGAGGGTTTCACCGCCGACATCGGCTATTCGGGCTCGCTCGGTGTGAACCAGGTGCAGCACAAGCTGATGGACGACCTCCAGGCACACCGCGAGCTGATCCTCGGCGAGGTGCGCGAGCGCCGCTCGCTGCGGGAGATCTACGAGGACGTGGACCGTCTGATGGTCCGCCAGGGCTATGCCAACCGGCATCGCGCGTACCCCTTCGGCGTGATCGCCCACAAGGTGGACCGGGTACGGGAGCGGCGCTGGTCACCGCGGCTCTTCGGGTTCGGCACCCAGTCCCTCAAGGGCCTGGCCGCGGACGCGGTGCACGGCCACCGTGAGGGCTGGTCGCCGCTGTGGTCGCCGTACCGCTTCTCCGACCACCCGCCGCAGCCGGGACTGTGGGCGGTCGAACCCCACCTGGGCTTTCGGGGGACGGGCGCGAAGTTCGAGGAGATCCTGGTGGTCACGGACTCCGCGGACCCCGAGGAGAGCGCCTTCTGGCTGGACGACGATCTGCCGCATGTGCGGCGCTGGGCGGAGGAGAAGTGACAGTGCTTTCGGGCGCGCGTGAGCGCTGGGTGCGGACCGGCGGGGTCGAACTGTGCGTGGCGGAGCTGGGGGATCCTTCTCAGCCAACTGTGCTTCTGGTGCACGGTTACCCGGACAGCAAGGAGGTCTGGTCGGACGTCGCCGCGCGGCTGGCCGACGACTTCCACGTGGTGCTGTACGACGTCCGGGGCCATGGCCGCTCCACGGCCCCGCAGCCGCTGCGGGGTGGGTTCACGCTGGAGAAGCTGACGGACGACTTCCTGGCGGTCGTGGACGCGGTGAGCCCGGACCGTCCGGTGCATCTGGTGGGCCATGACTGGGGCTCGGTGCAGTCCTGGGAGTTCGTGACGGTGCAGCGCACGGAGGGCCGCATCGCGTCCTTCACGTCCATGTCCGGCCCGTCGCTCGACCACTTCGGCCACTGGATCCAGCGGCGCATGAAGCGGCCGACCCCGCGCCGGGTGGGCCAACTCCTGGGCCAGGGCGCCAAGTCCTGGTACGTATACCTGCTGCACACCCCGGTCCTGCCGGAACTGGCATGGCGGGGACCGCTGGGGAAGACCTGGCCGCGCATCCTGTCGCGGATGGAGAAGGTACCGGCGGACAACTACCCGACGTCCTCGCTCCCTTCGGACGCGGCGCACGGGGCGTGGCTGTACCGGGACAACGTACGGCCGCGTCTGCGCCGCCCGCGCGGGCACGCGTACGCGCACGCGCCGGTGCAGCTGATCACCCCGCTGGGCGACGCGTTTCTCTCGGAGAAGCTCTACGACGAACTTGAACTGTGGGCTCCGCAGTTGACGCGCCGGACGCTCCCGGCCAAGCACTGGGTGCCGCGCACCCGGCCCGACCAACTGGCGTCCTGGATCTCCGAGTTCGTGACGTCGGTGGAGGGCGGCAGGCAGCAGCCGAAGGCGATCGGCAAGTACGCCGACCGCTTCGGGGGCCAGCTGGTCCTGATCACCGGCGCGGGCAGCGGCATCGGCCGGGCCACGGCGTATGCCTTCGCCGAGGCGGGCGCGCGCGTGGTGGCGGTGGACCGGGACGCGGAAGCGGCGGCCCGTACGGCGGAGATGTCCCGCTTGGTCGGCGCCCCGGACGCCTGGGCGGAGACCGTCGACGTCTCCGACGAGCAGGCGATGGAGAAGCTGGCGGAGAAGGTCGCCACCGAGTACGGAGTGGTCGATGTCCTGGTGAACAACGCCGGGATCGGCCTGTCCGGCGACTTCCTCGACACGACGTCGGACGACTGGCGCAAGGTCCTGGACGTCAACTTGTGGGGCGTGATCCACGGTTGCCGCCTCTTCGGCCGGCAGATGGCGGACCGCGGCCAGGGTGGCCACATAGTCAATACGGCATCGGCGGCGGCCTATCAGCCGTCCAGGGCCCTGCCCGCCTACAGCACGACCAAGGCGGCGGTCCTGATGCTGACCGAGTGCCTGCGCGCGGAGTTGGCGGACCAGGGCATCGGAGTCACGGCGATCTGTCCCGGCTTTGTGAACACCAACATCACATCGACCGCACGTTTCGCGGGAGTTGACGCGGAGGAGGAGTCCCGTCGGCAGAAGAAGTCGGCCCGGCTGTACGGCTTGCGCAACTACCCACCGGAGAAGGTAGCGAGCGCGATTCTGCGTGGAATCGTCAACAACGAGGCGGTGGTTCCGGTGACTCCCGAGGCCCGTGGGGCGCATCTGCTGTCACGGTTCGCACCCGGGGTGCTGCGGAGGATCGCGCGGGTCAAGCCGCCTGTATGAAGGGGCAGTTCGTCAACTCGTGGCGGGTCAGCGAGACTTGACGAAACCTCTTGAAACGACGGCTCGTTGTCCACAGAACCGCCAATTCCCCTGTGGATAACCGCACTTGGCTGTGGATCAAACATCGTCGGCAAAATCATTCGCGTGATCCAGGTCTCTCCCGTCACGCTGAGGAGATGAAAGAAAGACCCATCGACGACCGCCGCACGGTGAAGGTGTCGAAGTACCTCTCCAAGCACCTCCGCCACCAACCCGAGCGCATCGGTCTCACCCTCGACGAGGCCGGCTGGGTGGAGATCGACACCCTCATCGCCGCGGCGGCGGCCCACGGCTTCCGGTTCACCAGGGAAGAACTGGACCACGTGGTCGCCACGAACGACAAACGCCGCTTCGCCATCGACGGCACCCGTATCCGGGCCAGCCAGGGCCACAGCATCGAGGTCGAACTGGGCCTCCCCCCGGCGACCCCACCGCCGTACCTCTACCACGGCACCGTGGCCCACTCCCTGGACGCGATCCGCGCGGAGGGCCTACGTCCCATGAACCGCCATGACGTCCATCTCTCGGCCGACCGTGAGACAGCGACCCGCGTAGGCGCCCGCCGAGGCCGCCCGGTCGTGCTCTCCGTCGACGCGGGGGCCATGCACCGGGACGGCCATGTCTTCCACGTCAGCGCGAACGGCGTCTGGCTGACCAAGGCCGTTCCACCCCAGTACCTGCGCTTTCCGGAGTCGCGGCACGGCACACAGTGACCGTTTCACGTGAAACACGTTCGGCCGCATACGCTCGAACCATGAGTCTGCGTCTGAGCACCGTGATCCTCCCGTACCGCCGCTGGCACGAGGGGAGCCGTGAGGCTTGGCAGCGGGCGGAACAGCTCGGCTTCCACACCGCCTACACCTACGACCATCTGTCCTGGCGCAGCTTCCGGGACGGCCCGTGGTTCGGTGCCGTACCGACGCTGACCGCCGCCGCGGCCGTCACCGACCAGCTGCGACTCGGCACCCTGGTCACCTCCCCGAACTTCCGGCACCCGGTGACCCTCGCCAAGGAGCTGATCTCACTCGACGACATCTCCGGCGGGCGCCTCACGCTCGGTATCGGCGCCGGCGGCACCGGCTTCGACGCCACCGCCCTCGGCCAGGAGCCCTGGACCCCGCGCGAGCGGGCCGACCGGCTCGCCGAGTTCGTCCCGCTCCTCGACCGGCTGCTCACCGAGGACGCCGTCTCCTACGAGGGCGACTTCTACTCCGCCCACGAGGCCCGCAACATCCCCGGCTGTGTCCAGCGCCCCCGTCTGCCCTTCGCCATCGCCGCGACCGGCCCGCGCGGACTGCGGCTCGCGGCCCGTCACGGCCAGGCCTGGGTGACCACCGGCGACCCGAAGCTGTACGAGAACGGCACTCCCGAACAGTCGGTTCAAGCCATTCGCGGACAGATCGAGAAGCTCGCCGACGCCTGCGCCGCGATCGGCCGGGATGCGAGCGCCATGGACAAGATCCTGCTCACCGGTTTCACCCCCGACCGCGCCCGTCCGCTGGAGTCCCTCGACGCGTTCGTGGACTTCGCGGGGCGCCATCGCGAGCTGGGATTCACCGAGATCGTGATCCACTGGCCGATCCCCGAGTCGGACTTCGCCGCGGATGTGAAGGTCTTCGAGCAGATCGCGATGGAGGCGACGGCCCAGCTGGGCTGAGCCGAAGCGCAGGTGAGGGCCCTTCCCCCTCAGATGTGCACACTCCCGCACGGCCGTGCGGGCATATGCGGGACAATGGCCCGGTGACCTCAGCGACTCGACAGCCCGAGACCCCGGCCGCCGCGCTTCCGCCCCGGTTGATCGCCACCGATCTGGACGGCACTCTGCTGCGGGACGACAAGTCGGTCTCTCCGCGCACGGTCGCGGCCCTCGCCGCCGCCGAGGAGGCGGGCATCGAGGTCTTCTTCGTGACGGGCCGCCCCGCCCGCTGGATGGACGTCGTCAGCGCCCATGTCCACGGCCACGGCCTGGCGATCTGCGGCAACGGCGCCGCGGTGGTCGACCTGCACGGCGGCCCCGGCACCCACCGGTTCGTGATGGTGCGCGAGCTGGCCCGGAAGAACGCCCTGGACGCCGTACGCCGACTGCGCGACGCGGCCCCCGGCACGGTCTACGCGGTCGAGCAGACGTACGGCTTCCACCAGGAGCCGGAGTATCCGAAGCTGCACATGGAGATCCCGGACAGCCTGGCGCCCGCCGAGCGGCTGCTGGCCGAGGATGCCCCGCATGCCGACGAGCCGGTGCTCAAGATCCTCGCCTACCACGCCGACCTCGACCCGGACGCCTTCCTCACCCTGGCCCGGCTCGCGATCGGCGACCGCGCCAATGTCACCCGCTCCAGCCCCAGCGCCCTGCTGGAGATCAGCGGCCCCGCCGTCTCCAAGGCCAGCACCCTCGCCCTGTGCTGCGCCGAGCGCGGGATCTCGCACGAGGAGGTCGTCGCCTTCGGCGACATGCCGAACGACGTCGAGATGCTCACCTGGGCGGGCCGGTCCTACGCCATGGGCAACGCCCACCCGGATGTGATCGCCGCGGCCTCCGGGCGGACGGTCGCCAACAACGACGACGGGGTGGCGGTCGTGATCGAGCAGCTGCTGGCCGAGCACCGGTAACTACCCGAGGTCGACCTCCCGCGCCGCCAGCCAGGCCGCGGGGTCCACCGCCGACCCCGACTCCGGGGTGACCCGCACCTCGAAGTGCAGATGCGGTCCGGTCGAGTTGCCGCTGGTGCCGGACTGGCCGATCCACTGCCCGACACTCACTCGCTCACCCTGGTCGACGGCCACGGCCGCGAGATGGGCGTACTGCGTGTAGTAGCCCCCGGCGTGCTCCAGCACGACCTCGATGCCGAACGGCCCCCCGCAGGACACCCGTGCCACCCGTCCCGCCCCGACCGCCCGCACCGGAGTGCCGATCGGCACCGCGAAGTCCTGCCCGGTGTGCCGCCGCGCCCAGCGCTCCCCTCCGCTGCCGTAGGACGCGGACAGCTCGTACGTCTCCAGGGGCGCCACCCAGCGGCTGCTGAAGTGGGTCTCCGGCTGGTCGAGCCGTACCGCGCCCCGGCATGAACCGGCCGCCACCGAGGCATCCGCCCGACCCTGCAACTGCCAACGGGCCTCTTCCAGTTTCCGCTCGATGTCCTTCTTCATCTCGGCGAGCTCGGCGTTGCGCTGATCCAGATCCCGCCAGGCCGCCGCGGCCTTCTCCTCGTCCGCGGCGAGCTTTGCCTCGGCCCGCAGGCTCTTCTCGATGGCGTTGGTGACGGCCAGGTTCGTCCGCGAGAAGACATGCTGACCGCGCATCAGCTCGTCCGGGCTGTTCGCGAGGATGATCTGCGCGGTGGCCGGCATATCGCCGCCGCTGCGGTACTGGGCGCGCGCGATCCGTCCGAGGTCCTCGTGCAGCACGGCGATCTCCCGCCGCTGCCGGTCGAGCAGCCCCTCCAGCCGCCGGGCCCGCGCCCGCTGCGTCTCCGCCTCCCGCCGCCCCGCCTCGTACTGCTGGGTCGCGACGGCCGCGTCCTGGTACAGCTGGGCGACCTGCGCACTGAGGCCGGACTCGCTGTCGGAGTCCGTGGGGCGGGCCGCCAGGACGGCCAGCGCGCACAGCAGCGCCGGAACGAGCAACGGATGACGGCGAGATGAGCGCATGTCAGCGATCGTCGCCCGCGCGGGGGCCTGCGGTCCTGTTCAACTCGTACGGGTGGGGGAACGGTTGGGCCGTACGAGGGCGTGTTCAGTGGGGCGCCTGCCACACCACCGTCGTACAGCCGCCGTTCTCCCCGGTTCCGGAGAGTCGACCACTCAGCGCCGCTCAGCCCACCGAAACCAACAGGTCCGCCTCCTCCTCCCGCTCAGCCATCGCCCGCAACGGCCCGTCCACTGCCGCGAGCTCCGCGTAGGAACCGCGCTGCACCACCCGTCCCTGATCGAGGACGACCACCTCGTCGACAGCCTCGAGACCGGCCAGCCGATGGGTGATGAGCAGCGTCGTACGGCCTTCGGTTGCCGCCAGCAGATCGGCGGTGAGCGCGTCGGCCGTGGGCAGGTCGAGATGCTCGGCGGGCTCGTCCAGCACGAGCACGGGGAAGTCGGCGAGCAGCGCACGCGCCAGCGCCAGCCGCTGCCGCTGACCGCCGGACAGCCGGGCCCCGTGCTCACCGACCAGCGTGTCGAGCCCGTCGGGCAGGCTGTCGGCCCAGTCCAGCAGCCGGGCGCGCTTCAGGGCGTCCCGCAGCTCGTCCTCGCCCGCGTCTTTCTTTGCGAGGAGCAGGTTCTCGCGCACCGAGCTGTCGAAGAGGTGCGCGTCCTGGGCGCAGAGCCCCACCAGCCGCCATACGTCGTCGCCGTCGAGGGCGTACGCGTCGACGCCGCCGAGCGTGTACGCACCCGCCCGCGCGTCCAGGAACCGCAGCAGCACCTGGGCCAGCGTCGTCTTGCCCGAGCCGGACGGCCCGACCACGGCGATCCGGCGGCCCTCCTCCAGGGTCAGGTCGAGCCCGGCGAGCGCGTCGCGGTCCTGCCCGGCGTGGCGGGCGGTGAGGTCCTTGAGGACGACCGGGAACGGCGACGCGGGCGCCTGCCGGGGCCGCTCCGGCTCCCGTACGGGCTCGGGCGCGTCCAGCACCTCGTAGACCCGCTCGGCGCTTCTGCGCACCCGCTGCCGGTACTGCACGGCGAGCGGCAGCCCGAGCACGGCCTCGAAGGCGGCCAGCGGAGTGAGGGTGACGACAGCCATGGCGACCCCGCTCAGCCGTCCGTCGACGACCGCCTGGGCGCCCACGAGGGCGGTGGCGGCGACGGTCAGGCCGGAGAGCAGCGCGGTGAGTCCGTCGCCGAGCGCGGTGGCGGTGGCGGCGCGCGAGGCAATCCGGGTGAGCGTCCCGTCGGCCCGCCGCGCTTCGGCGGTACGGGAGGGCAGGGCGCCGGCGACGGTCAGCTCGGCGGTTCCGGTGAGCAGATCGGTCACCCGGGTCGCCAGCACTCCTCGGGCGGGGGCCAGTCGGCGCTCGGCGCGCCGGGCCACGGCACCGGTGAGCAGCGGGACACCGGCACCGGCCGCCAGCAGTCCCACGGCGAGCACCGCACCGGCCTCCGGCAGCAGCCAGGCCGTGAAACCGACGGACACCGCCGACACGACGGCTGCCGCCCCGGCGGGCAGCAACCAGCGCAGCCAGTAGTCCTGGAGCGCGTCCACATCGGCGACGAGCCGTGACAGCAGATCGCCTCGCCGGGCCGTACGCAGTCCGGCGGGCGCCAGCCGCTCCAGGCGCCGGTACACGGCGACCCGAGTGTCGGCGAGCATCCGCAGGACGGCGTCGTGCGACACCAGCCGCTCCGCGTACCGAAACACGGCCCGCCCGATCCCGAAGGCACGCGTCGCCGTCACGGCCACCATCAGGTAGAGCACGGGCGGCTGTTGCGAGGCCCGGGAGATGAGCCACCCGGAGGTGGCCATCAGACCGACGGCACTGCCGAGGGCGAGACTCGCGAGCAGCAGGGCGAGGGCGAACCGGCCGCGGCGGGCGCCGGACATCGCACGGACGCGGGCGAGAACGCCGCCTGCGGTCTTCGCGGGCTCCGCCTCGGCGTCAGGGACTTCGGCCGCCGCTTCTTCGATGGCGTGGACCGTGGGCGCCTTGGAGACAGCAGCGGTCGCCGGAGCGGGCGCCGCGGCTTCCGTCAGCCGCACCACGCGGTCCGCGATCCCCAGCAGCGCGGGCCGGTGCACGACCAGCAGCACCGTCCGCCCCACGGCCAGCCGTCGCACCGCCGCCACGACCTCCGCCTCGGTCGCTCCGTCCAGCGCGGCCGTCGGTTCGTCGAGCAGCAGGACCGGACGGTCCGCGAGGAACGCCCGGGCGAGCGCCAGCCGTTGCCGCTGCCCGGCGGACAGCCCGGCACCGTCCTCGCCGAGCACGGTGTCGGCGCCCTGCGGCAGCGCGGCCACGAACTCCAGCGCCCCCGCGTCCTCCAACGCCCGCGCCAGGGCGGTGTCGTCGGCGTCGGGGCGGGCCAGGCGGACGTTCTCCGCAATCGTCCCCGCGAACAGGTGCGGCCGCTGCGGGACCCACGCGACCAGGGACCGCCACCGCTCCAGGTCCAGTTCCGCGAGGTCGGCACCGCCGATCCGGACCCGCCCCTCGGCAGGATGCACAAACCCCAACAGCACGTTCAGCAGCGTCGACTTGCCCGCGCCGCTCGGCCCCACGAGCGCCACGGTCTCCCCGGGTTCGACGACGAAGGACACGTCCGACACGGCGTCCCCGGACCGGCCGGGGTAGCGGACGGTCACGCCCTCGAAGGCCAGGGCGCCCGACGGGACGTCCCCGCTCCCCGACGCCGGCACCGGCGTCTCGAGCACGGCGAAGATCTCCTCGGCCGCAGCAAGCCCCTCGGACGCCGCGTGGTACTGCGCGCCCACCTGCCGCAGCGGCAGATACGCCTCGGGCGCGAGCACCAGGATGACCAGACCGATGTACAGGTCCATCTCGCCGTGGACGAGCCGCATGCCGATCGTCACGGCGACCAGTGCGACGGAGATCGTCGCCAGCAGCTCCAGCGCGAAGGAGGACAGGAAGGCAATCCGCAGGGTGCGCATCGTCGCCTGCCGGTACTCGCCGGTGATCCGCCGGATCGACTCGGCCTGCGCCTTGGCCCGGCCGAACACCTTCAGCGTCGGCAGCCCCGCGACGACATCCAGGAAGTGCCCGGACAGCCGGGACAGCAGCCGCCATTGACGGTCCATCCGGGACTGGGTCGCCCAGCCGATCAGCACCATGAAGACCGGGATGAGCGGGAGGGTCCCGACGATGATGGCCGCCGAGACCCAGTCCTCGGTGACGATCCGCGCCAGCACCGCCACCGGCACCACCACCGCGAGCCCCAACTGCGGCAGATAGCGCGAGAAATAGTCGTCGAGGGCATCGACCCCCCGGGTGGCGAGGGCGACCAGCGATCCGGTCCGCTGCCCACTGAGCCACCCGGGCCCAAGCGCGGCCGCACGCTCCAGCAGCAGCCCCCGAAGCTCCGACTTCACCGCCGCGCTCGCCCGGTGCGCGGCGAGCTCGGTGAGCCAGGCGACCAGAGCACGTCCGCACGCGACGACCGCCAACAGCAGCAGGGGAGTGCGGAGTTCACCGACCGACAGACCGTGCTGGAACGCACCGACGACGGTCTCGGCGATGAGCATCGCCTGGGCGATGACCAGCAGGGCCCCTACGACACCCAGGCCGACCACGGCCACCAGGAAGAACCGGGTGGCCCGGGCGTAGCGGAGCAGACGCGGATCGATTGGTTTCACGTGAAACACACCTCAGTGCGCGGCGACGTCGGCGGCGATGTGCTGCGTACCGATCCGCTTGCGGAACACCCAGTAGGTCCAGCCCTGATAGAGCATGACGATCGGCGTGGCGATCGCCGCGCACCACGTCATGATCTTCAAGGTGTACGGGCTCGACGAGGCGTTGGTGACCGTGAGGCTCCACTCCTCATTGAGCGAGGACGGCATGACGTTCGGGAAGAGCGACAGGAAGAGCATCGCCACGGCGGCCACGATCGTGACGCCGGAGAACGCGAACGACCATCCCTCGCGCCCGGCCTGATTGGCCACCAGCGCCGCCACCAGCGCGGCGACGGCCACGACGAGCGCGACCAGGCTCTCCCCGTCCCCGTTCTCGACCTGCGTCCACAGCAGGAAGATCAGCGCGAGCACAGCGGTGACAAGACCGACCTGAAGCGCCAGCTTCCGCGCCCGCTCCCGGATGTCCCCGACCGTCTTCAGCGCCACGAACACCGCACCGTGGAAGGTGAACAGCGTCAGCGTCACCAGACCGCCGACGACGGCGTACGGGTTGAGCAGATCCCAGAAGTTGCCGACGTACTCGAAGTCCTGGTCGATCTTCACGCCCCGCACGATGTTGCCGAAGGCCACACCCCACAGGAACGCCGGGATCAGCGAGGACCAGAAGATCGCGGTCTCCCAGTTGCGCTGCCAGTTCTCCTCGGGCCGCTTGGCCCGGTACTCGAAGGCCACGCCCCGGACGATCAGGGACACCAGGATGATCAGCAGGGGCAGATAGAAGCCGGAGAAGAGGGTGGCGTACCACTCGGGGAAGGCGGCGAAGGTCGCGCCGCCGGCGGTGAGCAGCCACACCTCGTTGCCGTCCCAGACGGGGCCGATGGTGTTGATCAGCACCCGCTTCTCGGGCCGGTTGCGGGCCAGCAGCTTGGTGAGGATGCCGACCCCGAAGTCGAAGCCCTCCAGGAAGAAGTAACCGGTCCACAGGACGGCGATCAGGACGAACCAGACGTCGTGCAGTTCCATGACTGTGCAGCTCCCTCGGCCTAGTACGAGAAGGCCATCGGCTTGTCGGCGTCACGGGAGTCGCCGCCGATCTTCGTGGGCGGGTTGAGGTCGGCCTCGGTGAGCTCGGGCGGGCCGGCCTTGACGTACTTGGCGAGCAGCTTGACCTCGATCACGGCGAGGATGGCGTAGAGCGAGGTGAAGACGATCATCGAGGTGAGCACTTCGCCCTGGGAGACACCGGGGGAGACCGCGTCGCGGGTCTGGAGTACGCCGTAGACGACCCATGGCTGGCGGCCCATCTCGGTGAAGATCCAGCCCCAGGAGTTGGCGATCAGCGGGAAGGCCAGGGTCCAGATCGCGATGCGCCAGTACCACTTGGTGAGCTTCGGGCCGAGGGCCTTCTTGCGGAACAGGACCAGGTTCGGCACTTCGTCGTCGCCGACCCTGAGGGCCCCCGGCAGCATGAACTTCTTGCGGGTCAGCCACAGTCCGATCAGGCCGATGGTGAAGGATGCCATGCCGAAGCCGATCATCCAGCGGAAGCCCCAGTAGGCGACGGGGATGTTGGGCCGGTAGTCGCCGGGCCCGAACTGCTCCTGCTCGGCCTTCTGGACGTCGTTGATGCCGGGGACGTACGAGCTGAAGTCGTCCTTGGCCAGGAAGGACAGCAGTCCCGGGATCTCTATGGCGACCTTGTTGTGGCCCTCTTCGACATCGCCGTAGGCGAAGACCGAGAAGGGCGCCGGCGCCTCGCCGTCCCACAGGGCCTCGGCGGCGGCCATCTTCATCGGCTGCTGCTCGTACATGATCTTGCCGAGGGTGTCACCGCTGATCGCGGTGAGCGCGCCGCCGATGACGACCGTGACCAGACCGAGCCGCAGCGAGGTCTTCATGTCGCTGATGTGCTTCTTGCGCAGCAGATGGAAGGCGGAGATGCCGACCATGAAGGCGCCACCGGTGAGGAAGGCGGCGGAGAGGGTGTGGAAGGCCTGGGCCAGCGCGGTGTTCTGGGTCAGGACCAGCCAGAAGTCGGTGAGTTCGGCCCGCCCCTTGGCCTCGTTGATCCTGTAGCCGACCGGGTGCTGCATCCAGGAGTTGGCCGCGAGGATGAAGTACGCCGACAGGATCGTGCCGATCGACACCATCCACATACAGGCGAGGTGGATCTTCTTCGGCAGTCTGTCCCAGCCGAAGATCCACAGGCCGATGAAGGTGGACTCGAAGAAGAACGCGATCAGTGCCTCGAAGGCGAGCGGGGCACCGAAGACATCGCCGACGAAGCGCGAGTAGTCGGACCAGTTCATGCCGAACTGGAACTCCTGCACGATGCCGGTGACGACACCCATGGCGATGTTGATCAGGAAGAGCTTGCCCCAGAACTTGGTGGCCCTGAGGTACTTCTCCTTCTCCGTGCGCACCCAGGCGGTCTGCAGGCCGGCCGTGAGGGCGGCGAGCGAGATCGTCAGGGGGACGAACAGGAAGTGGTAGACGGTGGTGATGCCGAACTGCCATCGCGCCAGAGTCTCCGGCGCCAAAGCCAGGTCCACGTCGTCAGTCTCCTTACAGCCGTGGTCACAGCGGCAGTGTGCCCCTTATGTCCTGTGCATCACGGGATCAACCTGGACACGCTTGTGAACGCGTTCACATTCACAAGCAATTATGACGTACCGATTTTCGACCGCGGAAGGGGGGTCCCCCTAGCGCCTTCGCGTCAGGGTCTTGGCAGTGAATTCAACATCTTGTTGAATTGCTCGTCATGCAGATACGGATCTCCTGGCCCGCGGGACACCTCACCGCGACTCTCGACGACACCCCGACCACCCAGGCCCTCGCCAAGGCACTGCCGCTCGTCTCCACCGCCCACACCTGGGGCGAGGAGGTCTACTTCGACACCGGAGTCTCGGTTCCACGTGAAACCGACGCCCGACAGGTCGTCGAGCCGGGCACGGTGGCCTTCTGGACCGACGGAGACGCCCTCGCCCTCCCCTACGGCCCCACACCGATCTCGCGAGGCGACGAATGCCGCCTCGCGAGCCCGTGCAATGTCCTGGGCCGCCTCGACGGCGACCCCCGTCTTCTCTCGACGGTGCGCAACGGAGAGCCCGTGCGCGTGGAACTGGCTGAACCGACGGACGTCTAGAGCTCCTTGCGGAACGCTTCCGTCACCTTCAGGAAGATGTCGTTCGCCTCGGTCTCCCCGATCGTCACCCGCACACCCTCGCCCGGGAACGGCCGGACCACCACGCCGTGCTGCTCACATGCCGCCGCGAAGTCGACCGTGCGCTCCCCCAGCCGCAGCCACACGAAGTTGGCCTGGGTCTCGGGCACCGTCCAGCCCTGGGCGCGCAGCGCGTCGACCACGCGGTTGCGCTCACAGACCAGCGAGCCGACCCGGCCGAGCAGTTCGTCCTCCGCCTGCAGCGAAGCCACCGCCGCGTCCTGCGCCAGCTGGCTCACACCGAAGGGCACCGCGGTCTTGCGCAGCGCCGCCGCGACCGGCTCATGGGCGATGGCGAAGCCGACCCGGAGCCCGGCGAGGCCGTACGCCTTGGAGAAGGTGCGCAGGACGCAGACGTTGGGCCGCTCCCGGTAGATCTCCACGCCGTCCGGCACCTCGGCGTCGCGGATGAACTCCCGGTAGGCCTCGTCCAGCACCACCAGCACATCGCCGGGCACCCGGTCCAGGAACCGCTCCAGCTCGGGCCGCTTCACGACCGTGCCGGTGGGGTTGTTGGGGTTGCAGACGAAGATCAGCCGGGTCCGCTCGGTGATGGCGTCGGCCATCGCGTCCAGGTCGTGCACATCCCCGGAGGTCAGCGGCACCCGTACCGAGGTCGCCCCGCTGATCTGCGTGATGATCGGGTACGCCTCGAAGGACCGCCAGGCGTAGATGACCTCGTCACCGGGGCCGGCGGTGGCCTGGAGCAGCTGCTGGGCGACGCCGACCGAGCCGGTGCCGGTGGCCAGGTGGGAGAGCGGGACGCCGAAGCGCTCGGAGAGCTCGTTCATCAGCCCCGTGCACGCCATGTCCGGGTAGCGGTTGAAGGCGGAGGCCGCGGCCGTCACGCTCTCCATCACCCCGGGCAGCGGCGGGTAGGGGTTCTCGTTCGAGGACAGCTTGTAGGCGACCGGGCCGCCGGCCGCTGCGGGCTTGCCCGGCTTGTAGGTGGGAATACCCTCCAGCTCGGCGCGCAGCTTGGGGCTCGTCTCGCTCACCGCAGTCCTCCTCGCGACCACCGGCGGCCCATCGTCACCACCGGCTTCCAATGCTTCTCACCTTATGAGGATTCGGCTCGGCTGCGTACAGGTGAGAGCAGACCTCCTCCGTCACACCGGCATCAGGGGCATCGCACCGCGAAGCCGTACGAATTAGGGGGCGCGTCACACATATATCTACGCGCCGGTGGCTCGCGCCGTGGCGCGCATCCCTCGTGAAGGTGAGTTGAGACCTCTTCGAAACATCGGGAACTTGGCAGGCACGCGCACGCCGACAAGTCACGTATTGCCATGGGAGCGCTCAACTCCCTTGCAATCCAAAGCTTTTGACGGTGTATGACCTTGCAGAAACGTGCCTGTCAACCGCTGCATATGCGTCCGCACTACCCCACCGCATGAGCCCTACTATCGGCTCGCCATGACAGCAGCAGGGAAGCACCAGGTGAGCCGCGCGGAGACCGCCCGCCGGGGCAACCGGCCGGGCCGAGCAGGCATCAGAGACGTCGCCGCCGCCGCCGGAGTCTCCATCACGACCGTCTCCGACGCCCTCAACGGCAAGGGCCGGCTCCCCGACGCCACCCGACGCCACGTCCGCGAGGTCGCCGACCGGCTGGGCTACCGCCCGTCGGCCGCGGCCCGAACCCTCCGTACCGGCAAGTCAGGACTCATCGGCCTGACCGTGACGACATACGGGGATGAACCTTTCACCTTCACCGAATTCGCCTACTTCGCCGAGATGGCCAGAGCCGCCACCTCAGCCGCGCTAGCCCGCGGCTACGCCCTGGTCATCCTGCCCGCGACCTCCCGCCACGACGTGTGGTCGAACGTCGCCCTGGACGGCACGGTCGTCATCGACCCGTCCGACCAGGACCCGGTGGTCAGCGAACTGGTCCGGCAGGGTTTACCGGTCGTCTCCGACGGCCGCCCCGCCGGCTCACTGCCGGTCACCGCCTGGGTCGACAACGACCACGAGGCCGCGGTCATGGGCATCCTCGACCACCTCGCGGACGCCGGCGCCCGCCGCATCGGCCTGCTGACCGGGACGACGACGGACACCTACACCCATCTGTCCACCACCGCCTACCTCCGCTGGTGCGAGCGGGTCGGCCAGGACCCGGTCTACGAGGCCTACCCGGCCCACGACCCGTGCGCGGGCGCCGTCGCCGCCGACCGGCTGCTGGCCCGCCCCGACCGCCCCGACGCCGTCTACGGCCTGTTCGACCCGAACGGCACCGATCTGCTCGCCGCCGCCCGCCGCTACGGGCTGCGGGTACCGGACGACCTGCTTCTGGTCTGTTGCAGCGAGTCCACCGTGTACGCCAACACCGAACCGCCCATCACCACGCTCTCGCTGAAGCCGCGCCGCATCGGCACCGCGGTGGTGCAACTGCTCATCGACGCGATCGAGGGGGTCGAATCGGACCAACCGGTCGAGCAGGTGATACCGACCGAGCTGATCGTGCGTACCTCGTCCCAGCGACGTCCGCCGCGTACGACCGTCAGTCCGCCGCGGTCGCCCGAGGAGCAGTAGAACCGGACCGAAAGGCAGGCGGTAGAAGCCCTGCCCAATCGGGGCGAAAGCCGTGGTGAACCGGAGCCCTGCTCTGATTCACCACCCCTGGGTCATCACATGGCGCGATCGGCATTCCTATGATGGGCCCACGACACCGCGGGCCGCTGCGACCAGGCAGTCCGGAGCGGTGCAGCTGCGGCGCGATGGTGGAGGGGTCTGATGACTCAGGGGGCCGGTCAGGGACCCGAGGTGGAGCGGACGGCGACGTTGCGCGACTTCCGGGTACCCGCGTACGTCCACGAGACCGGTCCGTACGTCCACAGCACGCATCCGGGCGACATCGCGCCGCTCATCGGGGAGACCTACCCGCAGGGGTACACCCCCACCCAGCGCGACCTGCCCGTCATCAACCGCGGTGACACGGTTCAGGTGACCGTCGAGCCGGTGACCGCGGTGGCCGCGCAGCAGGCGGACGGCCCCGGTCCGCTGTTCGTCGTGGGCGATGTGCACGGCTACCTCGACGAACTGGTGGCCGCCCTCCAGGAGAAGGGCCTGATCGACTCCGCGGGCAACTGGTGCGCGGGCACCGCCCGGCTGTGGTTCCTCGGCGACTTCACCGACCGCGGCCCGGACGGCATCGGCGTCATCGACCTCGTGATGCGGCTGTCCGCCGAGGCCGCCGCGGCCGGCGGCTACTGCAAGGCCCTGATGGGCAATCACGAACTGCTGCTGATCGGCGCCAAGCGGTTCTCCGACACCCCCGTCAACTCCGGCGCGGGCACCGCCACCTTCCAGGCGGCCTGGCTGCTCAACGGCGGCCAGAAGACCGACATGGACCGCCTCCAGGACCACCACCTCCAGTGGATGGCCCGCCTGGACGCCATGGAGGAGGTCGACGGGCATCTGCTCGTCCACTCCGACACCACCGCCTACCTGGACTACGGCCACTCCATCGAAGAGGTCAACGACACGGTCCGCGAGACCCTCACCCGCAATGACGCGGACGAGTGCTGGGACCTGTTCCGCAAGTTCACCAAGCGCTTCTCCTTCCGCGACGAGGGCGGCTCCGACGCCGTACGCTCCCTGCTCGATACGTACGGCGGCACCCGTATCGTTCACGGCCACAGCCCGATTCCCTATCTGCTGGGCGAGGTCGGCTCCGAGGACGGCGAGGACAACGGCGGCCCGGTGGTCGAGGGACCGCACATCTACGCCGACGGTCTGGCCATCGCGATGGACGGCGGAGTGACCATGGCCGGAAAGCTGCTGGTCCAGCAACTTCCCCTGGATATCTGAACGTTTGGCGGGCAGACGTCCCCCCGGGCCGGAACGACCGGAGACGACGCAGGCCAGGGCCCAATTTCTGGAAACCCCCTGTCACCGTGTGCCGTCACCGCTCTACCATCGGCTTATCCGTAGCAGGCTCCCCTCCGTTTCTGCCCGACGGCTCGTCGCCATGCGAGCCCCAAGCCCTACGGAGCATCGGGGGATGCACATGAACAGCGTTCCGCAGCACCTGCACAGTGAGGACCGCCAGGAGTACGAGCGGATCCTCGATGAGGCGCTGCGCTCCGCACCAACCCGCCCGGAACTGGCCGCTGTCGGACAGCGGCTCAACCCCGAACAGCTGCGCACCATGGCGCTCAACGCCTCCGCAATCATCACGGCGGCCGCGGCGACCGAGTACCAGCATTACGTGAAGGTCCGCGAGGAACTGCGCCGGCCGGCGCCGTCCACCCCGTCGTCCGTCCGCGAGTCCGGCTCCACCGAGTCGGGTCCGAGCGCGATGGGGCTCGCCGCCACCATGGGAGAGACCGCCGCCGAGACCGCAGGCGCGGGCATCGTCGCCGTCGCGGCCGTCCTCACCCCCGTCCTCGCCGGAATCGCCGCGGCGATCTTCCTGCTCGTCGGCTACATCCTGAAGATGCTCGAACCCGAGCCGGCGTTCGCCCAGACGATGCTCACCACCGGCTGGGTGTTCGGCGCCGTGACGGCGGCCGCGATCCTTGTCGCCGCCGTGGGACTGCTGCTCACCGCCCTGCGCAACAGGCCGGCGCTCGATACCGGCCTTTACGGGGAGTTGGGCAGCGAGGTGACCCGGGCCAGGGAAGCCTGGCGTGAAGCCCTGCTGGAGCGCGGCATCCTGCCGTTCCTGCGGGACGCGCTGGCCGACCCCGGCACCGCCGCCGCCCTGCACCGCACGGCACCCACGGCGCCCAGCCGTATCCCGAACCTCGGCTACGACCGCCCGGGCTTCTCCAGCCCCGGCGAGGGCTCTGCGTCAGGCCCACGCCCGAGCTTCACCAGCCCGGACTACACCAGCCCGGATTACGGGGGCCCGGAGCACCAGCCGGAGTGACCCCGGCCCCTCGGCTTGCGCCCCCGTCGCGGGGAGCGCAAGCCGAATGTCCGGGGGTTCAGCCGTGTTCAGAGGATGCCCGCGCTGCGTGCGGCCACCGTCCAGAGCGGGAACTCCGACAGCAGCCGGTCGTACAGCTGCGGGTCGGGGACCGTGCTGATGTCGTCCACCGCGAAGAAGCCGACGTTGTCGACGCGGCGGCCGGGCAGGGTGTCGAAGCGCTCCAGGACTCCGTAGTCCGACTTGCCGAGGCCCACGAACTGCCAGAAGATCGGCTCCTCGACCGCCTCCCGGAGCTCCTTCTCGATCTGGGCGTTGCGGTAGACGCCTCCGTCGGAGAAGAACAGCACCAGGGTGGGGACCGGGGCCGGGGTCTGGCGGACGTAGGTACGGACTTCGGCGATCACCTTCTGTTCCTCGTTCTGGATGCCGACCGTGCGCATGTCGACCTGCCTGTCATCAAGACCCTTCTTGCGCTTCTTGGCGCCGAAGAGGCTCATCTCGCCGCACCGGACATGCAGCCGCGTCCACTCCGGCAGCTCCCCGATCCGGAAGTCGGGCAGCCGGGCCGGGTTCGAGGCGAAGGTCCAGGCCTGCATCTCCCCGTCGTCGTCCAACTGCGCGGCCACGGCGGCCATCCGCTCCACGACGTCCGCGACGACTCCCCGGGAGTACAGGAACGACATGGACCCGGAGGCGTCCAGCACCAGGATGACCCGCGCGGTGATACCGGCCGCGCCGTGCTTGCTGAGACTGACCGCGACCTGCTGCTTACGGAGGTCGAGGCGCTTGCGCATGTCCACGGGCAAGCGCTCTTCGCCCTTGGTGAGGTTGGGGGAGGCGGAGGTGGGAGCGACGGTGGCTGCAGCGGGCGGGGCGGCGGCGGGCGGGGCGGCAGGCGCAGGCGCCGTCGTCGGCACCGGCGGCGGCGACGGTACGGCGGTCTCCTCCTCGTCCACCGTGATGCCGAAGTCCGTTGCCAGTCCCGCGAGTCCGGACGCGTATCCCTGCCCTACGGCCCGGAACTTCCACTTCCCTTGACGCAGATACAACTCGCCGCCGATGAACGCGGTCTCCGTGGCCGCCTCCGCGACGAACCGGGCGAGCTCGCTCCCGGTCCGGTCGTCGATCAACTTCAGTGTCAGTCCGGGCACTTGCCCGAAGGTTCCGCCGTCGGCCGATGCGCACAGCACGATCCGCTCGACGGCCGCCTCGACCGCCCCGAGGTCCACCGCCACGGTGTCGGTGACGAGGCCCCCGGTCCGCTGCTTGCCGAGGTGGCTGACGGCCTTGGAGGCGTGGTGCGGCTGGTTGTAGAAGATGAAGTCGGCGTCGTCCCGCACGCGTCCGGCCGCGGTCAGCAGCAGCGCCGAGGCGTCCACGTCGGGCACTCCGGGTCCTTCGGACCAGGAGAGCTCCACGCGAACCGCCGGGGAGTCGACAGGAAGATTGGCGCCCTTGCTCAGTGCGGTCATGGGATCAGTCTGCCCAGTGAGGCGGTGCCCCGGAAGCCCGGAACACCACCTCACCCCGGTGCGGCACCCTCACCGCTCCCCACCGGACGATGTTCCGACCCGGTGAGGCCGGAAGGCCCGCGGGCGGTGCGCTCGTCGAATTCCTCCCGTGCGGTCTGGATAGCGGCGATGTTCGCCTGCGACCAGTCGGTGATGCTCTGCACCAGCCCGCCCACCTCCTGGCCCAGTTCGGTCAGGTGGTACTCCACGCAGGGTGGCACGGTCGGATACACACGGCGTTTCAGCAGGCCCTCGCGCTCCAGCGCACGCAGGGTCTGCGTCAGAACCTTCGACGTCACGCCGTCCAACCGGCGGCGCAGTTCGGCGAACCTCATGGGTTCGCCGTCCTCAAGTGCCACCAGCACCAGCATGGTCCACTTCCCGGCAATCAGCTCAAGCACGGCACGGGTGGGACAGTCGCGTAGAAAGACGTCCACGCCACCGTGTTTCCTCAGGTCGAAGCCGGTATCCATGAGGAACCTCGATATCAGACAAGTGCCTTCTTCCGCAGGGTTCTCGCACGGGCCGACTATGGAACGCACCGTGATCCCCTGACGAGGAGTCCTGATGTCAGCCCGCATGCATGCCATCGTCCAGTCCGCGTTCGGCGGTCCTGAGGTGCTCGCCTACACCCGAACCGACGTGCCGGAACCGGGGCCCGGAGAGGTGCTGCTGAAGGTCGCCGGTGCCGGAGTCAACCCGGGCGACGCGGTTCTCCGGGCCGGGCGTGTGCCGGAGCTGGTCACCCTGCCGTGGACACCGGGCAACGACGTGGCCGGTGTCGTCGAGCGGGTCGGCAAGGGCGTGACACGCTTCGTGCCGGGTGACGCGGTGTACGGCATGCTGGCGGTCACCCGGCGCGGCGCGTACGCCGAGTACACCGCCGCGCCGGCCGACGCACTGGCCCTCGCGCCCAAGAACCTCGCCTTGGCGCACGCGGGGGCCGTGCCTCTGGTCGCGGTCACGGCGTGGCAGGCTCTGGCCGTGCTCGCGCGGGTCCGGCCCGGCGACCGGGTACTGATCCATGCGGCGGCCGGCGGCGTCGGTCACGTCGCGGTGCAGCTGGCCAAGGAGTTGGGAGCGCACGTCATCGGTACCGCGCGGGCGGCCAACCATGACCGTCTGCGCGGGCTGGGCGCCGACGAACTGATCGACTACACCACCACCGACTTCCGGACCGCGTTGGCTCCGGTGGACACGGTCCTGGACCTGGTCGGCGGTTCCTACGGGCCGCACTCCCTGGACGTGCTCCGGCCGGGGGGTCTGCTCATCGGGGCGTCAATCGACCCGGGAACGGACGAGCGGCAGGCCTCCGCCCGCGGCTTGCGGTACACGTGGGTCACGGCTGAGCCCTCCGGTGAGTTGCTGGAGCAGATCACTGAACGCATCGAGGCAGGGCGGCTACGGGTCACGGTCCAGCACACATACCCCCTGGCCGAAGCCGCCGAGTCCCACCGCACCATCGAGGCCAAGCGCACCACCGGCAAGATCGTCCTCGTTCCGTGACCGACTCGGTGACCAAGCGGGTCCGCGCTTCGTGTGCTGCCCTCGGGCCGGCTCCCAAACGCGGACCGCTCCACGTGGACCTCAGTCCGCGATCGGCAGGTACACCCGGTTCCCGCTCGCCGCGAACTCCTTGGACTTCTGGGCCATACCCTCCTCGATCTCCCCCGGTGTGCTGCCGTGCTGACGGCGGATGTCCTGCGAGATCTTCATCGAGCAGAACTTCGGACCGCACATGGAGCAGAAGTGGGCGGTCTTGGCGGGCTCCGCCGGCAGGGTCTCGTCGTGGAACTCCCGTGCCGTGTCCGGGTCGAGGGCCAGATTGAACTGGTCCTCCCACCGGAACTCGAAGCGGGCGTCGGACAGCGCGTCGTCCCACTCCTGCGCACCTGGGTGCCCCTTGGCGAGGTCGGCTGCGTGGGCGGCGATCTTGTAGGTGATGACGCCGGTCTTGACGTCGTCACGGTTGGGCAGGCCCAAGTGCTCCTTGGGCGTGACGTAGCAGAGCATGGCCGTGCCCCACCAGGCGATCATCGCGGCACCGATGCCGGAGGTGATGTGGTCGTACGCCGGCGCGACGTCCGTCGTCAGCGGGCCGAGCGTATAGAACGGAGCTTCATCACAGATCTCCTGCTGAAGGTCGATGTTCTCCTTGATCTTGTGCATCGGGACATGTCCCGGGCCCTCGATCATGGTCTGTACGTTGAAACGCTTCGCGATCCGGTTGAGTTCCCCGAGCGTCCTCAACTCGGCGAACTGCGCTTCGTCGTTGGCGTCCGCGATCGAGCCGGGCCTGAGGCCGTCGCCGAGCGAGTACGTGACGTCGTAGGCGGCGAGGATCTCGCACAGCTCCTCGAAGTTCTCGTACAGGAAGCTCTCCTTGTGGTGCGCCAGGCACCACGCGGCCATGATCGAGCCGCCGCGCGAGACGATGCCCGTCTTGCGGTTGGCGGTCAGCGGCACATACGGCAGGCGGACACCCGCGTGGACCGTCATGTAGTCCACGCCCTGCTCGGCCTGTTCGATGACCGTGTCCTTGTAGACCTCCCAGGTCAGCTCCTCGGCCCTGCCGTCGACCTTCTCCAGGGCCTGGTAGAGCGGCACCGTGCCGATGGGGACGGGGGAGTTGCGCAGCACCCATTCGCGGGTGGTGTGGATGTTGCGGCCGGTGGACAGGTCCATGACCGTGTCGGCGCCCCAGCGGGTCGCCCAGGTCATCTTCTCGACCTCCTCCTCGATGGAGGACGTCACCGCGGAGTTGCCGATGTTGGCGTTGACCTTCACCAGGAACCGCTTGCCGATGATCATCGGCTCGATCTCCGGGTGGTTGACGTTCGCCGGCAGCACGGCCCGGCCCGCTGCGATCTCCTCGCGCACAACTTCCGGAGAAACGTTCTCCCGGATAGCCACGTACTCCATCTCGGGCGTGATCTCGCCCCGGCGCGCATACGCGAGCTGGGTGACTGCCTGGCCGTCCCTGCTGCGGCGCGGCAGTCGCGGCCGGCCGGGGAACACGGCGTCGAGGTTGCGCAGATTGCCGCCGCGGGGCGAGGTGTGCTTGATCCCGTCGTCCTCGGGACGGACAGGACGGCCCGCGTACTCCTCGGTGTCGCCGCGGGCGATGATCCAGTTCTCCCGCAGCGGGGCCAGACCCCGGCGGACGTCGGTGTCGACCAGCGGATCGGTGTACGGGCCGGAGGTGTCGTACAGCGTGACGGACTGCCCGTTGGTGAGGTGCACCTGACGAACCGGCACCCGTAGATCGGGGCGCGTGCCCTCAACGTACGCCTTGTGCCAGCCGATGGACTTCCCGGCCTCCTCGGACTTCTCGTCCTGGCTGGAGGCAGGCGTGCGTGCGTCCTTGATGGTCATGAGACCTACTCCCTACGCCGGCATTACCCGGTAACAGGTTCGGCGGTCGACGCAGCGGCTTCCGTCTGCCGACGTTTCGTGGGGAAAGTCACTCGCGTGTGGTGACGTTCCACGTGAAACATCGCTGGGACGGAGGTCAGCGCCCTCTCAGCCCGGTGCTCCGAGCTCCCGCGTGTACAAAGGTGCCCCCACGCTAGCGCCAATTCGGGCGCGGTGAACAGGGGGCCCCTGTCGTTCTTGCGATGATCGGTCGGTGACCACGACGCATGAACCCCCGTTCCCGCCCGAGCCGCCCCACGGCCCCGGTTCCGGATCCACCGGCGGCGGTGACGGGCATGGGCACGGAAATGGCCATTCCCACAGCCATGCCCATGGACCGGCTGCTCCGGTCTCCAAGCATCTGCGCAAGGTCATCGCGGCGGTCATCATCCCGTTCGCCACGGCGGTGGTCGTCGGGCTCGTCGTGCTGTGGCCGGGCGGCGCGCCCGGGCACGAGCGCACCGGAGTCGGCTTCGACCGGCAGACCCAGCAGGCCACGGTCACCAAGGTCGAGGAGGTCAGCTGCTCCGCGGCGGGCGCCTCCGGAGTCCCCCCGACCGGCGACACCTCCACCGCCGAGGGCTCCTCGGCGCAGCAACAGGAGGACGGCACCTGCAAGAAGGCGACGGTCCGCGTCGACACCGGCAAGGACAAGGGCCGCACCTTCACCGAGATCGTCCAGCCCGACCAGTCGCGGCAGTTGCACGAGGGCGAGAAGGTCGTGGTGGCCTACGAGCCCTCGGCCCCCAAGGATCTTCAGTACGCGGTCACCGACGTCAACCGCCGGGTCCCGATGGCGGTGCTCGCCGGCCTCTTCGCGCTGGTCGTCGTGGTGGTGGGCCGACTGCGCGGTGTCATGGCGCTGATCGCCCTGGCCATCAGCTTCCTGGTGCTGACCCTCTTCATCCTGCCCGCCATCCTCCAGGGGTCGAACCCCCTGGTCGTGGCGGTCGTCGGGGCGAGCGCCATCATGCTGATCGCCCTCTATATGTGCCATGGCCTGTCGGCACGAACATCCGTGGCGGTGCTCGGCACGCTGATCTCGCTGCTGCTCATCGGCATCCTCGGCTCCGTCTTCATCGACTGGGCAGCCCTCACCGGCAACACGGACGACAACACCGGTCTGATCCACGGGCTGTACCCGGAGATCGACATGAGCGGTCTGCTGCTCGCCGGCATCATCATCGGTTCCCTCGGTGTCCTCGACGATGTGACGGTCACCCAGACCTCGGCCGTCTGGGAGCTGCACGAGGCCAACCCCACGATGGGCTGGCGCGGGTTGTACCGGGCCGCCATCCGGATCGGCCGCGATCACATCGCGTCCGTCGTCAACACCCTCGTCCTCGCCTACGCGGGCGCCGCGCTGCCGTTGCTGCTGCTCTTCTCGATCGCCGAGAGCAGTGTGGGCACGGTCGCCAACAGCGAGCTGGTGGCGGAGGAGATCGTGCGCACGCTGGTCGGCTCGATCGGCCTGGTCGCTTCCGTCCCCGTCACCACGGCCCTGGCCGCCCTGGTGGTCTCGGCCGACCGCCCCGAACGGGAGCCCGCGATGGCCGGCGGCCAACCGGCTCCGGCACGTGGGGGGCGGGGGAGGCGGCGGAAGCGTTGAGGGCCGGGGGCAGGGCTGAAGGTGAGGCCGGGGTTGAAGGGTGAGGCCGGGGGCCGGTCCGACCGCTTCCCCCATCAGAGAAGAAGCGTTCCTGCACAACCCCACAGCCCCTGCTGAAGCGTTACGGCTCCCGCGCGGCGCCCTGCCGTAACGCTTCAGCCCGCGCTCTGCTCCTCCGCCAGGATGCGGTCCAGGGCCTCGTCGAGGCCGGCCTCGAAGTCGGACAACGCACCCTCCTGGCCCAGCGGCACCAGCTTGTCGGTGCGGTCGAGGAACGCCACGAGCGGCGCGGCGGAGGAACGGAACAGTGCGTGATCGCCGCCGACCTGAAGCCGGATCAGCACATCACCGAGCTCGTCGGGGTCGGCCGGCGAGACACGCACATCGCCCTCACCGCACGGCCGACCCACACCGTCGATCAGCAGCTCCCGCCCGAACGCCCAGGTCACCGGCGCGTCTCCGGGCAGATGGAAGGTCAGCCGCACGGCATAGGGATCACAGGTCTCGTATCGCAATTCCACCGGAATGCGGAAGGAGAGCTCCTCGGAGACGAGAAAGCTCATCATGACCTCTGCCTGTACGGACTCGCGCATCGCCTACCCCGTCATCTGCCGTCGAATTGGCCAGGAATGATCCCCCTGACGCTGATGGCATCTTGCTGAACGTACACGACAGATCACAAGGAGTGAGTTTTCAGATACTGATAGAGATCGCCAGTGACCCAAGATGTCGTCCGATCTCGCTCTGCAACTGCCGTGCCGCGACCAGCAGACGGTCGGCCTGATGGGACGGGAGGGAGATGGCCATCGTCGCCGCCGTGGTACCGACGGTGATCGGAATCGCCGCGCACACCGTGCCCAGTGCGTACTCCTGACGCTCGATCACCAGCTCCATACGCCGCATCCGGTCCAGCCGCCGCAACAGTGTGTGATCGTCGCGGACGGTGTACGGGGTGATGGGCTGAACGGGGTAGCGCTCCAAGTGGTCGCGGCGCGCGGCTTCGTCGACCTGGGCCAGCAGACACTGCCCGATGGCATGCGCGTGCCCCGTCTCGCGGAAGTCGGCCCACTCCTCGACCGCCGGATTGCCCGGGGTGTCGGAGACACACATGACCTCGATCTCCCCCTCGCGGTACATCGCGTAGTACACGGGTACGCCGATGGAGTCCCGCCAGTGCGCGAGCGCGTCGGCGACCGCGCTGCGACGTTTCTGCTGTGCTCCGCTGCTGCTCAGCCGCTCGGCCGCCTCTCCGAGGAAGAACAGGCCCTTGTCCCGGCGGAGATAGCCCTCGTGGACGAGGGTGCGCAGCAAGTGATACGCGGTGGGCAGCGCCAGGCCGGTCTCCCGGGCCAGTTGCTTGGCGGGGGCGCCGTGCTCGTGGTCGGCGACGGACTCCAGCAGGCGCATGGCGCGCTGGACGGATCCGATGAGGGTCGCGGAGTTGGCGGTGCCGGAGGAACTCGCCGGGTGGGGAGGATTCGCGGAGCCGGAAGTACTCGCCGGATGGGGAGGGTTCGCGGAGCCGGAAGTACTCGCCGGATGGGGAGGGCTCGCGGAGCCGGGCGGACTCGCCAGGCCGGGAGGGTTCGCGGAACCGGAAGTACCCGCCGGATCGGGAGAGTTCCCGGAACCTGAGGGACTCGTCGGGCTCGCGGGGCCCGTGGAGTTCTGGGGTGTCGGCTGTGTGGGGGGCCGGACACAGGTCCCGGTGCCAGGGTAGGGGGCCCGGGCGGGTGCGCGGGCTGCGGGGGTTTCGGAAGGTGCGGTGTCTACCGTGGCCAAGGGTCACTCCCGAAGCGCGAGGGGGCAGCCCGTGCGGGGAACACGGGTGGGGGTGTACGCCGCTCGCGGGGTTGTCCCCGCGTCGATTTCCGGACTCTAATCGTCCGCCACCGCTCGCAGACGGCCTGCCCGGAAAACTTCCCTCGGCCGAGGGAACCGATGATTCTGGTTACCGCTCACCGGTTGCCACGGAGTTCCTCACCAGTCGCTCTTCGAAGAAGAACTCGATGTGAACTTCCGTACGACATAGATCAGTCCACCGACCAGAGCCACGAAGACCAGCAGCTTGAACAGCAGCCCGATGACAAAGCCGACGACGCTCGCTATCAGCCCGCCGAACACCACCAGAGCGATGACCGGCACCGCGATCCACTTCACCCACCACGGCAGTCCTGCGAAGATCTCACCCATCGCCCTCGTCCTTACCTCTCCGCCCGTCGCTGTGCCGGGTTCTGTCGGACGGCCCGCGCTGTGCCGGCGGACCCGTCTCTGATTGCCTGCCTTCGATGCTAGGCGGGTGGAGGGCTCCGGCGGGGGCCTCGCGCCCCCTGTCCTCCCCTGATCGATCCCCTAGGGAATCCGGGGGCGGACCCTCAGCTCTCGGGCGGAGAGAACACCACGAGCACCCGCAGATCCTCGCTGATGTGGTGGAACTTGTGGGCCACGCCGGCCGGGACGTACACCACGCTGCCCCGCGCCACCTGGGTGGTCTCCATGCCGACGGTGATCGCGGCACGGCCGCTCACAACGAAGTAGACCTCGTCCTGGTTGTGCGGCTTCTGTGGATCATGCTCGCCCGCATTGAGCGCGTAGAGACCGACCGACATGTTCCGCTCCCGCAGAAACTGCAGGTAGGCGCCCTCATTGGCGGCGCGCTCCGCCTCCAGTTCATCCAGCCGGAATGCCTTCATCGCTCTTGTCCGCCCTCGTCCCACTGCTGGTTTCCGATCTCGTCTGCCACGATCAGACACATGAAGAATTTCGTAGTCAAGACGATCGCCAACGCGGGTGCCCTGGCGGTCGCCGTATGGCTGCTGGACAAGATCACCCTGACCGGTGACAGCACTGGCAAGAAGATCGGCACCCTGCTCCTGGTCGCGCTGATCTTCGGCCTGGTCAACTTCCTGGTGAAGCCGGTCGTGAAGCTGCTGAGCCTGCCGCTGCTCATCCTGACGCTCGGCCTGTTCACCCTGATCGTCAACGCGCTGATGCTGCTGCTGACCTCCTGGCTCGCCGACAAGCTCGACCTGAGCTTCCACGTCGACGGCTTCTGGACCGCCGTCCTCGGCGGCCTGATCATCTCGATCGTCTCCTGGGCGCTGAACGTCGTTCTGCCCGACGGGGACTGAGCGCCCATGACCTACCGCGTCTGCTTCGTGTGCACCGGCAACATCTGCCGCTCCCCGATGGCCGAGTCCGTCTTCCGCGCGCGTGTGGCGGAGGCCGGGCTCGACGGCCTGGTCGAGGTCGACAGCGCCGGTACGGGCGGCTGGCACGAGGGCGACCCGGCCGACCCGCGCACCGTCTCCGTCCTGGAGGAGCACGGCTACGACAGCGGCCACATCGCCCGCCAGTTCCAGGCCTCCTGGTTCGCCCGCCTGGACCTGGTCGTGGCACTCGACGAGGGCCACCTCAAGGCGCTGCGCCGGCTAGCCCCCACCGAGCAGGACGCGGCAAAGGTGCGGCTGTTGCGTTCGTACGACCCCACCTCGGGCGACGACGTCGACGTACCCGACCCCTACTACGGGGGCATGGAGGGCTTCGAGGAGTGTCTTGCGCTGGTCGAGGCGGCGAGCACCGGTCTGCTCGACGCGGTGCGCGAGAAGGCGGAGGAGCGGGCGGCATGAGCGACGCCGCGCGGGGCACGGGCGACGGCACGCGCGCGGTGCGTGCCGGACTGCCCGAGCCGGTCAAGCACGAACCGACCCTGCCCGGTCCGGTGTTCGCCGCCCACTTCCATCTGCCGGGCGACCCCACCGGGCCGTACACCTACGGCCGCGACGAGAACCCGACCTGGACCCATCTGGAGCGGGCCATCGGCGAGCTGGAGGCGCCGGACGAGGACGGCGTCGAGACGCTCGTGTTCGCCTCCGGCATGGCCGCCATCTCCTCGGTCCTCTTCTCCCAGCTGCGCGCCGGAGACGCGGTCGTCCTGCCCAGCGACGGCTATCAGGCACTGCCCCTGGTGCGCGACCAGATGGAGGCGTACGGCATCGAGGTGCGCACCGCGCCTACCGGAGGCGACGCCCAGCTCGACGTCCTCGACGGCGCCCGGCTGCTGTGGCTCGAGACGCCCTCCAATCCCGGCCTGGACGTCTGCGACATCCGGCGGCTCGTCGAGGCGGCACACGCGCGTGGCGCCCTCGTCGCCGTCGACAACACGCTCGCGACCCCGCTCGGGCAGCGCCCGCTGGAGCTCGGCGCCGACTTCTCGGTGGCGAGCGGCACCAAGCAGCTCACCGGGCACGGCGACATCCTGCTCGGATACGTGTGTGGACGCGGCGGCGAGGCGATGACCGCCGTCCGGCGCTGGCGCAAGATCGTCGGCGCGATTCCCGGCCCCATGGAGGCATGGCTCGCGCACCGCTCGCTCGCCACCCTCCAGTTGCGCGTGGACCGGCAGAACGCCACCGCCCTCGCGGTCGCCGAGGCGCTGCGCGACTGGCCGGAGGAGCTCGGAGTGCGTTACCCGGGGCTGCCGGCCGACCCCTCCCACCCGACCGCCGCACGGCAGATGCGCGGCTATGGCTGCGTGGTCTCCTTCACGCTCCCCACGCGCGCGCGTGCCGACCGTTTTCTCGACGCGCTGCGGCTCGTGGACGACGCGACCAGTTTCGGCGGGGTGCGGTCCACGGCCGAGCGGCGTGGACGCTGGGGCGGGGACGCGGTGCCGGAGGGCTTCATCCGGCTCTCGGTCGGTGCCGAAGACCCCGAGGATCTTGTGGCGGATGTGCTGCGAGCGCTGGACGAGTCGGCGCACTGAGCGCCTCGATGGGGGCCGGGCTACGTACAACGGACGGTCCGAGCCTCCCCCCTCGTGGCTCGGACCGTCCTCGGTTCCGCGCGCGAAGAACCGCGCGAACAAGGCTAGTTGACTCTGTGTCAGTGTCCAATCACAGTAGCGACAGAGACCTATCGACTTATTTATAGTTGGGCGCGGCCGGGGGGCTGAGGGAGGGCTGAGAAGGGGAGGGTGCGGCATGGACTTGGCCTTGTTACGCACCTTCGTGACTGTGCACCGGGCCGGCTCCTTCACCCGCGCCGCCGCCCTGCTCGGTCTGTCCCAGCCCGCGGTGACCTCCCAGATTCGCACGCTCGAACGGCAGCTGGGGCGCCCTCTGTTCCTCCGCCAGGCCCGGGGCGTGACCCCGACGACCATCGGCGACGAACTCGCGCACAAGGCCGCGCCACACCTGGACGCCCTGGTCGAGATCACCGAGACCGGCCTCGACGACGAGTCCTCGTTACGGACCCTGCACCTTGCCGGGCCTCCCGAGTTCACCGCCGAGCGGGCCCTGCCCGCGCTCACCGAGCTGACCGGCGAGGACGGCCAGGGCTTCGCGCTGCGGGCCTCCTTCGGCAATGCCGAGGAGACACTGGAGGGGCTGGCCGCCGGACATCATGATCTGGCCATCTGCACGGCCCGCCCACGCGGCGCTCTGCTCACCGCGACTGCGCTCTGCGACGAAGAGCATGTGCTGCTGGCCGCCCCGCGCTGGGCCGAGAAGATCGGCGACGGGACACCGCGCCGCAACGGAGCACCCGCACTGGAGGACGTGCCGGTGATCGAGGTGCATGAGTCGCTGCCCTTCGTCTCCCGCTACTGGGCCTCCGTCTTCGACTCCCGCCCCGCGGTCCCCGGCACCGTCATCGTCCCCGACCTACGGGCGGCCCTGGCCTGCGCGGTCGCGGGCGCCGGCCTAGCCGTGCTGCCCCGCTATCTCTGCGCGCCCGCTCTGGACCGCGGTGACGTCGTCGCCCTGCACGAACCCGCCGTACCGCCCCTGCGGACGTACTTCCTGGTGGTCCGCACCGGCACGCTGGCGATGCCGCATATCGCGCGAGCCCATGAGTGGCTTTTGCAGGCGGCCTCCGACTGGTGCTGAGCCCAATGCGGCCTCGGGCGACGGAGACATCACCCGCTGAGCTCACCCCGTGACGTTTCGCGATGTTTCACGTGGAACCAGCCGGGCCACATTTCTCCCATGACGGTCCGACCCGTGGTCAAGCGCACCGCCCGCGCCATTCTGCTGGACGGTGACGACCTGATTCTGATCAAGCGCACCAAGCCGGGCATGGATCCCTACTGGCTGACCCCCGGCGGCGGGGTCGAGCCGACGGACACGACCGTCGTGGAGGCCCTGCACCGCGAGGTGTACGAGGAACTCGGCGCCAAGATCATCGACGTGGTGCCCTGCTTCGTCGACACCGTCGAGCACATCGGCGAGGACGGCGGCGCGACCGGAGTGAAGGTGCAGCACTTCTTCGTCTGCCGTCTGGAGTCGATGGACACGTCCCTGCGGCACGGGCCCGAGATCGACGAACCGATCGGCGAGTACGAGATCGTGCGGGTGCCGTTCACCCGCGTCGGCATCGCCTCCGTACACCTCGTTCCGCTGTCGCTGCGCCACTATCTGGACGGCAACATCGAGGGCGTACGGGCCATGCACGCACCGGACCTCGGCTGAACTCAGCTCCCCGCGGCGACCAGTTCCTCCAGCGAGTCATGGCGTATGCGCTCCGAGGGGACGCCGATGTCCCTGAGGACATCCACACCGCTGCGGATCATCCCCGGTGGGCCCGACACATAGGCGTCGTACTCGTACCAGGGCCCGAATTCCCGTATGGCGTCGGGAAGCTGGACCAGCCCGTGCCGGTCCACCACGGGGCGGACCTCCAGCCACGGGTGGGACTGCTGGAGTCTGAGCATCGTGTCGATGTCGTACAGGTCGTGGTTGCTGCGGGCGCCGTAGAACACCTCGACCGGCCGCCGCTCGCCGTGTTCGGCGACGTCCTCGACCAGCGCCTTGATGGGGGCTATCCCGGTGCCGCCGCCGAGACAGAGCAGTCCGCTGTCGGTGGTGTGGTCCACGGTCATCGAGCCGGCCGGCGGGCCGAGCCGGAGGATGTCGCCGGGCCGGGCCCGGTGCACCAGCGCGTTGGACACCCAGCCCGCGGGGACGGCCTTCACGTGGAACGACAGCAGTCCGTCGGAGCGGGGCGCCGAGGCGAAGGAGTAGTGCCGCCAGATCCGCGGCCACCAGGGCGTCTCCAGGCTGGTGTACTGCCCGGCGAGGAAGGGGTAGGGCTGGTCGGGGCGGACCGTGACGACCGCGACGTCCGGCGTCCTCAGATCGTGCGAGACGACCTCCGCGTACCACCAGGCCGGGGCGCGCAGTTCATCCGTGGCCGCCGCGTCGATCATCACCTGCGAGATCGTCGTGTACGTCCGCACCCAGGCCGCCTCCGTCTCCGCGTCCCAGATGGCGGAGGCGTACTTGCTCAGCGCGCCGATGAGGCACTCGCCCACGGCCGGGTAATGCTCGGCCCGGGTGCCGTACTTGCGGTGGCCCCGGCCGAGGTTCTGCAGATACGCGACCAGGACCTCGGTGTTGTCGATGTGCTCGGCGGCCGTGAGTAGCGCCTTGAGCAGCCGGTCCCGCTGGGTGTCCATGGCGGCCGGGAACAGTGAGCGCAGATCGGGGTGGCGGACGAAGAGCAGCGCGTAGAAGTACGAGGTCACCTTGTCGGCCACGGGGCCGACTTCAGCCATCGTCCGGCGGACGAGGACGGCGTCCGGGGAGGCCTCCTGCGCGGGGGCGGGGCGCTGGACGGGGACGCGGGGCTCGTTGGGCGGGGGCGGGGTGGGGGCTGGGGGCTGGACGGGTATGTCGGACGGCCTGCCGTGGGTGGGCTGCGCAGGTATCTCGGACGGAGCCGCCTGCGGCGCTACCGGTGGTGAAGTGTCCTGTCGTACGGCCGGATTCGCCCCGGCACCCGGCCCGGGCCTGCCCACCGGGCGCATCGCCGCCAGTCGGCTGCCCTCGGGCGTCTCCGGCTCACTGCCCTGGGTCGGCGGCGGCTGTGTGCGCGGCGTGAACCAGCCGCCCCCGCCGCCGGAAGTGCCGTTGTCGGCCGACGTGGTGGTCGGAGCGTCCATGGTGTGTGCCTCGCCTCGAACATCTCTCGGTCGGTCTGCGCACTTCCTCGCTCGGAAGGTGCCTGCTTTCCCCCGCAGACGGCTTGCTTTCCCCGTTCGGCTCCCTGGCCACTGCGGCCACATTCAACCCGTATTCACACTTCGTACGGACAAGTAAGGGGAGAGTGTGACATTGGCCGCAGTCTCGTCACCGCAGCATTCCACCGCGCGTGCATACCCCGGTCGCATAAGCGCAAATGCGGGTCTTCGATCTCTCCGTCCCGTTAGGCTGCGTTGCCCCGTTCTCGGCTCGCTCGAGTCGTGTGCGCTCATCCCGGAGCCCGTCCCGGATGCGAACCGGAGTCGACCATACCGGCCAGCGCCGCGCACACAAGTCCCCCCATCCCCCGTCACTTGTCGACCAGGGGTGAAGCTGCGACTTCGTTCAATTACCGGACGCGCTGCACCAATTCATAGGCTTCCCACAGATCCCTCCCCATGTAGGAGTGGGTCGCCAGACCGGACAGATGATTGTCCGCATTGACCGCCACGGAGATCGGTACGGCTGCGAACAGGTCCATGTCCGACATGGAGTCGCCATAGGCGATGCAGTCGGCCCGCGTGACCCCGAACTCCGCGCACAGCCGGTCGGCGATGAGCACCTTGGCGGCGGCGCTGAGAACACCGGCCGGATCGACCGGCTCGGTGAACGGCAGAGCCGGAAAGCGGGATCCGTGGGCCGCGTGAGCGCCCCACCCGGTGAGCCGCTCGACGAAGAAGGACGGCGAGAGAGACACCACCGCGCAATAGTCCCCCTGCTGTCTGATCTCCGCCCAGACCTCGCGGATACGGTCCAGCCAGGGAGCCCCCTCGAAAGCGGTCGTGACATGCGCTTCGGTGAGCGGCGCCCAGAGCGCGTGCACCCGCACCGCATACTCGGGCGGGCCGATCCTGCCCTCCGAGATCGCCCGGTCGAGGGCCACCGTCTCGGCTTCAAGCCCGAGTTGCCGTGAGATCTCCACGGGCGCGGAGGTGCCGTGCAGCAAGGTGCCGTCGAGGTCGAAGAGATGCAGACGTGCCATGATCGGTGAGGCTAGTGCGCCCTTGGCCGACCGCCCAGCGGTCGGATGACCGGACGCACGCTGTTCGTCCATGTTTCACGTGAAACAGCCTGCGTCGGTCAGCGCCCTGTGCCGTCGGCCATGACATGGCCAAAAGCTCATACGTCTCCTCGGAAACGGGTGGACGCCGAGGCCACCGGTCAGACAGCCTGACCTGCGTGCCGACTCCTTCCCCCGCCGCTCTGCCCATCCGCCGTCTGACGCCGCGCGATCTCGCCGCCTGCGCCGACCTGTCCGAGAACCGGGGATGGCCCCGGGAGGAACACAAGTGGGGCTTCCTCCTCACCGCGGGGAAGGGCTACGGCATCGACGACCCCGAGGGCGGACTCATCAGCGCCTGCGTGGTCACCCAGTACGGCCCGCACGAGCGCCCCGATCTGGCGGCCATCGGCATGGTGCTGGTCTCCGAACGGCACGCCCGCCAGGGCATCGGACGCCATCTGATGCGCCACGTCCTCTCGGCCCAGGGCACCACCCCGCTGACGCTGCACGCGACACCGAACGGCCGCCCGCTCTACGAGGAGCTCGGCTTCAAGGCCACCGGCCGCGCGGAGATGCTGGTCGGGCACTTCACGCCCGGCGGCCCGGAGCCGGATGTCAGCACGCGTGCGGCCACCGCCGAGGACCTCACCGCGATCCTCCGGCTCGACGAGGAGGTCTTCGGCTCCGACCGCACGCCTCTCATCACCCGGCTGCCCGCCTTCGCCGATCAGCTGCGGGTCGCCGAGGAGGACGGCCGGATCATCGGATACGCGGCCGTCTGGCCCAACATGGACACCCATGTCGTCGGCCCGCTGATCGCCCGCGACACCCGGACCGCACAGTCCCTGATCGCCTCCCTCGCCGCCCGCACCGACCGCCCCCTGCGCACCGACATCGACGTACGGCACGAAGAGCTGCTGACCTGGGCCAAGGAGCGCGGTCTGGCCTCCGTCGCCTTCAACGCGGTGATGACCCACGGCATCCCCGAACTGCCCGGGGACTGGCAGCGGCGGTTCGCCCCGCTCACGGTGGCGGCCGGCTGAGCCACGCGGAGACGACGACGCCGGTTCCCTAGAGGTGTTGGGAACCGGCGTTCGAGGTCGGTCAGGGGGTGCGGGAGGGCACCGGCGTTCGAGGACGCTCAGTCGGTGCGGGAGTCACCGACCTGCGAGGCCGGTCAGCGGTGCGCCAGGGCTTCGGCAGGCGCGGATCCGGCCACGACGGCGCTGGGCCTGCGGTCCCGGCGCTCCAGGGCGGCCGAGAGGAACGCCAGCAGCAGCGCGGCGGCGGCGAGCGCGGCGCCGACCCAGTTGGGGGAGGTGTACCCGAGGCCGGCCGCGATGACGAGGCCGCCGAGCCAGGCGGAGAGCGCGTTGCCGAGGTTGAAGGCGCCGATGTTGACGGCCGAGGCCAGCGTCGGAGCGCCGTGAGCCTGGTCGAGGACGCGCTTCTGCAGCGGGGGGACGGTGGCGAAGCCCAGGGCGCCGATGAGGGCGATGGTGACGGCCGCGAGGACCTTGTTGTGGGCGGTGAGGGTGAACAGCGCCAGAACGACGGCGAGGGCGCCCAGCGAGACGTAGAGCAGAGGCATCAGGGCGCGGTCGGCGAACCTGCCGCCGATGAGGTTGCCGCCGACCATGCCGAGCCCGAAGAGCACCAGCAGCCAGGTGACCGAACCGTCGGCGAAACCGGCGACGTGGGTCATCATCGGCGCGATGTAGGTGATGGCCGCGAAGACCCCGCCGAAGCCGAGCACGGTCATCGCCATGGCGAGCAGGACCTGGGTGTTCTTGAAGGCGGCCAGTTCATGGCGCAGCCGTACGCCTTCCGGCTGAGGCAGGTCGGGGACGAGCCGGGCGATGCCTGCGAGACCGATCACACCGAGGGCGGCGACGATGCCGAAGGTGACGCGCCAGCCGATGGACTGCCCGACGAAGGTGCCGAGCGGGACGCCGACGACATTGGCGACGGTGAGCCCGGTGAACATCATCGCGATGGCGCCGGCCTTCTTGTCCGGGGCGACCAGGTCGGCCGCGACGACCGAGCCAATGCCGAAGAAGGCCCCGTGGGCGAGTGAGGCGACCACGCGTCCGATCAGCATGACGGCGAAGGACGGGGCGAGCGCGGACAGCAGATTTCCGGCGATGAACAGGACCATCAGCAGCATCAGCATCCGCTTGCGGGAGACCTTGGTGCCGAGCACGGTCATCAGCGGCGCTCCGGCCACGACGCCGAGTGCGTATCCGGTCACGAGCAGACCCGCGGTGGGGATGGAGACCCCGAAGTCGCCGGCGACCTCGGGCAGCAAGCCCATGATCACGAACTCGGTCGTTCCGATTCCGAAGGCCCCGATCGCCAGGGCCAAGAGCGCGAGCGGCATGGGGTGCCACCTTCCCAAAAAGATTGCAGGAGAGCTTTACGTGCCAGAACAATACTTGCGTACGCGCTATATTTGCAAGCGATGGCAATCGCGACCCTGCCCTACTCTGGCTGCAGCCCGCTCAGGGACGAAGGAGACCTCATGACAGCGACGGACCCCGCACTCACCGCCCTCGCCCAGGGCTGGTGCGCCCTCTCCCTGCTGCACGGGCGGATCGAGGCCCATATCGAGCGTGCGCTGCAGAGTCGGCACGATCTGAGCGTGCGCGAGTACTCGCTGCTCGACGTCCTCAGCCGGCAGCACTCCGGAGAGGGCGGCCATCTGCAGATGAAGCAGGTCGCCGACGCCGTCGTCCTCAGCCAGAGCGCCACGACCCGGCTGGTCACCCGCCTCGAGGACCGCGGGCTGCTGACGCGCTATCTGTGCCGCACCGACCGGCGGGGCATCTACACCGATGTCACCGAGACGGGCTTGAAGCTCCTCGATGAGGCTCGGCCGACCAACGACACCGCCCTGCGCCATGCGCTCGACGAGGCCGCACGGAATCCCGAACTGGCCCCGCTGGTCAGGGTCGTGGAGTCCCTGCGCGTGCCCGCGCAGGCTTGAGCCGATCCAGTCCGGCACCCTCCGCATAGGGTGGGCGCCATGGGAGATCTTGAGATACGACCCGCCACCGCGGACGACGTTCCGGCGATCGTCGCGATGCTCGCCGATGACCCCCTCGGCGCCCAGCGCGAGTCACCCGACGACCTGACCCCGTATCTGTCGGCCCTGGAACGCCTGAGTCGCGATCCCAACCAGCACCTGATGGTGGCCGATCGGGAGGGACGGGTCGTCGGAACCCTCCAGCTCACGCTCATCCCCGGGCTCTCCCGCAAGGGCGCGACGCGCTCGATCATCGAGGCCGTCCGCATCCACGCCGACGAGCGGGGCAGCGGCCTGGGAACGCAGTTCATCGAGTGGGCGGTCGAGGAGTCCCGCCGCCAGGGCTGCCGGCTCGTCCAGCTGACCTCGGACGCCTCCCGCACCGACGCCCACCGCTTCTACGAGCGACTCGGGTTCGAGGCCTCACACGTGGGCTTCAAGCTCGCTCTGTGACCGGCCGGGGGCCATGTTTCACGTGAAACATGGCCCCCGCGGCTCGACAATCGCTACGGAATGCCCCGCCATCCCTCCGGATCCACGCCACCCGGCACCGGAGCCCCCTCGTCGTACGGCTGACGCGTGAACACGAACGACCCGAGGTCGAGGTGGCTCACACCCCCGTCCGGGCGCCGTACGGCCCGCAGCAGCTCTCCGGCGTAGTAGCCCTCAAGGCCGGTCCAGGTGCCGTCACCGTTCGCCCGGAACCGTGAGCGCCGGCCGTTGCCGGACAGCGGCTCCAGCGAGACGAGCCCATCGGCCGTCAGCCGCAGCGCGAAGCCGTATGTCCCCCAGTACCACTGCCCCGCCAACTCCAGTACGTCCGGATCGACTTCGGTCATCGGCCGCCAAGGGTCGGGAATCCGCGGCTCCGCCTCGGCCACGATGCGCACGAGGTCGGCGGCAACCAGCGAAAGCAGCGGGCCCGAGGTGCAGTTGGCGAGCACCACTGCCGCGACGTCGTCACTCTCGCTGAAGAAGAGGCTCGCCAGGAACCCCGGCAGCGATCCGGAGTGCCCCGCGAGCAGCCGTCCGTGCCGGTGCTGGATCTGAATCCCCAGCCCGTACGCGACTCCGTCGGCGACATCGGCGGCCTCGCCCGGCGCGGCCGGCGTCCGCATCTCCCGTACGCTCGCCGCGCTCAGCACCCGGTCGTCCCCCTTGGCCAGGAAGCTCGCGAATCGCGCCAAGTCGGCTGTGGTGGACCACAGTTGCCCGGCCGGAGCCATCCGCCCGAGGTCCTCCGAGGGCTCTGGCAGCATCACATCGGCCCATGGGTGCACCGCCCAGCCACCCGCGTGCGGCGCCTTCGGTCGCCCGCTCGTACGGCTCAGGCCCAGGGGTTCGAGCACTTCCCGCCGCAGTACGTCCTCCCAGGGCGCCGCGCGCAGCTTCTCCACCAGCGCGCCCAGCAGGGTGTAACCGGGGTTCGAGTAGTGGTGGCGGCGTCCGACGGGATGCAGGAGGGGCTGTTCTCCCAGCACATCGGAGAGTTCGGGCCGCATCGAGCCGGGCGTCCGCTCCCACCACGGGCCGGGCGACTCGGCGGCCAATCCGCCCGTGTGGGCGAGCAGTTCGGCGACCGTGGCCTCCCCCGCACCGGTCCCGGGCAGATGCTTCTCCAAGGGATCACCGAGGTCGAGCAGCCCTTCGTCGCGCAGCCGCATGACCAGAACGGCCGTGAAGGTCTTGGTGATCGAGCCGATCCGGTACTGCACGTTCTCATCCGGCCCGTGCCCCTCGACCGAGGTCCGCGACCCGTGCCACACGGCGCGCCCGTCCCGTACGACCGCCGCGACCAACGAGGGCGTCCGCCCCTCGGACTGGGCCACGGCGATCCGGTGCAGCAGCGCCCGTCGGGTCCCGGGCAGCAACTCTTCCTGAGGTGTCGTCATGCCCCCAGTCCACCCCGGGTTGCCTGCGGGAGTCGAGCGCATTACCCGGGGGCGCGGGCAGGTTCTCCCGCTCGGTGTCCTGGGGCGCAGCTCCGACCTGCGTCCTCGTCCGCTCTCTCACGCCGCTTCACCTGCGAGCGTCTCAACGCCGCCGCCTTACCGGCCCGCTTCCTCCCGGAGCGTCGCCAGGGCCTTCTCGATGCGACGCAGCCGTGTTTCGGGCTTCTTCGCGCTGTCGATGGCAAGCACATGCTGCCGCTTGCGGCCTTGGGGCAGACGGTCGTAGGCCTCGCGGGCGGCCGGGTCTGCATCCAGGGCGCGGGCGAAGTCCTCGGGCTCGACCACGAGACGGGGCTCGGTGTCGAGCTCCAGCCCGACCTCGACCTCGTCCCCGGTTTCGACGCCGGCGGCCTGCCGGTTGGCGTTACTGAGGCCGAGCAGACAGCGGCCACGCATGATGGCGACTCTGCTCTTCCACGTGTGCCCGTTGACCGTGATGGTCACGGGCGGCCGCTTGCCGCCACCGAGCGCCTCCACGACCTCCGGCGGTACCTCCAGGCCCTTCATGGGTTCCGGGGACTCGACACGGGTCCGGAACTTCATGCCGCGGGCTCCCACACGAACCCGTCCGGGTCGGTGAACGTCCCGGCGTCCCCGCCGATCGTGAGCCCGTGGGACCCGCTGCCCTCCGGCGCCACTCCGGCGACCTTGGCCAGTCCGCGACGTCCGTACAGCGACAGCTTGATGGCACTCGACGAGCCGTCGAACTCGACGTACTTGCTGCCGAAGCTCTTCGCGACCTTGAGGCCGCGGTCGACGTAGAACCGCTTGGTCGCGGCCATGTCCGAGACGCCCAGCAGCAGCACGATCTCGTCGATCTTCCGGCTGTCCGGGCCGGTGTCCTTCTTCGACGAGCTCGCGAGCTGCCAGATCGTCCCGTCCGGGGCCTGTACGACGCCGCCGTAGCCCCACAACGACTTCTTGGCGGGCTTCAGCTCGGTGGCGCCGGCGGCCAGGGCGGCGCCGAAGAAGCCGTTGACGATCGACGGCTGGGAGACCACAAGCGACACCGTGAACCCGCGGAAGCCGGACGTCGGCTCCTCCGAGGCTCTCAGACGTACTTGTCCGTCCAGGCCGAAGGCATCCGTGTAGAAACGCTCGGCGGCCGTGGGGTCGGCCACCTCGAGGGTGAGGCAATCGATGGAGGTCATGGCATTCACGCTAGCCGCGGCCCGGTAACCGGCGCTTCTCGAATCCTGACCGGTGTTGCGAGCTCTGGAGGTGTAGGGTCTCGCCGCCGATGACATGTCGATCTTCTGCGACGAGGACTACATGCGCGCTCAGATCGCGCACCGATGAGTTTCCCGCGCCGCGCCGGTCTGTACGCGTGAGACCGACTCACGGAAGGCTGGCGCCATGCGGAAATTGATCTACGGCATGAACCTGTCCCTGGACGGCTACATCGCCGCGCCCGGCGACGACATCGGCTGGAGCGTGCCGAGCGACGAGTTGTTCCAGTTTTGGTCCGACCAGCTGCAGGCGACCGACCTGACGCTGTACGGGCGCAAGCTGTGGCAGACGATGAGCTCCTACTGGCCGACGGGCGACCAGCAGCCCAACGCCACCCCGGCGCACATCGAGTTCGCGCGCCGCTGGCGGGACATGTCGAAGGTGGTGTTCTCCTCGACGATCGACAAGGTCGACTGGAACACCCGCCTGGTCACCGGCGACGCGGTCGCCGAGATCACCCGGCTCAAGGCCGAGGACGGCGGCCCGATGGACATCGGCGGCGCGACGCTCGCCGGGGCGGCCATGCGGGCCGGGCTGATTGACGAGTACGTGCTGGCCACCGCGCCGGTCCTGGTGGGCAGCGGCACGCCATTCTTCGCCGCGCTGGACAGCTGGGTGAACCTGAACCTGGTGGAGACGCGGACGTTTCCCTGCGGCGTGATCCTGACCAGGTACGAGACGAGGCGCTGAGCGCCCGTCCGGGAGGCAAACTCACAGTCACAGCCACGTCCATCACGCGGCCCGGATCAGGTCTGCGCCATGTCGACGAAGCGCGAGTAGTGGCCCTGGAAGGCCACCGTGATCGTCGCCGTCGGACCGTTACGGTGCTTGCCCACGATGATGTCGGCCTCGCCCGCGCGCGGCGACTCCTTCTCGTACGCGTCCTCGCGGTGCAGCAGGATCACCATGTCGGCGTCCTGCTCGATGGAGCCGGACTCACGCAGGTCGGACACCATCGGCTTCTTGTCGGTGCGCTGCTCGGGTCCACGGTTGAGCTGCGAGAGCGCGATCACCGGCACCTCCAGCTCCTTGGCCAGGAGCTTGAGGTTACGGGACATGTCCGAGACCTCCTGCTGACGGCTCTCGGAGCGCTTGGAACCACCGGACTGCATCAGCTGCAGATAGTCGATGATCACCAGCTTGATGTCGCTGCGCTGCTTCAGCCGACGGCACTTCGCACGGATCTCCATCATCGACAGGTTCGGGGAGTCGTCGATGTAGAGCGGCGCTGCCGAGACCTCGGGCATTCGGCGGGCCAGCCGGGTCCAGTCCTCGTCCGTCATGGTGCCGGAGCGCATGTGGTGCAGGGCCACCCGCGCCTCGGCCGACAGCAGACGCATCGCGATCTCGTTGCGCCCCATTTCCAGGGAGAAGATGACGCTCGCCAGGTTGTGCTTGATCGACGCCGCCCGCGCGAAGTCCAGCGCGAGCGTGGACTTACCCATGGCGGGACGGGCCGCGATGACGATCATCTGCCCTGGGTGCAGGCCGTTGGTGAGCGAGTCCAGGTCCGTGAAGCCGGTGGGCACACCGGTCATCTCGCCGGTGCGCGAGCCGATCGCCTCGATCTCGTCGAGCGCGCCCTCCATGATGTCGCCGAGCGGCAGATAGTCCTCGCTGGTGCGCTGCTCGGTGACCGCGTAGATCTCGGCCTGGGCGCGGTTGACGATCTCGTCGACGTCGTCGTCGGCCGCGTACCCCATCTGCGTGATGCGGGTGCCGGCCTCCACCAGACGGCGCAGCACGGCGCGCTCGTGGACGATCTCCGCGTAGTACTCGGCGTTCGCCGCCGTCGGCACCGTCTGGACGAGGGTGTGCAGATACGAGGCGCCGCCGACCTTGTTGATCTCGCCGCGCTTGGTGAGCTCGGCGGCGATGGTGATGGGGTCGGCCGGCTCGCCCTTGGCGTAGATGTCGAGGATCGCCTGGAAGATCGTCTCGTGCGCGGGCTTGTAGAAGTCATGACCCTTGAGGACCTCGACCACATCCGCGATGGCGTCCTTGGACAGGAGCATGCCGCCGAGGACCGACTGCTCGGCGTCGAGGTCCTGGGGCGGCACCCGCTCGAAGGCCGAACCGCCACCGTCCCACTCGCCGCTCTCCCGGCCGCGGTCGTGCTGCTCGTCCCGGCCCCGGCCCCCGTCACCACGGCGGCGGGAGGCAGGCAGACGATCACTGGGCCCGCTGTCGGCCCACGGGTCGTCCAAGGGCTCGGAAATACTCACCGAGCCACCTCCTCCCGTCCGCCGAGCGGACCTCGCGTGCCTCTCATTTCTACGGCACGCCACTGACAACTAAGAGGCCCAACTCCGGTTCTGGCTCGTCGGTTTTGTGTCGTTTTCTCGACCGACGGACGGAGCGGGCGCCGGACCACGGTAGGCCCGCGGGCACCGTCAGCCAATCTGGTTATCCACAGGCCATGTGGACGACGGCCCGGATGCTGTGGAGAACTCCGCAAAACCTGTGCACGACACGGTGGACAGCCCTGTGAACAAGCCGAACCCCTTTCCAAAAGACCGCCTCTGACCTGCATGTTTCCCATCCACCGGCTGTGCAGAAGAAAAACTTTCCCACTCGGCCCTAGATCACTTCGAACGGTGCGCGAGAGCACACACCCTGAGACGATGAGTAAGGGTCACTCATCCATTGCATCTCTTACCTGTGGACGATTAGATTGGTGCTCATGACACAGGCTCCCGCGACACCCAAGGCCACCCGCCGCCGGCACGATCGAGAGATCATCGCGCTGGCCGTTCCGGCCTTCGGCGCACTCGTCGCCGAGCCCCTCTTCGTCATGGCGGACAGCGCGATCGTCGGCCACCTCGGCACCGCCCAACTCGCCGGCCTCGGCGTCGCCTCCGCGCTCCTCATGACCGCCGTGAGCGTCTTCGTCTTCCTGGCCTACGCCACCACCGCGGCCGTCGCCCGACGCGTCGGCGCCGGTAATCTCCAGGCCGCCATCCGCCAGGGCATGGACGGCATCTGGCTGGCCCTCATCCTCGGTGCCGGCGTCATCGTGGTCGTCCTGCCCACAGCCCCGTTTCTCGTGGAACTCTTCGGCGCCTCGGACACGGCAGCCCCCTACGCGACCACCTACCTCCGGATCTCCGCACTCGGCATACCGGCGATGCTCGTCGTCCTCGCCGCCACCGGCGTCCTGCGCGGACTCCAGGACACCAGAACCCCTCTGTACGTCGCCATCGGGGGCTTCGTCGCCAACGCCGCCCTCAACGTCGGCCTCGTCTACGGCGCCGACCTCGGGATCGCCGGATCCGCCTGGGGCACCGTAATCGCCCAGTGCGGCATGGCAGCCGCCTATCTCGTGGTCGTCGTCCGCGGAGCCCGCAAGCACCATGCCTCCCTGCGCCCCGAAGCGGCCGGGATCAGAGCCTCCGCCCAGGCCGGTGTGCCTCTGCTGGTGCGGACGCTCTCGCTGAGGGCGATCCTGATGATCGCCACGGCGGTGGCCGCCAACCTCGGAGACGCCGACATCGCGGCCCATCAGATCATCCTGTCCCTCTGGAGCCTGCTCGCCTTCGCTCTCGACGCCATAGCCATAGCCGGACAGGCGATCATCGGGCGCTATCTCGGCGCGGACGACGCCGAGGGTGCCCGCGCCGCCTGTCGCCGCATGGTGGAGTGGGGCATCGCGGCCGGTGTCGTACTGGCCCTGCTCGTGGTGATCGCCCGCCCCCTCTTCCTGCCTCTGTTCACCAGCGACCCGGTCGTGAAGGACACCGCGCTGCCCGCCCTGCTCATGGTGGCGCTCTCCCAGCCGATCTGCGGCGTGGTCTTCGTCCTGGACGGCGTCCTGATGGGTGCGGGCGACGGCCCGTATCTGGCGTGGGCCATGGTGCTCACCCTGGCCGTGTTCACTCCGGTCGCCCTGCTCATCCCGGTTCTCGGCGGTGGACTCACCGCGGTCTGGGGAGCGATGACGCTGATGATGACGGTCCGCATGCTGACGCTCTGGCTCCGCGCCCGCTCGGGCCGATGGATCGTCACGGGCGCGACGCGCTGACTGTTTCACGTGAAACCGGCGTTTCACGTGAAACATGGCACCTGCCCTGGCGCCGAACAAGCACAGACAGGCACGAACTCACCGGGCGACAAGCATGAAGAAGGGGCCGCACCCCGCGGGTACGACCCCTTCTCTCAGCTCTTCGAGCCGAGCGCGGCGATCAGGCCGCGACGACCTCGATGTTGACCTTGGCGGCAACCTCGGGGTGCAGACGCACGGACGTCTCGTGGGCGCCCAGGGTCTTGATCGGCGCGCCGAGCTCGATGCGGCGCTTGTCGACCTCGGGGCCACCGGAAGCCTTGATCGCCGAGGCGATGTCGGCCGGGGTGACGGAACCGAAGAGACGACCGGCGTCGCCGGAGCGGACGGCCAGACGGACCTTGACGCCCTCGAGCTGGGCCTTCACAACGTTGGCCTGCTCGATGGTCTGGATCTCGTGGATCTTGCGAGCACGACGGATCTGCTCGACGTCCTTCTCGCCACCCTTGGTCCAACGGATCGCGAAGTTCCGCGGGATCAGGTAGTTGCGAGCGTAGCCGTCCTTGACGTCGACGACGTCGCCCGCGGCGCCGAGGCCGGAGACCTCGTGGGTGAGGATGATCTTCATTAGTCGGTCACCCTTCCCTTATCGCGCGGTGGAGGTGTAGGGCAGCAGCGCCATCTCACGGCTGTTCTTGACGGCCGTGGCGACGTCACGCTGGTGCTGCGTGCAGTTGCCGGTCACGCGGCGGGCACGGATCTTGCCGCGGTCGGAAATGAACTTCCGCAGCATGTTCGTGTCCTTGTAGTCCACGTACGTGACCTTGTCCTTGCAGAAAGCGCAGACCTTCTTCTTAGGCTTGCGCACAGGCGGCTTCGCCATGGTGTTTCTCCTGTGTGATCAAGAAGTTTGGGTACGACCCACCCTTTGACCCGGACCGGCCCGGTGGCCGGGCCCGAAGGCCTAGAAGGGGGGCTCGTCCGAGTAGCCGCCGCCAGCGCCGCCGCCGCCGGAGTTTCCACCCCAGCCGCCGCCACCACCGCCGCCGCCCTGCTGGCCACCGGCGGGAGCGCCGGTCGCCCACGGGTCGTCGGCGGGAGCGCCGCCGCCCTGCTGACCGCCGCCGGGGCCACCGCCCCAGCCGCCGCCACCCTGGCCGCCACCGCCGCCGAAGCCACCGCCCTGCTGGCCACCGCGGCCGGCGGTCTTGGTGACCTTGGCCGTGGCGTTGCGCAGGCTGGCGCCGACTTCCTCGACGTCCAGCTCGTAGACCGTGCGCTTGACGCCCTCACGGTCCTCGTAGGACCGCTGCTTCAACCGGCCCTGCACGATGACGCGCATGCCTCGCTGAAGCGACTCGGCGACATTCTCCGCCGCCTGACGCCAGACCGAGCAGGTCAGGAACAGGCTCTCGCCGTCCTTCCACTCATTGGTCTGACGGTCGAAGGTGCGGGGAGTGGACGCGACACGGAACTTCGCGACCGCCGCACCGGAGGGGGTGAAGCGCAGCTCGGGGTCATCGACAAGATTGCCGACGACCGTGATGACGGTCTCGCCTGCCATGGGGGAACCTCTCGGCGGGTTTGCTGCTGGCTGCTTGGTGCTGCTGCTACTCGGATCCCGAGATCAGCTGAGCGGGATGCTCAGTGGGTCTCGGGGCGGAGGACCTTGGTCCGGAGGACCGACTCGTTCAGGTTCATCTGGCGGTCGAGCTCCTTGACGACCGCAGGCTCGGCCTGCAGGTCGATGACCGAGTAGATGCCCTCGGGCTTCTTCTTGATCTCGTACGAGAGACGACGACGGCCCCAGGTGTCGACCTTCTCGACCTTGCCGTTGCCCTCACGGACGACGGAGAGGAAGTTCTCGATCAGGGGGGCGACAGCGCGCTCCTCCAGATCGGGGTCGAGGATGACCATCACCTCGTAGTGACGCATGTGGAACCCACCTCCTTTGGACTCAGCGGCCACGGTCGTTCCGTGGCAGGAGGGTCGTGATGCGTACGCAACGGTATCCGCCGCCACTGACAATCGGGGTCCCCTCTCGGGAGCCCCGGTCGTGACATGGGCAGACACTGCTGCAGACGGTACAGAGTACCCGCACACCCGCTTCCGGTTGAAATCCGGCCGTGAGCGCCGACAATCTGGATACATCGGGTGTGTATGGCGCTACGATGCGCCGCCTTCCGCAGGAGGTGCCCTATGGCACAGACAATGCGACCCAACACCGTCGGAGGCCTCTTCGCCACGGACGGAAAGCCCCACCCGCTCCAGGACACCCTGCTCGCGGTGACCCTGGTGCTGGGGATCACGTCTTTCGTCACGGCGATGTTCCACGACCTGCATCTGCTCAGCTCCTGGACCGGCCTGGTGGGGCTCGCCACCGGTGCCTACGGCCTGTGGGTCTCGGAGACGACGCGGGAGCGCTTCGGCCTGATCCTGGGTCTGGGCGCCTCGGGCGTCGGCTTCTTCCTGGGCATGGCGCACGGCGGTCTCTTCGGCGGGGTCGTTGGCTGACGCCATAGACACCGTCCTCGGACGCCTCTGACACCACCGCACAGCGCCTCGGCGGCCGACAGGCCGGGGCGAAGCTTCCGTACGCCCAGCCGGGGCGCTCGCGAGGCGCAGTAGGCTTCGGCGCGAGAGCCGGAGCCCCTGAACCCATGGGGACACACCAGCCCGAGGAGCGCCCCGAATGAGCCTGACCCTGAGGACGATCAGTCGCGAGCAGCATCTGGCATACATCCAGAGCCTGCCGGCGGCGAGCCACATGCAGGTTCCGGCCTGGGCCGACGTCAAGGCGGAGTGGCGCTCCGAGAGCCTCGGGTGGTTCGACGACCGCACTGGTGAGATGGTCGGCGCGGGCCTGGTCCTCTACCGCCAGCTGCCCAAGATCAAGCGCTACCTCGCCTATCTGCCCGAGGGCCCGGTTATCAACTGGTTCGCGCCAAATCTGACCGACTGGCTGGAACCGATGCTCGCGCACCTCAAGCAGCAGGGTGCCTTCTCCGTGAAGATGGGCCCGCCGGTGATCATCCGGCGCTGGGAGGCCAACTCCATCAAGCAGGGCATCCAGAACCCCGACGTGAAGCGGCTGCGCGACATCGAGGCCGACTTCATCGAGCCGCGCGCCTTCGAGGTCGCCGACAAGCTGCGCCGTATGGGCTGGCAGCAGGGCGAGGACGGCGGCGCCGGCTTCGGCGACGTCCAGCCCCGCTACGTCTACCAGGTGCCGCTGGCCAACCGCTCCCTGGAAGAGGTCCACAAGAACTTCAACCAGCTGTGGCGCCGCAACATCAAGAAGGCCGAGAAGGCCGGTGTCGAGGTCGTCCAGGGCGGCTACCACGACCTTGAGGAATGGCAGCGGCTGTACGAGATCACGGCCGTGCGCGACCACTTCCGGCCCCGCCCGCTGGGGTACTTCCAGCGCATGTGGACGGCCCTCAACACCGAGGACCCGAACCGCATGCGGCTGTACTTCGCCCGGCACAACGGCGTGAACCTGGCCGCCGCGACGATGCTGGTGGTCGGCGGGCACGTCTGGTACTCCTACGGCGCCTCCGACAACATCGGCCGTGAGGTCCGGCCCTCGAACGCGATGCAGTGGCGGATGCTGCGCGACGCCTACGCGCTCGGCGCGACCGTCTACGACCTGCGGGGCATCTCCGACTCGCTGGACGAGTCCGACCACCTCTTCGGCCTGATCCAGTTCAAGGTGGGCACGGGCGGCCAGGCCGCCGAGTACCTCGGCGAGTGGGACTTCCCGCTGAACAAGCTGCTCCACAAGGCGCTCGACATCTACATGTCGCGCCGCTGAGCCACGGGCATTTGCTTCGATAGCTTCCATACCTCTGATACACCGCAGCCACCCGAAAGGTTCCAGGTCCGGCCATGGCGCTCACGCTCTACGTCGACACCGCGCGCTGGCGGGCGCACCACAAGCACGTGCAGGAGCAGTTCCCGGGCCTCGTCCCGGTCTGCAAGGGCAACGGCTACGGCTTCGGGCACGAGCGCCTCGCCGAGGAGGCCACACGGCTCGGCTCGGACGTCCTCGCCGTGGGCACGACGTACGAGGCCGCGCGCATCAAGGACTGGTTCGGCGGTGACCTGCTGGTGCTGACGCCGTACCGGCGCGGCGAGGAGCCGGTGCCGCTGCCGGACCGGGTCATCCGCTCGGTGTCCTCGATCGACGGCGTGTACGGCCTCGTGGGGGCCCGGGTGGTCATCGAGGTGATGTCCTCGATGAAGCGGCACGGTGTGAGCGAGCAGGACCTGCCGCAGCTGCACTCCGCCATAGAGAACGTCCGCCTGGAGGGCTTCGCCATCCACCTGCCGCTGGACCGCACCGACGGCTCGGACGCCGTCGAGGAGGTCATCGGCTGGATGGACCGGCTGCGCGCGGCGCGGCTGCCGCTGCACACGATGTTCGTCAGCCACCTCAAGGCCGAGGAACTCGCCCGGCTCCAGCAGCAGTTCCCGCAGACCCGCTTCCGCGCCCGCATCGGCACCCGGCTGTGGCTGGGGGACCACGAGGCCACGGAGTACAGCGGCGCGGTCCTGGACGTCACCCGTGTCTCGAAGGGCGACCGCTTCGGCTACCGGCAGCAGAAGGCGGCCTCCGACGGCTATCTGGTCGTCGTGGCGGGCGGAACGTCGCACGGGGTGGGTCTGGAGGCCCCCAAGGCGCTGCACGGCGTCATGCCGCGCGCCAAGGGCGTCGCCCGGGCCGGTCTCGCCACCGTCAACCGGAACCTTTCTCCGTTCGTCTGGGGCGGCAAGCAGCGCTGGTTCGCCGAGCCGCCGCACATGCAGGTCTCCATCCTGTTCGTGCCGTCGGACGCACCGGAGCCGAAGGTCGGCGACGAGCTGGTGGCCCATCTGCGCCACACCACCACCCAGTTCGACCGCATCGTCGACCGCTGATCCACCCTCCCCAGGGCAACAGAAAGGCCGTGCACGGGTTTTCCCGCGCACGGCCTTCGGCGTTCTCCAGCCCCTGCGTCTACGGCCCTTCGGACCGCGTTCGCTCAGAGCGAACGGTCCTCCACCCCCGGGCTGCCCCATTCCACCTGCGGCCCGTCGAAGTGGGCCGCGTGCTTGGGCGGATGGGCCGCGGCGCCGAGCACGAAGACATCCTCCGCCCCGTCGAGCACACCGCCCGAGGGGTCGTCGTCGCCCGCCCGGCGCACCACGTCCCGCTCGGGCATGAGGATGTCGCGGACGATCACGGCGCACAGGTAGAGCGTGCCCAGCAGATGCACGCCGATGGCCCAGTGGTAGCCGTCGGTCGGCAGTCCCTTGTGGGCGTCTCCGCTGGTCGTGTACGCGAGGTACATCCAGATCCCGAGGAAGTACGCCACCTCGCAGGCCTGCCAGATCAGGAAGTCCCGCCACTTGGGCCGGGCCAGCGCGGCCAGCGGGATCAGCCACAGGACGTACTGCGGTGAGTAGACCTTGTTGGTGAGGATGAACGCCGCGACGATCAGGAACGCGAGTTGTGCAAAGCGCGGCCGGCGCGGAGCGGTCAGGGTGAGCGCGGCAACACCGGCGCAGCACAGCAGCATCAGCAGCGTGGCAAGCGTGTTGACGGTGTCGGTGCTGAGCGGGTTGTCGGAGTTCTGGGCCAGGATCAGCCAGAAGGAACCGAAGTCGACGCCCCGCTCCTGGCTGAACGTGTAGAACTTCGACCAGCCGTCGAAGGCGAGGAGCATCACCGGGCCGTTCACGACCACCCAGGCGACGGCCGTACCGCCCAGCGCCTTTCCGAACTCCCGCCATTTGCCCGCACGCCAGCACAGCACGAACAACGCGCCCAGCAGCAGGACGGGATAGAGCTTGGCGGCCGTGGCGAGCCCCAGGAGGACGCCGAAGGCGAGCGGACGGCTCCGTGCCCACATCAGCATCGCGGCGGCCGTCAGAGCGACGGCCAGCAGGTCCCAGTTGATGGTCGCGGTCAGCGCGAAGGCCGGTGCCAGCGCGACCAGCAGGCCATCCCAGGGGCGCCGGGCATGCGTGCGGGTCACACAGACGGCGATGACGGCCGCGCAGGCCATCAGCATCCCCGCGTTGACCATCCAGTACCACTGCTCCTGGTCCTGGATGCTGCCGCTGCCCGGCGTGAGCCAGGAGGCCACTTCCATGAACACACCGGTCAGCACCGGGTACTCGAGGTACTCCATGTCGCCGGAGAGCTTGTCGAAGTACGGCACCAGGCCGTCGGCGAAGCCGCGCCCCTGGTACAGGTGCGGGATGTCGGAGTAGCAGGCGTGCGTGTACTGCGAGCTGGCGCCGAAGAACCAGGCGCCGTTGTAGCAGGGCGCCTTCTGGACCAGGCCGAGGGCGAACATACCGATCGCCACGAGCGCGATGACCCGCACCGGGGTCCACCACGACGTCCCCAGCAGGGCACGCCGTCCGATGGGGCCGCCGATCAGCTCACTGCCGCTGCGGGCCACCTCGTCGTCCTTGGTCGGCCGCACCGGGTCCGGCTCGTGCACGCTCGATTGCGTCGTCTCTGCACTGGGCATGGGGCACATCCTGCCGTACGCGCCTGGGTATACGCCGTGGGCCGCCGCACCTGTTCGGTGCGGCGGCCCATGTTTCACGTGAAACACCCTCGCCGGGCGATATGGCACCCAACCGGGCGCCCACCGGATTCCCGGCCGGTCGGGCTAGCCGGTGGAGTCACTGCCTCCGAAGAGGCCTCCGTTGCCGTTGCCATTGCTGTTCCCGGTATCGCTGGTGTCCGTGGGCGTGGGGGATGTGGTCACGCCCCCGTCCGTGCCGCCGTTGTCGGTCCCGCCAGTGGTTTCCTCGCAGCCGAAGAAGCCACAGTCCGGCAGAGACTCCGAGGGCTTCGGGTTGGGCTTGGTCTTGCTCGGCGTCGGGGTCGGCGTGGGGCTGGACTCCTCCGTCTCGCTGACCGTGGGAGTCGGCGTCGGGGACGGAAGGTCGTTGATGACCTCGCCAATGGGCTCCGGAGTCGGGAAGTCCTTCGCCGGCTCGCCCTTCAGCGCCTGCTCCATGTAGTCGTGCCAGATCTCGGCCGGGAACGACGCACCGTGGATCGAGTCCTGGGCGCCCGTGCCGTACATCTTCAGGAACTTGCGGTTCTTGATGGTCTCGTCATCGGGGTACCGGAACATGCTGATCGCGGTCGACAGCTGCGGGGTGTACCCGACGAACCAGGCCGACTTGTTGCCGTCGGTGGTACCGGTCTTGCCGGCCACCTCACGTCCGGTCAGCTGGGCGTTGGTACCCGTACCCTTCTCGACCACGGTCTTCAGGACGTCGGTGACGTTGTCGGCCACCTGGGCGGTGAAGGCCTGCTGCGTCTCGTCCTTGTGCGTGTAGACCGTGCCCTCCGCGCTCTTGACCTCGGTGACGGAGTATGGATCATTCTGCTTGCCGCTGGCCGCGAACGTGGCGTACGAGCCCGCCATACGGATCGCGCTGGGCTCGGAGATGCCGATGGAGAAGGACGGGAAGGTGGTACCGGTCAGGCTGTCCGGATGGAGGCCCGCGTCTTCGGCGGCCTCCTTCACCTTGTCCAGACCGACGTCCATGCCGAGCTGCACGAAGGCGGAGTTCGCCGAGAACTGCATCGCGGTGCGCAGGTCGACCTGGTAGTTCGGCGGGTCGCCGAGCGACTCCTCACCGTCGTTGGCCTGGAGCCACTCCTTGCCCTTGTCGTCCTGCCAGACCGTCCCGTCGTAGTTCTTGATCTTGAGGTCGTTCTCGCCGCTGTACAGGCTCTTCGGGGACACCTTGGTCCGCTCGTCCTGTGGCTGTGTCTCGAGGCCTTCCGGGTCCCGCACGCCCCACTTCATGGCGGCCGCGAGGACGAACGGCTTGAACGTCGAACCGACCTGGGCGCCGGTGACATCGGCGTTGTTGGTGAAGTGCTTGGTCGCGTCCGCACCGCCGTAGATCGCCTTGATGGCACCCGTCTCCGGGTCCACCGAAGCCCCGCCGAACTGGACGTGCGTGTCCGTCTTCGGCCGCTTCTTGGGGTCGATGTTCTCCTTCTCGACCTTCTTCACCGCGGCCTCGAGCGCCTTGACCTTCTTCTTGTCGAAGGTCGTGTAGATCGAGTAACCGCCCTGCTGGAGGTCGTTCGCGGTGATGTTCGTGTTGTTGATCACGTACGCCTTGGCGAGGTCGACGAGATAGCCGACCTGGCCGCCCAGCGCGGTGTTCGAGCGAGGGTTCTGGACCGTCGGAAGATCCTTGTACTTGGCCCGCTCGGTGGGGTCGAGGTGGCCGTACTCGACCATCTTGTCCAGCGTGTCCTGCATCTGAAGCTTGGCACGCTTGCTGTTGGCCTCGGGCGTCGCGGCCGTATCGACGGAGGTCGCGCCGGCCGGGTCGTAGTAGGTGGCGCCCTTGAGCATGGCCGCGAGGAAGGCACACTGCCCGGGGTTCAGGTCGACCGAGTCCTTGTTGAAGTACGCCCGCGAGGCCGCCTGGATGCCGTAGGCACCGCGGCCGTAGTACGCGGAGTTCAGGTAACCGGCCATGATCTCGTCCTTGGAGAACTTGGCGCCCACCTTGACCGAGACGAAGATCTCCTGGAACTTACGGGAGATCGTCTGCGACTGGTCGTCCAGCATCGCGTTCTTGACGAACTGCTGGGTGATCGTCGATCCACCCTGGGTCTCGCCGCCCCGTGCCATGTTGAACACGGCGCGGGCGATGCCCTTGGGGTCGATGCCGCTGTCGGTCATGAAGGTCTTGTTCTCCTGGGAGATGACCGCGTTGCGCATCTCCTCGGGAATCTGGTCCAGCTTGACGATCTGGCGGTTCGTCTCGCCACCCGTGGCGACCATCGGGGAGCCGTCGGACCAGTAGAAGACGTTGTTCTGCGCCTCGGCCGTATCCGCCACGTTGGGGACGCCCACCATCGCGTAGCCGATGCCCGCGATGGCCACCAGGCTGCCGAAGAAGCCGATGCACAGGCCGGACACGAGCTTCCAGGAGGGCACCCAGCGGCGCCAGCCGTACTTGCCCGCGCGCGGATAGTCGATGATCCGCTTCTTCACGGGCCCCGAGGCCCGCCCGCGGCCCCGGCCGGGACCGGTCGGTCCGCCGGGAGCACCCCGTCGGCCACCGCGGCCCGGCTCGGCCGCTCTACGGCGGCCGCCCCCGCTTCTCTGGGCCGCACGCCGGGCTTCGGCGCGGCCGCCGTACGGACGCTCCTCACCACCCGGACCATACGACTCCGACCCATGGGAGCTCGTCCCATAGGAGTCGGCGGAAGACCCGGTGGCGCCTCGCGGTGCCGCGCGGCGGCCGGAGGACGAGCCGGACTGGCCGCGTCGGGCCGCGGCACGTCCGCCTTCCTGCGGCTGCGGCGGTTTGCGACGGTGCTCGCTCATCGAACGACTACTCCTCGGGCAGGCGCACCCGTGTGACGCGCCTGGAAACGGCGGCAGGTTTCCGGTCCCCCCGAAGTACGGATGTGGTCGCTTCCGCATTCACCCGTACTGCACCGGGGACGACGACGCCCCCAGACGTCACTTGGTTCCCGGTGGTGTGCATGGCGCACAGACTACGCACCGTCAAAACCCGCCTAGCCCCGAAGTTCACCCCAAATCAGGCAACTCGCTTCCCATGAATCAGTGATGTGATCCCGTTCACCTTCCTCCCTCTTGTCGCATCCGGAAGGTCGTTCTATCGTCGTGATGTATCGAGTCGATACATCAGGGCGACATAAGACGAGGAGGCGAGAGGATGAGCCGGCGTTCCGGGATCCTTGAGTTCGCTGTCCTCGGCCTGCTCCGGGAATCCCCGATGCACGGCTATGAGCTGCGCAAACGACTCAATACGTCACTGGGAGTGTTCCGTGCGTTCAGCTACGGGACCCTCTACCCCTGCCTCAAGACGCTGGTCGCCAACGGCTGGTTGATCGAAGAGCCGGGGAACGCCCCCGAGGACGCCCTCGCCGCGCCCCTCACCGGCCGCCGCGCCAAGATCGTCTACCGGTTGACGGCGGAAGGTAAGGAGCACTTCGAGGACCTGCTCTCCCAGACCGGCCCCGACGCGTACGAGGACGAGCACTTCGCCGCTCGGTTCGCCTTCTTCGGGCAGACCTCGCGCGATGTCCGTATGCGCGTGCTGGAGGGCCGTCGCAGCCGCCTGGAGGAGCGCCTGGAGAAGATGCGCGCCTCGCTGGCGCGCACCAGGGAGCGCCTCGACGACTACACGCTTGAGCTCCAGCGCCACGGAATGGAGTCCGTGGAGCGCGAAGTGCGCTGGCTGAACGAGCTCATCGAGAGCGAGCGGGCCGGGAGGGACCTCAAAGGGTCCGCCACCGGGGGTCCCGCTCAGCAGGACACCACATCTGGATCGACGGGCGGCCTGCCCCGTCCCGGGGACGACCCCGGGACGGATTCGCCCGACGACACCGCCACGTGAGAGCTCGCTTTGGGCCTCACTCGTACACACAGGGAGCAACCGGAATGGGTTCGGTTCGCGTAGCCATCGTCGGCGTGGGCAACTGCGCCGCGTCGCTGGTGCAGGGCGTCGAGTACTACAAGGACGCCGACCCGGCGTCCAAGGTCCCGGGCCTGATGCACGTGCAGTTCGGCGACTATCACGTCGGTGACGTCGAGTTCGTCGCCGCCTTCGACGTCGACGCGAAGAAGGTCGGCCTCGACCTCTCGGACGCCATCGGTGCCAGCGAGAACAACACCATCAAGATCTGCGACGTCCCGAACAAGGGCGTCACGGTCCAGCGCGGTCACACCCTCGACGGTCTCGGCAAGTACTACCGCCAGACCATCGAGGAGTCCGCCGAGGAGCCGGTCGACGTCGTCCAGATCCTCAAGGACCGCCAGGTCGACGTCCTCGTCTGCTACCTGCCCGTCGGTTCCGAGGACGCGGCGAAGTTCTACGCCCAGTGCGCCATCGACGCCAAGGTCGCCTTCGTCAACGCCCTTCCGGTCTTCATCGCCGGTACCAAGGAGTGGGCGGACAAGTTCACCGAGGCGGGCGTCCCGATCGTCGGTGACGACATCAAGTCGCAGGTCGGTGCCACCATCACGCACCGGGTGATGGCGAAGCTGTTCGAGGACCGCGGTGTCCGTCTCGAGCGCACCATGCAGCTCAACGTCGGCGGCAACATGGACTTCAAGAACATGCTGGAGCGCGACCGCCTCGAGTCCAAGAAGATCTCGAAGACCCAGGCCGTCACCTCGCAGATCCCCGACCGCGACATGGGCGAGAAGAACGTCCACATCGGTCCCTCGGACTACGTGGCCTGGCTGGACGACCGCAAGTGGGCGTACGTCCGCCTCGAGGGCCGCGCCTTCGGTGACGTTCCGCTGAACCTGGAGTACAAGCTCGAGGTCTGGGACTCCCCGAACTCGGCGGGTGTCATCATCGACGCCCTGCGCGCCGCGAAGATCGCCAAGGACCGCGGTATCGGCGGCCCGATCCTCTCCGCGTCGAGCTACTTCATGAAGTCTCCGCCGGTCCAGTACTTCGACGACGAGGCTTACGCCAACGTCGAGAAGTTCATCAAGGGCGAGGTCGAGCGCTAAAGCCGCTCAGCAAGTCTGCTCCTGCCAGGGCCGAGAAGGGTCCCCGGGTCATACGGCCCGGGGACCTTCCCGTATGTGAGGCTGAGCCCCATGTCCGTCGCCCGCGACCTGCGCATCCTGCTGCGCTTCGGCAACTTCAGGCGTCTGCTCGCCCTCCGGGTGCTCTCCCAGGGCGCCGACGGCGTCTATCAGGTCGCGCTCGCCACCTACGTCGTCTTCTCCCCCGAGAGGCAGACCTCGGCCGCCGCGATCGCCTCCGCGATGGCGGTCCTGCTGCTGCCGTACTCCCTCGTCGGTCCCTTCGCCGGCGTCCTCCTCGACCGCTGGCGGCGTCGCCAGGTCTTCCTCTACGGCAGCCTGCTGCGCGCCCTGTTGGCGACGGCGACGGCCGTGCTGATGCTCAGCCCCGTCCCGGACTGGCTCTTCTACATCTCCGCCCTGTGCGTCACCGCCGTCAACCGCTTCGTCCTCTCCGGCCTGTCCGCCGCCCTCCCGCGCGTGGTCGACGAGGAGCGGCTGGTGATGGCCAACTCCCTCTCCCCGACGGCCGGAACGCTCGCCGCGACCGTGGGCGGCGGCCTCGCCTTCGTCGTACGGCTGCTGGTGGCGGACTCCGACGCGGCCGTGGTGCTTCTCGGCGCGGCCCTGTACCTGTGCGCGGCGCTGGCCTCACTGCGGATGTCACGGGAACTGCTGGGCCCCGACCCCGAGTTGGTGCAGCCCGGACTGCGGACGGCGATCGCCGGCACAGCGCGCGATCTGGGGGCGGGCGTACGTCATCTGGCCACACCGGCCCGCCGGGAGGCAGCGTGGGCGCTCGCCACAATGACCCTGATGCGCTTCTGCTACGGCGCCCTGCTGGTGATGCTGCTGATGCTGTGCCGGTACTCCTTCTCCACGACCACGGACGACGGACTCGCCTTGCTGGGCGTGGCGTTGGGCGTCTCCGGCGCGGGCTTCTTCGCGGCGGCCGTGCTGACGCCCTGGGCGGCGCGCCGGCTCGGCCCCGGCCGCTGGATCGTGGTGTGCGCCGGCGTCGCGGCCGTACTGGAACCGGCGTTGGGGCTGCCGTTCGCCACCGTTCCCATGCTCGTCGCGGCGTTCGTCCTCGGGTTGACCACCCAGGGCGCGAAAATCGCCACCGACACGATCGTCCAGTCCTCGGTCGAGGACGGCTTCCGCGGCCGCGTCTTCTCCTTCTACGACGTCCTGTTCAACGTCGCCTTCGTCGGCGCCGCGGGAGTGGCGGCCCTGATGCTGCCGCCGGACGGCCGCTCGGTGCCGCTGGTGGTAACGGTCGCCGTTATCTACGGAGCGGTTGCGGTGGCTATGGCCCGCTTTGAACGCCGGTAAGTGTCACATCAGTGCCACAGAGCCCCTCCTGACTACTGGTGTGTCAGTGCGGCCCGATAACTTACGTGGGTCTTATGCGCGCTCCGTTCGCGTCACTCACCCATGTTCTTAGGGGGACCCCCAAGTGACCACTCCGCCGCCCCAGGGCCAGAACCCGTTCGCTCAGGGCCAGAACCCGTATGCCCAGCAGCCCCAGGGCCAGGCTCCGTACCCGCAGCAGCCGGGCTTCCCGCAGCAGGGTGCGGCCCCGTACGCCCCGGTCCCGCCGGAGCAGCCCCGCCGCAAGCTCAGCTTCAAGACGATCAAGAACGTCGTCATTGGCGTTGCTGTGGTCTCCGTTGTCATCGGCGGCTACATAGCCAGCCGGGACGACGCCAACACGGCGAAGGTCGGCGACTGCATGAGCATCTCCGACCCGGACAGCACTACCGACCCGGGCCTGGAGGTCGTGGACTGCAGCGACTCCAGCGCCAAGTACAAGGTCGCGGAGAAGAAGGAGGGCACGACGGAGTCGTGTGACCGCACCAAGTACTCGGAGTACACGGAGACCGGGGGCAGCGACGACTTCACGCTCTGCCTCTCGGACTACAGTCCCAAGTAGGCCAGCGAATCCACAGGGGCGATGTTTCACATGAAACATCGCAAGCTGCAGGTTGTGGATTGCACCCCGAGAGCACTTATTTTGGAACCCAAAGAGGGTGCGTCCGCTTGCTGACGCACCCTCAAAGGGATCGAGGCTAATTCATCCCTCTACCAGTTCGGGTTCGCAATCTTGCCACTGTTGCACAGGTTCATGATGGTGCTGCCTTCCATCCTGGCTACCTGGATCTCGGCCTTCGTGATTCCTGCGGAGTCAGAGGCATATGTGTTCCAGACTTGCATGATGTCGACACCCTCATAGTTGTGGTGCCATCCCCAGTGATGGATCGTCCCGTCGGCTCGATTCGTTACGAGGCGCACTGCAACGTGGTGACCGTCCCCCAACTGATCTTCAACCATCAGCTTGAGCGGATCTATACGGTACTTACCACTCCAGGAGAATTTGAGCCACCCCTCAGCCCCTGTCGTTGCACAGCTGTCCTCCGCAGCGGCGGCAGGCGTTGCGATGGCAGGCACCAGAAGGGCTGCAGCTACGGCAGCCAGAGCCACGGTCACGCGTCGCTTGAGAAACAAACTCCCACCCCTTCATGAAATCTTCATGATCACGTTAAGAGGTGGTCATGAACGGTTCAAGCAGGTTTCCAGACATGCCTGAATCAAGCCAGACGGTCCGCGAGGCATCCATCCCGAGCTGAACCCAGGGGTCATGTTTCACGTGAAACATGACCCCGTTTCACAGCCTCAGCTCTGCTCCTCCGCGGCCCACCACTCCTTGAGGGCGGTCACCGCGGCGTCGTGCTCCATCGGGCCGTTCTCCAGCCGCAGCTCCAGCATGTGCTTGTACGCACGACCGACGACCGGGCCCGGGCCGACGCCAAGGATCTGCATGATGTCGTTGCCGTCGAGATCCGGGCGGATCGAGTCCAGCTCCTCCCGCTCCTGGAGCTGGGCGATGCGGTCCTCCAGACCGTCGTACGCCCGGGACAGCGCGGCCGCCTTGCGCTTGTTGCGGGTCGTGCAGTCCGAGCGGGTCAGCTTGTGCAGACGGTCGAGCAGCGGACCCGCGTCCCGGACATAGCGGCGGACCGCGGAGTCCGTCCACTCCCCGGTGCCGTAGCCGTGGAAGCGCAGATGGAGTTCGACCAGCCGCGCGACGTCCTTCACCAGATCGTTGGAGTACTTCAGGGCCGTCATGCGCTTCTTGGTCATCTTCGCGCCGACCACCTCGTGGTGGTGGAACGAGACCCGGCCGTCACTCTCGAACCGCCGGGTGCGCGGCTTGCCGATGTCGTGCAGCAGCGCGGCCAGCCGGAGGGTGAGGTCGGGGCCGTTCTCCTCCAGGGCCATCGCCTGCTCCAGGACGATCAGCGAGTGCTCGTAGACGTCCTTGTGCCGGTGGTGCTCGTCACTCTCCAGCCGCAGGGCCGGCAGCTCGGGCAGGACATGATCGGCGAGACCGGTGTCGACGAGGAGCGTCAGACCCTTGCGCGGGTTCGCGGACAGGATCAACTTGTTCAGCTCGTCCCGCACCCGCTCCGCCGAGACGATCTCGATCCGCTCGGACATCTCGTTCATGGCCGTGACGACCTCGGGAGCCACCTCGAAATCGAGCTGCGCAGCGAACCGCGCGGCCCGCATCATCCGCAGCGGATCGTCGGAGAAGGACTCCTCGGGAGTGCCCGGGGTGCGCAGCACACGCTCCGCGAGGTCGCCGAGCCCGCCGTGCGGGTCGATGAACTCCTTCTCCGGCAGCGCGACGGCCATCGCGTTCACCGTGAAGTCACGGCGGACCAGGTCCTGCTCGATGGAGTCGCCGTACGACACCTCGGGCTTGCGCGAGGTCCGGTCGTACGCCTCGGACCGGTAGGTCGTGACCTCGATCTGGTAGCCGTCCTTCTGGACACCCACCGTGCCGAAGGCGATCCCGACCTCCCACACGGCGTCCGCCCACGGGCGCACGATCTTGAGGACGTCCTCGGGCCGGGCGTCGGTCGTGAAGTCGAGGTCGTTGCCGAGCCGGCCGAGCAACGCGTCCCGTACCGACCCGCCGACCAGGGCGAGTGAGAACCCGGCCTCCTGGAAACGGCGGGCAAGGTCGTCGGCGACAGGCGCGACCCGCAGCAGTTCACTCACCGCGCGGTGCTGCACCTGACTCAGGACACTGAGGTTGTCTTCGTTGGCGTTCGGCACAACAAAAGAGGGTACGTGGCCGCAACGGCCCCCTGCGCCTCCATTAAACGTGCACAAACCCGCTCCCTTTTATACGGGCACATACGGGACAGCCCGGGAGTACGAGCCGATCTTGTGGCGCAGTCCGCGGCACTTCCCCTCAGCGCGCATCGTTACCATGCGTGGACGCACATTCCGACGACCACTGACGACGACGAGGGACGGGCGAGCGCGTGGCCGAGGCGGCAGACTTCCAGGGGACGACTCCCTCACCTGCCCGTCGGTGGCTGCGGCGCACCGGGGCAGTGCTCGCCGGCGCCCCCCTGCTGGCGGGGCTGCTCCAGCTGTCCGCCGCGGCTCCCGCCGAGGCCGCCACCGGCTCCGAGACGGTCGCCGTGGCTGTTGACTCCCTCACTCCGAGCGTGCCCACGGACGGCGACACGCTGACGGTGTCCGGCACGGTGACGAACAACGGCAAGCAGGCGGTCACCGACGCCCAGGTGGACCTGCGCGTGGGCCAGGAGCTGACCACCCGCTCCGGCATCGACACCGCCGCCAAGACCACCGGCTACCAGCAGGGCACCGACGGGACGCCGGTCGGCGGGAAGTACATCGAGAAGTTCTCCAAGCTCACTCCGGGCGTCTCCGAGTCCTTCAGCATCTCCGTACCGGTCGACGACCTGGACCTGGGCGGCAACGGGATCTACCAGTTCGCGGTCTCCCTGTCCGGCGAGACCTCCGCACAGCCGTGGCCCCAGGTGCTCGGCGTCCAGCGGACCTTCCTGCCGTGGCAGCCGGACGGAGCCGACACGCAGACGAAGACGACGGTGCTGTGGCCGCTGATCTCCAGCGCCCACATGACCGCGCAGACGGGGTCGAACGAGTCGCAGACGCCGGTCTTCCGTGACAACGACCTCGCCAAGGAGCTCGCGCCGGGCGGCCGCCTGGAGCAGATGGTCTCCCTCGGCAAAGACCTCGACGTGACCTGGGTGGTCGACCCGGACCTGCTGGCCTCCGTCGACGCCATGACGCGCAGCTACCGCGTCCAGGGTGAGAACGACACCACCACCGCCGGCACCCGCGCCGATCAGGAGCTCGCCAAGCGGTGGCTCGCCGCGCTGCAGGGCGCGGTGGCGGACAACGAGGTCGTCGCGCTGCCCTTCGCCGACCCCGACCTGGCCTCCCTCGCCCACAACGGAACGGCCGTCACCGGCTCGCTGGGCCACCTCAAGGAAGCGACCGACGTCGCCGCCGACACCGTCGACTCGATCCTCCACGTGGAGCCGACCACCGACTTCGCCTGGCCCGTGGACGGCGCCGTGGACCCGTCGATCGTGAAGGTCGCCACATCCGCCGGCGCGGACAAGGTGATCGCGCGCAGCGACAGCCTGGAGGAGACGGCAGGCCTGACCTACACACCCTCCGCGGCCCGCCCCATCGGCGGCGGTACGACGGCGGTGGTCGCGGACGCCCGGCTGTCCACGCTCTTCCGGGGCGACATGACGAGGGCGTCCACCTCGACGCTCGCCGTCCAGAGGTTCCTGGCCCAGAGCCTGGCGCTCAATCTCCAGACCGACAAGCAGCGCAGCATCGTCGTTGCCCCGCAGCGCATGCCGACGGCCGGCCAGGCCCGGGCGCTGGCGGAGGCGGTGACGGCCCTCGAGGGCGGCGGCTGGACCGAGTCCCAGGACCTCACCGAGGCCGCCACGGCCAAGCCCGACCCGGGCGCGACCACCAAGGTCCCGTCGGCGTCCGACTACCCCTCCGCGCTGCGCAAGCAAGAGCTCCAGCGGTCGGCGTTCGAGCAGATCGCGGCCACCCAGGACAAGCTCGACAAGTTCAAGGTGATCCTCAGCGACGAGTCCCGGGTCGTGACCCCCTTCGGTCGCGCCATGAACCGCGAGATGTCCACGTCGTGGCGCGGCCGCGGCACCGAGGCGGCCGTCTACCGCAACGACGTGGAGACCTACCTGCAGTCCCTGGCCGACCAGGTCACCCTCATCGAGAAGTCGGAGACCAAGCTCTCCGGCCGCAGCGCCACGATCCCCGTGACCGTGCAGAACAACCTGGTCCAGGGCGTCGACAACCTGGTGCTGCGGCTCACCTCGACCAGCCCGAGGCGCCTGAAGATCGGCGGCGGCGCCTATGACGAGCAGCCGGTCACGGTCTCCGGCGGGCACGCCCAGACGGTGAAGTTCACCACCTCCGCCGAGGCCAACGGCCAGGCCGAGGTGATCGCCCAGCTCTACACGGAGGACGGGCAGAAATACGGCGACCGGGTCAAGTTCGATGTGAAGGTCACCGAGTTCACCGCCACCGTGATGCTGGTCATCGGCGGCGGCTTCCTTCTCCTCGTCCTCGCCGGCCTCCGGATGTACACGCAGCGCAAGCGCGCCGCCCGGGCGGCCGAGGAGAACGGCCCCGACACCTCGGGCGAGACCGCCGACGGTCCGGAGAACCCCGAGGGCCCCGACGACCGTCCTACGGAGGAGTCCGGATCCGGTGCCGGGGCAGCCGACCCGGAGCAGCCGAGTGACCCGTCACCGGACACCCCAGCGGAAAGCGCCGACCCGTCCGGCACGGGTGAGAGAGTGGACCGTTGAGGATGTCGTGGCCGGTGGGCCCGGGACGATGAGGTGGGGTAACCATGAACGCGCCGTACGACGGTGACCGCGGCCAGGGCGCGGGCAGCTCGGGCTACCCCGAAGGCCCGCCGCCCGAGCACGGCCAGGTGCCGTCGCAGCCCCCCGCGGACATGTACCTCCAGGACGCCTACGACCAGGACCCCTACCGCGCCCAGGACCTCTCGGCCCAGGACCCGGTCGCCGAGGCGCTCTACGACCGCGCCGCGCACCCTCCGCCCCCTCCGGGCACGTACGCGCCGCAGCAGCCGTTGTACGCCCAGCCTCAGCAGTCGCCGTACGCCCCCGACCCGAATGTGTGGGCCCAGACCCCGGCGCCCGAGCCGGACGGCGCCACCCAGTACCTGCCCTACGGCGACGACCCGCGCACCACGCAGTACGTGGGCGTCGACGACCTGGTCACCCATTCCTCCGACGAGCGCCACGAGCCCGACGCCTTCGCGCACCTGTTCAGGGACCAGCAGCAGGGCGGTCGCCCGCCCTACGAGCAGCCGTCGGTGCCGGGCCCGGCAGCGGAGCCCGGGCAGTACCAGCAGCCGCAGACGCCCGCCGCACCCCCGGCCGACGCGACCATGAACCTCGGCACCGCACCCGTACCGCCCCCGGCCTCACCGGCTTCCGCGGCTCCCGCCAAGCAGGGCGGGAAGGCCGGAGGCCTGCTGAAGTCGAGCGCGGTGATGGCGGCGGGCACGATGGTGTCCCGGCTGACCGGGTTCATTCGCTCGGCGATGATCGTGTCGGCCCTCGGTGTGGGTCTGCTCGGCGACACCTTCCAGGTCGCCTACCAGCTGCCGACGATGATCTACATCCTGACCGTCGGCGGCGGCCTCAACTCCGTCTTCGTGCCGCAGCTGGTGCGCGCGATGAAGGACGACGAGGACGGCGGTGAGGCGTACGCGAACCGTCTGCTGACCCTGGTGATGGTGGCGCTCGCCACTCTCACCGCACTCGCGATGTTCGCCGCGCCGCTCCTGGTCCGCGCGCTGTCCACCCCCGTCGCCAACAACGCCGCCGCCAACGACGTGGCGGTCACCTTCACCCGCTTCTTCCTGCCCTCGATCTTCTTCATGGGCGTCCATGTGGTGATGGGTCAGATCCTCAACGCGCGCGGCAGGTTCGGCGCGATGATGTGGACGCCGGTCCTGAACAACATCGTCATCATCGTGACGCTCGGGATGTTCCTCTGGGTGTACGGCACCGCGGAGCGCTCCGGCATGGCGGTCACCAGCATCCCGCCCGAGGGCCAGCGACTTCTCGGCATCGGTGTGCTGCTCGGCCTGGTCGTACAGGCCCTGGCGATGATCCCGTACCTGCGCGAGACGGGCTTCCGGCTGCGGCTGCGCTTCGACTGGAAGGGTCACGGCCTCGGCAAGGCGGCCATGCTCGCCAAGTGGACGATCCTGTTCGTCCTGGCCAACCAGGCGGGTGCGCTCGTCGTCACCCAGCTGTCCACCGCCGCAGGCATCGACGCCGACGTCGACGGAACCGGCTTCGCCGCCTACGCCAACGCCCAGCTGATCTGGGGTCTGCCGCAGGCCATCATCACCGTCTCGCTGATGGCCGCCCTGCTGCCGCGGCTCTCGCGCTCGGCGGCCGAGGGCGACCGCGGCGCCGTCCGGGACGACATCTCCCAGGGCCTGCGGACAACAGCGGTCGCGATCGTCCCCATCGCCTTCGGATTCGTGGCCCTGGGCATCCCGATGTGCACGCTGATGTTCGGCACCTCGGGCACCAGCGAGGCCACCAACATGGGCTACATGCTGATGGCCTTCGGCCTCGGCCTCATCCCGTACTCCGTGCAGTACGTGGTGCTGCGCGCCTTCTACGCCTACGAGGACACCCGAACTCCCTTCTACAACACGGTCATCGTGGCGGCCGTCAACGCCATCGCCTCGGCCGTCTGCTTCTTCGTCATCCCGGCCCGCTGGGCCGTCGTCGGCATGGCCGCCTCGTACGGCCTGGCCTACGCGATCGGCGTCGGCGTCGCCTGGGCCCGACTGCGCAGGAAGCTGGGCGGCGACCTGGACGGTGCGCGGGTGATGCGTACGTACGCGAGGCTCGCCATCGCCTCGATCCCGGCCGCGCTGCTGAGCGGCGCGGCCTGCTACGGCATCGCCCAGAGCCTCGGCCAGGGCGTCGTCGGCTCCTTCGCCGCCCTCCTGGCGGGTGGCGCCGTGCTGCTCGGGATGTTCTTCGTCTTCGCCCGCAAGATGCGCATCGAGGAGTTGAACTCGCTGGTCGGGATGGTCCGCGGGCGTCTGGGGCGCTGAGGCGGGGGTAAGCGCACAACCATCGTCCGCCATCGCGTGTCGTGCATAGCGGCGGACTGTGGGCACAATTGGTTTCGGCGTCTCATAGCGCGCAACGGATGGGGAGGCAGGAGCGACGGTGGCGGAACGGAGCACGGCTGCCGTCGACGTGGCAGACAACAGCGGCGACGAGCCGCTGACCGCACAGGCGGACCAGTCCACGGCCGACGGGGTGGCCAAGAATCGGGAGCGGGACACGGACACCGACGAGGCACAGGGGAGTGGCGGGACCGAGGGTTCCGGGAAGGCCTCACCACCCGAACTGCACAGCGGCCACAAACTCGCCAGACGCTACCGGCTGGAGGAGTGCGTCACCCGTCTGGACGGTTTCAGCAGTTGGCGTGCGGTGGACGAGAAGCTGCGGCGCGCCGTCGGCGTCCACATCCTGCCGGCGGACCACTCACGGGCCCGCTCCGTACTGGCTGCCGCCCGCTCCTCCGCGCTGCTCGGCGACCCCCGTTTCGTCCAGGTGCTCGACGCCGTCGAGGAGAACGACCTCGTCTACGTCGTCCACGAGTGGCTGCCCGACGCCACCGAGCTGACCACGCTGTTGTCCTCGGGCCCGCTGGAGCCGTACGACGGCTACCAGATGGTCGCCCAGGTCGCCTCCGCCATGGCCGCCGCGCACCGTGAGGGCCTCGCCCATCTGCGGCTGAACCCCAACGCGGTGCTGCGCACGTCGAGCGGGCAGTGGCGCATCCGCGGACTGGCCGTCAACGCCGCGCTGCGCGGCATCAGTTCGGACACCCCGCAGCGCACCGACACGGAGTCGATCGGCGCCCTGCTGTACGCGGCGCTCACCCAGCGCTGGCCGTACGAGAACGACGCCTACGGTCTGTCCGGGCTGCCCAAGGACGTCGGCCTGATCGCCCCCGACCAGGTACGGGCCGGTGTCCACCGCGGTCTGTCCGAGCTGTCCATGCGCGCGCTCGTCAACGACGGCGCGACCGCCTCCCGGCACGAGGCCGCGTGCACGACGCCGGAGGAGCTGGTGAAGGCGATCAGCGAGATGCCCCGCATCCGCCCGCCGGAGCCGGCGTTCACCGCACCGCCGGAGTACCAGCGCACGACGTACCAGCAGGGCACCTACGGCCGCCAGTCCCCGCACCCGGGCGCCACCCAGCCGGTCCCCGCCCCGCCGCCCCCGCTGCAGAGCCGCACGGGCAGGGCGCTGAAGTGGGCCGTCTCGGCCCTCCTCATCGCCGCCCTGGGCCTGGGCAGCTGGCAACTGGCGGACGCCCTCATGGAGCACGGCAATCCGTCGGGCGAATCGGAGCAGACGCAGACGACGGACGGGGACGACAAGAGCCCGAACAAGCCGTCGGCAGGCAAGCCGGTCGCCATCCAGGAAGCCCATGCCTTCGACCCGTACGGCGACGACGGTTCGGAGTACCCGGAAGACGTGGACAAGGTCTACGACGCCGACCCGAAGTCGTACTGGCAGACGAGCTACTACGAGGGCGCCAACTTCGGAAACCTGAAGTCGGGCGTCGGCGTCATCCTCGACCTCGGCAAGGCCCAGAAGGTCGGCAACGTGGCGGTCAGCTTCATGGGGAGTACGTCCGTCGAACTCCTTGCCGCTTCCGGTGACGACGGTGTGATGCCGACGTCGTACGAGGGCTACACCAAGGTCGCCGAGGGTTCGGGCACGACGGTGACGCTCAAGCCGGACAAGAACCTCAACTCCCGTTACCTGCTGGTGTGGCTGACCGAGCTGCCGATACAGGCCGACGACGGCAAGTGGCGCGGCAGGGTCATGGACATCAAGGTGACCAGCTGAGCGAAGGGGCCACGAACTCGTTTCTGTTGAGTTCGACTGCAGCTACTACGCTCGGAGCGATGGCTGGAGGGAGGGGACACCGTTGGGCGACGCCACGAGTGACGCCATGAGCGATCACGATCTCCTCGCTCGCCATGTCGAGGGCGACCCCGAAGCCTTCGCCGAGCTCGTACGGCGGCACCGGGACCGGCTGTGGGCCGTGGCCCTGCGCACCCTGGGCGACCGCGAGGAGGCCGCTGACGCCGTCCAGGACGCGCTGGTCTCCGCCTACCGTGCCGCCCACACCTTCCGTGGCCAGTCGGCCGTCACGACCTGGCTGCACCGGATCACGGTGAACGCCTGCCTCGACCGGGCCCGTAAAGCTGCCTCCCGGAAGACGTCCCCTGTCGATGACACCGAGCGGCTGGAGCAGCTCCTGGAGCCGCACGAGTCGGCTGCGGCACCGGCGGAGCGGAACGATCTGCATCGGCAGTTGCTGGAAGCCCTCGGCACGCTTCCGCCCGATCAGCGGGCCGCCCTCGTCCTCGTGGACATGCAGGGGTATCCCGTCGCCGAGGCCGCCCGGATCCTCGATGTCCCCACCGGCACCGTGAAGAGCCGGTGCGCGCGGGGCAGAGCCAGACTGCTGCCGCTCCTCAGTCATCTGCGGCCGGAAAACGCCGGTGGCGGCAAGAAGCCGAGCGAGCGGCGGAACCGCACGGAGGGGACATCCGTCCCACCGGCAGCGGGACCAGGTGCCGCAGGTCCGGGCGATGCCGGGCCAAGTGATTCAGCTGCTGTGAAGGGCGGAGGTGGGCGAGCGTGACGTCGACGACAGACACGGCCGGGCACCCGGAAGTCACCGAGCTCTCCGACCTCACCGAGGGCCTCCTGCCCGCCTCCCGGAGCGCGGCCGTACGACGGCATCTGGCCGAGTGCGAGCTGTGCGCGGACGTCTACGCCTCACTGGAGGAGATCCGGGGCCTGCTGGGAACCCTGCCGGGCCCACCACGGATGCCCGCCGATGTCGCGGGACGGATCGACGCAGCCCTCGCCGCGGAGGCACTGCTGAACGCCACGGCTCCCGAGGACACGAAGGCCCCGGTGCTCCTCGTCACACCCCAGGGCTCCGACGACGACACGCATGTTTCACGTGAAACATCGGTCACGGCAGGCCGTCCCTCGGGCCACGCCCGTACCTCCACCACCGGCCCCGGCCGCAAGGACCGCCGACGGGGCGGACGCCGTCGTATCGCCGTCCTCGGCACCGTCTTCACGGCGGCCGCCCTCGGACTCGGGTCCGTACTACTCGCCTCGTTCAACGACGGATCAAACGGCGGCTCCGACGGTGGCCAGTCCACCTCTGACACCTTCGCCGCGAGCACCCTGGAGCGGCAGGTCACCGATCTCCTCGCCGAGACGTCCGCGGCCGACGGCCGTACCCCGCGCAGCAGCATGGGCGTGAATTCCGCTCCCAGCTCAGACGAACACCATGTCTTCAAGCAGCCCACGGTTCCCGGCTGCGTCCAGGAAGGCATCGGGCGCAAGGACGCCGACACTGCCCTGGCGACCGAGAACGGCACCTACAAGGGCACCGAGGCGCTGCTCGTGGTGCTGCCCGACGCCTCTGATACCACCAAGGTCACCGCCTACATCGTCGCCACGGCCTGCGTGAGTGACCCCTCCGTGGGCAAGGCCGAGGTTCTGCTGACCAACACCTACACCCGCACCTCCTGAGCACCCGCTCCCGGCGCGAACGCTTCGTCTCCGCCCCGCGTGGTATGCGCTACGGTGTCGCCCCTTCGTGTGCCCGGACACAGCGGGAATGCGCGCCCCTTAGGATCCGTTGGGTGGGGTGAGAGTCCCGAAAGGGGCTCCCACCGGACCTATGACGCAGTCCAGAGACGAGGAATCAAGCCGTGAGCGACGTCCGAAACGTGATCATCATCGGCTCCGGGCCCGCCGGCTACACGGCGGCGCTCTACACCGCGCGCGCGTCGCTGAAGCCGCTGGTGTTCGAGGGTGCCGTCACCGCAGGTGGCGCCCTGATGAACACCACCGAGGTCGAGAACTTCCCCGGCTTCCAGGACGGCATCATGGGCCCCGAGCTCATGGACAACATGCGCGGCCAGGCCGAGCGCTTCGGCGCCGAGCTCGTTCCGGACGACATCGTGTCCGCCGATCTCTCCGGTGAGATCAAGACCGTCACCGACACCGCGGGCACCGTGCACCGGGCCAAGGCCGTCATCGTCGCCACCGGCTCCCAGCACCGCAAGCTCGGCCTGCCGAACGAGGACGCCCTCTCCGGCCGCGGCGTCTCCTGGTGCGCCACCTGTGACGGCTTCTTCTTCAAGGACCAGGACATCGCCGTGATCGGCGGCGGCGACACCGCGATGGAGGAGGCCACCTTCCTCTCGCGTTTCGCCAAGTCCGTGACGATCGTCCACCGCCGTGACACCCTGCGCGCCTCCAAGGCGATGCAGGACCGTGCCTTCGCCGACCCGAAGATCAAGTTCGTCTGGGACAGCGAGGTCGCCGAGGTCCAGGGCGACCAGAAGCTCTCGGGTCTGAAGCTGCGCAACGTCAAGACCGGCGAGCTCTCCGACCTTCCGGTCACCGGCCTGTTCATCGCGATCGGCCACGACCCGCGCACCGAGCTCTTCAAGGGCCAGCTGGAGCTGGACGAGGAGGGCTACCTCAAGGTCGACGCCCCCTCGACCCGCACCAACCTCACCGGTGTCTTCGGCGCCGGCGACGTGGTCGACCACACCTACCGCCAGGCGATCACCGCGGCCGGCACCGGCTGCTCCGCCGCCCTCGACGCCGAGCGCTTCCTCTCCGCCCTCGCGGACGAGGAGAAGGCCGAGCCCGAGAAGACCGCTGTCTGACCTCCACCCGCCCCACGCACCAACAGTTAAGGAGCCCGCCGTGGCCGGCACCCTGAAGAATGTGACTGACGACTCCTTCGAGCAGGACGTCATCAAGAGCGACAAGCCCGTCCTGGTGGACTTCTGGGCCGCCTGGTGCGGTCCGTGCCGCCAGATCGCGCCGTCCCTTGAGGCCATTGCCGCCGAGTACGGCGACAAGATCGAGATCGTCAAGCTGAACATCGACGAAAACCCGGGTACGGCCGCCAAGTACGGCGTCATGTCCATCCCGACGCTGAACGTCTACCAGAACGGCGAGGTCGCCAAGACCATCGTCGGCGCGAAGCCGAAGGCCGCGATCCTCCGCGACCTCGAGGACTTCATCGCCGAGTAACCGAGCAGTCGTTGTTTCACGTGAAACACGAATGGGCCAGCCCCTGAGGGGCTGGCCCATTCGCTTGCCCGAAGAGACTTCACAGCGGCCGCAGCGCCGGTTCCTTCTGTACGGCCCCCAGCAGCCGGTCCAGCGCCATCTCCACGTCTTCCTTCCAGGAGAGCGTCGTCCGCAGCTCCAGCCTCAGCCTCGGGTACGTGGGATGGGGCCGCACGGTCTTGAAGCCCACGGCCAGCAAGTGATCGGCAGGGAGCACACAGGCGGGCTCCTTCCAGCGCGCGTCCCCGAAGGCCTCGATCGCTTTGAAGCCCCGCCGCAACAGATCCTTGGCGACCGTCTGGACCATCACCCGCCCCAGCCCCTGCCCCTGATACCCCGGCATGATGAACGCCGTCATCAACTGCACGGCGTCGGGAGACACCGGGCTCGTGGGGAACGCGGTCGAGCGAGGGACATAGGCCGGAGGCGCGTACAGCACAAAGCCCACGGGGACATCGTCGACGTAGACAACCCGGCCGCAGGATCCCCAGTCCAGCAGAACGGCGGAGATCCAGGCTTCCTTCTCCAGCGCTGGAGTGCCGGCGGCTACCGCGGCCTCGCCACTGACTGGATCCAGCTCCCAGAAGACACACGAGCGGCAACGCTTGGGAAGGTCCTGAAGGTTGTCCAGCGTGAGCGGTACGAGCCGACGCCCCATGAAGGCTGATCCTCGCTTCCCTCGCCCGCTGCATCACGGGCGGCTGTCAGGGCGCTCCTTTCCCTGAGCAGGCTGCCGACGAACCCGCCGACCGCGCCCAGGCCGAGGCCCGCGCTCACCAGTCCGGTCCGGCTCACCGTTCGCATGGCCCCCGCCTCCCCTAAGAGGTGCCGCCAGGTGGATGCGCCATACCGATCGCATCGTATCCACGATGCGATTCCATCGATACCGCCAGAAAGCAAAGGGCGGGCCGTGTTCCGGTACACACCGGATACGGCCCGCCCTTTGTCGGCCCACCATGGAACAAGGCCCAGGAGCTCAGTCCTCGGTGTCCTCCGCGTCGTCGTCCTCCAGAAGGCTCTTCTGGAGAGCGAGCCGCTCGCCCGGCGCGAGGGTGTTCAGGATGCGCTCAAGGTCGTCCGGCGAGGCGAACTCGACGGTGATCTTGCCCTTCTTCTGCCCCAGCTCGACCTTCACCCGCGTCTCGAAGCGATCCGAGAGCCGGGTCGCGAGATCGGTCAGCGCCGGGGAGACCCGGGCACCGGCGCGCGGCCCCTTGGCCCTCGGCGCCTTCTGAGCCCGCGAACCCATCAAGGTGACGATCTCCTCGACGGACCGGACCGAGAGGCCCTCGGCCACGACCCGGTAGGCCAGCCGCTCCTGCTCCTCCGGGTCCTCCACCGAGAGCAGCGCCCGCGCATGCCCGGCGGACAGGACGCCCGCCGCCACCCGGTTCTGGACCTTGGGCGAGAGCTTCAGCAGCCGCAGGGTGTTGGAGACCTGCGGGCGGGACCGGCCGATCCGGTCCGCCAGCTGGTCGTGCGTGCAGTTGAAGTCCTTCAGCAACTGGTCGTAGGCGGCGGCCTCTTCCAGCGGGTTCAGCTGAGCGCGGTGCAGGTTCTCCAGCAACGCGTCCAGAAGGAGCTTCTCGTCCTCCGTGGCCCGCACGATCGCCGGGATCGCCTCCAGGCCCGCCTCACGGCACGCCCGCCAGCGCCGCTCGCCCATGATGAGCTCGTAGCGGCCCGGACCCAGCTGCCGTACGACGACCGGCTGGAGCAGACCGACCTCCTTGATGGAGGTGATCAGCTCCTGCAGCGCGTCCTCGTCGAAGACCTCACGCGGCTGGCGCGGGTTCGGCTTGATGGAGTCGAGGGGGATCTCGGCGAAGTAGGCGCCCATGGGAGGCGCGGGCACCTCCGCCATGCCGTTCAGCGACGGCTCCTCGGTTTCATGTGAAACAGGCGGCAGCGCGGTCACCTTCGCCGCGGCCACGCCCCGGTCGGTGGTCAGCACCGGGACAGCCGTCGGCGACGCGGGTGCGGCACCTCCCGCGGCAATCGGGGCCGCCGTGCTGTCTGCCGGACCAGGGATCAGTGCGCCCAGGCCACGGCCCAGACCAATCCTCCGTCGATCGCTCACTGGATCCCCTCCACCATGCTCGGGTCGCTCTGTGCGCCAATGTGGGCGTGCGTCGCGTCGTAGCTGACGCCGACACCCCTCAGCGCGATTTCTCGTGCCGCCTCAAGATAGGACAGCGCCCCACTGGAACCCGGATCGTAGGTCAGCACCGTCTGTCCATAGCTCGGCGCCTCGGAGATCCGGACCGAGCGGGGAATGCTCGTCCGCAGCACCTCCTCGCCGAAGTGGCTACGCACCTCGTCCGCGACCTGGGACGCGAGACGCGTCCGGCCGTCGTACATGGTGAGCAGGATCGTCGACACATGCAGGGTGGGGTTGAGGTGTCCCCGTACCAGGTCGACATTGCGCAGCAGCTGGCCCAGGCCCTCCAGCGCGTAGTACTCGCACTGGATCGGGATCAGGACCTCCTCCCCGGCCACCAGGGCGTTGACCGTCAACAGGCCGAGGGAGGGCGGGCAGTCGATGAGGATGTAGTCCAGCGGCTGCTCGTACGCCTGGATCGCCCGCTGAAGCCGGCTCTCGCGTGCCACCAGGGACACCAGCTCGATCTCCGCACCGGCGAGATCGATCGTGGCGGGCGCACAGAAGAGACCCTCGACATCGGGGACCGGCTGGACGACTTCCGCGAGCGGCTTGCTCTCGACCAGCACGTCGTAGATCGAAGGAACTTCGGCGTGATGGTCGATTCCCAGAGCAGTGGACGCATTGCCCTGGGGGTCGAGGTCGATCACCAGGACACGAGCACCGTGCAGAGCGAGCGACGCGGCAAGATTGACGGTCGTCGTCGTCTTGCCCACACCGCCCTTCTGGTTGGCGACCACCATGACCCGGGTCTGCTCGGGCCGAGGGAGACCCTCACCGGCACGGCCGAGAGCCTCCACTGCCAGTTGGGCAGCACGACCGATGGGAGTGTCGTCCATCGGGGGCGGTGTTTCACGTGAAACATCCTCCCCCATCGACTCGGTACGGGGACCGGGGACCGGATCGGTCATCGGTCCCGCGATGTTGGCGTCGGACCGCAAGGATTCACTCTCCTCGACTTCAGGCTCGCAATGAACAGAGCCTCCCATGTCTTCGGGGTCGTGAACCAGTGAGCCCTGGTGTTCTGTGGAGAAATCCACCTCTGTGGACAACTCCGTTACCTCTCCGAGTGACCCGAGAGGCTTCCGGTCGCGCGGTTCGGCCGCGGCGCGGCCCCGGCTGATGATGCCGTGCAGCAATGAGCGACGTTTCACGTGAAACACGATGCACAGCAGCCGAGGCCGATCTGTCGCCGACACTCCGGCATGCATAGGTTTGGCAGCTTGTGTGGAGTACGTCTCGTCCTCAGGACGGATCAGCAGCCACGGATCAGCGCCGCCGACGTGCCCGTCCCGTACGGGCCGCCTTCGCCCGCTTCGCCGCGAAGCGCACACCACCGGGGCTCTCCCCGACCTCAACCCGCACCACCGTCGAGAGCGGGTCCACAACGCCCTCACCGACATGCAGAACGGAAGTCCCCACCGCGCCGAGCTTGCTCAGGGCCGTCGCGGCGCTCTTCAGCTCCTCCTCGGCGGTGTCGCCCTTGAGCGCGAGCATCTCCCCGTAGGGACGCAGCAGCGGAATGCCCCACGCAGCCAGACGGTCCAGCGGGGCCACGGCCCGTGCCGTGACCACATGGACCGGCTGGAGGGTGCCCATGACCTCCTCGGCACGGCCACGGACGACCGTCACATGGTCCAGGCCCAGCAGCTCGACCACCTCGGTCAGGAAGGTCGTCCGCCGCAGCAGCGGCTCCAGCAGCGTGATCTTCAGGTCCTCCCGGACCAGGGCCAGCGGAATGCCGGGCAGCCCCGCACCGGAGCCGACATCGCACACCGTCACACCCTCGGGCACGACCTCCGAGAGCACGGCGCAGTTCAGCAGATGCCGCTCCCACAGCCGGGGCACCTCACGCGGCCCGATCAGACCGCGCTGCACACCCGCCTCCGCGAGCAGCTCCGCGTATCGGACCGCGTCCGCGAAGCGATCACCGAATACCTCACGCGCCTGTTCGGGCGCGGGGGGAAGCTCCGCTGCCTCCGTCACGGGGGACCGTCCTTCCGTACCGCGTGGGCGCCAACCGGACGCCGACACCAGAACCACCAGAACTATCAGGCTGACAAAGTTCGGCCCCGCCTGCCGGGCAGACGGGGCCGGAGGAACGTACGGACCGGTCAGGCAGGCAGCACGACGACGAAGCGCTGCGGCTCCTCGCCCTCGGACTCGCTGCGCAGCCCCGCGGCCTTGACCGCGTCGTGCACAACCTTGCGCTCGAACGGGGTCATCGGCTTGAGCTTCACCGGCTCGCCGGTGTTCTTGACGTCGGCCGCGGCCTTGGCGCCCAGCTCGGAGAGCTCGGCACGCTTCTTGGCGCGGTAGCCGGCGATGTCCAGCATCAGCCGGCTGCGGTCGCCGGTCTCCCGGTGGACGGCCAGGCGCGTGAGCTCCTGGAGTGCCTCCAGCACCTCACCGTCGCGACCGACCAACTTCTGCAGGTCGCGGCCCCCCGAGTCGCTGATGATCGACACAGCGGCGCGGTCGGCCTCGACGTCCATGTCGATGTCGCCGTCGAGATCGGCGATGTCGAGCAGACCCTCGAGGTAGTCCGCCGCGATCTCGCCCTCCTGCTCCAGGCGGGTCAGGGTGTCTGCACCCTCGGCAGCGGCGGAGGTGGTGCCTTCCGTCACGGGATGGACTCCTTCTTACTTCTTGGACGGGGACTTGGGCCGCTGCGGGCCCTTGCGCTGTCCGGACTGGGCCTTGCTGCGGGTTCCGGAGCCGGGCTTCTGGGCGCCCTTCTTGGCAGCGGAGGGCTTGGCGTCCTCCGGAGCGTCGGACTTGGTCAGCGACGTCTTGGTGTCGGGCTCGCCGGCCACCTTCGCAGCACCGGACTGACGCCGGGACTTGCTCTGCCGCTTGGGCTGCTGGCGCTTGGGCGTCGCCGTCGTGGGCGTACCGTCCTCGGTCTCGACGGCGACAGCCGTCTCGCTCTTCAACACAGTGCCGTCGCTCTGCGCGGCGAGACCCGCCTTGTTCAAGCCGTTGATGAACTTGCGCTCGTACTCGTTACGGTCGCGGCCCTTGGCGACGATCGCCTTGACGATGACGCGCTCACTGCGCCGACGCACCTTGCCGTGGTGCGTGACGTGCTTGGTCAGACGCTCCAGGTAGGCGGACTGGGCCTTGGAGCCCGGGGTCGGGTTGTTGCGGATGACGTACATCTGCTGGCCCATGGTCCACACGTTGGTGGTCAGCCAGTAGACGAGGACACCGACCGGGAAGTTGATGCCGAAGACGGCGAACATGATCGGGAAGATGTACATCAGCATCTTCTGCTGCTGCATGAACGGCGTCTTCACCGTGGTGTCGACGTTCTTCGTCATCAGCTGACGCTGCGTGTAGAACTGCGACGCCGACATCAGGACGATCATGACCGCGGTGACGATGCGGACGGTGGTCAGCGAGGCGTCCAGCGCCGCGACGTCCGAGGAGCTGTCGGTGAACTTCGCGGCCAGCGGGGCACCGAAGATGTGTGCCTTCTGAGCGCTGTCCAGCAAGCTCTGGTTGATCGCACCGACGGTGTCGTTGTTCGCGATGCTGTTCAGCACGTGGTACAGCGCGAAGAAGAACGGCGACTGCGCCAGGATGGGAAGGCACGAGGAGAGCGGGTTGGTACCCGTCTCCTTGTACAGCTTCATCATCTCTTCGGACTGGCGCTGCTTGTCGTTCTTGTAGCGCTCCTGGATCTTCTTCATCTCGGGCTGCAGCGTCTGCATGGCCCGGGTCGCCTTGATCTGCTTCACGAAGAGCGGGATCAGGCAGATACGGATCAGAATCACCAGGGACACGATGGACAGGCCCCAGGCCCACCCGGTGTCATCGCCGAAGAGGGCGCCGTACACCTTGTGGAACTGGACGATGACCCAGGAGACAGGTGTCGTGATGAAGCTGAAGAGGCTGGCAATCGTGTCCACTAATCATGCTCCTTGGGCATGGGACGGGGTCTCTGCGGCCGGGCTCGAAGAAACATTGTCCTCGGTGGCCGTTTCGGCGGCGGAGGGCCCGCCCTTGCGTGCGCGCCATGCGCCCCGCAGCAACTCGTGCCATCTCGGGCGCTTGCGCGGCGGGACATGGTCCACACCGCCCAGCGACCACGGATTGCAGCGCAGGATGCGCCAGGCCGTGAGCGCCGTGCCCTTGACCGCACCGTGCCGGTCGATGGCTGTGTACCCGTAGTGGGAACACGACGGGTAGTACTTGCACACCGGCCCGAGCAACGGACTGATGGTCCACTGGTAGATCTTGATCAGAGCCAGCAGCGGGTACTTCATCGCGCGCCCCCTCCCAGCAGCCGCTGCAGAGCGGCGTCCAGGTCTTGGGCCAGCTGTGCATGGTCGGCGTCACCCGCACCGGGCAGCGCTCGTACGACTACCAGGCTACCGGGGGGAAACACATCGACTCGATCGCGCATCAGATGGCGAAGCCTGCGCTTCACCTTGTTGCGTACGACCGCGCCGCCGACGGCCTTGCTGACGACGAAACCCGCACGCGTCGGGGGAGCGCTCTCCCCAGGCGCGTGCGGGTCCGTGGCACCGCTACGAAAGTGGACGACGAGAGTCGGGCGCCCGGCCCGGCGTCCTCGTCGTACCGCGGTCGCGAAGTCCTCGCGCCGCCTCAGCCGGTTCTCGGTGGGCAGCACGACGGCATGACCTGACCGGGATCAGGCGGACAGGCTGGCGCGACCCTTGGCACGACGGTTCGCGAGAATCGCGCGACCGGCACGGGTGCGCATCCGCAGGCGGAAGCCGTGGGTCTTGGCGCGACGACGGTTGTTCGGCTGGAAGGTGCGCTTGCTCACTCGGGGGCTCCAGAAATTAATCGGTGGTGGCGGGTGCCGTCCTGGCTGTCACCGTGCGCCCACGAGTAGCTCGCATCACGCCCGAGTGCACCGCTTCCCGATCACCTTCAGCGATCTGTGCCCATCGGAGGCAGGCGGCAGCAGCCATCGACAACTCGACCTGGTTACGGTACGCGGGGCTACGCCATCCGGTCAAACCAGGGGGCACCGGGAGACACTATCCACAGCCTGGGGACAACAACTTGAACCGCACCCGTCGCCCTGACTACCTTGGCTGAACTCCGATTCGCCCGTCCCACCCGATTTGAATCCCGACCCGTCCCACAATCACACGTTCGTGGGACCCGTGAGAGAGCGTGCCCTGTGGCTGACGTACCTGCCGATCTTGCCGCAGTGTGGCCACGAGTACTCGAGCAACTCCTCGGCGAGGGCCGCGGCCAGGGGGTCGAGGCGAAGGACGAGCACTGGATCCGCCGCTGCCAGCCGCTGGCGCTCGTCGCGGACACCGCCCTGCTCGCCGTACCGAACGAGTTTGCGAAGGGCGTACTGGAGGGCCGTCTCGCGCCGATCGTCAGCGAGACCCTGAGCCGCGAGTGCGGCCGCCCGATCCGGATCGCGATCACCGTCGACGACTCCGCGGGCGAGCCCCCGGCCCCGCCGGCACCCCCCGCCCGCCCCCAGCAGCGCTACGAGGAGCCCGAGCTCCCCTCCGGCCAGTACGAGGGCTACGGCCGCCACCGCGGCGCCGACGGCGACGCCTACCCGGCCCGCCCCGACCAGGGCGACCAGCTCCCCACGGCCCGCCCCGCCTACCCCTCCGAGTACCAGCGCCCCGAGCCCGGCGCCTGGCCGCGCCCGCAGCAGGACGAGTACAGCTGGCAGCAGCAGCGTCTGGGCTTCCCCGAGCGCGACCCCTACGCGTCGCCCTCCCAGGACTCCTACGGCCAGGACACCTACGGCCAGCCGCAGCAGGACTACCGCCCGCAGTCGATGGACCGCCCGCCCTACGACGGCCAGCGCTCGGACTACGACGGCCAGCGTTCCGACTACGACAGTCAGCGCCCCGACTACGACAAGCCGCGCGGCGACTACGACCAGGGCCGCTCCGACTACGACCAGCGCGACGCCCGCCGGGACCTCCCCGAGTCGTCGCCCGGCCCCGGTCCGGGCCGACGGCACCGCGGACCGGGCGGCTCCTCGCTGCCCTCCTCCAGCGGTGCCCCGGGTCCCCTGGCCGCGCAGCCCGCGCCGGCGACCGGGCCCGGTGAGCCGACCGCGCGTCTGAACCCGAAGTACCTCTTCGACACCTTCGTCATCGGGGCGTCGAACCGTTTCGCCCACGCGGCCGCGGTCGCCGTCGCCGAGGCCCCCGCGAAGGCGTACAACCCCCTGTTCATCTATGGGGAGTCCGGGCTCGGCAAGACACACCTGCTGCACGCGATCGGCCACTACGCGCGGAGCCTCTACCCCGGCACGCGCGTGCGCTATGTGAGCTCGGAGGAGTTCACCAACGAGTTCATCAACTCCATCCGCGACGGCAAGGGCGACAGCTTCCGCAAGCGGTACCGCGAGATGGACATCCTGCTCGTCGACGACATCCAGTTCCTCGCGGACAAGGAGTCGACGCAGGAGGAGTTCTTCCACACCTTCAATACGCTCCACAACGCCAACAAGCAGATCGTTCTCTCCAGCGACCGGCCGCCCAAGCAGCTGGTCACGCTGGAGGACCGGCTGCGGAACCGTTTCGAGTGGGGACTGATCACCGACGTCCAGCCGCCCGAGCTGGAGACGCGGATCGCGATCCTGCGCAAGAAGGCGGTACAGGAGCAGCTCAACGCCCCGCCGGAGGTACTGGAGTTCATCGCCTCCCGCATCTCGCGCAACATCCGCGAGCTGGAGGGCGCGCTGATCCGGGTGACGGCGTTCGCCTCGCTCAACCGGCAGCCGGTCGACCTGGGCCTGACCGAGATCGTCCTCAAGGACCTGATCCCCGGTGGCGACGACGCGACCCCGGAGATCACCTCGACGGCCATCATGAGCGCGACCGCCGACTACTTCGGTCTCACGGTCGAGGACCTGTGCGGCAGCTCGCGCGGCCGCCAGCTCGTCACCGCCCGCCAGATCGCCATGTACCTGTGCCGCGAGCTGACGGACCTCTCCCTGCCGAAGATCGGCGCGCTCTTCGGCGGCCGCGACCACACCACGGTGATGCACGCGGACCGCAAGATCCGCAATCTGATGGCCGAGCGACGCTCCATCTACAACCAGGTCACCGAGCTCACCAACCGCATCAAGAACGCCTGACAGAGGCAGAGTTACGACACCGAGGGCGCCCTCCGGAGCAGATCCGGGGGGCGCCCTTCGTTGTGCCGGGGTCACCCGGTGTTCGAATAATCGCCGGGTTACGGCCACTCTCCACAGATTCGGGGACTTTCTTCCGTCCACATCCTGGGGACTGCGGAGTTGTCCAGAAAGTGTCCACAGGCTGTGCTGTTGAAAGACCATCAGCCCAGCTCAGCCGCCTGTGGATTCGTGGATGAAGGATCTCCACAGACTGTGGACAGCGAGCTGATCCACAGGGTGTGCATGAAGTTGTCCACCGGCAACCCACAGGCTGAGGCGAGTTGTCCCCAGCGATCCCCAGCTTCTCCACATCACTGTCCACTGTTCGGCAACGCGACGCGCCTTCTCACCGAGTCGAGTGAAAGGCGTCACACGAAGGTGCCGGGTTGGCCTGTGGGAAAGGTGGGTAAACCTGGGGACGGCGCTGGGGAGAACTCGCCTCACCCTGTGCACGGTGTGTGCAGAACTTTCTGTTCTCCACAGATACGCCCGGTTGTCCACTGCCTCCACCCACAGGACCGGTGGACAAAATTCCCGCTCTGAGCTGGGCAAACGTGGTTATCCACGGTTTCCACAGGCCCTACTACTACTCCCAACTAGAGAGAGCTGGGAATCCGTTTCGAAGTGGGTCCTGTGCACAACTCGCTGTCCGGCTCCCGGCTGCCCCTCGTCACGACTTGACCCCGAGAGGCACCTACTGTCAGTGCCGTGCGTCAGACTGTTCCCGGTGTCCTTCCCGTCACAGGGACCGACGACACCGAGACAGACGACGAAGCCAGGCAGGCCGAGAAGCGCCGGCAACAGCAGGAGGCGGCAACAGTGAAGATCCGGGTGGAACGCGACGTACTCGCGGAGGCCGTGGCCTGGGCGGCGCGTAGCCTCCCGGCCCGCCCGCCGGCGCCTGTCCTCGCCGGCCTGCTGCTGAAGGCCGAGGACGGCCAGCTGAGCCTGTCCGGCTTCGACTACGAGGTCTCCGCGCGCGTGTCGGTGGACGCCGAGGTCGAGGAGGAGGGCACGGTCCTCGTCTCCGGCCGGCTGCTCGCCGACATCTGCCGTGCGCTGCCGAACCGTCCGGTGGAGATTTCCACAGACGGTGTACGGGCGAGCGTGGTCTGCGGGTCCTCGCGATTCACACTCCACACCCTGCCTGTGGAGGAGTACCCGGCGCTGCCGCAGATGCCGACGGCGACTGGCACCGTTCCCGGTGAGGTCTTCGCCTCGGCCGCCGCGCAGGTCGCCATCGCCGCGGGCCGTGACGACACGCTGCCGGTGCTGACCGGTGTGCGCATCGAGATCGAGGGCGACCGGGTCACCCTGGCCTCCACCGACCGCTACCGCTTCGCGGTCCGTGAGTTCCTGTGGAAGCCGGAGAACCCGGACGCGTCCGCGGTCGCCCTGGTGCCCGCCAAGACGCTCCTGGACACCGCCAAGGCGCTCACGAGCGGCGACAGCGTGACGCTGGCGCTGTCCGGATCCGGTGCCGGTGAGGGTCTGATCGGTTTCGAGGGCGCCGGTCGTCGTACGACGACGCGTCTGCTGGAGGGCGATCTCCCGAAGTACCGCTCGCTGTTCCCGACGGAGTTCAACTCCATCGCCGTGATCGAGACCGCCCCCTTTGTGGAGGCCGTCAAGCGCGTGGCCCTGGTCGCCGAGCGCAACACTCCTGTGCGGCTGAGCTTCGAGCAGGGCGTGCTGATCCTGGAGGCCGGTTCCAGCGACGATGCACAGGCTGTGGAGCGGGTCGACGCCCAGCTGGAGGGCGACGACGTTTCGATCGCCTTCAACCCGACCTTCCTGCTGGACGGCCTGAGCGCCATCGACTCCCCGGTCGCCCAGCTGTCCTTCACGACGTCCACGAAGCCCGCGCTGCTCAGCGGCAAGCCGGCGCTGGACGCCGAGGCGGACGAGGCCTACAAGTACCTGATCATGCCGGTGCGTCTCAGCGGCTGACCTGGGCCGAGGCCGACCGGGGGTGGGTCATATGAGCGCCTATGCCCACAGTTGTGCGTGAGCGTCCGGGTTTAGGCTCGGACGTGGGTACGAAGGTGCCACTCACGCCACAGCAACCTAAGGAACAACTGATGGAGCTCGGTCTCGTCGGCCTCGGCAAGATGGGCGGCAATATGCGCGAGCGGATCCGCCGCGCAGGCCACACCGTCGTCGGATACGACCGCAACCCGGACCTCGCGGATGTCCACAGCCTGGAAGAGCTTGTGGGCAAGCTCAAGGGCCCGCGCGTGGTCTGGGTCATGGTCCCGGCGGGTGCCGCCACCCAGTCGACCGTCGACGAGCTCGCCGAGCTCCTGGAGCCCGGTGACGTCGTCGTGGACGGCGGGAACTCCCGCTGGACGGACGACGAGAAGCACGCCGAGGAGCTGGCAGCCAAGGGCATCGGCTTCGTGGACTGCGGTGTCTCCGGCGGCGTCTGGGGCCTGGAGAACGGCTACGCGCTGATGTACGGCGGCGACGCGGAGAACGTCGCCAAGGTGCAGCCGGTCTTCGACGCGCTCAAGCCCGAGGGCGACTTCGGCTCGGTGCACGCCGGCAAGGTCGGCGCGGGGCACTTCGCGAAGATGGTCCACAACGGCATCGAGTACGCCATGATGCAGGCCTACGCCGAGGGCTGGGAGCTGCTGGAGAAGGTCGACTCCGTGACGGACGTCCGGGAGGTCTTCCGCTCCTGGCAGGAGGGCACGGTCATCCGTTCCTGGCTGCTGGACCTGGCCGTGAACGCCCTCGACGAGGACGAGCACCTGGAGAAGCTGCGCGGTTATGCACAGGACTCCGGCGAGGGCCGCTGGACTGTGGAAGCCGCCATCGACAACGCCGTGCCGCTGCCCGCGATCACGGCCTCCCTGTTCGCGCGGTTCGCCTCGCGTCAGGAGGACTCTCCGCAGATGAAGATGATCGCGGCGCTGCGGAACCAGTTCGGCGGCCACGCGGTCGAGACGAAGTAACCAGCGAGAACAAGCACCGGGGGAGGTCGGCGCACCACCATGCACGTCACGCATCTGTCGCTCGCCGACTTCCGCTCGTACGCCCGGGTCGAAGTTCCGCTCGACCCGGGCGTCACCGCCTTCGTGGGCCCCAATGGTCAGGGCAAGACGAATCTCGTCGAGGCCGTCGGCTATCTCGCCACCCTCGGCAGCCACCGAGTCGCCTCCGATGCCCCCCTGGTGCGCATGGGAGCGGACCGGGCGATCATCCGGGCGCAGATCAAGCAGGGCGAGCGGCAGCAGCTGGTCGAGCTCGAGCTGAACCCCGGCAAGTCGAACCGCGCCCGGATCAACAGGTCCTCGCAGGTCAGGCCGCGGGACATCCTTGGCATCGTGCGGACGGTGCTGTTCGCGCCGGAGGATCTGGCCCTCGTGAAGGGCGACCCCGGTGAGCGCCGCCGATTCCTGGACGAGCTGATCACCGCGCGCTCCCCGCGTATGGCGGGCGTGCGCTCCGACTACGACCGGGTTCTCAAGCAGCGCAACACCCTGCTGAAGTCGGCCGCGCTCGCGCGACGGCACGGCGGTCGTTCGATGGACCTGTCCACTCTCGACGTCTGGGACCAGCACCTCGCGCGCGCGGGCGCCGAACTGCTCGCCCAGCGCATGGACCTGATCGCCGCGATCCAGCCGCTGGCGGACAAGGCGTACGAGCAACTGGCGCCCGGCGGCGGCCCGCTGGCGCTGGAGTACAAGCCCTCCGCGCCCGGTGAGGCACACACGCGTGAGGATCTGTACGGGCAGTTGATGGCCACGCTCGCGGACGCCCGCAAGCAGGAGATCGAGCGGGGCGTCACCCTCGTAGGACCGCATCGGGACGATCTGCAGCTCAAGCTGGGGCAGTTGCCCGCCAAGGGGTACGCCTCGCACGGCGAGTCCTGGTCCTATGCGCTGGCGCTGAGGCTTGCCTCGTACGACCTGTTGCGGGCCGAGGGCAATGAACCGGTGCTCGTGCTCGACGATGTCTTCGCCGAGTTGGACACGCGTCGCCGGGAGCGTCTTGCCGAGCTGGTCGCGCCCGGGGAGCAGGTGCTGGTGACGGCGGCGGTCGACGACGATGTGCCGCACGTACTGACAGGGGCGCGGTACACGGTGTCCGAGGGGACGGTGGAGCGCGTATGACTGCCGAGGAACCCAAGAAGGCCCCCGAGCCGTCCGGTGTCGACCTCGCGCGCGTGGCGTTGCGCGCGGCGAAGGAACAGGCACGCGCGCGGGGGGACGCGGCGCAGCAGAAGAAGCAGGCCCGGCGCGGCGGCGGTCTGCGCTCCGGCGCGCACTCCGACGGCCGCGACCCGATGGCGCTGGGCGCCGCCATCAACCGGCTGATCACCGAGCGCGGCTGGGAGACGCCGGCCGCGGTGGGCGGCGTGATGGGCCGCTGGCCGCAGATCGTGGGGCCGGATCTGGCGAACCACTGTGTGCCGCAGACCTACGACGAGGACGAGCGGGTGCTGGTCGTGCAGTGCGATTCCACGGCCTGGGCCACTCAGCTGCGCCATCTCGCGCCCACGCTGGTCGCCCGTCTCAACGAGGACCTGGGGCACGGCACCGTGCGGATGATCAAGGTGCTCAACCCCGGCGGCCCCGCCCGTCGCTACGGCCCCCTGCGGGCCCCGGGGAGCACCGGACCCGGCGACACCTACGGGTGACGTACGTCACGTATCAGTGGGTCGGCGTCGGCCGCGTCGTACATCTGCACGCGGTTGCGGATCCCCTTGCGCGGTCGACCTGACTCCCAAGTAGCAAAGGGTTGACACTCCGAAGCGCTGAGTGCCTCTGTGAGCCTCTTGGAGCCCCGCTCCGCATATGGGGAGTCGGGAGACGCCGGTTCAGGGCGGCACATGCGGACTCAGGTACCGGCAAACCCCCATCACTGTCGGCGCTACCGGTAGACTGGAAGCTAATCCCGCCCCATCCGTGGGGACCGTCGGGACACGCTGAGCAACGCTGATCAAGGCTTACCAACGCAACATGCCGCAGCCGCTCCGGCAACCCTCCCCCAGAGGGGGTCTCAGAGCCTGGCTTGTGCTGTGCCAGAAAGGGCGCTTCGTGGCCGATTCCGGCAACCCCAACGAGAACATCCCGTCCACCGACGCCGCTGCGAACGGCGAGGTCACCGCCTCGTACGACGCAAGCGCCATCACCGTCCTCGAGGGTTTGGACGCGGTCCGCAAGCGACCCGGTATGTACATCGGCTCGACCGGCGAGCGCGGACTGCACCACCTCGTGTACGAGGTGGTCGACAACTCCGTCGACGAGGCACTGGCCGGCCACGCGGACACCATCGAGGTGACGATCCTCGCCGACGGCGGCGTGCGTGTCGTCGACAACGGCCGTGGCATCCCGGTGGGCATCGTCCCCTCCGAGGGCAAGCCGGCCCTTGAGGTCGTGCTGACCGTGCTGCACGCGGGCGGCAAGTTCGGCGGGGGCGGCTACGCGGTCTCCGGTGGTCTGCACGGCGTGGGCGTCTCCGTGGTGAACGCGCTGTCGTCGAAGGTCGCCGTCGAGGTCCGCACCGACGGCCACCGCTGGACGCAGGACTACAAGATGGGCGTCCCCACGGCACCGCTCGCCCAGCACGAAGCCACCGCGGAGACCGGCACCTCGGTCACCTTCTGGGCCGACAGCGACATCTTCGAGACCACGGACTACTCCTTCGAGACGCTCTCGCGGCGCTTCCAGGAGATGGCGTTCCTCAACAAGGGTTTGACGATCAAACTCACTGATGAGCGCGATTCGGCGAAGGCCACCTCCGGGGCGGACGAGGCCGGTGCGGACGAGACCGCCGAGGTCAAGACGGTCACGTACCACTACGAAGGCGGCATCGTCGACTTCGTGAAGTACCTCAACTCCCGCAAGGGGGACGTGGTGCACCCGTCGGTGATCGACCTCGAGGCCGAGGACAAGGACAAGGCCCTCTCCCTCGAAATCGCCATGCAGTGGAACAGCGGCTACAGCGAGGGCGTGTACTCCTTCGCCAACATCATCCACACGCATGAGGGCGGTACCCACGAAGAGGGCTTCCGTGCGGCGCTGACGAACCTGATCAACAAGTACGCGCGCGACAAGAAGCTGCTTCGCGAGAAGGACGACAACCTCACGGGCGACGACATCCGCGAGGGTCTCACCGCGATCATCTCGGTGAAGCTGAGCGAGCCGCAGTTCGAGGGCCAGACCAAGACCAAGCTGGGCAACACGGAGGCCAAGACCTTCGTCCAGAAGGCGGTCTACGAGCACCTCAACGACTGGCTGGACCGCAACCCGGTGGAGGCCGCGGACATCATTCGCAAGGGCATCCAGGCGGCCACCGCGCGCGTGGCGGCCCGCAAGGCGCGCGATCTGACCCGTCGTAAGGGCCTGCTGGAGTCGGCTTCGCTGCCGGGCAAGCTCTCCGACTGCCAGTCGAACGACCCCACCAAGTGCGAGATCTTCATCGTCGAGGGTGACTCCGCCGGCGGCTCGGCCAAGTCCGGCCGCAACCCGCAGTACCAGGCGATCCTCCCGATCCGAGGAAAGATCCTCAACGTCGAGAAGGCGCGGATCGACAAGATCCTGCAGAACCAGGAGATCCAGGCGCTGATCTCGGCCTTCGGTACCGGAGTCCACGAGGACTTCGACATCGAGAAGCTGCGCTACCACAAGATCATCCTGATGGCGGACGCCGACGTCGACGGCCAGCACATCAACACCCTGCTGCTGACCTTCCTGTTCCGCTTCATGCGGCCGCTGGTCGAGGCCGGGCACGTGTTCCTCTCGCGTCCCCCGCTGTACAAGCTCAAGTGGGGCCGGGACGACGTCGAGTACGCGTACTCGGACCGCGAGCGCGACGCGCTGATCGAGATGGGCCGGCAGCGCGGAAAGCGCGTCCGGGAGGACTCGATCCAGCGCTTCAAGGGTCTCGGCGAGATGAACGCCGAGGAGCTGCGCATCACCACGATGGACCAGGAGCACCGCGTCCTCGGCCAGGTCACCCTCGACGACGCCGCCCAGGCCGACGACCTGTTCTCGGTCCTGATGGGCGAGGACGTCGAGGCCCGCCGCCAGTTCATCCAGCGCAACGCCAAGGACGTCCGCTTCCTCGACATCTGAGTCGGTCTCAGCTGACCGCACCAGGAAGGATCTTCACCAGCAATGGCCGACGAAAGCACCCCTGTCACCCCTGAAGAGGGCGGCGTCATCGCCCAGCGTGTCGAGCCCGTCGGGCTCGAAACGGAGATGCAGCGCTCGTACCTCGACTATGCGATGTCCGTCATCGTCTCGCGTGCGCTGCCGGACGTCCGGGACGGCCTCAAGCCCGTCCACCGCCGTGTGCTGTACGCCATGTACGACGGCGGCTACCGCCCCGAGCGCGGCTTCTACAAGTGCGCCCGTGTCGTCGGCGACGTCATGGGCAACTACCACCCGCACGGCGACTCCTCGATCTACGACGCCTTGGTGCGCCTCGCGCAGTCGTGGTCGATGCGGATGCCGCTGGTGGACTCCAACGGCAACTTCGGCTCTCCGGGCAACGACCCGGCGGCGGCCATGCGCTACACCGAGTGCAAGATGGCGCCGCTGTCGATGGAGATGGTCCGTGACATCGACGAGGAGACCGTCGACTTCACGGACAACTACGACGGCCGCTCCCAGGAGCCGACCGTCCTGCCGGCCCGCTTCCCGAACCTGCTGATCAACGGCTCGGCCGGTATCGCGGTCGGTATGGCGACCAACATTCCGCCGCACAACCTGCGCGAGGTCGCGGCCGGTGCCCAGTGGTACCTGGAGAACCCGGAGGCCTCGCACGAGGAGCTCCTGGACGCGCTGATCGAGCGCGTCAAGGGTCCGGACTTCCCGACCGGCGCGCTCGTCGTGGGCCGCAAGGGCATCGAGGAGGCGTACCGCACGGGCCGCGGCTCGATCACCATGCGCGCGGTCGTCGAGGTCGAGGAGATCCAGAACCGCCAGTGCCTGGTGGTCACGGAGCTGCCGTACCAGACCAACCCCGACAACCTCGCGCAGAAGATCGCCGACCTGGTGAAGGACGGCAAGGTCGGCGGTATCGCGGACGTCCGGGACGAGTCCAGCTCGCGCACCGGTCAGCGTCTGGTCATCGTGCTGAAGAGGGACGCGGTCGCCAAGGTCGTACTGAACAACCTCTACAAGCACACCGACCTGCAGACGAATTTCGGCGCCAACATGCTGGCGCTGGTCGACGGCGTCCCGCGCACGCTGTCGCTCGACGCGTTCATCCGCCACTGGGTGACGCACCAGATCGAGGTCATCGTCCGCCGTACGAAGTTCCGGCTGCGCAAGGCCGAGGAGCGGGCGCACATCCTGCGCGGTCTGCTGAAGGCCCTGGACGCCATCGACGAGGTCATCGCGCTGATCCGGCGCAGCGACACCGTCGACATCGCGCGCACGGGCCTGATGGAGCTCCTGGAGATCGACGAGATCCAGGCCAACGCCATCCTCGAGATGCAGCTGCGCCGACTGGCCGCCCTGGAGCGCCAGAAGATCATCCAGGAGCACGACGAACTCCAGGCGAAGATCGCCGAGTACACCGAGATCCTGGCCTCGCCGGTCCGCCAGCGCGGCATCGTCAGCGCGGAACTCGCCGCGATCGTCGAGAAGTACGGCGACGACCGCAAGACCATGCTGGTGCCCTACGACGGTGACATGTCCATCGAGGACCTGATCGCCGAGGAGGACATCGTCGTCACGGTCACGCGCGGCGGTTACGTCAAGCGGACCAAGACCGTCGACTACCGGGCGCAGAAGCGCGGCGGCAAGGGCGTACGCGGCACGAAGCTCAAGGAAGACGACATCGTCGACCACTTCTTCGTGTCCACGACCCACCACTGGCTGCTGTTCTTCACCAACAAGGGTCGCGTCTACCGCGCGAAGGCCTACGAGCTCCCCGACGCCGGCCGGGACGCGCGCGGCCAGCACGTGGCGAACCTGCTCGCCTTCCAGCCGGACGAGGCGATCGCCGAGATCCTCGCCATCCGTGACTACGAGGCGGCGCCGTACCTGGTGCTCGCCACGAAGGGCGGTCTGGTGAAGAAGACCTCTCTGAAGGATTACGATTCGCCGCGCTCCGGAGGCGTCATCGCCATCAACCTGCGGGAGCGGGAGGACGGTTCCGACGACGAACTGATCGGAGCTGAGCTCGTTTCGTCCGAGGACGATCTGCTGCTGATCAGCAAGAAGGCGCAGTCGATCAGGTTCACGGCAACGGACGACGCGCTGCGGCCCATGGGCCGTGCCACCTCGGGTGTGAAGGGCATGAGTTTCCGCGAGGGGGACCAGCTGCTCTCGATGAATGTTGTTCGACCCGGTACGTTCGTGTTCACTGCAACCGACGGTGGGTACGCGAAGCGGACTCCCGTCGACGAGTACCGCGTCCAGGGCCGCGGCGGCCTCGGTATCAAGGCCGCCAAGATCGTTGAGGACCGTGGATCGCTCGTCGGCGCGCTGGTGGTCGAGGAGACCGACGAGATCCTCGCCATCACGCTCGGCGGCGGTGTGATTCGTACGCGAGTCAACGAGGTCAGGGAGACGGGCCGTGACACCATGGGCGTTCAACTGATCAATCTGGGCAAGCGCGATGCCGTGGTCGGCATCGCACGTAACGCCGAGGCGGGGCGCGAGGCGGAGGAAGTCGAGGGCGACCTCGACTCCGACTCCGCGGAGGGCGCCGACGTCACCGGCACGGACGAGGGTGAGGCGCCCTCGGCCGAGTAGCACGAGGAGTGAGTCACGTGAGCGGAGCCACGGGCGCCGGATCGGCCGGTACCTCTACGGGTACGGACACGGACGGCGGCGGCCGTGGCTCCGCCGCGCAGACCACCGACTCACCCTCGCCCGACTCTCATGGATCCCAGGGGGGAACTGTGACGGACACCCGAGGCCCGCAGGCCCAGCAGTACGCGGGCGGCCAGGCCCCGGCGGCCCAGCAGCAGCCGGCGCAGCCCGCGCCGTCGGCGTCGCCGCTGCCCGGCGAGCGACAGCCGCAGCCCTCCTCCGGGCCCTACCACCCGCCGCAGGCCTACCCGGCGGCGGCCACCGCGGCGAGCGCGGTCCGCAGGCCGCGCACGGGAGCCCGGACGATGCCGCGCACCCGCAAGGCCCGCCTGCGCGTGGCCAAGGCGGACCCGTGGTCGGTGATGAAGGTCAGCTTCCTGCTCTCCATCGCGCTCGGTATCTGCACCATCGTCGCGTCGGCGGTGCTGTGGATGGTCATGGACGCCATGGGTGTCTTCTCGACGGTCGGCGGCACGATCTCCGAGGCGACGGGATCGAACGAGTCGAACGGCTTTGACCTGCAGTCCTTCCTGTCGCTGCCGAACGTCCTGATGTTCACGTCGATCATCGCGGTCATCGACGTCGTCCTCGCGACGGCCCTCGCCACCCTCGGCGCGTTCATCTACAACCTCTCCGCCGGCTTCGTGGGCGGCGTGGAGCTGACGCTGGCCGAGGACGAGTGAACGCCGTTTCAAACCTCTCCTGACGCCTCCCCGACAACCGATTTTGGGACTGCGCACGTCGTGCGCTAATCTTCAGGAGTCAGCGCGCGGGACACACACCGCAGAGCGCGGCGGGGCTATAGCTCAGTTGGTTAGAGCGCATCCCTGATAAGGATGAGGCCACAGGTTCAAATCCTGTTAGCCCCACAGCATGAAGACCCCCGGTCCAGCAGGACCGGGGGTCTTTGGCATTCACGAACGGCGCGGCGCATGAAAAGACCCGATCGCTGGCGACGGGGGATGCACCAGCGATCGGGCTGTGCCCCACAGTAACAAGGCTGGTTGAACGGCGGGAGGCGGCCGTTCCCTGACGGGTGGGGGTTGTGAGCGGGATCACGTTCCCGTCAGCGGTCGCACGGGGGGTCGTAGGAGAGGCGGGAGAGGTATTCGTGCCACTTCTCCTCCGTCAGGACGCCTCGGGTGGTGGCGCAGATACGGCGGACGGCTCGGTCGACGTCCAGGTTCCACAGGCGGACCGTGTCGGTGCCGCTGGAGACGCCGAGCATGTTGCTCTTGGGGCTGAAGGACAGGAAGTTGCCCGTCTTGGCGTTGGGGCTCATCGACTCGCCGATGGGGGCGGCCTCGGAGGGGGTGGCGACCTTCCACAGGCGGACCGTGTTGTCGTTGCCACCGCTGGCCAGGGTGCGGCCGTCCTGGCTGAACGTCAGGGAGACGACCGCCTCCGTGTGGCCGGTCAGCGTGGCGGCCGGGCGCCGGGTCCCGGCCGGGTCCGTGACGTCCCACAGGCGGACCGTGTCGTCGTCGCTGCCGCTCGCGATCGTGCGGCCGTCGGGGCTGTAGACGAGGACGTTGACGGGGCCCTCGTGGGCGGTGAGCGAGGAGCCGAGCGGGGTCGCGTGCCGGGGGTCGGTGGTGTTCCACAGCCGGATCGTGCCGTCTGCGCTGCCGCTGGCGAGGGTGCGGCCGTCGGTGGAGAAGGCGAGGGTGTTGACGTAGCCGTGGTGGCCGGTGAGCGGGGGGCCGTACGGGGTCGGGCGGTGCGGGTCGGAGATGTTCCACAGCTGGAGGGTGCGGTCGTCGTAGGCCGTGGCGAGGGTGCGGCCGTCAGGGCTGAACGCCAGCGCGTCGGGGCCCATGAAGCGGGTGCGCAGGGTCAGGGGCGGGCCGTAGGAGACCGGGCGGGTGGGGTCGGAGACGTCCCAGAGGTAGACCGCGCGGTTGCCCGTGAGCACCGCGAGGGTGCGGCCGTCGGGTGAGAACAGCAGGGAGCGCTGGCCGCCGTCGTCGGGCATGAAGGGCTTGTTGAGGCCCGCGGGGCGGTCCGGGTTCTGCACGTTCCACAGCCGGACGCTGCCGTCGCGGGCGGCCGTGGCGAGGACCCGTCCGTCGGGGCGGAAGGCGCCGCTGCGGCCGAACATGTCGGACGTCGGGATCGACCACAGCCGCACCTTGCTGTCGCCGCTTCCGGTCGCCAGGGTCTTCCCGTCCGGGCTGAAGCCCAGCGCGTACATCTCGCCGCTGCTGCCCGCCAGCGGCTCGCCGACCTGGGAGGGATAGGCCGGGTCGCTGACGTTCCACAGGCTCGCGGTGCTGTCCGCGCTGGCCGCGCCGAGCGTGGAGCCGTCGGGGCTGAAGGCCACCGACCAGATCGGTCCGGTATGGCCGGTCAGGGGCGAACCGAGCGAGGTGGCGCGGCCGGGGTCCGCCACGTCCCACAGGCGGACGGTGTCGTCGGCGCCGCCGCTGGCCAGGGTGCTGCCGTCGGGGCTGAAGGCGACGGAGTGCACCAGGTCCGTGTGACCGGTCAGCCGGGTGTCGTACGACGTGGGGCGGCGCGGGTCGGCGACGTTCCACAGCTGGATCGTGTCGTCGTCGCCGCCCGCGGCCAGGGTCTCGCCGTCCGGGCTGAACGCCACCGAGCGCACGGCGGCCTTGGCGCCCGTCAGGGTGCTGACGGTCTTCGGGCGGTCCGGCCCCGAGACGTCCCACAGCCGGACCGTGCGGTCCTCGCTCGCGGAGGCCAGGGTGCGGCCGTCCGGGCTGAACGCGATCAGGTAGATCGTCCCCTTGTGGCCGGTCAGGGGGGTGCGCAGCGGCTTGGGCCGGCTGGGATCCCGTACGTCCCACAGCCGGATCGTGCCGTCGTCCGCCGCGCTCGCGAGGGTGCGGCCGTCGGGGCTGAAGACCGCGCTGCTCACCCAGCTCGTATGGCCGGACAGGGGTTTGCCGAGCGGCTTCGGGCGGCCCGGGGCGCTCACGTCCCAGAGCCGGACCGTGCGGTCGTAGCTGGCGGTCGCCAGGAGCTTGCCGTCGGGGCTGAAGGAGGTGAGGTAGACGGCGCCGGTGTGGCCGAGGAGCGGAGTGGCCAGCGGGGCGTTCACGATGGAGACCAGCCGGTTGTTGGTGCCCTCGTCGTCCGGGCGCAGCCGGTGCGCCACCAGGTCGAGCTGGGCCGACAGTGACGGATCCGTGTACTGGACGCGGTCCGCCTCGGCGACCACCTGCTCGAACACGGCGTCGTTGCGCTGCTGCCAGGCCACCACCGCCGAACCGACGGCCACCAGCGCCAGCACCACCAGCGCCGACACCGCGCCCCGGCTGATCCACAGGGTGCGCCTGCGCAGCCGTACCGAAGCCGCCAGGAACTCCACCGCGCTGCGGGTCAGGAAGGTGTCGCCCGCCGACTTCGCCCAGCTGTGGGCCTGTTCCAGCCGGGAGCCCCGGTAGAGCAGGGAGGAGTCGCGGTGGGAGTCCTCCCAGGAGCGGCCGTCCTCCTCAAGGCGCTGGCGCAGCAGGTTGCCGCCGCGGTCCTCGTCGATCCACTCGCGCAGCCTCGGCCAGGCGTGCAGCAGCGCCTCGTGGGTGATCTCCACGGTCTCCGCGTCGAGGGTCACCAGTCGGGCCTGGACCAGCGCTTCGAGGGACTCCTCCGTCTTGCCGGGGTCCGTCGACTCCGCCGCCAGTTGCCGCCGGGTCCCGCGCCTTCGGGTGGCCTGGGTGTCCTCGCCGAGCCGCACCAGCCGGAGCAGCAGCAGCCGTGCCGCCGTACGGGCCGCCGGGTCGAGCCCTGACCAGGCCCGCTCGGCGGTCGCCGCGACCGCGCCCTGGATTCCGCCGGCGGCGCGATAGCCGGCCAGGGTCAGCCGGCCGGACTTGCGGCGCTGCCAGGTGGCGAGGAGGGCGTGCGAGAGGAGCGGCAGCACGCCGGCGTCATGGGCGCCGCGCGGGCCGTCGGCGCTGACCTCACGGATGATCAGTTCGGCGAGCCCGGGTTCGAGTTCGAGGCCGACCGCCTTGGCCGGGCCTGTCACCGCCTCGCGCAGCTCGGTGCCGGTCAGCGGGCCGAGCACCATGTGCCGGTGCTGGAGGGCGTCGGCGAGTTCGGGATAGCCGAGACACTGTTCGTAGAAGTCGGCGCGTATGCCGAGGACGACGAGTGCGGGGGCCGGGCCGCCGTCGGCGGCGGGCGAGGAGGCGGCGTGCAATATCTGGATGAAGGTGTGCCGATCCCGCTCGTCGGCGCAGAGGGTGAACGCCTCCTCGAACTGGTCGACGATGAGCACCGGGCGGCGGTCGGAGAAGGCTGTGATGGCCTCGCGTACGGCGGCCGCGAACTCCGGGCTGCCGGGTTCGTGTTCTGGCGCAGGGGTGGATGTTTCACGTGAAACACCGGGTGCCGCTCCGGCCAACTCGGGGATACGGCCGCTCAGCTCCGCCAGCGGATCGGCTCCCGGGACGAGCTGAAGCACGTCCCGCGCCTCACCCAGGGCGCCGTTCTGTACGGCCGTCACCAGACCGGCGTTGAGCAGTGACGACTTTCCGGCACCTGAGGCGCCGACCAGCATCAGCAGCCCGCCGGTCCGCTCGGCCGCCCGGAGCTGGTCGACGAGCGCGGCGGTGCTGCGTTCCCGGCCGAAGAACCAACGGGCGTCCTGCTGACGGTAGGAGGCAAGCCCCCGGTACGGGCAGACGCTCACCGCGGGGGGCGGCTCCTCGGCCTCCTCGGAGGCGACCGGGTCGGCCACCGCCCGCTCCCACAGCAACTGCCACTGCGGCAGGTCGTACAGACCGGGGGACACCGGCGCGGGACGAGCGCGCCGCGCCTGCGGGATCAGGACATGGAGTACGGCGGCCAGGGCGGCGAACTGTGCCGGGACGTTCTTCGCGCGTCGCCAGTCGCTGATGCGCTGTGCGGACACCCGTACCGGACGGCCCCGTTCGTCCATCCGCTGGAGCTGGACGACCGCTTCGGAGACCCGCTTGAGCGGCGGGTTGCCGGCCTCCCGGTACAGGAGCGCAAGGCGTTCCGCGAAGGCTGTGCGTGCCCCTGAGTCGGAACTCAAGGCCTCCACCCCTTACTTTCCCCGCACCTGGACGTCCGGACCGGAAAACTCACTCTATACGGCTGACCTGCGCTAAAGCCCTGTACGGAAAACCGCAGCCTCCTCCGGAAGGGCCCCAACTGGCAGGATCACACCGCGTAGCCAGTCAACCGCGCGTCGTCCGGAGAGGCTGCCGGCGTCCGCCGCCTTTGCCGCAGTGACGGAGAACGATCCCCGTCATCCGCGAGCCCGCAGACCTTCCGAGCCTTCGGTCCCCGCTCCGGCGTGGACCGACTCCAGCGCGTCGTTTGGCACCGGTCCCCGCGAGGGGAGGGACCGGTGCCGAACGACGCGGCATTCGTTCCCCCTCGCACGGCGCCTGACGCTTGCCGCTTTCACCCCGGGGCCGTACCGTCATTTCTGACGAACCGTCAGATGCGAGGCGGGAGGTAGCCGGCGTGGTCGAGGTCGTGAACGGCACCAGGGAACTGCCCAAGGTCATCAGCGTGGACGATCATGTGATCGAGCCCGCGCATCTCTTCGAGACCTGGCTTCCGGCCAAGTACCGGGACAAAGGGCCCAAACCATTCACCGCCGGGATCGGCGAGCTCGAATACGTGGGCGGGAAGTACCGGTTCACCACCGATCCGGACGGCCAGATCACCGACTGGTGGGAGTACGAGGGCGAGTTCTTCCCGTACAAGCGGATCATCGCGGCGGTCGGGTTCTCCCGGGACGAGATGACGCTGGACGGGATCACCCGTGAGCAGATGCGGCGGGGCTGCTGGGACCCCAAGGCCCGCCTGGAGGACATGGACATGAACCATGTCGAGGCCTCGCTCTGCTTTCCCACCTTCCCGCGCTTCTGCGGCCAGACCTTCGCGGAGGCCAAGGACAAGGAGGTGGGGCTCGCCTGCGTACGCGCCTACAACGACTGGATGGTCGAGGAGTGGTGCGGCGACAGTGGCGGCCGCCTCATCCCGCTCTGTCTGATCCCGCTGTGGGACATCGACCTCGCGGTCGCGGAGATCCATCGCAACGCCGCCCGCGGGGTACGGGCGGTGACCTTCAGCGAGATCCCCACCTATCTGGGCCTGCCCTCCATCCACTCCGGCTACTGGGACCCCTTCTTCGCGGCCTGCGAGGAGACCGGGACCGTCGTGAACATGCACATCGGGTCCTCCTCCCAGATGCCGGCGGCCTCCCCCGACGCGCCGCCCGCCGTCCAGGCCTCGCTGAGCTTCAACAACGCCATGGCGTCGATGATGGACTTCCTCTTCTCCGGGGTCCTGGTGAAGTTCCCACGGCTCAAGCTCGCCTACAGCGAGGGGCAGATGGGCTGGATCCCGTATGCCCTGGAACGCGCCGACGACGTCTGGGAGGAACACCGGGCCTGGGGCGGGGTGAAGGACCTGATTCCGGAGCCGCCCTCGACGTACTACTACCGGCAGATCTTCTGCTGCTTCTTCCGCGACCGGCACGGCATCGAGGCGATCGACACCGTGGGGGTGGACAACGCCACCTTCGAGACGGATTATCCGCACGTCGACTCGACCTGGCCGCACACCAAGGAGGTCGCGGCCGAGCATGTGGCGGGGCTGTCGGACGAGGTGACGTACAAGCTGATGCGCGGGAACGCCATCCGGATGCTCGATCTGCCCTTCGACCGCTGATTGACGGCCCCGCGCCAGGGGCAGTCACCCGGTGAGAGACGGGAGTGCAGATGACGAAGGTCTCCGTGGACCCCGAGCGGTGTTACGGCTCCGGCGAGTGCGTCTACCGGGTGCCGTCCGTCTTCACGGTGGCGGACGGGTTCGGGGCCGTCAGGGCGGGGCGTGAGGACAGTGGGGGCGAGCCGGAGGTGCGGGAGGCGGCGGAGCTCTGCCCGTCTCAGGCGATCGTGATCGGCGAGTCGTAGGTCCATCGGGTGGCGGCGAGCGCACGCGCGCGTGCCTCCGCCACCGCCATCCGCGCCGCCCGCTCCGCCGGATCGATGTGCGAGGCCTGGCCCGTGGCCTGCCCCTCCCACTTCCGGTACAGCAGCCCGACCTCGGCCGAGAACCAGCCGCGGCTGACCGCGTTCAGGGCGAGCAGCAGCCCGGTGTCCTCGGACGCGGGCAGCGCCATCCAGCCGCCGAGGGCGAGCAGCAGATCCCGGCGGACGCAGAGCGAGGCCGGGTGGACCTGGGCGCGGAAGTCATTGGCCCGCCAGAAGTCGAGCACCGCGCCCCGCTCGATCGGTCCCTCCTCGGGGTCGCCGGGAAAACCGGCGGTGGAACCGTCGGGCAGCAGATCCAGCACCCGCGAGGTCACCCATCCGATGCCGGGATTGGCCTCCAGCACCGCCAGATCACGGGCGAGCGCCCCCGGCGTCAGCCGGTCGTCGGCGTCCAGCACCTTCACATACGGCCCGTCCGCGTGCGCGAGCGCGATGGTACGGGCGACCCCGGGCCCGCCGGACCTGCCCTGCCGGAAGGCGACGCGGGCGTCGTCGGGGACGTACGGCGCGACGGCCTCACTCCTCCCGTCCTCCTGCACGACCCAGTGCCACTCCCAGCCCTCGGGCAGCTCCTGCGCGCACAGCGACGCGTAGGCCTCCGGCAGAAAGCGGGCCGACGGGCCGTGGACAGCGGTGACGATGATGACGCGCCGGCGCACTGCGGCACTCACCACCTTTCCAGGTGAGTGGTGAACAACAGCTCGGTGCGGTCGCCGGGCAGCGTGACAAGGGAGACCTCCACGACACGGTCATGGATGTCGTACGACGTCTTGCACAGGACCAGCACCGGGGCGCCGGCGGGCAGTTCCAGTTCCCGCGCCTCGGCGGGCGTGGGCGGACGGGCCGTGACGCGTTCCTCGACGCGGTCCACCTCGATGCCCACGGTGTGCAGTTGGTGCTGCGTGCCGCCGGGCCAGGGTTCGCCCGCCGGGTCGAGGAGGTCGGGGTTCGCCGCGATCAGGTCGCGCCGGAGATAGGACGTGATCAGGCTGAAAGGGGCGCTCTCGGCGGCGCGGCGCGTGCGGTAGGAGCGCTTGAGGAGCGGGGTGCCTACGGGGACGCCGAATACTTCCGCGAGTTCCTCGCTGGCGTCGGTGTTGTCGTACTCGGCGTGGAAGACCAGATCGGAGCATTCGAGCCCGGTGTCGTGCTCGGTGGCTCCCCTGCCGGCCCGCTCGGATCGCGGGCGGCGCACCCGGTTCTTCTCCCACTGGTGGCGCCGGCTGTCGCGGACCGCGGGCGTGCGAGGCATGGGTCCAGGCTACGACGAGGCCCGGCCACTCGATCGAGTGGCCGGGCCCGGGTTGAGGGCGGAGCTGTACGCAAGTTCGCCGGGATGGGCAGGGGGATATGGGGCGGTACGGGTCCTGTCAGCGTTGGAGCGGGATGTGCGTGTCCTCGGCCGGGGGTACCTCGGAGTCGCAGTCAGCGGCGGCCGCTTCCTCTTCCGTGTCCGCGGGCGGGCGGTGGCGGCAGCTCGGTGTCTTGCCGTGCGCCTCGGCGCGGATGCGCTGCTTCATCGTGGGGGGCAGTGACCTGGCGTAGGACCAGGCCCAGTGGGACATCGCCGGCACCGTGATCTGCGCGGTGCTGTCGCTGTTGCGGGTCGTCTCGGTCCGGGGTACGGCCGCGGCGGCGGTCGTGGTGACGAGTCCGAGCGCCGTGCACAGCGCGAGGAAGGCGGTGACGATGGCGGTCCACAGCTTCATGACCTTGTTCCGGGCCATGGCCCCTCACTTTCGGGTTGGGCGATTTGCGTACTTTCCTCATGATGTGTATGGGGGCCGCGAAGTGGTGGACCTACGCCCGTGGCGCGTCGATGTTCAGATGAACACCACTCGGATGGGTGCAAGGAGGTGGAAAAGCGGAGAAGAGCGCCCAAAGTCACCGTCTGTAGGGGTGTGATCACCCTCAGATCGGAGCGCCGAGTTCCGGTCCTACTGCGGTCCACCTGTGGGCAGTTGGGGGGTCCGCACAGGGTCACCGATCGATATCGGTCGGTGTGTATAGTCGGGCGCCAGAGGTCCCCTACGTCAACGAAAGACGAGGTCGCGCGGTGAAGAAGCTTCTCCTGGTCGCACTGGCCGCCATCGGCGGGCTCCTCGTGTACCGCCAGATCCAGGCGGATCGCGCCGAGCAGGATCTGTGGACGGAGGCGACTGACTCCGTGCCCACGGGTTCGTGAGTATCGACAACCTGATCTGAGAACAGACCCCGACCGTATTGCGGTCGGGGTTTTGTGTTGCCGATTGTGGGGGTGCCGTGCGGCCGGGGTGGGCAGGATGGGGCACGTTCCGCGGTCCGGCGGCTGGTTCGGTGACGAGAAGGGGTGGCGCGTGATGGGGCGGCGTACGGCATGGTGGCGTGCGGTGTGCCGCGTGGCCGTGGTGGGGGCGGTGCTGTGCGGAACCGGAGCCGGGGCCGGCGGGTCCGCGGTTGCGGCGGGGACGCCGACGCCTTATGCCTTCTCGCCGGACGCCACCACCGTCCCGGGCGTCGGGAGCACCGCGGACGCCGTACGGCTTGAATCCGGTCGGACGTACCGGAGCTCCCTCCCGGTGAGCGAAGACGTCTACTACCGCCTCGAGCTCGACGCCACCTCCAGCGCGTACGTCTCCGCCACCGCGGTCCCCCCGGCGGACGCCGTCGTCTCCGCCTCCGACGGGATCCGGGTGTCGGTGCAGGATGCCGACAGCCGCTCCTGCAACTCCGAGACGGAGAACTTCGGCGGCGGCAGCAGCGCACGTCCGATCACTGCCGTGGCGATGCGGGAGCGGTCCGCGACGCGTACGCGGTGCGGGGAGGCGGGCACGTACTACGTGGTCGTCGAGCGGGTGGGCACGACGACCGCCGACGATGTCGACTGGGACCTGGAACTCGCCACGTTCTCGGAGCCCCCGCTGGCGGAGGCCGCACCCAGTAGTGCCCCCGAGGCCTGGGACTCAGCCTCTCCCACGCCGCAGACGGGCGAGGCGGTACGGCGGTCCGGTGGCGCGGGGTTCGCCTCGGCCGTCTCCGTGGGGCAGGGCGTCTGGCGCTCGGATATCTCACCCGGCCAGACCGTCTTCTACAAGGTGCCGGTCGGCTGGGGGGAGCGGCCGCACGCGTCGGCCGAGCTGGCGAGTTCGGGAGAGGGCTCCCGGGTGGTCGTGGGGGCGCTGGAGCTGTCCGTCCACAACCCTGTGCGTGCGCCTCTGGACGACGTCAGTCTCAACTACAACGGCAGCCAGCGGTCCGCCTCGCTCGATCCGTTGCCGCCGGTGGCGTACGAGAACCGGTACGGGAGCACCGACCAGGTCAAGGGGATGCGGTTCGGGGGGTCCTACTACCTGGTCGTGCACCTGGGCGCGCAGGTGGCTGAGCGGTTCGGGGACGGGCCGTTCGTTTTGACGCTGCGGGTGCGGGTCGACGGCTCGAAGGGGGGCGGTCCGGTTTATGAGGGGCGGTTCCGGCCGCAGGATGTGTTCGCGTCGCCTGTGGGGGTGGGGGAGCCCGGTGTGGTGCCTTCCGGGGGCGGGGGCGCGGGGGACGACGACGCCTTGATGACGGTGGTCGCGGTGAGCGGCATCGGGGGTGGGACGGTGATTCTGGCCGTGCTCGGGGTGTGGACGGGCCTGGGGCGGCGGAGGGCGTCCTAGCGTCCTGGCGTCGGGCCGGGGGCGCCCTCGGGTCCTGGCGTCCGAGCGTCCGAGCGTCCGGTGGAGGGCGTCCTGGCGTCCGCGTTCAGATACGGGCCAGGGCCCAGAATCCCGTGGCGTAGCAGGCCAGGGCGAACAGCAGCAGGGGGATCGCGACCTTCGCGGGCGGTCCGGGGCGGCGGGCGGCCATACGGGCGGCTCGGCGGCGGGCGGTGCGGTGGCCTGTCGTCGGAGTGGGAACCTCCGGGACCTGAGCGGTGTACGAAGCAGTAGAGGCAGTTTCGGAACTCCGGTGCGGAACCGGGGTGGGGGGCTGCGTGGGGTACTGCGGGACGTACGAACGGGGGCTGGACAGGACATGGGTGGGGCCGTACGGGGATTGCTCCTGTTCCTGGAGCTGATGCTGGGGTGGTGCCTGAGGTGGCGGCAGGGGGAAGCTGCCGGTGTCCGACATGCTGGGCATGGGTTTCGGCGGGGTGGCGGGTTCCACTCCCGGCGCCTGCTTGAGCGGCCCATGGGGCCCGAACCCCTCCGGCAGCGGCCCGACTTGGTCGAAGATCTCGATGACATCATCGTCAGGGCTCGGCTGCGGCAGGAGCTCGGCCGCCGAGGCGAGCGCCTTGCGGGCCCCGGTCGCCGTGCGGAACCGCGACTCGGGATCCGGCTGCAGCAGCGTCGCCACGACCTGCCACAGCGGCTCGGGAATCCCCTTGGGCGCCCCCGGCGTGCCATGCGCCGCGAAATACTCGATGAGCGCCTTGGCATCCGGCTTGGCGCCCTCCAGCAGATACAGCGCCACCAGACCTACGGCGAACAGGTCCGCAGGGAAGTCCGGTTCCGCGCCCAGCAGTTGCTCGGGCGCGAGGTAACCAGGCGTTCCCACCACGAGGTTGGTCTCGGTCAGCCGTGGTTCGCCCAGCCGCATCGCGATGCCGAAGTCGGAAAGACGCAGCCGCGGCCGACCCGTGCCGGTGGCTTCCAGCAGCACATTGGCAGGCTTGATGTCGCGGTGCACGACGTCCTCCGCATGCACCGCGGCGAGCCCCGACAGGAGTTGGTCGAGCAGGGTGCAGACGAAGGGCGGCGGCAGGGGGCCGTAGTCGCCGACCAGATGGACCAGCGAACCGCCGGCGACCAGGTCCATGGTGAACAGGACCTTGTCGTCGTCGGCGGCCCAACTGGCGGGGGCGAGCACATGGGGGTGGTCGATCCGGAGAGCCTGCTCGCGCACGAAACGCAGCAAGGAGTGCGCGTCGCTCTGCTGGAGCACCTTGGCGGCCACATACCGGCGGCGGCGGTGATCCCAGGCGCGCCATACGGCGCCCACCCCTCCGCGTCCGATCGGGTCGACCAGTTCGTACCGCCCGGCGAAGACCTCACCCATGGCTGTGCGTCGCTCCTCCCCCTCCGCTTACCCCCCTTGCTTCCCCCTCGACGAGCGATACGACTCCCCCTCACGCCGTGAGATACCGCGCGCTGCGATTCCCTTCAGCCCTGAGGCGGGACCCCTCCCGCCGTAAGACGCGAACCCCCTCGCGTCTTACCTCCGCCTCCCCCTCCGCCGAACCCCCTCCGGCGACCGGGACGCGGGGTCAGCTCTGGTGGGACTGGTAGTGCGCGACCGCGTCGGAGGTGCGGCCCGCGCCGTACACCCGCAGGAACTCCGCGAGCTCCGGGTGCGTCGGGGCGAGAGTGTCGGCGGCATCGATGATGTCGCCGGCGGCGGCGACCGAGCGCAGCAGCGACTGGATCTCGCGGACCACCCGCTTGACCGTGGGCGCCCCCGAACTGTTCGTCGACTGTGCGGTGTTGCTGAGCACCGAGCCCCCCTGCGACTTCTTGATCTCGTCCATGCGCTCGGTGGCCTCGGCCGCACTCACACTGCCGTCCGCGACCTGCCCCGCCAGGTCCTGCAGCAGCTGCACCCGCTGCACCACGGCCGGATTGCCGATCTTCGCCCGCTGACCGCTCATCAGCTGCGACAGCATCGGTGCGGACAGTCCCAGTACCCCCGCCAGACGAGCCTGGTTCAGACCAAGATCGTCTATAAGCTTACGGAAGAGCGCCCCCAGCGGCTCCCCGTACCAGTTCCGCTGCAGTTCCCGCGCTCTCGCGGTCGCTTCCTGCTGTGCGGCGTCCATTGCGTCTCCCCATCGCTTCCCCAGAACCGCGGTTCGCTGTCGCGAACCACGCGGAGCATCTTACGGAGAGTGGTCGGCCATCGGGACCCCCAATCTTTTTGCGAGATACCCCGGGCGACCCGGTACTCTGGTTCGCGGCGCCCACCGGATGCGTGGTTCTTCCGGCTGGCCGTCACCCATCCCGGGGCCTTAGCTCAGTTGGTAGAGCGCTGTCTTTGCATGGCAGATGTCAGGGGTTCGACTCCCCTAGGCTCCACAAGTAACGCCCCTGACCTGCGGTAACGCGAGGTCAGGGGCGTTTTTGTGCGCGGTGGCCGACATCTGGCGCCGGGTTTCACGTGAAACAGCCCCGCGGGGCGGGAAACCCCCGACAGGTCTCCCGCCCCACGGGGCGCTGTGCTCAGAACGCCGTCAGCTCACGGGCGTTCCTCGCGATTCGCGGCCTCCTCGGCCTCCTTCGCCTCGACCTCCGGGTCGAGGACCGAGGGGGCACTGCCGTCCACCGAGGTGAGGTGGCCCGATTCAGGGACATCGGTCGCGGCCGGGGGCTCGACCAGCCAGTCCGGGTTGGCCTGCTTGTCCCACCACTTCCAGGCGGCGAAAGCAGCGCCCGCCAGCGCACCCGCGACCAGCAGCGCCTTCGCCAGCCGGCCGGCCCGTGCCCGGCGATCGTGCTTGCGGGCCAGCTTCTGGATCTCCTCCGGCGAGACCTGACCGCGCAACGCGGCCAACGCGGCCACACTGCGCGCCGCAGCCTCGTCCTTCATGGGCCCGGCCACCGCCACCGCATGCTCCAGCCTCGGCCGCGAATAGTCGGCCGCCTGCCGGGCAGCGATACGGGTGCGCAGAGCGGCCTCATGAGCGGCATGGTCGACCTTCGGCGGCACATGGGTGCGGGCCTGCTCCAGGCGCGGCACGACGTGGGCGTCGTACTGCACACGGGCCTGCTCAGCGGCCTGGGACACCTTCGGCGCGAGCCGTACGCGTGCCTCGTGTGCATAGTGCGTGGCCGAGTCCTTGGCTGTGCCGGCGTAGGGCGCCACCACTTCCGCGGCGTGCCGCACGCTGTCCTTCGCCGAGCCGGCTGCGGCGCGCACGCTGTCTTTGCGGGTCACGGTTCCTCCTCCTCGGTGGCGTTACGTATTTCGACTTTCCACCCTTTTAGGGATCATGCCTGTCAATGAGCCCGGGAGCATGTGAGGGCGGGCATCCGGGTCACACGGCCGCATCCGGGTCACGCAGCGGCATCCAGGTCACAGAGATGAATACAGGGCAACAGGAGCTTGTCGTCGACAATGCCACGGATCGCCGATCCGCGCCCCCGGCCCGGGGCCACTCGACCGGATTTCTGCAAGGATCGAAGACTCACCAGAAGACCAAGGAAGGCACATCGTGGCCGAGCAGCTCTACGCCACCCTCAAGACCAACCACGGCGACATCGAAGTGCGGCTGCTGCCGAACCACGCGCCCAAGACGGTGCGGAACTTCGTCGAACTCGCCAAGGGCGAGCGTGAGTGGACCAACCCCGCCACCGGCGAGCGGTCGACCGACCCCCTCTACGACGGCACGATCTTCCACCGGGTGATCAGCGGCTTCATGATCCAGGGCGGCGACCCGCTGGGCAACGGCATCGGCGGCCCCGGCTACCAGTTCGGGGACGAGTTCCACCCCGACCTGCGCTTCGACCGGCCGTACCTGCTGGCCATGGCCAACGCGGGCCCGGGCACCAACGGCTCGCAGTTCTTCATCACCGTCGCCCCGGCCGTGCACCTCAACCGCAAGCACACCATCTTCGGCGAGGTCACCGACGCGGCCAGCCAGAAGGTCGTGGACGCCATCGCCACCACCCAGATCAACCCGCGCACCACCCGCCCGGTGAGCGACGTCGTCCTCGAGACCGTCGTGGTCGAGACCCGCTGAACAGGTCCTGGCATGTCCGAAGGGAACCAGAAGGGAACCAATCGCCCCGCTCATCCGTAAAAATGGGCGGGGCGGGTGCATGCCGGGACGACGACTTAGGGGATCTCATGGACCAGGCGCCAGACAGCGCGCACCAGGCCCAGGGCCTGCCCGGCTGCTACCGGCACCCGGACCGCGAGACCGGCGTCCGCTGCACGCGCTGCGAGCGCCCCATCTGCCCCGAGTGCATGGTGAGCGCCTCCGTCGGCTTCCAGTGCCCCGACTGCGTCCGCACCGGCTCCGGCACCGGACACTCGCCCACCGCGGCCCGTCCCCGCACGATCGCGGGCGGCACCCTCACCGCCGACCCGCACCTGATCACCAAGATCCTCATCGGCATCAACCTCGCGGTGTTCATCGCCGTACAGGCCAGCCAGTCGCTGCTGAACGACCTCGTCCTCCGCGGCGCCTGGCCCCCCGAGCCCTTCACCCCCACCCAGGGCGTCGCCGGCGGTGAGTGGTACCGCCTGGTCACCTCGATGTTCACGCACGAGGAGATCTGGCACATCGCCTTCAACATGCTCAGCCTTTGGTGGCTCGGCGGCCCTCTCGAAGCCGCCCTCGGCCGAGCCCGCTACCTGGCCCTCTACCTGGTCTCAGGCCTGGCAGGCAGCACCCTCGCCTACCTCCTGGCCTCCCCCACCACGGCCACCCTCGGCGCCTCCGGGGCCATCTTCGGCCTCTTCGGCGCCACCGCCGTCCTGATGCGCCGCCTCAACTACGACATGCGGCCCATCATCGCCCTGCTGGCGATCAACCTGATCTTCACCTTCAGCCCCGGCTTCAACATCTCCTGGCAGGCCCACATCGGCGGCCTGGTGGCAGGCGTGATCATCGGCTACGGCATGGTCCACGCCCCGCGCGAGCGGCGGGCCCTGGTCCAGTACGGCACCTGCGCCCTGGTGCTGGCGGTGGTCGTCGGGCTCACCCTGCTGCGGACCGCCCAGCTCACCTGAGCTGTGCGTATCCACAGGTGAGCGACGCTGTTGTCCACAGCATGTGCCGGATCTTGTGCATACAGTGCGGGAACAGCTGTGCCCCCTGTCACCGACCAGCGTTTCCGCAGGTCAGACAGGGGGCGAACGCGTTTTCGATTGCCGGTACTTCCGTCACACCGGCGTCAACACCCGGCGGGTTATCCACAGATCGTCTTTCTTTTCCCCATGTGGAAAACCGCTGTGGATAACTCAGCGGATAGCCCTGGGCAGAGCTGAGTTCACCGGGAAGCGGCCGTTACTTCCACTGCGTGGAGACGCCGAATCCGGCGGCGATGAAGCCGAAGCCGACCACGATGTTCCAGTTGCCCAGCGCGTCGATGGGCAGCGAACCGTCGGTCACATAGAACACAACGATCCAGGCCAGTCCGATGACGAACATGGCCAGCATCACGGGTGCCACCCAGCCACGGCTGGTCAGCTTGATGGCGGTCGCCTGCTTCGCCGGCGGCGGCGTGTAGTCGGCCTTCTTGCGGATACGTGACTTCGGCACGAGGGTCTCTCCTGTCGATGCGCTGCGTGGCCGCGCAGGGAATGTGGCTGGCTCGGGGCAGCGTACAAGGGGACACTGAGTGCTCCCCCGGGCGTCCGTTAGCGTAGTGCTTCCGTGGCGCCGAAGGAGATAAGGGTACGTTGAGCAATTCTGCCGACTTCCCCCCACCGGGATCCAGTCCTGCCCGCGGGCGCCGTCTGCGGCCCGTGCGGGTGCTCACCGCCGCCGTCTTCGCTCTCGCGGGCCTCATTTTCTTCACGAGTTTCAATACGGCCAAGGGCACCAATATCCGCACGGACGCCTCCTTGCTGAAGCTTTCGGACCTGATCCATGAGCGCAGCCTGAACAACGGCGAGCTCGACGAGTCCAACGCGGCCCTGCGCGAGGACGTGGAGACCCTCGCGGAGCGGGACGACGGCAGCACCAAGGCCGAGGACGAGAAGCTCGCGGGTCTGGAGAAGAGCGCGGGCACGCAGAAGCTGACCGGTGAGGCGCTCACCGTGACCCTGAACGACGCCCCGCCGGACGCCACCGCGAAGCTCCCCGGCTATCCCGAGCCGCAGCCCGACTACCTGGTCATCCACCAGCAGGACCTCCAGGCCGTGGTGAACGCGCTCTGGGAGGGCGGCGCCAAGGGCATCAAGGTCATGGACCAGCGGCTGATCTCCACCAGCGCCGTGCGCTGCGTCGGCAACACCCTGATCCTCCAGGGCCGCGTCTACTCACCGCCGTACAAGATCACGGCGATCGGGGAGCCGGAGAAGCTGCAGAAGGCGCTTGCGGAGAGTCCGGCGATCCAGAACTACATGGTCTACGTCAATGTGTACGGCCTGGGCTGGAAAGTCACCGAGGACGGGACGGTGACTCTTCCCGGTTACTCGGGCACAGTGGATCTGCAGTACGCCCAGCCCGTGGAGTGAGACCGGGAGCGGCCGGTGCGCGTTGTCGTCAGGACCGTCAGCGAGCTGTGTATCACCGTAGGCGCCGTGATCGTCCTGTTTGTCGTCTATGTGCTGTTCTGGACGGGCGTGAAGGCCGACCACGTCATGGACGACCAGATCGACCAGCTCGAGGAGCAGTGGGCGCAGGGGAGTGTGCGGCCGACTCCCGCGGCCGGTGCCTCCGCGAGCGCTCCGCCGTCGCCGGCGCCGTACCGGAGTGGCAAGCCTTTCGCGATCATGTACATCCCGCGTCTTGGTTTCACGTGGAACAAGCCGGTGCTGGAGGGCACGGAGACCGGCACTCTCAAGAAGGGCCTCGGGCACTATGCGCGGACCGCGCGGCTCGGACAGAAGGGCAACTTCTCGGTTGCGGGCCATCGGCGGACGTACGGCGATCCCTTCAAGGACTTTCCCAGGCTGCGTGCCGGGGACGCGGTCGTGCTGACGGACGGGACGACCTGGTTCACGTATCGCATCGACGAAGGTCCTTACAAAACCGTGCCCACGGACATTGAGGTGATCGATCCTGTGCCACGTAAGTCGGGGTACACGCGCGAGGGCCGCTATCTCACGCTCACCACGTGCGATCCGGAGTGGGGTCACAGCCACCGGCTGATCGTCTGGGCGCACCTGGACGCCACACAGCCTGTGGAGGCCGGGAAACCAGCGGCCCTGCGCCGTTAGTCTGGTGGGCGGTACGGCGTGAGTCTGGTGCCGTGGCGCTACGGAAGGGACGGCATGTACGGCTGGATCTGGCGGCATCTGCCGGGAAACGCGTGGGCGAAGGCCCTGCTGTCACTGGTGTTGGTCGTGGCCGTGGTGTACGTCCTGTTCCAGTACGTCTTCCCGTGGGCCGAGCCGCTGCTTCCCTTCAATGATGTGACGGTGGACAACCAGTGAGCGCGCGCATTCTTGTCGTCGACAACTACGACAGCTTCGTCTTCAACCTGGTCCAGTACCTGTACCAGCTGGGCGCCGAGTGCGAGGTCCTGCGCAACGACGAGGTCTCCACGGCCCACGCCCAGGACGGCTTCGACGGCGTCCTGTTGTCGCCGGGTCCCGGTACGCCGGAGGAGGCGGGCGTCTGCGTCGAGATGGTCCGCCACTGCGCGGCCACCGGTGTCCCCGTCTTCGGGGTCTGCCTGGGGATGCAGTCGATGCAGGTGGCGTACGGCGGTGTCGTGGACCGGGCGCCGGAGCTGCTGCACGGGAAGACCTCGCCGGTCGAGCACGAGGGCAAGGGTGTCTTCGCGGGCCTGCCCTCCCCCTTCACGGCCACGCGCTACCACTCCCTGGCCGCCGAGCCGGCCACGGTGCCGGCCGCGCTGGAGGTCACGGCGCGGACGCACGACGGCATCATCATGGGGCTGCGGCACCGTGAACTCCCGGTCGAGGGTGTGCAGTTCCACCCCGAGTCGGTGCTGACCGAGCACGGTCACCGGATGCTGGCGAACTGGCTGGTGGAGTGCGGTGACCAGGGTGCCGTGGCGAGGTCGGCGGGGCTCGCCCCGGTGGTGGGCAGGGCCACGGCGTGACCCAACTGCGCCCCGAGCGCGAGTCCGGTGCCTCGTACGGGGAGCAGCCGTACGGGGATTCCGGTGTGCTCGGGGAGTGGTACGACAGCGCGGGCGGGGGCGAGCCGTGGGTGCCGCCGGCCGATGACGAGACGGTGGCGCTGCGGGTTCCGGATCCGCCAGAGCGGATATCCGCGTCTGCGGGCGTGTCCGAGGCTTCCGCTTCCGGATCCCCGGTGGGGGGTCGTGCGGCCCGTAGGAAGGCCGCCAAGCGGCGTCATGGCCGTCATGGGGGCGCACCGCAGACTGCACCGGAGTCCTCGGAGTCCCCGGAGTCCGGGGGCAGGCCGCTGTCGCGGGTGGAGGCGCGTCGGCAGGCGCGGGCGCGGAAGCCGAGTGCGGGGGTGCTGGCCAGCCGGGCGATCGGCGAGGTGTTCATCACGACCGGTGTGCTGATGCTGCTGTTCGTGAGCTACCAGTTGTGGTGGACGAACGTGCGGGCGCATGCGCAGGCGGACAAGGAGAAGAACAACCTCCAGGAGGACTGGGAGAGCGGCAAGCGCAATCCCGGAACCTTCGAGCCGGGCCAGGGTTTCGCCATCCTGCACATCCCGAAGCTGGATGTCGTGGTGCCCATCGCGGAGGGCATCAGCAACAAGCAGGTGCTGGACCGGGGGATGGTCGGGCATTACGGCGAGGGTGAGTTGAAGACGGCGATGCCGGACGCGAAGACGGGGAACTTCGGTCTGGCCGGCCATCGCAACACGCACGGCGAGCCGTTCCGCTACATCAACAAGCTCCAGCCGGGCGATCCGATCGTCGTGGAGACGCAGGACGACTACTACGTCTACAAGATGGCGTCGCTGCTGCCGGTGACGTCACCGAGCAATGTGAGCGTGCTGGATCCCGTCCCCAAGGACGGGGGCTTCACCGAGCCGGGTCGCTACATCACCCTCACCACGTGCACGCCGGAGTTCACCAGCAAGTATCGGTTGATCGTCTGGGGCAAGATGGTCGAGGAACGGCCGCGCAGCAAGGGCAAGCCGGATGCGCTAGTCCAGTAAGGGCAGATGAACAGTGGCAGCGACCACCGAGCAGCAAGAGCTGACGGACACCCCCGCCTCCCCGCGGCGCCGGGGCACCGGCCGGATCGCGGCGGCGATCAGCGTCTTCGGTGAACTCCTCATCACGGCGGGCCTGGTGCTGGGTCTGTTCGTCGTCTACTCCCTGTGGTGGACGAATGTCATCGCGGACCGCAAGGCGGATCAGCAGGGCGACAAGGTCCGTGACAGCTGGGCCCAGGAGGAGGACGGCCCGGTCGCGTTCGACTCCAAGAACGGCATCGGCTTTCTGCACGTCCCCGCGATGACCGGGGGCGAGATCCTGGTCGAGAAGGGCACGACGTCGAAGATCCTCAACGACGGCGTCGCCGGCTACTACACGGACCCGGTCAAGGCGACCTTGCCGACCTCCGGCAAGAAGGGCAACTTCTCCCTCGCCGCCCATCGCGACGGCCACGGCGCGAAGTTCCACAACATCGACAAGCTGGAGAAGGGCGACCCGATCGTCTTCGAGACGAAGGACAAGTGGTACGTCTACAAGGTCTACGCCGCGCTCCCGGAAACCTCGAAGTACAACGTCAAGGTCCTCGGCCCCGTCCCCAAGGAATCGGGCAAGCAGAAGGCGGGCCACTACATCACCCTGACGACCTGCACCCCGGTGTACACCTCCCGCTACCGCTACATCGTGTGGGGCGAACTGGAGCGCGTGGAGAAGGTGGACGAGCAGCGGACGCTGCCGGAGGAACTGCGCTAGCGGGACGTACGACGAAGGCCCCGGCTCCCCTCAAGCAAGGGGAGCCGGGGCCTTCGTACGGTCTGCGACTGGGTCAGTCCTCCGTGCGGAACGACGTTCCCGTCACGCCGCCGAAGATTCCGCCGTTGCCGTTGCCGCCGTCGTCCCCGCTCTCGACGGCGACGATGTCGACCGTCTGACCCTGGTTGACCGTGGTCCCCGGGGTCGGGTTCGAGCTGAAGACGGTGGCGTCGTCGTTCGGGGAGCCGGTGATGTTGCCGACGACCAGGCCCGCGTCCTCTAGCATCTTCTTGGCGTCCTTGAGCTTCTGGCCCTGGATCTGCGGGACCTGGACCTGGGTGTTCGCGGGCGCCTTGCCGATCTGGATGTTGACCTTGGAGCCCGCGTCGGCCTGCTGGCCGGCCGACGGGGTGGTCGTGATGACCTTGCCCACCTGGTTCGGGTCCTGGGTCTCGACCTCGGTGCACTCGCCCACCAGGTCGTTCTCCGTCATCCGTGCCTTGGCCTCGTCACAGGTCGAGCCGGCGACGTCCGGCACCGTCGACTGCTCCTGCGCCTTGGCCACGGTGAGGGTGATCGTGGAGCCCTTCTCGACCTCCTCGCCGAGTTCGGGGTCCTGTCCCGTGACCGTGCCCTCCGTCTCCGACGACACCTCCTCGACCTTCTTGACGACGAACTCGTACTTGTCGCCCTCGAGCGTCGACTTGGCGTCCTCGAAGTCGTCACCGAGGACACTCGGCACCGCCACCTTCGGCGCGCCGGTGGAGACGACCACGTTGACAATGGAGTCCTTGTCGACGGACGTGCCCCCCTTCGGGTCCTGCGAGCAGATCTTGCCCTTGACCTGGTCCTCGCAGGGCTCTTCCGTGTTCTTCAGCTTCACTTCCGCGTTGTCGGCCAGCTTCTCGGCCTCCGGCAGCGTCAGGCCCACCAAAGAAGGCGCCTTCGTGGTGGTGTTGGCCACCCCTTCGCCGTCGAAGATCCACTTGCCGATCAGGATCGCGCCGACCAGGACCAGCACCGCGGCCACGACCAACAGGATTGTGGAGGTGTTGGACTTCTTCTGGCGGCGCCGGTCGGGGCGGTCGTCGTAGCCGAAGCCGCCGTCGTCCGGGTTCATCGGCGGCAGCATCGACGTGGCGCCGGCGTCCGAGGAGCGCAGGGCCGTCGTCGGCTGGTCGTCGGGGTAGCCGCCGTAGCCGACCGAGCCCATCGCCGCTGTGGCCGCGACCGGCTGGCCGTCGAGGCAGGCCTCGATGTCGACCCGCATCTCGTCGGCGGACTGGTAGCGGTAGTTCGGGTCCTTGGTCAGCGCCTTCAGGACGATCGCGTCCATCTCGGGCGTGATCTCGGGGTCGAATACCGAAGGGGCCTGGGGTTCCTCGCGGACGTGCTGGTACGCCACCGCCACCGGGGAGTCGCCCACGAAGGGCGGCCGTACCGTCAGCAGCTCGTAGAGCAGACAGCCGGTGGAGTAGAGGTCCGATCTCGCGTCGACCTGCTCGCCCTTGGCCTGCTCCGGTGAGAGGTACTGGGCCGTGCCGATGACCGCGGAGGTCTGCGTCATCGTCATGCCGGAGTCGCCCATGGCGCGGGCGATACCGAAGTCCATGACCTTGACCTGGCCGTTGCGCGTCAGCATGACGTTCGCCGGCTTGATGTCGCGGTGCACGATGCCGCTGCGGTGGGAGTACTCCAGGGCCTGGAGGATCCCGATCGTCATCTCCAGGGAGCGCTCCGGCAGCAGCTTGCGGCCGCTGTGCAGAAGCTCACGCAGGGTGGAGCCGTCGACGTACTCCATGACGATGTACGGGATCGACACGTTGTCGATGTAGTCCTCGCCCGTGTCGTAGACCGCCACGATCGCGGGGTGGTTGAGCGAGGCGGCCGACTGGGCCTCCCGGCGGAAGCGGGCCTGGAAGGACGGGTCGCGCGCGAGATCCGCGCGCAGCGTCTTCACCGCCACGGTGCGGCCGAGGCGAGTGTCATGCGCGAGGTAGACCTCCGCCATGCCACCACGGCCGAGCACCTGGCCCAGCTCGTACCGGCCGCCGAGGCGACGCGGCTCTTCCATAAGCTACCTACCAGCCCTCTCCGTCGGTCCCGACCCGCACGTTCGTACGGTTCGGAGGCTGCCGTCCGGGCCTACCGTACCCGGCTCGCTCTGTGTGACCTGGCCAAGCCCGTCACCCGATACAGGACCGGTATCGCAACGTGCACCGATGTGAAGGTGGCGTGAGCGGGGTCACTTCTTGCTGTCGATGACTGCCTTCATCACGTCCCTTGCGATCGGGCCGGCGAGACCGCCGCCGCTGATGTCGTCACGGTTGGCCGCGCCGTCCTCGACGACCACCGCTACGGCGACCGGCGAGCTGCCGTCGCTGAGCTTGGCGTAGGAGATGAACCAGGCGTACGGCTTCTCGCTGTTGTTCAGGCCGTGCTGGGCGGTACCGGTCTTGCCGCCGACCGTGGCCCCGTCGATCTTCGCGCTGGAGCCGGTGCCCTGCGGGTCGTTGACGACGGCCTCCATCATTTCCTGGAGCTTTTGCGCGGTGTCGGCGGAGACTGCCTGGGACAGCTCCTCGGGCTCATAGGTCGCGATGGTGTCGAGGTCCGAGGTGAGCTGGTCCACCATGTACGGCTTCATCAGCTTGCCGTCGTTGGCGACGGCCGAGGCGACCATGGCCATCTGCAGCGGGGTGGCCCGGTTGGAGGCCTGGCCGATGCCGTCCATGGCGTTCTGCGGGGCGTTGTCCTCGGGGTAGACGCTCTCGGAGGCGCGGACCGGGGTGTCCAGCTCGGCGTTGTTGTAGCCGAACTTCTCCGCCTGCTCGATCATCTTCTCGTTGCCGACGTTGTCGGCCATCTTCGCGAAGACGGTGTTGCAGGACACCATGAGCGCGTACCGCAGGGTGGCGTTCTTGCACTCACCGTGCTGGTTGGTGAGGGGGTCTCCGGTGGTCTCCGGCAGCTGGTACGGGTCCGGCGTCTTGGTGGCGTCGTCGATCCCCGAGACCTCGCCGTTCTCCAGCGCGGCGGCCGCGGTGACCACCTTGAAGGTGGAGCCCGGCGGGTAGGTCTCGCGCAGCGCCCGGTTCAGCATCGGGTCGTCGGGGTTGTTCGCCTTCTGTACGGCGCTCCAGGCCTTGGCGTCCTTGTCGGAGGTCCCGGCGAACTTCGAGGGGTCGTACGACGGTGTGGAGACCAGCGCCAGGATCTTGCCGGTGGCCGGGTCGATCGCGGCGACGGCGCCCTTCTTGTCGCCGAGCCCCTCGTACGCGGCCTTCTGCGCGGCGGCGTTGAGGGTGGTGACGACATTGCCACCCTCCTTCGACTTGCCGGTGATCATGTCGAGGGTGTTGCGGAAGAAGAGCCGGTCGTCGTTGCCGGTGAGGATGCCGTCCTCCAGCTTCTCCAGCTGGTTGGCGCCGAACGCCTGCGAGGAGTAGCCGGTGACCGGCGCCCACATGGGGCCGTTGGTCCAGGTGCGCTTGTACTTGTAGTCGCCGCTCTCGGACTCCACGGAGCCGGTGATGGCCTTGCCGTCGACGATGATGTTGCCGCGCGGGGTGGAGTAGCGCTCAATGTTGACGCGGCGGTTCTCGGTGTCGCTGGCCAGCTCGTCAGCCTTGACGTACTGCAGGTAGTTGTTGCGCAGCAGCAGGGTGAGGATCAACAGTCCGCAGAAGATCGCGATCCGGCGCAGGGGCTTGTTCATGACGGGCGCACCACCTGTGTCATCTCGGCGTCGGGGTTGGGGGCGGGTGCCGGGGCCGGGCGGCGCGCGGTATCGCTGATGCGGATGAGGATGCCGATCAGGGCCCAGTTGGCGATGACGGAGGAGCCGCCGGACGCCAGGAACGGCATGGTCATACCGGTGAGCGGGATCAGGCCCATGACGCCGCCGGCGACGACGAAGACCTGGAGGGCGAAGGCGCCGGACAGTCCGATGGCGAGGAGCTTGCCGAAGGGGTCCCGGGCTGCGAGGGCGGTGCGCACGCCGCGCTCGACGATCAGGGCGTAGATGAGAAGGACCGCCATGACGCCGGCCAGGCCCAGTTCCTCGCCGAAGGTGGCGAGGATGAAGTCTGAGTTCGCGGCGAACCGGATCAGCTCGGAGTGGCCCTGGCCCCAGCCGGTGCCGAGCGTGCCGCCGGAGCCAAACGCCCAAAGGGCCTGCATGGCCTGTTCGGAGTGGCCGTCGACGCCCTGGCGGGAGAGCATGTACTCGCGCATCGGGTCGAGCCAGGCGTCCACACGCTGCTGGATGTGCGGCTCGAAGCTTGCCACGCCGACCGCGCCGACCGCGGACATCAGCAGACCGAAGACGATCCAGCTGGTCCGCTCGGTGGCGACGTACAGCATGATGACGAACATTCCGAAGAACAGCAGCGACGTACCGAGGTCGGTCTCGAAGACCAGGATGAGGATCGACATCGCCCAGACGACGAGGATCGGGCCGAGGTCGCGGCCGCGCGGCAGGTACAGGCCCATGAAGCGGCGGCTGGCCAGGGCGAGCGCGTCGCGCTTGACCATCAGGTAGCCGGCGAAGAAGACCGCGAGAACGATCTTCGCGAACTCACCGGGCTGGATGGAGAATCCGGCGACCGAGATCCAGATCTTGGCGCCGTAGAGGTTCTTGCCGAGGCCCGGCACCAGCGGCAGCAGCAGGAGGAACAGCGCGCCGACCATGGAGATGTAGGTGTAGCGCTGAAGGACGCGGTGGTCCTTGAGGAAGATCAGCACCGCGACGAAGAGGGCGATTCCCAGCGCCGTGTACATCAGCTGCCGCGGTGCGGCCGAGCCGGCCTGGCCGATCGACTGGAGCAGCTCCGACTGGTCCAGCCGCCAGATGGCGACGAGCCCGAGTCCGTTCAGCAGCGTTGCCAGCGGCAGCATCAGCGGATCCGCGTACGGCGCGAACTTCCGCACCACGAGATGGCCGACGCCGGCCAGCAGGCCGAGGCCCAGGCCGTAGCTCAGCAGGCCGGTCGGCACCTCGTCGTTCATCGCAAGACCCACGTTGGCGTAGGCGAAGACCGGGATGACGACGGCGAACACCAGCAGCGCGAGCTCGGTGTTGCGTCGGCTCGGGGCGCCGATGGAGCCGATCGTGGACGTGTGGTGCGTCGAGGGGTTGGAAGTACTGCTCATCGTGTGACGGGGCCTCTCACGGCTTGCCTACTGCGTACCGCACTTCGAGACGACCTTCTGCTCTTCCTCCGAGAGTGTGGGGCCGGGAGTGGGAGTAGGTGCGGTCGTGGACGGGGACGGGGAGGTCGATGCCGAACCCGAGGGGGAACCCGACGGGTTCGGTGTCGGTGACGCCTTGGACGTGAGGGAGGTACGCGTGGTTCCCGTGGTGCCTCCGGCCTCGCCCTCGCCGGTCTTGGAGTTCTGCTCGCTCTCGGCCGCCTGCCGCTCGGACTGCTTCTTGCACGCGGAGGCCTGCAGGGCCAGCTCGTCGATCTTCTTCTGGGCGTTGTCGAGTCCGCCCTCGGCGATCGTCGCCTCGACGAGTTCCTGCTGGTACGGCGGGAGGTACTTGAGTTCGATCTCGGGGTGGTCCTTCTCCACCTCCGACAGCGAGACCCAGGCGAGGTCCTGGCTGATGCCGCGGTACAGGGCGACATGCTCGCCGTTGGCGCCGACGTAGTACTGGGTCTGCGTCCATCGCCAGCCGCCGTACAGACCGCCGCCGAGGACGGCCAGCGCGAGTGCGGAGTAGAGGGATCTCTTCAGCCACTTGCGGCCCTTGCGGGGCTTGACGAAGTCGTCGTCGCTGTAGTCGCCGAAGCCGGCCGTGTTGATGTAGCCGGTGACGTCGCCGGAGCCGGGCGGGCCGAACTCGCCGCCCCCGCCGCCCTGTCCGGGCACCTGGCGGCCGAGCCCGGAGGCGCGGCCGGCCGGGGTCTGCATGATGCCGTTGTCGTGCAGCTGGAGCTGGTTCTCGGCGACGGCTCCGACCACGACGGGCTGGTCGGAGATCTGCCCGGCGAGGGTGTCACCGGTGTCCAGGTCGAGGACGTCCGCGACGATCACGGTGATGTTGTCGGGGCCGCCGCCGCGCAGTGCGAGCTGGATGAGCTCCTGCACGGTCTCCTGGGGGCCCTGGTAGCTGGCGAGGGTGTCCTCGAGGGTCTGGTGGGAGACCACGCCGGAGAGGCCGTCGGAGCAGATCAAGTAGCGGTCGCCGGCGCGGACTTCGCGGATGGAGAGGTCGGGCTCGACATGGTCGCCGCTGCCCAGCGCGCGCATCAGCAGGGAGCGCTGCGGGTGCGTGGTCGCTTCCTCTTCGGTGATCCGGCCCTCGTCGACCAGGCGCTGCACCCAGGTGTGGTCCTGGGTGATCTGCGTCAGCACACCGTCGCGCAGCAGATACGCGCGCGAGTCGCCGACGTGCACGAGGCCCAGGCGCTGGCCGGTCCACAGCAGGGCGGTGAGCGTGGTGCCCATGCCCTCCAGCTGCGGGTCGTCCTCGACCATCGAGCGCAACTGGTCGTTGGCGCGCTGCACGGCCGTACCGAGCGAGGTGAGGATGTCGGAGCCGGGGACGTCGTCGTCGAGGGCGACGATGGTGGAGATCGCCTCGGAGGAGGCGACCTCGCCCGCGGCCGCGCCGCCCATGCCGTCGGCGATGGCGAGCAGTCGGGGACCGGCGTATCCGGAGTCCTCGTTGCCCTCCCGGATCATGCCTTTGTGCGATCCGGCGGCGAAGCGCAGTGACAGACTCATGCGCACCTCGCCCGTCGGCTCCGGGTACATCCGCACGGTGCCCACCCTCCGGTCGGGAGCGCGCCGGGGCCCGTCGTGGGGGCCGCCGCTGCGTGCTCGCTCCGCTCGCGCCTATTCATGATGCAGCACTACTTCCGCAGCTCGATGACGGTCTTGCCGATGCGGATCGGCGCGCCCAGCGCAATCGGTGTCGGGGTCGTCAGCCGCGTTCGGTCGAGATACGTGCCATTGGTGGAGCCCAGGTCCTCGACGATCCACTGGCCGTCGCGGTCCGGGTAGATCCTGGCATGCCGGCTGGAGGCGTAGTCGTCGTCCAGCACGATCGTGCTGTCGTGCGCCCGGCCCAGCGTGATGGTCTGGCCCTGGAGCGCGACCGTGGTGCCGGTGAGGGTGCCCTCGGAGACCACGAGCTTGGTGGGGGCGTTACGGCGCTGGCGGCCGCCCCCTGCTGCCTGCTGGCGCTGCTGCGGCGGCGCCGCCTGCCGCGCCGGCTGCTGCTGGCGTCCGGCCTCCCGGCGCGAGCCGCGCTGGGTGACGCGCGTACCGAACAGGTCGCTGCGGATGACCTGCACGGCCACGATCACGAACAGCCACAGGACGGCCAGGAAACCCAGCCGCATGACCGTGAGGGTCAGCTCTGACATTGCCCCCGCTTCACCCTTCGGCTTGCCTATAGAGAATGGTGGTGTTGCCCACGACGATCCGCGAGCCGTCGCGGAGCGTAGCGCGGGTGGTGTGCTGCCCGTCCACCACGATGCCGTTGGTGGACCCGAGATCCTGGATCGTCGAGGGCGTTCCGGTCCGGATCTCACAGTGCCGGCGGGAGACGCCGGGGTCGTCGATCCGCACGTCGGCCTCGGTGCTGCGACCCAGCACGAGCGTCGCGCGGGAGATCTGATGGCGGGTGCCGTTGATCTCGATCCAGTAGCGGGTGCGGCCGGGGGCCGCGGGTGCCGTGGGGCGCTGGCCGCCCGCGGGCTGCGGGTAGCCGTAGCCGCCGGGGCGGGCGCCGCCGGGGGGCGGTGCGCTCGGCATGGGCGGGGCTCCCGCGGGTGCGGCCGGAGCGGCGGCGGGCGGGTAGCCGTAGCCGCCGGGGCGTCCGGCCGGGGCGGGGGCGGGCGGGCCGCCCTGCTGGTCGGTGGAGCCTGCCAGGGTGCGGCTGCGCACGCGGTACAGGCCGGTGTCGAGGTCGTCGGCCTTCTCCAGGTGGACCTTGATGGGGCCCATGAAGCTGTAGCGCTGCTGCTTGGCGTAGTCGCGGACCATGCCGGCGAGCTCGTCGCCGAGCTGCCCGGAGTAGGGGCTCAGGCGCTCGAAGTCGGGCGCGCTCAGCTCGACGATGAAGTCATTGGGGACGACCGTGCGGTCGCGGTTCCAGATGGTCGCGTTGTTGTCGCACTCGCGCTGCAGCGCGCCCGCGATCTCCACCGGCTGGACCTCGGACTTGAACACCTTGGCGAAGGTGCCGTTGACCAAACCTTCGAGACGCTGCTCGAACTTCTTCAGGACTCCCATGGGGCACCTCCTCCGTAGCTGCTTCTGTGTCTTACCTCGTACTGCTTACTGATCGTATCCACGCGCCGGTAAATCGGCTGGTTCCCCCTGTCGGCCCAGTCGACGGGTGTCGACGCCTGACGAAGTTCCCTGTGGGGCTCCTCTTCGAACTCTTCTCGGACGTCCGTCCTGCCAAGGATCGTAGAGGCGGCCGAAGACCAGTGTCCCGCACCTGACTGTGGACCCGGACCGGCTCCTGGGCAGACGGGCCGGACCGGTACGAGGTTGATACGTGAACCGGTACGGCCTGAGACAGGGGGCCCTGTGGGGCTGCTGCCCTGGGCAGAAGGGATGTGAACCCACCCTGGCCGGCGTGCTAATGTTCTGGGTGTCGGAAGGCGCCGGACCGCAGGGAACGGGCCCGAAAACACACCCAATGCGCGGGTGGCGGAATAGGCAGACGCGCTGGATTCAGGTTCCAGTGCCCGCAAGGGCGTGGGGGTTCAACTCCCCCCTCGCGCACAGCTGGAAGCCCCTCAGGTCATGGACCTGAGGGGCTTTCTCGTGTTGCGGTACCGCTCCCCGGCTGCTGTCGGTGTGATGTTCGCCGGTGTGAGGACTCTCACTCGCGGCAACCTTTGCGCTGCCTGTGGCCACTGGCAGGTATGCAGACAGCGAGACAGGCCGCGCGGCAGCGGCGGCGCAGGCGCAGGTTGGTGGTGGGCGGCGCGGTGATGCTGGCCGTTGCGGGTGTTCTCGCCGGGCTGGTCGTGGCGCTGGGGTCCGACGACGGCACAGATGCGGCGTCGGTTGCGGTCGCGCCCGACGTCGGCCGGGTGAGCGCTGCGGCCACGACCACGCCCCCGGCCGCGACCAGCAGTCCGCCCCCGAAGAGAACTCCGTCCCCCACGGCCTCTGCGACCACCGCGGCGCCCCGCCCGTCAGCCACCAAGGCCCCGCCGACGACCCCCACCGCGGCAGCCTCGGCCGCCTCGGTGGGCCGGATCCGGCCCGGCACCGATTACCAGGGCGTCGCCACCCACTACGACGCCGGTAACGGCGACGGTGCCTGTCTCTTCGGGCCGAGCGACGACCTCATGATCGCGGCGATGAACACCACCGACTACGAGACGTCCAAGGCGTGCGGCGCCCATGTGCTGGTGCGCGCGGCGAACGGAAAGTCCATCACCGTCCGGATCACCAACGAGTGCCCGCTGCCCTGCGCGCCCGGCCAACTCGACCTCAGCAGACAGGCCTTCGCCAAGCTCGCCGATCCCGTGCAGGGCCGGATCCCGATCACCTGGAGCCTGCTGAGCCCCGGCACGGCCGAGACGATCTCCCTTCGCTACAAGACCGGGTCGAGCCGGCACTGGTGCGGCATCCAGGCGATCGGTCACCGCAATCCGGTGGCCCGTCTCGAGGTCAACACCTCCGGAGGATGGCGGCAGTTGACCCGTACCGAGTACAACTACTTCCTCTCCGCCGACGGCGCCGGATGCGGAGGTTCGATCAGGGTCACCGACATCTACGGGGAGCGGCTGACGTTCGACGGGATCGCGATCCGTCCCGATGCCGCGCAGCCGACCGGGCGGCAGTTCGCTCGGCACTGAGCCCGGCGCCGAGCCGCGTGGGTCAGGCGCGCTTCATCACCAGGCTGACGTTGTGGCCGCCGAAGCCGAAGGAGTTGGAGAGGGCCGCGTCCCAGGTGCCGGTGCGGTTCTCGCCGCTCACCACGTCCAGGCGGACCTCGGGGTCCTGCTCGTCGAGGTTGCGAACCGCCGGGACGACGCCGTGGTGCAGGGAGAGGAGTGTGGAGAGGGCGCCGAAGGCGCCGGAGGCGCCGAGCATGTGGCCCGTCATGGACTTGGTGGCGGTGACCGCGGCCTCCTCGCCGAAGACCTTCGCCAGCGCCTCGGCCTCGGCGAGGTCACCGCTCGGGGTGGAGGTGGCGTGCGCGTGGACGTGCCCGATGTCACGGGCCTCGACGCCCGCGTCGGCCAGCGCCGTACGCATCGCCTGCACCTGGCCCTCCGCGTCGGAGGCGGTGATGTGCTGGGCGCTGGACTGCACGGCGGCGCCCGCCAGCGCACCGTAGACACGTGCCCCGCGCGCCCGGGCGAACCGAGCGCGTTCCAGTACGACCAGGGCGGCGCCCTCGGCGATCACGAACCCGGAGCGGGCCGCGTCGAACGGACGGGACACCGCGGCCGGGTCGCCGCCCTGCACGGACAGCGCCTTCATCTGGGCGAAGGCCGCGATCATGAACGGGTGCAGGGTGGCCTCCGTACCGCCCGCGACGACGACATCCGCGCGGCCCGCCCGGATCAGGTCCAGGCCCAGCGCGATCGACTCGGCGCCGGAGGCACAGGCACTGACGGGGGCGCGCGCGCCGGCCCGCGCGCCGAGCTCCATGGAGACCCACGCGGCCGGGCCGTTGGGCATCAGCATCGGCACGGCGAACGGCGACAGGCGCCGCATCCCCGAGCTCTCGTAGAGGTCGTCCTGGCCCAGTGAGCTGAGGATGCCGCCGATGCCGGTGCCGACGACGACGGCGAGGCGCTCCGGCTCGACCTGCGGCACGCCCGCGTCCTGCCAGGCCTCGCGGGCGGCGAGTACGGCCAGTTGCTCGCCCCGGTCCAGCTTGCGGGCCTGCACCCGGCCGATCGCTTCGGCCGGGTCGCACTCCACGGTGCCGGCGATCCGCACCGGCAACTCCTCGGGCCAGTCGGCCCCGAGCGCGCGGACACCGGAGCGCCCGGCCAGCAGGCCGTCCCAGGACGCGGCGGCGTTCGCGCCCAGCGGCGTCAGCGCACCCACACCTGTCACCAGTACGTCGTCACCGTGCGGGGCCATCTCAAGTCTCCTCGGATCCGGCGGGATCATTGTCGGTACGTCCTCTCACCATGGCCGTCCGGTGGTCCGGAGGGGCCCGTCGGACGCGAACGGGCAAGAGATCCTGCGTGAACGTGGCACCGGGTCCCGGCGCGTCAAACCGGCGTTCCGGCATCCCTGTTGTCGTGCGCGGATGTGCCACAGCGCGTGCGCTGCCCGGCGACAAGGCCGCGTCAAGGCGGCCTAGCGTGGCCTCGGTGCAGCGGCGCCCCGCCGGACCGGGGACAGCCCGGTGGGGTTCGCGGCCGTGTGCGCCGGTTGCGGTCATCACCTTGTGGGGAACAGCTCGCCGTCCGTGCGGCGGGACAGGAGGGACCGGTACCAGGTGGCACCGACGGCGAAGTCACGGGTGAACTCGCTCGTGGGCGCCATGTCGAGCAACTGCCACAGACGGGAGCTGTCGTACCAGTGGTCGACCGCGAGCAGCGACAGACGCCGCCGGACCAGGCGGTCCCGGTCGGCGCCGGTCAGGGCGGCCGCCCGGTCGTAGGACACCTCGCCCTCGGGCAGGGGAAGGCGCAGCTCACGGCAGACCGTCTCGATCAGGTCCCGCACCAGGACCGGCTCCGGCCGGCCCGCGTGCAGGACCGCACCGCGCGGGAGTTCGGGACGCAGGGCCAGTGCGGCCACGATCCGGGCCAGGTCGTGCACACCGATCACGGACGTGCGGGCACCACCGCCGTCGATCCAACGGGGGAAGGCGGTGAGGAAGTCCACCAGAGCCGGGACCACCCAGACGTCTCCGGGGCCGTAGACCAGATGCGGGCGCAGGACCAGACCGCCGGCCGCGAGGACCCGCTGTTCCCCGGCCAGCCTGCTGACGCTCGTCGGCGAGGACGGGCCGAGCTCCGGCTCGCCCTCCTTGGCTCCGGTGTGCGGCTCGTCCCGGTAGACGGCCGTCGTGCCCAGCTGGACGATCCGCTCGACCCCCGCGCGAGCGGCCTCTTCCAACAGGGCCTCGGTTCCGGTGTCGTTGACGGCCGCGCACTCCTCGGGGCTGCCACCGATCAGCGAGGCCAGATGGAGGACGGTGTCCACGCCGTCGCAGACACCGCGCAGCGAGCGCGGGTCGCCGAGCGAGCCGTGGCGCACCTCCACCCGGCCCGTGTCGTCGAGGGCCGGGGGCCGGTTGTGGACGAGTAGGCGCACGTGCGGAGCTTCCATCGGGTGAGGGTCGGTGGAGAGCAGACCGGTGACGTGGGAGCCCACGAAGCCGGTCCCACCGGTGATGAGGATCCGTCGCGTCGGTGCCATGGGAATTTCTTTCCGATCTCGTCTCGGGAAAAGGGATCAGGGATCAGGGCAGGCAGTGCGGAACGGAGGGGGGAGAAAGCGGCGCGTGGGGGTTGCCGATGCTGTGGAAAAGGTCGGGTAAGGATTCGAGTCAGAATTGAGTACGACTCGAATCGGGGACTTCTTTTACGGGTAATGTGAGGCCATGCCGAGCGGCGGACTTCTTCAGGGAAAGCACGCGTTCATCACGGGCGCCAGCAGTGGAATCGGAGCGGCGGCGGCCCGGGTTTTCTGCCGGGAGGGCGCCGCTGTCACCTTGGCCGCCCGCCGCGGAAAACGGCTCGCGGCGCTGGTCGACGAACTGCGTGCCGAGGGGTACGACGCCCAGTACGTGGTGGTCGACGTATCGAGGAACGAGCAGGTGGCGGAGGGGGTGGCGCAGGCTGTGGGGAGGTTCGGGAAGCTCGATGTGGCGTTCAACAACGCCGGCGTCGCGGCCGAGGGCACGCCCATGCACATGATGAGCGACGAGATCTACAACACCGTCATGGACACCAATGTCCGCGGTGTGTGGAACTGCCTTCGCCATGAAATCACGGCGATGCTGGGCCGAGGTGGCGCCATTGTGAACACCAGCAGTACGGCAGGGCTGGTGGCGACCCCGGTGGCCGCTCCCTATATTGCCGCCAAACATGCGGTCATCGGATTGACGAAGGCGGTTGCCGCGGAATATTCGGCGAGCGGAATTCGGGTCAACGCCATTGTGCCCGGGGCGACCCACAGCGAAATGACGGACGCGTGGATGGCGAAAGTCCCCGGGGTGGCGGACGAATTGGCGCGGGCGGCGCTGCTGCCGCGGATCGCCGTACCGGAGGAGATCGCCGAGGCGGCGGCCTGGCTGAGCAGCGACCGGGCCTCGTTCGTGGTCGGCGCGACGGTGCCGGTGGACGGCGGGTGGACGGTGCGATGAGGACGGTGGGGCTGAGCGGCGGTGGCCGGCGGCGGCAGATCGTGCCGTGCGGGCTCCGTCGGTGCGGGTCATGGGAGACGGGCTCCTGAACTGAGGCGGAACAAGGTGCGCCAGGTGAGGGATTCGAGGGTTCGAGGGTGAAGGGCGGTGAGGGTCGATGGGCGGATGCCGGCGAGGCCACGCCGAGGAGGACCCGGCGCGCGAGGGCCGCGTACGACGCCACACATGCCGGGGTACGGCTGTACGGCTCGGACGGCACGAGCGCCTGGGGGTCGGTAGCGGATCGTCGCAAGGGCGGTGCCCGGAGGTGTCCGGGAGTGGGTGCCGACTGTGCGCCTACTAGATGTACGGTTCTGCGGCGCCCCAAAGGGGCGAGTGCTACCGGAACAGGATCTCGAAGACCTGCTCACCGTTCTGATGTCCGGTGACGGACAGGACGTACCCGCGGTCGGCCTCTTCCTTGAGGTCCGCACGGACGACACAGGCCGAGTCGAACTCGACATACCGCGAGCAGGAAACCTCGCAGGACGACGGCCGGAAGGGACGCTCCCCGAAGACCGCGTATGCAGCCTGCTGCGCGGCGTCGAGCAGAACCATCGCCGGCATATGGTCGTTCGGGTGGTCGAACATCAGCTCGTTCGACACATCGGCCCGCAGCAGCCACTCGCCGGGACGCTCCCCGGGCGCCAGGGCCACATCGCAGTCGTGGGTCCGGCCGACGGAGTGCGGCGGCACGGGCGCGGGCAGTGGCGCGGCGAGCGCATCGGCCCACGCGGTCTCGGTACGGCCGCGCCGCAGTCGGCGATAGACCTCGCCGGTCATGACGGAGCACTCACCGCCGCCGGTGCCGATGATCTCGCCGTCCACCCGGAGGACCACACGGGCCTCCAGCGCGGACGGGACGCCTCGGCGGTGCTTGAGATCGTGGATGGAGACATCGAGGTCGAGCCGGGCCGGCGCGTCGGGTGCGAGCAGCCGGCTCGGGTCCACGCGGTGATGCGCGGACGACACCAGGAACTGGTGCCCGAGCGGTACGCCGAGGCCGTCGTGAGCGACCAGGATCACGGCCTGGCGGACGCTCTCGATGACCAGCGAGGGCAGGAAGTTGCCCTGTTCGTCCGTGAACCGGCGGTGGTCGGCGGGCCATTGCGTGGAGACGGTGTAGTGACCGTCGTCGTGCTTGGTGATGTCGGTCGGGAGCACGTCCTTTTGGTGCGTGCGATGTACGAGCCTGGTGTCGATCGACGCCGCGGGCGGCAGGATGCACGGCCTGGCCGGTGCGGCCGGCCTGACCGGAAACACCGTCTTCCTTATCCCCCCGTGGCGGCGTCGGCCCCTGTGAATACCAATGTTGGTGGTCATTGCTCTTCCTTCTGGAACGAGAAGGTGCATGACGGGTGACTGGTTCCAACCCCGCCGGTAAGATACGCGCATGCGGGTATGTTTTTCAATGAGAGCCGGTGGTTCCGCATACGAGCCCGCAGCTGTTCATCATCAACAACGACGAAGGAAGGGGGCCCAGTGGCGCAGCAGGATCGAGCCATCAGGACACGTCAAGCGATTCTGGAAGCGGCGGGCGAGGTCTTCGCGGAGTGCGGCTACTCCGCCACGAGGATCTCGGACGTTTACCAGCGGTGCGGTGTGACGAAGGGGGCCTTCTACTTCCACTTCACCTCCAAGGCCGAGCTGGCGCAGGCGGTGCTGGACGAGCAAGTGGCGGAGCAGTTCCGGTACTTCGCGCCGCCGCAGGAGCCGGGCGCGCCGAAGATCCAGGAGTGGGTGGATGTGACGCTGCTCGTGGCGCACCGGCTTACCTTCGACCGGATGCTCCAGGGCAGCATTCGCCTCGCCGTCGACATGGGGCATGACGTCGTCGACCGCAAGGTGCCGTACCAGGCCTGGATCGAGGTCAGCACCCAGCTGCTCGGGGAGGCCCAGGAGCAGGGGGAGTTGGTACCGGGGATCGATGTGGCCACGGTGTCCGACGCGGCGGTGGGTGCGTTCACCGGGGTGCAGTTGCTGTCGGAGATCATGACGAACCGGGCCGATGTGGAGGAGCGGATCGCCGTTCTCTACGACCTGATGGCCCGCTCGCTGGCCACCCCCGAGGTGTACGCCCGGCTCGAGATCACCGCGGAGCGCGGCAAGCGGCTGACTCGCGGGGCCGCCACGGTCCACAGCTCTGTCTGAGAGCGGTTCTGGGCGGCCCTCGTCGGGCCGCCTGAAGGGAGCGGCACATGCAGATCCAGCAGCTACGGGCATTTCGTGAGGTGGCGGCCGAGTCGAGCGTGACCCGGGCGGCGCGCAACCTCAACTACGCGCAGTCCACGGTGACGGCGCAGATCCAGAACCTGGAGGAGTCCGTCGGTGCGGCCCTGTTCGACCGCAGCCACCGCCGACTGACGCTGACCGAGGCGGGGTTACGGCTGCTGCCGTATGCCCGGATCATCCTCGACGCGGCGGAGGAGGGGCGGCGGGCGGTGGCCACGGAGCCGGCCTGTACGGCTCCGGCACGCAGACCCCGGGCACGGAGGGTGGGTGTGCGCGAACGCGCCAGGAGTGGTGCGCGGTTCGAGTAGTCGAGGGCTTTGCCGGTGCCCGGCATTGCCCTCTTTCTCTTTTCCTGCATGGCTGAAAAAAGTCCCCCGGCATCCCGGTTCCGCATTTCCCTCACTCGGAATGATCCATTCCGGCGCCCCGCCCGTAAATCTCTCACTCCCGGAATATGAAATTCCGGCGTCCCGGTCCGCTCACGCGTGTTTCGACAAGGGACGGTGCGCGGGGTGGCAACCACGGGGGTGGGGGTGTTCGTAGTGTCGTCGCAGTGGCCCTCCCGTCGACCGGTGCCCTCCTCGTACTTCCCCCGGCGAGGAGCGTCCCGGCGGTGGGAGGGCCACTCCGTGCCCCAGGTCCCGCGGCCCCCGGGGCAGCGCACCGGCCCTTCCCCCGGACACCCGAACCGACACCCTTCCCCGGACAAGAGTGAGGCTCAGCCCAACATGAATGCTGATCAGCGCATGACGGATGTGGATTCCTGGCGCCTGCTTCCGGCCGCCCAGCAGCCCGACTGGCCCGACCCGGACGCCCTCAAGGGCGTGCTCGAAGAGCTGGCGTCCTACCCGCCGCTGGTGTTCGCCGGGGAGTGCGACCAACTGCGTGAGCGCATCGCCCGGGTGGCCAAGGGCGAGGCCTTTCTGCTCCAGGGCGGCGACTGCGCCGAGACCTTCGACGGGATCACCGCCGACCAGGTGCGGGACAAGGTCAAGACGCTGCTGCAGATGGCCGCCGTACTGACCTACGCCACCTCCGTACCGGTCGTGAAGATCGGCAGGATCGCCGGTCAGTACTCCAAGCCGCGCTCCAAGCCCGTCGAGGTCCGCGGCGAGATCACCCTGCCCGTCTACCGCGGTGATGCCGTCAACGGGCAGGAGTTCACCGAGGAGGCCCGCCGGCCCGACCCGGAACGCCTCAAACGCATGTACCACGCCTCCGCCTCCACCCTGAACCTCATACGGGCCTTCGTCACCGGTGGGTACGGGGATCTGCGGCAGGTGCACGAGTGGAACCGGGACTTCGTCAACAACTCCCCCATCGGCGCCCGTTACGAGGCCCTCGCCCGGGACATCGACCGCGCCCTGACCTTCCTCGCCGCCTGTGGCGCGGACCCCGGCGAGTTCCACCTCGCGGAGTTCTACTCCAGCCACGAGGCGCTGCTGCTCGACTACGAGGCCGCCCTCACCCGTACCGACTCGCGCACCGGGCACGCCTACGACGTCTCCGGGCACATGGTCTGGATCGGTGAGCGCACCCGCCAACTCGACCACGCGCACGTGCAGTTCGCGGCATCGGTGCGCAACCCCGTGGCCGTCAAGCTCGGTCCGTCGGTCTCCCGCGACGAGGTGCTCGCGCTCATCGACAAGCTGGACCCCGAACGGGAGCCGGGCCGCCTGTCGTTCATCACGCGGATGGGCCGCGACAAGGTGCGTGACGTACTGCCCTCGCTCGTCGAGGCCGTGGGCGAGGCCGAGGCGCCCGTCGCCTGGATCTGCGACCCGATGCACGGCAACACCTTCTCTGCGGCCAGCGGTCACAAGACCCGCCGCTTCGACGACGTCCTGGACGAGGTGACCGGCTTCTTCGAGGCGCACCGTGAGCTCGGCACCCACCCCGGCGGCATCCACATCGAGCTGACCGGCGATGACGTCACCGAGTGCGTCGGCGGCGGCCACCCCATCGGCCTGACCGATCTGCACCGCCGCTACCAGACCGCCTGCGACCCCCGGCTCAACCGCTACCAGGCGCTCGATCTCGCCTTCCAGGTCGCGGAGTTGTACGCCGACCGCGCCGTCCGGGCCATTCCTGGGCCGCGTATCGCACGGGCGGCCTGAGCAGGCACGTCGTCTGCGTGAGGCCGGGCCGACGGTGGTCCGGCCTCAGCGGCGCGCCCCTTCGTATCCATCGAAACTCTCGATCCAAGTAGAAAACCCGCATGCGGGTATGTTTCTCTGGTGGTGCTTCTTCGAGAGCTCCGACATCGGAACAGGGGGTACGCGATGCAACGTGTCAGTGAGGTGAAGCCGCGGCAGCTGCGCAGGTGCACTGCCGATCCGCCGCCCGCAGAGCGCGGTGGCCTGCAGATCGTCAAGAGCCATGAGGAGATCCTCGAAGGGACGACGGTCCGGCATCGGTTCGGTGAGGTGACCGTGTCGCTCGTCCAGGGCGGGCCTCGTGAACTCGTCCGGCCCGGGCGGCTGATCGGGGACGGTGAGCGGTCGCGGCTGCGGATGTGCCGACCGCTGCACGGCGAGGTCTGGGTGTTCCAGGACGGCCGCCATGGTGTCGTACGGCCGCCGCAGCTGATCTCCTTCGACACCGGCCGCCCGTTCAAGGTGATCATGCCGGAGGAGTTCCGGATGGTCGACGTCATGGTGACGCACTCCCTGGTCGGGCTCACCGCCGCCGACACCCAGCGTCTGACCGCCCGTGCCTGGAGCGGCGACCAGGGTGCCGCGGCCCTGCTCAGCAGCCTGCTCGAAGGCCTGGGCCGGCACGGGGAGGAAGTCGAGACGGCCGTCGATCTGCTCGGCGGCAGCGTCGCCGGGCTCACCGCCGTGCTGTTCGCCGAGCGGATGCGCGAGGTCGCCCCCGACAGCGAGATCGCCCGCCAGGCACTGATGCTCCGGATCCAGGCCCATGTCCGCGAGCACCTCGCGGAGCCGAGCCTGAGCCCGATCGAGGTGGCCCGCCGGCACAACATCTCGCTGCGTTATCTCCAGAAGATCTTCCAGGAGTTCGGTGTCAGCCCGGCCCGCTGGATCCGCGACGAGCGGCTCGCCCGCTGCCGGTCCGAACTGGCCGACCCCTCCCTCGACCACCTGCCCGTCGCGCTGATCGGCGAGCGGGCGGGACTGTACGGGGCGTCCCACTTCAGCCGCCTGTTCCGCGGCCGCTACGGGGTCACACCCAGCGAGTTCCGGAAGGAGCGCCGCGCCATGGACCACCACATCGACCCCGTCGGCCCTAACGCCGGAGCCCGGCGATGAGCGCGAACACCGGCGCCGCCTCGTCGGCGCGCTACGGAAGCGTCGAGCACTTCCTCGGCCTGCTGCTGCCCGGCGGACTGCCGCCGGAGTCGTCCTGCCCCGGCCGCCTGGTCTCGGCCAAGACGGTCACCCACCAGAACACGGCACCGCACCCGGCCGTACGGGACCGGGGCAAGGCCCAGGGCCGCAGGAGGAAGACATGACCGCCACCGCGACCGGCCTGACCGAGCTGCGGATCAAGGTCCTCGGCCCGCTGGAGATCCATGTGGGCGGCGAGTGCCGCACCCTGACCGCACCGATGGCGCGGCGGGCCATGGCCGTACTGCTGCTGGACGCCAACCATCTGGTGTCCACGCAGGCCCTCGTCGAGGAGCTGTGGGACGAGGAGCCGCCGCGGCTCGCCCGCAAGACCGTGCAGACGTACATCTACCAACTGCGCCAGGCCCTCAAGGGCAGCGTCGACGGCGACAGCGGGGAACGGCTGGAGACCGGGCCCGGCGGGTACCGGCTGACGGCGCGTCCGGGGGAGCTGGATCTGTGGGAGTTCGAGCAGCGGGTGTCCCGGGCCCGTGCCGCGCTCGCCTCCGGGGCGCCCGAGGACGCCGCCCGGCTGCTGCGCGAGGGGCTCGCGCTGTGGCGGGGGGAGCCGTTCGCGGGGCTCGAGGCGGGTCCGCTGCTCACCGCGCGGATCGCGCAGATCGGCGAGGCCCGGCTCGGCGCGCTGGAGCTGCGGATCGAGGCGGATCTGCAACTCGGCCGCCACCAGGCGCTGGTGGCGGAGTTGCGGCGGCTCACCGTGGACCATCCGCTGGACGAGCGGTTCACCGCCCAGCTGATGATCGCCGCGCACCGGTCCGGACAGCGCAGCACGGCTCTCGACGCCTATCTGCGGCTGCGCCACCGGCTCGTCGACGAACTGGGCATCGAACCGTCCGAGCGGGTGCGCAAACTCCAGCAGGACATACTGCGCGAGGTCCTGCCGCCCGCCGCAAAGCCCGAGAAGGCGGTCGTACGGCGTCCCGCGGCCCCGGCGCCCGTCACGCCCGCGGTTAATCAACTGCCGTTGGAGACACCGGACTTCGTGGGCCGGGATATCGAACTGGATCGGATCGGGGAGCCGTTCACCGCTCCCGGACCCCATGTGATCACGGTGCTGGGACCGGCCGGTGTCGGCAAGACCTCGCTCGCCGTACGGGCCGCCCGCGCGCTGGGCGAACGGTTTCCCGACGGGCTGCTGTACGCCTCCCTGCACGACGGATCCGACCGGCCGCGCTCGCCGGAGGCCGTGCTGCGGTCGCTGCTGGACGGGCTCGGCATCGGACGGCCCCGGCAGCCCGAGGACACCGAGGGACTCGCCGCGCTCTTCCGGGCCGCCGCCCGGGAACGCAAGCTGCTCGTGCTGCTCGACGACGCCGCCGCCCCCGACCAGGTGCTCGCGCTGCTGCCCGGCGGCGACTCCTGCCTGACCCTGGTGACCTCCCGGGTCCGGCTGTCACTGCCCGGCGCCCGGCGGCTGACCCTCGGGCCGCTCGGCGCCGAGGACGCGGCCGTGTTCTTCGAGCGGCTGGTCGGCGAGGAGCGCATCACCGGGCACCAGGCGGCGCTGCGGCACGTGGTCGCCCGGATGGGCGGACATCCGCTGATGCTGCGCGCCGTGGGCGAGCTGTACGCGGCCCGGCCCATGTGGACCCTCACCGATCTGGCCGCGGGACTCCTCGACGACGACCGGCTGGTCGCCGAACTCCAGGACGAGGCCTGCGCCGCGCTCGCCCGTGCGGACAGCGCCCTGGCCCGGCTCGCGCCCTGGCTGCGCAGGTCGATGTTCCTGCTTGCCGCGGCGGGCCCGGGACCCTTCGACACCGAGCAGGTCAAGAAGGTGCTCGAGCTCGACACCTGGAGCGCCCAGTCGGTCGTGGGGCGGCTGCTGGACCGGCATGTCCTGGTCCTCGCCGACGCACCGCCGGGCGGTTCGGCCACCTTCCGGATCCCGGAGATCGTCCGCTTCGGCGTCCTCGCGCACGCGGCGGAGGGCGTGCGGGTGGCTGCGCCGGCCGAGCCGATGCCCACGGAGCCGCCCGTGACGGGCTGCGGTCGTCCCGCCCGGACGGCGCTGTCCGTGGCCCGGCAGGGCGGCCTTCGGTGACCTGGGCCCCGTAGCCCTTTTCAGCCTGTTGCAGCCGTCCGCGCAAGCACCCCGCGCAACCCCCGAAAACCGGCTCTGACCAGCACGTTTGCCCGCCCTTGGACACGCCTTGGGCGGGTGTTGAACGGGCCACAGGAGTCTGGACAACGGCGACGGAACGAACCATCCAAGGAGACCCCATGACGGACCAGCAGTTCGGCCAGCTCGACGTCCGCTACCTCAACCACTCCGCGCTCGCCCTGCCCGGCGGCGGGGAGCTGTACTACGAGGACAGCGGCGAGGGCCCGGCGGTGACCCTGCTGAACAACTTCTACATCGTCAGCCCGATCTGGCGGAACTTCACCACCGCCCTGGCCGACGACTTCCGGCTCGTCCACTACGACCTGCGCAACCAGGGCGCCTCCAACCCGGGCCCCGAGCCGGTCAAGTTCATGGACCACGTCGAGGACGTGCGCCGGCTGCTGGACCACCTCGGCATCGAGAAGACCTACCTGGTCGGCACGTCCATATCCACCCTCATCGCCCGGGAGTTCGCGCTGAAGTACCCGGAGCGCGTCGCCGGCCTGGTCCTGGTGGGCCCGGCGTTCTCGCCCAACGGCACCCTGCGCCGCAAGCTCGTCAGCCGCTCCTGGCTCGCCAGCCTGGAGTCCGGCGGCACCCAGCAGCTGTTCGGTCACCTCTACCCGCTGGTCTTCCCGGACCAGATGATCCACGAGGGCGGCACCGCGGCCTACCTGGCGCTCAAGGACAACTTCCTGTCCCTGCTCTCCGTCGGCTCCATCCGCGAGAACCTGCTCGCCTCCCTGGAGATCGAGGACGACCCCGAGGAGCTCGCCCGCCTCGCCGCCCCGACGCTGATCATCAACGGCGACGGCGACTTCGCGTGGAGCGAGTCCGTCATCGAGGACGCGCTCAACCGCATCCCGGACAGCCGGGCGGTCACCCTCCCGCGCGCCGGGCACGTGCCGTTCTTCGACGACCCGCAGGGCTTCCAGACGGCCGTCTCCGAGTTCGTGCACGAGCTGGAAGCGCGACACGCGGCCCGGACCGCCACCGCGTAGCCGTGGCCTCCCGACCCCGATCCACACCACCCCAAAGACGCACACCACGTCCCGACGCTGGAGACAAGCACTCATGACAACACGTCTGTTGACCGGGGCCACCGGCTTCGTCGGCGGAGCCGTGGTCCTCGAACTCCTCGACAAGACCGACGACCCCGTCATCGCCCTGGTCCGCGGCAAGGACGACTCCGAGGCCACGCAGCGCCTGCACAAGACGCTCTCGGAGATGGCGGACGGCTACGGCCGCTCCGATCTGCACCCGGAGATCCTGCGTCGGACCGTGGCCGTGCACGGCGACATGACCGTCGACGGCTGCGGAGCCGACCTGACCGCGCTGCCGCCCGTCGACGAGGTCTGGCACTGCGCCGCCTCGCTGCGCTACGAGGAGGAGTACCGCACCGAGATCGAGGCGCAGAACGTCCAGGGCACCGCCAACGTCCTCGACCTCGCCCGCAAGGTGGGCGCGCGCACCTTCAACTACGTCTCCACCGCCTACGTCGCCGGCTCGCGCACCGACCTCATCGCCGAGGGCCCGGTGACCGACCAGTCGGTGGCCAACAACTGCTACGAGCAGACCAAGATGCGGGCCGAGGCCCTCGTCGAGGAGGCCGCCGCCGACATGCGGATCCGCATCCTGCGGCCCACCGTCGTCATCGGCCACAGCGTCACCCGGCACGGGCTGAACTGGTCGGGCATGTACGGCTTCGCCCGCCAGGTGCTGGTCTTCAAGAAGACCGCATCCCGCAAGCTCGGCACCTTCCTGTCGCACGCCCGGGTCCGGCTGCTGGCCGACCCCGAGACCGTCGTCAACCTGGTTCCGGTCGACATCGTCGCCCGCAACGCGGTCGCCATCTCGCTGTCGGACTCGCCCGAGACGTACTTCCACCTCGGTAACTCCGAGGGCCCGAAGGTCCGCGACATGGTCACCCAGATCTTCGACCTGATCGGCCTGCGCGAGCCGCTGTGGGTGGACGACCGCGACGGCTTCACCGCGATCGACGAGGCCCTCGACGGCGGCATGGACTTCTACCGCTCCTACCTCCGCTACAACAAGCGCTTCGACCTCACCAACACGGCCGCCGTCTGCGGCGCCGACGCCTCCTTCGCGCCCACCGGTGAGGAGGAGCTGGCCGAGTACCTCCTGTACTACCTGCGCACCCTGCGCGGCTTCCAGGAGAACAGCGGCAACGACCGGGTCGTGCACCCCGTAGCGGCCTGACCCGTCCGTCGACGACGAGAACCCCGAGCCTGCGTTTCCCGCGGGCCGTCACTGGAGGAGACATGAACGACAGCACGACGGTCGCGGAGCACCTGCGCGGCCTGCTGGAGAACGCGGTCGGCGCTCCGCTGCCGCTGGACGACCCGGCGGCCCGTGCGGCGTCGCTGTGGAACCTGGGGCTCGCGTCGGCGGGCTTCATGCGCCTGCTCGCCGATGTCGAGGACGCCTTCGGCATCGAGTGGGACCTGGATCAGCCGATCGAGGCGTTCTCGTCCTACGACGCGCTGCTCGCCCACATCACCGAGCACCTCGAGCGCCGTACGGCCAAGGCGGGGGGTGCGTGATGGCTCGCGTGAACCGCCGGCTCGCGCTGGCCACCGCCCCCGCCGAGGCCGCCCGCCGCCACGGCGCGGTACCGATCCGCCTCGACAACCCCCTCGACCTGTTCCCGCAGGCGGGCCGGAACTTCGACTACGCCACCTTCGCCGATCTGGTCGAGGAGGCCGCCGCCCTGCTGGCCGGGGCCGGGGTCAAGGACGGCCAGCGGATCCTCGTCGTCAAGCAGCCCAACTTCGACATACCCCTGCTGGCCTTCGCCTGCGCCCGCATCGGCGCCGTGCCGGTGCTGGTGCACTCGGCCGTCGGCTTCCAGGCGCTCGGCGTGATGACCGAGCGCGCCGCCCCGGCGGCCATCCTCACCGACGCCACCACCGAGGCGGCCGGCGTGCTGGACTCCGTGGACCCGTCGCTGCCGCGCTGGTACGCCGGTGAGCGCGGCGAGCACGGCCTGTCCCTGCTGGACGCACCGCGCGGCGACATCCCGCCCGCCGTGGTGCCCCGCGAGGACACCCCGCAGCTGGTCACCCACAGCTCGGGCACGACGGGGGTGCCCAAGCTGGTGCTGCACTCCGTGCACAGCTTCGCCGGGCATGCCCGTCCGCAGATCACCATCGGCAAGGTGCTGCGGGTGAGCGACCCGTACCTGATGTGCCTGTCGCCGGTGCACGCCCGCTGCATGTCCGGGATGCTCGCCATCCTCGCGCTCGGCCTGCCGCTGGGCTTCCTCACCGACACCGCCCCCGAGAACGCGGCCGAGCTGCTCGCCGCGGTGCGCCCGGGCGTCGTGGAGACCGTCCCGAACGCCTTCATCCGCTGGGAGGAAGTGGCCGAACGGCAGCCCGAACTGTTCGCGCAGACACGGCTGTTCGTCAGCTCCTTCGACGCCGCCCACCCCCGCACCATCCGCACCCTGCTCGGCGCGGCCAGGCCCGGCGCCCGCTATATGCAGGCGTACGGCCAGACCGAGACGGGACCCGTCACCGTCAAGTCCCACAAGCTCAAGAGCCGCTGCGACGACGGTCGTTGCGTCGGCCGTGCCGTCCTCGGCCACACCAAGATCCGCGTCCTCGACGACGAGGGCGACAAGGCCCGCAAGGGCACCCCCGGCCAGATCTTCGCCCGTTCCTCCGGAGTCACCCCCAGCTATCTCGGCTCCCCCGACCAGCGGGTCGACGGCTGGTGGGCGATGGGCGACTACGGCCTGATCAGCGACCGCGGCTGTCTGCACCTGTTCGACCGTATCGTCGACCGGGGCAGCGGCGTGGAGAGCCTGCTGGCGGCCGAGGACGACATCCTCGAAGCCCTCCCGCAGCTCACCGAGGCCGTGATCATCCCGATGCCCGACGGCCCCGCGATCCCCCTGGTCGTCACCCGCGGCGACGCCCCGCTGGACCTCGCCGCCTGGCGCCGCGCGGTCGCCGCGCTCCCCGAGCTCGCGCCGCCCGTGCAGTGCCGCTGGGACGACATCCCGCACACGGCCACCTGGAAGGTCAAGCGACTGGAGGTGGCGCGCCGACTGGCCGCGGGCGACCTGCCGGTGCTGGCGACGGCGGGGGAGGAACGATGACCATGGCCCCGCCGCGCCGGACCACCACGGCGGCGGAACTCTGGCTCAACTGGCTCCCGGCGGTGGAACGCCTCGTCACGGTGCCCGAGGAGTTCCGCGTCGCCCGGCTCGCCCACGAGGAGGCGGCCCGCGAACTCGCCATCGACGAGGCCGTCCTGGAGAACCTGGTCGGCGCCGGATTCCCCGCCGAGGACACCCCCGACGGGCTGCGCTACGACTACCACGACGTGATGAACCTCGGGCTCCAGTCCGGCCTCGGCCGCTCCCTGGCCGAGCTGGGCGAACGCCAGTGCATGCGGCTGGCGGCCGGGCAGCCCGAGCAGTGGCTGACCGAGCGCGTCACCCGGCTCCGGCTCACCGCCACCTGCTCGGCCGCCGGATGCACCAGCTGCATCACCACCCCGGTCCCCGCCGAACCAGCCCCCAAGTTGTACGAGGGCCGGCTGACCGAGTGGGCCAAGGAGGAGGACAGGCGCGGTTCGATGCTGGCCACGGTCACCACCCGCGGCCACCGGGACGCCCCGCGCACCGACACCGTCCGCCGTATCCACGACGACCTGCTCGACCGGCTGGTCTCCGGCGCGTACCAGTACGGCTGGGTGCCCGAGGAGCTGCGGGCCCGTCCCGCCGTAGCGATCGAGCACCGCACCGTGGACTGTGTCGTCGCCGCCTGGCAGATGCAGCGGTGGGCCGAGGAGGCGGGCGTCCGCGCCCGTACCCGCCGCGGCTTCCTGCTCGGTCTGGTCGGCGTCGAACACGCCTGGACCGAGGTGTTCGAGGAGGGCCGCTGGCTGCTCCTGGACCCGGTGCTGGCGTACCTCGGCTCCCGCCACCGCACCACCCATCCAGAGTTCGCCGACTTCACCCGAGGTTCGGTGCACAACCGGCTCCTTGCCTGGGACCGGTCCGTCGACGAGTCGCTGGCCGACCACGACTGCGTGGCCGGCGGACACGTCCGCGTCGATTGCCGTCAGCTCCCCGCCGCCCGTACCCCCGCCTGAGCGTACGGGCGGAGACATCCCCCCATCGGGGCGTTGCCCCGCCCCGTCATTTCTGGAGGAATACCCATGTTCAACAAGCTGGCCGCCTTGGCGACCGGCCGCCGAAAGCTGGTTCTCTGGCTGGGACTGCTGTTCTGTGTCGTGGCCGGAGGACTGGGCGGCGCCGTCAACAGCAAGCTGTCCTCCGGTGGTTACGAGGTGCCCGACGCCCCGTCGACGCAGGCGAACGAGATCCTCAGCGAGAAGTTCGGCACCGGTGAGCCCAACCTCGTGCTGCTGGTGAAGACCCCGGCGGGAGTCGACGACCCGGACACCGCCGCCAAGGGTGCCGAGCTGACCGAGAAGCTCGGTGCCGAGGACGGCGTCCAGGAGGCGGCCTCCTACTGGACCCTCGACAAGGCGCCCTCGCTGAAGGCCGAGAAGTCCGACTCCGCCCTGGTCCTCGCCCACCTGGAGGGCAACGAGGACGAGGTCGACGACTACCTCGCCAAGCTGCGCCCGCACTACGAGGACGGCTTCGAGGGCCTCCAGATCCAGTTCGGCGGCCGCGCCGAGGCCTACGCCGAGATGAACGAGCAGACCCAGGAGGACCTCGCGCTCGCCGAGACCCTGGTGCTGCCGCTCACCCTGATCCTGCTGGTCTTCATCTTCCGCGGTGTCATCGCCGCCCTGCTGCCGCTGGCCGTCGGCATCGTCGCCATCATCGGCGCGCTCGGTGTGCTGCGGGTGCTGGTGGAGCTGACCGATGTGTCGGTCTTCGCGATGAACCTCACCACCGGACTCGGGCTCGGACTCGGCATCGACTACAGCCTGTTCGTGGTCAGCAGGTATCGAGAGGAGCTGAAGAAGGGCGTCGAGGTCAACGACGCCATCGCCACCAGCCTGCGCACCGCCGGCCGTACCGTCCTCTACTCGGCGATCACCGTGGCGCTCTCGCTCTCCGCGCTGCTGCTGTTCCCGATGTACTTCCTGCGCTCCTTCGCCTACGCCGGTATCGCGGTCGTCGCCTTCGCGGTGGTCGCCGCCCTGGTGCTGCTGCCCGCGCTGCTCGCCGTCATCGGCACCCGGATCAACAAGTGGTCGTGGAACCGCAAGAAGTCCGATACGGCCGTGGAGAACGGCTTCTGGCACCGGCTCGCCACCCTGGTCATGCGCCGCCCGCTGCCGCTGGCCACCGGTGTCATCGTGATCCTGCTCTTCCTCGGCTCGCCGTTCCTCGGCATCAAGCTCAACCTCGCCGACGAACGCACCCTGCCCGCCGACGCCGAGGCGCACCAGGTGGGCACGGTCCTCATCGAGGACTACTCGGCCCGCGAGATGGAACCGCTCATGGTCGTCGCCGAGAACGCCGGTGCCGTATCGGAGCGTGAGACCAACGTCGCGGCCTACGCCGAGACGCTCTCCAAGCTCGACAACGTCGCCCGCGTCGACGCCCTGACCGGCTCCTACACCGACGGCAAGCAGATCGCCCCGGCCGGCGCGATCAACGAGCGCTACGAAAAGGGCGAGGGCACCTGGCTGTCGGTGATCCCGGAGGTCGGCTCCTACACCGACGAGGGCCAGGACCTGGTCGGCGACATCCGGGACACGAAGGCGCCGTTCGAGGACGTGAAGGTGGCGGGCACCGCGGCCTCCTTCAAGGACACGATGACCTCGCTGACCGACCGCATGCCGTGGGCCCTGCTGCTGATCGCCGTCTCCACGTTCGTGCTGCTGTTCCTGATGACGGGCAGCGTGCTGATGCCGGTGAAGGCCTTCGTGCTCAACCTGCTCAGCCTCACCGCCACCTTCGGCGCCATGGTCTGGGTCTTCCAGGACGGCAACCTGATGTGGCTGACCGGCGACTTCACCGTCACCGGCGGCATCGTCGCCACCACCCCGATCATGATGTTCTGCGTGGCCTTCGGCCTCTCCATGGACTACGAGGTCTTCCTTCTGTCCCGCATCAAGGAGGAGTACGACCGCAACGGCGACAACAACCGTGCCGTCGCCCTGGGTCTCCAGCGCACCGGTGGTCTGGTCACCGCGGCCGCCGCGCTGATCGCCCTGGTCTTCGCCTCCTTCCTGGTCTCCGGCATCACGTACATGAAGCTGCTCGGCCTCGGTCTCGCCCTGGCCGTGCTGATGGACGCCACCCTCGTCCGCGGTGTCCTGGTCCCGGCCTTCATGCGGATGGCCGGCCGCTACAACTGGTGGGCTCCGCGCCCGCTGACCCGGATCTACGAGCGCTTCGGCCTCAGCGAGGGCGAGGACGAGCCGGCCCCCGTGAACGCCGTCGGCGGCAAGACGGTCGACCCCGGGCGCGAGCCCGCGGACGTCGGTCGGTGACCCGACAGTCGTAACGAACCACCGGCGGGGCCCCACGGCCACCCGGGGCCCCGCCGGTCCTCTTCCCCCCACACCACGCCCACCCGAACATCCGAGGGGACCACCATGTCCGACCAGCTCACCCCGGGCCACGCGCTTCTGCTGGAGTTCGTCGATCTGCCCGAACTGCTCGACGGCATCGGCCGTGACGACGACCTGACGACGGCCGGGCTCAACTCCGGCGACCTGATCCGGCTCGCTCTCGCCATCGAGGAGCAGACCGGCGCCCCGCTCGACGACGACGAACTGACCGCGCTGCACACCGTCGAGGGCATCGACCAGGTGCTGACCGCACGCGCCGCATCCGTGAGCGAGGCCCGCTGATGTGGATGGCCCACTTCGTCCGGCGGCACGCCGGACAGCGCCCCGACGCCCTGGCCCTCGCGGACGAGCGGCTCTCGCTCACCTGGCGCGAACTGGACGAACGTACCGACGCGTTGGCGACCGCCCTGATCGACCGTGGGATCGGCCCTGGTGAGCGCCTCGTGGTCAGCTCGCCCAACCGGGTCGAGGTCCTGGAGCTGTACATCGCGGCCGGCAAGGCCGGGGCGATCGTCTGCCCCGTCAACCACTCCTTCCCGGCCCCCGAGGTCGAGCACGTCGTCTCCAACTCGGCGCCGCGCGGAGTGATCGCCGAACAGGGCGTCCTGGACCGGCTCGGTGACGCGTTCGGCGACAGCTGGCGGATCGCCCTGGACAGCCCCGCCTACGAGGAGCTGCTCGCCACCCCGCGCAGGCCGCTGCCGCTGCCGCACATGGACGACCTGTTCGCGATCCTGCACACCTCGGCCACCACCGGCCGGGCCAAGGGCGTCGCCGTCACCCACCGTTCGGTGTCCGCCTGCTACACGGCGCTCGCCGCCGAGGCCCGGTTCACCGCGGACGACGTGATGCTCAACCCGTGCCCGCTGTTCCACGGTTCGATGGTGATCGGCCTGGCCCTGCTCGCGGCCGGCGGAACCCTTGTCCTCCAGCGGGAGTTCGCCCCGCAGCGCTTCCTCGCCGAGGCCGAGCAGCGCGGCGCGACCCGCGCCTTCCTGGTGCCGTCCATGGTCCGCTTCGCGATGCGCACCAAGGCCTTCGACTCCACCGACCTGTCCACCCTGATCGACGTCATGTTCGGCGGCGCCCCCATGCCGGAGGAGCTGCTGCGCGAGTCCCTGGAACGCTTCCCCTGCCCGTTCCGGGGGATCTACGGCATCACCGAGGGCGGCGGTCCGATCGCCACCGTCGTCTTCGGCGGGGCCGAGGACCACGGCGCCGACGCCGCGGCCCGCGAACTGCGGCTGCGCTCGGCCGGCCGGATGCTGCCCGGCTGCCACATCGAGGTCCAGGACAAGGAGGGCAAGGCGCTGCCGCCCGGCGAGATCGGCGAGGTCTGCGTCCGGGGCGACGGTCTGATGCGCGGCTACTGGCGCAACCCCACGGCCACCGAATCCGCCCTGCGCGACGGCTGGCTGCGCACCGGTGACCTCGGCTACTCCGACGCCGACGGCTATCTCTACCTGGTCGACCGGATCAACGACGTCCTCATCCGCGGCGGGCAGAACGTCTACCCCGCCGAGATCGAAAGGGTCCTCGGCGCCCAGCGCGGCGTCGCCGACGCGGCCGTCGTGGGTGCGCCGTCGGAGGAGTGGGGCGAGGTGCCGGTGGCGTTCGTGGTCTCCGAGGGTCAGGATCTGTCCGCGGCCGGACTGATCAAGGCCTGCGCCAGTGAACTCGCCAGCTACAAGCGCCCGGTGCGCATCGAGTTCGTCTCCGAGATCCCGCGCAGCGCGGCCGGCAAGATCCTGCGCCGCAAGCTGCGGGAGCGTTTCGCCGACGGCATGCCGGGCGCCGCCCCGGTGCCGCCCACGGACCCGGGAGCGTGAGCGCCGTGCGAGTCGCCTGCATAGGCGCGGGCCCCGGCGGGCTCATGCTGGCCCTGCTGCTGCGCCGCCTCGGCGGCCACGAGGTCGACGTCTACGAACGCAGCCCGGCCGGTGCCACGTACGGCTTCGGCGTGGTCTTCTCCCGCTTCAGCCTGGCCCGGCTGCGCCGCGCCGCCCCCGACGTCGTCGCCGCCCTGCTGGACCGCGGCGCCCGCTGGGACGACGTGGAGGTCCGCCGCGATGGCGAGCAGATCCGCTCCTCCGGCCACGGCTTCGCCGCGGTGGAACGGCGCACGCTGCTTACCGCGCTGAACGAACTGGCGACGGAGGCAGGTGCCCGCCTGCACTTCAACGCCGAGGCCGACGCCGCCGAACTGCTCGGGCGCTACGACGTGGTGGTCGCCGCCGACGGCTCCGGCAGCCGCACGAGGGCTGCCTTCGCCGGGGAGTTCGGGGCCGAGGTCGTCCCCGGACGCGGGCGGTACGCCTGGTTCGGGGTGGACCGTGCCTTCGACGCGATGACGTTCCTGTTCGCGGACAGTGCCTACGGCCCGGTCGGCGCGCATGTGTATCCCTACGGTCCGGACCGGTCGACGTTCCTGGTCGAGCTGGGTGAGGAGACGTGGCAGCGGGCCGGTTTCACCGAGGGCGCCACCAAGCCCCCGGGCTGGAACGACGAGCAGGCCATGGAGTTCTGCGCCGAGGTGTTCGCCGAGCATCTGCGCGGGGCGAAGCTGCTCGGCAACGGCTCACGCTGGCTGACCTTCCCGCACATCTCCAGCACCCGCTGGTCCACCGGCCGCCTGGTGGGCCTCGGCGACGCCGTCCACACCGCGCACTTCTCCGTCGGCTCGGGTACGACGCTGGCGCTGGAGGACGCGGTGGAGCTGGCGCGGCGGCTCTCCGAGCAGGACGACTTGGATACGGCGCTGGCCGCGTACGAGTCGACCCGCCGCCCGATCGTGGAGTCGGTGCAACAGGCCGCCTGGGCAAGCCTGCGCATGTGGTCCCACCCCGAGGAGCACCGCGCCCTGGACCCGGCCACGCTGATGCTGCGCCTGCTGACCCGCACGGGGCAGTCGGCGGCGGATGTGCTGCTGCGGCTGGATCCCCAACTCGCGAAGATCGGGGACGGGGTTACGGCGCTGCCGGAGGGGCCGGTGCCGACGCTGGTGACCGACGGCCCCGGCGACGCCCTGCTGCTCGCACCCGGGGTGCAGGAACCTTCTGTGCTGATCAGGACGAAGGCCGACGACACCGCCGTAGAGGAAGCGGGTGAGCGGTTGCGGGCGCTGCGTGCCGAATTGCCCGGCGCGACCCTCGGGTTGCTGCTCGAGGCGCCGGCGCCGGTCGAGGAACCCGTGGCCCGGGTGGTCGACTCCGTCGCCGCGCTCGCCAGGGCCGTACCGCTCGATGTCGTCGCCGTGGCGCCCGGTGCCCAGTTGCCGGCCGCCGACCGCACCGCCCGCTCGGCCCTCGCCGAACGCCTGACGGCAACCGGGACGCATACGGCGTACGTATGCCGCCCGAACGAACTGAGCCAAGGCTGGACCCACGTCCGCTCCGGCCGAGCCACCGCCGTATGGACCACGGAGCCCTGACCAGCCACCCACGGCACGGGCCACGCCCCTTGACCACCCGCTACATGGGCCACGCCCTTGACCACCCGCCCATCGCCCGGGCCACGTCTTTGACCACCCGCTACATGGGCCACGCCCTCGACCACGCGCCCACCGCACGGGCCACGCCCTTGACCACCCGCCCACCGCCCTGGCCACCGGCCCTCGACCACGCGCCCGCACGATGGGCCACCAGCTCCTGCCCACGCGCCCCGGACACGGGCTCTGCCTGGGTCACGGGCGTGCGGGCCCGACACACCCTTCCGCCCCGGCCAGGTCCTCGCTCCCGGCCATGACCACCCCGTAACCCCGGTGCCCGCCCCGGCGGCGGGCGGCCACCCTCCCGCCTCGGGTCACCAACCGGTGCCCCTCGTCCCGGCCATGACCACCTCGTAACCCCCGGCCCAGCCCATCCGCAGGCCGCCGCCCTCCCGCCCCGGGTCACGAACCCGTACTCCCGCCCCGGCCAGGTCCTCGCCCCCGGCCATGACCACCCCGTAACCCCGGTGCCCGCCCCGGCGGCGGGCGGCCACCCTCCCGCCTCGGGTCACCAACCGGTGCCCCTCGTCCCGGCCATGACCACCCCGTAACCCCCGGCCCAGCCCATCCGCAGGCCGCCGCCCTCCCGCCCCGGGTCACGAACCCGTACTCCCGCCCCGCCCAGGGCCTCGCCCCGGCCATGACCACCCCGTACCCCCGCCCCACCCCGCGCCCCACCAACCCGTACCCCCGCCCCGGCCAGGGCCCCGCCCCCGGCCACCACAACCCCGCACCCCGGCCCCAACCGGGCACGGGCCCGCCGCTTCCCACCCCCGGACATCTCCGGGTTCGAGAAAGGAATTTGGGGGATGCCCCTGCTGGAAACCTCCCGGCCGCGTACCGGTCGGGCAGCCCCGTCCGGGCGGTGGACGACACCCGTCGGAGTCGAGGTCGTCCGTACCACCGAGTTGCTCGGTTCCGCCGCCGCCCTCCGTACCGATCTGGAGGACACCCTCGACGAGCGCCGCGGGATGGTTCTGTTCCGCGGGCCCGATCGGGTCATCGGATACAGCGACCCGCCGGTCGAGATCACCGCCACCGGCCCCGAGATACGGGCCACCGCGCTCAATGAGCGCGGCCGCGTCCTGCTTCCCGCCCTGCTGGCCCTGTTCTCCCACGCCATCGGGCCCGGCGGGCGCGTCGACGCCGACGGTGACACCCTGCGGGTGCGCGGCGGCGTCCCCGACGGGACCTTCGCCGAGGAGGACCGCACCCGGCAGGTGGGTGTGTTCGCCGTGGTGCGGGCCGTTGTCGAGGGGCTGGCCCTTCACGACGATTCGCTGCTTGGGCTTTACGGCGCCTTCGGCTACGACCTGATCTTTCAGGTCGACCCGGTGACCCTCACCCAGCACCGCGCTCCCGGCGACCGCGACATGGTGCTGCACCTTCCCGACACCGTCTACGAGCTCGACCTCGCCGCCGACGAGGCGATCCGGCACGACTACGAGTTCCGCGTCGGCGCCTCCCGCACCGACGGCCTGGACCGCAGGACACCGGCCCGCCGCTTCGTGGCCGTCGCCGACGCCCCCGAGCGGGACCACGCGCCCGGCGAGTACGCGCGCGTGGTCGAGAAGGCCCGGCCGCTGTTCCGCTCCGGGGACCTTTTCGAGGTCGTACCGAGCCAGTCCTTCCACCGGGTCGTGCAGCGCCCGCCGTCCCAGCTGTTCCGCACCCTGCGCGAGCGCAACCCCGCCCCGCACAGCCTGCTGATGAACCTCGCCCAGGACGAGTACCTGGTCGGCGCCTCACCGGAGATGTTCGTCCGCGTCACCCCGCGCGGCGCGGCCGGCGCCCTCGTCGAGACCTCCCCGATCAGCGGCACCATCGCCCGCGGCCGGGACGCGCTGGAGGACGCCGACCGCATCCGTACCCTGCTCAACTCGTCCAAGGACGAGCACGAGCTGACGATGTGCACGGACGTCGACCGCAACGACAAGTCCCGGGTCTGTCTGCCCGGCACCGTCCAGGTCACCGCCCGCCGCCGTATCGAGATGTACTCCACCCTCATCCACACCGTCGACCGGGTCGAGGGCGTGCTGCGGCCCGACCGGGACGCCCTCGACGCCTTCCTCGCCCATCTGTGGGCGGTCACCGTCACCGGCGCCCCCAAGCTCTCCGCGATCGAGTTCATCGAACGGCACGAGCGCTCCCCGCGCCGCTGGTACGGGGGAGCGGTGGGCCGGATCGGATTCGACGGCGGCCTGGACACCGTCCTGACCCTGCGCACTATCCATGTGCACGACGGCGTGGCCACCGTCCGCGCCGGCGCGACCCTGCTGCACGACTCCACACCCGAGGACGAGGAGCTGGAGACCGAGCTGAAGGCGAAGGCGCTGCTCGGGGTTCTGGACGAGCCCGCCGCCGTCCGTCCGGCCCGGCTCCGTGTCGAGGAGGGGCCCGGCAACGGCCGGCGGATCCTGCTCGTCGACCACCGCGACTCCTTCGTGCACTGCCTCGCCGGCTATCTGCGCGAGACCGGCGCCGAGGTCGGCACCTACCGCAGCGGCGGCCATCTGCCCCTGCTCGCCGAACAGCGGCCCGACCTGGTGGTCCTCTCGCCAGGGCCCGGCACCCCCTCCGACTTCGGCACCGCAGCCACGCTCGCCGAGGCCGAGCGGCTCGGCATCCCCGTGTTCGGCGTCTGCCTCGGCCTGCAGGGCATCGTCGAGTACCTCGGCGGCACCCTCGGAGTGCTGCCCGAGCCGGTGCACGGCAAGCCGTCCCGGGTCCGGCGCACCGAGGCGGAGTCCCTGCTGCTGGACGGCCTGCCCAAGAGCTTCACCGTCGGCCGCTACCACTCCCTCTACGCCGACCCGGCCGCACTGCCCGACACCCTGCGGGTCACCGCGGCCACCGAGGACGGACGGGTCGCGATGGCCGTGGAGGCGCCCGAGCACCGGTTCGCCGCGGTCCAGTTCCACCCCGAGTCGATCATGAGCTACGCCGGGCGCACCGGCCGGCTCGTGGTGCACAACGCGGTCGCCCGGCTGACCCGTACCCCGATCGGAGCCCTGCGGTGAGCGCGCTGCTCCCGGCCCCGGCCCGGGTGTCGGCGAGCGGCGACCCCGAGCCCGTCGACCTGGCCGCCGTAGCGGCCCTGTTCGAGCCACCCGTGATCGCGGCGCAGGCGCACACCGGCGAACTGGACTTCGCCCAACTACCCGGTGCGGTCAAGGAGTTGCTGCGCGGGTACACCGCGCCGCTGCGCCGCGAGACCTTCACCGCGGGCAGGCTGGCCGCGGCCCGCGCCACGGCCGCGCTGACCGGCATGCCCCGGTGGCTGAGCGCCGACGCCCGCGGGGCGCCGCGCTGGCCGTACGGCGTGGCCGGCTCGCTCAGTCACACCAACCGGGTCGCCCTGTGCGTGACCGGACCCGACCGCGGTGTCGGGCTCGGCATCGACATCGAACCCCTGGAGACGGGCGAGGAGTTGCTCTCCGCCGTGCACTACGTGTGCACGCCGGCGGAGCGCGAGCGGCTGCGCGACTGCCCCGACCCGGCCCGTGCTGTGCTCCGGCTGTTCTGCGTCAAGGAGGCCCTCTACAAGGCGCTGCCGCCCGACACCCAGGACGGCGTCTCCTTCCAGTCCGTGGATCTGGAGTGGGAGGAGCCGCCGGCCGGCCGGGACCCGGGCGAGCCGGTCCGGCTGCGTGTCGTACGCGGTCCGGTGCCCGGCACCACGGGCCGCTGCGCCGTGGTCGGCAGCCGCATGATCGCGGCGGTCGCCCTGCCGTGGCCGCCCGAGCCCGGCGTTTCCCCTACCGAGTCCCGCACTTCCCGTACCGAGTCCCGCACTTCCCGTACCGAGTCCCGCACTTCCCGTACCGAGTCCCGTATTCAGCAGGACGGACAGCAGACATGACCACCAGACAGCACACCGTGTGCGTGATCGGCGCGGGACCGCGGGGTCTCTCCGTGATCGAGCGGCTCTGCGCCGCCGCCCGTGCCGCCGCCGCCCCCGACACCGCGATCGACATCCATGTCGTCGACCCGCACGCGCCCGGCGCCGGCCAGGTCTGGCGCATCAGCCAGTCCGCGCATCTGCTGATGAACACGGTGGCCGGACAGATCTCGGTGTTCACCGACGCCAGCGTCGAGCTGACCGGACCGCTGGAACCGGGCCCCAGCCTGCACGCCTGGGCCGAGTCCCTGGTCGCCGGTGACATCCCCGGGCACTACCCCGACCAGGTGCTGGCCGAGGCCCGGGCGCTGGGCCCCGACACCTACCCGACCCGGGCGTTCTACGGCCACTATCTGCGCTGGGCCTTCGACCGCACTGTCGCGGGCGCCCCGCAGTGCGTGAGCGTCGTCCGGCACCGGGCCCGTGCCGTGGCCCTGGACGACGAGACCGGGCCCTTGACGGCCGGTCATCCGCCGAGCCAGACGGTCACCTTGGACGACGGCACGGTCCTGGAGCACCTGGACGCCGTGATCCTGGCCCAGGGCCATCTGCCGGCCAGGCCCACGGCTGTGGAGGAGCAGTTCGCCGAGCTCGCCCGCGAGTACGGCCACACCCACCTCGCCCCCGCCAACCCCGCCGACACCGACCTGGACTGCGTCCGCCCCGGCCAGGCGGTCCTGCTGCGCGGCCTCGGTCTCAACTTCTTCGACTACATGGCCCTCCTCACCACCGGCCGCGGCGGCAGCTTCACCCGCGTCTACGGCCGGCTGGTCTATCTGCCGTCGGGCCGTGAACCCCGCCTGTACGCGGGTTCCCGGCGCGGGGTGCCCTACCAGGCGCGCGGCGAGAACGAGAAGGGCCCGCACGGCCGGCACGAGCCGCTGCTGCTCACCCCGGCCCGGATCGCCCGGATGCGCTCGGCGCGCGGCGCGGACTTCCTGCGGGACGTTTGGCCGCTGGTCGCCAAGGAGGTCGAGACCGTCTACTACAAGACGTTGCTGACCTCGCGCGGCCGTGCGGACCGTGCCGAGGCCTTCCAGCGGGCCTTCCTCAGTGCGCTGCCGGGCACGTCCGCGGAGGAGACGGTGCTCGACGCGTACGAGATCGGGGAGAAGGACCGCTGGGACTGGGACCGGCTCTCCCGGCCGTACCAGGACCAGGAGTTCGGCAGCCCCGAGGACTTCACCGCCTGGCTCCTGGAGCATCTGCGCGAGGACGTCGCCGAGGCCCGGGACGGCAATGTCACCGGACCGCTGAAGGCCGCGCTGGACGTGCTGCGCGACCTGCGCAACGAGATCCGGCTCGTCGTCGACCACGGCGGACTGCACGGCGACTCCCACCGTGAGCACCTGGACCGCTGGTACACGCCGCTGAACGCCTTCCTCTCCATCGGGCCGCCCGCGTCCCGGATCGAGGAGGCGGCCGCGCTGATCGAGGCGGGTGTGCTGCACATCGTCGGCCCCGATTTGCGCGTCGACGTCGACCGCCAGGGCTTCCACGCCCACTCGCCGCTGGTGCCGGGCTCCCGGATCAGCACCGAGGCGCTGATCGAGGCACGGCTGCCCGACATCACGCTCAGCCGCACCGAGGACCCGTTGCTGCGGCACCTGCTGGACACCGGCCAGTGCGCCGCGCACCGGATCGCCACCCGCGACGGCACCTGGATCTACACGGAGGGGCTCGCGGTCACGCCCCGCCCGTTCCAGCTCCTGGACTCCGCCCGGCGCCCGCATCCTCGCCGGTACGCCTTCGGTGTCCCCACGGAGTCGGTCCACTGGGTGACGGCCGCGGGCATCCGCCCCGGCGTCAACTCGGTGACGCTGACGGACTCGGACGCGATAGCGCAGGCGGCCCTGGGGGCGGTGCTGGAACAGCGGGCGAGCCTGGACCGAACGGCGGCGTGAGCCTCGCCCGTCGAGGGCCGATCGCCGCCTGTCTTGCCGTACATGGGCCATCAATGTCCCATCAATGACCCATCAGTGGCCATCAGTGGCCATCAGTGGAGGAGGAAACCAACCCATGCCCGAGCGCCACCCACTGTCCCTCTCCCCGGACTCGGGGCTGCTGTCCCCGGTGCGGGCGGGTACGCCCGTGGAGGCGGCGGTGTCCGACGCGGCCTGGCTGTCGGCCATGGTTGAGGCCGAGACCGCGCTCGTACGGGCGCAGGCACGCCTGGGCACCGTGCCGGAGTCGGCGGCCCGGGCGATCGTGGCCGCGGCCGACCCCGAGCGCCTCGACCTCGTCGCGCTCGCCCGTGCGTCCCGGGAGACGGCCAACCCCGTCGTCGCCTTCGTGAAGGCGCTGACCGCGGTGGTCGCCGCCGAGAAGCCGGCCGCAGCCGAGTATGTGCACCGCGGCTCCACCAGCCAGGACATCCTGGATACGGCGACCATGCTGATCGTCCGCCGGGCCTGTGCCCTGATCCGGGCCGACCTCGACCGGTGCGCGGCCGCCCTGGAGGAGCTGGCCCGCGCCCACCGGGCCACCCCTATGGCGGGCCGCACGCTCACCCTGCACGCGGTGCCCACCACCTTCGGCCTGAAGGCGGCGGGCTGGCTGCAGCTGGTGACCGAGGCCCTCCACCGCGTGGACGAGCTGGCCGCGGCCCTGCCCGTGCAGTTGGGCGGCGCGGCGGGCACCCTCGCCGGCTACCTGGAACACGCCGACCGCCCCGGCGAGGACTACGCCGACCGCCTGGTGGAGGCGTACGCGCGGGAGACCGGCCTGGCCCCGGCCGCACTGCCCTGGCATGTGTTGCGGACACCCATAGCCGATACGGGCGCGGTGTGTGCCTACCTCACCTCCGCGCTGGGCAAGATCGCCGTCGACGTCCAGTCGCTGGCCCGCACCGAGGTCGGCGAGGTCACCGAACCGGCGGTGACCGGACGCGGCGCCTCCTCGGCCATGCCGCACAAACGCAACCCCGTGCTCGCCACGCTGATGCGCTCGGCCGCACTCCAAGTACCGCAGCTCGCCGCCGTGTTGTACGGCACGATGCTCGCCGAGGACGAGCGCTCGGGCGGCGCCTGGCACGCCGAGTGGGGACCCCTGCGGGAGTGCCTGCGGCTGGCGGGCGGCTCGGCACACACGGCGGCGGAACTCCTGGAGGGCCTCACGGTCAACACCGACCGCATGCGCACGAACCTCGACCTGACGGGCGGCCAGATCGTCTCCGAACGCCTCGCGGCCGTACTGACCCCACTGCTCGGCAAGTCCCAGGCACGGACCCTGCTGACCCGCGCCTCGCACGAGGCGGCGGACCGCGGGACGGGCCTCGGGGAGATCCTGGCGGCGACACCGGAGGTGACGGGGTGTCTGACTCCGGCCGAGCTGGAGGGCTTGCTGGATCCTGCGCAGTACCTTGGGGCGGCTCCTCGGCTGGTGGATTGCGTGGTGGGGGTCTCGGGCGCCCCGGACGGGGCTGATCGGGCGGTGTCGGTGTCGGGTGAGGCGACTCAGGCGGTGTCGGTGTCGGGTGGGGCTGATAGGGCGGTAGGCCCGGACACGGCTGTCCCCGACCGATCGGCGGCCTGACCGGCGACCTCGCCGTCACCCGGCACGGCACCACCCGCCTCCTCCTGCGCGCGGCTGCCGACTGGCCGCACCCTGGCTGGCCGGCCCGGCGGCCCGGCGGCCCGGCAGCCCGGCGGCCCCTGCTCCGCTCCGCCCCGTCACGCACGGCACTGCTCGCAGGCATTTACGGCCGCCCCGCGCGCGTGGCGTATGCCTGCGCCCGAGCCGCCGCCCGGGACATGGCGCGAGCCCGTGGTCTCAAGGCCACCCGGCGAGCAGTCAGCGCGACCCGGTTCACCGGCGGACACGGAATCGACGTCCCCGCGCGCGTGGCGTCCACCGGAGGCGTTGGCGGCTTCTTGAACCGTCCTTGACCACTCTTCTCCAGCCTGGGGGTATGAATCGCGAACCCGCCGCGGAACGGCGGCAGTTGCTCGACACCCTGCAGGGTCTGCTCGACGCCCTGCCCCGCCCCGCCGACGGGCGCCCGCCGCGGGCCGAGGAAGTATTGACGTACCTGGAGACGGGCCGGGGCAGGCAGTCCGGCGCCGCGGTCGCCCGCCCCGCGGCCACGGCCGAAGCGGACGCGGCTGTGGAGGCGTCGCTGCGGCTGGTGATAGAGGCGTTCACGGCGTTTCTGAGCGCGAGGGGAGACCTGGCGGGGCCTCGGTAGCGGTACGGGGTTTTCCACAGGTGGTTTTCCACAGGCCCGGGTTGTCCACAGGGTCTGACGCGGTCGAGCCGCTGCGCTGTACCGTCGGCACGAGTTGATGTTCGTGCGGGCCGGAGACGGTCCGGGTACGGGGGAGGCGGTCGGTGTGATCGACGTCGGTGCGCAGGAGACGACCCAGTCGGGCGGGCGGCGGCTGCCCCGGGTGCCCGGTTTCGCCGAGTGGCCCGGCAACGGCACGCCGAAGCAGGAGGGCAAGGCCCTGCGGGACCGCGTACCGCGCAGCACGCACGCACTGCTCGACCTGGACCCCGACCGCCCCGACGCGCTCGCGGCGGTGGAGGAGTCCAACCGCGGCCGGATCCCCGAGCTGACGCCGATACGGGTGGGCCGCATGGCGGCGACCCCCTTCGCCTTCCTGCGCGGATCCGCCGGCCTGATGGCCCACGACCTCGCCCGCACCCCCATGACCCGCGTCCTCGCCCAGATCTGCGGCGACGCCCACGCGGCGAACTTCGGCCTGTACGGCGACGCCCGCGGCGGCCTGGTCATCGACCTGAACGACTTCGACGAGACGCTCCTCGGACCGTGGGAGTGGGATCTGAAGCGGCTCGCGGCCTCGCTGGTACTGGCGGGACGGGAGGCGGGCGCGTCCGAGGACACCTGCCGCAAGGCGGCGCACGACGCGGTGGGCGCGTATCGGCGCACGATGCGGCTGCTCGCCAAGCTCCCGGTGCTGGACGCGTGGAACGCCATCGCGGACGAGGAACTCGTCTCCCACACCGATGCCCATGATCTGCTCGGCACGCTGGAGCGGGTGGCCGAGAAGGCGCGCTCCAACACCAGCGGCCGGTTCGCGGCGAAGTCGACGGAGCCGACCGAGGACGGCGGCCGCCGCTTCGTGGACACGCCGCCGGTACTGAGCCGGACGCCGGACGCGGAGGCGGCAGCGGTGGCCGCGTCCCTGGAGGAGTACGTCGCGACGCTCTCGGAGGACCGACTCCCGCTGCTGGCCAGGCATGCGGTGCACGACGTGGCGCACCGGGTGGTGGGCACGGGCAGCGTGGGCACCCGCTCCTACGTCGTCCTCCTCCTCGACCACCGGGGCGAACCCCTCGTCCTCCAGGTCAAGGAGGCCCGCCCCTCCGCCCTGCTCCCGCACCTGGCGACGGCCGGCTTCGAGACGCCGAAGGTGGACCACGAGGGCCGCCGAGTGGTCCTGGGCCAGAAGCGCATGCAGGTGGTCAGCGACATCCTCCTCGGCTGGACGACGGTCGAGGGACGCCCCTTCCAGGTACGCCAGTTCCGCAACCGCAAGGGCAGCGTGGACCCGGCCGCCCTCTCCCCCGACCAACTGGACGACTACGGCCGCATGACCGGCGCCCTCCTCGCCCGGGCCCACACCCACAGCGCCGACCCCCGCCTGATCGCGGGCTACTCCGGCAAGAACGAGGAACTGGACGAAGCCATAGCGACCTTCGCGGTGAGCTACGCCGACCGCACAGAGGCGGACCACGCGAACCTGGTGACGGCGGTACGGGCGGGGAGGATCGCGGCGGAGACGGGGGTGTGAGGGGATTCAGCCATGATCACCCGGCCGTCGGGCGCGGGCCGTGGCCTAGTCTGGTCGGGTGACCACCCCGGAAGCTGAGCAGTCCGAGCCCCAGCCCGACGAGGAGAGCGCGCCCCGGCCCGAGGAGCGGCTGGAGCGGGCTGTTCGGGCTGCCGAGCAGGCCTTGATCGAGTACGAGATCGCCGTGGAGACCTTCCGCGTCGAGGTCGAGAACTTCTCGCGGCTGCACCACCAGAAGCTCGGCCCGATGTACGCCCGCCTCGACGAGCTGGAAGCCCGGATCGCCGAGGCCCGGGCCGCACGCTCCGGTGATCCGGAGGATGTGCGCAAGGCGCAGGAGGCCCGTGCCCGGGTCATGCCGATGCCGGGTGTCGAGGAGCTGTTCCACGGCTGGATGGACGGCGAGGGCCTGTTCCCGGAGGCGTCCGCGATGCTCACGGAGCAGCCGGTACGGCCCCCGCAGCGGGTGCGCCCCAGCGAGGAGGCCCGCAAGCTCTACCGCGAGCTCGCCCGCAAGGCCCACCCCGACCTGGCCCAGGAGGACGAGGAGCGCGCGCGTCGGGAGGAGTTCATCACCAGGGTGAACGCCGCGTACGCCCGAGGCGACGAGGCCCTGCTGCGAGAACTGGCCGAGGAGTGGGCGGCGGGTCCGGTCCCCGAGGAGCGGCAACCGAGCCCGGCCGAGGAGCTCTACGCCCGCCTGGAGTGGCTCTCCCAGCGCAAGGAGCTCCTCACCGTGGTCGTGCGAGAGCTGGAGGAGAGCGCGATCGGCTCCATGCTGCGCCTGGCCCCGGACGACCCGGACAAGCTGCTGGAGGAGATCGCGGAGCAGCTGCTGTCGGATGTCTCGGCACGCGAGGCAGAACTGGCTGAACTGCTCTCCCCGCCCTCGGGTAGCGTCTGAGTCATGCATTTCGGATCTGGCGTGCCCACGGTCGAGGTCACGGACCTCAAGGACAGCGACTTCCTCCTGGACGTCCGCGAGGACGACGAATGGCAGGCGGGCCATGCTGAAGGGGCGCTGCACATCCCCATCAGCGAGTTCGTCGCCCGCTACGGCGAGCTGACCGAGGCCGCCCCGCAGGACGGCCGGGTCAACGTGATCTGCCGCTCCGGGGCCCGTTCCGCGCAGGTCGCCATGTACCTCGTCCAGCAGGGCATCGACGCGGTGAACGTCGACGGCGGCATGCAGGTGTGGGCCGCGGCGGGCCGACCGGTCGTGACGGACGACGGCAAGCAGGGCTTCGTCCTGTAGTCAGCCCAGTCAGCCCAGTCAGCCCAGTCAGCCCAGGGGATGCGCCGCCAGCAAGTCCCCGAGCGCCTCCTCGTGCGCCGCCGCAGGCCCGAGCGACAGCTCCAGCTGCTTGGCCCACGCGTGATACCGGTGCAGCGGATAGTCGACGTCCGCCCCGAACCCCCCGTGCAGATGCTGCGCCGTCTGCACGACCCGCCGTACCCCCTCCGAGGCCCAGATCTTGGCCACGGCGACATCCCCGGCGACGGGCAGCGCCCCCGGCGCCTGCGCGGCGATCCGCCAGGCGGCCTGCCACAGGGTGGCCTCCATCGCCCGTAGGTCGATGTACCGGTCGGCGGCCTGCACGGCGACCGCCTGGAAGGTGGCGAGCGGATGGCCGAACTGCTCCCGCTTGCCCGTGTACTCGCTGGTCATCCGCAGCACCCGGGTACCGAGGCCGAGCGCAAGCGCACACGTCCCGACCGTCAGCAGCTCCCGCAACCGCTCCCAGGCCCCCTCCGCCGCCACCACATCCCGCTCCGCGAGCCGCACGGAGTCAAGACGCAGCTCCCCGAGCCGCTCCCCGCTGGTGGCGTACTGCTCGGCGAGCCCCACCCCGGCCTGCCCGCGCCGCACCACCGCGAGCACGGTCCGATCCCCGTCCGCGCAGGCCGGTACGACGACGAGATCGGCGTCGTACGCCCACGGCACCGCCGTCTGCACACCGTCCAGCACGAACTGAGCACCGTCCCGCCGCGCGGTCACCGCGAGCTCCGCCGGATCGTGCCCGGTGCGCCCGTGCGCGGCGACGGTCAGCACGACCTCCCCCCGCCCGGCCCGCGCCAGCACCTCGGACCTCAGCTCCTGACCGCCGTACGCCTGGACGACGGCCAGCGCGGCGCTGTGCTCCAGCAGCGGTACCCGCGCCAGCACCCCCGCCGCCTCCCGCAGCACCAGACACAGTGCGACGGCGTCGAGCCCCGCCCCGCCGTGCTCCTCGTCGAGCAGCAGGCTCAGCAGATCGGCATCGGCGAGCCGGGTCCACAGCGCGCGGTCGAAGTCCTCGGCCACGGCGCCCGGCGTGAGCGCGGGACTCGGCACGGCGTCCGGCGCGACCCCGGCGAACACCCCCCGCGCCGCCTCGGCCGCCGCCTGCTGCTCCTCGGTGAAGGAAAAGTCCACGGTCCCTGCCCTCCCGCGCACACGGACATCTGACGGTGCGTCAAGATAGAACAGGTTCTAGAAGAAGGGAACGGTATGCACAGAGCCCCTACCGAGCACTCGGCAGACGTGACCTCGTCGTGAGCCGGGCGCCGTAAGGTGTCACCCCGAAGCGGGGCCGCCGGGGCAGGCCCTGCCGGGGACCGGAATCGGGAAACGGGGCGGAATGGACGCGTACGACACCGCGGGCGACGCCCGCCACGGGTCGCAGCCTGCGCCCGCGCCCGAGCCCCGCACCGGTGTGGCCGCCCTCTCGCTGCGCCACCAGATCGCCGCCGCCCTCGCCCTCGCGGTCGTCGCGGTCGCCGTCTGTGTCCACATCGGCATGGTCTTCCTGCATGTCGCGCCCTCGAACACGGTCAGCAAGCAGCACGGCTCGGCCATCGACGACTGGATCTATCCAGAGTTCGAGCAGAACTGGAAGCTCTTCGCGCCGAACCCGCTCCAGCAGAACATCGCCGTCCAGGTCCGCGCCGAGATCCGCGAGCCGGACGGCGGTATACGCACGACCGGCTGGTACGACCTGTCCGCCCGCGACGGCCGGGACATCGACGGCAATCTGCTGCCGAGCCACACCCAGCAGAACGAACTGCGCCGGGCCTGGGACTTCCTCATCGCCACCCACGACAACGACAACCGCCCGGTCGGCCTGCGCGGCGACCTGGCCGAGTCGTATCTGCGCCGGATCGTGGTCCTGCGCCTGGACCGCGAGGACGCGGCCGGACCCGGCGGACTCGTCGAGCGCGTCCAGGTCCGTTCGATGACCACCAATGTGCGCCCGCCCAAGTGGAGCGACGAGACGGTTCCGGACAAACCGGCCTACCGGGAGCTGCCCTGGTGGGAGGTCCCCGAGGACGAGGCCGAGGGGGACCTGGCATGACCCGCTTCGCCCTCTGCCTCTCGGCCGGCATCGCCCGGGTCACCGAGTCCGCCCTCGGCCCGTACCAGAGCGCCGTGGTCCGGATCGGCTTCGCCGCGACCTGGCTGCTCTTCCTGCTGCGCGAGCTGCCCCACCGCCATGAGCTCTACGGCCCCGACGGCCCCTGGAGCTTCGACCTCGCCCAACAGCTGATCGGCACGAACGGCGCCTTCACGGCTCTGATCTGGTCCGACGGTCACCTCTGGTTCGAGGCGGTCTACGCCCTCGCCGTCCTCTTCGCCGTCCTGCTCCTGCTCGGCTGGCGGACCCGCACGATGTCCGTCCTGTTCATGGTCGGCGTGCTGTCCCTGCAGAACCGCTCCATCTTCATGGGCGACGGCGGCGACAACGTCCTGCACCTGATGTCGATCTACCTGGTCTTCACCCGCTGCGGCCAGGTCTGGTCCCTGGACGCGCGCAGGGCGGACCGCAAACCGGAGCGGGACCGGGTCGGGCCGGTCCTGTGGGCCGTGCTCGGTCTGATCCTGGTGGCGGCCACGCTCGGGGGCCGGCTCGACGGCGACCTGACGGTCCCCCTGATCCTGTGGACTGTATGGATCGCGCAGGCCGTGCGATGGATCGTCGGGCGCTGGGCCCGGACCGCCGAGCCGCGCATCCTGCTCGACGTGATCACGAACATCGTGCACAACGGCGCCCTGCTCGTGATCATGGCCGAGGCCTGTCTGATCTACGCCACCGCCGGCTGGTACAAGATCCAGGGCTCCCGCTGGCAGGACGGCACCGCCGTCTACTACCCCCTGCACCTCGACTACTTCTCCCCCTGGCCCGCGCTCGCCGACGCCCTCTCGGCCAGCGGCACCATGGTGCTGCTGGTGACGTACGGGACGGTCCTGGTGCAGGTCGCCTTTCCGTTCACGCTGTTCAACCGCCGGGTCAAGAACGTCCTGCTGGCCGCCATGATGTTCGAGCACGCGGTGATCGCGGTCGTACTGGGCCTGCCGTTCTTCTCCCTCGCGATGATCGCGGCGGACGCGGTCTTCCTGCCGACGACCTTCCTGCGCCGCCTGGGCGCCTGGGCGGAACGGGCCCGCCCGAGCAGAAACCGCGCCGCGCTCCCCGAGCCCCGCAGCCCCGAGAACCCCGAGCAGGCCCACGTAGGCTCCCCGTCATGACCACCCCCGTCACCACCTGGCACCGCCTCGCCGACACCGCCGTACTCCTCGACGGCTTCCACGCCCTCAAGCACGCGGCGCGCTTCGGAGCGCGGATCCCGGTGGCGGTGGCGGTGGACCGACAGGCGGCCCTGGCCCTGGCCGACGAGCTGGCCCCGGACGTACGGGACACGCTGGAGGCCCTCCTCACGGAGGTCCCCGAGGAGACATACAGGTCCCTGGTCCCGCGCCCGCATCCGACAGCCGTGGCGGCATTGGCGGTACGACCGTCCCGCGCGACCAACCTGGAGGCCCTGTCCCACGCCCCGCGCACCGCCCCGGTGGTCCTCCTCGACCACCCGCGCAACCTCGGCAACGCGGGCGCGGTGATCCGCCTGGCGGCCGGCTTCGGCGCGACGGGCGTGATCACCACCGGCACCCTCGACCCCTGGCACCCCACGGTCGTACGAGGCGGTGCGGGCCTCCACTTCGCGACAGCGGTGGAACGCCTCACGGCCGAGGAACTCCCCGAGGGCCCGCTGTTCGCCCTGGACCCCGAGGGCGACGACATCCGGGGCATCAAGCTCCCGGATGACGCCGTACTGGCCTTCGGCTCGGAGCGAAGCGGCCTGTCGCCGGAGGTACGCGCGCGTGCAGACCAGCTGCTGTCCCTACCGATGCGCCCCCAGGTGTCGAGCTACAACTTGGCGACGAGCGTGGGAATGACCCTCTACCACTGGAGCGCGTTCAGAGGTTCTTAGGCCTCCCGCCGCACCTCGACCACGCGGAAGCGATTCGCGACGAACGCCCCATCGGTGAGAGCGGAGTTGGCGGCAGGATTGCCGCCGGACCCGTGGAAGTCGGAGAACGCAGCCGTCTGGTTGACGTACACCCCGCCCGTCAGGTTCAGCGACAACTGCGCCGCCTCCTCCAGGCAGGCCTCCTGAATCGCCCCCTCGACCTCGGGGTCAACGGTGTACGCCCCGACGGTCATCGCCCCCTTCTCCCGCACAGTCCGCCGCAGCAACTCCACCGCGTCACCGGCGGAGTCCACCGCCACCGCGAACGACACCGGCCCGAAGCACTCGCTCATGTACGCGGCCTCGTCATCCGGCTTGGCCCCGTCCAGCTTGACGATGACCGGCGTACGAACGACCGCTTCCGGGAAGTCCGGGTTGCTGATCTCCCGGGAGGGGAGGGCGACTTCGCCGAGCCCGGCGGCGGCCTCGAGGCGCGCCTTGACGTCCGGGTTGACGATCGCCCCGAGCAGCGCGTTCGCGCGGGCGTCGTCACCGAGCAGACCGGAGACCGCTCCGGCGATGTCCGCGACGACCTCGTCGAACGTCCGCGGACCGTCCTCCGTGCGGATCCCGTCCCGCGGAATCAGCAGATTCTGCGGCGTCGTACACATCTGCCCGCTGTACAGCGACAACGAGAACGCCAGGTTGGACAGCATCCCCTTGTAGTTGTCGGTGGACTCCACGAGCACCGTGTTGACGCCGGCCTTCTCCGTGTAGACCTGCGCCTGACGGGCGTTGGCCTCCAGCCAGTCACCGAAGGCGGTCGAACCGGTGTAGTCGATGATCCGGATCTCGGGCCGCACGGCGAGCGTCTTGGCGATGCCCTCACCGGGCCGCTCCGCGGCGAGCGCGACGAGGTTGGGGTCGAACCCGGCCTCGGAGAGCACCTCCCGCGCGACCTGGACCGTGAGCGCGAGCGGCAGCACCGCGCGCGGGTGGGGCTTCACCAGCACGGCGTTACCGGTGGCCAGGGACGCGAAGAGGCCCGGATAGCCGTTCCACGTCGGGAAGGTGTTGCAGCCGATCATCAGCGCGATCCCGCGCGGTACCGGCGTGAACGCCTTGGTCAGGGCGAGGGGGTCCTTCTTGCCCTGCGGCTTGGTCCACTCGGCGTTGTCGGGGGTGCGGACCTGCTCCACGTACGCGTACGCCACCGCCTCCAGACCGCGGTCCTGCGCGTGCGGGCCGCCCGCCTGGAACGCCATCATGAACGCCTGTCCGGAGGTGTGCATGACCGCGTGCGCGAACTCGTGGGTGCGGTCGCTGATCCGCTTGAGGATCTCCACGCAGACCACCGCGCGGATCTCCGCGCCCGCGTCCCGCCAGGCCCGCTGTCCGGCCTTCATGGCGGGCAGCAGCACGTCGATGTCCGCGTGCGGGTACTCCACGCCGAGCGCGAGGCCGTACGGGGAGACCTCGCCGCCCACCCAGTCGTCGGTGCCGGGCTGGCCGAGGTCGAGGCGGGTGCCGAGGAGGGCGTCGAAGGCGGCCTTGCCCGCCGCCATGTCCAGGCTGCCGTTCTCGCCGTAGGCCTTGGGGTGCTCGGGGTGCGGAGACCAGTACGCGCGCGTGCGGATGGCTTCGAGCGCCTGGTCGAGGGTGGGCCGGTGCTTGGCGATGAGGTCGTGGGGGGTCAGGGCGGTGGCCATGCGGGACCAACTCCTTGTTTCAAGAACTCTCCGTCGAGTTCATGACCTGGGCAGAAACATGGGCAGGAACAGCCAGTCAGAGTTAGAGTAACCGAACGATCGGTCGGTACAAGGGGGTCCGCCGCATCTGTGGAAAACCCCGTGCGGGAGGATCGCGGACATGACAGCACTCGACCTCAGCAGCCCTGTGGCCGTCGTCGGCACCGGCACCATGGGCCAGGGCATCGCCCAGGTCGCGCTGGTCGCCGGCCACCCCGTACGGCTCTACGACGCCGCGCCCGGGAAGGCCCGGGAAGCGGCCGCCACGATCGGCGCCCGCCTCGACCGGCTCGTCGAGAAGGACCGCCTGACCGACACCGACCGGGACGCGGCGCGCGCCCGGCTGCTGCCCGCCGAGGAGCTGGCGGACCTCGCCGACTGCGCCCTGGTCATCGAGGCCGCCCTGGAGCGCCTCGACGTCAAGCAGGAGCTCTTCCGCGCGCTGGAGGAGATCGTCTCCGACGACTGCCTGCTCGCCACCAACACCTCCTCGCTGTCCGTCACCGCCATCGGCGGCGCCCTCGCGAACCCCGGCCGCTTCGTGGGCCTGCACTTCTTCAACCCCGCCCCGCTGCTGCCGCTGGTCGAGGTCGTCTCCGGGTTCGCCACCGACGTCACGTACGCCACGCGCGCGTACGAGACGGCCCGCGCCTGGGGCAAGACCCCGGTCGCCTGCGCCGACACCCCCGGCTTCATCGTCAACCGCATCGCGCGGCCCTTCTACGCCGAGGCCTTCGCCGTCTACGAGGCCCAGGGCGCCGATCCCGCCACCATCGACGCCGTGCTGCGCGAGTGCGGCGGCTTCAAGATGGGCGCCTTCGAACTGACCGATCTGATCGGGCAGGACGTCAACGAGTCCGTCACCCAGTCGGTGTGGCAGTCCTTCTTCCAGGACGTCCGCTTCACGCCCTCGCTCGCCCAGCGCCGCCTGGTCGAGTCGGGCCGTCTCGGCCGCAAGAGCGGACACGGCTGGTACGACTACGCCGAGGGCGCCGAGCGCTCCGAACCGCACACCGCCGAGCGGGAGCGCCCGCCCGCGTATGTCGTCGCCGAGGGCGATCTGGGCCCGGCCGCCGAACTGCTCACGCTGCTGCGCGAGGCGGGTGTCCCGGTGCGCGAGGAGGACGAGGACCACGGCACCCGGCTGGTCCTGCCGTCCGGCGGCCAGCTGGCGCTCGCGGACGGGCAGACGTCGGTGGAGTTCCGGGACGTCGTCTACTTCGACCTCGCGCTCGACTACCGCCGCGCCACCCGCATCGCCCTGTCCGCCTCCCAGGACACCTCCCCCCAGACCCTCACCGAGGCCATCGGCCTGTTCCAGGCGCTCGGCAAGGACGTCAGCGTCATCGGCGACGTACCCGGCATGATCGTCGCCCGTACGGTCGCCCGGATCGTCGACCTGGCCCATGACGCGGTCGCCAAGGGCGTGGCCACCGAGGAGGACGTCGACACGGCGATGCGCCTCGGCGTCAACTACCCGCTCGGCCCCTTCGAGTGGAGCCGCCGCCTCGGCCGCAACTGGGCCTACGCCCTCCTCGACGACCTCCATCTGCGCGACCCCTCCGGGCGGTACGCGCCCTCCCTCGCGCTGTACCGGCACGCGTACGCCACGGACAAGCGGGAGGGCAGCGGCTCATGACCACCGCCAAGCGCGACACGTACACCCCCGAGACGCTGCTGTCGGTCGCCGTCCAGGTCTTCAACGAGCGCGGCTACGACGGCACCTCCATGGAGCACCTCTCGCGCGCCGCCGGTATCTCCAAGTCGTCGATCTACCACCACGTCACCGGCAAGGAGGAGCTGCTGCGGCGCGCGGTGAGCCGGGCGCTGGACGAGCTCTTCGGGATCCTCGACGAGGAGCCCGCGCGCGTGGGGCGCGCTTCCGCGCGTCTGGAGCATGTCGTACGGCGCATGGTCGAGGTGCTGATAGCCGAGCTGCCGTATGTGACGCTGCTGCTGCGGGTGCGCGGCAACACCGACACCGAGCGGTGGGCGCTGGAGCGGCGCCGGGACTTCGACCACAAGGTCGCCGAGCTGCTGAAGGCGGCGGCCGCCGACGGGGACGTACGCGGGGACGTCGAGGTGCGGCTCGCCACCCGGCTCGTCTTCGGGATGATCAACTCGATCGTCGAGTGGTACCGCCCGGACGGCCGGGGCATGGACGAGCGCGAGGTCGCCGACGCCGTCGTACAGGTCGTCTTCGGCGGGCTGCGCAGGGCCGCCTGAGTCAGCCCTGCGGCTCCAGGTCCTCCTCCTCGAAGACCAGCAGGGTGCGGGTGCTGAGCACCTCGGGGATGGCCTGGAGCCGGGTGAGCACCAGTTCGCGCAGCGCCCGGTTGTCGGGCGTGTGCACCAGCAGCAGGACGTCGAAATCGCCCCCCACCAGGGCGATGTGCGAGGCGCCGGGCAAGGCCCGGAGCTGCTCGCGCACCGTGCGCCAGCTGTTCTGCACGATCTTCAAGGTGATGTACGCCGACGTCCCGTGCCCCGCGCGTTCATGGTCGACGCGGGCGCCGAACCCCCGGATGACACCGTCCTCGATGAGCCGGTTGATCCGCGCGTAGGCGTTGGCGCGCGAGACATGGACCCGCTCGGCGACGGACCGTATCGAGGCGCGGCCGTCCGCCTGGAGCATCTGGAGGATGTCCTGATCGATGGCGTCGAGGGGACGTGGCGGTGGCAGGGCGCCGCCCTCGGGGCCCTCGGCCATTTGTTCAGGTGCCATGTCCCCCCGCCTCCCTGTCGTGGACGTACTGCGTTCATTCCAGGCTGTGGAGAACCGTTTGTCCACAGCCTGGAGGGGCCTGTAGCCAAAATGTGCCGACGACCGAACAATCGGTAGGTGAGGCGGGTCACAGCCGACACGCCTCCCGTAGCCACTCCCACGAGGAGGTGCCGTCATGACGGTCATGGAGCAGCGGGGCGCGTACCGGCCATCGCCGCCGCCCGCCTGGCAGCCCCGCACCGACCCCGCGCCGCTGCTGCCCGACGCGGAGCCCTACCGCGTCCTCGGCACCGAGGCGGCAGCCAAGGCCGACCCCGGCCTGCTGCGCCGCCTCTACGCCGAACTGGTGCGCGGCCGTCGGTACAACGCCCAGGCCACCGCCCTGACCAAGCAGGGCAGGCTCGCCGTCTACCCGTCCACCACCGGCCAGGAGGCCTGCGAGGTCGCCGCCGCGCTCGCCCTTGAAGAGCGCGACTGGCTCTTCCCGAGCTACCGCGACACCCTCGCGGCCGTCGCCCGCGGAGTGGACCCCGTCCAGGCGCTCACGCTGCTGCGCGGCGACTGGCACACCGGCTACGACCCGCGCGAGCACCGCGTCGCCCCCCTGTGCACGCCGCTCGCCACCCAGCTCCCGCACGCCGTCGGGCTCGCCCACGCCGCCCGCCTCAAGGGCGACGACGTGGTCGCGCTCGCCCTGGTCGGCGACGGCGGCACCAGCGAGGGCGACTTCCACGAGGCGCTGAACTTCGCCGCCGTCTGGCAGGCGCCGGTCGTCTTCCTGGTCCAGAACAACGGCTTCGCGATCTCCGTCCCGCTCGCCAAGCAGACCGCGGCCCCGTCGCTGGCCCACAAGGCCGTCGGCTACGGCATGCCCGGGCGCCTGGTCGACGGCAACGACGCCGCCGCCGTGCACGAGGTGCTCTCCGACGCCGTACGCCACGCGCGTGCGGGCGGCGGCCCCACCCTCATCGAGGCGATCACCTACCGGATCGACGCCCACACCAACGCCGACGACGCCACCCGCTACCGCGGCGACGCCGAGGTCGAGACCTGGCGCGGACACGACCCGATCGCCCTGCTGGAGCACGAACTCACCGAGCGCGGCCTGCTCGACGAGGCCGGCATTCAGGCAGCGAAGGACGCCGCCGAGGCGATGGCCGCGGACCTGCGCGAGCGTATGAACCAGGACCCGGTGCTCGACCCCATGGACCTGTTCGCCCATGTGTATGCCGAGCCCACCCAGCAACTGCACGAACAGCGGACCCAGCTGAGGGCCGAGCTGGACGCCGAGGGAGACATGCGATGACCACCGTCGCGGTGAAGCCCGCCACCATGGCGCAGGCCCTCACGCGCGCGTTGCGCGACGCCATGGCCGACGACCCGTCCGTGCACGTGATGGGCGAGGACGTCGGCACCCTCGGCGGTGTCTTCCGGGTCACCGACGGACTCGCCAAGGAGTTCGGCGAGGACCGCTGCACCGACACCCCGCTCGCCGAGGCCGGCATCCTCGGCACCGCCGTCGGCATGGCGATGTACGGCCTGCGCCCGGTCGTGGAGATGCAGTTCGACGCCTTCGCCTACCCGGGGTTCGAGCAGCTGATCAGCCATGTCTCGCGGATGCGCAACCGCACCCGCGGCACCATGCCCCTGCCGATCACCATCCGCGTCCCCTACGGCGGCGGCATCGGCGGCGTCGAGCACCACAGCGACTCCTCCGAGGCGTACTACATGGCGACCCCCGGTCTCCATGTCGTCACGCCCGCCACCGTCGCCGACGCCTACGGACTGCTGCGTGCCTCCATCGCCTCCGACGACCCGGTCGTCTTCCTGGAGCCCAAGCGTCTGTACTGGTCGAAGGACTCCTGGAACCCGGAGGACCCGCAGAGCGTTGAACCGATCGGCCGCGCGATGGTGCGGCGCTCGGGCCGGAGCGCCACGCTCATCACGTACGGTCCGTCCGTGCCCGTCTGCCTCGAAGCCGCCGAGGCGGCCCGCGAGGAGGGGTGGGACCTGGAAGTCGTCGACCTGCGCTCGCTGGTGCCGTTCGACGACGAGACGGTCTGCGCCTCGGTACGGCGGACCGGGCGAGCGGTCGTCGTGCACGAGTCGGGCGGGTTCGGCGGCCCGGGAGGGGAGATCGCGGCCCGCGTCACGGAGCGCTGCTTCCACCATCTGGAGGCGCCGGTGCTCCGGGTGGCCGGGTTCGACATCCCCTACCCGCCGCCGATGCTGGAGCGTCACCACCTGCCCGGCGTGGACCGGATCCTGGACGCCGTGGGGCGTCTGCAATGGGAGGCCGAGAGCTGATGGCACAGGTGTTGGAGTTCAAGCTTCCCGACCTCGGGGAGGGGCTCACCGAGGCGGAGATCGTGCGCTGGCTGGTCCAGGTCGGCGATGTCGTCGCCGTCGACCAGCCGGTCGTCGAGGTCGAGACCGCGAAGGCGATGGTCGACGTCCCCTGCCCCTACGCCGGCGTGGTCACCGCCCGCTTCGGCGAGGAGGGCACGGAGCTGCCCGTGGGGGCACCGCTGATCACGGTCGCCGTGGGAGCGGACGCCTCCGACGGTTCGGCCGAGGGCTCCGGGAACGTACTGGTGGGGTACGGCACCTCGGAGGCACCGGCGCGACGCCGCAGGGTGCGCACGGGACAGCCGACGGGCCCCGCGCTGAACGGCCGGGCGGGCGAGCCGGCCGCGGCGGCACAGGCTGCTCCGGTCGCCCCGGCCCCCGAGGTCGTCGACGGCCCCGTCCCCGTCATCTCCCCCCTGGTCCGCCGTCTGGCCCGCGAGAACGGCCTCGACCTGCGCGAGATGACCGGCTCCGGGCCCGACGGACTGATCCTGCGCGCGGACGTGGAGTACGCCCTGCGTGCCGCCGCCGCACAGGGACGTACGACCCCTGCTCCGGCCCCCGCCCCTGCCCCCGCGGCCCCCGTCACCACCGGAGGGACCCGCACCCCCCTCAAGGGCGTCCGCGGTGCCGTCGCCGACAAGCTCTCCCGCAGCCGGCGTGAGATCCCCGACGCGACCTGCTGGGTGGACGCCGACGCGACCGAGCTGATGCGCGCCCGTACCGCGATGAACGCCGCGGGCGGCCCGAAGATCTCCCTTCTGGCCCTGCTGGCCCGCATCTGCACCGCCGCCCTCGCCCGCTACCCCGAGCTCAACTCCACCGTCGACATGGAGGCCAGGGAGGTCGTCCGCTTCGACCACGTCCACCTCGGCTTCGCCGCACAGACCGAGCGGGGCCTGGTCGTACCGGTCGTACGCGATGCCCACGCGCGGGACGCGGAGTCGCTCACCGCGGAGTTCGCCCGGCTCACCGAGTCGGCCCGCACCGGCGCCCTGACGCCCGCGGAACTCACCGGCGGCACCTTCACGCTGAACAACTACGGAGTGTTCGGCGTCGACGGCTCCACCCCGATCATCAACCACCCCGAGGCCGCGATGCTCGGCGTCGGCCGGATCATCCCCAAGCCGTGGGTGCACGAGGGCGAGCTGGCGGTGCGCCAGGTCGTACAGCTCTCGCTCACCTTCGACCACCGCGTCTGCGACGGCGGCACGGCGGGCGGCTTCCTGCGCTATGTCGCGGACTGCGTGGAACAGCCGGCGGTGCTGCTGCGCACCCTGTGAGGCGCGGGCTCCCCGGCCGTTCCCTGTGATCGCCGGGGCCCGCATACTCAGGGGGTGACCGCGTACGAGCCCCCGGGCGACCCGGGTACCGAGGCGTACGACGCCGTCGTGCTCGCCGGGGGCGCCGCACGGCGGCTCGGCGGCGCCGACAAGCCCGGCCTCAGCGTCGGCGGGCGCCCGCTGCTCGACCGGGTGCTCGCCGCCTGCGCCGACGCGCGCACCACCGTTGTCGTCGCCGACCCCCGGCCCACCGCACGCCCGGTCACCTGGGCCCGCGAGGACCCGCCCGGCGGCGGCCCCCTCGCCGCCCTCGACGCGGGCCTGCGCCACAGCACCGCGGACCGGGTCGTCCTGCTCTCCGCCGACCTGCCGTTCCTCGAAGCGGCCACCGTACGGCGGCTGCTGGCCGCACTCCGGGGCGGAACGGACGACGGCGTGCTGCTCACCGACGCCGACGGCCGCGACCAGCCCCTCGTCGCCGCGTACCGCGCGCCGGTGCTGCGCGCGGGCCTCGCGGCGCTCATCAAGGAGCACGGCGGCCTCACCGGCCTGCCCCTGCGCCGACTGACCGCCGGGCTCCGCCTCAGCCGCGTCCCCGACCCCGTCGCGTCCTTCGACTGCGACACCTGGGACGACATCGCCACCGCCAGGGCACGTATCAGGGAGCATGGGCACGTGTTGGATGAATGGATTTCCGCAGTCAAGGACGAGCTGGGCATCGACCTCGACGTCGACATCAAAGTCCTGCTGGACCTCGCCCGGGACGCCGCCCACGGCGTGGCGCGGCCCGCGGCCCCGCTGACCACCTTCCTCGTGGGCTACGCGGCCGCCCAGGCCCAGGGCGGCCCCGAAGCGGTCGCCGAAGCCGCCCGCAAGGCAGCGGACCTCGCCGCGCGCTGGGCGTCGGAGGAGACGCCGAGCGCCACACCCGACGCGGAGCCCAACGCCACCCCGGACGCCGGATGACCGCCCGCAGCGTCCGGGACGACCAGGACGCCGAGGACCTCGACGTCGAGGAGGTACTCGCGCTCGTGAAGGAGAACCCGCCCACCGGCGACCCCACACCCGCCCCGAGGCACCGGCCCGGACATCAGGAACATCAAGAACGCCAAGAGCATCAAACGGCCCCCCACCACCAGGCCACCCCCTGGCCCGAGGCCCGCACCCTCGCCGCCCGCGCGGGCCGCCAGCGCGGCACTCGCCGTACCCCGGTCTCCGTGCCCCTCGAAGCGTCCCTCGGCCTCACCCTCGCCGCCCCCCTCACCGCCCTCACCGACCTGCCCTCCTTCGACACCTCCGCGATGGACGGCTGGGCGGTCGCCGGACCCGGCCCCTGGGCCGTACGCGAGACCGGCGTCCTGGCCGGGCACGCCGAACCCGCGCCCCTCACCGACGGCGAGGCGGTCCGCATCGCCACCGGCGCCCGGATCCCCCTGGACACCACCGCCGTTCTGCGCAGCGAGCACGGCCGGACCGACGACAAGGGCCACCTCCACGCCCGCCGCGACCTCCAACACGGCCAGGACATCCGCCCCCGCGCCCAGGAGTGCCGTTCCGGCGACCAACTGCTCCCCGTCGGCACCCTGGTGACCCCCGCCGTCCTGGGCCTCGCCGCAGCCGCGGGCTACGACACCGTCACCGCCGTACCCCGGCCGCGCGTCGATGTGCTCGTCCTGGGCGACGAGTTGCTCACCGAAGGGCGGCCCCACGACGGGCTGATCCGGGACGCGCTCGGCCCGATGCTGCCGCCCTGGCTGCGGGCGCTCGGCGCCGAGGTCACCACCGTGCGCCGGCTCGGCGACGACGCCGAAGCGCTCCACAAGGCCATCGCCTACTCCGAGGCCGACCTGATCGTCACCACCGGCGGCACCGCCTCCGGACCCGTGGACCATGTCCACCCCACCCTGCGCCGCCTCGGCGCCGAACTCCTGGTCAACGGCGTCAAGGTGCGCCCGGGTCACCCCATGCTGCTGGCCCGCACCAAGGAGAACCAGCACCTGGTCGGCCTGCCCGGCAACCCCCTCGCGGCCGTCTCCGGCCTGCTGACGCTCGCCGAGCCCCTGCTGCGCACCCTCGCGGCCCGCCCCGCCCCCGAGCCGTACACGCTGCCGTTGCGGGACGCGACGCACGGGCATCCGTACGACACCCGGCTGATCCCCGTGGTGCTGCGCGACGACCATGCCGTGCCGCTGCACTACAACGGCCCGGCGATGCTGCGGGGCGTCGCCGCCGCCGACGCCCTGGCCGTCGTACCGCCGGGCGGGACCGAGGCCGGTGAAGAGGCGGAACTGCTGGAGCTGCCCTGGGCGTCCTCAGGGATCGGGGTGTGTTTCACGTGAAACTTCCGGGCCAGGACGTCATCGCGCGCCAGCCGGACGAACGTCTGGTGACCCATCGGGTGAAACTGCCGAGGAAGGTGGTGGAGCACCCGTTCCGCCAGGTCGCGAAGCGGGTGGTCATGGCGCTGTCCCTGCTGGTGGCGTGCTCCCTCATCGTCTACGCCGACCACGACGGCTACAACGACAACTCCGACGGCTCCGTCGACCTGCTCGACGCCTTCTACTACTCGACCGTCACCCTCTCCACCACGGGCTACGGCGACATCACCCCGGTCAGCGACGCCGCCCGGCTCATCAACATCCTTGTCATCACGCCCATGCGGGTGCTGTTCCTGATCATCCTGGTCGGCACCACGCTGGAGGTCCTCACCGAGCGCACCCGGGAGGAATGGCGTCTGAACCGCTGGAGGTCCACCTTGCGCGACCACACCGTCGTCGTCGGCTTCGGCACCAAGGGGCGCTCGGCGATCCAGACCGTCTGTGCGACGGGCCTGAAGAAGGAACAGGTCATCGTGGTCGACCCCAGCAGCAAGGTGATCGACGCCGCGACGGCCGAGGGCTACGCGGGCATCGTGGGCGACGCGACCCGCAGCGATGTGCTGAAGCGGGCCGAGGTGCACAAGGCCCGGAAGATCATCATTGCGACCCAGCGCGATGACACCGCCGTCCTGGTGACGCTGACGGCACGCCAGCTCAACCGCGGGGCGAAGATCGTGGCCGCGGTCCGCGAGGAGGAGAACGCGCCGCTGCTGAAGCAGTCCGGCGCCGACGCGGTCATCACCAGCGCCAGCGCCGCAGGCCGGCTGCTCGGCCTCTCGGTGCTCAGCCCCGCCGCCGGCATGGTGATGGAGGACCTGATCCAGCAGGGCAGCGGGCTCGACATCGTCGAACGGCCGGTCATAAAGGCCGAAGTGGGCAAGGGGCCCAGGGAGACGGCCGACCTGGTGGTGAGCGTCGTACGCGGGCATCGGGTGCTCGGCTACGACCACGCGGACGTCGGCGCGCTCCAGTCGACGGACCGTCTGATCACCATCGTGCGGGCGACGCCGAGCACGCAGGTCGCGCCCGACGTCCGCCCGATTCCGCAGGACTGACCCTCACTTGCGGTTGTACAGCCGCATCGTGATCGGCCCGAAGATCAGCACGAACAGTCCGGCCCACCCCAGCGACCAGGCGATCTCGTCGGTCGGCCAGTCGCCCGCCATCAACTCCCGAACCGCCGAGGACAGATGGGTGATGGGGCTGTTGTTGACGAATGCCTGGAGCCAGCCCGGCATGGTCGTCGGGTCGACGAAGATGTTCGACAGGAAGGTCAGCGGGAACATCACCATCATGCTGACGCCCATGACCGACTTCTCGGTGCGCAGCAGCAGCCCGAACATCGTCCAGATCCACGAGAACGCGAACGAGAACACCACCAGCAGCGCGATCCCTGCGAGCACGCCCACGACGCCGCCGTCCGGCCGGTAGCCGAGGATGATGCCGACGGTGAGCATCACCAGGGACGCGATGGTGTAGCGCAGGGCGTCGCCGAGCAGATAGCCGACCATCGTCGACGGCCGCCAGATGGGCAGCGACCGGAACCGGTCGAAGACACCCTTCTCGATATCGGTGTTGACCGAGATCCCGGTGTACATGGTGATCATCACGACCGACATCACCATGATGCCCGGCAGCAGGAACTGGATGTACTCCTCCGGGGACCCGGCCAGGGCGCCCCCGAACAGGTACGTGTACATCAGCACCATCATGATCGGGAACGCGGTGACATCGAAGAGCTGCTCCGGCACATGCTTGATCTTCAGCATCGCCCGCCAGCCGAAGGTCAGCGAGGCCGACAGCGCACTCGGCCGGGGCGGCCGCTCACCGGAGACCAGCAGCGCGGCGAGCGACTCGGCGCTGACGGGGGCGAGTTCCTTGGCCTCGGGGGTTGTCGCGGTGCTCATGCCGCCACCTCGTCCTTCTTCTCGTGGCTGGTGTCGTGTCCGGTGAGGGCGAGGAAGACCTCGTCCAGGCTGGGCTGGCCCAGCGAGAAGTTGTCGACGGTGATGCCGGTACGGGCCAGTTCGGCGAGCGCCCGCGAGGCCTGCTCGGCCGCGTTGTCACTGGTCGCCGAGGCGAGCCGGGCCGTCAGCGCCACCGGGTCCGGCTCCAGTTGGACGTCCGCGTCGAGCGCCAGCCGCAGTACGCGCTCCGCCTCCGCCCGCTGCCCCGGATCCCGCAGCCGCAGATGGACGGACCCGGCGCCGACGGACGCCTTGAGCTCGCCCTTGGTGCCCTCGGCGATCACCTTGCCGTGGTCGATGACCGCGATCCGGGAGGCCAGCTGGTCGGCCTCGTCCAGATACTGCGTGGTCAGCAGCACGGTCGTGCCCTGGGCGACCACCGCGCGGACGATGTCCCACACCTGGTTGCGGCTGCGCGGGTCGAGGCCGGTCGTCGGCTCGTCGAGGAAGAGCAGATCCGGGGTGTTGAGGATGGACGCGGCGATGTCGATACGGCGCCGCATGCCGCCCGAGTAGTGCTTGACCTGCTTGCCGCCCGCCTCGGTCAGCCCGAAGGCCTCCAGCAGCTGCTCGCTGCGGGTGCGGGCGGCCTGCTTGCCGTGGCCGAGGAGGCGGCCCAGCAACACCAGGTTCTCGGTGCCGGTGAGGTCCTCGTCGACGGAGGCGTACTGGCCGGTCAGGCTCACCCGGCCGCGCACCTCGTCGGCCTCGCGCACGACGTCGTGGCCGAAGACATGGGCCTCCCCGCCGTCGGGACGCAGGAGAGTGGCGAGCATCTTCACGGTGGTGGTCTTCCCGGCGCCGTTCGGCCCGAGGACGCCGTAGACCGTGCCGGCCGGAACCGCCAGATCGACTCCGTCGACGGCCCTGGTCTCGCCGAACGTCTTCACCAGGCCTGCTGTCTCGATGGCCAGGGCTGACGTGTGCTGGCTCATGGTGGGATGTCCTTCCGCGTACTTCGGTCTGCCGCGTACTTCGGTCGTTCGGTACTTGGGTTACGCATGGGGAGACCTTTACCGTCGCGCAAACTCATCGGTCGCGCACAGGGATTTCTCTTCGGACCGGTCCAAGGACGGAGCCGGTATGGGACCGCGGACCGAGGAGTAGCGTCGGCCCCATGCATGCGATCACGATTGACGAACCCGGTGGGCCCGAGGCGCTGGTCTGGGCCGAAGTGCCGGATCCGGTGCCCGGAGAGGGCGAGGTCCTGGTCGAGGTGGCGGCGAGCGCCGTGAACCGGGCCGACATTCTGCAGCGGCAGGGCTTCTACAACCCGCCGCCCGGCGCGTCCCCCTACCCGGGCCTGGAGTGCTCCGGGCGGATCGCCGAGATCGGCCCCGGCGTCGCCGGCTGGGCCGTCGGCGACGAGGTGTGCGCGCTGCTCGCGGGCGGCGGTTACGCCGAGAAGGTCGTCGTCCCGGCGGGCCAGCTGCTGCCCGTGCCCAAGGGCGTCGGCCTGGTCCGGGCGGCGGCGCTGCCCGAGGTGGTCTGCACGGTCTGGTCGAACGTCTTCATGATCGCCCACCTGCGCCCGGGCGAGACGCTGCTGGTGCACGGCGGTTCCAGCGGTATCGGCACGATGGCGATCCAGCTCGCCAAGGCCGTCGGCGCGAAGGTCGCGGTCACGGCCGGTACCCGGGAGAAGCTGGACCGGTGCGCCGAGCTGGGCGCGGACATCCTGGTCAACTACAAGGAGCAGGACTTCGTCGAGGAGGTCAAGAAGGCCACCGACGGCGCGGGCGCCGACGTCATCCTCGACAACATGGGCGCCAAGTACCTGGACCGCAATGTCCGCACCCTCGCGGTCAACGGCCGCCTCGCGATCATCGGCATGCAGGGCGGCATCAAGGGTGAGCTGAACATCGCCACGCTGCTGAACAAGCGCGCCGCGATCAGCGCGACCTCGCTGCGGGCCCGCCCGCTGACCGAGAAGACGGCGATCGTGGCGGCCGTGCACGAGCATGTGTGGCCGCTGCTGGACGGCGGTCATGTGCGTCCGGTGGTCGACCGGGAGGTGCCGATGAGCGACGCGGCCGCCGCGCACTGGATCGTGGAGGCGAGCGGGCACGTCGGCAAGGTGCTGCTGGTGACGGGCTGAGCGGTCAGTCCGTACGGCGCAGCCGCAGCCCCACGAAGGCCAGTCCGAGGCCGAGCCCGATCAGGACCAGACCGCTCCCCAGCGGCAGCACCTGAAGGACGGGCTCGGCCCGCACGACGTCCTGTCCGGCGGGCACGGGGGAGTCGGCGGCCTCGGTCGGAGCCGTAGGGGACGGCTCGGCCTCGGGCGCCTCCTCCTCGTCCTCGGGCACGCTCTCCCCCTGCCGCCCGGGCCGCTGACGCCCCTCCCCGGCCACGCTCCCGGCCCGGGAGGGCGAGGCGGAGGCGGACGCGGATGCCGACGGCGTGCCCTCCTCGCCGTACGCCACTCCGCACCCCCAGCCCCCGACGAGGACGACGGTCAGTACCGTCGCCCGCACTGTCCGCAGCCATGGAGTCACGGGACAAGCCTCACATCGCCCGACAGGTCAGGCATTCCGGACTCCGCCACCGGGTGACGGAAAGTCCGCGTACGTAAACGGTGGATCACCTGTCACGGGGGGCACCACGCTGATGAGATGTACGGGTGCGAGAGAATGGCGGCATGGAGATGCCGAGGAACGAAAGGTCGCCGGAGAACCCGCAGATCCTGGTCGTGGGCCAGGACGGTATGGCGCTCAGCGGTGGCAACGCAGACGAGGACTCCCGCGAGATTCCGGTGACGGAGCAGGTGGAGCAGCCCGCGAAGGTCATGCGGATCGGCAGCATGATCAAGCAGCTGCTGGAGGAGGTGCGCGCGGCCCCTCTCGACGAGGCCAGCCGGGTCCGGCTCAAGGAGATCCACGCCAGCTCGGTGAAGGAGCTGGAGGACGGCCTGGCCCCCGAGCTCGTGGAGGAACTGGAGCGCCTGTCCCTGCCGTTCACCGATGAGGCGACCCCGTCCGACGCGGAACTGCGTATCGCGCAGGCCCAGTTGGTCGGCTGGCTGGAGGGCCTCTTCCACGGCATCCAGACCACCCTGTTCGCCCAGCAGATGGCGGCCCGGGCCCAACTGGAGCAGATGCGCCGCGCGCTCCCGCCGGGCGTCGGTCACGAGGACGGCGGCGACGACCCGCGCACGGGCGGCCGCTCGGGCGGGCCGTACCTGTAGACACAAAAAAGAAGGGCCCGGCCGTCTCAGGCCGGGCCCTTCTCCATGTCTACGCCGGGTTGCCCGTGGAGACGTTGAACTGGATCTTCGGCGGGTTCTCCGGGTCGATGTCCGTCCCCTCCGCCGGGAACTGCGACATCACCGTGTCCTCACCGAAGGTGTTCTCGTCGACGAGCTTGCGGTCGTACTCCCAGCCGGCGGCCTTGAGGCAGGAGAGCACCGAATCCCAGTTCTTGTAGGCGAAGTTCGGCATCTCCACCATGTCGGGGTCGTTGTACGACTCCACCGGCTCGGTGCACTTCTCCGTCTCGATGACCTTCGTCTTGTCCGGGCCGCGGTGGCCGGCCACCTCGGAGGCGGACTTGCTGGGGTCGGCCGACGGGTTGTCGTCGTCGGTGCCACCGCCGCCGTTCAGCGTCAGCGCGGCGATCAGCCCGCCGACCGCGAGCACCGACACCACGATCGAGCCGATGATCACCGGCTTGTTCCGGCCCCCGCCCCCGGAACCGGACGAGGCCGGCTGCGGGGTGATGTTGTACGGCGGCGGAGTCGTCCCGTACCCGGCGGGCGCCGGGGTCTGGTAGCCGGACTGCTGCGGATAGCCGTACGAAGGAGCGGGCGTCGGCGCCGGGGTGCCGTACGGGTTGGGCTGGTACGGCGTCTGGACCGGACCGATGGGCGCCGGGGTCGACTGGTCGACCGGCGGGAAGACCGCGGAGCCGACGCCCGCGCCGCTGGAGGTCTGCGCGCCCGGCACGATGTTCGGCGCGGCGGCCTGGAAGGAGGACGCCACCCGCAGGCACTCGTCCCGCATCGCCTCGGCGCTCACAAAACGCTCGTTCGGGTTCTTCCGCAGCGCGCGGGCGACCAGCGCGTCCACCGCGGGCGGCAGCGCGCGGTTGACGGAGGAGGGCGCGACCGGCTCCTCCTGCACATGCGCGTACGCGATGGCCAGCGGAGAGTCGGCCTCGAACGGCAGCCGCCCGGTGACCAGCTGGAACAGCATGATGCCGACCGAGTAGAGGTCGGAGCGTGCGTCCACGCCCCGGCCGAGCGCCTGCTCGGGAGACAGGTACTGCGGGGTGCCGACGACCATGCCGGTCTGGGTCATCGAGGTGACGCCCGACTGCATGGCACGCGCGATACCGAAGTCCATGACCTTGACCACGCCACGCTTGGTCATCATCACGTTGCCCGGCTTGATGTCGCGGTGGACCAGCCCCATCTCATGGCTGATCTCCAGCGCCGCCAGCACATCCGCGGTGATCTTCAGCGCCTTGTCGGCGGGCATCGCGCCGTACTGCCGTACGTCCTCGTCGAGCACCGAGCCGAGCGGGCGGCCCTCGATGTACTCCATGACGATGTACGGAGTCGTCATGCCGTCGACATCGTCCTCGCCGGTGTCGAAGACCGAGACGATGTTGGTGTGCGTGAGCTTGGCCACGGCCTGGGCCTCGCGGCGGAAGCGCTCGCGGAAGGCCTGCTCGCGGCCGAGGTCGGTGTGGAGTGTCTTGACCGCGACCTGACGGTCCAGCACGGCGTCGTAGGCGAGGTGCACCGAGGCCATGCCGCCCTCACCCAGCAGGTCGCGCAGCTGATAGCGGCCACCGGCGAGCGCCCGCCCCGCATACCGGCCGTGTGCGGCGTCCTGGCTCATGTCTCTGCGTCCCCCATAGCCTTTCAGGCGCCGACTGTCGTTGATCCAAAGTGCTATTCCCGGCCAAGTCTGCCCCAGGGCACTGACACGTCAAGCTCGGTGCCCGTTCCGTGACCGTACGCGAAAGAAGAGTCGCGCAAGCGTTACAGGGGCCGTACGGCCGGTACACAGAATTTGCACGACGGACCGGCTAGCGGGTTTCATGGCCGGTCTGTCACGGACCGGCCGCGGGTCCCATCCCGGACCGGCGGCTTGCGCGGAGGCTGTAGCGTGGCCGACGGAGACCGTAACAACACCGCGCGCACCGCGGGCAGAAACGACGGCGAGGACTGATGGCACAGCAGCGCGCTCAGGGCCCGTCCGACCCCGAGGCGACTGGCGGCGGTATGTCAGATGCGCCGGAGCTGTGGGGTAACGGCGGGCTGGTCGGAGACGGCCGGTATCGGCTCACCCGCAGACTCGGCCGGGGCGGCATGGCCGAGGTGTTCGCGGCCGAGGACGTCCGGCTGGGACGCACCGTCGCGGTCAAGCTGCTGCGCGCCGATCTCGCCGAGGACCCGGTCTCCAAGGCCCGCTTCACCCGCGAGGCACAGTCGGTGGCCGGTCTCAACCACCACGCGATCGTCGCCGTGTACGACTCCGGTGAAGATTTCGTGGGCGGCCAGAGCGTGCCGTACATCGTGATGGAGCTGGTCGAGGGCCGCACCATCCGCGACCTTCTCCTCAACGCCGAGGCGCCCGGGCCCGAGCAGGCGCTGATCATCGTCTCCGGGGTGCTGGAGGCGCTCGCCTACTCGCACCAGCACGGCATCGTGCACCGCGACATCAAGCCGGCGAACGTCATCATCACCAACAACGGCGCCGTCAAGGTGATGGACTTCGGCATCGCCCGCGCCCTGCACGGCGCGTCCACGACGATGACCCAGACCGGCATGGTCATGGGCACGCCCCAGTACCTGTCGCCCGAGCAGGCGCTCGGCAAGGCGGTCGACCACCGCTCCGACCTGTACGCGACGGGCTGCCTCCTCTACGAACTCCTCGCGCTGCGGCCCCCGTTCACCGGCGAGACCCCGCTCTCGGTGGTCTACCAGCACGTCCAGGACATCCCGACGCCCCCGTCGGAGGCCTCCGACGCCTGCCCGCCGGAGCTGGACGGCCTGGTCATGCGCTCCCTCGCCAAGGAGCCGGACGACCGCTTCCAGACCGCCGAGGAGATGCGCGGCCTGGTCCAGTACGGCCTGCAGATGCTGTACGACCAGGGCGGCCACACCGGCACCTGGAACACCGGGCCGGTCGACACGCACGACGGCCGGCACACCCCCTCGGCGGGCTTCGCGCAGACCGCGGTGATGGGCCACGCCGGCGCCGACGCCTCCGGCACCTCGCAGATCCCGCAGCCGATCCTGCCCGGCGGCCGTTATGGCGGCGGGGACGACGGCGGCTTCGAGGGGCACGGCAACAAGGGCAGCGGCCGCGGCAAGCTGTGGATCCTCGCCGTGCTCGCGGTGATCGCCATCGCGGCGGGCGTCGCCCTCGCGCTGAACGGCGGAGACGACAAGAACCCCGGCACGGACACCACCAAGTCGCCGAGCGTCTCGCAGTCCAAGGACGACGAGACGGCCAGCGAGTCGCCGAGCGACGACGCGACCGACGATCCCACCGACACGGCCACCGAGGACGACAACAGCGGCACGGACGGCGGCTCGGGCTGGACCCCGTCGACCTCGCCGACGTACACACCGTCCGAGACCGCCACCAGCGAGTCGCCGGAGCCGACCGACACGGCGACCGAGCCGACCGAGCCGACGGACGACCCGACCGAGACGGAGACCGAGCCGACCGATCCGACGGGCGATCCGACGGAGGGCACGGTCGAGGGCGCCACGGGCGGCCTGGAGGGCTGACCCTCAGTCCACGAACGCGTCGCACACCGCGTCGTACTCCCGCGTCCACCACACCGCCAGCGCCGAGGCGGCCGGGAACTGGGGGTCGGCGCGGGTGTCGCCGCGCTCGTAGTGCCAGCGCAGCATCCAGAAGTCGTTGAGGCGCTCCCACCACACCCGGTGCACGGCCGCCGCGAGCTCGGAGGGTGTGACGCCCGCGGTGCGCCGGTACGCGCGCGTGTAGGCGCGTACCTTCGGCAGGTCCAGGGTGCCGACGGGCCGTACGAAGAAGATCGCGGCAGCCCGTACGGCCTCCTCCGCGCGCGGGTGCACGCCGAGCCGGTCCCAGTCGACGATCGCGGCGGGGGCGTCGCCCTTGTAGAGCAGATTGAACGGGTGGAAGTCCCCGTGCACCCAGCCCACCGAGCCCCCGCGCGGGGGACGCCGGTCGGCATGCCGTTCCAGCAGCGCGCGCCGCTCCAGCAGCCGGTGACGGGCGAGCGCGTCGAAGGAGTCGGCGGGGTGGTGGCGGCGTACCCGGGCGAGCAGGTCCTCGATGAGGGCGAAGGTGTCGTCGGGGTCGGCGCTCACCGCGGGCGCCCGCCTGCCCGGGGGCATCACGCGCTCCAGGCCCGCGTGCACCGCCCCGAGCAGCGCGCCGAGCCGGGTGCACTGGCCCGGCGTGAGCTGGCCGCCGTGCCGGTGCCGGCCCTCGATCCAGGGGTGCAGGGCGTAGGCGTGGCCGCCGACGACGGCCACGGTACGGCCGTCCCGTCCGGGCAGCGGGGGCGCCACGGGGACGCCCAGGCCGGCCAGGCGCTCGGTCGCCCGGTGCTGGCGGGCGATGGCGTCGGGGTCGGCGGTCTCGGGGTCGAAATGGTGCTTGAGGAAGTACCGGCCGCGGGTGGTGCGGAGCCGGTAGCCGCGGTTGAGCAGCCCTTGGTCGACGGGCTCACAGGTGACGGCGCATCCGGCGGCGTACTGGCGGAGCAGGGCGCCCAGCGGGGGCGCGTGAGGCACGGGGGGTGGTACACAAGGGCGCGGCACGCGCCAGATGCTAGGGCACGAGCCGGGGCCGTGAGCTGGGCGTTGTCACAGAACGTCGGCGTCAGTCGCTTTCGGTCACGGGACGCCCTCGAAGTGGCCTTCCAGGGGCAGTACACACATGCCGGAGGGGAAATGCCCTGAGTTTCCGTATTGGCGCACGTAGTAAGTCGAACACGAAAAGTCTTCCGGTGAGCTGGGTGCGCGGGATAACGTGCCGTTGCTCCGGCCTCCTGCAAGGCTGTGACCAGTACTCTTCGAGCCCCTCGCGATTTACTTGGAAATCCAAGCAAAAACGCAGGTCAAAGGGGGTTTCCCAGAAATGTGGAGCACTGGGTAACGTGATGGTTGCAGGGCGCTCGCCGGGGCACCTGTCACGCCTGTTCCGGCCGAGTGACACCCACCCCGTGCACGGGTGTCGGACCAGGTGAGCCGCACTGGTTTCACCGGCAACCCCGGGGGACCGGACCGACGGAGGAGCACACGTGACCGTGGAGAGCACTGCCGCGCGCAAACCGCGACGCAGCGCCGGGACCAAAAAGTCCCCGAGCACCAAGCCCGAGCTGGTTCAGTTGTTGACGCCCGAGGGCAAGCGCGTCAAGAACGCCGAGTACGACAAGTACGTCGCCGACATCACCCCCGAAGACCTGCGCGGTCTCTACCGCGACATGGTGCTCACCCGCCGCTTCGACGCCGAGGCCACCTCCCTGCAGCGCCAGGGCGAGCTGGGCCTGTGGGCCTCGCTGCTCGGCCAGGAGGCCGCCCAGATCGGTTCGGGCCGGGCCCTGCGCGACGACGACTATGTCTTCCCGACCTACCGTGAGCACGGCGTCGCCTGGTGCCGCGGGGTCGACCCGACCAACCTGCTGGGCATGTTCCGGGGTGTGAACAACGGCGGCTGGGACCCGAACAGCAACAACTTCCAGCTGTACACGATCGTCATCGGCTCGCAGACCCTGCACGCCACCGGCTACGCGATGGGCGTCGCCAAGGACGGCGCGGACAGCGCGGTGATCGCCTACTTCGGCGACGGCGCCTCCAGCCAGGGCGATGTCGCGGAGTCGTTCACCTTCTCGGCCGTCTACAACGCGCCGGTGGTGTTCTTCTGCCAGAACAACCAGTGGGCGATCTCCGAGCCGACCGAGAAGCAGACCCGCGTCCCGCTCTACCAGCGCGCGCAGGGCTTCGGCTTCCCGGGCGTCCGGGTGGACGGCAATGACGTGCTGGCCTGTCTCGCGGTCACCAAGTCCGCCCTGGAGCGGGCCCGCCGCGGCGAGGGCCCGACGCTGGTCGAGGCGTACACGTACCGCATGGGCGCGCACACCACCTCCGACGACCCGACCCGCTACCGCCACGACGACGAGCGGGTGGCCTGGGAGGCCAAGGACCCGATCCTGCGCCTTCGCCAGTACCTGGAGTCCGCAAACCACGCGGACGAGGGATTCTTCGCGGAACTGGAGACCGAGTCCGAGGCGTTGGGCAGGCGAGTGCGCGAGGCGGTCCGTGCCATGCCGGACCCGGACCACTTCGCCATCTTCGAGAACGTGTACGCGGACGGGCATGCGCTCGTCGACGAGGAGCGAGCCCAGTTCGCCGCCTACCAGGCGTCGTTCGCGGACGCAGAAGGGGGCAAGTGAGATGGCCGAGAAGATGGCTCTCGCCAAGGCGATCAACGAATCGCTGCGCAAGGCCCTGGAGGCCGACCCCAAGGTCCTCATCATGGGCGAGGACGTCGGCAAGCTCGGCGGCGTCTTCCGGGTGACCGACGGACTGCAGAAGGACTTCGGTGAGGAGCGGGTCATCGACACCCCGCTCGCCGAGTCCGGCATCGTCGGCACCGCGATCGGCCTCGCGCTGCGCGGCTACCGCCCGGTGGTGGAGATCCAGTTCGACGGCTTCGTCTTCCCGGCCTACGACCAGATCGTCACCCAGCTCGCGAAGATGCACGCCCGCTCGCTGGGCAAGGTCAAGCTCCCGGTCGTCGTGCGCATCCCCTACGGCGGCGGCATCGGCGCGGTCGAGCACCACAGCGAGTCCCCCGAGGCCCTGTTCGCGCATGTGTCCGGCCTGAAGATCGTCAGCCCCTCCAACGCCTCCGACGCGTACTGGATGATGCAGCAGGCCATCCACAGCGACGACCCGGTGATCTTCTTCGAGCCCAAGCGGCGCTACTGGGACAAGGCCGAGGTCAACACCGAGGCGATCCCCGGACCGCTGCACAAGGCGAAGGTCGTCCGCGAGGGCACCGACCTCACCCTCGCCGCCTACGGCCCGATGGTGAAGCTCTGCCAGGAGGTCGCCGACGCGGCCGCCGAGGAGGGCAGGAACCTCGAGGTCCTGGACCTGCGCTCGGTCTCCCCGCTCGACTTCGACTCCATCCAGACCTCGGTGGAGAAGACCCGCCGACTGGTCGTGGTCCATGAGGCGCCGGTGTTCTTCGGCTCGGGCGCGGAGATCGCCGCCCGGATCACGGAGCGCTGCTTCTACCACCTGGAGGCCCCGGTGCTCAGGGTCGGCGGCTATCACGCCCCGTACCCGCCGGCGCGTCTGGAGGAGGAGTACCTGCCGGGCCTGGACCGGGTGCTCGACGCCGTCGACCGTGCCCTGGCGTACTGAGGAGAGGGTCGTGACGACGATGACGGAAGCGTCCGTACGCGAGTTCAAGATGCCGGACGTCGGTGAGGGCCTCACCGAGGCGGAGATCCTCAAGTGGTACGTCCAGCCCGGTGACACGGTCACCGACGGCCAGGTGGTGTGCGAGGTCGAGACGGCCAAGGCCGCCGTCGAACTGCCCATCCCCTACGACGGTGTGGTCCGCGAGCTGCACTTCCCCGAGGGCACCACGGTGGACGTCGGCATGTCGATCATCGCGGTGGACGTGTCGGGCGGTGCGGCGGCTGTCGAAGCCGCCCCGGCGCCCGAGGAGAACAAGAGGCCCGCCGAGGAGAAGAAGCCCGAGGGCCGTAAGCCGGTCCTCGTCGGCTACGGCGTGGCCGAGTCCTCGACCAAGCGCCGCCCGCGCAAGGGCCCGACGGTCCCGGTCCAGGAGGCCGCGGTCAAGGCCGTGCAGACCGAGCTGAACGGTCATGGTCCGGCGGTGGTGAAGGACCGCCCGCTGGCCAAGCCGCCGGTGCGCAAGCTCGCCAAGGACCTCGGGGTCGACCTCGCCACGGTGGTCCCGTCCGGCCCGGACGGCATCATCACCCGCGAGGACGTGCACGCGGCGGTGGCTCCGCCGAAGGCCCCGGAGCCCGTGGTGGCGGCGCCCGCTCCGGCCGCTCCGGCGCCCGTGGCGACGTACGACACCGCCCGCGAGACCCGTATCCCGGTCAAGGGTGTCCGCAAGGCCACCGCGGCGGCGATGGTCGGCTCGGCGTTCACGGCCCCGCATGTCACGGAGTTCGTGACGGTGGACGTGACGCGCACGATGAAGCTGGTCGAGGAGCTCAAGCAGGACAAGGACATGCAGGGCCTGCGGGTCAATCCGCTCCTGCTGATCGCCAAGGCCCTGCTGGTCGCCATCAAGCGCCATCCGGACGTCAACGCCTCCTGGGACGAGGCGAACCAGGAGATCGTGGTCAAGCACTACGTCAACCTGGGCATCGCCGCGGCCACCCCGCGCGGTCTGATCGTGCCGAACATCAAGGACGCGCACGACAAGACCCTGCCCCAGCTGGCCGAGTCCCTCGGTGAGCTGGTGGCGACGGCGCGGGACGGCAAGACGTCCCCCGCCGCGATGCAGGGCGGCACGGTGACCATCACCAACGTCGGCGTCTTCGGCGTCGACACCGGCACCCCGATCCTCAACCCCGGCGAGGCCGCGATCCTCGCGGTCGGCGCGATCAAGCTCCAGCCGTGGGTCCACAAGGGCAAGGTGAAGCCGCGTCAGGTCACCACTCTGGCGCTCAGCTTCGACCACCGCCTGGTCGACGGCGAGCTGGGCTCGAAGGTGCTGGCCGATGTGGCGGCGATCCTGGAGCAGCCGAAGCGGCTGATCACCTGGGCGTAGACAGCAAGTAGCAGACAGCAAGAAGGGGCCCACCTCGGTGGGCCCCTTCTTGCTGCTTTCTTCCTGCTGTGTGCCTCAGTCGCGCTGAGCGCCCGCCGGCAGCGTCCGCAGCTGCATCGTGGACGCCGTCGTCGAGCCGAAGGCGTAGTCCATCAGCTTGGCCGCGTCCGTGTAGCGGTTCGTGTCGTTCAGGAGCACGCCCACCACCGTCTTGCCATTGCGGGTGGCGGCGAAGACCAGGCAGGGACCGGAGGGGGTGTTGGTGCCCGTCTTCACACCGATCGCACCGCTGTAGGAGCCCAGCAGCTGGTTGGTGTTGTACCAGGTGTACTTGCGGGTGCCGCCGGTGCTGGTCGGCGCGTACTGCACGGTCGACGGCTTCTTCACGATGCCCGCGAACGTCGAGAACTTCATCGCGCTGCGGGTCAGCTTCGCGAGGTCGCGGGGCGTCGTGTAGTTGGTGTTCTGCGTGGAGTTGCCGTCGAACGAGTCGAAGTGCGTGTTCGTCAGGCCGAGGGCCTCGGCCTTCTTGTTCATCTTGGCGATGAAGTTCTTGGTGCGGGCCGCGACCGTGGTGCCGGTGCCGAACTTGTCCGCGAGGGCCATCGCGGCGTCACAGCCGGAGGGCAGCATCATCGCGTTCAGCAGCTGACGGACGGTGACCTTGTCGCCGGTCTTCAGGTCCGCGGTGCTCGCGCCCACGTTGGCGACGTAGTCCCGGTAGGCCTGCTTGATGGTGACCTTGGTGTCCAGGTTCACGTCCGGGATGGCCAGCACGACCCGGGCCGCCATGATCTTGGTGGTGCTCGCCATGGGCCGCTTGGTGTCGGCGTACTTGCTGTACAGCGTGGAGCCCGTGGTGCTGTCGAGCATGAAGGCGCCCTTGGCGCTGACCGTGGGGGCGGCCGCGGCCTGAGCGGGCGTCGTCAGGGCGCCGCCCGCGACCAGCGCGCCGGTGGTGACCACGACGGCGGCGGCTCGGCGGATACGTACGCCCTTGATGCCGGTTATCACTATGAACGCTCCGAAATATGCGAAATGCCTTGGGAGGGCGTCTAGTTGATGAAGGGGGGTGCTCTCAGGAGACTCACAAGGGGCGCCGAGGGATGTACGGCGGAGGGAAATTCGTCGAGAAAAAAAGAGCGAGGGCCCGTCGCGGGATGCGACGGGCCCTCGGTTCTCGCTGCGGGGCTCAGGTGATCTTGGCGTACCCGTAGTTGATGAGCTTCTTCACGTCCGTGGTGCGGTTGGCCGCGGAGGACGAGGTCAGGACGGCGCCCATCACGGACTCGCCGTTCAGCGTGGCCGCGAAGACCAGGCAGTACTTCGCCTCCGTGCCCGAGCCGGTCTTGATGCCGAGCGTGCCGTTCCAGCCGAGGAGGGTGTTGGTGTTGTCCCAGGTGTACGTGCGGGTGGAGCCGGAGCTGGTGGTCGCCGTCGCCGTGTACCGCTTGGTCTTGACCACCGACTTGAACGTGGAGTGCTTCATCGCGCTGCGGGCGAGCTTCGTCAGGTCGCGCGGCGTCGAGTAATTGGCACCGTTGCTGATGCCGTCGAACGAGTCGAAGTGCGTGTTCGTCATGCCGAGCTGCTTGGCCTTGTTGTTCATCTTGGCGATGAAGTTCTTGGTGCGGGCCGAGACCGTCGAGCCGGTGCCGAACTTGTCGGCGAGGACCATGGCGGCGTCGCAGCCGGAGGGCAGCATCATCGCGTGCAGCAGCTTACGGACGGTGATCTTGTCGCCGACGATCAGATGGGCCGACGACGGGTAGCCCTTGGCGACCATGTAGTCGCTGACCGCCTTCTTGACGGTGACCTTGGTGTCCAGGTTCAGGTTCGACTGCGTGAGCACGACCTTGGCGGTCATTATTTTGGTGGTGGAGGCGGTCAGCCGCTTGGTGTCGGCGGACTTGGTGTAGAGCGTCTTGCCGGTGGCGCTGTTCATCAGGTACCCGCCCTTGGCGGTGATGCTGGGCGTCGTCACGGCCTGCGCCGGCGCCGCGGTCAGGGCCCCGGTGACGAACATCGCGCCGGTCGTGAGCGCGACGGCCGCGGCTCTGCGGACGCGGAAGCCCTTGGTGGCGGTTAGCAACACAAATACCCCGATTACGGTCGAATGCCCCTGATGTGCGGCCGAGTTGAAGGGGAGAGAAAGTGGGGCCGCACGTGTGTGACACGTAAGTAGCACACAAAGTTGTGCGGCTACTCGGGTGAATGCCGCCTTTGTCGAGGAAGATCACGCCGGGGTCCGGATGCTGGACGACGCTCCCTCATGCGTACGTGATGTATCTAAGATGTGCGCATGCCGTCAGCCCCAGCCGCCGCCCCCGTGAAGCAGCCCCCCGCCGCCGACCGCGTCTACGCCCACGTCAAGCAAGCCGTCCTGGACCGCCACTACGAGGGCGGCACCCTCCTCACCGAGGGCGAGCTCGCCGAGGCCGTCGGGGTCTCCCGCACCCCGGTGCGCGAGGCGCTGCTGCGGCTTGAGGTGGAGGGGCTGATCAAGCTCTACCCGAAGAAGGGCGCCCTGGTCCTGCCGGTGTCGGCGCAGGAGATCGCCGATGTCGTCGAGACCCGGCTGCTGGTCGAGGAGCACGCGGCGCGCAAGGCCGTGCCCGCCCCCGCCGGGCTCATCGCACGTCTGGAGGAACTGCTCGAGCGGCAGAAGGCCGAAGTGGCCGCCGGCGACCTGGCGGCGGCGGCCGTCACCGACCGCTGCTTCCACGCCGAGATCGTGCGCAGCGGCGGCAACGACATCCTGTCGCGGCTCTACGACCAACTGCGCGACCGGCAGCTGCGGATGGGCGTCGCCGTCATGCACTCCCACCCCGACCGGATCGCCAAGAACATCACCGAGCACGCCGAGATCCTCGACGCGCTGCGCTCCGGCGACGCCGAGCGGGCCGTCGGCAGCGTCCACCGGCACGTCGGCTGGTTCTCGCACCTGGCCCGGGGCGAGGTCCGATGACCGCGACCGCACTCCCGGGCGACCCCCCGGGCGGCCGGCGCGCGGTCGCCGTCTGGAGCATCGGCGTCTCGGTCTACTTCGTCGCCGTCATCTTCCGTACGTCCCTCGGGGTGGCAGGACTCGACGCCGCGGACCGCTTCGACGTCAACGCCTCGGCCCTGTCGGCCTTCTCGATCCTCCAGCTCCTGGTCTACGCGGGCATGCAGATACCCGTCGGCCTGCTGGTCGACCGGCTCGGCACGAAGAAGGTGCTGACGATCGGCGTCGTGCTGTTCACGGCGGGACAGCTGGGCTTCGCGTTCTCCCCGACGTACGGCATGGCCCTCGCCTCGCGGGCGCTGCTGGGCTGCGGTGACGCGATGACCTTCATCAGCGTGCTGCGGCTCGGCACCCGCTGGTTCCCGGCCCGCCGCGGACCGCTCGTCGCCCAACTCGCGGGATTCGCCGGAATGGCGGGCAACCTGGTCTCCACGCTGGTACTGGCCCGGCTGCTGCACGGCATCGGCTGGACACCCGCGTTCGCGGGCAGCGCGCTCGCCGGAGTCGTCGTCCTCGTCCCGCTGCTCCTGTTCCTCAAGGACCATCCCGAGGGCCACGAACCGGAGCCCTTCACACACCGGGGCGCGGCCTACGTCCGCCGCCAGATCGCCGCCTCCTGGCGGGAACCGGGCACCCGCCTCGGCCTCTGGGTCCACTTCACCACCCAGTTCCCGGCGATGGTCTTCCTGCTCCTGTGGGGCCTGCCCTTCCTGGTCGAGGCCCAGGGCCTGTCCCGCGCCACCGCCGGCGAACTCCTCACCCTCGTCGTCCTGTCCAACATGGTCATCGGCCTGGTCTACGGCCAGCTCGTCGCCCGGCACCACGGGGCGCGGCTGCCCCTGGCGCTCGGCACGGTCGGGGCGACCGCCGTGATGTGGGCGGCGACGCTCGCCTACCCCGCAGACCACGCCCCGATGTGGCTGCTGATCGTGTTGTGCGCGGTGCTCGGAGCGTGCGGCCCCGCCTCCATGCTCGGCTTCGACTTCGCCCGCCCGGCCAACCCGCCGGAGCGCCAGGGCACCGCCTCCGGAATCACCAACATGGGTGGTTTCGTCGCCTCCATGACGACCCTGTTCGCGGTCGGTGTGCTCCTGGACGCGACCGGGGACGACTACACGGTCGCCTTCTCGGCCGTGTTCGTGCTCCAGGCGCTCGGGGTCAGCCAGATCCTGCGGCTGCGCAAGCGGGCGGCCCGGCGGGAACGGGAGCGGCTGGTGGCGAGCCGGGTGGAGACGCTGCACGTCCCGGCGTGAGCTACTGGGCGGGGACCAGGGTGAGGTAGGCGATCCCCAGCAGCCCGCGGTAGGTCATCCACTGGGCCCGATGCCGGTCGAGCCGCTCCCGGGTCTCGGCCGCCGAGGGGTGCCCTGGGTTCTGGGCGAGCCACACCTCCAGGTCCGCCTGGTACCCCGACTCGAACTCCTCCCACTCGTCGAGGTTCGCCGTCTCCGTCCACTCGGGACGGAAACCGGCGGCCACGGCGAGGTCGAGGAGGGTCGCGAGGTCGTGGTGGTCCGTCACGGCGGCCCCCGGCCACATCCCGGCCAGCTCCTCGGCGGTGGGGGTCCGCTCCCAGAAACCCTCACCGAGCAGCACCCGGCCGCCGTCGTTGACCAGCCCGCGCAGCGCCCGGAGCGCCTCAAGGGTGAACTCGGGCGGCGCCACCGAGCTCAGCGCCTGGCTCGACCCGAGACACAGCACCAGATCGGCCGACCCGAGATCGGCATCCTGCGCGGACTTCTCCAAAAACTCGACCCGCCCCGCAAGCCCACGCCCCTCGGCCTCACGGCGACCACGCTCGAGATCCTCGGCATTGATATCGACACCGCGGCCCGTGGCCCCGGGCGCGGCGACGAGCACCCGCATCATGAACTCGCCCCACCCACAGCCGATGTCGAGCACGGTGGAGGGCGAGTTCCGAGCAACCCTCTGAACCAGGCGCGAGGCCCGGTCCTCGGAGAGGGGGTTGTGGAAGGTCAGGCGGCTGAGACGGGGAGGTCCGTCGATCTTGGTGTCGGTCATGAGAGGGAGAGAAGCATCGAACTCAGGTGCGCGACAAGGGCTTTGTGTCGACGCCCGCTACTGCGTAACCCTGAAGTTCCGCAGAATCGCCCCCGTCAACGCCCCATCCCCCTCCGCCTTGATCCGGTCCGCGACCCCTTCCGGAGTCACCCGCCCACAGGCCAGCCGGACATACGTCTCCCAGTCCAGCGTCAGCGTCGCCGCCGGACCCAGCGCGGGCGCCGTCTCCAGCGTCCCCCGCCCCTGGATGTCCACCCGGATCGTGCGCAGGAACTCGATGGGACCGTGCACGTCAAACACGATCGCCGAACTCCGCGGCGCGTCCGCCTTGTTCGCGACGATGTCCGGCAGCGCCGAAAGCAGCACGTCCCGTGCCACCTGCGCACCCGGCGAGTCGAGGTTCCCCGGCCGGCCGAGCGCCGCACGCAGGTCCTGCTCATGGACCCACACATCGAACGCGTGCCCGCGCATGGCCTCTTCGAGGGTCAGCTCCGTGCCCAGCGGGCCGCGCACCTTCGTGCCCGGGTCCCGGGACTCGTTGCGCAGCTGACGGTTGCGGCGGATGACCGTGTACTCCAGCTCGGAGGTCATCTCCGGCGCCGTGTGATGGCGGCGGACGTCGACCTGCATCTCCATGTAGCGCTGGTGGTCGTTGGTGACGTGGAAGAGGTCGCGCGGCAGCGTGTGGATGGGCCGCGGGTCGCCGAGCATCTCGCAGTCCAGGCCGATGACATGGGAGACCACGTCACGGACCGACCAGCCCGGGCACGGCGTACGCCGGTTCCACTCGCCCTCCACAAGGGGCGTGACCAGCTCGGCTATCGCATCTACGGAGTGGGTCCAGGCGTCGGCGTAGGGCTGGAGGGTGGGATGCAGACTCACGGGAACGGGACCCCTCGGCGGTCGGTACACGGGCAATGGGTGGCGGCGGTGCCAGTGGGAGGTGGCTGTCGGCGGGTGTCTTGGAACGCTAAGTTACGCTGCTGAGAGGCACCCCGGCAGTGCTTTCGTGTGACGATCGTAGGCCCGTGTGATCGGGTCGAATGCCAGGACGGTGGTAGTGTGCGCGCCTCTCTGATCCAGATCGCCGTAGATGAGGGCGAATCGGTCGAATCGCGCCGGGTGCGCGTGGCTTCCCTGGTACGGCAGCAGTCCGGGGCCGATCTGGTCGTCCTGCCGGAGCTGTGGACCACCGGCGCCTTCGCCTACGAGGAGTTCGGCCAGGAGGCCGAGCCGCTCGAAGGTCCGACCTACGAGGCGATGGCGAAGGCCGCGAGCGACGCGGGTGTCTGGCTGCACGCGGGCTCGATCCCGGAACGCGACCCTGAGGGACCCCTCTACAACACCTCCCTGGTCTTCTCTCCCTCCGGCGACCTGGCCGCCGCCTACCGCAAGATCCATCGCTTCGGCTTCGACAAGGGCGAGGCCGTGCTGATGGGCGCCGGGCGTGACCTGGTGACGGTCCGGCTGCCCGGGACCACCACCCTCGGCATGGCCACCTGCTACGACCTCCGTTTCCCCGAACTCTTCCGCGGTCTCGTCGACGCGGGCGCCGAGACCTTTGTCATCCCCGCGGGCTGGCCGGAGCGCCGCCGGGCGCACTGGACGCTGCTGGCTCAGGCGCGGGCGGTGGAGAACCAGGCGTTCGTGCTTGCGTGTGGAACGGCCGGGACTCATGCGGGAGTTCCGCAGGCGGGTCACTCGATCGTGGTGGATCCCTGGGGCGAGGTCCTCGCCGAGGCGGGCGCCGACGAGGAGATCCTCACCCTGGAGTTCGACCCCGGGAAGGTCGCGACGACCCGCGAGCAGTTCCCGGCGCTGAAGGACCGCGTCCTGTGACGGCAGATCAGTCCCCCTCCCGCTCCTTCTCCGCCAGGTGGATCACACACACCGCCACCGCGATCAGCAGCGCCGGATCCGCGTCCTCCCGTACGACATCGACGCCGTAGGTCTCCCGGACGTGCAGCCAGCGCCGGGAGACGACCGCGAGCAGCTCACCGTCGTACTCGACGGCGAACTCCCGGTCGAGGATCTTGCCGCTGACGTCCAGTTCGGTGCTGCCGTCGGCCAGGGCCACCCGGTAGTGGTTGCGCAGCAGGGAGAGCCGTTTGCGGCGGATGGTGGCGAGCGGTTCGCCGTCCCGCTCGATCAGCATGGTGTCGCGCAGGGCGAACATCTTCTGCCTGATGTCGATCAGGACGCGCCCCTGCCGGTCCTTCAGTTCGAAGGTGTCCCGCAGCCGCATCGCCTTGCCGTCGACGAGGAAGGCCTTGTTGCCCTGGTCGTCCTCGATCCAGTAGTCGTCACCGAAGCCGAGGAGCCGGTCGCGTACGAGGAATCTCATGACACCAGGGGTTCCCCCGCGCGCGGTCCGAAACGCCGCCGGTAGGCCGACGGGCTGAGCCCGGTCGCGCGCCGCAGCCGCGCGCGCAGGTTCGCCGCCGTACCGAGCCCGCTGCGCGCCGCCACCACGTCCAGCCGCTCCTCCCCCCGCTCGATCAGCCGACAGGCCAGCGCCACCCGCTCCCCGGTCAGCCAGGCCAGCGGCGTCGTCCCGAGCTGGGTGCGGAACCGCCGGTGCAGCGTGGCCGGCGACACCGCGGCCCGTGCCGCCAGCTCCGCCACCGTCAGCGGCTCGCCCAGCCGCTCCTGCGCCCACGCCAGCAGCGGCCCCAGCGACTCGTCCGGTACCTCGGGCACCGGCCGCTCCACGAACTGCCGCTGCCCGCCGTCCCGGTGAGCGGCGAAGACGAGCCGCCGGGAGACGGCGTTGGCGATCTCGGCGCCGTGGTCCTGCCGGACGAGATACAGGCCGAGATCGAGCGCGGCGGCGCTTCCCGCCGCTGTGAGGATCCGCCCCTCGTCCACGAAGAGCACGTCGGGCTCAAGACGCACCCGTGGATGCAGCTCGCGGAAGGCGTCGGCCCACATCCAGTGCGTCGTGGCTCGCAGCCCGTCCAGCAGACCGGCCTCGGCGAGCGCGAAGCTACCCGTGCAGAAGCTCAGCACACGCGCCCCGCGCGCGTGGGTGCGGCGTACGGCGTCCAGGACGTCGGCGCCGCGCGGGACGACGTTGTCCGGGCGCCCCGGCACGACGAGGGTGTCGGCGTCGTCCACGGCGTCCAGGCCTGGCGTACCGGTCAGCGTGAAGAAGCCGTGGTTCATGCGCACCGCGCGCGTGGGCGTGCACAGCGTGACTTCGTAGAGCGGGGCGGGCAGCCCGAGCTCGGGCCGGGGCAGCCCGAACAGCTCGGTGGCGACGCCTACCTCGAACGGGTTGGTGCCCTCGTCGACGATCACGGCCACCCGGTGCGGGCGTTGCTGAGAGGATCCTTGCGCCATATGCGATTCCTAGCACTCGCACACCGCTCCCGGCCACCGCACGATGGCGGCATGACTCAGGAACCCGTCTCCCTGCCCGCCGCCCTCGCCTCCTTCACCGAGCAGTGGAGCCCCCGCATCGCCACCACGGTCAACGACTACGACGTCCGCGTCACCCACGTCGAGGGCGAACACCTCTGGCACGTGCACGACGACACCGACGAGTTCTTCCTGGTGCTGAGCGGCGAGCTGCACATTGCCCTGCGGGAGCCGGCCGGCGAGCGCACGGTCGTCCTGCCACCGCTGTCCGTCTTCACGGTCCCCCGCGGCACCGAACACAAGCCGTACGCCCCCGTCCCCACCGACATCCTGCTCCTCGAACCCTCCGGCACCTCGACGGTCGGCGACCACCACGAGGAGGTGCCCGACCACGTCGACGTCACGACTGGCCATTCACTGACCTGACTCCGCACCGTGATCCGCGATTTTTGCGAATAGAGAACAGAGCACCGAACGCTTGGTCACACTGAGTGTGTGCACCAAGACACAATCTGTGATCTATACCTCCGGCTGTCCCTCGACCGTGACGGCAAGACCGCAATTGAACGGCAGGAAGCCGACTGCCGTTCCTGGGCCGAACGCAACGGACTGACCGTCCGCAGGGTCCACATAGACAGAGGGCGGTCCGGCTACAAGACCGTTGAGCGCAAGGGCTTCGACGCAGCTCTGGCGGCTGTCACGGCGGGCGTCGTTGGCACGCTGATTGTCTGGAAACTGGACCGTCTGTCCCGCAAGGGCGTCAGCCAGGTGGGCAAAGTGCTGGACGACATCGAGAAGGCCGGCGGCCGTTTCGTCTCAGTCGTGGACGGTCTTGATACCTCGAACGACTCGGCGCGCATGGTTGTCGCCATGCTCGCCGAGCTCGCCAGGTCCGAGTCGGAGAATCTCGGCACGCGCGTCGGCCATGCCAAGCGCTACCTGCGCAGCAAGGGCCAATGGGTCGGCGGACAGCCACCGTATGGGCTGCTCATCGATCCGAAGACCAAGAAACTCATGCACGACCCGGAGCACGCCGTCTACGCCCGCTTGATCGCGGATGAAGCGCTGGCTGGGACATCGTTGGTCAAGATCGCCCGACTCCTCAATGAGTTCGAGATCCTCTCGCCCAGGGGTGGGCAGTGGAATGCGGCCAGCATCATGCAGCTCCTGCGTTCCCCGGCGTTCGCCGGCCTTATGCCGGAGACCGAAACCGTCGAGACGGGCGACGGTGAGCGGAAGTACACAGGCAGGGTCTTCCCGTACCGAGACCCCGAGACTCTCGACACGGTCGAGATCGGCGAGGGAATCATCACGGTCGGAGAGCGTGACCGGATCATCCGTACGCTGGAATCCAGAACGTTCGTACATACGGGAAAGCGACGGCCGAAGCCCGAAGGGACGGCGCTACTCACCGGGCTCGTCTACTGCGCGGTTCCTGGCTGCGGTCGCCGGATGCACCGTGTCGGTGGCAGCTATCAATGCATGGCGCGGCGTGCGGGCAACCAGTGCATCGGAGCGTCGGCGCTGGCCGAGGCGGTGGACAACTACGTGACAGAACAATTTCTCAACAAGCTCCCTTCGCTCGAACCGAATGACCCGCTGGTTGTCGCGATCGCTGACCGCTGGGTCCACCGGATTGATCCGGAGACATTCGCCAAACGTGATGCTCTCAGCGCCGAGATCCAGGATGAGGAAGAGCGGTTGGCGGACCTTGAAGACGCACGCTACGTGCGCGGTGAGTTCAAGGGCGCTGCGGCCGTTGAGCGGTACAGCCGGCTTACAGAGCGGCTCACGATGCGCATCGACGGCTTGCGCGGAGAACTCCTCAAGCTCCCTGTGCCTTCCGTGGACATGTCCTCGATGCTCGACGGCCTCACCTTGCGCGAAGCATGGATAGAAGCAACGAACGAGGGCCGGCGTGATCGGTTGTCTCTTGCCATCGACCGAGTGGAGGTGACCAAGGGAGTTCGAGGCCAGAGGATCATCCCTGGGCAGCGGGTCCAGATCCAGTGGGCGACGCTGACGGTCGCGGACACGGCCGGGTGACTTCACGGACTGCCGTGCCAGAGCAGGGCATCCTGAACGTCTCCGTGATGGCCGCCTCCTGCAACGACGACCCGGAGAACGAATACCCGGCCTGCCATGTGCACCAGCAGGACTGGGGCGTGCCCGTCCGCCTCGTCGAAGGCGGAGCGGACCGGCTGCCCCTGGTGCTCGCCGGCATGGACGCTCAGGCGCCGTAGCCGTCGCTGTAACCGTCGTGCCGCCGGTGGTGCCCCTCCTCGTCGATGACCGGCGTGGTGGGCGGGACCACCACCCGCCTGCGCCGGGCGATGCTGCTGAACGTCGTGACGCCGATCAGCCCGACGATCATCAGGATGATTCCGACCAGGTCGAGATTGACGCCCTCCATGTCCCAGTCGGTCGCGAACGTGAGGATGGCTCCCGCGGCGATGAGGATGATGCATCCGCCGAGGCCCATGAGTGTCGCCTCCCTGTCCGGTGGTTCCGGTCGGAGGCGGGTACCCGGACCCGGGCGGCCTACCCCTCCAGGAACGCCACCAGCACGTTCGCCAGCAGGAACGGGTCGTCGGCGCCGCACAGTTCGCGGGCGCTGTGCATGGACAGGATCGCCACGCCGATGTCGACGGTCCGGATGCCGTGCCGGGCCGCGGTGATCGGGCCGATGGTGGTGCCGCAGGGCATGGAGTTGTTGGAGACGAAGGACTGGAAGGGCACGTCGGCGCGTTCGCAGGCGGCGGCGAACACCGCGCGGCCCGAACCGTCGGTCGCGTAGCGGTTGTTGACGTTGACCTTGAGGATGGGCCCGCCGTTGACCCGGGGGTGGTGCGTCGGGTCGTGCCGCTCCGCGTAGTTGGGGTGCACGGCGTGCCCGGTGTCGGAGGACAGACACACGGTCCCGGCGAAGGCACGGGCCTTGTCCTCGTACGACCCTCCGCGCGCGAACACCGAACGCTCCAGCACTCCGCCGAGCAGCGGCCCGTCCGCGCCGGTGTCGGACTGGGAGCCGTTCTCCTCGTGGTCGAAGGCGGCGAGGACCGGGATGTACGGCAGGTTGCCGCCGGACACCGCCGTCAGCGCCGCCACCGCGGCGTGCACGGAGAGCAGATTGTCCATGCGCGGTCCGGCCAGCAGCTCGCGGTCGCGGCCGAGGTAGGCGGGCGGCTCGACGGGGTGCACCATCAGGTCCCAGCCGGTGACCTCGCCGGAGGGGAGCCCGCTCTCCTCCTCCAGAAAGGCGATCAGATCGCCGTCGCGCACATCGGCGCCGAGTCCCCAGACCGGCTGCAGGTGCCGCTGCTTGTCGAGCTTGAGGCCCTCCGAGGAGACCGTGCGGTCCAGGTGGATGGCGAGTTGGGGGACGCGCAGCAGCGGCCGGTCGATGTTGACGAGCCGCGTCGAGCCGTCGCGCAGGGTGAGCCGGCCGGCAAGGCCGAGGTCGCGGTCGAGCCAGGAGTTGAGCAGGGGTCCGCCGTAGATCTCCACGGCCGCCTGCCGCCAGCCGTGCGCCCCGGCGTCGGGCAGCGGCTTGATGCGCAGGTTGGGGGAGTCGGTGTGCGCGCCGATGATCCGGAACGGGGTGTGCGCGGCGGCGCCCTCGGGCACGTACCAGGCCACGATCGCGCCGCCCCGCACCACGTACTTGCCGCCGCTCGTCCCGTCCCAGGCGTCCGTCTCCGCGACCTGGCGGAACCCGGCCTTCTCCAGCCGCTCGGCGGTGTTCGCGACGGCGTGGTACGCCGACGGACTCGCCGCCAGGAAGGTCATGAGGTCGTCGGTGTGGCCGCGATCGAAGCGGGAGGGTTCGCTCATGGGGTTCACCTTAACGACGTACCAGGGCCCGCCTCCTGTCGATCAGGAGGCGGGCCCTGGTGAGAGGAGGGGTGGCGACTAGAACGCGGCTTCGTCCAGCTCCATCAGGTCCAGCTCGACGCCCTGGGCGAGCTTGCGGGCGCCCGTGACGCCCGGCAGGACGTTGGCCGCGAAGAACTTCGCCGCCGCGATCTTGCCGGTGTAGAAGGGCTTGTCCTTGGCGGAGGCGGTCTCCAGCTTCTCGGCGGCCACGGCGGCGCCCTTGAGCAGCAGGTAGCCGACGACGACGTCACCGGAGGCCATCAGCAGGCGGGTGGTGTTCAGGCCCACCTTGTAGATGTTCTTGACGTCCTGCTCGGTGGCGGCGAGGTCGGTCAGCATCAGACCGACGATCGCCTCCAGCTCGACGGCGGCCTTGGCCAGGTGCTCGCGGGCACCGGCCAGCTCCTCGCCGCCCGTGCCGAGCGCCAGGAACTTCTTGATGTCCTCGGCGAGGCCGTTCAGGGCCGCGCCCTGGTTGCGGACGATCTTCCGGAAGAAGAAGTCCTGGCCCTGGATCGCGGTGGTGCCCTCGTAGAGGGTGTCGATCTTGGCGTCCCGGATGTACTGCTCGATCGGGTACTCCTGCAGGAACCCGGAGCCGCCGAAGGTCTGCAGCGACTGCGCGAGCTGCTCGTAGCCCTTCTCGGAGCCGTAGCCCTTCACGATCGGCAGGAGCAGGTCGTTGAGCGCGTGCTCGGCCTTGGCGTCCTCGCCCGCGGCCTCCTTGACGGCGATCGCGTCCTGGATCGACGCCGTGTAGAGCACCAGCGCGCGCATGCCCTCCGCGTACGCCTTCTGCGTCATCAGCGAGCGGCGCACGTCCGGGTGGTGGGTGATGGAGACCTTGGGCGCGGTCTTGTCCATGAAGTTCGCGAGGTCCGGACCCTGGACGCGCTCCTTGGCGTACTCAAGGGCGTTCAGGTAGCCGGTCGACAGCGTGGAGATCGCCTTCGTGCCGACCATCATGCGGGCGAACTCGATGATCCGGAACATCTGGCGGATGCCGTCGTGCTTGTCGCCGATCAGCCAGCCCTTGGCGGGGTGCTGGTCGCCGAAGGTCATCTCGCAGGTGTTGGAGGCCTTCAGGCCCATCTTGTGCTCGACGTTGGTGGCGTAGACGCCGTTGCGCTCGCCCAGCTCGCCGGTCTCGAAGTCGAAGAGGTACTTCGGGACCATGAAGAGGGACAGGCCCTTGGTGCCGGGGCCGTGGCCCTCGGGGCGGGCGAGGACGTAATGGAGGATGTTCTCCTCCATGTCGTGCTCACCGGAGGTGATGAAGCGCTTCACACCCTCGATGTGCCAGGAGCCGTCCTCCTGCTGGATCGCCTTGGTACGCCCGGCGCCGACGTCCGAACCCGCGTCGGGCTCGGTCAGCACCATGGTGGAGCCCCAGGTCCGCTCGACGGCGATCTGGGCGATCTTCTTCTGGACGTCATTGCCCTCGTCGAAGAGGATCCCGGCGAAGGCCGGACCGGAGGAGTACATCCACACGGCCGGGTTGGCGCCGAGGATCAGCTCCGCGTACGACCAGATCAGCGACGGGGGAGCGGTGGTGCCGCCGATCTCCTCCGGCAGGCCGAGGCGCCAGTACTCGGAGTCCATGAACGCCTTGTAGCTCTTCTTGAAGGACGCGGGGACCGGCGCGGTGTTGGTCTCCGGGTCGAAGACCGGCGGGTTGCGGTCGGCGTCGATGAAGGACTCCGCAAGGTCGTTCTCCGCGAGGCGGGTCATCTCCTCGAGGATGCTCTTCGCGGTGTCCGTGTCCATCTCGGCGAAGGGCCCGGTGCCGTACAGCTTGTCGCGCCCGAGCACCTCGAAGAGGTTGAACTCGATGTCGCGGAGATTCGACTTGTAGTGCCCCATGGCGACGGCTCCGTAGAGAGATCGGCGAGGCACTGGATCCTCGCGCTAGTTCACGTACCAACAAGTAGCTACGATGATGCTACCCGTCGGTAATAAGACGCAAGCCCGATCCGGCCATCTGTGACAGGTCACACCGGAACGGTCAGCGCGGCCGTGTACCCCTTCTCGGCACTGCCCGTGACCGCCGCCAGCTGCTGCTCGTGGCCGTCGCTGAAAATGTTGTCCGTCTCGATGGAGAGCCGGCTGAGGTTCGCCACACTCTGGCTGTAGCCGTCCGTCGCGTACACGGTGTCGCAGACGTCCTGGGGCAGCGCGAGCTGCGAGGTGCTCGTGATGGAGGTCGCCGAGGTGGCGTCGGCCAGGCTGCCGTAGACCTCGAAGTGGATGTGCGGCCAGCGGCCGGTGTAACAGGCGGGGAAGATGCTCTTGAAGGTGACCTGGCCCTTGTCGTCGGTCTCCTGGACGCCCCGCAGGTAGTTCTCCTCCGTGACGCCCTCCGAGTACAGGGAGTAGTTGCCGTCCCGGTCGCAGTGCCACAGGTAGACCGCGGCGCCCGCCTTGGGGGTCCCGCAGCCGGAGGCGGCGTCGACGACCGTGAGGGTGATCGTCAGGGGCACGCCCTCGGCAGTGCCGCCGGCCGAGTCGCCGAAGCTGGAGGTGATGTCGCTGCGCACGACACCGCTCTCCTTGAGGACGTTGACGCCGTTGGAGCCGTCGCCGGGGTAGGGCCCGGCGGTCTCCTCGGGAATGGCGGCGCACTCGGCTGTCCCGGCCGATGATGTGGCTGTCTCGGCCGACGGTGTGGCCGTCGCGGACGTGTCGTCCTCACCGGAGCTGCATCCCACCAGCGGTATCAGGCCCGCCCCCGCCATGAGCCGGATCATCCGTCGGCGGGCGAGCACGGGAAGGTCGTAGGAGAGTCCCCTGTCGTGCTCGTGGATCTCGTCGTCGTGGTGGCTGTGCATGGCGTCTCCCTGGCTCGGCTTCCCAGGGCAGACGCTATGAGCGGCAGCTGTGGGGTGCCAGAGCAGTGGCTGTCAAGTCGCTGTCGGTTTACCGGGGCGGCGGTACCGGCCCGCCGCCCTGGTCTTGCTGGGTACGCTTGCGCCCATGTACGGCTACGACCAGAACGTCGGCGCACAGCAGGGGTACGCCCCGCCGCAGCAGCCCATGTCCGGCGGCTACGGCCAGCAGCCACCGCTCTACCCCGAGCCGTCCCCGCCCTCGCTCGCGGACGCGGTGCGGGCCTTCACCACCGGGCAGATGTCGGCGGAGGACTTCCAGCAGGTCTTCGCGACCTCGAAGGTCTACTGCCCGCGCGGCGACAACCCCGGCTTCCTCGCGCTGCACAACACCCAGCAGCCGGTGATCCCGATGTTCACCTCGCTCAAGGAGCTGCGCCGGTACGCGGGCAAGGAGTCCAAGTACTTCGTCATCACCGGCGCCGAGGTGATCGACCTCCTCCCGACCGGCTACGGCTTCGTCCTCGACATGGAGGGCGAGCACCGGATGGTGTTCGACGCGAAGGCGGTCGAGCAGATGGTGGAGTTCGCGATGCGCCGCATGTACGGCTGAACCACTCCTTCCGCTCTCCCGCCTCGCCTACTGTGCGCGGATGACCGAGATCCACACATCGCCGCTGGTCCTGCACGGTCGGCGGCGTTCCGTTGCGCGGCTGCGGGCGGGTGTCCTGCTGCTGGAGGCCGGTGGGGTGCGCCACCGGATACCCGTCGCCGCGATCGAACGCGTCGAGGTGAGCGGGGCCAAGGGCCGCGTCCTGACCGTCGTCCTGTCCTCGGCGACGCACACCCTCACCTCCCGCAGCGCACCGGCCGTACGGGAATTCGCCGAGGCGGTGCGCCGGGCGCTGCCCGTACGGGACGCCGACGAGCCGCGTCCGGCGGTGTCGGCGGAGCCGGTCGAGCGGCCCGGGGTCGAACCGGGGTACGTCGTCCTCTGGGCGCTGGGCGTCGCCTTCGTGCTGGTCGCCGTGGCGCTGGTGGTCCGCGGCGCGGGGGAGCAGGCCGTCGTCTTCTGGCTGGTGGGTCCGGTGGTGCTGGGCTGCGGCGGTGCGGCCTTGGCGGGCGGCCTGACCACCGTGCGCGAGGCCGCCGTGCTGCGCACGCGGGGGATCACCGTGGAGGGGCGGCTGACGCTGTCGTACGAGATGGGGACCGGCGAGGATGCCGTCACGCACTACGAGTACACGTACGTCGACGCGCGCGGGCAGACGCGTACACGCAGCGGGCCGGCGGGCGGGGCGGAAGAGGTCGAGATCGTCTACGACCCCGAGGACCCGGAGGGCACCACCAAGGTCGGCCGCGGGACCGCCGGGGTTCTGGCCCTCGGCGTGTTCTACCTGGTGATCGGGGTGCCCGCGACGCTGGGGGGCCTGTGGATGGTGGGGACGGGGGCGGTGGCCCTGTTCTGACGGCGGCGGGAATGTGCTGCGTGCTCGGCCGGTTACGAGTGGCAGGAAGTTCAATGCTCAACTAAACTGGGATGTACGTCGCCCAAGGAGGTACCGACATGCCCGCAGTGACCGTCGAGAACCCGCTGGCACTGCCGCGCGTCGCCGCGCCCGCAGACGCCGCGGCCCGTCCCGTGCTCGCCGTCACGACCGCGCCGAGCGGTTTCGAGGGTGAGGGCTTCCCGGTGCGCCGTGCGTTCGCCGGGATCAATTACCGCCATCTGGACCCGTTCATCATGATGGACCAGATGGGCGAGGTGGATTACGCGCCGGGCGAGCCCAAGGGCACCCCCTGGCACCCGCACCGCGGCTTCGAGACCGTGACCTACATCATCGACGGCATCTTCGACCACCAGGACTCCAACGGCGGTGGCGGCACCATCACCAACGGCGACACCCAGTGGATGACGGCGGGCTCCGGCCTGCTGCACATCGAGGCGCCGCCGGAGTCGCTCGTGATGTCGGGCGGGCTCTTCCACGGCCTCCAGCTGTGGGTGAACCTGCCGGCCAGGGACAAGATGATGCCCCCGCGCTACCAGGACATCCGCGGCGGCAACGTGCAGCTGCTGACGACGCCGGACGGCGGCGCGCTGCTGCGGGTCATCGCGGGCGAGCTGGACGGCCACCAGGGCCCCGGCATCACCCACACCCCGATCACGATGGTGCACGCCACCCTCGCGCCGGGCGCGGAGATCACCCTGCCGTGGCGTGAGGACTTCAACGGCCTGGCGTACGTCCTGGCGGGCAAGGGCGCGGTCGGTGCCGAGCGGCGGCCGATCCAGGTCGGTCAGACCGCCGTCTTCGGCACGGGCGGTTCGCTGACCGTCCGCGCGGACGAGAAGCAGGACTCCCACACGCCGGACCTGGAAGTCGTCCTCCTCGGCGGACAGCCGATCCGCGAACCCATGGCCCACTACGGCCCCTTCGTCATGAACACCCGCGAGGAACTCCAGCAGGCGTTCGAGGACTTCCAGAAGGGCCGCCTCGGCACGATCCCGGCGGTGCACGGGATGACCGAGGGCGGGCTGTAGGCCTCGTCAGCTGCCCTGTGACGCGCCGCGGTGAGCGGTTCTGCCGCGGCGCGCATACTGGAGAAGAGTCCTTGATCCGGGACCCTCACGTGACTGTCTGCACGTGTGGGAGGCCGACATGACGACGCCGACTACGGCTCCGGCGCACGACACCGGTGAGACCCCTCGCAGAACCCTCTGGCCCGGCATCGCCGGGATCGCCTCGGGCGTGCTCATGCTCGTCGCGATTCTGGTGACCTACGCCGAAAGCCCGGACACCGAGGGTGACGACGGGCTGCGCGAGACCCTCGCCTTCTACAGCGACGGCGACAACCTCGACCTCACCGAGGGCATGGCCATCATGATGCTGCTGGCGTTGCTGCTGTTCCTTTGGTTCCTGGGCGCGCTCGCCCGGCTCGCCGGGAACCGTTCGCACCTGGTGCTCGCGGGCGGGACCGTCTTCGCGGCCCTGCTGATGATCGCCACGCTGGCCGGCTCCATCTACGCCATCTCCGCCAACAACACCGACTCCTTCCCCGTCGGCCCGGAGACGGCCACGGTCGCGCTTCTGCTGCTGGACATGGCCTACGCCGGGTACGTCGCCGCGATGGCGGCCGCGGCGGTGCTGCTGTTCACCATCTGGCGGGTGTCCGTCACGACCCGGGCCGTACCGTCCTGGCTGGGCTGGTCTGCGTTCGTCATCGCGGTGCTCTGCCTGGCGGGGCCGATCAGCGCCTGGCTGACCGTGCTGCTGATGGCGGTGTGGACGCTGCTTGCGGGACTGCTGCTGGTGCTGCGGGGGCCCGACGGGCCCTGAGCGGTTGGTGACGGCCCGTCACCCGGCTGGGTCTGCCGAGGGGTCGCCCCGCACGGGGCGTGATCGGGTGGGAGGGTGCAGGACTCCCGACAGCTGCTGCTTCCCGAACCCGTGCGGCGGGTCGGTGCCTGGTGCGCCGTGATTCTGCTGGCCGCGGGGGTGGTGTACGTCGGGATCCGGCTGTGCGTTGAGTTCCGTACGGCCGTCGTGCCCGTGCTGCTCGCGCTGCTCGGCACGGCGCTGCTCGGGCCCTTCCACCGGCGGCTCGTCAAGGCGCGGGTCAACCGGTCGGTGGCCGCCGCCGTCACCTGCGTGGCCGTGGTGGCCGTGGTCGGCGGGGCCGTGTACATCGTGGTGGCCGCGCTCATCGACACCGGGGACCAGATCGTCGCCTCGCTCAGGACCGCGGCCGAGGATCTCGCCGATCACTTCGGGGCGGCCGGGACCTCGCTGGACGACATCGCCGCCAACTCCAGGGAGTTGCTCAGCAAGTTCGGCGGCACCGCCGCCTCCGGCGTCATCAGCGGGGTCAGCGTCGTCGGCGAGACCATCGCCATGGCCGTACTGGCGCTGCTGCTCGTCTTCTTCTTCCTGCGCGACTCCCACCGGGCCGTCGGCGCCCTGCGGTCGATGTCGCCGCGCGGGACCGCCGACACCCTGGAGGCGATGGCGCGGCGGGCCTTCGAGGCCGTCGAGGGGTTCATGCGCGGGACCACCTTGATCGCGCTGATCGACGCGATCTGCATCACCGTGGGCCTGCTGGTCCTGGATGTGCCGGGGGCCGTCGGGCTCGGCGCCCTGGTCTTCGTCACCGCCTACATCCCCTATCTCGGCGCCTTCCTGTCCGGGGCGGTCGCGGTGCTGGTGGCGCTCGCCGACCGGGGGTTCGTGATCGCGCTGTGGGCGCTGGGGGTCGTACTCGCCGTACAGCTGCTGGAGGGGCATGTGCTCCAGCCGATGATCCAGAGCCGGACCGTGCAGATGCATCCGGCGGTGGTGATGCTGGCGATCACCGCGGGCGCCTCCGTGGCCGGCATCCTCGGGATGCTGCTGTCGGTGCCGTTGACGGCGGCGGCCTTCGGGGTCCTCCACGAGCTGCGCACGCGCTACGGCGACTCCTGAGCGTCCTCGTCCAGTTCGAACCAGATGCTCTTGCCCTGGCCCCGGGGATCCACTCCCCAGGTGTCCGCGAGCAGCTCGATCAGCATCAATCCCCGGCCGGAGGAGGCCAGTTCGCCGGGTCGGCGCTTGTGGGGCAGGTCGTCGCTGGTGTCGGTGACCTCCACGCGCATCCGGCGTCCGCCCACCTCGCCGCGTACCTCGGCGAGCAGCAGGGCGTCGGCGTCGGTGTGGACGAGGACGTTCGTCAGGGTCTCGGACAGCAGCAGCACCGCGGAGTCGATCTGGTCGGCCGAGGACCAGTCGTGCAGCAGCTCGCGCAGTTGCTGCCGGGCCACCGCGACCCGCTCGGGCTCGTCCTGGGCCACGGTCAGCATCGTGCGGCGCACGGTCGGCCGTACGACCTCCGTCTCGCCGCAGCCGCAGCCCTCCCCCTCGCGGCACAGCAGCAGGACGGCTATGTCGTCCTCGCGCCGGTCCGCCAGCGGGCCGGTGGTGTGGTGCGAGGAGGGGCCGTGCACGGCCTGGACCAGTGCGTCGGCCAGCTCCTCCAGATCGCCCTTGTGCTCCTCGAGGATCGAGCGGAGCCGTTTCCAGCCGGTCTCCAGGTCGTGGCCGCCGGTCTCGATCAGGCCGTCGGTGCACAGCAGCATCGTCTCGCCGGGCTCCAGGGTGATCCTGGTCGTCGGATAGTCCGCGTCCGGGTCGATGCCGAGCGGCAGCCCGCCCGCCGTCGGCCGGGTCAGCACCGTGCCGTCCGCCATTCGGATCGCCGGGTCCGGGTGCCCGGCGCGGGCGATGTCGAGGGTCGCGGCGGCGGGGTCGACCTCGACGTACAGGCAGGTCGCGAAGCGCAGGTCGGAGGAGTCCGCGCCCTCGTCCGTCATGCCGTGCAGAAAGCGGGAGGCACGGGAGAGCACGGCGTCCGGGCGGTGCCCCTCGGAGGCGTAGGCGCGCAGGGCGATCCGCAGCTGGCCCATCAGCCCGGCGGCCCGTACGTCATGGCCCTGGACGTCCCCGATGACCAGGGCGAACCTGCCGCTCGGCAGCGGGATCATGTCGTACCAGTCACCGCCGACCTGGAGGCCGCCGCCGGTGGGCACATAGCGGGCGGCGACGCTCATGCCCGGTATCTCCTGCGGGCCGAGCGTGGGCATCATCGAGCGCTGGAGGCCGTCGGTGAGCGCCCGCTGGGTCTCGGCGGCCCCGGCCCGGGACAGCGCCTGGGCGAGCATCCGGGCCACCGTCGTCAGTACCGACCGCTCGTCGGGTGTGAAGGCGACCGGATAGGTGAACGCCGCCATCCAGGCGCCCATCGTGCGCCCGGCCACCGTCAGCGGCAGGAACGCCCAGGAGTGGCGGCCGAAGTGGGCGGCGAGCGGCCAGGTCACCGGGTAGCGGGAGTGGTACTGCTCCGGGGAGGAGAGATAGACGGCCCGGCCGGTGCGCACCACCTCGGCGGCGGGATAGTCGGTCTGGATCGACATGTGCGAGAAGGGGCCCTCGTCGCCGGGCTGCTGGCCGTGATGGCCGATGATCGTCAGGCGGTCCGCCTCCACACCGAACACGGCGAGCCCGTCCGGTGAGAATCCCGGCATCGAGAGCCCCGCCGCGACCCGCAGCACCTCCGCCGTGGACCGCGCCTCCGCCAGCGCCCGGCCCGCGTCCAGCAGGAACGCCTCCCTGGAGCGCCGCCAGTCCCCGGTGACCGCCCGCCGCCCGGCCGGGGTGCCCGGCTCCGGCTCGGTGACCTCCTGAAGGGTGCCGATCACCTCGTACGACCGTTTGTGCGGATCGAAGGACGGTTTGAAGCGGCTGCGGGTGACCCGGACCACTCCGCCCCGCTCGTCCATGATCCGCACCCGGACCTCGCCGAGCGTGCACTCGGCGACGGCGAGCTGGATGACGCCCGCGATCTCGTTCCAGTCGACCGGGTGGAGACGGGCGCGCACCTGGGACTCCCTGAGGGTGGCCCGTTCCTCGGGCAGCCCGAGCAGCCTGGCCGCCTCGGGGTCCACCGTGACCAGGCCGGTGGCGGTGGACCAGTGCCATTGGCCCGTCGCCAGTGCGGCGAGTACCTCCCCCACGGCGGGCAGGGGCTCACCAGTGCGCATTGACCCACTCTAAGAAGAGGTGATCCCAAGCTGCCACCGCGGGCCCGACGAGCGGAGGCACCCGCGCTAATGGTGGAGGCCGATCTTGGGGTGGCCGGTACCCTGGGGGTGTTTCACGTGAAACACCTGCTCAATACAGACCCCGATCCGCGAAGACTGGATGAACGACGATGCATCGGTACAGGTCCCACACCTGCGGCGAGCTCCGCGCCTCTGACGTCGGCAGCGACGTCCGGCTGAGTGGCTGGCTGCACAATCGGCGCGACCTGGGCGGCATCCTCTTCATCGATCTGCGTGATCACTACGGCATTACGCAGCTCGTCGCCCGCCCCGGCACCCCCGCATACGAGGCCCTGGACAAGCTGTCCAAGGAGTCCACGGTCCGGGTGGACGGCAAGGTTGTTTCACGTGGAACCGAGAACGTGAACGCCGACCTGCCCACCGGCGAGATCGAGGTCGAGGTCGGCGAGGTCGAGCTGCTCGGCGCCGCCGCCCCGCTGCCGTTCACGATCAACGCCGAGGACGGCGTCAACGAGGAGCGGCGCCTGGAGTACCGCTTCCTGGACCTGCGCCGCGAGCGCATGCACAAGAACATCATGCTGCGTACGGCGGTCATCTCCGCGATCCGTCACAAGATGACGGCGCTGGGCTTCAACGAGATGGCGACCCCGATCCTGTCCGCGACCTCCCCCGAGGGCGCCCGTGACTTCGTGGTCCCCTCGCGTCTGAACCCGGGCAAGTTCTACGCCCTCCCTCAGGCGCCCCAGCAGTTCAAGCAGCTGCTGATGATCTCGGGCTTCGACCGCTACTTCCAGATCGCGCCCTGCTTCCGTGACGAGGACGCCCGCGCCGACCGTTCGCCGGGTGAGTTCTACCAGCTCGACGTCGAGATGAGCTTTGTCGAGCAGGAGGACGTCTTCCAGCCGATCGAGAAGCTCATGACCGAGCTGTTCGAGGAGTTCGGGAACGGCCGCCATGTCACCTCGCCGTTCCCGCGGATCCCGTTCCGCGAGGCGATGCTGAAGTACGGCTCCGACAAGCCGGACCTGCGGGCCCAGCTGGAGCTCGTCGACATCACGGACGTCTTCGAGGGCTCGGAGTTCAAGGCCTTCGCCGGTAAGCACGTGCGTGCGCTGGCGGTGCCGGATGTCTCCGCGCAGCCCCGGAAGTTCTTCGACCAGCTCGGTGACTTCGCGGTCTCGCAGGGCGCGAAGGGCCTGGCGTGGGTGCGGGTGGCCGAGGACGGCTCGCTGTCCGGCCCGATCGCGAAGTTCCTGACGGAGGAGAACGTCGCGGAGCTGACGAAGCGCCTGTCGCTGTCGGCCGGGCACGCGGTGTTCTTCGGCGCGGGCGAGTTCGACGAGGTCTCGAAGATCATGGGCGCGGTGCGGGTGGAAGCCGCCAAGCGTGCCGGGCACTTCGAGGAGGGCGTCTTCCGGTTCTGCTGGATCGTCGACTTCCCGATGTACGAGAAGGACGAGGAGACCGGGAAGATCGACTTCTCGCACAACCCGTTCTCGATGCCGCAGGGCGGCCTTGAGGCCCTGGAGACCCAGGACCCGCTGGACATCCTGGGCTGGCAGTACGACATCGTCTGCAACGGCGTCGAGCTGTCCTCCGGCGCGATCCGGAACCATGAGCCGGAGATCATGCTCAAGGCCTTCGAGATCGCGGGCTACGAGCGGGACACCGTGGAGGAGCAGTTCGCCGGCATGCTGCGCGCCTTCCGCTTCGGCGCCCCGCCGCACGGCGGTATCGCCCCCGGCGTCGACCGCATCGTGATGCTGCTGGCGGACGAGCCGAACATCCGCGAGACGATCGCCTTCCCGCTCAACGGCAACGCCCAGGACCTGATGATGGGCGCGCCGACGGAGCTGGAGGAGGCGCGGCTGAAGGAGCTGCACCTGTCGGTGCGCAAGCCGCAGCCGAAGTAGGCGACTAGTAGAGGGCCCGGAACCGTGATCGTCGGTTCCGGGCCCTTTCAGGTTTCACAGGTAGCCACAGCCCACGCCCACGCTCCGTACAGGGCTCTTACCTAGCGTCCTGGGCATGACGGGAAACCACACGGCCCAGGAGCCGAAGCACAAACGCGACTTGACGCGTCGCAAGGTCGTCGTCGCCGGGGCGGGCGCGGTCGCCGCGGTGGGCGTGGGCGGCACGCTCGCGGCGGGCGCGTTCGCGGACGAGAGCGGTGACAGCGGTACGGCGTCGGCGACGGCGTCGTCCTCGTCGTCCGAGGTCTGCTACAAGCTCACCTCGGAGACCACCGAGGGTCCGTACTACATCGACGCCGACAAGATCCGGCAGGACATCACCGAGGACAAGGAGGGCATCCCGCTCGTCCTGAACCTCAAGGTGATCGACGCCGAGACCTGCAAGCCGATCCGCAACGCGGCCGTCGACATCTGGCACTGCGACGCGCTCGGCATCTACTCGGGCTACGAGAGCCTGTCGACCGGCGGTGGCGGTGGCGGTACGGCGCCGACGGACGCGCCTTCGGGCACCCCGACGGGAGAGCCGCCGTCCGGTGAGCCTTCGGGTGCTCCCTCCGGCGGTACCGGCGGTGGCGGTGGCCACGAGGAGCCCACCGACGACGAGCGCTATCTGCGCGGCACCTGGAAGACGGACAAGCAGGGCCGGGTCACCTTCCGGACGATCTTCCCGGGCTGGTACCGGGGCCGGACCGTCCACATCCACACCAAGGTGCATGTGGACGGCGAGTGGACGGACGCCGGCTACGAGGGCGGCACCACCTGCCACACCGGCCAGTTCTTCTTCGACGAGGAGTCCGTGCTCGCTTCCGCCGAGGTAGAGCCGTACTCGACCTCGACGACCGAGCGCACCACGCTCACCGAGGACACCATCTACGACCAGAGCGGCACGACCGGCGGTCTCCTCAAGCTGAAGTACAACAAGAAGAACATCGCCAAGGGCGTCGTCGGATCGATCACGATGGGCGTGGACCCGGACGCGACCAACACGGGTACCTGACGGTCCGACCGGCGGCGCACCGAGAGGGGCGCCGCCGGAAGCGGGGTCGGGCTTGGCGAGTGTCCGCGGTGGTCATGGTTCAGAACCCCAGGTAGATGATCTGAACGACGTAGACCCGCTCGCTGCGCACGACGACCTGATAGGTGAACATGCCACCAGGGACGATGACGTCGCCACCCCTCGGGTCAATGTCTTCGTGGGCCCGGCCGTGGATGTGGACCGCCTCGGCGGCCCTGACCAGCTCGTCGGCCTCGCTTTCCACGTCGGCGAGGAAATCGGCGGGGGCGGTGCGGGCGGCGTACTCCGCTCCGAAGGCGTACTCCCACTTCCAGCTCAACCGCGCACTGCCTTCATCGCTTCGTCCAGTACGGCGCTCAGCTCCCGCAGGGCATCCCGAGCGATGGCGGGATCTTCGTCCTCCAGTTTGCTCTGTGCGTACTCGAAGCGGGAGGACAGGTCGAGGCGGCGGGCGATCTCGATGTCCCTGGCCCACAGGAGGACCCAGCTCTGTACGGGGCTCAGGGACTGCCACTCGACCGCTTTGGCGAAGGCATCGTCCTTCGTGGCCTGCATCTCTTCCAGTCGGCCAGGGGCGACGACGGCGAGGGCCGTACGCAGGGCGTCAGGGGTCTGCTCGGGGCGGGGGATCAACTCGCGTCCGTGGTCGGCCAGTGTGCTCATGGTGTCCTCCAGGAGTACCCCCGCCAGGGTATCCGGGCCGGGCGTCGTGAGGGTCTGCATGTTCATGCGGCCTTCCTCCGGCCGGATCGGCAGTCGCGGCAGCGGCCGGGGGCCGGGGCGCGGAAGGGGCGGTCGCAGCCGTCGCAGGTCTGGAAGGGGTGTCTGGGTTTCGGGGCCGGTGGCGGCGGGGGCGGGAGCTGGGCGGCCAATCGGTGGGCGAGGAAGGCGGCGGGGCGGATCAGGGGCTCCGGCGGCAGGTTCTCGGTCAGGGCGTGCCCTACGGACGTGGGGGTGAGGTCGCGCTCCAGCCAAGCGGCGACCCCTGGTGCGAGGTGTTCGGCGTCTGTGGCGGAGAGGAGGAGGCGGGGGTCCTGGCGGCGGAGGTCGGCGAGGACGTCGACGGCCGCTTGGAGGAGGGCGGGAGAGGTGAATGAGGGCCGGGGTACGGCGGGGAGGCGCTTGCGTGGCGGTGGCTTGTCCGGATCCAGGCGTCGGGCGGGCCGATGGAGGGTGTCGGCCGAGGTGGTCCGGTGCCCAGGCTTGTTGCAGGACACCGTGCGGGTGACGATCCGGCCGCTGGGGGTGCGTTCGTGGGTGCGGCGGAGGTAGCCGTGGGCTTCGAGTTCGCGCAGGGCGGCGGCGATGCGGGTGGGGCCCTCGGGGAAGCGGTCGGCGAGGGTCTTGATGTCGACGGAGGTGCCTTGCCGCACCGATTGGATGTAGCACGCCAGCCCGATGGCGAGCAGCGACAGCTCCTCGTGCTGGATGAGGTGGTTGCCGATCACCGTGAAGTTTTCGTTGTGGCGGGCGTTGTCGTGAACGACGCCGGAGTGCGGCTGCGCGTGAGGGTGGTTTTTGCCCGGGAGGCGGGACTGGGCGCGCGAGGGCACGCTAATGTTTTTGGTATCCATCAGGAAGGCCCTAACTTCCTCGGTGGTCAGGCCCCCGCACTGGGATCGCTAGTCCCGGCGGGGGCCGTCGCATGTTTGCGGTTGTGTCGTGTTGCTCGCGCTGAGCGTAAGGCAGGCAACCGGCCCCAAATCCAGCTGAGTTGGGCATGTTCACTCGCGGGGGTGAGTTTGCGGAGCGGGAGGGAGGGGTGGGGCTTGGTGGGGTGCTTTCTCTTCAGTGGGTGGTTCATAGGGAGCGCAGGTCGGACCGAAGCGCGGGGCGCCAGGCTCCGGTGACTCCGGTGCCGGGATGGTGAGTTCGGCCCAGACCGTCTTGCGTGGTGGCAGGCCCCGGTTCACTCCCCAGCGGTCGGCGAGGGCCGTTACGAGGAGCAGGCCGCGGCCGGCCTCGCCGACGGGAGTGGCGTGTGGGGGGTGCGGTGGCTGGTCACCGCGCGTGTCGGTGACCTCGATACGGAGGGTGTCGCCCACGACGTACAGCAGGAGCCGGAAGTTCCGGCCCGGTACGCGGCCGTGGGTGGCCGCGTTGTTCGCCAGTTCGGCGACGATGAGCGCCGCCGGGTCCAACGGGAGTTGCCAGCTGCGCAGTTGCTCGGCGGCGAGCAGGCGGGCGAGGCGGGCGCCGCGTGGTGTGGGGGACAGCAGGACGCTGAAGTTGCGGACCTGGACGTCGTGTTTCTGATTCACGTCACTCAGCGTGGCCGGATGTGCCTACCGTGAGCAGTGACGACGCCGGTACGTAGAGCGACTGTCCAGGCCTTGTCCAGAGGTGTCCGGGCTGTCCAGAGGCTGCGTACGGGTAGGGGCGCTGCGGCACGGTCGTTCGACGGAGGGGTGCGCGATGTCGGTGGACGCGGAGACGGGACGGCTCAAGACCGAGGCGGACGAGCCGGGTTGGGAGGTGGACCCGGACGACGACTGGGGCGTGGCCGTCATCGCCACGGTGGGACGGCAGTTGAGGCTGCGGAGAGAAGCGGTGGGCATGCGGGTGCCCGACTTCGGGACGGCGGTCGGGTATGGCGACGACATGGTCTACAAGATCGAGGCGGGGAAGCGGATTCCCAGGAAGGAGTATCTGGACAGGTCCGACGAGGTGTTGAACGCGGGCGGGCTGATCGCGGCGGCGTGGGAGGACGTGAAGAAGGTCCGGTACCCGAAGAAGGTGCGGGACTTGGCGAAGATGGAGGAGAAGGCGGTCGAGATCGGGGTGTACGTATGCAGCAGCATCCCCGGTCTGTTGCAGACGCCCGAGCACGCACGCGCACTGCTGGAATCGTGGCTACCCGCCTATTCGCCTGAGGACTTGGAGCGACGGGTGGCCGCTCGCATGGCCCGGCAGTCCATCTACGAACGCTCCCCCGCTCCCGCCCTCGCTTTCGTCTTGGAAGAGGCGACGCTGCGCCGAAAGGTTGGAGGCACAATGGTGCGGCGACAACAGTTCGAACGTCTGCTGGAGGTGGGGCGGTTTCCCAACGTCACGCTTCAGGTGATGCCGCTGGACAGCGCGCCGCACCCCGGCATGAGCGGCAGGATCGAGTTGCTGAAGTTCGAGGACGGCACAGCTGTCGGGCGTTCCGATGGCGCGTTCAACGGCCGCCCGGTCTCGGACCTGAGGGAGCTGCGCATCCTTGAGCTGCGGTATGGCACCATCCGGGCCCAGGCTCTTCCCCCAGGAGAGTCGCTGGCCCTCATCGAACGACTGCTGGGAGAAACATGATCCGCAAGTCCACTGCCGGTGACGCCTCCGAGCCGGCGTGGTTCAAGAGCAGCTACAGCGACGGCCCCGACGGCGACTCCTGTGTCGAGGTCGCCACCACCCCCGCGACCATCCACGTCCGCGACTCCAAGTACCGCGACGCCGGCCCCCGCCTGGCGCTGGCGCCGGAGGCGTGGGCCGACTTCGTGGCGTACGCGTCGGTCAGATGACCTCGAGCAGGCCGTTGCCGCCGAGGAGTGTGCTGTCCGGCTGGGTGAGGCCGACGGAGCGGGCCGTGAACACGCTGCTGCCGGAGGCCGTCGGACGGGATGTGCCGCCGGGGAGGACCCAGACGCCGCCGGTGTAGGTGTTCTCGCCCGCCGCGCTGATGATCAGGTCGGGCCTGCCGTCCTTGTTCACGTCCCCGACGGCGACCGTCGTCCCGAAGAAGTCCTCGTCCTCGGCGCCGCCCGGTACGCCGGAGGTGTTCTGCGAGAAGGCGTACGAGCCGGTGCCGAGGGCGCCCGAGGCGCGGCCGGGGATAACGGTGACCATGCCCGCCGCCTGGGTGCTGCCGATGTCCTCGTGAGGCGCGCCGACCACGATGTCCGCCAGCCCGTCCCGGTTGAGGTCGGCCACGGTGAGCGCGCCGCCGAAAGCGTCATCCTTCTCGCTCCCGCCCGGCACGCCCGAGGTGTTCTGCGTGATCTGCACCGGCTGCGCGTCGCTCGCGATGCCGTCCGCCGACCCGTACCAGACCAGGACACGGCCGCCCGGCATGCCGTCCTTGCCCGCGATCACGGGCTCGTGCGGATCGCCGGCCACGAGGTCGTCGTAGCCGTCGCCGTTGATGTCACCGGCGGCGGTGATGAGGCCGTTGCCCTGGAGCTCTTTCCCGAATTCCAGTTCCGTATATATCTCGCCGCCACTGAGGTCGTGCAGACCGACGGTGGCCACGGCCGGGTCCGGCACGGTGTCGCCGTCGAAGTCGGCGAGGGTGACCGACTGGATGGTGGGGGTGTTCCCGTTCAGCTCGACGGAACCGAAGCCGCCGCTCTTGCTGAACGGGCCGGTGAAGCGCACCATCGCGTCCGCGACGCTTACGACGACCTGGGTCCTCGTCCCGCTGCCGGTGCTGAGCGCGGTCAGGTCCAGGCCGTAGCGCTCCGGCTCGGTGCTCGGCGTCGGCAGGTTGGTGGCGCTCGACAGCCCGCCGGCGCTGCCCCACAGGATCGTCACCGTGCCGGCGTCGGTGCCCTTCGTCGTGTCCTCGTACGGCGAGCCCACCACCAGGTCGGCATACCCGTCCCGGTTCAGGTCGGCCGTGGCGGTGGCCGCGCCGAAGCGGTCGTACGCCTCGGCCGTACCCGGTACCCCCGACGTGTTCTGCGTGATCGTCTTACGACGGCTCGCCGCCAGGCCGGACGACGATCCGTACAGCACGACCACTGCCCCGGCCGCCTCCTTGCCGGAGACGTTCGCGCCCGGCGCGGGCAGGACGGCGTCCTTGTAGCCATCGCCGTTGAAGTCGCCCGGCACCCCGCCGTGCACCGCGGCCGCGGGTGCGGCCGGCAGAAGCGTGCCGCCCATGAGTCCCGCGGCCACGAACGCGGCCACACCCCATCTGCGCATACGATTCACTTTCCTCCCCTGCGAGGACCCCCGCCCTCGCACAAGTGGCCGGATGCTACCAGTGGTTGATCACCGTGTGAGGCTCAGCCCTTGCCGCCCGATCCGGAGAGCTTGCGGCTGCGGCGGCGCAGGGCCGGGCCGAGGCGGACCAGGACCCGCTTCTCGATGCCCACGACGCGGCGTTCGACGGCGGCGAGCTGCTTGCGGGCGGCCTCGATCTGCTTGACCGCGGCGTCGAGCTGCTCGGCCGTCGCGGTCGCGCGCTTCTCGGCGGCGGCCAGCTTGACCCGCAGTTCGTCGTTCTTCTTGGTGACCGCCGTGAGCTTGGTCTCGGACACGGTGATCCGCTCGCGCAGCCGGCTGATGCGGTAGCGCATCTGCCCGTCCTCCGTGCCGTCCCAGACCTGCATCGAGGCGGGCAGGTTCAGGGAGGCGACCTGGGCGTCGTACGCGGCACCGCCGTCGCCGTGCTGGTAGGCGTTGTCCAGGCCGTTGCGGGTGAGGAACGCGGTGATGCGCTCGAACCGCTCGCCGTGGCCCTTGACCATGGCCGACCAGTCAGCGGCCTCGTACAGGTCACGCGGGTCGGTGTCGGCGGACAGCCCGGAGAGCTGGCGGTGCGGGATGTCGAAGTACCGGCACAGCTCCAGGGTGCGCGAGTCGTGGGTGAGGACGACGGCGGGCGTGCCGGCCAGCAGGGCGGCGATGTTGCCGTGGATGCGGGTGCCGTACGCGAAGTCGTAGCCGCGCAGCTCGTCGATCCAGGTCGCCGGGTCCAGCGGCATGCGCACCTTGTTCTCGCGCAGCAGGTCGTGGGTCAGCATCTTCGGGAAGGGGTCCCGAGCGCCGGACTCGGGCGTGGTGTCGCCCCACAGCAGCAGCTCCGCGTCCACGGTGTTCTGCGCGTAGTAGGTGTAGTTCGGGAAGTGCGCGTGGCCGTACTCGGCGATGCCGGATATGGGGCCGACGGGGCGCGCGTTCGGCGACATGTTGATGGCGATGCGCGAGTCGGCGGTGATCTCGGTGGCGCGGATCGCCGGGAAGGTGTCGCCGTACAGGAACATCGACGGGCAGCCCATGATGTCGATGTTGCTGTCCGCGACGCCGTGGTCCCGGAGGTAGCGGGCGGTGAGTTCGCCGCGGACGCCGATGGACGCGGAGCGGTCGAGGACGGCCCGCGCGAAGCGCTTCACGGAGGCTTCCATCGGCTTGAGCATGTCCGTCGCGTAGTCGTCGGTGGCCTGGGCCCCGACGCCGAACACGACCACCGGGATGGTGAGCTGTTCGATCAGCTTGGAGAGCCGGTCCAGCGAGGCCTGGAACTGGGGGCGGAAGGCATTGGCGAGGGGGACGACGAAGACGTCGTACTGCTCGTTGATCTCCGCGGCCCGCTCGGCCGAGTGGTTGGTGCGGATGCCGTTCGAGGTGACCTCGGTGTCCGGCGTCGTCAGCATCTTGTGAGCGGAGTCGCTGAAGAGCAGATTGCCCGTGTTGGTCCCGATGAGGTCCTGGTGGATGAACTCCGTCGGACTGGCGACCCGCAAGGGGCTCTTTCCGGAGCGGATCAGTATGCGCTTCACGACATTCCTTGGGTGCTGCTGCGTCGCGTGTCCGACGAAGTGGGCATGAGAGAAGGTGAACGTTATATGCAAGTAAATGAAAAGTGAAGCAAGTGAAAGTAACGGAAAGGACGGAACCTGTTCACTGCGGCTTCCCTCTTCATTCTTCTCAAGGTCGCTTAAGGCACCGCACAGCATCCGCACAGCAGACCCCCCGATGGTCATTGGCATGACCCCAACGGCCCTGCATCAGCTGGTACTCGTCGGCGCCGACCTCCTGGCCGTCGGCGCCCTCGTCTTCGGCGTCTACTTCCCGCGTCACCACCGCCGCGACCTGGTGGCCGCCTTTCTCGGCGTCAACGTCGGCGTGCTCGCCGTGGCGATGACGCTGAGCTCCACGTCGGTGGGGATCGGCCTGGGCATGGGCCTGTTCGGCGTGCTGTCGATCATCCGGCTGCGGTCGTACGAGATCGCCCAGCACGAGATCGCTTACTACTTCTCCGCCCTCGCCATCGGCCTGCTGAACGGGCTCCCCGCGGAGTTCGGTGTCCTGACCGGCGCTCTGACCGCACTGATCGTCGCCACCATGTACGTCGGCGATCACCCCCGTCTCTTCCCCCGGCACCAGCAGCGCACCCTGCGCCTGGACTCCGCCTACACCGACGACGACGCCCTGCGCGCCCACCTGGAGGCCCTGCTGGGCGGCCGGGTGCTGAACCTCTCCGTCAGAAGCGTCGACCTCGTCAACGACACCACCCACGTCGACGTGCGCTACCTCGCCCCGCAGCAGACCGGCATCCGCGCCGGACAGGGGGTACGGGCGTGACCGTGCTCGACTCCGTCGACACCCTGCGCCCGATCGGCCTCGACGAACTCGTCGCCCGCGCCGAGCTGCTGACCCGGGTGGACCGCAAGTACCTGCTGCCGGTCACCGACCTGCCGCTGGTACTCGGCGGGCTGGGAGAGGACGTACGGGTCCTGCAGATCGAAGGCGTACGGCAGTTCGGCTACCGCTCCGTGTACTTCGACACCCCGGAGCTGCACGGCTATCTGGCCACGGCCCGCCGCCGGCGCCGCCGCTTCAAGGTCCGCATCCGCAGCTACCTCGACTCCGGCCTGCACTTCCTGGAGGTCAAGACCCGCGGCCCGCGCGGTACGACCGTCAAGGACCGCATCCCCTACGACGGTGACCCGCACCGTCTCGACGCGTCCGCCCGCGAGTTCGCCGACGGGGTGCTCGCCGGGGCCGGGATCGACTCCGTGCGGTTCCGTCTCGTGCCGACGCTGACGTCGACGTACCGGCGCACCACCCTCTTCCTCCCGGCCACCGGCAGCCGGCTCACCGTCGACACCTCGCCGGCCTGGATCCTGCCCGACGGCACCGCAGCACTGCGCGCCCCGGACCGCGCGTTCGTCGAGACCAAGGCGGGCCGCGCCGGGTCCGGCGCCGACCGGCTGCTCTGGTCGCTGAAGCACCGTCCGGTCCCCGTGTCCAAGTACGGGACCGGGCTCGCCGCCCTGCGTCCCGACCTCCCCGCCCACCGGTGGCTGCCCGTGCTGCGCCGCCACTTTCCCACCGCACTCGACGGGAGCCCCGCATGAACCTCACCCCGATTCGCAGGCTGCGCAGAAGGGCCGTGGGCGTCCTCGCCTCGGCGGTCCTGGGCACGGCGGCCCTGGCCGGCTGCTCCTCGGACAACAGCGCTTCCGCTACGACGAGTTCGAGCAGCAGCAGCACATCGACCGTCACCGCGGACGGCAGCCAGGACGCGGCCACCGTGCTCGCCGACAACAAGGACGCCCATGTGGAGAGCGGGGACGACGTCGGGGCGGACGAGTCCGCCGCCGTGGACATCACGCTCGACGGGGGCTCCGCCTCGGTGGACGGCAACGGCGCACGGGCCGACGGCTCCACGGTGACCATCACCACCGGGGGCACCTACCGCCTCAGCGGGAAGCTCACCGAAGGGCAGATCGTCGTCAATGCCCAGGACGCGAGCGTCACGTTGATCCTCGACGGCGTCGACATCACCTCGTCCTCCGGTGCGGCCATAGCGGCGACGGAGGCCAAGGAACTCGTGGTCGTCCTGGCCGAGGGCAGCGACAACACCCTCACCGACACCGACTCCTACGCCGAGGACGCCGACGTGAACGCGGCTCTGTTCAGCGCGGGGGACCTGACGATCGCGGGCGACGGTTCGCTCACCGTGCACGGCAACGGCAACGACGGCATCGCGAGCAAGGACGGCCTGGTCGTCGACTCGGGGACGGTGAAGGTCGAAGCGGCCGACGACGGCATCCGCGGCAAGGACTACGTGGTGGTGTACGGCGGGACGGTGACCGTCACGGCAGGCGGCGACGGCGTGAAGTCCGACAACGACACCGACGAGGATGCCGGGTACATCGCGATCTCCGGTGGCACGGTGAAGGTGACAGCGGCCGGGGACGGCGTGGACGCGGCCACCGACCTGGTGATGACGGGCGGTCGCCTGACGTCCGTGGCGAAGGCCTCCGACGACTCCTCGGCGCACGGCCTGAAGTCGGGGGTGATCAGCGTCCTGGAGTCCGGCACGGTCACCGTGGACGCCTCCGCCGACGCCCTGCACAGCGACTCCGCCGTCCATCTGAACGGCGCGAAGGTCACCGCCGCCGCGGGCGACGACGGCATCCACGCCGAGGGGGATCTGGTGATCGGCAAGGGGACGCTGGAGATCACGACGTCGAACGAGGGCCTGGAGGGCAAGGACATCCTGGTCAGCGGCGGCTCTACGACGGTGAGGTCGAGCGACGACGGGGTGAACGCGTCGGGCAGCGAGTCGAACTCGTCAAACGCGCGGGGCGGCTTCGGCGGCGGTGAAGGGGCGGGCGACTACTCGGCCGAGGTCACCGGCGGCACCCTCGTCATCGACGCCGACGGCGACGGCTTCGACTCCAACGGCACGGCGGAGGTCACCGGCGGCACGGTGGTCGTCAACGGCCCGGAGATGAACGGCAACGGCGCACTCGACGTCAACGGCAGCTTCACGGTGAGCGGCGGCACCCTGCTCGCCGCGGGCAGCGCGGGCATGGCCGTCGCGCCGGACGAGGGCTCCGAGCAGGGCTGGCTGTCCGCGACGCTCGACTCGTCGGTCGTGGCGGGTACGACGCTGCACGTGGTGGACGCGGACGGCAAGGTCGTCGCCACGTACGTCACGTCGAAGGCGGTCCAGAACGTCGTCTTCTCCTCGTCCGCGATCAAGAGCGGTGAGGAGTACACGATCCGCGAGGGCGGCTCGGCGTCCGGGAAGACCACGGGCGGTCTCGCCGACTCCGGTGACCTGGGCGGCTCGGCCGGCACGATCGCCACGGTGACGGCGGGCGACGCCCCCGAAGGTGGGTTCGGGGGCGGCCCGGGCGGACGGCAGTAGGTGTGCCGCGCCGTCTACCGCGCGACGTGCTGCGTGAGGATCGCCTGAACCTCGTAGATGTCCACGCCCTTGGTGAAGGTCTTCGTGATCGGCAGCTGGGTGCCGGAGATCCAGATCTTCAGTTCGGCGTCCAGATCGAAGGTGCCGGCCGTCTCCACCGCGAAGTGGGTGATGCTGCGGTACGGGACGGAGTGGTACTCGACCTTCTTGCCCGTTATGCCCTGCTTGTCGACCAGGATCAGGCGGCGGTCGGTGAACATGATGACGTCACGCACCAGCTGGTACGCGGCCTGCACCTGCTCCCCCTGGCCGAGTAGCCGCGCGAAGTCCTGCGCGGCCTTGCCCGGGTCTACGGTGCTTGCGTTGCCGAAAAGTGCCATGGATGTGCCCCCCACATGTGGCTCAGATTGCTCAGATGTCCAGTCATGTCCCAGTAAGTCACTGGCTTCACATGATCTTCGCAATGTATAGCCTGCGGGGGGCGATCACCGATAGGTGCCGGTGGGAGCTGTTACTCGGCGGTGACGCCGCCGAAGCGCTCCTTGTACGTCTCCAGGTCCTCGTCCGTGAGCTTGGCGAACAGCACCGGCGGGACCGTGAAGGGCGTACCGGCGGGGACGAAGGAAAGGGACCTGGCCTCGTCCGCCGAGACCCAGGCCGCCGTGTCGTCGGCGAGCGCGAAGGCCTGCCGCATGGCCGCCGAGGTCGCCGGGATGAACGGCTCCGAGACCACCGCGTACAGGTGGATCAGGTTCATCGCCGTACGGAGGGTCAGGGCCGCGCCGTCCTTGTCGGTCTTGATCTCCAGCCAGGGGGCCTTCTCCTCCAGGTAGGAGTTGCCCGCGGACCACAGGGCGCGCAGCGCCGCGGCGGCCTTACGGAACTGGAGGGCCTCCATGTGCTCCTCGTACTCGGCGAGGAGGCGGGCGATCTCCTCGCCCAGGCGGGTCTCCGCCTCGCCGGGCTCGCCGCCCGCGGGGACGTCCTCGCCGAAGCGCTTCTTGGAGAAGGAGAGGACTCGGTTGACGAAGTTGCCCAGGGTGTCGGCCAGGTCCTTGTTCACCGTCGCCGTGAAGTGCTCCCAGGTGAAGGACGAGTCGTCCGACTCCGGGGCGTTGGCGATCAGGAAGTAGCGCCAGTAGTCCGCCGGGAGGATCTCCAGGGCCTGGTCGGTGAAGACGCCCCGCTTCTGGCTCGTGGAGAACTTTCCGCCGTAGTACGTCAGCCAGTTGAAGGCCTTGACGTAGTCGACCTTCTTCCACGGCTCGCGCACGCCCAGCTCGGTCGCCGGGAACATCACCGTGTGGAACGGGACGTTGTCCTTCGCCATGAACTCGGTGTAGCGGACGTCGGTGTCGACGTCGTACCACCACGACTTCCAGTCGCGGTTGTCCGGGTCCTGGTCCGCCCACTCCTTGGTCGCGCCGATGTACTCGATCGGGGCGTCGAACCAGACGTAAAAGACTTTGCCCTCGGCTGCCAGCTCCGGCCAGGTGTCGGCCGGGACCGGGACGCCCCAGTCCAGGTCGCGGGTGATGGCGCGGTCGTGCAGGCCCTCGTTCAGCCACTTGCGGGCGATCGAGGAGGCGAGGTGGGGCCAGTCGTCCTCGTGGCGGGCGACCCACTCCTCGACCTCGTGCTGCAGCTTGGACTGCAGGAGGAAGAGGTGCTTGGTCTCGCGGACCTCCAGGTCGGTGGAGCCGGAGATCGCGGAGCGCGGGTTGATGAGGTCCGTCGGGTCCAGGACGCGGGTGCAGTTCTCGCACTGGTCGCCGCGGGCCTTGTCGTAGCCGCAGTGGGGACAGGTGCCCTCGACGTAGCGGTCCGGGAGGAAGCGGCCGTCGGCGGGGCTGTAGACCTGGCGGATCGCGCGCTCTTCGATGAAGCCGTTCTCGTTCAGCTTGCGGGCGAAGTGCTGGGTGATGTCGCGGTTCTCCGGGCTGGAGCTGCGGCCGAAGTAGTCGAAGGCCAGCGCGAAGCCGTCGTAGACCGCCTTCTGCGCGTCGTGCGCCTGGGCGCAGAACTCGTCCACCGGGAGGCCCTGCTCCTTCGCGGCCAGCTCGGCGGGGGTGCCGTGCTCGTCGGTCGCGCAGATGTACAGGACGTCGTGGCCGCGCTGGCGGAGGTACCTGGCGTACACGTCCGCCGGGAGCATGGACCCCACCATGTTGCCCAGGTGCTTGATCCCGTTGATGTAGGGAAGGGCGCTGGTGATGAGGTGTCGAGCCATGGTGTGGCTGCTCCCAGGTCGGTCGGTTTACGAACCTTGAAATCGTAGCCGACATGGGTGGGCCGCCCGCTTCCCGTTTTAAGGGGTGGGAAGGGGCGGCCGGGGGCTTCTGGCTGTGGGGCGCTTACGGGCGCCAGTTCTCCAGTACGCCGGTGTAGAGCTCGGTGTCGGTGAGCTCGCGGGGGGTCGGGCCGGCGTGGAAGAACGACGTGTTGCCGGTCTTCAGCTTGCGGAGGTAGTCGAAGGCCTTGTTGTCGTGCTCACCGAAGGCGACGAAGGCGAAGTGGATGTGCGGGTGGTTCTTCGCGGCGTCGGTGAGGGCCTGGGTGGCGGGGGTCTTCGCGTCCGGGGCGCCGTCGGTCTGGAAGACGACCAGGGCGGGGGTGCCTTCGGGGGCCGTCTTCTGGTGGGTGGTGACGACTTCCTCGACGGCTACGTGGTAGCTGGTGCGGCCCATGCGGCCCAGGGCCGCGTGCATTTCGTCGATCTTGTTCTCGTGGTCGGTGAGGGTGAGCTCGCCGGTGCCGTCGAGTTCGGTGGAGAAGAAGACGACCTGGACCGTGGCCTCGGGGTCGAGGTGCGCGGCGAGGGCGAGAGTCTGCTCGGCGAGGGCCTGGGCGGAGCCGTCCTTGTAGTACGGGCGCATGCTCGCGGAGCGGTCGAGGACGAGGTAGACCTTGGCGGGGGTGGTGATGTCCCTGGCCTTGAGGGCGGTGGCTGCGGCGGTGTGTGCGGTGCGGAGGCCCTGGGGGAGGGTGAGGGTGTTCCCACCCGCACCACCCGTGTCACTTTCGTTGTCGGGTGCGGGTGGCCCCTGTGGGGCGGCCTCGCCGTCGGCGGCCGCGGGCTCGTCGACCACCGGCTCAGGTTCCACGGCTGCCACCGGCTCCGGCTCCGCTTCCAGCACGGGTTCCGGTTCCACCACAGGTTCCGGCTCCACGACCGGCTCGGCCTCCACGACCGGCTCCGGCTCGGGGGTGACCTCCGCCTCGGGCTCGGGCTCGACCGACTCGACTACCGGCTCGGCCTCCGCCACCGGCTCGACCACGGGCTCGGGCTCGACCGACTCGACTACCGGCTCGGCCTCCGCCACCGGCTCGACCACGGGCTCGGGCTCGACCGACTCGACTACCGGCTCGGCCTCCGCCACCGGCTCCACAACAGGCTCGGGCTCGACCACAGGCTCCGGCTCCAGGACCGGCTCGGCCTCCGCCACCGGCTCAGGCTCGACCACCAGCTCGGGCTCTGCCTCCGCCACCGGCTCAGGCTCGACCACCAGCTCGGGCTCTGCCTCCGCCACCGGCTCAGGCTCGACCACCAGCTCGGCCTCGGCCAACGCCACCGGCTCAGGCTCGGCCACCGGCTCGGGCTCGGCCTCCGCCACCGGCTCAGGCTCGACCACCGCCTCCGTAGGCTCCGCCTCCGCCCCCGCGGCAGCGGTCTGGTTCGGGACCGTGACCTTGTCGAAGGCCGCCGCCACCAGGTCGTGCTCGTCGTCCGTCGCCGGGCGGGGCTCCGGGACCTGGGCCGTTGCCGGCTCCGTGGGCGTCGGCTCGACGGCCTCCGTGGTCTCCGGCTCGGCGGCCTGTGCCGCCTCCGTCGGTGTCTGCTCCGTGGTCTCCGTAGGCTGCGTCGGCACGATCGGCGTCGTCCGTTCCGCACCCTCTGCCTCGGCCGTGCTCCCCTTTCGGGAGCGGCCGAATGCGTTCCGCAGGAGAGTGAGAATGCCCATGTGCGCAACCCTTCGCATGAGTTGATCCCGTCAATCCCTGGCCAGGACGGACACGTAAGGTTAGCCGCCCCGGACTGTGATCTTCGGCGCACCCACCCCCGACCTCGCAACGCGCCTACCGATACCTTCAGTTCACCCCTCGTTCAGATGTCGTCCCCGCGTTCGCACAAACATCCCCCTACCGTCCGTCAGGCTGGATCCAAGGGGAAGCAAGGGGAAGAAAAGTGCGCATTCCGCTGCCGCTCATCAGAACAAACGGCTCGCATCCCGGTGGCCGTTCCGCCATGACCTGCCGTTTCCGGTGTGGTGACGCCTGTTTCCACGAGGTGCCCAACACCACCGCCAACCCGTACGTCGGCGACGTCATCGCCGGCGCCCTGAGCCGCCGTAGCGTGATGCGTGCCGCCGCCGTCGTGACCGCCGCGGCCGCCGCCGGTACCGCTGCCGCCGCCGCGCCCGTCGCCGCCGCGCCCGCCACCACGGGCAGGCCCACCACGAACCAGGGCGCCCGCGGCCTGCGCTTCACCGCCGTCGCGCCCAACACCGCCGACGCCGTCACCGTGCCTGAGGGCTACGGCCAGAATGTCGTCATCCGCTGGGGTGAGCCCATTCTGCGCGGTGCGCCCGCTTTTGACCCGGAGAAGCAGACCGCGAAGGCGCAGGCCCAGCAGTTCGGCTACAACTGCGACTTCCTCGCCCTGCTCCCGCTGCCCGGCGAGTACAACCGGCAGATCCTCGTCGCCAACCACGAGTACACCGACGAGATCCTGATGTTCCGCGGCTACGACGCCGCCAACCCCACCCGCGAGCAGGTCGAGATCGCCTGGGCCGCGCACGGGTTGTCCGCCGTCGTGGTGGAGGGCAACAAGAAGAACGGGCAGCTCAAGCCCGTTCCCCGGCACCCGCTCAACCGGCGTATCACCGCCACCACCGAGTTCCGGATCACCGGCCCCGCCGCCGGCTCCGACCTGCTCAAGACCTCCGCCGACCCGACCGGCACCAAGGCCCTCGGCACCCTCAACAACTGCGCCGGCGGCACCACCCCGTGGGGCACCACGCTGCACGGCGAGGAGAACTTCAACCAGTACTTCGCCAACAGCAGCCGCGCCACGGACAAGCGGTACGGCATCGGCACCGGCGCCACCGAGCGCAAGTGGGAGCTCTTCGACAAGCGCTTCGACGTCGCCCAGGAGCCCAACGAGGTGCACCGCTTCGGCTACGTCGTCGAGCTCGACCCGTACGACCCGCACTCCACACCCCGCAAGCACACCGCGCTCGGCCGCTTCAAGCACGAGGGCGCGACCGTGCGGCTCACCGACGACGGCCGTCCCGTCGTCTACACCGGTGACGACGAGCGCTTCGACTACTTCTACAAGTTCGTCGGCAGCAAGCGGATGAAGAAGGGCTCGTCGAGGGCTGTGCGCGAGCACAATCTTTCGCTGCTCGACGAGGGCACCCTCTACGTCGCCAAGCTCACCGGTGACTCCCCCGCCATCGAGATCGACGGCACCGGCAAGCTGCCGAGTGACGGTGAGTTCGACGGCAGTGGCGAGTGGATTCCGCTGGCCACCGCCACCGCCGACGGTGCTGTGTCCCACGTGGACGGTATGACCGCCGAGGAGGTGTTCGTCTTCACCCGGCTCGCCGGTGACAAGGTCGGCGCCACCAAGATGGACCGCCCCGAGGACGTCCAGCCCAACCCGCACACCGGCAAGGTGTACGTCGCCCTCACCAACAACACCAACCGCGGCAAGACCGGCTTCGCCCCCGCGGACGAGGCCAACCCGCGCAACAGCAACAAGCACGGCCAGATCCTGGAGCTGACCGAGCGCTGGAACCGCGCCGAGTCCACCAAGTTCGCCTGGAGCCTCTTCCTGGTCGCCGGTGACCCGAACGACCCGGCCACCTACTTCGCGGGCTTCCCGAAGGACCAGGTCTCCCAGATCTCCTGCCCGGACAACGTGGCCTTCGACCCGCACGGCAACCTGTGGATCTCCACCGACGGCGCCCAGCTCGGCTCGCACGACGGCCTCTTCGGTGTCGCTACGCGCGGTGACCGGCGTGGTGAGCTCAAGCAGTTCCTGACCGTGCCGAAGGGCGCCGAGACCTGCGGCCCGATCATCCAGGACCGCCGTGTCCTGGTCGCCGTGCAGCACCCGGGCGAGCTCGACGGCGCGACCGTCGAGAACCCGCTGAGCACCTGGCCCGACGGGCCCGGCAGCTACGTCCGCCCGGCCGTCGTGGCCGTGTGGCGCAAGGACGGCTGCGACATCGGCGTCTGATCCCGCAGCGGGGGCGGTGAGCCGGGCAGGGCACTCGAGTACGCCGGTGCCTGCCTCGCCGCCTCCCAGTACGCCTCCTCCAGCGCGGGATACACCCCGTCCAGGTCCGTCTCCGTGCGGGCCGCGAGCAGGAGTCGTACGCCCAAGGGGTCGCCGCGCAGTCGTCGTACCGCCATGTCCGGGCGCGGCAGCGACGTCGGCTGGCAGACCGTGACCACCTCGCCCGTCGCCACCAGGGCCGCTGCCGTGTGGTAGTCGCCGTGCAGGACGTCGGGGTCGACTCCGGCCGTGCGGAACATACGGCGGACCGCGTCCCACTCCCCGTCGACCGTCGGGTCGATCATCCAGCGGTCGTCGGCGAGGTCGTACAGGTCGACCTCCTGTTTCGCCGTCGCCGGATGGTCGGCCGGCAGCGACACGAACTGCGGCTCGCGTTCCAGCAGGACTCGGATGCGCAGCTCCCCGGGGATGCGCAGCGGGCTGCCCTCCACCTCGTGCACGAAGGCGACGTCGAGCTGGCCGTCGGCGACCATGCGCAGCAGGGTGTTGGCGGAGACGTTCATATGGAGGGTGGGCTCCTGGCCGCCCGCGCGCAGCCGGCGCAGCCAGCCCGCGAGTGCTCGGCTGGCGGTGGAGCCGACCCGTAGACGCGGTCCGCCCGCCGCTGCCTGGCGAGCCTCGGCTACCAGGGAGCGCATCTCGGCCACCAGCGGACGGGCGCGGCTGAGCACCAGGCGGCCCAGCGGGGTGGGACGGCAGCCGGTGCGTGCCCTGAGGAACAGCGCGCCGCCCAGCTCCTGCTCGATCCGGCGCAACTGCGTGCTCAACGACGGCTGGGCGACACCGAGTTGCCGCGCGGCCCGGTGCAGACTGCCGGTGTCGGCTATGGCGCACAGTGCGCGGAGGTGCCTGACCTCGAGCTCCATGCCCTTGGAGCCTAAAGCGGAATCAGAGCTTTCACCAGACGCACAAATCCCGGCCGACACACGCGAATTGGGCATCCGACAGCCCGGCACCCGATAGCCCGGCCCTATCGCCGGTTGCCATCATCACAGCGGCCGCACAGGCGTCGACACTCACCGATGACGACTCACCCCCCACCAAGGAGTCATCGATGCGCATGTCCACGTCCATGTCCCTGTCCGTGCGTACGGCCGCCGCAGTCGCCGTAAGCCTGGCGACTCTCGGCCTCACCGCCCCCGCCTCGGCGGCAGCACCCGCCCCGCACGCCGGCTACACCTCCACCACCGCCTCCGAAGAAGCCGCCAACCGCGCCTTCTTCCAGGCCGTCCTGGAGTCCGTCGCCGAGAAGCGCGCGGCGCACCCGAAGAGCACCGCGGCCGTCACCGTCGTCTACGACGCCTCGGGTGCGCCCGCGTTCAGCGCGCAGATAGCCCGCTCCACCGAGATATGGAACAGCTCGGTGGCGAACGTGAAGCTCCAGCAAGGTTCCAACGCCGACTTCACCTACCGCGAGGGCAATGACCCGCGCGGCTCCTACGCCTCGACCGACGGTCACGGCAGCGGCTACATCTTCCTCGACTACGCGCAGAACCAGGAGTACGACTCCACGCGCGTCACCGCCCACGAGACCGGCCATGTCCTCGGGCTGCCGGACCACTACGAGGGCCCGTGCAGCGAGCTGATGTCGGGCGGCGGCCCCGGCCCGTCCTGCACGAACGCCAACCCGGACGCGAACGAGCGGGCCCGGGTGGAGCAGCTGTGGGCGAACGGGCTCGCGGCGGCGATGGACAAGGCCCTGGAGAAGTCGGGCCGTTAGCGCCACCCCCCACACGGTGCGGCCGCCCTTCCTGCACAGGGGCGGCCGCACCCATCTGCTTCTCAACGCGGCGATGCGATCGCCCGGGCCGCTGCCACCTCCTGGCGCAGGGGCTCCAGGACGCTGCCCGAGGGGCCGGTGAGGTCGGTGCGTACCGCGTAGAGCACGTCCACCTCACGCAGCCCGTCCGACAACTCCCGTAGTTGCCGGGCCACTTGGGAGATCTCGGCCTGCGACGGCGGCTGCGCGCCGTGCTTCACCCGCACCCTCGCCGCCGTCGTCGCGTCGACGATCCGCTCCACCGCTACGACCAGCGGCCACCAGGCAGCCGCCCGGCGTCCGGTGGGCGGAGGTTCGGTCAGGGCGCGCTGGAACTCCGTACGGATGGCGGACAGGTCGCGGTAGAGGCGGCGGCGCATCCGGGCACGGGCGGGCGGGTCCACGGCGTTCGTGCCGAAGGCGCCCTCCACATAGCGCGCGGTGTCGGCCACCGCGTCCGCGAGCCGGTCCCCGACCCGGGTGCCCCAGCTCTCCGGCCACAGCAGATACCCGGCGATCAGCGCGATGCCGCAGCCGATCAGCGAGTCCACCAGGCGGGGCAGGAGCAGGGCGGTGCCCTGCTGGTTCAGTACGTCGGACAGGAGCAGGATCACCGGGGTGATGGCGGCGGTCTGATAGCCGTAGCCGCGCGGGGTGAGGACCGGGATCAGCGGGGCGAGCAGCAGCATCACCGGTACGTCCCACCAGCCCCTCGGCACCTCCGCGAGCACCGCCGCCGCGACGACCAGACCGGCGACCGTGCCCAGCGCGCGCAGCAGGGCCCGGGAGAAGACCGAGCCGAAGTCGGGCTTCATCACGAAGGTGATGGTCAGCGCCACCCAGTAGGAGCGCGGCACCGGCACGATCGACACCAGTACCTGGGCCACGCCGATGCACAGGGCCAGGCGCAGTCCGTAGCGCCAGGAGGCGGCGGACAGGGCGACGTTGCGGGCGGCGCGGGCGGCCCGGATGCCCAGGGCGGCGGGGCGGCCGAGGCGGTCGTCGATGCCGCGCGGGTCCACATCGGGGGCGGCGACCACGTCGGCGGCGTGGCGCAGGGCGTGGTCGACGGCGCGGGCGGTCTCGGTCGTCGGGGTGGGGAGCTTGAGCCCTATCGGGCCGGTGAAGCCGGTCTCCACGGCCTGCGCGAGATGCCGTACCGCCTCGGGGAGTTCGGGCGGCAGGGGCTTGCCGTCCTGGTGCGCGGCGGGGGCGGCCTCCACGACCGGGATGACCGCGTTCAACTGGGCGAGCAGCCGGGTCAGTTCGGGGCTGCGGCCGTGCTGGCGGGTGCGGCGGGCGAGGACGAGGTCGTACGACTGGTTCAGGGACTGGGTGACGGTGTGCCGGGTCTCGTCGTAGGTCTCCGGGCGGCCCGTCGCCGCCAGTAGATCGGCGACCGTGCGGTAGGTGTCGGCCACCGCGGTCCGCTCCGGGATCCCGCCGCGCAGTGGCCAGGCGAGCAGGGCGAGCAGCAGTACGAGCAGGCCGCCGCCGGTCACCAGCAGCGGCGCCAGCCACCATTCGCCGGGCATCGGCAGACCCGCGCCGACCACGGAGTTCAGCAGCAGAAGCAGCCCCGATACGGAGGCCACCGCCCCGATCGTCGAGATCATCCCGGAGATCAGCGCGACGGCGGTCACGACGGCGACCGCGATCCACCCGTGCCCGAACACCAGCGAGCCGACGGTGATGCCGACGGCGCCGAAGAGCTGCGGTACGGCGATGTTGAGGATCCGCATGCGGTAGGCGTCGGCGGTGTCGCCGATGACCCCGGAGAGGGCACCCATGGAGGCGAGTGCCCCGTACGTCGGCTTGTCGACCGCGAGCCCGACGGCGAGCGGCAGCGTCATCGCGATGGCGGCTCGTGCCACGGCGGCCCGGTTGACGGGCGCCGGCTGTGCCTGGAGGTTCCGGACCAGCCAGTCGGGAGGGGTGAGGCCGATGGGGAACTCGCGGGACATGCGCCCATTATGGGCGGGCGGCGCAGGTCAGTCGGGCCGGTGAAGGGTGACGTCCACGACGACGGCCCGGTGATCGGTGTCGGCCAGGTCCAGGAAGCGGGCCTTGCGGGCGGAGAAGTCCTTGGACACGAGTACGTGGTCGATCTGGACGCCGAGCGTGGGTGCCGTGCGGGACGGCCAGGTGGGGGTCCGGTCCTCGTCGGTCAGCCGGGCCGCGTCGCGCAGACCGGCGTCCAGGATGTGACGGAAGGCGGCGTGGTCCTGGGAGGCGTTGAAGTCCCCGGCGAGGATCGTCGGCGCGCCCTCGCCGGCCGCCGCGAAGTCCCGCAGGTCGCCCAGCTCCCGTTTCCATGCGTCGACATGGCCCGGCAGCGGGGGCATGGGGTGCGCGAGTTGCAGCCTTACGGCGTGCCCGTCCACCTCGGCGACGGCGCCGGGCATGCCCATGGTGCCGGGGACGCCGTCGGTGGCCCGGAGCGGGAAGCGGCTGAGGATCACGGACCCCTTGGAGCCGTTGCCCGCCACGGCCGCCCGGTGCGGATAGTCGAGTTGCTCCAGCCGCTTCTCGCACGTCCGCTCGCACTCCGACACGAACACCACCTCCGGGTTCTCCCGGCGCAGGGCTGCGACGAGGGCATCGGTGCCGTGTCCGAACTCGATGTTCGAGGTCAGCACCCGGAAGGAGGCGAGGGCGGGCCCGCTGGGGCCGCCGGTCCTGCCGTACGGCTCGATGAACCACGCGAGCAGCCCGAGCACCACGACACCCCACACCACACCGACCCACCAGCGCGCGATCAGAGCACCGAGCAGTCCAAGGCCCGTGGGCACGAGCAGCCACGGCAGGAAGGCCAGCAACTGCGGTACGGGCGTGATCCCGTCGGTGTCCGCGACCCGGCAGCCGACGACGACGCTCACCCCGGCCAGCAGCAGCCCGGCGCACCAGGCCATGAACCGCCGTCCGCCCGCCCGGGTGTCCACCCGTTCCTCGACCGCAGTGCCCAACTCCCAGCCCCTCGCTCAAGGAACAGGATCCCTCAGGACTTCTCCCTGAAGGCTTCTCCCTCAAGGACGAGACGCCGACACCGAAGGTTGCCGCCGCCGCGTCAGCAGCCAGGTACCCAACGCCACCGCGAGCCCCACCGCGACCAGTAGCCAGGACACCGTGCGCAGGGTCGCGGTGAGCGCGTCGTACACCGCGCCCGCGGCCGGGCGGTGGACGTCCTCGGGCAGGTCGGCCAGGGTCAGTCGGCGGCCCAGGGCGACGGCGAGGGCGAGGAACGCGCCGCCCAGCGCCGTACCCAGCGCGGTCGCGGTCACCGCGCGTCGGCGGCAGGCGGCGACGGCGATCCCGGCGACGGCGAGCACCGCGGCCGCGACGGGCAGCCAGAATCCGGCGATCTCCAGCACATGGAACCCCCGTCGCAGTCGGTCCAGTTCATCGGCGGGGAGCACGGCGACCTCGGTGTGCTCGACCGGGATCCGGCTCGCCAGCGGCATGTTGTCGGCGGCGAGCCGCGCCTTCACCTCGGCGGCGACCGGAGCGAGATCGACTCGCACCTCGCCCTCGCCGCCGTCCCGTACGGCGCGCAGGACGGCGTCGTGGACGGCCCGGTTGCCGCTGTCCCAGGCGGTGCGGAAGGCGTCGGTGCCGGTGAAGGAGCGCACCGCGTCGTGCACGAAGGGCCGCATCGGCGCCTCGGCGCCCGTCTCCCGCACGATCCCGTCCCCGACCGTGTGCGCGACGGCCTCCCGCACGGCCGGATCGGTGGCCAGCGGTGCCATCGCGGTGACATACCGGCCGGTGTCCGCGAGCCCGTACGACGCCCAGGCCGCCAGCGCGCCGAACGGCACCAGCAGGCAGGCCAGGGCGATCAGCGCGGCGGAGAGCGCGTTCCGGGTCACCGTTCCAGGCAAGGCGGCGGGGACACGGGGTGCCAGTCGGGGGCGCCGTATGGCCGAGTGGCCCGCACCCCTTGGGGGAACTGGGATCCCTGCTCTCCGGTGGAGGGTTCACCCGAACGGGTGTTTCCTGGTGCTGGGGAGAAGGAGGCGATCATGCGCACCACTCCGGCCCTGCGGACCCTGGCCGTAGCCCTGCTCACCGGCGGCTCTCTGATCGCCGCCACAGCGGGCGCGACGGCCGCCGCGGCAGCCCCGCCGACCTACGCCGACGGACGAGGCGGAGACGGTGGCGGCCATGGCGGTCCTATCTGGGGCACTGTCATTTCCCACACGAAGCTCAACGTCAGGCAGGCGCCGACCACGCACGCGCCCGTCGTCACCTCGCTCGCTCCTGGCAGCCAGGACCGCGTGGACTGCAAGGTCCGCGGCCAGAGCGTCAACGGCAACCCGGACTGGTACTGGCTCAAGGGCGCCCAGGGCTGGGCCAGCGCCGTCTTCGTCGACACCGGCGGGGCCCGCGTGCCGAACTGCTCGGACCCCTGTCCGGAGTGGAAGGACGGGTCCTGGACCAACTGGGACGAGCCGTTCACGAACGACTCCTGGAGCGTGTCCTCGTCCGGTTCGTGGAGCGCGTCCGGCTCGTGGAGCTGGAGCGCCTCCGGATCGTCGTCCAGCGCCTGGAGCTGGCTGGGCGGCTGGTGAGGGGAAGGTGAGGGAGCGCGTGGGCCCCGGCAGTCCTGCCGGGGCCCACGCGTGTGTCAGCGGGGCAGCGGATTGCCCTCGGCGTCCTCGTGTGTGTAGTAGCGGTAGAAGAACACCGCGAAGATGGCCGCCGTGATCAGCAGGCTCATGGTCACGGACCGCAGCACGCTGGCGCCGGTCTGGCTGTAGAGGAAGCCGAAGGCCGCGCCCGCGAAGGCGGACTTCGTCATGGAGTGCAGCTCCCGCTTCAGCTTGGGCGCCAGCACGGCCACCGCGATGCACAGCACCATGAACGCGATCGCTGTGACAAAGCCGAACAGGATGTTCCAGCCGGTGATCTCATCGCCGCCGCGCCGGTTGGCCGCGGCCCAGTAGCCGTAGACGAGCCCGAGGGCGACCGGGATCCCGTACCGAGCGATCTTGTGGGTGCGCTCGCTGAAGACATCGGGTGTGACCGAAACCCTGGCCATCGGGTGGCCGGGTGGGGGTACCGCATGAGCCATGGGAGCCTCCTCTTTCAGGTCTCTCTCGCCCCCGACCTCCAGAGCACACCCGGGGCACGGGCCCTGGCAAGTCGAAGATGCGAGGCGTGCACCCCCGTGTTTCGCTGGCGGCATGAGCGGGCGCGGACTGAGACCGGTGAGCGGTCCCCCGGCCCGGCTCCGGCGGCTTCCGGCCGCCGTTCCCCGGGACCGTCTCCAGCGGCATCAGATGCTGTGGCTGGGCGGCCGGAGCGTGGCGTGGATGCCGCCGCTGCTGCTGCTCGTCGGGATCGTGGTGACCGACTGGAACGCCGGGCGGGACTTCCGGATCATCTCCTGGCTGGTCCTCGTCCCCGGTATCGCCGCCGCGATCTGCGGGGTGTGGGGCACGGCCGCGTTCGCGGTGCTCACGACCCTCACCTATCTCGTCGCGGACAGGACCTGGCCCGAGGAGTTCCAGGCCGGGCTGCCCGACTTCCTGCTCACCGCGATCGGCGGTGTCCTCGCCACGCTGGCCTGCGCGATCCGGGTCAGCGGCGAGGAGCGGATGCTGCACATGCGGGATGTCACCGACACCATCCGCCGTACCGTGCTGCGCCCGCTGCCGCCCGGCTGGGGCGGCCTCGACCATGCCGCCGTGTATCTCACCGCAGATGTGGAGGCGGCGGTCGGCGGCGACTTCTACGACATCCAGCCCGGCCCGCACGGCACCCGCGTCCTCCTCGGCGACGTCCAGGGCAAGGGCCTCGGTGCGGTGGAGGCGGCCGCGGCCCTGCTCGGCACCTTCCGCGAGTCCGCCTACCACGAGCCGGACCTCGTCACCGTCGCCGAGCGCCTGGAGACCCGCATGATCCGGCACGCCGGCCACTGTGCAGCCCTGGGCCGCGACGACGCCGACCGCTTCGCCACCGCCGTCCTGCTGAGCTTCCCCGCCCATGACCCCGGCACCCTGGAATCGGTCGTCTTCGGCCACGATCCGCCCCTGGTCATCGGCCCTTCAGGGGTACGACAGCTGCCACCGGGCGAGGCGCTTCCGCTGGGCCTCGGCGAGCTGACCGGCACCCCGGAACCCCCGTCGGTGCTCCGCTCCCCCCTCGCCCCCGGTGAGACGGTCCTGCTCACCACCGACGGCGTGACCGAGGCCCGGGACGCCATCGGCACCTTCTACCCCCTCGCCGACGAGGTCGCCCGAGCCGTGGCCGCCGACCCCCGCCTCGCAGAACCCCGCCTCCTGGTCTCCTTCGTCCGCGACGGCACCCTGCGCCACTGCGGCGGCCTGCTCGCCGACGACACGACGGTGTTCGCGGTACGCCGGCCGGGGTGAAAGGGACACGGGTGCCCACCTTGGCAGCCGCAGCGGTTACGGTGCTGCGGTACGTGATCGACGGGGGATGGGGAGGGACCGATGCCCGGAACCGTGCTGCTGCTCGCCGCCTCACCGGCGGGCAAGGGCTGTCTGGTGGACGCGGCGTCCGTGCTCCCCGTCCTCGCGGCGGTACCGCCCGCCGTGCTCGCCGGCACGGACACGGCGAACGTCGTCGAACTCGCCGACCCCCTCGAACCGCAGGCCGTCCTGACCCGCCTGCGCGCAGCCGCGGCCGCTCCGGGACCGCTCACCGTGTTCATCACCGGGCAGCTCCAACTCGACCGTAAGCAAAGGCTGGTGCACCTGGCGCTGGCGCGGACGACTCCCTCGACGGTGCGCTATACGGCCTTGCCGTGGCACTGGGTGCGGGAGGAGCTGCGGTTGCGGGCGCCGGGCACGACGACTCTGGTGCTCGATCTGCACGCGGACGCGGAGACATGGGAGCTGCTGCGGACGCGGCCGCTCGACTCGGGGCACAGCAGCGCCGTTTACGGACGCATCGCGCCGCCGCCGGGACGGCGGACCGTGGCGGTGCCGTCGTACATGAGGGCGGTCGCGACGATTCTGCGCAGCGGACGGCGGCCCGCGCTCGCGGAGTTGCATCAGCAGGCGTTGGCAAGGGTGGGGAGCGAGGGGTACGCGGACCTCGTGCTCGGGGCGCCCGGGGTGGTGCGGGAGGCCGACCCGCACTCCGTCATCGCCGCCGCCGTCCAGTCCGGACGTCACCTAGACGCCGAGGCGCTCGCCGCCCGCCATGAGCAGACGGCCGTACAGGCACACGGCCCGGGTTCGCCCGAGGCCCTGCACTGGGCCGAAGTCCGGGCCGATCTGGCGATGTTCGCGGGGGATGCCGTCCGCAGTTGCCGTGCCTGGCTCGGCGTGGCGTCGGCTCGGCTGGCTGCCGGGCAGTCGGCGGCGGACCCGGACGTCGAGTCCGCCGTGGACCGGGCCCACCACCAGTGGGGCCGCATCGACGACCCGGCGCGGGCCCGTGAACTGGGGCCCGCGCTGGCCGACTTGAGGACGCGGGTGCCGGGACGGCGGCAGGGCGCGCTGGACCATGTCCAGCAGCAGTTGCAGCGGCTCAGCTCATGAAAACGGTTCAGCTCGTGAACGTGAAGTACTTCCAGGCGCCGTGCGTCGTGGAGTTCACGGTGTCGCCGTGGCCGTTGACGTACGAGTTGCGTATCCGGAAGCGGTAGCCGGTGGGCGGGGTGCCGGTGATCTGGACGGCGGAGCGGCCCGCGGAGTCCAGCGCGAAGTACTCGGACCCTGTGGTGTGCCAGGCGCCGCCGGAGTACACCTGCATCTGCAGCCGCTGCTGCCGGCCCGGGTAGGGAGGCAGCGTTGCCGTGAAGACCGGGTCCTTGGACTGGCGGAAGTAGTGGTAGGTGTGGCCCCAGTTGTACTGGGTCTTGTAGTGGCCGCTGACCGCAGTGGACACGCTCACCCTCGCGCCGACCGTGCTGGTCACCGAGCGCGGCTGGTAGCGGGCGTCACCGGCGAACTTCGCCGTGAGGGTGGTGTCGCGCTTGAGGTCCACGACGACCGACAGATTGCCGGAGGAGTTGACGACGCCGGACTTCACCAGCTTGTTCGGCTTGTCCGAGCCGAAGGGGTTGGCCCAGATCTCGACCTTGCGGTTCTTGTACGTCGTGCCCAGGTGCGCCGTGAACTTCACGTCGGCGCCGTAGCCGTAGACCTTGCCGTTGTTGTTCAGCGTCAGCGTCGGCTTGGTGCGGGATACCTCGACGGTGTCGGAGGCGAGCCGCGCCGCGTGCTCGGCGTCGCCCGCGTAGTGCACCGAGTACTTGACCTTGCCGCCGGCGGGCGGGGTGTCGGTGAAGGAGTAGCTGCCGTCCGCCTTGACCGTGACCGGCGCGAGCGTCTTGCCGTTCGGGGACTCCAGGTCGGTGCGGGTGACCGTCAGCTGGATGCCGACGGGCAGGGCGACCCGGGAGGTGACCTTGCCGGTGACCGTGAGCTTCTGGGCACGCGGCGCGCTCGCCGGGGCGTTCACGGTGATGCTGGTGACCGCCTTGGTGGGGGCGGTCAGAGAGCGCAGGGAGTAGACGCCCTCGCTGTTGTACGTCACCGCGAACAGGCGGGAGGCGTCCGGCGCGAAGGCCAGACCGGAGTCCGGGAGCACGTCGGAGCCGCTGGTGTTCCCGGTGTTGGGGAAGTCGTATTCGCGGACCGACGTGGTGGAGCCCGGCTTGTAGATGTAGACGTCCGGCGAGTACCAGCCGTCTATGCCCGCCGCGAGGGTGCCGTCGGCGGCGATGGCGACGGAGTTCGGGTAGGCGTCGCTGGCGTAGCTGCCGTCCGCGGTGAGGTCGGCGGTCTTGAACACCTGGTGCTTGTACGGGGCCCCGCTCGCGACGACGACGTCCTGGCCGTCCGGGGTGACCTGGAGGTCACCGAGGTTGCTGCCGCCGTCGGAGTTCGCGGCGAGCCGGGTGGCGGTGCCGGTGGAGACGTCGTACGAGGCCAGGGTGACCGGGCTCTGCCCGACCGCGCCCGCGACCAGGGTGTCCGAGCCGGGCGCCGCGTCCAGCATCGGCGCCTGGTACCAAAGGCGCGTCGGGTCCTGGTCGAGGGTGACGACGGGCTGCTCGCCGCTGAGGTCGACCGAGCCGATGTTGCCCTCGGCGGCGGCGCCGTACCCGAACCAGAGCTTGCCGCCGGCCAGGGCGACGCTCATCGGGGAGTCGCCGACCGCGTAGCGGGCGGACTCGGTGCCGGTCGCGGTGTCGAGGGCGACGATCAGGTCCGCGCCCTGCACGGCCGCGTACAGCGTGCCGGAGTCGGCGGACAGTTCCAGGCCGGTGACGCCGGGCAGGCCCGCGACCTGCTGGACGACGGTTCCGGCGTAGTCGGTGACGACGATCTTGCCGTTGCTCGGGTCGCTGACGAAGACCCGCTGGTGGACACCGTCCACCACGATGTCGGCGGTCGACCTGACCGGCAGCGTCTTGGTGGAGTCGGCGGCGGCCGGTACGGCGGCGAGCGCCGCCGAGCTGATGAGGACCGCCAAAGTGGTGGCGGCCGTGGTGAGGGTGCGTCTGCGCACGCTTTTTCGAACCCCCCGGAACGAAAGGATGTGGGTGCCACCGGGCGGGCCCCGGTGTGTGGGGCCTGTGCGCCGCGTGTGGCGAGTGAGCGAAGACTAAGTCATCCCACTGACAAGAAGGAGAGGGCCCCCGACACCAGCGTCCGCACACCCGTCGGCACGGTCGCCAGGTCGGGTGCGAAGTGCGGACTGTGGTTGCTGGGCACGGACTCCGACCGGCCCAGCAGATCGTCGCCGGGCACCGCGTCCCACACCTCGGCCGGGGTGCTCGTCACAAACCAGTAGGAGTACGGCAGCTTGCCCTCCGCGAGGTGCGAGAAGTCCTCGCTGCCCATCGCCGGGCCGGGGTCGAAGACGCTGTCGGCGCCGAAGACCTCCCGGTGCACCCCGGCCACCCGCCGGTCGGTGTCGGCGTCGTTCACGGTCACCGGGAAGGTGCTGCCCAGCGTCACCTCGGGCTCGCGCGGACACCCGGCGGCCAGGCACTCCCCGGCCGCCATCCGCCGGATCGCGGCGACCATCCGGTCCCGGACGCCCTCCGACTGCGTACGGAGATTGAGGGAGATACGGGCGGTGGAGGGGATGACATTGGCCGCCGTACCGGCATCGATCCGCCCGACGGTCAGTACGGCCTGCTCACGCGGGGCGAGCTCCCGGCTGACGACGGTCTGCAGGCGCGTGACGAGAAACGCGGCGGTCACCACCGGATCGACGGTCGTCTCGGGCCGTGACCCGTGCCCGCCCCGCCCGTAGACCACGATATCGACGTCCGTCGTCGCCGACATGATCAGCCCCGGTACATGGGCGATCCGGCTCACGGGCCCCGGCGCCACATGCTGCCCGAGCAGCACCTCCGGCCGCGGGAACCGGTCGTAGAGCCCGTCCGCGACCATCGCAGCCGCCCCGCCTCCGGACTCCTCGGCGGGCTGCCCCACCACCATCAGCGTCCCCGACCAGGCATCCCGCCCGGCGGCCAGCGCCTCGGCGGCGCCGACGAGCCAGGTGACATGCATGTCGTGCCCACAGGCGTGCATGACGCCGGGCACGGTGGAGGCGTACGGCAGCGAGGTCTCCTCGGTCACCGGCAGGGCGTCCATGTCGGCGCGCATCAGCACGGTGGGCCCGTCGCCGTTGCGCAGCACTCCCACCACTCCGGTACGGCCGATCCCCTCGACCGTCTCGAACCCCGCCGCCTTCAGTCGCGCCGCGAGCCGGGTCGCCGTCCGGTGTTCCTGGAAGGACAGCTCGGGGTGTCGGTGCAGATCCCGGTAGAAGTCCTCCAGGTCGGCAACGGGAAGGTCACCGGTGAGATCCAGCGCGGCACGGGCGGCGGCAGAGGTCATGGGGTCAGCGTGTCATCGGACGGGCATCTCCACCACGGCAGGACCGCCACGGAGGGTGGACACGTGCGCCTGCTGAGCCCTGTGCTGCTCCTGAGCCGGCTCCGCCGCTCTCGCCGGCCCCGCGTTGGCCGCCAGAATCAGCGTCGCCACGGCGACCACGGCGGCGGCGAACCCTCGGGTGTAACGCTCGGTTGTGCTGGTGCGTTCGAGCACGGCGACCTCGCAACAGCGGTGTATTGACGGAATGTATTAAGCAGGTTGGGTAATCAGGCTTAATTCCCGGTTTAACCTAGGGGCTGTCGGAGTCGAACGGCAAGAGGTACCAGGGGAGTTGGGCGATGTCGGAGCGCGACGACCCGGTGACCATCGGGCGCAGGGTGCAGCAGTTGCGCGGCGAACGCGGGCTGACCCAGAAACAGTTGGCCGAACCGGCCTACACCCCCGCCTATATCTCCACCCTGGAGGCCGGCCGGGTGCGGCCCTCCGACGAGGCCCTCAAGCACATCGCCGACCGACTCGGCATCGCCTACGACGAACTCGTCACCGGACGCTCCCCCCGCCTCGCCACCGAACTGCGGCTTCAACTCACCGGCGCCCAGCGCACCCTGGCCACCGGCGCCACCGAGGCCGCCGCCGAGGCGTTCGCGGCGGTGCTCGGCGAGGCGGCGGCCGAGGGGCTCGTCGAAGAGCGGGTCGCCGCGCTGCTCGGGCTCGGCGAGTGCGGTCTCGACACGGGTGACCTGGACGCCGCCAGACGGTACTTCGAGCAGGCCGAGGAGGCCCTCGGGACGGCCCCGCTGCCGACGCGTGTCCCCGCCCTGCGCGGGCGCGCCGTCGCCCACTACCTTGCCGGTGAACTCCGGTACGCCGTCTACCTGTTGGAGTCCACCCTCGACGAGCTGAACCGAGGCGGACTGCACGACCCCGACGCGCTGCTGCTCCTCTACGCCAGTGTCATCGGCCCGTACATGGACCTGGGCGCCCACGCCCGCGCCGCCCAGGCCGCCGAACTCGCCCTCGCCCTCGCGCCGCAGGCCGGGGACCCGGCACTGGTCGCCCGTATGCACCGGTCCGTTGCCCGCACCCTGCTCGCCGAGGGCCGGATCGCCGAGGCCGACGCCTCCCTGGCCAAGGCGGCCGAGCTGTACCGGGGTCTCCAGATCCGTACCGAGCTCGCCCACTGCCACTGGATGCGCGGGTACGTCTGTGCGCAGAACGGTGAGCTGGACCGCGCCGAGGCCGAGCTGCGGGAGGCGCGGGCCATGCTGTCGGCCAAACGGGCCGCCCTCTACACCAGCCAGGTCGTCGTCGAACTCGCCGACGTACTGCACCGGCGTGGCAAGTCCGACGAGGCCGCCGCCCTCCTCCACGAGGTCCTCAGCGACCTCAGCCCCGAGCGCGGCGCCCTGCACTCCGCCGCCGCCCACCGCCTGCTCGGCATCATCGCCGAGGACGCCCGCGACACCGAGGCCGCCGAGGAGCACTACGTCCGCGCCCTCAGCCTGCTGGAACGAGCGGGCGCGGCCGGGGACCTGGCCGACCTGTGCCGAATGCTGGGCGATCTGCTGCGCCGTACGGGACGGGTGGAGGCCGCGCTGGACGCGTACCGGACGGGTCTCGGCCATCGGACGGCCCCCGGCACCACCACCCTCGGCCCGGCACCCGCACAGCCTCCTCTGTGACGGTCCCGGGTCGGCGCACAGCCCTGTCCGGTTGGGTTGGCCGGGCACAAGGCGAGCGGGATTCCGAGGCAGGCGCGTGGCGAATCGACGGACGGTGGTCTACGGCGGCCTGCGCGCGCTCGTGTATGTCGTGGTCGGCGGCGCCGCGCTGCTCGCCATCGCCACGGTCGGGTCCGTGCTGGGGCCCGTTCTCGCGCTCGATCTGTACACGCCGGCTGTCGCCGCCTGGTGGACGGTGTTCACCGCCATCGCCGTGCAGGGCGTGCCCTTTCTGCTGCTCGGCACCGTGGTGTCAGCTGCGATCGGGGCGTTCGTGCCGGAGCGGGTGTTCACCCGGCTCCTCCCGCGCAATCCGGCGCTCGCCGTGCCGGTGGCCGGTGCGGCCGGGGTCGTGCTGCCGGGGTGCGAGTGCGCGTCCGTGCCGGTGGCCGACAGCCTGATGCGCAAAGGGGTGGCCCCCGCGGCGGCGCTCGCGTTTCTCCTGTCGGCTCCCGCGATCAATCCCGTCGTCCTGGTCGCCACCTCCGTCGCCTTCCCCGGGCAGCCCGCGATGGTGGCGGCCCGACTGATCGCCTCGCTGGTCACGGCGGTGGTGATGGGGTGGCTGTGGGTGCGGTTCGGGCGCGAGGAGTGGCTACGGCCGACCAGGCGCCGCGGCCATGACCACGGCTCCGGGCCGGGTGCCTTCGTCGCCGGGCTCCAGCACGACTTCCTGCATGCGGGCGGGTTCCTGGTGGTGGGGGCGGCCGCGGCGGCCACGTTCGACATCGCCGTACCGCGCTCGCTGCTGGACATCCCGGGCTGGGCGTCCGTGCTGCTGCTCGCGGTGCTCGCCGTGCTGCTGTGCGTGTGCAGCGAGGCGGACGCCTTCGTGGCCGCGTCGCTGAGCGGCTTCTCGCCGACGGCCCGGCTGGCGTTCATGGTGGTCGGGCCGATGGTCGATCTGAAGCTGCTCGCGTTGCAGACGGGCACGTTCGGGCGGGCCTTCGCGATCCGGTTCTCGGCGGTGACCTGGGTGGTCGCCGTGGTGTGCAGCGTGCTGGTGGGGTGGTGGCTGCTGTGAGGCGATACGGGCCGGCGGTTCTGCTGCTGCTCCTCGGCGGAGCGGTACTGCGGATCTCACTGTTCGGCGAGCTGTATCTGCGGTACGTGCAGCCGGGGCTGCGGCCGTATCTGGTGGTGTCGGGGGTGGTGCTGGTGGTGCTGGGGGTGGTGGCGGGACGGGCCGTCTACGGCGATGACGGTGACGATGGTGGTCACGGTCCCGGGGTCGCCTGGCTGCTCGCCCTCCCCGCACTCGCGCTGCTGCTGTTCCCGCCGCCCGCCCTCGGTTCCTACAGCGCCGAACGCGAGGCCGCCGAGCGGGCCGCCCAGGGAGTCGGCACATTCCCGGCGCTGCCCTCGGGGGACCCGGTCCCGCTGACGCTCGGCGAGTTCACCTCCCGGGCGATCTACGACAGCGAGCGCTCGCTGAAGGGCCGCACGGTCCGGCTGACCGGGTTCGTGACGCACGACGCCGACGGGAGCTGGTACGTCACCCGGCTGCTGGTCTCCTGCTGTGCCGCCGACGCCACGACCGCCAAGGTCGAGATCCGGGACGCGGACGCGGCGGCGCCGGACGACACGTGGATCACGGTCACCGGCACCTGGCACCCGGAGGGGGAGCTGGGCAGCGACGCGGCCTGGCCGCCGGTCCTCGACGCGGAGTCGGTGGAGAGGGTCGAGCAGCCGGTGAACCCTTACGAGAAGCGGTGAGGGGGTGACGAGACCTGGTCGCTCGTCCTCGACTGCGGAGTCGGTGGGGAGGGTCGGGCAGTGGGCGAGCCCCTGCGAGAAGCGGTGAGGGGGTGAGGAGGCCTGGCCGCTTGTCCTTGACTGCGGAGTCGGTGGGGAGGGTCGGGCAGTGGGCGAGCCCCTGCGAGAAGCGGTGAGTGGGTGAGGAGGCCTGGTCGCTCGTCCTTGACTGCGGAGTCGGTGGGGAGGGTCGGGCAGTGGGCGAGCCCCTGCGAGAAGCGGTGAGGGGGTGAGGAGGCCTGGCCGCTTGTCCTTGACTGCGGAGTCGGTGGGGAGGGTCGGGCAGTGGGCGAGCCCCTGCGAGAAGCGGTGAGTGGGTGAGGAGGCCTGGCCGCTCGTCCTCGACTGCGGAGTCGGTGATGGGGGCCAGTCAGCCGGTGAGCCCTTACGAGCGGCGGTGAGCGGGTGACGAGGCCTGGCCGCCTGTCCTCGACCGCGGGCTCGGTGATGGGGGTCGGGCAGTCGGCGAAACCTTACGAGAAGCCGTGAGTGGGTTTCGCCCCCCGGCCCCCGGGTAGTCGGGCGGAGTCCGGGGGCGGGCGGCCGTAGGGCCGTGGCACCTGTGCAACCGTGAGCGCCGCGCCGGAGGTGTGAGGAGGCGGTGACCGTGCGGCCGAGGGACGACCACCGTGGTGCCGTAGGCGGCGACCACCGGTCGGCCGACCGCGAGCAGGACGGCACCGCCTCGCGGGCCCGGGGCATGGGGCCCGGCGAGATCCCCCGGCGGCTGTGTGCCGTCGCGGTCGAGCTGCTGCCGGTGACCGGGGCCAGCGTCTCGCTGCACGGCGACGACATGCCGGTGCGTCTGTGCGCGAGCAACGCGCAGGCCGCGTATGTGGCGGACATCCAGGCCACCTTGGGCGAGGGTCCCTGCCAGAGCGCGGTGGGCAGCGGCCGTACCGTGCTCGCGTGCGATCTGACGGACGGGCAGGACGTGGACCGCTGGCCGGTCTTCGCCGAGGAGGCCACGCAGGCCGGCGTGCGGGCGGCGTACTCGCTGCCCCTCGGCGAGGACTCGGTGTGCGTGGGCACGCTCGACCTCTACCGCGACACCCCCGGCACCCTCACCACCGACGAACTGCGTACGGCGCGGGCCCTGGCCGGGGCGATGACGATGGCCCTGATGGCGCTGTCCCGCGAGACGGAGGACAGCGACCGGGACCTGCCCGGCTGGCTGGACGGCCTGGCCGCCGACCACGACGACCTCTACCAGGCCATCGGCATGATCATGGCCCAGCTCGGCGTCGGCGCCCACGAGGCCCTGTCCCGCCTCCGCGCCCACGCCTTCGCCCACGGCCGTACGGCGGCGGACGTGGCGGGGGATGTGGTGGAGCACCGGCTGCGGTTCCCGCGGTGGAGCTAGCCGACGGCGACACCCGCGAAGGAGTCCCGCACCGCGTCCAGCGCCGCGCGGCGCTCGTCGTCGCTCATGCCCGAGGAGACGGTGGCGACCCCCGTCAGACCTCCGCGCGCCCCAACTTCCGCACCTCCGCGAGCCGCTGCGCCCCGAGCTCCGTGGCCACCCACGTCGCCTCGGCCGGGACGTCGCCGAGGCCGCCGTTGGTGAGGGTGATGGCGTCGTCGCCGACTCGGACCGCGGCCAGGTCCAGGGTGAGGGTGGTTTCGTCGGCGGTGGTGAGGTTGATGCGCAGGCCCTGGCGGGCGTCGCCGACCTCGGGGAGTTCCAGCTCGGTGACGGCGGCGTACTCCGGTTCCCCGGTCGCGGTCACCGCCGTGAACTCGCCGCACTTCTTCGGCAGGGACTTCAGCCAGGACAGCGTGCCGTCCACCTCCTTGGGCGGGTGGGCCACCACCTGGTAGCGGATCTGGGCCCCGTCCCAGTCGTCGTCCAGGCCGGTCACCGCGCGGGTACGGGCGTCGGGGCCGAAGAACTCCTCGGCGTACAGGACGTCCAGCAACCGTCGGCAGTCGGCCTTCTCGGCGCTCGCCTTGAGCATGCCGTCCCGCCAGGTTGCTGCGCCCTGGGTCGCCGACCACGGTTCCCCGAGATCCGCCTCGGTGATCAGCGCCGCCCGGGCCTGCGCCTCGGTGAGCGCGGGAGCGGCCGCCGGGGACGGGACGGAGGCGGTCGGTGACGCGGTGGGGGAAGCGGAGGCCGCCGGCTTCGCGGGGGTGTCCGATCCGTCGGCGCCGCAGGCGGTCGCGGTCAGCAGGGCGCCCAGGGCGAGGGCTGGGGCGATGAGAACGCGGGGCATCGTGTGGCCTCCTGGGCGCTGCCATGATCGAAGTGCGTGCTTTCAAGGCACCACCGCGCGGGGCTGTCCACCAGTGCGCCGGTCCGTCCGGGTGAGCGGGTACGGCGTACGGCCGTGGAAAACCGTTCGCCCGCCCGCGCCCGCCCCCGCTACCGTCGCCCCATGCAGCGCGCCCTCATGTCTCTCACGACGACGCCGGAACCGGTCCCGGCGCGCTGACAGCTGACCAGCGACAAAGCCCCGGGGCGAGTGCCCCGGGGCTTTCGTCGTGCGGTGCTCGCCTCCTGATCCCGAGGTGACTGCCATGCACGACCACCGCCGACTCGGCCGCGAGCTCGACCTCTTCGACACCGACCCCCTCATGGGCGCCGGCCTGCCGTACTGGCTGCCCGACGGCGCCGTCGTACGCCACGAGCTGGAGGAGTACATCCGGGAGGCGGAGCGCGCCGCCGGGTACCGGCATGTGTACTCGCCCGTCCTCGGCAAACGGAAGCTGTACGAGATCTCCGGGCACTGGTCCCACTACAGCGACGACATGTTCCCGCCGATGCCGCTGGGCGCGGAGGAGGTCGTCCTGCGGCCCAGCCTCTGCCCCCACCACGCCCTCATCTACCGCTCCCGCTCCCACAGCTACCGCGAACTTCCCTTGCGCATGGCCGAGTTGGGTGACATGTACCGCTCCGAGTTGTGGGGCGCGCTCGGCGGGCTGACCCGGGTGCGCGCGATCCGCCTCAACGACGCGCATGTCTTCTGCACCCTGGAACAGGCGGCCCAGGAGGCCCGCGCCGCCTTGGACCTGATCGGCCGGGCCTACGCCGACCTCGGCATCCGCGCGGCCCGGTACCGGCTCTCGCTCCCGGGCAAGGGCGGCAAGTACGTCGCCGACCCGGACCTGTGGCGGCGGGCGACCGCGCTGCTGCGGGAGGCGCTGGACGGCGTCGAGCACGAGGCGGTCGAGGGCGAGGCCGCCTTCTACGGCCCCAAGATCGACGTACAGATCACCGATCCCGCAGGCCGCGAGTCCACCCTCTCCACCGTCCAGATCGACTTCCACCAGCCCGAACGCTTCGACCTGCACTACATCGGCCCCGACGGCGCCAAGCACCGGCCGGTCATGGTGCACCGCAGCATCATCGGCAGTGTGGAACGGGCCGTCGCCCACCTCATCGAGGTCCACGGCGGCGCGTTCCCGGCCTGGCTGGCCCCCGTGCAACTGGTCGTGCTGCCGGTGGCGGACGCCCAGGTGGAGCAGGCGGTCGAGGTCGTACGGCGGGCTCGGGCGGCCGGGCTTCGGGCCGAGCTCTCCGGTCCCGGCGACGGGACCCTCGGTGCCCGCATCCGCGCGGCTCGGCTGGTGCCGTACCAGGCGGTGCTCGGCGAGCGGGAGGCCGGCGGCGACCTGGCGGCCCTGCGACTGAGGGACGGGAGTCGGCCCGGGGCGGTGCCCGTGGCGGAGTTGCTGCGGCGGATCGGCGCGTGTGTGCGGGCTCGCGGGGCCGAATTGTGGGCGGCTGCGTAAGGTCGGTGGGGTAGTCGCCTGTTCTTTTGAAGAGGGAGCCTCCGTGACCGGTCAGCCCACCCCGGTGATCATCGACTGCGACACCGGCGTCGACGACGCCCTGGCCCTGCTGTTCGCCGTACGGCATCCAGGGCTCGATGTACGGGCGGTGACCTGCGTGGCCGGGAACACCGATGTCGACGGCGTCGTCCGCAACACGCTGACGGTGCTGGAGCACGCCGGGGCCGGGGACATCCCCGTCGCGCGGGGCGCCGAGCGGCCGTTGATCGAGCCGGTGCGCACCGCGAGCCATGTGCACGGGCAGGACGGGATGGGCGACCTGGGCCTGCCCGCGCCGACCCGGCGGCCGGTGGACGTGGACGCGGTGACGCTGCTGCGCCGCGAGATCCTGGCGTCGCCGCGGCCGGTGACGCTGATCCCGACCGCGCCGCTGACGAACATCGCGCTGTTGCTCCGTACGCACCCCGAGGTGGTCCGGAACATCGAGCGGATCGTGTTCATGGGCGGGGCGGTGGCTACGGGGAACGCCACGCCGGTCGCGGAGTTCAACGTGTGGCACGACCCGGAGGCGGCGGCGGTGCTGCTCACCGCCGGGGTGCCGATCACGATGTACGGCCTCGACGTGTTCCAGCGGGTGCTCGTCCCGGCGGCGGACGTGCAGCGCCTGCGGGCCAGTTCCGAGCCGCGGCTGCGCCTGGCGGGGGAACTCCTCGCCCACCGCGACCCGGCCACCTCCGGCGACCCCACCCCCACCGGCGGTCTCGGCGACGCGGGCGCGGTCTGCGCGGTGGTCGACCCGGGCGGCATCACCACCGAACTCCTGCCGGTGGAGGTGTCGTTGGCCCCGGGCCCGACCCGCGGCCAGACCATCGTCGACCGCCGGCCCCGCCCGGGCGAGGCGGAGATCCACCACGGCGAGCGTGAACAGAGGCTGGTGGACGTGGCGTTGGACGTCGACGTCGAGCGGTACGTGAAGCTGTGGCTGTCGGCGGTGGAGGGCGTCTAGGGCAGGCTGCCCCGGACGCCCTCGTCGACTGCCTCGGCGCTTACGTGCTTATGCGCGGGTAGAGCGGCGGCGCCGCGTCACCAGTACGATCGCGCCGCCGCCCGCGAGCAGGGCCGCCGCGCCGATGGTGATCGGCAGGGTGCTGCTGTCGGCGCCGGTCTCCGCGAGGTCCCCGCCGCCACCGTTGGGGGAGGGGTCGGCGGCGGGGGGCGTGGTGGTGGCGGGGGTCGGGGTGGGAGCCGACTCGGACGGGGGCTCCGTGGCCGGGGGCTCGGTCGCCGGGGTGGATTCCTCGGGCAGGGACGGGCTCGCCGGAGGCGTCGTCTCCGGGGTCTCCGGCGGCGTCGTGCAGTCCTTCGTACCGCCGTTCCAGGCCGCGATCAGCTTGTCCTTGATGACCGGGCGGTCCGGGCCCTTGGGCAGGTCGCCGTGGACGAAGCCGTCGTTGGCGTCGAGCTCGCCGTCGAACTTGACCGCGCCGCGGTAGAGGTCGATCTGCGCGAAGCAGCCGGCGTCGGGCACCGCGATGTCGAGGGAGTCGGTCTGGCCGGGCTTGACCGTGACGGTGTCGAAGTCGACGAAGATCTGCTCGCCGGAGGTGGCGAAGGTGGGGCCGAGGGCCAGGTACGAGGCGAGGGAGGCGGTGCAGGTGGTGGCGTCGCCGGCCGCGCGGACCTGGATGTGGACCTTGCCGTCGTCGGTCGGCTTGAGGTTCTGGTCGTCGACCTTGACGGAGTCGTAGAAGTTCGTGCCGTCCAGCGAGAACTGGCACCGGTCGGTGGCGGTCTCGGTGCCCGCCCCGGTACCGGGCTGGTACTGGCCGCCCGACTTCCAGCCGTCGCCGCCCGGAGTACCGGTGGCAAAGGCGCTGGACGCGGCGGCGACACTGGCGGCGCACAGGGCGAGCGACGCGGCGCCCGTCCCCAGCATGCGTCGCGCGATGACACGTCTCGCTATGGACATGCGGTTCCCCATCTTGACGTGAGCAGAACCCGGGTGACGGCAGGCGGGCAGCGCGCATCGACGGCGGGGCCGTGCCGTGCCGGGGTGGTGGTCGAAGAAACACTGGGCTCATTGGTCACATGTGCCACAGCGCGAGGCCCATGGTGGTCGCGCCCCGGACCCCCTGTCAACCTGCGGGAACACACCCGGAGTTCACGCCTCCACACCATTTCGCCACACAGGGAATCAACTGCTCCGCAAGCGGACGGTGCATTAGGCGGCCCTCGATGTGGACAGGGTTCTGGTTGCCGCTCTGTTCCGCAGCGCAGAGGAGACCGCGTGCCCGATCTCTCGTCCCGTGACCCCGATTGGTGGCGCCAGGCCGTCGTCTACCAGGTTTATCCGCGCAGCTTCGCCGATGCCGACGGTGATGGGCTCGGGGACATCCGGGGTGTCACCGAGCGGCTCTCCCATCTCGCCGCCCTCGGCGTCGACGCCCTTTGGCTCAGCCCCTTCTATCCGTCCGAGCTTGCCGATGGGGGGTATGACGTCGCCGATTACCGTGATGTCGATCCTCGGCTCGGGACCCTTGACGACTTCGACGCCATGGTCGAGGAGGCCCATCGGCTCGGGCTGAAGGTCATGGTCGACATCGTGCCCAATCACACCTCCCATCAGCATGTCTGGTTTAGGGAGGCGCTGGCCGCCGGGGCCGGGTCGGTAGCACGGGAGCGGTACGTCTTCCGCGACGGACGCGGAGCGCGTGGTGAACTCCCGCCCAGCGACTGGCAGTCCGTCTTCGGTGGCAGCGCCTGGCAGCGGGTGCCCGACGGGCAGTGGTACCTCCACATGTTCGCGCCCCAGCAACCCGATCTGAACTGGGCCCACCCCGACGTCCGCGCCGGCTTCCGCACCACCCTGCGCTTCTGGGCCGACCGCGGCGTCGACGGCTTCCGTGTCGATGTCGCCCACGCCCTCGCGAAGGACCTCACCGAGCCCCTGCGCGACCTCGGTGATCCCGAGCTGAGCGGCGAGGAGGCCCTCACTGGGATGGCGCCCGGCAGCCACCCCTTCTACGACCGCGACGAGGTCCACGAGATCTACCGCGACTGGCGCAAGATCCTCGACTCCTACTCCCCGCCCCGCATGGCCGTCGCCGAGGCCTGGGTGCCAGGGGCACGACGGGTTCTCTACGCCCGTCCCGACGAGCTCGGCCAAGCCTTCAACTTCGAGTATCTACAGGCCCATTGGGATCCCGGGGAACTGCGGCGCGTCATCGTCGACTCCCTCGCCCAGGCCCGCGCCGCCGGCGCCTCCGCCACCTGGGTCCTCTCCAACCACGATGTCGTCCGCCACGCGTCGCGCCTGATGCTCCCCGAGGGGACGGATGAGAACGCCTGGCTGCTGTCCGGCGGCACCGCACCGGGCATCGACCGAGCCGCCGGCCTTCGGCGCGCCCGTGCCGCCACGCTTCTCATGCTTGCGCTGCCTGGATCCTCGTACGTCTATCAAGGCGAGGAACTCGGGCTCCCCGAGGTCGCCGATCTGCCCTTCGCGACACTTCAGGACCCGATCTGGGAGCAGACGGGGCACATTCGCAAGGGGCGGGACGGGTGCCGGGTGCCGTTGCCCTGGAGCGTCGGCGGGCCCTCATACGGCTTTGGCGAATCCGGTGCCTGGCTGCCGCAGCCGGAGTGGTTCGCCGGGTACTCCGTCGAGGCCCAGGACGGGGTCGAGGGGTCCACTCTCGAGCTGTACCGGCGTGCGCTGCGGCTGCGCCGCAAGCTGCTGGAGGGGGAGACCCTGACCTGGGCCGAGGACGGTCCGGACGGTGTGCTTCAGTTCGCCCGGTCGGACGGGTGGCGGTGTGTCGCCAATCTGTCCGGGGAGCCCGTGGCCCTTCCGGCGGGGGAAGTCGTCATCAGCAGCTCGCCGTTGGAGGCGGACGGACGGCTGGGCACCGACACGACCGCCTGGCTCACCTGACGCGGCTCGGCCGCGCCCGGACGGGTGGTACGCGGCCGAGGCCTCGTCCGTACGGCCGTACCGCGCAGGCCGGCCGCGCTGTCGGGCCGCGAGAATCGCAGGCAGTCATGTCGCCCTCTGTCCGCGAGGAGCTCTGGTCGCCCATGAGCAGGTTCAGCAAGACCGTGTCGGGGCTCGCCCTCGTGGGCGCCGTGCTGTCGGGGGCGCCGGCCGCGGCGGACAGCGGGGGCGAGCTGTGGGGCGCCGCCACCATCGAGCCCGGCCGGGAGGGCATCGTCGAGGTCGCCGGCTACGCCGGGCCGGGTCTCGGCGCCGGTTCGGTGCTGACGCTGACGGCACCCGCACCGGCCGTCGTCACCGGCACGCCCCTCGACGCCCGCGGCTACCGCGGTGCCGTCGCAAGCGGCGGCCACAGTGGCACGTACACCTTCGCCGGCCCCTCGGCGGACGAGCCGTGGCGGGGCCGTACCTTCCCCTTCGTGCTGTCCGTGCCCGCGGACGCGGTCCCCGGCACCCGGCTCACCGGCTGCGCGATGGTGCTGACGGATGCGAAGGGCGCCCCGAAGGACCGGGGCGCCTGCGCGGTGACCGTCGGTCTGCCCGCGCCGACGCTGCTGCGGCCCCAGTCGGGCGTACCGCTGACCGCGCGCCCGGAGGCCTCCGGCACCGCCTACCCCGGCTCGCAGGTCACCGTCAGGGACGCCCTGGAGAACGAGGTCTGCTCCACGACCACCACCGCCGACGGAAGCTGGTCCTGCGTCCCGGCACTCCCGCTCACCCCGGGCCCGGGCCTGCTCCAGGCGACGGCCACGCTGAACGGGGTCGGCGCGATGAGCGACCAGATCGCCGTGACGGTCCAGGGACAGCCGACGACCACAGCCGACAGCACGGGCGCACCGGTGCCGCCCAGAGACGGCGTCAACGGCGCCTGAAAACCGGCCCGTTCACTCCACGAACGCCATCTCCCGCGAGGTGTTGTTCAGCCGCCGCCCGCTGTCCTCGGTGCACGTCACGATGTCCTCGATCCGCACCCCGAACCGCCCCGGCAGATAGATCCCCGGCTCGATCGAGAAGCACATCCCCGGCACCAGCGGCAGCTCCTCCCCCTTGACCAGGTACGGCGGCTCGTGCGTCGTGACGCCGATGCCGTGACCGGTGCGGTGCACGAAGTACTCGCCGTACCCCGCGCCCTCGATCACCGTCCGGGCCATCCGGTCGATCTCCTGGCAGGCCACCCCGGGCCGCACCGCCTCGAAGGCCGCCTGCTGGGCCGTCCGCACGATGTCGTGGACCCGGCGTTCCTCGTCCGTCGCCGGACCGACGTGGACCGTGCGGCTGATGTCGGAGCCGTAGCCGCCGAGGAGGCCGCCGAAGTCGAGGACGACCATGTCGCCGCGCCGGACGACCCGGCCGCCCGCCTCGTGGTGCGGGTCGGCACCGTTCGGCCCCGAGCCGACCACCGTGAAGTCGACCTGGGAATGGCCGTGTTCGCGCAGAAGGCGGGCCAGGTCGGCGGCCACGTCCCGCTCGCGGCGGCCGGAGAAGCGTACGGAGAGGATCTCCTCGTACGTCGCGTCCGCCGCCGCGCCCGCTGCCGCCAGACGGGCCACCTCGTGGTCGTCCTTCACCGCGCGGAGCATCGGCAGCACGGTGGTCAGGGCGCGGTAGGTGGTGAGCGGCAGGGCCTCCTGGAGGCCCAGCAGATGCAGGGCCCAGGTCGAGTCGGAGACGCCGTAGCGGCCGTGCGGGCGGAGCAGTCCGGCCGCCGCAGCGTACGGGTCCTGACCGTCGCGCCAGTCCGAAAGACGCAGCGCGCCCGCGCCGGGGCAGGCCTCGGCGTCGGGGCGTTCCAGTGCCGGGACCAGCATCCGGGGTTCGGACTCGGGGGTGAGGACGAGGAGGGTCAGCCGTTCGGTGATCGCGGTCGGGCGGTAGCCGCACAGCCAGGTCAGATCGGGGCCCGGGGTGACCAGCAGCCCCGCGAGCCCGGCGGCGATGGCGTCCCGGGTGGCCCTGGCCATGCGGTCCGCGTGGTCCTGCTCGGTGAAGGCAGCGGGTGCCTCGGTCATGTCCAACCCCGTCGCCGTGTGGGTGCGCTGACCTGTCCATTGGAGGCGTGGGCGGGGGATGCCGCACAGAGGGGCTCGGCCGTTCGGGTGCTCACCCGTTCGGCCCACCCCCATGGTGGGCGGCCGTGGCCCCACCGAGGGTGGAGGCGACGACGTCACCGGCGGACGGTGCGCAGGGTGCCGCCCGCCCCGAAGGAACGGGACGTGCTCATGACCCAGCAGCCGCACGCGAAGCCGCCGACCGCCGAGGAGGGGCAGCAGCCCCCGGTCTGGGGGGAGACCAACCGCCCCGCCGGACCGGCACCCGGCACCGCCGGATGGCAGGGTCCCCCGGCCGACACCTCCTGGCAGACCGGCGGACTGGTCTTCGCCGGAATCCTGATGATGGTCAACGGCATCGTGGCGATCCTCCAGGGCATCTCCGCGCTCGCCTCGGACGATGTGTACGACCGCATCAGCGAGTACGTCTACGAGATCAGCCTCACCGGCTGGGGCGTCATCCTGGTGTGCCTGGGCGCGCTGGCCGCGGTCGTGGGCTGGGGCATCCTCAAGGGCATGTGGTGGGCCCGGATGACGGGTATCTTCCTGGCCTCCCTGAACATGGTCGCCCACTTCCTGTTCATGCCGTACCAGCCGGCATGGTCGGTCCTCATGGTCGCGATCGACTTCTTCGTGATCTGGGCCCTCGCGACGGCTCCCGGCAAGTCGCGCGACGCTGCCCCGGCAGGGCGCTGACCCGGGTTTTCCACAGACCGCTCACGCTCGGCATCCCCATGACTACCCTTGGTTGAGTGGTGGTGGGTCTACGGGGCGAATACGGGGGCGGCATGGGATTCGGCTTCGGGCAGCGGCGCGGCGGGCAACTCCCGGTGGAGCTCACCAGCTTCGTGGGCCGGGCCGAGGAACTCGCCCTGATCCAGGGTGCCTTGGACCGGTCGCGGCTGGTGACGCTCGTCGGCCCGGGTGGCGTGGGCAAGAGCCGTACCGCGTTGCGCGCGGCCGGGGCGGCGGGCGGGCGGTTCGCCGACGGGGTACGGCTGGTGGAGCTGTCCGCGCTGCACGACCCCGAGCTGATCCCGGCGACCGTGGCCGGGGTGCTGGAGCTGCCCGAGCAGTCGGGGATGAGCCCGCTGGACGCCGTGGTCGAACATCTGCGGCAGCGGCGGCTGTTGATAGTCCTGGACACCTGCGAGCACCTCGTCGACGCCTGCGCGATGCTCTGCGACATCCTGCTGCGCGAGGCGCCGGGGCTGAGCGTCCTCGCCACCAGCCGGCAGCCGCTGGACGTGCCCGGCGAGCACTGCGTACCGATCCCGCCGCTGCCCTGCGACGACGCCGTCGAGCTGTTCGTGCAGCGCGCCGCCGCCGTGACCGGCGGCCCCGCCCTGACCTCCGCAGACCGCGAGCGCACCCTCGCCCTCGCGGACCGCCTCGACGGCATCCCGCTCGCCCTGGAGCTGGCCGCCGTCCGCCTGCGCGCGGTCCCCCTCGCCGAGCTGGTCGCCCGCCTCGACCGCCGCTTCGAGGTCCTCAGCGGCGGCCGCCGCACCGCGCTCAGCCGCCACCAGACCCTGCGCACCGCCATCGGCTGGTCGGACGAACTGTGCACGCCCCAGGAGCGGTTGCTGTGGGCGCGCCTGTCGGTCTTCGCCGGATCCTTCGAACTGTCCACCGGAGATCGCCGAGCGCCTGGTGATCTCCAAGTGCACGGTGGACGCCCACGTCGAACACATCCTCGCCAAGCTGGGGATCACCTCGCGTACGGAGATCCCGGCGGCGCGTACGTAGGTATCGGGGCGGGCCGCTTTAGGTGTACGGATCTTCCCCGATCCGTGCGGGAGCACCCCTCGGCGGGGGCCAAGCTGGACGTGCCGCCGGGGACCGGAGGCGCGGGTCGCCGGCAGTGCTGGTCAACCCCACGGCTGTCATGGCAAAGGCACCCGCGTCGACCTCCCCGGCGGCAACTCCCCCCGGGCGGGGGGCTGCCCCTGGTCGGCGGGGCAGCCCCCCGCGAGGCTCAGACGTGTCCCAGACCACCACTGCCGAAGGATCCACTGGACCCCGGCAGCCAGCGCTTCCGCTTCTGGTCCTCGCCGCGCTTGCTGCCGGAGTGGTGGAGGTCGTACGGCATGAGCCGTTCGCCGCCCTCCGACTGCGGCACTTCGTCCGGCTCCCGCATCTCCCTGGTCTCGCGGACCGGCCCGCCCTCGGGCAGCTTCGGCTGCTCCTCGGGCGTGGGATGCGGAAGCTCCCGGTCCATGACCCGCATGCCGAACTGCACCGCCCACACCAGTGCACCGGCGATGAACAGGCCGCCTGCAAAGGCGGCGATCACGTTGAGTACTTCACTCGACGTGGCCGCTAGTTCAAACGTCGTCGTACTCATACCCCAATTATCACCGAAACGGCCGAATACAACCCCTTCAGTCCCCGGCAGAACTTGTCCGCCGTGCATACGCCCGCGCCGCCCGCGCCCGGTCCCCGCACCGCGTGGAGCACCAGTGCCGGCGGCCGTGTCGCAGCAGGTACCGGTTGCAGGGCGGGGAGCCGCAGGCGGTGAGGCGCTCGGCGTCGGGGCTGGTCAGAAGGTCCGCGGCGTCCGTGGCCAGCGCGGCCAGGGCGTGGTCGAGGATCTGGTCGGTGGGGTGGGCGGCGGCCCGGTAGAGGCCCCGAGTGGCGTCCCAGTGGAGCAGGGAGGCGGCCGGGGCCCGGGTGAGGGCGTCATTGACGGCCGCCAGCGCTCCCTTGGGCGCCGGGGCCCCGTCCACATGAGCCGCCAGCAGCGCCCGGATCTGCTCCCGCAGCGACCGCAGCTGCGCCGCGCACATCTCCCGGATCCCGGCGTCCGCCGGGGCCAGGCCATGGTCCGTCAGCCAGGCGCCCGCGCCCTCGGGGGCGCCCAGGAAGTCGATGTAGTGGCCGCCCGGCAGGGCTATGGCGCTGTTGGCGAAGTCGAGTGCCGGGTACTGGTCCGCTCCCGGGGCGAGGGGCAGCGTCTCGTTCATGATTCTCATGGTACGCCTTGCGGTCATCCGTGAGAACGGTCTACCGTCTCTCACGGATGACCGAAGCATCATCCGTGAGGAGAATGAATTCATGTCCACACCCATGCCCATACGCGTCCTCGGTGGCCCCACCGCCTTCTTCGAGTACGGCGGTCTGCGCTTCCTCACCGACCCCACCTTCGACGGCCCCGGCGAGTACCCCGGCCGCGCGGTCCTCCGCAAGACGGCCCCGGCCGCCGCAGCCCCGGCCGACCTCGGCCCCGTGGACGTGGTCCTGCTCTCGCACGACGAGCACGCCGACAATCTCGACCACTCGGGCCGCGCCCTCCTGGACGGCGTACCGCTCACCCTCACCACCCCCGGCGGCGGTCGCCGGCTCGGTGGCAGTGCCCGGGGGATGGCCGACTGGGAGACGGCCGAACTGGACCGGCCCGAGGGCGGGACCGTGACCGTGACGGCCGTGCCCGCGATTCACGGACCCGGGCCGCGCGAGGCCGTCGAGCCCGTCACCGGCGAGGTCGTGGGGTTCGTACTGACCGGCGAAGGGCTGCCCTCCGTGTACGTCAGCGGTGACAACGCCTCGCTCGACGCCGTGAAGGAGATCGCCGACCGCTTCGGTCCCGTCGACACCGCGATCCTCTTCGCCGGTGCCCCCCGCTTCCCGATCCTGTTCGACGGAGCCCCGCTCGTCCTCGACAGCGCCCAGGCCGCCGAAGCCGCCCGCCTCCTCGGTGCCCGCCGGGTCGTGCCCGTGCACTGCGACAGCTGGGACCACTTCACGGAAGGGCGCGCGGACGTGGAGGCGGCGTTCCAGGCGGCCGGACTCGCCGACCGCCTGGAGTGAGGCGCGTCAGGGCTGAAGCGGCATGCTCCAGCAGTTGGAGTGGGCCGACCTGCCCTTCAGACGGTCGGTGAGCCAGTCGACCGCGTCGCCCTGGTCGGCGAGCAGAGGGGTGAAGTGGTTGAGCAGGGGGCTGCCCGTGTTCGGGAGGAGCACGGGGTCGTAGGTGACGTTGGCGCCCTTCGCGCACCAGTCGGTCGCCAGGCGGCGGGCCTGGGCGTGCGGGACCAGATCGTCGCTGACGCCGGTCGCCACGCGGACCGGGGTCGTGGGCTTCAGGGTGCCGATGCGCTGGCTGTTCAGGAAGGACGTCAGAGCCGGGGTGGCGGCGATGATGTCGCTGACCGAGCGGCCGTCGGTGGTCCAGTCCGTGCTCTCGGCGCCGCCGTACCCGAACAGCGCGTCGCCCACGCACATCGTCGACAGATCGGCCAGCGCCGCCTTGCCCGCCGTATTCAGGTGGGCCTCCGCGATCGGCTTCAGGGCCGGGTCGGACTGGAGGAAGCCGTTGAGGGACCAGCCGAGCGCACCGGCCAGTTCGCTGCCGTCGATCGCCCGGGTGACCTCGGTCAGGTCGGCGGGCGGGGCACCGGCGTACGTCCCGGCCAGGTTGACGTCGGGGGCGTAGGAGGGCTGGAGTTCGGCGGCGGCCGCGCTCGCGCCGCCGCCCTGGCTGTACCCGAACAGGCCCACCCGGGACTCGGCGGTCACCGAGGCCCCGCCCACCTTGCGGGCGGCGCGGGCGGCGTCGAGGAGGGCGTGGGCCTCGTCGACCCGGTTGACGTAGGTGTGCAGCCGGTCGGTCGCGCCGAGGCCGGCGTAGTCGGTGACGACGACGGCCGTACCGGTGGCGAGGAGGCGGTAGATCGCCAGGTCCTCGTAACCGACGGAGACCGTCTCGCCGTTGAGCCGCAGCGGATGCTCCAGGCCCATGGACGCGGCGCACTGGTCGCCCTGGCCCATGGTCCCGGGGGCGAGTGCGACCAGGGGTCGTGGGCCCTCGCCCTTCCAGGCGGCGCTGGGTTCGATGTAGGCGCCGGTCACGGCGACCGGGCTGCCGCTGGAGTCGGTGGACTTGTACATCAACCGGGTCGCCCTGCCCGGCAGCGGGCCGTTCAGGCTCGGCAGGCTCAGGGCCAGCTTGAGCGGCTCGGTGCGGACCAGGGTGCCGTCCGCGGCGGGCAGGGTGGTGGGCGGGTTGTAGAACGCCGGGATGGTGACGCCTCGTGACACGACCTCGTCGGCCGCCGTGGCGGCGGTGCCGGCGAGGACCTGGGCGCCGAGACAAGCGGCGCCGATGACGCTTACGGCCAGGAGCCGTCTGCGTTCGGGCATGGCGAACCTCCTGATGAAGCGGCTGGCAGGAAGGTGCGGTGGTACGGCGGCCCGCCGCACCTCGTCGTCCAAGAGCGTGTGCGCGGGCCGCCTGTGAGGGGCTCGCCAGGACCGTACCGTCGGTAACACTGCGATCGATACTGGCCGGTAGGTTACGGTTCGGTAATTTAATCTCGCCCCTTCCGCCACGCGGCGCGGGATACCTGCGGCCGACCCGCCCTAGTCCCCGGGAGGGAGCCGCGAACCGGGGCGTACTGCGGATTCAGTAGCCGCGATTGTCGGCAGCCGCACGACGACAGGACATGTCGCTCCCGGAGAGCCTGGACCTACCTTCGACGTCCAGATCTGGAGACCTCTCCCCGTGGCTACTTTCCTGTATCGACTGGGCCGCCTGGCCTTCCGGCGGCGCTGGTACGTCGCACTGGTCTGGGCGGCCGTGCTGGCCGCCGTCGGGCTGGGCGCCATGAAGGCCCCGGCGGCCGCCGACGAAGAGTTCTCCATGCCGGGGATCGAGTCGCAGCAGGCGTTCGACCTGCTGGAGGAGCGCTTCCCCGGCACCACGGCCGACGGCGCGACCGCACGGGTCGTGTTCGTCGCGCCCGGCGGGGAGAAGGTCACCGCGAGCGAGAACAAGGAGGCCGTCGAGGCCGCCGTGGCCGAGCTGGGTGACGGCTCGCAGGTCGCGAGCGCCGTGGATCCCTTCACGGCGGGCGCCGTGAGCAAGGACGGCACCACGGCGTACACGACCGTCACCTACAAGGTCGGCGCGGCCGATCTCACCGACGCCAGCAAGACGCAGCTGGAGGAGACGCTCGTCGAGGCCCGGGACTCCGGGCTGACCGTCGAGGCCGGCGGCACCGCCATGGAGAGCGAGGGCGGTCCCGGCGGGGCTGCCGAGGCGATCGGCATAGCGATCGCCGCTGTCGTCCTGCTGGTCACCTTCGGTTCGCTCGCCGCCGCGGGGCTGCCGCTGCTGACCGCGATCATCGGCGTCGGCGTGAGCATGGCCACCATCCTGGCCCTGGCCAGCACCCTCGGCCTTTCCTCGACCACCGGCACGCTGGCGATGATGCTGGGGCTTGCCGTCGGTATCGACTACGCCCTGTTCGTCGTCTCCCGCTATCGCGAGGAGCGCGCCAAGGGGAAGGCGCCCCAGGAGGCCGTCGCCCTCGCCACCGGTACTGCCGGATCCGCCGTCGTCTTCGCCGGTCTCACTGTCGTCATCGCCCTCGCCGGGCTCTCGGTGGTCGGTATCCCGATGCTGACCAAGATGGGGCTCGCCGCCGCGGGTGCGGTCGTCATCGGGGTACTGATCGCGCTGACGCTCGTCCCGGCCTTCCTCGGCTTCTGGCCCAACGCCGTGATGGCACGCAAGGCCCGCCGCAAGGGCCGTATCGAAGAGGCACCCAAGGACAACGGCGGCACCCGCTGGGCCCGCTTCGTGCTGCGCCGCCCGCTGCCCGTGCTGCTCCTCGGTGTCGTGGGCCTCGGTGCCCTCGCGATGCCTGTGATGGACCTCCAGCTCGGCATGCCCGGCGACGAGGCCAAGTCGACGTCCACCACCGAGCGGCGGGCCTACGACGCGCTCGCCGAGGGCTTCGGGCCGGGCTTCAACGGGCCGCTGACCGTCGTCGTCGACGCTCAGGGCGCCGACGATCCCAAGGCCGCCGCGGACGCGGTCTCGAAGGAGATCGGCGGCACCGAGGGCGTGGTCTCCGTGTCCCCCGCCCGCTTCAACGACGCCGGTGACACCGCCGTCCTCTCCGTCGTGCCGGCCACCGCGCCGACCGACGAGAAGACCAAGGACCTGGTGACGACGATTCGTGGCGAGCGGCCGGGCGTGGAGTCCGAGACCGGGGCCACCTTCGAGGTCACCGGCACCACCGCGCTGAACATCGACATCTCCGAGAAGGTGCAGTCCGCGCTGGTGCCGTATCTCGTCGTCGTGGTCGGCCTCGCCGTCATCCTGCTGATGCTGGTCTTCCGGTCCGTCCTCGTCCCGCTGAAGGCGGCCCTCGGCTTCCTGCTCTCGGTGCTCGCCTCCCTGGGCGCCGTGGTCGTGGTCTTCCAGCAGGGGCACGGCGCCGAGCTCTTCGGGGTGGAGCAGACCGGTCCGATCATGAGCCTGATGCCGATCTTCCTGGTGGGCATCGTCTTCGGACTCGCGATGGACTACGAGGTCTTCCTGGTCTCGCGGATGCGCGAGGCGTACGTCCATGGAGAGTCGCCCGCTCAGGCCGTGACCTCCGGTTTCCGGCACAGCGCCCGGGTGGTCGTGGCCGCCGCGCTGATCATGATCGCGGTCTTCGCCGGCTTCATCGGCGAGAGCGACTCCATGATCAAGATGATCGGGTTCGGACTCGCCACCGCGGTCCTGTTCGACGCCTTCGTCGTCCGGATGGCGATCGTGCCCGCGGTCCTCGCCCTGCTCGGCGACAAGGCCTGGTGGCTGCCGAAGTGGCTGGACCGGATCCTGCCCCGGGTCGATGTGGAGGGCGAAGCGCTGAACCGCCCGGCGGAGCCGGCCGCCACGGCTCCGGCCGAGAAGGAGGTCGCGCGCGCCGGAAGGTGACGCACACCGGCCGCCCGTGGTCCTCGGGGACCCGGGCGGCCTGCACCATGGATGTGAGCCCCTTCACCGAGAGAGCCCCCGATGAGCAAGAGCCTGGAGCGCTACGCGGACCGCTTCGAGCAGTACGCGGAACGGTTCCCGCGCGCCGTCGACGTGGTGACCGTCCTGTCACTGATCGGCTGCGCGACCCTCGGCACCCAGCTCAGCATGCCCGGCGCCGAGCCGCCGGACCCGGGCAAGCTCACCGAGGTCCTCCTCGGCCTGAGCTGCCTGGTCCTGCTGAAGTACCGCAGCCATCCGCGTACCGCCGTCGTCGTGACCGCGGTCGTCACGGTGATGGCCATCGCGCGCGGGTACCTGCTCACCCCGCTGCTGCTGGCCCCGCTCCTCGCGGCGCTGTACTGGCTGGCCGCCCTGTGCGACCGCAAGACCGTCCGCGTCTACGGTGCCGTCATCGTGGTGGCGCTGATCACCACGAACGTGATCAGCGACTCCATGGACGGCCTCTCGGTGGTGCTCAGGGTCATCGGCCCCGTCTTCTGGCTGGCCCTGCCCATCGCCGCCGGCAGCATGGCCCGGCTGCGCCGCGCCTACGTGGACGCGGTACACGCCCGCGCCGAGCACGCCGAGCGCACCCGCGAGGAGGAAGCGCGGCTGCGGGTCGCCGAGGAGCGGATGCGGATCGCCCGTGAGCTGCACGATGTCGTCGCCCACCATCTGGCGCTGGCCAACGCCCAGGCCGGTACGGCCGCCCACCTCGCGCGCTCCAAGCCCGAGCAGAGCCTGAAGATCCTCGACGATCTCACCGGTACGACCTCCGCGGCGCTGCGCGAGCTGAAGGCGACCCTGGGGCTGCTGCGGCAGGACGACGGACCGGACAGCGAAGGCCTCGAGCCCGCCCCGGGCCTCGCCAAGCTGCCCGAGCTGATCCAGGCGTGCGCGTCGGCGGGGCTCGATGTCACCACGACCACGGAAGGTGTGCCCCGGACGCTGTCACCGGGCGTGGACCTGACCGCGTACCGGATCGTGCAGGAGGCGCTCACCAACGTCTCCAAGCACGCCCCGGAGCAGACCGCCCATGTCCGTTTCACCTATGCCGACGCCCGGCTGGTCATCAAGGTCAGCAATGACGGACCGGCCGCCGCAGCGCCGAACGGCTCCGTCGGCTTCGGGCTCATGGGCATGCGGGAGCGCGCCCAGTCCATCGGCGGCGAACTGTGTGCGGGGCCGCGCCCCGAGGGCGGCTTCGAGGTCACCACCGCGCTGCCGCTGCTCCCCGCCGCCACCGCCACCGCCGTAGAAAGAGAGTCGCCGTGACCGTCCGGGTGCTGCTCGCCGACGACCAGGCCCTGCTGCGGGCCACCTTCCGGATCCTGATCGACTCCTGCGAAGACATGGAGGTCGTCGGCGAGGCCTCCGACGGCGCCGAGGCGCTGGAGCTGGCCCGCCTCCACCGCCCGGACGTCGTCCTCATGGACATCCGGATGCCGGGCACGGACGGCCTGGCCGGTACCTCCCTGATCTGCGCCGACCCCGACCTGGCCGCGACGAAGGTGCTGATCCTCACCACCTTCGAGACCGAGGACTACGTCGCCCAGGCGCTGCGGGCCGGGGCGAGCGGGTTCCTCGGCAAGGACGTCACCGCGGACGTCCTGCTGGCCGGTATCCGCACGGTGGCCTCCGGAGACGCGCTCCTGTCACCCGGCGCCACCCGCACCCTCATCACCCGCTTCCTCACCTCACCGGCGCCGGGCGGCGATCTGGCGCCTCCGGAGGCGCTGGCCGAACTCACCGTCCGGGAACGGGAGGTGATGGCGCTGGCCGCGGAGGGCAAGTCCAATGCGGAGATCGCGGAGCTGCTGGTGGTGAGCCCGCTGACGGTACGGACGCACATCCACCGGGCGATGACGAAGCTGAACGCCCGGGACCGGGCTCAGCTGGTGGTCATCGCGTATCAGACGGGGCTGGTGCAGGCGGGTCCTGCCGGTTCAGTGTGAAGGCCGCTTCCGTCGTACGGCACAACCCCTCGACCGAGGTCCGCAGCGACCGCCAGGACGCCAGCCCCAGCAGGATCCCGACCGGCGCCGCCGGCCACCACCAGGCGCCGAGCAGCGTGAACGCGGCGCTCCAGGACAGCGCCTCGCAGGCCGCGTCGTAGGCGTCGCGGGCCTCGGCGAGCGCGGCGCGCGGTGCCTCCTCGGCGCCGAGCAGGAGCGCGGTCCAGCCACTGACGACGTCGCACTGTGCCTCGGTGCGGCGGAAGCGGTCGCCGCACCAGGTGGGGGAGTCGGGGCGGCCGGTCGAACGGGCGCGGGAGGCGCGGGCGTCGAGGCGGTCGGCGCGCAGCTCCCGACCGTCGGCCCGGGCCCGTACCGACCGCCGGGCCAGCAGGTCCGGCGGCACCCAGCGCCCGACCCGCCACGCCGTGACCCGCCGCCCCAAGGGCATCAGCCACCAGGGCCACGCCCCGGACGCCAACGCCCCGATCCCGGCGGCGACATACGGCACCGCGAAAGCGGCGGCCACCACCGGTACGGCGACGAGGACCAGCGAGGCGATCCCGTCGGCGGTCAGCCCGCCGCTCATGCGCAGGGCGTCGGCAATGCGGGTGCGGGCGAGGGCGACGTCGTTCCAGTGGCTGTGCCCCAACTCACCGCCGCCGACGAGCGCGACGACCACGAACAGCGCGGCGGGCAGCAGCCGGCGCAGAAACCAGCCGTCGGGTATGCGCTTTTGCAGCTCCGCGAGCAGGGCGACCATCGTCAGCCGTCGATCAGGCGCATGGGCAGTCCATGGAGCGCGCAGGTCGGGGTGTCCGTGGCTTCTTCGCGCAGGTCGACCCGGCCGCAGCGCCTGGTGGGGCAGATCCAGCCGACCGACTGCGGAGTGGGGCGGCCGATCCAGTCGCCCACGCCCATCGTGGGGTCGAGCCCGAGCCCGCCCGGTACTCCGGCGGCTTCGACGGTGTCGTGCAGGGCCCGTACGGCGTCCCGCCACTCCCGGCTCGCGGGATCCCTGTCCCGTACGGCCGCGAAGGCGGGCTCCCATACGGCGGGGCCGACCAGTCCGCGCAGATCGTCGATGTTGCGGCACAGATACTCGACGGCGTCCTCGTACACCTGCCGCGCCTTTGCCCCGTCCCCCACGGCGGCCTCCCTGGAAGTCCTGAGAACCACTGCCTCCTGACAGGCGGTCAGACTAATGTAAAGAATGATGACGGAGCTTCGGGATCGTGTCGTTGCACGGCTGGTGACCGCCCAGGAGGCCCGCGATCCCGGGCCGTTGCGCGAGGCGGAGGCGGTGGCCGACGCGCTGGCCCTGTTACGGGAGGCCGCGCCGGTGCCCGAGGGCATGGTCGATCTGGAGTCGGTGGCGGCGGTCTTCTGGACCTTCTTCTTCCGGCACTTGGGCGACGAGGATCCCGAGGCCCAGCAGAACCAGGTCGTCGTCTTCGGCACCTTCGGGTTCCTGTGCCCGCGGCTGCCCGAGGAGGCGGGGCTGCCCGCCGATCTCCGCAAGGGCTTCGACCCCGCCGATCCGTCCCACGAGGCCCGGTTCGCTTATCTCGTCAGCTCGGCGCACGGCGAGGCCGGCGAGCTCGACCGGGCGCTGGCCTGGGCGGAGACGGCACTTGAGTATCTGCTCGACGAAGACCACCCGGGGTTCGTGGAGCTGGGCATCCATGCCCTGGGAGTGCACGTCGCCCGCTTCCAACTCTTGGCAGAGCCCCCCGCTTTGGCTGCCGCCGCCCGCTATGGACGGGCGGTGTGCGAGCGGCTCCCGCTCGTCCCGCCGGGTGCCGCCGATGTACAGACCGCCGCCGGGATCGCCCTGCGTGCGGTAGTGGACGCGGCCCGGCTGCTCGGGGCGCCCGAACTGGCCGTAGTGGAGCGGCTGGTGGCGGCGGCTCCCGAAGGGGCACTCACCCAGGAGACCGCCGACGGTCTGAACATGCTGCGCACGCTGGCCACCCTGCCCGTCACCTGGCCCGGCGAACGCGATCTGCACATCGGCGCGGCCATCGCGGACGCGGGCATCGCCGAGCAGGACGCGGCCCGTATCGCCTGCGCCGTACGACGACTGCGCGCGGCCCGGGACGTGACGCCCGCGGACCATCCCGCGTATCCCCGGGTCACGGCCGCCCTGGGCCAGGCGCTCGCGGCCTTCGCCAGGGAGCGGGAGGACCCGGAGGCGGCTCTGGAGGCGGCGGAACTGGTCGATTCCGTAGGGGCGTTGGGCGAGGAGCAGCAGGCGGTGCTGGCCGCGTACCGCTCGTTGGAGACGGACGAGTCGCCGGAGGCTCTGGGCCGGTTCATCCACCAGGTCAGACGACGCCAGGGGGACGGCCCGCCGGACATCGACCTCGAAGTCCTCGACCTGGCCGCGGGGTTCGTCCCCGACGACAGCGCCGACGAGCGCATCGCCCGCTTCCGCACGGCCCTCCCCGCCAGTCATCCGCGCCGCGCCGCCCACCTCGCCGTCCTGGCGGCGCTCACGGGCTGGCGGGCGGAGACACTGCGGGCGACGGCACCGGCGCGGGCGGATCTGCTGGCGGCGGAGTCCCGGCAGCTCACGGAGGCGGCCGGCGCTTCCATGGCTGCGGATCTGCTGCGGCGGGGCCTTTACGAGGCCGCGCTGCCCATCGCCCTCGCCTCGGTGCACGAGGACTCCCTGCCGGACGAACTCACGGGACTGGTCCGGCAGATGTCCCGTATGAACGACGTCCGTCTCGACACCCCCGAGAACCTCGAATCCGACATCGAGACCATGCGGGAGATGCTCGCGGACCTCGATGAGAACGACATCGAGCTACGGCCCACCCTCGCCGCCGCGCTCGCCAGTGCCCTGTCGGCGCGAGCCTCCGAGCGGGGTGATCCGGCGGCCCTCGAAGAGGTCGTGGAGCTGGTCCGGTACGCCCGCCCCCATGTGCCGGACGACCTGGCGGGCCACCTCGACAAGATCCTCGCCGACGCGCTCACCGTCCTGTCCATCGGCCGCTTCGACGCGGAAGGTGCCCGTGAGGCCGCGGCGCTGCTCGCCTCGGGGGCGGCGGGCGTCATGCCGGAGCTCGATGAACTCCCGTACGGCGATGTGGTGGTGACCGAGACCGACCATGCCGTCCTCGCCGCCCGCACCGAGTTCCACAACGCCGTCCAGAACTATCTCTTCGGCCATGAACCGGCCCAGCTCGAAAGGGCCCGCCAGATCGCCCGGCGCATGCGGGACCTCATCCGAGAGGCCCCGGCCACGGGCGGGGAACGGCCCTGGTACGACCTGATGGGCGACGTGTATGTGGATCTCGTCGAGACGATCGGACCCGGCGGCGGCCCCCGGACGGACCTGGACGACTCGATCGTCGACCAGTGCCGCCGTACCTTCGCGGCCTGCCCCGCCGGACATCCGATGCGGCCCATGGTCACGACGACACTGGCCCGGGTGCTGATGCAGCGAGCGGTGCTGCTGCGCGCCACCGAGCCGGAGCGGGCGGCGGCGCTGGTCGCGGAGGCGCGTGAGCTGGGGCCCGTGATCGAGGAGGCGACGCCTCAGGGGGGTCCGGTCGACCTCGCCGGGGCGATGCGGTTTGTCTTCGATCTCGTTGCGCGGGGGCGGCTGCCCGAGGTGGCGCCAGGGGCATCGGCAGCTCAGGCGCGGGAAGGGTCCTCCTCGGACCTCTTCGAGAACCTCATGGGACCGCTCCGGGACCGGCTGGCCGGTACCGCGGACCCCGATGCCTGGCGGGACCGGGCGGTACCGGTGTCGATGCGGGCCCACGGGGCGATCGCCGCGGCGGCCGGAGCGCTGGGCAGGCCACGGCCCCGGATCGACCTGGCCCTCGACCACCTGGAGGCGGGTGTCGAAGCGATGGCCGCGATCACCGACCGGGGGAGCGATCAACAGAGCGCTGAGCACGGTCTGTCGACGTTCGAGGGGGACATCCGGACGATCGTCGAGCTGATCCTCATGCAGCTCGTGGGCCGGGAGGTGGCGAGTCTGCTGCCCGGGCATCTGGGCGCGGTCACGGACCGGCTGGAGGCGGTGGCGAAGCGACTGGAGACCACACCGGAGGACCGCCGGGAGGCCGAGGCCCAGGACGTCGAGAACGCCGTACGCGAGACCGCCGAGGCGGTGCAGGCGCTGCCCGGATTAGGCCGTGCCGTACAGGGCCCCGAGGTCGACCGAGCTGCCGAACTCCTTGAAAGGGGCCGCGGCTTGCTGCTGGCCCGGCGCATCGAGGCCCGCGCCGACATCGGCGACCTGCGTTCCGTGCACCCCGCTCTCGCGGCCGAGTTCGAGCGGCTGACGGACGCGCTGGCCTCGGACGTACCGGACTCCGGCCCTGCAGGGCACGCCGAGTGGGCGCGGCTCGCGGGGCTGCGGGCCTCTCGGGAACTCGACGCGCTGGTCGACCGTATTCGCAGCGAGCCCGGCTTCGAGGACTTCCTACGGCCGTTGACCGCACCCCAGTTGCGGGAGCTCGCGGCCGACGGGCCCGTCGTGGTCCTCAACCAGGGCCGCCGCTTCTGCCAGGCCCTGGTCGTCACCAACCGGTCGATCACCGCCCTGCATCTCGACGTCGAGTCCGACGAGGTCGCCAAGGCCGCGCGGGAGCTGCGGGACGCCGTCGACGCGATCAACGCCCAGGGCACGGCACGTCCGGGGCCCGCCCGGCTCGTCGCCGCCGGCAGGACCGTCCGCGAGACGCTGGCGTGGACCTGGCACAAGGTCGTCCGTCCGGTGCTGGAACTGGCGGGCACCGCCGATCCGGTCCCCCGGCACGGCACCTGGCCCCGCCTGTGGTGGGTCCCGACCGGCGCCTTCAGCGCCCTGCCGCTCCACGCGGCCCAGTGCACGGCACCGGACTGCGAGCAGGGCGGCTGCGGCGCGGCGCTGGACGCGGTGGTGTCCTCGTACGTCCCGGGCCTGCAGACCCTGGCCTACGCCCGCGCCCGGGCCCGGCGCCGCCCCGGCCGAGGCGGCGCCCTCCTGGTCGCGGAGCCCGAGGAAGAGCTCCCCGGAGTCGCGGCGGCCACGGGGTACGCGGCCCAACTCCTGGGCGCGCCGCCGCCCTTGATCGGTACGGCCGCCACCCGGCAGGCGGTGCTCGGCGCCCTGCACGACGCCTCCTGGGCCCACTTCGGCTGCCACGCGGCCACCGATCCGACCGAGCCCTCCGGCGCGCTGCTCCAGCTGCCGAGCGGGGAGCCGGTCTCGGTGCTGGAGATCTGCCGGGCCCGTCCGCGCGCGGCGCGGCTGGCGTTCCTGGCGGCCTGCGGGACCGCCCGGACGGCGGAACGGCTGACCGACGAGGCCATCCACATCACCAGCTCCTTCCTGCTGGCCGGGTTCCCCGCGGCGGTGGGCACCCTGTGGACCATCGACAGCACCCACGCGGACCACATGACCCGCGACTTCTACCGCCGTACGACGGCCCCCGACGCCCCCGGCGCGGCCCACGCCCTGCACGACACGGTGCGCCAGCTCCGCCGCAGGGTCCCCGAGCGGCCGCACATCTGGGCGGCGTACGTGCACGCGGGGACGTAGATTCGCAAGGGACCGGCGTATTCCCTGGAAGCCATTGGAATTCCAATGCCAGCGATCGGAATCCTCATTGGATTCCTATGGGTCGACGGGCTTACGTTCGAGGTCCCGACGAACCCCCTGGAGAACGCACCATGTCGAAGATCCTGTTCGTACTGACCGGCGTCGACTACTGGACGCTCGCCGACGGTACCCGTCACCCCACCGGCTTCTGGGCCGAGGAGGCCGTCGCCCCCTACCGGCGGTTCACGGCCGAGGGCCACGAGGTCGTCGTCGCCACGCCCGGCGGTGTCGTGCCCACCGTCGATCAGGGCAGCCTCGCCCCGGAGTTCAACGGCGGCCAGGAGGGCGCCGACGAGGTTGCGCGGGCGCTCGACGCGATGACCGAGCTGAAGAACCCGGTCCGGCTGGAGGACGTCGACCTCGACGACTACGCCGCCGTCTTCTACCCCGGCGGCCACGGCCCCATGGAGGACCTCTCCGCCGACACCACCTCCGGCCGGCTCCTCGTCGACGTCCTCGACTCCGGCAAGCCGCTCGGCGTGGTCTGCCACGGCCCGGCCGCGCTGCTCGCCGCCACCCGCGAGGACGGCGCCAACGCCTTCGCCGGCTACCGGATCGCCGCCTTCACCGACGCCGAGGAGACCCAGGCCGGGCTCGCCGACAGGGCGAAGTGGCTGCTGGAGTCGCGGCTCGTCGAGGCGGGCGTGAACGTCCGGGCGGGCGAGCCGTGGGCGCCGCACGTGGTCGTCGACCGCAATCTGGTGACCGGCCAGAACCCGGCCTCCTCGGCACCGCTCGCGGCCGAGCTGCTGAAGAAGCTCGGCTGAGTGGCCTGAGTGGACGTACCTCAGGATCTCAATCTGATCCGGACGTTCCTCGCCGTCTACCGCTCCGGTTCCTTCACCGCCGCCGCACAGGTGCTGGGCATCTCCCAGCCCACGGTGACCACCCAGGTGAAGGCCCTGGAGCGGCAGTCGGGCCGCGAGCTCTTCGCCCGTCTGCCCAGGGGCGTCACGCCCACGTCGTACGCCCATGACCTGGCCGCGAGGGTCGCGGGACCGCTCGACGCGCTGCTGGCGGCCACCGGCCGCGATCCGGCGGAGGCGGGCCCGCCGGCCCCGGTCCACCTGGCCGGTCCGGCCGAACTCCTCTGCCTCCGCGTCTTGCCGGCACTGGCCCCGCTGGTGGCGGAGGGCGTACGACTGAGGGTCACGCCCGGCCTGACGGACCCGCTGCTGGACGAGCTGCGGGCGGGCAGCCACGATCTGGTCCTGGCCACCACCCGCCCCCGGGGCCGGACGCTCAACGCGTCCCCCTTGTTCGACGAGGAGTTCGTGCTGGTGGCGGCACCGGCCTGGGCGGACCGAATCGGCGACCGGGTGACGACGGAGGGCCCGGGCGTCCTCCACGCGGTCCCCCTGATCGCCTACGCAGAGGACCTCCCCATCCTCCGCCGCTACTGGCGGCACGTCTTCGAGCAGCGCCTGAACTGCCGGGCCGCGGTCACGATGCCGGACCTACGGGGCGTGCTGACGGCGGTGACCGGAGGCGCGGGCTTCTCCGTTCTGCCTCGCTATCTGTGCGCCCCCGAACTTGCCGAGGGCGCCCTGATCCCCCTCCACGAACCCGAGGATCCGCCCATCAACACCGCCTACCTGGTGGGGCGCCCGGGCACTTCGGAGAATCCGCACGTCACGCGGGTACGGGACCATCTGCTCCGGGTGGGCCCCGGTTGGTGACCCGGCACTGGCGAGACGGAGCGTCTTGCGTGGGTGAGAGGTAGGGGTTATGGTTCCGGAGTCCGGTCGGAACGAGACGTCTCGTCTCGACACTTCGACCGAACCCCTACCCCTGTCGCCCACGAAAGAAGAACCACTTGTTCCGTACTCCGGAAGCACCCTCCACTACCGTCTCCCAGCTCACCGTCACCGATGTCAGCAAGCGGTACGGCCCTCAACTCGTCCTGGACCGTGTGTCGTTCACCGTCCGCCCCGGGGAGCGGGCGGGAGTCATCGGGGACAACGGCTCCGGCAAGTCCACGCTGCTACGGCTGCTCGCGGGCGCCGTATGGCCCGACAACGGCGAGCTCACCGTCGTAGCACCGGGCGGCACAGGCCACTTGGCGCAGACCCTGGACCTGCAGGACACGGCATGTGTGGGCGACGCCATCGACTTGGCGCTGTCCGAACTGCGCGCTCTGGAACGACGGTTGCGGGCGACCGGCGCCGCGCTCGAAACCGATGCCTCGGCGTACGACCGATATGCGGCGCTGGAGGCGGAGTTCGAGGCGCGCGGCGGTTACGACGCGGACCGCCGGGTCGACGTAACCCTGCGCCACCTGGGCGAGTCGGCGGCCCTGGACCGCTCGCGCAGGCTCGGCACGCTCTCGGGCGGCCAGCGCTCCCGACTGGCCCTGGCCGCGACGCTCGCCGCGGCACCCGAACTCCTCCTCCTCGACGAACCGACCAACGACTTGGACGACGAGGCGGTGGCCTGGCTGGAGGAGCGGCTGCGCACCCACCGCGGCACGATCGTCGCCGTCACCCACGACCGGACCTTCCTCGACCGGGTGACGGACACCATCCTGGAGGTGGACGGCGGATCCGTCCGCCGCTACGGCGACGGCTACCAGGGATACCTCACCGCCAAGGCCGCCGAACGCGCCCGCCATGAGCGGGAGTACGAGGAGTGGCGGGCGGAGGTGGCCCGCCAGTCGCGGCTCGCCGACTCCCACATCGGCCGGCTCGACGCGATCCCGCGCAAGGGGCCGTGGGCGTTCAGCGGGGCGGGTGCGTTCCGGGCCCGGTCGCGGGCCCACGGTGCGATGAGCCGGATCCGCAATGCCTGTGAGCGGGTGCAGCGGCTGACGGAGAACCCGGTGTCGGCGCCGCCGGAGCCGTTGCGCTTCGCGGCACAGATTGAGGGTTCGGCGGACCGGGCGGTGGAGGTGGCGGACCTGTGGGTGCCCGGTCGCCTGCTCCTGGACTCGCTGCATGTCCCTGCCGGTGGCCGACTGTTGGTGACCGGTCCCAACGGCGCGGGAAAGTCCACCCTGTTGAGGGTGCTGGCCGGTGAACTGACCCCGGAGCCGGGCGCGACGGTGCGGCGACCGGCGAGGGTGGGTTTCCTGCGTCAGGTGGCGGCCCCGCCGGCGGACGAGGACCTCTCCCTGCTCGCGGCCTTCGGGGAGGACCGCGCCGAGGAACTGCTCTCCCTGGGCCTCTTCCGCGACTCCGACCTGCCCCGGAGGGTGGGGGACCTGTCCACGGGCCAGCGCCGCCGCCTGGAACTGGCCCACCTCCTCACCGAGCCCCACGACGCCCTGCTCCTGGACGAGCCGACGAACCATCTGGCACCGGCGCTGGTGGAGGACCTCCAAAAGGCCCTCGCCGACTACGAAGGGACCCTGATCATCGTCACCCACGACCGACGTCTGCGCTCGACGCTGCCGGGCCCCGTCCGGGAGCTGAGCCCGATCTGACGTCACCGCGATCCACGGCCGGGCAACAGGGCGCCCACAGCGAACCCTCAGAATCGCGGCGCAGGATCGTGGGGTGGGCCGTGACCGGGGCGGGCTGGCAGCCCTTCGTCGCGGACGACGGACACGGCGCCCTGACGCTCGCCCGCAGCTGCGCCCCGCACGCCGTCGTCCTGGACGGGATGCTGCCCGACCTGGACGGCGTGCACGTACTGCGGCGACTGCGGTACGAGAACGCGCGGCTGCCCGTGCTCATGCTCACCGCCCGCGACGCGCTGGAACACCGCCTCGACGGACTGTCGGCCGGCGCCGACGACTACGTGACCAAGCCCTTCTCGCTGGAGGAGGTCATGCTGCGGCTGCGGGCCCTGCCAGGGCCCGGGCCCGCTGGCCGGAGCCTAGGGCGCCACCCAGGGCGACGGCCCGACCCAGAAGCACGTCCACTCGATCATCCGCACCCCGAACGGCAACGACTACGGCAAGGAACTCCTCAGGCAGCTACCTGACCTCACCGCATCACCGGTGAGGTACCCGCACTACAGATGGTGAAGCAGCACTTCGCGCAGCGCCGCAGCCGTAGCGGGGCCGCAGGCCGTTGTGCCTGCGGCCCCGTTTGGGCGCCTGGGTCAGGACGGGTCGCCGTACTGGAGGCCGCGTCCGTTGGTGCCGATGTAGACGCGCCCGAAGGTGTCGGGGTCACCGGAGACGACTCCGGTGCCGCCGATGCTGCCCCACTGGTGGGCGTCGTCGTTGACGCGGAGCCAAGTGGCGCCCTTGTCGGTGGAGCGGAAGACGCCGGTGACGTCCTTGACGGTGCCGATCAGGTACAGGGCCTGGTAGGAGGCGCCCGGCGCGGCCTTGCCGAAGCCGAGGGCGGAGGCCGACTTCACCGTGCTGAGCGTGGTGAAGGTGCGGCCGCCGTCGGTGGAGTGCAGCAGCCCCTTGCCACCGTCGGCGATCCACAGGTCCCCGGCGATGCCGGGGACGGCCGTGAGCCGGCCGGAGGGCAGGTTGGTGGCGCGGGCGGTGAAGGTCGCGCCGCCGTCGGTGCTGGCGTAGAGGGTGCCGCCGGACAGTGAGTAGAAGGTCTTGGCCGAGGAGCGGTCGGCGACGACCACGGCGCCGTTGCCCAGGCCGTTGACCTTCGACCAGCTCGCCCCCTTGTCGGTCGAGCGGTACGGGGCCTGCCCCTCCTCGGTCCAGACGATGGCGGAGCCGTCCGCCGCGAGTGCGACCTGGCCGCTGTCGGCGCTGCCCACCGGCTCCGACTTGAAGCCGGTCCAGTTGCTGCCGCCGTCGGTGGAGTAGGCGCCGTCCTGCTCGCCGCCACGGCCGACGCGGACCATCAGCGAGGGGTTGGACTGGGCGAAGTCGATGTCGGTGCTGGTGATCATCATCGGGTTCTTCAGCCGCCCGGCGGGCACCTCGGCCAGGGAGCTGGAGGAGTTGTAGTGGAAACCGCCGAGGTCACCCATGGAAGAGATGACGGTGGCACCGCCGGGCGGGGCGACCGCGTCCAGCACCGCGGTCTCCTCAAGGCCTCGGGCCCCCACGGTCCAGTGACTGGTGCCGCCGCTGTCGGAGGCGTTGGCATCCTTGCTGCGCCAGATGCCGCTGCCAGTGCCGTACAGCACGTGCCCGGAGTTGAAGGGGTCGATGGCCAGGGCGGTCATCCAGTGCCCGGTGCCGGTACCGACGTAGGGAGCGGCGGAGGCGTCCCGCACCGACTTGTCGGCCAGCGCCTTCCAGGTCGTACCGCCGTCGGTGGTGCGGTAGATCTCGTCCTCGGGCCACCAGCGGTCGAGGGTGGTGACCATCACCGTGGACGGCTTCTGCGGGTCGACGGCCAGACCGGAGAACCCGTAACTGCCCTGGGACGGCGAGACGTTCTTCCACGCCCCGCCGGCCGGCGTGTACTTCCACACCGAGCCCGCGGTCACGCCGTTGGGTCCGACGACGTTGGTGTACGTCAGGTACAGCGAGCCGTCACCGGAGACCACGCCGTGCTGCGGCATCTGGCCGGTGGGCTGCCCGGAGACGGCCTGCCAGGTGCCGCCGCCGTCGGTGGAGCGGTACAGGGAGGTGGACTTGTCGGCGACGCCGACATAGACCGTCTTGCTGTCCTTCGGGTCGTACGTCACGAAGGAGATGCCCGCGCCGCTGCTCGCCCCGTCCTTGACGGGGAACGAGGAGACCTGACTCCATGTCGCGCCGTGGTCGGTGCTGCGCCACAGGCCGTTCTTGCGGGTGCCCAGCAGCAGGGTGCCGTTGTCCGCGGGGTTGATCACCAGCCGTTCGCCCGCCCCGCGGCCGTCCTCGTTGGCGCCCAGCTTGAAGGGCAGGTCGGTGCGCTGGAAGGTGCGGCCACGGTCCTTGGAGCGCAGGATCGAGCCGTTGCCCGCCCAGCTGTTGGTGTAGGTGCCCGCCGCGAGATAGAGCCGGTCGGGGTCGACGGGGTCGGTGGCCACCGAGTCGATGCCCAGCAGGTTCCAGTCCTTCTCGCCGACCCAGTCGGTCAGCGGGATCCACTGCTCGGCCGCGACGTCCCAGCGGTAGGCGCCGCCCATGTCGGTGCGGGCGTACAGCAGGCCCTTCTCCCGCGGGTTGAACACCAGCCCGGTGACGTAACCGCCGCCCACCACCTGGGCGTTCTTCCACACATACGGTCCGGCCGCGGCCGTGGTCTGCGCGCTGCCGGCCCCGGCCGCCTGGGCCTCGGACACCTGCACCAGCTTCCACTGCTGGTTGGTGCTGCCCCTGCTCGGATACTGGATGACTGCCGCGCCCTCGGCCGTGGAGCCTCCGGAGACGTCCAGGACCTGGCCGCTCTTGCGGGAGGTGAAGGTGACGGCGTCGGAGCCGCTCACATCGTCGATCCGCCACTCCTGAGAAGTGGAGGAGCTGTCGGTCTGCTGCTCGGCGGCGGCCGCCCGGTCGGTCGAACCGCCCGCTATGCCCAGCACTTTGCCGCTGTTGCGGTTCACCAGCTCGTAGTAGCCGTCCCCGGTGGGCTTCAACTTCCACTGCTGGTTGGCGGTGCTCTGGTCGGTCCACTGCTGGATGCGGGTGCCGTCGGCCGTGGAGAACGCGTTGACGTCCAGCACCTTGCCGCTGCGTACGGAAACCAGCCGGTAGTAGGCACTGCCGTCGACCGTCGCGGCCTGCGAGTCCTCCTGCGCGAACAGCAGATACGGCACAACGATGGCGGGCACGCCGAGCAGCAGACCGGTCGCGGTCCAGCGACGGCGGTGCCGCCCGCGGCGCCCGTCGTTCGTGGGGTTGTTCATGGGGGAGGTGCGCTCCTTGCATGCCGTTCACGGGAGGAAAGGTGGATCCAGCCACCCGAAGGGCCGGATCCGACTCCTTGTGGTCACAGGCCACGCAAAGGGTTGCCTTGAGCCGGGAACTGGCATGGACCCGCGAATGTTGGTGACGTATTCTTCTTTGTACATCACCAACATTGTGGGGAGGTGCCGCATGTCTGTGACCCAGATCGACATCGATGACGACGCCTTGGAACGTGCCATGGCTCTGTCCAAGGTCAGGACGAAGAAGGAGGCGGTCAATCTCGCTTTGAACTTCTACGCCGAGCAGCAGGAGCGCGCGGCTCGCATCAGCCGTCACTTCGAGCGTGCGCGTGAGTGGGGTGCCGTCGAGGACGCCGAGCGCCTGCACCGGGCGGAGAAGCACAGCCGGTGATCTACTTGCTCGACACGTCCGGCCTGGTCCGGTTGCTCCGCGACCCCAAACTGCAATCGGCCTGGTACGACGCGATCAATGCAGGGGTCATCGCGTCCTGCTACGCCCAGCGCGCAGAGTTCCTCTACAGCGCTCGGAACGGACGCGAGTACGACGAGATCGCGGAGATGTTCACCGACCTCTACCCCGACGTGTCGGTACCGAAGAACGCGGGGCGCTGGGTCGGTGCGGTGCAACACCGTATGGCCCAGGCCGGGGAGCATCGCAGCGCCTCGGCCGTGGACCTCGTCATCGCCGCCACCGCGGCCCACCACGGCCTGGCTGTCCTCCACGACGATGCCGACTACCGGGCTGTTGCCCGGCACGCATCCGACCTGAGCGAGCACTACGTCCACGACGTCGCCTGAAGCGCTTCTGCCGCCCGACAGGCGCATGCGCCGTTGCAAGGCGCCGACCTTCGTCGAATCAGCGGATGCTCAGTGCCAGGCAGAAGTCCACGCGGTCACGAAGGGTGGCCAGGCTGTGCCCGGTGAGTTGTTCGACCCGCTGGAGGCGGTAGCGCAGCGTGTTGACGTGCACGTGGAGCTGTTTCGCGCAGCGCTGCCAGGATCCGGAGGCGTCGAGGAAGGCGGTGAGGGTGCCCACGAGGTCGCTGTGGTGCTCGGCGTCGTACTCCTCCAGGACGCCGATGAGCCGCTCGCGGTAGAGCCTGCGGACGTCGTCCGGCACCGAGGCGAGCAGCAGCAGGTGGGAGGAGAGGTTCTCGGCGGTGGCGGTGCGCACGGTGGCGGTGCCGAGGCAGGCGATGCGGTGGGCGTGCCGGGCCTCGTCGAGCGAGCGGCGCAGTCCGGCCGTACCGGCGGCGGCCCATCCGTGGGCGAGGAGCGGGGCGAGCCGACGGGCCGCCTCCTCCAGGCGGGCGGAGAGGCGGAAGTCGTCGTCGGTCGGCACCAGCATCAGATAGCCGTCCTCCTCGGCGACCGGCGCCGAGCAGCCGGGGAGCTGGTCGAAGACGTCATCCAGGATGACGGCAGCCACTTCCGCACCGTACGGGCGGCCGATGGCCGTGACGTAGACGCTGGTCAGCGTCGCCTCCGGGTCGAGGCCGAGGCTGCGCAGACGGCCCTCCGCCGCGTCGAAGCGTCCCTCCCGCACCAGGTCGACCGACTCCCGCAGGAACCGCTCCTCGATGCGCCGGCGCTCCTGCCGGGAGACCCGGTCCAGCGCGAGCAGCGCGCACACCTCCGCGGCTGCGTCCGCGACGCCGGGCGCCCAGTCGCGGTAGTCGCCCAAGGCGGCGAGGTAACCGGCGGGCGGACGGCGCGCGACCGGGGACTGCACGGGGAAGAAGGTGAGGTGCCCGCCGCCGGGCAGGGGCTGTACGGAGGGGAAGGCACCGGTGGCGAGGGCCTCGCGGTGGGCCCGTTCGAGGTGGTGGTCCGACACCTCGGGCACCGCGCCGGCGGTGGGGCGCCCGGTCGCGGACAGCACCGCGCACCACATCCCGGTGGACCGGGCCAGCACCTCCACGAGCCCCTCGGGCCCGGCCCCCGACGCCATGCTGGCGACCAGCCCGCGATGCAGCCCGGCGCCCGGCGAGCGGCCCACCGGCCCGGCGAGCGCGGCCAGCACGGTCTCGGTGAGGGACGCGTACGACACGTCGTCGCCGACGGTGAACAACGGCAGACCGTGCCGCTCGCACGCCTGGGCCAGGGAGGCCGGCAACTCGCCGATGGCTGCCGCACCGGCGACCAACACTGCGGCACCTGATCCGGCGAGCGCGGCCACGAACACGTCGGCGTCCCGCGGCTCCCGGTACCAGGTGGTGGACGTGAGGACGAGCTCACCGCCGTCGATGTAGCGCCCGGGGTCGGGCAGGTCGGTGGTGTAGACGCCGAGCACGCGGCGATCGCGGGGAGCGCCGGGTACGACGGGCACGAGCCCAGCCTCCTCGTCGACGGCGGTCAGATCCTCACCGTCGACCCGGAAGACATCCGCCTGCGGGCCCAGACCGCGGCCGAGGAACTCTTCCGACGCCGGGCGGCGCTCGCCCCCTTCCCCACCGGAACATCACCTTGGGAAGCGACGGCGCGTGCATCGCCGTATGCCTGCTGACCTGGGCAGATTCGTTGCCGACCGGCCCGCGCCACGTGCTCAGCCGGAACGGGGAACGGAGCTGTCGGGCGCTTCGTGTTCGGCACGGCGGCGGTACTCGGCGTTGATGCGCTGAGCTTCCTCGAGCTGGTCCTCAAGGATGACGATGCGGCAAGCGGCCTCGATCGGGGTGCCCTTGTCGACGAGTTCGCGGGCCCGCGCCGCGATCCGCAGTTGGTAGCGGGAGTACCGGCGGTGTCCGCCCTCCGAGCGCAGCGGAGTGATCAGACGAGCCTCACCGATGGCTCGAAGGAAAGCCGGGGTGGTGCCGAGCATCTCGGCGGCCCGCCCCATCGTGTATGCGGGGTAGTCGTCGTCGTCCAGACGACCACTGAGAGGGGTATCTGCTGTCATGTCACCTCGTTGTGCAACGCGCGTCGAGGGGCCCTGGTGCCGCACGGCACCAGGGCCCCGAAGGAAATTCAACACCATCTGTCGGCCCTAATGCTGTGCCGACCTTCTGTTTCCGCTACCAGCCCTGCAAAAGGGGGGTGTGCGGGGATCGCGGCTGCGTGACCGGGGACCACCTTCCAATCCGGGGTCTTGCGGTACCCGGGCCGAGGGCTTCTCGGGCCGGGCGATCCTGATGGCGTCTGCTCCTCCGTCCTTCCTCTGATGAACCAAACCACTTGGACCTGCGAACTTCATGTACTGCAACCCGCCAGTTCGTGTCTGCCGGGATTCGCTTGACCGGTGTCAACGAGAAAGAGGCTAACCGTGCCAGAGCTCAATGTCTACTCCGGCGACAGTAGATTTCGGCTCTTTGGGGGAACAGATAGCCTGTGACCTGCAACAACAGTGAGGGCCCTGCCGACACGTATCGGCAGGGCCCTCACCGGGATCCTGATGGCGGTTTGCCGCCCGTACTCATACGTCCAGGGAGACGGCTCCGAGCAGCGTCGACGCGATCTGGAGCGGAGTCGGGACACGCACGGGCGCGGCGTCGGGGCGGGCATGGCAGGTGAAACCGAGGCGGGTCATGGCCCGGATGACTTCGCCGCCGGTGAAGTCACGGCAATCCTGCCGGGTGATGACCTGCCCTACCTGCTTGACGGGGTAGCGGCGGCGGCCGATGGTCACGGCCTCACCTGTGACGACCTCGGGCGTGATGCCCTTCATCGAGGCCAGCACTCCGCTTTTGGTCAGGTCGAACGGGTACCGGGCGATGACACAGCGCATGAGCCCTCACAGAGAGAAGGAGACGGGCTGAGAGAAGGAGAAGGGGCTGACCCGGGCGAGGTGGATCAACGGTCCGTCGAGGACGTCCCGTAGCCGGATCCGGTCCGTGTACGTGGAACTGCCGCGGTGAACGGCGAGTTCAGCCCGGGTGATCGAGCCCGTGCACTGGTCGTCCCCGTCGCACAGGAGGAGGTACTCGACACGGGCACTGGCCATGACGGCCAGGGCGACCTCGACGGTCATGTCGTCCCGGACCCGGGGTCCGGCCGCGTCCATGTCGCCGACCGCGCTCATGGGGGAGGGAACCGCCTGTTGTCGCTGCGTCTGAACCGGTGTCAAAGCTGCCTCCTCGGACATGGGTGAGCTTCTGATCGAGGCCTCTAGGCAGCCGGCTCGAAGGCGGGCCGCTGTGCCCTGCGCCGCCCCGCTCGTCCGGTGGCTTGCCCCTGGGAGGGGCGGTCGCGGCGGCTTCGGGGCGAGGGAGCTGCGGACGACACAGCACGGCGGGGGCGTTCCGCGACGGGCGCGGTGATGACGACGGGAACACCGGAAGGGGCCTGGGCCCCGGTGATGCGGCTCAGTTCGGCCTCACCCGAACGTACCGGGGTGATCCGGGGGTTGATGCCGGCTGCAGCCATCAGCCGGTTCATGCTGCGGCGCTGGTCGGGGGTCACCAGGGTGACGACGCTGCCGGACTCTCCGGCGCGGGCGGTACGGCCGCCGCGGTGCAGGTAGTCCTTGTGGTCGGTGGGCGGATCGACGTTGACGACCAGGTCGAGGTTGTCGACGTGGATCCCGCGCGCCGCGACGTTGGTCGCCACCAGCACCGTCAGATGTCCGGTCTTGAACTGGGCGAGGGTCCGAGTGCGCTGCGGCTGGGACTTGCCGCCGTGCAGGGCCGCGGCGCGGACGCCGCTGTTCAGCAGGTGCTTCGTCAGCCGGTCCACAGCGTGCTTGGTGTCCAGGAACATGATCACCCGGCCGTCTCGCGCCGCGATCTCGGTGGTCGTCCGGTGCTTGTCCGCTTCGTGCACGTGGAGCACGTGGTGCTCCATCGTGGTGACCGCACCCGCCGACGGATCCACGGAGTGCACCACCGGGTCCGTCAGGTAACGGCGGACGAGCAGGTCGACGTTGCGGTCCAGGGTCGCCGAGAAGAGCATCCGCTGCCCTGCGGGGCGCACTTGGTCGAGCAGCGCGGTGACCTGCGGCATGAAACCCATGTCGGCCATCTGGTCGGCCTCGTCGAGGACGGTGATGGCGACGTCGTCCAGTCGGCACTCGCCACGGCCGATGAGGTCCTTCAGCCGCCCCGGCGTCGCGACGACGACCTCCGCGCCGGCCCGGAGTGCACCGGCCTGCCTGCCGATCGACATCCCGCCCACCACGGTGGCCAGCCGCAGCCGCACGGAGCGGGCGTACGGAGTGAGCGCGTCGGTGACCTGCTGGGCCAGTTCACGGGTGGGTACGAGGACCAGGGCCAGCGGCTGCCGCGGCTCGGCGCGCCGACCCGCTGTCCGAGCCAGCACCGCGAGGCCGAAGGCGAGGGTCTTGCCCGACCCGGTACGGCCACGGCCGAGCACGTCACGGCCGGCCAGAGAGTTCGGCAGGGTCGCCCCCTGGATGGGGAACGGTACGCTCACGCCTTCGTGCCCGAGCGCGGCCAGCAACGGCGTCGGCAGGGCGAGGTCGGCGAACGACTCGACGGCGGGCAGTGCGGGCGTGATCGTCTTCGGCAGCGCGAACTCGCCCTGGCGTGCGGCCGGTCGACGTTCGTAGCCGTTGGAACGCCGCGGCGCTCCCGAGCGCTGGGCGGCAGCCCCCCGGGAGCGGTCGTAGGTGCGGGTCGTGCGGGCGGTGCGTGCGCGGTTCAAGCGGAACCTTTCCTCGATGTGAGCACGTGGGCACGTAGCAAGGAATTTCCGCAGCAAAATGAGCGGCGCAGAGAGTCACGAGAACGGGCCGGAGATGATGGGCGCCGATTCGGATCGACGGGGAATGCGTCAGCGTTCGGTGATGCGGTGGTGCCTTCCCGTCATGCGCCCTGAAATGCAGCGAGCTGGGGCCCGCACCCCAAGGTGCGGGCCCCAGCTGCGAAGTATGCGTTGCTGCGGGTGTCAGGCGGGAACGATGTTCTCGGCCGTCGGGCCCTTCTGGCCCTGCGCGATGTCGAACGACACCTTCTGGCCTTCCTGCAGCTCGCGGAAGCCCTGGGCGGCGATGTTGGAGTAGTGGGCGAAGACGTCGGCGCCGCCGCCGTCCTGCTCGATGAAGCCGAAGCCCTTTTCCGCGTTGAACCACTTCACGGTGCCAGTAGCCATGTCATTTCTCCTTCGGAGACGATGTTCGGAATTCGCCCTGTGCGGATTCCGCGTCGCCGTGCTGATTAGCCCGTCGGAAAATGAACCTTCTGGCAACCACACCTGCAACTGAGGTCGACACTAGCATGACGCGATCGGCCCTGCGCGGGAACTAATTCCGCTCGGGTCGGCGATCGAGGAATACTCGCCGTGTGCCCCACCTATTTCTCACTTCACGGATACAGATATTGATCCGCGCGGATGCGGTGTTTCTGCCCGACGGCCGCGGCGGCTCCCATGAGCATCCCCGCTCAGCTTCACCCCCGGTGCTCACTGACCACGCGTGGCGTACGCAACCGCTCGTGGTGCACTCGAGGGTCCAGGTCGCCGACGGTGCGTCGCCGGGCTGCCGTACGCGGGGAGTTTGCCGTCGACAGAGGCGGGCGGGTGATGACAACCACGGTGAACAACGGTGCCCCCATGCCCCCACACCAGCTGCGCAGGGTCGTTGCGAGTGCACATGGCGACTGGCCCCTGTATGCCCTGATTCTGAAGATCGCGCAGAGCCCCGGCGGTGATGCTGACTTTGATCTCTGCCGGGAGGCAGCCTCCTGCTGTGGCCTCCGAATCCGTCGTCGGGAGGCCGCCTCGGAGCTGTTCGCCGAGTGCGGTTCGAGGCGGCCTACACTCGTCTTCGGTCAGGCGGCCGCCAGCTTTCGGATGCGCGGATGGTTCTCCAACGCCCAGCGCACGGTCTTAGGTGGGCGTCCGAGCAGGGTTTCCAGCTGGCCGGTGGCTCCGCGGTATCCGCCGCCGCCCATCAGCCGGGTCAGGGTCTTCAGGTGCTCGGCGGTGTGCGGGAACGCGGCCAGGGCGGTGTCGACGTAGGTCTCGTTCCAGGTTTCGACGTCTTCGGGGACGTAGGTGACCGGGCGTCCCAGTACGGCCGCGTAGTCCTCGGCGAATCCGTGCATGTCCTTCAGCTCCGGGCCGTTGAGGTCGTAGGACTTTGAGATGTGCGGCACCGGGTCGGTCAGGATCTTCGCGCACAGCTCCGCCACGTCGTACCCCGCGATGGGTGCTAGCCGGTGGTCGCCGAAGGGCAGGCGCAGCTCACCCTTGCTCAGCGGCTCCAGTGCCAGCCAGGTCATCAGGGGGTTCTCGACGAACATGGCTCCGCGGATGTTGACGGTCGGGAGGCCGGACCAGTCCAGCACCTGCTCGGCGACCCAGTGGGCACGCTGCTGCGGCGACCAGTTGGCGATGAGTCCGCCGAGCCACGCGCGCCGTTCCTCCTCCGGCGCGGTCATCTTCTCGAACGTCATGAACGACTGCTCGTACTCGGAGATGTTGACGAACACCTCGATGTCGCCCTGGGCCCGCGCCGCCGCGGCCATCAGGCTGACGGCGTCGGTGTAGTACGGCGACAGGCTCATGCTGAAGTAGATGCGCCGGACGCCCTTCAGCGCGGCGGTCACGTCGGCGATGGTGAGCAGGTCACCGACGAAGACCTCGGCCCCTGCCTGGCGGAGCGAGTGCGCGCGTTCGTCGTCCTGGCGCACGAACGCGCGCACCGGGTGCCCTTGTTCGAGCAGCATGTCGACCATCGTCCGGCTCACACCACCGATCTCGCCGGCGGCACCGGTGATCAGGATGGGGTTGCGCTCTGGCATCGAGATGTCCTCTGTCTGGTGGGGGTGGGGCAGCTCTTCGGAAAGCCCAGGCAGCGCCTGCGCGTCAGCCGGCCAGCTGGTTCATCTTGCGGATTTGCCGGTCGAAGGCCCAGGCGGGAACGAGGCGGAGCAGGCGTGCGCGTCCGGCCGTGGGGCCGGCGGCGTAGCGCAGTTTCGGCTTCGCATCGGTGGCTGCCGCGACGACCGCCCGGGCGACCACGGCGGGGTCGTCGCCGTCCCTGATCGCCTCTGCCATCACGCGGTCGACGGTCTGCCGCTGCTTCTCGTAGGCGTGCAGGCGGGTGTCGGGCCGTGCGCTGTTGGTCTCGAATCCGGTGTTGGTGTAGGCGGGTTCGACGAGAAGTGCCCGGATGCCGTGGTCACGGACCTCGTGGTCCAGGGACTCGGTGTAGCCCTCGACCGCGTGCTTGGAGGCGGCGTAGACGGCCATGTAGGGCTGGGGCACGAATCCGACCACGGACGAGAGGTTGATGATGCGCCCGCGCCCCTGGCCGCGCATGTACGGCAGGACCTCGTTCACCATGCGCATGACCCCGAAGACGTTGGTGTCGAAGACGCCCTGGGCCTGCTCGAGGGAGGTTTCCTCGGCCGCACCCAGTGACCCGATTCCGGCGTTGTTGACCAGGACGTCGATCCGCCCGAACCGCTCGCTCACCTCCTGGACCGCTGCGGTGACCGAGGTGTCGCTGACCACATCGAGGTCGAGGAACGTCACACCGCCGAGCGGGGTGACGCGTGAGGTGTCGCGGCTGGTGCCGACCACGTTGAATCCGGCTGCGACCAGGGCGAGTGCGGTTTCCTTCCCGATGCCGGATGACGCACCCGTCACGATGGCCACCGGCAGATCTGTTGTCATCATGGACTCCCGCACTCATTCGAAACCGATCGGTTTCCGCTACAGTAAACCGATCGGTTTTCGCGTGCAAGTTCAAGCAGGGAGGATGACGTCATGGGCAGGACTCGCGCGCTGGAGAGGCGGGAGAGCGTCATCCGCGCGGCCATCGCCGAGTTCGCGATCGCCGGCTACCGCGGCGCCACCACCGCGGCAATCGCCAAGCGGGTCGGCGTCACGCAGCCGTATCTTTTCCGGCTCTTCCCGGACAAGAAGGCGATCTTCGTCGCCGCTTTGATGCGGAGCATGGAAGACACCCGCCTGGCTTTCGAGAGGGCGGCCGACGGTGTGGAGGACGGCGAGCGGGTCCTTCAGGCCATGACGAACGCTTACGCGCAGCTGATCTCGACGCGCCCCGAAACGCTCCTGATGCAGATGCAGGGTTACGTCGCTGTGGCGGCCGCCGAGGCGCGGTGAGGTCGTCCGGGCCGGCTGGATGAGGATCTGGGAAATCGTGCACCAGTCGCTGGGCGCTGATGCCGACGAGACCGCAGGCTTCTTCGCCTGCGGCATGCTCGGCAACACGCTTGCGGCCATTGGGCTTCCCTCGGGTGCCGGGTGGTGAGGGAGTGTTCTGGATGGGTGATGCGTCAGCGCACCCCGGCCACGTCGAGCAGGGTGGTCACCGTGGGTGCGACGAGTCCGGTCAGGTTGTCGGCCTGAATTCCCGCGCGGGCGCTTGCGCCGTCGAAGACCAGGATGAGCTGTCGGGCCAGCAGGTCGGGATCGCTCGCGCCACCCCGTTCGGCCTCGGCACGGAAGAAGGCCGTCAGGTTCGCTTTGATCTGGTGCGCCACCCGGCTGGCGGGGTGGGTCTGATCCTTGAGCTCGATCTGCACAGCCAGGTACCGGCAGCCTCGGAACTCGGGCGCACCCGCCTGCGACTCCACGCGCGTGAAGACGTGCAGGATCCGCTCGCGGGGGGAACGGCCATCGTCCGCCGGGGGTAGGAGGCTCGCCGCGAAGGTGGCGGCACGCTCCTTCAGGCTCGCCGCCAGCAGTTCGTCCTTGCTCTCGAACAGCTGATACATGGAGCGCTTCGACACCCCCGCCGCCTTGCACAGCGCCTCGACGCCGATGCTGACGCCGTCTCGGTAGGTGAGCGTGGCCGCCGCCTCAAGCAGTCGCTCCCTGGGGCTTGGTTTCACTTCGGTGGTCATACCGCGAGGTTAACCCGAAGCGGACGAAATGAAAACCGATCGGTTTCCCTGGGGTTCCGTGCAGAGGCTCGGCGACGGCCTGGGGGAAGACCGTCGCCGAGCCATGATGGTGTGCGCGCCTGTCGTCCCCGGCAGGGCGACACACACCGGGGCCATTCCGAGTAATGGCCCGTCCTGGGTGACCTGCCGTTACGCCGGGACGGCGGTCTTCTCGGGCTTCGTCTCCGCCGGGATGCGGTGCAGTCCCTTGCGGTCGTACCACCCCAGTACGCCGAAGCCGAACAGTCCGGCCGCCACGAGGCCGGCCGCCATCATGACCCAGCCCCGCGTCAGACCCGCGTCGCCCTGGGCGTCGTAGTAGAGGATCGAGCGGATGCCGCCGGTGATCTGCCGCAGGGGCTCGAACTCCGCGAGGAAGCGGTAGAAGCCGGGCAGCGCCTCGATCGGGGTGGTGGCGCCGGACGTGGGCACCGCCATCCCGATGAAGACCAGCGTGACCACCAGCATGCCGGGCGTGCCGAAGACCGCGAGGAGGGTGAGCGCGCCGATCCCGGAGACCGCGACGGCGCACACCGAGTACAGCCACAGCAGCGACAGGTGGGCGGCGTCCATGCCCATGATGCCGACCGCGCCGGCCATGACCAGGGTTCCCATCAGCAGGGACAGACCGGCCATGAGGGTGCTGCTGATGGTGAGGGTCTGGACCCGGGTCGCCCGGATCAGCGGGCGGTGCAGGCGCAGCGGGCCCATGTCGTTGTGGGTGTAGCCGAGGGCGTGGTCGACCTGGCCGCTGATGACGTTGGCGGAGAGCATGCCGACGACCACGAGGGTGAGCGCGTAGTAGAACGCCGTCATGCCCAGGCCGCTGTGTGAGTCGAGGGGGTGGCCGTCCTCGACTGTGACGGCGGCCGGGTCGGTGAGCAGGACGCGTGCCGCGGCGGGCAGCTTCGCCTGCGCGGTCCCGATCCGGGCGGTCAGCTCCTTGCCCACCTGGAGCGAGGCGTTCTCGGCCGCCTGGGTCGTCGCCGTTCGGGCCAGGCCGGAGCCGAGGCTGCCGGCGGACTGGTTGGTCAGCACCGTCAGTGTCGGGCGGGCCGGGGTCCCGGTGGCCGCGGCGCCGGTCAGTGCGGTGGTAGAGGAGGTGAAGTCGGCGGGCACGACGAGCGCGCCGAACAGTTTGCCCTTGCCGAGCTCGTCCTTCATCTCCTTCTCGTCCATCACCTTCCAGCCGATCCTGTCCCCGCTCGCGGTCGACTTCTTGATCGACCCGGTGATCTGCGCCCCGAGGTTGACCTGCTTGCCGCCGACCGCGGCTCCCTTGTCGGCGTTGACCAGGCCGACGGGCAGTCTGGTCAGGTGATCGGCCGGATCGATGTTCGCGCCGACGTAGAACACGGCGAACAGCAGCGCGAGTACGCCCGTGATGGCGCCGTTCGCGATCCACAGAGGCTTGGCGCGCAGGACGCGGAAGGGGTGAATGCCACTCATGACGTACGTGTCTCTCGGTCGGTGGACGCAGGGCGTTTCGCCGGGGGCTGCCAGCCGCCGGTGACTTCCTTGACGGGCTTGTGGGGGAAGCGGCGCCGGGCGTACTCCTGCGCGTGGGAGTCGGGCAGGACGTACAGGGTTTCCTTCTTGTCCTGGAGCGGTCGCAGCACGGTGTCCATGAACGTCTTGCGGTCATCCAGGTAGGGGCCGAGGACGTCCTCGCCGGCGGGGCAGACGGCCAGGCAGTAGCCGGATTTGTAGCCGGGGGGCGAGCTCAGGCTCTGCCACATGGAGGCGCTCTCGGAGTCGGTGACCCGGGAACGGTAGTCGGCGGCGTCCTCGCTGTCGGCCACGGTCTGCGCCCAGTCGGTGAACCCGCTCATGAACTCGCGGTAGTTGTGCGTGGCGCAGGCCAGCCCGTCGAACGAGCCGTCCTTGGCGATGGCGCCGACCGGACAGGCGGCGACGCACAACTTGCAGTCGATGCAGGGGTTGTAGTCCAACGCCTGCCCGTACTCGCTCACCTCCGCGTCCACCAGGACGGTGGCCAGCAGAACGAAGCTGCCGAACTTCGGGTGGATGACGTTGCGGTGCAGGCCCATCACGCCGAGCCCGGCGGCCACCGCGACCGTCTTGTGCGCCACGACCCAGATCCGCCCGGGGAAGCGGTCCATCTCCTGGGGGAAGGCGACCGACGGATTGAGTGCGCGGTGGCCGGCGTCCTGGAGGGCCTGGGTGACGCTGCGGGCGGCGTGGTTGGCCTGTTCGTCGGTCTGGTGGAACTCCTGGTTGGCCACGCTGCGGGCGGGGGAGCGGCAGTTGTCGCGGTTCAGCCGGAACGCCATCGCGATCAGGGTGCGGGTGCCGGGCAGCGCGGACTGTGCGTGCTCGCGCTCGCCGACCAGGTCGGGGTGGTCCAGGCTGACCGCGGCGGCGTCGTCCGCACCGGCCGCCAGGCACAGCTCGCGCAGCCAGGCCGCGTCGATCACTGCCGGCGGACTCACCGCGTCACCGGCCCTGCGCCGGGCGAGTACGGCCTGGACCGACGGGTGCGCCGCCAGCTTCGCCGGAAGCTTGGGAGCCGGGTCGGGGACCGTCGGTTGCCCCTCGGCGTCGCGCGCGGCAGTCATCCGTACTCCTGGGGATTCGGGTCCGGGGCTCGCCCACACAGCGAGAAACCGATCAGTTTTGTCACTGTAAACTGATCGGTTTCCGCGCGCAAGCCCGAGTCGAGGGGTACGACCGGGCCGGGATCACGTCACCTGCGCGAGCCCGGCGACCGGCTCCTCACTGTCCCGCCACCCCGTCACCAGCGCCCGCAGCGACCGCTCGAAGCAGTCGGCGACCGCGAGCTCCGGCGGCTCGTTCCCGGACAGCACCAGGGACACCAGGCCGTGGGCCATTCCCCAGACCGACAGTGCGATGACCTCGGGATCGGACGCGGGACCGAACTGCCCGGCGAGCTGTCCGCGGCGCACGGCGTCGACGAGGGGCCGGTACGTCTCGACGACCTCACGCGGCCTGTCCGAGTCGGACGGGCACTGGGCGCTGCGGTCGGCGAAGAGGATCGCGTAGAGGTGCGGGTTGGCCACGGCGTACTCGCGATAGGCCAGTCCGATCCGGATTACGTCGCCGGCCGGGTCGTCCGTCGGGCGGACGGTGGCCAGGCGCTGGGCGAAGAGGTGTACGGCCTCCTGGTAAAGGCTGTTGAGCAGCCCGGCCTTGCTGCCGAACAGCGAGTAGACCGCCGTGGTCGAGGTCTTCGCGTCCGCCGCCAACTGTCGCAGGCTCAGCGCGGTTGTACCCCGGTCGAAAACCGTGGCGGCGGCGCGGTGCAGGAGCCGGAGCCGGAGTGCTTCGTCATGTGTCTTGAGCCTGGCCATGGAACCAGCATATTGCAACACCGTTATGAATGCCCCCGCGGGTGCGTTTTGGGGCGACTGGCTGTGCTGGCATCCAAGGCTAGGTGGCGCGTAGACGGGTTTGCGATGAGCAATAAAAACACTGTTATGATTCTCCGTGTGGACCCGGAGTGCGGCAGTTCCCACACCGGGTAGCGCTCGACACCACCGACTCGCCCGCCTCAATGCCGAGCCGCGCCTGGGTGGTACCGACAGCCTTCGAAAGCCGTTCCTCACCGCTTTCGCCGCGCACGAGGACATCACGCGCGCCTTCGAGCAGGTCTTCCAGGAGCACATCCCGGGCGCGAAGGGGCGGAGCCGTCCGACCGTCCCCGACGCCGGTCACTTCCTGCGGGAGCAGCAGCTCGACCTGCTGTTCGAGACCGTCCTCGGCCTCGGCCGACAGCAACTTCCCACCCATCCAGCACCCAGAACCCATCCAGGAGAATCCATGTTTGAGAGATTCGGGCGTCTGCTCCACCGCAGGCGAAAGCCCCTGCTGATACTGACCGTGCTGTTCGTCGTCCTGTCCGGGGCCTACGGTGCCGGAGTCTTCGGCTCCCTGACACCGCTCGGCTTCCAGGACCCTGGCTCGGACAGCGTGCGCGCGGGCCACATCGCCGAGAAGGCGTTCCCGCAGCGGACACCCGACGCGGTGATCGTCTACCGCGACAAGGACCGCACCGTCGACGACCCGTCCTTCCAGCAGGCGGTCGTCCAGCAGCTGGAGTCCCTGCCGAAGTCGGAGGTGACCGGCTACCTGGACTTCTGGACGACCAAGATGCCGGCGCAGGTCAGTCACGACCGGCACGCCACCTACGTCGCCCTGAACCTCCACGGCAGCAGCGAGAAGGCCAAGGAGGACGCGTACGAGGCGGTCAAGGACAAGATCCCGGCACCCGGCCTTCAGACGCTGCAAGGCGGAACGGTGCCCACCGGCCACCAGGCCAGTGAGAAGATCGAACACGACCTGAGAACCGCGGAAATCATCTCGGCCCCCGTCCTCTTCCTGCTCCTGCTGGTCGTGTTCGGCGGTCTGACCGCGGCCTTCCTTCCGCTGCTCGTCGGCGTGCTCTCCATCCTCGGATCGATGGCCGTCCTGCGGACCATCGCCAACATCACCGACGTGTCCGTGTTCTCCATGAGCCTGGTCACCATCCTGGGTCTCGCCGTCGCCATCGACTACGGCCTGCTGATCGTGAGCCGCTACCGCGAGGAACTGGAGGCCGGCTACTCCGGCGAAGAGGCGATCGGGCGCACCCTCGCCACGGCCGGGCGCACCGTGATGGTCTCCGGCACCACGGTCGCGGCGGCGCTGGCCGGCCTGACCCTCTTCCCGTCGACATTCCTGAAGTCGATGTCGTACGGCGGCGTGGCAGCGGTCCTGCTGGCAGTGCTCTTCTCACTGGTCGCGCTGCCAGCCCTGCTCGCCGTCATGGGACCGAAGGTCAACGCCTTCCCGCTGCGCCGCAAGAAGGCAGGGCGGTCGGCGGCGGGCGAGGGTGCCTGGTACCGGTTCGGGCACGGCCTGATGCGGCGGCGATGGCTCGTGGTGGTGGGCGCGGTGGGCCTGCTGCTGACACTCGCCCTGCCGTTCTCCAAGATCGAGTTCGGATCCATCAACGCGCAGCAGCTGCCGAGCACTTCCGAAGGCCGCCAGGTCTTCAACGCCATGGAGCACGACTTCGACGGCGACGCGGTGAAGTCCATCGACTCGCTGCTCGTGCTGAAGTCCGACGGGACCTCGAAGGAGCAGGGCGCGGCGCTGAAGGCGTACGCCGAGCGGCTCGGCGCCACCAAGGGCGCCACGAGCGCCAGGATCTCCGGAGTCGAGGGCACCACGGCCCGGGTGTCGGTCACCTACGACGGCAATCCCGTCTCGACCCACGCGCGCGACCTGGTGAACCGGCTCAAGGACGTCCCCGAACCGCCGGGCGCCCGGGCGTACTTCGGCGGCGAGTCGGCGGTCTACGACGACACCCTGGACGCACTGGGCGAGACCCTGCCGTGGATGCTGCTCTACATCGCGGTGATGACGTACCTCCTGCTGTTCCTCGCGTTCGGCTCGGTGCTGCTGCCGCTGAAGGCCATCGCGATGAACATGCTGTCGCTGACCGCGACCTTCGGCGTCCTGGTCTGGATCTTCCAGGACGGCCATCTGCACAACCTGCTCGGCTTCGACCCGACCGGCAACATCGAGCCCAACATGCCGATCATGCTGTTCGCGCTGATCTTCGGACTCTCCATGGACTACGAGGTGTTCCTGGTGTCCCGGATGCGGGAGCAGTACGACAAGCAGGGCGACAGCACGGAGGCCGTGGCGACCGGGCTGCAGTCCATCGGCCGCCTGGTCGTGAGCGCGGCGCTGCTGATGTGCGTGCCGCTCGCGGCGATCGGGATGAGCGATGTGCTGACCATCAAGCTTTTCGGCGTCGGCATGGTGTTCGCGGTCCTGACGGACGTGCTGGTGGTGCGCATCCTGCTGGGAACGGCCGTCATGAGACTGCTGGGCAGGGCGGCTTGGTGGGCTCCGGCCCCGCTGGCCCGCTTCTACGACCGGTTCGGTATCAAGGAGACCGACATGCCGACGGAGACCGACGAGCGGGTCCCCGTCACCGCCGGCTGAACCCTACGAGCGGGGTGCCTGTCACCGGTCGGCACCCCGCCGGGGACTCACTCCGCCGGCTGCTCCCCCCGCCCGCACGGACGGCGATGGTGGCGACGGTGGTTCGCGTCCTCCTGGGCCAGGCGCCGCAGCAGCCTGACGACCGGCTCGAACAGCACACTGAGGACCACCGCCCTCTCGGCGAGGGCGATCTGGTCCTCGATCCCTTCGAACTGCGCGAAATCCAGGTCAGCGGTGGAGGTGGCGAGCCGTGCGTAGGGGATGAGGTCGTCGGCCGTGTAGTCCGTGCCGAGGCGACTCAGCGCCGCGAGACTTCCGGCGAGTGCCGGGCGATGCGGTGACGCGTCGGAGATCTGCCAGCCCATGTTCTCGATGAGAGCCTCGACCCTCGCGGCGGCTCCGCCGGATGCTGCCTCGTCGGCGGCACCCGCGCGGTCCTCGCGGTCCTCGCCTTCCTTCCCGCTCGTCTCCGCGGAAGGAACGGGCAGGGCGTGGTGGACGACCGCCAGGGTCTCGAACGCGTCCAGCGGACGCTCGACGGCTTCGAGCACTTCCCGGGTGCGGGCGACGGACAGCCCGCCGAGCTGGATGAGGGAACGGATCAGACGGAGCCGCTGGATGTGCTCCTCGTCGTACTCGACCGTGGTCGGGTTCAGCGCGCGTCCCTCGGGGAGCAGGCCCTCCCGGCGGTAGTACTTGATGGTCGCCATCGGCACCCCGGACCGTCGGCTGAGCTCTGAAATCCTCATGCGCTCCCTCACGCTCAACTGTCCCTCCAGTATCGCGTTACCGGGGGTTGCCCCGACGGGATCGATAGTGCCACTATCGGGTACTCGGTAGTAACACTATCGAGCGCTTCTTCGGTGTGCCCGCTTCCTTCGTGCGCGTGGACTACATGAGCCCGCGGAAGTTGCCTGCATCGCCACGGCCGCACCCAGCCGTAGTTCTTCCCCCGCCCCGGGCCAGTCAGTTCTGGGTCCGGTCGTCTCGTACGCCTCGACAACGGAGAACCACACCATGTCCCAGCGAATCGGCAAGACCCACTGGAAGCGTTTCGCCATCGGTGCGGTGCCGACGGTGGTCGCCACGGCGGCTGTCGCCGTCTCCATGGCCCAGGGCGCCCTGGCCGCTTCGTTCAGCATCTCCGGTTCCGACTTCCAGGTCTCGGCCGGCAAGTTGAGCGGCACCGGATTCGGCAACTACGCCACGGTGGACGTCGCCAAGAACGGCAAGCACGTGCCCGTCTCCGTCTCGTCCATCAAGAACGCGACGGTCACCGACATGTGCCAGTCCGTCCCGGTGGACATCCCCGTGCTCGGGACCTACACGATGACGCTCAAGGCCGGCGGGTCGGGTACGCCGGTCAAGGCCAAGGACCTGTACATCGACATGACCGACCTCAAGGCCAAGAAGGGCACCTTCACCAACGTCGACATCGGCGTCGCCACCGGTTCCATGACCAAAGGCCAGGTCAACCCGAAGGACAAGGTCGATCCCAACGGCTACGCCCAGCAGGCGGACAAGGTCGAGATCATCGATGCCCACCAGACGGTCTGGGCCACCTCTGCCGGGACGTTCGAACTGTCGGGCCTGCACATGAACATCGCCGCCGGCCGCCACAACTGCTTCTGATCACGTCCCGACCTCCCCCGCCCGCTGACGATTTGGGAACCTCGACATGACGAGTGCCGGCGCACCCGCGCACCCCCACAGTGACAGCGGCTTCGCCCGCGCTCGCCGGGACTTTCGGGACTGGCGGCGCACCCGCCCCTTCTGGGCGGGGCTGCTGGTACTCCTGGCAGCCGCGCCGATCATCTACTTCCCGTACTTCAACCTCTCCCTGGGCGCCCTGTCCGTGGCGATGTCCACCACCGCGGGGGCGGGGTCCCTGGTCATCGGCCTGACGTTGATCGTCCTTGGCGGACTTCTGTGGTTCCAGCCGGTCATCAGGTTCTTCGCCGGATGCGTGGCCGTCTTCCTCGGTGTGCTGTCGCTTCCCATCTCGAACTTCGGCGGATTCTTCGTCGGCACGCTGTGTGCGGCCACGGGTGGACTCATGGCCCTGGCGTGGGGCCCGGTGAACACGTCCGACGACACCGAGGGGCCGTCGGGGAGGGCCGGGGAATGACCGACCAGTCGCCCGACCTCCGCAGCGAGGCCGAAGGACCCCACTACGCCCGGTCGAAGAGGCGCCGCCACGCCGTTCCTCGTACGTCCGCGCTGACCCGCCTGCGCCTGCCCCTCGGGAAGGCTCTCGTGCTGACCGCGCTGCCGACCGTCCTCGTCCTGGCAAGTCAGCGTCCGCCTGGAGCCGACGCGAGTGCCACCGCGGCTCATTCCGCTCCCGAAGGGGCGCCCGGTGGCGGTGTCGACTGCGCCCGTCCCGACGACACGGCACCCCCTGCTGTGGCACCCACTCCTTCCGTTGCTCCCAGCACGCCAAGTGCCCTCACGAGCGGCGAGTCGGTCAAGCCGTCGGAGCACGTGGCTGACGAGGAAACGGGCCTTACCCCGGCTCCGGCCGCCTCACCGAGCGCGACCGCTGGCACCACCGGCCTTGCGGACATTCTCGGTTCCCTCTTCCGGGGCGACACCGAGCAGCAGAGTCCGGCACCCGGCACGAGCCCCTCAGCGAGCCTGGCTGCCCCGACACCGACGACCACGGAAGCCCCCGACGCGCCACCGACCGCACCTCACGCGTCATCCACCCCCGGCCACCGGACCACTGAGCCGTCGCCCCAACCGGAGCCCACCACCGGGGCCTCCCGCATCTGTGACATCAGCGATCTCAAGGCGCCCGAGGACAAGAGCGCCGGTCGATTCGCCGCCGAGTCCTGGAACATGAAGGGAAGCCGCCTCGAACTGCGCGACCTCGTCTTCGGCGGCGTGGTGACCGTGGACACGGCCGCCGGGCCCAAACGGGTGCTCAAGTTCTCCGCGGCGACGGTCACGATCCGGGACCTGAAGATGGCAGTGCCCGTCGGCCCGCAGATCCAGCACATCGACGGAGCGCCAGGCTCGACGTCCACGCTGCGAGGCGACGACATCACCATGTACGTCGAGAGCCTGGCGGGCACCCTCTCCGGCGTCGAAGGCATTCCCCTGTCCCCGGCCCTCCGCCTCCATCTCACCCCCGACACCGTCCCGGAGTGGCTCTACGACACGCTCGGGAAGCTGGGCCTCAAGCTGCAACTCGGCCTGGACGACGCCGACATCGACCAGGCGGGACAGACAGGCGGAGAGCTCGTCATCCCAGGGATCCACGGGTACGGAACGCCCCCGTGAAGCCGGGGACCCTGGCGGGCTTGCGCGTGGAAACCGATCGGTTTACCTTAGTGAAAACCGAACGGTTTCTCATTCTGTGGAGACAGTCATGACTACTTTGAAGGACGCAAACGTCTTCGTCACCGGCGGCAGCCGAGGCATAGGCAAGGCGCTGGTGGAAGAGCTGTACGCGCGAGGCGCCGGCAAGGTCTATGCCACGGCCCGCGACCCACGCAGTGTGACGCACCCCGATGCCGTCCCGGTGGCGCTGGAGGTCACCGACCCGGCCTCCGTGGCGGCCGCCGCCGCGCAGGCGCAAGACGTGACCGTGCTGATCAACAACGCCGGTGCCTCGGTCGGCGCGTCCTTCCTCGACTCCCCGGTCGACGACGTACGCCGGGAGTTCGAGACCAACTTCTACGGCCCGCTGCTTCTCACCCGCGCCTTCGTGCCGGTCATCGAGCGCAACGGCGGCGGCCACCTCCTCAACGTTCACTCCGTGCTCTCCTGGATCGCGCTCGGCGGCTCCTACAGCGCCTCCAAGGCCGCCCTGTGGTCGCAGACCAACTCCCTGCGCCTGGAGCTGCAGCCGCGCGGCATCGCCGTCACCGGATTGCACGTGGGCTACGTGGACACGGACCTCGCGGCCGGCGTGGAGGCGCCCAAGTCCGACCCGCGTGACGTCGCCGCACTCGCCCTCGACGGTGTCGAGACGGGAGCGTACGAGGTGCTCGCCGACGACATCTCACGGCAGGTCAAGGCGGGCCTGGCCGGGGACCTGGCAGGGCTGTACGCCCAACTGGCCAAGTAGGACAGAGAGCTGGCGATGCCCAGCCACGAGTCACGTCCCGCGATACAAATTCCAGGGACCACCTGCCACGCCCTCGCGCCCATGGGGGCGGTGCTCGCCCTGACCACCGCGGCTGACCTGCCGGAGCGGTTCCGGCGCGTCGTGGCGGTGAATACGTACGACTTCCGTGGCGGAATCGCGCGGTCCAGTCTCTTGGCCCGTGTGGTGGTCAGCGGTGTCCTCGCGCCGGGAGCGGGTCCGGTGGTCGCCGGGGTGGAGCCCAAGGCCGCCCTACGCAAGATCCGACCGTCGCCGGGCCGTGTACCAGAACCTGCCCAGCCTCATCGCCGCCCGCTCGCGCTATCCCGAGGTCAAGGCCCCCGTCCACCTCGGCCACGGCGAGAAGGACTGGTCCCGGCCCTCGGGCCGAGAGGTCAACGAGCAGCTGCTTCCGGCCGCCGAGTGGGATCCGGGCCCTTGTGATCAGGGCTGATCGCTGATGGCTCGGTAGGCCGCGATGAACAGGGTGTGGCACAGGTCGATCAGTTCTTCGACGGTGGCGTTCTGGTGGCCGAGTGTCCAGTCCACGAGGAGTTCGTTGACTCCGCCGACCAGGCTCATCGCGGTCATGGTGAGCCGGTTGGAGGAGGCTTGTGTGCCAGGGAGCGGTGCGACGACGGCGGCGACCATCGCGGCGAATTCGTGCAGGACCTCACGGCGGCGCACTTCGAGGCGGGGGCTGGCGCCCACGACCTCGATGAGCACCAGGCGGGCCTTGCGGGCGTCGCCGGCCAGTGTGCGGATGAACACCTCGAGGCCGGCACGCAGTTGGGCGTCGACATCGGGTGCGGCAGCGGCGGCGGCCTGCGCGGTTTCGGCGCTGATCGTGGCGATCAGCTCGTTGTAGACCCCGGCGAGAAGGTCTTCGCGGTCGCGGAACGACTCGTAGAAGTAGCGCTCGGTCAGTCCGGCGTGCGAGCACACCTGCTTGACGGAGACCGAGGCGTATCCGGCCGTGCCGAACAGGTCGAGGCCCGCCTGGATGAGGCGGGTGCGGCGCTCCTGCTGTCGTTGCGCCGCGTCGCGTCCGCCGTAGCGCCGCCCGGCGGTCTGTGTGCCGGTCATTTTTCCCCTTCGCAGAGGTGTTGACACCGGTGTGCTCCGAACTGACACTCTAGCTTGTCAGTTCATCTGACATGGCATCGTGTCAGAAATGCGTGGGGTCCGCTTGCCGCTCGGCGGTCCGCTCGTGCTCAGGGCAAGGAAGGGGCTCGACCGTGGCAGCACCGCCCAAATCCCCGTACACGTTCAGCCGGAGAGACCGCGACAGGCTCTCCGGCACACAACCGCTGACCGGCCGAGTGATCGCGGTCACCGGGGCGGGCCGCGGAATCGGGTGTGCCGTCGCAGCCCGGCTCGCCGCGGCCGGAGCCGCCGTGGCGATCGGCGATCTTGACGCGGAGCTCGCCAGGGAGACGGCCGGCGCCATCGGCGCGCGTCCCGGTGGCCGACTGCTCGGGCTGTCTCTCGACGTCACCGACACACTTTCCTTCGATGACTTCCTGCGCACCGTTGAGACCCGGCTGGGGCCGATCGACGTACTGATCAACAACGCCGGAATCATGTGGGTGGGCCCCTTCGCGGAGGAACCGGAGGAAGCCGCCCTGCGCCAGTTCGACGTCAACGTCCACGGCGTGCTGCGCGGGATGAAACTCGTGATCCCGCGCATGCGGAAACACGGTCGCGGCCACGTGGTGAACATCGCCTCCGCCGCCAGCAAGGTCGCCCCGGCCGGCGAGGCGACCTACGCGGCGACGAAGCACGCCCTCCACGGCTACAGCACAGCCGTCCGCGCCGAACTGCGCGGCACCGGCGTGCACGTGTCCTTGGTGATGCCAGGCGTCGTGGACACCGAACTGGCCGTGGGCACCGTGACCGGCCCCACCCGGCGCCTGACGACGGATCAGGTGGCCGACGCGGTGCTCGACGTCGTGCTACGCCCGCGGTTCGAGGTCTTCGTTCCACGCGAGATAGCCGCCCTGACCCGGTTGGCCGCGCTGCTGCCGGGCCGTGCCCGCGACGCCCTGCATCACCTTCTTGTCCCCGACCAGCTCGCTGCCCTGTCCGACCGGTCGGTCCGCGCGGCCTACGAGCAGCGCACCCGGACCGCCCGCCTGCCCGAAGGATGAGCCCGTGACCACCACGCCCAAGCCGGCGACGCCCAGCGCGAAGAAGGCCCAGGACGCCGCCGCTCCGCGTCCCATCCCGGAATTCGAAGGTGTCCACGACGTATGGCCCCGCGGTGACCGGCTGCGCGCCGTGCGCAGCGCGGCGGCCGCCTACCGTGAGCGGTTCGTCCAGCAGGGCCGCATCCACGCCGTCCGCAGTTTCGACATCGCCGCCGCCCCGTACCCGACCCGGTTCGGCTTCCACGGCGCCGCGCTCGCCGTCAACCCGTTCGTGAGCATCGTCAACCGAATGCTCGTCGTGCAGTTCGACGGCTTCGACGGTGAGCCGAAAACACTGGTGTGGGAGCCGACCGTCGCCGCCGGAACGGCCCAAGCGCCGTTCTACGCCCAGCTCAAGCGGCTGGCGGGGGACTATCTCACCGAGCACGTCTTCGCCCGCTACTACCAGGACCCGAACACCGTCCTGCCCTCCTGCGGTCTGCGTCCCGAGGACGTGGACTTCGTCAGCTTCGACCACCTGCACGTCCAGGACGTGCGCATGATCATGGGAAGTACCAGCACCATTCCCGGCGAACGGGCACCCCGCGAAGCGCTGTTCCCGCGCGCCCGGCTGCTGGTGCACCGCAGGGAGCTGGGCACCTTCGAATCGACGCATCCGATGCAGTGGGCCTGGTACGTCGACGGAGGCATGGACGGCGTACCGGCCGAGCGCGTCACCGCCTTCGACGGCGATGTCGAACTCGGCGTCGGCGTCAGCCTGCTGTGGACCCCCGGCCACACGGACGGCAACCACTCCCTGGTGCTGAACACCCCCGACGGCGTGTGGGTCTCCTCCGAGAACGGCATCTCGGCCGACAACTGGCAGCCCGAGCTCTCCCGCATCCCCGGGGTGCGCCGCCACGCCGCGTTCTACGGCCATGAGGTGGTGCCCAACGCCAACACGCTGGAGGACTCGCTCGACCAGTACGACTCCATGGTCAAGGAGAAGACCCTCGCCGACCCCAGCCGGCGCGATCCGCGCTGGCTGCAGATCCTGCCCTCCTCGGAGCTGGCCCCCTTCAAGCGGCACTGGCCGGTGCGGCCCAGCTTCCTCCACGGCGGTCTGAACTACGGCGAACTGACCCCTGCCGGTGGTGGCCGATGACCGGCCCGGCCGCCCGCCGGATCGCCGCGGACGGCGTGGAGCTGGCCGCCTACCAATGGGGAGCGTCCACGGCTCCTGCGGTGGTGCTGGTCCACGGTTATCCGGACACCAGCGCCGTGTGGCGCCCGGTCGCCGAGCGCCTGGCCGACCGCTTCCACGTCACCGCCTTCGACGTGCGGGGAGCCGGTGCCTCCCACCGGCCCAGGGGTCTGCGCGCCTACCGGATGTCCCGCCTGGAAGCCGACTTGGCGGCGGTCATCGACGCCGTGAGCCCCGACCGCCCGGTGCACCTGGTCGGACACGACTGGGGATCGATCCACTCCTGGGAGTCGGTCACCGGCACCCGTCTGGCCGGGCGGATCGCCTCGTTCACCTCCATCTCCGGACCCTGCCTGGACCACGTAGGCCACTTGATTCGGGCCCGCCTCCGGCCGCGGCATCCGGACCTGCCGAAGCTGCTGCGGCAGGCCGTACGGTCCTGGTACATCGCCTACTTCCATGTCCCGCTCCTGCCCGCCCTGACCTGGAGAGCACTGGGACACCGCTGGCGCGCCTTCCTCACCGGCTCCCAAGGCGTGCCCGACCACACCCCCTACCCCGCGCCGACGCTGGCCCGCGACGCCGTGTCCGGCACCGCCCTGTACCGCGCCAACATGCTGCCCCGCCTGCTGCATCCCCGGGACCGGCCGACCACCGTCCCGGTTCAACTCATCATCCCCACGCGCGACTTCTGCGTGACCCCGGTGCTGTCGTACGGAGTGGAGCGCTGGACGGGCCAGATACAACGGCGCCCCATCGACGCCGGGCACTGGGTACAGCTCAGCCACCCCCAGGAGATCGCGTCCCGGATCGCGGAATTCGCCCACCGCACCGAAGACGGCTCCCGCCACAGCCCGGACCACACCGCGCACCCGATCTGACAGCCCAGCAGACCAGCAGTACTGGACGACTGCCTGACCGCCCCTTCGCACACACCGATCGCTGACGGAGGAACCTGCCATGTTCCGAGCCGCACATGCCCACCCGGAGCGTCCGTCCGAGCCCATCGACCACCACGACCTGGTGCTGCAGCCCCGGGACGTCACCTTCGACTGGGGCACTACCCCGCTGCACTGGCTGCCCGGTGAGCCCTTCGCGACCCACACCTTCGATGTGCTCCACCTCATGCTCCCCGAGCTCGAACGCTGGTTCGTGCGCACCTTCGAGCAGGCACTGCCACTGATCACCGATGACCGGCTGCGCGAAGACGTACGCGGCTTCATCGGCCAGGAAGCAATGCATGCCGAGGCGCACCAGGAGGTCCTGGAGCACCTGCTCACCAAGGGGCTGGACCCGGCCCCGTACACCCTGCAGTCCGAATGGATCTTCCGAAGGGTGCTAGGAGACCGGCCGGAGCTGACGCCGGCCGCCACACACGCGCACCTCCTCCAACGGCTCGCCCTCATAGCGGCCTTCGAGCACTTCACCGCGTACATGGGTCACTGGATTCTCAACAACGGGCACCTGGACCAGGCCGGCGCGGACCCCGCGATGCTCGATCTGTTCCGCTGGCACGGCGCGGAGGAGGTCGAGCACCGTTCGGTCGCGTTCGACCTGCTGGTGCACCTCGATCCCCGGTACCGGCGCCGAGTGGTCGGCATGCTCGTCACCGCTCCGGTGCTGACCCGGCTGTGGATCCGCGGAGTCCGCTTTCTGATGAGAGCCGATCCCGAACTCGACGATCGGGTCAAGGTCCGCTTCCGCGACTACCTGGCCTCGGCCCGCAAGGGCCTGTTGCCCCGGCCGGGCGCGTTCGCCCGCTCGGTGCTGCGCTACTTCCGTCCCGGCTACCACCCGACCCAGGAGGGCTCGACCCAGCAGGCGGTCGCATATCTGGCGGCGTCCCCTGCTGCCCGAGCGGCGGCCCGATGACCCAGCAACCAGTGAGGCATTCCATGGACATCAGCGCCCCCGTCACTCGGCCGCCGGACCTGTACGGCAGGCCGCGCAGCGACTCCTTCATGCAGAAGCTGGCGGCTTTCAGCGACAAGGCGGTCACGGGCCTCGCGCGGCGCGGCACTCTTCCAAAGCGCCCGCCGGCCACCGAGACGCCCGCGATCCGGGAACTGGTGGTTGCCGCCAAGCACCATGAGGCCGAGGATGTCGTCTCCCTGCGGCTGGCAGCACCCGACGGGGGAACACTCCCGCCCTGGCAGCCCGGCGCCCACATCGAACTGCACCTGCCCTCCGGCCGCAGGCGGCAGTACTCTCTGTGCGGCGACCCTGCCGACCGGTACCGGTACCACATCGCGGTGCGCCGCATCGCCGACGGCGGAGGCGGTTCGGCCGAGGTACACGACGCCCTCGGAGACGGTACGCGGGTCGCCATCACCGGGCGGCCCCGGAACGCCTTCCCCTTCGCCGCCGAGGCATCCGTCCTGCTCATCGCGGGCGGCATCGGAATCACCCCCATCCTGCCGATGGCCCGGGAGGCCGTCCGGCGCGGGCTGGACTGGAGGCTCGTGCACACCGGCCGCAGCCGCGGTTCGATGCCCTTCGCGGCAGAGCTGGCCGAACTCGCGGCCGCAGCCCCCGGCCGGGTCTCCATCCGTCCTGACGACGAGTCCGGCGTGCCCGCAGCAGCCGATCTGCTGAGCTCGATCCCGGCAGCGGGTGCGGTGTACTGCTGCGGGCCCGCGCCCATGATCGACGGCGTTCGGCGCGCGTTCGGTGACAGCTGCGCGTCCGCTCTGCATTTCGAGCGTTTCGCCCCGGCCCCGATCACGGACGGCCGTCCCTTCGAACTTCAACTGGGCGGCACCGGACGGGTTCTGCCGGTGCCGTACGACCGCTCCGCCCTGGACGTTCTCCACGAGGCCCTGCCGGACCTGCCGTTCTCCTGCCGCCAGGGGTTCTGCGGCACCTGCCGGGTACGGGTGGCCCATGGCCATGTCGATCACCGTGACCGCCGGCTCACCGCCACCGAACGCGCGGCCGGCGCCATGCTGCCCTGCGTCTCGCGTGCACCGGAAGGAGAGCGGTTGGTGCTGGAGGTGTGAGCTGGCCGAGCGCCCGTCAATCCGGTCCTCGGCCCGGGCCCGCAGCCGGTGACGGAGTTTCAACTCGGCGATCGGCCGGTCAGGGGTGTTGGTCGCGAAGCACGTCATCCGCATGCCGTCCGCGTCCGTGATCCTCAACTGGGCGCCAGGATGGGGCCGTCCCTTTCGGATGATCAGCCGCATGCCCTTGAGCCGGCCGTCCAGGAGCTTGCCGGAGGCGCCCTTCGCCAGCCGACGATTCGTCAGCTGGCTCATCCGGCTCTGTAGCGATGCGGGCTTTACTGAGATTGAACTCGGGTTGTCGCAGTTGCTGACAGGGCTTGATCCTCGCGGTATTCCGTTGTCATGAGGTACGCGCAGGGCGGCGGTCTGTCGGACGAGCGCCGGCAGTTCCGCGAGGGGATCCGCATGATGGCCGCAGAGCGGTTCGCCGCTGGTGAGCCGAGTTCGGCGATCGCGGCGGAGTTACGGGTCAGCGTCCGGTCGGTGCAGCGGTGGCGGCGGTTGTGGGACAAGGGCGGCCCGCGGGCCCTGCGGTCAGCGGGATCCGCCTCCGTTCCCCGGTTGAGCGATGCCCAGTTCGCCCAGCTGGAGGCGGAGTTGGCGAAGGGGCCGGTGGCGCACGGCTGGCCGGACCAGCGCTGGACACTGTCACGGGTGAAGACCGTGATCGGCCGGCGTTTCCATAAGAGCTACACCCTGCAAGGGGTGCGCAAGCTGCTGATCAGGCATGGCTTCTCCTGCCAGGTGCCGACCAGACGGGCCGTCGAACGCGACGAGGAGGCCATCTGTGGCTGGGTGAAGGAGACCTGGCCGCACGTGGAAACACCGCGGCGGCGCTCGACGCATGGGTCGTCTTCGAGGACGAAGCCGGCTTCTCGATGACGCCGCCCACCGCACGCACGTGGGCCAGGCGCGGCCACACCCCGGTGATCAGGGTGCGCGGCCGCACCTCGCGCCAGCTGTCCATCGCCGCCCTGGCCTGCTACAAGACAGGCCAACCCTCCCGCCTGATCTACCGGCCCAAGCGGCATGGCAGCCGACGTGAGGGCCGCCGGAGCTTTGCCTGGACGGACTACCGAGACCTCCTGATCGCCGCTCACCGTCAGCTCGGCGCCCCCATCATCCTTATCTGGGACAACCTCGGCACTCATCTCTGCGCGGACATGCGCCGCTTCATCGACGGCCAGAACTGGCTGACCGTCGTCCAGTTACCCGCCTACGCTCCCGAGCTCAACCCGGTCGAAGGCATCTGGTCGCTGCTGCGACGCGGCTACACCACCAACGTCGCCTTCACCAGCACAGACCACCTCATCCGCACCGTCCGCCAGGGACTCCGCAAGATCCAGTACCGGCCGGCCCTCCTCGACGGCTGCCTCGCAGAAACGGGACTCACCCTCCACCCCTCATAACCCAATACGACAACCCGAGTTCAAGCTCAGTAAGGCTTGAGCACCGCCAGTACGTCGTCGAGCGAAACGTCGGCGGGGTCACTCATATCGAGACCATCGAACGTCTGCCAGACATAGGATGCCGTCCCGGTCTCCCGCAGCGGATGCAAGTCGGCCAAGTCCGGATCGTCCCGGAAGCTGTTGAACGCCTCTTCGGACTCCCATTCAACGAGAAACAGAACCTGCCGCGACGCGAGGTCACCGGCTACGTTGTCCCGGAAACGGCCAAACGCCACCATTCGACCGCCATATTGCGGAGCCTCTTCGGGCAAACGACTGAAATACGTGAGGTACTTCTCCAAGTCGACCACGTCAAACATATTCAGGGCGTAAAACTTCTTCTTCTGTGAATTCGCGCTGATTGCTAATACCCTCTCCGGTCTCAGGAAGCTGGTGTTTGCCGCTCTGGGTGGGCGTGGGGCACCGGCAGTAGGGCGCCGGCATTTTTGATGATGATGTTGACGTCGGTCGCGATTTGCGCCATCTCGGAGACTGGCCGTGAAGAACGCATTTCCAGCGCTCGGGCGAAGGCTGAGGTCGCGGGAATCTGAAGTACGCTTCCCGTGTCGTTGGGTACGCCTTTTTGGCCCCGCGCGGGGAAAACCGATCGGTTCCCTCATTGTAAACCGATCGGTTTTTGCGCGCAAGTCCGGGCGGAGGGGCGCCGTTCGGCGTGCCCCGATGTCAGTTTGCGGACGTGGTGGACTTGGAGCCCAGGCCGCCCCTCGCGCATCTCGCACCGCTCGGCAAGGAGTCGATGAATCAGCTCATTGCGCCGGGTAGTAGCCATATCCGGCTGGCGGTCGGTAATGACGGCGATGCGTTGTCGCTTGAGCGGGATCCCCCCGAAGCAGGCGACCAGCGGTGTCTTCCCCTTCTCTCGCTGCCCCGTGGCTTGGAAGCAGGTCCGTCGGCCGTCCGGAGTACCGCAGCCAGATGACGCGAGCCGGAGAGGTCAGACGAGCCTGACCGGTCCGGCGTCGATCGGCAGGCGGACCAGGAGGTAGGGCTTGCGGCGCAGGTCCTTGCCCTCGTGGAAGGGCGACAGTCGGTTGAGCTGGTTGGCGATGGCGTACAGGTGCCGGTCCGAGGCGACGGACAGGGTGTCGACCCAGAGCAGATCGCGTCCCTGGGCGAGGGTCCGGTAGGTGCCGTTCGGGCTCCTGCGCCAGATCGTGTTGTGTTCCAGGTCGCCGCCGTAGAGCCGCCCCTTGTCGTCGCTCTCCAGGCCGTCGGCCATCGGCTTGAACCCGAGGTCCTCGACAGTCGCCGCCACCTCGGCGTCCGTGGCGTCCGGGTCGGCGAGGGCATCGGTGGACACGCTGTGCAGTCGGCGGCTGGACAGCGGGCAGTAGTAGAGGCGCGTGCCGTCGGCGCTGAGAGCGATGCCGTCGGAACCGGTCTCGTAGTACGTGGGCTCGCCGCCGGCGGGGCGGACCATGAAGGGCGCGCCTCCGCACCGGGGCACCCGAGTACGGACTGGCTCCCGGCCGACCGCTCTGCGACGCCTCAGAATCGAACGGCAATATCGCTCGCCGTAACGGCTTCCCGTGATCGCTGCCAGAGCCCGAATAAGCCGCCGTAGCCATCCCCAGCATCAGATTGCACCGGGCTGTGGCCTGGGCGCCGCGAAACCCCTGAGACAAAGCCGCACCTGATCGGTCACGCTTGGCGCGTGGCTGCATTTCTCTACGACCGACTGGTCACGGATCACGAGTACGTACAGCGAGTCCGGCAGCAGCGCCCCAGTGCCCTGCTGCCTGTGATTGCTGCGGCTTCGGCACGCTGGCATGACGCCACTTGGTGGAACAGCCCCTACCGTAAGTACACACCCTGGGCCTTGGCCGATATCGCCCGCGTCAGCCTCACCTACGGCAATGAATACCGCGGGGACGGTGGTTGCACCGAAAATGATCTACTGAGCATGCTTGCCGCCTACGCAGCGCTGACAGATCCCATGGTCCGCGACAAGGGCAGTTTCGACTCTGTCTCCGGCTGGCTGCTTCGTGTCTCGGGCGAGCAGTTCACATTCCAGGAATCGGGGTTCAGCGATCTGGCTCGCACGGCGGCCCTGTTCGATCAGACATCGCCTGCCCGTACCCCAACCTGCCTTGTCGACGGTTGGGACGAGGAACTCCTCGGCTGCTCCCTGTCGGACTACGTGGGTGTTGCCCAGCTCCTACACGTGGCAGCGCAACACAACGCAGGCCGCTTCGATCTGGCATGGCTCAGGCAGCCCCAGATGGAGAAGGTCTGTTCCGTCATCCCCGCTGACACCATCCGCGAGGTCACCGAGCGCCATTTCGTCACCGACCAGAAGGCATTCCGGGCCGAGAACGAGGCACGCAGGCTGAGCCGAGACCCTCACTTGCGCCGTTTCGAGTACAACCCGCTGCGGGGTCACCCGTTCCTGTCCGGCTTCGGACCCGGCTGTCTCGCTCCCTCAACCCACCTTGTCGCTCCCAAGGGCAGTCCTCTGGGCCTGTACTACCTGGGCATAGCCCACTTTGGGAATGCCTTCGCTCAAGAGCTCGGAGACCTCTTCGAGCAATACGTCGGTCGCCAACTGCGCCAGCTGCCTGACGCGGCAGTGCACCCCGAGATCATCTATCGCGACGAGCGCCGCAGTGTCGACTGGATCGTGATCTTCGACGACCTCATCCTGCTCGTCGAAGTGAAGTCAACACGCCCCACCCAACAGCTACGCCTCGGCGTATTGGACAGAACCAACACCGCCCTGCGTCAGCTCCAGCACGCCCACCAGCAGGTCGCGACCACCGCAGCCCTGATCACCAGCAGGCACCCGAGTTTCACCCACATACCCGCGGACCGGCCCGTACACGGCTTGGTCGTGACCATGGAGCCCTTCCACACCGCCAATGCGCCCTTCCAGCGTGAGGGGCACCCGGATACAGATACGTTTGTCACCGTCTGCAGCGCCTCGGAACTCGAACACCTCGTCACCCTGCACGACACGTCGGTAAGCCGGCTTCTCCGTGAGCGACAGGCAGACCCCCTCCAGTCCACGTACTCCCTCAGTACGGCTCTCACCGGCGAGAACCTCGGCCGCAACCTGATCCTGGACGCAGGTTGGGACAGCTACCCGTGGAAGCGGCACGCCGATCTCGGTGAGACCGACGCGGCATCACCTGGCGCAGCAGCCGGGTAAGGGACGTTTCATGTCAGTGGCGCGACGCCTTCTGCCGTGTGCGGGGGCGCTGGCTTCAGGCGATTGGCATAGGGAGGCGGGCATCTGGCTGCTTCAGGCCGAGCAGTGAACTGCCACCTGCAAGTCGCCCTTTGCATACGTGACTTGAACGCCATTTGCCGGTGCGTGACACGGGTCACGCGAAATGCGCCTCATTATTTGAGACCTCAGAGGGTTGAGTTGCTCAAAGTGACGCCCGAGCGCCCCTGAGAAGGCCGCTTGACCTCGACTTAGGGCACGCAGAGGGCACGCCGCCCTCAAATTGGTCTAGACAATAAACAAACCCCAGGCCGCTGACCTGGGGTTTCATCGTGGAGCGGGTGACGAGAATCGAACTCGCGCTCTCAGCTTGGGAAGCTGATGTTCTACCATTAAACTACACCCGCGTAAGACGCCGACCGGAGTCGGTGTCGAATGCTCGCTCACTGTACCTCATGGCAGACCCCCGGTGCTCAGGCCGCGGGGTCTGACGGTGTTTCAGGGGTGGGATGCGGCTGCGGGGGGCCGGAGTTGGGGCGTACGGTGGAGGGGTGGGAGAGGGTCCGGGTGGGACCGGAGTGCCGCCTGGAGAGCCGTCCCTTTCATCCCGTAATGTGGCCTTTCGTCGCCCGGCGGGCAGTAGCCGGGTGCGGCTCTTGGGGAAGGGACTCAGAGGACTTGATGGAGCGCACCGTCGTCCGATGTGCCGATGGGCACGTGTTCAGCACCGCTTCGTTCCCGATGCAGCAGGCCGAGCGGCTCGGTCCCGGACGCCTCGTCCGGTGTCCGCGCTGTGCCCGGCTTCGCAGCGTCGTTCCGGTGGCCTTGCAAAAGCGGTAGCCGCAGAGCGTTGCCGCAGGCGCGCGGACCCGTCCGATTCGGTCGGTCCGCGCGCCTTGCGTATCCTCGGGACGTGCTTCTCTCAGACAAGGACATCCGGGCCGAGATCGACGCCGGACGGGTACGGATCGATCCCTACGACGAATCCATGGTGCAGCCGTCCAGCATCGACGTACGGCTCGACCGGTATTTCCGGGTGTTCGAGAATCACCGGTACCCCCATATCGACCCCTCCGTCGAGCAGGCCGACCTCACGCGGCTCGTGGAGCCGGAGGGTGATGAGCCGTTCATCCTCCACCCCGGGGAGTTCGTCCTCGCCTCCACCTACGAGGTCATCTCCCTGCCCGATGATCTTGCCTCGCGGCTCGAGGGCAAGTCCTCCCTCGGGCGGCTCGGGCTCGTCACCCACTCCACCGCCGGGTTCATCGACCCCGGCTTCTCGGGGCACGTCACCCTGGAGCTCTCCAACCTCGCCACGCTCCCCATCAAGCTCTGGCCCGGCATGAAGATCGGGCAGCTGTGCATGTTCCGGCTCAGCTCGCCCGCCGAGTCCCCCTACGGCAGCGAGCGGTACGGATCCCGGTACCAGGGGCAGCGCGGACCGACCGCCTCCCGGTCCTTCCTCAACTTCCATCGGACCCAGGTGTGAGCATGAGTGACATACGGGAGAACCTCACCTACGAGGCGTTCGGCGCCGCCGTCCGCGAGCTCGCCCAGACCATCGCCGACGACGGATACGAGCCCGACATCGTGCTCTCCATCGCGCGCGGGGGCGTCTTCGTCGCCGGCGGGCTTGCCTACGCCCTCGACTGCAAGAACATCCACCTGGTGAATGTGGAGTTCTACACGGGCGTGGGGACGACCTTGGAAATGCCCGTCATGCTCGCCCCCGTCCCCAACGCCATCGACTTCTCCGACAAGAAGATCCTGATCACCGACGACGTCGCCGACACCGGCAAGACGCTCAAGCTGGTGCACGACTTCTGCCTCGACCACGTCGCCGAGGTGCGCTCCGCCGTCATCTACGAGAAGTCCCACTCCCTCGTGAAGTGCGAGTACGTGTGGAAGCGGACGGACGAGTGGATCAACTTCCCGTGGTCCGTCGAACCGCCCGTGATCCGGCGTACCGGCCAGGTTCTCGACGCCTAGAGAAGCGCAGAAACAAAAACAGGGGCTCCCGGCGTGCGACGCCTGGAGCCCCTTTCCGTTTGCCTCTAGAACGTGCCCAGCTTCACGATCGACAGCAGTGCCACCAGCTGGATCGCCGACGCGCCCAGGGCCTTCGGCCACGGCAGGTCGTGGGAGCGGCTGACCATGATCGTCAGGAGGGCGCCCGCCGCCACCCAGGTCGCCCAGCCGAGGAGCTGGACGAAGGTCGCGTCGCCGCCCAGGAACATGGCTACGACGAGGCGGGGCGCGTCCGTCAGGGACATGATCAGCATCGACAGGCCCACCGTGGGCTGCCAGGCGCCGTCGCCGCCGAGCTGGCGGGCCAGGGTGTGGGTGACCACGCCCAGGATGAAGGAGGAGAGGACCATCGCGATCGCCGTGGTCAGGACGATCGGGACCGCGTTCGACAGGGTCGCGTTGATCGCGTCCTCTCGGGCGCCGTCGAAGCCGAACACCGCGAGCAGGCCGTAGAGGAACGTCACGATCAGGGCGGGGCCCCACATCGCGTAGTCCCGCATCTGGAGGAAGGTCCTGGCGGGGGACAGGACGATGCCCCTCAGGAGGTCCTTCCAGTGCAGACGGGGGCCGACGGGGGCCGCCGGGGCCGCGCCCGCGTGGTAGGTCTGGCCCTGGTTGTAGGGGTCCTCGTGGACGGAGAAGGCCTGGGTGTGGCCAGGGTTGTTCGCCGCGTACGGGTCCGGGGCCGGCGGGTGGTGCGCGCCGTCGCCGAAGTACTCCGGCTCGCCATGACCGCCGTAGCCGCCGCCCTGTCCCTGCCCGCCGTAGCCGCCGCCATGGCCGCCGTAGCCATTGCTCTGACCGCCGTAGCCGCCGTTGTACGGCTGCTGCGGCGGCGGGGGATAGCCCTGCGACGGCCCCTGCTGCCCGTAGGGAGGTTGTTGCGGGCGCGCTTGCGGGGTCCGGTTGTCCCGGCCGCCGCGTCCGATCCTGAATCCAGCCACGTCATCGAACGTACCTGGTCCCGGAGAGTGACGTGCCGGGCCCGGCGGTCCGGGCCCGGCTTTGCTGCCGAGCTGTGACATCCCTTAGGGGGGATGTCAGGGACAGTCGGGTCAACCCCCGAGTTCAGCCCGCGAATTCAGTCCGCGAATTCAGTCCGCGAAGGACCCGCCGAACTCCGGCAGGACGAACGCGCCGGTCGCCGTCGGTGTCCCCGAGGCGCCGCGCAGGACCAGCGACGTGTTGGCCGCGCCCACGCCCAGGTCCGCCTTGCCGTCCTTGGTCAGGTCGCGCAGGCGCACGGTGTAGCCGAAGGACAGGTACGAGTCCGCGGGACCGGTCACCGTCTGCGGGATCCAGGCCGAGCGCAGGCCCGACAGGCCGCCGGAGCCGCCGCGGAAGAGGTGCACGCCGCCCTGGTCCTCATTGCCGCTGACGTCCTCGTGCGGGACGCCGACCGCGAGGTCCGCGTAGCCGTCGCCGTTCACGTCGCCCGCCGAGACGGCGTAGCCGAAGTTGTCGTCCGCCTCCGGGCTGCCGGAGACGCCGGAGCTGGCCTGGTTGTAGGTGTGCGAGCCGCTCGGGCCCGAGGCGGTGCCGCGCCAGACGAGGAGCGAGCCCTTGCCGTCGTTGGAGTCGGGCCGACCGAAGGCGATGTCGCCGTAGCCGTTCTTGTCGAAGTCGCCGATCGCGGCGTTCGTGGCGGTGACCGTCTTGGACGCGCCCGACGTCAGGCCGGACGAGGCGCCCTTGAGGAACCAGGCGCGCGGGACCGGCTGGTTGTCGATGAACTGCTCGCCGAGGATGACGAGGTCGGTCTTGCCGTCGCCGTTGACCTTGCCGGCCGCGAGGCCGTACGAGTACCAGCCCGCGCCCTCCTTGTCGATCTTGCTGACGCTGCCGGTCGTACCGGACTTGGTGAAGCCGCCGCGGTACAGCCAGGTCTCCATGCTGCCGATCACCGCGAGGTCGGGCGAGCCGTCCCCGGTGAAGTCGCCGGTGGCGATGTCGGTGCCGAAGTGGCCCTGGGCGCCGGTCCTCGGCTTGAGGTCGGTGCCGCCGGAGAGGCCGGAGGCGGAGCCCCAGACGATGGTCACCGAGCCGCGGTACTGCTGGGTGCCCACGTGCTCGGTGGGGTTGCCGACGACCAGGTCCGCGTAGCCGTCCTTGTTGAGGTCGGCGCTGGCGAGGGAGGCGCCGAACTGGTCGTCCTCCTCGTCCGAGCCGGGGATGCCGGCGGTGTCCTGGTGGATGGCCTTCGGGTGCGCGGTGTCGAGGCCGCTCGCGGTGCCGTAGACGACGGTGACGGTGCCGCCGCTCTGGCCGATGCCGTTGTAGCCGCCGTACGCCAGGTCGCGGTAGCCGTCGCCGTTGAAGTCGTCGTAGTGCTTGGCGACCGCCGCCGAGGCCGGGGCGGAGAGGAGCAGCGGGGTGACGCCGGTCGCGAGGAGCGTGGCGGCGAGGGCCGCGGCGGTGCGTCGGGACATGGCGGGGGTCTCCTGACGGGGTCGGTGGGTCACTTGGCGAGGTCCCAGCCGAAGGTGGCGCTCCCCTTGAGGGAGGCGCCGGCGGCGGTGAGGGACTTGGCGCCGGTGGTGGTCAGGCCGGAGGCGGTGCCGCGCAGGTAGGTGATGGAGCCGTTGCTGTTCTCGTAGCCCGCGCCGGTGACCAGGTCGGCCTTGCCGGTCTTGTCGAGGTCGAGCAGGCGCACGGACATGCCGAAGGCGTCGCCGCTCTCGGCGGTGCCGGGCACGCCCGCGGTGTTCTGGCTGTACGACTTGGCGCCGGTCGTCTTCAGGCCCGTGGCCGAGCCGAACAGGACGGTCACCGAGCCGGCGTCGCGCGCCGAGCCGATGTCCTCGCCCCAGGCGCCGACGACGACATCGGCGAACTTGTCGCCGTTGATGTCGCCGACGTCGACCGCGGAGCCGAACAGGTCGGCCTCCTCGTCGGCGCCGGGCACACCCGGGGTGTCCTGGTGGATGACGGTGGGCGTCTGCTGCGGGTCGGGGCCGTTCGGGCCGCCGTACCAGACGGTGATACGGCCGCCCTTGAGGCTGTGCGGGCCCGCGTAGTCGCCGAGGACGAGGTCGCCGTAGCCGTCGCCGTTGATGTCGCCGGTCGCGCCGAGGTCGCCGTCGGCGCCCGGCAGGCCGGTCATGGCGTACTCGGACTCGGGGTGGTCCGCGTCGTTGAGGGGGTCGTAGTGGAAGTAGCGGATGTCCCCGCCCAGGTCCCCGTCGTGCGCGAACGGGTACACGCGCTCGGCCGCCCCGTCGCCGGTCAGGTCGCCCGCGATGACCTCGTACGTCGTGCCCAGCTCGTAGACGCCGGTGTGGCCGACCGGGGTGCCGGTGCGGGTGAAGGGGCCGTTGAAGAGGTGGGTGTGGGTCTGGCCGGTGGCGGTGACGTCCGTGTCGCCGTCACCGTCGAAGTCGCCGGTGGCGATGCCACGGGAGTAGCCGCCCCACTCGGCGAGTTCCTCCGCCGAGGGCTGCGGCAGGGCCGAGCCGCCGGTCAGGCCGGACGCGCCGCCCCAGATGACGGTGGCACTGCCGACGCCCTGCCGGTCGCCGATGCTCTCGAACTCGGCGCCCACGACCAGGTCGGCGTAACCGTCGGCGTTCAGGTCACCGGCGGCGAGGCTCGCGCCGAAACGGTCGTCGGACTCGGCGGTGCCGGGGACGCCGGTGGAGTTCTGGGTGATCACGGCCTTCTTGGTCCCCGGCACCCCGGAGGCCGAGCCGTACAGCACGACGACGGCCCCGGCACCGCTCGCGGAGCCGACGTCGGCGCCCATCGCGCCGATGGCGATGTCCCGGTAGCCATCACCGTTGAAGTCGCTCGCGAGCCCCGAGGGCGCGGCGACGGCGGGCGTGGCGGGCAGGGCGGTGAGCACGCCGGTGGTGAGGGCGGCGGCGATCACGAGAGTGCGCAAGACGTGACTCCAGTAGGGGGCCCGCACGCACGGTGCGGGCCCAAGGCGGTTCTACGGTTGATCAGTCGGCGAAGTTCGCGCCGAAGTACGGCGCGCCGGTCGTCGAGACGCCCGAGGTGCCCGGCGTGATGGTGCGGGAGCCGGCGGTGGTGATCTTCGTGCCGTTGGACGGCAGGTAGGTGACGGCGCCGTCGAAGGCGTTCTCGCCCGAGCCGACGACCAGGTCGGCGCGGCCGTCGCCGGTGAGGTCGTCGAGCTTGACGTCCGTACCGAAGTAGTCGTCGTCCTCGTCGGTGCCGGGCACGCCCGCGGTGCTCTGGGCGAAGGACTGGGCGCCGGAGGAGGTGTTCAGGCCGCTCGCGGTGCCGTAGAGGACGGTGACGGCGCCGGTGTTCACGGCCTCACCGATGTTCTCGCCCGCGACGCCGATCGCGAGGTCGAGGAAGCCGTCGCCGTTGATGTCGCCGAGGTCGAGCTCGTAGCCGAACCAGTCGTTGCCCTCGGCCGTGCCGGGCACGTTGCCGCTGTCCTGGGTGATGCCGGTGGCCGTGCCGGGACCGTCGACCGTGCCGTACGTCACCCAGACCTTGCCGCCCTTGCCGGAGTCCGGGAAGGGGGTGCCGTCGCTGGTGGTGGTGTTCCAGTAGGCGCCGCTGACGATGTCGCCGAAGCCGTCGCCGTCGATGTCGCCGATGGCGGTGATCACGCCGGGCTTGAGGGTTTTGATGTTGGCCGTGGCCAGGCCGCTGGAGGACCCGGGGAGGTAGTAGTTGCGGTTCCAGCCGTACTCGGTCTGGGTCTCGAAGCCGTCGACGACCAGGTCGGTGCGGCCGTCGCCGCTGACGTCGCCGGCGGTCAGGTTCAGCGGGCCGCCCGCGTCCGAGCCCATGATCGGGGGCTTGACGGTGTAGCGGCCGCCCGCGGTGCCGGTGCCGGAGAAGCCGCCCTTGAAGACGTGGACGGTGGCGGAGTTGGTGCCGACGGCCAGATCGGCCTTGCCGTCGCCGTCGAAGTCACCGGCGGCGAGGTTCTCGCCCCAGCGGTCGTGCGAGGAGGGGGCCGGGTCGGCGACGGTGACGCCCTTGCCGGTGATCCCGGAGGCCGAGCCCCACAGGATGGCCAGGGCGCCGCCGTCGGTGTCGCCGCTGACGTCCTCGCCGGCCGAGCCGACGGCGATGTCGTCGTAGCCGTCGCCGTTGAAGTCGGCGTAGGCGGTGTCGTAGCCGAAGCCGTCACCGGTCTCGGCGGTGCCCGGGGTACCGGTGGTGTTCTGGCTGATGGTGGCGCGCTTGGCGGAGGAGACGCCGGAGGCGGAACCGTAGAGGACCACGAGCTGGCCGGCGTCCTTCTTGCCGTTCACGTACGCGCCGTGGGCGGAGAAGGCGACATCCCCGATGCCGTCGCCGTTGAAGTCGGCCTTGGCGACGGCGGTGGAGTCCGCGGCCGTCGCGGTGGTGGCCGTGAGGGTGAGCAGACCGCCCGTCAGAGCGGCGGCGGTGGCCGTCGCGAGGGCGAGTCGCAGCGTCTGGTGCATGCGGGTTCTCCTGCTGCATGCGGGGATGCCTGGCGGGGCATCCGCAGTCAATGGGGGTGCGACCGGTCGCGTTCTCCGGGAGTTGTCCCGGGATTCGCGTCTCGGTCGGCGATCAAGAGACCCGCACTGATGCCCAAGGGTTGTACGTGAGTTCGGTAAATTTTTGAACCACCTGTGCCCCAGCCGTGCAGCGCTGTTGAGTACGCGTACTCATGTCCGCCCGCGCCCGTCGGTCCACTGTGGAGACCCACCGACCCATGGACTCAGGGGACCCGCGATGCCGAAGGACTCCAGCCCGCGCCGACTGCTTGCGCTCGCCACGGACAACTGGCCCGCCCGGGGCTACTTGACGCTCTTCACGGCCTCCGTGGGCGCCGCCTTCGCCGCCCCGGACAGCATCCTCGCCTCGGCCCATCTGCTGCTCACGGCGCCCCTGTCCACCATGGCGATCGCCCTCCCCGTCGGCCCCGGCATCGAGGGCGGCGGAGCGGCCCAGGTGGTCGCCGTCGCCTTCTCGGCCGTATGGCTGCTGCTGTGCGCGCTGGTGAACGCGGCCGCGCTCGGCGCCCTCACCCACCACGTCCGCGACAGCCGCGCCGCGCGGCACGCGTGAACCACCCAAGGAAGGACAGCAACATGGAGCGTTCCGCACGCCCTCGCCGACGGAGCATCCGGGCCCTGCTGGAGCCCGCGACGGACAACTGGCTCTCGCGCGGCTACCTCGCGGTGGTCGCGGCGGCGGTGGGGTTCTTCCTCTACGCCGTCTACATCGCGCCGGACCCTGGTTTCGCCGGGATCTGGCCGTTCCTGGCCACGGCCCCGCTCGGCGGCCTGGCCTTTCTGCTGACGCTGCCCGTCGAGTCGGTCGAGTGGCTGAGCCCGCTCGTCTACTCCGCCGGAGCGGCCGCGGCCGGCCTGGTCAACGCCGCGCTGCTGGGCCTGCTCGCCCGCAGCCTGCGCACCCCGAAGCCGCGCCCGGCGACTTACTGATACGGCTGCTGCTGCGGCTGCCCGTAAGGCTGCGCGGCGCCCCCGGTGGCCTGTGCCTGGAGCTGCTCGGCCTGTTCGCTCGTCACCTTCTGCTCGGCACCGCAGAAGGTGCACTGCGTCGAGTACTTCGTCGAGAACGGGAACAGCGGCACGAAGAACAGCGTGAACTTGGTGACCCGCTTGCGCAGGGTGTGCGCGGCGGGGTTCCCGCACTGCGCGCAGATCAGGGTGAGTATCGCCAGCTGGTACAGATAGCCCTTGGTGCCGAAGATGATCATCTTTCGGTGCCTTCCGGTCGGTTCCTGTCCCCACAGTGACAGACGCCCCCCACCCGATCGGGCAGGGGGCGTCTGTTCGGTCGTACCGCGACTGTTACTTCACCGGCTCCGGCTTCGGCTCGCTCTCCGCCTCCGCGGCGCCCTCCGGGTCGACCGGGGTCTTCACGGACTCCAGCAGGAGCTGGGCGACGTCGACGACCTGGATGGACTCCTTGGCCTGGCCGTCGTTCTTCTTGCCGTTGACCGAGTCGGTCAGCATGACCAGGCAGAACGGGCAGGCCGTCGAGACGATGTCGGGGTTGAGGGACAGGGCTTCATCGACGCGCTCGTTGTTGATGCGCTTGCCGATCCGCTCCTCCATCCACATCCGCGCGCCACCGGCGCCGCAGCAGAAGCCGCGCTCCTTGTGGCGGTGCATCTCCTGCTGACGCAGGCCCGGGACGGCGGTCATGATCTCGCGCGGGGGCGTGTAGATCTTGTTGTGGCGGCCCAGGTAGCAGGGGTCGTGGTAGGTGATCAGGCCCTCGACCGGGGTCACCGGGATCAGCTTGCCCTCGTCGATGAGGTGCTGCAGCAGCTGGGTGTGGTGGATGACCTCGTAGTCGCCGCCGAGCTGCGGGTACTCGTTGCCGAGCGTGTTGAGGCAGTGCGGGCAGGTGGCGACGATCTTCTTCGCGGACTGCGGCTTCTTGGTCGCCTCGTCCTCGTCATCTTCTCCGAACGCCATGTTCAGCGCGGCCACGTTCTCCATGCCGAGCTCCTGGAACAGGGGCTCGTTGCCGAGGCGGCGGGCGGAGTCACCCGTGCACTTCTCGTCGCCGCCCATGATCGCGAACTTGACGCCCGCCATGTGCAGCAGCTCCGCGAAGGCCTTCGTGGTCTTCTTGGCCCGGTCCTCCAGGGCGCCGGCACAGCCGACCCAGTACAGGTACTCGACCTCGGAGAGGTCCTCGATGTCCTTGCCGACGACCGGCACCTCGAAGTCGACTTCCTTCGTCCACTCCAGGCGCTGCTTCTTGGCCAGACCCCAGGGGTTGCCCTTCTTCTCCAGGTTCTTGAGCATCGTGCCCGCCTCGGACGGGAACGCGCTCTCGATCATCACCTGGTAGCGGCGCATGTCGACGATGTGGTCGATGTGCTCGATGTCCACCGGGCACTGCTCCACGCAGGCGCCGCAGGTGGTGCAGGACCACAGGACGTCCGGGTCGATGACGCCGTTCTCCTCGACGGTGCCGACGAGCGGACGCTCGGCCTCAGCGAGGGCCGCGGCAGGCACACCGGCCAGCTGCTCCTCGGACGCCTTCTCCTCGCCCTCCATGCTCTTGCCGCCACCCGCGAGCAGGTACGGCGCCTTGGCGTGCGCGTGGTCGCGCAGCGACATGATGAGGAGCTTGGGGGAGAGCGGCTTGCCCGTGTTCCAGGCCGGGCACTGCGACTGGCAGCGGCCGCACTCGGTGCAGGTGGAGAAGTCGAGCAGGCCCTTCCAGGAGAACTGCTCGACCTGGGAGACACCGAAGACGTCGTCCTCGCCGGGGTCGGAGAAGTCGATCGGCTTGCCGGCGGAGGTCATCGGCAGCAGCGCGCCCAGCGAGGTCTCGCCGTTGGCGTTGCGCTTGAACCAGATGTTCGGGAAGCCGAGGAAGCGGTGCCAGGCCACACCCATGTCGGTCTTCAGGGAGACCGTGATCATCCAGATGAAGGAGGCCGCGATCTTCAGACCGGCGAAGAAGTAGGTGAGGTTCTGCAGCGTGGAGAGGTCCAGGCCCTCCAGCGCCGACACCACGGGGTACGAGACGAAGAACGAGGCCTCGTAGCTGTCCACGTGGTGCTGGGCGCCCTCCAGCGCATGCAGCATGAAGATGCAGACGCCGACGACGAGGATGACCGCCTCGACGAAGTACGCCTGGCCCGTGTTGGAGCCCGCGAACCGGGACTTGCGGCCCGCACCGCCCGGCCGCGACAGCTGCCGGATGGCGATCAGGACCAGGATGCCGACGACCGTCATGGTGCCGATGAACTCGACGAAGACGTTGTACGGCGCCCATTCACCGATGATCGGCAGCAGCCAGTCGGCCTGGAATAGCTGGCCGATGGCGTTCACGATCGTCAGCAGCAGCGTGTAGAAGCCGATTGCCACGAACCAGTGCGCGATGCCGACGATGCCCCAGCGGTTCATCCTGGTGTGGCCGAGGAACTCCTTGGCCACGGTGATGGTCCGCAGGACGGGGTCGTTGGTCCGGGCCCCGGCGGGGAGCGGCTGGCCGAGCATCATGAAGCGGACGATCTGCAGGATGGCACGGCCGAACAGGGCGACGCCGACTGCCATGAGGACCATCGACACGATGATCGCGGCGAGTTGCATTTGGGGGCTCCTCGGGCCTGCGAGGTGTTCTTCGAGAGATTCTCGACATTACTAAGCGGTAACTTATGCAGTCGGTCTGAGACTACCCGCATCCTCCGTCGCACTGTAGTCAGCAGTCCGGTGATCTGTGTCGCTGAGGGTTGCCTTAAGAACCGATCGTGTTATTCACGTCAAATTAGTACATACGGCACTAATTTAGTTCCGTGCTCTACGGGATCGCCGCCGCCACCACCGCCCTGCTCCTCTCCGCCGTCCTCACCGCCCTGGTCAGAGGGCCCGCCCTGCACCTGGGGCTCCTGGACAGACGCAGACAACGGCCCCTGCCGCTCGGCGGCGGCGTGGCCGTCGTGCTCGTCACCTGTCTGGTCGCGGCGGCCGGCGACTGGACCGGCGTCGCCCCGCTCGGCTCGGGCATCCCCCGGCTGCTGGTCGCGGCGGCGGCCGTCGCCGCGCTCGGCCTGGTCGCCGACGTACGGCGGGTCAAGGCGCGGTTCCTGGTGGGCGGTACGGCCGTGGCGGCGGCCTGCGCGGTGCCGTACGAGGAGACCGGGGTGCTCGGCGGTCTGGCCGCCGCCGGCTGGATCGTCGGCGTGACGCTCGCCTTCCGGGCGCTCGACCATGCCGACGCGCTCGCCGGGACCGTGGGAGTCGTCACCGCCTTCGGGGTCGGCGTCTGTGCGGCGGCTGAGGTGATGGACGGGCTCGCTGTGCTGCTGAGCGTGCTGGCCGCCGCGCTGACCGGGTTCCTGATGCACAACTGGCATCCCGCGCGCGTGGGACTGGGCGCCTGTGGCTCCCTGTTCGCCGGGTTCGTGCTCGCCTCGGCGGCCGTGCTGACCCGTGCCGGGTACGAAGGGAGCGCCGGCGCGGGGGTGCTGTTCGCCCTCACCGCCGTTGCGAGCGCCGATGTCGTCCTCGTCGTCCTGGCGCGACGGCTCGGTGGCCGTCCGTTGCTGCGGGGCGGTCCCGACCATCTCGCCCATCGGCTCCGGCGGCTCGGGCTCACTCCGCAGGGCGCGACCGTTGTACTCGGCACGGGGGCCTTCGGCGGGGTGCTCGTGGGCGTGCTCGTGCACCTGGGGTGGGTTGCCCGGTCGGGGGCGCTGTGGGTTGCGGGGGGCGCCCTGATCGCCGTACTCCTGCTGCTGAAAGTCAAGCGGCCGGGGCCTCGTCGAACCGCGTCCGTGCAGGTCAGGCCGCAGTTGCGTGTAAGGAACGGATAAGAGTTGAGCCTCACAGACTCAGGTCTGTTGACCCATTTCCCGGCGTCATGCACACTTGAGTCCGTTCCACTCAAGTCAGCTGGAGGAATCAACCATGGCACGTGCGGTCGGCATCGACCTGGGCACGACTAATTCCGTCGTCAGCGTTCTGGAGGGCGGCGAGCCCACCGTCATCACCAACGCCGAGGGCGCCAGGACCACGCCGTCCGTCGTCGCCTTCGCGAAGAACGGTGAGGTGCTCGTCGGCGAGGTGGCCAAGCGCCAGGCGGTCACCAACGTGGACCGGACCATCCGTTCCGTGAAGCGTCACATGGGCACCGACTGGAAGGTCGAGCTCGACGGGAAGCCCTTCAACCCGCAGCAGATGTCCGCGTTCATCCTGCAGAAGCTGAAGCGGGACGCGGAGTCCTACCTGGGCGAGAAGGTGACCGACGCGGTCATCACCGTCCCGGCGTACTTCAACGACTCGGAGCGCCAGGCCACCAAGGAGGCCGGTGAGATCGCCGGTCTGAACGTCCTGCGCATCGTCAACGAGCCGACCGCGGCGGCGCTCGCCTACGGCCTCGACAAGGACGACCAGACGATCCTCGTCTTCGACCTCGGTGGCGGCACCTTCGACGTGTCCCTGCTGGAGATCGGCGACGGCGTCGTCGAGGTGAAGGCCACCAACGGTGACAACCACCTCGGTGGTGACGACTGGGACCAGCGCGTCGTCGACTACCTGGTCAAGCAGTTCGCGTCCGGCCACGGCGTCGACCTCGGCAAGGACAAGATGGCGCTGCAGCGCCTGCGTGAGGCCGCCGAGAAGGCCAAGATCGAGCTGTCCTCCTCCACCGAGACCTCGATCAACCTCCCCTACATCACCGCCTCCGCCGAGGGCCCCCTGCACCTCGACGAGAAGCTGACCCGCGCCCAGTTCCAGCAGCTGACCGCGGACCTGCTGGAGCGCTGCAAGACGCCGTTCCACAACGTCATCAAGGACGCCGGCATCTCCATCAACGAGATCGACCACGTCGTCCTCGTCGGTGGCTCCACCCGTATGCCCGCGGTCGCCGAGCTCGTCAAGGAGCTGACCGGCGGCAAGGACGCCAACAAGGGCGTCAACCCGGACGAGGTCGTCGCCATCGGCGCCGCCCTCCAGGCCGGTGTCCTCAAGGGTGAGGTCAAGGACGTCCTGCTCCTCGACGTGACCCCGCTGTCCCTCGGTATCGAGACCAAGGGCGGCATCATGACCAAGCTGATCGAGCGCAACACCACGATCCCGACGAAGCGCTCCGAGATCTTCACCACGGCCGAGGACAACCAGCCGTCCGTGCAGATCCAGGTCTACCAGGGCGAGCGCGAGATCGCGGCGTACAACAAGAAGCTCGGGATGTTCGAGCTGACCGGTCTGCCGCCGGCCCCGCGTGGCGTCCCGCAGATCGAGGTCGCCTTCGACATCGACGCCAACGGCATCATGCACGTGACCGCGAAGGACCTCGGCACGGGCAAGGAGCAGAAGATGACCGTCACCGGCGGCTCCTCGCTGCCGAAGGACGAGGTCGACCGGATGCGCCAGGAGGCCGAGCAGTACGCGGAGGAGGACCACAAGCGCCGCGAGTCCGCCGAGACCCGCAACCAGGGCGAGCAGCTCGTCTACCAGACCGAGAAGTTCCTCAAGGACAACGAGGACAAGGTCCCGGGCGAGATCAAGACCGAGGTCGAGGCGTCCGTCGAGGAGCTGAAGGCCGCGCTCAAGGGCGAGGACACCGCCGAGATCCGCACCGCCACCGAGAAGGTCGCCGCGGTCTCGCAGAAGCTCGGCCAGGCGATGTACGCCGACGCCCAGGGCGCCCAGGCCGCGGGCGGCCCCGAGGGTGCCACCGACGGTGGTGCCAAGGCCGCAGACGACGATGTCGTCGACGCCGAGATCGTCGACGACGAGCGCAAGGACGGTGCCGCGTGACGGAGGAGACCCCGGGCTTCGAGGAGAAGCCCGACGTCCCCTCCGGCGCCACCCCTGAAGACGCCGAGTCGACGGCCGCCCCCCAGGAGGGGGCGGCCCCGGCCGGGGACGCAGCACAGATCGCTGGTCTGACGGCCCAGCTGGACCAGGTGCGCAAGGCGCTCGAGGAGCGCACCGCGGACCTCCAGCGGCTCCAGGCCGAGTTCCAGAACTACCGCCGCCGTGTGGAGCGGGACCGGATCACGGTGCGGGAGATCGCCATCGCGAACCTCCTGACCGAGCTCCTGCCCGTGCTCGACGACATCGGGCGCGCCCGGGAACACGGCGAACTCGTCGGCGGATTCAAGTCCGTCGCGGAGTCGCTGGAGACCGTCGCGGCGAAGATGGGTCTGCAGCAGTTCGGCAAGGAGGGCGAGCCCTTCGACCCGACGATCCACGAGGCCCTGATGCACTCGTACGCGCCGGACGTCACCGAGACGACCTGCGTCGCGATCCTCCAGCCGGGGTATCGCATCGGCGAGCGCACCATCCGCCCCGCGCGGGTTGCCGTCGCCGAACCGCAGCCCGGCGCGCAGACGGTGAAGGCCGACGAGGCGTCCGAGGCCGGCGAGGAGAAGGACAACGGCCCTGAAGAGGGCTGATCACAGGAAGGAGGGACGTCGAGGATGAGCACCAAGGACTTCATCGAGAAGGACTACTACAAGGTCCTCGGCGTCCCCAAGGACGCCACCGAGGCCGAGATCAAGAAGGCGTACCGGAAACTCGCCCGCGAGTACCACCCGGACGCCAACAAGGGCAACGCCAAGGCCGAGGAGCGCTTCAAGGAGATCTCCGAGGCCAACGACATCCTCGGCGACCCCAAGAAGCGCAAGGAGTACGACGAGGCCCGCACCCTCTTCGGCAACGGCGGCTTCCGCCCGGGGCCGGGCGCGGGCGGCGGCTCCTTCAACTTCGACCTGGGCGACCTCTTCGGAGGCGGCGCCCAGGGCGGCGGTCAGGGCGCCGGCGGCTTCGGCGGCGGGATCGGTGACGTCTTCGGGGGACTGTTCAACCGGGGCAGCTCGGGCACCACCCGGGTGCAGCCCAGGCGCGGCCAGGACATCGACACCGAGGTCACGCTCACCTTCACCGAGGCGATCGAGGGCGCGACCGTGCCGCTGCGGATGTCCTCGCAGTCTCCGTGCAAGGCCTGCTCGGGCACCGGCGACAAGAACGGCAACCCACGGGTCTGCCCGACCTGTGTCGGCACCGGCCAGGTGGCACGGGGCTCCGGCGGAGGTTTCTCCCTCACGGACCCCTGCCCGGACTGCAAGGGCCGCGGTCTGATCGCGGAGCACCCCTGCGAGATCTGCAAGGGCAGCGGCCGCGCGAAGTCGTCGCGGACCATGCAGGTGCGCATCCCGGCGGGCGTCTCCGACAACCAGCGGATCCGGCTGCGCGGCAAGGGCGCACCGGGCGAGCGGGGCGGCCCGGCGGGCGACCTGTACGTCACCGTGCATGTGGACAAGCACCCGGTGTTCGGCCGCAAGGACGACAACCTCACCGTGACCGTCCCCGTGACCTTCGCGGAGGCGGCCCTCGGAGGCGAGGTCCGGGTGCCCACCCTGGGCGGCCCTTCGGTCACCCTCAAGCTGCCGCCCGGCACCCCCAACGGCCGCACCATGCGCGCCCGGGGCAAGGGCGCGGTCCGCAAGGACGGCACCCGCGGGGACCTGCTGGTCACCGTAGAGGTGAGTGTCCCGAAGGACGTGACGGGGAAGGCTCGTGACGCGCTCGAGGCGTATCGCGAGGCGACCGCGGGTGAGGATCCGCGGGCGGAGCTGTTCCAGGCCGCGAAGGGAGCTTGATGCCAGATGGACGGCCGTCGACGCAATCCGTATGAACTGACCGAGGAGACCCCGGTCTACGTCATCTCGGTGGCGGCCCAGCTCTCCGGCCTGCACCCGCAGACGCTGCGCCAGTACGACCGACTGGGCCTGGTGTCTCCGGACCGCACGGCAGGCCGGGGCCGCCGCTACTCGGCCCGCGACATCGAACTGCTGCGTACCGTCCAGCAGTTGTCGCAGGACGAGGGCATCAACCTGGCCGGCATCAAGCGCATCATCGAGCTGGAGAACCAGGTCGCCGCCCTGCAGAACCGGGTCGCGGAACTCCAGTCGGCGCTCGAGGGCGCCGCAGCCACGATGCAGCAGCGGGAGGCGGCAGTACACGCCTCGTACCGCCGCGACCTGGTGCCGTACCAGGAGGTACAGCAGACCAGCGCGCTGGTGGTGTGGCGGCCGAAGAAGGCCAAGGACTGAGCATTTTGGTGAGAAGGGGCCCGGAGAATTCTCCGGGCCCTCTTCGCGTTACGGCGTGGTCAGGTCCAGCTCGGTCGCGATGACGATCTGCGCCTCACCGGTCCACTGGAAGGAGGAGTTCCCGTCGTCGTCGACGGCGTCGACGATGAAGCAGGACTCCTCGCCGTCCGGGACGGTCTGGTACTCGTACGAGGTGGTCTCGGCGCTCACGTGGTAGCCCGGGTAGAGGGAGCACATCCGCTCCTCCTCGTCCCCCCACAGCTCGCCCCGGCGCACCACATAACTCGCGAGGTCCGGGGTCGGGTTGGCGTCCCAGGTCACATGGAAGCCGTACTCGGTCGGCACGACCGTCACCCCGGTCACCGCGGACGGCGGGGTGAGGTCCTTGCGCGTGTCACTGACGGCGGCGGACCGCGCGGACTCGTTGCCGACCGCGTCGAGCGAGGTCACCCGGTAGTAGTAGGTGGCGTCCTCCGCGGCCGAGGTGTCCACGTACGAGCCCTCGGAGGCCGTCCCGACCCGCGTATACGTCCCGTCCTCGCTCGCCGCCCGGTACACGCCGTACGAGGCAGCTCCCTCGACGGCGCTCCAGCCCACCCAGAGCCCGTCCGGCTCGGAAGCGGTGCTCAGCCCACCGGGCACGGCGGGAGCCGTCCGGTCGGCCGTGGTGACGCCCAGGGCGGCCGTCCCCGACGACTCGTTGCCCGCCTTGTCGTACGCGCGGACCGAGTACTCGTAGGCGGCGCCGGTCACCGGGAGGGTGGAGTCGGTGTACGAGGTCGAAGTTGCCGTGGCCAGCGGGGTGGCGGGGTAGGAGCCGCCCTTCGTACGCCGGTAGACCCGATACCCCGCGAGGTCCATCTCCTTGTTCTTCGCCCAGGTCAGCTTGGCCTTGCCGGTGGCCTGGTCGTACGCCACCGAAGCCCCGCTCGGGACCAGGGGCTTGACCGTGTCGACGCTCGCCGAAGTCCTGGGCGCATAGCCGAACTTGACCTTGGCGCTGCCGGTCCAGTTGACGTAGTCGATGCGCAGGGTGTGCTTGCCCTGGGGGATCGTGACGTTGACGGTCTTGGAGACGGTCGTCGAGACGTTCTTCCACAGGTCGATCTTGCGGGCGCCGGGCGTACCGGGGTCCAGATAGACCCGGATCCCGTCCAGACCGGAGGCGCTCAGGGTGAACGGCCCACCGGACCCGAAGTCCCGAGTCACGCTCCAGCGCACCCCGAAGTTGTTGCTCGGCAGCCCTGAAGCCGGGGCACCCGTGCCCCAGTTCTGGTCGATCGTACTGTCGCAGTCCGTCTTCTTCGGGGTGCCGGAGAAGGTGGTGTTTGCGTAGAACGTCCGCTTGAACACCGGCGAGGTGCAGGTGACCGCCGCGGAGGCGGGAGTCGCGACGGCGGCGAGGAGGCCGGCCGCGGTGGTGAGCACGACCCCGGCGGCCGTGCTTCTGGCTGGGTTCATTCGGTCCTCTGAAGCGAAGGGGAGGCTGTCGTGATCACGACTCGCGAGGGCCGGAGTTGGTTGTACGGAGGGGTCGTAACGGGCGTTTGGAGGTGGTTCCGCCATACCTTCACAAGCCAAGCGGAGCGTGGTGTTGCGGACTCGTTAAGTGATTCCGCTTGACGGGGGATGGCGCCGCCGCGTTGGCTTTTCAGTCATCTGGGTCGCAATGCTGCGCCCGCGTCCGGAAGGCACCAGAAGTGAGCTCCCCAATGCGTCGTACCGCCATATGTCTGGCCGCGTCCTCGATGGCCCTCTCGCTCTCCGCTTGCGGAGCCCTGGGAGTGACGGGGGACAGCGCCGACGCGAGTCCGACCAAGGGTGACGACATCACGGTGGGCCTGCTGCTGCCGGAGAAGGCCAACACCCGTTACGACAAGTTCGACCACCCCATCATCCGGGCCAAGGTCGCGGAGCTCACCGACAACAAGGGCGAGGTCGCCTACGCCAACGCCGACGCGAGCGCCGCTACGCAGAGCACCCAGATGCAGAAGATGATCGCCGACCAGGTCGACGTCATCCTGCTGGACGCGGTGGACTCCAAGGCCATCGCGGCCGATGTGGAGAAGGCCAAGGAGGCCGGTATCCCGGTCATCGCCTACGACCGGCTGGCCGAGGGCCCGATCGACGCGTACATCTCCTTCGACAACGAGCTCGTCGGCGAGGTGCAGGGCCGCTCGCTGATCGCCGCGCTCGGCGCCGACATCGACACCTCGACGAAGATCGTCATGATGAACGGCTCGCCCACCGACCCGAACGCCAAGCAGTTCAAGGCGGGCGCGACCTCCGAGCTCAACGGCCAGGTGACGATCGCCAAGTCCTACGACACCAAGGACTGGAAGCCGGAGAACGCCCAGGCCAACATGGCCGAGGCGATCGAGGAGATCGGCGTCAACAACATCGCGGCCGTGTACTCCGCCAACGACGGCATGGCCGGCGGTGTCATCAAGGCCCTGGAGGCCGCGGGCGTCACCGAGCTGCCGCCGATCACCGGCCAGGACGCCGAACTCGACGCCGTGCAGCGGATCGTCACCGGCGAGCAGTACATGAGCGTGTACAAGTCCTACCCGGAGGAGGCCGAGGCCGCCGCCGAGATGGCCGTGGCCAAGGTCCAGGGCCAGGACATCAAGTTCGACTCCCTCACCGCGGACCGCGTCGACAGCCCCACCACCAAGGACATCCCCGCCCAGCTCGTCCCGGTGGTCGCGCTGACCCAGGAGAACATCAAGGACACCGTCATCAATGACGGCATCTACAAGCTCTCCGAGATCTGTGCCGCCAAGTACGAGTCGGCGTGCGAGGAGATCGGGCTCAAGTAGCCACGGCCAGGCGTGCTGGAGGGCTCGGTTCCGTGCAGCTCCCCGGGGCCCTTCGGCGTGGTGCGCCCGGGCCCAAGGGGGGAGCCGAGGTAGATATCGGCCGATACGGGTGCGCGAAACTCACCCCAGGGTGAGTTCCCCCCTCCTGCGTCCGGCGGAACCCTGGTTCCGTGATGACTGCCCAGACCACGCGGCTGCCCGACGACAGGAACGGTCTGCCCCGTGCCAGGCCGCTGCGGCCGCCGTCCGGACGGTCCACTTCCGTCGCGGTGACGCTCATACCGGCGGCAGTGATGCTGGCCCTGGGGGCGTGGCAGCTCGATCGCGGTATGTGGTGGGACGAGATCACCACGTACGAGGCGTCAACGCGCAGCCTCGGTGACCTCTGGCGGCTGCTGCACACGGTAGACGGCGTGCACGGCTTGTACTACCTGCTCATGCATTCGTTCTTACCCCGCGGCGAGGGTGACGCGGTCCTGTTGAGGCTTCCATCGGTTGTTGGCATGGCCCTCGCTGTGGCGGGTACCGCCGCCATCGGCCGCAGGCTCGCGGGACCCGCTGTGGGAGTGCTGGCAGGACTCGTTCTCGCTGTGTCCCCGCTCGCTTCGCACTACGCCCAGGAAGGGCGCTCGTATGCGTTGGTGACAGCGGCCGTTGTGCTGGCCTCTCTGCTCTTCCTGCGTGCGTTGGAGAGGCCGTCGCTCGCGCGATGGGCCGGCTATGTGGCGTTCCTGTTGCTGGCGACGGCCCTACATCTGTTCGCCGTCCTGGTGCTCCTTGCGCATGGGGTCTGTCTCCTCGTGATCCGCTCACCACGGAAGATCGCGTGCCGTTGGATGGCAGCCGCCCTGGTCGTCTCTGCGGTTGTGCTGCCGTATGCGCTGTCCGTACGGCGCCAAGCTGGCCAGGTGAGCAGGCTCGAGCCGCCCACGTGGAAGAACGTCGCAGGGCTTGCCCTTGAGTTCACCGGTCCGGGTGTCGTTGCCGCTATCGCCGTATCGGCGCTGGTGTTTACCGGAATACAGGGCCCGGTAGTAGTGCGCGCATTCGCTCTGACGTGGCTTGTCGTCCCCCCGGGTGCGCTGATGGCGTACTCGTTCGTCCAACCGGCCTATCACCCGCGCTATGTGGTGCACGCGCTCCCTGCGGTGGCGCTGCTCGCTGCGGTCGGTCTGGACGCCGCCGCTCGCGCAGGGGCGGCGATTCTGACCCGGTGCCGGAGCGAAGCGGATACTGGACGGCTGGCCTCCGGCTGCGGGTTCACCCTGGTTGCTTGCCTGCTTGCCCTTCAGATGCCTGGTCAACTAGTGGAGCGCGGCGCAGGTTCCCGTAACGACGACCAGACTGCTGCGGCCCGGCTGATCGGCGCCCACGCCCAACGCGGCGATGCCATGGTCTTCGTGCCTGGGACCAAGCGCGGCGTCGAATACGTCTATCCACGGGATTTCTCAAAAGTCAGCGATGTGCTGCTGATTGAGACGCCCACGGCTTCCGGCACGTTGACCGGGCGCGAGGCCCCCGTCGGCGAGGTGCGCCGACTGCTGATTGTCCATGATCGGATCTGGGCCATTGACCGATCTGGGGTGGCCCCCGACCCCACTCCGGCCGGCAGGGCCAAGGCACGTGTGCTCCGGGACGAATACCGTGTGGTGTGGGCCCAGTCCGTGACCGGTCTGAGGGTCTCCCTCCACGTCCGGAATCGGTGAGCGATTCTCGGTCGTTGGCGCAGCTCCGGGAATCCGAAGTGCCTCTGTGCTTATGGCATTTGAGATCCGGAGGCGCGAACTCTCCCTGGGGTGAGTACCGGCAGGGGTGCGTGATGCGTAGGGTTTCACTTGTCCGAGATCCTTGTCGGTCCAATCCGTGAATTGCAGTCAGATCAGTCTGCGCGATTTTGGATTGACCTACCTGAGGTGAGAGGAATTCGCATGGCACGGAATAATGTCCTGAAGGCGCGCGCGGCCATCGTCGCCGTTGCTGTCGGCGGAGTCATTGTCGTGGGCGGCGGTAGTGCCAGCGCTTACACCAATTACTACGACGCCCTCAACTTCGGCCGGAACGACGGCAACACTGCGTTCTTTTCCGAGAGCGGCGTTGACTGCAACTGGACGAACGACTACTTCACCAGCTTGAAGGTGGTCAACAACGACGTCACCTCGATCGACAGCTACGACAGCCGTCGTGACTACCTCTGGGATGCTGCAGGGGCAAGCGGCTGCACGAACGGGTCGACCACCGGGTGGGGCCTCAGTGTCAGCGCGTGGGCGACCCTTCCCAACCTGAACGACTACGGATTCAACAACAAGGCCGGTGGTCACGACTACGCCGGCTGACGGTTTTAACCGTCAGGTTGGTTGACCGAATGTCTCCTGCCTGTGGTGCGCCAGCCAGTCGGTGCACCACAGGCAGGAGCTGCGCATCGAGGGGATGACGTTCAGGTGCTGAGAAAAGCGGCAACGATGGTTGTTCTTGTGGGCGCCCTTTCCAGCTGTGGCGTGTTGCAGGGTGACGGTGAGGGCGACAAGACCGCGGCACCGCTCACGACGCCGACTGCGGAGCATGAGGTCAGGCTTCCGCTGGAGAGCTACTACCCCACCCCGGAACAGGACGCCCTACTCGACAGGGCACGCGGACAGCTCATTCTTGAATGCATGCGAAGCTTCGGACTGTCGTTCAACCCCGGTGTTCCGGCGACGAGCCAGTCGGATCCTTATCGGACGAATCGTTTCCTGCTCAGTGACGCAGGCCACGCATCGAAGTACGGCTATCATTCCGAGCCGAACGTGTACGCCCGGCAGGAGCGGGCGGAGGAGTCCGCGGAAAAGAACGCGTGGGAGCCCACTCCAGTGGAGAAAATGGTGTTCTCTGGCAGCGGAGCGAATGAATACAAGGGAAAGCGGATACCTCCCGGCGGCTGTCGCCAGAAGGCATTCGGTGCTCTTTCCACGCTGCCGGCCGAAGGAACCGTGAAGGTTGCTCCGTCTCTGGGACCAGTGGCGCCGGACATCTACTTCGTGCAAAGCCTGCGGCATCAGGCGAACAGGCAGACCGAACAGGATTCGCGCGTACTCACCATGGAGGGCTTGTGGAGCTCGTGCATGCAGAAAGCGGGATACCAGTACCGTTCAACCGGGCAGGCCGCCAACGATCCGCGCTGGCAGGTCGGAACGTTTCCGCAACGGGGCGAGATCGAAGTTGCGACAGCTGATGTCAGGTGCAAGAAGGAAGCCAACTATCTCGGCGTCATGCAGCAAGTCACGACCGAATACCAGAACGAACTTGTCGAGAACCACGCAGAAGCGCTGAGCCAGTTCAAGAAGGACTATGACGAACAGCTGAGGCGGGCCACGGATCTCCTGTCCGGAGAGTCAGCGGGCTAGGAAGGTGACGCGTTGTGCCTGATCTTGAGGTTCCGAGATCGCTGCGCCGCCGCCGGTGGGTGCTACTGGTGGCCGTTGTCGGTGCTGTCGGCCTGTCGGTGGGTGGGCTAGGCGCGTCGACGCTGGTGAAGTCACCGGCGCAGGTGGCGGCGGAGGCGGCGCCGCCCGCGCCGTCGGTCGTGACGGCGCAGGTGGAGCGGCGGGTGCTGTCGCAATCCGTTGTGCTGCGTGGAACGGTGTCGCCGGGAAAGACGATCGAGGTGACCGCGCCGGCCGCGGAGGACACCAAGTCCGTGGTCACGCGGATGCCGTTGAAGCGGGGACAGTCCGTCAGGGCGGGGTCGGTGGTGGTGGAGATCTCCGGCCGACCAGTGATCGCCCTGCCGGGACGGATTCCCGCGTACCGAGACATCAGGCCGGGGACGGACGGCCCGGATGTGAAGCAGCTGCAGTCCGCACTGCGGAGGCTGGGTTATTCGGTGACGGACGTGTCCGGGACGTACGGGACGTCGACGGAGTTGGCCGTGAAGCAGTTGTACGAGGACCGCGGCTACGAACCGCCGACGCAGACGGAGACTGTCGAGCAGCCGTCTGTGGATGAGCGTCCGTCGTCGGAGGCCGGGTCGGATGTGCAGGCAGGTGAGTCGCGGCCAGGGGAGCCGGTCCCCGGAGCTTCGGTGGGGCCGACAAGGTACTGGCTGAAGTCCGGCGAGGTGGCTTTCGTACCGTCGTTCCCGGCCAGTGTGACGAAGGTTGGAGCGGGTCTGGGTGCGGAGGCCACGGGCAGCGTGCTCACGCTGTCGGTGGGGGATCTTGTGGTGCGCGGGACGCTGTCGGCGACGGACCGCAAGCTGGTGAAGACGGAAATGCCGGTGAAGATCCTTGTGGAGGCGACGGGCCTGCAAGCGGCAGGGAGGATTACGTCGGTCGGTGAGTACTCCGTCGGCGGCTCCGAGCAGAGCACGAACGATGAAGGGAACCCCGGCGCGGACGGCGCCTCCCAGCCCGGTCATCCCATCGTAGTGATGGGGGCGAAGCCACTGTCTCAGCGATTTGTGGGTCAGGACGTACAGGTGACGATCGAGACGGCCTCGACGAACGGAAAGGTGCTGGCGGTGCCCGCGTCGGCGATCTACGCCACAGCGGACGGCTCGACGCAGGTGATCAAGTCGCTGCCCGGTGCGAACCGTCGGCGGGTGTCGGTGACGGCGGGGGCCTCGGCGGGCGGTTACGTCGAGGTCAGGGGCGGCGGCCTGGTCGAGGGCGACAGAGTGGTGGTGGGGAAGTGACGGCTGTGCGCGACGGGGGCCTCGCGGCGCGCGGCGGCGCTGGGCCGGGCGCCGCAGTACCGGCGGTAATCGAGTTTCGCCAGGTGAGCCGGATGTATCCGGGGCCGCCACCAGTGACGGCGTTGAGGTCGGCCGACCTCAGGATCGGGCGGGGCGAATTCGTGACAGTGGTGGGCCCTTCGGGATCGGGGAAGTCGACGTTCCTGAATGTGGCGGGGCTGCTGGACCGGCCGTCGATGGGTGTCTACCAGCTGGACGGCATTGACACGGTGGGGTTGACCGAGCGTGACCGGACGGCGCTCCGGGGGCGCCGGATCGGATTCGTGTTCCAGTCGTTTCATCTACTGCCGCACCGGTCTGCGGTCGACAACGTGGCCTTGTCGCTGCTCTACACCGGCACATCACGCAGAAGGCGGCGGACGATGGCGTCCGAGACGCTTGAGCGGGTGGGGCTGTCGCACCGGTTGCATGCGATGACGAGCCAACTGTCGGGCGGGGAGCGACAGCGGGTGGCGATTGCTCGGGCACTCGTCAACCGGCCGAGCCTGCTGCTGTGCGACGAGCCGACCGGCAATCTCGACACCGCCACGGCGCACACGGTGCTCGAACTGCTGGGTGAGCTTCATGCAGGCGGCTTCACGGTACTGGTGGTGACGCACGATCCGGGAGTGGCGGCGCGCGGACAGCGAGCGATCGTGATCCGCGACGGGGTGCTGCGCGAGGCGGACCCGGCGATCCTGGCCGCGTCGGCCGTTCAGACCGGCGTCGGCACGAGCGGTGCAACGCTCGGTCCGGCCGCTCGCAGCATGCCGTCGGACAGCGGTCCGGCCGCTGCGGAGAACGCATGCGACGCGGCCGAGGTGAGGGAATGAGCCCAGTTCGTGTTCGGCGGCCGTGGCGGAGGACCCAGGCGGCTGAGCCGACTCGTCTGGCGGTGTCCGACGCGGTGCACGAGGCCTTGGGAGCCTTGCTGGCCCGCCCGGCCCGGGCGGCGTTGACGGTTCTGGGAACGCTTCTGGGCGTGGCGGTATTCGTGGCGGTGCTGGGTCTGACCTCGACCACGTCGGGCCAGATCTCCCAGCGCTTCACCGTGCTGGCGGCAACCGAGGTGACGGTGGAGGACGCAGCGGTAGACCCGTCCACAGCCGACGCTCCGTTTCCGGCCGACGCCGAGAAGCGGCTGACTGCGCTGAACGGCGTACAGTCGGCGGGCGTCTACTGGATGGCGATCGACCCCGGTGCGGGCGGCGACCAAGCAGCGATGGTGTCGGCGCGCCCGCCGTCCGTCGACGCCGAGGGGCAACAGCCGATGACGGTGATGGCGGCTTCCCCGGGCTATCTGGAAGCGATTCACGCGTCCGTGTCGTCCGGTCGGCTGTACGACGCCTTCCACGAGAGCCGCGGACTGCGGGTGTGCGTTCTGGGGAAGGCCGCCGCAGCGCGGCTCGGTATTACCGAGTTCGACACCGAGCAGGCGATCTTCGTGGGCGACGTGGCGCTGACCGTGGTGGGGGTCATCGACGACGTGCAGCGGCAGGCCGAAGCCATGTTGTCGGTCATCGTCCCCAGCACCACGGCGACGCAGTTGTGGGGGAAACCGAGCGGCGGTGACGGCAGTGCGGCCAAGGTACTGATCGACACCAGCCTCGGCGCGGCACAGTTGGTCGGCAGTCAAGCGGCGCTGGCGCTCCGTCCGGACCAGCCGGAGCGATTCAAGACAACGGTGCCGCCGAGCCCCAAGCAACTGAGGGAGCAGGTTGACACTGATCTGGGTGTCCTGTTCCTGGCGTTGGCAGGGATCTGCCTGATTATCGGTGCGGTCGGGATCGCCAACACCACCCTTGTCGCCGTTCTGGAACGGACCCCCGAAATCGGCCTCCGGCGCAGCCTGGGCGCGCGTGGCAGGCATATCGCCGCTCAGTTCCTGTCCGAATCCGCGATTCTCGGGATGCTCGGGGGGCTGATGGGGACTGGCTTGGGTGTCGCCACCGTGGTTATGGTGGCAGCCACCAACGACTGGACCCCGATCCTCGAACCCGTGACGGTGCTACCTGCTCCCCTCGTCGGCGCGGCAACCGGCCTCCTCGCCGGTCTCTATCCCGCCTGGCGGGCATCCCGAATCGAACCCGTCGAAGCGCTCCGGCGCTGAGTGGTCCGTGGGAGCGACGTCCTGGTGCGCCGCTGAGGACGAATGGACGGCGGTCTCCGCCAGGTCGACGTCGAACAGGCGCTCCCAACCCCGCCGCAACCTCTCCGAAGGCTCCATGACCAAACCCCTCAACCCCAAATCGACTCGCAACCGTCGGACTCCCCAACCGGGACCCGATCGCCACTTTGTCGAGGGTGGAGTTTCCGATTATCGAATACCTGCCTGATGATGTGCGCCTGTAATTCTCGGATGTTCGCGCACCCCAGGCGCTGGAGTCCGCGACGGATATGATAAGCGACAGTGGACTCCTGAATGGACAGTTTGACTGCCACTTCAGTGCGCGTCATTCCTGTGATCATGAAGGTGATGATTGCTCGTTGGGCGGGTGTCAACTGATCAGCGCCCGTGATTTTGATCGTGCCCCAAGGTGGCCGACAAGGTTCGAGAAAGCGAGTCGCCACCACTGGTGATATCCAGTTTCCCCCGGAGTCGACCTCGCGTATTGCGGTTTCCCAAGCTCCAGTGACGTCGGTGCTGGCGATGAGGCCTGCGGGGTGCCAGGGCAGGGCGTCGGGGATCATTGGATCGGCTGCGTCCGAGCAAACGAAAATCAGCATGGGGCGTGTGCTGAAGGTCTTGAATATCTCGGATAATTCGACTTGGTCCGCGATAACGGCGTGGCGGTCTTCCTTGCATTCCAGAGAGTCGCAAAAAATCCACCGCTCTCCCGTTAGTTCGGCCGTAATCCTTTCTCTGTTTTCTGCGCTGCTCAGCCTTAAGTGTAGATGCATGATTTACCCCTTGGGGGTCGATGCACGTCTTCTGTTTCGAGCATGCCCAGCCTGCGCAATTGATGGGAGCCTCATGATGCTGCGCTTGCCTGATGAGGAGGGGGTTAAATAAGGGCAAAGCCGTCAAATCTGGGATGCAGAGAAAACCGGGAACCAGGGCTTCCGTCCGGCGGCTCGCCCACGGGGTTGTGTTGCGGAGGCGTTGGCGCGCCGCGCATAGTTGCCGTGCTGAGGCGGGTTGACGCCGCGAAACGTGTGCAAACAGGCCGGCAGTCGGGGGTGGGAGATGGCCGGGCACGGGACGGACGAGCATCCACACGGTGCTGACCGACTGTGCGAGGCCGGGGATCGGGTGTATTCCCGGGCCGTACGGCGCGGTCGTGTGCCCCGCGAGGATGCGGAGGCGGTGCCCTGTCTGCTGGAGCTGGCTTTACTGCACCCGGACCCCGACGACATGGCCTGGCTGGTGCCGACGTCGCCGCAGGAGGTCATGACCCGGCTGCTGCGCGGGGTGTACGACGAGGTCAGCGCGAGCCAGCGGCGGATGGGCTCGGCGGTCGCCGCCTTCGAGTGGTACGCGGGCCTCGGACCGCCTCCGCAGAACACCTCCGCGGAGGGCGGCGCAATCCGGGTCCTGGACGGGCTGTCCCGGATCCAGGCGGCCATGGACGAGGCGACCGACGCTTGCACCACGGAGGTGCTTACCGTGCAGCCGGGCGGTATCCGACCCGAACACGAGCTGACGGAGGGCCTGCACCGCGCGATGTCGCTGCGCGCCCGCGGGGTCCGGATGCGCGATCTGTACACGCACGTGGCCCGGCACGGGCACGGGCTGCTCAGCTATCTGGAGCTGATGGGCGGCGCGGTGGAGGCGCGGACCCTGGAGGAGGTCATCGACCGCCTCATCCTCTTCGACCGTACGGTGGCCTTCATCCCCGCCAACGCGGACCGCACCCTCGCCCTGGAACTGCGCCACCCCGCGCTCGTGCAGTACCTGGTGACGGTCTTCGAGCGGCTGTGGCGCCTGGCGATCCCGCTCACCGCGCCGCTGCCCGAGACCGGCATCGAGGGCATCTCCTACCGTGAGCGGTCCATCGCGGCGCTGCTCGCCGAAGGCCACCAGGACGCGGTGATCGCCGAGCGCCTCGGCATCAGCGTCCGCACCTGTCGCGCCCATATCGCCCGGCTCTCGGAGACGCTGGGTGCGGCCAGCCGAACCCAGCTGGGTGTGCGCATAGCCCAAGTGGGCTTGGACGGGCCTTCCGCGGCCAGGGATGTCGCGTCCTTGCCGGCTATGAACCTTCCTGATCAAGGATCCCGGACTGTCCGATGAGGTAGCCGAGTTGGGCGCGGCTGCCGCTGCCCAGCGCCGCCGCCAGCTTGGCGATGTGGACGCGGGCGGTGCGGACGTTCATGCCGAGCCGGTTGGCGATGACGGCGTCTGTGTGGCCCTCGATGAGCAGTTCGGCGAGGGCGCGCTGGCGGGGGGTGACGCCGTTGAGGGTCGGCTGCTGGACGGCTTGGGGATGCATGGGCGTCGCCAGGCGCCAGAGGCGGTCGAAGGCCGTGGCGAGGAAGCCGGCTATCGCGGGGTGGCGGATCTCCAGGGCGAGGGTGCGGTCCGCGTTCGCGGGGATGAAGGCCACCGTGCGGTCGATGACGATGAGGCGTTCCGTCACCTCGTCCAGGGTGCGGGCCTCCACGTCGCCGCGCAGCCGCTCGTAGCGGGCGGCGACGGTGGGCGCGTGGCGGAGGGTGTGCTGGTAGAGGGTGCGGATACGGCCGCCGCGGTCGAGCAGGGCCTGGTCGCGGGCCATGGCTTCGACATGGATATTGGGCGGGGCCAAGGTGTGGGTGATGTGAGGCTGAACGGCGAGGACCTCGCCGGACGATGCGGCCATGGCCTGGGCGATGGCCCTGCCGATGCGTTCGAGCCCGCTGAGGACGCTGACCGTCGGGGTGTCCGAGCCTCCGCCACGGCGGCCGTCGATCCGCATGAGGGGCTCGAACAGCGCCGCCAGCCGCTCCTCACGGCGGCGTTCGTCCACGATACGGTCCTCCGCGGTGCGCAGCATCTGGTGCAGGGCCACGGCCGGGGACAACGGCTCCAGTCTGCCGGGGTCCGTCACGGCGGGATGGAGCAGGCCGAAGTCGACCAGACAGGGTGCCGCTTCGGCGTCTGCGCTGCTCACATGCCCTTCGCACAGGGCCCGTTCGTACAGCTCCGTCGCTGCCGCGCACAGGTCTTCCACGCCGTGGTCCGAGTGGGGCGCCGGGATCACTCGGTCTCTCCCTCCTGCTCGAGGATGCCTGATTGTGCGATGCGGTAGCCGAGTTGGGCGCGGCTGTCGCTGCCGAGGGTGGCGGCGAGTTTGGCGATGTGGACGCGGGCGGTGCGGACGTTCATGCCGAGGCGGTCGGCGATGACGGCGTCTGTGTGGCCCTCGATGAGCAGTTCGGCGATGGCGCGTTGGCGGGGCGTGATGCCGTTGAGGACGGGCTGTTGGACCGCCTTGGGGTGCATGGGGGTGGCGAGGCGCCAGAGGCGGTCGAACGCGGTGGCGAGGAAGGCCACGATGACGGGGTGTCGGATCTCCAGGGCGAGCGTGCGGTCGGCGTTCGCGGGGATGAGGGCCACCGTGCGGTTTACGATGAGGAGGCGGTCGGTGATCTCGTTGAGCGTGCGGGCTTCCACGTCACCTGTTAGCTGCTCATAGCGGGCCAGGACCGAGGGCGCGTGTCGGAGCGTGTGCTGGTAGAGCGTACGGATACGGCCGCCGCGGTTGAGGAAGTCCTGGTCGCGAGCAACGGCCGCCCTGAGTAACTCAGGAGCCAGCTGGGTGTGACTGGTGTGAGGCTGGATTGCGAGCAGTTCGTCGAAGTCGCTGGCCATCGCCCTGTCGATGGCTCGTCTGATGTGGTCGAGCCCACTGAGGACACTGATCGTCGGGAAGTCCTCGGATCCTGTACGACGGCCGTCGATCCGCATGAGTGGCTCGAAGAGGTCGGACAGCCGGGCCTCGCGCTGCCGTTCGTGGGCGATGAGGTCCTCCGAGGTCCGCAGCAGCCGGTGCAGTACGACGGCGGGAGCGACCGGATTCAGCCGGTTCGGGTCCTCGATCGAGGGGTGCAGAAGGCCGAGGTCGATCAGGCAGGGTGCCGCTCGGGTGTCAGCGTTGCCCACATGTCCTTCGCGGAGTGCACGCTCGTACAGCTTCGTGCCTGCCGCACACAGGTCTTCCACACCATGGTCTGGGTGCAGCGGCACGCTCATTCGGTGGCGCCTTCCTGCTTGAGGATGCCTGATTCTGCGATGAGGTAGCCGAGTTGGGCGCGGCTCTCGCTGCCGAAGGTGGTGGCGAGTTTGGCGATGTGGACCCGGCAGGTGCGGACGTTCATGCCGAGGCGGTCGGCGATGACGGCGTCTGTGTGGCCCTCGATGAGCAGTTCGGCGTCGGCGCGTTGGCGGGGCGTGATGCCGTTGAGAACGGGCCGTTGGACCGCCGTGGGTGCATGGGGGTGGCGAGGCGCCAGAGGCGGTCGAAGGTGGTGGCCAGATAGGTGACCAGGGGGCGGTGGTGGACCTTGACGGCCATAGTGGGTTCCGCTTTGGCCGGGATGAACGCGACCTTGCGGTCTAGCACTTTGAGGCGATCGGGGACCCTTGATGGTGCGGACCTCGACGTCATCATCAAGAGCCGCGTAGTGGGCGAGGACAGCGGGATGAGCGATGTCCTTTGCGATGTGGCGCAGCAGCCGTGGCAGGACCATGGCTGGAGGGACGGGGCACGGCCACCGCATGCCGTCGAGGTCTGGCCGGAGAAGGCCGGCGCTGAGCGCACAGGGCATGGGGCCCGCCTCGTGCTCCCAGGCGCGGCCGCCGCTCAGGGCACGGGCGTTCAGTTCCAGGCCCGCTTCACACAGTTCCTGCGATCCGTGAATGTGAGCCTCGGTCACAGGTGGCTTTCTCCCTCCGGTATCGGCTGGTCGGGCTTCAGGATTCCCGACTGGGCGATGAGGAAGCCGAGTTGCGCCCGGCTTCCGCTGCCGAGGGCGGTCGCGAGTTTGGCTATGTGGGCTCTGCAGGTGCGTACGTTCATACCGAGGCGGCGGGCGATGGCTTCGTCGACGTGTCCTTCGACGAGCAGCTTCGCGATGGAGTGCTGGATCTCTGTGATGCCGTCGAGGGCTGCCTCGTAGGGGGTTCCGGCCTTGAGGGGTACAGCGCGCGCCCACATGAACTCAAAGACTTTGGTCAGATAACGGACCAGACCGGGGTGCCGGATTTCCAGGGCAACCTGCCGGTCTTCCTGGATAGGGATGAAGGCGACGGTCTCGTCGCAGATGATGAGCCTCTCGACGAGTTCGTCGATGGTGCGGATCTCGACCTTGCCGCTGGTGATCATCTGGTCCACGTAGGCCAAGGTCTCAGGGCTGTGTCGCGCGGTGTGCTGGTACAGCGTGCGGAATCGGACCCCCCGCTCGATCAGTGGCCGGTCGCGTTCCAGTCCCTTTAGCAGGTTGCCTTCCCGGCGGCGGCCGCCGGGCTGCACGGTGAGGACCTCGGTGTGACACTCCGACGTCGCGTTGTTGAGTGCCTCGTTGATTCGGTCCCGCCCCTCCAGGACGGTGATGGCGTGTGTAGCTGAGGTGCCATGGACGTTGACATGTATGAACGGCTCGAAGACGTCTGCCAGTTCGATGGTCAGGCGCCTACGGTCCGTGATCTCACGTTCCAGAGGATCAAGCCGCTGCGCCAGGGCCACCGCAGGCGGCACGGGGCGCAGCCATGTGGCGTCATCGGGGTCAGGGCGCAGGAGGGCGAACTCCAGGAGACAGGGAGCGGACTCCACCTCCGCGCGAGCGATACGGCCAGCTCGGAGCGCACCGGTGTAGAGCCGGGCGCCTTCGGCGCACAACTCGGTTATGTCATGGGGATGTGCCGCTTGTGTACTATTTGTCCCCAATTTTCCACCCCCCAGGGTCCTGAAGATGCAGGAACATGATGCACCGATCGTGTGGCCATGACGTGCCTGAATGAGCCATCGTCTTACTCGACGGGGGAAGAGGGGACCTTCAAGTGAGGACGAAGCCGACTATGCGTAAGAGAATGCTTCGCTCGGTGCTTGTAGCCGCCTTCTCCACCGTTGTGGCCTTCGGAACACCGGCAGGCCTCTCAGGTGCGAAGAGCGGCGTGCACGAGGTGGGCGGCACTGAGATTGTGACCGTCGCGGCTGCGGCAGTGGTGAGCGATGAAACACCGGCAGTCCCTGCTGACACCTCGTGGGACTGATCGCGATGACCATCCCACCTGACGACCGCTCCTTCCGTCGCGAAATGGCCACCGCCTACCGCTCCGGCTGGCACTTCATCGATCTGGTCACCGCCATCCCCCACGCCGGTGACTCGCTCATGGTGACTGTCTTCGGAGAGCCGGTCGTCGTCACCCGGGACGAGGACGAGGACGTGCGCGCCTACCGGTGCCTGCGACGGCCCCGGGGGGCGCCGCAGCCGGTGCGATGTGCCATTCGATACGGAATGATTTTTGTGAACCTGGACCAGCGGGACCACCAGCAGCTGGTGGACCCGGAGGTCCCGGCACCCCGGACCATAGCCACCCCCCGCAGTGCCTGACGCGATTCCCCCGTCGTAACAGATCGCTCAGGTACTTCCCCCCGCAGCGGCGTCACCGTGACCTGAACACGGTGACGCCGCTGCAGTTTTACGGGAAATTTCCGGGTATCGGACGTACCGGGCGCTGGCTGAAAACCATCAGTCAGCCGCGCCCCATGGCCCGCTCCAGTTCGATCTCGATCACGACACGCGCCGGATTCGGTGACGGCGTCCGCTCATAGCGCCCGGCGTACCGCCGCTCGGCCTCCGCGATCCGCTCCGGCTCGGTGCGCACATACGCCCGCCCCTCCAGCGTCGCCCACCGCCGCCCGTCCACCTGGCAGACGGCGACCCGCGCTCCCTCGGGCCCGGCGGCCAGCACATTCGAGACTTTGGTGCTCGCCTTGTTCGCGATCACCCGGGCAAGACCCGCCTCGGGGTCGTAGGTCACCCCGACCGGCACGACATGCGGGCTGCCGTCCGGGCGCGGGGTGGTCAGCGTGCACAGGTGCCGTTCCCGCCAGAAGCTGAGATACGAGTCGTCGGGGGCACCCGGATCCACGGAGTAGGTCATGGTGCGGGAACTTAACCGTCCGGGCCTCCCGGCACATACTTGAGTGGAATAGACTCAACTTTGTGTACGTTGGCTGAGTCAGCGTGGATGAGAGCCCGTGACAGGAGGAGAACGGATACGTGGACGCAGAGCTGACCAACAGGAGCCGGGACGCCATCAACGCGGCCAGCAACCGGGCCGTGACCGACGGACACCCGGATCTGACGCCCGCCCATCTGCTCCTGGCTCTGCTCCAGGGGCAGGACAACGAGAACATCACCGACCTGCTGGTCGCCGTGGAAGCCGACCTGGCGGCCGTTCGCTCCGGTGCCGAGAAGGTGCTGGCCTCGCTGCCCAGCGTCACCGGGTCCACCGTGGCGCCGCCGCAGCCCAACCGGGAGCTGCTCGCGGCGATCGCCGAGGCACAGGCGAAGGCCCAGGAGCTCGGGGACGAGTACCTCTCCACCGAGCATCTGCTCATCGGGATCGCGGCGAAGGGCGGTCCGGCCGGCGACGTACTCTCCCGGCAGGGCGCCACCGCGGAGAAGCTGCTGGCGGCGTTCCAGAAGGCAAGGGGAGGACGCCGGGTGACCACAGCTGATCCGGAGGGCCAGTACAAGGCCCTGGAGAAGTTCGGCACCGACTTCACGGCCGCCGCGCGGGAGGGCAAGCTCGACCCGGTCATCGGCCGGGACCAGGAGATCCGGCGGGTGGTGCAGGTGCTGTCCCGCCGTACCAAGAACAATCCGGTCCTGATCGGTGAGCCCGGTGTCGGCAAGACCGCCGTCGTCGAGGGGCTCGCCCAGCGGATCGTGAAGGGCGATGTGCCCGAGTCGCTGAAGAACAAGCGGCTCGTGGCGCTGGACCTGGGAGCGATGGTCGCCGGGGCCAAGTACCGGGGTGAGTTCGAGGAGCGGCTGAAGACCGTGCTCGCGGAGATCAAGGGCTCCGACGGGCAGATCATCACGTTCATCGACGAGCTGCACACCGTCGTCGGCGCCGGGGCGGGCGGTGACTCCGCCATGGACGCGGGCAACATGCTCAAGCCCATGCTCGCCCGCGGTGAGCTGCGGATGGTCGGTGCCACGACCCTCGACGAGTACCGCGAGCGGATCGAGAAGGATCCCGCGCTGGAGCGGCGCTTCCAGCAGGTGCTGGTGGCCGAGCCGACGGTCGAGGACACGATCGCGATCCTGCGCGGGCTGAAGGGCCGCTACGAGGCCCACCACAAGGTCCAGATCGCCGACAGCGCGCTGGTCGCCGCCGCCACCCTCTCCGACCGGTACATCACCTCCCGCTTCCTCCCGGACAAGGCCATCGACCTGGTCGACGAGGCAGCCTCCCGGCTCCGTATGGAGATCGACTCGTCCCCCGTCGAGATCGACGAACTCCAGCGTGCCGTCGACCGGTTGAAGATGGAGGAGCTGGCGCTGAGCAAGGAGACCGACCCGGCCTCCCGCGAGCGCCTGGAGCGGCTGCGCCGTGACCTCGCCGACAAGGAGGAGGAGCTGCGGGGCCTGACCGCCCGCTGGGAGAAGGAGAAGCAGTCCCTCAACCGGGTCGGCGAGCTGAAGGAGAGGCTCGACGAACTGCGCGGCCAGGCCGAACGGGCCCAGCGCGAGGGCGACTTCGACACCGCGTCCAAGCTGCTGTACGGCGAGATCCCGGGCGTGGAGCGTGACTTGGAGGAAGCCTCCGCCGCCGAGGAGGAGGCCGCCAAGGACACCATGGTCAAGGAGGAGGTCGGCGCCGACGACATCGCCGACACCGTGGCCGCCTGGACCGGCATCCCGGCCGGGCGTCTGCTGGAGGGCGAGACCCAGAAACTCCTGCGTATGGAGGAGGAGTTGGGGCGTCGGCTGATCGGCCAGGCGGAGGCGGTGCGGGCGGTGTCCGACGCCGTACGGCGGACCAGGGCCGGGATCGCCGACCCCGACCGCCCGACCGGTTCCTTCCTCTTCCTCGGCCCGACCGGAGTCGGCAAGACCGAGCTCGCGAAGGCGCTTGCCGACTTCCTCTTCGACGACGAGCGGGCGATGGTCCGTATCGACATGTCCGAGTACAGCGAGAAGCACAGCGTGGCCCGGCTGGTGGGCGCGCCTCCCGGTTACGTCGGTTACGAGGAGGGCGGCCAGCTGACGGAGGCGGTGCGCAGGCGGCCGTACTCCGTGGTGCTGCTGGACGAGGTGGAGAAGGCGCACCCGGAGGTCTTCGACATCCTGCTCCAGGTGCTGGACGACGGCAGGCTCACGGACGGGCAGGGCCGTACGGTCGACTTCCGCAACACGATCCTGGTGCTGACGTCGAACCTGGGCAGCCAGTTCCTCGTGGACCCGCTCACCAGTGAGCAGGAGAAGAAGGAGCAGGTCCTGGAGGTGGTCCGGACCGCCTTCAAGCCCGAGTTCCTCAACCGTCTGGACGACCTGGTCGTCTTCTCCGCCCTGGCCAAGGACGAGCTGCGCCGGATCGCACGGCTCCAGATCGACCGGCTGGCCAAGCGGCTCGCCGAGCGCCGGCTCACCCTGGAGATCACCGACGAGGCCCTGGACTGGCTCGCCGACGAGGGCAACGATCCGGCCTACGGTGCCCGCCCGCTGCGCCGCCTGGTCCAGACGGCCATCGGCGACCGGCTCGCCAAGGAGATCCTGTCAGGCGAGGTCAAGGACGGGGACACCGTTCGGGTGGATGCCTTCGGGGACGGGCTGATCGTAGGACCGGCCACCGGAAAATCGCTCTGAGCGGAAATCCGCCAACCGCAGGTGAACCATGCGGGGCGGGGCTTGCCACCCCCCTCCCCGCATGGGGGAGGATGGCGGGATCCGTACGAAGGGAAATTCACGGTGAGCATCGACCCGTCCTCGATTCCGAACTTCGGGGGCCAGCCCGAGCCGCAGCCCCAAGGACCGGCGGGCCCCGTCGTCCCGGATCAGGATCTTGTGAAGCAGCTCCTCGACCAGATGGAGCTGAAGTACGTCGTCGACGACGAGGGTGACCTCGCGGCGCCGTGGGAGCAGTTCCGTACGTATTTCATGTTCCGTGGCGAGGGTGACCAGCAGGTCTTCTCGGTGCGGACGTTCTACGACCGCCCCCACAAGATCGACGAGAAGCCGCTGCTGCTGGAGTCCATCGACGACTGGAACCGGCGGACCCTGTGGCCCAAGCTCTACACCCACACCCATGACGACGGCACCGTCCGCCTGATCGGCGAGGCGCAGATGCTGATCGGCACCGGCGTCAGCCTGGAGCACTTCGTCTCCTCCACGGTCAGCTGGGTACGGGCCGCCATCGAGTTCGACAAGTGGCTCGTGGAGCAGCTCGGCCTGGAGCAGGAGATCAACGACGCCGAGAAGCCCGAAGAGGAGTAAGTCCCACTGCGGTGCGTCGGCGATGACGACGAGATACGCGCCGTAAGCCCATGAGAGCCCGACCAGGGCACCGACCAGCAGGGTCGAGTGCCAGGGGCGGGCTCTTGCCGTACGCGGCAGCGGGTCGGTCAGCCCGCCAGTTTCTTCAGGCGCTGCACCGCCTCCTCCAGGACCTCGGTCCGCTTGCAGAACGCGAAGCGGACGAAGGGCGCGCCCGCGTCTCGATGGTCGTAGAAGACGGCGTTGGGGATGGCGACGACCCCGGCGCGCTCGGGCAGGGCGCGGCAGAAGGCGAAGCCGTCGGACTCGCCGAGGGGCCGGATGTCGGTGGTGATGAAGTACGTGCCCGCTGACGTGAACACCTCGAAGCCGGCCTCCGTCAGGCCCGACGCCAGCAGATCCCGCTTGGCCTGCATGTCCGCGCGGAAGTCGGCGAAGTAGGAGCCGGGCAGGGAAAGAGCCTCCGCCACGGCGTACTGGAACGGTCCGGAGGCGACGTACGTCAGGAACTGCTTCGCCGAGCGTACGGCCGCCACCAGGCCGGGCGAGGCGGTCACCCAGCCGACCTTCCAACCGGTGAACGAGTACGTCTTGCCCGCCGAGCCGATGGTGACCGTCCGGTCCCGCATCCCGGGGAAGGTCGCCAGCGGCAGATGCTCGGCGCCGTCGAAGACCAGATGCTCGTACACCTCGTCCGTGACCACGAGCAGATCGCGCTCCACGGCGAGCTCCGCCACCGCGGCCAGCTCCTCGCGGGTGAGGACCGTGCCGGTCGGGTTGTGCGGGGTGTTGATCAGCAGCAGCCGGGTGCGGTCGGTGACGGCGGCACGCAGCTCGTCGAGGTCGAGGCGGAAACGTCCCTCGGCGGGGCGCAGGGTGACCGGGACCCGGCGCGCGCCCGCCATCGCGATACAGGCCGCGTAGGAGTCGTAGTACGGCTCCAGCGCCACCACCTCGTCGCCGGGCTCCAGCAGCGCCAGCAGAGCCGCGGCGATGGCCTCCGTGGCGCCGGCCGTCACCAGCACCTCGGTGTCCGGGTCGTACGTCAGCCCGTACAGCCGCTCCTGGTGCGCGGCCACCGCGGTGCGCAGCTCGGGCACGCCGGGGCCCGGCGGATACTGATTGCCGCGCCCGTCGCGCAGCGCGCGCACCGCCGCCTCCCGGACCTCCTCGGGCCCGTCCGTGTCGGGGAAACCCTGGCCCAGATTGATGGACCCGGTCCGCAGGGCCAGCGCCGACATCTCGGCGAAGATCGTCGTTCCGAACTCGGCGAGGCTGCGATTGAGAAGGGGACGCGCACTTGAGGTCATGCCGGCCATCCTGCGCCGAAGCTCTGGAGTTCCTCAACTTACGTCCGGGGCTTGGCGCCTGCGGTGGGACCGGGTGAACCCCCTTTGAGCAGGGGGAGAGCCGTCGTCGCCTGTCGTCGTCTGTCGGTCTTGGTTGCTCTCGGACGGCCCGCAGACGGCCCGGGTTGACAGCGCGCTCGGCCTCGGGGCCGCCGGTCTGCCGCCGGCGTGGGAGAGGAGACGCAGCGGCCAGCCTCGGTGCCGATGCCCTACCACGATCATGAGGTGCGTGGGACATTGTCAGTGCTGCGTACTAGCGTTCGAGGCGGGTTGGACTGGTTCGGCGCATGGCGCGTGTTGTGGCGGCGGCCTATCCTGGCGTGCGAGGTCGAGGGGGCGGATAAGAGGGAGCGCGTTGGTCGGGGCGGAGCCAAGGAAGCCCAGGCAGCAGCACATTCAGGCCGTAGACCCGCAAACGGTCACGGACATGATGGAGCTGTTGCAGCGTGGGTACGTAACGAGCGTGGCGGCGACCGCTGGTTGCACCACAGAGGTGATCCAGAATGACAGCTGGGGTATCGACGTCCAGTTTGTCAGGCCCCCTGTGTCTGCGACGCAATGCGAAAGCATGCTCTGGGCGCAACTGAAGAGCACCACCCAGCATACCCCCGACCCGCAGAAGGAGTTTTTTAGCTACCAGTTCACCAAGAGGCAATACTTCGACCATATGGTCAAATACCGGACGACCGGCCCTAAAGCGGTTCTGATCGTTATGACGGTACCTCAGAACCAATTGGAATGGACTGAGGTTGGCCATAGTGGATTGTTCACCAAGAGGGCCTGTTACTGGGTGCACTTGGAGGGGGAAACCTCGGAGGCCGATCGGCCAACGGTGAGAATCCCGACCAAGAATATCTTCGACGCCAGCGCCCTGACGGAGATCCTGGATAAGCTTGATAGGGGTGAATCGCTTCGTGAGTAACGAAAAAGGGGCATTCGTCCCTGCCAAGGTTGATCCTGAAAAACTCAAGTCCGTCTTGGAAGAGGTTGGTTGGCGCGCAGTAGGGGGCCGGGAGGGATTGTATACGCGCCTTGCCCCACCCGGTGAGGTGGCAGGGCGATTTCCGAGTTTGGTAGTGCCGCTAGATTCTGCGGCTCCTGACTATTCTGACGTCATGGGCCTTGCTCTTTCAGTGCTGACTCAAGATTCGGAGTTCTGGGCGCGATCGATCTATCCACGCCTAGCGGTTGCGACTTCCGATGAATTCAAGTTTCGTAAGGAGAGCAATGCTCCAAGTGGGCTAATTCCATGGCGAAGTGGAGAAATTCTTGTCGAGTCGGCACGTCTAACTCTGCTGGCTGGCGCTAAAGCGTTTCTCGGGGGTGCGCGTCACTTTGTCAATCGACACGGTCGATTTGCCAACAGGTATCTGGATCAAATCTTGATGGGTCAGACCGCTGCTGGGAGCTATATCGTTACCGCCTATGCCCCTCCCCATGTAGCGATCCCGCTAAAGGGCGGTGCTGATGTTGAGAATCAGATCGTTGGAGTTGGGACGGCTCAAGTAAGGGAGGTTACTGAGGCGGTAGTCCGCTCGGTCGAGGCCACCGTGGAAGCTCTAGAGCACTACCGACAGAATGGCTCGCTAGCCGGGTTCGAAGATGGCGTAGCTCGGGGAATCTCCTACGAGATGACGAATGCAATCCTCGGTATGGCCGTAAATTCAGACGAAGCTGACATCGTAATCGAATGGGATCCTACTAGTCCACCTCCCACCGGTATGGAAAGTCACTTCACTTTTACGCCGCCCGACATCGAGCCTTTGTCGCATGCGGCAGTTAAGCTAGCCGAGGATCAGTCATCCCGATCTGTGAGCATAATGGGTAGGGTTCACCTGCTGGCGAAAAAGGAAGCAGGCAGTCCTGGCGTTTTTGGCCTCGAATCATTTAGGTCCGAGGGGCCTAAAAAGGTTCGAGTTCGACTAGCCAATGAATCAGACTATCATCTGGCTGTTCGTGCTCATGATGATGATCTGGCACTTCTGGTGAGTGGCACGCTGGAAAAAGAAGGCAATCTGAATTGGCTTTACAATGCCACTGTAGTGCGAACCCTAGGATCGATTTCTGAGTACATGGCTCCTAAGCGCAGGAGTAGAGTGCGAGGCGACTCCATTCCGGGGCAGACGGACGTTTTTGACCAGGAAGGATGACTTCAACTGGCCGTACGGTATGGTCGGCCGGTCGGGGCCTGAGATTCCGAGCTGTTAGCCCGGCTCATCAGCACTTTTCGGTGCTGTCAGTTCGCTTTGTGAGTACTGCGGTCCTGCCCGAAACTGACCCGGGGATTCTGGACTGACAGCGCAGATGTGGGCAGGTGCTGACTTGATCATGCCTCGGGGGATTCCAAAGCCCTAATCACGGTTGCAGGATCACCGTCATACAACACGTGCGGCTCGTCTGCCTGAGGGGGGAAGAACCGGGCGCGGTACCGCCGAAGGTCACTCTCGGAGAAGTAGATCGAGTTGGGGTCGTGCGCGTGAAAATCGTTGCGCTTGCTGATCCTCGACCAAAGTTCGTCGTGGCTGGCCGCGAGATAGACGAGCACTGGGGTGGCGCCAGCATCGGCCGCGATGCCTCGCCAGTGAGCTCGATCCTCGGGGGTCCAGAACCCGTGGTCAACGACGACGTCATGACCCGCCTTGAGCTGATCGGTGAGTTCGACCGACACGTCTTCCAGCACCGGTCGCTCAAGGGTGGGGAAGATCCCTCGCGGGAAGTCCACCCCATAGACGCCGTGGCGGCGGTACATCTCTTCGTCCGGACACAGTCGTACGAACCCGCGAGCGGTGAGGACGCGCGAAAGGGTGGTCTTGCCGGAGCCGGGCAGCCCGGCCATCAGGACGCAGAACGGTGGACGTGATGGCATCGGTCTCGTCATGGTCATGGAGATGGCTGCCATCTCCGCTTCGGCTTCGGGCGTGATTGTGCCAGCCCTGCGGGCCACGAGGAGCGACCTAGGCGGTCTTCGAGCACACTCGCGAGCGTGTCGTCTACCACCGTCACGGCGAAACCTCCGATTCTGTGCGCCATGTGCGGCCAGGGCCTCCGAGGTCCACGCCGAACTCCACGACGTTGCCCTCGCTGTCGACGAACTTTGCTGTCATCACGACTACGGGTTCCGCTGGTGGATTCTCCGCGTCCAGTTCAAGCAGCCGGGCATATTCGGGCGTAACAAGGCGTGCAGAAGCGGTGTCGACGCGGTGACTGATCGGGCGGCCGGTCGCTTGGGCGATGAGCTGGAGTGATGTTCCCCCTGTCAGCCGCTCGCTCTGCGCGAGTTGGGGGATCAGCTTCCCGTATCGAGCAGGAATCCATGACGTGCTGTGGGCCACGATGCCGTGCCGGTCCCGGTACACGCGGCTCCGTCGAATCACGTCGGAGCCGGGTTGGATGTCCAATGCTTGCGCCACTTCGGCCGGCGCTGACACCACGGCTGCCTGATGCGAGTCCGATCTTTCGCCCGCTCCCCAACTGGATCCCGTACGGCGTCCACGGTCCTGCCGCTGGGAGCCTGAAGACATCGGACCCGGCTGGTCTAGAACCTCGGTCCCGATCCCGTGGATGCCTCGCACAAGCCCCTCGTTGCGCAGCTTGCGAAGAGCCTTCTCGGCTGTCGCGGTGCTGACTTTCCACTCTTCGGCGAGGTTCTTGATGCTGGGCAGGAGTGTTCCTGGCTCTAGCTGGCCAGACGTAATCAGCTCCGTGTAGTGGGCGGCAATCTTCGCGTACGGCGCCCGGTTGTCGGCCTGGCCTGCCATTTCGCCTGCTCCCTGTCGTCACTTCCCTGAGGTTCCCTACCTTACCGCTTGACACCACAGGGAACCCTAGGGAACCTTAGGGATGTGCCCGCCGGTCGGTTCGACCGAACAGCGGGTGCGGGACCTCAATGCGCCCTGATTCAGGGCTCATTCGAGGTCAAGGGGCCCGGGACAGAGCGGGCCGAGGGCGCCCCCGACCCTGGGCATTCGGGAGGGCTTAGACCGAAAGGTCACGTCTCCATACGCCTACAACGGGGTCATGCCGCGCTACCTGATACGGGCGCGGCACCCCCGAAGGAGACATGCACACCGCCCCGGCATTCGGCCGTGAAGGGCGCGAGATCGAATCTCGCCCGGGGCACTCCGACCGCCACTCGGCGGCCGCACCGCGCCTGACGCGCGGCTCTATCCCCTTCAACGGCGCGCACCCCCGGAGTTGGCCCTCCGGGGGTGCTGTTCGGGCCGTTTCACCTGCTAGGGAGACCACGACCCATGAACCCCATCGTCACTGTTCAGGACGCTGTTACCGCGTTCGCCGACTTCATGGAGCCGACGGATGCGGAGCTGGATGCGATCGAGCAGGAGATGCCCGTCATCCTGGCGGATGTCGACCTGCTGGACGCGCAGATCGTCACCCTGGACCGCGCGCCGACCGAAGTAGACGACCGCCGCATTCGCCGGGCCCGCCGCCGGGCGCTGGCCGCCCGGGTCGCGCTGATTAACCGCGCGGCCGGCACGCCCCTGTCGGGGGGTGCCGCCTGATGGCTCGCTTCGACCTCACCGAGTACGACCGTTGCATCATCGAGGCCGCCCGCCAGGCGTTGGCGGCTGCGGAGAACGTGAACCTGCTGGACGGCCGTGCCATGGCTCGCATGATCGGCCGTCTTGAGGTCGCCGTGGAGCGGCTGATCGAGATGGTCGACGAGACGGCTGGCGGGAACGTCGTTCGGTGCCCGGCCGCGCACCCGGAGGACCCGACGCCCTGTGGTGGCCCGGTCGTCGTGACCATCGTCGACAAGGAGAACGCCGGCGCCGACGGGTGCGAGCACCACGCCGCCCGCATGCTGGCCTCGATCACCGGCGCTCGCCCGGTCGCCAAGCCGGACGCCCCCGCCGGGGTGGCCCTGCGCATCTTCCGCGCCGCGCACCACACCCGTCCCTTCCCGTGGCGGGAGGGCCGGTCATGAACCTTCACCGCAAGGGACGCGCCGCCCTGGTGCTCGCCCTGGTCGCCGTGGTCGCCATGGCGTTCCGGGTGTCGTGGAACGCGCTGCGGGACATCGCCGGCGCCGTGGGCGCGGACGACACGGCCGCGATGCTGTACCCGTTCGTGGTCGACGGCCTAATGGCGCTCGCCCTGATCGCCACCCTCGTACTCACCGGCGACGCCCGACGCTTCGCGCTGCGGGTGCTCGGTGCGTACACGATCGCCTCGCTGGTCCTGAACTACGTGCACGGGTTGGTCCCGGAGCTCCACGGCCGTACGGTCGACTGGGGTCGACTGGCCGACTGGGACCCGGCGAACTGGGCCCTGGTCCTGCTCGCCACGTCGCTGCCGGTCGGGTCGATCTACTTCGGTTCCGACCTCGTGGCCAAGGTGCTGCACCACCGCCCCGCCTCGATCCCGGCCGCGAGCACGAATGCGGAGGAATCGACCGAGACCAATATGAAACGGTCTACGGCTGATCTGCCGGTATCGACTCCGGCGCCGATCACCCCGAGCACGGTGGCGCTGCCCCGGCCGGTGGCTGTCGGCTTCCTGAAGTCGACGCTCCCGGCCAAGCCCCTGCCCTCGATCGCACCGGCCGCGTCGATCGAGCGGCGCGCGGTGGCTGCGGAATCGACCCGGCCGCGCCGCGCCACGGGCCGTGTCCCGGCGGTGGCGAAGTCGACCCGACCGAAGCGCACGCCGGAACAGTTGCTCGCCGAAGCACGCAAGGCGACGGCCGATTGGCCGGACGCGAAGGTGACCGGCGAGGGCATCCGCCGCGCCATCCACACGTCGCCGGCGAACGCCCGCTCCCTGCGGGACACGCTCCTCGCCGAACGCGCCACAACGGCGGCTGAGGTCGCGTGATGGCTGCGCTGCCGGTGTTCCGGTGGCGCCTCGCCCCGGACGGCTACGCCACCCGCCGCCAACTCCGTGCCCGCGGCTTACGGCCCGGCGGTCAGGGCGTGGCCGCGCAGCTCGAACGGCCGCGCCGCCGCCGGGGGCCGCTGGTCGCCTACCTCTACCGCGTCGACCTCGCCAAGCCGGTCCGGCCGATGACGCCGGGCCGGCGGGCGGCACTCGCCAAGGCGAACGCCGCCCGCCGCGTCTGCCCGCAGTGCCGGCGCGATGCGGGCTACGTCATCCCCGCCTCGCTCGGAGCCTGCGTGCCCTGCGCCTACCCCACCCCCGCCGACTCTCCGAGGAGTACCTGACCATGCGCAACGCCGATATCCGCCGCCTGGACCGAGAGATTCAGGCGACGACGAAGAAGTTGGAAGCGGTCCGCCGAGGTGAGTGGTGGCCGCTGAACGGCAGTGAGCGCCGGGCCATGGCCCGCTCCCTGGCCGTCGGTGGCTACAAGGTGGCCCGGGGCCGTAGCGCGGGCCGTGAAGAGCAGCGCATGGACGCCACCGGCAACAGCGCGGAGATCCGGCTGAACGCGGAACTGACCGCCCTGCACGGCGAGCGGCAGCGTCTCATGACCGAGGCCGCCCGCGCCAAGGCCAAGAAGAAGTCGTCCGGCTGGTTCTGACCAGCCCGTTTCGGCGCCGGGGTGACCGGGACTTTCCACGGACACGGCCACCCCGGCTCTCCCTATCTCCCGCCCCCGCTGGGGGCAGTCAGGAGCACTTTCAGCATGTCTGAGAACGTCGTTCACCTCCACAAGCCCACCGACTCCCCGGCCCCCGACATCACCCCCACCGTGCTCACGGTCGTGCCCGACGCGCCGCCGGCCCGCCCGGTGCCGCTGTGGGTCCGCTCCGGCCGCGCCATCAAGACCGGCGTGACACACGAGCGGACGAAGACGGTCGTCCGCGCAACGGCCCGACACAGCCTCTACACCCTCAACGGCGGCCGGATCGTGGCCCGCCGGACGTGGGATGGCCGTACCGGCTCGCGGTATGAGCGGATGATTCGGGCGGCGGAAGCCGCGGGGAACCTGGAAGCGGCTGAGGAGTGGGAGGAGCGGTTGCAGCGCTTCCGTGCCGCCCGCCACCACCGCCGCATGGACCTGCTGCACTCCCCGGTCGAGGCCGCCAAGGGCGTGGCCGTCGGCGCCGGCATGAGCATCGGCGTCCTGGTCGCCCTCGGCATCGTCATGGCCATCAACACCGGCCACGTCGGCGACGTCATCACCCCGCTGTCGGCGACCGTCGACTTCATCGCCCTGCTGATCCGGATCGTGCAGGTGGTGTGGGGCCCGCTCATCTCGATCGGCCCGTTCCTGGCCCTGCTGGCGCTGTGGTCGGTCGGGCGCAAGCAGCACGCCGCACCTGCCTGGGCACTGCCTGCCAACGTCTGCAGCAGCGAGGGTGAGCCGATCACCCCGTCCATCGTGGTCAAGGCCCTGCGCGACCTCGGAGTGCCCGCCCTGGCGCGGGCCATCAAGGAGATGGGCGACGCCGGCGCCTCCATGCTCGGGCCGATCCGGATCGCCGGATGCGGTGTCGAGGTGGACGTGACCCTGCCGTCCGGGGTGGCCACCAACGAGGTGCAGGGCAAGCGGCGCAAGCTTGCCGAGAACCTGACCCGGCACGAGCACGAGGTGTTCATCACGATCCCGGAGGCCGCGCGGACGGTGCGGCTGTGGATCGCCGACTCGGGGGCGCTGGACGAGCCGATCGGCCCCTCTCCGTTGGTCACGGACGAGACGCTGACCGCGAACTACAAGACGGGTCGGGCCCCGTGGGGGCAGGATCTGCGCGGGGACGCGGCGGAGCTGAGCGTGTATCAGCGTCACCTGCTGGTCACGGGTCTGTCCAACCAGGGCAAGACGGCCGCCCTGCGGGCGCTCGCGCTGTGGCTGGCGCTGGACCGGACGGTGCAGTTCTGGATTGCGGACCTGAAGGGTGTCGGCGACTGGGCACCGTTCGACGGCATCGCCAAGGTCCTGATCGAGGGCCCCTCGGACAGCCACTGCATTCAGGCGACCGAGATGGTTGAGGACGCGGTGGAGGAGATGAACCGGCGGATCGAGGCGGTTCGCAAGGACCCCTCCCTCGTCTTCCCGCCGCTGATCGTGCTGGTGGATGAGGCGCAGAAGGCGTTCATGTGCCCGGCCAAGGGCGAGGACGGCCGCCCCTACGGCGGCGCCAAGGCCACCTCCCGGTACTTCATGGCCGTGCGCGAGATCCACAACCAGGGCCGTGCGGTCGACGTGCTGATGTGGCAGGGAACGCAGGACCCCACCGACCAGAACCTTCCCAAGCTGGTCCGCGAGGGCGCTCACACCCGCGCATCCCTCGTGGTCGGCACCGAATCGCAGGCAGAGATGGCGCTCGGAGCCAAGGCCGTCAACGCTGGCGCCGCCCCTCACCTGTTGCGCCAGGGACTGGACAAGGGCACCCTCGTGGTCGCCTCCGACGGCATCGCCATCCCCGCCGGCCAGTCCTCCATCACCGTGCGGACCCACTTCATCGACGACGAGCCGGCCGCCGAGATCGCCGCCCGGGCTAAGGCCCTGCGCGACGGAGTGGCCACCCTGCGCGCCATCGACCGCGCCGAGGCGCGCGACCCGCTCGCCGACGTCGCGGCCGTCATCGGCGACGCGGCGCGGATGCGCACGGATGAGGTGCTGAAGCGGCTGCACGCGCTCGACACGGCCGCCTACCGCGCGTGGAACAACGTCCGCCTGAAGCGGCTCCTGGAGGAGCACGGCGAGGAGCCGAAGAAGTCCCACGGGGTCATGGTCGTACGCCGCGACGACGTGGCCCGCGCCCTCGCCAACCGCGCCACCGACGGTTCCGCTTCCGCCGCCGAGTAGCCGGGAGGAACGAGGGTCCGGGCCGGGGAGGCGGGGAGAACTCCCCAATCCCCTCCCCGGGCCCGCCTCCCCGCGCTGATCAGCGCAGACATCGTTTCGGGGAGGCGGGGAGGCGCCCTGCTCAGGCCCCCGGAGCACCCCTCCATCCGGCACCCCGAAGGGGGTGCTTCCACCTCCCCGGCCGAGTACCGGAAGGGATTCCGCATGTACCCCGACCACACCCCGCACGCGCCCGCACAGCGGGCCGTGGAAGTCCACCAGCCCACCCCGCTCCCGCCCGCCGTGGCCGTGTCGGCACCGGTCGTGCCGGTGCAGCCCGGCAGCGTTCCGGCGGTGGCGAGCATCGTCCTGCCGGACGGCCGCGTCGTCACCGGCTACGCCATCAACCCCGCCCAGCCCGAACCGGTCGCGGTCAAGCCGGCCGTCTCGCGGACGGCCGTGAACGTCGCCCTCGGGGGCGTCGGATTCCTCGCGGTCTGCGGCGGGCTGATCCTGCTCACCTCGTTCATCGCCGCGCTCACCGTGTTCATCTCCCAGCTCATCATCCTGGCCGCTGTGATCTTCGGTGGATGGATCACCGTGGAGCTCTTCAGTGCGAGCGGCCACCAGGGCGGGACAACCGTCCACATCCGTAAGGCCACGTTCAAGCGCAACAAGTTCTACGGCTGATGCGGCTGGGCCTGGCCGCGGTGCATGGTCCAGTGCTGCTCGATCCAGCGGCGCTGCTTGGTGCTGAGCGGTGATGCCAGCAGCGGCAGGCCATGCAACTCCTTGTAGGTCGGGTAGGCAGCCAACTCGTCACTGACGTCGATCTCGTGGTTTGACGGGTTGATAGTGATCAGCCCGAGGTCGAACAGGCGGTGCAGGTCGCGGCGCAGCAGCAACCCGCCGCATTCGTGGCTTCCGGTGGCTCCGAAGCTTTCCAGGTGGGCAGCTTCCAAGACGGCCGCGGGTGCGGGCCCGGTCAGGGCGCAGTTGGCTCCGTAGGTGTCGAGCAGGCTCCTGCGGAAGGCTGCTTGTCCGATCCTGGCCCGTGTCCGCTGCTCGCGGTGCCCGCCGGTGATGGCACGCTGCGTGCCCTCGATGATGCTGGCCGGCGCTCGCGTACCGATGCTTTCGAGCGCTTCGCAGAACGCCTCCCAGCGCAGCGGGCGCATACTCAGTTGCGATTTGGGCTTCTCGCACAGAGCCCGCAACTGATCACCAGAAAGCTGACCGGCAAGGTCAACCCAACCCTGCGCGTGCGACGTGCGGTACTTGACGACCGACGCCAGCACCTTGCTGGGCTCATCGAACTCTGCCTGGCACTCCCAACACAGGTAGCGCGGGCGCTTCTTCTTGCGCAGTCCCAGACTGGCCTTTCCACACGTCGGGCAGCTGTAGCGGTACTTCTCGCCGGCTTCCGTATCAATGCGCTCGATCACCGAGACGCCCATCAGGGCGTCGGTGTCCCACAGCGCGATGACGTCGCCGGGCTGCAAGGCGGCGTGGTTAGGGACCGTGTCATCCCAGCTGTAGTGACGCGACGGTACGTCGTCATATCCGTCGCCCCCGCGTGAGCGGTCTTCCCCCGTAGCCAGCAGCAGCCATGCGCGCATGCGCTCTTTCGTCCCTTCTCCGTGAACGAACCGGGCGGCCTCGATCTTTGGCCAGAGGAGGCCGCCCGTCTCCAGCACGCAACGAACCGGAGGTCTTCCACAATGACCCACCCCACTGACAATCGGCGAGCCTTATTCACAACCCCGGCTCGCCCACCGGCGGGAGCTCCCGCCGCGGGCAGGATGCGGTTCTACCTGACCACCCATAAACGGCACTGGCTCCGCTGGACCGACGTGCCGCTGTTCTTGAAATCCGAGCACTGGGACCGTGCCGTCAAGTGGGACGTAGCCCAGGGCCCCTACGCGGTCGACTCCGGCGGGTTCATGGAGCTGAAGGACAAAGGCACCTGGATGCGCACGCCCCGCCAGTACATCGACTCCTTGCGCCGGATCTGGGAGCACGTGGGCCCGTACGATTGGGCCGCCCCGCAGGACTGGATGTGCGAGAAGGCCATCATCGAGGGCGGCTGGTTCGGCGGACAGCACTTCGTCGGCACCCACCTCAGCGTCGCCGAGCACCAGCGCCGCACCGTTGAGAACTTCCTCGAACTGCGCTCCCTTGCCCCCGACCTGCGCATCGCACCGGTCGTCCAGGGCGACACCGTGCCGGCCTACGAGCACTGCGTAGAGCTGTACGAGAAGGCGGGCGTAGACCTGCGGGCCGAACCGATCGTTGGGCTCGGCTCGGTGTGCCGGTTGCAGTCCACCCGCCAGGGCGCCGCGATCGTCACCGCGATGGCCACACACGGCTTCAAGCTGCACGGCTTCGGCTTCAAGATCCTCGGCCTGGAACGCGTCGGGCATCTGCTCGCGTCCGCGGACTCCGCGGCGTGGAGCTCCCACGCCCGCCGCCGCCCTCCGCTGCCCGGCCACCCGCACAAGAACTGCGCGAACTGCATCGACTACGCCCTGAAGTGGCGCGAGCGCGTCATCAGTGCCATCCCCACCCACCGCCAGACGCTGCTCACCGATCGGAGCGCGGCATGAGCGAAACGCCCTACCCCCTGCACACCGCGCTGAGCCTCGCAGCGTCTGGCGTCCCGGTGCTGCCCGTGCGCCGGGGCAAGGTGCCGTTCGGTAACTGCCCCGCGTGCGTGGACAACGCGTGCGGCGGCCGGCCGAACATGAAGACCCCGGGCCCGTGCCGCTGCCCCGGCGTCTGCCACGCCTGGGCCGCCGCGACCACCGAGCCGGCCGTCATCGTCTCGCCCGCGTGGGCGGCGGCGTGGCGACGGGCGGTGTGCGTCGGCTACCACCCCGGCGGCGCCGGTCTGACCGTGGTCGACCTGGACAACGCGGACGCCGTCGCGTGGGCCCGCACTGCCCTGCCGGCCACACGGATCGTTCCGACGACACGCGGTGAGCACTGGATCTACCGGGGCGCCATGACCTCCCGCAACAAGGTGCGTCCCGGTGTCGACATCAAGTCGACCATGGCCTACGCCCGCTACCTCGGACCCGGCACCGGCACCACGGCCGACCTGCCGGACACCGTGCGCGCCCTGGCCGCCAAGACGCGCTCCCCGGCCCGGCCGGTACTGCACGCCGGCGTGCCCGCCGGGTCCGGCGGCGGGCAGTGCCCGCACCGCACGCCCGTCTTCCTGGAACGCGGCATCGCCATGGCCGAGCAGCGCATCACCGCCGCCCGCAGCGCGATCCACGCCACCGTATACGGGACGTTCCTCGCGGTGCTGTCCAGGCACGGCCGGTGCGGCTGCCTCACCGACACCCACGTTGCCCGCCTGTTTACGGCCGCGCAGAGCAAGGGCGAGACGGCAAGGCACTGCACGGACGCGTGGACCAACGCCCGCACCACGTTGGGACTGTGACCATGTCCGACGACGAAAAGACCCCCGCACGCGAGATCATCACCGACTACGCGCAAGCGCACTTCCGGTACTTCCGCACCGCAGACGGCACCGTATACGCGCAGCGCAACGGCCACCCCGTGGCCCGCCCTATCCGCTCACAGGGCACCACGGGAAGCCACCGGCAGGAACTCATGGTCGGACTCTTCCGAGACGGGCACGGCGTGTTCAACGGCACCGCCATGAAGGAAGCACTCGACTTGATCGAGGCACTCGCGCTGACCGAGGACGTACAGCCCGTGCACATCCGCGTCGCCCCCGGATTCGACGGGGCGACGTGGCTGGACCTCGGGCGCAGCGACGGGCAGTCCGTACGGATCCACCCCACCGGATGGGACATCGCCACCCCGGACCCGCGCGAGGTGTGCTGGCGCCGCACCCAGCTCACCGGGGAACTGCCCCTGCCGGTCAAGGACACCGACGGCAAGGGCATCGACCTGCTGATGCGGCTGTGCAACTTCGCCACAGCGGAGACCGAGTGCCTGGCCATCGCCTGGCTCATCGGCTGCCTCGGGCCGACGGTGCCCGTCCCTGCCCCGTTCCTCACCGGACCGCAGGGCGCCGGCAAGTCCACCGGCGGGCGGATGCTCGTGCGGATCATCGAGGGCATGACCGGCGACCTGCGCCGGGCCCCGAAGGATGAAGAGAACCTGATCACGGCGGTGGCGGCTGGATGGGTCACCGCCCTGGACAACCTCTCCCACATGACCCCGGAACTGTCCGACGCGATGTGCTGCATCGTGACCGGGGCCGAGAACGTCAAGCGTGCCCTCTTCACCGACGGGGACGTCTTCCGCATCGGCTACCGCCGCCCCTTGCTCCTGACCGGCATCGACGTCGGTGTGATCCGACCCGACCTCGCCGAACGGCTCCTGCCGCTCCGCTTGGAACGCCCCCGCGTCCGGCGCACCGAGGCCGAACTGTGGTCCGACTTCGCCGAGGTGCTGCCCGTCATCCTCGGCTCGCTCCTGGACCTCACCGTGCAGGTGCGGGCGGCGGAGGCGGACATCCCAACCGACCTGCGCATGGCCGACTTCGCGCACCTGTGCGCACAGCTCGACGCGGCCACGGGCCTCGGAGCTCTCGCCGCCTACCGGGCCAGCCTGGACGACCTCAACGACGACGTCATCGAGGGCGACCTGTTGGCGCAGACCGTGCTCAAGCACGCGGCCGGCATCGAGCCGGGCACCGAGCAGCGGATGACGTCCGCCGAATGGCTGCACTGCCTCACCGGTCTCTACACGGGCGAGGACTTCCGTCCCCTGCCTAAAGGGTGGCCGACCACCGGCAAGGTGCTCTCAGACCGCCTCAAGCGTCTACAGCCCACCCTCGCGGCCCGGGGCGTCCTCATCGACTGGGGACGCACCAACGCATCCCGCTACATCGAGATCGCGCGGCCGTCCGCCGCGCCGCCCCCGTCCGAGCAGGAAGCGGCCTTCTGACCACGCGGCACCACGACCGCCCGCAACAGCAAGAGGAGCACCCGGGCACGCGTGCTCCTCTTGCTGTTCGGCGGCACCGCCGCCCTGCGCGGGTCGCGCCGCGAAGCGGCTCCTTCTTCACTCTCTGAGCCGCACACCACAACAGACACCACCCCCTCTTTGTCCGAAGTAGAGAGACGCTGCGTCACCTGCGTCACCCACGCCCCGAAAAAGGCCGGTGACCTGCCGAAACAGCGGTGACGCAGACGGCCGATTCCTGCGTCACCCCGCGTCACCTGCGTCACCCCATGACGCAGGTCCGTGTCACCGGTGACGCACCCCCCCGTGCTGCGTCACCGCAAAGTCGCAGGTCAGGGCGGTGAATGACGCAGATGACGCAGGTGACGCAGAAATCCGCACCTCGGACAGACGCAGGCTCCCGACGCCTGCACGCAAACCACGGCACCGAACCCACCGCAGGACACCTCACCCAACCCGAGGAGTCACCACACCATGGCCACCGAAGAGCCGACCGACCCGCGCGCCCTCCTACGCGGCGGACTCCCGGATCGCTACCTCACCCCCGAAGACCTGGTCACCATGTTCAGCCTCCCCAGCGTCGAGACCGTCTACCAGTGGCGACGCAAGCGCATCGGCCCGGCCGGTTTCCGCGTCGGCCGCTACCTCCGCTTCAACCCCGCCGCCGTACAGGCGTGGGAGGCCGAACGCACCGCCCTCGACGACGCCGCCTGAGCTGCCGAACCCGCACCACTCAACTCCCCGGGGAGGGCCACACCGTGGTCCTCCCCGTCCCATGCCCAGAAGGGACCACCGCCCCATATGGCAGGTCACATCCAAGACCGCTGGTTCAAGACCGAGACCAACTCCGCCGGCAAGACCGTCCGCGTCAAGAGCGATCGGCACGGCAAGGGCATGCGCTACCGGGCCCGCTACATCGGCCCCGACGGAACCGAGAAGTCCAAGAGCTTCCCCGACGGCAAGAAGCGCCTCGCCGAGAAGTGGCTCAGCGCTATCGAAACGGACATGACGCGCGGTCAGTACACCGACCCCAAGTCAATGCAGATCACGTTCCGGCAGTATGCCGAGAAGTGGTTGGACACCAAGACACCCAGCCCGATGACCCGGAAGGAACTCGGCCGGCGCCTGAGGTTGCACGTCTACCCGGTTCTCGGCTCCCGTCCGATCGGGACCTTCCGACCGGAGCACATCCGAGAGTTCGTTGCGGCCCTGGAAGCGAAACCCGGCATCGGTCCGTCCTACGCCCGGAACATCTTCGCGGACGTTCAGTCGGTCCTGTCTGCCGCTGTCGACGACACGCTGTTGTCGCGCAACCCGTGCGGTGCGCGGACCGTTCGGCGTCCCAAGCCTGACCCACATCCCGTGGTCCCGTGGGTGCCCGACCAGGTGTTCGCCGTTCGCGCGGCTCTTCTGGATCGGTACCGAGCGATGGTCAACGTCGGGGCCGGATGTGGCCTGCGCCAGGGCGAGGTGTTCGGGCTCGCCGAGGACGCCATCGACACCGACGGACGCACGCTCCACGTGGTCCGGCAGATCAAGCACGTGGAAGGGCACCCGGTGTTCGCTCTCCCCAAGGGCGGCAAGAAACGGGACGTTCCGCTGCCCGGCTCCGTGGCGGAAGCCCTCCGGGTGCATATGGACGCCTTCAAGCCCGTGGAGATCACGTTGCCGTGGGACGTGCCGGAGGGGCCCAAGGTGTCCGCCCGGCTGATATTCACGGCTGAGCAAGGGGGCATGGTGTGGCGCAGCAACTTCAACGGCAAGGAGTGGAAACCTGCTCTGGCGGTCGCTGGCCTCATCCCGGAGGCGGACGACGACGGCAAGTACGAGTCGGCGCGCGAGCACGGCATGCACGCCCTCCGGCACTTCTACGCCTCCGCGCTCTTGGACGCGGGCGAGAACATCAAGGCCGTCAGCGAGTACATGGGACATGCTGACCCGGGGCTGACGCTGCGGGTGTACGCCCACCTGATGCCCGACAGTCGCCAGAGGGCCCGCCACGCCATCGACACGGTGTTTCAGGGCGTCTCCCAGGAAGATCACGGCCCACAGACGGCCCAGTGACTCACGGACGGCCCCTGAACTGCCCTTCTGTGCAGGTCAGGGGCCGTCGCCTCGCGAGAACCCTCTGAAGTTCCTCAACTCTGCTTTGGGTCGTGAGTGGGGAGGGCATTTCTCGTTCACGCAGCTGGCGAGGCGCCCACGGGGGGCCGCTTCGGGGGAGCTGCCGGAGCAAGGGAAGGAGGGTGAGGTCATGCCCATGGCATTCGGCATCATCCTGCTGGTTCTGTTCGCGGGACTGATCACGCTGGCGATCGTGGGGGTCGGTCGCCGACAGGAGACACAGATGCGTCGGCGTTCGTACGGCCGCCGCGACAGCAACGACAGCAGCAGCTGGTGGGCCGGTGGAGGGGACAGTGGCGGCTCGTCCTGCGGGGGCGGTTCGTCCTGCGGCGGCGGATCGTCGTCGTCCTGCGGCGGCGGGGGTGGTGGATGCGGGGGCGGAGGCAGCTGACACGGGGCAGCTGAGCTTCGCAATGGGGGAACCGCATCCGGACAGCGGGGCCCGCCCACGGAGGGCGGGCCCCGCTTGCATGTCCGTGGTCCCGCTTCCGTATGCATCGCACGACCGCTCCCTTGTGCATGGCACGGCCGTACGCTCCGGCGTGCGCCCCAGCCGACACGGCGCACGCCCTGGTTGAACAGTTGAGCTGTGGAGCCCTCTGAGGGATGGAAACCCTACGAAGTTGGGTAAAAACGCTGTGGCGGCCCCACCGTTCATGATTCCCTCTAATCCACCAACGCGGCCCCTTCGGACACCCGGCGGCCACCCCCCTGACTCGCCGACCGGGCTGACCGGGCCGATCTCCCGGTGTCGACCGGGTGCGCCGTACCCCCACCTCCCTCCCTTTCTTTTGCGTGCTAGCGGAGCCGATCCATGCTCACGACCCTGAACACCTCCTACACCGACACGCGCGCGGCCGACCTCGCCTGGGCCCTGGGGCGTGAGCCGCTCCCCGCACTGGCCACCCTCGACCTCGAACTGTCCGGGGCGAAGCTTCAGTTGAGACTGCTCGGCGCGTCCCACCAGGTGCTCCTGGAGGAGGAGCGGGGCAGTTGTTCGGAGACGGTGGCATGCATCCCGGGCAGCAGCACCCCCCTCCCGCTGGGCGTCGCCAAGCGGGTCGGCGACTGGGAGTACGAGTTCGCCGCCCGCGTCGAGGTCCTGGCGCCGGGTCAGTTCGCGGGCCGCGCCCAGGAGTTGCTGGCCCTGGTCGCCGACCATCCCAACGGCCTGGCCGGGGTCTTCCCCGGCAGCCCGCACGCCTTCACCGCGATGCTGGCGCAGCGCCAGGAGGGACAGATGCACTGGCGGACCTGGCATGCCTACCCGCAGGACGGCCAGTTGGTGGCGACCCGGACCCGGGTCGGGGTGCGGATCCCGGTGAGCGCGCTCAGCCCGTCCGGCGTTTAGGGCGCCAGTTCCACACGTGTGGGTGACGAAGCGTGACGCGCCTGTGACGTAACGTCGCAACGTGATCGAACCGCACGCGCCCGCCCCGCCCGCCACCCCGGCACCCTGGGGCGGCCCGGCGCGGCTGCCCGTCCGGCCGGGGACAGGACGCTTCCTGGTCCTCGCGTGCGTCTTCGTCTGCGCCGCCTGCGGACTCGTGTACGAACTCGAACTGGTTGCCCTCGCCTCCTACTTGATCGGCGACTCGGTCACCCAGGCCTCCGTCGTGCTGTCCGTCATGGTCTTCGCGATGGGCCTCGGCTCGCTCGTCGCCAAACGCCTGCGCTGGCACGCCGCCGCGGGCTTCGGCGCGATCGAGACGGTCCTCGCCCTCGTCGGCGGCTGCAGCGCGCTCGCCCTGTACGCCGTGTTCGCCTGGACCGGCGACTGGGGCGGCCTGTGGGGACACGGACCCCGAGTCCTGCTCGTCACCTTCTCCCTCGCCATCGGCCTGCTGATCGGCGCCGAAGTCCCGCTGCTGATGGAGCTGATCCAGCGCATCCGGCGCCAGGACGCGGGCGGCGCGGTGGCCGACCTGTTCGCCGCTGACTACGTCGGCGCACTCGTCGGAGGCCTGGCCTTCCCCTTCCTTCTGCTGCCCCTGCTCGGCCAGTTGACCGGCGCCCTGATCACCGGCGCGGTCAACGCCCTGGCCGGCGGCGCCCTCGTCCTCGGCCTGTTCGGCCGCGACCTGACCAGGCGCGCCCGCTGGCTGCTGCTCGCCGCCAACCTCACGGTCCTCGGCATCCTCGCCGCGGCCGCCGTCCACGTCGACGACTTCGAACGGGCCGCCCGGCACGCGGTGTACGGCGCCGACGTACGCGTGGCGATCCAGACCGACGTCCAGGAGGTCGTCCTCACCGGCGGCACCGACGGCCACCCCGTCGACCTCTACCTCGACGGCCGCCTGCGCGTCAGCGGGCGCGACGAACACCGCTACCACGAGGCGCTGGTCCACCCGGCGATGAACGGCCCGCACGAGCGGGTGCTGATCCTCGGCGGCGGCGACGGGCTCGCGGCGCGTGAGGTGCTGCGGCATCCGGGGGTGCGGCGGGTGGACGTCGTGGAACTGGACGCGGAGGTGGTCCGCCTGGCCCGCGAGGACCCGGCACTGTCGGGTCTCAACGGCGGGGTCTACGACGACCCGCGCGTCCGCGTCACGACGGCGGACGCCTTCGGCCACCTGCGCACAGCACCGACCGTCCGCTACGACGTCGTCGTCTCCGACCTCCCGGACCCGGGCATCACGGCGAGCACGAAGCTCTATGCGCAGGAGTTCTACGGCCTGGTCCAGCGGATGCTGACGGACGACGGACGCCTGGTGGTGCACGCGGGCCCGATGGCCTCCCGCCCCCGTGTCTTCTGGACGGTCGAGGCGACCCTGCGGGCGTCGGGCCTGCGCACGGCGCCGTACTGCGTGGCGGGGCGGGCTCCGGGTTTCGCGGCGGGCCCGGACCGCTCCACGGGCCGGGCGGACGCCCCGCACGACTGGGGCTTCATCCTGGCGGGCCCCGGCTTCGAACCGCCGCTGGGCCTGTCCGCACAGGGCCCGCGGCTGCGGACGCTGACGGCCGCGCGGCTGTCGGAGGACGCGAGGGCGGCGGAGGAGTTGCGGGTGCGGGGGCTGGGTGTGTCGACACTGGTGCACCCGAGGTACTGACGGGCCCACGAGGCGGGCCTGGCATGCTCCGAGCATGCAGAAGTCCGCGTGGCCCGGGACCCCGGCCGACATACCCGTCCCACTGCTCACCCAGCATTGGCTGGACCTGACCTTCATCCACTGGGCGGTGGAACCGGAGGCGGTGGCGGGCCTGTTGCCGACGGGGACGGTCCCCGACACCCACGAGGGAGTCACGTACGTCGGTCTGGTCGCCTTCCGGATGCACAAGGTGGGCTGGTTCAAGCTGCCCGGGGTGCCGTATCTGGGTTCGTTCCCGGAGACGAACGTCCGCCTGTACTCGGTGGACGCGCAGGGCCGTCGCGGGGTCGTCTTCCGCTCGATGGACGCGTCGCGCCTGATCCCGGTGGTGATGGGCCGCATGGGCTTCCGGCTCCCGTATCTCTGGTCCCGTATGGAGGTGAAGGCGGCGGAGGAGAAGGTCACGTACACGAGCACGCGCCGCTGGCCGGGAGAGCGGGGCGCGTACAGCCGTATCGAGGTACGGCCGGGTGAACGCATCCATGAACCAACGGAGTTGGAGCACTTCCTGACCGCCCGCTGGGGTATGCACAACCCCTTCGCGGGCGGACCGGCGTATCTGCCGAACCACCACCCGCACTGGCCCCTGCACCGCGCCGAGCTGATCACCTGCGAGGAGAACCTGGTCACCGCGGCCGGCCTGCCCGCGCCGAGCACGGCCCCGGCCAGCGTCCTGTACTCACCGGGCGTCCCGGTGCGCCTCGGGCGGCCGGTCCGGTAGAGGCGGATACCCGGACGTGCCGCGAGATTACGCCGACGGGGGGTGCGACAGCGGTTCTCCTGGGTAGGCTCCGCTGACATGGAGCTTGACGTGTTCGTTCCGGTTGCCACGGCTCGCTTGAGGGAGGCGCTGTCCGACCCCGCGCGGGTAGCCCGGGCACTCCCCGGGCTCCAACAGGACGCGGGCGCGGAAGCGCCGATGAGCGGGCGCCTGAAGGTACGGGTGGGCGGCCACACGATCACATACCGGGGCGCCCTGCGTATCGCGCCCCGCGAGGACGGCACGTACGCGGTGGAGGGCGACGCGACGGAGGCCAGGGGGACGGGCTCGGTGAAGCTGTCCCTGACCCTGCGCGTGACCGAGTCGGCCGAGGGCTCGACCCTGACCTTCGACGCCACGGCCACGGCGGACGGCCGCATCGCCCAACTCCCACCGGAACAGGTCAACGCGGCGATGACAAGGCTGCTGAACCGTTTCGCGGAGAACTTGGGGGCGACGGAGGGGGAGCCGGAGGCCGCACTGCCCGAGCCGGAGGAGGCCGAGGCCCAGGCGCCGGATGCTCCCGCAGCCGCGGATGGCGAGGAAGCCCCACAGGGGCCAGCCGCACCTGACGACGAGAGCAGCACGGGTGGTGCGGGTGGGAAACAACAGGCCGAAGGCGAAGCCGAGGCCCCTCCGGAGGCCGCCCACGCCCGCCGCACCATGATCGGCCGCAGCGCGGAGGAGGTCGACCACGCCCCACCCCGCGGCCGCTACGCCCCCGTCCCCGCCCCCCAGTCCAACCAGCCCGTCTCCACCCTCCGCTGGGCAGCCCCCGCCGCCGCCCTGGCCGTAGCCTCCGCGATCGTCGTCAGCCGAGTCCTCAGAAGACGCCGCTAAGACAGCCGTAAAGGAAAGGCCCCCTTGATCACCCCAGTAGGGTCATCCCGTGAGTAACGAAGACATCACGCTGACCGCGGGCGACGCGGAGGTGACCGTACAACCGGGCAACGGCGGCCGTATCGGAGGACTCCGCGTCGGCGGAACCGAACTCCTGCGCCAGGGCGACCGCTTCGGCTGTTTCCCGATGGTCCCGTGGTGCGGCCGCATCAGGGACGGCCGTTTCCGGGACGGCGCCACCGTCGTCCAGATGCCCCTGAACTCCCCGCCCCACGCCATCCACGGCACCGCACGCGACGGCGCCTGGCGCACCGCCCGCGTCACGGCGGACGAGGCGGTGATCACGTACGACCTCGTGCACCCCTGGCCGCACACCGGCCGCATCACCCAGGTCGTCGGCCTCACCGAGAGCGCGTTGACGCTGACGATGTCCGTGGAGACGTACGAGGACTCCTTCCCGGCCCAGATCGGCTGGCACCCGTGGTTCAACCGCACCCTCGGCGGCGCGGACGTCCACCTCGACTTCGCCCCCACCTGGCAGGAGGAGCGCGGCGAGGACCACCTGCCCACCGGCAACCGCATCGATCCCAAGCCCGGCCCCTGGGACGACTGCTTCGGCATGACCGACGGAGTCGATGTCACCCTCACCTGGCCGGGGCAGCTCGCCCTCAAGGTCACCAGCCCCGAGGAATGGGTCGTCGTCTACGACGAGCAGGAGGCCGCCGTATGCGTGGAACCGCAGACCGGGCCGCCCAACGGGCTCAACACCCACCCGCGCCTGGTCACCCCGCTGGAGCCGCTGGAGGCCACGACGACCTGGAGCTGGACCCGCCTCTAAGCTGTTCGGCATGACGGACGTACGCGGCGCGCTGCTGCAGCAGATCAAGGACAAGGCCGTGGTGCACGGCAAGGTGACCCTCTCCTCGGGTCTGGAGGCCGATTACTACGTCGACCTGCGGCGCATCACCCTCGACGGGGAAGCCGCCCCGCTGGTCGGCCAGGTGCTCCTCGACCTCACCGCCGACCTGGACTTCGACGCGGTCGGCGGGCTGACCATGGGCGCCGACCCGGTCGCCGCGGCGATGCTGCACGCGGCCGCGGCCCGGGGGCAGCGCCTCGACGCCTTCGTCGTCCGCAAGGCCGCCAAGGCGCACGGGCTCCAGCGCCGGGTCGAGGGTCCGGACATCGCGGGCCGCCGGGTGCTCGTCGTCGAGGACACCTCCACCACCGGCGGCTCCCCGCTGGCCGCCGTGGAGGCCGTGCGCGAGGCCGGCGCCGAGGTCGTGGCCGTCGCGACGATCGTCGACCGGGCGACCGGGGCCGCCGAGAAGATCCAGGAAGGCGCGGGCGTGCCGTACCGCTACGCGTACGCCAAGGACGAGCTGGGACTGGACTGAGGTCCGGGCTGAGACAGCTCTCGGAGCATCCCGGTTCGTCTGGAAAGATGGGCCCGACGACGATGATGTCGCCTCCCAGGTCTAGGTCAGGGCCGTAAGTACGCAGAACGCAACCCGCACATCACAAGGAGCGGACAGATGCCCATCGCAACCCCCGAGGTCTACAACGAGATGCTCGACCGGGCGAAGGCAGGCAAGTTCGCCTACCCGGCCATCAATGTGACCTCCTCCCAGACCCTGCACGCTGCACTGCGCGGCTTCGCGGAGGCCGAGAGCGACGGCATCGTCCAGATCTCCACCGGTGGTGCGGAGTTCCTCGGCGGCCAGCACAGCAAGGACATGGTCACCGGCGCCGTCGCCCTGGCCGAGTTCGCGCACATCGTCGCCGCCAAGTACGACGTCAACATCGCGCTGCACACCGACCACTGCCCCAAGGACAAGCTGGACGCCTACGTCCGCCCGCTGATCGCGGTCTCCGAGGAGCGCGTCAAGGCCGGCCGCAACCCGCTGTTCCAGTCGCACATGTGGGACGGCTCCGCCGAGACCCTGGCCGACAACCTGGCCATCGCCCAGGAGCTGCTGCCCCGCGCCGCCGCCGCGAAGATCATCCTCGAGGTCGAGATCACCCCGACCGGCGGCGAGGAGGACGGCGTCACCCACGAGATCAACGACGAGCTGTACACCACCGTCGACGACGCCCTGCGCACCGCCGAGGCCCTGGGCCTGGGCGAGAAGGGCCGCTACCTGCTGGCCGCCTCCTTCGGCAACGTCCACGGCGTCTACAAGCCGGGCAATGTCGTCCTCCGTCCCGAGCTGCTGAAGGACCTCCAGCAGGGCGTCGGCGAGAAGTACGGCAAGTCCAGCCCGTTCGACTTCGTCTTCCACGGCGGCTCCGGCTCCACCGCCGAGGAGATCGCCACCGCGCTGGAGAACGGCGTCGTGAAGATGAACCTCGACACCGACACCCAGTACGCCTTCACGCGTCCGGTCGCCGCCCACATGTTCCAGAACTACGACGGCGTCCTGAAGGTCGACGGCGAGGTCGGCAACAAGAAGACCTACGACCCGCGCACCTGGGGCAAGCTGGCCGAGGCGAGCATGGCCGCGCGTGTCCTCGAGGCCTGCGGCAACCTGCGTTCGACGGGTACGAAGATCAAGTAGTCCCTGAGTGCACTGCTGAGCCCGGCGCCTGCCCACGGCGCCGGGCTCGTTGTATACCTGGGGGCATGCCTGACGTCCGGATCACTTCCGCGCAGGGCAAGTGGATCCTGCTCACCACCGTCCTCGGCTCCAGCATGGCCCTGCTGGACTCGACCGTCGTCAACGTCGCCCTCCCCCGGATCGGCGAGGATCTGGACGCGAACCTCTCCGCCCTCCAGTGGACGATCAACGCGTACATGCTCACCCTCGCCGGTCTGATCCTCCTCGGCGGTTCGCTCGGTGACCGCTACGGCCGCCGCAGGATCTTCGTCATCGGCGTCATCTGGTTCGCCGTGGCCTCCCTGCTGTGCGGGCTCGCCCCGAACGCCGAAATCCTCATCGCCGCCCGCGCTCTCCAGGGTGTCGGCGGAGCGCTGCTCACGCCCGGCTCCCTCGCGCTCATCCAGGCCTCCTTCCACCCCGACGACCGGGGCCGGGCGGTGGGCCTGTGGTCCGGTTTCGGCGGCATCGGGGCGGCCGTAGGACCCTTCCTGGGCGGCTGGCTGGTGGACGGGCCCGGCTGGCGGTGGGTGTTCCTGCTGAACGTCCCGCTGGCGCTGCTGTGCGTGCCGGTCGCGCTGCGGCATGTGCCGGAGTCGGGGGACGGCACCAAGCACGGCCGCTTCGACGTGCTGGGCGCCTTTCTGGGTGCGGCGGCCCTCGGCCTGGTGACGTACGCGCTGATCGAGTCGGACTGGATCACGGCGGCCCTGGGCGTGGCTCTTGGGATCGCCTTTGTGTACGTCGAGAAGCGGCGGCCCGATCCGATGATGCCGCTCGACATCTTCGCGTCCCGCCAGTTCACCGCCGTCAATCTGGTCACCCTGTGCGTGTACGCGGCCCTCGGCGGGTTCTTCTTCCTCGCCGTGATCCAGCTGCAGGTCGTCGCCGGCTACTCGGCCCTGGGCGCCGGTACGGCACTGCTGCCGACGACCGTCCTGATGCTGCTGCTCTCCGCCCGGTCCGGCGATCTGGCCGTCCGGATCGGGCCGCGTATCCCGCTCACCGTCGGGCCGCTGGTGAGCGCGGCAGGACTGCTGCTGATGCTGCGGGTCGGCCCGGACGCCTCGTACTGGGCCGACGTACTGCCCGCGGTCCTCGTCTTCGGCCTCGGCCTGGTCACCCTGGTCGCCCCGCTGACGGCCACCGTCCTCGCCTCCGTGGATGTCGCGCGGGCGGGCCTGGCGAGCGGCATCAACAACGCGGCGGCCCGAGCCGCGGGTCTGATCGCGGTGGCCGCGCTGCCGCTGCTGACCGGGATGGGCGAGGAGGCCTACCGCTCGCCGGACGCCTTCGACGACGCCTTCCGCGAGGCCATGCTCTGGTGCGCGGGCGTGCTGGTGGCGGGCGCCGCCCTGGCCTTCGCGACCGTACGACGGCTGCCGCCGGACTGCACACGCCCCGAGTGCCTCACCCATGGCTCGATCACCGCGCCGCCGCTGGAGAGGGAGCGGGCCAAGCGGCGCATCGGTTAGCGGATGCATCAGACTGGAACCCATGACGATTCACGAGAACCTCCTCGGGGGCCCGCCCCCGACCCACCTCCCCGACGACCCGGAGCCCCGTGAGCTCCTCGCGTCCGGCACGGCGCCCGCCGATGTCGCCGCGAAGTACCCGACGTCCTCCCTGGCCTGGGCACAGCTGGCCGACGAGGCGTTCGAGCGGGGCAGCGTCGTGGAGTCGTACGCCTATGCCCGTACGGGCTACCACCGCGGCCTGGACGCCCTGCGCCGCAACGGCTGGAAGGGCCACGGCCCGGTCCCGTGGGAGCACGAGCCGAACCGCGGCTTCCTGCGCGCCCTGCACGGCCTCGCCCGCGCCGCCGGTTCCATCGGCGAGCAGGAGGAGTACGAGCGCTGCTCGCAGTTCCTGAAGGACTCCTCGCCCACGGCGGCCCAGACGCTGGGTTAGGCGAGCCTCGAGTGCGGGTCCGGCTGTGATGCAGTCGGACCTTGCACTCTCCGGGGGTGACCCCTGAGGATTCGGGTGGGGACCGGGGCCCCCGTGTCGGTAACGGCAGGGGCGGACCGCTACCCGGAGTAACAACAGGAGACAGCGATGTCCCAAGAGGCTCACGAAACGAACGAGCCCGAGACCCCGCATCTCGACTTCGCCGGCACGACGCCGTACGAGGACTACGTCAAGGCGGATGTGCTCACCCACCTCCAGCACACCCTGTCCGACGATCCCGGAGAGATGGTCTTCCTGGTCACCACCCAGGTGATGGAGCTGTGGTTCACGGTCGTCGTCCATGAGTGGGAGACCGCCGCGCACGCGCTGCGCGAGGACCGGGTGCCGGTCGCGATCGACGCGCTGAAGCGTTCGGTACGGGAGCTGGAGGCGCTGAACGCGTCCTGGAAGCCCCTCGGACAGCTCACGCCGGCCCAGTTCAACTCGTACCGGAGTGCTCTCGGCGAGGGCTCCGGCTTCCAGTCGGCGATGTACCGCCGCATGGAGTTCCTGCTCGGCGAGAAGTCCGCGTCCATGCTCGTCCCGCACCGCGGCGCGCCCCGCGTCCACGCGGAACTGGAGAAGGCGCTGCACGAGCCGAGCCTGTACGACGAGGTGCTGCGGCTGCTGGCGCGGCGCGGGCACGCGATCCCCTCGGCCGTGTTGCAGCGGGACGTCTCCCAGCGCTACGAGCCCTCCGACGCGGTCGAGGCCGCCTGGACGGCCGTCTACTCCGGTGACCCCGGCGACGAAGTCGCCCGGCTGGGCGAGGCGTTGACGGATGTCGGGGAGCTGGTGTGGCGCTGGCGGAACGACCACCTGGTCGCCACCCGCCGCGCGATGGGCTCCAAGGCCGGGACGGGCGGTTCGGCCGGGGTTGCCTGGCTGGAGAAGCGCGCCCGCAAGAACGTCTTCCCCGAGCTGTGGACGGCGAGGTCCCATGTCTGAGCTCGCCGCCAAGGCGGAGAAACTGGATGCGGCGGACGAACTCGCTCTGAAGCGGGCCGAGTTCGTGCTCGACGAGATCGTCTACCTGGACGGGAACTCGCTGGGCGCGCTGCCGGCGAACGTGCCGGACCGGGTCTCGGACGCCGTCCAGCGCCAGTGGGGCTCCCTGCGTATCCGGTCCTGGGAGGAGAGCGGCTGGTGGACCGCGCCCGAGCGGATCGGCGACCGGATCGCTCCGCTGGTCGGGGCGGCGGCGGGCCAGATCGTGGTCGGCGACTCGACAAGTGTCAATGTTTTCAAGGCACTTGTGGCGGCGGTGCGGATGGCCGGTGAGGGCCGGGACGAGATCGTCGTGGACGCGACGACGTTCCCCACGGACGGCTATATCGCGGAGTCGGCGGCCCGTATGACGGGCTGCACGCTGCGTCCGGTGCGGCCGTCGGAGGTCCCGGACGTCCTGGGCCCCCGAACCGCAGCCGTCCTCCTGAACCACGTCGACTACCGCACGGGCCGCCTCCACGACCTGCCGTCCCTGACGTCGGCCGTGCATGCGGCGGGCGCTCTGGTGGTCTGGGACCTGTGCCACAGCGCGGGCGCGCTGCCGGTGGGCCTGGACGAACACGGCGTGGACCTGGCGGTCGGCTGCACGTACAAGTACCTGAACGGCGGCCCGGGTTCACCGGCATACCTGTACGTCCGCTCGGACCTGCAGCCCCGCTTCGACTCCCCCCTGCCGGGCTGGAACTCCCACGCGGAGCCCTTCGGCATGCGCAGCGACTACGAACCGGCCTCCGGCGCCCTGCGCGGCAGGGTCGGCACCCCGGACATCCTCTCCATGCTCGCGCTGGAGGCGGCGCTGGATGTCTGGAACGACGTCTCGATCGAGTCGGTACGGGCCAAGTCCCTTGCCCTGACGGACTTCTTCTTGGAGTGCGTGCGGGAGTACGTCCCCGAGGGCCGGGTCGAGTCCCTGACCCCGGCCGCACACGCGGAACGCGGCAGCCAGGTCGCCCTGCGGTGCGCGGACGCGGGGACCGTGATGACACGGCTCATCGAGCGGGGCGTGGTGGGCGACTTCCGGGCGCCGGATGTGCTGCGCTTCGGGTTCACGCCGCTGTATGTGGGGTTCGCGGATGTGGAGCGGGCGGCGCGGGTGTTGGGGGAGGTAGTGGGCGGTTCGTAGTCGGCAGGCTCGATGTCAGTTGCGCGCACTGGTCGCCGCGACCAGTTCACGGACGCCGCTGACTCTCGGGTGACGGGCTGAGAGATCGCTGACGACCTGCCGGATCGCCGGGCGGTCACGGACCTCTCCAGGAGAGACCCGCAGGGCGGACAGCAATTCGGTGGCCGTCTGCTCCGGCTTTCCCCACTGCCACCACGCACGCGCGAGGTCGGTATGCATACGGCCCTTGCGCTCGGCGGTGGGGAACTGGTCGGGGTGCAGCGCCCGGCCGGCCTGAATCGCGGCTCCGGCGTCGCCCAGCGCCCAGTGGACGCCGACCGAGTAGAGGTCAACAGCGGCTGGGGTGATGGGAAACAACCGCCCAGCCGGGGCCTGCTGCGGAAGGCCGCGCGCGGCCTGGGACGCCTCCCCGATCAGGCTCATCGCCTGGTCCCGGTCGCCGGCACGGGCCGCCGTGTAGGCGGTCGTGCACAGCATCTGTGCGTAAGCCGCCGACTGGGCCGGGGTCGTCAGCCCTGTGGCCTCGACCTTCGCGGCTGCCCCGAGGATCAGCCGTTGGGCTGCGCCCTGTTGGTCCTGGTGGCGCAGGACAATGCTCAGTTCCCGGGCGGCAGCGGCGGCGGCCAGCGGGGATCCGGAGAGCTCCGCGTAGACGGTGGCGCGGTCCGCGGTGATGCGGGCCCGGTCGTAGCGGCCGATCTTGACGAAGAGCTGGGCGGCCAGGCTGTAGCAGGAGGACAGCCGGGCGTGTGCGAGGTCGGTCCGGGACGCGGCGGCATCGTGGGCATCGGCGAGAAGCCCCGGGAGCGTTTCGAGGAGGCCGGCGTGTCTGCCCGAGTCGAAGAGAGAGCGGGCCCGCGCGAGGCGAGTGTCGAGGGGCACGGTTGAACCGGTCGGCTCGGGCGTGACCGCCAAGGCGTCGTCCACACCGGCGAGGAGCTGGGCGGGGGCGGCGAGCCCGGCGGCCGCGAGCAGGGTCCGGCGGCGCATGGGGTCCTCCTTGGCGCAATGTGGACCGTCGGCCGCAACTGTAGTGGTTTGCAACACGTTCAATCCGAGTGCCGCACCAAGAACATGGGGTGGCACACCAACCTCTTGAGCGGCCCGGCGCAGGAGACGCAGGTCAGCGGTCCGGTCGCCGCGCTGTTCCATGCGAGAGACGGTAGAAGCGGAGCAGCCCAGACGTGCCCCGAGGTCGGCCTGTCGCCAACCCCGCCCGACTCGGCCCATGCGGACGAGTCCTCCTGGGTCCTGGCCATCGACGAGCGCACGGGCCTTCGCGGAACTCCACAGCGGGTCCAGAGTGCGCATCGCGCCTCCCACGGGCCGGGGCCGGGCCGATTCCACCGTAGCCAGCTCCCGCCCGGCAGTCGACGACGCGTGCCGAATCTGCAAACGGCATGCAAGGCACGGCAGTTGAACACTGACAGCCGTCTGCGAGTGGTGTCGTACGAGCACGGGTCCGCTCTGGGCGCAGGGCCCGAAGACGCCATGGAGGACAGAATGACGACAGCGACGGAGACCAAGCTCCGAGACCCCCGGGACTACGTCGAGCGCGACGTGTGGAACCGGCAGGTCCAGCTTCTGATGCGGGACCACCCTGTGGACGAGGTGATGGCCAATCGACTGTTCGGCGCTGCGGTCTCGTACCTGATCACGGCCATGGAGAAGTGGGGCCAGGGCCTGGAGATGTGCTGTGGACGACTCGTCGACCTCGCGGTCCACGTCTTCATCCTGGACACGAAGAACTACCGCGAGTTCTGCGCCGAGCACTTCGACGGCCGGTTCCTGGAGCACATTCCGGAGATCGAGTTCAAGTACGACGGCTCGGTGGAGCGCACCGCGCAGATCATCGCGGACGCCGGCTTCGACGTGGACTGGAAGCTCTGGGAGCGGGACTACGGCAAGTGCGGGCCGTGCAGTCCGGGGGCGAACTGCCACTGATCCTTGTCTGATCGGGCCCGGGAGCGTTTCTGATGCTTCCGGGCCCAGTACCGTGTGGCGGATGCCCCACGCGCCCATGACCCCTGCCGAGTACTGGGACCGGTACAAGCCCTACAAGGGCGACGGCACTCAACCAGCACCACCGGCCGAACGATTCGACTGGACTCAGTACCCCGGCCACGGCCCCGGTGCCGAATTCCTCGGCCGCCCCCGTCGTGCACTGGAGCTCGGGCCGGCGGAGGGCAAGGAGGCCGCGTATCTGGCCCGGCGGGGTGTCGAGGTGACCGGCGTCGACTTCTCGCCGGTCCAGGTCGCCCGGGCCCGCGCCTGGTGGAAGGACACGCCGGGGCTGTCCTTCGTGCAGGCGGAGGCCTGCGCCTACCTGTCGTCGTGCTCCGTGGTGTACGACGCGGTCTACTCGGTCTGGGGCGCCGTTTGGTTCACCGACCCCGAGGAACTGCTGCCCCGCGTCCTGGAGCGGCTCTCCACCGGCGGCGCTTTCGCGTTCTCGCACGCCGAGCCGGTCGCCGGTTCGTACGGACCTCAGCGGATGCGGGGCAAGTGGCTCGAAGGCCGGGAGGGTGAACTGACCGTACGGCGTTGGCAGTACGCCCCCGACATGTGGGCGGATCTCCTCAAGAGGTACGGCTTCACCGACGTCGACGCGTATGCCTTGACGGCACCGGAGCCGGGGAAACTCGGCACGCTCATGGTGCGGGGGTATGCGCCTTGAGGTGTTCGATGAGGGCGGTGAAGGCGGGGGTGGGGAAGGAGAGGGTGGCGCGGGTGGGGGCCTTGGAGTCGCGGATGGCTATGCGGGTGGGGAGGGTGGCTATCTCGACGCACATGTCGCCGTCGCCGCCATCGGAGTAGGTGGACTTCCGCCAGTTCATCAGAGTTCCTTCGCCAAGCGGTGGATGAAGTCGCGCGACGCCCCGGAGTCCAGCGACGCACTCTCCACCCTACGAATCAACGCCCGCAGTCGAGCCAGCTGGGATTCGCCGTCGATGAACGCGGCCCCGGTGGGCGAGTCCCGTACCCCGGTGTCCAGTCTGGGCAGAGGGCCTCCTACGTACACCATCGAGGCTCCGGAACCGGCAAAGCCGTCCTGGTCGATGGGGATCACGCGCACGGAGGCATGCCCCTGCTCAACCATGTCCAGGATCTGCCGCAGTTGAGCACGCGACGACTCGCGGTCGGAGACACGGAGCCGCAGAGCAACCTCGTGAATGATCGCCTCGTACGGAGTGGGGTTGTCGCCCTCGATGACAGCACGACGCCGCATCCGGTGCTCCACCCTGAGGGCCACCTCGTTCTCCGGCAGCTCCGGGTTCATGTAAGCGAAGACCGCACGCGAGTAATCCGGGGTCTGGAGGAGCCCCGGGATGCGGGTGATCGCGATCTCACGGAGGAACTTCGCGTGGTGCTCGGCTTCGGCGGAGTCCATGAACACCGGTGGCAGTAGTCTCCGGTAGTCCTCCCACCAGCCGCGTGTGCGATCGCCGGCCATGGCCGCCAGGGCATCGATGAACACCTCGTCCGCACAGGCGCAATGAGCTGCGAGACGGCGGATCCGCTCTGCGCTGACGGCCGCGATCCCCGCTTCCACCTGGCTCATCTGGGCCGGGGTCGTGTTCAGGAAGGCCGCCACCTCACGCGATTTCAGTCCCGCGGCCTCGCGCAGCTTGCGCAGCTCCGACCCCAGCCGAACCTGTCGCGCGGTGGGATGACTCCTCGCCGCCATGCGCTCTCCCGTCCCAACGACCTTGCTGACGCGCCCCGTTCGGGTGCCAGATTACGGCAACGGCTTGCAGAGGCCGAATATTTCGCCTTACCGTTGGTGACGCGACGCACACGCTGCGAAACCCCGGGCACCGGAAGCGCACCGCCCCGTCCTGCCATGACGGCTGCGGCACTGCCACCGACGCCCCGCTCAACTCCCTTCTCCCCCACAGGAGTCAGCCGTGCCCGAAAACGAATCCGAACCCTGGGAGTACTCCCTCTACATCCCCAACGACCCCCGCGCCGTCACCGTCTGTCGCCGCACCCTCCGCCTCATCCTCACCCTGCACGGCCTGATCACCCTCGTTGACACCGCAGAGCTGCTCGGGGCTGAGTTGGTCTCCAATGCCGTACGGCATACGAAAGGCCCCGCCGCGCTGCGGGTGCGCTGGTCGCCCGGTGCGTTGCGGATCGGGGCGTGGGACGCGGATCCCGAACCGCCCGACTGCCCACGCAGGTTGACGGACGTCGAGGATGAGGAGGAGGGGCGAGGCTTGGGGCTCGTCGTGTCCTGCGCTGACGTCTGGGGCTGGCAGCCGTCGTCCAGGTTCGGCAGTCGAGGCAAGTACGTGTGGTGTGAACTGGCCTTGACTTGATCTCCCGTAAACCCCCACCAGACATTTACGATCACGCCATGTCGATCACGCCACCGTCCGTCCCGGTTCTGCGGGGCCGTAAGAACACCCTCCTCCAGTTCGACGGATCGGCGTTGATCCTGCGGCGTGGGGACAAGGAGCACCACATACCGCTGGCCGCCGTCGCTCTGGTGCGCAGTGACGGGCGGGCGGTTGAGGTCGTGCTGACCGCGTCGGGCGGGAGCGCGCCGCCCGTCGTTCACCGTGTCGAGGATGTCGGTGAGTCCGCAGCCGGGGCCTTTGCCTCCGCCGTCATCGGCGCGCTCCCAAGCCCCAGCCCCGGATCCGGACCCGTAGACGGTTCCTCCCTCGTCACCGTCCGGACCATCGCCTCCGAAGTCGCGCGGAAGCGAAAGCGGCTGTGGAGCTGGCTCGGCGCGCTCGCCTTCGTTCTCGTGCATGTCGTCGAGACCGTGCTCGTCACCGTCGCCGGGGACCCGGCGCTCTCCGTACTGGTGTGGATGTGCGCCTTCTGCAGCGGGGTCCTCGGCCTCGCCGCGCTGCGCGTGATGCCGTTCGGCAAGCCTCGGTGGCGGCTGGCCACGGACGGGGTCACGGTGATCGCGCGGTACAAGGAGTACGTCGACGGCATGTACGTGTACGACTTCACCGACCTGGGCGGACGGCCGTACGCCTATGCCCCGCACGACTACCGCGGCGACCAGGTCGAGCTCGTCTACGACCCCAGCGACCCCTTCAACGGCGTAGAGCGGCAGTTCGTCCTCGGGCGAAGGGCCCTGCTGTTCCCGATGTACCTCTTCGGGATCCCGGCCGTTTTCTTCTTCCTCCTCAGCTTCTCGCTCTTGTTCGCTGCCTGATCACCCGGGCGTCACCAGCCGCGCCTCGTACGCGAACACCGCCGCCTGGGTGCGGTCCCTGAGGCCCAGTTTCACCAGGATCCGGCTCACATGGGTCTTGATCGTCGACTCGGCCACGACCAGGCGCTCGGCGATCTCCGCGTTGGACAGGCCCTGGGCGATCAGGACCAGGACCTCCGTCTCGCGTTCGGTGAGGTCGCCGTATGCCGACTGCGTGCCCACCATCACGCGCGGGGTCTCCGAGAGTTTGGAGAACTCCGTGATCAGGCGCCGGGTAACCGAGGGCGCCAACAACGCCTCTCCGGAGGCCACCACCCGTACCCCGTCCGCCAGTTGGCGTGCCGACGCGTCCTTCAGCAGGAAGCCCGAGGCTCCCGCCCGCAGCGCCTGGTACACGTACTCGTCCAGGTCGAACGTCGTCAGCACCAGCACCTTCGCCGTACCGTCCGCCGCCACGATCTCCCTGGTCGCCTCGATGCCGTTCAGTTCGGGCATGCGGATGTCCATCAGGACGACGTCCGGGGCGAGTTCGCGGACCTTCGCCACGGCCTCCCGGCCGTTCACCGCCTCGCCGACGACCTCGATGTCCGGCATCGCGTTGAGCAGGACCGAGAAGCCCTCGCGGACCATCATCTGGTCGTCCGCGATCAGTACGCGGATCGTCATGCCTCGTCACCCGCGAGCTGCACCGGGAGGAACACCGTCACCTCGTAGCCGCCTTCGTCCGTCGGGGCCGCCGTCATCTCGCCGTTCAGCATCGTGACGCGCTCCCGCATGCCCGTGACGCCGTGTCCGGCGCCGGGTGAGGGCTTGACCAGGGCGGGGGCCGGTGGCGGGGTGTTGACGATACGCAGGCCCAGGCCGCCCAGGACATAGCCGATCTCCACCTTCGCGCTCGCGCCGGGCGCGTGCCGCAGGGTGTTGCTCAGGGCCTCCTGGACTATTCGGTACGCCGACAGCTCGACGCCCTGCGGTAGTTCCCGCACCGCGCCGGTCACCGTCTTCTCCACGCTCAGACCCGCGTCCCGCACATTGGCCAGCAGCGCGTCGAGGTCGCCGAGGGTGGGCTGCGGGGCGTCCGGGGCCTCGTAGTCCTCGGCCCGTACGACGCCCAGGACGCGGCGGAGTTCGGTGAGGGCCGCGACCGCGTTCTCGCGGATCGTCGCGAAGGCGCGCTCCAGCTCCTCCGGCGGGTTCTCCACCCGGTAGGGCGCGGCCTCCGCCTGGATGGCGACGACCGACATGTGGTGGGCGACCACGTCGTGCAGCTCACGGGCGATCGTCGTGCGCTCCTCCAGCAGCGTCCGCTTCGAGCGCTCCTGCGCGGTCTCCGTCTGCTGCGCGGTCACCTCCTGCGCGGCCTCCCGGCGGATGTGCCAGACCGACACGACGAGCAGCGCGAACGCCGAGACGACCATCATGGGGCCGGTGTTGCTGCCGTTGTAGTAGTAGGTCGGCCCGAAAGCGGCCTCCGCCACCAGGCCGTACGCCCCCGTCAGCAGCCACATCCAGGCCGCCGTACGCGGCCGGGTGCGCACCGCCACGACCGTCAGCACCGTCAGATGACAGACGACGGACCCGGCCATCCACGGCCACTCCGCCCAGCCGTCGCTCAGCACCGCAACGACCGGCGTGATGGCCATCGACACCCAGAACGCCCCGACCGGCCGCACCATGGTCAGCAGCACGGGAGCCGTGCAGATCAGGCCGATCGGCAGGGCGCCGGCGTCGGTGTCGGCACCGGCGGCTACCAGCGTGAACAGGGCCGCCACGGCGATCAGGGCGTGCGGTGTCCACGCCGCGTACTCCCGTAGCCGGCCGGGGAGCCGACGCGTGAGCGGGCCGTCGACGCGCATCCGGGGCAGCGGCCGGTAGTCGAAGGCGTTGTGGAACAGGTCCTGCCGCAGCCCGCGCAGGGCGTCCGCGGCCAGCCGGAACTCCGGGCTGTGGGCTTTGCTGGTCGTCTCGGTCACGTACAGCACGGTAGGCGGAGGCCCGCCTCGCCGTCGTCACCTGCGAGAAGGGTCCTTCGGCGTCCGTCTCAAGTACTACGGCGCCCCCGCTTCGTCACCAGGCGAGCTGTGCGATCTCCTCCGCCACCACCGCGCACGCGTCCGCCGCCGGATCGATCAGCGGGAAGTGGCCCACATCCTCCAGCAGCGTCAGCCCCACCACCTCGCCCGCCTTCGCCGCCGCGTCCGCGTACGCCTCGGCGACCGTCTGCGGGACGTCCACGTCCGTGCGGCCCTGGACGAGGGTGGTGGCGATGCCGGTGGGGAGCAGCAGCGCGGGATCGGCGTACGGCCGCCGCTCCGCGAACTCCTCTTCCCCGCCCAGGAGTTGGCGGGCCGCGCCGCCGCAGACGTCCAGCTTGTCGGCGACCGTGAAGTCGGCGATGGGGGCGAGGGCCACGACTCCGCGCAGGAACGGCGGGCCGTCGGTGCGCCAGGGGGCGTCGGTGGGGAGGAGGTGCCGTGCCGCAGCCCACAGGGCGAGGTGGCCGCCGGCGGAGTGTCCGGTGACGACCGTACGGCGGAGGTCGGCCTGCGGGAGGGCCTCTCGGGCCAGGGCCGGGAGGGCGTCCATCGCGGCGGCCACGTCGTCGAAGGTGTCGGGCCAGCGGCCGGCCGTGGTGCCCTGCCCTCCCCGCCGGTACTCCACATTGGCCACGGCGAAGCCCCGGCGGGCCAGGAAGTCGGCGAACGGGGTGATGTGCCGGCGGTCGTAGGGGGCGCGCCAGGCGCCGCCGTGCAGGACGACCACGAGGGGGGCGAGGGCGGTCTCCGTGCGCGGGGCGTAGAAGTCGATCACCTGGTCGGGGTGGTCGCCGTACGCGGCGGTGGCGTCGGGATCGACGGGCGGGTGCGAGAAGGCCGACTGCTCTTCGGCGGCGGACCGGGCTGCGGCGGCGTCGTCCGGCATGCTCCAACCTCTCAGCGACGAAACAGAATTGGCGGACCAGGTGAATGACTCGGCCGTTGGCGGGGACGGTATCAGGCCCGTGACGTGCGCGGACACGGGGATGTCACGCTGGGTGAGGGGTAACGGTTCTGTCGCGGGCCGAGGTGTATGTCGTCGCCCGCCCACCGAGTCACCCCTGGTCAGACCGGGGTAGGTCGGGCTAGCGTCCGTTCATGGGAGCCTTCGATCCGTGGGACTCGGCGTTTCTCGCCGATCCGTACCCCGCTTACGCCGAGCTGCGTGCCCAGGGGCGTGTGCAGTACTTCGAGCCGACCGAGCAGTGGCTGGTGTCGCATCATGCCGATGTGTCGGCGCTGCTGCGTGACCGGCGGCTCGGGCGGACGTATCAGCATCGGTTCACGCATGAGGACTTCGGGCGGACTCCTCCGCCCGCTGAGCACGAGCCGTTCCACACGCTCAACGACCACGGGATGCTCGATCTGGAGCCGCCGGACCACACCCGGATCCGGCGTCTGGTGTCGAAGGCGTTCACGCCGAGGACGGTGGAGCAGCTCAAGCCGTACGTCGCTCAGCTCGCCGGGGAGCTGGTGGATCGGCTGGTCGAGGCCGGGGGCGGGGATCTGCTCGCCGATGTCGCCGAGCCGCTGCCGGTCGCGGTGATCGCCGAGATGCTGGGGATTCCGGAGGCGGACCGGGCTCCGCTGCGGCCCTGGTCGGCCGATATCTGCGGGATGTACGAGCTGAGCCCGTCCGAGGAGACGGCCGCCAAGGCGGTGCGGGCTTCCGTCGAGTTCTCCGAGTATCTGCGGGAGCTGATCGCCGCGCGGCGCAAGGAGCCCGGCGACGATCTGATCTCCGGGCTCATCGCCGCCCACGACGAGGGCGACCGGCTCACCGAGCAGGAGATGATCTCGACGGCCGTCCTGCTGCTGAACGCCGGGCACGAGGCGACGGTCAACTCCACCGTCAACGGCTGGTACGCCCTCTTCCGCAACCCCGACCAGCTTGAAGCCCTGCGCGCCGACCACTCCCTGGTCCCGGGCGCCGTGGAAGAGCTGATGCGCTACGACACCCCGCTCCAGCTCTTCGAGCGCTGGGTCCTCGACGACATCGAGATCGACGGCACGGTGATTCCGCGCGGCGCCGAGATCGCGATGCTCTTCGGCTCCGCCAACCATGACCCCGAGGTGTTCCAGAACCCCGAGCGGCTCGACCTCACCCGCACCGAGAACCCGCACATCTCCTTCAGCGCCGGCATCCACTACTGCATCGGGGCTCCGCTGGCCCGTATCGAGCTGGCGGCGTCGATGACGGCTCTGCTGGAGCGGGCGCCGACGCTGAGTCTGGCGGCGGAGCCGGAGCGGAAGCCGAACTTTGTGATCCGGGGGTTGGAGGGGTTGAGCGTCGAGGTGGGGTGATCACCCGTTCGGCTGATTGCCGAGCGAATCCCGGTCGATGGTCGTCGGCGGCTCGTCAAGCTGGTGCCTGCCTGCCTGCCTGCCTGCCTGCGAAGGGAGGCACCATGACGGTTATGGCAGAACGCACGTCGTCTCAGTTGTCGGTGGACACGTTCGAGCGGATCGCCGAGTTCGCCGAGCGGGAGGACGAGACCGTCAAGTTCGAGTTCATCGACGGACGGATCGGGCTCTGCAAAGTAACGAACGGTAACCATGGCGCGATCATCATGTGGCTGATCCGACAGTGCATGCGTGCTCGGCCCGAGCTCGATCTCAACCCGTTGCAGGGGCTGAAGGTCGAGGCCTATCGCAAAGGCAGGGCACGGCCCGACGGAGTGCTCGCTCCAGTCGATCACTTCGTCGGACAGGGCGACTGGGCCGATCCCGACGGAGTGCTCATGGCGGTCGAGGTCACATCGTACGACTCTGACACGCATCAGCGTGATCGAGTGCAGAAGCCGCAGGCGTACGCCGAAGCGGGGATCCCGGTCTACCTGTTGATCGACCGGGACCACCTCTCCGTGCTCGTGCACAGCGACCCGGATCCTGAGGACGGATACCAGGACATCCACATGGTCAAGCTGGGCGGGAAGGTCACCCTCCCCGATCCTGTCGGCATCGAACTCGACACCGAGGACCTCAAGTCGTACATCGACTGACCGACGCCGCTCACCACCGCCCCCGCACCCGTTCCACCCCCGCCCACACACCCAGCCCCACGACGGCTCCGCCCAACACCGCCAGCGGTAGTTCGGCGTAGAGCACGCTCCAGTCGGGGGCCTGTTCGAAGCGCCAGAAGCGTCCCCGGACGTCGACCGACCACACCGCGAGTCCGGCGCCCGCCCCCAGTGCCGTGGTCAGACAGCCGCCGGCGGCCTGTGTGCGTTGTCCCATGCTCGGGACAGACGTGTGGAGGCCGCCCACGGGTTCCGTCAGGTCGTCATGTCCCGGCGTCGCAGGCCCGCCAGGCCCACCGCCACCAGTGCCGCCGCCAGCGCCAGCAGGACCAGCACCGGGCCCCACTCCATCCCGCCGCCCGGCAGCTTCGGGAGGTGGCCGAAGGGGGAGAGGTCCAGGACCGTCTGCGGGGCGTCCAGTGCGGGGCCCACCCAGCCGATCAGCAGGACGGCTCCGGCCACCGCCCAGGCCGCCATCGCCGCGCGCGGCAGGACGCCGTACAGAAGGACCGCGAGGCCGCCGATGACCCAGATCGCCGGGAGTTGGACCAGGCAGGCGCCCAGGATGGGGGCGACCTCCTTGCCGTAGCCCACCGCGAAGCCCGCCCCCGCCAGCAGCATGATCAGGGCCGAGCCCGCGAAGGCGATCAGCAGGTGGCCGGCCGCCCAGCGCAGGCGGCCCACGGCGTTCGCCAGGACCGGTTCCGCTCGCATCGAGGTCTCCTCGCCGTGCAGGCGCAGGGTCGAGGAGACGATGTACAGGGCCGCGATCAGGCCGAGCATGCTGACCATCGAGGCGAGGAACGCGTCCGTGATGCCGGACTGGCCGCCCATGCGCTGGAAGATCTCGCGGGCGTTCTCGTTGTCGCCGACCAGGTCCGCGACCCCGTCCGTGAGGCCGCCGTAAATGACTCCGGCCAGGAAGAAGCCGATCGACCAGCCGAGGACGGATCCGCGCTGCAGCCGCCAGGCCAGCGCGCCCGCCGTGCCGAGGCGGCCGAGTGCGGGGCCTGGTCGAGCGGGCAGGAAGCTCATGCCGACGTCCCGGCGCCCGGCCAGCTCATAGGCCACCGCGCCCTGGATCACCGCCGCCGCGAGGAACAGCAGCAGCACCCACCACCGTTCGTCCGCGAACGACCGCAGGTTCGACAGCCAGCCCAGCGGTGAGATCCAGGTCAGGGCGGAAGAGCCGTCGTCCGAGGCGGAGTCGCCCGCCGCGCGCAGGACGAAGGCCGCGCCCAGCAGGCCCGCCGTCAGGCCCCGCGCCAGCCGTGCGCTCTCCGTGAACTGCGCGACGATCGCCGCCAGCGTCGCGAACACCATGCCCACCCCGGCCAGGCCGAGACCGAAGGCAAGGGCTCCGGCGGCTCCTTGGCCCGCCAGGCCCACCGTCACCAGCAATGCGAGTACGGCGTTCGCGACCCCCGCCGTCAGCAGCGCCGCCGTCAGGGACGCCCTGCGCCCCACCATCCCGGACGCCACCAGCTCCTGCCGCCCGCTCTCCTCCTCGTCCCGTGTATGCCGTACGACGACCAGCAGGCTGACCACGGCCGCGAGCGCACCCGCGTACACGCCGACCCGCCAGGCCGTCAGCGCGCCGAGGGAGTCGTCGAAGACCGGGCCGATCAGGGCGCGGAAGGAGGCGTTGGTGGCCGTGTCCTCCACCAGCCGGGCGCGGTCCGCGTCGGTCGCGTAGACGTTCTCCAGGGTGCTCGGCATCGACAGGATCATCAGCGCGTTCACCGCGACCCACACCGGGATCATCAGCCGGTCGCGGCGCAGGGCGAACCGCAACAGCGTTGTGGTGCCCGCGAGTTCGGCGGTGGCCGTGGTCATCGGGCCGCCTCCTGGTAGTGGCGCAGGAAGAGCTCCTCCAGCGTCGGCGGGGTCGAGGTCAGCGACCGTACGCCGGACTCGGCGAGCGACTTCAGTACGGCGTCCAGCTTGTCCGTGTCCACCTGGAGCCGGACCCGGTGGCCCTGGACGTCCAGGTCGTGCACGCCGGGCAGGTGCGTCAATCCGTTGGGCGCGGCGACCAGTTCGGCGGTGACGCTCGTCCGGGTGAGGTGCCGCAGGTCCGCGAGGGACCCGGTCTCGACCGTGCGCCCCTTGCGGATGATGCTCACCCGGTCGCAGAGCTCCTCGACCTCGCTGAGGATGTGCGAGGAGAGCAGGATCGTACGGCCGCGCTCCCGCTCCTCCTCCACGCAGCGCTGGAAGACCTCCTCCATCAGCGGGTCGAGGCCCGAGGTCGGCTCGTCCAGGATCAGCAGGTCCACGTCCGAGGCGAAGGCGGCGACCAGGGCGACCTTCTGACGGTTGCCCTTGGAGTAGGTGCGGCCCTTCTTGGTGGGGTCCAGCTCGAAGCGGTCGATGAGCTCGGTGCGTCGGCGTTGGTCGAGTCCGCCGCGGAGGCGGCCGTAGAGGTCGATCACCTCGCCGCCGGACAGGTTTCGCCACAGGGTCACGTCGCCGGGGACGTAGGCGATGCGGCGGTGCACCTCGACGGCGTCCGCCCACGGGTCGCGGCCGAGGATCTGGGCGGCGCCGGAGTCGGGGCGCAGGAGGCCGAGCAGGACGCGGATGGTGGTGGATTTTCCGGCGCCGTTGGGGCCGAGGAAGCCGTGCACCTCGCCGGTGGTCACCTCCAGGTCGAGGCCGTCCAGGGCGTGGGTCTTGCCGAAGGCCTTGTGGAGTCCGGAGACGGTGATTGCCTTGGTCATGGTTCAGAACGTACGCTTCTTTCAGAAATTTGTGAAGTTAAGGAAGCGTATGAATCCCCGATAGGATGTGCGCATGACGGAAGCAGCCGAGGTGGGGCGGGACACGGATGCCGTGTCGAGGTTTGTCGAATCCTTCGCGGCGCAGCTGGTCGAGGCGGGGATGCAGCGCATGGCCGCCCGCGTGTTCGCTGCGCTGCTCGCGTCCGACGAGGGTGTTCTGACCTCCGCGGAACTGGGCGAGCAGCTCCAGATCAGCCCCGCGGCGGTCTCCGGCGCGGTCCGTTACCTCGCCCAGACCCACATGGTCTCCCGCGAACGCGAACCCGGCTCCCGCCGCGAGCGCTACCGCGTCCACGGCGACCAGTGGTACGAGGCCCTGACCAACCGCGAGGCCGTCATCAAGCGGTGGGAGGGGGCACTGCGGGAGGGCGTGGTGAGCCTCGGTCCGGACACCCCTGCGGGCCGCCGTATGGCCGAGACGCTGGCCTTCTTCGAGTTCATCGAGGGGGAGATCGCGGCGATGATGGAGCGGTGGAGGGTGCATCGGGAGCGGGATTTCGGGGGCGGGTGATTTTGGGCGGGGGCGGGGTCCCTGGGTGCGGGCGGCCCCCCGGCAACTACGGCGAACCGTGGGCCGTCTGGTGGGCCGCTTGATCAGCCGTCCGGTGGGCCGCCGCGGCGCTCCGCGCCCTACCGCGGCCGCCCGCTGTGCCGCCGAGTGGCCCGCCGCCCCGCGCCCTGCCGCGGCCGTCCGGTGGGCCGCCGTCCTGCGCCGCCCGTCCTGCCCCGGCCGCCCGGTGCCCCGCCGTCCCGCCCCCACGCGGCCCGGTGTGCCGCCGAGTGCCCCGCCGTCCCGCGCCTCGCCGGGGGCCGTCGGTGGGCCGCCGTCCCGCGCCCCACGCCTACGACGACGGCAACGTAAGCCCCAGTCCCCCCTCCCACACCGTCCACGTCCGGCGTCGTACCGGGCCCGCCTCCATCGCGTCCGCTCGGTATCTGAAGTCCGCTCCGGAGACCGTCACCCGGCGGCCGCGGGCCAGGAGGGGGGCCGCTTCTGCGCCTACCGAGGAGGGGCGGACCTCGATCGATGCTGTGCCTGAGCCGTGGGGGATGACCGAGATGCCCTCTACCGGCTGGTCCAGGTCGATCAGGGTGACTCCGTCGACCTCCACGCGGAGGCGGGCGGGGCCCGGGCCCGAGAGGGCCGGGGCCGGGCGGGGCGGGACCAGGGTTCGTACGAGGGACTGGTACGTACGTAGCCAGGGGCGGCCGTCCATGGGCTCGGGGCTTCTTCCCGTCGGCGGTATCGGGGGGATGCGCAGCGTCCCCAGCACCACCCCGTCGCTGTCGTCGACCAGCAGGTCCAGGCGCCGCTCCACCCCGTCCAGCACCGCCCGCGCCGCTGCCACCGCGCCCGTGGGGATGCCCAGGGCGCCGGCCAGGGACAGCGCGGCGCCCACCGGGACCACCGACAGCGCACATCCGGCCAGCTCCCGCCGCCGGTGCAGCAGGGACACCGCGCGCAGCAGGGCCCGGTCGTCGCCCACCACGACCGGCCGCCGGGACCCGCGCCGCGCCAGCGCCCGGGCGAATTCCTCGGGCCCCTCCGGCAGGCACACCTTCGTCGCGGCACCCGCGCTGAGCACGTCTTTCGCGATCCTGACGGACTCCCCGTCCGTATGCCGGGCTGCCGGATCGATGACCACCAGCAGCTGATCGGACGTCGCGAAAGTCGCCACCTCGGCCATGCCTCGCTTCCTCGGGTAGCATCTTTGTGCAAGAGCCCCTTGCGCTATTGCGCCAGGGGCTTCGTCTATTCCGGGGCATCCGGTCCGACAGGTTGCGGCCGACGAAGGTCGCCGGTGTACGTACGTCGTACGCCCCTGACCTTGGACATGCCCCGCCCGGAAGGGGTGTACGCGCGTGCCCGCACTTGTGCTGCTCGGTGCTCAGTGGGGTGACGAAGGCAAGGGAAAGGCCACCGACCTGCTCGGTGGCTCGGTCGATTATGTGGTGCGCTACCAGGGCGGCAACAACGCCGGCCATACGGTGGTCGTGGGCGATCAGAAGTACGCCCTGCACCTTCTCCCTTCCGGAATCCTGTCCCCGGGGTGCACCCCGGTCATCGGCAACGGCGTCGTCGTCGACCCGTCGGTCCTGCTCTCCGAGCTGAGCGGGCTGAACGACCGAGGCGTCGACACGTCCAAGCTCCTCATCAGCGGAAACGCGCACATCATCACGCCTTACAACGTGACGGTGGACAAGGTGACGGAACGCTTCCTCGGGAAGCGGAAGATCGGGACCACCGGTCGAGGGATCGGCCCCACCTATGCCGACAAGATCAACCGCGTCGGTATCCGGGTCCAGGACCTGTACGACGAGTCGATCCTCCAGCAGAAGGTCGAGGCGGCGCTCGACGTCAAGAACCAACTGCTGACCAAGCTCTACAACCGGCGCGCGATCGCCGTGGACCAGGTCGTCGAGGAGCTGCTGGGCTACGCCGAGCAGATCAAGCCGTACGTCGCCGACACGGTGCTTGTCCTGAACCAGGCCCTGGAGGAGGACAAGGTCGTCCTGTTCGAGGGCGGCCAGGGCACGCTGCTGGACATCGACCACGGCACGTACCCCTTCGTGACGTCGAGCAACCCGACCGCCGGTGGTGCCTGCACCGGTGCCGGTGTCGGCCCGACGAAGATCAGCCGGGTCATCGGCATCCTGAAGGCGTACACCACCCGTGTCGGTGCCGGTCCGTTCCCGACGGAACTCTTCGACGAGGACGGCGACGCACTGCGCCGCATCGGCGGTGAGCGGGGTGTGACGACCGGTCGTGACCGGCGTTGCGGCTGGTTCGACGCGGTCATCGCCCGGTACGCCACGCGCGTCAACGGCCTGACCGACTTCTTCCTCACCAAGCTCGACGTCCTCACCGGCTGGGAGCAGATCCCGGTCTGTGTGGCGTACGAGATCGATGGCAAGCGGGTCGAGGAGCTGCCGTACTCGCAGAGCGACTTCCACCACGCGAAGCCGGTCTACGAGATGCTGCCCGGCTGGAGCGAGGACATCAGCAAGGCGAAGTCCTTCTCCGACCTGCCGAAGAACGCCCAGTCCTACGTCAAGGCGCTGGAGGAGATGTCCGGCGCCCCGATCTCCGCGATCGGCGTGGGTCCGGGCCGGGACGAGACGATCGAGATCAACTCGTTCATCTGAGCGGCACTGGCTGTGTGAAAGGGGCGTCCCGGGTGGGGCGCCCCTTTCGCGCGTTCACTCCGTCCGCAGTGCCTTCGCCGTGTCCGTCCTGGCCGCCCAGCCCGCCGGGAGCAGCGCGCCGCCCACCGCGATCGACACTCCGCCGAGGGCGAGCAAGGTCAACGGGAGCGGGGCGTAGACGGTGAGGAAGGCGTCGGGCAGGTTCATGCCGACGGCGTCGCCCATGAGCGGGGTGACGTAGTGGTGCAGGGCGATGCCCAGCGGGACCCCGGCGGCCGCGGCGAGCAGGCCGATGCCGGTGACCGAGGTGAGGACCATGCCGACGGTCTGCCGGGGCGTCATACCGAGGGCCTTGAGGGTGCCGAGGTCGTGGATGCGGTCCCGGGTGTCGAGGACGACCGTGTTGAGCACGCCCAGGCCCGCGACCGCGACCAGCATCAGGGTGAGCATGGCGATCAGCGCGTCCATGGCCGCGATCACGCTGGACGCGTTGTCGGTGTTGGTGTGGGCGAAGGCGCCGGTGTCGGCCAGGGTGTCGTTCAGCGCGGTCAGATAGGCCGAGGTGGCGGTGCCGGGGTCCGGTTGGGCGTAGAAGCGGTGCGGGTCGGCGTCGAGGCCGAGGGCGGTGAGAGTGGTGGCCTGGGTCAGCAGCAGCATCCCGTCGTCCTCGGTGAAGAACGCCTCGCCGACGATGCGCACGGTCGTGCTGCGGCCCTTCTCGGTCAGCGTCAGGGAGTCTCCGACCCGGACTCCGGCGGCGTCGAGGAACCGCTCCGTGACCACCGCCTGTCCCGGGCCGCTGAGCCAGGAGCCCGAGACCAGCTCCGGGGCGGCCCAGGACGCGTCGCCGTCGTAGCCGACCACGGCGGTCCGGCCCGTGATCCCGGACGCCCGTACCTCGCCCTGGGCGGTGCTGTAGTAGCGGCGGGTCCTCTGCTCGGCCTTCAGCGCGGCGGTCACGTCCGCCGGGTCGGCCTGCGGCCGGGGCTGCTGTCCCGGGGCGGGCACCACGGCGGCACCGGCCGGACCGCCCTGCCCCCGGCCGGTCTCCACGACGACCGGCGCGGCGGCGTCGAGCATCCGCTGCGCCTGCACGGCACCGAGCGTCAGGGCCAGCCCGACGGCGAAGGTGACGGTGACGGTGGCGAGGGCGACGGCGGCGGCGGTTGTTGCCGAGCGGGCGGGCCGGGAGAGGGGGTGGGCCAGGCCGAGGGTGACGGGTTGGGGGAGGGGGAGCCGTCCCGCGAGCCGCCGGGGCGGGTGCGGTGTGCGTCCGGCTGGTCGGCCGGTTGCGGGTGTCGGGGTACGTCCGAGCAGTCGGGGCAGCGGCAGTCGGCCCGTCAGCCGGCCCGGGGTACGCCCCTTCGCCGGCCCCGTCGGCCCCCGCCCCCGTCCCGTCTCCGCCGTACGCCCCACCGTGAGCGCCTCGACCGTGCGCAGGCGGCCCGCTCGGAGTGCGGGGACGAAGGCCGCGGCGGCGACCAGGGCCAGGGCCACGGCGGGAGCGGTTACGTCGATCCACCAGGGGATCGTTGCCCGGGCGCCGCGGTAGACGTCCTCGACGCTGCCGAGGACCGGGCCGGCGAGCAGGTTGCCGAGGGCCACTCCGAGGGCGCAGCCGATCGCGGCCGGGAGCAGGGCTTGGGCGACGTAGGCCCGTACGACCTGGGCCGGGGTGAAGCCGAGGGACTTCAGGATGCCGATGCGCCGGGTGGCGGCGCCCACCGCGCCGCTCACGACGATGCCGATGATCAGCACCGACATGGCCAGCGCGAGCACCCCGAACGCGGCCACGAAGGGCACGAAGGCGAGCGCGTTGGCGAGCTGTTCCTGCCGGACGGCGAGGTGGGAGCGGGTGCCGGTCAGGGCGCCCTCCGGCGCGGCGGCGTCGATCGCGGCACGGCCGGCGGCGACCTGGGCGTCGGTGTCGGCACTGCTGAGGCGGTAGAGCATCGCGTACCCGGACGTGCCGTTCGGCGTGGTGAGCGCCTTGGCCTGGGCGGGCGTCACCCAGGCGTCGGCGGTGCCGGTGACCGAGCGGGCGATGCCGACGACGGTCAGCGTCGGGGTGCCCTTCAGGCCGGGGAAGTCCAGCCGTGTTCCGGTCCTGAGCGCGGAGTCGCCCTCGGCCAGCACGATCTCGCCGGGGCGCGTGGCCCACCTGCCGGAGACCAGGTCCAGCCGGTCGACCGGCCCACCGGCGTCGGCCCGTCCGGCGACGGTCAGTTCGGGCAGGTCCGTACCGGACGGCATCTCACCGGAGGCGGAGGCCGTACGCGGACTCAGCGACACGGTCCGGAAGGGACCGGCCGCGTCGGCGACCCCGGAAGCCCGCGCGGTGGCCGCCAGTTGCGCCTCCGTGGCCTTGCTTGGGTCGAACCACGCGGTCAGATGGGCTCCGCGCTGCTCGGCCATGGCCTGATCGAAGGGCGCCCGGGACGCGACGAGCACCCCGGCAGCCACCACGGACGCGGTGACCGCAATGAGCGTGGTCAGGACCATCACCGTGCTCTGCACCCGCCGCCGCCCAACCCCGGCACGCACGACCGCGCCCAGGGCACCCGTGGCATGCGGCCCGCGCCGCATCCCTCCGCCTGAGGTGCCCGGGGTTGGCGGCCGACGCCGTCCGAATCCCAGAAGCCCCCCTCCGCCCGGCGCGCCCGTGCTCTGCGGCTGCTCCTCGCCCCCCGAGCCCGCGGCTCGCACCTCTTCGCCTGGGGCGCCTGTGCTCTGGGGCTGGCGCTGCTCCTCGCGCCCCGAGCCCGCGGCTCGCACCTCTTCGCCTGGGGCGCCTGTGCTCTGGGGCTGGCGCTGCTCCTCGCGCCCCGAGCCCGTGGCTCGCACCTCTTCGCCTGGGGCGCCTGTGCTCTGGGGCTGGCGCTGCTCCTCGCGCCCCGAGCCCGTGGCTCGCACCTCTTCGCCTGGGGCGCCTGTGCTCTGGGGCTGGCGCTGCTCCTCGCGCCCCGAGCCCGTGGCCGGCACCTCTTCGCCTGGGGCGCCTGTGCTCTGGGGCTGGCGCTGCCCCTCGCCCCCCGAGCCCGCGGCTCGCACCTCTTCTCCCGGGGCGCCCGTGCTCTGGGGCTGGCGCTGCCCCTCGCCCCCCGAGCCCGCGGCTCGCACCTCTTCGCCCGGGGCGCCCGTGCTCTGGGGCTGGCGCTGCCCCTCGCCCTCCGCGTCCGCGGCTCGCATCCAGCGTCGCCCGAATCCGCCCTCCGCACCCCCGGCCCGTATCCAGCGTCGCCCGAATCCTCCCCCCGCACCCCCGGCCCGCCCACCGCGTCGCCCGACCCCACCCCCCGCGCTCACCGCAGCACCCCCGCCGTGTCGCGGGCGATTCGGCCGTCGATCAGTTCGATCGTGCGGGTCGTGCAGGAGTTGGCGAGGATCGGGTCGTGGGTGACCAGGACGATCGTCTGGCCGTCTGCGTTGAGTGCGGCCAGCAGGTCCCGTACGTCCTCGCCGGACGCGGAGTCCAGGGCGCCGGTCGGCTCGTCGGCCAGGAGTAGGGCCGGGCGGTTCATCAAGGCTCGGGCGACCGCCACCCGTTGACGTTCCCCGCCGGACAGGGTGCCGGGGCGGGCGTCGGCGTGCCGGGCCATGCCGAGGTGGGTCAGCAGGTCCGCGGCGCGGCGGCGGGCCTCGGCCCGGGGTGTCCCGGCGAGCCGGGCGGGCAGCAGCACGTTCTCGGCGACCGTCAGATCGTCCAGCAGGTGGAAGAACTGGAAGACCATGCCGATCCGCGCCCGCCGGTACTTCGCCGAGGCGGTCTCGCCCAGCCGGTCCACCCGCAGCCCGTCGACGGTGACGCTGCCGGCGGAGGGCCGGTCGAGACCCGCGATCAGATTGAGCAGCGTGGACTTGCCGCTGCCGGAAGGGCCGAGCACGGCCACCGCCTCCCCGGCCCGCACGGTGAGGCTGACTCCCGCGAGCGCCGGCGGCCCCTCCCCGTACGTCCGGCTCACGTCGCTGATGTCGATGACGGGTGTGTCCATCGCTGCCTCCCCGGTTGCTGACGGACGGTTCGGCGTGACGCTAGGCGCGGGGCCGGTCCCGGGGCGTCGCCCGCGGCGGCGAGTGCGGCTGCCGTACCGGGAGGACCCGGCGGGCACGTCATCCCTGAGATGTACGCGGCAGATGTACGGCCCCTCCCCGGCGGGAGGGATGTGACCGCCCCGGACGCTTGCCAGACTGGGCCCATGAGCTGGGCGGGCGCGGAGCGGTGGAAGTCGGGCGTGGCGGCACTGCTGCACTCCGGACCGCTGCCGCGCCCCTCGCGGTGGAGCAGAACGGCCGACACCGTCCTGGCGCTGGTGCTGGCCGCCTGCACGGTGGGTGCCGTGGTGCGGCCGGAGCAGGATCGGATGGCGCCGGTTCCGCGTTTCGGTGAGCCGCCGCCGCCCCTGCCCGTGCACCCGGACCCCGCGCTGGACTCGGGGGAGCTGATCCTGGCCGCGCTGACCGCGCTGCCGCTGATCGTGCGACGGCGGTATCCGCTGGCCGCGTTCTGGGCGGTGCTCGTCATGACGCTGCTGTTCGGTCAGCGCGTCGGCGAGAGCGGGACCACCGTCTACCCGTTCCTGTCCTGCGTGGTCGCCGCGTACAGCGCCGCCGTGCACAGTCCGCACCGGCTGTACGCGCTCGGCAGCGTGCTGGTCGGCGCGGTACTGATGACGGCGCTGCACGAGGAGTACTTCCCGTACTTCACCACCGGGTTCGTGCCGTTCCTGGCCCTGGTCGGCGTGGGGCTCGGGGCGAACGCGATCCACGTCTGGCAGCAGCGCGTCCGCGACCTCCAGGAACGGCAGGAGGTAGCCACCCGTCTCGCCGTCGAGCACGAACGGGCCCGGATCGCCCGGGAGTTGCACGACATCGTCACCCACAATGTGAGCGTGATGGTGATCCAGGCCGGCGCGGCCCGCAAAGTGATGGACGCCGCGCCCGACCGGGCCCGCGAGGCGCTGCTGGCGGTGGAGGCGGGCGGACGCACGGCGATGGCCGAACTGCGCCATGTCATGGGCCTGTTGACGATGGACGGCCGGTCGGATGCCGACGCGGACCTGTCCCCACAGCCCGGCCTCGCCCAACTGGCCCCCCTCATCGACCGCGTCCGCGCAACCGGCGTCCACGTCGACCTGGCCGTTACGGGAACTCCGGCCCCCCTCCCACCCGGCGCCGACCTGGCCGCGTACCGCGTGGTCCAGGAGGCGCTGACGAACGTCGTCCGGCATGCGGCGGGGGCGCGGGTACGGGTGACGGTCGAACACACCGGGGAGGAGGTGCGCGTGGAGGTGTCCGACAGTGGCGGTACTGCCCTGCCCGGCCCCGACACCACCGGCGGCCGAGGCCTGATCGGCCTCCGTGAACGACTTGCCGTCTACGGCGGCACTCTGGAAGCAAACACCCGCCCCACCGGGGGATTCCGCGTCCGTGCGGTGATTCCGGCGGAGGCGTCCCGATGACCGCGCCGCGGGTGGTGATCGCCGACGACCAGGCCCTGGTCCGCACCGGCTTCTCCATGATCCTGACCGCCGACGGCATCGACGTGGTGGCGGAGGCGGCCGACGGCGAGCAGGCGCTGGAGGCGGTCCGGCGCACCCGCCCCGACCTCGTGCTGATGGACGTACGGATGCCGGGCCTCGACGGCCTGGAGGCCACCCGCCGCATCCTCTCCGGAACCGTCGTCCCCGACCCGCCCCGAGTCCTGATCCTCACCACGTACGACCTGGACCGCTATGTCTACGCGGCCCTCACCGCCGGCGCCAGCGGCTTCCTGCTCAAGGACGTCACCCCCGAACACCTGGTCGCCGCCGTCCACATGGCCCGCTCCGGTGACGCGCTGCTCGCCCCCGCGATCACCCGGCGCCTGGTCGAGCGCTTCGTCTCGCAGGACACCCGGACCGCCGCCCTGCACCGGGACCTGTCCGTCCTCACCCCGCGCGAGGTGGAGGTCCTCCAGGCCCTCGGCACCGGGCTGAGCAACGCCGAACTCGCCGAGCGCTTCGTCCTGAGCGAGGCCACCGTGAAGACCCACGTGGCCCGGATCCTCGCCAAACTCCGCCTGCGGGACCGCGCCCAGGCCGTGGTGGTGGCCTACGAGACGGGCCTGATCACTCCGGGAGCGGCCGGCCGCTGAGAAAGTCCTCCCAGGTCCGCTTTCCCGTATCGGCTCCTACGAGGGCCAGGTTGGCCCCCGCCCGGTAGGCGCGGCCCGCCTTGCCGGGGATGCGGACGGGGAGGGTGGGCCGACGCCTGCCCCGCGCCGCCAGATGGCCGCGCAGGAGGTCGCCGATGCCGTAGACCTTCGGGCCCGCGAGATCGGGGACGCGGCCGGCCGGTGCCCCGAGGGCCAGTTCGACGAGCCGGGCCGCCACCTCGCCCGCGTCGACCGGCTGCATCCGCAGGCCGCCGGGGACGGGGACGACGGGCAGCTTGGTCATCTTCTCGACCATCGTCAGGACCAGGTCGTTGAACTGGGCCGCCCGGAGCGTGGTCCAGCCGATGCCCGACCCGGCGATGATCCGCTCCGACTCCAGCTTGGTGCGCAGCCAGGCCAGCGGGACGGTGTCGGCGCCGATCACCGAGATGTACACCAGATGCCGTACGCCCGCCGCCTGTGCGGCCCGGACCAGGTTGCCGGTGGCGATGTCGTCGCCCTTCTGTCCGCCGGCCAGGTGCAGCACGGTGTGCACGCCGGTCAGGGCCGCCTCGGGGGTCTCCTTCAGCAGGTCGCAGGCGACGTACTCGACGCCGTCCGCGCTCTCCTGCGGGTGCCGGCTGAGGACCCGCACCTCGTGTCCCGCGGCCCGCAGCAGCGGGACGACGAGACGGCCGAGGGTGCCGGTGCCGCCGGTGACGAGGACGGGGGTGTGCTGCGTGTTCATGGTCCGCTCCGTGGGGTCGTATCGGGTGATCTACTGAGGTGACCCGCCGACCGGAAGGAATGTGACACGGTGCCCGAACCCGATTTCATGGCGCGCCAGTTCGAGGAGCATCGGCCCAGGCTGCGGGCGGTGGCGTACCGGATGCTCGGCTCGGTGAGCGAGGCCGACGACGCGGTGCAGGACGCCTGGCTGCGGGTGGACCGCGCGGACACCTCGGCGGTGGAGAACCCCGGGGGCTGGCTCACGACGGTCGTGGCCCGCGTCTGCCTCAACCTGCTCCGGGCCCGGGAGACCCGCCGCGAGGAGGCGCTGGACGCCGTCGGACAGGCCCCCGTTTCCGAGGTGGACCCCGAGGAGGAGGCACTCCTCGCCGATTCCGTCGGCCTCGCTCTGCTGATCGTCCTCGACACGCTCGCGCCCGCCGAGCGGCTGGCCTTCGTGCTGCACGACATGTTCCAGGTGCCGTTCGACGAGATCGGACTGCTGCTGGAGAAGTCCCCGGCGGCCACCCGCCAGCTCGCCAGCCGGGCCCGCCGCCGCATCAAGGGCGCCCCGGCCCCCGACGCCGACCTTCCGCGCCGCCGGGAGGCGGTCGGCGCCTATCTGGCCGCCACCCGCACCGGCGACTTCGACGCGCTGCTCGCCCTGCTGCACCCCGAGGTCGTCCTGCACGCGGACCCGGCGGTCGTCCCCACTCCGGAACCGGTCTTCCTCGGCGGTGCCCGTACGGTCGCCCGGGCCGCGCTGGCCTCGGCGGACCGTGCCACGACCTCGGCGCTCGTCCTGGTCGACGGCCGCTTCGGCGTCGCGTTCACGCAGGCGGGCCGGGTGCGGGTGGTGCTCCGCTTCACCTTCGACGGTGACCTGATCACCGGCATCGACATCGTCGGGGAGCGGAAGCGGCTCGCGGAGCTGGAGTTGGCCGTTCCGTAGTGGTGGAAGTCTGCCCGAACCGGGCCCTGTTGCCCTACCCTCGACCCACGACGCACTGGGGGGAGTGGTGTTCGTGGAGATCGCACCCGAACTGTTGATGGCTCTGGCCTCGGGGACCGCGGGGGCCGCGGGGCAGCAGATCTGGGAGAAGTTGCGGAGTCTGGTCAGGCGTCGGCCGGACCCGGAAGCGCCCAGTGGCGAAGGGGAGTTGGTCGCGCTCGGTGAGGCGGCCGATGACTCGGAGCGGGCCCATGAGCTGGCCAATGTGCTCGCGCTCAGGGCCGCGCAGGATCCAGCCTTCGCCCAGGCCCTGGAGAGCTGGCGGCAGGAGGCCGAGGCCTGGGACCGGGCGCCGACCGGCTCCGGGGACGTCCACAACGAGATCACGGGCGGCGACTTCAAGGGCCCGGTCTTCCAGGGGCGGGACTTCAACGGTCCCATGAACTTCGGCCGTTAGGGCTCGGGCAGCGGCCATGCACGGGGAGCGCGACGACGGCTTCCGGACGAAGCACGAGATCGGTGGCGGCGAGTTCAGGGCGCCGGTCATCCTGGCGCGGGACTTCACCGGGCCAGTGCACTTCGACAGTCCCCGTCCCGAGGAGCAGCCGGCCGACGCCCGGTCGGCGCCACGGCGTACGGCCGGGACGGTCGTGCTGCTGGGCCTGCTCATCTTCGCCATGGCCTCGCAGGCGGGCGAGGAGATGCTGTCGCCGGATGCCCGGCGCATCCTCGCGCTGGCCGGAGTCGCGCTGGTCCTCGCCGGGGCGCTGTGGTGGACGACCGTACTGCTGGGCCTTCCGGAGTGGTTACGGGAGCGCCGGGCACCGCGCCGGAAACTGACGCCCGCCCAACTCGACGCCGCAGCCAATGCCTTGACCTCGGTCCTCGCCGACGAGTACGCCCGCGACGAGAAACAGCTGCATGTGAACGACCCGGCGCCGATCCCGGTGCGATGGTCGGCGGCGAGCCCGCAGCTCAGCGACCACGAGGCGAACATCCGCCGCGAGCCGATCACCGCACCGAGCTCCGAACCCCTCGATCTGGACGGCGACTTCGACGCGATCGGCACCTTCTTCGGCTCGGTCCCCAGCCGCCGCCTGGTGGTGCTCGGCGCCCCCGGCGCGGGCAAGTCGGCGCTGGTCCTGCGCCTGGCGCGGGCGTTGCTGAAGGACCGCACCCCCGGCGCACCCGTCCCCGTCCTCCTCCCCATCGCCTCCTGGAACTCCGCCGAGGAGGACCCCTGGCACTGGGCCGCCCGCCGTCTGTCCGCCCTGCACCCCGCGGTCCTGCGCACCCCCCAGCTCGCCCACGACCTGATCACCACCGGCCGTATCCTCCCGATCCTGGACGGCCTCGACGAACTCCCCGAACCGTCCCGCCCCAAGGCCCTGGCCCGCCTGCGCCGCAGCCTGAACGAACCCGCCCGCCTGGTCCTGACCTGCCGAATCGAGGAGTACGAGGCCGCAGTCGAGGACGCCGACACTGTGCTGCCCGCCGCCGCGGTCGTCCAGCTCGCCCCCCTCACCGTGGCCGACCTGGAGCGCTACCTCCCGCGCACCGCCCGCCTCAAGGGCCCCGCGGACACCAAGTGGGCTCCCGTACTGGCGCGTCTGGCCGACGCCGAGGACCGGGCACCGGAAGTCGTCACCCTCCGCACGGTCCTGAGCACCCCCCTCATGGTCAGCCTCGCCCGCTTCGTCTACAGCAGTAGCCGGGCGGACCCGAGCGAGCTGATCGAGGACGAGCGGTTCCGTGAACAGACGGTGGTGGAACGGCACTTGTACGACGCCTTCCTCTCCGCCGCCTACGAGGACACCGGGCGGGCCGGGTGGACGGGCGAGCAGGCGAGGGGGTGGGCGGGCTATCTCGCCGCGCATCTGCGCCGTACCGGGGAGCAGGACATCGCGTGGTGGCGGCTGGGGGAGGTGGTGCCGTGGCCGGTGCGCTGGCTGGGCACCGGCCTGTCCATGGCGGTCGCCGCGCTCGCGATCGGTGTGACGGACTACGACCATCCGTGGTGGCAGGAGTGGTTCCCGGTGCCGCCGTGGGCGGCGGTGCTGCTGCTGGGGTCGGTGGCGGCGATGGTGGACTGGGCGCTCGCCGCGCCCACGGACGCACCGCAACGCCTGTACTGGCCCGGCCTCGCGGATCTGCGGTCGCTGCGCGCGGAGGTGCGCCCGCTGCTGCTCTCCATGGTCTTCGTGGCGCTGGGGATCGGCGTTCTGGCGGTGCTGAGGTTGTTCGACTGGGTGATCAGCACGGTCGTCTTCATCGGGATCGTGCTGGTGCTCGTCGTCTTCACCCGGCTGATCGACCTGCTCGGCAGGCTCGCCGACCCGGCCGACGCTCCGGAACCCGCGGAGCTGCTGCGCGCGGACCGCCGTACCCAACTGGTGCTCGGCCTCTTCGCCCCCTTCCGGCTGCCCCCGCGCCGCAGGTTCACCGAGGGCATGCTGGTCCTCTTCTCCGTCATGGTGGTCATCTGGCAGGGCGTCGCGGACCACGGCACGGTGACCGCCGTCGACTGGGTGCTCACCGTGGGGTTGATGTTCCTGGCCTGGATGGTGCGCCGGTGGTCGGTGTCCGCTTCGGGACGGCTGTCCGTCGCCCGGCTCTATCTGTCCTGCACCGGTGCGCTGCCCTGGCGGGTGATGACCTTTCTGCGCGACGCGCACCGCAGGGGAGTCCTGCGGCAGTCGGGTGGCCTCTACCGCTTCCGCCATATCGAGCTGCGCAATCGGCTCGCCGAGGCGGCCGGGGTCATGGAGGACGGCATCAGCAGCCCCGACCGCGGTCGGCGGGAGGACGTACAACCCTCGCTCGCCACCCTGGCGATCACCGGGCCGTCCGTGATCGGCCTGGCGTTCGGCCTGTCGGCGGCCGTGCTCGTCCCCGATGCCCACTATCCCTACCGGGATCTTCCCCCGGCCTGTGCGCTGGTCAGCGAGGCCCAGGTCGGGGAGGTGATGGTGGAGCCCGTCGGGAGCGAGGTCGATGACGGGGTGTGCGTCTTCGACGAGCGCTCACCGTTCCGCCCCGATCGCCGGCTCCAGGTCATGGCGTTCGTGTGGAGCTCCTACTGGGGGAGCGGCAGTGGCACCGACGAGGCCCGTCGGGTGATGCGTGATTTCACCGTGCTCGGTGACCAGCCGCTGCCGGGATTCGGTGACGAGGCCACGCTGCTGATCGACCGTTCGGGCCCGCACGGCGAAGTGGAGGCCACGGTCAGCGTCCGGATCGGAAATCTGACGATGTGGGTCGATTACAGCGAGGAGTACGCGTCCCCCCAGCGGGTGTCCGAGGTGGCCCGCATCGTCGCCCGGGAGTCCCTGCGCAGGGCCGGTATCCCGGTCGACGCGTCCGCCGGCCGGCGCCTCGCCGACGTACCGCCCGCGAAGGCGCCGGACCGGCTGCGCATCGCCGAGTACCGGAGGGTGCCGGAGCGGTCGGTGCTCGGTCCGGTCTGGCGGGGGGACGAACACTCGGACATCCAGACCTTCGAGAAGCTGCGCGTGCCGGTACGGGTGAGGTACGACTTCACCTGTGCCGAGTCGGGGAAGCCGCTGAAACACGGAGAGTGGACCGCCCGTTGCGCAAGCGACGCCGATGAACCGCCCTGGCTGGACATGGCGGACCTGCCGTGCGGGGCGGACGGCTGCCCGGCGTCGGTGACGGACGCGTTCCGTGAACGGTGGTTCGGCGCCCCGCCGCGGGACTGGAAGCGGACGCGGGAGGGGAACGGGCGGTACCTGGAGCGGCACACGAAGAACGGCGAGTACGAACTGATCCTCTTCGTGACGGACCACCGAGACGCCGGGCACGAGTTGTGGTTCCGCGCGCTGGTCGACGACAAGGATGCCGAGCTGGCCCAGAAGATGGTCAACGCGGCGTATACGCAGGTGGTGGCGCCGTAAGCGGTGCCCTCCTGCCTCACCGCACCCCTTCTGCGAACCCCGACATAACGGGCATATCCTGAAGTAGGGCGAAGGCTAAGGAGACCGCGATGCGAGTGATGCTCAAGGCGACCCTGGACACGGAGAAGGGGAACGAGGCCATCCGCAGCGGCAGGATGCCCGAGGTGATGAAGACGGCGCTGGAGAAGCTCCGCCCGGAGGCCGCGTACTTCGGTCCGGAAGGCGGCCGCCGCACCTGCTGGCTGGTCCTGGACCTCCAGGACAGCTCCCAACTGCCGCCGACGGCCGAGCCGTTCTTCACCGAGCTCAACGCCGAGGTGACATTCACCCCGATCATGAACGCCGAGGACCTCCAGAAGGGACTCTCCCAACTGGGCGGCGGCGGCTGACCCCGCGTCGCCCTCAGCTGAAGACAATCATCCTCAGCTGAAGATGATCATCGAGCCCTGCGCCAGGCTCCGTGTCGCCGCCGCGTGCAGGCCCAGCCAGACGTGGCGTTCACGGGCGAAGGGGCTGGGATCGTACGGCGCCGGGATGGCCGGTTCCTCCAACTCCGTCGGTCCCAGGGGCGGTTGGGGCGCCGCCGGAGGGTTCGCCGGGTCGATGCCGATCGACGGGGCCACGAACTCCAGCTCCCGCAGGAGGGTCTGGGACGAGCCCAAGGGGCCGCCCCCGGCGAGGAGTTCATCGCTCGACAGGGGATGCGGGAAGTCCACCGGGACATACGCCCCGGCGTGGTCGTAGTGCCAGACCAGGTGCGACTGCTGGGCCGTGGCCTCGAACATCTCCAGGAGCTGCTCGTAATCGCCGCCGAGTTCGTCGACCGGCGTCACCGGCAGCCCGCACACCTGGAGCAGATACGCCCGGCGCAGGAAGTGCAGGGCGTCGTAGTCGAATCCGGCCACCGGAGCGACCTCGCCGGACAGGCCCGGCATGTACTGGTACACCGGCACCGGCGGCAACCCGGCCTCGGCGAGCACCTTGTTGTATTGCGCGAGTTCCTCGGCGAACGGGTTGTCGGGGGTGTGGCACAACACATCGACGAGCGGTACCAGCCACAGGTCACAGGCCAAAAGAGGACTCCTCGCGTAGCGCGGCGTAGTGCGGTGGTCAGGGAAGAGTAATCGGTACGGCCGGGGGTGAAACCCCCTAGTACCGCTCGGGGGCGTGGGCCGTGCAGGACCCATACCCATCCCTCAGGTCGCGAGTCGTTCGATCACCGAGAGGGAGTGGGTGTTGTACGCCGCGATGATCGAGCGGGCCGCCGAGGTGTCGCGCCGCGACAGGGCGTCCACGAGCTCTGTGTGGCCCGACCACAGCTCGCCCCGCAGATCGGTCAACAGGCGTAGATGCTGGACCGCGCACACCCAGGACTGGACGCGCAGCCGGTGCAGGAAGTCGGCGAGGTAGGGGTTGCCGAAGAGGGCGGCGAGCTCGCGCCAGAAGCGCAGGTCATAGCCTATGAGAACGGTGAGGTCACCGGCGCCGGCGGCCCGCTGGGCCTCTTCGCCACGGCGGCGCACACCGGCGAGGGCGGCGGCGATGCGGGGGTCACCGGGCTCCCGGTATCCCTTGCGGCCGTCGTCGAGGGCCTGGAACATCCCGTCGATGACGAGGGCACGGGCCTCGATGATCCCCCGGTAGTCCGCGAAGGAGTACTCGTGGACGCGGAAGCCGCGGTGCTGGTCGGCTTCGAGGAGCCCCTGCGCGGACAGATCGACCAGCGCCTCGCGCACGGGGGTGGCGGAGACGCCGTACTGGTCGGCTATCTCCTTGACCGTGAACTCCTGCCCCGGCTGCAGCCGCCCGGCCAGCACCTCGTCCCGCAACGCATCCGCGATCTGCTGCCGCAGGGTGCTACGAGTCACGGCAGCGTTGCCGCTGGGGCCGGGCATGGTCGGGGCGTCTCCTCGTTCGCGCGGGGTGGCATGCACGCATATGTCTACGAGCACGCCACCTTACGCGTTCGAGCTACGGGGTCGCTCGCGAGTGTCCCCGGCCACTACAGCGGCTCTTGACGGCTACTCCGTGTACTCGTCCGCCACCGACAGGGCCGCGTCCAGCGCCGCGAGACCCGCCTTCAGCTCCGCCTCGGAGACATTGCACGGCGGTACGACATGGGTCCGGTTCATGTTCACGAAGGGCCAGATGCCGTGCTTCTTCGCGGCCGCCCCGAAGGCCGCCATCGGCGCGTTCGCCTCACCCGCGGCGTTGTACGGCACCAACGGCTCCCGCGTCTCCCGGTTCTTCACCAGGTCCAGCGCCCAGAACATACCGACACCGCGCACCTCGCCCACCGAGGGATGCCGCTCGGCCAGCTCCCGAAGCGCCGGCTCCACGACGGAGGCGCCCAGCTTCGCCGCGTTCTCGACGACCCCCTCCTCCGCCATGACGTTGATCGTCGCGACGGCGGCGGCACAGGCCAGCGGGTGCCCGGAGTAGGTCAGACCGCCGGGGTACGGCCGCTTCCCGAAGGTCTCGGCGATCGCCCCCGAGATCGCGACCCCGCCCAGCGGCACATACCCGGAGTTCACGCCCTTGGCGAAGGTCATCAGGTCCGGTACGACCTCGAACAGATCCGCCGCGAACCACTCACCGGTCCGCCCGAACCCGGCCATGACCTCGTCCAGGACGAAGACGATGCCGTACTTGTCGCATATCTCACGCACCCCGGCGAGATAGCCCGGCGGCGGCACCATGATCCCCGCCGTGCCCGGAATCGTCTCCAGGATGATCGCGGCGATCGTCGACGGCCCCTCGAAGGCGATCGTCGTCTCCAGGTGCTCCAGCGCCCGCGCGCACTCCTGCTCCTCGGTCTCGGCGTAGAAGCGCGACCGGTAGAGGTAGGGCGCCCAGAAGTGCACGACTCCGGCGGTCGCGCTGTCGGACGCCCAGCGGCGCGGGTCACCGGTGATGTTCACGGCCTGCTGAGTGCCACCGTGGTACGAGCGGTACGCCGCCAGCACCTTCGCCCGCCCCGTGTGCAGCCGTGCCATCCGCACCGCGTGCTCGACGGCGTCGGCGCCACCGTTGGTGAAGAAGATCTTGTCGAGGTCACCGGGCGTCCGCTCGGCGATCAGCCGGGCCGCCTCGGAGCGGGCCTCGATGGCGAAGGCGGGCGCGAAGGTGGACAGGGTTGCGGCCTGTTCCTGGATCGCGGCGACGACCTTCGGGTGCTGGTAGCCGATGTTCGTGTAGACGAGCCCGCTGGTGAAGTCGAGGTAGCGGTTGCCGTCGTAGTCCCAGAAGTACGACCCCTCCGCGCCGGCGACGGCGAGCGGGTCGATGAGCTCCTGCGCGGACCAGGAGTGGAAGACATGCGCACGGTCCGCGGCCTTCACGGCGGCGCCGACCTCGGGGTTTGGCTGAGGGGTCATGCGGCCGAGGGTAAATGTCCGCGATGCGGAAGCGGTATCGGCGTCCTGTCTGTGGGACGGGGGTTTCCGCGACAGGTTGTCCAGGGTCATCGCTTGACAGCATTCTGTCTAAGTGACAGCATTCTGTCATAAGGAGCCCCCGAGGAGGCAGTCATGACCCGCAAGCCCGTACACCTCGCCGTCTACGACACCTACGCCGACTGGGAGACGGGGCACGCCACCGCCTACCTGGCCCGCGCCGGGTACGACATCCGCACTCTCGGCCCCACCACCGCCCCCGTCCGCAGCATCGGCGGACTGCGCGTCCAGCCCGACCTCGCCCTGGACGCCGTACGCCCCGAGGACAGCGCGCTGCTGATCCTCCCGGGCGCGGACCTCTGGGACACCAGCGACGACCTCGCACCCTTCGCCCGCAAGGCGCGCGAGTTCCTGGCCGCGGGCGTGCCCGTCGCCGCGATCTGCGGAGCCACGGCCGGGCTCGCCCGCGAGGGTCTGCTCGATGACCGGGCGCACACCAGCGCGATCTCCTTCTATCTCGCGGCGACGGGATACGGCGGCGGCGAGCGCTATGTCGACACCGATGCCGTTACCGACGACGGGCTGATCACTGCCGGTCCCACCGAGCCCGTCGCCTTCGCCCGCGAGATCTTCGGGCTCCTCGGGGTCTACGAGGGCGAGGTGCTGGACGCCTGGTACCGGCTGTTCCATGACTCCGACGCCTCGGCGTACGAGGTCCTGGAGAAGGCCCAGTGAGCCGCGAGCGGCAGGATCTGCTCAGCCGAAGCGCGCTGGGGGCCTTCCGGCTGAACGGTCAATTCCTCGCTGTGGCAGAGGAGTTGGCGAAGCCCGCCGGGCTGACGGCCGCCTGGTGGCAGGTCCTCGGCGCGGTGCTGCGGGAGCCGTTGCCCGTCGCCGGGATCGCCCGCGCGATGGGCATCACCCGGCAGAGCGTGCAGCGGATCGCCGATCTGCTGGTGGAGCGGGGGCTCGCGGAGTACCGGCCCAACCCCGCCCACCGGCGCGCCAAACTGCTCGCGCCGACCGAGGAGGGCCTCGCGGCGGTCCGCCGGATCGACCCCGGGCACGCGGCCTTCGCCGACCGGCTCGCGGAGGCCTTCGGCGAGGCCGAACTCGCGGACGCGGTACGGCTGCTGGAACGGCTGTCGAGGGTCCTGGAGGATGTTACGGAACCGTAGACGCCGGGCCGCTCACCTCCCCGTATGCCCGCACTATCGTGGGTCCGTCGGTACGGGGGCGTTTCGGGGGAGGGGCCTGGATGGACCAGCTGGGGCCGGGGGATCCGCAGAGGATCGGCGCGTATCGGCTGATCGCGCGGCTCGGGGCCGGGGGGATGGGGCGGGTGTATCTCGCCCGGTCGGAGCGCGGGCGGACGGTCGCGGTCAAGCTGGTGCGCGAGGAGCTCGCCGCGCAGGAGGAGTTTCGGGCGCGGTTCCGGCAGGAGGTGCAGGCCGCGCGGCGGGTCGGCGGGTCCTGGACGGCGCCCGTCCTCGACGCCGACACCGAGGCCGCGGTGCCGTGGGTGGCCACCGGGTATGTCGCCGGGCCCAGCCTCCAGCAGGTCGTCGGGCATGACCACGGCGCGCTGCCCGAGCGTTCGGTACGGATCCTGGGGGCGGGTCTCGCGCATGCGCTGACCGACATCCACGCGGCGGGCATCGTCCACCGGGACCTCAAGCCCTCCAACGTCCTCGTCACCATCGACGGACCCCGCGTCATCGACTTCGGTATCGCGCGGGCCCTGGAGACGGTCGCCGAGTCCGGCCTCACCCGCACCGGCGCGCTCGTCGGCTCGCCGGGCTTCATGGCCCCCGAGCAGGTGCGCGGCGACCGCATCACGCCCGCGTGCGACGTCTTCTGCCTGGGGTCGGTCCTGGCCTACGCCGCCACCGGCCGCCTTCCCTTCGGCGCGGGCGGAAGCGGCGTCCACGCGCTGATGTTCCGCATCGCGCAGGAGGAGCCCGATCTGGAGGGGGTGCCGGAGGGCATCGCCGACCTGGTCCGGGAATGCCTGCGCAAGGATCCGGGGGCGCGGCCCTCGCTGGCGCGGATTCTGGAGCGTACGGGGGTGGAGGACACCGTCTCCGACGGCCGCTCCCGGGACCCCTGGCTGCCGAGTGCGCTGGTGGCTCAACTCGGGCGGCATGCCGTGGGGTTGCTGGAGGCGGAGGAACCCGCGTCCCCGGAACACGCGCCGGCTGCCGACGAGTCGGGGAGCGCGGCTCCGGGTCCGGCCGCCGACCAGAGTCCCCCCGCGCCGGGGCAGCCGGGGGCGGGTGGGCCGATGGGCCATCTTCCTACGCTGATCGCGGCGCCCATGCCTCCCGGCGCCCCGCCCACGCCTCCGGGCGCTCCGCCGTCCCCGGGTGCCTTCGGGGCGGCCCCGATCCACCCGGCGGGCCCCCAGCCCGCCCAGGGTCACCCCGCGTACGGCTATCCCCAGCCCGGCTACCAGCCCCCGCCCCCCGGCTACTCCACCCCGCCGTACGGCCCGGTCGTACCCCCGCCCGCACCGCCCCGCCGCAGCGGCCGTTCCACCGCCCTCCTCCTCGCGGTCGCGCTGGTGGTGGCGGTGGCCGCGGGCGGCTCGGTGTACGCCCTGATGAACGGCGCCGAGGACGACGGAACGGAAGGCGCCGACGGCAAGCCGACGACTCAGGCGAGCGCGCCCGTGACACCCGGCCCGACGACCGAAGACACGTCCCCGACGCCCTCGGAGACCTCGGAGACCTCGGACGGACCGATCCCGGCCGACTACCTCGGCACCTGGTCCGCCGCCCTCGACAACGACGCCGGGCACCACACCCGCCGACTCACCCTCCAGCAGGGCGAGGTGGGCGACACAGTGCTCTCGCTCGTTGCGGACGGCGCGGACTACCACTGCGTGTTCCTGGCAGATCTGGCCGAAGAGCCCACAGGGGACGGCCCGTTGGCGATCGGCCCGTCCGCCGTCTCCGTCGGTGAACCGGCCTCCTCCTGCACCCCGGGGGCCGCCTCGGAGCTCACCCTCCTCGGGGACGGCACTCTGGAGCGCGTGAACACGACCACCGGCGAGAAGCTGACGTACACGAGGGAGTAGGCAACTCGTAGGCAACTCGTGCTGTCTCGGCGCTAGTTGAATGCTGAGCGAACATCCGCCGACGAGCCCGGAATACCCCACCTGCCGAACATAAAGTGTCCGCACACTTGTCCGGCTCCAGGGAGTTGCGGGGGCACCCGATGGAGTTGCTGAGCGCAGAGAACGTCGTAGCCGTGGCGACGGCCGTGGCCGGCATCGTGGCCTCGGCCGTCATGGTGTGGTACGAGCGCCGGGTACCGCGCCGTAAGCGGATCGGTTACCGCGTCCAGATGGACAACCCCATCGGCGACGACGTGGCTTCCGGCCGTGCCAACGTCCGCGTGGGCCTCTTCGACGAGGCGCCGGGCATGCACCAGGCGACCCTGGTGCTGCTGCGCATCGAGAACGACGGCTCGCAGGGCATCGGCCACGACGACTACACGAGCCGTGAACTCCACGGTCTGACCGCGGTGTTCACCGACCGCAGCATCCGCGGTGTCTCGGTCACCCAGCCGCCCGGCACCGACCACCTGATGAGCCACTTCACCCCGCACGCGGGCTTCGGCTACGACAACGGCGGCAACACCCTGCGCATCCCGCGCGTCCCGCTCAACCGGGGCGAGCACTTCAAGGTGCTCGTGCTGCTGTCGGGCGGCGACGTGGGCTGCGACATCCGCCTCATCGGCGGCATCCGGGACGGCGAGGTCCACCCCAACCGCAGTGCCACCCCGGACGACAAGCCGCCGCTGTTCAGCAGGGCCGCCCGGCTGATCACCATCATGCTCACGGTCTCGGTCCTCACCCTCTCGACCATCGTCGTGTTCCGCGACGACAGCCCACCCCCGCTCGGCTGTGAACAGGGCACCTTGACGGTCACGGGCTCCACGGCCTTCGCGCCCGTCGTACGGGACCTGGCGAAGGAGTACGAGAAGGACTGCGAGGGGTCGGACATCACGGTCGAGGCGCGGGGCAGTTCGGCGGGCGTGGGCGAACTGGCGGCACTGGAAGGCGAGTCGAGGAGCAAGCAGGCGTCGATGATCGCGTTCCACGACGGGGCGAGCAAACGGGCAGGCACGTCGTTGACCCCCCACTCCATAGCGCTGTCGGTCTTCGCGCTGGTGGTGAACGACAGCCTGAAGCTCCCGCAGGGCCTGTCCCTGGCGGATGTGCGACGCATCTACGCCGGTGACGTGAAGTACTGGGACGAACTGAACCCGGACCTGCCGCACTGGCGGGTGGTCCTGGTCAGCCGCGACGCCGACTCCGGCACCCGCCAGGTCTTCCAGGACCAGGTACTCGACGGTGCCTGGGAGGGCGTCCCCAGCACCTCCCTGGACTGCGACATCCAGACGGACCGCTCGGCGCCGGTGCGCTGCGAGCTGGACTCGACGGAGGAGGTGTTGGAGAAGGTGGCGGAGATCAGGGGCGCGATCGGCTACAGCGAACTGAACCTCGCGACAGCCCAGAAGAACCTCACGAGGGTCCCCCTGGACGGTGCCACGGCCTCAGTGGCGGCGATAGAGAAGGAGCCGGACCCGTACCCCTACTTCGGTGTGGAGTACGCCTACACCTACGGCGACCCACGCGGCGGCTCCCTGGCAGGCAGCTTCCTCGACTACATCGGGGACAGCGGCGAAACAGTGATCCGCAGCCACGACCACGTCCCCTGCACAGCTCCCGAGGGCGACCGCCTCTGCAGGGACACAACCTGAGTCACCGCGGCTCCGGCGGCCGCTGCCGAGGCATGTTGGGCCGCGCAGAACCCCCCGGCGGTGAAGGAAACCGCCCCTGGAGCACCGTCCCCTCCTGCCGCCCACCCCCCGCCCCGGAACCCTGAATCCCCATCGGCGCAGACCCGGTCCGGAACTCCACCATCCAGTCCGCTGTCTCGGTCCGCACCAGCTCCGTCACATCCTCCGAGAACCGCCGAAGCACCCCAAGACACCGCTCGGCCGCCTCACTGGCCGTCCCCTCCGCAGGCCCCAATACCTCCCGCACACTCTCCGACGCCCAGTCGAACTGCAGCACCTGAAGCCGCCGCTGCACCGCCTGCGCCGTAGCCACGTCCCTTATCCACCCGGACGTCACCCCGAAGAACCGGTCCACGCCCACACACGCGACGGCGAGCAGCAGCGCCAGATACCCCCACGGCGCCACCCCGCTCATCACCCCCGTCAGATCCAGCAACGGCAGCGCGGCCCCCGACACCGCCCCCACCGCAGCACCCCCACGCAGCACCCGCGCCCCCCGCCGCTTCCACACCCGGTCCGCGAGATACCAGGCCGCCGTGTCCAGCGCCCCGCGCTCCACCCACTGGTACAGCTCGTCCAGCCGCACCGCGGGCTCGCCCCAGTCGCCGACCGGAAACACCCGCCCCGTCAGATCGCCCGGCCGCAGCCCGGCGGCGCCCTCGCGGCCCTCGCCCCGCCCGTCGTGCGGCGGACCCTCGGGCTGCATCTCCGGCTGACCCACCCGGCACTCCCTACTGATCGCGGCTGCTCACGATGCGTGACACCTGATGCTGATGTGTCCCACTCTTCCTACCTCCCAATGGGTGGCGAAGAGGAGTCTTTCGCCTCTTTTCCGCCCGGAAGTGGGCCTTGATCAGGTATAGGACTCCCCTTCGACTCACTCGAAAGAGTGCTGGGGCGAGGCCCCCGTGGACCACGTAGGCTCGGCATGAACGGGAAAACCTGTGCAGACCAAGGAGCTGATCGTGATCCCCGGTGGTGGCCAGCCCAATATGCAGCAGCTGCTCCAGCAGGCCCAGAAGATGCAACAGGACCTGGCGAACGCCCAGGAGGAACTGGCGAGGACCGAGGTCGACGGCCAGGCGGGCGGTGGCCTGGTCAAGGCCACTGTCACCGGCGCCGGCGAACTCCGCGCGCTGAAGATCGACCCGAAGGCGGTGGACCCGGAGGACACCGAGACCCTCGCCGACCTGATCGTGGCGGCCGTACACGCGGCCAACGAGAACGCCCAGACGCTTCAGCAGCAGAAGCTCGGCCCGCTGGCACAGGGCCTGGGCGGCGGCATCCCCGGCCTGCCTTTCTAAGACGGCCGTAGGCCCTCTACCGTACGTAGTGAAGGAACCCCCAGGAAGGGCGGCAGTCCGTTGTACGAAGGCGTGGTCCAGGACCTGATCGACGAGCTGGGTCGGCTGCCCGGCGTCGGTCCCAAGAGCGCGCAACGGATCGCCTTCCACATCCTGCAGGCGGAACCGACGGACGTACGGCGCCTCGCGCAGGCCCTCATGGAGGTCAAGGCGAAGGTCCGCTTCTGCGCGGCCTGCGGAAACATCGCGCAGGAAGAGCTCTGCAACATCTGCCGCGACGCCCGCCGCGACCCCGCGGTCATCTGCGTGGTGGAGGAGCCCAAGGACGTGGTCGCCATCGAGCGCACCCGCGAGTTCCGCGGCCGCTACCACGTCCTGGGCGGAGCGATCAGCCCCATCGAAGGTGTGGGCCCCGACGACCTGCGTATACGAGAACTTCTCGCGCGGTTGGCCGACGGTACGGTCACGGAGCTGATCCTGGCCACGGACCCGAATCTGGAAGGCGAGGCCACGGCCACGTACCTCGCCCGCATGATCAAGCCCATGGGCCTCAAGGTCACCCGCCTGGCCAGCGGCCTCCCGGTGGGTGGCGACCTGGAATACGCGGACGAGGTGACCCTCGGCCGCGCCTTCGAGGGGAGACGACTCCTAGATGTCTGACGCCACGCTGCACGCGACGAACCAGGACCCGGACGACTTCGTGGTCCAGATCGCGGACCAGGTAGAGAGCTTCCTCGTTGCGGTCTCCGAGGTGGCGAAGGGCGACGAGCCGGAGTCGGCGATCCCCTTCCTGCTGCTGGAGGTCTCCCAGCTCCTCCTGGCCGGCGGCCGCCTGGGCGCCCACGAGGACATCGTCCCCGACGAGCGCTACGAGCCCGACCTGGGCCCGGAGCCGGACGTGGATTCACTGCGCGAGAACCTGGCCCGTCTGCTCGACCCGGTGGACGTCTACTCGGAGGTCTTCGACCCGTACGAGCCTCGCAAGGCGCCCGTCCCCGCCCGGATCTCCGACGACCTGGCGGACGTCATCACCGACCTCCGCCATGGCATGGCCCACTACCGCGCGGGCCGCACCACGGAGGCCCTGTGGTGGTGGCAGTTCTCCTACTTCTCCAACTGGGGCTCGACGGCGTCCGCGACGCTCCGCGCCCTGCAGTCGGTCCTGGCCCACGTCCGCCTGAACCAGCCCCTGGAGGAACTGGACGGCCTGGACACCGACCAGTCCGTGGGCGACGACACCCTGGAGTTCGAGGCGGGCCGGGTGATGGCGGAGGAGATCGCGGCGCCGCTGGGCCTGCGGAAGGTGAAGTAGCCGTAAGGCGTCGGCGCACTGCTCTCCACCGGCTGACCGGCATGCCCCATCATGGCCGTATGACTGGGCGGCAGAAGGCGTTGCTGTGGGCGGGGATCGTGCTGTGCGTCGCAGGGGCGGCGGGGCTGATCGTGGGGGCTGTGCTCGATGTCGAGCAGGCTGATCCGTGGGCGAGCGTGGCCGGGGGAGTGGCGGCACTGGTCGGGCTGGCGCTGATGCTCTACGCGTCCCTCCGCCCGGCACCCACGGAACCCTCCTCGACGGTGACCGCGAGCGGTACGCGCTCGGTGGCGGCGGGCGGCAGCATCGGGTCGGTCGCGACGGGCGACCGCGCAACGCCTGCGGCACCACCCACAATGCCCACCTCGACCCCCCGCCCGACCAACGGCCCCGTCACCGCCTCCGGGGAGCGCTCGGTCGCGGCCGGGGGTGACATCGGTTCGGCGTCGACGGGCGACGCGTGAGCGGCGGGTCGGCGGAGGCGCCGGGCGAGCGGTCGGTCTTCGAACTGCCGGAGGCGCCCGGGCAGTTGGTCAGCCTGCCTGAGCGAGCGACGGACTGATCACAGGCCCCAGAGCCCCTTTCCCACGGCTGTGACCCCGCCCGTCAGGGCCAGTGACAGCACGAGCAGCCGGGCCCGCTTCTCAGGTATCCGGGAGGCGAGCCCCCTGCCGATCAGCCCGCCCGCTCCCATCGCCCCGACCACCAGAACCCACTGCACCCCGCCCAGCTCCGGCATCCCGTTCGACAGCACAGAGAATGCGTTGACGACGACGCCGTAGAACATCGCGTTCGGCACGAACTCCCGTACCGTCCACCCCGCGTTGAGGGCGTACAGGGACACCGGCGGTCCGCCCACCCCCGCCGCCGAGTTCATGAACCCGCCCGCCGCGCCGGCGACCACAGCGCCGCGCCGTCCGCGCAACGCCGGTACCCGGGTGCCGCGCATGACGAGCAGTACGGCCGCCGTGACGAGTCCGCCCATCACCAACAGGAGCCAGGACTCGGGGAGTTGGCGGGTCAGCCAGGTCCCCGCCGGTACCGTGCAGACCGCTGCGGCGCAGAGAGGGAGCATCGCGGACGGACGTACCCGTCGCCAGCCGCCCGCCAAGCCGACGACGCAGATCACCCCGGCCGCGCAGTTGGCCAGGACCACCCCCTGGGCCGGGCCCAGCAACAGAACCAGAGCCGGTACCGCGACCAGCGCGAAGCCCATCCCGGTGAGCCACTGGACGGACGAGCCGAGCAGCACGATTCCCGCCAACAGCGCGTCGCCCGCCCATTCGCCCGCCGTCATGCTTCGGCATCCTCCCCGGAATCCCCGCCTCCCGGCCACCGGCGGCGCGATGATGACCGTATGACAAGCGGGGCGAAGGCATTCCGACTGGGAGCGCCTGGTAGGCGCCGAGGCCCCCCAAGTCATCAAGCTCCGCCAGGACTTCGCCCCGTTACTGGAGCCGCAGCCCGAGAACGAAGGGTGATCGAAGGCGCGCTCTGCGTGAGTTGGCCGTAGCTTGGATCAGCGCTGTATCCCGCTTGCACGCGCCCTAACCGGCACATCGCGACTCTGGAGTCACTTCCAGTACCCCACACCCACCAGGGAGTTGCGATGTCCCGTCGTTCCATATCGAAGCGCACAGCCGTCGTCACCGCGGTCGCGCTCGTCACCGTCGGCACAGTCACCGCCGGTGTCAGCATGGCCGGTGCCGAGGGCGAGAAGAAGGCGAGCAAGAAGCAGATCGCCGCCCTCTTCGACGGCTGGAACGACGCGCTGCAGACCGGTGACCCCGAGAAGGTCGCCGACCTGTACGCCAAGGACGCCGTCCTGCTCCCCACCGTCTCCAACAAGGTCCGTACCGACCGCGCCGGAATCGTCGACTACTTCGAGCACTTCCTGGCGAACAAGCCGGTCGGCACGAAGGTTCAGACGATCGTCAATGTGCTGGACGGGAACTCGGCCATCGACACCGGCGTTTACCGGTTCGCGCTCACCGACCACGACACCGGCGAGAAGCGCACCGTCACGGCCCGCTACACCTACGAGTACGAGAAGCGCGACGGCGAGTGGAAGATCGTCAACCACCACTCCTCTGCGATGCCCGAAGGCTGATCACCACCTTCAGACCGCCGCCCGGCGCGTCCGCCAGGGTCACCGTCCCGCCGTCGTCCGTCACCAGTTGTCTGACGACGGCGAGGCCTAGGCCGGAACCGGAGGGCCCGGTCAGGCCCTGGCCGCGCCAGAAGCGGTCGAAGGCGCGGGACTTCTCCGCGTCGGACATGCCGGGGCCCTCGTCCAGGACGGCGAGCGTCACGGTGTCGCCGCGGGCCTCGATCCGTACGGTGATCGTGGCGCCGTCGGGGGACACCTCCAGCGCGTTGGAGAGGACGTTGTCCAGCACCTGGTCCAGATGACCGGGGCTGGCCAGCACCGACGGCCGTTCGTCGGCGTCGAGTCGGAGGCTGATGGTGACTCCGCGTTCCTCGGCGGCGGGCCGCCATACGGCGAGGCGCTCCGCCACCACCTCCGGCAACGGCATCGGCTCCGCCCCCGCCACCTTCGCCTCCGCACGCGCCAGCACCAGCAGGTCGTTCACCAGCCGACTCATCCGTACGACCTCGGCGGTCGCCTGCTCCACGTCCTCCCGTACGAACTCGTCGTCCACCCCGTCCGCGATGTTGTCCAGCGACAGCCGCAACGCCGTGAGAGGCGTGCGGAGTTGGTGCGAGGCGTCCGCCACGAAGATGCGCTGCGAGGCGACCAGCGTGTCCAGACGCTCGCCGGCCTGGTTCAGGGTGTGGGCCAGGGTCTGCGTCTCCTGCGGGCCGGTGACAGGCGCGCGGGCGGTCAGATCGCCGTCGCTGAGCTTGCTCGCCATGTCGTTGAGCTGGCGCAGAGGGCGGGTCAGTCTGCGGGCCACCAGGGCGCCGATGCCGACGGCCACCGCGAGCACGGTGACGGCGAGGATCGCCCGGAAGCCCCAGATCGTCCACAGACGGTCGGTGAGTTCCTTCGTCGGATAGGTGATGCGCACGGCGCCGACGACATCGCCGTCGCTCTCCTTCGCGGGGACCGTGACCTGGAGGGTGTCGTCACCCCAGTGCTCCTCCTTGCCCGCCGGTGCCTGTGCGGCGGGGAGCACCTCGATCCGGCCGAGCCCCTGGTCGGCGTACGCCTCGACGTTACGGTTCAGCAGATCGCGTGCCGCGGGGTCGCCGTCGGCCAGCAGGACCGCCATGGTCTGCGCCTCGCGCCGTACCGTCTGCTCGGTGTCGCCGCGCAGTTGCGCGGTGAGTGTGAAGGCGACCGGCACGGTGAACGCGGCCAGCGCGATGCCGACCAGCAGGACGTAGCTGACAATGAGCTGGCGGATCATCAGGAGTCGATCTCCAGCCGGAAGCCCACGCCCCGTACCGCCTCAATGGTGATCGCCCCGGCCAGCTTCCGCCGCAGCGCCGCCACATGGACGTCCAGCGTCTTCGTCGGCCCGAACCAGTTCGCGTCCCACACCGCTTCCATGATCTGCTCGCGCGTCATCAGCGCGCCCGGCTCCTCGGTGAGGAAGGCCAGCAGGTCGTACTCCTTGGGGGCGAGGGCCACCTCCTCGCCGTCCAGGCGGACCCGGGCCGCCTTGCGGTCGATGGTCAGGCGCGGGCCGTAGCGGTCGGGGCCGGCGGCCGCGGCCTCGCGGGGCTGCACGCGCCGCATCACCGCTCGTATCCGCGCGATGACCTCACGCACCCCGAACGGCTTGGAGACATAGTCGTCCGCGCCCAGCTCCAGGCCGACCACCCGGTCCGTCTCGTCGCTGCGGGCGCTGATCACGATGATCGGCACCTCGCCGCGCTCGCGCAGCGCCCTGCAGACGTCGAGGCCGTCGGTGTCGGGCAGGCCGAGGTCGAGGAGTACGACGTCGTAGGGGCCGTCGTGCCGCAGCGCCGCGCCGCCGGTGGCGACCCACTCGACCTCGAAGCCGTAGCGGATCAGGCCGCGTCTGAGGGACTGGGCGACCGGCTCATCGTCTTCCACCAGGAGTACGCGCACAGCCCGCACCCTAGTGCTTGAAACTTAATTCACACGGGTCACTTGTGATGCTTGGCACTTTTCCCGGAGTGGTTCTCGGGGCATGCGCTGACCTGGGCGCCGGAATCTCACCATGCGATACCGCGAAGGCGATATTCGGGCGCTCGTTAAACTGAGCCGACACACACGGACTGAGCGAGGAGCGCACGTGGGCCTTGTCGTGCAGAAGTACGGAGGCTCCTCCGTAGCCGATGCCGAGGGCATCAAGCGCGTCGCCAAGCGGATCGTGGAAGCGAAGAAGAACGGCCACCAAGTGGTCGTCGTCGTTTCCGCGATGGGCGACACGACGGACGAGCTGATCGATCTCGCCGAGCAGGTATCGCCGATGCCTGCCGGGCGTGAGTTCGACATGCTGCTGACCGCCGGAGAGCGGATCTCCATGGCCCTGCTGGCGATGGCGATCAAAAACCTGGGCCACGAGGCCCAGTCGTTCACCGGCAGCCAGGCGGGTGTCATCACCGACTCGGTCCACAACAAAGCCCGGATCATCGATGTCACGCCCGGCCGTATCCGGACCGCGCTGGACGAGGGCAATATCGCCATCGTCGCCGGCTTCCAGGGTGTCTCCCAGGACAAGAAGGACATCACCACGCTCGGGCGCGGTGGTTCCGACACCACGGCCGTCGCCCTCGCCGCCGCCCTCGACGCCGAGGTCTGTGAGATCTACACCGACGTCGACGGCGTGTTCACCGCCGACCCGCGTGTGGTGAAGAAGGCGAAGAAGATCGACTGGATCTCCTTCGAGGACATGCTGGAGCTGGCCAGCTCCGGGTCGAAGGTGCTGCTCCACCGCTGTGTGGAGTACGCCCGCCGCTACAACATCCCGATTCACGTCCGGTCCAGCTTCAGCGGACTGCAGGGCACGTGGGTCAGCAGTGAGCCGATCAAGACAGGGGACAAGCCGGTGGAGCAGGCGATCATCTCCGGTGTCGCGCACGACACCTCCGAGGCCAAGATCACGGTCGTCGGTGTGCCGGACAAGCCGGGCGAGGCCGCCGCGATCTTCCGTACGATCTCGGACTCCGAGATCAACATCGACATGATCGTGCAGAACGTGTCCGCCGCGTCCACCGGTCTGACGGACATCTCCTTCACCCTCCCCAAGGCCGAGGGCCGCAAGGCCATCGACGCCCTGGAGAAGAACAAGCACGGCATCGGCTTCGACTCGCTGCGCTACGACGACCAGATCGGCAAGATCTCCCTGGTCGGCGCGGGCATGAAGACCAACCCCGGTGTCACCGCGGACTTCTTCACCGCCCTGTCCGACGCGGGCGTGAACATCGAGCTGATCTCGACCTCCGAGATCCGTATCTCGGTGGTCACCCGAGCCGACGACGTCAACGAGGCCGTACGCGCCGTACACACCGCCTTCGGGCTCGACTCCGACAGCGACGAGGCCGTTGTGTACGGAGGCACCGGGCGATGACCCGTCGACCGACGCTCGCGGTCGTGGGAGCGACCGGGGCCGTCGGCACGGTCATGCTCCAGATCCTGTCCCAGCACGCAGACATCTGGGGCGAGATCCGTCTGATCGCCTCGCCGCGCTCGGCCGGCCGCAAGCTGGCCGTGCGCGGTGAGGAGGTCGAGGTGGTGGCCCTGTCGGAGGAGGCCTTCGACGGGGTCGACGTCGCCATGTTCGACGTACCGGATGAGGTCGCGGAACGGTGGGCGCCGATCGCCGCCGCTCGTGGCGCGGTGGTCGTCGACAACTCGGGCGCCTTCCGGATGGACCCGGACGTGCCGCTGGTCGTCCCCGAGGTCAACGCGCACGCGGCCCGGATGCGGCCGCGCGGCATCATCGCCAACCCCAACTGCACGACTCTCTCGATGATCGTGGCCCTCGGCGCGCTGCACGCCGAGTTCGGGCTGCGCGAGCTGGTGGTGTCGTCGTACCAGGCGGTGAGCGGGGCGGGCCGGGCGGGCGTGGAGACGCTACGGCAGCAACTGTCCCTGGTTGCCGGTACGGAACTCGGCACCAGCCCCGGTGACGTACGGCGGGCCGTGGGCGACAACACCGGGCCGTTCCCGGAGCCGGTCGCGCTGAATGTCGTTCCCTGGGCCGGGTCGCTGCGCGAGGACGGCTGGTCGTCGGAGGAGATGAAGGTACGGGACGAGTCCCGCAAGATCCTTGGACTCCCCCAGCTTCCCGTGGCGGTCACCTGCGTCCGCGTCCCCGTGATCACCACGCACTCCCTGACCGTGCACGCCCGTTTCGAGGGCGAGGTCACGGTCGCCCGGGCCCGCGAGATCCTCGCCACGGCACCCGGGGTCGTCCTCTTCGACAACCCGGAGGCGGGGGAGTTCCCCACGCCCGCCGATGTGGTCGGCACCGACCCCACCTGGGTCGGCCGGGTGCGCCGGGCCCTGGACGACCCGACGGCGCTCGAACTCTTTGTGTGCGGGGACAATCTGCGCAAGGGGGCGGCGCTGAACACCGCGCAGATCGCCGAGCTGGTGGCGGCGGAGTTCTCCTGACGGCGGCGGCCTTGTTGCTTGGGCGGCGGCGGAGTTGTTGCTGCGGCGGCCGGGCGCCGGAAATCTCCGGGACCTGCCGTGAATCATTTGTAGGATCTGCATGAGAGATGTGAGCCGGATGATGGTCCGTACCACTTGAACTGGACCTCTTCGGCGTTCGAAGATTTCCTCCCCGCCCTCCGCAACCGCGCGGAGGGCGGGGAGCGTCTTTGCGGTCGCCCTTCGGCGGGTGTGTGGACGTGTTTTCAGGCGTGGGGACGCCAATGAGCAGGGCGTGGGGACGCCCGTTCATATGGGACATAAGGGAAGAACGGGACGCATGTGTGCATGTGAGGCACCGTCAGTCGTGCTGCCTGACGCAAAAGTGACGTCCGGCGCGTACAACCCTCTCGGGGGGAAGCGTGTCCAACTGGCGTGGCTGAGGTACTCGACTTCCCTGCGGCGACGCGCGGCACGGCCCTACGGCCGCCGCGCCCTTCCCGCCGAACCCGCATGCCCGGTGCGCCCGGCGGCATGCCGGTGATCGCGCCCATGCCCGCAGCGCGGCCCGCCCGCATCCCCAGCCCGCGCGAAGGTGCGGACGACGTCGTGGCGGGTACCACCGTCGACCACCTCACCGAGACCTACCGCGCCCACTACCGGTCGCTACTGGGTCTCGCCGCGCTCCTCCTCGACGACACGGCCTCCTGCGAGGACGTGGTCCAGGAGGCGTTCATCAGAGTCCACTCGGCGCGGAAGAGAGTCCGCGACCCCGAGAAGACCCTGGCGTATTTGCGCCAGACGGTGGTGAACCTCTCCCGCTCGGCCCTGCGCCGCCGCATCCTCGGCCTGAAGCTGCTCTCCAAGCCGATGCCGGACATGGCGAGCGCGGAGGAGGGCGCCTACGACCAGCTGGAGCGCGACTCCCTGATCAAGGCGATGAAGGGCCTGCAGCGCCGCCAGCGCGAGGTCCTCGTCCTGCGCTACTTCGCGGACATGACCGAGGCCCAGGTCGCCGAGACGCTCGGCATATCCCTGGGCTCGGTCAAGGCGTACGGCTCGCGCGGCATCGCGGCGCTGCGGGTCGCGATGGAGGCGCCGGCATGAGCAGGGACCACGACGAACGACGGCGTCACCCGAGCGTCCCCCGGGACGACCGGACGCCGAAGCAATCGCACGCTGGGAACGGAACTGTGAACCACGGCCCCGACGGCCAGGGCCCCAACGGGCCCGACTCGGACGACCTGAACGCGTCACGCGGGGCGCGGGGCCCTGCGGAGGGCGGCTCGGGTCTGGATGGGCTCGTCGGCTCGGACGAGTTGGATCTGCGCACGTTGCTGCACGACGCGGTTCAGGAGATCGAGCCGCGTGACGGCACGCTTGAGCATCTGCGGCGGGCGGTGCCTGCCCGGCGGGCGCGTAAGCGGCAGGCTCTCGTCGGTATGGCGGCTGCGGCTCTCTTCGTCGGTACGGCGGTCCCCGCGCTCGTGCACGTCTCGCAGACGACCGGCCCGGGCGCCAACCCCTCCGTGGCGGGGCACGGCACCGAGGCTCAGGGCGGTGCCAGTCAGGGCGTGGACCCCGACACCGACCAGGGCTCGTCCGGCGGCTCCTCGGGCACGACCGAGGACAAGGACAAGGGGAGCGAGGAGAAGGAGAACGAGGGCAAGGGCGACGGCAGCGGCACCGGCTCGGGCGGCTCCGCCGACCCGTCGGTGACCAGCGGCACGGACGCGGCCATCTGTACGGCGGAGCAGCTGGCGGTCGCCGCGGCGGGCGCGGACGCGCCGGACGGGGTGAACACCGTCTACGGCACGTTCCGCTTCACCAACTCCTCGGTGGAGGCGTGCACGGTGACGAGCCCGGGCTCGCTCTCCGCCCTGGGAGCGGGCGCGGCGGACCAGACAAAGATCGCCACGGCCCGCCACATCTCCGGCGACCCGGCGACGGCCCTCCCCGACCCGTCCCTGGAACTGACGTCCCTGCTCCTTCAGCCGGGCTCCTCGTACGAGGTGAAATTCGCCTGGGTCCCCTCGGAAACCTGCCCCACCACAGGCGACAACTCCGGCGGCACGGTCGGCGGCGGAGGCGACCCCAGCCCCGACCCGACCCCCACGGACGGCGGCACCACCTCAGAGGGCACATCAACGGGCGGCGACACAGGCACCTCCACCCAACTCCTGACGGAGGACGGCACAGCGGACGGCACCGTGACGGTGTCGAACACGGCGGAGCCGGCGGCGCCTACGGCACAGGTGACGATCTCGGGGGCTTGTGCGGGGACGGTTTATTGGACTGGGGTGTTGGCGGGGGCGTAGGGGCTTGGGGGTCGTAGAACCCGCGTAGCTGCGGGCGGTCGTCCGCTGGGGCGGCATGGCAGCCCCTCACACGGCAACCCGCTCGTCGTCCTCCCGTGGCACCAACCCCAGCTCCGCATCCCGCGCGAACTCCACCTCGCGCCGCAGCAACCGGAACCACATAAAGACCACAAACCCGGCAAAGACAAACCATTCCCCGGTATACCCAAGGTTCTGGAACGCCTTCAGATCCAACCCGGAATCCCGCGCCGCACTCACCGGCACGGCCTTCATCCCCGAGTCCCCCTCGTTCAAGGTCACCCACGCGTCATACACGTCGTAAGGAACAAGGTTCACCAAGGACGCCGCACTGATGGCCCCGGTCTGCCCAGCAGGCAAACCCCCCTGCCCAGGCACCCCGTTCTCCCCGGGCTGCTCGGACGCCTGCAAGGCACCGGTCACGGTGACCTCCCCGGCAGGCGCGGCCGGCACCTTCGAAGGATCCGCATCCCCAGGCAGCCACCCCCGAACCACCGGCAACGCCGAACCACCGTCGGTCCGCAGCAAGGTCAGGACGTAAAACCCCCGCCGCTCATCCAGCTCCCGATCCGGCACGAGCAACTGCTCCCCGTACCGCCCGCTGGCAGTGACCTGCTTCCCCACCGTCGTCTTGTCCACAGGCAACATCTCGGCAACCGGCCGAGCCGCCTCCCGCTTGTCGGACGCGGCCCGCGCCTCCGCCCCCCGGTGGTCCTCCACGCGCGCCTCGAACCGGCTCAACTGCCATGACCCCATGAAGATGCAGAAGGGGATGGCGAGCAGCACGAAGACGTTGATCCCCCACCAACGGGGCGTCAGCAGAAACCGGTACACGCCACCACGGTACGGGCACCGCCGACACCCCCCTCCCGCGGGGTCAGAACCGCTCGGTGAGATGGGCCCGGTTCGCAGGCGGCTCGTACGGGTCGGGCCAGAAGTCCGTGACGCCGGTGATCAGCCCCCGCTCGTCCCCGGTGAAGAAGGAGATCCCGATATTCACCTCGTCCCCGAGCGTGAACCGTATCCAGGACACGGCCTGCCCCGGCTCGGCGACGATCCGCTCCACCCGCACATGCCAGTCCCCGGGAAACTCCCGATTGAACCGCACATACGCTTCCCGCCCCCGCACCCGCTCCCGGCTCAGCGGCGCCTCGTACGCCACGTCCTCGACAAGCGTCCCGGCGAACGCATCCCAGTCACGGGCCTCGGCAGCGGCCCAGAACTCCTCGACGGTTTTCCGCAGATCGGTCATGCCGAGCAGTCTGCACTCCACCACTGACAACGGGCCCGCCCTCGCCCCGCCGCGGGGAAGTTATCCACAGGCTGAGGACCGGGCCAGCGCAATGTCGGCGGAGCCAGGCACTATGGGGCCATGACTGAGAGCAACGGGTCCGCCGTGCCGGATCAGCAGGAGCAGAACCGGGCCATGCCGGACTGGGAGAAGCGCTTCCGGGCGCCGCGGGTGTCACTGCCGGACTGGGCGGAGGACGCCCCGGACCGCTCCCTGTTCGTGTCGAACGCGACGGGGACGTACGAGCTGTACGCCTGGGACCGCGCCACAGGTGAGCAGCGCCAGGTGACGAACCGCCCGAACGGTACGACGGACGGCGTGCTCTCCCCGGACGGCGCCTGGATCTGGTGGTTCGACGACAAGGACGGCGACGAGTTCGGCGTCTGGCGCCGCCAGCCCTTCGCCGGCGGCGAGGACGAGCTGGCGACCCCGGGCCTCGACCCTTCCTACCCTGCGGGCCTGGCCCTCGGAAGAGACGGCCGTACGGCGATCGTGGGTCGCTCCACGGACGAGGAGGGTACGACGATCCATCTCGCCCGCATCGGCGAGCCCCCGGCGGAGCTCTACCGCCACCGCGAGTCGGCGGGCGTCGGTGATCTCTCCCACGACGGTTCGCTGATCGCCGTCGAGCACACCGAGCACGGCGACGCGATGCACTCCGCGCTGCGCGTCCTGCGCCCGGACGGCACGGCTGTCGCGGAGCTGGACGACACCAAGGGCGGCACCGTTGAGCTGGGCCTGGAGGTGCTGGGCTTCGCCCCGGTCGACGGCGACCCCCGCCTTCTCGTCGGCCACCAGCGCCGCGGCCGCTGGGAACCGCTGGTCTGGGACGTGTCGACGGGCGAGGAAACGGACCTGTCCCTGGACCTCCCTGGCGATGTGAGCGCCGAGTGGTACCCGGACGGCTCGGGCCTGCTGGTGGCGCACAGCTACGAGGCCCGCAGCGAACTCTTCCGCTACGACCTCACCACCCACGACCTGACGAAGATCCCCACCCCCCAGGGCACGGTCTCCGGCGCGACGGCCCGCCCCGACGGCACGGTCGAGTTCCTGTGGTCCTCGGCCGCCGAACCGTCGACGGTCCGTTCGACGACGGGCGAGGTGGTCCTGGACCCACCGGGCATGAGGTCGCCGGGCTCGGTCGCGGTGGAGGACGTATGGGTGGAGGGCCCGGGAGGCAGAATCCACGCCCTGATCCAGAAGCCGAAGGATGTGACCGGTCCGCTCCCCACGGTCTTCGACATCCACGGCGGCCCGACCTGGCACGACAGTGACGCCTTCGCCGCGGGCCCGGCGGCCTGGGTGGACCACGGCTACGCGGTCATCAGGGTCAACTACCGAGGCTCGACGGGCTACGGCCGAGCCTGGACGGACGCCCTGAAGCACCGAGTGGGCCTGATCGAGCTGGAGGACATCGAGGCGGTCCGGGAATGGGCCGTGTCCTCAGGTCTCGCGGACCCCACCCGCCTGATCCTGACGGGCGGCTCCTGGGGCGGCTACCTCACGCTCCTGGGCCTGGGCACCCAGCCGGACGCCTGGACCCTGGGCATCGCGGCGGTCCCGGTAGCGGACTACGTCACGGCCTACCACGACGAAATGGAAGCCCTGAAGGCCATGGACCGCACCCTCCTGGGCGGCACCCCGGAAGAGGTCCCGGAACGCTTCGAGGCGTCCTCCCCGATCACGTACGTGGATCAAGTCAAGTCCCCCGTCTACATCTCAGCGGGCGTGAACGACCCCCGCTGCCCCATCCGCCAGATCGACAACTACGTCAAGCGCCTGGAATCCCGCGCAGCAATCCACGAGGTCTACCGCTACGACGCAGGCCACGGCTCCCTGGTAGTAGACGAACGAATCAAACAACTCCGCCTGGAACTGGACTTCGCAAACCGCCACTTGAACGCCTGAGGAGGGGGCACCGACGAGACAGACCTGCACAGCCGCGGGGCGGCCGAACGCACACAACTGCGACCAGCCGCACCGCTGCACCCACGGCCACTACGGGCAGTCGTCCCGCTGCGGCGGCGTCCAACGGTCGTAACTGCGGGCTGCCGCTCCGCTGCACCCACCGCCGCTGCGGGCAGTCGTGCCGCTGGGGCGGCGCCCACCGGGCAGCGGCGCGGTCCCACTCCCGTGACTGCGGGCTGCCGCTCCGCTGCACCCACCGCCGCTGCGGGCAGCCGTCCCGCTGCGGCGGCGTCCAACGGTCGTAACTGCGGCCAGCCGCACCGCTGTACCCGTCGCCGCTGCGGGCAGTCGTGCCGCTGGGGCGGCGCCCACCGGGCAGCGGCGCGGTCCCACTCCCGTGACTGCGGGCTGCCGCTCCGCTGTACCCACCGCCGCTGCGGGCAGTCGTCCCGCTGCGGCGGCGTCCAACGGTCGTAACTGCGGGCTGCCGCTCCGCTGTACCCGCCGCCGCTGCGGGCAGTCGTGCCGCTGGGGCGGCGCCCGCTGCCAAAGAGAGCGGCACCCCGCCAGCGCGGGCGAGCGCACCTACCCGGCGGTCACCCCCACGCAGCGGCACGACTGCTGGCACGGGCAACCGAAACCCACCCCACCCAAGCCCCGGCACAGACCGCCTCACGCCCCCGCCGACTCCCGCCGCCTCCGCCCCAACAACTCCGCCAATCCCCTCCGCGTAGCAGCCAGCACAACCCGGTCCTCGCGCCGCAGGACATACGTGTCAGGCAGATCCCACACCAGCCCAGACCCCCGTACCCCCGAATCCCCGCCCCCAGCCTCGGACCCAGACCCAGACCCAGACCCAGCCACCGCATCCGCAGCCACAGCCGTATCCAACGCCAACACCCGCCACGCCCCCGCCCGAAACGCCTCCCCCACAGTCCGCCCCTCCAACTGCGGATGCCCGCCCACCTCCACAGCCGCGAACAACAACACCCGCCGCTCGACCGGAATCGCCCCGAGGATCTGCCGCCCCAACATTGCCCCGGCAAACGCAGGCGCCGCCAAATGCGTAACGCTCCGACTCCGAGTAGAGGCAGCCGGATGCGCGGCGCGCAGCGTGCGATACACGGCAGTCGCGAAGTCGTCGTCGTACAGCCGAAGCACCACCCGCAAGTCCGGCCGAACAGACCGCGCCGCCAGCACGGCCTCCAGATTCGTCGTATCCGCACTGGTCACGGCAAGCAACGCAGTCGCCCGATGAATCTTCGCGGCCTCCAGCACCCCCTCCTGAGTGACGTCCCCCAACACCACGGGCACCCGCAACCGCCGAGCCGTAGCCATCCCGCGAGCCTCAGGATCCGCCTCGACGCACACCACCGGAATATGCAGCTCCCGCAACCGGGTCAGTACCCGCGTCCCGATCTTCCCCAGCCCGAGCAGCACCACATGCCCACCCAGCCCCCGAGGCGGCTTCCGCAGAGCCGACGAACTCCGAAAGGTCCCCAAAGCCTCCAGCACAGCGGCCAGCAAGACCGGCAACAGCAGCAAACCGAGCAGTCCGGAGAGGAGTTGCAGCACTTGTCGACCCGTGGACTCATTCAGCGCCGGCTCATTGATGGCGAAGAGATCGAGAAGCGTCTCGTACGTCGCGTGCAGCGGATGATCCCCCGTAGCCACGGTCAACGCCACGGCCAGCCCGAAGACACACCCCACAAGCCCCGCCAACGACCACCGAAGCCGCCGCGAGAACAAGGACGAGAACGCCGGTACGACCCCCCGCCCGCCCGACATGGAAGGCCCCGAGTACGACACCTGCTCCAGCACGACGGCCCCCCGCCCCCGAGCCGCCCGCACCGCGGCCTCATCGGGCAGCAACTGCGGCCCCTGCTCCCCGCTCTCGGAACCCCCGGCATAGTTCAACGGCGCGGACAGCAACGCCAAGGTAGCCAGCCCAGAGGCCGCCACCCGCCCGTCCCCACCCGGCTGCCGCTCCACCGCGCGCAGCAATAACCCATCGGTCTGTACGACCTTGCTGGTACCGACCAGCGCGGTGGCAACCAGCGCGGGCGCGGCGGTGTCGGCGTCGGACAGGACGACGGTGGAGGCGTCGGAGACCCCGTCCCCCGTGGCCAACGCGGCGGCCTGATCGAGGAGTTCCTCGATGTGCTGCCCCAACCGCCGGTTGTAGAGCCGTAGGACGAGCCGCAGCCGAGGATTGAGCCGACGCGCGGTGAGGGCGGCGCGGATATTGGCCTCGTCGTCGTCATAGACGAGGGCGAGCGCGGTGGCCCGCTCGACGCCGACGTCCGCCAGCACCGTCTCGGTGACTTCGGCGGCCTCGACGACGCGCTCGCTGTCGACCGGCGCACCGTTCCTCGCGGCCCGGCTGACGGCCGCGTTGGCGTTGACCACCCGGTCGAGCAGGGCCGCCGAAGCAGCCCGCGCCCGCCCGACCACGGGCAGCCGCACCCGTCGCTCGGAGGGCGGCACGACGAGCGTGACCTGTTCGCCGTAGACACCGCGCAGCTCCGCGGCGAGCCGGTGCGCGAGCCCGTCGTCGCCGCACACCACCATGTGCGCGGGTGGCGCACCACCCGGCTGACCTTGACTCGGAACGCTCGCCACGAGGGAAAAGACTGCCTCACCGAGACGGGTGGTTCCAGCAGGCATCTGAACAATCGACGCCAACTCCCCGTATGCATGGGGAGGAAGACCGGCAAGAGCCCACCGGAGGGACGCGACCACCCGTGGCGACCACCACCCGAACCCGACCCCCCGACCAGGACGAAGGCCGCCAATCAGCCGCCCCCCTCCTCTTCATCACGGTGCTCGTGCTGGCCGTACTCCTGCAGAACCCCCTGCGCGGAGCGCTGTCCGCGCCGGTGATGCAGAGCTGGACGACGGTCTTCGTGGCGGTGGTGATCCAGGCGCTGCCCTTCCTGGTGCTGGGCGTCCTGCTCTCGGCGGCGATCGCGGTGTTCGTGCCGCCGACGTTCTTCGCTCGGGCCCTGCCCAACCGTCCGGCCCTGGCGGTCCCGGTGGCGGGCGCGGCGGGAGTGGTGCTGCCGGGCTGCGAGTGCGCGTCGGTCCCCGTGGCGGGAGCGCTGGTCCGCCGTGGAGTGACCCCGGCCGCCGCCCTGGCCTTCCTCCTCTCGGCTCCGGCGATCAACCCGATCGTGCTGACCTCGACGGCGGTGGCCTTCCCCGGCGCCCCGGAAATGGTCCTGGCCCGCCTGGTCGCGAGTCTGCTGACGGCCTGCGCGATGGGCTGGCTGTGGCTGCGCCTCGGCCGCACCGACTGGCTGCGCCCACCGACCCGCCCGTCCCACGAGGGCCAGACCAGGGGAGCCGCCTTCTGGGGCTCGGTCCGGCACGACGTGATGCACGCCGGCGGCTTCCTGGTGGTGGGCGCGATGGCCGCGGCGACCTTGAAGGCGGCGGCACCGGAGAGCTGGCTGCGGGAGCTGGCGTCCAACCCGCCGCTGGCGATCCTCTCCCTCGCCTTCTTGGCCGTACTGCTGTCGATCTGCTCGGAGGCGGACGCGTTCGTGGCGGCTTCGCTGACGCACTTCTCCCTGACGGCGCGGCTCACCTTCCTTGTCGTAGGCCCGATGATCGACCTGAAACTCTTCGCGATGCAGGCAGGCACCTTCGGCCGGGCCTTCGCCCTGCGCTTCGCACCGACGACCTTCGTCGTAGCGGTAGTGATCTCGACGGCGACCGGGGCGGTGCTGCTGTGAAGCGCCAGGCCCAGGCGGCGATCCTGTTCCTGCTGGGCGCGTCGCTGCTGCACGCGGGCACGACGGACCTGTACTTGCGCTACGTCAAGTCGGGCCTGCGCCCGCTGCTCCTGCTCTCGGCGGCGATCCTGATGGCGGCGGCCCTGGCCACGGCCTGGTACGAACGCAAGTCCCCCACCCCCTCCCACCACCCCGAACCCAGAGTCAGCTGGCTCCTGACCCTCCCCCTGCTGGCCCTGATCCTGGTGGCCCCACCGGCACTGGGCTCCTACAGCGCGCTCCGCACGGGCACAGCCCTCCAAGAGCCGCTCGGCTACCCGGAGTTGCCGCCGACCGACCCCCTCCCCATGGCCCTGACGGACTACGCGGGCAGAGCGGTCTACGACGAGGGCCGCTCCCTGAAGAACCGCCGAGTGGAGATCACAGGCTTCGTGGCCCTGTCACCCTCCGGAACCCCCTACCTGGTCCGCATGACCCTCAACTGCTGCGCGGCGGACGCCCAGCCGGTGAAGATCGCCCTGACCGGAGAGGTCCCCCCGGTCCTCCGCCCGGACACCTGGCTACGAGTGACGGGCACCTACACCCCCCGCACCACGAAGGACCCGGTGAACGGCGCCCCCATCCCGTTCCTGAAGGTGACGGAGGCGACCCCGACGAAGGCCCCCAAGGACCCGTACGACGAAACCTGGAACACCTAACAACCCTCGGCCAGTGTGTGCGCGACCAGCGCATTGGCATGCCCGTGCCCCAACCCGTGCTCAGCCTTCAGCCAGCTGACGAGCTCCATGTGCTTGGTGAGTTCCGAGCCCCGGATGAGCTCCTTCCACTCCGAGATCGGACGGCCGTACTTCTTCTCGATGGAAGGGAAGTAGCTGGCGGGACCCTTAACGGCGGCGGTCATGTCGATGCTCTCCTGTCGAGGTGGGCGATGGTGCCGAGTAGGAGACCGGGGGAGGGCGGAAAAGTCATCGGTGGCCCCTGCTGTGGAGCCGCCGAAGCACTGGCCAGGTGATGAGCGGATTCCTCCCCGTCGCCTGGCATATCCCTGCCAGGATCGGACGCGTGACATACGTAGTGACCGTGGACGTCCACATCCCGGAGGGCACTCCGGAGATGGACCCACTTCAACGCGTCGGCGCCGTGACGATCATCGAGGATGGCTTCGACTCGGTCGAAGTCATCGAGGGACCCGACGGCATGGAGGTCGATCGCCTCGACAGCATCGTGGCCGTCTACCCGGGCGGAGCGCTCCTGAAAGTCTTCGTGGATGCTCCGGCCCTGGAATTCGCCGAGGAGGCGGTGCGATCGGTCGTGGGTGAACTGCTGGAACGGTCCGATCTGTTGGCTGACTGGCAGATCGAGCGATGCGAGGTCGAACTGCACCCGGAGCTCGCTCAGGAGAGTCTCGACGCCGCCGGCGGTCCCGATGCCCCGCCCGATGATCCCGCTGACCGAAAGGCACGGCACACCGGGCGTCCCATCGCCGAGGCCGACAAGGAGAGCTACGACGCCGAGGCGCAAGCCGAGGCAGTACGCGGTCAGATGCTGGCACTGGCAGACGAGCTGCGCTCCTTCCCGCCCGTGATGTTCGGCGTTCTCGACGAGGAAGACGACGAGGAAGAAGACGGTGATCACGAGTTCGCCGTCTTGCCGGAGGAGGCCAAACTCGCTGCCGGTGCCTTGGTGTATGCCACGGACATCTTGGTGGACGAGCTGTTCCAAGACGTGCAGACCCTGACGGAGGAGGACACCACCGCTGCGGAATGCGACGGTCCCCTGTGGCACTTCGAGGACCTACCCGAGCGATACGCCCTCCAGTACGACGCCCGTTTCGCCCGCCGCTTCCTGGTGACGGTGATCGCCATGACCACCCGCTTCACGGACGGCAGCTTCCAGCAGCTGAGCTGCGTCGCCGAGGAACTCGCACTGAAGCTGCTGCTGAACGAGACAAACGTGACCCTGGAGACCTTCGGGCTGCTCGACGACGGCGTCTCGGCTGCTCTCGACGCGTTCGCCGACAACGTCTACGAGGACATGGATCACGAGTGGCTCTACGACGATTCCATGGACGGGATTGATGAGAGCGCCGTCGGGGCGGCTATCGGCGTCGCACCGATGGCGTTCAAGGCGTGGTTCACTCCGTTCAACGAGGGCAGGTACGTCCACCCGTCCGCGGCGGACGAACCCGAGGGGGCGGCGCAGTGAGATGTCTCCGATGATCTCGCGGGCTTCACCTGTAGCGGCTCTTGGGCCGTTTCTGAGACCGGCTTCGCGGCCGGCGGACGCAGCCAACGTCCGGCGAGACTTCGAGGCCATCGTGAAGAAGGCCGGACTGAAGCCTGAGTGGACGCCGCGGGAGCTCCGGCACAGCTTCGTGTCCCTGCGCTGCGCTCCGACCACGGCATCCCCCTGGAGCGAATCGCGCTCCTGGTCGGTCACAGCGGTCAGGCGACCACAGAGGCGGTCTACCGCAAGCAGCTCCGGCCCGTGATCACGCAGGGCGCCGAAGCGATGGACGTGATCTTCACCAACCAGGATGACGAACACGAGGGGCTTGGCGCCTGAGTCCGGGGCTTCGCGGTTGGGGGGGATCAGACAGATGCGAGTGGTCCCCCCATTACCGCCCACGACGAGGTCAGGGAGCAAGGCGTCTGGGGTCGATCGGATCGTCCGAGACCACGGTGTCCGGGTCCCTGACGCCGAGCTGGCGTCGCGCGGCCACGAACAATCGGTGCATCGCATCTCTCAGCCTGTCCTCCGCCGAACGGCCACCGTAGTGGTCGCTGAGTTCGTCCGGACGCCCCTCGTGCACGGCGCGCACCCACCAGGCGTGGTGCTCGACCTCCCTGGCCGCCTGCTGGAGCTCCGCCGTTCCCAGGATGCGCAGCTGCTGCACCACGGACCGTAGCCGGGCGTGCTCACTGTCGATCTTGTTGCGTTGCTCTTCCTGGTCCCGGACTCGGTCAAGGCGGCGGACCAGATGAACGAACTGCCGCGCCCGAGGCTGCACACTCCTTGCACAGGTCGTAGAGCGGCGCGTCCCAACGCACTGCCAGGGCGTGCCGCTCCTTTCTCCTCTCCGTCAGGTACGTGGGGATGAGACCTACGGCGGCACCAACTATCACCAGCAATACGCTCGTTGCTGTCGCGGAAGCATTCATGCCGGATATCCAACCGAGTGCGGGGCCCACAGATACCAACCCGGCGAATTTCGTCTGGTCGCAGCCGTAGCGGATCACGGGCCCACTCGGATCTTGATCGAAAGCCTTTGGCCCCCTGTTTGGCCCCCGAGCACGAAAGAGGGCACATACCAAATTTGGTATGTGCCCTCTGACCAGCGTCGGGGTGGCGGGATTTGAACCCACGACCTCTTCGTCCCGAATAAGGTCAGGGCAAGATGCAGACCTGACTACCAACATGTTTGCGCAGGTCAGGGCTTCGGGATGAGTTGGTCTCGCCAGGTCTCCGGCGGACGTCAGGAGAAGATCTTCTCCCAGGTTTCTCCCAAGCGCGTCGGTGTTATCGACGCCACCGTTCGCGGTGCTGCCTCACACAATCTCGGTCGATGACATGCCGGGGATGCGTCCGCAGCGTGCCGACCACCTCGCCGCCTCGGACCACCGAGAGGTCATCCCCCAAGACGATGGCGCCGGCATCGAGCATCACGTGGCAGTTCGCGCACAGGCAGAGAACGTTGCCAGTGGTGTCCGGACCGTTGTGCGGCGAACCAAGAGCCTGGATGTGCGCGCCCTCGCTGTAGCTGCCTCCAGGCACCTCGATGCGGATATCGCAGACCTGGCAGCGATTGTCGTGCCAATCCTTCACCTGGCGCTTCACGGCGCTGCTACGCACGATTCGTTGGACTGTCGAGGTAACGCGCTCGGGCGCTTCGTTTCCGCGGACGGGGGCGGCGCCCGAGTCTGCTTCAGCAGGCGTCACTCGGAGCTCCTGCTGATGGGCTACCTGCGGCATCGGGGTGCCGTCGTATGCCTCCAAGCGGAACTGCCAGATGAGGAAGCCATCGATGCCAAGTTTGCTGCCGTAGTTGGTGACGCGGTACAGGCCGTCGTAGCGGTATCCAGAGGCAGGGGCGTACGGGGAATCGTGCTTGCCCCGGATTACGCGGACGGGCAGGCCTTCGAGGTAGCTGGTGACCAGAGCTGCGTTGCCAGAGTCATCCAAAGTCTGGTCGCTCACCTGGTTCTTGGCGCCGTCCTGGCCCCCGTGGCCGGTGTAGATTATGACGCTGCCATAGTCCTCGTCGTCCTTATAGCCGCCGGACACGACGATGGACTCGGCCCCCTTCTTCTTGGTTCCGCAGATGCCGGCTTGCAACGGCCGGTGCACGCCTGCTTCATGAGCGAGACGACGCGTGGCGTACTCCTGACCTACTGGAACGTGAGGCACTTCACCGATCATGAGCGCAGCCTCCCACGACGCACCGACACTGCGCCCAGGCGGACCTTGCCTACTTGCGTCAACTACCGTCTTCGCGGGCGGCCATTGGGGAGCTCGGGAGTGAGGCACCGTGGGCAGATACGAGCTCGTCAACCTGTTTGCCGGGGCGGGTGGGCTGGATATGGCTGCTCGCGACTTGGGGGTGCCGTCGGTCGGCATCGAACGGGACGCAAATGTCTGTGCCACACGACGGGCGGCGGGACTGGCGACGGAGCAGGGTGACGTCCGTGAGTTCAACCCCAGCGACTTTCCCTCGGCCAACGTCCTGGCAGGCGGACCGCCGTGCCAGACGTTCACCACCGCCGGTACCGGAACCGGGCGTCGAGCTCTAACAGACGTGCTGCACTTCATACAGCGTATGGCGCTGCGTGAGGACGTTAGCGCGCCCCTGGCTCAACTGAACGACGAACGCACGGGCCTGGTACTGGAGCCGCTCCGATGGGCCCTAGCCGCGGCAGACAGCGGCCACCCCTACGAAGCAGTCGTGCTGGTACAGGTGCCAACCGTCCTGCCAGCCTGGCAGGCCGTGGGCGATGTGCTATCTGCTGAAGGCTATTCGGTGGCGTCCGGCCTGTTGAGGGCCGAGGAGTTTGGAGTTCCCCAGACGCGCCGCTACGCCGTGCTGATCGCGCGACGACGCCACGGGGCGGTAGCCCTCCCCAAAACGACGCACCAGCCGTACCGCAAAAATGCGTCCGAGGCTCCGAGCGACCCCACACTTCCGCCCTGCGTGACCATGGGCGAGGTGTTGGACCGACCCGAGCCATTCCACATGGTCTCCAACTACGGCACTGCTGGGGATCCGAAAGCCCGAGGCCGGCGAACCTCAGCAGAGCCAGCCTTCACCGTCACCGGCAAGGTCTACCGCAACCGGATCACGACTGAAGATGGCGCCGAACTAGAGCGACTAACGTGCGGTGAGGCAGGTCAGCTTCATAGCTTTCCGGCTGACTACCCCTGGGCGGGCAACGACAAAGCCCTACAGATTGGCAACGCCACCCCGCCGCTACTGGCTACGCACATCCTCACAGCCGCGCTGATTTGAAGCCCCTCGCCCATACAGCCCCGCGCCGGCAGAATGCTGTTGTGCCCCAAGACGACCCTTCCTCCACCGCCGTATCCGCCCGCATGAGCCGGCAGAGCTCCCGCGACGCCGCCCCGGAGGTTGCGGTCCGACGGCTCCTGCATGCGGCGGGTCTGCGCTACCGGGTGAACGTTCCGGTTCCCGGCATGCCCCGCCGCACAATCGACATCGTCTTCACCAAAGCCAAGATCGCCGTGTTCATCGACGGCTGCTTCTGGCACGGCTGTCCCGAGCACGCAACACAACCGGAGGCAAACGCGGAGTGGTGGCGAACCAAGCTGGACAAGAACATGGCCCGGGATGTCGAAATGACGGACCACCTGACGGCTGAAGGGTGGACTGTCCTGCGCTTTTGGGAGCACGAGTCCCCCGCGCATGTTGCTGACCGGGTCGCCGCTTGCGTAGCGGATCGGAGGGATGGCCAGACGCTTGAAGGCTGAGTGAAATTTCAGACCTGGGGTCCGTGGAGCGACCCTCGAGGATTCGCACCCGAGACCTGCGCATTACGAGTTGTCCGATCTTGATCCGGGAGCATCCCCTAGACGCTCCTTATCCCTGGTCAGAAGGGGTTCACAGACTCCAGCGGACAGCGATGGACGGTGCCGGATCCGGCGACAACTGAGACTGCGAGTGAGACCGGCCATTCACCTTGCGCCCGGCACCCGCGCCCTCCGCAGCGGTCGCCGGACGCGCGAGTCCTATCGCTTCCGCCGGCGAGCAGAGACGGAGCGCACGGCGGCCCCTTCACGAACGACGAGCTCATCCTCGCCTGTTACGTGGTGGCGCGCCCCATTGGGCCGCAACGCTCCTGCCCCGTAGAGGCATCAGCGCGTAGGCCGGCGTGCGCCAGGCTTACACCAACTGCGCTGCCACTGATGGTTAGTGAAGCGACTGGCCCGAACAGAGCTATTCGCGGGGGGACTTGGCGGGCCAGAGGTACCCATGATTAGATTGAAAGACGCGCTGTCTCCCAAAATCCCGGCTTAGCCGACAACTTCCCCCTAGCACAGCGCTGAAGGGCACAGCCATGCCTAAGGCACGGTACGAATTCAAGCTTCCCGAGCATCATGTGGACTACGGGGTTGAGCTGCCGATCACGAAGCTCAACATCGACCCGCAGGCACAGCGGACACTCAACGAGCGGCGAGCGCAGACCATCGCAAAGAGCATGGTGCGCGAGGCCCTCGGCTCCATCATCGTGTCAGAACGCACCGACGGTGAGCTGTACATCGTCGACGGGCAGCACCGGTGGCGCGCTTGCGCCCTGGAGGGTATCCCCACCATCAGGGCCGAAGTCCACCACGGCCTGACGCAGGCGCAGGAAGCGATCCTGTTCTTGATCAAGAACAGGGAGTCTCACAAGCCCCGCCCCATCGACGAGTACCACGTTGGCCTCACGGGCGGTGTCCCTCTGTTCGTTGACACGGACAGGATTCTGGAGAAGCACGGGCTGGCCCTCGGCTCCTCGTCCACGAACGGCGTGGGCGCCGTGTCCGGCGTACTTCAGATTGTGGATCGCTACGGTGCGCCCGTATTCGACCGCACGCTCACCGTCGCCGAGGACGCATGGGGACGCTCGGCCGAGACCTGGGACGGCATGCTCCTGGGCGGGATCGGTGCATTCCTCGGCCGGTGGGGAGATCTCGTCGACGACAAGGAACTGGCGCGGAAGATCCAGAGCATGGGCACTGCGGCCAAGTGGCGCTCCGAGATCCTCAGCCAGTCGTCACGCGGTGGCTTCAACAACAGCGGCACGGGCTCCAGGGTGACCACGGCGTACCGCCTCGTGGCGACGGCCTGGAACAAGGGTCGTAAGGCTGAGAACCGCATCGAGGCATAGCTCGACGACGAGCCGGCGCCCCTCAGAGGGGCTCAAGTCCACCGGCTTGGCCTGAGCGTGTTGCTGGTCCACGGAGGCACTCGTCCGAGAGTGGCGTCCCGTGGGCAGCAGCGCCCTGCGCGAAACAGGCGTCCTCTCGGGTCCGCGTTTTGCGGCGACTGTGCGTCCGTCTTGCCCAGGTGTCGAGCTGCCCCCCTGCAAGAAAGGCCCTCGATATAGCTCTCGTCTTGCCGACCTCCACGAAAAGGGTCAGCAGAACGTGTTCCTTCAACTCCTCGATGGCGCGCCCATGGAGACCGTCATCCCCATCGTTGCTGTATGCCTGGTGCTCGCCCTGGCCAGAGTCATCAAGAATCTGCCCAGGGATTCGATCACCAAGTTCTTCGAGCACCGCACGACCAAGTACCAGATCATCGCGGATGACGCCAAGGGACGCATCGCTGCCGTTCAGAAGCAGCGGCTCGTGTTTCTCGGCTTCGTCGTTGCCTGCGTCGCTGTAATCGGACTTGTACTCATCAACTCGACCAGCGATGAGGCCCGGGCTCCGGCTCCCGGCGGGGTGCCGACAACTGTGGAGTCTCCCCCATCGCCGGGAGGCGCTGCGCGATAGCCGAGCGCCCGCAGGGGGTGCCTCTCTCAGGAGTGGCACCCCCTCCGCCGATGTACGACTCTTTCGTCCCGAACGCGATCGGCGCCTCCGTGACCTTGCTTCGCGTGTACTGACCTCCCCGTTCGGCTCTGGCAGTGTCCATATCAGTCCGGGACGGTCCTCGTGCGGCTGCCTTGTTTGGCCCCCTATTTGGCCCCCCGGGGGGCGTTGGCCATTGAGGTGTCACTTCCACTGGATCCAGTCCGGCAGAGCATTGATGGAGAACGTGACCACCCCGCTCGGCACGTCTTCGAGTGGAGCCGCTAGAACACGTCCGTCGGGCAGGAGCACCTCCAGATCGAAGTACGTTGCATCGGCGTAGGCCCCCCGTGCGCACGCTTGTATGGCAGCCGGGTCCAGGCTCAACTCATTCGACGATCCGGGATCCCTTCGAAGCCTGAGTACCGGGGTCATGGGGTGTGCTGGCGAAGATCCGAGCATCGGCTGACCGTGATGCGCGGTGAGTTGATCAAGAACCCACTTGAGCTGATCCATACGGCGGGTTGGCGTACTTCCATGGATCACGGCTTCCGCGGCTCCAACGGCAGCCTGGCAGTAAGCCACCTGCTCGCCCTTACTGAGCGCTTTGGGAACAGCTCCGCCCTGGTTTCGAGGAGCTCCGCGCAGCTCGCTCGTGTGCGGATCGACGGTGAAACGCCGATGCGTCAGTGAGTTGCGCAGTTCCTCAGTAGAGGCGTAGATGCGGGCGAGCCGAAGCCAAAGGTCAGGGTGATGGTCGAAGGGGGGCACCGGGGGCACGCTCCCGGTGCGAGCCTGCTGCACTTTCTCCGTGATAGTGAAGCGCGTTCCCTTCTTTGGGGCTACGCCGCCTCGCTCCAGAGCGAACTCGATGAGTTGGTCGAGCACCTTCCAAGCGGCGCCGAAGAAGAGGGGACGGACATCGTCGAACTTCAGGTCAGACCCTGTGGCGCCCGACGTGCTGTCACCTGACGCCATTGCCACCTCGGGGGTGACGCGGAGGTCGTTTGCGTCCAAGTCGAGGACACTGCTCGCTTCGGATCGCGGAAGGAGTGGAGTGACCCGGTCGAGGGTGAGCCTTTCGAACGCGGTGTCGTCCTCGAAGTCTTGCAGGCTGGTAGGCATCCGGACTCCCTGAGCTAGACCATCCCTATGGCGCCTGTGCGTGCCGGCATGCACTTCCAGTATCGAGCGGGACGCTGTGCGCTGCGCTGGTAGTGCGTGTGGGCGCTTGTACCCACAAGGAAGCTCCCTGGTGGGACCGCGTCCCAACGGTCGGCCCAGGCGTCCGCGGCCCACAGGCGCCGCGTGACTGTGAAGCTGTAGGACCGCTTCAGCGCCTTTCGTCAACTTCTCCGCGCAACACCGCTCAAGGTCGTTGCAGGTGTGCGATCTGCGGTTATAAAATAACCGCCATGCTCACACCTGAAGACGCGTCATTCATCACGGCCGCAACCGAGGGCCTCTCTGAACCTCTCTATGCTGCGCTGGACGATGGCTACACCGCCGCGCACGCGCACTTCGACGAGCACGGCATGGTGGGAGACGGGTACTCGAAGGGGCGAACTGATCTCGCTCGGGATCATGCACGCCGGTACGTGGAGCGTCTCCATGGTGATCGGAAGCATCTCGGTGGGTGGGAGCCAATCAACGGTTCCAGCGGGCGGTTCCATCTACGCAACGGCATGCTCACTCTGCGCATTCTGCATGCAACGCCGTACGACCTGATCCCTGCCCCGGGTCGCAACAAGGCTCGCATCAGCTACTACTACAATCGAGCGGTTGACCTGTTCGGCGTCGAAGCGAGCAACCTCCTGGCCGTCTGGCTGTCGCCCCGCGAAGAGGGTGGGGAGATCTCTGTGCGCATCGTGCGTCCGATCGGGGAGTGGAAGCCTGGTCGGCCGCCGAAGTTCGACCTCGATTTCGAGCTGCCGCGTGAGACTGAAGCGTTCACGGACTGGGAGTTCGTGCCGGACGACAAGGGCATTGTGCTGCCCTTCGAGTTCGACGAAGACGAGCGCGAAGAGGGTGAAGGAAGTGGTGCATGATCCTGCGGAGCGGATCCGGACGCTCCGGCTCCTCATGGGGTTGACCCAGGGCGAGTTGGCTCAGGCCGCAGGCGTTTCTCAGCCGATGATCTCGCAGATCCAGAAGGGCACCAAGGGTGTCACTGACGACCTGTTGGGGCGGATCGCTGAGGCAACGGGAACACCACGTTCATTCTTTGATGTCGACCCGACCGACCTGCCGACTGACACCCTTCTGTTCCGCAAGAAGGCAAGTGCATCAGTTCGTGAGGTTGGTCGGGTCGAAGCGACTGTTCGAGAGGCTTATCGTGTTGCGGCGCGGCTCCTCACCGAGACGCGGGTGCGCCGGACAGTTCTGCCTAGGGCAGAGGGGAAAGTCTCTCCTGACACTATTGAGGACCTTGCCTCTGCAACGCGAGATGCGTTGGGTATTGCCCAGGATGGTGTTCTCGGGCACGTTATCCGATCCTGTGAGCGAGCGGGAATTCCAGTCGTGCCTCTTGTGCTTGTCGACGCTCAAGGGCACGGGGAAGATATCGTTGTCGGGCACTCTGGGGTCTCCTGTTGGCGGGGGCAGGCGGAGCCCTCGCTGATCAGCTACTTCTCGGCTGGAAGTGGTGATAGGCAGCGATTCACAGTGGCCCATGAGCTTGGGCACCTGGTATTGCATCCAGCGAGGAGAGCGGAGCTTTCCTCTAAGGACGCAGAGACAGAAGCTCATCGGTTCGCCGGGGCTTTCTTGCTTCCCCGTGTACGTGCTGACGAGGCGTTTTCAGGTCCTCTGATGCTTCGGGACTTCGCTGCGCTTAAGAAGCGTTGGGGTGTGTCCATCCAGGCGCTAATTCAACGAGCGTACGATCTCGGATATGTTGATAGCGATCGCCGAGAGAGTCTATACAAGCAGATTGGCGCCCGGGGGTGGCGCACCAGCGAACCTGTTGCTGTCCATCCTGAGCAGCCATCTTTGATGAGAGCGATGCTGGCTCGTCGCTACGGTGATCCGCCTGCTGTTCTTCAAGCATCAGAGGACTTGGGAATTCACCCTGTCCTCATGAGGTCACTTGCCCCCGAAAATGCTGCTAACCCGGCTCCGAAAAAAGCGGCCAATGTGATTAGTCTAGGTGAGCGCCGTCAGCGTGTAGCACGTCTTAAAGCCTTATAGAACGGGGGCCCGCTCGTAGAGAGCGGGCCCCCGTGGCGTCTTTGGCATTAGAAGCAAGCCAATTAGCGGGGCATGAAGCCCGGCTTTTGTTCGGCGAGCGAGTGAAGCCGCGCGAGATAGTCCTGTGCCCCTGGTTCGGAGCTGTACCGGCGCCTCATCTCGGCAGCGAGTTCGCGGCTGGTCATGATGAGCGACGGCACCGACTGCCGGTCCCCTTCGAGGGCCCGCTCCCCCATGACGAGTGCCTGTTCCAAATCGCCCTCACGTGCCGCCGTGACGCCCAGCGTGACGCGGGCTTCAGCGTTGCGCATCGGCGAGCGCTCGGTGCCGTCGAAGTCTGTTCCCGCCCTCAGCACCTCTTCGGCGAGCGTGCGTGCAAGCTTGTCCTCACCGACCAGGCGGTAGCAGTCCATCGCGTAGAAGTCGAACTTGGCTGGGTCCACCACGAAGTGGTTGTCCAGGTTCTCGGGGTACGGCATCCCTTCGAGCAACCGTCGCCCCTTGTCCAAGGCCACCTCGACCTGCCGGCGGTCCCCGATCCGCGCCCATGCCTTGGCCTCCTGGGCTGCGAGTTGCACGGCCACGCCGTGGTGCGCCGCCGTCTCGGCTCCGGCCCGCGCCGCTGCGATGACACCGCGGTAGTCGCCGGTCGTGAGAGCGAACCACGCCCGCATCTCGTGCGCCCACCCGGCGACCTCCGCATGGTCAGCCTCGGTCGCGAGCGAGAGCGCCGCCTGGCGCGTCGACTCAGCCGCGTGCCGTGCGCCCGTGTCGTACTCGACACAGCCGACCAGTAGAGCGAGCCAACCAGATAGTGCGAGAACCTCGCGGTGCTGCGCGAGCGTGAGGCTCTTCGTGTGGAGTTCGACGACACGGCGCAGCCATTGCCGCCCCTCGATGAGAAGCTGCTCGCTCGGCATGAACGGGTACTCCGAGGCGAGTCGGTCTGCCGTGATCCGCAGGGCCTCAAGCGTGGCGTTGTCAACGTCGGATCGGTTGAGACGGCTCACGATCTCCAGCGTCTCCATGCCGGACGCTGCCAGGATCTCCCTGTCTCCATCCCGCCGTGAGGGCGCCGGAAAGAGCGCGTGCGTCACGGTGCCGAAGAGGGCCGCGATGATCGGTTGGTAGAAGTCGTTCGGCATCTGGCCTGACTCCCAGCGCTTCCACTGGCGAATCATGCTGTCCTCTGCGGGCAGCTCCGTGGGAGCGTGCGCCCGCAGCGCCCTTACCGCGTCACGCTGCGACCAGTCACGGGCCGCTCGTTCGGCAGCGATGCGTCGCGCCCATGCGGGCCGGTCGTCGGTCATGTGCCCTCCTCCGAGTGCCTACTCCGAGTCTCACCCGCGAGCCATGGGGACAGGGAAGGGGACACGGGGGTGTCACTGGACATGTCCCCAGCTCCGCTTCGTCGTCCCCTGGATGTCACTTACGTCACAACTCCCGTTCCTCGCATGCTGGTTGCAGATCACGCACCACCCGGGCCGGAACGCTCTTCGAGCGCTGCGACCCGTTCAGCCAACGCCTGAATCTGGGAGCGGATTTCCTTGATGTCGTCGCGCACGTCGCTGCTGGGGGAAGCCCCGTCGCTGACGAAGTTGCCGAGGTTTCCAGCCGACACGATCAACCCTTCGGCCCGGAGTGCAGCCAAGCCGTTCTGGATGGTCTGGCTCGCGAATCCGAAGCGGTCCATCAACTCGCGCTGTGACGGGAGCTTGTCTCCCGGCTTCATCTTCTTGATGTCGTCGCGAAGTGCGTCCGCGACCTGCACCGCTTTCGGCTTCGGCCCGCCTGTGACAGTCATGCTCTGAGCGTACCCACCACAGCGAACTAGCTCGCATCACCCCACGAGGGTTGTGCACCACAGCAGACTAGTGCAAGCTAGTCAGCGAGCGCCCGCTCCGGATCTCGGGAAACAGGCGCTTGACCTGCACGAATGCACAGGGCGGGGACGCTGCAATCCCGCTAAAGGCCAGGCAGAACAGGGTTTCGGCCCGTACTGGCGAGGTGGCCCGGTGACCGCGAGCAACGGCCGGAGTGTGGGGACTCAAGTCCCCCTTGCAGTGCGTATCCCCTGTTCAGCGGTCTGAAGGAGTGGCAGTGAGTCGACGAAAGCGATGGGCGCGGCCGTGATTGACCGGCACGGCGGCGCCGTTCCATCCCCGGTCCGCGAGCACCTCGGAGTGCTGCGGACGACTGGTCACCTTCCACCGAATCGCGGCGGCTAGCGCCGCGCCGGTTGCTCGCCCTGCGCGTCCGGGCGCTCTGCGGAGCGGTCCGTACGGGCGGGGTCGAGAGGAGCCGGAGCTCCGGTGTCCACAACGACTTTCAAGGGGGAACTTCCATGCTGCTCGCCATCGGTGACGTCGTCCGTATCCGCAGTGAAAAGGCCCTGGGCACGGTGGCCGGCGTCGCCGCTCACCGCTCCGGGAACCTGGTCGACGTCCAGACGAACGGCAACGACCTGCGCCCGGTCCGCCCGGCCGACATCGAGCTGGTCGCCCGCGGCACCAAGCCCATGACCTCCGGCCGCGCGCTTGCCACCCTGCTGTTCCTCGTGCTTGGCATCGCCGCTGCCGTCGCCAACGGCCACTACGTCCGCGACCTGGGCGCGAACTGGGCCACGGTCGTCTTCGTGTCGTTCACCTCGGTCACCGCGGTGACCGGAGGACTGATCAACCTCTTCAACCGGCCCCGTCGGGTCCGGGTCTGACCTTCCCTGCGTCGACGGGGCGGGCGCCGTCTCTCCAAAGCCTGCGCCTGCCCCGGCGGTCTTCCCGTCCCTCCACTTCAGGAGTCTTGCCATGCGTACGTACATCGGCCGACAGCAGGCTGTCTCTGTCGAGGACTTCGCGGAACTCGCGCTCGGTACCCCGGTTGAGCTGTGGCTCGGGGTCGAGGGCGAGACGGACGAGGAGCGCGCGGCCCGCGAGGACGCGGCGCGCGACATCCTCGCCGACAACCCGGACCTTCCCGATGACCTGGTCCGCATGGCCGCGCAGGTCATCGAGGACAACCCCGACCTGTTCGACGTCATCCCGCTCACCCGCCCCGCCCGGCGCCGTCGCCCGGCACGCAAGGGGGTGGCGGCATGACCACCACGCCCCCCGCACCGGAGGGGTCCTCGTCCGGGGTGCCGCCGCTGACCCGCCCGGAAATGGGGCTCGCCGGAATCGGCGCACTCGCCGCGGCCGGAGTCGGCGCACTCGGTCTGATCGCCTCCTTCGACGCCGTCTCCGCTGCTGCGGCTCGCTGGGGTTTCGGTGAGCCGTGGATGCTGCCGGTCGGTATCGACGTGGCCATCCCTGTGTTCACCGTCGCCAACCTGCTGCTGATCCGCATGGATATGGCGCTTGCGTGGGTGCGGTTCGTGCCCTGGGTGCTCACCCTGGTCACCTGCGGGCTGAACGTCGCCGCCGGACATGGCGTGTGGGCGAAGGTCGCGCACGGCACGATGCCGTTGCTGTGGGTGGTGTTCTCCGAGATCGGCGCGCACATCTACGCCGTCCGGATCGGCGCGGCCACCGGCCGCCGCATGGAGAAGATCCGGTTCTCCCGCTGGCTGCTCGCCTTCCCCTCCACTTTCGCGCTGTGGCGCCGTATGACGCTGTGGGAGGTCACCTCCTACTCCGAGGCGCTGAAGCGGGAGAAAGAGCGGCAGTTGGCCCGCGCAGACCTGCGTGAGCGCTACGGCCGTAAGTGGCGCACGAAGACCCCGCGGCGCGAGCGCGTGATGCTGCGCATGGGCGAACTCGCCCCCGCCGCCACCGAGCAGGAAACGCCCGCACCGCCCCCGGCGGAGACTCCGCCGGCACCCACTGCCGACCCTAAGCCGCGCCCGCGCCGCCGCCCCGGTACCAGCAAGGGCAAGGGCAAAGCTCAGCGCACCTTCGAGGAGCTGCTGACCGAGGCACGCGCGGCCACCGTGCAGTGGCCGGACGCGGAGCTGACCGCGGACCGCATCCGCACCGCCGTGCACGTCTCGCAGGCCAACGCCCGCACGTTGCGCGACACCCTGAAGGGCGAGCGCGCTGAGGGCCGCCCGCTGCACGCTGTGGACGCTGCGGGCGAGGAGTCAGAGGCTGAGGCCGCCTGATGCCCGGGGCATTCGGCAAGTGCTTCGACCCTTCCGGAAGCCAGTTCGGCATCCCCACCTACCCGTGGCGCTACGCCCCCGACGGGCTCGCCACGCGCCGCCAACTGCGCGCCCGCGGCTTACGTCCGGGCGGTCAGCCGATCGCGGCTCAGGTACTGCGCCCGCGCTACCGGCGCGGCCCGCTGGTCGCCTACCTCTACCGCGTCGACCGCGCCAAACCCGTGCGGCCGATGACGCCCGGCAAGCGGGCCGCACTCGCCAAGGCGATGTGCGCCCGCCGCACCTGCCCGAACTGCCGCACCGACGCCGGATACGTCATCCCGACCTCACTCGGCATGTGCGTGCCCTGCGCCTTCCCCGACACCCCCACCACGACCTGAACACTCCGAGGAGGGGCTGACCATGCTCAAGCCCAACACCCGCCGCCTTGACCGCGAAATCCAGCAGACCGAGCGCAAGCTCGAAGCGGCCCGTAAGCAGGAGATGTGGCCGCTCACCGGCCGCGAACGCCGCCAGGTCGTGGCCGCCCTGGCGGGCGGCTCCTACAAGGTCGTCCGCGGCAAGAGCCCCGGCCGCGCGGAACGGAAGCTGGAGACGCTCTGGCAGTCGGTGCTGAACCGGCTCACCACGGAGCTGACCGCATTGCAGACCGAGCGGCAGCGGATCGTCAACGAAGCCGCCACCGCGAAGGCCGCCAAGAAGTCCTCCATCTGGTGGTGACCGCGCCGACCACGGGCGCCCCCACCGCCGTCTGACCTCCCCGCAATGAATCCGGCGGGGCCCGTCCGCTCACCTCCTACAGCGACGGACCGGCCCCGCCTTTCCTCCCATTGGAAGGGAATCTCAGTGAAGCACCCCGACGACGACAACGAACTGTTCAACCGACTCGAAGCCGAGATGAACGCCGACTCCGGGGGCGAGGTAGTCGACCTCGACAAGGCGCGGTCGGCCCGAGCCGAGTCGGCCGACCCGACCACCCGACCCGACTCCGACCCGTCAGCCGACTCCGGCGCGGACCGGTCGGGTACCGAGTCGGCCGACCCGACCGCAGCCGTGATGGTCGACCAACCGGCCCCGCGGGCGACCGGTCCGGGTTACCTCGGTCGGCTCGCGGGAGCGCACCGCCGTGCGGTCGTTCCCGAGTGGCTGCGCTCGCTGGCAGAGCTGCGGACCGCCGCGGCGTGGGTGGCCCGCCACTACGCCCACTCGGTCGGCTACCACGCGCTTCGGGCCCCGGTCTACGCCGCCCGCCTCACCCTCCAAGCCCCTTCCGGCGCCGCGAAGTTCGTGGGCGGCATCATGCGGTGGGTGGCCGACCGTGAGGGGGAGCCGGTCCGACTCGCCGCGGTCCGCCGTGAGGACGCCGCGGAATACCTGAAGCTGTCGCGGCAGCGCGACGGACGCGTCCGACTGCGCACCCTCGTGGCCGTGCTCGGAATGTTCGTCGGGCTCGGGGCTGCGCTTGCCATGTACGTGCTCGCCCCCGGCTGGCTTCAGGCGGTGTCGGTGAGCGCGGTCGTGATGGCGCTCGGGTTCGCCGGCCGCCGCGCGGATGCCCCGGTTATCCACCGTGCGGTGGAACTGCCCAAGGCGGTCAAGCTCACCAGTGACATTGTGCTGCGTGCCCTTGGGGCGCTCGGCATCCCCGCCATCAACCAGGCGCAGGCCAAGGGCCGCGACGGATTCGAGTTCACCGCTCCCATCACCCGCGACGGGCCCGGTTGGCGCGCGGAGGGCAACCTCCCGTACGGCGTCACGGTGACCGACGTTATCGAGCGCCGCGACCGGCTCGCTTCCGGCCTGCGCCGCCCGCTGGGGTGCGTGTGGCCCGAGGCGGTGCCGGATGAGCACACCGGTCACCTCGTGCTCTGGGTCGGGGATCAGGACATGTCCCGCGCCAAGCAGCCCAAGTGGCCGCTGCTCAAGTCGGGTTCGGTCGACCTGTTCAAGCCGGTCGCCTACGGCACTGACCAGCGCGGACGCTGGGTCGAAGCCACGCTGATGTACATCGCGGGCGTCATCGGCGCCATCCCCCGCATGGGCAAGACGTTCCTGCTCAGGCTGCTGCTGCTCATCGCCGCGCTCGATCCGCGGGCTGAGCTGCACACCTACGACATGAAGGGCACGGGCGATCTCGACCCGGTCGGCGACGCCGTCTCGCACCGGCACGCCGCGGGTGACGATGACGAGTCCATCGAGTACTGCCTGAACGACTTCCGGGCGCTGCGCGAGGAACTCAGGCGGCGCACGAAGGTGATCCGCTCGCTGCCGCGGGATGTCTGCCCGGAGTCGAAGGTGACCAGCGCTCTTGCCGACAAGCGCTCCCTGGGTCTGCACCCGATTGTGATCGGGGTGGATGAGTGCCAGGTGCTGTTCGAGCACCCCGAGCACGCCAAGGAGTTCGAGGAGATCGCAACCGACCTGGTCAAGCGCGGTCCGGCCACTGGCATCGTGCTGCTGCTCGCCACGCAGCGCCCGGACGCCAAGGCACTGCCGACGGGTATCTCCGCGAACGCGTCGGCCCGCTGGTGCCTGAAGGTCATGGGCCAGCTGGAGAACGACATGGTGCTCGGCACGTCCGCGTACAAGCGCGGGGTGCGGGCGACCATGTTCGCCTGGGGTGACAAGGGCATTCACTACTTCGTCGGTGAAGGCTCGGACGCCCGGATCGTGCGCTCCGTCTACATCGACGGCCAGGGTGCCGAAGCCATCGGCGCCCGCGCCCGCCGCCTGCGCGAGGAAGCGGGCACGCTGTCCGGGCACGCGCTCGGGGAGGCACCCGAGCCGGTCACCAGCGCGTATGACCTGCTGCGCGACATCCTCGCCGTTGTGCCGGCCGATGAGCCCAAGGTGTGGTCCGAGACCGTCGTCGCCCGCCTCGCGGAGCTGCGCGAGGAGGTCTACGACGGCTGGGACCCCGAAGGGCTCGCCGCGGCCCTGAAGCCGCACGGCGTCTCCACCATCCAGGTGGGCCGCCGGGTGAAGGGCAAGGTCGTCAACCGGCGCGGCATCGACCGCTCCCACATCACCACCGCGATTGCGGAGCGTGATGGAAAGCGGGACGCGGGCTGAGGCTCCGGGGCCGCTAGCGCTAGCGGCACACCCCGCTAACGTTAGCGGCCCCGCTAGCGCCCCAAACCCGCTCTGATCAGGCCGCTAGCGGATAGCGGCCCACCTGCGGAAACCCCTGAAAACCGCCTGGAAGGGCCCGCCATGACCCCTGCCCTGCTCGCTATCACCCTGTTTCTCGGCATAACTCTGTGTTACGTCGCTGTGTGTGCTGCCTCGCCGTTCGGTAACTGCCGCAAGTGCAACGGCTGGGGCTTCGCGATGAAGACCGACCGCAAGGGCCGCATGAAGCGCGGCAAGGACTGCCGCCGCTGCCACGCGACCGGCAAGCGCATACGCGTCGGCCGCTGGCTCTACAACCGCTGGGCCCGCATCTACCGGGCGGGCACCGACACTCCCCGCCCGGAGGCCACCCGATGACCCTCACCTTCTCCGCCGTGCCGCTGTTCGGCGCCGCCTCCGTCGTCGCCGTCAAGTCCAGGGCGAGCGGTCCGGGCGCCGCGGTGCTGCTGTTCCTGTTCGGCTTCTTCACCGCCGGGACCGGCGCGTATGAGCCCATCCACGACCTGGTGGCCTCCTTCGCCGACTTCCTGGCCTCCTTCGACTGACAGGAGAACCGCCGTGAACGACCCCACCCTTGCCCGCCACTGGCTCGCCGCCGCACTGCCCAAGGCCGCGCCCGCACTGGCCACCACGACCGTGCTCGCACTCGCCCGGATCTGGAACGCCAACGGCGCCGAACACTCCGTCGGCAACGCCGTCCTGATGACCGCCCTGTCCCTCGGGGCCGCCGCCACGGGCGTGGTCGCGGGCAACGCCACCGGAGACTCCGTGCTCACCGGGACCGCGTTCGCCGCCTCCGGCGCCCTCGCCTTCGCCGGGGTTGCCGGATACTCCGACGGACTCGCGCTGCCCCTGCTGCTGTGGTCGCTCGCCACCGCCGGCGCATACGCACTCGCCGCCCGCTACTGGCGCCACGACCGCCGCGAAACCGTGGCCTACGAGCGGCAGACCAGCGAGCGGCGCGAGGAGTACGCCCACATCGAGCGCGTCGAAACCCTGCGCGCGACGACGCAGATCGAGGTGGCCCGTACTGGCGCCGCCTACGCCGAACAGCTCGCGCAGGCACTCGTCACCCGCGCCGCGCTGCCCGGCTTCGACCCCAAGGCGCTGGAAGCCGCGGGGCTCCCGGAGCTCCCGCAGGGGGATCGGTGAGGTTCTACCTGACCACCCACAAGCGGCACTGGCTGCGCCTGACCGACGTGCCGCTGTTCCTGAAGTCCGAGCACTGGGACCGCGCCGTCAAGTGGGACGTAGCTCGTGGTCCCTACGCCGTCGACTCCGGCGGTTTCATGGAGCTGAAGGACAAGGGCACCTGGACTCGCCCGCCCCGGCAGTACGTCGATGACCTGCGCCGCATCTGGGAGCACGTCGGCCCTTACGACTGGGCCGCTCCGCAGGACTGGATGTGTGAAGAGGCCATCATTGAGGGCGGTTGGTTCGGCGGACAGTACTTCGTTGGCACCCACCTCAGCGTTGGCGAACACCAGCGCCGCACCGTAGCCAACTTCCTGGAACTGCGCTCCCTCGCCCCTGACCTGCGCATAGCCCCTGTCCTCCAGGGCCGTGAAGTCGACGACTACGAGCGCTGTGTGGAGCTCTACGAGAACGCCGGAGTAGACCTGCGCGCCGAACCGGTGGTGGGGCTCGGCTCGGTCTGCCGATTGCAATCCACCCGCAAGGGCGCCGCGATCGTCAATGCCATGGCCGCGCACGGCTTCAAGCTGCACGGCTTCGGCTTCAAGATCCTCGGACTGGAACGCGTCGGCCACCTGCTGGCATCCGCGGACTCCGCCGCCTGGAGCTCCCACGCCCGCCGCCGCGCGCCCCTGCCCGGTCACACCCACAAGAACTGCGCCAACTGCATCGACTACGCCATGCGCTGGCGTACCCGCGTCCTGGCAAGCCTGCCGCCCTGGCAACAGCCCTTCCTCAACGCAGCCTGACGAAAGGAAGCCATGTTCGAGATCCGCATCATCTGTGACCCGGCCGACACTGACCGCGTCACCGACGCCCTGTCGCAGGCCTTCACCACCGGCCCCGTACGCCAGCACCCCACCCGCGACGGCGAGCGGCTGCGCCTGTACGTCACGGCCGACCACCACAGCAACACCGGACTGTGGCCCACCTCGGAGGAGGCCTACGCGCTCGCCCCGAGCATCGTCAGCGAGATCGGATGGACCGCCCAGACGGCTGCCGACAAGCCGTTCGGCACCCGGCTGCCCCGTGACTTCTGGCTCCGCAAAGCGGCGTTGCTGGACCGCATCGCCCTGCAGGATGTCGGCGACGACGCGGCCGAGACCGCGAACGAGGCGGCAGAGCGGCTCATGAGCCTGGACGACGCGGGCGTCATCTGCGACCCGCGCCACTACGTCCGCCAGCAGTACGCCCACTGGATCAACAACCAGTAGCTACGCCCGGAGCGGGCGCCGTCTCTCCAAAGCCTGCGCCCGCCCCGGTTCTCCAGTCCCTCCAAGAGAGCAGGAGATGTCCAGCATGACCCAACGTCGTGCATTCGGCGAGGGCCGTCCGGCCCCCGCCACCCATCGAGCACGTCTGGGGTGACGACATGAACCGTCACCTCCTATACGCCGCCCTCGACGCCGCGGAGCAGGGATGGGCCGTCCTCCCGCTCCGTCCCGGCGACAAGCGCCCCGCGCTGCACGGTGAGGACGTCTGCCCGGGCATCGGGGACTGCGCGGGCGGTCACCGCAAGTGGGAAGAGCGCGCCACCATCGACCCGGACCGCATCCGCCGCGCGTGGGGCGACCTACCGTTCAACGTCGGGATCGCGACCGGCCCGTCCGGGCTGGTCGTTGTCGACCTCGACATGCCCAAGCGGAAGAGCAGTACGGACACGCCTACAGGCGTGACGACCTTCACGGCGCTCTGCGAGCGCGCCGGGCAGGCCGTGCCCACCACCCGCACGGTGCGGACCGCGAGCGGCGGGGTCCACTTGTACTTCACCGCCCCGCCCGGCGTCCGGCTCGGCAACACGGCCGGACGGCTCGGCAAGCGCATCGACACCCGTGCATGGGGCGGCTACGTCGTCGCTCCCGGCAGCATCACCCCAACAGGCGCCTACGCGATCGTCAACGACGCGCCGCCCGCATCTCTGCCGGAATGGCTGCGCGCCCGCCTGACGGCCCGTCAGGCTTCGCGGGCAGTAACGGCTGCACCGTCCTCCGCGCGGGCGTCCAGCTATGCCGCGGCAGGCTTGAACGCGGAAACGGCGTCGGTGCGGCAGGCTCCGGAGGGTGAGCGCAACGCCACCTTGCTGCGGGCGGCGCGAGCCTTGGGGCGGTTCATCGCGTGGGGCGACCTTCCCAGGGAGCAGGTTGAGGAGGCTCTTCAGTGGGCGGGGGAGCAGGCCGGTCTGTCGCCGCGGTCGTGTGAGGCGACCATTCGCAGCGGTCTGAACTGGTCGATTGCCCGCAACGGTCAGCGGAGCGCGGCATGAGCACCCTGCCGTGCCCCCCACTGAAGAGCCTTCCCGCCACCCCGTCCGGCCCGCGCGCCGCCGCACAAGCCGCGCCCGGTCCGGCCGCGGGCGAGCCGACAGGCGCCGCCCGCAAGGGCGTCCGTTCTGCTCTTCGTCCTGACCCGCACCAGACGGATGGCCGGTACCCGATTGCATGGCTGTGCATCTGCGCACCGCGCGGCGCCGTGCCTACCGCCACCTCGAAGTGCCAGTGCGGCAGGGACCGCAGCGCCGTCGGCCACACGAAGGTGCTCGCCCTGATCGACGACCACACCGCCCATCGCGACGCATGCCCGATCCGCACCAACCAGGAAGGGAGGCAGGCGGCATGAGCGCCAATCCGCCGGCATCCGCCATGGAGGGCTCCGCACTGCTCGATGAGGTGGAAGCCTTCCACCGACGCTTCAACATCTTCCCCCTCGATGCCGCGTACGTCGCCGTGACGCTGTGGGACGCACACGCGCATCTGCTCGACTGCTTCGACTCCACACCGCGGCTCGCGTTCCTGTCGCCGGAGCCGGGTTCGGGCAAGTCCCGCGCGCTGGAGATCGTGGAAACCCTCGTGCCGCAACCGATGGTCGCGGTCAACGCGTCCGCGTCCGCGCTCTTCCGTGCGGTGTCAGGGATGGAGGGACGGCCGACGATCTTGTTCGACGAGATCGATACCGTCTTCGGGCCCAAGGCCGGAGAGAACGAACAGCTCCGCGGCTTCCTGAACGCCGGACACCGCCGCTCCGGTGTCATGTGGCGCTGCGTGGGCGACGGCTCCAATCAGCAAGTGCAGGAGTTCCCGTCGTTCTGCGGGGTCGCGGTCGCCGGGCTGGGCTCGCTGCCGGACACGATCCTGACCCGGTCGATCATTGTCCGCATGCGCCGCCGCGCACCGAACGAGCAGGTCGAACCGTTCCGGCAGCGCATCCACGAGAAAGAAGGGCACGAGCTGCGCGCCCGGCTCGCCGCATGGGCACAGTCCGTGCGCCACCTGGTCGACGGAGTGTTCCCGGAGCTCCCGGAGGGAATCAGCGACCGGCCCGCGGACGTATGGGAACCCCTGCTCACCATCGCGGACGCGGCGGGTGGCGCGTGGCCGGAGCGGGCGCGCGCCGCGTGCATCGAGCTGGTGAACGCGGCCAAGACCAGCGACAAGGGCAGCATCGGCATCCGCCTGTTGACCGACCTGCGCGACTACGTGTTCAACGGCATCGACCGCCTGCCCACCGTCGCCATCCTCGACCGGCTGCACAGCCTCGAAGAGGCACCGTGGGCGGACATGAGCGGCAAGCCCCTCGATGCCCGCGGGCTGTCGCGGATGCTGCGCGAATACATGACCGCGGACAACACCCCCATCGCGGCCCGCAACATCAAGGCCGGCGGCAGCGTCATGAAGGGCTACTACGCGAGCGATCTGCACGACGCGTGGCAGCGGTACTGCCCTCCACCCCCTGAGAGTGCGCTACTTCCGCTACCTCCGCTACCGGGCAGGTCAGAGCCCTGAAATCGGTAGCGGATGTGCGTTGTGCATCCGCTACCGCGACGCCCCATCCGCTACCCGCCCCGCGGCCACGAACCCGGGCAGGTAGCGGCTCCATCCGCTACCGCTACCTCTATCCGCTACCTGGATCATGTCCCTGACCAGGGCGGTAGCGGAGGTAGCGGAAGTAGCGGACCTGAGAGGAAGAGGAGCCATGAACTCGGGTGAGACGAACTCCGCCCTTCCCAAGTCCTACTCGGCCGCGGAGGTAGCCGAGGCGCTCGACTGCTCGGAGTGGTGGGTGAAGGAGCAGGCACGGCGCCGCCGTATCCCATTTCTCCGGAGCGGGAGTGGCTACCGCTTTACACGGAGCCACGTAGAGGAGATCTTCCAGATCCTTGAGGAACGCCCCAACCCGGTGAATATGCCGGGAATCAGCGCCACTTCGACCCGTCGGCGTACGTTCGTCCCCTTCGACGTACCCGCGGTACAGCTCAAGGCGCGGCGTCCGCGGCGCGCTCGGAATGCCATCTGACAGCAGAAAAACCATGGCGGGCGGGAGTCAAACACCGGCTCTCGCCCGCCTCTTTGTGATGCGAGGAAGCATGGGGTTCGTCGAGAACCGCGACACGTACTGGCGTGGCCGCTACAAGATCTCGAAGGGCAAGTACGGCACAGTCTCGGACGAGAACGGCAACGCCATCCGTTTCCGCACCAAGCGTGAAGCCAAGAAGGCTGCTGACGCCGAAGAGGCCAAGGTGCGAGCCGGTACATGGAAGGATCCGGCGGCCGGACAGATCACCTTCGGCGAGTACGCCTCACGGTGGTATGCGGCGCAAGATCTAGCGGCATCCACGATGCAGAACTATCGCCACCACCTCGAAGAACACCTACTCCCGGAGTTCGAGGACCGTCCACTTGCGTCCATCCAACGCGCGGACGTCGAGGGGTGGGAGAAGAAAGAGAAGGCGCTGTACGCCGCTTCGAGCGTGAAGACCTGGCGCGGCACGCTTCACCTCGTTCTGGAAGACGCGGTGGACGAGGAACTTATCAGTTCCAACCCCGCCACGAAGCGTCGTGGCAGGGGTAAGCGCGCCGGACGCTCGCGTGACCGCGGGCCGGAGAAAGTCGTCACGGATCCGCTCGGCATCCTGCTGTGTGCCGAGCGGGCCTCGCTCCTCTCCGGGCGCGATGACGAGTTCGTAGCCCTGGTTACCAAGGGCTACACGGGCATGCGGTGGGGTGAAATCGTGGGCCTGGAGACGGAGTTCATCCGCCCCTCAGGCGTGCGCGTGGAATGGCAGCTTCACGAACTCGACTCCGGAGAGTTCGAGCGCTGCCCTCCCAAGGACGACAGCTATCGCACCATCGATGCTCCCACGTGGCTCACTCGACTGTGGACAGCGCATATAGCCCGTACGCAGCCGAAGCCCTGCACCTGCCATGGCAAGACGTACATGTTCCGAGGGCAGGGCGTGTCCCGCACCGGGGAGACCGGCGCGAAGGTGGTGGACGTGGCCAGACGCGCCGGTGTCTCCACCGGCACCGTGTCCAACGTCCTCAACCGACCGGACGTCGTAGCCGCAGCCACCCAAGCGCGGGTGCGGGAGGCCATTGAAGCTCTGGGGTTCACCCGCGGCGGGGGTGCCGTCGACCAGGCGGAGCACTGGCGCCGGAATGGGTTCGCCACGTGGCTCTTCACGCCGGCCGCTTCCGGCTGGTACCCGAAGAAGGCACCACAGGAAGCGCGGCCCGTGCCGGTGCTGGCTCATCCCTGGCCCGGTGTGCCGGCCCGGGGGAGGGGGGCTCAAGCACGGGCGGAGGCCTGCTGGGTGCCGACCGCGAAAGGGCTCACACCCCACGGGTTGCGGCACACACACAAGACGCGCATGGAAGGGTTCCGTACCCCACCGAAGCTCATGGATGAGCGAATGGGACACATCGACGGATCCGTGCAAGCGCGCTACTCCCACATCACCCGAGAGATGCGCGAGGAGCTGCTGAGGCACCTCACCGTCGAGTGGGAGGCGTCGCTTGATGCCCGGTTGGCCATGTGCCCTGCGTCACCGGTCGCCCTACTCAGTGACCTCTTACAGGAGCGTCTGAAAGCGTCACGGTAGGTCCGTGGTACGAAAAGCGCTCAAGGGCTCGATCCGTTCTGTGGAGCGGGCCCTTCCTGATGTCAATCTTTTCCAGTGAAACGCCAACCTGAGTCTCCCTTAAGCTCGATCCGGTCGAGCGTAGTTTACAAGCGTAAGGACAAGATGAATCGATTCTCGGTACCAGAAGTCAGAGTGGGAGCCCTCCGGTCGCGTAAACCTTCCCTTTCGGTATCGCCATCCTGCATCGACGTTCACGACGTCAGAAGACAGCTCATGCTTCTCGTAGGTTTCATCTGATGGGCGCAGCGACGTGGTTCTGATGCGGTTGCGAGGCTGCGTCGCTCCCTGGCAGCCGATGGCACAAGCGCCAGATTCCGTGAACCGATGCCAAGAACAATTTGCCCTGTCAGCTCGTGAGAATGTAAGGCATACCGGGCCTTGTAGCGGCCCGTTTTCTAGGAGGGCATTGAATTTATCGGCAAATACAGTCCGTCGCGCGGCCATCTGGAAAACGATCAAGTTGTCGATCGTGTACTCGAAGCGCTCATTCAATGGAAGCAATGGAAGGGTTGGAGGTTGTGGAGCCGGGGCCGCTGCGATTGCCTCGGCAAGGAAGCGTCCTCCGAATGAGTGGCCGATGCAGTGCAAATACTGACCGCCCGCGGCCATGAGGGTGTCCGGCCCCATCTTCGGCCGTTCCCGTTCTTCATCCAGGTACCCCAACAGGTGTGACAATGTAAACTCAGCATAGCCGTGAGTGGTCATCCGATGGGCTCGGTCCCGTATTCGAAAGTAACCTCGAGGGGAGGGGGCGCTCCTCGATGGCCAGCGTACGGCTATGAACATGGCTCGGAAGTCATGGAGATGCGGATACATCTCAAACTGTTCGTTGTAAATAGTTTCGATTGAGGAAAATAGGCGGGCGGCTGTTTTGTAGGCGCTCCTCTGGGTGTGCTGCCAGCCGTGCACCCAGACGAAAATGTCGGTCACGTTATTTGGAACGATAAGTTGTCCTCTGAGGAAGTCGCTTACCTCGTCTTCGGGTACTTGCCTCTGGGAATCCGGAAAGACGAAGTGCCCAGCCCCGTCGAGATCCAGGACTGTGAAGCGGTCGAAGCCTTCACCAGATGGCAAGCGATCGTCCATTAGCCTGTCCTGTCGCTCAAAACCAAGCGGGTGTCCAATCCGCGGTAAAGTGAAAAAATGAGTCCAAGCGGATTTTGGCAGTCTTCTGCAAAAGACCGGGTGAGGTCGCGTACTAGGTCACCGATCCGTGTGCCTGGAATCAGGAATTGTTCAAAGAACCGCTTAGTGTATTCGCAAGCGAAAGGGATTGGTAGATCCACTTGTGGTCCGATGAGACAGTTTGCGCCCTTCTCCAGCAAGACCACACTGAACGAGCGGTAGAACGTCGAACTCAGCTGGCCGCCCTGGCAGGCATCAATGAAGATGACGGTATTGGGGAGGGTGCGATCGGCCAACCAGGACTCAAAGTCACCGGTATAAATCGGAGCACCGTCGCTCAGCTCGATAGAGGGCTCACCCAAGTGGGGTCCTGTTGGAGTGCCACTTACCTTTGCGTGACAACAGAAGCACATGAGCTGGTCATTGAATCGTGGCTCACTCAGATCTGTAGCCAACTTTGGTCGCCTGTAGCGACGGGTGATTTGAGAACTAGCCGCAGCGAGCTGTCGTTCGACTGAAGTCACCAATTTCTGTTCCGGCTGTCGGCCCGTGTCGATCCTGGTATCGGCGTTCAGTCCAACATTCAGTTCCCCGTTTACTCTAATTTCCGATTCTTCGGTGTTCTCGCGAAACTGGTGCTCGATCCAGTGACGATAGCCAAGGAACTCTCTCATTGACCATGTAAATTCCTCGCTCTCCACATTCACGTTGGGGTCGAGGGGTAGGTAGAGCATCGGCCATGGGACAAAGAGGTCATTGGACTGAAAGGTGAGAACGCACGGCCCTTTGCGATGTGCAGCCTCGAGCAGTTCACGAATTTTTCGCAAACCTGTGTCATTGCGACTGAAGACCAAGTCGAATAGTATGTAGCCTCGGGAGCTCAGCCGTCTTCCCATCGTTTTCATTAGTTCGCGGTCGTCGTCCGAGCGCAGATCAAATTTATCACTGAAGGGGTAACTGGGCTTTTTTGGGTGCCCTTCTCTGAATTCTATGAGCTTGAGCCAGGTGTCGCGGACTGTGTGAATATATCCTGACATCTGGCTTTCCGTCTTCTTCAGCGTTCCGTTGATTGACCCACGCGGGGCAAATATCTCGCCAAATGCGGTTACATCATAATTGTGGTCTCTATCGTTCCATCTGAAGATCAATGACCCCGAAGGTGCGCCTCCGCGGTCGGCAGGCTCGGGAGCCCTTGTGAACCCGCTGCCATCATTGTCCTGAGTTTTCCTCAGCGGCAAAGGTCTCACATTCATGACTCTGTAGCTTCGATATTGAGACTGGCTTCCAGTTCCTGAAGGAGGGTGCCCTCGCGGTAAAGATGGATTTGGACACGCATGATCAGGACGCCTTGTTCGCGCGGAGTGATCGAGAATTCCACAGGGCGAGTTCCTCCGAAACGAGGCAAACGAAGTTGATGCCCGAGCGGCTCCACTTCTGCATTCTCGGCGAAGAGTAGGGTGTACAGGTCCAGGTGGTCCCGGCCGGGCCAATGAGGCTCAACTTGCCTAACTCTACGAAGGCCGTCCTTATGTGGCGGACGAATCTGCAACATTACGCGAAATGTTTCGTCTTTTCTTAGGATGGCGGGGGCATCGATGAGCCAGCTATTTACCACTCGCGGAGGAGCCGATACGGCGTATTTGGCAGACGCGGCTGAGCCGGACACAAATGATTCGTAGGCCTCTTGGGTGAAGACCACGTCGTCTGAGACGAGGACGTCGTAGGTGTTCAGCTGGCCCGGCTCCAAGATGTGAACCTGGGGCAGGTTGCGGGCGGACAGCCATGCGGCCTCGTCGGCGCGCTCGGCAACCAGGAGCAGGTTCTTGCGCTCGCTGATCTTGCCGAACAGGCTCTTGGCAGCCTTCGTGGAGGGGTTTTCGCCCTCGACCACGGCGGTGACGACGTGGATGCGGTTGTGACGAGCCCGGTCGGTAAGGGCGTGACGCAGAGCGGCAGCCTTCATCTTCTTGGGGGTGCGCTGCGAGTAGTTGCGCGGCACGGGACCGTGGACGACGCCACCGCCGGCGAAGTGCGGCGCGCGGGTCGAACCCTGACGGGCGCGGCCGGTGCCCTTCTGGCGGTAAGGCTTCTTGCCACCACCACGGACTTCACCGCGTGTCTTGGTCTTGTGGGTGCCCTGACGGGCAGCGGCCAGCTGCGCGACGACGACCTGGTGGATCAGCGGGACGCTGACATTCTCAAGGCCGAAGATCTCCGCGGGGAGCTCGACGGTGCCGGCCTTATCGCCCGATGGGGACAGGATGTCGACGATGCTCACCGTTCCGCCTATCCGTGCTCGGGTATCGGTCCCATGCCGCGCTCTTGCGATCGCGTGATTAGGACAGAACTATCGGCAGGGGCCTGCCTCTTGTGCATGTCCTCGTGCTTGAAGCAGGCGGCTTCTCTTCCATCGCACTCTGCAAGCCTGATGATCGCAATCTGGCAGTACGGAGCTGGCGGCTTATGGAGTTGCTCAGCGAAGTAGCCACCGACCAGACCAGACTCGCCGCGTGGCGCTTCACGCCAGCTGCCTCTGGCTGGTACCTGAAGGCCGGACTGTAGCCCCCCGCCTTGGGCGGGTGTGCCGGCACGTGGTCTGTCCACGTCGTCAGCGCCGTGCTCACCGACTCTTTTCCGGTCCGCCTCAGAGTTCCTCAGGACGTGCGTCTGGGGAGCAGGATTCCAAGATCTTCTCCCAGATTTCTCCCAGCGGACCCTGGAAACCACTCAGGGGCCTGATCCGCTCTCGCGGATCAGGCCCCTGACCTGGTACTTCACTGTCGGGGTGGCGGGATTTGAACCCACGACCTCTTCGTCCCGAACGAAGCGCGCTGCCAAGCTGCGCTACACCCCGATGTCCCCGCTCGTCGCGGTGACGTCGTTTACTTTAGCCCACCGGTGGCTGGAGACGAAATCCGGTTTTCGCGCGGTGGTGGGCCCGGTGGCGGACCGGGTTGGGGCGGGTGTGGTCCAGGGCGACCAGGAGGACGGCCAGGGCGTAGATGGCGAGGCCCAACAGCAGGGCGTTGCCCAGGACGCCCTTGTAGCCGTGCAGGTCTACGTCCAGGAAGGGGTAGAGGTAGCGGGCCGGGGTGCCGGCCGGCAGGAGTTCGGCTCGTGCCAGGGAGAACGCCAGGTAGGCCACGGGGTACAGCAGCCACGCCGCCGCCTGGCGTATGTGCAGGCTGCCGGGTGCCGTCAGCAGCAGCCAGTCCAGGGCCGCCGCGATCGGGGTGATCGTGTGCAGGACGAGATTCGTGACCGCGTGCCAGCCCGTCGGCGGTGCCGTCTCTCCCGTCATCGAGAACGGGCTCGACGCGTTCGCCAGGAGCAGGTGGTACACCAAGCCGGTCGTCGCCACGTAGAGCAGGGTCGCGCCGGTCAGACCCGAGGGGAGGGGGCGGCGGGCCGTCCATGCTCGGCGTGCCGCCAGGAGCATGACCAGCGCCAGCAGGATGTTGCTCTGGATCGTGAAGTAGCTGAGCAATCGCAGGGGGCTGCTGAGGACGAGGTCGATCGTCACCGCCCCGGCCGCCGCCAGGGCGACCAGCAGGCGGAACGCGGCGGCCAGGCGGCGGCGTACGGGCGCCACCACGGCCGTGGCGGGGACGGACGAGGGCAGCAGCGCGGGCATGCCCGGCACGGCGGGCAGATCCGGGATGTCCCTGGGTATGGGGGCGGTCATGCCCCTCACGCTAAGCAGAGGGGACAAAACGGGCTATACGGGTGGACCGTGCGGGTTACGTCCCTACCGCGCCGCCACCCACGTCACCGTGGCGCCTCCACCAACGTCAGCAACGTAACCTCCGGCGGACACGCAAACCGAAACGGCGTGTACCGGTTCGCCCCGCACCCCGCCGACACATGCAGATACGCCGTACGCCCGCCCGCCGTATGCGTCGACAGCCCCTTCACCCGCTCCGTGTCCAGGTCGCAGTTGGTGACCAGCGCGCCGTAGAAGGGGATGCACAGCTGGCCGCCGTGCGTGTGGCCGGCCAGGATCAGGGGGTAGTCGTCCGCCGTGAAGTCGTCCAGGACGCGGAGATACGGCGCGTGCACCACGCCCATCGAGAAGTCCGCCGTACCCGACGGACCGCCCGCGACCTCGGCGTACCGGTCCCGCCTGATGTGCGGGTCGTCCAGGCCCGTCAGCTCCACCGACACGCCGTCGACCTTCAGAATGCCGCGCGTGTTGGTCAGATTCAGCCAGCCCGCCGTGTCGAAGCCGTCCCGCAGGTTCTCCCACGGGTTGTGGATCGCGCCGACGGCCGGCGCGTTGCCGTTCAGACCGTGCCGGCCCTGGGCCTTCTCCAGCAGATAGCGGGCGGGGTTGCGCAGCTTGGGGCCGTAGTAGTCGTTCGAACCGAAGACGTACGCCCCCGGGAACTCCATCAGCGGGCCCAGCGCGTCCAGGACCTCGGGCACGCCCTCGGTGTCCGAGAGGTTGTCGCCCGTGTTGATCACGAAGTCGGGGCGCAGGCCCGCCAGCGAGCGCAGCCAGCGCTGTTTCTTGCGCTGCCCGCTCACCATGTGGATGTCGGAGACCTGGAGCACGCGCAGCGGACGCATCCCGGCCGGCAGCACCGGGACCGTCACCCGGCGCAGCCGGAAGGAGCGGGCCTCGAATCCCGCCGAATACAACACACCGGCGGCACCAGCCGCCGCGATCCCCAGAGGTACTCCGTATCGCGCGCGCATACCTCCATCGTGTCAGACCGCGCCCAACTCCCGTGCCCGGCCGCCCCTCCCAAGCGCCCCATGAGGAAATCAACCGTGCTCAACTCCCGTGCCGGGCCGTCCTTCAAGGGCCCTATGAGGACTCAAGCCCGCCCAACTCCCGTCTCCCCGGCCGCCCCCCAAGCGCCCCACGACGAAATCAACGGGCGTTCTGTCCCCGGTACCTGCGACAATCGACCCCATGACCACGCTCAAGTCGAAGCTGCAGGATGACCTCAACGCCGCGATCAAGGGGCGCGACGAGCTCCGCTCCTCGACGCTCCGGCTGACGCTCGCCGCGATCACCAAGGAGGAGGTCGCGGGCAAGCAGAAGCGCGAGCTCTCCGATGACGAGGTGCAGAAGGTGATCACCCGCGAGGCCAAGAAGCGCCGCGAGGCCGCGGACGCCTTCGCCCAGGGTGGTCGTGCCGAGTCGGCCGAGCGGGAGAAGGCGGAGGGCGAGGTGCTCGCCGCGTACCTGCCCAAGCAGCTCGGCGACGAGGAGCTGGAGCGGATCGTCGCCCAGGCCGTCGAGGAGGCCAAGGCGGCCGGTGCCGAGGGCCCGCGGGCCATGGGAGCGGTCATGAAGATCGTGAATCCGAAGGTCGCGGGTCAGGCGGAGGGCGGCCGGGTCGCGGCCGCGGTGAAGAAGCTCCTCGCGGGCTGACCAGCCACTTAAGACTTACGGCCCCTTCCCTTCCGTAGAGGGAAAGGGGCCGCAGTCGTCCCAGGAGGCCGTACCTCAGTCCCGGCCGCCGTTTCCGTTCCCGCTGTTCGTCTGCCCCTGGAAGAAGTCCTCCGGGATGGAGAACGACGGCGTCGGTTGGGTCGTACCGCCGTCGGACCCGGTGCTCGTACCGCCGTCGACCAGGCCGCCGATCAGACCGCCGTTGTCGTTGCCGTTGTTGCCGTTCTCGTCGCCATTGCCGTTGTCGTTGTCACCGTCGCCGCGGTCCCGGTCGCCCGTGTCGCTGCTCGGGATGTCGACGAGGCTGAACTCGGGCGCCTCATGGCCCTCCAGCGCGCCGGTCATCATGTCGCGCCAGATCGGGCCGGGCACCTGGCCACCGAAGACCTTCTCGTGCCAGACACCGCCGATGGTGATGTCCTGCATCTTCCGCTTGTGCGCGGGATCGCCGACCCAGACGGCGCCGGCCATGTTCGGGGTGTAGCCCACGAACCAGGCGGCGTACCGCTCGTCCGTCGTACCGGTCTTACCGGCGCTGGCGCGGCCGGCGCCGAGGCCCGCCTGCTGGCCCGTACCGTCCTCGACCACGCCCCGCAGCAGGGTGTTGATGGTGTCGGCGGTCTTCTCGGACATGGCGCGCGAGCAGGTCGACTTCGGGACCTCGAGGGACTTGTTCTTGCCGCCGACGCGCTGGGTGATGGACTCGATGGCGATCGGCGTGCAGTACATACCGCGCGAGGCGAAGGTGGCGTAGCCGTTCGCCATGGTCAGCGGGGACATCTCCTGGGTGCCGAGGGCGATGGAGGGGGCCTGCTGCATCTTGCCGCCGTCCGCGCGCTCGACGCCCATCTTCTCGGCCATCTCCGTCACCGGGCAGATGCCGATGTCGCTGATCATCTCGACGTAGTACGTGTTGACCGACTTCGCGGTCGCTTCCCTCATGTCGTACGGGCCGACCTCGGTCTCGTTCTCATTGGTGAGCGAGACGCCCTTCTCGTCCCAGGTCCCGCCCTCGCAGGTGGAGACCGGGGTCGGGTAGTCCATCTCGTACGGCGATCCGTACACCTTGTTCGCCGGCATGCCGCCCTCGAGCGCCGCCGCGGCCACGATCGGCTTGAAGGTCGAACCGGGCTGGTAGCCCGCGCCGCCGCCCATGGCAGCGTCGACGGAGAGGTTGATCTGCGTCTCGTTCTTGCCGAAGCCGTACGGGCGGGACTGGCCCATGGCCAGGATCTTGCCGGTGCCGGGCTCGACGATGGTCGCCGCGGTCGCCACGTCGTCGCTCTGGTTGACGTGGTCCTTGACCGACTGCTGGACCGACTCCTGGGCCTGCGCGTCGAGGGTGGTCCGGATGGTCAGACCGCCCTGGTTCCAGATCTTGGCCCGGGCCTCCTTGGACTTGCCGAAGACCGGGTCGCTCAGGAACGCCGCGCGGACGTAGTCGCAGAAGAAGCCCGCGCCCTTGACGGCGGTGATGCAGCCGTTCTTGGGCTTGCTGACCTTCAGGCCCAGCGGCTTCTTCGCGGCCTTGGCGGCCTCCGCCTGGGAGATGTCGCCGACCTCGGCCATGCGCTGCAGCACGGTGTTGCGCCGCTTGGTGGCCTCGGCCTCGTCGTTGACCGGGTCGTAGCGCGAGGGCGACTGGACGATGCCGGCGAGCAGCGCGGCCTCCTGGACCTCGAGGTCCTTCGCCGACTTGGAGAAGTAGCGCTGGGCGGCGGCCTCGACGCCGTAGGCCTGCTGGCCGAAGAACGTGATGTTCAGGTAGTTCTCGAGGATCTTCTTCTTGCCGAGCTCTTCCTCGACCTGGATCGCGTACTTCAGTTCGCGGATCTTGCGGCCGAGGGTCTGCTGGGTGGCCTGGGCGACCTTCGTCGGGTCGTCGCCGGCCTCCTCCACGAAGACGTTCTTCACATACTGCTGGGTGAGTGTGGAGGCGCCCTCGGCGACCCCGCCGCTCTGCGCGTTGCGGTTCAGCGCGCGCAGGACGCCCTTCAGGTCGACCGCGCCGTGCTGGTAGAAGCGCGCGTCCTCGATCGCGACGATCGCCTTCTGCATGTACGGCGAGATGCCCTTGAGGTCGACCACCGTACGGTCGCGCGAGTAGACCGTGGCGATCGTGCCGCCCTCGGTGTCGAGGATCGTGGTGCGCTGACTCAGCGGCGGCGTCTTGAGGTTGGCGGGCAGCTCGTCGAAACTCTCGACCGAGCCCTTGGCGGCCAGCCCCAGCGCACCGACCGCGGGCAGGGCGATTCCTGCCAGGACGGCTCCCGCGAGCACACTGACACCGAGGAACTTGGCGGCCTGCTGCGTTGGCGACAGACCACCGCCCGAGCGCTTCTTTGGCATGAGGGCAGCCTACGTTCTCATTCGCCGGACACGCGTATATGCCTTGGCCTAAGCTGCTCTCAACTGTCACAGCAGTAGGGCCACGTATCAATACGTCCGGCGACCCCGAATCGTTCCGGTCGGCCATCAACTTTTTGATGGGAGCGTGTCCGAATCCGCCTTGTGTGTCACCTGGCGCCCGTTGTGACTCAGCGGAACTGCCCCGGTTTGCCGGGATGATCACGCATGTCACCAGCTCACTCCCCCGGGTGATCTGCCGCTTACGCATAGTCCGTTCGGGCCATTCAAGATTGGGCCCGCTGGGGGTGTTGCGCTGTGCCCACCTTCCGTAACGTCCTCAACTGGCGGCGGTGAATATGCCGCTGCCGCCGTGGGGGAGCCTCGATTCGGGAGAGGACGGCGCCGGTATGGGCTGGGTAACCGACTGGAGTGCGCAGGCGGCCTGCCGCACTACCGATCCGGATGAACTGTTTGTGCAGGGAGCAGCGCAGAACAGGGCCAAGGCAGTGTGCACCGGATGTCCGGTACGCACGGAATGTCTTGCCGATGCGCTCGACAACCGCGTCGAGTTCGGCGTATGGGGAGGCATGACGGAGCGGGAGCGCCGCGCACTGCTGCGCAGGCGGCCCACCGTCACTTCCTGGCGCCGACTGCTGGAGACGGCTCGTACGGAGTACGAGCGCGGGGCGGGCATCCTGCCCCTCGATGATGACGAGGTGTACGAGAACTACGCGGCGGTGAGCTGACAGCTCAGGTCGGTCCGGCTCCGTCGGTCAGGCCCCGGGGTTGGGCAGCTCCGGCCGGCCGGCCGCCAGCCGGTTTCCGATGTCCCGCAGTCCCGCGAGGTCATGCACATCGCCGGGCAGCGCGGCCACTTCGGCCACCGCCACTTCGGGGTGGAGCGCGGTGAAGCGGTCCCGTGTGCGCTGCTCACGGGAGAGCAGTTGCATACGGTCCGCGTGCAGCCTCAACAGGCCTGCGGTGATCTGGTCGGTGGTCTGCGCCTGGGCCGTGTCCTTGGCGGCGGGGGAGCCTTCCTCGGCGGCCTCGGGTGCGGGAGATTCTGAACTGCCGTACGTGTCGGGAGAGTTACGAAGTCCAGCTTTCCCGTCCTCCTGATCGACAATGCGGGACTCCTCAAGATTTTCCGCGGCGGGATCCCCCGCAAGATCAAGATTTTCCGCGGCGGCGAGCGCCCGCTCGGCCGACAGCCGGTCGGCGCCGCTGCCGTGGACACGGTTGAGCACCAGACCCGCGAGCGGCATGTCCTCGGCGGCCAGCCGCTCCACGAAATACGCGGCCTCCCGCAGCGCGTCCCGCTCCGGCGCCGCGACCACCAGGAACGCCGTCCCGGGCGCCTGGAGCAGCTTGTACGTCGCATCCGCGCGCGTACGGAAGCCGCCGAACATCGAGTCCATCGCGGCCACGAACGTCTGTACGTCCTTCAGCAGCTGACCGCCCAGCAGCTTGCCCAGAGCGCCGGTCATCATCGACATACCGACATTCAGGAACTTCATCCCCGCGCGGCCGCCCACCTTCGCGGGGGCGAGGAGCACCCGGATCAGCTTGCCGTCGAGGAACGACCCGAGCCGCTTGGGCGCGTCCAGGAAGTCCAGCGCGGACCGGGACGGGGGCGTGTCCACGACGATGAGATCCCATGCCTCCTTCGCCCGCAGCTGGCCGAGCTTCTCCATCGCCATGTACTCCTGCGTGCCCGCGAAGCCCGCCGAGAGCGACTGGTAGAACGGGTTGCCCAGGATCGCGGCCGCCCGCTCGGGGTCCGCGTGCGCTTCGACGATCTCGTCGAAGGTGCGCTTCATGTCGAGCATCATCGCGTGCAGTTCGCCGTCCCCCTCGACGCCCTTCACGCGGCGTGGGGTGTTGTCGAGCGAATCGATGCCCATGGACTGGGCGAGCCTGCGCGCGGGGTCGATGGTGAGCACCACGACCTTCCGGCCGCGCTCGGCGGCCCGCAGCCCCAGCGCCGCCGCGGTGGTCGTCTTGCCGACTCCGCCGGAGCCGCAGCACACGATGATCCGGGTCTTCGGATCGTCCAGCAGCGGATCGACGTCGAGCCCGCGCGCGGGGGAGAGGTGATGGTGGGCGTGGGCCTGGGACTTGGCCTGGGCGGCGTCCGGACTCATGTCATCCCCTGCTCTCGCAGCTCGGTGGCCAGTTCGTACAGCCCTGCCAGGTCCATTCCCTCGGTGAGCAACGGCAGTTCGTGCATCGGGAGGTCCAGTTCACCGAGGACGGTCCGCTGTTCGTGCTCCAGCGTGTACCGCTCGGCGTACTCCTCGGCCTGCCGCAGCAGCGGATCCACCAGCCGCTCCGCGTGCCCGCCGCGCCGCGCCCCGCCGAGGCCGGCCGCCGACAGGGACTGCGCGATGGCCGTACGGGGTGTGCCGCGTACGAGTTCCAGGTCGGCCGCGTCCAACACCTGGGGCCGCACCATGTTCACGATGACCCGGCCCACCGGCAGCCGTGCCGCGCGTAGTTCGGAGATACCGTCCGCGGTCTCCTGGACCGGCATCTCCTCCAGCAGCGTCACCAGGTGCACGGCGGTCTCGGAGGACTTCAGCACCCGCATCACGGCCTGTGCCTGATTGTGTATCGGGCCGATCTTGGCCAGCCCCGCGACCTCGTCGTTGACGTTCAGGAAGCGGGTGACGCGGCCGGTGGGCGGGGCGTCCATGACGACGTAGTCGTACGCGAACCGGCCGGCCTTGTCCTTCCGCCGTACGGCCTCACAGGCCTTGCCCGTCAGCAGGACGTCCCTGAGGCCCGGGGCGACGGTGGTGGCGAAGTCGATGGCGCCGAGTTTTTTGAGCGCTCTGCCCGCGCCGCCCATCTTGTAGAACATCTGGAGGTAGTCCAGAAGGGCCAGTTCGGGGTCGATGGCGAGGGCGTACACCTCCCCGCCCCCTGGAGCGACGGCGATCTTCCGCTCCTCATAGGGCAACGCCTCCGTCTCGAAGAGCTGTGCGATGCCCTGCCTGCCCTCCACCTCGACGAGAAGCGTCCGCTTCCCCTCGGTGGCGAGGGCGAGCGCTAGCGCGGCGGCGACCGTGGTCTTTCCGGTCCCACCCTTGCCGCTGACGACCTGGAGCCTGCTCACGTCTTCGAGCCTAACCAGTCGGCCGCCGGATCACTCCGGAGGCTGTGGACAACGTGTGCGCGAGGGCTCGTACGGCAGCGGCTAAAGTCGGCCACATGACCAAGTGGGAATACGCAACCGTGCCGCTGCTCGTCCATGCCACGAAGCAGATTCTGGACACCTGGGGCGAGGACGGCTGGGAGCTCGTCCAGGTCGTGCCCGGGCCGAACAACCCCGAGCAACTGGTGGCCTACCTGAAGCGGGCCAAGCTGGAGAAGAAGGCGTGAGCGCCGTAGAGGCCCGTCTGGCCGAGCTGGGCCTGACGCTGCCGGAGGTCGTGCCGCCGCTGGCCGCGTACCAGCCGGCCGTGCAGTCGGGCGTGTACGTCTACACCTCCGGCCAGCTCCCGATGGTGCAGGGCAAGCTCCCGGTCACCGGCAAGGTGGGCGCGGAGGTCACCCCGGAGGAGGCGAAGGAACTGGCCCGCACCTGCGCGCTGAACGCCCTCGCCGCGGTCAAATCCGTCGCCGGCGACCTGGACCGCATCGCCCGCGTGGTGAAGGTCGTGGGCTTCGTGGCCTCGGCATCGGACTTCACGGGCCAGCCGGGTGTGATCAACGGCGCAAGCGAACTCCTCGGCGAGGTCCTCGGCGACAAGGGCGTCCACGCGCGGAGCGCGGTGGGCGTGGCGGTACTGCCGCTGGATGCGCCGGTCGAGGTCGAGGTGCAGGTGGAGCTCGTCGGGGCGTGACGCCGCTGCGATGCCTGCGGCGGCCTGCTCGGCTTCGGTGGGGGTGCGCGTAGCGCCTGCGGTTTCGTCGTGAGTCGGGGCCGCGCCGGGGGGTGTCCGTCCTCGGTCCGGCGGTGCTGCTCCTCAAGAGGCTGACCGCGCCGGACGCCGGCCGCTGCGGGCGGACACCCCCCGACACGTCCCCTTCCCGCCGTGGGCGGCTGCCGGTACGTCGTCCCTTTCGCCGCTTCGGGCGGTCGTACGGCGGGGGCGGCGCACCCGGACAGGTCGTACGGCTGCGCCGGCACGGGTGGGCGCAGCGGCACCCCGCCGGCGCGGGTGAGCGGGACCCACCCCAGGCCAGCCCCAGCACAGGGCACAGCAACACCCACCCCGCCCCACCCCAGGCACCTCTCGAACATCCGCGCGCCCCGAGATAGCCTCCGGACATGGCGAACGGTCAGTGGTATCCCCCGGAGTGGCCCGACCGCATCCGTGCGCTCGCGGAAGGCACCCTCGCACCGGTGCCGCCCAAGCGTGCGGCCACGGTCATGCTCCTGAAGGACGCCGAGACCGCGCCCGCCGTCCACATGCTGCGCAGACGCGCCTCCATGGCCTTCGCCGGTGGCGCGTACGCGTACCCCGGCGGCGGAGTGGACCCCCGCGACGACGATCACCACGTCCGCTGGGCGGGCCCCACGCGCGCGTGGTGGGCGGAGCGGCTCGGCGTCGATGAGAACGGCGCCCAGGCGATCGTCTGCGCCGCCGTACGCGAGACGTACGAGGAGGCAGGCGTCCTGCTCGCCGGCCCGACCCCCGATTCCGTCGTCGGCGACACCACAGGCGACGACTGGGAAGCCGACCGCGCCGCTCTCGTCGCCCGCGACCTGTCCTTCGCCGAGTTCCTGGACCGCCGCGGCCTGGTCCTGCGCTCCGACCTGCTCGGCGCCTGGACCCGCTGGATCACCCCGGAGTTCGAGTCCCGCCGCTACGACACTTGGTTCTTCGTCGCCGCCCTCCCGGAGGGCCAGCGCACCCGCAACGCCTCCACGGAAGCCGACCGCACGGTGTGGATCAGCCCCCGGGCGGCAGCGGAGTCGTACGACAAGGGCGAGCTGCTGATGATGCCGCCCACCATCGCCACCCTGCGCCAGCTGGCCCCCTACGCCACGGCCGCCGAGGCGCTCTCCGCCGCCCCCGCGCGGGACATGACGCCCGTCCTCGCGCGGGCGCGCCTGGAGGACGGCGAGATCGTGCTGTCCTGGCCGGGCCACGACGAGTTCACCAAGCACATCCCGACCGAACCGACCGGTGGAGCCCCCGCATGACGGACGCAAGCACCCTTCCCGGCCAGCCGCGGGGCGGGGTTCTCTCGGGCCCCGCCACCCCGCGCGCCGTGAACGTCCTCGCGCCCAACGCCTCCGCGATGACCCTGGACGGCACGAACACCTGGATCCTGTCCGAGCCCGACTCCGAACTCGCCGTCGTGGTCGACCCCGGCCCGCTCGACGAGGGCCATCTGCGGCACGTCGTCGACACCGCCGAGCAGGCCGGCAAGCGCGTCGCCCTCACCCTGCTGACACACGGTCACCCCGACCACGCCGAGGGCGCCGGCCGCTTCGCCGACCTCACCGGCACCAAGGTCCGCGCCCTGGACCCGGCGCTGCGGCTCGGCGACGAGGGTCTCGGCGCCGGTGACGTGGTGCGCGTCGGCGGCCTGGAGCTCAGGGTCGTACCGACGCCCGGCCACACCGCCGACTCCCTGTGCTTCCATCTCCCGGCCGACCGCGCGGTCCTGACCGGCGACACCATCCTGGGCCGCGGCACGACGGTCGTGGCGCACCCCGACGGCCGCCTCGGCGACTATCTGGACTCGCTACGACGGCTGCGCTCGCTCACGGTCGACGACGGCGTCCACACGGTCCTCCCCGGCCACGGCCCGGTCCTGGAGGATGCGCAGGGCGCGGTCGAGTTCTACCTGGCCCACCGCGCCCACCGCCTCGCCCAGGTCGAGACGGCGGTCGAGGACGGCTACCGGACGCCCGCAGAGGTCGTAGCGCATGTGTACGCGGACGTGGACCGCTCCCTGTGGCCGGCGGCGGAGCTGTCGGTGCGGGCGCAGATGGACTACCTGCGCGAGCACGGCCTGATCTAGTCGGGGCGCGGTGCCTTCACGCCGTGCACGCGCGCGTACTCGTCGGCGAGCCAGGGGCCCAGATCGTCGACGTACGACCGTAGGACGGCCGCATTGCCGGTCGGCTCGTATCCGAGGACGGCCGCGGCGCGCATCTGTTCCGCCCGCTCCGGGTAGTACGTGCCGAACGCCTCCGCCATCTCCGCCAGGTTGCTCGTCCAGCCGTTCCAGCGGGGCATGACCAGAGTGAATCCGGTGCGGACGAGATGGCGGGACATGAACCGTACGAGAGGGCGGCGGGCCTCGTCGGAGTTGGCGTCGGCGATGCGTTGGCGCCAGCGGGGCAGCAGGAGGGCGAGGTCGCCGTTGGTCTCGCGGGCGAGCCGGGAGTCGGGGCGGTAGCGCGGGAGGTACTCGGCGAGGTCCTCGCCCAGCAGCGGGGTACACAGGCAGGCCAGGAACCAGCCCATGTCGTACCGCTCAAGCTCGCTCAGCACGCGCGCCTTGCTGTACAGCAGCGTGCCGACCCCGTCGATCCGCCGGAACTCCTTGTCGAGCGCCTCACCGAGCAGCCGCGCGTCCTCCCGGTCCCCGTCGGTCGGCTCGGCGCGCAGCACGACCAGCAGATCGAGATCACTGCGCCCCAAGCGCGCGGTGCCGCGCGGAATCGACCCAAAGACGTATGCGCTGTGCATCCGCCCCCCGAACACATCGAGCAGCCGGTCACGCGCGGCGGCGACGACCGGGCGGAAGTCGTGGGCGATCCGTCCGAGGGATCCTTCGCGTTCGAGGTAGCCCTGGGAGTCGAGACCTCTGGGGGAAGCCGTTTCAGCCATGGGATCACTGTGCCAACTTCAGTGCGTCCGGCGCTTGAGGATTAGGCCCGTTCAGGGCCGAAGGGGGCCGGTCACGCAAACAGGGCCCGCCTCCTGAGGAGACGGACCCTGCGACAGTCGTACGGTCAGCGCGAGCGCTTCGCGAGGCGCTCCACGTCCAGCAGGATCACCGCGCGGGCCTCCAGGCGGAGCCACCCGCGCTGGGCGAAGTCGGCCAGGGCCTTGTTGACCGTCTCGCGGGACGCGCCGACCAGCTGGGCCAGCTCCTCCTGCGTGAGGTCGTGGACGACGTGGATGCCCTCCTCGGACTGCACGCCGAAGCGGCGGGAGAGGTCCAGCAGCGCGCGGGCCACGCGGCCGGGGACGTCCGAGAAGACCAGGTCGGACATCGCGTCGTTGGTGCGCCGCAGTCGGCGGGCGACGGCGCGCAGCAGCGCGGTGGCCACCTCGGGGCGGGCGTTCAGCCAGGGCTGGAGGTCGCCGTGGCCGAGGCCCAGCAGCTTGACCTCGGTCAGCGCGGTGGCGGTCGCCGTACGCGGGCCCGGGTCGAACAGCGACAGCTCGCCGATGAGCTCACCGGGGCCGACGACGGCGAGCATGTTCTCGCGGCCGTCGGGGGAGGTGCGGTGGAGCTTGACCTTGCCCTCGGTGACGACGTAGAGCCGGTCACCGGGGTCGCCCTCGTGGAACAGGGAGTCACCGCGCGCGAGGGTCACCTCACTCATGGAGGCGCGGAGCTCCGCGGACTGCTCGTCATCGAGCGCCGCGAAGAGCGGGTTGCGCCGCAGAACGTCGTCCACGAGTTCTCTCCTTGTCGACCTGCTCAGGGGATCTTGCTCCCCCTTGGTACCAGGGGACCGTGCTCCCCATTTTGCCGGACCGTCCAAACAGTGTGATCTGTCACAAGGATGCCGCACACGTGTCCCGAGGTAAGCGGCAGGGGTCCAATTGGGGGCTGATCTTCAGGGCTCGGGGCGGATGTCAGTGTCGGGCTTTAGGCTGGCCGGGTGTCCAAATCGCCGGTGAGAGCACAGGCCAAGGGGGCTGGGCGGGTGGTTGTACGTCGTGATTCCGCTGTGGGCGAACAGAACTCCGGTGGCGGAAAGAAACCGGCAAAAGCGGCAAAGAAGGCGGCCCCGGTGAAGAAGGCGGCCCCGGTGAAGAAGACCGAGTCCCGCACCGCCCTCGTCCGCCGGGCCCGCCGTATCAACCGCGAGCTCGCCGAGGTCTATCCGTACGCCCACCCCGAGCTGGACTTCGAGAACCCCTTCCAGCTCCTGGTCGCCACGGTCCTGTCCGCCCAGACCACCGACCTGCGCGTCAACCAGACGACTCCCGCCCTCTTCGCGAAGTACCCGACCCCGGAGGACCTGGCTGTCGCCAACCCCGAGGAAGTCGAGGAGATCCTGCGGCCGTGCGGGTTCTTCCGCGCGAAGACCAGGGCGGTCATAGGGCTCTCGAGGGCCCTGTCCGAGGACTTCGGCGGCGAGGTGCCGGGGCGGCTCGAAGACCTCGTCAAGCTGCCCGGCGTCGGCCGCAAGACCGCCTTCGTGGTGCTCGGCAACGCCTTCGGACGGCCCGGCATCACCGTGGACACGCACTTCCAGCGGCTCGTACGGCGCTGGCAGTGGACCGAGCAGACCGACGCCGACAAGATCGAGGCCGAGATCGGGGCGCTGTTCCCCAAGAGCGACTGGACGGACCTCTCGCATCATGTGATCTGGCACGGCCGCCGCATCTGCCACGCCCGCAAACCGGCCTGCGGCGCCTGCCCCATCGCCCCGCTCTGCCCCGCGTACGGCGAGGGCGAGACGGACCCCGAGAAGGCGAAGAAGCTGCTCAAGTACGAGAAGGGCGGCTTCCCGGGCCAGCGCCTGAAGCCCCCGCAGGCGTATCTCGACGCGGGCGGCAAGGCGGCGCCGCCGCTGGGGGCCGGATGAGGGGCCGTATGAAGCAGGGTCCGTCCGCGAGCTGCCCTCAGGGTCGATCTCAGGGTCGATCTCAGGGCCCCGCCCAGGAACGATCTCGACCGGGCCCGGCGTTGGAATCGGCAGAAGGACGGGGGTGGCGATGACACGCGCGAGCAATACGCAGGGCGGCCCGGTGGCGCTGCGCAAGGACGGCCTGCCCACCTGGCTGGACCCGGTGGTGCATGCCGTGGAGACCGTCGAACCGATACAGCTCAGCCGCTTCCTGCCCCCGGAGAACGGCGCCGGCAGGCAATCCGCGGTGCTCGTCCTGTTCGGCGAGGGCGAGCGCGGCCCCGAGCTGCTGCTGATGGAGCGGGCGAGTTCGCTGCGCTCCCATGCGGGCCAGCCCTCCTTCCCCGGCGGTGCCCTCGACCCCGAGGACGGCGACCCGAAGGCCGACGGGCCACTGCGGGCCGCTCTCCGCGAGGCCGAGGAGGAGACCGGGCTCGATCCGGCAGGCGTGCAGCTCTTCGGCGTCCTGCCCCGGCTGTACATCCCGGTCAGCGGCTTTGTCGTCACCCCGGTCCTTGGCTGGTGGCGCGAGCCGACCCCGGTCGGCGTCGTCGATCCGAACGAGACGGCCCGGGTCTTCACCGTGCCCGTGGCGGATCTCACGGACCCCGCCAACCGCAGAACCACCGTCCACCCCAGCGGCCACCGAGGTCCGGCATTTCTGGTCGAATCGGCGCTGGTGTGGGGGTTCACCGCGGGGATCATCGACCGGCTGCTGCACTTCGCGGGCTGGGAGCTGCCCTGGGACCGGGAGAACCAGGTCCCGCTGGACTGGCGGTCATGACAGGGTGGGCGCCGTGTTCTGTAATCCGAGGGGCCGTGAAGTGACGAGGCGAGGCTTGAAGCGGTGAACGTGCTGGACATCCTGCTGCTGGTCGCCGCGGTGTGGTTCGCCATCGTCGGCTACCGCCAGGGCTTCGTCGTCGGCATCCTGTCGGTGATCGGTTTCCTCGGTGGCGGTCTCGTCGCCGTCTATCTGCTCCCGGTGCTCTGGGATGCCCTGACGGACAACTCCGAGGTGAGCACGACCGCTGCCGTCGTCGCCGTGGTCGTCGTCATCGTCTGCGCCTCCGTCGGCCAGGCCCTGACCACTCACCTCGGCAACAAGCTGCGCCGCTACATCACCTGGTCCCCGGCCCGCGCCCTGGACGCCACCGGCGGCGCCCTGGTCAACGTCGTCGCGATGCTCCTGGTCGCCTGGCTGATCGGTTCCGCGCTGGCCGGCACCACCCTGCCGACGCTCGGCAAGGAGGTCCGCAACTCCAAGGTGCTGCTCGGGGTCTCCCGGGCGCTGCCCGCGCAGGCCGACACGTGGTTCGCGGACTTCTCCTCGGTCCTCGCGCAGAACGGCTTCCCGCAGGTCTTCAGCCCGTTCTCCAACGAGCCCATCACCGATGTCCAGCCCCCCGACCCGGCCCTCGCGAACAGTGCGGTCGCCACCCGTGCGAAGCGATCCATCGTCAAGGTCGTGGGCACCGCCGAGAGTTGCGGCAAGGTCCTGGAGGGCACCGGCTTCGTCTTCTCCGACCGCCGCGTGATGACCAACGCCCATGTCGTGGGCGGCGTCGACGAACCCACCGTCCAGATAGGCGGAGAGGGCCGTAAGTACGACGCGCAGGTCGTCCTGTACGACTGGAAGCGCGACATCGCCGTACTCGACGTACCGGATCTGGACGCGCCCGCGCTGCAGTTCACCTCCACCGACGCACGCAGCGGCGACGGCGCGATCATCGCCGGCTTCCCGGAGAACGGCGCCTACGACGTCCGCGCCGCCCGCGTCCGCGGCCGTATCCCGGCCAACGGCCCGGACATCTATCACCGCGGCACCGTGCACCGCGATGTCTACTCGCTGTACGCGACCGTCCGCCAGGGCAACTCCGGCGGCCCGCTGCTCACGCCCGAGGGCAAGGTGTACGGCGTGGTCTTCGCGAAGTCCCTCGACGACGCCGACACCGGCTACGCGCTCACGGCGGACGAGATCCAGGAGGACATCGCCACCGGCCGTACCGCGAACCAGCAGGTGGACAGCGACAGCTGCGCGCTGTGACCCCTGGCGGGGTTCAGCCGCGGGGGTGGCGCAGGCGTACCGAGACCCAGCGGGCCCGGCGGCGCAGAATGCGCGGGATTCCCACCCTTAGGTCGGTGCCCGCCATCTGCGGGGATGCGCCGCCTTGGTGAGAGCTCAGGGCGTTGCCCGAGCGGCGGTTGCGTGCTGCGTCACTGTAGTCGTGCGTCCAGCCCATACCCCGACGTGTGCCCCTGCCCCAAGGTCGATAACCGCCCCCAGGGCCCCCAATTGGCCTATGCGCCGGGCAATTGGCTGTTCGTAGTACAGGCGTTCAGATCCGGATACCGGCCGCGTCGGAACGGTCACCGATCGGGTTCGGGATCCTTGAGCCAATTGACCAGTTCGGCCGAGAACGCGACCGGATCCTCTTCATGCGGGAAGTGCCCCAAGCCGTCGAACAGGCGCCAGCGGTACGGGGCTTCGACGTACTCTCCGGAGCCGGCCGCGCTGCGGGTGCGCATCACCGGGTCGAGCGAGCCGTGCAGATGCAGGGTCGGCACCCGGACCGGGCGCTTCATACGGCGGTTGAACTGGATGCCGTCGGGACGGGCCATCGAGCGCACCATCCAGCGGTACGGCTCGATCGAGCAGTGCGCGGCGGAGGGGATGCACATCGCGCGGCGGTACGTGTCCACCGCGTCGTCCTCCGGCAGCCGCGGCCCGGACCAGTCCCGCACGAGCCGGCCGACCAGCGCCCCGTCGTCGGCGGTGAGCTGACGCTCCGGGATCCAGGGTCGCTGGAACCCCCAGATGTAGGAACCCGCGGTCGTCTGCTTGACGTCGGAGAGCATCGCCGAGCGCCACCGGCGCGGATGCGGCATGGACGCGACCGCGAGCCGCCGCACCAGCTTCGGGCGCATCACGGCCGCCGTCCAAGCCAGATAGCCGCCCAGGTCATGGCCGACGAGGGCGGCGTCCGGCTCACCGAGGGAGCGGATCACGCCGGTGATGTCGAGCGCCAGATTGGCGGGGTCGTAACCGCGCGGGGTGCGGTCGCTGCCGCCGACGCCCCGCAGGTCCATGGCGACCGCCCGGAACCCGGCGTCGGCGAGCGCCGGCAGCTGGTGCCGCCAGGTCCACCAGAACTGCGGGAAGCCGTGCAGGAGCAGGACCAGCGGCCCGTCACCCATCTCGGCGATATGGAAGCGCGCACCATTGGCCGCGACGTCCCGATGGGTCCAGGGACCATCGAGTCGTACGGCCGAGGCGGGTTGCGCCGTAGGGGTGGGGGCCGGGTCCGTCATGACGACGAGCGTGCCACAGCCTCGATGGCGGCGGGCGACCGGTCCTCCAGGGCCGGCGCCGGACGCGGGTGCGGCTTGGCCTTCTGCAGGACGCTCGCCGACTCCTTCACCGAGGCGGCGACCTTCTGCGGGCCCTTGCTCTTCGTGGCCTTCTTCGCGTAGACCCAGCCGATGAGCGCGAGGCCGATCGCGATGAGGACGTTCGCGGCGAAGGAGAGCAGGAAGCAGAGCGCGAGGTTCCAGTCGCTCCAGGTCCGAATGCCGTACGCCAGCGCGAAGTTGAGCATCGGCAGGGAGAACACCAGCACCGCGCCCGCCACCGTGAACGCGCCGCCACTGGTCGCGCCGCGCTTCACGTCCTGCTTGAGCTGCGCCTTGGCCAGCGCGATCTCGTCGTGCACCAGCGCCGACATTTCGGTCGTCGCGGAGGCGAACAGCTGGCCGATGCTGCGTTCGGCGCCGACCGGGCTGCCGTCGGGTGCGCTCATCGCGTTCTCCCTCTTCCGACCTCTTCAGACCATGTGGGTGAGGTCTCGACTTTTGTACCGTCCCGTCAGATCATGCCCGACGGTCGTCCTCCTCGCCTGCCCCGCCCGTCACTTCGGCAAGCCGCTCGCGTTCGGCGGCCTTCAGTTCGGCGAGCCGGCGGTGCTCGGCGGCCTTGCGGTCGTGGATCGCGGCCATCCGCAGGTGGTACGCCGGATCGTCCTCCTCGTAGATGTCCGGGATGCCGGAGAGGTCTTCGTCGCGCTCCTCGGCCTCGATCATCCGGCGGTACTGGCCGTTCCTTATCTTCAGCAGCACCGATGCCAGGGTCGCCGCGATGAGGGACCCCATGAGGACCGCGGCCTTGATCTCGCTCGTCATCGCCTCGTCGCCCTCGAAGGCGAGCTCGCCGATGAGCAGCGAGACCGTGAAGCCGATCCCGGCCAAGGTCGCCACGGCGAACACATCGGCCCAGGCCAGGTCGTCGCTGAGCGAGGCCCTGGTGAAGCGGGCCGTCAGCCATGTACCGCCGAAGATGCCGATCGCCTTGCCGACGACGAGTCCGAGGACGACGCCCAGCGTCTCGGGCTGGGTGAACACCTCGCCGAGCGCCCCGCCGGAGACGACGACACCGGCGCTGAACAGCGCGAACAGCGGCACGGCCAGACCCGCCGAGAGCGGCCGGACCAGATGCTCGATGTGCTCGCCGGGGGAGTGCTCCTCGCCCTCGCGCCGGCTGCAGCGCAGCATCAGGCCCATGGCGACACCGGCGATGGTGGCGTGGACGCCGCTGTTGTACATCAGCGCCCAGATGACGAGCGCGAGCGGGACGTACACGTACCAGCCGCGTACGCCCTTGCGCAGCAGCAGCCAGAAGACGGCGAGGCCGAGGAAGGCGCCGCCGAGCGCGGCGAAGTTCAGGCTCTCGGTGAAGAAGACCGCGATGATCAGGATCGCGAAGAGGTCGTCGACGACGGCGAGGGTGAGCAGGAAGGCGCGCAGCGCACTCGGCAGGGAGGTGCCGATGACGGCGAGCACGGCGAGCGCGAAGGCGATGTCGGTGGCGGTGGGCACGGCCCAGCCGTCCAAGGCTCCGCCACCGGAGACGGCGGTGAGGGTGTAGACGAGCGCCGGTACGGCCATTCCGCACAGCGCGGCCACCACCGGCAGCGCGGCGGCCTTGGGGTCCTTGAGATCACCGGCGACCAGCTCGCGCTTGAGCTCGATTCCGGCGACGAAGAAGAAGATCGCGAGGAGTCCGTCGGCGGCCCAGTGCGCGATCGACAGATCGAGGCCGAGGGCCTCGGGCCCGATGTGGTAGTGGCTGACGCTGTCGTAACTGTCCTGCAGTGAGGGGACGTTCGCCCAGATCAGCGCGGCGACGGCGGCGAGGAGGAGCAGCACACCGCCGACGGTCTCGGTGCGTAGCGCATCCGCGACGAAGGTCCGCTCGGGCAGGGACAGCCGGCCGAGGACCTTGCGGGGAGTGCGGGGCGCGGACACGGGGACCTCCGGAATATGGGCAGCACAAACACTTGCCGACCAGACTTCCCGGCGCACCTTGAGGGTCTTGCTTTTTGTTTAGCGTACCTAACATATGGCGCGGTGGCATACGGGGATCCCGCCGCGCACGCAAAAGGAGCGCCCGGCGCCGGGCGCTCCTTTCACGAGGGGGACCCTCAGTCCTCGCTCGGCGCAGCCGGGAGCTTGGCCTGGATCAGGTCCATGACCGTGGAGTCGGTCAGCGTCGTGACGTCTCCCAGCTCACGGTTCTCCGCGATGTCCCGCAGCAGACGGCGCATGATCTTGCCGGAGCGGGTCTTCGGCAGCTCGGCCACCGGCAGGATCCGCTTCGGCTTGGCGATCGGCCCGAGCGTGGCGCCGACGTGGTTGCGGAGCTCCGCCACCAGGTCCTCGGTCTCCGCCGCCGTACCGCGAAGGATCACAAAGGCGACGATGGCCTGCCCGGTCGTCTCGTCCGCCGCGCCGACGACGGCCGCCTCGGCGACCGACGGATGCGACACGAGCGCCGACTCGACCTCGGTGGTGGAGATGTTGTGCCCGGACACCAGCATCACGTCGTCCACCCGGCCCAGCAGCCAGATGTCGCCGTCGTCGTCCTTCTTCGCACCGTCACCGGCGAAGTACTTGCCCTCGAAACGCGACCAGTACGTGTCGAGGAACCGCTGGTCGTCACCCCAGATGGTGCGCAGCATCGACGGCCACGGCTCGGTCAGCACCAGGTAGCCGCCACCGCCGTTGGGTACCTCGTTCGCCTCGTCGTCGACGACGGTCGCGGCGATACCGGGCAGCGGCGTCTGCGCCGAACCGGGCTTGGTCTCGGTGACGCCGGGCAGCGGCGAGATCATCATCGCGCCGGTCTCGGTCTGCCACCAGGTGTCCACGATCGGGGTCCGGTCGCCGCCGATGTGCTTGCGGTACCAGATCCACGCCTCGGGGTTGATCGGCTCGCCCACCGAGCCGAGCACCCGCAGGCTGCTGAGGTCGAACTTCGCGGGGATGTCGTCGCCCCACTTCATGAACGTACGAATGGCGGTGGGCGCCGTGTACAGGATCGTCACCCCGTACTTCTGCACGATCTCCCAGAACCGGCCCTGGTGCGGGGTGTCCGGCGTGCCCTCGTACATGACCTGCGTGGCGCCGTTGGCGAGCGGCCCGTAGACGATGTACGAGTGTCCGGTGACCCAGCCGACGTCGGCGGTGCACCAGTACACGTCGGTCTCGGGCTTGAGGTCGAAGACGGCGTGGTGGGTGTACGACGTCTGGGTGAGGTAGCCGCCGGAGGTGTGCAGGATGCCCTTCGGCTTACCCGTGGTCCCCGAGGTGTAGAGGATGAAGAGCGGGTGCTCGGCCTCGAAGGCCTCCGGCGTGTGCTCCGCGCTCTGCCGCCCGACGATCTCGTGCCACCACACGTCCCGGCTCGCGTCCCAGGCGACCTCCTGGCCGGTGCGCTGGACCACGAGCACATGCGCGACGTTGTCGACCTTGGAGACCGCCTCGTCCACGGCCGGCTTCAGCGCGGACGGCTTGCCCCGCCGGTAGCCGCCGTCGGAGGTGATCACGACCTTGGCGTCGGCGTCCTGGATCCGGGTGGCGAGCGCGTCGGCCGAGAAGCCGCCGAAGACCACCGAGTGCGCGGCGCCGATCCGGGCGCAGGCGAGCATCGCCACGGCCGTCTCGGGGATCATCGGCATATAGACGGCGACCCGGTCGCCCTTCTGCACACCCAGCTCCAGCAGCGCGTTCGCCGCCTTGGAGACCTCGTCCTTGAGCTCGGCGTAGGTGATCGCGCGGCTGTCGCCGGGCTCGCCCTCGAAGTGGATGGCGACCCGTTCCCCGAGCCCGGCCTCCACATGCCGGTCCACGCAGTTGTACGCGACATTGAGCTCGCCGTCCTTGAACCACTTCGCGAACGGCGGGTTCGACCAGTCCAGAGTCTCCGTCGGCTCCTTGGCCCAGGTCAGCCGACGGGCCTGCTCGGCCCAGAAGCCGAGCCGGTCAGCCTTGGCCTGTTCGTACGCCTCCGCCGTGACATTGGCGTTCGCGGCCAGGTCAGCGGGCGGCGCGAAGCGGCGCTCCTCTTTCAAGAGGTTGGCCAGGCTTTCGTTGCTCACGACATCTCCCTTTCCCAGGGTGTCCGTTGTGTCCCAGGCCACAGCTCATCAGACCCGAGGGCCCGATGACAAGGGCCGACGAGAAATTGGTTTAGACCTGTGTACGGCTATGTCCACGGCCGTGGTGCGGCAGTCGGCGTCATCCGTACCCACGGACGCTGACCAGGCAGAGTTCAGGCTCTGTAACGCCTTTCACACTCCGGGCCCCTCCTAGGCCGACAGGTCCGCCGCCCGCACATGCTCGAACACCTGGTCCTCGTCCGCCCCGGTGAGCAGATATGCCTGCGCCTCGCCCACGTGGAAGTACATGCCGTGCAGCTCCACCGCCCCTTCCCGCAGGGCCCGGGACACCGACTCATGGGCCCGCAGATGCTCCAACTGCTGGACCACATTGGTCAGGCAGAGCTGCTCGACCGCATCGGCCGGCGCCCGCCCCGCCAGCCGTGGCCACGGCCGGCTGTGGTCGGCCATGTGCTCCAGGCTCGGCAGCCCATGCCGCAGCCACCGCCTGAGCGGGGTCCGCGCGCCGTCCGGTTCGGAGTTGAGCAGCGCCTGCATGGCCCCGCACCCGGAGTGCCCGCACACCGTGATGGAGCGCACCTTCAGTACCTCCACCGCGTACTCGATCGCGGCCGCGACCGAGTCGTCCCCGCTCTCCTCCCCGGGCTGGGCGCACTTGCCGGCGTCAGCTGGGGGAGGGACGAGGTTGCCGACATTGCGCACCACGAACAGATCACCGGGACCACTGGAGGTGATCATCGAGGTGACCAGACGCGAGTCGGCACAGGTGAGGAACAGCTGCGAGGGCCGCTGTCCCTCCCGCGCCAGCCGGGCCAGCTCCCCCCGCACCAGCGGTGCGGTGTTGCGCTGGAACGCGCTGATGCCACGCGCCAGTTCATGCCTGCTGGGACCGTGAGCGTGCCTGGGCGCACCGGCTCCGACCTCGTCGCCGGGGCCGTCCGGCCGCGCGCCGGGGGCGGACGCGAGGTGCGGCTGCTCGCACTGGTGGTTGCGCCAGGGCGTCCAGGGGCTGCAGCGGCAACCGGTCGGAGCGGCCGGTTCGGCGGACCCGGGCTCGCTGTGCACGGTGGTGGGAACCCCGGGCTCGGCGATCCGGAGCCCCGCGCGCCGGCCGGTCAGCTCGACGGAGCCGCCCCGCGCGGTGTGCGCGTTCTGCCAGTCCTGGAGCGTCTCGTACGCCGCGTGGTCCATGAAGGACCCGTCCAACTCCACGACGGCATGGGCCCCTTGGGGTACGAGATGCAGGGCGCGGCTGAGCCGCGGGACCGCGAGGAACGTCAACTGGCCTCGGACGTGTACGTGATGGACTCCCTCCTTCTCGTCATGGGTGATGCGGGTGCGGGCGAGGCGGTGCAGGGAGACGGCGACGGCCACGGCGATCCCCAGCGTCACGCCCTCCAGGACGCCGAGGAAGACCACGCCGGCGGTGGTGACGGCGTAGACCAGCACTTCTCGGTGGCGGGTCACCGTGCGGATGTGGTGCAGGGACACCATCTGGATGCCGACGGCCATCACCAGGGCGGCGAGCGAGGCGAGCGGGATGAGCTCCAGGATCGGGACCATCAGCAGCGCGGCGACTACTACGAGAACGCCGTGCAGCATCGTGGAGTTCCGGCTCACGGCACCCGCGTGCACATTCGCCGAAGTTCTTACCGCCACCCCCGCCACGGGCAGTCCGCCGAGGCCGCCGGAGACGATGTTGGCGGCGCCCTGTCCGAGCAGTTCGCGGTCCAGGTCGGAGCGGCCGACGCGGGCGGACAGGCCGGGGCACCCGGCCACCAGCTTGTCGGCGGCGACCGCGCCGAGCAGCGACTGCACGCTGCACACCAGGGTGGTGGTCAGCACGGCCGCCACGATGCCGAGCACCGGCCCCTCGGGGAGTCCGGCGAGGGCATGACTGCGCCACGACGGCAGATCCACCTTGGGCAGATGGAGCCCGGCGAGCGAGGCGGTCGCGGTGGCCCCCGCGACGGCGACGAGCGCGGCCGGGACCTTGCGCAGCAGCTGTCCGGCCCGGCCCGGGATGCGCGGCCAGAGCAGCAGCAGGGTCAGGGTGAGTGCGCTCACCGAGAGGGCGGCCGGGTGCAGGTCCGCCAACTGGGCGGGAAGTGCGCGCAGATTGGCGGGGACGGAGCTCTGCGGGGTGCCGCCGAGGACGATGTGCAGCTGGGCCACGGCGATGGTGACGCCGATGCCGGCGAGCATGCCGTGCACGATGGCGGGGCTGACCGCGAGCGCGGTGCGCGCCACGCGCAGGCAGCCGAGGCCGAGTTGGGCGAGCCCGGCGAGGACGGTGATGGCGCACGTCGTACGCCAGCCGTAGCGCTGGATGAGGTCGGCGGTGACCACCGTGAGACCGGCGGCGGGGCCGCTGACCTGGAGCGGGGAGCCACCGAGCCGGCCGGCGACGAGCCCGCCGACGGCGGCGGCGACGAGCCCGGCCTGGAGGGGCGCGCCGGTGGCGAGTGCGATGCCGAGGGACAGCGGCAGGGCGATCAGGAAGACCGCGATCGACGCGGACACATCGGCACCGGCGAGCCAAAAGCGGCGGGGACGAGTGGGTGGCGGACTGTGGGACTGGTGGCTGCGCTCGGTCCGAGTGGGGTCGGTGGCGCGGGTGGGGACGCAGGCTGACATGAGGTTCCCGTCTCCTCCGGGGCGGCGCGGTCGCGGATCTGGTGGCCCCCGTCCGGATGGCGGGGGTCGGGTCGCGGCCGTGGGTCACGGCGTGCAGCGGCGGGATGAATCAACGCTCGGTAAACGGATCGTAATGCAGAGTAAAGGCCGGGCATAGAATTTCCGGGCAAATGGGCGAATAGCTCACTCGGATGAGTGAAGTGGCCCTTTGGTCGGCTTGTCGTATTAATTCCTTCTCGGTCCCGTGCGACCTTGGCGGCGCTGTCGGCGCTTTTCCGGCAGATCACCAGAAAACGCCCCAATAAGCGTTGGCCTGAGAGAAGGAAGTAGGTGGGCGGAACATGGCCGCCACCCAGAGGATCGCCGCGGGCGCCGTGATCGGCGCGGTCTGTGCCGCAGCACTCGCCGGCTGCACGATCGGCAGCGACGGTTCGAAGGCAGGAGCCCCGGGCCCGCAGAAGGCGAAGCCGGCCCAGGGACCGCCCAAGAGCGCGGTCCGACTGATCGGCGACGGCTCGACCTCGTACACCGGAGCCCAGCCGCATCTGCCCAGACCCGAGCGTCTGAAGCCCGGTCAGAAACCGCCGCAGTTCGTGGTGTTCTCCTGGGACGGCGCGGGCGAGGACGGGCAGAAGCTGTTCTCCCACTTCCGCGAGGTCGCCAAGGCCAACAACGCGACGATGACGTACTTCCTCAGCGGCGTGTACATGCTCCCCGAGCACAAACGCGATCTGTACCGGCCGCCGCAGCACTCGCCGGGCCGCTCCGACATCGGCTTCAACGACGAGCAGGGCATCGCCGACACCGTGAAGCAGCTGCGCGGCGCGTGGCTGGAGGGCAATGAGATCGGCACGCACTTCAACGGCCACTTCTGCGGCAAGGGTGGCGGCGTCGGCGAATGGTCCGTCGAGGAATGGAAGGACGAGATCGCCCAGGCGAAGCAGTTCGTGAAGTCCTGGAAGACCAACACCGGCCTGAAGAACGCCTCATCGCTGCCCTTCGACTACGACAAGGAGCTCATCGGCGCCCGCACGCCTTGTCTGGAGGGCCAGAAGAACTTCATGCAGGCCGCCCGCGAACTGGGCTTCCGCTACGACACCAGCGGCGTCAACAACCAGGTCTGGCCGAAGAAGAAGGAAGGCCTGTGGGATCTGTCGATGCAGCTCGTGCCGTTCCCCGGGCACACCTTCGAGCAGCTGACCATGGACTACAACTTCATGGTCAACCAGTCCGGCACCACCAGCCAGGGTGACCCCGACAAGTACGACCTCTGGGGCAACCAGATGCGCGACGGCCTGCTCCAGGGCTTCCAGCGAGCCTACGACGGCAACCGCGCACCCCTGATCATCGGCAACCACTTCGAGTCCTGGAACGGCGGCACCTATATGCGGGCCGTCGAGGAGGTCATCGAGAGCGTGTGCACCAAGGCCGAGGTGCGCTGTGTCTCCTTCCGGCAGCTCGCGGACTGGCTGGACGCCCAGGACCCGAAGGTGCTTGCCAAGCTCACCGACCTGAAGGTCGGCGAGGCCCCGAAGCAGGGCTGGGCGTCCTTCCTGTCGGGCCGCCCCGCCCCCGCCCCCAAGGGCGTGCCCGGGGCACCGGCGGCCAGGCAGTAGCGCCGCTCACGCGGGAGCGGCGACGCTCTCGCCGAGCACGAACGAGGGGTCGACCTGCGCGGCCAGGTCGGCCCCGGTCCGCTCGTTCCCCCAGGACTGCGCGTTCTTCAGATGGAAGTGCACCATCTGACGTGTGTAGCGCTCCCAGTCCCGGCCTGCGTACGTGGCGTCCACGGCCTCCCGCAACCGGTGCAGGGCGCTGCGGTTGGCGTCCTCCAGGAGCTCGAACCGGGGCGGGCGGCCCTTCTCCATGGAGCGCACCCAGTCCGAGTGCCCGACCGTGACGAGCAGGTCGTCCCCGGCTTCTGCGCGCAGGAAGTCGAGGTCCTCCTCGCCGTGCACCTTGTTGCCGACGACCTTCAGCTCGACGCCGAAGTCACGCGCGTACTCCTTGTACTGGCGATAGACGGAGACCCCCTTCCGGGTCGGCTCGGCGACGAGGAACGTCATGTCGAAGCGGGTGAACATGCCGGAGGCGAAGGAGTCCGAGCCGGCGGTCATATCGACCACGACGTACTCGTCAGGCCCGTCCACCAGGTGGTTCAGGCACAGCTCAACCGCTCCGGTCTTGGAGTGGTAGCAGGCGACCCCCAGGTCGGCGTCGGTGAAGGGGCCGGTGACCATCAAACGGACGGCGCCGCCGTCGAGTTCCACCGGCCGGGCGCAGGCGTCGTAGACGGGATTGCTCTCGCGCACCCGCAGCAGCCGGGAGCCCTCGCCGGGCGGGGTGGTCTTGATCATCGTCTCGGTGGACGCGATCCGCGGGTTCGAGCCGCGCAGATAGTCCTTGATCAACGGGAGCCGGTCGCCCATCGCGGGCAGGGCGGCTGACTCGGAGTCGTCGAGGCCGAGCGCGGCCCCCAGATGCTGGTTGATGTCGGCGTCGATCGCGACCACTGGTGCCCCGGCCGCCGCGAGATGCCGGATGAACAGGGAGGACAGGGTCGTCTTGCCGCTGCCGCCCTTCCCGACGAAAGCAATTTTCATGTTCATCAAGCGTAGTCGTGCCACACCCGCGCGGGGCCGATAGACGTGAAGAAGGCCACTCGATCGTGGGGCGGGCGCCGAGGATGCGTAATGTCGTACTCATGAGTACGACAGGCGCGACCGCCGATCCGCTTGCGGCCCTGGGTGCGCTGCCCGGTGTGGCCGAGTCCGTGGAGTCCGTGCGCAAGGCCGTGGACCGGGTCTACGGACACCGGGTCATGCGCCGCCGCAGCAACGAGATCACCTCCGAGGCGGCGCTGCGCGGCGCCCGTGGTTCGGCGGCGCTGTCCGGCGCCGACTGGGCCCTGGAAGAGGTGCGCCGGCGCACCGACTTCAGCGGTGACGACGAGGCACGCATCATGGGTGCCGCCCTGCGGCTGACCGCGGAGGCGGGCCAACTGCTGTCCATCTGGCGGCAGTCGCCGCTGCGGGTGCTGGCCCGGCTGCACCTGGTCGCGGCGGCGACCAACGGCCCGGAGGTCGGGCGCCCGCGCCAGGCCGGCGAGCCGGTCGACGAGCCGATCGTCGAGCTGCCGCTGCCGCTGCCGCTGCCGAGCGCCGCGGAGGTCCACGGTCGGCTGGACGGTCTGTCCGAGCTGATCATCGCGGGCGGTTCGGCCCCGGCGCTGGTGACCGCCGCAGTGGTGCACGGCGAGCTGCTGGCGCTGCGCCCGTTCACCTCCCACAACGGTCTGGTCGCACGCGCGGCCGAGCGCATCGTGCTGGTGGGCAGCGGCCTCGACCCGAAGTCGGTCTGTCCGTCGGAAGTCGGCTACGGCGAACTCGGCCGCGCCGCCTATCTCGAGGCGCTGGACGGGTATGTCTCCGGCACGCCCGAGGGCATGGCCGCCTGGATCGCCCACTGCGGCAAGGCGGTCGAGCTGGGGGCACGTGAATCCACGGCGGTGTGTGAGGCGCTGCAGCGCGGCGCGGCGTAGAAACCCGCGCAAAAGGGTTGCGGCGGTACGAGAATTCGTACCGCCGCTGGCATGTTCACCGGGTTACCAAGCGTCCTCGATATGTTGCCCATCAGGTCGGGGGCTTTGCCCGTTACCTGGTGCGGCTGGCCCGTAATCGACGGGTCGACGTCGCGTGGGTGCTCGGTGTTCATGCTCGGTCCGTGGGGCCAATTGCGTTTTAAAGGTGATCCTCTCGGATGTCCTTGGTCTCGCGGGCCGTTGACTCCTTTCTACTCCAGCTTCGGAGCAAGCGGAAGCCCTGGCTGCGGTTCTTTACTTTTGGGTTCAAACGTGAGCTAAACGGGCGCCGATATGCCGAACGGTCTCAAGGGGTGGCTTCGCGCAGGTCAGACGAGCGCGGTGCGGCGTCGGCTGGCGTACCAGACGAGGCCCGCGGTGGCGGCGGCCGCCCCTATGGCGGCCGCCGCGACAAGCGCCGGACGGGTCGGGACGGAGAGTGTGGGCAGCCGCTGCTTGAGCCGCACCGGGCGGTGGAAGTCGAGAATCGGCCACCCGCGCGCGAGTGCCTCGCGGCGCAGCGCGCGGTCCGGGTTCACGGCGTGCGGATGGCCGACGGACTGCAGCATCGGTACGTCGGTCGCCGAGTCGCTGTAGGCGTAGCAGCGGGAGAGGTCGTACCCCTCGGACGCGGCGAGCTCCTTGATGGCCTCGGCCTTCGTCGGGCCGTACGCGTAGTACTCCACCTCTCCGGTGAAGCAGCCGTCGTCGCCTACGACCATTCGGGTGGCCACCACGCGGTCGGCGCCGAGCAGTTCACCGATGGGCTCCACCACCTCCGCGCCCGACGTGGACACGATCACGACATCGCGGCCGGCGGTGTGGTGCTCCTCGATGAGGGAGGCGGCCTCGTCGTAGATGATCGGGTCGATCAGGTCGTGCAGGGTCTCGGCGACGATCTCCTTGACCTGCTGGACGTTCCAGCCACGGCACAGCGCGGAGAGGTACTGGCGCATGCGCTCCATCTGGTCGTGGTCGGCGCCGCCCGCGAGGAAGACGAACTGGGCATACGCGGTCCGCAAGACGGCGCGACGGTTGATCAGTCCGCCTTGGTAGAAGGACTTGCTGAAGGTGAGCGTGCTCGACTTCGCAATGACCGTCTTGTCCAGGTCAAAGAAGGCCGCTGTGCGGGGCAAGGAGTGGTTTTCCACGACCCCGAGCATAGGGGCAGCCCATTCGGCGTAAGGTGGGCGCGTGGGTTTGCCTGAGAGGGCTCTCGGGTACACCATGGAAGTCACGGATCGTTCGCGACCGTGCTAACCCGGTCCGGCTCCTCCCCCCCCGAGTCGGCCGTGGAGACGACCCCCGCTCTCCCCCCCGGCGGGGGTCGTCGCATGTCCGGACGGGTTTTCTCTCTTCTCCAGCGGCCGTGAGGCCCTAGCGAGGCGGCTGAGGCCGCCTTTTCGGCATGCCCATGATTCGTCACTGTATGTAGCTGGCGCGCTGCGCTGCGGAACTCGTACGCGGACCAGTACAGGGGTCACCGGTATGGGTGACAGCGATATTCACAACCGCCGAGTTGTCCACAGTTATCGACCAAGATCCACACGATTTCCGGCATCGCTGCACCGTGATTCCAACGCGTCCCGCCGGCGCCGACTTCATGGCCGGTTCCGGTTAGTCGGGCGCGTTTGGCCGGTTCGTATCGGCCGCTCATTGGAGACCGGTCGCCGGTTCTTCGCACGTTTGGGAATCGCGGGGCCGCAGGGGCTGCGCGAGAGATGCAGCGATGGGGGAAGTCATGGCCGCAGCCGCCACACAGGAACCGCCGCCCGCCGCCTCGGGCCGGCCGGGCGCACCACTGATCGTCACCGAGGACGCCGACCTGCTGGACGACCTGCTGCGCCTGTGCGCGGCAGCGGGCGCCACGCCCGAGGTCCATCACGGCATCCCGGAGCCGCGCGGCAGCTGGGAGGCCGCACCGCTGGTCCTGGTCGGCGACGATGCCGCACGCCGGGTGCGCGGCGCCGCCCGCAGACGCGGAGTGGTGCTGGTCGGCCGGGACCAGGACGACTCCGGGGTCTGGCGCCGGGCCGTCGAGATCGGCGCCGACCATGTCCTGATGCTCCCCGACGGGGAGCAGTGGCTGGTCGACCGCATCGCCGACGTGGCCGAGGGCGTGGGCCGCCCCGCCCTCACCGTGGGCGTCATCGGCGGGCGGGGCGGCGCGGGGGCCTCCACGCTCGCGTGCGCCCTTGCCGTCACCTCCGCGCGGGAGGGGCTGCGCACCCTGCTCGTGGACGCCGATCCACTCGGCGGCGGACTCGACGTACTCCTCGGCGGCGAAACGGCCGAGGGCCTGCGCTGGCCGGCTTTCGCCGCGTCACGCGGGCGGGTCGGCGGCGGCGCCCTGGAGGAGTCACTGCCCCGGCTGCACTCCCTGCGGGTGCTCAGCTGGGATCGCGGGGACTGCGTCGCCGTTCCGCCGCAGGCCGTACGGGCGGTGCTGGCCGCCGCGCGACGCCGGGGCGGCACGGTCGTCGTCGACCTGCCGCGCCGGATCGACGACGGCGTCGCCGAGGTGCTCGCCCAACTCGACCTCGGCATCCTCGTGGTCCCCGCCGAACTGCGCGCCGTCGCGGCCGCCGGGCGGGTGGCCTCCGCGGTCGGGATGGTGCTGGGGGATCTGCGGGTGGCGGTACGCGGGCCGTACGCGCCCGGCCTCGACGACCGCGAGGTGGCCCGGCTCCTCGGACTGCCGCTGGCCGGAGAGGTACCTCTCGAGTCCGGCCTTCGCCGCCCGCACGAGAGCAAGGCGCCGCCCGCCGCGGCCGGACGCGGACCGCTGGCGCGCTTCTGCCGGGAGTTCTGGGAGCGGACGCTGCTGGAGGTGGGGGCGGCGTGAGTACGTTCCTTGGACTGGAGGGGTTCGAACTGCCCCGCGCCTCCGAGCTGGAGGTGGGAGCGGCGTGAGTACGTTTCTCGGACTGGAGGCGTTCGACGGGCCCCGCGCCTCCGACATGACGCCGGCGCTCCTTGACGGCGTGCGACGCAGGCTCGCTGAGAGCGGGGGCGAGCCGACGCCCGCGCGCGTGGCGCAGGCGCTGCGCGAACAGGGGCGGGTCCTCGGGGACGCCGAAGTCCTCGGCGCCGCCGAGCAGTTGCGGTCCGAACTCATCGGCAGTGGACCACTGGAACCGCTGCTCGCCGACCCCTCGGTGACCGATGTGCTGGTCTCGGCCCCGGACCGGGTCTGGGTGGACCGCGGCGGCGGCCTTGAGCTGACCGGCGTCCGCTTCCCCGACGCGGCGGCCGTACGACGGCTCGCGCAGCGTCTGGCGGCGGTGGCCGGACGGCGCCTCGACGACGCGCGGCCCTGGGCCGACGCCCGGCTGCCCGACGGAACCCGGCTGCACGCGGTGCTGCCCCCGGTGGCCGTCGGCTGCACTTGCCTGTCCCTTCGGGTCGTACGGCCTCGCGCGTTCACGCTCGAGGAACTGGTGGCCGCGGGCACGGTGCCGCCGGGCGGGGACCGGGTGCTGCGGGCGCTGGTCGAAGCGCGGCTGTCCTTCCTCATCAGCGGCGGTACCGGCAGCGGCAAGACCACGCTGCTGAGCGCGCTGCTCGGGCTGGTCGGGCCGGGCGAGCGGATCGTGCTCGCCGAGGACTCGGCCGAACTGCGGCCCGACCATCCGCACGTCGTGCGGCTGGAGAGCAGACCCGCCAACCAGGAGGGCGCGGGGCTCGTGACGCTCCAGGACCTCGTGCGCCAGGCGCTGCGGATGCGGCCGGACCGGCTGGTCGTGGGCGAGGTGCGCGGGCCTGAGGTCGTCCATCTGCTGGCCGCGCTCAACACGGGCCACGAGGGCGGCTGCGGCACCGTGCACGCCAACGCGGCCGCCGATGTACCGGCCCGGCTGGAGGCCCTCGGTACGGCGGCAGGGCTCGATCGGGCGGCGCTGCACAGCCAGTTGGCGGCCGCGCTGTCGGTGGTCCTGCATCTGGTGCGGGGGCGCGACGGTCGGCGGCGGATCGCCGAGGTGCAGGTGCTGGAGCGGGATCCGTCGGGGCTGGTGCGGACGGTTCCGGCGCTGCGGTGGGGAGCGGGGGCGTTTGTGGCCGAGCGGGGGTGGGGGCGGCTGAAGGGGCTGCTCCGGGATGAGGACTTCGCGTTGGGGAGTGGGGATCGCGATGGGTGAAACGGCTGTGGGAGGGCCGTCGATGGGGGCGGCCGTGGTGTGTGCCGGGGCGGCTCTGTGGCTGCTGGGCGGGCGGAACGCCGGAGCTCGGCGGGCCCGGTTGTTGCTCGCCGGTGGCGGGGTCGTGGGAGCCGGGCCGCCCGCTTGGCGGCAGGCGGTCGGCGAACTGCGGCGGATCCGGGGGCGATTGCGGGCCGAGTGGTGGGCGCTGGTCGTCGGGATCGTGCTGGCGGTGCTCGGGGCCTCGGTGCTGCCGCTCGTCGCCGGGGCGGCCGGGGTGCCGTTGCTGCGGCGGGTGCGGCTGGCCGGTCGGGCCCGGCGGGCCCGGGAACACCGAGGGGACGCGGTGATCGCGCTGTGCGCGGCGCTCGCCGGGGAGGTACGCGCGGGACGCCAGCCGGGCGAGGCGTTGCTGCGCGCGGCGCGGGACTCCGGCGGGCTCGGTGACGCGCAGGCGGCGGTGCTGGCGGCCGCGCGGTTCGGCGGTGATGTCCCCGGCGCCCTCGCGGCTGCGGCGCGGCGACCGGGCGCCGAGGGGCTGCTGGGGCTCGCGGCGTGCTGGCGGGTGGCCGTGGACCAGGGTGCCGGCCTCGCGGCCGGCCTTGACCGGCTCGAAGCGGCCCTGCGTGCCGAGCGGGACCAACGGGCCGATCTGCGAGCTCAGTTGGCGGGCGCCAAGTCGACGGCGGTGATGCTCGCCGGGCTTCCGGTTCTGGGGCTGCTCCTCGGGGCGGTCATGGGCGCCGATCCACTGCGGGTGCTGCTGCACACCGGGGCTGGGCTGGGGTGTCTGCTCGCGGGTGGGCTGCTGGAGGGGGTGGGGATGTGGTGGGCGCTGCGGGTCGTGCGGGGGGCGGAGGCGGTGTGAGGGACGGGAGTTGGGCAGCGGGGCGGAGGCGGTGTGTACGGAGACGGCAGGTTGGTCGATCGGCTTGGCGAAGGGAGGCGTCGTGAGTGCGGAAGTTGTCCACAGGCTGGGGGTTGTCGTGGGGATTGTGCTGGGCCTGGCGTGGCTGGTGCGGTGGGTGGGGGCGGTGCGGTGTGAGCGGAGGGTCCGACGGCGGCTGGTCGAGCTGGTGGCCGCCGTAGAAGCGGCGCCGGGCGCGCCGAGGTTCGACGTGCGGGGCCCGGTGCGGCGGTGGCTGCCCGTCGTGGCGGTGGGGTGTGCCGGGTGGGTGCTGGTCGGTGGCGTCGCCGGGGTCGGGGTGGGGCTGGTCGGTGCCGTCGCCATGGACCGGTGGCAGAGGCGGCGCGTCGCTTCCGTGGGAGCGGAGTACGACTCCGCCGAGGCGGCCCGGCAACTTCCGCTCGCCGCCGATCTGTTGGCGGCCTGTATCGCCGCCGGTGCCGGGCCGGTGATCGCGGCGCAGGCCGTGGGCGAGGCGTTGGGCGGCCCGGTGGGGGACGGGCTGGCGCGGGGCGCGGCCGAGGTACGGCTGGGCGGCGAACCGGGTGAGGCCTGGGGGAAGTTGGCCGCGCTGCCGGGTGCGGAGGCGCTTGCGCGACTGCTGGAGCGGGCCGATGTGTCGGGGCTCCCGGCGGCGGGACCCGTCGCCCGCCTGGCCGCGGACGCCCGCGCCACCTGGGCGCGCGCCGCGACGGCCCGGGCGCGCCGGGCGGCGGTCATGGTCACCGCGCCGGTGGGGCTGTGCTTCCTGCCCGCGTTCATCGCGGTGGGGGTTCTGCCGGTGGTGATCGGGCTGGCGGACGGGGTGCTGGGAGGGGGTGGTGGATGACCGGCCATCGGCACTGACCAGTCGTAGTCAACGGATCTGATCCTTACGGGGGTTTGCAATGAGCAAGGCAGTGAAGAAGGCAGCAACGGCAGTACGGGCGCGCGTGCGGGCCTTCGTCGGACGGCGGGACTCGGGGATGGTCACCTCCGAGTACGCGATGGGGATCATCGCGGCGGTGGCGTTCGCCGTGGTGCTGTACAAGGTGGTCACCAGCGGGCAGGTCAGCGCGGAGCTGCAGGCCATCGTGAAGAAGGCCCTCGATGCGCGGATGTGAGCGGCGCGGGGCCGACCGGGGGTTTGTGACGGCGGAGTCGGCCGTGGTGCTGCCCGTGCTGGTCATGTTCGCGATGGCACTGGTGTGGGGGCTCCTCGTGATCGCCGCCCAGATCCAGTGCGTGGACGCGGCCCGCACGGGCGCCCGCGCCGCGGCTCGCCAGGACCCGGACGGGGCGGTCGTCGCGGTCACCCGCGAGGCCGCCCCGGCCGGCGCGAAGGTCACCGTCACCCGGACCGGGGACCAGGTCCGGGTGGCGGTCGTGGCCAAGCCGCCGGCGCTCGGGGGGCTGCCCTTCGAGGTACGGGAGGAGGCCGTGGCGTCGGCGGAGGAGGCCGTGGCGGGGCCGGGGCCGGAGACGGGCGCGGAGCTGGCGACGGGCTCGGGGTCGGAGACCGGGGCGGTGCCGGAGACGGTGCCGGATACCGCGACGGTGCCCGAGACCGGATCGGGGTCGGAGACCGGATCAGGGGTGAGCCCATGAAGCCCCGCCCCGCGGCCGACCGCGGCTCCGCCACCGTATGGACCGTCGCCGTCGTAGCCGTCCTCTGCGTGGTGTTCGGAGTAGTGCTCGCGCTCGGCCAGGCCGTGGTCACCCGGCATCGGGCGGCGGGCGGCGCCGATCTCGCCGCCCTCGCGGCGGCGGACCACTGGGCGGAGGGCCCCGCGGTGGCCTGCGAACGCGCCCAGAAGGTGGCCAGAGCCCAGGGCACCCGGCTCGTGCGCTGCGCCCTCGTGGGTGACGTCTCGGACGTGTCCGCTGCGGCGGGGAGAGGACCGTTCGCCGCGGAGGTCAGGGCGCGGGCGGGGCCCCCGTCTCCGTCGGGGTCTCCTTCTCCGGCGCCCCGCGCAGCAGTTCCGTGAGCAGCCGTACCGCGCCCCTCTTGTGCAGCGGGTCGTTGCCGTTGCCGCACTTGGGGGACTGGATGCAGGACGGGCAGCCGGCCTCGCACTCGCAGGAGGCGATGGCCTCGCGGGTGGCGCTGAGCCAGGCGCGGGCGGTGTGGAAGGCGCGCTCCGCGAAGCCCGCGCCGCCCGGGTGGCCGTCGTAGACGAAGACCGTCGGGAGGAGGGTGTCGGGGTGCAGCGGGATCGAGACGCCGCCGATGTCCCAGCGGTCGCAGGTCGCGAAGAGGGGCAGCAGGCCGATCGAGGCGTGCTCGGCGGCGTGCAGGGCGCCGCCGAGGATCTCCGGGTTGATCCGGGCCGCATCGAGCTGGTCCTCGGTGACCGTCCACCACACCGCGCGCGTGCGCAGCGTACGAGGAGGGAGGTCGAGCTTTGTCTCGCCCAGGACCTCGCCGGTGATCAGGCGCCGGCGGAGGAAGGAGACGACCTGGTTGGTGACCTCGACGGAGCCGTAGCAAAGGCGGCCGTCGCCCCAGGGGATCTCGACGTCCGTCTCCAGGACGGAGATCGACGTCGCGTCGCGGGCGACCGTCGAATACGAGGGGCTGGCCTCCTGGACCAGGGCGACGGAGTCCTCCAGGTCCAGGGAGCGCACCAGATAGGTGCGGCCCTGGTGCAGATGGACCGCGCCCTCGTGCACCGTGCCGTGGGCGGCGCCCGCGTCGACCGTGCCGAGGAGGCGGCCCGTGCCGGACTCGACGACCTGGACCGGGCGCCCGCCTCCGCCGCGGATGTCGGTGAGGTCGGCGGCCCGTTCTCGGCGGGTCCAGTGCCAGGCCTTGGTCCGGCGGCGGAGCAGTTTCGCGGCCTCCAGCTGCGGGAGCAGCTCCTCGCAGGCGGGGCCGAAGAGCGCCAAGTCCTCGTCGACCAGCGGCAGTTCCGCAGCCGCCGCGCACAGGTGCGGCGCGAGGACGTACGGGTTGTCGGGGTCCAGAACCGTGGACTCGACGGGCTGGTCGAACAGGGCCTCGGGGTGGTGGACGAGGAAGGTGTCCAGGGGGTCGTCCCGCGCGACCAGGACGGCCAGCGCGCCCTGTCCTGAGCGGCCCGCCCGGCCCGCCTGCTGCCACAGGGACGCGCGCGTGCCCGGGTATCCGGCGATCACCACCGCGTCCAGACCGGAGACGTCGATGCCGAGTTCGAGGGCGGTCGTCGCGGCGAGGCCGAGGAGTTCGCCGGAGTGGAGCGCCTGTTCGAGGGCGCGGCGCTCCTCGGGGAGATAGCCCCCGCGGTACGCCGCCACGCGCCGGGCGAGCGAGCGGTCGACCTCGGCGAGGCGCTCCTGGGCGATCACCGAGATCAGCTCCGCGCCACGCCGGGAGCGGACGAAGGCAACCGTACGCACGCCCTGGACGGCGAGGTCGGTCAGCAGATCGGCCGTCTCGGCGGTGGCGGTACGGCGGACGGGGGCGCCCTTCTCGCCCTGCAGCTCAGTGAGCGGGGGCTCCCAGAGGGCGAACACCAGTTCCCCGCGCGGTGAGGCGTCGTCGGCCACCTCGACCACAGGGAGGCCGGTCAGGCGGCGGGCGGCCACCGACGGCTCAGCGGCGGTCGCGGAGGCCAGCAGGAAGACGGGAGACGCGCCGTAGCGGGCGCACAGACGGCGAAGGCGCCGCAGTACCTGGGCGACATGCGAGCCGAAGACGCCCCGGTAGGTGTGGCACTCGTCGATGACGACGTACTTCAGCGACTTCAGGAAGGAGGACCAGCGGGGGTGGGAGGGGAGGATGCCGCGGTGCAGCATGTCCGGGTTGGTGAGGACGTAGTTGGCGTACTGACGGATCCACTCGCGTTCCTCGAACGGCGTGTCACCGTCGTACACCGCCGGCCGGACGGAATTGCCCAGCGATTGTGAAAGTTCCTTCACCGAACGGCACTGATCCGCCGCGAGGGCCTTGGTCGGAGCCAGGTAGAGCGCGGTGGTGCCGCGGCCGTTCGGGGCCTCGGAGCCGTCCAGGAGGGCGGAGAACACGGGCACCAGATAGGCCAGCGACTTGCCCGAGGCGGTGCCGGTGGCGACGACCACCGAGTCGCCGTCCAGGGCGTGTTCGGCGGCACGTGCCTGGTGGGCCCAGGGGTGCTCGACACCGGCCGCCTGTACGGCCGCGATGACCTCGGCGCGGATCCGATCAGGCCAGACGGCATGCCGACCCTCGCGCGGGGGCACATGCTCCGTATGAGTGATGCGCGAAGCCCGGTTCGGCCCGGAGGCGAGCCGGCCCAGGACCGTACCCGGGTCCACCCGGGAAACGGGGCCCGTCGGGGATCGATCGGATCGGTGATTCTTGGCCATCGGCACCGAGTGTGTCACTGGCGTGACGGACAATGGGACCAAGGCGTCGTGCACGCCTGCCGGTAAGTGATTGAATGCCATCGCGGCTGGCGAACCGTCCTGGGGGCTTCAAGCCGAGGTGTCCCGCGGGACGACCGCTCGATTAGCAAGGTGCTGGAGGATCCGTGGACCTGTCCCTGTCGACCCGTACCGTCGGCGATCGCACGGTCGTCGAGGTCGGTGGCGAAATCGACGTATATACCGCGCCCAAGCTGCGCGAGCAGCTGGTCGAGCTGGTGAACGACGGGAGTTTCCACCTCGTCGTCGACATGGAGGGCGTGGACTTCCTCGACTCCACCGGTCTCGGCGTGCTGGTCGGCGGCCTGAAGCGGGTGCGTGCCCATGAGGGCTCGCTGCGCCTGGTCTGCAACCAGGAGCGCATTCTGAAGATCTTCCGCATCACCGGCCTCACCAAGGTGTTCCCGATCCACACCTCGGTCGAGGAAGCGGTGGCGGCCACCGACTGATCGCCGCCTCCGGGGCCGGCCCAGGCCCAGGCCCCGGGACGGAAGAGGTTCAAGAAGGAGGACCGGGCTTTCGGCGGCCCGGCCCTCCGGACAGCACGCCCGTAGTTCCGAGGGGGATGCATGGCCACCGTTGAACTCCGCTTCAGCGCGCTGCCCGAGCACGTCAGGACCGCCCGACTGGTGGCGGCAGCGGTGGCGCGCAGGGCCGGAGTGGACGAGGCCGTACTGGACGAGGTGCGTCTCGCGGTCGGCGAGGCCTGCACCCGTGCCGTCGGACTGCATCAGCTCAGTGGCGTCACGGCACCGGTGAAGGTGGTGCTGATCGAGGAGGAGAAGCAGTTCTCCATCGAGGTCGGCGACGAGGCGCCGCGCTCCGCCCCGGGTGACCGGGCGCCGGGCGCCGCGGGCGGAGACGCCGACGTGGAGGCCGAGGAGGACGAGATGGGCCTCGCGGTCATCAGCGGACTCGTCGACGACGTCGAGGTCACCGCGGGGCAACACGGCGGGCTGATCCGTATGACCTGGCCGACCACCCCGGCCGTCGCCGAGCTTCCCTGACGCCGCGCTCGGCGCGCATCCGAACCGAAGGGCCCTACCCAGGTAGGGCCCTTCGGTATTTCGTGAATTCCTTCACGATCATTCGCCCGATAATTCGATCAAGTTCCTGCCATGGTCAATCCCGGCGTCAATGCCTTTGAGGCATTACCCCTTTCGGGTTCCGTGCTCGGGCGTCGATCATTTGCTGAAGAGCATGTGAAGACCAATTCCGTTAACCGCGCACTGTTTTGATCAGGTTCCGGTACCTACAATCCGTCCACATCTTGAGCTCAGCCCAAGCGTCAAGGAGGACGAATGGCGGGGCTTTCTACCCCTCATCAGTTGGATCAGCCCACAACCTTCGCAGCCGCAGTCCTGACCGATGGCAACCGCGCCATGGTGATGGTCATCGGCGTCGTCGCACTGGCGGCGCTGGTCGTCGCCGGCATCCTGGTGCGCCAGGTGCTCGCGGCGGGCGAGGGCACCGACAGCATGAAGAAGATCGCGACGGCCATCCAGGAAGGCGCGAACGCCTATCTGGCCCGGCAGATGCGCACCCTCGGCGTATTCGCCGTCGTGGTGTTCTTCCTGCTCATGCTGCTGCCCGCGGACGACTGGAATCAGCGCATCGGCCGATCGGTGTTCTTCTTGATCGGCGCCGCGTTCTCGGCGGCCACCGGATATATCGGCATGTGGCTCGCCGTACGCAGCAATGTGCGCGTCGCCGCCGCGGCCAGGGAAGCGACCCCGGCGGAGGGTGAGCCGGAAAAGGATCTCACCGCCGTCTCGCACAAAGCCATGAAGATCGCTTTCCGTACGGGCGGCGTCGTCGGCATGTTCACGGTGGGGCTCGGTCTGCTGGGCGCCTCCTGTGTGGTGCTGGTGTACGCGGCCGACGCGCCGAAGGTGCTGGAGGGTTTCGGCCTCGGGGCCGCCCTCATCGCCATGTTCATGCGTGTCGGCGGCGGCATCTTCACCAAGGCCGCCGACGTCGGCGCCGACCTGGTCGGCAAGGTCGAGAAAGGCATTCCGGAGGACGACCCGCGCAATGCCGCGACCATCGCCGACAACGTGGGCGACAACGTCGGCGACTGCGCGGGTATGGCGGCCGACCTCTTCGAGTCCTACGCGGTGACCCTGGTCGCCGCGCTCATCCTCGGCAAGGCGGCCTTCGGCGACGCGGGCCTCGCCTTCCCGCTGCTGGTGCCCGCGATCGGTGTGGTCACGGCCATGATCGGCATCTTCGCCGTGGCCCCGCGCCGCAGCGACCGCAGTGGCATGACGGCGATCAACCGCGGGTTCTTCATCTCCGCGGTGATCTCGCTGGTCCTGGTGGCCATCGCGGTCTTCGTCTATCTGCCGTCGTCCTACGCCGACCTCGACGGCGTCACCGACGCGGCGATCCAGGGCAAGAGCGGGGATCCGCGGATCCTCGCGCTCATCGCCGTGGCGATCGGCATCCTGCTCGCCGCCGTGATCCAGCAGCTGACCGGCTACTTCACCGAGACCAACCGCCGGCCGGTCATGGACATCGGCAAGAGCTCCCTGACCGGTCCCGCGACGGTCGTCCTCGCCGGTGTCTCCGTCGGCCTCGAATCGGCCGTCTACACCGCCCTGTTGATCGGCCTCGGCGTCTACGGGGCCTTCCTGCTCGGCGGTACGTCGATCATGCTGGCGCTGTTCGCGGTGGCGCTGGCCGGCACCGGTCTGCTCACCACGGTCGGTGTGATCGTCGCGATGGACACCTTCGGGCCGGTCTCCGACAACGCGCAGGGCATCGCGGAGATGTCCGGCGACGTCGAGGGAGCGGGCGCCCAGGTGCTCACCAACCTGGACGCGGTCGGCAACACCACCAAGGCCATCACCAAGGGGATCGCCATCGCCACCGCGGTCCTCGCGGCCTCGGCGCTCTTCGGCTCGTACCGCGACGCCATCACCACCGGCGCGCGGGACGTGGGCGAGAAGCTGTCGGGGGACGATGCGCCACTGAGTCTGATGATGGACATCTCGCAGCCCAACAACCTCGTCGGCCTCATCGCCGGCGCGGCGGTCGTCTTCCTCTTCTCCGGACTCGCCGTCAACGCCGTGTCGCGCTCGGCCGGTTCGGTGGTCTACGAGGTGCGGCGGCAGTTCCGCGAGAAGCCCGGGATCATGGACTACACCGAGACTCCGGAGTACGGCAAGGTCGTCGACATCTGTACGAAGGACGCGCTCAGGGAACTCGCGACGCCGGGTCTCCTGGCCGTGATGGCGCCCATCTTCATCGGGTTCACGCTCGGTGTCGGCGCCCTCGGCTCGTTCCTGGCGGGAGCGATCGGCGCGGGCACGCTGATGGCGGTGTTCCTCGCCAACTCCGGCGGCGCCTGGGACAACGCCAAGAAACTCGTCGAGGACGGCCACCACGGCGGCAAGGGAAGCGAGGCCCACGCCGCCACGGTGATCGGCGACACCGTCGGTGACCCCTTCAAGGACACCGCCGGTCCCGCGATCAACCCGCTGCTGAAGGTGATGAACCTGGTGGCACTGCTGATCGCGCCCGCGGTGATCGATTTCTCGTACGGCGACGACAAGAACGTCGGCGCACGGGTGCTGATCGCTGTGCTGTCGTTCGTGGTGATCGCCGGTGCCGTGTACATCTCCAAGCGGCGCGGCATCGCGATGGGCGACGAGGACAACGCCGAGCGGACGGCCAACTCGGCCGATCCGGCGGTGGTTTCGGGAGCCTAGTCGCGAGACCCGGCTCATCAGGGCGGGCGAGGGGCGCGTACGGACGCGCTTCCCGCCCGCTCTGTGTGTTCACGCCCTCTTCGTGAGCCTTCTCTCACATGGTGCAAATAGCTCAATGGTGAACTTAACGGACAGTCGACGTAGGGATCTCGCCCGTCTGCCGTGTATGTTCCGGGGCCGAGAGCCATGGAAGGGACCAATCCGGTGAACAAGAAGCTCACGGCCGCGCTGTCCGGCGGTGCGGTACTGGTAATGGCGCTGTCGGGGTGCAGCAGCAGCGATGACGGCAGCGAGAAGCTGGACGCCTGGGCCAAGCAGGTCTGTGACGCCGTACAGCCGCAGGCCAAGAAGATCGAGGCCGCCAATATCGCCATCCAGAAGGAGACCTCGGACAACAGCTCGCCGGAGGACGTCCAGAAGACCGACGCCAAGGCCTTCCAGGACATGTCCGACGCCTACAAGGCGATCGGGGCCGCTGTGGACAAGGCCGGAGCGCCGGACGCCGGCGACGCCAAGAACAGCGAGCAGAAGCAGCAGGACGCGGTCAAGGAGCTCAACAGCATCTCCGCGTCGTACGCCTCCCTGAAGAAGCAGGTCGACAAGCTCGACACCAAGGACCAGGCGAAGTTCGCGGACGGCCTCAAGGACATCGCCGGCGAACTCGACAAGCTGAGCACCAGCGGCAGCAACGCCCTCAAGGAGCTGGAGGAGGGCGAGGTCGGCCAGGCGATGGCGAAGCAGTCCAGCTGCAAGTCGGCTTCCGGCGCGGCCTCGGCGGCGGCGAGCTGACGCTGAGCGGCCGCGGTGAGCGGGTAGCGCGGGTCACAATGGGGGCGTGAGTACCTCCAGGCTGCCCGCTCTGCCCGCTTCCGAACGTTCCGATGTCGCCGCCCGGCTGCGCCAGGCCCTGCTGGGGGCCTCTTTCACCGCTGACGGGCTGCTCGAACTGCTCGGTGCGCCCGCGTACGCGGCGCTCGCCCGCAGCGAGACCGTGCCCGCGCTGCGGGCGACCCGCGGGGACACGCCGCTGGAGACACTCGTACGGCTGTTCCTTCTGCAACAGCCCGTGCCGCACGCACGCGTGGCGGACGTTCTGCCCGTCGACGCGTGCCTGGAGACCGGGTGGCTGGTGCCGGTCGGCGACGACGAGCTCGCCGCGACCGTGGATGTACGGCCGTACGGAGGACCTGCGGGCGAGGACTGGTTCATCGTGTCGGACCTGGGCTGCGCGGTCGGCGGCGCCTCAGGTATCGGCAGCAAGGACGAGGGGGTCGTCCTCGGCGTCGGCGGTGCATCCACGACTCTCGCGGGCATCACCGTCCGTACGCCCGTCTCGGCCGCCCTCGATCTCGGTACCGGCTCGGGGATCCAGGCCCTGCACGCCGCCCGGCACGCCACGCGCGTGACGGCGACCGATCTCAACCCGCGCGCGCTGCACATCACCGCGCTGACGCTCGCCCTCTCCGGCGCGCCGGACGCGGATCTGCGCGAGGGCTCGCTGTTCGAGCCGGTCCGGGACGAGGAGACCTACGACCTGATCGTCTCCAACCCGCCCTTCGTGATCTCGCCGGGCGCGCGGCTGACGTACCGGGACGGCGGGATGGGCGGGGACGATCTGTGCCGCTCGCTCGTTCAGGGTGCGGGGGAACGGCTGAACGAGGGCGGGTTCGCGCAGTTCCTCGCCAACTGGCAGCACGTGGCAGGGGAGGACTGGCAGGACAGGCTGAGGTCATGGGTGCCGCGCGGGTGTGACGCGTGGATCGTCCAGCGCGAGGTGCAGGACGTCACGCAGTACGCCGAGCTGTGGCTGCGGGACGCCGGCGACCACCGCGGTGACCCCGCCGAGTACCAGGCGCGGTACGACGCCTGGCTGGACGAGTTCGAGGCGCGCAAGGTGAAGGCCGTGGGCTTCGGCTGGATCACGCTGCGCAGAACGGGGGCCGCCGTGCCCTCCGTCACCGTGGAGGAGTGGCCGCACCCCGTCGAGCAGCCGCTCGGCGACACGGTACGGGCGCATTTCGGCCGCCTCGACTATCTGCGGGCGCACGATGACGCCGCGCTGCTGGAGGGGCACTTCCGGCTGGCCGCCGAGGTCGTCCAGGAGCAGGTCGGGCTGCCCGGAGCCGAGGACCCCGAGCATGTCGTGCTGCGCCAGAACCGCGGGATGCGCCGGGCCACCAAGGTGGACACGGTCGGCGCCGGGTTCGCGGGCGTGTGCGACGGTTCGCTCAGCGCCGGCCGCATTCTGGACGCGATCGCCCAATTGGTGGGCGAGGACCCGGTGTTGCTGCGCGACCGGACGCCCGCGCAGATTCGGCTGCTGGTGGAGCAGGGGTTCCTGGATCCGGCGTGAGCTCGGGGGCGGCGCCCCTGGGAGTCCACAGCCGCGTCGGCCGCGCGTTCACCTCGGGTTCGCCTGGGCGCCGCCCGCGCGTGTCAGCCTCGCGGGGCTGGGGCATGCGCGGAGTGGAGAAAAGGGGCAGGGGCGCCATGGAGAGCGGACCGGCGATCTTCGCAGGACTGGTGTTCGCCCTGTTCGGAGCCGGACTCCTGGTGTGGACGGCGACCCGGATGCGACACCGGGAACCGGTCGCCCACGGTGTGAACCCCGTCGCATCGGCGACCCTCGCGAGCCTCACCGCAGTGATCGCGCTCGCCCTCGCCGCGTGGTGCTTCACCCGCCTGTGAGAACCGCTGTTGGAACCTGGCCCAAGCTGGGACTCCGATAATTGGGAGGCACTCCTCCGGAAACGCTCGAAAAGGCCGGTGGGCACTCCGGGCGGCAGGAATGGCGGTAGTCGGGTTACCGTTCGAGTGGCCGTTGTGGGCTTTTCCCGTTTGACACGGGGGCGGGATGTACCGTCACACTCCGCAGCGTCACCAGTACCCGACCCCGGGAGCAAGGCCTGGGGAGGCCACCCAGCGTCGACCGGAGAGAAGAGCGAAGTTGTCCCCGACCAGCGAGACCGCGAAGGGCGGCCGCCGACTCGTCATCGTCGAGTCGCCTGCCAAGGCGAAGACGATCAAGGGCTATCTCGGCCCCGGATACGTTGTCGAGGCGAGCGTCGGGCACATCCGCGACCTCCCCAACGGCGCCGCGGAGGTGCCCGAGAAGTACACCGGCGAGGTCCGCCGCCTCGGTGTGGACGTAGAACATGACTTCGAGCCGATCTATGTGGTCAACGCCGATAAGAAGGCCCAGGTCAAGAAGCTCAAGGATCTGCTGAAGGATTCGGACGAGCTCTACCTCGCCACCGATGAGGACCGCGAGGGCGAGGCCATCGCCTGGCACCTCCAGGAGGTGCTCAAGCCCAAGGTCCCGGTCAAGCGGATGGTCTTCCACGAGATCACCAAGGCCGCGATCCAGGCCGCCGTGGCCAACCCGCGTCAGCTCAACCAGAAGCTGGTCGACGCCCAGGAGACCCGCCGCATCCTCGACCGTCTCTACGGCTACGAGGTCTCGCCGGTCCTGTGGAAGAAGGTCATGCCCCGGCTGTCGGCCGGCCGTGTCCAGTCCGTCGCCACCCGACTTGTCGTGGAGCGGGAACGCGACCGCATCGCGTTTCGTTCTGCTGAGTACTGGGACCTGACGGGCACCTTCGCGACCGGCCGCGCGGGGGACTCGTCGGACCCGTCGTCGCTGGTCGCCCGCCTCCAGACCGTCGACGGCAGGCGGGTCGCGCAGGGCCGCGACTTCGACTCCCTGGGACAACTCAAGAGCGCGAACATCCTCCACCTCGACGAGGCCAACGCCCGCGCCCTGGCCGCCGCCCTGGACGAGACGCGGTTCGCCGTCCGGTCCGTCGAGTCCAAGCCGTACCGCCGCTCGCCGTACGCCCCCTTCCGTACGACGACGCTGCAGCAGGAAGCCTCGCGCAAGCTCGGCTTCGGTGCGAAGGCGACCATGCAGGTCGCCCAGAAGCTGTACGAGAACGGCTTCATCACCTATATGCGTACGGACTCCACCACCCTGAGCGACACGGCCGTCTCCGCGGCCCGCGCCCAGGTGACGCAGCTGTACGGCGCCGACTACCTGCCGTCCGCCCCGCGCACCTACGCCGGGAAGGTCAAGAACGCGCAGGAGGCGCACGAGGCGATCCGTCCCTCGGGTGATCGTTTCCGCACGCCCGCCGAGACCGGTCTGACCGGCGACCAGTTCAGGCTCTACGAGCTGATCTGGAAGCGGACCGTCGCCTCCCAGATGAAGGACGCGACCGGGAACAGCGTGACCGTGAAGATCGGCGGCACCGCCGCCGACGGCCGGGACGTCGAGTTCAGCGCCTCCGGCAAGACGATCACCTTCCACGGCTTCCTCAAGGCCTACGTCGAGGGCGCCGACGACCCGAACGCGGAGCTGGACGACCGCGAGCGCCGGCTGCCCCAGGTCAGCGAGGGCGACGCGCTCAGCGCCGAGGAGATCACGGTCGACGGGCACGCCACCAAGCCCCCGGCCCGCTACACCGAGGCCAGCCTGGTCAAGGAGCTCGAAGAGCGCGAGATCGGCCGCCCGTCGACGTACGCCTCGATCATCGGCACGATCCTCGACCGCGGCTATGTCTTCAAGAAGGGCACGGCCCTCGTGCCGTCCTTCCTGTCCTTCGCCGTGGTCAACCTCCTGGAGAAGCACTTCGGGCGACTCGTCGACTACGACTTCACCGCCAAGATGGAGGACGACCTCGACCGCATCGCGCGCGGTGAGGCCCAGTCCGTGCCGTGGCTCAAGCGGTTCTACTTCGGCGAGGGCACGGGCCACGGCGGCGCGGCCGACGCCGGAAACGGCGACGGGGACCACCTCGGCGGCCTCAAGGAGCTGGTGACCGACCTGGGCGCGATCGACGCGCGCGAGGTGTCGTCGTTCCCGGTGGGCAACGACATCGTGCTGCGGGTCGGCCGCTACGGCCCCTACATCGAGCGCGGCGAGAAGGACTCCGAGAACCACCAGCGCGCGGACATCCCGACGGACCTGGCGCCCGACGAGCTCTCCGTGGAGCTGGCCGAGGAGCTGCTGGCCAAGCCGAGCGGCGACTTCGAGCTGGGCACCGACCCGGCGACCGGCCACCAGATCGTGGCCAAGGACGGCCGCTACGGCCCGTACGTCACCGAGATCCTGCCCGAGGGCACCCCGAAGACCGGCAAGAACGCCGTGAAGCCGCGGACGGCCTCGCTGTTCAAGTCGATGTCGCTGGACACGGTGACGCTCGACGACGCCCTGAAGCTGATGTCGCTCCCGCGCGTGGTCGGCACCGACGCCGAGGGCCAGGAGATCACCGCGCAGAACGGCCGCTACGGGCCGTATCTGAAGAAGGGCACGGACTCGCGTTCGCTCCAGACCGAGGACCAGCTCTTCACGATCACCCTGGAAGAGGCGCTGGAGATCTACTCCCAGCCCAAGCAGCGTGGCCGGGCCGCCGCCAAGCCGCCGCTGAAGGAGCTGGGCACCGACCCGGTCAGCGAGAAGCCGGTCGTGGTGAAGGACGGCCGCTTCGGTCCGTACGTCACCGACGGGGAGACCAACGCGACCCTGCGCTCCGGCGACAGCGTCGAGGAGATCACCCCGGAGCGCGGTTTCGAGCTGCTCGCCGAGAAGCGTGCCAAGGCGCCCGCGAAGAAGACGGCGAAGAAGGCTCCGGCGAAGAAGACCGCCGCCAAGAAGGCCCCGGCCAAGAAGGCGACGGCCGCAAAGAAGACCGCGGCGAAGAAGACGACGGCGACGGCCAAGAAGACCGCCGCGAAGAAGGCGACGACCTCCAAGCCGGCCGCGGAGGACTGAGCCCTCGGCTTCGCGAAACGAACGCCCCGGCATCACTCTTTGGTGTCGGGGCGGGCGTACGTTCGGACGGCCGCCGCGGGCTGTCGGTGGCTGCCGATAGGCTGAAAGCATGACGCGTGCCGAGCAGCCAACGGCCCACCATCCGGCCCCCGACGACGCCCTGGCGGCGGACTCCCGCGAACGCGCCGTCCGCGCCCTGCTGCGCCGACCGCAGCTCAAGCGGCTGTGGAGCGCACAGCTCGTGGGCGGCGTCGGTGATGTCCTCGCCCTTTTGGTGCTGGTCCTCCTCGCGCTCCAGGCGGCCATCGCCGAGGGCTCGTTCGGGGGTGGGTACCGGGGTGTGGCGTTCGCAGTGGCGACCGTCTTCGGGGCGCGGATCCTCGCGACCCTCCTCTTCGGCGCCGTCCTGCTCGGCCCGCTCACCTCGCTGACCTCCCAGGACGGCCCGCTCGACCGCCGCTGGACGATGGTCGGCGCGGACGGCGTGCGGGCCGCCCTGCTCATCGTCGCGCCGCTGTGGATCGACTGGACGCCGGACAACGCCCTGGCCGTCCTGCTGGTGACCGTCTTCGTGACCGGAGTCGCCGAGCGCTTCTGGGCCGTGTGCCGGGAGAGCGCGGCGCCCGCCCTGCTGCCCGCCCCGCCCCTGGAGGGCGCGACGGTACGCCCGCTGCCGGACCACATGGACGCGCTGCGCCGCCTGTCGCTGCGTACCGGCTTCCTGGCGGTGCCGCTCGCGGCCGCCGCGCTCGTCACCGCGGCCCTGTTCAACAACCTGCTGGGCACCGGAATCGACTGGTTCGGCGAGCACCAGGCGGCGCTGCCGTCGTATGTCGCGGCCGGCCTGTTCGCCGCGTCCCTGTCCGTGGTGACCTTCCTGGAACTGCCCGACACGCGCACCCCACGCGCGCGTTCCCCGCTGGAGGGACTGCGCCGGCCCAAGACGGGCACCGGCGTCGACAAGGGCCGTACCGGCGCGATCCCGCTGCTGGTGCCGGCCTGCGCGGCCGTCGCGGGCGCGGTGTCGGCCGCCGTCGCCGTGTCGGTGCTGCACGCCAAGGACCTGGGCGGCGGCCCGGCGCTGTACGGCTTGCTGGTGCTCGCGCTGACCGGCGGAGTCGTCGTCGGCATCCGTACGGCGCCCAAGGTGCTGGTGTCGCTGTCGCGGCGCCGTCTGCTGGCGCTGGCCATCGCGCTCACCGGGGTCGCGCTGCTGGTCGCCGGGCTCGTCCCGGACGTCACCACCGTCCTGTTGGTCGTCGCCCTCGCTGGGGTCGCCGCGGGCGTGGCCGCCAATACCGGTCACACGCTGCTCGACCAGGAGACCGAGGACTTCCGGCGCCCGCGCACGACCGAGCATCTGCACGCGGTCGTACGGGTGTTCGTGGCGCTCGGTGCGGTGGTCGCGCCCCTGGTGGCCGCGGCGATCGGCCCGCACCGGCTGGAGAGCGGGCGGTTCGTGTTCGCGCACGGCGGTGCCGCGTTCACGCTGATGCTGGTCGGCGCGCTGCTGCTGCCGGTGGCCGCGCTGGTGCTGGCCAAGGTCGACGACCGGTCCGGGGTGCCGCTGCGGCACGATCTGCGCGACGCGCTGCTCGGCGGCGACGACCCCGAGCAGGCGCCCACCGCGTCCGGCTTCTTCATCGCCCTGGAGGGCGGCGACGGCGCCGGAAAGTCCACCCAGGCCGAGGCGCTCGCCGAGTGGATCAGGGCCAAGGGCCACGAGGTCGTCGTCACGCGCGAGCCGGGGGCCACGCCGGTGGGCAAGCGGCTGCGGTCGATCCTGCTGGACGTCTCCAGCGCCGGGCTCTCGCACCGCGCGGAGGCGCTGCTGTACGCCGCGGACCGCGCGGAGCACGTCGACACGGTGGTCCGGCCCGCGCTGGAGCGGGGCGCCGTGGTCATCTCCGACCGGTACATCGACTCGTCCGTGGCGTACCAGGGGGCGGGCCGGGACCTCTCGCCCACCGAGATCGCCCGGATCAACCGCTGGGCCACCAACGGCCTGGTGCCGCATCTGACCGTGCTGCTGGACGTCGACCCGGAGACCGCGCGCGAGCGGTTCACCGAGGCGCCGGACCGGCTGGAGTCGGAGCCCGCCGAGTTCCACGCACGCGTGCGGTCCGGTTTCCTCACGCTGGCCGCCGCCGACCCCGGGCGCTACCTCGTCGTGGACGCGGGCCAGGAGCCCGAGGCCGTCACGACCGTCATCCGGCACCGGCTCGACCAGACGCTGCCGCTGTCCGAGGCCGAGATCGAGGCCCAGGAGGAGGCGCGGCGCAAGGCCGAGGAGGAGGCCCGCCGGAAGGCCGAGGAAGAGGCCGCCCGCAAGGCCGAGGAGGAGCGGCTGGAGCGCGAGCGCCAGGAGCAGCTCGCCCGGCTGCGCGCCGAGGAGGAGGAGCGCAAGCGCCGCGAGCTGGAGGAGGCGCAGCGCCGCGAGGCCGAACGGCAGGCGGAGGAGGCCCGGCTGCGCGCCGAGGAAGCGGCTCGCCGTGCCGAGGAGGAGCGGCAGCGGCTGCTCGCCGAGGAGAAGGCCCGCGCGGAGGAAGAGGCCCGGCGCAGGGCGGAGGAGGAGCGGCGCCGCAAGCAGGCCGAGGAAGAGGCCCGGCTGCGCGCCGAGGCCGAGGAGCGGCGCCTGGAGAAGCAGCGCAAGGCGGAAGAGGCGCTGCTGCGGGCCGAAGAGGCACGGCGACTGGCCGAGCAGGCAGCCGCGGCGGCGGAGGCGGGCCCGAAGCCGGCGGCTCCGGCGGCACCTGCGGCCACCCAGGACGCGGCCACTGTGCCGACGCCGGTGGTGACTCCGACGAATGCCTCGGGCGGTCCGGTGGACGAGACGGCGGTGCTGCCGCGCGCGGGTCGGCCGACTTCGGACTCCGAGGTGACGGCGGAGCTGCCGCAGCCGGGGGAGCCTTCGGGGGCTTCGGACGAGACGGCCGTACTGCCTCCCGTAGGGGCTGCGGATGAGACGGCGGTGCTGCCTCCGGTGACGCCGTCCGGGGCCTCGGACGAGACGACGGTGCTGCCGCAGGTGGACCCGGGGGCCGGGGACGAGACCGCGGTGCTGCCTCCCGTACAGGGTGGCGATCCCGCGGATCGTGTTCCGCCGGGGTTCTTCCGGGACGAGGCGCGCGGCGACGAGGCGGAGGACCGTACGCGGGAGCTGCCGCAGGTCGACCCGCAGGGCGGTCCCTCGCGGGATCGGCAGGGCGGCGAGGCGGAGACGCGCCGGCGCAGGCGGCCGCGGTCGGACTGGGCCGAGGAGACGCCGCTGGACGATCTGCCGTCGCTGGCGGACGAGCTGCTGGGGCCGCGGGACGACGAGTACGGCGATGAGCGGGGGCGGGGGCGGCGCTGAGCCGTCGGTCGGAGTCGGCGTTGCTGCGGCGGCCGGACCGCGTTGTCAGTGGCGCCCCCCACAATGGATGCCGTACCGCGACATGTGGACGGAAAGGCGGTGTGCGGCATGACCGTGTGGGATGACCTGGTCGGGCAGGAGAAGGTGAGCGAGCAGCTCACCGCCGCTGCCCGGGATGCCGACGCCCTGGTCACCGCGGCCGCTACCGGCACCCCGCCCCCCGAGGCGTCGAAGATGACGCACGCCTGGCTCTTCACGGGACCCCCGGGCGCCGGCCGGACCCAGACGGCCCGCGCCTTCGCCGCCGCGCTCCAGTGCGTCAGCCCCGACCGCGCCCTCGGCGGAGCCCCCGGCTGCGGCTTCTGCGACGGCTGTCATACGGCGCTGGTCGGCACCCACGCCGACGTCAGCACCGTCGTCGCCGTCGGCGCTCAGATCCTCGTCGACGACATGCGGGACACCGTCCGCAAGTCGTTCACCTCACCGGCCAACGGCCGCTGGCAGGTCATCCTCGTCGAGGACGCCGAGCGGCTGAACGAGAAGTCGGCCAACGCCGTCCTGAAGGCGGTGGAGGAGCCGGCGCCCCGCACGGTCTGGCTGCTGTGCGCCCCCTCCATCGAGGACGTCCTGCCCACGATCCGCTCCCGCTGCCGCCACCTGAACCTGCGCACGCCCTCGGTCGACGCCGTCGCCGACATGCTCGTACGGCGGGAAGGCATCGAGCCCGCTGTCGCCGCCGCGGCGGCCCGCGCCACGCAGGGTCACGTGGACCGGGCGCGCAGGCTGGCCACGGATCCGGCCGCCCGCGAGCGCCGGGCCGCCGTCCTCAAGCTGCCGCTGCGGGTCGAGGACATCGGAGGCTGCCTCAAGGCCGCGCAGGAACTCGTCGACGCGGCGGCCGAGGACGCCAAGCAGCTCGCCGAGGAGATGGACGGCAAGGAGACCGAGGAGCTGAAGGCGGCCCTCGGTGCGGTCCAGGGCGGTCGGCTCCCGCGCGGCACGGCGGGTGTGATGAAGGACCTGGAGGACAAGCAGAAGCGCCGCCGCACCCGTACGCAGCGCGACAGCCTCGATCTCGCCCTGACCGACCTCACCGCGTTCTACCGCGATGTCCTCGCCCTCCAGCTCGGCTCCCGCGTGGCCATCGCCAACGCCGACGCCGGGGACACCCTGGACCGGCTGGCCCGGGGCGGCTCCCCGGAGTCCACCCTGCGCCGCATCGAGGCCATTGCCGCCTGCCGGGATGCGCTCGACCGCAATGTCGCTCCGCTGCTGGCGGTGGAGGCGATGACGATGGCGTTGAGAGCGGGCTGAGCGGCTCGCCGCGCTGCTGGCGGGAAGGCGATGACGATGGCGCTCAGAGCCGGCTGGCAGCACCGTCCGGCCGACGATCAACGAAAGGTTGACCATGTAATCCGTACGAGCCGTCACCTGCACGGAGGGCATTCGAGTGGCTGCGCAGAGTTACGCTCGGTTGATGCACCTCAGGCGCCCCCACCCGGCCCCCACGCCCAGTAGCCGGTCCCACCGGCACGCCCGTCCCCACCCCCACGGAGCCCGCGCGGCGGGAGTTCTCCTCGCCGTCGCCGCGCTGGTGGTCTCCGCGTGTTCGACGGGCGGGTCGACGAGTTCCGCGAGCCCGGCGGCCGCGGCCTCGCTGGCCGCGTTGCCGCAGGCGACACCGGACGCGCTCGCGCCGTACTACGGCCAGAAGTTGCAGTGGCGCAGCTGCGGGGTCCCCGGCTTCCAGTGCGCGACGCTGAAGGCGCCGCTCGACTACGCGAAGCCGCAGGAGGGCGACGACGTCCGGCTGGCCGTCGCCCGCAAGAAGGCCACGGGACCGGGCAAGCGGATCGGATCGCTGCTGGTCAACCCGGGTGGGCCGGGGGGTTCGGCGGTCGGCTACCTCGAGGCGTACGCCGGGATCGGCTACCCGGCCGAGGTCCGCGCCCGCTACGACATGGTGGCCGTCGACCCGCGCGGAGTCGCCCGCAGCGAACCCGTCGAATGCCTCGACGGGCCGGACATGGACACGTACACCCAGACCGACCTCACGCCCGACGACGGGACCGAGCAGACCGCGCTGGTCGACGCGTACAAGAAGTTCGCGGAGGGCTGCGGGGCGCATTCGCCGGAGCTGCTGCGCCATGTGTCCACCGTCGAGGCGGCCCGGGACATGGACCTCCTGCGCGCGGTGCTGGGGGACGAGCGGCTGAACTACGTGGGGGCGTCGTACGGCACCTTCCTCGGGGCGACGTACGCAGGGCTCTTCCCCAAGCGCGTCGGCCGGCTGGTCCTGGACGGCGCGATGGACCCCTCACTGCCCGCTCGCCGGATGACCCTCGATCAGACGGCGGGCTTCGAGACGGCGTTCCGGGCATTCGCCAGGGACTGCGTCCAGCAGCCGGACTGCCCGCTGGGCGCGAAGGCTGACGAGGTGGGGAAGAACCTCAGCGCGTTCTTCGAGAAGCTCGACGCCCGCCCGATCCCGACCGGCGATCCGGACGGCCGCAAGCTGGGTGAGTCCCTCGCGACCATCGGCGTGATCGCGGCGATGTACGACGAGGCGGCCTGGGCGCAGCTGCGCGAGGCGCTGACCTCGGCGATGAAGGACAACGACGGCGCCGGTCTGCTGATCCTCGCCGACAGTTACTACGAGCGGGACGCGGAAGGGCGTTACGCGAACCTGATGTTCGCCAACGCCGCCGTGAACTGCCTGGACCTCCCCGCCGCCTTCGACACCCCCGAGCAGGTACGGGACGCCCTGCCGGCCTTCGACAAGGCGTCCCCCGTCTTCGGCGAGGGCCTCGCCTGGGCCTCCCTGAACTGCGCGTACTGGCCGGTGGCCGCCACGGGTGCGCCGCACCGCATCGAGGCGAAGGGCGCGGCCCCGATCGTCGTGGTCGGCACCACCCGCGACCCGGCGACCCCGTACCGCTGGGCCCGCGCCCTGGCCGCCCAGCTCTCCTCGGCCCGCCTCCTGACCTACGAGGGCGACGGCCACACCGCGTACGGCCGGGGCAGCGACTGCATCGACCGCACGATCAACGCGTACCTCTTGCGAGGGACCCCGCCGACGGACCGGAAGCGCTGCTCATAGCGCCCCGTACCGGCCCCGGATCCACCCCTCCGGGGCCGGTACGGAGCACCCCCGGAAACTGTGTAGACTTACCGACGTTGCTGATCGCACCATAGTGCGGACAGCGCGCCGCCTTAGCTCAGATGGCCAGAGCAACGCACTCGTAATGCGTAGGTCTCGGGTTCGAATCCCGAAGGCGGCTCTGCTCAAACCCCAGGTCGGATCCATTCCAACCTGGGGTTTTGTCGTTCGGCCTCCAGGGGCGGGCCCGGTCACCGCGCGCCGGGCTTTCGGCGCGCGGTGGGTGTCGTCAGGAGCCGGCGGCGGCGCGGCGGAGTATTTCTGCCGCCCAGGTCTCTACCGGCGCGCCCTGCTTCTCGGCGGCTGTCTGGATCGTTGCCAGGACCTCGGCCGGGAGTTCGAGGAGCAGGTGCGCTTCGGGGGACGGGTCGGCGTCCGCGGGGTTCGGCGCCGAGCCGGGATCGGCTGCGGGGGATCCGGTACTGCTCACCTCGGCGCGCCTTTCGGTCTCGGCCAAAGCCGCCTCACCTTGCCGCGTGCGCAGGCTGCTGCGGACCTCTCCGCGCAGCTTGTTCCTGCTCCAGCCCAGCTCCTCCGCTTTCCGCAGCCAGTAGTCCTGCTCCGGCTGGTCGAGCGATACCACTTCAAGGTGATGGCTGAAGCTCAGATTGTGGCGCCTGCGGGGCATCGGGAAGTTGCGTGCGACCCAGGTGTAGTTACGAAGGGTCTGATAGCTGAGCGACGTCTGCTTAATGGCTTCGTAGTAACGGTCATGAAACTGGGATTCACCGTAGACGAGCCAGTCGGCTATCCACCAGGTGGATGAGTCGGCGAAGGAAAAGAGCTTGGTGCCGACTTGTTCCCACGCATTGAGGCTCTGCTTGGAAGTGAACAACAAGCCGGACTTGTGGAACTGAACACCAATGTTCAGCGGTTTCCCGGCAGCGCTCGCCGCTGCCATGTTACGTGTCAGTGTCCCATTTGGTCGCGTCTCGACGGAGCTAGTACGCATGGGTCCCCCGTATGTGCTTTTGTGCTATGCGTGTGGTCTGCCGTGATCGTAAGCGTGGGTGACGGGCTGCGGGGCAGCCTTTGTTGGGCCTTTTGCTAATCAAAACATTTCGCTATTGGCTTTGCCCATCTATGTCCGATCTGTTGCGGATAGTCCCCGTAAGGTCGTGGGCTTGCCTTTGTGCAGCGTGCACATCTCCCAGCATGCGTGTTCCCGGTCGATCGACGCGATAGCGCGGTTCGGACTTGTCTCGCCGGCGAGACAACCGGCGACTCCGGTCTGCGATGCGAACGGCCCCTGCTAAAACTGGTGGCGACCCCGGAAAAGGGTTTGTTTTCGTTGGAATGGCCGATCGGTTGGGGAGGGCTTTCGTGCCCGGAATGCGTCACGCGGATGGTTCTCGGGTCGTTCCCGTTACATCCGCGCAGCGGAGGATGTACTTCGCGTCGACCATGCGGCCGGATAATGCGGCTGATGTCTGGGGCGCCGTCCTCGTCGTCGACGGTGATCTTTCAATGGAGAGACTCGAGCACGCGCTCAAGGTGCTGCGCGGCAGGCACGACGCCTTGCGCAGTGCATTTCTGGAGAGTGACGGCGATGTTCTCCAGGTGGTGAAGGGCGAGGATGAGGATGCTGCACAGCCCCTGATCGACGTCGTCGAGGCCGAGGGGGATTCGCCGGAGGCGCGCCGTGTGTGGGCGGATGCCGAGGCCAGAAGGCTGCTCGATATCCCCTTCGACATTTCAGCGGGGCCGCTTTGGCGGGCGAGTGTGATACGGATATCGCCCACGCTGCACCTGCTGATCTTCGTGTTTCATCACCTCATCACCGACGATATTTCAGCGCAGATATTCGCCGGGGAGCTTCGCCTCGCCTATGCCGACCCGAAAGCGCCTGCTTTCGATACACAGGCTGCGCAGTACGCCGATTTTTTTCCCGCAGGGAACAAGGCGGAGGTGGACAGTGAAGGTCTGGACTATTGGCGGAGCCGGCTGTCGGGTGCTGAGCTGACGCGGTTGCCCGAGGACGGCTCGGAGTGTCCGGACGGGATCGTCGGTTCCCGGCTGCCCGTCGCTCTCCCGCAGAACGCGGTGGCGGAGTTCGAAGCCTTCTGCAGGGATCGCTCGGTCACTCTGTTCACGGGCATGCTCGCGGTGTACTTCGTTCTGCTGCAGCGTTGGTCGGGAGCGAGCGACATCACGGTCGGCACGCAGGTGGTCAACCGGCCGCACTCGGGCCTTTTCGAGACGATCGGATTCTTCTCCAATACGGTGGCGCTGCGCTGCCAGGTGCTGCCGACATCGACCTTCGATCAGTTCCTCGGCATGGCGAGCGAAACGGTTCAGGACGCACTCGACTACCAAGACGTGCCGTTCGAGGCCGTGGTTGCGGCACTTGCCCCGCAGCGGGAAGCCGACCGCAACCCCCTGTTTCAGGCCGCCATGAGCTACGGCACGGTCGACCCGAGCGACGTATGGGCACTTGACGGTCTCCAGGTGACGCCCATGCCGGACCCCACGGAAGTGTCGGGGCTCCAGTTCGACCTTTCCCTGGACGTGCAACGGCTGGCCGGCGACGTCACCGTCACCGTCGAATACGACCGCAGGCGGTTTTCCGAGGCGGCCATGCAGCAGTTCGCCGAGGCCTACGGAAACCTGCTGCACTCACTGAGCCGGGCCTCCGATGTCCCGCTCGGGAACATTCCGGTGCTCGACCAAGACGCACGGGCCCAAACGCTGATGCTCGGCGCGGGTGGCGCAGCACAGGACAGCCGTATCGCCGTGGCAGGCACATCGGCGTGGGACCTCTTTGAACGGACCTGCGCGACCGCACCCGAAAGGGAGGCAGTCGTCGCGCCCGGGGAGCGGCTCACCTTCGCCGAACTGGCCGGCCGGGCCGGGACCATGGCCGCGGGGCTGCAGGCCCGCGGCGTGCGGACCGGCACCATGGTGGGAATCTGCCTGGCCAGGCGGAGCGACCTGATCGTCGCGATGCTCGCCACCTGGCGCGCGGGTGGTGCCTTTGTGCTGCTGGACCCGCGACACCCCGAAGCCCGCCGCCGCCTGCTCCTCGAGGAGGCGGGCATCGGCCTGGTCATCGCGGACGAGGTCTTCGCCGAGGTGGAGACCGTTTCGCCGGCCGTACTCCTGGCGGACGCGGCAGGGGATGCGGCTGCAGCGGGCAGTGGCTTCGCCCGGCGCCCGGCCGCCGCTCCGGCCTACATGGTCTTCACTTCGGGTGCCGCAGGACGACCGAAGGGCGTGGTCGTCGATCAGGAGAGCCTGGTCGCGTTCGTCACCACCCAACTGGCGCCGATGTACGCGAGCCTGCCCGAAGGCCGTCCGGTGAACGTCGGCGCGCTGACGTCCCTGACCGGTGACGGGTTCATCAACCACTGTCTCGGCATGATCGCCTTCGGGCATCGGCTGCTGCTGATCGATGACGAAGAGCGAATCGATCCGACCCGGCTCCTTGCGCGTGGATCGAATCCTGAGACGGCGATCGACGTACTCGACTGCAGCAGCAGCCAGCTGGAGGTCCTGGTCGACGACGGGATCCTGACGCTGCCGCATCCGCCGAAGATCGTGGTGATCGGCGGCGAGAGCGCCTCCGACCGGCTGTGGCAGCGTCTGCACGAGCAGCCCGGGCTGCTCGCGTTCACCACGTACGGCCTCACCGAGTGCACGGTCGCGTCCACCATGGCGGAGATCCACGCACACCGACAGCAGGTGGCCGGGCGCGCGGCCGGCATGTCTCGGATCTACATCGTCGACGACCAGTTCCAGTTGCTGCCCCCCATGTTCGTCGGCGAGGTCTGCATCGGCGGGATCGGGGTGGGCCAGGGATACGCGGGACAGCCCGCGGGCACCAGCGAGCGATTCGTCGCCGACCCGTTCAGCCAGGTCCCTGGACAGCGCATGTACCGCACCGGTGACAAGGGGCGGTTGCGTCCTGACGGGCAGTTGGAACTCCGGGGCCGCCTCGACGACCAGGTCAAGGTCCGCGGTCTGCGCATGGAGCCGGGCGAGGTGGAGGCCGCGCTGCTCGCTCACCCCGCCGTCGCCCACGCCGCTGTCCTCGCGACCGACTCCGGCACGCGCATGGCTCAACTGGTGGCGTACATCGCGCCTGGCGGCGACGTCGGCCAGGGCGGGCTGTCACCCGCGGCCGTGCGGGAATTCCTGTGCGACCGGCTCCCCTCCGCGATGCTGCCCGACCGGGTGGTCGTTCTCGACAGCCTCCCGCTCACACCCGGCGGCAGGCCGGACCGCAAGGCACTGCTGGGCATCAAGTCGTCGGGCACCGTCGCGGCCGAAGGCCGGAGCACCTCGACGGCCGTCGGCTCACGTGAAGAGAAGTTGTGCCGGATCGTCGCCGAGGTCATCGGCGTTCCGCAGGCGGGCCTTGACGACAACTTCTTCGACCTCGGCGGAGATTCGCTGCTCGCCATGGTCGTCATCGGCCGGGTGCGCACGGTCCTCGGCTGTGAACTGAAACTTCGGGCGATCTTCGAAGCGCACTCGATCGGGGACATCGCCGCCCAGCTCACTGCCGACGACAGCAGGCCCCGGCCCGTGCTGGGCAAGCGAGCGAACTCATGACAAACGGGGATGGAGAAGGCTCTATGGACTGGCTGCTGTCACAACTCCAGCGGCACGCCGACGCCGAGGCGATGGTCGGATACGGCGGCAGGGCCACGTATGCCGAACTCGGCAAGCGGACCACCGACTGGCTGGACCTGCTGGACCGACGCGGCACGGCCGCCGGCGAGATCGTGGCGGTCGTCGGGAACGCCTCGCCGGCCGTGGTCGCGCTCTTCACGGCGCTCGCCGTCCGCGGCTGCGTCGTGGTTCCGTTCGCTCCTGCCGATCCGCCGAAGGAGCAGCGGGCGCGCAGGATCGCCACCGCACACGCGACCACGGTCATCGAGTTCGACGGCCCTGACGAGTGGAGCATCCGGACGGTCGCGGCACCGGACGAGCCGCGGCCCGACCTGCTGACAAAGCTCGCCGCATCGGGCGGGGCCGGCCTGGTGCTGTTCTCCTCGGGCTCGACGGGCGAGAGCAAGGCGGCGCTGCTCTCGCTGCCGCGGCTGCTCGGCGGCTTCCGCGCCTCCTCCCGCCCGCGCAGAACGCTGCAGTTCATGGCGCTCGACCACATCGGCGGAGTCAATACGCTGTTTCGCACCCTCGTCGGCGGCGGCACGGTCGTCACCGAGCCGCGGCGCACCCCGAAGCACGCGTGCGAGGCCATGGAGCGGCACCACGTCCAGGTCCTGCCCACCACGCCGACCTTCCTCAACATGCTGCTGCTCTCCGGTGCCTACCGGGTTCACGACCTGTCCTCGCTCGAGCTGGTCACCTACGGCACCGAGCCGATGCGCGAGGTCACCCTCGCGCACGCGGCCGAGGTCTTCCCCCAGGTGCAGTTCAAGCAGACCTACGGCCTGACCGAGACCGGCATCCTGCCCACGCGGTCCGTCGCCTCGGACTCGCTGCAGATGGACGTCGGCGGGCACGGGTTCGGCACGCAGGTGCGCGACGGAGTGCTCTGGATCAAGTCGCCGAGCAGCATGCTCGGGTATCTCAACGCGGCCAGCCCGTTCGACGAGGACGGGTGGCTCAACACCGGAGACGCGGTCGAGGTGGCCGAGGACGGTTCGCTGCGCGTCCTCGGGCGGCTCTCGGCGCTGATCAACATCGGCGGCGAGAAGGTCTCCCCGGCCGAGGTCGAGAACGTGCTGCTCCGGGCGGACAACATCAGGGACGTCGTCGTCACCGGACGCCCCAATGCCGTCACCGGAGAGATCGTCGCGGCCGCGGTCGAGCTGGTCGAGCCGGAGGAGCGGCGGGAGCTGAGCAGGCGGCTGCGTCAGCTCTGCGCGGAGCATCTTCCGCCCCACAAAGTCCCGGCTGTCATCACGGTCTCGGACGGACCGTTGCACGGCCAGCGATTCAAGCGAATGGGAAGTGTGCGATGAACGGCCCCGTTGAACAGCGTCCGGTGGCGGTCATCAGCGGTGGCAGCCGTGGTCTGGGGCTGGCGCTCGTGACGGACTTCCTGGAGCGCGGCTACCGGGTGGAGACCTTCAGCCGCACCGAGTCCGCCGAACTGGCCGCGCTGCGCGAGTCGCACGGCCCCGACGCACTGTCCTGGTCCGCGGTCGACGGCACGGACGCCGCGGGCGTCGAGGAGTTCGTCCGTACGGCCGTACGCCGCCGTCGCCGTATCGACGTGCTGGTGAACAACGCCGCGGTCGGGCTCGAGGGCCTGCTGACGCTGACCCCGCCGGCGGCGATCGACGCCGCGCTGCGGACCAACCTGACGCTTCCGGTCCTGCTCACTCGGGCCTGTCTGAAGCCGATGCTCGCCCGCCGGGACGGCGTGGTGATCAACCTGTCGTCGATCAACGCGCTGCGCGGGCAGACCGGCGTCGCGGTGTACGGCGCGGCGAAGGCCGCGCTCGACGGGCTGACCCGAGGTCTGGCGCGGGAGGTCGGCCCGGCCGGCGTCCGCGTGGTCAGCGTCGCCCCCGGCTATTTCGACAGCGAGATGACCGCGGGCATCAGCCCGGACCAACGCCGCCGCATCGTGCGGCGCACCCCGCTTGGCCGGCTCGGCTCGGTGGAGGACGTGCTCGGCACCGTCCGGTTCCTCACCTCGCCCGCGGCGAGCTTCATCACCGGCCAGACCATCGCCATCGACGGCGGCTACACCTGCTGAGTCCCGATCGCGGGGACCGGGGCAAACGTGAACGGAAGTGAGATACGCATGAACAGGCGGGAGACGGTCAAGGCCGTGCTGCTGGAGATCGTGAACGAGGTGGCCGAGCCAGTCGAGAACCGGGTCGAGGAGCTGGACGAGGACCACCTGCTCGTCGACCAGCTCGGTCTGACGTCACTGCACCTCGCCCGGCTGGTCGCCGTCCTGGAACTGGAGCTGGACACCGACCCGTTCTCCGACGAGGTGCCCATCACCAGCGTGCGCACGGTCGGTGATCTGCTGGAGGCGTACGACCCGGTCGTGCTGCCCCGGCTCGGGGCCGGCGAGCTGTCATGACCCAACAGGAGCTGGGCGGCGGCCCGATCGCCATCGTCGGCATCGCCGCACGCTTTCCCGGAGCCTCGGACGTGGACGAGTTCTGGGACGCGATCCTCGCCGGACGTGAGGCGATCCGCGACCTCGACGACGAGGAACTGCTGCGCGACGGTGTGGACCCCAAGTGGCTGGGGGACCCCGACTACGTCAAGGCGACCGCCTCGATCGACGGCGTCGACCGCTTCGACGCGGCCTTCTTCGACATCTCGGGCCGCGAGGCCGCCGCCATGGACCCGCAGCACCGCATCTTCCTGGAGACGTGCTGGCACGCCCTCGAGAACGCGGGCCTCGGCACATCGGCCGGCACCGGCGCTTCGGTCGGTGTCTTCGCCGGCAGCGGCGGGGTCCTCACCAGCTATCTCCCCGAGGTGCTGGACAACGCCGGGCCGCTGGCCGACCCGACGGCCTCGCTCGAACAGCTCGGCTCCGACAAGGACTTTCTCGCCACCCGGGTGTCGTACAAGCTCAATCTGACCGGACCCAGTCTGACGGTGCAGACGGCCTGCTCCACCTCGCTGGTCGCGGTGCACCTCGCGTGCCAGAGCCTGCTGCGCGGCGAGTGCGAGGCGGCGCTGGCCGGCGGCGTGAACATCCGGCTCCCCGCCGCCGCCGGATACTGGCATCGCCGGGGCGGCATCCTGTCACCGGACGGCCGCTGCCGTCCGTTCGACGCCGACGCGCAGGGGACGATCTTCGGCAGCGGTGTGGGGGCCGTCGTACTCAAGCCGCTCGCCGCCGCGCTGCGCGACGGCGACACCGTCTACGCCACGATCCTCGGTACCGCGATCAACAACGACGGCGGCGGCAAGGCGAGTTACGGTGCCGCCAGCCTGCCGGGCCAGCTGGGCGCCATGCGTCAGGCGCTCGCCGTCTCCGGCGTCGACCCCGCCACGATCGGCTACCTCGAGGCACACGGCACCGGCGTGCCGCTGGGCGACCCCACCGAGATCGGGGCCCTGAAGAAGGTCTTCGGCCACGACGGGCCCTGCGCCATCGGCTCGGTGAAGGCGCTGATCGGGCACATGGAGGCCGCGTCCGGCATCGCCGGCCTGATCAAGGCCGCCCTTGCGCTGCACCACGGGGTCATCCCGCCGAGCCCGTACTTCACGGCGCCGAACCCCCGGCTGCGCCTCGACGCGTCAGGCCTCTTCGTCAACCCGGACCCGCTGCCCCTGCCCGGATCCCCACGCCGCGCCGCGGTCAACTCCCTGGGGATCGGCGGCACCAACGCGTTCGCCGTGCTCGAGCAGGCGCCGCAGCGCGTACCGGCGGCCGGGCGTCCCGGACCCGAACTCGTCACGATCACCGCGAAGTCGGCGGACGCGCTGCGCACCCTGGCAGGCACCTGGGCGAGCCGGCTGCGCGAGCCCGGCGCCGCCCTGACGGACCTGGCACACACCAGCCACGTCGGGCGCAGGCCGCTGCGGCACCGGCTCAGCGTGCTCGCCGACTCCGGGGAAGCGGCGGCCGAGCGGATCGAGTCCTGGCTGCACAAGGGGACCGGGCAGGTCGACGCGGGCGAATCCGCGCGAGCCAGGCCGCGGGTCGGGTTCCAGTTCCCCGGGCAGAGCTCCGAGTACCCCGGGATGGCCGTGGAGCTCTACCGGGAGCACCCGGTGTTCCGCGCGGCACTGGACCGGCACGCGGCGCTCTTCCGTCGTCTCACCGGCGTCGATCCGCTCGACGTGTTCACCGACCCGGCGGCACAGACGCGGGCCGAGCTGCTCCAGCCCGCGGTCTTCCTGCTGCAGGTCGCGCTCGCGGAGTTCTGGACGTCGTGCGGGGTGCGGCCGGACGCGGTGGTCGGGCACAGCCTGGGCGAGTACGCGGCCGCCTGCGTGGGCGGGGTGTTCACCGTCGAGGAAGGGCTCGAGCTGGTCTGCGAGCGTGGCCGCGCCTTCGCGGCCGTGCCCGGTGGCGGCCGGATGCTCGCCGTGGGCTGCACCGACCTCGCCGAACTGGAGCGCCTGGTCGCGGCCCAGGGCGGCACCGCGTCGGTCGCCGCGTACAACGCGCCGGAGCGGGTGACCGTGTCCGGCTCGGACGCCGAAGTGAGCGCGCTCAGCAGCGCGTTCGAGCAGCGGGGCTGGCAGACGATCGCGCTCGAGACGACCCACGCCTTCCACTCGCCCCTCGTCGCCCCGGCCGTTCCGGCCCTGGTCGCCGCGGCGGGCCGGATCACCCACCGGCCGCACACCGTGCCGATGATCCTGAACCTCACGGGGAAACCGGCGGCCGCCGAGGAGCTCGGCGCACCGTACTGGGGACGCCAGCTGACCTCGCCGGTCAGGTTCGCCGCCGGTGTGGGCGAGCTGCTGGCCGCGGGATTCAACACCTTCGTCGAGGTGGGACCCGGCCGGACGCTCACCACCGCGGGCCGCGCCCAGTCCGGCGACGACACCGTGTGGCTGCCCGGCCTGTCCGCCAGGAACCCGGACCGGGCCACGGTTCTCGCGCACCTGGCCCGGCTGGAGCGGGCCGGAGTACCCATCGACTGGGCGGCCTACTACGCGCCGTTCCGTGCGGGCAAGGCGCCCGCACCCCTGTATCCCTTCGCCCGGACCCGGCACTGGATCGCACCGGCGCCGACCCGTGCCGACGCCGCATCGTCCCCGCAACCGGCCGGTGACCTGCCCGAACTGAGCCGCCTCGCGCTGCCGCAGTCCGCGCAGCGGCGCTATGAGACCACGGTGGCCGAGCAGGCCCCTCGGGTGCTTGCCGATCACGAGATCTCCGGCCGCCTCGTCGTGCCCGGGGCGTACCACACGGCATGCCTGGTGGAGGCGGTGGCCGCCGAGTCCGCGACCGTCGTCGAGGACCTGGTCTTCCCGCGCGCCCTGGAAGCCGCAGCGGACGAACGCCGGATCCAGCTGGTGCTCACCCCGGCCGGGGACGGCAGATTCGTCGCCCAGTCGCTCAGCCTGGCGCCTGCGGGCGACCCCCTCACCGATGAGTCCTGGTACGTCCACGCGGAGGGCCGCATACGCCAGGCCGACGACGCCGACACGCGACCGCGTCCGTGGGCGGACCCGTCGGGCTACCGGGCCGGCCTTCCGGTCCCGGCGGCCGAGCTCTACCCGCTGTTCGAGTCGACCGGCTTCCGGTTCGGCCCGGCCTTCCAGTGGATCAAGGAGCTGCGTCTGGTCGGCGACGACAGCACGGGCGATCTCGGCTTCCCGGCCGCCTCGCCGCGCGAGCGGACGATGGCGCTGCTCGACTCCTGCGTCCAGCTGGCGATCGCGGCACGGATCGTCCGCAAGACCCCCGAGGACGGTGTGCTGCTGCCGTTCAGGATCGAGCGGGCCGTCTTCCACCCCGCGCCGAACGCGGCGGAATCCGGTGTCGCGCTCATCCGGCACCGGGTGGCCGAGGCCTCGCGGGCCGTGGCCGACGTCTCGCTGACCGACCACGAGGGCAACCCGCTGCTGGAGCTCTACGGCCTGGAGCTGAGGGCGGTGTCCTTCCGCTCGTCCTCACGCGGCGCCTCGACCCGACCGGATGCCGAAGCGCAGATCTACGCCGAGCAATGGCAGCCGAGTGAGACGGCCGACGGCGCGTCGTCCGTAGCCGGACAGTGGATCGTGTTCGCCGACGGCCAGGGGCACTGGCGGAAGGCGGTCACTGCACTGGAGGCGAGCGGCAGCCGGTGCGTGATCGTCGAGGTGGGCGAGACCTTCGTACGCCACGATGATCGTCGCTACGCGCTGGATCCCGCCGACGCGGACAGCCTGGTGCGGCTCCTGCGCGACACCGGGCCCGCGAGCATCCTGCACTGCCTGGGACTGGACGGGCTCGGCCCGGCCGGCCAGGAGACGCGCGCCGCCTGCGGAAGCCTGCCCGCCCTCGTGCGGGCCGCTGAGCGCACGGACTGGACACCGGGCGCTGTAGTCCTGCTCACCCGCGGGGCGGTGGCCGTGCACGACTCCGCCGAGGCCTGCGATCCGTACGGCTCGATGCTGTGGGGGCTCGGCCGCAGCGCGATGCTGGAAGCGCCTCAGCTGAACGTACGGCTGCTCGACGCGGACCCGCGGGACCTCTCCCGTGCGCTGCGCATGCTTCCCGAGGTGCTTGCCCCGGCCGGTGCGCCGACGGAGGCCGCGATCCGGGACGGCCGCGTCCATCAGCCCACGCTGCGCCGCGTATCGGCACCGGCGGCACGTCCGGGCCGGCTCGCCGCGGACGGCTGCTATCTGATCACCGGCGGGACCGGGGCGCTCGGTCTGCGCACCGCGGCGTGGCTGGCCCGCAGCGGGGTGCGCCATGTCGTGCTCGCCTCGCGCCGCGCACCCGAGGCGCGGATCGCGGAACAGGTCCGCGAGCTGGAGCAGTCGGGACTTCGGGTCACCCTGGCCGGCCTGGACGTGACCGACGAGGCCGCGGTCAACCGGCTGGTGGAGCGCGCGCAACAGGAGTGGGGCGGCCTGAGGGGTGTCGTCCACGCGGCGGGCTCGCTCGATGACGCGGTGCTGCCGCAGCTGAGCTGGGACCGCTTCCAGGCGGTGCTCGACCCGAAGGTGACCGGCGGCCTGAACCTGCACCGCGCCACCCTGGGCATCGACCTCGAGCACTTCATCCTCTTCTCCTCCACGGCCGCTCTGCTCGGTGCGCCCGGGCAGGCCCATTACGCGGCGGCCAACGCGTTCCTCGACGGGCTCGCGCACTACCGGCGGGGACTGGGACTGCCTGCCCTCAGCGTCAACTGGGGACCGTGGGAGGCGGGCATGGTGGCGCGGCTGAGCCGGCGCCTGCAGGACCGCATCCTGGACGGCGGGTTCACCCCGCTGGAGTCCGATCCGGCCTTCGCCGCACTCGACCGGCTCCTGGCCGGGCCCGGCGGCCAGTACGGCGTCTTCTCCGTGGACTGGGGCCGCTACCTGACCCGGTTCCCCGGCGGAAGGGCCGTCGCGGCAGACCAGGAGCCGGGGACAGCGCCCGGGGACGGCGCGGAGTCGGTCAGACGACTGCGCCGGGACTGGCTCGGCGCCACGCCCGAACGCCGCCGCGAGCTGGTCCTGGAGTACCTGCGCATCATGCTGGCCACGCGGCTCGGCATGCCCGAGGCCGCGGTCGACGAGGACCTCTCCCTCCAGGAGGCCGGGCTCGATTCGCTGGTGGCCGTCGAGGTCCGTGGCCAGATCTTCCGCGACCTGGACATCGACCTGCCGCTCACGGGCCTCCTCGAAGGCAAGGCCCTACGGCTCCTCGTCGACGAGTTGGCCGACCGATTGGAGACGGCAGCGCCGTCCGCGCCGGCCGTCACCGACGCGATGCCGCCCCGCCCGGCCGACCCGGAGCCCTTCTCCCCCCAAGAGGCGGAACGGCTCCTCGCCTCACTTGACTCGCTCACTGAGGACCAGATTCAGGCGCTGCTGCCCTGGCTGGCCGATCAGGACGCCGCCGGATCCACCGAGGAGTGAATCCCATTACTGACTACGACATCCGGAAGAGACTCGAGGCGGCCCTGCGGTCGCGGGCCCGTCAGGCGCGTACCGACCACCCGCTCTCGTACGCCCAGCGCTCGCTGCTGATGCTGCACCGGCTGAACCCGGGCAGCGCGTCCTACAACGTCGCCTTCACCGCGCGGTTCACCGGCGGGTTCGACTCCGGGACGCTCTCCCGCGCCCTCCAGTCGCTCGTCGGACGGCACGAGGCCCTGCGCACCACGTTCCCCCGCCAGGGCACGGACAGCCAGACGGTGCACGGGTGGCTCGAGCCCGACTTCGCCGAAGTGGACGCCCGCCAGTGGAGCCAGGAGCAGGTCGAGGAGGCGGTGCGCAGTGCCTACCGCGAGCCGTTCGACCTCGTCAACGGGCCGCCGATGCGGGTACGGGCGTACCGGGTGGCGCAGGGAGAGTCCGTCGTTCTGGTGGCAGCCCATCACGTGGTGTGCGATTTCTGGTCGCTCGGCGTCATCGTGGCGGAGCTCGAGGAGCTCTACCGCGCGGAGGCCGAACGGCGCCCTTCGCAGCTGCCCGGACGCAATGTCCCGTACCACGAATTCGTCACGTATCAGGGCGAGTTGATCGACGGTGAGCGAGGCGGACGGGCGCGCTCCTACTGGCATGCCCAGCTGTCCGGTCGGCTGGAGATGGCCGAGTGGCCGCAATTCGACCTCGATCCGGCGGACGTCGACGAGGGCGGGGCGATCGTCTTCCCCTTCCCCGCCGAGCTCGCCGACGGTGTGATCGCGCTGGCCACGGAGGAGAGGGTCACGCCCTACACCGTGATGCTGACGGCTTTCCAGACCCTGGTCAGCCGCTACACCGGACAGCGGGACGTCCTGGTGGGGACTCCGGTCGCCGGGCGGACCGACCCGACGATGGCGGAGTGCGTCGGAAACTTCGTCAATCCTGTCGTGCTGCGCGCCGATCTGAGCGGCGCGGTGCCGTTCCGGGAGCAGCTCGGCCGCACGCGCCGTACGGTCGCCGAGGCGCTGGAGCACCAGGACTATCCGTTCGAGCTGCTCGTCAGCGAGCTGGCACCGCCCCGGGTGGACGACCGCAACCCGGTCTTCCAGACGATGTTCAGCTATCAGAAGCCCAGCAGGTACCCGGCGCTCGCGGGCCTGTACGTGGCCGACGAGGGCGCGACCTCGGTCCCCTGGGCCGGGCTGACCGCTCGGCCGTTCCGGCTGGCCCAGCAGGATGACCAGCTCGAGTTCGTGCTGGAGGTCGTGCACGACGGCGACCGGCTCGTCGGGATGCTCAAGTACCGCAAGTCCGTCTTCTCCGCCGCGGCGGCCCGTCGCGCGAGCGAGCACTACCTGTCGCTGCTGCAGGCAGCGACCGCGGACCCCGACCGCAGCGTGGCGGATCTGCCGATGCTGACCGCGGCCGACCACGGCATCAACCGGCAGCACTCCGCTCCGGTGGCCGTCGCGCCGGCCGACAGCCTGGCGGTCCGTTTCCGGGAAGTCGCCGAGCGGCATGGCGCTCGTACGGCGGTGAGCTTCGCCGGAAACCGGCTCACCTATGCCGAACTCGACGAACTCGCGGGGCGTTGGGCGGCCAAGCTGCGTGCCGAGGGGGTGGGGCCCGGCAGTCGCGTCGCGCTGCTGCTCGAACCCTCGCTCGACACGGTCGTCGCCATCGTCGCGGTCCAGCGGGCACAAGCGGCCTACGTGGTCCTCGACCCCTCGTACCCCCCGGCCCGGTGCCAGGCCGTGCTCGAGGACAGCGAAGCGCGCGTGGTGCTCACCCAGCCCTCGCTGGTCGGCATGGTGGACGGTACGGCGGCACGGACTCTGGTCATGCCGGACACCGAGTTGCCCGCGGACGACGGCCCGGGCGAACTGCCGGGCGCCGCGGACGTGGCATACACCGTCTACACCTCCGGCTCCACGGGCACGCCCAAGGGGATCGACGTCGAGCACGGCAATGTGCTGAGTCTGCTGGAGGCCATGCGCGCGTACGTCGCCATGGACGAGACCGGGGTCGGGGCGCTCTTCCACTCGACCGGCTTCGACCTGTCGGTCTGGGAGCTGTGGGGCACCCTGCTGGCCGGGGGACGTCTGGTCGTCGTACCGTCGACCACGTCCCGGTCGCCCGACCTCCTGCACGCGCTGCTCGCGCAGGAACGGGTCACCCACCTGGTCCAGACACCCTCCGCCCTGCACGGCCTGTCGGCCGTGGTGCGGCAGAGCGGGGCCCAGGAACTGGCGCTGCAGCACATCCTCTCGTGCGGTGAGCCGCTGCCCGCGCCGCTCGCCCGGAGGGCCCTGGAGTGGTGCGGGACGCTGTGGAACATGTACGGCCCGGCCGAGACCACGGTCTGGGTCACCGCGCAGGCGGTCCGGCCCGAGGACTGCGCAGGCACCGGAGTGCCGGTCGGGCTTCCCCTGGCGAACACCCAGGTCTACGTACTCGACGAGCACGGCAACCCCGTGCCGCCGGAGTTCACCGGCGAGCTGCACATCGGTGGGCAGTGCGTCGCCCGCGGCTACGTCAACAGGCCGCAGCTGACCAAGGAACGCTTCCTGGACAACTCGTTCGAGCCCGGGGGCAGGCTGTACCGCACCGGCGATCTGGCGCGGGTCAACTCCCAGGGACTGCTGGAGATCCTCGGGCGCGTGGACAACCAGGTCAAGATCAGCGGGTTCCGGGTCGAGCTGGAAGAGGTGGAAGCGCGGCTGGACGAGGTGCCCGGGGTCAGAAGGTCGACCGCGCTGGCCCTCGGCACGGGGGCGGGCGACAGCCGTCTCGTCGCCTGCGTGATGGTGGAGCCGGGCCACCAGGTGACGGAGAGCGGCCTGAAAGCGGAGCTGCGCTCCACGCTGCCGCCCTACATGGTGCCCACGTCGGTGGGGTTCTTCGACTCGTTCCCGCTCAACGCCAGCCAGAAGGTCGACCGCGCCCGACTGGCCCAGCAGTTCGCGAGCGCGATGGCCCGTACCGAGCCCGGCAACGTCGTGGCGCTGAGCGCTCACGAGCGGCGGGTGGCGGCCGTCTGGCGGCAGGTGCTGCACCGCGAAGGCATCGGACGCGACGACAACTTCTTTGATCTGGGCGGCAATTCGATGCTGCTGATGCAGGTCCACCAGCTGCTGGCCGACGAGGCGGCGGACGGTTCGCTGAAGGCGTCCGAACTGTTCCGCTACCCGACCGTGGCGAGCCTTGCCGCCCGCCTCGGCCAGGTCCCCTCCGCGCCTGCCGCGGGCAGCGGCCCCGGCCCCGGCCGGGCTGCGGGCCGGCGGACACAGCTGGCGGACGGCACCGTCCGCGGCGCGCGTCTGCGCGCACGAGAGCGACACCGCCGGAACGCGGAAGGAGAAAAGGATGCCTGACGCTGGTACGGCCGCCCCGGCGCCCCGGCCCAATGACGTGGCCGTGATCGGGATGTGCGGCCGGTTCCCCGGTGCACCCGATCTGGCGAGCTTCTGGAGTCGGCTGCGCGCCGGAGACGATCTGCTGACCTCGTTCACCGACGCCGAACTCGCCGCGGCCGGGGTGCCGGAGCAACTGCTCGGCGATCCCCGCTATGTCAGGCGGGCCGCTGCCCTGCCGGACGCGTTCAGTTTTGATCACGAGTTCTTCGGAGTCACCCGACGTGAGGCCAAACTGCTCGATCCCCAGCAGCGGATCCTGCTCGAGGTCGCCTGGGAACTGCTGGAGACCATCGGCTACTCCGCAGGGGCGGACGACGAGTCCGTCGGCGTCTTCGCCGGCGCGTCGGTCAACACGTACCTGACCAATGTCGTGGCGCGTGTCTGCGATCCCCTGACGCATGAGGGCACCGAGCTCATGCTCGCCAACGACAAGGACTATCTGACCACCAGGATCTCGTACAAGCTGGGCCTCAAGGGGCCGAGCGTCAATGTGCAGACCGCCTGCTCGACGTCGTTGGTCGCGGTGCACATGGCCGTGCAGAGCCTGCTCACCGGTGACTGCGACATCGCCCTGGCCGGCGGCGTCTCGGTGATCGCCAATCCGTACCCGGGCTATGTCTTCAGCGAAGGGATGATGTTCTCCCCGGACGGCCGGTGCCGCCCGTTCGACGCCGCCGCCGCGGGCACGACCTTCGGTGACGGGGTGGGCCTGGTCGCCCTGAAGCGCCTGGCCGAGGCGATCGAGGACGGCGACCGGATCCTCGCCGTGGTGAAGGGCTCGGCGATCAACAACGACGGCTCCGCCAAGGTCGGTTACTCGGCGCCGAGCATCGACGGACAGCGGGCCGTGATCACCGAGGCGCAGGCGGTCGCCGAAGTGGACAGCGACACCATCTCGTACGTCGAGGCCCACGGAACCGCGACGGCCCTGGGCGACCCCATCGAATTCGCCGCGCTGAGCGAGGCGTTCGCCGAAAGCGGCAGCGGCCGGGTCGGCCACTGCGCGCTCGGCTCGGTCAAGGCGAATGTCGGGCACCTCGCCGCCGCGGCGGGAATCACGGGCTTCATCAAGACGGTGCTGGCGTTGCAGCATCGGGAGATCCCGGGCCATCCGACCTTCACGAGGCCGAACCCCGGTATCGACCTGGCCGACAGCCCCTTCTACATCAACACCCTGGCTACGGCCTGGCCGTCGGGCGACACTCCCCGGCGAGCAGGCGTCAGCTCGTTCGGCATCGGTGGCACCAACGCCCATGTCGTCCTTGAAGAGGCGCCCGCCCTGGCCTCCCGGCCAACGCCGGCCGGAGGAACGCAGTTGCTCGCGCTCAGCGCCAGGACGGACCGGGCGCTGCGGGAGCTGGCCGGACGGCTGGCCGACACGCTGGAGCAGGCGGACGCGCCGGACCTCGCCGACGTGGCTCATACGTTGCGGGCCGGCCGGCGCGGCTTCGGGCACCGCTACGCCGTCGTCGCACCCGACCGTGCCACGGCCGCGGCCCAACTGCGCGCGCTCGCCGACGGAAGAGCCGCGGCCCGGCCGGCGGTGCACGGCGCCCCGGCCGTCTCCTTCCTGTTCGGCGAGGTCACGGCCGCCGACTTCCAGGCCCTGGCCGGGGAGTTGGCCGCCGTCGCCGAAAGAGCTCAGCGGTCCATCGACAGCGCCGACATCTGCGCCGAGGACCCGCTGGCGGGCCGGTTGACCGCAAGTCAGGTGCTCGCGAGCCTGTGGACGGAGTCCGGCGTACGGCCCGAGGCGGTCGCGGGAGCGGGGACCGGCGAGGTCCTCGCGGCCTGCTTCGGCGGGGTCCTCACCCCGGCCGACACGCTGGCGCTGCTGAACTGGCGGGCCGGACTGCTCGACACCGCGCCCACGATCACGCCGCGGCCCGCGCGGATTCCCCTCCTGTCGGCCGTCGTCGGCGGCGAGTTGCCGCAGTCGCGGCTGCTCGACCCGTCGCACTGGAGCCGGGACGTGTGGGAGGGACACCGGCTGGCCGAGGCCTTCGCGGGCCGGACGGGGGACGGTGCGACGGTGCTCGCCATCGGAGACCTGCCCGACGGGCTGCCGGGCGAGCTCGGACCCGACACCGAGCCGGCGCTGCCGCCGGTTGCCCGGTTGCTCTCCGACGCGGCACGTCTGTGGACCGCGGGCGTGCCGGTGGACTGGTCGGCCTGGTCCGGCGGGGAACACCGCCGCGTGCCGCTGCCGGTGCAGCCGCTGAACCGCAACCATCTGCGCCTTGAGCCGCCCTCTGCCTCTGTCTCTGCCTCTGTCTCTGCCGTGGGCCGGGAATCCGCCGCGGGCCGGGAACCTGCTTCGGGCCGGGAACCGGTCCGTGACCGGACCCCGGCCGAGTGGCTCTACACACCGTCCTGGCGGCGGCTCGGTCCCGTGGCCGGCGCGCACGCGGCGAGCACTTCGCCCGGCGGCCCATGGCTGCTGTTCGCGGACTCCGGCGGGACCGGTGACGCGCTCGCCGGTGTGCTGCGGGAACGGAACGCCACCCCGGTACTGGTGCGCCACGGCAGTGCGTTCGCCCGGACCGCGGCCGACTCCTTCACCGTGGACCCCGCGGACCCCGGCGACTACGAGAAGCTGTTCGCCGCGCTCGCCGCGGACGGGCTGACCCCGGAGCGGGTCGTGCACCTGTGGTCCCTGGACATCGCGCCAGGGGGCAACGCGTCCGACGACCTGGACCGTGACTGCGACCTCGGGCTGTTCTCCGTGCTCGACATCGCCGGGCGGCTCGTCCGGGACGGAGGCGGCGCGGGCGCGCACCTCGCGGTGGTCGCCCGCGACGTGCACGCCATCACGGGCGATGAAGCCGTCGCGCCGGCCGCCGCGATGACCGATGCCGCGCTGCACGCTCTGCCGCCGGAATGCGCGGGGCTCCGCACCCGTGGCATCGACATCGGTACGGCCGTCCTGGCGCCGGAAGCGCTTCTCGCGGAGGTCGCCGCCCCGACCGCGGCTCCGGTCGCGTTCCGGCACGGTCACCGCTGGGCGCAGCATGTCGTCCCGGTCGCCGCCGACTCCGGCCTGCCGGAGCCGACCGGCCGACTCCGGCCCGGCGGCGTGTACCTCATCACCGACGGTCTCGGGCAGCTGGGCCTGGCCCTCGCCGGTCACCTGGCCCGCGTCGCCGGAGCCACGCTGATCCTCACCGGCCGGACTCCCCTGCCGTCCCCGGACGCGTTCGACCGATGGATAGCCGAGCACGGGGTTGCCGATCCGGTCAGCCGGAAGATCGAGGCCGTCCGCGCCGTCGAACGGCTCGGTGGCACCGTCATGGCGGCCTCCGTCGACGTCACCGACGCGCGGGCGATGCGGGAGCTGGTCAGCGCCGCACGGCAGCGCTTCGGCCGGATCGACGGCTGGTTCCACTGCGCCGGTGTGCCGCGCCGGCGGGTGGACCACCGTACCGACCGGGCCGCCTGGCGGGAGACCCTCGCCCCGACGGTCCGCGGAGCGCTCGTGCTGGCCGAGGTCTTCGCCGACGCGCCCGCCGAGTTCGGCGTCATGATGTCCTCCCTGGCCCCGGTGCTCGCCGGCAGCGGCTGCGCGGGACACGCGGCCGCCGACCGCTTCCTCGACGCCCAGGCATCGGCTGTGGGCGGCCTGGTCAGCATCGGCTGGGAGGACCGGGCCCGCCCCGGCACCGGACCGGTCGAGCCGAGCGGCGACGTCCTCGAACTCGTCCTGCGCGCCGACCTGCCGTCCCGGCTCGCGGTCTGCACCACCGACCTGGAGCGTCGTATCCAGCGGCAGCGGACCCGCCCGGAGCCGGCGCGGCCCGCCGACCCAGCCCTCCAACTGCCGCTGCGTGGCGACGAACTGAAGAGCGCCCTGGCGAAACTCTGGTCCCAGGCGCTGCGGACCGAGGTCGACCGCTACGACCGGAGCATTTTCGACCTGGGCGGCGACGAAATGCTGGCGGTCAGGCTCGCCCGGCGCATCGCGGAGGAACTCGGCGTACCGCTGACGGCGAGGGAACTCCTTGCGCACCCGACGATCGACCGGCTGGCGGCGCGCCTTGACCCGGAACCGGTTGCCGCACGAGCGGCTGTGTCGGCGCCCCCTCATCACGGCTGACATCAACCACGAGGAGAACACCGTGGAGCCCCTGCTCCAAGAGATCGTCACCATCGTCGGTGACTATTTCGACGTCCCGCCCAGCCAGTTGGACCCCGACGTCCCGCTCCCGGATCTCGGCGCGGACTCGATGGCGCTGCTCGGCATGCTGCGGCTGCTGGAGGACCGGTACGGCTGCAAAATATCGCTCCGTCAGCTCTTCGACGACGTCCAGACCCCGTCCGACCTGGCCGCGTACCTGGCCGCGCATGCCGGGGCCGCCAAGCAGCCGACGGAGCGGACGGCACCGACCCCTTCGTCCGACCCGGTGACGCCGGCGCCGACCGTGGATGTTGCCCCGGTCGCGGCACCGGCACTCGGATGGCCGACGGCCGATGCCTCACCGGCCGTACAGAGCCTGATCAAGGATCAACTCCTGGTCATGCAGCGTCAGTTGGAGCTGCTCGCGGGCGGCGGGGTCACCGTGCCCGGGGGCGGCGCCTCGACGCCCGTACCGCCGTCGGCGCCGGCCAGGTCGGCGGTGCCACTGGGCCCCGGCGCGCGCGGCACCGCGGTCACTCCCACGGAGACGGCGCAGCGGACCCGCTATCTGAAGGCCCTGGCCGACCGGTTCGGTGCCCGGACCAAGGGCTCGAAGGAATCCGCCCAGCGGTTCCGGCCGATCGTGGCCGACAGCCGCTCCAGCATCGGCTTCCGGCCCTCGACCAAGGAGATGGTGTACCCGCTCGTCGCCGAGCGCGGGCAGGGCGCGCGGGTGTGGGACATCGACGGCAATGAGTACGTCGACCTCACCATGGGTTACGGCGTCCACCTCCTCGGGCACAACCCGCCGTCCGTCATGTCGGCCCTGCGCGAGCGGATGGAGCTCGGCTTCGGCCTCGGACCGCGTACCCGGTTGGTCGAGGACGTCGCCGGTGGGCTGCTCGAACTCACCGGCATGGAGCGCGTCGCCTTCCTCAACACCGGCACCGAAGCGGTCATGACGGCGGTGCGCATTGCACGGGCGGCCACCGGCCGCGACAAGATCGTGATCTTCTCCACCGGGTACCACGGCCACTTCGACGGCGCGCTCGCCGTGCCGTCCCATGAGAACGGCGTGTTCGGCACCAGGCCGCTCGCGGCGGGTGTCTCACCGCGTGCGGTGGAGAACGTGTATGTGCTCGAGTTCGGCACGGACGCCGCACTCGACTTCATCAACAAGCACGGCTCCGAGCTCGCGGCGGTCATGACCGAGCCGGTGACGCTGCGCACTCCCGGCGTGCAGAACCCCGACTTCCTGCGCAAGCTGCGGGAGATCACCCGGGCGCACGGCGCGAAGCTCATCTTCGACGAGATGGTCACGGGCTTCCGCTGCCATCCGGCCGGTGTCCAGGGCCTGTACGGCATCGAGGCGGACCTGGTCACCTACGGCAAGGTGATCGGAGGCGGCATGCCGCTCGGCGTGATCGCCGGACGCGGCGGAGTCATGGACGTCATCGACGGCGGCGTCTGGAACTTCGGCGACGACTCCCGCCCGACGGTGGAATCCACCTTCTTCGCCGGTACGTTCAACCAGCATCCGCTCTCCATGGTGGCGGCGAAGGCGGTCCTCGACCACCTCCGCGAGGAGGGACCCGGTCTGCAGCGTGACCTCGACCGGAAGACCGAGACGTTCGTGGACCAGCTGAACGCCGACTTCCGCGAGCTCGAGGTACCGATCGCGGTCCGCCGCTTCTCCTCGCTCTTCCGCTTCGAGCACGACGTGAACATGGACCCGTTCTACGTCAACCTGCTCGACCGCGGCGTGTTCGTCTGGGAGCTGCGCAACTTCTTCCTGTCCACCGCGCACGAGCAGGCCGATCTCGACCACATCCGCGCCGCGGTACGCGAGTCCGTCGCCGAGCTGCGCACCAACGGCATGCTCGACGACCACCGCACCGGCCCGGTCGGCACCCGGCCGGGACCGGCGCCGCTGCGCAGCACCCTCGCGCAGCGGCAGCTGGTCGCCCTCGACGAGGGCGGCGTGCCCGCCTATCAGACGTCTCTCGGGTACTGGCTCGACGGCCCGCTCGACCGCCCCGCGCTGCGCGCCGCCGTGCAGCAACTGGTCGCTCGCCACGAGTCCCTGCGGACCACACTCGCTGCGGACGGTGACACGCTCGTCGTCCATGCCCCGGCACAGACGGCGCCGACCGATCTGCTGACCGAGCACACCTGCGAGAACGAGGACGACCTCGCAGACCTGTTGCGGACCTGGGCCGCCCGACCGCTGGACCTGGTCGACGGGCCGGTATTCCGCGCGCTCGTGGCGCAGGTCGAGCCGAGGCGGCATCTGCTGCAGATAGCCGTGCACCACGCGGCAGTTGACGGCTGGTCCCTCAGCGTCCTGCTCGAGGACCTCGTCGCGCTGTACAACGCCGGCTGCCGGGGGACGAGCCCCCAACTGCCGCCGGCCGCGCAGTTCCGCGACTACCTCGCCTGGCACGAGCGGGTCGCCTCTGGTGCCTCGGCCGCCGACCACCGCGCGTACTGGCGCTCCCTCCTCAAGGAGGCGCCCACGCCGGCCCTGCCGGTATCGGGACAGCCGGAGAGTTTTCCCCACCCCGCGGTACGGCACAGCATCCTCCTCGACCCCGAGTTCTGCGGCCGGATGCGCGAGGCCGCCCGTACCGAGGGCGTCACGGTGTTCGCCTATCTGGTCGCGGCCTGGGGGGCGTTGCTGCACCGGCTCACGGGGCAGGACGATGTCGTCGTACCGGTCGCCTCCGCCCGGCGCCCCCAGGAGCTGGACCAGGTGGTCGGGTACTGCTCGAACCTGCTGCCGCTGCGTCTGCGCCTGCCGGCGGACATCCTGGCCGTGGACTATGTGGCCGAGGTCCTGACGCATCTGGTGACCGGGCTCGAAAGCCAGGACTACCCGTTCGCGGACCTGCTCACGGAGTGCGCCCCGCCCGGAGCGGGCCTGCGCAGCGACCTGTTCAGCACGTCGATCTCGTTCTACCGCCAGGTGGCGGTGCCCCCCATGGACGGCCTCACGGTGTCGGAAGCCGGCCCGTTGCCCATCACGCACACCGGCCACCCCCTGGCGCTGTACGTCATGGACGGCACCGAGGGATTCCGGTGCGACTTCGAGCTCGCGACCGACGTCCTCGACCCCGGTCTCATCGAGCGCATCCCGCAGTACTACCGGAACCTGCTCGGCGCCATGGTCGCCGACGGCGAGCGGCCGCTGGCCGAACTGGACCACGAAGTCCGCACGAACAACCCCCTTTGAGTCCTCGGACATATGGAGACATGAACCCATGATCACGGCTGGCCTGAAGCTCACCCAGAGCGGCGGTATCGCGCTGCTCAACGACGACCGCCTCGAGTTCAACATCGAGATGCAGAAGCTCGCCAACGGTTCTCGCTACAGCAACGTGGACGAACTCGACGACCTGATCACGATCACGTCCAAGTTCGGATACCAGCTCGGAGACATCGACAAGTGGGCGTTGGACGGCTGGGACGGCGCCACGGAAGGGCGGGTCTCGCTGCTCAGCGGCGGTAAACCGACCGAACTCGTCGTGGCCTCCTATCGAGAGACGGCAAAGGTGCCCGACCCGGGGCTGCCCGGGTACAGCGGCAATCTGGTCATCGGCGGCCGGGCCATGGACTACGTGAGTTACGTCCACGTCGCCGGCCACCTCGCATCGGCCTACTGCACGAGCCCGTTCGCCCGGCGCGGCGAGCCGTCGATGGTCCTGGTCTGGGACGGCGGCTGTTTCCCCCGTCTCTACTGCGTCGACGCCGACGGCCGTATAGAGCCGGGTGGCGAGGCGTTTCCGCTCATCGGCCACACGTACTCGATGGCCTCTCAGTACTGGGGGCCGTTCAAGCGCCCGAACAAGTCGACCCATGTCGACGACCTCTCCGTCGCCGGGAAGATGATGGCGTACATCGCTCTCGGCACGCCGCGGGACGACATCAAGAAGGTCTTCCGGGAGAGTTTCCACGAGCACTTCGAAGCGGACTCGCCCCGAGTGCGGGCGTACCGCCAGAAGATCATCGGGTGTGGCAGCACCGGAGAGAACTCGCACGCCTACGTTCATGAGTTCCTTACGGCGGTGCAGAAGCTCACCAGCGGACTCGGCGCGGCCGATGAGGACGTGCTGGCGACGGTCCATGTGTTCCTCGAGGAACTGCTGATCGAAGGTGTCACCTCGAAGATCCGGGCGTGGAAGGGTGCCACCCCGTGGAACCTCTGCTTCGCCGGCGGATGCGCGCTGAACATCAAGTGGAACAGCGCGCTGCGCGCCCACCCGATGATCAAGGCCATGTGGGTTCCCCCGTTCCCCGACGACTCGGGCGTCGCCATCGGTACGGCCTGCCTTGCCGCGGCCGACGGCCAGGGCCTGCGGCCGATCGAATGGGACACCCGGCTCGGGCCCGGTCTCGAGCCGACGCGGGATGTGCCGCAGGGGTGGACCGTGGAACCGTGCGCGCCGGAGGAACTCGCCCGGATTCTGCACACCACGGGCACGGCCGCGGTCGTGCTCAACGGCCGTGCGGAGCTGGGGCCGCGGGCGCTCGGCTCGCGGAGCATCATCGCTCCCGCCACGGATGCGACGATGAAGAAGCTCCTGAACGACGCGAAGGACAGGGAGCACTACCGGCCGGTCGCGCCGATCTGCCTGGAAGAGCACGCTCCCACCGTCTTCGATCCCGGTACCCCCGACCCTTACATGCTTTTCGAGCACTGGGTCCGCCCGGAATGGATCGACCGCGTTCCGGCGATCATGCACCTGGACGGCACCGCTCGGCTGCAGACGGTCAATGAAGGCGATGACCCGAACCTGCACACCATTCTCCGCGAGTACTACCGAATCAGCGGAATTCCGGTCCTGTGCAACACGAGCGCGAACTACAACGGCCGCAGCTTCTTCCCGGACGCCGCATCGGCGATGGAGTGGGGCCGTCTCGACCTGGTGTGGAGCGAAGGCGTCCTCTACCGTAGGGAAGATTTCGCTCGATAGGCCTGGCCGTATTTCTGGGTGCGATCGCCGCCTGATGCCCGCGTCAGGCGGCGGCAGCCATGGTTCCTCTGTCTCGCCGGCGAGACAAATGACGTGCTAGCCTCGCAAATCAAATTGATCATTGGGAATTCATAAAGTGCAGTCCGGGGAAATGCAGTTGGAGGAGAGGACTTTCATGTCCAGGCCCGATGTGTCGATGCTTCTCGCGAAAAACGCCGCAGAGCGGGCCAAGCGACTCCGGCCGGATGGCAACGATCAGTATGTGCAGCTCAGCGGTGAGCACGCGCATATGAACGAGGACCCATTCACTGATCGCATAGAACGCGAACCGCACCGTGACCACGTCACGTTCGCGTTTATCGGCGGGGGTTTCGCCGGCCTGATGACAGGTGCTCACCTGAAGACGGCAGGGGTCACCGATATCAGGATCGTCGAGAGCGGCGGTGACTTCGGCGGAACCTGGTACTGGAACCGGTACCCGGGCGTCCAGTGCGATGTCGCTTCCCTGGTCTACCTGCCGTTGCTGGAGGAGACCGGGTATGTGCCCTCGGAGTGGTACGCACACGGCCCGGAGATATTCGAGCACTGCCAGCGCATCGGCAAGCAGTACGGGCTGTACGAGAACGCGCTCTTCCACACCCGGGTGACCGGCCTGGAGTGGGACGACACCACTCGGCTGTGGACGGTGCGGACCGATCGCGGCGACGAGTTCACCGCGCAGTTCGTGAGCTGGGGGCTCGGCCACCTCTCCGTGCCGAAGCTGCCCGGCATCCCCGGCATCGAGACCTTCGCGGGCCACGCCTTCCACGCCAGCAGGTGGGACTACGCGTACACCGGCGATCCGGACGGCGGACCGCTGGACCAGCTCCGTGACAAGCGCGTGGCGATCATCGGCACGGGTGCCACCGCGGTGCAGTCCGTTCCCCACCTGGCGAGGGCCTGCCAGGAACTGTTCGTCTTTCAGCGCACCCCTTCCGTGGTCGACGTCCGGGACAACCGGCCGATCGACCCTGAGTGGTTCGCCGAGATGGCCACACCGGGCTGGCAGCAGCGCTGGCTGGACAACTACGCGGCCAACATGGCCTCGGCCGAGCAGCCGGCCGAGGATTTGATCAACGACGGCTGGACCGCCCTGGCCAGGATGTGGCGCGAGGCGGAAGGCACGCCGAGCGCGGAATCGGACGGGTCCGAGGAGATCAGCGCCGAGGAGATCAGCGCCGAGGAGATCAGCGCCGAGGTGTACGCCGACCTCGAGAAGATGAAGGTGATCCACGCCCGGGTGGACGACACGGTCCAGGACCCACGGACCGCCGCGCTTCTCAAGCCCTGGTATCACCTGCCCTGCAAGCGCATCACCTTTCACGACGAATACCTGGATGCCTTCAACGTGCCGACGGTTCATCTGGTCGACACGGACGGAAAGGGAGTCGAGCGGATCACCCCGCGAGGTGTCGTGGTCGACGGCACCGAGTACGAGGTGGACTGCATCATCTACGCGTCGGGCTTCGAGGTCGGCAGCGCACCTACCCGGCGTGCCGGATTCGACCCCGTCGGCAAGGGCGGCAGACGGCTGTCGGAGCACTGGTCCGATGGCATGCGCACAATGCACGGAATTCATGTGCACGGATTTCCGAACGCATTCCTCGTTCAGCAATTCACGGGCGGGGTGCGTTTCTCAAACCTGTCGCACAATTTGTCCGAGGCGGCCAAGACCGTTGCGGCCGTCGTGGCGCACGCGGTCGGCGAAGGCGTCGACGTCGTCGAAGTGACCCGGCAGGCGGAGGATGCCTGGATGGACCAGGTGGGCGTCGACCCGGAATGGCGCGACTTCCTGGCCACCGGATGCACGCCCGGCTATCTCAACAACGAAGGAACGGATCTCGGCGCGCATCACCTTTTCGACGAGTTCGAGGGCGCCGACGGACCGGGGTTCTTCCGGCTCCTTCAGCAGTGGCGTACGGCCCAGGATTTCGACGGCCTGAAATTCGACCGTTAATTCGTGAACCAGTTCTGTCTTTGCTGCGAGGGAGCCCCGCATGATTCCGTTGTCGTTTGCGCAGCAGCGGTTGTGGATCGTTGGCCAGTTGGAGGGGCCGAGCGCGACCTACAACATGCCGTTGGCCCTGCGTCTGTCGGGGACGCTGGACCCGGACGCGCTGACGGCGGCACTGGGCGATGTCGTGGGGCGGCACGAGAGTCTGCGGACGGTCTTCCCGGTGGTGGAGGGCGAGCCGGTTCAGCGGGTAGTGCCTGCCGACGAGGTGGTGCTGCCGCTGGTGTGGGCCGACGCGGGTGGCCGCCAGGTGGCGGAGGTGGTGACTGAGGCCGCGGAGTATGTGTTCGACCTCGCGGTCGAGGTTCCGGTGCGGGTGTGGGTCTTCTCGCTGGGGCCCGATGAGCATGTCCTGGTGCTGGTGATGCATCACATCGCCTGTGATGGCTGGTCGGTGGGGCCGCTGGGCCGGGACTTGGGGCTTGCTTACGCGGCGCGGGTGCATGGGGTGGCGCCGGAGTGGGACGAGTTGCCGGTTCAGTACGCGGATTACACGCTCTGGCAACGGGAGTTGCTGGGGGCGGTGAGCGATCCGGGCAGTGTGATGGCCCGGCAGTCGGATTTCTGGCGTGCGGCATTGGCGGAGCTGCCCGAGGAGCTGGGGCTGGCGTTCGACCGGCCGCGTCCTGTGGTGGCCAGCCACCGTGGTGGCCAGGTGCCGGTGGTGGTCGGTGCGGGTGTGCACGCGCGGGTCGAGGAAGTGGCCCGCCAGGCGGGTGTGACGCCGTTCATGGTGGTGCAGGCGGCGTTGGCGGTGCTGTTGTCGCGGCTGGGGGCCGGGACCGATGTTCCGCTCGGCACGCCGGTGGCGGGGCGTGCCGATGAGGCGCTGCACGACCTGGTCGGGTTCTTCGTGAACACGCTGGTGCTGCGCACCGACGTCTCGGGGGATCCGACGTTCCGGGGGCTGCTGGCGCGGGTTCGGGAGACGGATCTGGCGGCGCTCGAGCACCAGGATCTGCCCTTCGAGCGCCTGGTGGAGATCCTCGCCCCGTCCCGCGCGGTGGCCCGTCACCCGCTGTTCCAGGTGATGCTGGCCTTCGAGACCGATGCCGGGAGTTCCTTCGATCTGCCGGGGCTGCGGGTCGGCGAGCTGGAGGTGTCGGGGGGAAGGACGGCCAAGTTCGACCTGAACTTCGAGCTGCGAGGACAGTACGGGGCGGACGGGCGGCCGGCGGGGATCGAGGGCGTCGTCGAGTACGCCACCGACCTGTTCGACCACGACACGGTCCAGGAGCTGGCCGGGCGCTTCGACCGGCTGCTCGAGCAGCTGATCACCGACCCCGACCAGCCCGTCGGACGCGCGGACATCCTGACCGATCGGGAACGCCGGTTGCTGCTCGAGGAGTGGAACGACACCGCGCATGAGGTGCCGCAGGACCCTCTGCCCGCGCTCTTCCAGGCCCAAGTCGCCAGGACGCCCGACGCGGTCGCGGTGGTCTGCGGTGACACGAGCCTGACCTACACCGAACTCAACCAGCGGGCCAACCGGCTGGCGCACCGGCTGACAGCGCTGGGGGTGGGCGCCGAGGTGCCGGTGGCGTTGCTGCTGCGGCGGTCGGCGGATGTGATCGTGGCGGTGCTGGCCGTACTCAAGGCCGGTGGGTTCTATGTGCCGATCCACTCCGGTTTTCCGCCGGAGCGTGCGGCCTGGGCCCTGGATGACTGCGGCGCTCGGGTCGTACTGACCGATGATGCCGCGCTGTTGGCGGGGACAGAGTGCGGTGCGCAGGTGCTGGTGCTGGGGGACTTGGACGTCTCCGGCGAACCGGCCGGTGACCCGGAACAGGTCGTGAGCGCCGATCAGTTGGCGTACGTCATGTTCACTTCCGGCTCCACCGGGGTGCCCAAGGGAGTGGCGGCCCGGCACCGGGATGTCGCGGCGCTGGCCTTCGACCGGCGTTGGCGGGGCGAGGGGCACAGGCGGGTGCTGGTGCACTCGCCGCACGCCTTCGACGCTTCGACGTACGAGATGTGGGTGCCGCTGCTTTCCGGCGGCCGCCTGGTGATCGCGCCGCCCGGGGACCTGGATGCCCCTGTTCTGCGCCGGCTGATCGCCGAGGAGCGGATCACGGCGCTGTGGCTCACCGCGGGTGTGTTCGCGCTCATGGCGGAACAGGACCCGGAGTGTTTCGCGGACGTGCGCGAGGTATGGGCCGGAGGCGATGTCCTCTCGCCGGTCGCCGTACGTCGCGTGCTGCGGGCATGCCCCGGTGTCGACGTGGTCAACGGGTACGGCCCGACCGAGACCACCACGTTCGCGGCGAGCTGTCGGCTGCGTTCGGCGGATGACGTCACCGATCAGGTGCCGATCGGCAGGCCGTTGGACAACATGCGGGTGTACGTCCTCGACGGCAGCCTGCGGCCGGTACCGGTGGGCGTGGCCGGTGAGTTGTATGTGTCCGGTGCGGGGCTGGCCCGGGGGTATCTCCACCGCCCGGCACTGACCGCGGAGCGGTTCGTGGCCTGTCCGTTCGGTGCGCCCGGGGAGCGGATGTACCGGACCGGGGACCTGGTGCGGTGGCGGGCGGAGGGGAATCTCGAGTACCTCGGCCGGGCCGACGACCAGGTGAAGATCCGGGGGTTCCGGATCGAACTGGGTGAGATCGAGGCGGTGCTGAGCCGGCATCCGCAGGTCGGACAGGCCGCGGTCGTCGCCCGGGAGGACCGGCCCGGGGACAAGCGTCTGGTGGCCTATGTGGTTCCGGCCGGCTCGGGCGCGCCGGACGCGGCGCAGGTACGGCGGTTCGCCGGGGAAGGTCTGCCGCAGTTCATGGTGCCGGCCGCGGTCGTGGTGCTGGACCGGCTGCCGCTGACGGCCAACGGAAAGCTGGACCGCAAGGCCCTGCCCGCCCCGGACTACGCGTCGGCCTCGGCGCACCGAGCCCCGACCACGGCTCGGGAAGAGCAGCTGTGTGCGGCGTTCGCCGAGGTGCTGGGCCTGCCCGGCGTGGGCGTCGACGACAACTTCTTCGAACTCGGTGGCCACTCCCTGCTCGCGATCAGACTGGTCGCCCGCATCCGGGCCCTGCTCGGCATCGAACTCACCCTCCGCGCCCTGTTCGAAGCCCCCACTGTCGCCGCTCTGGCCGGTGCGCCGGCCGGCGCCGAGTCCTCACGTCCCGCGCTGGTGGCCACGGCTCGTCCTGAGCCGCTGCCGCTGTCGTTCGCCCAGCAACGACTCTGGTTCCTGGGCGAGTTGGAGGGGCCGAGCGCGACGTACAACATTCCGGCGGTCATCAGGCTGTCCGGCGTGCTCGACAGACGGGCGCTGGCCGCGGCGCTGCGGGATGTGCTCGGGCGCCACGAGGTGTTGCGTACACGCTTCCCGGCGTTCGACGGACGGCCGTATCAACAGGTGGTGCCGGTCGAGGAGCTCGGCGAGGTGCTCACGGTGGTGCCGGCCGATCAGACCGGGCCGTCCGGTGTGCCCGCGCGAGTGATCGAGGCCGTGGGGTACGGCTTCGACCTGTCGGCCGAAGTGCCGTTCCGGGCCTGGCTGTTCGAGGCCGGTGCGGAAGAGCAGGTGCTGGTGCTGCTCATGCACCACATCGCCGGCGACGGCTGGTCGATGGCGCCCCTGGCGCGGGATCTGTCGGTGGCGTACACAGCGCGCTGTGCCGGCCGGGCACCGGACTGGGTGCCGCTGCCGGTGCAGTACGCGGACTACACGCTCTGGCAGCGCGAGCTGCTCGGCTCGGCGCAGGACCCGGAGAGCCTGCTGAGCGGGCAGCTGGCCCATTGGCGCCAGGCGCTGGCCGGGCTGCCGGAGGAGCTGTCGCTGCCGGTCGACCGCGCCCGCCCGGCGGTGGCCACGCACCGGGGTGCGAGCGTGCCGCTGGACCTTCCCGCCGCGCTCCACGCGCAGGCCGCCGAGCTGGCCCGGGCCGAGGGCGTGACGGTGTTCATGGTGCTTCAGGCCGCGCTGGGCGTGCTGCTCTCCCGGCTCGGCGCCGGCCCGGACATCCCGATCGGGACCCCGACGGCCGGACGCACCGACACCGCGCTCGACGACCTCGTCGGGTTCTTCGTCAACACTCTGGTGCTGCGCACGGACCTCTCCGGCCGGCCGTCCTTCCGTGAGCTGCTGGTCCGCGTGCGCGAGCAGGCCCTCGACGCGTTCGCGCACCAGGACATGCCCTTCGAGCGCCTGGTCGAGGAGCTGGCCCCGGCCCGCTCGATGGCCCGCCATCCGCTGTTCCAGGTGATGCTCTCCCTGCAGAACACCACCGATCCCGTGCTCGACCTGCCGGGCCTGCGCACGAGCATCCTGCCCGACGGCGACACCCCGGCGAAGTTCGACCTGAACGTCGACCTGAGCGAGCGCTTCGACGACCGCGGCCGACCCGCCGGGATGACCGGCGAACTCACCTACGCCGTCGACCTGTTCGACCACGCGACCGTCGAGCTGATCGCCGAGCGCTTCGGCCGCGTCCTCGACACCCTGACCGCCGACCCCGCCCAGCGGGTGGACCAGGTCTCGCTGCTGTCGGCCGCGGAGCGGGAGCAGGCGCTGCACGTCTGGAACGACACCGCCCACCCGGTCCCGCCCACGACGCTGCCCGCGCTCTTCCAGGCCCAGGCGGCCCGTACCCCCGAGGGCACCGCGGTCGTCTTCGACGACACCGCCCTGACCTACCGCGAGCTCAATGCCCGTGCCAACCGGCTCGCCCACCACCTGATCGACGACGGAGTCGGTCCGGAGGACGTGGTGGCCCTGGCGCTGCCGCGGTCGGTCGAACTCATCGTGGCGATGCTCGGCGTGGTCAAGGCGGGCGCGGCCTATCTGCCGATCGACGCCGACTACCCGGTGGAACGGGTGCGGTTCATGATCGAGGACGCGAAGCCGTCGTACGTGGTGACGCTTCAGGGCATCGCGGAACGCCTGCCGGCCGACGCGCCCCTTCTGGTCCTCGACGACCCGGCCACTTCGCGGAGGCTGACCGCGGACCCGGCGTCGGACCACGACCCGACCGACGCGGACCGCACCACCCCGCTGACCCCCGCGCACCCCGCCTACGTCATCTACACCTCCGGATCCACCGGAACCCCCAAGGGCGTGGTGATGCCGCACCGCGGCATCACCAACTTCATCACCGTCCACCGCGAGTCGGTCTTCGCCGCCGCCGCGGTGTCCCCGCCCGGTCGGCCCCTGCGCGTCGCCCTGACCAACTCCATATCCTTCGACGCCTGCTGGGACCAGCTCTCGGGCCTGATGGAGGGTCATGAGCTGCATGTCGTCAGCACGGAGGTGCTCTCCGACAACGGCCTGCTCGCGGCGTGGCTGGACGAACACGACGTCGACTTCCTCGAACTGACCCCCTCCCACATGGCCTCCGCCGTGGCGGGCGGTCTGTTCGACGGCCGACGCCGGCCGGCGCTGCTCGTGGTCGGCGGCGAGGCCGTCCCCGACGCGCTCTGGGAATGGCTCGGGGCACTGGGCGACGGCACCCGCAGCTTCAGCTTCTACGGGCCAACGGAGTGCACGGTCTACCAGGTCTTCGCCGAGCCCCGTGCCACACCGAGGCCGGTCCTCGGCCGGACCACGTTCAACATGCGGACCTTCGTCCTCGACGACGCTCTGCAGCCGGTCCCGCCCGGAGTGACGGGGGAGCTGTACGTGGCGGGTGCCGGCCTGGCGCGCGGGTACCTCGGCCGTGCGGCGCTGACCGCGGAACGGTTCGTGGCCTGCCCGTTCGGCGCGCCGGGGGAACGGATGTACCGGACCGGCGACCTGGCCCGCCGGCGCGCCGACGGCACCCTCGAGTTCGCCGGCCGGGCCGACGACCAGGTGAAGATCCGGGGCTTCCGGATCGAGATCGGCGAGGTCGAGGCGGCGCTGGGCGGGCATCCCGGCGTCGCCCGGGCCGCGGTCGTGGTCCATGAGGGCGCCCCTGGCGACAAGCGTCTGGTCGGCTATGTGGTGCCTGGGCCGGGCCAGGACCCGGAACAGCGCGCCCAGTTGCCCGCCCTGCTCAGACGGCACGTCGCCGGGATCCTGCCGGAGTACCTGGTACCGGCGGCGGTCATGGTGCTGGACCGGCTGCCGTCGACGCCCAACGGCAAGCTGGATCGCAGGGCCCTGCCGGCCCCGGACTACGCGGCCGTCTCCACCCACCGCGCCCCGACCACGGCGCGGGAGGAGATCCTGTGCACCGCGTTCGCCGAGGTACTGGACCTGCCCGCGGTCGGTGTCGACGACAACTTCTTCGACCTCGGTGGTCACTCCCTGCTGGCGACCCGGCTGGTCGCCCGCGTCCGGTCCCTGCTCGGAGCCGAGCTCGCCATCCGCACCCTCTTCGAGAACCCCACCGTCGCCGCCCTGGCCGCTGCGCTGACCGGGGCCGGTGCCGGGCCTTCGCGTCCGGCGGTGCAGGCCGCGGTGCGCCCGGACCCGATGCCGCTCTCGTTCGCGCAGCAACGGCTGTGGATCGTCAACCAGTTGGAGGGGCCGAGCGCGACGTACAACATGCCGTTGGTGCTGAGCCTGTCCGGAACGCTGGACCGGGGCGCACTGGAGGCGGGACTCCGTGACGTGGTGGGGCGGCACGAGAGTCTGCGGACGGTCTTTCCGGCACCCGAGGGCGAGCCGTTCCAGCGGATCGTGCCCGCCGACGAGGTCGTACTGCCCATCGTGTGGTCCGACGCCGAAGCCGACCGGGTTGCGGAACTGGTGGCCGAGGCGGAGGGGTACGTATTCGATCTGGCCGCCGAGATTCCCGTGCACGCCCGGGGGTTCTCGGTGGGCCCGGACGAGCATGTGCTGGCCCTCGTGCTGCACCACATCGCCTGTGACGGCTGGTCGGCGGGCCCGCTGGGCCGGGATCTCGCGGCCGCCTACGCCGCGCGCGTCGGCGGCACGGCGCCGAAGTGGGACGAACTGCCCGTCCAGTACGCCGACTACGCCCTGTGGCAGCGCGAACTGCTCGGCTCCGTAAGCGATTCCGGCAGCCCGGCGGCCCGGCAGGCGATGTTCTGGCGCGGCGCGCTGGCGGGGCTGCCGGACGTATTGCCCCTGCCCCTCGACCGGCCGCGCCCTGCGGTGGCCAGCCACCGGGGTGCCGAAGTGCCCGTGGCGATCGGCGCGGACGCGCACGGACGGGGCGACGAGCTGGCCCGCCAGGCCGGGGTGACGCCGTTCATGGTGATGCAGGCGGCGCTGTCGGTGCTGCTGTCGCGGTGGGGCGCCGGGACGGACATCCCGCTCGGCACGCCCTTGGCCGGGCGCGGTGACGAGGCGCTGCACGACTTGGTCGGGTTCTTCATCAACACCGTGGTCCTGCGCACCGATCTCTCGGGAGATCCGACCTTCCGTGAGGTGTTGACCCGGGTCCGGGAGACGGACCTGGCGGTGTTCGAGCACCAGGATCTGCCCTTCGAGCGGTTGGTGGAGATCCTGGACCCGCCCCGGTCCCTGGCCCGCCACCCCTTGTTCCAGGTGAACCTTTCCTTCGACAGCGCGGCCGGCGTCTCCTTCGGCCTGCCGGGGCTGCAGGTCGACGAACTGGTGGTCCCGGGCAGGGAGTCGGCCAAGTTCGACCTGAACTTCCTGCTGCGAGGCGTGTACGGAGCGGACGGGCGGCCGGAGGGGATCGAGGGTGTCATCGAGTACGCCACCGACCTGTTCGACCACGCCACGATCCAGACGCTGGCCGGGCGCTTCGCCCAGCTGTTCCAGGACCTGGTCACCGACCCCGACCAGTCCGTCGGCCCGGCCGAAGCCCAGCAACCGCCGCCGCCCCTGAGAGGGCCCGGTCCCGGAAAGCGGCGGGTGCTGATCGGTTCGCGTCCGCCGCGGGACTGAGGTTGTCGCACATGGTCTTCGACGGCCGCCGATGGAACGTACTTCGAAGCTTTCCGCATCTCCGAAAAGTTGGGCGAACGCATGCCGAAAATCCCTAGTACCGAGGCGAAGCCGCCCTCACTGTTGCGCCACCGCAACTTCGCCCTGCTGTGGGCCGGCCAGTCGGCCTCGCTCTTCGGTACCCAGATCACCTATGTCGCGATGCCGCTGACCGCCGTCCTGCTGCTCAACGCGACGCCGCTGGAAGCGGGGGCGCTCGTCGCCCTCGAAACGCTGCCGTTCCTGCTGTTCGGCCTCTTCGTCGGCGTGCTGCTGGACCGTCGGGCACGCCGTTCCGTGATGATCGTCGCCGACGTCGTACGTGCGGCGGCCCTGGCCTGGATCCCTGTCGGGCACGCGCTCGATGTGCTGAACATCGGTCAGCTGCTCGTCGTGGTCTTCGTCGTCGGCGTGATGACCGTGTTCCACGACCTCGCGTACCAGTCCTATGTGCCCGGTCTGGTCGGCCGGGACCGGCTCCCCGAGGCGAACGGGAAGCTTGAGCTCTCGGGCTCGATGGCGCAGGTCGCCGGGCCGGGCGCGGCGGGGCTGCTGGTCTCCGCACTCGGCGCACCGGCGGCGATCGCGGTGGACGCGGTGAGCTATCTCCTGTCCTTCTTCACGGCGGCGGGACTTCCGGCCGACGAAGCCCCGAAGCCGCAGCCCGGTGCGTCGGCGCTCTCGGTCCGCGCCGCGATCCGTGAGGGCTTCGCCGTGATCTGGAGGCAGCCGCTGCTGCGCTGGTTCACCACCGCCGCGGTGATCATCAACCTGTTCTCCGGCGCGCTGATGTCGGTGTTCTTCCTCTACTTGATCCGGGTGCTCGAGATGGGCTCGACGCAGGTCGGCCTGATCGTCGCGATCGGCAGCGTGGGTGCGCTGATCGGCGCCCTCCTGGTCGGCCGACTGACCGAACGGTTCGGGGTCGGGCCGACGCTGATCCTGACGATGGCGTTGCCCGGCCTCGGCTACCTCGTCCTCGCGGCCGTGCACGGCAACTCGGTGGCGGTGATCGCCGTCGTGGCGGCCGCCTCCTTCGTCGTCCAGTTCAGCGTGCCCGTCTTCAACGTGACGGTGATCAGTTTCCGGCAGGTCACCACCCCGGACGAGCTGCTCGGGCGGGTGAACGCCACGGCGCGTACCTGTGCCCTGGGCGCGTTCTCGCTCGGCTCGCTGCTCGGCGGTGCGTTCGCGTCCGGGGTCGGGCTGCGGACGGCCGTCGTGGTGGGTGCCAGTGGGACGTTCATGGCCGCCCTGGCTCTGCTGTTCTCGCCCGTGCGCGCGGTACGCCGCCTCGACGCGCTGCCCGCCGACACCGCTTCGCCCTCCGCGCCGGTGTCCGCATGACCACTCAGGAGTACACATCATGACTACGACATCGACGTCCCTGGACGTCCCGATGCAGGAGGAGGGCTACCAGCTCTCTCCGCAGCAGCTCGCCCGCTCGAACGAGGCCGGGAGCACGGCGGTCCGCACGGTCCGCACCGCCGCACGGATCCCGGTGCCGGTCCTGCAGACGCGGATCGCGGCGGCGGTCGCCGCGCACGAGATCCTGCGCACGCGGTACACCGAGCTTGCGGGGCTTCGCACCCTCGTCCAGGTCGTCGATCCGGTGGGTCCGGTCGCGATCGAGCAGGCGGGGCCGGAACGCACCGTGCTCCGGGCCGGCGCGCTGACCGTCGAGCACGAACTCGGTCCGGATGGCACGCTGCTGGTGCTCACCCTGCCGCGGCTGAGCGTCGACGACGCTTCCTGGCAGCAGCTCGTCGGCCTGCTGCTCGAAGACCTCGAAGACCTCGATGACCTTGCGGACCTCGAGGACCTTGAGCAGCAGGCCGAAGAGGCGCTGCAGTACGCCGATGTCGCTGCCTGGCTCGGCGAAGTCCTGGAGCAGCCGGCGCGGCCGGAGGCGACCGACGACACGGGGCGGCAGCCGTCGACACCGTCCAGCGCGCTGCCCTTCCTTCTGTCCGCCGACCTCCGGGACGAGGCCGCCGAGCCGGTGACGGTCTCGGCCGTCGTCGAGGGGCCGGCGCTGGAACGGCTGGACGAGCTCGCCGGACGGTGCGGTGTGAGCGAGCCGGCGGTGCTGCTGGCTCTGTGGCGCTCGCTGTACGGCCGATACTGCCGCGATGCCGACGACCACATGGTCGTGCTGGCCGACGGCCGGTCCACGGAAGGCCTGGAGAGCGTGCTCGGCCTGCTGGAGCGCCCGGTACCGGCGCGGTTGGAGATCGCCGCGGACACCCCGGTCGCCGACGCACTGCGGACCGCTCAGGACGCGCTCCGTTCCGTCGCGGCGATCGAGAACCAGGCCGACCCCGGGACCGCACCGGGCGGCGGCGCGCTCTCGTACCGCCACCGCCGGGACCGGTGGGCCGAGGAGATTTCGGCCGGGACATCCGCGTACGACGTGCCCGGTCCGCTCCACCTCGACTGCGTCCGCGGACCCAGCAGCCTGCGCCTGACCTTCGTCGGTACCGGCGGCCGCATCGCACAGGCCGATCTGGATCTCGTGGCGGAGGCCTTTCGGCACCAGCTCGCCGATGCGCTGTCCGGCGGCACGGACCGCGCCGTCGGCGGCCTTCGGCTCACCGCGCCGAACGGGCCGACCGCGGGCGCCGAGCCGCACGCGCCGTACGCCGCCGTGCTCGACCGCTTCCTGACGCAGGCGGACCGCACGCCCACGCGGCCGGCGCTGCGCTGCGGCGACACCGTCGTGTCCTACCGGGACGCGGCGCTGCGCGCGGATGCGGTGGCACACCTCCTGCGCCGGCACGGCGTGCGGGCCGGGGACCGGGTCGCGCTGTTCGCGCCGGCCTCGGCGGAGACGGTCGTCGCGATGCTCGGTGTCTGGCTCGCGGGCGCGGCGTTCGTCCCTCTCGACCCTTCGTGGCCGCGACAGCGGATCGAGATGATCCTGCGGGAGGCCGACCCCGCGCTGCTGCTCACCCAGGTTCCGAACGCCGATCACCCGGCCTCCGTCCGCACCGTGTGCACCGCCGACGCGACCGTGGACCCACAGCGCGCGGTGCCGTCCGGCGTACCGGCCGCGGGCGCCGCCTACGTGATCTTCACGTCCGGCACCTCCGGCCTTCCCAAGGGCGTCGTCATCGGGCACGAGCAGCTGGCGCACTACGCCGCGACCATCGGTGAGACGCTCGCGCTGTCCGAGGGCGCCGAATGCGCGGCGGTCTCCACGCTCGCCGCGGACCTCGCCTATACGGTGGTCTTCCCGACCCTGGCGAGCGGCGGATGCGTCCAGCTCGTCCCCAGCGAGACCGCCACGAGCCCCGCCGCGCTCATCGAGTGGTTCCGGGCGAACCCCGCGGCCGCGCTGAAGCTGGTCCCCTCGCATCTCTCGGCGCTGCTGGCCGAGGCCGCCGACCCGGCGGCGCTGCTGCCGAGCGAGGCGCTCGTGCTCGGCGGCGAGCTGCTGCCGCGCCCGCTGTACGAGAGGCTGCGGGAGCTCGCGCCGTCGCTGCGGGTGTACAACCACTACGGCCCGACAGAGACGACGGTGGGCGCCTCGTGCCGCGCGCTGGACGAGGCGGTCGACGCACGCTGCTCTTCGATCCCGGTGGGCTCGGGCCTGGGCGCGAACACCCTGACGGTGGTCGACGAGGCGGGCGTCCCGCTGCCGCCCTGGTGCCCGGGCGAGGTGGTGATCAGCGGTCCCGGAGTGGGCCTCGGCTATCTCGCGCGGTTGCGCGAAGGGCTGCCGGGCTTCGGCACCGCCGATGCCGCCGACGGCTACCGGACCGGCGACCTCGGCCGCCTCGTGCCCGGTGCGGGTGTCGAGATCCTCGGCCGGATCGACGACCAGGTGAAACTGCGCGGATACCGCCTCCAGGTCGGTGAGATCGAGGCACTGCTCACCGGGCGGTGCGGCGTCGGCGCCGCGGCCGTCGTGGCACGTGCCGACGACAGCGGCCTGGTGACGCACCTTGACGCCTACCTCGTAGCCGCCGACGGCCCTGCCCCGTCGATCGAGCAGGTGCGGACAGCTGTCGGCGACTGGCTGCCGGCCGCCCTGGTGCCGACCGGCTGGCAGATGCTGGACCGGCTTCCGCTGACCCGCAACGGCAAGCTGGACCGCCGCGCCCTCGCTCCGGTCGGGCCGCCGAAAGCCAGGGCCGGCCGACCGCGCGACTCGGTGGAACAGCGCCTGCTGGCCATCTGGTCCTCGACCCTCGACCAGGACATCTCGTCCCCGGACGCCGACTTCTTCGAGTTCGGCGGGCAGTCGCTGCGGGCGATCAAGCTCATGGCCCAGATCAACAGCGCCTTCGGCTGCCGGCTGCCGATGTCCGCGGTGTTCGGCGCGCCGACCGTCGAGGCGATGGCAGCCCTGGTGCGCGGGAGCGAGGCCCAGGACTCGAATCTGGTCCCGCTGCGCGCCGCTTCCGGAGCGGACGTCAAGGCACCGATCTTCTGCGTCCACCCGGGCGGTGGCAACACGCTGAGTTACTGGGAGCTGGCCCGTGCGCTGCCGGCGGACCGGTCGGTCTTCGGCATCGAAGCCTGGGGTCTGCACGGCAGGCCGCCGCAGGAGGACTTCGCCGCCATGGCCGAGGAGTACGCGGCGACCATCGCGGCCGCCGGTGACGCCCCGCCGGTGATCATCGGCTGGTGCTTCGGCGGCCTGATGGCCTACGCCACGGCCCAGGCCCTGCGCCGCTCCGGGCACAAGCCGGCCCAGCTGATCATCGTCAACTGCGGTGTCCCCGCCGCCGACGACGGCGCCCTGGCGCAGAAGCCCGCCGACTACCTCATCCGCCGCTTCGCCTTCCACTACCAGCTGGACCTGCCGGCGGGGGAGTTCGGTGAGCGGGAACTGCTCGCGGCCATGCAGGACGTCGGGCGGCTGCCTCCCGACGCGGGTGAGGCGGAGCTGCGCAGCCTGCTGGACGTCTACACGACCAACATGACTGCCCTGGACCGCTACTTCATGCAGCAGCGCAACAGCTTCGACCGCCCCGACTTCCCGGTGCTGCTGGTGCGCGCGGAGCCGGCCGGCGAGCCGCACGACGCGGACCGCACCTGGGGCTGGGGATCGGTGGTCGGCACGGATCTCGGCTTCGCCTCGGTGGCCACCACCCACCACGGCATCATGCGACAGCCCCAGGTCGCCCAACTCGCCGAACTGATCGGACGGGAGCTCGAGTCATGACCCGCGTATGGGTTCACCGCAGAGGAATTGAGGGCGCAGGACATGAATGAAGCAACTCCCAAGGCGCCGGGACCCCGCTCCCTTCAGCGCGCGACGCGCCGGCCGGTGCGCGTCCCGGGTGCGGACGCGGTCACCATCGGTTTCCTGCCGGAAGCACCGTCGACGCCCGCCCTCGTCACACCGGACGGTCCCGGTGTCGACCTGCCCGGCTGGCTGCGCTCGAACCGGGACGCCGTCGAAGCGCGGCTGCTGCGGCACGGCGCGATCCTGCTGCGTGGGTTCCACAGGGGTTCGGTGGAGAAGTTCGAACAGGCCGCCTCGGCCGTGTGCGGCACCCTCTTCCGCGAGTACGGGGACCTCCCGAGGGAGGGCGAATCGGAACGCGTGTACAAGTCGACGCCGTATCCCGAGGACCTCTCGATCCTCTTCCACAACGAGAGTTCGCATCTGCCGCAGTGGCCGATGCGCCAGTTCTTCTCCTGCATCGTGGCCCCGCACACCGGAGGCCAGACGCCGATCGTCGACTGCCGGACGGTTCTCGACCGGATGCGTCCGGAGCTGGCCGAGCTCTTCGCCACCAAGAAGCTCCGCTACGTCCGCAACTTCATCGACGGCGTCGACGTCAGCTGGTCGCGCTTCTTCGGCACCGACGATCCGGCCGAGGTCGAGCGCAAGTGCGCCGAGGAGGGGACCAGCTTCGAGTGGACGCCGGACGGCGGCCTGCGGACCTCACGTCAGGCCGAGGCGGTGCTGCGCCACCCGGTGACCGGCGAGGCCGTGTTCTTCAACCAGTTGGCCCTGCACCACCCGTCGTCGCTCGACCCGGAAACGCGCTCCTCGCTGCTCGCGATCTGCGGCGATCAGGGCATGCCGCGCAACGTCTTCTGGGGAGACGGCTCGGTCATCGACGACGCCGTGGTGACCGAGGTCCGCGACCTGATGGACCGTGAGTCGGTCGCCTTCACCTGGCAGGAGGGCGATGTCCTCGTCATCGACAACATGCTGGTCGCGCACTCGCGCAGCCCCTTCACCGGGCCGCGGAAGATCGTGGTGGCGCTCGGCGACATGACCGGCGGATCCGTGCCGACCCTGAGTTCTGTGAGTTCTGTCTGACGGGTCACGGGACAAACCACTGGGGGCGCCCCACCGATCAAGACATCGGTGGGGCGCCCCCAGTGGTGAAGCCGACGGGCCGCTGCGGATCTAGACCGCGTTCGCCACGGCGACCGGAGCGGGCAGCGCCTTGCGGTCGTGCTTGCCGTTGGCGTTCAGCGGCATCCGCTCGAGCAGGGTGATGGTGGACGGCACCATGTAGTACGGCAGTTGGGTGCGCAGGTACTTCCGCAGCGCGACCGGGTCGGGGCTGAGCCCCGGCCGCGGCTCGACGTAGCCGGCCAGCCGCCGATCACCCGGGGTGTCCTCCCGGACGGTCACGGCGGCGTCCTGGACGTCCGGGTGCTGGCCGAGCACCGACTCGACCTCCTCCAGCTCGATCCGGAACCCGCGCAGCTTGACCTGCCGGTCGACCCGGCCCAGCACCTCCACATCACCTGTGGGCAGCATCCGCGCCAGATCCCCGGTGTTGTACAGGCGGGCACCCGGCCGGTCCGAGAAGGGGTGGGCGACAAACCGCTCGGCGGTGAGCTCGGGGCGCCCCACGTAACCGCGGGCCAGGGCCAGGCCGCCGATGTAGAGGGTGCCGTTCACACCGACGGGTACGGGCTGGAGCCTGCTGTCGAGGACGTAGAACTCGGTGTTGGGCAGCGGGCGGCCGATCGGGACCGGTTCCTCGTCGCCGCGCTCGGGCATCGGAGTCTCGAACAGCCCGCTGTCCACGGTCGATTCGGTGATGCCGTACGAGTTGACCAGTCGGGTGCCGGGGGGACACAGCTTCGCCAGGTTCCAGTAGTCCCGCATGAACCAGATGTCCGCGCCGACGGCCAGCACCTTGAAGTTGTCCAGCAGCCGCCCCTGCTCGGCCACATAGGCGCTGAGCCGGCGGATGACGACCGGGACGAGGTCGGCGAAGTCGATCCGCTCCCGCTGGAGCAGCGCGTACAGCCGTGCCGGATCGAGCAGCGTCTCCCGGTCGCACAGCACCAGCGTGCCCCCGGAGCACAGTGCGCGGACCATGTCGCCGGTGAACACGTCGAAGCCGATGTTCGCGGCCTGGAGGTGCCGGTGCACCACCGTGCCCAGGTCGTAGACCCGCTCCCAGGAGCGGAAGGCGCTCATCAGGGCGCCGTGGGTGAGCATCGCACCCTTGGCGCGGCCGGTCGATCCCGAGGTGTACACGAGAAACGCCAGGTTGTCCGCGTTCGGTTCGGCGTACGGGGTCGGCGTGGCGGCGGACAGCTCGGCCTCCGCCGTATCGACGCCCTCGGCGAGCCAGTCGTCGAAGTGGCCGACACTCAGCCCGTCGGTGAGCCCCGGTATCGCGGCCGCCACGTCGTGGCGGGTCAGGAGCAGGCGTACGGAGGCATCCGAGAGTACGTACCGCAGGCGGTCCACCGGGTGGTCCGGATCGAGTGGCACATACGCGCCGCCCGCTCGGAGAATGCCGAGCAGAGCCGCCACCGAGTCGGGGCAGCGCGGCGCGCACAGCCCCACCCGGGACTCCGGGCCGACGCCGAGCGCGCGCAGCCGGGCGGCGATGATCCCGGCCCGCCGGTCGAGCTCGCGGTAACTGACCCGCTCGTTTCCGTCCACCACCGCCACGGCGTCGGGAGTGGCGCGGGCGTGCTCCTCGAACAGGCGATGCACACACGCGTCGGGGGAGACCTCGACGGAGATCACGTTGTCCCGGGTCAGCACCTCGGCCCGCTCCGGCTCCGAGAGCAGCGGCAGCCGGGACAGCGGCAGATCGGGGTCGGTCACGGCGCCGGCCAGCAGCCGCTCGAAGTGGCCGGCCATCCGCTCGACGGTGTCGTCGACGAACAGGTCGGTGTTGAACTCCCAGTCACAGTTCAGCAGTTGGCCATCATCGACGATGTGCAGGCTGAGGTCGTACAGCGCCGTGGTCCGATTGTCGCTGCTGAACGGACCGATGTGCGGCCCCGATGCGGCCCGCGCGGCGGTGTGCAGCGACATCATCGTCTGGAACAGCGGGGCGCGACTGAGATCGCGGTCCTGCCGCACCTCCTCGACCACGCGCTCGAACGGAACCTCCTGGTGGGCGAAGTCCGCACGGCACGTCTGCCGGGTGCGCGAGACCAGCTCGCGGAACGTCGGGTCGCCGGTCAGGTCCATGCGCAGGGCCAGGGCGTTCGCCAGGCGGCCGATGAGCGATGCGGTCTCCGGCCGGTCACGGCCGGCCACCGACGTGCCCACCACGATGTCGTCCTGGCCCGAGTAGCGGTGCAGCAGGGCCGAGTATCCGGCAAGCAGCGTGACGAACAGGTCCGCGGAGCCGCTCAACTCCCGCAGTCCGGCGGCCAGCTCGGCGGAGAGGGAGAAGGAGCGGGTCCGCCCCGCGTACGTCTGGACGGGCGGCCGCGAGCGGTCGGTCGGCACCCGCAGTGTGGGCAGCTCGCCGCTGAGCCGCTCGCGCCAGTGCGCCAGCCCCTGCCGTGCCTCCGGGGCCGCCGCGCCGTCCGTGAACCGCGCACGCTGCCAGTGGGCGTAGTCGGCGTACTGGACGGCGAGCGGCGGCAGTGGATCGGCGCTGCCTGCGAGGAGTGCCATGTACAGGCGGCCGAACTCGTCCGTCAGTACCGTCATCGACCGGTCGTCGGTGAGAGTCGGGTGCAGGTTGATCAACGCGACGGTCTCCTGCTCGGTGAGCGCCACCAGCGTCACCCGTAGCAGCGGACCCCGCGTGAGATCGAACGGCGCCTGCGCCTGTTCCGTCGCGAGCCGCCGTATCTGCTCCTCGGCGTCGTCCGCGGCGCGCAGGTCGACGGTCCGGGGCTCCCAGGCGCAGGTGTCCGCCGAGGCGATCGTCTGCACCGGCTCGCCGTCGACCGAGGTGAAGGTGGTCCGCAAGGTCTCGTGCCGTCGCACCAGGGCCTGGAAGGCCCGGCCCGCCGCATCGAGGTCCACCGGGCCCGACAGGCGCAGTGCGTACGGCGTGTGGTGAGCGGTGTCGCCGAGACCGAGCTGGTCCAGGAACCACAGGCGCTGCTGTGCGAAGGACAAAGGGGCGCCCGCGTCCGCCGGGCGCCTGGTGATCCCGGTCGACGCCGCCGCGGGCTCAGAGGTGTCGTACATGCCGTCCTGCCTTCTTGAGTGCGTCCCGGATCGGTGGTGGGGGTGGGTGCTATTCGGCACGGGCGCCGGCCTGCGCACGGGCCGCTCGGCGGTTGGCGGCGGCCTCCCGGGCGATGGCGCGGAAGAACTGCGGATAGCTGGGGGAGGTGTGCTTCGCGTACGCCAGCGTCAGATCGTGGCGCCGGCGCAGCTGGTTGATCGGGACGACCATGGCCGCGTGGTGCTCGATGTGCAGGTTGTTGCCGTTGGTGTACCAGGTGCTGAACCAACTGCCGGTGATGGAACGGGTGTTGCGCAACACATCGGTACTGGTGTTGTCGCACAGGATGTGTTCGGGCAGCTCGACGAGGAAGTGCAGGGGCACCGCGACCAGCAGCGGAAGCAGCCATACCCACAGCACCAGCGCGCCCTGGCCGAACGCGACGAGCACGGCGGCCGCGAGGATCGGCAGCGCGAACAGCCGGTATTCGGTGACGACTTCACGCTTGCGGGCCGGTGCGATCTGACCGGTCTCGTACGTCCAGGAGCCGGTCCAGGCGCGCACGATGTCCGCCACCGCACTGCCCAGCCTGCCGAAGGCCAGGGCCTCGCGGACCAGGGCTGCCCAGGTGACGGGCTGACGCGAGTCGAAGCCGAAGAACTCCGAGTCCTGGTCGGTGCCCAGGTAGCGGTGGTGCTGCAGATGCCGGACGCGGTAGTGGCTGTAGGAGACCAGCATCGGGATGCCCAGCGGGAAGCCGGCGATCCGGTGCCGGCGGGCACGACGGAAGGCCGAGTGGTGCAGACACTGGTGTTGCAGTTCCAGCCAGTGTGCGTACATCGCGCCGATCAATATGACGCCCAGCACCCGCAGCGGCCACAGCCCGGGCAGCAGTACGAGCGCCACACCGAGCGCCCAAATGAGGTAGGCGACAAGGAGTTTGAAGAAGAACGTCCGCTCGTCGGCAGCATTGACCTTGGTCCGTCTGAACAGGTCTTGTGGTGACGCTGTGCTTGCGTCGGTGGTCATGTGACACCCTCCCCTGTGGCAGTCGCCGCGCTCCGGGTGCTGCCCGAAGCGCGGCGACCAGGGTGCGGTCAGGCCGCGTCGTCGACCAGGGCGCTGAGCTTGTCGCTGAGGTCCCTGAGTACTGGATTCTTGAAAATGGTCCGGGCAGTGCGGGAAATTCCGAGTTCCTCGCTCAGGATCTGCCCGAGGCGGACGGCGATGATGGAATTGCCGCCGATATCCATGAAGTTGTCGTCGATACCGATGCTTTTATTGCCCAGGAGGCTCCGCACGCTGTCGACGACCAACGCGTCCATAGGGTTGCGGAACTCACTGACGCGGTTCATCGCCCATCTCTCTGATCAGGCTGGCCGGCCTCATGTCCGTCCAGTTCCTGGACACATAGTCAAGACAGTTCTTGCGTGTGTCCTCGCCGTGCGCCACCGTCCAGCCAGCCGGTACGTCACTGAACGAAGGCCACAGCGAATGCTGATTCTCGTCGTTGACCAGGACCAGGCACAGGCCTTCTTCATCGTCGAACGGATTTGCCACGGATTCTCCTGAGGAATCAATCAAACGGCGCTTGTCTCGCTGGCGAGACACGTGGATTGAAACCTAGTGCACATCCCCATCCAGGTCAGCGAGTTGAACGCCTGCCCGGTGCCGACTCGATGAGAGGCTGTATATCGGGGCGGCCTGCGTTATCTTCTACGCTGAATTCCATTCCTCCGGCGAACGAAAGGGCAGGCGGCTGTGAGCACACAGGCTGTGCGGGCCGATGTATGGCTCCGCCGCTACAGCGAGGCCCGGCCCGGGGCGGTCAGGCTGCTGTGCTTTCCGCATGCGGGTGGCGCGGCCAACTTCTACCTCCCGTTCTCCCGGCAGCTCTCGCCCATGGTCGAGACGCTTGCCGTCCAGTACCCGGGCCGCCACGACAGGCTGGCCGAACCGCCGGCCCGCTCGATCACGGAACTGGCCGACGGGGTGGTCGCGGCGCTGGCCGACCGGGAGGAAGACCGGGCCGCTCCGCTGGTGCTGTTCGGGCACAGTCTGGGTGCCCTGGTCGCCTTCGAGGTAGCCCGGCGCCTGGAGCGCGGGCCGCTCACCGGGCCGGCCGCGCTGATCGTCTCCGCGTGCCGCGCACCGTCCCGACTGCGTCCCGGCTCCGTCCATCTGCGCGACGACGCGGGGGTGCTGGCGGAGCTGCAGCGACTGGGCGGCACCGCGGGAGACCTGCTGGGCAACGAGGAACTGGTGCGGATGTTCCTGCCCACGGTGCGTGCGGACTACGCGGCCCTGGCCGCGTACACGCGGCTGCGACCGGTGGCCGAGCCCCTCGCCTGCCCGGTCATGGTGATGGCAGGCGACAACGATCCCGTAGTGCCGGTCGACGACGCCTTGGCCTGGGCACAGTTCACCACCAGCGGCTTTGCGTCCGAACTGTTCCCCGGCGGCCATTTCTATCTGACCTCATGCGCGGACCAGGTCACCGAGTCCCTACTGCGGACGGTCACTTCATCGGGAGATCCCGATGCACCCGGATCTCGCAGGGCGCCGGGGAGTTGACCGCGACGGCGGCCGCCTGGCCGGGGCCCGCCGAGAGGTCGGTGAGCTGCCATCCCGCGACCGCACCGCGGACGTCGTCTGCCGCAAGGTCACGGCCGAAGCCGGTCCCCAGGCCCTTGAGGTAGGCCTCCTTGCGCACCCACAGTCGGGCGAAGACCGCCGACCGGTGCTCCGGAAGTGCCGTCTCCACCTCCTCGCGCTCCGCCGGGTGCAGCGCCTTCGCGAGCAGCTCCGCGGTCCCGGGCTTCGGCACGGGCTCCGTGTCCACGCCGATCGGGGTCGGCGCGACGCCGATCAGGACCAGATCCCGACTGTGGGACAGCGAGAACTCCAGCCGCGCAGAAGTGAGTACGGGCCGTCCGTGCGGCTCGTCGCAGCACGGGCAGGCGGCTCGGGCGAACCGAAGGGCGGCGGGTGTCTCGCCGGTCAGCGCGGACAGGATCGTGCGGAGCGCGGCGTGGGCGAAGCCGTAGAGGACGCGGTCGCTGTCCCGGACGAAGGCGTCCATGCGCTGCCGCTCCCGCTCGTCCAGCGCTGACAGGTCCAGTGTGGTGGGCGAGGCCGCCGTCGGGGCCGGCAGTGCCCATACCTGCACCTCGCCCCGGTCCTGAGCTGTGGTGTCACTGCGGAAAGCCGCTGCCGTCCCCATGACGATGATGTTCCCAACGGTGGCAGCAAGAGGTGGACGCGGGTCCCGGTCGTTCACCTCCGCCGACCGGGACCCGTGTGCGTCCCCGGACCGGCCGCGGCGGCAACACTCCCCCGAGCAACGCGTCTTACGCGCGCACCGTCGGGCCAGATCCGATGCAGTGATCAAAACAGGCCCCACCAACGGATCGCTAACATGTGGCCAACGGTTCTCCGTGCTGCCGTCGTCCGACTGGCGTGAACTCGTCGGGGCGATCTTGCCGGACGGCCGGAACGGTAGCGGATCCCGGCGGGTGGCCCGTCGGGGACAGGGTGGCGGAATACCGCCGTCGACCGGCGGAAATCCGCCACGGCGGCCGGACCGCCGTGGTGCACGGAAAGGCAGTGGCGGCGTGAAGCGGTACGAGCTGCGGTTCGGACTGCTGGGGCCCCCGATCCTGTACGACCATGGCGGCGACGGCGCCGTGGTCCGTCCCCTCGGCAGCCCCAAGGTGCGGGCGCTCCTGGCCGCCCTCCTCCTCGAAGCCGGCCGTACCGTCTCCGTCGACGCGCTCAAGGACGCCCTGTGGGGCGGCGCGCCGCCCGCCTCGGCGCACGCCTCCCTGCACAACCACGTCACCCGGCTGCGCCGACTCCTCGACGACCCCTCGCGACTGCGCGCCGTGTCCCCCGGGTATCTGCTGCGCGTCGACGACGGCGAGCTGGACGTCCATGTCTTCGAGGCGCATCTCGCCGCAGCCCGCGCCGCCCACACCGCCCTGGACTGGCGCAGCACCCTGCGCGAGTGCACGGCCGCGCTCGCCCTGTGGCGCGGCACACCGCTGAGCGGACTCGCCGCCGAACTGGGCGGCTACGCGTTCGTCCAGCGCCTGAAGGAGGCCCGGCTGCTCCTCCTGGAGTGGTGCTACGACGCCGAGTTGGCCCTCTCCGACGGCCGCCTCGACGCCCTGCTCCCGGAGTTGGCCGCCCTCGCCGCCGAACATCCGCTGCGCGAGTCCTACCACCGCCAGCTGATGCTCGCCCTGCATCGCAGCGGGCGACAGGCGGAGGCCCTCGCCGTCCACCGCGATCTGCGGGAGCGGCTCGTGGAGGAGCTCGGCGTGGAGCCGGGGCCCGCTGTACGCGGGGCGCACATGGAGGTACTGCGGGAGGTCGCGGAGGAGAGCGATGAGCACTCGGAAACCGCCGTCAAGGCCCCGCCGCTCACCCTCCGTCCCGCCCAACTCCCTCCACCACCCGCCCACTTCACCGGCCGAACCCCCCTCACCGACGACCTCCGCCGCACCCTCACCGACCCCGGCCCCACCATCACCGTCCTCACCGGCATGGCCGGCATCGGCAAGAGCGCCCTGGCCCTCCACATCGCCCACGCCCTGACCGACCGCTTCCCCGACGGCCAGCTCTACGTCAACCTCCACGGCGCCACCCCGGGCATGCTCCCGCTCAGCTCCGCCCAGGCCCTGGCCGCGCTCCTGCGCGACGTCGGCGCCGACCCCCGCTCCATCCCCGAACACCCGGACGCGGCCGCCGCGTTGCTCCGCTCGATGCTCGCGCCCACCCGCACCCTCCTGGTCCTGGACGACGCCGCCAACGCCGCACAGGTACGGCCCCTGCTGCCCGCGGGCCCGGGCTGCGCCGTGATCATCACCAGCCGTTCCTCCCTCGCCGCCCTCGACGGCGCCCACCGCTTCCCGCTCACCCCCCTGTCCGCCGAGGACAGCGCCGCGCTGCTGCGGGCGGTGTCCGGACGCAAGGACGACGGGATCGACGCGGGCCACCCCCTCGTCGAACTCACCGGCCGCCTCCCGCTCGCCCTGCGCGTGGTCGCCGCCCGCCTCGCCGCCCGCCGCGCTCTCACCCCGGAGGTGCTGGCCGGGCAACTGACCGCCACCGAGGGACGGTTGCACCACCTGGAGTACGACGACCTCAGCGTCCGCCGCTCCCTGGCCGTCGCGCACGACGCGCTCGCCGCCTCCGACCGCGAGGCCGACCGGGACGCGGCCCTCGTACTGCGCCGCATCGGCGCCCTCGACCTGCCCGAGTACGGCGCCCCCCTGCTGGCCCGCCTCAGCGGTATCGGCACCCGGCGCGCCGAGGACGCCCTCGACCGCCTCGTCGACGTGGCCCTCCTGGAGGAGACGGCGCTCGGCCGCTACGTCCCCCACGACCTGGTCCGCGACTTCGCCCGCGAACTCGCCGGCACGGAAGGCGGCACCGCCGTCGCCGAGGCCGCCCTGAGCTGGTACGCCGCCCTCGCCGAACGCAGCCTCACCGCGATCGTCGAACCCGGCCTCGACCAGGACGACCGGCGCCGCCCCACCTCCTGCCAGCCGTCCGAGCACGAGGCCTACCTCATCGGCACGCACCCCTTCGACAGTCCCGAGGCCGCCTTCGCCTGGGGCGAGACGGAGCTGGAGAACGTCGTCGCGCTGGCCGAGCGGTACGCCGACGCGCGTGACCTCCGTATCGCCTCCCGCGTCTGCACCCTGCTGCGCCTGATCTTCCCCTACGTCCACCGCAGCGGCCGGGTCGCCGAGATGGAGATCCTCGGCCGGGCCGCCCTGCGGGTGGCGCGGCGCGTCGGGGACGAGGCCGCCGAGGCGTACGCGCTCGGCGATCTGGCCGGTGTGCACTTCATGAGCGGCCGGGGGAGCGAGGCCCTCGCCCTCAACGACCAGGCCCTGGCGATCTGGCAGCGCCTCGGCCACCTCTCCTGGATGCGCCGCTCCCTCAACAACCGGGGCCTGCTGCTCGAAGGACTCGGCCGCTACGAGGAGTCCGAGCGGGCGCTGCGCCAGAGCCTCGCCTACTCACGGCGGCTGAACGACCCCTACGGCGAGGCAGTCACCCACCAGCACCTCGGGAACCTCTACGAGCACACCGACCCCCGCGCCGCCATCGAGCAGCACCGCCTCTCCCTGGCGATCGGGGAGACGATCGGCAACGTCCTCCTTCAGCTCTACGCGCGGTGCAACATCGGCTACGCCCACCTCACCCTCGGCGAACCGGCCGCGGCCGCCCGGCACTTCGAGGAGAGCCTGCGGGTCCTGGTCGCCCACGGCGACTGGCACGGCGAGTCGCAGACCCGGCTGGGCCTGATCCGCTCCCTGCGGCTGCTGGGCCGTACCGAGCGGGCCGCGCGGGAGTGTGCCGAACTGCTGCGCCGGGCCGACGCCCGCGCCGACCGCTACACCGCCGGACTCGCCCGCCATCAGCACGGACTCCTGCTGCGCGAGGAGGGGCGGACCGAGGAGGCGTACGCGGCCTGGCGGGCGGCGCTCGACGCGCTGGAGGGCACGGACGCGACGGCGGTCCGCGCCGAACTCAGCTCCCTGCTCACCGCCTGATTCACTTCGCGTCCGCATAGCACTCCACCACCGCCGTGGTGAACGGAAACCGCACCGGCGTCTGCCCGAACGTCAGCCGCCCCGCCAGCTCCGCCGCCTCCCGGATCGCCGCGACGACCGCCTCCGTCTCCTCCTCGGGGCAGTGCACGATGACCTCGTCGTGCTGGAAGAAGACCAGCTCGGCCGCCATGTCCGCACAGGCCTGACGCAACGCGGCGAGCAGCAGCAGCGCCCAGTCGGCGGCGCTGCCCTGGACGACGAAGTTACGGGCGAAGCGCCCACGCGCGCGTGCGTCGGTGGAGGCGTACCCCGGGATCCACTGCCGGCCTTCGTCGGAGTCATCCGTGACGGGGATGCCCGCCTCCTCCGCCGCGTCCTCGCCCGCTCCGGCAGCGGGCGGGCAGGTGCGGCCCAGCCAGGTGCGCACCAGCCGCCCCTCCTCGCCGGCCCGCGCCGCGTCGTCGACGTAGGCCACCGCGAGCGGGAAGCGGCGGCGGAGCGCGGCGAGGTTCTTCAGGCCGTCGCCGGAGGTCTGGCCGTAGACCGCGCCGAGCACCGCGAGCTTGGCCTGGGCGCGGTCGCCGGAGAAGGCCCGGTCGGAGACCGACTGGTACAGGTCGCTCTCCCGGCCCGCCACCTCCATCAGACCGGGGTCGCGCGAGATGGCGGCCAGGACGCGCGGCTCCATCTGGTCGGCGTCGGCGACGACGAGCCGCCAGCCGGGGTCGGCGACGACCGCCCGCCGGATCACCTTGGGGATCTGCAGCCCGCCCCCGCCATTGGTCACCCACCGTCCGGTGACGGTGCCGCCCGCGAGGAACTCCGGCCGGAACCGCCCCTCGCGCACCCAGTCCTGGAGCCAGGACCAGCCGTGGGCCACCCAGATCCGGTAGAGCTTCTTGTACTCGATCAGCGGCGCCACGGCCGGGTGGTCGAGGGACTCGATCTCCCAGCGCCGGGTCGAGCGGATCTTGATACCGGCCTGCGCGAAGGCCTTGACGACATCGGCGGGCAGATCGGGCCGGACCCGGCGCCCGAAGGCGGCGGACACCTCGTCGGCCAGTTCGGCCAGGCGTCGGGGCTCGCCGCCGCCCGCGTACCGCTCGCCGAGCAGTTCGTGCAGCACCCGGCGGTGGACGTCGGCGCTCCACGGCAGCCCGGCGCGGTTCATCTCGGCGGCGACCAGCATCCCCGCCGACTCGGCGGCCGTCAGCAGCCGCATCCGCTCCGGGTGCGCGGCCTTCTCGTGCCGCCGCTGCTGCTCGGCGTAGACCTCCAGCAGGTCGGCCAGCGGCACATGGACGGCCCGCGGCTCGAACAGCGAGGACTGCGCGCCCGGTTCGGCCGACCGCTGGGGCGGGTCGGGCGGTACGGGGCCGCCGCGCAGCCGCCCCAGGGCGGCCGCCGCAGAACGGGGTTCGCCGTACCGCCCCTCATGGCCGAGCAGGAGGGTCTCGGTGTCCTCGATGTCGTAGCACCGCTCCACTCGCACCCCCGTGGCGAGCAGGCGCGGGTAGACCTCGGCGGTGGAACGCCAGACCCAGCGCGCGACCTCCGGCCTGCCGCGCACCGCAGCGGCGAGATCCGGCTCCCGCACGACCGGCCCGGCGGGCAGCCCGTCCGGGCCGAGGGGGGCGAGCTCCACGCCACCGTCCTCGGCCGGTGCGAGAGCCCACCGGTCGGTCATGCTCGTGAGTGTGGCAGGAGGGTCTGACAACGGCCCCCGGCTACTTCGGCGAGCGCCGTGCCCCGAGCTCCCACGCGCGCGGGCGACCGAATTCCGGGGAGTGAGACGGACCGGGGGCCCATGACACCATCCTCCCGTGACCAGCACGCCCCGCACCGTCGACCTCGCCTTCCGGGCCGCCCTCCACACCGACTCCGACACCGCCCTGGACACCGGCGCCTCCCTCCTCGCCGCCGACACCGGCGCGGACGCCGAACTGGAGCGCCGGGGCTGGGAGTTCGTCGCGGCGGCCTGGCGGCGCGGCTGGCAGCCCGCCGATGTCGTACGGATCGTCCGGCGCGACCTGGACGACGTACATGTGCGCCTGCTGGCGACCCTGATCCACGCGCAGGCGCCGGACGACATTCCGCGCGGCCCCCGCTGGCGCGCGCAGCTCGACGAGCTGGACGCGACGCCCACGCGCGCGGGCGACCGCTTCTCGCACGCGACCACCGTCCTGGAGCTGTACCGCGTGCTGCTGCGTCTGCCGCCCCTCGAACCCCTCGACGATCCGCAGCAGTCCCGCAGGCCCGAGTCCCGCATGCTGACCCGGATCCGTGCGCTGCTCGCGAAGGCCGAGGCGACGGGCTTCCCGGAGGAGGCGGAGGCGCTGACCGCCAAGGCGCAGGAGCTGATGGCCCGGCACAGCGTGGACGAGGCCCTGCTGTCGGCCCAGGCACCCGCGCCCGACACCCCCGGAGCCTGCCGGATCGGCGTCGAGCCGCCGTACGAGCAGGCCAAGGCGGTGCTGCTGGACGCGGTGGCCGCCGCGAACCACTGCCGCGCGGTGTGGAACGAAGCCGTCGGCTTCTCCACCGTCGTCGGCTTCGAGGCCGATCTGGAGGTGGTCGAGCTGCTCTACACCTCGCTCCTCGTCCAGGCGCAGACCGCGATGGCCAAGGCGGAGGCGGCCCAGCGCGCCGGCGGACGCAAGCGGACCAAGACCTTCCGGCAGTCCTTCCTCGCCGCCTACGCCCACCGCATCGGCACCCGCCTCGCGCGGGTCGCCGAGACCCAGGTGAGCGACGACCTGCTGCCCGTCCTGGCCTCCCGGGAGGTCGCGGTCACCGCCCGGCTCGATCACATGTTCCCGGAGACCACCACGACCCGGCTGCGGGGCGTGAGCGACGCGGCGGGCTGGACCCAGGGCGCCGAGGCGGCCGACCGGGCTCAGATGAAGGCCCGCCGCCCGCTGGACTGAGCCCGGCTCAGTCGCCCTGCTGGAACCCGCTCACCGAGGCGTCCGGCTCCTCGCCCTTCAGCGCGACTTCTCCGTACGACCATTGGAAACTCCGCGTCGCCTCATCGCCCGGCAGACCGAACTCGGCCGTCTTCACCGCGAGGCCGCTGCCCGCCTCCCCGCGCACATAGGTGACGGTGAAGGACACCGTCCCGCCCTTCGCAAGCGTCCGCTTCTGCTTCGTCGCCGCCGCGTCGGGGGCCACCTCCGCCGAGGTGCCGTCCGCCTTCAGGGTCACGGAGGGCAGGCCCTCCAGCGTGCACTCGGCGCCGCTGTTGGTGAGCGTGACGGGCACATTGCCGGTGTCCCCGGCGGCCGGGGCGGCGTTGGCCGGACCGACCTGCACCTCCAGGTCACCGATCGCGCAGGCGGCCGTAGCGCCCTCGCTCTGCTTCTCCTCCCCGCCGCCGTCACTGTCATCGCAGGAGGTCAGCAGCAGTGCCGCGGCGAGGGCGGCGAGGGGGAGGGCGGTGGCGCGCATGTGGGGTCCTCTGGGGCGGGTGTGACGGGTCGAGTGCCTGGATCATCCCGCATACGGATGTGAGCCATCAGCCCTGTGGGCCCTGTGGAGCTAAGACCCGAGACCGGCCGTCGGCAGCCCGGTCGGCAGCGTCGCGCCCTCGGCCTTCCGGTACGTCTCGCCGCCGAGGCCGCCCTCCCAGATGATCTTGAGGGTGTCCTCGTCGACGGAGTAGACGGTCCCGGTCGCCCGGTCCTTGCTGCCGTCGGAGCACTTCAGTCGGATCGTGTCGCCCGCGCTGCCGCTGCACACGGTCCCGCCGGTCGCGAAAAGACCCGCCTGGCTGCCGGTGACGACCAGCGCCACGGCCTTGCCGTCGGTCGTGGCGAGCCAGCTGCCCTCCAACTCCCCGGCGGGGGACGCCGTACCGCCGCCGCCCCCGCCCGTGTCGGCGGACTCGGCGGCGGACGGCGTGGCGCTCGCGCTGGGCGAGCCGTCGTCCGAGGAGTCGTCGTCACTGCACCCGCTCAGCACGAGCGCACCGGCAAGACCCGCGGCCGCGATCCGCATCCGCCTGCGCGCCACGCGCGCGTACGTCGCCGAAGTCACTGCAAGCCCCCAGGGTGAGCCGGTCAAGGACGCCAAGTCCGCAGCAAGCTACCAGCACGTAACCACGACGAGAACGACGACCGTCACAAGGACGGCTACCAGGACGACTTGCGGACCCCCGGCAGGAACCCCGCGTGCGCCTGCTCCCGCAGCGTCACCCGGGACAGCCCGAACGCCCGGAAGTACCCGCGCGGACGCCCGTCCACCTGGTCCCGGTTACGCACGCGCGTGTGGCTCGCGTCGCGCGGCTGGCGGCGCAACTCGCGCTGAGCGGCGAGCCGTTCGTCCTCCGTCGAGGACGGCCTGCGGATGATTTCCTTCAGCTCGGCCCGCCTCTTGGCGTACCGCGCGACGATCTCCTGCCGCTGCTCGTTCTTCGCGATCTTGCTCTTCTTGGCCATCAGACACGCACCCCCCGCGCGCGGATGCGCGCCACAGCCGCTTCGACGCCGATCGCGTCGACGGTCTTGATCCCCTTCGCGCTCAGCTTCAGCCGCACATGGCGGCCCTCGCTGGGCAGCCAGTAGCGCTTGCTCTGGATGTTGGGGTCGAAGCGGCGGGAGGTCCGCCGGTGGGAGAAGGAGATGTTGTTGCCGAAGCCGGGCCGGGCGCCGGTCAGCATGCAGTGGGCGGACACAGGTGACGCACCTCTCTCGAACGCGATGTGTAAATGGAATTCATTTTCAGTAAGATACCAGCATGGCTCGCAACGAACTCCGTCCGGTCATCAAGCTCCGGTCCACGGCCGGGACCGGCTTCACCTACGTGACCCGCAAGAACCGCCGCAACGACCCGGACCGTATGACCCTGCGCAAGTACGACCCGGTCGCCCGCCGCCATGTCGACTTCCGAGAGGAGCGCTGAGGTCATGCGCAAGGGAATCCACCCGGACTACGGCCCCGTCGTCTTCCGTGACCGCGCCGCGAACTACGCCTTCCTCACCCGCTCGACGATGACGAGCGAGAAGGCGATCGAGTGGGAGGACGGCCACACCTACCCGGTCGTGGACGTCGAGATCTCGAACGTCAGCCACCCGTTCTACACCGGCACCGCGCGCGTGCTGGACACCGCCGGACGCGTGGAGCGCTTCGAGCGCCGGTACGGAAAGCAGGGCTGATGCTCCCCGTCGTGATCGTCGGCGGACTGCACGCCGACGCCCGTAAGGCCGCCGTGGACCGGCTGCTCGCCGAGGTGCCCGGCAGCGTCGTACTCCACCACGACCTCGCCACGGCCACGGCGGGCACCGTCGTACGGACGATCCGCGACGCGGGCGGCATCCGGGATGCCGGCGAGGCACCGCTCGTCAACGACTGCGCCTGCTGCGCCCTGCGCGAGGACCTGGTGCCGGAGCTGGACCGGCTCCGGGACGCCGGCGACACCCGGCTCGCGGTCGTCGAGCTGTGGGACTCGGTCGAGCCCAAGGCCATGGCCGAGGTCGTCACCTCCGGCGGCCACACCGTCACCGGCGTGGTCACCGCCGTCGACCCGGCGCTGCTGCTGCCCTACCTCGGCAACGGCGACGACCTGGCCGAGCGGGGCCTGGCCGCCGCCACCACCGACCAGCGCACCGTCGCCGACACCTTCGCGCGCCAGCTGGAGTACGCCCCCGTCCTCGCCCTCGTCGAGTCCGCCGACGCCGACGACGAGGACCGCGAACTGCTAGCGCAGCTGCATCCGACGGCCCGCCAGGTCCTGATCGGCCACGGTGACCTGGCGGGCGCCGTACGCGCCGGCTTCGACGTGGAGGCGGCCGCGGCCGCCCAGCACCCCGCGTGCGCGCTGCTGCCCGCCGAGGCGGACGCCCACGGGGTCTCCACGCTGGTCTGGCACCGGCGCCGCCCCTTCCACCCGGAGCGCCTCTACGAGGCCCTGGAGGACATCACCTGCGCCGCCGCCCGCAGCCGGGGCCGGTTCTGGCTCGCCGACAAGCCGGACACCTTGCTGCACTGGGACGCGGCGGGCGGTGCCCTGTGCGTGGAGAGCGTGGGCCCCTGGCTCGCCTCCCTCCCCGACGCCGCCTGGGAGATGGTCCCGCCGGTGCGCCGGGCCGCCGCCGCAATGGACTGGCACCCCGAGCACGGCGACTGCTGCCAGCACCTCGTCTTCACCTCGCCCGGCCTGGACCGGGACGGCCTCGAACAGCTGCTGGAGTCCTGCCTGCTGACCGACGCCGAGTACGCCGCGGGGCGCGCCGCCTGGAAGCGGCTGCCGCCCGCCTTCGACACCCTCCTGGAGGTCTGACCCCACCATGCCCCGCAAGATCGAACGCAAGCCCGCCAAGAACCGCCCCAACCGGCTCGACCGGGCCGGCATCGAGTACATCGACTACAAGGACACCGACCTGCTGCGGAAGTTCATCTCCGACCGCGGCAAGATCCGCAGCCGCCGCGTGACCCGCATCTCCGCACAACAGCAGCGCCGGCTGGCCAAGGCCATCAAGAACGCCCGGGAGATGGCCCTGCTGCCGTACGCGACCCGCTGACGGCCGACACCGCACCTACCGCCTGCCACCGGCTCCGTTCACCGGCGTACGGGACCACCCCCATCCGTACGAGCCGTTCTGGCGCAGGCGTCCGACGCGGCTCGGCGAACTGCCCGGCCGTATGCCCGACAAAGACCCGACATGGGCACCGCACCCGAGAGCGACCCCAGGGTCGTGCGTGTCGACCACCGCACGACCCCGATGTCGCATCCACGCATCGACTTCCGTGGCGTCGTCGAGGTCGCGGCCCTCTCCTACGTCGTCCCAGCGGATGCCGAGCGTCCGCTGGGACGACGTCATTCCGGACACTCCGCTGATTGAACGGTCACCTATGCGGGGGAACAGGAAGCGCGTTCCACGCGTCTCTTCCTAGGACACGAGCGATTCGATCCGGACGATCCGGCTCGGTCGATGGCACGGAAGATCATGGACGGGGGGACGGCGTTCGCATGTTCTGCGGGCTCTGGGGGAGACGCTGGAACGGCTTCGCTGAAGCGCACGTCACAGCTGTCAGCACAGCGACAGCAGCTGTAACCGCAGGAACACCCCGCGTGCACGTGCATCTGCCCGTGCATCCTCCCATGCATCTGCACATGAACAGGGTTATGATCCGGGTCAGTTGACCAATGCATCAATGGCCTCACCAGCCAGTGCACCACCGGGGAGCGACCTGTGGACCACGACGTGTACAACGGCATGGCCGCCACGCAGCTCAGCGGTGTGGCCTGGCAGAAGAGCCGGCACAGCAACTCGCAGGGCTCCTGCGTGGAGTTCGCCCGATTGCCCGGCGGGGAGGTCGCCGTGCGCAACTCGCGTTTCCCGGACGGTCCGGCGCTCGTCTACACACGCGCCGAGATCGAGGCGATGCTCCTGGGCATCAAGGACGGCGAGTTCGACCACTTGATAGCGGGCTGACGCCTCACCGGGCAACTCAGGGAACTTTTCCGGCAATCAGTGCTCATCGGATGTCTGTGAGCGCACTGTGAACGTACTGTGACGCGCGTAGAACCGCGGCGCCGCGAAGCGCCGCGGCTCATCAGTCGGCGACGCTCGGTTGCGGCTTGTGCGGCAGCCGGAACAGCGCCCAGACCACCTTGCCGTTGAGCGTGCCGGCCATCGGGTGCCAGCCCCAGCTGTCGGCGAAGGAGTCCACCAGGAACAGCCCGCGGCCGGACTCCGCCGAGAAGTCGTCCGAGTCGCGTGCGACGGGGCTGTCGTGACTGGGGTCGCGCACCGCGCACACCAACCGCTCGGTCCAGCGCATCAGATGCAGCCGTACCGGAGGCACCTGGTCGGGCACGCGCGCGTGGTTGCCCGGAAGGGCGTGCCGGAGTGCGTTGGTGACGAGTTCGGACACCACCAGACAGACATCGTCGAAGCGTTCGCCTATGTCCCACTGGTCGAGCGTTCTGCGGGTGAACTGCCGGGCCTCGCGCACCGCTTCGTAGCGGGCGGGCAGTGCGCAGGAGGCTGCGTTGGACACGGCCGCGGGATCAAGCGGCGGAAGGCCCTGCCGTAACGGCTCGAGCATGGTCGATCCATTCGTCCCCATGCGAGGCACTCCCGGGTATTCGCGGTCGTTGCGATGCAGCGGTTGCGCGGGACCATGGTTTCGGATGCGTACAGCAGATGCAAGGGCAGATGCACGTGCACGTGACCGAATTGGACCCTCCCGTACCGCTTGTTGGCCATTTTTTCCGCCATCTTCTCGCTCCCCGCTTGCCTTCCTCTTCCCCCTTCCTGAAGGAAATCTTTGGCTTCTTTCCGTCTCTGTAATCAGGCGAGTACAGCTCGGAGTGTTTTAGTGGCAGACTTCGGGCCCTGAAGAGGTTGGGGAGGCTGGCGAACGTGAGCGCGGGAGAGCCCGGATCGGTGGTGCGGCGGATGCTGCTCGGCTCGCAACTCAGGCGACTGCGTGAAGCGCGCGGGATCACGCGTGAGGCCGCGGGGTACTCGATTCGCGCGTCCGAGTCGAAGATCAGCCGGATGGAGTTGGGCCGGGTGAGCTTCAAGACCAGGGACGTGGAAGACCTGTTGACGCTGTACGGCATCAACGACGAGGCCGAGCGCACCTCGCTGCTCTCCCTCGCCAAGGAGGCCAACGTCGCGGGCTGGTGGCACAGTTACTCCGACGTGCTGCCCAGCTGGTTCCCCACCTACGTCGGCCTGGAGGGCGCCGCAGCGCTGATCCGGGCGTACGAGGTGCAGTTCGTGCACGGCCTGCTGCAGACCGAGGCCTACGCCCGCGCGGTCGTCCGGCGCGGTATGAAGGGCGCGAGCGCGGCCGACGTCGAGCGGCGGGTGGCGCTGCGTCTCGAGCGGCAGAAGTACCTCCTCGACGACGGCGCCCCCGAGTTCCACATCGTCCTCGACGAGGCCGCCCTGCGCCGTCCGTACGGCGACCGCGAGGTGATGCGCGGTCAGCTCCAGCATCTGATCGAGATCTCCGAACGCCCCAATGTGCGGCTGCAGATCATGCCGTTCAGCTTCGGCGGTCACTCCGGCGAGTCCGGCGCCTTCACCATCCTCAGCTTCCCGGAGTCCGACCTGTCGGACGTCGTCTATCTGGAGCAGCTGACCAGTGCGCTGTACCTGGACAAGCACGAGGACGTCGCCCAGTACGAGAAGGCGCTCAAGGAGCTCCAGCAGGACAGTCCGGGCCCGCACGAGAGCCGGGACCTTCTCCGGGGACTCCTTCAACTGTCTTGAAACACAAGTACGATGACGTGTGATCAGACCGTGGAGACGATCAGAAGCTGATCAGGTGTCCGCACGGATGCCCGCTAGGGATTGAGGGATCACATGTCGTCCTACTTCACCGACCTGGCCCAGCAGTACATCGACGGCGAGTGGCGCCCGGGCACCGGCTCCTGGGACATCATCGACTTCAACCCGTACGACGGTGAGAAGCTCGCCTCGGTCACCATAGCCACGGTCGACGAGGTGGATCAGGCCTATCAGGCCGCCGCCCGCGCCCAGAAGGAGTGGGCCGCGACGAACGCGTACGCGCGTCGCGGTGTCTTCGAGAAGGCCCTGCGTCTGATCGAGGACCGTGAGGCCGAGATCAGCGAGATGATCATCGCCGAGCTCGGCGGTACGCGCCTGAAGGCGGCCTTCGAACTCCACCTCGCCAAGGAGTTCCTGCGCGAGGCGGTCCATCTGGCGCTGCGCCCCGAGGGCCGGATCATCCCCTCGCCGGTGGACGGCAAGGAGAACCGCGTCTACCGCGTCCCGGTCGGCGTCGTCGGTGTGATCAGCCCCTTCAACTTCCCCTTCCTGCTGTCACTGAAGTCGGTCGCCCCGGCCCTCGCGCTCGGCAACGCCGTAGTGCTCAAGCCGCACCAGAACACCCCGATCGTGGGCGGCACCCTGGTCGCGAAGCTCTTCGAGGACGCGGGCCTGCCCGGCGGTCTGCTCAATGTCGTGGTCACCGACATAGCGGAGATAGGCGACGCCTTCATCGAGCACCCGGTCCCGAAGGTCATCTCCTTCACCGGCTCCGACAAGGTCGGCCGCCATGTCGCCACCGTCTGTGCCTCCCACTTCAAGCGCTCGGTCCTCGAACTCGGCGGCAACAGCGCGCTGGTGGTCCTCGACGACGCCGACCTCGACTACGCCGTCGACGCCGCGGTCTTCAGCCGCTACGTCCACCAGGGCCAGGTCTGCATGGCCGCCAACCGCGTCCTGGTCGACCGTACGATCGCCGACGAGTTCACCGAGAAGTTCGTCGCCAAGGTGAAGACGCTCAAGGCGGGCGACCCGCGCGACCCGGAGACCGTCATCGGCCCGGTCATCAACTCCTCGCAGGCGGACGCCCTCGCGGGCGTCGTCGAGCAGGCCGTCGCCGAGGGCGCGACCGCGCTGGTTCGGGGTGCGACCACCGACAACCTGGTCGAGCCGTCCGTACTGACCGGTGTGCCGGCCGACTCCCCGCTGCTTCAGCAGGAGGTCTTCGGGCCGGTCGTCTTCCTCGTCCCGTTCGACGGCGAGGAGGAGGCCGTACGCCTCGTCAACGACACTCCCTACGGCCTGAGCGGCGCCGTTCACACCGGTGACATCGAGCGGGGCGTGGCCTTCGCCAAGCGGATCGACACGGGCATGTTCCATGTGAACGACGGCACCGTCCACGACGAGCCGATCGTCCCCTTCGGCGGCGAGAAGCACTCCGGCCTCGGCCGCCTGAACGGCGAGACGATGCTGGACGCGTTCACCACGCTGAAGTGGATCTCGGTGCAGCACGGGCGCAGCGGGTTCCCGTTCTAGAACTTTCGCGCCAAATCTTTCGCGAGGGCGGGCCATTGAGGACAGAAACTGACCTCAATGGCCCGTAGCTTCGTCGGTGTCAGGCAAGGAACCCTCCGAGCCACTCCGACGAAAGGCGGCCGACCATGGTCACTCACGTTCCCGCAGAGGCGCACGGCGACGAGCGCGGCGCGCTGCTCAACTTCCTGGCCGAGCAGCGCGGCGGCATCCGCCGGGCGGTGCTCGCGCTGACGGACGAGCAGGCCTCCTCCAAGCCCAGCGCCAGCGAGCTCTCCCTGGCCGGCCTGGTCAAGCATGTGGCCGAGGTCGAGCAGTACTGGATCTCGCTGGCCAAGGGCGAGCCGCCCGCCGTCAAGCGGGACCAGTCGAACTGGCACGAGTGCTTCGTGCTGGTCGACGGGGAGACGGTCGCCTCGCAGCTCGACTACTGGGAGAAGGTCGCCGCCGAGACCGAGGCCTTCATCCGCTCGGCGCCGAACCTCGACGACACCTTCGCGCTGCCCGACATGCCCTGGTTCCCGCCGGAGGGGCGGGTGTCCCTGCGCTGGCTGGTCCTGCACCTGATCCGCGAGACCGCCCGGCACGCCGGTCACGCCGACATCATCCGGGAGTCGCTGGACGGAAAGACGGCGTTCGAGCTGGTGGACCTCGCCTAAGCCTGAGGCCATAACCTGGACCGCATGTCAGCGATCCGTCTCCTGGTGCTCGGCGCGGTCCGCCAGCACGGGCGGGCCCACGGCTACCAGGTGCGCAACGACCTGGAGTACTGGGGCGCGCACGAGTGGTCCAACGCCAAGCCCGGCTCGATCTACCACGCCCTGAAGCAGATGGCGAAACAGGGACTGCTCCTCGCGCACGAGATCGCGCCGTCCACGGCAGGGGGCCCGCCCCGCACCGAGTACGAGATCACGGAGCGGGGCATCGAGGAGTACCTGCGTCTGGTCCGCGAGGCGCTGACCTCCTACGACCAGAAGATGGACATGAAGTCGGCGGCCATCGGATTCATGGTCGACCTGCCGCGCGGCGAGACGACGGCCCTGCTGAAGGAGCGGATCCGGCGGATCGAGGAGTGGCGCGGATCCGTCACCGAGCACTACGTCCCCGAGGACGGCCCCGAACGGCTCGGTCATATCGGCGAGATCATGAACCTCTGGATCCACACGGCCGACGCCGAGGCCCAGTGGACCAGAGGCCTGATCGAGCGGATCGAGGGCGGCGCGTACACGTTCGCGGGGGAGGGCGAGCCGTTCGTCGGCGTCCTCGCCGAGGATCAGGAGAATCCGTACGCCACGGGTGAGACGCATTCTGGGGATGCGCGCTAATCAAGTTTGACGACTATCGGTCGGGGTATTAGCCTCGTGGTTGTAGTCAAGTTTGACTACCGAGTCCGACCAGCGAAGGAGAGGGTCCGTGGCCGACACGGCGATCACCGTCGAAGGCGCACACAAGAAGTACGGCGAGAAGAAGGCACTGGACGGGCTCGACCTCAGGGTCGCGCGGGGCACGGTGCACGGGGTCCTCGGTCCGAACGGCGCGGGCAAGACCACCTTGGTCCGCATCCTCTCCACCCTCCTGCGACCCGACGGCGGCCGGATCGAGGTGGCCGGGCACGACGTGGTGACCGAGGCCCGCGCGGTCCGCTTCCGCATCGGCCTGCTCGGCCAGCACGCGGCGCTCGACGAGGAACTCGGCGGGAGGCAGAACCTGGAGCTGTTCGGCCGCCTGTACCACCTGGGCGCCCGCCACGCGCGCGTGCGTGCCGACGAACTCCTGGAGCGCTTCGGTCTCGCCGACACCGGCCGCAAGGCGGTACGGCAGTACAGCGGCGGTATGCGGCGCCGCCTGGACCTCGCCGCGTCGCTGATCACCGACCCGGAGGTGCTCTTCCTGGACGAACCCACGACCGGTCTCGACCCCCGCGGCCGCGCCGAGGTGTGGAGCGCGGTCCGCTCCCTGGTCGGCGGCGGTACGACGGTCCTGCTCACCACGCAGTACCTGGAGGAGGCCGACCAGCTCGCCGACCGGATCTCGGTCGTCGACGCCGGGCGCGTCATCGCCGACGGCACGGCCGACGAACTGAAGGCCGCGATCGGGGGTGACCGCATCGATGTGGTGCTGCGCGACGCGGGCCAACTGGGCGCGGCGGTAGCCCTGTTGCCGGTTCCCGCGTCCGGCGTATCGGTCGACGTCGACCGCCGGCTGCTGAGCGCCCCGGTCACCGACCGGATGGCGGCGCTCTCCGGAGTCGTACGGGCTCTTCAGGAGGCCGGGATCGAGGCGGAGGACATCGCTCTGCGCCGCCCGACCCTGGACGAAGTGTTCCTGCACCTCACCGGCGACGACCGAGCCGGCGACGACCGAGCCGACGACGACCGATCCGGCGACCACCGGGTGAAGGAGGCCGTATGACCACCTACGCACTGACCGACTCCTGGACCATGACCCGCCGCGAACTCGCCCACTGGGCACGGCAACCGGTCCAATTGGCCGTCGGACTGGCCTTCCCGGTGATGCTGCTGCTGATGTTCGGCTATCTGATCGGCGGCGGCCGGGAGGTCGGCGGCGCGTACCTGGACTACCTCGTGCCCGGCATGCTCGCGCTCACCATGGCCTTCGGCCTGGAGGGCACGATGCTCGCCGTCACCCCGGACCTCAACAAAGGGGTGATCGACCGCTTCCGCTCGATGCCGATGGCCAACGGCGCGGTCCTGGTGGGCCGTTCGGCCGCCGACGTGATCCAATCGGCGCTCGCGCTGACGCTGATGATCGCGATCGGGTACGCGCTGGGCTGGCGCGCGCAGGGCGGCCCGGGGGCCTTCCTCGGCGCGGTCGGGCTGCTGCTGCTCTTCCGGTTCGCGATGCTGTGGATCGGCATCCATCTGGCGCTGGTCGCCGGGAAGCCGGAGATGCTGCAGGCCGTGCAGATCCTGGTCTGGCCGATCGGGTTCCTGTCCAACGCCATCGCGGACCCCGACTCGATGCCGGGCTGGCTGGGGACGGTGGTCGAGTGGAACCCCATGTCCCATACGGCGACGGCGGTACGGGATCTGTTCGGCGGGCCGGGCGGCGAGGCGGGGCATGTGTGGCCTGCGGTGGGGTGGTCGCTGGGGCTGCTCGCGGTGTTCTTTCCGCTGGCGGTGCGGCGGTTCGGGGCGCTCAGCAAGTAGCGCCGGAAAGTTCGGTGAGGAGTGGAACCCGAGTCCGGTCTGCGGTGTATCAGAAGTAGCAATCGGCTGCTGATCACCGCAGATCGGGGGATTCCATGAGGTTTCACGGGTCGAGGGCGCTGCTGCTCGGGGCGGTGCTGCTTCTGCTGCCGGCCGCGTGCGGCACAGGGTCGACGGGCGGGCGCGCGGGAAGCTCTGCCGCGCCGTCCGCCACCACAGTGGCTGGAGTACCGCCGCCGCGCATACCGTCCGCTGTCGACCTCCCCGGCTGGTCCCACAGCCTCGGCTTCGCCGCCGACGGCTCCGGCTTCGCGCTGCTCGCGCAGTGCACCGGCGTGCGGTGCGAGCAGCATGTGGCCGTCCTCGACAAGGGCGCCCGGCGCTGGCGCCTGGGCACATCACCGCTGCCGGACGTCACCGGCGACCGGGGCATCACCGCCGGTCTCACCGTCCTCGGGCCGGGCCGCGCCGTCATCATCGACCAGAGCGAGGACTGGCGGCGGCCCGCGCCGACCTGGTTCACCGGGGACAACGGCCTTACCTGGAAGCGGGGTTCGACCGAGCCGAAGGGCCGCACGGCCACCGTCCCCGAGGGCGCCCTCATGACCGGGGAGTGTCTGGAGCTGGAGTCCGACCTCAGCTACTGCACCCGCAACCGGCTGCTCGTCGTCCTGCCCGACACCGGCGAACATCGCGTCCTGGAGCGGCAACCACCCCTGAAGGGCATCCTCGCCCCGTCCGGTGACGTATCCCGTGACGCGCTCTTCGTCTCCGGCTGGGACGACTCCGGCCGTCCGGCCCTGGCCAAGAGCGAGGACCGCGGCCGCACTTGGGAGGTGACCCGCCTGACCGAGCCCGGGAAGGACAGCTGGGGCTTCCGCGTGGTCGCCGGAGGCGGCCGCCTGTACGCCGCCCAGCCGGGCCAGCTCATGGACGAGGAGGTGAAGAACGGCCTGCACGCGATCCACACCAGCACCGACGGCGGCAGCACCTGGACCCGCGTCTGGTCCTACCGCAAGGGCGTCGAGCCCCTGTCGATCCTCGGCGACCTCGTCGTGGCCACCGACGGCAGCGTCACGGTGTACGGCGAGACCGGCATCTGGCGCAGCACCGACGGCGCCCGAACCTTCCGCTCGGCCGGCGGCGCCCGCGCCCCGGCGGGCTCGACGACCCACACCCCGCTCGGCTGGCTGTGGAACGACAGCTACGGCAACGGGGAGTACCGCATATCGGCGGACGGGGCGCGGTGGCACGACTTCACCCTGGGAGGGTCCGCTCAGTGATGGAAGGCGGTGGCCTGCCCGGCGTCGCGCCCCAAGGGGCGTGGCTGGCGCCGGAGTTCCGGCAGCAGGCGTTGCAGATCGTCCATGAGCAGCGCCGCGAGGTCCGTCGAGAAGCCGTTGCGGCACACCACCCGCAGCACGGACAGGTCCTCCCGGTTCGGCGGGAAGGTGTACGCGGGCACCAGCCAGCCGTGCTCACGCAGCCTGCGGGAGACGTCGAAGACGTCGTACGCCTTCACGTCGGGCGCCGTGGTGAAGCGAAGACGGGCAACTGGTCGCCCCGGGTGAGCAGTTCGAAGTCACCGAGGGACTCGATCTGCCCGGCGAGACGGCTCGCGACATCCCGGGAGGCCTGCTGCACGGCCCGGTAGCCCTCGCGGCCCAGCCTGAGGAAGGTGTAGTACTGCGCGACGACCTGGGCGCCGGGCCGGGAGAAGTTCAGCGCGAAGGTCGGCATGTCCCCGCCCAGGTAGTTCACGCGGAACACGAGTTCCTCGGGCAGCGCCGCCTTGTCGCGCCACAGCGCCCAGCCGACACCCGGGTAGACCAGCCCGTACTTGTGCCCGGAGGTGTTGATCGACGCCACGCGCGGGAGACGGAAGTCCCACACCAGGTCCTCGTCGAGGAAGGGCGCGACCATGGCCCCGGAGGCGCCGTCCACATGGACCGGGATGTCGAGTCCGGTGCGTTCCTGGAGGGCGTCCAGGGCGGCGCACAGGTCGGCGATGGGTTCGTAGGACCCGTCGAAGGTGGAGCCGAGGATGCCCACGACCCCGATGGTGTTCTCGTCGCACAGCTCGGCCGCCGCCTGGGGGTCGAGGTGATACCGGCCGCCCTCCATGGGGACCAGTCGGGCCTCCACCTCCCAGAAGGTGCAGAACTTGTCCCAGCAGACCTGCACATTGACGCCCATGACCAGATTGGGGCGACCGCCCGTGTTCCGCTTGCTCCACCGGCGCTTGAGCGCCATCCCGGCGAGCATGCACGCCTCGCTGGAGCCGGTCGTCGAACAGCCCACGGCGGCCGCCGGATCGGGGGCGTTCCACAGATCGGCGAGCATCGCCACACAGCGCCGCTCCAGCTCGGCGGTGCGTGGGTACTCGTCCTTGTCGATCATGTTCTTGTCCCGGCACTCCGCCATCAGCACCCCGGCCTGCGGCTCCATCCAGGTGGTGACGAAGGTGGCCAGATTCAGCCGGGCGTTGCCGTCCAGCATCAGTTCGTCGTGGACGAGCTGGTAGGCGGTCATCGGCGGCACCGGGCTGTCCGGGAGCCGGTGCTGGGGTGGGGCCTCGGTCATGCCGCCGACCGGATTGGCCTGCCCGTGGAAGGGGTTGACGGACACGGGGCGGTCGTCGAGCCGGGCGGGTCCTTTGTGCAGTGCCATCGAAGTCTCCTAGCGGATCGGGGGGTTCAGCGGACCGGGGTGCCGTCTGCGCGCAGCTGCATCTGGGGGCGGCCGGTCACCAGCAGCCAGGCGGGCAGGGACGCGATGCACAGCAGCGCGATGACGTCGGGGGAGGACACGAGGATCGCGGCGACGAACAGGCTCACCCAGCCCTGCCGGGTGACGGCGAGCAGCACTCCGAGGACGGCCGCCGCGACCCCGACCGCCGGATGCACCTCCGGCACCAGGGCGTGGGCACACAGACCGAGGGCCGTCCCGACGAACACGGCCGGGAAGATCCGCCCGCCGCGGAAGCCGCAGCAGGCGGCGACGAGCAGCGCGGCCAGTTTCACCACCGCCATCCCCGCGAACTCGCCCGCCGACCAGCCCTCGGGATCGGCCGCCAGCTCCCCGACCTCCTCCAGCCCCTTGAAGAGCGTCAGATGGCCTCCCAGGGCCCCCAACAGCCCCAGAACGAGCCCGCCCAGCGGAAGCATCAGCATCGGGTGCCGCAGCCGGGCGAAGGCGGCGTGGACGTACGGGAAGGCGTACACGGCGGCCATGGCGAGCAGCGCGCCCGCCGAGGCGATCACCAGCGCTGCCAGGAGATCGCCCCAGCCGGGGCGCCCGAAGGCCGGCAGATCGAGGTCGAAGGTGGGATGTGCCAGCAGCGTGGTGGTGATCGCCCCGGCGGCGGCCGCGATGAGCGGCGCGAAGACGTTGTCCCACAGCGCCCCCTTCACCTGCCGCCCGGCCAACGCCTCCGAGATCACCAGCGCCGCCGCCACCGGCGTACCGAACAGCGCGCCGATCGTCGCGGCCTCCGCCAGCACCGTCCACAACCCGCCCGGCGCCCGGGGCAGGAACCGGTGCCCGAGCCAGAAGGCGAGGCTCACATTGACGGCGATGATCGGGTTCTCCGGGCCCAGGCTCGGCCCGCCCGCGAGCATCAGAGCGGTCGCCACCAGCAGCCCCGGCAGGACGACAGGCGGCAGTACGGGCGCGTCCAGACCCGTGGTGGCCGGATCGGGCCCCGCGTGCCCGGGCGCCTTCCACACCACCAGACCGACGGCCACCCCGGTCGCGGTCAGCATGACCAGCATCCACAGCACGGAGTAGCGGCCCACGCCCAGCGCGTCGGGCAGGTCCTGCCAGAGCACGTCCTGGAAGGCCTCGGCCGCCTCGCTCACCCCGAGGAAGAGCAGGGCGGCACCCACGCCCACCACCAGGGCGGGGAGGATCAGCGGCAGCAGGGCGCGCGCCGGAGCGGCGGGCGCCTGCGGCGCGGTGTCCTGGGGCACGGGGGCCACGATAAGCGGGCAAACCGGTCAATACGGCCGTATTGAAAGGGCTTGCACCTCACGTGGCGTGAGGATTCACCGTGGAGTGCGTACCGAGAAGGGAGCGGACGAAGTGAGCTACTCCGTGGGACAGGTCGCGGGCTTCGCCGGAGTGACGGTGCGCACGCTGCACCACTACGACGACATAGGCCTGCTCGTCCCCAGCGAGCGCAGCCACGCGGGCCACCGGCGCTACAGCGACGGCGACCTCGACCGGCTGCAGCAGATCCTGTTCTACCGGGAGCTCGGCTTCCCGCTCGACGAGGTCGCCGCCCTGCTCGACGATCAGGCCGCCGGAAAAGCAGACCCGCGCGCGCATCTGCGCCGCCAGCACGAGCTGCTGACCGCCCGGATCGAGAAGCTGCAGAAGATGGCGGAGGCCGTGGAGCAGGCCATGGAGGCACGCAAGATGGGCATCAACCTCACCCCCGAAGAGCGCTTCGAGGTCTTCGGCGACAACGACCCCGAGCAGTACGCCGAAGAGGCGGAGGCACGCTGGGGCAACACGGAGGCGTATGCCGAGTCACAGCGCCGCGCGGCGAACTACACCAAGGACGACTGGAAGCGCATGCAGGCCGAGGGGGCCGAGTGGGGCGAGCGCTACAAGGCCCTGATGACCGCAGGTGAGCGGCCGGCCGGCGAGGTGGCCATGGACATGGCCGAGGAGCACCGCCGGTACCTCGGCAATTGGTTCTACGACTGCCCGTACGAGATGCACCAGTGCCTGGGGGACATGTACGTCGCCGACGAACGCTTCACGGCGTTCTACGACGCCATGCACCCGGGCATGGCGGAACACCTGCGGGACGCGATCAAGGCGAACGCCGCCCGCCACACGGCGTGATCCCCCGGTCCGGGGAGTGCCCCCTACTCCCGGACCAGGACCACGGCCGTGCCGTACGCACACACCTCGGTGCCCACGTCCGCGGCATCGGTCACATCGAACCGGAAGGCCAGTACGCCATTGGCCCCACGCGCGCGTGCCTGCTCCACCAGGCGCTCCATGGCCTGGTTGCGGGTCTGCACGAGCGTCTTGGTGAGCCCCTTGAGCTCACCGCCGACCATCGACTTCAGCCCCGCTCCGATCTGACTGCCCAGATGCCGGGAGCGCACCGTCAACCCGAAGACCTCACCGATGACCTCCTGGACCCGGTGGCCGGGTACGTCGTTCGTGGTGACCACCAGGACGTCGGGCTGAGGGCCCTGTCCGCCGCCGTACTCATCGATACCCATGGTTCACAGCTTGGTCCGGGCAGCCGCAAAGGGCATCCTGTGTGCGCCCATGGAACCTGGGCCTCCAGCGGTGCGTTGGTACTGGTGCCGCGTTGGTACTTTTGAGCAACCAGGCCCCACCCGACCCCACCCCGCAGGAGCCACGAACCCGTGACCACGCTTGCGCTCGGCCCCGAGTGGCTCGATCCGAACTACCTGATCGAGACCTTCAGCCTCCCCGGCATCCTGCTGATCGTCTTCGCCGAGTCCGGCCTCTTCGCGTTCCTGCCCGGTGACTCGCTGCTGTTCACGGCGGGCCTGTTCGTGGCCGAGGGGAACTACATCACCCAGCCCCTGTGGCTGGTCTGCACCCTGATCGTGCTGGCCGCCGTCATCGGCGACCAGGTCGGCTACATGATCGGCAAGTTCTTCGGCCCGAAGCTCTTCAGCCGTCCCAACTCCAAGATCTTCAAACAGGAGAACCTGGAGAAGGCCCACGAGTTCATGGAGAAGTACGGCCCGAAGGCGATCGTGCTGGCCCGCTTCGTGCCCATCGTGCGCACCTTCGCCCCCATCGTGGCCGGCGCCGGCCGTATGAAGTACCGCACCTTCCTGACGTACAACATCATCGGTGGCATCGCCTGGGGCTCCGGCGTCACCCTCGCCGGCTACTGGCTCGGCCAGATCGACTTCATCAAGACCAACGTCGAGGCGATCCTCATCCTGATCGTCTTCGTCTCGGTCGTCCCGATCCTCATCGAGTACCTGCGCGAGCGTTCGAAGAAGAAGCGAGCGGCGGCCCAGACCCCGGTGGCCCAGCAGCCCCACCAGCAGCACCCTCAGATGATGGACGACGCGACGACCCAGCTCCGCCGCATCGAGCCCACCGACGAGCCCCCGCAGCAGCAGTACTACGGCCAGCAGCAGCCCTACGCCCAGCAGTACCCGCAGGGTTACGGCAACCAGCAGCAGTACGGCGGTCAGCAGAACGACCAGTACCCGTACAACAACCAGGGGTACTGAGACGCCGACAGGGGGCGCGGGCTCAGAACCCCCGAGTCCGCTTCGCGGCCTTGCGCCCCTCCCCGGCCCCACCCGGAATCCGCAGGAACAGCCGCGAGATCTCCGACCCCAGATTCACCCCGATGGCGATGGCCATGGCCAAAGACGCCGCCGTCGCCAACGACACCAACCCCTCGTCCACCTCGTTCTGAGCGATGGACAACAACCCGAAGTACGTGGCCGATCCCGGCAGCAGGGGCCCGATCGCCGCGGTCGTGTACGGCAGCGCCGAAGCGAACCGGTACCGCGACAGCAACTGCCCGAACAGCCCCACCAGTCCCGCCGCCACGGCCGTAGAGGCAACCGGCGACAGGCCACCCGCGTAGTGCATGGCGCCGTACACCACCCACGCGACCCCGCCGTTCAGCGTCACCGCCAGCACGGTGGATCGTTCCTGCTGCAACAGCACCGCGAAGGTCAGCGACAGCAGCATCGACGCGCCGATCTGCCACAGCGGCCGCTCGGAGATGCTGAGCGCCGCGTCCGGGTTCAGCTCGGCGCCGAGGTTCACGCCGAAGTACAGGATGATCAGCACCCCGACAACGATCCCCACGAAGAAGTACATGACCTCCAGCAGGCGCGCGGCCGCGGTGATGTAGAAGCCGGTCAGACCGTCCTGCACACCCGCCACCAGCGCCCGTCCGGGCAGCAGCGCGAACAGCCCACCGGTGATCACGGCGGACGCCTTCGCGTCCACGTGCGCGAGGTTCAGCGCGACGCCTATCGCGGCGGGCGGCATCGCGGCGACCGTGAACTGGTAGAACTCCGGCAGCCCCCGCCCCGCGCACAGCCACGCCAGCCGGTCCCCGAGCATCGCGCCGATCGCGGCGGCGATGAACACGATCACATCACCACCGACCAGCACCGAGGCTGCACCGGCCAGCAGCCCGCTCGCCGAGGTCAGCACCCAGGTCGGATAGGGATGCCGGTTACGGCGGATCTCCGCGAGCCGCCGGTAGGCGTCCTCAAGGGAGATATGGCTCTCCGGGTCGCTGAGGTCGTCCACCAGCCGGAACACGGCCGCGAGCCGCGTGTAGTCGGTCCCGCGCCGCCGTACCGTCCGCGAAGCCGTCACCGGATCGTCCACCAGCGACGGCTGGTAGGAGATCGACAGCAGCGTGAAGGTGACATTCGGCTCGCAGCGGTCCAGGCCGTACGACCGGCAGACCGCGAACATCGCCGCTTCGACGTCCTCCGCGCCCTCCCCGCCCGCCAGCAGCAGCTCGCCGATTCGCAGGGTCAGGTCGAGCACGCGCGGGACGGCCGGACCCTCCTCCTCGGTCTTGTGGACCCGCTCCGGCGCGGGCCGCTCGGCCACCGGCATGCGCAGCATCGTGCGCATCCGGTCCTGCCAGGGCACGTTCTTGGTGAGGCTGACCACGGGCACCCCGGTCGCCGGAGTGAACGCGGGCGGCGCGTCCTTGGCGTGGTAGGTCCTCGGCAGACTGAACGCCGACCCGTCCGGTTCTGCGGCAGGCCCCGGCGGTGCGTCAAAGCCGTCGGGGACGGCGAACTCGGAGGACGTCTCCGACTCGCTCCCGCCCTTGGGGACGGCGAGCCCTTGGGGAATGGCGAACTCGGATGTGATCTCGGGGTCGAACGTGCCGGTCGCCTCGTCCGACTGCGGCTTGCGGTCCTCCGCGTCCGTCACTTGCGCAGCGCTCCCTGTACGACGCATTCCGTAGGCCTCAGTATGCGCACACGAAAGAAAACGGGCCGCACGCGTACGCGTGCGGCCCGTTAGCGGACTCGGGGCTCAGTGGCCGCCCTGGTCCTTGAAGCGCTTGTAGGACCGCTCGATCTCGGCCTCGGCCTCGGTACGGCCCACCCAGTCGGCACCCTCGACGGACTTGCCGGGCTCCAGGTCCTTGTAGACCTCGAAGAAGTGCTGGATCTCCAGGCGGTCGAACTCCGACACGTGGTGAATGTCGCGCAGGTGCTCCACGCGCGGGTCGTGCGCGGGCACGCACAGCAGCTTGTCGTCGCCGCCGGCCTCGTCCGTCATCCGGAACATGCCGATCGCACGGCACTGGATGAGGCAGCCGGGGAAAGTCGGCTCGTCCAGGATGACCAGGGCGTCCAGCGGGTCGCCGTCCTCGCCGAGGGTGTTCTCGACGAAGCCGTAGTCGGCCGGGTAACTGGTCGAGGTGAAGAGGCGACGGTCCAAGCGGATCCGACCGGTCTCGTGGTCCACCTCGTACTTGTTCCGCGAACCCTTCGGAATCTCGATCGTGACGTCGAACTCCACCGGTGGCTCCTCCATGATCAGCACATAGTTCTGGTGATTAAGTGTCCCTCACGCAGGTGTGTGATCGCGAAAGGGGCTGGTGGTCGTGCCAGAGCTGAGGCCTTGGCGGGCCGCGAGACCGCGTGTGGCGCGGATCGCGGGCGCCGTACGACCGCGTCTGGCACGGGCCGTCACAGCTGCGCGACCGCGTCTGTCGCGGCTCGGCCGAGCCGCCTCGGCGCAGGTCACAAGGCCGAAGACCTGGCAGTACACCGCCGGCGCCGCCACCGCAGGCCTTGCACTGGCCGTCGGTGTGGTGACCGCCGCCGGTCCCTGGGACTCCTCCGGTCAGCGTACGGCCGAGCGGGACCGGGCAGCCGCCCAGGGGGGCACGGGTGGCGCAGATCACGGTCGTAATTCCGCTACGACGGCCAAGGCGCCCCATCCCGCCCCCAGCGCCGGGTCCGTCCTCGGCGGTCTCGGTGGCTCGGCCGGCCGGGTGAAGTCGGTGCCGGGCGCAAAGGCGCTGGCCGGCGTCCTGGACCCGCTCCTGGATGTCCCCGCGCTCGGCGCTCGCCGTTCCGCTGTCGTCGTGGACATCACCACGGGCAAGCGCCTGTACGGCGTCGGCGCCGACACCGCGCTCACCCCGGCCTCCACCACGAAGATCGCCACGGCGGCCGCGGCCCTGTCGGCCCTCGGCCCCGACCACCGCCTCACCACCCGCACTGCCCTGGAACCCGACACCAAGGAACTCGTCCTGGTCGGCGGCGGCGACCCCACGCTCACCGCCCGCAAGGACGCCGAGGGCAACGCGAGCCTGCGCACCCTCGCCGAGGACACCACCGCCGCCCTGAAAAAGGACGGCGTGCGCGAGGTGACGCTGTCGTACGACGTCACGCTCTACGCGGGCGACGAGGTCCACCCGATCGGGGTCAACGACAACCTCGCCAAGGTCAGCGCCCTCATGGCCGACGAGGCCCGCACCGACGACTCCACCAGCGGCCCCGCCCCGCGCGTGGGCGACCCGGCGGCGGAAGCGGCCCGCACCTTCGCGGACCTGCTCGCCGACCACGGCATCAAGACCACCTCTCCGGGCCCGTCCAAGGCGACCGGCCGCGCGGAGAGCCTCGCCGAGGTCTCCTCGCCGCCGCTCTCGGCCCTCGTCGAACGCATGCTCACCAACAGCGACAACGACCTCGCCGAGGCCCTCGCCCGGCAGACCGCCATCGCCACCGGCGAACGCCCCGACTTCGACGGCGCGGGCCGCGCGATCCGCGCCGAACTCAAGAAGCTCGGACTCCCCGTCACCGGCGCCGACTTCAAGGACGGCAGCGGCCTGAACCGCGACGACCGGCTCACGGCGGACACGTTGACGGCACTGCTGGCGGCGGCGGGCGACCCGGCCCACCCCGAACTCCGCCCGATCCTCACGGGCCTGCCCGTGGCGGGCTTCACCGGCACCCTCACCAGCCGCTACACGGACGGCGCGGCCGGCATCGTACGAGCGAAGACAGGCACCCTGACCGGTGTGAACGCCCTGGCAGGGACGGTCGTGGACCAGGACGGGCACCTGCTGGCCTTCGCGTTCCTGGCCACGGACACCACGGACCCGGGAGCGGCCCAGTCGGCCCTGGACGCGGCAGCGACGGCACTCTCGGCCTGCGGATGCGACTGATCCGGCCCGAACACGCCCCCGCCGCAGCCGACCCCGACGCCCTGCCCCCAGCGGCAGCGCTCACGTACGGTTGACGCATGACGAGCATCGGTGGTGCCGCAACTCCTGGGATGGTCGACTGGAATCTCGCGGTGGCGACCGCGACCCGGCTGATGCGGCCGGGCCCCGAGATCAGCCGCGAAGAGGCCCGCGCCGTCGTCGCCGAGCTGCGCCGGCACGCCAAAGCCTCGGAGGAACACGTCCGGGGCTTCACTCGTCTGGGCACCGAGGAGACCCACGACACCCCCGTCCTGGTCGTCGACCGCCCCGGCTGGGTCCGCGCCAATGTCGCCGGCTTCCGGGAACTGCTCAAACCGCTGCTGGACAAGATGCAGGAGCGCCGCACCAGCACCCCCGGCGGCGCGGTCCTCGGCGCCGTCGGCGGCAAGGTGACCGGTGTGGAACTGGGCATGCTGCTGTCGTTCCTGGCCTCCCGCGTACTCGGCCAGTACGAGACCTTCGCCCCCGCCACCCGCGAACTGCCCGCAGGGATGAACGGCGGCGGCCGACTGCTGCTCGTCGCGCCGAACATCGTCCACGTCGAGCGCGAACTCGACGTCCAGCCCCACGACTTCCGCCTGTGGGTGTGCCTGCACGAGGAGACCCACCGCACCCAGTTCACCGCCGTGCCCTGGCTGCGGGACCACTTGGAGGGCGAAATCCAGTCTTTCTTGGGGGAGACCGACGTCGACCCCATGACCGTGCTGGAGCGCATCCGCGAGGCCGCGCAGTCCCTTGCCGGGGGCCGCCCCGAGGCCGAGGAGGACGACGGCGGACGCTCCTTCGTCGAGATCGTGCAGACCCCGGCCCAGCGCGAGATCCTCGGCCGCCTCACCGCCGTGATGTCCCTCCTGGAGGGCCACGCCGACTTCGTCATGGACGGCGTGGGCCCGGCGGTCGTGCCGTCCGTCGCGGAGATCCGCGAGAAGTTCCAGCAGCGCCGCGCCAAGGGCGCCTCCCGCCTGGACATGGCCCTGCGCAAGCTGCTCGGTCTGGACGCCAAACTCCGGCAGTACCGCGACGGCGAACGCTTTGTGCGGGCCGTCGTCGACCAGGTCGGCATGGACGGCTTCAACCGCGTGTGGACCTCCCCGAACACCCTCCCGACCAAGGCGGAGATCGCCAAACCGGCGGACTGGGTCGCGCGGGTGCACCGCAAGGCCGAGTCGTGAGCCCCAGGGGAGGGTCGTGAAACGAATCCGGCCGACGGCAGGCGAACGCCCCTTCAATCACCCGTCCGAGGGACCGTGAGCCATGGACAGGCGTGCAATGCTCGGGGAACCGCCCGGTTCTGTCACCATCTACACACTCTGAGTGACCGAACCTCGGGCTCACCCCCCGAAAACTTCATGAAGGGAACCGGACATGGGTCCCCATCCTGCGGTCGCGGCGATACGCCTGGCGGTCCGCCGCGTCCTCCACGACATCCTCAACGACCAACAGACCTCTACCGCGAACGACCCCCAGACCCCCACCGAGCAGACCCCGCACGAGCGACCGCCGTCGCCGCTCGTGCTCGTGGCGTGCTCCGGCGGCGCCGACTCCATGGCCCTCGCCTCCGCCCTCGCCTTCGAGGCCCCCAAACTCGGCATCCGCGCGGGCGGCGTCACCGTCGACCACGGCCTGCAGCCCGGCTCCGACCTGCGCGCCGAGGAAGTCGTCCTGCGCCTGCGTGAACTCGGCCTCGACCCGGTCGAGTCCACCGCCGTCACCGTCGGCCGCGAAGGCGGACCCGAGGCCGCCGCCAGGGACGCCCGCTACGCCGCCCTAGACGCCGCCGCCCAGCGCCACGGCGCCTGCGCGATCCTGCTCGGCCACACCCGCGACGACCAGGCCGAAACCGTCCTGCTCGGCCTCGCCCGCGGCTCCGGCATCCGCTCCCTGTCCGGAATGGCCGCGGTCTCGGGGGCCGACGGCCGTTACCGACGCCCCTTCCTCGAACTCGACCGGCAGACCGCCCGCAGGGCCTGCATGGTCCAGTCCCTCCCCGTCTGGGACGACCCCCACAACGCCGACCCCGCCTACACCCGCTCCCGCCTGCGCCACGAAGGCCTGCCCGCCCTGGAGAAGGCCCTCGGCAAAGGCGTCGTGGAGGCCCTCGCCCGTACGGCCCAACTGTCCCGAGACGACGCCGATGCCCTCGACGCCTGGGCCGGCCAGGCCGAGGCCTCCGTCCGCGACGCCGCCGGTCTGCTGGAGTGCGCCAAGCTCTACGCCCTTCCGCCCGCCGTACGCCGCCGGATCCTGCGCCGCGCCGCCATCGAGGCGGGTGCTCCGGCCGGTTCGCTGTTCGCCCGGCACATCGAGGAAGTCGACCGTCTGATCACCGGATGGCGGGGTCAGGGGGCCATCAATCTCCCCGGCAAAGTCGTGGCCCAGCGCCAGGGTGGCAGACTGGTGATTCGGCAAGGCTGAATCCTGACCCCCTCCGGGGGCGGACGGACGGCCGGTGGGACGACCGAAAGTGATGCGGGTGGACGCGAACGACATGGGTGCCGACCTTCAGCAGGTGCTCATCACCAAGGAAGAGATCGACGCGAAGCTGGCCGAGCTGGCCGCGAAGATCGACGCGGAGTACGCGGGCAAGGACCTGCTCATCGTCGGTGTCCTCAAGGGCGCGGTGATGGTGATGGCGGACCTCGCCCGGGCGCTGTCCACCCCCGTCACCATGGACTGGATGGCCGTGTCCTCCTACGGCGCGGGCACCCAGTCCTCCGGCGTGGTGCGGATCCTCAAGGACCTCGACACCGATATCAAGGGCAAGCACGTCCTGATCGTCGAGGACATCATCGACTCCGGACTGACCCTGTCCTGGCTGCTGTCCAACCTCGGCTCGCGCGAGCCCGAGTCGCTCAAGGTGTGCACCCTGCTGCGCAAGCCCGACGCCGCGAAGGTCGCCATCGACGTCGAGTGGGTCGGCTTCGACATCCCCAACGAGTTCGTCGTCGGCTACGGCCTCGACTACGCCGAGAAGTACCGCAACCTCCCGTTCGTCGGTACGCTCGCGCCCCACGTCTACGGCGGCTGACCCGGTGGCTCGGCGAAGCGCTGAGCCACAAGGGCGACGCTTGTAGGACGATCGGGAACCCCAGCGCGGTTCGCGCCGTTGGAGCATGCAGAGACGGATAGCCAGCCGTCCCGTGCGGCTTCGGGCCACAATGCTGGGGTACCGTCAGAAGAACTGTCTTATCAAACTCACTATGGCAGGAGGGACGGGGCGACACCGCTCCGTATGGATGGACGTGAAGCGATACTTCCGTGGGCCGGTCATGTGGATCGTGCTGGCCGTCCTTGCCGTGGTCGTGTTGATGCAGGTCGTCGGCTCGTCCGGCGGCTACAAGACGGTGGACACCGGCCAGGTCGTCCAGGCGATCAATGACAACAAGGTCGAGTCGGCCAAGCTGACCACCGGCGACGAGCAGACCATCAAGGTCCAGCTCAAGGACGGCGAAAAGATCGAGGACAGCTCGAAGATCCAGGCGAGCTACATCGGCGACCAGGGCGTGAACCTGGCCAACACCCTGCAGACCAAGTACGCGGACAAGCAGATCCCGGACGGCTACACGGTCTCGCCGACGAAGCAGAACGCCTTCGTGAGCATCCTGCTCTCGCTGCTCCCCTTCGTTCTCATCGTGGTCGTGTTCCTGTTCCTGATGAATCAGATGCAGGGCGGCGGCTCCCGAGTCATGAACTTCGGGAAGTCCAAGGCCAAGCTCATCACCAAGGACACCCCGAAGACGACGTTCGCGGACGTCGCCGGCTCGGACGAGGCGGTCGAGGAACTCCACGAGATCAAGGAATTCCTCCAGGAGCCCGCCAAGTTCCAGGCCGTCGGCGCAAAGATTCCCAAGGGCGTACTGCTGTACGGCCCTCCCGGCACCGGCAAGACCCTGCTCGCGCGCGCCGTCGCGGGCGAGGCCGGCGTGCCGTTCTACTCGATCTCCGGTTCCGACTTCGTCGAGATGTTCGTCGGTGTCGGTGCCTCCCGAGTCCGTGACCTGTTCGAGCAGGCCAAGGCGAACGCCCCGGCGATCGTCTTCGTCGACGAGATCGACGCGGTCGGCCGCCACCGCGGCGCCGGCCTCGGCGGCGGTCACGACGAGCGCGAGCAGACCCTGAACCAGCTGCTCGTCGAGATGGACGGCTTCGACGTGAAGGGCGGCGTCATCCTGATCGCCGCCACGAACCGGCCCGACATCCTCGACCCGGCCCTGCTGCGCCCCGGCCGCTTCGACCGCCAGATCGCGGTCGACCGCCCGGACATGCAGGGCCGTCTGGAGATCCTCAAGGTTCACCAGAAGGGCAAGCCGGTCGCCCCGGACGTCGACCTGTCCGCAGTGGCGCGTCGCACGCCGGGCTTCACCGGCGCCGACCTGTCGAACGTGCTGAACGAGGCTGCGCTGCTCACCGCGCGCAGCAACCAGAAGCTGATCGACAACCACATGCTGGACGAGGCGATCGACCGTGTGGTCGCGGGCCCGCAGAAGCGGACCCGGATCATGTCGGACAAGGAAAAGAAGATCACCGCGTACCACGAGGGCGGACACGCCCTGGTCGCGGCGGCCTCCCCGAACTCCGACCCGGTCCACAAGATCACGATCCTGAGCCGCGGCCGCGCCCTCGGCTACACGATGGTCCTGCCGGACGAGGACAAGTACTCCACCACCCGCAACGAAATGCTGGACCAGCTCGCATACATGCTGGGCGGCCGCGCGGCGGAGGAACTGGTCTTCCACGACCCGACGACGGGCGCTGCGAACGACATCGAGAAGGCCACCACAACGGCCCGCGCGATGGTCACGCAGTACGGCATGACCGAGCGTCTCGGTGCGATCAAGTTCGGTGGCGACAACACCGAGCCCTTCCTCGGCCGTGAGATGGCTCACCAGCGTGACTACTCGGAAGAGGTCGCCGCGCTGGTCGACGAAGAGGTCAAGAAGCTCATCGAGAACGCGCACAACGAGGCCTGGGAGATCCTGGTCGAGAACCGCGATGTCCTCGACAACCTCGTCCTCGCGCTGCTGGAGAAGGAGACGCTGGGCAAGGAGGAGATCGCCGAGATCTTCGCCCCCATCGTCAAGCGCCCGCCCCGGCCCGCCTGGACCGGCTCCTCCCGCCGTACGCCGTCCACCCGTCCGCCGGTGCTCTCCCCCAAGGAGCTCGCACTGACGAACGGCGCCAACGGCGCGACTCCGGCGATCACCACCGCCAAGTCGACGGTGGCGGAGCCCACCCCGGAGCCCGCTCCCGAGGAGCGCCCGGAGAGCTGACCCGGCCCCGGTGACCTCACCGGGCCCGGAATGGATGCCGCGTCCCCCTGGTTTTAGCCTGGGGGGCGCGGCATCGTCGTATGTCCGCAGTTCAGACGCGTGACCCACACGCGCCACCCGCACAGGAACGAGGCACCACATGACCGACCCCGTGACGCTCGACGGCGAGGGCCGCATCGGCGAGTTCGACGAGAAGCGCGCCGAGAACGCCGTACGCGAACTGCTGATCGCGGTCGGCGAGGACCCGGACCGCGAGGGCTTGAGGGAGACGCCGGGGCGGGTGGCCAGGGCGTACAAGGAGATATTCGCGGGGCTGTGGCAGCAGCCCGAGGATGTGCTGACCACGACGTTCGACATCGGGCACGACGAGATGGTGCTCGTGAAGGACATCGAGGTGTACAGCACGTGCGAGCACCATCTGGTGCCCTTCCGGGGTGTGGCGCACGTCGGGTACATTCCGGCCACCACCGGCAAGATCACCGGGCTGTCCAAGCTGGCCCGGCTCGTCGATGTCTACGCCCGCCGTCCTCAGGTGCAGGAACGACTCACCACCCAGATCGCGGACTCCCTGATGGAGATCCTGGAGCCGCGGGGCGTGATCGTCGTCGTGGAGTGCGAACACATGTGCATGTCGATGCGGGGCATCCGCAAGCCCGGCGCGAAGACCATCACCTCGGCGGTGCGTGGTCAGCTGCGGGACGCGGCCACGCGCAACGAGGCGATGAGCCTGATCATGGCGCGCTGACGCCGTACGGCCCTATGCCGCCGGTGCCGCTCCCGCGCCGTTGTGTTCGTCGTCCTCCGGGAGTTTGCAGACGCGCTCCAGGAAGATGGCCGCCGCTATGACGGCGATGCCCGCGACGACCGAGAAGCCGGCGTAGATGGCCTGGTCGCGTCGGGCCGGGGTGTCCAGGACTTCCAGGAGGAAGGCGCCTGTGCCGCCGTACATGCCGGAGACCAGGGCCGCGACCAGGGCGCTGGCCTGGCCGAAGACGACCGCTCGGGCAGCCATCAGGGGGTCGACGCCCTTGGCGCCGGGGCGACGCTCGCGCTGCGCCTTGAGGCGGGAGCGGATCGACAGCGCCGTGGCCAGCAGGACCGCGGCGATCAGGGCGAGGACGATGGGGGCGGCCAGGGGGACGCTCGGCAGGGTCCCGATCGAGTTCCAGAGGCGGGCGCCCGCCCAGGACAGGATGCCGGCCACGACGAACACGCCTGCCAGCACCCTGATACGCAGCTCTCTCACGGTGTCCCTTCAGCTCCCCCGGCTCCACGGACTGTGGCCGTCTTGACCTTAACGACTACTCGGGCAGTCGGAGTTCCAGGTCCTGGCGGGGCGTCACACCCTCCTGGGGGACGATGCCGAGAAGGTCGGCGACCGCGCCGCGGCCGGGCAGCTGGGCGCCCGGCTCCACGTCGTGCCAGGGGGCGAGGACGAAGGCGCGCTCGTGGGCCCGCGGGTGGGGGAGGGTGAGGGCCGGGTCGTCGGATACGACATCGGCGTAGGCGACGATGTCGACGTCGAGGGTGCGCGGGCCCCAGCGTTCGTCCCGGACGCGGTGGAAGGCCTCCTCGACCGCCTGCGCCCGCTCCAGGAGGGACGACGGGGGAAGCGTGGTCTTCAGGACGACGACCGCGTTGAAGTAGGACGGCTGGCTTCCGGGCTCCACGCCCCAGGGCTCCGTCTCGTAGACGGGGGAGACGGCCTTGATGCGCAGGCCGGGGGTGTCCTCCAGCGCGTCGATGGCGCCCTGGAGGGTCTCCAGGCGGTTGCCGAGGTTGGAGCCGAGGGAGATCACGGCTCGCTGCGGGTTGTGCAGGGTGGTGTCGGCGGCGTCGACCTTCTCGACGACGGAGGCGGGTACCGGCTGTACGGTCGGGTCGCTCTGACCCTCGGTGAAGAACGCGGTCATACTCGGCTCCGGGTGATGGTGACGGTCACGTCGTCGAAGGGGACCGTGATCGGCGCGTCGGGTTTGTGGACGCGGACCTCGACCTCCTGGACCCCTTCGTGCTTGAGACAGGCCTGGGCGATGCGCTCGGCGAGGGTTTCGATGAGGTTGACGGGCTCGCCCTCGACCACGGCCACGACCTCCTCGGCCACGATGCCGTAGTGCACGGTCTTCGCCAGGTCGTCGTCGGCGGCGGCCGGGCGGGTGTCCAGGCCCAGCACGAGGTCCACGATGAAGGTCTGGCCCTCCTCGCGCTCCTTGGGGAACACACCGTGGTGCCCGCGGGCCTTCAGGCCGCTCAGCGCGACACGATCCACGCGAATCACTCCTGCAATCGTCGGTAGCGGCCGGTCCGTACCGTGTGCGGGCGGCACACCGGCCTCGAACGAATCTACCTGCGGGCACTGACAGGGCCGTTCCACGGGGGCGTGGGCCCGCGCCGGGGTCAGGAGGTTTCATCGCGTGTTTCCCCTGGGGAACCCGGCGCCTCATGGGTTGGTAGCCGCCCCTACCCGGAGCGACGTGATTCCAACCACTTGTTGGTCCCTGCGAGCGGTTCCTGCGGGGCGCCTACCCATTCAGGTGGGTGTGTCGTCGCTTTCTTCCTCGTCGGTTTCGGCCAGAACCGGTGAGGCGTGGTGGGACCAGACTTTCCAGCCGCCCGGGGTACGGCGGAAGACGTTGGTGGCGACGACGAGCTGGCCGACCAGCGGGCCGAGCTCCTCGCTGCCCTCGGGGGCGGGGCCGCCGCTGAGGATGTTCTCGGTGCAGGTGACGAGCGCGGTGTCGCCGGTGACGGAGACATGCACGTCGGTGAGGAAGAACTGGATGTAGTCGGTGTTCGCCATGATCAGCGCGTACGACCTGAGGACCTCGCCGCGGCCGGTCAGTACCGGCCAGCCGGGGTGCACGCAGGAGACCACGCCGACGTCGGCCGGGTCGTGGTACGTCTCGTCGACGCCGAGGTCGGCCGGGGTGAGCCACAGGGAGGACAGTTCCTCGAAGTCGCCGCGCTCCATCGCCTCGTAGAAGGCGGTGTTCGCGGCTTCCACCTGCTCGACGTCGGTGTGTGGGGCGCTCACCAGGCTCCTTCGGGGGAGTGCGCACCCCGCTCGGGGGTGTGCGCGCCCGGTGTGCGCGCGATGTCGCGCACTACCTCGACGGCGCGCGCGACCCGTACCGCGTCCGCCGTGGCGCGCACCTCGTGCACGCGCACCGCCCATGCGCCGGCGTGCGCCGCGAGCGCGGAGACGGCGGCCGTGGCCGCGTCGCGCTCGCGCGCGGGCGGCGGCGCGCCCTCGGGGCCGGCCAGGACCCGGCCGAGGAAGCGCTTGCGGGAGGCGGCGACGAGCAGCGGGTGGCCGAGGCCGAGCAGCCGGTCGAGGTGGGCGAGGAGCACGAGATCGTGCTCGGCGTCCTTGGAGAAGCCGAGGCCGGGGTCGACGACGACGCGGTCGGGGGCGATGCCGCCGGCCAGAACGGCCTCCACGCGTGCGTGCAGTTCGTCGACGACCTCGGTGACGACATCGTCGTAGACGCCCTTGACGTTGCCGCCCTCCAGGAAGCCGCGCCAGTGCATGACGACGAAGGGGGCGCCGGCGTCCGCGACGACCGGGATCATCTGGGGGTCGGCGAGGCCGCCGCTGACGTCGTTGACGAGGGCGGCGCCCGCCGCGAGGGCCTGTGCGGCGACGGACGCGCGCATGGTGTCGACGGAGACCGTGACGCCCTCGGAGGCGAGGCCGCGGACGACGGGGATGACGCGCTTGAGTTCTTCGGCCTCGTCGACGCGGGTGGCGCCGGGGCGGGTGGACTCGCCGCCGACGTCGACCAGGTCGGCGCCCTCGTCGACCAGGGCGAGGCCGTGCTTGACGGCTGCGGTCGTGTCGAACCAGCGGCCTCCGTCGGAGAAGGAGTCGGGGGTCACGTTCACGACTCCCATGACCGCGCAGCGGTCCCATTCAGGAAGGCCTGCCACGCGCCCGCGTCCGCTCTGCTTGCTCATACGTTCAGCGTAGGCCCCGGGCGGGCCCGGGTGGCCGCGGGACCGCGCAGTGCGGCCCGGGCGGAAGCCCCGGGGGCGGGGGGTAGGGGGCTTCCGCCCGGACCTGTCCGGGTTACGCCGTGCGGATGGTGGTGTCCGTCGTCGCGTGGGCGCAGGGGCGTGCGGGTGTGGTGCGGCGGCGCAGGGGGCGCGGAAGGGGGAGTGCGAAGTTGACGAAGCCCTCCGCCTGCATGGCGGCGAGGCCGATGCGGGGCAGGTCGGCGGAGGCGCGGTAGACGACGAAGCGCGGCTCCCAGCGTGGCCGGAACTTGGCGTTGAACTTGTACAGGGACTCGATCTGGAACCAGCGGGAGAGGAAGACCAGCAACCCGCGCCAGGCGCGCAGTACCGGGCCCGCGCCGATCTTCTCGCCGCGCGCCAGCGCCGAGCGGAACATCGCGAAGTTGAGCGACACGCGCGCGATGCCGAGCTTCGGGGCCGCCTGGAGCGCGGCGACGATGAGGAGTTCGTTCATGCCGCGGTCGGCCGAGCGGTCGCGGCGCATCAGGTCCAGGGAGGCGCCGTCGATTCCCCACGGCACGAAGTGGAGAACCGCCTTCAGGTCGCTGTAGGGGCCCGGCCGGTCGTCCTGTTTGTGGGCGGTGGCGATGAGGCAGTCGCCGTCGGACGGGTCGCCGATGCGGCCGAGCGCCATGGAGAAGCCGCGTTCGGTGTCGGTGCCGCGCCAGTCCTCGGCGGCGCGGCGGATGCGGTCCAGCTCGGCGTCGCCGAGGTCACGGACGCGTCGTACCCGGGTTTCGTAACCGGCTCGCTCGATGCGCTTGACCATCTGGCGCACATTGCGCATCGCGCGGCCGGCGAGGGAGAAATCCACGACGTCCACCACCGCCTCGTCGCCCAGTTCGAGGGCGTCCAGGCCGGTCTCGCGGGTCCAGACCTCGCCGCCGGTCTCGGAGCAGCCCATGACGGCGGGGGTCCAGGAGTGGGCCTTGGCGACGTCCATGAAGCGTTCGATGGCGCCGGGCCAGGCCTCCACGTCGCCGATCGGGTCGCCGCTGGCGAGCATCACGCCGGAGACGACGCGGTAGGTCACCGCGGCCTTGCCGCTGGGCGAGAAGACGACGGCCTTGTCGCGGCGGAGCGCGAAGTGGCCGAGGGAGTCGCGGCCGCCGTGCTTGTCCAGCAGGGCCCTCAGGCGGGCCTCGTCCTCCTCCGTGAGGCGGGCGGCGGGGTGTTCGGGGCGGAGGGCGAGGTAGATCGTCGTGATGGCCGTGAGCAGGCCGAGGGCGCCCAGGGAGCAGGCGACCGTCCAGGAGGTGGTGCCCCGGTAGTCGACGGGGCCCTCGAAGCCGAACAGGCCGTACAGGACGTGGGTGATGCGCTCGGCCAGGCTCGGGTTGCCGACCAGGGTCCTCGGGTGGGCGCTGACGATGACGAGGCCGAGGGCGAGTGAACCGGCGCCCATGAGGACGAAGTTGGCGAGCGCCCGCCAGCGGCTGCGCGGATCGGGCAGCGCCGCGAACTGGTCGCGATGGCGCAGCAGGGCGGTCAGCAGGAGCAGCGAGATGACCGCGCCGAGCAGGGAGTGGTGGTAGGCGAACTGGGCCACGGCACCGGCCGGGAGCAGGGTCACGGCGGCCCGCCACGCCCGGCGCTTGCCGCGCTTGAGGCCGTGGGCGAGCAGCAGCAACAGCACTCCGGCGCTGAGCGAGAGGGCGGCCGCGAACGGCCCGAGCGCGCCCGGCAGCACTTCGGCGAGGGTGTGCATACGGCTGTGCCGGAAGCGCGGGAAGACACCCGCGGCGATGTCCAGGAGGCCCACGAGGGCACAGGCTCTGCCGACGAGAAGGGGCACGGCCTCGGGGCGCGGGCCGCGCAGCAGCCGGCGTGGCCGGCTCGGTCGCCGCGGAACCCCGCCCGACACTTCCTCATCTGTCCTGACAGACATCGCATCCCGTGGTTCTGCGAGAGAGCTTGGATCCGGTACCGATTCGGGCATCCGGCGACATTGCGCCCTCTAGGACGGTGTCTTGGGGGTCGGGGTTCACTCACCTCGCCAAAGCCGGTTTCAAGGCCGCGGAAAGACCCGGGCAAGGCCTTCGTGGCCCGGCGCCGGGCGGCGGCTCACAGGAAGTAGTTCATGGGTCTCACGAGCAACAACGTGCTGGTGCTGGCGGTCGCGTCCGCCGTGCTCCTGTTCATCGGCACGGTCTGGCTGTGGCCACGGCTGGCCCGGCGCACCTGGCGGTCCGTCGCGGGGCGCGTAGGCCTGCTGTTCGCCACCCAGTTGGCACTCTTCGCGGCGGTGGGCCTGGCCGCCAACCAGGCGTTCGGCTTCTATGCGAGCTGGGCCGACCTGTTCGGACAGGAGGACGAGCAGGGCGTCGTCGTCGACCACACGCCCTACGGCGCCAAGGGCGGGCCGCTCCAAGTGGTCGGCACGGAGCCGGTACCGGGGACGGGCGGTGCGGGGCCGCGGACCGGCGGGCAGGTGCAGCAGATCGACCTCGTGGGCCGTGCGTCGCACATCGCCACGCGCGCGTACGTGTATCTGCCGCCGGAGTACTTCCAGCCGCGTTTCCGCACGCGCGCGTTCCCCGCGGCCGTCGTGCTGACCGGCTATCCCGGCACGGCCAAGGCCCTGGTGGACAAGCTGGATTACCCCCGGACCGCGCTGCGGCTCGCCAAGGACGGCAAGGCGCAGCCGATGATCCTGGTGATGATGCGCCCCACGGTCGCGCCGCCGAGGGACACGGAGTGCGTGGACGTCCCCGGCGGGCCGCAGACCGAGACCTTCTTCGCCGAGGACCTGCCCGAGGCGGTGAGCGCTCATTACCGGGTCGGCCGCGAGCCGGGCGGCTGGGGCGTGGTCGGCGACTCCACGGGCGGCTACTGCGCCCTGAAGCTGGCCATGCACCACCCCGAGGTGTACGCCGCGGGGGCGGGCCTGTCCGCGTACTACGACGCGCCCCTGGACCCCACGACGGGCGACCTCTTCCACGGCGACGAGGAACTGCGCGACCGCGCGAACCTGTGGTGGTGCCTCAAGCACCTGCCCGCGCCCGACACTTCACTGCTCGTCAGCAGCAGCAGGATCGGTGAGTCGAACTACAAGGACACGCTGAAGTTCATCACGCGCGTGAAGGCCACGAAGCTGACGCGGATCTCCTCGATCATCCTGGAAAGCGGCGGGCACAACTTCAATACCTGGCGGCGGGAGATTCCGGCGACCTTGCAGTGGATGAGCGGGCGGCTGGGGAGCGGTTGAGCTCGCGGCTGGGGGCGCTTGAGGGCAGAGCCCGCCTGTGCGGCCGTAATAAATGATCTTGGTTTCGGCCCGGAATTCCGTGAACGCTTCGGGATGGCTGTGTTTTTACGGGGCGGGGCTCCAAGATTCGCCTACGCGCGGTAAGTTTCTGGCCATGCCACGTGGACGTCATCGCCATTCCCCGCCCTTGCACAGGCTGCTGCCCCCGTCGGCCATCGCGGGCGTCTCAGCCGTCTGCGCGCTCGGCCCCTGGGTGTTCTCGGAGCCGTTGGTGCTCCGGGGCCTGGCCGCGGCCGCTGCGGCGACGGCGGTCATCGGCGCGGTCGTCATGCGCCGCTGGGACACCCAGGCCGGCAAGCGGGTCGCCGATCTGACACGCGCGCGTGCGAGCGACGAGTGGCGCTTCGAGGAGCGGGTCGCCGAACTCGAGACCGACCTCGACGAGTCGCGCGAGCTGCGCGGCAAGCTGGAACAGCGGCTGCGGGCCAAGCGGGCGGAGCTCGCGGGGCTGCGCAACGAACACGCGGCGCTGCTGCGGCGGTACGCCACCGCCGAGACCGAGCGCGCGAGCGCTCTGGAGGGGCGTCGGCTGCTGGAGATAGAGGCGGTGGCGCCCGCGCGCGCGTTGCCGCCGGCGCCGGTGGCCGCCGAGGCGGCTCCCGAGGAGGAGGCAGGGGCCGTGGCAGCCCCGGTCGCCGAGAACGAGACGGAGTCGGCCGAGCCGACGGCTCCCGCGGTCTTCTCGCCGCAGGGGTCGAGCCTGTTCCTGCGGGCGCGGGCGGCGCTGTCGAAGCTGGATGCGGAGGAGGCGCCGGAGGCGGACGGCGGGCCGGAGGGCGACGATCCGGAGCAGGGCGACGGTCCGGTTAAGGGCGACGCCTTGGCCGAGGCCGACGGTTCGGCGCCGGCGCACGTTGACGCTTCGGCCAAGTCCGGTGGTCCCGCGAAGGCTGACGCCGAGGCTTCGGCGAATTCCGGTGGCCCCGCGAAGCCGCCCGCCGGCACCCCGGCGAAGGAGTCCGGCGACGCGCAGGCCGATGTGCCCGCGCAGCACGGCCGCTCCTCGAACGACGAGGCCGTGAAGAGCGGTTCCGTCGTGCAGGAGGACGAGGCGCAGGGGAAGCCCGAGGCGGTCGACGGGCAGGAGCATGCGCACGCGGCCGCCGCCTCCACGGGCAGGCCGGCCCTGCCCGCCCAGCAGCCCGCCGGACACTTCGTCGCGCCGACCGCGGTGGCCGTCGTACCGTCGGCGCCCGTGCGGCGCCCCATGGTCGAGGGCGGCTTCGACTTCTTCGGCACGCACAAGGACGCCGGGACGTCCGCCCTGGAGGACATGCAGAACGAGGACCTCGCCGACGTCGTCGGCCAGGAGGCGCTCGCCCTGCACAAGGCCGAGTCGGAAGCGGAGTTCAAGCCGGCGGACGAGGGGTCCCGGGGCGTCGGTCAGGTCATCGACCTGACGGCGCACGACGAGACGGAACAGATCGACGTACAAGGGCTGCGCAGCGCGGTGTCGTGACTGCGGGAACGCTCAACCGAGGGGTCGGCCTCAGGGTCGGCCCCTTATGGCATCCGCCGGCCCCTTATGCCATCCACCGGTCCGGCCGTGCGTCCCGCCGTCCCGTCCGCGAACGCTCGGCCTGGGCCCTGAGCAGCTCCGCCGCCTCCTCGGCGTCCCGCAGACGGGCGGTCACCGTCTTGTTCGCCCCGGTGTCCACATGGACGTCGGCGAGGCCCAGCGCGCGCTTCCAGGGGCCCTGCGCCAGCCGTACGCTCTGCACCTTCGCGTGCGGCACCAGTGCCAGGCTCCGCCGCAGCAGCCCCTCGTGCGCGGCGAACACCGCGTCGGTCACGACCAGGCCGTAGCCCCGCCACCACACCGGCACGCACCATCGCGCGCGCCGCGGCGGCCGGGACAGCGCCGACTCCGGCGGCACGGTCACCCCGGGCAGCACGCGCGCGATGACGGCCTCGGCGACCTCACGCGGGGCGACCGGCACCAGCACGGAGTTCGACGACCCCGCCACGTCCAGCTCCACCCGCACCCACCCGCGCCGCCGCCACAGCAGCGGCCGTACGACCCGCACCGTCTGCACGCGACCCGGTGGCACCGTCTCGTGGACGCGGTCCAACAGCCCCCGGTCGATGCGCAGTCCGTCGGGGGAGTCGGCCACCGTCCAGTCGTACTCGGCGACGAACCGGCCCACGCTGCTCGCGCCCGCCGCACCGAGCAGGGGGAGCGCGGTGGCGAGGACTGTCCACACGCTGTGGGTGGCCAACCAGAGCACCGGCGGTACGACGAGGGCGGCGGCGAGGGTGCCCCAAGTGGCGCCCGTCAGCACGAGGGAGAGCGCGAGCTCGCGTGGGGGCGTACGCAGCAGCTCGCGCGCCGGAGCTTCGCCGACTTCGTGCGCTGTCTCGGGCGCGAATCCGGCGGCGCGCGCCAGGAGTTCCGCACGGAGCGCACGCGCCTCCTCCGCACCCAGGAACGCGAGCTCGTCCTTCTTGTCCGTCCCGACGACGTCGAGTTTGAGCTTGGCGACGCCCGCCACGCGCGCGAGGAGCGGCTGACTGACGTCGATGGCCTGGATGCGCTCGAGCCGGATGTGCGCGGTGCGCCGGAACACCAGACCGGTACGGATGCGCAGTTCGCTGTCGGTCACCGCGAAGTGCGTGAACCACCAGGTGAGGAAGCCGTACAGGGCGGCCGCGGGAAGGGCGACGGCTATCACGAGCAGCAGCGTGGTCGTGGTCAGCCGGGTCAGCTGGCGCTGCGTCTGGTCGGGATCGTGCACCGCCCACCCGATCACCACGGCCACCGGCGCCCACGCCCGCCTGAGCGGCGTCACGGGATGCAGCCGCCGCTCGGTGACGGGAGGCCTCTCCCGTACGGCGTCGTCGACGCCCGAGGCCGTCACAGCCCCGCCGATCGGGCCTCGCCGAGCTCGGTGAGCCGGTCGCGCAGCCGTTCCGCCTCGGCCGGGTCGAGGCCGGGGATGGTCGCGTCGGTCGCCGCGGCCGCGGTGTGCAGCTGCACGCTGGCCAGACCGAAGTGCCGCTCGACGGGCCCGGAGGTGACCTCCACCAGCTGCATGCGCCCGTACGGCACGACGGTCTCCTCGCGCCACAGCACGCCCCGGCTGATCAGCAGGTCGTCGGCGCGCTCGGCGTAGCGCCAGGAGCGCCAGTTGCGGCCGAGCATCACCCAGCCCCAGACCGCCACCGCCAGGGGCAACAACGCGAACGTGGCCCAGACGGGGCCGGCGAGCAGGCCCAGCAGCACGGCGAGGCCCACCGTCAGCAGCCCCAGCCACACCACCAGCAACAGCCGCCGCATCCGCAGCAGCCCCGGCGGCAGCCCGGTCCACACCGGCTCGTGTTCCGCTGCAGCGGCCCCCGTTTGCCCGCTATGCGCCGCGTTTTCCCGGCTCCCCGTCTCCATATGGTCAGCCTACGTAGGAGAGACTGTGTCCATGCCTACGACGGAGACCACGGTCGGTATCGGCGGAGCCGCGGAGAGCACCGACATGGTGCTCAACATCGGGCCCCAGCACCCGTCCACGCACGGCGTGCTGCGCCTGCGGCTCGTCCTGGACGGCGAACGCATCACCAGCGCCGAGCCGGTGATCGGCTATATGCACCGCGGCGCGGAGAAGCTCTTCGAGGCGCGCGACTACCGCCAGATCATCATGCTCGCCAACCGCCACGACTGGCTGTCGGCCTTCTCCAACGAGCTCGGCGTCGTCCTCGCCGTCGAGCGCATGCTCGGCATGGAGGTGCCCGAGCGCGCGGTGTGGACCCGGACCCTGCTCGCGGAGCTCAACCGGGTGCTCAACCACCTGATGTTCCTGGGCTCGTACCCGCTGGAGCTGGGCGGGATCACGCCGATCTTCTACGCCTTCACGGAGCGCGAGGAGCTCCAGCATGTGATGGAGGAGGTCTCCGGCGGGCGTATGCACTACATGTTCAACCGGGTGGGAGGTCTGAAGGAGGACCTGCCCGCCGGATGGACCACGCGCGCGCGTGCCGTCGTCGCCGATGTGCGCTCCCGTATGGACCGGTTCGACGACCTGGTCCTCGGCAACGAGATCTTCCGCGGGCGCACGCGGGGCGTGGGCGCCCTCGCGCCGGAGACCGTGCATGCGTACGGCGTGAGCGGTCCGATCGCGCGCGCCTCGGGTGTGGACTTCGACCTGCGCCGCGACGAGCCCTACCTCGCCTACGGGGAGCTCCAGGACACGCTCAAGGTCGTCACCCGCCAGGAGGGCGACTGCCTGGCCCGGTTCGAGTGCTTGCTGGAGCAGACCCACAACTCCCTCGACCTCGCCGACGCCTGCCTCGACCGGCTCACGGCACTGGCGCCAGGACCGATCAACCAGCGGCTGCCCAAGGTCCTGAAGGCGCCCGAGGGGCACACGTACGCGTGGACCGAGAACCCGCTCGGCATCAACGGCTACTACCTGGTCAGCAAGGGCGAGAAGACCCCGTACCGGCTCAAGCTCCGCTCGGCCTCGTACAACAACATCCAGGCGCTGGTGGAGCTGCTGCCGGGCACGCTGGTTGCGGACATGGTGGCGATCTTGGGGTCACTGTTCTTCGTGGTCGGGGACATCGACAAGTAGGCCGCCGAGCGCCGGGGCCGCGTTCGGAATTCCAACCGGCTGGAGCAGCCAGCCGAAGTCGCCGAGGCCGCCGGGGGCGGTGAGCTCGGCGGCCTCGCCGGCGGTCGCGAGGGCGCGAACGTAGGCGGCGGGTTGTGTGGTCGCGAGCGCGAGCGGGGGGCGTGCGCCTGCGATGCCCAAGGCGCGCAGGGCGTCGCGCTGCAGAAGCAGGCGCGCGCTGGGAAGCTCGCGCGCCGATGCGTACGCCCGCGCGTTCTCGTTCACGCCCGCGCGCTCACCCGCCCACGCACACGCATCCAGCGCCACATGGGCCGTCACATCGCACGACCCGTCCGGCACCGGTGCCGTCTCGCGCCCGTCCCGGAAGCCGGTCAGCGTTCCGAACAGGGGGCGCGCGTCCGCCGTGTGCGCGTAGTCGACGGCGACCGCGAGCCCTCGTTCGACGGCCCCGACCGCCGCCGCCCAGGCCTCGTCCCGGGGCAGCCCGATCTCGGCGCGCAGCCCCTCCTCAGGGGGCAGTGGCCACCACCGCGCGAGCCACTCGGCGTCCGCTCCGGCGACGGGATCGCCGAGACGCTCGGTCCCGTCGCCCCGTACGAGCACCACGCGCGGGACGCCCTCGGCGTCGACCTCCGCGACCTCGACGGGCACGTTGTCCAGCCATTCGTTGGCGAAGAGCAGCCCCGTGATGCCCTGCGGCGGCTGAGGCAGCCACTCGATCCGGTGATCGAGGCCGGGTGGGCGGTCGGCGACCTCGACGGCGTACCCGCGCGCGCGGGCCGCCACGTCGGAGGGGAGCGCGGCGAGGACCGCGGTGACCAGTTCGCCGCGGCCGGCGGCCATGTCGACGAAATAGAGCGTCGCGGGCCTGTCCAGCGCCTCGTCGACCCGGCACAGCAGCCGGGCCACCGCCTCGGCGAACAGCGGCGAGGCGTGTACGGACGTACGGAAGTGCCCGGCCGGGCCCTCGGGCCTGCGGTAGAAGCCGTCCGGTCCGTACAGCGCCTCCTGAGCCGCCGCCCGCCACCCCAGCCATTCCTCGCCAGCGTCTCGCGTCACCGGCCCAGGCTAAGCGCACAGCGGAGCGAGGCCTCCACCTTGCGGAGTACGCGCGCCCGTCGCGGATCGGTCCTCCGGTTGACCCCTACACACGTCACGCTTCCCTACGCTGGGTTACGTGCAGCGCCTCTATGACTTTCTCCGCAGGTACCCGACATGGGTCGACAGCGCCTGGGCCGTCTTCCTGTTCGGGATCTCGGTGGTGTCCGGGGTCGTGCAGCAGGAGGGGGAACGCGTCGACTACCCGGTCGCCGCCGTGCCGATCGCCCTGCTGCTGTCCCTGGTGATCGCGCTGCGCCGGCGCATGCCGGAGAAGATGCTGGTGCTGGCCATCGCGCTCGGCGTGGCGCAGCTGGCGCTGGACGTCGAGACGATGCCCGCCAACTTCGCGATGCTGGTGATCACCTACACGGTGGCCGCGAACGGCGCCCGCTGGGCCTCCCGGCTGGCACTGGCCGTCGGTCTGTGCGCGGCGCCCCTGGCGCAGTTGCGCTGGCCGGAGAACGAGTCGAGCGCCCTCGGCACCGTCGCGATCATGATCTTCACCTCGGTGCCCTTCGCGCTCGCCTGGGTGCTCGGCGACTCGATACGCACCCGGCGCGCGTACTTCGCGCAGCTCGAGGAGCGCGCGAGCCGGCTCGAGAAGGAGCGCGAGGCGCAGGCCAAGGTCGCGGTCGCCGCCGAGCGCGCCCGGATCGCGCGCGAGCTGCACGACGTGGTCGCGCACAACGTGTCCGTGATGGTGGTGCAGGCGGACGGTGCCGCCTACGTCCTGGACGCCGCGCCCGACCAGGCGAAGAAAGCCCTGGAGACCATCTCCTCCACCGGCCGTCAGGCCCTCGCCGAGATGCGCCGCCTGCTGGGCGTGCTGCGCACCGGTGAGCACCAGGAGGGCGGGGAGTACGTCCCGCAGCCCGACGTCGAGCAGATCGACGAGCTGATTCAGCAGTGCCGTACCTCGGGACTGCCCGTCGACTTCAAGGTCGAGGGCACCCCGCGTCCGCTGCCGAGCGGGGTCGAGCTGACCGCGTACCGCATCGTGCAGGAGGCGCTTACCAACACCCGCAAGCACGGCGGCCCGAACGCGGGTGCGAGCGTGCGGCTGGTCTACTTCGACGACGGTCTCGGCCTGCTCGTCGAGGACGACGGCAAGGGCGCCCCGCACGAGTTGTACGAGGAGGGCGGCGTCGACGGCCAGGGCCACGGTTTGATCGGTATGCGAGAGCGGGTCGGCATGGTGGGGGGCACCCTGGACGCGGGCCCCCGCCCGGGCGGAGGATTCCGCATCAGTGCCCTGCTGCCGCTCAAACCCGCGCACTGAGGGCGGCCATGTACTGCGTTGACACCTGTAACGACCCCGTAGACGGACACGGAAGAGGACCCCGATGACGATCCGCGTAATGCTCGTCGACGACCAGGTGCTGCTGCGCACCGGGTTCCGGATGGTGCTCGCCGCCCAGCCGGACATGGAGGTCGTCGCGGAGGCGGGCGACGGCGTCGAGGCCCTCCAGGTGCTGCGGGAGACCGCCGTCGACGTGGTGCTGATGGACGTCCGTATGCCGAAGCTGGACGGCGTGGAGACCACCCGCCGTATCTGCTCGGACCCGAATCCGCCGAAGGTGCTGATCCTGACCACCTTCGACCTCGACGAGTACGCCTTCTCCGGGCTGAAGGCGGGCGCCTCCGGTTTCATGCTCAAGGACGTGCCGCCCGGCGAGCTGCTCGCCGCCATCCGTGCCGTGCACAGCGGCGACGCGGTGGTGGCCCCCTCGACCACGCGCCGGCTGCTGGACCGCTTCGCGCCGATGCTGCCCAGCACCGGTAAGGAGCCGCAGCACAAGGAGTTGGAGCGGCTCACCGACCGCGAGCGCGAGGTCATGGTGCTGGTCGCCCAGGGGCTGTCCAACGGCGAGATCGCGGCCCGGCTCGTCCTGTCGGAGGCGACCGTCAAGACGCATGTGGGCCGCATCCTGACCAAGCTCGGGCTGCGGGACCGGGTGCAGGTGGTGGTTCTGGCCTACGAGACGGGACTGGTGCGGGCCGGCGGGCAGGGCTGAGCGGAGCCGGTCAGCGCAGCAGCGCCTCCAGGAAGTCGCTGCCCAGCCGGGCCACCGCCGGTACGTCCAGCTGGTGCAGGACGTACCGCCCGCGCCGCCGGGTGGTGATCAGGCCCGCCTTCTTCAGCACGCCCAGGTGCCGGGATATCTCGGGCGCGGTCATGCCGTGGATCCGCACGAGCTCGCTCGTGGTGTACGTGCTGCGGGCGAGATTGCGGCACAGCTGCATGCGCACCGGGTGGGACAACGCGGTCATCCGCAGGGTCAGTTGATCGACCGAGGGCGGCGCGGTGAGCTCGGGGGAGCCGACCGGGTAGTGCAGGACCGGCTGCCAGTCGTGCCGATGCAGCACCATCAGATGCGGCCAGCCCAGGCTCGTCGGCACGAGCAGCAGACTGCGGTCGCGGATGACGGTGTGGCCCTGGCGCAGCTTGTCGATGGTGATCCGGCCGCCGGACTCGTCGAGCGTGACCGCGCGGGACACCGAGGTCAGCGCCTCGGCAAGCCCCTTGTGCCGCAGCAGGTCGGTCTTGTGCCGCGCGTCGGCGGCGAGTTGGTGGCGCAGCCGGTGCCAGACGTCCGCGAAGAACGCCTCCTCGCAGTCCTCCAGGAACTGCCGCAGCCAGGCCCGGATTCGCGGCGGGTCGTCCAGCAGCCGCTTGCTGAAGCGCAGTTGCTGCGGCCCGCGCGCGGCGGCGAGTTCCAGGGCGCGGCTGCGCAGTTCGGCGTCGGCGAGCACGGCGGGGCCCTGGCTGGCGTACGGCAGCGCGCAGGTGAACTCCAGGGCGGCGTCCACGAACTGCTCGTCCGTCAGCTTGTCCAGCAGGTCCAGTTCCTCGGCGAGGGTCGCGCCCGGGAGGGTGGGCCCGCCGGGGATGCCCGCGCACGGCAGGAACAGGTCCGAGAAGGTCGTACGCCACAGGAAGTCGGCCTCGCACATCCGGTCGGCCAGATGCGGGTCGAGCCCCGCGGTCACGGTCGTGACCCAGCCCTGCAGGCCCGGATGGTGGCCCGGCTCGGACAGCGCGTGCAGCGCCATGCCGAGCTCGGCCAGGGGTGAGGGCACGACGGCGACCCTCTCCGGCCGCAGCCCCGCGATGTCGATGCTCACGCTCATGCCCTCATGGTGCACCCCGCCACTGACAACGCCGCCTTGGATTGACGTCCGCCGTCAATCGACGCGACGTCGGCGCGCGACCGGCGCAGGCTGGGAGGACCGGGGCAGCCGCGGAGCCTTCCGGATCCATCACCCCGTCCCGAAGAGGCGAACCGCCATGAGCATCACCCAGCAGTACCTCCTCGACACCTACCGCGCCCAGCAGCACGGCGAGCCCGCCCCGCCCGCGCCCGGCACGCACGACCGGCAGGTCGTACGGGCCTGGCCCGACGACCGCTGCTTCAGGGCCGTTCTCGCCGGGCGCCCGGTCGGAGGCAGGCTGCGCCGGGCCCTTGCCCGACGGCTGCGGCCTAGCCGCTGACCTCTTTGTTCAGCCGGTCGACGAACTCCGCCACCGCCGCGCGTACGTCCTCGGCCGTCCACGTCAGGCCCGCCGCCCGTACGTCGATCTCCGTGACCGCGAGCCCCGGGCCGGGGGCCGCCCAGGGGCGGGCGAACAGCAGGGTCCTGGTCTCCTCGGCGTGCCGGACCGCCGCCTCGGCGACGAGATCGGCGTCGTACGGCAGCCAGAGCTGGAACTCGTTGGTGTGCGGCTCCTCGGGGTGGACGCGGGCCCAGTGCACGCCGGCCGCCGCGAACCCTTCGCGCAGCGCGCCGGCCACCACGCGCGCGTGCCGCACGTAGTCGGGCAGCCGGGGCAGCTCCCGCTCCAGCCCGACGAGTGCCGACAGCGCGGTCGGGAACTGCTGGAAGACGGTGCCGCCGTACCGGTGCCGCCAGGCCTTCAGCTCGTCGACGAGCGTCCTGGGGCCCGCGACCGCGGCGCCGCCGTAGCCGTCGAGGGACTTGTAGAACGAGACGTAGACGCTGTCCGCGAGGTCCGCGATCTCGTCCAGGGGGCGCTCGAAGTGCACTGTGGACTCCCACAGGCGCGCGCCGTCGAAGTGCACCACCGCCTCGCGCTCCCGCGCCACCTCCACGACCTCGGTGAGCTCCTCCCAGGACGGCAGCACGAAACCGGCGTCCCGGAGCGGCAGTTCCAGCATCAGCGCCCCGAAGGGCTCGTCGACGCCGCGCACCTCGTCGGCCGTCGGCAGTCGCGGCTCGCTGGTCACCCGGACCGGGCGCAACCCGCTGACCTGGCTGAACGCGTTCCGTTCGTGCACTTCGGGATGGGCCAGCGCGTGCAGGGCGACGGCCGGGTTCCCGGTCCGGCCCGCCCAGCAGCGCAGGGCCACCTGCTGGGCCATGGTGCCGGTGGGGAAGAACGCGGCGGCCTCCTTGCCGAGCAGCCCGGCGACCTTGTCCTCCAGGGCCTCGACGACGCCGTCGCCGTACATGTCGGCCGCTTCGTCCAGGTCGTACACGTCCGCCGCCTGCTCCAGCAGCGCGAGCCGCTCGCGGAGCGTGCGCTGTCCGCCCGCGCGCCCCAGCGTGCGCTCCGCGCTCTTGGACGCCCTGATGCGCCGCTCTCTGAGGCGCTTGCGCCGTTCGGTGTCCGGGATCCCCTCCGATGGCCGTGCGCCCTGGTCTGTCGTCTGCGCCGCTTCACTCATGCGCGGATGATGTCGCGCCCCGCCTCACGCGGGCACTCGCTTTTCCGTACGCGTTTCTCCGTTCGCCCTTGGCTCACAAAAACCCACAGCCTGTGGACAACCGAACGCCCCTCGAACCGATCGCGTTAACATGACGAGAAATCGTCCGGTACCCGGAGCGGACTGGAACGGGAAGGCCGCCGTCGAGTGAGTACAAGCCAACAGCCAGATCCGAAAGACCGCCCAGCGCGGCTCACCGTCGGCGTCGTCGGCGCCGGCCGTGTGGGCCCCGCGCTCGCCGCGTCCCTCCAACTCGCCGGGCACCGTCCCGTGGCCGTCTCCGGAGTCTCGGACGCCTCCCGGCGCCGCGCCGCGCAACTGCTCCCCGATGTACCCCTCATGACGCCCGCCGACGTCCTGGGGAGCGCGGAACTGGTCCTGCTGACCGTCCCCGACGACACCCTGCCCGACCTCGTCGCCGGACTCGCCGAGACCGGGGCCGTACGGCCGGGCCAGCTGCTGGTGCACACCTCCGGACGCTACGGCGCGAAGGTCCTCGACCCCGCCCTGCGCGCGGGCGCGCTGCCGCTGGCCCTGCACCCGGCGATGACCTTCACCGGCACCCCCGTGGACGTCCAGCGCCTGGCCGGCTGCTCCTTCGGCGTCACCGCCCCCGACGAACTGCGCCTGGCCGCCGAGGCCCTCGTCATCGAGATGGGCGGCGAGCCGGAGTGGATCGCCGAGGACATGCGGCCGCTCTACCACGCGGCCCTGGCGCTCGGCGCCAACCACCTGGTGACGCTGGTCGCGCAGTCCATGGAGCTGCTGCGCGCGGCCGGAGTCGAGGCCCCCGACCGGATGCTCGGCCCGCTGCTCGGCGCCGCCCTCGACAACGCCCTGCGCTCCGGCGACACCGCCCTGACCGGACCCGTCGCGCGCGGGGACGCGGGCACCGTCGCCGCGCACATCAACGAGCTGCGCAAGCACGCCCCGGCGACCGTCGCCGGCTACCTGGCGATGGCCCGCGCGACCGCCGACCGCGCGCTCGCCCACGGGCTGCTCAAGCCGGAACTCGCCGAAGACCTGCTCGGAGTGCTCGCCGACAGCACCAAGGGAGACGCGGGATGACCACCACCCTGCTGCGCACCGCCGCCGAACTGTCCGCACGCGCGCGTACCGGTCACCGAGCCGTCGTCATGACCATGGGCGCCCTGCACGAGGGCCACGCCACCCTGATCCGCTCCGCGCGCGAGATCGCGGGACCGGCCGGCGAGGTCGTGGTGACGGTCTTCGTCAACCCGCTGCAGTTCGGCGCCGGTGAGGACCTCGACCGCTACCCACGCACCCTCGAGGCCGACGTCAAGATCGCCGAAGAGGCCGGTGCGGACGTCGTGTTCGCGCCCTCGGTCGATGAGGTCTACCCGGGCGGCGAACCCCAGGTGCGGATCAGCGCGGGCCCCATGGGGGAGCGCCTGGAGGGCGCCGCGCGCCCCGGACACTTCGACGGCATGCTCACCGTCGTTGCCAAGCTGCTCCACCTGACCCGCCCCGACGTGGCGCTCTACGGCCAGAAGGACGCCCAGCAGCTCGCCCTGATCCGCCGTATGGTCCGCGATCTGAACTTCGGTATCGAGATCGTCGGGGTGCCGACCGTGCGCGAGGACGACGGCCTGGCCCTGTCCAGCCGCAATCGCTTTCTCTCGCCCGCCGACCGGCGCACGGCGCTCGCGCTGTCCCGCGCGCTGTTCGCGGGCCAGGACCGCCACGCGGCCCAGGAGGCACTGCGCGCGCGTGCCCGCGAAGTGCCCGCCACGCACGCGCGTGCCGAAGCGCTGAGCGCCCTCGGGGAGTCCCGCGCCGCGGCCGACGCGCACGCCGTCGCCAAGGCGGCCCCGGGCGGCCCGGCGGCCGTCCGCGCAGCCGCCCGCCTGGTCCTGGACGAGGCCGCCCGCCTCACCCCGCCGCTCGCGCTGGACTACCTCGCCCTCGTCGACCCCTCCGACTTCACCGAGATCGACGACGACTTCACCGGCGAGGCCGTTCTCGCGGTCGCCGCCCGGGTCGGTTCGACCCGGCTGATCGACAACATCCCCCTCACATTCGGAACCCTCGGAGCCGCCTCGTGACCAGCACAGGCATACGACTGCACGCGCCCGCGCCCGGGTGGTCCATCGACGCGGACGTGGTCGTCGTCGGCTCCGGCGTCGCCGGTCTGACCGCGGCCCTGCGCTGCGAGGCCGCAGGGCTGACGACGGTCGTCGTCACCAAGGCCCGCCTCGATGACGGCTCCACCCGCTGGGCGCAGGGCGGCATCGCCGCGGCCCTCGGCGAGGGCGACACCCCCGAGCAGCACCAGGCCGACACCCTGGTCGCGGGCGCCGGGCTGTGCGACGAGGACGCGGTCCGGATCCTCGTCAACGAGGGCCCGGACGCGGTGCGCCGGCTCATCGAGACGGGCGCCCACTTCGACGAGTCGGAGGAGGGCGGCCTGGAACTCACCCGCGAGGGCGGCCACCACCGGCGCCGGATCGCGCATGCGGGCGGGGACGCGACCGGCGCGGAGATCTCGCGTGCGCTGGTCGAGGCGGCTCGCGCGCGGGGCGTACGCACCATCGAGAACGCGCTCGTCCTGGACCTGCTCACGGACGCCGACGGACGTACGGCGGGCGTAACCCTGCATGTGATGGGCGAGGGCCAGCACGACGGCGTGGGCGCCGTGCACGCCCCCGCGGTCGTCCTCGCGACCGGCGGCATGGGCCAGGTCTTCTCCGCGACCACCAACCCGTCGGTGTCCACCGGCGACGGCGTGGCGCTCGCCCTACGCGCGGGCGCGGAGATCTCCGACCTGGAGTTCGTGCAGTTCCACCCCACCGTGCTGTTCCTCGGCGCGGACGCCGAGGGCCAACAGCCGCTCGTCTCCGAGGCCGTGCGCGGCGAGGGCGCCCACCTGGTCGACGCCGGCGGCGTGCGCTTCATGGTCGGCCAGCACGAACTGGCCGAGCTCGCGCCCCGGGACATCGTCGCCAAGGGCATCATGCGCCGGATGCAGGAGCAGGACGCCGAGCACATGTTCCTCGACGCCCGGCACTTCGGCGCCCACATGTGGGAGCACCGCTTCCCGACGATCCTCGCCGCCTGCCGCGCCAACGGCATCGACCCGGTCCACGAGCCCATCCCGATCGCCCCGGCCGCCCACTACGCCTCCGGGGGCGTGCGCACCGACTCCCGCGGCCGTACGACCGTCCCCGGCCTGTACGCCTGCGGGGAGGTCGCGTGCACCGGCGTGCACGGCGCGAACCGGCTCGCGTCCAACTCCCTGCTGGAGGGCCTGGTCTACGCCGAGCGCATCGCCGCCGACATCGCGGCGAGCCACGCGGAGAACGGCCTCCACGCGCGTGTGCCGCATCCGGTGCCGTATCCGGAGGTGCCCGAGCATCCGCTGCTCGCGCCCGAGGACCGTTTCGCCATCCAGCGGACCATGACGGAGGGCGCGGGCGTGCTGCGCTCCGCCGACTCCCTCGCGCGAGCGGCCGAGCAGCTCCAGAAACTGCATGCCGACGCGCGCGAGGCCCTCGTCGAGAACGGCAAGACCGCCGAGCCCGGCGTCGACACCTGGGAGGCCACCAACCTCCTGTGCGTGGCCCGCGTCCTGGTCGCCGCCGCCCGGCTGCGCGAGGAGACGCGCGGCTGCCACTGGCGCGAGGACCGGCCCGAGCGCGACGACACCGGATGGCGCCGCCACATCGTCGTACGGCTGAATCCGGACCGCACACTCGCCGTGGACCCCACCGATACCGCAGACTTCCCCCCGACCCGGCAGCCCCAGGAGCAGTGACAGACGTGAGCACCCCCGACCTCCCCCTCGCCCAGGACGACGGCTGCGGCGACGGCTGCGCCTGCGGGGCGGACACCGACGAGACGTATCTGGAGTGCGGGCTCGACCCCGCGCTCGCGCAGCTTCTGACCGACGCGGGCCTCGATCCGCTGGAGGTCGAGGACATCGCGAACGTCGCCATCCAGGAGGACCTCGACAACGGCGTGGACGTGACGACGGTCGCGACCATCCCCGAGGACGCGGTCGCCACCGCCGACTTCACCGCGCGTGAGGCGGGCGTCGTGGCCGGTCTGCGGGTCGCCGAAGCGGTGATCTCCGTGGTCTGCACCGACGAGTTCGAGGTCGAGCGGCATGTCGAGGACGGCGACCGGGTGGCGGCCGGGCAGAAGCTGCTGTCGGTCACCACGCGCACGCGTGACCTGCTGACCGCCGAGCGCAGCGCGCTGAACCTGCTGTGCCGGCTGTCGGGCATCGCGACCGCCACGCGCGCGTGGGCGGACGTGCTGGAGGGCACCAAGGCACGCGTGCGTGACACCCGCAAGACGACGCCCGGGCTGCGGGCGATGGAGAAGTTCGCGGTCCGCTGCGGCGGGGGTGTGAACCACCGGATGTCGCTCTCGGACGCGGCCCTGGTCAAGGACAACCACGTCGTCGCCGCCGGTGGTGTGGCGCAGGCCTTCAAGGCCGTACGGGAGACCTTCCCCGAGGTGCCGATCGAGGTCGAGGTGGACACCCTGCACCAGCTGCGCGACGCGGTGGACGCGGGTGCCGATCTCATCCTGCTGGACAACTTCACGCCGGTGGAGTGCGAGGAGGCGGTGGCGCTGGTGCGCGGCCGTGCGGCGCTGGAGGCGTCCGGGCGACTGACCCTGGACAACGCCAAGGCGTACGCGGACACGGGCGTCGACTACCTGGCCGTAGGGGCGCTGACGCACTCCTCGCCGATCCTGGACATCGGGCTGGACCTGCGAGCGGCGGAGTAGGGAGCGGGAACCGGCCATGCTGCTGACGATCGACGTAGGAAACACCCACACCGTCCTGGGCCTGTTCGACGGCGAGGACATCGTCGAGCACTGGCGCATCTCCACGGACGCGCGCCGTACGGCGGATGAGCTGGCGGTGCTGTTGCAGGGGCTGATGGGGATGCATCCGCTCCTCGGGGAGGAACTCGGCGACGGGATCGACGGGATCGCGATCTGCGCGACCGTGCCCTCCGTGCTGCATGAGCTGCGGGAGGTGACGCGGCGGTACTACGGCGATGTGCCGGCGGTGCTGGTGGAGCCCGGGGTGAAGACCGGGGTGCCGATCCTCACGGACAACCCCAAGGAGGTCGGCGCGGACCGGATCATCAACGCGGTCGCGGCGGTCGAGCTGTACGGCGGTCCGGCGATCGTCGTGGACTTCGGTACGGCGACGACGTTCGACGCGGTCAGCGCGCGCGGGGAGTACGTCGGTGGGGTCATCGCGCCGGGTATCGAGATCTCGGTCGAGGCGCTCGGGGTGAAGGGCGCGCAGCTTCGGAAGATCGAGGTGGCTCGGCCGCGGAGTGTGATCGGCAAGAACACGGTCGAGGCGATGCAGGCCGGGATCGTGTACGGGTTCGCCGGGCAGGTGGACGGTGTGGTGAGCCGGATGGTGCGGGAGCTGGCGGATGATCCGGATGATGTGACGGTGATCGCGACGGGTGGGTTGGCGCCGATGGTGCTGGGCGAGTCGTCGGTGATCGATGAGCATGAGCCGTGGTTGACGCTGATCGGGTTGCGGTTGGTGTACGAGCGGAACGTGTCGCGGATGTGACGGTCCGCGGGGGCGGGCCTTGCGGTTTCTCGCCCCCGCCGCCCCTACCCGTCCCTCCCCCAGAGGGGGGACCCCCACTGGGGGCTGCGCCCCCAGACCCCCGCTTCGGCCTGAACGGCCTCGTCCTCGAACGCCGGACGGGCTGGAGGGGGTGGCTGGGCTGTCTCGCCTCCAGCGGGACGGATATCTGCTCGTCCTCGAATGCTGAAAGGCGCGGCCCCCGGGCCTCGGCCCGCCCTCCCGTTTCGGGTCGGACCAACCGGGTGGCTCCTCCGCGCCACGCCCTATCCCTATGTCGAGTTTGTCTGATTAGCGCGTATCGTCGGCGCATGCCCACGCCATACGGATCCCGCGGCGGCATGGCGTTCGGCGTGGAGGAGCTGCGTGTGCTCCGACGCGCGCTCGCTCTCGCCCTGAACCCCGCCCCCGCCCCGGCCGAGGATGTCCAGGAGTGTCTCCGTCTCGCCGAGTCGCTGGACGAAGCGATGCGCGAGGGTGCACGGCTGCGTGCCTTCCTGGTGGCCGACCTCGCCCGGTACCGCGCCGCCCTGCCCGGCACCGCCGCCGGCTATCTCGCCCTCCTGGAGGAAGCCCTGGGCGCCGGATACCGGCCGGAGCCGGACGATCTCGCAGCTCTGCGCGCCCTGCGCGGCAACCCCGTCGCCGCCGCCCTGCTGAGCCGTTGCCAGGTGCTCGCCGAACAGGACGTACGGGCCCGTCTCGCGCGCGGTACGGGTCGGCGGGCTGTCACGGTCACCCCGAGCGTCCCCGCCTCTCGTACGCGCCTTCTGGCCCTTCCTGGGGGTCTCGTGGACGCACCCGTCGCACACGCGGAGCAGGATCCCGCCCAGAAGCCCGCGAAGAAGCCCTCGACCAGGCCCGCCGAGAAGCCGGCCACCCCCGAGCCCACCGCTCCGGAGCCACCCCGCCGCCCCGTCCCGACTCCCGGCGAGGTCTTCCCCCGCCGCAAACCGACCCCACCCCCCGCCCAACCACCCCAGCAATTGGCCGCGGGCTGAGCCACGCCCCCACCAGAAAGGCCAATCCAAAAGCCGGCGTCCGCTCAAGTCGGAATCCCTCGGCCACCCCGACCCCCGCCCGTCCACCCCCCTCGCTACCCTGAACCCATGGACTACGTCTCCGCGCTTCTGCCCCCCGTCGTCATGGCCGTGTTCTTCGTCGGGGTGATTCGGGTGATCGTGAAGACTCAGGGCGGGGCCAACAAGGCCAAGGAGGATGCTGTCGTGGATGCGGCGCTTGCGCGGGTCGAGGGGGCCCGGCAGGCCTCCGCGCGGGGCGACGGCTGACCCTCACGGGCAGTGCTCGGCGTACGACTCGCTTGATTTTCGAGTCGTACGCCCTTTTTGTGCCCCTTTGCACTTGAAAGCGCACGTCTGGCAGGCCAATCCCGGCATCTCCCACTATTGTGCTGAGCTGTGCCTCGCCCATTGGGAGAACTCGAAGACGCGGTCATGACGCGGGTGTGGAAGTGGAACCGCCCGGTGACCGTTCGAGAAGTCCTCGAAGATCTTCAGCAGGAACGGTCCATCGCCTACACCACGGTGATGACCGTTTTGGACAATCTCCATCAGAAGGGCTGGGTGCGCCGTGAGGCGGAAGGCCGGGCCTATCGATATGAGGCGGTCTCCACACGTGCCGCCTACGCCGCCGCCCTCATGAACGACGCATGGTCGCAGAGTGACAACCCCGCCGCCGCCCTCGTCGCCTTCTTCGGGATGATGAGCGACGAACAGCGACAAGCCCTCAGCGACGCGGTACGCATGGTCCAAGGGCCGGAACAAACGGAGCCCGGGGATAACCCCGGCTCGGCGTCGGAGGCAGGCGAGCGATAGCGTCCGCTCATGTCCGCACAGAGCTCACCGGCAGAGAGCCCCGAAGTCACCGCAAAAGCCCTCACCGTCCGACGGGCCCGCACCAGCGATGTCCCGGCGGTGCGTCGCCTCCTTGACGCCTACGTCCGCGGTGGCATCCTGCTCGACAAAGCCACGGTGACGCTTTACGAGGACATCCAGGAGTTCTGGGTCGCGGAACGTGACGACAACGCGGAGGTCGTCGGCTGCGGCGCCCTGCACGTGATGTGGGAAGACCTCGCGGAAGTCCGCACTCTCGCCGTGAAGCCGGGACTCAAGGGCGCCGGCGTCGGTCATCAGTTGCTGGAGAAGTTGCTGCAGACCGCGCGTTGGCTGGGTGTTCGCCGGGTATTCTGCCTGACCTTCGAAGTGGACTTCTTCGGCAAGCACGGCTTCGTCGAGATCGGTGAGACACCCGTCGACACCGATGTCTACGCCGAGCTGATGCGTTCCTATGACGAGGGCGTCGCGGAGTTCCTCGGTCTCGAACGAGTGAAACCGAACACCTTGGGCAACAGCCGGATGCTTCTGCATCTGTGATCGCCGGGTAAGCCGAAGCAGAGGCCGAACCAGAGACCGAACCAGAGCCAGTGCCCTATGTCCGAAACGCGCATGTTTCCGGGCGGGGGCCGGGCTGTGGGTCTCTCCCAGGGGTTTGTGTTTTCCCAGCAAAAGCGGTTTGCTTTCCGACGTACTGCAGTACTGCATATAACAAGGGGACGGCGAAACGGCGGACGCCGCAGGCCCCAGCCCTCAAGTTATCGATGAAAGGAAATCCGGTGGCACAGAAGGTTCAGGTCCTTCTTGTCGACGACCTCGACGGCGGCGAGGCGGACGAGACCGTGACGTTCGCGCTGGACGGCAAGACGTACGAGATCGATCTCACGACCTCCAATGCGGACAAGCTCCGTGGCCTTCTCGATCCTTACGTGAAGGGTGGTCGTCGTACCGGAGGCCGTGCTTCGGGTGGGCGTGGAAAGGCGCGTGCCGCTTCCGGCGGCAGCCAGGACACCGCCCAGATCCGTGCGTGGGCGAAGGAGAACGGTTACGAGGTCAACGACCGCGGCCGTGTTCCCGCGTCCATTCGCGAGGCTTACGAGAAGGCCAACGGCTGAACGGACAGGCGGCGCAGCCGCAGCCGGTGGCAGTGGGTTGCCACCGTGTCCACGAGTCGTACGAGATCGGGGGCGCCCCCACCGCCCCCCAAGGCCGACAGCGTCGGCAGCGAGGCCTCGACCTCGCACCCCGGCTCGGGGGGCCGCAGCCAGACGGCGGCCCCCTGCGGCGCGCCCGGAAGGCCCGGGGGGAGCCGTCGCGCGCCGGGAGGTTCGGGCGCGTCCATGAGACCGCCCTCGCCGGTCGCCGTGAGATCGAGGGCCAATGCGCCCCACTCCAGCCAGGCCAGCACCCCGGGCAGTTCCTCCGCGCTGCCCGCGGCCACCAGCAGCCGCATCCGGTCGCCCTGCAACGCCACCGGAGAGCCCGGCGCCAGGTGGCGCAGCGCCGCCCGGCCCGCCTCGGCCGGCATGTCCAGGACGTCGAAGTGCACGCCCAGCCGCAATCCCGGCGGGCTTCCGGGCACCGTCGGCCACCCCAGTTCGTTCTCGTACCAATGGCGGGCGTGATCACTCGGATCGCGCGGCCGGCGGGGGAGCGGGACCGTAGTAACCGGGGGGAGGGTGCCAACCATGACAAGTGCAACCGTCAGAAGAGCGTGCGAGTTACGCTGGGTGTTCTTGCGAATGCGCAGAGTGGTGATCGAGGGGGCGCACGGGGGTGCGGGGAGGTTCGAGGTTGTTCGCCCGTAGCGGAGGGAACCGGTGTGCGCGGCATGGACTGTCAGTGTCGGCGGGTAAGACATCCCTAGTGGGAGGGGGCGACACGCAGGACAGGCCGTCTCACGTTCGCCATCGGCGTACTGGTGAAGCGGATAACTGCCTGGCCTGCGGGAACATCGTCTCGCACCATCAGGTTGGAGCAGATGTCGGCGTTAGCGGGGTCAGGAGGCCATCGACGGTGTCGGCAGTTGGAATGAGCGGTCCCCGCTTGCGGGACTAAGCTGCGGAAGGACAGGGAGGGGAAGTTCCCCCCACTGCCTGACCGCTCTGAGGAGCGATTAACGATGTTCGAGAGGTTCACCGACCGCGCGCGGCGGGTTGTCGTCCTGGCTCAGGAAGAAGCCCGGATGCTCAACCACAACTACATCGGCACCGAGCACATCCTCCTGGGCCTGATCCACGAGGGTGAAGGTGTCGCCGCCAAGGCCCTTGAGAGCCTCGGGATTTCGCTCGAGGCGGTCCGCCAGCAGGTGGAGGAGATCATCGGCCAGGGCCAGCAGGCCCCGTCCGGGCACATCCCCTTCACCCCCCGTGCCAAGAAGGTCCTGGAGCTGTCGCTCCGCGAGGCCCTTCAGCTGGGCCACAACTACATCGGCACGGAGCACATCCTGCTCGGCCTGATCCGCGAGGGCGAGGGCGTCGCCGCCCAGGTCCTCGTCAAGCTGGGCGCAGATCTCAACCGGGTGCGGCAGCAGGTCATCCAGCTGCTCTCCGGTTACTCCGGGGGCAAGGAGGCCGCCACGGCGGGCGGCCCGGCCGAGGGCACGCCCTCGACCTCCCTCGTCCTCGACCAGTTCGGCCGGAACCTCACCCAGGCCGCTCGTGAGTCCAAGCTCGACCCGGTCATCGGGCGCGAGAAGGAGATCGAGCGGGTCATGCAGGTGCTGTCCCGCCGTACCAAGAACAACCCGGTCCTGATCGGTGAGCCCGGCGTCGGCAAGACCGCCGTCGTGGAGGGTCTCGCCCAGGCCATCGTCAAGGGCGAGGTGCCCGAGACCCTCAAGGACAAGCACCTCTACACCCTGGACCTCGGCGCCCTGGTCGCCGGCTCCCGCTACCGCGGTGACTTCGAGGAGCGCCTGAAGAAGGTCCTCAAGGAGATCCGCACCCGCGGCGACATCATCCTGTTCATCGACGAGCTCCACACCCTGGTGGGTGCGGGTGCCGCCGAGGGCGCCATCGACGCGGCTTCCATCCTGAAGCCGATGCTGGCCCGCGGTGAGCTGCAGACCATCGGTGCCACCACGCTGGACGAGTACCGCAAGCACCTGGAGAAGGACGCGGCCCTGGAGCGCCGTTTCCAGCCCATCCAGGTCGCCGAGCCCTCGCTCCCGCACACGATCGAGATCCTCAAGGGTCTGCGTGACCGGTACGAGGCGCACCACCGCGTCTCCATCACCGACGAGGCGCTGGTCCAGGCCGCCACTCTGGCCGACCGGTACATCTCGGACCGCTTCCTCCCCGACAAGGCGATCGACCTGATCGACGAGGCGGGCTCCCGGATGCGTATCCGCCGGATGACCGCGCCGCCGGACCTGCGCGAGTTCGACGAGAAGATCGCCGGTGTCCGCCGGGACAAGGAGTCCGCGATCGACTCGCAGGACTTCGAGAAGGCCGCCTCCCTGCGCGACAAGGAGAAGCAGCTTCTCGCCGCGAAGGCCAAGCGGGAGAAGGAGTGGAAGGCCGGCGACATGGACGTCGTCGCCGAGGTCGACGGCGAGCTGATCGCCGAGGTCCTCGCGACCGCCACCGGCATCCCGGTCTTCAAGCTGACCGAGGAGGAGTCGAGCCGCCTGCTCCGCATGGAGGACGAGCTCCACAAGCGGGTCATCGGCCAGGTCGACGCCGTCAAGGCGCTGTCGAAGGCGATCCGTCGTACGCGTGCCGGTCTGAAGGACCCCAAGCGTCCCGGTGGTTCGTTCATCTTCGCCGGCCCCTCCGGTGTCGGTAAGACCGAGCTGTCCAAGGCGCTCGCCGAGTTCCTCTTCGGTGACGAGGACGCGCTGATCTCCCTCGACATGTCGGAGTTCAGCGAGAAGCACACGGTCTCCCGGCTCTTCGGTTCGCCCCCCGGCTACGTGGGCTACGAAGAGGGCGGCCAGCTGACCGAGAAGGTCCGCCGCAAGCCGTTCTCCGTGGTCCTCTTCGACGAGGTCGAGAAGGCGCACCCGGACATCTTCAACTCGCTGCTGCAGATCCTGGAGGACGGTCGACTGACCGACTCCCAGGGCCGGGTCGTGGACTTCAAGAACACGGTCATCATCATGACGACCAACCTCGGCACCCGGGACATCTCCAAGGGCTTCAACCTGGGCTTCGCCGCCTCGGGCGACAAGAAGACCAACTACGAGCGCATGAAGAACAAGGTCTCGGACGAGCTCAAGCAGCACTTCCGGCCCGAGTTCCTCAACCGCGTCGACGACGTGGTCGTCTTCCCGCAGCTGACCCAGGACGACATCCTCGCGATCGTCGACCTGATGATCGGCAAGGTGGACGAGCGCCTGAAGGACCGGGACATGGGCATCGAGCTCTCCCAGTCCGCCAAGGAGCTGCTGTCCACCAAGGGTTACGACCCAGTGCTGGGTGCGCGTCCGCTGCGTCGCACCATCCAGCGCGAGATCGAGGACTCCCTCTCCGAGAAGATCCTCTTCGGCGAGCTGCGCCCCGGTCACATCGTGGTCGTGGACACCGAGGGCGAGGGCGAGGCCAAGACCTTCACCTTCCGTGGTGAGGAGAAGGCGGCGCTCCCCGACGTCCCGCCGATCGAGCAGGCGGCCGGCGGTGCCGGTCCGAACCTGAGCAAGGAGGCGTAAGCCTCACGGCGACGCCGTAAAAGGGCCGGTGCCTTCGGGTACCGGCCCTTTCCATGTTCAGAAGTGGGTTCAGAAGAAATAGGGCCGGGCGCTCGGAGCGGTGACCTCGGCGTCCGGGAAGACCGCCGCCCAGGGGGCCGCGTTCAAGGCTGCGGACAGTTGCTCCGGGTACAGCCGGACGGTGCGGACCTGCGGGCACACGTGGGCCAGCGCGGTGAGGTCCGAGCCCTCCCGGACGTCCGTCACGGTCAATTCCTCGATGGTGGACAGCCGGGGGGCTCCTGCGAGGCCGGGGACCAGGCTTGCGGACATTCTCAGGCGGGTGAGGCGAGGGAGCAGGGAGACCTCGGCCCAGTCCTGGGAGCCGAGGACGCCGAGTCCGTCCCTGAGGTCGAGGAAGTCCAGCCCCTGCCAATGGCTCAGGCCACGCAGGCCCGTCTCCGCGACGGCGCCCGAGCCCAGGCTGATCCACGTCAGCGGCGCGTCCTGTGGCAGGGCGGCCAGTCCGCCGCCCGGCAGGCGCGTGATGAGGGTGACGTTCTCAAGTGTGGTCAGGCGGGCCAGCCCGTTCAGCTCGTGGAGCTCGTGCAGATAGAGAGAGCGCAGACGCAGATCGGCCAGGGGCGAGAGGTCGCCCACCCCGGGGCACCGCACCAGGGTCAAGTGACGGAGCGAACGCAGAGGCAGCGAGCCCAGCGACCTCAGATCGCTCAGCACGGGGTTCTCGTAGAAGCCGAGATACTCCACCCCGTCAGGCAGTACCTCCAGTACGTCCGCGGGGGCGTAGTTGCCCGTCAATCCCAGTCGAGCCCGATGACCGAGCAGCGGCAGGGCCGCCATCTGCTCGGGCGAGTCGGCGAAGATGTACAGGTCATCGGTGTCGACGTGGGCCAGCACCTCGGTGGCGTACATCTCCGTGTCGAACCGCCCCCAGGCGCGGGTGAGATTGACCCGTACCCGGTCCGACCGGCACCCCTGGAACCGCGCCAGTACGCTCACCGCGGCATCCGTCCCGACCAGCGCCGCCGTCGCCGTGACCGCCTCGGCCTCGTCGTCGGTCAGTCCCTCCGGTCCTGGCAGCAGCTCCAGCACGAGAGGGCCCGCCTCCGCCAGGGTCCTGGCCTCCTGCGGCGTCCGCGGCGGGATCAGCGCGGCCGCCCGTGCCTCGACCATTGCCCGCACCCCCGGGTCCAGGGCCGGGGCGTGTTCCAGGCAGGCCAGCGCCAGCAGGCTCAGCCGGGGAGTGTTCCGGGACAGCAACTGCTCCAGGAGGTAGGCCCGTTCCCGTGGCCGGGCGTGTGCCACCGCCAGCCGGATCACGTCCTCCCACTGCGTGTTGTCCGCATGGCTGACCAGGACGTCGAGGTGCCCCTCCTCCACCGCGTACCGCGCCCCCAGATAGTCCTGGAACGTGCGGTGGACGAAGTCGACGACCCCCTCCGCGGGTTGGCGGAGCAGACCGCTGCGCAGCAGCAGCGCCCGCAGCACCGTCGCGGCGGCCCCCTGTACCGCGATCGACGGCAGGCATCGCTCGACTATCCCCTCGGCCGTCTCGACGTCCATCTCCGTACGGCCGCTCAGCACCAGCGCGTACGCCAACCGCTGGACCACCTCCAGCTGGGCCTCCTCGCTCAGGTCCACGCCGTCCACCGCGCCCATGCCCCGCTCCCGGTCCCGGCGCGTGAGCAGCATCGTGAGGGCGGCGTCGTACAACTCCTTGCGGCCCGTGGGCAGATAGCCGCGCCGTTCCCGGTGCAGGGCGCAGATCAGGCCGCACATCAGGGGGTTGGTGGCGAGCCGGGCCAGGTCGCGTTTGGTGCGTAGGGCGTCCAGCAGGGGAGGCAGGTACTCAGGGGCCTGCGCCGCTTCGTGCCAGCGGCGGACGAAGGTCGTCACCTCGGGGCGGCGCATCGGGGCGAGGAGCAGTTCGCGGAAGCCCTCCGCGGTGAGCCAGTCGGGGCGTACGGCGGTGGGACGTGAGGTCAGCAGCCACTGATTGCCGGGGAAGGCGTGGATCAGGCCGAGGAGCCATGCGCGGGTGTGGTGCCGGTCAGCGGCGGGGATCTCGTCCAGGCCGTCGACGAGGATGAGTGCGCGCTTGGCGGTCAGTACCCGCTCCGTCCAGGCCTCCGGCGGGGACAGCGGACAGCTCACCGCCGTCAGGAAGCCAGCGGGCGGCGGGAGGGCGCCCGCGCGGATCAAGGTGCGCAGAGGGAGGACGAACGGGACGCGATCGCCGGTGCGGGCGGCTGTCACAGCGAGCCACTGCACCAGGGTCGTCTTGCCTGAGCCCGCGTCCCCGCGCAGCAGCACGCAGTCGTGGGCCAAGAGGGCTTCCTCGGCGGGCAGATGAACGCTGAAGGTGCCCTCGGAGCCGATGCCCGGGCCGCCCGTGCGCTCCTCGTCTCCCGTCGCCTCCAGGCTCAGGTAGGCGACTTCGAGGGGCCAGCGGTCGGGGGAGTCCCGTAGGTCGATGCCGTAGATGGTGATGTGGTTGTGCTGCTGTGCGACGTACGACAGATAGCGGTGTTCGAAGGCGGTGTCCCGGGCGTCGGGTCGGGGCGTGCGGGCGATCAACTCATTGACCAGGGCGATGAGTTCGGACTGCGTGCGGCTCTGCTCGACCAGGGTGCGGGCGACGAAGGTGGACCGGCGGGTGAAGAACTCCAGGATGTGCAGGCAGGCCCACTGTGTCGTGGAGTCGAGGAAGACGCAGGCGTCCCCGGACAGGCCGTCGGGGGGTGCGGCCCTGCGGTGCAGCTTCTGGGCGAGTTCGTGGCTGCCCATCCGTACGGCCTGGACGTCGTCCATGTCCAGGTCGCCCAGGGCGAGCAGCCGGCGGGCCAGCGTGTCGGTGACGGCCTCTTCCTCGTCGGGCGGGAACGGCCGCTCGCCGGGTGAGGCCACCGCCTCCGACACCAGCCTGCCGGCGAGCTTGCGGACCTCCGCCTCCCCGATCGTGCGCTTCTCGCCCCGGAACGACACCAGGTCGCAGAGGCGTACGGGCTTGTCGACCAGCCCGGCGCCGGGGGTGCCCTGCACGAACAGCTTGCGCACCAGCGGGCCGACCAGGCTCGACACCAGTCGGCCACCCAGTACCGCGGGCTCCATCCGACTCACCCCCGTGATCGCGCGAACGGGGGTGAGACTACCGGGAGTTGGAGGATGAGGTCAGGAGAGCTGGCCGTCGTAGTCCGGCAGCTTGTACGTCTTCTCGGCGTGGCCGCCCGACAGGTCGGTGGCGCTGTTGCCGATGTTCGCGATGATCGTGTAGCCCTTGTTCTCGATGTCGACGCGCTGGGCCGTCTTGTAGTCGCCGACGTTCTTGAACAGGTCGAGGAAGCCGCGGACGTAGAGCCCGGCGACCTTGTAGCCGCGGTACTTGAGGTTGTAGTCGGTGACCGAGTAGATGATGCCCGGGCGGGCGGTCACGAAGAACAGGGCGACGCCGTGCTCCTGGGCGTACTTGGCGACCTCCAGGACCGGCTTGTTGGCCGGCTGGGGGTAGCTGAAGCCGAAGTCGGTCTCCAGGGTGGTGTTGTCGATGTCGAACACGATCGCCTGCTTCTCGCCCGGCTCGGTGTTCGCGATGCGCTGCTTGATCTGGGGCAGCGCCTGGTTCATCACCAGTTGGCAGTCCTTCTGCCAGGTGTCGTAGTCGACGTCCGCGGTGGCGGCGGCGGTCGCGACGGTCGTCGTGCCGGTGCTCGGAGCGGCCTGAGCGGGTCCGGCGAAAGCCACGAGGGCGGCGGCGGTGGCGGCGGTTGCACCTATGCGGAGCGCCCAGGGGCGTCGGGTGGTCATGTGCGTGGGGGTCCCTTCGCGAACGGCCAGCGTGTCGTGTGCATGTTCGTGTGGCTGGGTGGCGCGTGGGGAACCGTAGGGTTACTGGACGGTAGGTGGCTAGAGGTGTGCGTCACACGACGCCGCGGACCTGCTTGAAGACGGGGGGCACCGGGAGGGGGGCGAGGATCTCCTCGGGGACCCAGGCGACCTCTGGGGCGTGGACGATGGTGACCGAGCGGAGAGCAGGGAACAGGGTCGGGACGGCCGAGAGGTCCTCGGTGCCCTGGAAGTTGTTCAGGCGCAGATGGGTGATGCCGGGCAGGGGTGGGCCCTGCCAGCCGCCCAGGTGCCGCCAGTCGATGCGCAGGTCGTCCAGCTCAGGGAGCCGGGCGACCTCCGCGCAGTCCTCGGGGGAGAGCGGTTCGTACAGCTTGGCCAGGCTCAGCTGCTTCAGTGAGGGAAAGCGGTGCAGTCCGCGCAGGCCGGTATGCATGAGCGCCGACTTGGTGAAGCGTAGATAGCGCAGGTCCAGGTCCCTGGGAAGCGCCTCGTCCAGGGAGTCGGCCTCCAGGATGATGCCGAGGTCGAGCTGGGTCAGGGCCGGCATACCGGAGAGGGCGGACAGATCCAGGTCGGGCTGCAGGTCCAGGGACAGCCAGGACAGGGGGAGGCCGGCCAGGGGGGCCAGGTCTTCCAGGGAGAAGCACCCGCGGAGGTCCAGATAGACGAGCTGGTGCAGGGACGACAGACAGCTCAGGTCCCGCAGCTCGTCGTTGTCCCGGATGACCAGCTCCGCCGTCGTCCCGGGGTTGAGCCCGGCGCTGATCTCATCCGGCGCGATGTCACCGGCCAGCTGCACGGAGCGCCTCCCGCCCAGCTCCCGCAGAAACCGCAACTGCTCCACCGACTGCGCACTGAAGAACAGTTCGTCCTCCGGCAGATGCGCGATGACTTCCTCGCCGTACCGCCGGGTCGCGAACCGATGCCAGGTCCAGGTCAGTTGAGCCCGCACGGCGAGCGCCGGATGGGTCCGGAACCGCGCCAGCACCGGCAGCGCCGCCTCCGTGCCGATGAGCGAGGCCGTTACGACGACCGCCCGCGCCTCCTCCTCGTCCAGCCCCTCCGGGCCGGGCAGCAGCTCCAGGGCGAGCGGTCCTACGGAGGCCAGGGCGCGGGCCTCCTCCGTGGTGCGGGGCGGGATGAGCGAGGCCGCGTTCGCCTCGACCTCTGCGCGGACCCGGGGATCGAGCTCCGTCGCGTGCTCCAGCGAGGCCAGCGCCAGCAGCCGCAGCCGGGCGCTGACGGCACCCTCGGCCCGATCAGCTGCCGTACTCAAGTCCCGTAGCAGATCCGCCCGTTCGCGCGGCCGCGCATGCGCCACCGCCATCCGCACCACATCCGCCCACTGCTCGTCCGCCGCGCCCCGCACCAGCAGTCCGAAGTCGCCGTCCTCCACGGCCGCCTTCGCGCCCAGGTAGTCCTGGAAGGTGCGGTGGACGAACTCCACGGTCCCGGCGGCCGGTTCGCGCAGCAGGCCGCTGCGGACCAGGAGATAGCGCAGGATCTGCCCGGCGTCACCCTGGTCGCCCGCGACCGGCAGGGACGGCAGGACGTCGGCGATGATCCGTTCGGCGCGGTCGCGGTCCAGCTCGGACTGGTTGTTACGGATCAGCCAGTACGCCAGGCGCTGGAGGAGCTGGATCTGCGGCGGCTCCGTGAGGAACACGCCCCCGAACGCGCCCCCGGACATGCCACCGGGGTCCCCCTGCGGGAACATGTCCCGCTCCTCGTCCCGCCGCGCCAGCAGCATCGACAGGGCCGCGTCGTACAACTCCTTGCGTCCGTGCGGGAGATAGCCGCGCCGGTCCCGGTGCAGGGCGCAGATCAGGCCGCACATCAGGGGGTTGGTGGCGAGCCGCCCGAGGTCCGGCTTGGTGCGGACGGCGTCGAGGAGGGAGCGCCGGTAGTCGTCCAGGCGCTCCGGATCGGGCGCGTCGATCCGGGCCGCGGTGTGCCAGCGGTCGATGAACGCGGCCACGTCGTCCTGGCTCATCGGGGTGAGCGCCAGCTCGGTGAAGCCGTCCGCGGCGAGCCAGTCCTCGCGTACGGCGGAGGGGCGGGAGGTGACCAGCCACTGGTTGCCGGGGTAGACGTCGAGGAGGTCGCGCAGCCAGTGGCGGGTGCGTTCCCGCTCGCGTTCGGGGATCTCGTCGATACCGTCGATCAACAGCAGGCCGCGCCCGGCGGCCAGGACCCGGTCCGTCCAGCCGTCCGGCTGGTTCGCGTGGAACGGGACGTGCGCGGCGGACAGGAAGGCGTCCGGCGCCGGAAGGCCTCGGCGGACCAGGGTGCGCAGCGGCAGCACGAACGGGATCCGGTCGCCGCGCTCCCCACGGGCCGCGGTCACCGCGAGCCACTGCACGAGCGTGGTCTTGCCGGACCCCGCGACCCCGCGCAGCAGCACCCGGTCGTGCTCCGAGAGGGCCTGTTCGGCGGGGAGCGCGCTGACGGCGGCGGCGATGTGCAGCCCGCCGGGGCCGGTGGCGCGGTCGTCCTCGGCGGGGCCGAGGGCCTGGAGGCTGAGGTAGGCGGCGTCCAGGGGCCAGCGGTCGGGAGAGTTGGCCAGGTCGATGCCGTAGATCGTGAGCCGGCCGTGCTTGGTGGTGACGTAGGGCAGATAGCGCCGTTCGAAGGTGGTGTCGGTGCCGCCGGCGGGTGGGGTGCGGGCGATCAGTTCGTCGACCTTGGCGATGAGTTCCCGCTGCCGCCGGGACTGTTCGACGAGGGTGCGGGCGACAAAGGCGGACCGCTGGGTGAAGAAGTGCACGATGTGCAGACAGGCCGTGGTGAGCAGACGGCTGTAGAACTGCCCGGCGTCGTAGGAGAGTTCGCGGTCCGGGTGGCCGCTCGCGTTGCGCAGGCTCGCGGCCAGGAACTCGTGCCCGAGGTCCACCGCCTGTACGTCGGTCATGGTGAGGTCGCCCAGGGCGTACAGGGTGTCGGCGAGGGCGTGTACGACGGCCTGCTCCTCGTCGGCGTAGATCGGCCGCTCGTCGCCCTTGAGGGACTGGCGGACCAGCTCGGCGGAGAGTTTGTGCAGGGCGGGGCGGTCCAGGGTGCGCTGCTCGCCCCGGAAGGACACCAGCGCCGAGAGCCTGACCGGCCGGTCCACCAGGGCGGCGCCCGGGCCCTCCCTGACGAACAGCTTCTTGACCAGCGGAGCGACCAGGCCGGACGCGAGCCTGGCGCCGAGTACTGCCGGGTCCAACCCGCCCTCCCCCGTCGTCGAGTAAACGCAGGTCAGCGTAGCGCCGGTCACATTCCGGCGTCCTTGGATCTTGGCGGCCGGTGACATGCCGCACAGGCGATTTGTCCGTTACTAGGCTGAGTAGTGGAAAGGTCCGTTCGGGCAAATGGGACTTATAACCCTGAACTCCCTGGCCGCTTTTGCAGTCATGGGTGGATTCGTCCCTGATGGGAGCTCTGTCAAGAAGAGGTCAGTTTTCTGGTGAAGTACTAGCTTCCGTCGTAGATCAGGGGTTTGGGGGTGGATGGGGGTCGGGGGTACCAAGGACTGGCCCATCCGGCAGCCGTCCGAGTGCCGGGTGGTTTTCATGTCCCCGATCCCCCCGAGGTTTCGATGTCCCAGCGCGTCTCCGTCCGTTCTTCCCGTACGTCCACGCTCCGCACCCGCGTCGCCGCCGTGGCCGCCGCCCTGGGGGCGTCGGTCGTGCTGGGGGCCGGAGTCGCCCAGGCCGCGCAGCCCGCCGCCGCCCAGACCGCCGTGACCGCGAAGGCCACCAAGGCCACCAAGGCCGCCAAGGCCGTCTCCTGGGTCAAGCCGGTGAAGAAGTACACGAAGTCCGCGAGCTACGCCGCGAACGGCGCCATGTGGCAGTCCACCCACAGCGGTCAGGACTTCGCCGTCGCCTCCGGCACCCAGGTCTACGCGGCGCACGGCGGCACGGTCGTCAAGGCCGGCGGCAACGGCGCCGGTGACGGTCCCGCCTACGGCAACGCCGTCGTCATCAAGCACGGCAACGGCACGTACTCCCAGTACGCCCACCTGTCGAAGATCCAGGTGAAGGCCGGCCAGATCGTCAAGACCGGCCAGCGCATCGCCCTGTCCGGCAACACCGGCAACTCCAGCGGCCCGCACCTGCACTTCGAGATCCGTACGACGGCGAACTACGGCACGGCCGTCGACCCGGTCGCCTTCCTGCGCGCCAAGGGCCTGTCGCTCTAACGCTTTTCGCCACCGCGGTGGGCCTGAGTCACCAGGTCCATCGCGACCTCCAGCACCGCCTCGCGCTTGTCCTCGGGATCGGCGTCGAGGTCCTGGAGGAAGAACATCCCCGCGTGCAGGGTGAAGATCGCGCTGACGTAGCGGACCTGGTCGACGAGTTCCGCGCCCGGGTCGATGATGATCTCGCGCAGGCCCTGCATGCGTTCCTTGAACGTCTCGCCGACGCGCAGCTCCCGTACCGTCGCCTGGTTCTCCTGCATGAAGCGGAAGAGGGGGGCGGCGTCGGTCAGGGCGTCGTTGTAGCGCCGTACGATCTCCTGCTTCGTCTCCAGGGTGTGCGGCTGGCCCTTGCCCCACTCGATCAGGTCGAGGATCGGCTGCGTCAGATCGTCGTAGATGCTGACCAGGATCTCTTCCTTGGTCTTGAAGTGGTAGTAGAGCGCCGCCTTGGTGACGTCCAGGCGCTCGGCGATCTCCCGCAGTGAGGTCTTCTCGTACCCCTGCTCGGCGAAGAGTTCGAGCGCCACGTCCTGGATGCGCTGACGGGTGTTACCGCGGCGCCGCTGCTTGGTGCCGTCCGTGTCGCCCATGCCGCCCATCCTCGTACTCCTCGACGCTTGCCAAAAACTTACTTGACGCCCGGCTAGTTACGCCTCTACTTTCCTGAAGTGTAGACAACTAGCCGGGCGGCAAGTAAGTAGCTGGGGGAGTGGGAGTCATGGCGCACACACAGGCCGTGGACGCGGTGGCCGTGGACGCGGTACCGGAGAAACAGCCCAGGAGCGTGCGGGTGGTCCTGCTCGCTCTCATGATCACGATGATGCTGGCGATGCTCGACAACATGATCATCGGTACGGCGATGCCGACGATCGTGGGTGAACTGGGAGGGCTGGAACACCTCTCCTGGGTCGTCACCGCGTACACCCTCGCCACTGCCGCCTCCACCCCGCTGTGGGGCAAGCTCGGCGACATGTACGGGCGCAAGGGCGTCTTCATGAGCTCGATCGTGCTCTTCCTGATCGGCTCCGCGCTCAGCGGCATGGCCCAGGACATGGGCCAGCTGATCGGATTCCGGGCCGTGCAGGGCCTTGGCGCCGGCGGACTCATGGTCGGCGTGATGGCGATCATCGGTGACCTGATTCCGCCCCGTGAGCGCGGCAAGTACCAGGGCATGATGGCCGGCGTCATGGCGCTCGCGATGATCGGCGGTCCGCTGGTCGGCGGCACCATCACCGACCACTGGGGCTGGCGCTGGTCCTTCTACATCAACCTGCCGCTCGGCATCGTCGCCCTGCTCGCCATCAGCGCGGTCCTGCAGCTGCCGAAGAAGCGGGCTCAGGCGCGGATCGACTATCCGGGCGCCGCGCTGCTGACCGTCGGCATCACCGCGATCGTGCTGGTCACCACCTGGGGCGGCACGGAGTACGCCTGGACGTCCGCGCGGATCATGGAGCTGATCGGCATCGGGGTCGCCGCGCTCGTCGGGTTCGTGTTCTGGCAGACCAAGGCCGCCGAGCCGGTGCTGCCGCTGCACATCTTCCGCAGCCGCAACTTCACGCTGATGTCGATCATCGGTTTCATCGCCGGATTCGTGATGTTCGGCGCCACGCTCTTCCTGCCGCTCTACCAGCAGTCCGTGCAGGGCGCGTCCGCCACCAACTCCGGGCTGCTGCTCCTGCCGATGCTCGGCGCGATGCTGGTGACCTCGATGGTCGCTGGCCGGGTGACCACCAACTCCGGCCGGTACTACGTCTTCCCGGTCGCCGGCAGTGCCCTGATGGTCGTCGGCCTGTATCTGCTGTCCACGATGGACACCGGGACCTCCCGGTTCACCTCCGGGGTGTTCATGGCCGTGGTCGGACTCGGCATGGGCTGTCTGATGCAGATCACCATGCTGGTCGCGCAGAACAGCGTGGAGATGAAGGACATGGGCGTCGCGTCCTCCTCCACCACCCTCTTCCGTACGCTCGGCTCCTCGTTCGGTGTCGCGATCATGGGCGCGCTGTTCAACAACCGGGTCCAGGACGTCATGGCCGAGCGGGCCGGGGCGCTCGGCTCCAAGGTGACCGAGCAGTCCGCGCAACTGGACGCGGCGAGCCTGGCGAAGCTGCCGGAGGCGGCGCGGGAGGCGTACCAGCACGCGGTGTCCTCGGGCACGCACTCGGCGTTCCTGCTCGGGGCCGTGGTCGCGGTGGTCTCGCTGATCGCGGCGGTCTTCGTGAAGGAGGTCCCGCTGAAGGGGGCGGGCCCCAAGGAGGAGACCGTCTGACTCGGGGGAGGGGAACGCCCTCAGGGGCGCGGGAAACTGCGCGATCAGCCACGACGGGCGCCGCAGCCGCAAGACGACACAGCGCGGCACCCCGGAGCGTTAGGGCAGCATCGGATAGCTGCCCGTGTTCGTCGGCGCGTGCTCCGGCAGCCACAGCACCGCCACCGCCCCCTCCGCCGGTACGCCCTCCGGGGCACCGGCCGGGCGGATGTTGCGGAATGTCAGCCGTGCGCCCAGCACCCGGGCCTGGCCGGCCGCGATGGTCAGGCCCAGGCCGTGCCCGCGTCCGGCCCGGTCGCTGCTCCCGGTGCGGAAGCGGCTCGGACCGTCGGCGAGGAGGGCCTCGGGGAACCCGGGACCGTGGTCGCGGACCCGGATGACCCGCCCCTCGACGGTGACCTCGATCGGCGGCTTGCCGTGCCGGGAGGCATTGGCGAGCAGGTTGAACAGCACGCGCTCCAGGCGCCGGGGGTCGGTGGTGACCTCCGACTCGTGCACGACCCGGACCTCGACGTCCGGATCCTTCGCCGCGACCCGCCGGGTGATGAACTCGCCCAGCAGGATGTCCTGCAACTCCGCCCGCTCCGAGGCCCCGTCGAGCCGGGCCACCTCCAGGACGTCCTCCACCAGCGTGCGCATGGCCTTCGCCCGGTCCAGGACCAGCTCGGTCGGCCGCCCCGGCGGCAGCAGTTCCGCCGCGGTCAGCAGCCCCGTCACCGGCGTACGCAGCTCGTGCGCGATGTCGGCCGTGACCCGCCGCTCCGCCTCGAGCCGCTGCTGAAGCGCGTCCGCCATGGCGTCCACGGCCCGCGCGAGGTCATCGGTCTCGTCCCGTACGACCCCGCCGATCGCGTCCCGCACCCGTACGTCCGGCTCGCCCTTGGCGACCTGCCCCGCCGCGACCGCCGCCTTGCGCAGCCGGCGTGACATCTGCCCGCCGATCAGCACACCGATCGCGCTGCCGCCGAGGACGACCGCGATGGAGCCGATCACCAGGGCCTGGTCGAGGTCTTTCAGGATGTCGGTGCTGCGGTCGGTGAACCCGGTGTGTAGCGACAGCACGGTCCCGTCCTGCACCGGCACGGCCGCCCAGATGTCAGGACCGCCGCCGGGCGAGTCGGTGACATAGGTCGCCCGCCGCCCCTGCCGTACCTTCTCCCGCAGCGGAGCGGGCAGCTCCGGGTCGTCGACCTTGACACCCGGGAAGTTCGGGCGCGACGACAGCTCGTAGTTGCGGGCGGCGATCTGGATGCGCTCGTCGGCGAGATCGCGCGCGTTGTCCAGCATCGACACGCGCGCGGCGTTGTGCACGACCAGGCTGAGCGCGACCGCCACCAGCGCGCCGACCAGCGCGATGGCCGCGCTGAGCTTCCACTTCAGCCCGGTACGGATATCGGCCGCGCGCAGATCCGCACGGCGCCAGGTGATCCCCCGCATTCCCCGCCCCGCTCAGGCCTTGAGCTTGTAGCCGAAGCCGCGGACCGTCTCGATCCGGTCCTGGCCGATCTTTGTACGCAGCCGCTGCACATGGACGTCGACGACCCGGGTGTCCCCGCCCCAGCCGTAGTCCCACACCCGCTCCAGGAGCTTGTCCCGGGAGAGCACCGTGCCCGGCGCGGAGGAGAACTCCAGCAGCAGCCGCATCTCGGTGGGCGTGAGCGCGACCGGCTGACCGGCCCGGCGCACCTCCATGCCCTCGGTGTCGATCTCCAGTTCACCGAAGGTCAGCACCCCACCGGTCGCCGTCGCCCCCGGCTCCTCGGCCTGGACGCCGCCGCTCGCATGCCCGAAGCGGCGCAGCACCGCGCGGATACGCGCGACGAGCACGGCACCGTCGAACGGCTTGGTGACGTAGTCGTCCGCGCCGGCCTCCAGGCCCAGCACGACGTCGATGGAGTCGGCCCGCGCCGACAGCATGATCACCGGCACGGTCGACTCGTCCCGGATCCGCCGGCACAGGCTGACACCGTCCAACCCGGGGACCATGACGTCCAGCAGGGCGATGTCGGGGCGATCCGCCCGGAACGCCTCCAGGCCCGACAGCCCGTCGGGCATGGCGGTCACCGCGAAGCCGTCCCGCTCCAGGGCGAGCTGGGTGGCCTCGCGGATGACGTCGTCGTCCTCGACGAACAGAACGTGGGTCTGGTCTGCCATCCCGGGTGCTCTCAGTCCTCGTGGTCGTGGGTGTCCAACTGATGATCGGACGGAAGGGCCCGATCGGTTCACACCGGCGGTGGTCAGGTTTCCGGCACCGGCGAGGGCTCGTCGCCGACGACCGTGCCGTAGTCGTTGTGCCAGAAGTACTCCTGGGTGAAGCGGCCCTCGCTCCAGCGGTACGTGATCACGTTCTCGCCGGACGGACTCGACACCGGGTCGCCCTTCTCGTACACCTGCTTGCTCACCACCAGATCGCCGCGGTCGATCTGCGCGTAGACCGGCGGCTCCTCGGCCTTGAACACATTCTCGTACGTGCCGTTCTGCTCGCGATACACATACGAGCCGACGCCCACGCCGTCTCCGCAGGTCAGGACGTTGACGACGACGTCGTCGGAGGATCCGCCGGTCAGGTCGCCGTAGGAGGTGTCGATGGGGTAGTCGTCGGCCGTGCAGGGCTGGAGATCGCGTTTGACCTCGGTCGAGACCAGCGGGTCCGCCTTGATGATCCGCACGACCTCCGCCTGACCGGGGCGGCCGGTAGACATGGGCGAGGGGGCCGACGACGGGGCGACGGCGGCGCCGGCCGCCGACTCGTCCTGCGCCGGGCCCTCGTCCCGGGCGCCGGTGCCGCCGGTGGCGCAGGCGGACACGAAAAGGGCGAGGGCGGCGAACACGGCGAGCGCCGTGATCACCGCCTGATGGGACCCCCGGGCGGGTACCGGCCCCGCACTGGCCTTGTCGGCTAGGCCGCGCAACGCTCCCGCTCCTCACGCTCCAGCGCGCGTGCGTCCAGATCGCGGCTCTCCAGCTCCTCGCGGAGCCGGGCGAGCGCCCGGTGCAGCGTGCTCTTGACCGTTCCGGCCGACATGCCGAGGGCGGCGGCCGTCTCCTCCGTGGACATCTGCTCCCAGTGTCGCAGCACGACCACACTGCGCTGCTTGGGGGCGAGCACCTTCATGACGTCCATCAACAGGGCGCGGTCCGCGTGCTGCTCGGTGGAGTCGTCGACCGAGGCGTCCGGGAGCTGCTCGGTCGGCACCTCCTCCAGCTTGCGGGCCCGCCACCACTCGGTCCGCGTGTTGATCATCACCCGGCGCAGATAGGCGTCCGCGAGCCGCTTGTCCTCGATGGTCTCCCAGCGGCCGTACGTCCGTACCAGCGCCGTCTGGAGGAGGTCCTGGGCGTCCACGGGGTCCGGGACCAGCCGGCGGGCACTGCGCAGCAGCGCGTCCTGCCGGGTGCGGACGTACTCCTCGAACTCGAGCACCTCGCCCTGCGCCATATTGACCGCCTCCACATCCCCGTTTACTGCCCCGTTGACTTCTCTCGCGCTCGTGTCGAGCACGGAAATGAAGCTACGGAGCCGTTGTCACGGGGCTGTGCGAAGCAGCCTGCGGCTGGCACTCGGCTGTCCGTCGGTTGTGTAACGGAAGTAGGAAAGGGGTAAAGCGGTGCATTGATTGGCGCTGCTATGGGGCGATTTGGCGTTACGGCGATGTCGGCTCAGGTCAACGGGAGCCGATACAAACCACCCGGCAGTGGCTCCACCAGTCCGTCCGCGACCAGTCCGTCCAGCGCCCGGGCGCGCTGTACCGGTTCGTGCCATACGCGGTCCAGGGCCGTCTGCGGCACGGGCGCGTGGGCCTCGCGCAGGACGGCGAGCAGCTTGCCGCGCACCTGGCGGTCGGTGCCGGCGTAGGTCTGGCCGCGGCGCGGCGGTCCCTCGTGCTCCGGCTTGCCCGCGAGCCGCCAGGCGCACTGCGCGGCGATCGGGCAGCGGTGGCACGACTCGTTCTTCGCCGTGCACACCAGCGCGCCCAGCTCCATGGAGGCGGCGGCCCAGCGCGCGGCGGTCGGCTCGTCCTCGGGCAGCAGCGCGCGGGCCAGCTTGCGCTCGGCGGCGGTGGTGGCGTTCGGCGGGTACTGCACGCCGGTCACCGCCCGGGCGAAGACCCGGCGGACGTTGGTGTCGAGCACCGGGTGCCGCTGCCCGTACGCGAAGGAGGCGACCGCGGCCGCCGTGTACTCCCCGATGCCGGGCAGCGCCAGGAGCTGGGCGTGATCGGTCGGTACGTCGCCGCCGTGCCGTTCCGTTATCGCGACCGCGGCGCCGTGCAGTCTGAGCGCGCGGCGCGGATAGCCGAGCCGGCCCCAGGCGCGGACGGCCTCGCCCGGAGCCTCGGCGGCCAGGTCGGCGGGGCGCGGCCAGCGGGCCAGCCACTGCTCGTAGACGGGCTGGACCCGGTTCACCGGCGTCTGCTGGAGCATGAACTCACTGACCATCACCCCCCACGGCCCGGCCTCGGACCGCCGCCAGGGCAGATCACGGGCGTGGTCGTCGAACCAGTCGATGACGGGGGAGTGCAGCGGGGACGCTCCGCTGAGGGACTCGGGGGCGTCGGACTTCGTGGGCGCAGTCATGGCCTTACCGATCCTGCCATGCGGGGGAGGGGGCACGGGGGGACCGCCACCCGCTGGGGGGACGGGACCTTGGCTGGGGGCTCGGCATCTGCAGGGCTCGGCACGTGATGATCGGCAGCAGTGCGTGCGTGCCGGTCGCTTGCGGCGTCGGCCGGATGGAACGTCCTGGCATATGGCGGGCCTGTCCACTGTGGCGGCAGAGCCGGGAGCTGGCCACCGCCGAGGAGTGGGCGCGGCTGCGTGAACGCGCCCGGATCGCCCAGGACAGGCACGACTCCCTCGGCCACGGGCTCAGCCTCATCGCCCTACGTGGTCGAGGAGGCGGGCGGCACGACCGTCACCGTCACCAACGGACGGCCCGCGCAGGAGAGTTCCCGGAGCAGTCCGGCCTCCGTCCATGTCTCGGCGGTGTGCTGGACCCACGTAGGAGTGTCCTGTGCCGTCCTCGAAGTTCATGGTCACGGACGGTGGGCGGCGGGTCGATACCGTCACATCCTGCGATCGTCGCGCGCTCGACCTGACGAAAGACAGGGGTGACGGCGCCCGTTGGGGCGGCTGTCCGGGATGATGATCCGGAAAAGTTGTGGCCCGGGGCGGCGGGTGGGGGAAGCGAACGCGCCGATCTCTCGTACAGTTTGCGCCGTGGGATCTCTGCGCAATCCGGTCGGGCCGCTTCCCTCCACCATCTATTGGCGACGGAGGGCCGTACTGCTGTCTGTGGTCGCCCTGTTGGCGCTGCTGATCACCTGGGTGCTCACCTCGGGCGGCGGAGGCGACAAGAACGGCGCGGACGGCGGCAACGGCAAGAATCCCGCACCGTCGACGATCACGCCGGGACCGTCCGGCTCCGGGCCCGCGATCAGCCAAGCGCCGGGCGGACGGGACGAGTCGGAGGACGAGGGCACTGGCGGGTCGGACTCCGGCTCCGGCTCCGGCTCCGGCGACACGTCGGGTTCGGATGGGGGCGACGGGTCGGGCTCCGGTTCCGACGGGAGCGCGGGCGGCGGCTCGACCGGCAGCGGTACGGGAGTGGGAGCGGGCGATGCGCTTCCCGCGGGCTCCTCACTGCCCAACTGCACTGCGGGCGCGGTGAAGTTGACGGTACGGAGTGCCCGTAACACCTACGGACCCGGTGAGACGCCCACCCTGGAACTCACCGCGACGAACTCCTCCGGCGGCGACTGCAAGGTCGATCTCGGCCCGAAGAACGCGGTCCTGACGATCACTCAGGCAGGCAGCGACGACGCCTACTGGTCCTCCGCGGACTGCCCGAAGACCTCCGCCAACTTGCCCTTCCGAGTCGCCGCCGACAGCAGCGTCACGTACACGGTCAAGTGGGACCGCAAGCCGAGCGCAGCCGAGTGCGCAACGCCTCCGGCGGGCTCGGCGGCGGCCGGTACCTACCTGGTGGAAGCAACGACTCCGGGCTTTGCGAAGGCGCAGACGTCGTTCGTCCTGGAGAAGGACTGAGGGTTCGCCGGGGCGCAGCCCGAGCGCCGGGTGGCGCTCACGGCTGCGCGCCGCGGGCTAGACGTACCTCTCGAGAATCGAAGACTCCGCCAACCGCGACAGCCCCTCGCGCACGCTCCGCGCCCGCGCCTCGCCGACGCCGTCCACGGTCTGCAGATCGTCCACGCTCGCGGCGAGCAGCTTCTGCAGCCCGCCGAAGTGCTCCACCAGCCGGTCGATGATCGCCCCGGGCAGCCGAGGCACCTTCGCCAGCAGCCGGAACCCACGCGGCGACACCGCGGAGTCCAGCGCTTCGGGCGACCCTGTGTACCCCAACGCCCGAGCCACCGTGGGCAGTTCCAACAGCTCCGCATGGCTCAGCGCGTCCAGCTCGTACAGCGCCTCCTCGACCGTACGGGACCGCTTGGCCGTCGGCTCGGGCACATAGTCCCGGACCACGAGCTCCCGCTCGGGCTCCACACCCGCGATCAACTCGTCCAGCTGAAGCGCGAGAAGCCGCCCGTCGGTACCCAGCTCCACCACATACTCGGCGATTTCGGTAGCGATCCGCCGCACCATCTCCAGCCGCTGCGCCACCGCCGAGACATCCCGGACCGTCACAAGGTCCTCGATCTCCAGCGCTGACAACGTTCCCGCGACCTCGTCAAGGCGCAGCTTGTACCGCTCAAGGGTCGCCAGCGCCTGATTCGCCCGGGACAGAATCGCCGCGGAGTCCTCCAGCACCCGCCGCTGCCCGTCGACGTACAGGGCGATCAGCCGCATGGACTGGGAGACGGAGACGACGGGGAACCCGACCTGCTTGCTGACCCGGTCCGCCGTACGGTGCCGTGTGCCCGTCTCTTCCGTGGGGATCGTCGGATCCGGCACCAGCTGCACACCGGCACGAAGGATCTTCGACAGGTCGGAGGAGAGCACGATGCCGCCGTCCAGCTTGCACAGCTCCCGCAGCCGGGTCGCCGTGAACTCGACATCCAGCACGAATCCACCCGTGCACATGGCCTCGACGGTCTTGTCGGAGCCCAGCACGATAAGCCCTCCGGTGTTGCCGCGGAGGATCCGCTCAAGGCCGTCGCGCAGGGCCGTGCCGGGTGCCACGGCGCTCAGTGAGGCGCGCATCAGGCCATCGGCACCGGAGCTCCCACCGGACTTTCCGGGAGCTGCTGCCCGGTCGTTGGCTGCCACTGCACTCCTCCGGTCGCAGGATCTGGGGCGCTCCCGTTTCGCACACTTCATTCGTACGGACGGGCGAGACCAGGGCAAAGTCTACCGGCGGTCCTCGTCGTCCCGTGGGGCCTCTCGTCGACGCGAGCGCGGAAGGACCCGGAGGGCGTCCCCTATGTCCGCGACTTCCAGCACCTTCATACCGGGAGGGATCTTCCCGGGATCGCCCGGCACGAGCGCGTGCGTGAAGCCGAGGCGGTGCGCTTCCGAGAGCCGGCGCTGGACGCCCGTAACCCGTCTGACCTCGCCCGCAAGGCCCACCTCGCCGATCGCGACGAGGTTCTTCGGCAGCGGGGTGTCGCTCGCGGCGCTGGCCAGCGCGAGGGCGATGGCGAGGTCAGCGGCGGGCTCGGAGAGCTTCACTCCGCCGACCGTCGCGGAGTAGATGTCCCGCTTGCCCAGGGCGCTGATTCTGCCGCGCTGTTCCAGTACGGCGAGCATCATCGAGACCCGGGAGGTCTCCAGACCGGAGGTGGTGCGGCGCGGGGAGGGGATCTGCGAGTCGACGGTGAGCGCCTGTACTTCGGCGACCAGCGGGCGGCGGCCCTCCAGGGTGACCGTCAGACAGGTACCGGGGACCGGTTCGTCACGACGAGTCAGGAAAAGTCCGCTTGGGTCGGTAAGGCCAGTAATGCCCTCGTCGTGCAGTTCGAAGCAGCCGACCTCGTCCGTCGCGCCGTACCGGTTCTTGACGCCGCGCACCAGACGCAGGCGCGCGTGCCGGTCGCCCTCGAAGTGCAGGACGACGTCCACGAGGTGCTCCAGCAGGCGGGGGCCCGCGATGGCGCCGTCCTTGGTGACATGGCCCACAAGCAGCGTGGACATCCCGCGCTCCTTGGAGGCCCGGATCAGCGCCCCGGCCACCTCCCGCACCTGCGCCATGCCGCCCGGGGCGCCGTCGATCTCCGGGGAGGCCACCGTCTGGACGGAGTCGAGGATCAGCAGGGACGGCTTGACGGCGTCCAAGTGACCGAGCACGGCCGCCAGGTCGGTCTCGGCGGCGAGATACAGATGGTCGTGGAGGGCCTTGATGCGATCGGCGCGCAGCCGGACCTGGCTCGCCGACTCCTCGCCGGTGACATAGAGGGTGCGGTGCTCGTCACTGGCCGCCTTGGCCGCGACGTCGAGCAGCAGCGTGGACTTGCCGACACCGGGCTCACCGGCGAGCAGTACGACGGCCCCGGGCACGAGCCCGCCGCCGAGCACCCGGTCCAGTTCGGGCACCCCGGTGGACCGCGCGGTCGCCTGCCGCCCGTCGACCTGCCCGATGGGCACGGCCGAGTTGGTCACGCGCCCGGGCGCCGTCGTACGGACCGCGGGCGCGCCGTACTCCTCGATCGTCCCCCAGGCCTGACACTCGGGGCACCGACCGAGCCACTTCGCCGTCTGCCACCCACACTCGGTGCAGCGGTAGGACGGGCGCTCTTTGGCGGACTTCGTACGGGCAGCCATGAGCGGAACGGTATCCGGCCCCACTGACAACGCCCTCGACGGCGGCGGGCACGGAACGGTCACCGGCGCTGCGGCTGAGGGAAATCAGCCACGACCATCACGAACCAGCCACGGAATCCAGGGCTCCTGTCCCCTTATGAGGGATCGTTTCACCCGTACGGATTAAATGTGCTCAAGGTGGAAGAAGCCACCACCCCGACCCGCCTACGGTCCACGGGTGATGAGCAGCCGTCCGGAGACCACCACCCGCACCACCGGCGCACACCGAGCGCACCGGGAGGCGCGCGACCGAGGTGCGGCGCGCACCCTGGCGCAGCGTCCGCCCGCGCGCTACGAGCCGTACCTGGACGGCCTGTTCACCTACTGCCTCTCCGTACTGTGCGACCACGACACCGCGACCGCCGCCCTGGGCGACGTCCTCGCGCTGGCCGAGCGCCGTGGGCAGCGCGTCCCGGAGTCCGCCGGCGACCGCCGCGCCTGGCTGTACGCCCTGGCCCGCTGGGCATGCCTGCGCAAGCTGGCCGAGGCCAAGCAGAAACGTCAGGCCACCCACGCGGCGGGCCGCCACGGCACTCATCGGCAGCCCACGACCGCGCCCGTCTCCGAGCAGGTCCAGGAGGACCGCAGACGCCAACTCTCCCTGCTCGCCTGGCCGGAGGCGGCCGGCACCACCCCCGAACAGCGCGAGGCGCTCGAACTCGCCGTACGCCACCACCTCGCCGCCCACGAGGTCGCCGCCGTCCTCGGCATGGACCACGCCGTCGCCCGCGAACTGCTCGCCTCGGCCGCCTGCGAGGTGGAGCGCACGCGCGCGGCGCTCGCCGTGGTGGAGACCGGCACCTGCCCGAGCGTCGCCCGCCTCACCGGCGACAACCAGCTCGTCCTCAGCACGGCCCTGCGCCGCGAGCTGGTGCGCCACGTCGACGACTGCCCGCGCTGCCGCCGTACCGCCGAGCGCGCGGTCCCCGGCCGCTGGCCCGGCGCCACCGTCACCCCGGCGGAACTGCCCGTCCTGGAGGCACCCCGCGCGGCGCTGCACGTCGCCATGGCGCACGTCCCACGCGCGCGGGGCACCGCCCCCCGCTTCGACCGCCGCGGCTTCCCGATGGACCCCAAGGACACGGCCGCCCGCCGGGACCGCCTGCGCGCGCGTGCCGTCACGACGACCGTCGTCGCCACCGTCGTAGCCGCGCCCGTGCTGGCCCTGTGGGCCGCCTACCGGGGCGCGCCCGCCGGCGAGGCGACCGAGGGCCGCTCGGCCAGCGCGAGCGAGGCGCACGGCCCGGACGCCCTCGACGGCGAGACTCCGGAGGGCGGCTACGAGAACGCGGGCAACGCCAGCAGCCATCCCGGCGGCCGCCACGCCAAGGGCGCCAAGCCCGATGTCACGGTCGAGGTCATCAGCGTCACCGGCGCCGGCCAGAAGGGCGCGGCACAGCTCGACGTGACGGCGGGCAACCGCGGCGACACCACGCTCATCACCCTGACCGCGAGCGGCGAAGCCCCCGTGCGCTGGTCCGCGACCACCGGCGCCTCCTGGCTCTACCTGAGCCGCGCCTCGGGAACCCTCGCCCCCGGCGAATCGTTGACGATCAAGGTGTACGTCGACCCGCTCCGCGAGCCGTCCGGGTACTGGAGCGCACAGGTCGCCGTCTCACCCGCCGGAGCCGTCGTGCGCATCGAGGGCTACGGCACCGCGCCGAGCCCCTCCGATCCCGGACCGGGAAGCCCCGACCCGGAGCCCACGGATCCGACTCCGAGCGACCCGCCCCCGTCGTCCCCGGACCCGACGCCCACCGACCCCGAGCCGACGCCGACCGACCCGACACCCACGGACCCCACGCCGAGCGACCCGCCGCCCTCGTCGTCCGACCCGGATCCGCCGCCGTCCGGCCCGGAAGACCCCGGAGACCCGACAGGCTCGACGTCACCGACCGGCGACCCGAGCCCGTCCACGTCGTAGCCCTTGGGGCCGTCAGTCCACCGGATCCGCGGGATGCGGTGCCAGCAGGGGCAGCTGCGAGGCCAGCCGCTCCTCGCACAGCTCGACCAGGCGGTCGTAGCCCGCCTTGCCCATCAGCTCGATCAGCTCCGGCCGGTAGGAGACATACACCGGGTCACCGGCGCCGTGTGCCGAGGTCGCCGAGGTGCACCACCAGTGCAGATCATGGCCGCCCGGGCCCCAGCCGCGGCGGTCGTACTCCCCGATCGACACCTGGAGCACGCGCGTGTCGTCGGGCCGGTCGATCCAGTCGTAGGTCCGCCGGACCGGAAGCTGCCAGCAGACGTCCGGCTTGGTCTCCAGCGGCTCGCGGCCCTCCTTGAGGGCGAGGATGTGCAGCGAGCAGCCCGCGCCGCCCGCGAAGCCGGGCCGGTTCTGGAAGATGCACGAGCCCTGGTACGGGCGGGTCTGCCGGTCGCCGTCCTCGTCCTCCGAGATCCAGCCGGTCTCCGTGCCCACGTCATGGTGCTGCCAGATCTCCGGCGTGAGCCTCGCCACGTTCTCCGCGACCCGCTTCTCGTCGTCCTCGTCGGAGAAGTGGGCGCCCAGGGTGCAGCACCCGTCGTCCGCCCGGCCTGCTTGGATTCCCTGGCAGCCGCTGCCGAAGATGCAGTTCCAACGAGAGGTCAGCCATGTCAGATCGCACCGGAAGATCTGCTCATCGTCTGCCGGATCGGGGAACTCCACCCACGCGCGTGCGAAGTCGAGGCCCTTCTCGTCCGCAGCCAGGGCCTTCTTCGCCTTCTTCGACGGCTTCACCTGCGAAGAACCGCCGGTTGATTTGGCCGTCTTCTGATCCTTCGCCTTTTTCGTCTTTGGCACTCGTCCAGGGTAAGTCGCCCGAGACCCCGGCCGGGACCGCACCGGGGGCGGTGCCCGGCTCGGCGGGCAGTAGCGTTCCGTACATGAGACTCGGTGTCCTCGACGTGGGATCGAACACGGTGCATCTGCTGGTGGTGGATGCGCACCCAGGCGCGCGCCCGCTGCCCGCGCACTCGCACAAGGCGGAGTTGCGCCTTGCCCAACTGCTCGACGAGAGCGGGGCCATCGGGCCCGACGGGGTCGACAAACTCATCTCGGTCGTCAAGGAAGCGCTCCAGGCCGCCGAGGACAAGGGCGTGGAGGACCTGCTGCCGTTCGCGACCTCCGCGGTGCGCGAGGCCAGCAACGCCGATGACGTCCTCGCGCGCGTGAAGGCCGAGACCGGGGTGGAGCTCCAGGTCCTCACCGGCGCGGAGGAGGCCCGGCTCACCTTCCTCGCCGTCCGCCGCTGGTTCGGCTGGTCGGCCGGAAAACTGCTGGTCCTGGACATCGGCGGCGGCTCCCTGGAGATCGCCTACGGCATCGACGAGGAGCCGGACGCCGCGGTGTCGCTGCCGCTCGGCGCCGGGCGCCTCACCGCCGCCTGGCTGCCCGGCGATCCGCCCGACCCCGAGGACATCCGGGCCCTGCGCCGACATGTCCGCGCCCAGATCGCGCGTACGGTCGGTGAGTTCAGCCGCTTCGGACGTCCCGACCATGTCGTCGCCACGTCCAAGACCTTCAAGCAGCTCGCCCGCATCGCCGGCGCCGCCCGCTCCGCGGAGGGCCTGTATGTCCAGCGCGACCTGAAGCGAGAGTCCCTGGAGGCCTGGGTCCCGCAACTGGCCGGCATGACGACCGAGGAACGCGCCGACCTCCCCGGCGTCTCCGAGGGCCGCGCGGGCCAGCTGCTGGCGGGCGCCCTGGTCGCCGAGGGGGCGATGGACCTGTTCGGCGTGGAGACCCTGGAAATCTGCCCGTGGGCGCTGCGGGAGGGCGTGATCCTGCGCAGGATGGACCACCTTCCGGCTGTGTGACACGGGGAGGGTGGCTGGCTGGGGGTGCGCGGGGGCTCGCGCGCCGGGCATGTGCGCGAGGGTTTTGCTCCTACGGCGTGCGCACAGATTTGCACTCGTACGGCGTGCGCTCCCGGCGCATCACCTGGCCCGCGCGCCCCGCGCATCCGAACACACCCCGCCCACCCCGAGTGAAGTGCGCCACCCCCTCCCCACCCCAGCCCCCCGCCTGGCCGATTGCCGTACCCCCACAGCCCGCCCACGGCCGTCGGCTCCCCCGTGCCGAGCGAGGCCCCGTACCCTGTCTCCGTGGCAGAACCAGTGGTGCGCATCCCGGATGCGAAGGTCGCGCTGTCTACGGCCTCGGTCTATCCGGAGTCGACGGCGACGGCCTTCGAGATCGCGGCGCGCCTCGGGTACGACGGCGTCGAGGTCATGGTGTGGACCGATCCGGTCAGCCAGGACATCGAGGCACTGCGCCGGCTCAGCGACTACCACCAGATCCCGATCCTCGCCGTGCACGCCCCCTGTCTGCTCATCACCCAGCGCGTGTGGTCCACCGACCCCTGGACCAAGCTCCAGCGCGCCCAGGCGGCGGCCGAGAAGCTGGGCGCGAGCACGGTCGTCGTGCACCCCCCGTTCCGCTGGCAGCGCCAGTACGCGCGCGACTTCGTCGCCGGAATCTGGCGCATGGCGAACGAGACAGATGTGCGGTTCGCCGTAGAGAACATGTACCCCTGGCGCTACCGCGACCGCGAGATGCTCGCGTACGCCCCCGACTGGGACGTCACCAAGGACGACTACCGCCACTTCACGATCGATCTCAGCCACACCGCGACCGCCCGCACCGACGCCATCCATATGATCGACCGCATGGGTGACCGACTGGGGCATGTGCACCTCGCGGACGGCCGAGGTTCGGCGAAGGACGAGCACCTCGTCCCCGGCCGCGGCACCCAGCCCTGCGCCGAGGTGCTGGAACGTCTCGCCCTGACCGGTTTCGACGGCCATGTCGTCATCGAGGTCAACACCCGCCGGGCGATGTCCAGCGCCGAGCGGGAGGCCGACCTCGCCGAGGCGCTGGCCTACACCCGCCTCCATCTGGCCTCCGCGGTGAAGGTGCCCCGGCCGTGACCGACACCGCAGCACCCCGCCGGGGCCGGGGCCGCCGTACCCGCAGCGAATCCGCCGACACCAGGGCCCGGATCCTGGCCGTGGCCCGCGAGGAGTTCTCCGAGCGGGGTTACGAGAAGACGTCCGTGCGCGGGATCGCCAAGGCGGCCGGTGTGGACTCCGCGCTGGTGCACCACTACTTCGGCACCAAGGAACAGGTCTTCGAGGCGGCCGTGGAAGTCGCCTTCGCGCCCGCGTTCAGGGGCCGCGACATCGTCCTCGACGGCCCCCTCGACAGCGTCGGCGAACGGCTGACCCGGATGATCATCGGTCTCTGGGAGAACCCGGTGACAAGGGCCCCGCTGCTCGCGATCGTCCGCTCGGCCGTCAACAACGAGAGCGCGGCCGCCGTCTTCCGCAAACTGGTCGCCGCCCAGTTGCTGCGCCGTATCGCCGAACAGCTCGACCTCCCGGACGCGGAACTGCGCGCCGAGCTCGCGGCGGCCCAGCTCGTCGGTATCGCGATGATGCGTTACGTCATCAAGATCGAGCCGATCGCCTCGGCGGACCCGGAGCAGATCATCACGAGGGTGGCACCGGTCGTACAGGGCCACCTGACCAGACCCTGAGCAGCACACGGCCGCCGACCGAGACGTACATCCCGCATTCCGGACACCGTGTCCGGACCCTGGATGACCGGCGTACGCTCAATAGCAGCCCTATCTGTCTGAAGGAGCGAGCGACGATGCCCGAGCTGAGGTCCCGCACAGTCACCCACGGTCGCAATATGGCGGGCGCCCGCGCCCTTATGCGCGCCTCCGGTGTACCCGGTGCGGACATCGGCCGTAAGCCGATCATCGCGGTCGCCAACAGCTTCACCGAGTTCGTGCCGGGCCACACCCACCTCCAGCCGGTCGGCCGGATCGTCAGCGAGGCGATCCGTGAGGCGGGCGGCATCCCGCGCGAGTTCAACACGATCGCCGTCGACGACGGCATCGCGATGGGCCACGGCGGCATGCTGTACAGCCTCCCGTCCCGCGACCTCATCGCCGACTCGGTCGAGTACATGGTCGAGGCGCACTGCGCCGACGCCCTGATCTGCATCTCCAACTGCGACAAGATCACCCCGGGCATGCTGAACGCGGCTCTCCGCCTCAACATCCCGACGGTCTTCGTCTCCGGCGGCCCGATGGAGTCCGGCCGCGCCACGCTGGTCGACGGCACGGTCCGTACGCTCGACCTGGTCGACGCGATGTCCGAGGCCGTGAACGAGAAGATCTCGGACGAGGACATCCTCCGTATCGAGGAGAACGCCTGTCCGACCTGCGGCAGCTGTTCCGGCATGTTCACGGCCAACTCGATGAACTGCCTGACGGAGGCCATCGGCCTCTCGCTCCCGGGCAACGGCTCGGTCCTCGCCACGCACACGGCCCGCAAGGGTCTGTACGAGGACGCGGCCCGCACGGTGATGGACATCACCCGCCGCTACTACGAGCAGGACGACGAGACGGTCCTGCCGCGCAACGTCGCCACCTTCCAGGCCTTCGAGAACGCCATGGCCCTGGACATCGCGATGGGCGGCTCCACCAACACGATCCTGCACCTGCTCGCCGCCGCCCAGGAGGCGGGCGTCCCCTTCGGTCTGGAGCAGATCGACGCGGTCAGCCGCCGGGTCCCGTGCCTGGCGAAGGTCGCGCCGAACGTCGCCAAGGACCGCACGTACTACATGGAGGACGTGCACCGCGCCGGCGGCATCCCCGCCCTGCTCGGCGAACTGCACCGCGCGGGCCTGCTGAACGAGGACGTGCACGCGGTCCACAGCCCGTCCCTCGCGGACTGGCTGAAGACCTGGGACGTCCGAGGCGGCTCCCCGTCCCCCGAGGCGCTCGAACTGTGGCACGCGGCCCCTGGCTGCGTCCGCTCCGCCGAGGCCTTCTCCCAGTCCGAGCGCTGGGAGGCGCTGGACGAGGACGCCGAGGGCGGCTGCATCCGCAGTGCCGAGCACGCGTACTCCAAGGACGGCGGCCTGGCGGTGCTGCGCGGCAACCTCGCCGTCGACGGCTGTGTGGTGAAGACGGCCGGTGTCGACGAGTCGATCTGGACCTTCGAGGGCCCGGCGGTCGTCTGCGAGTCGCAGGAAGAGGCCGTCGAGAAGATCCTCAACAAGCAGGTCACACACGGCGATGTGGTGGTCATCCGCTACGAGGGCCCCAAGGGCGGCCCCGGTATGCAGGAGATGCTCTACCCGACGTCCTTCCTCAAGGGCCGCGGCCTCGGCAAGACCTGCGCCCTGATCACCGACGGCCGCTTCTCCGGCGGCACTTCGGGCCTGTCCATCGGCCACGCCTCCCCGGAGGCGGCCTCCGGCGGCACGATCGCCCTCGTCGAGGACGGCGACCGCATCCGCATCGACATCCCGAACCGCACGATCGAGTTGCTGGTCGAGGAGACGGAACTTTCGCGCCGTGAGCAGGCGTTGAACGGTGCGTACGCTCCCAAGAACCGCGAGCGCAAGGTCTCCGCCGCCCTGCGCGCCTACGCGGCGATGGCGACGAGCGCCGACAAGGGCGCGGTGCGCGACGTCACAATGCTCGGCTGACACACAGCAGCACTTGGGGTCGCCTCCCGCTACGGCAGGGGGCGGCCCTGCGCGTCACCAGCGGGCGGGGTTCCGCGCGTCGACGGCGAAGACGGAACCGTCGGGGGCGCCGGCGTAGATCCGGTGACCGACCATCACCGGATCGGGCAGTCCGGCCGCGATCCGGTCCGCGCTCGAACCGAGCCGAGGTGACGTCTGCCCGACGAGCTCGCCTCCCTGAGCATCCACGGCGAGCAGCCGTCCGTCCAGGGCGGTGAAGTACACATGCCGGTCGTCGGCCACCGGAGTCGACCCCCGGGTCACCGCGGTCTCAGAGCTCCACCGCTGTCGGCGGGCGTCCATGTCGACGGCCACCAGCGACCCGCCGGTGCCCAGGAGGTAGACGACGTTCTTGCGAACGGTGCCTTCCGCCTGTTCCACCGGAACCGGCAGCGCCACGCGCCGGGACGCCTTGGTGGCGGGCGTGTAGCGGACCACGCTCGTCGCGTCCTCGTAGACACTGCCGAGCGAGACGAAGTAGACGGACCCGTCGGCCGATCCGATGGGCTTCAGCGCACCCTTCAGCCGTGCGTCCCACCGCACCTCACCGGTACCGGGATCCATCGCTGTGACGCGCGTGGCCGTCCCGTCGTCGGACCTGGTCGCCGCGTAGGCCAGCGGGTCCCCGGCGTAGGAGACGAAGCTGGGCAACTGGTGGCCGGTTATTCGGTGGCTCCACAATCTGTCGCCCGACGCACCGTCAACACCTGTGATCGTGCCGTCGACACCGGTGAGCAGAAGGCTGCCGCCTGCGTATGCGAGCCCGCTGTACGGAGGCATGTCCTGCTGCCACCTGGGCTTGCCCGTAGCCGGGTCGAGAGCTTTCAGACCGCGGCTCAGGTCCAGCCAGGGCTGCACCAGGCCACCGGCGAGGACAGGCGGACCAATTCGTGCACCAGGAACGGTCTGCCGCCACAGGAGCCGCCCGTCGAAGGGGTCGAGGGCGAACACCGTGCCGGACTGCGCGCACAGCAACTTGCCCGCCCCGTACGAACACTGGGGCACGGTCGCCGTTCCCGACACCGATTCGGCCTCCCATGGACTGAACATGGCCGCGGTCTTCCGGACGTCGTCCCCGGTCGGTGCCGGGTCGCCGTCGCCCGCCAGACGAACCGCGGTGAACGCCCCGCCCACGACGAGCGCCAGCGCCGCGGCCGCCAGGGCCACCCACCGGCCCTTGACCCTCCTGGAGCGCCGCGCCTCGGGCTTCCCGTCGGGAAGGAGACCGAGTGATCGGGATTCATCGCTCGTCCGCTGGGCCGGTATGAACGCCTGCGTGTCGTACGAGGCCGCCACCGACCGAAGCTCGCGCATCAACTCGTCGGGAGTGGGCCGGTCCTCGGGCTCCTTGGCGAGGCACCGGAGGATCAGCGGCGCGAGGTTCTCCGGTACGCCCGTCAGGTCCGGCTCGTCATGGACGACCTGGTAGGCGACGACATACGGGCTGTCGGAGTCGAACGGTCCACGCCCTGTGGCCGCGTGCACCATCACCGACCCCAGCGCGAAGATGTCCGCGGCGGGCCCGACCTCGCGCGGCCGCCGGAACTGCTCGGGCGCCATGAACGGCGGCGTGCCGATCAACTTCCCGGTCTCGGTACGCAGTTCACTGTCCTTCGGCCGAGAAATACCGAAGTCGATGACCTTCGGCCCGTCCTCGGCGAGCAGCACGTTGCTCGGCTTCAGATCCCGGTGCACCACACCGACCCGATGGATGTCGCGCAGCGCCTCCGCCAGCCCGGCCATGAGTCGGCGCAACTGCTCCGGGGACATGGCGCCATTCCGTTTGACGTGGTCGGACAGCGTCGGCCCCGGAATGAACAAGGTGGCCATCCAGGGCCGTTCGGCATCCGGATCGGCATCGACCACGGAAGCGGTGAAGGCACCGCTCACCCGTCGGGCCGCGGCGATCTCCTGCCGGAACCGCCCCCTGAACTCGCGGTCCCTGGCGAACTCCGCATGGATGACCTTCACCGCGAGCTTCATCCCCGAGGTGCTGCGCGCCAGGTGTACGACACCCATCCCGCCGGAGCCCAGGCAGGACTCCAACCGGTAGTGACCGGCGTACTCGGGAAGTTCCGCTTCCGCGCCCGCTCCGGCGTTCCGCTGTGGCGCCATGGGACCACCCCCGTGCTGTTCGTCCGCGCGCGCGACGCACGGAGCCTAGTCGATGACTCGTACGAGACAGAGGCGGCTTGCTAGCCTTTCTGTGCGAGTTGCGCACGTATGTTTCTTGGCGTGCTTCGGGGGTATCAACGGGGCCCCATGGCTGTCATGGGGTTCAACGGGGGAGGTCTTTCATGTCTGTTGACCGTGTCGACGAAGTGCACGAGGCGGGGAGTGGGGACGCGACGGAGGCCGTCGCCATGGCGGCAACGTCGGTGCGCTACTACTCGATTGCGCCGGGTGTCCGCCTGAACGTCCGCAGCGGGCCCGGCACCAATTACCCCATCACCCGCGTTCTGGCCGAGGGCGTCAAGGTGCCGATCTACTGCCAGACGCCGGGCACCACGGTGACCGGCCCGTACGGCACGTCGAACATCTGGGACAACATCGCCAACGCCGAGTTCGTCTCGGACGCGTATGTGAACACGGGCAGCGACGGCTACGTCCGACCGCGCTGCTCGCTCTGAAGGTCGGACGCGTACGTGAACACCGGCAGCGACGGTTACGTCGCCTCGCGCTGCGGCTGAGCCCCTGCAGGGCCCGCTGCCGGCCGGAGCCATAATCGACGCGTGAGCGACGACAACGGCACCCCCGACCCGGCCGCGGGCCCCCGCCCCGAGCCCATCCGCTTCTTCGGCACGACCTGGGTCGAGCACACCGACGGCTACCGGGCCCGCCGGATCGGCGTCGCCGTGGGCTCGCTCGCGGCCGCGGTCGTCGCCTGCCTGGTCCTGCGCTTCGCCTACGAGGGCCTCCAGATCGCCGACGTCGGCAGCCTGGTCAGCGTCCTTATGACCGTGATGTTCGCGATCTGCAGCGCCCTCGCCTTCCGCAACACCTGGGACGGCTTCGCCAAGCGCCCCGACCCCGCCCGCCAGGCCTCCCTCCGAGGCCTGCTGGCCATCGGCTTCGTCGGCTCCCTCCTCGCCTACTTCTTCCGCTCCCTCACCGAGGCCCCCGGCGAGAAGCTCCACCGCGAGGAGTACGAGAGCGCCCAGCAGCTCTACGAGAAGCGCACCAAGCGCCGCTCGGGCAACCCCTCGAAGAAGCGCCGCCGCTCCTGAGGACCGGCCGGCAGGGAGCACCTCTCACCGAAATCGAACCCCCGCCGCCCCTCGCCCCCGCCACCATGGCCGTATGACGGCAGCCTCTTCCCACTCCACCCGCGCCCACTCCTTCAACGCCGCCGCGGCCCAGTACGCCGCCAACCGCCCCTCCTACCCGCCCGCCCTCTTCGACGTCATCGAGGAACTGGCCGGCCGACCCCTCGCCGGAGCGCGTGTCGTGGACGTCGGGGCCGGTACGGGAATCGCCACCGCCCTTCTGCACGCCCGCGGCGCCGAAGTGATCGCCGTGGAACCCGGCGACGGCATGGCGACCCAGTTCCGCCGGGCGCACCCCGCCATCCCGATCGTCCGCGGCACCGGCGACGCCCTCCCCCTGGCCGACTCCTCGGCCGACCTCCTCACCTACGCCCAGGCCTGGCACTGGACCGACCCGGCCCACTCGATACCGGAGGCCCTGCGCGTACTGCGTCCGGGCGGCGCGCTCGCCCTGTGGTGGAACACCTACGCCCTCGACGTCCCGTGGATAGCCGCCCAGGCGGAGCGCATCCAGGACTTCTTCGGCATCGACCCCGTCGTGGAGAAGAACGGCGCCAGCGCCCGCGCCGCCGACCCCGAGGACCGCGTCGACTTCACCCGGCGAGTGGTCCGCTGGAGCCGCCGCATCCCGATCGACACCCACCTCGCCAACCTCGGCAGCCACTCGATCTTCCTGGTCCACGGCGAGGCAAGCACGACCTTCCTCGCCGAGGAGGGCGCCCACCTGCTGAAGGCCTTCCCCGACGGAACCGTCGAGGAGACCTACGACGTCGACCTCCTGGTCGCGACCCACACCTGACGGCTACGGCCGCCCCGGCACCAACCCCGCCCCGCGCGCCGCGGCCCACCCTTCCAGGGCCGCGGCACAGGCATGGTCCAGATGCCGCAGCCCGCCCAGCTCCAGCCGCACCGCACGGTCCCGCGGCAGCGCCTCCAGCGCGTCCAACAGCTTCGGCAGCCGCAGGAACGTCGCATGCCCCAGCACCCGTACGACGATCCCGGCGTCCCCCCGGTCCTCGGTCTCCACCTGCACATGGCTCGCGTCCCACGCCGTCTTCGCCACGGCAAGCGCAAGCCCCACCAGCACCCCCTCGAACAGATTCCCCAGCACGATCGCCCCGGCGGTCACCACCAGGACGACGACCTCCCCGCGGTGCCCCCGCCACAGCGCCCCCACCTCCCGTACCGGCACGAGCTTGCAGCCGGCGTGCACCAGCAGCCCGGCCAGCGCGGCCACCGGAATCACCCCGAGCACCCCCGGCACCACGGCCGTGAACACCAACAGCCACACCCCGTGCAGCACCCGCGAGGCCTTGGTCCGCGCCCCCGCCTGAAGGTTCGCCGCACTCCGCACGATCACCGCCGTCATCGGCAGCGCCCCCAGCACCCCGCACACGGTGTTCCCGGCGCCCTGCGCGATCAGCTCCCGGTCGTAGTCCGTCCGTCGCCCCCGATGCAGCCGGTCCACCGCCGCCGCGCTGAACAGCGACTCCGCCGACGCGATCAGCGTGAACGCCACGACGGTCCCCACCACCCCCACTTCCGTCAGCCGCCCGAGATCCGCCCACTCCGGCAACCGCACCGACTCCAACAACCCCCGCACTTCGACCCGCCGCACCTCCAGGTCGAACACCCCGGTCACCACCGCCGCCGAGGCCACCGCCACCAACGGCGCCGGAACCAGCCGAGCCCCCCGCCGCCACCGCGGCCACAGCAGCAGTACGACCAGGGTGGCACCGCCCACTGACAACGCCACCGGATCCACCCGCCCGGGCAGCGACACCAGCCCGGCGAGCTTTCCGAGCCCATCGGCGGGGGCGGCCGCGTCCCCGAGCGCATAGACCTGCCCGGCGACCAGCACCAGACCGATCCCGGCGAGCATCCCCTGCACCACAGCGACGGACACCGCCCGGAACCACCGCCCGAGCCGCAGCACCCCGAGCCCGAGCTGCACCAGCCCGGCGCCGAGCACCAGCACCCCGAGCGCCTCGATCCCGTAGGCCCGCACAGCCTCGTACACCAGCACGGTCAGTCCCGCCGCAGGCCCACTGACCTGCAGGCTGCTCCCGGGCAGCGCCCCGGCGACCAGCCCGCCGACGATCCCGGTCACCAGCCCCAGCTCGGCGGGCACGCCGGAGGCCATGGCCACGCCCACGCATAGCGGCAGGGCCACGAGGAACACGACAAAAGAAGCGAACAGATCGGCCTTGCCTACGCCACGGCGCATCAGAGCAGCACCTCCGGTTGGGAGCGGGGTGCGCGGGCGCCGCACCGGGGAGAGCACGGCTAACTGAAACCCATTGTCAGGAACACAGGGCCCCTCGCGCAGCGAGTTCCAACGGCACTCCGACAGCGACGGAGGCATACAAAGCGGACCTTCCGCCTCCGATCACTTCTGCACGCCCCTGCGCCGGCGCGCGCTTCCACTTGACGGCACCCCTCAATCGGAGAGTTAATCAGCACATGATGAATATCCGATCCGAGTCGCCAGCCACAGGAACACCTCCAAACATGAACAAATCACCCTTCGAAGCCGCCAGCACCCCCCGACCCGCCGACGACACCCCGGCAGTACGCGCCGAAGACCTCACCGTCGTCCGCGGCCCCCGCACCGTCCTGCGCGGCATCGACTTCACCGTCCCGCGCGGCCAGATCACCGGCCTCCTCGGCCCCTCCGGCTGCGGCAAATCGACCCTCATGCGCTCGATCGTCGGCACCCAGGCCAAGGTCACCGGCACCCTCGACGTCCTGGGCCACCCCGCCGGCCACCCCAAACTGCGCACCCTCATCGGCTACGTCACCCAAGCCCCCTCCGTCTACGACGACCTGACGGTCCGCCAGAACCTCGAGTACTTCGCGGCGATCCTCGCCCCCGGCCACACCGCCGCCGACCGGCGCCACGAGAACGTCACCCGGGCCATCGAGGACGTCGACCTCACCAGCCACGCCGACGCCCTCGCCGGAAACCTCTCCGGCGGTCAGCGCAGCCGCGTCTCCCTCGCGGTCGCGCTCCTCGGCACCCCCGAACTCCTGGTCCTCGACGAACCCACCGTCGGCCTCGACCCCGTCCTCCGCCGCGACCTGTGGAACCTCTTCCACGACATCGCCGCCCAGCGCGGCGCCACCCTCCTCATCTCCTCCCACGTCATGGACGAGGCCGAGCGCTGCCACCGCCTCCTCCTCATGCGCGAGGGCCAGATCCTCGCCGACGACACCCCCGACGCCCTGCGCACCCGCACCGACTCCGAGACCGTCGAAGCGGCGTTCCTGCACCTGGTGGACGAGGCCGTCGCGGCCGCCGCCCGCGAGAAAGAGACCACCCGATGAGCACCACCACCCACACACCCGGCACGACCGGCGCGATCACGCCCGCCCCGACCAGCGCACTGAACCTCTCCCGCACCACCGCCACCGCGGCCCGGGTCCTGCGCCAACTCCGCCACGACCCCCGCACCATCGCGCTGATGATCCTCGTCCCCTGCGTGATGCTCTTCCTGCTGCGCTACGTCTTCGACGGCGACCCGCGCACCTTCGACAACATCGGGGCATCACTCCTCGGGATCTTCCCGCTGATCACGATGTTCCTGGTCACCTCCATCGCCACCCTGCGCGAACGCACCTCCGGCACCCTCGAACGCCTCCTCGCCATGCCCCTCGGCAAGGGCGACCTGATCGCCGGCTACGCCCTCGCCTTCGGCACCGTCGCGATCGTCCAGTCCATCCTCGCCACGGCCCTCGCCCTGTGGGGCCTCGGTCTGGACGTCACCGGCAGCCCCTGGCTGCTCCTGCTGGTCGCACTCCTCGACGCTCTCCTGGGCACCGCCCTCGGCCTCTTCGTCTCGGCCTTCGCCGCCTCCGAATTCCAGGCCGTCCAGTTCATGCCGGCCGTGATCTTCCCCCAGCTCCTCCTCTGCGGCCTTTTCACCCCGCGCGACAACATGCACCCCGTCCTGGAAGCCATCTCCAACGTCCTCCCCATGTCCTACGCCGTCGACGGCATGAACGAAGTCCTCAAGCACACCGACATGACGGCCGCCTTCGTACGCGACGCCCTGGTTGTCGCAGGCTGCGCCCTCCTCGTCCTCACCCTCGGAGCCGCCACCCTGCGCCGCCGCACGGCCTAGCCGACCGCCCACCGCAGACGTCCCGCCCACCGGACACCCCACCCGCACTCAAGCCCCTGATGGGAGGATGAACACCGGACGACGCAACCCCGGAGGGCACCCCAGCCATGACGCAGAAAGTCGCAGTCCTCGGCACCGGCAAGATCGGCGAAGCCCTGCTCAGCGGAATGATCCGAGCAGGCTGGGGCCCGACCGACCTCCTGGTCACCGCCCGCCGCCAGGAACGGGCCGAGGAACTCCGCAGCCGCTACGGAGTCACCCCGGTCAGCAACCCGGAGGCCGCCAAGTCCGCCGACACCCTGATCCTCACGGTCAAGCCGCAGGACATGGGCACCCTCCTCGACGAGCTCGCCCCCCACGTCCCCGCCGACCGCCTGGTCATCAGCGGAGCCGCAGGCATCCCCACCTCCTACTTCGAGGAGCGCCTCACCGCGGGCACCCCGGTCGTCCGCGTCATGACGAACACCCCCGCCCTCGTCGACGAGGCCATGTCCGTCATCTCCGCCGGCAGCCACGCCACCGAGGAGCACCTCGCCCACACCGAGGAGATCTTCGGCGCCGTCGGCAAGACGCTCCGCGTCCCCGAGTCCCAGCAGGACGCCTGCACCGCCCTCTCCGGCTCGGGACCGGCGTACTTCTTCTATCTGGTCGAAGCCATGACCGACGCGGGCATCCTGCTCGGCCTGCCCCGCGACAAGGCCCACGACCTGATCGTCCAGTCCGCGATCGGCGCCGCCACGATGCTCCGCGACAGCGGCGAGCACCCCGTCAAGCTCCGCGAGAACGTCACCTCGCCGGCCGGCACCACGATCAACGCCATCCGCGAACTGGAGAACCACGGCGTACGAGCCGCCCTCATCGCCGCCCTCGAAGCCGCCCGCGACCGCAGCCGCGAACTGGCCTCCGGCAACAACGGCTGACGCCCGGCCGCCCCTGCACCAGGGGCGGCCCAGCACGGGGCGCTAAGCGGTCATCTCGATATCCGCAGCCGCCGGCAGCAACCCGATCGCCCTATACGCGGCATCCACGGTCGGCCGCGCCATCGCCCGAGCCCTCTCCGCACCATCCCGCAGCACCCCTTCCACATAGCCAGGATCAGCACACAGCTCCCTGTGCCGCTCCTGCACCGGCCTGAGAACCTCCACCACGGCCTCCGCGGTGTCCTTCTTCAAAGAGCCATACGACTCATATACACCGCTCAAGGCCTCGGGGTTCCCGCCCGTGCACGCAGCGAGGATCTCCAGCAGATTCGCAAGCCCCGGCCGCCCCTCACGGTCGTAGACGACCTCCCGCCCGCTGTCGGTGACGGCCCGCATCACCTTCTTCCGCACCACGTCCGGCTCATCCAGCAGATAGACGATCCCCGGCCCGACGTCATCGCTCTTGCCCATCTTCGACGTCGGCTGCTGCAGGTTCATCACCCGAGCCGCCACCGCCGGATGCGTGGCCCGCGGCACCACGAAGGTGTTCCCGTACCGCTGGTTGAACCGCACCGCCAGGTCCCGCGTCAGCTCCACATGCTGCGCCTGGTCGTCCCCGACCGGCACCTCGTCACTGCCGTACGCCAGGATGTCCGCCGCCATCAGCACGGGATAGGTGAGCAGCGACAGCCGCACACTCCCGCCGCGCTCCCGCTCCCGCCCGGCCTTCTCCTTGTACTGGATCATCCGCCGCATCTCGCCGTCCGTGGCCACGCACTCCAGCAGATACGACAGCCGTGCGTGCTCGTCCACATGGCTCTGTACGAATACGGTGCACAGCGCCGGATCAAGCCCCGCCGCGAGCAACAGCGTCGCCGCCTGCCGACTCAGCCTGCGCACCCGCGCCGGATCGTGCTCCACGGTGAGCGCATGCAGATCGACGATGCAGAACAGTGCGTCGGCCCGGTGCTGATCGACGTTCGCCCACCGCCGCATGGCTCCCAGATAGTTCCCCAGCGTCAGATGCCCGGTCGGCTTGACCCCGCTGAAGACCCGCGTCATCTCTCCACCTCCTGGTCGAGACCGCCGCACCCGGCCGGCCGACCCCCTGGAGGGAGAAACAAGAACGGCCGCCGAGGCGGCGGCCGTTGAGTGCATACGTGACTGCGGCCGCCGTCAGGCGGCCCACCACAGCTGGGTGCACGTACGCGTTGTCATGCGGGCCACAGTACGCCTCCAGGGGCCTGTGCGGACCTGAGTTGACACGCCTCGACGCGGTCCGTACTGTTCTCCGAGTTGTCCGACGTGAGCGCCGACTCCGGTCGGTCCCCGGACAGCCATTCCGCAAGACCTAACCAACACTCGACAACAGTCGATCAGTCTGTCGTCGTGTCATTGGCATGTGTATTTGCGAAATGAGGAATCCACGTTCGAAAGGACGCGGCCCCCGATTAGCTCGGGAGCCGGGAATCCGCTAAAGTCTCACTCGTCGGAACGGCCCGCAACGGCCGCGAGGACAACCCCTCTGACTGGGAGTCAGGCCCGAAAGGATCTGATAGAGTCGGAACCGCCGGAAAGGGAAACGCGAAAGCGAGAACCTGGAAAGCACCGAGGAAATCTGATCGGAAAGATCTGATAGAGTCGGAAAAGCAAGAACGAAGGGAAGCCCGGAGGAAAGCCCGCGAGGGTGAGTACAAAGGAAGCGACCGTTCCTTGAGAACTCAACAGCGTGCCAAAAGTCAACGCCAGATATGTTGATACCCCGTCCGTCGGAATACTCCGATGGTCGAGGTTCCTTTGAAATAACACAGCGAGGACGCTGTGTGCGAGGGGATTATTCCTCCTCTCGCACCGCTCTCGTGGTGTCAACCGGATTACCGGTAAACATTCACGGAGAGTTTGATCCTGGCTCAGGACGAACGCTGGCGGCGTGCTTAACACATGCAAGTCGAACGATGAACCACTTCGGTGGGGATTAGTGGCGAACGGGTGAGTAACACGTGGGCAATCTGCCCTTCACTCTGGGACAAGCCCTGGAAACGGGGTCTAATACCGGATAACACTCCTGCCTGCATGGGCGGGGGTTAAAAGCTCCGGCGGTGAAGGATGAGCCCGCGGCCTATCAGCTTGTTGGTGAGGTAATGGCTCACCAAGGCGACGACGGGTAGCCGGCCTGAGAGGGCGACCGGCCACACTGGGACTGAGACACGGCCCAGACTCCTACGGGAGGCAGCAGTGGGGAATATTGCACAATGGGCGAAAGCCTGATGCAGCGACGCCGCGTGAGGGATGACGGCCTTCGGGTTGTAAACCTCTTTCAGCAGGGAAGAAGCGAAAGTGACGGTACCTGCAGAAGAAGCGCCGGCTAACTACGTGCCAGCAGCCGCGGTAATACGTAGGGCGCAAGCGTTGTCCGGAATTATTGGGCGTAAAGAGCTCGTAGGCGGCTTGTCACGTCGATTGTGAAAGCCCGGGGCTTAACCCCGGGTCTGCAGTCGATACGGGCTAGCTAGAGTGTGGTAGGGGAGATCGGAATTCCTGGTGTAGCGGTGAAATGCGCAGATATCAGGAGGAACACCGGTGGCGAAGGCGGATCTCTGGGCCATTACTGACGCTGAGGAGCGAAAGCGTGGGGAGCGAACAGGATTAGATACCCTGGTAGTCCACGCCGTAAACGGTGGGAACTAGGTGTTGGCGACATTCCACGTCGTCGGTGCCGCAGCTAACGCATTAAGTTCCCCGCCTGGGGAGTACGGCCGCAAGGCTAAAACTCAAAGGAATTGACGGGGGCCCGCACAAGCAGCGGAGCATGTGGCTTAATTCGACGCAACGCGAAGAACCTTACCAAGGCTTGACATACACCGGAAAGCATTAGAGATAGTGCCCCCCTTGTGGTCGGTGTACAGGTGGTGCATGGCTGTCGTCAGCTCGTGTCGTGAGATGTTGGGTTAAGTCCCGCAACGAGCGCAACCCTTGTCCTGTGTTGCCAGCATGCCCTTCGGGGTGATGGGGACTCACAGGAGACCGCCGGGGTCAACTCGGAGGAAGGTGGGGACGACGTCAAGTCATCATGCCCCTTATGTCTTGGGCTGCACACGTGCTACAATGGCCGGTACAATGAGCTGCGAAACCGTGAGGTGGAGCGAATCTCAAAAAGCCGGTCTCAGTTCGGATTGGGGTCTGCAACTCGACCCCATGAAGTCGGAGTTGCTAGTAATCGCAGATCAGCATTGCTGCGGTGAATACGTTCCCGGGCCTTGTACACACCGCCCGTCACGTCACGAAAGTCGGTAACACCCGAAGCCGGTGGCCCAACCCCTTGTGGGAGGGAGCTGTCGAAGGTGGGACTGGCGATTGGGACGAAGTCGTAACAAGGTAGCCGTACCGGAAGGTGCGGCTGGATCACCTCCTTTCTAAGGAGCATCTAGGCCGCCAAGCTTGCTTGGTGGTCCAGAGCCACTACGTCGGCGAATGATCGACGGTGGTTAGCTCATGGGTGGAACGTTGACTATTCGGCACACTTGATCGTCTTCTCCTTCCAGTACTGCTCGCAAGAGTGTGGAACGTCGAGGGGAGCGGGGAGTGTGCCGGGCACGTTGTTGGGTGTCTGAGGGAATGGTTTTTCCTCAGTCGCCGGCCCCAGTGCACTCGGACTGTATGGGTTCGGGGTGATGGGTGGCTGGTCGTTGTTTGAGAACTGCACAGTGGACGCGAGCATCTGTGGCCAAGTTTTTAAGGGCGCACGGTGGATGCCTTGGCACCAGGAACCGATGAAGGACGTGGGAGGCCACGATAGTCCCCGGGGAGTCGTCAACCAGGCTTTGATCCGGGGGTTTCCGAATGGGGAAACCCGGCAGTCGTCATGGGCTGTCACCCATACCTGAACACATAGGGTATGTGGAGGGAACGCGGGGAAGTGAAACATCTCAGTACCCGCAGGAAGAGAAAACAACCGTGATTCCGGGAGTAGTGGCGAGCGAAACCGGATGAGGCCAAACCGTATGCGTGTGAGACCCGGCAGGGGTTGCGCATACGGGGTTGTGGGATCTCTCTTTCACAGTCTGCCGGCTGTGAGGCGAGTCAGAAACCGTTGATGTAGGCGAAGGGCATGCGAAAGGCCCGGCGTAGAGGGTAAGACCCCCGTAGTCGAAACATCAGCGGCTTGCTTGAGAGACACCCAAGTAGCACGGGGCCCGAGAAATCCCGTGTGAATCTGGCGGGACCACCCGCTAAGCCTAAATATTCCCTGGTGACCGATAGCGGATAGTACCGTGAGGGAATGGTGAAAAGTACCGCGGGAGCGGAGTGAAATAGTACCTGAAACCGTGTGCCTACAAGCCGTGGGAGCGTCGCTCATTGGGTTTACCCAATGGGTCGTGACTGCGTGCCTTTTGAAGAATGAGCCTGCGAGTTTGCGGTGTGTTGCGAGGTTAACCCGTGTGGGGAAGCCGTAGCGAAAGCGAGTCCGAATAGGGCGGTATAGTAGCGCGCTCAAGACCCGAAGCGGAGTGATCTAGCCATGGGCAGGTTGAAGCGGAGGTAAGACTTCGTGGAGGACCGAACCCACCAGGGTTGAAAACCTGGGGGATGACCTGTGGTTAGGGGTGAAAGGCCAATCAAACTCCGTGATAGCTGGTTCTCCCCGAAATGCATTTAGGTGCAGCGTCGTGTGTTTCTTGCCGGAGGTAGAGCACTGGATAGGCGATGGGCCCTACCGGGTTACTGACCTTAGCCAAACTCCGAATGCCGGTAAGTGAGAGCGCGGCAGTGAGACTGTGGGGGATAAGCTCCATGGTCGAGAGGGAAACAGCCCAGAGCATCGACTAAGGCCCCTAAGCGTACGCTAAGTGGGAAAGGATGTGGAGTCGCACAGACAACCAGGAGGTTGGCTTAGAAGCAGCCACCCTTGAAAGAGTGCGTAATAGCTCACTGGTCTAGTGATTCCGCGCCGACAATGTAGCGGGGCTCAAGCGTACCGCCGAAGTCGTGTCATTGCAGCAATAGGGCCAACGCCCGCTGTGATGGGTAGGGGAGCGTCGTGTGCCGGGTGAAGCCGCGCCGGAAGGCAGTGGTGGACGGTTCACGAGTGAGAATGCAGGCATGAGTAGCGATACACACGTGAGAAACGTGTGCGCCGATTGACTAAGGGTTCCTGGGTCAAGCTGATCTGCCCAGGGTAAGTCGGGACCTAAGGCGAGGCCGACAGGCGTAGTCGATGGATAACCGGTTGATATTCCGGTACCCGCTGTGAAGCGTCAAACACTGAACCAGGCGATGCTAAGTCCGTGAAGCCGCCCCGGAGCCTTCGGGCAAAGGGGAGTGGTGGAGCCGACGGACCAGACTTGCAGTAGGTGAGTGATGGGGTGACGCAGGAAGGTAGTCCAGCCCGGGCGGTGGTTGTCCCGGGGTAAGGGTGTAGGCCGTGCGATAGGCAAATCCGTCGCACATCAAGGCTGAGACCTGATGCCGAGCCGATTGTGGTGAAGTGGATGATCCTATGCTGTCGAGAAAAGCCTCTAGCGAGTTTCATGGCGGCCCGTACCCTAAACCGACTCAGGTGGTCAGGTAGAGAATACCGAGGCGTTCGGGTGAACTATGGTTAAGGAACTCGGCAAAATGCCCCCGTAACTTCGGGAGAAGGGGGGCCACGCTTGGTGAGAGGACTTGCTCCTCGAGCTGGGGGTGGCCGCAGAGACCAGCGAGAAGCGACTGTTTACTAAAAACACAGGTCCGTGCGAAGCCGTAAGGCGATGTATACGGACTGACGCCTGCCCGGTGCTGGAACGTTAAGGGGACCGGTTAGTCACTCTTCGGGGTGGCGAAGCTGAGAACTTAAGCGCCAGTAAACGGCGGTGGTAACTATAACCATCCTAAGGTAGCGAAATTCCTTGTCGGGTAAGTTCCGACCTGCACGAATGGCGTAACGACTTCTCGACTGTCTCAACCATAGGCCCGGTGAAATTGCACTACGAGTAAAGATGCTCGTTTCGCGCAGCAGGACGGAAAGACCCCGGGACCTTTACTACAGTTTGATATTGGTGTTCGGTTCGGCTTGTGTAGGATAGCTGGGAGACTGTGAACTCTGGACGCCAGTTCAGGGGGAGTCGTCGTTGAAATACCAGTCTGGTCGTGCTGGATGTCTAACCTGGGTCCGTGATCCGGATCAGGGACAGTGTCTGATGGGTAGTTTAACTGGGGCGGTTGCCTCCTAAAGAGTAACGGAGGCGCCCAAAGGTTCCCTCAGCCTGGTTGGCAATCAGGTGTTGAGTGTAAGTGCACAAGGGAGCTTGACTGTGAGACCGACGGGTCGAGCAGGGACGAAAGTCGGGACTAGTGATCCGGCGGTGGCTTGTGGAAGCGCCGTCGCTCAACGGATAAAAGGTACCCCGGGGATAACAGGCTGATCTTCCCCAAGAGTCCATATCGACGGGATGGTTTGGCACCTCGATGTCGGCTCGTCGCATCCTGGGGCTGGAGTCGGTCCCAAGGGTTGGGCTGTTCGCCCATTAAAGCGGTACGCGAGCTGGGTTTAGAACGTCGTGAGACAGTTCGGTCCCTATCCGCTGTGCGCGTAGGAATATTGAGAAGGGCTGTCCCTAGTACGAGAGGACCGGGACGGACGAACCTCTGGTGTGCCAGTTGTCCTGCCAAGGGCATGGCTGGTTGGCTACGTTCGGGAGGGATAACCGCTGAAAGCATCTAAGCGGGAAGCCTGCTTCGAGATGAGTATTCCCACCTCCTTGAGAGGGTAAGGCTCCCAGTAGACGACTGGGTTGATAGGCCGGATATGGAAGCACGGTAACGTGTGGAGTTGACCGGTACTAATAGGCCGAGGGCTTGTCCTCAGTTGCTCGCGTCCACTGTGTTGGTTCTGAAACCACGAACAGCCCCATGCCATGGTCACGGTGTGGTGCGGCAGTTCACAGTTTCATAGTGTTTCGGTGGTCATAGCGTGAGGGAAACGCCCGGTTACATTCCGAACCCGGAAGCTAAGCCTTACAGCGCCGATGGTACTGCAGGGGGGACCCTGTGGGAGAGTAGGACGCCGCCGAACAAATTTTAGGGAAAACCCCGCACCTTTCCGGTGCGGGGTTTTCTGCGTTTAGGCTCTTTGTCATGCGCTATGACCTCGTCATCTTCGACAACGACGGTGTGCTCGTCGACAGTGAGCCCATCTCCAACCGGCTTCTCGCCGCCTATCTCACCGAGCTGGGGCACCCGACCTCCTACGAGGAGTCCCTGCGCGACTACATGGGTGCCGCCATGCACCGCGTACACGATCTTGTCGAGGAGCGGACCGGGGAGCGGTTGCCGGCGGAGTTCGATGATGTCTTTCATGCGCGGGTGTTCGCGGCCTTCGAGCGGGAGTTGAAGCCTGTCGGTGGGGCCATGGGGGTGCTGGAGAAGCTTGCCGCGGATGGAGTGTCGTACTGCGTGGCCTCGTCCGGGAGCCACGAGCGGATTCGGGTGGGGCATCGGACGACCGGGCTGACTCGGTGGTTCGAGGACGGGCGGATCTTCAGTTCGCAGGATGTCGGGCGGGGGAAGCCGGCGCCGGATCTGTTTCTGTACGCGGCCGAGCGGATGGGGGTCGCGCCGGAGCGGTGTGTCGTCGTGGAGGACAGTCCGCTGGGGGTGCAGGCGGCGGTCGCGGCCGGGATGGATGTGTACGGGTTCGCGGCCATGACGCCGGCCTCGCGGCTGGAGGGTGCCACTGGACTCTTCGGTGACATGGGCGAGTTGGTCGATCTGCTGGTCTGACCAAAGCTGAGGGAAATTCATCTTTGGCTGGATCTACCCACGAGTACGCCGGGGCCCTACGCTCGCCGCCATGACTGATGTGCTGCGGCGCGGCAGGGCCTCGCTGGCGTTCGGCTTCTTCGCCCAGGGCGTCGCCTTCGCTCTGCTGGTGACCCGGATCCCGGCCATTCAGGACCGGTACGGGGTCTCCGACGCGCTGCTGCCGGCCTTTCTCGCCGCTGTACCGATCCTGGCCGGGGTCGGGAGTGTGGCGACCGAGCGGCTGGTGAAGCGGGTGCCGCCGAGCCGGGTGCTGCGGTGGTCCCAGCCGGTGGTGTTCCTGGCGCTGCTGGGCGTTGCGGCAGGGGACCGGATGGTCGAGCTGGGGGTGGCGCTCGGGGCGTTCGGGCTGGCCGTGGGGGCGTTGGACGCCTCGATGAACATGCTCGGGGTGAGTCTGCAGCGGTCGTACGGGCGCAGCATCATGCTCAGTTTTCACGCCGCGTACAGCCTGGGCGGGATCCTGGGGGCCTCGCTGGCTTGGGCGGGGGCGCACTGGGATCTCGCGCTGGTGGTGTCGTATCTGCCGGTTGTTGTGCTGTTGCTGCCTGCCGCGCTGGTGGGGAGTCGGTGGTACGTCGACGGGGTGGCGGCGCCGGAGCTTGTGGGGGATCAGGGCTCGGCGGGAGGCGTCGGGTTCAAGGTGCTGTTGCCGTTGTGTCTGGTGATGACCTTCGCCTACATCGGGGATTCCACGGTCTCCAACTGGAGTGCGAAGTATCTGCAGGATGTGCTGGGAAGCAGTGAGCAGCTGGCGACTGTGCCGTACGCCGTCTACATGGTGACCACGCTGTTGGGGCGGACCATCGGGGACTTCGGGGTGCGGCGGTTCGGGGCCGTGGCTGTGGTGCGGGTGGGGACGGTGGTTGCCGCGGGTGGGTTTGCCGTCGTGGCCGGGGCGCCTGGGGCCTGGGTGGGGATGCTCGGGTTCACCTTGCTCGGGCTGGGGCTGTCTGTGCTGGTGCCGCAGACCTTCGCCGCGGCGGGGCGGTTGTTTCCGGGGGCGTCCGATGCGGCCGTTGCTCGGCTGAATGTGTTCAACTATGTGGGCTTTTTGATCGGTTCGCCGTTGGTGGGGGCCTTGGGCGATGCGTGGAGTTATCGCGGGGCGATGCTTGTGCCGATGGTGTTGGTGCTGGTGACGCTGGTGTATGCCCGATCGTTCGACGCTCAACCGGACCGATACGGTGGCGGGCATGAGCGGCCGCGCACAGTTGATGTGGGACGAGGCAGTAACGGGGTATGACTTCGGTCCGGACCATCCGATGGATCCGGTCCGGCTCGCCCTGACCCGGCGACTGATCGAGGCCTTCGGGCTCGATCGGGACGTGGATGTGGTCGCGGCGAAGGCGGCGGGGGATTCGACCTTGCGGCTTGTGCATCGGGAGGACTACATCGAGGCCGTGAAGGCGGCGTCGGTGGATCCTGGGGCGGCGGATGGGTCGTACGGTCTTGGGACGCTCGATGATCCTGCGTTCGCGGGGATGCATGAGGTTTCCGCGCTGATTGCGGGGCAGTCGGTGGGGGCTGCGGAGGCTGTGTGGCGGGGGGAGGCGCTGCATGCGGTGAACTTCGCGGGTGGGCTGCATCATGCGATGCCTGGAGGTGCGGCGGGGTTCTGCATCTACAACGATGCGTCGCTCGCTATTGCGCGGTTGTTGGAGCTGGGGGCCGAGCGGGTCGCGTATGTCGATGTGGATGTGCATCACGGGGACGGTGTGCAGGCTGCCTTCTGGGAGGATCCGCGGGTTCTGACGATCTCGCTGCATGAGCATCCGCGGACTCTGTTTCCGGGGACCGGGTGGCCCGAGGAGACCGGGGCTGCGGGGTCGGCGGAAGGGTCGGCGGTGAATGTGGCGTTGCCGGCGGGGACCGGGGACGCGGGGTGGTTGCGGGCGTTTCATGCTGTGGTGCCGGAGCTGATTGCTGAGTTTCGGCCGCAGGTGTTGGTGACGCAGCACGGGGCGGATACGCACTTCGAGGATCCGTTGGCGCATTTGGCCGTGTCTTTGGATGCGCAGCGGGCTGTGCAGGTTGCCTGTCATTCGTTGGCGCATGAGTACGCCGATGGGCGGTGGGTGGCGCTCGGGGGTGGGGGCTACGCCGTGGTGGATGTGGTGCCGCGGTCGTGGACGCATCTGGTGGGGATTGCTGCGGGGCGGGAGATTGCTCCGGAGGCTTCGATTCCCGAGGGGTGGCGGCAGGAAGTGTTTGCTCGTACGCGGCAGTTGGCGCCGGTGCGGATGACTGATGGGCGGTGGCCTGTGGGGTGGGGGGCGTGGGAGGCGGGGTACGACCCTGCGGATCGGTTGGATCAGGCGGTGTTGGCGGCTCGGCGGGCGGCGTTTCCGCTGCGAGGGTTGCTGCCGTAGGGGTTTTTCGCCCCCGCCGCCCCTACCCGTCCCTCCCCCAGAGGGGGGACCCCCACCAGGGGCTCTGCCCCTTCGACCCCGCCAGGGGGCTCCGCCCCCTGGACCCCCGTCGGCCCTGAAGGGGCCTCGTCCTCAAACGCCGGACGGGCTGAAAGGCGCCGACCGGCGCCGAGAGGTGCGGGCACCTGAGGGCGCAGCACCCTGCGGGTGGGTGGGGGCTAGGGATGGCAATCCCCGCCTCACATGCCGGACCAGCTGAGAACCGTCGGCCTGCGTTGAGAAATGCGGGTACCAACCCGTTACGCCAACCGTGCGCACTTCCCCCATTCCCCCCGCCCCCTCACCCCCCATCCGTCAGCATCGCTCCCGTGTTGTCCATCGGTGCTCTGCGTGCTCATCTTGTTGCCGCTCGGTTGGCTGGGGTTGTGGCGACCTCTCGGGAGGAGAGTTTGCGGAGTTATCGGCTCTTTGCTGCTCGGGATCCTCGGGTGCTCCTCGGGATTGATCCTCAGGCTGCTTGGGGGCAGCGGGAGTTGGTGGCGCTGATGGCCGACAAGTGTGGGGTTTCCGGTGATCCGTTGCGCGTTGACGGGCATGATGTGATCGATCCTGGGCGGACCCTGGCCGGACTTGAGGCGTTCGCCGCGCGGATCGGGGATGTCGCGCAGCGCAATGGGACCGTGTTGATCGGTACCGGACATCCGCATCGACTGCTCGGTTTCTACGTCGCCCTGGCGGACGCTCTCTCGGCGGCTGGATGTGCCGTACTCACACCGGCGCAGGGTCGCTGTGTCGACATAACGACCCGGTTCGGTCTACGCACGTACAACCTTGACTACGTACGAGGAGTCGCGCTCGTGCGAGAAACCGACGCTCTGAGCTCCGGTTGTGAGCCCGGCGCACACACGCATTCGCCGCTCCCGGTTCGTACCGCGCTGGCCGCGGCCGCCGAGGCCGGCGGGCCGCTGCCGGAGCTTGTCATCGGGGATCACGGGTGGGTCTGCGGAGCAGGTCAGCTGGGGTTTGAGGCCATTGGGCTCGCCGATACCGATGACCCCGCGCTCTTCGTGGGGGAGGCCGAGGGGGTCGTGTCCGTCGTCGTTCCACTTGATGACGCTGTGCGGTCTGATTACTACCGGCCGCTTACCCGCTACGTACTCAATCGAGCGTGTCTGTCACAGTAGGTCGCCGATGGCTGCACCTCTTCCCCACTCGCATCACCCGCCCCTACATTGGGGAGTGAGCACGCAGCGACGAAGAGTCACCGGAAGGGGAAGCCGGTGGCCGTCGAGTGCGGAAGGTTCAGGTGTGTCATGGCTGCAGCTGGCGAGAGGCCTCTGAACGAGGTTCAGTTCCTTACCGTGGCGGAAGTCGCCTCGGTGATGCGAGTGTCGAAGATGACCGTGTACCGGCTGGTGCACAGCGGTCATCTGCCCGCGATCCGGGTGGGGCGGTCCTTCCGCGTCCCCGAGCAAGCGGTACACGAGTACCTCCGCGAGAGTTATGTGGGGGTGGAAACCGCCTGACGGCACAAGGGTGCGGGGGGATCCTCAGGGCACCAACGGATCTCCCCGGACACCTCGATTACGACCTCAGCGCTCGGGCGGGTAGGCTAGCCCCTCGTAGGTCGTGTGGGCCCATGGCGCCCAAACACCGAGTGATGAGAAGTGAGCGAGGGTAGTCGTGGGCTCTGTTATCAAGAAGCGGCGCAAGCGGATGGCCAAGAAGAAGCACCGCAAGCTGCTCAAGCGCACGCGCGTTCAGCGTCGCAACAAGAAGTAAGTTCGCGACGCGAGCCGCGAGAGCGTATGTGTGGCCCCCCACCGGATCAGGTGGGGGGCCGCGCGCGTTTTTCGGGGCGATGTGCGGCGGGCCGGACTCCGTGCGTAGGTCTGGACGCCGACATGGCTTGGTCTGTTCGTACGTCTGTGGATGTCGTCACTTCGTGCATTGGGTGGTCATCACAGCGCAACATCAACACGCTAAGTTGGCCGCACACGGGGAACCCGGCAGGGTAACGAGCAGCGGTATATCGGGTCTGGACGATTCCTGGAAGGAAGGCGCTGATCTTGGGCAAGGTCGTGCTCGTGACCGGAGTGGCCCGTCAGCTTGGGGGCCGGTTCGTACGACGGATCCAGCGTGACCCACAGGTGGACCGGGTCGTCGCCGTGGACGCGGTTCCGCCCGAGCACCATCTGGGTGGCGCGGACTTCATCCAGGCCGACATCCGGCAGCCCACCATCGCGCGGGTACTGGCCGAGACGGCCGCCGACACGGTCGTACACATGGATGTGACGGGCACGGCGCTCGGCAGCGGCAGCCGGACCATGGTCAAGGAGACCAACGTCATCGGCACCATGCAGCTGCTCGGGGCCTGCCAGAAGTCCCCGACCGTGAAGCGGCTCGTGGTGAAGTCCAGTACGAATGTGTACGGCTCCGCGCCTCGGGATCCGGCCGTGTTCACCGAGACCACTCCGCCGAAGTCCCTGCCCAGCGGCGGGTTCGCCAAGGACACTGTCGAGGTCGAGGGGTATGTGCGGGGGTTCGCCCGGCGGCGGCCGGACGTCGCCGTGTGTGTGCTGCGGTTCGCCAATATCCTCGGGCCGACGGCGGACTCGCCGCTCGCCGCGTACTTCTCGCTGCCCGTGCTGCCGACCGTCTTCGGCTACGACCCGCGGCTGCAGTTCGTGCACGAGGACGATGTGATCGAGGTGCTGCGCATCGCCTCCCACGAACCCGGGCGCGGCACCCTCAACAGCGGCACCTTCAATATCGCCGGCGATGGAGTCCTGCTGCTGTCGCAGTGTTCGCGACGGCTCGGCCGGCCCACCGTGCCCCTGCTGCTGCCCGCCGTCACCTGGGCCGGCTCGCTGGTGCGTACGCTCGGTATGACGGACTTCTCGCCCGAACAGATCCGGCTGCTGACCCATGGCCGGGTCGTGGCCACGGACCAGATGCGTGAGACCCTCGGCTTCCAGCCGAAGTACACGACCGCGGAGACCTTCGCGGACTTCGCGCGCAGCCGCGGACCCGGACTGCTCCCGCCGGAGGCCCTCGCGGGGGCCGTTGACCGGATCGCCGCGCTGTCCCTGCCGGGCAGCGGTCACCCCCAGACGCAGAGCGCCAACTGAGGAGCGCATCAACGATGGCGGATGCCAAGGTCATTCCGTTCGACGACGACCGGTCCCGTGCGGGCGCCGTGCAGCGGCCGCCGCGGCGCCGGAGCGCGGGGAGCCGACGCAAGAGCGCGGAGCCCGCGCTGGTACGTGAGGTCCGTGAGGTCCAGCCCCTGCCCGACCGGGCGGCCTCGCAGGATGATGTTCCGGTGACTCAAGAGAAGCGGGAGCCGCAGGACGGCGGCGGCCTGGAGCGGCGGATCGCCGGCGGCCTGTCCTTTCTGCGCCGCCGCCTCACCGGGGACTACGAGGTCGACGACTTCGGCTACGACGAGGAGCTGACCGACCAGGTCCTGATGTCGCTGCTGCGCCCGGTGTACGAGAAGTACTTCCGGGTCGAGGTGAAGGGCGTGGAGAACATCCCGTCCGAGGGCGGTGCGCTGATCGTCTCCAACCACTCCGGCACCCTGCCGCTGGACGGCCTGATGATGCAGGTCGGCGTCCACGACAACCACCCCGCGGGCCGTCATCTACGGCTGCTCGCGGCGGACCTGGTCTTCATGCTGCCGGTGGTCAATGAGCTCGCGCGCAAGCTGGGCCACACCCTGGCCTGCGCGGAGGACGCCGAACGCCTTCTCGGCCAGGGCGAGCTGGTCGGGGTGATGCCGGAGGGCTTCAAGGGCATCGGCAAGCCCTTCAGTGAGCGCTACAAGCTTCAGCGCTTCGGCCGCGGCGGCTTTGTCTCCACGGCACTGCGCCAGGGCGCGCCGATCATCCCGTGCTCGATCGTGGGCGCGGAGGAGATCTACCCGATGATCGGCAACGCCAAGACCCTGGCCCGGGTCCTGGGTTTCCCGTATTTCCCCCTGACCCCGACCTTCCCGTGGCTGGGCCCGCTGGGCGCGATCCCGCTCCCCACCAAGTGGACGATCCAGTTCGGCGAGCCGATCCCCACGGACGGCTATCCGCCGGAGGCCGCCGAGGACCCGATGCTGATGTTCAACCTGACGGACCAGGTCAGAGAACAGATCCAGCACACGCTGTACAAGCTGTTGGTGCAGCGCAGGTCGGTCTTCTTCTAGGACCGCTCAGGTCTCTTCGGACAGAAGAAACGTTTATACGGCAACGGGGGCGCCCTTCCTGAGAAGGGCGCCCCCGATCCGCGTACCGCCTAGTCCGCGTCCTCGCCGTCGATGCCGAGCCCGGGGAGCAGCCCCGGGAGCAGTGGCGGGAGTGTCACATCCGGCTCCGGGACCGGCGGATAGCTGGTCGACGGAGTCGTACTGCCCGTGCTGTCCTTCGGCGGGTCGAGCAGGCCGCCGGTGCTGCCGCCGAGCAGGCCGTCGTCCTCGGCGCCGGAGCCCGCGGACTTGCTGGGGCTGCCGCTGCCGGTCTGGCGGCCGTCGGAGGCGCTGTTGCCGCTGCTGGGGGCGGTCGAGCGGTCCGTACCGGACGAGCCGGTGGAGGCCGCGCCGGAACCGCCCTGGCGCTGTCCGGAACCGCCGCCCTGGGCGGGAGGCTCGGGCAGCAGGGATTGCAGCGGGGCCACTTCTTCGTCTATGGCGTCGAAGATCGACGATACCTGCTCGCCGACGTCGCCGAGCTGGACGGGGAGCCGGTCGCGCAGGGCGCCCCAGGCGTCTCGGTGCGAGCGGGAGAAGGTGTCCAGCGCCTGGATGGGGCCGAGGGAGTCCGGGTCGGCCTCGTACGCCGCGGAGAGCAGACGGTGGCCCTCGGAGGCGTCGTGGTGCATCCCGGACAGGGCGCGGCGGATCTCGCCGAGGGACTCGTGGTCGAGTTGGCCGCCGCGGTCGCGCTCCATCAGCCGACGGGCCTCGCTCAGCCGGGTGGAGGCCTGGTCGAGGAAGGCCTGGCCGCGCTCGCTGTCGCCGTCGGCGAGACCGCGCTTGAAGTCCTCGATGCCCCGCTTGAGGCCGTAGAGCGAGTCACCGGGCAGGGCGTCACCGCTGGCAGCGGCGACCCCGCCGAAGGCTCCGGCGGCCACGCCGACGCTGAGGCCGCCCGCGGCAAGGCCCTTGGTGAGCCGGGAACGCGGTCGCAGCTTGCCCAGTGGGCTCGCCCGGTGCGCACCCCGGCCCCGATGAGAACGCTGCTCCGGTACCGAAGGATCCGCCCCGCTGCCCGCGCCCTCCAGCAGCATGGCCTCCATCGCGGCCACGAGCTGGGCCCGCTGGACGACTTTGACCGCGGGATCCATCTCCGGTTTGGGTAGCTCGCCGAGACCGGATGCGAGGGCCAACAGGCGGCCCTGCTCGGTCTGTTCCGCAGCAGCCGGGGCCGGTGCCGGTCCTTCGGACTGCTCGGCCGCCGTGCCCCGGTCGGATTCCTCCAGGGCCTGGGCGAAGGCGTTCGCCCGCCGGTGCGCCGATACGTTCGCGATCACTGGCGGCACCTCCTCTCGTCATGACGGTCGACTCCCCAGGGGGTCCTGAGGGTTGCACGACCCGACCACATCCACACGATCGAGTGATCGGAGGCGGCCGGGTAGTGACCACAGGGAGCCTGCATCCCGCACAACGAGCGTCGCGGCACTTGGGTTACGGACGACGGATGATCGGATCGGGGAGTCAACGGACCATCACCGAAAGCGAGTTGAGTACTACCGAGCGTATGTGATCAACGGGCGTCGTCCGGCAGGAGCCGGGCGAGGGTGCGTACGGCGCGGTACTGGAGGGTCTTGATGGCGCCCTCGTTCTTGCCCATGACACGGGCGGTCTCGGCGACGGAGAGCCCCTGGAGGAAGCGGAGCGTGACGCACTCCTGCTGCTGGGGATTGAGCCGTCGAACGGCGTCCAGCAGGGCGGCGTTGGACAACGACTCGAGGACGGAGTCCTCCGGGGAGCGCTCGACCTCGTTGGCGTCGAGCATCTCGCCGGTCGTGACCTCCAAGCGGAACCGGCTGGACTTGAAGTGGTCGGCGACGAGGTTGCGGGCGATGGTGACCAGCCACGCCCCGAAGTCCCTTCCCTGCCAGGTGAAGGTGCCGATGCGCCGGAGCGCCCGCAGAAAGGTCTCACTGGTGAGGTCCTCGGCGGTGGCCTTCCCTCCCACCCGGTAATAGATGTACCGATAGACGGTGTCGCTGTACTGGTCGTAGAGCCGCCCGAACGCGTCGGCCTCGCCGGCCTGTGCGCGTTCGACGAGATCCATCATTCGCGCGCTGTCGCTGTCTGCGGCAGGCCGCCGGGCGGTGGTGGCGCCGGTGGAGCGACCCCGTCTGCCGACGGCGGCGCTGCCGTCGGCGAGCGCGTAGCACGGGCCGACGGGGGCGGCGGCTACGGCAAGGGTGGGGACGGCGTACGCGGTGGGGACGAAGCCGCGCAACAGGTCTTGGACCGTTGCGCGCAGCGTAGCCAGGCCCGAGGCGTCAACCCCGACGTGTGGGTACACGGGACTCCCAGAGGCAGAGCTTCCATCACGTGCAGTGCGGGACCGTTCACCCGTCGTAGCGACGGAGGGGTACCGGTTTGCGTCTGAGGAGAATAACGCTTCGTGCAGGCGCTGCTACACCCAGTTGCTCAAATCATCGATTACGTCGCTTCTGTAACCGAATGACGGTCGATCAAGTGCCGCACAGTGACCGGTTGTTGATCAGAGTGGGTCGTATTCCGGTCGGGTCCGGGGCGTGTTGTGGCCGTGTGCAGCCAAGGGGACTGGACAGGGCGTTGTGGGGGTACCGGCTGGGGATTGGCCGGGTTCGGTGCGCGCGGCTTGCTGGTGATCAGAGGTGGGCGCGGGTGGGCGCGGTCCGGTCGGCGGGGCTGACGTGGGGGTGGGTGTCGCTCACCCGCGCCGGGTTGTAGTGCGGGCATAAGCCATGGACCTGCAGCTACGCGTACCCCCGCCGGGCCGCGCGGGCCGCCGCAGGCATCGTCAACGTCGGCGGCGGGAGATCGCGATCGCGGCTGCCGTGCCGCCGGCTACCGCGCCGACGCCTGCCGCGGCCGGGATGCCGACCTTTGCCGCTTTGCGGCCCGTTCGGTAGTCGCGCAGGCGCCAGTCCAGGTCGCGGGCGTGTTTGCGGAGCTTGGTGTCCGGGTTGATCGCGTAGGGGTGGCCCACCAGGGAGAGCATCGGGATGTCGTTGTGGCTGTCGCTGTAGGCCGCGCAGCGGGTCAGGTCCAGGCCCTCCGCTGTCGCCAGCGCGCGGACCGCCTCCGCCTTCGCCGGGCCGTGCAGCGGCTCGCCCACCAGCTTGCCGGTGTAGACGCCGTCCACCGACTCCGCGACCGTGCCCAGGGCGCCGGTCAGGCCCAGGCGGCGCGCGATCACCTGCGCGATCTCCACCGGCGCCGCCGTCACCAGCCACACCTTCTGACCCGCGTCCAAGTGCGCCTGCGCCAGCGCCCGCGTCCCGGGCCAGATCCGCTCCGCCATGTACTCGTCGTAGATCTCCTCGCCGATCGACATCAGCTCGGAGACCCGGTGACCCTTCACGATCGACAGCGCCGAGTCCCGCGCCTCCTGCATGTGCTCGGGGTCCTCGACCCCCGCCAGCCGGAACCACGCCTGCTGCCAGGCGAACCGGGCCAGATCGCGGGTCTCGAAGAACTTCCGCTTGTACAGGCCCCGCCCGAAGTGGAACAGCGCGGCACCCTGCATCACGGTGTTGTCCAGGTCGAAGAACGCCGCCGCCTTGTCGTCCCCGAGCACCGGGAACTCCGGTTCCTCCTCGGACACCGGCTCCGGCACGGCTTCGGGGACCGACTTGCGCGCAGCCTCCGCCGAGGCCTCGCCTGCCAACACGCTCCGCGCCGTGGCGGAGCGCCTACGGGGAGTGAGCCATCCGAGAGCGGCCATGGCGTGAGCATAGCCATTCCGTTCGGTGCTTCCGGAGTCGAGAGGTTGGGACGCTGTGAACTCTGCACGACCGTGGCGTTAAACAAGCGATCCCGCGCGATGCCGACCGCGCGAGAATGGCCGACATGAGTCCCATCTTTCGCCGAAAGCAGGTCAACGCTCCTGCGGAGCGGCTCGTCACCCTGATCCGTAAGCCGGGATGTCACTTGTGTGATGACGCACAGATCGTCATCGAGAAGGTCTGCGGGGAACTCGGTGTTCCCTGGGAGCAGAAGGACATCACCCAGGATCCCCAACTCCACGACCAGTACTGGGAACAGATCCCCGTCGTACTCGTCGACGGTGAACAGCACACCTTCTGGCGGGTGAACGAAGATCGCCTCCGCAAGGCACTGACTGACTAGTCCAACTGTCCCGGCCGGTCGCTTAGGATCGATGGTGACTTGGTCTTGGGGGCGGGATTGATGAGGGAAGTGTGCGGTTTTGCCTCTGAGAGCGACGCGCGTGACCCCGGTCACGTTGGCCGGGCAAATCGGACACCATCTTTGTGCACGCGTTCACAAAGACATAGCCTGCTGTCGACGGGGCGGTCTGGGTACGTGTGACCGCCTGCAGCCCCGCTCTACCCGCAGGAGCACCGTGGCAACTGGCCGAACTCACCGACCGGCGACCCGTAGCCGAGGGATTCCCGAGGCCACCGTCGCCCGGCTTCCGCTGTACCTCCGCGCGCTGACCGCACTGTCGGAGCGCTCGGTACCCACGGTCTCCTCCGAGGAGCTCGCGGCCGCGGCGGGGGTCAACTCCGCCAAGCTGCGCAAGGACTTCTCCTACCTGGGCTCCTACGGGACGCGTGGTGTGGGTTACGACGTCGAGTATCTCGTGTACCAGATCTCCCGCGAACTGGGGCTGACCCAGGACTGGCCGGTTGTGATCGTAGGTATCGGTAACCTCGGCGCCGCGCTGGCCAACTACGGCGGGTTCGCCTCGCGTGGATTCAGGGTCGCGGCGCTGATCGACGCCGATCCCGCAATGGCCGGAAAGCCCGTGGCCGGGATCCCCGTCCAGCACACCGATGACCTGGAAAAGATCATCGAGGACAACGGCGTGTCGATCGGTGTCATCGCCACGCCCGCCGGTGCCGCCCAGCAGGTGTGCGAGCGGCTCGTCGCCGCCGGCGTCACCTCCATCCTGAACTTCGCGCCCACCGTGCTGTCCGTCCCGGACGGCGTCGACGTGCGCAAGGTCGACCTCTCCATCGAGCTTCAGATCCTCGCCTTCCACGAGCAGCGCAAGGCCGGCGAGGAAGCCGCGGCGGCCGACGCCACCGCTCCGGTCGCCGCCGTCCGCGGCGAGTCCGGCGACAAAGGGCCAGACGGGGACGTACCCGCCGTGATGCCGGCATGAGTCTTCTCGTCGTAGGACTGAGTCACCGCAGCGCTCCGGTCAGCGTGCTGGAGCGGGCCGCGCTGAGCGCGGACGCCCAGATCAAGCTGCTCCAGGACACGGTCGCCGCGGAGCCGGCCACCGAGGCCGCGGTGCTCGCCACCTGCAACCGGATCGAGCTGTACGCCGACGTCGACAAGTTCCACGCCGGTGTCGCCGAACTGTCCACGCTGCTCGCCCAGCACAGCGGCGTGGGGCTGGATGAGCTCACGCCCTATCTGTACGTGCACTACGAGGACCGGGCCGTCCACCATCTGTTCTCGGTGGCCTGTGGACTCGACTCGATGGTCGTGGGCGAGGGGCAGATCCTCGGACAGATCAAGGACTCCCTGGCCCGAGCGCAGGACCTGCACACCGCGGGGCGGCTGCTGAACGACCTGTTCCAGCAGTCCCTGCGGGTCGGCAAGCGCGCGCACTCCGAGACCGGCATCGACCGGGCCGGACAGTCGCTGGTCACCTTCGGCCTTGAGCAGCTTTCCGGTGGTACGGCTGTGCAGGACTGGGCGCGTGGGAAGAAGGCGCTCGTCATCGGTGCCGGGTCGATGTCGTCGCTGGCGGCGGCGACGCTGGCGCGGGCCGGGGTTGCCGAGGTCGTGATCGCGAACCGTACGGCTGATCGGGCCGAGCGGCTTGCGGAGATCTTGAACGACGGTACGGCCGGGTTGGCGCGCGCGGTTTCCATGGACGCGGTGCCGGATGAACTGACACGTGCCGATGTCGCCGTTTCCTGTACCGGAGCTACCGGGCTGGTGCTGGCGGCCGAGACCATCGCGGCGGCGCTGCACGTCCGCGGGGTGGTCGCGCAGCCCGGCGCTGACGGGGTGCCGGCTTCTCCGGCAGCGGGCGCCGCCCAAGCGGCACGACTGCCCGCAGGCCAGGCCAGTGAGGTCGAGGACAGCTGTCCCCTCGATCTGCCCTCCCTCCAAGCCACCGCCGGATTCTCCGTGTTCGGGGAGGCCGCCGTGGCCGGGATGGGTGCTGCCGAGTTGGAGCAGCACGCGGCGTGGGTGGACAACGGCGCCCCGCGTCCCCAGAGCGCTTCCGACGAGGCCGAGGCCATTGCCGCGCTCGCTGCCGCCGCTGCCGCCATCGGCCGGATCCCCGAGCGGCGTAAGCCTGAGGCGGTCGTCGTGGCCCCGCGGCCCGAGCCCGTGCTGTATCTCCTCGATCTCGCCATGCCGCGGGACATCGACGCGGCCGTGCACCGGCTCGGTGGAGTGCGGCTTGTCGATATCGAGTCGCTCGCCGAAGCCTCCGCCGACGTTCCCATGGCGGCCGACGTCGACCAGGTCCGTCGTATCGTCTCCGACGAGGTCGCCGCATTCGGGGCGGCGCTCAGGGCCGCGCACATCACGCCGACCGTGGTCGCGCTGCGGACCATGGCCGCGGATGTCGTCGCCGGGGAGATCGCCCGTCTCGAAGGGCGGCTGCCGGGGCTCGACGACAAGCACCGCAGTGAGATCACCCAGACCGTGAAGCGCGTCGTGGACAAGCTCCTGCACGCGCCGACCGTACGGGTCAAGCAGCTCGCGGCCGAACCCGGCGGCGCCGGGTACGCGGACGCGCTGCGGACCCTGTTCGACCTCGACCCCGAGACGGTGGCCGCCGTCTCCCGGGCCGAGGACAGCACCGAGAAAGACCGAGGGCCGGCATGAAAGACAAGGCACTGAGGCTCGGGACCCGGCGGAGCAGACTCGCCATGGCCCAGTCCGGGCAGGTGGCGGACGCCGTGAGCCAGGTGACCGGACGGCCCGTGGAGCTCGTCGAGATCACCACGTACGGCGATGTCTCCCGGGAGGCGCTCGCCCAGATCGGCGGCACCGGCGTCTTCGTCACCGCGCTGCGCGAGGCGCTGCTCAAGGGTGAGGTCGACTTCGCGGTGCACTCCCTGAAGGACCTGCCCACCGGGCAGCCCGACGAACTGACGCTCGCCGCCATCCCCGAGCGCGAGGACCCGCGCGACGTGATCGTCGCCCGGGACGCGCTGAAGTTCACCGACCTGCCGCGCGGGGCGCGCATCGGTACGGGTTCGCCGCGCCGTATGGCACAGCTGAACGCGTACGCGCGCAGCCACGGTCTGGACATCGAGACGGTCCCGATCCGGGGCAACGTCGACACCCGGATCGGATACGTGCGGGACGGTGAGCTGGACGCCGTCGTGCTCGCCGCCGCCGGACTGAACCGCATCGGCCGGATCGACGAGGTGACCGACTTCCTGTCGGTCGACACGGTTTTGCCCGCCCCCGGCCAGGGGGCCCTGGCGATCGAGTGCACCGCGGACAACGCGGACCTCATCGCCGCGCTCGGTGAGCTCGACGACCCGTTCACGCGGGCCGCCGTCACCGCCGAGCGGTCACTGCTCGCCGCCCTGGAGGCCGGCTGCTCCGCCCCTGTGGGCGCGCTGGCCGACCTGCTGGCCGACGGGCAGATTGTCAAGGAAATGCGCCTGCGGGGCGTCGTCGGCACGACCGACGGCACTCGTACGGTGCAGCTGTCCACCACCGGTCCCGTGCCCGAGACGCACGACCAGGCGCTGGCGCTCGGTCGCGAACTCGCTGCCGAGATGCTTGCCCAGGGCGCGGCCGGTCTGATGGGGGAGCGAGCACAGTGAGCCCCACCACCCTTCCCGTCGGCCTGGAACACGGTCACGTCACCTTCCTCGGTGCCGGACCCGGGGATCCGGGACTGCTGACTCTGCGCGCTGTCGAGGCGCTGGCGAACGCGGACGTTCTTGTCGCCGAGCACGAGGTGCTCGACGTCGTCCGGGTGCACGCCAGGCCGGGCGTGGCCGTAGTGAACGCGGATCCGTCCTCGGACCCTGTTCCGGGCACAGGCACGCCTCAACTAGCGGTAGTTGACGGCGCGTCAACAACCGCTGGGGCACCCGCTGTGCGGGATGCCGCACATCTTGTCATGGAGGCCGCGCGGGGCGGCAGGCGGGTCGTGCGTGCGGTGTCCGGGGACCCCGGGCTCGACGCGTACGCCGCCGAGGAGATGCTGGCGTGCGCCGCGGCGGGGGTGCCCTTCGAGGTCGTCCCCGGTATCGCGGCCGCGGTCGGTGTACCCGCGTACGCCGGTGTTCCGCTGCGGGACGCGCAGGGCGCGGACGTGCGGTTCGTGGACGCGCGGACGGCGTCCGACCGGTGCTGGACGGAGGTGGGGGCCTCGGACGGGACGGTGGTCGTGTCGACGTCCCTCGACTCCGTCGCTGCCGCCGCCGGTGAGCTGGTCGCCGCCGGGCGCAAGCCCGATACGCCCATGACGGTCACCGTCGCCGGTACGACCACGCGCCAGCGGACCTGGACCGCCACCCTCGGCACCATCGCGCAGACGCTGAAGCAGGCCAAGGTGCTGCCCTCGCCGGAGGGCGGGCGGCCGGTGATAGCCGTGGTCGGTGAGCGCTCCGCCGCGGCTCAGCGTGAGCAGTTGTCGTGGTTCGAGTCCAAGCCGCTCTTCGGGTGGCGGGTGCTCGTGCCGCGCACGAAGGAGCAGGCGGCTTCGCTCTCCGACCAGCTTCGGTCGTACGGGGCCGTGCCGCACGAGGTGCCGACCATCGCCGTCGAGCCGCCGCGGACGCCTCAGCAGATGGAGCGCGCGGTCAAGGGGCTCGTGACGGGCCGCTACGAGTGGATCGCCTTCACCTCGGTGAACGCGGTCAAGGCCGTGCGGGAGAAGTTCGAGGAGTACGGGCTCGATGCCCGCGCCTTCGCCGGGATCAAGGTCGCGGCGGTGGGCGAGCAGACGGCCAAGGCGCTGATCGCCTTCGGCGTGAAGCCGGATCTCGTGCCGTCGGGGGAGCAGTCGGCCGCGGGTCTCTTGGAGGACTGGCCGCCGTACGACCCCGTCTTCGACCCGATCGACCGGGTGTTCCTGCCGCGGGCCGATATCGCCACGGAGACGCTGGTCGCCGGGCTGATCGAGCTCGGGTGGGAGGTGGACGACGTCACGGCCTATCGGACCGTGCGGGCGTCGCCGCCGCCGGCGGAGACTCGGGAGGCGATCAAGGGGGGTGGCTTCGACGCCGTTCTCTTCACGTCGTCGTCCACCGTGCGGAACCTGGTGGGTATCGCCGGTAAGCCGCACAACGTGACCGTGATCGCGTGTATCGGTCCGGCTACCGCGAAGACCGCCGAGGAGCATGGGCTGCGGGTGGATGTGATGGCTCCGGAGCCGTCCGTGCACAAGCTGGCCGAGGCGCTGGCGGACTTCGGCGCGAAGCGGAGGGACGCGGCTGTGGAGGCCGGGGATGCGGTTACTCGGCCGAGTGAGCGGCGGCCGGGGGCGCGGCGTCGGCGTACGACGACCTGAAGGTGACGGTCGGCTGGGGCGGCAGGGTGTTGGGTGCCGCCCCAGTGGCATGTCTGCTTCCGGTTACGCGACTGTGTGGCCGTAGCGCAGCAGGTTGTTCGGGTCGTACGTCTTCTTCGCCTGGCGCAGGCGGGTGAGGACCTCCGGGGTCCAGGCTCGGGCTCTGTCCTCGGCGTTGCCCGGGGTGCCGTGGATGTTGACCATGGTGTGGCCTGTGCCGTAGGGGGACATCGCGTGGTGCAGGGAGGTTGTTGCCTGCTCTATCGCTTCCGCTGCTGGTGGGGCTGCCAGGACTCCTACCGCTTCCATCAGGTAGTTCGCGTCCCTCGCGCAGATCGCGTCCTCTGCGCGCGGTGGGCGGGACAGGGCACCGCCCATGTGGCGCAGGCCGACCATCAGCAGGGGGAAGTCGGTTACTTGCGGGCCTGCATGGCTGAGGAAGGCGCGGACCGCTTCCGGGGGGAGTTCGCGTATCAGGGAGCAGGATTCTCGGGCGGGGAGGGGGTCCTGGGGCTCCATGTAGATGCGGTCCATTGCCGCGTACGGCATTTCCTCGACCGTGTCGACCACTACGGGGGCGGCGTCGCGGATCGTCGCGAGCAGCGCCTCGCCTTCCGCCGGGTCCGCTGTCCAGGCCACCGCCACTCGGGCCCAGAAGCCGCCGCGCAGGGGTTCGGGGATCTGGGGGATCGGGGGGAGGCGTAGCAGCGTGAAGGCGCTGCACATTTCTTCCGGAACGTGCCTCGTCCATTCCGCCCAGGTGGTCAGGAGGGGTTCCGCGTCTTCGCCCGCGCAGTAGATGCCGCCGCCGAGGATCGTGGGGAGGGGGAGCAGGTCGCAGGTCAGGGAGGTGACTATGCCTACGTTTCCCTTGCCGCCTTTCAGCGCCCAGAACAGGTCCGGTTCCTGGGTGGCGTCCGTTTCGTGCAGGATGCCGTCCGGGGTGACCACCTGGAAGCTGTGGACCAGGTCGCTTGCGTAGCCGTAGGTGCGGCCGAGGACGGGGAGGCCGCCGCCGAGGGTGTAGCCGATGACCCCCGCGTCCGTGGAGGAGCCGGTGAGGGCGGCGAGGCCGTGGGGGGCGGCTGCGTCCAGGACGTGCCGCCACTTGGCCCCTGCGGAGATTTTCGCGGTGCGGGTTTCCGGGGTGATCGTCACGTCTGTCATGCGGGTGGTGTTGATGAGCAGACCGTGGTCGATCGGGTAGTTGGCGCCGTGGCCTGTGGCCTGGACGGCTACGGGGGTGTGGGTGGCCGAGGCCCAGCGCAGGGCGGTGACTATGTCGTGGGGGCTGGTGGCGCCTATGACTACGTCCGGGGTGTGGAGGGCGGCGAGGTTGAAGCCGGTGACTTCGTCGGCGTAGCCGGGGGCGCCGGGGCGTAGGACCGGGCCCTGGATCTCTGAGAGGGCGAAGAGGTCGGGGGTGGGGTGGGGGGCGGTCATGGGGTCCTCCGTCGGGGGCGTACGGAGGGACGGCGGCGGTCGGGGGTGGCCGTCGGGGTCCTGGGTCGCTTGTCCTTCCAGGATGGCTTGTGGGGGTGGGGTGTGCAGGTTGTGGGGGCGGGATGCGGTGCCCTGCGGGTGCGGGTGCGGGTGCGGGTGCGGGTGCGGGTGTGCGCGCGTGCGGGTGTGCGCGCGTGCGGGTGCGTGGGGGCTTGGGTGGGGTGGGTTTCGCTTGCCCGCGCTTGCGGGGTGCCGCTTTCTTTGGCAGCGGGCGCCGCCCCAGCGGCACGACTGCCCGCAGCTGCGCGGGTTGGGTGGGGCTGGCCGCTTCGGTGGCCGCCGTTGCGGCGGGTCTTCGGCAGCTGCTGGGTGGGCGCCGCCCTAGCGGCACGACTGCCAGCAGCTACGCGGGTTCGGCTGCCTCGCAGTTGCGCGGGGTGTTCCGTGCTGTACGACTGCCCGCAGCTACGCCGGTTAGGTGGGCGTTTGCGCCGACATTGCGTCGGCATCGGGGGCCCCGAGGCGGGCGTAGCGTTGGTTTTATGACGACGTATGGATCATTTCCCGGGAGTCGGCCTCGGCGGTTGCGGGGGTCTGCTGTCATGCGGCGGATGGTTGCTGAGACTCGGTTGCATCCGGCCGATCTCATTCTTCCCGCCTTTGTGCGGGAGGGGGTCAGTGAGCCTGTTCCTATTGCCGCCATGCCCGGCGTTGTGCAGCACACTCGGGACAGTTTGAAGAAAGCCGCTGCTGAGGCTGTTGCCGCTGGGGTTTCCGGGATCATGTTGTTCGGGGTGCCGGAAGAGGGCAAGAAGGACGCCCTTGGGACTCCTGGGACCGATCCTGATGGGATTCTTCAAGTCGCCCTGCGGGATGTTCGTGCCGAGGTCGGTGACGAGCTTCTTGTGATGTCTGACCTCTGTCTCGACGAGACCACCGATCATGGGCACTGCGGGGTGCTTGACGACCAGGGGCGGGTCGACAATGACGCCACCCTTGAGCGGTACGCCGAGATGGCTCAGGTCCAGGCCGACGCCGGCGCCCATGTCGTCGGGCCCAGCGGGATGATGGACGGGCAGGTCGGGGTCATCCGCGACGCACTGGACCAGATCGGGCGGGATGATGTCGCCATCCTCGCCTACACCGCCAAGTACGCCTCCGCCTTCTACGGGCCCTTCCGGGAAGCCGTTGCCTCGTCCCTCCAAGGGGATCGGAAGACTTATCAGCAGGACCCCGCCAACGTACGGGAGTCCATGCGGGAGTTGGCCCTCGATCTGGAGGAAGGGGCCGACATGGTGATGGTCAAGCCCGCCGGGCCCTATCTCGACATCCTCGCGCGCGTCGCGGATGCCGTGGATGTGCCGGTCGCCGCCTACCAGATCTCCGGTGAGTACTCCATGATCGAGGCCGCCGCCGAGAAGGGGTGGATCGATCGGGATCGCGCCATTCTGGAGACGCTCACCGGGATCAAGCGGGCGGGTGCGCGGAACATCCTCACCTACTGGGCCACCGAGGCCGCCCAGAAGATTCAGTAGGTTCAGTAGCCCAGGGCGTCCTCCGCCTCCGTCTGCCAGTACGTCACCGACAGAGTGCTGTCGTAGTACAGCCCCTTTGTCGGCAGCGATGGAGTCGCGGAGGCGCCTCCCGAGCTGTTCGGGGTCTTGCCCTGGAACGCGACCGTCAGCTTCTTGCCGGTCATACCGCCCTCACCGCTGCCGTCCGCCGCGCTGAGCAGAACGCCCGCGTAGCCGGAGTCGCCCGGGTCGAGGGTCGGTACGGCCTGCGGCTTGCTGTCCGCCATCGCCTGCGGTACCCACTGCATCTCGTCGAAGCGAAGCACCGGGTAGTACAACAGCGCGCACGGCTTCGAGCCGGTGTTGGTCACCGTCAGCAGCATGTGGTTCAGGGGGCGGGACACCGCCTGGGCGGTGACCTTCGTGTTCGAGCCGTTGCAGATGGCCGGCTCCGACGTGGAGGGCTCGTCGGCCTGGTTCGACTCCGTTCCGGATGACTGCTCCGCTGCGGATGACTGCTCCGCTGCGGGCGGCTGCTCGGTCTGCGTCGGCTGCTGCGTGGCCGTCGTCGAGGCCGTCGGCTTCGACGCACCCTCGTCCTGGGTGCCCGTGCCGTCCTCACATGCGGTGAGGGCGAGCGTCGCGAGGGTGGCGCCTGCGGCGGCGAGAAGGCGGGCGTGGCGGAAGGTGCGCATGTCTGGATTCCTTGTCCGTGTCAGCGGGTTGGCTGTGGATGAGGAGAGCTTGTGCGATCTTTTGTCCCAGGCGCAGCACCCGGCGGGGGATCCGGGACACTGGAACGCCCGCAACGGGTCTGACGTGGGGAAACGTCCTTCCCCTGGAACGGGGGAAGGGAATGACGGGGGATGGAGGAAGGGTGTCCGAGGGAACTGCCGGGGATGGATTCGCCGCACTTCTACGGGAGTTGAAGGACCGATCCGGGCTCAGCTACGGGGTGCTCGCCAAGCGGCTGCACATGAGTACGTCGACGCTGCACAGGTACTGCAACGGGGACGCCGTACCGACGGACTACGCGCCCGTGGAGCGGCTCGCCCGCCTCTGCAAGGCGTCGCCCGGGGAGCTCGTGGAGCTGCATCGGCGGTGGGTGCTGGCGGATGCGGGACGGGGGCAGCGTAAGGGGACGGAGGAAGCGTCGGCCCCGGCGGCCGAAGTTCCGGCGGAGGAACTCCCGCCCCTCAACGCCGAGTCAGCCGACCCGGGCCCCTCCGACGACGGCCCCGCCCAGCCTTCCCGCCCCCGCCGTACCGCCGTCCTCGCCGCAACCGCAGCCGCCGCCGTCCTCGCCGGCGTCGCCTTCGCCGTGAACCCCCTCTCCGACGACGGCAGTCGGCACAGCGACGACGCCGGCCGCACCCCCGTCGGCGCCGCGACCTCCAGCGGCGCCCCGCCCACCAAGGCCGCGCCCTCCACATCCCCCACGAAGGACGCGAAGGAGACCACCCCGCCCGCCTCCCCCTCCGCGAACCGCACGAGTAGCGGCGCCGTGGGCAGCGAACAGGACGCCACCGAGCCGCTCCTGACCGTCAACACCCGGCCGTACACCTGGGAAGGCCCCTGCTCCCAGCACTACTTGATCGACGAGGAGCCGGGGAAGGTCACCCCGCCGCCGTTCCAGCAGGACGCGCCCGCCTGGGTGGCCGCGCTCGGGGCCGTGTCGGCGAAGGAGCAGTTGGTGACGGTGACCGTGCAGGGCACCGGTGAGGAGACCGTCGTTCTCGACAGTCTGACCGTGAAGGTGGTCTCCAAGGACACACCGCTGGCCTGGAACGACTACACGATGGGCGTCGGCTGCGGCGGCGACGTGCCGGTCCGCCCCTTCACCGTCGCCCTCGACGCGGCCCGTCCGGTCGTCGTGGCGGCGGCCGGACAGCGGAACCTCCCGTTCAAGGTCAGCGAATCCGAGCCGGAGGTCTTCCGGATCACGGCCGACGCCTCGGCGTACGACGTGCGCTGGTATCTGGAGCTGGCCTGGTCCAGCGGGACCCGGCACGACAAGGTCGTCATCGACGACGGCGGCAAGCCGTTCCGGACGAGCGGCAACAACGGCCGTCCCCGGTACGAGTTCCCGCTCGGCGGCGAGAAGTGGATCCCGTCCAGCGGAGAAGGGTCCTAGCGGTTCTGCTGGACGTTCGTCGACGGGCCCTCGTCGCGCAGGCCCTCGCCGTCCTCGCATCCGGTGAGCGCGCCCAGCAGCGCGCCCATGAGCACGAGGGCGGCGAGCAGCCGGGCGGCGGCGGGGCGGCGTACGGACATGGGCGGGCCCTTTCGATGACGGCTTCGGTGACGGGTTCCGGGGAGGGCTTCAGCCTGCGCGGTGATCGGCCCCGGTCGCCAGCCCCAGCCGCGGATTCGGGACGCGGGACGCCTGGAATCGCCGTTGACCTGCGACGATTCCGGGTCCCATGGCCCCGGGACGGGACGTCCACAGCGGATCCCAGCCGTCCGTATCGCGGAAAGCTGCTTGTAGGCGCCACTTAGTTCCCTAGGGTGCGGACAGCAGCCGTATCGCCATCGAGGAGCCGCCCCGTGACCGTCGTCGAGCCCGCGCCGTTCCGTTCCGCGCCCGTTCCGCCGCTCGCCTCGCGGGCCCGGTCCATCGGCGGTTCGCCGGTACGGGACATCCTGGCCGTCACCGCGCGACCCGAGGTGATCAACTTCGCGGGCGGGCTGCCGGCGCCGGAGCTGTTCGACGTGGAGGGGATCGCGGCGGCCTACCGGGCGGTGCTCGCCGAGCGGCCCGCGCAGGCGCTCCAGTACTCCACGACCGAGGGCGAGCCGGAGTTGCGGGCCGCGCTCGCCGCGCGGATGTCCGTACGGGGGCTCGCCACCGACGCCGACGACATCCTCGTCACCACCGGCTCGCAGCAGGCGCTGTCCCTGCTCGCCACCGCGCTGCTGGAACCCGGCGACACCGTGCTGGTCGAAAGCCCCTGCTATCTGGCGGCACTTCAGGCCTTCGGCTTCACGGGCGCGCGGGTCGTGGCCGTGCCGGGCGACGGGGACGGCGTCGACCCCGCCGCGCTGGAGGAGCTGGTGGTCCGGGAGCGCCCGAAGCTCCTCTACACCGTCCCCGCCTTCCAGAACCCCACCGGCCGCACCATGCCCGCCGCCCGCAGGGCCGCCGTCGCCTCCGTCGCCGCCCGGCACGGGCTGTGGATCGTCGAGGACGACCCGTACGGCGAACTGCGCTTCGAGGGCGAGCGCGTGCCGTGGATCGCCGCCCACCCGGGCGCCGAGGACCGTACCGTCCTGCTCGGCTCCTTCTCCAAGGTCATGGCACCCGGCCTGCGCCTCGGCTGGCTGCGCGCCCCGGCCGAGCTGCGCCGCGCCTGCACCGTCGCCAAGCAGGCCGCCGACCTGCACACCCCGACCGTCAACCAGCTCGCCGCCGCCCGCTACCTCGCGGACCGGGACCTGGACGCCCATGTGGCCCGCGTCGCCCGCGTCTACGGCGAGCGGCGCGACGCCATGCTCGCGGGGCTCGCCGAGGCCCTCCCGCCCGGCTCGACCTGGAACCGTCCCGAGGGCGGCATGTTCCTCTGGGCCCGGTTGCCCGAGTCGTACGACACGACAGCGCTGCTGCCGAAGGTCGTGCGGCACGATGTCGCCTATGTCCCCGGCGCGCCCTTCTACGCCGACGAGCCCGACCGCGCCACGCTGCGGCTCTGCTTCGTGACGGAGACGCCGGAGCAGATCGGGGAGGGGCTGCGGCGACTGGGCCGAGGGCTGCGGGCCTAGGTCCGAAGTCCGGGGGCCGATGCGGCTGTGGACGGCCGACGGGGGCACGGGCGTCTGCCTAGGCTTATGGCATGTCCGACACAGTGGAGTTCGACCTCGACGCGTATCTCGGCCGCATCGGATGGGACGGGGAGCGCAGGGCCGACCTGGCCACCCTGCGGGGTGTGCACCTGGCGCACTCCTGGTCCATCCCCTTCGAGAACCTGGACCCCGTCAGCGGCAGGGCGCCCTCGCTCGACCTCGGCGATCTGACGGCCAAGCTGATCCACGGCCGCCGAGGCGGGTACTGCTACGAGCACAACACCCTGTTCCGGAACGCCCTGGAGGCCCTCGGCTTCAAGGTGACCGGGCTCGCCGCACGCGTCGTCCTCGGCGCGGACCGCCCGGAGAGCCGCCCCCGCACCCACATGACGCTCCTCGTGCACGCCCCCGGCGACCCGCAGCCCTACCTCGCCGACGTGGGCTTCGGAGCCATCGGCGCGCTGCTGGAGCCGGTGCCGCTGAAGACGGGCGAGGAGTTCCGGGGCGCGGGGCGCCGGCACCGGCTGGTCCACGCGCCGCACTCCGGGCCACTGGAGCTGTGGGTGCTGGAGACCTACGACGGGGCGGCCTGGGAGCAGCAGTACGCCTTCACGCTGGACCCCTTCGAAAAGCCCGACTACGAGGTGTTCAACTGGTACGTCGGGACGAACCCTCGCTCCCCGTTCACCCACAGCCGCTACGTCCAGCGCGTCAGCGCCGACCGCCATGTCCTGCTCCACGGCGACCTCCTCACCGAGACCCTCGCCGACGGCACGGTCAGCGAACGCAAGGTCGCCGACGAGGACGTCGAGCGGCTGCTGAAGGAGGAGTTCGGGATCGAGGCCGCCTAGCGGGCGCGGGCGTCGACGCACTCCGGCCTGCCGTCCGCGGGCCGGAAACATGCCCGGACCGTCGCTCCGGGGCTCGTCGCGGTCATCGGCGTGTAGACGTACGACTCCGCGTCGATGCCGTCCTCGATCCGCCTGCCCCGGGTCGGACCGCCCGCGTCCACCTCCAGACGGTCCCCGACGCGCGTGCTCCACATCCGGCCCCAACTGGCCCCGCACGCCTTGCTGTAGCGCAGCGCCACCCAGGCCCCGGACGCCGTCCGGTGCTCGGCGAGGGTGGCGGGGCCCTTGCCGCAGCCCATGTGCATGGGGTCCTGGCCTTCGCAGGCGGTTCCCCGGCAGCGGGGGCTCGTGGGGGAGGGGGAGGCGGTCGATTCGCTGCCGTCGTCGCCGGGCAGCAGGACGAGCGTCGCTGTCACGGCTCCGGCCAGCAGTACGGCGCCCAGGACCGCGAACGGAGCACGCCGCCGGCGCTTTGTGACGGGCGTACCCGCGTCCGCCGCCCGCCCGCTCCACTCCGCCTCCGCGATCTCCCACAGCGCCAGATACCGGCCCTCCGGCTCATGGGCGATCCGGCACAGATCCTGTACGGCCTGCCGGGGCGGCAGCGTCTTGCCGTTGAGGTAACGCTCCCAGGACGACTTGCTGTACGTCGTCCGGCCCGCCAGCGCCGCCATGCTCAGCCCCGTGCGCGCCCTCAACTCCCGTAACTCGGCCGCAAGTCGGGTACCGGTCATCCGCGCAGGGCTTTCCAGGTGTGCGGGCCGATGATGCCGTCCACGACCAGGCCGTCCCGCTGCTGGAGCCGCTTGACCGCGCCCTGCGTCAACGGGCCGTAGATCCCGTCGATCTCGCCCGTCGGGAACCCCGCCCGCCGCAGCAGACACTGCGCCTCCGCGACCTCCGGGCCTGCCTGGCCGTACGCCAGAATCGCGTCCCGCGTGCGGCTGTTGCCCGCGTACCAGCGGCCGTCCGCGCTCCGCTCGACCCGGCAGTCGTACGTCCGCTTCGACCGTGACGCCGATGGGGGCTTCGGGGGCGGCGCGGCTCGCTCCTCCCCGGAGCTGCCGTCCGTGAAGCGCACGATCAGCACGACCGACGTGGCGATGGCCACCACCAGGGCCACCGCACCCGCCACCATGGCGAGGCGCAGGCGCTGCGGCCGCTCGGGTGTCGCGCGGCGCGCACCCCATGCCTCCGCGGCGACCTCGTGCAGCGCGAGCAGTCTCGTCGGGTCGTCGCCACCGATCCGGGCCATCGCCTCCACGGCCTCCCGGGGCGGCAGTGAGCGGCCGCCCAGATACCGCTCCCAGGACTTCGCGCTGTACCCGGTCTTCGCGGCCAACTGCCGCACGCTCAGCCCGCTGTGATCCTTCAGCCGGCGCAGGCGTACCACCAACTGGCGCACCTGTGGGCTCAGTTCGGCGGGCAGCTCTTTCCAACGCGACATGTCAAGAAACTACGGCTGTCAACGGCACGCGGTTCCGGTGGCCGTACGGAACCGGCCATCGGGCGTCCCGCCGCACCGTCCCGGCGGACCCGGTCCCCGCAGGTCAGCGCGCGGGACGTCCCGGGACGCCGTCACTTCCCCGGCGGCTGTGGCGATCCCCGCCGCCCGCCCCGCAGTCTCGATGTGCAACCGAACGCCGCCCACTCGAAGGGGGAAGAGAATGCGAGCAATGACGAGGACCCTCGTCGGCGCAGGCACCGCCGTGGGGATCGCCGTCGGAAGCCTGGCGGCAGCGGGCACCGGCTTCGCGGCGACCCCGCAGGAGACCAAGCCGGTGATCAGCGCCGAGGCCGTGGCTCCGCTCGCGGTCAACAACCTCGGCCTGAGCAAGGAGCAGGCCAAGAACCTCCAGCGCGTGCTCCACCGGGACTGGGGCTACCCCGGCCCGATCGACGGGCTGCTCGGCACCGACAGCTGGAAGGCGATGCAGCGCTACCTCAAGAAGCACTGGGAGTACGGCGGCCCGATCGACGGCATCGTCGGCAGCGGCACCGTGAAGGGCCTGCAGCGCATGCTCAAGCAGCACTACAACTACAACGGCGCGATCGACGGCATCGCCGGGCCGCAGACCAAGGCGGCGTTCAAGCGGTTCGCCGACGACTACGGCTGAGCCGGCGCCGCCCGGTGGAACGCCGCGGCCCGTCCTCCCGCGGGGGAGAGGACGGGCCGCGGTTCTGCGCTGCTTACAGCCGCTCGGGGGTGCGGATGCCCAGCAGGGCCATGCCCTGGTGGAGGGTGCGGGCGGTGAGGTCGCACAGGAGCAGACGGTTCTCAGCGATGTCCTTCGGCGGCTCCGGCTTGATCACCGGGCACTTGTCGTAGAACGACGTGAAGAGAGACGCCAACTGGTACAGGTACGCGGCCAGCTTGTGCGGGGCGTACTCGGCCGCCGCCTCGAAGACCGTGTCGCCGAACGCGTCCAGGTGCAGGCCCAGCGCCCGCTCCGCCGGGGCGAGTTCGAGCTCCGGATGGGCCTTGGGCCCGGTCTCGCCGGCCTTGCGCAGGATCGACTGGATCCGGGCGTACGCGTACTGGAGGTACACGCTCGTGTCGCCGTTCAGCGACACCATCTGGTCCAGGTCGAACTTGTAGTCCCGGTTCGGCGACGTCGACAGGTCGGCGTACTTCACGGCACCGATGCCGACCTGCGCGGCCCGCTCCTGGATCTCGTCCTCGGTGAGGTCCTGCGCCTTCTCCCGTACGACCTCGGCGGCGCGCTGTACGGCCTCGTCGAGGAGGTCCTCCAGCTTCACCGTCTCGCCCTCACGCGTCTTGAACGGCTTGCCGTCCGCGCCGAGCACCGTGCCGTAGCCCATGTTGTGCGCGGTGACGTGTTCGGTGAGCCAGCCCGCCCGGCGGGCCGTCTCGAAGACCATCTTGAAGTGCAGGGACTGGCGTACGTCCACGACGTAGAGCAGCGTCGTCGCGTGCAGGTCGAAGACGCGGTTCCGGATGGCGGAGAGGTCGCTCGCCGCGTAGCCGAAGCCGCCGTCCGCCTTCTGCACGATCAGCGGGACCGGCTGGTCGTCCTTGCCGCGGATCTCGTCGAAGAAGACCACGAGCGCGCCCTCGGAGCGCACGGCGACGCCGGTCTCCTCCAGCAGCCGCGCCGTCTCCGGCATCAGGTCGTTGTACGCCGACTCGCCGACGATCTCGTCGTCCCTGACCTCCATGTCCAGCTTCTCGAAGACCGAGTTGAAGTAGACCTTCGACTCGTCCACGAACTGCTGCCACAGCTCCAGGGTCTCCTTGTCGCCGGACTGGAGGGCGACGACCCGCTTCCGGGCCCGCTCCTTGAACTCCTCGTCCGAGTCGAAGACCGCGCGCGAGGCCTTGTACACCCGGTTCAGGTTGCTCATCGCCTGCTCGCCGTCGACCTCGGACGGCGGGGGCAGCTCGCCCGGGTTCTCGATCAGGTGCTGGATGAGCATGCCGAACTGGGTGCCCCAGTCGCCGATGTGGTGCCGGCCGATCGTCTGCTCGCCGGTGAAGTCGAGCATGCCACGGAGGGCGTCGCCGATCACCGCGGAGCGGAGGTGGCCGACGTGCATTTCCTTGGCGACGTTGGGCTGGGCGTAGTCGATGACGGTGACGCCGGGGTTGTCCTTCGGCGCCACGCCGAGGCGGTCGGTGTCGGCGTACCGCTCCGCGAGGTTCTCGATGATCGCCTTGTCGGTGATCGTGATGTTGAGGAAGCCGGGGCCCGAGACCTCGACGTCCTTGATCACATCACCGGTGACGATGTTGCCGACGACCTGCGTCGCCAGCTCCCGGGGGTTCGCCTTCGCCTGCTTGGCCAGCGCGAGGACACCGTTCGCCTGGAAGTCGGCCCGGTCACTGCGTCGCAGCAGGGGGTCCGCGGAAGTCTCCGGCAGAGCGGCGGAGAGGGCGGCGGTGAGCTGCTGTTCGACGGAGTCGCTGAGGGACGTGACCGGAGCCATAGGAGTGGGTGCCGTTCTCCTCGTGGGGATCGATAGACACGGTCAGTATCCCATGGGGGGTAAAGCCGTTTTTCCGGCCGCACGTGGGTCTGTGACAATGGAGCCTCACCGGTTCAGAAAGAAGGACGTGCCGATCGTGGCTCAGAGCACCGAGACCACCGACTGGGTCTCCCGTTTCGCGGATGAGGTCATCGAGGAGTCGGAGCGTCGGGCCCCGGGCAAACCGGTCGTCGTCGCGTCCGGACTCTCCCCTTCCGGGCCTATTCACCTGGGCAATCTCCGTGAGGTCATGACGCCCCACCTCGTCGCCGACGAGATCCGGCGGCGTGGGTACCAGGTCCGGCACCTGATCTCCTGGGACGACTACGACCGCTACCGCAAGGTGCCCAAGGGCATCGCCGGGGTCGACGAGGAGACCTGGACCGAACACATCGGCAAGCCGCTCACCTCGGTGCCGGCGCCGAAGGGGTCGTCGTACCCGAACTGGGCCGAGCACTTCAAGGCCGCGATGATCGACTCGCTCGCCGAGCTGGGCGTGGAGTTCGACGGGATCAGCCAGACCGCGCAGTACACCTCCGGGGTGTACCGCGAGCAGATCCTGCACGCCATGAAGCACCGCGGGGACATCGACGCGATCCTCGACCAGTACCGGACCAAGAAGGCCCCGGCCAAGAAGCAGCAGCAGAAGCCCCTCGACGAGGCCGAGCTGGAGGCCGCCGAGGGATCGGGGGCGGCGGCCGAGGACGACGGGTCCTTCGGCTCCGCCGGGTACTTCCCGTACAAGCCGTACTGCGGCAACTGCGAGAAGGACCTGACCACGGTCACCTCCTACGAGGACGAGACCACCGAGCTGTCGTACACCTGCACCGTGTGCGGCTTCGCCGAGACCGTGCGGCTGAGCGAGTTCAACCGCGGCAAGCTGGTGTGGAAGGTCGACTGGCCCATGCGCTGGGCGTATGAGGGGGTTGTGTTCGAGCCCTCCGGTGTCGACCACTCGTCTCCCGGCTCCTCGTTCCAGGTCGGCGGGCAGATCGTCGGGATCTTCGGCGGCAAGCAGCCCATCGGGCCGATGTACGCCTTCGTCGGCATCTCGGGGATGGCGAAGATGTCGTCCTCGCGCGGTGGCGTGCCCACGCCCGCGGACGCCCTCCAGATCATGGAGCCGCAGCTGCTGCGCTGGCTGTACGCCCGCCGTCGGCCCAACCAGTCCTTCAAGATCGCCTTCGACCAGGAGATCCAGCGGCTGTACGACGAGTGGGACAAGCTCGACGCCAAGGTCGCCGACGGGTCGGCCCTGCCGGCGGACGTCGCCGCGCACTCGCGTGCGGTGCGCACCGCGGGCGGGGAGCTGGCTCGTACGGCCCGGCCGATGCCGTACCGGACGCTCGCGTCCGTCGCCGACATCACCGCCGGGCACGAGGACCAGGCGCTGCGGATCCTCTCCGAGCTGGACCCCTCGAACCCGCTCGGGTCGCTCGACGAGGCCCGGCCCCGGTACGACAAGGCCGAGGCCTGGATCAACACGCATGTGCCCGCCGACCAGCGGACCATCGTGCGGTCCGAGCCCGACGCCGAGCTGCTGAAGTCCCTCGACGAGGCGTCCCAGCAGTCGCTGCGGCTGCTGCTCGACGGGCTGGCCTCGCACTGGTCGCTCGACGGGCTGACGCATCTCGTCTACGGCGTGCCCAAGGTGCAGGCCGGGTTCTCGGCCGACGCCACGCCCAAGGAGCTGCCGCCGGAGATCAAGACGGCCCAGCGGACGTTCTTCGCGCTGCTGTACCACCTGCTCGTCGGGCGGGACACGGGGCCTCGGCTGCCTACGCTGCTGCTGGCGGTGGGGCAGCCGCGGGTACGTCAGCTGCTCGGGGAGTAGGACTGCGAAGGGGCCCTCGATCGAGGGCCCCTTTCCGTTACGCGATGTGCTCCTCTTCCAGTTCCGCGTTGAAGCGGTTCTGGAAGCGCTCCGTGAGGTTTTTCAGCTCCGGGGTGGTCAGGGTCGTGCCGTACGTGGCCTGGATGTTGTCGCCCAGGACTCGGGGTGTGGGGAAGCTGCCGTCTATCGACTGGCGGAACACCTGGTAGTACGACTCCTCGTCCGGCTCTGCGGGGGCGGTGCCGCCGCCCTCGCCCAGCTCGCGGGTGCGGCCCGGGGCGACGGGGATGGGGAAGCTGCCGGTCTCCTCCGGAGAGGGTTCCGGGGTGGGGGGTTCTTGCTGGTACTGCTGCTCGGCGTACTGCTGCTCGGCGTACTGCTGCTCGGCATACTCCTGATCGGCGTACCACTGCTCGTACGGCGGCTCGAAGGCCGGGTCGTAGCCGCCGTTGTACTCGATCTGCTCCGGGTGCCGGGCGTGCAGCCAGGGGCTGTCTTCCGGCTCGGGGTCGTAACCGAGTTGTTCGGGGTTGTGGTTGCTGAGCAGTTCGGGGCGCTGCTCGCTGGGAGGTGCCGCTTTCTGTGGGACGGGCGCCGCCCCAGCGGCACGACTGCCCGCAGCCACGGCGGCGTTGCTGCCCGCTGCTACCTCAGGCTGCGGCGCCGGAGGCAGCAGGGCCGGCTCAATGCCCGCCGCTGCCAGCCCCGCCGGGGCCGTCTCCGCCAGCGGCACGCCGTACCTCGCCAGTCTCAGTGGCATCAGGCTCTCCACCGGGGCCTTGCGGCGCCACGATCGGCCGAAGCGGGAGCGGAGGCGGGCCTGGTAGACCAGGCGCTCCTGCTCCAGCTTGATCACCTGTTCGTAGGAGCGCAGCTCCCACAGCTTCATGCGGCGCCACAGGAGGAACGTCGGGACCGGGCTCAGGAGCCAGCGGGTCAGCCGTACGCCCTCCATGTGCTTGTCGGCCGTGATGTCCGCGATCCGGCCGATCGCATGCCGGGCCGCCTCCACGGCGACCACGAACAGGACCGGGATCACCGAGTGCATGCCCACGCCCAGCGGGTCCGGCCAGGCCGCCGCGCCGTTGAAGGCGATCGTGGCCGCCGTCAGCAGCCAGGCCGTCTGGCGCAGCAGCGGGAACGGGATGCGGATCCACGTCAGAAGCAGGTCCAGGGCCAGCAGCACGCAGATACCTGCGTCGATGCCGATCGGGAAGACGTACGAGAAGTTCCCGAAGCCCTTCTTGAGGGCCAGTTCGCGGACGGCGGCGTACGACCCCGCGAAGCCGATGCCGGCGATGATCACGGCGCCGAACACGACCACGCCGATGAGAACGCGGTGCATCCGGGTCAGCTGTATTGGCGCGGCCACCCGTACTCCCCTCCCCTTACCTGTCGTTGCGCGCAACAGGGTGGCACATGTGTGCGGCGCACGGGTTGCCGGTCCGGAACGAGGGCGTCAGCTTTTCTTCGTCGGCGACTTGGACGAGGACTTGGACGGCGACTTCGAGGCGGACGAAGTCGCCTTGCCGGAGGGCGACTTGGAGGCAGACGTGCCGCTGCCGTTCGCCTTCGTCACCGCGGCCACCGCCTCCTTGGTGGCCTTCTTCGCCAGCGTGGTGAGGGTGTCCGCGCTCGGCGTCTTCTCACCGGCGAGACCGGCGCCGTTGTAGTCGAGGGTGATGACGACGTTCTCGACGCGCGCCACGATCGTCTGCTGCTTGAAGGAGCCTTCCTTCTTCTTCAGGTCGTAGCGCACGGCCGTCGCCTCGTCGCCCGTCCCGGTGACCGGCTCGGACTTGACGTTCTTCGCGCCGTCCACCGCCTGGACGTCCTTGACCTGCTTCGCGTAGTACTCCTTGGCCAGCTTGTCGCCCTCGCCACGGGTGACATCGGAGTCGAAGCGCAGCAGTGAGACATTCAGCCAGCGGAACTGCGAGCCCTTCACACCGTTGTTGTCCAGGCTGTCCCAGGAACAGCTGGCGCGCGACGAGGTGTCGTTGGACGCGCCCTCCTTGCCCGACTTACCGGCCTTCGGTACGAGATCGGACAGTGTGTCCTTCGCGAGCACGTCGCACGCCTCGGGCAACTTGCTGTACGCGGCCGCCTGCACGGTCGGCGACGGGCTCGCCGACGCCGAGGCGCTCGCCGAGTTCTTGCTCGCGTCGTCCGAGCCGGAGTCCGAGGAGCAGCTGGCGGCGATCAGCATCACGGGGACGGCCGCCGCACCGACAACAGCGCGGGAAAGGCGCCTGGCTCGCTGGTGGCTCGGGTCACGCTGGGCTGCTCGCTGCATGGTTCCTTCACTCATGAGACTCGTGGTTCCTGCCGTCGGATCGGGTCCGAGGGGCCACGGTACGCGGTGAGCAAGCCGTGCGTTTCTGTTTCGCCGTCTTCACAAACGCCCGTCGGCGAGCCTCAGCCGGACAGCGCGTCGGCCAGCTCGGCCGCCAGTTTCTGGGCCCTGTCCTGCATTTCCTTGCTGTCCGGGACGGTGCCGACGGTGGCCGGCTGCTCCTCGTACTGGATGGTCACGATGACGTTGGACGTGCGGAACGCCACAGTCACCGTGCGCTGCTGGGCCGTGGAACCGGCGCTGCTCAACACGTCGTTCAGGAACGCCTCGTCGCCCAGGTCGTCGAGGACGCGGGGCTGGAGATCGGTGGGCGTGGTGGACGGGGAGGGGGAGGTGGAGGAAGAGGAGGACGCGGAGTCCGAGGGAGTCACGGAGGCGGACGCGGCGTCGCTCGGGGTGGCGCCGGGCGTCTCGCCGGCGGACTCCGTTGCGGACTCCGTGGCAGTCGGCTCCGGGAGGTCCGCCGCGGTCTGCCGGGTCGCGAAGACCTGCTCGGCCTGACTGTCGTCGCTGACGGTGTTGTCGTAGGACACCACGCGCTCGAAGTCGACGAAGAGGTGGTCGGTGGCGTCCGCCGACTCCACCTTCCAGCGGCAGCCGACCTTGCGGTCGGTGTCGTACGTGAGGGTCGCGGTGCCCTCGTAGGCCTTCTCGCGCTGGTTCTCGTCCGCGATCTGCAGGATGCCGGGGAGGAGGGCGTCGAGGGTGTCGGGGTCGACGGCGCCGCAGGGTTCGGGGAGTGTGCGGTAGCGACCGGGCTCGGCCGCCGCGGTCGCCGTACCGGAGTCGCCCGGGTTGGAGCCGTCCGTCGGGCCGCCGTCCGTGGAGCTGCCGGTGCAGCCGGCCAGCAGCGCCGCGAGGAGCGCGGCGGCGCCGGATACGTACGCCTTCCGCTGCACGGTCGGCTCCTCTCGCTGCGGGTTAATGATTTGCGGGGTGGGGGCGGCCCCTGGAGACAATGTCTATCGCACGCACTGCCGTGAACGCCGGTCCGTTGTCCCTTTCGTTGACCTTGGCGCCGGTTTTGCGATTTGAGACTTGTGTGGGACTTCGGGGGAATGAGGACGATATGTCGTACGTGGAAATGCCCGGCGCGAAGGTTCCGATCCGTATGTGGACCGACCCCGCGACGGTGGAGGACGTAGCCCTCCAGCAGCTGCGGAACGTGGCGACCCTGCCGTGGATCAAGGGCCTGGCGGTCATGCCGGACGTTCACTATGGCAAGGGCGCGACGGTGGGCTCCGTCATCGCGATGCAGGGGGCGGTGTGTCCTGCGGCGGTGGGGGTGGACATCGGGTGTGGGATGTCGGCGGTGAAGACGTCTCTGACGGTGAACGATCTTCCGGGGGATCTGTCGCGGCTGCGGTCGAAGATCGAGCAGGCTATTCCGGTGGGGCGGGGGATGCATGACGACGCCGTCGACCCGAGCCGGATGCACGGCTTCGGTACGTCCGGGTGGGACGACTTCTGGGGTCGCTTCGACGGGATCGCGGAGGCGGTCAAATTCCGTCAGGAACGTGCCACTAAGCAGATGGGAACGCTCGGCAGCGGAAACCACTTTGTCGAGGTCTGCACGGATATGACCGGTTCTGTCTGGCTGATGCTCCACTCCGGTTCCCGGAACATCGGCAAGGAGCTGGCGGAGTTCCATATCGGCGTGGCCCAGAAGCTCCCGCACAACCAGGGCCTGGTCGACCGTGACCTCGCTGTCTTCATCGCGGACACCCCGCAGATGGCGGCATACCGAAACGACCTGTTCTGGGCGCAGGAGTACGCCAAGTACAACCGCACGATCATGATGGCGCTCCTGAAGGACGTGGTCCGCAAGGAGTTCAAGAAGGCGAAGCCCACCTTCGAGCCGGAGATCAGCGCGCACCACAACTACGTGGCCGAGGAGCGCTACGAGGGCATGGACCTGCTCGTGACCCGTAAGGGCGCGATCCGGGCCGGCTCCGGCGAGTACGGGATCATCCCGGGCTCCATGGGCACGGGTTCGTACATCGTGAAGGGCCTCGGAAATCCGCGGTCCTTCAACTCGGCCTCGCACGGCGCGGGTCGGCGTATGAGCCGTAACGCCGCGAAGAAGCGTTTCTCGACGAAGGATCTGGAAGAGCAGACGCGGGGCGTGGAGTGCCGTAAGGACTCCGGCGTCGTGGACGAGATCCCGGGCGCCTACAAGCCGATCGAGCAGGTCATCGATCAGCAGCGGGACCTGGTGGAAGTCGTGGCGAAGCTGAAGCAGGTCGTCTGCGTGAAGGGCTGACCGTGGGGCCCGGGCCGGGTACGGCTCGGGCCCTTCGCAGGTCAGGCCAGCTTCTTCTCCAGCAGTGTCACCGCGTACGGGCTTCCCGTGCCGCCGTCCTTGGCGCGCTGTTCGCCGACCACCTTGTAGCCCGCGGACTCGTAGTACGCGCGGAGGCGGGGGTTGGAGGAGAGGCAGTCCAGGCGGGCGTAGGGGCGGCCGGCCTCGGCGATGCGGGACTCCGCCTCCGCCAGCATGTGGCGGCCGGTGTTCGGCGGGGCCGTGTGGGGAGTCGTCATCAGGCGGTGGATGTAGCCCGCGTCCTCGGGGCGGGGGCCCCAGGCTGCCGGGTCGGTCCACCAGAGTTCCCAGGCGCCGACAAGGTGGTCGTCCATGTATGCCAGCCAGACCTCGCCGTCCTGCATGCGCTCGCGGAAGTGGGTCTCGTTCTTCGCGCCCGGCTTCCATTGGTCGATTCCTCGGGCCAGTTGCCACAGGGCCGCTGAGTCGTGGAGGTGGACCAGGGTGGGGGCGTCGGCGGGCGTTGCCTTGCGGTAGGTCAACGCCGGGTAAATGGTGGGGGGTTGTTCCAGTAGGGCGGTTCGGAGGGTGTGGGCCAGTGCCTTCGCGTCCACGGACAGGGCCTTTGTTACGTAGCCCTCTACCGAGCCGTAGCGGTCCTTCAGGGCCGCCAGGAACAGGCGCATTACCGCCTCCGGCGCCCTGGCGAAGTCCGGCCACTGCGGGGAGCGGCCGTCGTTTTTCGCTCGCCAGTCTGCCAGCAGGGACTCCGTGGCCAGTTCCGTGAGACTGAAGTCTTCGATGATCGTCTGGTCGTCGACGCCGAGCAGGGACAGGACCAGGGCCGCCATTTCGCCCGTGCGGTCCTTGCCCGAGGCGCAGTGGAAGACCAGGGGGCCTTCGTTCGACTCCGCTGATTTCGCTATCAGTTCGAGGGCTTCGCGGATTTCCTCCCTGCCGTCCTCGGCCACCTCCAGGAAGCGTTCCGCGAGGTAGGGGCCGGCGTGGACGTCAGCGGTCAGAGCCGCCTGGTTGTACGGGCGGTGCTCGATGCTCAGGTTGTGGTACGTGAGGCTCGGATGGTCCGGGACCCTGCCGCGGGACTCGATCTCCCAGGGGTAGCGCAGGTCGATCACCGTGCGGACACCCAGGGCCAGGAAGCGGGACCAGTCCTCGGTGCCTTCGGTGAGCTTGCCGAGGGAGTCGGCGCGGTAGAGGCGGCCGGGGCGGATGCGGCGGCCGTCCGGCGTCCGGTAGCCGCCCAGGTCGCGGAAGTTGTGCAGGGTGTCGAAGCGTATGTGTCTGTCCACAGTGACGGTTCTACTTCGGAGCGTGCGTCACTGCATCATCATTACTTGAGGAAGTCCCGAAGGACGGTGACCACTTCCTCGGGGGCCTCGAAGGGCCAGAAGTGGCCGGAATCGAAGAGGTGCACACCGCTTCCCTCCGGGAGTTCCGCGAGCACCTGGGGGTCGGTGTAGAACTCGCGGGGCTGGAGAGGGTCGTCCGCTCCCTGGAGTAGCAGGACAGGGCACTTCCACTGCGGGATGAGCCGGGTACGTCGTTCGATCCATTCCTGGCGGAACGACGAGGAGTTGAAGTAACGGGGAACGGCGGTGCTGATTCCGTCGTAGCTGAACTCCTGCACGGTTCGGACGAGGTCCGACACCTTCACCTCGCGTTCGGCGAGCAGGGAGTAGGCGGTGACGACGAGCCGGCGGGCGTCGGCCAGCGTGGACGGGGCGTCGGGCGAGGTGAACACCGCCTGCTGGGGATGCAGGTCGGGATGGAGATGCCAGAGGTGCTGCTGTCCCCGGCCGTAGCGGATGACGCGGCTCCCCATCCGGGCCACGAGATGGTCTCCGACCGGAGTGCCCCTGTCGTGCGTGATCAGGGTGAAGCGCTCTACCCGAAGCTGGTCCAGTAGGGCTTCGAGCTGGATGGCGACTCCCTCCTGGCGGAAGTCACCGGTGCCCTTCTCCGACTGGCCGTAGCCCTTCAGGTCGATGGCCAGGCAGCGGTGGTCGGAGCCGAGGGCCTCGATCGCGTAGTGCCACTGCCACCAGGAGTCGGGTACGCCGTGGAGGAAGACGACGACAGGGGCGTCGGAAGGCCCGCCCTCGACGTAGTGCCAGCGCACGGTTTCGCCGTCACCAGGGGCGTCGACGAAGCGGTGGGTGACGGTGACTTCGCCCAGACGCTCCTCGGCACCGTCCCCTTCCGGTGCGCGGGGTGGCGTCTCGGGCAGTTCGGCCACGAGCTGATCGACCCTGGACAGTCTCTGCACCGCCTCTTCCATCACCGCGCGGACGCGTGGCGGAGGCGTGGTGTATGCGTGCGGAGTTGCGGCATGCGTCATTGCGAAGCCCTCCAGAATGTCCCGTTTCGGACGGCGGCTCAGGCAGTCGAAGTGTCAATTTCTTCAAGATTGATGAAATCATCAGAGTTAGGGCCCGTCAAGGCATCGGCACCGATGGGGGGCGGTGCCGAGTCGGCTGAGCGTGGCTGGAGGCTGCGCGGCTACTTCGGAGCGTGCGTGAACGCGTAGATCATGACGAACGCCACGATGTGGATGCCGAAGAGGAAGTAGGCGAGCCACCACCACATCTGGCGTTCGTTGTGGTGCTCACCGGGGTCCGCGGGGTTCCCGGCGTCCTTGGGGCTCTCGTCCGTCATCACAGCTCCCTGTGGACCTTCGTGTTCGACGCCTGTGCGCGCGGGCGGACGACCAGCAGGTCGATGTTGACGTGGCTGGGGCGGGTCACCGCCCAAGTGATCGTGTCGGCCACGTCGTCCGCGGTCAGGGGCTCGGCCACACCCTGGTAGACCTTCGCCGCCTTCTCCTCGTCGCCGCCGAAGCGGGTGAGCGCGAACTCGTCCGTCCGCACCATGCCGGGCGCGATCTCGATGACGCGGACCGGGCGGCCGACGATCTCCAGGCGGAGGGTTTCCGCCAGGACGTGCGCGCCGTGCTTGGCGGCGACGTAGCCCGCGCCGCCCTCGTAGGTGGAGTGGCCCGCGGTGGAGGAGACGACGACCACCGTTCCGTCGCCGCTCGCCTCCAGCTTCGGGAGCAGGGCCTGGGTGAGGTTGAGGGTGCCGATGACGTTCGTCTCGTACATCGTGCGCCAGTCGGCCGGGTCGCCGGTGGCCACGGGGTCGGCGCCGAGGGCTCCGCCGGCGTTGTTCACGAGGACGCCGATCGCCTTGAAGGCCGTCGCGAACTCGTCCACCGCGGCGCGGTCGGTGACGTCGAGCTGGTACGCCGCCGCCGAGTGGCCGGCCGCGTTGATCTCCTCCGCCAGCGCCTCGATACGGTCCTTGCGGCGGGCCGTCAGGACGACCCGGTACCCCGCCGCCGCGAGCTGCCGTGCGGTGGCGGCGCCGATCCCGCTGCTCGCACCGGTGACGACGGCGATGCGGGTGGCGGCGGAGGGTGCGGCGCTGGCCATGGGACTGCTCCTCGGGACGGACCGGTCGAAGGTCGAGGTTTTGGAGGTTGGAGGTTGGAGTCGAAAGGCTGTCCGGCCAGGATAGGCGGGCGGTCTGCGGGGCGGTTCGGGATCTCATCCTGCGGGCGGTTGGTGGGGGCGGCTGGGGAGCTCGGCCCGCCGGGAGGCTGCGCTCCGGCTCCCGCCCGCGAGCGGTGCGTGGTCCGATCCGGTGGGAAAATGAGGTGGGTGATCCTCCACAACGGGAGGTGGATCATGGGACAGGCGCGTGAGGTCATGGACCGGCTCACGGAAGCCATCACCACGGCGGACCAGAAGACGATCGGCGAGCTCTACGCGCAGGACGCGGTCGCCGTCACGCCCGACGGCGGTGAGCTCCACGGCCGGGACGACATCGCCGCGTACTGGCGCCAGATGACGGAAGCGGTCCCCGAGGGCAAGTACGAGTCCGTGCACTCGTACGAGGTCGGCAACACGGCCATCGACGAGGGGTTCTTCAGCGGCCGGAACACGGGCCCGATCCAGTTGCCGACAGGCGAGACGCTGCCCCCGACGCAGAAGGAGATCAGGATCCGCGGGGTGGACTTCGCCACCGTCGACGACAGCGGACACATCGTCGACTACCGGCTCTACTTCGACGAGATGGAGTTCCTCGACCAGCTGGGGCTGCTGCCACCGGCCTGACCCCGGAGTTCAGCTGCCTCGCGGGGCGTACATGATCACGGCCATGCCCGCGAGGCAGATCAGCGCGCCCGCCACGTCCCACCGGTCGGGCCGGTAGCCGTCCGCGACCATGCCCCAGGCGAGCGAGCCGGCCACGAAGACCCCGCCGTACGCGGCGAGGATGCGGCCGAAGTGGGCGTCCGGCTGGAGGGTGGCCACAAAGCCGTAGGCGCCGAGCGCGAGGACACCACCGCCGATCCACAGCCAGCCGCGGTGCTCCCGTACGCCCTGCCAGACCAGCCAGGCTCCACCGATCTCGAACAGGGCGGCGACGACGAAGAGGGTGGCGGAGCGGAGGACGAGCATGCGGTGCAGCTTCGCATACGGCCGTTTGCGGTCCGTCACCTGATGGACGGCGCCTGTGACTCGCTCCACGTGGGATACATCCGTACGACGAGCTGACTGACGTTGTGTGGCCACGGATGGAGTGGGCGGTATGCGGAGTGTGCGGGTGCTCGGGGCCGGGGTTGCGGCGGTGCTGCTGGTGGGGGGTGGGGCGGCGGGGGCCGACGCGGCCCAGGAACCGGAGGCTGATCTCGCCTATCACGGGGCCGCGTCCCTGACCTCCGGTGAGGTCGATCTGCGGTTCACCCCGCGTAACCACGGGCCGTCGGCGGTGCCGGACGCGACGGTACGGCTGCGCTGGTCCGAGCCGCTCGCCGACCGGCAGGAGCTGCCGTACGGGTGTGCCCGGTCGGGTGCGCGGGCGGTGCTGTGCCGGGTGGGGGCCTTGGCGGCGGACGAGGCGGGGGAGAGGATCGCGCTGCGCGTCCAGCTGCGGAAGGCGCCGACCGAGGTGCAGCTGGAGATCGACACGGTGTGGAGCAGCGGGGCGGTGGACCGCAATCCGGACAACGACCGCCAGCGGGTGCTGATCCTGGACACGGGGGACGCGTACTACTTCTAGAAGTCCCGCGTCGTACGATCTCTGCACGGCGCAGATGACGGGGAGTGGCATGGCGGAGAGCGGAAGCGCACGGGAGCGGTTGCTCGGGGAGCTGTCCGCGGTGTCCCGGCGTTACATGGCCTCGTACGCGCTGTTCAACCAGGCCGTCGCCGACCGTATCGGCCTGCACCCGACCGATCTGCAGTGTCTGAACCTGCTCACGCTGGAGGGTGGCCCGGTGACCACGGGCCGGGTCGCGGAGCTGACGGGGCTGACCACGGGCTCTGCGACGCGGCTGGTCGACCGGCTGGAGCGGGCGGGGTACGTGGTCCGGGAGCGGGACGCCGAGGACCGGCGGCGGGTGCTGGTGGCGACCGTGCCGGAGAAGGTCGCCGAGTTCGGGCGGATGTGGGAGCGCCTCGGCGGCGGCTGGTCGGCGCTCTTCGACGATCTGGACGAGTCCGAACTCGCCCTGATCATCGGGCACATGAGGCGCACGGTGGAGTTCAGCGGTGAGCAGGTGGCCCGACTGCGCGCCGAGAAGCCCTAGTTGTCCGCGTCGTAGCGCTCCCGCGCCTCGTGGACCTGCTCGATGTTGGTTTCCGCCCAGTCCTTCACCGCGGTCAGCAGCAGGGCCAGGCTGTGGCCGAGCGGGGTGAGTTCGTAGTCGACGCGGACCGGTACGGACGGGGTGACCGTGCGGCTGAGGATGCCGTCGCGCTCCAGTGAACGCAGCGTCTGCGTCAGCATCTTGGGGCTGACCCCCGCGATCCTGCGGCCGAGGTCGCTGTAGCGCATCGGTCCTGCGGCGAGGGCGGAGACGACCAGGCTGACCCACTTGTCGCTGATGCGGTCGAGGAGCTGGTTGGTCGGGCAGCCGCGCAGGAACGCGTCGTACTCGATGCGTGCCTGTTCGCGCCGCTGGGCCGCGGTCTGCGTCGCCATCGCTCACCTCCGGGTGATGTACGCACCTTCAGGTAACTACTTACGAATAGATAGTAGCTCTTCCTAGGGTTGCTGGGGCCGAGGAGATACCGAGGCTTTCACCAGCAATTGAGGAGCTGTCAGTCATGCGTGCTGTGGTGGTGACGACGTTCGGCGGGCCCGAGGCCGTGGAGGTCGTGGAGAACGAGGTGCCGGAGCCGGGGGCGCGGCAGATACGGATCAGGGTGGCGGCGGCCACGCTGAACCCGGTGGACGCCGGGGTGCGGGAGGGCGTCTTCGGGGGCGCGGGCGAGCGGATCGGTCTTGGCTGGGATGTCGCCGGGACGGTGGACGCGACCGGAGAGGCGTCCGGCTGGAGCGTCGGTGACGAGGTGGTGGCGCTCGTCTACGGCGTGCTGAAGCCGCTGGGCACGCACGCCGAGTACGTCGTCGTGGACGCGGACGCGGTGGCCAAGGCGCCGTTGAGCGTCGACGCCGTCCACGCGGCCACGATTCCGCTGAACGCCCTGGCCGCCGTACAGGCCCTGGATCTGCTGAAGGTGACGCCGGGGCAGTCGCTGCTGGTCACCGGGGCCGCGGGGGCGGTCGGTGGGTACGCCGTCCAGCTCGCCGCCCACCGCGGTATCTCGGTGACCGCGCTGGCCCGGGAGGCGGACGAGGAGCTCGTACGGTCCCTGGGGGCGGACCGCCTTGTGAGCGGCGCCGAGGGCGGCTTCGACGCCGTGCTCGACGCGGCGGTGCTCGGCGAGCCGGCCCTGGCGCGGGTGCGCGACGGGGGCACCTACGTCGGCGTCATCCCGCATGCCGAACCGGCATCCGTGCGCGGGGTGCGGGTCGACGCGGTCGAGGTGAACGCCGACGGCTCACAACTCGCTGAGCTGGTCCGACTGGCCGACGAGGGCCTGCTGACGCTCCGGGTCGCCGATACGTACGCCCTGGACGATGCGGCGAAGGCCCATGCGCGGCTGGCGGAGGGTGGGGTGCGCGGTCGGCTGGTGCTCGTACCGTGACCCGCTGTCGGCCGGCGCCCTGAAACCGACGGCATGACGCGGCACTTCCAGCGGAGCGCTCAGTGGCCCTCCTCCGGCGCCCTGCGCGGCAGCAACCCCACCAGCGGCAGGCATACGGCGATGGCGACCGCGACCGTCGTGAGGCTCAGGGTCGTGGCGTGGGCCTCGCCGCTCTCGACCGCGTTGATGTAGACCGTCGTCACCGCCGCCGCCCCGATCGCGTTCGCCACCTGCTGCACGGCGCCGAGGGAGCCGCTCGCGCTGCCCGACTCCTCCGGGGAGATGTCGCCGACGGTGATGTCGTAGACCGTGCCGAAGCACGTGCCCATGCCGAGGCCCATGACGAGGAGCGGTGGGACCAGGGCCCAGCCGTCGGCGTCGGGCAGTAGGGCCAGCCAGACGCAGCCCGCGAGGATGATCAGCAGTCCGGCCAGGACCAGACGGCGGCCGAGGGTGTGGATCAGCTGGTAACACGCGATCGAGGCGATGACGATCCCCAGGGACAGCGGGATCAGGCCCACCGCGGTGCCCGCGGGGGAGCGGTGCAGTCCCTCCTGGAGGTGGAGGGAGATGACGTAGAGGAGGCCGGCCGTCGCGGCGAAGACCACGATGCCGAGCGTCAGGCCGGAGGTGAAGCCGCGGTCGCGGAGGAGGGAGGGTTTCAGCAGGGGGTTGGGTGCGGTGCGCTGGCGGTGGCAGAAGCCGACGAAGAGGACCGCGCCCAGGACGAGGGCGGTGAACGCTCGGGGCGTCCAGCCTCCCCCAGAGGGGGGACCCCCAGCCGAGCCGTCGATCAGGCCGCCGAGCAGGCCGAGCAGCGCGCCGCCGAGCAGGGCCGAGCCGGGGCCGTCGACGCGGACGGTCCGGTCGCCGGTGTCCCGAGGGAGCAGGCGTACGGCGGCGAACAGGGCGGCGCCGCCGAGCAGCAGGTTGATCAGGAACATGGGGCGCCAGCCGAGGCCCGCGATATCGGCGTCGACGAGGAACCCGGCGAGGATCGGACCGCCCACCGCGGACAGGCCCATCACCGGCCCGAACAGGCTGAACGCCTTGCCGATCTGCTCCCGGGGCCAGGTCGCGCCGATGATCCCGAAGCCCTGCGGGATGACGAGCGCGCCGAACGCGCCCTGGGCGAGCCGGGCGATCACCAGGAACTCCGGGCCCGGGGCGAGGCCGCAGGCCAGGGACGCGATCAAGAACCCGGTGAGGCCGATGAGGAACAGCCGCCGGCGGCCGTACTTGTCGCCGAGCCGTCCGCCGGGGACGAGCAGGACGCCCAGCGCGAGTGCGTAGGAGGCGCCGAGCCACTGGATCAGACCGGCGCCGCCGCCGAGGTCGGCCGTGATGGTCGGGGCGGCGATGTTGGTGATCGTGGCGTCGAGGAGGTCGAGGACGTCGGCGGCCAGGATGACCGCGAGGATCGCCCAGCGGGTGCGGGCCGGGAGCGGGGCGTCCCGCCGAGCATCGTCTGTGTCATGCAATATCTGTGTCACGCAGATGAATATCCCGGAGGGTCGCGCGGGCGTCAAATGGATTAGGGGAGGTCCTGCGGAATAGGGGAGGCCCGCCTGCCGTTCAGCGGTATAGTTGAACGGTCAACAACCTGGAGGGTGAGCGACCATGCAGTTCGGGATCTTCAGCGTCGGCGACGTCACGCCGGACCCCACCACGGGCCGGACGCCGACCGAGCGGGAGCGCATCAAGGCCATGGTCGCCATCGCGCTGAAGGCCGAGGAGGTCGGCCTGGACGTCTTCGCGACCGGTGAGCACCACAACCCGCCGTTCGTGCCGTCGTCGCCGACCACGATGCTCGGCTACATCGCGGCGCGGACGGAGCGGCTGATCCTCTCCACCTCCACCACGCTGATCACCACCAACGACCCGGTGAAGATCGCCGAGGACTTCGCGATGCTCCAGCACCTGGCCGACGGCCGGGTGGACCTGATGATGGGCCGCGGCAACACCGGCCCGGTCTACCCCTGGTTCGGGCAGGACATCCGGCAGGGCATCAACCTCGCCGTCGAGAACTACGCCCTGGTCCACCGGCTGTGGCGCGAGGACGTCGTGAACTGGGAGGGGAAGTTCCGCACCCCGCTGCAGGGCTTCACCTCCACGCCGCGGCCCCTGGACGGCGTACCGCCGTTCGTCTGGCACGGCTCCATCCGCTCGCCGGAGATCGCCGAGCAGGCGGCCTACTACGGCGACGGGTTCTTCCACAACAACATCTTCTGGCCGGCCGACCACACCAAGCGGATGGTCGAGCTGTACCGGGCCCGGTACGCCCACTACGGGCACGGCACGCCCGAGCAGGCGATCGTCGGGCTCGGCGGCCAGGTGTTCATGCGCCGCAACTCGCAGGACGCGGTGCGGGAGTTCCGGCCGTACTTCGACAACGCGCCGGTCTACGGGCACGGGCCCTCCCTGGAGGACTTCACGGAGCAGACCCCGCTGACCGTCGGCTCGCCGCAGCAGGTGATCGAGAAGACCCTGTCCTTCCGCGAGTACGCCGGTGACTACCAGCGCCAGCTGTTCCTGATGGACCACGCCGGGCTGCCGCTGAAGACCGTGTTGGAACAGCTCGATCTGCTCGGCGAGGAGGTCGTGCCGGTGCTGCGCAAGGAGTTCGCCAAGGGCCGTCCGGCCGATGTTCCGGAGGCTCCCACCCACGCTTCCCTGCTGTCTCGGAAGGAGACCCTCGTATGAAGCTCGTCGTCGTCTCTGCGGGGCTGAGTGTCCCGTCCTCCACCCGGCTGCTCGGCGACCGGCTGGCCGCCGCGGCCGCCGGGCGGACCGGGGCCGAGATCGAGGTCGTGGAGCTGCGCGACCTCGCGGTGGAGATCGCGCACAACTTCACCAACGGTTTCGCGGGCCGGAAGCTGGCCGCCGCGCAGGATGCGGTCACGGGGGCCGACGGGCTGATCGTGGTCACGCCGGTGTTCTCGGCGTCGTACAGCGGACTGTTCAAGTCGTTCTTCGACGTCCTGGAGCCGGAGGCGCTCGCCGGGAAGCCGGTGCTCATCGCCGCGACCGGCGGCACGGCCCGGCACTCCCTGGTCCTGGAACACGCCCTGCGCCCGCTCTTCGCGTATCTGAAGGCGGTGGTCGTCCCGACCGGGGTGTATGCGGCTTCGGAGGACTGGGGGGCCGAGGGTCTGGACGGGCGTATCGGGCGGGCGGCGGGGGAGCTGGCCGCGCTGATGAGTGGGCTGGGTGCAGCCAAGGCCGAGGAGGAGCGCTTCGTGCCCTTCGAGGAACAGCTCGCCGCGCTGCGGCCCACCGGGTGAGAGGCCAGTAAGAAGGACCCGGGGTGAGCTGCTCGTCACGTCGTACGACCGGCCGCCTTGGCACACTGGCGACGTGCCTCACACCGTTCTCCTCGCCGAAGACGACCGCGCCATCCGGCATGCCCTGGAGCGTGCCCTGACCCTGGAGGGCTACCGGGTCACCGCGGTCGCCGACGGCGTGGAGGCGCTGGCGCAGGCCCACACGGCACCGCCGGACGTGCTCGTCCTCGACGTGATGATGCCCGGCATCGACGGCCTCCAGGTCTGCCGGGTGCTGCGCGCCGAGGGTGACCGCACCCCCATCCTGATGCTGACGGCGCTCGTGGAGACCCAGGACCGCATCGCGGGTCTGGACGCGGGCGCCGACGACTATGTCGTGAAGCCCTTCGACGTGGAGGAGGTCTTCGCCCGGCTGCGGGCTCTGCTGCGCCGCACAGGGCAGGGCGAGATCGTCGACGTACCGAAGCAGGCGCCCTTGGAGCCCGAGCCCGAGCGGTCCCTGGAGGCGGCCGGGCTGCGGATGGACCCGCAGGCGCGCCGGGCCTGGCGCGGCGGGCGCGAACTGGAGCTGACGCGCACCGAGTTCGAGCTGCTGGAACTGCTGGTGCGCAACGCCGGGATCGTCCTCGACCACGCCACCATCTACGACCGCATCTGGGGCTACGACTTCGGCCCCGGCTCCAAGAACCTCGCCGTCTACGTCGGTTATCTGCGCCGCAAGCTCGACCAGCCCGGCGCCCCTCCGCTGATCCACACGGTGCGCGGCGTGGGTTACGTGCTCCGGGAGGACTGAGTGGGCCGCGTCGGGCGGCTGCTACGGCGCCCACGGCCGCGACTGGTCTCCCTGCGCACCACGTTCGCGGTGTCCTTCGCCGCGGTGACCGCCGCCGTCACCGTGCTCGTCGGCATCCTGTCCTACAGCGCCGCCGCCCGGCTGGTACGGGTGGACCAGCAGTCCGTGTTCGACGAGGTCGTCCAGGACGTGCGGGACGAGGTCAGCAACCGGCGGATGGAGCCGGTGGACTTCTCCTCCACCGCGCCCGGCCACGACCTGGTGCGCCCTGCCCGTACGGACGTACAGGTGCTGGGCCCGGACGGCTCGATCTACGACCCCGGCCGCCCCGGCCTTCCCGTCACCGGCTCCGACCGGCGGATCGCCGCGCAGCAGGTCTCCGGGCGCACGGTCGTGCACGCGGACGTCGATGTCGGCGACGACGTCTACCGCGTCGCCACCGTCTCGTTCGGCGGCGGGCGGGGAGCGGTGCAGATCGCGCAGGAGTTCAGCAACACCGAGGATCTGCTGCGGGCGCTTCAGCAGCGGACGTTGATCCTCATGTCCGCGGTGGTGGTCGGGGCCGGTCTGTTCGGCTGGTGGCTGGCCCGGCGCATCACCCGGCGGCTGATCGTCCTCACCTCCGCCGCGGAGGATGTCGCGCGGACGCGGCGGCTCGGCATCCAGGTGCCGGTGACCGGCTACGACGAGGTGGGGCGCCTCGGCCGCGCCTTCGACCGCATGCTGGGGCGACTCGCCCAGTCCGAGGAGGACCAGCGGCGCCTGGTGCAGGACGCGGGGCATGAACTGCGTACGCCGTTGACATCCCTGCGGACCAACATCTCCCTGCTGCGCCGTATCGACGAGTTCCCGCCGGAGACCCGCGCCGAGCTGGTCGCCGACCTCTCCCAGGAGGCACGTGAACTGACCGATCTCGTCAACGAGTTGGTGGATCTCGCGGCGGGACAGTCCGACTCGGAGCCACCGCAGCGGGTCGATCTCGCCGACATCGCGGAGGACGTGGCGGGGCTGGCCCAGCGGCGTACCGGGCGGCGGATCGTGGTGCGGGCCAGCGGGGACACGGCGACGGACGGGCGGCCGGGGATGCTTCAGCGGGCGATGTCGAATCTTGTGGAGAACGCGGCGAAGTTCGACCGGGGCGGGTCGGCGCCGATTGAGATCAATGTGGCGGGGCCTGCGGTGCACGGGACTGTTCGGGTGGAGGTGCTGGACCGGGGGCCGGGGATTACGGACGACGACCTTACGCATGTGTTCGATCGGTTCTATCGGGCAGCCGATGCGCGGTCCCTGCCGGGGTCGGGGCTGGGTTTGTCGATTGTGCGGGAGGTTGCGTTGGCGCATGGGGGTGCGACGTTCGCTGCGCGGCGGGCGGGGGGTGGGTCTGTTATCGGGTTCACGGTGGGGGGTGGCTGAGTGGCGTTGCCGGGTGCGGGTGTCTGTGGGTTGCTCGCGCCCACGCGGCGGTAGCCGCAGAGTCAACACAGCCCCGCGCCCCTGAAGGGGCGCTATTAGGCTCCGGCGTTATGTTGAGCCGTGAAGAGGGTGCCGCGCTTGCCGCGATCGATGACGCCGCCGTCGGCCGTACTTTGCTTGAGCTGATTGCGATACCCAGCGTCACCGGGAGCGCGGCCGAAGCTGAGATTCAGCATCATCTTGCTCGGCGGCTTGAACTTCTCGGTCTCGACGTCGACTTGTGGTCCATGGATCTGAATGATCTGCGCGCCGACCCCGACTTTCCCGGCTCCGAAGCCCCTCGGGACGAGGCCTGGGGGCTGGTCGGTGTGACCGCCGGCGAGGACGGGCCGACCCTCATCCTCCAGGGCCACGTCGATGTCGTACCCCCCGGAGACCTCGCCACCTGGGACGGCGATCCCTTTGTCCCCCGGGTCACCGGAGATCTCGTGCACGGCCGAGGCGCCTGTGACATGAAGGGTGGGCTGGTCGCGCACCTCGCCGCGCTTGCCGCGATACGGGCGGCCGGGGTTCGGTTGCGTGGGCGGGTCGCCGTGCACTTCGTCGTGGGGGAGGAGGACGGCGGGATCGGCGCCTTCGGGACCCTGCGGCGCGGGTACCGCGGTGACGCCTGTGTCATCACCGAGCCGACCGGCGGGAGTGTCATCACCGCCAACGCCGGTGCGTTGACCTTCCGAATCGCGGTGCCGGGGAAGTCGGCGCACGGCAGTTCGCGGGAGCAGGGCGTGAGCGCGATCGATGCGTACATGCCGTTGCATCGGGCGCTGGCCCGCCTCGAGACCGAGCGGAACAGGGACCCCGTACCGCTGATGGCCGAGTACCCGATCCCGTACGGCCTCTCCGTCGGCACCCTGCGCGCCGGTGACTGGGCGAGCAGCGTGCCCGATCTGCTGGTGGCCGAGGGGCGCCTCGGGGTGCGGCTGGGGGAGGAACCGGCCAGTGCACGAGAAGAGTTCGAGCGGTGCGTGGCGCAGGCGTGTGCGGAGGATCCGTGGTTGCGCGAGCATCCGGCTCAAGTGACCTGGCCCGGTGGGCAGTTCGCGAGCGGGGCGCTGCCGGACGGGCATCCGCTGGCGGACGTGGTGCGGGACGCGCGGGCCGACGCGGTCGGCGGCGCCCGCCCGAGGGTGCGGGGTGCGACGTATGGGAGTGATCTGCGGCTGTATGCCGGTGCCGGGATTCCTGCCTTGCAGTTCGGGCCCGGGGACATCGGGGTCGCGCACAGCGCTCGCGAGCAGGTGTCGGTGCGCGAAGTCGTCGACGCGGCGCGGACGTTGGTGCCCGTGATTCTGCGGACCGTCGGGGTGAGGTGAGCACCGGCGCCCGTGAGCGGGTCGGGCGCCGGTGCCGTCGGGTTACGGCGTGACCACCGTGCCGCCGAACGTCACCACCAGGCGGCCGTCCGAGGCGAAGGACCAGCCGAGGGCGCCGTCGTAGGAGGAGCAGCGGGAGCCGTTCGTGCCGGACCAGAACTGGTTGGAGGTGTCGGAGTTGCCGATGATCCGGTCGTTCGTGCCGCTGCTGCTGCGGCAGGAGGTGTTGTCGCGGAACACCGAGGTGCCCGCATCGAAGTTGAAGTTGCGCTCGGTGTTGTCGACGCTGACGTTGTTGGAGATCGTCATCGTGCCGGGATTGCTGTTGTAGGTGAACCCGTGCTTGCCGTTGTCGAAGGCGATGCTGCGCCGCACGATGTGGTTGATCGGCACGTCCTCGCCGCCCAACTTGTAGCCGTTGCGGTCGCCGTTGCCGGCCTGGGAGCCGTCGCTGAGGGTGCCGTTCTCGTAGGAGAGGGAGTCCTCGATGGTCACCGGGCCGATGGGGTCCTCGTCGGCGTAGGTGTAGAGGTCCCAGCCGTCGTCGATGTTGTTGTGGGCGACGGCGTAGCGGAAGACGTTGCCGGTGCCGCTGGTGAGTTTCGCGGCGAAGCCGTCCGCGTCCTCGCCGTCGGAGTCGGCGTTGTCGTGCGACTCGGCGCTCAGGATCAGGTTGTTGGACGGCCACTGGGCGGTCGGCGTGGTGGAGGTCATCCGGCCGAGCTGGAGCCCGGTGTCACGGTTGAAGCGGGTCACCGTGCGCTCGATGACGTTGTTGCTGCCGCCGACGAAGATGCCGTTGTCCCCGGCCCGTTCGACGATCAGACCCTTGATGTGCCAGTACGAGGCATTGAGCTGGAGCCCGCGGTTCGATGAACTCTCGGTCTGGGAAGAGAAGTTGAGCACCGGGGTCTCGCCCGGGTAGGCGGCCAGCGTGGTGCGGGCACTCGCGGTGCCGTTGTTGCCGGCCGGGATCGTGACCGTCGAGGCCTGGTTGTACGTCCCACCGCGCAGGTAGATGGTTCCGCCGGCGCTGATCCGGCTGATCGCCGAGGTGAGCGTGGTCGGCGCGGACTGGGTGCCGGCGGCGCTGTCGGTGCCGTTCGGGGCGACGTAGAGCGCGCTGCCGGTCGGCGGCGGGGTGTCGCCGGTGACGACGTCCACGTAGTCGAGGTTGGGCAGGCCGGCCGCGGTGGTCGGGCTGAGGCGGATGGTGTTGCTGCCCGCGTTCAGCGTCACGGTCAGCGTCTTGGTGACCCAGGTCGACCAGGCGCCGGTGCCCTCGAAGGACGGGGTCTGCACGGTGGTGCCGTTGACGATCAGGCTCGCCGGACGGGCCGTGGTGGTGCCGTTGGCGAAGCGGAGGTTCAGGGTCGCGGTGCCTGCGGTGGCCGCGTTCACGGTGAACTGGGCGTAGGCGCCAATGGCGTTGGTGCCGTTGCAGAAGCCGCTGCCGGAGTACCCGGCCCAGTCGGAGTCGATGGTGCCGGTGCAGACGGCGGCCTCGGCCTCGTACCGGGTGGTCGCGGCCTGCGCCGGGTTGCCGGACAGCGAGACCAGCGCACCGGCCAGCAGTGCGGCGCACGCGAGGGCGGGTCTCAGGTGCATCGGGTGCCTCCAGAGCCTTGGGGGTAAGCGCTTTCTCCCGGAAGCTTGTGTGTGGTGTTGTGTGCGCGTCAATATCCGTGTACTTGATTTTTATTCATGGACATGAACGCGTGAACCGATCGGAGGCGAAAGTCGTACCCACGCCTGACGGACCATGCCCGGATGCGAGGATGAGGCGCCATGACAGCAGGGTGGTGGACTCGCACGATCAGGGCCGCGGTGTTCGCGGCCGTCTGTGTGCTGCTCGCCGCCCTGGGCCACGTCCTGATGTCCGGCAGCCATGTGCCCGCGTGGGCGCTGGCCGCCGGGGTGGTCGCGACGAGTGCTGTCGGCTGGATGCTGGCCGGCCGTGAGCGGGGGCTGCCCCTGATCGTGACGGTCGTGGTGGCCGCGCAGACAGGTCTGCACTCGGCGTTCTCCCGGGCGCAGTCGACGCCCGCGACGGATATGGGCGCCGGGCACATGCACTCCATGGACGCCATGGATATGAGCCACATGGATCATGGCGCCTCGATGACGGCGGCGGCCGATTCCTCGTCCTCCTTCGGCATGCTCGCCGCCCACCTGCTCGCCGCCCTGCTGTGCGGCCTGTGGCTGGCATACGGCGAGAAGGCCGCGTTCCGCATCCTGCGGGCGGTGGCCGGATGGCTGGCCGCACCGCTGCGGCTCCTGCTCGACCTGCCCGTACCCCAGGAACGTCCGCGCCTACGTCCGGACCGAAGCCGTCCGCACCGGGTGCCGCGTCTCCTTCTCGTCCATGCGATCACCTCTCGGGGTCCGCCGGTGGGGCTCGCTGTCGCCTGACGACAGCCGGCGCTGACGGCCGTACTGGCCGTATCCCCACTTCACTCACCGGGTCGCGGACCGCCGCGCCTGTCTGTGCCGTGTCCTCGCGTGCCGCACGTCTGCGGTCCGGACTCCGGACGACCCGAAGGACATCAGGTGATCGCTCCTGCCCTGCCGAAACCGGCGGCGTCCCACAGATCCACCTCCCCCTCCCTGGATGAGTCGATAACCGCGTGGGCGCTCGCCGCCCGGGCCGGTGACACGGTCGCGGTCGAGCACTTCGTGCGCGCGCTGCACCGCGATGTGCTGCGCTTCGTCGCCCACCTGTGCGCCGATCCCCAGGCTGTGGACGACCTCGCGCAGGACACGTTCCTGCGTGCGCTCGGCAGCCTGCACCGGTTCGAGGGCCGTTCCTCAGCCCGCTCCTGGCTGCTCGCCATCGCCCGCCGCGCGGTGATCGACAGCTACCGGTGCGCGTCCGCGCGGCCGCGCCTGTCCGACGTACCCGACTGGCAAGTGGCCGTGGAGAACGCCCAGCCGCGAGGCCTGCCCGGGTTCGACGACGGTGTCGTCCTGCTCGATCTGCTGGCCTCACTGCCCGACGAGCGCCGGGAGGCCTTCGTGCTCACCCAACTGCTCGGACTGCCGTACGCCGAGGCCGCCGAGGTGAGCGACTGTCCGGTCGGCACCGTGCGTTCGCGCGTGGCGCGGGCGCGGGCGACGCTGCTGGATCTGCTGGACGAGACGGAGGAGGGTGCGCTGCAGGCGGCGTGAAGCCGGAGTAACGGCACCCTACTCACCGGTGGCGCGGTCCCTCGTCAGGAGCCGGTTCAGCGGCGGCTCCTCCGCCAGGACCGCGCCGATGGTCACCGAGAAGGTGGCCGCGGCGCACACCACGATCAGCCAGGACAGCACGGTCAGGACCAGGCCGAAGGAGCCGTACTCCTCCAGGGCGCGGTTGAGCGCGTTGGGGACGTAGAGCCGGGCGGTCAGGGCGAGGGCGGTCGTGGAGGCAGCGGTCAGGATCGCGCCGGGCAGCAGCGGCAGCCAGCCGACGCGGCCCGCCAGCAGCAGGCGCTGCGTCCACAGCCAGACCCCCGTGCTCACCACGAAGAGCACGGGGATGCCCAGCCACAGGCCGACGCCGAAGCCGCTGCGGATGGGGCCCTGGAACAGCACGAACAGCATCAGCACGAGGAGCCACGCGAACCACCGCCAGACCGCGATCCGGGTGCTCGCCCTCGGCAGCCGCCAGGCCCGTTCGCAGACCCGGGCCATGACCCGGCTGAAGCTGGTGGCGGAGACCAGCGCCACCACCACGCCGACGGCGCCGCTGGTCTCGCGCACGGTGTCGTCGGCGGAGCCCCCCAGGACCTGCTGCAACTCCGTATTGGCCTGTCCGCTCAGCCCGAACATCGCCTGCAGCGACTCCCTCAGCTGCTCGCGGACGCCGTGCGGGGTGAAGGCGGCGACGGCGAACAGCAGCGGTACGGCGGCCAGGAACGCCTGGGCGGCGAGTCTGGTCCCCGCGTCCAGGAGGTTCGCGGACAGCAGTCGGCTCGTCAGCTCGCTCAGGACGGGCAGGCGCTCCTCGGCGCGGGCGCGCAGACGCTGGATCCGCGCCGTCCACGCCATGCCGCCTCCCGCGCTGGTGCGTCGCCGCCGTCGGTTCAGTACCGCAGTGCCGTGCCGACCTCCGCCTTCACGCTGCCGGCGAGCTTGTGCGTGCTGCGTGCCGTCCCCGTGCCCTCGGAGTTGGCGGCCACGTCGGAGATGGTCACCACGACCATGTCGATGAGGTTCCCGTCCTCGTCCCGGAACTCGACCTGTACGGCGAAGGACTTCGGGTCGCCCGCCGTGTTCCGCGCCGTCACGGTGACCGTGGTCCGTCCGTCGTCGTCCGTCCCCGGTTCGCCCAGCTTCACCTCGTCCTTGGCGTCGACGCCCCCCTTGATCGACTCCAGTGCCTCCCCGGCCTTCGCGGCGGCCGAGGCGACGGCCTCGGAGCCCTGGGAGGCCAGGGAGGAGGCCGCGGAGGCCGCCCTGCTCGCGGCGTCCGAACCGGCGCCGTTGTCGTCGTCCGTACAGCCGCTCGCGCCCGCGGCGAGCACCGTCGCCAGCAGGGCCGTCGCAGCGGCTCGCGTCACCTGTCCAGCCATGCCGTCTCCTGCGTGTTCCGGGTCGACCGTCAACTCAGTGAAGCGCCGCCGGGCAGCGGCCGCACGCCCAGGCGACCGGGGGTGCCGGTGATTCACGCCAACAGCCCCCGCGGCGCCCATCACCCGAACGGCTCGGCCCCCATGGCCGGGCGTCGGCGGGGCGCGGAGGGTCGAGACGTACGGAGCCGTCCGCCGGACGCGGACCGGAAGGTCGAGGCGTACGAAGCCGTCCGCCGGACGCGGACCGGAAGGTCGGGGCGTACGAAGCCGTCCGCCGGACGCGGACCGGAAGGTCGGGGCGTACGGAGCCGTACGCCGGACACGGACCGGAGGGTCGAGACGTAAGGGGCCGACCGCCGGCCAAGAACCGGAGTCGCGACGTACGAAGCCGTCCGCCGGACAAGGACCCGAGGGGATCACCATGCGGCGCTACCCGCCCATCGCGGACCACGGAATGATCGGCGACCTCCAGACCGCCGCCCTCGTCTCCTCCGACGGCGTCATCAACTGGTTCTGCGCACCGCGCTTCGACTCGCCCAGTCTCTTCGCGGCCCTGCTCGATCACGACCGCGCCGGACACTTCGCGATCACCGTGGAAGGCGAGCACGTGACGACCCGCCAGCTCTACCTGGCCGACACCGCCGTACTCGTCACCCGCTTCCTCACCCCCGACGGAGTCGGCGAAGTGGTCGACTTCATGCCCGTCGACCGCCCGGAGACGGCAACCGACCGTCACCAGCTGGTCAGGGTGATGCGGGTGACGCGGGGCCGGGTCCGCTTCTCGCTCACCTGCCGCCCCCGCTTCGACTACGCCCGCGCCGACCACCGCCTCACCCTGCACGAGGACATGGCCCACTTCTCCGGCCCCGGCACCGAGGCCTTCCTCCAGGCGGCGGGACCGGTGTCCCTGCAACCGGACGGCCAGGACGTACGCGCCTTCGTGGAGCTGGACCAGGGACAGCTGGCGGCGACGGTCCTGACGGTGTGCGCGGCGGGCGGCGAACCGCCACCGTCGCCGACGCCCGACAGCGTCCGTACGCAGTTCGAGAACACGTACTCCTTCTGGCACCGCTGGGTCCGCGGCAGCCGCTACCGGGGCCGCTGGCTGGAGACGGTCAACCGGTCCGCGATCACGCTGAAGCTGCTCACCTACGCCCCCACCGGCGCCCCCATCGCCGCCGCGACGGCGGGCCTGCCCGAGCAGCTCGGCGGCGAGCGGAACTGGGACTACCGCTACACCTGGGTCCGGGACGCCTCCCTGTCCCTGCACGCCCTGTTCGGCCTCGGCTTCAGCGAGGAGGCCCACGCCTTCCGGAGCTGGATCGGCGACCGGCTGCGCGAGGGCCGTACGGTCACCGGTGAGCCGCTGCAGATCATGTACCGCATCGACGGCGACCCCCATCTCGCCGAGGAGACACTCGGCCACCTGGAGGGCTACCGCGGCTCCGCGCCCGTCCGGATCGGCAACGGCGCCGCCGACCAGCTCCAACTCGACATCTACGGCGAGGCGGTGCACGCCCTCACCCACACCGAGGATCTCGCCCACCACATGGGGTACGACGGCTGGCGGGGCCTCGCCGAGGTGCTCGACTGGCTGGTGGAGAACTGGGACCGCCCCGACGAGGGCATCTGGGAGACCCGGGGCGGCCGACAGGACTTCACCTACAGCCGGCTGATGTGCTGGGCGGCCTTCGACCGCGGCATCCGCGTCGCCCGCGAGCTGGCCCGCCCCGCCGACCTGGCGAGCTGGATCACCGCCCGCGACGCCGTCTTCGGGCAGATCATGGACCGCGGCTGGAGCGAGCGGCGCCAGGCGTTCGTCCAGCACTACGGCGGCGAAGTGCTGGACGCCTCACTGCTGTTGATGCCATCGGTCGGCTTCATCACGCCCCGCGATCCGCGCTGGCTGTCCACCCTCGACGCCATGGACACGGAACTGGTCTCCGACAGCCTGGTCTACCGCTACGACCCCGCCGCGTCCCCCGACGGTCTGCGCGGCAGCGAGGGCACCTTCTCGCTGTGCAGCTTCCTCTACGTCGACGCCCTCGCCCGCTCCGGCCGCCTCGACCAGGGCCGCTATGCCTTCGACAAGATGCTGACCTACGCCAACCATGTCGGCCTGTTCGGTGAGGAGGTCGGCCCCACCGGCGAACAACTGGGCAACTTCCCCCAGGCGTTCACCCACCTCGCCCTGATCACGGCGGCCCTGGCCCTGGACGAGGAGCTCGACCGCACCGGGCCCGCGGAGAGGATCAGGAATCCTGAGTACAGGATTTCCTGAATTCAGGATTCCCTGTACTGTCAATGATGTGCTGACCGTTGCCCCCGACATCGACGTGCTGGCCCGTTTTGGACGCGCGCTCGCCGATCCGATCCGCTGCCGCATCCTCCTCGCCCTGCGCAAGGCGCCCGCCTACCCGGCCGACCTGGCGGACGAGCTCGACGTCTCCCGGACCCGCCTCTCGAACCACCTCGCCTGCCTGCGCGACTGCGGACTGGTGGTCACCGCCCCGGACGGCCGCCGCACCCGGTACGAACTGGCCGACCCGCGACTCGGCCACGCCTTGGAGGACCTCCTCGCCGCGGTGGTCGCCGTCGAGTCGGACAAGCAGTGCCCCGGCGCCGAGACCGAGGACTGCTGCTGATGACGGCGATATCCCTGGGGCCGTCCCCGGCCCGCCGCGATGCGCTGGCCCGTCGGATACGGCTGCTGGTGGCCGCGACGATCACCTACAACGTCATCGAGGCCGCCGTAGCCCTCACCGCCGGCACTCTGGCCGCCTCGACCGCGCTGATCGGCTTCGGCCTGGACTCGGTCGTCGAGGTCTCCTCCGCCGCCGCGGTCGCCTGGCAGTTCTCCGCCCGCGACCACGCGGTCCGCGAGGCACGTGAGCGGACCACCCTGCGGATCATCGCGGTCTCGTTCTTCGCACTGGCCGCCTACGTCACCGCCGACGCCCTCCGCGCCCTGACCGGCACCACCGAGGCCGACCGCTCGATCCCCGGCATAGCGCTCGCCGCCCTCTCCCTGGCGGTCATGCCATTCCTGTCCGCGGCGCAACGCCGCACAGGCCGCGAACTGGGCTCCGCCTCAGCGGTAGCGGACTCCAAGCAGACCCTGCTCTGCACCTACCTGTCCGCGGTCCTCCTGCTCGGCCTACTCCTCAACGCCACCCTCGGCTGGTCCTGGGCCGACCCGATCGCCGCGCTGCTCATAGCCGCAATAGCCGCCAAGGAAGGCCGAGACGCCTGGCAGGGCAAGGGCTGCTGCGCCCCCATCACCGCGTCCGCCTCCACCGGAGAGCACGGCTGCGGCCCGGGCTGCTCCTGCTGCTAGGGCCACACCAGGCAGTACGGCTGATGCCCCGCCTCATGCAGCCGATGGCTGAAGTCCTGCCACTCATGCAGCAGTTGGTACACATTGAACGCGTCCCGTGGGCCCCCGCGGTCCGGGACCGTCGACCAGATGAAGGCTGCCGCGCCGACCGCTTCCTCGCCGATGCCGCGGAGGGGGTCGACGACCGTCATGGGGAGTTTGACGACCGCGTAGTCGGGGTGCAGGACGACCAGCTCGAGTGGGGGCACCTTGTGCAGGGGGACGCCCTCGATGCCCGTCAGTACCATCGCGGCCATCGTCTCCGGCTTGATCTTGGTGAACATGCCGTTCATGCCGAGCTCGTCGCCGCCGAGTTCCTCGGGGCGCATCGAGATCGGGACGCGGGCCGCGGTCGCGCCGTCCGGCGCGCCGAAGTACTTGTACGTCACCCCCACCCGACCACCATTCCTGCTCGCCGCCCGGATCCGCTCGGGATCCGTCTGTCCGCCGCTCTGTGCCTGCCGTGCTTCTGCCGTTTCCTCCGCGTCGCGCCGGTGCCTTCCCCGCCGGGCACGTCGAGGACCAAGGTCATCAGTCCCCTCGCCCAGTCCGCCACCGCGATGCATATCTCCACCCGACTGCTTTTCTAGGATGTGCGGCCCCCGCCGCGCAACCCGATCATCGTGTCAGTGACCTCCCCCACGGCCGCTCGCCGAAACGTGCGCTGAAACACCTGTCCGCAGGATCTTGTACCAGCCCCCAGTTTCGCAGATGACGGGGGAGAGGGGACTGGTTGTCGGGTCAGTAGAGAGCGGGCTCACGGGCCCGAGGGCCCCCTGGCCTACCCTGAGGAGGTCACTGACAAGCGGAGTCCGAGCAGTCGGAGAAGGTCGGAGAAGTCGCAGGACATGAGCTCACTGCCTTATTCATACGATGCGCCTGAGTCGCAGGCTCTGTTCGACCGTGCGGCGGCCGTCACGCCCGGCGGCGTGAACTCCCCGGTGCGCGCCTTCCGCGCCGTGGGCGGAACGCCCCGGTTCATGGTGTCCGGCAAGGGCGCGTATCTGACCGACGCCGACGGACGCGAGTACGTCGACCTCGTCTGCTCCTGGGGTCCCATGATCCTCGGGCACTCCCACCCGGAGGTCATCGCCGCCGTCCAGGACGCCGTCTCGCGCGGCACCTCCTTCGGTACGCCCGGGGAGGGGGAGGTGGCCCTCGCCGAGGAGATGGTCGCCCGGATCGACCCCCTCGAGCAGGTGCGGCTCGTCTCCAGCGGCACCGAGGCCACCATGTCGGCCATCCGGCTCGCCCGCGGCTTCACCCGGCGCACCAAGGTGATCAAGTTCGCCGGCTGCTACCACGGCCATGTCGACTCGCTGCTGGCCGCCGCCGGCTCCGGTGTCGCCACCTTCGCGCTGCCCGACACCCCGGGCGTCACTGGCGCCCAGGCCGGCGACACCATCGTGCTGCCGTACAACGACCTCGAAGCCGTGCACGAGGCCTTCCACCGGCACCCCGGGGAGATCGCCTGCGTGATCACCGAGGCCTCGCCGGGCAACATGGGCGTCGTACCGCCGCAGCCCGGCTTCAACCAGGGTCTGAAGGACGCCTGCCAGGCCAATGGCGCCCTCTACATCTCCGACGAGGTCATGACCGGCTTCCGCACCAGCCGCGCCGGCTGGTTCGGCATCGACGGGGTCGTCCCGGACCTGATGACCTTCGGCAAGGTCATGGGCGGCGGTTTCCCGGCCGCGGCCTTCGGCGGACGGGCGGACGTCATGGCGCACCTGGCGCCCGCCGGGCCCGTCTACCAGGCCGGCACCCTCTCCGGGAACCCGGTCGCCACGGCCGCTGGTCTCGCCCAGCTCCGGCTCCTCGACGACACCGCCTACGACAAGATCAACGCGGTCTCGGAGCAGATCCAGACCCTGGTCACCGAGGCGCTCACCAAGGAAGGCGTCGCGCACCGGCTGCAGACCGCCTCCAACATGTTCTCGGTGTTCTTCACGGACCGGCCCGTGCGCAACTACGAGGACGCCAAGGCGCAGGACTCCTTCCGCTTCACCGCCTTCTTCCACTCGCTGCTGGCGAACGGCGTCTATCTGCCGCCCTCCTCCTTCGAGTCCTGGTTCGTCTCCACCGCCCACGACGAGCGGGCCGTGCAGAAGATCGCCGACGCCCTTCCGGCGGCGGCCCGTGCGGCGGCGGAGGCGACGGCGGCATGAGCACCGACCTGGACTTCACCGTCGTCCACCTGATGCGGCACGGCGAGGTCGCCAACCCGGACGGCGTCCTCTACGGCCGTCTGCCCGGCTACCACCTCTCCGAACTCGGGCGCCGGATGGCCGACCGGGTCGCCGAGCACCTCGCGCCCCGCGATGTCACGTACGTCGTCTCCTCCCCGCTGGAGCGCGCGCAGGAGACCGCCACGCCGATCGCCAAGGCGCACGGCCTCGACCTCGCCACCGACGAGCGGCTCATCGAGGCCGACAACGTCTTCCAGGGCAAGACCTTCGGCGTCGGCGACGGGGCGCTGCGCCAGCCCGCCAACTGGAAGCACCTCATCAACCCCTTCAAGCCGTCCTGGGGTGAGCCGTACTTCGAGCAGGTCGTACGGATGATGGGGGCGCTGGATGCCGCGAAGGACCGCGCGCGCGGTCACGAGGCCGTGCTGGTCAGCCATCAGCTGCCGATCTGGATCGTGCGGTCCTACGTCGAGAAGCGCCGCCTGTGGCACGATCCGCGTCGCCGCGAGTGCACGCTGGCGTCCCTGACGTCGTTCACGTATCAGGGCGACAGGATCGTGTCGGTGGGCTACAGCGAGCCGGCGATCGATCTGGTCCCGGCTCATCTCCGCGCGGGGGCGAAGCCCGTCAAGGGCAAGGATAAGGCATTCGGGGCATAAGCCAACCCCCGTACCGTTTCATGACATTTGTTGCGAAACACATGTGATCCACAGGAACCTCCCCCTCCGTCACGTCCTCTGACTGGGTGACCACCAGAGAACGTGACGAACGGGGATGCAATGCGCACTCTCACCCGAAGAGGAGCACTCGGACTCGGCGTCGCCGGGGCCGCCGCGGTCGGACTCGCCGGCTGCGGCAACCTCGACCCGTCAGACGGGTCGACCCCCTCCGGAGGTTCCGCGGATCACCGCCCGGCCGGCTCCAAGCCGAAGCCGCGGGCCCGTGTCATCGGCGACGGCTCCACCTCGTACACCGGCAAGCAGCCGAAGCAGCCCGAGAAGCCCGTGCCGCTGGAACCCGGCCAGACCCCGCCCCAGTTCGTCGTCTTCTCCTGGGACGGCGCAGCGGAGGTCGGCAACGGCCTCTTCCCGCGCTTCCTCGACCTCGCCGAGGAACACGGCGCGCACATGACCTTCTTCCTCTCCGGGCTCTATCTGCTCCCGGAGAGCAAGAAGCGGCTCTACGACCCCCCGAACAACCTGCGCGGCGCCTCCGACATCGGCTACCTCACCGACGCGCACATCAAGGACACGCTGAAGAACGTCCACCGCGCCTGGCTCGACGGGCATGAGATCGGCACCCACTTCAACGGCCACTTCTGCGCCGGTTCCGGCTCGGTCGGCAACTGGACCCTCCAGCAGTGGCGCAGCGAGATCGACCAGGCGAAGTCGTTCGTGAAGGAGTGGCGGACGAATACCGGGTGGACCGAGCTGCCCTCGCTGCCCTTCGACTACGACAAGGAACTCGTCGGCGGTCGTACGCCCTGTCTGCTCGGCCAGGAGAACCTGCTGCCCGTCGCCCGTGACCTCGGCTGGCGCTACGACGCCTCCTCGCCCGGCGGCCGCCAGGTCTGGCCCACGAAGAAGGGCGGCCTGTGGGATCTGCCGCTCCAGCAGATACCTTTCCCCGGCCGCAGCTTCGAGGTCCTGTCGATGGACTACAACATGCTCGCCAACCAGTCCATCAACTCCACGAACGCCCCCGCCCACAACTACCCGGCCTGGCGCGAGCAGTCGGCCCAGGCGTACATATCTGGCTTCAAGCGGGCATACGAGACAAATCGCGCACCCTTCTTCGTCGGCAACCACTTCGAGCAGTGGAACGGCGGTATCTACATGGACGCCGTCGAGGAGGCCCTGAAGCACATCGCGCGGGAGAAGGAGAAGGGCGAGGACGTACGTCTGGTCTCCTTCCGGCAGTTCGTGGACTGGCTGGATGTGCAGTCGCCGGAGGTGCTGGACAAGTTGCGCACGCTGGAGGTCGGACAGGCGCCCGCAGAAGGCTGGAAGCGCTTCTGAAATGCGGGTTCTCACCTGCGAGGGGGGTGCGCAAGATCCTCGGAACGGACATGCGAAACTTTTCACATGAGTGCCGCCAGTCGCGCCCCCCTGACCCTCGCCGGTGCCGTCGTCACCGCGCTGCTGCTGTCCGCGTGCACCTCGGGCGGTAAGTCCGGGGGTTCGGGCGACACCGGTTTCGTCATGGGCGAGGACGGCATCGCGACCGTCAAGCTGGGGGAGCGGGACGCGGCCCCCGACCTGTCCGGCGACACCGTCGACGGCAAGCAGCTCGATGTCTCCAGCTACGGCGGCAAGGTCGTCGTACTGAACGTCTGGGGCTCCTGGTGTGCCCCCTGCCGCGCCGAGGCGCCGAGCTTCGAGAAGGTCTACCAGGACCTCAAGCCGGACGGTGTGCAGTTCGTCGGCATCAACACCCGCGACCCCAAGGCCGCGAGCGCCCTCGCTTTCGAGAAGGAGCAGGGCGTCACCTATCCGAGCCTGTACGACCCGACCGGCAAGCTGATGCTCCGCTTCGAGAAGGGCACGCTCAACCCGCAGGCGATCCCCTCCACCCTCGTCATCGACCGGGAGGGAAACATCGCGGCCCGCTCGCTGGCCCCGCTCAGCGAGGAGAAGCTGCGCAAGATGATCGCCCCGGTCCTCGCGGAGAAGTGACGTGAGCGCCCTCGCGACACTCGCCGCGGCCACGGATCCCAATCAGACGGTGCTCAACGGCGCCCTGCTGATCGCCCTGCCCATCGCGCTGCTCGGTGGTCTGGTCTCGTTCTTCTCTCCTTGCGTGCTGCCGCTGGTCCCCGGCTATCTGTCCTACGTCACCGGCGTCACCGGCACCGATCTCGCCGAGGCCCGGCGCGGCCGGATGGTCGCGGGCGCCTCCCTCTTCGTACTCGGCTTCACCGCGGTGTTCGTCTCCAGCGGGGCCCTGTTCGGGTACTTCGGCTACAACCTCCAGGAGCACAAGGACATCCTGTCCAAGGTGCTCGGCGTCCTCATGATCGCCATGGGTGTCTTCTTCATGGGCCTGATGCCCTGGATGACCCAGCGGGAGTTCCGCCTGCACAAGCGGCCCGTCAGCGGTCTGGTCGGCGCCCCCTTCCTCGGCGCGCTGTTCGGCATCGGCTGGACGCCCTGCATCGGCCCGACCCTCGCCTCCGTGCTCGCCCTGTCCTCGCAGCAGTCGAGCGCGGGCCGGGGCGCCATACTGACCGTCGCCTACTGCCTCGGCCTCGGTCTGCCCTTCGTGCTCGCCGCCGTCGCCTTCCGCAAGGCGCTCGGTGCCTTCGGCTGGGTCAAGCGCCACTATGTCTGGGTGATGCGGATCGGCGGCACGATGATGATCGCGACCGGTCTGCTGCTGCTGACCGGCGCCTGGGACAGCCTGGTGTCGGAGATGCAGACCTGGTCCAACGGCTTCACTGTGGGGATCTGACCGATGAGCAACACGACCACCGACCGCGCCGACGAGCAGGACCTCGGCGCCGCCGGCTCCCAGCTCTCCACCGCCCCCAAGGAGGAGCTGTCCGGCCTCCCCACGATGGGCGTTGTCGGCTGGGCCCGCTGGTTCTGGCGGCAGCTGACCTCGATGCGGGTCGCCCTGCTGCTTCTGCTGCTCCTCGCGCTCGGCGCGATCCCCGGCTCGCTGATCCCGCAGACCGGCAGCGACGAGACGAAGGTCGCCGACTTCCGCGACCGGCACGAGATCCTCGCGCCGATCTACGACAAGCTCGGCCTCTTCCATGTCTACAGCTCGGTGTGGTTCTCCGCGATCTACATCCTGCTGTTCGTCTCCCTCATCGGCTGCATCGTGCCCCGCACCTGGCAGTTCGTGGGCCAGCTGCGCGGCCGCCCGCCGGGTGCGCCGAGGCGGCTGACCCGGCTGCCCGCGTACACGACCTGGCGTACGTCGGCGGAGCCCGAGCAGGTCCGCGAGGCCGCGCTCGCCCTGCTGAGGAAGAACCGCTTCCGTGCCCATGTCTCCGGTGACGCGGTCGCCGCCGAGAAGGGCTACTTCCGCGAGGTCGGCAACCTCCTCTTCCATATCGCGCTGATCGTCATGCTGATCGCCTTCGCCTGGGGCCAGCTGTTCAAGATGGAGGGCAACAAGCTGATCGTCGAAGGCGACGGCTTCTCCAACACCCTCACCCAGTACGACGACTTCAAGTCCGGCACCCTCTTCAGCACCGACGACCTGGCGCCGTTCTCCTTCAACCTGAAGGACTTCAAGGGCACCTATGAGGCCTCCGGGCCCAACAAGGGCACCCCGCGCACCTACCAGGCGTCCATCACCTACGCCGAAGGCGCCTACGGCAAGGACAAGTCGACGGTCGTCAAGGTCAACGAGCCGCTGGAGATCGGCGACTCGAAGGTCTACCTCACCGCCCACGGCTACGCCCCCGTCGTCACCGTCCGGGACGGCAAGGGCAAGGTCGTCTACAGCGACGCCGTACCGCTGCTGCCGCTCGACTCCAATGTCACCTCCTCCGGTGTCGTCAAGGTCTACGACGGCTACAAGAACGCCAAGGGCGTCAGCGAACAGCTCGCCTTCCAGGCCTTCTTCCTGCCCACCTACACCGCGGGCAACGAGGTCTCCTCCAGCTTCCCCGCCCTGATCAACCCGGTGCTCAACCTGGAGCCCTACCACGGCGATCTGGGCGTCAACTCGGGCATCCCGCAGAGCGTGTACCAGCTCGACAAGACGCATATGAAGGGGTTCAAGGACTCCAAGGGCAAGCAGATGCGGGAGAACCTGCGGCCCGGGGAGACCGTGAAGCTGCCGAACGGTGCCGGCTCGATCACCTACGAGGGCACCCAGGAGTGGGCGAACTTCCAGATCACCCAGCAGCCCGCGAGCGGCTGGGCGCTGGCCGGTTCCCTCGCCGCGATCTTCGGCCTCGCCGCCTCCCTGTTCATCCAGCGCCGCCGGGTGTGGGTACGGGCGGCCAAGGGCGCCGACGGGGTGACCGTCGTGGAGATGGCCGGGCTCGGCCGCAGCGAGTCCGCCAAGGTGCCCGAGGAACTCGGCGACCTCGCCGGGATCCTGTACGAACAGGCGGCGCCCAGTGCGCCCGACCCCGACCCCGAACCCGACCCTGCTGTACCTGCCGAAGGGCCTGAGAAGTGACTCTCGCCGCCGCAACCAACGAAAGCCTCGCGAATCTCAGCAACACGCTGATCTACTCCGCGATGGCCGTCTACACCCTGGCCTTCTTCGCGTACATCGCCGAATGGCTCTTCGGCAGCCGCAGCAAGGTCGGCCGTACCGCGGCCGCGCTCACCGCGACGAAGAAGGCAGCCGGGGCTCCCGCGGTCATGGTGAAGAAGGCCGGCGGCACCGCCGTACTGGAGCGGCCGAAGGTCGTCGTCCGGGCCGCTACCGGCACCCGCGATGTGCCCGACGGTCCCGGCGCGCACGGCGGGGACGAGCAGGGCGACCTCTACGGCCGTATCGCCGTGTCCCTCACGGTGCTTGCCTTCCTCATCGAGTTCGGCGGAGTGCTCACCCGGGCCCTGTCGGTGCAGCGGGCGCCGTGGGGCAACATGTACGAGTTCAACATCACCTTCTCCACGGTCGCCGTCGGTGTGTATCTCACGCTGCTCGCGCTGAAGAAGAACGTGCGCTGGCTCGGGCTGTTCCTCATCACCACGGTCCTCCTCGATCTCGGTCTTGCTGTCACTGTCTTGTACACCGCCAGTGACCAGTTGGTTCCCGCCCTTCACTCGTACTGGCTGTACATCCACGTCTCCACGGCGATCCTGTGCGGCGCGGTCTTCTACGTCGGCGCGGTCTCCACGCTGCTGTACCTCTTCAAGGACTCCTACGAGAACAAGCTGGTGAGCGGCGGCACCCCCGGCCGCTTCGCCAACTCCGTCCTGGACCGGCTGCCCGCCGCGTCCTCCCTGGACAAGTTCTCCTACCGCGTCAATGCCGCCGTCTTCCCGCTGTGGACGTTCACGATCATCGCGGGCGCGATCTGGGCGGGCGACGCCTGGGGCCGCTACTGGGGCTGGGACCCCAAGGAGACCTGGTCGTTCATCACCTGGGTCGCCTACGCCTGCTACCTGCACGCCCGCGCCACGGCCGGCTGGAAGGGCCGCAAGGCCGCCTACCTGGCCCTGGTCGCCTTCGGCTGCTGGCTGTTCAACTACTACGGCGTCAACATCTTCGTCTCCGGCAAGCACTCCTACGCCGATGTGGGCCTGGGCGCCCTCCAGTCCGTGGGGTTCTGACCGCCGTACCGCCACAAGGCCGGTTCCTGTGACGTGAGTCATGGAACCGGCCTTCGTCGTCCGGACAGGTAGAGAGACGTGGATACGAATCTGCGGAAACGGATTCGCGCGGGGGACCACGACGCCTTCGGTGATCTCTTCGACGGGTACGCGCGCTCCGTCTACAACCACGGCTACCGGCTCACCGGCGACTGGGCCACGGCCGAGGACGTCGTCTCGCTGACCTTCCTGGACGCCTGGCGGCTGCGCGAGCGGCTCGACGAGGAGGGCGGTTCCCTGCGTCCCTGGCTGCTCGGCATCGCCACCAACGTCACCCGCAACACCCGCCGCGCCGCCCGAAGACATGCCGCCGCCGTCGCCCGCCTCCCGCGCGAGGAGGCGGTACGGGACTTCGCCGACGAGGTCGCCGGGCGTATCGACGACTCGGCGCAACTGGCCGTCGTACAGACCGCGTTGGCCAAGCTGCGGCGGGCCGAGCGGGAAGTACTGGCGCTGTGCGTGTGGTCGGGGCTCGGTTACGAGGCGGCGGCGGAGGCGCTGGGGGTGCCGGTCGGGACCGTCCGATCGCGGCTTTCGCGGGCGCGGACAAAACTCGCGAAATATATGGAACTCCCGCACGGCCACGGACAGATGAGAGGTGACCGCACCACCGCGGTCAGGCCCATAGAGGAGGGAAACCGATGAACCAGCTTCCCGAACGCGACCTTCCGCCGGGCAGTCACCGACTCCTCAAGGAGCGTCTGATGACCGAGATCCGGCAGGAACCGCAGTCCAAGCGCAGCCCCTGGTTGCGCCCCGCCCTCGTCGCGGGGGCCGTCGCGGCCGTGGCCGCCGTGACGTTGACCCTCGCCGCGCCCTCCGGCGAGCAGACACCACGCCCCTCCTCCGAGGCGGCAGCCCTGCTGGAGGACATCGCGCTGGCGGCCGGGGACGCGAAGGCGCCGCAGGTCCGCGACGACCAGTTCGTGTACATCAAGAGCAAGGTCGCCTGGACCTCCCAGGAGGGCGACAAGCCCGCGAAGCTGGATCCGATCCGTCAGCGCGAGATCTGGCTCTCGGTGGACGGCAGTCAGCAGGGCATGCTGCACGACCCGGCGGTCCGCTCCGACCACGAACTGCTGGAGAAGGAGACCCCTGGCACCCCGTCCAACACCAACTACCGGCACCTCCAGACCCTGCCGACCGACCCCGACAAGATGTACGACTGGCTGAACAGCGTCAGCCACGGCAGCAGCAGCAAGGACGAGGCCAACTTCGTCCTCGTCGGCGACCTCTCCCGTGAGTCGCTGATGCCCCCGGAGCAGGCCGCCGCGCTCTACCGGGCCGCCGCGAAGATCCCCGGCGTCTTCGTGATCGACGATGCCGTGGACGCGGCGGGGCGGCACGGGGTGGCGGTGGCCCGGATCGACGACGGCGAGCGCCATGAGCTGATCTTCGACAAGGAGACCAAGGAGTTCCTCGGCGAGCGGGGGGTCGCCGTCGAGGATCTTCCGTGGGGCTTCGAGAAGGGCGAGGTGACCGCCCGTACCGCCGTCCTGGAACGCACGGTCGTCGACGACCGGGGCGAGCGTCCGTAACCGCGTGCGGAAGCTCCCCCCAAGGGTCACGCTGGTGTCATGACCGGATCCATCGAACAGGGCACCAGTCAGACCCATGGGACCACGCACATCCTGCACTTTCTGGTGCGGCTCCCGAGGCCCATGGAGACGGTCTGGCCGGCGCTCGCCACCCCGGAGGGGCTGGCCGGCTGGTTCACCGCCGCCGATGTTCTCGAACCCCGGCTCGGTGGCGCCGTCACCCTGCGTGAGCTGGGGTCCGGGCAGGTCACCGCCTGGGATGTGGACCGGGTCGCCGAGTACACGGTCGAGCGCGGCGGCCGGATCCGCTTCCATCTGGAGCGCGACGGCGACGAGGCCAGCGTCCTCCGCTTCACCCATGAGTTCCAGGGCGAGGAGGACTCGGAGGAGCGGTGGAGGGCTCGATTCGAACGACTGATCGAGCTCCTGGGGAAGGCCTAGGACGGCGGCAGACACTCCTTCCCCGGCGGCTTCCCCTCCGGCCAGGCGATCTTCACGAACCGGGCCCGGCCCTCCGGTGTGAGCTCCACGATCGGTACGGCCTTGTCGTACGGGTTGCCGTGTACGTCCAGGCAGATCCAGCCGCTCGCCCCGTTCACCCGCAGCGAGCCCTTGACCTGCGGCCACTGGAGGCCGACGTCGGCGAGCGGCGGGACCGTCTTGCCGTCGGTCGTGGCCTCGCGGATGCCGTTGACGGCCAGCCGCATGGCGTCGTACGCGATGATCGTCTGGCCGTCCTCCAGGGAGACCTCGCCGATGGGGCCGACGGGTTTGCGGGCGGCCGAGGACAGCAGCTCGTCCAGGTCCTCGGCGTCCGCCGCCGAGCCGCCCGTCTTCGCGCTGGCCTTCGCCCAGGCGTCCGGGTGGGCCAGCGCGGTGTAGCGCACCGAGAGATTGTGGGTGAGCGCGCTGCGGTCGAGGTCCTTGTCGCCCGTGAGGTAGGAGGCCTCGTCGCCGGTCAGCAGTGTGAACTCGCGGTCCTGGCAGCCGCGTCCGCCGAGCGCGTTGATGAACTGCCGCAGCTGGGTGTGGCGTCCGGCGAACAGGATGGTGTCGGTCTCCGGGGCCGTGTCGCACACCAGGTGGGTGATCTGCCGGAAGGTGTTGGCGGTCGTGCCCTCCTTGCTGCGGTCGGCGGGCGGGGTGAAGGGCTGCGGCTCGTAGGGCGAGCCCTTGATGAGCTTGGCGAAGGACTCCTGGAGCGTGCGGGTGTACGGATCGCCGGGCTTGTCGTACACCAGCAGCGCCTTGCCGGCCATCACCTGGGCGAAGGAGGCGAGGGCGCGGGCCTCGTCGGTGTTGGTGGGGGAGACGCGGGCGAGGCCGGGGAAGGGGTCCTTGCCGTTCTGGCCGTTGGCGAGGTCGTCGGCGGTGATGGAGGTGCCGATGACCGGGATGCCGCGCCGGGTCAGCTCCTGGACCGCCCGCTTGTTGTTCTCGGTGCTCAGGCCCACCCCGGTGACCGCCCGCAGCCGGTCCGGGCCCTTCGCCATCCGCTCCAGTTCGTCGACCGTGTGCTGCCAATGCGCGCCCGTGGCCCCGGGGTTGGCGAGCACCAGACGGATCGCCGGGGACTGTCCGTTGGACTCGTGGTTGGCCCGGTACTGGGCGAGATAGGCGCCCTGCATCTCGTGCAGTACGTCGCCCAGGTTGTCGGGGTCGGACGCGGTGAACGGCTCCAGCAGCGCGACCGTGACATAGCTGCCCGCCTTCAGCGAGCGGTTCTCCCGGTCGATCGCCTCGACGACGTCCCGCAGTTGGGGCCGGTCGAAGGCGTAGTCGGAGGTCGACACCCCCACGCACTCGTCGCTGCCCTCGGGCCGTACGACCCCGGGAGCACAGGAGCGGTCGTCCTGCGCGAGCGCGCTGACCCCGAACCAGCCGCCGGTCACCAGCGCGGCCGTGACCAGCAGGGCGAGATAGCGGCGCAGCGGGATCTCCCAGACGTCCTCGCGCAGCCACACCCACACGCCTCTGCGCGCCATCACGCCTCCCCGTCCCCGTCTTCGTCGTGGTCGCCGTCCTCGTCGTCCGGAATGCGCAGGGGCCGCCCAGCGAGCGCGTCCTCGGGCCAGTCCCGCGAGGCCTGCCACAGCAGGGCGTTCCCGGCGGGCAGCAGATTGGACAGCTGCTCCAGCTCGAACCGCAGGCGCCGGGCCACCGGTTCGTCGGGCAGTGTCAGCGGGTCGGTCAACTGCCATACGGCGTGCAGGAGTCGGCGGATCCGCAGGTGCAGGGTGGTGTCGACGCCCTCGGGTGGTTCGTGGTCGGCGTCGGTGAGGCCGAGCGCGACCGCGGCCCGCCGGTCGTCGCGCCCGGTGAAGTCGCGGCCGTCGGTGTCGTGCGCGTGGAAGTAGGGCGCGGAGGCGATGAACCGCAGCGCCTTCAGCCAGCCGCGGGTCGGCAGCGTGGTGAAGGTGTCGCGCAGATAGGCCACCGCCGACTCCGTGGTGCCCAGGGCGAGTTCATGGTGCAGCCGGTAGCGGACCTGCTCGTCGGCGGGGTCGGCGTAGTGGTCGACGAGCGTCTCGTGCGCCTTGCGCCACTGCCCGTGGTCGGCGTCGCGGTGGTGCAGCCGGAGCAGCAGCAGCGTCCGTACGAAGGGGTCGCCGACGAACCGTCCGGGCACCGCGGGCAGCCCCTCTTGCAGCAGACGGGTCTGCAGCGCCCGTACGTCCGCGGGCCCGAAGTCCTCCGGCAGCAGCGCGTCGGAGAGCGCGCACGCCGAGTCGTGGTCGTGGGCGGCGGCCAGCACGGTCAGTTCGTCGAGCCGGTCCGGGGGTACGAGCCGGTCCAGCAGCTCCAGGTAGGCGGGCCGGCCGTCGTGTTCCGGGTGCAGGCGTAAGTCGGCGGTGAGCAGCTCGCCGAGCGAGGCGGCGGCGGGGAGGTTCTGCGCGGCGGATTCGGCGACGAGGGCGATACCGAGCGGATTCCCTCCCGTCAACCGGTGAGTGGCGTGCGGGAGTTGGGGCGGGACCTGGGTGTCCGAGCAGACGGCTCCGACGATGTGCAGGGTGTCGTCGGGGCTCAGCGGCGGCAGCGAGACCAGCAGCGCCCGCGAGGAGGCCGAGCCCGGATCCGGCGCCCAGTCGCTGGCCCGGGCCACCTCGGGCAGCGCCCGCCGTACCGCATTGCGCAGGGCGGGGCGCCCCTCTCCGCGCACGGCGGCGACGAAGGCGACCTGGTCGGCGACGCCGTCGGAACGGTCCCGCAGTACGGCCTCGACGAGCCCGGGACCGGGCGCGGTCTGTGCGTTGTCGAGGAGCACGAGCGGCCGTCCCAGCCGCTTCATCCGCGGGAGTACGCCCGTGTAGGCGTCGGTCAGATCGGCCAGCAGCGCCCGCACCAGATGCCGTTCGGCGTGCTCGCGGGAGGTGCCGCCGGCCCGGAAGTGCCCGGAGAGCAGGATCAGTCCGCGCTGGGCGTTGTCGCCCGCGTTGGGGTAGTCCCGGTACCAGGCGGAGGCGCGCTGATGGCGACGGCCCGCGAACCCGTCCGAGATCGACTCCAGGGTCGCCTCCACAGCCGCCGACAGCAGCGGCCCGGTACCGGTGGCGGCCGCGACGACCTTGGCGGCGACCCGGCCCGCCCAGCGCCCGGCGAAGCCGGTGACCCAGGACCCGCTCTCGTTCAGCAGCAGGATCCGCTGCACCTCACGCCGGATCCGCTCGGAGTCGGCGTCCCCCCAGCCCCCGGCCGCGACCGCGACCAGCCCCGACATCAGCCGCGGGAACTGGATCCGCCCGGCGCCGATCACCGGCACGGCGAGCTGCTCGGCGACCACCAGCAACGCCTGCGACACCGGCGACCAGGCCTCGGCGGGCCGCCCGGACGGCGGCGCGGCGAACTCGGGGTGCTCGCAGTCGATCAGGGCAACGGGGGTGTGCCCCTTGTAGGCGTCCCGCAACTCGGCCAGCACGGCACTCTTACCGAGCCCACGCGCACCGGACAGCACGACGAGGGGCGGCTCCCGGGGATCCTCGTACGGCGTGGCCCGGTGCGCATGCGGCCGCAGGCCGACGAGCCGAGGAGCAAGCCCGGCCGGATCGGTATCGAACAACGCCCCGCGCCCATGCAACCGTCTGCCCACCGCATCTCCCCCTGGCGCGGTCGCCGTCGATCCGCCCGTGCTGCTGCCGCCGCTGCTGTACACGCGTGAGATCTATCAACACCAGGGTAAAGAGGGGGAGTTGGTTCGGACTAGATCGCGTGATGTCCGTTGGGTTACGAAAGTGTCGGCTCGCGACCTGAAGTGCGAGGTTAACCTCGCGCCATGACCCGTACGACACCTCCCCGTCCGGTCGACATAGCCGCCGTCTTCCCGGAGTTGGCGCCGCTCGCCCGCACCTCCGTCCGACTGCACCCGCGTCCCGCCGAACCCACGGCCGCGGACAACTCGGTCGGCGGACCCCTGCTGTGGCCGGCCGACGAACCCTGGCCCACCTGCCCCGAGCACACCGGCCCCTGGCTGCTCGGGTACGACCCCGGCGACCTGCGCAAACAGCGCCGGATCCTGACCGAGGGCTGGGCCCGCCCGCAGATCAAGGGGAAGGACTTCCTCACCCCCGAGGAGCGCGCCTTCGTCAGCGGCCTCGGCTACGCCGGAGTACGCAAGCCCCTGGACGGCCAGGTCCCCCTGCTCCCCGTCCTCCAGCTCTACGCCCGTGACGTCCCGTCGCTGCCCCGCCCCGAGGGCACCGATCTGCTCCAGGTGCTGTGGTGCTCCTTCGAGCACGGCGAGGACTGCATGCCGGGCGTGCGGTTGCGCTGGCGGACGACCGCCGAGGTGGGGGCGGTGCTCGAGGAGCAGTGGCCGCCCGTGGTGAGCGAGGGCGGGTATCTGCCCGAGCCGTGTCTGCTGCATCCGGAGCAGGTGGTCGAGTACCCGGCCAGGCACGAGCTGGACGAGGACCTCCACCGGCGCATCCTCGCCTGGGAGGAGGAGAGGCCGTACAACTACCAGTCGGACCTGGCCGTGGCCCCCGGCTGGAAGCTCGGCGGATACGGCAACTGGAGCTTCTGCGATCCCTGGCCGATGAACTGCGAGGAGTGCGGCAGTACGATGCGCCCCTTCCTGACGGTCGACAGCTCGGAGTGGGACGGCGGCACGGGAAGCTGGTGTCCGGAGGAGGAGGCGCCGGAGGACCGGCGGCCGCGCTATCCGCGGTCCCACGAACCGACGTTGGTCAACATCGGCCGTGGCTACACGATGCAGATCTACCTCTGCCCCGAGTCCTTCGACCACCCGCTCCTTCAGGTGATGCAGTAGGCACTCAGTCGACGGTGATCGAGTCCAGCTTCTCCCGCAGATACACATGCGAGTCGACGGGCTCGTACGCCACCCGTCCGACCGGTGCGGGCACGGACTCGACGAGGGTCCCGGGGGTGCACTCGCCGAAGTAGACGAGGGACATCAGCTCCTCGGCGGGCGCGTCCGCGGGCGGCGGGAGCACCCGGTGCCGCCCCGAGCGCCAGCGGTCGCCGGTCCAACGGGCCATCAAGTCACCGATGTTGATGGTGAAGGCGTCCGGGTCGTACGGCGCGTCCTCCCAGCCGCCCTCGTCCGTCCAGACCTGGAGCCCGCCCTTGCCGGCCTGCCGGTCAAGGATCGTCACCGTGCCGAAGTCGGTGTGCGGCCCGATGCGGAACTGGCCCGGCGCGGGCTCTCCGACGACCTCGACGCCCGGGTACCAGTTGATGTTGAAGCCGTACGTCGGATGGTCCATGTGCCGGGAGAAGAAGTCGGGTTCGAGGCCGAGGGCGTCGCCGAGGAGGGAGAGGAGCTCCTTCTCCAGCGCGGCCATGCGGTCGAGGTACTCCTCGCACAGGATCCGGAGTTCGGGCGCTTCGCTCGGCCACACATTGGGCGCGTACCACTCGGCGTTGACGACCGGGTCCTCGAAGGGCTCGTGGGTGGCGAAGGTCAGCGACTCCTTGAGGTCGGGCGGGGTCTCGGTGCCCTCCGAGTACCCATTGGCCTCCGCGCCGGGCCCGAGCCAGCCCCGTCCGCCGACCTTGGCGGCGTAGGGCTGCTTGACGTCGACGGGCAGCCGGAAGAAGGAGCGCGCGGCCTCCCGGATGCGGGACCGCAGCGAGGGGTCCACCTCGTGCCCGGTGACCAGCAGGAACCCTGCGGTCCGGAGGGCCTCGTCGACGGTACGGGCGATCTCGGCGCGGGCGGCCGGGTCACCGTCCAGCCACGGCTTCAGGTCGATCGTGGGGATGCGGGGGTTACTCACCGATGTCCTCGTTCCACAGGTCGGGGTGGTGCTTGATGAAGTCGCGCATCAGCTCGGCGCACTCGGGATCGTCGAGCAGCACGACCTCCACGCCGTGCTCGGCCAGCCAGTCGTGTCCGCCGTGAAAGGTGACGGCCTCCCCGATTACGACCCGCGAGATCCCGAACTGCCGGACCAGCCCGGAGCAGTACCAGCAGGGCGAGAGGGTGGTGACCATCGTCGTACCGCGATACGACCGCTGCCGTCCCGCATTGCGGAACGCGGCCGTCTCCGCGTGCATCGAGGGGTCGTCGTCCTGGACGCGCCGGTTGTGGCCGCGCCCGAGCAGGGTGCCGTCGGCGCCGTAGAGCGCCGCGCCGATCGGGATACCGCCCTCGGCGAGCCCGGCGCGGGCCTCCGCCACGGCGGTGGTGAGCCAGGTGCGTGCCTGTGCCTGATCCATACGTCCACTCTGCTGGCCCGGAAACACCGGGGCAACGTGCGGAAAGTACTCTCCGGGCAGCTTGCCGCCGGACGAACTGTCAGCGCCCTGGAGGTTCCCGTGCCCGCACTCACCCTCCGCGAAGTCCTGGCCCTCGACCCCGTCCGCGCCGCCGAGCCCGAACTGCTCGCCGGGGAGGCCGCGCTGGACCGGCCGGTGCGCTGGGTCCACTCCAGCGAGGTCTACGAGGGCGCGAACTTCCTGGACGGCGGCGAGCTGCTGCTGACCAACGGTTTCGGGCTGACGGACGCGGCCGAGGAGGTCCGCCGCCGGTACGTCCGCGAACTCGCCGCCCGGGACGCCGCAGGGCTCGCGGTCGAGGTGGGCCGCTCCCTCCCGGCGATGCCGCCGGAGGTGACGGACGAGGCCCGCCGCGTGGAGCTGCCGCTCCTGGCCCTGCACCGGGTGGTGCCCTTCGTACGCATCACGGAGGCCGCGAACCGGGCGATCGTCGCGCGCGGCCTGTCGGGCCGCTCGGCCGTCCGCCCCGGCACCGACGACCACACCGCCGCCCTGCTCGCCGACCTCGCCGACCGGGCGGCCCTGAACCAGCCGGAGGTCGAGGCACGCTCGGCGCTGGCCGGCTTCCACCCCGGCCCGGGCGGCCGCCTGATCGGCGTCTCCCTGCACGGCACCCGCGACCCGGGCACGGTGGACCGGGCGGTACGGCTGCTCGGCGGGGCCGGGGTACTGCGGGCGGCGTTCCCGGGCGACGTACTGGCGCTGCTGGCGGTGCCCGGCACGAGGACCGGCGACCTGGTCAGGGCGGTCCAGGAGGCCTTCCGCACGGCGGCGGCCCCATCCCTCACCATCGCCGTGGGCCACGCGGTGACCGCCGGCGGCGGCTGGCTGCGCTGGAGCGACACGCTGCGCGCGGCCCGTACGACACTGGAGCTGGCGCTGACCGTCCCGGCGGCGGAACCGGGCGCGGCCGACGGCCCCCTGGTGACGTCCTCGCGGGCGCTCGCCCTGGAACGCGAGCTGACGAGAGGCGGCGTCGACGCCAACCGGGAGCGGCTCACGGGCATGGTCCAGCACGCGCTGGGCCCGCTGCTGGCATGGGAGGCGGCCCACGCCAGCGACCTGGTCCGCACCCTGGAGGTCCACCTACGGCACGGCTGCTCACCGACGCGCACGGCGGCCCTCCTGCACATCGGCCGCCAGTCCCTCTACCAGCGCCTGGAGCGCATCGAGTCACTCCTGGGCCTGGAGATCGACGACCCGGACCTGCTGGGCGAACTCCTCGCGGCGGCGTGCGCGCACCGCGTGGTACGCGGGATGCGAGCCGCGGACCGGGGGCGGACGGTGCGGGTGCTCAGCGCAGGGTGACGCGGCTGGGCCCGTTGAAGGGCGCCAGGCACAGCACGGTCCGCGGGGTGCGCAGGGCATCGTCCTCGGCGAAGAGCTGACGCACGGCGCTGAGGGAGACGTCACCGCAGGTCACCTCGGCGGCCCGGTCGTACGTCGGACGGCTCGCCGCGGGGAGTGAGGGCCCCGGCCACTCGTCGCCGTCTCCTTCCTCCTCGCCCCAGATGTCCCACAGCAGCGTCTCGACCTTGTTGAGCGCGGCGAGATCGAGCCGGACGTTCCCGGCGACGAACCGCTCGCCGTGGAGGGGCCCTTCGGCGGGCGGCTGAAGCCCGAACGACAGCGGGTCCGCGGCCCCGGCCCGGATGGCCCGCCACGCCTCACCGGCGACGAGGAACCGCCCACGCGGCACGTCCATCGGGTCGAAGTCCACGTTCCAGGCGCCGACGACCGAGGGATCGGCGAGCTGGGCGTCGGCGAGGAGCCATCCGCGGTTCTCGTCCCAGTACTCGGTGACCACGTGGTCGACATGGAAGTCGTCGGCACGGAAGTAGTCGGCGAAGCCGGAACGGATGCGGGCGGGGACTCCGAAGTGCCGGAGAAAGGAGCAGAGCAGGAGCGAGAAGTCCCGGCAGGTGCCGACGAACCGGTGCTCGGGCGGGCGGCGACGGGTGAGCGGGGAGTCGTCCCGGGCCAGGAGGATGCGCAGGGTGTCGTCGGTATAGCGGGTCTCGGCGTCGTTGTGGAGGCGGTCGGCGGGGTGGGTGTGGCCGAACAGTTCTCCCTCGCCGCGATGGATCACCAAGTCCCGCACTATTCGCGCGAGTTCAGTAGGACTGCCAGGCAGCTCGGCGTAGTGGGCGACAAGCTCGCCGGGGTCGGAGAAGGGGCTGTGGGTGGCGTAGAAAGTGGCGGGCATGACGCTTCACTATGCCAAATTCCGGGGCGAATTACCGTACTTGAGCATCCGAGCGTGCGCTTCTGAGTACGCGTGCTCAGGGCGCGGCAGCGGCGCGCGGCGAGAGTTGGGGCCAGGCCGAACCACCAAGCCAGACCGAACCACCGACCACCAGGAGACGACCGTGCCCAAGCCCCGCAGCCTCCAGGCCCTCGGTATCGCCCTCGCCGGCGCGACCGCGGCCCTCGCGCTCACCGGATGCTCCGGCTGGGAGTACCAGGAAGACATCTGTGCCGGCGGCGAGTACCCAGTCCTCCAGGTGAGCGGCACCGGCTCGGCCTGCGAGAAGAGTGGCGATGAGCCCTCCCAGGGCTACACCCGCTACCCCGAGGGCAAGGTCCCGAAGCAGGTCGACGACAAGTGGGACGTGTACTGGCGGACCCACACCGTCGACAAGAAGGGCAACATCATCGACGCCCCCTGACCGAACGAATCCGGTGACCGCCACGTCTGAGTCATCGGAATCGTCACAGGAGGGGGAGCGATGAGATCGGTAGTGCTGCTGGCCGGGATGACGGTGGTCGCGTTGGGCGCCGTCGGCTGCACCGCGTCGGACGGGGGCGGGGAACCGGAGTCCGGGGGAGCGGCGGCATCCTGCGCCTACGTCATCGACTACGACAACCGCCAGTACACGGACGTGGCCAACGTCGACTACCAGCGGGGAGAGAAGCTGGGTACGGCGACCCAGCCCCCGTGCGACGACACCCCGGGCGACGGTGACGACGGCGACCCCGCGCACAAAACCACGGCGTACAAGATCGAGGGCGTGGACCCCGACGTGGCCATCGCGGTGGGAGACGCCCCGGACGACCTCATCTTCGTCGCCACCCGCGCCGACGGTGAACTGCCCCCCGAGGTGGAGGCACTGAGGAAGTGAACGTCCTTGCCCCCTCCGGCGTCACAGTGCAAACGCGCACGACAAGGAGGGGGCCATGAAGAACCGTATCCGGATCGCCACCGCCGCCGTCGCCACCGCCGTCATCGGCACCGGCGCCGGGTTGTGGATCGACGCCCTGGAGACCGGGCCCACCGACGACGGGCGCAACGCGGCGGCCCTGCCCAAGACTTCCCAGTGCGTCGGCACCCGCCCGGCCCCCACCCGCACCGACCCCGACTCCCCGGACGACACCCCCCTCTACCGTCTGCTCACCCACATCGACAGCCTCGGCGCCGAGCGTCACGCCGGTGTCTTCACCGGCCTCTCCGTCGACGAGGAGGACAACGCGGCCGACCTCTACCGCATCCCCTCCGCCGCCCTCGACGACGCCGTGTGCGATGCCGCCGAGAAGGGCGTCACCGTGCGGATGCACGACACCGACGTCAACCGGAAGGACCTCGACGCCCTCGCCGACCGGATCAGCGAGGACATGAACCGGTGGGACGGCACCTTCCAGCTCCGTGAGGTCGGAGTGGACGAGCAGGGCTGGGTCAACGTCGGTGTCGACGACCCCGACACCGCCGAGCCGATCATTCACGACACCTTCGGCTCCTCCGGCGAGGAGCACCACATCAGGGTCGTCCACGTCGAGCAGGCACACCTCGAGTGACCGCGTACACCCCCGCGCTCACCGCGAACCCGACGAGACACGTCACGTCCCCGAACTCCGGCCACCGCTCCGGCACCCACCCGATGTACTTCTCCTGGTTGGAGAAGAGGGGGACGGAGACCGCGATGCCGGTCAAGAGCGCTGCCAAGCCGGGCCAGTTGGCATAAGTGCGGTCCGTCAAGCGCCCCGCGACCTGATCCACCGGCGTCCGCGACCGTATCCACCGCTCCACCAGCACCACCCCCAGCCACGGCCCCACCCAATACGCGATCACCAGCAGAAACGCCTCATACGCATGCCCCGCGTCCTCCAGCGACGCCCACGCCGCCGCCGTACCGGCCAGCCCGCACAGCACCACGATCGCGCTCCGGCCCAGCCATCGCGGCAGCCTCAGCCCCAGCGAGGTGATCGACATCGCCGACGAGTACACGTTCAGCGCGTTCGCCGACACCGCGCCCAGGATGATCGCCAGCAACACCAAGTCGGCCAGCGAGGAAGGGAGATGGCCCGTGAAGGCCTCCGTCGGTGTCGCTCCCTCCGGCGCCACGATCGTCGCCGACGCCGCGCCGATCACGGACACCACCGCCACCGACACGAACAGGCCCACCGCCGGATACAGCGCCGTACGGAAGCGGCTTGCCGATCGGGGCAGGTAGCGGGAGTAGTCCGAGGCCCCCGGGTTCCAGCCCGCCGCGTATCCCCACGCCGCGCTGAACGCCAGCAGGAAGCCGCCCACACCCCCGCCTCCGCTCGGCGCGCTCAGGTCCGCCTCCCCGAAGGTCCACACGCCCGCCAGCAGAAAGATCACCGCGAGCGCCGGGAAGGCGTACTTCTCAAAGGCGTGCACGAAGTTGTGGCCGATGAAGCCGATCACCACCTCCGCCGCCACCACCAGCAACAGCGACGGAAGAGGACGCAACCCCGTCAACGTGTTCAGCGCGAAAGCCGCGCTCACACTGTTCACCGCGAACCAGCCGACACCCGCCACCAGCGCGTTCACACCCGACGGCAGCAGATTCCCGCGATACCCGAAGGAGAACCGGCCGATCACCATCTGCGGAACCCCGAACCGCGGTCCGTCCAGCGACAGAATCCCGTGCGTCACCGCCCCCAGCGCCGTGCCCAGCAGCAGCGCCGCACACGCCTGCCAGAAGCTCAGCCCGAAGAAGAGCACCGAGATCACACCGATGTACACCGTCGCGAACTCGATGTTCGGCGACGCCCATGTCCACAGCAACTGATGTGGACTGCCGTGCCGTTCGGCATCCGGGATCGGTTCCGAGCCCGCCGTCTCGACGGCGATGACCTTGTCGCCGTACACAGCATCGGGGGCCTTGGCGGGAGCAGTCGTCATACGACGTAAGTGTCCGGCCGCCACCCCACCCCGCCCAGGGGCGCATTGTCCGCATCGGAAGCCTCGGCGGCGTACAACCTGCACGCATCGACACCGCCGATGGGCCCATCGGCACAACACCCCAGCAGCCCGTGGACCTGCGACAACACCCGCCCGTAGCGTCATCGCCATGACCTCCGAGAACAAGGGCACAGCCCAGCTGACGACCGCGATGGTGCTCTCCGGCACCCTCGGTGTCTTCGTCGTCGAGTCGGGCGCCTCGCCCTTCAACGTCGTCTTCTTCCGCGTCCTGTTCGGCGCCCTGGCGCTGGGCGGGTACATCGTCGCCCGCGGTTGGCTCCGCGACCACGGCTTCACGCCCCGCACCCTCGGACTGGCGCTCCTCGGCGGCGTGTTCATCGTCTTCAACTGGGTCTTCCTCTTCCAGTCGTACGAGAACACGTCCATCTCCGTCGCGACGGTCGTCTACCACACCCAGCCGTTCTACGTCGTGCTGCTCGGCGCGCTCCTCTTCCGCGAGCGGCTCACCGTCGCCAAGGTCGGCTGGATCGCTCTCGCCTTCGCCGGGCTGATCCTCGTCTCCGGCGTCACACCCGCCGACCTCACCGGCGGAGGCACGTACCTGACCGGCATCGGCCAAGCCCTCCTCGCCGCGCTCCTCTACGGCCTGTCCACCGTCGTCACCAAGCGCATCACCGGAGTCCGCCCCCACCTCATCGCCCTCGTCCAGGTCCTCGTCGGCATCCCCCTCCTCCTCCCCTTCGCCGATTTCGGCGCGATGGGCGGCACGGGCGCCGACTGGGGGTGGCTGGTGGGCCTCGGGATCATCCACACCGGGCTGATGTACGTCCTGATGTACGCCGCGTACGCCCAGCTCCCCACCGCGAAGATCGCCGTACTCGCCTTCGTCTACCCGGCGGTCGCGATGGTCGTCGACTGGGCGGTGTACGGCCACCACATCGGCCTCGTCCAGGCGCTCGGCGTCCCGCTGATCGTGACGGCGAGCCTCAAGGTCACCCTTGCTCGGCGACCAGCTTCCGCGCCTGCTCCAGAAACAGCCGCGCATGGGAAGGAAGCCGCTTCCCGGCCCGCCACGCCAGTTGCGTCCGAAGCGTGAACGGCGGTTCCCACGGCAGTCGTACGAGAGTCCCCTCCGCGAGTTCGGCGGCGACCGTCACCTCGGGCAGCAAGGCGATCCCGAGCCCGGCCGCCGCCGCGCGCTTGGTCGCCTCGATGGTGCCGAACTCCATGAACTGCACATCCGGGAACACCGACTTGAGCTCCCGCTCGAACAAGTCCCGGTACGCGCAGCCGGGTTCGGTGGCCAGCAGCGGGTGCCGTACGAGATCGGACGTGGCCGAGACCTCCAGCGCATGCGCCCCCACCAGCGCCAGCGGTTCGATCGCCAGCACCTCGCTCTCCAGGCCCGGATGCTCGGTCTCTTCCTCCATCAGGAAGCCCAGGTCGTACGTCCCCTGCCGCAGCGCCTGCCGGGTCTCGTCGCCGATCGTCGTGCGCAGCGCGAGCCGTACCTTCGGATAGCGGTGGTGGAAGAGCTCGAGGAGCGGCGGCAGACGGTACGAGGTCAGCGACTCCATGGTGCCGACCACCAGCGAACCCGTCGGCTCCTCCGCTCCGGTCACCGCCGCCCGCGCCTCCTCGGCGAGCTCGATGATCTGCCGGGCGTACGGCAGCAGCCGCTCACCCGCCTCCGTCAGCCGGATCCGGCCGCCGAGCCGGTCGAACAGCTCGGTGCCGAGGGAGGATTCAAGGGCCCGGATCTGACTGGTCACACTGGACTGCGCGTACGCCAGCTCGGCCGCCGCCCGGGTGAAGCTCAGGACGGTCGCGACCTTCTCGAAGGTGACGAGCAGCCGCAGCTCCATGTCAGGGCTCGTCCCGCTTGTTCTTGTCCTCGTCGTCGTCCAGGGACTTCAGGAACTCGGGGTTGTCGTCGGGAGCGACCCACTGCCGGGAGCGACCTGAACGCACCCCCGACCAGCCCTCAGCCGCCGGTGACCGCTTCTTGCCCGCGATCATCCAGGAGATCGAGCCGACGATCGGGAACAGCAGCACGAGGATCGCCCACAGCGGCTTGGGGATGTGACGGATGTCCTCGTCCTTGGTGCTGATGCAGTCGATGAAGGCGTAGATGCTCAGCGCCAGAGGTACGAGAATCATCAGCACCCGGAGCATGGTCCCTCCCGCGGGATGGTGGGTCGGGGCCGCGATCACAGCCCCCAGGTACAGGGCCAGGGTAGCCGCTCGGGGATACTTGACCCCATGGCTTACGACGATCTTCGTTCCCTGCTCAGGGCACTGGAACGCGAAGGCGACCTCAAGCGCGTCAAGGCTGAGGTCGATCCGTATCTGGAGGTCGGGGAGATCGTCGACCGGGTGCAGAAGGCAGGTGGCCCGGCACTGCTCTTCGAGAACGTGAAGGGCTCCTCGATGCCCCTCGCGATGAACGTCTTCGGCACCGACCGCCGGCTCCTCAAAGCCCTCGGCCTGAAGTCGTACGGCGAGATCAGCGAGAAGATCGGCGGGCTGCTGAAGCCCGAGCTGCCGCACGGGTTCGTCGGGGTGCGGGAAGCCTTCGGCAAGCTCGGCGCGATGACCCACGTACCGCCGAAGAAGGTCAAGGACGCACCGGTGCAGGAGGTCGTCCTGCAAGGGGACGACGTGGACCTGGACGCCCTGCCCGCCCTGTTCACCTGGCCCAAGGACGGCGGCTCCTTCTTCAACCTGGGCCTCACCCACACCAAGGACCCGGAGTCCGGGGTCCGCAACCTCGGTCTGTACCGGCTCCAGCGCCACGACAAGCGCACCATCGGGATGCACTGGCAGATCCACAAGGACAGCCGGAACCACTACCAGGTCGCGGCCCGGCGCGGGGAACGCCTGCCCGTCGCCATCGCCTTCGGCTGCCCCCCGGCCGTCAGCTACGCCTCCACCGCCCCGCTCCCCGGTGACATCGACGAGTACCTGTTCGCCGGGTTCCTCGCGGGCAAGCGGATCGAGATGGTCGACTGCAAGACCGTCCCGCTCCAGGTCCCGGCGCAGGCGGAGGTCGTGATCGAGGGCTGGCTGGAGCCGGGCGAGATGCTGCCGGAGGGTCCCTTCGGCGACCACACCGGGTTCTACACCCCGCAGGAGCCCTTCCCCGCCCTGACGATCGACTGCGTGACCATGCGGAAGCGACCGCTGCTCCAGTCGATCGTCGTAGGCCGCCCTCCGACGGAGGACGGACCCCTGGGCCGGGCGACGGAGCGCTTCTTCCTCCCCCTGCTGAAGATCATCGTCCCGGACATCGTGGACTACCACCTGCCCGAGGCCGGCGGCTTCCACAACTGCGCGATCGTCTCGATCGACAAGAAGTACCCCAAGCACGCGCAGAAGGTGATGCACGCGATCTGGGGGGCGCACATGATGTCGCTGACCAAGCTGATCGTGGTCGTCGACTCCGACTGTGACGTCCACGATCTGCACGAGGTGGCCTGGCGGGCGCTCGGGAACACCGACTACGCCCGTGACCTGTCGATCGTCGAAGGCCCGGTCGACCATCTCGACCACGCCTCCTACCAGCAGTTCTGGGGCGGCAAGGCGGGCATCGACGCGACGAAGAAGTGGCCCGAGGAGGGCTATACGCGCGACGGGGGCTGGCCGGACATGGTGGAGTCGGACCCGGAGACGGCGGCCATGGTCGACCGCCGCTGGAAGGAGTACGGCCTGTGAGTTCCGCGTCCGCCGCACTGCCGCAACCGGGCCGTACGAAGGCGTTTCTGCGCCTCGTCATGATCGAGCACTCGATCTTCGCCCTGCCCTTCGCCTACATCGCGGCGCTCACCGCGATGTTCCAGTGGGACAAGAACATCCACTGGGGCCGGCTGCTGCTGGTCACCATCTGCATGGTCGGCCTGCGCACCTTCGCCATGGCCGTGAACCGGATCATCGACCGCGAGATCGACGCCCGAAATCCCCGGACGGCCCACCGCGAGCTGGTGACCGGCGCGATGTCGGTGAAGCACGCCTGGACGGGCGCGCTGATCGCGGTGGTGGTCTTCCTGGGCTCGGCGGCGCTGCTCAACCCGTTGTGCCTGGCCCTGGCCCCCGTAGCGGTGATCCCGATGGTGATCTACCCCTACGGCAAGCGGTTCACCAACTACCCGCAGGCCATCCTCGGTCTGGCCCAGGCGATGGGCCCGGTCGGCGGCTGGCTGGCGATCACCGGCGAGTGGTCCTGGGACGCGGTGATCCTGGGCCTGGCGGTCGGCATCTGGATCGGCGGCTTCGACCTCATCTACGCCTGCCAGGACATCGAGACGGACCGCGAGATCGGCGTCATGTCGGTCCCGGCCCGCTTCGGCATCCCGGCGTCGATCTGGGCGGCGCGGGTCTGCCATGCCCTCGTCATGGGCCTCTTCATCTGGTACGCCGTCGTCACCGAGGCCGGTTTCTTCTTCTGGCTCGGCCTGATGATCGTCGCGGGCGCCTTCGTCTACGAGCACAACATCGTCCGCCCGCATGACCTGTCCCGCCTGAACAGGGCCTTCTTCAGCGTCAACGGCTTTATCGGCATCGCCCTGTTCGGGTGCGCGCTGCTGGACCTCCTGGTGCGGGGGCTGACCGTCTGACCGTCCCGTCCACCGGTACGCTCAAGATGTGAACGCAGGAGAATCGCAGCGCGTGCCTTGGATCGTGGGGGTGTCCGGAGCATCCGGGACGCCGTACGCGGCTGCTGTGCTGCGTGCGCTTCTGGCGGCCGGGGAGAGCGTCGATCTGGTGGTGAGCAGGGCCTCGCGGCTCACCCTGCTCGACGAGACCGGGATCTCCTTCCGGGACGCGCACTGGGCGGACGACCTGCGGGAATGGCTGTCCCGGGGGGCGGACGGAAAGCCGGGCACCTTCGATGCGGACATCGAGGGCGTACGGCACTGGAGTGCCGGGGATCTCGCGGCCGGACCGTCCTCCGGCTCGTACCCCACGAAGGGCATGCTCATCGTGCCGGCGTCCACCGCCGCGGTCGCGGGCGTCGCGCTCGGGCTGTCCAAGGACCTGTTGCAGCGGGTGGCGAGCGTGACCCTCAAGGAGCGCCGCAAGCTGGTCGTCGCCGTTCGGGAGACCCCCTTGAACGGGCAGACGCTGCGGCATCTGGTCACCCTCGACGACGCGGGCGCCACCGTCGTACCCGCCTCGCCCGCCTTCTACGCCGGGGCCACCCACATCCAGGACCTGGTGGACTTCGTCGCCGGACGTGTCCTCGACGCGGCGGGTGTGGAGCACCGGCTCTACCGCCGCTGGAAGGGCGACCTCGGCGGCGCACGCACCGACTGAGCACCAAATCAGGACTCATCGACCTTTTTTAGATCTTTCAGCGGAAGGCTTCGAATCGCATGGACGCGGTGGACAGGCAGCTCATCCAGGCCCTGAGGGAGAACGGCCGGGCCTCGTACGCGGAGCTGGGGCGCCTCGTCGGACTGTCGGGACCCAGTGTCACCGACCGCATCAACCGGCTGGAGGCGGCCGGGGTCATCACCGGCTACCGCGCCACCGTCGACGCCGCCTCCCTCGGCCTCGGAGTCACCGCCCTGATCGGCATCTCGCTCTCCGACGCGGCCGACCACGAGGACGTGGCGCAGCGGATGAAGGAGCTCACCGAGATCGAGGACTGCTGGTTCATCGCCGGCGACGACTCGTACATGCTCAAGGTGCGGGCGAACGACGTCGACGGCCTGGAGAGGATCATCAGGCGGCTCAGCGGGACGAAGGGTGTGTCCCGGACCCGTACGACCATCGTGCTCTCCACGAAGTGGGAGAACCGGGTGGGTGAGCTTCCGGAAGAGGCGTAGGCGTACGGTTTACGAAGTCTGTCGAGGAGAGGGATGACCATGGACGTCGGGCTCAAGCGCGAGCTGGAGCAGAAGGTCTCGGCCGGTGAGCGGCTGACCCGCGAGGACGGCATCGCGCTGTACGAGTCGGACGACCTGGCGTGGCTCGGCGGGCTCGCGCACGAGGTGCGGACCCGTAAGAACGGCGACGTGGTCCACTTCAACGTCAACCGTCACCTCAACATGACCAACGTGTGCACGGCGTCCTGCGCCTACTGCTCCTTCCAGCGCAAGCCGGGGGAGAAGGACGCGTACACGATGCGGATCGAGGAGGCGGTGAAGCTCGCGAAGTCGATGGAGTCGGAGAACCTCACCGAGCTGCACATCGTCAACGGGCTGCACCCGAACCTGCCGTGGCGCTACTACCCGCGGTCGCTGCGCGAGCTGAAGGCGGCGCTCCCTCATGTGTCCCTGAAGGCCTTCACGGCGACGGAGATCCACCACTTCGAGACGATCTCCGGTCTGTCGGCGTCCGAGATCCTCGACGAGCTGATCGACGCGGGTCTGGAGTCGTTGACCGGCGGTGGCGCGGAGATCTTCGACTGGGAGGTCCGTCAGCACATCGTGGACCACCGCACGCACTGGGAGGACTGGTCGCGCATTCACCGCCTGGCGCACGAGAAGGGTCTGAAGACCCCGTGCACCATGCTGTACGGCCACATCGAGGAGCCGCGGCACAGGGTGGACCACGTGTTGCGCCTGCGCGAGCTCCAGGACGAGACCGGCGGCTTCCAGGTCTTCATCCCCCTGCGCTACCAGCACGACTTCGTGGACATGAAGGACGGCAAGGTCCGCAACCGGCTCCAGGCGCGGACGCAGATGGCGACGGGTGCGGAGGCCCTGAAGACCTTCGCGGTGTCGCGGCTGCTGTTCGACAACGTCCCCCACGTCAAGGTCTTCTGGGTCATGCACGGCGTCCAGACGGCCCAGCTGGCCCTTCAGCACGGCGCCGATGACATGGACGGCTCGGTGGTCGAGTACAAGATCACCCACGACGCGGACAACTACGGCACGCCGAACAAGCTGACCCGCGAGGACCTCCTGGACCTGATCCGGGACGCGGGCTTCCGCCCGGTGGAGCGGAACACCCGGTACGAGATCATTCGGGAGTACGAGGGTCCGGACCCGGAGCGCCGGGAGTCGCCTCAGCCGATGCGGGTGTGAGGTCGGGTCGTACTTCGGCTGCGGGTCGTGGGGGGCTGGTCGCGCAGTTCCCCGCGCCCCTGCCTGGGTACAGCCAGGCGTGCTTCGACTGTTCCCACCTAGGGGCGCGGGGAACTGCGCGACCAGCCCCCACTCACCCGCACCCGGCATGAGTCCGATCGCCCCCCACGGGTACCCGCCCCCCATGGCGCCCGAGGACGATTACACCGCTGAGCCCTTCCTCCCCGAGAAAGCGACTCTCACCGCCCTGCGCCGGGCGGCAGTCGAATGCCGGGGCTGTCCCCTCCACCGCGACGCCACTCAGACCGTCTTCGGCGCAGGGAACGCGCACGCTCGGGTCATGCTCGTCGGGGAGCAGCCCGGGGATCAGGAGGACCGGCAGGGCAAGCCCTTCGTGGGCCCCGCCGGGAAGCTGCTCGACCGGGCTCTCGCCGAGGCGGGGATCGATCCGTCCGACGCCTACGTGACCAACGCGGTGAAGCACTTCAAGTTCACGCAGGCCGAGCCCCGCAAGCGCCGTATCCACAAGGCCCCCAGCCTCCGCGAGATGACGGCGTGCGGCCCCTGGCTGGCCGCCGAGCTCGCTGCCGTAGAGCCCGAGTTGATCGTCGTGCTCGGGGCGACCGCCGGGAAGGCGCTGCTCGGGTCGTCGTTCCGGGTTTCGCAGGTGCGGGGGACGGTGCTGGAGGAGAAGATCCACGGGCGAGCGGAGCGCCTGGTTCCGACCGTTCACCCATCGTCCGTGCTGCGTGCGGACGATCGTGAGGCGGCGTACCGAGGGCTGGTCTCGGATCTGAAAGTGGCGGCGCGAGCCATGAAGTAATGGTTACCATGCATCCGTGGCCCTTACTTTCACTCTCGACCCCGCCATCGACCCCACCCTCCGCGACGGCGTACTCGACCTGTGGACGGACGTGACGAACACCGGCGGCTCCGTCGGTTTCGTGCCCCCGGTGACACCGGAGGTGATCCGCCCGGAGCTGGTCAGGCACTTCGTGGGGATGGCCGAGGGACGGACCCGGCTGCTCGTCGGGCACGACGAGGACGGACAGGTCGCCGCCACCGCGTTCTTCAGCTTCAACACGCACCGGCTGATGACCCACTGGGTATGGCTGTACACGGTGATGGTGCATCCACGGCACCAGGGCAAGGGGTACGGCCGGGACCTGCTCGCCGCCGCCGAGCGGGAGGCCCGCCGCTTCGACGGCATCCAGGCGATACGGCTCACCTGCCGCGGCGGCCAGGGCCTGGAGCGCTTCTACGGCTCCTGCGGCTACAAGGAGGTCGGCCGCATACCGGACGCCATCCGTGTCGCCCCGGACGACCACCGCGACGACATCATCATGCTGCTGCCGCTCGTCTGAGCCCAGCCCCGCCCCCAAGATCGTGCAGCGGACATGCTTCACTGGATGTCGCACCTTTGGGACTTTGTCGGAATCGGAAGAGTGGATTGAGATGCTCCGCTACACGCTGATGCGCCTCGGGATCTTCGTGGGCTGCCTCGTGGTCGTCTGGGGCCTCGTCTACTCCGGTCTCGCCCCGCGTGGCCTCGGCGACTCCAACGGCATGTGGGTCGTCCTGCTCGCCCTGCTGCTCTCCGCGCCGATCAGCTTCGTCGTCCTGCGCAAGGAGCGCGACCGCGCCTCCGTGCAGATCGTCGAGAAGGTCGACAAGGTGAAGGCCAACCTGGAGGCGAACCGCGCCCAGGAGGACGGTGTCGACGACGCGGCCCGAGCCCAGGGGCAGACGTCTTAGTCTTGCCCCCATGGGTGTCGTGAAGACCAAACGGATGCCGCGTGCCGTCCGTGAACAGCAGATGCTGGACGCCGCCGTACGGACCTTCGGGCGCCGTGGGTACATGGCCGCCTCGATGGACGAGATCGCCGAACTCGCCGGTGTCTCCAAGCCGTTGGTCTATCTGTACCTGAACTCCAAGGAAGACCTCTTCACCGCCTGCATCCGCCGCGAGGCGCGTGCGCTCACCGCGGCCGTCCGCGCCGGCGTCCGGACCGACGCGCCCGCCGATCGCCAACTCTGGGACGGTCTGGGGGCGTTCTTCACGCACACCGCCGAGAACCCGGACGGCTGGGCCGTGCTGCATCTCCAAGCCCGCACCCACGGCCCCGCGTTCGCCGCCGAGGTGACCGCGATGCGCGAGGAGATCGTCGCGTTCGTCACCCAGCTGATCCTCGCCTCCGCCCGCGCCGCCCACCGCGACCCGCACCTCCCCGAGCACGAGGTCGCCGGACTCGCCGAGGCCCTCGTCGGCGCCGCCGAGTCGCTCGCCGACTGGGCCAACGCCACGCCGGGCGTCACCGCCCGCCAGGCCGCCGCGACGATGATGAACTTCGCCTGGGCAGGGCTCGGCAGCCTCATGGAGGGCCGGACCTGGTCAGTCGACGGTCCCCGCCAGGTGTAGGCGCCCGTCCCCACCGCGCAGCTCGAACCGCCCCCGCTCCGCCCCGTACGTCACCGTCCCCGGCAACAGCACCGGCGCCCGGAACTCCGCCCGCACCCGTGCCGCGTCCGGCGCCCCGTGCGCCGCGAGACACCGTGCCACCGTCCACATCCCGTGCGCGATGGCGCGAGGGAAGCCGAACAGCCGGGCGGTGAGGGGGTGGAGATGGATCGGGTTGCGGTCCCCGGAGACGGCCGCGTACCGCCGCCCGACATCCGCACCGAGCCGCCACTCGGCGACGGCGGGAAGAGCCGTAGGCGGTCCCTTCCGAGCGGCACCCTCGCCCGCCGACCCGTGCCGCGCGAGATACGTGCTCCGCGACTCCCATACGACGTCCCCGCCGGCCCTCAGCTCCGTCACGACCCCCGCCTCCGTACCGCGCCGATGCGGCGCCAACCCGTCGACGTGCACGGTGAGTTCGTACTCCGAGGTCGCCGCGAGCCGCTGTCGCCGGTCGATCTCGATCGACGTGTGCACAAGCCCCAGCAGCGGCAGCGGAAAGTCCCGCCCGCTCATCAGCCGCATGGCGAGCGGGAAGCCCAGTACATGCGGATAGGTGATCGGCAGCGCGTCCTCGCCGGTCGGGAAGCCGCACACCCGCTCATAGGCCGCGAGCCGGGCCAGGTCCACGCGCAGGCCGGACAGGGCCAGGGGTGTGCGGGGGAAGTCCGCGTCGGGGCGGGGCCGTTTGAAGGGTGACAGCAGGGCGCCGAGGGCGACGGTCATGGCAGCCTCCACCTCGTGACAGTTGCTTACTCCGGAGTAAGGTTACCGGAGGTAAGCGCATCTGTACGCCATGAACCTGAGTGACCCTCACGTAACCCCCGAGGTTGCACAGGCCCGCCCCCCAGCCCTCCCCGAAACCGCACAGCCCCCACACGTCAGCCACGTACGATCCCCTACCTAACCGGCGGTAACCCCTGTCCGCACGCGGGGACCCGTCCGTGAACGCCGTGCCAGGAGCCGCCCGTGTCCACGCCACTCCCTTCCTTCGCCGCGTCCGCCGCGTTCGACGACGCTCCCGCGCCCACCCTCGTGGAGCCCGAGACCCGGCGGCTGGACGGTGTCGTCCGGGAGGCGTACGTCCCGCCCTTCGCGCCGCCCGTCTCGCACGGCTCGCTGGGTGATCTGCCGTTCGACAACGCCCTCGCGGTGCCGGACAAGGTGCTGCTCAGCCGTAAGGCGGGGGACGGGAGTTGGGCCGACGTCACGGCCACGCGGTTCGCCGCGCAAGTGCTCGCCGTGGCCAAGGGGCTGATCGCCGAGGGGCTGATGCCGGGCGACCGGATCGCGGTCATGGCGCGGACGACGTACGAGTGGACGCTGCTCGACTTCGGCGCCTGGGCCGCGGGACTGGTGACCGTCCCGGTCTATCCGACCTCCTCCGTCTTCCAGACCCGCTGGATCCTCCAGGACTCCGGCGCCGTCGCCCTGGTCACCGAGACCGTCGCACAGGCCGCCGCCCTCGGCCCCGAGCTCGAACGCATCCCCGATCTGCGGCACATGTGGGTCATGGAAAAGGGCCATGTGGATCGGCTCGCGGAGGCCGGGGCGCCGATACCGGACCAGGAGGTCGACGTCCGCCGGGGCATGCTCGGCCCGAGCACCCTGGCCACGCTGATCTACACCTCGGGCACCACCGGACGCCCCAAGGGCTGCGCGCTCACCCACGGCAACTTCTTCGCCGAGGTCGACAACGCCATCGAACTCCTCTACCCCGTCTTCAAGTCGAGGACGAACGAGGAGCCCTCGGTCCTGCTCTTCCTGCCGATGTCCCATGTCTTCGGCCGCATGGTGGCGGTGGCCTGCGTCCGCGCCCGGGTCCGGCTCGGCCACGCGCCCAGCCTCCAGTCCGAGGACCTCCTCGCCGACCTCGCCGCCTTCCGTCCGACCTGTCTGCTGGCCATCCCCTACATGCTGGAGAAGGTCTACAACTCCGCCCGCGCCAAGGCGGAGGAGGGCGGCCGGCTGACCAGTTTCGACCGGGCCGCCGCCGTAGCGGGCCGCTACGGCGAGGCCATGGAGGCCAAGCAGCACGGCACCGGCTCCGGGCCCGGCCGCGCCCTGAGCATGGCCCGCGCCTTCTACGACCCGCTCGTCTACCGCCGTATCCGCAACGCCATGGGCGGCCGCGTCCGCTACGCGATCTGCGGCGGATCGCCGCTCGGGCGGCGCCTTGCGGCCTTCTACGCCGGTGCGGGCATCGAGATCTACGAGGGGTACGGCCTGACCGAGACGACCGCCGCCGCCACCGTCACCCCGCCCCTCAAACCCCGTCTGGGCACCGTGGGTTGGCCGCTGCCCGGCACCCGGGTCCGGATCGCCGCCGACGGCGAGATCCTGATCGCCGGGGAGCAAGTCCTGCGGGGCTACTGGGACCCGGTGGCCGGGGGAGTGGTCCCGGCGGCGGTGGACGGCTGGCTCGCCACCGGGGACATCGGCGAGCTGGACGACGAGGGGTATCTGACCATCACCGGCCGCAAGAAGGAGCTGCTGATCACCGCGGGCGGCAAGAGCGTGGCCCCGGCGCCGCTGGAGAACTGGCTCCGCTCCCACCCGCTGATCTCCCAGGCCATGGTCCTCGGCGACCGCCGCCCCTACGTCACCGCGCTGATCACCCTCGACATGGACGGCATCACCCACTGGCGCCGCATGAACGGCCGCCACCCCGTACCCGCCGAACTCCTGGTGGACGACGAGGAGTTGCGGGCGATCATCCAGCGCGCGGTGGACGACGCGAACAAGCTCGTCTCCCGTCCCGAGTCCATCCGCCGCTTCGCGATCCTGCCGACCGACTTCACGGAGATGGCCGGGCATCTGACCCCGTCGATGAAGCTGCGGCGGGCGGCGGTCATGAAGGACTTCGCCGGGGAGATCGAGGGGTTGTACGAGCGCTGAAAGTCGTACAACCTTCACCGGTCGATGTGAGTCTCCTCCTCGCCAGCCCTTGATCATTGATCATTGCAGGAGACTCATGTCCATGCGCAGCACCGTTCGCCTGGCGCTCGCCACGGCCACGGCCGTGTCCCTCACCGGCGGACTGCTCACCCTCTCCGTGGGCGCCGCGCACGCGGCCACCCCGGCGAAGTACGCCGACGACTTCAACGGGGACGGCTACCGCGACTTCGCCGCCGCCTCCATCGGCGGCGGCGCGTTCGTCGTCACCTACGGGACCGCCAACGGCCCCGGCACCGTCACCAAGACCTTCAGCCAGTCCACCGCGGGCGTCCCGGGCACGGCCGGGGAGACCAACGGCTACGGCGACGCGTTCGGCGAGGACCTCGCCCCCGCCGACTTCAATCGCGACGGCTACGCCGACCTCGCCGTCGCCGACTTCACCGAGAAGGTCGACGGCAAGGTCAGCTCCGGTGCCGTCACCATCCTGTGGGGCTCGTCGTCCGGGCTCACCGGTACGAGCGCCGTCCGTCTGAAGATCACCGCCAGTTCCCACCGCGGCTTCGGCAAGCAGATCGAGGCCGGCGACTTCAACGGCGACGGCAAGGCCGACCTCGCGGTCGCGGACGGCATCGAGGCGGTACGCATCTACCGCGGCGGCTTCTCCAAGACCGGTACGACGGGCACGGTCACCAAGCACGTCCCGAACGATCTGCTCGAACCCACCGGCATGGTCGCGGGCAAGGTCACCAAGGACGGCGCCACCGACCTCTTCCTGCTCGGCCAGGGCTATCACAACGACAAGATGACCCAGGACGCCTGGTTCATCCGCGGTGGCGCCACGATCCAGCCCGGCAAGATCACGGTCTACAACAGCACCGACCCCGACTACGACCCGGTCGGCGTCGTCGCCGACTTCAACAAGGACGGCTACGGCGACCTCGCCGTCAGTGACACCCAGTCCAACGGCAAGGCCGGTTCGGTCGTCGTCTGGCGCGGTGGCAGCACCGGCCCCGGCACGAAGTACCGGATCTCGCAGGCGACTTCGGGCGTGGCTACGGCCGCCTCGCCGAGGGAGTATTTCGGTACGAGCCTGTCCGCCGGTGACACCAACGGCGACGGTTACCCCGACCTGGCGGTCGGCGTCCCCAACGAGACGGTCAGCTCGCAGGACGACGCGGGCGGCGTCCATGTCCTGCGCGGCGGCAATTCGGGCCTCACCGGCACGAACTCGCAGTGGTTCACGCTGGCGACGGCCGGGGTCCCCGGGAGCCCGAGCCAGTACGGCAACTTCGGGCAGCTGGTCCGCATCCGCGACATCGACCGGGACGGCGACAAGGACGTGCTGGTGTCGAGCGACTACTACAGCCCGGCCGTGCTGCTGCCGGGCACGGGGTCCGCGATCACCGGGACGGGCGCCAAGGAAGTGAACCTGGTGGCTTCGTTCCCGCAGTAACCGCAGGTCCGGGGGTCGCGGGCCTGCTCAGAGCCGTACGAGATGCGCTCTGCTCGCAGGACCGCGACCCTGGATGGGTCGGGAAAACGCGACCAAGGAGTCCTGTCATGTCTGTGATGGACAAGCTCAAGAGCATGCTGAAGGGCCACGAGGACCAGGCCGGCAAGGGTGTCGACAAGGCCGGCGACTTCGCCGACGAGAAGACTCAGGGCAAGTACCAGAGCCAGGTCGACACCGGCCAGGAGCAGCTCAAGCGGCAGATGGGCGGAGACCGCCCGCAGGACCAGCCGCCTCAGTCGTAGCCCCGCCTAGGAAGGCGGCCCAGGTGGCAGGGGCCACAGTGACGTGCGGGGCGTCGGGTGTCTTGGAGTCGCGGAGGTGGACGGTGGAGGGGGTCAGGGCGAGCTCCAGGCAGTCGCCGCCTTCACCGTCGCTGTAGCTGGACTTGCGCCAGGCGTACGCGACTTCGAGGCAGTCGCCGCCCTCGCCGCCGCTGTAGCTGGACTTGAACCAAGTGAGCTGCCCGTTGTTCATAGCTCCTCCAGCTTGCTCTCGATCAACTTGCGCGTCTCCGACGGGGAAAGTGCCATCGCCCGCATGATCCCATAGCGATCTGCGATCTTCCGGACCTCTTCCGGATCGGTGATCAGCCGGGGATATCCCTGGACCTCTGTGTACGCCACCTGCCCGTGCCCCTTGGGCGTCAGCAGGTTGAACGCGCCGTCCATGTTGGGGTGTTCCTCAAGTGCGGTCGGCATTACCTGGATTTCAATGTTCTGCATGTGGCCGACCTGCAGCAGGCGCCGAAGCTGGTCCGCGTGCACGCGTCGACCGCCGATCGGCCGGTCCAGCACGACCTCTTCGAGGATGTAGCTGACGATCGGAGCCGGCCGACGCTCGAAGACCAGTTGCCGAGACAGCCGGTCCGCTACCCGCCTTTCGATCGTCTCCTCGTCGAGGAACGGCCGCCTTCGCGCGAATACGGCCTGTGCGTGATCCTCGGTCTGGAGCAGCCCGTGCACCGCGTGGTTGGAGTAATGGTGCAGCTCGACGGCCTCCGCCTCCATCCCCGCGTAGTTCCGGTACCACTCCGGATGCCGAGTCCGAGCCGTCGACATCGCCTCCCTCACCTCAGGGACGACGTCCTTCAACAGGCCCCCGGCGTCGAGGAGTTCGTCCGCCTTCTCCAGCAGCTCGGGCTGTGGCGTCCGGACGCCTCGCTCCATCGCGGAGATGGCGTCGGGGCCGTACCCCACCAGCCCCCCGAACTCCTTCTGCGTCAGCCCCTTCCGCTCCCGTAGGAGCTTCAGTTGCTTGCCGAGTGCGATGAACAACCCCGTCGTGCCCTCGTTCCCGTTCACGCCCGCACCCTCCCGTTCCGACGTTCCGCACGTCGAACTCAGCGTCGCCGTACAGATACCCAGCGTCGACCTGTCACTCCTGGTCAGGGTAGAGAGAACCCGCCACTCTCGGTGACGTGAACGCCGAAATCACCACCCCCACTGCTGAATTGGTCCAGCACATCAGAGCCACCCCACGTGGAGCGCGCGTGGCCCGTCACCTGGCCGCCGAACAGCTGGCCGACTGGGGCTATCCCCAGGACGGCGAGGTCAGCGAGACGGCGCAGCACCTGGTGGCGGAGCTGGCAGCCAACGCCGTCACGCACGGCCGCGTACCGGGACGAGCCTTCGAGCTGCGCCTTCTCCTGCTCCCGGAGGACACTCTCCGTATCGAGGTGAGCGATGCGCGAGGCGACCGAAAACTGCGGTATGTGACGGAGCCGGACAGCGAGAGCGGCCGGGGCCTGATCTTGGTGACGCTGCTGGCGAGAACATGGGGCGTGGCGGAACGGGACGTCGGAAAAACGGTGTGGGCGGAGATCAGCCTGATCCTGAAGTGACTCGGCAGGTCTGGGAGACGGTCTCTGCGAAGGCCCGGGCCTGGGGACTGAGCGCGTCCCAACGCCGTACGGCCCACCCCACCGAGAGCGGCCGCAGCGCGGGAAGCTCTACGAGGGCCAGCCCCCGCCCGGAGTCCCCGATCCCCGGGAAGGCCGGTACGACGGCCCGCCCGAGCCCCAACTCGGCGAGCAGCAGGGCCGTATCCCAGTCGGCGACGCTCGTATCGGCGGCGAACCGTATGCCCAACTCGGCGCAGGCGGCGTCGAGATGGGCGGCGGAGGTGGAGTGCGGGGGCAGCCGGATGACCCGGAGTCCGTGCAGCGCGGAGGGTTCGAGGGCGGGGCGGGAGGCGAGCGGGTCGTCGGCCGGTACGGCCAGCACCCAGGGCAGCTCGACGACGCCCCGCTGCTCTATGCCCCGCACGGGAGGGCCGAGGGTGACCCAGGCGAGGTCGAGATCGCTGCCGACGAGCGCGTCGAAACAGCCCCGGCTGGAACTCTCGGTACGGAATTCGAGGCTGACGCGGGGATGCAGCCGCCGGAACGACACGACGGCGTCGGCCATGAAGTGGCGCACGGTGGTACCGCCGGTGGCCACCCGCACGGCCCCCGTCTCCCCGTCGACGAGATCCCGGAGCTGTCGCAGGGCGAGGTCGATCCCGCCGAGCCCCTCGGCGGCGGCGGCCTCCAGCACGCGCCCGGCCTGAGTGGGCACGACCCCGCGGGACTGCCGCTCCAGCAGGGCGACCCCGGTCTCCCGCTCGAGCCGCTTCACATGCTGACTGACGGCGGACTGGGTGCAGGACAGATCCCGGGCCACGGCGCTGAGGCTGCCGGCCCGGCACACGGCCACGAACACCCGTAGATCATCAAGAGTCACAACACCCAAGCTAACGCTGAGAGTTGTCGTCCTCCGAGGCCGGTGCGGGCTTGGTGTGAAGGATCTCGCGGGCCTGCTCGGCGGCGCGGACGATGCTCTCGGAGACGTAGTCGACGAAGCGCGCGATGTTCTCCAGACGGACGGCGGCCGGGGTGCCGGTGCCGAGGACGGGGACACCCTGCCGGGCGATATCGGCGAGCTGGGCGGTGCTGCGGGCGCTGGCCATCATCGACTCGTACATGACGTCGTCGTCGACCACATAGCGCTCGCGGCGGCGCTCGTCGCGTTCTCGGCGGACCAGGCCCTGGGCTTCCAGGAACGTGACCGACTTGGAGATGGACGCCGGGCTGACCTGGAGCCGCTGCGCGAGTTCGGACGCGTTGAGGCTGCCCGAGTCGGTGGTGAAGAGGCAGCCCAGCACCCGGGACACCATCTTGGGCGCGCCCGACTGCATGAACACGGTGGTGAGCGCCTCCTCGTACTCGCGCACCGCCTCGGCGTCGCGTCCGTGGGCCTGCGGGGGCGCCCCCGGGGTCCGGGGCGCGGGCTGCCTGCGGCGGTGGGCGCGCTGTTCGGTGGCGCGGTGGGCGAGGTCGGCGCGGTAGGCGGTGGGGCCGCCGTTGCGCATGACCTCGCGGGTGATGGTCGAGGTGGGGCGGTCGAGGCGGCGGGCGATCTCCGCGTAGGCGAGGCCGTCGGCCAGTCCCAGCGCGATCTGCTGACGTTCCTGCTGGGTGAGTCTGCCTCCGGGCATCGCGGTCTCCTTCGTGGTTCGGGGCGACGTCTTCAGCATAGCGTTCATCGCCGTTCCATTGCAACGGATGGGGGTGTGGTTGTTGCGTTACTTTTCAGGCCGTTGCAATGATTTAGCGGCTGTGAGCTGCTGTGACGGTGATTTAGCGCAACGAGTGTGTTGCCAGTTTCTTGAACGCAACGTAGCTTTTCCATCGTCAGAAACGGCCGGGCCGACAGGGCGCCCGCCGGAAGACGAAGGAGAGCACGATGCAGACGTTCAAGACCCCCGCCCCGATCTCCGCCGTCCTGGACATCCCCGCCGGACGCATCCAGTTCATCGCCGCCGACCGGCCCGACACCGTCGTCGAGGTCCGGCCCGCCAACGCCGCCAAGTCCCGTGACATCAAGGCGGCGGAGCAGCTGGAGGTCGGCTACGACGACGGCGTCCTGCGGATCCAGGCCCCGGAAGGAGGCAACCGGCTCCTCGGTCCTTCCGGGTCCGTCGAGGTCACCGTCAAGCTGCCCGCCGGCTCCCGCGTCGAGGCGAAGACGGCCGCCGGCGAACTGCGCGTCGTCGGCCGCCTCGGGGACGTCGAGTTCGACGGCGCCTACCACCGCATCAAGATCGACGAGGCCGCGAGCCTGCGCCTCACCGCCACCGACGGCGACGTCGAGGTCGGCCGGCTGGGCGGCCCCGCGAAGATCAGCACCCAGCGGGGCGACATCCGCATCGCCGAGGCCGTACGCGGCGAGGTCGTCCTCAGCACCCAGTCCGGCGACATCTCGGTCACCGCCGCCGCCGGAGTCTCGGCCGCCCTGGACGCCGGCACCGGCTACGGCCGGATCAGCAACGCCCTCAAGAACGACGGCACCGCCGAACTCGACATCCGCGCCACCACCACCCACGGCGACATCACCGCCCGCAGCCTCTAAGGAGCTCCCTCATGACGAACCCGGCCATCGCGGCGAACGGGCTGCGCAAGTCCTACGGCGACAAGACCGTCCTCGACGGCATCGACCTGACCGTGCCGGAAGGGACGATCTTCTCCCTGCTCGGCCCGAACGGGGCGGGCAAGACCACCGCCGTGAAGATCCTCTCCACGCTCATCACCGCCGACGCGGGTTCGATCCGCGTCGGCGGGCACGACCTCGCCGTCGATCCACAGGCTGTGCGTGCGGCGATCGGTGTCACCGGCCAGTTCTCGGCGGTGGACGGCCTGATCACCGGCGAGGAGAACATGCTCCTCATGGCGGACCTGCACCACCTGTCCCGGAGTGAAGGGCGACGGGTCGCCGCCGAACTGCTGGAGCGGTTCGACCTGGTGGAGGCCGCGAAGAAGCCCGCGTCCACCTACTCCGGCGGTATGAAGCGGCGCCTGGACATCGCCATGACCCTGGTCGGCAGCCCGCGCATCATCTTCCTCGACGAGCCCACCACCGGTCTCGACCCACGCTCCCGGCACAACATGTGGCAGATCATCCGCGAGCTGGTCTCCGACGGCGTCACCGTCTTCCTCACCACCCAGTACCTGGAGGAGGCCGACGAACTCGCCGACCGTATCGCGGTGTTGAACGACGGCAAGATCGCCGCCGAGGGCACCGCGAGCGAGCTGAAGCGGATGATCCCCGGCGGGCACATCCGGCTCCGCTTCACCGACCCCGCCACCTACCGGTCCGCCGCCTCCGCACTGAGCGAGTCCACCCGCGACGACGAGGCGCTGGCGCTCCAGCTCCCGAGCGGCGGCAGCCAGCGCGAGCTGCGCTCCATCCTCGACTGGCTGGACGCCGCCGGCGTCGAGGCGGACGAACTGACCGTGCACACCCCCGACCTCGACGACGTCTTCTTCGCCCTCACCGGCGGCGCGGCCGTCGTCCCCAACCAGTCCAAGGAGAACGCCCGATGAGCTCCCTCTCCCTCGCCGTACGCGACTCGACGACGATGCTGCGCCGCAACCTGCTGCACGCCAGGCGCTACCCGTCCCTCACCCTGAACCTGCTCCTGACGCCGATCATGCTGTTGCTGCTCTTCGTCTACATCTTCGGCGACACGATGAGCGCGGGCATCGGCGGCGGAGGCCCGGACCGCTCCGAGTACATCGCCTTCATCGTCCCGGGCCTGCTGCTGATGACCATCGGCAGCACGACGATCGGCACGGCGGTCTCCGTCTCGAACGACATGACCGAGGGCATCATCGCCCGCTTCCGCACGATGGCGATCCACCGCGGCTCGGTGATCATCGGGCATGTCATCGGAAGCGTGCTCCAGGCGATCATCAGCGTGGTCCTGGTGGGAGCCGTAGGTGTCGCCATCGGCTTCCGGTCCACGGACGCGACCGTCCTGGAGTGGCTGGCGGCCTTCGGACTGCTCGTACTCTTCGCCCTGGCGCTCACCTGGATCGCGGTCGGTATGGGCCTGATCAGCCCGAACGCCGAGGCGGCCAGCAACAACGCGCTGCCCCTGATCCTGCTGCCGCTCCTGTCCACCGCCTTCGTCCCCCTGGACTCCATGCCGGGCTGGTTCCAGCCGATCGCCGAGTACCAGCCCTTCACGCCGGCCATCGAGACCCTGCGCGGACTGCTCCTCGGCACCGAGATCGGGAACAACGGGTGGCTCGCCATTGCTTGGTGCGTGGGGCTCGCGGTGCTCGGGTACCGCTGGTCGACGGCGAAGTTCAACGCCGACCCGAAGTAATGGCAATGAGAGGTGGATTCCCTGGATTCCCCAAGCTCCGCCTAAGACCTGGCGAGAATTCCCAAGGATTGACTGCACAGTTCGCCCGTACGACGATCGACCAGGGCCCACCAGGGCGGCAACCCGCTCCACCCGGGAGGAGCGGGTGCCGACCCGATTAACCCCCCACAGCCGAAGGGACAGGTGCCGTGTCCAGCTCCAGTGACGAAGCCCTTGTGTTTCTGAGGGAGTTGGGAGCCGACCGGATCCCGCACCCCGGCGGCACCCTCCTCGCCCACCTCGAACGCGTCCACGACCGCCTCGCCCTGTGGGGCGCCCGCCCCACCCTCCAGCTCGCCGGCCTCTGCCACGCCAGCTACGGCACGGACGGCTTCCCCGGCGCCCTCCTCTCGCTCGACGGTCGCGAGGAACTGGCCGAGGTGATCGGCCCGGACGCCGAGTCGATCGTGTACTTCTACGCAAGCTGCGACCGCCAGGCCTCGTACCCCTCTTTCGCCGATACGGCCCCCACCTTCCGCGACCGCTTCACCGGCCGCACCTACGCCCCCGACCTGCATCTGCGCCGCGACTTCGCCGAACTGACCGTCGCCAACGAACTCGACCTCGCCCGCCGGGACCCGCACTTCCGTGCCCAGTGGGGCCCGGACCTACTGACCCTGTTCACCCGGCTGCGCCCCCTGCTGCTCACCTCCGCCTGGCAGGACTGCCTCGACGTACTGGGAGCGGGCCGCCGCGGCGCTTGACTTCGCATTTTGCCTCGCCCCCGCCCAGGGGGCTCTGCCCCCTGGACCCCCGCTCCTCAAACGCCGGAGGGGCTGAAATTTGCGGCACCGGCATTTTCAGCCCGTCCGGCGTTTGAGGACGAGGCCCGTTCAGGGCCGAAGCGGGGGTCTGGGGGCGGCAGCCCCCAGGGATGGGACGGGTAGGGGCGGCGGGGGCGAGGAAACCTCACGGCACCCCCACCCACCGCAACACGCCCGCAACCCCCGCCGCCCCCAACACCACCACCACGAACGGCGCCCGCCGCCAAGCCAGCACACCCCCGACCAGCACCCCCACCGGCCGAGCCCACCCGGCGAAGGACCCGCCCTCCGTCAGCGAACCCGTAGCCATCAGCGCCACCAGCAACACCACCGCCCCAGCCGACAACAGCTCCTGAACACGGCCCGACAGCTCCACCCGACCGTGCAGCACAGGCCCCACCAGCCGGAACGCATACGTCCCCACCGCCAGCACCAGGATCAAGGCCACCGTCGCACTCATGCCGCACCCGCCTTGCGCCGCCCGTACAGCAAGAGCCCAACCAGCGCCAACAACACCGGCACCCCCGCAGGCACCACCGAAGACACCGCCAGGGCAACCCCCGCCCCCAGCACCGCACACCGCCGCACCGCGGCATCCGCCCGCAACGTCGGCAACACCAGAGCCACCAACACCGCAGGAAACGCCGCATCCAGCCCGTACACCGCCGTATCCCCAAGCGCCGTACCGGCCACGGCCCCCGCCAACACCCCGACATTCCACACGACGAACAACCCGACCCCGGAAACCCAGAAGGCCACCCGCCGCCGCCCCGGATCCGCCTGCGCCAGCGCAAACGCCACCGTCTCGTCCGTCACGAGATGGGCCCCGAGAAAGCGAGACAGACGGCCACCGGAACCCAGGACATCCGCGACCGCGACGCTGAACGCCGCCGTACGCGTATTCAGCAACAACCCCGTCGCCGCCGCCGCAAGCGGCCCACCCCCCGCCAGCAACACCCCCACCGCGCTGAATTGCGCCGACCCCGCATACACGAGCACCGACATCACCACCGGCACCCACACCGGAAGCCCACCCGCCACAGCGATCGCCCCGAAGGAAACCCCGACCACCCCACTGGCCACCCACACCAACGAGGCATCCCGAACCAGCTCCCGGGACGCACCCACCGTTCGCTCTACCGTACGCATGTTCTCTACAATGGACAGAAGACTCATCGTTCGTCAAGCCGAACGATCGTATCGATGGAGCGAACAGAGCATGGCCGAGACCTCACCCCCACGGCTCCCCCTGGACTGGATCGCCGCCTCCCTGCGCAGGGAACGCACAAGAGCCGGCCTCTCCCTCTCCGAACTGGCCAAACGCGCCGGAATCGCGAAATCCACGCTGTCCCAACTGGAGGCGGCAAGCGGAAACCCGAGCGTGGAGACGCTCTGGGCGCTGGGCGTGGCGCTGGGCGTGCCGTTCAGCGCGCTGGTGGAGCCCCCGGTGCCGTCCGTGCAGGTCATCCGCGCAGGGCAGGGCCCGACCGTAGCCTCGGAGAAGACCGAGTACGCCGCCACCCTGCTCTCGGCCAGCCCACCCGGCGCCCAGCGCGACATCTACCACCTACGCGCCGAGCCGGGCCCGCCCCGAGAGTCGGAGCCGCACATTCCGGGCTCGGTGGAGCATCTGATCGTGAGCACGGGGAGGGTGAAGGCCGGCCCCGCGGGGGAGGAGGTCGAACTCGACCCCGGGGACTACATGTCGTACCGAGGCGACGTACCGCACTCGTACGAGGCCCTGGCGCCCGGGACGACGTTCGTCCTGGTCATGCAGCACGTATAGGGGACGAACGTACGGGAAAAGGCAGGAGCCCCGATGCCTGACGGCACGGGGCTCCTTGGGTACTGCTCTCAGGTCCGGCTCAGAGACGAGGCTCGCCTCGGATGAGGATCGCTCAGACGGGGGTGACGTTCTCCGCCTGCGGGCCCTTCGGGCCCTGGGTCACGTCGAAGGAGACCTGCTGGTTCTCCTCCAGCGAACGGAAGCCGCTCGCATTGATCGCGGAGTAGTGGACGAAGACGTCGGGGCCGCCGCCCTCCTGGGCGATGAAGCCAAAGCCCTTTTCGGCGTTGAACCACTTAACGGTTCCGGTAGCCATAAGCCCTCCTTGGGCCCAAAGGGTTGCCCTGCTCCAGAACCTGCAAGTGTGAGAGCAAATGCCTGCACTGCATACGTCTGAAAACGACTAGAGCCCGCGGTTACATGCTCCGCAGGCTCTGTACTGCAAGGGAAACCAAACTGCAACTTGCGGCGAGCCTAGCACGCAGGCAGCCGAAAGCAATAGAGGTCAAGATCACGTCACTCGGATGTTTGAAGATCCGAAAAAGGGGTTGACGTCGGGGCCGGAGTCTGGAGCGTATCCCACAGGGTCTAGCCTCACGATGTGGACAATTCTCGCACCCGGCCGCGCGTCGGCCACATCCAGTTCCTGAACTGCCTGCCCCTGTACTGGGGGCTCGCGAGAACGGGCACGCTCCTCGACTTCGAGCTCACCAAGGACACCCCGGAGAAGCTCAGCGAGCAACTGGTGCGGGGAGACCTCGACATCGGGCCCATCACCCTGGTCGAGTTCCTCAGGAACGCCGACGATCTGGTCGCCTTCCCCGACATCGCTGTCGGCTGCGACGGACCGGTGATGTCGTGCGTGATCGTCTCGCAGGTCCCGCTGGAGAAGCTGGGCGGCGCCCGGGTCGCCCTGGGCTCGACCTCGCGTACGTCGGTACGCCTCGCCCAACTGCTGCTGGCCGAGCGGTACGGCGTACAGCCCGACTACTACACCTGTCCGCCCGACCTCAGCCTGATGATGCAGGAGGCGGAGGCGGCCGTACTCATCGGCGACGCGGCCCTGCGCGCCAACCTGCTCGACGGGCCGCGATTCGGTCTTGAGGTGCACGACCTCGGGTCGCTCTGGAAGGAGTGGACCGGGCTGCCGTTCGTCTTCGCCGTCTGGGCCGCCCGCCGTGACTACCTGGAGCGCGAGCCGGTCATCACCCGCCGCGTCCACGAGGCCTTCCTCGCCTCCCGCAACCTCTCCCTGGAGGAGGTCGGCAAGGTCGCCGAACAGGCCGCCCGCTGGGAGGCCTTCGACCAGCGGATCCTGGAGCGCTACTTCACCACCCTCGACTTCCGCTTCGGTGAGCCCCAGCTCGCGGCGGTCGCGGAGTTCGCCCGCCGGGTCGGCCCGACCACCGGTTTCCCCGCGGACGTGAAGGTGGATCTCCTTCAGCCGTAACCTGCTGGGGAGTCTTACGGGGACCACAGGGCCTAGGGGGAGGGCGCCATGCAGCCGCTCGGAGTCGACGAGCCGACCACCGTGGGGCCCTACCGGCTGCTCGGCCGGCTCGGCTCCGGCGGAATGGGCCGGGTCTACCTGGGCCGCAGCGCCGGCGGCCGCACGGTCGCGGTCAAGATCGTGCATCCGCACTTCGCGCTCGACGAGGAGTTCCGCGCCCGCTTCCGGCGCGAGGTCGACGCCGCCCGCCGGGTCGGCGGCGCCTGGACGGCATCCGTGCTCGACGCGGACCCGGAGGCCTCGGTGCCGTGGGTCGCGACGGCCTACGCGGCGGGGCCGTCCCTGGCGACGGCGGTCGCGGACAGCGGCGCGCTGCCCGCCCATACGGTACGAGTGCTGGGGGCCGGTCTCGCGGAGGCGCTGGCGGCGGTGCACGCGCTGGGTCTTGTGCACCGGGACGTCAAGCCGTCCAACGTGCTGCTGACCCTCGACGGCCCGCTCCTGATCGACTTCGGCATCGCCCGGGCCACGGACGGCACCGCGTCCCTCACCTCGACCGGCGTCTCGATCGGCTCGCCCGGCTATATGTCGCCCGAGCAGATCCTCGGCAAGGGTGTCACGGGAGCGGCGGACGTCTTCTCGCTGGGCGCGGTGCTGGCGTACGCGGCGACGGGGGAACAGCCCTTCCCGGGCGACTCCTCGGCGGCGCTGCTGTACAAGGTCGTACACGAGGAGCCCGAACTCGGATCGTTGGACGGTGAGTTGCGGGACGTGGTGGAGGCGTGCCTGAACAAGACACCGTCCGCGCGCCCCACGCCCGCTGAACTGGCCCGGCGACTGGCTCCGAACGGTGCGGCGGGCCTGGTCGCGGCGGGGTGGCTGCCGGGGGCACTGGTGGAGCGGGTGAGCCGTAGCGCCGTACAGGTGCTGAACTTGGAGGCTACGGACGGGGAGCAGGCTTCGGGGCCGGTGGGGTTCAGTAGTCCGTCGGTGGGGGTGGTGGAGTCGGCGGGGTCGGTCGGGTCTGTGGGCTCCCTGGGCGCCTTCGGGCCGCCGCCGGTGATGACGCCTGCGATTCCCGAGCCGCGTGACGCCGAACCGGAGGCGACCCGGGCGCCCGGCAAGGTGTCGGTGTCGGTCGCGGCGACCTCGGTGCCGGGCGCCGACGGCCGGGGCCGCCGGATGAGCTGCACCGTGGCGCTGGCGGTGGCGGGCGCGCTGGCAGCGGTGACGGTGGGGTCGGTCTTCGTCCTCGACCTGCTGCCGGGCAACTCCCCGGACGACGATCAGGCCGGTTCGAACGCCGACTCGTCGTACTCCGAGGCTCCCAGCACCACCCCCTCCGCGTCCCCGGGAACGGACGCCCTCGAGGCCTACCTCGGCACCTGGCAGGGCCAGGGCGTGGCCCTGGACGGCAAGCTCCCCCTCGGCACCTTCCGCCTCACCGTCCACGACGCGAAGGCGGGCGAGAAGCTCGGCACCCTCCGCCAGACGGACGTGCTCGGCGGCGTGTGCAATGACGTACTGACCCTGAAGACCGTGTCCGCCGACCAGCTGGTGGCCACGTCCGTGGGCGCCGAGTCCAACCACAAGGGCTGCAACCCGGCGGCCACGACGGTCACCCTCACCCCGGTGGGCGACGATCTCGACTACGCCTCGGACAGCGAGGAGTCGGGGAACCCGACCTCCCGGCTGTCGAGGATCGAGTAGACGTCACCCGGGGACGACGACCGTCCGCAGCTCCCCGTCGCCCAGGTGCAGCATGCCCTTGCCGGGGACGGCCTGGCCGCCGACCATGCTGCGGTTGAGGCGGACGCCGATGAGGTCGCCGCTGGAGGACTCCTGCGGGGAGAGCAGGATGCCCCGGCGGGCCTTCTTGGCATCGACCTGCCAGCCGGAGAAGCCGCTGCACACGTCCTCCTCGTCACCGGCGATGACGAGTGCGAGCCCGCGTTCGGCGCCACGAGAGACGATCTTCTTCATCTGACTCTCGGCGTCGCAGTCCTCCAGGATCTCGCCGTCGTCGATGAGGACGACGACCGGGTTCTCGACCGACGGCTCGGCGCCGTCGATGAGCTCCTCGAACTCGTCCTCGTCGATGTCGTCGCCCGTGTAGACCTTCAGCACGCCTTCCACACCGTCCAGTTGGCGCACCGGCGACTGGCGGGGCGCGGCGACGATCAGCCGTACGCCCTGATTGAGGAAGGACTGCGCGAAGTTCATCAGCACGGTCGAGCGACCGGACTTCGCCGGGCCCGCGATCACGAACGACGGCACGCCCAGCGCGAGATCGGGCCCGAAGCCGACGATCTCGTCGCCGCCGATGCCGGCCAGCGCGTACAGCTTGGAGCGGGAGACGTCCGGGTCGCGCAGCTCCCAGGCCTCCGTGAAGGAGATCCGGCTGGGCAGGCTGTCCACGCGGAACGGCCGCTTGGCGCGCGGCACTTCGGCGTCCCGTACGGCCGCCGCCTCGCCGATCGCCGCCAGCGCAGCGGCCTGGCCCTGACCGGTGGTGTCCTCGGCGAGCAGCGCGAACTGCGTCTCCGTACCGGCCTCGTTCTTGAAGGCACGGCCCGGCGGTATCTCCTCCGGCACCTTGCGCGCCGGGATGCCGAGCGTGGAGAAGTCGCTGCGGTCGGAGAGCCGTAGCCCGTACTTCTCCTCGGTGAGCGTGGCGATACGGCCCACCAGCAGCGTCCGGTCACCGGTCAGCACGAGGTGGATGCCGACGCTCGCGCCCTCGCGCATCATCGTCTGCAACTCGTCGGTCAGCGCCCCGTGATCGACCTCGCCGAGGGTGGGCACCCAGCCCTCCCACCGGTCCAGCAGGATCACGATGTGCGGCAGCCGCTCGTCCTCGGCGACCGCGGCCCGCTGCTCCCCGATGTCGGCGAAGCCCTTGTCGGCCAGGAGGTTCTGGCGGCGGTCCATCTCGCCCTTGAGCCGGTTGACGAGCCGGACCACGCGCTCGGTCTGGTTACGGCTGACGACCGCGCCGACGTGCGGCAGCCGGGTGAGCGCGTTGAGCGCGCCGTTGCCGCAGTCGATGCCGTACATGTGCACATCGGCTGTGGAGTGCGTACGGGCCAGGGAACCGGCGATCGTCCGCAGCAACTGCGAACGGCCGCTGCGCGGGGCGCCGCCGATCATCAGATGGCCGAAGCTCGCGAAGTCGATGGCGACCGGGCGGCGGGCCTGCATCGCCGGCAGATCCTCGACACCGAAGGCCGCGGGCGCCAGCTTGCCGGGCGCGGGTGTGAACTCCGGGACGGGGATCTCGTCGAGCAGCAACTGCTCGTCGAGCGCCGGCAGCCAGGGGCTGTGCTGCGGCGGGATACCGAGCGACCGGTTGGCGTCGCGGATGGTGTCCACGAGCACCTTGAGGTCGGTGATCTCCTCGTCCTCGCGGGACTCGGCCTTGGGCTTGGTGAGGGCGGAGCGGCCGAGGTCTTCCCAGGTCAGCGGTCCTACCCAGGGCATGAGGACGGCGGGGTCCGCGGCACCGGGCCGGCGTCCACCCACGCGTCCCGACTGGAACGGCACGAGCGAGGCATGCCCGAGACGGACGTACGCCCGACCCGGCGTGTTCTTCGAAATGTGCCCGGCCTCGGGGGAGTCGATGACGTCCGACGACTCACCGCCGTCGGTCACACGCAGCGCGATCCGGAGGTTGGTGTTGGCGCGGATCTCGGGGGAGACGACACCGGAGGGCCGCTGGGTGGCGAGGAGGAGGTGGATACCGAGGGAACGTCCTCGCTGGGCGATGTTGACGAGACCGGTGACGAAGTCGGGCAGGTCACGGACCATCGACGCGAACTCGTCGATGACGATGAGGAGTCGGGGGACGGGCTTGTGGGACGGGTCCCTGCGCACCAGATCCTGATAGTCCTCGATGTCCTTGGCGTCGGCGGCGGCGAGGATGTGCTCACGCCGGTGCAACTCGGCGCCCAGCGATTCCAGCGCGCGCTCGACCAGGTGCGCGTCGAGGTCGGTCACCATGCCGACGGTGTGCGGCAGATGGACACAGTCCTTGAACGCCGCGCCACCCTTGTAGTCGACGAGGACGAAGGTCATGTTCTCGGGCGTATTGGCCACGGCGAGCGCCGCGACGATGGTCTGCAGCAGCTCGGACTTACCGGAACCGGTGGTACCGGCGATGAGACCGTGCGGCCCGTCCTTGCGGATGTCGATCCCGAAGGCCCCGTCGTACGACTCACCGATGACGGCCATGGTCGACTGCCCGCCCATCCGCCAACGCGCCACGATGGCATCGCTGGTGGGCGGTTCGAGCTGGAGCACATCGAGCAACCGGCTCGATCCGGGCAGCGCCGAGTCCTCGGTCTCCCCGCTGATGTCACGGAGGGAGGACACGGACCGGGCGAGCCGCAGACACCAGGACGGCGAGACGAAGTCGGGCCGTACGTCCCCCCGCCGCTCGGCACCGGCTTCCTCGACGCGGAGGCGGAGCTTGTCGGGCGCGTGGGTGTGGGCGGGCTCGGGGGCGGCCTGGTGCCAGGCCTGGAAGGAGGGGAAACCGCCGGGGGCCTGCGCGTTGTGCGTCTGCTGCGGCTGCCCGCTTTCCTCAGGCTTCGGCTCCGCTACGACGAAGGCCTGACACTCACCGGGCAGGAACCGCTCCTCGGCGTCGAGGCAGATGGCGTACATGGAGACGGACGGCCCCTCGCGCAACAGCCGTACGACACCAGGCAGCGAGCGCAACCGCCGGGACCCGTCCCATACGACGACGATGTCCGGGTCGCTGAAGGAGGTGCCCTGGCTGCGGTTCTGCTCGGCGGCCTTCTTGCGGGCGTCGAGGATCTGCGTCAGCTCGCCGATACGGGCGCCGACGGTCTCGGCGTCGGTGCCTATGAGGACGTTGATGTCCTGGCCGCCGGAGGGCTTCGCGTGCGGGAGCCAGCGGACCCAGTCCCAACTCTCCTGCGCGGTCTGCTCGCTGAGGACGTAGAACTGGACGTCCATGGGGCTGTGCAGCGCGGCTGTTTGTGCCACGGCCCAACGCCCCATGGCTCGGGCGGAGTCCCCGGGCCCGGCCATGCCGATGACCCCGAGACCACGGAGATTGAGCGCCACCGGGGCGTCCTCGATCTTCCAGGTGACCTCACGCTTGTGGTCGTCCTGCTCGGGGTCGTCGAGGACGACCTCGGAGGGAAGCTGACCGGTGCCGACGCGCAGCAGTAGATGATCGCGATCGGTACGGCGCCGCTCCCAGAGCCTGGTTCGGGGCCCGGTACCGAGGCTGAGCACAGTCGCCGGATCCGGAATGGCCTGCCGCCGATCGTTCCGCTCCGCGACCAGCGCATCCTGGGCGTCCTGCTCGATGCGGGCCTTCTGCTCCTCGTACTCCTTGACCTGCTTCGCGTGCGACTTACGGCCGTGCTTCTTGTCGTTGTAGTAGTTCGCGAAGAGCAGGATCGGGCTGAGGCCCGCCATGATCAGGTAGTACCAGCGCTGGAAGATCATCACGGCCACGACGGCACCGACGAGCGGGGTGAACGCCATCAGCCAGGGCAGCGGCCGGGCCTCGTACTCGCGGGGCGGGGACGGCAGCCGGAAACGGGTCTGCCGCTCGGGGGGCCGCAGGCGCGGGGGCCGGTTGTAGTCGAGGCCTATGCCGTCGTCGGACCACTTGAGGGCGGCGTTCGGGGGGTTGTAGCGGGCGAGCTCGATGAGGGTGTTACCGAGGGCGATTTGGCTGCCGAGGGGCCAGGTGTCTTTGTCGACGGGTGGGGTGGAAGGGGAATTCTCGGAGTTCTCGTCGACGCTCTGGCGCTTCTTCCCCTTCTTGCCCTTCTTCTTCTCCTCTTTGTCGTCCTTGGGGTTGAGGATGTCGTCGATGGAGGTGCCGTCGAGGGTGGCGTCCTTTTCCTTGTCTCCGCGGATTTTGAAACGGCAGGTGCCGTCGGTGGAGACAGAGAGGGTGAGGGCGCGGGCGTCGAGTTCGGGGTCGTCGATACGGATGTGACTGGCGGGCCCGCTGCCGATGTCGTACCGCCCGACGCCGAGCCGATGCACATAACCGGCGACGGGCCCGCCGACGATCCGCAGCTCGACGAGCCCGGTGGGCTCACCGGGAAGACACCCGGCGGGATCCTGAAGGCTGACGACGGCGCCTTCGCGGAGGGGCGAGTTGAGGACGGTGGCGGAGGGATCGACGGCGTATCCGTCGACGTAGAGGAGGGGAGCGCTGCCGCTGATGGGGTGCTGCTGCCCGATGGGAATGATCTGAGCCCCACTGTGCCCGACCTGTTTGGCCAGCTCCTGGGCGATGTCCCCCATCGTGGACTCAGGATCGGCATCGAGTACGACGTCGGCGGTGCCGCCGCCGAACGGATCGACGACGGTCAGAGTCAGGCGCACGTCTCTTGTCCTCCCCGCTGCCCCTGCGACCGCTTCCGCAACGCTGGTCACAGTTGGGAGCGACGATATCGGCTGGGCGTGGGGTGGGGACAGCGGGGCGGGGTTGTGGGGTTCCCGATGGCAACGACGTATGCACGGCTCGGTGACGTCTTCACGACGCCATGTTCACAAAGCCGGGACACGGCCGGGATGTGACACCTCAGGCCTCCCCCGTAAGCTGCTGCCTCAAGAGCGGACGATCACACCGGCTGTCACACGCGAGTTGGGGCCGGCCGGTGACTGTCGGTCCGCAAACAGGGAGCCACGGGGGTTGGCCCTGCGGCGTTTTGGATAGGGAGCGGCTTCATGGCCAAGGACCTTGACATCACATATCAGGACATGCGGGACGCTGCCAAGCATGTCGTGAAGGAGAAGGAACGGCTCCAGGAGAAGCTCGACGGCCTCCGCAAGTACATCGGCAACCTGGTCGAGTCGGGCTACGTCACCAAGAGCTCGTCCAAGGCCTTCGACGAGAACTTCGAGGAGTTCGTCAAGGGCTCCAAGGACACGCTGGACGGCCTGGACGGCATGGGTGACTACCTGACCATGGCGGCGGACAAGTTCGAGCAGATCGACGACGAGCTGGCGAAGCAGGCTCGGAGCAAGTGACGTTCGTCGGGTGACGAATGCCAGTGTGGCGCGGCGGCCCAGGTTGGGCCGCCGCGTCGCTGTAACAAGCTGGAACCAGCGCAAAACGGGGGCGTTATGAGCGACTTGTCGGCCGACTACGCGGTGCTGAATCGAGTGAGACACAACCTCGATCACATAGCCGAGCTGATGAAGAAACCGGGCCGCGAGATGGAACACGTCACCGGCGACGCCATGGGGGTACCGGAACTCGCCAAGCGCATGGACGACTTCGGTGACGAGTGGTCGTACGGCATCAAGCAGCTGACGAAGTTCTCGGAGAAGGCGTCCAAGGCGTTGCTCAAGGTCAAGGAGTCCTTCGAGGAGCTGGACCACGAACTGGCCGAGGCCAACAAGAACCAGGGCAAGGGGGGCGGCAAGTAGCCATGGCCGAGGTGAAACTGGAGAGCTTCCCGGCCCTGGGCTTCGTGCCCTGTCCCGGTGATCACACGGTGGCCGACGAGGTGGCCAAGACGGTCCGCCGGACGGCGAAGGCACTGGTCGAGATCTGCCACGTGCTGCACGGCACCGGGGTCGGCGACTGGAAGGGAAAGGCGGCGGAAGCCTTCCGGGAGAAGTTCGACGACGAGTTCCGCCCGCGCATGGACGAGGCCCGCGATTCGTTCAACGCCGCCGCCACCGCCCTGGAAGACTGGGCGGCGTACATGGAGAACAAGCAGGCCGACGCCGTGCGGCTGGAGGCTCGTGCGGCCGAGATCGACGAGCAGCTGGGCAAGGCGCAGGACAACGCCGACAAGCTCAAGAAGGCGGACGACGACAAGAAGGACACCGAGGGCCACAAGGGCAAGGTCCAGGACGCCAACCGTGCGGTGAACGCCAAGGAGGAGGAGCTGGAGGAGCTCCGCCGCAAGGGCCGCCGTATGGCCGGCAACTACCGGGAGTACGGCAAGGAGATAGCCGAGCGCCTGAAGAAGGCCATGGACATCGCCCCGAACGAGCCCGGCATGTGGGACAAGCTCGGGGACGCCATCGCGGATCTGGGCAAGGCCATCGCCGATCTGCCGGGGCAGGTGGGGGAGGTCCTCTCCGCCATCGGTGACTGGATCAAGAGCCACGCGGACTGGATCACCGTCGCGGCCTCCGTCATCGGTGTGATCGCCATCTTCTGCCCGGTGCTGGCCCCACTGGCCATCGGGCTGAGCGCCGTCGCGCTCTTCGCCCACGCGGCGTCCTACGGCATGAGCGGGCTGTTCCCGCCCACCGGGGCGAACATCGGCAACTGGCTCACCCTGGGCGGCGACGCACTCGGCATGATCCCCGGCGTCGGTGCCGCCAAGGCGGGCATCATGGCCGGACTCAAGGCCGGCCGGGGCGCCGGCGGCGTCGTCGCGGGCACCAAGGTCGGCATCAAGACCGGCTCCGCGGTGGCGAAGAACGCCATGAAGGCCGCCGACCCGGTGGCAGCCGTGATCGACAAGCCGATCATGGCCGCCGCCGCCAAGCTGGGCGTCTCGCGCGGCGCCGCCCTGACAACCACGGAGGGTGTGCAGGCCGCGGCGCAGCTCGCGTGGACGGCGCCCACCGCCATCAACGCCTACGAAACGAGCACCGGCCGCTACGACGCCGCCACCTGGGGTACCGGTGTGGGCAACATCGCCACCGGCGCAGGCGGCGGCAAGTTCGGCGGCCTGGTGGCCGTGGGCAGCGCCGTCGGCCTCGGAGCCTGGGAGCTGACGGACTGATGGCCTCCACCGCAACGCCGATCGCCCCCACCGACGTACCCGACCTCTGGTTCGAGCTGCCGCCGGGCTTCATGGAGTTCGACCTCGCCGAGGACCCCGAGGCGCGCGTGCTGCGCATGGCGGACGTGGCCGACGGGCTCTTCGCCGACGCCACGCCGGAGCAGAAGCTCAGCCTCGTGGTGTCGAGCGAGTACATCCTGCAGACGATGATCGCGGCAGGCGCCGAACACGTGTCGAGCTGCCTGCTGCGCATGCCCGGGGACCAGCTGTCCCAGGGCACCTTCTACGTGCTGATCGAACGGCCGGACGCCGGCCCGCAGAGCCAGGACAGGCAGGGGTCCGCGAAACGCACGGCCGTCCAGTGGCGTGAGCTGTACCCGGACGCCGAGGTCGGGCTGGTCATGTTGCCGTACGGCATCTCGGCCCTCTGCATCCGCGATCAGGAGCTGCAGATCCCCGGCGTAATCTTCGGTCTGGACGAACCCGTACCCGCCACCGTCCGGCAGGTGCAGTTCTGCGTGCCGCTGAAGACCGGACCGGGGTCGGCCCTGTTCGTCTTCATGACCCAGGACATCGAGCACTGGACCGAGTACCTCGATGTGCTCAGCGGCATCATGAAGTCGGTCTCGGCGGACGAACCGGGAGGGGAGAACCCTCCGGAGGTCGACGGCCCGCGGGTTGGAGGAACGGAGTGACGAGCATGAGCGGCGGCGTGGCGCAGGCAGCGGACGAGGCGCGCGGGAGGCGTGCCCGGTATCCGGTTCTGTTGGCGGTCGGCATTGCCTGCTACGTGCTCGCCGTGATCGTGGGGATGTTCGTCCTGGCGGACGACGTCGGGCTGGTCGTCCAGATTCCGCTGTGGATTGTGCACGGAGCAGTGCTCATCACGCTGATCCGGAAGCTCGGGGCGAGGGAGTCGAGCTCGTACGCGGCGCTGTTCATCGTGGTTACGTCGGCCATGTCCGTTTACGTCGCCGACATGGCCCGTGACAACCTCACGCTGCAACAGCGGGGCGAGGAGATCAGCGCCACGGTGGTGAAGGAGTGGCGCGACCCGGCCCAGGGGCGCAAGGCTCGCGACTACAACTACGAACTGCAGCATCAGGACGGCACCAGGGTCCCGGGTCCCGCCATGAAGACGCAGACCGACCTCTACGACGTCGGCCAGACGGTGACGGTGATCGAGGACCCGGACGGCGACCTCCGCCCGCAGACGCCGGGCCAGGCGGACGCCACCGGCGAAGCCCTCGGTTCCAGCGCCCTCGCCCTCGCCGCCCTCGGCTCCGTCGCCTGGATGACCTGGCGCGGCTCGGACGCCGCGCGGCGCCGGGACGGGCATAAGGGGCCGGGCGCCGCACAGAAGGCGTACAAGGCCGCCACCGGCGTGGAGCAGTCGCCGGCAGAGCAGGAGGAGAAACTGCGCGAGGTCCTGCGCGCCTATCCTGCCGACAGGCGCGGCTACATCAAGGTGCTGCCCGAGGAGTACCCCGACCTGACACACGGCCGGGCCGCCCGCATTGCCTGGGAGATGGGCCTGAAGGCGGAGGCAGTGGGGAACCGCGGCTCGTGGCGCTTCAAGGAGACGGTGATCGAGGAAGTGCCGCACGACTGAGTCGGCGGTATGGGGCCCTCGGCTGCGAGAGGAACCGTTCATGGTTGAACGGCATTTGCCGCGAGACCTGGAGAAGGCCGTCTCCGAGGGTGCGGCGGAGTTCACCACCAGCCCGAATTTCCCGGGATCGGAGAGGCTCGCATCGTTCGCGCAGATTGCGGAGCGGTCCGGCTACCGCTACATGGGGCATGCGCCCGGGACGGCTTCCCTGAACAACCCGGTCCATCTCTTCCAGCGTGCGCAGCCTGCTCAAGCGGACATTGCCCTGCTGCGGTCCCGGATGATCGTCGATGCGTGTGACAGATACACACCCCGAGTACTGAGCAATGTCCTGCTCTTCCCGGTGGCGGCCGCGATCTTCTTGATCTTCCCCGGCTATACGGTCGAGCGTGTGCTGGTTGCGGGGGGAGTTTGGGGGGTGCTCATCTTCTATCTCGTGGGCCTGGCCATCACCCGGCGCAGACGGACGAAGCATCTGGCTCGGCCGGCTGCGGCAGGGGTGGCGTGGCCGGCGACGGCGGGCGCGTGAGCGGGCTGCTACTGAATGCCCGCCTTCTCAAGTACTCGGCCGTACTTGGCGAGACGGTGGCGTGCGAGAGCGATGCCCAGGACCCACAGGCCCGCCGTGAACAGCCACAAGCCGCAGCAGATCAATATGGGGACTGGGGTGAACCCGGCTTGCCACAGCGGGATGAGCAGGACGAACGGCATGATCAGCAGTTGGATGAGACCGCGCTTCTCGTGGGTCCCGCTGTAGTCGACTTCGATACGCGCGTGCAGCAGGCTGACGGCCGCCTGTGTCTCGGGCAGGGGAGCCAGACGGCTACCGCCCGGACGCATACCGGGCAGCTGACCGCCTCGGATGGCGTCCGGGTGCTGAGCCGAAGTACGTGCTGCGCGCTCCGCCGCGTCCGGGGTGCGGCGGAAGGCGAAGTAGGGATTCGGGCTGCCGCTAGGTGACAGGGTGGACAGGCCGGCGTATTCGTAGCCGTACTGCTCGGCGATGTACGCGAATGAGGCGAATTGCTTTCGCGACCTGAGGAGATTGCGCGCATCGTGCTGCTGCGCGCCCGTTGCTCCGTCGCGCATCAGAGCCTTCAGTTGCTGCTGCAAGAACATGGGTGCCTCGTCTTCATCCGGCCTGTCGAAGGCTGTCAGGCGTCGGCGTTTTGCCGGCGGTGTCGGTGATAGAGGACCGAGGCCCAGGCGAACACTGCGATGGCCGCGAGGGTCGAGAGCAGCCCGACGACCCAGAGCCACGGGTAGTTGCTGAACACCCAACTAGGGGGCCTGTCACGGCCCTTGCCCCACTTTCCGGTGTCCTGGGCGTTTCCAGGAAGCGCTGGCAGGTCTCTCCGTGGGGACCGGGCTGCTCTCGTCCGGTCCCTTCGCTGTGGCTCAGCGGTTGACGGACTGGATTTCCTGGACGGTGACGGCCTGCTCGTTGCCGAAGGTGCCGTTCGGGAGGTCGCCGCCGGCTCCGCCGGTGCCTGTCCAGGCGATTTCCCAGGTGATCGTGGCCTGGAGCTTGAACGTGCCGTCGCCGGAGGAGCGGAGGTACTTCAGGCCGCAGGGTGGGGTCTCGTCGGCCTTGCCCTTGGCGTAGGGCTCGCCGATGGAGCCGTTCGCGTTGATGGCGCATTCGCCGGAGGCCGGGTAGGTCTCGGCGTCCTCGGTGCCTGGCTCCAGTTTCAGGGCTACCGGCTTGGCCGTGGTCGTGGCCTGGACGTTGAAGCCGGGGACGTTGAGGGCTGCCGTGGCCTGGACCTCGTCGAAGACGGCCTTGTCCAGCCACGCCCACGTCGGCAGGTTCACCTTGGTCGTGGCCTCGGGGGCCAGGGTGACCTCGGTGTCCGGGAGCTCCATGTGCTGGTAGGCGAGGGCCGCGAGGATCTCCGGGGTGATGGCCTCCTCGTACTGGGGTGGCGGCGCTTCGCCGTTGTCGACCCAGAACGGGAGGTCGTTGCACGAACTCCGTTTGAGGAGATCGGGCTCGTTGGGGTTTTCTACGGCGGCCCAGAACATGCCCTTGCCGTCGTTCTCGACGTTGTAGTCCTTGTAGCCGGGGGTGTCGGTCCAGCCGTAGTCGTCCTCGTAGTGGCGCTGCAGCTCGCTCAGCGCCGCGCCCGCGTGGCCGCCCATGCCGGGCGTGTTCATCTGGCCCTCGATGTCCTTGGACATCTTCTCTTTGAAGTCCTTGGCGCCGAGGTAGGGGGCGTACCAGCAGGGGGGTGGCGTCCAGTTGACGTCGGCGGACGTTACGTTGCCGGTGCCGCCGTTCTTGGCGACGGATCCGGAGTACGAAATCCGTGCTGCGGCGTAGATGCCGGTTTCGTCGCCTCCGCCACTCTGCTCCGGGGTGGCTCCCTCACCGGACCCCACCGGCTTTGCCGCGTACGCGGATTCCGTAAGGACGAGGCTGCTGAGGGCAAGCGTCAGGGCTGCGGTGCCGAGGATGAGGCGCCGTGATCCGTTCACTGGCACTTCTCCGCCTTCGTCTCGACGTACACCTTGGATGCCTGCCACAGGTCCTCGCCCGTGGGGTACTTGACCATGATGATCTTGTAGTAGTCGAAGTCCTCGATGCTGGGCTCGGTCTTGAGGACCTTCTTGGTCTTGATTTCCTTGCCGTAGAACTTGCCCGCGTCCGCGCAGAACGCCACCTCTACGGAGGTGCCGTTGGAAGCGGACCGAGTGGTGGCGTCGTAGTGGCGCAGTGTGCCCGTGGCGGTCCAGCCGCCTTCGATCCAGGCGTTGATCTGCGTGTTCGCGTAGTGCAGTCCATCGGCGGTGGCGTACGCGGCGACGGCTGCGTCCTTCGTCGTCTGCTTGTCGACGCCCCGGTAAATGGCACGGAAGAAGTTCGCCGCATCCTCCATCGCCGCCGCCTCGTTCTCATCCCCCGGCTTCTCCCAGTCGAACACCAGGTTCATGTCCTTGGGCAGAGACACATCCACACCGTCCGGCTTGTCCTCCGCCGGTGCTGCCGACGGTTCCGTCGACTCCTTCGGCGTCTCGGCTCCCTGGTCGGCGCCGGCGATCTTGTCGTTGTCGCTGGACTTGTCGTCCTCGCTGCCACACGCTGTCAGCAGCAGAGCCGCTGTCGCGGCGAGCGCGGCAGCAACGGGCAAAGAGCGGCGCTTCACAGTGGACTCCCCGTGAGATACAGATGCAGTTGAGAGCACTGACGGTATCTGTGGGGCGAGTGGGTTCGCCAGGCTGAACCTGCCCCCGCCAGTGGGCATTTGGGGAGCTACCCGTGCAAATCGTGCGGCGTCTGTGTCCTGATCGTATCCGCTGATGAGTGATGTCTGTCTCGGCGGTCTGAGGGGCGTTTCGGGTCGAGTCCGACCGGCCCGCTTCGCGGAAGCTATCGGCCGTTGGGGTCGCCGACCTCCGCAGCGATTGCCTACGCTGCCGCACATGGTCTACGTCTCTCCTCGCGCCCTCCAAGGAAGCCGCGGTAACCGCCTCGCCGTCGGCGTCATGTTGTTCCTTATCTGGCTCCTCCTTGGGGTGGTCATGACCTGTATGGCCGTCGGCCTGCGGGGCGTTGACGTCCTTGGGAGGGTCGGGTTCGCGGCGGGAGCCGTCAGTTCGTATCTGCTTGTGTGGTGGTCCGGGCGATTCTGGTACGCCGCCTATTGCGAGGGCCGGCGGGACGGGGCCGTCGAGGAGCCCGATTTTTGGCCCTGGTGTCTGCTCGGGGTGGTCATCGGTGTGGTGCTCGCTGTCGCTGGGGTGCGTGCTCTCAATCAGGGGGACGGGAGTGGGTGGTTCAGCCTCGGGTTTGCCGGACTGTTCGGCCTGCCTTCCCTCTTGGGCCTCGTCGTCGAGGTGGGGGTGCGGCGCGTCGCGCAGGCGCCTGTTCCGCAGGCTGTCGAGCCGCCGCCTCGGCCCCGTCGTGACTGGGGGCCCATCGGGAGGTGACGGCGCCTCCTCGGCCCACTGCCGTCTCCGGGCCCTCATGCAGGAGATCGCCGCGCAGACGCTCACTCCCGAGCAGATCAAGGCGCGGGCCGAGCGCACTCGTGTGCTGTTGGCCGAGCGGTTCGGGCATTACGTGACGGATGAGGAGTCCGCCGAGGTGCGGCGGAAGATGCGTGACGCCACGGCTGCCCATCGGGCTGCTCTCGCGGAGGGGGAGCGACCCCGTTGAGCCCCATCGAACACTTCGTCCTCGATGCGCCGACGCTCCTGGCGATGGGGGGTAACAAGCAGGTCTCCGGGCTCATCCACGCCGCGGCGGACAGCGACGACGTCCGGCTGTGGGTGCCCGTGCTGTGTCTGCTGGAGGCCGAGCGCGACCGCGCGGGGATCGTGGAGAACGTCGGTGTGCTGGTCGACGTGCTCCGCGTCGTCGATGATGACTATGCGATGGCCGTGACCATCGCCGAACTGCGCCGGGGCGGTATCGCCTTGGGTATCGCAGCCGCCGTGCACGCCGCGCGGCCGAACCTCAGAGTGCCCGAAGGGGCGTTGGTGGCCACGGTCGTGCCCGAGGAGTATCGCGGGCTCGGAGTCGCGGTGATGGACCTCAACCGCTGACTCGCAGCTACCCGTTCTCGCCGCGCACGCCGCGCGTGAAGTCCCCGCGAGCCACCCTCGCCGCCAAGCTGTCCCCACCCCGCAGCAGCGACCCGTACCCCGTAGCCGCCCAGAAGCTCCCCGGTACCTCGAAGTACGGGACCGCGTCGCCGTCCGTCAGGACCTCGGGCGAGCGGCGGGTGCGCGCGGCTGCCACACATGGCGTGCAGGCGGCCACCCGCACTCGGTCTCGGCGGCCCAGCGGGCGCCACGTCACAAGGCGCGTTCCCCGGCCGTGCAGGGGGTTGAAGAAGCAGAGCGGAAGCGGGTCGGGGGTGTTCGCCAGGGCGTCCCGGCCCTCCGTCACCAGGGCCAGAACGCCCGCCAGGTCCGGGAGACCCCGGGCCGCGTCCAGGACCGTGCCTGCCGCGGCGTATGCGTCCAGGGCGCGTCGCAGGCCCGGAGCCGTCGAGTCCGTCGTACGCGCCGACTCGCCCAGCGCGACGACCTCCGCCTCCGCCCGGCGGCGCAGCGCGTCTTCGTCCGCGGCGCGTGCGGCCGTGAACAGGGCGGACGCAGGGGTCCTACGGCGGTGGCGGGCGAGGAGCAGCAGGGCAGTCAGCGCCAATGCCGCTACGGCCGCCACCGCCGGCCATGTCGGCCATGAGCTCTCGGCTTCCGTCCGCTCCTCCGGGTCGGGGCTCGCCTCCAGGTCCCCCATCGCCTCCTCGTACACCTCCGTCCCGTTCCCCTCCGCCACCAGCTCCACCGCCTTCGACGTCAGCTCCGCCAGGCCGGCGTCCCGCATCTCGTCCAGGAAGCCGGCCGCGGCGACCGCGTCGCGTGTCTGGTGGGTGTCGGCAGGCCACTCGTAGCCGTTGAGGGAGTCCGTGAAGGTGCCGTCCGTCGTGATGAGGATCAGTTCGCGCTGGGGGAGACGGTCGCGGACGACGTCGGCCAGGACGTCGGCCTCTCCGTCGAAGTCGTCGCCCTTGGTGAGAGGCGTGAGCACCACCTTGATGGGCAGGCCCGTCCGGTCGATCTCCCTAGCCAACTGCCGCTGCCGGGACGGCGGTACGGCGGTGGCGTACGACGCGTCCACGTAGACCCAGGACGCGCGCAACGCGTTCGCGATGCGTTCTCCCGCGCTCGGGCTGTCGGAGGCCCTGGCCGTGGTGGCCGGGAGCAGAGCCAGCAGGGCCACCGCCAAGGCCGTGATCGCCGCTCGGCTACGGGACACGGACCGTCTCCTTCACCTTCTCGACCAGTCGGCGGATGCCGTCCGGTACGGCACTCAGCAGCTCGCCGGCCTCCTCGTATGGCACGCGCGAGCCGGACGAGTCGGGGAGGGTCAGCACCAGCGTGTGGAGGGTTCCCGGCGCCGCGATCGCCGTGTCGCGGCAACGCCCGCAGACGTGCAGCAGGCGCCGCTGGCTGCCCTCCGCGGACACCCGCACGTGGTGGCGGTTGACCGCCGGTCCGTGCAGCGGGTTGACCGCGCAGCAGCGGTTGTACGACTTGCCCGCGAGCGCGGCGCGGCCGGCACGGGCGAGCACGATGACCGCGACGAGGGTGGCGGCATCCGTCGCGGGGTCCTGGACACGGCTGGTGTCGCCGTCGATGAGCAGCATCGCCGCGTCGAATCGGTCCCCTGGCCGGGCGTCGTTCGGGTCGGCGGCCTGCCCCGACTCGAAGTCGGCTGTCAGTGCCCGGAGTTCGACTCGCGCCATACCGCGCAGATACGACATCGAAGGCTCCGTCGGCGACACCTCCGGCAGCGCCTCCGTCGCGGGCGGCTCCGGCCTGCGGCGCCGCAGCACCTTGCCGATGATGCCCATCACGCCCTCCAGCAGCCCGTACAGCAGCCCCGCGGCGAGGACGCCCATGAACAGCCCCGGCCAGAAGTCGGTGCCGAAGAGGGGCGGCAGGTCGTCCTCGGTGACAGGGTTCGAGACTGGGTACGGGTCGCCCGCCGACTCCGGTTCGTCCGTGCGGGGAGCCTTGTCGAGGAAGGTCATCAGGGCGTCGAGACGCTCGCCGAGGAGGTGGTCCTCGGCCTCGTCCGCCTTGTCGTCGCCGTACTCGATGGACTCCGGAAGGCTGAGGAGGAGGTCCAGACTGTCCAGCCGTAGGCCGTGGTTGAAGACCTCGATGTCGCCGTAGAGCGGGTCGGCGACGACGTACACCCCGTCCTCGCCGAGCTTGTCGTGGACCGCGGCCGCGAACGCCTCCTCGTCGCCCTCGGACTCGTCCTCCATCAACTGCGGTACGACGGACACGAACACCGGTCCGCCGCCCTCGGACTTCCCGAACTTCTCGATACGGCTGTGCAGTTGGGTCAGCTGGGCCGCGTCCAGGACTCGGGGGCTCTCCGGGTCCGCGTACACCGGGTCCCCGGCCAGGCCCTGCGCGACCCGGTCGACGCGGGCGTTGAGGTCGATCGCCCTGGGGCGGGGGGACGCGCTGGACGTGGTCTGGTCGAAGGTGACGCTCGCGGCCACGGGAACGGCGACGGCGGCGGCCAGGGCCAGGGCGGGCGCGATCCAACGCGGGGCCCGGTGGGGGGCTTTCCGGCCGGTGAACTTCTGCCGCCACCGGCGTACACCGGGGAACAGCAGGAGGATGAGCGCCGGTACGCCCGTGAGGAACATCCCGGTCAGGAACGACTGGTTCTCGCGGTCCGACGGCCCGATGTACATCTCCGCGGGCTCGTCCATGCCGCGCGCCGCCTCCGCCCGAGCCGCCGCCTTCTCCCCACCCTCGGCGATGACCTCAGCGAACAGCTCGAACTCGCGCAACGGGCCCGCATCGTAGGGGAGTTCGTACAGACAGACAGTGAGGGCATCGTCGGCCGGCGCGCTGATCCCGAAAGCCATGGCGTACGAGACCGAGGACTCGTCGATGATGACGTACAGCCCGTCCCGGCCCAGCCGGTCGTGCACCGCGCCGAGCAGCCCCTCGCCGTCCGCCATGCTCGGCAGGACGAGGACGTACGTAGGAACCCCGGTGCTCTTCGCCACCCTGGCGAAGTCGCGGGCCATGGACTTCGGTACCTCGCGCGGAAGTTGGTCGGTCACATAGACCGGGTTCTCGCGAAGACGGTCGGCGAGGTAGGCCGCTTGGGTATCGGAGGAGGCGGAGGCCGGTGCAGCTGCGGCAAATACGGCGAACAGGACTGCGCAGAGTGCCAGAAGCGCGCGTACGACGAGCCTGCTCGGCGAGCGCCGGATCCCTTGTGAGCCATATGCCTTGAGCGCGCGCAACTCCGTCATCCCCCGTACCCCGTCGACTGCTGCTGTCACCCGCGGCACTCTACTGAGGGCTTCGCTGGTGCGAAACTGCGTCGGTTATCGGGGAACGGGGGAAGGACGACGATCAGGCTGTGGGCTCCGTGAACAGGTCGTCGGCGGTGTCGACCGTCACGGCCCGGGTGAGCCAGGTGCGGAGTGCGTCCAGGTCGGTGCAGGAGGTGATCCGCTCGCGCGCCGCCTCTGTGACCTCGATGCCGCGCGTGTCGAGGATCAGGAGGACGTCCTCGGCACGACCTTCGGCGCGGCCCTCGGCCCGCAAGCGCTGGGAGGTCTCGGAGCGGAAGAAGGAGAGGTCCACAGGCATCAGTTGCCTCCAGGTCTCGGCGGCCATGGCTGTGCCGAGGCCGAGTTCGACCTCGTGGGATGGGCTGGCCATGCGACCGAAGTTAGGTCGGCGCCGCAAAGGGGGTCCGGCATATGCCGCCCATTCACTCCATGGCGTGAAGCGGGCTCAGCCAAGCTTTCCGTTCTGCGTCCCCACCACCGGCTTCGCCAACTGCGCCTCGCTGGGCTGTGCGTTCGCGATGGCCGAGCCGTTCACGGCGAAGTAGACGGCGATGACGTCACCGCTGCGGACGGCCTGGGTGCGCAGGACATGCGAGGCGCCCTGGAAGGTCATCGTGGACTTGAACGCCAGCGTCTCGTCACCGGCCGTCGAGGCCTTCTCGGCGGCGACCGAGTCGTACGGGCTGGTGTTGCCGTTCGCCTTGGCCGTGAAGCCGTCGCCGCAGGAGTCGATCGCCTTCGACAGCCCGGCCATGGCGGACTCCGCGTCGCCGTCCGTCCCGTACGCCGCCAGCGCGATGTACGTGGCCGTCGTGCCGGTCGACGTGTAGCGGGCGAGGTCCGCCTCCGCCTCGCCGAGCGGAAGCTGGTTCATCGCGTACGCCAACGGCGCGCAGACCGGCTTGTCGGCGGTCACCTCGTCCGGAGACTTGGCGAAGAGGAACTGGGGGTCGAGCTCCTGCACCGTCTCGCCGTCGAGGTCGGCGTCGGTGACCATCAGCTTCGCCAGCCGTTCCGCCGGGCTCCCCTGCTTCGCCTGCGCGGACGAGGGCGAGCTCTCCGGCTTCGCGTTCTCGTCCGTGCCGCTCTCGGCCGAGCAGGCGGTCAGGGACAGGGCGCAGGCAGCGGCGGCCAGGGCGGCTCGCTTCATGGGGGCTCCTCGGAAGGTTGGGGTCTGTTTACTCGTCCAGCAGTTTCTTCAGCACCGGCGAAAGCTCCGGCCCCCGCGCCCCCGCCGCCCGAGCCGCCTCCACCGCCCTGACGTACGCCTCCGCCTCCGCCCGCAACGCCTGCTTCTCGTTGCCCTGGCGGCTGCCCGCCACCCACACCACGACCGCGAGGGGAATCAGGGCGAGGAGGCCGTAGCCGAGGGGGACGTCCTGGGACCAGGCCCAGCCCGCGCCGATCAGGGCCGCGATCAGCAGGAGGCAGCCGGTCTCGTCGTGCCAGCCGCCCGCGTCGGCCGTCTCCTCGTAGCGAAGGACCGCGGCGGGCTTCGCGGGGAACTCCATGGGCTGCCAGGACGAGGGCGCGGGCTCCACCTTCGGATACGTCGGTATCGGCGCCCACCCCTTCCCACTCCCGCCCGACGTCCGGCCCTCCAGCCACGCCGGTACGTGCGTCAGCGGCAGACCGTGGGCCCGGGCCACGCCCAGCAGCTCCCGGTAGCCGTTCAGCGCGGGGTGCGTGAGTTCGCGCTTCCAGCGCATGCACAGGGCGGTCAGCGCCGCCACCGCCACCACGAGGAGTACGCCGGTCCCGAGCAGGGCCAGTTTCGCCGTACGCTTCGGCAGTTCCGCCGCCGTCACCGGCAGAACCACACCCGCCGTCAGCGTCAGACCGCCGATCCAGGCGAGCCAACCCCGTTGGGCCGCCCGCATCGCCCTTTGCCGCTCCGCGAACAGTGCCGTCACAGCCGCGTCGTTCGTGTAGTCCACTCCGTGCCGGGCACCGATCGCCTGGGCCGCCGCCAGTACCCGGGTGTCCGTCGCGAGCATGGCTCCGCTGATGGGTGTCCTGTTCGTCACGATCGACGATCATGACACGGCCGTTCCCCGCTCTCGTGAGTGAATCGTGCAGGCCTCATGGCCACCGCGTGACGAAAGGACCGCGCGGACTGCGAACCCCTTCGCTCCCGCACAGGAAAACGCAGCTCACAGCCGCGTACACAACTGGGCCACCTGGGCTTCCAGTTGCGGATGGGTAACAGTCCAGCCACCGATCCCTACGGGAACGGACGCGCCTTGAGGGGCTTATGAGCGGCTGATACGGTGCGATGGCTTGACACTCACCCCAGCTGCTGACTATCCGCGCAGGACGCGACGATCAGGCAGGGAGACGGGTGAAGTGTCCGGAATTGCAGAGAATTTGACAGTCGTGGCAGACAATTTCTTGGGTGTACGGGGAGCGGTTGCGTGAAGATCCAAGAGCGTACGGGGGCGGGCGCGGGACGTTCCGCCGCTCCGGCTCAGCCTTCGGTCGGTGACCGGCTTCCCACCCCTCCTCGCGAGCGCAAACCCGCGCTGGCCGCGCTGGCGGTGCTGCTCATCCTGGTCGGTGCGCTGGGCGCGACGATGCTGGTGCTGCAGGCCGGTGACCGGGTCGAGGTCGTCCAGGTGACGGACGAGATCCAGGCCGGTGAGTCGGTGGGTGACAACGTCACTTCCGTGCTGGTCGCCGAGGACGACAGCATCAAGTACGTCAGGTGGAACCAGCTGGCCACGCTCAAGACCCTCAAGGCCAAGTCCACCATCTATGCGGGCACCGTCGTCATCGGTGACATGTTCGCCGAAGAGGTGGGCGTGACCCAGGGCAAGGCCACCGTCGGCCTCTCCCTCAAGGCGGGCCAGTACCCGACCGGCCTCAAGGCCGGCGACACCGTCGCCGCCTACCGCGTCGGCACCACCGCCGGCTCCAGCTCCAACGACGAGGACAGCGGCGGCTCCACCTCCACCGGTGGCAGCGGCGCCGCCATCGTCGACCAGGCCGTCGTCGCCTCGGTGCCGGAGGGCAGCAGCGACGACCTCGTCGGCAGCACCAACCTCGCGCTCACCCTGACCGTCGACGCCGACGACGCCGCGGCGCTCGCCCAGGCCGCGTCCAACGGCGAAGTGGCCCTCGTGCGCGTCCCGAGCAGCAACTAGAAGGCGGCCCAAACCCCATGGCGCTCATCGCTCTCGCCGCCGACAAGGGTTCCCCCGGCGTCACCACCGCGGCCGTCGCCCTCTCGGCGGTCTGGCCGCGCCGCGTCCTGCTCGCCGAGACCGACCCGGCGGGCGGCGACCTGGTGTACCGCAGTGCCGCCGCGCACGGCGGGCCGCTCAACCCGAACACCGGCATGCTCTCCATAGCCGCCACCGCGCGACGCGGGCTCGTCCCCGATCAACTCTGGGACCACGTCCAGCCGTTGAGCGGCGGACTCGAGGTCCTCGTCGGACTCGGCATCGCCGAGCAGGCCGCCGGTCTCGCCGGGCTCTGGCCCACCCTCGGGCACGCCTTCTCCACCCTCGCCGACTCCCCGAACGCGCCCGCCGACGTCATCGCCGACTGCGGAAGGATCAGTGGGGACACCCCGGCCGTGGAGCTGTTCCCGCACGCCGCCCTCGTCCTGCTGATCAGCCGTACCGAACCCGAGGCCATCGCCCGGGTCCGGGACCGTGCCGCCGCCCTCTCCACCAAGCTGCACGGCGGCCCGCGCGGCGCCGCGAGCCTCGCCACCCCGCTGATCGGTGTCGTCCTCATCGCCGACCCGAACAACGCCGGCAAGCTCGCGGGCCAGGTCAACGACATGCTCGTACACGCCCAGACCGGCGCTCGGGTCGTCGGCACCATCGCCGAGGACCCCACCGGCGCCGACCAGCTGGCCGGCCGTAAGCGCGGACGCCTCGACAAGTCGCTGCTGATCCGCTCGGCCCGCAAGGTCGCCGCCGACATCTACCAGCAGTACGGCGCCGCCTGGGCCCACCAGGCCCAGATGAACGGTCAGCCGCGGTGAGCGCTGTCGACCATCAGCTGGTCAAGCGGTTCCGGCAGGAGGCCGGTGACCGGATCGCCGAGCAGCGCCGCCTGGACCAGGTCAGCGGTGTCACTCCGATGTCCAGCGAGGACGAGCGGCAGTACGCCCGTGCCGTCATCGCGCAGATATTGGAGGAGTACGCCCGCACCGAGATCAACGCCGGGCGTACCCCGCTGGACGCGGAGACGGAGGAGCAGTACGCGGCGGCCGTGCATGCCGCACTGTTCGGCGTCGGGCGCCTTCAGCCGCTGCTCGACAATCCCGAGGTCGAGAACATCGACATCAACGGGTGCGATCAGGTCTTCGTCGGCTACAGCGACGGCCGTGAGGCCAAGGGCGACCCGGTAGCGGAGTCCGACGAGGAGCTCATCGAGCTCATCCAGGTGCTCGGCGCCTACTCCGGTCTGTCGTCCCGGCCCTTCGACTCCGCCAACCCCCAACTCGACCTGCGGCTGCCGGACGGTTCCCGACTGTCGGCCGTCATGGACGTGGCCCGGCGGCCCGCGCTGTCCATCCGTCGCGCGCGCATGGGCAAGGTGTTCATCTCGGATCTGGTCGGGAACGGCACGGTGACCCCCGAGGTCGGCCACTTCCTCGCCTGCGCGGTCCGCGCCCGCAAGAACATCATGATCGCGGGTGCCACCAACGCCGGTAAGACGACGCTGCTACGGGCCCTCGCCAACGAGATCCCGGGCCATGAACGTCTCATCACCGTCGAGCGCGCCCTGGAGCTCGGGCTCGACACCTTCCCCGAACTCCACCCGAACGTCGTGGCGTTCGAGGAGCGGCTGCCCAACTCCGAGGGGCAGGGCTCCATCACGATGGCGGAACTGGTCCGCCGTAGCCTCCGTATGAACCCCTCCCGCGTCATCGTCGGTGAGGTGCTCGGCGACGAGATCGTGACCATGCTCAACGCGATGTCGCAGGGCAACGACGGCTCGCTGTCCACGATCCACGCCAACAGCTCCAGCGAGGTCTTCAACCGTATTTCCACCTACGCGCTGCAGGCGAACGAGCGACTGCCCATCGAGGCCAGCCAGATGCTGATCGCGGGCGCGGTGAACTTCGTCGTCTTCATCCAGCGGCGCAACAACTACCAGAGCGGCGGCCGCCTCCAGCGCATGGTCACCTCCATCCGCGAGGTCAACGGCGTCGACGGCCGGGTGCTGTCCAGCGAGGTCTTCGCCGAGGCGCCGGACGGCCGCGTCGTTCCGCACGCCCCGCTCGCCTGCCTGGAGGACCTGATGGCGCACGGTTACCGCCCTGCCGGAACGTGGGGGTGAGCACATGACCGGACAGCTCGGCTCCATGGGCGGCCTTTTCTCTACGACCGTCCTGTACGCGCTCGCCTGCGGTGTCGCCGTCGGCGGCGGCCTCGCGCTGCTGCTGATCGCCGTACGCGGACTGCCCGCCAAGCCCGAGCACGAGAAGCAGAAGGCCAGCGAGCGGGCCAATGAGCTGATCCGGTTCGCCGGTCAGCGCGGATCGCTCGCCGCGGGCGTAGGCCTGGTGGTGCTGCTGCTCACGCGGTGGGCCGTGCTCGGTATCGCGGCCGGCATCCTCGTCTTCTTCTGGGACCGGCTGTTCGGCGGAGCCGCCGAGGAGCGGGCCGCCATGAAGCGCGTGGAGGCCCTCGCCTCCTGGACGGAGTCGCTGCGCGACACCATCGCCGGCGCGGTCGGCCTGGAGCAGGCCATCCCGGCGTCCGCGCGGGCCGCGGCCCCGGTGCTGCGGCCGCACCTCGACGCTCTCGTCGACCGGCTGCGCTCCCGCACCCCGCTGCCCGACGCGCTCCAGCAGCTCGCCGACGAGATCGACGACGCCTCCGCCGACATCATCGTCGCCGCCCTCATCCTCAACGCTCGTCTGCGCGGCCCCGGTCTGCGGCAGGTGCTCGGCGCGCTCGCCAAGTCGGCCCGTGAAGAGGTCGACATGCGTCAGCGCGTGATGGCTCAACGGGCCTCCACGCGGCGGTCGGTGCAGATCGTCGTCGCGGTGTCGGTGGCCTTCGTGCTCGGACTGTCCATCTTCAACCGGGAGTTCGTCGAGCCTTACGGCGACCCGATCGGCCAGCTCGTCCTGGCCTGCGTCTGCGGTCTGTTCGCGCTCGGGTTCCTGTGGCTGCGGAAGCTGTCGACGATCGAGACGCCCGAGCGCTTCCTGGTGCGGGACGAGGCGTCGGTGCAGTTCGTGCGTCCGCGTACGCCTTCCAGTGGTCCCCAGCAGTCGCCGTTCCAGTCGGAAGAGGGGGCACGACAGTGAGCGAAGTGTTCCGGTCGGAGGAGGTGGCGCGACGGTGAGCGACGTGACGATGCCGATCGTCGTCGGCGCGGTCTTCGGACTTGGCATCTACGCCCTCGTCCGCGCCCTGATGCCGACCAAGCGCAGCGCGATCGCGCAGGTCGCGCGGATTGACGCGATGCGGGCGCGGGGAGCGGCGTACGAGTCGGCGCGCACCACGCAGGATTCGGGCCGGTTCTCCTCGACGCGGGCCGAAGTCGGCCGCCGTGTCGCCGAGTTCTATCTGCAGCAGGGCTGGGAGCAGCGCTCGCTGCGGGCGGACCTCGCGGTGCTGGAGCGCAGCTGGGAGAAGTTCCTGGCGACGAAGGTGCTGCTGGGCGTGGCGGGCCTGTTCTTCGGCCCCTTCCTGTTCGCGGTCGTATGGACCCTTGGTTTCGGCAGCAGCCCGATCATCCCGGTGTGGCTGGCCCTGCTGTTCGCGGTGCTCTTCTTCTTCCTCCCCGATGTGGAGGTACGGCGGGACGCGGCCGAGAAGCGGCGTGACCTGCGGCGCGTGATCGGCGCCTACCTGGACCTGGTGTCGATGAGCCTGGCGGGCGGACGAGGTCTTCCCGAGGCGCTGATGGCGGCGGCGGAGATCTCCGACGGCTGGGCCAACCAGCGCATCCGCAGCGCCCTCGCCGACGCCCGGATCACCGGCATCAGCCAGTGGCAGGCACTGGGCTCGCTGGGCGAGGAGCTCGGGGTCGAGGAGCTGAAGGACCTCTCCGCCTCCCTGGCCCTGGTCGCCGACGACGGTGCGAAGGTCCGTGAGTCCCTCGCCTCCCGCGCCGAGACCATGCGGCACCGCGAACTCGCCGAGATCGAGGGCAGCGCGGGCGAGAAGTCCCAGTCGATGCTCGTGGCGCAGCTGCTGCTGTGCGCCGGCTTCCTGGTGTTCCTGATCTATCCGGCCGCCATGCGCGTGTTCCAGGTCTGACGCCGACCAACCCTCTGAAAGGACAACTGACCATGACCGAACGGAACTTCCGCACCGGGATCCCGGCGATGGACTTCCTCGTCACCTTCCTCCAGGGCCGCGTGCAGCGCGCCCGCTCCGGCGAACTGGACCGCGGTGCCTCCGCGGTCGAGTGGGTCATCATCTCCGCGGTCGTCGTGGCGATCGTCGGCGTGGTCGCCGCGATCATCAACCGCGCGCTGGAGGGCGGCGCCGAGAAGGTCGAGAACTGCATCAACGGGGCCAACCAGAGCGGCACCTGCTGAGAACGGGTAGGGGGGTGCGGCAACGTATGCGGACATGGGTACGCCGTCGACGGGAGGAAGTCTCGGCGCGCGGCGACTCCGGCATGACCGCGATCGAGTTCGTGCTGCTGACCCCCGTCCTGTTCTTCATGATCTTCGCGACCGTACAGTTCGCGCTGTACTTCTTCGCCGACCATGTGGCCCAGGCGGCGGCTCAGGCGGGCGCCCGCAAGGCACGTGCCACGGCGGACGCGCAGCCGGGTGGCTGGCGCGGTGAGGCCCGTACGGTCGTCAACAGCTACATCGACCAGCTGGGCCCGGCGCTGGTGCTGTCGCCGGATGTGAAGATGCTCCAGCCGGAGCAGAACACGGTGGGCGTGGAGATCACCGCGAAGGTGCCGTCGGTGTTCCCGGGGCTGGACTTCACGGTGCATGCGCAGTCGGCGGGGCCGGTGGAGCGGTTCGTGCCGGAGGGGGAGAACTGATGCGGTCCCTTCGGGAGGACCGGGGCTTGTCCACCATCGAGGTGGTGATCCTTGCCCCGGTGATGATGCTGTTCATCCTGGTGCTGGTGGCGTTCGGCCAACTGGTCGACGGCCGGGGCGCATTGGACGGCGCCGCGCGCGACGCGGCCCGCGCCGGCTCCATCCAGAAGGACCACGGCACGGCGATGAACGAGGCGCGCAAGGCGGCCGCCGCGAACCTGGCGGACGTCTGCTCGGGCCCGGTGACGGTGACACAGACGAGCACGGGCTTCGACCCGGAGGTCGACCCCCTCTTCTCTGTCCAGGTCAGCTGCAAGGTCAGGGGCCTGGCGATGCTGGGCCTGGACATCGACCCGACCATGGACGCAACCTTCAGCTCACCGCTGGACCCGTTCAGGAGGTCGGCGTGAGAGCGTGGTTCTCGCGGGTCCGCGCGGGGCTGGACGACCGGGGTTCGGGCGCGGGCGCGGTGATCATCTTCGCGCTGGTGTTCCTGTCCCTCTCGGCCTTCGTCATCGACGGAGGCATGTCCATCTCGAAGCGCGAACGAGCGGCCGACATCGCGGAACAGGCGGCCCGCTACGCCGCCCAGGACATCGACCGCGAGGCCCTCTACGACAACGAGGGCGGCCCCGCCCCGATCAACTACCAGAACTGCGACGCCCGAGTGAAGGCCTTCGCCCGCGAGATGGACATGTCGGGCGCGGACATCGCGGCGACGCGGTGTGTGGCGGCGGACGTGGACCAGGTACAGGTCGAGGTCCAGCTGACGTACTCCCCGGTCTTCACCGGGATGTTCTACGGCGGCGACGTGATCGTCCGCGGCGAGGCCGTGGCCGAGAACGAGGTGGGCTGACCGGGCTCAGTCCTTGTCCTTCTTGGGCCGCTTGTCCTCGGTCTTCATGGCGTCGTTGACCTGCTTGGTCAGCTCGTCGTCGAGCTTCTTGAACTCGCGGACCACGGCGTCGGACATGCTCGCGAGGGCGTCGAGCTGCTGGCCGATGTCCTCGCGGCCGTCCTCCCAGTTGGACTCGAAGTCGCCGAGGGCGTTGTTGACGGTGCCGTCGCCGATGTCGTCCTCGTAGGCCTCGAACATCTTCTTGGTGTGGTTCATCCGGGTCTTGATGGACCGCAGCCGCCGGCCGTAGTCCTCAAGTTCCGTCAGCGGAAGCGAGAGATCGCTCTTGCCCTTGCCCATGTGTTCGTCCCCCGACTGGTACTCGTAGGCTGAACGGCACCGTACATCGGACGAAGGGGGAAGGTCGACGTCATGGCCCGCTACATGGAGGCGCTCACGATCGAGCGCGGCGGTTTCCGGATCAAGGTGCCGGAGTCGTGGTGGGAGTTCGACGTCCGCCCGGAGTCCCGCGACGACTCGATCCGCCGCATGGTGAATGAACGGGTGGCGGGGAGTCCGGAGCTGTCCAAGTACCGGGACGTGTACACGGAGTTCCTCCGCAAAGCCGCCGCCGACGCCTGGAAATCGGGCGCCCTGTACTGCGGCTGCATGGCGGAGAGCTTCGGCGGCGACACTCCGATCACGGGCTCGGTGACGGTATCGCTGGTAGGCGGCCGCTCTGCCTCCGGCGAGCCGCTGTCGACAGACCCGACCGTCATGGCGAGCCAACTCGCCGTCAAGGAGGCCAAGAAGGAGGGCGACTCCTGGCGCAAGGTGACGACGGTCGACATCCCGGGCGTGGGCCCGGCGGCCCGGACGTACGGCATCGAGGACATCGCGGTCCCCGACGACGCCCTGAAGCGCACGATCCGCGCGGTACTGATGCAGACGTTCATCCCGGTGCCCGGCCAGGAGGGCAAGGTCGCGCTGGTGGCGGGGAGCAGCCAGGTACTGGACCTGGCGGACTCTTTCTTCGACATCTTCGACGCGATTACGTCGACGTTCCGCTTCGCGGATTAGGCATGGATGCGCTGGCGGAACTGTGGTCGTGGTACGAGCGGCTGCGGCTGGAGCCGGGGCTCACGGTCACCTGGCGCGGCCCGGAGCCCGATCGAGCGAAGTCCAGCGCGAGCCTTTGCGCTGAAGGCGCCGCACGCGTGGCCGAGTTGATCGCCTGGGAGTCCGGCGAGGCGCAGCTCCTGCTGGGGGACGTGGCGAGCGGAGAGGTCACCGACGAGGCATTGCAACTCACCGACCCTGACGCGCTCGCGCAGGTGGTCGGACGGCTGCGGAAATGGATGTTCGCGTCGAACGTCTGACCCTTGTATGTTCACGTGTGCATACGGTTGTTGGTGATGCGTACGTGACGGGGGTTGCGGTATGGCGGGGCATCGGCCCACGGATTGGCATGTCCTGGACCTGGACAAGGATCCGGTGCCGGGGGATCCGCAGCAGGTGCGGCAACTGGCCAAGAAGCTGCATGACTTCGCGGACGATGTCTCGGATGCGTTGCGTCTGGTCAAGGGCATGGCGGGGGAGGGCGCTCTCGCTGAGTGGGCGGGCAAGTCGGCGGATGTGTTCAAGGAGGACTTCGCCGATGTCCCGAAGAATCTGAAGAAGCTGAAGAAGTCGTACGAGTTGTGCGGCGATGCGCTGGCGGATTACTGGCCGAAGTTGGAGCGGGCGCAGGCGTTGGCGGACCGTGCGCTGGCCAGGGGCCGTGAGGCGCAGTCGGATCTGTCGTCGGCCAAGTCCCGTCTGTCTACGGCTGATTCGTGGGTGGGGCGGGCTGGTAAGGAAGCCGACAAGTACAAGGACGACCCGACCGGCAGCAAGTCGGCTGACAAGCCGGACGAGGCGAAGGTCCGTGCCGCGACCCGGGATGTGCAGCAGGCGGAGACCGCGCAGGCCAACGCCCGCGGCGATGTCGCTGATGCGCAGGGCGCGTTGGACGCGGCGAAGAAGATGGCCGAAGACGCGCGCAAGATGCGCGAGGAGGCGGCTCGGACCGCGAAGACGAAGATCGACGAGGCCTCCGACGCGGGGATCCAGAACCGGTCGTGGTGGGAGGACATCGGGGACTGGTTCGTCGACAACTGGGACACGATCGTCGCCGTATGCAAGGTCGTCGTGGCCGTCGTGGGCGTGATCGCAATGATCATCGGCGGGCCGATCCTCGCCGCAATCGTGATCGTCGCCGGCCTCATCGTCCTCGCGGACACGCTCTATAAATACTCAAAAGGCCAAGCAGGTCTATTGGACGTCGCTTTCGCCGCGCTGGACTGCGTACCCGGCATGAAGGGCCTCACCAGCCTCGGCAAGCTCGCCATGGGTATGAAGGCGCTCGGCAAGGGCGGCCTCAAGGCCATGGCCAAGGGTCTGGGGAAGAAGGGCCTGCGCAAGGAGGCCGACGACGCCGTCGCGCACAGCAAGCCCACCAAGGGCCGCTGCAAGAACGGCGACCCCATCGACATGATCTCCGGCGACATGCTGATGGAGGAGAGGGACGTCGACCTGCCGGGCCTGCTCCCACTGGTCCTGCGCCGTACGCACCTCTCCTCCTACCCGTACGGCCGCTTCTTCGGCCCGTCCTGGGCCTCCACCCTGGACGAACGCCTGGAACTGGACGACGAGGGCGCCGTCTTCGCCACCGAGGACGGCATGCTGCTCTTCTACCCGGTGCCGACGCCGGGCACCTCGGTCCTCCCCCTGGAAGGCCCACGCCTGCTGCTCGACTGGGACGGCGCCCCCGGCGCCCCCGTGAGGATCACCGACCCGCTCAGCGGCATCACACGCCACTTCGCCCCGCGCAGAAGGCCGACGGCACCGGACGAGGCGTTCACCCTCCCCCTCGCCGCGATCACCGACCGCAACGGCCTCCGTATCGACTTCGACCGCGACGACGACGGCTCGCCGGTCGCCGTACGGGATTCGGCGGGACGCCACCTCTACGTCGACACCGACAACGGCCGCGTCACCGCACTCCGGCTCCACACCCCGGACGACGGCCCCGACGGCACGCTCCTCAGGCGCTTCGGCTACGACGCCGAGGGCAACCTCAGCGACATCCACAACTCCAGCGGCCTGCCCCGGAAACTGACGTACGACGCCCGCACCCGCATCACCTCCTGGACCGACCGCAACGGCTACTCCTACCGCTTCACCTACGACGCCCTGGACCGCTGCACCGCGGGCGAGGGCGACGACGGCAGCCTCTCCTGCACGGTCGAGTACGACAGCGAGAACCACGAGACGCGCTACACGGACGCACTCGGGAACACGACGACGTACCGCTACAACGAGCTCCACCAACTGGTCGCCGAGACCGATCCGCTCGGCCACACGACGTGCTCCGAGTGGGACCGCTACGGCCGGATGCTCTCCCGCACCGACGAACTCGGCCGCACCACCCGCTTCACCCTCGGCGAGCACGGCGAACCGGTGCGCATGGACCGCCCCGACGGCACCAGCATCCATGTCGAGTACGACGCCGAGGTCCAGCCCGTCGCCATCGTCGAGCCCGGCGGGGCGCGTTGGGAGTGCGCCTACGACGACCGCGGCAACCTCCTCAGCAGCACCGACCCGCTGGGCGCGGTGAGTTCGTACACCTACGACGACCGCGGCCACCGCATCACCGAGACCGACGCGCTCGGCAACACGTTCCGCTTCGACACCGACGGGACCGGACTCCCGGTCCGGGTCGTCGACCCGCGCGGCAGCGTCGCCGTCGTGCACAGGGACGCGTACGGCCGTGTCATGCGGATCGACGACCCCGTCGGCGGCAGCGTCCGGCAGGGCTGGAACCCCGAGGGCCTGCTTCTGTGGCGAGAGCGTGCCGACGGCAGCCGCGAGTCCTGGTCGTACGACGCCGAGGGCAACCTCACCGAACACCAGGAACCGGGCGGTTTCACCACGGCCTTCGAGTACGGCGCCTTCGACCTGCCCAGCGCCCGGACCGACCCGGACGGCACCCGCTACGTCTTCACGCACGACGCCGAGCTGCGCCTCACCGCGGTGACCAACCCGCAGGGCGGCGAATGGCGTTACCGCTACGACGCCGCAGGCCACCTCATCGGCGAGACAGACTTCAACGGCCGCACGGTCACCTACGCCTACGACCCCGCCGGCTACCAGATCGAGCGCACGAACGGCGTCGGCCAGACCGTGCGCGTCACCCGCGACGCCGCCGGCCGCGCCGTGTCAACGCAGACCGACACGGGCGCGGTCACTTCCCTGCGCTACGACTCGTCCGGCCGGATGGTCGAGGCCGTGAACGCCGACAGCAGGGTCGCGTACGCCTACGACGCGGTGGGCCGGATCATCGCCGAGACGGTGGACGGCCGTACCGTCACGAGCGAGTTCGACGCGCTCGGCCGACGCGTACGGCGGACCACCCCGTCCGGCGCCGTATCGCAATGGTCGTACGACTCCGCGGGCCTGCCCGTCTCGCTCGTCACCGCCGCCGGTGAACTGACCTTCACGCACGACGCGGCCGGCCGCGAGACCGCCCGCGGCCTGGGCGGCGCGGCGACGCTGACGCAGTCCTGGGACGCCGGTCACCGCCTGGTCGAGCAGATCATCCGGTCCGGAACCACGTCGGACCAGACGGGGCCCGGCAGCCCGACCGTCCGCCAGTCCCGCGCCTACGCCTACCGCGCAGACGGCCACCTGACCGCGATCACCGACCGCCTGTCCGGCACCCGCCGCTTCGACCTCGACCGCGCGGGCCGGGTCACCCGGGTCACGGCCGACACCTGGACCGAGTCCTACGCCTACGACGAACTCGGCAACCTTACGACCGCCGGCCACCCCGCCCCCGACGGGCAGGACGCCCAGGGCCCGGCGCAGCACGCCGGCACGAAGGTCACCTCGGCGGGCCGCACGTCGTACGAGCACGACGCCCAGGGACGCGTGTCCCGGGTGATCCGACGGACGCTGTCGGGCCTGCGCCGCGTGTGCACGTACGTCTGGGACGCGGAGGACCGCCTCACCGAGGCCGTGACCCCCGACAACGGAGTATGGCGCTACCGCTACGACGTGCTGGGCCGGCGTACGGCCAAGGCGCGGCTGCGGGAGGACGGTTCGGTCGCCGAGGAGATCCTCTTCACCTGGGATGCCGCCAACCTCGCGGAGCAGCAGTCGGTCCGGGACGGTGTGACGGAGACGGACACCTGGGACTGGGAGCCCGGGACCCACCGGGCGGCGGCCCAGGTGCGGAGCCGGTGGCACACCCCGGACAAGGTCGACCGGCGGTTCTACGCGATCGTCACCGACCTGGTGGGTACGCCCACCGAACTGGTCGGCGAGGACGGGGAGATCGCCTGGCGGTCGGCGGCGAGCCTGTGGGGACGCCCGCTGCCGGACTCAGGCGAGGCCTTGTGCCCCCTGGCGTTCCCCGGCCAGTACCGGGACGCGGAGACGGGCCTGCACTACAACCTGTCCCGCTACTACGACCCGGACACGGCGAGCTACCTCTCGCCGGACCCCTTGGGTCTCGCCCCGGCGCCGAACCATCACGGGTACGTCGACAACCCGTTCCGCTGGAGCGACCCCCTCGGTCTGGAGGAGGACGCCAAGGAACCGACCCGGGTCTACGACGACTCGGAATACAGCAAGCACGGTTCGGGGTCCAGTTCGTCGGCCAAGGGCGAGGTCAGCCGGGCGCCGTCCAACGGCCAGGCCGCGCTGGACCGCTCGATCGACATGGACCCGAACAACCCCAACGTCACCCGGCGACTCGGCGTGGACCACGCCAACAACGAGATCGTGGTCCTGGACCGGCACCGGGAGATCCTCGACAAGGACGGCAACGTGGTCAAGGAGATCTACCATGGCCACGTCCAGTCCTCGTACCCCTCGAAGAGCGTCACACAAGGCGACCTGACCAAGCTGAAGAAGGCGGGAATGATCGACAACGTCAAGAAGCAGCGGGTCCTCCCGCCGCCGCCCTGCGATGACTGACGGCCGAAGCTGGAACTGGGAGACCGGCGAGGGCCTGCTGGGCATGGACGACCCTGCCGAGGTGGACGCGGCGTTCGAGCGGGGCGAGAGGAGTCTCGGTACGGCGGCCATCGGGCTTGCCTTTAATTGCGCGCTGGCCGAGGCATCGCCCCGCATCATCAGGGCGATGCAGTTGACGGACCCGCATCAGCGAGGGTTCGCGTTCACGGCGGCGGGCACTGCGGCGCGGCTCAACAGTGAACTGACCCCGGAGCTGTACGCGGCGCTGCGCGCCGAGGGCCGCGGCGGTTTCGCCGAGAATGCCATCAGGGACACGCTGACATTTGTGCCGTTCCGCAAGCTGACGCCGTGGTTCAGGTGGCAGATGGTGCGCACAACCGTGGTGGACAAGCTGGACGCCTGGCGGCTGACCGCCACGGACGCAGTCGAGGACGCCTGGAAAGCGCTGCGTCGGCGTCGTTCATGAGCAGCAGAGGAATGATGTGCGCCTAGTCATTACCTCCCAGAAGACCGACACGCTCGATCGGTGGCAGCGGGTCTTCGAAGGCTGCGCCGAGGTGACCTGCCGTTGCGGACTGCGCGCCGAAATACCGGTCGACGCGGTCCTCATGGCCGGCGTGTTCGCCCACGAACGCTATGGCGGCCGACCGAGCTTCTCCGAGGCGGAGATCCTGGAGAACCGGCGGGGCGACGGCTGGCCCGATCTGGTCATCGTGCCGCCGACCAGGCCTATGGCGAGGGACTCAGACGGAAACTGCAAAGTCCACGCGGACTACGCGGAAATGCAGCCCGCCTATTTCGCGGCTTCGCGCTCCTTCCGGGCGATCGTGGAATGGAACAGCACGCACGACGTACCGATCTCGGCGGTCGAGCTCAACCTTGGGCTGATGAACATGGACAACCCCGTGGACGACTCCAGCGCGCGTTCGTTCAGGGACGCCTTCGAGGAGTACCGCGAACACCTGCTGTCCCGCGCGTAAGGTCGGCGGTTCGCGCCGGCAGGCTGGGAGCAACGGTGGCTTGGGGATGAGTGAGGAACGCGAGCGGCGATGGTCCGCGGAGACCGATCGGGTGTTGCGGCAAGTTGGCTGGTACCCGGGGCGCTCGGTGTCCACTGCGGAGTGGGAGAACACACTCCGCGAGCACGGCGGCTTCGAGATCCACGAGGCGGCCCGGCGTTTCCTCGCCGAGTTCGGCGGGCTGGAGAGCACTGAGCGAGGTCCTGGGCAGACGATGGCGCGTATGGGATTCACGCTCGATCCGACCGTGGCCGAGTGGGAGGAGGAGATCTTCGACGTGTTGAGCGAGGAGGCCGGAACCAACCTGTATCCGATCGGGGAGGCTGACCGCCGCAACTTGTACTTGGGCATCGCTCCCAATGGCGAGGTGTACGTCGGCATGGACAGCGTCACGCAGCTGGCGGAAACGGCTGACGAAGCCCTGGAGAAGTTGGTCGAGGGCATCAGATAGATGGGAATTGGCATGGCGGCCGAGTGGGACTGGCAGACCGGCAAGGGCCTGTTGGGCATGGACGACCCCAGCGAGGTGGACGCGGCGTTCGAGCGCGGCGAGGCTTCCCTCGGCGCGGCGGTGATCGGGCTGGCGTTCAACTGCCCCCCGGAGGTGGCCTCGCCGCGAATCCTCCGCGCCATCGAGGTACTGGACCGCTCCCGACGGGACTTCCCGTTTACGGCGGCGGCCCATGTGGCCCGGCTCAACGGCCGCCTGACCCCGGAGCTCTACGCCGCGCTGCGAGCGGAGGGCATGGGCGGTTTCGCCGACCACGCGATCAGGGACACGCTGACGTACGTTCCGTTCCGGGACCTCCCACCGTGGTTCAAGTGGCAGCTGGTGCGCACAACGGTGGCCGACAAACTGGAGTCGTGGCGCCTGACGGCCGCGGACGCGGCGGAGGAGGCCTGCAAGGTCGTACGCCGGCGTCGCTCATGAACGGTTGGGTCGTCTTCGTCCCTGAAGGGATGTCCGAGGTGCACCGAGTGCTGCGGGAGCTGGAGGCAAGAGGAGGCCGGGTCCACCACGTCGACTCCCGCCACCTGATGACCGAGCGGGGGATCTACGACACGTTCGCCGAAGTCCTCCAGTTCCCTGGCTACTTCGGCAGGAACTGGGACGCGTTGGTGGACTGCTTGGATGACCTGTGTGGTGCGGTGACGGGTGGAGTAGGGGTCGCCGTCGTCATCGACGAAGCGGATCGACTGTTGGCGACGGAACACTTCCCCCTGTTCGTATCGGTCCTCTGTCAGGGAACGGACCGTGCGAATTCGACGGTGGATCTGGATGGCTTCCCATTGGACCGGCCCGCTATTGCCGAGTACTTCGTCTTCGAGTTTGGAGAGTTCGACGGGGAGAGGATCGCCCGCAGGGTGGGACAACCGGACCTTACGATCACGGCAGGGGACGGATATGTGGCAGCCGCTCTGAACCCGGAGGTGTGGCATTGAAGCGTGAACGATCGAGCGTCCACAGCCGCTCCCTTGAACAGCTTGAGGGGCAACGATGGCCGGACCCACCGGAAGACACGACCCACCTGGTCAAGAATGTGCACGAGCTACGCCGACGCCCGATCGGCACGCTGGAAACGCACGAACTCGCCCGCTTGATCGGCCAGGACGTCGGCGTGCCCTGGCTGCTTCCGCTCGCCGTGAAGATCCTCCGTGACGCCGCGCCCAACCACGTTGCAGGTGGCCTCTACGACGGCGACCTCCTGTACGCGGTTGTCTCCGTAAGGCCGGAAGTATGGGCGGACGCCCCGGACTTGGCGCGGAAGTTGGAGGAGACAGTGGCGATGCTGGACGATCTTTCAGGGGAACAGGGAGATACGCCGTGAAGCTCGACCTCGACGAGATCGAAGCGCTGTGCTCGGCAGCCACACCAGGGCCGTGGTACGTCAGACACCTGGATGACGACCAGGCCATGAACTTGGTCGCGGTCAGCACCACGGAGGACACAGGCCGGGGGGAGAGGTGGCCCGAGTTCGATCACGCGGAGCTGATCGCGGCGACGCTTGTCCAACACCCCCGCTATGTGGACTGCGCGGACGAACGCTGGGACGTGAACGCCGCGTTCATCGCCATGGCGAGAGAGACGGTGCCGCAACTCGTCAGTGAAGTCAGACGACTTCGAGGCATGCTGTCCGCGGCCGGGCTGAACCCAGACGCTGTCTGAGCCCATGGAGTTCAAGTTCGCCGTAGCCGAGGACGAACAGCCGCCGCCCAGTGGCTTCGACCTGGGCCATGTGGATGTGCGGGGCAGTGAGGGACAGGCAACCTCGCGGGACCGGCGTCCGGACCAGGCAATGATGATCTGCCTCTCGCTGACTCTCCTCCTTGACGGCCTGCGGCACTTCCTCAGGGACGGGAGTCGCACCAGCTATGAATCCGCCGCGGTTGACTCGTCCTTCTCGCTCAAGTTCACGCGGGGAAGGGATAACGACGGTTCGATCGAGACGACCCACGAGGGCGTACTCGTCGACCGTTCGACGTCGGAGGAACTCGCCACCGCCGTACACCAGGCCGCCAAGCAATTCGCCCGGGCCACCTTTCCGGACCTCGCGCCCGATGACGCCGGCCGGGAAGACCTGGAGAAGTCGCTGGCCGAATTCGAGGACTTCCTGGCGGGACTCGGGGTTACCGGGTGCTGGCCTTCAGGCTCGTGATGAATGTGGTGAAGGCGTCGGTGGGGAAAGAGAGGGGCGTGCGGGTGCGGTCCTTTGAGTCGCGTACGGCGACTCGGGTGGGGAGGCTGGCTATCTCTACGCAGGCGTTGCCATCGCCGCTGCCGGAGAAGGAGGACTTCTGCCAGTTGACGGGAGTGGTCAAGGTGCGCCTCACAGTTCCTTCGTCAGTCTGTGGATGAAGTCGCGCGATCGCTCGGGGGCGAGCGATACGGCCTCCATTCTACGGAAGAGTGTTCGAAATGCGCCGAGTTGGGCTTCGGAGTCGATGAAGCCCGCCCCCTGGGGAGCGTCGCGCACAACGGTGTCCAGTTTGGGTACCGTGCCGCCCGCGTAGACCATGGCGCTGTCGGCGCCGGCGAAACCGTCGAGGTCGAACGGAATGACGCGGACGGTGATGTGATCCGCTTCCGAGAACTCCAGGATGTGCTTGAGCTGAAGCCGGGACGCGCCGCGGTCGCCGACCCGGATGCGCAGAGCCGACTCGTGGATCACCGCCTCGTACGGGATGGGCCGAGGGCCTTCGAGGATGACGCGCCGTTCCAGCCGATGCCGGATGCGCACGTCGAGTTCGTCCTCGGGGAGTTCGGGCACTCTGTACCCGAGAATCCCGCGGGCGTAGTCCGCCGTCTGGAGCAGGCCGGGGACGTGCAAGAAGTCCACGTCCCAGCGGTAGGTGGCGTGATGCTCCAATTCGGAGAGGTCCAGAAATGACGTAGGCAACAGCTTCCGATACTCCTCCCACCAGCCGCACGTCCGGTCGGTGGCCATCGCGACCAGCGCACCGATCAACTCCTCGTCCGTGCAGGAGTAGTGCGTTGCGAGGCGTCGGACGCGTGTCTCGCTCACGCCCGCGATGCCGGACTCGATCTGGCTCATCTGGACGGAGTCGGCGCCAAGCAGTGCTGCCGCCTCCCGCGCTTTGAGGCCTGCGGCCTCACGCAGTTTGCGCAGTTCGGCGCCCAGACGTGCCTGGCGTGCGGTGGGCTGCGGCCGACGCGGCATGGCTTACTCCTTGCCTCCAACTGCCCGGAGGCAGCGACTCGTTCGGGCGCAAGATTACGGGAACGGCTTGCATGGACCTAAATTTAGGTCCTACCGTCAGTGACGCAACGCACACGTTGCGAAACCCCGGGCCCCCGGAAGCGCACCGCTCCGTCCTGCCACGACGGCTGCGGCACTGCCACCGCCCGCCCGCCCACTCCCTCTCTCCGACAGGAGTTCACTCATGCCAGAAAGCGAGCCCTGGGAGTACACCCTCTACATCCCCCACGACCCCCGAGCAGTCACCGTCTGCCGCCGCACCCTCCGCCTGATCCTCACCATGCACGGCCTGATCCGCCTAGTCGACACGGCGGAGCTCATCGGGGCGGAGCTGGTCTCCAACTCCGTACGCCACACGACGGGACCCGCCGCACTACGCGTCCGCTGGTCGGCCGGGGTCCTGCGGATCGGGGCGTGGGACGCCGACCCCGCCCCTCCCGTTCCGCCGGAGAGGTGGGAGCGGCTGGGTGGCGAGTTGGAGGAGGGGAGAGGGCTGGCTCTCGTGCGGGCCTGTGCCGACGTATGGGGGTGGCAGCCGCTGTCCCGGAACGGCAGTCGCGGCAAGTACGTGTGGTGTGACCTGGTCGCGGCATAGCTCGTTGATCTCGTCGTACGGAAAGGAGAAGTGATGGTCGGCTCACCGCATGAGGGTCTGCACCAGATGTGCCAGAAGGATCCGGCGGGTTTCACGCGCACCCTTCAGCATGTGCTGCACATCCCGATCCCCGAGCCTCGCGACTTCGCGGTCCTCAACGCGGATCTGACGGAGATCGAACCGGTCGAACGGCGGGTGGACACGTTGTTACGGGCCGAGACGGATGAGGGGACGTACCTGCTGGTCGTGGAGTCCCAGGGGCAGAGGGACGACGACAAGCGAAGCAGTTGGGCCTACTACCTCAGCTATTTGTACGCGAAGTACCGCTGGGAGCCGGTGCTGATCGTCCTGACGCAGAGCAGGGCCACGGCCCGGTGGGCGACGCAGCCGATCCGTCTGGGCCTGCCCGGCTGGCACTCGCTCACCGTACGGCCGCTCGTGTTGAGCCCCGAGAATGTGCCGCTCATCACGAGTGAAGCCGAGGCCAAGCGGGACGTATTCCTCGCAGCGTTCTCCGCGATGACGCATGGAAAAGGCCGGGGCGCCGCTGCCATACTGAAACCGCTGGCGGCGGCGCTGGAGACCACTGATACCGATAGCGCGGGAATGCTCGCGCAGTTCGTCGAGTCATGCCTGGTCGATGTCGAGGCCAAGCAGACATGGAAGGAGCTGATGATGACAGTGCACTACTTCTTCCGGCACGAGGTCGCCGAGAAGGTCCGGGAAGAGGGCCGGGAAGAAGGCCGCGAAGAAGGCCGGGCCCAGGCCAAGGCGGAGATGGTCCTGCAGATTCTGGACTGGCGGGGCGTCGTGGTGCCCGGCGCCGTGCGGGAGCGGGTGCAGGCCTGTACCGACTTGGACCAGCTGGAGGCCTGGGCGCAGCGGGCTGTACAAGCGGCGGCCGCCGAGGATCTCTTCGTCGACGGCCCCCAACCTCTCAGCGATTGATCGCCTGAATCTCCTGCACAGCCATGTCCTGCGTCGTCTCGAACGTCCCGTCCGGCAGGTCGCCGTTCGTGCCGCCTGTGCCCTCCCAGGAGATTTCCCAGGTGATCGAGGCCTTCAGCTGGTACGGCTGGCCGTTCGTCGCGCGCAGGTAGCGGATGCCGCAGGGTGGGGTCTTGTCAGCGTTGCCTGCCTTGTACGGCGTACCGATCGAGCCGTCGTCGTTGATCTCGCAGTCGCCGGAGGCGGGGTACACCTCGGCGTCCTCCGTGCCCGGCTCCAGGTGCAGGGCTACCGGCTTGGCCGTGGTTTCCGCCCACAGGCCCGTGTTGGGGAGTTCGGCGCGGACCGAGACCTCCTTGAACGTGCCCTTGTCCAGCCAGACCCACGTCGGCAGGTTGACCGTCGACTTCGCCTCCGGCTTCAACTCCACGTCGGTCTTCGGTACTTGGATCTTGTCGTACGCGTACGCCGCCAGCGTCTCCGGCGTCGGCGCGTTCTCGTCGTCCGGGATCGTGCCGGCGTCCTGCCAGAACATGATGCGGCCGCAGTCCCACGCCTTGATGTCGCTCTCGTGGCCCTTGCGGACCACGCTGCGCCAGAACATGCCGTCCTTGCCGATGTTGTAGTTCTTGTAGCCCTCGGCGGTGCTGTTCGTCGGCGAGTTGAGGTCGAAGTTGTCCTGTGCCTCGCCCTTGTCGTAGTGGTCGACGAAGATGCCGGACGTCCACCACTCATGGGCGTTCACGGCGCCGAGGCCGCCGTTCTTCTCCAGGTCCTCGACCGCGGACTTGAGCGCCTGAGGCGTGAACACCGGCTCGTACCAGCACACCGGCGGCTCCCAGTTGGGGTCGACCGAGGTCAGCTCGTCCATCGAGCCCTGCTCGGTTCCACCGCCGGAATGGGTGATCTGGATACGGGACTGGGAGACAGAGGCGAGAAGGGTACGGCCGTCTGCACCGCCGGACGGCTTCTCGGAGGGCTGAGCCGGGGTCGTCGCTCCGGGCACGTCATCGGCAAAGGCCACGCCCGCGGAGCAGAGGAGTGCGGCAGCGGTCAGCGCCGCGGTCCACGGTCCCGTGCGTCGAAGACTCATCACTGCTGGCACTCCTTGGCCTTGCCCGCGACCTCGATCTGGCGGGCCTGCCAGACCTGGGGGGAGTCGACGGACGGCTGCATGAGGACGCGGTACTTCAGGTAGCTGTCGAGGCTTTCCTTTGTGTAAGTGATCTTTCCGGTTTCGATGTTCTTGCTGTACGACTTGGCCTGGTTTCGGCAGAAGGTGACGAGCACGGCCTTCGCGTCGTCGGACTTGCTGGTGACGGCGTCGTAATAGCGGTCCTCACCGGTGGCGGTCCAGCCGCCGTCGACCCACGCATCGATCTGAGTCTTCGCGTACTTCGCCGCGCCGCCCCGGGAGTAGAACTGGTACGCCGCATCGTTTGGATCCTGGGCGACGATTCCGTGCTTCAGCGCCCGGATGTAGTTCGCCGCGTCATCCAGCGCCGCCGCCTCGTCCGCGTCCGACGGCTTGTCGAAGTCGAAGACCAGCTTCAGGTCACCCGGCAGACTCACATCCGGCCGCTCGACATCCGCCGCAGCCGACGCCGATGCCGACGGACTGCTCGACCCCTTGTCCGCCCCCTCGATGTCATCCGACGAGTCATCGCCGCCCCCGCCGCAGGCGGAGAGCAATAGCGTCGCGGCGAGCGTCGCGGCGGTGGTGGTCAGAGTGCGGCGGGCCACGGAGTTCCCCCTGGTGTCGACTGCAAGCGGCAACGACGCTATCAAGCGCGAGTAGAGAGCCCCTGAGCGGCCGTAGGGGATTGTGTGGTGAAACTTCGCCTCGAACTGCTGTGCCTTGTATGTTCACGTGTGCATACGGTTGTTGGTGATGCGTACGTGACGGGGGTTGCGGTATGGCGGGGCATCGGCCCACGGATTGGCATGTCCTGGACCTGGACAAGGATCCGGTGCCGGGGGATCCGCAGCAGGTGCGGCAACTGGCCAAGAAGCTGCATGACTTCGCGGACGATGTCTCGGATGCGTTGCGTCTGGTCAAGGGCATGGCGGGGGAGGGCGCTCTCGCTGAGTGGGCGGGCAAGTCGGCGGATGTGTTCAAGGAGGACTTCGCCGATGTCCCGAAGAATCTGAAGAAGCTGAAGAAGTCGTACGAGTTGTGCGGCGATGCGCTGGCGGATTACTGGCCGAAGTTGGAGCGGGCGCAGGCGTTGGCGGACCGTGCGCTGGCCAGGGGCCGTGAGGCGCAGTCGGATCTGTCGTCGGCCAAGTCCCGTCTGTCTACGGCTGATTCGTGGGTGGGGCGGGCTGGTAAGGAAGCCGACAAGTACAAGGACGACCCGACCGGCAGCAAGTCGGCTGACAAGCCGGACGAGGCGAAGGTCCGTGCCGCGACCCGGGATGTGCAGCAGGCGGAGACCGCGCAGGCCAACGCCCGCGGCGATGTCGCTGATGCGCAGGGCGCGTTGGACGCGGCGAAGAAGATGGCCGAAGACGCGCGCAAGATGCGCGAGGAGGCGGCTCGGACCGCGAAGACGAAGATCGACGAGGCCTCCGACGCGGGGATCCAGAACCGGTCGTGGTGGGAGGACATCGGGGACTGGTTCGTCGACAACTGGGACACGATCGTCGCCGTATGCAAGGTCGTCGTGGCCGTCGTCGGTGTCATCGCGATGATCATCGGTGGGCCCATCCTCGCCGCCATCGTGATCGTCGCCGGCCTCATCGTTCTCGCCGACTCGCTCTATAAGTATTCCAAGGGCCAAGCCGGGCTATTGGACGTCGCGTTCGCCGCGCTGGACTGCATACCCGGCATGAAGGGCCTCACCACCCTCGGCAAGCTCGCCATGGGCGCGAAGGCGCTCGGCAAGGCAGGCCTCAAGGGAATGGCCAGGGGGCTGGGCAAAGGGCTGCGCAGGGGTGCAGACGACGCTGTCGGGAAGAGCAAGCCGACGAAGGGGCGTTGCAAGAATGGCGACCCGATCGACATGGTTTCCGGCGAGATGCTCATCGAGCAGACCGACGTTGGACTGCCGGGTGTGCTCCCCGTGATTCTTCGCCGTACGCACCTTTCCACGTACCACTGGGGCAACTGGTTCGGCGAGTCATGGGCCTCCACCTTCGACGAGCGACTGGAACTCGACGAGGACGGAGTGCTGTTCGCCACCGAGGACGGAATGATCCTCTGCTATCCCGTTCCGGGCGCGGACGGCCCCGTACTGCCTCTGGTAGGACCCCGGTGGCTGCTGACCTGGGACGAGGAGCAGCCGGGCGCGCTACGGGTCACGGACCCCAGGACGGGAGTGACCCGTCACTTCGCGCCGCTGGCACCGCAGAACGGCCGGGATACCGCGTTCACTCTGCCGCTGACCGCGATATCCGACCGCAACGGCAACCGCGTCCACTTCGACCGGGCCCACGACGGCAGCCCCGTGGCTGTACGCCACTCCGGCGGGTACCAGGTCCATGTCGACACGGCCAACGGCCGCGTCGTAGGGCTCAGATTGCGCAGCGGCGAGGCCGACGCGGGAACCACCATTCTCCGGTACGGCTACGACGAGGCCGGGGACCTCACGGAGATACGCGACTCCACCGGACTGCCGTACAGATTCGGCTACGACTTGGCAGGCCGGGTGGAGTCGTGGACCGACCGGATCGGCTCCTGGTACCGGTACACATACGACGACCAAGACCGTGTCGTCCGGGGCGAGGGCGCCGACGGCTTCCTCAATTGCACCATCGAATACGACACAGAGAGCCGCGCCACCCGCTACACCGACTCCCTTGGCCGTACCACGGTCTACCGCCACAATGACCGACTCCAGCTGGTGTCGACCACGGACCCGCTGGGCGCCACAGTCCAAAACGAGTGGGACGACCGTGACCGGCTCGTCGCCCGGACTGACGCGCTTGACCACACGTTCCGCTATGTCTACGACGAGGTCGGCAACGTCACGCGCGTCACACGTCCCGACGGATCCGCCACGTCCGCGGAGTACAACGAATTCCACCTGCCCATCTCGGTGACGGAGCAGGAAGGAGCCGTATGGCAGCACTCCTATGACGAACGCGGCAACCGGATCGCCACCCGTGACCCGCTTGGCGCCGAGACCTACTACACCTACGACACGTCCGGGTTCCTCACCGGCGTTACGGACGCCCTGGGCCACCGGCACACGGCTGCCGGTAACAGTGTCGGCCTCCCGGTCGCCCTCACGAATCCGCGTCGGAACACATCGACGGCCGAGTACGACGCGTTCGGTCGGCCGGTCGCCGTGACCGACGCGTTGGGTCGTGCCACGCGACTCGGCTGGACCACCGAGGGCAGGATCTCCTGGCGCCAGGCTGGAGACGGGGCCGTCGAGCGGTTCGAGTGGGACGCTGCGGGCAACCTCGTGCGGTACACGGACGAGGCCGGGCAGACCAGCGCCTACAAACCCACGCACTTCCACCTCGCCTCCGCCCGAACTCGCCCGGACGGCTCGCGCTTCACCTTCACCTACGACACCGAGCTGAACCTCGTCCAAGTGACCAACCCGCAGGGCGCGACCTGGAACTACGTCTACGACGGAGCGAACCGTGTTATCGCGGAAACGGACTTCAACGGCCGCACACTCACCTACGACGTGAATGCGATGGGTGGGCTGACATCGTTCACCAACGGCGCCGGCGAGACTGTCTCGTTCGGCAGGGACGCGCTGGGCCGCACGACCTCCTTCCGACACGACGGCCGAACCACTCTGCTCGGCTACGACTCACAGGGGAACCCCGTTGAGGAAGAGGGACCGGACGTCAAGGTGAAGCGCACCTTCGACGCCGTGGGCCGTGTTCTTTCCGAGACCATCAACGGACGGACCACGACGTACCGGTACGACGCCCTTGGGCGTCGCATCGAACGCCGGACCCCTTCCGGGATTGTCTCGACCTGGTCGTACGACGCGTCGGGGCACCCCGAGGTCCTGGAGGCCGCCGGCCGCCGCCTTGCGTTCCAGTTCGACGCCGCGGGCAGGGAGACGGGCCGCAGCCTGACTCACGGTGTCACCCTTGGGCAGTCCTGGGACGACGCCAATCGCCTCACCGCCCAGACCTTGGCACGCCATCCGGAGGGGGCCGAAACGCTCCTCCAGCACCGCACCTACGCGTACCGGGCTGATGGTTGCCTGGCCGAACTGGCCGAACTCACCACCGGTACCCGCCGTTTCGACCTGGACCCGGGTGGTCGGGTCACTGCCGTTCACGCGCCGGAGTGGACGGAGACCTATGCCTACGACGCAGTCGGCAACTTGTCCCAGGCCTCGACCCCGGTCACCGGCAGCGACGACGTGGACCGTGAGTTCACCGGGACTCTGCTGCGTCGATGCGGCCGGACCCGCTATGAGCGGGACGCCGAGGGGCGCATCGTCCGATCGGTGCGGCGGCTGCTCAATGGCCAGAAGCGAATCAGGACGTACCACTGGAACAGTCAGAGTCAGCTGACCGGCGCCGTTACGCCGGAAGGGACGCGCTGGCGGTACCTATACGACCCGGCGGGCCGCAGGGTGGCCAAGCAACGCCTTGCCGAGGATGGCGCCGTCGCCGAGGAGACCCACTTCACTTGGGACGGTCCGCGGCTGGCTGAACAGATCACCTCCGGCGGGCACACCACCACCTGGGACTATGCGCCCGGTACCCACCTGCCCTTGACGCAGGTCGACCGAAGCCCCGATGGCCCGATTGCAGACACTCGCTTCCATGCTGTGGTCACCGACCTGTCCGGGGCCCCGGCCGAGCTCATCTCCGAGGACGGCGAGCTGGTCTGGCAGCACCGCACCACTCTGTGGGGCCTCCCACTGCGGACGACTCCGACCGGCGTAGCCGGGACCGGCGACCGGGTCGACTGCCCCCTGCGCTTCCCGGGCCAGTACGCCGACCCTGAGACCGGCTGGCACTACAACCACCACCGGTACTACGACCCCGAGACCGGCCACTACACGACGGCAGACCCCCTGGGCCTCGGACCGGCTTCCAACGACACCGCGTACGTACCCAACCCGTACCGGTGGATCGACCCGCTCGGCCTCTATCGCGATCCGGAGAACGGCCAGTACTCGCGCGATCCCGACGCCCCCGACACGGCGCACAACAGGAAGAGCGAGTACCCCTCCGGCTACCGGGAGTCCACGCATGACGAAATGGCCAAGAAGTGGACGCTCGAAGGGGTCGCGCAGGACAAACGACCGGTCGACAAGCATGGCAACAACATCCCCAGGGAGAAGCTGACCTGGTTCGACTCAAAGGGTGACATCATCTGGGATCCGAAGAACCCCGGCTCCAAGCCGTTCCACGAGACGGTCACGTACGAACACAGGCAGCCCGTTGTGGATCACTGGAACACCACGGGCTACGACAGCAACCGTGCGACGCGCAACGACTTCTACAACGACGCGAACAAGATGGAAGCCATGGACAAGAGCCAGAACTCTCGTGGAGGGGCACTGATGGACGCGAGGTACAGACAGGACACCGGTGACAACTACCGTTGCTCTTGACGGACCCAGTCGCACAGCCCGCACCGACCTCGGAAGGCACCATGGATCTGCAGTCCACCATCACGGGTTTCCCCCACGCTGCCCCGCTCGAAGGTCTGGACCGGGCCTGGAAGTGGAGCCTCAATCCCGTACTGAATTTCGCCGGAGCCCTGACCGGCGACGGCAGCAGGCTCCTCCAGATCAATCAGGTGCGTAGGCATGATGAGGCTCTCGCCCGTGCGGTCCTCGCTTTCGCCCGCGAGCATGAGTCGGAGCTGATCTCGGAGGGACGCTGTCTGACGTCCGTGGACGGCTTCAGCGCGCCTGGGTACACCTTCGATTCCGTTGCGGCCACGGCTCCCGAGGTGCACGGCCATCACCGGGTGCAGAATCCCGAGCTCACGCCGTTCGTCCACATCGTCTTTCCTGCGTACGCGTGTGAGTTTTCCGGGCACGAGACCTTGCCGGAGGCGGAGGCTCGGTACCACAAGATGTTGCCCACTGCGGAGATCGACCGCGAGTCTGTGCCCTTCCTGAAGATGCGTTTCGACAACCCACGTACTGGTGGCGGCAGCACCAACCCGGAGCGTGCTCTTACTTACCCGCACGTCCTGTTGAACGAGCTCCCTCAACTGGAAAACACACCTGAGGCGTTCGTGGAATACGAGAATCGGCACGGCAAGGCGTGGCGGGTGAAGTGGACCGACGGCTCCTGGTCCGTGACCGAAGGCTCGGACCGCCGCACCATGAACCTTGACGAACTCCGCCGATTCGTGGAGGAAAGCCTTCGCTGAGGCTGCGGTGGATTCGACTCCTCCGAGGTGGAGAATGTCATTCCGGTATTGGTGGACGAGTCACGCGACTTGATCGCCGACGTGATCGAAGTCGGCATCGACGGAGAACAGACGACTTGGGTGTGCGTAAGGGTGGGGCGCCGTGCCCGCGGGAAGGGCTGGCTCGGGTGCTGGTCCAGGGAGGGCGCCGGCTCACGTGAGGTCGATGTGCGGGGCTTCCTGTGTGCGCTCAAGGACTTTCTCGTCGGCAAGGTGGAAACCGGCGACGCGGGCGTGACCCTACGGGATCACACGGATTGTGTGGGGAATGTGGGGGCTCCGGTCCAGTCGCCGCACTCCGGCAGGGCAACTCGGGCTTTTCGGACGGGTCGTGGCTCCCGCGCCGTTCTCTTCCGCTCCGCCCTTCGACGGCCCCCGGAGCAGTCCATAAGATCTCTGTAGGCTCAGCAGACCCATCACACCCCACCCCACTGAACACAACCCCAGGACACCTCCCATGCCGCGACGCTCAAGTTCGACGGGAAGCCCGACGGGAAGCCCGAACACCCCGCGGAACCGGACCCCGCAGCCCGTGCGGGTGCACCGGCGTTCGTTCGGGGACTTCGTCAAGGCGTTCCTCGCGTTCGTCGCGCTGCTGGTGCTGGTCGTCGGGGTGCCGGGCGCGCTGGCCACGCAGCTGGGGTGGCCGGTGCCCAGTACGTGGGACCCGCAGGAGTGGCTCACCAACGAGCTCAGCGTCGGAACCTTCCTCGGCATCCTCACCTTCTTCGTCTGGCTCGCCTGGGCCCAGTTCACCGCCTGTGTGATCGTCGAGATGAAGGCCGCTCTGTCGGGCGTCGGGGTTCCTGGTCGCGTACCCGGCGCCGGGCCCAGCCAGCTTCTCGCCCGGCAGCTCGTCGCCGCGCTGCTGCTCGTCGGCGCCACCGCCGCCAGCCTCACCCCGGGGCTTTCGCAGCTCGGCCAGAGCCTGGACACCAACCAGCGCGGTACCGTCGCCGCCGCCCAGCAGACCCCCGGCGGTGGACTCTTCGCCCAGCAGCAGGAGCAGGCCGCCTCCACCGCCGCCGCCCTCGCCGAGCAGGCCTCCCACGCGGAAGCGGCCCCGAGTACCGCCAAGGACGGCGACACGAAGTACTACCGGATCCAGCCGCCCGAGGGTCGCCACCACGACTCCCTCTGGGAGATCGCCGAACGGCACCTCGGCGACGGCCGCCGGTACAAGGAGATCTACCAGCTCAACAAGGACCGAGTGCAGCCCGACGGCAGCAAGCTGTCCGAGGCCAGCCTCATCCGGCCCGGCTGGATCATGGAGATGCCGGGCGATGCGCGCGGTGGGGAGCTCGTTGAAATGCCGGACGAGGCTCCCAACGTGTCGCCTGAGGTCCAGCAGCAGATCCACGACTACGCCAAGACCGGTGGCGATCACGCGCAGGGGAGCGGCGGAGGAGCATCCCAGGTCTCCCTCCCCGAGCAGCGCCCCGCCCCCGACCAGAACACCGGCCATCAGCAGCAGACCCCCCACAACACCCCTGCCGCCACCCCCTCCACCGAGGCGCAGTCCGAAAGCAGCTTCGGCCTCCCCGAAGCCCTCCTCACCGCCCCCCTCCTCGCCGCCGGTCTCCTCGGCGCCCTCGGCCGTCGGCGCCGTCAGGCCATGTGGCAGTCGGCCCTCGGTTCCGTCGGTGGGCGGCGCGGTATGGAGCCGCCCACGCCCACCGGTGACGCCGCCGACGCCCAGGACGCGCTGCTCGTCGGCGCCGACCCCGAAGGCGTACGACTGCTGGACCGTTCCCTGCGTGGGCTCGCCGCCTCGCTCGCCGAGGAGTCGCGCGCACTGCCGACCGTCTACGCCGCCTGGCTCAGCAACGGCGATCTGCATCTGCAGCTCGCCCAGCCCGCCGGGAAGCCGCCCGCTCCATGGCAGCTCGGGCAGGACCAGACCTTCTGGATGCTGGCCCGCAGCGATGCCGAACGGTACGAGGACGGAGACACCGCCGCGCCCTACCCCGGCCTCGTCAGCCTCGGCACCATGGACGACTCCCGGCTGCTGCTGAACCTGGAGTCCGTGCCGGGGATCGTGTCGCTGAGCGGTCGTGAGGCCGATCGAGCCGCCGTGTTCGCCTCGGTCGCCGCCGAACTCGCCACCAATGGGTGGTCCGACCGCATGACCATCACGCTCGTCGGATTCGGGCAGGACCTCACCCCCCTCGCCCCCAACCGCCTCCGCCACCTCGACGGCATCGACGACCTCATCGAGACCATGGAGGCCGAGACCCGGCAGCGGCGCGGCGCGCTCGGGGCCGCCGGGCACGACTCCGTGCTCACCGGGCGTACCGGGCCCGCCCAGCACACCCGTTGGGCCCCGCATCTCGTCCTGCTCGCCGCGCAGCCCTCCGCCGAGGACGCCGTCAAGCTCGCCGAACTCGCCTCCGACGCCAGCCGGCTCGGCATCGGCTACCTCGTCGGCACCGAGACCGGCGATCTGCCCGGCGCCTCCTGGGAGATGGAGATCACCGGCGAGGGCAAGCTGCTCGCCCCGCTGCTCGGGCTGGAGTTGGAGGCGCAGCTTCTGCCGACCGCCCAACAGCAGGCCGTCGTCGAGCTGTTCGTGCAGGCCGACCCCGACCAGAACCCCGACGGTCCCGCCAACACCCCGCCGTTCCTCGTCGACATCAGCGAGCAGGGGCGGCCTGCGGTCTACGCCCGGCTCGTCGGCCCGTACGAGATCATCGGCCTCGACACCCCGGACGGCGAGCGCAGCGCCCTGCTCCACGAGGCGCTCGCGCTGCTCCTGTTGCACCGTGAGGGCGTGCACCCGCGCGTGCTGTCCTCTGCGCTGTGGCCGCGCGGGGTCACCGAGGACGTACGCGACGCGCTGCTGGAGCGGCTCAACGCCTGGCTCGGCACCGACCCGGACGGCAGCGCCCGGCTGCGCACCGACTCCACCGGCCGGCTCACGCTCGCCAAGTCCGTCGTATCCGATCTCGATGTACTGCGGTCGCTGTACCACGAGGCCACCCAGGGGCGGGGCATCAACAGCCGTCAGGTCCGGGGGCGGCTGCTCACCGACGCGCTGGTGCTGGTGCGCGGGCCGCTGCTCGCCGACCGGCCCGAAGGCCGTTACCGCTGGCTCACCCACGAGATCATCGACGCCCAACTCCCGCTGCTGGTCGCGGACATCGGGCTCGCGCTGTCCGCGTTCCACCTGGAGAAGGACCGCGCGGAGAAGGCCATCGAGGCGCTCACCGCGGCCCTGAACTCCGCGCCCGCCGACGAGCGCCTGTGGCACGAGCTGCTGCGCGCCACCCACGCCACCGGCGACACCGCCCGGCTCCAGGCGCTCGCCGCCGACCTCATCACCCGCAGCGGGGCGCGCGGTCTGCCGCCGCGCACGGAGGCGCTGCTCGACGAGCTGCTGCCCAACTGGCGCTCCGGTGCCGTCGCGGCCGGATGACCGACCTGCTCCTGGTGATCGCCGCCGCACTCTGGGGTGCGGCGGCGGGCGCGTTCCTGCCCCGCGCCGTCTACCGCTTCTCCGCCCCGTCCGGCGAGCCCTGGCGCGACAGCTGCCCGCAGGGGCATTTGGTACGCGGCTGGCTGGGGCGCGCGCGGTGCGCGACCTGCAGGAAGCCGTACGGCTCCGGCGTCGCCCCTCTCTCCCTCGCCACCGCCCTCGTCTGCGCCGCCCTCGCCGCGGCCACCGGCACCCGCCCCGAACTGGGCGTATGGCTCCTGCTCGGCCCCCTCGGCGTGCTGCTCGCGGTCGTCGACTTCCGGGTGCAGCGGCTGCCGGACGCCCTGACCCTGCCGCTCGCGGCCGCCGCGCTCGCGCTGCTCGGTGTGGTCGCCCTGGTCCCCGAGCACACGGGGGAGTGGCCGACCGCCCTGTACGGCGCCCTCGCCCTCGGCGGCGGTTATCTCGTCCTCTTCCTGATCAACCCCTCCGGCATGGGCTTCGGCGACGTCAAGCTGGCCCTCGGCATGGGCGCCGTCCTCGGCTGGTACGGCTGGTCCACCGTCATGCTCGGCACCTTCGCCGGCTTCCTGCTCGGGGCGCTGTACGGCGGCGCCCTGGTCGTCGTACGGCAGGCGGGGCGCAAGACGGCGATCCCGTTCGGGCCGTTCCTGATCGCAGGGGCCTTCCTCGGGCTGCTGATCGGGGCGTACGCGGCCTGACGTCGGGCCCTCGCAAGGGCTGGCGTACGCTGGATCAGTCCGTCCACAACCCTTGACGAAAGGGACACCGCCGGTGACCGAGAAGGCCGACCTTCAGTCCGTCCTCGACCGTGCCGCCGCGGGCGGACGCATCACGCCCGACGAGGCGCTCGACCTGTACCGCGACGCCCCGCTGCACGCGCTGGGCGCCGCCGCCGACGCCGTAAGGCGCCGCAGGTACGCGGGTACCGAGCACATCGCGACGTACATCATCGAGCGGAACATCAACTACACGAACGTCTGCGTGACGGCGTGCAAGTTCTGTGCGTTCTACGCCCCGCCGAAGGCCACGGACAAGGGCTGGACGCGCGATCTCGACGACATCCTGCGCCGCTGCGCGGAGACGGTCGAGCTGGGCGGAACGCAGATCATGTTCCAGGGCGGGCACCACCCGGACTACGGCGTGGAGTACTACGAGAAGCACTTCGCGGCCATCAAGAAGGAGTACCCGCAGCTCGTCATCCACTCGCTGGGCGCTTCCGAGGTCGAGCACATGGCGCGGATCTCCAAGGTGTCGGTCGAGGAGGCGATCCAGCGCATCCACGCCGCAGGGCTCGACTCCTTCGCGGGCGCCGGCGCGGAGCTGCTCCCCGAGCGCCCCCGCAAGGCCATCGCGCCGCTGAAGGAGTCCGGCGAGCGCTGGCTGGAGATCATGGAGACCGCCCACAAGATGGGCGTCGAATCCACCTCCACCATGCTGATGGGCACCGGCGAGACCAACGCCGAGCGCATCGAGCACCTGCGGATGATCCGCGACGTACAGGACCGCACGGGCGGCTTCCGCGCCTTCATCCCGTACACCTACCAGCCCGAGAACAACCACCTGAAGGGCCGCACGCAGGCCACGCTCTTCGAGTACCTGCGGATGATCGCCATCGCCCGGCTCTTCATGGACAACATCGCCCACATCCAGGGCTCCTGGCTGACCACCGGCAAGGAGATCGGCCAACTCTCCCTGCACTACGGCGCGGACGACCTCGGCTCGATCATGCTGGAGGAGAACGTCGTCTCCAGCGCGGGCGCCAAGCACCGCTCCAACCGTCTCGAGATCATCGACCTGATCCGCAAGTCGGGGCGTGTTCCGGCCCAGCGGACGACGACGTACGAGCACATCGTGGTCCACGACGACCCGGCGAACGACCCCGTCGACGAGCGAGTCATGTCCCACATCTCCTCGACCGCGATCGAGGGCGGCACGGCGCACCCCGAGCTGAAGCTGCTCGCGTCCAACTAGATGCTCACGATCCACGCGGCGGACGAGCTCCGGTACACCTGGGACTCCGAGCCGATCAAGGGCGGCGCGGTGGCCGTCGAGGGCACGCGCGTCGCCGCGGTCGGTGTGCTGGCCGAGCTGGAGGAACGGTTCCCGGGCGCGCGGGTACGGCGGTGGCCGGGGGTGCTGGGGCCGGGGCTGGAGCACGAGGGCGCGCTCCCGGAGGCCCCGAGCCCGCGCGAGCGCATTCACGCGGTGCTGAAGCTGGGGGCGGTGGCGGTCCTTTCGGCGTACGTCGATACACCCGAACTCCGCGAGGCCGCCCAGCGCAACGACGTGGCCGTCCTCCCGCACAGCCGGCCGACGGCGATCAGGGAGTCGGGCAGGGCGGACTTGGCGGTGTTCGCGGAGAACGGCGAGTGCATGGCGACGGTGTGCGCGGGCCGCCTGGTGCACAGACGGCGCTAGAACGCCGACTCAGCCCGAGAACGCCTCCCCGAACGCTCCCGCACTCTGTTCCACGCCACTGCAAGTGGTCAGCGAGTCGTCATCATCCGCACATTCCTGATCCCGAAACGTCGACCACATCGACACCCACCCGATCTCCTTCTCCTCCGCGAACGCCCGCACCTGCGCCGCATCCTGAAGCGTGAAGGTCTCCCCGTCGACGTCGTTCGCCCCGATCATCGAGGTCAGCGCCATCCCCCGCCAGGCCGCCGCCGAGGACGTCCCGAACACCTCCCGAAGCTGCGTATGCGCCGCCTTCGCCGAGGTGAGGGCGTAGTCGCCCATGTCACCGTCGTACGACTCCCCGTAGTTCATCGTCATGAGGTTGACCGTGGAGACCTGGACGCCGTGATTGTTGGCGGAGTCCAGCAGCGCGATGCTGTCGTCGTCGAGACCGGACGGCATCACCGGAAGGGTGAACGTGACCGCCAAGTCACTCCACTCCTCCTGGAGTTGGGCTATCGCCTCCGAGCGCAGGTCCACCGAGTCGGAGTCGGACAGCTCGTCACCCTCGATGTCGAAGTCGGCCTGGGTGGCGCCGGCCACGTCCAGTGCCTCCCCATAGGCCTGCGCGAGCGCGTCCGCACTGTCACACTGCGCCGCCAGCTCATCCCCGGACGCCCCGCCGAAGGAGACGCGAATCGTGGCGCCGGACGCCTGAAGCTCGGCGATCCGGGACGCGACCTTTGAGTCGTCGAGACCGTACACACCGCTCCAACTCGGTGTGCAGTCGCTGCCGTCCGCGATCACGAAGGCCAGGTTGTACGTCGTGGGGGAGCCGGCCGTGTCGTTGTCGGAGGCGGTGAGGGCGCTGACGTAGGGGGCGTAGGAGGTAAGGCTTTCGGTGCGCTTGGCGTTTCCGGAATCTGCCGTACATCCACTCGTTGCCAGGGCAAACAGAATGACGAGCCCGGCCGTCGCCTTCGAAAAACTCCGCATTGCGTGAATGTCTCACACCGAACCGGGTCCACCCCGGGAAGTCGCCGAAAGGGCCGAATCTCTCAGCAAAAGGACAGGTTAAGGCGTTTCTCATGGGCGCCTCACATGACTCCGGCGCCTTCGGCACATAAAGCCACCCTAATGTCCAGGGAATGCATTCCGACCCCGCCATCGAAAGCAGCGCCGCGACGCGCGGTCGCCGCCGCAAACGCGGCAACGGGTCCGCCGAAGGGCCCGTTTTCGTTGACAACTCCGGGCGCCGCTCGAAGGCGCTGCGCCGTATCGGCATCGCCGTCGGCGTCGGCTGCGTCGGGTACGCGGTCGTCCTGGGGATGGCCTTCATGGGCATCGGCATCTCGGCCGACCCGGCCACGCTGCTGCCGTTCGGCAACAGCGCCCAGGGCGGCGGCCCGGGCGGCGCACCCGGCGAGCAGCCGCAGGGCGGCGTCGGCGGCCAGGTCCCGCCCAGCGGCGCGCCCTCCGCCCCGCCTTCCGGCACACCCGCCCCCACCGCGTCCGCCCCCACCGCTTCCGCGTCCGCCGTGGCGGACACCGCCAACTGAACCTGGACCGCAGCCACTTCCATGACTACGACGACGCCCCCACGCGGCCGTCGCCGCGCCCCCACCCGGATGGAACGGGTGGCGGGCAAGGCCGCGGCGCTGCAGAAACCGCGAGTCATCCTCGCCCTGCTGCTCCTGCTCGCACTGACCAGCATCATGCTGCTGGACGGCTATCTGCGCGCCGAGGTCGGCGGCGACCAGCGGGTGCGCAGCGGGGCCAGCTCCAGCGACGTACCCGACAAGGTCCTCGACGGCGGCCCGATCCTCACCTTCCGGGGCGGCCAGGCCACCACGGTCTCGGTGCCGGACAAGACCATCGCCCTCACCTTCGACGACGGCCCCAACCCGACCTGGACGCCCCAAGTCCTCGCGATCCTCGAGGAGTACGACATCCCGGCCACCTTCTTCGTGGTCGGCTCGATGGTCTCCCGCTACCCCGGGATCGTGAAGGACCTGGTCGCACAGGGCAACGAGGTCGGCATCCACACCTTCACCCACGTCGACCTGTCGTACCAGAGCGACGCCCGTGTCACCCGCGAGATGACGCAGACCCAGCTCGCGCTGGCGGGCGCGGCCGGCATCACGACCACGCTGTTCAGGGCGCCGTACTCCTCGGAGACGGACGCCATCGACAACTACAGCTGGCCCGTCTACCAGGAGCTCGGTGAGGACGGCTACACCAGCGTCTTCATCGACACCGACAGCGACGACTGGAAGCGGCCGGGCGTCTCGAAGATCGTCAAGTGGGCGACGCCGGCGAAGAACAAGGGCGCGTCGGTGCTCTTCCACGACGCCGGTGGTGAGCGTTCGCAGACGATCAAGGCGCTGCCGAAGTACATCGAGAAGATGAAGGCGAAGGGGTACACCTTCACGACGATCAGCGGGGTCATGCAGGAGCAGGGGCCCGCGGCGGGGCCCGGCGGCTCGGGCCTCCAGGGCGCTCACCGCGAGGCCACCGGCGCGACCCTCTACGAGGGCAAGGCCCTCATCGCGGCCGTCGCCGTCGCCGAGTGGACCGTACCGGCGCTGTCGGTCGGCCTGCTGGTCGTGGGCGTGGCCGTGCTGGGCCGGTTCGGGATGATGCTGATCCTCGCCCGCCGCCACTACCGGCTGCGCAACAGACGCCGGTTCAGCTGGGGTCCGCCGGTCACCGGACCGGTCACGGTCGTCGTCCCGGCGTACAACGAGAAGGAGTGCATCGCCAACACCCTTCAGTCACTGGCGAAGAGCACCCATCCGATCGAGATCATCGTCGTCGACGACGGCTCGACCGACGGCACGTCCGAGATCGCGCGGGCCGCTGCCGACTCGCTGGGTATGCGGAACGTCCGCGTCATCCGCCAGGAGAACGCCGGCAAACCCGCGGCGCTGAACAACGGCGTGCGCAGCGCCAGTCACGACATCGTCGTGATGATGGACGGCGACACCGTCTTCGAGCCGGACACCGTACGGCAGCTGGTGCAGCCCTTCGCCGATCCGCAGGTGGGCGCGGTCGCGGGCAACGCCAAGGTCGGCAACCGCAACACCGTCATCGGCGCCTGGCAGCACATCGAGTACGTGATGGGCTTCAACCTCGACCGGCGCATGTACGACCTGCTGCGCTGCATGCCCACGATCCCGGGCGCGATCGGCGCGTTCCGCCGGGACGCGGTGCTCGAGGTCGGCGGGATGAGCGAGGACACCCTTGCCGAGGACACCGACATCACCATCGCCATGCACCGCGCGGGCTGGCGGGTCGTCTACCAGGAGCACGCGCGCGCGTGGACCGAGGCCCCGGGGTCTTTGAAACAGCTCTGGTCTCAGCGCTACCGCTGGTCCTACGGCACCATGCAGGCCCTGTGGAAGCACCGGAAGTCCCTGACGGACAAGGGGCCGTCGGGTCGCTTCGGGCGGGTCGGGATGCCGCTCGTGGTCATCTTCCAGATCGTCACGCCGGTCTTCGCGCCGCTCATCGACGTCTTCACCGTCTACTCGATGATCTTCGTCGACTTCAGGGCGGCCCTGCTGGCCTGGCTCGCGGTGCTGGCCGTCCAGCTCGTCTGCGCGGCGTACGCCTTCCGCCTCGACCGCGAGAAGTACCGCTACCTGCTGATGATGCCGCTCCAGCAACTGGCCTACCGGCAGATGATGTACCTCGTCCTCATCCACTCCTGCATCACGGCCCTGACCGGCGGCCGCCTGCGCTGGCAGAAGCTCAAGCGGACCGGCGAGGTCGGGACACCGGCGGGGGTGGGCTGAGTGGGCTCGCACCGGCGCGGAGGGACTGTCACCGCCGTAGCGACCCTGCCCGTTCGGGACCGCTACTTCGACACCCTCCGCGCGGTCGCCCTGATCAGGGTCGTGACCTACCACACCTTCGGCTGGGCCTGGGCCGGCCTGGTCTTCCCCTCCATGGGCATCATGTTCGGCCTGGCCGGCACCTTGATGGCCAAGTCCCTGGAGCGGCCCGCGCTGAACGTGCTTCGCGGCAGGCTGCGCCGTCTGCTGCCGCCCTTCTGGTTCTGGGGCTTCTTCGTGGTCGTCGCGATGCTGATCCACGGCTGGATGCCGGACTGGCAGATCGTCTACTGGGTCGTCCCGCTCGGCGACCCGCCCGGCAACGAGTGGGGCGTCCAGGCATACGAGATCCTCTGGTACCTGCGGACGTACCTCTGGTTCGTCCTCCTGTCCCCCCTCCTCCTGAAAGTGTTCCGGCTCGCGCCGATCCCCGTCCTGCTGGGCTCCCTCGCCCCGATCGTGGTCCTGCAGTTCGCCTGGGCCGGGCCGGACAACCGGCTCGGCAGCGCCCTGTGGGACCTGTCGACGTACCTCTTCTGCTGGCTCCTCGGCTTCGCGCACCGCGACGGCGTGCTCCAGCGGATGAAACCGGCGGCGGTGGTGTTCCTGTCGCTCGTCGCACTCGGTTACGGCGGCTGGTACGCCCTCACGCACCAAGGCGAGTACGGCACCTACGACCTCGACGAGATCCCGCTGGCGCAGGCCTTCTGGTCGGCCGGGTTCGTGATGCTGCTGATGTGGGCCAAGGCGCGCTTCCGGATCGACTTCGCGGGGCTGACGCGGTTGAGGCGGCTCGACCGGCTGGTGACGGTCTTCAACGCGCGTGCCGTGACGATCTACCTCTGGCACGAGATCGCGCTGATCCTCGCCGTCCCGCTGATCGACCAGTTCTGGAAGGTGCCCGCCTTCGAGGCGTATCTGCCGCTGGAGAGCCAGTGGTTCATGTTCGGAGTCGGTTGGGTGCTGATTGCCGGGTTCGTCCTGGTGTGCGGGTGGGTGGAGGATGTGGCGGCAAAGAAGAAGCCGCGGCTCCTCCCCTGAGCGGGGTGCTGGGGGTCGTACTGCAAGAATGGCCGGGTGACCCGCGCTTCCCTGAACAAGCAGCCGCACGAAGTCGCCTCGATGTTCGACGACGTCGCGGAACGGTACGACCTCACGAACGACGTGCTCTCGCTCGGCCAGGACCGGGTGTGGCGCAAGGAGGTCGCCAAGGCGGTCGACGCCCGCCCCGCGCAGAAGATCCTGGACCTGGCCGCCGGTACGGCGACCTCCTCCCTGCCCTTCGCCCGCACCGGCGCCTACGTCGTCCCCTGCGACTTCTCCCTCGGCATGCTCCAGGTCGGGAAGAAGAAGCACCCCTGGCTGCCGCTGACCGCCGGTGACGCGACGAGGCTGCCCTTCAAGGACGACACCTTCGACGCCGTCACGATCTCCTTCGGCCTGCGCAATGTGCAGGACTTCGACGCCGGTCTGCGCGAGATGTACCGGGTGACCAAGCCCGGCGGCCGGGTCGTCATCTGCGAGTTCTCGCACCCGACCTGGGCGCCCTTCCGGACCGTGTACACCGAGTACCTGATGCGCGCCCTGCCGCCGGTCGCCCGCGCGGTGTCCTCCAACCCCGACGCGTACGTCTACCTCGCCGAGTCCATCCGTGCCTGGCCCGACCAGCCCGCGCTGGCCGAGCGGCTCCAGAAGGCCGGCTGGTCGAAGGTGGCGTGGCGGAATCTGACCGGCGGGGTCGTGGCTCTGCACCGGGGGTTCAAGGAGAGCTGAGGCGGGGTTTCGTCAAGGGGAGCCGAAGCTCGCGCATGCCGCGTAGGAGTGGCCTCCCGGCTCGTCGAGTTCCCGTTGCATCCCGCCGCGCGGTTGGCGCGGTGGCCGCGGTTCCCGAACGCCGGCGCCTCCGCCGCCCTCTCCCTCCCCGAAGTCGAACCACACGGTGACGACGGCCCCGCGCGGGACCTCGACGCCGGGCGGGGGGTACTGCCGTACGACATAGTCGACGACGGCGAGATGGAAGTCGGGCCGGTCGGGAGAGGCCAGCAGCACGCCGCGTGCCTCGGCCGACGTACGCGCGTCCACGGCCATCAGCCCCACGAGGCGCGGTACTCGCACTTCGGGTGTCTTGGGCGGTTTGTACACAGACGTCACCCCCAGCGGTACCGGCAGGGTAACCCCCGCCGGGTACCGCTCGGAAGCGGTAAGTGTCTTTCTGTGACAGTCGGTTACCGTGGGTAGCTGAAGTGCTTCACGCGGCTCCGCTTGTGAGGTCCAGCCGGTAGCAGTGCCCCTGCCGTTCGCTGGTCGGCGTCATGAAAACCTCGGCCAGTTGCATGCCCAGGCGCCGGGTCACCGCGATCGACCGTTCGTTACGGGCGTCGACCATGGCCACCACGCTCGGCACGCCCGCCGACCGCACCCGCTCCAGCGTCAGCCGCGCGGCCGTGGTGACATACCCCTTGCCCCAGTGCGCCCGCGCAAGCCGCCAGCCGATCTCGATCTCGCCCGTGGGACCCCAGTCCCGCTCCCAGGGCTGGGCGCCCGTGAAGCCGATGACCTGGTCGGAATCGTCCAGCACGGTCCACAGACAGAACCCGCGCTCGGCGTCGTGCCGGCGCTGCCGGGCGGTGAGCTCCTCGTACACGGACAGACCCGCGGACTTGCCGCCGTGGAACTCCATGACATCCGGGTCGTCGAAGATCCGGTGCCAGGCGACCGCGTCCTCGTCGGTGGGAACACGCAGCCGTACTACGGGGAGAGCTCGGTTCACGGGGGCAACCCTTCAGCCGGGTGATCACTGCTGCTGAATAGACTGCCCCTGTCCTGTGCCGGTCGGCACGCAGATTTCGAACTTGGGGAGATCCCGCCGTGACCGAGCCCCTCCTCTCCGACAACACCGCCGATGTGATCGTCGTGGGCGCGGGGCCAGCCGGCTCCACGACCGCGTACCACCTGGCCAAGGCCGGGCTCGATGTGCTCCTGCTGGAGAAGACCGAGTTCCCGCGGGAGAAGGTCTGTGGCGACGGCCTCACGCCGCGCGCGGTCAAGCAGCTCGTGGCGATGGGCATCGACATCTCCGAGGAGGCCGGCTGGCTGCGCAACCAGGGCCTGAGGATCATCGGCGGCGGAGTCCGGCTCCAGCTGGACTGGCCCGACCTCGCCTCCTTCCCGGACTACGGCCTGGTCCGCAAGCGCGACGACTTCGACGAGCAGCTCGCCCGTCAGGCGCAGAAAGCGGGCGCCCGACTGTACGAGCGCTGCAATGTCGGCGCCCCGATCATCGACGACCGCACCGGCCGTATCACCGGCGTCCACGCCAAGTTGGGGGAGGAGAAGCGCGAGGTCGCCTTCCACGCGCCCCTGGTGGTCGCCGCCGACGGCAACTCGACGAGGCTTTCGCTGGCCATGGGCCTGCACCGCCGCGAGGACCGGCCGATGGGCGTCGCCGTACGGACGTACTTCGAGTCCCCGCGCCACGACGACGACTACCTGGAGTCCTGGCTGGAGCTGTGGGACCGCCGCGGCCCGGGCGAGGACCGGCTGCTGCCCGGCTACGGCTGGATCTTCGGCATGGGCGACGGCACGTCCAATGTCGGCCTGGGTGTGCTCAACACCTCCGACTCCTTCAAGGAACTGGACTGGCGCGAGGTGCTCAAGGCCTGGTGCGCGTCGATGCCGGAGGAGTGGGGCTACACCCCGGACAACATGACCGGCCCCATCCGCGGCGCCGCCCTCCCCATGGCCTTCAACCGCCAGCCTCACTACACGCGCGGGCTGCTCCTGGTTGGCGACGCCGGCGGCCTGGTGAACCCCTTCAACGGCGAGGGCATCGCCTACGCCATGGAATCCGGCCAGATCGCCGCCGACGTCATCGTCCAGGCCCACGCCCGGCAGACCCCCGCGGGGCGGGAGATGGCCCTGCAGCGCTACCCGCGCGTGCTCAAGGACACCTACGGCGGCTACTACACGATGGGCCGCGCCTTCGTGAAGCTCATCGGCAACCCGAAGGTCATGAAGATCGCGACCCAACGCGGCCTGACGCACCCCTTGCTGATGAAGTTCACCCTCAAGCTCCTCGCCAACCTGACGGACCCGACGGGCGGCGACGCGATGGACCGAATCATCAACGGCCTGAGCAAGGTGGCGCCGAAGGCCTGATCAGCCTTTGAGGGCTTCCGTATTGGCGACCCGGCGGGCGAACACCTCGTCCCGCCGGTCCGCCACATGCCGCAGCGCGTCCTTGCGGTCCCGCTTGGAGAGCCGGTCCAGATAAACCTGCCCGTTGCAGTGATCGGTCTCGTGCGCCAGGCAGCGCGCGAAGTACCCGGCGCCCTCGATGACGAGCGTCCCGCCGTCCTTGTCGAGCCCGCGCACTACGGCCCGGTCCGGACGCGGTACGTCCATCAGGGCGCCCGGCACCGACAGGCACCCCTCGCTCTCGTCGAGCAGCCGCCTGTGGGGTGCGTCAAGCTGCTCCAGCACCGGGTTGACGATGTGCCCGATGTGCCGGGCCCCGTCGTCGTCCGGGCAGTCGTAGACGAACAGCCGCAGATCGACGCCGACCTGGTTCGCCGCGAGTCCGCAGCCGTCGGCGATGTACATCGTGAGGAACATGTCGTCGATCAGCGCCGCGAGATCGGGCCCGAACTCGGTCACGTCCCGGCAGGGCTTGTGCAGCACCTCTTCGCCGACCTCGGTGATCCGCCGCACCGAACCGCGCCGGGCTTCGGGCGCGAGCGACGGATACGAGTCGACGGGCCTGCCTTGCAGGAAAACGCTGGGCATCGTGAACTCCCCTTTTTCTGCTGATGGTTGTGTGGATGCTGTGGCTGGCCGGGAATCGGGCTTCCACCCTTCGGAGCCCCTCCCTACCCTCCGGTATTCATGACAACAGAACACACCCTGGACTCTCAGGAGAAGACCGGTCACAGCCGTAGACGCTTCCTCACGGCCACCGGGGGCGCGGCGCTCGCCTTAGGCGCCGCGGGCACCGTCGGCCCCGCCTTCGCCGCCGGGCCGTCCGGGAAGCGCGTCGCCGTCCTCGGTGGCGGGGTCGCCGGGCTCAGCGCGGCGCATGAACTCGCCGAACGCGGCTACGCCGTCACCGTCTACGAGTACTACGACGCCCTCGGCGGCAAGGCCCGCTCGATGCCCGTCCCCGGCACGGCGGCCGGCGGCCGTGCCGACCTCCCCGGTGAGCACGGCTTCCGCTTCTTCCCCGGCTTCTACCGGAACCTGCCGGACACCATGCGCCGCATCCCCGTTCCCGGCAACGCGAACGGCGTCCACGACAACCTCGTCAGCGGCACCGAGGCCCTGTTCGCCCGCGCCGGCGGTCGCCCCGACCTGCACTTCCCGCTCCGCCGTGCCACCACCACGCCCGCCCCCGGCACCCTCACCCCGTCCTGGATCCGCGACCAGCTCCTGTCGGTCCTGGACCTCGGCACCCGGCTGCCCGCCCACGAGATCGCCTACTTCGTCGACCGCATCCTGGTCCACCTCACGAGCTGCGACGCCCGCCGCGAGGACGAGTGGGAGAAGACCTCCTGGTGGGACTTCCTGCGCGCGGAGGAGATGAGCGAGGAGTACCGGTCGCTCCTCGCCATCGGCCAGACCCGCAACCTGGTGGCCACCCGCGCGGAGGTGGCGTCCACCCGCACCGTCGGCCGCGTCATCATCGAGGCCCTGCTGCTGTGGGGCCTGCTCGGCCGGGGCATGGACGGCGACGCCGATATCGACCGGGTCCTCAACGCCCCCACCAGCGAGGCCTGGATCGACCCCTGGGAACGGCACCTGCGCTCGCTCGGCGTCGAGTTCGTCCTCGGCACCCGGGTCCGCGAGGTGCTCTACGAGGGCGGCAAGGTGACCGGCGTCCACGTCTCGGCCCGCGACGGTGGCCAGGACCGTACCGTCACCGCCGAACACTACGTCAGCGCACTGCCGGTGGAGCACGCGCGCGTGACGTGGGGCCGGGCCCTGCGCGCGGCGGACCCGCAGCTGGCCCGCTGCGACGCGCTGCAGACGGACTGGATGACCGGCGTGATGTTCTACCTGCGCACACCCACCCCGGTCGTGCACGGCCACGTCAACTGCCTGGACTCACCCTGGGCGGTGACGGCGGTCGGCCAGGCCCAGTTCTGGGACGGACGGGACTTCTCCCGCGACTACGGCGACGGAAGCGCCCAGGACTGCCTCTCCGCGATCATCTCCGAGTGGGAGAAGCCGGGCATCCTGTACGGCAAGCCGGCCCGCGAGTGCACCCGCGAGGAGGTCGTCGCCGAACTGTGGGCGCAACTGAAGGACGCGCTGAACGACTCCGGCAAGACGACCCTCACCGACAGCGACCGCCTTGGCTGGTTCATGGACCCGGCGGTGACGGGCCTCGGCGGCCCCGACCCGCAGAACCGCGAGCAGCTGATGATCCACCCCACGGGCACGTTCTACAACCGCCCCACGGCCCGCACGAGGGTGCCCAACTTCTTCCTCGCCGGCGACTACGTCCGCACCGACATCGACCTCGCCTCCATGGAGGGCGCCAACGAGGCGGCCCGCGCGGCCGTCAACGCCCTGCTGGAGGCGGACAATTCGGACGCGGAGCGCTGCGCGATCGTAGGCTTGTACCGCCCGCCCGAGCTGGAGCCCCTGAAGCGGATCGACGAAGTCCGCTACCGCCTCGGCCTGCCCAACACCTTCGACCTCGGCTAGGTCCTGAACCGCCGGACCGATCCCGGCGGATGTGCCGGATGGGGCCGCTGCCCCCGAGCGGCTGCGGCCCCATCCGTACTGCTGTGCCCCTTATGGGCTGTGTGTCAGAGTACGCGCACCGCACCAGAGGCGGGGTAGCCGGAAAGATCCTGAATGACTACACCCTTGGCCGAGTTGGCGGCGTCCAGGTACTGACCATTACCGATGTACACACCCACGTGGTACGCCGAGCCCTTGCCACCCCAGTACAGGATGTCGCCGACCTGGAGGTTGGACAGGGAGACGTCCGTGCCCGCCATCGACTGGTCCTGGGAGACCCGGGGGAGGTCCACGCCGACCTGCTTGAAGGCGGCCTGTACCAGGGAAGAGCAGTCCCAGGCGTTGGGTCCGGTGGCGCCCATGACGTAGGCGTCGCCCAGCTGCGCCTTCAGGAAGGCGATGACGGTCCCGACGCTGCCGCTCGCCGGGGCGGTGGCCGTGGCGGTGTCGGTCGTGCTGGTGGCGGCGAGCGTGGTCCGCTCGGCGCTGCGGGCGGCGCGCTCGGCGGCGGCCTTGCGGGCAGCCTCCGCGGCCTCCTTCTTGGCCTCCGCCTTCTTCTTGGCCTCCGCGAGGTCGGCCTTGGCCTCCTTCGCGGCTGCCGCGGCGGCGGCGTCACGCTCGGCCTGCAGCTCATAGCTGGCCGCGGCCTGCTGCGTGGCGTCCGCGGACTCGGCGACCTGAGCGGCCAGGTCGGCCGTCAGGGTGGGCAGTTCGAGGGTCTGCGTGACCGGCTCGGCGGCGCTCGCCGAGGCCGACGCGCCCGCCGCTGCCATGCTGAGGACGCCACCGGCAACTCCGGCGCGCATCGCGAGGGTCGTCGACCCGGAGCGGCGGGGTTTCCGGTGGCTGCGTATGTGAGCGGTGTGGGACATGAGAACAACCGGTATCAGGGGCTCCTCCATACCTTCAAGAAACGTGTGCTGCGCCACAGTTGTTCAATCGACCCCGTGAATCCCTCGTCTGTCGCCCTTTATTGACGCCGTAACGGACATTGCGGGCGCCACCCATCCCACCCGTGATCACGGCCTTTCATCGGTTCGCCCGAATTGCCCCGCGCTTACCACTTGTTGATGCAGGTGGCCAAGCCCGGTTCTCATGGGCCTCTCATGGATGTGGTGGAGGTCACGCAACGGTTACAGCGAGGGGCGCGTCCCGCGCGCACGGCCCGACCCGAGCTGCTCGTGAATGCGCGCACGCGTCCACACCCTGCCGTGCACCTCCCCCTGATGTGTGAACGCGGTCCTCTATCAGGACGCCAGGTCCATCTCCAATTTGCATGCAAGGGAAGTCTCTTGATATTGAGACGCCCCTCCCGAGCTGCACCGACGAGCGGAAATGTCACCTCAGGTGATCACTTGGCTGCCTCGCGTACGAAGATCACCACTCATCCGACTTCATGATCCTTCGTCAGGTGGTGGAGATCACAAAGCTTGTGTAATACCCCGTGTCGCAGATCACAGAGCGTCGGGCATAAGATGCGAGGCAGTTGGGCTTGTGACCTGCTTCACATGTTCTCGATCTTCGCCGGGACGAGCGAGGTTCGAGGGACTGGTGGGACGCAAGTGGTGAGTCCGACGCAACCGCCAGCAGTCAGTGCCGACTGAGAGGAGCGAGGAGCGGTGAACGCGTATGCGCCCATCCTCGTACTGGGAGCCCTCGGGGCAGGCTTTGCGATCTTCTCCGTGGTCATGGCCACGCTGATCGGTCCGAAGCGGTACAACCGCGCCAAGCTCGAGGCCTACGAGTGCGGTATCGAGCCGACCCCCACGCCGGCCGGCGGCGGGCGCTTCCCGATCAAGTACTACCTGACGGCGATGCTCTTCATCATCTTCGATATCGAGATCGTCTTCCTCTACCCCTGGGCCGTCACCTTCGACGCCCTGGGTGTTTTCGGGCTCGTGGAGATGCTGCTCTTCGTGCTCACCGTCTTCGTCGCGTACGCGTACGTATGGCGGCGCGGCGGCCTGGAATGGGACTGAGGGGCCTTTAACTCATGGGACTCGAAGAAAAGCTGCCGAGCGGCTTCCTGCTGACCACCGTCGAGCAGGCCGCGGGCTGGGTGCGCAAGTCGTCCGTCTTCCCGGCCACCTTCGGCCTCGCCTGCTGTGCCATCGAGATGATGACCACCGGCGCCGGCCGCTACGACCTGGCGCGCTTCGGCATGGAGGTCTTCCGCGGCTCACCGCGGCAGGCGGACCTCATGATCGTCGCCGGCCGGGTCAGCCAGAAGATGGCACCGGTGCTCAGGCAGGTCTATGACCAGATGCCGAACCCCAAGTGGGTGATCTCCATGGGGGTCTGCGCCTCCTCGGGCGGCATGTTCAACAACTACGCCATCGTGCAGGGCGTCGACCACATCGTCCCGGTCGACATCTATCTGCCCGGCTGCCCGCCCCGGCCCGAGATGCTGATGGACGCGATCCTCAAGCTCCACCAGAAGATCCAGACCTCCAAGCTCGGCGTGAACGCCGAGGAGGCGGCCCGCGAGGCCGAGGAAGCCGCGCTCAAGGCGCTCCCCACCATCGAGATGAAGGGGCTGCTGCGATGAGCGACACGAACAACGGCGTCAACCCCGAGAAGGACCTCGGCGCCTCCAACCTCCCCGGCCAGCGCGGCGAGGGCGGTGAGGAGATCCGCGTCCAGCGAGGCATGTTCGGCGCCAACAACGGCGGCGACACCTCCGGTTACGACGGCCTCGTCCGCTCGGTCCGGCTCCCGGGACCGGCGGCCCGCCCCTACGGCGGCTGGTTCGACGAGGTCGCCGACGAACTCGAGGGCGCCCTGGAGGAACAGGGCCTCCTGCCCGAGAACGTGATCGAGAAGACGGTCGTCGACCGCGGTGAGCTCACCTTCCACATCGAGCGCGAGCACCTGCTCCGCGTCGCCCGCACCCTGCGCGACGACCCGGCCCTGCGCTTCGAGCTGTGCACCGGCGTGAGCGGCGTCCACTACCCGCACGACAAGGGCCGCGAGCTGCACGCCGTCTACCACCTGCGCTCGATCACCCACAACCGGCTGATCCGCCTCGAAGTCAGCGCTCCCGACAGCGACCGCCGCATCCCGTCGCTGGTCTCCGTCTATCCGACCAACGACTGGCACGAGCGCGAGACCTACGACTTCTTCGGCATCGTCTTCGACGGTCACCCGGCCCTGACCCGGATCATGATGCCGGACGACTGGCAGGGCCATCCGCAGCGCAAGGACTACCCCCTCGGCGGCATCCCCGTCGAATACAAGGGCGCCCAGATCCCGGCTCCGGACCAGCGGAGGTCGTACTCATGAGCACGCAGCACGCAACTCCGCGCGAGACCACCGAGGGCACCGTATATACGGTCACCGGCGGCGACTGGGACGAGGTCGTCCAGGCCGCGGCCCGCGCCGACGACGAGCGCATCGTCCTCAATATGGGCCCGCAGCACCCCTCCACCCACGGAGTGCTCCGCCTGATCCTGGAGATCGACGGCGAGACGGTCACCGAGGCCCGCTGCGGCATCGGCTATCTGCACACCGGCATCGAGAAGAATCTCGAGTTCCGCACGTGGACGCAGGGCACCACGTTCGTGACGCGCATGGACTACCTGACGTCTTTCTTCAACGAGACCGGCTACTGCCTCGCCGTCGAGAAGCTCCTCGGCATCGAGGAGCAGATCCCCGACCGCGCCACCCTCATCCGGGTGCTCCTGATGGAGCTCAACCGCCTCTCCTCGCACCTGGTGTGCATCGCCACCGGCGGTATGGAGCTGGGCGCCACCACGATCATGATCTACGGATTCCGTGATCGTGAAATGATTCTCGACATCTACGAGCTCATCACGGGCCTCAGGATGAACCACGCGTACATCCGCCCCGGCGGACTCGCCCAGGACCTGCCGCCCGGCGCGGTGGACCAGATCCGCGAGTTCGTGAAGAAGATGAAGAAGAACCTCCCGGAGTACGACAAGCTCGCCACCGGGAACCCCATCTTCAAGGCCCGTATGCAGGACGTCGGCTATCTCGACCTGGCCGGCTGCATGGCCCTCGGCGCCACCGGCCCGATCCTGCGCTCCGCCGGTCTGCCGCACGACCTGCGCAAGGCCCAGCCGTACTGCGGCTACGAGACCTTCGACTTCGACATCCCGACCGCCGACACCTGCGACTCCTACGGCCGCTTCCTGATCCGCCTCGAGGAGATGCGCCAGTCGCTCAGGGTCGTCGAGCAGTGCCTGGACCGGCTGCAGCCCGGACCGGTCATGGTCGCCGACAAGAAGATCGCCTGGCCCGCCCAGCTCGCGCTCGGCCCGGACGGACTCGGCAACTCCCTCGACCACATCAAGAAGATCATGGGCACCTCCATGGAGGCCCTGATCCACCACTTCAAGCTGGTCACCGAGGGCTTCCGCGTCCCGCCGGGACAGGCGTACGCGGCCGTCGAGTCACCCAAGGGCGAACTCGGAGTGCATGCCGTCTCCGACGGCGGCACCCGCCCCTACCGGGTCCACTTCCGCGACCCGTCCTTCACCAACCTGCAGGCCATGGCGGCGATGTGCGAGGGCGGCCAGGTCGCCGACGTCATCGTCGCCGTCGCGTCCATCGACCCCGTGATGGGAGGCGTCGACCGGTGACCACCAGTTCTTCGGAGCAGGGCGTCAGCCTGGGCATGCCCGAACTGCCCGCGCCCGGCTACCCGGACGACGTTCGAGCCCGACTGGAGCGGGACGCGCGCGAGATCATCGCCCGCTACCCGGACTCCCGGTCCGCGCTCCTTCCGCTGCTGCACCTGGTGCAGTCGGAGGAGGGCCATGTCACGCGCACCGGGATGCAGTTCTGCGCGGACATGCTGCACCTGACCACGGCCGAGGTCACCGCGGTCGCCACCTTCTACACCATGTACCGGCGCCGCCCGAGCGGTGACTACCAGGTCGGCGTGTGCACCAACACGCTGTGCGCGGTGATGGGCGGCGACGCGATCTTCGAGGCCCTCCAGGAGCATCTCGGCGTCGGCAACGGCGAGACCACCGACGACGGCAAGGTCACGCTGGAGCACATCGAGTGCAACGCGGCCTGCGATTTCGCGCCGGTCGTGATGGTCAACTGGGAGTTCTTCGACAACCAGACCGTGCAGAGCGCCAAGCGCATGGTGGACGACCTGCGCGCGGGAGCACCGGTTTCTCCCACGCGCGGGGCGCCGCTGTGCACCTTCAAGGAGACCGCCCGGATCCTGGCGGGCTTTCCCGACGAGCGGGAAGGGGCAGTCGAGGCCGGTGGAAGCGCGGGACCCGCTTCGCTGATCGGCCTCAGGCTGGCCAAGGGGGAGACCGCCCCCGCGCGCGTGGTTCATCCGCGCGACGGCGGACCTCATGAGGAGCCGCAGGACAGGGCAGTGCACGAGCCGTCACCGACGGAGCACTTGAGCTCACACGACGCGCCGCAGGACACATCGGCCTCCGACCCGGCCCACCCGGCCGGGCCTACCGCCGAGGAGGGGGAGTGATGACCTTGGCACCCGAGCTGAAAGACACCAGCCCCGAGAAGCTGCTCGCACCCGTGCTGTCGGCCTTCTGGGACGAGGACAGGTCCTGGACGCTGGACGTCTACCGAAGGCACGAAGGATACGAGGGACTTCGCAAGGCGCTCGCCATGTCGCCGGACGATCTCATCGCCTATGTGAAGGACTCCGGTCTGCGCGGGCGCGGCGGCGCGGGATTCCCCACCGGAATGAAATGGCAGTTCATTCCCCAGGGAGATGGAAAGCCGCACTATCTAGTTGTCAACGCCGACGAATCGGAGCCCGGAACCTGCAAGGACATCCCGCTCCTCTTCGCGAACCCGCATAGCCTCATCGAGGGCATTGTCATCGCGTGTTATGCCATCAGGTCGTCGCATGCCTTCATCTATCTGCGCGGTGAAGTCGTCCCAGTCCTGCGGCGGTTGCACTCGGCCGTGAGCGAGGCCTATGCGGCCGGCTACCTCGGAAAGAACATCCTCGGCAGCGGCCTCGATCTCGAACTCACCGTGCACGCGGGCGCCGGGGCGTACATCTGTGGTGAAGAGACCGCACTGCTCGACTCGCTCGAAGGCCGCCGTGGGCAACCGCGGCTCCGTCCTCCTTTCCCTGCGGTGGCCGGCCTCTATGCCTGCCCGACTGTTGTGAACAACGTCGAGTCGATCGCGTCGGTTCCCGCGATTCTGCAAAAAGGAAAAGACTGGTTCAGGTCGATGGGCAGCGAGAAGTCCCCGGGCTTCACGCTCTACTCGCTCAGCGGCCATGTCGCGAGCCCCGGCCAGTACGAGGCCCCGCTCGGCATCACCCTGCGCCAACTGCTGGAGATGAGCGGCGGGATGCGGCCGGGACACCGGCTGAAGTTCTGGACACCGGGCGGCTCCTCGACACCGATGTTCACCGACGAGCACCTCGACGTCCCCCTCGACTACGAGGGCGTGGGCGCCGCCGGTTCCATGCTCGGCACCAAAGCGCTCCAGTGCTTCGACGAGACGACCTGCGTCGTACGCGCCGTCACCCGCTGGACCGAGTTCTACGCCCACGAGTCCTGCGGCAAGTGCACACCCTGCCGCGAAGGCACGTACTGGCTCGTGCAGTTGCTGCGCGACATCGAGGCCGGCAAGGGCGTCATGAGCGACCTCGACAAGCTGAACGACATCGCCGACAACATCAACGGCAAGTCCTTCTGCGCCCTCGGCGACGGTGCCGCCTCGCCGATCTTCTCCTCGCTCAAGTACTTCCGCGAGGAGTACGAGCAGCACATCACGGGCCGCGGCTGCCCCTTCGACCCGGCCAAGTCGACGGTCTGGGCGGACAAGCACACGGAGGTGAACGCATGACAGTGACCACCAGCGCTCCCTCCGGAGGCGGTGAGGCGGCGGTCCCGCCGGAAGATCTCGTCTCGCTGACGATCGACGGCGTGGAGCTCAGCGTGCCCAAGGGCACCCTGGTCATCCGCGCCGCCGAACAACTCGGCATCGAGATCCCCCGCTTCTGCGACCACCCGCTCCTCGACCCGGCCGGCGCCTGCCGCCAGTGCATCGTCGAGGTCGAGGGCCAGCGCAAGCCGATGGCGTCCTGCACCATCACCTGCACCGACGGAATGGTGGTCAAGACCCACCTGACCTCGCCGGTCGCCGAGAAGGCCCAGCACGGTGTGATGGAGCTGCTCCTCATCAACCACCCGCTGGACTGCCCGGTCTGCGACAAGGGCGGCGAGTGCCCGCTCCAGAACCAGGCCATGTCGCACGGCCAGGCCGAGTCCCGCTTCGAGGGCCGCAAGCGGACCTACGAGAAGCCCGTGCCGATCTCCACGCAGGTGCTGCTCGACCGCGAGCGGTGCGTGCTGTGCGCCCGCTGCACCCGCTTCTCCAACCAGATCGCGGGCGACCCGATGATCGAGCTGCTCGAGCGGGGCGCGCTCCAGCAGGTCGGCACCGGTGAGGGCGACCCCTTCGAGTCGTACTTCTCCGGCAACACGATCCAGATCTGCCCGGTCGGAGCGCTCACCTCGGCGGCGTACCGCTTCCGCTCCCGCCCCTTCGACCTGGTGTCCTCGCCGAGTGTCTGCGAGCACTGCTCGGGCGGCTGCGCCACGCGCACCGACCACCGGCGCGGCAAGATCATGCGCAAGCTCGCGGCCAACGACCCCGAGGTCAACGAGGAGTGGATCTGCGACAAGGGGCGGTTCGCCTTCCGGTACGCGCAACAGCGGGACCGTCTCGAGACCCCCCTGGTGCGCAACCCCGAGGGCGACCTCGTGCCGGCGTCCTGGCCGGAGGCCCTGCAGATCGCGGCCCAGGGGCTGCTCGCCTCGCGCGGCCGGGCCGGCGTTCTGACCGGCGGCCGCCTCACCATCGAGGACGCCTACGCGTACAGCAAGTTCGCGCGCGTGGCGCTCGACACCAATGACATCGACTTCCGCGCGCGCGTGCACAGCGGCGAGGAGGCCGACTTCCTGGCGGCCCGGGTCGCCGGACGCGGACGCGACCTCGACGGTACGGGCGTCACGTACTCCCTCCTGGAGAAGGCGCCCGCGGTCCTGCTGGCCGGGTTCGAGGCCGAGGAGGAGGCGCCCGGCATCTTCCTGCGGCTGCGCAAGGCCTGGCGGAAGCACGGCCAGAAGGTCTTCTCGCTCGCCACGCATGAGACACGCGGCCTGGAGAAGGCCGGCGGCACCCTGCTGCCCGCCGCTCCCGGCACCGAGACCGAGTGGCTGGACGCGCTCGCGAGCGGAGTCGGTCTGGAGGACGACGGCGCTCGGGCCTCCGAGGCGCTGCGCACCGAGGGCGCCGTGATCGTCGTAGGGGAGCGGCTGGCCGGTGTGGCGGGCGGGCTCACCGCCGCCGTACGGGCCGCGTCCGCGACCGGCGCGCACCTGGTGTGGATCCCGCGCCGGGCCGGGGAGCGCGGCGCGGTCGAGGCCGGAGCGCTGCCGTCGCTGCTGCCGGGCGGCCGTCCGGCCACCGACCCGCGCGCGCGTGAGGAGGTCGCCACGGCCTGGGGCGTGGCCGAACTCCCGCACCGCTACGGACGCGACACCGGCCAGATCGTGGAGGCCGCCGCCACCGGCGAACTCCAGGCCCTGGTGGTCGCCGGAGTCGAGGTCGCCGATCTGCCCGACCCGGCACGCGCGCGTGAGGCGCTCGCCGAGGCCGGCTTCCTCGTCTCGCTGGAACTGCGGCCGAGCGAGGTCACCGAGCTCGCCGACGTGGTCCTGCCCGTCGCCGCGGTCGCCGAGAAGGCGGGCACCTTCCTCAACTGGGAAGGCAGGGTGCGCTTCTTCGAGGCCGCGCTCAAGCCCGACCACATGACCCGGCGCCTCCCCCCGACCGACGCCCGCGTCCTGCAGATGCTGGCCGACGCCATGGACGTACACCTGGGTCTGCCGGATCTGCGTACCGCGCGTGCGGAGCTGGACCGGCTGGGGGCCTGGGACGGGCCCAGGGCCACCGAACCTCTGGAGTCCGCGGCCCAGTTGCCGCGGCCTGCCGCCGGAGAGGCCGTGCTGGCCGGACATCGGCTGCTGCTCGACCAGGGCAGGCTCCAGGACGGCGACGAGGCGCTCGCCGGGACGCGGCACGCCGCCCACGCGCGCGTGTCGGCCGCCACGGCCGCCGAAGCGGGCGTGAAGAACGGCGACGTCCTCGCGGTGACCGGCAGCGCAGGGACGGTCGAACTCCCCGTCCTGATCACCGCGATGCCCGACCGGGTGGTCTGGCTGCCGCTGAACTCCACCGGTGGCGGCGTCGCCTCCGACACCGGGGCGCGGCCCGGCTCCCTCGTCCGCATCGGCCCGGCGACGCTCGCGACCGAGGCCCCCAAGGAGGTGGAGGCATGAGCCCGTACCTCGCCGCAGAAGACCTCTCGATGTTCGGCACCGACCCCTGGTGGCTGGTCGTCATCAAGGCGGTGTTCTGCTTCGCCTTCCTGATGCTGACCGTGCTGTTCTCCATCGTGTGGGAGCGCAAGGTCGTCGCCTGGATGCAGCTGCGCATCGGCCCCAACCGGCACGGCCCCTGGGGCATGCTCCAGTCGCTCGCCGACGGCATCAAGCTGATGCTGAAGGAAGACGTCATCGTCAAACGCGCGGACAAGGTCGTCTACGTCCTCGCGCCGATCGTCGCGGCCATCCCGGCCTTCATGGCGATCGCGGTGATCCCCTTCGGCCCGGCGGGCAACGAGATCTCGATCTTCGGCGAGCGCACCACGATGCAGCTCACCGACCTGCCGATCGCGATGCTCTACATCCTCGCGGTCGCCTCGGTCGGCATCTACGGCATCGTCCTCGCGGGTTGGAGTTCCGGATCCACCTACCCGCTCCTCGGTGGCCTGCGTTCCTGCGCGCAGATGATCTCGTACGAGATCGCCATGGGCGCCGCCTTCGCCTCGGTGTTCCTCTACTCCGGGTCGATGTCGACGTCGGCGATCGTGGAGGCGCAGCAGGACCGCTGGTACATCATCCTGCTGCCGGTCTCCTTCATCATCTACATCATCACGATGGTCGGCGAGACCAACCGGGCCCCCTTCGACATGCCGGAGTCCGAGGGCGACCTGGTCGGCGGCTTCAACACCGAGTACTCGTCGATCAAGTTCGCGCTGTTCATGCTCGCCGAGTACGTGAACATGGTGACGGTCTCGGCCGTGTCGGTGACGCTCTTCCTCGGCGGCTGGCGGGCTCCTTGGCCGGTCTCCACCTTCTGGGAGGGCGCGAACCACGGCTGGTGGCCGCTGCTCTGGTTCGTGGTCAAGGTGCAGTTGCTGCTCTTCTTCTTCATCTGGCTGCGCGGCACACTGCCCCGCGTCCGCTACGACCAGCTGATGAAGCTCGGCTGGAAGGTCCTGATCCCGGTCTCCGTGGTCTGGCTGATGCTCGTCGCGACCGTACGGACACTGCGCAACGAGAACTACGACTTCGCCGACATCGCCCTCTACGTCGGAGGCGGCGTCCTGGTGCTTCTGCTGCTCTCCTTCGTCGCGGACATGTTCCGCGGCAAACCGAAGGAGGAAGGACCCGCCCCGGCCCCCGGATTCGACGCGATGGCGGGCGGATTCCCCGTGCCGCCGCTGCCCGGACAAGAGCTGCCGCCGGTCCCGCGACGCCGTTCGCGCCGGGAGCGGGAGCTGATTGTCAGTGGCGGGGTCAATACTCAGAGTGACGACGGATCTCTGGATGGAAAGGAGGCGTCCGATGGCTGAGGAGCCCAAGGAGACCAAGCCCGGTTTCCAGAACCCAGTGGCCGGCTTCGGCGTGACCTTCAAGGCCATGTTCAAGAAGCGGCTGACCGAGCAGTACCCGGAACAGCAGAAGACCACCGCTCCGCGGTTCCATGGACGGCACCAGCTCAACCGCCATCCGGACGGCCTGGAGAAATGCGTCGGCTGCGAGCTGTGCGCCTGGGCCTGCCCCGCCGACGCGATCTATGTCGAGGGCGCGGACAACACCGAAGAGGAGCGCTACTCGCCGGGCGAGCGGTACGGCCGCGTCTACCAGATCAACTACGCCCGCTGCATCCTGTGCGGCCTGTGCATCGAGGCGTGCCCCACGCGCGCGTTGACGATGACGAACGAGTTCGAGCTGGCCGACTCCAGCCGCGCCAACCTCATCTACACCAAGGAGCAGCTGCTCGCCGGTCTTGAGGACGGCATGGTGGACACCCCGCACGCGATCTACCCCGGGACGGACGAACAGGACTACTACCGGGGCCTGGTGACCGAGGCCGCTCCCGGCACCGTCCAGCAAGTCGCCGTTTCCAAAGGCGAGAAGCCAGAGGAAGAGGGGGCGGACGCATGAGCGCACAGCTCGCCGCCTACTCCACCTCCACCGGCGAGGCCTTCCAGTTCTGGGTCCTCGGCACGGTCGCGGTGATCGGCGCCCTGTGCACCGTCTTCATGAAGAAGGCCGTGCACAGCGCGCTGTGTCTGGCCGGCACCATGATCATCCTGGCGGTGTTCTACCTCGCCAACGGCGCCTACTTCCTGGGCGTCGTGCAGATCATCGTCTACACCGGCGCGATCATGATGCTGTTCCTGTTCGTGGTGATGCTGGTCGGCGTGACCGCGGCGGACTCCCTGAAGGAGACCATCAAGGGCCAGCGCTGGCTGGCCCTTCTCTGTGGCCTCGGCTTCGGCATCCTGCTGTTCGCCGGGATCGGCAACGCCTCCCTGACGGAGTTCAACGGCCTCGCCCAGGCGAACGCCAACGGCAATGTGGAGGGCCTCGCCGCCCTCCTGTTCACCAAGTACGTCTTCGCCTTCGAGATCACCGGCGCCCTGCTCATCACGGCCGCCGTCGGCGCCATGGTGCTCACCCACCGGGAGCGCACCGAGCGGGCCAAGACACAGCGCGAGCTGTCCGAGCAGCGGGTGCGCGAGGGCAAGAACGTGCCGCCGCTGCCGGCGCCCGGCGTGTACGCGCGGCACAACGCCGTGGACATCGCGGGCCTGCTGCCCGACGGCACCCCGTCGGAGCTCACCGTCAGCAAGACGCTGCGCGAACGCGGCCAGATCCGCGATGTGTCCACTGAGGCGCTCAACGACCTCAAGGCCCTGGAACAGCGCGCCGAGGAGCGCCTGGAGCGCACGAACAGCGGGGAGGCGTCGAAGTGAATCCGATCAACTACCTCTACCTCGCCGCCCTGTTGTTCACGATCGGCGCCACCGGCGTACTGATCCGGCGCAACGCGATCGTGGTGTTCATGTGCGTCGAGCTCATGCTCAACGCCTGCAACCTCGCGCTCGTCGCCTTCTCCCGGATGCACGGCAATCTCGACGGCCAGATCATCGCCTTCTTCACGATGGTCGTCGCCGCCGCGGAGGTCGTGGTCGGGCTCGCGATCATCGTGTCGCTGTTCCGTTCCCGCCACTCGGCCTCGGTCGACGACGCCAGCCTGATGAAGCTGTAAGGGGTCGCTGAATCGTGGAGAACCTGATTGCGCTGCTCATCGCGGCGCCCCTGCTCGGAGCGGCGGTCCTGCTGTGCGGCGGCCGGCGCCTGGACGCCGTCGGCCACTGGATCGGCACGGTGCTCGCGTTCGTGTCCTTCGTGCTCGGCGCGATCCTCTTCGTCGACCTGCTGGGCAAGGACGCCGAACACCGGACGCTGACCCAGCACCTGTTCAGCTGGATCCCGGTTGAGGGCTTCCAGGCCGACGTCGCCTTCCAGCTCGACCAGCTGTCGATGACGTTCGTCCTGCTGATCACCGGCGTCGGCTCGCTGATCCACCTGTACTCGGTCGGGTACATGGAGCACGACGAGCGGCGCCGCCGCTTCTTCGGCTATCTGAACCTGTTCCTCGCGGCGATGCTGCTGCTCGTCCTCGCCGACAACTACCTCCTGCTGTACGTCGGCTGGGAGGGCGTCGGTCTCGCCTCCTACCTGCTGATCGGCTTCTGGCAGCACAAGCCCAGTGCCGCGACGGCTGCGAAGAAGGCGTTCCTGGTCAACCGCGTCGGCGACATGGGTCTGTCGATCGCGATCATGATCATGTTCACCACCTTCGGTACCTTCGCCTTCGGCCCGCTCCTCGGCAGCCACGAGGAGCCCGGTCTCGTCGGTGAGACCTCCGAGGGCACGCTCACCGCCATCGGCCTGATGCTGCTGCTCGCCGCCTGCGGCAAGTCCGCCCAGGTGCCGCTGCAGTCCTGGCTCGGGGACGCGATGGAGGGCCCGACCCCGGTCTCGGCCCTCATCCACGCCGCGACGATGGTGACCGCGGGCGTCTACCTGATCGTCCGCTCCGGAGCGATCTTCAACGCCGCCCCGGACGCGCAACTGGTCGTCACCATCGTCGGTGCCGTCACGCTCCTGTTCGGTGCGATCGTCGGTTGCGCGAAGGACGACATCAAGAAGGCGCTGGCCGGCTCGACCATGTCGCAGATCGGCTACATGGTCCTTGCGGCGGGCCTCGGCCCCATCGGCTATGTCTTCGCGATCATGCACCTGGTGACCCACGGCTTCTTCAAGGCCGGGCTGTTCCTCGGCGCCGGTTCGGTCATGCACGGCATGAACGACGAGGTCGACATGAGGAAGTACGGCGGCCTGAGGAAGTACATGCCGGTCACCTTCATCACCTTCGGCCTCGGCTACCTCGCCATCATCGGCTTCCCGGGCCTGTCCGGCTTCTTCTCCAAGGACAAGATCATCGAGGCGGCGTTCGCCAAGGGCGGCACCGAGGGCTGGATCCTCGGCGGCTGCGCCCTGCTGGGCGCGGCGATCACGGCGTACTACATGACGCGCGTGATGCTGCTGACGTTCTTCGGCGAGAAGCGCTGGCAGCCCGACGAGCACGGGCATGAGCCGCACCCGCACGAGTCGCCCAGTTCCATGACGATCCCGATGATCCTGCTGGCCTTCGGATCGGTCTTCGCGGGCGGTCTGTTCAGCGTCGGCGACCGCTTCCTGCACTGGCTGGAGCCGATCACCGGACACAGCCACGGCGACTCGCCGCTCAGCGCGGCCACGGTCACGACGGCCACGGTGGCCGTCATGGTCATCGGCGTCACCACCGCCTATCTCCAGTACGGTCGCCGCCCGGTCCCGGTCGTCGCCCCGCGCGGGTCGCTGCTCACCCGGGCCGCCCGGCGCGATCTGCTCCAGGACGACTTCAACCACGTCGTCCTCGTCCGCGGCGGCGAGCACCTGACGCGGTCCCTGGTGTACGTCGACCACACCCTGGTCGACGGCGTCGTCAACGGCACGGCGGCCTCGGTCGGCGGCCTCTCCGGACGGCTGCGCAAGCTGCAGAACGGCTTCGCACGGTCGTACGCGGTCTCGATGTTCGGCGGTGCGGCACTCCTCGTCGCCGCGACCCTGCTGATGAGGGCGGTCTGATACCGATGTCCTTTCCCCTGCTGACAGCGACGGCGGCGCTCCCCGCGATCGGGGCGGTCGTCACGGCCGCCGTACCGGCCGCGCGGCGGACGACCGCCAAGTGGCTGGCGCTGCTCTTCTCGCTCGCCACCCTCGCGTTCGCCGTCACGATCCTGGTCCGCTTCGACCCGGACGGCGACCGCTACCAGCTCACCGAATCCCACTCCTGGATCAAGGAGTTCGGGGTCCGCTACGACCTGGGCGTGGACGGCATCGCGGTGGCCCTGATCGCGCTGACCGCCGTACTGATCCCGTTCATCATCCTCGCGGGCTGGCACGACGCCGACCCGTTGGAGACCGGCAGCAAGCGCTGGCGGCCCACCCAGGGTTTCTTCGCCCTGATCCTGGCCGTCGAGGCGATGGTGATCATCTCCTTCGAGGCCACCGACGTCTTCCTCTTCTACATCTTCTTCGAGGCCATGCTCATCCCGATGTACTTCCTCATCGGAGGCTTCGGGGACCGTGCCCACGAGCACGGCGAGGAGGCGGCGTCCACCCAACGCTCGTACGCCGCGGTGAAGTTCCTCCTCTACAACCTGGCCGGCGGACTGATCATGCTGGCCGCGGTGATCGGCCTCTACGTGGTCGCCGGGAACTTCTCGCTCCCCGAGATCGCCGAGGCGCGTGCCAACGGCTCGCTGGACATGGCGACCGACACCGAGCGCTGGCTGTTCCTGGGCTTCTTCTTCGCTTTCGCGGTGAAGGCCCCACTGTGGCCGCTGCACACCTGGCTGCCCAACGCCATGGGTGAGGCCACCGCCCCGGTCGCCGTGCTGATCACGGCAGTTGTCGACAAGGTCGGCACCTTCGCGATGCTCCGCTTCTGCCTCGGCCTGTTCCCCGAGGCCTCGAAGTGGGCGACGCCCGCCATCCTCGTCCTGGCGCTGATCAGCATCATCTACGGCGCGCTGCTCGCCGTCGGCCAGCGGGACATCAAGCGTCTGGTGGCCTACGCGTCGATCTCGCACTTCGGCTTCATCATCATGGGCATCTTCGCGATGACCAGCCAGGGCCAGTCGGGCGCGACGCTGTACATGGTCAACCACGGGATCTCGACGGCCGCGTTGATGCTGGTGGCCGGCTTCCTGATCTCGCGGCGCGGCTCGCGGCTCATCGCCGACTACGGCGGAGTGCAGAAGGTCGCCCCGGTCCTCGCGGGCACCTTCCTGATCGGCGGTCTGGCGACGCTGTCGCTGCCCGGACTCGCGCCGTTCGTCAGTGAGTTCCTGGTCCTCGTGGGCACGTACACGAGATACCCGGCGGTCGGCATCATCGCCACCTTCGGCATCGTGCTCGCCGCGCTCTACACCCTCGTCCTGTACCAGCGGACGATGACGGGCCCGGTGAAGCCCGAGGTCTCCGCGATGCCCGACCTGAGGGTGCGGGAACTTGCGGTCGTCGCCCCGCTGGTCGTACTGCTGATCTTCCTGGGCGTCTACCCGAAGCCCGTCACGGACATCGTCAACCCGGCGGTCGAGCAGACCATGTCCGACGTTCAGAAGAAGGACCCCCAGCCCGAGGTGGAGGCGGCCAAGTGAGCGCATCAGCCGTCCACAGCCTGTGGACAACCGCGGCCGATCCGATCTCGAAGATCGACGCGCCGAAGATCGAATACGGACAATTGTCGCCCACGCTGATCGTCGTCGGCGCGGCGATCGTGGGGGTGCTGATCGAGGCGGTCGTCCCGCGCAAGTCCCGCTACTACGCCCAGGTGTTCGTCTCCGCCGTCGCGCTCACCGCCGCATTCGCCGCGGTGGTCGCGCTCGCGGCCGACGGATACGGCACCACGAAGGCGGGCATCGTGGCGATGGGCGCCATCGCCGTCGACGGCCCGGCCCTCTTCCTCCAGGGCACGATCCTGCTGGCCGGCCTGGTCGGCCTGTTCACCTTCGCCGAACGGCGGCTGGATCCGGAGATGCACGGCAACCGGGTCGACTCCTTCGCCGCGCAGGCCGCGTCCGTGCCGGGCAGCGACAGCGAAAAGGCCGCGGTGAAGGCCGGGTTCACCACCACCGAGGTGTTCCCGCTGCTGCTCTTCGCGGTCGCCGGCATGCTGATCTTCCCGGCGGCCAACGACCTGCTGACCCTGTTCATCGCGCTGGAGGTCTTCTCCCTCCCGCTGTACCTGATGTGCGCCCTCGCCCGCCGCAAGCGGCTGATGTCGCAGGAAGCGGCGGTGAAGTACTTCCTGCTCGGTGCCTTCGCCTCCGCGTTCACCCTGTTCGGCATCGCGCTGCTGTACGGCTACGCGGGCTCGGTGTCGTACGCGACGATCGCGCAGGTCGTCGACGGCACCCTCACCACCGTCGACCCGGCCCTCGCGGACACCATGGGCAATGACGCGCTGCTGCTGATCGGCATGGCGATGCTCGTCATGGGCCTGCTGTTCAAGGTCGGCGCCGTGCCCTTCCACATGTGGACGCCGGATGTGTACCAGGGCGCGCCGACTCCGGTGACCGGCTTCATGGCGGCGGCGACCAAGGTGGCGGCGTTCGGTGCGCTGCTGCGTGTGCTGTACGTGGTGCTGCCCGGCCTGCGCTGGGACTGGCGGCCGGTCATGTGGGCCGTCGCGATCATCACCATGCTGGGCGGCGCCATCGTCGCGATCACGCAGACCGACATCAAGCGGCTGCTGGCGTACTCGTCGATCGCGCACGCGGGCTTCATCCTCGCCGGTGTCATCGCGACCACGCCGGACGGTGTGTCGTCCGTCCTCTTCTACCTGGCTGCCTACTCCTTCGTGACGATCGGCGCCTTCGCGGTCGTCACGCTGGTGCGGGACGCCGGGGGCGAGGCGACGCATCTGTCCAAGTGGGCGGGGCTCGGCCGGCGTTCACCCCTGGTGGCGGCCGTGTTCGCGGTGTTCCTGCTGGCCTTCGCGGGCATCCCGCTGACCTCCGGGTTCGCCGGGAAGTTCGCCGTGTTCAAGGCGGCGGCGGAGGGCGGGGCGGCTCCGCTGGTCGTGGTCGGTGTGATCTCGTCGGCCATCGCGGCGTTCTTCTACATCCGCGTCATCGTGCTGATGTTCTTCAGCGAGCCGCGGCCCGAGGGCCCGACGGTCGCCGTGCCGTCGCCGCTGACGATGACGGCGATCGGGGTCGGCGTGGCGGTCACCCTGGTGCTCGGTGTGGCGCCGCAGTACTTCCTGGAGCTCGCGAGCGACGCCGGGGTGTTCGTGCGCTGACCTGCGGTGCTGGTACGCAGGCCCCGGATCCCGTGGCGGGAGCCGGGGCTTTCGTCTGTGTCCGGTCAGGCCTTCGGGCACTTCACCTCGGGGTTGAAGCCCTCGAGGAGACCCTTGGGGTTGGTCTTGTAGACACGCTCGTACGGCGCTCCGTCCGTCGAGGTCGAGAGGTGGGTGGGCCTCCCCTTGTCCCGCCCGAAGAGCATGTTCCGGCCGCCGAGGGCATGCCATGTGACGGCAGTCATACGAATGACTACCGAACGTCATCGAAGCGGCCTGTGGATAACTCCGGCGCTGTCGGTGCGGACGCCTATCGTGGACGCAGTGGTCGAGGAGCGACGTACGGGGGCACGGCGATGGGCGGGACGGGCGGGATCGGTGCAATGACAGCGGTAGCCGAGAGCGAGGCGCTGGCCACGCTCCACAGGGTCTTCGGGTACGAGGCCTTCCGGGACGAGCAGGAAGCGGTCATCGAGCATGTGGTGGCCGGCGGCGACGCCGTCGTCCTCATGCCGACCGGCGGCGGCAAGTCGCTGTGCTACCAGATCCCGTCCCTGGTCAGACCAGGTACGGGCATCGTCGTCTCGCCGCTGATCGCGCTGATGCAGGACCAGGTGGACGCGCTGCGGGCGCTGGGTGTGCGCGCCGGGTTCATGAACTCCACTCAGGACTTCGACGAGCGCCGGGTGGTGGAGGCCGAGTTCCTGGCGGGCGAGCTGGATCTGCTGTACCTCGCGCCGGAGCGGCTACGGCTCGACTCCACGCTGGATCTGCTCTCCCGGGGCAAGATCGCGGTGTTCGCGATCGACGAGGCGCACTGTGTGTCCCAGTGGGGCCATGACTTCCGCCCCGACTATCTGATGCTGTCCCTGCTCGGGGAGCGCTGGCCGGACGTTCCGCGGATCGCGCTCACGGCGACCGCCACCGCGGCGACGCACCAGGAGATCACCGAGCGGCTGAACATGCCGACGGCCCGGCACTTCGTGGCCAGCTTCGACCGGCCCAACATCCAGTACCGGATCGTGCCGAAGGCCGACCCCAAGAAGCAGTTGCTGAGCTTCCTGCGCGAGGAGCATGCCGGGGACGCGGGCATCGTGTACTGCCTCTCGCGCAACTCCGTGGACAAGACGGCGGAGTTCCTCAGCCGCAACGGCATCGAGGCGGTGCCGTATCACGCGGGTCTCGACTCGGGGACGCGTGCGGCGCACCAGTCCCGGTTCCTGCGTGAGGACGGGCTTGTCGTGGTGGCGACGATCGCTTTCGGCATGGGGATCGACAAGCCGGACGTGCGGTTCGTCGCGCACCTGGATCTGCCCAAGTCGGTCGAGGGCTACTACCAGGAGACGGGCCGTGCGGGGCGGGACCGGCTGCCGTCCACGGCGTGGATGGCGTACGGGCTCAATGACGTCATACAGCAGCGCAAGCTGATCCAGTCGGGCGAGGGTGACGAGGCGTTCCGACGGCGGGCGGCCGCCCATCTGGACGCGATGCTGGCGCTGTGCGAGACGGCTCAGTGCCGGCGGGGGCAGCTGCTCGCCTACTTCGGCCAGGATCCGGATCCGTCCGGTTGCGGCAACTGCGACACCTGCCTCACGCCGCCCGAGACCTGGGACGGGACCGTCGCGGCGCAGAAGGTGTTGTCGACGGTGGTGCGGCTGCAGCGGGAGCGGGGGCAGAAGTTCGGGGCGGTGCAGATCGTCGACATTCTGCTGGGGAAGCGCACCGGGAAGGTGATCCAGTTCGACCATGACCAGCTGTCCGTCTTCGGTATCGGGGAGGAGCTGAGCGAGGGCGAATGGCGGGGCGTCATCCGGCAGTTGCTGGCGCAGGGGCTGCTGGCCGTCGAGGGGGAGTACGGGACGCTTGTGCTGACCGAGGGCAGTGGGGCGGTGCTGCGGCGGGAGCGGGAGGTGCCGCTGCGGAAGGAGCCGAAGAAGCCGGTGACCTCGCGGTCGGCTTCTGGTTCGTCCGGGAAGGGCGAGCGGAAGGCGAAGGCTGCCGTGGTCGAGTTGCCGGAGCGTCTGGTGCCCGCGTTTGAGGCGTTGCGGGCCTGGCGGGCGGAGCAGGCCCGGGAGCAGGGGGTTCCGGCTTATGTGATCTTCCATGATGCGACGCTTCGGGAGATCGTGACCGTTTGGCCCTCGTCGGTACGGGAGTTGGGGAGCGTCAGCGGGGTGGGGGAGAAGAAGCTGGCGACCTATGGGGAGGGCGTGATCGGGGTTCTCGCCGGGCTGGATTCGGGGGCTGGGAGCGGGGCCGCGCCCGAGGCCGAGGGGGATCACTGGCCCGAGATGGACGCGGAGCCGGAGCCGGACGACTGGGTGTGAGGGTGCGGCCGGTGTGGGGGTCGGCGTAGCTACGGCAGCCCTGAGAGCTACGCCGACTTCAAGAGCTAGGCCGACTTCTAGCCCAGCGCGGTCAAGCCCGGTGCGAACGTGATCAGGAGTGGTACCAGGGGGACCAGTGCTGCCACCGCCGTCGTCAGGGCTCGGTCGCGGCGGCCCAGGCGGGGTGGGGGTTCCAGGAGGCGGTCTACTCGTTCGCCGAGGAGGCGGTGGCTGGAGGCGCAGGAGAGGACGCCTCGGTGTTGGTTGAGCTCGATCAGGGCCAGCGCCGTCGTCAGGTGGCCGCAGCGGCGGGAGGCCGTGTCGTCGGCGGCCAGTTCGACCAGGCGGTGGGTCTGGTCGCAGAAGTGGGCGAACAGGGGAATGCGGGGGAAGCCGGTGGCAAGGGCGGTGGAGAGGTGCAGTAGCCAGTCGTGGCGGGCTCGGGCGTGGCCGCGTTCGTGGGTGAGGACGGCGTCCAGCTGGTGGTCGGTCAGACGGTGCAGGGCACCTGTGGTGACGATCAGCTGGGGCGGGTTGCCGGGCATCCACCAGGCGTCCGGGTATTCGTCCTCCAGCACCAGGAGAGGGCCGCGTGCGGCCGGCAGACCTGCGGGCAGGTCCGGAGCGCGTTCGCTCAGGTGGGCCCTGGCCTGGCCGCGGCTGCGGCGCGCCTCGACCAGCTCGCGGGCCAGCATCGCCGTCGTCCAGGCCGCGCCGCAGGCCAGGAGCAGCGTGAGGGCCGCCGCCCAGACCGGCGCCGCGGAGAGGTCGTACGCCGCGGTCACCGCCGGCGGCGCGGGTGCGAAGACATGGTCGCGGACCGTTTGGAAGACGGTGGCGGCGCCCAGGACCAGGGCCGTCAGACAGCACAGCAGGACGGTGGCGACCAGGCACTGCCACACCCACAGCCCGACCACCGGCTCCCGTTCCGGCCACGCGGCCCGGGTCAGGGAACGCGGTACCGGCACGGCGGCCGTCAGAGCGACGGCGCTCAGCAGGAGCAGGCAGACAGTCATGCCACGGGCTCCGGATCCTGGTCGGGACAAGGGCGGCTGCGGGCGGGCTGTGCGCGGGCGGTGCGGAACGTGTGCCGCGCGCACCGTCCGCCGCCAAGTATGACGGCGACGGACGGCACACGGCAGACGTCGGAGACCAACTAAACGTCCCACTAAACGTCCAACGGGACGGGAAAGGGGATGATCCGAGAGGAGTCGGCCACGAGCGTCAACTCCCGTACGGGCGCGGGCTATTCGGCAAGGGACAGGTCAGGACCCCTCAACCCGCCACCACTCGCCCGGTGACCTCACCCAGCCCCACACGCGCCCCGTCCGCCCCCGGAGCCCACGCCGACAGTGTCACCACGTCGCCGTTCTCAAGGAAGGTCCGCTTGCCGTCGGGGAGTTCGAGGACGTCGCGGCCGTTCCAGGTGAGCTCCAGCAAGGAGCCGCGTTCGTGTTCCGTCGGGCCGCTGACCGTGCCGGAGCCGTAGAGGTCGCCGGTGCGCAGGGAGGCGCCGTTGACCGTCATGTGGGCCAACTGCTGGGCGGCCGTCCAGTACATCGTCGAGAAGGGAGGTTCGGAGATCACATGGCCGTTGAGCGACACCGAGATGCGCAGGTCGTAGCCGCCGGGTTCCTCGGCCGCGTCGTCCAGGTAGGGGAGCAGATCGTGGGTGCGCTCCGGAGGGGCCACGCGCGCCTCGTCCAGCGCGTCCAGCGGGGTGATCCACGCCGACACCGACGTGGCGAAGGACTTGCCGAGGAAGGGGCCGAGAGGGACGTACTCCCAGGCCTGGACGTCGCGCGCGGACCAGTCGTTGAGCAGGCACAGGCCGAAGACGTGCTCCCGGAAGTCGGAGAGGCCGACCGGGCTGCCCATCGCCGAGGGCACCCCCACCACGAAACCGACCTCCGCCTCGATGTCCAGGCGGACGGACGGGCCGAAGACGGGTGCCGCGTCGGTCGGCGCCTTGCGCTGGCCCGACGGCCGTACGACATCCGTGCCCGAGACCACGACCGTGCCCGAGCGGCCGTGGTAGCCGATCGGGAGGTGCTTCCAGTTCGGGGTGAGGGAGTCCGCCGCGTCCGGGCGGAACATCTGGCCGACGTTCCGTGCGTGGTTCTCGGAGGCGTAGAAGTCGACGTAGTCCGCGACCTCGAAGGGGAGGTGCAGGGTCACCGAGGAGAGCGGGTGGAACAGGGGCTCGATGGTCTCCCGGTGGGACGGCACCGTGACCCAGGCCGTCAGCGCGCGGCGCACGTCCGACCAGGCGGTGCGGCCCGCGGCCAGCAGCGGGTTGAGCGTGGGCCGGGCGAGCAGGGAGGCGTACGGGGAACCCAGCGCCAGCGCAGCCGCGCCCGCGTCGAGGACATGGTCACCGAGCCTTACCCCGACCCGGCGCGCGCTGTCCCCGCCGGGGATGGAGAAGACACCGTACGGAAGGTTGTGCGGGCCGAAGGGGTCGCCCTCGGGGACATCAAAGGGGGGCATGGGTGCTGCCTCACTCTCGTGCGTGCCACGGGTCCGTGTCGTCGTCGCACACGTTACGGGTGGGGCACCCGTCTTGGGCAGTGCCGAAAGCGGAGGTGGCGCCGCCGACAGGATCCTCGGGCGCGCTGCCCGGCGTCTCGAAGCCGTCCAGGACCTTGCCGGTCGCACCACTCGCCCCCAGCCGTCACCGCAGTGCCCCTTTTTCACCAGAAGCTGACGATGACAAGGGAGTTGGAGGGGGCGCGCGGGGTGGTGGTGACGCCGGGGTCGTCCGGTTCGCGCTGAGTCGGCGGGGCGTCCTGTCCGTATTCTCTGATCATGGCCGCACCCATCGCATATTCACTCATCGCCACCGACCTGGACGGAACCCTCCTCCGAGGCGACGACACGCTCTCCGACCGGTCGCTGGCCGCGCTCGCGAGGGTGGCGGAGTCCGGCGCCCGGCACCTGGTGGTGACCGGCCGTCCGGCGCCCAGAGTGCGGCCGCTCCTGGACGACCTGGGCAGCAAGGGGCTCGCGGTGTGCGGGCAGGGCGCGCAGGTGTACGACGCCGGGGCGGACCGCCTGCTGTGGTCCGTCACCCTGGACCGGGAGTTGGCGGAGACCGCGCTCGGCAAGATCGAGGCCGAGGTGGGGCAGGTGTACGCGGCGGTCGACCAGGACGGCGTCGACGGGCTCACGCTGATCGAGCCCGGCTACCTGATGCCGCACCCCACCCTGCCCGCGGTGCGGGTCGGGCGGCGCGACGACCTGTGGTGCGAGCCGATCAGCAAGGTGCTGCTGCGCCATCCCGAGCTGTCCGACGACCAGTTGGCGGCGACGGCGCGCTCGGTGGTGGGTTCGCTGGCGACGGTCACCATGTCGGGCCCCGGGACCGTCGAACTTCAGCCATGCGGCATCACCAAGGCGACGGGTCTGGCGCTGGCGGCCCGGCATCTGGGGCTCGGCCCGCGGGAGACCATCGCCTTCGGCGACATGCCCAACGACATCCCGATGTTCGACTGGGCGGCCCACGGTGTCGCGATGGCCAATGCCCACCCCGAACTCAAGGCGGTGGCCGACGAGATCACCCTGTCGAACGAGGACGACGGCATCGCCGTCGTCCTCGAAAGACTCTTCCGGTAGCCATGGAAAGGCTCAGTACGCCCCGAAGACGTTGTCGATCGAGCCGTACCGCTGAGACGCGTAGTTGCAGGCGGCGGTGATGTTCGCGACCGGGTCGTAGGGGTCGTACGAGGTGCCGGAGACGTGGTACGCCTGGAAGGTCGGGTCGATCACCTGGAGCAGGCCCTTGGACGGGGTGCCGGCGGCGGCGTTGGAGTCCCAGTTGTTGATCGCGTACTGGTTGCCCGAGGACTCCCGCATGATGTTGCGGTAGATGCCGTCGTACGAGCCGGGGATGCCGTTCTGCGCCATGACCTGGAGGGACGCGCGGATCCAGCCGTCCAGGTTGTTGGCGTACCCGAGCGAGGCGGCGGTGGTGACGGTCGGGGTGGCCGCCGAGGCGCTGGTCGCGCCGATGAGCGGGAGCGCCAGTACGGCGGCGCCGGTGCCGAGGACGGCGAGCTTGCGGGCGAGGCGGGTACGACGGTGCTGAGCGGCAGCAGGCATGGCGAAGTTCCTCTCCGGCGCCTGCGAGGTGAGCTGTCGGGTTCGGGCGGGAGCTGCCCGGCCGCGCACCGTGAAGGGCACGCGACTTCACCCCGAGCCGTACCGACGCGTCCGAAGACGTCCGGCACGGCGACTTACCTGGGTCCCCCGCTCCTGCCGTACGAAGAATCTCGGTGGAGCCGGACGGCGGCAGGATTAGGCGTCCGCCCGACAGGCCGGGAACGTATGCGAGAGCACATGTCCGAAACAAGTAGCGGATTCACATATCCAGCACTTTGATCTTCGTTCGAGTGGCAGACGGGGCTGGGGTCTTTGCGGTCGCCAAGGCTCAACTGGCGGCCTTCAAGCGGGTGTCGAGGGAAGCCTGTGGGGTGCCTGTGGGTATACGCGCGTGAGCCAAGTCACGCGCAAGTGCAAGATAGCTTAAATCGGTCAATCGACCCCAATGGGCCCGTATCAACCCGCCGTTCGCGGAATCCGCTTCTCCCATGTCCGATGGAAGACCACTTCGCCACCATCCGTGCAAATCACCTCATTCGAGGCGATGAAGTCCTTCGCATCGCACGTGATCTCGGAGCGGGTCCGCACACTCGTGTCCCAGGCCAGCTCCGGACGGTGCAGCCGGATCGTCCAGTCCGAGCGGGCGCGGGCCGACAAGGGGTCGGTGGACCGGATCGTGTACGTCTCCAGCGCGTCCTCGGTGAACTCCAGGCCGTCGGGGTACACGCGCGTGCCGCCGTACCGCGGATCGACCTCAAGCCGCCACTCGTCCTTGGCCACGTCACGGGTGACCAGCCGCTCGGGGCGCGGCTCGTCCAGCGTCACCGGGTAGCTCACGCCGAGGGGCTCGGCCTGTTCCGGCTCCTCGAAGGCGATGTCGAAGGCGATGTCGAAGGCGATGTCGAAGGCAGTGTCGAAGGCGACGTCCGTCCCGGAAGACGCCCCACGCGCGCGTACCGGCAGTTCCAGAAAGCTCCCCGCCGGATCCAGCGTGAACCCCGCCCCCGACTCCGCCTGCGGCCAGACCCACGGCCAGTACGCCGACGACACCGCGAGCCGGATGCGATGCCCGGCCGGGAGGGCGTGCCCGATGCCGTTCAGCTCGAACTCGACGTCCTGCGTGGCGCCCGGCTCCCACGGCACCACCCGGTCGCGGCCGTGGCGCGCGGAGAGGTTCAGCACGCCCCGCGCGACCAGGGTCGAGGAGCCGTCGGGGGCGACATCGCAGACCCGCGCGATCACCTGCCCGCGCGGCACCTCCGAGGTGAGCCGCAGCCGCACCTTCGGCCGCCCCAGCACCCAGGTCTCCTCGCCCACCGCGAACTCGAAGCAGGCCGAGCGCCCGTCCTCCTCCCGCTGGTCCGGCGGCAGATCGGCGTCGTTCCCGAACGGGAAGAAGCGGCCGGCGTCCACGCCGGTGTGCATGGGGGACCGTACGAGCACGGGGGCGCCCTGGAGGGCGTACGTCACGTTCGTGATGTGAGGGGAGGGCCAGGCCGGCTCGCCGACCCAGCGGCCGGGCAGGGTGTCGTAGACCGTGGCGGGCGGGTGGGAGTCACTGACGTAGGCCCGTAGGAGGGGCTCGGGGAGGGTGCCCTTGCCCTTCAGCCAGTGGTCCCACCAGCGCAGGGTCTCCTGGAGGAAGCCGATCGCCGGTCCTGGCGGCAGGCCGCGGTCGGGGTACTGGTGGGACCAGGGGCCGATCAGCCCCCGGACGCGGTCGGCGGGCAGGTGTTCGACGAGTCGGAGCACGGTGTCGCGGTACGGGTCGTGCCAGCCGCCCACCGCCAGCACGGCGGCCTCGATCGCGCCGTAGTCCTCGCACACGCTGCCGTGGCGCCAGTAGTCGTCCCGGGTCTGGTGGGTCAGCCAGGTGTGCAGGAACGGTTCCACGGCCTCCAGGCGCTTGAGCCAAAGGTCCCGCCAGGCGTCCCCGGCGTAGAGCGGATCGGGCGGCCGGGAGACGAAGGCGAGCATCGTGGCCGCCCAGGCGTGCATGTCCACCGCGAGGACGGAACCTCCCGTGTAGTGCACGTCGTTGTCATAGCGATCGTCGGTGGAGCAGACCGTGACGATCGCCTTGAGCGGCTCGGGCGCGAGGGCCGCGATCTGGAGGGAGTTGAAGCCGCCCCAGGAGATGCCGAACATACCGACCTTGCCGTCGCACCAGGGCTGGGCCGCCAGCCAGTTGACCACCTCGACCCCGTCGGCCAGCTCCGTCGCCGAGTACTCGTCCGTGGGCAGCCCCTCGCTGTTGCCGTGCCCGCGGACATCCACCCGGACGGAGGCGTAGCCGTGACCGGCGTACCAGGGGTGGCGCTGGAAGTCGCGCGGGGCCGTCCAGTCGGTCAGGCGGTACGGGAGGTATTCGAGGAGCGCCGGTACGGGCTCGTCGGTCAGCGGGCGCCACACGCGCGCGTAGAGCAGAGTTCCGTCCGCGAGCGGGATGCGGAGGTCCTCGTGGGTCGTCTCGTAGGGGAAGGACGTACGAATGTGCAGGCTCATCGCGATGACCTCAGTGGACGGGGTGCATGGTGCGGCGCAGCCAGGGTGCGGCGGCCATCACGGCGAGCCCGGCGGCCACCGCGAGGGCGCCGTTGACGCCGAAGTAGGCGGGCTTGGAGACGTCGTCGTAGAGCTTTACCGTCTGGGCCTGGATGCCGTTGGCGAGGGCCAGCGACAGGAACCACAGGGACATGGTCTGGCTGGAGAAGGCGGCGGGGGCGGAGGCGTACCAGCTCGCGGGGAAGTCGTAGCCGAGGAGGGTGGTCTCGGCGTTCGAGGCGGCCAGCAGCATCATCGTCGAGTAGGCCTGGAAGAGGATGAAGTTGAAGACCGTCGAGGCGAGGAAGAGCACGATGTACGGCCGCAGCCGGCCGCGTTCCTCGGCGGTCACGCGCGGGCTCGCGAACATCACCGCGAAGTAGAGCACCGGCGCGATCACCGAGATCAGGGTGAGCAGATCGACGAAGTCCATGGTGAGCCGGTCGGCGGCCGCCAGGAGAGTCGCGAGCAGTGCGACTGCCGCCGTGCCCGCCACGATCAGCCGTACCGCGCGGCACATGGCGTCGGGCGCGAGGGCGAATTCGGCGGCGTGCTTGCGCCCGGCCAGGTGGCGGCGCCCGGCGACGTACTGGATCAGGCCGAAGGTCATGCCGATCGCGGCGGCCGAGAAACCCCACTGCCAGCCCCGGTGGTCCCCCAGCCAGCCGGTGATCAGCGGGCCCGCGAAGGCGCCGATGTTGATCGCCATGTAGTAGAGGGCGAAGCCGGCGTCCCGGCGCTCGTCGTCGGTGCGGTAGAGCTTGCCGACCATGGTGGCGACATTGGGCTTGAGCAGTCCGGTGCCCGCGCTGATCAGCCCGAGGCCGGCCCAGGTCATGGCGGCGGTGGGCACCGCCATGGCGTAGTGGCCGCAGGCGATCACGATGCCGCCCCACAGCACCGCGCGGTACGAGCCGAGGATGCGGTCGGCGAGCCAGCCGCCCGCGACCGAGACGAGGTAGACCAGGGTGCCGTAGGCGGCGGAGACGGAGGCTGCCGTTCCGGACGACATGCCCATGCCCCCGTGGGCCACCGTGTCGGCGAAGTACAGCACCAGGATGGCCTGCATGCCGAGGAACGAGAAGCGCTCCCAGACCTCCAGGCCGGAGAGCGTGAGCAGGCCCCTGGGCTGACCGAAGAACGCTGTGTCGTCCTTGGGCGGCGGCCCGCTGCCGGGCGGGACATCGACTTCGGTTCGAGACACGCTCCACTACTTCCACGTAAGTCGATAGATATCCGTTCTTATCAGGTGATCAAAAACATAACCGGCGTGATCCCATACCGCCCGTCGTGGACGGGCGGGCGGCAGCGGTGATCGAAACGTGACCGGATACGCTGACTTGAGTGAAGGCAGCGACCTATCGACAAACCGCGTAATCGCCAGTAGACACCAGCAGACAGGAGACCCCTCGTGACCGTCGTCGGGCCGTTCGGGCTGAGCGTGCGGGACCAGGCTCTGGAAGCCGATGTCCAGGCCGGATTGGCGGCTGTCGAGGAGGGATTGCTCGAGGCCACCAAGAGCGAGGTCCCCTTCATCACGGAGGCAGCCCAGCATCTCGTGCGCGCGGGCGGGAAGCGGTTCAGGCCGCTGCTCGTGATGCTCACCGCGCAGTTCGGGGACCCGTACACGCCGGGGGTCGTGCCGTCGGCCGTGGTGGTCGAGTTGACCCATCTGGCGACGCTGTACCACGACGACGTGATGGACGAGGCCGAGGTCCGGCGCGGGGTGCCCAGCGCGAACACCCGCTGGGGGAACTCGGTCGCGGTCCTCACGGGTGACTTCCTCTTCGCCCGCGCCTCGCACATCCTCGCCGACCTCGGTCCCGAGGCCGTCCGGGTGCAGGCCGAGGCGTTCGAGCGGCTCGTCACCGGGCAGATCCTGGAGACGGCGGGGCCGCAGGACGGGCGCGACCCGGTCGAGCACTACCTCGATGTGCTGGCCGGGAAGACGGGATCGCTGGTGGCGGTGTCGTGCCGCTTCGGAGCGATGATGTCCGGTGCCGACGAGACGGTCGTGGACGTGCTCACGCAGTACGGCGAGCGGCTCGGGGTCGCCTTCCAGCTCGCGGACGACGTGCTGGACATCGCGTCCGACTCCCACGAGTCGGGGAAGACGCCGGGTACGGATCTGCGCGAGGGGATTGCGACGCTGCCGGTGCTGCGGCTGCGGGAGCGGGCGGAGCGGCTGGGGCTTGCCGAGGACATTGCGCTCTGCGAGCTGCTCGATTCCGACCTGACTGATGATGTGCGGCACGCGGAGGCGTTGGCGGCGCTTCGGGCGCATCCGGCCCTCGAGCAGGCTCGGCGGGATACCGTGCGGTACGCGCAGGATGCGCGGGCTTCTTTGGCGCCGCTGCCCGAGTGTGATGCGAAGGCTTCGCTCATGGAGCTGTGCGACGCGGTGGTGCATCGGGCGGGATAGGTTCTGCCGCTTGCTGTCCGGTTTCCGTCTGCGGGTGCGTTGTGGCTGGTCGCGCAGTTCCCCGCGCCCCTTACCTGCGTCCCCGGTGGCGCGCGTCACATTGCTGAGCTGAGTCCAAGGTCGGATCAACCCCGTATTCACGCGCAGAAGCCTGCGCAGCTGACCAACGGGGAGACAACTTCATGCGTACGAGTCTGATCGTGGCCGCCGTTGCCGTGGCCGCCGCTGTTGTGCCCACCTCTGCCTCTGCCACCGCCCATGACAGTGGTGGCGTCGTCCTCGCCACCAGCCTCCGCGGCGCCAATGAGGTGTCTGTCGGTGACAAGGACGGTGTCGCACTCCAGTTCGTGAAGGTCCACGGCGACCAGGTCTCCGTCGCCGTCAAATGGCGCGGTGTCGACAAGCCGACCGCCCTTCACATCCATCAGGGCGCCAAGGGCACCAACGGCGGCGTCAAGGTCGACTTCACCGAGCTGCTCGCGAAAAGCAAGGGCAAGTCGGTCACCGGAACCATCAAGGTCACCGACCCGGCCCTGCTCAACTCGCTGACGTCCGACCCCGGTTCCTTCTACGCCAACCTGCACACCGCCCAGTTCCCCGGCGGCGCCGTCCGTGGCCGGCTCCACAAGGTGACCACCGACTTCGACTTCCGTGACGCGCTCGACAACTTCCAGGCGTCCGTCATCAAGGGCCAGCAGATCTACGAGTGCAAGCCGGCCGAGGGCGGCGGCCACGCCTTCGCCCAGCGGGACGTCAGCGCCGTACTCGCCGGACCGATCGCGCACTCCTTCGTCAAGCCCAACTCCGGTACCCCGCAGTGGATCGCGCCCGACCGCAGTGCGGTCACCGGGTCGGTCCTCAGCAGGACGCCCAATGGGGACGGCAACATCCCCGAGCTGGACCTGAAGGCCACTCAGTCCGGAAAGCACCGCGGGCTGCTCGCGGGCACCGCGGAGATCCTCCGGCTGAACACGGTCGGCGGTGTCGCCCCGGCCGGTTCCTGCACGCCGGGGACGATCGTCGGCGTGCCGTACCAGGCGGACTACGTGTTCATCCAGGGCTGATCGAGAAACGCACCGGAGCGACCGACCGAGCAGCAACCGGCGGCGTCTTCCCCACCCAACCCCTACGGGTCGGGGGAGGCGCCGCCCTCTCATGTCATACCGCAGGTGTACACGGAGTTGAGCCCGCGGTCTGACGCTTCCCGGCGGCCGATTTGGTCAGATGGTGACAACGGAAAACACCACTCCTCACCGATTCGGGTGAGAATGGCGGCTACGGGCTGGACGCACGGGAGTTGGCAGGCCGCCGCCGACGACGGAGGTAAGGCACACATGGCACCGTACGAATCCGACGACAGCACGACCCCGGACGAGATCGACGACCTGCGCTCGGGGCGGCGCAAGGCCGCGCGGTACGTCGTCCCGGTCGCGGTGGTGGGCGTGGCGGCGGCGACCATCGGTCTCGTCCCCGCCATCGCCGACTCCGGCGACCCCGATCTGCCGAAGATCAGCGCACAGCAACTCATCGAGAAGATCGCCGAGTCCGACGTACAGCAGCTGTCCGGGACGGTGAAGATCAGCACTGATCTGGGGCTGCCCGACCTCGGCGGTCTGGAGAGCTCGCTGGCGTCCGGGGCGATGGAGTCCGGGGACGGTTCGTCCGCCGACCCGTCGGCCAAGCTGACCGAGCTGGTGACCGGCACGCACACCCTGCGGGTCGCCACCGACGGCCCGGACCGGCAGAAGCTCTCGCTGCTGGAGAACGCCGCCGAGTACAGCCTCATCCACAACGGCAAGGACATCTGGGGCTACGACAGTGCCTCCAACGAGGTCTTCCACGGCACCGCCGCCGAGAGCGCCGAGCGGGAGAAGGAGGTCCCGGCCACGCCCAAGGACCTCACCGAGGAGGCCTTGAAGTCGGTCGACGACACCACGTCCGTCACCGTCGACGGCACCGCGCAGGTCGCGGGCCGGGACGCCTACCGGCTGCTCATCAAGCCCAAGCAGTCCGGCACCACGGTCGGCGCCATCACGGTCGCCGTGGACGCCAAGACCGGCATGCCGCTGAAGTTCACGCTGACCCCGTCGAGCGGCGGCGCCGCCGTGGTGGACGCGGGCTTCACGAAGATCAGCTTCGCCAAGCCGGACGCGTCGACCTTCGACTTCACCCCGCCGAAGGGCGCGAAGGTCACCGAAGAGGGCGAGGTCGAGGCTCCGGCCGAGGAGCACTCCAAGGTTCCGGAGGCAGCCGAAGACGGCGCCCCCGAGGTCATCGGCGAGGGCTGGAACTCCATCGCCGTCCTCGACACCGGCGGCGAGGGCATGCCCTCCGGCTCCGAGGTCGGCGGCGACATCGGCGGCTTCATGGACTCCCTCGGCGACAAGGTGAAGGGCGAGTTCGGCGAGGGGACGGTCTTCAAGACCCGCCTGGTCAACGCCCTGATGACGGACGACGGCAAGGTCTACGTCGGCGCGGTCACCAAGGAAGCCCTGGTGAAGGCGGCGAACGCCGGGTAAGAAGGCACCCATGACTGACACGTCCGCCGCGGAGCCGGAACCGGAGCAGGCTGACAGCGTGATCGTCACCCGCGCGCTCACCAAGCGCTACCGCGGCGGACAACTCGCCGTGGACGGTCTCGACCTGACCGTCCCGGCGGGCAGCGTCTTCGGCTTCCTCGGCCCCAACGGCTCCGGCAAGACCACCACCATCCGGATGCTGATGGGCCTCATCGAACCCACCTCCGGCACGGCCCGGGTGCTCGGCCGCCCCATGCCCCGCGCCACCCGGACCGTCCTCCCGCACGTCGGCGCCCTCATCGAGGGCCCCGCCCTGTACGGCTTCCTCTCCGGCCGGGACAACCTCCTGCGCTACGACGCCGCGGACCCGACCGCCGACCCGCGCACCCGGCGCGACCGCGTCGCCGCGGCACTGGACCGGGTGGGCCTGACGGCCGCCGCGGGCAAGAAGGCCAGGGCGTACTCGCTGGGTATGAAGCAGCGGCTGGGCCTCGCGGCCGCGCTGCTCCAGCCGCGCCGGCTCCTGGTGCTGGACGAGCCGACCAACGGCCTCGACCCGCAGGGCATGCGCGAAATCCGCTCCCTGATACGGGAGCTGGCCTCCGACGGCACGACCGTCTTCCTCTCCTCGCACCTCCTCGACGAGATCGAGCAGGTGTGCACGCATGCGGCCGTGATGGCCCAGGGCCGGCTCATCACCCAGGGCGCGGTCGACGACCTCGCGGCCGGGATGCGCGGGCGGCTCGTGGTCACCACGCCGGACACCGCGGACGCAGCGCGGGTGCTGAAGGAACAGGGCGCCGGGGATGTCGTAGTCGCCGAGGACAAGGTGACAGCGGAACCGCCCGATCGCGATCTCGCGGACCTCAACGCCGCTCTGGTGACCGCGGGCGTCCGGGTCCGCGGCTTCGGCGTCGAACGGGCCTCCCTTGAGGACGCGTTCGTGGCACTGACGGGGGAGGGCTTCGATGTCGCAGGCTGAACTTACGCGCCCGGCGAGTGTGTTGTGGACCTTCGGGCTCCTGCGCAACGAGCTGCGTACGACGCTCCGCCGCTGGCGCACCCTCGCCCTGCTCGGCGTACTGGCCGCCGTGCCGGTCCTGGTCGGGGTCGCCGTGAAGATCGAGACGGGCGGCGGCGGGTCGGTCGACGGCGGTGGTGGCGAGGGACCCGCGTTCATCTCGCAGATCACCAACAACGGCCTGTTCCTGGTGTTCACCGCGCTCGCCGCGACGCTGCCGTTCTTCCTGCCGATGGCCATCGGCGTCGTCGCGGGCGACGCCATCGCGGGCGAGGCGAACGCCGGCACCCTGCGCTACCTCTTGGTCGCCCCGGCAGGCCGCACCCGGCTGCTGCTCACCAAGTACGCGACCACGATGGCCTTCTGTCTGCTGGCCACGCTCGTCGTCGCGGTCTCCGCGCTGACGGTCGGCGCGCTGCTCTTCCCACTGGGGGACCTGACCACTATCTCCGGCACACAGATCAGCTTCACCGAGGGCCTCGGCCGAGCCCTGCTGATCGCGCTGGTCGTCGCCGCGTCCCTGACCGGGGTCGCGGCGCTCGGCCTGTTCGTCTCCACGCTGACCAACAGCGGCATCGCGGCCATGGCGACGACCGTGGGCCTGCTGATCACGATCCAGATCCTCGACCAGATCCCCCAACTGGACGTACTCCAGCCGTACTTCTTCTCGCACTACTGGCTGTCCTTCGCCGACCTGATGCGCGACCCGATCTACTGGGACGACCTGGTGAAGAACCTGGGGCTGCAAGCCCTGTACGCCGGGGTGTTCGGCACGGCGGCCTGGGCGCGGTTCGCGGCGAAGGACATCACGGCGTAGCTGTCGTAAGGGAATTACCTCTCGTGCGGGAATCAGCTCTCGTACGGGAACTTCGCGAGCGGTGCCTCGCGTTGGAAGAACGTCTTCGCGTTCTTCAGGGCCTCGCCGTCGTTCAGTACGTCACCGGGCTTGCTGCCGTTGCCCAGCAGCACGCCACCGAAGCGCATCCCCATGTACGCGGCCGAGTTGTTGAGGGCGCCGACCAGCGGATCGGCGACCACCTGCTCGTACTCGGAGAGCACGGTCACGCCCCACAGGGTGCGCCCGGCCATCGTCGCCTTGAAGTCGATGCCGGGGGTGCGCAGCCAGCCGGACCAGTAGTCGAGGTAGCGCTTGGCGTGCGCGGACACGGTGTACCAGTACAGCGGCGAGACGATGACGATGTCCGTCGCCGCGAGGGTGGCGTCGAGGAGCAGCGCGACATTGCCCTCGGTCGGGCGGGCGTGGTCGCTGTCGTGGCGCAGATCCTCGAAATCCGGCAGCGGATGCGCGGCAAGATCGATCCACTGCTGCTCGACGCCCTCGGGCAACTGCTCGGCGGCCCGGCGGGCGAGCGTCTCGGTGTTGCCGTCCTCGCGGCTGCTGCCGAGGACGAACAGGAAACGGCGGGTCATGGATCCCCCAGGATGCGAATGGTCGGCGTACGCGAACAAACTGCATCTGCATTATATGCGTACGCAAGAATCTGTCGAGGGGGATTATCCGGAGCCCGCGCGCTACCGTCGCCCGCTTCCTGTGAGGTGGGCCAGTGCCTCGGTCTCCCGAGGCGGGCGCCCGTCGGTCTCCCCGAGCCGCCAGGCCTGGACCCAGGGCACCCGGTATACGTCGATGACCTCCTCGATCGCCTTCACCCGCTGGGCGAGTGGACGCGGCAGCCGGCCCGGCGCATCGGCGACGAGCACGACCGCGTCGAGGTCGAGGCCGGGCGGCACCTGTCCGTATCGGAAGGCCTCCAAGGCCAGCAGCACGGCGTCGAGTCCGGCGGCGTGCGTACGGCCGACGAGCAGCACGGACTGCGGATCAGCGGGCCCCGGCCAGTCGCGCCCGCAGTCGTGGCCGCCGTAGACGGAGGCCAGGGTGGTGACGCCGGCGCCGCCGTGGGTGGCGACCCAGGAGTAGCGCCGGGGGGTGACACCGGCAGGCGGCGCGGGTGGCCGTGGCTCTTCCGGTACGGCCACCGGCCCGCGGATCCAGATCTCCGGTCCTTGCTGCACGTCAGTCCGCATGCCCGCGTTCCTCCCTTGTCACGCCCATGATCTTCGGGGCGGCCGGGGTGCCCGTGTGTCAGGGTGTGAGTTCCTGGAACGAGGCTGTGACGCCCCGGTGACGTGTGCACCGGGGACCTGCGGAGAGACTCGACGGTAGGTGCTGCCAGGGAGTGAGGAACCGATGTCTCGACTCAGCCGCGCGAAGAAGCGGGAACAGGGGGAGGAGCGGGCTGTGGATCCGGCAGCTTCTACGGCGGCGCCTATTGAGGTCCGTGTTCCGGGGACGTGCGCGGAAGGCGCGGTCGGCGCGTCGGTCGGCGGTGTCCCGGTCACGGCCGCCCCGGGCGAGGAGATCCAGCAGACCGTCCTGAACCACCTCCACCGCATCGCCCTCGCGACGGGACACCCCGTCCGGGCGACGATCCAGGACGACCGGATCGGGTACGCGGTGCCGCTTCAGGTGAACCTGGACGGGTCGAGCGCGCTGGCGGGGGAGCCGGTGGAGACGGCGCCGCGAGCGGAGACCGTCGTACCGCTTCCGGAGGAGCCGCCGCGGCCTGCCCGGGACAGGCCCACCCACCTTCTGCGTCCGGTCGCCGACCCCGCCCCGACGTTCCCCCTGCGCGCCGTACGGGACGCCGTACCCGGCACGGTCGCGCCGCCGACGGGGGAGTTCGGACCGCCGCCGGTGATGGATGCACCGGTGAAGGACGCGCCGGTGATGGACGCGCCGGTGAAGGACGCCCCGGTGGAGGACGTACCGGCCACGGACGAACCAGCCTTCGACCCGGCCCTGGACCTCACCCCCAAACCCCCGACCCCACCCCGAGGCTTCGACGCCGTGGCGGAAGCCGTGCTCGGCGACGAGCCGCCCACCGCCGCCCTCCTCGCGGAACCGGTGACCAGGATCAACGAGGCCGTAAGGGCCGGGCGGACGCAGGAGGCGGCGGAGCTGGCGCAGCGGACCGTCGCGCAGGCGTCGCAGTCGCTGGGCCCCGAGCACCCCGAGGTGCTGCAGCTCCGCGAACTCACCGCATACATCGCCTACTTGGCAGGCGCCCCGACGTACGCCTTCGCCCTCTCCCTCGACCTCGCCCGGATTCACCACCGCGCCCAGGACGCCGAGGCCGCCTACGGCAACGTCCTGAGCGCGGCGACCGCCTGGCGTGCCGTGCGCGATCCCGAGCAGGGCCTGCGCCTCGGCCACGAGCTGATCGCCCTGTGGGCCGCCCTCACGGCGGAGGACGGCCCGGCCGCCGAGGACGTCGAGAAGCTGGAGTCGGCCCGGGCCCGCATGGGCCGACTCACCGAGCGCGTCCGCCGGCAGTCCTAGGGGGCCATTCCTAGGACGACAGCGGTCCTAGGACGACAGCCGTCCTAGGAGGACAGCTCCCACACCGCGTACGCGATCGCGTCGCTGTTCCGGTTCAGCGCCGTGTCGTTGATGTTGGACGTCGTGTCGCAGGACGAGTGGTAGCAGCGGTCGAAGGCCTGCCCCGCCGTGCCGCCCCACTTGGCCGCCTGCGCCGAGGACTTGGCACGGCTGGCGCCGGTGAAGAGCCCGCCGACCGGTACGCCCGCGCTCTTGAAGGGCGCGTGGTCGGAACGTCCGTCGCCCTCGGTCTCGATCTCCGTCGGGACGCCGAGACCGGTGAAGTAGTCCTTGAAGGTCTTCTCGATCGCCGGATCGTCGTCGTAGACGAAGTACCCGGCGTTCGGCGAGCCGATCATGTCGAAGTTCAGATAGCCGCTGATCTTCGCGCGGTTCGCCGACGACAGGTTGTTGACGTAGTAGCGGGAGCCGACGAGCCCCAGCTCCTCGGCGCCCCACCAGGCGAACCGCAGATGCTTGGTGGGCTGGAGGTTCGCGCGGGACACGGCGAGCGCGGTCTCCAGTACGGCCGCCGAGCCGGAGCCGTTGTCGTTGATGCCGGCGCCGGAGCTCACGCTGTCGAGGTGCGAGCCGGCCATGAGGATCTGGTTGGGGTCGCCGCCGGGCCAGTCGGCGATCAGGTTGTAGCCGGTGCGGCCCGAGGCGGTGAACTGCTGGACGGTGGTGGTGAATCCGGCGGCGTCGAGCTTGGCCTTCACGAAGTCGAGGGAGGCCTTGTAACCGGCGCGGCCGTGCGCGCGGTTGCCGCCGTTGGCGGTGGCGATGGACTGCAGTTGGGTCAGATGGGCCTTGACGTTGGCCACGGGGATGTCGGGCGCGGCGGCCACCGCGGGCTGCGGGGCGGGGGCCGCCCCGGCTATGGATCCGCCGATCAGGAGAGTGACGGACGCGACGACGGCGGTGGCCGTGAGGCGCCCTGGAACCGAGAGCTTCATGGTGGGGGGCTCCGAATTCCTTGGGAATCACAGGGATTCCACAGCGAATGAGGTGCCCAGATGGTGAAGCTGTGACTAACTCTCCGTCAAGAGCGGTATCAGGACAGCGCTGTTCGCATAGCGGGCGGTCACTCGGCAGGTCACTGCACGCAGAACTCGTTCCCCTCCGGATCCTGCATCACGACCCACTGCCCGGAGGGCTCCTTCACCTCCCGCTGCACACTCGCCCCGAGCTTTCTGAGCCGCTCGACCTCCGCCTCCCGCTGCCCCTCGGGCGCATGCAGATCGAGATGGAGCCGGTTCTTGACGGTCTTCTCCTCCGGCACCCGCTGGAACAGCAGCCGCCGCCCAAGACCGGTCCCACTGTCCTGGTCGTACGGGTCCTCGGGATGCCGTACGGCGACCAGGTCCCGGAAGGCGAGCCGGGCGTGGAACTCGACGGTGGCCTCGCGCGGGAGCGCGCCGAGTTCCAGGAGCCGCTCGATGAGGGCGTTGTTGTCCTCGACCTCGTAGTGCAGCGCGGCGGCCCAGAAGTCGGCCTGCGACTGCGGGTGGGCGCAGTCGATGACGAGCTTCCAGTGCAGCGGCGCGGGTGCTGATGCGGATTCAGATGTCTGCGTCATGAGGTCACTTATAGCGGCTGCCACTGACAAAAGCCGCTGACCTGGATCAACGCGCCTGGACCGACTCCCGGTTGTCGTACGCCTCTCGCGCCTGAGCGATCTCCCGCTGGTGCTCCTCGGTCCAGGTCACCAGCGACTGGATCGTCGCGTGCAGGGTCCCGCCCAGCGGCGTCAGTTCGTACTCCACCCTCGGCGGCACCACCGGATGGACGGTCCGCTTCACCAGCCCGTCCCGCTCCAGCTGCCGCAGCGTCACGGTCAGCATGCGCTGGCTGACCCCGTCGATCTCGCGCCGCAGTTCGGTGAAGCGCAGCCGCCGGTGTTCCAGCAGGGCGATGACGAGGAGCGACCACTTGTCGGCGACGCGGTCCAGGATCTGCCGTACCTGGCAGTCCTCGCGGGTATCCCACTGGAAGGGGTCGGCGTCGCCGTAGTCCACGGTGCTCGCGCAGTTACTCGGTGACTTCGAAGTGCCTTCTTCCATGTCTGTCGATGCTGCCGCAGGCTGGGGGCGGTTACAAGAGGGAACCGACCCTCGATTTGGTAACCGCCCCCTACTCTTGGAGTGTGGTCATGGGCACCCGTGCCTGGGCGCTGCTGTTCGTCCTCTGCGGAACGATTTTCCTGGAGGGCATCGACGTCGCCATGATGGCTGTCGCGATCCCGTCGATCAGAGCCGATCTGGGCCTGACGACGGGCACCGCGGCCTGGGTCATGAGCGCCTACGTCCTCGGATACGCCGGATTCACCCTGCTCGGCGGCCGGGCCGCCGATCTGCTGGGCCGGCGCCGGATGTTCCTGCTCTGGCTGACCGTGTTCCTGTGCTTCTCCGGCCTCGGCGGTTTCGCCACCGAGGGCTGGATGCTGATCCTCGCCCGCTTTGTCACCGGCGTCGCCTCCGCCTTCATGACCCCGGCCGCCCTGTCGCTGATCACCACGTCGTACGAGGAGGGCCCGCGGCGCAACAAGGCCCTGCTGATCTTCGCCGGTACGGCCGCCGGCGGATTCTCCTTCGGTCTGGTGGCCGGCGGACTGCTCACCGAGATCGGCTGGCGCTGGGTCTTCTTCGCTCCGGTCCTGCTGACCGCCGCGCTGCTGCTGGCGGCCGTGCGTCTGGTGCCCCGGCAGGACGGTCCGCGCGAGCGCGGACGGGGCTTCGACCTGCCCGGCGCGATCATCGCGGCCGCCGCCATGCTGCTGGCCGCCTACACCGTCGTACGCCTGGAACACGGTCTGGACGACTGGCCGCTCACCGCTGCCGCGGCTCTTGCGGCGGTGCTGCTCGCCGTCGCGTTCGTGGCCGTCGAGCGCCGGGCCGCCGATCCGCTGGTCCGGCTGGGCATTCTGCGGGTGGGGCCGGTGGTCAGGGCCGACCTCGGGGCGCTGCTGTTCGTGGGCGCCTTCTTCGGCTTCCAGTTCGTCGTGACGCTCTATCTGCAGGAACTGCGCGGCTGGTCCTCGCTCCAGACCGCGCTCGCCCTCGTGATCATGGGCTGCGACACCATCCTGGCCCCGACGCTCACCCCGAGGCTGGTCGCCCGCTTCGGCAACACCCGCGTGATCGTCGCCGGCTTCGCGCTGGCCGTCGTCGCCTACGGGCTGTTCCTGCCGGTCGGCATGGACTGGCCGTATCTCGTCATGCTGCCGGCGCTGTTCGTCTCGGGCACCGCGTTCGCGCTGGCCTACGGGCCGCTGACGATCGCGGCGACGGACGGGGTCGCCGAGGAGGAGCAGGGTCTGGCGAGCGGGCTGCTGACCACCGCAACCCAGTTCGGCTCGGCGATCGGGATCTCCGCGGTCACGGCCGTCTACGGCCTGGCGTCCACCGGATCGGGACCCGAGGACACGCTGTCCGCGTTCCGTACGGCGCTGGTGGTGCCGGTCGTGATGGTGGTGCTGGGCCTGCTGGTCTCGGCCCTCAGCGCACGGGCCGACCGGCGCGCGGAGCGCCAGGCGTCGGCGGTCAGCAGCGTCAGTGCCAGCCAGACCAGCGCGAACCCGGCCCAGCGCTCGGCGGGCATCGCCTCGCGGAAGTAGAGGATGCCGAGCAGGAACTGGAAGACGGGCGCCAGGTACTGCAGCAGCCCCAGTGTGGACAGCGGCACCCGGATGGCCGCAGCCCCGAAGCAGACCAGCGGCAGCGCGGTGACGAGGCCGAGCGTGGCGAGGAGCACCGCGTGTCCCGGGCCCTCGGTGGTGAAGGTGGAGCCGCCGTCGGCCGACAGCCACAGCAGATAGGCCAGCGCCGGCAGGAACTGGATGGCGGTCTCGGCGGCCAGCGATTCGAGGCCGCCGAGGCCCACCTTCTTCTTCACCAGGCCGTAGGTGGCGAAGGAGAAGGCGAGGACGAGCGAGATCCACGGCGGCCGGCCGTAGCCGATGGCGAGGACCAGGACGGCGGCGAAGCCGACCCCGACCGCCGCCCACTGCACGGGCCGCAGCCGCTCCTTGAGCAGCAGCACGCCCATCGCGATGGTGACCAGCGGGTTGATGAAGTAGCCGAGCGAGGCCTCGACGACCCGGTCGTTGTTCACGGCCCAGATGTAGACGCCCCAGTTGACGGCGATGACGGCCGAGGCGACCGCGATCAGCGCGAGCCGGCGCGGCTGCCGCAGCAGCTCACCGGCCCACTTCCAGCGCCGTATGACCAGCAGGGCCGCGGCGACCACGACGAGGGACCACACCATCCGGTGGGCCAGCACCTCGAAGGGCTCGGCGGGCTTCAGCAGCGGGAAGAACAGGGGGAACAGCCCCCACATCCCGTAAGCCGCGAAGCCGTTCAGCAAACCTATGTGCCGCTCGCCCTTCGGCTTCCCGCTCACGGGCCCTCCTTCTGGTCGTACTCGCCTGGAAGAAGGTAGCGCCGATCAACCCGGCCTGTCATGCCCGTATCGCCATACGGTCATGACAGCGCCGGGGTGAGGGTTCAGCCCTTGAGCGCGGCGGCGATGGCCTCGGAGAACGGCGTGGTCGGACGGCCCGCGAGACGGGACAGATCGCCGGAGGAGACCGCCAGCTCGCCCTTGGCTATGGAGGCGTCGACGCCGACGAGGATGTCGACGAACGGCGCCGGCATCCCGGTGCCGCCGAGGATGCCCTTCATTGCCTCCGCGGAGACGGCGTTGTAGGCGATCTCCTTGCCGGTCTGCCGGCTCAGCTCGGCCGCGTACTCGGCGAAGCTCCACGCCTCGTCGCCACCCAGCTCGTACGTCTGGTTCTCGTGCCCCTCACCGGTCAGTACGGCGACGGCGGCAGCGGCGTAGTCGGCGCGCGAGGCGGAGGAGACCCGGCCCTCACCGGCGGCGGCCACGACGGCGCTGTGCTCCAGGGTGGGGGCGAGGTTCTCGGTGTAGTTCTCGTGGTACCAGCCGTTGCGCAGCAGGACGTAGGGCACGCCGGAGGTGGTGAGCGCAGCCTCGGTGCCGCGGTGGTCGTCGGCGAGCGCGGCGGTCAGGCTGCCGGGGGCGCTGGTGTAGGCGAGCAGGGCGACACCGGCGGCCTTCGCGGCCTCGATGACGACCGTGTGCTGGCCGACGCGGCCCTTGTCGAACTCGTTGCCGGAGACCAGCAGCACCTTGTCTCCGGCCGCGAACAGGCCGTCGAAGGTCTCGGGCGTGTTGTAGTCGGCGACCGCGATCTTCACGCCGCGTTCGGCGAAGTCGGCCGCCTTCTCCGGGGTGCGGACGACGGCGGTGATCCGGTCGGCGGGAACCTTCTCCAGCAGCTGCTCCACGACGTGGCGGCCGAGGTGTCCGGTGGCTCCGGTGACGACGATGCTCATGATTCGGGACTCCTTGTGGGGTGATCTGCCATAGACCCTAGAAGGAGCGCTAACTATTAGAAAGTACCCACTTTGAAGTAAGGTACTGGCATGACGGTAAGTACGGATGCCTTGGTGACAGAGAAGGAATGGCGGCCCGACGGCGAGACGATGTGCCCCTACCGCCTGGTGCTGGAGCATGTGACGAGCCGCTGGGGCGTTCTCGTCCTGATCCAGCTCCTGGAGTGCCCCCACCGCTTCAGCGAGCTGCGTCGCGCGATCAGCGGCGTCCGCCCGGTCAGCGAGAAGATGCTGACCCAGACCCTCCAGACCCTGGAGCGCGACGGCATGGTCCACCGTGATGCCAAGCCGGTGATCCCCCCGCGCGTCGACTACTCCCTGACCGACCTCGGCCGCGAGGCGGCGGAGCAGGTGCGGGGGCTCGCCGAGTGGACGGCGAAGCGGATGGGGCAGGTCAGCGAGGCTCGGGAGCGGTACGACGCGGAAAAGGCCCGGGCCTGAACCAAAGGCCCGGGCACCCTACTGTGCGGTCGACGGTCAGCCGACGACCGTCCAGGTGTCGCCGCCTGCCAGCAGCGCGGCCAGGTCGCCCTTGCCGTTCTGCTCGATGGCCGTGTCCAGTTGGTCGGCCATCTGCGTGTCGTAGACGGGCCGTTCGACGCTGCGGAAGACGCCGATCGGGGTGTGGTGGAGCGTGTCCGGGTCGGCGAGGCGGGAGAGGGCGAAGGCCGTGGTCGGCGATGCGCTGTGGGCGTCGTGCACCAGGACCTCGGCTTCGTTCTCCGGCGTCACCGTCACGACCTTCAGATCACCCGTCGCCCGGTCCCGGACCACGCCCCGCGCACCGTCGGTGCCGAAGCGGATCGGCTCGCCGTGTTCCAGGCGGATGACCGCCTCCTGGGCCTGCTGCTTGTCCTTCAGGACGTCGAAGGCGCCGTCGTTGAAGATGTTGCAGTTCTGGTAGATCTCCACCAGCGCGGTGCCGGGGTGGGCGGCCGCCTGGCGCAGTACCTCGGTGAGGTGCTTGCGGTCGGAGTCGACAGCCCGTGCGACGAAGGACGCCTCCGCGCCGATCGCCAGCGACACCGGGTTGAAGGGCGCGTCCAGCGAGCCCATCGGCGTCGACTTCGTGATCTTCCCGACCTCGCTCGTCGGGCTGTACTGGCCCTTGGTCAGGCCGTAGATCCGGTTGTTGAACAGCAGGATCTTGAGGTTCACATTGCGGCGCAGGGCGTGGATCAGGTGGTTGCCGCCGATGGAGAGCGCGTCGCCGTCGCCGGTCACCACCCACACGGACAGGTCGCGGCGGGATGCTGCCAGGCCGGTCGCAATCGCGGGCGCGCGGCCGTGGATGGAGTGCATCCCGTACGTGTTCATGTAGTACGGGAAGCGGGACGAGCAGCCGATACCGGAGACGAAGACGATGTTCTCCCGCGCCAGGCCGAGTTCGGGCATGAAGCCCTGCACCGCGGCCAGGATCGCGTAGTCACCGCACCCCGGGCACCAGCGCACCTCCTGATCGGACTTGAAGTCCTTCATGGATTGCCTGGCCTCGGCCTTGGGAACGAGCGAAAGTGCCTCGATCGTGCCCGTGCCTTCCCTGGACGTCTCAGCCATCGATGGCCTCCTTGAGAGCCGTTGCGAGCTGTTCGGCCTTGAACGGCATGCCGTTGACCTGGTTGTACGAGTGGGCGTCCACCAGGTACTTCGCCCGGATCAGCGTGGCGAGCTGACCGAGGTTCATCTCGGGGACGACGACGCGGTCGTACCGCCCCAGGACGTCACCGAGGTTCTTCGGGAAGGGGTTGAGGTGCCGCAGATGCGCCTGCGCGATCTCAAGTCCGGCGGTGCGCAGCCGACGCACAGCCGCGGTGATCGGGCCGTACGTCGAACCCCAGCCCAGGACCAGGGTCTTGGCATCGTGCGGATCGTCGACTTCCAGTTCCGGTACGTCGATGCCGTCGGTCTTCGCCTGCCGGGTGCGGACCATGAAGTCATGGTTGGCGGGGGCGTAGGAGATATTGCCCGTGCCGTCTTCCTTCTCGATCCCGCCGATGCGGTGCTCAAGACCCGGGGTGCCGGGCACGGCCCAGGGGCGGGCGAGGGTCTGCGGGTCCCTCTTGTACGGCCAGAAGACTTCCGAGCCGTCCTCCAGGGTGTGGTTCGGACCCTGGGCGAACTGCACCTGCAGATCCGGGAGTTCGTCCAGCTCCGGAATCCGCCACGGCTCGCTGCCGTTGGCCAGATAGCCGTCGGAGAGCAGGAACACCGGAGTCCGGTACGTCAGCGCGATCCGGGCCGCCTCCAGCGCCGCGTCGAAACAGTCGGCCGGCGTGCAGGGGGCGACGATCGGTACCGGCGCCTCGCCGTTGCGGCCGAACATCGCCTGCAACAGATCCGCCTGCTCGGTCTTGGTCGGCAGACCGGTCGACGGACCACCGCGCTGGATGTCCACCACCAGCAGCGGCAGCTCCAGCGAGACGGCAAGCCCGATGGTCTCGCTCTTCAGCGCCACCCCGGGCCCGGAGGTCGTGGTCACCGCGAGCGAACCGCCGAACGCCGCCCCCAGCGCCGCCCCGATCCCCGCGATCTCGTCCTCCGCCTGGAAGGTCCGCACACCGAAGTTCTTGTGCTTGCTGAGCTCATGCAGGATGTCGGAGGCCGGAGTGATCGGGTACGAGCCCAGGAACAGCGGCAGATCCGCCTGCCGGGAGGCCGCGACCAGGCCGTACGACAGGGCCAGGTTCCCGGAGATGTTCCGGTAGGTGCCGACGGGGAAGGCCTTGGCGGCCGGGGCGACCTCGTAGGAGACCGCGAAATCCTCGGTGGTCTCACCGAAGTTCCAACCCGCCCGGAACGCCGCGATGTTCGCCGCTGCGATCTGCGGCTTCTTCGCGAACTTCGACTTCAGGAACTTCTCCGTGCCCTCGGTGGGCCGGTGGTACATCCACGACAAGAGGCCGAGCGCGAACATGTTCTTGCTGCGCTCGGCCTCTTTGCGGCTGAGGTCGAATTCCTTGAGGGCTTCCACCGTCAGCGTCGTCAGCGGCACCGGATGCAGGTGGTAGCCGTCCAGCGAGCCGTCCTCCAGGGGAGAGCTGTCGTAGCCCACCTTCTGCATGGCCCGTTTGGTGAACTCGTCCGTGTTCACGATGATCTCCGCGCCGCGCGGCAGATCCTGCACGTTCGCCTTCAGCGCCGCCGGATTCATCGCGACCAGCACATTCGGCGCGTCGCCCGGCGTGAGGATGTCATGGTCGGCGAAGTGCAGCTGGAAGGAGGAGACGCCGGGCAGAGTGCCGGCGGGAGCGCGAATTTCGGCAGGGAAGTTCGGCAGCGTCGACAGGTCGTTGCCGAAGGACGCCGTTTCCGAGGTGAAGCGGTCACCGGTGAGCTGCATACCGTCACCCGAGTCCCCCGCGAACCGAATGATCACCCGGTCCAGCCGGCGGACGTCCTTCGCCGTCGCCGGTTTGCGCTGCTCTCCCAGTACTGCTTCGTCGGCCTGCTCCGCTGGGCTACTGACCTGGCTGGTCACTGAACTGGACCTCCTTCGAGGCGGCTGTCGGGGACAGGCCTTCCCGCAGGCCCTCCCACAGGATCAACCCTACGTCCGTAAAGGTCGCCTTCCCCGGGCCATTCGCATGATGGACACGGTTTTGAGACGCTTCGCCACCCTGACTTGTCATGATTTACACGCCCCCCGGCGCTTCCTGTGAAGACGCTCCCCGCTCGTTGTGTGGTTCTCCCGCCCGGCGACGGCCGCCGGGTTTGGCTGACACGGTGTCAGCTCGTCATGAGTTCAGATAGGTCAGGACCGCGAGAACACGCCGGTGATCCCCGTCACTCTGGGACAGCCCGAGCTTCAGGAAGATATTGCTGACGTGCTTCTCCACGGCCCCGTCGCTCACCACCAGCTGCCGGGCGACGGCGGAGTTGGTCCGCCCCTCGGCCATCAGCCCCAGGACCTCCCGCTCGCGCGGGGTGAGCCCCGCGAGCACGTCCTGTTTACGGCTGCGCCCGAGCAGCTGCGCCACCACCTCCGGATCGAGGGCCGTGCCCCCCTCGGCCACCCGCACCACCGCGTCCACGAACTCCCGCACCTCGGCCACCCGGTCCTTGAGCAGGTACCCGACCCCGCGACTGGAACCGGCCAGCAGTTCGGTGGCGTAGCGCTCCTCCACATACTGTGACAACACGAGCACACCGAGTCCCGGATGCGCCTTGCGCAGCTGTACGGCGGCCCGCACGCCCTCGTCGGTATGGGTCGGCGGCATCCGTACGTCCGCGACGACCACGTCCGGCAGCGCTCCCTGTGCGTCGAGCTCCGTAATGGTCTTGATCAGTGCTTCTCCGTCGCCGACGCCGGCGACGACCTCGTGCCCACGGTCGGTCAGCAACCGGGTCAGGCCCTCCCTGAGCAGCACTGAATCCTCGGCGATGACCACCCGCACCCTGTCCTCCACGACGTCCGGCCCCCGAGCCTGTTGCGTCCGGCCGGCTGTCTCCGGCCTGGTCCCACGGCTCCTCAGTATCCCGCGATCGGCCGGTCCTCACCGGGCCTGTGGATAACCCGGCCTGCTGTTTTCCGATCCCGCGGCCGGGAGGGGCTGGTTTCCGGCCGCGTGCACATGCAGACGCGTCCGCCTCCGGGGGCCGGAGGCGGACGTCGGGGCTTCTTTCTGTACGGCCCTAAGTGCGGCCCGCTCCTATACGGCCCGCCAGGGCAGCTCGGCCGTGATCCGGGTGGGCCCGCCCACCGGCGAGTCCACGACCAGGATCCCGTCCACCGCGTCCAGGCGTTCGGCGAGCCCCGCGAGACCCGACCCGGCGGAGGTGTCCGCACCGCCGATGCCGTTGTCGACGACCTGGAGCATCAGCCGGTTCTCCACCCGCCAGACGTCCACGCCCGCCCAGGTGGCCCGCGCGTGCTTGCTGATGTTCTGCAGCAGCTCCGAGACGGTGAAGTAGGCGATGCCCTCGATCGCGGGCACCGGCCGCTGAGTCAGATCGACCTGCACCTCGACCGGGACGGTGCAGCGGGAGGCGACCGAGGAGAGCGCGGCGTCCAGGCCCCGGTCGGTCAGTACGGCCGGGTGGATGCCGCGGGCCAGGTCGCGCAGCTCCTGCAGCGCCGTCTTCACCTCGCCGTGCGCCTCGTCCACCATGCGGGCCGCGGCCTGCGGGTCCTCCGTCAGCTTCTCCTTCGCCAGCCCCAGATCCATGGCCAGCGCCACCAGGCGGGCCTGCGCCCCGTCGTGCAGATCGCGCTCGATGCGCCGCAGATCGGCGGCGGCCGTGTCGACCACGACCCCGCGGTCCGACTCCAGCTCCACCACGCGCGTGGCTAGCCGCGACGGCCCGAGCAGCCCGTGCACCAGCAGCCGGTCCACCATCGTCAGCGCCCGCACGATCCAGGGCGTCGCCAGCGTGAAGAGCAGTCCCACCAGCGCCGTCACGGTGATCTCGAACGGGTTGTCGAGGTAGATACGGTGCGTCTCGTCGCCGTAGAGCTGGATGCCGCCCTGGCCGCCGTACAGCGGGAAGAGCCAGAACCACAGGGGGTACGTCAGCAGGGTCCAGCCGATGGCCCAGAAGTTCACCGCGACGACGAAGGAGAAGACCGCCCACGGCAGGTGCAGCACCGCGTACAGCAGGGAGCGCCAGGAGGTGCCGCTCTTCAGGACGGCGCCCATCCAAGCCAGGAAGCCCTGCTTGCGCATCCGCAGCGGCTCCGGGTCCGCGACCTCCAGATCCAGCAGACCACGCGCGCGTGCCCGCTCCAGCGCCCCGAACCCCCGGCAGCCGGCCAGGCCCGCCGCCAGCACCGGAATCCCCAGGAACGTCACCAGCAGTCCCGCCCCCAGCGACACCATGGTGACCGCGTACACGAAGAGCACAATGCTGATCGGCAGGCTCAGCAGCAGATAGCCGAGCTCGCGCCAGTGGCGTCCCTCGAACGGTGCCCGCAGCCCGGCGGGCAGTCGGTGTTCGCGCTCACTCTCGGGGAAACCGAGCCCGTAACCCTGTCCGTACTCCGTGGCCATCGGCGTCGTCCGTTTCTGCTCGTGCGGCTGCGTGTCTGCGATACCTCCACCCTCCTGGGCCGCAGGTCGGCGGGCCATGGAGTCCGTCGGCGTCTTGGACGGGGGGTTTTCCCTACCCCTTCTCCGGCACCCGGTCGCGCCACGGCAGCTCGGCCGTCACCGTGGTCGGGCCGCCCTGCGGGGAGTCGATGACGAACAGCCCGTCCACGGCCCCGAGCCGGTCCGCGAGCCCGCGCATCCCCGTACCGCCGTCCAGCCGCGCGCCCCCGCGCCCGTCGTCCCATACCTGGAGCAGCAGCCGGTCGTCCGACCGCCACACCTCGATCGAGGCGGTGCGGGCCGCGCTGTGCTTGCTGATGTTCTGCAGCAGCTCCGAGACGGTGAAGTAGGCGATGCCCTCGATGGCCGCGGCCGGCCGCGCGCCCAGATCGACGGTCACCTTCACCGGAACCGTGCACCGCGAGGCGACCGACGACAGCGCGGCATCCAGCCCCCGGTCGGTGAGCACCGCCGGATGGATCCCGCGCGCGAGATCCCGCAACTCCTGCAGCGCGAGCTTCACCTCACCGTGCGCCTCCGCGATCATCGAGGCGGCGTAGTCCGGGTCCTCCAGAAGCTTCTCCTTGGCCAGGCCGAGCCCCATGGCCAGCGCCACCAGGCGGGCCTGCGCCCCGTCGTGCAGATCGCGCTCGATGCGCCGCAGATCGGCGGCGGCCGTATCGACCACCACCCCCCGGTCGGACTCCAGCTCGGCGATACGACGCTCCAGCTCGTCCGAGGGCGACAGCAGCCCCCGTACCATCGCCCGGTCCGCGTTCGTCAGACCCCGCGCAATGAACGGCAGCACCGGCCACAGCACGAACAGCGAGGTCAGCGTGATGGTGAAGGTGAGAATCCCCCAGGGCAGCCGGATGAAGTCGTACAGCACCGTCCGCCAGCCCACCGGGTCCTTCAACATCAGCCAGAGCTGCGCGAAGAAGCCGTTCCGGCTGCCGCGCAGCCTGAGCGGGCTCGGCTCGTCCACCCGCACCCCGAGCAGCGCCCGGGCGCGCGCCCGCTCCAGCTTGCCCAGCTGCCGCGCGCCCATCAGCCCCGCCGCCAGCAGCGGGAAGCCGACCACCGTGACCGTCAGTCCGGCCCCGGTGAACAGCATCGTCGCGACATAGACGAAGCCGAACAGCGCCATCGGGAGGTTCGCCAGAAGGTGCGCGATCTCCTTCCAGGTGTGCCGGTCATAGGCGAAACGAGCCGGCGGCAGCCGGTCGCTGTCGGCTGCGTCGGCCCTGTGGGCGCGGTTCGGTGACGGGTGGCGTTCGGTCATATGGGCTAGCGTGCCGGTCGAGAGGCGCTCGCGCCATGAGGCGGACCGCCGCCCTCCCCTGGGGAAAACCCCACCTGCGCCCCACAAGCCATGACAGGCCGCTTACGCTCGCTTTAGCAGGGCCTAGACTCCCGTGCGTAGAGATCGTCGAATAGATCGTCGAACTTTGGATCGTCGAACGGCTGTGTTCACTGAGGTCAGGGAGCGAGGGACGGACGTGCCGGAAACGACCGTCGTCGTCGCGGCGGACAAGGGTGTCGTCGTCTCGGCGGAGTACTTCCAGTCCTACTCGGTCGTGGGACTGCTCGCCTTGGTCGGCGTGCTGTTCGTCGCGGTCGCCTTCGGGGCTGGGCGCCTGCTGCGGCCCGTGGTGCCGACGCCCGAGAAACTGCTGACGTACGAGTGCGGAGTCGACCCCGTCGGCGAGGGCTGGGCCCACACCCAGGTCCGCTATTACGTCTATGCCTTTCTGTACGTGATCTTCGCTGTCGACTCGATCTTCCTGTTCCCCTGGGCGACGGTCTTCGCCGCGCCCGGCTACGGCGCCACCACCCTCGTCGAGATGTTCATCTTCCTCGGCTTCCTGGCCGTGGGTCTGCTGTACGCATACAAGAAGGGCGTCCTGTCATGGACGTGACCCCCTCCTCTTCCGAGCCCGTGCTGCTGCCGGAGCCGAAGCGGCTGGGCGCGCTCGCTCGCCTTGCGCCCGAGCCGATGAAGGTCGTCCTGAACTGGGGCCGCCGCTACTCGCTCTGGGTCTTCAACTTCGGCCTCGCCTGCTGCGCGATCGAATTCATCGCGGCGTCGATGGCCCGCCACGACTTCATCCGCCTCGGCGTGATCCCCTTCGCGCCGGGCCCCCGCCAGGCCGACCTGATGATCGTCTCCGGCACGGTCACCGACAAGATGGCACCCGCGGTGAAGCGCCTGTACGAGCAGATGCCCGAGCCGAAATACGTCATTTCCTTCGGCGCTTGCAGCAACTGCGGCGGTCCGTACTGGGACTCGTACGCGGTGACCAAGGGCGTCGACCAGATCATCCCGGTGGACGTCTACGTACCCGGCTGCCCGCCACGCCCCGAGGCGCTGCTCCAGGGGATCCTGAAACTCCAGGAGAAGATCGCCCGGGAGTCGCTGGGGGAGCGGTACGGGGTGGCACGCCCTTCGGCGGCGGCTTTGCAGAGTGGGTTGGTGGAGGGGCCGCGGTCGGAGTCGGGGCCGGGGGCCGGGTCGGGCGCGGGTTCGACTGTGGCTTCGGCTTCGGGTTCCGCTACGGGTTCGGCTTCGAGTTCCGGTATGGCTTCGGCTGCGGCGAATGGGTCGGCGGCGGCTGGGTCTGAAGCGGCTCCTTCTGATTCGGTCAACGGATCGGCTGCGGGGTCTGGTTCCCGATCGGCGGCGGGTCCTGGATCGGGTTCGGAGTCCGGGTCGGGTTCGGGCTCCGGGTCTGCGGCTGGCTCTGATTCGGTCAACGGATCGGCTGGGGGCTCTGGTTCCCGGTCGGCGGCGGATTCTGGTTCGGGTGATGGATCGGCTTCCGGCTCCGGCTCGGCCAACGGATCGACTGACGACTCCGGTTCGGCTGTCGGCTCGACCAACGGGTCGGCTTCCGGCTCGGGTTCGACCAGCAGCTCCGGCTCGGGTTCGACTACCGGTTCCGGCTCCGGTTCGGCTGCCGGTTCAGGCTCCGGCTCCGGTTCGGGCGAGGCTTCCGACACGGGGGAGGAGAGATGAGCACGGTCGGCTGGCTGCCCGCCCCCGTCGAGGAACTCTTCGGCGCGGAGGCCACCGCCGAGGAGTCCTACGAGGTCCTGACCGTCGACGTCCCGCCGGCGTCCTGGACCGCGGCGCTCCGTACGGCACGTGACGAGCTGGGCTGCACGTACTTCGACTGGCTGAGCGCTGTCGACGAACCCGGCACGGGCTTCCGGGTCGCCGCCCACGTGGCCGCCCTGGCCCCGGTACGCCGACTGCTGCTGCGCACGACGGTGCCGCACGAGGCTCCGGTACTGGAGTCCGCGGTCACGGTCTACGCAGGCGCGGCCTGGCACGAACGCGAGACGCACGAGATGTTCGGCGTCACCTTCGAAGGCCACCCGGCCCTGGACCACCTCCTCCTCCCGGAGACTTTCGAGGGCCACCCCCTGCGCAAGGACTTCGTCCTGGCAGCCCGGGTCACCAAGGCCTGGCCCGGCGCGAAGGAACCGGGCGAGTCCGAACACGGCGGCCCCAAGCGCCGCCAGATGCTTCCCCCCGGCGTCCCCGACCCGAACGAGTGGGGCCCGCTGAAGGGCCAACTCCCGCCTGCCCCGGCCCGCCCGGCGCGGGGTGCGGGTCGCGCCGCGGGCGAACGTCCGACGCGAGCTGCGGGTGCGGCTGCCGGGGAGCGTCCGGTACGCCGTGCCCGGTCGGCTTCGGAAGGCTCCGCAAGCCAGGCCGCGGCGGCCGGTACGGCGGCACCTTCGGCGGAGGGCGCCCCCGCGGCGACTCCCCCGCGTCGAACGCGCAGCGCGAGCGAGGGCTCGGCGAGTCAGCAGGCGGGTACGGCGGCGGCCGGGACTACCGGTCCGGGGACCGGCGCCGCGGCCCCACGCCGGTCCCGCAGCGCGAGCGAGGGCTCCGCTTCCCAGCACACCCAGCCCTCGGCGGCCGAGGACACGCCCGCTGAGCCGCCCAGGACCCCCCGCAGCACGGACGCCCCCTGGCACGACGCCCGCCCGGCCTTCGAGGAACCGGCCGCGAAGGAGCCGACGCCGACGGATGAGCAGGCGCCTGAGGATGCCGGGGCGCCGACGGGCGAGCCGACACCGGCGGCCGAGAGCACGCCCGCCGAGCCGACGCCCCGCGAAGCCTCGACGCCCCCCGAAAGCTCGACGCCCACCAGCGCCCCGGCACCCTCCGAGGAACCGTCTCAGGCGGCGCCCCAGCCGGAACCGACGCCCGCCACCGAGGAGACCCCAGCGGCGCCCGAGCACGCCCGCGAGGACACCGCCGTACCCTCCGAGGCCCCCGAAGACTCCACCGAAGTCCACGACGCCCCGTCCGAAGCCCCCGAAGGCCCCTCCCAAGCCCCCGAAGACCCGAAGAACCCCGCTGGAGGCCCGCAGTGAACGACGCGCTTGACGTCACCCTGCGACTCCTCGTCGTGTTCGTCGTCTTCCTCACCTTCCCTCTGCTCATCGGCCAGACCGAGCACAAGGTGATGGCCCACATGCAGGGCCGCCTCGGCCCCATGTACGCCGGCGGCTTCCACGGCTGGGCCCAACTCGTCGCCGACGGTGTGAAGTTCGCGCAGAAGGAGGACGTGGTCCCGGCGGGCGCGGACCGCCGTATCTTCCAGCTCGCCCCCGCCGTAGCCCTGCTGCCGTACCTCCTCGTCCTCCTCGCCATCCCGATCGGCCCCGGTGAGGGTGCCGTCGGCGAGGTCATCGACGCGGGTGTCTTCTTCGTCCTGGCCGTGATGGGCGTGGGCGTCCTCGGCGCGCTGATGGCCGGCTGGGCCTCCGCCAACAAGTTCTCCCTCCTCGGCGGTCTGCGCACCGCCGCCCAGCTCCTCGCCTACGAACTCCCGATGCTCCTCGCCGCCGCCTCCGTCGCCATGGCGGCCGGCACGGTCTCCCTGCCCGGCATCCTCGACGCCTTCGAGTGGTGGTGGCTGCCCTGGCAGATCGTCGGCGCGATCGTCTTCTTCGTCGCGGGCCTCGCCGAACTCCAGCGCCCGCCTTTCGATATGCCGGTCGCCGACTCGGAGATCATCTTCGGCGCGTACACCGAGTACACGGGTCTGCGTTTCGCCCTGTTCCTCCTTGCCGAGTACGCCGGAATCGTCGTCCTGTGCGGCCTGACCACCGTCCTCTTCCTGGGCGGCTGGCACGGCCCCTGGGGTGCCGACGGTCTCGGCTGGGTCTGGACCTTGCTGAAGACCGCCCTCCTCGCCTTCGTCGTGATCTGGCTGCGCGTCACCTACCCCCGGCTGCGCGAGGACCAGCTCCAGAAGCTCTCCTGGACCCTCCTCGTCCCCCTCGCCCTCGCCCAGATCGCTCTCACCGGCATCGTCAAGGTGGTGATCGAGTAATGGCCCCCATCCCCGGCTCCGGCCTCGCCAAGGGCCTGGCCGTCACCCTTCGCACGATGACGAAGAAGTCCGTCACCGCGCAGTACCCGGACGCCCAGCCCCACCTCCCGCCCCGCACCCGCGGAGTGATCGGCCTGTTCGAGGAGAACTGCACGGTCTGCATGCTGTGCGCCCGTGAGTGCCCCGACTGGTGCATCTACATCGACTCCCACAAGGAGACGATCCCGGCCGCGGCCCCCGGCGGCCGCGAGCGCAGCCGCAATGTCCTCGACCGCTTCGCCATCGACTTCTCGCTCTGCATGTACTGCGGTATCTGCATCGAGGTCTGTCCTTTCGACGCGCTGTTCTGGTCCCCGGAGTTCGAGTACGCCGAGACCGACATCCTCGAGCTCACCCACGAGCGCGACAAGCTCCGCGAGTGGATGTGGACCGTGCCGGCCCCGCCCGCCCTCGACCCCGCCGCGGAGGAGCCCAAGGAGATCGTTGCGGCCCGCAAGACCGCGGAGAAACTCGCCGCCGCCCAGTCCGAGCCCGAGGAGGGACAGGCGTGATGCTCGCCGCGGACACCCACGGCTTCCTCTCCCCGACCGGCGTCGAGATCGCCTTCCTCCTCGTCGGCCTGGCCACTTTCGGCGCGGCCCTGGTCACCGTCACCACCCGGCAGTTGGTGCACGCCGCCCTGTGGCTCGTGGTCACCCTCGGCGGCCTTGCCGTCGAGTACCTCCTGCTCACCGCCGAGTTCATCGCCTGGGTGCAGGTCCTCATCTACGTCGGTTCCGTCGTCGTCCTCCTTCTGTTCGGTCTGATGCTCACCCGCGCCCCCATCGGCCGCTCCCCGGACGCCGACTCCGGCAACCGCTGGGCCGCCCTCACGGTGGCCGTCACCGCCGCGGCGGCCCTGATCTGGGTGGTCGTCGACGCCTTCCGCACCACCTGGATCGACCTCGACGGCGCCCCCGCCGGCTCCACCGAGGTCACCGGCAAGGCCCTCTTCCAGAACTGGGTCCTCCCCTTCGAGGCCCTCTCCGTCCTCCTCCTCGCCGCCCTGGTCGGCGCGATCGTCCTGTCCCGCAAGGCGAAGGCGGAGTCGAGCTCTCCCCCCGTGAACTCCCGGGCCTCCGCCGGTGGTTCCCCACCCGCCCCGGATCACCCGGTCGAGGGACATCCCCCCACCGAGCAGGAAGGCGGCCGCTGATGCACCTCGCCTACCCCGCCGTGCTCTCCGCCCTCCTCTTCTGCACGGGCCTCTACGGCGTCCTCGCCCGCCGCAACGCGATCCTGGTCCTGATGTCCGTCGAGCTCATGCTCAACGCCGTCAACCTCAACCTGGTCGCCTTCGACGTCTGGCTCAGCCGGACCGCCGAGGAGACCCTGCACTCCGGCCAGGCCCTGACCCTGTTCACCATCGCCATCGCCGCCGCCGAGATCGGCATCGGCCTGGCGATCGTCCTCGCCGTCTACCGCAACCGCGGCACCTCGGACATCGACAAGCTCCGCGACACCGCCGAGGGCCACGAGAGCGAGGCCCCCGCCGGCGAAGCGCCCGTCGACGAGCAGGCTGACGAGAAGGCTGAGGCCACCGCGTGACCACGACCACCCTCGCCGTCCTCGTCCCCCTCCTTCCGTTCCTCGGCGCCGCTGCCGGCCTGCTCCTGGGCCGCACGGCGCCCGGCTTCGTCCGCCCGCTCGCCGTCCTGCCGACGCTCACCTCCCTCGTCCTCGCCGTACTGGTCGCCGTCGACCAAGGCGGCGACCAGGCCGTGAACGCCGCCACCGAGCTCACGCCCACCGGCTCGGTCCCGATCGAACTCGCCCTGCACATCGACGGCTTCGCCGCCCTAGTGGCCGTCCTGGTCGGCCTCGTCGCCTCCTGCGTGCAGATCTACTCGACCGGCTACCTGCGCGACGACCCGCGCTATCCGTCGTACGCCGCTCTCGTCTCCCTGTTCACCTCCGCGATGCTGCTCGTCGTCTACTCCGGCGACCTGATGGTGCTGCTGGTCGGCTGGGAGATCATGGGCATCTGCTCGTACTTCCTGGTCGGCCACTACTGGGAGACCCCGGAGGCCCGCGCCGCCTCCCTCAAGGCCTTCCTGGTGACCAAGCTCGGTGACGTCCCCTTTCTCATCGGCCTGTTCGCGCTGGCCACCGACGCCGGGTCCTTCCGCATCACGAAGATCCTCGGCACCGTCGCGAGCGGCGGCCTCGACCACCCCACGCTGATCGCCCTGCTGCTCCTCGCGGGCGTGGCCGGCAAGTCCGCACAGTTCCCGCTGCACACCTGGCTCCCCGACGCGATGGCGGGCCCGACCCCCGTCTCCGCGCTGATCCACGCCGCGACGATGGTCGCCGCCGGTGTCTACTTCGTCGCCCGTCTCCTTCCGGTCTTCGAGGCCTCCCAGGCCGCGATGGTCGTCCTGGCCGTCATGGCCGCCGTCACGATGGCCGGCTCGGCACTCGCCGCGCTCGCCCAGGACGACATCAAGCGCGTCCTCGCCTACTCGACGATCGGCCAGCTCGGCTATATGACTGGCGCCCTCGCCGTCGCCGACCGCGGTGCCGCCGTCTTCCACCTCCTGTCCCACGGCGCCTTCAAGGCGCTGCTGTTCCTCGCGGCCGGCGTGATCATCCATGCCGCCGGCACCAACTCCCTGGCCGCCATGTCCCGCATGAAGGACCTGCGCGCCCGGGTCCCCGACGCCTACTGGACGATGACCGTGGCGCTCCTCGCGCTCGCCGCGATCCCGCCGTTCAGCGGTTTCTTCTCCAAGGAGTCCGTCCTCGGCGCCGCCGAGCACGTCTCCACCGGCCACACCGAGCACGCGCCCGGCGCCGCGGGCTGGGTGGTCCTGGTCGCCGCCCTGTTCACGGCCATGCTCACCGCGGCGTACGCGATGCGCCTGTGGCTGCTGGCCTTCCGGGGCCACGGAGCCGAGGCCCCGGACCACGGACGGCAGCCGCTGACCATGACAGTCGTGCTGTGGGTGCTGGCCGTGCCCTCGCTCGCCTTCGGCGGGTTCGCCTACGGAACGCTGCCCGACTGGTTCGACGGCCGTGACCTCGCCCCGACCCTGACCACCTCGGTCCTCGGCACCGGCCTGGCCCTGGTCGGCGGCATCGTCACCTACGCGGCCTGGCGGCACACCACCGCGCTCGCCGCCCGCGTCCCGCTGGGTGCGGTCGCGGCCCACCCCGCGGGCGACGCCGCACTGGTCGAGGCCGAGGCCATCGCCAGCCACGCGCCCGCGTACGGAGATGTGGCCTCGGCGCCCGATCCGGCGGACCCGGGCCGCCTCCTGCTCGGCCCGCTGCACCGCCACGCGGCCGTCGGCTTCCACCTGGATGCCGTGTACACGGCTCTCTTCGTCCGCCCGGTCCAGGCCGGCGCGAGTCTCGTCCGGTTCCTCGACCGCGAGGTCGTCGACACCTACGTACGCGGCGCGGGCGCTCTACCTCGCTGGCTCGGCATCGCCGTACGGCGTGCCCAGACCGGCAATGTGCAGACCTATGTGAGCGCGCTGCTCGCCGGAACCGTCGTCCTGGCGGTCGCCGCCGTCCTCGTCGCCACGGGAGCGTGAGCAGGCGTGATCGATATCAACGAGTCCGTGATGCAGTTCCTTCTGGCGTTCGTCGTCGTCGGCCCGCTCCTCGGCGCCGCCGCCGCTCTCCTGCCCGCCCCGCCCGGGCTGAAGGGGAAGTCGCCCGAGCAGGCGGTGCTGCGGCACGGGGTGACCGTCACCGGGGCGGTCCTCATCGCCGCGATCGTCCTCGCGCTCGGCTTCGACCATGACCAGCCGTCGAAGATGCAGGCCACGACCGACATCAGCTGGATCCCCGCACTCGACGTGCGCATCCACCTCGGCACTGACGGCATCTCCCTCCCCCTTCTGGTCCTGACCGCGCTGCTGACCTTCCTGTGCGCGCTCTACTCGTACTTCAAGATGCCCGCGGGCCCGACCCCGAAGGCGTTCGTCGCACTGCTGCTCGTCCTGGAGTCCGGCACCCTCGCCACCTTCGCCGTCCTCGACCTGCTGCTGTTCTTCCTCGCTTTCGAGATGGTCCTGATCCCGATGTACTTCCTCATCGCCCGCTGGGGCGGCGAGGGGCGGACCCAGGCCGCCTGGAAGTTCATCCTCTACACGCTGCTCGGTTCGGTCGTCATGCTGCTCGGCCTGCTCCTGATCGGGATCAAGGCGGGCACATTCGACATGGTGGCACTCGCCACTGACAACGGCCGGTCGCTGACCACATCCGTGCAGGTCATCGCCGTTTTGGCGATCGGTCTCGGGCTTGCGGTCAAGACGCCGATGTGGCCGCTGCACAGCTGGCTGCCGGACGCGCACACCGCCGCTCCGACGGTCGGCTCGGTCCTGCTGGCGGGTGTCCTGCTGAAGATGGGTACGTACGGGTTCGTCCGGATTCTCCTGCCGATCACGCCCGACGGCTTCGCCGACTTCGCTCCCTACCTCGCCGCCTTCGCCGTCGTCGGCATCATCTACGGATCCCTGGCCTGCCTGGCCCTCGCCAAGCAGGGCGCGAAGGGCGATCTCAAGCGCCTCATCGCCTACTCCTCCGTCGGCCACATGGGCTTCGTCCTGCTCGGCATCGCGACGATGACCCCGACCGGCGTGAACGGCGCCCTGTTCGCCAACATCGCCCACGGCCTCATCACCGGCCTGCTCTTCTTCCTGGTCGGCGCGCTGAAGGACCGCACCGGCAGCACCGACCTCGACACCCTCGCCCAGGAGACGGGAGCGGCGCTGTACGGCAAGGCCCCCCGTTTCGGCGGCCTGCTCGCCTTCGCCGCAGTCGCCTCCCTCGGACTGCCGGGCCTCGCCGGATTCTGGGGCGAGATGCTCGCCCTGTTCGGCGCCTTCGAACCCGCCGACGGCCTCAGCCGCCCGGCGTTCCTCACCTTCATGGCGATCGGCGCCTTCGGCACCCTGCTCACCGCCGCCTACCTGCTGGTCGTGGTCCGCCGGGTCTGCATGGGCGCCGTACCGCAACAGGCCCCGAAGCTCGCCGACGTACAGATGTACGAGTTCGCGGCCTGGACCCCGCTCGTCGCCCTCACCGTCGTCGCCGGCCTGTGGCCGAAGACCCTCCTCGGCCTGACCGACCCGGCCGTGCAGCAGCTTCTCGCAGGAGGCCCCCGATGAGCTCCCTGGCCCAGCCGCCGGCCGCGTCCCTCGTCCAGGACGTCGACTGGCTCGCCATCGCGCCGCCCACCATCGCGGCGGTCGTCGGACTCGTCGTCCTCGTCGCCGACCTCTTCGTCGGCAAGGACCGGAAGGCGCTGCTCGGCTGGGCGTCGGTCGCGGGCCTCGCCGCCTCGACACTGATGCTGCTGCCCCTCCTGGACGGCGACCGTTCCACCTTCTGCCTGACCGGCGCCCTCGACACCTGCAGCTACACCGCCGACCGCTTCACGCTCGTCCTGCAGCTCCTGGTCCTCGGCGGCGCCCTCCTGGCCGCCCTGCTGTCCGTCACCGCGCTCAAGGACGACGCCAAGCAACTCCCCGAAGGGGAGTTCTGGTTCCTGCTGCTCTCCTCCGCCGCGGGCGCCGCCCTCCTGCCCGCCTCCCGCGACCTCGCGACGCTCATCGTCGCCCTGGAAGTCGCCTCCCTGCCCGCGTTCGCCCTCGTCGGCCTCCGCCACGGCGACCGCAAGTCCTCCGAGGCGGCCCTGAAGTTCTTCCTGTCCTCGGTCACGGCGACCGCGGTCAGCCTGATGGGCATCAGCTTCGTGTACGCCTCGACGGGCACCCTGTACCTCACCCAGATCGCCGACCGGATCCAGAACGTCGACGGACAGCTCCACACCCTCACCCAGACCGGCGTCGTCCTCACCCTCGTCGGCTTCGCCTTCAAGACGGCCGCTGTCCCCTTCCACTTCTGGGTCCCCGACACCTACGTGGGAGCCCCCCTCCCCGTCGCCGCCTATCTCTCGGTCGTCGGCAAGGCCGTCGGCTTCTCCGGCCTGATCCTGATCACGGTCATCGCGCTTCCCTCGTACGCGGACGTCTGGGGCCCGGCCCTCGCCGCCCTGGCCGCCCTCACCATGACCGTCGGCAACGTCGGCGCCCTGCGCCAGCAGGCCACGCGCGCGTACAGCGCCGTACGCCTGCTCGCCTGGTCGTCCGTCGGCCAGGCCGGCTATCTCCTCGTACCGATCGCCGCCGCCGCGTACTCCGACGACGCCGAGCGCTCCATCGGCTCCACGCTCGCCTACGCCCTCATGTACGGCGCCGTGAACCTCGGCGCCTTCGCCGTGGCCGCCCTGGTGGGCCGTACGCGATCCCTCAACCGACTCACCGACTACCGCGGCCTGTACGCGCGCAACCCGATCTCCGCCCTCGTCCTGGCCTTCTTCCTGCTATGCCTCGCCGGACTGCCGCCGGGCATCATCGGCCTCTTCGCGAAGGTGACCGTCTTCTCGGCGGCCGTCGACGCGGGCCTGGGCTGGCTGGCCGTGGTCATGGCCGTCAACGTCGTGATCGCGCTGTTCTACTACCTCCAGTGGACGGCTCTGCTGTTCCGCGCCCCCGAGGGCGAGCCCGTCCGCCATGTCGGCCCCGTCCCCGTCACGGCGGCCATCTCCGTCACCGCCGTCCTGGCCGTCGCCCTGTCCGGCGCCCCGCAGCTGGTCCTGCGCTTCGCCGACACCGGCCTCTTCTAGGCAGCGGCGGCATCACCCGTACGGCCCATCGGCGGGGCCGTGCGGACCAGGGAACCCCAGACCCTCGCCTGGCGTTGACCAGTACGGGAGGGTCCACTGGACGTGTCACCACGGCACCAGTGGCATCGGAGATTCGACCAGCAAAGGGTTCCCCTGCCGCACCACTTGGAGGGCGTACCGTGCACCGCCGGCACAACGGGCTCAGGACCGCAGTACTCCTCGGGGGACTGTCCGCACTCATCATCGTCATCGGCGGCTTCTTCGGCCGTATGGGGCTCGTCATCGCTGTCGTCATCGCGCTGGGCACGAACGCGTACGCGTACTGGAACAGCGACAAACTCGCGCTACGCGCGATGCGCGCCCGCCCGGTGAGCGAGTTCGAGGCTCCGGCGCTGTACCGCATGGTCCGCGAGCTCTCCACCCAGGCCCGCCAGCCCATGCCACGCCTGTACATCTCCCCGACGGAGGCGCCGAACGCCTTCGCGACCGGCCGCAACCCGCGCAACGCCGCCGTGTGCTGCACCGAGGGCATCCTGCGCCTACTCGACGAACGCGAACTGCGCGGAGTCATCGGCCACGAGCTCAGCCATGTCTACAACCGCGACATATTGATCTCGTCGGTCGCCGGCGCCCTCGCCTCCGTGATCATGTTCCTGGTCAACTTCGCCTGGCTGATCCCGATCGGCCGCTCGGACGACGACGACGGCCCCGGCCTGTTCGGCATGCTGCTGATCATGATCCTGGGGCCGCTCGCCGCCGGCCTCATCCAACTCGCCATCAGCCGCTCCAGGGAGTACGAGGCGGACGCCTCCGGATCACAGCTCACCGGCGACCCGCTCGCCCTCGCGAGCGCCCTGCGCAAACTGGAAACGGGCACCAAGCAGCTTCCGCTGCCCCCGGAGCCGCGAATCGAGACGGCAAGCCACATGATGATTGCGAACCCCTTCCGGCCGGGACAGGGGCTGTCCAAGATGTTCTCCACCCACCCGCCGATGGCCGAGCGGATCGCGCGGCTCGAAAAGATGGCAGGACCCCGCCAGTGAAGACAATCCTGAACGTCATCTGGCTCGTCCTCAGCGGCTTCTGGCTCTTCCTCGCCTACCTGGTCGCGGGCGTGCTTCTCTGCATCACCATCATCGGCATCCCGTTCGGCATCGCCGCCTTCCGCATCGGCGTCTACGCCCTGTGGCCCTTCGGGTACACCACGGTCGAACGCCGTGACGCGGGCGCGCCGTCCTGCATCGGCAATGTCCTGTGGCTGATCCTGGCGGGCTGGTGGCTGGCGCTCGGCCATATCGTCACCGGCCTCCTCCTGTGCGTCACGATCATCGGCATCCCGCTCGGCATCGCCAACTTCAAGCTGCTCCCGGTGTCGTTGCTGCCGCTGGGACGCGAAATCGTGCGGACGGACCAGGCGTTCGCGTCGACGGGCTGGTAGCCGGCCGAGGTTTTCCACAGCCCGGCGGTTGTCCACAGGCCGACTGGATTGTCAGTGCCGGCTTGCATCATGAACGCATGACCGAGATCGAGCAGTTGCTGGCACGGGTGGCGGCCAAGGCGCGCAACACCCACCCGTGGGGCTGGACTTCCCTCCCCGAGCCCGTGGACGCAGCCGCCCCGGCCCGCGCCGAGGCCGCACTGGGCTTCCCCCTGCCGCCGCTGCTCGCCGAGCTCTACCTGCGCATAGGAGACGGCGGATTCGGCCCGGAGTACGGCCTGTTGCCCCTGCTCGACAGCCCTCCGTCCGGCGAGCCCGCGGCCGTCGTGCAGTACCTCGCCAACCGAGAAAGCGGCCGCAAGGACCCCGACTGGCCCTGGCCCGAGGGAGTCCTGCCGATATCCCACTGGGGCTGCGCGATGTACGCGTGCGTGGACTGCCACGCCCCCGAGGCCCCGGTCCTGCTCTTCGAGCCGAACGCCGACACCAGCGACCACGCCTGGTACGTGGACGCGCCCAGCCTCGAACAGTGGTTGCGCACCTGGGTCGAGGGAACCGGCTGGTACGAGGAGACGAACGACGACATGGACATGGCCCCGTGGACCGACTTCCGCATACGGACAGCGCGGGCTTCGTAAAACACCGGGAGCCGGAGCAGCGTGCCGCAGGGCCTACCGCGCCGCCGTCCACCGCCGTACGCCGTACGCGACGACCCCCACCACCAGCACCGCGGCACCGACGACCACCGAAACCCAGGGCAGCGCGAACGCCAGGACCACGCACCCGAGAAGACCCACCGCCGGCACCGCCCGCGCCGACACTCCCGACCCGAGCGTCCAGGCCGAGGCGTTGGCCACCGCGTAGTACGCCAGCACACCGAAGGAGGAGAACCCGATGGCGCCACGCACATCCACCGTGGCGGCCAGCACCGCGACCACCCCGCCCACCGCGAGCTCTGCCCGGTGCGGCACCTGGAAACGCGGGTGCACGGCCGCCAGAGCGCCGGGCAGATGCCGGTCACGCGCCATGGCAAGCGTCGTCCGGGAGACACCCAGGATCAGGGCGAGCAGCGAGCCCAGCGCGGCCACGGCGGCACCGACCCGTACGACCGGCACCAGCCCCGGCACCCCGGCGGCCCGTACCGCGTCGGCCAGCGGCGCGTCCGCGTTCCCGAGACCGCCGGCGCCCAGTACGGACAGGACGGCCACCGCCACGCACGCGTACACCGCGAGCGCGATACCGAGGGCGATCCAGATCGCCCGGGGGATGGTGCGGGCAGGGTCCCGCACCTCCTCGGCGAGGGTCGCGATGCGCGCGTACCCGGCGAACGCGAAGAACAGCAGACCGGCCGCCTGAAGCACCCCGCCCAGACCACCGGAGGTCCCGATGTCCAGCCGCCCGGCATCGGCCTGACCGGACGACAGGCACACGACCACGACGGAAGCGAGGACAGCCAGCACCACCGCCACGATCGCCCGCGTCAGCCAGGCGGACTTCTGGACGCCGCCGTAGTTCACCGCGGTCAGCGCCACCACGGCGGCGACCGCCACCGCGTGCGCCTGGTCCGGCCAGACGTACGCACCCACGGTGAGCGCCATCGCCGCACAGGAGGCCGTCTTCCCGACCACGAACGCCCAGCCCGCGAGATAGCCCCAGAACTCCCCGAGCCGCTCGCGGCCATACACATAGGTGCCGCCGGAGGCCGGGTACAGGGCGGCCAGCCGCGCCGAGGAGGTGGCGTTGCAGTAGGCGACCACGGCGGCGACCGCGAGCCCGAGCAGCAGCCCGGTGCCGGCCGCGCGTGCCGCGGGTGCCAGGGCGGCGAAGATTCCGGCCCCGATCATCGAGCCGAGCCCGATGACCACGGCGTCGCCCACACCGAGGGTGCGCCGAAGCCCGGCAGCGGACTGTGTCATGGGCCGAACCCTACTGATCAATGCAACCGCCGAGTGCGGCGATGACGTCCTCGTCAGCAACAGACGGCGAACAGAAGCGCGAACGCGGACACGAGCGTGAGCGCGCGCAGCACACGACCGACGAGCACAGCCTGTCCGGACGAAGATCACAGCATCCGGACAGTGCGGGCACAGCACGGAAGGGCAGGTTCACGGCATGGGCATCATCAGCTGGATCATCCTGGGGCTGTTGGCCGGAGCCATCGCCAAGTTCCTGCTGCCGGGCCGCGACCCGGGCGGTTTCATCGGGACGACCGTGATCGGCATAACGGGCGCGTTCATCGGCGGCTGGATCTCGGCCCGCTGGCTGGACCACCCCATCGCCAAGGACTTCTACGACGGTGCCACCTGGGCGGCCGCGATAGGCGGCTCGCTGGTTCTCCTGGTCGCCTACCGCATCCTGTTCGGTAACTCGCGCGCCTGAGCACATCCCCCGAACCGCAGCCAGCAGGCGGGAAGGGCGGGCACCCGCCAGGTGCCCGCCCTTTCTCGCGGAGGCTCACCGCCGCTCATGCCCCCGAGCCGGTCGCCACGGACGCGGCAGCGCCCCGGCTGATCACCGGTAGTTCACAAACTGCAGCGCGAAGTCGAAGTCCTTGCCCTTCAGCAGGGCGATGATGGCCTGAAGATCGTCGCGGCTCTTGGAGCTGACGCGGAGCTCTTCGCCCTGGACCTGGGCCTTCACGCCCTTCGGGCCCTCGTCACGGATGATCTTCGCGACCTTCTTGGCGTTCTCCTGGGAGATGCCCTCCTGGATCGACGCGAAGATCTTGTACTCCTTGCCGGAGAGCTGCGGCTCGCCCGCGTCCAGCGCCTTCAGCGAGATGCCGCGCTTGATCAGCTTGGACTGGAAGACGTCGAGGACGGCGTTCACCCGGTCCTCGGAGTTCGCCTCCATCAGGATCTTGTCACCGGACCACGAGATCGAGGCGCCCACGCCCTTGAAGTCGTAGCGCTGCGAGATCTCTTTGGCGGCCTGGTTGAGGGCGTTGTCGACCTCCTGCCGCTCGACCTTCGAGACGATGTCGAAACTGGAGTCGGCCATGTCCTGTGGCTCCTTGTATCGGGGTCCGTGTCGGGTGCGTATCGGCGTACGTGGGGGCGACCGCCGAGCCCGGCATAGGTCCCGGGCCGCATCCGGATAAGCCTAGCCATCCCCGGTCCTCGGGACGGAGATCAATCGGGTGGCGAACCACCCCTCGGCATCGGGTATTGTTTACGTCGTTGCCGGGGAACGCAGCCGAGAGGCCGTTCGAAGGACAACAAACCCGGCGGTGTGCCCGAGCGGCCAAAGGGAGCAGACTGTAAATCTGCCGGCTCAGCCTTCCCAGGTTCGAATCCTGGCGCCGCCACTTTGGGGAAGACCCCCTCAGGACTGTGGAAACACAGAGCTGAGGGGGTCTCTTCGTGTGCGGCCGTTCCCCGGGCACACTGACCCCATGACCACTCGTCGCAGAAGATGCCCCGAGTGTCGTCGGGAGATCGCCGTGGTTGCTGGGCGGTTCGCGCGGCACGATCCGCCCGGTGCTCGGGGGAGCGGGGAGCTCGTTTCGTGTGCTGGGTCTCGGCGGCCGGCGGAACTCGGTGCTGTGCAGCCGTCGTTGGACGGGTACGTCGTGCCCGAGTTTCCCGGTCAGTTGCCGCTGTTCTGAGGGTTTGACGACCTCAGTTGCCCGCCACCGACTTCACCGCCACCGGTGCAGAGCCGCTGATCAACTCCAGGGTCAGTCCGGACGTGGCCGGGGTGTCGATCAGTTCTGCGAGTACGGCGGCCACGTCGTCCCGTGGGATCGGGCCGCGGCCCGTGTGGGCCTCCAGGCGGACCAGGCCCGTGCCGGCGTCGTCCGTCAGCATGCCGGGGCGCAGCACCGTCCAGTCCAGGGCGGTCAGGCCGCGTACGTACTCGTCCGCCTCGCCCTTCGCCCGCAGGTACACGTCGAAGACCTCACTGCCCTCGTGCTTGGGGTTCGCGCCCATCGACGACACGACCACGTACCGGCGTACGCCCGCCCGCACCGCCGCGTCCGCGAACAGGATCGCCGCGTCCTTGTCCACCGTCTCCTTGCGGGTCGCCCCACTGCCCGGCCCGGCGCCCGCCGCGAAGACCGCCGCGTCCGCACCCTGCAAATGCGCCGCGACCTCCTCCACCGACGCCGACTCCAGGTCCAGCAGCACCGGTTCGGCACCCGCCTCCCGCAGATCGGCGCCCTGTTCGGCGCGGCGGATGATGCCCGCGACCTCGTCTCCGCGCGCGGAGAGCAGCCGCTCCAGCCGCAGCGCGATCTGACCATGACCTCCAGCGATGACAATGCGCATGTCTTCGACCGTACGCCCGGACGGCCGCATCCGCCGCACGACTTCCCACGGCCCGCGCCCTGACCGAGGGCGCCCCGACGGCGCGCCCAGCGACAGGCGCGCGCACCCCGCTCCGGCTACCCGACGGCTCTCAGCGCGACTTACTCAGCCCGACACGCCCCGCACGCCCGAGCGTTACCCTGCCCGCCCGCGCCGCGCCAACCCCACGCGCCTGGCGCATTTCGCATCCCGCACGCCCAGCGCGTCCCAAAGCTCGCGCGCTCCGCGCACGCCGAGTTCCGCACGCTCCGCGCACACCGCAGGCCCGCGCCCCGCGCACGCAACACACCACGCACCCGGCGCACACCGCACCCGCCAGCCACACCCGCACACCCCCCGCCCCCTCAAGAAACCTCCCCCCGCCCCTGCCGAGGCAGCCCCAACTCCACCGCCACCGCAGAGTTGCAGTACTCCCGCACCGCGCTCGTCCGTGCAACCACACGCCCCCGATGCACCACGATCCGGCTGTACGCCAACGACAACGCCCCCGCCAGCCGCTCCCCCCGCACCGCCAGCAGGTCCGCCGGAAACCCCGCCTCGACGCGTACCTCGGGCAGCCCCAGGACCGTCCGCGCCGCTGAACTCACCGTGTCGTAGGCGTCCTCGGGGCCCAGCCCGTAGCGGGAGGCCAGCAGATACGCCGCCTCCAGGGGGTCACCGCGCCCCACTGGGTTGGACACGTCCCGCAGCGCCCCGCTCCCCGCCGCCACCCGCACCCCGGCCGCGCGCAGCAGCCGTACCGGCGCGGTCCCTCGCCGTTCCACGCCCCCGCAGCCGCCCTGCGGCAGGCACACCACCGTCACACCGGCCGCGGCGAGTTGGTCCGCCGTCCGGGAGGCCGCGTCGGCCGGGAGCCGCCCCAGGCCGCCGCACGGGCCCAGTGTCACCCCGGGGCGCAATCCGCCCGCCATGGCCGCCAGCCGGGACAGCCGGGCCGGGTCCTCGGCGTCCGTGTGCAGGTCGACGGGGCAGCCGTGCTCGGAGGCCAGGTCCAGGACCGCCTCCACATATCCCGTCGGATCGGGGTCGAGATCCGGACAGCCACCCACCACCGAGGCGCCCATCTTCAGTGCGTCCCGCAGCATGGCGAGCCCGTCCGCCCCGGCCACGCCGGTCAGCAGCCGCGGCACCGCCACCGCGGTCAGCTCGGTGAGCCCGCGCAGGGAACGCCGTGCGCGCAGAACGGCGGCCAGCGCCCCGAGCCCCTGGACGTCGCCCACGCGCACGTGTGCCCGCAACGCGGTCGCTCCGTGGCCGAGCTGGAGCAAAGCCGCCTCCGTAGCCCGGCGCTGGACGTCCTGGGGGTCGTACGAGATCGGTCCTTCGGCGTCGGCCGAGAGGGCGGTGTCGCCGTGGGCGTGGGGTTCGGCGGGGGCCGGCAGGAGGAGATAGCCGGTGAGGTCCACACGCGCGCCGCACGCGCGCGTGCCGCTCGCCGCCAGGCTCCCGGCCGTGCCCACCGCCTCGATACGCCCGCCGCCCAGCCGGACGTCCACGGTGCGCCCGTCGGTCAGCCGTGCCCCGCACAGCAGCAGAGCGGCCGGATCGGGCGGCCCGGACGGCCCCGGAGAGGACGACGAGGACGACGAGTGGGGCGGCTGGGGCTGGCTGTCGGGCATCGCGCTCCAGGTGCTCGGGGACTGCGAGGGGGCTGCGAGGGGGCTGCGACGGGCTGCGAGGAAGTGCGAGGTGGTCTGAGGACGTGCGAGGAGGACTGCGCAGGGGACTGCGTACGAGGGCTGCGCGGGGACGCAAGATCACGCAGAGTGAGTCGAGCCTAGGGCGGTGATCCGCTCGTGGCCGGGAGGAGCGCAATAGTCGTACCGGTGTGGTCATCCGTGCGCGAGCAGCGTGGATGGCGTACCGCGGTGGCGTTTGAGGTGCCTGGGAAGCCCGCCGGTTCGGGGTGACGAGGGTGCCGCGAAACGGATTTGGGTGAACGGCGGCCGAGCGTGTAATGTCTTCATCGCTCGCCCCAATAGCTCAGTCGGCAGAGCGTCTCCATGGTAAGGAGAAGGTCAACGGTTCGATTCCGTTTTGGGGCTCTGGTGTGGGAGGTTCCCGTCGCAAGACGGGAACTGATCGCATCACAGCGGTGTAGCTCAGTCGGTAGAGCAAGCGGCTCATAATCGCTGTGTCACCGGTTCAAGTCCGGTCACCGCTACTGACAGTAGCCGATTGCGGGGTCGGTCCTTCGATCGGCTACTCTTGCTTGCGTTAATGTCCTATCCGTTCGTCAAGGAGCACTCACGTGGCTGCCACCGACGTCCGCCCGAAGATCACGCTGGCCTGCGTGGAGTGCAAGGAGCGGAACTACATCACCAAGAAGAACCGGCGTAACAACCCGGACCGTCTTGAGATGAAGAAGCACTGCCCGCGTTGCAAGGCGCACACCGCGCACCGCGAGACGCGATAAATCAGGCTCGTACGCGAGGCCGTCCCCGTAACAGGGGGCGGCCTCGCGTCGTTTCATCGGCCGGAACCGAGCGGTAACCCATCGGGCCGGCTCCGGGAAATCACAGCTGACACCAGGAGGTGCCGAGCCCATGGCGCTCGACCAGTCCTTCGTCGGGCGGAGCTATCCGCCCACCGACCCCTACGAGGTCGGCCGCGAGAAGATCCGTGAGTTCGCGGAGGCTGTGGGGGACGCCAACCCGGCGTACACGGACCCGGAGGCCGCCAAGGCGCTCGGCCACCCCGATGTGATCGCTCCGCCGACCTTTGTGTTCGCGATCACCTTCAAGGCGGCCGGAGAGGTCATCACCGACCCCCAGCTCGGCCTCGACTACAGCCGAGTGGTGCACGGCGACCAGAAGTTCGCGTACGTCCGCCCGGTGCGCGCAGGTGACCGGCTGACGGTCACCTCGACCATCGAGGCGATCAAGTCCCTCGCGGGCAACGACATCCTGGACATCCGCGGTGAGGTCCACGACGAGGCGGGGGAGCACGTCGTGACCGCCTGGACGAAGCTGGTCGCCCGCGCGGCCGAGGAGGCGTGAGCAACCCCATGACGGCGAAGATTACGTACGCCGACGTCGAGGTCGGCACCGAGCTGCCCGCGCAGACGTTCCCCGTGACCCGTGCCACGCTCGTCCAGTACGCGGGCGCCTCGGGCGACTTCAACCCGATCCACTGGAACGAGAAGTTCGCCAAGGAGGTCGGGCTGCCGGACGTCATCGCGCACGGCATGTTCACCATGGCCGAGGCGATTCGCGTGGTGACCGACTGGGCCGGTGACCCGGGCGCGGTCGTCGAGTACGGCGTCCGCTTCACCAAGCCCGTGGTCGTCCCGAACGACGACCAGGGCGCCACGATCGAGGTCAGCGGCAAGGTCGCGGCCAAGCTCGACGACAACACCGTCCGGGTGGACCTGACGGCGACCAGTGCCGGGCAGAAGGTGCTGGGGATGTCGCGGGCGGTCGTTCGGCTGGCCTGAGACGTAGGGGTGTAAGGGGCGTTCTCCATTGGGGGGCGCCCCTTACGGCGTTGAGGCCCCCTACCGGCCCAAACGGGCCACGGGTGGACGGAGTTCCACGGGGGACGGGGTTCCGCGGTGGATGGGTTCCACGGGGGACAGGGTTCCTCGGTGGATGGGTTCCACGTGGACGGGTTCCACGTGGACGGTAACTGGCGGCACAGACCAGGCACCCCCTTGACGTAGTTAGTGATTGAGTACTAACTTACTTGCATGGTCAGGATGAGCGCAGAAGAGAGGCGCGAGAGCGTCATCCGCGCGGCGATGACGGAGTTCGCCCGCGGTGGCTATCACGGCACGTCGACCGAGGTCATCGCCAGGCGGGTCGGGGTGTCGCAGCCGTATCTCTTCCGGCTCTTCCCGGGCAAGAAGGCGATCTTTCTGGCGGCGGCGCAGCGATGTGTCGAGGACACCATCCGCACCTTCGCTGAGGCCTCCAAGGGCCTCGAGGGCGAAGAGGCCCTGCATGCCATGGCGAACGCGTACACCGAGGTCATCGTGGAGCATCCCGAGCGGCTGCTGATGCAGATGCAGATGTACGTCGCCGTGGGGGCCGCCGAGAAGGAGGGCGACCACGAGTTCGGCGCCGCCGTGCGCGACGGCTGGATGCGGCTGTGGGACACCGTTCACCTGCCGCTGGGTGCCGACGTCAACGAGACGACGACCTTCATGGCGTACGGAATGCTCGTCAACTGCCTGGTCGCCATGGGATTCCCGCCCGAACACCGGGTGTGGGAAGGGCTCTACCCGTCCGCCCGTGCCAAGGGACGGCTCGAACACTGAAATCCGGAAAGGCGTGTCCGGCGCTTTTTCATGATCGTAAAAGTTAGTCATCAATAACTAACCAAAGACTCGTGATCACCCTCTGGGGGAGAGATGTCACAGCAGCAGACCGCACCTCGCGGAGGACCCGTCTGGGCCCTCGTCATCACCAGCGTCGCCGGATTCATGGCGGCCCTCGACAACCTCGTCGTCACCACCGCCCTGCCCTCCATCCGTGAGGACCTCGGCGGGGCGCTGCACGACCTGGAGTGGACGGTGAGCGCGTACACGCTCACCTTCGCCGTCCTGCTGATGTTCGGCGCGGCGCTCGGCGACCGTTTCGGCCGCCGTCGGCTCTTCCTCGTCGGGATCACGATCTTCACCGGGGCCTCCGCCGCCGCGGCCATGGCCCCCGGTATCGACTCCCTGATCGCCGCCCGCGCGGTGCAGGGCGTCGGCGCGGCGATCATGATGCCCTTGACGCTGACCCTGCTGACCGCTGCCGTGCCCGCCGCCAAGCGCGGTATGGCGTTCGGGATATGGGGCGCCGTCAACGGGCTCGCCGTGGCCTCCGGGCCGCTCATCGGCGGCACCCTCACCGAGCACATCTCCTGGCAGTGGATCTTCTGGCTGAACGTTCCGCTCGGCCTGATCCTGCTGCCGCTCGCCCGCCTCCGCCTCGCCGAGTCCCACGGCACCGGCTCCCGGCTCGATGTCCCCGGCACCCTTCTCGCCAGCGGTGGCCTCTTCGGCATCGTCTTCGGCCTGGTCCGCGGCCCCGCCGACGGCTGGACCGCCCCCCTGGTCCTGACCGGCCTGTTCGCCGGAGGTGCGCTCCTCGTCGGGTTCGTCCTCTACAGCACCCGCGCCAAGAACCCCATGCTCCCGATGCGGCTCTTCCGCTCCCGCGCCTTCTCCGGGATCAACGCCGCCAGCATGCTGATGTTCCTCGGCATGTTCGGCTCGATCTTCCTGCTCAGCCAGTACATGCAGGGCGTGCTCGGCTACTCGCCCACCGAGGCGGGCCTGCGGATGCTGCCCTGGACCGGTATGCCGATGCTCGTCGCGCCGATCGCCGGCATCCTCTCCGACCGGATCGGCGGCCGCCCCGTCGTCGCCACCGGCCTCTTCCTGCAGGCCGCCGGCCTCGGCTACCTCGCCAACGTCATCACCGCGGACGCCTCCTACGGCGTCCAGCTGCCCGGCCTGGTCATCAGCGGTATCGGCATGGCCCTGTTCTTCGCACCGGCCTCCGCCCTCGTGATGTCCAGCGTCCGGGCCACCGAGCAGGGCATCGCCTCCGGCGCCAACAACGCCCTGCGCGAAGTCGGCGGCGCGCTCGGCATCGCCATCATGTCGTCGATCTTCGCGGCCCAGGGCGGCTACGAGACCGGACAGACCTTCGTCGACGGACTGAAGCCCGCCCTGGTGACCGGCGCCGCCCTGGTGGCCCTCGCCGGAGTCGCGGCCCTGTGCATCCCGGGTCGCCGGCGCACCGAGCCCACCGACACCCCACAGACCCCCGCCCCCGTACTTGAGACCGTCGGCCGCTGAGGAGGACGTCATGCCCACCCTTCCCTGGACCGTCCCGAACACCCCTCCGAACGGCACCGAAGTGCATGTCTTCGCCTCCCGCTTCGAGACTCGCACCCGCTGGGGCGCGCTGAAGTTCTTCCTGAAGACCCCGGGCGTGTGGCGGCAGGTCAGCCACGCCCCGGGCGCCTACGGGGCCACCCTCAAGGCGCAGCCGCTGCGGCGGACCTTCTGGACCCTGTCGGCCTGGGAATCGCCCCAGGCGCTCAAGGCCTTCGCCCGCTCCGGCACGCACGCACCGACCTCCCGAGGCCTCGCCCCCCTGATGCGGGACGCGAAGTTCGTCACCTGGACGGCTAAGAGCGACGAGCTCCCGCTCGACTGGACCGAGGCCGCCCGCCGACTGACCTGAGCCCTGGACGCCGTACGAGAAGAGCGGCCCCGCCCGGACCGGTGGGGCCGTTCTCGTACTCTTGAGCGCGTGCAGGAACTCCACGACGCGCCCCTCGCCCCGCTGACCACCTTCCGGCTGGGCGGACCGGCCACCCGGCTGGTCACCGCCACCACCGACGCCGAGGTGATCGCCGCCGTCCGCGAGGCCGACGCCGCCGGCACGCCCCTGCTGCTCATCGGCGGCGGCTCCAACCTGGTCATCGGCGACAAGGGCTTCGCCGGCACCGCACTCGTCATCGCCACCAAGGGCGTCGAGCTCGACGGCACCCGCCTGGAACTGGCCGCAGGGGAGGTGTGGACCGATGCCGTCGCCCGCACCGTCGAGGCCGGACTCGCCGGCGTCGAATGCCTCGCCGGAATCCCCGGCTCCGCGGGTGCCACGCCGATCCAGAACGTCGGCGCGTACGGCCAGGAGGTCTCCTCCACGATCACCGAGGTGATCGCGTACGACCGCCGGACGGGCGAGACCGTCGTCATCCCGAACGCCGACTGCGCCTTCACCTACCGCCACAGCCGCTTCAAGGCCGACCCCGAGCGGTATGTCGTGCTGCGCGTCCGTTTCGAGCTGGAGGACGCCGACGGGCTGTCCGGGCCGATCAAGTACGCCGAGACCGCCCGCGCCCTCGGCGTCGAACCCGGCGACCGCGTGCCGCTGGCCGAGGCCCGCGAGACCGTCCTGAAGCTGCGCGCGGGCAAGGGCATGGTCCTCGACCCCGAGGACCACGACACCTGGTCCGCCGGATCCTTCTTCACCAACCCGATCCTCACCGACGCACAGTTCGCGGCCTTCCACGCGCGCGTGCGCGACCGGCTCGGCGACGGCGTGCAGCCCCCGGCCTACCCGGCGGGGGACGGGCACACCAAGACCTCCGCCGCCTGGCTGATCGACAAGGCGGGCTTCACCAAGGGCTACGGCAGCGGCCCCGCGCGCATCTCCACCAAGCACACCCTCGCCCTCACCAACCGGGGCGAGGCGACCACCGAGGACCTGCTGGCGCTCGCCCGCGAGGTCGTGGCCGGAGTTCGCGAGGCCTTCGGGATCACGCTGGTCAACGAGCCGGTGACGGTCGGCGTCAGCCTGTAGGCGTCAGCACCCCGTCAAACCGAGTCAGCGTCAGTACCCCGTCAAACCGAGTCAGTAGGCCACGCCCACGCCCTGCTTCACCGTGCCCGGATCGTCCGCCAACGCCAGCATCGCGTGGGCCACGTCCGCGCGGCCGATGAAGCGGCCCCTGGCCGGGGTGCCGCCGACGACCGTGCGGTACGCACCGGTCAGCGGCTTGTCCTGGAGCCGGGGCGGCCGTACCGACGTCCAGTCGACCGCGCTGCGGGCGAGCTCCGCCTCCATTGCCCTGAGGTCGTCGTAGACGTCCTTGAGGACCGCGGAGACCAGGCCGCGTGCGGCACGGTCGAAGGGGCCGTCCTGCGCCGGGGCCGGCCCGAGCGGAGCCGCGCTCACCACCAGCAGCCGCCGTGTGCCCTCCGCCTCCATGGCCCGCAGCACCGTGCGGGTGAGGCGGGCGGCGACCCCGGCATCCTTGCGGCTGCGGGCGCCGAGGCCCGACAGGACCGCGTCCCGGCCGGTCACCGCGGGGCGCAGCGCCTCCGGGTCGGTCACATCAGCGCGGAACACCTCCAGGCCCGCGCCCGTCACCGGGAGCCGCGCGGGATCCCGTACGACCGCCGTCACCCGATGCCCGGCGGTCAGCGCCTGCCGGACGATTTCCTGGCCGATGCCTCCGGTGGCACCGAAAACCGTGATGTTCATGGCCACTCCCCGCGTTCGGGTGGGTGAGTGTTCACTCACCCCTCTGTGTTCTAGAGTGGGTGAGTATTCACTCACCCGTCAAGCCCGATAAGGTCCCCGCGTGGAATCCGTGCAGAAGCCCGCCCGCGTCCGCATCCTCGACGCCGCCCATGAACTGATGCTCACCGTCGGGCTCGCCCGGGCCACCACCAAGGAGATCGCCAAGGCGGCCGGGTGTTCCGAGGCCGCGCTCTACAAGTACTTCGACAGCAAGGAAGAGCTGTTCGTCCGGGTCCTCACCGAGCGGCTGCCCCGGCTCACCCCGCTGCTCAGCAGTCTCACGGCCGAACCGGGTGCGGGCACCCTGCAGGACAACCTGACCCGGATCGCCCGCGAGGCGGCCCTCTTCTACGAACAGAGCTTCCCGATCGCCGCCTCCCTGCACGCCGAGGCGCAGCTCAAGCGGCGGCACGACGACGCGCTGCGGAAGATCGGTGCCGGACCGCACCTGCCGATCGAGGCCCTCGACGCCTACCTGCGCGCCGAGCAGACCACGGGACGCGTCCGGGCCGGCGCCGACACCTTCGCGGCCGCCTCCCTCCTCCTCGGCGCCTGCGCCCACCGCGCCTTCGCCTACGAGGCCACCCTGAGCGGCGACCGCCCGCCTGCCGACGCCTTCGCCGCCCGGCTCGCCCGGACCCTGCTGGACGGGATCACCGCGGAAATCTCCGTTGCGGAGGACGACGGCCGACCCCGACCCTGATGCCATGAGGCAACGCACATGCGGCTGAGGCTGACCGAATTCCGGACCCGCACAGGGCCGCACGAACACCGAGTGGTCCAGCCCCGCACCCCCCTGCGCCACACCTCACTGACGGCGCCCGACCCGATCGGGCAGCTGCTCGGTGACCACGACGGCCTGAACCGGCTGGCGGGCCTGTTCTCCTTCGCCGCCTACTCCCGGCACACGATCGTCCACGTCCCGCTGCGCGACGGCGTCCCGCCGGACGAGGGCTGGGGCGAGCGGGTCGACCTCGTCCTCGCCCACCACACGCTCGGCCTGCGCCCCAGCCAGTGGCCCGAACTGCGCCGCAAACTACGCGCGGGCACCCCACTGACCGTCGGCACCGACGAAGCGCGCACCGCGCGGGACGCGAAGACCTGGCAGGCGCGATGGGACCGGGACGACCTACGGCACACCACCCACGCGCGTACGTTCTTTCTCTTCGGCAGCCGGGACGTGTTCGCCGAGGCCGCCACCGGCTTCGCCCGCGCGGCAGGCTTCGGGCCGCGCCAGAAGAGCGTCGTCAAAGGGCACTCGGCGCTGATGACAGGGCTGCCCCTGGTCCAGCCGCCGGGCGGCGGGCACCCCGTCGAGGTACTGGTCTGCTTCAAGCCCTATCCGCCCTACGCCCACTTCAGGCGACCGGGCGAGTCAGCCACTCGTCCACACCGGCCAGCAGCCGCGCCCTGACCTCCGCCGGCGCCGCGGACGCCCGCACCGACTGCCGGGCCAGTTCCGCCAGTTCCGCGTCCGTGAAGGCATGGTGCTGGCGGGCGATGTCGTACTGGGCCGCCAGACGGGAGCCGAACAGCAGCGGGTCGTCCGCGCCCAGGGCCATCGGGACCCCGGCCTCGAACAGCTTGCGCAGCGGCACGTCCGCCGGCTTCTCGTAGACGCCCAGAGCCACGTTCGACGCCGGGCACACCTCGCACGTCACGCCCCGGTCGGCCAGGCGCTTCAGCAGACGTGGGTCCTCCGCCGCGCGCACCCCGTGGCCGATCCGGTTCGCGTCCAGGTCGTCCAGGCAGTCGCGGACCGAGGCCGGGCCCGTCAGCTCACCGCCGTGCGGAGCGGAGAGCAGACCGCCCTCGCGGGCGATCGAGAACGCCCGGTCGAAGTCCCTCGCCATGCCCCGGCGCTCGTCGTTCGACAGACCGAAGCCGACCACACCCCGGTCCGCGTATCGCACCGCCAGCCGCGCCAGCGTCCGCGCGTCCAAGGGGTGCTTCATACGGTTCGCCGCCACCAGGACCCGCATCCCGAGGCCCGTCTCCCGCGACGTCGTCTCCACCGCGTCCAGGATGATCTCCAGCGCCGGGATCAGACCGCCCAGCCGAGGCGCGTACGAGGTCGGGTCCACCTGGATCTCCAGCCAGCCCGAGCCGTCCTTCAGGTCCTCCTCCGCGGCCTCGCGCACCAGCCGCTGGATGTCCTCCGGCTCTCTCAGGCACGAGCGCGCCGCGTCGTACAGCCGCTGGAAGCGGAACCAGCCCCGCTCGTCCGTGGCCCGCAGCCGCGGCGGCTCCCCGCTCGTCAGGGCTTCCGTCAGCGCCTCGGGTAGGCGCACGCCGTGCTTGTCGGCCAGTTCCAGAACCGTGGCCGGGCGCATCGACCCGGTGAAGTGCAGGTGCAGATGGGCCTTCGGCAGCTCAGAGACATCACGTACACGCTCCATCCCAGGATCCTGCCGTACGGTCCCGCCCTCCCGGTAGCGGTTTCCCCCTTAGTGGTCTTGCTCGCACAAACGAACAGGGCACCTAGGAACGTTCCTAGGTGCCCTGCTCACAGCCTCTTGGCTACTTCGCCTCCGCCAGCAGCTTCTGGATCCGCGAGACACCCTCGACGAGGTCCTCGTCACCCAGCGCGTAGGAGAGCCGCAGATAGCCCGGCGTGCCGAAGGCCTCGCCCGGGACGACCGCGACCTCGGCCTCCTCCAGGATCAGTTCGGCCAGCTCCACGCTGCTCTGCGGGCGCTTGCCGCGGATCTCCTTGCCGAGTACGGCCTTCACCGACGGGTACGCGTAGAAGGCGCCCTCGGGTTCCGGGCAGACCACGCCGTCGATCTCGTTGAGCATCCGCACGATCGTCTTGCGGCGGCGGTCGAAGGCCTCACGCATCTTCGCGACCGCGTCCAGGTTGCCCGAGACGGCGGCGAGCGCGGCCACCTGGGCCACGTTCGAGACGTTCGACGTGGCGTGCGACTGGAGGTTCGTCGCGGCCTTCACCACGTCCTTCGGGCCGATGATCCAGCCGACCCGCCAGCCCGTCATCGCGTACGTCTTGGCGACGCCGTTGACGACGACGCACTTGTCGCGCAGCTCGGGCAGGAGCGCGGGCAGCGACACGGACACCGCGTCGCCGTAGACCAGGTGCTCGTAGATCTCGTCCGTCATCACCCACAGGCCGTGCTCGACGGCCCAGCGGCCGATCGCCTCGGTGTCGGCCTCGCTGTAGACCGCGCCGGTCGGGTTCGACGGGGAGACGAACAGGACGACCTTCGTCTTCTCCGTACGGGCCGCCTCCAGCTGCTCGACGGAGACCCGGTAGCCGGTCGTCTCGTCGGCGACGACCTCGACCGGGACACCGCCGGCGAGCCGGATCGACTCCGGGTAGGTCGTCCAGTACGGGGCCGGGACGATGACCTCGTCGCCCGGGTCGAGGATCGCGGCGAAGGCCTCGTAGATGGCCTGCTTGCCGCCGTTGGTGACCAGGATCTGCGAGACGTCGGGCTCATAGCCGGAGTCGCGCAGCGTCTTCGCGGCGATCGCGGCCTTCAGCTCGGGCAGGCCACCGGCCGGCGTATAGCGGTGGTACTTCGGGTTCTTGCACGCCTCAATGGCGGCCTCGACGATGTAGTCCGGGGTCGGGAAGTCAGGCTCACCGGCGCCGAAGCCGATCACCGGACGCCCGGCGGCCTTGAGGGCCTTGGCCTTGGCGTCCACGGCGAGGGTGGCGGACTCGGAGATCGCGCCGACTCGGGCGGAGACCCGGCGCGCGGTGGGAGGGGTTGCAGCGCTCATGCCGCCCATCGTTTCAGACCGGAAACTCCCCCGGCACGCGGGTTTCACAGACTGAACAACGGTTGAACAACCGTCCGGATCTCCCCCTCACGCTGGGCGATCTTCCATCTCCCAAGCTCCCACGGGCACTTTCTGTTCGACGAGGGGCCTGAGAACACGTACACTCTCACCTCGTTGGCCTTCAGCAGGCCGCACTCGCACGGTGCACATTGAGCACCCGTCCGGATGCGGTACGTTGGGGAACACACAAAGGGTCGTAGCTCAATTGGTAGAGCACTGGTCTCCAAAACCAGCGGTTGGGGGTTCAAGTCCCTCCGGCCCTGCTACACACACCTTCGCCAGGATGTGTGCGCATGTACGTACAGCAATGCACCGCCGTGCGGCTCAGACCGGGCGCGGCACGGCCACGACCCGGAATCAGGTGAGGACGAGTGACGGACGCCGTGGGCTCCATCGACATGCCTGATGCCGAGGACGAGGCGCCGGATTCCAAGAAGAAGACCCGCAAGGGCGGAAAGCGCGCCAAGAAGGGTCCGCTGAAGCGTCTTGCCCTCTTCTACCGCCAGATCGTCGCTGAGCTCCGCAAGGTCGTCTGGCCGTCGCGCAGCCAGCTGACGACCTACACGACCGTGGTGATCGTCTTCGTCGTCATCATGATCGGCCTGGTGACCGTGATTGACTATGGGCTCGACCACGCCGCCAAGTACGTCTTCGGCTGAGCCAAGAGCGAAGGGCGCCGCGGTTACCGGCGCCCCTTTTCGCATGTTCTACCCCTATGTATCCAGGAAGAAGCAGCCACCGTGTCTGACCAGAACCTGAACGACGCCGTCGAGCCGGACGAGACCGTGTCCGTGGAAGACGAGCTCGACATCGTCGAGGGCGCGGACGAGGACCTGGACGAGGTCGAGGCTGCCGACGCCGAGGCGGGCGAGCCCGCCGAGGAAGCGGCCGTACACGTCGAGGACGAGGCCGAAGAGGCCGAGGAAGAGCCGGCCGAGCCGGTCGACCCCGTCGCCGCCCTGCGCGAAGAGCTGCGGACCCTGCCCGGCGAGTGGTACGTCATCCACACCTACGCCGGTTACGAGAACCGCGTGAAGACCAACCTGGAGCAGCGCGCCGTCTCGCTGAACGTCGAGGACTACATCTTCGCGGCAGAGGTGCCGCAGGAAGAGGTCGTCCAGATCAAGAACGGCGACCGCAAGACGATCAAGCAGAACAAGCTCCCGGGCTACGTCCTCGTCCGCATGGACCTGACGAACGAGTCCTGGGGCGTCGTCCGCAACACCCCCGGCGTCACCGGCTTCGTGGGCAACGCCTACGACCCGTACCCGCTGACCCTGGACGAGATCGTCAAGATGCTCGCCCCGGAGGCGGAGGAGAAGGCCGCCCGCGAGGCCGCCGAGGCCGAGGGCAAGCCGGCGCCGCAGCGCAAGGTCGAGGTCCAGGTGCTGGACTTCGAGGTCGGCGACTCGGTCACCGTCACCGACGGTCCCTTCGCCACCCTCCAGGCCACGATCAACGAGATCAACCCCGACTCCAAGAAGGTCAAGGGTCTCGTCGAGATCTTCGGCCGGGAGACGCCGGTCGAGCTGTCGTTCGACCAGATCCAGAAGAACTAGATCTCACTGCTTCCGACCAGGTCAGGCGGGCTTTCAAAGCCTGTCTGACCTGCTCGGTTTTCAGCCGCGCAGCCATACCCGTTATCGTTGTGCGGTATGCCTGCATCCGGGACGCGACCTGGATGGGGGCAAACCCGATTCGAAAGGACCCGGAGAGCTATGCCTCCCAAGAAGAAGAAGGTCACGGGGCTCATCAAGCTCCAGATCCAGGCCGGTGCCGCCAACCCGGCTCCGCCGGTCGGCCCCGCGCTGGGTCAGCACGGCGTCAACATCATGGAGTTCTGCAAGGCCTACAACGCCGCGACCGAGTCGCAGCGCGGTTGGGTCATCCCGGTGGAGATCACGGTCTACGAGGACCGCTCCTTCACCTTCGTGACCAAGACTCCGCCGGCCGCCAAGATGATCCTCAAGGCCGCGGGCGTGGAGAAGGGCTCCGGCGAGCCGCACAAGACCAAGGTCGCCAAGATCACCGAGGCGCAGGTCCGCGAGATCGCCACCACCAAGATGCCCGACCTCAACGCCAACGACCTGGACGCCGCGTCGAAGATCATCGCCGGCACCGCCCGTTCCATGGGCATCACGGTCGAGGGCTGAAGCCCAACCCCCAGCAGTAGTGGCAGGGCCTGCTCGGCCCGCACCACGACTCCTCAGAAAACCCAGGAGCAGTAGTGAGCAAGCGCAGCAAGTCTCTCCGCGCTGCGGACGCCAAGATCGACCGGGAGAAGCTCTACGCCCCGCTCGAGGCCGTCCGTCTCGCCAAGGAGACCTCCACGACCAAGTTCGACGGCACCGTCGAGGTCGCCTTCCGTCTGGGTGTCGACCCGCGCAAGGCCGACCAGATGGTCCGTGGCACCGTGAACCTCCCGCACGGCACCGGTAAGACCGCCCGGGTCCTGGTCTTCGCGACCGGTGACCGTGCCGAGGCCGCTCGTGCCGCGGGCGCCGACATCGTCGGCGCCGACGAGCTCATCGACGAGGTGTCGAAGGGCCGTCTGGACTTCGACGCCGTTGTCGCCACCCCGGACCTCATGGGCAAGGTCGGCCGCCTCGGCCGCGTGCTCGGTCCGCGTGGTCTGATGCCGAACCCGAAGACCGGCACCGTCACGCCGGACGTCGCCAAGGCTGTCAACGACATCAAGGGCGGCAAGATCGAGTTCCGCGTCGACAAGCACTCGAACCTGCACTTCATCATCGGCAAGACGTCGTTCGACGACACCAAGCTGGTGGAGAACTACGGCGCGGCCCTGGAGGAGATCCTCCGTCTGAAGCCATCCGCCGCCAAGGGTCGCTACATCAAGAAGGCCGCCATCAGCACCACGATGGGCCCCGGCATTCCGGTCGACTCCAACCGCACCCGCAACCTCCTCGTCGAGGAGGACCCGGCCGCGGTCTGATCCCCGAGGCTGACTGACGGGCCCCGCACCTTTCGAGGTGCGGGGCCCGTTCCCTTTTCCGTTTCCGGACGATTGTCAGTGCCCTCGGTTAGCGTTCTGGGGCAGGGGACGACTGCGGGGGTGGGACGGATGAGGAGCACGGCGATCATTGTGATGGCGCTGCTGGCAGCCCTCACGGCCTGCACGGAGGAACAGCCCGCCGTCCGACCGCACCTGGCCGCCCTGCGCGCCGCCGAGCGGTCCACAGCCGCCGCGCACTCCGTCCGGGTGGAGTCCACCACGGCCATGGGCGAGGAACTGTCCATCGAGGCCGAGGGCGCCCTCGACTGGCAGGACGAACTCGTCGGCACCCTGACCATCACCTACACCGGCGGCACGACCGCGCAGACGATGCGCCGCCTCGGCGTCACCTCCATGGAAGCCCGCTACCTCCCCGACGCCTACTACGCGCACATGGGCGAGAAGTTCGCGAAGCAGTCGGGCGGCAGGCACTGGATCAGATACGCCTACGACGACCTGGCGGACCTCGGCGACGGCACCGGCGCCACCTTCGCCGAGCAGATACGCACCAGCACCCCGAACCAGTCGGTGAAGCTCCTGCTGGACTGCGCGGACGTACGCAGGATCGGCGAGGAGACGGTACGGGGCCGCCGTGCCGTGCACTACTCCGGCACCGTGGCGGTGGACGACGTCGCCGACGCGGGCCTCAGACGGCAGCTGGAGCAGGCCGGCGTGACCGCCCAGACCGTCGACCTGTGGGTCGACGACCGGGGCCTGCTGATCAAGAAGGCCGAGAAGGGTGAGCTGGCTACCGGGGAGCTGACCCAGACCGCCCACTACAGCGACTACGGCGTGCGGGTCTCCACCGAGGCGCCCCCGGCCGAGGACACCCAGGACTTCAAGGAACTCCTGAAGAAGCAAGGCTCCTGAGCCAGCCGGAATTCAAGAGACCGCTTCCACCCCGATCGGCTAGGCTCGCGGCTCATCTGTGTATCGCTCATGTGTTCCTTGGGGGGAATCAATGGGGCTTTCTGTACGACGTTCCGCGCGCACTCGCACGATCGGGGCCGGGCTCGCCGCCGTGGCTCTCACCGCCGGCGCGGTCAGCTGTTCCAAGGGGGAGGCCGAACAGTCGCCGAAGATGACGCCCGCGGCGGCCGTGGCCAAGGCGGCGAAGAACGCGGACGACATCACCTCCCTGCAGTACCGCATGACGGGCGAGGTGCCGGAGCAGGGGCGGGTCAAGGCGGAGGCCGCCATGCGGATGAAGCCCGATGTCGCCATGAGCATGAAAATGACGGCGCTCGACGAAGGGGCGGACGGCTCCTTCGAGATCCGGCTCGTCGACAAGGCCATGTACATCGGTGGGAACGCCGAGATGGCCAAGGAGATGGACGGCAAGAGCTGGATGAAGTTCGACATGTCCGCGCTCGGGGAGAACTCGGTCGGCGGAGGAGGTACTCCCGGCGCCGGCCAGGCCGAGCAGAACCCGGCGGCCGAGTCTACGTTCCTCACCGGCGCCAAGGACGTGAAGAAGATCGGCACCGAGAAGGTCGACGGCGTCGAGACGACCCACTACCAGGGCACCGTCACCCTCGACACGCTCCGGGACTCCTTCAAGGACGAGGACAAGGACACGCGCGAGAAGCGCGAGAAGAGCATCGAGCAGTACGAGGAGATGGGCGTCGACGAGCTCACGATGGACATGTGGGTCGACGGCGAGGACCACACCAAGCAGTTCCGGATGAAGGGCGACGCCGACAAGGGCCGACTCGATCTGACGGTGACCTTCCTCGACTACAACAAGCCGGTGACCGTGAAGGCCCCGCCCGCCAAGGACACCTTCGACCTGGCCGAGATGATGAAGGAACTCGAGAGCAGCTGAGCCTCGTAGGGCCGGATTTGCTTGACGGCGAATCCTTCACGTACTCTCCTACAGAAGCCAAAGACCGCTGGTCGTTGCCGTGCACTCGTTCGAGGGTGCGGTGGCCGAAGGATCCGCTGAACTGCGGACGACCCGCGCAGGTGTCTGTGGAAGTGCTCCCGAAGCCCCTTTCAAGGGATTGCGGTCGAGCTACGCCCCGTGCGCCTGCGCCGGGGCGTTTCGTTTTCCCCAGTCCTCCTTCGGGTCCGCGCGGTCCGAATCACCCGGAAGGAGGCCGAGGCTCTATGGCGAGGCCCGACAAGGCTGCCGCGGTTGCCGAGCTGACGGACAAGTTCCGCAGCTCCAACGCCGCCGTGCTGACCGAGTACCGCGGTCTCACCGTGGCGCAGCTCAAGACGCTGCGTCGTTCGCTCGGTGAGAACGCCCAGTACGCCGTGGTGAAGAACACGCTGACCAAGATTGCGGCCAACGAGGCCGGGATCACGCTGGACGACCAGCTCTTCGCTGGTCCGACTGCCGTCGCCTTCGTCACCGGTGACCCGGTGGAGTCGGCGAAGGGTCTTCGTGACTTCGCCAAGGACAACCCGAACCTCATCATCAAGGGCGGTGTCCTTGACGGCAAGGCGCTGTCCGCCGATGAGATCAAGAAGCTTGCGGACCTCGAGTCCCGCGAGGTTCTGCTCGCCAAGCTGGCGGGCGCCATGAAGGGCAAGCAGACGCAGGCTGCTCAGCTCTTCCAGGCGCTCCCGTCGAAGCTCGTCCGCACCGTGGACGCGCTTCGCGCCAAGCAGGACGAGCAGGGCGGTGCCGAGTAATTCGGCTCGCATCATGACCGCCGCCTGAGGCCTCCCGCCGCAGGTGACGGTCGTAGCGGGCCAACGTACGCCCGCCAGTCATGTACATCCGGCACCAGCCGAATTAGTGGAAGGAAAGCCATCGTGGCTCTCACCCAGGAAGAACTGCTCGCCGAGTTCGAGACCATGACCCTGATCCAGCTCTCCGAGTTCGTGAAGGCGTTCGAGGAGAAGTTCGACGTCACCGCCGCCGCCGCGGTTGCCGTCGCGGGCCCGGCCGGTCCGGCCGCCCCGGCCGAGCAGGCCGAGGAGAAGGACGAGTTCGACGTCATCCTCACCGGTGCCGGCGACAAGAAGATCCAGGTCATCAAGGTCGTGCGTGAGCTCACCTCCCTGGGCCTCAAGGAGGCCAAGGACCTCGTGGACGGCGCCCCGAAGCCCGTTCTCGAGAAGGTTGCCAAGGACGCCGCCGAGAAGGCCGCCGAGTCCCTCAAGGGCGCCGGCGCCTCCGTCGAGGTCAAGTAACACCTGCGAGCTGAACGCGGCCCCGTAGGGCTGTAACGCGAGCGCACCGAAGAGCGATCATCCATCTGGGTGGTCGCTCTTCGGCGTTCCCGGAGGGGCGGCCGCGGTTGCCTTGCCGCCCCGGTGACGAGGGGTATGGTGATCTTCGTCGTGTCTCCTGAACGCCCCGGTTCGGGCAGGGGGGCCTTGACGAACCGCACGCAGCGCGCAATTCTCAGGACGCGTCGTCACAACGGTCCGAATCCGAGGCATGGATCGACGACGAAGAGGGCAGTATCAACGTGCATCGAGGGCGGGCATGCCGAGGGCGTTGAGAACGAGGGCGTTGAGAACAACGAGGGTCGCGAAAAACCCGCACTGGACATCAGTGTGCCAAGTGGCTACACTGACCCTTTGCGCTGCCTGTTAGCTGTCCCCTGCCCGTCACCAGGGGCATGCCCTCACCTGAGCACAGACGACCGGACCATCCCTGACCTGGCCAAACCGCCAAGAACGGGAATCTGTCTCTGCGCCCCGGATTGAGGGGCCGGTACGCGCGTAGTGAGTCCGAGCCCTCGGAAGGACCCCCTCTTGGCCGCCTCGCGCACTGCCTCGACCGCGAATACGAACAACGGCGCCAGCACCGCCCCGCTGCGCATCTCCTTTGCAAAGATCAAGGAGCCCCTCGAGGTTCCCAACCTGCTCGCGCTGCAGACCGAGAGCTTTGACTGGCTGCTCGGGAACACCGCCTGGCAGAGTCGGGTCGAGGCGGCTCTCGAGTCCGGTCAGGACGTCCCCACCAAGTCCGGTCTGGAGGAGATCTTCGAGGAGATCTCCCCGATCGAGGACTTTTCCGGGTCGATGTCGCTGACGTTCCGCGACCACCGTTTCGAGCCGCCGAAGAACAGCATCGACGAGTGCAAGGAGCGCGACTTCACGTACGCCGCTCCGCTCTTCGTGACGGCTGAGTTCACCAACAACGAGACCGGCGAGATCAAGTCCCAGACCGTCTTCATGGGCGACTTCCCGCTCATGACGGGCAAGGGCACCTTCGTCATCAACGGCACCGAGCGTGTCGTGGTGTCCCAGCTGGTCCGCTCGCCCGGTGTCTACTTCGACTCCTCCATCGACAAGACGTCCGACAAGGACATCTTCTCGGCCAAGATCATCCCGTCCCGGGGTGCCTGGCTGGAGATGGAGATCGACAAGCGCGACATGGTCGGTGTCCGTATCGACCGCAAGCGCAAGCAGTCCGTCACCGTCCTGCTCAAGGCTCTCGGTTGGACCACCGAGCAGATCCTGGAGGAGTTCGGCGAGTACGAGTCGATGCGCGCCACCCTGGAGAAGGACCACACCCAGGGCCAGGACGACGCGCTGCTCGACATCTACCGCAAGCTGCGTCCGGGCGAGCCCCCGACCCGTGAGGCCGCGCAGACGCTGCTGGAGAACCTGTACTTCAACCCCAAGCGCTACGACCTCGCCAAGGTCGGCCGCTACAAGGTCAACAAGAAGCTGGGTGCGGACGCTCCGCTGGACGCGGGCATCCTGACCGTCGAGGACATCATCTCGACGATCAAGTACCTGGTGAAGCTGCACGCCGGCGAGACCGAGACCACCGGGGACAGCGGCGGCACGATCGTCGTCGAGACCGACGACATCGACCACTTCGGCAACCGTCGTCTGCGCAGCGTCGGCGAGCTCATCCAGAACCAGGTCCGTACGGGTCTGGCGCGTATGGAGCGAGTCGTCCGTGAGCGCATGACGACCCAGGACGTCGAGGCGATCACGCCGCAGACCCTGATCAACATCCGGCCGGTCGTCGCCTCCATCAAGGAGTTCTTCGGCACCAGCCAGCTGTCGCAGTTCATGGACCAGAACAACCCGCTGTCGGGTCTCACCCACAAGCGCCGTCTGTCGGCTCTTGGTCCGGGTGGTCTCTCCCGTGAGCGGGCCGGCTTCGAGGTCCGTGACGTGCACCCGTCTCACTACGGCCGTATGTGCCCGATCGAGACGCCCGAAGGCCCGAACATCGGTCTGATCGGTTCGCTGGCCTCCTACGGCCGGGTCAACGCGTTCGGTTTCGTCGAGACCCCGTACCGCAAGGTCGTCGACGGCCAGGTCACCGACGAGGTGGACTACCTGACCGCCGACGAGGAGGACCGGTTCGTCATCGCGCAGGCCAACGCCGCGCTCGGTGACGACATGCGCTTCGCCGAGGCCCGCGTGCTGGTCCGCCGCCGTGGCGGCGAGGTCGACTACGTCGGCGGCGAGGACGTGGACTACATGGACGTCTCGCCGCGCCAGATGGTGTCGGTCGCGACCGCCATGATCCCCTTCCTCGAGCACGACGACGCCAACCGCGCCCTCATGGGCGCGAACATGATGCGTCAGGCCGTTCCGCTGATTAAGTCGGAGTCCCCGCTCGTCGGCACCGGCATGGAGTACCGCTCCGCGGTCGACGCCGGCGACGTGGTCAAGGCCGAGAAGGCCGGTGTGGTCCAGGAGGTCTCCGCGGACTACATCACCACCGCCAACGACGACGGCACGTACATCACGTACCGCCTGGCCAAGTTCGCCCGTTCCAACCAGGGCACCTCGGTCAACCAGAAGGTCATCGTCAACGAGGGCGACCGGATCATCGAGGGCCAGGTCCTGGCCGACGGTCCGGCCACCCAGAACGGCGAGATGGCGCTCGGCAAGAACCTGCTGGTCGCGTTCATGCCGTGGGAGGGTCACAACTACGAGGACGCGATCATCCTGTCGCAGCGCCTCGTGCAGGACGACGTCCTCTCCTCGATCCACATCGAGGAGCACGAGGTCGACGCCCGTGACACCAAGCTCGGCCCCGAGGAGATCACCCGGGACATCCCGAACGTCTCCGAGGAGGTCCTCGCCGACCTCGACGAGCGCGGCATCATCCGGATCGGTGCCGAGGTCATCGCCGGTGACATCCTCGTCGGCAAGGTCACGCCCAAGGGTGAGACCGAGCTGACGCCGGAGGAGCGCCTGCTGCGCGCGATCTTCGGTGAGAAGGCCCGTGAGGTCCGTGACACCTCGCTGAAGGTGCCGCACGGCGAGACCGGCAAGGTCATCGGCGTCCGCGTCTTCGACCGCGAGGAGGGCGACGAGCTTCCCCCCGGTGTGAACCAGCTGGTGCGCGTCTATGTCGCGCAGAAGCGCAAGATCACCGACGGTGACAAGCTCGCCGGCCGTCACGGCAACAAGGGTGTCATCTCCAAGATCCTGCCCATCGAGGACATGCCGTTCCTCGAGGACGGGACCCCGGTCGACATCATCCTCAACCCGCTCGGTGTGCCGTCCCGAATGAACCCGGGACAGGTGCTGGAGATCCACCTCGGCTGGCTCGCCAGCCGCGGCTGGGACGTCTCCGGTCTCGCCGAGGAGTGGGCGCAGCGCCTTCAGGTCATCGGCGCCGACTCCGTCGCCCCCGGCACCAACGTCGCGACCCCGGTCTTCGACGGTGCGCGTGAGGACGAGCTCGCCGGTCTGCTCGAGCACACGATCCCGAACCGCGACGGAGAGCGCATGGTGCTCCCGACCGGTAAGGCTCCGCTGTTCGACGGCCGCTCGGGTGAGCCCTTCCCGGAGCCGATCTCGGTCGGCTACATGTACATCCTGAAGCTGCACCACCTGGTCGACGACAAGCTGCACGCCCGGTCGACCGGCCCGTACAGCATGATCACCCAGCAGCCGCTGGGTGGTAAGGCTCAGTTCGGTGGCCAGCGGTTCGGCGAGATGGAGGTGTGGGCCCTCGAGGCCTACGGCGCCGCGTACGCCCTCCAGGAGCTGCTGACCATCAAGTCCGACGACGTCACCGGCCGCGTGAAGGTCTACGAGGCCATCGTCAAGGGCGAGAACATCCCCGAGCCCGGCATCCCCGAGTCCTTCAAGGTGCTCATCAAGGAGATGCAGTCTCTCTGCCTCAACGTGGAGGTGCTGTCCAGCGACGGTATGTCCATCGAAATGCGTGACACCGACGAGGATGTCTTCCGCGCCGCGGAGGAGCTCGGCATCGACCTGTCCCGGCGCGAGCCGAGCAGCGTCGAAGAGGTCTGACGGGAGTCCGGCGGGGCCCTCACCCACAGGGCCCCGCCGACCCCCAGGCCCCCGTATCAGACCAAAGACTCACGACCCTGAGAGGGATTGACGCATAGTGCTCGACGTCAACTTCTTCGACGAGCTCCGGATCGGCCTGGCCACCGCTGACGACATCCGTCAGTGGAGCCACGGCGAGGTCAAGAAGCCCGAGACCATCAACTACCGCACCCTCAAGCCCGAAAAGGACGGACTCTTCTGCGAGAAGATCTTCGGTCCGACCCGGGACTGGGAGTGCTACTGCGGCAAGTACAAGCGTGTCCGGTTCAAGGGCATCATCTGTGAGCGCTGTGGCGTCGAGGTGACTCGCGCCAAGGTGCGCCGTGAGCGGATGGGCCACATTGAGCTGGCCGCCCCTGTCACGCACATCTGGTACTTCAAGGGTGTCCCCTCGCGCCTCGGCTACCTGCTGGACCTGGCGCCCAAGGACCTCGAGAAGGTCATCTACTTCGCGGCGTACATGATCACGTACGTCGACGAGGAGCGCCGTACCCGCGACCTGCCCTCCCTGGAGGCGCATGTCTCCGTCGAGCGTCAGCAGGTCGAGAACCGCCGGGACGCCGACCTGGAGGCCCGCGCCAAGAAGCTCGAGTCCGACCTGGCCGAGCTGGAGGCCGAGGGCGCCAAGGCCGACGTGCGCCGCAAGGTGCGCGAGGGTGCCGAGCGCGAGATGAAGCAGCTGCGCGACCGTGCGCAGCGCGAGATCGACCGCCTCGACGAGGTGTGGACCCGGTTCAAGAACCTCAAGGTCCAGGACCTCGAGGGCGACGAGCTCCTCTACCGCGAGCTGCGTGACCGCTTCGGCACGTACTTCGACGGCTCGATGGGTGCCGCGGCGCTGCAGAAGCGCCTGGAGTCCTTCGACCTCGAGGAAGAGGCCGAGAAGCTCCGCGAGATCATCCGTACCGGCAAGGGCCAGAAGAAGACCCGTGCGCTGAAGCGGCTGAAGGTCGTGTCTGCCTTCCTGCAGACCTCCAACAGCCCCAAGGGCATGGTCCTCGACTGCGTCCCGGTCATCCCGCCGGACCTTCGCCCGATGGTGCAGCTGGACGGTGGCCGCTTCGCGACCTCCGACCTGAACGACCTGTACCGCCGTGTGATCAACCGGAACAACCGACTGAAGCGCCTTCTCGACCTCGGTGCGCCCGAGATCATCGTGAACAACGAGAAGCGCATGCTTCAGGAGGCCGTCGACGCGCTGTTCGACAACGGCCGTCGTGGCCGTCCGGTCACCGGTCCCGGTAACCGCCCGCTGAAGTCCCTCAGCGACATGCTGAAGGGCAAGCAGGGTCGTTTCCGTCAGAACCTGCTCGGTAAGCGAGTCGACTACTCGGCGCGTTCCGTCATCGTCGTCGGCCCGCAGCTGAAGCTGCACCAGTGCGGTCTGCCCAAGGCCATGGCGCTGGAGCTCTTCAAGCCGTTCGTGATGAAGCGCCTGGTCGACCTGAACCACGCGCAGAACATCAAGAGCGCCAAGCGCATGGTGGAGCGCGGCCGCACCGTCGTGTACGACGTCCTCGAAGAGGTCATCGCCGAGCACCCGGTGCTGCTGAACCGTGCTCCCACCCTGCACCGCCTCGGCATCCAGGCCTTCGAGCCGCAGCTGGTCGAGGGCAAGGCCATCCAGATCCACCCGCTCGTCTGCACCGCGTTCAACGCGGACTTCGACGGCGACCAGATGGCCGTGCACCTGCCGCTCTCCGCGGAGGCGCAGGCCGAGGCGCGCATCCTGATGCTGTCCTCGAACAACATCCTCAAGCCCGCCGACGGCCGTCCGGTGACGATGCCGACCCAGGACATGGTCCTCGGTCTGTTCTTCCTCACCACCGACGGTGAGATGCGCGGCGTCAAGGGTGAGGACCGCTCCTTCGCGTCCGTCGCCGAGGCGATCATGGCCTTCGACGCGGGCGAGCTCTCGCTGCAGTCGCCGATCGACATCCGCTTCCCGGTGGGCACCATCCCGCCGCGTGGCTGGATGCCGCCGGCGCAGGAGGAGGGCGAGCCGGAGTGGCAGCAGGGTGACAGCTTCCGGCTGCGCACCACGCTGGGCCGCGCGCTCTTCAACGAGCTGCTGCCCGAGGACTACCCGTTCGTCGACTACGAGGTCGGCAAGAAGCAGCTCTCCGAGATCGTCAACGACCTCGCCGAGCGCTACCCCAAGGTCATCGTGGCGGCGACGCTCGACAACCTGAAGGCTTCCGGCTTCTACTGGGCGACCCGTTCCGGTGTCACCGTGGCCATCTCCGACGTCGTCGTTCCCGAGGCGAAGAAGGAGATCGTCAAGGGTTACGAGGCGCTGGACGAGAAGGTCCAGAAGCAGTACGAGCGCGGTCTGATCACCAAGGACGAGCGCACCCAGGAACTCATCGCGATCTGGACCAAGGCGACCAACGAGGTTGCCGAGGCCATGAACGAGAACTTCCCGAAGACCAACCCGATCTTCATGATGGTGAACTCGGGTGCACGAGGCAACATGATGCAGATGCGTCAGATTGCCGGTATGCGTGGTCTGGTGTCGAACGCCAAGAACGAGACGATTCCGCGTCCGATCAAGGCCTCGTTCCGTGAGGGCCTGTCCGTGCTGGAGTACTTCATCTCCACGCACGGTGCCCGTAAGGGTCTGGCCGACACCGCCCTGCGTACCGCCGACTCGGGTTACCTGACCCGTCGTCTGGTGGACGTCTCGCAGGACGTGATCATCCGCGAGGAGGACTGCGGCACCGAGCGCGGTCTGAAGCTGAAGATCGCGATCCGCGGCGAGGACGGCGTCCTGCGCAAGACGGACGACGTCGAGACCAGCGTCTACGCCCGCATGCTCGCCGAGGACGTCGTCATCGACGGCAAGGTGATCGCGCCGGCCAACGTGGACCTCGGCGACGTGCTCATCGACCAGCTCGTGCACCACGGTGTCGAGGAGGTCAAGACCCGCTCGATCCTCACCTGCGAGTCCCAGGTCGGCACCTGTGCCATGTGCTACGGCCGTTCGCTGGCCACCGGCAAGCTGGTCGACATCGGTGAGGCGGTCGGCATCATCGCCGCCCAGTCCATCGGTGAGCCCGGTACCCAGCTGACGATGCGTACCTTCCACACCGGTGGTGTGGCCGGTGACGACATCACCCAGGGTCTGCCCCGTGTCGTCGAGCTCTTCGAGGCTCGTACGCCGAAGGGTGTCGCCCCGATCTCCGAGGCCTCCGGCCGCGTGCGGATCGAGGAGACCGAGAAGACCAAGAAGCTCGTCGTCACCCCGGACGACGGCAGCGACGAGACGGCGTTCCCGATCTCGAAGCGTGCCAAGGTCCTGGTCCGCGAGGGCGACCACGTCGAGGTGGGCCAGCAGCTCACCGTGGGTGCCACCAACCCGCACGACGTGCTGCGCATTCTGGGTCAGCGTGCCGTCCAGGTCCACCTGGTCGGCGAGGTCCAGAAGGTGTACAACTCGCAGGGTGTGTCGATCCACGACAAGCACATCGAGATCATCATCCGGCAGATGCTGCGCCGTGTGACGATCATCGAGTCCGGCGACGCCGAGCTGCTGCCCGGCGAGCTGGTCGAGCGCTCGAAGTTCGAGACCGAGAACCGTCGTGTGGTCCAGGAGGGCGGTCACCCGGCCTCCGGTCGTCCGCAGCTCATGGGTATCACCAAGGCCTCGCTGGCCACGGAGTCCTGGCTGTCGGCGGCGTCCTTCCAGGAGACGACGCGAGTCCTCACGGATGCGGCGATCAACGCCAAGTCCGACTCGCTCATCGGCCTCAAGGAGAACGTCATCATCGGTAAGCTCATCCCGGCCGGTACGGGTCTGTCCCGCTACCGCAACATCCGGGTGGAGCCGACCGAGGAGGCCAAGGCCGCGATGTACTCGGCCGTCGGCTACGACGACATCGACTACTCGCCGTTCGGCACGGGCTCCGGCCAGGCCGTTCCGCTGGAGGACTACGACTACGGTCCGTACAACCAGTAAGCGAGTCGCTTGAGTTGAGGGGCGGTCACCTGTATGGGTGGCCGCCCTTCGGCGTGTTCGAGGCTGGCGTTCGAGTGATCGCTCCGTGTCACCGGCGGGGGCCGCGCTGATCGCCTTGCGGCTGTGCGAGGTTGGGCCGGACCCAGCCCAGCGGAAGCGGAGGCGACATGACGTCAGCGAGGGCCCGGCTGTTCGGCGTAGCGGTGGTTACGGCCGTGCTGGCGGCGTGTGGGGGAGGCGGCGGGGGCGGCGGGACCCCGCAGGAGACGACGTCCGGGGCTGCGGAGACCGCGGCGACCGGGGCCGAGGAGGAGGACTGGACGGCGGACCCGGAGGAGACCGGGGGCGGACAAGGGGGCGATGGCGAGTCGGACGGCGAGGTCTTCCCCGGCAGCGACACCGAGAAGCCATCCGCGTCGTCGATCAAACTCTCGAGGACCGAGGTGGGTAAGCCGGTCCAAGGGGTTGTGGAGGTCAAGGGTTCTACGACGGCGGCGGCCAAGCCGCTTCAGAACGTCAACGGCACCATCGCCGGCGAGGAACTCGAACTCATCCAGAAGTGCCTGGGCGAGGTGCCCCCGGAGGGCTGCGAGGTGATCTTCGCGTACACGCCGACCGAACCGGGGCCCTACTCCGGAGAGTTGACCTTCACGATGGCCGACGGCTCCACCGTCACCGCCCCCATCTCCGGGGAAGCGGTCGGGGGCGCGACCTCGACCTCGGCGTCGCCCGTCGAGCCCACCACGACCGCGCCGCCGGCGCCGACCACCGAGACGGAAGAGTTGCCGCCGGAGGTCCCCACGGACACCCCCGAGCCGGACGACTACGACCTCCCCTGAGGGCGGCCCGCTCACGCCCCGCGGATCTCCAGCCAGGCGGTGCCGTCGTCGGGCAGCATCACCACCCGGCGGTCGTGGTACCGAGAGGCGTACGAGACCAGATAGAAGCGGTCCGGCGCCTTGGCGAGGACGCGGAAGCCCCGGTACTCGTACCGGTACGGCGCGCTCTCGCTTCCGTGGTCCTTGAAGGCGATGCGCTTGGCGTTGTGGGTGAGCGGCACCTTCGAATGGACCACCACGATCGGCGTGTCCACATAGCCCTCCTCCGCGTCCAGTTGGGCATCGCCGCGGCCGACGTCGGCCACGTACTGGGCCATGGCATAGAACAGACTCACCGTCAGCAGCCCGAGGAGCAGCGTGCCTCCCGCCAGCCACGTCCGTTCGGTGGCGGGGGCGTCTCGGACCCGGATTCCCGTGCTCTCGCTCAGCCGCAGATGGACGGCGCAGACGGCCAGCGTGGCCCCTACGGCCACCATCAGGGCCGGGATGAACCGGCGTGCCCAGCCCTCGGGGAACAGGCTCACCAGATCCGTGAAGAAGACCGGCAGGCCGAGGATCATCATGGCCACGCCGAGAGCGAGCAGCCAGATGACCGCCGTACGACGGCGCACCGCCCGCTGCGGTCCGGCCAGCGCCCGGCCCAGCCAGCCGAAGAGCAGGAACGCGGCCAGCCCGCCGGCCAGCAGCCCGCACAGCGGGACGAAGATCGCGCTGGTGCTGTTGGCCACAATGCCCTGCACGGAGAAGCCGAGGTCCTCCGGCAGCACCCCGAGGGTGGAGTAGTACGCCTTGATGTAGAGGCTGCCGTAGTAGTAGAGCAGCGCGAAGGTGACGGTGCTGGGCGCCGCTACGATCGCCGCCTTCTCCAGGAACGTCGACGTGGGTGAGCGTCGGGGCGGTGGCCCGGGATCGGCCGGCTGCTCCTGCGACGTGGACATGGCCAACAGTCTGTTCGCCCGGCACCGGCCCCGCACGTGGAGCCGGTCCCCTCGGGGACAGCTCCGGGTTTTCTCCGGGTACGTGCCCGGTGCCGGGAAAGCCGGTTCGGCGCATGATGGAGGGACTCCGACCGGTGCGGGGAGGTGCTCCATGACGCAACCCGTGTGGCCGTCCTGGCAGGGCGGCAGTCCGGCCATGCTCGCCTCGCACGCCGACCGTGAGCGTGCCGTGGATGTGCTGAGAGCGGGGTTCGGCGAGGGCCGGCTGGAGCAGCCCGAGTTCGAGAAGCGGGTCGCGCGGGCGTACGCCGCCCGTACGGTGGGGGAGCTGGGGCTCCTCGTCGCCGACCTGCCCAACGGTCCCGTACCGCAGCAGTCCGCGCCCTTCATCGCCGTATCGCAGCCTCGGACGAACGGGAAAGCGGTCGGGTCCGCCGTGTGCGGGGTGCTGTGTCTGGCCAGCTTCGGGCTCACCGGCATACCCGCCGTCGTCCTGGGGCACTCGGCCCGCGCCGAGATACGGCGGACCGGGGAGGGCGGCGACGGGCTCGCGCTGACCGGGCTTGTGCTGGGCTGGCTGTCCACCGGTGGGTGGGTCCTGTTTCTGACGGTGCTGATGGTGGCCGCCGCGGTCTCCGGATGATGCCGGGATTCATGGATTCGAAGATCAAATCCGGCGGGCGGTCTTGACATGGCACGTGCTGTGACGCAGGTGCGGTCCATTTGTTTTGACCGCAGCGAATGAGGTAGGTACGCTCAGACCTTGTGCCTGGGGTGTGCCCTGGCTCTCGTGCGTGCCTTCAAACCGCATAGCGAGCTGTGAGCGGCCACCGTAATCTGTGCTCTTTTCGCCTTGCGGCGGGAGTCCGCCGGATTCGACACACCCGACCGCGTGGGTCGGCGACGTTCCAGGTTAGCTTCACCATTCGGCACACAGAAACCGGAGAAGTAGTGCCTACGATCCAGCAGCTGGTCCGGAAGGGCCGGCAGGACAAGGTCGAGAAGAACAAGACGCCCGCACTCGAGGGTTCCCCTCAGCGTCGCGGCGTCTGCACGCGTGTGTTCACGACCACCCCGAAGAAGCCGAACTCGGCCCTGCGTAAGGTCGCGCGTGTGCGTCTGACCAGCGGGATCGAGGTCACCGCTTACATTCCGGGTGAGGGACACAACCTGCAGGAGCACTCCATCGTGCTCGTGCGTGGTGGCCGTGTGAAGGACCTGCCGGGTGTTCGCTACAAGATCATCCGCGGTTCCCTTGACACCCAGGGTGTGAAGAACCGCAAGCAGGCCCGCAGCCGCTACGGCGCCAAGAAGGAGAAGTAAGAATGCCTCGTAAGGGCCCCGCCCCGAAGCGCCCGGTCATCATCGACCCGGTCTACGGTTCTCCTCTGGTGACCTCCCTGATCAACAAGGTTCTCCTGAACGGCAAGCGTTCCACCGCCGAGCGCATCGTCTACGGCGCCATGGAGGGTCTGCGTGAGAAGACGGGCAACGACCCGATCATCACGCTGAAGCGCGCGCTGGAGAACATCAAGCCGACCCTCGAGGTCAAGTCCCGCCGTGTCGGTGGTGCGACGTACCAGGTTCCGATCGAGGTCAAGCCCGGTCGTGCCAACACGCTCGCGCTGCGCTGGCTGGTCGGTTACTCCCGCGCCCGTCGCGAGAAGACCATGACCGAGCGTCTGCTCAACGAGCTTCTCGACGCGTCCAACGGCCTCGGTGCCGCTGTGAAGAAGCGCGAGGACACGCACAAGATGGCCGAGTCCAACAAGGCCTTCGCGCACTACCGCTGGTAGTCGCAGTCCACATCGAGACCGAGAGAAGACTGAAGCCTTATGGCTACCACTTCGCTTGACCTGGCCAAGGTGCGCAACATCGGCATCATGGCCCACATCGACGCGGGCAAGACGACCACCACCGAGCGGATCCTGTTCTACACCGGCGTTTCGTACAAGATCGGTGAGGTCCACGACGGCGCTGCCACCATGGACTGGATGGAGCAGGAGCAGGAGCGTGGCATCACGATCACCTCTGCTGCCACCACCTGTCACTGGCCGCTGGAGGACGTCGACCACACCATCAACATCATCGACACGCCGGGCCACGTCGACTTCACCGTCGAGGTGGAGCGTTCGCTGCGCGTGCTCGACGGTGCGGTGACGGTGTTCGACGGCGTCGCCGGTGTTGAGCCCCAGTCCGAGACGGTGTGGCGTCAGGCGGACCGCTACGGCGTTCCGCGTATCTGCTTCGTCAACAAGCTCGACCGCACGGGCGCCGAGTTCCACCGCTGTGTGGACATGATCTCGGACCGCCTGGGCGCGCAGCCGATCGTCATGCAGCTCCCGATCGGTGCCGAGGCCGACTTCAAGGGCGTCGTCGACCTGGTGACGATGAAGGCCTTTGTCTGGTCCGCCGAGGCCACCAAGGGCGAGATGTACGACGTCGTCGACATCCCGGACACCCACACCGAGGCTGCCGAGGAGTACCGCGGCAAGCTGCTGGAGTCCGTGGCCGAGAACGACGAAGAGATCATGGAGCTGTACCTGGAGGGCCAGGAGCCCACCGTGGAGCAGCTGTACGCCGCGATCCGTCGTATCACCATCGCCTCCGGCAAGGGCACGGGCACCACGGTCACCCCGGTGTTCTGCGGTACCGCGTTCAAGAACAAGGGCGTTCAGCCCCTGCTCGACGCGGTCGTGCGCTACCTGCCTTCCCCGGTCGACATCGAGGCCATCGAGGGCCACGACGTCAAGGACCCCGAGCTTGTCGTCAAGCGCAAGCCGTCCGACGACGAGCCGCTGTCGGCGCTGGCGTTCAAGATCATGAGCGACCCGCACCTCGGCAAGCTCACCTTCGTCCGGGTCTACTCGGGCCGCCTGGAGTCCGGCACCTCGGTGCTGAACTCCGTCAAGGGCAAGAAGGAGCGCATCGGCAAGATCTACCGCATGCACGCGAACAAGCGTGAGGAGATCGAGTCGGTGGGCGCCGGCGACATCATCGCCGTCATGGGTCTGAAGCAGACCACGACCGGTGAGACGCTGTCCGACGACAAGAACCCGGTGATCCTGGAGTCCATGGACTTCCCGGCGCCGGTCATCCAGGTCGCCATCGAGCCCAAGTCGAAGGGCGACCAGGAGAAGCTCGGCGTCGCGATCCAGCGCCTGGCCGAGGAGGACCCGTCGTTCCAGGTCCACTCGGACGAGGAGACCGGCCAGACCATCATCGGTGGTATGGGCGAGCTGCACCTCGAGGTGCTGGTCGACCGTATGCGCCGTGAGTTCAAGGTCGAGGCCAACGTCGGCAAGCCGCAGGTCGCGTACCGTGAGACGATCCGCAAGGCCGTCGAGCGTGTCGACTACACGCACAAGAAGCAGACTGGTGGTACCGGCCAGTTCGCCAAGGTGCAGATTGCGATCGAGCCGATCGAGGGCGGCGACGCCTCGTACGAGTTCGTGAACAAGGTGACCGGTGGTCGTATCCCGAAGGAGTACATCCCTTCGGTCGACGCCGGTGCGCAGGAGGCCATGCAGTTCGGCATCCTCGCCGGTTACGAGATGACCGGCGTGCGCGTCATCCTGATCGACGGTGGCTACCACGAGGTCGACTCCTCCGAGCTCGCCTTCAAGATCGCCGGTTCGCAGGCCTTCAAGGAGGCCGCGCGCAAGGCCAGCCCTGTGCTCCTTGAGCCGATGATGGCCGTTGAGGTCACCACGCCCGAGGACTACATGGGTGAGGTCATCGGTGACATCAACTCCCGCCGTGGCCAGATCCAGGCCATGGAGGAGCGGGCCGGTGCCCGCGTCGTGAAGGGCCTCGTGCCCCTCTCGGAGATGTTCGGTTACGTCGGCGACCTGCGCAGCAAGACGTCCGGCCGCGCCAGCTACTCCATGCAGTTCGACTCCTACGCCGAGGTTCCGCGGAACGTCGCCGAGGAGATCATCGCGAAGGCCAAGGGCGAGTAACGCACCGCGTTCACACGCTTTAGGCTTGACTCCGGAGCCTCGTGGGGCATTCCACCGCAATCGTGGTGAGAGTGCCCCCGGGCCCGGGCTTTCCAGCAAAGATCACCTGGCGCCGATGAAGCAAGGCGTTCAGAACCACTCCACAGGAGGACCCCAGTGGCGAAGGCGAAGTTCGAGCGGACTAAGCCGCACGTCAACATCGGCACCATCGGTCACATCGACCACGGTAAGACGACCCTCACGGCCGCCATTACCAAGGTGCTGCACGACGCGTACCCGGACCTGAACGAGGCCTCGGCCTTCGACCAGATCGACAAGGCTCCTGAGGAGCGCCAGCGCGGTATCACCATCTCCATCGCGCACGTCGAGTACCAGACGGAGACGCGTCACTACGCCCACGTCGACTGCCCCGGTCACGCGGACTACATCAAGAACATGATCACGGGTGCGGCGCAGATGGACGGCGCCATTCTCGTTGTCGCCGCCACCGACGGCCCGATGCCGCAGACCAAGGAGCACGTGCTCCTGGCCCGCCAGGTCGGCGTTCCGTACATTGTCGTCGCCCTGAACAAGGCCGACATGGTGGACGACGAGGAGATCCTGGAGCTCGTCGAGCTCGAGGTCCGTGAGCTCCTCTCCGAGTACGAGTTCCCGGGCGACGACCTGCCGGTCGTCAAGGTCTCGGCGCTCAAGGCGCTCGAGGGCGACAAGGAGTGGGGCCAGTCGGTCCTGGACCTGATGGCCGCCGTCGACGAGGCGATCCCGACCCCCGAGCGTGACGTCGACAAGCCGTTCCTCATGCCCGTCGAGGACGTCTTCACGATCACCGGTCGCGGTACGGTCGTCACCGGCCGTATCGAGCGTGGTGTCCTGAAGGTCAACGAGACCGTTGACATCATCGGCATCAAGCAGGACAAGACCACCACCACGGTCACCGGTATCGAGATGTTCCGCAAGCTGCTCGACGAGGGCCAGGCCGGTGAGAACGTCGGTCTGCTCCTCCGTGGCATCAAGCGCGAGGACGTCGAGCGCGGCCAGGTCATCATCAAGCCGGGCTCGGTCACCCCGCACACCGAGTTCGAGGCGCAGGCCTACATCCTGTCCAAGGACGAGGGTGGCCGCCACACGCCGTTCTTCAACAACTACCGTCCGCAGTTCTACTTCCGTACGACGGACGTGACCGGCGTGGTGACCCTCCCCGAGGGCACCGAGATGGTCATGCCGGGTGACAACACCGAGATGAAGGTGGAGCTCATCCAGCCCGTCGCCATGGAAGAGGGCCTGAAGTTCGCCATCCGTGAGGGTGGCCGGACCGTGGGCGCCGGCCAGGTCACCAAGATCAACAAGTGATCTTGAACTGACCCGGTAGGTCTCTGAAGGGGCCCGTACGACTTCGGTCGTACGGGCCCCTTTGCCGTTCCAGCCGTCCTTTGCTGTCGCGTCCGGTCCCTGAATGAAACCTGGCCGAACCTTGTGCGACGGATTTGCGAGGGTTCCGGCAAGGTCGCCCTGTGCGTGCCGGTAATGGTCTTTCCTGTGTCGGGCCAGAGTTTTTCCCGAGGACGGCCAGGTTTTCTGATGCACCAAGCGCGCGGCGGACTGTCGATGCCGCTGCCGAAGCAAGTCCCGCTCGCGGTGGCCGAACGCCCGCTGCAGCCCCTCCGTACCCGGCGGCTCTACGTCGTCGACGGCATCCGCCTGGTCGCGGCGCTGATGGTGGTGCTGCACCACTTCGCGGGCACACGGCGGGTGAACGAACCCGGCAACGCGGTCTGGAGCCGGCCGGTGTCGGAGATCATGCCGTCGGTCTTCCATGTCGCGGCCTACGGCTGGATCGGCGTCGAGATCTTCTTTGTGATCAGCGGCTTTGTGATCTGTATGTCGTGCTGGGGCCGGACGCCTCGCCAGTTCTTCGTCTCGCGCGTGATCCGGCTGTACCCGGCGTACTGGTTCGCGGTCCTGTTCACAACGGCCGCGCTGGTAGCCGTACCGGGCGTCTGGGAGCGGCTCCCCGTGCGGGAGATCCTGCTCAACCTGACGATGCTGCAAGCGGGTTCGGACGTACCGAATGTCGACATGGTCTACTGGACGCTCTGGTCGGAGCTGCGCTTCTATCTGCTCTTCCTGGTGGTCGTGGCCATGGGCCTGACCTACCGCAGGGTGATCGTCTTCTGCTGCGTCTGGGGCGCGGCGGCGATGCTCGCGCCGGTCTCCGACTTCCCGCTGCTGGTGCTGCTCGCCAACCCCGACGGCGCCTGGTACTTCATCGCGGGCCTCGCGCTCTACCTCATGCACCGCTTCGGCCAGGACCTGCTCCTGTGGGGCATCCTCGCGATGGCCTGGCTGATGGGCCAGCTGGAACTGGGGGAGCGCGTCGAGTACGAGGGCGTCTCCAGCTGGCGTGGCGCGGTCCTGATCTTCACGGTCTTCATGCTGGTCATGGTGGCGGTGTCACTGGGCTGGACGGACCGCATCCGCTGGAAGTGGCTGGTCACGGCCGGATGTCTGACGTATCCGCTGTATCTGACCCACTACATGGCCGGTACGGCGATCATCGGCCGCCTGCACGGCACGATGGACGCGCGTCTGTTGCTGGGGCTGCTGATCGCCGGGTTCCTGGTGCTGAGCTGGCTGGTGCACCGAGTGGTGGAGCGGCCGGTGGCGCGGGTGTTGAAGCGGGGGTTGGACTCTTCGTTTGCGAGGTTGCGGGCGGGGCGGTAACACCTGGCCGTCGAACGACCGTTCCCGGTATGTTCACGTGTGCATACGGTTGTTGGTGATGTGCACGTGACGGGGGTTGCGGTATGGCGGGGCATCGGCCCACGGATTGGCATGTCCTGGACCTGGACAAGGATCCGGTGCCGGGGGATCCGCAGCAGGTGCGGCAACTCGCCAAGAAGCTGCATGACTTCGCGGACGATGTCTCGGATGCGTTGCGGTTGGTCAAGGGCATGGCGGGGGAGGGCGCTCTCGCGGAGTGGGCGGGCAAGTCGGCGGATGTGTTCAAGGAGGACTTCGCCGATGTTCCGAAGAATCTGAAGAAGCTGAAGAAGTCGTACGAGTTGTGCGGCGATGCGCTGGCGGATTACTGGCCGAAGTTGGAGCGGGCGCAGGCGTTGGCGGACCGGGCGCTGGCCAGGGGCCGGGAGGCGCAGTCGGACCTGTCGTCGGCCAAGTCCCGTCTCTCCACGGCCGATTCGTGGGTGGGGCGGGCTGGTAAGGAAGCCGACAAGTACAAGGACGACCCGACCGGCAGCAAGTCCACCGACAAGCCGGACGAGGCGAAGGTCCGTGCCGCGACCCGGGATGTGCAGCAGGCGGAGGCGGCTCAGGGGCGGGCCAAGTCGGACGTGGCCGATGCGCAGGGCGCGTTGGACGCGGCGAAGAAGATGGCCGAGGACGCGCGCAAGATGCGCGAGGAGGCCGCCCGGACTGCGAAGACGAAGATCGACGAAGCCTCCGACGCGGGGATCCAGAACCGGTCGTGGTGGGAGGACATCGGGGACTGGTTCGTCGACAACTGGGACACCATCGTCGCCGTGTGCAAGGTCGTCGTGGCCGTGGTTGGCGTGATCGCGATGATCATCGGTGGGCCGATCCTGGCCGCGATTGTGCTGGTCGCCGCGCTCGTGGTGCTTGCGGACACGCTCTACAAATACTCCCAGGGCCGGGCATCCCTATGGGATGTCGGCCTCGCCGCGCTGGACTGCATACCCGGCATGAAGGGCCTGACCACCCTCGGCGGACTCGCCAAGGGCCTCAAGGCCTTCGGCAAGACCGGTCTCAAGGGCATGGCCCTCGGCGTCAAGGGCCTGGGCAAGGGAGCTCGGGGTCTCGGCCGGCAGATGAAGAAGCTCATCACCCGGGGCGACCCGGTCGACATGGCCACGGGCGAACTGGTCATGTCGGCCACCGATGTCTCGCTGGACGGCATGCTCCCGCTCGTCCTCGAACGGCACCACCGCACCGGCGTCCGCAGCGGCCGCCTGCTCGGCCGTACCTGGACCTGCACCCTCGACCAGCGGCTCCTCCTCGACGCCACCGGCGCGCGGCTGGTGGTGGACGACGGCATGGTCCTGCACTATCCGGTCCCGGAGGCGGACGCCCCGGTGCTGCCGGTCGAAGGCCCGGCATGGCCGATGAGCTGGGACGGCAGTCCCGACGGCGAGATCACTGTCCACCGAGCCGACACCGCCCGGACCCTCCGCTTCCGCCGCCTGCCCGGCCGTTCCGCTGCCGAACTGCCGCTGGCCGCGATCAGTGACCGCCACGGCAACACGATCACCGTCGAGCATCGGGCCGACGGCACCCCCTCCGCCGTCGTCCACCACGGCGGCTACCGCGTCGGTGTGGAGTGCGAGCACGGCCGTATCACGGCCCTGACCCTGGACAGCCACCCCGAGCGCCCCACCCTGATCCGCTACGGCTACGACGAGCAGGGCCGACTGGCGCAGATCCGCAACTCCTCCGGGCGCCCGCTGCTGTTCTCCTACGACGACCGGCACCGCCTGAGCCGCTGGGAGGACCGCAACGGCTACTGGTACCGCTTCGACTACGACGACGCCGACCGCTGTGTCGGCGGTCGCGGCGCGGACGGCCGCCTCAACTGCCGCTTCGAGTACGACGAGGAGACGCACCGCACCCTCGCCGTCGACTCGCTCGGCAACACCACTGCGTTCCAGTTCAACGACGCCTACCAGCTGGTGGCCGAGACCGACCCGCTGGGCCACACCGTCCGCCAGGAATGGGACAGGCGCGACCAGTTGCTCAGCCGCACCGACGCCCTGGGGCGCACCATGCGCCTGGAATGGGACGCCCGCGGCAACCTGAGCGCGGTGACCCTGCCCGACGGATCCCGCTCCACGGCCCGCCACAACGACGACGCCCTCCTGGTCGAGCTGGTCGACTACGACGGCTCCGTGCGGCGCCAGGACTGGGACGAGCGCGGCAACTGCGTCGCCCTGACGGGCCCGGACGGCGGCGTCACCAGGTTCGCCCACGACAGCACGGGCGCCCTGACCACGCTGACCGATCCCTCGGGGGCCGTGCACCGCTGGGAGAACAACGCCGCGGGCCAGCCGATATCGGCGACCGATCCGCTCGCCGCCGTCACCCGGTACACCTACGACGCCTACGGCCGCGCCCTCGCCATCATCGACCCCCTGGGCGCGACGACCGCCATGTCCTGGACCGTGGAAGGCCTCCTCGCCTCGCGCACCGCCCCGGACGGCGCCACGGAGACCTGGGCGTACGACCCCGAGGGCAACTGCGTCCGCCACACGGATCCGCTCGGCCGCGAGACCCGGCTCAGCTACGGCGGCTTCGACCTCCTGGCCTCCCGGACGACGCCGGACGGAGCGCGGCACACCTACGCCTACGACACCGAGCTGCGCCCCTCGACCGTCACCGGCCCTCAGGGCCTCACCTGGGAGTACGCCTACGACCCGGTCGGCAACCTCGTCTCGGAGACGGACTTCGACGGCCGTACCGTCGGGTACGCGTATGACGCCGCGGGCCAACTGGTCAGCCGTACCAACTCGTTGGGCGGAACCGTGGCGTTCGGCTACGACGCCGTCGGCAACCAGACGGTCAAGACCGTCGACGGCCGGACCACCACCTACGCCCACGACCGCGCGGGACGCCTGCTGCGCGCCGCGGGCCCCGACGCCACACTCACCTACGCCTACGACCACGCGGGCCGCGTCACCTCCGAGGCGATCGACGCCCGGGCCCTCGTCACCGACTACGACGCCATCGGCCGCCCCGCCCGCCGGGTCACGCCGTCCGGGACCGTCACCACGTACACGTACGACGACTCGGGCAACCGCACCACCCTCAGCTCCGCCGGCCGGACCCTCACCTCCACCTACGACCCGCTCGGTCGCGAGACCACCCGCCGGCTCGGCGCGGCCGGCCCCGCCCTGAGCCACACCTGGGACGGTGCGGGTCGCCTGACCGGCCAGACGCTCACCGGCCCCGGCGCCCGGGACATCCTCAAGCGCCAGGTGTACGCCTACCGGCCGGACGGCCACCTGGCCCGGCTGGAGGACGCGGCCACCGGCCGCCGCACCTTCGATCTCGACCCCATGGGCCGGGTCACCGCGGTCCACGCGCCCGGCCGCACCGAGTCGTACGCCCACGACCCGGCGGGCAACCAGACGCACGCGGCCTGGCCGGACGGCTACCCCGCACCGGAGGCCCGCGGGGACCGCACGTACACCGGCCAGCGCGTGACCCGGGCGGGATCGGTCCACTACGGCTACGACTCCGCGGGCCGGATGATCGAGCGGCGCAGGACGCGGCTGTCGCGCAAGCCGGACGTCTGGCGCTACACCTGGGACGCCGAGGACCGCCTGACCTCGGTCATCACGCCCGACGGCACACTCTGGCGCTACCTCTACGACCCCTTGGGCCGCCGGATCGCCAAGCAGCGGCTGGCCGCCGACGGCGAGACCCTCGTCGAGGAGACCCGCTTCGCCTGGGACGGCGCCGATCTGGTCGAGCAGACCACAAGGCGCCCCGGGGCGGGGGAGGAGACCACGCTCACCTGGGAGCGGGACGGGGTGCACCCGGTCGCCCAGACCGAGCGCACGGCTCTGGCGGATGCCCCGCAGACGTTGATCGACGAGCGGTTCTTCGCCATCGTCACGGACCTGGTCGGCGCCCCGACCGAGCTGGTCACGGAGTCGGGCGAGATTGCCTGGCGCGCGGACGCCACCCTGTGGGGGCTGACCGCCGGGGACCCGGGCGCCGACGCCCGGACACCGTTGCGGTTCCCGGGGCAGTACGACGACCCCGAGACGGGCCTGTACTACAACCTGTTCCGCTACTACGACCCCCTGACCGCGGCCTACACCTCCCCGGACCCCCTCGGACTGGCCGCGGGCCCCCACGCGCGCCAGTACGTGCTCAACCCGCTGCACTGGATCGACTACCTCGGCCTGCTCAGCTGCCGGCAGAACGCCCGGCGGCTGCGCCGGAACATGCGACTGGAAGGGCGCCCGGTGGGGCGGGGCCAGGCCGCGGCGCACATCGTGCCGTCCGGCGGGTCAGCCGGCCACTGGGTGCCGGGAGCCCGCAGCCGCCAGCTGCTGGACCGGTACAACGTCGACATCAACGACGCGGCCAACGGCATCCCGCTGGGACACCCGAGTCCGCACAACTTCACGCACCGACAACCGTTCCTCCAGCGCGTCAACCAGCACCTGGACGCGCTCGTCCAGGACCGGACCGCCCGAGGCTTCGGTGACCGGGCGATCCGCACCGAACTCCGCAGGGAGTTGCGATCCATCGGTCGGCAGATCGAAGCTGAGCTCAGCACCGGAACCCCGTCGCCAAGCGCCTACTGGACGGCACCATGAACCTGAATCCGTTGTCCGTCTACCGTCTGCTCCCGAGCCTCACCGATCTCCGGACCATCCTGTTCGGCCCATCGCTCAGGAAAGTCATCCGCTGGCAGATCAGTGGCTCCGTCACGGACCTGCCCACCTCGCTGACGGCCGAGTGGGACGGCAATCCGCGGCTGCCGGAGTCGGAGTTTCCCTCCGGGTATCCGGAGGCGCCCGTGCTGAGCCGACGGGTCGCCGAAGAAATGCGGGACGACCTGCTGAAGGCGGGTCGTTTGGTGCCGGTGGAGATGGAGGGGGGCGAGGGGAACGCGTATTTCTTCTACGCCGTCGAAGCGGTCGTCGACTGTGTGGACACCGTTCACTCCTCCAAGCCGAAGCGGACGACCGGGGAGATCAAGAAAACCGTCTTCCGTCCGGACGTCCTGCCCGCCGAGCTGCCCGCCTTCCGCGTGCCGCAGTTCCCTGGCGCCGTCTACTGGAACGGCTGGGCCGTCGAGCGGCTCAGGGAGATCCTCGGCGAGGCCCTCGAGGCCCGCCTGATCTGGTCCGAGGATCCCGCGCTCAGCCCCCATCCCAACCCCTGGGGCTTCTGACGTCGCGCGAGCCCCGGGTTTGACCTGCGTCACTCCCGGGGTATTGTCTCCGGCTCGATTGGCCAGGGCCCTGCCCCATATGGCAGACTGTCGGAGTTGCTCGGTCGAGTGTTGATGCTGCACGCCTCCCGCCGGGAGGACCGGAAGCGAGTCCCACAGTACTCGTCGCCCTAACTGCCTTCGGGCAGCACTGGGGCGGACGTACGGGAATCTTTCGGGAAGTGTCAGTGCGGCACCGGCCAGGCACCCGGTGGGTCTTCACCCCCGGCTTGCGGTTCCGGAAGGGCCGTGCTTTCCCAGCAGGGAAGTTCCAGAGATGGGACATCTGTGTCGGCGAGAGTGCGACACGCCCGACCGCGTGGGTCGGAGGTGGAAGTGTTCGGAACACCGGGTTCCGGAGCGTTACTAGAGACAGGACTACTGAGTAGCCATGGCGGGACAGAAGATCCGCATCCGGCTCAAGGCCTACGACCACGAGGTCATCGACAGCTCGGCGAAGAAGATCGTCGAGACGGTGACGCGTACTGGTGCGTCGGTCGCGGGCCCGGTGCCGCTGCCCACTGAGAAGAACGTGTACTGCGTCATCAAGTCGCCGCACAAGTACAAGGACTCGCGCGAGCACTTCGAGATGCGTACGCACAAGCGCCTGATCGACATTCTCGACCCGACGCCCAAGACCGTTGACTCTCTGATGCGACTCGACCTCCCGGCCGGTGTCGACATCGAGATCAAGCTCTGAGGGTCGGTGATCTGAGAATGGCTAAGCAGATCAAGGGCATCCTGGGCGAGAAGCTCGGCATGACGCAGGTGTGGGACGAGAACAACCGTGTTGTTCCGGTCACCGTCGTCAAGGCCGGCCCGAACGTCGTGACCCAGGTCCGTACGAACGACACCGACGGCTACGAGTCGGTCCAGATCGCCTTCGGCGAGATCGACCCGCGCAAGGTGAACAAGCCCCTCAAGGGCCACTTCGCCAAGGCCGACGTCACTCCCCGCCGCCACCTCGTCGAGATCCGTACCGCTGACGCCAGCGAGTACACCCTCGGCCAGGAGATCACCGCTGAGGTGTTCGAGGCCGGCATCAAGGTCGACGTGACCGGCAAGAGCAAGGGCAAGGGCTTCGCCGGTGTCATGAAGCGTCACAACTTCAAGGGCCTCGGCGCCGGTCACGGCACCCAGCGCAAGCACCGCTCCCCCGGTTCCATCGGTGGCTGTGCCACCCCGGGCCGCGTGTTCAAGGGCCTCCGCATGGCGGGTCGCATGGGCAACGAGCGGGTCACCACCCAGAACCTGACCGTTCACGCCGTTGACGCGGAGAAGGGCCTGCTGCTCATCAAGGGCGCGGTTCCTGGTCCGAACGGCGGCCTCGTCCTGGTCCGCACCGCGGCCAAGGGGGCCTGAGGACTATGAGCACCATTGACATTCTGTCGCCCTCCGGCGACACCGCTGGGACCGTTGAGCTCCCGGCCGAGATCTTCGACGTAGAGAAGATCAGCGTTCCGCTGCTTCACCAGGTCGTCGTCGCACAGCTGGCCGCCGCCCGTCAGGGCACGCACAAGGTCAAGCGTCGTGGCGAGGTCCGCGGTGGTGGCAAGAAGCCTTACCGCCAGAAGGGCACCGGCCGCGCCCGTCAGGGTTCGACCCGTGCGCCGCAGTTCGCCGGCGGTGGCGTCGTTCACGGCCCCACCCCGCGTGACTACTCGCAGCGGACCCCGAAGAAGATGAAGGCCGCGGCCCTGCGCCACGCCCTCACCGACCGGGCCCGCAACAACCGCATCCACGTCGTCTCCGGCGTCATCGAGGGCGAGTCGCCTTCGACGAAGGCCGCGAAGACGCTCTTCGGCAAGATCAGCGAGCGCAAGAACCTGCTGCTCGTCATCGACCGTGCCGACGAGGCCGCGTGGCTGTCCGCCCGCAACCTGCCCCAGGTTCACATCCTGGAGCCGGGCCAGCTGAACACGTACGACGTTCTCGTCTCGGACGACGTGGTCTTCACCCAGGCCGCTTTCGAGTCCTTCGTGTCTGGCCCCAAGGCCGCTGACACCGAAGGGAGCGAAGCCTGATGGCTACGCGTCACCCGAGCATCGCCTCGAAGGCCGCCAAGGCCGCCAAGGCCGCGCGCGTCGCCAAGGCGCGTCGCCACGAGGCCGAGGGCAAGAACACCGTCGTCACGCCGGCGACCAAGGCGTTCACGGACCCCCGTGACATCCTGCTCAAGCCGGTCGTGTCCGAGAAGAGCTACGCGCTTCTCGACGAGGGCAAGTACACGTTCATCGTGGCTCCCGGCGCCAACAAGACCCAGATCAAGCAGGCCGTCCAGGCGGTCTTCTCGGTCAAGGTCACCGGGGTCAACACGATCAACCGCCAGGGCAAGCGCAAGCGGACCCGCACGGGCTTCGGCAAGCGTGCCGACAGCAAGCGCGCGATCGTGACCCTTGCCGAGGGCGACCGTATCGACATCTTCGGCGGTCCGACCGCGTAAGCGGGTCGGATCGTCCGATATCGGACGAGGACTGAGAAATGGGAATCCGCAAGTACAAGCCGACTACGCCGGGCCGTCGTGGCTCCAGCGTCGCCGACTTCGTCGAGGTCACGCGGTCCACGCCGGAGAAGTCGCTGGTCCGCCCGCTGCACAGCAAGGGCGGCCGTAACAACGCCGGTCGTGTGACCGTTCGCCACCAGGGTGGCGGACACAAGCGCGCCTACCGAGTGATCGACTTCCGTCGTCACGACAAGGACGGCGTGCCGGCGAAGGTCGCGCACATCGAGTACGACCCCAACCGCACCGCGCGCATCGCGCTGCTGCACTACGCCGACGGCGAGAAGCGCTACATCCTCGCCCCGCGCAACCTGCAGCAGGGTGACCGCGTCGAGAACGGTCCCGGGGCCGACATCAAGCCGGGCAACAACCTGGCGCTCCGCAACATCCCGGTCGGTACCACGATCCACGCGATCGAGCTCCGTCCGGGCGGCGGCGCCAAGTTCGCCCGCTCCGCCGGTGCTTCCGTGCAGCTGCTCGCGAAGGAGGGCCAGATGGCCCACCTGCGCATGCCGTCCGGTGAAGTCCGCCTGGTCGACGTGCGCTGCCGCGCCACGATCGGCGAGGTCGGCAACGCCGAGCAGTCCAACATCAACTGGGGTAAGGCCGGCCGTAAGCGCTGGCTGGGCGTTCGTCCGACCGTTCGCGGTGTGGCGATGAACCCGGTTGACCACCCGCACGGTGGTGGTGAGGGCAAGACCTCCGGTGGTCGCCACCCGGTCTCCCCGTGGGGTCAGAAGGAGGGTCGTACTCGTTCGCCCAAGAAGGCGTCGAACAAGTACATCGTCCGCCGCCGCAAGACGAACAAGAAGCGCTAGGAGCGGGTTTAGATGCCGCGCAGTCTCAAGAAGGGGCCCTTCGTCGACGACCACCTGATCAAGAAGGTGGACGCCCAGAACGAAGCCGGCACCAAGAACGTCATCAAGACCTGGTCCCGTCGCTCCATGATCGTGCCGGCCATGCTCGGCCACACGCTCGCGGTGCACAACGGCAAGACCCACATCCCGGTGTTCGTCACCGAGTCGATGGTCGGCCACAAGCTCGGCGAGTTCTCGCCGACGCGCACCTTCCGGGGTCACGTCAAGGACGACCGGAAGTCGAAGCGCCGCTAACCGCGGATCGCATTCAGACACGTAAGTAACTGAGAGGGACAACCATGGAAGCCAGGGCCCAGGCGCGGTACATCCGCGTTACGCCCATGAAGGCCCGCCGCGTGGTGGACCTTATCCGTGGCATGGACGCCACGGAGGCTCAGGCGGTCCTGCGATTCGCTCCGCAGGCCGCCTCAGTGCCCGTCGGCAAGGTGCTCGACAGCGCCATCGCCAACGCCGCGCACAACTACGACCACACCGACGCCGACAGCCTCTTCATCTCCGAGGCGTACGTCGACGAGGGTCCGACCCTGAAGCGGTTCCGGCCGCGCGCCCAGGGCCGTGCCTACCGGATCCGCAAGCGGACCAGCCACATCACCGTGGTCGTCAGCAGCAAGGAAGGAACCCGGTAATGGGCCAGAAGGTAAACCCGCATGGGTTCCGGCTCGGTGTCACGACCGACTTCAAGTCGCGTTGGTACGCCGACAAGCTGTACAAGGACTACGTCAAGGAAGACGTCGCCATCCGTCGGATGATGACGTCCGGCATGGAGCGCGCCGGTATCTCGAAGGTTGAGATCGAGCGCACCCGTGACCGTGTGCGTGTGGACATCCACACCGCGCGTCCGGGCATCGTCATCGGCCGCCGTGGCGCCGAGGCCGACCGCATCCGCGGTGACCTCGAGAAGCTCACGGGCAAGCAGGTCCAGCTGAACATCCTCGAGGTCAAGAACCCCGAGACGGACGCTCAGCTGGTTGCTCAGGCCGTTGCCGAGCAGCTCTCCTCCCGCGTCTCCTTCCGTCGGGCCATGCGCAAGAGCATGCAGTCCGCCATGAAGGCCGGCGCCAAGGGCATCAAGATCCAGTGCGGTGGCCGCCTCGGCGGCGCCGAGATGTCCCGCTCGGAGTTCTACCGCGAGGGCCGTGTGCCCCTGCACACGCTCCGTGCGAACGTGGACTACGGCTTCTTCGAGGCCAAGACGACCTTCGGCCGTATCGGTGTGAAGGTCTGGATCTACAAGGGCGATGTCAAGAACATCGCCGAGGTCCGCGCCGAGAACGCTGCCGCCCGTGCGGGTAACCGCCCGGCTCGCGGTGGCGGCGGCTCCGACCGCCCGGCCCGTGGTGGCCGTGGTGGCGAGCGGCGCGGTCGCAAGCCGCAGCAGGCTGCAGGCGCCGAGGCCCCCAAGGCCGAGGCTCCCGCCGCCGCTCCGGCTGAGAGCACCGGAACGGAGGCCTGACCGTCATGCTGATCCCCCGTAGGGTCAAGCACCGCAAGCAGCACCACCCGAAGCGCCGTGGTCAGGCCAAGGGCGGTACGACGGTTGCGTTCGGCGAGTACGGCATCCAGGCCCTCACGCCGGCATACGTGACCAACCGCCAGATCGAGGCGGCCCGTATCGCGATGACCCGCCACATCAAGCGTGGCGGCAAGGTCTGGATCAACATCTACCCGGACCGCCCGCTCACGAAGAAGCCTGCCGAGACCCGCATGGGTTCCGGTAAGGGTTCGCCGGAGTGGTGGATCGCGAACGTGCACCCGGGCCGGGTCATGTTCGAGCTGTCCTACCCCAACGAGAAGATCGCCCGTGAGGCCCTGACTCGCGCAGCCCACAAGCTGCCGATGAAGTGCCGGATCGTCAAGCGCGAGGCAGGTGAAGCGTGATGTCGGCCGGTACCAAGGCGTCCGAGCTGCGCGAACTGGGTGACGAGGAGCTTCTGGCGAAGCTCCGCGAAGCCAAGGAAGAGCTGTTCAACCTCCGCTTCCAGGCGGCGACCGGTCAGCTCGAGAACCACGGTCGGCTGAAGGCCGTCCGTAAGGACATCGCGCGGATCTACACCCTGATGCGTGAGCGCGAGCTGGGCATCGAGACGGTGGAGAGCGCCTGATGAGCGAGAGCAACGTGACTGAGAACACCGCTGAGGCCCGTGGCTTCCGCAAGACCCGTGAGGGTCTCGTCGTCAGCGACAAGATGGACAAGACCGTCGTCGTCGCCGTCGAGGACCGTGTGAAGCACGCGCTGTACGGCAAGGTCATCCGCCGTACCAACAAGCTCAAGGCTCACGACGAGCAGAACGCCGCGGGCGTCGGCGACCGTGTCCTCCTCATGGAGACCCGGCCGCTGTCCGCGACGAAGCGCTGGCGCGTCGTCGAGATCCTCGAGAAGGCCAAGTAATTCCTGCGGGGCTAATCCCGCAGGTCAGTTCCGCCAGGCTCGGCAGGGGCTCTCGTAACTGAAGCCCCTGCCGGGAACCGGCAGACAAACAGGAGATAGACGTGATCCAGCAGGAGTCGCGACTGCGCGTCGCCGACAACACTGGTGCGAAGGAAATCCTTTGCATCCGTGTGCTCGGTGGCTCCGGTCGCCGCTACGCGGGCATCGGTGACGTCATCGTCGCCACCGTCAAGGACGCGATCCCCGGTGGCAACGTGAAGAAGGGTGACGTCGTCAAGGCGGTCATCGTTCGCACCGTCAAGGAGCGCCGCCGTCCGGACGGCTCGTACATCCGCTTCGACGAGAACGCCGCCGTCATTCTGAAGAACGACGGCGACCCTCGCGGCACCCGCATCTTCGGCCCGGTCGGCCGGGAGCTGCGCGAGAAGAAGTTCATGAAGATCATCTCGCTCGCGCCGGAGGTGCTGTAAGCATGAAGATCAAGAAGGGCGACCTGGTCCAGGTCATCACCGGTAAGGACAAGGGCAAGCAGGGCAAGGTCATTGCCGCTTACCCGCGCGACGAGCGTGTCCTGGTCGAGGGTGTCAACCGGGTCAAGAAGCACACCAAGGCCGGTCCGACCGCTCGCGGTTCCCAGGCCGGCGGCATCGTCACGACCGAGGCGCCGATCCACGTCTCCAACGTCCAGCTGGTCGTTGAGAAGGACGGCAACAAGGTCGTCACGCGTGTCGGTTACCGCTTCGACGAAGAGGGCAACAAGATCCGCGTTGCCAAGCGGACGGGTGAGGACATCTGATGGCTACCACCACCACTCCGCGTCTGAAGACGAAGTACCGCGAGGAGATCGCGGGCAAGCTGCGTGACGAGTTCAAGTACGAGAACGTCATGCAGGTTCCCGGCCTCGTCAAGATCGTGGTCAACATGGGTGTGGGCGACGCCGCCCGCGACTCCAAGCTGATCGAGGGCGCCATCCGCGACCTCACCACGATCACCGGTCAGAAGCCGGCCGTCACCAAGGCCCGCAAGTCCATCGCGCAGTTCAAGCTGCGTGAGGGTCAGCCGATCGGTGCTCACGTCACGCTCCGTGGCGACCGCATGTGGGAGTTCCTGGACCGCACCCTGTCGCTCGCGCTGCCGCGCATCCGCGACTTCCGTGGTCTGTCCCCCAAGCAGTTCGACGGCCGTGGCAACTACACCTTCGGTCTCACGGAGCAGGTCATGTTCCACGAGATCGACCAGGACAAGATCGACCGCGTCCGGGGTATGGACATCACCGTGGTCACCACGGCGACCAACGACGCTGAGGGCCGCGCGCTCCTTCGTCACCTCGGCTTCCCCTTCAAGGAGGCGTGAGCGAGATGGCGAAGAAGGCTCTCATCGCGAAGGCTGCTCGCAAGCCCAAGTTCGGCGTGCGTGGCTACACGCGCTGCCAGCGCTGCGGCCGTCCCCACTCCGTGTACCGCAAGTTCGGCCTGTGCCGCGTGTGCCTTCGTGAGATGGCTCACCGTGGCGAGCTGCCGGGCGTGACCAAGAGCTCCTGGTAGTCCCTGCTTTTAGGGATTCCAGAGGCTCTCGGTAAGTAAAGGGTTTGGTCAGGGGCCCACTCTCCATGGCTTAGGCTAGGAGGGTTGGGCGCCCTGACGCCCGTACGACTTACTACGCCGTAGGTCCACCGCGCCGCACCCGTCCCGTCTCGGATCGGGGAGAGGGATGGCGCACCAGGAAACCCCGGCGAGAGAGGCCGAAGGCCAATTCATGACCATGACTGATCCGATCGCAGACATGCTTACGCGTCTGCGGAACGCGAACTCGGCATACCACGACACCGTGGCGATGCCGCACTCGAAGATCAAGTCGCACATCGCGGAGATCCTCCAGCAGGAGGGCTTCATCACGGGCTGGAAGGTCGAGGACGCCGAGGTCGGCAAGAACCTCGTTCTCGAGCTGAAGTTCGGCCCGAACCGTGAGCGCTCCATCGCGGGCATCAAGCGGATCTCCAAGCCCGGTCTCCGGGTTTACGCGAAGTCCACCAATCTGCCCAAGGTCCTCGGTGGCCTCGGCGTGGCGATCATCTCCACGTCGCACGGTCTCCTGACCGACAAGCAGGCCGGCAAGAAGGGCGTAGGCGGAGAAGTCCTCGCCTACGTCTGGTAGCGGAAGGGAACGGAGGAAACAGCTATGTCGCGTATTGGCAAGCTCCCCATCACGGTTCCCGCCGGCGTGGACGTCACCATCGACGGCCGTACGGTCTCGGTCAAGGGCCCCAAGGGTTCCCTGAGCCACACCGTTGTCGCGCCGATCGACATCGCCAAGGGTGAGGACGGCGTTCTCAACGTCACCCGCCCCAACGACGAGCGTCAGAACAAGGCCCTGCACGGCCTGTCCCGCACGCTGGTGGCGAACATGATCACCGGCGTGACCCAGGGTTACGTGAAGAAGCTCGAGATCAGCGGTGTCGGTTACCGCGTGCAGGCCAAGGGCTCGAACCTTGAGTTCGCGCTCGGCTACAGCCACCCGATCACCGTCGAGGCCCCCGAGGGCATCACCTTCAAGGTGGAGACCCCGACCCGTTTCTCGGTCGAGGGCATCGACAAGCAGAAGGTCGGCGAGGTTGCGGCCAACATCCGCAAGCTGCGCAAGCCCGACCCGTACAAGGCCAAGGGCGTCAAGTACGAGGGCGAAGTCATCCGCCGCAAGGTCGGAAAGGCGGGTAAGTAAGCCATGGCATACGGACAGAAGATCCTGAAGGGCGACGCCTACAAGCGCGCCGCGATCAAGCGCCGTCACATCCGGATCCGCAAGCGGATCGCCGGTACGGCGGAGCGTCCCCGTCTGGTCGTTACCCGCTCGAACCGCCACATCGTGGCCCAGGTGATCGACGACATCCAGGGTCACACCCTGGCGTCGGCGTCCACCCTGGACACCTCGGTCCGCGGTGGCGAGGGCGACAAGTCGGCGCAGGCCAAGCAGGTCGGCGCCCTGGTTGCCGAGCGTGCCAAGGCCGCCGGCGTCGAGGCCGTCGTATTCGACCGTGGTGGCAACCAGTACGCCGGGCGCATTGCCGCTCTGGCGGACGCCGCCCGCGAAGCCGGCTTGAAGTTCTGAGCCGTTCGTAGCTAGCGGATAAAGAGAGAGGTAATTCCAATGGCTGGACCCCAGCGCCGCGGTGGCGGTGCCGGTGGCGGCGAGCGGCGGGACCGGAAGGGCCGTGACGGCGGCGCAGCTGCCGCCGAGAAGACCGCGTACGTTGAGCGCGTTGTCGCGATCAACCGCGTCGCCAAGGTTGTGAAGGGTGGTCGTCGCTTCAGCTTCACCGCGCTGGTCGTGGTGGGCGACGGTGACGGCACCGTGGGTGTCGGTTACGGCAAGGCCAAGGAGGTGCCGGCCGCCATCGCCAAGGGTGTTGAGGAGGCCAAGAAGCACTTCTTCAAGGTCCCCCGTATCCAGGGCACCATCCCGCACCCGATCACGGGTGAGAAGGCGGCGGGCGTCGTCCTGCTCAAGCCGGCGTCCCCCGGTACCGGCGTTATCGCCGGTGGCCCGGTGCGTGCCGTGCTCGAGTGCGCCGGCGTTCACGACATCCTGTCGAAGTCGCTCGGTTCGTCGAACGCGATCAACATCGTGCACGCGACCGTGGAGGCCCTGAAGGGCCTGCAGCGTCCCGAGGAGATCGCGGCTCGCCGTGGTCTGCCCCTCGAGGACGTCGCTCCCGCGGCTCTGCTGCGTGCGCGTGCCGGGGCTGGTGCTGCGTAATGGCTCAGCTCAAGATCACGCAGACGAAGTCGTACATCGGCAGCAAGCAGAACCACCGTGACACCCTGCGCTCCCTTGGTCTCAAGGGCATCAACACGCAGGTCGTCAAGGAGGATCGTCCCGAGTTCCGCGGCATGGTGCACACCGTCCGCCACCTCGTGACGGTCGAGGAGGTCGACTGATCATGGCGGAGAACAACCCGCTGAAGATCCACAACCTCCGTCCGGCCCCCGGCGCCAAGACCGCCAAGACCCGTGTCGGTCGTGGTGAGGCGTCGAAGGGTAAGACGGCCGGTCGTGGTACCAAGGGTACGAAGGCCCGTTACCAGGTTCCGGAGCGCTTCGAGGGTGGGCAGATGCCCCTCCACATGCGTCTTCCGAAGCTGAAGGGCTTCAAGAACCCGTTCAAGACCGAGTTCCAGGTCGTGAACCTCGACAAGCTGGCCGCGCTGTACCCGGAGGGTGGCGAGGTCACCGTCGAGGGTCTCGTCGCCAAGGGTGCCGTTCGCAAGAACAGCCTCGTCAAGGTCCTCGGCCAGGGCGAGATCTCCGTGGCGCTGCAGGTGACGGTTGACGCCGTCTCCGGCTCCGCCAAGGAGAAGATCACCGCCGCCGGCGGTACCGTCACCGAGCTCGTCTGAATACATCAGGCGCCTCGATGACTTGAGCGATCCCGACCGGGGATACCCCACAAATGGGGTATCCCCGGTTGGTCGTTCCTAGGGTGGCAGTCTCGCGGGTAAGGTGGCCTGCACTGCCAACTTTTACTGAGTGCCTCACATGCGGCACTCTGAGCGGCAGTTGACCGTTACCTAATCGTCGAACCTCAAGACCGTCACCCTTGACGCAGTAGCGCGGGGGTCGCAGGAGGCACCGTGCTCACCGCGTTCGCCCGGGCGTTCAAGACGCCCGACCTGCGCAAGAAGCTGCTCTTCACGCTCGGCATCATCGTGATCTACCGGGTCGGTACGCATATCCCGATCCCCGGCGTCGATTACACGTCCGTACAGCAGTGTGTGGACGAGGCGTCCGCAAACCAGGGCCCCCTCGGTCTGATCAACATGTTCAGCGGCGGAGCGCTGCTGCAGATCACCATCTTCGCGCTCGGGATCATGCCGTACATCACGGCGAGCATCATCCTCCAGCTGCTGACCGTCGTGATCCCGCGCCTGGAAGCCCTCAAGAAGGAGGGCCAGGCCGGTACGGCGAAGATCACGCAGTACACCCGTTACCTGACGGTGGCGCTCGCGATCCTGCAGGGCACCGGTCTTGTCGCCACCGCCCGCAGCGGCGCCCTGTTCTCCGGCTGCACGGTCGCCGGCCAGGTCGTCCCGGACCGCTCGATCTTCGTGACCGTCACCATGGTCATCACGATGACCGCCGGTACGGCCATGGTCATGTGGCTCGGTGAGCTCATCACCGACCGCGGTATCGGCAACGGCATGTCGATCCTGATGTTCATCTCGATCGCCGCGACCTTCCCGTCCGCGCTGTGGGCCATCAAGACGCAGGGATCCCTGGCCGACGGCTGGATCGAGTTCGGCACCGTCATGCTCGTCGGGCTCGTCATGGTCGGCCTGGTGGTCTTCGTCGAGCAGGCCCAGCGCCGAGTCCCGGTGCAGTACGCGAAGCGCATGATCGGCCGCCGTTCCTACGGTGGTACGTCCACGTACATCCCGTTGAAGGTGAACCAGGCGGGTGTGATTCCCGTCATCTTCGCCTCGTCGCTGCTCTACATCCCGGCTCTGATCTCGCAGTTCTCGAGTGGTACTTCGAGCTGGAAAACCTGGATCGAAGCGAATCTCGTCACAGGCGACCATCCGATTTACATCACTCTGTACTTCTTGCTCATTGTTTTCTTCGCGTTCTTCTACGTGGCGATCTCCTTCAACCCCGAGGAAGTCGCCGACAACATGAAGAAGTATGGTGGCTTCATCCCGGGCATCCGGGCTGGCCGTCCGACCGCTGAGTACCTGTCCTATGTACTCAACCGGATCACCTGGCCGGGTTCGCTGTATCTGGGTCTGATCGCTCTCGTCCCGACGGTTGCGTTGGCCGGTTTCGGGGCCAATCAGAACTTCCCGTTCGGTGGCACCAGCATCCTGATCATCGTGGGTGTCGGTCTCGAGACCGTGAAGCAGATCGAGAGCCAGCTCCAGCAGCGCAATTACGAAGGGTTCCTCCGCTGATGCGAATCGTCCTCGTCGGGCCGCCGGGCGCGGGCAAGGGTACGCAAGCCACACGCCTTGCCGAGAAGCTGAACATCCCGCACATCTCCACGGGCGACCTGTTCCGCGCCAACATCAGCCGCCAGACGGAGCTCGGGAAACTCGCGAAGTCCTACATGGACGCGGGCAATCTCGTGCCGGACGAGGTCACCATCGCGATGGCCAAGGACCGCATGGAGCAGCCGGACGCCGAGGGCGGCTTCCTGCTGGACGGCTTCCCGCGCAATGTGTCCCAGGCCGAGGCGCTGGACGAGCTGCTGTCGTCCGAGGACATGCGGCTGGACGCGGTGCTGGACCTGGAGGCCCCCGAGGAAGAGGTGGTCAAGCGGATCGCCGGCCGGCGCACCTGCCGGAACGACTCCGCGCATGTCTTCCACGTGACGTACAGCCCGCCGAAGAAGGAAGGCGTCTGCGACGTCTGCGGCGGCGAGCTGTACCTGCGGGGCGACGACTCCGAGGAGACGGTCCGGACGCGGCTCGAGGTCTACCACACGCAGACCGAGCCGATCATCGACTACTACAAGGCGCAGGGTCTGGTCGTGACGATCGAGGCCATGGGTCCGGTGGACGAGGTCACGAGCCGTGCCCTGGCCGCGCTGAAGCGCGAGGGCGCCGAGAACTAGGTCTTTGTACGTCGCTGTAGCCGCGGTTCCCTTCCTGGGGCCGCGGCTGCTGCGTGCGGTGGCTGCGCACGTATGGTTGTGAAGTAGCCCTTACCCCGGTTTCAGAAAGGCCCCCGCCGCCATGGTGCAGATCAAGACCCCCGAGCAGATCGCCAAGATGCGTGAGGCAGGGTTGGTCGTCGCCGCCATTCACGCGGCCACTCGGGAGGCCGCGGTGCCCGGGGCCAGCACCAAGGATCTGGACGAGGTCGCGCGCAAGGTGCTCGCGGAGCACGGGGCCAAGTCGAATTTCCTCGGGTACGGCGGGTTCCCGGCGACGATCTGCACCTCCGTGAACGAGGTCGTGGTCCACGGCATCCCGTCCGACGAGGTCGTCCTCAAGGACGGGGACATCATCTCCATCGACTGCGGCGCGATCATCGACGGCTGGCACGGTGACGCCGCCTACACCGCCTTCGTGGGCTCCGGTCACGCTCCGGAGCTGATCGAGCTCTCCCGGGTGACCGAGGAGTCGATGTGGGCCGGTATCGCGGCCATGAAGCTGGGCAACCGCCTCGTCGACATCTCCAAGGCCATCGAGACGTACATCCGCCGCCAGCCCAAGGCCGGCGGCGGCCGGTACGGGATCATCGAGGACTACGGCGGCCACGGCATCGGCACCGAGATGCACATGGACCCGCATCTGCTGAACTACGTCGAGCGCCGGCGCGGCAAGGGCCCGAAGCTGGTCCCCGGCTTCTGCCTCGCCATCGAGCCGATGGTCTCCCTGGGCACCCCGAAGACCGAGGTCCTCGCCGACGACTGGACGGTCATCACCACCGACGGCACGTGGTCGTCCCACTGGGAGCACAGTGTCGCCCTGACCGAACAGGGCCCCCTCGTGCTGACGGCTCCCGACGGGGGTAAGGCGAAGCTGGCGGAGTACGGGATCGCTGCCGCTCCGGATCCGCTGGGCTGATCGCCTATGGGGGAGCGGGGGCTTGTCGCGCAGTTCCCCGCGCCCCTATCGGGGCGCTTAATGATCTGCCTGCTGGGGCAGGATCCCTCGATTCGTGTTTCCGGGTGCGCTGACGTAGACTGACTCGTCGGCTCTTGTGTACCCGCATGTCTGCATGCGCTCACTCTGAGTCGATCAAGGTAGTCGATTCGAAGGGCAAAGCGTGGCCAAGAAGCAAGGTGCCATCGAGATCGAAGGCACTGTCGTCGAGTCTCTCCCGAACGCCATGTTCAAGGTGGAGCTCCAGAACGGCCACCAGGTCCTGGCACACATCAGCGGCAAGATGCGTATGCACTACATCCGCATCCTCCCTGACGACCGGGTCGTGGTGGAGTTGTCTCCGTACGACCTGACGCGTGGCCGGATCGTCTACCGCTACAAGTAGATCTTGCCCGCATCCCGTTTCGGCGGGGTGGTGGCACTGACCCGGAGAACCTCAATCCCATGAAGGTCAAGCCGAGCGTCAAGAAGATCTGCGACAAGTGCAGGGTGATCCGCCGTCACGGTCGGGTCATGGTCATCTGCGAGAACCCGCGCCACAAGCAGCGCCAGGGCTGACGCACGACCTTTCCCTCTGCATCTTGATCGCAGAGACTTCGCGCGACGCGAGCTGAATATGTTCATACGCAGGGCCCAGGCGCTTGTCGCCTGATACCCCCGGTTCGGAGGCCGGGGACCCAGTTCGTACCTGGTACGGCGGCTGGGAGCCGGTTCTGCGGAAGACCTCCGAAGATCACCAGGAGCCATTGAATGGCACGCGTTTCCGGTGTTGACATCCCGCGCGACAAGCGCGTGGAGGTCGCCCTCACCTACGTGTTCGGCATCGGCCGGACCCTCTCTCAGGCGACGCTGGCCGCGACCGGCGTCGACCCGAACACCCGTGTTCGCGACCTCTCCGAGGAGCAGCTCGTCGCGATCCGCGAGTTCGTGGACAACAACATCAAGACCGAGGGTGACCTCCGTCGCGAGATCCAGGCCGACATCCGCCGCAAGGTCGAGATCGGCTGCTACCAGGGTCTGCGTCACCGCCGTGGCCTGCCCGTCCGCGGTCAGCGCACCAGCACCAACGCCCGCACCCGCAAGGGCCCGCGTCGCGCCATCGCCGGCAAGAAGAAGCCGGGCAAGAAGTAGTCCTCAGCGGACTTCGCAGTCCAGCGGTCTTCGCTGTAGGACCGACCACCTCCCGTAGGAGTACAGATGCCCCCCAAGGGTCGTCAGGGCGCTGCCAAGAAGGTGCGCCGCAAGGAAAAGAAGAACGTCGCTCACGGCCACGCGCACATCAAGAGCACGTTCAACAACACGATCGTCTCCATCACGGACCCGTCCGGCAACGTGATCTCCTGGGCCTCCGCCGGCCACGTCGGCTTCAAGGGCTCCCGGAAGTCCACGCCGTTCGCCGCGCAGATGGCCGCCGAGTCGGCTGCCCGCCGCGCTCAGGAGCACGGCATGCGCAAGGTCGACGTGTTCGTGAAGGGTCCGGGTTCGGGTCGTGAGACCGCGATCCGTTCGCTTCAGGCGACCGGTCTCGAGGTCGGCTCCATCCAGGACGTCACCCCGACCCCGCACAACGGCTGCCGTCCGCCGAAGCGTCGTCGCGTCTGACCTCGCTTCGCAGGGCTTTTCGGGCGGTACGGCTCTTCGGGGCGGTATCGCCCGTACCCTTGCAGTACCCGTCCCTTTTGCCGGGGACGGTTCCGTCGGGCGTCAAATAGCGGGCGTCCACGAAAGAAGGATCTGATCCACACATGCTGATCGCTCAGCGTCCCTCGTTGACCGAAGAGGTCGTCGACGAGTTCCGCTCCCGGTTCGTGATCGAGCCGCTGGAGCCGGGCTTCGGTTACACCCTCGGCAACTCCCTTCGCCGGACCCTCCTGTCCTCCATCCCCGGTGCGGCTGTCACCAGCATCCGCATCGACGGCGTGCTGCACGAGTTCACCACCGTGCCGGGCGTCAAGGAGGACGTCACCGACCTGATCCTCAACATCAAGCAGCTGGTCGTCTCCTCGGAGCACGACGAGCCGGTCGTGATGTACCTGCGCAAGCAGGGCCCGGGTCTGGTCACCGCCGCCGACATCGCGCCCCCGGCCGGTGTCGAGGTGCACAACCCCGACCTCGTCCTCGCCACGCTCAACGGCAAGGGCAAGCTGGAGATGGAGCTCACGGTCGAGCGTGGCCGTGGGTATGTCTCCGCCGTGCAGAACAAGCAGGTGGGCCAGGAGATCGGCCGTATCCCGGTCGACTCCATCTACTCGCCGGTTCTGAAGGTCACGTACAAGGTCGAGGCCACGCGTGTCGAGCAGCGCACCGACTTCGACAAGCTGATCGTCGACGTCGAGACCAAGCAGGCGATGCGTCCGCGTGACGCCATGGCCTCCGCCGGTAAGACGCTGGTCGAGCTGTTCGGTCTCGCCCGCGAGCTGAACATCGACGCCGAGGGCATCGACATGGGCCCGTCCCCCACGGACGCCGCCCTTGCCGCTGATCTGGCGCTGCCGATCGAGGAGCTCGAGCTCACCGTTCGGTCGTACAACTGCCTCAAGCGTGAGGGCATCCACTCCGTGGGTGAGCTCGTCGCGCGTTCCGAGGCCGACCTCCTGGACATCCGTAACTTCGGTGCGAAGTCCATCGACGAGGTCAAGGCGAAGCTGGCCGGCATGGGCCTGGCCCTCAAGGACAGCCCGCCCGGATTCGACCCCACGGCCGCTGCCGACGCCTTCGGCGCCGACGACGACGCGGACGCGGGTTTCGTGGAGACCGAGCAGTACTGATCAGTACTTGATCGGTCGTTGCCGGTGAGCATCCGCTCATCGGGTTCCTGACCCCGGTACCTGACACGGCCGGGGCAGACACACAGGAGAAAGAACATGCCGAAGCCCACCAAGGGTGCCCGTATGGGCGGCAGCGCCGCGCACGAGAAGCTGCTCCTCGCGAACCTCGCGAAGGCGCTCTTCGAGCACGGTCGTATCACCACCACCGAGGCGAAGGCGCGCAAGCTGCGTCCGTACGCCGAGCGTCTGGTCACCAAGGCGAAGAAGGGCGACCTTCACAACCGCCGTCAGGTGCTCCAGGTGATCACGGACAAGAGCATCGTCCACACGCTCTTCACCGAGATCGGCCCGCGCTACGAGAACCGTCCGGGTGGCTACACCCGTATCACCAAGATCGGTAACCGCCGTGGCGACAACGCGCCCATGGCTGTCATCGAGCTGGTCGAGGCGCTGACGGTTGCGCAGGAGGCTACGGGCGAGGCCGAGGCCGCCACCAAGCGCGCCGCCAAGGACGCCGAGGTTGAGCCCAAGGTTGACGTCACCAAGGCCGATGAGGCCGAGGAGACGCCTGCCGAGGAGTCCAAGGACGCGTAAGCGTTCTGCCCCTTGGGGCGTTGGCGGGTCCGTTCCTTTCGAGGGGCGGGCCCGCTTTTGTTGTTGAGAGGATCTCTGGGTGAGTGACGAAGTGCTGGCCGGGTTCGTGAGGATTCGGCTTGATCTGTCCTACGACGGTTCCGGCTTCTCCGGGTGGGCCAAGCAGGCCGGGGGGCAGCGGACCGTGCAGGCGGAGGTCGAGGGTGCGTTGCGGACCGTTACGCGGTCTTCGGAGACGTACGACCTCACCGTCGCCGGGCGGACCGATGCCGGGGTGCATGCTCGGGGGCAGGTCGCGCATGTTGATCTGCCTTTGGAGTTGTGGGGCGAGCATCGGGAGAAGCTGCTCAAGCGGCTTGCCGGGCGGCTGCCCAAGGACGTGCGGGTATGGGCGCTCACCGAGGCTCCGGAAGGGTTCAACGCGCGGTTCGCGGCTCTTTGGCGGCGCTATGTCTACCGGGTCTGCGACCGGCCTGGTGGCGTGGATCCGCTGTTGCGCAGTCATGTGCTGTGGCATGACTGGGAGTTGGACGCCGCCGTGATGGACGCCGCCGCCAAGTCCCTTGTCGGGGAGCATGACTTCGCCGCTTATGCGAAGAAGCGCGTGGGGGCTTCGACGGTGCGCGAGATCTTCGACTTCGGGGTGCGCCGTACCGCTGACGGGGTGGTGGAGATCGAGGTCCGGGCCGATGCCTTCTGCCACAACCAAGTGCGGTCCATGGTGGGCGCGTTGCTGTTCGTGGGGGACGGGCACCGCGGGGTGGAGTGGCCGCGGAAGGTGCTCGACGCGCGGGTGCGCGACAGTGCCGTCCATGTCGTACGGCCGTACGGGCTGACTCTGGAAGAGGTCGCCTACCCGGCCGCCGACCAGCTCGCTGAGCGGCAGCGGCAGGCGCGGCGGGTGCGGGGGCAGGTGCACTGAAGGGGGGCCCTGCGGCGCAGGGCCCCCCTTCGGTTTACGTCAGTCCTGCGCGCGGCGGGAGCGGGTGAACCGCATCGCGGCCCAGCCCAGTCCGGCGAGCGCCGCGGCCGCCCCGGCGAGGGTGCCGATGCCCGCGGCGCCGGTCAGGGCGAGGCTGCCCGAGTCGCCCTGGGTGTCGGTGCCACCGGTGCTGTCGGAGCCGCCGGTCGTGGTGTCGGAGCTGCCGGAGGGGCTCGGCGACGGGGAAGCGGTCGCGCCCTGCTCGGTCACCTCGACGGTGAAGCGGATCCCGGCGTCGCCGGCCGTCGCGAGGACGTTGTACGTGCCCGGCTCCTGGCCCGCGACCAGCTCGGTGGCGGTGGCCTCGCCGTCGGCGTCGGTGGTCACGTTCACGGAGTCCTCGTCGCCCTCGAAGGTCGGGGCGTCGTCGGAGTTGCTCTCGACGGAGAACTCCACCTCGGTGTCCGCCGCCGCAGCGCCGTTCTTGGTCACCTTGACGGTCAGCGGGTCGGTGAAGGTGTCACCTGGCTTCGCCTGCTGGTCGTCGCCGCCCGTGATCTCGATGGCGTGGCTCGTCTGCCCGACGTGGGCGGTGAAGGTCGTCGAGACGTCACCGGAGGTGGCGCGGACCGTGAAGTCGCCTTCCTTCTCACCGGTGATGACGCTGGGGGACTGGGCGCGTCCCTGGGCGTCCGTGTACACCTGGGTCGGGGAGTCCTCCCACTTCACCCCGAGGCCGCTCGGGTCCTCCAGGGTGTAGGTCACCTTCTGGTCGGGCAGCGGCTCGCCGTTCTTGTCGCGGGCCACGACCACCATCGGGTCGGAGACATTGATCGGGAGGATGGTCTGGTCGTCGCCGGACTCCCGGGTCAGCTCGGTCACCACCGGGACGCCGTCGGGCGACTTCCACTGGAGGACCACGCGGCCGTCGCCGCCGCGCTCGTTCCAGCCGCCCTGGCCGACGCCGGCGAGGTCCGGCGTGTTGTCGTCGAGCGGATTGTGCACCCAGAACGGGTCGTCCTTCGCCGCCGGATAGGGCGTGGTGCTGCTCAGCATGCGTACGTCGGAGGTGCGCTCGGGGTCGGCGTAGCTGGAACCGCCACCGCCGCTGCCGCCGTCGCCCTGCGCCTCCCGGAGGCCGCCGCCACCGCCACCCGCGTAGCCCGCGCCGCCACCGCCCGCCTTGGCACCGCCGTCACCACCGGCACCGCCCTGCGTGTGGTCGGCGCCGGGCTTGCCGCCCTCGACGCCGGCCGCGCCGCCCTGGCCGCCCTTCGCACCCTTGCCACCGAAGTCGTCGCCGGCGTCGCCGCCGTCGGGAGCGCCGCCGCTTCCACCCTTGCTCATGTCATGGCTGCCGTACCCGGCGCCACCGCCGCCGGCGGCGATGAACAGCGCGGAGCCGTCCGCGGCGCGGACCGCGGTGCTCGCACCGCCGTTCCCACCCCAGTTGCTCGCGCCGGCCTTGCCACCGAGCGCATCGCCGAAGAGCTTGCCTCCGATGCGCCAGCCGCCGACCTTCACGGTCAGGTGCTCACCGGGGGTGACGTCCAGCGAGCCCCCCACATACGCGGCGTTGCCGCCGGTGGCGAACGGATTGCCGTCGCCGCCCATGCCCCAGCCGCGGAAGTCCAACTCCTCCACCCCGGCGGGGACCTGGAAGTCCACGGCTGCGCCGGAGTGGTCGAAGATCTTGCAGTGGGTGAAGCCCTCTGTCGGCTTGCACGGCTCGGTCCCGGCCGCTGCGGCCGGCCAGGCGCCCCCGACGCCCAGGCTCGCCACCAGCAGCGCGGCCGCACCCACGGCGCGCGTGCCTTGGCGCAGCGCGGAAGAACGTCTGTTCATGAACCCCTCCAGAGCAGACACAGCCCCCCCTGGGGCGTGTGAAGAGTGGTGGGGGAGGCGAGATTCCCCTGTCTCGTCCGGCATCTCGTCCAGGCCCTTGAAAAGAAGGAAGGACCGTGCGCATCATCCCCACCCGTCAACCGCTATTTTACTGTCACACCAGTCGCATTGGACACTTGAATTAAGAACGTCTTTGCGAAGCAGGGGGGTTGGGGCATTGATGCCAGTGGGGAGTCACTTTGAGTAAGGGCAGTAAGCATTCAGGTCAGGTGGGCAGACGCTCGGCATTGCGGGCCATGGGGCTCGGGGGTCTGGTCACGGTCGGCGGGATAGGGGCGCTGGCCACCGCGGACGCCGCGCCGGCCGAGGGCCTGGGGGTGCCGCCGTACGCGCCGACCGGTCGGCGGCCGCGTTATCGCCGGGCGACCTGGAGCCAGCAGTTCCAGTCGGGGCACGGCTGGACGGCGGGCGGCGCGGGGACCGCCTCGTCGGACCCGGCCGACACCGCGGTCTTCACCCGGGGCGCCTCCTCGGTCCGTGTGACCACCGCGGGCACCGGTGTGCAGTCGTACGTCCGCAAGACCGGTATGACCGCCATGGATCTGAGCGGCAAGATGATCCGGCTCATCTTCCGGGTCACGGACGCCACCCATCTCAGCAGGGTTGTCTTCTACCTCGGCAGCTCCGGGCTGAAGAACGCCTTCAGCTGGAAGGTGCACAACCATGCGAAGACCGGGGCCAATTACGTGCAGTCCGGGGAGTGGGTGACGGTCCATCTGCAGTGGGCCGACGTCACCTCGGCGTCCGGGACGTACACGCTCTCCGCGCAGGGCGAGCCGTCCGTGCGGACGGGGTTCACCGATATGTCGTTCGCGGTCTACGACGACGCGGCGGCCCCGGTGACGTACCACCTGCAGACGGTCGAGCTGGTACCCGACACCGAGTCCGTCTTCTCCAAGGGCGTCGTGTCCATCACCTTCGACGACTCGCACAAGTCGGTCCACGATCTCGCCCGTCCGGTCATGGACCCCTTCGGCATGCCGGGGACGCTCTACAACATCGCCGATGTGATCGGCACCGGCTCTTTTGTGAACCTCGCGCAGATGCGCTCCCTGCAGGACTCCTCCGGCTGGGAGATGGCCGGGCACTCCTATGCCAACGCGACGCACACGGCGAGTTATCCCAAGCTCACCGCTCAGCAGGTCGACGCGGATTTCGCAAAGCTGCGGGAATGGCTCGTCGGCAATGGATTCACCAGCGAGCACTTCGCCTATCCGCACGGCGCATTTCAGAACACCACCGACGGAGTGCCCGTCGATCTGCTCGCCGCGCGTCACTTCACCACGGCCCGCTCGATCATTTCCGAGACCATCGAGAGCTACGCCCCGGCGATGCCGTATCGCCTCAAGGCACTGACCGGCATCACCGACGGGACGGGTATCGGGGGCACCGCGCTGAGCAAGGTGGTCGGCGCGGGTGGGGCGCTGGACCGCTGTGCCCGTAGCGGCAGTTGGCTGATCCTGTGTCTCCACAAGATCGTCGCCGGTACGCCGGCGGCGAGCACCGAGATCAGCCAGGCCGGTCTCCGTACGCTGATGACGGAGATCCAGAAGCGGGAGATCGAGGTGCTCACCGTCCAGGAGGCGATGGCGTACTACAACTGACCGCTACCGGCGGTCACCGAACCAGCCGTCGTCCTGGTGCTCCGGGGCGTACGGCTGGTTCTGGTTCTCCGGGGTCCAGTGCTGCTGCTGTTGCGGCTGCTGGGGGTACGGACCGTGCGGCTGCTGCGGGATGTACGGCTGCTGGCCGTGGCCCTGGTGGGGCTGCTGGCCCTGCTGCTGGCCCTGCCACTGGTCGTAACCCTGCACGTGCTGCTGCTGGTACGGGCCCTGCTGCTGGCCGCCGTACGGCTGCTGCTGGTGCTGCGGCTGCTGGAACTGCTGCTGCGCGCCGTAGCCCTGCGGCGGTATCGGCTGCACCTGCGTCACGCCGTTCCACGCCACCTGCTGCTGGGGCGCGTTGCGGCCCATGTCGTGCAACTCGCCCTGGGTGTGGCCGGTGTAGGCCTGGGCCATGCCGTTGGGGTTGCGCGGGGAGGCGTGCGGGGCGGTACGCGCGAGGGCGATGCCCTCCAGGCGCATCATCTCGATCGTGGAGGAGACCTGCTGGGACGAGTACTCGTCCTCTTCCTCGTAGACCGCGGAGACATCCTGCTCGTGGTCACCGGCGACGGAGACCTCGACGCCGCCCTGACGGGTGCCCCAGCTGCCCTTGTGCAGGGTGACCAGCGCGTAGAAGCGCAGCGGGGTCAGCAGGAGCAGCTGGATGACGCCGTACAGCGGGGCCAGCAGGAACATGCCGAAGCGTCTGATGAAGCCCATGCCGCGGCGGGGGAAGTCCAGGTACCGGACGTTGCGCAGGTACCCCATGAGGACCATGAAGACCAGGTAGTCGCCGATGTGGTTGACGAACCGCTCCGGCTGCATGATCGGCAGGATGACCATGGAGTAGAACATCGCCGAGCCGAAGACCAGCCACAGCGCCAGTTCCATGCAGGTCAGCCAGAACGCGGGCCGGAACTTCTTCTGGTTCTTGAAGGCCCACAGGGACTCGCGGAAGAAGGACTTGTTCCAGCGGACCTGCTGGCGCAGGAAGTGCGGCAGCTTCTCGGGGACGGCGGTGTAGCCGACGGCCGTCTCCTGGAAGACGACCTGGCCCTCCATCAGGCAGTAGTTCGTCATGCGCCGGTCGTCGCCGAAGACGGCCGGCTTGCCGAGGAACTGCTGGTTGAGGAAGTCCGGCAGGTACTTGCGCACCAGCGTGCCGCGGTACACCGAGAGCGCGCCGCAGCAGCAGAGCACCGACTTCAGCCGGGAGTACGCGGCCCGCTCGAACAGGAACGAGTTGCCGTACCGGAGGTCCTGCAGGCGCGTGAAGATGTTGCTGTCGTGGTTGAGCGCGAGGACCATGCCCGTGGAGGCCATGATCTTCGGGTCGGCCATGGGCAGCAGCAGCTCACGGACGGTGTCCCGGGACAGGATCGTGTCCGAGTCCACGCACAGGAACAGGTCGGTGTAAGGCGCCGCCTCGAAGCCGAGGGCGAGGGCCTCGCGCTTGCCCTTGTTCTCGGGCTGCACGCTGACCGTGTACTTCACGCCCTGCGCCTCGAACTCGCGGCGCATCTTCTTCGCCGCCTTGATGCCGGAGTTGTCGGCGCTGGCGTCGTCGATGATGTGGATCTCGTTGGGGAGCCGGCTCTGCGCGAGAAGGCTGCGCATGCCCTGCTCGAACATCACTGGGTCCTCGTTGTAGATCGGGATGACCGCGGTGACCCAGGAGTTGTCCAGCAGCATCAGCTCCTCGCGGTCCGCCTTGGCGGGCCGGTAGAAGAGTGCACCGAACATCTTGAGGGCGAGCAGCCCGAGCGCGCCGAACGAGTAGTAGTGGAGCGACTCCGGGTCGAGCTTGGTAACGATGACGGCGGCGATGGCGAGGAAGAAGAAGTACGAGACCTTCAGATGCCGTCGGCGCTTGTGACGGCGGCGGCCGTCGGTGTCGACGGCCCCCGGTATGTAGGTGTCGGTCACAGCTTGACCACCTGGGGATGGTCGGCCGACTTGCCGCGCGTGTCGAAGAGCAGACGGGCACGGTCGGCCAGCGCGTCCAGGTCGAGCTCGCTGTGGTGCTGAAGAAGGATGGTCAGGTCGGCTTCGGCCGCACCGGCGAGGTAGTCCTCGACGCGGGGCACCGAGGTGCCCTCGACGGTCCAGTCCTCGACGCGGGGGTCGTAGTAGGCGAGGTCGGCGCCGCGCTCCAGCAGCAGCTCGGCCACGTCCACCGCGGGGCTCTCCCGCTGGTCGGAGATGTCCGGCTTGTAGGTGACGCCGAGCAGCAGGACACGCGTGCCGCGGATCGGCTTGCCCTGCTCGTTGAGCAGGTCCGCGGCGCGTGAGACGACATGGGCGGGCATCCGCTGGTTGATCTCCTGGGCCAGTTCCACGAACCGGAACGGTATCCCGAGCGAACGCACCTTGTAAGAGAGGTAGTTGGGGTCGATCGGGATGCAGTGACCGCCGACGCCGGGGCCCGGGTAGAAGGGCGCGAAGCCAAAAGGCTTGCTGGAGGCGCAGCGGATGGCGTCCCAGAGATCGACGCCGATCTCGCGGCAGAACATCGCCATCTCATTGACGAGCGCGATGTTCACGTGCCGGTAGGTGTTCTCCAACAGCTTGGCCATCTCGGCTTCACGCGTGCCCTTGGCCTCCACCACGCTGCCCACGAAGCGCTCGTACAGCGCGCGGGCCGCCTTGGTGCAGTCCGGGGTGGTGCCGCCGACGACCTTGGGCGTGTTCTCCAGGCCGTAGGTCGGGTTCCCCGGGTCGATGCGCTCGGGGGAGAAGGCGAGGTAGAAATCGACGCCCGCCTTGAGGCCGCCGGCCTCCAGACGCGGACGGACGACCTCGTCGGTGGTGCCCGGGTACGTCGTGGACTCCAGGACGACCAGGGTGCCCGGCTTGAGGTGGGCGGCGATGTCCGCGACCGCGGAGTCCACCGCGCCGAGGTTGGGCGCGCCGTGCTCGGTCAGCGGGGTGGGCACACAGATGACGACCGCGGCCGCGTCCGCGATGACCTCGGGTGAGGAGACCGCGCGGAAACCCTGGTCGAGCATGGAGCGCACATCGGCGTCGCTGATGTCGTCGACGTGGGAGGACCCGGAGGTCAGCCCCTGCACCACCGACTGGCTGCGGTCGAGGCCCACGACCTTCAGACCGGAAGCGCTTGCTGCCCGGGCAAGCGGCAGCCCGACGTAGCCGAGCCCGATGATCACGAGATCGACAGTGGAGTTTCGGTTCACGGCAATACTTCCCACCCCGGCGCCACCCAAGCCCCCAGCCCGGGCGCACAGTCATCCATCGAATACAAGGAGCGCAAAGGCTAACAGCGCCCACACATGTGTTCACACCTCGCACACAGTCGTTTTTGTCACGCGAAGCTGCGTACAACCCTTGTGCATGGTCATGAGTCGGCCCGTTTGTCGCCGGTTTCTGCCCGGAAGCGACCACTGGTGCCCGGCGCCGGGACAGGTACCCTCTTGCCGATTCATCCGCCGGGCGCATGCCCCGCGCCCCGAAGGAGTCCCCCCGTGGCGTCCCGCCGTCAGCCCAAGCGTCGCAGTGGCATAGCCCGCGCTTTCAAGGTCCTGCTCGTGGTGGCCGTCCTCGCCGGCGGCGTCCTGGCCGCCAAGCCGGTATGGAACCACTTCAACCCGGAGGAGCCCGAGCTCACGATCCGCTACCGGACGGAGACCTCGGCCGAGTCCGACGCCGTCCGGCCGTGGCTCGAGGTCTTCAACACCTCCGAGAAGCCGGTGCCGCTCAGCGATGTCGCCCTGCGCTACTACTTCACCGCCGACGGGGACGCGTCGTACGGCTTCAACTGTGTGGAAGCGGCGGTCGGTTGCTCGAATCTGACCGGTGCCGTGGTCGCCATGGACGCGCCGCACGAGGGCGCCGACCACTACCTGGAGCTCGGGTTCACCGAGAAGGCGGGCGTGCTCGAGCCCGGCGCGAACAGCGAGGGCCTGGAGCTCCAGCTCTACCGGACCGACCACAAGCCGGTGAACCAGGACGGCGACTGGTCCTACGACGCCTCGAAGAAGACGTACCAGAACTCCGACCGGATCCCCGCCTACAAGCGCGGCGCCCTGGTGTGGGGCGAGGAGCCCGGCGGCAAGGGCGCCGAGGCCTCGGCGAAGCCCGTGTCCGAGGCCGTGCCCGAGCTGCCCGAGGGCGGGTTCTTCGACGACTTCAACTACCGGGGCCCGAAGGACACCGCGCTGTTCAAGCACGGCTGGCTGGTGCGCACCAGCGAGGGCGGCCCCGGCATCGAGAACACCTGGACCGCGAAGGGCGTCACCTTCCCGGGCGAGGAGGAGGCACTCGGCGGCCAGGTCCTCAACCTGCGCGCCTCGACGGACGGCACGAAGGCCGGTACGAAGCAGGCCGCGCTCGGCACCAAGGAGGCGAAGTTCCGCACCGGCACCTACGCGGCGCGGATCCACTTCACCGACAAGCCGACCAGCGGCGAGAACGGCGACCACATCAACCAGACGTTCTTCACCATCGGCGGCTCGGGCAGCAAGTACGCCGAACTCGACAACGAGTACATGCCGAACGGCGGTTGGGGCGCGCCCGGACCGAAGCTGGACACCACCACCTGGCGCAACGCCGACGAGGGCGACCGCGTCACCAGCAAGACCGAGAAGAGCATCGCCGGCTGGCACACCATGGTGATCACGGTCGAGAAGGACGCCGTCACCTACAGCCTCGACGGCAAGACCCTCTACCGCAGCGGCGCCGACTACGCCCCGCGCGCCGACATGGCGATCAACTTCAACACCTGGTTCGTGGACCTGCCGTTCACCGGCGACCGGGCCTGGGACATGAAGGTGGACTGGATCTACCACCAGGCCGGCGAGAAGCTCACCGCCGAGGAGGCCGAGGAGGCCGCCAAGGAGTTCCAGGGCAACGGCGTCGGCTGGTTCGACACGCTGCCCGCGTCCTGAGCGGCCCTGAGAGGCCCTGAGGGATCAGCCCGCCTGAGCCGCCGCCGACGCCTGGGCCTCGCCCCGGCGTCGGATCTGGTAGAGCGTGAACTCGGCCAGATCGTCGCCGGCCGCGAAGACCTTGGTGTCCTTCTCCGTCACGTCCTTGCCGCTGGTGAACCCGGCGACCGTGAAATAGGCGTACCGGCCCACGGAGTTGCGCGTCGAGCGGCAGACGGCGGAGTTGCAGAAGGCCTTCACGCCCTTGCCGGACAGCGACTTCACGATGCTCTTGTCGTCCGTCTGGGTCCGGGCCTTGGTCGCCTGGGCCTCGGTGTCGAAGACGGCCACACCGACCGTGACCGCGACGCCGTCCTTGACGTACGTCACGCGCATCAGACGCGTGCAGTCGTTGGCGTCGAGCACCTTCGGCAGGGTCTTCAGGGCGGCCGAGGAGCAGTCCTTGGCGTCGGCCGTCGGGCCCTTCTTGTAGACGGTCTCGCTCCAGGTCACCTGGGTGCCCGGGAAGAGCGTCGCGGGGCTGAGCGGGGCGGTGTCCTTCTTGGCGCTCGCGATGAAGTCGTTCGGATCCAGCGGGGGCGGCGCGCTCGTCGGCTCGAAGGACGGCGCCGGGCCGGTGGACCCGCTCGGTATGTCCGCGGTCGCGGGAAGCTGCGCGGTCGGCTTGTTGGAGGCCTCGTCGCCGCCGTTCGCCGACACCACGGCCACGGCGACCGCCGCGGCCACCCCGACCGTGGCCAGCGCGCCACCGCCGATGAACAGCAGCCGACGTCGCTTGTTACGGGACTCGGACGCCTCGGCGAGCGCGGCCCAGTCCGGGGTCTGGCTGTCGCCGCCGTTGTTCCACGGCTGCTGGGATTGCGGTTTCCAGGGATCCCACTGGGACTGGGGTCCCCCCTGCTGCCCGAAGCTCATGGGCCGCATCTTAGACGGGGACCGGGGTGTGCCGTTCCGCCTCAAGGGCCCCTGGGGCGCCTAGCGTTGCGCCGGTGAGCGAGGGCAAAAGCGACATCTCCGGGTGGTTGGTACGACCCGCGTCCTGGCATCTGTGGGCGCTCCTGGCGGCCGTGCTCGGCGCCGCGACGGTCCGCACCACCCGCCTGACCTCGGACGGCGGCATGGACAACGCCATCGTGGTGCGGGCCGCGCGGACCTGGCTGGACGGCGGCTCCCCCTATGACGATCCGCACTTCCTCTATCTACCGGGCGCCGTGCTCGCCGCCGCCCCCCAGGCCCTGCTCTCCCCGACCGCGCTGCGCATGCTGGTGCCGCTCGCGGTGACCGCCTGTCTGGCCGCCGGCTGGGCCTGCGCCCTGCGCCTGCACGGCATCCCGCCGCGCAGCCGTCTCGCCGCCCTGGGCCTGGCAGGCCTCACCGCCGGCTTCGCGCCCTTCGCCCATCTGATCCTTCTGGCGAACTGGACGGCGACGGCCGCGCTTGCGCTGCCGCTGGGGCTGCTGCTGGCGAGCCGGGGCCGGTGGGCGGCGGCGGCCGTGGTCTTCGGTACGGCGATCGCGTTGAAGCCGGTCCTGCTCCCGATGGCGCTGCTGCTCGCCTTCGCCGGACGATGGCGGGCCCTGGCCCTGATGATCGCCGTCCCGGTGACGGCGTCGACGGCCTCGGCCCTGTTCCTCCCCGACCCCACGGGCTTCTTCACCCGCACCCTGCCCTTCCTGCTGAAGGGCGACGACGATTTCGTACGGCTCTACGAGGCATCCCCCGCGGCCGTGCTGCCCAGGCTCGGGGTGCCGCCGGGGTTGGCCGTGCTGCTGGCCCTGCTCGCGGCGGCCGCCGGGGTGGCCTGCGCCTACCGGCGCTGGCGCCGCGCCGACCCCGGCCCGCTCAGGCTCACGGAGACTGCGGCGGCCCTGATGCTCTCGGCGTTCCTGGTGTCCAGACCGTCGTACGACCACTATCTGGTGATCGTCGTCCCGCTGCTGCTCGCTTCTCTCCCGTGCGCGGGCTCGGTGGCCCGGGGGCCCTGGTTCTGGCTCGCGCTGGTGCCGCAGCTGCCGGGGGTGACCTGGCCCTATCTGGAACCGGTGCAGCGGCGGGCCTTCAAGGACGCCCTCACGCTGTGTGCGCTCACCTTCACGATCGTTCGGCACGGCTGGGCGGGGCAGCGCAGGGTGCCGGTAAAATCGGCTCCTGTGACAGCAGTGACCTCGTTTTGACCCGTCCGGGGCAGCCCAGGTATTCTGCTTGTTCGTTGTGTATTGGCTTGCTCATTCTCACGGGACGGGCCCTTACACCGGTCCACCGGGCCGATGACCAGCGACCCCACGTACGCGGTATGCGTCGCCGCAGTGCGGTCCAGGCTGTCGTGATCGTTTCGGTGACCTTGTCAGGACCATTCACTCGAAGCGAAGGCTACGAACCGTGCGTACGTACAGCCCCAAGCCCGGCGATGTGACGCGCCAGTGGCACGTCATTGACGCTCAGGACGTCGTCCTGGGCCGTCTCGCCACCACCGCCGCGTCCCTCCTCCGGGGCAAGCACAAGCCGATCTACGCCCCTCACGTCGACACCGGTGACTTCGTCATCATCATCAACGCCGACAAGGTGCACCTGTCCGGCAACAAGCGGACCCAGAAGATGGCGTACCGCCACTCCGGCTACCCGGGTGGTCTGCGCTCCGTCCGTTACGACGAGCTGCTGGACAAGAACCCCGAGAAGGCCATCGAGAAGGCCGTCAAGGGCATGCTCCCCAAGAACACGCTGGGCCGTCAGATGCTCTCGAAGCTGAAGGTCTACAAGGGTGACCAGCACCCGCACGGCGCGCAGCAGCCGCAGCCGTTCGAGATCACCCAGGTCGCGCAGTAAGTCCGGCCACCCCCTAAGACTGAAGAGAATCTGAGGAGCATCGTGGCCGAGACCACCGTTGAGCAGCCGGTCGAAGAGACTGAGCTCGTCGACATTGACAGCTACACCACCGAGTCCGAGGTGCCCGTCGAGGGCGAGTACACCTCGGAGTCCCTCGCGTCCCGCTTCGGTGAGCCCCAGCCGGCCGCCGGCCTGGGCCGCCGCAAGAACGCCATTGCCCGCGTCCGGATCGTCCCGGGCACCGGCAAGTGGAAGATCAACGGTCGCACCCTTGAGGACTACTTCCCCAACAAGGTGCACCAGCAGGAAGTCAACGAGCCCTTCAAGGTGCTCGAGCTCGAGGGCCGCTACGACGTCATCGCCCGTATCTCGGGTGGCGGTGTCTCCGGTCAGGCCGGTGCGCTCCGTCTCGGTGTCGCCCGTGCGCTGAACGAGGCCGACGTCGACAACAACCGCGGCCCGCTCAAGAAGGCCGGCTTCCTCAAGCGCGACGACCGTGCGGTCGAGCGCAAGAAGGCCGGTCTGAAGAAGGCCCGTAAGGCTCCGCAGTACAGCAAGCGCTAAGCTTCGCTGCCTGCAGCGCGTACTCGCACTTCAGCAGTACGTCCGAACGCCCCGGCGGCACGCCACAGTGCCGCCGGGGCGTTCGTTTATCACAGTCTTGGGCGTATAACGGCACAAGGTGCTCAAAGGCTTGTGTGATCGGGTGATCTTGGGATGATCTCCGAGAGTGATCTCGAAAGTGACGCTTCATCAGGAGGACAAGTGGGACGACTCTTCGGCACGGACGGCGTGCGCGGTGTCGCCAACGCGGATCTGACCGCCGAGATGGCGCTCGGTCTGTCGGTCGCGGCGGCCCACGTGCTGGCCGAGGCGGGCACCTTTGAGGGCCACCGGGCGACAGCGGTGGTCGGACGGGACCCGCGCGCGTCCGGGGAGTTCCTGGAAGCCGCCGTGGTCGCGGGGCTCGCGAGCGCGGGTGTCGACGTGCTGCGGGTCGGTGTGCTGCCGACGCCCGCCGTGGCCTATCTCACCGGCGCGCTCGGCGCCGACCTCGGCGTGATGCTCTCCGCCAGCCACAACGCCATGCCGGACAACGGCATCAAGTTCCTCGCACGCGGCGGGCACAAGCTCGACGACGAGCTGGAGGAGCGGATCGAGGCCGTCTACGAGGAGCACCGGCGCGGTGAGCCCTGGGAGCGGCCCACCGGCGCGGGCGTCGGCCGGGTCCGGGAGTACGACGAGGGCTTCGACAAGTACATCGCCCACCTCGTCGCCGTACTGCCCAACCGGCTGGACGGGCTGAAGATCGTCCTCGACGAGGCGCACGGGGCCGCTTCGCGGGTGTCGCCGGAGGCGTTCTCGCGGGCCGGGGCCGAGATCATCACGATCGGGGCCTCGCCGGACGGGCTCAACATCAACGACGGCTGTGGATCGACCCATCTCGATCTGCTGAAGGCCGCCGTCGTCGAGCACGGCGCGAATTTCGGCATCGCCCACGACGGTGACGCCGACCGCTGTCTGGCCGTCGACCACACCGGTGAGGAGGTGGACGGCGACCAGATCATGGTCGTACTCGCGCTGGCGATGCGGGAGCGTTCCGCACTGCGCTCCGGCACCGTTGTCGCGACCGTGATGTCCAACCTCGGGTTCAAGCTGGCGATGGAGCGGGAAGGGCTGAAGATCGTCCAGACCGCCGTCGGTGACCGGTATGTGCTGGAGGAGATGAAGGAGCACGGGTATGCGCTGGGCGGTGAGCAGTCCGGGCACGTGATCATCCTTGATCACGCGACGACCGGGGACGGCACGCTGACCGGGCTCATGCTCGCGGCTCGGGTTGCTGAGACCGGGCGGTCTCTGCGGGAGCTGGCCTCTGTGATGGAGCGGTTGCCTCAGGTGCTGATCAATGTGCCTGATGTTGATCGGTCGCGGGTGAAGACGTCCGGGGAGCTGGCTGCGGCTGTTGCCGAGGCGGAGGCGGAGTTGGGGTCCACGGGGCGGGTGCTGTTGCGGCCGTCCGGGACCGAGCCGCTTGTTCGGGTGATGGTTGAGGCCGCCGATATCGATCAGGCTCGGGCTGTTGCCGGGCGGCTGGCCGATGTTGTGAAGTCTGCGCTGGGTTGAGGCTCCGGGTTCGGGGCAGGCGCGCTGACGCTGATGCCAGGCGTGGGGCGCGCTGCCCTAGGTGGGCTCGACGGCCCGGCGTTTGGAGTGTGACCAGATCCATTTCTGGGCCAGCAGCGTCAGCGTGCCTGCCAGGACGATTCCCAACAGGTTCAGCAGGAGTTGTTCCGTTGAGCCCCAGGTCTGTTTGGTGTCGCCGTAGCTCAGGGCTACTGCCGCGTTGGCTGCTGCCGGGACCGTGGTGACCGAGATGGCCACGCCCACCAGGGCGCCCGACTTCGATGAGGTCAGGGAGAGGGTGCCGGCGGCGCCGGCCAGGACCGCGACGATGAAGGAGAACCAGTCGGGGGCGTAGACGAAGGCGGTCTGGGGGCGGTCGGCGTCCAGTTGCTCCTGGCTGAACAGATCGATCGAGTCCATGAAGAAGCTGAAGCCGACCGTGACCGCCATGGCCACCGCGAAGCCCACCAGCAGCGCGATCAGTGACCGCAGTGCCAGGCGCGGGGCGCGCTGCACCAGGGCTGTGCTGAAGCCCGCCAGTGGGCCGAACTCCGGGCCCACGGCCATCGCGCCCACGACCAGGATCGCGCTGTCGAGCACCACACCGCAGGCCGCGATCATCGTGGCGAGCGTGATGAACGCGAGGTAGGTGACGGAGAGCGTCGACTCCTCGTGCGTCGCGTCCGTGAGGTGCTCCCAGAGCACCGCGTCCGCGCCCTCGCCGGGGGCGTCCGCCTCGGCCTGGTCCGCGCGTTTGGACAGGGAGAGGTCGATGTTCTCCACCGCGATGGACCCGCAGTCCTCGATGTCCAAGTGCTGGAGCCCGGCGAGGAGTTCGTCGCCCGCCTCGCGCGCCACATCGCACATCACCACGTCCCCGGCGGGGTTGCGGGCGGCGCCCGGCAGCACCACGAGGTGCGTGGTGCCGACGGTGCTCTCGATCAGACTCACCACGTCGGCGGTCTTCTCGGTCGGCGTGATCAGGCGCAGATGCAGCATGGCGCCTTTTCTAGCAGCTCACAGCTTGCGCAGGCTCAGCCGCTGCACTTTGTGGTCGGGACCCTTGCGGAGGATCAGGGCGGCCCGGCCTCGCGTGGGGGCCACGTTCTCCACGAGGTTGGGCTTGTTGATGGTCCGCCAGGTCGTACGGGCGTAGTCCAGGGCCTCGTCCTCGGAGACCTGGGTGTACTTGCGGAAGTACGAGGACGGGTTCTGGAACGCGGTGTCGCGGAGCTTGCGGAAACGATTCAGGTACCAGCGCTCGATGTCCTCGATGCGGGCGTCGACGTACACGCTGAAGTCGAAGTAGTCGGCGAGGCCTACGCGGGTGCGGCCGTCCTTGCCGGGCAGGGCGGGCTGCAGGACGTTCAGGCCCTCGACGATCAGGATGTCCGGGCGGCGGACCGTGAGCTTCTGGCCCGGGACGATGTCGTAGATGAGGTGGGAGTAGACGGGCGCCGTCACCTCGTCCTTGCCCGCCTTGATGTCGGCGACGAAACGGGTCAGGGCACGGCGGTCGTACGACTCCGGGAAGCCCTTTCTCGACATCAGGCCGCGGGCCTCCAGCTCCTTCGTCGGGAGGAGGAAGCCGTCCGTGGTGACCAGCTCCACGCGCGGGTGCTCGGGCCAGCGGGAGAGCAGGGCCTGGAGGAGACGGGCGACGGTGGACTTGCCGACGGCGACGGATCCCGCGACCCCTATGACGAAGGGGGTGCCGGACTGGGAGCCCTGTTCGCCGAGGAAGGTGTTGAGCGCGCTTCTGAGGCCGTCCGTGGCGCCGACGTAGAGATTGAGCAGGCGGGAGAGCGGGAGGTAGATGTCCCGCACCTCGTCGAGGTCGATGACATCGCCGAGGCCGCGCAGCTTCTCGACCTCCTCGGCGGTGAGCGGCAGCGGCGTCTTGTCGCGCAGCGCGCTCCACTCGGCTCGGGTGAGGTCGACGTAGGGAGTCGCCTCCGGCCTGGGCCGGTGGGCGCTCCGGGGCATCGGAGAGACCGGAGAGATCACAGTCCATTGTTACGGGCGGACGAACGGACGGTGGGGTGGGATCCGTCACGCGCCCAGGATTTCCGGGCGAACCGGGACAAGGTGGGGAATGTCAGTGGCGTGCGTCACAGTTGTGGGAGAGGTGGGCCCAGGCCAGGGTCCACCCGGACATGACGTAACCCCGAGGGGTAACCCATGACGTATGCGATTGAGGCGGAAGGCCTGGTCAAGCGGTTCAAGGACACCGAGGCGCTGGCCGGGGTCGACCTGGGGGCCCGGCAGGGCTCGGTGCTCGGGCTGCTGGGGCCCAATGGCGCGGGGAAGACGACCGCGGTGCGGATCTTCGCGACGCTGCTCCAGCCGGACGGGGGCCGGGCTCATGTGGCCGGGCACGACGTCGTGCGGGAGGCGGGGATCGTGCGGTCGCTGGTCGGGCTGACCGGTCAGTACGCCGCGGTCGACGAGAACCTGACCGGTACGGAGAATCTGCTGCTCATCGGCAGGCTGCTCGGTCTGCCACGGGCCGAGGCGAAGGCGCGGGCGCGCGAGCTGCTGGAGCGGTTCCAGCTCATGGACGCGGCCGGACGGGCCGTGAAGACGTACTCGGGCGGTATGCGACGGCGCCTCGACCTCGCCGCGAGCCTGGTCGGCCGGCCCCGCATCCTCTTTCTCGACGAGCCCACGACCGGACTCGACCCGCACAGCCGAGGTGAGCTGTGGGACCTGCTGCGCGGCCTGGTCGCGGACGGGGCGACGGCCCTGCTGACCACGCAGTATCTGAACGAGGCCGATGTGCTCGCCGACGACATCGTGGTGATCGACAAGGGCCGGGTGATCGCCGAGGGCACCCCGGACCAGCTCAAGTCCCAGGTCGGCGGCCAGGTGCTGCAGGTGCGGCCGCTGGTCGCGGCGGAGCTCGGGCGAGTGCACGCGCTGGTGGCCCAGGCGGCCGGCACCCAGACCCAGATCGAGGGCGAGACGGTCACGGCCCCGGTGAAGGACCCCGAGCTGATGCCGGCCGTGGTCCGCACACTGGACCGGGAGGGGATAGCGGTGGGCGAGCTGGCGCTACGGCGCTCCTCGCTCGACGAGGTGTTCCTGGCGCTGACGGGACACCGTGCCGAGCCGGAGCCGGAGCCGGAAGAGGACGGCGGGGAGCCCGTCAGTGAGGACGCCGAGCTGGAGAAGGCGGTGAACTGACCATGGCCGCCACCACCATCACGGCCCCCATCACCAAGTCGGGCCGGGTACGCCCCCTCGCCGGACTCCAGCAGACCTTCACCATGGCCTGGCGGAGCCTGGTCGCGGTCAAGCACAACCCGCTCGAACTGGTCGACTACAGCATCACGCCGATCATGTTCGTGTTCCTGTTCACCTACGTCCTGGGCGGGCAGATGGCCGGATCGCCCGAGGCGTATCTGAAGTACGCGCTGCCCGGGATCATCGTGCAGAACACCCTGTTCATGACGATGTACACGGCGATGGCGCTCAACACCGACCTCACCAAGGGCGTCTTCGACCGGCTGCGGAGCCTGCCGATAGCCCGCTCGGCGCCGCTGATCGGCCGGATCACGGCGGACCTCGCCAAGCACCTGTGGGCGCTGCTGCTGATGATCGGGCTCGGACTGCTGCTCGGCTTCCGGGTCACGGGCGGGCTCGACGGGTTCCTGCTCGGCACGCTGCTGGTGATCGTCTTCGCGGCGGCGGTGTCGTGGAGCGCGGTGCTGATCGGGATGCTCGCGGGGGACGCGGAGAAGGTGCAGGCGTTCGCCTTCACCCTCATCTTCCCGATCACCTTCACCAGCAGCGCGTTCGTCATGGTGGACACGATGCCGGGGTGGCTCCAGGCGTGGAGCGATGTGAACCCGGTGACCCACCTCTCCGACGCGTTCCGCGGGCTGCTGCTCGGCGGTCCGGTCGCGGAGCCCGTGCTGTGGTCGCTGGTGTGGGCGGCCGGGATAGCGCTCGTGTTCTATCCGCTGGCGATGCGGGCGTACCGGGCGAAGACATGAGGCTTTTCTGCTGCGGTAGGGCGTGGGAATTTCCGAAATCGGGCACGCAGTGGCCGGTTCGGCGATGGATTCGATCGTAGGCTGCCGCTCATGTGCGGAATCGTGGGATACGTGGGGTCGCAGTCGGCGCTCGATGTCGTGATGGCCGGGCTGAAGCGATTGGAGTACCGGGGTTACGACTCGGCGGGCGTGGCCGTGCTCGCGGACGGCGGTCTGGCCGCCGCGAAGAAGGCCGGGAAGCTCGTCAACCTGGAGAAGCAACTGGTTGAGCGTCCGCTGCCGAGCGGCTCCACCGGCATCGGGCACACCCGGTGGGCGACACACGGCGGACCCACGGATGCCAACGCGCATCCGCACCTGGACAACGCCGGACGCGTGGCCGTGGTGCACAACGGCATCATCGAGAACTTCGCGCTGCTGCGGGCCGAGTTGGCGGAGCGGGGGCATGAACTGGCCTCCGAGACCGACACCGAGGTCGTCGCGCATCTGCTCGCCGAGGAGTTCTCCTCCTGCGCGGACCTCGCGGAGGCGATGCGGCTGGTGTGCCGGCGGCTGGAAGGGGCGTTCACGCTGGTCGCGGTGCACGCGGACGAGCCGGACGTGGTGGTCGGCGCGCGTCGCAACTCGCCGCTGGTGGTGGGCGTGGGGGAGGGCGAGGCGTTCCTGGCCTCGGACGTGGCGGCCTTCATCGCCCACACCCGCTCCGCCATCGAACTGGGCCAGGACCAGGTCGTGGAGCTGCGCCGCGACGGCGTCACGGTGACCGGCTTCGACGGCAGCCCGGCCGAGGTCCGCTCGTACCACGTCGACTGGGACGCGTCCGCGGCCGAGAAGGGCGGCTACGACTACTTCATGCTCAAGGAGATCGCCGAGCAGCCGAAGGCGGTCGCCGACACCTTGCTGGGCCGCATCGACGCGTCCGGCGCCCTGACACTGGACGAAGTGCGGATCTCGGCTTCCGAGTTGAGGGAGCTGGACAAGGTCGTCATCGTCGCCTGCGGTACGGCCTTCCACGCGGGGCTGATCGCCAAGTACGCCATCGAACACTGGACGCGGATTCCCTGCGAGGTGGAGCTGGCGAGCGAGTTCCGGTACCGGGACCCGATCCTGGACGCGCAGTCCCTGGTCATCGCGATCTCCCAGTCCGGCGAGACCATGGACACGCTGATGGCGCTACGGCACGCCCGTGAGCAGGGCTCCCGAGTGCTGGCGATCTGCAACACCAACGGCTCGACGATCCCGCGCGAGTCGGACGCGGTGCTGTACACGCACGCGGGCCCGGAGGTGGCGGTCGCCTCGACCAAGGCCTTCCTGACCCAGCTGGTGGCCTGCTACTTGGTGGCGCTGTACCTGGGCCAGGTGCGCGGCACCAAGTGGGGCGACGAGATCCGGGCGGTCGTCCGGGACCTGGCGGAGATCTCCGGCGAGGTGGAGCGCGTACTGGAGACGATGGAACCGGTGCGGGAGCTCGCCCGGTCGCTGGCCGCCAAGGACACGGTGCTGTTCCTGGGGCGGCACGTGGGGTATCCGGTGGCGCTGGAGGGGGCGCTGAAGCTGAAGGAGCTCGCCTATATGCACGCCGAGGGGTTTGCGGCGGGCGAGTTGAAGCACGGGCCGATCGCACTCATCGAGGACGATCTGCCGGTGGTGGTGGTCGTGCCGTCGCCCCGGGGGCGGTCCGTCCTCCACGACAAGATCGTGTCCAACATCCAGGAGATCCGGGCCCGGGGTGCGCGGACGATCGTGATCGCGGAGGAGGGGGACGAGGCGGTGGTGCCGTACGCGGACCATCTGATCCGGATCCCGGCGACTCCGACGCTGCTGCAGCCGCTGGTGGCGACGGTGCCGTTGCAGGTGTTCGCGTGCGAGCTGGCGACGGCTCGGGGGAACGAGGTGGATCAGCCTCGGAACCTGGCGAAGTCGGTGACGGTGGAGTAGGTGGAGGTCACCACGTCAGGGTGAGCGTGCCTCCGACCGGCAGCGCGTGCCAGCGTTCGGCGTACTCGTCGAGGCGGGAGACGATCCGGTCGACCACCGGGGGAATCTCCCGCACCGTCACATACGCCGGCAGCTCCGCCGCGTGCCCGTGCCGCACCTCCCACACCGGCACCGCGATGCCCGCCAGCTCCTCCGACCTGGCCATGTCGGTCTGGGCCTCGGGGGATGACTTCGGGCGCTTCGACTTGCGGTGCCGGGCGGCCTTGGCGCGCTCCGCGGGGTCGGCCGGCCAGAACAGGCCGTTGTCACCGGCGGCCAGGCGGCCGTAGACCCCGAGTTTGATGCCTGCTTCCGCCTCGACCAGGAAGTGCACCAGGTCGTGCGGGAGGTAGGGGTGTCCGCCGGGGCCGTTGCGCGGGGCCAGCGCGGCGCCCGTCTCGCGGTGCACGGCGATGTCGTAGCTCGTCCCGGGACCCTTGGCGAAGACCACGCGCATGCTCCGCACGGTAGGCGGCCGTGGGGGCGGCGCGCATCCGGTTTTCAGGGGGCTCGCGGTCGCGTGCGCCCGGACTTGCGGGGGCAGCCGCACGCACGGATTTCCGGGGTCAGTCGCGCACCGGTTTCCGGCGGTCAGTCCCGCGCGCCCCGCGGCGCCCGCGCGATCGCCTCTGCTTTCAGTCCCGTGCGCCCCGCGGCGCCCGCGCGATCGCCTCCCTTTTCAGTCCCGTGCGCCCCGCGGCGCCCGCGCGATCGCCTCTGCTTTCAGTCCCGCACATCCCGCCAAGCCCGCACGATCCCCTCCGCCACATCCTGCGCCCCGGCCGGTGCCCCGTCCGCCGCGTACCGTCCCGCGAGGCCGTGCAGGTATGCCGCCACGCTGCCCGCGTCCCGGGCCGGAAGTCCCGATGCGAGCAGGGAGCCCGCGAGGCCCGACAGGACGTCGCCGCTTCCCGCCGTGGCCAGCCAGGCGGTCCCCGTCGCGTTCACCCGTACCGCCGTCTTCGCGTCCGGGTCCGCCACCAGTGTCGTCGAGCCCTTCAGCAGCACCGTCGCCCGGTACAGGCCCGCCAACTCCCGTACCGCGGACAGGCGCGCGCCCTCGACCTCCTCGCGTGAGACACCGAGCAGAGCCGCCGCTTCCCCGGCGTGCGGGGTCATCAGGGTCGGGGCCGTGCGGGCCCGTACCGTCTCCCGGGCCGCCAGGCGCAGGCCGTCCGCGTCGATCAGCACCGGTACGTCCGCCTCCAGCACCTGCGCCACCGTCGCCGCGTCGTCCCCGGCGCCCGGGCCGACGACCCAGGCCTGTACCCGGCCGGCCTTCTTCGGCCCCTTGTCCGACACCAGCGTCTCCGGGAAGCGGGCAAGCACCGCGTCCCCGGCCGGGCCGACGTACCGTACGGCTCCCGCGCCGCCCCGCAGCGCGCCCGCCACCGCCAGCACCGCCGCTCCCGGGTACCGCGCGGAACCGGCCGCGATGCCGACCACGCCCCGCCGGTACTTGTCGCTCTCCGCCCCCGGCACCGGCAGCATCCGTGCCACGTCCGCGTGCTGCAGCGCCTCCAGTTCCGCCTCTTCCGGCAGCTCGAGGCCGATGTCGACCAGGCGGACCGTACCGGCGTACTCACGCGCCGGATCGACCAGCAGCCCCGGCTTGTGCGTGCCGAAGGTGACCGTCAGGTCGGCGCGGATCGCCGCCCCCTTGACCTGGCCGGTGTCCACGTCGACCCCGCTCGGCAGGTCCACGGCGACCACGGCGGCCCGGGTCCGCGCGGCGGCCTCGGCGAGGGTCGCGGCGTCCGGGCGCAGACCGCCCTTGCCGCCGATCCCGACGATGCCGTCGAGGACCAGGTCGGCCCGGTCGATCAGCGTCGCCGCGTTGTCGGTCCCGGTCACGGTCCCACCCGCCCGGCGCAGTGCCGCGAGCCCGCCCGCGTGCGCACGTTCGGGCGCCAGCAGGACCGCCGTGACCCCCGCGCCCCGCCGGGCCAGCCGGGCGCCGGCGTAGAGCGCGTCGCCGCCGTTGTCGCCGCTGCCGATCAGCAGCACGATCCGGCTGCCGTACACCCGGCCGAGGAGGTCCGCGCAGGCGGCGGCAAGTCCAGCCGCGGCCCGCTGCATCAGCGTCCCCTCCGGCAGCCGCGCCATGAGTTCCCGCTCCGCCGTCCTGACCGTCTCCACGCTGTACGCAGTACGCATACGGTCGAGTCTCTCGCGCCCCTCAGCCTTCCGCGACCACCACCGCCGAGGCCACGCCCGCGTCATGACTCAGCGACACATGCCAGGCCCGCACGCCGAGTTCCGCCGCCCGGGCAGCCACCGTCCCCGACACCCGCAGCCGCGGCTGCCCGCTGTCCTCGACGAAGACCTCCGCGTCCGTCCAGAGCAGGCCCGCCGGGGCGCCCAGCGCCTTGGCCAACGCCTCCTTCGCCGCGAACCGCGCGGCCAGCGAGGCGACGCCCCGCCGCTCCCCGCTGGGCAGCAGCAACTCGCTGTCCAGGAACAGACGTCGGGCCAACCCGGGCGTGCGCTCCAGGGATGCCGCGAAACGGTCGATCTCCGCCACGTCGATACCGACCCCGATGATGCTCATGCCGAGCACCCTATGACCGGCGGCACGACTGTCAGAGGTGGCCTGGGGGGCGAAGGTGTGAGCAGGTCGGCCGGGCCGTCGTGCCGTCGCCGGCGCGCTGGTGGCCATATCGAGCAATGGCTGCTGATGCGCACGACATGGAGGTTGTACAAGGCGCGCCAACGCAGGCCGGGTTGAGCTGCGCCGCGTGCGTACGTCCGAGTGACCCCGCCGCGCGGCACGCCCCCGGTGGTTCGGGGGCGCGGTTCGCTGATCGCATGATCTGTTCGCGTATCGCTTGTCGGGGTGTCGCGGTTGTGGTGGCCGCGGCTTTTGTGTTGCCGGTGGGGAGTGCCGCCGCCGTGCCCGCGCCGCCTGTTCCCGAGGGGACCTTGGTGCCGGGCGTCGCGCCGACCTCGTGGGTGATCGACACGCCCGATCAGGTGCTGGCGCCGGACGTTTACACACCCAGTGCTCGGGAGGACGCCGTTGAGCCGCGGGAGGCCGATCCAGGGGCTTATGACCTCGTCGAGTACGTGCCGCTCGGGGACGCCGTCTCCCGTGTCTCGTGCAGCAAGCAGACCGGGCCCTATCAGCGGCAGGTCGAGCGGTGGCTCAAGCTCAAGGTGGACGGGAAGCAGTCCGCCGCCGACTGCCGGGCCGTCCGGGCCTTTCAGGTCAAGCACAAGATCAAGCCCGCCATCGGCTTCGCGGGGCCCGTCACCTGGGCCACCATGCAACTCGTCGGCGCGCGCAAGAACCCGAACGCCGCCAAGAAGTGCCCTGTGCGGTCGTATCGCATCGCCTGTGTCGATCTCAGTCGGCAGTTGACCTGGGTACAAAAGGGGAAAAAGGTCATCTACGGGCCGGTGCCCATGCGGAGCGGCCGGGCCGGATACGGGACGCGGGTCGGGTGGCACAAGGTGTACTGGCGGCACAAGAACCACGTATCGACCCTGTACCACCAGCCCATGCCCTACTCGCAGTTCTTCAGCGGCGGACAGGCCTTCCACGCCGTCTACGGCACGATCTTCACCACCGTCGGGTCGATGGGATGCGTCAATCTGCGGCTCGGGGACGCGAAGAAGCTGTGGGGTGTGCTGAAGAAGGGGGACCGGGTCTACGTATGGGGGCGCAGGCCCTGAGGGCTCGACCGGTCTGTCAGACCCCTCTGAGACACTGGGGGCGCCATGACTGAAACAGCTGTCCTGCGGACCGCGCCCCTGCGGGCCCGCGCCGAGATCGATCTCGCCGCCGTGCGGGCCAATGTGCGGACCCTGCGCGCGCTCGCGCCGGGCGCGGCCCTGATGGCCGTCGTGAAGTCCGACGCGTACGGCCACGGCGCGCTGCCGTGCGCCCGGGCGGCCGTGGAGGCCGGGGCGACATGGCTGGGCACCGCCACGCCCGAGGAGGCCCTCGCACTGCGGGCCGACGGGCGGCTGCCGGACGACGTACGGATCATGTGCTGGCTGTGGACCCCGGGCGGGCCCTGGCGGGAGGCGATCGAGGCCCGTCTTGACGTCTCGGTGAGCGGGATGTGGGCGCTGCGCGAGGTCACCGCCGCCGCCCGCGAGGCCGGCCTTCCCGCGCGCGTGCAGCTCAAGGCCGACACCGGTCTCGGACGCGGCGGCTGTCAGCCCGGCGACGACTGGGCCGAGCTGGTCCGGGAGGCGCTCGCCGCCGAGGGCGAGGGGCTCCTGAAGGTGACCGGGCTCTGGTCCCACTTCGCCTGTGCCGATGAACCCGGGCATCCGTCCATCGACGCCCAGCTCGAACGCTTCCGCGAGATGATCGCCCACGCCGAGGACCAGGGCGTACGCCCCGAGGTACGGCACATCGCCAACTCACCGGCCACACTCACCCGGCCCGACAGCCACTTCGATCTCGTACGGACGGGGATCGCCGTCTACGGCATCTCGCCCAGCCCCGAGCTGGGCAGCCCCGCCGACTTCGGGCTGCGGCCGGTGATGACGCTGTCGGCGTCTGTGGCGCTCGTCAAGCAGGTGCCCGGCGGACACGGCGTCAGCTATGGGCACAAATACACCACTGCGGGTGACACCACCCTTGGACTCATCCCCGTCGGGTATGCGGACGGTGTCCCCCGGCACGCCTCCTCCGCCGGTCCGGTGCTGGTCGGCGGCAAGTGGCGGACGATCGCGGGGCGGGTCGCGATGGATCAGTTCGTCGTGGACCTGGGCGGCGACGTACCCGAACCGGGTGAGCGCGCGGTGCTGTTCGGGCCCGGTGACGGCGGTGAGCCCACCGCCGAGGACTGGGCGCAGGCCGCCGGCACCATCGCGTACGAAATCGTCACCCGGATCGGAACCCGTGTTCCCCGCGTCTATGTGAACGAGGGACAGGCTGGGTGATGGCCCAGTGCCCAGCAGCAGTCCGGTGAAGAGGAGCGGTACGTGAGCGAGAGCAGTGCGGAGGCCGTCGCGGCCGTCGCCTCCGCCGGTAACTGGCGCCGGGCGACCGGTTTCGCGGGCGCCGCGATAGGCGTGGTCGCCGCGGGCGCGGCGGCCGGGGTCGCCATAGAGCGGCTCACCGTCGGCCGGGGGATGCGCCAGAAGGCCCGTCTCGCGCTCGACTCGGCGGGCCCCTACGGCTCGCTGCGCGGCATGCCCGGCAAGGCCTACTCCGACGACGGCACCGAGCTCTACTACGAGGTCGACGACGTCGAGCCCGAGGGCGGCTCCGCCCCGCGCCGGCGCCGCCTCTTCGGCCGCAAGGCCCCGGCCCCCGTCACGGTCGTCTTCAGCCACGGCTACTGCCTCAGCCAGGACTCCTGGCACTTCCAGCGGGCGGCGCTCAGAGGCGTCGTACGGACCGTGCACTGGGACCAGCGCAGCCACGGTCGCTCCGCGCGGGGCGTGGCGCAGGTGCAGGACGGGGTGCCGGTCGACATCGAGCAGCTCGGGCGGGACCTGAAGGCCGTCATCGACGCGGCCGTGCCGGAGGGGCCGATCGTGCTGGTCGGGCACTCCATGGGCGGCATGACCGTGATGGCGCTGGCCGACCAGTATCCCGAGCTGATCCGGGACCGGGTCGTCGCCGTCGCTCTGGTCGGCACGTCGTCGGGGAAGCTCGGCGAGGTCAACTTCGGGCTGCCGGTCGCCGGCGTCAACGCCGTACGGCGGGTGCTCCCCGGTGTGCTGAAGGCGCTGGGGCAGCAGGCCGCGCTGGTGGAGAAGGGGCGCCGGGCCACCGCCGATCTGTTCGCCGGGATCATCAAGCGGTACTCCTTCGCCTCCCGGGACGTGGACCCGGCGGTGGCGCGGTTCGCCGAGCGGATGATCGAGGGCACGCCGATCGATGTCGTCGCCGAGTACTACCCGGCCTTCGCCGACCACGACAAGACCGAGGCCCTCGGCCACTTCACGGACCTGCCGGTGCTGGTGCTGGCGGGGGTCAAGGACCTGGTCACGCCGAGTGAGCACAGCGAGGCGATCGCCGACCTGCTGCCGGACGCCGAGCTGGTGCTCGTGCCCGACGCCGGGCACCTGGTGATGCTGGAACACCCGGAAGTGGTCACCGACCGTCTCGCCGACCTGCTCACCCGCGCGGGTGCCGTGCCCGCGGGCGCTACGGTTGGTGGCTATGGAAGCAGCACCGCACAACCGGGCTGAGACCCGGCTGACCGTCACCTCTCCCGAGCAGATGCGAGAGCTCGGCCGCCGTCTCGCCAAGCTGCTGCGCGCCGGGGACCTCGTGATGCTCAGCGGGGAGCTCGGCGCGGGCAAGACGACGCTGACCCGGGGGCTGGGCGAGGGCCTCGGGGTCCGGGGCGCCGTCACCTCGCCGACGTTCGTGATCGCGCGCGTCCATCCGTCCCTCGGCGACGGCCCGCCGCTCGTCCACGTCGACGCGTACCGCCTCGGCGGCGGGCTCGACGAGATGGAGGACCTCGACCTCGATGTCTCGCTGCCCGAATCCGTGATCGTCGTGGAGTGGGGCGAGGGCAAGGTCGAGGAGCTGACCGACGACCGGCTCCAGATCGTCATCCACCGGGCCGTCGGCGACACGATCGACGAGGTGCGGCAGGTGACGGTCACCGGGCTGGGTGCGCGCTGGGCCGAGGCGGAGCTGGAAGCACTGTCCGCCTGAGCCGTCCATGAACATTCCGACAAGACGTCGGCAAGATATTGCTTTCGGTGTCCCGGGCGTGGTCACATGGTACCCAGCCCGTAGTTAGGTGTACCTAACTACGTCCGCCCCCGGCTCCCAGGAGGCGTCCATGTCGGCCACGCAGCGGGACACGACGCACCCGCGTCCGTTGTCCGGAGTGTCCATGCGCGACCTGCTGGCGGCGTGCGCCGCGGCAAGCGCCGTATCGACGCCACCGCGTGCCCCGGAACCGGCCGCTCCGCGAGCGCCGGTGCAGGAACGCGAAGCCGCCTAGCGAATAACGACGACCTTCTGCCCGATCGTCGCGAAGTCCCACATCGCGTCGCCGTCCGCCCTCGATTCGCGGATGCCGCCCGTCCGGGCCGTCGTGCCCGGGGCGGGGGCCGAGCTGTCGACCGCCGCGCTGAAGCCGATGGCGACGCCGTTCACGCTGGTGAAGCGGACCACGTGCTCGATGGGGACGCCGTCCGTGCCGGTGACCGCGTTGGAGCGTGAGGTGACCGTGTAGACACCCGGGGCCGGGTCCACCGTGCCGGGGGTCACCGTGAAGGTGCGCTTGACCTTGTCGCCCGCGCCGACCAGCCATACCCGGTCGTCGTCCACCGAGTACACCACCCGTTCACCCTTGCCGGACCCGGCGGGCAGAGCGGCGGGGTGCTCCTTGTCGCGGGGGGCCTTGGAGGCGGCCGCCGCGGGCGTGCTGCTGGTGTGTGTGCGGCCCAGGTCGGCCGGGACGGTCGCCGAGGCCTGATAGGCGAGGAAGCCGACGGTCATGAGGGCCGCCGTGGTGAGCCCGGCCACGAATCCGGAGCTGCTGCTTGCCACCGTCGCCCACCTCTTTGTCGTACGTCGTGCTTCCCGGCGACCGTAGCAGTCGGTGACCGCTCCTCCCGGGCGGCCGTGCGTCGGCGCGGGGAGCCGTAGGCTGTTTGCGTGCTCTTGCTCGCTCTGGATACCGCCACCCCCGCCGTCACCGTCGCGCTGCACGACGGTACGGACGTCATCGCCTCGTCGAGTCAGGTGGACGCCCGCCGTCACGGCGAGCTGCTGCTGCCGGCCATCGACCGCGTGCTCGCCGAGGCGGGGCTGAAGCTCGACGCCGTCACCGGCATCGTCGTAGGGACCGGGCCCGGCCCGTACACCGGGCTGCGGGTCGGTCTGATGACCGCCGACACCTTCGGGCTCGCGCTCGGCGTCCCCGTGCACGGTGTGTGCACCCTCGACGGTCTCGCGTACGCGGCCGACATCGCCAACGCCCCCTTCGTCGTGGCCACCGACGCCCGGCGCAAGGAGGTCTACTGGGCGACGTACGCCGACTCCCGCACCCGTCTGACCGACCCGGCGGTCGACCGGCCCGCCGATATCGCCGAGCGGGTCGCGGGACTGCCCGCGGTCGGGGCCGGGGCGCTGCTGTACCCCGACACCTTCCCCAAGGCGCACGAGCCCGAGCATGTCTCCGCCGCGGCCCTGGCCGCCCTCGCCGCCGAACGGCTGGCCGCGGGGGAGGAGCTGCCCGCGCCCAGACCGCTGTATCTGCGCAGGCCCGACGCCCAGGTCCCCAAGAACTACAAGGTGGTCACCCCCAAGTGACAGCGGTGCTGCGCGAGATGCGCTGGTGGGACATCGATCCCGTGCTGGAGCTGGAGAAGGAGCTCTTCCCCGAGGACGCCTGGTCCCGGGGGATGTTCTGGTCCGAGCTGGCCCACGCGCGCGGCGCGGAGGCGACCCGTCGGTACGTCGTCGCGGTCGAGGGCGAGCGGATCGTCGGGTACGCGGGGCTCGCCGCCTCCGGAGACCTCGCCGACATCCAGACCATCGCCGCCGCCCGCGACTACTGGGGCACCGGCCTCGGCGGACGGCTGCTGGCCGAGCTGCTGCGGGCGGCCACCGCCTTCGAGTGCGCCGAAGTGATGCTGGAGTGCCGGATCGACAACGTCCGCGCCCAGAAGCTGTACGAGCGCTACGGCTTCGAGGCCATCGGGTTCCGGCGCGGCTACTACCAGCCGGGCAATGTGGACGCCCTCGTGATGCGCCTGACCACAGATTCCACCAGCGGCTCCGCCGCGGGCTCAACCTCCGGACAAGGAACCGAGATCCATGGCTGACGAACCCCTGGTCCTGGGGATCGAGACCTCCTGCGACGAGACCGGCGTCGGCATCGTGCGCGGGACGACCCTGCTGGCCGACGCCATCGCGTCCAGCGTCGACGAGCACGCCCGCTTCGGCGGGGTGGTGCCGGAGGTCGCCTCCCGGGCGCATCTGGAAGCGATGGTGCCGACCATCGACCGCGCGCTGAAGGAGGCGGGGGTCAGCGCCCGCGACCTGGACGGGATCGCCGTGACCGCCGGTCCCGGTCTCGCGGGCGCGCTACTGGTCGGCGTCTCGGCCGCCAAGGCGTACGCCTACGCGCTCGGCAAGCCGCTCTACGGGGTGAACCACCTCGCCTCGCACATCTGCGTGGACCAGCTGGAGCACGGCGCGCTGCCCGAGCCGACGATGGCGCTGCTGGTGTCCGGCGGGCACTCCTCGCTGCTGCTCTCGTCCGACATCACCTCCGACGTCCGGCCGATGGGCGCCACCATCGACGACGCGGCCGGCGAGGCCTTCGACAAGATCGCGCGGGTGCTGAACCTCGGCTTCCCGGGCGGTCCGGTCATCGACCGGTACGCGAAGGAGGGCGACCCCCGGGCCATTGCCTTCCCACGCGGGCTCACCGGGCCCCGGGATCCGGCGTACGACTTCTCCTTCTCCGGTCTGAAGACGGCCGTGGCCCGCTGGATCGAGGCCAAGCGGGCCGCGGGGGAGGAGGTGCCGGTGCGGGATGTGGCGGCCTCCTTCCAGGAGGCGGTCGTGGACGTGCTGACTCGCAAGGCGGTGCGGGCCTGCAAGGACGAGGGCGTCGACCACCTGATGATCGGCGGCGGGGTGGCCGCCAACTCCCGGCTGCGGGAGCTGGCCCGGCACCGCTGCGAGGCCGCCGGTATCGAACTGCGGGTACCGCGGCCGAAGCTGTGCACGGACAACGGCGCGATGGTCGCCGCGCTGGGCGCGGAGATGGTCGCGCGGAACCGGGCGGCGTCGAGCTGGGACCTGTCCGCCGACTCCTCCCTGCCGGTGACCGACCCGCATGTGCCCGGACACGATCATGTGCACGAGGTCAGCAAAGAGACTGCATCCGACAGCGGCTCCGCCGCGGAGTACCCGTGACGGTCGCGTTGATGTGGGAGGCGCGGGCGGCCGAGGGGCGGGGCGAGGAGCTGCTGGCCTGGGTGCGTGAGCAGCGACTTCCCGAGCGGCCCCTGCGCCGGGAGACGTTCCGGGCCCCGCAGGACCGGGTGCTGGTGATCACCTGGTGGGACGGCGACTACGACGCCGTACTGCCCGAACTGCCCGAGCCGGACGGTGAGTTGGTCACTCGGGCAGTGCACCGGTGGCGGTTCGAGTCAGTGGCCGGGGGCTGACGGAGAGCCGCCAGGGCTTGTCCGGGTCGTGGCCCCGCCACAGCACCTTGTCGTGCCGGCGCTCCCAGTTGACGGCCAGATAGGCCTGGCCCAGCCAGGCCAGCGCCAGCCAGAGCGGGAACAGGGCGGCCGCGGGGTCCAGGGCGAAGGCGAAGCCCAGGGTCGCGGCCGTCATCATGGTGAACAGCCAGGGATTGATCGGACGCCGGAGCAGCGGCGTCTCGACGGGCGCCTCCTCCAGCGGGACCGCGGTCTCGAAGTCCAGCACCTCGCTGAGCCACTTGATCCGGGTCGACTGGAGGAGCGTGAACACGGTCGCGAAGGCGATCAGGCCGAGCAGGAACAGCGGCAGCCCGACCGCGCTGACCAGCGCCCCGTGGACCATGCCGGTCACCGGCACACAGACGGCGGCCACGGCCAACGCGCTGAACACGGAACGCAGTTCATGGTGGACATACCTGTCCATCGCGCCCCTCCCCGAGGCTCAGGTCACCACCGCCTCGCACCTCAGCCGTCGGTCCGGGCCGAGCACCCGTACCGGGCCGGTGAGAGTCAGTCGCGCCGTATGCAGTATCTCCGCGCTGGATGTCCCCAACCGTAGTTCCAGCGCGCCCGGTTCGACCACCTTCAGCTGTGAGAGGTCGGTGAACGCCGACAGATCCGCATGGAAGCGGAAGGTCACACGACGGGATTCGCCGGGCGCCAACTCCAGCCGCTGATAACCGATCAGCCGGACATCGGGGCGGGTCACCGAGGCCACCGGATCGTGCAGATACAGCTGCACCACCTCCGCACCCTCACGGTCACCGGTGTTGCGGACGGTCACGCCCAGGTCGTACGAGCCGTCCGTGCCGATCTCCGCCTGTGCCGCGTCGGACTCCCAGGCGAAGCTCGTGTACGAGCGTCCGTGGCCGAAGGCGTAGAGCGGGGTCGGGTCCAGGTTGCTGACCTCGCCCGCGAGGCCCAGTGGCGGCTGGAGATAGGTCCAGGGCTGCCCGCCGGGCACCCGGGGGACGCTCACCGGGAGGCGTCCCGAGGGGTTGACCCGGCCCGACAGCACTCCGGCGACCGCGGGGCCGCCCTCCTCGCCGGGGAAGAAGGCCTGGACGACCGCGCCCAGGCGGCCGTGCCAGCGGCCCAGCGCGTAGGGGCGGCCGGTGAGCAGGACCAGCACCACCGGGACGCCGGTCGCCACCAGCGCGTCCAGCAACTCGCCCTGTACGCCCGGCAGTTGGAGATCCGTCACATCGCAGCCCTCGCCCGAGGTGCCGCGCCCGAACAGGCCCGCCCGGTCGCCCAGTACCGCCAGGCACACATCCGCCTCGGACGCCCGCGCCACCGCCTCCTCGAAGCCGGAGGGATCGGGGTCCGACACCCCGCAGCCCTCCGCGAACGTCACCTTGGCGTCCGGGAGTTCGGTGCGCAGCGCCTCCAGGACGGTCGGGATCTCGATGCCCATCGGGATGTCGGGGTGGTGGGTGAGGACGTGGGACGGGAAGGAGTAGCAGCCCAGCATGGCCAGGGCGTCCGCGGCGCGTGGGCCCACGACCGCGATCCTGGTGTCCGGGGCCAGCGGCAGCAGCCCATTTGGGTTGTCCAGCAGCACCACCGACTCCTCCGCCAGGCGCCGGGCCAGGGCACGGTTGGCGGTGGAGTCGAGGTCGATGCGCGTCGCCGGTTCCGGGTCCCAGTCCTCGTCCAGCAGGCCCAGTTCGCACTTCTGGAGCAGGACGCGGCGGGCCGCCAGATCCACCAGCTCCTCGGGGACCTCGCCCGCTCGGACCGCCTCCACGAGGGGCTTTCCGTAGCACTTGAGGGTCGGCAGCTCCACATCGATGCCGGCCCGCAGAGCCGCGTGCGCCGCCTCGGCGTCAGTGCCGGCCACGCGATGCAGCGACTGCAGGAAGCCGATGCCGAAGTAGTCCGCGACGACCGTGCCGGTGAACCCCCACTGGTCCCGCAGGAGGTCGGTGAGCAGCCCCGGGTCCGCCGACGCGGGGACTCCGTCCGTCTCGGTGTACGCGGCCATCACACTGCGCGCCCCGCCCTCGCGCAGCGCCATCTCGAACGGCGGCAGCGTCACATCGGCGAACTCCCGCACCCCCGCCCGCACCGGCGCGAGATTGCGGGCGCCCGCCGAGGAGGCGTACCCGGCGAAGTGCTTGAGCGTGGCGATCACCCCGGCGGACTCCAGGCCCCGCACATAGGCGGTGCCGATCGTGCCGGTCAGATACGGGTCCTCGCCGATCGTCTCCTCGACCCGTCCCCAGCGCGGGTCGCGGACGACGTCCAGGACGGGCGCGAGCCCCTGATGGACGCCGACCGAGCGCAGGTCCTCGCCGATCCGGCGGGCCATCTCCTCGACGAGCGGCGGGTCGAAGCTCGCTCCCCAGGCCAGCGGCACCGGATAGGCGGTGGCCCGCCAGGTGGTGAAGCCGGCCAGGCACTCCTCGTGGGCGACGGCCGGGATGCCGAAGCGTCCGGCGGCCGCGATCCGGCGCTGGGCGCGGGCCAGCGCCTGCGCGCCCAGCGCCGGGTCCACGGGGGCGGTGCCGAAGGAGCGGGTGAGCTGGCCGAGGCCCTGGGTGATCAGGTCGTTCCAGTCGTACTCGGCGGTCATCTCGCGTTGCAGTGGCGCGACTCCGTCGCCGTCCGTGGCGGCGCCCACCCATACGCCGTAGAGCTGGGCGGTCTTCTCCTGAAGGGTCATCCGGGAGAGCAGGTCGTCGACGCGGGCGGAGGCGGGCAGAGCGGGGTCGCGCCAGGGGGCGGTGGTCATGAAACTCCTGTCGGGGCGGATGGCCTCTCACGAATGTTTCGTTATTCACCTCGAATGTTCCGGGAACCTAGGGGCGGTGAGAAGGGTTCGTCAAGAGGGGGCGCAGGGATACGATCGCCGCCATGACACCCTCCGAGCCCGCTGAAACCCGGACGACAACCCGCGCGACAGGTCGGTCCGCGCAGACCGCGACGCTCGCCGAGATCGCCCGCGAGGCCGGCGTCTCGGCGCCGACTGTTTCGAAGGTCCTCAACGGCAGAGCCGATGTCGCCCCCGCCACCCGCAGCCGGGTCGAGGACCTGCTGCGCGCCCACGGCTACCGGCGCCGGCGCGCCGAGGCCAGCCGTTCACCCCTCATCGACCTGGTCTTCCACGAGCTGGAGAGCGCGTGGGCGATGGAGGTCATCCGGGGTGTGGAGAACGTCGCCCGGGACGCCGGACTGAGCGTGGTGCTCAGCGAGAGCGCCGGCCGGCTGACCCCCGGGCGCACCTGGGCCGACCAGGTCGCCGCCCGCCGCCCGCACGGCGTGATCCTGGTGCTGTCGGGACTCGACGAGTCCCAGCGCGCCCTGCTCATGAGCCGCTCCATCCCGTTCGTGGTGATGGACCCGGCCGGCGACCCGGGCGCGGACGTGCCGTCCATCGGCGCCACGAACTGGCAGGGCGGGCTCGCCGCCACCCGGCATCTGGTCGAGCTCGGGCACACCCGGATCGGCGCCATCACCGGACCGTCCCGGATGATGTGCAGCCGTGCCCGGATCGACGGCTACCGGGCCGCCCTGGAGACGGCCGGACTCCCGGTCGACCCGGCGCTGATCCGGCCCGGCGACTTCCACCACGAGACCGGTTACCGGGAGGGCCTGAAGCTGCTGCGCGGCCCGGACCGGCCCACCGCCGTCTTCGCCGGCAACGACCTCCAGGCGCTCGGCCTGTACGAGGCCGCGCGCGAACTGGGCCTGCGCATCCCCGAGGACCTGAGCGTCGTCGGCTTCGACGATCTGCCGGTCGCCCGCTGGGTCGGACCGCCGCTGACGACCGTACGGCAGCCGCTGACCGAGATGGCCGAGGCGGCCGCCAAGCTGGTGCTGGACCTCGCCAAGGAGGACGGCGACCCGGCGGCGACCCGGGTGGAACTGGCCACGAGCCTGGTGGTGCGCAGCAGTACCGGTGCGCCTCCGGCGGTTTGAGGGGTCTTGTATTGACGGGCGATCGGTGTCCCCGCACACTGCTCCGAAGCCAATCGGTTGCACAACCGAAACTTTCGGAGGCACCCGCAATGAGATCTCTGAGAACCGGCTTATCCCTGGCATCCCTCGTCTCCGGCCTCGCGCTGCTGCTCGGCGCACCCCCGGCGCAGGCCGCCGACGCCCCGCTGCGCGATCTCGCCGACGCCAAGAGCAAGGTCATCGGCACCGCTGTGACCGGCTCCAAACTCACCGGCACCTACGGCGAGATCGCCGCCCGCGAGTTCAACGCGCTCACCCCCGGCAACGCCATGAAGTGGGGCTCGGTCGAGCCGACCCGGGGCACCTTCAACTGGGCCGAGGCCGACCAGATCGTCAACTTCGCCGAGGCCAACGGCCAGCAGGTGCGCGGCCACACCCTGGTCTGGCACAGCCAGAATCCGAGCTGGCTGACGAACGGCACCTGGACCACCGCCGAACTGCGTCAGCTCATGACCGACCACATCGCCACCGAGGTCGGCCGCTACAAGGGGCGGCTGGAGACCTGGGACGTCGTCAACGAGCCGTTCAATGAGGACGGCACCTACCGGCAGACCCTCTGGTACAACGGCCTCGGCGCCGACTACATCGCCGAGGCCTTGACCGCGGCCCGCGCGGCCGACCCGAGCGCCAAGCTGTACATCAACGACTACAACGTCGAGGGCGTCAACGCGAAGTCCACCGCCCTGTACAACCTGGTCAAGTCCCTGAAGGAGCGCGGCGTCCCGATCGACGGCGTCGGACTCCAGGCCCACCTCATCCTCGGCCAGGTGCCGGCCACGCTCCAGCAGAACATCCAGCGCTTCGCCGACCTCGGCCTCGACGTGGCGATCACCGAGCTGGACATCCGGATGAACCTTCCCTCGGACAGCGCCAAGCTCGCCCAGCAGGCCGCCGAGTACAAGCAGGTCATGAACGCCTGCGTGGCCGTGGCCCGCTGCGTCGGCGTCACCGTCTGGGGCTTCACCGACTCCGACTCCTGGATCCCGGACACCTTCCCCGGCCAGGGCGCGGCGACGCCGTACGACGAGAACTTCGCGCCGAAACCGGCGTACCACGCCATCGCGGAGGCACTCGGCGGTACGACCACACCGCCGACCGGTTGCACGGTGACGTACAGCGTCGTCCACCAGTGGAACGGCGGCTTCACGGGGCAGGTGCGGATCGACTGCTCCGGGGCCTCGCTGGCGTCCTGGAAGGCGAACTGGACGTTCGGCGCGGGCCAGCAGCTCACTCAGGCCTGGAATGCGAACTGCACCCAGTCGGGGTCGGCGGTCAATTGCTCCAACGCCTCCTACAACGGCACCGTGCCGGACGGTGGTTCGGTGACCTTCGGCTTCAACGCGTCCTGGAGCGGGAGCAATCCGGTGCCGGTAGTGACCCTGGGCTGAGAAGTCTGAGAATTTCCGAAGAAAGCGGTCCCGCGGGCGTTCGCCGTAACAATTCGGACGTACGTTCCTGTCCGTGACGGGAGACGACGAGGCAAGACCAGTGGGCCGGCGGTCGAGAGCGCTGAAGGCCGCCGGCCTCGCACTCGCGGGTGCGCTGGTCCTGGCCGCCGCCGCGGCGGGCTGGGCGTACTGGCAGCTCAACGACAACATCAAGAGCGTCGACATCAACAGCGCGCTCGGCGACAACCGGCCGGCGAAGGCGACACCCTCCCCCGAGGCGTCCGCCGAGGAACTGCCCACCGAGGCCCTGAACATCCTGGTCCTCGGCTCCGACTCGCGCAGCGGCGCGGAGAACCAGGCGCTCGGCGGCGGCGACAGCACCGGCGCCCGCTCCGACACCGCGATGGTGGTCCACCTCGACGCGGGACGGTCCGAGGCGACGGTGGTGAGCATCCCGCGCGACACCCTCGTCACCCGTCCCTCCTGCCCGCTGGAGGACGGCGGTTCGACCGAGGTCGCCTACAACGCGATGTTCAACAGCGCCTACGCGGTGGGCGGTCCCGTCTGCGCGGTGAAGACGGTCGAGTCGATGACGAACGTCCGCATGGACCACTACATCGAGATCGATTTCGCGGGCTTCGCGAAGCTGGTGGACGCGCTCGGCGGGGTCACGGTCACCACCGAGGAGGACATCGACGACGAGGACAGCCACCTCACGCTGGAGGCCGGCACCCACCATCTCGACGGCGAGCAGGCCCTCGCCCTCGCCCGCACCCGGCACGGCATAGGCGACGGCAGCGATCTGGGCCGCATAGGCCTCCAGCAGCAGCTGGTGAAGGCGCTGCTGGAGCAGATGTCGGCGACCAGTCTGCTCACCGACCCCGCCCAGCTGTACCGGGTCGCCGACGCGGTCACCGGCAGCCTCACGACGGACACGGGCCTGGACTCCCTGACCGAGCTGACCGGCCTCGGCCGGAGCCTGCAGGCCCTGTCGGCCGACTCGGTGCGGACGGTGACCATGCCCGTCGTACCGGCGCCGTCGGACGCCAACCGGGTGGTGGCGGAGGAGCCGGAGGCGGGCGAGCTGTGGGAGTCGCTGCGCTGAAGAAGTTTTTTCGGCGAGGGTGTCGATCCGGGCGGCTGCCGTTCGACGCAGGGGTGAGAGGCGGGGAGTGACCCCGCCGCTTCGAACCCGAGGAGTCACCATGCCCCGCTACCTGTCACTCGTGCAGATCGACGAGAAGAACGCGCCCGCCGAGGGCCCCAGCGAAGCCCTGATGCAGCGCATGGGGGAGCTGATCGAGGAGATGACCAAGGCCGGGGTGCTGCTCGACACCGCCGGGCTCACCCCCACCGCCCAAGGCGTCCGGGTGCACTACCAGGGCGGCGAGACGTCCGTCATCGACGGGCCGTTCACCGAGGCCAAGGAGGTCGTGGGAGGGTATGCGCTCATGCAGTGCAAGGACCGGGCCGAGGCGATCGAGTGGACCAAGCGGTTCCTGAAGGTCCACGAGCCGCACTGGAGCGTGACCTGCGAGGTGCGCGAGGTCATGGAGGGCTGAGCTTGGCCGCTGCCCCGTACGGGTGTCTGATGGTGGGCTGTGACACCACAGCCCACCGCCGACCCCCGCGGTGCCGTAGAGACCGTCTTCCGTATCGAGTCCCCGCGGATCGTCGCCGCCGTCGCCCGTGTGGTCCGGGACGTCGGCCTCGCCGAGGAGCTCGCGCAGGACGCCCTGGTCGCCGCGCTGGAGCAGTGGCCGCGGGAGGGCGTGCCCGACAACCCGGGCGCCTGGCTCATGGCCACCGCCCGGCGCCGCGCCGTGGACCTGATCCGGCGCCGCGAGAACTACGCCCGCAAGCTGGCCGAGATCGGCCGCAGCCTGCCCGAGGCGGCCCCGCCCGAGGAACCCGCCGACCCGGACGACATCGACGACGACCTGCTCCGGCTGATCTTCACCACCTGCCACCCGGTGCTGTCCACCGAGGCCCGGATCGCCCTCACCCTGCGCCTCGTCGGCGGCCTGACCACACCGGAGATCGCCCGCGCGTTCCTGGTGCCCGAGGCCACGCTCGCCCAGCGCATCGTCCGCGCCAAACGCACCCTCGCCACCAAGAACATCGCCATCGAAGTCCCCTACGGCCCCGACCGCGAGGCCCGCCTCGGCTCCGTCCTGGACGTCATCTACCTGATCTTCAACGAGGGTTACGCCGCCACCGCCGGCGACGACTGGCTGCGCCCGTCCCTGTGCGAGGACGCCCTGCGCCTGGCCCGCGTGCTCTCCGCCCTGATGCCCAAGGAACCCGAAGTCCACGGCCTCACCTCGCTGTTGGAGTTCCAGGCCTCCCGCGCCGCCGCCCGCACCGGACCGGACGGCGAACCGGTCCTCCTCAAGGACCAGAACCGCAGCCGCTGGAACCGCATGCTCATCGCCCGCGGCATCAAGGCCCTGGCCCGCGCCGACGCCACCGGCAGCCCCGGCCGCTACACCCTCCAGGCCGCCATCGCCGCCTGCCACGCGCACGCGTACACCTACGAGGAGACCGACTGGCGTTCCATCGCCACCCTCTACGCCCTGCTCGCCGCCCGAGCCCCCTCCCCGGTCGTCGAACTCAACCGAGCCGTTGCGGTCTCCATGGCCGACGGCCCGGCCCCGGCCCTGAAGATCGTCGACGCCCTCGCGGACGAACCGGCCCTGCGCGACTACCACTTGCTCCCGAGCGTCCGAGGCGACCTGCTGCAACGCCTCGGCCGTACGGAGGAGGCGCGGGCGGAGTTCGAACGGGCGGCTTCCCTGACCCGCAACGAGCGGGAGCGGGAGCTGTTGCTGCGCAGGGCTCAGGCGGGCTGACCCACCAGCATCGTGGGAGCGCCGTGCACCCGGGTCAGGAACACCGTCGCGGAGTGGGGCCCCTGCGGCTTGACCTTCTTGCGCAACTCCTCCGGCTCGACGGCGGATCCGCGCTTCTTGACGGTGAGGATGCCGACCTCACGCTCCCGTAGCAGGGCCTTCAACTTCTTGACGCTGAAGGGGAGTTGATCGGTGATCTCGTACGGCGTCGCGAAGGGCGTGGGGCGCAGTTCGTCGGCGGTGATGTAGGCGATGGTCGCGTCGATGAGCCCGCCGTCCAGCGAGTCGGCGACCTCGGCGACCAGATGCGAACGGATGACGGCGCCATCGGGCTCGTACAAATACCGCCCGACGGGCCGGACTCCGGGGTCGGGCAGGCCTCGGGAGAGGAGGGTGCGCGGTCCGGGCAGCAGCGTCGCTCTGATCGCCCCTGGCGCGGTCCCGAACCACAGCACCGCCTCCTTCACATCCCCGCCGTCCGAGATCCACTCTGCCTCGGCCGGGCCGGGGATCGCCTCGTGCGGGATGCCCGGGGCGATCTTCAGGGCGGCGTGCGGGGCCTTGGCGGCGGCCTGGACGGCCCAGGAGAGGGGCGGCGAGTAGGCCTCGGGATCGAAGATGCGGCCCCTGCCGCCTCTGCGTGCCGGGTCCACGAACACCGCGTCGTACCCGGCGGTGTCCACCTCCGTCACGTCCGCCTCGCGCACCTCGATGAGGTCGGCGAGGCCGAGCGCGTCGGCGTTGGCGCGGGCGACGGCCGCCGTCAGGGGGTCCCGGTCCACGGCCAGCACCCGGATCCCGGCCCGCGCCAGCGCGAGGGCGTCCCCGCCGATCCCGCAGCACAGGTCGGCGAGTGAGGTGACGCCCAGCTCCCGGAAGCGCTCGGCGCGGTACGTCGCCACGCTCGCCCGCGTCGACTGCTCCACCCCGTTCGGCGTGAAGTACATCCGGTGCGCGTCCTCGGCGCCGAACTTCGCCTCCGCCCGCTGCCGCAGCCGCGCCTGTCCGAGCGCCGCGGACACCAGCTCGGCGGGGTGGTCCCGGCGCAGCCGGGTGGCGACGGCGAGTTCGTCGGCGGGGGCGGTGCCGCGCACTTCGTCGAGGAGGGCGCGGCCCTCGGGGGTGAGGAGGGGGGCGAGGTCGTTCACCGGGTCATTGTGGGCCAGTCGGTGGATGGTGCGCCTGCGGCGGAGGTGTCGGCCGGGGATCGGGGCGGGGGCCTGGGAGGATCCGGCTCCATGCGAGTAGTAGTACAAAATGATAAAAATAGGCCCATTCGAGGGCTGCGGATCCGCGGCGGAATCGCCGTGCTCGCCGTCGCCGCCATCGCCTCCGGCTGCGCCGAGGGCACCGGCTCCAAGGCCCGCCCGGCCCCCGGCCAGCAGCCCCTCCTGGCGCCGCCCGCCCGCGCCCTGGACTCCTACGCCACCAAGCTGCGCGCCTCCGTCGCCATGGCGAAGCGATGGGGCCTGCGGAGCGCCCCGCTGGTACCCCCGGCGCCGCCCGCGAAGAAGCCGAGAATCACCACCCGCAAGGGCTTCGAGGTCGACGGACACGCCGAAGACAACCTGCCCCCGGTCTTCACCACGATCCCCACCGAGCAGAAGATCGTCTTCCTCACCATCGACGACGGCGCCGAGAAGGACCCGGCGTTCCTGCGCATGATGACCGAGCTGAAGATCCCGTACACCGCCTTCCTCAGCGACTACCTGGTGAAGGAGGACTACGGCTACTTCAAGCGCATGCAGGTGCGAGGGGTCGGCCTCAACAACCACACCCTCCATCACCCCTTCATGCCCGGCCTGTCCTACGCCCGCCAGAAGCGCGAGATCTGCGGGATGCAGGACGTGATCGAGAGGCGGTACGGCAAACGGCCCGTCCTCTTCCGCCCGCCCTTCGGCAGCTACAACGAGAACACCCTGCGCGCCGCCAAGGCCTGCGGCATCACCCACGCGCCCCTGTGGAACGAGGAGGTCTTCGTCGACCGCTGGGAGTACCGCGAGTGGGACCGGGACATCCACCCCGGCGACATCGTGCTCAGCCACTTCCGGGGCAAGGAGCACTGGAAGGGCACCATGCCCGACATGATCCGCCGGTTCCTCGACAAGATCACCGCCAAGGGGTACTCGGTGGCGCGTCTGGAGGACTACCTGTGAGGCCCCGGGGCCCGCTCGCCGGGGCGGTGGCGGCCGTACTCCTGACGGGCTGCGCCCAGGCCGCGGGCCCCTCGGACAGGCCGGGAGAAGAGGCGGTACGCGCTCCCCTGCCGCCGGTGGTGGAGCACATCCCGACCCGCGACAAGGTCGTCTTCCTCACCTACGACGACGGCGCCGAACAGGACCCCGCCTTCATCGCCCTGGTCCGTGAACTACGGCTCCCGGTCGCCATGTTCCTCACCGACAGCGTGGTCGGACCGGGGTACGCCCACTTCGCCCGCCTGCAATCGGTGGGCGCCTCGATCCAGAACCACACCCTCGACCACACGGCCCTGCGCGGCCTGCCGTACGCGGGGCAGCGCGCCGAGATCTGCGGCCAGCAGGACAAACTCCGCGCCCGCTTCGGCGTCCGCCCCCGCCTCTTCCGCCCACCGCACGGCACGTACGACACGACCACACTCCGCGCGGCGGCCGGCTGCGGGATCTCGGCGGTGGTGCTGTGGCGGGCGGCACTGGGGAGCGACGGCACCCTGACCTACGCCCGGGGCCCGCACCGCCTGCGCCCCGGCGACATCGTCTCGCTGCCCTCGCAGGACCCGACGGGGGTGCGGCTGGTGGAGCGGACGAGGCGGTTGCTGGCGGAGATCCGCGAGCGGGGGCTGAAGGTGGGAAAGCTGGAGGATTACCTCTAGCTCCACGGGACGCGATTAGCAGTCCGCTTGACCGAGTGCTAATCACGGTCATAGTCTCGGCTCTGGCACTCCCCACTGGAGAGTGCCAACTACGCGACGGGCAGGTCCGGCACCCGCGACGACGGATCCACCTGGTCGCCACCTCAGACAGTTAACCCCGTGAGATCTCCGAAGGGGGAGGTCGGATCGTGACGACCACCAGCTCCAAGGTTGCCATCAAGCCGCTCGAGGACCGCATTGTGGTCCAGCCGCTCGACGCCGAGCAGACCACCGCCTCTGGCCTGGTCATCCCGGACACCGCCAAGGAGAAGCCCCAGGAGGGCGTCGTCCTGGCCGTGGGCCCGGGCCGCTTCGAGAACGGCGAGCGCCTGCCGCTCGACGTCAAGACCGGCGACATCGTGCTGTACAGCAAGTACGGCGGCACCGAGGTGAAGTACAACGGCGAGGAGTACCTCGTCCTCTCGGCTCGCGACGTGCTCGCGATCATCGAGAAGTAGAACCACCTCAGTTTTTTGAGCTGCGCCCCTGGCCCCCGCGACCATTAATGAGCCGGGCGCCCGGGGCGCAGTGTCATTTCCACCCACAGATTTCGAGAGGGCTCCCGCTGTCATGGCGAAGATCCTGAAGTTCGACGAGGACGCCCGTCGCGCCCTCGAGCGCGGCGTCAACAAGCTGGCCGACACGGTCAAGGTGACGATCGGCCCCAAGGGCCGCAACGTCGTCATCGACAAGAAGTTCGGCGCGCCCACCATCACCAACGACGGTGTCACCATCGCCCGCGAGGTCGAGGTCGAGGACCCGTACGAGAACCTCGGCGTCCAGCTGGTGAAGGAGGTGGCGACCAAGACCAACGACGTAGCGGGTGACGGTACGACCACCGCCACCGTGCTGGCCCAGGCGCTCGTCCGCGAGGGCCTGCGGAACGTCGCCGCGGGTGCCTCCCCGGCCGCCCTGAAGAAGGGCATCGACGCCGCGGTCAAGGCGATCTCCGAGGAGCTCCTCGCGACCGCCCGTCCCATCGACGAGAAGTCCGACATCGCCGCCGTCGCCGGTCTGTCCGCCCAGGACAGCCAGGTCGGCGAGCTCATCGCCGAGGCGATGGACAAGGTCGGCAAGGACGGTGTCATCACCGTCGAGGAGTCCAACACCTTCGGTCTGGAGCTGGACTTCACCGAGGGCATGGCCTTCGACAAGGGCTACCTGTCGCCGTACTTCGTGACGGACCAGGAGCGCATGGAGGCCGTCCTCGAGGACCCGTACATCCTCATCAACCAGGGCAAGATCTCCTCCATCCAGGACCTGCTGCCGCTGCTGGAGAAGGTCATCCAGGCCGGTGCCTCCAAGCCGCTGCTGATCATCGCCGAGGACCTCGAGGGCGAGGCCCTGTCGACCCTGGTCGTGAACAAGATCCGCGGCACCTTCAATGCGGTCGCGGTCAAGGCCCCCGGCTTCGGTGACCGCCGCAAGGCGATGCTGCAGGACATGGCGATCCTCACCGGCGCCACGGTCATCTCCGAGGAGGTCGGCCTCAAGCTCGACCAGGCCGGTCTTGACGTGCTGGGCTCCGCCCGCCGCGTGACCGTCACCAAGGACGACACGACCATCGTCGACGGCGCCGGCAAGTCCGACGACGTCCACGGCCGCGTCAACCAGATCAAGGCCGAGATCGAGAACACCGACTCCGACTGGGACCGCGAGAAGCTCCAGGAGCGCCTCGCGAAGCTGGCCGGCGGCGTGTGCGTGATCAAGGTCGGCGCCGCCACCGAGGTGGAGCTGAAGGAGAAGAAGCACCGTCTGGAGGACGCCATCTCCGCGACCCGCGCCGCGGTCGAGGAGGGCATCGTCTCCGGTGGTGGCTCCGCTCTGGTGCACGCCGCCAAGGTCCTGGAAGGCGGTCTGGACAAGACCGGCGACGAGGCCACCGGTGTTGCCGTGGTCCGCCGCGCGGTCGTCGAGCCGCTGCGCTGGATCGCCGAGAACGCCGGCCTGGAGGGCTACGTCATCACCTCCAAGGTCGCCGAGCTCGACAAGGGCCAGGGCTTCAACGCCGCCACCGGCGAGTACGGCGACCTGGTCAAGGCCGGCGTCATCGACCCGGTGAAGGTCACCCGCTCCGCCCTGGAGAACGCCGCCTCCATCGCCTCCCTGCTCCTCACGACCGAGACCCTGGTCGTCGAGAAGAAGGAAGAGGAGGAGCCGGCCGCCGGTCACGGCCACGGTCACGGCCACTCCCACTGATGTGACTCAGCACTGAGGCCCGGCACCCCGAGGGTGCCGGGCCTTCGTGTTGCCCTACTGCTCCAGCGCGTCCAGCACGCCCAACTGCTCCATCAGCCCCAGCCGGTCGTACTGCCACCAGCCCTCGGCGATCTTCCCGTCCGGAGTGCACCGCTGGATGGTGCACCCGGTCATGGACACCTTCTTCCCGGTGGCCTCAATGCCCATGAAGTCGCCCTTGTGCAGGCCGTTCCAGGTCCAGCGGGTGCACACCAGGTCACCCTGGGCCAGCTGGTCCTCGATCGTGAACGTGAAGTCGAAGCCGCTCCGCCACATCTCCACCTCGCGCCGGATCGCATCGAGCCCGATGTTGTCCTGCGGGTTGGCGGGATCGTGGTCGTGATAGTCCTCGATGAGCACGTCGTTGAAGGTGGGAGCAGCCCCCTTCCCGGCCACCTCCTCGAAGAACCGCCGCGCGGTCGCCTCGTACAACTGCTCGTCCCGCACGACGTCCAGATCGGTGAACGTCGGCATCTCGTCGCAGAGGGCGACCATCTCCTGGAAGATCCGGTCGGTCTCCGGGAGATTCGAGTTCCGCATCGCCTCCTCGTACGACGGGAACTCCACGATCTCGATGAAGTGCGACGCGTCGGACCGGTCCTTGCCGATCACACTGTGCGTCGCGGTCCGCTTCCCCTTGGTCTGCTCGACCCACGTGTCCATCAGCCGGTTCATCTCGTCGAACCGGCTCGTCTTGCAGTCGATGAGCTGTACGAACGTCATGGCGTCGCCTCCGTCCCCCGAGGGTCCGGTCGAAACAGCTCCATTCTCCTCCGGTTGCCCGAACTCGCGCTCTACTGCGGTCCGTACTTGCGCCCCGTCTTCGAGCTGATCCCGCCGAGCATCCGGCGCGGTACGACCTTGGTGACGCCCATCAGCACCTTGTACCGGGGGTCCGGGATCGACAGCGTCTTGCCGCGCGCCAGATCGCCCAGGGCGGAGGCGACCAGCTTGTCGGCGTCCAGCCACATCCAGCCGGGGATGTTGTCGGTGCCCATCCCGGCCCGCTCATGGAACTCGGTGCGCACAAAGCCGGGGCACAGCGCCATCAGCCGTACGCCGCTGCCCGCCAGATCCCGGGCCGCGCCCTGCGTGAACTGCACGACCCACGCCTTGGAGGCGCCGTAGGTCCCGCGCGGCACGAAGGCGGCGACGGAGGCGACATTGACGACTCCGCCCCGGCCGCGCTCCCGCATCGCCTCGGTCGCGGCGGACGTCAGCCGCAGCACCGCCTCGCAGTGCACCTTGAGCATCTTCAGCTCGTCGGCCATGGAGACGTCGAGATAGCGGCCCTTGTTGCCGAAGCCGGCGTTGTTGATCAGCAGGTCGACGGGGTTCCTGCGGTCGGCGAGCCGGGCGGCCACCGCCTCGATGCCCTCGTCCGTCGCCAGGTCCGCGGTCAGGACCTCTGCCTCGATGCCGTGCCGGTCGTGCAGCTCGGTCGCCTGCTCGTGCAGCCGCTTGGTGTCCCGTGCGACGAGGACGAGGTTGTGCCCGTCGGCGGCCAGCCGCCGCGCGAACGCGGCGCCGATGCCCGCGGTCGATCCCGTGATGAGAGCCGTTGTCATGGCGCAAGATTAGTGACCCGGACGGGGACAGTCCGCTCCACGCCCGGCTCCTGCCCAGGACCTACCCACCTCGTCATCGGGCGTTACGTCAGACCCCGTGCTGCGCCACGTATTTGCGCGCCGCCGTCAGCGACTCCGGATGCAGCGCCTCGCCCGCAGGGAGCAGCCGGGGCAGCAGCTCCCGCTGGGTGGTGATCGCACGGAACTGGAGCGCCACGGTCACCTCGTGGTCCGGCCGGTGCAGGATCTCGACGGCGTCGCCCGCCCGCACCTCACCGGCCTCGATCACCCGCAGATAAGCCCCCGGCGCCCCCTTGGCCGTGAACCGCTTCACCCACCGCTGCTCACCCACATGGCCCTGGAAGGTACGGCACGGAATCCGCCCGCACGTCACCTCCAGCACCACCCCGGAGCCGATCCGCCAGCGCTCACCGATGAGGGCGCCGGACACGTCCAGGCCGATCGTCGTGAGGTTCTCCCCGAAGGCGCCGTTGGCCAGCGGACGCCCCAGCTCCCGCTCCCAGTCGTCCAGGTCCTCGCGCGCCACCGCGTACACGGCCTGGTCGTCCCCGCCGTGATGCCGCAGGTCGCAGACCTCGTCCCCGGCAAGCCCGCTCGCCCCGGTCCCCTTCGGCCCCGGCGCCGCCACCCGCACCGCCGCGTCGGTGGGCCGCTTGTCGATCCCGGTCACGCCCTCGGGATGGTCCGTGTAGGGGACGGACGTGCGGCGGCCCAGGTTCACGGAAAGAAGCTTCATGGCAGCACGGTAGGCGAAGGCCGACCAAAGCTGCCGCGCATTAATCAGCGTCGTATCAAAGCTTCGCTTATCCTTGAAGGGTGATCGAGGCTCGACATCTCCGCGTGCTGCGCGCCGTCGCCACGACCGGCTCCTTCTCGGCGGCGGGGCGCGAGCTGGGCTGCACCCAACCCGCCGTAAGCCAGCAGATGAAAGCGCTGGAGGCGTCCGTCGGCACACCCCTGCTCATCCGCAGCGGGCGCGAGATGCGGCTGACCCAGGCGGGCGAGGCCCTCGTCCGGCACGCGGCCGGGATCCTCGCCGGGCTCACCGCAGCCGAGGAGGAGGTCGCCGCCATCGCGGGCCTGCGCGCAGGCCGGGTGCGTCTGGTCTCCTTCCCCAGCGGCAGCTCCACCCTCGTCCCCACCGCCCTCGCCGCCCTGCGCGCCGCCCACCCCGGCACCCGTGTCTCCCTGGAGGAGGCCGAGCCGCCGAAGTCGGTCGAACTGCTCCGCGAGGGCGACTGCGACCTGGCACTCGCCTTCCGCTACGAGGGTGCCGCCCAGGAAGGCGAGTGGGACGACCTCGTCGTACGGCCGCTGCTGAGCGACCGCCTCGTCGCCCTCGTACCCGAGCGGCACCGGCTCGCGAGCGCCGAGTCCGTGGCGATCGGCGACCTCGCCGCCGAGCCCTGGATCGCCGGATGCCCGCGCTGCCGAGGCCAGTTGGTCGAGGTGTGCGAGGGCGCGGGCTTCACCCCGCGCATCGACTTCGCCACCGACGACTATCCGGCGGTGGTCGGCCTGGTCGGCGCGGGTCTGGGCGTGGCGGTCCTGCCCCAGCTCGCGGTCGAGTCGGTACGCCCGCGCGGGGCGCGCATGGTGACGCTGGAACCGGCGGTACGACGGGAGATCGTCGCCCTGACCCTGCCCGACCTCGCCCAGGTGCCGGCGGTGACGGCGACGCTGGAGCAGCTGGCGCGGGCGGCGGATCGTCAAGTGCGGGACGCGCGACGGTAGTCGGGGCGCAAGAAGTAAGGGCACGCGTGCGCGTGCCCTGGTTTGAAGAAACGTTACTTCAGTTGTTCGAGCCGGTCTGAGCGCCGCCGGTCGATGCCGACACCAGCCGGTGGCGCGCCCGCCCCATGAGCTCTTCGCGCTCGTCCTCGGTCAAGCCGCCCCACACGCCGTACGGTTCGCGCACCGCCAGCGCGTGCGCCGCGCACTGGGCACGGACAGGGCACCTCATGCAGACCTCTTTGGCCGAGTTCTCACGAGCACTCCGAGCCGCCCCGCGCTCGCCCTCCGGATGGAAGAAGAGCGAACTGTCGACCCCGCGGCAGGCGGCCAGGAGCTGCCAGTCCCACAGGTCCGCGTTCGGTCCGGGAAGGCGGGAGAAATCTGCCATTGCGTGACCCCTTGTAGCCGTTCTGGGCGGATACGGTGTCCACGACCGTACATCTACGATCTAAGGAGATGAAAATATGACTCATTGCGAATCTAGCCGCAGACACCAGTAAATGGGAAGAAAAAGGGCTGAATGGGGCACGGCTTGTGATGAAAGCTTGAGGGTCTGCCCTGCATGTCTGCACCGTGTCCGCCCCCTCACGTAGAGTGCCGAAGACGGCGCACGGCCCCGTAACTCTTTCGAGTGACCGTCGTTGAGAGTGCGGAGGCGGTTGAAACAACAAGCGCTCGGGCAGGCGTCCGAGACGGTCGACCGCACAGGTGACGATTTCGTACCAGCCTGGAGGCTCAAGGTGACGTGCATCAGCTGCGGAGGGCGGCCATGACATCCGTCCTCGTCTGCGACGACTCCCCGCTTGCCCGAGAGGCGCTCCGCCGCGCGGTCGCGACCGTGCCCGGTGTCGAGCGCGTGACGACGGCGGCCAACGGCGAGGAAGTCCTCCGCCGCTGGGGCGCCGACCGCTCGGACCTGATTCTGATGGACGTACGCATGCCCGGTCTGGGCGGCGTCGAGACCGTGCGGCGGCTGCTGTCCGCCGACCCCGGTGCGCGCATCATCATGCTCACCGTCGCCGAGGACCTGGACGGTGTGGCCCTCGCGGTCGCCGCCGGCGCCCGGGGCTATCTGCACAAGGACGCCTCGCGCGCGGAGCTGCGTGCGACGGTGACGCAGGCGCTGGCGGATCCGACGTGGCGTCTTGCTCCTCGTCGACTGCGCTCCGCCGAGATGGGCGCCGCGCCGACGCTCACGGCGCGTGAGATCCAGGTGCTGGAGGGTATGAGTCACGGGCGGTCCAACGCCGAGATCGGGCGTGAGTTGTTTCTCTCCGAGGACACCGTCAAGACGCATGCTCGGCGGTTGTTCAAGAAGCTCGGTGCCTCTGACCGGGCGCACGCTGTGGCGCTCGGGTTCCGATGGGGCCTGGTTCGCTGAGAGCTCGGTCGTGCGGGCCGTCGCCTTGGAGCGGGCCGGTTGTGCCTGGTCGCGCCCGCGCGGCGCAGTCACATATGGACGCAGCCCCGCGCCCCTTTGGGGCGCGGGTGCTCGTTTCGCCGCGGATGCCGCATCCTTGAGGTGTGGAGTCTCTCGGGGACAAGTCGGTCGAGCGGAAGGGGAGGGCGCAGGAGATGAGTTCCGGCGCACCTGCTCATAACGCTTCGGTGCACAACAACGGACGCGGTGCCACGGACCGCGGCGCCGCAAGGCACCATGGACCGATGCGCGACGACGAGGCGGCCACTGCCGCAGGGGCGATCGGTGCACTCGTCCATCGCGCCGTGGACGGGGACGAGCAGGCCACGCACGACCTGCTCGCTCATGTCCACCCCTTGGCGCTGCGCTACTGCCGCACCCGTCTGTCCCGGCTTCCGGGCGACGCCCGGCACTTCGTGGAGGACCTCGCGCAGGAGGTCTGCGTCGCCGTCCTGCTCGCCCTGCCGCGCTACAAGGACACCGGACGCCCCTTCGAGGCGTTCGTCTTCGCCATCGCCGCGCACAAGGTCGCCGACCTGCAGCGGGCGGCCATGCGCCACCCCGGCTCGACGGCGGTCCCCTCCGACGAGATGCCGGAGCGACCCGACGACTCCCTCGGCCCCGAGGAGCGCGCGCTGCTCAGCAGCGACGCCGAATGGGCCAAGAAGCTCCTGGCCAACCTCCCCGAGAACCAGCGCGAGCTGCTCCTGCTGCGGATCGCGGTGGGGTTGACGGCGGAGGAGACGGGTCAGATGTTGGGAATGTCACCCGGTGCGGTGCGTGTTGCCCAGCACCGGGCGCTGAGCAGGCTGCGGGCACTGGCCGAGCAGTAGTCCGCCCTTGCTTGAACAGGCGTCCCGTCGATTCCGTACGAACATACGAAGCCTGGAGTCACCAGGAACCGTGGAATTTGATGACCTCGCTTCCCGTTAGCATGGACATCCGCACCGATCAAGGCCATTTGGGGAAGGTGTCATGACTGCCAACGTCGACGGAGTGCCCGCCAAATTCGCGACACTCGGGCTGACCTACGACGATGTGCTGCTGCTGCCGGGCGCGTCCGACATGGCGCCCGACGACATCGACACCGCCTCGTACGTCTCCAAGAACGTGCGGGTCAACATCCCGCTGCTGTCCGCCGCCATGGACAAGGTCACCGAGTCGCGCATGGCGATCGCGATGGCCCGCCAGGGCGGCGTCGGCGTACTGCACCGCAATCTCTCCATCGAGGACCAGGCCAACCAGGTCGACCTGGTGAAGCGCTCCGAGTCCGGCATGGTGGCCGACCCGATCACCGTGCACCCGGACGCCACGCTCGGCGAGGCCGACGCGCTGTGCGCCAAGTTCCGCATCAGCGGTGTGCCGGTGACCGACGGCGAGAAGAAGCTCCTCGGCATCGTCACCAACCGTGACATGGCCTTCGAGACGGACCGCTCGCGCCGGGTCCGCGAGGTGATGACCCCGATGCCGCTGGTCACCGGCAAGGTGGGCATCTCCGGTGTCGAGGCCATGGAGCTGCTGCGCAAGCACAAGATCGAGAAGCTTCCGCTGGTCGACGACGCGGGTGTCCTCAAGGGCCTGATCACGGTCAAGGACTTCGTCAAGGCGGAGAAGTACCCGAGCGCCGCCAAGGACGCCGAGGGCCGCCTGCTGGTCGGCGCCGCGGTCGGTGTGGCCGGTGACGCCTTCGAGCGCGCCCAGGCCCTCATCGAGGCCGGTGTCGACTTCATCGTCGTGGACACCGCGCACGGCCACTCCCGGCTGGTCGGCGACATGGTCGCCAAGATCAAGTCGAACTCCGGCGGCGTCGACGTCATCGGCGGCAACATCGCCACCCGCGACGGCGCACAGGCGCTGATCGACTCCGGCGTGGACGGCATCAAGGTCGGCGTCGGCCCCGGCTCCATCTGCACCACCCGCGTCGTCGCCGGCATCGGCGTCCCGCAGGTCACCGCCATCTACGAGGCGTCCCTCGCCGCCAAGGAGGCCGGTATCCCGGTCATCGGCGACGGCGGCCTCCAGTACTCCGGCGACATCGCCAAGGCCTTGGTCGCGGGCGCCGACACGGTGATGCTCGGCTCGCTGCTCGCGGGCTGCGAGGAGTCCCCGGGCGAGCTGATGTTCATCAACGGCAAGCAGTTCAAGTCGTACCGCGGCATGGGCTCGCTGGGTGCCATGCAGTCCCGCGGCGACCGCAAGTCGTTCTCCAAGGACCGCTACTTCCAGGAGGGCGTCGCCTCCGACGAGCAGCTCGTCCCCGAGGGCATCGAGGGCCAGGTGCCCTACCGCGGCCCGCTCTCCTCGGTCGTCCACCAGCTGGTCGGCGGTCTGCGCCAGTCGATGTTCTACGTCGGCGGGCGCACGGTCCCCGAGCTGCAGGCCAACGGCCAGTTCGTCCGGATCACCTCGGCGGGCCTCAAGGAGAGCCACCCGCACGACATCCAGATGACGGTCGAGGCGCCGAACTACAGCCGTAACAAGTAGTCGCGCGGTCGCGAGGCTTCCTCAAGGGCGGCCCCGGAGCATCCGGGGCCGCCCTTGTCGTGCCCGTCGGCGATACTGGAAGACGCTGAAACGCATCAGGGAAAGGCCACAGACGTGACTGAGATCGAGATCGGGCGCGGCAAGCGCGGCCGCAGGGCGTACGCCTTCGACGACATCGCCGTCGTCCCCAGCCGCCGTACGCGGGACCCGAAGGAGGTCTCGATCGCCTGGCAGATCGACGCCTACCGCTTCGAGCTGCCGTTCCTGGCCGCCCCCATGGACTCGGTCGTCTCCCCGGCCACCGCGATCCGCATCGGTGAGCTCGGCGGCCTCGGCGTGCTGAACCTCGAGGGCCTGTGGACGCGGTACGAGGACCCGCAGCCGCTGCTCGACGAGATCACCGAGCTGCCCGACGAGGCCGCGACCCGCCGCCTCCAGGAGATCTACGCGGCTCCCATCAAGGAGGAGCTGATCGGCGCGCGCATCAAGGAGGTGCGCGACTCGGGCGTGGTCACCGCGGCGGCGCTCTCCCCGCAGCGCACGGCCCAGTTCTCCAAGGCCGTGGTGGACGCGGGTGTGGACATCTTCGTCATCCGCGGTACGACGGTCTCGGCGGAGCACGTCTCGGGTTCGCACGAGCCGCTGAACCTGAAGCAGTTCATCTACGAGCTGGACGTCCCGGTGATCGTCGGCGGCTGCGCCACGTACACGGCGGCCCTGCACCTGATGCGGACGGGTGCCGCGGGCGTGCTCGTCGGCTTCGGCGGCGGCGCGGCGCACACCACGCGCAATGTGCTCGGCATCCAGGTGCCGATGGCGACGGCGGTCGCGGATGTGGCTGCGGCCCGTCGTGACTACATGGACGAGTCCGGCGGCCGGTATGTCCACGTCATCGCGGACGGCGGCGTCGGCTGGTCCGGCGACCTGCCGAAGGCGATCGCGTGCGGCGCGGACGCGGTGATGATGGGCTCGCCGCTCGCGCGTGCGACCGATGCGCCGGGTCGCGGTCACCACTGGGGCATGGAGGCCGTCAACGAGGAGCTTCCGCGCGGCAAGAAGGTCGACCTGGGCACGGTCGGCACGATCGAGGAGGTGCTGACGGGTCCGTCGCACACTCCCGACGGCTCGATGAACCTCTTCGGTGCGCTGCGTCGGGCCATGGCCACGACTGGGTACAGCGAGCTGAAGGAGTTCCAGCGGGTTGAGGTTACGGTCGCCGACTCGCAGCACAAGCGGTAACCCGTACGTCTACGTCAGGGAAGGGCCGGTCACCCCGGGTGGGGTGACCGGCCCTTTTCGTGCCCAACTGCGCCTGGGCGCGGGCGCGTTGTGTGGGAGGGGGTGCACCCCAGACGGCCCGCCTACCGGGTCTATGGGCGGCATCGTGGAAGGGGGCGCGCCCATGGGCCGTCACCGCAAGCCCACCCGCTGGGATCGACTTCGGCTTCGGCTGGTGAAGTTCCGGAGGAGGTGCGTCTTGTGGATCAACAGCTGGTGAGCGGCCGCCCCCAAGAGGCATAGGGGCGGACACCCGTGAACCAGCTAGGAGCCCGCTGCAGCGGCCACTGCGGTGGGCTCCACCTTGTTGGCGTGATGGTGAGCGGCCGTCCCTACGAGAACTAGGGGCGGACACTCCGTGATCCATCCGCGAGCCTGCCGCAGTGACCGCTACGGCCGACCCCACCTGTCTCCGTAAGGTACCCGCGCCCCGCCCCGCATGCCACCAGTCGCCGGGGCCCGCCCACCCATGCGCCCCCCTTCACAACCGATGCGCCGCCCCCGTGGGCGTGGCCCCCCGCGTGTCGAGCAGCAGCTGCGCTTTCACCGAGAGCCCCTGCAAGTCGTACGTCCGATGCTGCTGGAGCAGGATTGTCAGGTCCGCGTCGGCGGCGGCCTCGTAGAGGGAGTCCGCGCGCGGGACGGGGCGGTCCAGGACGTTCCAGGAGGGGATGTGCGGGTCGTGGTAGCTGACGGAGGCGCCGAGGCTCATCAGGCGGACCGCGATCTCCTCGGCGGGGGTTGACTGTTGGTCGGCGAGGTCGGGCTTGTAGGTGACGCCGAGGAGCAGGACGCGGGCCCCGCGCGCGGACTTCCCGTGCTCGTTGAGGAGGGTCGCGGCACGCTGGACGACGTAGCGGGGCATCTGGTTGTTGACCTGCTGGGCCAGTTCGACCATGCGCAGGGTGCGGCCGGTGTGGCCGGTCAGGTCCTGGGGGACGGCGTGGCCGCCGACGCCGGGGCCGGGGCGGAAGGCCTGGAAGCCGAAGGGCTTGGTCTCCGCGCAGCGGATGACGTCCCAGAGGTCTACGCCCATGTCGTGGCAGAGGACGGCCATTTCGTTGACGAGGGCGATGTTGACGTGGCGGAAGTTCGTCTCCAGGAGCTGGACCGTCTCCGCTTCTCGCGGGCCACGCGCGCGTACCACCTTGTCGGTGAGCCTTGAGTAGAACGCGGCGGCGGACTCGGTGCACGCGGGCGTGAGGCCGCCGATCACCTTCGGGGTGTTGGCGGGTGTGAAGTCGCGGTTGCCGGGGTCCACTCGGCTGGGGGAGTAGGCGAGGTGGAAATCGCGGCCCGCGCGCAGGCCCGAGCACTCTTCGAGGAGCGGGCGCAGGACGTCCTCGGTGGTGCCCGGGGGGACCGGTGACTCCAGGATCACCGTCGTGTGCGGACGCAACCGCGAGGCCAGGGTGCGGGCGGCCGACTCCACCTGGGCGAGGTCGAGCCCGCCGTCCGCCCCGCGCGGGGTGGACGCGCAGATGACGGCCGTGCGGACCCGGCCGAGTTCGGCGGGGCTGGTGGCGTGCCGGAAGCCCGCCGCGAGCATGCGGCGCAGTTCTGCGGGGCTGAGGGAGCCGGGTTCGGGCCCGGTCCGGTAACCGAGCGTGGGGATGCCGGCGGCCACGGCGGCCTGGGCCAGCGGCAGGCCGTACGGGCCGAGTCCGATGACGGCGAGATCTGCGGGCATGGCGTGGGCCGTCCTTCCCAGTAACCGAAGCGGGACAGGTGCGCAAGCCCTGTGGACAGGATGGGCGAAGCGCAATGTCAGACTAGGAGTAAATATGACCGAAATACGGGATTGATCCGCTGTGTCTTTCGGGCGGGCGGGCGACGTCCGCCGGACAGATCCGTGAAGGTTGTCCACAGGCTGGGGGCGACTGGTGGCTGAAGTCGGGCAAGCCGGTCAGAATTTGGGCATGGGGGATTCGACCGGGCTTCGCCCCACGGGTGCGGCCGGTGCGACCTACAGCGGGAGGCAGCGGTGAGGACAGCGACACTGGGGCCGGCGCAGCGCGCCGAGTCACTCGCATCAATGGCCGAGCGCGAGCTGGACTTGCTGGTCGTGGGCGCCGGAGTGGTGGGCGCGGGCACCGCGCTCGACGCGGCGACCCGAGGCCTTTCCACCGGTCTGGTCGAGGCGCGTGACTGGGCGTCGGGCACATCGAGCAGGTCCAGCAAGCTGATCCACGGCGGCCTGCGCTATCTGGAGATGCTCGACTTCACGCTCGTCCGCGAAGCACTCAAGGAGCGCGGCCTGCTGCTGGAGCGGCTCGCCCCGCACCTGGTGAAGCCCGTGCCGTTCCTGTACCCCCTTCAGCACCAGGGCTGGGAGCGGCTGTACGCCGGTTCCGGTGTCGCCCTCTACGACGCCATGTCGATGGCGCGCGGCCATGGCCGGGGCCTGCCCATGCACCGCCACCTGAGCCGCCGTCACGCCCTGCGGGTCGCGCCCGCCTTGAAGAAGGACGCGCTGGTCGGAGCGTTGCAGTACTACGACGCTCAGATGGACGACGCCCGGTATGTCGCCACCCTCGTCCGTACCGCCGCCGCGTACGGCGCCAAGGTCGCCAACCGCGCGCGGGTGACCGGATTCCTGCGCGAGGGCGAGCGGGTGGTCGGCGCCCGGGTGCAGGACGTCGAGGCCGGCGGGGAGTACGAGATCCACGCCAAGCAGATCGTCAACGCCACCGGTGTGTGGACCGACGACACCCAGGCGATGGTGGGGGAGCGGGGGCAGTTCCACGTACGCGCCTCCAAGGGCATCCACCTGGTCGTGCCCAAGGACCGCATCCACTCCTCGACCGGGCTGATCCTGCGCACCGAGAAGTCCGTGCTGTTCGTCATCCCCTGGGGGCGGCACTGGATCATCGGCACCACGGACACCGACTGGGACCTCGACAAGGCACACCCGGCCGCGTCCAGCGCGGACATCGACTATCTGCTGGAGCATGTGAACTCCGTGCTCGCGGTGCCGCTCACCCGGGACGACGTACAGGGTGTGTACGCGGGCCTCAGGCCGCTGCTGGCCGGTGAGTCGGACGCCACCAGCAAGCTCTCGCGCGAGCACACCGTGGCCCATCCGGTGCCGGGGCTCGTGGTGGTGGCGGGCGGCAAGTACACGACGTACCGGGTCATGGCCAAGGACGCCGTCGACGAAGCGGTGCACGGGCTCGACATGCGGGTCGCCGAGTGCGTCACCGAGGACGTCCCGCTGCTGGGTGCGGAGGGCTACCGGGCGCTGTGGAACGCGCGGGCGCGCATCGCCGCCCGGACCGGGCTTCATGTGGTGCGCGTGGAGCACCTGTTGAACCGGTACGGCGCCCTGGCCGAGGAGGTGCTCGACCTCGTGGCCGCTGACCCCTCGCTGGGCGAGCCGCTGCGGGCGGCCGAGGACTATCTGCGCGCCGAGGTGGTGTACGCCGCCTCGCACGAAGGCGCACGGCACCTGGACGACGTGCTGACGCGGCGCACCCGCATCTCCATCGAGACCTTCGACCGCGGCACGCTCAGCGCCCGCGAGGCGGCCGAGCTGATGGCGCCGGTCCTCGGCTGGGACAAGGACCACATCGAGCGCGAGATCCAGCACTACGAGAAGCGGGTGGAGGCGGAGCGGGAGTCCCAGCGGCAGCCGGACGATCTGACGGCGGATGCGGCGCGGTTGGGGGCGCCGGACATTGTGCCGCTGTGACCGCATCGCGGCCCTGCTGAGCCGCTGTGACGCCTGGGCTGCTGCCATCCCCGCGCTTCACTCGAACGAGTGTCGTGAACCGGGATCTTCGTTCGGAACCCGGGCGTTCTACGAGGTGCGGGGGCAGAACTCGGCGGTGAGCAGCCGGGGTTCGAGGCCAGGGTCTGCCACCGCCGTCGTGTTCACCCGGTAGGTCAGGACACGGCGTCCGTCGACGGTGGCCGCGGTGCGCACATAGCTGCCGGAGATGAGCCCGTTGTGTCCCCACACCGTGGTGCCGCAGGGCAGCTTCACGGGAAACAGGCCCATGCCGTACGAGCCGTGTGCGGCGCGGGTGTCGAGCATCTCGCGCAGCCGGCGCGGGGGCAGCAGCTCGCCGCCGAGCAGCGCTCCGTAGAAGCGGTCCAGATCGGCGAGCGTGGTCACCAGCTCACCCGCGGCTCCGGCCACCCGCGGGTCGAGCTCGGTGACATCGCGACCGTCGGCGGTGTAGGCGCGGCCGTGCGGGGAGGGAAGAGAGGTGCGTGAACCAGGAAAGGAGGTGCCGGTCAGGCGCAGGGGAGTGAGGATGCGCCGCTCGGCCTCGGCCGCGTAGGAGCGGCCGGTGACCTGCTGCACGACGAGGCCGAGCAGGACGTAGTTGGTGTTGGAGTAGGCGAAGCGGCCGCGGTCGTCCGGGGGGTGGGTGAGAGCGAGGCGTACGGCCTGACGAGGGGAGAGGGGGACCAGGCCCCCGGTGTCGGCGGTGAAGTCGTACAGACCGCTGGTGTGGGTGAGCAGGGCACGCAGGGTCAGCGCGCGCCCGTCGTTGCCGGCTCCGCGCACCAGGCCCGGAAGGTGCTTCTCCACCGTGTCGGACAGGGACAGCCGGTGTTCGGCGGCCAGTTGCAGGACGACCGTGGCGACGAAGGTCTTCGTGATGCTGCCCGCCCGGAAGTGGTCGGCGGAGGAGATGCCGAGGCCGGCCCGGGCGTAGCGGGTTCCGCTCTCCTCCTGGGCGAGCAGTGCCGCGGCCGGGGCGCCGCCCCGGGTGACCAGCAGCGGAAGCACTGCCTCCGAGGTCGGTGCGGTCGGCGCGGAGGAGGCGGCCGGGGTGAGCGCGAGGAGGGCCAGGGTCACAGAAACGGCCAGTAGCGTCTTGGGGCCGGTCCTGAGCGGGGGCATGGTGGGACCTCCTTGTCGCGGCCCATCATGCAGGGTGCGGAAGGGCCGGTTCCGCCGGGGGTGCCCCCGGGTGTCGGAGCTCTCGCGCACCACCGGCACCCTGGGCGTCGGGCACTTGTCGGGTGAGAGACAATGGAGGCTCTGTCAGGGCGGGTTGCATGAGGGGACGCATGTCGGAGGCGGAGCGGGCGGGAGCATCCCGGCAGGACAACAGCGGTCGTCTCCTCGCCGGGCGGTACCGGCTGGGAGATGTGCTGGGCCGCGGCGGCATGGGCACGGTGTGGCGGGCCGAGGACGAGACCCTGGGCCGGACGGTCGCCGTGAAGGAGCTGCGGTTCCCCTCGAACATCGACGAGGAGGAGAAGCGCCGGCTGATCACGCGGACGCTGCGCGAGGCCAAGGCCATCGCGCGGATCCGTAACAACAGCGCGGTGACGGTCTTCGACGTGGTCGACGAGGACGACCGGCCGTGGATCGTGATGGAGCTCGTCGAGGGCAAGTCGCTCGCCGAGGCCATCCGGGAGGACGGCCTGCTGGAGCCCAGGCGTGCGGCGGAGGTCGGGCTCGCGGTGCTCGACGTGCTGCGCTCGGCCCACCGCGAGGGCATCCTGCACCGGGATGTGAAGCCATCGAACGTGCTGATCGCCGAGGACGGCCGGGTCGTGCTCACCGACTTCGGTATCGCCCAGGTCGAGGGCGACCCGTCCATCACCTCCACCGGCATGCTCGTCGGCGCGCCCTCCTACATCTCCCCGGAGCGTGCCCGCGGGCACAAGCCGGGACCGGCGGCCGACCTGTGGTCGCTCGGCGGGCTGCTGTACGCCTCGGTCGAGGGTGTGCCGCCGTACGACAAGGGCTCCGCGATCGCGACGCTCACCGCGGTGATGACCGAGCCGTTGGAGGAGCCGAACAACGCCGGGCCGCTGAAGGACGTCATCTACGGGCTGCTCACCAAGGACCCGGCGCAGCGGCTCGACGACGCCGGGGCGCGTTCGATGCTGAACGAGGTCATCCACGCGCCCGAGCGCAGTGCCGCCGAGCCGGAGGCGCAGGACGCGACGAAGGTCGTGCCGCTGCCGGCTCAGCCCGACGCGCCTGCGGAGGCCGGGGAGCGGTTGCGGGGGGCGCTGCGTTCCGTGCGTAAGGCCGCCGTCTCGGCAGGGGCCGGGGCTGCGGCCGCCTCTCGGGCCAAGTCGGGTGGTGAGACGGCGGCTTCGGACTCGGGCAGTGCCGGTGCCGAGCAGCGGAGTGCGTCTGCGGGGAACGGGCAGTCGGGCGGGCGTAGTTCTGGGTGGCCCGTGATGACGCCGCCGGATCTGCCGCCTCGGCCGGTGCCCAGGGCGCCGCTGACCGATGTGGTGCCGCGGCGGACCTTGGTGATTATCGCCGTGGTCGTGGTGCTGGCTGTCATCGGTGCCGTGCTGGCGTACGCCTTCAGTGGGGACGACTCCAAGGACTCGGCGAGCGGTGGTGGCGCCAAGGCGTCGACCAAGGCGAGCGCGAGCGCCGATACCAAGGAGGACGAGAGCGGCGGGGCTCAGCCGGACGGGCAGGCGAGTCAGTCGGCGACGACCGGATCGACGCCGAGTGCCGGTGCGAGCGCATCCGCCGGCGGTGATACGGGCACGGGCGGTTCGTCCGGCGACGACAGGGGTGTGGCGTCAACCCATCAGGGCAGCCAGGGGTATTCCATCGGGCTGCCCAAGGGGTGGAAATACCAGTCGACGGGGATCGCGGGTGATCGGTTCACCGGGCCCAACGGGCAGAAGCTGCTCATCGGTTGGACCACCACGCCCAAGGACGACCCCGTCGCCGACTGGAAGAACCAAGAGGGCGCCATGCAGCGCTCCCAGTACCAGCGGATCCGAATAGAGGCGGTGGGCTACCGGGGCTGGAACACGGCCGACTGGGAGTTCACCTATGTCGAGAGCGGCACGAAATACCGGAGCATCGACCGTGGGTTCGTCGTCGATGACGATCTCGGATATGGGCTGATGTACACGGCGAAAGCCGCCAATTGGGGCAGTGAGCTGCGTAAGGACACATGGCGGACGCTGACGAAGTCCTTCGAACCGAAGTCGTGATCCACCGCGTGTACTGAGTGGTCACGGTTTGGTGCGTGAGATCTGGCATCCCCTCTTTGTGGGTTGCCTACGGCACGTATCGTGAGTGCTTGCGGACCGTACGCATCCAGGTAGGTATGCACAACGGCACGCAAGGCGAACGGAATTGACCAACCGGGCGGCCGGGGGAGGCGTCGTGGAGGACTATGCGGGTCGGGTGCTCGCCGACCGCTACCGCCTGCCGCTGCCGCCGTCCGACGAGTACGAACTCACCGAGACCCGCGCCTTCGACACCTACAGCGGACAGGAAGTCCTGGTCAGGCAGGTGCCGTTGCCGGAGGTCGTCGAGGCGGAGGTGCTCGACGACCAGGGGCTGCCCGACGGTTTCACCGCGCGTGAGCGGGGTGCGGTGCGGCGGCCCGCGGCGCGTGGCAGTACCCGGCGGCCCAGCGATCCGGCCGTGCGGCGGGCGGTGGAGGCCGCGCAGGCGGCGGCCCGGATTCCGGACCATCCCCGGCTGGACCAGGTCTTCGATGTGTTCGCCGAGGGCGGTTCGCTGTGGATCGTCAGCGAGTTGGTGTCGGCGCGACCGTTGGCCGCGCTGCTCGCCGAGAAGCCGCTGACGCCGTACCGGGCGGCCGAGGTCGCCTCCGATGTGCTGATGGCGCTGCGGGTGCTGCATGCGCACGGCTGGGTGCACCGGAACATCACGGCACGGACCGTGCTCGTCTGCGAGGACGGACGGGTGATGCTGACCGGGCTGGCCGTCGGGGCCGCGGAAGAGGCGCTGTGCGGGTACGACCCGGTGCCGGCGGACGATGACGAGAGCGGCGCGGGCTTCAGCGGGCACGGCGGTGCCCCCGGCGGTCCGGGTGGTCCGGGTGGTCCGGGTGGCCCCGGTGGTCCCGTCTCCGTCGAGGTGGACCCCGAGGCCGCACGGCGGGCCGCGATCGAGGCCCGGGAGGCCGGAGGGCTGCCCCCGATCGCCGAAGCGGGCGGCAACACGAACCCGGGCGGCGGTGGAGCCGGTACGCCGGCGCCACGGGCCGTGGAGGCCGGCGGGGACATCCGGGCGGCGCGCGCCGGAGCGATCGCCGCGTACCGGGCGGGGGCACGGGCCGCGGCCCGGGTGCAGGAGGCCCAGAACGGCCGAGCGGCCCTGCCGGGTGCGCGTCCGGCCCCCGAGGCCAACGGTGCGGGCCAATCGCCGTATCCCTCGGCAAGCGGCGCGGCGCCATCGTCGTATCCCTTGGCCAATGGCTCGGCGCAGCCGCCGTACCCCTCGGCCAACGGTGGCCAGCAGTCCAGCCCGGCCGCAGGCCCCCCGGGACAGATCGCCGACCCGTACGGCGTGCGCGCCGGGTCCTGGCACGGTGCCGCGCCTCGCGCCGGGGCCGGTGGCGTCCTGCCGGAGGCCGGTGAACGGCAGACGGGCCAGGCCGGACCTGGTCGTACCGCGCTGCCCCCGGGCGGGGCCGGCGCCGGATTCGTACCCCACCCCACCGCGCCCGCCGGTGCCCCAGCCTCCGTCCCCGCCGCCCCACCCCCCAGCCGCTGGGACGACCTCGCCGCCACCGCCCCCGTCCGCCGCGGCCCCGCCACCGCCCTCGCCGCAGAGCGCGCCCGACAGGCGCGGATGGCCGTCGTCGGTCCCGTCACCGAGCGGTGGGCGCCCGAACAGGCCGGGCCTGTGCATGAGAACTGGCAGTTGGCGGCGCCGATCGGGCCCGCGACCGACCTGTGGGCGCTCGGGGCGCTGCTGTTCCGGTCCGTGCAGGGGCATGCGCCGTATCCTGAGGAGTCGACCGCCGAGCTCGTGCAGATGGTGTGTGCCGAGCCGCCCGCCTTCGCTGAGGAGTGCGGGCCGCTCAGGCCGGTCGTCGAGTCGTTGCTGCGGCAGGACCCCACCGAGCGGCTCGACTTCGAGGAGCTGCGCGGCTGGCTGCGTTCCCTCGTGCGGTCCGCGCCCGAGCCGGAGGCCGGGGCGCATGTCGTCGCCGCGCCGCCCGCCGACGCCAGCCGGCTGCCGGTGGTGCGCCGCAGGGGCGAGCTGGTGCGCAGACGGCGCGCCGGGCTGCCCGCGCACCACGGACGGCACAAGCGGGCCCGGCAGGAGGCAAGTTCGCCGCGCCGCCTCGGCCGTACCCTGCTCGTGCTGATCCTGCTGCTGATGGCCGGGGCCATCGCGTACGCCATGCTCTTCATGCCCAAGGCCGACACCGGCGGCGCCGACGACACCGACCGGACCGGCGCCACGGGTGAGGTCAGCCAGGCGCCCGAGGCCAGCAGTGAGCCCCGGCCCGACCAGACCTCGCCCGCCGAGGAGCCCGAGAAGCCCGGCGGGAACAGCCCCTCGGAGTCCGCCGGTTCGACCGGGTCGCAGACCACGGGCCCCGATGTCGCCGACGGCTTCGCCCTCCGCGCGGACGACGAGGGGTTCCGAGTCGCCGTCGCCAATGGGTGGGACCGTACGGGGAAGAACGGTCGCGGGCAGGTCGTGTACGCGCACGGCGACTTCGAGCTGATCGTCGTACCGGGAAGGGACACCGCCGACGAGTTCGGCGACGACCCGATGGCGTACCAGCGCGAGGACGAGCCCGAGCTCCAGCCGTACCGGGACTCCAGCTGGGCCACCTCCACCGGTCTGAAGACCATCGAGGTGGGCGGGCGGACCATGGCCGAGGGCCAGTTCACCTGGACCGATGACGCGGGGCGCGAGCGGTTCGTACGCAATCTCGCGATCCTGATCGGCGACCGGTACCACGTGGTGCAGGTGCGTGGTCCGGAGGCGGAGCGGGACGAGGTGACGCGGCTGTTCGAGCAGGCGTCGGCCACCTATCAGGTCACCGGCTGATCCACACCCCGGACTCTGGGTGACGGCAACCGTCACAGTGCTGTCTCTGTGCCACCCCGCTTGTTCCCTGCACGCGACCCGGTCCCTAACCTGACCCTGTCAAGAGCATTGCGGGGCAACGTGAATCAGATGCAGGGCCAGCTCCTCGCGGGGCGCTACCGGCTAGCCGACGCCATCGGCAGCGGCGGTATGGGCCGGGTGTGGCGTGCGCACGACGAGGTGCTGCACCGGGCCGTCGCGATCAAGGAGTTGACCGCCGCGCACTTCGTCTCCGAGAGCGACCAGGAACGGCTCCTCGCCCGCACTCGGGCGGAGGCCAGGGCAGCGGCGCGGATCAACCACTCCGCGGTCGTCACCGTGCATGACGTGCTCGATCACGACGCCCGACCGTGGATCGTGATGGAGCTGGTCGAGGGCCACTCGCTGGCCGACGCGGTCAAGGAGCGCGGCCGGGTCGAGCCGCGCGAGGCCGCCAGGATCGGCCTGTGGGTGCTGCGCGCCCTGCGCGCCGCGCACTCCGCGGGCGTCCTGCACCGCGACGTCAAGCCCGGCAATGTCCTCCTCGGCGACGACGGCCGCGTCCTGCTCACCGACTTCGGCATCGCCCAGATCGAGGGCGACACCACCATCACGCGCACCGGAGAGGTCGTCGGCTCCGTCGACTATCTCGCCCCGGAACGCATCCGCGGCCACGATCCGGGCCCGGCGTCCGACCTGTGGGCCCTCGGCGCCACCCTGTACACGGCGGTGGAGGGCCGCTCGCCGTTCCGCCGCACCTCCCCCCTGACGACCATGCAGGCGGTCGTCGAGGAGGAGGCCGCGGAGCCCGCGTACGCCGGTCCGCTCGGCCCCGTCATCGCCGCGCTGCTGCACAAGGACCCCGCCGTACGCCCGGACGTGGCCGCGGCCGAGCTGATGCTCGCCGAGGCGGCGGAGGGACGGCGGCCGAGCGCGGCGCAGATGTACGTGCCGACACAGCATGCGTACCAGCACGTGCTGCCCGAGACGCCCACGGCACCGGAGCCGGCCGCGGCCACGCCGTATCCGCGGACGCCCGGCCCGTACGCCCCAGCCGCCGCCCCGCCGAAGCGCCGTCGGCTGCGCACGCTCGCTCTCGTCGTCGTCCTCGCGGCGCTGGTCGGCGGCGGCACGGTCGTGGCCCTCCAGAAGTGGGACGAGGGACGGCAGACCGAGCAGACGTCCACGTCGCCGAGCCCGACGCCGACAGCCGAGAAGACCCCGGAGAGCACCGGCACCGTCCCCGCCGGCTGGGAATCCGTCGACGACCCCCTGGGTTTCAGCCTCTCCCTGCCCAAGGGCTGGCAGCGCAGCGTGTTCAGCGACGAGGACGGCCTTCAGCAGATCGACTACTCGCCCGACGGCGGCCGGCACCTTCTGCGTATCGCCGTGGACAGCTCACCGGACATCGACGACTCGTACGTGCACCAGGTCGACCTGGACAAGCAGTTGAGCGAGCGGCTGGTGGACTACACGCAGGTCAGCCTGGAGCGCAAGGTCTACCGCGACCGGCAGGGCTCGCGGCTGGAGTACACCTGGACCGCGCTGCCGAAGGACACGGCCTACCCGGGGCCGTACCGGGCCGTCGACCAGATGTACATGGCCCGCAGTGGCGTCGAGTACGCCCTCTACATGGCCGCCCCGGTGGGCGAATGGGCCACCGCGGAGCAGCGGTTCGAGACCGTGCTGAAGAGCTGGCGCGAGGGCTGACGGCCCGAGACGCCTTTTGGCCGGTCGGCGATCCGGAGAACGCCGCTCCGGTGCCGCATCATGGGGCGCATGGGGACCGAGAGCGACAGTTTCCGTGTCATCGCGGGCCGTTACCGTCTGGAGGCCCGGATCGGCCGCGGCGGCATGGGCGTCGTGTGGCGCGCCACCGACCAACTGCTCGGCCGAAGTGTGGCGGTGAAGGAGTTCCCCTTCGACGGGACCGAGTTGCTCTCCCCGGCGGATCTCCGGCGGCGTCGCGAGCGGACCCTCCGCGAGGCCCGCGCGGTCGCGCGGCTGCGGCATCCGCACATCATCGTCGTGCACGACGTCGTGGAGCACGCCGAACGGCCATACATCGTCATGGAGTTGATCGACGGCGGCTCTCTCGCCGACCGGATCGTCACGCACGGCCCCGTCGACGCCGTCGAGGCTGCCAGGATCGGCGCCGATCTGCTGAGCGCGCTGCGGACCGCGCACGCGGCCGGTGTGCTGCACCGTGACATCAAGCCCGCGAACGTCCTCATCGACGCCGGCACCGGCCGTGTCGTGCTCACCGACTTCGGGATCGCCCAGGTCGCGGGGGCCAGCACCCTCACCGAGACCGGCACCTTCGTGGGCTCACCCGAGTACACCGCGCCCGAACGGATGTCCGGCGCCAGGACCGGGCCCGCCTCCGACCTGTGGTCGGTGGGCGCGCTGCTGTGCACGGCCGTCAGCGGTGAATCGCCGTTCCGGCGCGACTCGTTGGGTGGCATCCTGCACGCGGTCGTCTTCGACGAGATACGGCCGCCCCCGCAGGCCGCGCCTCTGCTGCCCGTCGTACAAGGGCTGCTGGAGCGCGATCCGTTACGGCGTCTCGAGGCGGCGCGGGCCGAGCGGATGTTGCGGGACTTCCTGGCTACCGGGCGCCCCCCGGGACCGGCGCCGGTCCCGTCGGTCTGGCGGTCCCCGCGGGGCGTGCTGGTGAGCGTGCTGCTGGTCGCCGCGGTGGCGGGCGCCGGGGTGTCGGCGGTGGCGATGCTGGTGAACGGGGAGAGCGGCGGAAACGTTCCGTCACCGCCGAGTTCGAGTTCCAGTCCGGCGACTTCGGCGAGTACGTCCCGCTCTCCCTCGGTGACCCCATCACCGTCGCTGTCCCCGCGCACGTACATAAATGGGAGATAAGACCCACCCCGAGTCACGGGTCTGTGACCGGACAGTGTTCGAAGTGGATTGCAGGGCCCTTGGCGCGATATGGATACACGCATGAGCAACAACGGGGGAGCCCCTTACGGGTCCGACGAGCCAACCAGTTTTGGCCTGCAACCGCCGAGGCAGCAGGCGGCCGTGCCGCACCCGGACCATGTGCCGCACCCGGGCAACCCGTACGCGGCGCCCACCCAGGTCGTCCCGCCGCAGCAGGCCGCCGCCGCCCAGGACCCCGGTGCCGGGCGGCTGATCGGGGGCCGGTACCGGCTGTTGAGCAAGCTCGGGCACGGCGGTATGGGCACCGTATGGCGGGCCAAGGACGAGACCGTGGACCGCGAGGTGGCCGTCAAGGAGCCCCGCATCCCGGACCATCTTCCCGAACGTGAACGCGCCAACGCCTTCGAGCGGATGCGCCGCGAGGCCCGCGCCGCAGCCCGGCTCGACCACCCGGCTGTCGTGAATGTGCACGACGTTGCGGTCGTGGACGACCAGCCCTGGATCGTCATGGAGCTGGTGCAGGGCCGTTCCCTCGGCGATGTCCTCCAGGAGGGCACCCTCGGCGCCCGTGAGGCGGCCCGGGTCGGCCTCGAAGTGCTGGGCGCGCTGGAGGCCGCACACGCGGCGGGCATCCTGCACCGGGACGTGAAGCCGGACAATGTGCTGCTCGGCCGGCACGAGCGCGTCGTGCTCACCGACTTCGGTATCGCCCAGATCGAGGGCGAGACCAATCTGACCGACACCGGCGGCTTCGTCGGCTCGCCCGAGTACATCGCCCCCGAGCGGGTGCTGGGCCAGCGTCCGGGCCCCGCGAGCGACCTGTGGTCCCTCGGTGTGGTGCTGTACGCGGCGACGGAGGGCGTCTCGCCGTTCCGCCGCAGCAACACCCCGGCCACGCTCCAGTCCGTCCTCAACGCGACCCCGGCCGCGCCCGCCTCCGCGCAGGGCCCGCTTGCCGAGCTCATCACCGGCCTGCTCCAGAAGGACCCGGCCCGCCGACCGGGCGCCGCGCAGACGCGGGCGCTGCTGGAGAAGGCGGCGAACCCGCCGGCGCCCGCGCCGACGCAGGTGGTCCAACTCGGGGGCACCGAAAGGGGCATCCGGCTCGGCGCCAAGTCGCTGACCGCGATCGGCGCGGCGTTCGTGGCGGTCGCGGTGGCTGCCGCGTACCTGGTGATCGCCGACCCGTTCGCGGGCGAGAAGACGGACTCCTGGAAGACGCAGGACCTCGGCACGAAGGTCGGGGCCACCATCAAGGTCCCCCAGGGCTTCAAGAAGCTCCCCGACGCGACCGACTCGGACGGGACCGTCGCGGCGTGGGCCGACCCCAGCGGGGTGGTGCGGATCACCGTCGACCGCGACGTGAAGAAGGACGACACGGACGGCGAGATCCCGGCCACCGCAAGCGAAAAGGCCTTCGCCGACTGGGAGATGCTCAAGGACGGCGAGTACACCTGGGACATCGCCGATTCCCCCGCGCCGAAGGGGAAGCCGAAGGAGACCACGTGGAAGGAGCGGGAGGCCGCCGAGAACACCGTCTTCTACACGACGACGAGCTCGACGGCCCCGCTCAAGCGTGAGGCTCGGGTGCTCTACTACCGGGCGGGCAACGGCGACATGTACCGGCTGTGGATCGACTACCCGGGCGAGGGCTACTTCACCGACGAGAGCCGCGAGATCGCCCGGACGACGATCGACAACTGGGAGATCCACAAGCCCTGAGCAAGCCCGTGAGCAAGCCCTGAAACCCCCCGCGTCGACAAGCACCCGCCGCGCACGATAGGCATGGGGCATGAGTGACGGCGGCGAACGCCAGCGCGACGGACGTGTGGTCGGTGGGCGCTACCGGTTGATCGAGCGGATCGGCTCCGGCGGCATGGGTACCGTCTGGCGCGCCCACGACGAGCTCGTGAGCCGCGAAGTCGCCGTAAAACAACCGCGGTTGCCCGGCGAACCCGAGGACGAGGCGTACCAGCGGGCCGCCCACCGGCTCTACCGTGAGGCCCGCGCCGCCGCACGCGTGGACCATCCGTCCGCCGTCTCCATCCACGACGTCGTCGTCGAGGAGGACGGACTCCCGTGGATCGTCATGGAGTTGGTGCGCGGCGAGTCCCTGCACGAAATGCTCCGGCGCGGTCCCCTGGAGCCCGCCGAGTGCGCCCGTATCGGCCTCGCCGTCCTCGGCGCCCTGCGCGCGGCGCACTCCGTCGGGATCGTGCACCGGGACGTCAAGCCCGCCAACGTCCTGCTCGGCCGGCACGACCGGGTCGTCCTCACCGACTTCGGCATCGCGCACATCCAGGGCGAGGAACCCCTCACCGCCACGGGCGAGTTCGTCGGCTCGCTGGAGTTCATCGCCCCCGAGCGCATGTCCGACCGCACCGCGGGCCCCGCCTCCGACCTGTGGTCCCTCGGCGTCCTCCTCTACGCGGCCGTGGAAGGCTGGTCGCCTTTCCGTCGTACGACGATGGAGTCCACGCTCGCCGCGATCCTCGCCGTCGACCCGCCCGAGCCGAAGCGGGCGGGCGCCCTCGGCCCGCTCCTGACGCGGCTGTTGGCGAAGGACCCCGCCCTGCGCCCGCGCGCCGAGGAGACCGCGGCGGCGCTGGAGGCGGTGGCGCCCGAGGAGCCCGAGCCTCAGGACGCCTCCGAGCTGGAGGAGTACGGCGACGACATCGGGACGATGCGGCTGGCGGCGGACGAGGACACGTCCGCCGAGCCGATATCCGTCATAGGGCCGCCCGCAGTCCAGCGCCGCCGCCCGCTCCACCGCCGTGCCCTCCCCGTGGCCCTCCTCGGCGCCCTCCTGGTCGGCGCCTCCTGGCTGGGCGCCGCGTTCCTCAACGGCCCCGACAGCGGCGCGGCGACGCAGAACACCGGCGCCCAGAAGGGCCGCACCGACACCTGGACCTCCCACCCCGAAAAGGCCATGCACGCCACCCTCGCCCTCCCCGCCGAGTACGAGGAGTTCGCCCGGCAGGGCAGCCCCACCTACCAGCCCCGCATGGTCGAGTACGCGGCCGGAACCCTCCAGGTCCGCCTCACCCAGTGGGACAAGGCCCCCGGCACCCCCCTGAGCCAGGCGAAGCAGCACGCGGCGACCTGGGAGTTCTTCGGCGGGGCGAGCACGCAGTACACGGACACTAGCCTCAAGGGCTGGGAGGCCGTGCAGTCGGACAGCACCTACGGTGACAAGGACGCCCGGCGCCGAGTGATGGAGCTGTTCGTCCGGACCGACGACGGCCGGCTGTACGAGCTGCGTGTCGAGATGCCCAAGGGCACGGCGGACGAGAAACAGGGCACTGCTCTCTTCAAGGGTGCGCGTGATCGGCTCGCGATCACAACGCCCTGATCAGCGCATTCGTTGCCAGTGGACGCTGGCAACATGTGAGCACTCGGTGAATCCCCGTTACCGCCGGGTACACAAAGGCTCCGCCGCGGCATACCCTGCGCGTCATGACGGACTCGCAGGCCCCGGTACAGACCGGCACGAATCCCCTCGCCCCCGCCCCTGAGGGCGCCCGCACGGCCGCCGACGTGGTGACCCCCGAGCTGGTCGCCCAGCTGACCCGGGGTGTGGTCGGTTCGGGCCGGACCGCCAACCACACGCCGTTCACCGGCGAGAAGCTGGCGGACCTGCCGGAGTCCACGCCCGAGGACGTGGAGAAGGCGTTCGTGGCGGCCCGCGTCGCCCAGGCGGTCTGGGCCGAGACCCCGGTACGGCAGCGCGCCGCCGTCCTGCTGCGCTTCCACGACCTGGTGCTGGAGCGCCAGGCCGAGGTCCTGGACCTGATCCAGCTGGAGACCGGCAAGGCGCGGCTGCACGCCCACGAGGAGGTGCAGGCCGTCGCCGTCGCGGCGCGCCATTACGGCCGTAAGGCACCCGCATATCTCAAGCCCAAGCGGCACACCGGAGCCATCCCGACCCTCACCAAGGTGACCGAGCTGCGCCACCCGCGCGGAGTCGTCGGCCAGATCGCGCCCTGGAACTACCCGCTGGAGCTGTCGGTCGGCGACGCGCTGCCGGCCTTCGTCGCGGGCAACGCCGTCGTCATGAAGCCGGACACGGAGACCTGCCTGACCGCCCTGTGGGCCCGTGACCTGCTGATCGAGGCCGGTCTGCCCGCCGAGGTCTTCCAGGTCGTGCTCGGCGACGGCCCGGTCGTCGGACCCGAGGTCGTCCGCCACGCCGACTACGTCTCCTTCACCGGCTCCACCCGCACCGGCCGCGAGGTCGCCCAGGGCGCCGCGGCCCGTCTGGTCGGCGTCTCCCTCGAACTCGGCGGCAAGAACGCCATGCTGGTCCTCGAGGACGCCGACATCGAGAAGGCCTCGGCGGGCGCCGTCCGCGCCTGCTTCTCCTCCGCGGGCCAACTCTGCATCTCCATCGAGCGGTTGTACGTCCACGAGTCGATCGCCGACGCCTTCCTGGAGCGCTTCGCCGCCCGCACCAAGGCCATGCGCCTCGGCCGCTCCCTCGCCTACGGCGCCGATATGGGCTCCCTGGTCGGCGAGCGCCAGCTGGAGACCGTCAAGCGGCATGTGGAGGAGGCCGTCGCCAAGGGCGCCAAGCTCGTCGCCGGTGGCACGGCCCGCCCGGACGTCGGCCCGTACTTCTTCGAGCCGACCATCCTCGACGGCGTCGAGGCGCCCATGGCGGTCTGCACGGAGGAGACCTTCGGCCCGGTCGTCTCCATCTACCGCTTCAAGACCGAGGCCGAGGCGATCGAGCACGCCAACTCCACGCCGTACGGCCTCAATTCCTCGGTGTGGACCAAGGACGGCAGCCGTGGCCGCGCGGTCGCCGCCCGGCTGCGCACCGGCACGGTCAACGTCAACGAGGGCTACGCCCCCGCCTACGGCAGCGTCCAGTCCCCGATGGGCGGCATGAAGGACTCGGGCCTCGGCCGCCGCCACGGCTCCGAGGGCATCCTCAAGTACACCGAGGCCCAGACGGTGGCCCACCAGCGCCTGCTGCCGATGGCGCCGTCGCTGGGCATGGACGACGAGAAGTACGCGGCGTTCATGAGCCGCAGCCTGCGTCTGATGAAGGCGTTCCGCTTCCGCTAGACCTGTTTGAACTCCCCCCGCACTGCTTGCTCAAAGGAGAGAACGCACGTGCCCCAGGACGCATACGACTATGACGTCATCGTCGTCGGATCAGGCTTCGGCGGCTCGGTGACCGCCCTGCGCCTGACGGAGAAGGGCTACACCGTAGGCGTCCTGGAGGCCGGCCGCCGCTTCACCCGCGAGACCCTCCCCAAGAACTCCTGGGACCTGAAGAACTACCTCTGGGCGCCGAAGCTCAAGATGTTCGGCATCCAGCGCATCCATCTGCTCGGCAACGTCATGGTCCTGGCCGGCGCGGGCGTCGGCGGCGGCTCGCTCAACTACGCCAACACCCTCTACGTACCGCCGAAGCCGTTCTTCGAGGACCCGCAGTGGCGGGACATCACCGACTGGCAGGAGGAGTTGAAGCCGTACTACGACCAGGCCCAGCGCATGCTCGGCGTTCGGCTCAACCCGACCATGACCCCCTCCGACGTCCATCTGAAGGCCGCGGCGCAGCGGATGGGAGTCGGCGACACCTTCCACATGGCGCCGGTCGGTGTCTTCTTCGGCGACGGCGAGGACGCGGACGGCGCCACGAAGGCCAAGCCCGGCGCGCAGGTCGCCGACCCCTACTTCGGCGGCGCGGGACCGGCCCGCAAGGCCTGTACCGAGTGCGGCGAGTGCATGACGGGCTGCCGCCACGGCGCGAAGAACACCCTGAACGAGAACTACCTCTACCTCGCCGAGAAGGCCGGCGCGGTCGTGCACCCCATGACGACGGTCGTGTCGGTCACCGACGACTCGCAGGGCGGCTACGCGGTCGCGACCCTTCCGACGGACCGGAAGAAGAGCGAGGGCCGCGTCTTCAAGGCCCGCCGTGTCGTCCTCGCCGCCGGCACCTACGGCACCCAGACGCTGCTGCACCGGATGAAGGAGAGCGGGCAACTGCCGTATCTCTCGCCGAAGCTGGGCGAGCTGACCCGGACCAACTCCGAGGCGCTGGTGGGCGCGCAGACCGACAACCGGCGCTATCGCAAGGTGACGGGCGAGAAGAAGGTCGACTTCACGCGCGGGGTCGCGATCACGTCGTCGGTCCATCCCGACGGCAACACCCATATCGAGCCGGTCCGTTACGGCAAGGGCTCCAACTCGATGGGCAGCCTGACGATACTTCAGGTCCCGTACACAAAGGGCGCCTCACGCGTCGCGGCCTGGCTGGGCAACGCCGCCCGGCACCCGCTGCTGATCCTGCGCTCCCTGTCCAACCGGCGCTGGTCGGAGCGGACCATCATCGGCCTGGTGATGCAGTCCCTGGACAACTCCCTGACGACGTATCTGAAACCGGACGGCGTCGGCAAGGGCATGCTCACCGCCCGCCAGGGGCACGGCGCCCCCAACCCCATGCAGATCAGCGCCGCCACCGAGGCCGCCTCGGCGATCGCGGCCGAGATCAACGGCTTCGCGGGCTCCAACGTCGGCGAACTGATGGGCACCCCGCTCACCGCCCACTTCCTCGGCGGCTGCCCGATCGGCGCCTCACCGGAGACCGGCGTGATCGACCCGTACCACCGGCTGTACGGCCACCCGGGCATCTCGGTGGTCGACGGCGCCGCGGTCTCCGCGAACCTGGGCGTCAACCCCTCCCTGACCATCACCGCACAGGCCGAGCGGGCGATGTCGTACTGGCCCAACAAGGGCGAGGAGGACCCGCGTCCGGCGCAGGAGCGGCCGTACGAGCGGCTCCAGCCGGTCGAGCCGAAGCAGCCCGCGGTCCCGGCGGAGGCGTTCGGCGCGCTGCGGCTGCCGTTCCTGGGGATGCCGGCGGTGCCGCCGAAGAAGTGACGGGAAACGAGAAGGACCTGCACCCCCCTCCGAGTGCAGGTCCTTCTCTTTTCTTGCGTTGAGTCTGTCGAGGCCTTACGCCTCGGCGCCCTTGCGGCGCTTCATCGCGAACACCACGCCCGTACCGGCGACGATCGCGATACCACCGATGGTGGCGAGGACGGGCAGGTTCGAGTCCGAGCCGGTCTCGGCGAGCTCACCGTCGACGTCGACCTCGTTGACGTCGGTGATCTCGTCCTTGCCGCCGGTCTGCGGCTTGGAGTCGTTCGGCTTACCGGGGTTGGAGCCGGCCGGCAGGACCTCGAAGAAGTAGATGCCGTAGTTCTCGTCCTCGGAGGTCCAGCAGGCGTCCTCGGTGGAGTACTCGGCCAGCCCGATGGCGATGCCGACCGCGCTCGGGACCTCGCGGCTGATGTTCACCCGCAGGTCGTAGCTGATCGACTGGCCGCCTTCGAGGGTGAAGGCGTTGAGCGCGCCGCCCTCGCCGAACTGGGTGGCGATGTCGACCCAGGAGCCGCCCTTGTTCACCTGCACGGTGACCAGGTCGGTGTAGTCGTCCTCCAGCACCCAGTCCATCGCGGCGACGCCGACGACGGGCAGGATGTCCTCGATCGTCTCGTCGCCGGAGTTGGTGACGTTGAACTTGAAGTTCGTCCAGCCGCTGCCCGCCACCACGGTCTCGGGCAGACCGGTCAGCGAGCTGTGCAGCACCTCGCTGATGTCGTAGATCGGGTAGCCCTCTTCGTCGACGGGGCACTCCTCGACGATCTCGTCGTCGCCCTCTTCGTCCTCGGACTCGTCGTCGGACGGGGTGCTCGCGGTCGGGGCCGGGGAGCTCCCGGTGGCGGCGGGGCTGCTCTCGGCCGGGGCCGGGCTGCTCTCCTCGGCGGCCGGGGAGGAGCCGGTGGGCGCGGGCGTGGTGGTCTCGGCGGCCGGGGTCGACTCATCGGCGCCGGGCGTGCTCTCGGGGGTGCTCTCCGGAGCGCTCGGCGTGCTCTCGGTCGCGGACGGCGACGGCGAGGTCTCCTCCGTGGCGAACGCGGCCGGAGCGGACATCAGCGCGATCGGCGCGATGGCGGCCGTCGCGGCCGCGGCGGCCAGGGCACGGCGAAGCTTCATGAAGACCTCGAAAACTCGATGCTGAGGCCTCCGCGTGGGGCGCGGGTGTGGCCCTTGGTTCGCATGGTTTGATCCGCGAGGTCTGTGAATGGTTGTACCGCGCGCTCACAAAATTTTTATGTACGGGCGAACGGCCCGGCATTTTTATGAACGGCGAAGGGCCCCGCGGCGCTCGGTCGCGGGGCCCTTCTTTCGTCAGCACCGACGTCAGGGCAGCGCCGGTGCCTGGGAGCGGCGCCGGGGGGTTGCGCCGCTTGTCTGTGGATGCTGTGGGTAGAGGTCTGGACCTCTGGGACTTCGGGGGCTTCCTCGCATCGTGCTGGATCGCAGCGGCCTCCGCAACCGTTTGACCCAGCTTTGGACTTGAGTTGTGCATTCCCGCCGGCCGGCCCCGGGCGTCCCCGGAGCCGACCGTTCTCTTGGGTGACCGGGCTGCTGTCCCCTGCCGTCCGGTCACTTGACTGGAGCGAGGTCCCACGACGCACGGCACGATCCGTACGTCTCATCGCTCCAGTGAGCCACGCGTGGTTCTTTCGGGCCCGCCCCTGGCTGACACGGACACCACCACCAACGAAGCGTCTCGCGTCACGGTCACGCGCCGTACGGGTGAGGGCGGGCTCGAACTCAGATGCGGCCGCGGCACAGTTCGAGGAGCGTCATCGCGAGGGCGGTGCCCGGCTTGCCCAGCGCCTCCCTGTAGTGGTCGAGGATCTCCATCTCGCGGGAGAGGTTCACCCGGCGACCGCCCGAGGCGATCCGGGCCTCCTGGACGACGGCCGAGACGGCCATCCGTTCCTGGATCAGACCGATGATCCGGTCGTCGAGCGAGTCGATGCGGTCACGGGCGCCGGTGATCACGGAGGCGGCCTCGTCGGTACGGGCGCCGGTCTTCTCCGTGGCGATGGCGTTGGCGGTCATGTCGGGGGCTCCTTGGTGGTGACGGGTGCCCCGGAGCGGCAAGATCCGGAAAACACCAGGCGCCCCGGACCTTGTCGGCCCGGGGCGCCTGGGAAGTCGCTTGTCAGTTGCTCAAGCAGCACGACCATGGCAGCCGGTGGGCCGGATGCCATAGGTAAAGAGGAAGGTCGGGTGCGTGAGCATGTGGTCAGTATGCCGTGGCCCACGGTGACCGCCCAACCCGGTTCGCATCCTGAGACGCAATCCGCCGTTGGCCGCCCCGTTAGAATCGGTGGCACAGCCCTTTTCAAGCCGCCGGAAGGCAACCCGTGTCACCAGCGACCCCCGCCGCCCCCGACACCGTCCTGGTAGTCGACTTCGGCGCGCAGTACGCCCAGCTCATCGCCCGTCGCGTCCGTGAGGCCCGGGTCTACAGCGAGATCGTGCCGAGCACCATGCCGGTCGCGGAGATGCTCGCCAAGAACCCGGCGGCCATCATCCTCTCCGGCGGCCCCTCGTCGGTCTACGAGGAGGGCGCCCCCCGTCTCGACCGCGCGCTCTTCGAGGCCGGCGTCCCCGTCTTCGGTATGTGCTACGGCTTCCAGCTGATGGCCCAGAGCCTCGGCGGCACCGTCGACAACACCGGCGCGCGCGAGTACGGCCGTACCGACCTGCATGTCTCCCGCTCCTCCTCCACCCTCTTCGAGGGCACCCCGGCCGAGCAGCACGTCTGGATGTCGCACGGCGACGCCTGCTCCGCCGCCCCCGAGGGCTTCACCGTCACGGCCTCCACGGACGTCGTCCCGGTCGCCGCCTTCGAGAACGACGAGCAGAAGCTCTACGGCGTCCAGTACCACCCCGAGGTCATGCACTCCACGCACGGCCAGCAGGTGCTGGAGCACTTCCTGTACCGCGGTGCCGGGCTCACGCCCTCGTGGACCACGGGCAATGTCATCGAGGAGCAGGTCACCGCGATCCGCGAGCTGGTCGGCGACAAGCGCGCGATCTGCGGTCTGTCCGGCGGCGTGGACTCCGCGGTCGCCGCGGGCCTGGTCGCCAAGGCCATCGGCTCCCAGCTGACCTGCGTGTACGTCGACCACGGCCTGATGCGCAAGGGCGAGAGCGAGCAGGTCGAGAAGGACTTCGTGGCCGCGACCGGCGTACAGCTGAAGGTCGTGGACGCGGAGGAGCGGTTCCTCAAGGCGCTGGCCGGGGTCTCCGATCCCGAGGAGAAGCGGAAGATCATCGGCCGCGAGTTCATCCGGGTCTTCGAGCAGGCCCAGGCCGAGATCATCGCGGACGCGGGTCCGGCGGTGGAGTTCCTGGTCCAGGGGACCCTGTATCCCGACGTGGTCGAGTCCGGTGGCGGCACCGGCACGGCGAACATCAAGTCCCACCACAATGTGGGCGGCCTGCCCGAGGACCTCGAGTTCCAGCTCATCGAGCCGCTGCGCCAGCTGTTCAAGGACGAGGTCCGGATGGTCGGCCAGGAGCTGGGCCTGCCCGAGGAGATCGTCCAGCGCCAGCCGTTCCCCGGCCCCGGCCTGGGCATCCGTATCGTCGGTGAGGTGACGAAGGACCGGCTCGATCTGCTCCGCGACGCCGACGCCATCGCCCGCGAGGAACTGACCGCGGCCGGCCTGGACCGCGACATCTGGCAGTGCCCGGTGGTCCTGCTCGCGGACGTCCGCTCGGTCGGCGTCCAGGGCGACGGCCGGACCTACGGCCACCCGATCGTGCTGCGCCCGGTCTCCTCCGAGGACGCCATGACGGCCGACTGGTCGCGTCTGCCGTACGACGTCCTCGCGAAGATCTCCACGCGGATCACCAACGAGGTGCGGGACGTCAACCGGGTCGTGCTCGACGTGACGTCGAAGCCGCCGGGCACGATCGAGTGGGAGTAGGTCTCCCGCTTTGTGAAAGTCAGGTCCGCTTGAGCGTGCGCACCGGCGCTCCGGGCTTCCAGACCTGGACGACCAGGTACTTGTCGTCCTCGATGTAGGTCCGCGTGACCTCCGTCAGCTCGGTGCGGAAGAGGTGGAACGGCTCCGGCGGTTCCACCTCTTCGCTGTACCCGGCCTTCTGCGCGGGGTCGTGGACCTCGATCGCCCGCCCGCTGATCCGGACGTCTCCGCCGCCCATGCCGGTGCCCTCTCCCGGGTTCGCCTGGAGCGCGAAGCGCGGGTCGCGGCGCAGGTCGAGCGCCTTGAGCGAGTCCGGCATCATGCCGAGCCACAGCTCGCCGTTCAGGAAGCGGACCTCCAGGCCGGTGGTCCGGGGGGAGCCGTCCTTGCGGAGGGTGGCGAGGATGTGGTGGGTGTAGGCGCCGAAGCGCTCCTCCACGAGCTTGGCGAGTTCGGGTTCGGCGGTGGTGAGGGCGGCCCAATTGTTCGTCATACGAAGAGTGTGACGCCGATACCCGACATCTTCTGTCTGCTATCAGGCGCGGATGTAGCGTTCCCGGCCCTGCTCGTCCCGCACCGGCGTGCAGCCCGCGGCGCTCAGACGCCGGGCCAGCTTGGCGCGCCGGGCCTCGTTCACGCGCAGGGTGATCAGCAGGAACGCCGGGGTCAGGGCGGCGAGCGGAAGCAGGACCACGAACTTTCCGGTCAGCGCGGCCAGCAGCACGAACAGCAGCGGGAACGCCCAGGCCATGGTGAGCAGCTGCTTGCGGTTGGCGGCGGCGCCCAGGGCGTCGTACCGGATGAGCGTCGTGATCAGGTCGACGTCCGGCTGTGCCTCGGGGACGGGCGTCAGGGAGCCCTGGTACATGCCGGGCACCGGGCCGCCCGCGCCCGCATTCGGGAACGCGGCCGCGTTGGCCGCCGCGCGCTGCTGGGCCCGGGGGCCGGTGTCGCGGACCAGGCGGATGTGGGCGGTCTTCTCCTTGCCGACGAGACGGACGTCCGCGTACCGGAAGCCGTAGCACTCGGCGATGTACGCGAGGGCGCCGAAGGTCTGCCACTCGGCGAAGGGGTGGACGAGCTCGACCACGTCCTGGGAGGCGAGCTGCCGCATGAGGGCGGTGACGTGGCGGTCGGCGATGCTCACGGGGGCTCCTGGCTGAAAAGTGGTGCTGAATTTCTGGTTCCGCATCACAGACCGGCGAGTCCCTGAAAGGGTTGCGCGTCATCTTTACAACTCGGCCCTGCCCTTTTGCCCTGACCGACGGTAACTTCCGGGCCGTAAAGGAACCAGTGCAGGAGGCTGCCACATGCTCGGGTCCACGCCGCCGCTTCCGCTCCCCACCGACCGGCTGCGCTTCGCCATGCCGCCGATGCACGAGTCGGTCGAGGACGAACGCCGGCACCGCAAGGAACGGCTCGCGGGCGCGCTGCGGATCTTCGGGCGCCTCGGCTTCGAGGACGGGGTCTCGGGGCACATCACTGCACGCGATCCGGAGTTCAGCGACTGTTTCTGGGTGAACCCCTTCGGGATGCCGTTCAGGCACGTCACGGTCAGCGATCTGGTGCTGGCCAACTCGGACGGACAGGTCATCGACGGCCGCTATCACGTCAACCAGGCCGCCTTCACCGTCCACGCCCAGGTCCACGCCGCTCGCCCGGACGTCGTCGCCGTCGCCCACTGCCACTCCGTGCACGGCCGCGCGCTCGCGGCCCTCGGCGAGCTCCTCGACCCGATCACCCAGGAGAGCTGCGCCTTCTACGAGGACATCGCCCTGTACGACGCCTACAGCGGTGTCGCCGTCGACGCCGAGGAGGGCCGCCGTATCGCGACCGCGCTCGGCTCGAACAAGGCGCTCGTGCTGCGCAACCACGGACTGCTGACCGTGGGCGACTCGGTGGACGCGGCGGCCTGGTGGTTTCTGTCGCTGGAACGCTCCTGCCAGGTGCAGCTGACCGCGAAGGCGGCGGGCCGGCCGGTCCTGATCGACCACAAGGCGGCGGTCGCGACCCGCGAGCAACTCGGCGGGGATCTGGTGGCGTGGATCAACTATCAGCCGTTGTGGCAGGACATCAGCCGGAGCGAACCGGACCTGCTGAGCTAGAAGCCTCTGAGCACGACCGCCTTGGTCATCGCGAACTCCTCGTCGGTGAGGACCCCGTCCCTGTGCAGCTCCCCCAACTCCCGCAGCCTGCGCAGGAGTACGTCGTGATGGTCGGCCGGCGGCGGTACGGCCGCGGTGAGCGGGCGGGAGCGCTCCGCGTACTCCACGCCGGTGCGGGTGGAGGGGTGCGGCAGCCGGGCGGTCACCGCGGTGGCGACGAGCGCGGTGAGCAGATCGCGGCGGGCGCTGCCCCACAGGTCGAGGGCGTAAGGGTCCTTCTCCGGCGGGAGTTTGGAGAACGACGTCTCGCGGGTGACGAAGCGCAGAAAGCCGTCCTCGTAGCCGGAGTTGGGCAGCCACTCGACCCCGGTGACATCGGCGAGGTTGATGATGCGTGGCCCGGTGGCCCGTTTGACCCGGTCGGAGGTGTCGGCCCAGTCGATGCGCACCTGGATTCCGTCGAAGGAGACCGTGCCGTCGGAGGAGCGGACCGAGACCGGGACCGGGGGGCCGGGCAGCAGATAGGCCTTGGTGGGCTCGGTAGGGATCTGGTCCAGCAGCAGGGAGCGGCGGATCTCCTCGGCCACGTACTCGGCGACCCCGGCGCGGTCCACGTCCACCGTCAGCCGGTACGGGTCCGCCGGGTCGGGCAGCCGTCCCCCGGTCGCGTGCAGAAGCGGATCGGCGCCCTCGCGCAGCCGCATCCGCAGTCGGCCGCGCTTGCGTTCGGGTTCGAAGACGACCCCGGCGACGGCCTCCAGCGGTACGGCGATCTCCCCGTACGTCTGCCGGAACAGCGGCACCGAGCGGTGCAGACCCGGCGTGATCCTGACCGTGGTGCCGTCGAAGGCCCAGGTCCCGTCGCGCTGGATGATCTCGGCCATGGGGAAATTCTCCCAGCCGGGTCAACACGGCGACCCGCGCATCACTCCCGACAGGCCTGCCGCGGACCCGCCCTGCTGGGGTGGCCCGGGGTGGCGTAGGGCACAATTCGCTGCCAGTGCGCTGGAGTTGTGGCGGTACCGAGCACGGGGAAGGCGGGCGTCGGACGTGGCGGTGCAGGAGGCGAGACAAGGCGCGGACGCGGGCGCGGGTGCGCACGCGGGTGGCTGCACCTGCGGGGACTGTCCGCACGGGGCGCGTGCGGGGCACCGGCGCGCGGTGGCCGAATTCCTGCTGAAGCGGGACGAGTTCGCGGCCGGCCATGGCCTGCCCGCGGCGGTGGCGCACTCGGCGTCGGCATCCCGGCAGTGGGTCTCGGAGGAACTCACCCAGTCCGCCGAACTGGTCGCCGAACGCGGCCGCGCCGAGGGCGAGGCCTGGCTGGCCCGTCTGTGGCGCCGCACCGCGTACACGGTGTGGGCCCTGGTGATCGCCCTGCTCCTCGCACAGGCGCTCACCGCGATCGGCGCGGGCTGGACGAGCGCGCGTACGGCCGGACTGCTGGCGGCGGTGGTGACGGCGGGCGCGCTGACGGCGGCGTCATGGTTCCACCGCGCCCGGGGCGGCGCGCTGGCCCCCGTCATCGGCGAGGACAACCGGCTGTCCACCTCCCGCGCGGTGGCCGCGGTATGGGTGCTGTTCGTGGCGTACGCGGTGCTGGTCCTGGTGGGCCGCCTCGCCGCCGCCTCCGAGCCCGGGGAACGCGACGCCCTGATCGCCGGCCTCGAACTCGCCCGCGGGGCCGGTGCGGTGACCGTCCTCGCGGTGGTCTGCGCCATCGCGGTGCTGGTCCGCCGGGTCGTGAGCCTGCGCGTGCTGGGCCAACGCCTGCAGAAGGTACGCGCGGAACGCCCCCGCGCCTCGGACCTCCTGACGGACGACGCCGGCCGGGGAACCTTCGCCGACATCCAGTACCTGGTGATCAGCGCGGTGGCCCTGCTGTTCGCCGCGGTACGCCTGTCCCGCCGCCCCGACCAGCTCCCGGATCTGCCCTGGGGCCTTGCGGTGGTCGTCCTGATCTCCGCGGCGACCTACCTGGCCGGCAAGTACGCCGAGGGCGGCCGCCCGGTGATCCTCTCCGTGGTCCGCTCCCGGGAGGCCGGCGACCTGGACGGCCCGATCCGCACCGGCGACGACATCGAGATCCGCGGCGCCGGCTTCGTCCCGCCCGGCGCGGGCACCGCCGACCGCCTGTCCCGCATGGTGGTCCGCATCGGCCCGGTCAACGTCCATGTCCCCCTGGTCCCGGTGACCGGAGGCTTCAGCAACCCGACGGACACGGTCCTGACGGTCCCGGTCCCGGCGGATGTGGAGCCGGGGAGGGTGGAGGTGCAGGTGGTGACGGCCGCGGGCGTGGAGACCGGGCGGTACGCGATCGATGTGACGGAGTGACCGTTTCCTGGGCGATGAGGTCGGGGCGTCTTCGGCGGTGAGGCCGGGGGCGAAAAACCGTCAAGCCGGAGAAAATGGTCGGGTCAGGATTGAGCGGGCCCAGGTCGGTGTACGTATCGTCCCTTGAGGGGCACGTCCCGACGGGCGAGAGGCGGCACCGATGACTCATGGCTTCCGTACCGACACACACGACCCGTACCTGGACGGCGGCCACGACTGGCGGGACCTGGCCACGCGCTACGCCCTCCTCCCTCTCCGCATCTTCCTGGGCGTCACCTTCATCTACGCCTCCCTCGACAAACTCACCGACAGCTCCTTTCTGAAGGACTCCGGCTCGGGCTCCATCGGCGACATGATGCGCGCCGTCCGTGACACCGCTGCCATCCCCGAGCTGGTCGACATGTCCCTGGAGAACCCCGTCGCCTTCGGCTACGCCATCGCCTTCGGCGAGCTGGCCGTCGGCATCGGCACCCTCCTGGGCCTCTTCGCCCGCCTCGCCGCCCTGGGCGGCGCCCTGATCTCGCTCAGCCTGTGGCTGACGGTGAGCTGGGCCGCGGACCCGTACTACTACGGCAACGACCTCGCCTACCTGATGGCCTGGCTCCCCCTGGTCCTCGCCGGCGCCCCCTGCCTCTCGCTGGACGCCATGCTCCGGGCCCGCAAACGGCAGCGAGCCGGTTACCAGTAGCGGGCGAGGGGCACGGCGCCCCCGGTCACCGCGAGGCCCCCTGCTCCGTCGGTATCGCCCCGGAGCCGCCTTCCGTGCGGCCCACCCGGCGGCGCCTGCGTATGCCCCGGGCCATCAGGGCCACCCCGGCCGCCAGGCTCAGGCCCGCCAGTACCACCGGGATGACCACGAACCACGGCGTCTCCCAGGCCCCGCCCGCGTCACCGGCGTAGATGACGCCCGCGAGGGTCAGAACGGCACCCGCGACCAGCCGCCCGGGCTGGAACTCATGACGCAGCACGGCTCACCTCCGCCTGTCCCACGCCCACATTGAGATCGAGTTCGATGCTGCCCGCGGCCTCGGTGCCCTTGGCCGGCTTCAGGGTGACGTCCTTGTTCTTGCCCGGTGCCACATCCACGTCTTCCTTGTCGTCGCCGGGCAGTTGGATGTCTCCCACGCCCACGTCGATGTTCACCTTCACCGTCACCTCCGGGGGCACGATCACCTTCAGCTGTCCGACGCCGACCTCGGCGCTGGTGGCCACCGTCTTGCCCTTGGCTATGTCCAGCCCGCTCAGATCGAGCGTGCCGACACCGGTGCCGAGGTCGTACTGCGTCCTGACGGCCGCCACGGTGTCCGGCTGCCAGGTCGTGCGTATCCACTGGGTGCCGATGTCCTTGGGAAGGGCGGCCGAGGCGGCCAGCAGTCCCGCGGTGACGACGGCCAGGAAGATGGACCCGGCTCCCGTGCGCCCGAGGAACGCGCTGACCGCGATGCCGACGCCGAGCACGATCAGAGCACAGGCCAGGCCGGTCTGGAGGCTGGTGCCGAGCGGGTGCTCGTCCCAGGTCAGTCTGGTGCCGAGGCCGCCCGCGACCAGGGCCAGCAGCAGGATCCAGCCGCCGATCCAGCGGGGGCCGCGCGGTTTCGGCGGCTCGGTGCGGCGGACGCGCAGATCCTCGCGGCGGTGTCCGTAGGAGGCGCCGAGGCTGATGTCGACCGCCGCCGCGATGTCCCGGTCGCGGGAGTCGCGGGGGCCCCACAGATAGCCGGTGCCGCCGTCGTGCGTGCCGTCCTTGACGATGGGGTCGCGCCACCAGGAGGGGTAGGCGGTGGGCACCGGGGGCGCCTGGGCCTCCGGTGGGGCATCGGCGACGGCCTGCGCGGCGAGCGGATCGGGATCGGCACCGCCGCGCTGCCGCGACCAGTACCCGGCGCCCGCGAGCAGCAGGGAGAGTATGACGGCGAAGGTCAGCACCCCGCCGTTGCTCAGCATCGTCAGGAACACTCCGCAGCCGACCAGCGCGAACAGCACCGCGGTCAGCGCCTGGCCGTCGACCCGGCCGGTCAGGAGCTTGCGGACCTCGTTCTGCTCCTCGTCCTCGTACGGGATCAGGAGCCAGGCGAAGCCGTAGAAGATCAGGCCGAGGCCACCGGTCGCGGAGAGCACGGTGAGAGTGATCCGGAAGATCACCGGGTCCATGTCGCACTGCCGTCCGAGCCCCGCGCACACCCCGGCCAGCATCTTGTGCCGTCGGTCCCGGCGGAACCTGCCGGGCGGCTCGGTGCCTCCTCCCTCTTCCTGCGCGCCCGCCCGCCCGGGTGCGCGCGAGCCCCCGCCCGCGCCGGGAGCGGAGTCCGCGGCGGGCGCGGCATCCTGCGGCCCGGCGCCCGCTACGGGGCTCGGGCCGGTGCCGGGTCCCGGACCCGTCGCGGCGTGGTCGTGATCAGTCATGCGTCCATGGTGACGGGCGCGGCGCCCCGATGGCAGTGGGAACGACCCTGGCCGGACCCTGATATCGACCCCGAGCCGGCGCCCGGGACCCGTTCGACCGGGCGGCCGCCCGAAGATCGGGGGAGTCTCGGGGGTCAACCCTGATGCTCCGCTCGACCGACCGTGTGACCATCGATGGCATGTCGGAAGCCGCAGCAGCGCCCCTCGTCGAACCGCGGCCGCCGCGCAAGCTCTACCGCAGCAGCGACGGACGCTGGCTCGGGGGTGTGGCGCGGGGGCTCGCCGGGCACCTCGGACTGCCCGTGATCTGGGTGCGGCTCGTCTTCGTCGGCCTGTTCATGGCAGACGGCCTCGGCGCGCTGCTGTATGCCGCGTTCTGGTTCTTCGTGCCGCTCGGCGTCGGCGGCGTCGCCGGACAGCGGCCGCCCTCCCTCGTCACCACCGAGACCTCGGCGGACGGCCGCCGCAGACTCGTCACCCGCAAGCCCGACAAGGGTCAGATCGTCGCCCTGCTCCTCATGGTCGTGGTGGCCATGGTCTTCGTGGGCAGCGTCGACCTCGGCAGCGGCGCCCAGGCCTACCTCTGGCCCGCCGTGCTCGTCGCCGCGGGTGTCGCCCTGGTCTGGCGGCAGGCGGACAACGCCCGCCGGGCCCGCTGGATGGAGGTCGGCCGCCGTCGGCGCACTCTGACCCTGTTGCGCGCGGCCGGCGGAGTGCTGCTGGTCACCACCGGTGTCTCCGGCATCTTCGTGCTCCAGGGCTCCGCCGCCCACCTCGGCTCCGTGCTCCAGGCGGCCCTCGCGGTCCTCGTCGGGATAACGCTCCTCGCGGGCCCGTACCTCGTGCGCATGACCCAGGACCTCTCCGAGGAGCGTCTGATGCGCATCCGCGCCCAGGAGCGTGCGGAGGTCGCCGCTCATGTCCATGACTCGGTGCTGCACACCCTGACCCTGATCCAGCGCAACGCGGAGAACGCCGGCGAGGTGCGCCGCCTTGCCCGCGCCCAGGAGCGCGACCTGCGCACCTGGCTCTACAAGCCCGAGGGCACCGGCAAGGACGAGGCCGACGAGCCCGACACCCTCGCCGACGCGGTCCGGCGCAACGCCGCCGAGGTGGAGGACAAGCACGGCGTCCCCATAGAGGTCGTCGTGGTCGGCGACTGCCCGCTCGACGAGAAGATCGGCGCACAGATGCAGGCGGCACGCGAAGCGATGGTGAACGCCGCCAAGTACGGTGGCGAGGGCGGCGCCGTGCAGGTCTACGCCGAGGTCGAGGGGAAGAGGGTCTTCGTGTCCGTTCGGGACCGCGGGCCCGGCTTCGATCTCGACTCGATACCCGCCGACCGCATGGGCGTCAGAGAATCGATCATCGGCCGTATGGAGCGCAACGGCGGCACGGCGCGGCTGCGCGCGGTGCCCGACGGCGGCACGGAGGTCGAACTGGAGATGGAGAGGGCGGAGAAGACGTCATGAGCGACGAGGCAAGCGGTACGGCGGAGGCCACCGGCAGCGCGGGTGAGCGCCGGGTGCGTGTGGTCCTCGTCGACGACCACCGCATGTTCCGTACGGGAGTTCAGGCCGAGATCGGCCAGACCGAGCAGACCGGCGTCGAGGTCGTCGGCGAGGCCGCGGACGTCGACCAGGCGGTCACGGTCATCACCGCGACCCGGCCCGAGGTCGTGCTGCTCGATGTGCATCTGCCGGGCGGCGGCGGGGTCGAAGTGCTGCGCCGCTGCGCCCCGTTGATGGCCGACGCCGAAGAGCCGGTCCGCTTCCTCGCGCTGTCCGTCTCGGACGCCGCGGAGGATGTGATCGGGGTGATCCGCGGGGGCGCGCGTGGCTATGTGACCAAGACGATCACCGGCACCGACCTGGTCGACTCCATCTTCCGGGTCCAGGAGGGCGACGCGGTCTTCTCGCCGCGTCTGGCCGGCTTCGTCCTGGACGCCTTCGCCTCCACGGACGCCCCTCCGGTCGACGAGGACATGGACCGGCTCACCCAGCGCGAGCGCGAGGTGCTGCGCCTCATCGCCCGTGGCTATGCCTACAAGGAGATCGCCAAGCAGCTGTTCATCTCGGTGAAGACGGTCGAGTCCCATGTCTCTGCGGTACTGCGGAAGTTGCAGTTGTCGAACCGGCACGAGCTGACTCGGTGGGCGACGGCTCGGCGACTGGTGTGAGGCCGGTGCCTCTCACACCACCCGAGTCGCCCCCGCGAACGGCATCTCGGTGAGCGGCGCCAGCCGTACGGGGGCGGACGGGTTCGGGGCGTGGATCATCTGGCCGTTGCCGACGTAGATGCCGACATGGCTGATGCCGGAGTAGAAGAACACCAGGTCGCCCGGGAGGAGTTCGGAGCGGGCGACACGGCGGCCGGAGTCGATCTGGGAGTAGGTCGTGCGGGGCAGCGAGACGCCCGCGGCGCGGTAGGCGGCCTGGGTGAGCCCCGAGCAGTCGAAGGCGTCCGGGCCGGTCGCGCCCCACACATAGGGGCTGCCGAGCTTCTGGTAGGCGTAGGCGACGGCGTCCGCGGCACGGGAGTTGGGGGCCCGCGTCGTGGCCGTTCCGGGGGCCGCGAGCCCTTCTCGCGCGCCCGAGACCGACCGGGAGGCACGATCGGCGCCCCCGTCGAACTCCGCGCGCTCCTCGGCCGACAGCCGGGACAGCAGCCGGTTCGCGGCGTCCAGCTTGCCGGTGATCGTCTGCTTGTGCCGCTTCAGCTCCGCCTGGCGTGACTTGAGCGAGGCGAGCTCGATGTGCGCGGCCCCGCGCAACTGCTCGATCTCCCGGAGCTGTTTGCGCACATCGGCGACGGAGGCGGCCTGCCGGGTGCCGACCCGCTCGGCGAACTCGGCGCCGTCCAGATACCGCTCGGGATCGTCGGAGAGGACGAGCTGTACGGCGGGGTCGAGACCGCCGTCGCGGTACTGGGCCGCGGCCATCGAACCGAGCGAGTCCCGCGCCGAGTTGAGCTTCTCCGTCTTGCGCGCCGCCTCGTCCCGCAGTGACTTCAGCCGCGCCTCGGCCGAGTCCGCCTTCTCCTTCGCGCCGTTGTACTTGTCGGTGGCGGCCTCCGCCTCCTGGTACAGCCGGTCCACCTTCGCCTTGACCTGCGCCGGTGTCAGTTCGGGCTCGGCGTGCCCGGTCCCGTCGAAGCCGGTCGCGGTCGCCGCGCCCGCGAGGGCGACCGTGGCGGCCGTACGGACGGTGTTGCCGCCGGCCGAGCGCTGTCGGGGCTTGCGGTGCGCTGCCACGTGGACTGCACGTCCTTTCGCACGACTCCTACGACCCGCCCGGTCCGTACGGCCGCCAGGGGGAGCGTCGTACGGGCTTACACGTCCGGCGGCGGCCCGCACAGGGGGAGCAGGCCGCCGCCGGACCTTCTCGGCGGTGGTGTCCGACTGCCGCCCCTGGCCCGGGCGGCGGTGGGGAGCCGGTCACCTGGTGGAGGACGCTAAACCGGGGTGTGTCGGCTTGGTAACGCGTTGTGCGGAACTGCCATCAGGGGATCGCCAGGTGACCGTATGTGACCGTGATCCGCGAATGGGGCGGTCACCTTCACGCTGTGCGATGACCGAAGTGGTGGTTTCGGGGCGAGTGGCGGTGACGGGGTGCTATGGAGCGCATATATGCAAGATCCGTTGGCGGGGGAAGGCGGGCCGGTGTCGGGCGTCCCGGGGGCCCCTGATTAGGCTCCGGCCTCATGGACGTACTCATCCATCTCTTCGTCGGCCTGCACATCATCGGCATCGCCTCCCTCCTGGGCGGATTCCTCACCCAGATGAAGGCGATGGGCCAGGGCACCGCCCGCTTTGTCCCGGCGATGCTGCACGGCGCGCTGACGATGCTGGTCACCGGGGTGATCCTGGTCGGGCTCAACCAGGCGGACGACCAGACGGTCGACAACTTCAAGATCGGCGTGAAGCTGGCCCTGCTGATCGTGATCCTCGGGCTCGTCTATGTGAAGCGGGACGACGAGAAGGTGGACAAGAACCTGTTCGGTCTTGTGGGGCTGCTCACCACGGCGAACATCTTCATCGCGGTGCTGTGGACGTGAGCCTGGCGTCCTCGGCCGAGGCAGCCGCGGCGGCCGAGGCGTAGGCCCGCTCCTCCCGTACCGCCCCCACGGCGACGGCCAACCAGACCGCGACCGCGATCCACAGCAGGACCTCGCCGGGGCCTTCCAGCCAGGAGACGTCCACCGCGGCGGCGACCGACAGGGTCGCCGCCGCGGTCATGCCCAGCGAGAACACGGTCGCCCAGCGGCGGACGTCGTAGCGGGTCCGCGGCCGGATCACCTCGGCCACGAGGAGTGCGGCGTACCAGGCCAGGTCGAGCACCAACAGGGCGACGGTGACCTTGCGCAGGACGTCGTCGGCGTCGTTGTTCCACAGGTACAGGCGCGCGCTGTCGGCGGCGATCAGCTTGGACCCGGCGAGCGCGGAGATGGCCATCGCACCGCCCGCGACCCACTGGTCCCCGGCGCCCTCGAGCACCTGGCGCAGATCGAAGCGGGTGAGGGCGACGACGTAGAGGACGAGACCGAGCCAGAACAGCACCAGGGCCGCGTGCGCGAGCCAGGCCGTCGACTCCGCCGCGGCGAGCGTGGCGCCGAGTACGGCGAGGCCCTGCGTGGCCACGCAGCCCAGGAACACCGCGCCGGGCATACGGCGGTGCCAGTGGCGTACGACGACGTAGAGCAGGCCCGGCCACAGCAGGGCGGCCAGCGCCAGCAGGGCCGCGGCCAGGGGCTGCCAGTCCTCGGCGGAGAAGCGGGTGCCGAGCACGGTCGTCGCCGCGACGGCGGTGAGCGCGGCGGGGGTGCCGGCCTCCTGCCGCCAGCGCTCCGGCTGCCGCACCAGTCGTACGACGAAGTCCGCGGCGAGTCCCAGCCAGGCCAGGCAGGCCACGATCAGGGCGATGAGGGAGAGGACCTCGTACCCGGTGAGGTGCAGACCGACCGACACCGTGCCGGTCGCCATCACCGCCGCCCCGGCCGCCGGAGGACGCAGCGCCCACCAGGCGCGAAGTGAGCGAAGCGCAGAGGTGCCGGACATGCGCCGATGCTAAGGAGCGGGGCGCGGGTTACGAGGGGGCACGCGCGCGTGGGTGAGGAAACCGGGCGTCGAATCACCCCCGCGCGCGTGCCTCGCTGTCTCAGGCCGGCCGTACCACGCTGTGGATCGAGCCCTCGCCGTCGTAGAAGATCGACTCCTCGCGGACGTAGGTGCCGGGCTTCGGGGCGTGGATCATCATGCCGTTGCCGATGTAGATGCCTACGTGGGTGACGTCGTCGTAGAAGAAGACGAGGTCGCCGGGCTGGGCGCTGGAGACGGGGACCGTGGTGCCGGCGTTGACCTGGTCGTAGGTGGTGCGGGGGAGGGAGATGCCGGCGGCGTTCCAGGCGCCCTGGGTGAGGCCGGAGCAGTCGTAGGAGTCGGGTCCTGTGGCACCCCAGACGTACGGCTTGCCGATCTGCGCGCGGGCGAACGCGAGCGCCTTCTCGGCCTTCGCGGCGTAGGAGGAGTCCGTTGTGGACTCGGATGCGCTGCTGCCCGAAGTCGAAGAGTCGGAAGAGCTGCTCTCCTGCTGCTGTGCCGCCGCCTCCGCGGCCTCCTGGCGGCGCTGCTCCTCCTCCGCCTGCTGCTCGGCCAGCTCGGCCGCCTTGCGCGCGGCCTCCTCCTGGCGCTTGCGCTCGATCTCGGCGAGCCGCGCCTTCTCTTCCGCCGTCAGCTCGGAGAGCAGCTCCCGCGCGTCGGCGAGCTTCTTCTGGACCGTGGTCTTGGCGGTCTTCAGATCGGTCTGCGACTCATTGAGCGTCTGGAGGCTCTCGGTGGCCTCCTTGCGCTTCTTCATCGTCGCCGACTGCTGCGTGACGTAGTCGTCGACCGCTTCCTTCTGACGGCCGGTCATCCGGCTCATCAGCTGGCTCTGGTCGAAGTAGTCCTGCGGGGTGTCGGCGAGCAGGAACGTCGCGGTGTCGGGGGCGGCGGCGCCGGTCCGGTACTGCGCGGCGGCGAAGGAACCAAGTTCCTCCCGCGCGTCGTTGAGCTTCTGGGTGCGCTTGGCGACGTCGTCGAGGAGGGTGTCGACCTGCTTGCGCTGCTTGGCGGTCTTCTCCTTGGCGGCGTTGTACTTCTCGGTCGCCGTCTCCGCCTGGCGGTAGAGGTCGTCGACCTTCTTCTCGACCTCTTCGAGGCTGGGCTTGTCGTCCGTGGACGGGGTGGCGTTGGCCGTCTGGGACAGCAGGGCCACGGAGGTGAGCGCGGCCGTGGCCAGGGCGGGGGTCCGTATGCCTGCTACGCGCGTACCCGCGGGACGCGACTTGCGGTGCGACGCCAAGGGAGGCGACTCCTTCCAATGGTCCGCCTACCGAGTTAGCTGTCGGGTTCGGGCGGGTGGTTAGGAAGGGTTGCCCTACGACCCTTTTCCCGTAAGGGAGTCGGGTCGATTCACCCCAATGTCGGTGGGTCCCCGGCTCCGGCTGCCGTGGGCGGGCAGCGGACTCGGCGGAGGCCGCGCGGCCCGGCGAGGTTCGCCGGTGGGGGTCGTACGGCCTGTCCGGCACGGTAGCCAACTGGTGTGGCCCCTGTGAAGGTTGATGGGTGATATGCCCGATACATTTTCGTGACCTTAGGTCAGGGCGTCGCTGGGCGTGGTCAATCCGGACGGATCTGCGCCGACTTGTACGTATTTTCTCCGGAGTGACATCGTCCGCCCGCTTCCGGGCGCTAGCTTCCAGCCAGCCGTGGTCGTGTGAGCCGCGGTGGGTGAGTAGGGGGTACGGGCATGAGGAAGCGCACATCACTCGTCGTCGCCACAGGCGTCGCGCTAGCCGCCACCGCGGGCATCGCGCCCGCCGGGGCGAGCGGGGGAGGGGAAAGCCGCCCGGTCGTCCGCGTGATCGCGAGCGGACTCGACAATCCACGCCAGCTCTCGTACGACCAGGGGCGGCTGTATGTCGCCGAGGCCGGCCGGGGCGGCAAGAAGTGCATCGGACAGGGGCCCGAGGGGGAGACCTGCGTCGGTCTCACCTCCGCCATCACCAAGATCTACTGGGACGGGGGCGCGTGGAAGCATCACAGGGTGGTGAAGGGGCTGCCCTCGGGCGCCGCCCCGGACGGCGGCTTCGCCACCGGCGTCGACGGTGTCTCCGCCCTGTACGGAGAGGTCTGGGCCGTGGAGACCTTCGTCCCGCCGGAGGCCGGGGTGCCCACGACGCCGCCCTGGAACACTCTCGGCAAGCTGCTGCGCGTCAACCACGGCAAGGCGAAGATCGCCGCCGACGTGTCCGCCGTAGAGCTGAAGTACAACCCGCACAAGGCCAACCTGGAATCCAACCCGTACGCCGTCCTCGCGCTGCCGGACGGTCGGAAGATCGTCGCGGACGCGGCCGGGAACGACCTGGTTGAGATCTCGAAGTCCGGCAAGGCCCGCCCCTTCACCGTCTTCCCGGACCACAACGGGCGCGAGTCCGTCCCCACGTCCCTGGCGCTCGGCCACGACGGCAAGCTCTACGTCGGCGAGCTGAACGGCCTCACCGAGAAGCCCACCGCGCGCGTGTGGCGCGTCGACCCCTGGACCGGCAAGATCCTCGGCTGGAAGTCCGGCTTCGGCCCGATCAGCGGCCTCGCCGTCAACGGCAGCGGCGACCTGTACGTCAGCCAGCTCTTCAACGGCGTTGTGACCAAGGTCTCCGGCGGCAAGCGGACGAACGTGAAGGTCCCGTTCCCGGCGGGCGTGACCGTCGACCCGTACGACGGAAAGGTCTATGTCTCGGCCTGGTCGGTCGCGGACCGTGACGGCACGGTCATGGAGGGCAAGAAGACACCCGGCGGCCAGGTCTGGAAGATCCTCGGCTTCTGAATCGGGGGATGTTCCCAAGGGCGGCGGCGGGGTGTCAGTGGGGAGCCCTAGACTCGGAGAGCGATGAGCAGCCTCTTTGACGACAGCTTCCTGGCGGACCTCCAGACCCCTCGTGGGCACGAGGAAGAAGCCCCGCCGCCGCCCGAGGACGAGCACGCCCCGGAGCCGGTTCCGGACGATCTGTTCGGTGGGAAGTTCGACGTGCCGCCGGACCGGGACGCCTACTACCGGGACGGCGCCCCGCGCCCGGCCATCGACGCGGCCGCGCTGATCGAGGGGCTGAACGAGAACCAGCGCGCGGCCGTCGTGCACTCCGACACCCCGTTGCTCATCGTGGCCGGCGCCGGCTCCGGCAAGACGCGCGTGCTCACGCACCGCATCGCCTATCTGCTCGCCGAGCGGAATGTGCACCCCGGGCAGATCCTCGCGATCACCTTCACCAACAAGGCCGCGGGCGAGATGAAGGAGCGCGTCGAGCAGCTCGTCGGCCCGCGCGCGAACGCGATGTGGGTGATGACCTTCCACAGCGCCTGCGTGCGGATCCTCAGGCGCGAGTCGAAGAAGCTCGGCTTCACCTCGTCCTTCTCGATCTACGACGCCGCCGACTCCAAGCGCCTGATGGCCCTGGTCTGCCGTGACCTGGACCTCGACCCCAAGCGCTTCCCGCCCAAGTCCTTCAGCGCCAAGATCTCCAACCTCAAGAACGAGCTGATCGACGAGGAGGACTTCGCCGCTCAAGCCACCGACGGCTTCGAGAAGACCCTCGCCCAGGCGTACGCGATGTACCAGTCCCGCCTGCGCGAGGCGAACGCGCTGGACTTCGACGACCTGATCATGACGACGGTCAATCTGCTGCGCGCCTTCCCGGATGTCTCCGAGCACTACCGCCGCCGCTTCCGGCATGTCCTCGTCGACGAGTACCAAGACACCAACCACGCCCAGTACGCCCTCGTGCGGGAGCTGGTGGGCACTTCCGAGCACCCCGTGGACGTACCGCCCAGCGAGTACGACCTCCCGCCCGCCGAGCTCTGCGTCGTCGGTGACGCCGATCAGTCGATCTACGCCTTCCGCGGCGCGACCATCCGCAACATCCTCCAGTTCGAGGAGGACTACCCGGACGCGACGACGATCCTGCTGGAGCAGAACTACCGCTCCACCCAGACGATCCTCACCGCCGCCAACGCCGTCATCGAGCGCAACGAGTCCCGCCGCCCCAAGAACCTGTGGACCAACGCGGGCGCGGGCGCGCGCATCACCGGCTATGTCGCCGACACCGAGCACGACGAGGCGCAGTTCGTTGCCGACGAGATAGACCGCCTCACGGACGCGGGCGACGCGAAGGCCGGCGATGTCGCCGTCTTCTACCGCACCAACGCTCAGTCCCGAGTCTTCGAAGAGGTCTTCATCCGCGTCGGCCTGCCCTACAAGGTCGTCGGCGGCGTCCGCTTCTACGAGCGCAAGGAGGTCCGGGACGTCCTGGCCTACCTGCGCGTGCTGGCCAACCCGGAGGACTCCGTCCCCCTGCGGCGCATCCTCAACGTCCCCAAGCGGGGCATCGGCGACCGCGCCGAGGCGATGATCGACGCCCTCTCCCAGCGCGAGAAGATCAGCTTCCCGCAGGCCCTCAAACGCGTCGACGAGGCGTACGGCATGGCCGCGCGCTCCACCAACGCCGTCAAGCGGTTCAACGCGCTGATGGAGGAGCTCCGCACGATCGTGGAGTCCGGCGCGGGACCCGCGACCGTCCTCGAGGCCGTCCTCGAACGCACCGGCTATCTCGCCGAGTTGCAGGCCTCCACCGACCCGCAGGACGAGACCCGGATCGAGAACCTCCAGGAACTCGCCGCCGTGGCCCTTGAGTTCGAGCAGGAGTCGGAGGAAGCCCCGGCAGGGCTGGCCGCCTTCCTGGAGCGGGTCGCGCTGGTCGCCGACTCCGACCAGATCCCCGACGAGGACGAGGACGGCTCGGGCGTCATCACCCTGATGACCCTGCACACCGCCAAGGGGCTGGAGTTCCCGGTCGTCTTCCTGACCGGCATGGAGGACGGCGTCTTCCCGCACATGCGCGCCCTCGGCCAGACCAAGGAGCTGGAGGAGGAACGGCGGCTCGCCTACGTCGGCATCACACGCGCGCGTGAACGGCTGTATCTGACGCGCTCGTCGATGCGCAGCGCGTGGGGGCAGCCGTCGTACAACCCGCCCTCCCGCTTCCTGGAGGAGATCCCCGCGCAGCACGTCGACTGGAAGCGCACCGGCGCAACCTCACCGGTGTCCTCCGGTCCCGCGTCCGGTGTGGCGGCCTCGCTGTCGTCGTCCCGTTCGCGCTCCTCGGCGTCCGGCGCGTCCGGCTTCGCCACCCGGCGGACCTCCGAGAAGCCGGTCGTCTCGCTCGCGGTCGGGGACCGGGTGACGCACGACCAGTTCGGGCTCGGCACCGTGATGGCGGTCAAGGGCACGGGCGCCAACGCCGAGGCGACGATCGACTTCGGCGACAAGCCGAAGCGGCTGCTGCTGCGGTACGCGCCGGTGGAGAAGCTGTAGCCCCGAGGGGAGTTGAGGGGGGAGCTACGAGGGGTCGAGGCCGTGGCTGCGCAGCCAGGCCAGCGGGTCGATGGCCGACCCCCCGCCCGGGCGGACCTCGAAGTGCAGGTGCGGACCGGTCGAGTTGCCGGAGTTTCCGGAGAACGCGATCGGGTCGCCGGCCTTCACCGTCGTACCGGAGGCGACCTGGTACGTGGAGAGGTGGCAGTACCACGTCTCCGTGCCGTCCATCGCGGTCACGATCATCATGTTGCCGTAGGCGCTGTTCCACTGCGTGCGCACAGTGCCGTCGGTCGCGGCCAGCACCGGAGTGCCGTAGGACACCGGGAAGTCGATGCCGGTGTGCACGGACATCCAGTTGATGCCGGCCTGGCCGTAGTAGGCGCTGAGCCCGTGCTGCGCGACCGGCAGGGCGAACTTCGGGCGCAGCCGCTCCTTGCGGGCCGCTTCCTCGGCCGCCTTCTTCCGCTCGGCCTCCTGCTCGGCCTTGAGGTCGATGCGCTCCTGCGTCCGGCTGGCCCGGTCGGCGAAATCGTCGGCACCGGCCGAGAGGCTCTCCAGCTGGGTGTCCAGCTTGTTGTTGGCCGTCGACGGCTTGACCGCCTGCGCGTCCGACGCGGTCGTCGAGGTGTCCTTGTCGTCGGTCGTCAGCGTGCCGACGGAGGCGGCGGCGATCCCCGCCACACCCATGACACACGCCGACGGCACGGCGACGGTCAGCAGTGCGGAGCGCTTGGCGGGGGCCTTGCGGCGGGACCGGGACGCGGTGCGGGCGGCGGTGCGGGAGCCCGGGGCCGGGACGGGGGCGGCCGCCGGGGTGGCCTCCTCCTCGTCGTCGAGGAGGGGGGCTACGGCGTGAAGTTCGCCGGTGTCGCCGGTGGCGGCCGACTCGGCTTCGCCGGAGAGGGGTTCCTCGTACTCCTGGGCCCCGGTGGTGGCGCCGTCGGAATTCCACTGCGTGGCGTCGTAGGCGCCGGTGTCGAAGGTCTGCGTGCCCCATTCCCAGTGCTGGGTCTGGTCGGCGGGACCGGCAGGCTGGTCGGGCTGGAGCCAAGCGCCCGCATCCCACTGTCCGCTGGCCTCGGGGCTGGTGGACTGCGGTGGAACGCTGGACAGTTGCTGGTACTCGGCCGACCAGGCGGTCGTCTCGTACGCGCCGGTGTCGTAGGAGGCGTGGTGCTGGGCCGCGTACGCGTCGTAATTCAGGGTCTGTTGGCCGGTGGACCACTGACCCGAGTCGTACGAGCCGGTGTTCTCGCCCGGCATCGAGCCGAACAGCGGGTCGGTGTCGAAGGTCCCGGTGGTCTGCTGGAAACCGGTGGCGTCGTAGTGACCGTACGTGGTGAAGTCGCCGTACTGGGCTTCCTGGGTGCCGTACGACGCGTAGTGCGCCGAGTCGGCTTCGGAAGCCGGAGCCGGGGTGGTCATGGTCCCCGACGGGTGACGGTCGTTCACCAACTTCTCTTTCGCCTCGACAACAGGGGCTGCCAGAGCAGTGCGGCGACTGTACCCGGCGGTACGCGGGCACGACAATCTTCGGCAGGTTTCGCGCTTCCAGGAAACGGGCATTCGGCCGTGTTTCGGGGGACTGTGGGCGCGAAGTTGGCCTTGTGTTCGAAGAGCGTTCGAGGCTTCAGTCGGTTCGGGGAAGGCTCACGCCACTGTCAGACCGCCGGCGCGGGAGGCTTCGGCTCCGGTCCGCTCGGTGTCGAGGGCCTGCCGTATCCCCGCCGCCACGGCAGGGTGCACAGGCAGGGCGAGATGTCCGACCCCGCTCACCCGCACGTTCTGCGCCAGCAGATCGGGGTGGTCTATGCAGGCCGTCTCCAGCGGGTCCATCAGGTGGTCGAGGTCGCTCCAGAAACTGACGAAGTGCGTACGGCAGCCGGGCGCGGGCAGCGTCAGCTCCTCCAACACCGGCGAGCCGGGGCGCATCTGCCGGACGATGGGGTGCGCGTTCGCCAACGGCACCACGCGGGTGCCGGAGTGCGGGGTGCCGAGGGTGACCAGCGTGCGGACGCGGAGGTCGCCGCCGAGCCGCTGCACGTAGTAGCGGGCGATGAGCCCGCCGAGGCTGTGCCCGACGACATCCACCTGCTTGCTGCCCGTACGCGCGCAGATCTCCTCGATGTGCCGGCCGAGCAGCTCGGCCGCCGTACGGATGTCGCAGGTCAGTGGCGAGTAGTTGAGCGACTCGATCTGGTGCCTGCCGTGCTGGGCGAGGCTGCGGCGCAGCAGCACGAAGACCGAGCGGTTGTCGATGAAGCCGTGCAGCAGCACCACCGGGGGCTTCGCCTCGGTCGGCAGATGAGGCGTGTCCGGGGAGCCCTGTGGGGGGAGCGGGGTCCTGCGCTCCTGGGTGATTCCGGAGGGATAGAGGAGGAGGTGTCCGGCGAGGATCGCGATCTCGAGGGCGGTGGCCTTCAACAGCGCCATGGACAGTCCGGCCAGTCGGCTCGGGAGGAGCCGCTGACAGAGCGGAATAAAGGGCAGCACTGCCTTGGTGACCTTCATGGCCGACCTCCTGTCGGCACACCCGAGGACGCCTCTGTCCCCCGTGTGCCCTCATGGGAAGTCGCGTCGAGGCCGGCCGACGGTGCGCGAACGGGCGGCGCGGGGTGGGAGCGGCTTGTGGCGTGCGTGACGCCGATGACGTGACGAGGCTCTCTGCCGGTGTGGCTACGAGGCTCCCCGCTGTCGTGCCTTACCTGCCCTACGTGCTCTTCGTGCCCTCGCCGACGCGCCGCACCACCACGCCGCGCGGCCTGCGGCGCGGTGGTGCGGCGACCTCGTTGCGGCTCCCTGTGCGCGTGTTCCGGCTGTGGCCCGACGGCCGCCTCTGTCTGCGGTCCGTGAGCCGCAGAGGATCGGAACGGTGCGCGGCGAACGTGTCCCACCGTGTGATTTCCCCCTCGGTCTCCACCGTGAAACTGCGGGTTGCGGGATGCTGGCGATAACGTTCGTTCACTTCCCCGGGCAGTGTGGCGCGGGGCGTCCGTGCCACGGCGTGTGCGGCGTGTACGGCGCGAGTGATGTGTGCGGTACTTGACGGTACGGATGGATGTAGTCGCTTCATGGAGGCAGTGATGGGTGTGGCAGCCGGTCCGATCCGCGTGGTGGTGGCCAAGCCGGGGCTCGACGGCCACGATCGCGGGGCGAAGGTGATCGCGCGGGCGTTGCGCGACGCCGGTATGGAGGTCATCTACACGGGCCTTCACCAGACGCCCGAGCAGATCGTCGACACGGCGATCCAGGAGGACGCCGACGCGATCGGTCTCTCCATCCTCTCCGGCGCCCACAACACGCTGTTCGCCGCGGTGATCGCGCTCCTGAAGGAGCGCGACGCGGAGGACATCCTGGTCTTCGGCGGCGGGATCATCCCGGAGGCGGACATCGCTCCGCTGAAGGAGAAGGGCGTCGCGGAGATCTTCACGCCGGGGGCGACGACGCAGTCGATCGTGGACTGGGTCCGGGCCAACGTGAGGCAGACGGCCGAGGCGTAGCCCGTATCCGCCCAGCCCAGCAGCGGCCCAGGTCAGCCATTGACCTGGGCCGACCCCAACTCCTCGATCATCGCCGCCCGCAACCGCAGCGTCGTGACCAGCCGTTGGAACGCCTCCGCCCAATACCCCCCGGCCCCCGGCGACGCGTCCTCCGATTCGTCCGGTACGGCCAGCAGGCCGTCGAGGCGGCTTGCCTCCGACGGGTCCAGGCAGCGTTCGGCCAGCCCCATCACTCCGCTGAAACTCCATGGATAACTCCCCGCGTCCCGCGCGATATTGAGCGCGTCGACGACCGCCCGCCCGAGCGGCGCGGCCCATGGCACGGCACACACCCCCAGCAGCTGGAACGCCTCGGACAGCCCGTGCCGCGCGATGAAACCGGCGACCCACTCGGCCCGTTCGGCCGCGTCCAGCGTGCCCAGCAGCTTCGCCCGCTCGGCCAGCGACACCGCCCCGGGCCCGCCGGCCTCCGGCGCCGACGGCGTCCCGAGCAGCGCCCGCGCCCACCCGGCGTCCCGCTGTCGTACGGCCGCCCGGCACCAGGCCGCGTGCAGCTCGGCCTGCCAGTCGTCCGCCACCGGAAGCGCCACGATCTCGGCGGGTGTACGGCCGCCCAGCCGCGCCGGCCAGGTGCCTAGCGGTGCCGCCTCCACCAACTGTCCCAGCCACCACGACCGTTCCCCGCGTCCCGCCGGAGCCTTGGGTACGACACCGTCGCGCTCCATGCTCGGATCACACTCGTGCGGCGCTTCAACAGTGATCGTCGGGGTGTCCTGGGTGCGGTCCACGGCCACGCACGCCCCGGCCCGCACCGCCATCCGCCCGGCCAGCGCCGATCCGGGCAGCGCCGAGAGCAACTCCGCCGCCGTCGCCCGCACATTGCGGCTCCGGTCGGCCAGCGCCTGCTCCAGGAACGGCTCGTCCGACGGGCCGAGCCCGGTCCGCAGCGAGTCCAGGAACATCAGCCGGTCCTCGGCCCGCTCCGTGGCCCAGGTCGTCGCGAGCAACTCCCGCGCGGCGGCGGGCTCACGCGCGCGGATCGCGGCGAGCAGGGCGACCCGCTCGGCGAACAGTCCCTCCTGCCACAGCCGTTGCACCCTCTCCTGGTCCTCGGGGCCGGGCAGTGCGGTGCCGCCACCGGGCGTCGCGCGCAGGGCGAACCGCCAGTCCGGGTTCAGCCGGGCGAGCCACACCGCGCGCGGGCCCGCGAAGCGCAGTGCCGCAGGGCGTAGGTCCGTCCGTCCCCGGGCCGCGTCCAGCAGGGCGGGCAGCATCTGCGGGGGCGCCGCGTAGCCGTGGGCGTTGGCCGTCGTCAGCCACTGGGGCAGCAGCTCCATGAGGTCCGGTGCCGTGCCTCTGCGCCCGCCGCCCGTACCTCCCGCGCGGTCGGCCAGCAGCAGCGCCAGCCTGCGGGCCGCCGCCGAGGGCAGCGCGGGGCGGGCATCCTCGGGGGCCGGTTCGGGGCGGTCCGCCGCGCGCGCGGGACGCAGGCCCGCCCGGCGCCGTACGGTCTCCACGGCCGCCGCGTCCAGCAGGGCGACCGGTGCCTCCCGGGCCGGGTCGCCGCCCGGCGGGGTGCGACGGTCGGTGCCGAGCAGGGCGCTGGTGACGAGCTCTTCCCAGGCGGGCGCGTCCGGGGTCCTGTTCATGAGGGTCGTCCCTTCTGTGGGGTGCCGGGGAGAGGCCTTGGGGTGTGTCGGCTTCGGCTCAGCACAGCTGCACCGCCTCGCCCGGCCCCTGCGGCCAGGCCGCGAGCGGGGTGAAGCCCCGGTGGCCGCACTCGCCGAAGACCTTGACCGGCCCGCCGCCCGAGAGGGCGACCAGCTTCCACAGGCCGGGGCGGGAGCGGGCGCTGGGTGTGAGCGGCAGGGCCGTGTCCGCGTCGGCATCCGCCAGTTGCCAGGACTCGCCGTCCGGAGTCGGTATCACCCGCTCCAGCGTCACCGGGACCGAGTCCAGCCAGGGGTCGTCCCGCAGCGCCTCGCCGTAGCGGGCGGCCGCCTGCGCTGTCGTCAAGCCTGGCGGACGTATCGCAGTGGGCGCGGGCGCGGCGAACCGCTCGCCGAGCGACGCCCGCAACTGGCCTGCGCCCGGATAAGGGGACACCTCCGCCTCCAGGGTCAGCCCGACCGGCAGCGCGAGCTCCGGAGCGCGACCCGCGGCGCCGTAGGAGAGGAGCAGTGCGGTGTGGGTCGAGTCGGCACCGTGGAGCCAGATCCGGCGGGTGGTCAGGCGGGTGTCCGCCGTGTCGTACTGGGCGAGGACCAGCCAGTGGTCGCGGATCGGCGGACCCTCGGGTGAGGCGGGCAGGCCGATACGGGAGCGGACCGTCGCCGCCAATTCCTCCGGCAGCCGCTCGCGGTGCAGCCAGCCCTGGTCGAGGAGGTGGAGCAGCGCGCACTCCTCCAGCAGCCGCACCGGCCAGCCGGGCCCGGAGGACGGGATCGCCCCCAACTCCCGGACGCGCGCCGCCAGTCCCGACGCCTGGGCGTCGACCATGCGGGCCGCGGTCTCCTCCCACAGCCCGTACCCCGCCTGCTCCGCGCCGGCCAGCCCGCCGCGCAGCAGATCCGCCAGCCGCTGCTCCAGCTCCGTCGCCCCCGCGGTGACCTTCTCGGCCCGGCGCTCCGCCCGCCGCCGCGCCGCCTCCGGATCAGCCGAGCCGGACGAGGACCCGGAACCGCCCTCCGCCCGCTTCTGCTCCGCGCGCTTCTTTCTGCCCTCCATCCACTCTTCCGCCCAGTCCGGCGGCTGACCCTGCGGCACGGCTCCGTCCCCGCCCGCCCACAGCAACAGCAGCCCGAGCGCGTGTTTGCACGGGAACTTCCGGCTCGGACAACTGCACTTGTACGCGGGCCCCGACGCGTCCGCGATGTCGACGACCGTCTGATACGGCTTGCTGCCACTGCCCTTGCACAGCCCCCACACCGTCCCCTCCTCAGTACTGCCCGCCTCGGACCACGGCCCGGCCGCGCCGAGTTTGCCGCCCGCTTTGCGTGATGCGGCGTCAGGCGCCAGTGCCAGCACCTGTTCCGCGCTCCAGCGCACCCCCTGCTGAGTCATGCCATCGAAGGTAGGTCCCCCCACTGACAATCGCCCCGGCGAGGGCGTCTGCGCAGGTCAGGACGGATTGTCAGTGGCGTGGTGCACGGTTGGTGTCAGACCGAACCGGCCGAGCTGGAGGGGGACTTAGCCATGCCTGTGTCCGCAGCACCGACATCCGCCGATACTCGCGAGAGCGCACCGACCGAGGCATTGCGACCGCACGCCGAGAACGCCTTCGCGGCCGAGCTGACCGCGCTTGCCGCGCAGGACGACCGCCCGCGCCCGGCCCGCTGGAAGCTGTCGCCATGGGCCGTGGCGACCTACCTGCTCGGCGGCACCCTGCCGGACGGCACGGTGATCACTCCGAAGTACGTGGGGCCGCGCCGCATCGTCGAGGTCGCCGTCACCACCCTCGCCACCGACCGCGCCCTGCTCCTGCTCGGCGTGCCCGGCACCGCCAAGACCTGGGTGTCCGAGCATCTGGCCGCGGCCGTGAGCGGTGACTCGACCCTGCTGGTGCAGGGCACCGCCGGCACCCCGGAGGAGGCGATCCGGTACGGCTGGAACTACGCGCAGCTGCTCGCGCACGGCCCGAGCCGGGACGCGCTGGTGCCGAGCCCCGTCATGCGGGCCATGGCGGAGGGCATGACGGCCCGGGTCGAGGAGCTGACCCGGATCCCGGCCGACGTACAGGACACGCTCATCACCATCCTGTCGGAGAAGACCCTGCCCATCCCGGAGCTGGGCCAGGAGGTCCAGGCCGTGCGCGGCTTCAACCTCATCGCCACCGCCAACGACCGCGACCGCGGCGTCAACGACCTGTCCAGCGCCCTGCGCCGCCGCTTCAACACCGTCGTGCTGCCGCTGCCGGAGAGCGTCGACGCCGAGGTCGACATCGTCTCCCGGCGCGTCGACCAGATCGGCCGCTCCCTCGACCTGCCGGCCGTGCCCGAGGGCATCGACGAGATCCGCCGGGTCGTGACCGTCTTCCGCGAGCTGCGCGACGGGGTGACCTCCGACGGCCGGACAAAGGTGAAGTCGCCCAGCGGCACCCTCTCCACGGCCGAGGCGATCTCCGTCGTCACGAGCGGCCTCGCGCTCGCCGCCCACTTCGGGGACGGCGTCCTGCGGCCGGGCGACATCGCCGCGGGCATTCTCGGCGCCGTGGTCCGCGATCCGGCGGCCGACCGGGTCGTCTGGCAGGAGTACCTGGAAGCGGTCGTCCGCGAGCGCGACGGCTGGACCGACTTCTACCGCGCCTGCCGGGAGGTGAGCGCGTGACCGGGTACAAGGGGGACGGCTGGATGAGGTGGCAGGCGTGACCACGGGAGCCGACCCGGGCGCAGGGCCGCTGCTGCTCGGCGTACGGCATCACGGGCCCGGCTCCGCGCGGGCCGTACGGGCGGCGTTGGACGCGGCCCGACCGGGCGCGGTGCTGATCGAGGGGCCGCCCGAGGCGGACGCGCTGATCCCGCTCGCCGCCGACGAGGACATGCGCCCGCCGGTCGCCCTCCTCGCCCACGCCGTGGACGAGCCGGGACGCTCGGCGTTCTGGCCCCTGGCCGAGTTCTCCCCGGAGTGGGTCGCGATCCGCTGGGCGCTGGAGCACGGGGTACCGGCCCGCTTCATCGACCTTCCGGCCACCCACACGCTGGCGTGGGAGAAGGAATCGGTGGAGGGGACCGCCGAGGACCCTGAGAAGGTGAGCACCGACGTCCGGATCGACCCCCTCGCCGTGCTCGCCGACGCCGCCGGATACGACGACGCCGAGCGCTGGTGGGAGGACGTCGTCGAGCATCGCGGGGTCGGTGCGGCGGGGGATCCGCTCGCGCCGTTCGCCGTGCTGGCGGAGGCCATGGCCGCGCTGCGGGAGGTGTACGGCAGCGGCGGGCACGAGCGGGATCTGGTGCGCGAGGCGTACATGCGGCTCCAAGTCCGGGCCGCGCAGAAAGAGTTCGGGGATGCGGTGGCCGTGGTGTGCGGGGCGTGGCATGTGCCCGCGCTCAGCGAGCGGACGTCCGTCGCCGCCGACCGGGCCCTGCTGAAGGGCCTGCCCAAGGTCAAGGCGGACATGACCTGGGTGCCGTGGACGTATCGCAGACTGGCGCGGGCCAGCGGCTACGGGGCGGGCATCGACTCGCCGGGGTGGTACGGGCATCTGTTCCGCGCGCCCGACCGGCCGGTGGAGCGGTGGCTGACCAAGGTGGCGGGGCTGCTGCGGGCCGAGGACCGGATCGTGTCCTCCGCGCATGTCATCGAGGCGGTGCGGCTGGCCGAGACGCTCGCGGCGATGCGCGGCCGCCCGCTGCCCGGCCTCGGTGAGACGACCGACGCGGTGCGGGCGGTGATGTGCGACGGCTCGGACGTGCCGCTGGCGCTGGTGCACGACCGGCTGGTGGTGGGCGATGTGCTGGGGGAGGTGCCGCAGGACGCGCCCGCCGTGCCGCTGCAGCGGGACCTCGACCGGATCCAGCGCCGGTTGCGGCTCAAACCGGAGGCGCTGGAGCGCGAGTTGGAGCTCGATCTGCGCAAGGAGACCGACGCCGGGCGCAGTCGGCTGCTGCACCGGCTGCGGCTGCTGGGCGTGCCGTGGGGAGAGCCGGTCGCCTCGCGGGGGAGTACGGGCACGTTCCGGGAGACCTGGCGGCTGCGCTGGGAGCCCGAGCTGTCCGTTCGGATCGCCGAGGCCGGGGTGTGGGGGACGACCGTACTCGCCGCCGCGACCGCCAAGTCCGAGGCGGACGCCGTCTGTGCGCAGCACCTCGCCGATGTCACCGCGCTCGCCGAGCGGTGTCTGCTGGCCGAACTGCCGGACGCGTTGCCGACGGTGATGCGAGTGCTGGCCGACCGGGCCGCGCTCGACACGGACGTCGGCCATCTCGCCCAGGCTCTTCCGGCGCTGGTCCGTTCGCTGCGGTACGGCGATGTGCGCGGCACCGACACCGGGGCGCTCGCGGAGGTCGCGGCGGGCCTCGCCGAGCGGATCTTCGTCGGGCTGCCCCCGGCCTGCGCCGGCCTCGACGCGGATGCCGCCGAGGAGATGCGGCGCCATGTGGACGCGGTGCACGGAGCGGTGGGCCTGCTCGGCGACGCACCCGCTCCGGGCCATGGCGAGCTGCGCGGACGGTGGCGGGCGGTGCTCAGGGTGCTGTCCGTGCGGGACACGGTTCCCGGCGTGATCCGCGGGCGTGCTGTGCGGCTCCTGCTGGACGAAGGGGAGTTGGCGCAAGAAGAGGCGGCTCGGCTCATGGGTCTCGTGCTGTCGCCGGGGACACCGCCCGGGGACGCGGCGGCCTGGATCGAGGGCTTCGTCGGCGGCGGCTCGGGCGGCGGGATGCTGCTCGTGCACGACGAGCGGCTGCTCGGTCTGGTCGACGCATGGCTGACCGGGGTGCCGGCGGACGCGTTCACCGACGTGCTGCCGCTGCTGCGGCGCACCTTCTCGGCGTATGAGCCGGGTGTGCGCAGAACACTCGGTGAGCTGGTGCGGCGCGGGCCCGGGCAGCGGGACGGTGGGGCCGCTGCGGGAGCCGGTGTACCCGGGTTCGCGGCCGAGCTGGACCCGGCGCGGGCGGATGCCGTGCTGCCGGTGGTGCGGCTGCTGTTGGGGCTGGACACGGACGACAACGACCTGGTGGGGGCGGCGTGATGACGACCGAAGGGCTGAGGGAGCCGAGGGACAGGGCCCGGGCGGCGGACTGCGCAAGGCAGGGGCAGGGACCGCGGGCGGAGGTTCGGCCGACGACGACCGTGCCCGTGATCCCGCTGTGGGAACGGCTCGGCGGAGGGGTGCGCGGATGACGACGGCGGACGTGACGGACGCGGCGCAGGAGCGGCTGCGGCGCTGGCGGCTCGTGCTCGGCGGAGACACGGCCGACGGCACCGGATGCAGGCTCGCCGGGCAGGACTCCGCGATGGACGGGGCGCTCACCGCGCTCTACGGAAAGGGGGACAGACCGCAGACGGGGAAGGACCGTTCGGCGGGGCTCGGGGCCTCGGCGCCGTCCGTCGCGCGCTGGCTCGGGGACATCCGGACCTACTTCCCGTCCTCCGTCGTCCAGGTCATGCAGCGCGACGCCATCGACCGGCTCGGTCTGTCCACGCTGCTGCTCGAACCGGAGATGCTGGAGGCGGTGGAGGCCGACGTGCATCTCGTCGGGACGCTTCTCTCCCTCAACAAGGCCATGCCGGAGACGACGAAGGAGACGGCACGGGCCGTCGTGCGCAAGGTCGTCGAGGATCTGGAGAAGCGGCTCGCCACCCGCACCCGGGCCACACTCACCGGCGCCCTCGACCGCAGCGCGCGGATCAACCGGCCGCGCCATCACGACATCGACTGGAACCGCACGATCGCCGCCAACCTCAAGCACTATCTGCCGCAGTACCGGACGATCGTGCCCGAGCGGCTCATCGGCTACGGGCGGGCCTCGCAGTCGATGAAGAAGGAAGTCGTGCTCTGTATCGACCAGTCGGGGTCGATGGCGGCGTCGGTGGTGTACGCGTCGGTGTTCGGGGCGGTGCTGGCGTCCATGCGGTCGATCGACACCCGGCTGGTCGTCTTCGACACCGCGGTCGTCGACCTCACCGACCAGCTCGACGACCCGGTGGATGTGCTGTTCGGCACACAGCTCGGCGGCGGCACGGACATCAACCGGGCGCTGGCGTACTGCCAGTCGCAGATCACCCGGCCCGCCGAGACGGTGGTCGTCCTGATCAGCGACCTCTACGAAGGGGGCATCCGCGACGAGATGCTGAAGCGGGTGGCGGCGATGAAGGCGTCGGGGGTGCAGTTCGTGGCGCTGCTCGCGCTGTCCGACGAGGGGGCGCCGGCCTACGACCGGGAACACGCGGCCGCGCTCGCCGCGCTGGGCGCACCAGCGTTCGCCTGTACGCCGGATCTGTTCCCCGAGGTGATGGCGGCGGCGATCGAGAAGCGGCCGCTCCCGATACCGGACCCCGCGTGATGAAACGGATATGAGTGCGCATCGGTAACAGAGGGCTTGCGCAACCTCGGGAGTCCCGTGCGAGGATCGACGCTCGTCAGCGGTGCGCCGCGTCACGCGTCTCTTGTTCCGCCGCACGGGAGGACCCGCCCCCTTTTGACTCTGCCAGCAGCCCTGCCCGGTGCCGCTCTGCGCATGCTGCGCACGGCGGCCGGACGGCGTGCGCTGTATCTGGCGCTGCTGGTGGGCGGGTTGTTCGCGCTGGGGCTCCTCGGTGGGCAGCAGGCGCAGGCGGCGGAGGATGCGCCGACGGCGCTGTCGGTCGAGTCGGTCGAGTCGGTCGAGTCGGTCGAGTCGGTCGAGGTGCACACGCCGATTGAGCGGGTGGCCGAGGCGGTGGTTCAGGAACAGCCCGTCGAGGAACCGCCCCTTCAGGAACAGTCCGTTCAGGAACCGCCCGTCCAGGAACCCCAGGTTCAAGAGCCCACGCTTCCGAAGCAGCCGTCGCTTCCCGCAGCCGCCGATGCCGTCGGCGCCGTCGGTGAGCGTGTCGTGCGGCCGGTCGGTGAGGTGGTCGGGACGGTGACCGACGGGCTGGACGACGTACGGGGCAAGATGCCGCCGCTGTCGTCGTTGCCCGCCCTGCCGGAACTGCCCACTGTGCCGGAGCTGCCCCAGTCGCCCGAGCAGCCGGGCCTGCCTCTGCTCCCCGGCTTGCCGGAACTCCCGGTACTGCCGGGGCAGACGCTGCCCGCACCAGCCGTCACGGCACCGGAGCCGGGGCCGGTGATGACCTCGCCGGGTCGCGAGGAGGACTCCGAGGGTCCGTCCAAGAAGGCCGCGGCGCACGGTCCGCGAGGCATCACCTCGTACGACACCACCGTGCCCCGCTCCTCCACGCACCCCCACCGCCACCATGCCGACTCCGTCCGGCCCGCGCCCGCGCGGCACGCGCCCGGTGGTGATCCGGGCGGTGCGTTGGACCACCACGCGACGGTCGACAACGGCACCCCCAGGCACGGCGACGCCCATGCCGTCGCCCTGAACCACCGGGCCCCGCTGCGCCTTGTGCCCGGTGCCGCCGCGCGCGTCAGTGCGGACGAGACCCGGGACGCGTACCGGGACATTCCCGTATCCCCCGCCTAGAGCAGGCCTTTCCCGCGCAGTAGACCTGCCGCGCGGGGGCGGAACAGGTCTGCCCGCCCGTCCGGACCCCCTTTCCGAACTCCCGGACGGAAGCGCCGTAGTTGTCGAACCGGCGCCGGAATGTCCCCCAAGTCCCGTCGCAGGAGGCCCAGGCCGAGGCCGCGCCTCCGCATCCGGTGCATCTGATGCATCCGATGTCTCGGAATCCTTAAGGATCTGACGCACGCATGAACAAGAACATCCGCCGTTCCATCGTCATAGCCGCCGGTGTCACCGGCGCGTGGGCGCTCGGCTCCACCGCGGCCAACGCGTCCGAGCTTCCCTCCTCCACCCTGTCCGTGCCGGACGCCACCGCCGACCCGGTCGGTGACACCGTCGGAGATGTCGTCTCCGGTGTGCAGGACACCGTCGCCGGTGTGACGGAAGACGTCACCGAGGGCGTGACCGAGACGGTCGCCGACGCCTCGAAGCAGACGGCGCCCGTCGAGACGACCGCGAAGAAGACCACCAAGTCCGCCAAGCTCAAGGGCGGCGCCGCGCAGCTCACCGAGGGCGTGAAGGCGGCCCGTGCCACGCAGGCCGCGCAGCAGACGGCCGAGGAGGCGACGGTCACCGCCGAGTCCACCGCCCGTGCGACCGTGGCGGCCGGGGCGAGCCTTCCGCAGAACGCTCCCGAAATCCCCGACGCGCCCACCACGCCGGACCCCTCCGACGCCGTCGACTACCTCTTCGGCCCCCTCGCCGCCTTCGCCCCCGAGCTGGAGCAGGCCCTCGCCGCCGCGCAGACCCGCATCCAGGGCACCCAGGCGGCGGCCCGCGCCCAGGCGCAGGGCGTGGAGGGCGTCGTACGGACGAAGGCGCAGCACACCACGGCCGCCGCGGGCCGCACGGCAGGCGCCACGACCGGCGCCGCCCGGGCCGCGGTGACCGGAGCCCAGAGCCGCGCCGCCGGTGTCACCGCCACAGCCGGCGCCCAGGCCGACGCCGTCAGGACCGCCGCGGAGGCCGGCGTCTCGGCCGTCCCGAGCCATGTCACCGGCACGGTCGGCGGCGTCCAGCAGCAGGCCCTCGGCACCGTCAGCACCATCCCCGGCACCATCACCCCCATCGTCGAGGAGACCACCGCCGCGGCCGTCCCGCCCGTCGTCACGTCCGCCGTCGGCGGGGCCCTCCCCACAGCCGGTCACGCCGTCCACGGCGTCACCCCGGTCGCCGGGCAGGCCGTCGGCGGGATCGCGCCCGCCGTCGCCCACGCGGTGCAGGGCGTGCAGCCGGTCGCCGGGCACGCGGTCGACGGCGTGCTGCCCGTCGCCGGGCAGGCGGTCGGCGGCGTCGGTTCGGCCGCCGGGAACGCCGTCGGCGGGGTCACCCCGGTCGCCGGGCAGGCCGTCACCGGAGCCGCTACGGCCGTTGGGCACACGGTCGACGCCGCCACCGCGCTGGCGTACGGCGTCGTCGCCGACGGCCGGCTCATCGCGGACGGTGTCGTGCGGGACGTCCAGCCGGTCGCCACCGGCACCGTCCACGACGTGCACACCGCCGCCCACGGCACCGTCCTCGGGGTCCAGCCCGTCGCCCATGGCGCTGTCGCCGACGTGCACGGCGTGGCCGCCGGGGCTGTGGCGGACGTCCACCCCATCGCCACCGGCGTCCAGCCGGCCGTCGACGGCGCCCTCGCCGACGTACCCCCGTACGCCACCGGACTCGTCGGCCAGGTCGCCGCGGACGCGCAGGGTGCCGTGCTTCCGCCCGTCGCGCACAGCGCGGTGCACGGCGTCGTGCCCGTCGCCGGGCAGGCCGTGGCGGACGCGGGCGCGCTGGCGTACGGCGTCGCGGGCGATGTGCAGCCCCTCGCCCACGGCCTGGTCGGCGAGGTCGATCCCTTCGCCCACGCCGTCGCCGGTCATGTCGCCCAGCCCGTGGCGGACCTCGTCCAGCCGGTCACGCACGCCGCCGAGGCCGTGGCGTACGGCGTCGCGGGTGACGTCCAGCCCTTCGCGTACGGCGTCACCGGTCATGTCGCGCCCGTCGCCGAGGACCTGGCCGCCACCCCCCTGGCCCACCACGCGGTCACCGGCGTCGAGGGCGTCGCCCAGTCCGTCGCCCCGGGCTACCTGCGCAGCATCTGAATCCCGACTCCGTGAGGCGACAGGACCCGGACGGCCGAAAGCCGTCGGACCGTCCGGCCGAGACCTCACGGACGGCCCGGGCGGTCCCCATTGGGGTGGGGACCGCCCGGCCGAAGCCCCCGGGGGCGGATCGATTCGTGCCCCTTCGGGCTGTTCAAGGGGCCTCACCGGGTCAACCCCAGCCCGGTGAGGCCCTTCACTTCAGGCACCCCGTGCCAGTGAGCGCGGCATCATGTGACAGGTATCACCGCTCAGGTGTGACCCCTGATTTAGAAGCCCCCGTCCAGCGGCGATAACCTGCGAGACGGACATGCCGCGCGCTCGGACACCGTGTGCGCCTCCCTTGTGACAGCGGACGTCACGTTGCCCTTCGCGGCACGCCCACGCATCCATCGAACCGCGAGATCACTGATAGGGACGGAAGCGCGTGGACCTGTTCGAGTACCAGGCGAGGGACCTCTTCGCCAAGCACGATGTACCGGTGCTGGCCGGTGAAGTCATCGACACGCCTGAGGCGGCCCGCGCAGCCACTGAGCGTCTCGGTGGCAAGTCCGTCGTCAAGGCCCAGGTGAAGGTCGGCGGCCGTGGCAAGGCCGGTGGCGTGAAGCTCGCCGCCACCCCGGACGAGGCCGTCGCCCGCGCGACGGACATCCTCGGCATGGACATCAAGGGCCACACGGTCCACAAGGTGATGATCGCCGAGACGGCCCCGGAGATTCTGGAGGAGTACTACGTCTCCTTCCTGCTGGACCGTGCCAACCGCACCTTCCTCTCCATTGCCTCCGTCGAGGGCGGCATGGAGATCGAGGAGGTGGCGGCCACCCGTCCGGAGGCCGTCGCCAAGACGCCGATCGACGCGATCGACGGTGTGACCGAGGAGAAGGCACGCGAGATCGTCGCGGCCGCGAAGTTCCCGGCCGAGGTCGCCGACAAGGTCGTGAACGTCCTCGTCACGCTGTGGGACACCTTCATCAAGGAGGACGCCCTCCTGGTCGAGGTGAACCCGCTGGCAAAGGTCGCCTCCGGCGAGGTCATCGCCCTGGACGGCAAGGTGTCGCTCGACGACAACGCCGAGTTCCGTCACCCCGACTTCGAGGAGCTCCACGACAAGGCCGCGGCCAACCCGCTCGAGGCCGCCGCCAAGGAGAAGAACCTCAACTACGTCAAGCTCGACGGCGAGGTCGGCATCATCGGCAACGGCGCGGGTCTGGTCATGTCGACCCTGGACGTCGTCGCGTACGCCGGTGAGGCGCACGGCAACGTCAAGCCGGCCAACTTCCTGGACATCGGCGGTGGCGCCTCCGCCCAGGTCATGGCCAACGGTCTGGAGATCATCCTCGGCGACCCGGACGTCAAGTCCGTCTTCGTCAACGTCTTCGGTGGCATCACCGCCTGTGACGAGGTCGCCAACGGCATCGTCCAGGCCCTGAAGCTCCTCGAGGACCGCGGCGAGAACGTCACCAAGCCGCTCGTCGTCCGCCTCGACGGCAACAACGCCGAGCTCGGCCGGCAGATCCTCACCGACGCCAACCACCCGCTGGTTCAGCGCGTCGACACCATGGACGGCGCGGCCGACAAGGCCGCCGAGCTGGCCCACGCCGCCAAGTAAGCACTCAGGACGAGGACAGAACACACCATGGCTATCTGGCTCAACAAGGACAGCAAGGTCATCGTCCAGGGCATGACCGGCGCCACGGGCATGAAGCACACCAAGCTCATGCTCGGTGACGGCACCGAGGTCGTGGGCGGCGTGAACCCGCGCAAGGCGGGCACCTCCGTGGACTTCGACGGCACCGAGGTACCGGTCTTCGGCACCGTCAAGGAGGCCATCGAGGCCACCGGCGCCAACGTCTCCGTCATCTTCGTGCCGGAGAAGTTCACCAAGGACGCGGTCGTCGAGGCCATCGACGCCGAGATCCCGCTGGCCGTCGTGATCACCGAGGGCATCGCCGTGCACGACTCGGCGTCGTTCTGGGCGTACGCCGGCAAGAAGGGCAACAAGACCCGGATCATCGGCCCGAACTGCCCCGGCATCATCACCCCGGGTCAGTCGAACGTCGGCATCATCCCGGGCGACATCACCAAGCCGGGCCGTATCGGTCTGGTCTCGAAGTCCGGCACGCTGACGTACCAGATGATGTACGAGCTGCGTGACATCGGCTTCTCGACCGCCGTCGGCATCGGTGGTGACCCGATCATCGGCACCACGCACATCGACGCGCTCGCCGCGTTCGAGGCCGACCCCGACACCGACCTGATCGTCATGATCGGTGAGATCGGTGGCGACGCCGAGGAGCGGGCCGCGGACTTCATCGCGAAGAACGTGACCAAGCCGGTCGTCGGCTATGTCGCGGGCTTCACCGCGCCCGAGGGCAAGACCATGGGCCACGCCGGCGCCATCGTCTCCGGCTCCTCCGGCACGGCCCAGGCGAAGAAGGAGGCCCTCGAGGCCGCCGGCGTCAAGGTCGGCAAGACGCCGACCGAGACGGCGAAGCTGGCGCGCGAGATCCTCGCCGGCTGACCTTCACAGCTGAACGTCGGTGGGCCCGTTCCCCTTGCTGGGGGCGGGCCCACCGACGTTTTCGCTCCTCATCCGGGCTGCGGCATCAGCCGCTCCGGCCCGCTCACCGTCTCCTCCCGCAGCTTTGCCCGGAGTTCCTGTTCCGCCTCCGACAAGGGGCCCGGGGCCACCTTCGGGGGCACTCCCTGGATGGTGGCGCCCGGGGCGATGGGGGGCTCGTACTGTCTCGGGGCCGTGCGCAGGGTCAGGGCCGTCGTGCCGATGAGGGCGACCGTGAAGGCGATGGCGGCGCGGGTCCAGAAGCTGGCTCGGCGTTCGCTGCCGGTGCGTACCGTCGGTGGCTTGGCGGCGCGCAGACGTTCCGCCGCGGCCACCTCGGCCAGGCGGCGGTGGAGTTCGGCCGGTTCGGCCAGCTCCGGCAGCCGCGCGGCCACGGCCTCGCGCGCGTGCAGCAGCCGGTTCGCCGCGGCGGGCGTGCTCGCCTCCGTCTCCGCCGCCGTGTCCGGGAGATCGAGGCCCACCCCGTCGTAGAGCAGCAGTGTGCGGCGGTACGGCGGTGGCAGGGTGAGGAGTACGTCCATCAGCGCGCGGTCGGAGGGGTTGGCGGGCGGTGGTTCGGGGTGCCGGTAGCGGGGCCGGAGGCGATGCCAGGGGGAGAGGGCGTACTCGTACGCCGAGGCCCGCACCCAGCCCGCCGGGTCCCGGTCGACGGCCACCTCCGGCCAACGCTGCCAGGCGAGTTGGAAGGCCCGCTCGACCGACTCCCGCGCCAGCTCGCGCCGCCCGGTGAGCAGATAGGCCTGCCGTACGAGGGAGGGCGCGCAGAACGCGTAGAGCGCGTCGAAGGCCTGAGCGGGCGTCAGGGGTGAGCCTTCCGACGCGGGGCGGCCCGGGCTCAGCTCCGGCGGATCCGTTCGTACGGGGGTCTCGGCGGCGTCGGTGTCCTGCCGGCGTGCGGTCACCTCGGCCTCGGCCAGGGCCTCTTGCGCGACCGGCGGCTTGGTCAGCTCGCCTAGCAGTCGCGCGTACGCCTCCCGTTTCCGGCCGCGCGGAGTCGTACGGCCGGTCTCCCACGCGCGCACGGTCTCACGGGTCACGCCCACCCGCGCCGCGACCTGAGCCTGCGTCAACGACTGGGACTCACGCAGGCGTCGGCGTTCCTTGGGCGGGGGCAGCGGGGTTGCAGGGCTCTGCGTCACCGGGCGCCCCTTCGTACGAAAAAGTACATAAACATATATTGAGCGACACAGCGGGGGTTCGCCTGTTACGACGGGAAAGCGCGTGTCGTTGGGAGCATGGCGGGCGTGATCCAGCTGACCGTTCGTCGATCGCCGTTGTCGTCCCTGCTCAATCGGTTGCGTGACCGATCACCCGGACTGGCCGCGAGCCTCCTGGCTGGTGCGGTGGCCGCGGGTCTTGGGCTCGGGTCGTTCGCCGTGCTGGTGATGGTGCTGTGGATCAGTTCGCCGTATCCCGACAGTGGGCCCGGGGGTGCGCTGCATGTGGCGGCGGCGCTGTGGCTGCTGGCGCACGGGGCCGAACTGGTCCGCGTCGACACCCTGTCCGGCGTGCCCGCGCCGGTGGGTGTCACGCCGTTGCTGCTGCTCGCGTTGCCGCTGTGGCTGGTGCATCGGGCGGCGCGGGACGCGGTGGACGGGCCCGAGGTTTCGGGCCGTACGGCGTGGGTGGGCGTCGTCGTCGGCTACCTCGTGGTGGGGGCGGCAGCCTCGCTGTACGCGGCGGGTGGCGTGTTGCGGCCGGACTGGGTGTGGACGGGGTTGTGGGTGCCGTTGGTCGTGGTGGGTGCCGCCGGGGCGGGGGTGTGGGCGGCGTACGGGCGGCCCCGGGACGCGGTGGACGAGGTGCTGATCCTGATGCCGGCGGGGGTGCGGCGGCTGTTCGTCGGAGCTCAGGCGCGGGAGCGGCTGGATGCGGCGGCGCGGGCGGCGGGGGCGGGGGTGGCGGTGCTGCTCGGGGGTGGGGCGCTGTTGCTGGCGGTGTCGTTGGTGTGGCACGGCGGGGCGGCGCGGGCGTCGTTCCTTCAGCTCACGGAGGGGTTGTCGGGGCAGTTCGCGGTGCTGCTGCTGTGTCTGGTGTTGATGCCGAACGCGGCGGTGTGGGGGACGGCGTATTCCCTAGGGCCCGGGTTCTCGCTGGGCGCGGGGCATGTCGTGGGGCCGCTGTCCTCTTCGCCCGCCTCGCTGTTGCCGCCGTTTCCCTTGCTGGCGGCGGTGCCGGAGGCCGGGGCGGGGGCGCCGGTGAACTGGGCGGCGGGGGTGGTGCCGGTGGTGGCCGGGGTGACGGTGGGGTGGTTTGTGGGGCGGGCGGGGGGCGAGGGGCCGGTGTGGTCGCGGGGGCGGACCGCTGGGGTGGCCTTGGTGGCGGCGGTGCTGTGTGCGGTTGCCGTGGCGGGGTTGGGCGCGATGGCGGGTGGGGCGCTGGGGGTGGGGGCGCTTGCCGGGTTCGGGCCGGTGTGGTGGCAGGTGGGGGTGGCGGCGTTGGCTTGGGGTGTGGGGGTGGGGGTGCCTGTGGCGGTGGGGGTGCGGGGGTGGCGGTGCCGGGGGGTGGAGCCTGGGGTGCGGGTCGGAAGGCCGCGGGTGGGAGAGGCCGGGGAAGAGGGGGTGGCCGAGGAAGAGGGCGGCGTGGCCGGGCGGCGCTGGTTCTTGCGGCGGAAGGACTCTGGGGCGAGGTCGGGGGAGGGTGTCGAGAAGGCTGCGTACAGCGAGGACGACGGGAGCTTTGAGCCGTACGACTTTCTGCCGGCCGAGCCGGTGCCCTGGCCGGGGGATGACGCGGCGCGGGAAGCCCGGTGGGCGGCGCTACGGGAGGCGTCGGGCCGGGGGGACGCCCCGGAGGCCCCATGATTCCGCCCCCGCCGCCCCTACCCATTCCCATCCCTGGGGGCTGCCGCCCCCAGACCCCCGCTGTCGGCCCTGAAGGGGCCTCGTCCTCAAACGCCGGACGGGCTGGGGGTGGCTGGGCTGCGTCGGCCCCAGCGGGTGGGGTGGGGATTGGGGATGGCCACGGCCTCGTCCGCAAGCTCCGGACGGGCTGGGGGTGGCTGGGCTGCGTCGGCCCCAGCGGGTGGGTGGGGGGTAGGGATGGCCACGGCCTCGTCCTCAAACGCCGGACGGGCTGTAACGACAAACTCAGCCGTTGACCCCCAGCACCCCCCTCAACTCCTCCGGCAGCAAGTCGTTGCACGCCTGCTTCGCCTCATTCGTGAGGGCGTCGTTCGTGCAGGTGTAGTAGTCGCTGTACACCAGCTTCGCCGTGAAGCCCGCTGCTACCAGGGCGATGGCCAAGGAGGCCGTGACCAGGCCGCTTACCGCTGCTGTGGTTTGCGGGCGGCCGGGGTTCTGGGGGGCCGGGGTGTCGGGGTCGGGGGTGCGGGGCTTGGCTCTGAGGGCGGTGATGCCCCAGTACAGGGCGAGCGCGCCGAGCAGCAGGGCGACGTACGGCCAGTTGAACAGGGCGAAGAAGAAGGCCCACATACCGCAGAGCAGGGCGTAGCGCGCGCGGCGCTGGGCCGGGTCCGTCGGGTCCCAGCGCATGTTCGTACCGGGGCCGCCGTTGCCGCTCGGGCCCTCGGGGCCCGCACCCGGGCGCTCGCCGAAGCCCCCGGACGAGCGACCGGGCTGGCGGTCGCTCCACTGGCTGCCCCAGGGCGAGCCCTGGTCGCCGTTGCCGGAGTCGCCTTCTCCCGACGCCGGGCGGCGCGGCTTCCACGGGCGGTCCGGGGTGCCCTCCGGCGGCGGCGCGAACGGGTTGTCGTCCTTGGACGAACCGGTGTTCTCGCGCTCATCGCCGTCCGGCGGCGAGGCGGGCCGCTCGCGCAGCAGCACGCCATGGCGCTCCCCTCCCTGCACCGACTGCGGGGGGAGCGTGAGGAGTCGCAGGCTGCGGTCCGGCATCAAGTGAGCGTCTTCCCCTTGGTGATTACGGCTGACTATTGCTGGCGGCACCAGGTCCGTCACCTTGTGAACGCACCGTCCACCAACGGCGTTCCCGACCCGGCCCCTCCCAGACGCTACCTTCCGGCCACGCCCCCGTCCCGTGGGGGCTGCCCGGTGTGCCGGTATCGTTGCTGACGGTCGGCCGCTTCGTAGGCTTCCCCGTATCCGGGGGCGCGAAGCATTCGTACGAACGTACAGGCGGCGAGCGTGCCCGGCCACCGTACCGACGCACCCCCGAGAAAGGCCCCCGCTGTGGCTGTCAAGCGCCTTGTCGTGCTGGTCTCCGGATCCGGCACCAACCTCCAGGCGCTGCTCGACGCCATCGCCGCCACCGGCATCGAGGCCTACGGCGCCGAGATCGTGGCCGTGGGCGCCGACCGCGAGGGCATCGAGGGGCTGGCCCGCGCCGAGCGCTCCGGGATCCCCACCTTCGTGCGAAAGGTCAAGGACTTCGGCAGCCGCGAGGAGTGGGACGCGGCGCTCGCCGAGGCAGTCGCCGAGTACGAGCCCGACCTCGTCGTCTCCGCGGGGTTCATGAAGATCGTCGGCAAGGAATTCCTCGCGCGCTTCGGCGGCCGGTTCGTCAATACGCACCCCGCCCTGCTGCCCAGTTTTCCCGGCGCCCACGGCGTCCGTGACGCGCTCGCGTACGGCGCCAAGGTCACCGGCTGCACCGTCCACTTCGTCGACGACGGCGTCGACACCGGACCGATCATCGCGCAGGGCGTGGTCGAGGTCCGGAACGAGGACGACGAGAGCGCTCTGCACGAGCGCATCAAGGAAGTCGAGCGCAGGCTGCTCGTCGAGGTCGTGGGGCGGCTCGCCCGCAACGGCTATCGCATTGAGGGACGAAAGGTAGTTATCCAGTGACCGCCACCGCCGAGAGCAACAAGCGGGCCATTCGCCGGGCGCTTGTCAGCGTCTACGACAAGACCGGGCTCGAAGAGCTCGCGCGCGGGCTGCACGAGGCGGGCGTGGAGCTCGTCTCCACCGGGTCCACCGCCTCCCGTATCGCCGCCGCCGGCGTCCCCGTCACCAAGGTCGAGGAGCTCACCGGCTTCCCCGAGTGCCTGGACGGCCGCGTCAAGACGCTGCACCCGAAGGTCCACGCGGGCATCCTCGCCGACCTGCGGCTGGAGAGCCACCGGCAGCAGCTCGACGAGCTGGGCGTGGCGCCGTTCGACCTCGTGGTCGTCAACCTCTACCCCTTCAGCGAAACCGTCGCCTCCGGGGCCTCCCCCGACGAGTGCGTCGAGCAGATCGACATCGGCGGGCCCTCCATGGTGCGCGCCGCCGCCAAGAACCACCCGTCCGTGGCGGTGGTCACCAGCCCCGTGCGGTACGCCGACGTCCTCACCGCGGTCCGCGAGGGCGGCTTCGACCTCGCCGCCCGCAAGCGGCTGGCCGCCGAGGCGTTCCGGCACACCGCCGAGTACGACGTGGCGGTCGCCGGCTGGTTCCTCGGGGAGTACGCCGGTGACGGCGAGGAGTTCCCGAGCTTCCTCGGGGTGACGTACGAGCGCAAGCAGGTGCTGCGGTACGGCGAGAACCCGCACCAGCCGGCCGCCCTCTACACAGGCGGCTGCGGCGGCCTCGCCGAGGCCGAGCAGCTGCACGGCAAGGAGATGTCGTACAACAACTACACGGACACGGACGCCGCCCGCCGTGCCGCGTACGACCACGACGAGCCCTGTGTCGCGATCATCAAGCACGCCAACCCCTGCGGCATCGCGATCGGCGCGGACGTCGCCGAGGCGCACCGCAAGGCGCATGCCTGTGACCCGCTGTCGGCGTTCGGCGGCGTGATCGCCGTCAACCGCCCGGTGTCGAAGGAGATGGCCGAGCAGGTCGCCGAGATCTTCACCGAGGTCATCGTCGCGCCGGACTACGAAGAGGGCGCTCTCGAAGCCCTCGCCAAGAAGAAGAACATCCGCGTGCTGCGCTGCCCCGAGGTGCCGCAGCCGCCCGCCGAGTTCCGCCCGATCGACGGTGGCGGCCTCGCCCAGGTGACGGACGTCTTCCAGGCCGAGGGCGACAACCCCGCCAACTGGACCCTGGCGACCGGCGAAGCGCTCTCCGAGTCGGAGCTGGCCGAACTGGCCTTCGCCTGGAAGGCCTGCCGCGCCGTCAAGTCCAACGCCATCCTCCTCGCCAAGGGCGGCGCCTCGGTCGGCGTCGGCATGGGCCAGGTCAACCGCGTCGACTCCGCGAAGCTGGCGGTGGAGCGGGCGGGCGCCGAGCGCGCCCAGGGCTCGTACGCCGCCTCCGACGCGTTCTTCCCCTTCCCCGACGGCCTGGAGATCCTCACCGAGGCCGGCGTCAAGGCGGTTGTCCAGCCGGGCGGTTCGGTCCGCGACGAGCTGGTCGTCGAGGCGGCGAAGAAGGCGGGCGTGACGATGTACTTCACGGGGACGCGGCACTTCTTCCACTGATGCGCGACACGGGTGCCCCCTGACCGGGGGCACCCGTCGGGCTGTCAGTGCATTACCGGTCAGCGCTTGGCGCAGTACCCGGTGAAGTACCCGCTCTTGTTGAACCTCGGCCACTCCAAAGCGTCGCGGGTCAGCGGTCCGTAGATGCCGTCGTCACCGGTACCGGCCTCGGCCTGCGCGTCCCGGAGGGCGTTGTAGGTCTTTGTACCGAAGATCGTGTCGGCGTCCAGGCCCGCTCCGTAGCAATTGTTGAGCGCATTCTGCAGCGCTCGGACGTGGGGGCCCTGAGCGCCCTGGCTCATTTCGCAGGTGATGTTGCCACCGCTGGTGGTGGGCAGCTGGATGTAGGTGCTCTCCGTCTTCCAGATCGCGACGTTGGACGCGCAGGACGTGGCGGCCGTCGCCGTGCTCGGAGCGATGAGCCCCAGGCCGGAGAACATCAGGGTGGCGGCACCCAGCGATGCCAACTTCAGCTTCATGTACTTCCTCTCCACAGCTTGCGTGGCCCCAACTGTGAGTCAGGCCGGGGGAGAGCACTACCTCGAAAGTTCCAGGGCGGAATGGGCGATGGCCCGCCGGTCATCAGTCGGCGGGCCATCCGGTACTGCGGGCGGATGTCAGCTGCAGCCGCTGTTGCTCTTGTACGTCGCGTAGTGCCACACGTTCTTGTGGTAGAAGCGGTACTTGCCGTCGCCGGTGCGGAAGATGTCGAAGTAGTAGCGCGTGCCGTGGTAGCGGATCTTGTACTTGGTGGCGTTGGTGGAGCCGGTGCTGCGGTACTCCAGTTCGCCCGCGCGGGTGGAGGAGTTCCACTTGTCGTCGGCGGCGCCGAAGGTCTTGTTGCCGACCTTGCCGTCCTGGGTCAGACCCCAGGCCTTCTGCAACTGCTTGGTGGCGTAAGCGGTGTTCGAGTCGTACGTGCCGTCGATGTCGGCGTAGTCGTACAGGCTGCCGTTGCTCTCCTTGACGCCCTCCGCGTACAGGATGATCTGCCACAGGCAGGTCGCGTTGGTGTCCTTGTACGACGACGTCGACAGGGTGCCCTCGTCGGCGAAGTCGTCGTAGAAGGAGCCGCCACCGCTGACGTAGCCGCTGGACGCGGCCGCCGAGGCCGGGGAGGCGCTGATCGCGAGCGTCCCTGCGACGGCGGCGCTGATCGCGGCGGTGGCCAGACGGGTGCGGGTTATGCGGAAGTTCATTCGGGTCTTTCCCCCGTGGAAGTCGATATGGAAGTGGCGCTTGCCGTGATCATGATGACGGAGATCGTCGGGCGCGCGGTAGTTGCTTCTGTAACGGGGGTGCCCCAGTTCGGTCCTCAGTCGGCCGTGGCGACGCAGGACGCGGCCACGAGGTACGTCACGACCCAGACCGCCGCCATGATGAGGTCCTCACGGCCGAAGGACGCCGTGGTCATGCAGTCGAGGTTCTCGGCGTAGGCCGGATCCTCGGGGTCGTAGGCGATACGGAGTTCCTCGCCGACCTGGGGAACGCGCTCGCGGGTGCGGACGACGGCGCGGTATTCCCCTCGGTGCGGCTCCACCTGGAAGCCGCAGCGGATCCGCATCGGCCCTTCGGGCTCGGCCGGGTTGAGGATCTCCCGGCAGATCGCGGTCGCCGTCCGGCCGTGTTTGCGCAGTCGGCGTTCACGCCGCGCCCGCGGGGTCGCGAGCAGGGCGGACAGGATGCCGAGCACCGCGCAGAAGATGCCCAACCCCAGCTGCACCGGCCCCTCCGTCCGGCTCCGCCGCCGCTGTCCGGGTGGTGCCCCCGGCCATGGTGGGCGGAGGCGGACAACGACGCGGCGCCTGAAACGCTTCACGCCGATTGTTGCCCCGCGCCGCCGCGTCCGGCCATGCTGTTGCAGTTGAACGCAATTGCTGAGTTCACGGGGGAGAACGACATGCTCCGCGTCCACTTCAGCGATGCCGACCTGGCCAGAACCCGGTTGTGCACCGCCTCCGACCCGCTCTGGGACATCGCCACCAGTCTGCACCGCTTCCAGACCCGGCAGGGCCGCTGGGCCCACGCCGAGTGGTACCGCACCACCCGGCAACGGCTCCGGGAACGGGGGCTGGAGCGGGCGGTGCGCAGCATGCTGATCCCGCTTTACCGCAGGGCCGCCTACTTTCCCGACTTCCTGACGCCGTTCCGGGCCACCACGGACGGGCTGGACGCCGGTCTCGAAGCCATCCTCGCCACCCCCGGCCGGCGGGTCCGGGCCGAGGTCGCCCGCCTCGACCGCATCGTCGGGGCGCCCACCTGGGCCGCCCGGCTGGCCGAACGGTCGGCCCGCGAGGAACTGGTGCGGCTGCTGCGCGCCTATCACGCCGTAGCCGTCGCCCCGTACGAGGAACAGGTGCACGCCCGAGTCGAGGCGGAACGGGCGGCGCGGGCCCGGGAGTTGATGGACCGCGGGTTGGAGGGGATGCTGTCCGGGCTGGGGCCGTGGGTGCGCTGGGAGCGGCCCGTTCTGTACGCCGACTACAACCCCTCCGTGGACCGGGATCTGTATCTGGACGGACGCGGAATGCTGTTCGTCCCGGCGTACTTTCTCCTTGAGCGGCCGATCTCCTTCGCCGACCCGGGCCTGCCTCCCGTGATGGCCATTCCGCTCATCCACGAGCCGCAGGCCCCACCTCCGTCGCGGGCCCCCTTGACCGCCCTCCTCGGCCGGGCCCGCGCCGCGGTCCTCCACTCCGTTGCCCACGGCGCCACGACCGGGGAGATCGCGCGTGCCGTCGGCATCTCCGCGTCCTCCGCCAGCCGGCACGCGACGGCCTTACGGGATGCCGGACTCATCACCAGCAGACGGCACGGCGCGTCCGTACTGCACACGCTCACCCCCGTGGGGGCGGCGCTGCTGCGGGCCGGGCGGGCTCAGAAGAGTGAGCGCAGCACCCCCCACAGCGACGGACTGTAGGTACAGCTGCCGACCAGCTGATGCGAGAGCGGGGCGTAGGTGCCCGCCAGGTTTCCCTGGGCGTTCACGCCGGTGCAGCCGGTGCGCTGTGCGCTGCGGCGGCGGTCGAAGCCCGCGGGGTTGTAGTCGGTGCCGCGGTAGTACACGACGCCGTCGAGGTCACGGCTGCCCGCGATGTTGTTGAAGATCGACCGGATGGGGCTGTGCGCGGCCCACGCGCACGTCTTGTTGCCCGACTGCCAGTCCGGGTCGCTGTCCTTCCAGTGGCACATCTTCCCGTTGCCGTAGTGCTCGCTGAAGAAGCAGACGCTGTCGGCCGGGCAGCGCTCGTAGCCGTAGCCGGACGCCGGCGCTGCGGCCACCGCCACGGCTTCGTACACCGGCGTTCCGTCGTACTCGGTCGCCTGCTGGTGGGCGATTCCGGCCGCGATCCCGAGCGCGGTCGTGACCACGAGGAGCGTGGTGAGGACCCCGGCCAGGACCGGGTGCCGACGCCAGGAGAGGCGGCGCAGCCTCGGCAGACGGCGTGAACGGGCGACCCCGGCCGCCGCCTCCACCCGGCGCAGCAACGCCTCGGTGCCGATGCGCTCGGCGTGCGTACGGGCCAGACAGTCCCGGATGATCTCCTGCCAGGCGTCCGGGAGTTCGGGGGACAGACGCAGCTCCTCCGCACCCCGCGCATACCGCGTCGCCGCGTCGCCGCGGGCCTCCGTCGTGCCGCCCGGCAGCGGAAACGTGCCGGTCAGCACGACGTGGGCGAGGACCCCGAAGGCCCACACGTCCGCGGAGGGCCGGATCCGCGTCCCCCGCTCGTCCACCTCCGGCCAGAGCAGCTCCGGCGGGGTGTAGTCGGGGGTCGCGAAAGCGGGGGCGTAGGCGTGCGTGCCCTCCAGTTCGGCGGCCATGTTGAAGTCGGCAAGCCGTACCGAACCGTCCTTCATCAACAGCACGTTGGCGGGCTTGAGGTCACCGTGCACCCAGCCCGCGTGGTGCAGCTGCGCCAGCCCCTCGCAGATCTGCGCGAGCACGGGTCCGGGATCCTTGGGCGGTACGGCATCCAGGGACCCCTCGGCCTGTTCCAGTACGAGGACGGTGGCGCCGTCGAGTTCGGGATGCTCCGGGTCGTCGACGGTGAACGTCTCGTACATCCGGATCAGCCGCGGTGCCTGGAGGCGCCCGAGGAACTCGACCTCCCGCTCGGCCAGTTCGCGCAGGTGCCGGAGCTGACGGGGGGTGCGGGTGCCGGTGGGTAAGAACTTCAGGGCCGCGGTGCGGGGTGGGCCGTCGCCGGCGGTACGGCGTCCCGCGTACACGGTGGCGAACGCACCCGACGCCAGCGGCTCGCGGACCTCCCACTCCCCGACCCGGTAACCCTTCGGCACGACAACGGCGTACACCTGCTCGCCGCTCATCCGCACACCTCGCTCGCGGGCGCGGTCAGCACGATGAGGTCGTCCTCGCGGACCAGGTCGAAACGGAGGGCGAGGGAGACGAGGGTCTCCTTCTTGCCGTTGACGCGCTGACCGGGTTCCGCCGTGTCCGGGGCCGAGCGTAGCCGCAGCTTGAGCGCGAGGTAGTCGATGTTCCAGTAGACGGACGACCTGCTGACCGTCGGCCACACCGGGCGCAGCCGCTCCACGAGTTGCTCCACGGCGGGGAGCGGGGCGTGCGGTTCGCCGCGCAGACGGGGTTCGCACAGGGCGGCCAGGACCGCGAAGTAGCGCTTGGTGCGGTCGAGCGTGAAGGCGGGTGCCGTGAGGGCTCCGGAAAGCCCGGCCCTCAAGGTGCTGCGGAAGACATGGCGCGGCGCCCAGACGTCGAAGGTGAGCAGGTCACCGGCGGCGGGCAGGACGACCCGCGCGAACTCGAACGGCACCGGTGCGTCGACCCTGCCGGGGGCGACCTTGATGTGCTCGCCGGCGCCCTCCGGGTTCTCCACGACGTAGGTCTGGTCCTCGCTGAGATTGCTCAGCAGCCAGAAGTTGCGGTGCGCGGTGATCTCCCCGGCGATCCGGGGGACTCCCTCGTGCGCGATGGTCAGCCCGCCGTCCGCCCCTTCCCTGCCGAACGCGAGCCGCTCACCGGTGCCGATCCTGATCTGCCCGTCCGGACGTGCGCATGCCGGAGGCACGATGATGACGCTGTACATGGACTCGTCCCCTTGTCCGATCCCATGAGGGCCACCCTCCCCCAGTCCAACTTGGGGGAGGGTAAGCGATTTCGGTGAGAATCGAGAAAGGGTGTTCCGGGTTCGGTGTGTCGGCGGTGGCGTTACCAGGTGAGCCAGCTGATGACCGTGTCCGCCACGCCGTTGGCGGCCTCCGCCCCCTTGGCGCCGAACTTGCTCAGCAACTGACCCTTGCCGAAGAAGAGGCCGCTCAGCGCGAACTCACCGAGTGCGGCCCGGAAGTCGTCGCCTTCCACGCCGTATTCGACCCCTGTGAGGACCACCTTTGCTGCCGACAGGCCCAGCCCCAGGAGCGAGAGGCCCAGGCCGATCGGTGCAAGGGGAGTGAAGGAGAGGATGAGTCCGGCGGTCCCCACGATGGTGCCCCAGTGGCCGAGGACGTTCGCCCAGTCTCCGGCGTCCGAGACGTCCTCGGGCCAGATTCCCCAGTCCACATACCAGGGCTTGTCCTGCTCGGAGTTCTGTGACGGGTCCGTCCCGTTCCGCTCGTTCTCCAGCGCCTCTTGCGCTGCCTGCTGCGCGGCGGCCTCCAGCTCCGCCTGCCGCCTCGCCGCCGCGGTCTCCTGTGCCTGGCTCGCGGCGTCGGCGGCGGACTGTGCGTCCTGGCCGGCCTGGTCGGCGGATGCCTGCGCCTGGGCAGCCGAGCTCTGGGCGCTCGATGCGTGCGACACGGCCTGTTCCGCCGATGCCATCGCCTGTCGCATCGAGTAGTTGGCGCTGCGTGCCGCGCTGCGGGCCACCGACGCGGCCTGCTCGGCGCTCGCGGCGGACCGGGCGGCGTCGGCTGCCGACTTGTCGGCGGCATCCGCATTCGCCTTCGCCTGTTGAGCCGAGTTCGCGGCGTCCGTGGCGTAGTTCTTGGCCTTCGTCGCCCAATCGGACGCCTCGGTCGCGGCCTGGCGGGCCTCGGCTGCCGCCTTGGACGCGAGAGCGGCGTCCTCCAGGGCCTTCGCGGCGATCTTCGCGGCGTGGGCGATGGCGGCACGGACGGCGGCGACGTGGGTGGCGTGGTCGTGATCGAGGCGGGCGATGGTGAACTTGTCGTGGACGACGAAGTGCCGCCGCATCTGGGCGGGGCCCTCCAGGGCGATCTGCGCCGCGGACTTCATGTACAGGCCGCCCGAGTCGAGGAGGCGGAGGATCTCGACCCGGTCGTCCTCCTTCACGGCCTCCGGAAGCTCGATGGTGAGGAAGCGGTACAAGGCCGTGGCGCTTCCGTCGTTCAGCGCACCCTCGGCCTTGGCCCTGACAGCGGTGCCCGGGTTCTCGGCAAGGATCTTGAGCACGGCGACCCGATAGTCGGCTTCCGCCGCCGCGATGGCCCCGCTGGTGAGGAAGTCCGCAGCGGCGTCGGGACTGTCACTGGTCAGGGCCGTGTGCGCGGCGTCGGCGACGGACGCCCAGGACGCCTTGGCGACGGCCAGCACGGTCTCGCGGTCGTCCTGCCGCTGGGCGAGGACCCGGTCCGCGTCCACCCAGTTGAGGACGGACTCATCCGTACCCGCGAGCGCGAACTCGGCGGCCTCTCGGGTCCAAGTGCCGGTTGAGTCAAGGAGCTTGACCGCGGCCTTGCGGCCTGTCGTGGCCGCCGCGGAGGTGTCCCCGCCCTTCAGCGCCGACTCGGCCGCCGCGATGAGGTCCTTGATCTCCGAGGCCGTCTTGCCGGCCTGCGTCCGCTCCCGGTTGACCCGCTCGGCCTCCTCGGTATCGGCCTGTGCCCTGAGCCGGGCCTCCAGGACGCCCAGTTCGGTGTCCTGGGCGATGCGGGCGATCTCGGCGTCGCGAGCTGCCTGCTCCACTGCCTGCGCTTCCTTGACCGCGTCCGAGGCCGTCGTCGCCGCCTCCACCGCCGCAGCCGCATACGCCGTGGACCGCTTCGCGTACTCGATCGCCTTCCCCGCGTTCGCCGCGGCCTCGTCCGCCGCGTCCGCCGCCGCGTCCGCATGGTCGGCCGCGCTGTTGGCCGCGTCACAGGCCACCCGGGCCGCCGCCGCGGCGCGGTTCGCCAAGGTCTGCGCGGTGCCCGCGGCCCGGGTGGCGCGCGCCGCGGCGGCGTCCGCCTCGGCTGCCGCCTGCCGGGCCTTCGCGGCCTGGGACTGGGCGACGCCCGCCGAGGCTGCGGCGTCGGCCGCGGCGTTCGCGGCAGCCGCTGCGTTGCCCGCCGCGCTCGCGGCGGCCGAACCCGCGGCAGAGGCCTCCGCGGAGGCGACGGCGGCCTGGTCGGCGGCCGCCGCCGCGGTGCGCGCCTGGCCCGCGGCGGCCCGCGCACCCTCGGCCGCGGCTCGGGCAGCGGACGCCTTGGAGGCATCGGCGGACGCGGCGATCGCGGCGTTGTACGCGCGGGAGGCGGCGTTCCCGGCAGCGGCGGCGGCAGCGGCAGCCGCCTGTGCGGCCTGCGCCGCGCGCCCCGAAGCCGCCTGGGCCGTGCGGGACGCGGCGATCGCGGTGTTGGCCGCGCTCGCGGCACCCCGCGCCGCACTCGCCGCGTCGTTCGCCGCCTTGGCCGACTTCGCCACGTCCTCCTTGGCCGCCAGCGCCTCCGCCGCCGCCTTCAGAGCCGCGGCCTTGGCTTTCTCGGCCGCATCCTTCGCGCGCGCGGAGGCGGCGACGGCCTGCTCCGTCTGGAGCTTCGCCCGCCTGCCCTCGCGCTGCACGATGGCGACCAACTGGCCGATCGTCGCGGCCTCTTCGTCACGGGCACGGGCGATGTACTGGCCGGAGGACAGGAATTGGCCGATGGCCTCTGGCGAGCCGTCGTTCAGTGCGCGCTCGGCGTACTTCTTCACCTCGGGGGAGGTGGTGCCCAGCATGGTGAGGACCGCGACCCGGTCGTCCTCCCGCTGTGCGGTGTACTGCGTGTCGGTCAGGAAGGTCCGCAGCGCCGCCCAGGTGCCGGTCTCCAGCGCCTGGGCGGCTGCCTTCTTCACCGCGGAGGCACCGTGGTTCGACACGGTGAGGACCTCGACCCGCAGATCCTCCAGTACGGGCGCCTCGTGGCCGTCGCTCAGGAAGGCGGCGACCGCGTCATCCCCGGCGCCAATGGCCGTGTTGGCGGCCGCGCGCGTCGCCTTCCCTGCATACGCCAGGCTGGAGATGACCGCGAAGCGGTTGTCCTCGGCCCGGGCGGCCGGCAGTCGGTTCGTCAGGAAGTCGGTGACGGCGGCCGGCGTACCGACGGCGAGCGCGGCCGCCGCGGCCTCCCGCACGGCACGTCCGCCGATCTTGTACGCCCAGACAACCCGCCCCCGTTCCGTATCGGGCAGGCCGTTGTACGTGCCCGAGGGGTCCGGCTCCGCGGCGTACGCGGGGGCGGCGGTCAGGGTGAGGGCGGATGGCAGGGCGGAGGCGGCGGTGGCTCCCGCGAGGGACGCCAGTATGCGGCGTCTGCTCCACAGTGAAGGCGACAAAGCGGACATCCTTCCCGTGCGAACACAGGCATGCGACTTGGGTGTCGCACGCTAACCACCGGTACGGAAGGGCACACCCTGCAACTTTCGAGGGCGATGGGGAGTAAGTCCGTTGATATGTGTATGGGTCTCACGCACCGTCAACTTCCGTACCGAGGAGCCCCAGTGAGACGCTGGCTTCCCTTGAGCCTCGCCACCGCCGCCACGGCCGCGGTCACCGCCGTAGCCCTGCTGTTCTCCCCCGCCCCGCAGGCCGCGGCCGAGGACATACCTCCGGTGGCCGTCGAGGACTTCGCGTATCCGAACGCGGATCAGATCTACGCCGACACCGGCATCCATCTGACCACCGGTGACGGCAACATCCTGCTCGCCGACTGCGGCGCCACCGGGCTCATCGAGGTCTGGGCGCGCGACATGGACAAGTTCTGCTTCTCCGTGCGGGGTGCCTCCGGCCGGGTGGCCATGGAGGTGCCGGCGGTCTACGGCATCAAGGGCAACGACTACAAGATCGTCGCCGACATGACGGTGGACGGCACCGAGACCTCCTACGACATCGACCCGAACAGCTGGACCGCGGTCGGCGAGAGCGCCGACCCGGAGGGCCGCGACCACACGCTCGTGGAGCTCCGCGCCACCAAGTAGGCCATCCGGCACGTTCGTTCAGCTGAGAGGGATACCCCATGTTCTCGCCCCGCCGCCTCAGACCGGTCCTGGCCCTGCTCGCCGCCGGCGCGGTCCTGTCCGTGCCCCTTCCCGCCGCGCACGCCGTGGTCGGCACCCCGGCCCCGGACGGCACCCACGCCTTCACCGCCCACCTCGACATCGGCGGCACCCGTTCCTGCTCGGCCGCTCTGGTCGACCCGGAGTGGCTGGTCACGGCCGCTTCCTGCTTCGCCGACGACCCGCAGTCCGGTACCGCCCCGGCGGCCGGGAAGCCGAAGCTGAAGACGGTCGCCACCATCGGCCGCACCACGTTGAGCGGCACCGGCGGCCATGTCGCCGAGGTCACCCAGATCGTGCCGCGGGCCGGCCGCGACCTGGTCTTCGCCCGGCTGGCCTCCCCGGCGACCGCCGTCACCCCGGTCAAGCTCGCCGCCACCGCGCCCGCCGCCGGTGACGCGCTGACCGTCCTGGGCTACGGCCGCACCAAGACCGAATGGGTGCCCGGCAAGCTCCACCAGGCCAACTACACCCTGGACGCGGTCGCCGACGGCACCCTCGCCATGACCGGCAAGAGCGCCGACGACTCCGTCTGCAAGGGCGACACCGGCGGCCCGGTCCTGCGCGCTACGAGCGGGGGCTCGTACGAGCTGGTCGCCGTCAACTCCCGCTCCTGGCAGGGCGGCTGCCACGGCACCACCGAGACCCGTACCGGCGCGATCGCCGCCCGCACCGACGGCAAGCCGGGCGGCGCGAGCCTCACCGCCGGTCAGACCCTGGCCTCCGGCGACTCCCTGCTGTCGAAGTCCGCCAAGGTCACCATGGGCACCGACGGCAACCTGACGGTTGCCTCCAACGCCGGCAAGACCCTGTGGTCCTCGGGCACGAGCGGCAACGCGGGCGCCACCGCCACCCTCAGCGCGGCCGGCAACCTGTCCGTGAAGTCGGCCGCCGGCGCCTCCCTGTGGGAGTCGAAGACCTCCGCGGCGAACGGCACCCTGCTCCTCCAGGACCGCGGCAATCTGGTCGTACGCACCGCCTCTGGCGACACGATCTGGTCCAGCAACACCGTCGTACGCAACGACCTCAGTGGCGACGGCCGTTCCGACTTCGCCGTCTGGTACGACAACGCGGACGGCCGGGACGGCATCCACCGCTTCACCACGGCCGCGGACGGCACCTTCCAGACGCCCGGCAACGGCTACATGTCCACTGCCGACACCTGGAACGCCGCCAACGCGAAGACCGTGACCGGCGACTACAACGGCGACGGCCTCGCCGACGTCGCCGGCGTCTACGGCTACTCCGACGGCGCCCTGGCCATCTGGACCTGGCTCGCCAAGGCCGACGGCACCTACGCCACGCCGTTCCGCACCGCCAATGTCAGCGGCTGGACCTTCACCCGTCTCAGCTTCTTCAGCGGCGACTTCGACGGCGACGGCCGCGACGACATCGGCGCCTGGTACGACTACGCCGCCGGCCACGACCGGCTGTTCACCTTCCGGTCCGCCGAGAACGGCGGCTTCACCGCGCCCACCTCGTCCCTCACCATCGAGGCGGGCAACTGGACGGCGGACCTCGCCAAGCTGGCGACCGGTGACTACAACGGCGACGGCCGCGACGACCTCGCCGCCTTCTACACCTACGACAGCGGCGTGGCCCGCATCTGGTCCTTCCTCGCCAACGCCGACGGCGGATTCAACTCCGGCGTCAAGAACTGGGAGGCGCCGAGCTGGGGTGTCCGCGACCGCACCACCGTCTACTCCGGCGACTTCGACGGCGACGGCCGTGACGACCTGGTCGCCTGGTACGACTACAGCGACGGCAGCGACGGCGTCCACACCTGGCTGGCCGACACCGGCGGTCTCCTCAGCACCCACAAGGCGTCCACGAGGGTCGCGGCCGGCAATCTCACGCGCGCCAGCATGAAGATCGCCGCCGGTGACTACAACGGCGACGGCCGGGACGACCTCGGCTTCCTGTACGGACGCGGCGACGGCTCCGTCAGGATGTGGACGATGCCCTCCCTGGCGGGCGGCACCTTCGGTGCATACACCGGCGGCTGGAGCGGGACGACCTGGACCTTCGCCCGCGCCGGCGTGATCGAGCGGTACCCGTCCTGACAAGGCGCAGCGGCCTCCGGCCCTTCCGTAGGGAACCGGAGGCCGCTTCTCTGTCGCACGATCTGATGAGGTGCCGTCGGGTCGGTGGCCGCGATCAACAGCCGACGATCGACCGGCAGTTGTTTGTTCGGGGGCAGGAGCAGAGGAACAGGTGGCTGCGGCCCCGGGATGGACTCGGAGGCGGTGCCGACTGGTGATTTGGTTCTTGGCAACAGCTGACCAGGAGGTCCCTCGATGGGGTGAACGGCAGCTGTTCCCGGGATCTTGTGGATGTCTTGAATGCATGATCGGCGGTGGCGGATGAGTTCGATTTGGCCTGGACGGGAGGTGGCCGGTGGCACGCAGACGAGAGCAGAAGCGTAAGTTGCGTGCGATCGCTGCCCCGTTCACGGTGACGGCTCCGGCGGGGGCGCGGATCCGGGACCGGCTGAAGGATCTGACGGCGGCGGATGTGAAGGTCCTGACCCTGGTGGGCGAGCATTTGGGCCGCCACCAGCGGGCGGATCTCGCCGCGCGTGTGCGGATCGGGAACGTTCCGGCAACGGACACCGGCCGGACAGGACGGAAGAAGCGACTCACCGCTGTTTCCTCGTCGCGATGGGCAGGAGCGATGACCCGGGCATCGGAGGATCAGTATCAGCTGTCGATGCGCTGCCTGATCGATGAACGGGCCGGTCTGCGGCGCCGGATCCGGAAGATCGGGCAGCGGCTGGCGGTCCCGTGTGGGCAGAAGCGCGGCCGGGTGCGTGGATACGCGGACCGGAATGAGCGCTGGCAGAAACAGCGGCAGCTGAACAATCTTGAGGCTCGGCTGGCGATCGTGGATCGGCGGATTGAGCAGGGGCGTCCCAGGATCGTGGTGGGAGGGTGTCGTCTGGCCAGGATTCGCCACCACCTCGCCTACGCCGGGCTGACCGAAGCCGACTGGCGGGAGCAGTGGGATGCCGCCCGGCTGTTCCTGACCGCCGACGGCGAGTCCGGCGCCCCACACGGCAACTACACCATCACCGTCCACCCGGAGACCGGCGAGGTGAGCCTCGTGCTTCCGGAGCCGTTGCGGCATCTGGCGAACGTCCCACGCGGCCGGTATCGGCTCTCGTGCACGATCACCTTCCACCACCGGCGTCAGGAGTGGCTGGACAGGGTGGAAGCCCATCGGGCCGTGCGTTACGACATCGTCCGCGATCCGGCACGGGGCCGCTGGTACCTGGACGCATCCTGGTCGGCCGCCACCACGGCCCTGTCCAGCCCTCACGAGATCCGGGCATCCGGTGGGAAGCTACTCGCCGTCGACCTCAACGCCGACCACCTCGCCGCCTTCGTGGTCGATGCGCACGGTAACCCGGTCGGCGAACCGCATACGATCCCCTTGGAGTTGACCGGCCCTACCGCCACCAGGGACGGGCGGCTTCGCCAGGCCATCACCGAACTGATCTGCATCGTCAAAGATCACGGCTGCGCGGGACTCGTGGTGGAGAACCTGGGTTTCGAAGACGCGCTGGCCACAGGCCGGGAGACGATGGGACGCGGACGCCGGGGCAAGGCTTTTCGGCGCACGGTTGCCGGCATCCCCACCGCGCGCTTTCGGGAGCGACTGCGCGGCATGGCCTTTCACCAGGGCCTGGTCGTCATCGCCGCGGACCCCGCCTACACCTCGGTCTGGGGCGAGAGGTACTGGAATGCCTCCCTCCAGCAGCAATCGAAGACGCCCGTCACGCGGCATCACAGTGCCGCAGTGGCGATCGGCAGGCGGGGCCTGGGCCATCGGGCACGGCGTCGGCCAGGTGTGACCGCACCCCACCAGAGGATGGGAATGCGGAGAGCTACCGGCCAGACCATGCCCGCGCCCAGGCCACGCGGGATCGCGAGCCCACCCAGGACAGCGAGCGCGCCCAACGCGGGCGGCGAGACTCGACTGTGCCGAGGTGACCAACTCGCGCTGTTCCCCGGCCCTCAGGACCGTTCGGAGGGCCACCGGATCACCGATCCGGTCACGGCGAACTGGCCAGTACCGGCCAACAACGCCAGGAACGGTGAGACACAGCCCTCGGATAGGCGCGAACTGTTCAGTAGCGCGGGCGCCTGAACCACTCGGCGCTGGACCGCTTCGCGGCGAAGATGATCACCAGGATCGCGAGGATCATGATGAGCAGGCCCAAGAGGTATATGCCGAGCGCGAAGATGCCGCTGACTATCGCGAACGACGCGTACACGATCGAGCAGACGCGGACGCCGTTGCCGCCCTTGGCGTACTGCAGCAGCAGCACCAGACCGAGGATCGCGAAGACGGCGGCCAGGCTCAGGAAGAAGACCACGACGCCCTTGCCCAGGTCCGCGTAGCGCTCGGCCTCGGCGTCACCGGTGATGCCCGCCTCGAGCATCGTCTGGTCCCAGTTGGCCAGCGCGTCGCCGTACACGGCGGCGATGACGATGTGGCACAGGGCGATCACGCCGAGCATGATCTGCGCGGCCCGGGTGATGCCGGGCATCTGTGCGGGACCGGCCGGCGGGTAGCCGTACCCCATGCCGGGGTGCTGCACCGGCGGGGCCGCCGGGTAGCCGCCGTACCCCTGCGGGGGCTGCTGCGGGTAGCCGTAACCGGGGGCCGGCTGCTGGGGCGGGGGCCCGTACGGGCTGTTCGGTTCGCCGAAACTCATGGCGGGGTTCCTCCGTGTGAAACCGATGTGCGGGGACGACGAGCGGCACGGTCGGAGGAAAGTCTGTTGCGGTTGCGGTTCGTCCCCCCGGTACAGCCCGCGGCACTGTGGCGACAATCGTTCGTCAGTGACCGGTTTGTTGTCCAGTCGTAGTCCCTATGTGTTGTGCAAGTGCAACCCGCTGATCATGAGGCGATCACGGCTCGGGCACCCGGATTGGAACCGGGACCCCGTCATCCGCGAGGATGGGGCCATGACCGCCCAGATTCTCGATGGCAAGGCCACCGCAGCCGCGATCAAGTCCGATCTGACCGCCCGCGTGGCGGCGCTGAAGGAGAAGGGCGTCACGCCCGGCCTCGGCACGATCCTGGTCGGGGACGACCCCGGCAGCCAGAAGTACGTCGCCGGCAAGCACCGCGACTGCGCCGAGGTCGGCATCGCCTCCATCCAGCGCGAACTGCCCGGCACCGCGACACAGGAAGAGATCGAGGCGGCCGTACGGGAGCTGAACGAGGACCCGGCCTGCACCGGCTACATCGTCCAACTGCCGCTCCCCAAGGGCATCGACGAGAACCGCATCCTGGAACTGATGGACCCGGACAAGGACGCGGACGGCCTGCACCCGATGAACCTCGGCCGCCTCGTCCTGAACGAGCCGGCCCCCCTGCCCTGCACCCCCAACGGCGTCCTCACGCTGCTGCGCCGCTACGGCGTGGAGATCAAGGGCGCCGAGGTCGTGGTCGTCGGTCGCGGTGTGACCATCGGCCGCCCGATGCCGCTGCTGCTGACCCGGCGCAGCGAGAACGCCACGGTGACGCAGTGCCACACGGGGACGCGGGATCTGTCGGCGCACCTGAAGCGGGCCGACATCATCGTGGCGGCCGCCGGTTCGGCCCACCTCATCCGTCCCGAGGATGTCAAGCCCGGCGCCGCCGTCCTCGACGTCGGCGTCTCCCGCAGCGCCGAGGGCAAGATCGTGGGCGATGTCCACCCGGGCGTGGCCGAGGTGGCCGGCTGGATCTCCCCGAACCCCGGCGGTGTCGGCCCGATGACCCGGGCCCAGCTGCTGGTCAACGTGGTCGAGGCGGCGGAGCGCAGTGTCGCCTGACCACCCCGAGGAGGACATGGAGGTGCGGGACGCGGTCAGCGCGCCGGACGCCGAGGGCACACCTCGCCGTACGACCCGCCGCTTCCCGCTGTTCACGAGGGACACCGCGCGCCCCGAGGGCGGCGGTCGCGCGGCCCGCGGCGACGCCCCGGCACCGGCCCGCCAGTGGCCGGTCCTGCTGGTGCTCATACTGGTCGGCGTCGGTCTGCTGGTGACCGCCCTGGACGCCTTCCGCATCGGCACGCTGCTGATCGGCGTCGCCCTGCTCGGCGGCGGGGCGCTGCGCTGGCTGCTCCCGGACGTCGGCATGCTCGCGGTCCGCTCCCGCTTCACCGACATCGTCACGTACGGAGTGCTGGGCACCGCGATCGTCCTGCTGGCGCTGATGGTGCAGCCGAACCCCTTGCTGGAGATCCCGTTCCTCAAGGACACGCTGCACTTCACGGTCAGCAACTAACCCTGCGTACATACAGCGGCGGTCCGTCCTCTCCCCCGAGCAAGGACGGGCCGCCGCCGCGCATTCACCTTCCCGCGGCGGGAAGTTCCTGTTCAACGGCTGTCAGGGCGCTGTGGCACAGCGGTGACCGTTCCGCCACCGTGTCCGCGACCTGCCACAACGTGCGGCACCGCGGAACCGATCACCGCTCGGTGTCGTCACTCGATCGGGGCGGGGAACGTGTGGGACGCGCCGTGGAGGTGAGCGATGGGCGGCTGGCAGCCGCTGCCGGACGAGCTGCCGCCGGAGGTGCGGCACTTCGTGACGCAGCTGCGGCTCCTGAAGGACCGCACGGGCCTCAGCCTGGTCGCGCTGGGCGCGCGCACGGCGTACAGCAAGTCCTCCTGGCAGCGCTATCTGAACGCCGTCCAGCCGCCGCCGCGGCAGGCGGTCATGGCGCTGTGCCGGGTGGCGGGGGAGTCCGGGGAGGACGCCGAGCGGTTCGTCGTGCGCTGGGAGCTGGCGGTGCATGCGTGGCCGCGGCCGGCGATGCCGAAGGAGTCCTCGTCCTCGGACGGGTCCTCGTACGGGTCCTCGGACGGTTCGGAGGTCGAGGCTTACGAGGACGATCCGACCCTGCCGTGGTGGGACACGCCCCCGCAGGAGCCGTCGCGGCGGCTGCTCTACGCGGCTCTGGGGCTGGCGGTGGTGCTGGTGCTGACGGTGGTGATCGGTGCTTTCGCCGTGGGCTGAGACCCCAGTGAATGCAGGGCTGTTGTGTGCAGTCCGTGACGGGATATGTGCGTTCTGTGTGTCGATGTGTTGACAAGTTTGCGGATTTCGACGGAAGTCGTTCAACAGTCGGGCTAGCGTGGCCAATCGGGACGGTCCGGGACGTCCCGAACGGCTGTCAGCGGTGTCACCGGGGGGAGACCGGCCGAGGGGGAACGGGCGGTGGAAGACTGGACCGCGGCCCAGTGGGCGTGCAACGGTGCATGCCCACGGCCTCCTGTGCTCCCGTGCGCCCCCACCCCGGGAACTGAGATCCTGACTGGGCGCATCCCTGTGGGTAGCCAGAACGGGGACTCGGCAGAGGGCGACACGCGCGGGGGATAAAGACAGCACGACCGGGGGGAAGAGGGGGGAAGCAATGCCTCGTTGGAGGGCCTTGCCGGATGAACTGGATCCGCAGGTAAGGGAGTTCGCGAGCCAGTTGCGTCGGCTTGTGGACCGCAGTGGTCTGAGCATCGCGGCGGTGGCGGACCGGACGGGCTACAGCAAGACGTCCTGGGAGCGGTATCTGAACGGACGGCTGCTCGCGCCGAAGGGCGCGATCGTGGCGCTGGCCGAAGTCACCGGAACGAATCCCATCCATCTGACAACGATGTGGGAGCTCGCCGAACGCGCTTGGAGCCGTTCGGAGATGCGCCACGACATGACCATGGAAGCGATCCGGATCTCCCAGGCGCGTGCCGCGCTCGGGGAGTTCGGCGCGCCTCCGCCGAACGCCAAGGGCAGCAAGACGGCCCGCAAGAGCAGCAGCGCGACGGCGACGCCGGGGGTTGCGGGACCGGCGGGGGTGGCACCTACGGTGCCGCCACGGTCGGTGGACGCCGATGTCGTCCGGGACTCGGTGGAGGAAGCGGCGGCGTCGGGGAGCAACTCGTGGGGAGTGGCGGGGTACCGGGGCCCGTCGCGGACGGGGACGACGGGAGGCGGCGGTACGACACCGTCCGCGAGCCCGGCACCGAGTACTCCCTCTTACGGTGAACCGCCGCAGACACCTCGGCCGGGGCACGCCGGCGGGCCTTCGGGGGAGAGCCGGGGCAAGCGTCGGCTGACGATGTTCCTCGCGGGTGTCGTGGGCGTGCTGGTGGTGGTCGGGGCCGCGTACTTCCTGACGGAAGGCGGAGGCGGGGAGAAGAACGAGGGCGGTGCCAAGTCCCCGTCGCCGACGGTTTCGGCGGATACGGAGCTGCCGCCGGGCGTCGAGTGCAGCGGAGCGTCCTGCACGGGCAAGGACGCGGAGAGCATGGGCTGCAGCGGCGACTTGGTGACGACGGCGAAGACGGCGACGGTCGGCACGGCGGTGGTGGAGGTCCGTTACAGCGAGACCTGCGGCGCCGCGTGGGGCCGTATCACCCAGGCGGCACAGGGCGACGAGGTACGCGTGACCGTGGGCGACACGGACCAGACCGGCACGATCACAACTGCCGGCGACACGATCGCGTACACCCCGATGGTCGCGGTGAAGGACGCGGGCGACGCGACGGCGTGCGTGACGACGGCGACGGGGGAGGAGGGGTGCACGCAGTAGCCGTGCACTTCGGTGCCGGGGACGCATTTCTCAGCCCGTCCGGCGTTTGAGGACGCGGCGAAAGAAATCCGGGCCCGCAGGAATAGTCGCCCCCATCGAGGGCACGCGCACCGTACCCCCACGGGAGTCCGGCAACCCGGCACCCCCACCCGGCGGCCGCCAGTCCCTCCTCTCCCGGACCTGGCGGCCGCTCCTTTGGGGTGTCTGTGGGGTGGGCCACACCGACCCGGACGTCGGGGATCCCGGATGCGCGATAGCCTGACCGCTGGATCTCTCTTGACGCCAAGAGATCGATCAAACGTCCGGGGCAGGGACGCCCCACCGCCAGCTGTCATACGGAGAACGCCATGACCCGCACTCCCGTGAACGTCACCGTCACCGGCGCGGCCGGCCAGATCGGTTACGCCCTGCTCTTCCGCATCGCCTCCGGCCAGCTGCTCGGCGCGGACGTGCCGGTCAAGCTGCGCCTGCTGGAGATCACCCCGGCGCTGAAGGCCGCCGAGGGCACCGCCATGGAGCTGGACGACTGCGCGTTCCCGCTTCTGCAGGGCATCGAGATCAGCGACGACCCGAACGTCGCCTTCGACGGCGCCAACGTCGCCCTCCTCGTCGGCGCCCGCCCCCGCACCAAGGGCATGGAGCGCGGCGACCTCCTCGAGGCCAACGGCGGCATCTTCAAGCCGCAGGGCAAGGCCATCAACGACCACGCCGCGGACGACATCAAGGTCCTCGTCGTCGGCAACCCGGCCAACACCAACGCCCTCATCGCCCAGGCCGCCGCGCCCGACGTACCGGCCGAGCGCTTCACCGCGATGACCCGCCTGGACCACAACCGCGCGCTGACCCAGCTCGCGAAGAAGACGGGCTCCACGGTCGCCGACATCAAGCGCCTGACCATCTGGGGCAACCACTCCGCCACCCAGTACCCGGACATCTTCCACGCCACCATCGCCGGCAAGAACGCCGCCGAGGTCGTCAGCGACGAGAAGTGGCTGGCCGAGGACTTCATCCCGACCGTCGCCAAGCGCGGCGCCGCGATCATCGAGGCCCGTGGCGCCTCGTCGGCCGCCTCCGCCGCCAACGCCGCCATCGACCACGTCCACACCTGGGTCAACGGCACCGCCGACGGCGACTGGGTCTCCATGGGTATTCCGTCGGACGGCTCCTACGGCGTCCCGGAGGGCCTGATCTCCTCCTTCCCGGTCACCACCAAGGACGGCAAGTACGAGATCGTCCAGGGCCTGGAGATCAACGAGTTCTCCCGCACCCGTATCGACGCCTCCGTCGCGGAGCTCGCGGAGGAGCGCGAGGCGGTCCGCGCCCTCGGCCTGCTCTGAGTCGAACCCGAACCCGCACAGGCCCCGTTCCGGTTTCCGCCGGACGGGGCCTGTGGCCTGTTCCGGGGAAACGGCGCGGGACCTAAGAGAGCCGCTTCTCGAACCAGTGGCTGGCATAGACGTTGTCGTCGTACCGCGGGATCTCCGTGTACCCGCACGCCCGGTACATCGCCTGCGCCTCCGTGAGCGCGGCATGCGTGTCCAGGCGTACGACGGACAACTCCCGTGCGCTCGCCTCGCGTTCGAGCGCGTCGAGGAGACGGCGGGCGAGCCCCAGGCGGCGAGCCTCCGGATGCACCCACACATGCCGGATCTCGCCCACGCCCGGTTCCAACTTCCGCAGCGCCCCACAGCCCACCGGCAGACTCTCCTCGTACGCCACGAAGAACGCCCCGGCGTCCCCGGACACCTCCTCGGGCCGTACGAGATCGGCGGGGTCGAAGCCTTCCGGGAAGCGGGCGTCGATATCGGCGGCGTAGGCGTCGAGACACGCGCGTGCGTCCGCTGAGGCGCCGTCGACGCGCTGGACGGTGATGGCGGCGAGGCGCAGCAGGCGCCGGGTCGTGGCCATCGCGTCGGTCAGCTCGGTGCGCTGTCCCTGGGTGAGGCCGCCGAGGAGGTCCGCCACCAGGGCGTTGGCGCGCCGCTGCTGTTCCTTGAGCTCGACGCGCCCGGCCGGGGTCAACTCCACCAACCGTGAACGACTGTCGTCCGGATGTACCCGGACCCGGATCACACCCTGGGCCTCCAGCGCCTTTGCCATCCGGCTCAAATACCCGGCGTCCAGACCGAGTCGGCTCCTGAGCTGCCGCAGGGACACCCCGTCACCGATCTCGAACAGCAGGCGGGCCTCGCCGAGGGGGCGGTCCTGGCCGAGGTAGTGGTCGTCGAGGGCGCCGATACGGCGCGTGAAATAGCGGTTGAAACGGCGGAATGCCGTCACATGCTCCGTCGACACGGGTTCCATATTTCTTTGACTTTAGTCAAAGAATCCGGGGAAGTCCAGTGCATTGTCGGTGCCCGCCCCTAGGCTGCCGCGCATGAGTGAGAACACCGAGATCTTGCTTGAACCCCCGGTCGCGGGCGACGAGGCCGACACCCTGGTCGGCTCCCTGGAACGGCAGCGCCGCATCTTCGCCTGGAAGTGCGAGGGCCTGGACGCGGCGGGCCTGAGCACACGCCTCGCGCCCTCGGCGCTCACGCTCGGCGGGCTGCTCAAGCACCTGGCGCTCGTGGAGGCCGAGTACTTCACCCTGCGGCTGCTCGGGGAGGACCCGGGCCCGCCGTGGAACGCGGTGGACTGGGAGGCGGCGCCCGACTGGGAGTGGCGTTCGGCGGCCGAGGACAGTCCCGAGGAGCTGTACACGCTCTGGCGCGAGACGGTGGCCCGCTCCCGCGCGAACATACGCAAGGTCCTGGCTGAGGGCGGCCCCGGACAGCTGGTCGCGTACAAGTCGAGAAGCGGCGAATCCCCGAGCCTGCGCCGCCTGCTGATCGACATCGTCGAGGAGTACGCCCGCCATGTGGGCCAGGTCGACCTGATCCGTGAGTCGATCGACGGCCGGGTGGGAGAGGACCCGCCGGAGGACTATCGGCCCTTCTGAAGGGGGGCGGGGTGACGCAGGCCAGGGCCGCGGGGCCCCGGGGGGCTCTCAAACGCTCTGCAACTCGTCCTGCAACTCCGCCACATCCACCGACTCGTCCGCCGCCGGAGTCCTGGACGGGACCGGCTTGTCGTACTCGGAGAAGGTCAGCCGCACATCGATGTCCTCGCCCCGCTGCGTCGCCTCGACCAGCCGGTGCGGTGAGTCGGACGTGACGTAAAGGATCGTCCGCGCGCCGTCCAGCTCACCCTCCAGCGGGATGACCTTCGTACCGTCGCGCGTCGTCTCCTCGCCCTTCTTCAGCGAAGTGCCCTCGGGGGAGGAGCCGGTGCCCACATCTCGCTGGAAGTTGTTCAGATCGCAGGTGTCGGCCATGCCCTTGAGCAGGGCGTCATCCGTGGAGCCATGGATGTAGCGGTTCTTGAACAGCTCGGCCGCCGCGTCGCCCTCACCGCCGGGCACCTGCGCCTTCCAGAACGCGGTGTCGGGCTTCATCCACACCTCTTCGCCCCGCTTGACGATCTCCACGCTGCCGCCGTCCGAGCCCATCTCCATCGTGCCGACGCAGTTGCCGTCCCGGTCCAGGGCCAGATCCATCGAGGTCGGCTGGGTCCTGCTGCTCTCCGTCCCCGCGCTGCGGTCCGTCAGCCTCAGATGGACGGACTTCGCGTCGAGGAGGTGGTCCTCCGCCTCGTCGGCGAGCTCCTGCGCGGTGGGATCGTCCCCGGCCATCGCAACCGCCGGCGCCAGCAGCAGCGTCGCGCTCACCGCGGCCGAGATCAGCGCCCGTACGGCCATGGCGTCACCTCCGTGGTGCGCATCACGCTCCTCAGCGTACGGTTCGCCCTATTTGCCCGCATGTTCAGTGACACGGCCCACTTTCGGCCATGGATTGCGCATGCATCCGGGAGCCCAGGGCAGGCGGAGCCGGTCCCCGAAGGTGACACCTATGTGACTCAGGGGCACTGAACAGGAACGGAAGGCAATACCGATCATGGCAAGGCAGCACGAACAACGGACGATCCATGTCGACGGCGAGTGGCGTGAAGCGATCTCCGGCGCCACCCGCGACATCATCGACCCAGCGGTCGCCCGGCCCTTCGCCGTGGTCGCCGAGGGCGACGAGAAGGACACCGACCTGGCGGTCGAGGCCGCCCGGCGCGCATTCCGCGAGAGCGACTGGCCGCGCACCCCGGTCGCCGAACGCGCCGCCCTCCTGCGCCGCGTCGCCGACCTCCTGGTGCGCGACCGCGAGGAACTCGGCGCGCTGGAGAGCCGCGACGCGGGCAAGACCCTGGAAGAGGGCCGCGTCGACATCGACTGTGTCGCCGACGCCTTCCGCTACTTCGCCGACCTCGTCGCCGGCGAGGCCCCGGGCCGGGTCGTGGACGCGGGCTCGCCCGATATCCACAGCGTCGTCGTGCATGAGCCGGTCGGCGTCTGCGCCCTGATCACGCCCTGGAACTACCCACTGCTCCAGGCCAGTTGGAAGATCGCCCCCGCGCTCGCCGCGGGCAACACCTTCGTCGTCAAGCCGAGCGAGATCACCCCGCTGACGACCGTCGCGCTGATCGACCTGCTGGCCGAGGCGGGCCTGCCGTCCGGCGTCGCGGGCATCGTCACCGGGCCCGGCCATTCGGTCGGCGCCCGGCTCGCCGAGCACCCCGACGTCGACCTCGTCTCCTTCACCGGCGGTCTGATCAGCGGCGTCAAGGTGGCCCAGGCGGCCGCCGTTTCGGTGAAGAAGGTCGCCCTCGAACTCGGCGGCAAGAACCCCAACGTCGTCTTCGCCGACGCCTGCGCCACCGAGGAGGGCTTCGACACCGCCGTCGACCAGGCCCTCAACGCCGCCTTCATCCACAGCGGCCAGGTCTGTTCGGCCGGCTCCCGCCTCATCGTCGAGGAGTCCCTCAGGGACCGCTTCGTCACCGAACTCGCCCGCCGCGCCGCGAAGATCCGCCTCGGCCGCGGCACCGACGAGGGCGTCGAATGCGGCCCCCTCGTCTCCGAACAGCAGCGCGCGAAGGTCGAGACGTACGTCGCCTCCGCGCTGGAGGAAGGCGCGGTGCTGCGGACGGGCGGCAAGCGCGGCGAAGGGCCCGGCTACTTCTACGAGCCGACCGTCCTCGACGCCTGCCACCGCGAGATGAAGGTCGTACGCGAAGAGGTCTTCGGCCCGGTCCTCACGGTCGAGACCTTCCGTACGGAGGACGAGGCCGTCGCCCTGGCCAACGACACCGAGTACGGCCTCGCGGGCGCCGTCTGGACCGCCGACGCGGGCCGCGCCCGCCGCGTGGCCGGACGACTGCGCCACGGCACCGTCTGGATCAACGACTTCCACCCCTATCTCCCGCAGGCGGAGTGGGGCGGCTTCGGCAAGAGCGGCGTCGGCCGCGAGCTGGGCCCCGCCGGCCTCGCCGAGTACCGCGAGAGCAAGCACATCTACCAGAACCTCGCGCCGAAGCCCGTCCGTTGGTTCACCGGCTGACCCCCTCCCCGCACCTCCCTGGAGTAACCCCCCATGCCTCAGAACACCCATGTCTACGATTACGTCGTGATCGGCGGCGGCACCGCCGGCTCCGTCATCGCCTCACGCCTGACCGAGAACCCCGATGTCACCGTCGCCGTCATCGAGGGCGGCCCGAGCGACGTCGGCCGTGACGACGTCCTCACCCTGCGCCGCTGGATGGGCCTGCTCGGCGGCGAGCTGGACTACGACTACCCCACCACCGAGCAGCCGCGCGGCAACTCCCACATCCGGCACAGCCGCGCCCGCGTCCTCGGCGGATGCTCCTCGCACAACACCCTGATCGCCTTCAAGCCCCTGCCCTCCGACTGGGACGAGTGGGAGGCGGCCGGCGCCAAGGGCTGGGGCGCGGTGCCGATGGAGGCGTACTACGCGCGGCTGCTGAACAACATCGTCCCGGTCGACGAGAAGGACCGGAACGCCATCGCCCGCGACTTCGTCGAGGCGGCTCAGGAGGCCCTCGGCGTCCCGCGCGTGGAGGGCTTCAACAAGAAGCCGTTCACCGAGGGCGTCGGTTTCTTCGACCTCGCCTACCACCCGGAGAACAACAAGCGTTCGTCCGCGTCGGTGGCGTATCTGCACCCGGTGATGGACGAGCGGCCCAATCTCCGCATCTACCTTGAGACCTGGGCCCACAAGCTGGAGCTGAACGGCACCCGCGCCGAGGGCGTGCACGTCCGCGCCAAGGACGGCGAGGAGTTCCTCGTCCGCGCCCGCAACGAGGTGCTGCTCTGCGCCGGCGCCGTCGACTCGCCGCGGCTGCTGCTGCACTCGGGCATCGGGCGCCGCGAGGACCTCGAGGCGCTCGGCATACCCGTCGCGCTCGATCTGCCGGGCGTCGGCGAGAACCTGCTCGACCACCCCGAGTCGGTGATCGTCTGGGAGACGAACGGCCCCATCCCGGAGAACTCCGCGATGGACTCCGACGCGGGCCTGTTCGTGCGCCGCGACCCCGAACACGCGGGCCCGGACCTGATGTTCCACTTCTACCAGATCCCGTTCACGGACAACCCGGAGCGACTGGGCTACGAGCGCCCGGAGTTCGGCGTCTCGATGACCCCGAACATCCCCAAGCCGAAGTCCCGCGGCCGTCTGTACCTGACGAGCCCGGACCCGTCCGTGAAGCCCGCCCTGGACTTCCGCTACTTCACCGACGAGGACGACTACGACGGGCGGACACTGGTCGACGGCATCCGCATCGCCCGCGAGATCGCCAAGAGCGAGCCGCTGGCCGGCTGGCTCAAGCGCGAGGTCTGCCCGGGACCGGAGATCCTCGGCGACGCGGAGCTGAGCGAGTACGCCCGTAAGGTCGCGCACACCGTGTACCACCCGGCGGGCACCTGCCGGATGGGCGCGGCCGACGATGAACTGGCGGTGGTGGACCCACAGTTGAGGATCCGTGGCCTCCAGGGCATCCGTATCGCCGATGCCTCGGTCTTCCCGACCATGCCCGCCGTGAACCCGATGATCGGCGTGCTCATGGTCGGGGAACGAGCCGTGGACCTGATCGGTGGTGATGCGTGATGAACGGCACCCCGGTCTTCTCCGTGGACGGCCTGTGGAAGGTCTTCGGCCCGAAGGCGGACCGAGTCCCCACGGACCCCGAACTGTCCGCGCTCTCCCCTGCCGAACTCCGCTCCCGCACCGGCTGCACGGCAGCGGTCAGGGACGTCTCCTTCGACGTCCGCAAGGGCGAGGTCTTCGTCGTCATGGGCCTGTCCGGCTCGGGCAAGTCCACCCTGGTCCGCTGTCTGACCCGCCTGATCGAGCCGACGTCCGGCACGATCGCCATCGACGGCGAGGATGTCCGCGCCATGGACAAGTCCCGCCTGCGCGAACTGCGCCGCCACCGCGCGGCGATGGTCTTCCAGCACTTCGGCCTGCTGCCCCACCGCACGGTCCTCGACAACGTCGCATACGGCCTGGAGATCCAGGGCGTCGGCAAGTCCGAACGCCGCGAACGCGCCGCCGAGGTCGTCGCCAAGGTCGGCCTGGAGGGCATGGAACAGCGCAAGCCGAGCCAGCTCTCGGGCGGCCAGCGCCAACGAGTGGGCCTGGCCCGCGCGCTGGCGGTGGACCCGGAGGTGCTTCTCTTCGACGAGCCCTTCAGCGCCCTCGACCCCCTGATCCGCCGGGACATGCAGGAGGAGGTCATCCGCCTGCACCGCGAAGAGGGCCGCACGATGGTCTTCATCACGCACGACTTGAGCGAGGCCCTGAAACTGGGCGACCGCATCGCACTGATGCGAGACGGCCGAGTGGTCCAGCTCGGCACCCCGGAGGAGATCGTCGGTTCCCCGGCCGACGACTACGTCCGCGAGTTCGTCCGGGACGTACCGCGCGAGCAGGTGATGACGGTGCGTACGGCCATGCGTCCCGGCGACTGCGGTGGCCCGGACCATGTGGGTGCGCTGGCCGCCGACGCGGTGGTCGCCGAGGCCATCAAGGTCGTCGCCCGCAGTCATCAGCCCGCCTGTGTCATGGAGGACGGTCGGTGTCTGGGGGTTGTCGACCACGAACGGTTGCTGGACGTCGTGGCCGGAACGGAGCTCCACAAGGAGGCGGTCTGAATGGCTACGGTCACCGCATCGACCCCTGGTGTGCTCCCCGGCGGCCTGCTCAGGCACCGGGCCGTCCACAAGCTGCTGCTCCTGGCGCTCGCCGCCGCGATCCTCGTACCCCTGGCCAACTCCCGCTGGGCCAGCGGCACCTGGCCCGACGCCCTCACCGTCGACCTCACCACCCCGCTGACCACCACCAGCGACTGGATCATCGACAACCGGGACAGCCACCCGCTGTTCCTCCACTTCCTCGGCCACATCAGCAACGCGGTCGTCATGGGCGTACGCGTCGTCTATCTGTTCCTGCTGGCCGCGGGCTGGGCCGGTGTCACCGCGCTCGGCGCCCTCGTCGCCTGGCGGGTCGCGGGCGCCCGGCTCGCCCTGGGCACCGCTGCCGCCTTCCTGACCTGCGGCGCCCTCGGTATGTGGGTGCCCACCATGCAGACGCTCGCCCTGATGGTGGTCGCCGTGCTGGCGTCCGTCGTCGTGGGCGCGCTGCTCGGGCTTGCCTCGGGCCTGTCCGACCGCCTGGACAGGGCCCTGCGCCCGGTCCTGGACACCATGCAGGTGCTCCCCGCCTTCGCCTACCTCCTCCCGGTCGTCCTGATCTTCGGCATCGGCGTACCCGCGGCCGTCCTCGCCACCGTCGTCTACGCCGCCCCGCCCATGGCCCGCCTCACAGCCCTCGGCCTGCGCGGCGCCGACAAGGAGGTGCTGGAGGCCGTCGACTCCCTCGGCGCCACCGCCCGCCAGCGACTGCTGACCGCCCGCATTCCGCTGGCCCGCAAGGAACTCCTCCTCGGCGTCAACCAGACGATCATGATGGCGCTGTCCATGGCCGTCATCGCGTCGGTCATCGGCGCCGGCGGCCTGGGCGACCGCGTCTACCAGGCCCTGGCCTCGGTCGACGTGGGCGCGGCCCTGGCAGCCGGCATTCCGATCGTGCTGCTGGCGGTCGTACTGGACCGCGTAACGGCCGCGGCGGGCGACGGCACCGAGCGAACAGGCCGCGCGGGCTGGGTGTACGCCCTTGTCGCCGCCCTGGCCGTCGCCGTGGCCGGACGTCTCATGGGCCGCCTCGACTGGCCCGACGCCTGGGTGCTGAACATCGCCGAACCGGTCAACCGCGCCGTCGACTGGATGACCGCCCACCTCTACTCCGGCGTCCCCGTCATCGGCGGCACAGCCGAATGGGCGGGACACTTCACCACCTGGGTCCTGGACCCCGTACGCGACGGCCTCCAGTGGCTGCCCTGGTGGGCCGTACTGCTCGTCGTCGCCGCACTCGCCTGGCTGATCGGCACCTGGCGCACCGCGCTCACCGCGACCCTCGCCATGGCCGCGATCGGAGTGCTCGGCGTATGGGAGCCGTCCCTGGACACCCTGTCCCAGGTGCTGGCCGCCGTCGCCGTCACGTTGGTCCTCGGCGTCGCGACCGGTGTCGCGGCGGCCCGCAGCGATCGGGTGGACCGCGCCCTGCGCCCGGTCCTGGACATCTTCCAGACGATGCCGCAGTTCGTGTATCTGATCCCGGTCGTCGCGCTGTTCGGCGTCGGCCGCGCCCCCGCCGTCGCGGCGGCCGTCGTCTACGCGCTGCCCGCCGTCGTCCGTATCACCGCACAGGGCCTGCGCCAGGTCGACCCCGCCGCCCTGGAGTCGGCCCGCTCGCTCGGCGCGACCCCTGCCCAGCAGCTGTGGCAGGTCCAACTCCCGCTCGCCCGCCGCTCCTTGCTGCTCGCCGTCAACCAGGGCGTGGTCCTGGTCCTCGCCGTCGTCATCATCGGCGGCCTGGTCGGCGGTGGCGCGCTCGGCTACGACGTCGTCTTCGGCCTCGCCCAGGGCGACCTGGCGACGGGCCTGGTGGCCGGTGCCGCGATCGTCTGTCTGGGCCTGATGCTCGACCGGGTGACCCAGCCGACGGATCGCCGTACGAAGAAGGGAGCGTGACATGCGAGTTCGCATCACTGTGACCGCTGCCGTGGGCGGCGCGCTGCTCCTGCTCACCGGCTGCGGCGCCGCCGACATGACCAAGCAGGCCTCGCCGTTCGCCAACGCCCAGGGCGCCAAGACGGTCACCCTGTCCGTCCAGTCCTGGGTCGGCGCCCAGGCCAACGTGGCCGTCGCCCAGTATCTGCTGGAGCACGAGCTCGGCTACCGCGTCGACACCGTCCAGGTCGACGAGGTGCCCGCCTGGGACGCGCTCAGCCAGGGCCGGGTCGACGCGATCATGGAGGACTGGGGCCACCCCGACCAGGAACAGCGATACGTCCAGGACAAGAAGACGATCGTCAACGGCGGCGGCCTCGGCGTCACCGGCCACATCGGCTGGTACGTCCCGACGTACTTCGCAAAGCAGCATCCGGACGTCACAGACTGGAAGAACCTCAACAAGTACGCCGACCAGATGCGCACCCCGGAGAGCGGCGGCAAGGGCCAGCTGATGGACGGCTCGCCCTCCTACGTCACCAACGACAAGGCGCTGGTGCAGAACCTCGACCTGGACTACCAGGTGGTGTTCGCCGGTTCGGAGGCCGCCCAGATCACCCAGATCAAGCAGTTCGCCAAGGAGCAGAAGCCCTTCCTGACCTACTGGTACGCCCCCCAGTGGCTGTTCAAGAAGGTCCCCATGACCGAGGTGAAGCTGCCGGCGTACAAGGAGGGCTGCGACGCGGACCCGGAGAAGGTGGCCTGCGCCTATCCGCACACCCCGCTGCAGAAGTACCTCAACGCCGACTTCGCGAAGGACGGCGGCGAGGCCGCGGCGTTCCTGAAGAAGTTCAAGTGGACGACCGAGGACCAGAACGAGGTCTCCCTGATGATCGCCGACCAGAAGCTGACCCCCGAGGAGGCGGCGAAGAAGTGGGCGGACAGCCACGAGTCCACCTGGCGGTCGTGGCTGTCCTGACGGTCACCGCAGCAGCCCGGCGATCCCTTCCGTCGCCCGGCGCTGCAAGTACGGCCCGAAGGTGATCCGCGTGGCCCCTCGCTCCCCGAGCTCGGCGGGCGAGGGGCCCTCACCCACCTTGGCGATCACATTCATCGGCCCCTGGATCCCGGCCCGCAGCAGCGGCAGTACGGCCGTGGGGGCGCCGATCGGATACACGCAGTCGGCGCCCGCGGCGACGTACAACGCGGCCCGCTCGATGACCCGTTCGGGTTTCGCGACCCCCCGGATGAAGGTGTCGATACGCGCGTTGACGAAGAGCCGGTCCGCGGCGGCGGCCCGTACCTCGGCGAGCCAGTCGGCATGCTCGCGCGGATCCTTGAGCACACCCTCTTCGGAGTCCTCGAGGTTGCACCCGACGGCCCCCGCCTCCAGCAACCGCTCCACCAGTTCCTTCGGCGCGAGCCCGTACCCGCCCTCGACGTCCGCCGACACCGGCACGTCCACGGCCCGCACGATCCGCGCGACCGCCGCGAACATCTCGTCGGCCGGGGTCCCCCCGTCCTCGTACCCGAGCGAGGCGGCGACCCCGGCGCTGGGCGTGGCGAGCGCCGGGAACCCGGCCTCCTGCAGGGCACGCGCGCTCGCCGCGTCCCATGGGCCCGGCAGGACGAGCGGATCGCCCGGGGTCCGGTGCCGGTGCAGGGCACGAAAGACCTCGACGGTCACCGATGGCCGCCCGGCTGGTAGTGGCCCGGCGTCATCCGGCAGGTCACCCCGAACCGGTTCCAGGCGTTGATCACCGTGATCGCGGCGATCAGCTGGGCCAGCTCCGGCTCCTCGAAGTGGGCGGCGGCCTGCGCGTACACCTCGTCCGGCACGAAACCGTCCGTGAGCACGGTGACCGCCTCGGTCAGCGCGATGGCCGCGAGCTCCTTCTCGGTGTAGAAGTGCGCCGACTCCTCCCAGGCGGAGAGCTGGATGATCCGCTCCACGCTCTCCCCGGCCGCCAGCGCGTCCTTGGTGTGCATGTCCAGGCAGAACGCGCAGTGGTTGAGCTGCGAGGCGCGGACCTTCACCAGCTCCAGCAGCTTCGGGTCCGTGCCCCGGCGGGCGGCGGCGTCGAGCCGGACCATCGCCTTGTACACCTCGGGCGCGTGCTCGGCCCAGAGCAGTCGAGGGGCGTGCTCGGGGGCGTATTCGGCAGGGGCTTCCGGGGCGGTGTGATCAGTGGTCGTCGTCATGCCCTCGACCCTACGAAGGGAAAGGCCCAGGAGTATGGTCCATTTCCATGGCAGATACATGGGCCACTTCTGGAACCCTGGGCATCGACCTCCACCTGGAGCCGACCGCCGGACCCGGGCTGCGTCGAGGCCTGACCGACGCCCTGCGCGAGGCCGTCCGCACCGGCCGGCTGGCCCCCGGCACCCGGCTGCCCTCCTCCCGCTCCCTCTCCGCCGACCTCGGCATCGCCCGCAACACCGTCGCCGACGCCTACGCCGACCTCGTCGCCGAGGGCTGGCTCACCGCCCGCCAGGGCTCGGGCACCCGAGTCGCCGAGGGCCGCTCCACACCCCCCACGGCCACCGCCCCGACCCGCCGAGTCCGCCCCCGCCCGGTGCATGACCTGACCGCCGGCACCCCCGACCTCGCCTCCTTCCCCCGCGCCGAATGGCTCAAGGCGGCCCGCCGCGCCCTGAACACGGCCCCCTACGACGTCCTCGGCTACGGCGACCCACGCGGCCGCATCGAACTGCGCACCGCCCTCGCGAGCTACCTCTCCCGCGCCCGAGGCGTACGCGCCGACCCCGACCGCATCGTCATCTGCGCCGGCTTCCCCCACGGCGTGCGCCTCCTCGGCACAGTCCTGCGGGCCCGCGGCGCCCGAACAGTCGCCGTCGAGTCCTACGGACTCCCCGAACACCGCAAGGTGTTGGCGCGGACAGGACTCACCACCACCCCCCTCCCCTTCGACGAACTCGGCACGGACCCCGATGAGTTGACGGACGCCGGTGCCGTACTGCTCACGCCCGCCCACCAGTTCCCCATGGGCGCCGTCCTGCACCGCTCCCGGCGTGCCGCCGTCGTGGACTGGGCCCGGCGCACCGGCGGCCTGATCCTGGAGGACGACTACGACGGCGAGTTCCGCTACGACCGCCAGCCCGTCGGCGCACTCCAGGGCCTGGACCCCGACCATGTCGTCTACCTGGGCACCGCCAGCAAATCCCTCGCCCCCGGCCTGCGCCTGGCCTGGCTTGTCCTGCCGCCCGCCCTGGTGGAGCCGGTGACGACGGCCAAGGGCGACGTGGACACCTGCGGGGTGCTCGACCAGCTCACCCTGGCCGAGTTCATCGCCCACGGCGCCCACGACCGCCACGTCCGCGCGTCCCGGCTGCGCTACCGCCGACGCCGGGACGCCCTGGTCGCCGCCCTCGCCGAGCGCGCCCCGGACGTCCGCGTCACCGGCGTCGCGGCCGGCCTGCACGCCGTCCTGTGCCTGCCACCCGGCACCGAGGCGTCCGTCGTCCAGGCGGCCCACTGGCAGGGCCTGTCCCTGCACGGCCTGGCGTACTTCCGCCACGAACAGGCCACCGCCGAGCCCCTCGACGCCCTCGTCGTCGGCTACGGAACCCCGCCCGACCACGCATGGGCGGGGGCCCTCGAAGCCCTGTGCAGGGTGCTGCCGTAAGGTGATCGCGCAGCCGAAGGACACGGGGAGAGACGGGACATGGCTCAGACAAAGCGCCGACTGCGGTCCAGCACGGTGGTGCTCGGCGGTATGGGAGTCGTCGCGGCGGCACTGACCTCCTGCAGCTCCGAGCCCGACCGCCGCTGTGTCGACCGGGACAGCTACACCTGGGACGGCTACAAGGTCATCGCCGACAAGAACTGCAAGTCGGGCACCTCGGGTTCCTCCGGCTCGGCGTACGGCAAGAGCGGCAAGAAGAAGACGGGCAAGGGCGGCAGCAGCGACGCCGCCTGGTACTACGACGCCGAAGTCGACGGCGGCCACGCCGACTACGGCACCTTCAGCCGCAGCGAGGCCGTCGACCGCGGCGGCTTCGGCTGCTCCGGCTCCGGCAGCGGCGGCGGCTGAGCGGGCTTTCACGGACGTACGCCATGGAACGCCGCACCATCGAACCCCGCCCCGGCTGGCAGCAGACCGTCGAGGAACAGGGGCTGATCTACCCGCTCACCCGCTACCCCGACAACTCCCTGCGCCCGTACTGGGACGAGAGCGCCTACTACGTCTTCTCCCTGGAGGAGGTCGAGGCGCTGGAGGAGGTCGTCGAGGAGCTTCACCGCATGTGTCTGCGGGCGGCGGAGCACATCGTCACCTCCGGGCGCCTCGCCGACCTCGGCATCACCGACCCGCGCGTGGCGCAGGCGGTCACCGAGGCCTGGCGCCGCCGCAGCGAACTCCCGTCCGTCTACGGCCGTTTCGATCTGCGCTATGACGGCCGTGGCCCGGCGAAGCTCCTGGAGTACAACGCCGACACGCCCACCTCCCTGGTCGAGGCCGCCTCCCCGCAGTGGTTCTGGATGGAGGAGCGCTTCCCCGGCGCCGATCAGTGGAACTCCCTCCATGAACGCCTGATCGCCGCCTGGAAGAAGCAGGCCGCCCTCCTCCCGCCCGGCAGCCCCCTGTACTTCGCGCACTCCTCCGCCGACGAGCTCGGCGAGGACCTGATGACGGTGGCCTACCTCAAGGAGACCGCCGAGCAGGCCGGCCTCGACACCGACTGGATCTCCATGGAGGAGATCGGCTGGGACCGTCTCTCCGGACGCTTCGTCGACAACCGGCTCCGCTTCATCCGCAGTTGCTTCAAGCTCTACCCCTGGGAGTGGCTCACCACCGACCGCTTCGCCGACCACGTCCTGGACACCCTCGACAACGGCGGCGGTACCGGATCCACCCTCTGGATCGAACCGGCCTGGAAGATGCTCCTGTCCAACAAGGCCCTGCTGGCGATCCTCTGGGAGCTCTACCCCGGCCACCCCAACCTGCTCCCCGCCCATCTCGACGGCCCACGCGAACTCGCCCACACCGCCGGCTACGTCGCCAAGCCCCTGCTGGGCCGCGAAGGCGCGGGCGTCACGGTCCACGAACCGGGCGCCGACCCCGTGATCCGCGACGAGCCCTGCTGCTACCAGGAGTTGGCTCCCCTGCCCGACTTCGACGGCAACCGGGTCGTCCTCGGCGCCTGGGTCGTCGAGGACGAGTCGGCGGGCCTAGGCATCCGGGAGTCCTCCGGACTCATCACGGACGAGTACGCCCGCTTCCTGCCACACGTCATCCTCTAGAGGGTCCCCCAGCCTCTAGACCCCCAGCACGGCCCGGAGTTGGGCAAGCCCCCAGTCCAGATCCTCCTTGCCGATCACCAGCGGCGGCGCGATCCGGATCGTCGGGCCATGGGTGTCCTTCACCAGCACCCCGCGATCCATCAGCTTCTCCGAAACCTCGCGCCCGGTTCCGTACGCCCGGGCGATGTCCACGCCCGCCCACAGTCCGCGGCCCCGCACCTCCGTCACCCGTCCTGTGTCGGCCAGCGCCGCCAGCTCCCGGTGCAGATGCTCGCCGAGCTCCGCGGAGCGCGCCTGGTACTCGCCCGACCGCACCATCGCGATCACCTCCAGCGCCACCGCACAGGCCAGCGGATTCCCCCCGAACGTCGACCCGTGCTCCCCGGGCCGGAACACCCCCAGCACCTCCGCCGACGACACCACCGCCGACACCGGCACCACACCGCCCCCGAGCGCCTTGCCCAGCACATACATGTCCGGCACCACCCCCTCGTGCTCGCACGCGAAGGTCCGCCCCGTCCGCCCGAGGCCCGACTGGATCTCATCGGCCACGAACAGCACGTTCCGCTCCCGAGCCAGCTCCCGCACCGCCGGCAGATAACCGGACGGCGGCACGATCACCCCCGACTCGCCCTGGATCGGCTCCAGCAGCACCGCGACGGTGTTCTCCGTCATCGCCGCCCGCATCGCCGTCAGATCTCCGTACGGCACGATCTCGAACCCCGGTGTGTACGGCCCGAAGTCGGCGCGCGCCTCCGGATCGGTGGAGAAGCTGATGACCGTCGTCGTACGGCCATGGAAATTGCCGCCCGCGACCACGATCTTCGCCCTCTCGGCGGGCACGCCCTTGACCCGGTACCCCCACTTCCGGGCGGTCTTGACCGCGGTCTCCACCGCCTCCACGCCGGTGTTCATCGGCAGCACCATCTCCATGCCGCACAACTGCGCGAGCTCCTCGCAGAATGCGGCGTACCGATCGTGATGGAACGCCCGCGACGTCAGCGTCACCCGCTCCAGCTGCGCCTTGGCCGCCTCGATGATCCGCCGGTTGCGGTGCCCGAAATTGAGGGCCGAGTAACCGGCCAGCAGATCCAGATACCGCCGCCCCTCCACATCCGTCATCCACGCCCCGTCGGCAGAGGCGACGACGACCGGCAGCGGCGCGTAGTTGTGCGCACCGTGCGCCTCGGCCGTGGCGATGAGGGTTTCCGTAGTGCTCACGGGACCTCCAGAAGACACCGGAAGACAAGCGGGACCCCCTTCCTATCCTTGCTCGGATGGTGGACGCGGGACCTTCGCCCGACGGCGCGCCCGGTAGGCTGGCGGCGGGCCGTGACTGGCGCGCTGGGATGGGACCGACCATCGGGGAGCGGCCCGGTCGTGACTGTGTGCCGTGCGCCTGGGCCGAACCGTGAACGCTGAACGCCACGCCGTCCGGAGGCCGACTTGTCCGAGCAGCCCTTGTCCAATGAATCCACCGCCTTCCGCGCCGCCCTCGACGTCATCCGCGCCGTGGAGCCGCGGGTCGCCGATGCCATCGGCCAGGAGGTCCACGACCAGCGCGAGATGCTCAAACTGATCGCGTCCGAGAACTACGCCTCCCCGGCCACCCTGCTCGCGATGGGCAACTGGTTCAGCGACAAGTACGCCGAGGGCACCATCGGCCGCCGCTTCTACGCCGGCTGCCGCAATGTCGACACCGTCGAGTCCCTCGCCGCGGAACACGCCAAGGAACTCTTCGGCGCCCGCCACGCCTACGTCCAGCCGCACTCCGGCATCGACGCCAACCTCGTCGCCTTCTGGTCCGTCCTCGCCGCCCGCGTCGAGGCCCCCGCTCTGGAGAAGGCCGGCGTCCGCCAGGTCAACGACCTCTCCGACGCCGACTGGGCCGAGCTGCGCCAGGCCTTCGGTAACCAGCGCATGCTCGGCATGTCCCTGGACGCCGGCGGCCATCTCACCCACGGCTTCCGCCCGAACATCTCCGGCAAGATGTTCGACCAGCGCTCCTACGGCACCGACTCGGCCACCGGCCTGATCGACTACGAGGCGCTGCGGGTGTCGGCCCGTGAGTTCAAGCCGCTGATCATCGTGGCCGGGTACTCCGCCTACCCCCGTCTGGTGAACTTCCGGATCATGCGGGAGATCGCCGACGAGGTCGGCGCGACCCTGATGGTCGACATGGCCCACTTCGCGGGCCTGGTCGCCGGCAAGGTCCTCACCGGCGACTTCGACCCGGTCCCGCACGCCCAGATCGTCACCACCACCACCCACAAGTCGCTGCGCGGCCCGCGCGGCGGCATGGTCCTGTGCGACGACTCCCTCAAGGACCAGGTCGACCGCGGCTGCCCGATGGTCCTCGGTGGCCCGCTCCCGCACGTCATGGCCGCCAAGGCGGTGGCGCTGGCGGAGGCCCGCCAGGACTCGTTCCGCGACTACGCCCAGCGCATCGTCGACAACTCCCGCGCCCTCGCCGAGGGCCTGATGCGCCGGGGCGCGACCCTGGTCACGGGCGGCACGGACAACCACCTGAATCTGATCGACGTGGCCGGCTCGTACGGCCTCACCGGCCGCCAGGCCGAGGCCGCGCTGCTGGAGTCCGGCATCGTCACCAACCGCAACGCCATCCCGGCCGACCCCAACGGCGCCTGGTACACCTCCGGCATCCGCATCGGCACCCCCGCCCTGACCACCCGCGGTCTCGGCACCGCCGAGATGGACGAGGTCGCCGGCCTCATCGACCGCGTCCTCACCACCGCGGAGCCCGGCACCACCAAGTCCGGCGCCCCCTCCAAGGCCGCCCACGTCCTCGACCCCAAGATCGCGGACGAGATCTCGCACCGGGCGACCGATCTGGTGGCCGGTTTCCCGCTGTACCCGGAGATCGACCTCGGCTGATCAACACTCTCTGTTGAGTTGTCAAAGAACGGCGACTCTCACAGATCGATGAGCTGCTGTCGTGGCTCCTCCCGCGGCGGTCCCCCTCCAGGGCGGGCCGCCGCGCGGCGTATCGCGAGCGTGCCGCCCACCCCGGTCGCGAAGCCCACGGCAAGGCCCGGTATCGCCCACCACACGGCGTCCGCGGCCGGGACCGAGCCGTCGGCCCCGGCCGCGGAGCCGCTCGCCGGTGCGCCGAGCAGGCCGGCCCGGTCCAGCCGCTCGAAGACCGAGCGCGGCGCCCGATGCCAGCGGATGTCGTCGTCCTCCACATCCGGCGCCGGATCCGAACGCACCCACGGTGTGCCGTCCTCGGCGACGAGCAGCTGATCCTGCCGCTCTATCGCCACGTCACCGCCCGGCGGACTGTCGGTCATGGGCCAGCCGCCCACTCCCGTCAGGCCCCACACCACCGTGATCCGCACGGGCGGATGCCGGCCCTCGGTCCAGGCCTCGGGCACCTGCTCCGTCCCGGTGTACATCGGCTCCAGCAACTGCCACAGCCGGGCGAACCGCGGCTCGCCGGACCGCACCGCGGTCGGCTGCCCCGCACCGCCCGCGACGACCATCGCCAGATCGGGCGCCTGACCTGCGCTGCCGGCCGCCCCGGCCGCCGGTGCCCCGCCGCACAGAGCCAGCGCCGCCGACACCGGCCCCAGCAGCGCGAGCCGCGCCGCGACCCGCCGCCCCCAACAGCCCCTCATCCGTCCTCGACCTCCCCCTGTCGATCCCATCCGCCCGACGACCTCACGCGTCCAGCAGCTCCTGCCGGGGCCCCGATTCCCCCTTCCGACCGCCCAGCGGCAACCGTGTGGCGAAGGGCCGCAGCGTCAGCGCCATCACCGCCCCGGCCGCCCCGCCGGGCAGGGCCCACCACCAGTCGGTGTCCTCGCTCGTCCGTGATGCCGCCGGCCGGGGCGCCGGGGCCGCTTCCGCCGGTGCCGCCGCCTCCGGCGCGGGCCCGCTCTCCTCGGTGATCGTGTACATCTCCCGGAGCGAGAAGGCCGACAGGTCCTCGCCTCCGTCGCTCTTGCCCAGCACCCCCAAGTCGCTCAGCAGGGCCCGCAGCCGCCCGGGGTTCGGGGCGCGGTGCCAGCTGCCCTTCGTCGGCTCGGTGATGTTCATCGACTGGTGCACCCAGACGTCCTCACCGTCGACGACCGGGAAGATCCAGTCGACCCTCCAGGGATCCACGTCGTGTATGAGCCAGGTGACGTTGACGCGCCGGTCGGCCATCACGCCCCTGGGCGGGGCGCCGAGAGTGCCCGCCTGGAGCAGGGACTCCAGCTGGTTGTACTCCCGGTCCGAGTAGTACAGCCCCGCCGTCTCCCCGGTCTCCGGCGAGGTCAGGAACGCGCTCGTCGGCCCCCCGGCCGCAGCAGGCTCCGCACCCCACACCAGCATCGCCAGCGTCACCGTCAACGCCCCGGCCGACGCCGTCAGTCGACGCCATACGTCCCTCGGGCCAAGCACTCGCCTGCGCATCCGAACCCCCAAGCAGTCGATCGCCGTGCGGCCCGTCCGCGAGCCGCGTGTCACTTCTGGTACACCGCCCGACCCGCCGGGGTTCCCACCCCAGCCCGACTATTCGGAGGACTTCTCCAGCGACTTCGCGATCTCCACCGCCCGCTCCTTCGACGTCACGCCCTCCAGCCGCAGTGTGCGGGTGTCGTCGTCCGCCGTGCCCGTCCCGTGCATCCACAGCAGCGTCGGTCCGGCCGTCCGCTCCTTGCGTGTGTAGGGAGACCCGTCCGCACCCACCAGCCAGAAACTCAGCAGATGCGGCCGCGCGAACCACAGAGCGGGCTCCGGCACCGAGGCCCCGTCCAGCGTGATCCACTCCGGCTGCTCGCGCACGGTCTTGATGAAGCCGGTGTCCAGGCGCGCCGAGAACTCGTCCAGCCGTATCGTCCGCCCGTCCTCCTGCCAGCACAGGCTCACCAGGAACCGCCCCCGCGGCTCGCCGGTCACCGTCACCGCGTCCGGCGCGCCCAGCTCCGGCGGCACGACCGGCGCGAACCCGGCCCGGCGCTCGGCCTGCGCCAGCGACACCGAGCCGGAGCGCTCACAGCGAGGCACGTCGGCGCTCGCCGAAGGACGGGCCGACGGGTCGTAGCGCACCTCGACCCCGCCGAAGTCGAACCAGTCGAAGACGGCCGCCCGCACCGGGGGCGTGAGCACGAGCACCGTGAGCAGACCGCACAGCACCGCGGTCAGTGAGCGCCACCGCGCCCGCGTCCAGCGCCGCGCCCAACGCAGCCGCTCCCCGGCCCCCGCCGGCTCGGCCACCGGCACCGGGACCTGCTCCGCCAGTATCTGCCCCAGCACCCGCTCGACCATCGTCTCGGCGCCGTCCGACCCCGGCCGGTCCAGGGACCGTCCGAGCGACCGCAGCTCCTCCGGCAGCCCGGGGCCGCCGTCACCGTCGTACGAACCGCGCTCCTCACTCATGCTCCTCACCCCCTTCCCCGGGCTCGAAGTCCGGCAGCAGTTTGCCCAGCCTGCGCAGGGCGCGATTGAGGCGGGATTTCACCGTCCCCCGGGGCCAGCCCAGGGCCTGGGCCGTCTCCGGCTCGTCCATCTCCAGCAGATAGCGGTAGGTGACGACCAGACGGTGCTCCTCGCTCAGCTTCTCCAGGGCGGCCAGCAGGGCCGCGCGGCGCTCTATGTGCAGCGTCGCCACCGCCGGGTCCGCCGATTCCGGTATCAGCGGCTCGGCCTCCACGAGGGCCGCCTCCCGGCCGGCGAGCGTGCGCTGCCGGGCCGCCGTACGCACTGTGTTCCTCGTCTCATTGGCCACGATCGACAGCAGCCACGGCCGGAACGCCGAGCCGTGCCGGAACCGCCCCAGTGCGCAGTACGCCTTGACGAAGGCCTGCTGCACCACGTCCTCCGCGTCCGCACCGGCCCCGAGCGCGGCGGCCGCCCGTAGCGCGATGCCCGTATGGGCACGCACCAACTCCGCGTACGCCTCCGGCTCTCCGGCACGTACACGAGCGATCACCGCGGCCTCATCGACGATGCGGCCCCCCTCCCGCGTTCTCACACTCTTGTTACACCGCAGGAGACGGATCGGTTCCCACCTGTTGCCGACCAGTTCGCCATCGGTTCCGGATCGGGCGGCCGGACCTGAGAGAATGGTGAGCATGGCCTCTGATCGTCCCCGCGTGCTCTCCGGAATCCAGCCCACCGCAGGCTCGTTCCACCTCGGCAACTACCTCGGCGCCGTCCGTCAGTGGGTGGCCCTGCAGGAGACCCACGACGCGTTCTACATGGTCGTAGACCTGCACGCGATCACGGTCCCGCAGGATCCCGCGGAGCTGCGCGCGAACACCCGGCTGGCCGCCGCCCAGCTCCTCGCGGCCGGTCTCGATCCCGAGCGCTGCACGCTCTTCGTCCAGAGCCATGTTCCCGAGCACGCCCAGCTCGCCTGGGTCATGAACTGCCTCACCGGCTTCGGCGAGGCCTCCCGCATGACCCAGTTCAAGGACAAGTCCGCCAAGCAGGGCGCGGACCGGGCCTCCGTCGGCCTGTTCACGTACCCGGTCCTCCAGGTCGCCGACATCCTGCTCTACCAGGCCAACGAGGTCCCGGTCGGCGAGGACCAGCGCCAGCACATCGAGCTGACCCGCGACCTCGCCGAGCGGTTCAACGGCCGGTTCGGCGCGACCTTCACGGTCCCCAAGCCGTACATCCTCAAAGAGACGGCGAAGATCTACGACCTTCAGGAGCCGTCGATCAAGATGAGCAAGTCGGCGTCCACGCCGAAGGGCCTGATCAACCTCCTCGACGACCCGAAGGCCACCGCGAAGAAGGTCAAGAGCGCGGTCACCGACACCGACACCGTCATCCGCTACGACGCCGAGAACAAGCCGGGCGTCAGCAACCTGCTCACGATCTACTCGACCCTCACGGGCGCGGGAATCGCGGAACTGGAGCAGAAGTACGACGGCAAGGGCTACGGTGCGCTCAAGACGGACCTCGCCGAGGTCATGGTCGAGTTCGTGACGCCGTTCCGGGAGCGGACCCAGCAGTATCTGGACGACCCGGAGACGCTCGACTCGATCCTGGCCAAGGGCGCGGAGAAGGCGCGTGCCGTCGCCGCGGAGACGCTGGCGCAGGCCTACGACAGGGTCGGCTTCCTGCCCGCCAAGCACTGAGGCGTACCCGCACAGACGTACTACTGGGCAGAGCGCTGCACATCACTACGGTTGCGCCTGCCCGCAGCACAGCCGTGGCCGTACAGTCGATAGCCGACGGCTGAGAGAATCAACCGTCACGACGACAGGAGACGACGTGGGGACCGTAACGATCGGCGTGTCGATCGCGGTCCCGGAGCCTCACGGCAGCCTGCTCCAGGAGCGGCGCGCGGGCTTCGGCGACGCCGCGGCTCACGGCATCCCCACGCATGTCACGCTGCTGCCGCCGACAGAGGTGGACGCCTCGCTGTTGCAGGCGATCGAGACGCACCTCGTCGAGGTCGCCGCCTCGGGGCGGCCGTTCCCCATGCGGCTGTCCGGCACGGGGACCTTCCGGCCCCTGTCGCCGGTCGTCTTCGTCCAGGTCGTCGAGGGGGCGGCGGCCTGTTCGTGGCTGCAGAAGCGGGTGCGGGACGCGTCCGGTCCTGTCGCGCGTGAACTGCAGTTCCCGTACCACCCGCATGTGACGGTCGCGCACGGTATCGACGAGGCGGCGATGGACCGCGCGTTCGAGGAACTCGCCGACTACGAGGCCGAGTGGCCCTGCACCGGGTTCGCGCTCTACGAGCAGGGCGCGGACGGCGTGTGGCGGAAGCTGCGGGAGTTCGCCTTCGGCGGGGCGGTGGTGCCGCCGCAGGCCAGTCACGTCGAACGTGGATCGATCCCGGCGAGTTAGACCGGCAGCCGTCGGAACAGCGCCCTGGGCATGTGCCGCAGCGTCGACATCACCAACCGCAGCGCACCCGGTACCCACACCGTCTCCGCGCGGCGCCTCAACCCCAGTTCGATCGCCGTCGCCACGGCCTCCGGAGTTGTCGCCAGGGGTGCTTCCTCGAGGCCGGCCGTCATCTTGGAGCGTACGAAGCCAGGGCGTACGACCATGACGTGGGCGCCCGTGCCGTGGAGGGCGTCGCCGAGGCCCTGGGCGAAGGCGTCCAGGCCTGCCTTGCTGGAGCCGTAGATGAAGTTGGCGCGGCGGGCGCGTTCGCCGGCCACCGAGGACAGGACGACCAAGGAGCCGTGGCCCTGGGTCTGGAGGGCACGGGCGCAGATCAGGCCCGCCGAGACCGCGCCGGTGTAGTTCGTCTGGGCCACGCGCACCGCGGCCAACGGCTCGCGTTCGTCGTGGGCTTGATCACCGAGGATGCCGAACGCCAGCAGGACGAGGTCGATGTCGCCCTCGGCGAAGATCTTGCCGAGCACCCACTCGTGGGACTCGGTGTCGAGCGCGTCGAAGGCGACGGTATACACCTGGGCGCCCAGGGCGCGCAGTTGCTCGGCCGACTCCTCCAGGGCGGGCGTCGGACGCCCCGCCAGCCACACCGTACGGGTGCGCCGGGCGATCAGCCGGCGGGCGGTGGCCATCGCGATCTCGGACGTGCCACCGAGGACGAGCAGGGACTGGGGGAGGCCGAAGGCGTCCTTCATGACGGCTCCTAAGGGGGAGGGCTAGAGACCGAGACGGCGGGAGAGGTCCGAGGTGAAGACCCCGCGCGGGTCCGCCTCGCCGCGCAGGGCGCGGAAGTCGGCCACGCGCGGGTACATCGCGGTGAGGAGCTCCGGGCGCAGCCGGGAGTCCTTGGCGAGATAGACGCGGCCGCCGGCCGTGGCCACCTCCTCGTCCAGTTCGTCGAGGAAGGCGCCGAGGCCGGGGAGGCCGGCCGGGATGTCCAGGGCCAGCGTCCAGCCCGGGAGCGGGAAGGACAGCCAGCCGGGATCGGCATCCCCGAAACGCTTGAGGACGGCCAGGAAGGACGGGCACCGGTGCTCCGAGATGCGCTGCACGATCCGGCGCAGGGCGTCTTCCTGGCCGTACCCGACGACGAACTGGTACTGCACGAAGCCGCCGCGGCCGTAGACGCGGTTCCAGTGCGGGACGCCGTCGAGGGGGTGGAAGAACGTGGAGATCCGCTGGAGTTCGCCGGTACACGCGCGTGGGGCCTTGCGGTACCAGAGTTCGTTGAACAGGGCGACCGTGCGGCGGGTGAGCAGACCCTCGGGGAAGAGGGCGGGCGGGGACGGCAGTTGGGAGGGACGGAAGGCGAGCGGGTCCCTACGCGCGCGTGTGCCTTCGCGCAGGGCCTCGAGTGGGGCGTGGTCGCCGCGGGTCAGGATCGCGCGGCCGGTGGCGCCGCCGCGGGCCAGGAGGTCGATCCAGGCCACCGAGTAGCGGTAGCGGTGATCGGTGGCGGTGAGGCGGGCCATGAGGTCGTCGAGGTCCGTCGCGCGTTCGGTGTCGACCGACATCAGCGAGGTCTCGACCGGCAGCAATTGGAGGGTGGCCGTCAGGATCACGCCCGTCAGACCCATGCCGCCCGCGGTCGCGTCGAACAGGGGGGTGCCGCGGCTGACGGTGTGGATCTCGCCGTCCGCCGTGAGCAGTTCGAGGGAGCGGACATGCCGGGAGAAGGAGCCGGACACATGGTGGTTCTTGCCGTGGATGTCCGCGCCGATCGCGCCGCCGACGGTCACCTGACGCGTGCCGGGCGTCACCGGCACGAACCAGCCGAGCGGCAGCAGCACCTCCATCAGACGGTGCAGGGAGATGCCCGCGTCGCACAGGACGGTGCCGTCGTCGGCGTCGATGGCGTGCACCCGGTCCAGGCCCGTCATGTCGATCACGGCCCCGCCCGCGTTCTGCGCCGCGTCCCCGTACGCCCGCCCCAGGCCTCTGGGGATGCCGCCCCGGGCCCCGCACGCGCGGACGGCTGCCGCGGCCTCCTCGTACGTCCGTGGACGGATCAGACGGGCGGCGGTGGGAGCGGTGCGGCCCCATCCCGTGACGGAAACGGTGTCGGCAGGCATGTCGGCGACCGTATCGCCGGTTAACGAGCGATTGGTTGTGAAACATCCCATCCCTCCCCGAAATGGGTGATTAATGGGATGTCGCTCAATATTGCCGGAGTTACGGCGAGGTCGGCGTGAACAGTGAGTCCGCATGGACCACCTGGACCACCGAATCCTTTCGGCGCTGCGTATGTACGGCTGCGACCCGCGCGTCGCCGGCGCCGCGCGCGCCCTGTCCTGGGCCGGCGAGCACGGTGCCGTGTGGCTGGCGGCGGGCCTCGCGGGAGCCGCCGTGGACGGTGCTCGGCGCGGCGCGTGGTTGCGCGGAACCGCGCTCACCGCGGGCGCGCACCTCGTCAGCATGGGTGTGAAAAGGGTGGTGCGCCGCCCCCGCCCCGCGCACATCGACCCCCTCGTACACACCGCGGGCCGCCACTCCTTCCCCAGCTCGCACGCGGCCTCCGCCACGGCAGCCGCGGTCGCCTTCGGCATGCTGGGAGCGCGCGGCAGACTCGGGGCACACGCAGCCCTCACCGCAACCCGCGCCGCCCTCCCACCCCTCGCCACCGCCATGTGCCTCTCCCGCCTGATCGTCGGCGTCCACTACCCCTCCGACGTAGCGGCAGGCGCGGCCCTGGGGGCGCTCACGGCGCGTGCAGGTGCGCGCTGGATGAGAGGCGGCGCACATGACTGAGACCGCGCCACTCACCGGCACCGCGCGCGGCACCGGAGAACCCGCGCTCCTGGAACAGCGCACGCCCCCGCGGACCGGCACCCCGCCCCCCGACCGCGGCCTCCTGCGCGGCCTGCTCAGGACCGCCCGCCCCAAGCAGTGGGTCAAGAACGTCCTCGTCGTGGCGGCCCCCGCGGCCGCGGGACAGCTCTTCACCGCCCGCGCCCTCACCCAACTCGCCCTCGTCTTCGCCCTCTTCACCGCCTGCGCCGCCGCCGTCTACCTGATCAACGACGCCCGCGACGCCGAGGCCGACCGCGCCCACCCCACCAAACGGCATCGCCCGGTCGCCGCGGGACAGGTCCCCGTACCGGTCGCCTACGCAGTCGGCGGCGCCCTCGCCGTCCTCGCGCCGGCCGTCGCCGCATGGCTGAGCGAGCCCCTCGTCGCCGCCCTGCTCACCGCCTACCTGGGCATGCAACTGGCGTACTGCGTCAGCCTCAAGCACGTCCTCGTCGTCGACCTCGCCGTCGTCACGACCGGCTTCCTGATGCGGGCCATGGTCGGCGGGCTCGCCCTCGGTATCCCGCTCTCACGCTGGTTCCTGATCACGACGGGCTTCGGCGCACTGTTCATGGTGTCGGCCAAGCGCTACTCCGAAGCCGTGCAGATGGCCGGAAAAGCGGGCGCCACGCGCGCGTTGCTCACCGAGTACACCACCGGCTATCTCCGCTTCGTCTGGCAGCTCGCGGCCGGGGTCGCCGTCCTCGGGTACTGCCTGTGGGCGCTGGAGGAGGGCGGCGTCCCGCACACCAGCGTGCTGCCCTGGCGGCAGTTGTCCATGGTCGCGTTCATCCTCGCGATCCTCAGGTACGCCGTCTTCGCCGACCGCGGCACGGCGGGCGAACCCGAGGACGTCGTGCTGGGGGACCGCGCCCTCGCCCTGATCGCCCTCGTCTGGATGGCCATGTACGGCCTGGCGGTGGCCAATTGGTGAGCCCGCGCGCGTGGGGAGGCCGTTCGCCGAACACGCCCCCTCCAGCGCACCGCTCGCCGCACACGCCCCCCTCGCCGCACCGCCGTGAACTGCTCGGCTTCGCCGCCGTCGGCCTGCTCGCCTACGCCGTCGACACCGCCGTCTTCGTCGCCCTGCGCGGCCCCGCCGGGCTGGACCCGCTCACCGCCAAGGTGCTCTCCTTCGTCGCCGGCTGCTCGGTGGCCTACGCGGGCAACGCGCTCGGCACCTATCGGCACACCCGCCCGCGGGGCCTGCGCCCCTACGCCGCCTTCTTCGCGGTGAACGTCGCCGGGGCCGCCGTACAACTGCTCTGCCTGACCGTCAGCCACTACGGCCTCGGGCTCACCTCCCCGCGCGCGGATCTCGTCTCGGGCGCCGGAGTGGGCATGGCTCTGGCGACTGTCCTGCGGTTCTGGGGAACCCGGACATGGGTCTTCCGTAGCGAGGGGAGAGTCGGATCATGGACTGGCTGAAAAAGCTCCCCGTCGTCGGGCCGCTCGTCGCCCGGCTGATGACCACGCACGTGTGGCGGTCGTACGAGCGCATGGACCGGGTGAAGTGGACGCGGCTGGCCGCGGCGATGACGTTCACCAGCTTTGTCGCGCTGTTCCCGATGCTGGCCGTGGCCGCCGCCATTGCCGCGGCGACGCTGAGCCAGGACCAGCAGGACACGCTGGAGGAAAAGATCGCCGACCAGGTGCCCGGCATCTCCGACCAGCTGAACATCGACGGCCTGGTGGACAACGCCGGCACCGTCGGACTCATCGCCGGCGCCCTGCTGCTGGTCACCGGCATCAGCTGGGTCGGCTCCATGCGCGAGAGCCTGCGCGCGGTGTGGGCGCTGGACGACGAGGAGGAGAACCCCGTCCTGCGCAAGGCCAAGGACGCGGGCGTCCTGGTGGGCCTGGGCGGCGCCGTGCTCGTCACGATCGCCGCCTCCACCGTCGCCTCCGCGATGGTCGGCTGGATCACCCGCGAGCTCGGCATCGACGAGGGCGGCTGGGGCGGCATCCTGCTGCGCGTCCTCGCCTTCTCGATCGCCGTCCTCGCCGACTTCCTGCTGCTGCTCTACGTCCTCACCCTGCTGCCCGGCGTCGAGCCGCCGCGCCGCCGCCTGATGGTGGCCGCGCTGATCGGCGCGATCGGCTTCGAACTGCTGAAGCTGCTGCTGAGCGGCTATATGCAGGGCGTGGCCGGGAAGAGCATGTACGGCGCCTTCGGGGTGCCGGTCGCCCTGCTGCTGTGGATCAACTTCACGGCGAAACTGGTCGTGTTCTGCTCCGCCTGGACGGCCACGCCCAGCAAGGCGGAAGAGGGTGTCACCGACGACGGCGTACCAGATCAGGCAGCGGCCACCGGCGGTTGACCAGGAAGGCGCCGGCCGCGAGCAGCACCAGCAGACCGCCGGTCATCGCGAGCGCGATCCCGATGCCGCTGGAACCGCCCTCGGCCGCCGCGCCCACCACCGGCTTCTGCGACGACGAGCTGTCCCCGGACCCGCCCGCCTCACCGGAGCCGGAGCCCGAGCCGGAATCGTCATTGGCGCCCGGCTGCGCGCTCGCCTCGGCCGCGCCCTTCGGCGGCACCAGCTCACCCACCGGCTGGACCTTGCCGGCCGCCTTGAAGCCCCAGTCGAAGAGCTTCGCGGTCTCCTTGTAGACCTCGTTGCTCTCGTCCTTCTCCGGGTTCATCACCGTGACGAGCAGCACCTTGCCGTCGCGCTCGGCGACACCGGTGAAGGTGGCGCCCGCGTTGGTGGTGTTGCCGTTCTTCACGCCCGCGATGCCCTGGTAGACCGGGATGTCGGAGTCGCCGCTCAGCAGCCGGTTGGTGTTCTGGATCTCGAAGGACGTACGGACCGACTTGCCCTTCTTGTTCCTCTTTGTCTCGCCCGGGAACTTCGCGCTGACCGTCGAGCAGTACTCGCGGAAGTCCTTCTTCTGCAGCCCGGATCGGGCGATCAGGGTCAGGTCGTACGCGGAGGAGACCTGCTCGGGGGCGTCGTAGCCGTCGGGGGAGACCGCGTGGGTGTCGAGGGCCTGGAGCTCCTCGGCGTGCGCGTTCATCTGCGCCACGGTCTCCTTGATGCCGCCGTTCATCTTCGACAGCACATGCACGGCGTCGTTGCCGGAGCGCAGGAAGACGCCCAGCCACAGATCGTGGACGGTGTAGGTCTCACCCTCCTTTATCCCGACCATGCTGGAGCCGGACCCCACATCCACCAGGTCGGAGGGGACCACCCTGTGCTTGGTGGAGGAGGGGAACTTCGGCAGCAGGGTGTCGGCGAACAGCATCTTCAGCGTGCTCGCCGGAGCCAGCCGCCAGTGCGCGTTGTGCGCCGCGAGCACCTCGCCGGACTCGGCGTCGGCGACGATCCACGACCGCGCGGACAGGTCCTTGGGCAGCACGGGCACCCCGCTCGCCAGCTCGACCTGTGTCCCCGGCTGCCCGAGCCGCTCACCGCCCACCGTCGACATGTTCGCCGGGGGAGTGGCGGACGGCGTCGGTGACGGACTCGGGGCCGCGTACGAGACGGGCACGCTCAGCGCCAGGGACGAAAGAACGGCGGAAGTGACCAGCAGTGATCGCCTGGTGGTCTTCTGGGGTGCGGACACGGACGAGAACGTACAGGGCACAGCACGTGAAGTCCCGCCCCGACCCCCACCCCGGCCACGGAACCGGACAGGCGGCGGCGATACTGAACGTATGAAGCTCAGCCGCCCCGTCTCCTGGTTCCTGCTCGCCTTCGGGGTGTGGAGCTGGGTCATCTGGATCACTTTCGTCAAGAACCTCGTCAAGGACGGCAGCGGGCTCGCGTTCGACGACGCGGGCGACCCGACGGGCTACTTCTGGGTGCACCTGCTGCTCGCGGTCGTCTCCTTCGTATTGGGGACGGTCGTCGGGGGCATCGGGTTGCGCGGAGTGCGCGCATTGCGCCGGACGTCATAGCCGGACGTCACAGAGACAACAAAGGGATACGACTTACGTGGTCATCGTCTTCTTGGTGCTCGTCCTGGCGGTCATGGTGACGGCCAACTGGTACGTGTGGCGCCGCCTGTTCCGCGACACGACCAGCGGCCCCGGCTGGGTCCGCCGCGCGGGCGCCGCGCTCGTCGCGGGCGGCTGGGTGATGGCCTTCGGCGCGCTGATCGCCGAGCGCACCGGCGCGCCCTTCTGGCTCCAGCGCGTGCTGGCGTGGCCGGGCTTCCTGTGGCTGGCGCTCTCGATCTACCTGCTGCTGGGGCTGCTGGCGGGTGAGGCCGTACGACCGCTGCTGCGCCGCCTGCTGGAGCGGCGCAAGCCCGCCGAGGTGCCCGTACGGCAGGCCGAGCCGGTGTCGGTCGGCGCGCCCCCGGCGCCCGAGCCCGAGGACTCCGGCCTCCTCGTCGCCGCCCCCTCCCGCCGCCTCTTCGTCTCCCGCGTCATCGGCGGCGCCGCCGCGGCAGTGGCCGTCGGGACCGTCGGAGTCGGCACGTACGGCGTCCTGAACGGGCCGAGCGTGAAGCGGGTCACCGTTCCGCTCGCCAAGCTCCCGCGCGCGGCGCACGGTTACCGCATCGCGGTGGTCAGCGACATCCACCTGGGCCCGGTCCTCGGCCGGGGCTTCGCGCAACGGGTCGTCGACACCATCAACTCGACCCAGCCCGACCTCGTCGCGGTCGTCGGCGACCTGGTCGACGGCAGCGTGAAGGATCTTGGCCCGGCGGCGGCGCCCCTGCGGCAGCTCAACGCCCCCGCCTACTTCGTCACCGGCAACCACGAGTACTTCTCGGGCGCCGAGCAGTGGGTCGAGGAGGTACGGCGGCTCGGCCTGCTCCCGCTGGAGAACGCCCGCACCGAACTGCCCTGGTTCGACCTCGCCGGCGTCAATGACATCGCGGGCGAGGACGAGGGCCAGGGCCCCGACTTCGCCAAGGCGCTCGGCGACCGCGACCGGGCACGCGCGTGCGTGCTCCTCGCCCACCAGCCCGTCCAGATCCACGACGCTGTCGAGCACGGCGTCGACCTCCAGCTCTCCGGCCACACCCACGGCGGCCAGCTCTGGCCCGGCAACCTCATCGCGGCCGGGGCGAATCCGACCCTGGCGGGCCTTGAGCGGTACGGCGACACCCAGCTCTACGTCAGCCGGGGCGCCGGTGCGTGGGGCCCGCCCACGCGGGTCGGGGCCCCGTCCGACATCACGGTGATCGAACTGGCCTCCAGGCAGGCCTGATCCTGTGTGCAAGCTGTGAAACCTGCCGGAAACACCCTTCGGTAAGTTCTTTCCCATCTCGGCCAAACTCCCCTTCCCCCAGGTGAAATACGTGTGATTAGGTGTGCGCGCCACTAGGGGAGTGGCATATGCGCTGGGGTCCGTGACGGGCCCGGGGAGGGCACCATGCGATCTGTTCGCATGCGGATTCTCGCGACGCTGCTCGTGCTGGCGGCCGTGGGAGTGGTCGGCTGGCAGATGCTGCCGTCGGAGGGTGACGAGGACCGGACCATCACGGTCGGTACGACGGACGCGGTCACTTCGCTCGACCCGGCCGGCGCCTACGACGCCGGGTCCTGGGCGTTGTTCAGCAATGTCTTCCAGACGCTGCTGACCTTCGAGGCGGGCGGCGCCTCGCCGGTGCCGGACGCGGCGGAGAGCTGCAAGTGGGCCGACGGCGGACTGCGCACCTACCGCTGTGAGCTGCGGGAGGGGCTGACCTTTCCGAGCGGACGCACGATGACCGCGGAGGACGTCAAGTACTCCTTCGACCGGGTGCGGGAGATCAAGTCGGACGTCGGCCCCGCGTCGCTCTTCGACACGCTGGACTCCGTGGCGGCCGACGGTCTGGCGGTCACCTTCCGGCTGTCCTCGCCCGACGCGACGTTCCCGTTCAAGGTGGCCACGGGCGCGGGCTCCATCGTCGACAGCACCAAGTACCCGAAGAACGGGCTGCGCACCGACAACGGCGTCGACGGCACCGGGCCGTACGAGCTGTCGTCCTACAAGAAGGGCGACAAGGCGGTCCTGGTGCCCAACGGGCAGTACCAGGGCGCGGTTCAGGAGACCGGACGGCCCATCCAGCTGCGGTACTTCGCGGACGCGGACCAGTTGGAGCGGGCCTGGCGGGGGCGGCGGATCGATGTCGCCACGCGGCAGTTGCCGCCGGACGTGCTCGCCGAACTCGATCCCGGTGACCCTGGTCAGCGGGTGTCCGAGGCGGACAGCTCCGAGGTCCGCAATCTGTACTTCAACACCCGTGAGGGTTCTCCGCTGCACGATGTGCGGGTGCGGCAGGCGATGGCTTGGCTGATCAATCGGGAGAAGCTCGCGGCGACGGTGTATCAGGGGACCGTGGATCCGCTGTATTCGCTGATTCCGACGGGGATCACGGGGCATACGACGTCGTTCTTCGAGTCGTATCCGAAGCAGGATGCCGGGAAGGCGCGCTCGCTTCTCGAGGACGCCGGGGTCGAGCTTCCCGTCCGCTTCACCTACGGCTATGCGACCGGGCGGGGCGCCGCCGCGGAGGAAGCCGCCGAGCTGAAGGCGCAGTTGGAGGCCGGTGGGCTGTTCAAGGTGACGCTCAAGGGTTATGAGTGGACCGATTTCCAGAAGCGGTGGGCCACGGGGAAGCTGGACGCGTACGGCGTGGGGTGGGTCGCGGACTTCCCCGATCCGGATACCTACGGGGCGCCGCTTGTCGGGTCCGGGGGCACCATGAACACCGGGTACAGCAGCAAGGTGGTCGATCGGCTCATTCAGGAGAGTCAGCGGTTTGCCGATCGGGGGGAGGCTGTGGATGACTTCCGTGAGGTGCAGCAGGTGATTGCCGAGGACGTGCCGGTGATTCCTCTTTGGCAGGCCAAGGAGTATGTGGTCAGCAGTGAGGATGTGGGGGGCGGGCAGTATTTGTCGGACGGGACGGGTGTGTTTCGGCTATGGCGGCTCGGGTGGATCTGACCCGTAAGTCGGAATCGTGACCGTCACGCTCAATCCCTCACCCGGCGCCGTATTCACCGCCACTTTCCCCCCGTGCGCCTTCACCACCCCCTGCACGATCGCCATCCCCAGACCGCTCCCCGCGCCTCCTCCCGCCCTGAAGAAGCGGTCGAAAATGCGCCCCGCGTCCTCCTGAGCGAGCCCCGGGCCCTTGTCCGCCACGCACAGCCGTACGATGCCGTCCTCGCGCTCCAGGCCCAGATGGACCGGCGCATCCGTCGGCGTATGGATGCGGACGTTCGTCACCAGGTTGCCCAGCACCTGCCGCAGCCCCGACTCGTCGGCCCGGATCAGGAGGGCGCCCTCCGCCGCCACCGTGATCGGGCGTTCCGGCTGTTGCATACGGAGGTCCTCCGCCGCGTCCCGGACCAGGCGGCTCACGTCCACGTTGCGGAAGCGGAGTTCGGGTTGCTGGTCGAGGCGGGCCAGGGTGAGGAGTTCGTCCACCAGGCGGCCCATTCTGTCGGCCTCCGCCATGACCCGCTCCCAGGCCCGTTTGCGCTGGTCGGGGTCGTTCAGCATGCCCTTGTCGTAGAGCTGGAGATAGCCGCGTATCGCGGAGAGCGGGGTGCGCAGTTCGTGGGAGGCGTCCGCCACGAAGCGGCGGAGTTGGGCCGCGCTGCGTTCGCGGGTGCGGTAGGCCAACTCCACCTGGTGGAGCATGGAGTTGAGGGACAGCCTTAGCTGCTCCACCTCCAGGGTGGCCTCCTTGCTGGAGGGGACTCTGCGGGTCAGATCGCCCTCCGCTATGGCCGAGGAGGTCTCCACCATGTCCTCCAGCGGGCGCATTCTGCGGCTGACGCTGAACAGGGTCAGACAGGCCAGGAGGGCCAGCAGCAGGGTGCCGAAGGTGAGGTCCAGCTTGAGGGCCTTGGCCATGCCTTCGTGCAGGGCATCGGTGGAGATGGCGATCAGGACCACCGGGCCGTCGGAGAGGCGGGCGGCGATCACCCGGTACGGGGCGCCCGCCACGTCGATGTCGCGGGGCTCCGCCTCGGCGGCCAGGGCCCTGGGATCACTGACCTCGGCGGCCACCGCGCGCTGCCGGGGCGTCGGTTTGAGCGGGCCGAGGGCCACCGCGCGGCCCTCGGAGTCGACGGCCACGAACACCGAGCCGGTCGAGCTGGGCAGGGATTCGGCGCCGCCGCCCGCGAACTGGTCCATGGCGGTGCCCAGTTCGCCCAGGGACTCGATCTGGCGCATGGTGAACCCGGCGTTCTGCAGGGTGGAGCGGGTCGCGAGGAGCTCCGAGTCGACCTTGTCCAGGAGATAGTGGCGGGCGGCCATCAGGCTGATCGCGGTCGCCGCGACGATGCCGAGGGCCAGCAGCGCCACGTTCGCCAGCGTCAGCTTGGCGCGCAGCGAGTGGATGCCGCGATGCCCCCGGCCCAGGCACCGGATCTTCATGCCAGTCCGTAGCCCACGCCCCGCCGGGTGGTGATGACCGGCGGTCCGAGGGCGTCCAGCTTGCGGCGCAGATAGCTGATGTAGGTCTCCACGACGGTCGACTCGGGCGGGGTGTGCTCGTACTGCCAGACATGCCTGAGGAGCTGCTCCTTGGGCACGATCCGGCCGCCGTTGCGCACCAGGAAGCGCAGCAGGGCGTACTCGGTGGGGGTGAGCTCGACCGAGCGGCCCGCGCGGTGCACGGAGTACGTCGACTCGTCCAGCTCCAGATCGCCGTAGCGCAGCGGTGGGCGCTGGGGGAGGACGTCGGCGGCGCGGGTACGGCGCAGGACCGCGGTGATGCGGGCGATCACCACGTCGATGTCGAAGGGCTTGGTGATGTAGTCGTCGCCGAAGCCGAGGGCGCCGACGATCTCGGCGGGGGAGTCGCGCGCGGTGAGGAAGACCAGGGCCAAGTCCGGTCGCTGTATGCGCAGTTGGCGGCCGAGGGCGCGGCCGTCGCCGTCCGGCAGCATGACGTCCAGCAGCGCCACGTCGGGCCGGGTGCGCCCGGCGAGCGCCAGGGCCTCGCGGACGGAGCCCGCGGTCATCACCTCGAACCGGTGGTAGCGCAGGGCGATGGCGAGGACGTCGGCGATGCTCTCCTCGTCCTCCACGACCAGCACGGTCCCCACAGCCGTAGTCATGCCCCCAGTATCGGCGCGACCACTGACAGCCGGGCCGGTTCCCGCTTTGGAGTTCCTTGAGAGTCAAGCCCGCCGCATGTTCGCGCGCGAGTCGCGCCCCCAATTCTGGTGTGCAGGACCTGGGGGACCGACCGACGACCGATGAAGGAGCGTTGAGCGTGGCGACATTGGCACGGTGGTGCTATCGGCACCGGCTGGTGGTCCTGTTGCTGTGGGTGGGGGCACTGTTCGGCCTGGGCTTCGGCGGTTCCGCCGCGGGCACGGACTACGCGAACGTCTTCTCCCTGCCGGACACGGACTCCAAGAGCGCGTACGACCTGATGGAGAAGGCCTTCCCGGAGCGCGCCGGAGACACCGACACGGTGGTGTGGAAGGTGGACGAGGGTTCCGTACGGGACGAGGCCGTACGGAACCGGATCGAGCCGGCCCTCGAGGAGATCGGCCGGATGGACGGAGTCGGTGAGGTCGCCGATCCGCAGGTGAGCCAGAACGGGCGGATCGCGTACGCCCAGATCACCTTCAAGGAGCAGGCCAACGCCATCGAGAAGGAGGTGATCGAGGACATCGTCGACACCGCGCAGGCCGCCGAACAGGACGGACTCCAGGTGGAGCTGGGCGGCCAGGCCATCGCCCGCACCCAGGAGCCCCCGGCGGGCACCTCCGAGACGGTCGGCATCTTCGCCGCGGCGATCGTGCTGTTCCTGGCCTTCGGCTCGCTCTTCGCGATGCTGCTGCCCATCGTCGTGGCCATCGCGGGCGTCGGCACCGGCATGCTCTCCACGATGCTGCTCAGCCATGTCACCGATGTGCCCGAAGTGGCCCCGCTGCTCGGCTCGTTGATCGGCCTCGGCGTCGGCATCGACTACGCGCTGTTCATCGTCACCCGGCACCGGCGCGGCATCCTGCGCGGCATGAAGCCGGAGGACGCCGCGGTGACGGCCCTCAACACCTCCGGGCGCGCGGTGCTGTTCGCGGGCGGCACGGTGTGCATCGCGCTCGCCGGCATGCTCGTGATGAACATGCGGTTCCTGGACGGCGTCGTCATCGCGACCTCGCTGACGGTGGTGCTCAGCGTGCTGGCCGCGATCACCCTGCTGCCCGCGCTGCTGGGCCTGCTCGGCCCACGGGTCCTCAGCCGCAGGCAGCGCCGCCGGCTGGCCGCGACGGGACCGGAACCGGAGGAGGCGAGCGGCCTCGCGGCGCGCTGGTCGGTGTATGTCCAGAAGCGGCCGCGTTCCATCGCGGCGGGCGCCCTCGTGGTCATGGCGGTCCTCGCGCTGCCGGTGCTGTCGATCCGGCTCGGCGCCACCGACCAGGGCAACCACCAGGAGTCCACGACCACCCGGCAGGCCTACGACCTGCTCGCCGAGGGCTTCGGCCCCGGCGTCAACGGCCCGCTCCAAGTGGTCGTGGAGGGCCCCGCGCCCGACTCCCTCGTCACCACCATCGAGTCGACCGAGGGAGTCGCCCAGGTCGCCGCCGCGCCGCCCGCGAACGGTGTCTCGGTGATCAACGTGGTGCCGACGACCTCACCGCAGTCGGAGAAGACCGACCAGCTGATCGACCGCCTGCGCGACGATGTGATCCCACAGGCCGGCGTCGAGGCCCATGTGGGCGGTGTGACGGCCGTGTTCAAGGACTTCGCGTCGGTGACCGCGGACCGGCTGCCGTACTTCATCGCGACGATCATCGCGCTGGGCTTCCTGCTTCTGCTGGTGGCGTTCCGCTCGCTGGTCGTGCCGCTGACGGCCGCGCTGATGAACCTGATCGCGGCGGCCGCGTCCTTCGGTGTGCTGGTGGCGATCTTCCAGTGGGGCTGGGGAACCGAGCTGATCGGCGTCGGCAAGGAGGGCCCGATCACCTCGTTCCTGCCGGTCATCATGCTCTCGCTGCTCTTCGGCCTCTCCATGGACTACCAGGTGTTCCTGGTGAGCCGGATGCACGAGGAGTGGGTGCACACCAAGGACAACGCCCGCGCGGTCCGGGTCGGCCTCGCGGAGACCAGCCGGGTCATCAACTGCGCGGCCCTGATCATGATCTGCGTGTTCTCCGCGTTCGTCCTCAGCGGCGACATGGAGGGCGCGATGGCGGGCGTCGGCCTCGCGGCGGCGGTGGCACTGGACGCGTTCATCCTGCGTACGGCCCTGGTGCCGGCCGCGATGCATCTGCTCGGCAACTCCAACTGGTGGCTGCCGGCCGGTTTGGAGAAGCGGCTGCCGCATCTGGCGGTCGAGCCGAAGGAGGATCCCGTGGAGCAGCAGCCGGTCGCCGAGGGCCGTGCCTCCGTGGTGCACGGCTTCATCCGTACGACCGACGGCGACCCGGTGTCGGGAGCGGCCGTGACCCTGCTGTCGAAGGGCGGCCGTCAGCTGGACCGGGTGACCTCCCTGGCGGACGGCTCGTACATCCTCTCCGTCCCGTCGCCGGGCACCTATCTGCTGGCGGCGACGGCCCCGGCGTACGGATCGCGTGCGCGGCACGTCGTGGTCGACGGTGAGCCGCTGGTGTACGACGTGGAGCTCGCCGAGGGCGAGGTGGACGCGGTCAACTGAGGTGACTACGGCTTCTTGCCGGGGTTCGGCATCACCTTCGTCATCCCCGGCAGGAAGTCCGTGAACAGTTCGTGCACCTCACGCACGAGTGGGCGCAGCACCCGGAAACGGGACAGCGCCACCCCGCGCGCGGTGAGCCGGGCACCCCGCTCGGCGAGCTTGTAGCTGCGCTCGCGGCCCGGAGTCCGGTCGAAGATCCAGTACAGCACCAGGCCCATCTGGGACAGCCACATCAACTCCGGCAGGACGTCCCGGAGTTCCTCCGGCACCTTCGTCTTCGTGGCGCCCGCGAGGACCGCGCGGTGGACACTGATCGCCTCCACGCGCGCGTGCTCCGACTCCGGGGAGAAGGGGCTGAGCGGGGAGTCGGGATCGGCGGCGTTCTTGAAGAACTGCACCGCGAACTCGTGGTACGGCGTGGCGATGTCCAGCCACGCCCTGAGCACCCCGGCAAGCCGCGCCTCCAGATCGGTCTCCCGGGCCAGGACCTCCCGGACCGCCACCTGGTGCTCGGCGGCGATCCGGTCGTAGAAGCCCTGGATCAGATGTTCCTTGCCCTCGAAGTAGTAATAGGCGTTGCCGACGGAGACCCCGGCCTCCTGGGCGATGGCCCGCATGGTGGTCTTGTCGTAGCCACGCTCCTGGAACAGCCGCATCGCCGTCTCCAGGATCAGCGCGCGGGTCTGCTCGGACTTGCTGGGCTCGGGGCTGTCGTTCTTCGAGGGCACGGAGCGAGACTAACCAGTGCGGATCAGGACGACTGCGCCGCCTGGTACAGGTTCTGGGCGTCGGCGCCGAAGTACGGGCCGTACATCCGGTTCGGGAAGAAGTTGTACTTGAAGCTGTTCACCGACGACAGCAGTCCGGTGCCGGTGGACTCGTTGAACTGCGTGAACCAGGGGCCGCCGCTGGAGCCGCCGGTCATGTTGCAGGTCATGCCGTGGTCGTTGGACAGCAGGAAGTCGCGGTTGGTGGTGCCGCTGCAGTAGATGAACTTCTCGCCGTTGTAGGGGCTCGCGGCCGGGAAGCCGAAGGAGTACATGCGCAGGTTGTAGCCGGTGTTGAAGGCGAGGCCCTGTGCGCCGACGACGTCCGTCAGCGACTGGCCGTTCAGCGGGGCCACAACGGCCGCGCCGATGTCGTAGTTGATGTCCTCGCTCGCTGTCCACTGGGGTGTGGACAGGGTCTTGGTGGCGGTCCAGCGGCCGTAGGGGGACTGTCCGTCGTGGTAGCCGGGCACGAAGACCCAGTTGGTGTGCCAGGCGCCCTCCAGCTTCACGCAGTGGCCGGCCGTGATCACGGTGCTCTTGTTGGCGCTGGTGACGGCGTTGCCGGAGCATGAGGCCGTACGGCCCTGGTAGGTGAAGAACACCCGGCCCGCCGTGTTCACCACGGCCCCGCCGCCGGTCCAGGCGCTGCCGCCGTTCGGGAAGGCCTGGATGCCGACGTCGGCGGGCGTGGCCGGGACGGTGCTCTTCGCGCCCTTGGCCGGCTCCGAGCCGCGCTGCCCGCTCACGGAGAGCAGATCCAGGGGCTCGGCCGCCCGCATCCGCGCGGGCGTCCAGAACTCGGCGGCCTTTTCCCGCGCCGCTTCGGTGACCGAACGGACGCCAGTGTCGGACCGGGGCCCGGCGCTCGCCGGTGCGGCGAGCGCCCCGGCGGCGAGCAGGGCGGTGACGCCGACGACCAGGGAACGGGATATCCGAGGTATGCCTCTCACACGTACTCCTTCGGTGAGGGGTGCGGAGTGGATCGAGCCGTCCAGCAGCGTCCCACCTGAGCGCGATTTTGGAAGAGTGCATGCCAAAACAGGCCGGAACCCGGCCGATGATGACCGTCCGTCACGGTCTCCGGCCGAGCGCCGGGCGCTTGGAGTAGTCGGTGAACCCGACGACGTTCCCCCACGGGTCGGCGACCTCGACGGTCCACCCGGTGGCCACCGGGAACGGCTCGTCCAGCGGCGCGATCCCGGCCCCGGCCAGTCGGCGGGCGGCCGCGCGGGCGTCCGGCACCTCCAGCCACACCCGGGGCGAGTGCCAGGGCGGCGGCCGATGATTCAGCCCCTCCTCCTGCCGCAACAGGATCCCGGGCGTCTCACCACCCACCTTCAGCAGCGCGATCCCCGCCTCGTCGAACCGGAACGCCACCGCGAACCCGGCGCGTTCATAGAACCCGACGGCCTCACCGAGGTCACCGACGGGCAGCAGCACGTTGTCGAACCCGAGCAGTTCGTAGGACTCGTCATCTGACACACAGTCAGAGTAGAGGGATGATCGGCACGATCCCGGGATTGTCAGTGGCGTCTCGTACTGTCGGCGTATGGGACAGGTGACCTTCGTCGACGAGACGACCATGGGACAGCGCGAGCCGGGCCCACGGCTCGACGTCGCGGAAGAGCGGCTGACGGTCCGGGAGTTGATCGGGCGCCGGATGCGTCGGAAGGCCGACAGGGAGCGGGCCCTGAAGGCCTTCACCGCGAACGGCTTGATCGTCCTGGTCGGCGACCGCCAACTCACCGACCTGGACGAGCAGGTCGACCTCACCGCGGACACGGAGGTCACATTCCTGAAGCTCATACCCCTGGTCGGCGGCTGAACAGGGCCCGGAAAAGCCCGAGGGCCCCGATCCCGAAGCGACGGGAGCAGGGCCCAGTGGCCGGAGCGCGGAGGCTCAGAAGCGGCGCGTGATCAGCGCCTTCTTGACCTCGGCGATCGCCTTGGTGACCTCGATGCCGCGCGGGCAGGCGTCCGTGCAGTTGAAGGTCGTGCGGCAGCGCCACACGCCGTCCTTGTCGTTGAGGATCTCCAGGCGCTGCTCGCCGGCCTCGTCACGCGAGTCGAAGATGAAGCGGTGCGCGTTGACGATGGCCGCCGGGCCGAAGTACTGGCCGTCGTTCCAGAAGACCGGGCACGAGGACGTGCAGGCGGCGCAGAGGATGCACTTCGTCGTGTCGTCGAAGCGCTCGCGGTCCTCGGCCGTCTGAAGGCGCTCGCGCGTCGGCTCGTTCGTGTCCTTGGTGATCAGGAACGGCATGACGTCGCGGTACGCCTGGAAGAACGGCTCCATGTCGACCACGAGGTCCTTCAGAACCGTGAGGCCCTTGATGGGCTCTACCGTGATCGGCTTCTCGGGGTTGATGTCCTTGATCAGCGTCTTGCAGGCCAGGCGGTTCTTGCCGTTGATCCGCATGGCGTCCGAGCCGCAGATGCCGTGGGCGCAGGAACGACGGAAGGTGAGAGTGCCGTCCACGTCCCACTTGATCTTGTGCAGACCGTCGAGGACGCGCTCCTTCGGGTCGATCTCCAGCTGGAAGTCTTCCCAGGTCGCCTCGGCCGAGACCTCCGGGTTGAACCGGCGGACCCGGAAGGTGACCGTGATGTAGGGGGAGGCCGCGGACTCCGCCTCGACCTTGTCCAGAACAGGGGTAGCCATCAGTACTTACGCTCCATCGGCTGGTAGCGGGTCTGGACGACCGGCTTGTAGTCGAGACGTACGGACTCCGTGCCGTCGTCGCCCACCTCGCGGTACGCCATGGTGTGGCGCATGAAGTTGACGTCGTCGCGGTTCGGGTAGTCCTCGCGGTAGTGACCGCCGCGGGACTCCTTGCGGGCGAGCGCGGAGACGGCCATGACCTCGGCCAGGTCGAGCAGGTTGCCCAGCTCGATGGCTTCCAGCAGGTCCGTGTTGAACCGCTTGCCCTTGTCCTGGATCGAGACGTTCCGGTAGCGCTCGCGCAGCTCGGCGATCTTCTCGACCGCCGTCTTGATCGTCTGCTCGGTGCGGAACACCATGACGTTGGCGTCCATGGTCTCCTGCAGCTCACGGCGCAGCTCGGCCACCCGCTCGGTGCCCGTCGACGTGCGCAGCCGCTCGACCTGGTCGATCACCAGCTCCGCCGGGTTCTCCGGGAGCTCGACGTACTCGGCCGTCTGGGAGTAGTTCGCCGCGGCGATGCCCGCGCGCTTGCCGAACACGTTGATGTCCAGCAGGGAGTTCGTGCCCAGACGGTTGGCGCCGTGGACGGACACGCAGGCGACCTCGCCGGCCGCGTACAGGCCCGGGACCACCGTGGTGTTGTCGAGAAGGACCTCACCCTCGACGTTCGTCGGGATGCCGCCCATGGCGTAGTGCGCGGTCGGCTGGATCGGGATCGGGTCCGTGTACGGCTCGATGCCCAGGTACGTCCGCGCGAACTCGGTGATGTCCGGGAGCTTGGCGTCCAGCTGCTCCGGCGGGAGGTGCGTGAGGTCGAGGTAGACGTGGTCGCCCTCGGGACCGCAGCCGCGGCCCTCACGGATCTCCGTGTAGATGGAGCGCGAGACGACGTCACGGGACGCGAGGTCCTTCATGACCGGCGCGTACTTCTCCATGAAGCGCTCGCCGTCCTTGTTGCGGAGGATGCCGCCCTCACCACGGGCGCCCTCCGTCAGCAGGATGCCCATGCGCCAGATGCCGGTCGGGTGGAACTGGAAGAACTCCATGTCCTCCAGCGGCAGACCGCGACGGTAGACGGCGGCCTGGCCGTCACCGGTCAGGGTGTGCGCGTTCGACGTCACCTTGAAGAACTTGCCGCAGCCGCCGGAGGCGTAGATGACGGCCTTCGCCTGGAAGACGTGGATCTCACCGGTGGCCAGCTCGTACGCGACCACACCCGCGGACCGCTTCACACCATCCACCTCGGTGATCAGCTGGTCGAGGACGTAGAACTCGTTGAAGAACTCCACGCCCTCCTTGACGCAGTTCTGGTACAGCGTCTGGAGGATCATGTGGCCGGTGCGGTCCGCGGCGTAGCAGGAGCGGCGGACCGGGGCCTCGCCGTGGTTCCGGCTGTGACCGCCGAAGCGGCGCTGGTCGATGGTGCCGTTCGGCGTGCGGTTGAACGGCAGGCCCATCTTCTCCAGGTCGAGGACCGAGTCGATGGCCTCCTTCGCCAGGATCTCGGCGGCGTCCTGGTCGACCAGGTAGTCACCGCCCTTGACCGTGTCGAAGGTGTGCCACTCCCAGTTGTCCTCCTCCACGTTGGCCAGCGCGGCGGCCATACCGCCCTGCGCGGCGCCCGTGTGGGAGCGGGTGGGGTAGAGCTTGGTCAGCACGGCGGTGCGGCTGCGCTTCGTCGACTCGATGGCGGCGCGCATACCGGCGCCACCGGCGCCGACGATGACGGTGTCGTACTTGTGGATCTTCATGATTCTCGCAGCCCCGTGCCTAGCGGATGTTCGGGTCGAAGGTGAAGATCACCAGCGTGCCCAGCAGGATGGTGAACGCCGTGGCGGTGTAGAGCAGGCCCTTGAGCCACAGCCGCGTGTTGGCGCGCTCCGCGTAGTCGTTGATGACCGTGCGCAGGCCGTTGGCGCCGTGCAGCGTCGCGAGCCAGAGCATCAACAGGTCCCAGACCTGCCAGAACGGGGACGCCCAGCGGCCCGCCACAAAGGCGAAGCCGACCTTGGAGACGCCGCCGTCGAGCACCAGCTGGATCAGCAGGTGGCCGATGACCAGGACGACCAGCACGACGCCGGACAGGCGCATGAACAGCCAGGCGGCCATCTCGAAGTTGCCGCGCGTGGACTTCGGGGTCTTCTTGGTGCGCTTGCGCGGGGCCTCGATGAGCGGGGCCGGGTTGTCGACGTTGTACAGGGACGCGCCCTCGACGGGGCCGATCCCGGACGCGGTCTTCTCAGTCGTGGACATGGGCGTCAGCTCCCGAAGAGTTCACGAGCGGCGTGGCCGAGGAGGGGGTAGATCGCCCCCAGCATCAGCACCAGCCACAGACCGACGGCGGACCAGAGCATCTGCTTCTGGTAGCGCGGGCCCTTGGACCAGAAGTCGACGGCGATGATGCGCAGGCCGTTGAGTGCGTGGAAGAGGACGGCGGCGGAGAGGCCGTACTCCATCAGCGCGATGATCGGCGTCTTGTACGTCGCGACGACCTCGTCGTAGGTCTCGGGGGAGACCCTGACGAGTGCGGTGTCCAGCACGTGAACGAACAGGAAGAAGAAGATGAGGACGCCGGTGACTCGATGAGCCACCCAGGACCACATTCCTTCCCGGCCGCGGTACAGCGTTCCAGCCGGCACGGAAGTCCCTCCGGGAGCGGGGATTGGGGCCGCGCCGGCTTGTGCTGTCGGTCGGGCCCGGCCGGGTACGGTCCACCGGCCCCCAGCATGTTATCTATCTGGCCGGGATTGGCTTACGCGGGGGCGGCCCCGGAGTGGTGTGTCCCGTTATTTGCCGCTGAGGAGCTCGCCCAGCCGTCCCCTGGCCAGTCGCCGCAGTTCCTCCCACGCCACCACCCGCTCCTCCTCCGGATCGTTTGTCAATCGTGACCGGATGCCCGCCAGGACGTGGTCGACGGTCTCGCGCGGGGGCAGGCCGTCCAGGCAGATGACGAACGTGTGGCCGAATTTGGCCTCATATGCCGCATGCGCCGCCTGCATGGCCGTGGCCGCGGCGGAGTAGGTGCCCTCGGGCAGGGGTGGCAGGCCCTCTCCCGACAACGCCTCCGACAGGTCCGCCGTCGTCAGGTCGTACGCCGCCTCGTCGGATGCCGCCAGCAGCGCGTCCAACGTGGGGTACGGGCGGTGGGCCGTGATGCGGTGGGCCCAGCGGAGGCTGCGCAGGCAGGTCAGGAGGGTGTGCTGGACCTCGTCGGCGGGTGCCGTGTTGAAGCGCTCCAGGGTGGTGCCGCGCTTCTGGTGGGGTATGGCCACTCGGCCAGGCAGGTGTGTGGGCGTCACGTGCGTTTCGGCAGGGGATCCAGTGAGAGATGTGGCGCCACGTTATCGACAGTGAGCGTGAGGCGTCCGACCGATGCCCGAATTTCAGCCGAACGGGAGAGTTTCGGAACGTGTGGTGGACGCGTCCCGCGCTCACCGGTCGTAGGTTGGCAAGGTGAGCCAGCACAGGCGCCGGGCGCCGGACAAGAAAGTCGGTCAGCGGGCCCTCCTGGTCGGGGCCGTCGTCGCCGCGTCCGGGGTGGGCCTCGGACTGTGGGCTTCCGGCGGTAACGGCGACTCCGGGCCCACGGGGGCGGAGGTGCGGCAGCCGACCGGTACGGCCACGTCCGGGACGGCGCGGGCATCGCGGACCGCGGCGGCGGATCCGACGCCGAGCCCCAGTCGGTCGTACGCCCTCTCCAGTACTCCCCGGACCATCCCGGCCGTCCGCTCGCACACGCCGGCGCGTGGGCCCGGGTGGCGCCCGGTGTCGGGGGAGCGGGTGGTCGTCGGGGACGCGGACCTGGCCGACGAGGGGCGGCTGATCGCGCGGGAGCTGGGGCTGACCTACGCGGGCGAGAAGGACGACGTGCGGGCCGGGGACGTACGGCTGTCGCTGAACGACGACGAGGGCGCTGATCCGGAGTCGTACTCCCTGACCGTGCGCGGCGGGCGGGTGAACATCAGCGGGGCCGCCGACGCGGGCGTGTTCTACGGGACCCGGACGCTGAAGCAGGCGGTGCACGGCGGTGGTACGGCGCCCGAGGGTGTCGTACGGGATGAACCGGCGAAAAAGGTGCGCGGGTTCATGCTGGACATCGCGCGCAAGCACTTCACCGCCGAGTGGATCGAGAACCGGGTCCGGGAGCTGGGCGATCTGAAGTTCAACCAGCTGGGGCTGCACTTCTCCGACGACCAGGCGTTCCGGATCGAGTCCTCCTCGCATCCCGAGGTCGTCTCCGATCCGCATCTGACGAAGGCCCAGGTCCGGCGAATCGTCGAGCTCGCGGCGGAGCGGCACATCACCGTGGTGCCCGAGATCGACTCGCCGGGGCATCTGGGGGCGGTGCTCGCTGCCCATCCCGGTCTGCAACTGCGCAATACGAGCGGGGCGGCGACGCGCGGGGCGATCGACATCTCCCAGGACGAGTCCCACGCGATCGTCGACGACCTGCTGAACGAGTACGCCGGACTCTTCCCGGGCGATCAGTGGCACCTCGGCGGTGACGAGTACCAGGCGCTGACCGTCTCCGACCCCGAGGCGTCCTTCCCGCAGCTCGCGACCGCGGCGCGGGAGGCCTACGGCTCCGGGGCGACCGTCGCCGATCTGGCCACCGGCTGGCTCAACGACCGCGCCGCCACGGTCCGCGTCCACGACAAGGTCCCGAGGGCCTGGAACGACGGCTTCTTCAGCGGGACCTCAGTCCAGGCCGACAAGGACATCCAGGTCGCCTACTGGACGGGCAAGGAGATCGGTGCCCGGCTGCCGGTGGAGTATCTGGCGGCGGGACGGCAGGTCATCAACTACAACGACGAGTTCCTGTACTACGTCCTCGGCCAGCCGCAGACCTTCGTCTATCCGACCGGGCAGCGGATCTACGAGCAGTGGACCCCGCTGGTCCTGCGCGGCACCCAGCCGGTCGCGGCGAAGTACGACCCCCAGATCCTCGGCGGTTCCTTCGCCGTCTGGTGCGACCTCGCCGACTCCCAGACCCAGGACCAGGTGGCGGCCGGCATCCGGATGCCGCTGCGCGCGACCGTCGAGAAGCTCTGGAACCCGGGCACGCCGAAGCAGTCCTGGGCGGACTTCACAGCGCTGGCCGGCCGACTGGGCTGAACGGAATGGACGTACGGCATCGCTGAACCGTATGTTCCGCATGCCGTGCGTGAGGTTCTGGGGAGAGCCGCGCCCGGCGTTCCGTTTCAGGACTTCGGGGGGACAGCCTCATGACCGACCTTCAGCACGGCCATCTCCGTACGCCACCCGCCGCCTGGCTGCGTTCACCGATCGGGCTCGGCCGTGCCGCCGTCGCCGCGCTCGGCCTGGTCATCGCCACCGACCTGGCCGCGGTCTGGGCGGACGTCGGTATGCACGAGCTGTGGGCCGACTACGCGGACGGCTCCTACGACGCCGTTCTCGACGGGCGGGCCGACCGCGTGGAGCGGCTCTACTCCTGGACCGGCATCGCCCAGACGGTCGCGATGATCGCGAGCATGGTGCTGTTCCTGTGCTGGTTCCACCGGGCGCGGGTCAACGCCGAGGTGTTCAGCCCCTTCGGGCACAGCAAGAAGCGCGGCTGGGCGGTCGGCGGCTGGTTCGTGCCGGTGATCCATTTCTGGTACCCGCGCCGGATCACCCTGGACATCTGGGACGCCAGTAGCCCTTGGTCCGCGCCCCGGCCGCACGGTCTTGTCAACGCCTGGTGGACGCTGTGGGTGATCTCGCTGATCGCGGGGCGGGCCTCGTTCACGCAGTACAAGAACGCGAAGACCCCGGAGCAGATCCGTGACGCCGTGGAGTCCGTGATGATCACGGATGTCATCGACATCGTGGCGGCGGCCCTCGCCATCGCCGTCGTGCTCCGGCTGACCCGGATGCAGCACGAGAAGGCACTTCAGGGACCCGCACCCGTGCCCGCGTAGACACCGGATTGTCCGATCCGGCTGCGAACGGACGTACGGCTGTGGTGTATTCGGCCCGAGCCGAAGCGAACAGCCTGGGGGAACGGACATGGGCTACTGGGGGTACTTCGTCGTGGGGCGCGGCGAGCGGCCGCTCGCGGAGCTGGCGGCACTGGCGGGTGCGCCGGGCCTGAGCCTGCGCCAGGAGGCGCCGGACGGCTGGCAGGTCTGGGAGTACCCGAGCGGCGAGGGCGACGTCGGGAACATGCATGAGCTCGCCCATCAGACCGGGGCGCCCGCGCTCTTCGGGTACGTCATGGACAGCGAGTGCGCGGTGGTGGAGGCGGCGGGCCCGGAGAGCGGGGCGTGGACGACCTGCCTCGGGCGGGACGCGATGGCGAACCGGCTCGGCGCGGGTGAGGGGCTTGCCCTGGAGGACTACTTCCTGGAGCCGCGGGACGCCGCCGAGCGGGCCGTCGCCTGGGCCGCCGAGGCCGGGCACACCGTGGCGGTCGAACCCCTGCTCGACGTCTTCGGCGCCGACCCCGACCCCTTGGCCGAAAACCTCTTCTTCCGGCTGCTCGACCGGCTCGCTGTGGTGCCCCTGTGACACTCCTGGGCCGTCGCACGCAGTAAGGGGAAGTGCGGGCTCCGTTAGGGAAGGGGCCTGTTGAGACCCCGCCGAAGGAGTGCCGGATGAGCCTGGTGGAACTGATCGCTCAGGCCGATGAACGCGGACTGGCCGCCAGCGGGTTGGCTTGTTTGGACCGGTGCGTGCCCCTGCTGGGCGGTGACGACGAGCTGCTGCGCCCCCTGTGGGCGAGCCTCGCCGACCCGTCCGGCGACTGGGCCGGACAGCTGGAACAGGTGCGCGGCAAGGTCGACGGTACGGCGGACTCGCCGGACGAGGCCACGCTGCTGGCCCATCGGATGCTGGCGGCCGCCCCGGCCGACCGCACGGCCGCCGAGATACGGACCTGGGCCGACGCCTGCTCGGTCGCCTCGCTCCAGATCCACCGCATGCTCGACCTGATCGACGACGAGGCCTCCTCGGTCGACGCCCGCCGAGAGGGTCGTACGGAGGGCATGTCACCGCTGGTCGCGGCCGAACTGCGGCGCCAGATCACCGTCCTGGAGCTGCTGGCCGCTCATGGCACGGGTGGGCTCCGGCCCGCGCTGGAGGTGTCCGTGGAGGGGCGGCGGGTGTTGCGCGCCGTGGTGTCGCGCAGGGCGCGGGGGAGGGTCTGACTCAGACCATCAGCCACTTCACCACCGCGTCGCCGTACTGGGCCGTCTGCGCATAGAACGCCGTCAGGTCCCGGTGTGCGGCGGCGAAGGCGCCCCGCACGTCCCGCTCCGCCTCCGGCATGCCGTACGGCCGCATCAGCTCCTCGCGGGCCTGGCCCCAGAGCTCCTCGAAGTCCGTCTGGGCCAAGTAGTCGGCGACCCGGCCCGCCTGAGCCGCCGTGAGCAGCAGGAAGGGCGGCAGGGACGGGTCGGGGTGGGAGACCGGGCGGCCGCCCAGCACCACATGGGTGCGTGGGCCGTCCGGCGCCTGGTGCGGGGGGATGCCGGCGTACAGCACCGCGTGGTGCAGATACCCCTTGTCCAGCACCTCCTCGCGGTGCCGGCCGATCCGCTCCCGGACGGTGTTCCAGTCGTCGGCGAACAGCCGGCGGAACCAGGACGCGCTGTTGCGCAGCGCCGGGGGCGGCACCGCGCGCAGATGGAAGTACATGCTCATCAGTGACTGGAGCGCACGGGCGCGGTCAGACGTCACACCTGTTTTTCTGCGGGGTTCCTGTGGCAGTCCTGAGGTGGAGCCGGGGCGGTCCTGCACCCATCCCGGGCAGCCCCCGGATCCGGGTGACGAAACCCGCGGCGGCCACGCTCTTGTCGATGTGACGACAGAGCAGCAGACCAGGCCCTCAGCTGCGGCGAAGCCGGTGCGATGGGCGGCGGACGCGGTTTCGGCGATGCGTGAGGGGGCGCGGCTGCGCCTCGACTACTCGGCGCAGAGCCTGTGGCGGGTGGACCGGATGATCGAGGATCTGCGCCGGGAGGGCACGCCGCGGGGCGCCGTGGAGAGCGTGCTGCGCGGCTTCGGGGCGTACGCCGGTGAGGTGATCGCCCGTCAGACCGGCGCCGAGTGGTGGGCGTCGGGCGGCGACCACTGGATACGTACGCCCGACGGCAGGTTGTGGGACCCCTTCGAGGAGGCCCGCCGGTGCTTCGGCGGCGACGGCTCGCTGCGGCTGCTGTGCCGGGACGCGACCAGGGGGAAGTGAAACGGCCGGGGTCCCTCGGGACCCCGGCCGTCTCGGTGAGCTGCCCTTACGGCGCCAGTACGGCCCCGAGGCCGCCGTCGGTCGGCGTACCGAGCGTGGTCTTGCTGTAGATGAGCGAGTCGCCGTAGCCGAGGCCCGTGCTGTTGCTCGGGATGTGCAGCAGGATGCCGTCCGTGCCGTCCTCGCCGTCGGCGCCGATGGTGAGGTCGGCACGGCCGTAGCCGGACAGGTCGGTCAGCGACACCGACGTACCGAACAGGTCGCCCGCCTCCGCGGTGCCGGGGACGCTCGTGGTGTCCTGCGAGACCGCCAGCGAGCCGGAGCCGGTCAGACCGGCCGAGCCGCCCTTGACGAGGACCACGGTGCCCGCGTTGGCGTAGCTGACGCCGCTGCGGGTGAGGTCCTCGCCGCGGGCGCCGGTCAGGGCGTCGGCGTAGCCGTCGGCGTTGAAGTCGCCGGCCGAGACGGAGATGCCGAAGGAGTCGCCGGACTCGTTGCCGCCGGGGACGCCCGAGGTGTCCTGGTGGATGACCTTCATGCCGGTGGTGGTGAAGCCGGTCGAGGTGCCGAACAGCATGGTGATCTGGCCGCCCGAGATCGCGCCCGACTCCGAGGCGACCGGCTGGCCGATGACGATGTCGTCGTAGCCGTTGCCGTTGAAGTCACCGGTGGCTATGGAGCGGCCGCCCTTGACCGACAGCACCCCGGCCTTGGTCAGACCGGTCGCCGAGCCCGCGAAGCGGACCACGCGGCCGATGCCGCCGCTGTCGCGGTAGTTGAGGGCGACGTCGGAGTAGCCGTCCCGGTTGAAGTCGCCGGTCGTGGCGTCCAGGTAGGCGATCGCGCCGGTGGCGGTGGTGAGGGTGCCGTAGGCCGTCGAGCCGCCGGTCAGGCGGACGTTGTAGGTGCCGCCCTTGCCGGTGCCGGCCGAGAAGACGTCCGCCTTGCCGTCGCCGTTGAAGTCGCCGACGGTGACGGCCGAACCGAGCTTGGCGCCGGCCGCGGTGACGCCGGTCGTGGTGTACGAGAAACCGGTGTTCAGGGCCGGGCCGTACATCACCGTGACCTGGCCGCGGTCGGTGTTGCCACTGGTGTCGTCCTCGCCCGGCGAGCCGATCGCGAGGTCGGCGTGACCGTCGCCGTTGACATCGCCCCAGGCGGTCGCGGCACCGAAGGAGTCACCGGTCTCGGAGGTGCCGGGGACACCGGCGCTGTTCTGGGTGAAGCCGATCCTCGACGCCGTGACAGGACCGTCGATCCCGCCCGGGACCACGGTGACGCGGTTCGCCTTCGGGGTGCCGGCGACCAGGTCGCTGACGCCGTCGCGGTTGAAGTCGGTGGTGGCCAGGGCGTGCGAGATACCCGGAGTCTTGGCCAGCGAGGCGATGCTCCCGAGCTTCGGGTAGAGGTTGAGGCCGGGGCAGGCCGTGGCGTTGGTGTCCTTGTGCCCGAACACCCGCGGCAGCGTGATCTGCTGGCCCTCCGCGACCTTGTTGCCGCTGTAGTTCAGCGGCGCGCGCGAGGTCAGCGCGACCTTGCCGGTCGGGTCGATGCCGTACATGCCGAACTTCCAGGCCACGACCCGGGCGATGGCGTCGAGGGCGGCCTTGGACGGCTTGGCCGACTCGAAGTTGCCGATGTAGGAGATGCCGAGCGTGTCGGTGTTGAAACCGGCGTCGTGCGCACCGGTCACCGGCAGGTCCATACCGCCGCTGCGGCCCTCGAAGATCTGGCCGCACTTGTCGACGACGAAGTTGTAGCCGACGTCGAAGTAGTCCTGGGCGAAGTGCGCCTGCTGGATCGTGCGCATCCGGGCCGCGGACTCGGCGCAGGACAGCGTGTTGTCGCTGTCGACGCCGGTGTGGTGGATGACGGCGGCCTTGATGTCGGTGCCGTAGCTCGGCGTGCCGTTGTACTCCGTCGACGCGCCCCACTCGGCCTGCGTGATGATCGGGGGCTTGACGACCGTGGAGGGCCGGGGGGCGGGGACCGTGGGGGTCGGCGTCGGCGTCGGCGTCGGGGAGGTCGAGGCGGTGGCCGTCGGGGAGGTGGTCTCCGTGGGAGTGGCCGTAGGCGAGGTGGTCTCCGTGGGAGTGGCCGCGGGCGGGCTCGTCTCGGCCGCGAAGGCCGCCGGCTCCATCCCGCTCTCCGGATCCGTCCCCGGATCCAGCAACTTGACGTCCATACCGGCCGGCTGCCCGCCGACCTCGGTGCCGTCGGCGTTCACGACCCGCACCTCGACGCCGTCCGACTCACCGGTCCACACCGACTCCGTACCGCCGCGCAGGGCGGCCCGTTCGGCCTCCGCGCCGTCGGCCTGGCTCGGCTCCAGGACCAGCTTCCGCCAGCCCGACCACTCGCCGGTCTCGACGTCCCGGGTGCGTACCTCGGGCGTGCCCTTGGTCTTCGCCTCCGGGTCGTCCCAGGTCACCACGACCGCGCTGAAGCGATCCGTGCCCTGCCTGTCCAGGCCCTTGCGGCCCGCGCCCTCGTTCTCGAGCTTCAGCGTGTGCACGGACGGCTCGCGCTCGCCCGCCTTGTCGTCGGACGGCGTGGACTGGTCCGCCATCGCATATGTGACGACCCCCGCCCCACTGAGGACGACCGCCCCGACGGTGAGCCAGGCCCGCCGTTTGAGACTGAGCGGCTTGTACGCATGGGTCCTACGAGGACTCAACTACCCCACCCCTAGATATTGGACACGAACGCCACACCTGTAACAGGCGCGCTCTCCTCTCAGCGTTGGGTCCGGTCCAAACATCACCCGGCCAAAAGGTTGTACGGCTCTGTGACTTTTCTGTGTGCGAATGAGCACAGCCGTAACCCGTGATGCCCGCGTGACGAAATCCGCTTGATTCTGTGGGGGAGGCGTAAGCCTCCCCCGCGGATCGACCGGAGGGGTGGGGCCGATGGACCAGGTGGACGAGCGAGTGCCGCGCGCGAGCGGGATGCGCGGGCAGACGGCGGCTTTCGTCGCCCGTGTCACCGCCCGGAACCGGCTGCCGCTCGACTACTCCGTGGCCAGCCTGCGGGTCGTCGACTTCCTGATCGACGGCCTGCGCAAGGGCGGCGCCGACCGGGAACGCGCCCACGAGACGCTCTTCGGGCTCGGCGCGTACGTCGGTGAGGTGCTGGTGCGCCGGGCGGGCGCCGTGTGGGTCGACTTCGACGACCACGAGCGGGCCTACTTCGGCCAGCCGGTCGGCGTACGGATGCCGGACGGCCGGGTCTGGAACCCGCTCGGCAAGGTCCACAACCGCTTCGAGGCGGGTGGTCCCGAGGATTCCCTGCAGACCTTCTATCTGACGCTGCACGGCCGGGTCCGGCGGGCCGTGGCATGAGACGAGTGGGGTGACAGCGGTTGCTGTGACACTTCTGTGAAGCCCGGCGCTGTTGACCGTGGGGGGCGGCAAAGGGCGGAGCCGTGCCGTGCGGGACGGGTCCGCCGTGAACTCGTAGGACGAGGACAGTACTTGGGCCAGGGAGCGGAACCCCGTCGCGGGCACGCGTACGACGGGGAGCTGGGCGCGGCCGTCGCGCGGGCGCAGGAGGGTGACGAGGCGGCCTTCGCGGTCGCCTACCGGATCGTGCAGCCCGGACTCCTCGGCTATCTGCGCGGCATCGTCGGCGACGACGCCGAGGACGTGGCCTCCGACGCCTGGCTGGAGATCGCCCGCGACCTCGGCCGGTTCAAGGGCGACGGGGCGGGCTTCCGCGGCTGGAGCGCGACCATCGCCCGGCATCGGGCGCTGGACCATCTGCGCAGACAGCGGGTACGGCCCCGGTCGACGGCGACCGAGCAGGACGTACTCGATCTGCCGGGCCCGCACAGCACGCACGACCAGGCGCTGGAGTCGATCTCCACCGAGTACGCCCTGGAACTGGTCCGCGGGCTGCCACGCGACCAGGCCGAGGCCGTGCTGCTGCGGGTGGTCGTGGGTCTCGACGGCCCGGCGGCGGCCCGGGTCCTCGGCAAGCGCCCCGGCGCGGTACGCACCGCCGCGTACCGGGGTCTGAAGCGTCTGGCGAACCAGCTCGGCGTGGAAGGTGTGACGGATGACGGCCCCCGCACGCTGGGGGAGTCGAAATGAACGGAGAGGGAAGCGCCGGCGTAGGACGGGGGGAGCGCCACGCTTCCGGCGCGGACAACTCGAGCAAGTCGGGACAGGTCGGACAGGAATGGAAACGGACATGGGTGAACAGCTGAACGGCGGCGGCCCCGCCGCCCGTCGGCACGCCCACCCCGACGGCCCCACGCCCGACCTGGAAGCCCTGCTCGCCGCCGCCATGCGCCCCGCCGATGTCGACGCCGACGGCGAGCGGCGGGCCCTGGACGCGTTCCGGGCCGCCCGGGAAGCGGGCGCGCACCGGGCCCGCACCCGACGCCGGGACGACTGGCGGCCCCGGACGCGGCGCCGTACCGCACGCTCCCTGCGCGCCACGCTCTCGCTGTTCGCCGCGAGCCTCACCCTCGGCGGGGTGGCCTTCGCCGCGATCGGTACGACGGGCTCCTCCTCGGACACCTCCGACGACCGGGGCAGGCCCACGCCCACGCCCTCGGTGGACGACACCCCGTCCGCTGCGGCCACCGCGCCCCACGACCGTCCGGCCACCGCCAAGGACACCGAGGCCAAGTGCCGTGCCTACGACAAGGTGGCGGGCAACGGCAGCGCGCTGGAGTCGACGGCCTGGCAGCGGCTCATCGAGGCCGCGGGCGGCGAGGACAAGGTCGCCGCGTACTGCGCGCAGCGGCTCGCGCCCGCCGACAAGGGCAAAGGCACGGGCGAGAGCAAGAGCGGCACGGGCGAGAGCAACAACAGCGGCACCGGCAAGACCAAGGGCAAGGCCGACAAGAAGAACTGACCCCGCGAGCACGGGAGTCGGACGCGTAGGTCCCTGCCAAAGGCGCTCGTAGGTCCCTGCCAAAGCAACGGCCGGGGCCGCCACCCCCCACAGGAGAGGCCCCGGCCGTCGCGCGGCACGGGCCGCGCGGCGGCCCGTACTTCCTACAGCGCCAAGAGTGCGGTTTCTGTCACACCCCGTGCCGTCACCAGCCCGTCGCTCCTTGTGCGGACATGGACGAGCAGCGGTTTCAGGTCGTAACGTGCCTTTCGCGCCGCACGGGGCGGGCCGCCGTGCCGGGGCCAACAACCGACCATCTACCGAGGTACCGAGTGCTGGGGGACGACGCGGAGCTGACTGCCGCGGTGCTTGCGGCACAGGACGGGGACGAGACCGCGTTCCGGACTGTGTACCGCTCGGTGCACCCGCGGCTGCTCGGATACGTACGGACGCTGGTCGGCGACCCGGACGCCGAGGACGTGGCGTCGGAGTCCTGGCTGCAGATAGCGCGTGACCTGGATCGCTTCAGCGGGGACGCGGACCGCTTCCGCGGCTGGGCCGCCCGGATCGCCCGCAACCGCGCGCTGGACCACATACGTATGCGCGGCCGCCGCCCCGCGATAGGCGGCGACGAGACGGAACTGACCGGCCGGGCCGCCGAGTCCGACACCGCGGGCGAGGCCATCGAGGCCCTGGCCACCGACAGCACCCTCTCCCTGATCGCCCGGCTGCCGCAGGACCAGGCCGAAGCCGTCGTCCTGCGCGTGGTCGTGGGCCTCGACGCGAAGACCGCCGCGGAGACGCTGGGCAAGCGCCCGGGCGCGGTCCGCACGGCGGCGCACCGGGGTCTCAAACGCCTTGCCGAACTGCTCGGCGACCGTCCGGAGCACGATCCGGAATCGGCCGGCGTCCTCGACGGCCTGCCACCCCAGAGAGAACCGCGCGACCGCGCGGTGACGTCCGGCAGTGTGACGCATACGCGTGCGCGGACGCAGAAGGATGTGTGATGGCCGACGAGCAGTACAGGTGGCTGGACCCGAAGACGGCGGAACGTCTACTGAGCGGGGAGCCACTGGAAGCTGTCGACGCGGCCGACCGGGAGCAGGCCGAACGCCTCGCCAAGACGCTTGAGGCCCTGACCGTCGAACCCCCGCCGATCAGCGCCGAACTCCCCGGCGAGGACGCCGCGCTGGCCGCCTTCCGCGCCGCCCGCACCGAGCGCGCCGACGCCCCCGCGACCCTCGGCCACCGCTCCCGCCCGCACTCCTCCGACGCCGGACTCGTCCGCCTCGGCACGCCCCCGCGCGGCGACCGACGCCCCCGCTGGGTGCGCCCGGTGCGCCTCGGTCTTGCCGCCGCGCTGGCCGTCGGCATGGTCGGCGGGGTCGCGGTCGCGGCCGGAACCGGAGTCCTGCCCACGCCCTTCGACGGCGGCGAACCGGAGCCCGCCGCCTCGGTCTCGGCGGCCGTACCGCCCAAGCGCCCGCTGGTGTCGCCGTCGCCGGACGACGCCGTGGAGGGCGAGTCCGTACCCGACAGCGAGTCCACCGCACCCGTCCCGGACGCCTCGCGCGAGACGCCGGACGCCACCCCCGAGCACGGGGACCCCGCCGGCGGCTGGTGGAACGGCAATGTCACCTCGGCCTGCCGCGACATGCGCGACGGCAAGCGCCTGGTGGACGACGCCAGACGGGCCCTGGAGGGCGCGGCGGGCGGCCACAAGCGCGTGGAGACGTACTGCGCGGGCCTGCTCGGCGACTTCGGCAAGGGCGAGAGCAAGGACAAAGGGAAAGACAGCGAGAAGGACCAGGGCGAGGACGACGAGAGCGGCCGGTACGGCGACGGCGACGACGAGGGCCGGGGCGGCAATGATCACCACACCGACGGGGCCCTCGACACGACGTCCTCCGCGCTGCCCCTGCTGCCGAGCCTGACCGAGTCCGCGGCCCCGGTCGCCCCGGTTGTCCCGGACACACTGCGACACGCTCGCTGACCTGCGATTTCGTAGAGCGTCGAACTTTTTTCGCGCAGGGTGTGACGTTTTCGCCGGTCCCGGCGCAGTATTCAGTGAGCCGACTGGTCATCGGCCGTCGCACGGAGCCGGGGTTCCCCCCGTACCTACGGCTCGTGCACACGGCGCGGGCGGGACACGTTCCCCCGGTCCCGCCCGCGCCCCACAGCTACCAGGAGACGACGACCTTGTCGCCGTTCCTCACCTGCGCGAACAGCTCCGCGATCGCCCCCTCGTCCCGTACGTTGACACAGCCGTGCGAGGCACCGGCGTACCCCGTGGCCGCGAAGTCGGACGAGTAGTGCACGGCCTGGCCCCCGCTGAAGAACATCGCGTACGGCATCGGCGAGTCGTACAGCGTGGAGTGGTGGTGCCGGGACTTCCAGTAGACCTGGAAGACGCCCTCGCGCGTCGGCGTGTACTGCGAGCCGAAGCGCACCGACACCGTGGAGAGCGTCCGGCCGTCGATCATCCAGCGCAGGGTGCGGCTCGTCTTGTCGATGCACAGCACCCGGCCGGTCAGACAGCGCGGATCGGGCTCGGCGGCGGGCTGCCCGCCCATCAGATACAGATCCCACTGCCCCGGCTCCCGGGTCATCTTCAGCAGCCGCTTCCAGGTGACGGCGTCCGTCTTCCCGGTCTTCGGCAGCCCGCGCTTGCCCTGGAACCCCTTGACCGCCTGCTCGGTGAGATCGTCGTACGTCCCCGTCGGCCCGTCGAAGAGCCAGGCGACCTGACGCAGCCGGGCCTGGAGCTCACGGACGTCCCGCCCGGTGTCACCGCGGGACCACAGGACCTCGGGCGGCTCGGGCTTGGAGTCGGCCGGCGTCCTGGACGGCGTATCGGGCGCCGTACTGGAAGGCGATCTGCTCGGCAGTTCGACGCGGACCGGAGACTGCCCCTTGCCGTCGGCCGCCTGTACCGTGCAGCCGCCGCACACGACCGCGAGCGCCGTGGCCAGGGCGAGCGCGCCGGCCGTTCTCCTCGTGCTCCTCATCAGGCCCCCCAATGCCGCTGATGTCCTCTGAGATGTTCCCCGCGGATGACTGGTTGCGAACGGAGAGGCATTGTTGTGACCGGGGCCGCATCGCGGCTGTGAGCAAGGTCCCAGCGGTGTCCTCTCCTCCGGGCGCGCGCCCCGCGGCTACAGTCCGTCGAAGGGTCGGTCTGTACCAGTGAGTAAGCAGCGAGCGAACTGCTCGGCGGGAGGCAACACACCATGGCGCGCGAGTCGGAGTCCGGACTGCCCATCGAACCGGTCTATGGACCGGATGACCTGGCGGGCTGGGACGCGGCCGAAAAGCTGGGCGAACCGGGGTCGTACCCCTTCACCCGCGGCGTGTACCCGTCGATGTACACCGGCCGTCCCTGGACCATGCGCCAGTACGCCGGCTTCGGTACGGCGACCGAGTCCAACGCCCGCTACAAGCAGCTGATCGCCAACGGCACGATGGGTCTGTCGGTCGCCTTCGACCTGCCCACCCAGATGGGCCACGACTCCGACGCGCCGATCGCGCACGGCGAGGTCGGCAAGGTCGGCGTCGCCATCGACTCGGTCGACGACATGCGGGTGCTGTTCGGCGGCATCCCGCTGGACAAGGTCTCCACGTCGATGACGATCAACGCGCCCGCCGCACTGCTGCTCCTGCTGTACCAACTCGTCGCCGAGGAGCAGGGCGTCAGCGCGGACAAGCTGACCGGCACGATCCAGAACGACGTGCTGAAGGAGTACATCGCGCGCGGGACGTACATCTTCCCGCCCAAGCCCTCCCTGCGCCTGATCGCGGACATCTTCAAGTACTGCAAGGCCGAGATCCCGAAGTGGAACACGATCTCGATCTCCGGCTACCACATGGCGGAGGCGGGAGCCTCGCCCGCGCAGGAGATCGCGTTCACGCTGGCGGACGGCATCGAGTACGTCCGTACGGCGGTCGCGGCGGGCATGGACGTCGACGACTTCGCGCCCCGTCTGTCCTTCTTCTTCGTGGCCCGTACGACGATCCTCGAAGAGGTCGCCAAGTTCCGTGCCGCGCGCCGCATCTGGGCCCGGGTGATGCGGGACGAGTTCGGTGCCAAGAACCCCAAGTCCCTGATGCTGCGCTTCCACACGCAGACGGCCGGCGTCCAGCTCACGGCCCAGCAGCCCGAGGTGAACCTGGTCCGGGTGGCGGTCCAGGGCCTGGCCGCGGTGCTGGGCGGCACCCAGTCGCTGCACACGAACTCCTTCGACGAGGCCATCGCCCTCCCGACGGACAAGAGCGCGCGCCTGGCCCTGCGCACCCAGCAGGTGCTGGCGTACGAGACCGATGTCACGGCGACCGTCGACCCCTTCGCGGGCTCCTACGTCATCGAGAAGATGACGGACGAGGTGGAGGAGGCGGCGCTGGAGCTGATGCGGAAGGTCGAGGACCTCGGCGGCGCGGTCACGGCCATCGAACACGGCTTCCAGAAGAACGAGATCGAGCGCAGCGCGTACCGCATCGCCCAGGAGACGGACTCGGGCGAGCGGGTGGTCGTGGGCGTCAACCGCTTCAAGCTCGACGAGGAGGAGCCGTACGAGCCCCTCCGGGTGGACCCGGCGATCGAGGCCCAGCAGTGGGAGCGGCTCGCGAAGCTCCGGGCCGAGCGCGACCAGGAGGCGGTGGACGCGGCTCTCGACGCCCTGAAGAAGGCGGCGGAGGGCGAGGACAACGTCCTCTACCCGATGAAGGACGCGCTGCGGGCCCGGGCGACGGTCGGCGAGGTGTGCAACGCGCTGCGGGAGATCTGGGGGACGTACATCCCGAGCGACGCCTTCTGATCCGGGCCGTCTCGTCCGCTGAAACTCAGGATCGGAGTGTCGTACCCCCGTGCGACACTCCTTTCCATGTTCGGCGTCATCGATCTCCCCACCTATCTGGCAGGCCTGATCCTGATCGTCCTGCTGCCCGGCCCCAACTCGCTGTACGTGCTGTCCGTGGCCGCCCGTAGGGGCGTGCGCGCGGGGTACACGGCCGCGGCGGGCGTGTGGTGCGGGGACACGGTGCTGATGACCCTCTCGGCGGCGGGAGTCGCCTCCCTGCTCCAGGCCAACGCCGTCCTGTTCGGCATCGTGAAGTACGCCGGGGCCGGATATCTGACCTGGCTGGCCGTCGGGATGCTGCGGGCGGCCTGGGGGATGTGGCGGGCGCGGCGGGAGCCGAGCGTCGCGGACGCGTCCGGTGCGGCTTCCGATGAGCGGCCCTTCCGCCGGGCCTTCGTCGTCAGTCTGCTCAACCCCAAGGCGATCCTGTTCTTCGTCGCCTTCTTCGTGCAGTTCGTCGATCCGGGGTACGCCTATCCCGCGCTGTCGTTCGTGGTGCTCGGCGCCTTCGCGCAGCTCGCGAGCTTCCTGTACCTGAGTGCCCTGATATTCAGCGGTACGAAGCTGGCGGCGGCCTTCCGCCGACGCAAGCGCCTGTCGGCGGGGGCTACTTCGGCGGCGGGGGCGCTGTTCCTCGGCTTCGCGGTGAAGCTGTCGCTCGCGGGCTCCTGAGCGCCCCCAGGAGGGCGGGGCTGTATCAGTGTGCGGCTCCGCCGCGTGGGCGCGACAGGCCCCCACCGGCCCGCGCCTTGCGCACCTGCCGCACCGCCCGAGTGACAACCGGCGGCAGCAGATCCACAGCCAGCCGCCGGGACCGCGACCGCCTCCGCACAGGCGCCACAGGCACAGCCACCTCCACCGGCTCCACGTAATGCCGAGACCGAGGAAACGCCGGCGCCTTCATCCCCCGCCCCTTCACCCGCACCAGCTGATGCCCCGCAGCCTCCTGCACGCTCAGCCCACAGTCCTCCCGCGCCCGCAACATCCCCAGCAGCTCCTCCTGGACAGGACCCGGTTCCCCCCACGTCCCGTACAGCTTCTGCGTGCTCAGACACACCGGCCGCAGCCCCCGGTTCAGCACCGCCTCCCACGCGGCGACCGAAACCCCCGGGGTGTGCTCGGACCGGAAGTCGTCGAGGACGACGATGCCCTCCGGCACCAGCAGATCCTGCGCCGCGCCGATGTCGTCGTACACATGCTCGTACAGGTGCGAGGCGTCGATATGGACGAACCGGCAGGTCCCCGGCGAGACCTCCTGCGTGATCACCGAGCTGGGCCCCTGGATCACCCGCGGAAGCGCGTCGTGGAAGGCGAGATAGTTCCGCTCGAAGGCCTGCCGTGTGAGCGAGGCGTACGACTTCGAGGTCTCCGCCTGGTTCGCCCCGTCCGGCGCGTCGTTCTCGAAGAGGTCACAGACCGTGAAGGTCTCGCCGGGCCGCAGATGCCGGCCCAGCAGAATGGCGCTCTTGCCCATATAGGCGCCCAGTTCCAGCAGGTCGCCCTTCTGGTCGAGGGCCTCCTGTCGCTGCAGGAACCAGGTGAACAGCGTCTGGTCGAGTGCGGGGAACCAGCCCGGCACATCGCCGAGCTCGCCGGGGAGTACGGGAATCTGCTGTGCGTTGGCCATGCGACGCGCCTGCTCACTGAGGTCCGGGCAATCCGTCACCGGGCTGAACGTCCGGTGAACAACGGCTGCTCAGCAGTCTTGCCGCGCCCCGCGCTCAGCGCATCTTGGCGAGGGCCGTCCGGAGTCGTGGGGTCAGCGGCTTCTCGACGTAACGATTCAGCAGCCAGGCCAGCAGCAGCATCGAGCCGATCGTCAGGGTGAAGGTCGCCCACGAGGACAGATACAGATGCTGGTGCAGGGTCTCGATGACCACCCAGCCCAGGTGCTCGTGCACCAGGTAGAAGGGGTACGTCAGAGCCCCGGCCACGGTCAGCCAGCGCCAGTTCGCCCAGTTCAGCCAGCCGAGCGCGATGGCCGCGACGGCCAGGAAGCCGAGGGTGACGACGAGCATGATCCCGAACGAGGTGCGGTTGGCGAAGGCGTCCGCGCTGGGGGCGCGCCACAGGTTCTGCACCGCGTAGTGCTGCCCGATCAGCCAGCTGACCCCGACGATGCCCCACGCGTAGGTGTCCCGGCGGTTGCGGTGGACGAGGTAGAGGCCGACACCGCCGATGAAGAAGGGCGCGTACTCGGGCATCAGGACCAGGTCGAGCAGCGGTTCGTTCGCGGCCTCGGCGATGACCGCCGCGAGCGTCCAGCCCGCGCAGAACATGATCACGCGCTGCCGGGTGGCCCCGGGGAGTACGACGCACAGCGCGAACAGGGCGTAGAAGCGGACCTCCGCCCACAGCGTCCAGCAGACCCCGAGCACCCGGTCGACGCCCAGCGGCTGCTGAAGCATCGTCATATTGACCAGCGCGTCGCTCGGCGAGACCGCCTTGTAGGCGACCATCGGCAGCGCGAACACCGCCGTCACCAGCAGGACCGCCACCCAGTAGGCGGGCAGCAGCCGGGAGGCGCGGGAGGCGAAGAAGGACTTCAGCGGCCGTCCCCAGCCGCTCATGCAGATCACGAACCCGCTGATGACGAAGAACACCTGGACGCCGAGACAGCCGTAGGCGAAGTACTCGTGGAGCGTGGGGAACTGGATGGTCGGCGAGCTGCCCCAGGCCCTGGTGACCTCGCCGCCCCGGCCGCCGTAGTGGTACGCGGCCACCATCAGCGCTGCGACCAGCCGCAGTCCGTCCAGGGCCCGTAGTCGGGTCTCCCTCGGTGCTGTTCGTTCCGCCCTCCGGGGCGGCTCGATCACCGTTCGGACGGTCATGCTGGTCACAGAAAATCCCCTTGGCAGGTGTTCTGGAGGGTGGAGCTAGGGACATTAGTCCGAATCACAGGGATGTCTTGGGTGACCTGCCAACGATTAGCCCTGTAGTACCTATGAGTTCACCTGAAAGTCGTTTTGCCTTCCTAATTTTTCTCAGCATCCCCCCACGGATAATCAAACGGTTTCAAGATCCCCCCACCCGCCGGCAAACCGCGGCAAACACAGCATTGGCTTGGCGAATACCAGGAGTGCCATGACGAGGGTCCAGAACAGACGGGCACGTGCGCGTGGAGGGGAGCTGGACGACTGTTTGCGTGCCTGCGCGGTGCACAGCGGCAAAGTCGTCGGCAGCATCGACCGCCGGCGCATCGAACTCGCCGAGCAGCTCAGAAAGCTGCTCGTCGTATGGGGAACCACCCCCTCCGCCCCCGCACCCGCCCCGGCGACCGGCGCGACCGCGCTGCTCAAGCGCGCCGTGAAGGGCGCCGCGACCCCCGCCGCGGGTATCGGCAACGAACTGCTCGACGCGCTGCTCGCCGTCGCCAACCAGGCACTCAAGTGCGGCTACGACGACGAGCTGAACCTCGCTCTGGTGATCAGCGACACGGTGCTCGCCCAGCGCAAGAACTCCCGCGCCGGCTGGCGGCTGCGCGCCCGTCTGATGGAGACGCTCGGCGAGGACGCCGAGGCGCTGGACGCGTACGAGAAGTACCTCGGGCTCACCGACGACGACGGCTTCGGCGTCCGCGCCCGCATCGCGGGCCTGCGCACGGCGAGCGAGCGGGAGCGTGACCTGTTCGCCCTGCTGCGCCGACAGTGCCCGCGCGCCGAAGAGTTCACCCGCGGCGACGCCACCGCGATCTGGGCCGAGGGCCTCGCCGCGCACGCCGTCGGCGACTGGGCCGCCGCCGAACCCCGTCTGGTCGGTGCGCTGCTGGCCCTGGACGACGCCCCGGCGACGGACCGTCAGGAACTGCTCAGCCAGTACCTGGACCTGCGTATCGCCGTCGACACCGATGTCACCGCCCTCACCGAGGTCCTCGAGCTCTACGCCGAGCAGCGCCGCAGCCGGATGCGCGGCCCGGTCGCCGACCCGACCATCGGCGGCGTGCAGTGGATCAGCCTCGGCGAGTTCCGCAACCGGATCGCCGGCAAGTCGATCTGCCTGATCGCCAACTCCGGTCGGGTGGGCGCCAGTTCGATGGGCGCCGAGATCGACGCGTACGACCTTGTGGTGCGCTTCAACTCCTTCAAGATCGACCCGAAGCACACCGGCAGCCGTACCGACATCCACGCGACGATCCACAAGCACGGCTTCAACTGGGAGAAGCAGGTCGACACCCGGCTTGTCTTCGGCGGAGTCTCCGGCGACTGGAAGTGGTCGCTGCGCAACCGCCTGGTGCCCGGCGCCCAGACCCACCTCGGCGACGAGTCGCTGCGCTGGCCCGTGCGGAACATCGGCAAGCTCTCCACCGACGTCTGGTCGGGCATCCCGACCACCGGCTTCAACATGCTGTATCTGCTGGACTTCCTGGACGTCAGCCCGAAGCTCGACCTGATCGGCTTCGACTTCTACGAGAGCGGCGCCTACCGCGTGCAGGAAGCGATGAAGCTCGCCATCACCTCCGTGCACGAATACACCAGCGAGAAGGCATGGGTCATGGACCGGGCCCAGAGCGTGACGGACATGAGGATATCCCTGCGATGACCACGACCACCCTGTCTGCGACACAGGCTCCCGTCACCGACGCCACGGCCCTCACCGGCAAGCGGCGCATCGCGTTCGCCTCCTACGTCGACGAGAACTACCTCCCCGGCTTCCTCGTCCTGCTGCGCAGCCTCGCCCTGTCCAACCCGACCGTGTGCGAGGACTTCGTCGTCCTCTACGACGATCTGCGCCCCGCGTCGATCGCCAGGATCCGCGCCCTGCACCCGCGCATCGTGCTGCGCCGCGTCAACGACACGCACTACGACGCGTACAAGAAGGGCGACCAGGACAACTACCTGGTCCGCAAGGCGTACTTCATCCTCGATGTCTTCCGGATGCGTGAGTACGACACCGTCATCACGCTCGACACCGACATGGTCGTCCTCGGTGACCTGAGCGAGCTGCTGAAGCTGCGCGAGGGCCTGGCGGCCGTGTCGCAGTTCTTCTACGGGCAGCACAAGCTCAACTCCGGTCTGCTGGTCATCCAGCGCGAGTACCTGAGCGAGGAGTTCTGCGCCAAGCTGGACGCCACCGGGCGCAGCGGCGACTACGAACTCGACAAGCACGACCAGGGCATCCTCAACGCCGTCCTCGACGGCGACTTCATCCGCCTGGACCCGCGCTACAACTTCGTCAAGCGGCGCCTCTCCGGCGACCTCCCGGTCCCCGAGGACACCGCGATCCTGCACTTCACCGGCCGTCACAAGCCATGGCAGGGCGGTGAGTCCGGGTACAGCCTGGCCGAGGAGAAGTGGCGTGAGTTCGAGCTGTCGGACGCCGACTTCCACGCCGAGTACCTCGCCAAGCCGGGCGGCCTGCACCACGACCTGATCGTGCACTACGGCACCCCGCACGTCGCCCGCACCGGCGATGTCGAGACCGCCCGCAAGGTGGCCGCCGCGCACATAGCGACCGGCAACTACCAGGACGCCGTCGACATCCTGGAGAGCGTCCGCATCCCGCTCGACGAGGCCTGGCCGCACGAGGTCCTCGGCCACGCCCTGATGAGCGTCTCGCGCTACGACGAGGCCAAGGCGCAGCTCCTGCTGGCGACGGCCGCCCCCAACCGGGCCGCCACCGCCTACGCCCGGCTCGCCCAGATGGCCTGGGTGCACGGCGACAACGCCTCGGCGCTGCAGTTCGCCACGTCAGGCATGTCCGTCGACATCACCCACCGCTCCAGCCGGCTGTGGGCGCAGCGCGCGGCCTCCGTCCCGGCCCAGGAACAGGGCTCCCCCGAGGACCAGTTGGCGCATGTCGCCTTCTACATGGACCGCCAGGGCAACGCGGGCGACAAGCTCCTCCCGGAGAGTGTGCGCAGCGCCTTCGGCCCCGACACCACCTCCCGCCGCTGGCACTCCGTGCACGCCCACCGGCTGTTCGACGAGGCGGCCCTGGAGCGCGTCAACGCCCGGCGCGGACTGGTCATCGGCGGTGGCGGCCTGTTCATCCCGGACACCATGCCCAACGGCAACAGCGCCTGGCAGTGGAACGTCCCGGACGACTTGATGCGCCGTATCGACGTCCCGATCGCGGTCTACGCCGTGGGCTTCAACGCCTTCGACGGCCAGTCCTACCGCGCCGGCCGGTTCCGGGAGTCGCTGCGTCTGCTGGTGGAGAAGTCCGCCTTCTTCGGGCTGCGCAACCATGGCTCGATCGAGAAGGTACGGGCCATGCTCCCGGCCCACCTGCACGACAAGGTGCGCTTCCAGCCCTGCCCGACGACGGTGACGCGTCAGCTCGTGCCCGGCTGGCAGGACCCGGCGAGCCGCGAGGACACCATCCTCATCAACGCCGCCTACGACCGCGCGGGCCTGCGCTTCGGCCACGACTACAGCTACTTCCTGGCCCAGATGGCCCAGGCGGTACGGGACTTGGGCGAGCTGGCCGAGGTGCAGTGCGTGGCGCACTCGCTCGACGACGAGAAGATCGCCTTCGATCTCCGCCGCGAGCACGGCATCTCGCTGCCCGTCATCCCGATGTACGACTTCGAGAACGACGAGATCCGCGATCTGTACGCGCGCACCAAGCTGGTCATCGGTATGCGCGGCCACGCGGGCATGATCCCGTTCGGCTGCGGCACCCCGATCATCAGCCTGATCTCGCACCCGAAGATGGCGTACTTCCTGCGCGACATCGAGCGCCCCGAGTGGGGTGTCTCCGTCCACGACCGCCACCTGGCCGCCCGTCTGGTGGAGCGCTCGAAGGACCTGCTCCGTGACCACCAGGCGACCGTCGCCGATGTCCACGGCCGTCAGCAGGAACTGTGGAAGATCACCGAGGCGAACGCCGCGGACCTGAGGATCATCCTGGGCGGTTGAGCAAAAGGGTGAGCCCCCACTTGAACAAGCGGGGGCTCACCCGCACTTCACCGTCGTACGAGCCTCTTGGCCAGCTTGGTCAACAGCGAGCCGCCCTTGTCGGCGCCCCCGCCGTCCTTCTCGTACGCCGTCTTCAGCTGCTTGAAGTGATCGGCCCGGGTCCGGCTGAGGTACTCGTCGTCCGTCAGCTTCCGCGCGATCGACCAGGCCTGCTTGTGCCGCCCGTCGTAGTGGGCGACGTACGCCTTCGCCAGCTCCAGCACCGACTTGAAGGGGATTCCGCCGGTGTGGTCGCGGTCGATGCGGTCCTGCACGGCCGAGATCAGCTTCAGCTTCTCGTCGAGGGTGAAGGCGTCCTCGGAGATCCTCTTCAGCACGTCCTCGGGGATCGGCTTGGTCACCTCGAAGGCCAGCGTGGAGCGGATCGGCGGCCCGGCTATCTCGATGTACGGCAGCAGCGCGCCCGTGCTGTAGTGCAGCCACGGCAGCCGGGGCCCGGCGAAGTCCTGGTGCAGTACGACGGAGCCGGGCCGCAGCCGGGTCAGGAACCGCTCGGAGACACAGCGGAAGACCCGGGCCGTCTTGGCGATGTCGATGTGCAGAAACTCGATCGGGCTGGTGTCGTCCGGGTCCGAGGTCTGCCAGATGTCACCGGCGTGGATCTCCAGGAACGGCAGAAACGGCTCGAGCCGCTCGGTGAAGTCGTCCAGGAACGAGGTGTCGCCGTCCGCGGGCTTGGAGCCGGCCGAGAAGAACTTCTCCGTGGCGAAGGTGCCCTTGCCGACGTGGAAGAAGTCGTACGCGTGCAGCCGTCCCGTCTTCTCGTCGAACACGGGGCTGTCGCGCAACCCGAGCGCGAGCGCGTACGTGGACCCGCCGCCGCCCGAACCCAGCTCCACGAGCCGGTCCTCGCCGGCGAGGCGATGGCGGCCCAGGAGGTAGAGGAAACGCAGCTCCCAGGAGCTGACCTGGGAATAGGGAATGTCGTCCGGCAGCTTTACGCCGTCGAGCATGGGGTACAGCCGGCCGAGGTTCGTCATGAGTGCCTCACGGAGTCGGATGGGGCGGCGTTCCGTGATCCTAGGGATTCGAACGCCGCCCACACCATGTATTCATCGGTTTAATCCGACGGTGTGCCACCGTTTCCTCGGCAGTTCCCGGCAGTTCACCGGGTATTGGCCTACCGGCGCACCGCCTTCTTCAGCGCCTTGGCCCGCCGCACCACCCGGCGCGCGGTGGAATTGCGCGGCAGGAACGACAGTCGCTCCGGGATACCGCCGGGCAGGCCCAGCGAGGTGAGCCGCTTGCGCTTGAAATAGCGCTGGGTGCGCGGCTTGAAGTGCTCGGAGAGGTAGCGCTCGGCAGCCGGACGCAGGCTCGGATAGATCTGCGGCTGCATGGTGAACCCTATGGCGGTGACCAGCGCGCCCAGGGTCTCGGTCGGCACGGTCTGCTCGCCCTCGCGGTTCTCCAGGTCCGGAAGGACCGCGTCCGCCAGCACCGCGGGGATGCGGTTGCTGTTCTGGTACGGGGTCAGCCGGTCCAGCAGCGGCTCGGTGCCGATGCGGGCGACCGGGAGGTCGTAGAAGGCGGACGCCGTGAACAGCGCGGTCGAGAAGCAGCCGACGACCAGTCCGGGGCGGGACTTCTCGAACAGCACCTCGGCGAGCACGGGCGTGTCCAGCACGGTGAGCTCGACGCCCAGCTTCTCGGCCTCGGCCTCCAGGGCGCGGCTGTAGCGGGCCGGCGCCGTGGGGTGCGGCTTGAACACGATCGAACGGTGCCCGCGCTCCACCGCCCCGCGCATCATCCGTACATGCAGCTCCTCCTCGCCCTCCGGCGTGAGGATGTTCAGCGCGGACAGATACTGGCCGAGCAGCAGTGCGCAGTTGTCCGGGAGGACCGGCAACTCCTCTACGGCACCGGCGAGCTCGCCCATCACCTTCAGGAACGCCTCGGTCGGCACGACCTCGGCCGGCACCTCGAACTCGGTGAGCAACATCGGCGTGAGGCCGGGCACCAGGTCCAGGTGGAGCAGGCGCCGGACGCGGGTGCCGACCAGCGGGTCGAGCTTGTTGCGCGTGGGGCCGTAGCTCATCAGGCCGTCGGCGTAGACGTGCAGGGGGGCGCCGGTGAAGATCTGGGCGAGGGCGAGGGCCGGGTTGACCTGGATGGACTCCAGGACGATCTCCACCTGGTCGTCGCCCAGGCCCCACAGCAGCCGCAAGTACCGCTCGAACAGCGGGATGTCGTCCATGCGCGGTGACCAGGCGCCCGGGTGGAAGGGGCTGATGGCCTCGTTGAACGAGATCACACCGTCGAAGTGGTCACGCAGCGGTGCAAACCCGGGCATCTCGTCGACGGCCGGAGTGGTCTCCGGGCACGCGGAGTTGTTGAACACCAGCAGCAGCCGGCGGTCCGCCTCGGCGAAGCACTCCGAGTCCAGCGCGGCGGCCAGGGTGGCGGCGCCGTAGAGCGTGGAGACGCAGAAGATCTGGGTGGTCTTACGGGACATCACGCGGCCGCCTTCGCAGTGGTGGCCCGGCGCCGCAGCCGGCGCAGCTTGCTGGCCCGGCGCAGGTCCATGGTTTCGAGCACATCACCGAGCGCGTCCTGCGGCATCCGCTTTATGGCCGCCGCGCTCATCGCCCGCAGCTGCTTGGCCACGGCCGGTTCCCACTTGGACTCGTCCGAGAGGTGATGGGCGATGATCGCACAGTAGGTGCGCACCGCCTTGGGCAGCAGCTGGGCCGCCTCGGGATCGGCCGCCGTTTCCTCGATGACCTGATCGAAGGCACGGATGAAGTCGAGTTGACGGACGTCACCGATCTGGGTGAGTGAACCGGCAACACCACGTCGGTAGAAGACGCCGAGCAGACCCACCACGGCGAACGACTCCGCCTCGCGGTGCAGCTTCCAGATCCACGGCCGGTCCTCGGCCGTGCGCAGTCCGTCGGTGAAGTGCAGCAGCCCCTTGTCCAGCAGCCGCCGGTGGTAGGCGCCGGCCCAGGCGTAGGCGTAGTCGACGGAGGTCGTCCGGTCGGCGGGCAGGATCGCCGCGCGCGGGTCGAGGACCTCGCCCCGGCGGCCGTGGGGTACCCGGTGCACGGACCGGCCGCGGGCGTTGGCCTGGACATGGTCCGTGCGGATGAAGTCGCAGCCCAGCTCCTCGATGGCGCCGACCAGTTCGGCGAAGTAGCCGGGCGCGAGCCAGTCGTCGCCGTCGAGGAAGGTGAGGTACTCGCCGGTCGCCGCGTCCAGACCGGTGTTTCGGGCGGTGGCGAGTCCTCCGTTCACTTCGTGACGGATGTAACGCACGTGTGCGACATCCGAGAGTTGTTCGGCAGCGCGTTCGAGAATGGCGGGAGTTTCATCCTTCGAAAAATCGTCCACCAGGATGAACTCGAAGTCGCGCCGGGCGTTCGCGCGGAGGCTTCTGAGGGTGTCGGGGGCGTATTGCTGCACGTTGTAGAACGGCACGATCACGGAAAGCTTTGGCACCTGCAAAAGGTTAGGAGGGTGCTCGGCAGCGGAACTTGACGGCGCGCGTACGGCGGGTGAACTCAGTGTGTCGGAACGGTGCATGCCATGTACTTCCCGGGTTTTGACGGGCCAGTTCGGCTCGCGGTGGGATGTTGTTAACTTTTCGTTGATTCGTGGTTGGGCTATACCTAGGAAATGCTTCCTAGCGTCTTCTTCGTGCCAGCAAGTACAACGAAGCCGCCGCGCATTGCCGTCCTCGCGGACTCCGACACCCGCTGGAAATGGGGTGCGCTGACGGCGGGCCGCATCTCCCCGGGCCCGTCCATGGAAGCCGGAGCCGCAGGGGGCACGCAAGTCGCCCCTGCGCTCAACGGATTCCTGCTGCGCGGCCGGGCCACGCCCACCGCGCGCCAACTGGCGGAAGTCGGTGTGCAAGCCGACTCCCTGCGCGAGGTGACAGCGGTGGAGTTCCTGCGCTCGATGGCCGAGGAGGAGTACGACATCGTCGTACTCGCGCTCGTCGGCGGTGGCGTCCAGGCGATGCTGCACGGCCTGGCGCGGGTGTGGGAGGGCCACGAGAAGCGTCCCGTCGTCGTCACCGGCTATGTCGGCGTCGTCTACGAGAAGCTCGCCGACGGCCTGCTGCTGCGGCACGGCGCCGACCTCGTCCTCGCCAACTCCCGCCAGGACGCCGAGCGTTTCCGCGCGGTGTACGAGGGCGTCGGCGCCGACGCCTCGGCGGTGACGGAGGTGGCGCTGCCGTTCCTCGGCGGAGCCCCCTACGAGGGGGAGCACGACCCGTACACGGTCGTCTTCGCCGCGCAGCCCTCCGTCCCCGAGAACCGCAAGGACCGTACGTACCTGCTGAACCGCCTGGTCCAGCACGCGCGGCTGCACCCCGAGCGCGAGGTGCTGCTCAAGCTGCGCTCCAGGCCGGGCGAACACACCACGCACATCGAGGAGTTGCCCTACCAGAAGCTGGCACAGAAGCTGGACCTGCCGGCCAACTTCCGGCTGGTCTACGGGCACATGGGCGAGGTGCTCGACCGTACCGACCTGCTGGTCACGGTCAGCTCGACGGCCGCGCTGGAGTCGCTCCACCGCCGGATCCCCACCGTCGTGCTCACCGACCTCGGGGTGCGCGAGATGCTCGGCAACCACCACTTCATCGGCTCCGGCTGCCTCGCCTCCTGGGACCAGCTGGACGAGGGACACAGTCCGGCCCCCGACGAGGAGTGGGTGGCCCGCCAGGGCGTCGCCGCGGACGGGGGGTACGAGACCGCGTTCGACGCGGCGCGGGAGCGGATCGCGAAGTTGCGGGCCCTGCCCGGGGGGTTGGCGCCGCTGACCCCGTACTACACGCCCGCGACGGCGCCGGGTTACTTGCCCGGCATCCTCGCTCGCCACCATCTCGGGCCCGACGGCAGTCCGCTGCCGGGCGCTCCCGCGCATGACAAGGACCCCGGGCCCGTCCGGCAGATCGTGCGCCGAGCTGCCCGTGGTGCCTATCGGCACGGGGTGCAGCGGGTGGCGCCTGTTATCCGGCGGATGGGGGAGCTGTGACCGGCCGTCGACCGTCTGCCGCGCCGTCTGGGCTTGTCGCGCCCCGCGGCGGAGCCGCTGATCAACACAGCCCCGCGCCCCTGTCGGGCGGCTTCGCCGCCCTCCATAGCTCTGCGAACTCTGCACAAGGAGTGCAACCCATGTCCGACTCCCCGGCCAGCGCCGGCGCCTCTGTGCGGCGCGTGCTCGCCGTCATTCCCGCGCGCGGTGGCTCCAAGGGTGTGCCCGCCAAGAACCTCGCCCCCGTCGGCGGTGTTCCGCTGGTCGCCCGCGCGGTGCGCGAGTGCCTGGCCGCCCGGATCGTCACCGATGTCGTCGTCTCCACCGACGACCAGGCCATCGCCGCCGCCGCCCGCGCGGCCGGAGCGGAGGTCGTGCTGCGGCCCGCCGCCATCGCCGGTGACACCGCCACCTCCGAGGCCGCCGTCCTGCACGCCATGGACGGCCATGAGGCCCTGCACGGCTCCCCGGTCGACGTGGTCCTGCTCGTGCAGTGCACCAGCCCCTTCGTGATCCGCGAGGACATCGACGGGGTCGCGGCGGCGGTCGTGGAGAACGGCGCCGACACCGCGGTCACCGTGGCCCCCTTCCACGGCTTCGTCTGGCGCGACGCCGAGGAGCCCTCGGAGGGCGGCGTCGGTGTCAACCACGACAAGGCCTACCGCCCCCGCCGTCAGGACCGCCCCCAGGACTACCTGGAGACCGGCGCCGCCTACGCGATGGACGCGGCCGGCTTCCGCAAGCACAACCACCGCTTCTTCGGCCGTACCGAACTGGTCCGCACCGACCCCGCGCGCGTGCTGGAGATCGACGATCCGCACGACCTCGCTCGGGCCCGCGCCCTCGCGCCCCTGTTCGACGCGGACCGCCCCGGTTCGCTCCCGACCGCCGCCGACATCGACGCGGTCGTACTGGACTTCGACGGCACCCAGACCGATGACCGGGTGCTGATCGACACCGATGGAAAGGAGTTCGTCTCCGTGCACCGCGGAGACGGACTCGGCATCGCGGCCCTGCGCAAGAGCGGCCTGAAGATGCTGATCCTCTCCACGGAACAGAACCCTGTGGTCGCCGCCCGGGCCCGGAAGCTGAAGATTCCGGTCCTGCACGGCATCGACCGCAAGGACCTCGCACTCAAGCAGTGGTGCGAGGAGCAGGGCATCGCGCCTGAGCGCGTGCTCTACGTCGGCAACGACGTCAACGACCTCCCGTGCTTCGCCCTCGTGGGCTGGCCCGTGGCGGTCGCGAGCGCCCACGACGTCGTGCGCGGCGCCGCACGCGCGGTCACCACCGTCCCGGGTGGCGACGGCGCGATCCGAGAGATCGCCAGCTGGATCCTCGGCCCCTCTCTCGATTCCCTCACCAAGTAAGGACAGTTCCTGCCATGAGCACCAACTCCCGCATGCGTCAGTTCGGTTCGAAGACCGCCGGCCCGGGTCACCCCGTCTACGTCGTCGGCGAGATCGGCATCAACCACAACGGCGACCTCGAGAACGCGTTCAAGCTGATCGACGCGGCCGCCGAGGCCGGCTGTGACGCCGTGAAGTTCCAGAAGCGCACCCCGGAGATCTGCACCCCGCGCGACCAGTGGGACATCGAGCGCGACACCCCCTGGGGCCGCATGACCTACATCGATTACCGCCACCGCGTGGAGTTCGGTGAGGACGAGTACCGCCAGATCGACGAGTACTCCAAGTCGAAGAACATCGCCTGGTTCGCCTCCCCGTGGGACACCGAGGCCGTCGCCTTCCTGGAGAAGTTCGACGTCCCGGCGCACAAGGTCGCCTCCGCGTCCCTGACCGACGACGAGCTGCTCCGCGCCCTGCGCGCCACCGGCCGTACGGTCATCCTGTCGACCGGCATGTCGACCCCGAAGCAGATCCGCCACGCGGTCGAGGTCCTCGGCTCGGACAACATCCTGCTGTGCCACGCCACCTCCACCTACCCCGCGAAGGCGGAGGAGCTCAACCTCCGGGTGATCAACACCCTTCAGGCCGAGTACCCGAACGTCCCGATCGGCTACTCCGGCCACGAGACGGGCCTGCAGACCACCCTCGCCGCGGTCGCCCTGGGCGCCACCTTCGTCGAGCGTCACATCACCCTCGACCGCGCCATGTGGGGCTCGGACCAGGCCGCGTCCGTCGAGCCGCAGGGCCTGACCCGCCTGGTGCGCGACATCCGCACGATCGAGGCCTCCCTCGGCGACGGCGTCAAGAAGGTCTACGACTCCGAGCTCGGCCCGATGAAGAAGCTGCGCCGCGTCCAGGGCGTCGTCGCCGAGGCCGAGATCGCCGCGGCCGCCGGCGAGCCGGTCTCGGTCTGAGTCACCCCCCCCCCAGAAAATCGCCTACGACGGGACGGTCGTACGTAGATGAGCCCCCGCGCCGGGAACGCCGGCACCCGCACTCTCGCGTTCGTCGAGAGTCCGGTACAGCTGCTGAATGTGCTGGAGTGGGCGCATGCCCAGGAGCAGGCGCTCGGCGCGGGGCTCACCCTCGTGGTCCTGTCCCCGATCGACCCGATGACCCGCGGCCAGCTGCGACGCATGTCGGAGCTGGCCCGTGAGGAGGGGCACGAGGTGCGCTGGGAGGAGGCGCGGGGCGGCGCGGCGGCGCCGTTCCAGACGATCGGTGGCCTGGCGGGGACGCTCCGCAAGGCATCGCGCGTGGTCCTGGGGGACCCCTTCTCCCGCTATGTCCAGCTGCTGCTGACGATCACTCGCGCCCGTGACCTGGTCGTGGTCGACGACGGCACGGCGACGATGGAGTTCGTCGCCCAACTGGCCCGTGGTGAACGCCTGGTGCGCTGGCACCGCAAGGGCGGCCGCCCGGGCCCGCGGGACCTGATCCTGGCCCCGGCGTCCTCGGCGGCCCGCCGCCGACTGACGCCGGGGGAGAACCGCAGGGTGGAGATCTTCTCCTCCATGCCGATGGAGGAGACCCTGCCGGGCCTCGCGATGTCGACGAACGACTTCGCCTGGACCCGGGCCCGCTTCGGCCCGCCCCGCATCGGCAAGGGCGCGGACATGGTGGGCACCTCGCTGGTGGAGACGGGCGTGGTGGACGCCGACCGCTATGTGGAAGCGGTCCACACCCTGGCCAAGGCCCACGGCGCCACCCGCTACTTCGCCCACCGCCGCGAGAGCACGGAGAAGCTGCACCGCCTGGCGGTAGAAACGGGCCTGGAAATAGTCCGCCCGGACCTCCCCCTGGAACTGATCGCCCGTCGGGGCCCGATCGGCAAAACGATCCTGAGCTTCCCGTCCACGGTCGTCCACACCCTGCCGCTGGCCCTGTCCGGCACGGACGTCAAGGTCGCGGTCTGCGACATCGACCCCACCTGGCTCACCGACCACGCCTCACCACGGGCCCAGGGCTTCCTGTCCGGGGTCACGGGCTCGGCCAAGGACGTGCACCGGCTGGCGGCGGTGACGGCGGTCTAGACGGGCTTACGAGCCAGCAGGAACGCCCGCGCCATCTTCTCCTCACCCACGGGCTCCCGCACCACCCGCGCCTGCACGACAAGGCCCGCCTTCCTCAGGTGGGCCGTCACCGTTTCCGGGGTGCGGATGTAGTAGTGCAGGGAGATGTCCTCGCCGAAGCGTTCCGTGAGGTGGATGAGCTCGTCGGCGTCCGCCGTCTGAAAGGACAGCAGGACATGGCCACCGGGGACCAGGACCCGGTGGAACTCCGTGAACGCGGCCGTCAGACGGTCCGTCGGGATGTGGATGACCGAGTAGAGGGCGGTGATACCGCCCAGGGTCTCGTCGGGCAGGTCCAGGTCCGTCATCGTGCCGATGTGGAACCGCAGATGCGGGTGCGCCTCGCGGGCCAGGGCCACCATGCGCGGCGAGACGTCCACGCCGAAGACCTCGACGCCCAGGCCGTGCAGACGGGCGGTGACATAGCCGGGACCGCTACCCAGATCGCCCACCGGGGCTCTGGTGTGCTCACCGACCTGCTCGGCGAAGGCGGTGAGGAGGGCCTTCTCCAAGGGGTGGTGGCCCAGACCGTCGGGGTGGCGGTCGGTGTAGGCGGGGGCTATCGCGTCGTACGACGTGCTCGTGGCCTGTATGAAGTCCGTGTCCGTGCTCGGGTCCGTCACGTGGCCGCAGCCTAGGCGACCCGCGCGGCGGCCGTCGGCAACTTCACCGAGCCGAAAACTGCCGGACACCCCACAAGTGTGGCCCGCCCTGGACACGTCAGGATGGCCGGTGTGAATGGTGAAGTCATCCTCCGGTCCCGCTGGCGGCGGGCCCTCCGGGTCGTCGTAGGGATCATGGCGGCCGGGGTCCTCCTCGCCGCCCTGGGTCTCGTCCTGGGAGGTCCGGTTCCGCTCGTCGCAGTCGGCGCGCTCTGCCTCGGCATCGGTCTCGCCGCGCTGCGCTCCGCCTCGGCCGAGGTCCGTGCCGACGCCCGCGGCATCGCCACCCGGCGCCGGACCGTGCCCTGGACGGACATCGCCGACCTGCGCGTACGGGTGAAGACGTGGCCCCGGGGCGAGCAGTCCCGGCATGTCCTCCTAGCACTGCGCGACGGGCGCGAGCGGCAGCTGCCCCTGCCCGTGGGGTGGGGCAGCGACCGGGACTTCGACACCGACCTGGACGCCCTGCGCGCCCTGCACCATCGTCACGGCACCCCCGAGTCGGACCGCCTCGTCATCGTCTCCCAGCGCACCGCGGGACGCGGCTCGGTCTGGTCCCCGGTCCTGTGCGTCCTGCTGCTCGCCGGAGCGGGGCTCGCCGCCTGGCTCGTGCCGCATGTCGATGCGCACGAACGGGAGTGGGAGGCGGCCGTACCGTGCACGGACACCACGCCCGCCGCCGACCGGCGCGAGTGCCTGTCCACCCTCCCGGCCGTGATCGAGCGGGCCGACAACGACGGGCCGAAGGGGAGTGGCCGACTGTTCTTCGCAGACGATCAGCCGATCGACCGACTCCGAGTCTCACGGGAGGCCGGCCTGGAGTTCCGGCCCGGTGACAAGGTCGAGCTCACCGTCTGGCGCGGCGACATCATGGAGGTCGCGGGGAGCCGTTACGTCTGGCGCGAGCATGTCTCCCCGCCCGGCGACCTGGCCGCCATCTCCGCCGGACTCGCCCTCGCCGCGGGCTACCCCGCCGCCCAGATGCTGACGCGCCGGCGCGGGCGTCGGCTCCCCGACGACGAGGTCCTTCCGTCGGCCCTGCCCTTCGCGGCCGTCCTCGTGGGGACGGGCATGTGGCTGCTGCCCCTGTGCTATCTGCACCCCACGACCCTCTTCGACTCCCCGAAGACCGTCATCTGGGCCGCCGCGGGCACCGCCGCCACCCTCGCCATGACCGCCTGGGCCTGGCGCGCCACCGGCATTCGCACGCCCGCGGAGACCGGGGCGGACACCGAGCAGGAGGAGGTCTTCCTCCCCGCCCGCTTCCTGGAGTCCACCGACTACAACCCGCACGGCTTCGGCACCCACATCGCCCTCGGCGGCGACGAGCCGCCCGCGGTGACGCCGGGACCCGGGCGATACGCGGCCCGGGTCATCCCGGCCCGGCGGCTCACCGTCAAGGAGGTACGGCGAGCGCGCGGCAGCGACGGCGACACCGTGCCCCGGAGCTGGCACATCGCCGACCTCGACGACGCCGGGACCCCGGTCCGGCTGGCCGCGGCCCCGGCCGACCTGACCTGCATCCTGGGCGCGCTGGAGGCCGTACGAACGCTCGAGGGCGCCTCGACGCCGGCTTCCGACAGGTGAACAGAACCGACGCGGCTGTCTGTGGCGTGGTATGGGTTGGTAGGAGAGCGGATGGGTGCTTCATGATCGACTCGCCGAAAAGTGAGGGAGTTTACCCATCCCAACCCACACCTATGCGTCTGGCGGCCAGTTTTTCTTCCCCTAACGGGCTGAACTTTTGTTGATCGAGGGGCAGTTGGCCACCCGGGCGTCCTACCCTTCAGAGGGTGAAGCAATTGATGTCCGTAGAGTCCGAGGCCGATCTCCCGGGGGAAGCCGGGGAAGCACTGCTTCCCGGCACGCTGCCCGAGGCGCTGCGTGACGAACTCGTCGCCTTCCGCCGTGACTTGCACATGCACCCCGAGCTCGGCAACCAGGAGTTCCGTACGACCGCCGCGATCAAGGAGCGCCTGGAGAAGGCCGGCCTCGAGCCGCGGGTGCTCGCGGTCGGGACCGGGCTCGTCTGTGACATCGGCAACTGGGACGACGGGCTGCCCGCGCTCGCCCTGCGGGCCGACATCGACGCCCTGCCCATCCCGGACGCCAAGACCGAGTGCCCGTACCGGTCCACCGTGCCGGACCGGGCGCACGCCTGCGGGCACGACGTCCACACCACCGTGGTGCTCGGCGCCGGTCTCGTCCTCGCCGACCTGCACAGTCAGGGCCTGCTGCCCCGGCCCGTACGGCTGATCTTCCAGCCCGCCGAGGAAGTGCTGCCCGGCGGCGCCGCCGATGCCATCGACTGCGGGGTGCTGGAGGGCGTCGGGCGGATCGTCGCCGTGCACTGCGACCCCCGGGTCGACGCCGGCCGGATCGGCATCCGCGAGGGTGCGATCACCTCCGCCTGTGACCGTCTGGAGATCGCGCTGGACGGCCCCGGCGGCCACACCGCGCGCCCGCATCTGACCACCGACCTGGTCACCGCGGTCGCCCGAGTCGTGACCGACGTGCCCGCGCTGGTCGCCCGGCGCGTGGACACCCGTAGCGGACTCGCCGTGACCTGGGGGCGGATCGAGTCCGGCCACGCCCCGAACGTCATCCCGCAGCACGCCGAGCTCTCCGGGACCGTGCGCTGCCTGGACATCGACGCCTGGCGGCAGGCGCCCGACATCCTGGTCGCCGCGATCGACGAGGTCGCCAACCTGCACCGGGCCAAGTCCGAGATCAACTACGTCCGCGGGGTACCGCCGGTCGTCAATGACTCCGGCATCGCGGAGCTGCTCCGGGACGCCATGATCGCCCGCCGGGGCGCCGACTCCGTGGAGACCACCGAGCAGAGCCTCGGCGGCGAGGACTTCTCCTGGTACCTGGAGCACGTCCCGGGCGCGATGGCCCGCCTGGGGGTGCGCACACCGGGCGAGCGGACGGTGCGGGACCTCCATCAGGGCGACTTCGATGTGGACGAGCATGCGATCACGGTGGGCGTGGAGCTGTTCACGGCGGCGGCGCTGATCGATCTGTAGGTCCGTTCCGGTTGCGGGTCGAGCGGACCGGGTGGAGTCTGGCGGCATGGCGTTCAGGCATGCGCGCTGATGTCCTGGAACATGCCTTTTGAGCCGGTGGTTCACGGGGACGTAACCGGCCATCGGCACGAATGGATAACGGCCACGCGGTACCCCGTTCCCAGGAGTGTCTACGCGCGTTAATGTGCGCCGAACTCAGCACCCACTGCGGGGCTTGGAGAATGGGGAACTTCACGATGCGTCGGACATCCAAACTGACCCGCGTCGCGGTGGGGGTCGCGTCGATCGCGCTCGCTGCCACGGCCTGCGGTGGTACCAGCGACAGCGACAGCTCCTCCGAGAAGGAGGACCTCGGTCTCGCCATCGCGTACGACATCGGCGGCAAGGGCGACCAGTCCTTCAACGACGCCGCGTACGCCGGCCTGGAGAAGGCCCAGAAGGAGTTCGGCTACAAGACGGCCGACGTCGAGCCCACCGAGGGCGAGACCGACGCCGACAAGGAGCAGCGTCTGGCCTCGCTCGCTCGGCAGGGCTACAACCCGGTGATCGGCGTCGGCTTCGCCTACGGCCCCGCGATGGAGGCCGTGGCCAAGGACTACCCCGACACCACCTTCGGCATCGTCGACTCGGTCGTCGAGGGCGACAACGTCGCCTCCCTCGTCTTCGCCGAGGAGCAGGCCTCCTACCTCGCCGGTGTCGCCGCGGCCAAGGCCACCAAGACCAACACGGTCGGCTTCGTGGGCGGTGTGGACATCCCGCTGATCCACAAGTTCGAGGCCGGCTACAAGCAGGGTGTCGCGGACACCAACTCCAAGGTCAAGGTCGTCTCGCAGTACCTGACCCAGACCGCGGAGGAGGGCGGCTTCTCCAGCCCCGACAAGGGCAAGGCCGCCGCCGAGGGCCAGATCGAGAAGAACGCCGACGTCGTTTACCAGGCGGCCGGTCTGTCCGGTCAGGGCGTGATCGAGGCCGCCGCCAAGGCGAAGGTCTGGGCGATCGGTGTCGACTCCGACCAGTACCAGCAGGAAGCCCTGTCGGCGTACAAGGAGTACATCCTCACCTCCGCGCTCAAGGACGTCGGCGGCGCGGTCTACGCCCTCGCCGAGTCCGTCAACAACGACGAGCCGCTGACCGGTGTCCAGACCTTCGACCTGAAGGTGAACGGCGTCGGCCTCGCGGAGAGCAACCCGAAGATGGCCGAGATCGCGGGCCTGACCGACGCGGTGGCCAAGGCGAAGGAAGAGATCATCGCCGGCACCATCAAGGTCAAGACGGAGTAGTCGCAGCCGCCCGATCGGGCCAAGCGCGTCAAATCGCCTGAAGCGGGCGGGTGTCCAGCACACCCGCCCGCTTCTGCGTTCGAGGCAGAGGTCACCCACCGCCACCCGTCGTTTGCGGTCGGCAAGCCTCTGGGCACGGCTCGAGTGGTGTTGAGCACGGCCGCATAACAAGGTGGACAGAAGGGGTTTTCAGGCAGGTCTACGCGCGTTAATCTGCGGCGAAGCCAGCGCCGAAGCTGTGAAGCACTAACCGTCCGGCGCTTGTACGACTAGGAGCACCTCACATGCGCCGGATTTCCCGGATCACGGTCGCAGGCGCAGCGACCGCCTCTCTGGCCCTCGCGCTCTCCGCCTGCGGCGGCACCTCGACCGAGAGCTCGTCCGAGTCGAAGGGCGACAAGGGCCTGGCCATCGCGTACGACGTCGGCGGCAAGGGCGACCAGTCCTTCAACGACGCGGCCTACGCCGGCCTGGAGCAGGCGCAGAAGGAGTTCGGCTACGAGACGCAGGACGTCGAGCCCACCGAGGGTGAGACGGACGCGGACAAGCAGCAGCGCCTGGAGTCGCTCGCCAAGCAGGGCTACAACCCCGTCGTGGGCGTCGGCTACGCGTACGCCGCCGCCGTGAAGGGTGCCGCGGAGAAGTTCCCGGACACCACCTTCGGCATCGTGGACGACTCCACCGTCGAGGCGACGAACGTCGCGGACCTGGTCTTCTCCGAGGAGGAGGCCTCCTACCTGGCCGGCGTCGCCGCCGCCAAGAGCACCAAGACGAACGTCGTCGGCTTCGTGGGCGGTGTGGACATCCCGCTGATCCACAAGTTCCAGGCCGGCTTCGAGCAGGGCGTCAAGGACACCAACTCCAAGGCGAAGGTCATATCCCAGTACCTCACGCAGACCGCGGAGGAGGGCGGCTTCTCCAGCCCCGACAAGGGCAAGACGGCCGCCGAGGGCCAGATCGAGAAGAAGGCGGACGTCGTCTACGCGGCCGCCGGTCTTTCCGGCCAGGGCGTCATCGAGGCGGCCGCCGCCAACAAGGTGTGGGCCATCGGTGTGGACTCCGACCAGTACAAGCAGGAAGCCCTCGCCAAGTACAAGGACTCGATCCTCACCTCGGCGATGAAGGACGTCGCCAAGGCGGTGTACAACCTGGCGAAGTCGGTCGAGGACGGCAAGCCCGAGACCGGTATCGTTCGTGGCGATCTGAAGACCGGCGAGGTGAGCCTGTCGAACTCCAACCCGAAGTTCGCGGACAATGCCGAGCTCCAGGAAGCCATTGAGACGGCCAAGGAGAAGATCATCAACGGCGAGATCAAGGTCAAGAGCAGTTGAGAAGCAAGGGGGTGTCTCATGGATCAGGCCGGCTGTAGGTAACGGCGCGCCGCAACCGAGCCGAGCGGGGTCTGGTGCGTGCAGCTGCAAGGCGGAGGAGGGAGTCGACGCGGAGCGTCGGCGACCGACGACAACGCCGCAGATGTGCGTGCCAGGGCCCGCGACGCCGGCAGGATCCATGAGACGCCCCCTTGAACCCTGAGCAGCGTGTAACCGCGGGGTTACGTCCGCTCAACGGGGTACGGGGAGGCTTGCTCCCTGTACCCCGTTGTCAGCGATGCGTCACCCCTTTGTATGCCGTAGGGGCGCTACGCGCGTAGACGACCCCCGTCCCCAGGAGAGTGCGCCATCAACGCGTCCAGCAGCCCTCCGGCCGGCGCGGCGGTCAACGGTCAGGTGACCGCCGTCGAGCTCGCCGGGATCACTAAGCGATTCCCGGGCGTCGTGGCCAACCACGACATCCACCTCACGGTCCGCAAGGGCACCGTCCATGCCCTCGTCGGCGAGAACGGCGCCGGCAAGTCGACCCTGATGAAGATCCTCTACGGCATGCAGAAGCCGGACGAGGGCACCATCGCGGTCGGCGGCAAGCAGGTCACGTTCTCGTCCCCGGCCGACGCCATCGCCCTCGGCATCGGCATGGTCCACCAGCACTTCATGCTCGCCGACAACCTCACGGTCCTGGAGAACGTGGTCCTCGGCAGCGAGAAGCTCTACGGCATCGGCGCCAAGGCCCGCCGCAAGATCAAGGAGATCTCCGAGCGCTACGGCCTCGGCGTGGAGCCCGACCGTCTGATGGAGGAGCTCGGCGTCGCCGCCCGTCAGCGCGTGGAGATCCTCAAGGTCCTCTACCGCGGCGCCACCACGCTGATCCTCGACGAGCCCACGGCCGTCCTGGTGCCGCAGGAGGTCGACGCGCTCTTCGACAACCTGCGCGAGCTGAAGGCCGAGGGCCTGTCCGTCATCTTCATCTCCCACAAGCTGGGCGAGGTGCTCTCCGTCGCCGACGAGATCACCGTCATTCGCCGCGGTACGACGGTGGGGACCGCCGTACCCGCCGAGACCACCCCGCGTCAGCTCGCCGAGATGATGGTCGGCTCCGAGCTGCCCACCCCGGAGACCGCCGAGTCCACGGTCACCGACCGCCCGGTCATCACCGTCGACAAGCTGCGCCTGGAGGCGCCCGGCGGCAAGGCGCTGCTGGACGACATCAGCTTCACCATCCACGCGGGCGAGGTCCTGGGCATCGCCGGCGTCGAGGGCAACGGCCAGACCGAGCTGGTCGACGCGCTCATCGGCCTCAAGGGCGCCGACTCCGGCACCATCACGCTGGCCGAGGAGGAGATCACCGCCTGGCCCACCCGCAGGCGCCGCGAGGAGGGCATCGGGTACATCCCCGAGGACCGCCACCGCCACGGCCTGCTCCTGGAGGCCCCCCTCTGGGAGAACCGCATCCTCGGCCATGTCACCGAGAAGCCGAACGCCAAGGGCATCTGGCTGGACCCGAAGGCCGCGCAGGCGGACACGCGCCGGATCGTCGAGGCGTACGACGTCCGTACCCCCGGCATCGACGTCACCGCCGCATCCCTCTCCGGCGGCAACCAGCAGAAGCTGATCGTGGGCCGCGAGATGGAGCACAAGCCCCGCTTCCTGATCGCCGCCCACCCCACCCGCGGTGTGGACGTCGGTGCGCAGGCCGCGATCTGGGACCACATCCGTGAGGCCCGCCGCGAGGGCCTGGCCGTGCTGCTGATCTCCGCCGACCTGGACGAGCTGATCGGCCTGTCCGACACGCTCCGGGTGATCTACAACGGCAAGCTGGTCGCGGACGCCGACCCGGCCACCATCACCCCGGAGGAGCTCGGCTCGGCGATGACCGGTGCCGCGACCGGCCACCTGGAGCACGAAGAGACCCCCGAGTCTGGTGAGGACGAGGCCCGCTGATGAAGAAGTTCGACAAGGAGCGCGTGCTCCTCGCGGTGGCCGGTCCGGTCATCGCGCTCGCCGTGGCCTTTGCGCTCAGCGCGATCGTGCTGATCGCCTCGGGCAAGAGCCCGATCGAGCCGTACACCCTGATGTTCGAGCAGGCCTCGTTCTCCGACATCCAGGTCCTGATCATCAACCAGGCCTCGATGTACTACATCGCGGCCCTCGCGGTGGCCATCGGCTTCCGGATGAATCTGTTCAACATCGGCGTCGACGGCCAGTACCAGCTCGCCGCCATGATGACCGCCATCGTCGGCGCCCACGCCGATCTGCCGGCCGCCATCCAGGTCCCGCTGCTGCTGCTGACCGCGCTGTGCACCGGCGCCTTCTGGGCCGGTATCGCCGGTGTCCTGAAGGTCACCCGGGGCGTCAGCGAGGTCGTCGCGACGATCATGCTCAACGCGATCGCGACCTCCGTCATCGCCTATCTGTGGCTGCCCGACGTCTTCGGTGTGAAGGTCGGCAACAACAACACCACCGGCGAGATGCACGAGTCCGGCTGGATCCCCGGTATCGACATGGGCGACTCCGGCGAGATCTACGGCCTGGTCATCCTCGCCGTGCTGCTCGGCATCGGCTACTGGGTCGTCCTCAACCGCACCCGCTTCGGCTTCGACCTGCGCGCCTCCGGCGCCTCGGAGTCCGCCGCCGCGGCCAGCGGTGTCGACCCCAAGCGCATGGTGCTCACCGCCATGCTGATCTCCGGCGCCATCGCCGGACTCGCGGGCCTGCCGATCCTGATGGGCGACACCCACACCTACAGCCTCAACTTCCCCACCGGCATCGGCTTCCTCGGCATCGGCATCGCCCTGCTCGGCCGTAACAGCCCGGTCGGCATCGCGTTCGCCGCCCTGCTGTGGGCCTGGCTCGACAAGGCCTCGCCCGAGCTGGACTTCCACGACTACGACAAGGAGATCGCGGTCATCATGCAGGGCCTGATCGTGCTCTCCGTCGTCGTCTCCTACGAGGCCGTCCGCGAGTGGGGCCTGCGCCGCCAGCAGCGCCGGGTCGGCGCCGAACTGGCCGCCGGTCACGTCCTCGGCGGCGACAACAACACCACGAAGGAGGTGGCTGGCCGATGACCGCGCCCGTCTCTGCGACTGACGTCAACCAGCCCACGCTGCAGCCCGCGGCTCCGAAGGGCCGCCGCCTGTCGTGGCCCGTCCTGCTGCTGGTCATCGCCGGAGCCCTGGCGCTGACCTCGATCGTCCGCATCATCACCGGCGCCGACGGCATCACCAACGTCAGCCAGATGTCCACCGCGCTCCAGCTCGCCGTGCCGATCGGCCTCGCCGGTCTCGGCGGTCTGTGGGCCGAGCGGGCGGGCGTCGTCAACATCGGCCTCGAAGGCATGATGATCCTCGGCACCTGGTTCGGTGCCTGGGCCGGCTTCCAGTGGGGCCCGTGGACCGGTGTCGTCATCGGCATCATCGGCGGCTGCATCGGCGGTCTGCTGCACGCCCTCGTCACCGTCACCTTCAACGTCAACCACATCGTCTCCGGTGTGGCGATCAACATCCTCGCCCTCGGCGCCACCCGCTATCTCGCGCCCCTCGCCTTCGAGGGCCACCCGGGCGGCTCCGCCAAGCAGTCCCCGGCGGTCGATTCCCTCGGCAACTTCACCGTGCCGGGCCTGTCCGACTGGCTGCGGGATCTCAACGACCAGGGCTGGTTCTTCATCTCGGACATCGCCGGTCTGCTCGGCGGCCTGGTCACCAATGTCTCCTGGCTGACCCTGATCGCGATCGCGCTGATCCCGGCCACCTGGTGGATCCTGTGGCGTACGGCCTTCGGTCTGCGGCTGCGCTCCTGCGGTGAGAACCCGGTCGCGGCCGAGTCCCTCGGTGTGAACGTCTACAAGTACAAGTACATCGCCGTGATCATTTCCGGCGGTCTGGCCGGACTCGGTGGTGTCTTCCTCTCCATCGTGGCCAACCCCTTCTATCTGGAGGGCCAGGTCAGCGGCCGCGGTTACATCGGCCTCGCCGCGATGATCTTCGGTAACTGGATGCCGGGCGGACTCGCCATCGGCGCCGGTCTGTTCGGCTACACCGACAGCCTCAACCTGCGCGGCGGCTCGGAGAACGTCCACGCCCTGCTGCTGCTCGGCGCGCTGCTGCTGATCATCGGCGCGATCTGGCTGGCGTTCCGGAAGAAGTACACCTCGGCCGCGATCACCCTGCTCATCGGCGGCCTGGTGTTCGCCTGGTACGCGGGCACCAACGAGGTCCCCAACCAGGTCGTCTCGGCCACGCCGTACGTCATCACGCTGATCGTCCTCGCCCTGTCGGCCCAGCGCCTGCGGATGCCGAAGGCGGACGGTCTGCCGTACCGGAAGGGCCAGGGCAAGTGACGCGCGAGGTCGACTGGGACACCCTGCGGGAGGCGGCGCGCGAGGCGATGAGCCACGCGTACGCCCCCTACTCGGGCTACCCGGTCGGCGTCGCGGCCCTCGTCGACGACGGCCGCACGATCTCCGGCTGCAATGTGGAGAACGCCTCCTACGGCCTCGGCCTGTGCGCCGAGTGCGGTCTGGTCTCGGAGCTGCAGCGCACCGGGGGCGGCCGGCTCACGCACTTCACCTGTGTGGACGGCAGGGGCGAGATCCTCGTCCCGTGCGGTCGCTGCCGGCAGTTGTTGTACGAGTTCGGCGGGCCGGAGCTCCTGCTGGAGACACCGGCGGGGATCCTCCCGCTGTCGGAGATGCTGCCGCAGGCCTTCGGCCCGGGCCATCTCCGCAAGTAACTCTCGTGCGGCCCCTCTGAACCGCCTCAGAGGGGCCGCGCATTTTTTCTGAGAACGTCGGAAGGAAAGTCATGGCCATGGACGCCATCTCCGTCATCCGCACCAAGCGGGACCGCGGTGAGCTCAGCGACGAGCAGATCGACTGGGTCATCGACGCGTACACCCGTGGGGAGGTCGCCGACGAGCAGATGTCCGCGCTCGCCATGGCGATCCTGCTCAACGGTATGAACCGGCGTGAGATCGCCCGCTGGACGGCCGCGATGATCGCCTCCGGCGAGCGCATGGACTTCTCCTCGCTGTCCCGGCCGACGGCCGACAAGCACTCCACGGGCGGCGTCGGCGACAAGATCACGCTGCCGCTGGCGCCCCTGGTGGCGGCGTGCGGCGCGGCCGTGCCCCAGCTCTCGGGCCGCGGCCTCGGCCACACGGGCGGCACGCTGGACAAGCTGGAGTCGATCCCCGGCTGGCGCGCGCTGCTGTCGAACGAGGAGATGCTGAACGTCCTCGACACCACCGGCGCGGTGATCTGCGCGGCGGGCGACGGCCTGGCTCCGGCGGACAAGAAGCTGTACGCCCTGCGCGATGTGACCGGCACGGTCGAGGCGATCCCGCTGATCGCCTCCTCGATCATGTCGAAGAAGATCGCCGAGGGGACGGGCTCGCTGGTCCTGGATGTGAAGGTGGGTTCGGGCGCCTTCATGAAGACCATCGAGGATGCGCGTGAGCTGGCGTCGACGATGGTGGGCCTCGGCACCGACCACGGCGTGAAGACGGTGGCGCTGCTGACGGACATGTCGACGCCGCTGGGCCTGACCGCGGGCAACGCCCTCGAGGTCCGTGAGTCGGTGGAGGTCCTGGCAGGCGGCGGACCCGCGGACGTGGTGGAGCTGACCCTGGCGCTGGCCCGCGAAATGCTGGACGCGGCGGGCGTTCGCGACGCCGACCCGGCGAAGGCGCTGGCCGACGGCTCGGCGATGGACGTCTGGCGCCGGATGATCGCGGCGCAGGGCGGCGACCCGGACGCGGAGCTGCCGGTGGCGCGCGAGCAGCACGTGGTGAAGGCCCCGTCGTCCGGCGTCCTGACCCGCCTCGACGCCTACGGCATCGGCGTCGCCGCCTGGCGCCTCGGCGCGGGTCGCGCCCGCAAGGAGGACCCGGTGCAGGCGGGCGCGGGCGTGGAGATGCACGCGAAGCCGGGCGACACGGTGAAGGAGGGCCAGCCCCTGCTGACCCTCCACACGGACACCCCGGAGCGCTTCGAGTACGCGCTCCAGGCGATGGAGGGCTCGTACGACATCGCGGCGGCGGGGACGGACTTCACGGCGTCGCCGGTGGTGCTGGAGCGTATTGCCTGACCAGGCGTTTGCCTGTGTGGATGAACGGGACCGGCGGACCTGCGCCGGTCCCGTTCGGCATGCTGCGATGAGTTCCGCGCGCCCGCCCGGTCTACCGCTCGTGGACGCCATGACACCCGCTGTACTCGTGCTGGCAGGACCCGTCACCAAGGACGAGGTGACAGGCCTGTGCGATGACGTGCGCGCTCTGCTGGAAGGGTCCGGGGCCGGGGTCGTGGTGTGCGATGTCGGGGGCCTCGGGCCACCGGGCCTCGGCGCCGTCGATCTGCTGGCGCGGCTCCAGCTCGCCGCCCGGCGCTGCGGCGGCCGGATACGCCTGCGCGACCCCGATCCGGCCCTAGGCGCCCTTCTCGACCTGGTCGGCCTCCGCTTCGAGGTGGAGGGGCAGTCCGAACAGCGGGAACCAGCGCTTGGTGTCGAGGAAGCAGTGGAACCCGGTGATCCGGCCGTCTGAGATCTCCAGCACCTGCACCGCCCACGGGGTGTAGCCGCCGTTCTCCTCGTCCGGCTTGTAGTGGGCGAAGCCCGGCAGGCCGTTGGCCTGGACGGGCAGCAGACGGGAGTCGGCGCAGGAGGCGCCGAGCGTGGTCATGAAGCCGGTGATGTCCGACGGGCCGGTCAGCCACAGGTCGAACGGCGGCATCGTCATGATGGCGTCCTCGTGCAGCAGCGCCGTCAGCGCGGTCATGTCGTAGCCCTCGAAGGCCGCGACATACCGCTCCAGGAGCTTCTGCTGCTCCTCGTCCAGCGGGTCCGCGATCGAGGCGTCGGCGCCCTGCTGCTCCCGCTCGGCGAGCGTGGCGCGGGCCCGCTGGAGGGCGCTGTTGACCGACGCGACCGAGGTGCCGAGCAGCTCGGCGACCTCGCTCGCCTTCCAGGCCAGCACCTCGCGCAGGATCAGCACCGCGCGCTGCTTGGGCGGCAGTTGCTGGAGCGCGGCCATGAAGGCCAGCCGTACGGACTCCTTGGCGACGGCGGCCTCGGCGGGGTCCTCGACCGTCGGCAGTACGCGGGCGTCGGGCATGGGTTCCAGCCAGGTGTGGTCGGGGCGGGGGGAGAGTGCGGCCTGGGCGAGCGGCGTCGACTCGGTCAGGTCCATCGGGCGGGCGCGTTTGTTGCCCGCGCTCAGCATGTCCAGGCAGACGTTTGTCGCGATGCGGTACAGCCAGGAGCGGACGCTGGAGCGGCCCTCGAACTTGTCGTAGCTGCGCCAGGCCCGGACGAGGGTGTCCTGTACCGCGTCCTCCGCCTCGAAGGAGGAGCCGAGCATGCGGTAGCAGTACCCGGTCAGTTCGACGCGGTGTCGCTCCAGTGTTTCGTCGAGGTCCGTCGTAGTCGCCGTGTTGCTCATCGTCCACCCACCCCTGTGGCCGTTCCTGTGTCGTACGCCTCATTGCGTCCAGCACTTCGGAAGCTACCGCAGCCCACTGACAATGGCGTGCGGAGTGGGGAAAGGTGCAGGTGAGAGGGGTTCGCCCCCGCCGCCCCTACCCGTCCCTCCCCCAGAGGGGGGACCCCCACTGGGGGCTGCGCCCCCAGACCCCCCTTTCGGCCCTGAAGGGGCCTCGTCCTCAAACGCCGGACGGGCTAAAAGTCAGCCCCTCCGGCGTTTGAGGAGCGGGGGTCCAGGGGGCAGAGCCCCCTGGGATGGGACGGGTAGGGGCGGCGGGGGCGAGAAAGATCAGGCCGCCGTCGCCAGGCGCTGCCGCTGCAACCGAGCCGCCCGCGTCCCGAGCACGGTGATCGTCACGACGCCGGCCACCGCCAGCAGACCGACCCCGACGGTTCCGGCCCAGCCACCCCCGTGGAACGCCATCGCGCCCACCGTGCTCCCCGCACTGGACCCGATGTAATACGCCGACTGATACAGCGCAGCCGCCTGCGCCCGCCCCCGCGTCGCCGTCTTGCTGACCGCCGACGATGCCACCGCATGCCCCGCGAAGAACCCGCCCGTGATCAGCACCAGACCCAGCAGCACCAGCGCCAGCGAGTCGGCCAGCGACAGCAGCAGGCCCGCCGCCGTCGTACCGCCCGCCGCGTACAGCGCACCCCGGCGACCCAGGCGCCCCACCAGACGGCCCGCCGTCGACGCCGACACCGTGCCCACCAGGTACACCAGGAAGATCGATCCGACGATGCCCTGCGGCAGCCCGAACGGCGCCTCCGTCAGGCGGTAGCCGATCACCGTGTACACCCCGCCGAACACCGTCATGAACAGCGCGCCGATCGCGTAGAGGCGACGCAGCAGCGGGTCGGACAGATGGTCGCGGACCGTGCGGGCCAGGACACGCGGGCGCAGGGACCCCGCCACGAAGTGCTTCGGCGCGGGCAGCAGCAGCCGGAACGCCACCGCACAGGCCACCGCCAGCGCGCCGATCACCCCGACGGCCACCCGCCAGCCCCACTCCTGCGCGACCCAACCGGTGATCACCCGGCCGCTCATCCCGCCCACGCTGTTACCCGCGACGAACAGACCGATCGCCGTGATCAGCGCCTTCGGACGGACCTCCTCCGCGAGATACGCCGTCGCCGACGCCGGCAGACCCGCCAGCGCCGCGCCCTGTACCGCCCGCAGCACGACCAGCCAGGTCAGCGAAGGAGCGAAGGGGACCAGCAGACCGACCGTCACCGCGACCGCCAGCGACGCCGTCATGACCGTACGACGGCCGAAACGCTCCGACAGCGCGCTCATCGGAAGGACGAACAGCGCCAGACCGCCGGTCGCCGCTGCCACCGTCCAGCTCGCCTCGCTCGCCGCCACCCCGAACTCCCCGGAGATCAGCGGCAGCAGGGCCTGGGTGGAGTACAGAAGGGCGAAGGTCGCCACGCCGGCAAGGAAGAGGGCGAAGCTCATCCGGCGGTAGCCGGGGCCGCCCGGGGTCAAACGGGAGTCGGAGACAGGGACGGACGAGGCGGCGCCCACGATGGTGGACGCCCCGGTACTGGCGGGAGACATGCTTCGAACCTAAAGAGCCACGCCTCATCCGTCCAATGCATGGAATCGCCATAATCGTTCCTATGAAGCATCAGCAGAGGTCACAGCCGCGACTGTCACCGTCCAGTGACACAGAAGACATGACGGAGATGTCGATGCTGCTGGCCCCACGGCTCGCCTACTTCGCCGGCGTCGCCCGCACCGAGCACGTCACGCGCGCCGCGCAGGAGATGCAGGTCCCCCAGTCGACCCTCTCGCGTGCCATGGTCCGCCTCGAACAGGACCTGGGCGTCGACCTGTTCGCCCGCCGCGGCCGCACCGTCTCCCTCACACCGGCCGGCCGCACCTTCCTGGCCTCCGTCGAACGCGCCCTCGCCGAGGTCGAGCGCGCCGCCGACGAGGTCCGCGCGGACGCCGACCTCGCCACCGGCAAGGTGGCCTTCGGCTTTCTGCACACCATGGGCTGGGAGACGGTCCCCGGCCTCATCAGCGCCTTCCGCGCCGACCATCCTCGCGTCCGCTTCAGCCTGGTGCAGAACTACGGCGAGGCGATGATCGAGCGCCTGCGCGCGGGCGAGCTGGACCTCTGCCTCACCTCCCCGGTCCCGGACGCCCCCGACCTGGTCGCCCGCCGCCTCGACGAACAGAAACTGCGCCTGGTCGTCCCCGCCGACCACCGCCTCGCCGCCCGCCGCCGCATCCGGCTGGCCGAGGCCGCCGACGAAACCTTCGTAACCCTGGAACCCGGCTACGGCCTCCGCCGCATCACCGACGACCTGTGCAGAGAGGCCGGCTTCAAGCCGCGCATCGCCTTCGAGGGCGAGGAGGCCGAGACGCTGAGGGGGCTCGTCGCCGCGGGCCTCGGGGTCGCGCTCCTCCCGCCGCCCGCGGTACCCCGCCCCGGGGTCGTGGAGCTGACGGTCACGGCCCCACGAGCGGTACGAGAAATCGGCGTGGCCTGGCTGGACGGCCACCCGGACACTCCGCCGGTGGCAGCCTTCAAGAAGTTCCTGTTGTCGAAGAGGGGGAACCTGCTCCCCACGTAGGGGCGCGAGGCGGACCCGAGCTCTACCGCCGCAAAGACCGCCCGAACCCCGCAGCCAACGGCATCCGAAGTCCCAAGGGAGGCGGAGCCGCAAACGCATCCTCCACCGGCCGAGCAAACGCCCGCCCGAACAACGCCCCCATCACGAAGTCCTCGGCCAGCGCCAGCACTTCATCCCGATGCTGATGCAATCCGTGTCCGTCGGAGTGCACTTCGAACCGGCACACAAGCCGGTTCGACTTCTTCGCCCGAGCCGCCAGCCGAAACGACAACTCCGGATCCGTCCGCTGATCATTCGTGCCGTGCACGATCAGCACATGCCGACCGGCGAGCTGTTTCACCGGTTCGGGCGGCGCGGCGACATCGTCCTCCGGCAACCAAGGAGCGATCGCGAGTACGGAGTTGACGGCTTCGTGCCCACCCGCCCTGAGCGCGGCCCGCCCGCCCATGTCGAACCCGGCGAGGCACACGGGAACATCGCCGTAGCGCCGTACCGCTTCCTCCACCGCCCAGTTGGCGTCCCGCGCCAGATTTGCCTCGGAGCCGTTCCAGCCGCGCCAGCGGTAGTGGACGGCGTGCGCGGCAAGCCCCTCGTCGCGCGCCGCGCGAGCGAGACGGCGCCCGAGAGCGCGGACCGAGGCCGCCGCCAACATCGGAGAAGGGCGGCGATGTGACGTCTCGTCACCTCCGGGGAGCAGCAGCACGACCCCGCTCACCGTCGTCGGTTCCGGGCCGAGCGCTCTCCCCAGCCGGGCCGTGCGAACCGGCGTCGCTTGCTGTGCCATGACAGAACAGTGTCAGAAGCATGGGTGTACGCCACTAGGCCGTGCGGTCACCATTACGTATCGACGGAAACGTCCAACAGGCGCTCTACGCGCGTAGGAGTTAGAGTGCGGAAATGACGAGCCAGACCATCGCGAACACCCCGACGCCGGAGCAGATCCGCCGGGCGCCCAAGGTTCTGCTGCACGACCATCTCGACGGCGGCCTGCGCCCCGGGACCATCGTCGAACTCGCCCGCGACAGCGGGTACTCCCAGCTCCCCGAGACCGATCCGGACAAGCTCGGCGTCTGGTTCCGTGAATCCGCCGACTCCGGCTCGCTGGAGCGGTATCTGGAGACCTTCTCCCACACCGTCGGCGTGATGCAGACCCGGGACGCCCTGGTGCGGGTCGCGCGCGAGTGCGCCGAGGACCTCGCCGAGGACGGCGTCGTCTACGCGGAGGTGCGGTACGCGCCCGAGCAGCACCTGGAGGGCGGGCTCAGCCTGGAAGAGGTCGTCGAGGCCGTCAACGAAGGTTTCCGGGAAGGCGAGCGGCTCGCCCGGGAGAGCGGCCACCGCATCCGCGTCGGCGCCCTGCTCACCGCCATGCGGCACGCCGCCCGCGCCCTGGAGATCGCCGAACTCGCCAACCGCTACCGCGACTTGGGCGTCGTCGGCTTCGACATCGCCGGTGCCGAGGCCGGGTACCCGCCCACCCGGCACCTCGACGCCTTCGAGTATCTGAAGCGCGAGAACAACCACTTCACCATCCACGCCGGTGAGGCCTTCGGGCTGCCGTCCATCTGGCAGGCCCTCCAGTGGTGCGGCGCCGACCGGCTCGGGCACGGCGTGCGCATCATCGACGACATCGAGGTCAAGGACGACGGCACCGTCCACCTCGGCCGGCTCGCCTCCTACGTCCGCGACAAGCGCATCCCGCTGGAGATGTGCCCCAGCTCCAACCTCCAGACCGGCGCCGCCACCTCCTACGCCGAGCACCCGATCGGGCTGCTGCGCCGACTGCACTTCCGGGCCACCGTGAACACCGACAACCGGCTGATGTCGCATACCAGCATGAGCCAGGAATTCGAGCACCTTGTCGACGCATTCGGTTACACGCTCGACGACATGCAGTGGTTCTCCGTCAATGCGATGAAATCAGCGTTCATTCCTTTCGATGAACGACTCGCCATGATCAATGACGTCGTCAAGCCTGGTTACGCCGAGCTGAAATCCGAGTGGCTGTTCCAGCAAACCGCCTCCACCAGCGGTTCTGTGGCCGAAGAAGGCTGATCGGCGGGATTTCGGGACGCGAAATGCGGGCGGGTGTTCACAATCCGTCCGCATTTCGATGTTTGCGGCGGGTGCCGCGTCGTGTTTACGGTCGTGGACCGCTCACATCCCCGTCATCCATTTCGAGGACGCATTCAATGAAGCAGTCTGCTGCCAAGACCCTCGGTGTCGCCGCCCTCGGTGCCGCCTTCGCCGCCGCCGGTGCGGGCGCCGCGAACGCTGCCCCGGCCGTGCCGGACGCCGGTTCGGCGCTGGACACGGTGACCCGGACGCTCCCCGCGGAGAACGTCTCCAAGGCGCTGCCCGGTGCCGGTGAGGCCCTGGCCCAGGGGCAGACCGCGGTCGGTACGAGCGTGTCCGCCGTCCAGCCGCTCGCCGAGAAGCTGCTCGCCGAGGGCCCGACCAAGCCCGTCGCGGGGCTCCTCGGCGGCCTTCCGGTCGGCAAGGTCCTGCCCGGCGGCAGCGGCACCGGTGTGAACGGCCTGCCGCTCGGCTGACCCCTCCCGAACGCGCCGATGGGGCGCACCCCTTGGACACGGGGTGCGCCCCATCGGCGTATGCATGTCAGCCGGTCACCAGGCGGTGCGCGCCTTGTCCTCGGAGGGCAGGAAGATCCAGAGCGCTATGTAGAGCAGGAACTGCGGGCCCGGCAGCAGACAGGACAGCAGGAAGATCACACGCATCGTGGTCGCGGAGGTGCCGAAGCGTCGCGCCAGCGCGGCGCACACTCCGCCGATCATGCGGCCGTTGGTGGGTCGGGCGAGGCGAGACATTGCGGCTCCTTCGTGAGCGTCGGTCGGAGGCGGCTTCCCTTGGCTGCCTCATCTGCCTACAACGCTACGGAGACGAAGGGTGCAAAGCGTCGCTCTACGGTGCGATCCCGACCCTGGGAATCGTCGGGGTCCTACCCTGAGGAGCCTCCTCCTTCAGGGTCGTCGTGGTGCGGCGGGCGCGCTCTGTCCTGCGGCGCAGCCAGTGGCGGGCCGCCGGTACCACCGCTGTGTGCGCCAGGGCCACGCCCGTCGTGTTCAGCAGCACCGAGTCGACATCCACGACCTGGCCCGGCACACCGGTCTGCAGCAGTTCGATGCCGAGCGAGATCAGGATGCCCGCGGCGACCGTACGCACCAGTGACGCCAGCGGGGATACGGCGATCCTGCCGTGCACCGCGGGCAGCAGTACGCCGAGCGGTGCGAGCAGGGCGAGTCCCTCGGTGATCCGCCGTAGGCCTTCCTGCCAGCCCAGTGCGAGGTCGGATTCGATACCGGCCAGGGGGCGCAGGTTGGGGGGCATCACCCAGGGGACGTCCAGGGGACGCAGCGTGAGCCAGGCGACGAACGTGAGGTGGGCGACCAGGAGGACGCCCCCTGTCACCCGGATGCGGAATGCGGTGTTGCCGCCGCCGTTGTGGCCTTGACGCTGCACGACCCCCTAGACGCGGAGTCCGGTGCGGTTGGTTCCGGGCGCCACGCAGTTCCCCGTGCCCCTACCCCGTGAGCTCCGTCGACGGTGGTTCATCTGTACCCGGTCTCGCCCTCACGTCGTCCGTGCACTCGTACCGGCGCAGGGAGTCCCCGTCCGGGCCCCCCAGGATCACCGAGCCGTCTCCCTCCGCCGCTGCCGAGTCGGAGAAGGTGCAGACGATCTGGGAGAGGGCCACCGGGGCCAGGGCCTCGGGTGGGGTGCTCAGACGGAGGGTGTCGTCGGGGTCGTCGTCGCGGGGGCCTGTGACGGACAGGTCGCCGCGTACCTCCGTCGTGTAGCCGGCCTCCAGCTCGGCCGCCGACGGGGTCGACTCCAGTTCGTTCAGCAGGCCCTGGGCCACCAGCACGCGCCGCTGGGAGTCCGCGGCGCCCTCCGGAACCCGTACCGTCCGGTCGACGGCCACCAGCGAGGAGCGGCACAGCAGGAACACCTGGGCGGGCACCCCGCGCGAGGCCTGCGTCGAGATCTCCGGGTCGACGAGTGAACAGTGCACCCGAGAGGGCGCGGGCCCGAAGTCGGTCGGCACCTCGGTGGCCCGGATACCGCACCCGGTGACCAGCCCGGCGAGCAGGGGAACGGCAAGCAGGCGTCGTACGTTCATCACGCCTCCCCCTTCTCGGTAGCGCCCTTGTTCTCCTCGGCCTCCTCGGTCAGCGCCGAGGCGTCCCGGGGCAGGTGCAAGGTGAACACGGCGCCGCCTTCGGGGGAGTTCGCGGCGGTGATCTCGCCGCCGTGGATGTGGGCGTTCTCCAGGGCGATGGAGAGACCCAGGCCGCTGCCCTCGGAGCGGGGGCGGGAGGCGCTCGCCTTGTAGAAGCGGTCGAAGACGTGCGGGAGGACGTCCTCGGGGATGCCGGGGCCGTGGTCCCGTACCGCGATGACCACTTCGGCACCCTCCCCGCCCTCGGCGTCCGACTCGCGGATCGACACGCGCACCGGCGAACCTCCGTGCTTGAGCGCGTTGCCGATCAGGTTGGCCAGGATGACGTCCAGGCGGCGTGGGTCGAGCCGGGCGTGGATGCCGCGCTCGGCGTCCAGGTCGACCGCGTCCAGCCAGGCGCGGGCGTCGATGCAGGCGGTGATCTGGTCGGCGACGTCGACGTCGTCCAGCACCAGCCGGGCGGTGCCCGCGTCGAAGCGGGTGACCTCCATCAGGTTCTCGACCAGGTCGTTCAGGCGCCGGGTCTCGCTGACGACGAGCCGTACAGCGGGCTCGATCATCGGGTCCATCGACCCGGACTCCGCCTCCAGCTCCTCCTCCAGGATCTCCGTCACGGCGGTGATCGCGGTGAGCGGCGTACGGAGTTCATGGCTCATGTCCGCGACGAACCGCCGGGACGAATCCTCCCGCGCGGCCATGTCGGCGACCCGCTTCTCCAGCGCCTGGGCCGCGTCGTTGAACGTCCGTGACAGATCGGCCAGTTCATCGGTACCGGACACCCTCAGCCGGGTGTCCAGCTTGCCCTCGCCGAGCCGCCGGGCGGCAACTCCCAGACGGTGCACGGGCTTCAGTACGGTCGTGGCGGCGGCCTGCGCGAGCAGCGCGGAGCCGATCAGGGCGAGGCCCGTGGCGATCCCCAGTGACCAGGCGAGGGAGTTGAGGTCCTTGGCCTCCGGCTCGAGGGACTTGAGCATGTAGCCGGTCGGCCCGCCGCCGATCACCTTCGTACCGGCGACCAGATACGGGGTGTCGTCCTCCACGATCCGCTGCCAGTACAGGTGGTACGCGTACTTGTTGCTGGAGTTGACCGCCTGCTCCTCGTTCACCGCCTCGCGCAGCGACTCGGGCACATCCGCCAGGGTGAAGCCGCTCAGACCGCCGGAACTGCCGAAGACGGTCGTGCCGTCGGCGTTCTCGGCGACGAGCAGCACACTGAACCGCTGGCTGCTGTTGGCCATCTGTCCCGCGGTGCGCTGGAGTTCGTCCTGCGTCGGCCGCTCGGGCAGCACCCCCGCCCGGTTCTGCATCTCCTGCTGGAAGTCCCGCAGCACCGCGTCCTGGGTACGGGTGAGCACGGCCTCGCGGTTGAGCCAGTACGCGATCCCGGACGCCGACACGGCGGCGGTCAGCGCCACCAGGCCGAAGACGACCACAAGACGCAGTCTCAGGCTGGTGAAACGCAGCCGCGACCAGACTCCCTTGCGCTCCGCGAACCAGCCGCGGAACCCCCCTTGCGCTTGTGTCACTGAGGAGCGTCCAGCCGGTAGCCGACTCCACGGACCGTACGGATCAGCGTCGGGGACGACGGCACGTCCTCGACCTTGGCGCGCAGCCGCTGCACACAGGCGTCCACCAGCCGCGAGTCACCGAGATAGTCGTGCTCCCAGACCAGGCGCAGCAGTTGCTGACGGGACAGCGCCTGCCCGGGCCGCCGGCTCAGCTCCAGCAGCAGCCTGAGCTCGGTCGGCGTGAGCTGGAGATCCTCGCCGTTCTTCGTCACTGTCATCGCCGCACGGTCGATGACAAGGCTGCCGAAGGCCGCCGCGTCGTTGGACTCCCGCTCTCCGCGCCGCAGCACCGCACGGATCCGGGCGTCGAGCACCCGCCCCTGCACGGGTTTGACGACATAGTCGTCGGCACCGGACTCCAGGCCGACCACGACGTCGATGTCGTCGCTGCGCGCGGTGAGCAGGATGATCGGCAGCTGGTCGGTGCGCCGGATACGACGGCACACCTCGAAACCGTCGATGCCGGGCAGCATGACATCCAGCACGATCAGGTCCGGCCGCTGCTCACGCAGCAGCTTCAGACCGTCCTCACCGGTGGCAGCCGTGGCAACCCGGTGACCCTGGCGCGTAAGAGACAGCTCCAGGGCCGTACGGATGGCGTCGTCGTCCTCGATCAGCAACAGGGAAGGCACGGGGCTCATTCTGGCCCATGACAGTGCGGGGTTTCGACACCTGTACAGGTACGTGCCCGTACCGCTGCTCTCCGTGACCGAGCTGTGCGTCGTCTGCGACGGACCCCTGTGACAGGTCTGTGACAGTCGGCGGACACGGCCATGAAGTGGCCCGGGCAAGCTTTTCGACACAAGCAAGGAAGCAAGCCGAACACCGGAAGTCCACGACGGGGGGCGCGAGATGAACACGCTGCACAGCTCAAGCACCAGCGCAGTTGTCACGCGTCTGCACGACGTGAACGGGGGCCGGGGTCCGGAGAAGTCCGGTGCCGTGAGCGGGCGGGGGTGCGCTCGCGGCGCCGGGCGTCAGCACACCGCGTACATGACGGTGGTTGACGGTTTCACGGGGGAAACACACGGGGGAAGCGCGTACAGGGAGGACACGGGGGAGCGTCGTTCACTGTCGGAGGCGGAGTTCACCGCCTACGTCCAGGAGCGCCGCGCCTCCCTGTACGCAACCGCCTACCACCTCACCGGTGACCGCTTCGAGGCCGAGGACCTGCTGCAGAGCGCGCTGTTCTCGACGTACCGGGCGTGGGACCGGATCAGTGACAAGGCCGCCGTCGGGGGTTACCTGCGGCGGACGATGACCAATCTGCACATCAGCGCGTGGCGCCGCCGCAAGCTGAACGAGTACCCGACCGAGGAGCTGCCGGAGACGCCCGGCGACACGGACGCGATGCGCGGCACCGAACTGCGCGCGGTCCTGTGGCAGGCGCTGGCCCGGCTGCCCGAACTCCAGCGGACGATGCTGGTCCTGCGTTACTACGAGGGCCGCACCGACCCGGAGATCGCGGACATCCTCGACATCAGTGTCGGCACGGTGAAGTCCAGCATCTGGCGGTCGCTCCGCCGGCTGCGCGAGGACGAGGTCCTCAGCTTCGGCCGTGACGAGGAGGACGCCTTCGGCGAGCTGGTGGCCTGAAGGTCCGGGGGGAGCAGTAACAACGGGGGAGCAGTAACCGAGGGGGACTCACGGGGGAACACGGGGGAGAACTCCACGGGGGAACAGCGGGGGAGCACCAAAGGGAGCGGGACTGGAGGGCCGGGGGGTCCGTCCAGTCCCGCTTTCCTGTGTGTACGGCGCCTACGCCGGCGTCCTCGCCTGTACGTGCCGCCCCGCGGCCGCGTCGGCCAGCCGCCCCATCGCCTCGTCCCGGTCGCAGGCGTACGCGCCCAGCGCGGTCTGGCGGGCCACGATCGACCGCTCGGCCCGCATCAGACGCCAGCCGCGGCGCAGCAGGAAGGGCACGGACTTACGGCCCTCCTTCAAATCCCTGAGGAAACGGCGGCGGAAGGTCTTCACCGGACCGCGGCTCAGACACAGCGCGTCGGCCAGAATGCCCAGTTCCCGGCAGCGGGTGACGATCTCCGCCGCGAAGATGCCCTCCGCGATGAACAGCGGGGTCCGCCCGATGTCCACGGGCTCCTCGCCGGTGCGAGCGCTGAGCGAGATGTCGTAGAGCGGGATCGTCGTACGACCGCTGCGGCACAGTTGCTCGATCGCCGCTACGGCCTTGTCGGCGTCCCACGACTGAGGGTGGTCCCAGTCGATGTCGGAGCTCCCGAGGACCAGTGGCAGCGTCGGGTCGTCGCCCTCCTTGTAGAAGTCGTCGAGGCGCAGCACCGGAAGGCCGGAGCGGGCCGCGAGAAGGGACTTGCCGGAGCCGGAAGGGCCGCAGAGCAGCACGACTCGCGTCGGTATGGGCGGATGGGAACTCACGGAATACAAATATGAGGCATTCACCTGCCGTTCATCGACTCCGCGGGTCGGCTTTGAAGCGCGCGTCACACCTCAACTACCCTTCGTGTCGACCTGATTACCCAGTGCGTCAGAAGGTGGCAGAACCGATGGCCGGACAAGCGTCCTTCCCCCACCCCACCGCCCAGCGTGTCCTGGTCGCCCTCGCGACCGCCGGCGCTGCCCTGGGCGCCGCCGCGCCGCTGGCAGTCGCGGACGCCGAGCCGGTCCTCGACAACGTGATCCGCACCCGCCCCACCTCGCTCGGCAAGATCGACCCGCAGGCCGGGCTGCAGGGCATCACCAGCACCCTCGGCTATGTCACAGGCCCGGTCGCGGGCCTCAAGCCCAATCCCCTCGCGGGCACCGGCGTCGACCCCCTCGACAACGGCGTCGGCACCCAACTCGCCGACTTTCAGCCCCTGACCTCCCAGATGCTGACGGGGCCTGTGGCGCAGGCGCAGTCGATCGGCAGCATCCCGGTGATCGGGCAGGCCGCGAGCCTCCTCAACAACGGCTGAGCACAGCAGAGAGCCGCGCTTCCCCTGGACGGAGGGGAGGCGCGGCTCTCCGGTTTCGGGCGGCTCTAGTACGAGGAGCCGGACGCGCCCAGCGACCCGGTGGGGTGCCAGACCGTCTTCGTCTCCAGGAACGCCGTCATGCGGTCGAGCCCCGGAGTCGCCGACCAGTCGACTTCATCCACAGGCTGTGGACGGAGAACTCGCTTCAGGTTGTCCGCCGCCGCGATCTCCAGCTCCTTCGCCAGCACCTCGTCGGCGCCCGCGAGGTCGATCGCGTTGACGTCCTGGTGTGCGGCCAGCGGGGTGGCGATCTCCGCCGTACGGCCCGAGAGGACGTTGACGACGCCGCCGGGCAGGTCGGAGGTGGCCAGGACCTCGCCGAGGGAGAGGGCCGGGAGCGGGGACTTCTCGCTCGCGATCACGATCACCGTGTTGCCGGTGGCGATCACCGGGGCGATCACCGAGACCAGGCCGAGGAAGGACGACTCCTGGGGGGCCAGGACGACGACCACGCCGGTCGGTTCGGGGGAGGAGAGGTTGAAGTACGGGCCCGCGACCGGGTTTGCGCCGCCCACGATCTGGGCGATCTTGTCGGTCCAGCCCGCGTACCAGACCCAGCGGTCGATCGCCGCGTCCACCTGGGCCGCCGCCTTCGACTTCGACAGGCCCTCGGCGTCGGCCACTTCACGTACGAACTGCTCGCGGCGGCCCTCCAGCATCTCGGCGATGCGGTAGAGGATCTGACCGCGGTTGTACGCCGTCGCCCCGGACCAGGCCCCGAACCCCTTGCGCGCGGCGACCACCGCGTCACGGGCGTCCTTGCGGGAGGACAGCGGCGCGTTGGCCAGCCAGTTGCCCTTCGAGTCCGTCACTTCGTACACCCGGCCGCTCTCGGAACGCGGGAACTTCCCGCCCACGTACAGCTTGTAGGTCTTGAAGACGCTCAGACGCTGCTGCTCGGACTTGTCAGACATCGAGGTACGCCTCCAGGCCGTGGCGGCCGCCCTCGCGGCCGAAGCCCGACTCCTTGTAACCGCCGAACGGCGAGGTCGGGTCGAACTTGTTGAACGTGTTGGACCAGATCACGCCCGCGCGCAGCTTGCTCGCGACGGCGAGGATCCGGGACCCCTTCTCCGTCCAGATGCCCGCCGACAGGCCGTACTGGCTGTTGTTGGCCTTGGCGACGGCCTCGTCCGGGGTGCGGAAGGTGAGGACGGACAGCACCGGGCCGAAGATCTCGTCGCGGGCAATGGTGTGCGCCTGGGTGACGTTCGTGAAGAGCGTCGGCGCGAACCAGTAGCCGGACGACGGCAGTTCGCAGGCCGGGGACCAGCGCTCGCCGCCCTCCGCCTCGCCCTTCTCGACGAGCGAGGTGATCCGGGAGAGCTGCTCGGCGGAGTTGATCGCGCCGATGTCGGTGTTCTTGTCCAGCGGGTCGCCGAGGCGGAGCGTGGACAGACGGCGCTTCAGGGAGTCGAGGAGCTCGTCCTGGATCGACTCCTGGACCAGCAGCCGGCTGCCCGCGCAGCAGACCTGGCCCTGGTTGAAGAAGATGCCGTTGACGATGCCCTCGACGGCCTGGTCGATCGGGGCGTCGTCGAAGACGATGTTGGCGCCCTTGCCGCCCAGTTCCAGGGTGAGCTTCTTGCGGCTGCCGGCGACCGTCCTCGCGATCTCCTTGCCGACCGCGGTGGAGCCGGTGAAGGCCACCTTGTTCACGTCCGGGTGGGCCACCAGGGCCGCGCCCGTGTCGCCGTAGCCCGGAAGGATGTTGACGACGCCCTTGGGCAGGCCCGCCTGGCGGCAGATGTCCGCGAAGAAGAGGGCGGAGAGGGGGGTCGTCTCGGCGGGCTTGAGGACGACCGTGTTGCCGGTCGCGAGCGCCGGGGCGATCTTCCACGCCAGCATCAGGAGGGGGAAGTTCCAGGGGATGACCTGGCCCGCGACGCCGAGCGGCCGCGGGTTCGCGCCGTAGCCGGCGTGGTCGAGCTTGTCGGCCCAGCCCGCGTAGTAGAAGAAGTGCGCGGCGACCAGGGGGAGGTCGGCGTCGCGAGTCTCCTTGATGGGCTTGCCGTTGTCCAGGGTCTCCAGTACGGCGAGCTCGCGGCTGCGCTCCTGGATGATCCGGGCGATCCGGAACAGGTACTTGGCGCGCTCGGAGCCGGGCAGCGCCGACCACTTCTCGAACGCCTTGCGGGCGGCCTTCACCGCGCGGTCGACGTCCTCGGAACCGGCCTGGGCGACCTCGGAGAGGACCTCCTCGCTGGACGGCGAGACGGTCTTGAAGACCTTGCCGTCGGCCGCCTCCACGAACTCGCCGTCGATGAACAGGCCGTACGACGGCGCGATGTCGACGATCGAGCGGGACTCGGGGGCCGGTGCGTATTCGAATACCGATGCCATGGTGATCAGTCCACCGTCACGTAGTCGGGGCCGGAGTAGCGGCCGGTGGCCAGCTTCTGACGCTGCATCAGCAGGTCGTTCAGGAGGGAGGAGGCGCCGAAGCGGAACCAGTGGTTGTCCAGCCAGTCCTCGCCCACCGTCTCGTTCACCAGGACCAGGAACTTGATCGCGTCCTTGGTCGTACGGATGCCGCCGGCCGGCTTCACGCCGACCTGTACCCCGGTGGCGGCGCGGAAGTCCCGTACCGCCTCCAGCATCAGGAGCGTGTTCGGGGGCGTCGCGTTCACCGCCACCTTGCCGGTCGACGTCTTGATGAAGTCGGCGCCCGCCAGCATGCCGAGCCAGCTCGCGCGCCGGATGTTGTCGTACGTCGACAGCTCGCCGGTCTCGAAGATGACCTTGAGGCGGGCGGACGTACCGCAGGCTTCGCGTACGGCGACGATCTCGTCGTACACCTTCATGTAGTTCCCGGCGAGGAAGGCCCCGCGGTCGATGACCATGTCGATCTCGTCGGCGCCGGCGGAGACGGCGTCGCGCACGTCGGCCAGCTTCACGGCGAGGGGGGCGCGGCCTGCCGGGAAGGCGGTGGCGACGGAGGCGACCTTGACGGTGGAGCCGGCGACGGCCTCCTTGGCGAACGGCACCATGTCCGGATAGACGCAGACCGCGGCCGTCGCCGGGGTCGTACGGTCCGTCGGGTCCGGGTGGACCGCCTTGGCGCCGAGCGCCCGGACCTTGCCCGGGGTGTCCGCGCCTTCCAGCGTCGTCAGGTCGACCATCGAGATCGCGAGGTCGATGGCGTAGGCCTTGGCGGTCGTCTTGATGGAACGGGTACCGAGGGACGCGGCGCGCGCCTCCAGGCCGACCGCGTCGACGCCGGGCAGCCCGTGGAGGAAGCGGCGCAGCGTGCTGTCGGACGCGGTGACGTCCGAGAGGGTGTGCGCTGCGGTGGGTGCATTGGTGGGCATGGTCACCAGACGAGCATATCTACGCGCGTAGCGGCTGTACAGCCCCGGGTGCTCATCTTTGGAGTCGGGGCCGCGAATGAGCACGGGGGACTGCGTCGGGCAGAATCGGGGGCATGACGACCCCGGAGCGCTCCTCATCTGTGCCGCAGCCGCCGGTTCCGCCTGCTCGGGACCGGGTGTATCGCTCGCCCATGGGCATGGTGGCCGGCGTTTTGTTGCTGGGCATTGTGCTCTGGCTGGGGATCGATGCGGTGATTCAGGGGGACGGGCGGACGCCCTGGCTGGCGCTTGCTTCGATGATTCTTGTGGTGCCGGGGGTGGCCGCGTTCACCTTGCGGCCGGCTGTCTTTGCCAATGAGGAGCGCCTGCGGGTCCGAAACCCGTTCCGGGTGGTTGTGGTGCCCTGGGGGCAGGTCGCCTCTTTGCGGTCCGGGTACTCCAATGAGGTCGTTGCCAAGACCGGGGCGAAGTATCAGCTGTGGGCGATTCCTGTTTCGCTGCGGGCTCGGAAGAAGGCGGCCAGGCGCTCCGCTCGGGCGGAGGCCGAGAAGAGCGGCCGGGGCGGACGGGGTGCTGGGCTCGGACTTGGTTTTGGGGGGCTCGGGGGCGGCGGTGAGATCGACGGGCCCGCGCGTGCTGAGACCGACAAGGTGATGGATGACCTTCGGGAGCTGTTGGAGGCTCGGGAGAAGGCGGAGTCCGCGCAGGGGGATGTTGCTGTGCGGTGGGCCTATGAGGTTGTTGGGCCTGTGGTGGCGGGGGCGGTTTTGTTGGTCGTCCTGCTGGTGGTGGGCTGAAGGGCTCGCCTTCGGTGGCCTTCAGGGGATGCCGCCAACGCCCTTCGTCAGGTACTGCAACCAACTTGGTCGTTCGCTTGTCTCGTCAGCCATGACTACTGATGTTCGGCCGCCCTTGCCTCGGCCCTTGCCTGAGTCTGCTGTGCCTGAGGGGTGTCTGAGCTGGGATGGTGAGCCGGCTCGGGGTTGGCTCGTGGAGTCGCCGCCTCGGTGGGTGCGGTACTACGAGGTTGTGGGCCTCGGGGTCGTGGGGGTTGTGCTCGCGCTGGGGTTCGGCGGGGTGGAGCCGTATCTCGCGGCCTTGGTGCCGCTTCAGGTTCTGTGGGTGTGGGTGCGGCCCGAGGTGGTGCGGGTTTCGGCGCCGGGGCTTGTTGTTGCCGTTGGCCTGGAGCGGGTGGGGTGGGTGGGCCTGGTCGGGGCCGTCCTGCTCGCCGGGGTCTGCCTGGGGCTTGCTGAGGTGCGGTTGCGTGCTCGGCGTCGGCAGCGGGCCGTTGCTCTGGCTGCCGCCGGGGGTGTCACGGCGGCTGTGTCGGGCGGTGACGTGCCCTTGCGGCGGGGTGTGTGGCTCGGTGTGGTCGGGCTGTTCGCGGTGATGCTGGGGGGTTTGTTGGTCCAGGTCCCCGGTTCGGCCGGGTGGCTGTCGATCGGGCTCGGGCTCACCGCCCTCGTCTCCGCCGGGCTCGGGCGGTACCGCGCCGCTCGGTTGCGGTCCGCCCCCGTGCCCGTGCTGCGCGTGCTCGTGCGCGATGACGAGGCGGCCCGGACCCAGGTGTTCGCCGCCGATGACGTGGCCGCGCTGCGGCCCCTGTTCACCGTCTCCGCGCTGTCCTCGGCCGCCGAGGAGGAGGGCGAGGAGACCGATGACGATGATGACGATGATGACGATGACGACGTTGACGACGATGATCTTCTTGAGCTGATCGAGGACGACCAGCCCGGGCCCCTGCGCGAGGCCGTGCTCTACGGGGTGCCCTGGGACGGGGCCGAGGTCGTCATCGTCAGTGCCGATGAGGAAGAGAGCGAGCCGCCGCTCGTGGAGCGGTCGGTCGGGCCTGTCCGGCCGGCGTGGGACGCCCCGGTGGTCGAGAAGCGGCCGACCGATGTGGCGATGGTTCCGCAGCCCGTGCTGCGGTGGCGTGCGGGGTGGCTGGACTGGGTGGCTGCGCTGCTGCTGGCGCAGTGGGGCGTCTGGCTGAGCTGGGCCGTGTTCACCGATGCCGGGGCCGCTCTCTGGAAGCAGATCCTGGTGGCCGTACTGGGGCTGTTCGGGGCGGCTCGGGTGCCGGTCAAGGTGGGCTGGCGGATCACCGCCGACCGCGCCGGGCTGTGGATCAACGGCCTGTTCAAGGTGGTCCACATCCCCTGGGACGACTTCCGTTCCGCCCGTCACCGGTCGACGGAACTGAAGCTGCGCTGGCGCGGCGGTGAGTCCTGGGCCGTGGCCGCGCCCGGTTGGAAGTGGCTGGAGCGGCGGCGCGCGCTGACGCATCCGTACGACCGGCTGACCGCCGAACTCAACACCCTGCGCACGGAGCCCGCTCTGCGGCCCACGGGGGACAGTGCCGAGGGGGAGCGGGGCCGGGTGCTGTGGCCGTGGGCGTTGGTGCTTGCGGTCGGCTGGGTCGCGGTCCTGGTCGTCACTCGGGCCGGTCTGTAGGGGTTGCGGGGGGTTACGGCGCGGTCGGCCACGCCAGGGCCGTGTGCGCCTCGCAGCGCCCTGCGGCCCATGTGGGGCAGCGCTGAGCGGGAGCGGGGCCGGGTGCTTTGGCCGTGGGGGTTGGTGCTCGGGGTCGGCGGGCTTGGCGGTGCGCCCAGAGGGTCAGGGCCAGCAGGCCCTCGGCGCCTACGGCGACGTAGGCGAGGAGGGCAGGGGCGGGAAGCGCGTGCGGGTCTCTCGGGGTGTCGGCCGGAAGGCGGTTGAGGACACGGCGGCGGCTTCTGGGCTTACGTGGTGTGCGCTTGGCGGTCCACGGTTGCCCGGAGGGTGCGGTGGGGCGTGCAGCCAGCGTCAACTGCCGCTCCGAAATCACCCGATGGGGTGCCTCCGTGCGGGGCACCCCATCGTCGGTTGTTGTTGCTGCTGCGGATCAGATGCCTGCCGCCGCCGACAGGTCCCGCTTGATCGCCTCCAGGAGGTCGGTGGCCCTGGCGCGGGCCCCCGGGAGGGCGGAGAGGTCGGCGACCGGCACGACGACCTCCAGATAGCACTTCAGCTTCGGCTCGGTGCCGCTCGGGCGGACGATCACACGGGCGCCGTCCAGGGCGTAGCGCAGGCCGTCGGTGGGCGGGAGCTTGTCCGTGCCCTGGGTGAGGTCCTCGGCGCGGGTGATGGCCATGCCCGCCAGCTCGGTCGGCGGCTGCTCGCGCAGTCGGCGCATGGCGTCCGCGATGACGGAGAGGTCCTCGACACGGACCGAGAGCTGGTCGGTGGCGTGCAGCCCGTGCTCGACGGCGAGGTCGTCGAGCAGGTCGAGCAGCGTGCGGCCCTGCTCCTTCAGCTCGGAGGCGAGTTCGGTGATCAGCAGGGCGGCGGTGATGCCGTCCTTGTCGCGTACGCCGTCGGGGTCGACGCAGTAGCCGAGGGCCTCCTCGTAGCCGTAGCGCAGGCCGTCGACGCGGGCGATCCACTTGAAGCCGGTGAGGGTCTCCTCGTACGGGAGGTTCGCCTTCTCGGCGATCCGGCCGAGGAGGGAGGAGGAGACGATGGATTCGGCGAAGGTGCCGCGCGCTCCCCGTCGGACCAGGTGGGCGGCGAGCAGGGCGCCTACCTCGTCGCCGCGCAGCATGCGCCACTCGTTGTTGTCCTTGACGGCCACGGCGCAGCGGTCGGCGTCGGGGTCGTTGGCGATGACGAGGTCGGGGTTCGTCTCGTGGGCCTTGGCGAAGGCCAAGTCCATCGCGCCGGGCTCTTCCGGGTTGGGGAAGGCGACGGTGGGGAAGTCCGGGTCGGGCTCCGCCTGCTCGGCGACGAGCGCTGGCTCCGGGAAGCCGGCCCTCGCGAACGCGGCGAGCAGGACGTCCTTGCCGACGCCGTGCATGGCCGTGTAGACCGTGCGGGCGGTGCGCGGGGAGTCCTGGGCGAGGACGGCGTCCGTGCGGGCGAGGTAGGCGTCGAGGACGCGGTCGTCCAGGGTCTCCCAGCCGGTCTTGGGGCGGGGGACGGTGGTCAGGGAGCCGATGGCGGCGATCTCGGCGGCGATCTCGGCGTCGGCCGGGGGCACGATCTGGGAGCCGTCGCCGAGGTAGACCTTGTAGCCGTTGTCGCGGGGCGGGTTGTGGCTGGCGGTGACCTCTACGCCGGCGACCGCGCCGAGGTGCCTTATGGCGTACGCGAGGACGGGGGTGGGGAGGGGGCGGGGGAGTACGGCTGCCCGGAGCCCTGCGCCGGTCATGACGGCCGCCGTGTCGCGGGCGAAGTCCTCCGACTTGTGGCGGGCGTCGTAGCCGATGACGACCAGTCCGCCCTCCTGGCCCTGCTTCTTCAGGTACGCGGCGAGGCCGGCTGCGGCGCGGATGACGACCGTGCGGTTCATGCGCATGGGGCCGGCGCCGATTTCGCCTCGCAGGCCCGCTGTGCCGAACTGGAGGGTGCCGGTGAAGCGTGCGGTGAGCTCTGCGGTGTCCTTGGCGTCGATCAGCTCGGCGAGTTCGGCACGGGTGTCCGTGTCGGGGTCCTCGGCCAGCCATGCCTTGGCCCGGGCGATGAGATCGTCGTGCACGTCGGGTCAACCTCTCGTGTGTTCGTGCGGCGCGGTGGGGGTGACGGCGAGTTTTGTTCGCCCCCGCCGCCCCTACCCGTCCCATCCTCCAGGGGCTGCCGCCCCTTCGACCCCGCCCAGGGGGCTCTGCCCCCTGGACCCCCGCTCCTCAAACGCCGGAGGGGCTGATTTAGCAGGCCGAAGGGGGGTCTGGGGGCGCAGCCCCCAGGGATGGGACGGGTAGGGGCGGCGGGGCGAAAAAGTTCCGTCGGACTTACAGGCGGCCCAACACCTGCGCCAGCAGTGAACCCATCTGGGTGGCGCTGTCGCGGCCGGCCTGGAGGACTTCCTCGTGGTTCAGGGGCTCGCCCGTCATACCCGCGGCGAGGTTCGTGACCAGGGAGATACCCAGCACCTCCGCACCCGCCTCACGCGCCGCGATCGCTTCGAGGACCGTCGACATACCCACCAGGTCCGCCCCGATGACCCGAGCCATCCGGATCTCCGCGGGAGTCTCGTAGTGCGGGCCGGGGAACTGGGCGTAGACACCCTCCTCCAGCGTGGCGTCGATCTCCTTGCACAGGGCGCGCAGCCGGGGGGAGTACAGATCCGTCAGGTCCACGAAGTTCGCGCCCACGATCGGCGACGTCGCCGTGAGGTTGATGTGGTCGCTGATCAGGACCGGCTGCCCCGGGCGCATGCCCTCCCGCAGACCACCGCATCCGTTCGTCAGCACGACCGTCTTGCAGCCCGCCGCGACCGCCGTACGCACACCGTGCGCGACCGCGGCCACTCCACGGCCCTCGTAGTAGTGCGTACGGCCGAGAAAGACCAGCGCCCGCTTGGCACCGATCTGGTACGAGCGGATCTTGCCGCCGTGGCCCGCGACCGCCGGCGGCGGGAACCCGGGCAGCTCGGTGACCTGGAACTCGGCGTCGGGATCGCCGAGGGCGTCCACGGCCGGCGCCCAGCCGGAGCCCATCACGAGGGCGACGTCGTGGGTCTCGGCGCCCGTCAGTTCGCGCAGGCGAGCGGCGGCGGCGTCGGCGGCGGCGTACGGGTCGCCCTGGATGTCGTCCGGAAGAAGAGATGCGTTCACGCCGACGAGGGTAGCCGGTCAATGCCTACGCGCGTAGATGACAGAGCCCACGGGATGGCGATCGTTGTCTTGTTGTTTCCGACGAAACGCGCGCGGTCAGCCGTCCGGGACAAGGACTTCCCCCTCCTCGAAGGCCGCGACCGCGAAGACCAGCAGTCGGCCGCGGCTGACCACGTACTCGACCAGGATCTCCCGCGTGAGCCGGATCGTGCGCTCGGCCCCGGTGGAGCCGATGGCCCGGGACTTCGGATGGAACGGATCGGCGGCCAGGAGGGAAATGCCCCGCTCGAAGAAGCCCCCGTCCTCAGCAAGGCCGCTTCCGCAGCTCCATCACATAGTCGTGCGGCGCCCCCGCCGACTCCGCCGCGTCCGCGATCTCGCCCAGGTACCGTGCCGACGGCAGGCCGCCCTCGTAGCCGTTCAGGACGTAGACCCACGCCGACTCCTCGCCCTCCAGCGTGACCGCGCGTACCCGGGCCCGGCGGTAGACGCCGAGGCCCACGCCCTCCCAGCGGTCCAGGGACTCCTCGTCCATGGGGGCGATGTCGTACAGCGCGACGAAGACCTGGGAGAAGGGATCCTCGACGATCGTCGCCAGGGCGCCCTCCCAGCCCATCTGCTCGCCCCCGAAGGTCAGCCGCCACCCGTTCAGCCAGCCGGTGGCGCGCAGCGGCGAATGCGGGGCGCGGCGGGTCATCAGCCGCGCGTCGAGGTTGCCGGCGTACGCGGCGTAGAGCGACATGGGGAGAGGGTACGGCAGGGCGCATCGCGCGTCCCTCCCGTAACAGTGGGGTCTCGGGCGGGGCCCTGGGCCGTAGCACCGCGGTGCGTGCGGGACAATGGAGTACGTGACTCGGATCGTGATCATCGGTGGCGGACCCGGCGGATACGAGGCGGCCCTGGTGGCCGCCCAGCTCGGCGCGGAGGTGACCGTCGTCGACTGCGACGGTCTGGGCGGGGCGTCGGTGCTCACCGACTGCGTGCCGTCGAAGACCCTTATCGCTACGGCCGAGGTGATGACCACCTTCGATTCGTCGTACGAAGAGCTCGGCATCATCGTCGCCGACGACACCCCCCACATCGACACCCCCGCGCGGGTCGTCGGCGTGGACCTCGGCAAGGTCAACCGCCGGGTGAAGCGGCTCGCGCTCGCGCAGTCGCACGACATCACCGCCGCCGTCACCCGGGCCGGCGCCCGGGTCATGCGCGGCCGTGGCCGCCTCGACGGCATGCAGGCCCTCGACGGCTCCCGCAAGGTGGTCGTGGCCGCAGCCGACGGCACCGAGGAGACCCTCGTCGCCGACGCCGTCCTCATCGCCACCGGCGGTCACCCGCGCGAGCTGCCCGACGCCCAGCCCGACGGCGAGCGCATCCTCAACTGGACCCAGGTCTACGACCTCGACGAGCTGCCGGAAGAGCTCATCGTGGTCGGCTCGGGTGTCACCGGTGCCGAGTTCGCCGGCGCCTACCAGGCCCTGGGTTCCCGGGTCACCCTCGTCTCCTCCCGCGACCGCGTGCTGCCCGGCGAGGACTCGGACGCCGCCGCCGTGCTCGAGGACGTCTTCCGGCGGCGCGGCATGAACGTCATGTCCCGCTCCCGCGCCGCCGCCGCCAAGCGCGTCGGCGACCGCGTCGAGGTCACCCTCGCCGACGGCCGCGTCATCACCGGCTCGCACTGCCTCATGGCCGTCGGCGCCATCCCGAACAGCGCCGGGCTGGGCCTCGAGGAGGCCGGCGTCAGGCTGCGCGACTCCGGTCACATCTGGACCGACAAGGTGTCGCGCACCACCGCCCCCGGTGTGTACGCCGCCGGCGACGTGACCGGCGTCTTCGCCCTCGCCTCCGTCGCGGCGATGCAGGGCCGTATCGCCATGTACCACTTCCTCGGCGACGCCGTCGCCCCGCTGAACCTGAAGACGGTCTCCTCGAACGTCTTCACCGACCCGGAGATCGCCACCGTCGGCTACAGCCAGGCGGATGTGGACGGCGGAGTCATCGACGCCCGTGTCGTCAAGCTCCCGCTGCTGCGCAACCCGCGCGCCAAGATGCAGGGCATCCGGGACGGCTTCGTCAAGATCTTCTGCCGTCCGGGCACCGGCATCGTGGTCGGCGGTGTGGTCGTCTCCCCGCGCGCCTCGGAACTGATCCACCCCATCTCGATCGCCGTCGACAACAATCTGACGGTCGAACAGATCGCGAACGCGTTCACCGTGTACCCCTCCCTTTCGGGGTCGATCGCCGAGGTGGCCCGGCAGCTGCACACCCGCAAGACCGGCGGCGAGATCTGACGGCTTGAACCGACTCCCCGCTGGTCACGGGGAGTTGTCGAGCATGCGTGCGGCATAGGCACGGGGCGTAGCTCCTATACCACTTCCCGCCCTCCTGTGCGAACAACTTCTGCTATTCGGCGCAAACTGCTGAAACCAGACGGTCGTTGGGGTTACTGTCAGTTTCGTGTTCGCTGCAGAACGTCGCCAATTGATCCTCGAAATGGTGCGAGCGAATGGGGCCGTGTCGCTCCGTGAGCTCGCCCGCGTCGTCCAGACCTCCGAAGTGACCGTACGGCGGGACGTGCGCGCGCTGGAGGCAGAAGGACTCCTCGACCGCCGACATGGCGGTGCGGTATTGCCGGGCGGGTTCACGCGGGAGTCCGGCTTTCCGCAGAAATCACATCTCGCGACCGCCGAGAAGACGGCCATCGCCGATCTCGCCGCGAACTTCGTCGAAGAGGGCGAGGCCATCGTGGTCGGGGCCGGTACGACCACGCAGGAGCTGGCCCGTCGGCTGGCCCGGGTGCCCGGGCTGACCGTCGTCACCAACTCCCTGCTGGTGGCCCAGGCGTTGGCCCATGCGAACCGGGTGGAGGTCGTGATGACCGGCGGCACTCTCCGCGGTTCGAACTACGCCCTCGTGGGCAGCGGGGCCGAGCAGTCCCTGCAGGGGCTTCGGGTCTCCCGTGCCTTCCTGTCCGGGAGCGGCCTTACGGCCGAGCGCGGGCTGTCCACGTCCAACATGCTCTCGGCGTCCGTCGACCGGGCGCTGGTGCAGGCGGCGGCGGAAGTTGTCGTCCTCGCCGATCACACCAAGCTCGGTACGGACACGATGTTCCAGACCGTGCCTACGGATGTGATCACGCGGCTGGTGACCGATGAGCCGCCGACTCATGACGACCGTGCCCAGACCGAGTTGCAGGCCCTTGCCGATCAGGGGGTGCAGATCGCCGTGGCCGGGGCGAGTGGGAGCCAGGGGGGTGACGAAGTCCCGGCACGACGCGCTGCGCGGTCTGTGCCGGGCCCTAGGCGGGCGGCTCCGGCGGGGCTTCGGTCGGCGGTGCTTGGGGAGCCGGTGCCGGGGGCTGAGCGGGGGCGTGTCGCTGATCTTCGGCGGCGTTAAGGGCGCCTATTCACAGGGGTTTTGCTGTATTTGGGCGGCTGCGGGTCCGTTGTGGCTGGTCGCGCAGTTCCCCGCGCCCCTAGAGGTCCGTTTTCAACCCCCTCAGTGTCAACATCAGCAACCTGTCCGCCAGGTCTGGATCCCCCGGGGTCTCTTCCGCCGCCAATGCGATGGCATGGGTGAGCTGGAGCAGGTCGGCGATCGCCACATCCGTGCGGACCTTGCCCGCCTCCTGCGCTCTGCTCAGCAGCTCACCTCCCGCCTCCCTGATCGGGTCGCTGCACCGGGCCAGGGCCGACGTGTCGTCGTAGGAGACGGACATCAGCGCTCGCGACAAGCCGCGGTACTCGCTCGCGTGCTCGACCATCTCCCGTAGCCAGGTCACCAGGGCGCCGCACGGCTCCGGCGCCCGGCTCAGTTCGCGGGCCCGGGCCAGTAGGTCGCTCACCGCGTCCTCGAAGACCGCGCTCAGTAGGGCGTGGCGGTTGGGGAAGTGGCGGTAGAGGGTGCCGATGCCTACGCCCGCTCTGCGGGCCACGTCCTCCAGGGACGCGTCCGTGCCGTGCTCGGCGAAGGCGGTGCGGGCCTCGGTGAGGAGGCGGTCGTAGTTGCGCCGGGCGTCGGCGCGCATGGCGCGCGGAGCAACTTGCGATGCCGCCGCACCTCCACTCTCCGCGGTCCCGCGTGAGGTCGCGCCCACCATGGCTCCCACCTGCTCTCATCCGCGCCCGGCTCTGCCTTCAGGATGCCATCGCGCACCTGCGAGTGGCCTTCCCGCGCCCGTCCGGGGCCCTAACGTCTCTTACAGGACGTCTCGGGCGGGAGCAGCGCCGGGGGAGTGCGCATGGAGATCAGTGGCGCGGACGGGCGGCGGGTGCTGTCCGTCGTACGGGGTCTTGAAGAGGTCGGTTCCGTCGAGGAGTTGCGGGCGCGGGTGCTGCCCGAGCTGTTGCGGCTGGTAGTCGCGATCCTTGCTGTCGAACACGCGGTTGATTCGTCGCGCGTCACGGTGAACCTGTCGCTTCTTGTCCCGAGTTCGGGCGCCTGCGCCGATAGCGTTCCCCCGTCCGACAGCGCTGCTGGCGGACCTACCGCCGGGCGGGCGGAAAGTGACGCCTGTGGAGGCCCGTGTAAGACCGACTCCCCTGCGGGAGGGGCAAGGGCTGATGAAGCAGGAACCCGTGGTGGCGCTGAATGCCGGCGCGGACCAGAATCGCCTGCGTCCGCGCAGGTGAGGGCGCCAAAACCTGGACTTCCGGCCCGAGGCACAGTGGAAGCCCTGCCACCGCCGCACGTTTGCGTCGGTGGCGTATGCCCGTTTGTGGCTTCCGTAGCCGCGCTGGAACTGGTCGGCGGGCAGGACCGGGGGGTCGCCGCCCTCGACGAGGCCGGGCGGCCGTACGCCCTCAATGCCGTGGCCGGCGGTCTCCTGCCCGCCGTACTCGATCATCCGCTGCTCGGTGTCGGCGACTTCGCCACCCGGGACGTGGAGGTCCGGCATGTGCCGCCTGCCGCACCCGGGTTGCCCGTTCTGCTGCTGCTCCGGGATCTTGCGCGGGCCCGCACCACCGCCCGGCTCTTCGGGGTGACCGAGCAGGAGTTGCGTACCTTGCGGCACCTCGACGGCGGGTGTACGGCGACGGAGGCGGCCCGGCGGATGGGGCTGGCCCCGGCGACCGTGCGGGGGTATATCGCCTCCCTGCACCGGAAGTTGGAGGCGGGGCACACGGCGGCGCTGCTGCGCAGGGGGCGGGATCTCGGGATGCTCGGGGAATAGCGGGCCGCCTGAGGCGACATGTCGCGATACGTCAGAATTGACGGATGGTCATCGGCCTGGCGTGCTCGCTTCACTGGCGGAAGGCGCCCCGCGCGTGGGCAGCCGCCAAGGGGGACTCTCATGACCACGACTCCGTCGCGTGCGCCGACCTCGGCCGCCGAGCCGGGGGCGCCGGCCGGTACCGGGCGCGTTCTGCTGGGGATCACCACCGTGCTCGGGCCGTTCCTGCTGGCCCTCGGTGTCGGCATCATCCCGTACAGCACCGGGGGCTCGGAGGAGGAGATCGTCCGGGACATCGCCGACGACCGGACGCTCACCCAGGTGAGCCTGTGGTGCTGGCTGTTCGGGTCGATCGCGCTGGTGGTCGGCACGCTGGTGGTGGGGCTGCTGGCGATGCGGTACTCGCCCAAGCTCGGGCTGTGGGGGCTCGTCCTGCTCGGCACCGGGCTGCTGGCCATCTCCTCGGCACCGGAGCTGGACGCGGTCGCCCTGGGCGGGCTCGAGGAAGGCGTGAGCCAGGAAGCCCTGGCGAAGGCCGGGGAAGGGACGTACGGACTGCTGGTGGTCGCCGTACCGACCTTCTACTTCGTCGTCGCCCATGTCCTCGGGGCGATCCTGCTCGGCGTCGCCCTGCTGCGCGGCCGGGTGATCGCTCCCTGGGCGGCCTGGCTGCTGATCCTGTCCATGCCGGTCAACGTGGTCGGATACGCGGGCGGCATCATGCCCCTGACCGTCCTGTCCTTCGCGATGATGGGCGTCGCCTTCGCCCTGGCCGGACTCGTCGTCGTCCGGCACGGCATCGGCTGGACGCGCACCACCTAGGGTCCACCGAAGCGGGGGACGGGGAAAACGAGGCGCCCGGCGGACTGTCTGCTCCAGTCCGCCGGGCGCTTCGGGATGTCGTACGGCTGCTCAGTCCTTGATCTCGCAGATCGCCGCGCCCGAGGTGATCGAGGCGCCGACCTCGGCGGCCAGGCCCTTGATGGTGCCGGACTTGTGGGCGTTGAGCGGCTGCTCCATCTTCATGGCCTCCAGGACGACGACCAGGTCGCCCTCCTTGACCTCCTGGCCCTCCTCGACCGCGATCTTGACGATCGTGCCCTGCATCGGGGAGGCGAGGGTGTCGCCGGAGGCGACGGGGCCGGACTTCTTCGCCGCGCGGCGCTTGGGCTTGGCCCCGGCGGCGAGGCCGGTGCGGGCCAGCGACATGCCGAGCGAGGACGGCAGGGAGACCTCCAGGCGCTTGCCGCCCACCTCGACGACGACCGTCTCACGGCCCGCCTCGTCGTCCGTGTCCACGTCGGCGGGGGCGGCGAAGGGCTTGATCTCGTTGACGAACTCGGTCTCGATCCAGCGGGTGTGGACCGTGAAGGGGTCCTGGCTGCCGGTGAGTTCGGGGGCGAACGCCGGGTCCTCGACGACCGCGCGGTGGAACGGGATGGCCGTGGCCATGCCCTCGACCTGGAACTCCTCCAGGGCGCGGGCGGCCCGCTGCAGGGCCTCCTTGCGGGTGCGGCCGGTGACGATCAGCTTGGCCAGCAGGGAGTCCCAGGCCGGGCCGATGACCGCGCCGGACTCCACGCCCGCGTCCAGCCGGACGCCGGGGCCGGAGGGCGCGTTGAACGTGGTGACCGTGCCGGGCGCCGGGAGGAAGTTACGGCCCGGGTCCTCGCCGTTGATGCGGAACTCGAAGGAGTGGCCGCGCAGCGCCGGGTCGTCGTAACCCAGCTCCTCGCCGTCGGCGATCCGGAACATCTCGCGTACGAGGTCGATGCCGGCGACCTCCTCGGTGACCGGGTGCTCCACCTGGAGACGGGTGTTGACCTCCAGGAAGGAGATCGTGCCGTCCATGCCGACGAGGAACTCGACGGTACCGGCGCCGACGTAACCGGCCTCCTTCAGGATGGCCTTGGAGGAGGAGTACAGCTCGGCGACCTGCTCGTCGGAGAGGAACGGCGCCGGGGCCTCCTCGACCAGCTTCTGGTGGCGGCGCTGGAGCGAGCAGTCACGGGTCGACACGACCACGACATTGCCGTGCTGGTCGGCCAGGCACTGGGTCTCCACATGCCGCGGCTTGTCCAGGTAGCGCTCGACGAAGCACTCGCCCCGGCCGAAGGCGGCGACGGCCTCACGGACCGCCGAGTCGTAGAGCTCGGGCACCTCTTCGAGGGTCCGGGCGACCTTCAGACCGCGGCCACCGCCACCGAAGGCGGCCTTGATCGCGATCGGCAGACCGTGCTGCTCGGCGAAGGCGACGACCTCCTCGGCGCCGGAGACCGGGTCCGGCGTGCCGGCGACCAGCGGCGCACCCGCGCGCTGGGCGATGTGCCGGGCGGCGACCTTGTCACCGAGGTCCCGGATGGCCTGCGGCGGCGGACCGATCCAGATCAGCCCGGCATCGAGAACCGCCTGCGCGAAGTCGGCGTTCTCGGAGAGGAATCCGTAGCCGGGGTGGATGGCGTCGGCCCCCGACTCGCGCGCCGCCTTGAGGACCTTCTCGATGTCCAGATAGCTAGTGCCCGGGGTGTCACCGCCCAGGGCGAACGCCTCATCCGCGGCGCGGACATGCAGAGCGTCCCGGTCCGGGTCGGCGTATACGGCCACGCTCGCGATACCGGCGTCCCGGCATGCCCGGGCCACGCGGACAGCGATTTCGCCACGGTTGGCGATGAGCACCTTGCGCACGATTGAGGCTCCCTCCTTGAAACAAGCCGAGTTTAGGGACTGCCGACACGGCACTTCGACCCGTCCCCAATGGTGAGCTTGCCCACACGGAGCGTGATTCGAGGCTCGCTCGACCCGCGAAATCCCTTGTCGCACCGTGGTACGCGGGACTCCTCCCGGAAACCCTAGCCGCCCGCTGTGGTCAAGGTCTCTGTCATCAGGTGCTGCGGGCCACTCCGTTTCTTTGTGGAGTCCCTACGAATGGCCCAACGATTCTTTGCCCCTCTCAGAACCCTTGTCCCGAGGTTTACCCGTTAGTAGCGTTCGCTTGTCTCGAACGTACTTGGAGTAACCGCAGTCCTGCTAGGACGGCGCTAGAGCGCTCGGAAGTGGGTGGGGGCCGGTGGTGCGCAGACCGGTGGCATGGGTGGTGGCGGTCGTCCTCTTCACCGAGGCGTTCGGCATCGCAGCGGTCCAGTGGTTCCTGGGCGTCGTGGTCGACCGCCAGGACATGTCCCTGGCGGGGCTGGACCCGGATGTGATGTCGGTGTCGTCGAAGATCGGGGGCGTGGTCTTCGGCTTGTACTTCGCGCTGTGCGGCGTGGTGGCGCTGTTGGTCGCGCTACGGGATCGCCCGGCGGCCGGGCTCGGGCGGGTGCTGTTGATCAGCGCGGCGGTCGTGCACGGGCTGCTGGGGGCGTTCGCCTGGGGCCTGGTGGGCTGGACGGCGTTCCTGTTCATGGTGGTGGTGCTGGGGCTGATCGTGCTGTTGCTGATGACGTACGACGCCCAGGGCAACGGGGAGCCGGTGGACGCTCGGCCGGAGCCTACGAATGGGGCTGCGCCGGCGTAAGGACGTCCGAGGTCACGTCCACAGGTCGGTGATGGAGATCCCCAACTGGGCCAGCAGCCGTCGGACCAACGGCAGGCTGATGCCGATCACATTGCCGTGGTCGCCGTCGATGCCGTCGATGAACGGGGCCGAGCGGCCGTCGAGGGTGAACGCCCCGGCGACATAGAGGGGTTCGCCCGAGGCGACGTACGCGGCGATCTCCTCGTCGGTCGGCTCGCCGAAGCGGACGACGGTGGAGGCGGTGGCGGAGGCGTGCCGTCCGCTCACCGTGTCCCAGACGCAGTGGCCGGTCTGGAGGGTTCCGGCCCGGCCGCGCATCGACTTCCACCTCGCGGTGGCCTCCTCGGCGTCGGCCGGCTTGCCCAGCGGCTGTCCGTCCAGGTCGAGGACCGAGTCGCAGCCGATCACCAGCGCACCCATGACCTCCGGCTTCGCCGCCACGACGGAGGCCTTCGCCTCGGCCAGGGCGAGGGCCAACTCGGCGGGGGTGGGCGCGGTGACGGCGTCCTCGTCGACGCCGCTGACGATGACCTCGGGGTCCAGACCGGCCTGGCGCAACAGCCCCAGCCGGGCGGGGGACTGGGAGGCCAGGACGAGTCGGCGGCGGGGCTGATCAGTCATGGAGTCAGCGTAGTCCGGCCACGAGCATGGCGAGCACCATGGCCAACGCCACGAGCACGCCGAGTCTCCGCAGCATGTTCTGCACATCGCGGAGTTCTTTCGGCGGCTCGTCTTCGGGGTCGGACCAGAGCATGCCACTAGCGTGGGGCTTGGGCCGTTCAGGGCGCCTGAGTATGCGTACTTAATTGGCGCCCTTGGTTCCACGACTGTGCGCGGTTCCCCGCGCCCCTGAGGAGTTTTACCCAGGCCAGTACGTACGTGCCCACGTCGTCGGGCCCGGTTGCGGCAAGCGGTGTGCCGCGATCCTCGCCGGGTCGGACCACGAGTCCCGTTCCGTGGGCGCGCCGGGCGGCACCGATGCTGCCGCCGCGGCGCGGGCGCGGACCACCGCCAGGGCGGCGGCCAGCTCCTCGGGGGTCGGGTTGCCCCGCAAGACCTTGATCGTCACAGCGGCTCCTTAGAGGGGGATGTTGCCGTGCTTCTTGGGGGGCAGGGACGCCCGCTTGGTGCGGAGCTGGCGCAGGCCGCGCACGATGTGGCGGCGGGTCTCCGACGGCATGATCACGGCGTCGATGTAGCCGCGCTCGGCCGCGATGTAGGGGTTGAGGAGGGCGTCCTCGTACTCCTGGATCAGACGGGCGCGGGTCGCCTCCAGGTCGCCGTTCGTCTCGGCCTCGGCGATCGTGCGGCGGTGCAGGATGTTGACCGCGCCCTGGGCGCCCATGACGGCGATCTGGGCGGTCGGCCAGGCGAGGTTGAGGTCGGCGCCGAGGTGCTTGGAGCCCATGACGTCGTAGGCGCCGCCGAAGGCCTTGCGGGTGATGACGGTGATCAGCGGGACCGTCGCCTCGGCGTAGGCGTAGATCAGCTTGGCGCCGCGGCGGATGATGCCGGTGTGCTCCTGGTCGACGCCGGGCAGGAAGCCGGGCACGTCGACGAAGGTGAGCACCGGGACGTTGAAGGCGTCGCAGGTCCGCACGAACCGCGCGGCCTTCTCGGACGCGTCGATGTCGAGACAGCCGGCGAACTGCATCGGCTGGTTGGCGACGATGCCCACCGGCCGGCCCTCGACCCGCCCGAACCCGGTGAGGATGTTCGGCGCGAACAGCGGCTGCGTCTCGAAGAACTCGGCGTCGTCCAGGACGTGTTCGATCACCGTGTGCATGTCGTACGGCTGGTTCGCGCTGTCCGGCACGATCGCATCCAGCTCGCGGTCCTCGTCGGTGAGTTCGAGGTCCGCCTCCTCCGGGAAGGCCGGGGCCTCGGAGAGGTTGTTGGACGGCAGGTACGACAGCAGCTGCTTGACGTACTCGATGGCGTCCTTCTCGTCCCCGGCCATGTGGTGCGCCACGCCCGAGGCGGAGTTGTGGGTACGGGCGCCGCCGAGCTCCTCGAAGCCGACGTCCTCACCGGTGACGGTCTTGATGACGTCCGGGCCGGTGATGAACATGTGCGAGGTCTGGTCGACCATGACCGTGAAGTCGGTGATCGCGGGGGAGTAGACCGCCCCGCCCGCACACGGGCCCACGACGAGCGAGATCTGCGGGATGACCCCTGACGCATGGGTGTTGCGGCGGAAGATCTCGCCGTACGCGCCCAGCGACGCGACGCCCTCCTGGATCCGGGCGCCGCCGGAGTCGTTGATGCCGATGACCGGGCAGCCGGTCTTCAGCGCGAAGTCCATGACCTTGACGATCTTCTGGCCGTAGACCTCGCCCAGCGCGCCGCCGAAGACGGTGAAGTCCTGCGAGAACACGGCGACCGGGCGGCCGTCGACCGTGCCGTACCCGGTGACGACGCCGTCGCCGTAGGGGCGGTTGTGCTCCAGGCCGAAGTTGGTCGACCGGTGCCGGGCGAACTCGTCCAGCTCGACGAAGGACCCCTCGTCGAGGAGGAGCTCGATGCGCTCACGGGCCGTCAACTTGCCCTTGGCGTGCTGCTTCTCGACGGCACGTGCGGAGCCGGCGTGCGTCGCTTCATCGATGCGGCGCTGAAGATCCGCGAGCTTGCCCGCGGTGGTGTGGATGTCGATCTGCTCTTCCGGCTCGGACATCGGGATCGCGGCTCCCTGCCTGCTCAAAAGGGGGGACGGTTACTCATCCGTAGAGTAGTGGCGCGCCTACCAATCGGCAGTGCGGCGTTGGCCACACCTAGGGTGGCTTGCATGACGCCGCGCGATGCATCAGACGACAGCCGCTGGTCCGACCTGGAACGTCCTCCGCTCAATGGCTCGGCACTGCGCCGGGCGCTGGTACGGGCGGACGGACTGTGGTGCGACGTGGAGGTGGTGCAGCGCACCGGCTCCACCAACAGTGATCTGGTGGCTCTGGCCGCGAAGGGCGGGGCCGAGGAGGGCGCGGTCCTGGTCGCCGAGGAGCAGACGGCAGGCAAGGGGCGGCTCGACCGGCAGTGGACGGCACCGCCTCGCTCGGGCCTCTTCTTCTCCGTCCTGCTGAAGCCGACGGGCGTCCCGGTCACCCGCTGGGGCTGGCTGCCGCTGCTCACCGGGGTGGCGGTGGCGACGGGGCTTTCACGGGCGGCGGGGGTCGATACGGCACTCAAGTGGCCCAACGACGTGCTGGTGACCGTCGGCGGGGAGGAGCGCAAGGCCGGGGGCATCCTCGCGGAGCGGGCCGGGGACGACGGGGTGGTGGTGGGCGTCGGTATCAACGTCACCCTCAAGGAGGAGGAACTCCCGGTGCCGCAGGCGGGCTCGCTGGCGCTGGCCGGGGCGGTGAGCACGGACCGGGATCCCTTGCTGCGGGCGGTGCTGCGGTCGCTGGAGGACTGGTACGGGCGGTGGCGGTCGGCCGGGGGCGACCCCGCGGTGAGCGGTCTGCAGGAGACGTATGCGGCGGGGTGCGCGACGCTCGGGCGCGTGGTGCGGGCCGAGCTGCCCGGGGACCGGTCGCTGGTCGGGGAGGCGGTCGCGGTGGACGGGGACGGCCGCCTGGTGATCGCCACCGAGGAGGGGGTGCAGGAGCCCGTGGGGGCGGGGGACATCGTGCACCTGCGTCCGGCGTGAGTTCTTCGCCCTTGCCACCGTCACCCCCTCCGGAATCGCCCTGACGGAGTGAGCTAGGGCACACCTGCCGTAAAGTGAAGGCCGGTCGATACCTGACCGCGGCAGATCGGAAGGGCAGCAGGCGTGACCGTCGACGACACGGGCTCCGGCATGGACCCCTACGCCGCCGACCCCGGCGAAGATCCACTCGCCCTGCGTCTTGAACAGCTCATCCTCGGCGCGGAGCGGCGCTACACCCCCTTTCAGGCCGCCCGCAGCGCCGGTGTCTCGATGGAGCTGGCCTCCCGTTTCTGGCGGGCCATGGGCTTCGCCGACATCGGGCAGGCCAAGGCGCTGACCGAGGCCGATGTACTGGCGCTCAGGCGCCTCGCCGGTCTGGTCGAGGCGGGGCTGCTCAGTGAGGCCATGGCCGTGCAGGTGGCGAGATCCACCGGGCAGACCACGGCCCGGCTCGCCGAGTGGCAGATCGACTCCTTCCTGGAGGGCCTGACCGAGCCGCCGGAGCCGGGCATGACCCGGACCGAGGTCACCTACCCCCTGGTCGAGCTGCTCCTGCCCGAACTGGAGGAGTTCCTCGTCTACGTCTGGCGCCGCCAGCTCGCCGCCGCCACCGGGCGGGTCGTGCAGGCCGCCGACGACGAGGAGATGGTCGACCGGCGGCTCGCCGTCGGCTTCGCCGACCTCGTCGGGTTCACGCGGCTGACCCGCCGTATGGAGGAGGAGGAGCTCGGCGAACTCGTCGAGGCCTTCGAGACCACCGCCGCCGACCTGGTCGCGGCGCGCGGCGGACGGCTCATCAAGACGCTCGGTGACGAGGTGCTGTACTCCGCCGACGACGCGGGTGTCGCCGCCGAGATCGCGCTGCGACTCATCGAGACCATGGCGAACGACGAGACCATGCCCGAGCTGCGGGTCGGCATCGCCTTCGGCACGGTGACCACTCGTATGGGCGATGTCTTCGGTACGACCGTGAATCTGGCCTCCCGGCTCACCTCGATAGCTCCTCGGGACGCCGTCCTCGTCGACAGCGCCTTCGCGGAGGAGCTGATCCGTACCGGCGAGGCACCGGCCTCCGAGGCGGAGGCGGCGGAGGCCGCGGCGGCCGCCGAGAAGGAGGGCGAGGAGCCGCCGACGTACCGCTTCGCGCTGCAGCCGATGTGGCAGCGGCCCGTGCGTGGCCTCGGCGTGGTCGAGCCGTGGCTGCTCGCGCGGCGCGACGGGACTCCCTCGTAGCGGAGGCCGTCAGCGGGTCACGCACAGCCCCACGATCGGAAGGCACACACCCGGACGGTCGGTGGGGCTGGGCGACGGCTGCGGGCTCGGGGAGTTCGCGGGCGCGCTGGGAGCGGGCGTCGGCGCGGCTGCGGGCGGCTGTGGGGCGGGGCCCGTCGTCGCGGGCGGGTTCGGCCGGGGTGTGGCGGTGTTCGGGGCCTCGGGGATCGTCGTCGCGGGGTCCAGGGGTGTTACGGGGGTGACGGCTCCCGGAGTCGTCGTCGGTACGAGGCTCGGGGTCGCCGTGGGGGTGGCGCCCAGGCCGCCCATGGCGGTGGTCGCGGACGGGCTGACCTGCGGGACCGTGCCCACGGTCGCGGCGGCGTTCGTGGCGCGGTCCGCTGCCGGGTCCCTGTCCCCGCTGGGGTTCAGCCAGGGTTCCGCCTCCGGGGTGCCGAGGCTGCTGAGCCCCGACTCGGGGGTCAGTCGTACGAGGCTCAGGGCGCCGGCCGCCAGGGCGAGGCCGCCCGCGGCGAGCAGGACCTTGCGGGGACGGGGGCGACGGTGCCGGCCGCGGGCGCCGAAGAGGCGGGTTGGGGTGCCGGTCCCCGTGTCGTCCGTGGTCTGCGTCGCCGACGCTTCCGTAACCGCCATCACGATCCCTCCCCGATGCGCTCGCGCCCCCGTTGCGCCGTGGCGGACGCACGCTATGCGCTCCGGCGGGTGGGGGGAGCGCGGTTTCGGGGGATGTCACCCGAATGGGGTGCCTTCCCCCAGGGAGGCCGGGCTGCGATGATCGGGGCGATCGTTGTTAACCCGCGTTAACCGGAGGGTGTCATGAGCGAGGAGCGGTACGGGGAGTTCGTGCAGGTACGGCGGCACGGGGACGGCGGGCATGTCGCGGAACTCGCCCTGGACCGGCCGAAGGCCATGAACGCCGTGTCGACGGAGATGGCGCGGTCGGTGGGGGCGGCGTGTGCGGCGCTGGGGGCGGACGCGAGCGTGCGTGTGGTGGTGGTGACCTCTACGCATGAGCGGGCGTTCTGTGTCGGGGCGGATCTGAAGGAGCGGAACTCTTTCAGCGACGCGGATCTGGTGCGACAGCGGCCGGTGGCTCGGGGGGCGTACACGGGGGTGCTGGAGCTGCCGGTGCCGACGATCGCGGCGGTGCATGGGTTTGCGCTGGGGGGTGGGTTCGAGCTGGCGCTGTCCTGCGATCTGATCGTGGCGGACGCGACTGCCGTGGTGGGGCTGCCCGAGGTGTCGGTGGGAGTGATCCCGGGTGGTGGCGGTACGCAGTTGCTGCCGCGGCGGGTCGGGGCGGCTCGGGCGGCTGAGCTGATCTTCACGGCGCGGCGGGTCGAGGCTGTGGAGGCACAGGAGTTGGGGCTCGTGGATCAGCTGGTGGAGGCGGGGCGGGACCGGGAGGAGGCGCTGTCTCTGGCGTCGCGGATCGCCGGGAACTCGCCGGTGGGCCTGCGGGCGGCGAAGCGGGCGCTGCGTCTGGGGCACGGGCTGGATCTGCGGGCCGGTCTTGAGGTCGAGGACGCGGCGTGGCGGTCGGTGGCGTTCTCGGGGGACCGGGCGGAGGGGGTGGCGGCGTTCAACGAGAAGCGGAGGCCGGAGTGGCCGGGGGAGTGACGGCCCCCCTGGGTGGGCGCGGCCCGGCAGGTTGACACCTGTTCGCCGTATCAATGTCCCTATTTGTCGCGAACCTCCCTAGCCTGGAGTGATGGGTGAGGAGAACCGGCTGTCGGCCGTTGTGGGGTTGGCGCAGGGGATGGCGGCGGCGCACAGTTCGCGGGAGGCCTGGCGGGCGGCGGCGGTGGGGGCCTGTCGTGCGCTCGGGGGGAGTTTTGCCGCGCTGTCGGTGTGGGAGCGGGAGCTGGGGCGGTTGCGGGTGCTCGTCAATGTGGGGGACCGGGCCCCGGACGAGGTGGAGTTCCCTGATGGCGAGGCTTATCCCGTCCATCAGTTCCCGGAGATCACCGAGTTTCTGCACGAGCGCTGGGCGGGGGGCGGTGAGCCCAACGCCTGGGTCGAGACCGCGGAGGGGCCCGCGGCCGGCCGGCGGCCCGGGTACATCCATCAGCGCGTCGCTGCCCTACGGCGCCGGGGTCGCGGGTGTTGCGTCGTCGCGCCCATCGTGCTGCACGGCCGGGCGTGGGGCGAGCTCTACGTAGCCCGTCCGACCGGCGCCCCCGTCTTCGAACGGGAGGACGCCGACTTCGCCACTGTGCTCGCGGCCGTCGTCGCCGCCGGGATCGCCCAGGCGGAGCGGCTGGAGGAGGCTCGGCGGCTGGCGTTCACCGACGCGCTCACCGGTCTCGCCAACCGCCGAGCCGTGGACGGACGGCTGGACGAGGCCGTCGAACGGCACCGCAAGGAGGGTGTCGTCGTCAGCCTCGTCGTCTGCGATCTGAACGGGCTCAAGCGCGTCAACGACACCCGCGGGCACGCCGTCGGCGACCGCCTGCTGGAGCGTTTCGGCTCGGTTCTCTCCCTGTGCGGCGCCATGCTTCCCGGCACCCTCGCCGCCCGTCTCGGCGGCGACGAGTTCTGTCTGCTCGCCGTCGGCCCGCCCGCCGACGAGGTCGTTCGCGCCGCCGACGAACTGTGCCGCCGGGCCGCCGAGTTGGAGCTGGGCGACGGGGTGGCCTGCGGGGTCGCCTCCACGGCCGATCCCATCGGCCCGGTCCGCTCGGCCCGCCGCCTGTTCCGGCTGGCCGACGCGGCTCAGTACCAGGCCAAGGCGATGCGCGCCACGAAGCCGGTGGTAGCGGGCCGAGAGGGCCCCGACGACCCGGTCGTACAACTGGCCGACGCCCCCTCCACCGAGCCCCCCACAGCAGAGCGCCGCCGCTTCCGCGGCCGCCGCTGAGACCGTCACCGCACGCCCGAGCCCCCCGGGGCTGTCGCTCACCGCCGCTCCGGGCAAACGCCGCCGACCGAACCGATCGCCTCCGCCGTCCCCGACCGATCGCCTCCGGCGTCCCCGACTGATCGCCTCTGGCGTCCCCGACCACCGTTCCCGCCGCCTCCGGCGTCCCCGACCACCGTTCCCGCCGCCTCCGGCGTCCCCGACCACCGTTCCCGCCGCCTCCGGCGTCCCCGGTGGCCGCTTCCGCCGCTTCCGCCGATCCCGATCGCCGCTTCCGCCGTCCCCGCCGCCCCCAACCGCCGCTCACTCCACCCCGCCGCCCCACCGACGTGACCAATCGGTAAGGGGCAAACCCCGTCCCCACTGGTGACATCTTCGAATTCACTGCGTACGCTCCTGAATATGGATATGCACACTGTGGTGGTGGGGACGTCCGGAGTGACCGCGTCCGACGTTCTCGCCGTGGCGCGTGGTGGCGCCCGCGTCGAGCTCAGCCAGGAGGCCGTGGGCGCTCTCGCCGCGGCCCGGGAGATCGTGGACGCCCTCGCGGCCAAGCCCGAGCCCGTCTACGGCGTCTCCACCGGCTTCGGCGCCCTGGCGAGCCGGCACATCAGCCAGGAGCTGCGCGCTCAGCTCCAGCGCAACATCGTCCGCTCGCACGCCGCTGGAATGGGCCCGCGCGTCGAGCGCGAGGTCGTGCGCGCGCTCATGTTCCTGCGGCTCAAGACCGTCTGCTCGGGCCACACCGGCGTCCGCCCCGAGGTCGCGCAGACCATGGCCGACGTCCTGAACGCCGGCATCACCCCCGTCGTCCACGAGTACGGCTCCCTCGGCTGCTCCGGCGACCTCGCCCCGCTCTCCCACTGCGCCCTCGCGCTCATGGGCGAGGGCGACGCGGAAGGGCCGGACGGCGTCGTACGCCCCGCCGGCGAGCTGCTCGCCGAGCACGGCATCGCGCCCGTCGAGCTCCGCGAGAAGGAGGGCCTCGCCCTTCTCAACGGCACCGACGGCATGCTCGGCATGCTGGTCATGGCGCTGGCGGATCTGGAGACCCTCTACAAGTCCGCCGACATCACCGCCGCCCTCTCCCTCGAGGCGCTCCTCGGTACCGACAAGGTGCTGGCCCCCGAGCTGCACGCCATCCGCCCCCACCCGGGGCAGGGCGCCGCAGCCGCCAACATGCTCGCCGTACTGAAGGACTCCCAGCTCACCGGCCACCACCAGGACGACGCCCCGCGCGTCCAGGACGCCTACTCGGTGCGGTGCGCTCCGCAGGTCGCCGGTGCCGGACGGGACACCATGGCGCATGCCCGGCTGGTCGCCGAGCGCGAGCTGGCCTCCGCCGTGGACAACCCTGTTGTCCTGCCGGACGGACGCGTCGAGTCCAACGGCAACTTCCACGGCGCGCCGGTCGCCTACGTCCTCGACTTCCTCGCCATCGCCGCCGCCGACCTCGCGTCTATCGCCGAGCGGCGCACGGACCGGCTGCTCGACAAGAACCGCAGCCATGGGCTGCCGCCGTTCCTCGCGGACGACCCGGGCGTCGACTCCGGGCTGATGATCGCCCAGTACACGCAGGCCGCGCTGGTGAGCGAGATGAAGCGGCTGGCCGTACCGGCGTCCGCCGACTCGATTCCGTCCTCCGCCATGCAGGAGGACCACGTGTCCATGGGGTGGTCGGCCGCGCGGAAGCTCCGTAGCGCCGTGGACAACCTGACGCGGGTCGTCGCGGTCGAGCTGTACGCGGCCACGCGGGGCGTGGAGCTGCGGGAGGGGCTCACCCCCGCGCCCGCCACGCAGGCCGTCATCGACGCCGTACGGAAGGCGGGGGTTCAGGGGCCCGGGCCGGACCGTTTCCTCGCGCCCGACCTCGCTGCGGCGGATGCCTTCGTGCGTGACGGGCGGCTGGTCGCGGCCGTGGAGAGCGTCACCGGGCCGCTCCGGTAGCGGACAGCACGGAGCCCCGCTGCCGAGACGTGGCAGCGGGGCTCCTGATGACTTACTTGAGCTTGCCCAGCTGAGCCGTGACGATCTCCGCCGGGATCTCGGCCGCCTTGCTGGAGTCGAGCGCGGCGAGGTTCAACGTGTAGAACGAGGCGATGGTGTTGCCCTTGCGCACCACCTCGGTGCTGAAGTTGGCCGGGCCTGCGCCGTCCATGTCGACCGCCTGGACGAACGCCACGGACTCGTCGCCCTGGCCGGAGGCCTTCGCGGTGGAGACCTTGGTGACCTTCGTGGTCTCGCCCTCGCCGGTGAAGGTGTACCCGCCGGCGCAGGCCGAGACGCCGTCGGAAACGGCCTTCATGGCCTTCTCGGCGCCGTCACCCTCGTACGAGGACAGGCCCACGAACGTCACATTGATGTCGAAGGCGTCCGCGAAGTCCTCCGGGTCCGCGGCGGCGGTCGACGCCGGGGCCTCCGAGACGGTGTTGGACGCGTGCGCGTCCGTCTCCCCCGGAGGGAGAGCGGCCATGGCCCACACCAGCGGCTCGCACTCGGCCTGTTCCGACGTCACTCCGGTCTTGGACTTGGGGAGGGTGTCGTCCCCGTCCTCGACCTTGTACTTCTTGGCACCCAGGTCCCCCTGGGCAAGCAGCAGCTTCTCCAGCTCCGCGGCGCTCAGCGCCTTCGCGGCCTGCGTCGGAGAGGCGGACTTGTCCTTGCCCGTGCTCTTGGAGTCGTCGGACTCCTCGCTCGAACAACCCGTGATGAGGGCGAGCGTTATCGCGCTCAGGGCGACCGTGGCGCCCATGCGCGCCCCCGAAGATCTCTTCATGAGGCGGACTATGAAGGTTTAGTTAAAGAAACGTCAAGTCGGTTCAGAAACCGTGACGTTCCCGTCGTACCGAATACACCACGAAGCCCGCGCCGAGGGCGAGGGAGAAGGTCCCGCCGACGACGTAGGGCGTGGTGTCGAAGCTTCCGGTGTCGGCGAGTTCGACGGCTGAGGTGTCCGTGGCGGCGGCCCGGGCCTGCTGGGTGACCTGTGTGGAGGGAGCCGTCGAGGGCGCCTCTCTCGCCGGCTCGTCCCCGCTCGCATTCGCGGACGGGACGAACCACAGGGCGCCCAGGAGGGTCCCCGCGGCGGTGGCGGTCAGCAACGGACGGCGAGCGGATGACACGGAATATCGATCCCCTTGTGGCGCTGGCGAATTGGCCGTGTGGAGCGATGCTAATGAAAGCCCGGGGTCGTGGGAAAGTCGTGGGAGCCTCAAGCCATGTTCGGGCCGTACGCTCCGGGCATGAGCACTGAAGAGACATCACGTTTTGTACGGCTTCGGGTGGAACTTGTCCTCGAAGTGGACGACGCGGACGCCCTGACCAAGGCGGCCCTGAAGCGGATCGCGGACGACGCCGACATGCCCGGCGACGAGCGGGCGCACGCCGAGAGCGCTGTGACGGAAGACACCGCGGAGGCGCTCGCCTATCTCGTGGACCCGTTCGACCTGGTCAGTGAGGTGCCCGGGATCGACCTCGCGCAGGCCTCCTGGTCCAGCGAGCAGATCGACTACGACCCCGACTCGCCGGACTGGGACCTCGACGAGGATGATGTCGACGAGGACGACGAAGAAGAGACGGTTGGCTGAGCAGGCTTGGGGAAATCGTGACCCCGGTCGGCAACCGCCGTCCGGGGTTTCGTCGTCTCAAGGGGCGCACTGACCGACACCCACACCACCCGCCGCAGCGGACGTGGTGTGCCCCACACCTCCAAGGGATGTGGAACGGGACGAACCGGTCGTAGCGTTGAAGGTTCTTGACGGGGACTCTCGGGGTTGGGGATTCGGCAACGATGGAGAAGCGTGTGATGACGGACAGTAAGCGGCGCAAGGGCCTGATGGCCGCGTCCGCACTGCTCGGCGGTGTGCTGGTGCTCTCGGCGTGCTCCGGCGGCGACGAGGCCTCCGGAAGCGACGGCGGCAACGACACCTCGCAGGCCAAGGTCGACGAGGCGGCGGCCGAGAAGACCTCCGAGGCCCAGATCAAGATCACGCCCAAGGACGGCACCGACAACGCCTCCATCAACAACTCCGCCGCCGTCACCGTGAGCAAGGGCACGCTCACGGAGGTGACGATGACCGCCGCGGACGGTACCGCCGTCGAGGGCGAGATATCCGCGGACAAGCTGAGCTGGAAGCCGAGCGCCCAGCTGGAGCGGTCGACCACCTACAAGATCGCGGTCACGGCGGAGGACGCCAAGGGCCTCGAGGCCCATGAGAACGCCTCCTTCTCCACGCTCTCCCCGAAGAACAGCTTCCTCGGCTACTTCACGCCGGAGGACGGCTCCACCGTCGGCGTGGGCATGCCGGTCTCGCTCAACTTCGACAAGTCGATCACCAACAAGGCGGACGTCCAGAAGGGCGTCACGGTCTCCACGACCAGCGGCCAGGAAGTCGCCTGCCACTGGTTCAACGAGACCCGCATGGACTGCCGGCCCGACGAGTACTGGCAGGAAGGCTCCACCGTCACGCTGGAGCTCGCGCTCGACGGTGTCGAGGGCGCCGAGGGTGTCTACGGTGTCCAGCAGAAGACGGTCACCTTCAAGATCGGCCGCAACCAGGTGTCGTACGTCGACGCCAACACCAAGCAGATGAAGGTCACGCAGGACGGCAAGGTCGTCAAGACCATCCCGGTCTCCGCCGGTTCGCCCGAGAACAAGACGTACGAGGGCGTCATGGTGATGTCGGAGATGTTCAAGGAGACGCGCATGAACGGCGCGACCGTGGGCTTCACCGACGACGACGGCAAGGGCGAGTACGACATCAAGGACGTGCCGCACGCCATCCGCCTGACGAACTCCGGCACCTTCATCCACGGCAACTACTGGGGCGCCGACTCGGTCTTCGGCAACGTCAACACCAGCCATGGCTGCGTCGGTCTGAACGACACCAAGGGCGCCAATGACAAGGGCACCGAGGGCTACTGGTTCTACAGCAACTCGATCGTCGGTGACGTCGTGGTCGTCCAGAACACCGGCGACAAGACGGTCTCCCCGGACAACGGCCTCAACGGCTGGAACTTGAGCTGGGCGGACTGGAAGGCCGGTTCGGCGGTCTGACCGTCCGGCTCCTGACGCACTGAAGGCGGCTGCCCCTCGTGGGGCGGCCGCCTTCAGGCTTTACCGGTGAACTACCGGCTTACTTGCCGTAGTACGCGTTGTAGATCGAGATGGTCGCCTTGTTGCCCTTCTTGTCGGCGACCTTCGCGTGGAAGGAGATGCCCTTGTCCTTCTCCGGGTTCTTCACCGTGATCTTGCCGCCGGTGACGGTGACCTTCTTCCAGGTCTGGCCGTGGTCGTAAGACACCCACACCGACAGCGACTTGAGGTTGCTGCCCGCTGCGGCGCCCACGACGCTGACCGGGAAGGTCTGCTTCTTACCGGCCTCGACCCGGCTGTCCAGACCCGTCTTCGCGTTGAAGCGGACCGTGGAGGCAGGGAGCTTGAGCTGGTCGGCGGTCGGCTTCTTGGACTTGAACGTCCAGCTCGCGTCGATCCGCGTGGAGGCGGCGGCGACCTTGACGCTCCGCTTGACCGAGGTGGTCAGCTTGTACTCGGCCTCGGCGGACGGGACCTTGAACATCCCCTCGCCGAACAGCGGATCGGTGTTGGAGCCGATCTTCGTGCCGTTGCGGTACAGCTCCGTCTTCACCGAGGTGAAGTCCGAGGAGCCGGCGTGCTTGGCCGCGTCGGCGAACAGCGGCAGGAAGCCGTAGATGCTGTTGCCCTCGCGGAACAGGCCGTAGTCCGCGTTGATGTGCGGACCGAAGACCGCGTTGTTGAACGTCTTCTGGTAGGTCTGGCCCGCCTTGAAGGTCTGCGGGTTGCCCAGCGTGTAGAAGGCGTCGGGGATCGGGTAGCCCTCCGGGCTGCGGCTGCCGTACTGCTCGACGTCGAAGGTCCACTGGATCTTGTCGGCCGTCGAGACGTACAACGTGCGGGTGCCCGGCAGCTTCTGCTCGACCGGCGTGCCGATCACGAGGTCCGTCGGGAACATGCCCCAGGAGACCACGCCACCGGTCTTGCCCGGGGCCGAGGCGCCGAGCCGGTTCTTCACCGTGGCGAGCTCGCTCGCCTTGAAGTGGCGGACCTTGTCGCCCTGGATCTTCTTCACCTTGGCGGTGGTGGCCACGTCGTACTCGGCGCTCGCACCCTTGGTCCACTGGCCGCTCCAGGTCTGCTGGAGACCGGAGACCTCGCCGCCCAGGTGCTTCATCCGCACATTGGCGAAGGTGTCGAAGCCGACGCCGATGCCGATGCCCGCCGGGTCGTACATGTAGTTGATCATCGCCGAGAGCTGCTTGGCCCCGGCGTCCGGCACCGTGATGTCGGCCGCCTGGGTCTTACGGGCGTCGATCGTGACCGAGGTGTTCTTGGTGACGTTCAGCCTCGGCTGGACCAGCCAGTCCAGGCCGCCCTCCAGGTTGCTGAAGTCCTTGGCGATCCAGGCGTCCAGCAGGTACTGGCCCTTGGGCATCCGCAGCGTCGTGGTGCCGGAGGCGACCGGCGGAACGCCGTAGGAGCGGTTGGTGGCCAGACCCGTGTAACCGAGGAGGATGGTGTTGTAGACGTCGGTCGGCTTGCCGTCCTTGCCGATGTGCTTGACGGTGACGTCGTACGACTCCACCTCGCGCTGCACCGCGGCGGCCGTACGGACACTCTGCCCGCCGCCCGTCGCCGTCACATACGCCGAGTAGGCGCCGTCCAGCGTGCCGCCCAGCTTGGTGTTGACCGTCATGTCGACGGTGGCCTTGCCGCCCGCCGGGACGGTCACCGAGGTGGCGCCCAGCTTGAAGAAGCCCGCCGGGGCCGGCTCGCCCTTCGGGTTGGTGGCGGTCGACGACAGCTTCAGGGTGACGTCCTGCGTACCGAGGTTGCGGTACGTCAGCTCCTTGGTGACCGGGGTGTCGTCGGTGTGCGGCCACTGCTGCACCCCGAAGCTCAGCGACACCGGGTCGGCGACCAGGGTCTGCTTGATGGCCTTGTCGACCTGGATCCGGCCCGAACCCTGCTCGAACGGCGTGTACTTGCCGCCCTTGGTGGACGCGGTCAGCGCGCCCTTGAGCTCGGCGTACGTCCACTCCGGGTGCTGCTGCTTCAGGATCGCGGCGGCGCCCGCGACATGCGGCGTCGCCATCGACGTACCCGAGATGCTCAGGTAACCGGCCGGCTTCTCGCCGACCTCCTGCTCGATCAGGCTGCCCTTGGCGGAGGCGGCGGTGATGTCCACACCGGGAGCGGTGACGTCCGGCTTGATGGCGCCGTCGCCGAGGCGGGGGCCGGTGCTGGAGAAGTCGGCCAGCTTGTCCTTGTCGTCGACGGCGCCGACGGTGAGCGCGGCGTCCGCGCTGCCCGGGGAACCGACCGACTCCGGGCCGGAGTTGCCCGCCGCGATGGCGAACAGGATGCCCTTCTCGGCGGACAGCTTGTTGACCGCCGCCTCCAGCGGGTCCACCTCGGGGGTGTCCATGCCGCCGAGGCTGAGGTTGACGACCTGGGCGCCCTGCTCGGCCGCCCACTCCATGCCGGCGAGGATGCCGGAGTCGTCACCGGAGCCGGTGTCGTCGAGGACCTTGCCGTTGAGGACCTGGGCGCCGGGCGCCACGCCCTTGTACTTGCCGCCGGACTTCGCTCCGGTGCCCGCCGCGATGGACGCGACATGCGTGCCGTGGCCGACCTTGTCCTCCGCGGTGGCGGCCGGGGTGAAGTTCTTCGAGGCGATCACCTGGTCCTTGAGGTCCGGGTGGGTCGCGTCGACGCCGGTGTCCAGGACGGCGATCTTGACGCCCTTGCCGTCGTAACCCGCGGACCACGCCTTGGGGGCGCCGATCTGGGCCACGGACTTGTCGAGCGTCGCCTTGCGGGTGCCGTCGAGCCAGATGTGCGCGATGCCCGAGGCGGTCTTGTCGCCGTTGGTGACGGCGTCCCACAGGTCGGGTGTCTCGGTGTACGGCGTCTGGACCGCGTCCGCGTTCAGGGACTTCAGGGTCCGGCGGAGCTGGCCCGCGTCCCGGACGTCTTCCTTGGTGCCGCTCGCCGCGCCCTTGTAACCGACGATCACCTTCAGACCCTTGGCCTGCGACTTGCGGGTCGTCGACTTGTTGAGCTCGGTGACGTCGAACAGCCGCTGGTCGAGCTTGCCGGCGGTGATCAGCCGGGCCGCGTCGGCGGGTATGACGAGCGTGTGCCCGTCGGTCTTACGGATCTGGACGGGTATGTGCTTCCGTCCCTCCGCCCGCTCCAGGCCGATTACCCGGCCCTTGGTGTCCACGGTGACCCGGTCACCCGTGATGAGGGTGATGCGGTGGTGGGCGGAGAGCTGGGCGGCGGAATCGGTCCGCTGCTCGGGCTTCGCCGACGCCGGGCTGGTCATGCCGGCGGCGAGGGCGACGGCGGCTGCCGTGGCGACGGTGGCCGCGCATGCTCTTTTCACTTGTCTGCGCAAGTTTCCCCCTTGCTGAAGTACCGGGCGAATTCCCCTTCACCCGGCCGGGGATGGTCCTGCACAGACGTACGTGCACCCCCCGGAATACGCAGTATGCCGGGGGATGATCAGCGACCTCAATAGACAGGGGACGGACAGAATCGGACTGTTACGAGTCGGTCATTCTACGAGCCCGCGTTTTCCTTGACGGAGATCTTTCCCTTGCGGATGGTCGCGAGACGCGGGGCCTTCTTCGCGATGGCCGAATCGTGCGTGACCACGATGAAAGTGAGCCCGAGCTCCTTCCACATGCGTTCGAGTACGTCCATGATCTCGTCGCGCATCGACTCGTCGAGGTTGCCGGTGGGTTCGTCGGCGAGCAGCACCTTGGGTTGTTTGACCAGGGCTCGGGCGATCGCGACGCGCTGCTGCTGACCGCCGGACATCTCGGAGGGCAGGTGGGTGAGCCGCTCGCCGAGCCCGACGGACTTCAGTGCCTCGGCGGCTCGTTCGCGGCGTTCCTTCACCTTGACGCCCAGTGGGACCAGGGCGGTCTCGACGTTCTCCTGGGCGGTGAGGGTGGGAATGAGATTGAAACTCTGGAAGACAAAGCCGATGTTCTCACTGCGGACGCCGGTCAGTTTGGCCTCGGACAACTTGGCCAGATCTGTGCCATCCAGAACGACCTCACCGGAAGTCGGGCGATCGAGCCCACCGAGCATCTGAAGCAGGGTGGACTTGCCGCCGCCTGTGGGGCCTTGGATGACGAGCCGGTCGCCGTCGGGGATCGTGAGATCGACTCCGTCGAGGGCGTGGACGGTTTCTTTACCGCGTGTGTAGAGCTTGGTGACGTTTCTGAGTTCGTACATGTGGGGTGCTCCTGGGTGGGGTTCGGGGGTGGTGCGAGTGGTTTGCCGGCTGCGGGTGGGTGGGGGCTGGTCGCGCTCACGCGGCGGAGCCGTATATCGACACAGCCCCGCGCCCCTTGGGTGGGTGCAGGTCCGTCAGTTCTTCGTCCAGCCGCGATTGGCTGCGCCGCTCGAGCCGCGGGCCGGCTGCGCCGCTTCAGCCGCGCTGACTGCGCCGCTCGAGCCGCGGGCAGTCGTGCCGCTGGGGCGGCGCCCGCTGGCAAAGAAGGGTGGCAACCCGTCAGCGCCGGGCTGCGCGACCCATCCCCGCCGGCCGCAGCCGACCGGTGCTACTCGACTCGCCTCAGTGCGTCCGCCGGGCGGAGCCTCGACGCGCGCCAGCCGCCGAAGGCTCCCGCTATCAGGCCGCCTGTTACCGCCAGGCCCACCGCCAGGGCGATCGTCGTTGCGCTGACCGGGGCTGTCAGGGCTACTTCCAGGGCGTTCGAGGACTGCTGGGCTGCCGGGCCGCCGCCCATGCCTCCGCCGGGGCCGCCTCCGCCGAAGGCGCCGCCGCCCGTTGTGGCCAACTCCGCTTCCAGCGTCGGGCTGATCGCCGTCACCGCGTATGCGCCCGCCAGGCCCACCGCGATGCCCAGGGCGCCGCCCACCAGGCCGTTCACGATCGCCTCGCCGACGACCTGCCGGGTCACCCGGCCCGACTTCCAGCCCAGGGCCTTCAGCGTGCCGAACTCGCGTACCCGGCGCGACACCGCCGAGGACGTCAGCAGGCCGGCCACCAGGAACGCCGCTACCAGGACCGCGATCGACAGCCACTTGCCGACGCTCGACGCCAGGTCGGACGCCGTCGACAGGGACCCCGACACCGTGTCCGCCAGATCCGCCGAAGTCGTCACCGTCGTACCGGAGATGTTCTTCTGGATCTCCGACTTGACCGCGTCGATCCGCTGGGAGTCGGTCGCCTTGACGTAGATCGTGGTGACCTTGTTCTTCGAGTCGCTCAGCGTCTGCGCCTGCTTCAGCGGGACGTAGAGGTTGGCCGCCGCGTCCCCGCTCTCGGGCGTGGCGATGCCGATCACCTCGAACTTGGTGCCCTTGATGGTGACGGTGGAGCCGACCTTCAGCTCCTTCTCCTTGGCGTACGACGCGTCGGCGACGGCCACCTTGGCGTTGGTCTCCGACGACTTGAACGTACGACCGCTGGTGATCTTCGAGGAGGTCAGCGGACCCAGCGCCGGCTCGGTGACATCCGTGCCGTAGACCGAGTAGTTGTTGACGTCGAACTCGGCGCCACCGCCCTCGACCCGCCCCTCGGGCGCCTGCGTCCCGCCGCCGGGACCGCCCTGCCCCTGGCCGCCGCCCCCGTCCTGCTGGAACTCGCCGCGCCGGAACTGGCCGTTGACCTTGATGACTTGCAGACTCAGCCCGCCCACCGCGTCCGAGACGCCGTTCTGCGCACCGACCTTGTCGACGGTCGAGCTCGCCAGCGTCTGGAAGCCCTGGACCATGACCCGGTCGCTGCTCTGCTCCTCCTCGGAGTCGCTGTCCTGCGCGTCGAACTCGAAGCGTGGCCGCTCCGGTTGGCTGCCCTCGGCGGCGGCCGCCTTGGTGACGGTCATGTCGGTGCCGAGCCCGTACAACGATTCCAGGACCTTGTCCTGGGCCTTGCCCATGCCCGAGGACACGGAGTTGACCACGATGACCAGGGCGATGCCCAGCGCGAGCCCGGAGGCGACGACGAGGGCCGCCTTTCTGCGGCGGCGCAGCTCGCGCCTCAGGTAGGTGAAGAACATGGCCGCAAGCTAGGTACGGCGCGTGATGAAGGGATAAGGCCGAAATAAGAGAAGCATGAGAAGGCTGTCCGCCGGCCAGGAACCGGCCCGCATACGACTGTCAGCGCGGCTGGATTTCGCCCAGCGCTGACACGGACCCATGCCGCGCCGGAAGAGCAGCTTCCATCCGGCTCCCGTGCTTGTGTGGGCGCATGACGGCTCACACGGTGGAATACATCCGGTACCGCATCCCCGAGCAGCAGTCGGCGGAGTTCCTGTCCGCCTACACCCGCGCCGCGACCAGTCTCGCGGCGGCCCCGCAGTGCGTGGACTACGAACTGACCCGCTGCGAGGAGGACTTCGAGCACTTCATCCTGCGTATCACCTGGACCTCGACCGAGGACCACATCAAGGGCTTCCGCACCTCGGAGCTGTTCCCCGACTTCCTGGCCGAGATCCGCCCCTACATCGGCAACATCGAGGAGATGCGGCACTACAAGCCGACCAGCGTGCACGGCACGGGTTCGGCGGTGCCGACGCTGTACGCGTGGGCGGGCGGGGCCGAGGCGCTCAGCCGCCTGACCTCGGCCTTCTACGACAGGGTCCGCAAGGACGACCTGCTCTCCCCGTTCTTCGAGGACCTGGACCCGGCCCACGCCGAGCATGTGGCCGTATGGCTGGGCGAGGTCTTCGGCGGACCGACCGCCTACTCCGACACCCAGGGCGGCCACGGCCATATGGTCGCCAAACACATGGGCCTGGCCATCACCGAGCCCCAGCGCCGCCGCTGGGTCAACCTCATCCAGGACGCGGCGGACGAGGCGGGCCTGCCCACGGACGCGGAGTTCCGGTCCGCGTTCCTGGCGTATGTGGAGTGGGGTACCCGCCTCGCGGTCTACTTCTCCAGCGCCGACGCGAAGCCCCCGGCGGAGCAGCCGGTGCCGAAGTGGAACTGGGGGGCGGCGCCGCCGTATCAGGGCTGAGCGGCCCCGGTCCCCGCCCGCGTCGCGTCCGTGCCCCAGCTCGCCAGGAGCCGGAGCGCCTCCGCGGCCGGGGACCCGGGCTCCGCGTGGTACGTGATCAGGATCTGCTCGCCGTCGTCGGCCAGGCGGAACGACTCGAAGGACAGGGTCAGTTCACCCACCAGGGGATGGCGCAGGCGCTTGACGCCGTAGCTCTTCTCCTTGACGTCGTGGGTGGCCCACAGGCGCCTGAACTCCTCGCTCTTCACGGAGAGTTCGCCGACCAGGGCGGACAGCAGCGGGTCGTCCGGGTGGCAGCCCGCGTCCATACGCAGAAAGCTGACCATGTCGTACGCCTTCTGGTCCCAGTCCACGAACAGCTCGCGGGAGTCGCGGTTGAGGAACACCAGCCGCGCCCAGTTCCGCTCCTGCGCCGGCAGCTGTCCCCAGTCGCCGAAGAGGGCCGAGGCCATCCGGTTCCAGGCGAGGACATCGGAGCGGCGGCCCGTGACGTACGCCGGCACATCCGTCATCGAGTCCAGCAGGTGCTGTAGCGCCGGGCGCACGTGCTGGGTCCGACCCGCCTGCTTCTTCTTGTGCTGTTTCGGCTTCGCCAGATGCGTCAGATGCGCGTGCTCGGCGTCGCTGAGCCGCAGCGCCCGGGCGATGGAGTCCAGCACCTCCGCCGACACATTGCGCCCATTGCCCTGCTCGAGCCGCGTGTAGTACGCCACGGACACCCCGGCCAGCTGCGCCAGCTCCTCGCGCCTGAGCCCCGGCACCCTGCGGTGTCGCCCGAAGTCCGGCAGCCCTACGTCCTCCGGCTTCAGCCGGGCACGCCGGGTGCGCAGAAACTCACTGAGCTCGGCGCGCCGGTCCAGGCCGCCGCCGGGCTCGTGCGGGGATTCGGGCTGTTCGTCCATACCTCCAGTATTCACGGTCGTACGCACACCAGCCTGACCCCGTCAGTAGTAGGAACACCAGACGTACGCAAAGCTGTGACCTGGGTGAATGCTCGCCGACCCGGCAGGCTGGAGGCCGTGCCCGGTGAGAAGGCAAGAGAAGGCAGCCGGGCGCGCAACCCCTAGGAGAACCACTCCCATGACCACTGTCGCTGCATACGCCGCCCCCTCTGCCAAGGCCCCGCTGGAGCGCACCACCATCGAGCGCCGTGCGGTCGGCGAGTTCGATGTGCTGATCGACATCAAGTTCGCCGGTATCTGCCACTCGGACATCCACCAGGTCCGCGAGGGCTGGGGCGAGGCCATCTTCCCGATGGTGCCCGGCCATGAGATCGCGGGCGTGGTCTCCGAGGTCGGACCCGGTGTCACCAAGTTCGCCGTCGGCGACCGCGTGGGCGTCGGCTGCATGGTCGATTCCTGCCGTGAGTGCGACAACTGCAAGGCCGGTCTCGAGCAGTACTGCACCGGCGGCGGCGTGATCGGCACGTACAACGCCGTCGACAAGAACGGCGAGCCCACCTACGGCGGCTACTCCCGGCAGATCGTCGTGGACGAGAACTACACCGTCCGTATCCCGGACGGTCTGTCCCTCGATGTGGCCGCACCGCTGCTGTGCGCGGGCATCACCACCTACTCCCCGCTCAAGCACTGGAACGCCGGCCCCGGCAAGAAGGTCGCGATTCTCGGCATGGGCGGCCTCGGCCACATGGCCGTCAAGATCGCGCACGCGCTCGGCGCCGAGGTGACGGTCCTTTCGCAGTCCCTGCGCAAGCAGGAGGACGGGCTGAAGCTGGGCGCGGACCACTACTACGCGACCAGCGACCCGAAGACCTTCGAGGAGCTTCAGGGCAACTTCGACCTGATCCTGTCCACGGTCTCGGCCCCGCTGAACCTGGACCAGTTCCTGTCCCTGCTCAGGACGGACGGCGCCTTCGTGAACGTCGGCGCCCCCGAGGAGCCCGTCGCGCTCAACCTCTTCTCGGTGATCATGGGCCGCAAGACCCTCGCCGGGTCGGGCATCGGCGGCATCCAGGAGACCCAGGAGATGCTGGACTTCTGCGCCGAGCACGGCTTCGGCGCCGAGATCGAGCTGATCGCCGCGAGCGAGATCAACGAGGCGTACGAGCGGGTGCTGGCGAGTGACGTCCGGTACCGGTTCGTGATCGACACGGCCACGATCTGAGCGGTGTGACCTGCTGAGGGCCCCGGAGACTGCTCCGGGGCCCTCAGCGTCGTCCCTCGGAATGTGTGGTTCCGTGCGCCCCCGGCGTATGCCCGAAGGTCCGCCGGAATGCCTCGATGAACGCGCTCGCCGACGACCAGCCGCACGTATGCGCCACCGCGGTCACGGACATCCCCTCGGCCAGCAGCACCAGCGCGTGATACAGCCGGAGTTGGGTGCGCCACTGCGGGAAGGTCATCCCGAGGTCGGCACGGAAGAGCCGGGACAGCGTCCGCTCACTGGCGCCGACCTGTCGGCCGAGGGCGCCGAGGGTGCGGTTGTCGGCCGGGTCCTCGTGCAACAGGGCGCACAGGGAACGCAGTTGGGGTGCCGTGGGGGCCGGCAGATGCAGGGGCTGCTGAGGGGAGGCCCGCAACTGGTCGAGCAGGACCGCCCGTAGCCGTCCGCGCTCGGGGCTGTCGTCGTGCGGGGCGCGGGTGTAGGCGAGGATCAGCTCGCGCGGCAGCGGGCCGACGCTCAGGACGGTGGGCACGTCGAGGCCGAGCGGGTTGTCGTCGGCGGGCAGACCTACGAGGTGCAGGTCGAGGCTGCCGTGCGCCCGGTGCGCGTGCACGGTGCCGGCGGGTACCCAGACGGCCCGGGTGGCGGGCGCGACCCAGGATCCGGCGTCGGTGGTGACCGCCAGGACTCCGCGGGCCGCGTAGACGATCTGGTGCTCGTCGTGACGGTGGGCGTCGATGGCGGCGCCCGGGGCCAGCCATTGGGCGCGGGTGGGGGCGGTGGACTGATGGCGGACGGCGGCCCGGTGGCGGACGGCGGCCTGGTGGCGGACGGCGGCCTGATCGCGGGTCTGGCGGGTCTTCGGCATTGATTGGCAGATTATCGAAAGCCCGTCAGGCTGCGCGGCGCCGACGATGACGGGGTGCGAAGGAACAAGTCGATCATTCTGCTGTCGGCCGGGCATGCCTGTGTCGACGTCTACCAGGGCGCCGTCGCCTCACTCGTCCCGTTCTTCGTGGCCGAACGCGCCTACTCCTACGCCGCAGCCTCGGGCATCGTGCTCGCCGCCTCCCTGCTCTCCTCGGTGGCCCAGCCGCTGTTCGGCGTACTGACCGACAGGCGGCCCGTGCCCTGGCTGCTGCCCGTCAGCACACTGCTGGGCGGCACCGGAATCGCGCTGAGCGGGCTGTGGGACTCGTACGCGCTGACGCTGGGCCTGATGGCGCTGTCCGGGGTGGGAGTCGCGGCGTACCACCCCGAATCGGCGCGCGTCGCACGCCTCGCGGCCCAGGGCCGTCATACGGCGATGGGCTGGTTCTCGCTCGGCGGCACGCTGGGCTTCGCGGCGGCGCCGCTGCTGGTGGCAGCCGTAGTCGCCACCGGTGGCCTGCGTCTGACTCCGCTGCTGGTGATCCCGGCGGTAGTGGGCAGCGCGCTCTGCCTTCCGGCTCTGCGGGCGCTTCATGGGCCGAAGGGAGGGGGCTGTGACGCGCCGTCTGCGGTGGCACACGACGACCCCCGCTCCTTCGTACGACTGTCGCTGGCCGTGGTCTGCCGGTCCATCACGTTCATCGGCCTGAGCACCTTCGTCGCGTTCCACGTCATGGAGCGCACAGGCGGCGGTACGGCGGCCGGTAGCGCCGCGCTGTTCGTGCTGTACGCCGGGGGCGCGGTGGGCAGTGTGGTGGGCGGAGTTCTCGCCGAACGCCGGGACCGGGTCACGGTGGTGCGCCGGTCGTACCTGCTCACGGTCGTCGCGGTCGCGGGCGTGGTCCTCGTCCCCGGCCCGGTGGTCTACGTCTTCGTGGCGCTGGCCTCGGCGGGCCTGTACGTCCCCTTCTCCCTCCAGGTCACCCTCGGCCAGGACTATCTGCCCACGCGCGTGGGCACCGCCGGCGGCATCACGCTCGGCCTGACGGTGAGCGTCGGCGGCCTGGCCACGCCGGTGATCGGCGCGGTCGCCGACGCGAGCTCCCTGCAGACAGCGCTGGCGCCGTTGGCGGTGCTGCCCGCGCTGGGGTGGCTGCTGGTGCGGGGGCTGCGCGAACCGTCAGGGGTTGTGGCGGGTCCAGACGGTGAGGTCACTGCTCGTCGCCACAGCGAGGGTCTCGCCGGAAGGGGAGAAACCCGCGGCCCGGAAGGTTGAGTAGGAGGAGTGGAAGATGTGCCACCAGCCTTCTCCGTGAGGGCTGTTGTGGAACTGGCCATGGCCGTTGGAGAGCAGGACCCGCTCGTTGGGCCACTCCGGGGTCTGGACGTCCACCTGCCAGCCGTCGGTGCCCGTGTGCAGCCCGCCGCCGAAGAGCCCGGCGATATGAACCCTGGTGCCGGCGATCGGGCCGAGCCCCGGGCAGGTGAGATCGGCGGCCGTGTCGGGGGTGTCGGTCTCGGGGTCCGGGTCCCGGTCGCGGGCGATCTTCTCGCCGGTCACGGCGTCGAAGAGACCGTGCCCGTCGTGCGAGACGACCATCACCAGGTCGTGCCCGGTGTCGGGGTGCGTGGCGAAGCCGATGCCGAGGAGGCCGCCCACGGGGGCGTACGGCATCGGCTGGAACACCGGCCGCCAGGGTTCGGGCGCGGGGACCTCCGGGGCGGCGAGCAGCCGGTCCCGCAGTCTCTGTTGGTATGCGGTGATCACTTCTGCAGCGCCTGGATTCCGTCGTAGGCGGACATCACGAGATCCAATCCCCGGGTGTCCTCGGCGGGTTCGCGCATCTGGCTGGTCACATACGCCACCACCGACCGTGTCTCGGGCTCGATCATCACCAGCGAACCGCCCCAACCGCCCCACCCGTAAGTGGTACCGAACAGGCCATAACCGAGCCCCCAGCGGGCCGGCATGCCGAGCACGAGGTCCTCACCGCTGAACTGCTCCTCCCACGCCCGGTCACAGCCGCCCCGCGACAGCAGCCGCACCCCGTTGACCGTGCCGCCGCAGGCCATCGCCGACTGGACGAGGGCGACCGAGCGGGCGTTGCCGAATCCGCTCGCGGCGGGGATCTGGGCGCGGCGCCAGGCCGTGCTGTTGCCGTCGCGGAGACGGACCCTGGTGACGTCCGCTTCCGCGCTGGTGGCGTAGTCCTCGTCATGGGACGGGGGAGGGACGGTGAGCGCCACCCGGTGGTCGTGCTCGGCGGGCAGCCCGATGTGGAAGTCGGCGCCGAGAGGCCCGGCGATTTCGTCCGCGAAGAATGCGCCAGGGCTGCGCCCGGTGACCCGCCGTACGACCTCGCCCACCAGGAATCCCTGGGTGAGCGAGTGATACCCGGCGCCGGTCCCGGGCTCCCACCACGGGGCCTGCGCCGCGAGCCGAGCCGTGGCGGTGGTCCAGTCGTACAGCTCGTCGGTGGTGAGCGGCGGATCCCAGTCGGGCAGCCCGGCGGTGTGCGACAGCAGATGCCGTACGAGCACCTTCTCCTTGCCGCCCGCGCCGAACTCCGGCCAGTACCGCACGACGGGCGCGTCCACATCGAGCTCGCCGCGGTCGGCGAGGACGAGCGCGCACAGTGCCGTCATGGTCTTGGTGGTGGACCAGACGTTGACGAGCGTGTCCCGCTGCCAGGGCACGCTCCGCCGGGCATCGGCGAACCCGCCCCACACATCCACCACGGGCTCGCCGTCGACGTAGACAGCCACCGCGCCGCCGACGTCGCCGCCGTCCAGCAACTCGGCGAGTGCGGTGGGCACAGCGGCGAACAGATCGTCGTACGAGCCCTGAATGTCGGCCATACGGCCATCAAGCCCGCCCGGCGCTACCGGGCGCAACTGAATTCCGGAGTCACGTGTCCTGCTCAAACACGTTGTTGATCGCCGCTCGCAATTGGAGCCAGGACGGATCCGCCCCGGTCGCGGTGGTCACCGAGGCCAGGTCGTCCGGCTCCCAGGCCCGGTCGCCGTCGGTGATGACGAGGTGTTCCTCCAGGTCGCAGTCCTCGGGAACGTCGGAGGTGGCGTCCAGGAAGGCGGTGACCAGGGCCTCGCTGCCCTTTGCGGGGTCTCCGCCGGGCACGGACAGCAGCACGAGGTCGCCCTCACGACCGGCGACGAGGAGCTCGCCCGTCGCGGTGGCGGCGAGCGCGGTGACCCGGGAACCGGTGAGGACGTCGTGCTCGACCGCCTGCTGACTGTCGATGTTCAGCTCGATGAGCGTCCCGGTCGGCGTGCCGATCCAGAGCACGTCGGGCCGGGCGCCGAACGCGATGTTGTGCCGGGACCACGCGTGCATCTGCTCCAGCCACTCCGGCGGGTACGGGTAGCCCGGGCTGGGTTCGCCGAGGGTGGTCGCCAGAACGCGGTGCAGCGAGGGGAACGCGAATACCTCCAGTGTGTTCTCGTAGGCGTTGCCGCGGATCGCGAAGTGGCGCCCGTCCGCGCTGAAGACCGGCGTCTCGTAGCCGTCGACGTCCAGGATCAGCGCCCGGCGCAGCACGCGCATCGGAGCGGGCGCGGTCTCGTCGTCGACCCGCGCGAAGAGGCCGTGCGTCGCGCCTTGGTCGCTTTGGAGCGTGAGCACCAGCCCTCCGCCGGGATGCTCGGCGACCCCGGTGTCCCACCACAGGCCGGGACGCACTGCGCCCGTGGCCAGGTCGAGCGCGTCGGAACGCTCGTCACCACCCGACGACGGCGACGCCCACAAGGTCCGGCCGTCCGGGCTGAACGCCAGATTGCGGTAGCCGACGGCGGGTTCCAGTACGGAGCACCCCGCGGGAGTCCATCGGACCGCCCCCTCCTCGCCCGCCACCACGAGCAGCGGCTGCTCCGGATGCCAGGCCGCGGTGGGCGTGCGCTTCCACCGCTCCCAGCTCGGGGCATCGTCGTAGCCGGGCAAGTCGGCGCCGACAGTGCCGATTTCGCTCAGCTGCCCCGAGGAGTGATCCCAGATGTGGACAGCCGGGCGTTCCGCATCCAGTGCGGCCACGAGGGGAAGCCGCGGATGGCACATCAGCCGCTCGGCGCAAGCCCCACGCGCGCGTGCCACGTTCTCTGCAACAGTCACGCGGCCACCGTAGTGATCCTCCGACTGCCCAGTTCCGTCGCCCCACTTGATGACGCAAGACCCGCTTCCGAGAGCCACGACGCGACTACCCTGGGTCCACGGTTGGGAGATGGCGTACGGCGGGGGCGATGGGACATGCACATCCAGGTGCTGGCCGAGGGCGATGAGCGGGCGCTGACGGATCTCCGTTCCTGGCTGGGACGTGATCCCGGCACGGCCGGACTGCCCGTGGAGTCGGTGACCGGTGACGGGCCGACCATGGGGGCGCTCGAAGCGCTGGACGTGATCCTCGGCAACGCCACCAGCATCGCGAACTTCGCCGTAGCGTATGCGACTTGGCGTACCACCCGGTCTTCCGGGACGCCGACGGACGACGGGGCGAGGACGTTGGCGCACGGCGACAGCACCGTCGACATCGGCCACCTCTCGGCGGAGGAGCTCGCCGAGCTGCTGCGGCACCTGAACGGTGACGGGGACGGGGACGGCACGGCCGCCGGGCCGGTCTGATGGCGGTCGATCAGTCGGGGTCCCGTGCAGTGCTGTTCGGGGTCCACGCATATCAGCATCTGCCCGCCCTGGACGGCGTACGCCACAACGTGCCCGCCCTGCGGGATCTGCTGACCGCGCACGAGGCGGGCGGATTCGCCGGGGAGCACTGTGTGGCGGTGCCCGCCAACAGCACGCCAGGGGTTCTGCTGGACGCCGTGCAGGACGCCGCGGATCACGCGCGCGGTCTGCTGCTCGTGTATTACGCGGGGCACGGGCACTTCGGCCGGGACGGGCGCGCCCTGTTACTGGGAACCCAGGCCTCCCGTCCGGACCGCCCGCACCACTCGGTCGCCTACGACGAGATCCGCGCGATCGTGGCCGGCTCCCGGGCCCGGCATCGCGTCGTGATCGTCGACTGCTGCTTCAGCGGTGCCGCCCTGCACATGAGCGGACCTGAACAGGGCTTGGGGACACCGGACTTCGATATCGAGGGCGCCTGCGTACTGACCTCGTCCGCCGAGACCGAGCGGTCGTTGTGTCTGGCGGACGGCAGCGTCTTCACCCGGGAGCTGGTCCTGCTCCTGCGCGACGGCCTCTCCGGGGAACTCTCCGACGGGCGGCGCGGCGAGCATCTCTCGACGCTGACCATGGCCGACGTCTACGAGGCCCTGTGCGAGCGGTTGAAGGGCCGTACCGTGGAAGGCCATCGGGTGCCGACACCCCGGATGAGTACCCGGGACAGCGGTCACCGCATCCCCCTCGCCACCAACAGGGCCCGCGATCCACAGGCGGCGTCCGCGTCCGTGGGATTCTCGCGCCCCGTCGCACCGATCACCGCCTATGCGGCCACCCGGTACTTCACCGGCCGCGAGGAGGAGTTGGCGGCACTGGAGCGGGCGGCCGGGCAGCCGGGCGCGGTGTGCGTCGTGCACGGACGCGGCGGCCAGGGCAAGACGGAGCTGCTACGGGCCGCGGCCGCCCGCGTGGCTCCCCAATTCCCGGGCGGCTGCCTGGAGATCGACCTACGCGGCTGGACACCGGACGAACAGCCCCGTGACCCGCACATGGTCATAGCCGAGCAACTGCACCACATGGGCTACGGGCCCGAACGCATCCCCACGGACCTGACGGCGCGAACCGAAGCCTGGCGCCTGTTCCTGAAGCAGCACCCCGTACTGCTCCTGCTCGACAACGCCCGCGACGCCGCACAGCTGGCCCCGCTGCTGCCCTCCGCCGGATCACCCAGCGCGGCCATGGTCTCCAGCCGCTCCGAGCTCCTCGACCTGAGCGCCCACTGGCGGTGCGCACTGCCCCCACTGTCGGCCGAGCACTGCGTCACCGTCTGGCACAAGATGGGCGTCCCGCAGGACACCGGCGATCTCGACCGGATCGCCGCCCGCATCAACGGCAGTGCCCTGGCCCTGGGCCCGGTCGGCACCCGCCTGCTGCGCGGAGCCTCGCCCGCGGCCATCCTCGCCGCGCTGACCGGGCCCGACCGCTACACCGCCTTCCCTCGCCTGGACGCCGCCGAACGCGCCGCCTTTCAGAGCGCCTACAGCGCCCTCGACACCGACCTGCGCAACCTGATCCACCAGTGCGCCTGGCACCCGGGCCCCGATTTCGCCCCCGACTCCCTTGCCGCCATGGCCGGGCGGCCCGAGTACGAGGTCGAGGTCCGGCTCACCGAGATCGAACAACTCCTGATCCGTAAGAACAATCGCTACAGCCTCCACGACAGCAGCCTCGGGTACGCCCGCCAAACGGCCGCGCTCAACTGCGCGCCGGGGGAGGAAGAGGCCAGCAGATGGCGGCTGTACGACCATCTGCGCACGCGGCTCCAACGAGCCCGGAGGGCTCTGGACATCGCCGCTTCTAACGATGAGCAGGACGTGGGGGACGCACGCCAGTGGCTCGATGAACACACCCAGGAACTTCAGGCCGTCGCCCGCGCCGCCGGTACCGGGGGCTGGCCGCAGGCAGACGACTTCCGGGGAGCCGTCGGCGCATCGCTGTATCTGGACAGTCGCTACATCGAAGCCCAGGAGCTCTTCCACATCATCCTAAGCACCACATCCCAGGAGTCCCTGGACCACGCTTTGGCCGCCGAACGCCTCGGCGAGATCCACCGGGTGCAGGGTCGGTACGAGGAGGCCGCCACCGCCTACGAGGAGTCCCTGACCGTCTTCCGGACCCTCGGTGATCGCAGGCGCCTGGGCAACGCCACCCAGGGCCTCGGCGACGTCCGCCAGGTGCAGGGCCGGTACGAGGAGGCCGCCACGGCTTACCAGGACGCGCTGGGCCTCTGCCAGACCATCGATGATCGTCTGGGTCAGGCCAACGCCATCAAGGGCCTCGGCGACATCCACCACATGCAGGGCCGGTACGAGGAGGCCGCCACGGCCTACCAGGAGGCCCTGACCATCTACCGGACGCTCGGTAATCGTCTGGGTCAGGCCAACGCCATCAAGGGCCTCGGCGACATCCACTACACGCAGGGCCGGTACGAGGAAGCCACTACGGCCCACCAGGAGGCCCTCAGCATCTACCAGACCCTCGGCGATCGCCTGGGCCAGGCCAACGCCACCCACGGCCTCGGCAGCGTCCACCAGGCGCTGGGCCGCTATGAGAAGGCCATCGCCGCATTGAGCGCAGCAATGGATCTCTACGCACAGATCGGCGTCACCGACTGGGCCGACCAATGCCGACGGTCCCTCGACGAACTCGGCGACACCGGACCGCCGTAGCCCCCTCCCGCCCCCGGCCCCAGCGTGAGCGCCCCCGAACCGGGTACCTGGGTGCTGTCTGGAGGACCTGGGCCGTGGAACTCACCGACTGGCTGCTGACCCCGGGCGAACGCGGAAACAGCGCCACACGTTTGGACAGCCGCCGACCGGACCGAGCGGCTTGGTCGTACGGGAATGTCGTGCGGCCCCTCATCCACGGCGCGACGTACTTCCCGGCACTCCTCACCGCGATCCGCGCGCAGCGCGCCGGGGACCTGCTCCTGTTCACCGACTGGCGGGGCGACCCGGACGAGCGTCTCGACGGACCCGGCAGCGAAGTCGGTACCGTCCTGAGCGAGGCGGCCGAGCGGGGTGTGATCGTCAAAGGGCTGGTGTGGCGCTCCCATCTGGACAGCTTCCAGTTCAGTGAGGCCGAGAACCGTCACCTCGGCGCGGAGATCGAGGCGGCGGGCGGCGAGTGCCTGCTCGACATGCGGGTGCGCCCCGGCGGTTCGCACCACCAGAAGTTCGTCGTCCTGCGGCATCCCGACCGCCCCGAGCGCGACATCGCGTTCGTCGGCGGCATCGACCTGTGCCACAACCGCCACGACGACGCGTCGCACCGGGGCGACCCGCAGTCCCTGGCCATCGCCGACGCGTACGGCCCGCACCCACCGTGGCACGACGTCCAGCTCGCGCTGCGCGGACCGGCCGTCGGTGACATCGAGGCCGGCTTCCGCGAACGCTGGAACGACCCGGCACCGCTCACCCGCAGCCCGCTCGTCCGGCTGCGGGAGCTCGCTCACGGCGAGGACACCGAGGCGGACCCGCTGCCGCCCCAGCCACCAGACCCCGCGCCCTGCGGCACCCACACCCTCCAGGTCCTGCGCACCTACCCCAACCGGCTGCTGCGTGGCTACGACTTCGCCCCCGACGGCGAGCGCAGCATCGCGCGCGGCTACCGCAAGGCCCTGCGGCGGGCCCGGGCACTGATCTACCTGGAGGACCAGTACTTGTGGTCCCCGCACGTGGTGGAGTGCTTCGCCGAGGCGCTGAGAGCCAACTCCGGCTTGCGTCTGATCGCGGTCATCCCGGCGTTTCCCGAACAGGCGGGTCGGCTCACGCTCCCGATGAACCTGATCGGCCGGATCACGGCCCTGGACAGGCTCCGGCGCGCCGGTGGCGGGCGCGTCGCGGTGTATGGGCTGGAGAACCATGCCGGGACCCCGGTGTATGTGCACGCCAAGGTGTGCGTGATCGACGACGTGTGGGCCTCGGTCGGCTCCGACAACATCAATCTCCGTTCCTGGACCCATGACTCCGAACTCACCTGCGCCGTCCTCGACGAGACCACGGACCCACGCGAGCCGCGCGACCCCGGCGGTCTCGGCGACGGCGCGCGCCTTCGCCCGGAATCTGCGCCTGGAGCTCTCCCACGAGCACCTGGACATGGAGTCCCCCAGAACCTCCCAGGCACCTGACCCGCTCTGTGATCCCCGCACCGCCTACGACACCTTCGCGGCGACCGCCGCCGCACTGGACGAATGGCACGCGGGCGGCCGCCGCGGTCCGAGGCCCCCCGGCCGCCTGCGCACCTACCGACCGCCCACCCTCTCGCGTACGACCAAGGCGCTCTGCACGCCCCTGCACCGCCTCCTCGTCGACCCGGACGGCCGGCCCTTCATGCTGCGGCGCCGCAACGAGTACTGATGGGTTGGACGGGTGCGGAATCGCTCGGAACCCTCGCGCGTTGAGGACACTGGGCAGGGGATGCCGGTGGTGTGCGAGCCGAGTAGCCCGGGTGATCGAACCGACAGACATGGAGGGCCGTAATGGCTGCGCAGACGCAGAGGGCCGTGCTGGCCGGCGGGTGTTTCTGGGGGATGGAGGAGCTGATCCGCCGGCTCCCGGGCGTGACGTCGACCCGCGTCGGATACACGGGGGGTGATGTGCCGAACGCGACGTACCGTAACCACGGCACGCACGCGGAGGCCATCGAGATCCTTTTCGACCCCGAGAGGACCGACTTCCGCGCGCTCCTGGAGTTCTTCTTCCAGATCCACGACCCGAGCACCAAGAACCGCCAGGGCAACGACATCGGCCTCAGCTACCGCTCGGCGATCTACTACGTGGACGACGAGCAGAAGCGGATCGCCGAGGACACCATCGCGGATGTGGACGCCTCCGGACTGTGGCCCGGAAAGGTCGTCACCGAGGTGGAGCCGGTCGGCCCCTTCTGGGAGGCCGAGCCCGAGCACCAGGACTACCTGCAGCGTTACCCGGACGGCTACACCTGCCACTTCCCGCGCCCGGGATGGCGGCTGCCCGCCCGCGCGGAGGACTGACCGCGGGGCGCTCCGCGCCCCGCCCGCGCATTCCTCGGACTCAGTGCGGCAGCGTCGCCGGGCTGCCGCCGTTGGCCTCGTAGCCCGCCACCGCCAGCGCCCGGTACACCGCGAACTCCGCGGCCGGGTCCGGGGAGAGCGTCCAGGGCAGGGCGCCGACATGGCCGTCGACGTGTATCAGCTGGTTCATGGCCTCCGCCCAGCGCTCAGCGCGGACCAGGAAGAACACCAGCAGATGGCGGACGTGCGCCAGCATCGGGTCGTCGGGGCGCGCCGAGTGGACCGCGTGCAGCGCGCCGTGGATCGCCTTCGTCACGACCTCGCTCTGGTAGAAGCCGCTGACCAGATTGACCTCGGGCAGATGCTCGAAGACCGCGAAGAGGGGCATCGCGGCGAGCAGGGAACCCTGGGGTGCGCGGGCCGCCGCGGCCTCCGCGAAGCCGTACGCCTGCTCGCGCGAGCCGTGCCACTTTTCGCACCAGTAGTGCAGCGCGGCCAGATGGGCGCCCATGTGCGTCGGCGCCCGGTCCAGGATCTTCAGCCAGAGCTGCTCGAACTCCGGCTGCTCGTAGGCCAGTCCACGGGCCACCGACAGCTCGACGAGGTACGGGATCGGGTCACCGGGAGCCAGCAGAGCCGCCTCGCCGCAGGCCGCCTTGGCCTCCTCCATGATGATCCGGAACTCGTCCGTGCCGGGTGCCGCGGTGCGCCACGCCTGCTGTACCAGGAACTCCGCGTGCACCGCCGCGCCGCCCGCGTCCTTGGGCTGCTCGGCCCGCCACACCCGCAGCCACTGCCCGCCGGGCGTGTCACTGACCCCGCCGGGACGCTGCTGGAGCTCCAGCGAGGCGGCGCCCGCGAAGGCCTGCACCCGCTGCCAGCGCAGCTCGCCCTCCGTCTCGGTGCCCGCGAGCAGCTGCGAGGCCGCGCGATAGTCCTGGGTGCGCTGCACCAGGTCCAGCACGTCCAGCAGGTCCTGGTCGGGTCCGGGCATCCGGACGTCCAGCTCCTCCTGCCGTACGAAGCCGTAGTTCGCCGGGTCCGCGGCGTCCGGGTGCCCCGGCGGGACCTGCTCGATCATGCCTCGCCTGCGCCGCATGAACGGCAACACCACAAAGCCGATCATGACCAGCGCCACCAGAAGCCAGAGAATCTCCATGCCACAAGCGTTCCAGACCGGACTGACAATTGGCCAACCCGGTCCGCGGCCCTGTGGACGACTGCCTGGGGAAAACTCCTCCGCCCGCCATCAGCGTTGTCGGAGCATTACGCTCGTGACCCATGAGCGACAGGCACATCAGTCAGCACTTCGAGACGCTCGCCATCCACGCGGGCAACACGGCGGACCCCCTCACCGGGGCGGTCGTCCCGCCGATCTATCAGGTCTCGACCTACAAGCAGGACGGCGTCGGCGGCCTGCGCGGCGGCTACGAGTACAGCCGTAGCGCCAACCCCACCAGGACCGCCCTTGAGGAGAACCTCGCGGCCCTCGAAGGCGGCCGTCGCGGGCTCGCGTTCGCGTCCGGACTGGCGGCCGAGGACTGCCTGCTGCGTACGCTGCTCAGCCCCGGCGACCACGTGGTCATCCCCAACGACGCGTACGGCGGCACGTTCCGCCTCTTCGCGAAGGTCGTTGCCCGCTGGGGTGTGGAGTGGTCGGTCGCCGACACCAGCGACCCCGCCGCCGTACGCGCCGCGATCACCCCGAAGACCAAGGCCGTCTGGGTGGAGACCCCCTCCAACCCGCTGCTCGGCATCACCGACATCGCCGCGGTCGCCCAGATCGCCCGGGACGCGGGCGCGAAGCTCGTCGTCGACAACACCTTCGCCACGCCCTACCTCCAGCAGCCGCTGTCGCTCGGCGCCGATGTCGTCGTGCACTCCCTGACCAAGTACATGGGCGGCCACTCCGACGTCGTCGGCGGTGCGCTGATCGTGAACGACGAGGGCCTCGGCGAGGAACTGGCCTTCCACCAGAACGCGATGGGCGCGGTCGCCGGTCCCTTCGACTCCTGGCTGGTGCTGCGCGGCACCAAGACGCTGTCGGTGCGCATGGACCGGCACAGCGAGAACGCCACCAAGGTCGCCGACATGCTCACCCGGCACGCGCGCGTGACGAAGGTGCTCTACCCGGGCCTGCCCGAGCACCCCGGTCACGAGATCGCCGCCAAGCAGATGCGGTCCTTCGGCGGCATGATCTCCTTCCAGGTCGCGGGCGGCGAGGAGGCGGCCGTCGAGGTCTGCAACCGCGCCAAGGTGTTCACGCTCGGCGAGTCCCTCGGCGGTGTCGAGTCGCTGATCGAGCACCCGGGCCGGATGACCCACGCCTCCGCGGCCGGCTCCGCCCTGGAGGTGCCCGCCGACCTGGTCCGCCTGTCCGTGGGCATCGAGAACGTGGAGGACCTCCTGGAGGACCTCCAGCAGGCGCTCGGCTAGATCACCAGCCCGTGAGCGGTGGAGTCACCTCCGACGGTGGCTCCACCCACGGGCGTGCCATCAGCGCCCACACCACGAACGCCACCGTCGCGGCGAACATCAGCAGCCACATCAGCCGCAGCGCTGCTCTGCGGCGCCGCAGTATCTTGGCGCCGCGCCGGACGGCGTCCGCACCGAGGCCGGGCGGCACCGCCGGGGGCGTGCGCTCCATGATCCGCCGTACGGCGGCCTCCCGTTCGCTCCGGTTCATGACGCCGCCGCTCTCGCTCGTACGACCGCCGGGGCGGGCCCCCGCGGCGGATGCAGCAGGGTCGCCGTCGCCCGGTCGCAGATGGTCCGTACCCGCTCGACGGGCAGGCCGAGCAGGGCCGCCGTCTGTTCCTCGGCGACCCCCTCGTACAGCCTGAGGACGAGGATCAGACGTTCCTGCGGGCCGAGGACGGCCAGCGGGCTGTCGGGGTGCGGGCGGGCCCGGCCGAGACCGCCGTACTGATGCCACGCCCCGCGCGCGAAGCGGGTGGCCAGATACTGACGGGCGTGGTCGTAGGGATCCTCGCCGCGCAGCCGGTCCCAGCCGGCGTACGTATGGGCGAGGGCGAGCGCCAGCAGGCGCCGCGCGCGTGGGTTGTCGGCCGGTGCCTCCGCCGTGAGCAGCGTCGCGGTGTGCAGCAGCCGGCCCGCCGCGCCCGCGACGAACGCCTCGAACTCCCGGGCCCGGCGCGCGTCTTGGAACGCATGCCGTTCTCGCACCGCTCCTCCCGCCTGAGGGCGACCCCCTGAGTCAGCGGATCCCGGCCACGCACGGACGTACGAAGGGGACCCGGTTTCATATGAGGCCAGGGGCGGCCCGGGGTCAAGAGTCCGACGGCACGCGCGTGCGCGGGCTCAGGAGGCTCAGGCGGGTGTCGGCTCCGCCCCCGGCAGGCCGTGCGCGGCCATTCGGGCGGACAGTGCGGTGTTGAAGCGTGTGAGGAGCGTGCAGAACGCCTCGCGCTCCTCCGGCGCCCAGTCGTGTGTCAGCTCGGCCATCAACTGACGACGTGAGGAGCGCACTTCCTCCAGCCGGGACTGCCCGCGCGGGGAGAGCTGGAGCACCACGGCCCGCCCGTCCTCGGGGTGCGAGGTGCGCTTGACGAGCCCGGTGTCGACCAGCGGTGCCACCTGCCGGGTGACGGTCGACGAGTCGATCCCCATGCTTGCGGCGAGCGCCTTGACCCCCATGGGGCCTTCCTTGTCGAGGCGGTTGAGCAGCAGGTATGCGGCGCGGTCCATGGAGTTGCGCACCTGCCCGACCCCGCCGAGCCGGGTCTGTTCGGCACGGCGGGCGAACACCGCCACCTCGTGCTGCAGCGTGTCGAGGAGACCGGTGTCACCGACGGTCGACATGTCCATCGACATTCCAGGTGTTGTGGGCATGGCCGGGGGCTCACTTCATGAAGGGTGCTGGGTTGGGGGACAGGTTACGCGGATGGGAGGCGGGCCGTACCGGCGCTGCGCAAACCAGTCTCGGTGGTTGGTCACAGCGGGAGTCCGCACGTGTGAACTGCGAGACTTGAGTCATGAGCTACCGCAAGGCCGACCTACTGCCACCGGTCACGCTCGATGACGTGCGCGGCGCCCAGAAGATGCTCACGGGCGTGGCCCGCGTGACCGCGATGGAGGGCAGCAGACACCTGTCCCAGCTCGTGGGCGCGCCGGTGCACCTCAAGTGCGAGAACCTGCAGCGGACGGGCTCGTTCAAGCTGCGCGGCGCCTACGTCCGGATCGCCGGACTGCTGCCGGAGGAGCGGGCCGCGGGGGTCGTCGCGGCGAGCGCCGGCAACCACGCGCAGGGCGTCGCGCTCGCATCCGCCCTGCTCGGGGTGGCCTCGACGGTGTTCATGCCGAAGGGCGCCCCGCTACCGAAGATCAGCGCCACCAGGGAGTACGGCGCCGAGGTGCGCCTGTACGGACAGGTGGTCGACGAGACGCTGGCCGCCGCGCAGGAGTACGCGGCCGAGACCGGCGCGGTGTTCATCCACCCCTTCGACCACCCCGACATCATCGCGGGCCAGGGCACGGTCGGCCTGGAGATCCTGGAGCAGTGCCCGGAGGTGCGCACGATCGTCGTCGGCATCGGCGGCGGCGGGCTCGCGGCCGGGATCGCCGTCGCGGTGAAGGCCATCCGGCCGGATGTGCGGATCGTGGGTGTGCAGGCGGCGGGCGCGGCGGCGTATCCGCCCTCGCTGGCGGCCGGGCATCCGGTGTCGGTGGAGAATCCGGCGACGATGGCCGACGGCATCAAGGTCGGGCGGCCCGGCGATGTGCCGTTCCGGATCATCGGAGATCTGGTGGACGAGGTCCGTACGGTCACCGAGGACGAGCTGTCCACGGCCTTGCTGCTGTGCCTGGAGCGGGCCAAGCTGGTCGTCGAGCCCGCCGGGGCGAGCCCGGTCGCGGCGCTGCTGAGCGATCCAGGCGCCTTCGAAGGCCCAGTCGTCGCGGTGCTGTCCGGCGGCAACGTCGACCCGGTGCTGATGCAGCGGGTGCTGCGGCACGGCATGGCGGCGCAGGGCCGCTACCTGGCCGTACGGCTGCGTCTCACGGACCGGCCGGGCGCGCTCGCGACGCTGCTCGGGGTGTTGTCAGTGGTCGACGCTAACGTCCTCGACGTGAGCCATGTGCGGACCGATCCCCGGCTCGGGCTCACGGAGGCGGAGGTCGAGCTGCACCTGGAGACGAAGGGTCCGGTGCACTGCGCCGAGGTCGGCCAGGCCCTACGCGAGGCCGGCTACACGGTCATCGACTGAGGTCAGAGGCGCTCAGTCACTCGTTCGAGTAATTCCATTGAGAGACGCGATACATCGCGTTATGGTGTGTGTCGTGCAACCCAGGCTTACCGAAGAATCCCCGACGACGCGGAGACTCATATGCCAGGCGCCATCCATGCCGAAGGTCTGGTGAAGACTTTCGGCGACGTAAGGGCACTGGACGGTGTCGACCTCGATGTACCCGAAGGCACCGTCCTCGGCCTGCTCGGGCCGAACGGCGCGGGCAAGACCACCACCGTCCGCTGCCTGACCACCCTGCTGCGCCCCGACAGCGGCAAGGCCGTCGTCGCCGGTATCGACGTGCTCAAGCACCCCGATGCCGTGCGCCGCTCGATCGGTCTGTCCGGCCAGTTCGCGGCGGTCGACGAATACCTGACCGGCCGCGAGAACCTCCAGATGGTCGGCCAGCTCTACCAGATGAAGGCGAAGCAGGCGAAGGTCCGCGCGCAGGACCTGCTGGAGCAGTTCGACCTCGCCGACGCCGCCGACCGCCCCACCAAGACCTACTCGGGCGGTATGCGCCGCCGCCTCGACCTCGCGGCGGCCCTGGTGGTCTCACCGCCTGTGATGTTCATGGACGAGCCGACCACCGGTCTCGACCCGCGCAACCGCCAACTGCTGTGGGACGTCATCAAGCGACTGGTCTCCGGCGGTACGACCCTGCTGCTGACCACCCAGTATCTGGAGGAGGCCGACCACCTCGCCCATGACATCGCCGTCGTCGACCACGGCCATGTCATCGCCCAGGGCACCTCCGACCAGCTCAAGGCCCGCACCGGCGGCGAGCGCGTCGAGGTCGTGGTGCACGAGCGCGAGCACATGCGGACCGCCTCGGAGGTACTGAGCGGCTTCGGCAAGGGCGAGACCACCATCGAGGAGCACATGCGCAAGCTCACCGTCCCGGTGACCGGCGGCGCGAAGCTCCTCGCCGAGGTCATCCGCGAGCTGGACACCCGCGGTATCGAGATCGACGACATCGGGCTGCGCCGCCCGACCCTCGACGACGTCTTCATGTCCCTGACGGGACACGCGGCCGAGGCGAAGGACAAGGAACCCGAAGAGGAGGCAGTCAAGTGAGCGCCGTCACCGACGCCGTGCCGGTCACGGCCCCCGCACACCCGCTCGTCCAGTCCGCCAGGGACTCCCTGGTCGTGGCCAAGCGGAATCTGCTCCGTATGTCCAGGATCCCGGAGATGGTCATCTTCGGGCTGATCCAGCCGATCATGTTCGTGGTGCTGTTCAGCTATGTCTTCGGCGGATCCATGAACATCGGCGGCACCACGGACTCCTCCGTCTACCGCGAGTTCCTGATGGCCGGCATCTTCGCGCAGACCGTCACCTTCGCCACCGCTGGCGCCGGGGCCGGCATCGCCGACGACATGCACAAGGGGCTCATCGACCGCTTCCGCTCGCTGCCCATGGCCCGGGGCGCGGTGCTCACCGGCCGGACCCTGGCCGACCTGGTGCAGACGGCGCTCACGCTGTTCGTGCTGGCGATAGTCGCGCTTCTGGTGGGCTGGCGGACCCACACCACCTTCGGCGAGGTGCTCGGCGCCTTCGGGCTGCTGCTTCTGCTCGGATACGCGTTCACCTGGGTCGGAGCCCTGATCGGCCTGTCCGTGCGCACCCCGGAGGCGGCCACCTCGGGCGGACTGATCTGGCTGTTCCCGGTCACGTTCATCTCGAACGCGTTCGTGGACTCCAGCCGGATGACCCCCTGGCTGCAGCATGTCGCCGACTGGAACCCCTTCAGCGCCACGGTCCAGGCCTGCCGCGAGCTCTTCGGCAACCCCGGGGTCTCGAACTCCGACGCCTGGCCCATGCAGCACCCGGTGTGGGCGTCACTGATCTACTCGATCCTGATCGTCGCCATATTCCGGACGCTGGCGGTCCGCAAGTACCGCTCCGCGGCGGCATGACGACGCCCCCGGCGTCACTGGGACGCCGGGGGCGCGTCAAGGGCGTACGGGACCGGTGTGGTCAGCCGCTGTACGGCTCGGCCTTCAGGATCCGCACCGAGGCCTTCCTGCCGTTCGGCAGCTCGTACTCCGCGTCCTCGCCGACCTTGTGGCCGATCACGCCGGAGCCCAGCGGGGACTGCGGGGAGTAGGTCTCGATGTCGGAGCTCGCGTACTCACGCGAGGCGAGCAGGAAGGACATGGTGTCGTCCTCGTCACCGTCGAAGGCGATCGTCACGACCATGCCGGGCGCGACCTCGCCCTCCGCCGACGTCGGCGCCTCGCCGACCTGCGCGTTCTCGAGAAGCTGGGTCAGCTGGCGCACACGGAGCTCCTGCTTGCCCTGCTCCTCCTTGGCCGCGTGGTACCCGCCGTTCTCGCGCAGGTCGCCCTCCTCGCGCGCGGCCGCGATCTTGGCGGCGATCTCCGTGCGCGCAGGACCAGTAAGGTACGCAAGCTCGTCCTTGAGCTTGTTGTACGCCTCCTGGGTCAGCCAGGTGACGGACTCGCTGGTCTGGGTCACAGGTGCTCCTCGTCGGTACTGGGAATACAAAGCATCGCCCTACCCAGAAGAATGTTCCTTCACGGATGGGCGAAACCACGAGCCTAACAATTCCATGGCGCCAGGGGGAGGACATAAGCCACCAGAATTACGTCAACGCAGGTCAGCGCCTACGTATTGCGGGCGAACCCGTATCCCGGCCCGGCCGCGTCAGGCTGAGTCAGTCCGCGTGACAGCCGAGCAGCTCGGCGGTCGTGCCCTCCGACGTCGTACGCAGCGTGACGACCTTGTCGATCCGTGTGGCGTCCCCGTCGAAGCGGAAGTCCGCCCGGCCCACCTCGGCGCCGCTCTCCGCCTGCGAGCGGACGGTGCAGTAGCCGGAGGCGCCGGCGTCCTTGCGGACCTCCAGATGCACCTTCACCGAGGTCTTCGTGAAGTCGTACTCGATGATCTCGGCGCTGATCTTGTTCTGGCCGACGTAGTGGTAGCCGAAGAACCCCACCACCGCGATCAGCAGTACTCCGAGGACGGCGGCGGCGAGCTTGAGACGGCGGTCTGCGCGCTCGTCCGAGGAGCGGCCGTAGCGGCCCTCGGGCGGTCGCGTGCTCGCCGTGGTCATGATCGTCCTCTCGGCGGGGCCGGGCCCCGGAATTATTCGGCCCCCGATTCGGTCACTATAGAAGCCGCCGTATGCGCCCGTTCACACGGGGGGCGCCGACCGACGAGGATTGAGTCTTGACTGACCAGCTGCGACTGATGGCCGTTCACGCCCACCCCGACGACGAGTCGAGCAAGGGCGCGGCCACCATGGCGAAGTACGTGTCCGAGGGGGTGGACGTGCTGGTCGTGACCTGCACGGGTGGGGAGCGTGGCTCCATCCTGAACCCCAAGCTCCAGGGCGACACGTACATCGAGGAGAACATCCACGAGGTACGCAAGAAGGAGATGGACGAGGCCCGCGAGATCCTCGGCGTCAAGCAGGAGTGGCTCGGCTTCGTCGACTCGGGCCTGCCCGAGGGCGACCCACTGCCGCCGCTGCCCGAGGGCTGTTTCGCTCTGGAGGACGTCGACAAGGCGTCCGGCGAGCTGGTGCGGAAGATCCGCTCCTTCCGTCCGCAGGTGATCACCACCTATGACGAGAACGGCGGTTACCCGCACCCCGACCACATCATGACCCACAAGATCTCGATGGTGGCCTTCGAGGGCGCGGCGGACACCGAGAAGTACCCGGAGGACGAGTACGGGCCCGCGTACCAGCCGCAGAAGCTCTACTACAACCAGGGCTTCAACCGCCCCCGCACCGAGGCGCTGCACCAGGCGCTGCTGGACCGCGGCCTGGAGTCGCCGTACGGGGAGTGGCTCAAGCGCTGGGACGAGTTCGAGCGCACCGAGCGGACGCTGACCACGCATGTCCCGTGCGCCGAGTTCTTCGAGATCCGCGACAAGGCCCTGATCGCGCACCGCACGCAGATCGACCCCGACGGCGGCTGGTTCCGCGTGCCGATGGAGCTCCAGAAGGAGGTCTGGCCGACGGAGGAGTACGAGCTGGCGAAGTCCCTCGTCGATACCTCCCTCCCCGAGGACGACCTCTTCGCGGGCGTCCGCGACAATGCCTGACATGAGCGCAAGCGCAAGCCTGGCAATGACCCAGCTGGCCACCCTCGCCAAGGAGGTCGACGACGACAAGGTCACCCCCGGCGTCCTCGGCTTCATCGTCTTCGCGGTGATGGCCCTGGCCGTGTGGGGCCTGATGAAGTCGATGAACAAGCACATGGGCAAGGTGGCCTTCACCGAGACCCCGGACCCGAAGGCGGACGCCTCCGGGGACTCCGCGAAGGACTAGCTCACCGCGCGTGGTCGGCCAGTGACAGCAGCAGGTGCGCCGACTCCGGCCGGACATGGTCGGAGTGGGCGCCCGACCAGCCGCGCCGGTGGACGAACACGTCCGAGGCGTCGACGCTGACGAACCGGTGGTCGAGGGCGTCGTGCGGATACGGCTCGCCCGTGCCCCGCATCCGGATGCCGGAGACCGGTGCGGGCGCGGTCCCGATGCCCGCGTGGCCGACCCCCGCCCGTTTCTCTGCGCGCACATGCCAGAAACCGGTGGCGAGGTCGGCTTGCGCGTAGGTCGCCACGACCGGACCGTGCAGCGGGGCCTCGTCGAGCGCGGTGAACAGGGTCTCGAAGGCGTCGCGCGGCGCCGCCATCTGGAACAGCAGCAGCGAGTCCGCGGTGAACGGCCGGTTCGGCGGCCGGGGCATGCTCCAGCCCAGGGTGGCCGGCCCCTCGGCCGCCCACTGCACCGCCTCGCACAGCACCCGGCACCCGAAGGAATGCCCGACCAGGTGCAGATACTGCCCCTCGCGCGTGGCGAGCACCTCGGGCGCGGCCGGATCACCGCGCCGGACGTCCAGATACCCCAGCAGCCGCCCGATGACCCGGCCCGCGTGCCCGTCCGTACTCAGCGCGTGCGCCCGATCGCGCATCTTGCGGTACTCACCCATCCCGCGCCGCTTCCCCGAGGGCCAGCACAGCAGCACGGTCCACGGCCGCCACTCGGGCAACCGGGGATAGAGCGCCTGCTCGCGCGCGTACTGCTCGGCGGCGCAGGCCAGCAGACCGTCGGCCATCGCGCGGGCGTCCTCGGGCGGGGTGCGCCAGCCGTGCGCGTACACGACCAGGTCGGTGGCCCAGTCGGGCGGTGTCAGTTCCTCCGCGAGGTGGTCGGCCAGTCGGTCGGCGGGTACCGGCTCGAGCCCGTCGGTGGTCTCCTCCAGCAGCCTGCCGTCCGGGCCGAGGTGGACCGTGCGGATCTCGCTCCTCATACGGCGATTTCCTGTTCGGCGGCGCGTTCCAGGCGTGTGTCCATGCCGTGGTGGAGGGCGTAGGCGAAGCCCAGGGGGTTGTGCAGGGCGTCGGCGAAGTAGCGGGCCACGGCGTGGGCGATGCCGCCCGCGGTCTCGGTGCCGTGCAGATAGCGGGTCAGGAACTCCAGCGCATACTCGGCTGCGAAGGCCTGCGGCATCTCGATCTGCGGCCCCAGCACACCCCGCGCGCCCGCGTCGATCAGCGCGAGGCTCAGGAACTTGTGGTCGCCGCCGCCCTCGGGCACCCCGGCGTGACAGGCGTTCAGGACGACGAACGGCTGGAACGGCGTCTCGTTGCCGAAGTGGCGCCGCCGGTCCCGTACCGTCTGGGCGTCGATGGTCTTGTTGTCGGACAGTTTGAGCGCGAGCGAGGCGGGCTGGGAGCCGTTGGGGATGAAGTGGCCGTGGCACCAGAAGTACATCAACTGCTCGCTGAGCTCGGCCTGTTCCAGCGCCCTGACCAGTTCGCCGTGGGTCGTGCGCTCCACGAACCGGGTGTTCTTGGCGAGCGCGGCGGCGACCTCCGGGGCCCGGGTACGGCCCTTGCGGTCGACACGGGTGTCGTGGTTGAGGCTGACGACCGGGACCTCGGGGGCGTCGCGCAGGCCGACCAGCCAGGGGTAGGCGCCGCCGGTCTGCTCGATCTGGTGGCGGTGGCCGAGGAAGCGGCGGAACAGTGAAGCCAGGCTCCCATCGGATGGGAGCTGTCCTGGCAGGTGCTTCTGTTCCAGGCACACCATCGGCCACGGCACATGCAGATCCGAGTCGAAACGGACCCGCAGCCCCTCGCTCCGGCCGAGGGTCTCCGTGAGATAGCCGCGGAAGCGTTCGACGCGTTCGTCGGATCCGCCGAGCAGGGTGCCGTAGAGCAACTCCGAGCCGCACAGGGCGAGTTCTCTGACGATGCCCTCCAACTCCTCGGTGGGACGGGCGCGCAGGTCCACCAGTGAGGCGTACGGGGTCTCGGGCTCTCCGTCCTCGTCCACCGGCTGGTGATCGACGAAGTGCTCCTTCCACTGCCGGCACAGCCGGGCCGCCGCCGTCCGTACGTCGGCCGGGCGCACCGCAAGGTCCACGCGGTGCTCGGTGCCGTACAGCGAGGGCACGGCGGAGCCGTACAGGCGCGCCCTGATGCGGTCCTCGCTCAGGCTGTCCAGGCTTACGGTGACGTCGGGGCCGCGGGTCAGGCGGTCGGGCAGGGTGGTGAAGCCGCGGCTCGGGTCCTGTACGACGTGCACATGGAGTTCGGTGGGCATGGCGGGCTACCGTCCGCGGGGAGTGACGGCGTGCGGTGCGGCGTGGTTGCCCGGCCGGCCGTTGTCGAGGATGTCGAGCTCTGTTTCCACCTGTTGCAGGACCGTCCCGGTGCGTTCGAGGGCGATGGTGAACCGGATGCGGTGCGTTCCGGTGCGGTGCGGGGTGAAGTCGAACTCGGCGCCGTGGGCCTCCCGTTCGGAGGGCCGCAGCAGCGCGGAGGCGGGTTCGACCGAGGCGCGGGTCAGGGGGAGGGCGGTGGCGGTGAGCCACGGCACGTCCCGGGCCGCCCAGGGGTGGCCCTGCTCCGGTGCGACTCGTAAGAGGAGGCGGGCGGTCGTTCCGGTGGACGGCGACTCGTCGAGGAGGGTGAGCCGGACGCGGCAGCGGGGGCCGCCCGGGCCGGGGAGATCCATGAAGTCGGAGGCCGTCGCGACGGTGACCACGGTGTCGCGGGCGAAGAACGGGATGGGGCGACCGTTCAGGGGCCCGCCGTCGTCGCAGAACGCCTCGATGTCCAGCAGCAGTTGATCGCGGTCTGGCAGGTGGGGAGGCAGGAGGGTGATGAGGGTGGTGCGGTCCGGATGCGTCGGCGGGTTGCTCTGTACGGCGCGCACCGCCGCCACCCAGGCGACGCCGCGCACGTTGGACAGCGCCCGGAACTCGGACTCCGCGGTGTTCAGCAGGAGCTGTACGGCCTCCGGAGCGGTGTGGCGTGCCGCGAGTTCCAGGCCCGTCCATGCGGTTCCGATCGTGCAGCCGGTTTCCAGGAACTGCTCGTGGACCAGCTCCCACTGCTCCTGCTCGTCGCGGGGATCCAAGGAACCGAGCAATGCGAGCCGGTGACGTGTCCAGGCCGAGCCGAGCGCGTCCTGGCACCTGACGAAATGGACGTCGGCCCTGCCCAACATGGCGGGCGTGGGACCCATGGTGCCCGCCGCGGCGGTGACGAGCGCCAGATACAGCTCGGTCCAGCCCATGCCACGAGGGTCGTCGGCCTTCGCGTGCGCTGCCAGTGTCTTCCGCGCACCCGGGTCGGCGCGGAGTGATCCGGGGAGCCGGATACGTTCCGTCGCCACCCAGTTCTGCCCCCGCTGGTCGCCGACGGAACGCAGCGTCTCCTCGGCCTGCCCGAGCAGGCCCTCGGCCTCCCTGGCCGAGCCGCGCAACAGGTAGGTGCGGGCGAGGTGCAGCAGCGCCCAGCCCTCGCCGCGGCGACAGCCGAACCTGCGGTGCAGTTCGACGGCGGCCCGCAGTACCACTTCGGCGCCATGCGCATCGCCCTGGTCGCACAGCACGGCCCCGTGGACGAGCGCGTGCCAGGCCGCGTGGACGTCGTCCCGCTCGGGCAGCCGGCCGTCCAGTAAGTCCAGGGCAGCGCCCAGTCGGCCGGACTCGTGCTCGATGGCGGCGCGTTCATGGACGGCGTGCGCGCTGTCGTCGCCGTCGAGCAGCTTCCGGGCGTGCTCCGGCATGCCCAGGCCAAGCGCGAGCGTGGCCAGCGCCCGGGATACGGAGGGGATCAGACTTTGCCACCGGCGGTGGAGCCACACCAGTCGGTGGGCGTCCCCGAGTACGGCGAGGAGGGTGGCCAGTGCCGCGATCGGTTCCCGTCCCTGCCACTGGCGCTCGTCGTTGGCGACAAGGTCTATGAACTCATCGACATACCTGGCGAGTTCGGGGGGAGCGAGCGGACCGTCGGGCAACTGAGCCTGGTCCCGGCCGTCCAGGAGACTCGCCGAGTAGAGAAGAGTGCATCCTGCATCCTCGGCCAACTGCCGACTGACCGGGGAGACCAGATGAGCGCGGTCCCGCACCGCGTCGGCCACCGGTGCCGGAAGGAGGAACTCACCCTCCTCCTCGTTCCACGGCTGCACCAACTGCCATTTCACCAGCCGGTCAACCATCTCACCCGCATCAGGCGGTGCCGTGAGCAGTTGGAGCACAGCCTGAACCGTGAGCACGGTGAAGGGGGCGGGGGACTCTCGCTGCGCGAGAAGTTCCAGCACCTGGTACTCGTCGGGTGTGCACAAGTTCAGGACGAGATCGATCAGATCGTCCGGCTCTTCCACGACCTCACTGAGCACCTCGCGTGGCTCCTGCTTCACCAGCGCGCCCGCGATGCGTGCGAGGTACGGCAGCCCATGTGCCGCTGCCGTCAGCTCGGCCAGAGGTTCCGCCGAGTCCGTCATGGCGAAAGTCGCGGCGACCACCAAGGCGTCCACGTTCTCCAGCGGCAGCACCCTGTACAGACGTACTTTCTTGGTCCAGCCGGAAGCCTGGCGCGTCGTGAGGATCACCGTCAGCCGTGAGCAGTCCCGTAATACGGCGAGCAAGGGACGAGCGTCGGACGGATGCACGTCGTCGAGCACCAGGACATGAGCACCGACATAGTTGACGCACTGGTCCCGCAGTTCACGGCTGAACCCCCGGCTGCCCTTCAACGCCGCCCGCACGATGGGGACACGGGGCGCCTCGCACTCGGCGAGCAGTTGGAGCAGGATGCGATCGATGTCCACGGTTCGGCCGGGCGTGATCCAGTGCACCGTGGCGTCCAGCTTCCGGGCAACCTCCGCGGCCAGAGCCGACTTGCCGACGCCGGCCGGTCCGTGCAGGACGAGCGGCTCCAGACGCTCCCGCCTCCCGGACAGCAGGAGCAGCAGATCGCGGACTTCCCGTTCCCGCCCGGCGAACCCGCCCGGATCCGGCGGTCCCGTCGGCTCGCGCAGGTCACGTACCACCGGACCACCCCCCGAACTCGCACATGCCACCACGTTCCCAGCCCCGGCCCCCGCCCGCCAGCGAAACGCGATTCATCACCGCCCCGCAGTCACCACCGCCACCCCCATGACCTCCCGGGCATGCCGGCTCGGCACCATCCTCAACCGCCAGGCCTGCCAGCCCGCCTCCAGATTCACGCCCCGTTCCAGCAGCAGCTGATACGCCCCGACGTACTCCGCCAACTTCTCGTCCCGCACCGCGTGACCACCCCGTGCCAACTGCGCCAGCTCCTCCTGGGCCACTGCCGTACCGACCTCCACGCCACCCGGTGCCGCGTACGGCAGCAGCGTGCAGCGCAGGAAGTGGGCCCAGTCCTCGCCCCGGCGATCGCCGTAGGACGTGAAGAGGCCCACCGCCTCGTCGCAGAGGGACAGGGCCTGCTGGGTGCGGGAGTTGCCCGCCTCCACCACCGCCAGCTCCAGGCAGGTCCATGCCTCGCCGTGTGCGACACCGATGCGCTGGAAGTCGGCCCTCGCGTCCACCAGGAGCTGACGGGCGAAGCCCGAGTTCCTGAGCGAACCCGTCTGAGCCGCGCGCAGGTCCCGCGTCGCCCGCGCCGAGTGGTGACGGGCGCAGGCCAGGCCGTAGACGTCACGCATACGGGAGAACATCGTGCGGGAGCGTTCCAGTTCGCGTACCGCCTGGTCCAAGTTGCCTGTTTCCTCCAGGGCTTGGCCCAGGTAGTAGATCGTCCAGGCCTCTCCTCGCGCGTCCTCGTTGTCGCGGTGCCGGGACGCCGCCTGGCGCAGGCCGTCCACCGCCGGTGACGGGTCGCCGGCGACCAGGCGGGCGCGGGCCAGTTGGGTCAGGGCCCAGGCCTCGCCGCGTGCGTCGCGCGTACGGCCGTACAGGTCAAGGGCGGTGCGCAGTTCCCGTTCCGCCCGGGGGACGTCGCCCATCCGCAGGCCCAGCTGGCCCAGTTGGAAGTGGGCCCAGGCCTCGCCGTGCACCGACTCGCCCGCCCGGTGCAGTTCCAGGGAGCGGGTCAAGAGGTCCAGGGCCTCGGAGAGGTGGGCCCGGTCGCGTTCCACTGCCGCCAGCGCGTGCATCGTCCACGCCCGGTCCGTGGCCAGTTGCGGGGGTGCCTGCAGGTCCAGTGCCTCCCGCAGCTTCTTCGCCGCCTCCGTCAGCTGGCCCTGGTGGTGCAGGGTGATGCCCAGGGAGCACAGGGCCCGGGCCGCGCCCGCGTCGTGGTGGGCCTCCATGTACAGGTCCACCACCGAGGCCAGCGTCGTTCTCGCCTTGTCCAGTTCGCCGAGCTGCCGTGCCGCGATGCCCGTGCGCCACTGCACCGAGCGCAGCAGCAGGCCCTGGTCCACCGCCTGGGCCAGTTCGCTGATCTCGCCCAGGCGGTACAGGTCGCCGCGCAGCAGGCAGTAGTCGCACAGCGCGCCCAGCAGTTCCAGTACCGCCGCCTGGTTCACGCCCTCCGCGTGCCGCAGCGCCGAGGTGATGAAGCTCGACTCGTCGTCCAGCCAGCGCAGGGCCTCGTCCAGGGAGGTGAAGCCATGGGGGCTGAAGCGGTCGGAGCGGGTGGACATGTTGCCGTCGACCAGGCGCAGGACCGAGTCGGCGAGGTCGGCGTAGTTGACGATCAGCCGTTCCTGCGCCGAGGTGCGCTCGGCCGGCTCCTCCTCGTCGAGGAGACGGGCGTGGGCGAAGGCGCGGACCAGGTCGTGCAGGCGGTAGCGGCTGCCGCGGACATGGTCGATCAGGCCCGCTTCGGAAAGGGCGACCAGATGGCGGGTGGCCTCCGCCTCGTCCGTCGCCAGCAGCGCTGCGGCCGCCGCCGCGCCCAGCGAGGCCCGTCCGGCCAGCGCCAGCCGGCGCAGCAGACGCCGGGCCGGTTCCGACTGGTCGGTGTAGCGCAGCCACAGCACGCGCTCCACCGGTTCCACGGGGCCGTACGCGCCCAGGTCGGTGGCCAGGCGGCGCGGGGAGCGCGGGCCGAGCGAGGAACCGGCGATGCGCAGCGCCAGGGGGAGTCCGCCGCACAACTGGCGGATACGGTCGGCGGATTCCGCGTCGTACGGACCGGTCGCGTCCTGCGCCACCGCCGTCAGCAGCTCCTCCGCGCCCGCCGCCTCCAAGGGCTCCACCCGCAGTTCGTGCACCCAGGCGCGCAGGTCCCCGGGCGGGTCCAGGGGTTCGCGGGCCGTCACCAGGACCAGGCTGTCGGAGCGCTCGGGCAGCAGGGTGCGCACCTGCTCCGGGTCCGAGGCGTCGTCGAGGACGATCGTGACCGGCAGCCCGGTCAGATGCTGGTGGTACAGCTCGCTGAGCCGCTTGACCTGCTGGTCGGGGGAGGAGCGCTCACGGAACAGCAGTTGCTCGCGGGGTGCGCCCAGACGGTTCAGCAGATGCAGCAGGGCGTCCCGGGTGGACAGCGGCGGCTCCTCCGCCGTATCGCCGCGCAGATCGACCACGCACGCGCCGCGGAACTGGTCCCGCAGATCGTGCGCGGCCCGCACCGCCAAGGCCGTACGACCGCTGCCGGGCGCCCCGTGCAGCACGACCACCGTCGGACGGGTCTCGGTGCTCGCCCGCGCCGCCTGCACCCACTGCCGGATCCGCCCCAGCTCCTGGCGTCGGCCTGCGAACGGCTCCTCCGGCTCGGGCAGTTGACCGAAGGACTGCTCCAGCACGCTCCGCCCCCGGGCGGCCGCGCTCTTGTCGGTGCCGCGCAACTGCGGGTTCGCCCCAGTCGACGCGCTCAGCACCCGCTGCTGATCGAGGAAGGGCCGGATCCCGCGTACCTCCAGCGCGGTCAGCCACTGCAGCCGCAGCTGCTCGGGACCGCCGGGCTGCCCGACCGCCCCCGCCCGATGGTGCGCGGCCGGCAGATGCACGCCGGCCACCTTCACCACCGTCGCCGCGGCGCCCACGACACCCACGGTCACGCCCGCGCCCACCGCGGTCCCCGTACCGGTGCCGAGGGCCAGGTCGGCGACGACCGCCGCGAGGCCCGCCACCCCCGCCACCAGCAGCGGAGTCCCCCCGCCCTCCCGGGCGTAACGCTGCCCGAAGGTGAGCCGACCGGCCTCCGTCTCGTCCAGCGCGCGGGTGTACGCCTCGTACTCCTCGGCCGCCGACTGCGCCATGGCATCCAGCGCGCCGCGCGCCCGGGACAGCAGCACACCCCCGTCGGTGCGCCCGCCCGAGCGCCGTACCTCTTCCTCCACGGCCCGAGCCAACAGCCGCTCGGCCTCCGTCCGATGGCTGTCCCGCATGTCAGGTCCCCCTCCGGCGGCAACTGCGTTCTTGGTCAAGTGTCCTGCGGATGGGACGCCGTGGGGAGGGGGCCGGGAGATCGGCGGTCGCGCGGAGGCGGTGCGCTGCCGCATCGACGTCAAGAGTCACTCAGTGATGCCCTCGGCTATGCGCCTGCTCAGCTCCTCGGCCGTCAGGCCGCCCGGCTCCCGCTGCCGGCGCACGCTCTCCCGGGCGGCGTGCTGCAGGGTCGCGTTGACCGGGGTGGGCACGCCGTGCTCGCGGCCGAGCAGCACTATCTCCCCGTTGAGGTAGTCCGTCTCGATCGATCCCGTGCCTCGCGCCAGGCTCTGCCACGACGAGCCGCGGGCGCGTTCGCCGGCGATCGGCTGGAGGTCGACCGTCCCGCTGCGCAGCTCGGTGATCTCGGCCTCGCCGGCGTAGGCGATGCCCGCGGCGTCGAGGACGGCGGCACCCTCCGCCTTCGCCCGGGCGACCAGGTCCTGTGCGGTGGCGTCCGAGGCGGAGCCGCACACGGCCTCGACCACGTTGGCGAGGTTGCCGAGGAGCTTGCCGTACTTCCAGCGCATCACGTCCGACGCCACCGGAGCCAGGAAGCAGGCCTTCTCCAGGTCGTCCGCGATCCGCCGGGCGGTGTCGTCTGTGCCCGTCGCGTACCGGCCGATGACCAGGGCGCCGGTGTACGGGCCACAGGGTGCGACGACCTCGCCCGGGTTCAGGTGGCTGCTGGGCAGGATGACGCACATGCCGTACACCTCGCGGAAGCGGCGCAGCGCCAGGCGCTCGTTCTCCACGCCGTTCTGGGCGCACACCAGGGGTATGCGTTCGCCTGCCGTGCCGCCGCCCGCCACCGGCCGCGCGGCCCAAGTGTCCAGGGCGGCCACGCTGTCCTGGGTCTTGACGGCGAGCACGAGCACGTCGTCGGCGCGCAGTTCGACGTCCTCGGGCCGTGCCACCACGGGCACGTCGAGGGTGAGCGTGCCGGTGGGGACCGTGAACCGCAGCCCGTTGTCGCGCAGCGCCTCGAAGTGTGCGCCGCGGGCGACCAGGACGACGGACTGGCCGCTTTCGTGCAGCCGCCCCCCGATCGAACCGCCGATTGCTCCGGACCCGATGATGATGTAGCGCATTCCGCTCCCTGGCTCTCCGCTTCAGGTGCCGTACGAGGTCAGTCGAGGGACGCGTGGTCGCCCTCGCCGTGGCGTCCGGTCCAGCGCACCCCCGCGGCGTACCACTCGGCGAGATCCTGTGCGCGGCGCTCGACCTCCTGGTCGTCGGCACCCGTCAGGACGTAACCCGCCACGTACATACCGGACTTCTCGCCCCCTTGGTACGCCGTGGCCACCGTACCCCGCAGTCGTTCTTCCACCACGAAGGGTGGAGGAACCTCGGGCAGGGCCGCGAGTGTGCCCCGCTCGGGATAGAAGACGACCCAGCCCGCGCTCTGTCCGGGCTCGACGCCGTGCACCCCGGCATCGGTCAGGTCTTCTGGGGTGACCTGGGCCCGGAACCATTGCTCGTCGAGGTCGAAGCCGGTGGCGGCGCGGATGGCGGGGGCGGTCAGCGCGCCGCCGGTCCTGCTGCCGATCTCGCACAGCACGAGGCGGTCGTCGGGCGTGTGGAAGACCTCCAGGTGGAAGCTGGTGCACTCGGGGGTGGGCAGTGCGTCGAGGACCTCACCTTGATGTTCTGTTCGTTCACCCGCCGCCCCAAGATTCTCCGGCTGTACGGCACCGCTCGCTGCGTCTTCCCCGATGCACCCGAATGGGAGGCCCTGATCGGCCGGTTCGGCATACATCCGATCCCGCGCTCCATCATGGTCGTCTCGCTCACCCGCATTACCGACTCGTGCGGATTCACGGTGCCGGAGATGGACCTCGTCCGCGAGCGCGACCTCCAGGACCAGTGGGGCATGCGCAAGTCGGACCAGGAACTGGAGGACTACATGCGGCAGAAGAACTCGGCCGGCATCGACGGCCTGCCGGCCCGCCCGCACCAGGAGCAGTAGGGGTGCAAGCACGGCGGAGGGCTTGCGGGTCAAGCCGTCTGGGCCGTGTTGGTGTGGGAGGCTGGATCGTATGAACCGGTTGGCTGGTGTGACCTCGCCTTATCTGCTTCAGCATGCTGGCAATCCCGTCGATTGGTGGCCCTGGACGCCGGAGGCTTTCGAGGAAGCGCGACGGCGCGATACACCCGTGCTGTTGTCAGTTGGTTACTCTGCGTGCCATTGGTGCCATGTCATGGCTCACGAGTCCTTCGAGGACCAGGAGACCGCCGACTACCTGAACGAGCACTTCGTCAGCGTCAAGGTCGACCGCGAGGAACGCCCCGACGTGGACGCCGTCTACATGGAGGCCGTCCAGGCGGCCACCGGCCAGGGCGGCTGGCCCATGACCGTCTTCCTCACCCCCGACGCCGAGCCCTTCTACTTCGGCACCTACTTCCCGCCCGCCCCCCGCCAGGGCATGCCGTCCTTCCGCCAGGTCCTGGAGGGCGTCCACCAGGCCTGGACCGGCCGCCGGGACGAGGTCTCCGAGGTCGCCGGGAAGATCGTCCGCGACCTCTCCGGGCGGGAGATCTCCTACGGCGACTCCCAGGCGCCCGGCGAGGAGGAGCTCGCGCGGGCGCTGCTCGGGCTGACCCGGGAGTACGACGCGCAGCGCGGCGGATTCGGGGGAGCGCCGAAGTTCCCGCCGTCCATGGTCGTCGAGTTCCTGCTGCGCCACCATGCGCGGACCGGGGCCGAGGGGGCGCTCCAGATGGCCGCCGACACCTGTGAGCGGATGGCGCGGGGAGGCATCTACGACCAGCTCGGCGGCGGCTTCGCCCGGTACTCCGTGGACCGGGAGTGGACCGTGCCGCACTTCGAGAAGATGCTGTACGACAACGCTCTGCTGTGCCGGGTGTACGCCCACCTCTGGCGCTCCACCGGCTCCGAGCTCGCCCGGCGCGTCGCCCTGGAGACCGCCGACTTCATGGTCCGCGAACTCCGCACCAACGAGGGCGGGTTCGCCTCCGCGCTCGACGCCGACAGCGACGACGGCACCGGCAAGCATGTCGAGGGTGCTTACTACGTCTGGACCCCGCAGCAGCTCCGTGAGGTCCTGGGCGACGATGCCGAACTCGCCGCCCAGTACTTCGGCGTGACCGAAGAGGGCACCTTCGAGGAGGGCTCCTCCGTCCTCCAACTTCCGCAGCACGAGGGCGTGTTCGACGCCGAGAAGATCAAATCCGTCAAGGGCCGGCTGCTCGACGCCCGCTCCCGGCGCCCCGCCCCCGGCCGGGACGACAAGGTCGTCGCCGCCTGGAACGGGCTCGCCATCGCCGCGCTCGCCGAGACCGGCGCCTACTTCGACCGCCCCGACCTCGTCGAGGCCGCCGTTGCCGCCGCCGATCTCCTCGTACGGCTGCATCTGGACGAGCACGCCCAGATCTTCCGTACCAGCAAGGACGGCCATGTCGGCGCGAACGCGGGCGTGTTGGAGGACTACGCCGATGTCGCCGAGGGGTTCCTCGCGCTGGCGTCCGTCACCGGTGAGGGCGTCTGGCTGGAGTTCGCCGGGTTCCTGCTCGACCATGTCCTCGCCCGCTTCGTCGACGAGGAGTCGGGCGCCCTGTACGACACGGCCGTGGACGCCGAGCGGCTCATTCGCCGCCCGCAGGACCCGACCGACAACGCCGCCCCCTCCGGCTGGACGGCTGCCGCGAACGCCCTGCTGAGTTACGCCGCCCAGACCGGCGCCGAGCCCCATCGGACCGCCGCGGAGCGGGCGCTCGGTGTGGTGAAGGCGCTCGGGCCGCGTGTGCCCCGGTTCATCGGCTGGGGGCTTGCCGCCGCCGAGGCACGGCTCGACGGGCCGCGCGAGGTCGCGGTCGTCGGACCCTCGCTGGACGATCCGGCCACCCGGGCCCTGCACCGGACGGCATTGCTGGGTACCGCGCCCGGTGCAGTGGTCGCCGTCGGCACTCCGGAGAGTGACGAGCTGCCGCTGCTCGTGGGGCGGCCGCTGGTCGGTGGTGAACCGGCCGCGTACGTCTGCCGTAACTTCACCTGTGACGCCCCGACGACCGACCCGGAGCGACTGCGCGCGGCGCTGAGCGGCTGAGCCGCTGAGAGCAACGGTCGGGGGCGGTCTCCGCGCTGCCCAAATTGGGCATGTGTTCGGTTAGATCCCGCTACTCGCCGCACCGTTCCGAAACAAGCTATTTATCGGAACAGCGCCCACGCTTCACAGTTCCCCCTTAATCTCTGCACAGTGGCGCGACGGGTGTGACTGTCTGTCGCGACAGGGGGTTTTGGGGATCTGGGGGGATCTGTTGCTCACGTCTGTCTTCATCGCTGTCGTCTCGCTGGCTCTGTTCTGGATGGCGGCGTTCACCTTGTGGTGGCAGATGCACGCCTGGCGTACGCCGGAAGTGCTCGCCTCCACCCGGTTCAGCAGACCGGACGGCGGCGAACATCTGTCGTTCTCGTTGCTGCTTCCGGCCCGGCATGAACAAGCCGTGCTCGACCACACCATCCAGCGCCTGCTGGAGTCGAGCCACACCGACTTCGAGATCATCGTCATCGTCGGACACGACGACCCGGAGACCACGGAGGTCGCCGAGCGGGCCGCAGCCCGCGACCCACGGGTCCGGGTGGTCGTCGACACCCACGAGAAGAAGAACAAGCCGAAGGCCATGAACACGGCGCTGCCGCACTGCCGCGGCGATGTCGTCGGGGTCTTCGACGCCGAGGACCAGGTCCACCCGGAGCTGCTCGCCCACGTCGATCACGCCTTCCGCTCCACGGGCGCCGATGTCGTGCAGGGCGGGGTGCAGCTGATCAACTTCCACTCCAGCTGGTACAGCCTGCGCAACTGCCTGGAGTACTTCTTCTGGTTCCGCTCCCGGCTCCATCTGCACGCGCAGAAGGGGTTCATCCCGCTCGGCGGCAACACCGTCTTCGTACGGACGGACGTGCTGCGGGCAGCGGACGGCTGGGACCCCGACTGCCTCGCCGAGGACTGCGACTTGGGCGTACGGCTGTCCAGTGTCGGCAAGAAGGTCGTCGTCGCCTACGACTCCGACATGGTGACCAAGGAGGAGACCCCCGGCAGCCTGATGTCGCTGCTCAAGCAGCGCACCCGCTGGAACCAGGGCTTCCTTCAGGTCTACCGGAAGAAGGACTGGAAGCAACTGCCCACCTTCGGGCAGCGGATGCTCGCCCGCTACACGCTCGTCACGCCGTTCCTGCAGGCCTTCACCGGTCTGATCATCCCGCTCAACGTGGCGGTCGCCCTCTTCCTCGATGTGCCGGTGTCCATCGCGTTCATCACCTTCCTGCCGGCCGTCACCGCGCTCGTCACCTTCGTCTTCGAGGTCGTCGGACTGCACGACTTCGGCAAGCAGTACGGACTTCGCGTCCGCCTCGTGCACTACCTGAAGCTCATCATCGGCGGTCCCTTCTACCAGGTGCTGCTCGCCGGAGCCGCGATCCGTGCCGTCTGGCGCGAGCAACGCGGCCGTAACGACTGGGAGTTGACCTCCCATGTCGGCGCACACCTCAACCAGGCCGAAGTGATCCGAGAGGACGTTCCTGCGTGACCTCCACCCTCCCCGCGGTGACCACCGAGGTCCCCGCGCAGCGGCAGCCTGCGCCGGAAACCGGTTCGACCGATCGAACGGCCCCGCCGAAGAGGCTGCGTACCTCCCGACCCGACCTGATCCTGTGCTGTGTGCTCCTCGCGGCGATCCTCGTCGTGCAGGGCTGGAACATCGCCGCCTACCCGACGCTCAGCGACGACGAGGGCACCTATCTCGCCCAGGCCTGGGCGGTCCAGGAGGGCCGGGGGCTCGCCCACTACACGTACTGGTACGACCACCCGCCCTTCGGCTGGGTGCAGATAGCCCTGCTCACCTGGATACCGTCGCTGATCAGCCCCGATTCGATGACCGTCGGTTCGATGCGGGCCGTGATGCTGGTGGTCAGCGGGATCAGCGCGGTCCTGGTGTATGTGCTGGGGCGCCGGCTGTCGCTGCCGCGCTGGGCCGCCGGGCTCGGCATGGTCCTGTTCGGGCTCTCGCCGCTGTCGGTCATCCTGCAGCGCGAGATCTTCCTCGACAACCTCGCTGTGATGTGGACGCTGCTGGCGTTCACCCTCGCCGCGTCCCCGAGCCGTCACCTCTGGCACCACTTCGGCGCGGGCATCGCCGCCGCGACCGCGGTACTGACCAAGGAGACGATGCTCTTCGTCCTGCCGGCGGTCCTCGTCACCATGTGGCGGCACAGCCACCGCGACACCCGTAAGTTCGCGGTGACCGGCGCGATCACCGCCTGCGCGCTGATCGGTCTGTCGTACCCCCTCTTCGCCCTGCTGAAGGGCGAGTTGTTCCCCGGCAGCGGGCATGTCTCGCTCTGGGACGGCATCCAGTACCAGATGACCAGGCCCGGTTCGGGCTTCATCCTCGACCAGGGGTCCGGTTCGTACGGGGTGCTCCAGTCGTGGCTCTACTACGACCGTGTCCTGCCCCTCGGCGGCCTCGCGGGCGCGCTCCTGCTGCTCGCCACCTGGCGCTGGTCGGTCACCGCCCGCGCGCTCGCCGGGCCCTGTGCCGCGGTGGCGATCCTCGCGCTGGTCGCGATGCGCCCGAGCGGCTATCTGCCCGCGATGTACATCATCCAGGCGCTGCCGTTCCTCGCCCTCGTCCTCGCCGGGGGCACCGCATCGGTCGCCCACGCCGTCCTGCGCAAGGGACGGCTGCACCCGGCGGGCCGATACACCCTCGCGGCCGTCCTCGCACTCGGCGCGGGCGCCTACGTCGTACCGCGCTGGTACGACGGTGACCGCACCGCCGTCACCGCCGACGCCAACGCCCCTTATCGGGAGGCCTCGAAGTGGCTCAGCACCGAGGTGGAGGAGCCCGAGGAGACCCGGGTCCTCGTCGACGACGCGCTCTGGCTGGACCTGGTGCACGCCGGGTACCGGCCCGGCGACGGCGTCATCTGGTTCTACAAGGCCGACCTCGACCCCGCGGTGACCAAGACCATGCCGGGCGGCTGGCGTGACATCGACTACGTCGTCGCCTCTCCGACCGTACGGCGCGACGCGGCCGACCTGCCGAATGTGAAGGCGGCCATGGAGCATTCGACGCCCGTCGCCGTCTTCGGCAAGGGCGAGGACCGCATCGAGATCCGGCAGATCCAGACCGCGGGAGGCGCGCGATGAGCCAGGAATACACCACGCCCGTACCGGATCTGGAGGCCTCCGAGGTCCCCGAGCCCGGCGCGGTCACGATCGTCGTGCCGACCTTCAACGAGTCGGCGAACATCCGCCAACTGCTGCACCAGATCACCGAGTCGGTGCCGACCCGGCTGCCCTGTGAGGTCGTCTTCGTGGACGACTCCACCGACGACACCCCCGAGGTGATCAAGGAGGCGGCCAAGGACTGCCCGTTCCCGGTGGCCGTCATCCACCGGGACGAGCCGGTCGGCGGGCTCGGCGGCGCTGTCGTGGAGGGGCTGAAGGCGGCCACCTCGGACTGGATCGTCGTGATGGACGGCGACTGTCAGCATCCGCCGTCCCTGGTCCCGGAGTTGGTGGCCACCGGCGAGCGGGCGAACGCCGGACTCGTCGTCGCCTCCCGGTACATCAAGGGCGGCAGCAGGGCCGGGCTCGCGGGCAGTTACCGGGTCGCGGTGTCGCGTGGCGCGACCTGGCTGACCAAGTCCCTCTTCCCGCGGCGGCTGCACGGCATCAGCGACCCGATGAGCGGCTTCTTCGCGATCCGCCGCCAGGCCGTCACCGCCGACGTCCTCAAGCCCCTCGGCTACAAGATCCTCCTCGAACTCGCCGTCCGCAGCCGCCCGCGTCAGGTCGCCGAGGTGCCGTTCGTCTTCCAGGACCGGTTCGCGGGCGAGTCCAAGTCGACCGCCCAGGAGGGCCTGCGCTTTCTGCGCCATCTGGTCGGCCTGCGCACCGCGTCCCCGGCCGCCCGCATGATCGGCTTCGGTCTGATCGGCGCCTCCGGGTTCGTCCCGAACCTGCTCGCCCTGTGGATCCTCACCGGATTCGGCATGCACTATCTGCCCGCCGAGATCGTCGCCAACCAGTTCGGCGTGGCCTGGAACTTCCTGCTCATCGAACACCTGCTGTTCCGTGACCGACGGCTGCACCGGCGCTGGTGGGACCGCGCCGGACGGTTCGCGCTGCTCGCCAACGCCGATCTGGTGCTGCGCATCCCGCTGATCGCGCTGTTCGTCAGCGAGTTCGGGATGGGTGCCCTGTCCGCGACCGCGCTCGCCCTGGTCACCACGTTCGTCCTGCGCTTCGCCGCCACCGAGGCGCTGGTCTACCTGCCCCGCAGAACGTCCGGCGGGGAGCCGCACAGGAGCCGCACAGCAAGGAGCACCGCATGAGACACCGACGGAGAACGGCCCTGTTCGCGGTGGGCGCCCTCACCGCAGGCCTCCTCCTGATCACACCTCACCCCGCCTCCGCCGCCAACCTGATCAAGAACCCGGGCTTCGAGACCGCCGGCACCGGCGACATGCCGTTCTGCTGGTCCAAGTCCGGCTGGGGCGACAACGACTTCTCCTACGAGACCGTCGCCGACGCCCACTCCGGCTCGAAGGCCATGAAGGTCACGCTGACCCGCCGGGTCGAGGGCGACCGCAAGGCGCTGATCACCGAGTCCGCGGACTGCGCGCCGGTGGTGACGCCGGGCAAGCAGTACGACCTCGGCCTCTGGTACAAGACGACCACGCCGGACGCCAACCTCACGCTCTTCCGGCACGACACCACGGCCGGCTGGCAGTACTGGACCGACCTCAAGACGCTGGACCTGGCCGGGGACTGGACCGAGGCCACCGTCCGCACCCCCGAGGTCCCGGCCGGCACCGACCGGATCAGCTGGGGCGTCTCGGTGTACGGCACCGGCTCGGCGACCACCGACGACTACACGATGGACCAGGTCCCCGACGTCACGCCGCCGCCGGACTGCACGGGCACCGCCGAGGAGTGTGCGAACGGCCGCTGGGACGTGCTGCCGGTGCAGAACCCGGTGCGCTCGATGCACTCCGTCGTGCTGCACAACGGCAAGGTGCTGTTGATCGCGGGCTCCGGCAACAGCGAGGAGATGTTCGAGGCGGGCACCTTCACCTCCGCGGTGTACGACCCGGCCAACGGCTCCTACAAGATCGTCCCCACCCCGAAGGACATGTTCTGCGCCGGCCATGTCCAGCTCCAGGACGGGCGGGTGCTGGTGATGAGCGGCAACAAGGGCTATCCGTCGGCGGACGGCACGATCGGCTACCAGGGGTACAAGGACTCGTACATCTTCGACCCCGAGACCGAGACGTACACCAAGACCAACGACATGAACGACGGCCACTGGTACCCGTCGGCGACGATCCTCGGCAACGGTGACGTGATCTCCTTCGGCGGGCTGAAGGAGGACTCCACCGGGTCGGTGACGGCGGAGGTGTTCTCGCAGGCCGAGCAGAAGTGGCTCGAACTGTGGAAGGTCAACCAGACCTGGTCGTACTGGGGTCTGTACCCGTCGATGATCCTGATGCAGGACGGCCGCCTCTTCTACTCCGGCAGCCATGTCTTCGGCAACAACATCCCGGGCACCGGCTCCGCGATCTACGACTACGGCGCCAACTCCGTCACCCAGGTGCCGGGGCTGCAGAACAAGGACGAGCGGGACCAGTCGGCGAGCGTCCTGCTGCCTCCGGCGCAGGACCAGAAGGTGCTCACCCTGGGCGGTGGCAACATCGACTCCAACCCGGACGCCAACCGGCTGACCGACATCATCGACCTCAAGCAGCCGAACCCGTCGTACGTGGCCGGGCCGCCGATCCCGCAGGGCACGGTCGACCTCGGCAACGGGCCCGTGGCGCAGACCGGCGGCCAGGGCAAGATGTACGTCTCCGCCGTACTGCTGCCCGACGGCAAGGTGCTGGAGACGGGCGGCGCGCTGCACAACCGCGCCAACCCGGTCTACGAGACGTCGATCTTCGACCCGGCGACGGAGACCTTCGACGAGGTCGCCGCCGACCCCGAGGCCCGCGGCTACCACTCCTCGGCGTTCCTGCTCCCGGACGGCCGGGTGATGACCACCGGTGACAACCCGGGCAACGGCTCCTGGAACCACAACGTGTCGATCTACACCCCGCCCTATCTCCTCAAGGGCGCGCGTCCGACGATCACTTCGGTGATCGACACGGAGTGGAACTACGGCGACACCCAGCGGATCACCGTCGACCGGCCCATCGCCAAGGCGGAGCTGATCCGCCCGGCGGCTGTGACGCACTCCTCGGACCCGAACCAGCGGTTCGTCGATCTGCCGCTGTCCGTCGACGGCAACAACATCGACCTGAACGTGACGAGCAACCCCAACCTGGCCCCGCCCGGCTGGTACATGCTCTTCGCGGTCGACGCCAACGGAGTCCCGTCGGTGGCCAAGTGGGTCCACCTGCAAGGCCCCACGGCCCTCAAGTCGACGGACGCCTCGGCCCACGTCCACTCCTTCGCGGACGACCTGTCCGGCATGGTCACGGGGCCGGGCAAGAAGCGCGCGGCGCAGAAGGTCAGCCCGACGGTCGCCGGCTGCGACCGGCATTACGGCTCGGCGAACGTCTGCGTCCCGACGGCCTTCCCCAAGGAGGTCAAGAAGACGACGGCGGCTCGCTGCGCTTGGCTGAAGGCAAACGACTACGGCCGACTGAAGGTGAACGGCAAGGACGACCCGCTGAGGCTGGACCGGAACGGGGACGGAACAGCCTGCGGCAAGAAGGATCTGACGAGGCGCTGAGGCGCCCCGAAAGGGGCGGCGGGGCTGTATTTGATATGCGGCTCCGCCGCGCGGGCGCGACCAGCCACGGCCGGCCCGCAGTTCCCCGCGGCGCGTACCATCAACTGCGCTCGGAGCGGAGCGCAATCGCGCGTTCCACGATGGCTACCAGCTGCTCGTGGTGCGCGCCCTTCCAGTACGCCCGTCCGCACTCCTGGCACTGCGCGAACACGTCGTACGACCGCTGCGTCCCGCCCTGGAGCTGGTCCGCGACCTCCTCCTTCGTGGCCTCTTTCAGCAGGCCGTTGCAGGCGGTGCAGCGGGTCCACGGATGCAGCTCGGGGCGGAACCGCTCCAGGACGTCCCGGAGTTGGTCCTCGGGGCGGGTGCTGTACACATACGCGCCGGCCCACAGTTCGCGGCGCCGCAGCAGGCCCCGGTCGCGGCTGAGCATCACCCGCTGCTCGGCGGCTGAGCGCGCGGCGAGGGCCGGGTCGCCGATGTCCGTCGACTCGTAGGCCGTGTCCACGCCGAGCAGGCGAAGGCGCCGGGCGAGCGTGCCCAGATGGACGTCGAGGAGGAAGCGCAGGGGGGCGCCCGGCACCCGCTGGGGGCGCTCGACCGCCTTCACCCGGACCGAGTCGCCCGCCTTGGCGACGTAGGACACCGGCACCTCGCGGCCGTCCACCTCCAGCGCCCCGACCTCGGTGAGCGGCACGCCGAGGGACTCCACGACATGGCCGAGGGAGGAGACTCCGTCGGTGACGAGGGGGGTGGCGCCCGACCGGCGTCCGTGCGGGACGAACAGGGCCAGCTCGGGGGCGATTTCGAGGTGGATCTCCGGTGCGCTCACCCGGTCAGGATGTCATGGGGGAGGGCCGCGGGCTCAGGGCTTTTCGGTGGGAAGGCCGTGCTCGATGACGTCCAGGGCGCGGTGCAGGAGGTCGTGGAGGTCGTCGCGGAATTCGTGCTCCGCCCAGTACATGGTGATCTCCGCGAGGCCGCCGATCAGGGACATCGTGAAGACGCGGACCTCCAGGCTCTCCCGGTCCCGGCCGGTGCGCTCGGCGACGGCCTCGCTGAGCATCCGGCCGGTGACCGACATGGACTCCAGCATCCGAGACCGCACCGTGGGCACCTGGACCATCAGATGCGACCGCAGCCGCAGGACCTCGGCATCCTCTTCGAGAGCGAGGCCGATGGCCTTCGTCATCACATGCCGCAGGGTGTCCATCCACGGCTCGTCGGCGGGCCGCGCGCGGATCTCGTCGAGCAGGAGCGGGTCGAACTCGTCCGTGAGGACGATGTCCTCCTTCGTCGGGAAGTACCGGAAGACGGTGGACGGCGACACCTCGGCGCGCTCGGCGATCTGCTCGACGGTGGTGGCGTCGTAGCCCTGCTCCCGGATCAGCGCATAGGTCGCGGCACGGATCGCCGTCCGGGTCTTGATCTTCTTCCGCTCACGGAGTCCCAGCTGGGAGAGGTCGGCGGAGGAGGTGCGTGCGGCCGTCATGCAGGTCATTGTCGGGCATCGGCCGAGGCGGGGACCAACTCCTCGGTGTCCTTGGCGTCGGCCAGGAACACCGCGGCCAGCACGGACGCCACCAGGGACGCGACCGCGCACACCAGCAGGACGACACCCATGCCGTGCACATAGGCGCTGTTCGCGGAGGCCACCAGAGCTTCCGCGCCCGTCCGTTCGGCGACGACATGGGCGGCGACCACGGACTCCCCGGCGGTGTCGGCGGCCCCGGCGGGCAGCCCGGTGACGTCGAGCCGGTCCCGGAAGACCCCGGCGAGCAGACTGCCGAGCAGGGCGATGCCGATCGCGCCGCCGACCTGGCGCAGCGTCATCAGCAGCCCGGATCCGGAGCCGGCCCGGTCGGCGGGCAGGGTGCCGAGGGCGGCGTCCATGGCGGGGACGACCGCGAGACCGAAGCCGAGCCCGGCGACCGAGAGCCACAGCGCGGTGAAGCCGTAGCCGGACTCCACGGTCGTACGGCTGCCGAGGAGCGCGGCGAAGGACAGCACCGCGAGACCCGCGCTCACCACCGCACGCGCCCCGAACCGGGCGACGACCGGCTGAGCCGTGCGTGCCGCGACCAGCAGGCCGCCCATCATCGGCAGCAGCCTGACTCCGGTGCCGAGGGCGTCGTTGCCGAGGACGGCCTGGAGGTAGGGCGGGAGCACGAACAGCAGTCCCGACAGGACGAACATCACCAGGGTCGCGGCGAGGGTGTTGAAGAGGAAACCGCGATGGGCGAGCAGCGTCATGTCGAGCATCGGGCGCGTCAGGCGCCGCTCGCGCAGCACCAGGGCGGCGATCAGTACGGCCGCACCGGCGAGCATCACCAGCACCAGCGGGTCGCCCCAGCCCCGGACCGGGGCCTCGATGATCGCGTAGACCAGGACGCCGAGCCCGGCCGCGGTGAGCGCGGTGGAGACGGTGTCGACCTTGGGGGAGGCGGGGTCCCGGGTCTCCGGGAGCAGGAACACACAGGCGGCGATGCCGAGCGCGGCCATCGGGACATTCACCAGGAAGACCGAGCCCCACCAGAAGTGGTCCAGGAGCCAGCCGCCGATGATGGGGCCGAGCGGCAGGCCGAGCGCGGAGGCGGCGGACATGACGCCGACGGCCTTGGTGCGCTCGTCGGGGCCGAACAGCGAGGGCAGCACGGACAGCGCGAGCGGGGTGACCAGCGCGGCGCCCACGCCCATCACCGCGCGGGCGGCGATCACCGTGTTCACGTCCCCGGCGAGGGCGCCGACGACGGAACCGGCCAGGAAGATCCCCAGCCCGGCGATCAGCATCAGCCGCCGCCCGAACCGGTCGCCGAGCAGTCCGGCGGGGAGCATCAGCGCCGCGAAGACGACGACGTACGCGTCCGCCATCCACTGCTGCTCGCCGGTCGTGGCGCCCAGGTCGGCCGCCATCGTCGGCAGCGCGACGTTGAGGATCGTCATGTCGAAGCCGAGCGTGAGCATGCTCGCGACCAGGGCGCCGAGGGCCCACCAACGACGAGGGTCTGGAGTGACAGTGTCCATGAAATGAGAGTAGCTCTCAAAAGAGTCTTACTGTCAACCATCTCCGGGCGTGAAAAAGGGCCACGGCGGTTGCCGTGGCCCTGTGGAGCTTCGAGCGTCACGCGTGCTGGTACGCCACCAGCGAGATCCCGACGTAGTGCGCGACGAAGGCCGCCAGCGTGAGGGAGTGGAAGACCTCGTGGAAGCCGAACCAGTGCGGTGACGGGTTCGGGCGCTTGATGCCGTAGACCACGCCGCCCGCGCTGTACAGCACGCCTCCGACGATCACCAGGACCAGTACCGCGATCCCGCCCGTGCGCATGAAGTCGGGCAGGAAGAAGACGGCCGCCCAGCCCATCGCGATGTAGCAGGGCGTGTAGAGCCAGCGCGGGGCGCCGACCCAGAAGACCCGGAAGACGATCCCCGCGGCCGCCGCCGCCCAGATCCCCCACAGCAGCCACTGCCCCTTGGCTTCCGGCAGCAGCAGCATCGTCAGCGGGGTGTAGGTGCCCGCGATGATCAGGAAGATATTGGCGTGGTCCAGCCGGCGCAGGATGCCGTCCATCCGCGGGCTCCAGTTGCCCCGGTGGTACAGCGCGCTCACGCCGAACAGCAGGCAGGCCGTAAGGACATAGATCCCGCAGGCCAGGCGGCCTCTGGAGGAGTCGGCGAGCGCGGTCAGCACCAGGCCCGCGATGAGTACGGCCGGAAACATGCCGAGATGCAGCCAGCCCCGGAGCTTGGGCTTGACCGGATGCGGCAGGGAGAGCGCGACGGGACCGCGGCCGGAGGCCGACAGGTCCGTGTTCGCGTCGGGGACGGACGCAGTCATAGGCCGAATCGTACCTACGGAGCCGTAGGTTGCGTATCAGTCCGACGGTCAAGAGTGTCCATGGTCTCACGGGAGTTGGCGCCCGCGTGGCCGTCCTCCGAAGCGGACGTGGCCAGCCTCACGCTCGCTCACCTGTGACGCCCTCTGGACATATGGGCACTCCCGTCGGATGATCAAATGAGTGCGGTCGGCACCGGATGAGCGCCGGGTACCCCTTCTGGCAAGCGTCCGGGCCGCAGCCCCCACGGGGCCTCCAACCAAAAATCCCTCATTTAGGAGCAATCGTGGCGCGCGACATCGCGGCTCCCCCCGTCGTTCCCACCACTCACCAGGAACTGATCTCGTGGGTGAACGAGATCGCCGAACTGACCCAGCCGGACAGCGTGGTCTGGTGCGACGGTTCCGAGGCCGAGTACGAGCGCCTGTGCGAGGAGCTCGTGGCGAAGGGCACCTTCAAGAAGCTCGACCCGATCAAGCGCCCCAACTCGTACTACGCGGCTTCCGACCCGACCGATGTCGCCCGGGTAGAGGACCGCACCTTCATCTGCTCCGAGAAGGAAGAGGACGCGGGCCCGACCAACCACTGGAAGGCCCCCGCGGAGATGCGGGCCATCTTTACTGGAGAAAAAAACAGCTTCGCCGGCGAGAAGGGCCTGTTCCGTGGCTCGATGAAGGGCCGCACGATGTACGTCGTGCCCTTCTGTATGGGCCCGGTCGGCTCGCCGCTGTCCGCGATCGGCGTCGAGATCACCGACTCCGCCTATGTCGCCGTCTCCATGCGCACCATGACCCGCATGGGCCAGGCGGTCCTCGACGAGCTGGGCTCCGAGGGCTTCTTCGTGAAGGCCGTGCACTCCCTGGGTGCCCCGCTGGCGGCGGGAGAGGCGGACGTGGCCTGGCCGTGCAACCAGACCAAGTTCATCTCCCACTTCCCGGAGTCCCGCGAGATCTGGTCCTACGGCTCGGGCTACGGCGGCAACGCCCTGCTCGGCAAGAAGTGCTACGCCCTGCGCATCGCCTCCGTCATGGCCCGCGACGAGGGCTGGCTCGCCGAGCACATGCTGATCCTCAAACTGACGCCGCCGCAGGGCGAGTCCAAGTACGTCGCCGCCGCCTTCCCGAGCGCCTGCGGCAAGACGAACCTCGCCATGCTGGAGCCCACGATCTCCGGCTGGACCGTCGAGACCATCGGCGACGACATCGCCTGGATGCGCTTCGGCGAGGACGGCCGGCTGTACGCCATCAACCCCGAGGCCGGTTTCTTCGGCGTCGCGCCCGGCACCGGTGAGCACACCAACGCCAACGCGATGAAGACGCTGTGGGGCAACTCGGTCTTCACCAACGTGGCGCTCACGGACGACAACGACATCTGGTGGGAGGGCATGACGGAGGAGACTCCGGCCCACCTGACGGACTGGAAGGGCCGGGACTGGACGCCGGAGTCCTCGGAGCCCGCGGCTCACCCGAACGCCCGCTTCACCGTCCCCGCCTCGCAGTGCCCGATCATCGCGCCCGAGTGGGAGGACCCCAAGGGCGTGCCGATCTCCGCGATCCTCTTCGGCGGCCGCCGCGCCACCGCCGTACCGCTGGTGACGGAGTCCTTCGACTGGAACCACGGCGTCTTCCTCGGCGCGAACGTCGCCTCCGAGAAGACCGCCGCCGCCGAGGGCAAGGTCGGCGAGCTGCGCCGCGACCCGTTCGCCATGCTGCCGTTCTGCGGCTACAACATGGGCGACTACATGGGCCACTGGGTCGATGTCGCCAAGGACAAGGACGCCTCGAAGCTCCCGAAGATCTACTACGTCAACTGGTTCCGCAAGAACGACCAGGGCAAGTTCGTCTGGCCCGGCTTCGGCGAGAACTCCCGGGTCCTGAAGTGGATCGTGGAGCGTCTCGAGGGCAAGGCCGAGGGCGTCGAGACGCCGATCGGCATCCTGCCGACGAAGGACGCGCTCGACACCAAGGGCCTCGAACTCGCCGACTCGGACCTGGAGTTCCTGCTCACGGTCGACAAGGAGGTCTGGCGCGAGGAGGCCGCGCTGGTCCCCGACCACCTCAACACCTTCGGTGACCACACCCCGAAGGAGCTGTGGGACGAGTACCGGGCGCTGGTGCAGCGCCTGGGTTAGTCCCTCCAAGATCCCCCGCGGCCGGCCCCGATGGGAGCCCTGACCAGTGATCGTCACCGGTCGGCCGCGGGAGGCGGCACATCGTCACGAACCGTGGCCCCGCACAATGGCGTGCGGGGCCGTGCTGCACGCGCTCGCCCGCCCGGATGGATTTCCGCGTCCGGTGAGGGCAACGCCGCTCGTGGCGGCCGCCGGTGTGTGCGTACGGCGGAAGGCTGGCGCACATGTTCACACCTCATGTACGACGGGCATGGCGCCGCCGGTCCCTCCTGGCTCGCGCCGGGACCGTCGCGGCGACCGTACTTGCCCTCGTCCTGGCCCTTCCCGGCACCGCGACCGCGGCCCCCGGCGACCTTGATCCCACCTTCAGCGGCGACGGCACGGTGCTCACCGACTTCGCCGACGACGATCAGGCCTACGACGTGGCGGTGCAGTCCGACGGGAAGATCGTCTCTGTTGGCGCCTCCGCCGACCACTCGCTGCTGGAGGGCCGCTGGGCGCTGACCCGGCACAACGCCGACGGCACCCCGGACACCGGCTTCGGCGACGGCGGCACGGTGACGACCGCCATCAACAACATGGAGCCCGACCTCCAGTGGAGCGAGGCCAACGCCGTGGCGTTGCAGCCCGACGGCAGGATCGTCGTGGTGGGCTACAGCTGGCGGGGGTACGAGAACTGCTGCTGGTTCACGGTGGCCAGGTACAACACGGACGGCAGCCTGGACAACAGCTTCAGCGGTGACGGCAGGTACTTCGCCGACATCGCCGGTCCGACCGAGGCCCGCGACGTGGCGATCGACTCGGCCGGCCGGATCGTCGCGGCCGGTTACACCGGGGGCGAGGTGGCAGTGCTCCGCCTCAACGGGGACGGCACCCCGGACACCACGTTCGGCGGCGACGGCACGGTGACCGCCGACCCCTCGCAAGAGCCCGGTGAAGCGGGCGGCGGCGCGAACGCCATGGTCCTGCAATCCGACGGGAAGATCGTCGTCGGGGGCGATGTCGGTTCGACCCGCTTCGACTTCTCTCTGATGCGCTTCAACACCGATGGCAGCCTGGACACGGGCTTCGACGGCGACGGCATGGTCCGCACCGACTTCGGTGACTACGAGACCGTGCACGGGCTCGCGCTCCAGTCCGACGGGAAGATCGTCGCCGCGGGGGGCGACAGCATGGCCCGCTACCAGCCCAGCGGCGCCCTGGACACGGGCTTCGACGGTGACGGCAGGGTCGTCCTCTCCGGAGGCGCGGTCTGGGACGTGACGGTCCAGTCGGCCGACGGCCGGATCGTCCTCGCCGGAAGCAACGGAGGCGGCGGGAACCTCGCCGTCCTGCGCCACAACCCCGACGGCAGCCAGGACACCGGCTTCGGCACGGGGGGCGTGGCGACCGCGGACTTCGGCGGCAGCGACTTCGCCCGTGCCGTGGCCCTCCAGTCCGACGGAAAGATCGTCGCCGCCGGCCGGGGCGGACCGGACAGCGGCTTCGCCCTGGCCCGCTTCGAGGGCGGCGGCAGCACGCCCCCGCCGCCGACCGGCGTGGACCTTTCGGTGACGAAGTCCGGTCCCGGCACGGTCAGCATCGGCGACCGGGCCACGTACACCGTCCGCGTCACCAACACCAGTACGACGACCTCGGCGACCGGCGTCACCCTCACCGACACCCTCACAGGACCCGCGCACACCGTCGTCTCGGCGACCGCCACCCAGGGCACCTGCACGACCGCCGTGAGCTGTTCCCTCGGCACCCTCGCCCCGGGCGCCACGGTCACCGTGACCGTCGTCGCCGAGCCCCGCGCCACGGGCACCCTCACCCAGCGCGCCACCGTCACCGCCACCCAGACCGACCCGGCCACCGCCAACAACACGGTCACGATCACCACCACCGTCAACAACGCCCGCGGCTGCACCCGCATCGGCACCAGCGGCAACGACACCATCACCGGCACGTCCGGCACCGACGTGATCTGCGCCCTCGGCGGCACCGACACCGTCAACGCGAGCTCCGGCAACGACACCGTCCACGGCGGGTACGGCAACGACCGCCTCGACGGCGGCTACGGCAACGACACCCTCAACGGCGGTCCCGGCAACGACAACCTGATCGGCAACTACGGCTTCGACAACCTGAACACCGTCGACAGCGTCTCCGGCAACGACACCGCCAACGGTGGCCCCAACACGGACAGCTGCACGACGGACCCGGGCGACACCCGCATCAGCTGCCCCTGATCGCAAGCACCTCCACGCGCCCCCTTGATCACAGGATCTTCACCCCTGTTACATGGGGGACACACGGGCCTCACCGCTACCGGTGGGGCCCAACAAAGCCTGTGGGGGGCACAGTTGAATACCGCACACCGTCCCAGACGCCTCGCGGCCACGGTTCTCGCCGCCGCACTCGCCGGGACCGGACTGACCGTCGCCGTCGCGCCCGCGGCCCATGCGGCGGCCTCGGACATCGTCGCCAAGCTGCCGATCGAGACGTACTCGGCGCTGGCCGTCGACAACGTGCACCAGCGCGTGTACGTCGCCGACTCCCGCACCGACAGCTACTACAACAGCGGCATCATCGCCGTGTACACCTTCGACGGCGAGCGCGTCACCACGATCAGCACCCAGCAGCACGTCTCCGGCCTCGCGCTCAGTGCCGACGGCGCCACGCTGTACGCCGGCGGGCGGGACTGGATCTACCGGGTCGACACCACCACCTACCAGTTGGCCAATGCCAGCTACGCGTCCACCGACAACTGCGGCCGCAGCATGGCCTTCTCCGGCGGCCAGCTGTACTTCACCACGCCGTACTCCTCCTACACCTCCCTGTGCGACTCCTCGCTGACGTACCTGGACGGCTCGGCCGGGCGCTCCAACTGGCAGGACCACGGCAAGCTCCAGCTGGAGTCCGGCCCGGGCGACCGGATGCTCATGGGCCAGCCGCTCAACGCGAACGCGGCCGACCCCTTCGTCACCGTCTTCGACACCAGCAGCGGCACCCTCGTCCGCAACGCGGCCCGCCGTTTCGCCGACGCCGACGGCAAGGGCGCCCTGAACATGAAGGACCTGGTGTTCTCCGCGGACGGCAGCAAGGTCGCACTCGCCGACGCCGCCTACGGCCACCGGCTGCTGAACACCACCGACCTGTCCGACGCGGACACCGGCTACCAGGCCCTGCCGTCCGGGGCCACCGCCAGCGCGGTCGCCTTCAGCGGTGACGGCAAGTACATCGCGCGCGGAGCCTCGGCGACCGGCTCGACCCCGGACCTCCTGGTGCAGCCCGCCGATCCCGCCGACTCCACCGCGCCGCTGGAGTTCGTCTTCGAGGGCAGCCTCGACGGCAACCGGGTGGCGCCGCGCGGCATGGAGTGGTCCGCCGACGGCTCCCGGCTGTTCGCGGTCACCACCAACACGGCGGGGAACCAGTACTGGCTGCACATCATCCAGCCCCCGGCGGTCCAGTACGACGTCCGCCTCGACGGCACGTTCACGCACAGCCCCGCCCAGGCCGTCGCGGGCGAGCCGCTGTCGGTGCGGGGCCGGCTGGAGTACGACGGCCCGGCGCCCACCGAGCCGCTGAAGGTCAAGGCGACCCGCACGGACGCGAACGGCACCCATGATCTCGGCACCTTCACCGTGAAGGAGGACGGCTCCTACACCGTCCTCGACGAGCCCGACCTGGTCGGCGACGCCACCTACACCGTCTCCTACCTCGGCGACCTCACCCACCGCCCGGCGACCGACGTCACCCACACGGTGTCCGTCGGCAAGGCGCCCACCTCGATCGCGCTCACCGCCCCGGCGGAGGCCTCGATGAGCACGGGCGTCGAGATCACCGGCACCTTCACCGCCCAGGGCAAGGCGCTGCCGGACCGGGCGGTGCTGAAGGTGGAGCGCACCGACCGGCTCGGCACCGGCACGCTGTCGTCGGTGACGGTCGCCGCGGACGGCACCTTCACCATCAACGACATCCCGCGCACCCGGCGCGCCACCACCTACACGGTGAGCTGGCCGGGCGACGACCTGCACCAAGCCTCTACGGCCTCGGCGACGGTCACCGTCACGCGCTGATCCCCTCGTCCCCGCTCCGGTCCTCCAGGTATCGGGTGTGGGTCTCCTGGCGGCGGGCCTCCGTATCCCTGAGGGCCGCCGCCAGGCTCTCCGCCTCCTGCCGCAACAGGCCGAGCTGTCGCTCCAGATGCCGCTCCGGCGGCTCCTGCCCCGGCGTCAGCCGCGTCCACCACCTCGCCCGTACGAAGCTGTCGACGGCCTCGGGAAGGTCCTGCCGTACGGCCCGGCCCAGGCTGTGCAGGCCCTCCGGGTCCTGGGCGAGCAGCTGGGTGGCCCAGCCCGGGGCCAGCAGCGCGGTCAGCAGATTCGTCAGCTCGGTCAGCTGTCCTCCGGCGGCCGGGGGCAGGTCGACCTCCGCCAAGTAGACGCACAGCTTCTCGAAGTCGGCCCGCAGTTCCTCCAGTTGGGCCGTCGGGTCCGGGAAGTCCGGCAGCGCGGGCCGCTCCGGCGGGGCGATCAACGCGCCCGCGCCGTAGAGCCCCGCGACGACGACCGGCCAGTACGGGCCCGCCACCCCGGCGAAGGTCAGCCCGATCCCGGCGATCCCGCACACACTGCCGGCGATGTTCTTGCGTGACTCCAGATACTTACTGATACCCACGGATCTCCTCGAAGGCGCCGTCCAGCGAGCCCTGTTGGGCGTCGAAGAGACGGCCGCCGGTCAACTCGGCGATGTGCTCCAGCTCGGACCGGTCGGAGTCGCCGAAGAGGATGGGGAAGACGGGCGTCCCACGCCGGTCGCGGTCGAGCCCGGCATAGAAGGCGTCGAACTCGCCCGCCGCGACGCCCGCGGTGTTCTCGCCGTCCGTCATCAGCACGATCGACGTGAACGTGTCCTGGTCGGCGCCCAGATGGTCGTAGGCCTTCTGCAGCGAGGTGTAGATGGCGGTGTCGCCCTCGGCGGTCAGGGCCTCGGTGTCCTTCCTGATCGCGTCCAGGCCGGACTGCGGCTCGGCGGGGTCCACGACATGGGTGCGGACGCTCTTCACGTCCGAGCCGAACGGCATCAGCGTCACTTCCTCGCGTTCGCGGAAGTCGCTGGTCAGGCCGGTGAGCGCGGACTTGAGGCCGGCCAGGCGGTCGCCCTCCATCGAGCCCGAGGTGTCGAGGACGTACACCGTGCGGGACGGGCGGCGCAGCTCGTTCTCGTAGGCGTCGAGCAGCCCGTCGGCGACGGAACGGCTGCCGGGGAAGGGCAGTTCGCGCCGGCGGCCGGTGTCCAGGCCGACCCCCGGGGAGACGGAGGCGACGACCGGGCGGCGATGGGTGAGGTCGGTGATCTCCTTCTGCATGTCCGGGCTGCGCAGGGACTCGGTCAGCCGGCGGACGTTCTCGCGGGTGTCGGCGTCCGTGGACGCGAGCGAGGAGATCGGGTAGTCGGCGGTGACGACACCGTCGCTCGGGCGGATCACGGTCAGATCCGGGATGCCCTCGAGGACGGACTCGTAATTGAGCATCGCGTCGACGTCCCCGCGCCGCTCATAGGCCGCCGCCAGCCAGCCCGAGGAGCCCGAGGTCAGCCGCTGGCCCCGGAAGAACTCCTTCAGCCGGGGGCTCGCGTTGTCGACGTCCGCGTCGGTGAGCGCCGACTGGGCGCCGGAGAGGGCGGAGGCGACCGAGACGAGCGTGGCGAACCCGGAGTTGGAGCGGGCGGGGTCGGTCATGCCGTAGGTCAATTTCCCTTGGCTCACGGCCTGTTCGACCTGCGACCAGGTGACGTCCGACGGCTTCCACCCCAGTTTCCGCACGGTGTCCGGCTTGACGCCGATGGCGACCGGGCTGGACATGACGGGGGTCTCCGAGACGACCTTCTTCGCCGCCTCGGGACGCAGCCGCAGATAGTCGTTGGAGGACAGCCACAGGGCGTCGAACTTCCCGTCCGTCCCGCCCTTGGCCAGCAGGTCCACGGCGTCGAGCGTGCCCATGTACTTGGCCTCGACCTTGAGGCCGGTGTCCTGTTCGACCCGGTCCAGCACCGGGGTCATGTCGGCGAGCTCGCTGGAGGCGAGGACGCGCAGGGTGCCGGGCTCGGGGGAGTCGGGCTCCTTTTCCCCCTGCGTGGTGCAGGCGGTCGCGAGCAGGGCGACGGTGAGCAGGGCGGCGCCGCGTCTCATCCGAGCCCCCCTTCCAGCGCGCCCCGGTTCCGGCTGCGCTCCAAGTAGACGGAGGCCTGCTGGAGTTCGGACGTCAGGTTCTCCACGGTCGTCGCCATCGCCTCGGTCGCCTGGACCTTGTATGTGTCGATCGCGTCGAGGGTCCGGTAGATCTGCTGGAACGCCGACCGCAGCGTCTCCGCGCCGACCGCCGGATCGGCGGCGATGCGCTGGATCTCCCCGCTCTGCGTGGCGAGCATCTCGGCGTTGCCCCGGATGAGGTCCTCGGTGGTCCCGCGCAACGCGTTGACCTGCTCGATGACCTTCTTCTGGTTGTCCAGCGCGGACGCCAGCATCACCGAGATCCGCAGCGCCGAGACGGTCGTCGTCGCGGCCCGGTCGACGCCCTTGATCAGCTCGTCGTTGTTGCGTCGTACGACATCCATGGCGAGGTAGCCCTGCGCGCACACCGCGAGCTGGGTGAGCAGGTCCTGGTGCTTCTGCCGGACGGGGAAGAGGACGTCGGCGCGGAGCGAGTCGGCCGCCTCCAGCTCGCCGACGCCGGCGATGTGCTGCTCGACGGCCGTGTCGAGGGCCTCGGTGAGGACGACGTACTCCTGGAGCTTGCCCATGGTCTCCCACAGGCGGACCCGCTCGGTCTGCAACGCGGCGTTGTCCCGGCGCAGTTCGTCCTGGCCGCCGCGCAGCGAACCCACGATCTTGTTGAGGGTGCCCTGTGCGGAGGCGTACTTGGCGACATGGTCGCGCAGCTTGTTGCCGCCGGGGAGCTTGGAGAGGAACTTGCGGCCCTTGGAGGCGGGAAGGTCCCGGGGGTCCAAGTCCTCGACCACCCGGCGCAGTTCCACGAGTGAGCCCGCGACCTGCGACTGGGCGTCCCCGCCCTTGTCGGGCAGGCTGCGGATGGTCCGCTCCAGCATCCGGTTGGACTGCGCGGCCGCACTGCGCATCTCACCGGCGCCGAGCCCGGTGATCTCACCGACCTTGCCGGCGAACTCTGGGGAGCGGGCGTCCAAGGCGGCGAGCGTCCGGACGTAGTCGGAGGCCTTCTGTGCGATGCCCGCGCGGACGCTGTCGTCGACGGGGACGAGCCCGCCGGCCTTCTCCCGCGGCACCGGCGCGACGGCCTCGGGCGGGGTGAGCGTGAAGGTTTCTTCGGTCATGTGCGGTTCCCCCTAGGATCCGGCCCGGCGCGCCATGTCGTGCAGCACCGCGGAGGTGGGCACGGGCGCCTGCCGGACGCCGGTGAGCTTCTGGTTGAGATACGCCGTGTGCGCGTTGGTCGCCGAGGTGAACTCGGCGGTGGCGCCCTGCGGCCGGAACCCGTGCTTCACCGCGAGCGTGCGCAACTCCGGGTCCGAGCTGAGCAGTTCACCGAAGGCACGCCCCTCCTCGGTGAGCGGTACGACGGTGTGGTCGCTGTTGGCGGTGGTGTCCGGGTAGAGGACGGTCAGGTCGTCCAGGCCCTGGGCCTGCCCCTGTCCGAGCAGCGCGGCGACCTGCGACTCGTAGACGAGGACCAGCGGGTTCCCGGCGCCGCTGACGAAGTCCCGGAACGCCGCGTCCGTGCTGGACTGCTGGGCGCCCTGCACGCTGACCAGCTTGCGCATCAGCGGCGCGGTCGCGTCGACGTCCTTGTCGCTCGCGGCGACCCGGCCGCCGTTCGCGGCATAGGAGGCCGCGGCGAGATAGAGGGCGCCGGAGTTGGAGGTCTCGGGGTCGGTGGAGGCGATGTAGAGGGTGCCCGTCAACTCCCCATATTTCTCAGCGCCCTTGAGCTGCTGCCAGGTCTTGTCCGCGCGGGCGGCCTCGAGATAGGCCGCCATCTTCAGCGTGCCGCGGTGCTCCCCGGCCGGCGTGGCCAGACCGTTCGCCACGAGCACCTCGGCGGCGCTGCGGTGGGCCACGACGACCAGCGGCGAGTAGAAGGGCCGCGGCAACGGCTGGCGCACCTCGTACTTGGCGGCCAGCTCGTCGGCGGGCGCCTTGCTGGAGGGGAAGGCGAAGTCGTACCCCTTGAGGTCGAGCCCCTCCATCGCCCAGGACCCGGACGTCTCCGTCCGCACGGTGTAGCCCTTGGTGGCAAGGGCCTCCACCACGTCGGGATCGGCGAAGAACTCCGCCTTCTCCGAGCCGATGACTGCCTGCACGGTCTTCGTTGCCGTGCCCTTGTCCCCGGATTCCCGGCCCGCCACGACAGCTGCCACCACGCCGCCGATCAGCAAGACCGCGAGGACGATTCCGATGATTCGTCTCACACGGCGAGAGTGCTCGCGGAACCCAACATTCCCCGTCGCGGGCGATGAACGGGAGGTGTCATACGGACTCCGGTCCTGCAACACCCCAAAAGGGGCGCGGGGAACTGCGTGGGCAACCACAAGCGACAAGCAGCCGCCGACGCGACAGAACCCCTACGGCGACAAGGCGCCGCGGCTCAAGCCGACGCAGTGTGTGGCGCCCGGTCCGCGCGTCGCTGCGGGTGCACGCGGACCGGGGCCGTCTGCGGGAACCCCGGGAGGGGGCTCAGTGGGACGCGAGTTCGCGAGGCTCCAGGGCCGCCGCGTGTGCGTCCATGCGCTCGGCGGACAGGATGGCGGCCGCCGTGTCGGCGCGGGAGGCGGCGACGACCAGGGCGCGGCCGGCGAGGGTGTGGGCCCGCTGGTGCAGCGCGGTGAGGTCGCGCGCCTCGCCCGAGGGCACCGCGCGAACCAGCCCGCCCCGCAGCCGGGTCACCTGCTCCGCGAGCCGCTCGGCGGCGGCGTCCAGATCGGCGGACGGGGCCAGGGCGCGCAACTCGTCGGTGGCGGCCAGCAGCGCGGCGAGATGGCCCGCCAGCTGGATGTCCAGCTCCTCCTCGCGCGTCCGGTGGGGAAAGTCGGAGGTGGTGCCGGCCATCGTGCTGTGGACCGACTTGCTGCGGATCGGCTCGTACATGGGGATGGCCTCCTGTGCTCTCAGGAAGCCATCCTAGCTTAGATTCCGTCTAAAGTTGAGCGATCCATAGAACTACTGTCAGGGCTGGCTGTATCCGTCGAGGAAGGTCCCGATCCGGGTCACGGCGTCCCGGAGGTCCCCGACGGTTGGCAGGGTCACGACCCGGAAGTGGTCGGGCTCGCTCCAGTTGAACCCGGTCCCCTGGACGACCATGATCTTCTCGCGCCGCAGCAGGTCGAGGACGAGCCGGCGATCGTCCTTGATCTTGAAGACCTTGGGGTCGAGGCGGGGGAAGAGATAGAGGGCCCCCTTGGGCCGTACGCAACTGACACCGGGAATCTGCGTCAGCAGCTCGTAGGCGACATCCATCTGCTCCTTGAGCCGCCCGCCGGGAAGCACCAGGTCATTGATGGTCTGCCGCCCGCTGAGGGCGGCGACGACACCGTGCTGCCCCGGCATATTGGCGCAGAGCCGCATATTGGCGAGGATCGTCAGGCCCTCGATGTAGGAGTCGGCATGGGCGCGCGGCCCGGAGATCGACATCCAGCCGACGCGATATCCGGCGACCCGATAGGCCTTGGACATCCCGTTGAAGGTGAGGGTGAGCAGATCCGGCGCGACGGAGGCGGTCGGAATGTGGGTGGCCCCGTCATAGAGGATCTTGTCGTAGATCTCGTCGGAGCAGACGAGCAGATTGTGGCGGCGGGCGATATCGGTGAGCCCCTTGAGCATCGCCTCGTCGTACACGGCCCCCGTCGGATTGTTGGGGTTGATGATGACGATCGCCTTGGTGCGGTCGGTGATCCTCCGCTCCACGTCGGCGAGGTCGGGCATCCAGTCGGACTGCTCGTCGCAGCGGTAGTGCACGGCGGTACCGCCGGACAGCGAAACAGCCGCAGTCCACAACGGATAGTCGGGCGAGGGGACCAGCACCTCGTCCCCGTCGTCGAGCAGCCCCTGCATCGCCATGACGATCAGCTCGGAGACGCCGTTGCCGATGAAGACGTGCTCGACGTCGGTCTCGATACCGAGGGTCTGGTTGTGCATGACGACGGCGCGACGGGCGGCCAGCAGTCCTTTCGCATCCCCGTATCCATGCGCGGAGGACACATTCCGCAGGATGTCCTCGAGGATCTCGGGCGGGCACTCGAACCCGAAGGCGGCGGGATTGCCGGTGTTCAGCTTGAGGATGCGGTGGCCCGCCGCCTCAAGCCGCATGGCCTCTTCGAGAACCGGACCCCGGATCTCGTAACAGACATTGGCGAGCTTGGTCGACTGGATCACCTGCATGTCAGGGAGCTTACGGCCCGGTAACGCCGCATGGGCCGTGTTTTCCACCACGTGAGACGGGTGATTTGGGCGGTTATCGCCGGTGACTGTCCCGCAGGCCCCTCCCGTCTCTACAATGCGCGGCCATGTCCAGGCCACCTCAGTACGAAAACGGGGCGAATGGTGTGAATGCCGCGAATGGTGCGACGGGCGCTCTGGAGGGTGGCGGGCTCCAGGGCCCGCCGAACGTGTACGTCCCGCAGGCCGCGCCGTCCCCCGACTACCAGGAGTACGCCGATCCGGCCGTGGCGCACGGCTGGCAGAACGCATACGACGAGACGAGCGAGCTGCCGCACGTACCCGAGGAGCCGCCCGCGGCTCCGCCCCGGCCCGGCGAGCCAGTCGACGCGTACGTGGAAGAGCGCGTCGACTGGGAGACCTACTGGGAGCCCGGCGGCGGCAGCCGGACCGCCCGGCGCGCACAGCACCGACGCGCCCACCGGCGCCGCGCGCTGATGGCCGCCGGTGCCGTAGGTGTCGCGTCCGTCGCCGCCCTCGTCGCCGGATTCGCCTTCTCCTCCGACTCCTCCTCCGGCGGCTCGGACAAGAAGGATCCGGCGCGCTCGGCGACGGACGGCTCGGGCTCGTCCGAGGACCCGGCCACGATGGTTGACCCGTCCTCCCCGACCTCCGGTCCGTCCGCCACGACCTCCCCCGGTGCGGATGCGTCGGCCGGTGAGGCCGAGGACGACAAGACGTCCGCGTCCCCGTCGGCGAAGCCGACCACCACGGCTCCGGTGGAGACGTCCCCCGCCACCGCCGACCCGGACGACGGCTCGGGTCCGGGCAACGCCAACGGAAAGCCGGGCCACGGGTCGGGCAGCACCAAAGGGCCGAGGTAAGCACTGAGCGCACCCCTTCGGGGGTGCCCGGTCCTGCAGTCGGCGCCCCGGGCAACGCCTCCGCGCCGAAACCGGCCTTGGCCGGAAACGGCCGCTTGTTCTCACAGCCCCCTCACATAACAATGCGCATGACAAATCAGTGGGTGGCCGGAAGATCTCCGGTCGCCTTCGTCATGTAGAGGGGACCCCCACATGAGAAAGCCTCTCGTCGCCGCGCTCTTCGCCCTGGTGATCGCCGGGGCCGGCGCGGCACCCGCGGTTGCCGCTCCCGAGGACAGTGGCGTCGCGCCCGCGATCCAGGCCGTCAACTTCGCCGGGACCGTGTCGCTCAGCAACTGTTCCGGGTCCGTCATCCGGATGCCCGACTCCGAGGACAACGACCCCGCGCTCGTGCTCACCAACGGGCACTGCCTCGAGAGCGGATTCCCCGAGCCCGGCGAGGTCATCGTCGACCAGGCCTCCAGCCGTTCCTTCGGGCTGCTCAACTCCGCCGGCACCCGTGTCGGCACCCTGCGCGCCAGCAAGATCGCCTACGCGACAATGACCGACACCGACGCCGCGATCTACCAACTCACCCGCACCTACGCGCAGATCAGGACCTCGTACGGCATCAGCGCGCTCACCGTCAACGACACGCATCCCGTCGCCGGCACCGCCATCAGCGTCGTCTCCGGCTACTGGAAGCGGATCTACAACTGCTCCATCGACGGCTTCGCCTACCGTCTGAAGGAGGGTGACTGGACCTGGAAGGACTCCGTCCGTTACACCTCCTCCTGCAACACCATCGGCGGCACGTCCGGTTCGCCGGTGCTCGACCAGGCCACCGGTCGCGTCGTCGCCGTCAACAACACCGGCAACGAGGACGGGCAGCGCTGCACCGTCAACAACCCCTGTGAGGTCGACGCGAGCGGCAACGTCACCGTCCGCCAGGGCATCAACTACGCCCAGGAGACCTACCAGTTCCCCGCCTGCTTCGGCATCGACAACAAGCTGGACCTGAGCGCGAGCGGCTGCGTCCTGCCCAAGCCGTAACCGTTCACGGCGTGCGCCGCACCGCCCGGCCCGCCAGTACGTCCGTTCGACGGCCGTCCTCGATCACGAAACGGCCGTCGATCAGGACGTACGGGATGCCTGTCGGCAACGCCCTCGGCTTCTCGTACGTCGAGCCCGCCGCCACCGTCCGAGGGTCGAAGAGGACGAGGTCGGCCTGGTGGCCCTCGCGGATCAGGCCCCGGTCCGGGAGGCGCAGGCGGGCGGCGGGGCGGCCGGTCAGATGCGCCACGCACTCCTCCAGCGACAGCACCCCCAACTCCCGTACGTACCGGCCGAGATACTGCGGGAACGTGCCGCACGCCCGCGGGTGTGGCTTCGTGCCCTGCAGGATTCCGTCCGAGCCGCCCGTGTGGACCCGGTGGCGCATGATGGCCCGGACGTTCTCCTCGTGGCCGACGTGCTGGAGGATCGTCGTGCCCAGGCGGTCCGTCAGGAGCAGGTGGCGGGCCGTTGCCCAGCCGTCCAGGCGGGTGCCGACACAGGACGCCAGCCCCGGGTCGCTCACCCCCGAGATCTCGATCGTCTCCCACTCGATCGGCACCCCGTGGCAGCCGTCCGAGCCGATGACCTCCAGATGGTGGCGGATCCGTTCCGCAGTCTCCTCGTCCCGCAGCCGCGCCAGCACCGCCTCAGGACCGCCCTCGCTCGCCCAGCTCGGCAGCAGCGCGGCGAGTGTCGTGCAGCCCGGGGTGTACGGGTAGGTGTCGAGGCTGATGTCCGCGCCCGCCGCCAGCGCCTTGTCCAACAACCCCAGCAGCTCCGGCGCCCGGCCCTTGTTCACGCCGAAGTTCATGGTGGCGTGGGCGAGATGGAGGGCGCAGCCCGCCTCCCTCGTCAGGGCCACCATCTCCTCGTACGCCTCCAGCGCGCCCGCGCCGTACGAGCGGTGGTGGGGGCAGTAGTAGCCGCCGTACGACGCCACCACCCGGCACAGTTCCGTCAGTTCGGCGTCCTTGGCGTACATGCCGGGGGTGTACGTCAGCCCCGACGACATGCCCACCGCCCCCTGCTCCAGACCCTCGGCGACCAGCTGCCGCATCCGGTCCAGCTCGGCCGGCGTCGCCTCGCGGTCCTCCCAGCCGACGGCGAGCGCGCGGACCGTGCCCTGGGGGATGAGATAGGCCGCGTTCACGGCGATGCCGCGATCCAGGCGGTCCAGATACTCGCCCACCGACCGCCAGTCGAAGTCGATGTCGTCGCCGTGTCCGTTCCAGCCGGTGATCGCGCGGCGGACCTCGGTCAGCGTACGGTCGTCGACCGGCGCGTACGACAGACCGTCCTGGCCGATCACTTCGAGCGTCACGCCCTGCGCGGCCTTCGCGCTGTGGTCGGGGTCCCGCAGCAGGGCCAGGTCGCTGTGCGCGTGCATATCGATGAAGCCGGGGGCGAGGACCAGGGCATCGGCGTCCAACTCCCGCATCGCCGACGGCCGTTGGCAACCGGCTGCCGCCGCCTCCCGTACGATCGCGACGATCCGGCCTTCGTCCACCACCACATCCGCGCGGTACGAGTCGGCGCCGGAGCCGTCCACCACCTCGGCGTCCCGGATGACGAGGTCCTGCACAGCGGGCCTCCTAGAAGAAGGTACGGATGTAGTCGACGACCGTGCCGTCCGCCTCGGCGACCGGGATCAGCGGCCACTTGTCGAAGGACGTGCACGGGTGGGACAGGCCGAGGCCGACCCAATCGCCGACCTCGAGGTCCGCCTCGGGCCCGGTACGCAGCCAAGCGTGCTGGTCGGACAGGCCCGTCACCTCGATCCCGGCTGCCGGTCGCTCCACGCCGTCCCGGCGGACGACCTGGGCGAAGGGCAGGTCCAGGTCGTACGCCGCGTCCCGCTTGCCGGCGTTGAGGAAGGCCTGCTCGGCGGAGGGGCGGGAGACCACCTGCGCCCACAGCCGGAACGCGGGCTCCAGGGCGCCCTCCTCGGGGACCCGATTGAAGGGGGTCAGCTTCCGGTAGTGGCCGTCGTCGTGCGAGACGTACGCACCCGAGCGCAGCAACTTATGGACGGGACGGGAGAGTTCGGGGATTTCCCCGAAGACGTCGGCCACCGCGTCGAACCAGGCGCTGCCGCCCGCGCTGACGACGATCTCGTCCGTGTCCGCGAAGCGTCCCGCCTTGTCGAAGTCGACCGCCAGCGCGACCAGCCTGCCCAGCCAGGCGTGCACCCGCTCGGGCGTGGCCTGCGGCACCTCGCCCTCGTACCCGGCGACACCGACCAGCCGTAGCGCCGATGCGGCGGCCACCGCGTCGGCGACCGCCGCGCACTCGGCCTCGGTACGGACACCGGTCCGCGCGCCCTCGCCGGCGGCGAGTTCGACCACGACGTCCACGGGTCGGGCGGCGCCCGCCAGCGCCGCGTCCATCAGCTCCACCCCGCGCACGGAGTCGACGTAACAGACGAACCGGAAGTCGGGGTCGGCGGCCAGTTCCGCGGCGAGGCGGCGCAGGGCCGCCGCGTCCACCAGCTCATTGGCGAGGAACACCCGCTGGACACCGAACTCCCGTGCCACCCACACCTGGTGCGGCACCGCGAGCGTGATGCCCCAGGCGCCGTGCTCGATCTGGCGCTGGAAGAGCTGTGGGGCCATGGAGGTCTTGCCGTGCGGGGCGAAGGCGAGGCCGTGGCGTTCGGCGTACGTCTCCATGAGGCGGAGGTTGTGCTCCAGGCGCTCGGCCGAGAGGGCCAGTACGGGGGTGGCGAAGCCGTCGGTGAAGAGGTTGCGCCGCTCGGCGGTCAGCTCGGCGACCGTACGGCCCATGGCGTCCGACGGGAGGCCCTTGAAGCGGTGGTCGACGCGTTCCTCGGCCAGACGGGCGAGCGCTTCAGCGGCCATGGGGCCTCCCTGATCGGAGCGTTGCACTGTCTGCAACGTTCATTGCGTATGTCGCTTACTGCTGTCTAACATCTCGGCCAACATGAGCACAAGGCTGGGGAGCTACGACGATCGTGACCATCACCGGGACCGGCAATACCCCCGACGTCGTGGACGTCGTCGCGCTCGGCGAGTCCATGGTCGCGTTCCTGCCCACCCGACCGGGCCGCCTCGCCGACGTCCCCTCCTTCGACCGGTCGATCGGCGGCGCGGAATCCAATGTGGCCTGCGCCCTGGCGGCGGCCGGGCATGCGGTGCGGTGGGTGAGCAGAGTGGGGGCGGACGGTTTCGGCGACCATCTGGTCGAGGCGATCGGTGCGTACGGGGTGGACGTCTCCGCCGTACGCCGGGATCCGGTGCGGCCCACGGGCGTGTACTTCCGTACGGCGGGGGAGCGCGGGACGGATGCGCACGAGGTGGCGTACTACCGTGCCGCTTCGGCGGCGTCGGCGATGTCCGTCACGGGGGTGGATCTGGCGGCGGTGCGGGCGGGGCGGGTGCTGCATCTGTCGGGCATCACGGCGGCTCTGTCCGGGGGTTGCCTGAGCCTGCTGCGCGAACTGACGGCTCCGCGCGAGCGCCGCCCACTGATCTCCTTCGACGTGAACTACCGGCCCGGCCTGTGGCCCGACGGCACCGACTCCCGGGTGCTGCTGGAGCTGGCGCGGCGGGCCGACATCGTGTTCGTGGGGGAGGACGAGGCGGCGGAGGCGTGGGGCATCGAGGGCGGGCCGGAGGAGATCAGGGCTGTGCTTCCGGAGCCGGAGGCGCTGGTGGTCAAGCAGGGGGCTCGTGGGGCGACGACTATCGACACGAGGAGCACTTTTGAGTCCGCCCTCACTGTGGACGTCGTAGCAACCACCGGCGCCGGAGACGCCTTCGCCGCCGGATATCTCTCCGCCACCCTCCGAGACCTTCCCGTCCGGGACCGCCTTCGCCACGCTCACCTCTGGGCCGCCGCCACCCTCACCACCCCCGGCGACCTCGCCGTCCCCCCGACCCGCAACACCGCCGACCGCCTCGCCACTCTCAGCGAGGCCTCGTGGGGGACACTTCGACTCGGCCCCGGCTGGACACAGGCCGAGCACCGGGCCGAGGAGGAGGTACGCACCCCATGAGCCAGACCGTAGACCGCGCGCTGAGCATCCTGCCGCTGCTCGCCGAGGGCCCCGCCGACCTGGGCCAGGTCGCCGACCGGCTGGGCGTGCACAAGTCCACCGCGCTCCGCCTCCTGCGCACCCTCCACGAGCACGGCATGGTCTACCGCCAGTCCGACCAGCGCTACCGCCTCGGCGCCCGCCTCATCGCCCTCGCCCAGGAGGCGATGGAGAACCTCGACATCCGCGAGATCGCCCACCCCCACCTCGTACGCCTCAACGAGCAGTGCGGCCACACCGTCCACCTCGCCGTGTACGAGGAGGACGAGGTGCTCTACATCGACAAGGTCGAGAGCCGCTACCCGGTACGGATGTACTCACGGATCGGCAAGCCGGTCGCCATCACCGTCGCCGCCGTCGCGAAACTGCTCCTCGCCGACCTCACCGAACCGGAGCGCCGCGTCCTCGCGGAGAAGCTCGAATACCCCATGTACACGTCCCGTTCGACACCCAGCGCCCCCGCCTTCCTGAGGGAGTTGGACAAGGTGCGCGAACAGGGCTGGGCCACCGACCTCGGCGGCCACGAGGAGTCCATCAACTGCGTCGCCGCCCCCATCCGCGGCGCGGACGGCAGGGTCGTCGCCGCGATGTCGGTCTCCGCACCCAACGTCGTCGTCACCGCCGAGGAACTCCTCACCCTGCTCCCGCTGGTGCGCCGTACGGCGGACGCGATCAGCGGCGAGTACTCAGGCAAGACACCCAGTAAGGACTCTGCATGACCGAGAAGATCGCGCTCACCCCCAAGACCCACACCACCCCGCCCGCGAAGTTCTCGCACGGCGTGAAGAAGGGCAACATCCTCCAGGTCGCGGGCCAGGTCGGCTTCCTGCCCGCCGAAGAGGGCAAGCCGCCCACGCCGGCCGGCCCCACCCTGCGCGAGCAGACCCTCCAGACCCTCGCCAACGTCAAGGCGATCCTGGAGGAGGGCGGCGCGAGCTGGGACGACGTGATGATGATCCGCGTCTATCTGACCGACGTGGCCCACTTCGCCGAGATGAACGAGATCTACAACGTCTACTTCGAGGCGCAGAACCTCACCGCCCCGCCCGCCGCACGCACCACGGTCTACGTCGGTCTCCCCGCGGGCCTGCTCGTAGAGATTGATGCTTTGGCCGTGCTCGGCTGATTGTTCGCCTGCCGAAGTGACGATGGTCTTCGTATAACAATGCAGGGGCTGGCTGTGTGCGGCACAGGATCGTCGACCATACTGCCCGCTGTGGAGCAGCGCATAGGATCGAGCAGCCAGCCCCTGGAGGGCGCCGGATTCGACCCGGCTTTCGTCCCCGGGCTCACCTCTCCCGTGTCCAAGGAGACGGAGGCGGAGGAGCCGGAGGCGACCGCGGAGGAGGCGGCCCCCTCCTCCGAAGAGGTCGAGGAGACGGCCGAAGCGGAAGTGGCGGAGGAAGAAGACACGCCCGCCGACGACACCGCCGCCGACGGCCCCGTCTTCGAGGCCTCCGACCGCCGGGCGAAGATCGTCGCCGACCACCGCGGGGTCCGACTCTCCCTGGACGACCAGGAGTGCGAGTTCCGCTGGGACGAGATCGGTGCCGTGGAGACGGAGACCGCCCGCTTCGGCAAGCGGTTCACCATCACGGTGCACACTCCTGACCGCCGCTGGTACCCGATCGAGATCGAGGCGCCGGCCAGGAGCCGCTTCAGCGAGTGGGAGTCACAGCTCGACGCTGTGCTGGACGCCTACTTCGAAGAGTCCGAGGAGAAGTCCGACTAGCAGTACTGGGACTCCTTCCCGATCGACCGGTACATGCAGTCGGAGTTCTCCAGAAGCTGCAGCACCGCATCCCGGTTACGAGAGGTCTCCCGCTCGATCACCTCGTCGGGCGGGTAGAACCCACCCCCGGAGCTGGAGCGCGGATACATCTCGAAGGTGTACCCGAAGATCTTGTGGGCGCCCCAGAGATAGTCGTCGATCGACCCGTCGGTGATGTAGAGGTCGCTGGACTGCTCCGGCGTATAGCCGTTGCTGGCCGCCATCTTCCCGCCGACCGTGGCGAACGCGTTCCGGTCGTCGGCCGTCATCCCGGTCGTCGTGTCGGAGTACGTGTACCCGAAGGGCCACAGCACCAGTTCGCTGTAGGTGTGGAAGTCGATCCCGGCCTTGATCTGCTGCACCCCGCCGATGACCCGGCTGCGCACGAAGTTGGCGACCACCCGCACCTCGGGCGCGGACTCGGCCGCCGTACCCCGGTAGGTCTCCGAGGACGTGGAGCCGGAGGAGCCGCCGCAGCAGCCCCAGCGGTAGTTCCAGTTGCGGTTGAGGTCGGTACCGACGTACGAGGAACCGGAGTTGGGTTGCCGGTTCTTGCGCCAGGAGCGGTACGAGCCGGTGGCGATGTCGTACTCGCCGCCGTCCGGGTTGACGTCCGGGATGATCCAGATCTCGCGGTTGTTCACCATGCTGGTGACGCGGGAGTCGCTGCCGTAGTCGGAGGTCAGCTCGCGCAGCAGATACAGCGCCATCTCGACGGTGAGGTGCTCGCGGGCGTGCTGGTGGTGGGTGAACAGCACCTCGGGCTCGGACTCGTCCGTGGCCACGTTGTCGCTGATCTTGATGGCGGTGATGTTCCGGCCCTGGTACGACGTGCCGATCACCCGGGTGCTGGCGATGCTCGGGTTCGCCGAGACGAGCGAGTTGATCTCGGTCGTCATCTCCGCGTAGTTGTGGTAGCGGGAGTCCGCGGACGGGAAGTCGAGGATGCCGACGTCGTCCGTGCCGTTCGAGCGGTCCGGTACGGCCGCCAAGGGCGTGACCTCGTAGCCCATTTGACGCAGCTTGCGGATCTGTTCGGCGCGGCCGGAGACCACCAGGCCGTGCTGGTCGACCTCGTCCACGCTGACGCCCGCCCGCTGGATCGCGGTGCGGTCCCTGGCCGTCGAGTGGGTGTGGATCTCGTACTGCCGGATGTCGTCGGCGGAGGGTGCCGCCTTGGTGCCGCTGTCGGCGCTCGCCGTGACGTTCGCGGAGAGGGGTGCCGCGAGGGCCAGGGCGAGGAGGGTGGCGAGCGCGGCGGTGCGTCTGCCGCTGCGGGCGCCTGAGCCTCGTATGCGAAGTCGCATGAATTCTCCTTGTGTCTCCAGGACTTCCGGGATCTCCGGAAGGTGGGGAGTGGAGCAGGGGGGTGGTTCAGCGACGTACTCGTGCGGGTGGCGCTCAATCGTCCGCGCGTGGCATGAGCAGGTCAAGAGCGAATACGGCCGCGATGGCGCGAACTGTTCCAGGGGTGAGGGCCGCGCAGTGTACGCGTGCGGGCGGCAAGTGACACCGGCCTGGCGGAAGGTGCACTCGGGCGTGTGAGCTTCGTGTGCGTGTCCGGGGTGGGGCGGGGGACAGTGAGGGTCCGCGGGCTAGAGGAGCGCCGCACTCCGGGTCGCTTCTCGGGCCACATCCCAGAGGACTGGACTGGCTGATCATGGGCGGATCAGCGCCACGGCAAGGCGACCAGGGGTCGGCCGAGTCGACCAGCTTCGTCGACCGGCGCACCGAACTGGCCTTCGGGCGCAGGTTGTTGGCCGGATCACGACTGGTCACGCTGACTGGCCCGGGCGGCGTCGGCAAGACCCGCCTCGCCGCGCGCCTCGCGGACCGGGTCCGCCGTACCTTCCCGGACGGCGTCCGCTTCGTTCATCTGTCGGGGCTCGACGACCCGGCCCTCGTCCCCCTCGCCGCAGCCGACGCGCTGGGCCTGCACGACCACACCGACCGGCCCCCACTGGACGCGCTCGCCGAGCGGCTGGGGGACCGGCGGCTGCTCCTCGTCGTCGACAACTGCGAGCATCTGCTGACGGCTTGCGCGGAACTGACCGCGGCCCTGCTGGACGGCACCCCTCAGGTACGGGTCCTGGCGACGAGCCGACACCGGCTGGGTCTGACGGGGGAACACCTGCTGGAGCTACGGCCCTTGCCGGTCCCCGACCCGGACGGTGACCTCTCCGACGCCGACCGCCATCCCGCGCTCGCCCTGTTCGCCGACCGGGCCGCCGCCGTGGTCCCCGGTTTCCGGCTGACCCCGGACAACCGGGCGTCCGTGGCCCGTCTGTGCCGCCGCCTGGACGGACTTCCGCTCGCCATCGAACTCGCGGCGGGGCGGCTGCGGGACCTGGGTCTCGATCAGCTGATGGAGGATCTGGACAACCTGGACGACCATCACGAGCTGCGCGCGACGGTCGACTGGAGCCATGAACTCTGCACGGAACAGGAGCAGTTGACCTGGGCCCGGGCCTCGGTCCTGGCGGGCGGCTTCGACCTGGAGACGGCGGAGGCGGTGTGCGCGGACGGGGAACGGCTGCGCGGGGCGGACGTCGTGGCGGCGGTCACGGGGCTGGTGGACAAGTCGGTACTGACCAGCGAGCCGGCGTCCGGCGTCGTGCGCTACCGCCTCCTCGACACTCTCCGCCACTACGGCCTCGACCGCCTACGCGCCCAGCCCGGCGAGGAGATCGCCGTCCGGCGCCGCCAGCGGGACTGGATGCAGCGACGCGCAAGCGCCGACGAACAAGCCTGGTTCGGCCCGGGCCAACGAGAGATCGTCGCCCGCCTCCGAGCCGACCAGGACAACCTGCGAGCGGCCCTCGACTTCGGCCTTACGGCACGACGGGGGGAGGGGCTCGCGGCGCTGGGAGAGGGGCTCGCGGTGCCGGGCGAGTGCGGTGTCGTGCCGACCGGGTGCTCGGCCGCGCCCGGCGGGTGTCCTGCGGTATCGCGGGAGTGCTCTGCCGCGCCCGGCGAGTTTCCCTCCGTCACGGGCGGGCCTGCGGCGGCACCGGCCGAGCGCTCCGCCGCGTCCGGCGACCATCAGGTCACCTCCGACGACCGGCTCGCGGGACGGGGTGAGTGCGGTGTCGTGCCGGGCGGGTGCTTTGCCGCGCCCGGCATGCGTCCTGCGGTATCGCGGGAGTGCTCTGCCGGGCCCGGCGAGTTCCCCTCCGTCACGGGCGGGCCTGCGGCGGCACCGGCCGAGCGCTCCGCCGCGTCCGGCGACCATCAGGTCACCTCCGACGACCGGCTCGCGGGACGGGGTGAGTGCGGCGTCGTGCCGGGCGGGTGTCCTGCGGTATCGCGGGAGTGCTCTGCCGCGCCCGGCGAGTTCCCCTCCGTCACGGGCGGGCCTGCGGCCACACCGGCCGAGCCCTCCGCCGCGCCTGACGACCATCCGGCGGCACCGGCCAAGCCCTCCGCCGCGTCCGGCGACCATCCGGCGACACCGGCCCACCCCTCCGCCGCGCCCCCCGACCATCCAGCCACCCCCGACGACCGCCTCGCCGCCCTCCGCCTAGCCGGCACCCTCTGGTTCTACTGGCATGCCTGTGGCGCCCCCCGAGAGGGCCGTCACTGGCTGGAGCGGGCCCTCGACGCGAACCCCGAGCCCACGCCCGAGCGGGCCCGTGCCCTCTGGATCGCCGGGCTTCTCGCTGCTGTTACCCGGGATCTCGTCCACGGGCGGCGCCTTGCCGAGGAGGCCCGCGCGCTCGCCCACAGCCTTGGCGACGAGGCTGAAGTGGCCCACGCCGACTACGTCTTCGGCGTCATCACCCTCTTCCTTGATGATCTGCCCACCGCACTCACCCACTTCGAGGCCGCGCGAGCCCGTGGCCGTGTCCCCGGGCAGCACCTCAGCCTCGTCGGGCTCGACCGGGTGGAACTGGCCTGCGCGCTGGGCTTCCTGGGGGAGGCCGAGCGGGCCGTGGCCGTATGCGAGGAGGCCCGTCTGCTGTGTGAACGGCACGGGGAGGAGTGGGTGCACTCGTACGTCCTGCGGATGCTCGCTCTGGCCCACACGGTGCAGCGGGACTGGCCCGCCGCCGAACGCCACGCCCGCCACGCCCTGCGCCTCAAGCTCGCCGTGCACGACGTCACCGGCATCGCCCTCACGCTCGACCTCCTGGCCCGCATCGCCACCGAGACCGGCGCCCACGACCACGCGGCGCTCGTGCTCGGCGGCGCCGACCGGGTCTGGTCCAACATCGACCGCGACCGCTGGGGCTCGGCCGCCCTCAACAAGACCCGCCGGGACAGCGAGCGCCGAGCCCGGGAAGCCCTCGGCGAGGCCGCGTACGAGAGGGCGTACCGGCACGGCGGCGAGCTGGAGCTGACGGAGCTCGTGGGGCGGGCCCTCGAGGAGAGACGCGGGGCCCGGGAGCACGCCGGCGGGCCGAAGGGCTGCCACCTCACCCCCCGGGAGTCCCAGGTGGCCGACCTCGTGGCCCAGGGCCTGGCCAACCACCAGATCGCCGACCGCCTGGTCATCGCCCGCCGTACCGCCGAGGGCCATGTGGAACGCATCCTCGGCAAGCTCGGCCTCAACAACCGCAGCCAGCTCGCCGCCTGGGTGACGGCCAGGCGCTGAACCACCGCCGGACACGGCACAGAACCACCGGACGCAGCACAGACAGGGGATCGCGTGACCAACCAACCACAGGCGTTCGACCACCGCATGACCGTCCTCGGCGCCGACGACGCCTTCGTGGCCGCCGCCGTCCCCTTCATCGAGGAAGCCCTCTACAACCCCGACGAGCCCCCACCCGTCGCCATCGCGTCCCCCGAGAAGCTGGATCTGCTCAGGGACGCCCTCGGCGGCGACGCGAAGAGGGCGGTACTCGTCCCGCACACCGACTGGTACACCGGCTCCGCCGCCAACGCCGTTGCCCAGGCGGCCGGTTACCTCGCCGCGCACGGCGGCCCCGGCGGCCGTATCCACCTCCTCATGGAACCCGTATGGAACGGCCAGGCCGGATGCTCGCCGCGCGAGAGCGCCGAGTGGATCCGCTACGAGGCCCTGGCCAACCTTCTGTTCGCGCCGCTCGCCACCACCGCCCTGTGCGTCTACGACACCCGCACCGCGGGCCCCGCCCTCATCGCCGAGGCCCGCCGCGCCCACCCCGGCACGGGCGTGTACGAGGACCCGTTCCGGCTCGCCGCCGAGCTGGACGCCGTACCCCTGCCGCCGTCCCCCGCCGACGCGTATCCGCTCGCCCGGCCGGATGCCGAAGCCGTGCGGGCCTGGGCCGGCGGGAGTGGGCTGACGGACGCGGACGCCGAGCTGTTCGCGCTGGCCGTCACCGAGGCCGCCGCCGCGCTCGGCCCGGTCACCGGGGTCCGGCTGTGGGGACAGGCACCGGCCTGCGTCGGTGAGCTACGCTCCTCCCGCCGCGTCGAAGACCCGCTCGCCGGCTTCGTCCCGCCGGACACCGGCGAACTGGAACCGGGACAGGGCCTGTGGTACGCCCGCCAGGTCTGCGCCTACGTCGACGTCCGGGACGACGCGCAGGGGGCGACCGTACGCCTGCAATACGGGTAGTGCGCACGGGACGCAGGTAGGGAAACAGGTATATCTACCCGTGCGCCCGGTCCCTGGCCCGACGACCATGGACAGCATGCTGCAACTCCGGAACGGCCCCCACCGTCAACCGCCCGTCGGAGCAGGTCATCTGACCATGGAGTACGACCCGCGCCCCACCGCGGTCCGCGAGGCCCGCGCGGAGGTGCGCAGGCAGCTGGAGGGATGGGGGCTCGCGGGTCAGGACGACGTGCTGGACACGGCCGAGCTGCTGGTCAGCGAGCTGGCGACCAACGCGCTGCTGCACTCGGCGAGCCGCTTCCGGTTGACCCTGTCCGCCGCGCACGGCGTCCTGCGCTGCGAGGTCCAGGACGCCGGCCGGCGCACTCCGCAGGTGCTGGAGGCGGGCACTTCGGAGAGCGGGCGGGGGATGTTCCTGGTGGACGCGCTGGCCCGGAGATGGGGGTGCCATCAGGACGGACAGCGCAAGACCGTGTGGTTCGAACTCTGACGCGCCCTCTTGTCGGCCCGCGCCCGCTGCGGTTTCTTGATCTGCATGGCGGACAGCGAGGCAAACACACAGACAACACAGGCCGACGGAATCGACTCCTCCCCCCGTAAGTCCAGTTGGAAGTACATCGGCCCCGGCATCGTCGTCGCCGCGACCGGCGTCGGCGCCGGAGACCTGGTGGCCACGCTGATCGCCGGGAGCAGCTTCGGGTACACGCTGTTGTGGGCCGCGGTCCTCGGCTGTCTGGTGAAGATCTCCCTCGCCGAGGCGGCGGGCCGCTGGCATCTGTCCACCGGCCGCACCCTCTTCGACGGCTGGGCGAGCCTCGGCCGCTGGACGACCTGGTTCTTCGTCGGCTACGTCGTGATCTGGGGCTTCGTCTACGGCGCCGCGGCGATGTCGTCGAGCGCGCTGCCCCTCCAGGCGCTGTTCCCCGATGTCATGGACCTGGAGTGGTGGGGCATCGCCTGCGGTCTTGTCGGCCTGGTCTTCGTCTGGTTCAACAGGTACTCGGTCTTCGAGAAAGTCATGACGGTCCTGGTGGGCGTCATGTTCGTGGTGACCGTCTACTTGGCGATCCGGGTCACCCCGAACCTCGGCGAGGCCTTCGCGGGCCTGCTGCCGGTACTGCCCGACGAGAAGGACTCCGTCCTCAACACCCTCGGCCTGATCGGCGGGGTCGGCGGCACCATCACCCTTGCCGCGTACGGCTACTGGGTCAACGCCAAGGGCTGGACGAACACCGGCTGGATGAAGGTCATGCGGCTCGACAACCGGGTCGCCTACGCCACCACCGGCATCTTCGTCGTCGCGATGCTCTTCGTCGGCGCGGAGCTGCTGCACTCGGCGAACGTCGCCATCGCGAGCGGCGACAAGGGCCTGCTCCAGCTCAGCGACATCCTGGAGGCCGAATACGGCACGGCGACCGCGAAGTTCTTCCTGATCGGCTTCTTCGCTACGTCCTTCACCTCACTCATCGGCGTCTGGCACGGCGTGAGCCTGATGTTCGCGGACTTCGTCGAGCGCTACCGCAAGGGCGACGAGACCCGCGGCGAGGAGATCGCCACAGGCAGCCGCGAACGCAGCCTCCCCTTCCGCCTCTACCTCCTGTGGCTGACCTTCCCCCCGATCGTCCTGCTCTTCCAGGGCCAGCCCTTCCGCCTGATCATCATCTACGGCGTCCTGGGCGCGGCCTTCCTCCCGTTCCTGGCCGGGACCCTGCTCTGGCTGCTCAACTCCTCCCGCACACCCAGGGAGTGGCGCAACGGCTCCTTGAGCAACTCCATGCTGGCGATCGCGGGCCTGCTGTTCCTGGTGCTGTGCGTGAAGCAGATCTGGGACCAGCCGTGGTCGGAGTTCTTCTGAGCCCAAGACTCCGACCACGGACCGGGGTTGGTATTACGGCAGCGCGTGCACGTGCGGACCCACCGCGTTCGACCAGGCGTTGCCCGCCGTCGCGTCCCAGTTCGTCGACCAGGTCATCGCGCCCCGCAGATCGGGATACGTCCTGGACGGCTTGAAGGAACCGCAGTTGGTGCCCTTCGCCAGACAGTCGAGGGCGTTGTTCACCACCGACGGTGACACATACCCGCTGCCCGCGCCCCGGGTCGAGGCCGGCAGACCCAGGCCCACCTGGGACGGCGACAGACCGCCCTCCAGCTGGATACAGGCGAGGGCGGTCAGGAAGTCCACCGAGCCCTGGCTGTAGACCTTGCCGTCGCAGCCCAGCATCGAACCGCTGTTGTAGTACTGCATGTTGACGACCGTGAGGATGTCCTTGATGTTCAGCGCGGTCTGGAAGTAGGAGTTCGACGTCGACTGCATGTCGATGGTCTGCGGCGCCATCGTGATGATCAGCGACGACCCCGCCTTCGAGGAGAGCGACCTGAGCGCCTGCGTCATGTACGTCGCGTTGAGCCCGTTCTCCAGGTCGATGTCGACGCCGTCGAAGCCGTACTCCTGCATCAGCGTGTACACCGAGTTGGCGAAGTTCGTGGCCGACGCGGAGTCGTTCACCGCCACCGTGCCCCGCTCACCGCCGACCGAGATGATGACCTTCTTCCCGGCTGCCTTCTTCGCCTGGATGTCCGCCTTGAACTGGGCCACGGTGTAGCCGCCGAGCCCCGCCGAGTCCAGGTTGAAGGTCACCGCGCCCGGAGTCCCGGTCGCGTCGGCGAAGGCCACCGCGATGATGTCGTACTGCGACTGGACGTCCGAGAGTTTCTGCACGGTCGCGCCGTTGTTGAAGTTCTGCCAGTACCCGGTCACCGCGTGCTTCGGCAGCGCGGGGCCCGTCGGAGTCGCGGTCGTCGTCCCGGTCACCGCCGCCGACTTCGGCGACTCACCGGCCGAGTTGGTCGCCGTGATCTGGAAGGAGTACGACGTGGAGGCCGCGAGCCCGGTCACGGTCGCCGACGTACCGCTGACCGCCGTGACCTTGGTGCCGTTGCGGTAGACGTTGTAGCCGGTCGCGCCCGAGACCGTGTTCCAGGCCAGGGAGATCGACGACGAGCTCCGCCCGGACACCGTCACCCCGCTCGGCGCCCCCGGGATCGTCGGCGCCGGGTCGGTGCCGCCGCCCCCGTCGGGGCCGAACACCGAGAGGTCGTCGGCGTAGTAGGCAGCCTGTCCGTACCAGCCGTGGGTGTACACGGTCACCGACCTGGTCGCGGAACCGGTGGTGAAGGTGGTGGTCAGCTGCTTCCAGCTGCTGGAGTCCGGCGTCCACGTCGATACGTCCGTGGTGCCGGTGCCGGTCACGCCCAGATAGGCGTATCCGCCCTGCACCCAGGCGCTGAGCGTGTACGTCGAGTTCGGCTGGACCGCCACCGCCTGGGTACAGCGGGCGTTGTCCTGCCCGGCCGGGGTCGCCTTCAGGGCGGCCGAGCCGCCGTGCACCGGCGAGGAGACGGCCGTACCGCTGCTCGCGGAGCAGGTCCAGTTGGTCAGGCCGGACTCGAAGCCGGCGTTCTTGGCGTTGTTGACATCGGCGGCGGACGCCTGGCCGGTGCCCGCGAAGGAGAGGGCGAGGGCCGCGAGGACGGCACCCGTCATGAGACGTGTCGATCGTCTGCGTATGAACATGTCAAATTAAGTTGGTCCAGACCAATCCTCTTGTCAAGAGGAGCCGCCGAGATGCTCAACCTGCCCCGTTTTGACGCAACTTGTGAAACGGCAGTTCCTCCATAGCTACAGAAACGCTGTTCTCCGGTCATGGACCCGTGGATACAGTGCTCAGGTAGTCACGCAGTGAAGTCGACTGTGTGTCCTGGGTGTACCGGGCATGGGGAGTGGGGAGCTGCGCGTGCCAACTGCCATCGCCGTGACCAGTGCCGACCTGGCGCTGCCGCCACAGGACGAACGGACCGTCCCCGCCGTCGTGCTCCAGGGCCTGGACCGGCAACCGCTCGACCGGTCCTTGAGCGCCCTTCAAGCGGTCGTCGAGCAGTACGGCCATGTCATCGTCGTCTGCTCCGGGGCGCTCGACCCCGCCGTGGAGCGCCGACTGCACACCCTGCGCTCCCTCATGGAGAGCGACCGGATCGCCCTGTTCCGCCCCGAACTGCCGCCGCTCGGACTCGCCGTCCTGGTCCGCCAGTTGCGGCAGCTCGCCTCCTGCGACCTCAGCCCGGGCGTGCTCGCCTCGGCGGGCCGGCTGCTCACCCACTACATCCACGCCGGGGCGCTCCTCGGCTCCGTCGCCAAGCTCGACCGGGTCCCCGTCGGGCTCAAGTCCCACGCCAAGTCCTGGGTCCCGGGCGCCCACTTCGGCGTACTCGCCCACCCCGAGCCCCAGCTGGTCCGGATCGGCCCCGAAGCCGCCCTGGCCGGACCGGAGTTCGGCACCCGGATGCTCGTCGCCAGAGGCCAGCTCCAGTCCGACTGGGTCACCGACACCCTCGCCAAGTCCTGGAACGTCCAGGGCCTGCGCGAGGTGCCGCTGCCCGCCGAGTCGGCGCAGTGGTGGGGGACGGGCCGGCTGATCGAGTTCTGCGCCTACCTGTCCGACCTGTCCGTGCTGTACCAGCTCGTCACCTCGGTCCGCCAGAGCGCCTGCCACTGGTGCGGCATCGACGTCATCGGCGACCGCTGTGTGTTCTGCTCCGCGACCCCGCCCGTACCCGAGATCCGCGCAGGCTGACCGAACCCGTCAGGCCGCATCAGACCGATTCCGACCGATTCCCCCAATGAGGTTGCACGGTTCATGAACTCCCGTCAGCGCCGCGGCGTGATACTCCTGATCCTGTCGGTCGTCTGCGCCCTCGGCGCCTTCGCCGGCGTGCTGTCCGTCATCAACGACGCCGAGTCCAAGGTCGGCCCCGAGGTCACCGCCTACCGGCTCAAGGCGGACATCGACCCGTACTCGCCGCTCGGCGCGGGCCAGTTCGAGAAGATCTCGATGCCCGAGCGCTGGCTGTCCGAGAACGCCGTCACCGACCTCCGTGACATCCAGGGCAAGATCGCGGTGACGACCCTGAAGAAGGGCTCCCTGCTCCAGAGCGACATGATCGTGGCCCAGCCCGAGCTGGAGCCGGGGCAGCAGGAGGTCGCCATCATGATCGACGCGGCGACCGGCGTCGCGGGCAAGATCACACCGGGCGCCAGGGTCAACGTGTACGCCACCTTCGAGGGCGCGCGCGAGGGCGATCCCGCCCAGTCCAAGATCATCGTCACCAACGCCCGGGTTCTCGACGTGGGCGATCTGACCCCCCTGCAACCCGACGCCGACGACCGCACCCGTCAGCCCACCGACGCCGTCCCGATCACCTTCGCGCTGTCCACCATCGACGCCCAGCGCCTCACGTACGCCGAGTCGTTCGCCCAGCGGGTCCGGCTCGCGCTGGTGGCGCCCGGCAGCGACACCACGGTCCCCGAGTCGGACCGGACGTACGAACTCGCGAAGGACAAGTGAGAGGCCCGCATGCCCACGAGGATCCTCCCGGCGGTCGGTGACGCGGACGCGGTCCGTTCGGTCACGACCCTGCTCAGCCAGCTCCCGGACGCCGAGCCGGTGGCCCCGGTGGTCGACTCCACCCAGCTGATCGACACCCTCGCCCGGCTGGCCGCCGAGTCCGTCGACGAACTGCCCGAGGTGGTCGTCGTCCACGAACGCATCGGCCCGGTCCCGGCCCTGGAACTGATCCGCGAAGTCGCCCTGCGCTTCCCGGCGGTCGGCGTCATCCTCGTCACCTCGGACGCGTCCCCCGGCCTCTTCCAGGCGGCCATGGACTACGGGGCGCGGGGCCTGGTGGCGCTGCCTCTGTCGTACGAGGAACTCGCCAGCCGAGTCCAGGCGGTCGCCTCCTGGTCGGCGGGCGTACGGCGTCATCTCGGCGGCGCCCTCGAGGTGTTCACCGGCGTCGGCGGCACCGTCGTCACGGTGAGCGGCGCGAAGGGCGGGGTCGGGACGACGCTGGTGTCGATCCAACTCGCCCTCGCCGCCCAGGCCTCCGGCCGTCCCGCCGCTCTGCTCGACATGGACCTCCAGACCGGGGACATCGCCGCCTACCTGGACGTCCAGTTCCGCCGCTCCGTCGTTGACCTCGCCACCATCACCGACATCTCCCCGCGCGTCCTGGCCGACGCCGTCTTCCGCCATGACACCGGGCTCGCCCTGCTGCTCGCGCCGGGCGACGGCGAACGCGGCGAGGAGGTGACCGATCGCGCGGCCCGCCAGATCGTCAGCGCCCTGCGCTCCCGCTACGAGGTCGTGATCGTCGACTGCGGCGCCCAGCTCAGCGGCGCGGGAGCGGCGGTCGTGGAGATGGCGGACATGGCGTTGCTGGTCACCACCCCCGACGTGGTCGCCGTCCGGGGCGCCAAACGGGCCGTACGCATGTGGGACCGCCTCCAGGTCCGCAAGGCGGAGGAGACCACGGTCGTCGTCAACCGGCACACCCGCGGGACCGAGATCCAGCCCCCGCTGATCCAGAAGATCACCGGCACCGGTCTTGCGGCCACCGCGATTCCGTCGAACTTCAAGGAGCTCCAGGGCGCCGTGGACGCGGGCCGGCTCCACGAACTGGACGCCAAGAGCACCGTCAAACAGGCCCTGTGGACCCTCGCGGGCGAACTGGACCTGGTCAAGGCCGCGGCGGTCGACCGCAGGGGTGGGCGGGGCTCGGTGAGCTTCCGCCGCCGCAAGGAGATCGGGGGGTAGGCATGCGCGCACTCCGCCGCGGCGACGACCGGGGCCAGGTCACGATCGAGTTCCTCGGCATGACTCCGCTGATCATCCTGACGCTGGTGCTGCTGTGGCAGTGCGCGCTGCTCGGCTACACCTTCACGCTCGCCGGAAACGCCGCCGACGAGGCGGTACGGGCGGGTACCGCCGCGGACCCCGGTGCCCGGCAGGGCGCATGCCAGGCCGCCGGGCTGGACAAGCTGCCGGGTGCGTGGGAGGGCGGCGCGCAGGTGGAGTGCGCGACGGGCGGGGGGTATGTGACGGCCGAGGTCCGGCTGGAGGTCCCGGTGCTGTTTCCGGGGTCGATCGGGTTCCCGTTCACGGTGGAGGGGCATGCGGGGGCGGTTGAGGAGGCGACGGACTGAGATGTCGTACGGGCGCTTTCGCCGTGGCCGTGGCCAGGGGGCCGTGTTTCGGCGTGACCGTGGCCGTGGCCGGGTGGGTCTGTTTCGCCGTGGCCGCTGCCAGATGGGCCTGCCTCGCCGTGACCGTGGCCAAGTGGCACTGGAGTACCTGGGGTTCATCCCCATCCTCGTCCTGGTCGCCATGGCGGCCGTACAGATCGGCCTCATCGCCTATACCGCTCAGCAGGCGGGCACCGCCGCGCGTGCCGGAGCGCGCAGTGCCTCGCTGGACGGGCCGTTCGCCCAGGACTGTCAGGCCGCGGTGAGCGGCTGGCTGGCCGACGGGACCGCGTGCGCGAGCGCCGGGCTCGGCGACGAGGTGCGGGTCACCGCGACCGTCGACATCCCGTCCATAGTCCCCGGCTGGGACTTCGGCGACGCCACCAAGTCCGCCACCATGCCGCTCGACCACTGAGGAGCACGAGAGCCATGAGCCTGCGGGCACGGATCAACTCCCCCGAGGAGAACGGACACAGGGGCGAGGACGGCCATCTGGTCGCCTCCTACCGGGCCAAGCTCCTGGAGGAGATCGACCTCGCGGAGATGAGTTCGCTCGCCGCGGCCGAACGCCGGGCCCGTCTGGAACGCGTCCTCGGCCACATCATCAGCCGCGAGGGCCCGGTGCTGTCGACGGTCGAGCGCTCGCAGCTGATCCGCAGGGTGGTGGACGAGGCGCTGGGCCTCGGCATCCTGGAGCCACTGCTGGAGGACGCGTCGATCACCGAGATCATGGTGAACGGCCCGGACGCGATCTTCGTGGAACGGGGAGGCCGGGTCGAGCAGTTGCCGCTCCGCTTCCCCTCCCACGACCAGCTGATGCAGACCATCGAGCGAATCGTGTCGACGGTGAACCGCAGGGTGGACGAGTCGAACCCGATGGTGGACGCGCGCCTGCCGTCGGGAGAGCGCGTGAACGTGATCATCCCGCCGCTGTCGCTGACCGGCGCGACCCTGACCATCCGCCGCTTCCCCCGCTCTTTCACCCTGCACGAGATGATCGGCCTGGGCTCGCTCGACGAGCACATGGTGTATCTGCTGGCGGGCCTGGTGCAGGCCAAGTTCAACATCATCGTCTCGGGCGCGACCGGCACGGGGAAGACGACGCTGCTCAACGCGCTCTCGGGCCTGATCCCCGAGGTGGAGCGCATCATCACGATCGAGGACTCGGCCGAACTCCAGCTCCAGCAGGGCCATGTGATCCGCCTCGAGTCCCGCCCCCCGAACGTGGAGGGCCAGGGCAGGGTCACCATCCGCGACCTGGTCCGCAACTCCCTGCGGATGCGCCCCGACCGCATAGTCGTGGGTGAGGTCCGGGGCGGCGAGTCCTTGGACATGCTCCAGGCGATGTCGACCGGCCACGACGGCTCTCTCGCCACCGTGCACGCCAACAGCACGGAGGACGCGTTGATGCGCCTGAAAACCCTGGCCTCGATGTCCGACGTAGAGGTCCCCTTCGAGGCGCTGCACGACCAGATCAACAGCGCGATCGACGTCATCATCCAGCTCACCCGCTTCGCCGACGGCGCCCGCCGGATCACCGAGATCGCCATCCTCGACAGCCACGGCGGCGAACCGTACCGACTGGCCACGGTCGCCCGCTTCCACGCCCAGCCGATGGCGGCGGACGGCCGGGTCTACGGCGCCTTCGAGTACTACCCCCTCCCGCCCCGCACCGCGGACCGCCTCTACATGGCGAACCAGCCGGTGCCACAGGCGTTCGGGGTGGCGCGGTCCACGGAGCAGTTGGCCATCCGAGCGGCGAGGTAGGGAGGAACCGATGGAGTTCGAGACGCTGATCACGCTGACCACCGGGATTTCATTGCTGACCTGCGCCCTCGCGGTGGCCGGCGTCCATGCCTACGCGGCCGGCCGGGCCCAGCGCCAGGCACTGGTGGAGCGACTGTCCTCCTCGGGCCAGATCGCTGTGGGGGGCCGCAGGCGCCGCTTCGGCGACCTGGACCGCAGACTGCGCCGTACGAAGCTGGGCCGCAAGCTGGAACTGCGGCTGGCGGCGACGGGCCTGGATGTGACGCCGGGGGAGTTCTTCGTCTACATGCTGACGGCGGTGGCGGGCCTGTGGCTGGTGGGCCAGGCGACGCTGGCGCCGTTCTTCGGCCCGATAGCCGGGATGTTGGGGGTGTGGGCGGCGGTCCAGTTCCTGAACTGGCAGCGGCAGAAGCGCATCGAGCGCTTCATCAACCAACTCCCGGAGTTGGCCCGCATCCTGGCGAACGCGACCCAAGCGGGTCTCGCCCTCCGCACGGCCATCGGCATGGCGGCGGAGGAGCTGGAGGCCCCGGCGGGCGAGGAACTGGCCAAGGTGGCCAACCAGCTGGCGATCGGCGCCTCGATGGACGACGCGCTGGGCGAGCTGGCGGACCGACTTCCGTCCCGCGAACTCGTCGTCCTGGTGACGACCCTCGTCCTCTCGAACAGGGCGGGCGGCCAGGTGGTCAGCGCCCTGCGCAACCTCACGGAGACCCTGGAGGAGCGCAAGGAGACCCGCCGGGAGATCCGCACCCAACTCTCCCAGGTGAGCATGACCTCGTACGCCGTCCCGGCCCTCGGCATCGGATCCCTGTTCCTGATGAACGGCGTGAAGGACGGCGCGCTCGACCGTATGACGGGCTCACCGGCGGGACAGGTGGCGGTGATCGTCGCGTTCGCCCTGTACGCGATCGGCTTCGTGATGATCCGGCGCCTGTCGCGGATCGACGTCTGAGAGGGGCTGACATGGCACTGCTGCTGGCCCTGCTGATGGGCGTGAGCGTGTGGGGCGTCTTCGCGGGAATCCGCATGTACCGGGCGGACGCGAAACTGCCGGGTGACTTGCAGCTGGCGCTGGAGGTGGGCGCCACGCGCACGGGCGCGGTGGACTCCCTCATCGACCGCATGGGCATGCGGTACGCGCCCGCGGTGCTGCGCCTGATGGGCCCCAAGCAGGTGGCGAAGTACCGCCGCAAGATCGACCTGGCGGGCAACCCCGGGGGCCTGACGATCGACCGCTACGCGGCGCGCCGAGCGGTGTACGGCTTCCTGGGCGCGGTGGGCGGACTGGTGTTCCTGATGAGGGGCCAGTACCTGGTGACTCTGCTCCTGTTCGCCTTCGGCGCGTTCTGGACGGAGGTAGGAATCTGGTCGGCGATCCGGATCCGCAAGGACGTCATCGAACGGACGCTGCCGGACTTCCTCGACGTACTGGCGGTGGTGGTGAGCGCGGGCCTGGGCTTCCGCCAGGCCCTCGACCGCGTGGCCTCGCGCTACGAGGGCCCCTGGGCGGACGAACTGCGCATCACGCTCCGCCAGATGGACCTCGGCATGAGCCGCCGCCAGGCCTTCGCGGAACTCCGTCGCCGCAACGACTCGGAACAGGTCGCCATGTTCGTAACGGCACTCCAGCAGGGGGAGGAGCTGGGGGCGCCGATCGTGGACACGCTGGTGGCCCTGGCGAAGGACATGCGCAGAACGGACGCCCAGAACGCCCGCCGGAAGGCGGCGAGGGCGGTACCCAAGGCCACGATGATGATCACGACGTTCATGGTCCCGGCCACGATGATCCTGTTGGGGGCGGGGTTGCTGCTGGGGTCTGGGACGGACTTCGGGTCCATTACGGGGGAGTAGGGGATCGGGATGGGGATGGGGATGGGCCTGGGGATTCGGGTGAGGGGGTTGAGGGTGGGGGGTGTGCCGGTGAGGGTGACCACGTCTCCGTATCTGAACGAGCCCCAGGGCTTGAGCGGACAGCTGCCGTGGAACGCGCCGTTGGCGGCCGACGGCACTCAAGGCCGGATGCCCACCAAAACAAACCCCGCACTCAAAGACCCCGCAATCCCCCTCCAGATAAACGCCCTACAGGCAACCACCCGCATGGTCTTCGCCTTCCGCCTGGCCATGCTCGCCCTCTCCGCCCCCGCCGCCCTCCTGAACGCCGCCCCCGGCCTGGGCACCCGCCTCGTAGCCGCAGCCGTAATCGCCACCTTCATGGCCAGCTACGCCCTCTTCAGAGACTGGGAACGCTTCGGCCCCCTACTCCTCCGCCACCCCACCCTCCTCGCCGCAGACACCCTCTTCGGCGCCCTGCTCCTGGTCTCCGCAGGCCCGGACACCCCCCTCGCCTACGTCAGCGTCTGCACACCCCTCCTGGCCGGCATCGCCTACGGCTACCGAGCCGCCGCGATCTTCGCCAGCCTCCAGTCCCTGATCCTCCTCCTCGTCTACGCCACCACAGCAGACGCCGACACAAGCCTCGCTGAGAAACTCCTGCTCCCCGGCTTCTGCGTCATCACAGGCGCAGCAGGCTCAGCCCTACGCAACTTGATGCTCCGCTTCGGCGAAGCAACCCAGGCCCTGACCACCACCAGAGCCCGCCTGGCCGCGACAGAAGCCGTGAACGCCGAACGGGCCCGCCTGGCAAGGGAAATGCACGACTCGGTGGCAAAGACACTGCACGGAGTAGCCCTGGCGGCAGACGGCCTGGCAGCAACGGCAACCAGAACCCCCCTGAACCCCACCCTGATCAAGGACCAGGCGGAACTGGTAGCGATGGCAACACGCCAAGCGGCAGGGGAGTCCCGCAAACTCCTCATGGACCTACGCACAGAGCCGAAGCCGCCGCCCCCCAAGACGGACGTCCTAACGCAACTGAAGTCCCAGACAAGGGACTTCACAACCCGCACGGGCGTCCCCACGACCTACAACCCGACAAGCACCCGCACCCCCACCCCCCACCTCCCCCCCGAGGTAGCCGACCAACTCCTCTCCATCGCCGCAGAAGCCATGGAAAACGCCCACCGCCACGCCACCCCCACCACGGTGGACGTCAGCGCGGGAGTACACGGCAACCTGCTCCGCATCAGCGTCTACGACGACGGCAGCGGCCTCCCCCCGAACACCTCCCTCGAACGACTCCGCAGCACAGGCCACTTCGGCCTGGTCGGCATGGTCGAACGAGCCGCATCGGTGGGCGCCCGCATCCGCATGGGCCGAGGCGACCACACGAAGGGCACGGAAGTCCTCCTGGAACTCCCCTTGCCGACCCTGAGGAACTGACGGAGGCACCCCCCATGCCAGACGCCACAAGAAGCACCCAACCACCGCCCCCCTTCCCCCCACCCCCACCACAGACCACCCCCCTCCGAGTAGTGGTGGCCGACGACAACCCGGTGGTCCGAGCAGGCCTGACGGCACTGCTGACAGGCCGCGAGGACATCACGGTCGTAGCGGAAGCGGCGGACGGCCGAGAGGCATACGAGGCAGCGAGCCATCACCGCCCGGACGTGGTGTTGCTGGACGTCCAGATGCCAGGCGTGGACGGCATCGCGGCACTCCCGTACCTGGTAGGCATAGCGCCGGTGATGATGCTGACGTACAGCAGGGAATCGCAAACGGTGGAGGAGGCCCTGCGCAGAGGAGCCAACGGCTACCTGGTCCACGGCGAGTTCACGGCAGCCCAACTGGTGGACGCCGTAAAGGCCGTTAAGCAAGGCAAACCCCACTTCACCACGACGGCGGCGGACGCGCTCCTCGCGCAACTCCGCAGGACCGCGGATTCGCATCAGCATACGGAAGGATCCGCTCCACCCCCCAATAATCCCGAACCCCTTTCGCAAGTGCAACCGAATGTGGGACAGTCCTCCGGCAGGGCAAAGTTCCAACTCAGCACGAGGGAGGCGGAGATCATGGACCTCATCGCATCCGGCATGACCAACCACCAGATCGCCGCCACCTGCTTCATCAGCGAGAAGACGGTCAAGAACCACATCAACCGCATCTTCGCCAAACTCCACAGCACCACCCGGGCCCAGGCCGCCGCCAAGTGGCTGGGGGTGACCTGACATGCCCCGACTTTGGGCCCACGGTTGGGCCCCAGGACCCTCGACCCCCCACCACCCCCACCCCTACGGTGCCCGCACCGCAGCCGCTACCGGAGGGGAACACCATGAACAACTGGTTCAACACCCGCGCAGCCCAGGACGACAAGGGGCAGACGGCGGTGGAGTACCTGGGGATCATTGCGGTGGTCGTTGCGATTGTGTTGGCGATTACGGGGACGGACATCGGTCAGACGATCTACGACGCCATCGTGGACAAAATCGACGAGGTCACCGGTTGATCAGGAGCCGCGGGTACGGCGACGCAGGGCAGGCATTCCCCATCTACATCACTGTGGTGGGGGGCCTGCTCTTTCTTGCGTTGGCCTACCTTGCGGTCGGCCAGGCGGCAGCGAACCGCAACGGAGCACAGACGGCTGCGGATGCGGCGGTACTCGCGGCGGCACAGGACACCCGGGACCAGCTTGCGGGCAAGTGGGTGGAGGACGTACTCGACCCGACGCAGTGGCAGGACATCTTCGACGGTTACGCGGCTGGACTCACTCCTTCGTGCTGGCGGGCGTATCAGCTCGCGGGCCAGAACGACGCGCACGTGGAAGCGTGCGAGCAGACGGGTCCCTTGGAGTACGAGGTCGCAGTCCAGATGGACAAGCCGGTCGGAGACTCCATCGTCCCCGGCACGGAGGGCAAGTACGCGAAGGCGTCTGCCATCGCCGTGATCGAGTCCCGCTGCACGTTCGAGCTTCCCGGCGAGGACGCCGGAGACGAAGTGCTGCCGCAGTTGACCTGCGAGGACAGGAATTGGGACCTGGATCCGGACGACCTCACGGATCTGCCAGGTCCGGAGGACCTCTTCGACGTTCATCTGGCCGACTGACAACCGAACGACAAGTGATGAAGGAAGCAGAGGCATGAGCATTCGGTTCACTACGAAGGCCCGTAGGGGGATGGTCGCGTTGACCGTTGCGGCCGGTCTGGCCGTCGGTGTGGCCGGCTGCGGAGGCGGGGGGGATGACGACAAGAAGCCCGAGGCGTCGACGTCGGCCTCGAAGGACAACGGGTCCAATCCGAGTGCTCAGGAGGGGACGGACGAACTGCTGGCCGAGCTCAGGGGCGAGGAGGGCTTGGTGCTCCGGATCGCCTCTGCCCAGAGGGACTCCGGCGGCTTCGTGACCGTAAGCGGTGAACTGAAGAACGACGGCGACGAGGCAGCTCGCGTTTCGGTACGCACAGCGGGCGACGAGACCGAGATCCTGAGGCACGGATCGTCACTGGGCGGAGCCACTCTCGTCGACTCTGCCAGCAAGAAGCGCTATTACGTGCTGCGTGACACCGACGGCCGCCCACTGACGACCACCGACATGCCGAGGATCAAGGCAGGCGACTCGATCCCCGTCTTCATGCAGTTCCCCGCCCCGCCCACCAGCACAACCGACGTAACCTTCCAACTCCCCACATTCGCCGCCGCCACCATCCAGATCTCCGGCTGAGGCAGCCGCCATGACGACCAAGACCCTCACCACAGCCATGGCCGCCGCCACCGTCATGCTCGCCACGACCCTCTACGGCACAACCGCGGCCCACGCGGACGAAAACCCGAGCGTCCCCCCGGGCACCGAAGCAACAGCCACCGCCCCCGTAGAAGTAGACCCCAACGACCCCGACCTGAAGCTCCCCGAGGGCGCCACCCTCGCCGAAGCCAAGGTGCTGGACATCAAACAGGTCGTCGAAGACCAGAGCGGCGACGAACGCCGAGAAGACACCAACGCGGACGTGAAGTTCGCGCTGCAGGCAGAGGTCCTGTTCCCCAAGGACAGCGCAAGACTGAACGACGAAGCAAAAGCCCGTATCGCCGCAATCGCGGAAGAGATCAACACTCAGAAGGCAACAAAGATCCGAGTCTTCGGCTTCACGGACAACCTGGGCTCGTCGGCCCACGGCGACGTCCTGTCAAAACAGCGCGCCAACGCCGTAGAAGACGTCCTGAAGTCGGAACTGAACGACCCGAACATCACGTACGAAGTGCGAGGTTACGGCGAGCAATACCCCATCGCGTCGAACACAACAGAGGCCAGCCGCAAGAAGAACCGAAGGGTAGAGGTCAGCTTCCCGCGCTCAGAGAACTGACGCAGACGCGACGCCGCCACGGGGAGAACGCACGTGACCGTACTCATGGTCGCAGCGGCACTGTACGGAGTAGTTCAGCTCCTCGCCCTCTCGTGGCCGACTCGTTCCGTGCGCCTTTCCACCGTGCTGCTGACCGTCGTGGTGGGCGTCTACGCCTGTGGAACGGCGGCCGCGGCCCTGGAGTTCACCTACACAAGGGTGATCGCAGCCCAGACGGACCGCTCTGTGATCGAAGTGGTGAACACCACCGCGTACACGACGGCCCCGTGGGTGGAGGAGCTGGTCAAGGTCTCCCCCCTGCTGCTGGCAGGCATGTACGCCAAGGTCCGTCGCCAATGGGGCCTGACGGACTTCACGATCCTGGGAGCAGCCCTCGGCGCGGGCTTCGGCCTACTGGAAGCACTCCTTCGCTACTCCCTGGACGCTGACCGGGCCCTGTCCCGACACGGCGGCTGGATCGTCCCGGACAGCCTGTCGGCGCCATACATCCCGGGCCCTGCCGAGGTGTTCACTTCCTGGCTCCCGTCCCCGGCAGCCCCCTTGAACCTGGGGCGTACGGGCGAAGTCATGGTCCCCACGTTCACGCACCTCGTATGGACGGCGCTGGCAGGCCTGGCGGTCGGCATCCTGTGCCGCGCGCGAAGCCGGCTGAAGCCGCTCGCGCTGATCCCCTTCGGCGCGGCAGTGGCCCACCACACCCTGAACAACTACGTGTCCGGCCGCCCGGCCCGCGAGGCCCGCGACTGGCTGGAGACCCTGGACGCCAAGCTGTGGGCCGTACCCTGCTGGCGCTGCTTCTGGCCATGACGGCGGACATGCTCTGCCTGCACCGCGGAAAGCGAAGAGTCCCCGGCGTACTGCTGGCGGCGGAGCGGACGGACGGCGACACCGCGGCCGCGCTGATCCGGTACGCGTCCCGACGCTTCCCCTGGACCCCACTGATAGCCCTGCGCTTCCTCCTCCTACGCCGAGCCCTCTGCTACGGCTCCGGGACAACGCACACGACGTCCTCCCCACCCACCACCGTCAATTCCTTGCACCGCGCGGTGGCCGACATCGCCACCCGAATCGACACCACGGACAACGCACATTCCTGGCGGCGCGTTCGATCCGCCGTGAGAGCGGCACCCCGCAGCAGATGGCTGCTCGTCCTCGTCCCTTACGTTCTCGTGCTCCCGTCCGTCCTCTTCCTCGGACTCGGCTCGTTCAGGTCGACGGCCGAGCTGCAGGACTTCTTCACGTCGGGCACCGGCCCGAAGATCCTGCGGGCCTTCGCCATAGCAGCCCTGATGTGGACGGCCTGGATCCTGACCACGCTGCTCCGCACCTGGCGGCGCAGACGGCCGACCACCCACTGGCCGAACAATTGGCCACCCACCGCTTCCGCACCGCATCAGCACTGGGTTCCGCCACGGCGGGAACGCTGCTGCTCTGGCGAAGCCTGAGCGAAGCCGGCACCGACGGACCAGCGATCCCCACCGCACATCTCCTGGAAGCACTCGACCGCTTCCTCATCTACCTCGGCTTCGCCCTGCTCCTGTTTTCCCTGCTGGCCCTCTTCCCACCAGGTGCCGGACTGGCCCTGGCCGGGAGCGGCGCGGTGAGCGGACTGACGGCCGGAGCCCTTGTCACGGCCGGACGCCTCGGCATTGCCGGAATCGCGCTGATGGCCGCCGCAGCCGCCGGCTCCCGAGGGGATGCGGCGACCGGCGACGAAGCGGCACCGTCGGGGAAGAAGGAGACGAGCTCAACGGATCCCGAGCGTGCCGAGCGCATCGGCGCCGCCCGAGAGCAGAAGGTGGCGGAATTGACGCAGGGCACGATCCCGTCGGGAGCTCCGGGTAAGCCGGGTATGAAGGTGACAAAACCGGGTGCCGGTACGACCGACGTTGACGTCATCGGTGGAGACGGGTCGTATATTGCCGTGGGCGGACCGGCCAAGGCCCGGAATCTGGCGAAGTTCGGGGAGAAGTGCCACATCCTGAAATACGCGGCGGAGCAGCAGGGCGTACGAGCGCAGGTCTACCTCGAAGAGGGGACACCAGAACCCGCGCTGCGGCCGGCCAGAAGGATCCTGGGAGATACGAATGTGCACACCTTCACGAGGTGAGTCGCCATGAGTGACGGATTCTTCCACTGGTACCGACGGACCTGGTCGGCCGGCAGCGCGGAGCGTGTCGTGGAGGCATTCGAAGCGAACGGCATCGTTCTGACCAATCCATCGACCGGTGTGATCACCGCGATCAGCAATGGTCCTGAGTCATGGGGGGAACAGATTGCGGTGGAGCGCTCTGAGCTGTTTGCCGCCCTGGAACTGAAATTCGCAGACGAGGTCAACTTTCAGTTGTGGCTGGATGCTGACACGGATGTCTTCACCAGAATCCGCCGTCTGGACCAAGCCGACATGACCGTCGTCGAGTTCGGGCTCGACGGGATGACGGCTGACGAGAGAGAGACAGTGATTCGCGCCGCCCGTCAGGCCTTCGCGAGGGACAGGGAAGACACGACCGGCCTGGTGATCGACCGTCGTGGGCTGTCGGAGGACGTGGACTGGGACGGCGTGATGACGGGGCAGGACGTTCGGCTGGACATCCACCCCGACTTCTTCGGCGTACGCCCAGAGGTAGTGGCCCGGCACCCACAACTGGCCGACGCACCAGGCAGGGCGGAGCCGCCCCTGGTTGTGTTCTCCCGCGACCTGCTGTGAACAGTGAGAAGGCCGACTATCCAAGCCTGGTCGGCCATGAGTACGTCTGGCCGAGGCCGCATTTGCGAAGCGGACCTCCCAGTGGCCGTCTGGTGCTGGTGGCGCTGCGCGGTCGCCGCGGCCCGCGGTCATGCGGCGCCCCGCGGGTCCGGTGCCGGGCCGTAGTCTTCGCCGTGGTCCTCGGTCAGTGCGGCCAGCAGTCCGGGGTCGGAGTAGACCTCGGCGGTGTGCTGTCAGGCGATGAGCAGCTGAGCGACGGACGCGCTGTCGCCGATTGAGTCGGCGGCGCGCATGGTTTCGACCATGGCCGCAATGGCGCGCCGGGAGCCCGGTTGAAATTTCTTCGAAAGTCTCCACGGCGCCATCACCCAGAAGAGGTGAGCAGCGCGGCGCGTGCGGTCTTGAGTACTTCGCTGATCGGGGAACGGTCCTCGGGCCCTCAGTCAGGATGAAGCGGGTGCCGCTGCTCAGCACCGGTCGACTTGAACCGGGGCGAGTATGAAAGCGGCCGAATGGACGACCGGTCGTAAGCCGCCAGTCAGCGCCGCGTCCGGCCACACTCGCTCTGTCCACGCCGCTCGCGCGCTTCTCGCCCGGCGAGGACGCGGGAGTGCCACACGCCCATGACGCGGACCCGATCCCCGCACAGCTTGTTCATGTCGCCGAGGTCGGAGGTGACGATGATGCGGGGACCCGAGTAGCCCAGAGCCGTCGCGGCCACCAACGCATCAATGGCGTACTTGTGTCCGTGTAGTTCGGCACCCACCGCATCGAAAAGGCGGCCGGCGCCGCCGGGACGGAGAAGTCTCGGCGGCGCCGGAGTCAGTGGCTATGGGTCAGCTGAGGTGATGGGGCCGTCACCACGATGTGTAGTAGTACAGAGAGGAGACGGTCCAGACAACGGGCGAGGAGCGCTTCTTCCAACTGCTCGCGTTGGAAGGAGAGTTGCGGTACTGCATGTTGTGGGTTCCCGTCCGGACGTCCTTGAGCCCCATGTGGTCTTCGTCCGGGAGATTGTCGTAGCGGACCCAGTGCTTGAAGCCGCCTGCGGTCGCCGACGTTTCCGAAACGATCACATCGCTCTTGCTGCCGATCGCCGTCCAGTCGGTGCCCTGGGTGGTCTGCGGGTTGTCCTTGAGCCACTTGATCAGTGAGGAGTCCTTCCGCATGTCCTTGGTCTGCTGGTAAGAGTGGCCCCAGCCCCAGTTCGTGCCGGCGTGCGGCGCTCCCAGCGTCACCGCGTCCTCGACGAACAGCTTCGTCGGGAACCCGGACTCTCCCTTGGCGACACCGGTCAGTGCGGCCTGGATGATGAGCCCGCCCATGGAGTGTCCGACGAGGTCGACGGACTTCCCCTTGGAGGTGTAGTCCTTGTAGATCTTGTTGGCGAGGGCCTTCCCCAAGGACTTGAGGCCGGTGTCCCGATCTCCGCTGGAGATCCTGAAGTCGCAGTTCCAGTCGTCCTTGTAGAAGGCGACCCCGCGGATCTTCCCCGTCCAGTTGCCGTCCTTGAGACCCTTGATGACGTCCTTGAAGTAGTCCTTGCAGTCGAACTTCGCCACCCACCACGGGTCATAGCCGTGCACCAGCAGCACGTCCTCGGATTTGCTGTTGCTCTGGATCGGCATCGGCGTCGATGCAGCCGCCGGCGCCACCGCGCCGAACAGGATGGCCCCCGCTGCGAGCGCTGACACCACCAGCGCTTTCCCCCGCTGTCCTCTTCCCACCTGCTCCTCTTCCCCGTGCGTCAAGTTGGTTCCTCCAGACGCAGGGTCCTACAAGGGAGCGCCCGAAGGACCCTGGAAGGTTGCAGGGTAGGTACCGAAACCGACCGGCCCGCCTCTGCACAGATCCGGGAACCGGACGGTCCAGCAAGTCACGCGTCACATACTCGCGGTAAGGCCCGAGGCGCATTCGCGCTGAGGTCCGTCGATGGTTCAGCCGTCCTCGTCGAGGTCCTTGCGCAGGTCCTCGGCGAGACGTTCTCCGATTCCGACATCGAGCTGGTAGTCGATCTCGGCCTGTAGCGCCCAGCGCCGTGCGTGTACCTCGGACCGGCGGGCCTGTGCCTCTTTGATCCGGGCCAGGGCGGCGTGATGGCGATGGCGGGGACGCTCTGGTGACGGGCGGCGCGACAACGCCCATGCGCGACTGGCCTGACCTGTTGGCCGTACGCCCGGAGGTGGCGGCCAGGCATCCCCAACTGTCCACGCCGCTCGCGCGGTTCTCACCCGGTGAGGAGGTGGGAGTGTCACACGCCCACGGTGCGGACCCGGTCCCCGCACAGCTTGTTCATGTCGTCGACGTCGGAGGTGACGATGATGCGGGGACCCGAGTAGCTCAGAGCCGTCGCGGCCACGACCGCATCGATGGCGTACTTGTGTCCGTGCAGATTCGCGTTGCGCAACAGGTCAATGCTTCGCCAGGTGATCGCGTCAGTGACGGGCAGAACTTCCAGGCGTGACACATGCCACCGCAGCCGGTCCATGCGGATCTTGGAATGCCAGGCCTCGATCACTGTGAGATTGCTCAGGGCCACGAGCGTGTCCTTGGCCTGAGCCATCCGAATGAGACCGGTGACATGCGCGTCGTTGTCCATGAACTTGCTCAGACCCTGACTGTCGAGCAGCAGAACGCCATGGCTCAACTGGCTTTGGGCGCGTGCCATTCGGGGCCGTCGCTCCCCTCGCGGTGAACGTCGGCACGCTCTGTCGCTGCCATCGACTCCGCCTCATGAAAAATCTCCGCCGCCCAGGCCTGGACGTCAGCGGACGGAGGACCGGTTTCGGCTTCCTTCGTCTGGAGCAACTCCTCCAGAAGATCACGCTGTATCTGTCGCTCGACGGCGGCGCTCACATACGCAGAGAAGCCTCGTGCGCCCACACGGGCCTTGACTGCCGCGATACGACCGGCAGGCATGGACACACTGACTTTCTGGGCCGGCCCGTCATCCTTGCCGTACTGCTCCGCAGAGTCCATGAGGCGAGAGTAGCAAAAGCTTTCGCAATTGTCGGCAATCCTGTATCGCTGCAGGTGAGAGTTGCCGAGCCCTTCGCCGGTCAGTTGCCAGCCGCGTCGTCCTCGGGGGTCTCGGAGGGCATCGCAATGACCCCTTGAACGATTCCCTCGGCCTGCAGGCCTCGATGGCGGACTTGATCGTCCGGCGGCTGACCGTTCCACCGGTCTCTTGTTCCAGTTCGTGATGAGAGGGGATGCGTCGTCCAACGGGGATCTCGCCGCGTCGGATGCGCTCGCGCAGGGCGGACGCCAGCTGCACATACATCGGAGTGATGCTCTTCCGGTCGATCTCTATCATGCCCTGGAGCGTAAAAGGCCAGCCCAGGGCAGCATAGGGCGAGATAACACGTGTATAGGCGTTCTAAGACGTACTAAGTTGGATTATTCACGCGCTGTTGCGCTGGATCCTGGGCGTGTGCGCGCCCGGCACAGGCAAGCGAAGGCAGGGAAGACGCCCTGCCGTACCGACACACGACGCCCTCCCCACCCATGCGGCGTCGTCCCGCCCTTTAGTCGCACACCTCCCCGCCCACCGATCCCCCTACGGCCTCCCCGTGCCCCTCAAAGGCGAATCCACCGTCATGGTCCGCCCGTACGTGGTCACGGCAGAGCAGGCCCATCGTGAACACCTGCATGAACGGGCGCGGCAGGCGCGGCGTCGTGCGGCGCTGGTCCTGGCGGCGGACTTCGGCGTGGACCTCGACTGCCATGTGATCGGCGCGGAAGGGGTGGTGGCGTGACGGGGGCAGGGGGGGGCAGGGGGGCAGGGGGGCAGGGGGCAAGGAGGGGCCCCGACCCCCGGTGCGGATGTGTACGCGCTGCGAGGTGATGACGCAGACGCCGGTCGTCGTCGCCGTGGTGCACCAGAACTCAGGTCCGGGCTTCGTCGTGTACGCCTGCCAGGCGTGCGCCGAGCATTACCCGCCCCAGCCGGACGCCCTGACCGTCCGGCCGCGTTTTCAGCGAGCCACGAACGAGGAGTGAGGAAAGCCGTTCGATGACGGAAGGGGGCCGGGCCTGACTTGCTCCGTCGTCGTCCGTTCCGTCGCGATCACATCATGACGGGAGGGACGGCGTTCCCGCAGAGTCCGGCCGGTCATGGGCGTCCGACCCTCCGTCCGTGTCCACCTCGACCAGCGCGCCGGACCGCACCCGCCACCCCTCCATAGCCCCGGCCTCCGCTTCCAGCACATGCCGGGCCCGAAGCCGTGGCAGCCCGAGCCGCCCCGGCTTCATGGTGCGTACGGAGATGACGCGCAGTCGGCGATCGAGATAGGCGACGTCGATGGGGATGCGCATGCCGAAGGTGTGAACGCTGTTGGCGGGGGAGAGCAGAAGAGCCCCCTCGACGAAGTCCCGCCCGAGCAGCCCCCGCCTGCGGGCACGAAGCGACGAGGCGATCTCCAGCGGCAAGGTGACGTCACCCGACTCGCCCCGCACGACCAACTTCCCTCGCCCGTCACGCCATTGTCTCCCCATGGCAAGTAACTCCCCGATCCGAGTAGCGCTACTCCTGACCGGAGGATGGGCCACGCGGCGAGCACAAGCCGACTTACCGGGAGCTGATCCAGGTGAGGTATCTCCTTTGCTCGTTCATTAGCGGAACGGCCCGCTCGCGGCAGGGCGCGGCGACCGGTCCGCGCCGTGTTACGCAACCGCTACCGCTCAATCGAGGCTGCAGCAGGCCAATTTGGCCACATATACCCCACCGAACGGCAAGCTTCACGCTGGTCTCGCTGCACCCCCATGGATAGCGTTGGTTCGCTCAAGAGAAGCCTCGCCCAACCGGGAGCCGACCGTGAACCGCCGCCTCACCCTCCTCACAGCGATCACGCTGACCGCCGCAGCGGCCCTGACGCTGTCCGCGTGCGGGAGCGACGACAGCTCCGAGGACACAAACAACGACAAGATGGCGGGCGCCGACGCGGGAAGCGAGACCTCGACCTCCCCGAGCCCGAGCGCAACGGCCTCTGCCGGTCGCCCGAAGATCACCTTCCCGTCTGACGCCAAGAACGTCTTCGAGTACGAGAAGACAGGTGACGAGACGAAGGATGCGGCGCTGGCGGACAGCACACTGAGCGTCAACTCTGTTGATGAAGCGATCTTCGAAGGAAGCACGGGTACGAAGGCACTTGGCTTCTACAACACCGGAAAGGCCTTGAGCGCGTATATCACCTATGTGCAGAAGTACGTCGACGATGGCGAGACGTGGGTTGGGGAGACCCGGTACTTCAACTACAAGGTGAACCTTTCTGGAGACAGCAAGGCCTACGTGACCTACTGCTCCGACGAGAGCAAGTCCTACATCAAGAACAGGAAGACCGGAAAGGTCGACAGGTCGCCGGCGACGGCGAACGCCTACGTTCTGTACAACGCCAGCGTCACAAAGAATGCCGACGGAGTCTGGCAGACCACCGACATCGTCTCGAACAGGGGGAACAAGGCGTGTCAGCCATAAGGAGTTGCGCGAGATCCTGGGGGCTTAGCGTGTCCAGCTTCTTTCGCGCACCAGAGAGATCGCCACCGTCCTCGACCGACTCGCGCTGCTGTGCCCAACCCCGACTGTCACCGAAGATCGAGGCCGGCGAGAACGCTGCTGCCTGGCGGAGTCTGGGCGAAGGGGCGTATGGGAGTTTCGTATGAGTGAGTATCACTACATCTTCATGCGACCCGGACTCCCGCGAGAACAGCTCATCCACGACGTCTCCACAGCCTGTGGCATCGAACTGAAGCCAACCCAGGCCGAGTTCGTCGACCGTGCGGGAAACATGGGGTATGCGGCGGTCGAGGTCGAGTTCAGCCACGAGTACGAGGACGACCACGGCATGCCGTTCGAGCGGTACGACTCCCTGCTCACCGTCAGGGACTTCGACATGAACCTGGGACGCCAGGAGGCGGCGGCCCGACGAATCTTCGAGAGCCTGTCCGCCCTCGGCCGCTACGACCTCATCCTCGTACGAGACCTCCAAGAGCTGCTCGCCTCGTCGGGCCCTCAGCCAGGATGAAAAGGGTGCCGCTGCTCAGCATGGGTCGGCCTTGAACTGGGGCGCCGCGTCCCCCTGGCGCATCTGAGACACGTCCCCATGGGTCTCATGCATGGCTGCGCGCTTACTGAGGGCCTGTCCCCGCCGGCAGCATTTCTCCTTTGCATGTTCATAAATGGAATGGCCTGCTCATCGATGGGTCCGGCGAGCAGGCCGCCGTGTTATGCAACCGTTACGGGTCGATCCAATCGGCGAGGGGCGATTTCGGCTTATACATCCCGCTAGTTGACAACCTTCACCCTGGTGTCGCCGCGTCAGGCTGGATAGCGTTGCTTCGCTCAAGAGAAGCCTCGCCTCACCGGGAGCCGACCGTGAACCGCCGCCCCACCTTCCTCGCAGCGATCACGCTGACCGCCGCAGCGGCCCTGACGCTGTCCGCGTGCGGGTCCGACGACAGCTCCGAGAACAAGGACAACGACAAGATCGCGGGCGCAGACACAGGGGGCGACAAATCGGCGTCTCCGAGCGCGTCAGCCTCGGCCTCCGCCGAGCGTCCGGATATCAAGCTGCCGTCGGACGTCACCTACGACTTCGAGTGGAAGAAGAGCGGCGACCCGGACAAGGACGCCGTACTCAACGACGCTGAACAGCGCATCAAGGCGGTGGACATGGCCATCGCCGAGCAGGATGCGCTGCACGAGGCGTACCGCTTCTACTCCGAGGGAACCGCGGCGGCCGGGAGCCAGTCGTACATCCAGGAGTTCATCGACCACAAGGCCCGTACGACGGGAGTGACCCGTTACTACAACGAGAGCCTGACGATCAAGGACGATGGCACCGCTGCCCTCGTGTATTGCGAGGACCAGAGCAAGGCGTTCAACAAGTTCCTGGAGACGGGCAAGACCGATGTCACTCCGGTGACGGAGGACAGCTACGTCGTCTATGCGGGAACGCTACGCAAGAACAAGAACGGCGTATGGGTCACCGAGACCCTGAATTCGCAGAGGGGGAGTGCGAAGTGCCAGCCCTGATCCGTAGACACCTGTTCCTTGCCTCAGGAGCCATGGCCCTGGTCCTGGCAGCGGCGGGCACCGCCCAGGCGGAGAAGGGCTTTGGTGGCGGCACGGACGGCCAGCCTGGACAAGGCGCCGGCGTAGACGGCGACACTGTCTCCGTAAGCGCCGGGGGTGTTGTCTTCGACCACTCGAAGAACGGCAGTGGCAACTCCACGGGCACGCTGACCTCGTCGACCAATTGGTCGCCTCCTCCTTGCTGGTACGCCCCGAAGTACACCCCTGAGCAGCTGCAGAAGTATCTGGAGCCGATCTGGGAGGCGGAGTCGACGGGGTATCAGTGGGACGCTGAGCAGCGGGAGAAGTACAACGCCAGCGACGAGGAGAAGGGCTTCAACAAAGACAAGTCCGGTAAGGGCTATTGGTGGGGCTCGTACGTCGATGAGAGTTACCCTCCGGGCTGGGATTCCTGTGAGGCGGACTACTTCTGGGTGGACACCGGCGACGCTCCTCCCGCGGACATCGAGAACGCCGTAACCCCGGAGATCCTCGCCGAACTCGCTTACGCCGAGATCCGCGTGCCCGGCACCAAGGTGACTCTGGCTCCGGAGAACGCCACGAAGGTCAACCTCCCGACCTGGACTTGGCTGGACGGTGCCGAGTTCAAGCCGGTCTCCGTCACCGCGTCCGTGCCGGTGCTGAACCTTGAGGCGACCGCGACGGCGGAACCGATCTCCCTGAAGATCGAGCCGGGTACAGGAGACGCCGTCACCTACCCGGCCTCCGGTGTCTGCGAGATCAACAATGGCCGTATCGGTGAGCCGTATGCCAAGGGCAAGGCCGACCAGACCCCGCCGTGCGGAGTGAAGTACCTCCGTTCCTCCGGCGACGGCACCTACCCCCTCCAGGCCACCATCACCTGGAAGATCGAGTGGACCGGCAGCGGCGGAGCCGGCGGTGACCTCCCCGACGGCACCTTCGGCGCCACCCAGAACGTCGTCGTACAGGAGATCCAGGCCGTCAACCGCTGACGATCTCCAACCCCCTTCTCTCTGTCCGGTAAGTGCTCCCCCTAAAGAGGGGAGCACTTCCGTACACGCCACGAATGGCGCGCCACGTCGTTCCTCCATGCGGTGCCTGACGTGCGGGGAGAGGGGACGAGGGATGGCTGAACGGCTGGTCGTTGATGGTGACGAGCTCACTCGGTTCATGAGTTCGCTGAGGAAGTCGACCAGTTCACTCAACGGCGTTCGCAAGGCGCTGCTGGATTCGACGGTCACCGGTCTCGGCACGGACGATCTCGACTGCGCCTGCGAGGACTTCCAGGAGGACTGGAAGTACGGGGCCGAGGAGATCGGCAAGCAGACGGAGGACCTCGCCGAGATCATCGGCAAGAGCCGGGACAGCTACCTGGAGGTCGACAAGGCCCTTGAGGAGGCACTGAAGAAGGCTCGGTCGGGCAGCGGAAGCGGTGCCCGGAAGTGACCCTCGCCCCGGGCACTGAACACACCGGTGCCGCCCTCGACCCCCAGTCCCGTGCGGACCTCGACAAGCCGCAGGGCCTCAAGTCGGCGCCCGTCATTTCCCATTCCCACTATCCCCACCTGGGTTTCAACCCGGTGCCCGGCAGCACCGAGACCGTCCGGGAACTGCACCGGAAACTTGCCGCCTGCGCGAAGGTCCTGGAGGACACGCACGCCCTCGTCACCAAGCTCCTGGACGGCAGCTACTGGAAGGGCGACGCCGCGGTCGCCTTCCGCGAGCAACTCGACGGCGGTTCGCTTCCGCGGAATCTGAAGAACGCCGCGCGTTCGCTCCGTAAGGCCGTCACCCAACTCACCCGCTGGGAGACCGAACTCGACGACTTTCAGCGGCGGGCCAAGCGGCTTGAGGACGACGCGCGGGATGCGCGGGCCGCGGTGGAGCGTGCGGAAGGGCGGACGGACGCGGATGTCGACGACGCCCAGTCGGAGCTGGAGAAAGTCCTCGGGCGGGCGCGGAGACTTGCGGAGGAGCATGAGGCCAAGGCCAAGCACCGGGCCGAGAAGATCCGCGACGCGACGAAGAAGCTGGCGCCTCATGAGCCGGGATGGTTCGACGACGCGCTCGACTGGCTGGGCGAGAACCTGCCGGACGTCCTTAGTTTCCTGGCGGGCACGATCGCCGTGGCGGTACTCCTCCTTTCCGGGCCGATGGGGTGGAGCCTCGCAACGATGGGATTGCTGATGCTCGGGTCTTCGGCGGTCAGTCTGACGGCGTTGTCCCTACGGCTCGGTGATCCCGAAGTGCGGGCATCCTTGTGGGACGGCATTCGATACGGCGAACTCGATGCCGATTTCTGGAGCAACTCAGTGTCGGTCGGGGCGGATCTGGCGGGGGCATTGCCGGGTCTTGGGGCGGTCGGCAAGGGTGCTTTCACGGGAATCCGGGCCGCCGTTCGCAGCACTGAGGCGGTCAGCTTCGGAGAGAAGCTCGCCCTCGTCGGTACGAAAACCATGGACGAGGCGAAGGCCGTGGCGAACCTGGACAACCCGCTGGTGCTGAGGGCCGTGCGGGGATTGAGCGATCCAGCGAAGGCGGCCCGCGCTGTACAGGGCACCTCAGGAGTGGTCGGAGTCGGGACGGGCGGCTTCGGCCTTCACAACAAGCTGGTGGATGCGGAGGACGACGGCGTCAAGGACGGCACGGTGGCGGGTATCGACGGATCGCGCCTCCTCCTTGATACGGGCGGAATCTATGCCCTTGCCCGCCATGTCTTCTGATTCCTCGGACGAAGGAGCGATCTCTTGAATCCTGTCGAGTACCCGACGGCTTGGGACCATCCCCCCACTCGCCGTTCCTGGACGGGTCACATGGCCATGAACGTCGTCGGTCTCGTTGGTTGGATCGGCGGCTGGGTCGCGTTGCTCGGCATCTCCACGCACACGCCCAACTGGGCTGTGTGGATCTTCATGCCGTACTTCGTCTACGGCCTCTACCGAGCCGTAATCCAACTCCGCTACTTCCCCACCGCCCTCCAAACCCTCCGCACCCTCCAGCACTACCCCTGGCAACTCCTCACCCACACCCCCCGTGGCCTCGATGAGCACCCCGAGGCCGAGGACGGCGGGATGTGGATCGAGTTTCCGGATCCGGCCCGTCCGGAGGGCAGGCGCATTCCGCTCACCTTCGTCAAGCATCACCGCGCGTACTGGTGGCTGCGACACATCGGCGGCCCCCGTACCAAGCCCGAACTCAAGGCACGGCTGGAGCCGCTGTGGTTTGCCGGTGATCCGCGGTTTCTGGGGGTCGTGGCGGTCAACGGTCGACGCGGCGCCGCTCCCCGTCGGCTGCACTTCCTCTATCGACCGTCCGCCTTCGAGCAGCGTGCCGAGCGCAGGCAGTGGGACGACGTCACCCCGGACGCTCTCGAACGCGCACGCCGGGCCGGAGCCCGGTTCCTCGAGTCGGCGCCTGCCGCCACTACCGCCGGACAGGAGCCATGAAGGCCCCCACCATCGTCGTCGACGACTCCGCCGAAGACCCGCAGGCGGAACTGTGGTTCGCCGAACCGCCCGGATTTATGCCCCTGCCTCTGGACGCCCTGCTCCCCGAGCCCGACTCCCAGGCAGCCCACGCCCTGCGAACCGCGGCCGCCCCCTTCCTCGACTCGGCCCCGGACGAAAACGTCCGCCTCCAGTTCATCGCGCACGTCGCATCGGGTCAGCAACTGCTCGCCGCCCTGCGCGAGATCGGCACGGTGCACTGCTCTATCGGCCTCCATCGCGACGACGTGGGGGAGGAGACGGACGACCAACGGCATCCCCTGTTGTCCTTCCTCACCGTCTCCTGGCGTGAGGCGGCCACGGTCCCGCGCGGCGTGCTGGCGGCCCGCGCGGTGACGTCCGGCAGCGACGGTGCTCGTATCGAGTACGTCGAGCTGCCTTGCGGGCCCGCGACATTCAGTGAGTCGGCGTCGGTCCCCTCGGCCGATTCACGTGGCCTGCCGGCGCGGCCACTCCTCCAGATCCGCGCTCATCTGCCCCACCCCGACTGCAAGCGGCTCGCTGTGCTCACCCTCGGCACCACCGCTGTCGCCCGCCGCGCCGAGTACCGGGCGATCCTCCGGCAGATCGCCGAAACGGTCAGTTTCGAGAAACCCCTCGGCCAACCCCCGGCCCACAATTGCGTTGTCCGGCCGCCTCACCCCGGGTAGGAACACCCCCATGACCCAACTAGGCGCAGTCTTCCGCCCCCAACTACCCCCCGAGCACCTCCGATCCATCGCCGAGCTCGCCGACGAGACCGGTCTCGAAGAGCTCTGGCTCTGGGAGGACTGTTTCAGGGAGGGCGGGATCTCCGCGGCTGCGGCCGCGCTGGCCTGGACCGGGCGGGTGCGGGTTGGGGTCGGGCTCTTGCCTGTGCCGTTGCGGAATGTTGCCATCACCGCCATGGAGGCCGCCACGCTTCATCGGATGTTCCCCGGGCGCCCTGTCCTCGCCGTAGGGCATGGGGTGCAGGAGTGGATGGGGCAGGTGGGGGCTCGGGTTGAGTCGCCGGTGACGCTGCTGCGTGAGCATCTCGTTGCGCTGCGCGCCCTGTTGCGCGGGGAACGGCTCACCACGCAGGGGCGGTACGTCCGTCTCGATGACGTCGCGCTCGACTGGCCCCCCGCAGAACCCGTTCCCGTCATCGCCGGCGTCACCGGCCCCCGCTCCCTCCGGCTCTCCGGTGAGGCCGCCGATGGGACGCTGCTCACCGCGTCCAACTCGCCTGATGACGTACGTCGGGCCCGTCAGCTCATCGATGAAGGGCGGGCGGCTGCCGGGCGTACCGATCCGCATCGCGTCGTCGTCTATCTCCTTGCCGCCACCGGGCCCGGCGCCGCCGAACGGCTGCGTCACGAGCTCAGCGACGAAGGCCTCGCCGACGTTCCCGGTCTCGGTGTCGCCGGGGACGCCGGTGCTGTCGCCAAGGCCGTTCAGCGGCTCGCGGAGGCCGGGGCCGATTCCGTCGTGCTTCAGCCGACAGGGGACGAGCCCGACCCGGAGGGGTTCGTGCGGTTCGTTGCCGAGGAAGTGCGGCCGCTCGTCCCGTAGGCACCGGCGTTGTCAGTGCCGGGTGCCACACTCCCCGACATGAGCGACGACTTGAGCGACGACGTGAGCGATGACTTGCGCGACGACATCGTGCAGCTGCGTGACGTCGTCGACGCCGACCTCGAAACCTTCCTCGTCTTCGAGCACGATCCCGAGGCCGTCCGGCGCTCCCGTTTCGAGCCTCGGCCTCGGGACCGCTTTATGCGGCACTGGGAGGAGCGGGTTCTCGGGGATCCCGAAAATCTCGTGCAGACCGTCATCGTCAATGGAGAAGTCGCCGGGAACTTCGTCTCCTGGTGGGACGGCGACCGGCGGTTCATCGGCTACTGGCTCGGGCGGTCCTACTGGGGGCGCGGTGTCGGCAGTCGTGCCCTCGGGCTCTTTCTGGAGCGCGAGACGACTCGTCCTCTTTACGCCGATCCCTACAAGGACAACACCGCCTCCGTCCGGCTCCTGGAGAAGCACGGCTTCCAGCGCACCGGCATCGTCACCCACGGCGACGACGAGCACATCATGCTCGTACTCCCCAGGCACGAACACTCATGACCCCGGCCGTCGATCCCCCATCGCCCCGTCGATCAGCTCCCGCACGATGTCCATGTGCCCCGCATGCCGAGCCGTCTCCTCGATCATGTGGACCAGCACCCACCGCAGGGACACGGCCTCGCCCCGCCAGTCCGGTCGGCCGAGGTCGTCCAGGGACCGTTCGCGGATCGTGCGGTCCGCCGCCGCGCGGGCGCGGCCGTAGAAGTCGATGATCTGCTGGGTCGTCTCGCCCTGGTCCGCGCGCATGTCCTCGTCGCTGTACGGGTCGAACCACAGCGGCTCGACCTCGCCGCCGAAGGCCGAGACGAACCAGCCGTACTCCACCGAGCCCAGATGCTTCACCAGGCCCAGCAGGCTGGTGCCCGACGGGGTCAGCGGGCGGCGGAGTTCCGAGTCGTCCAACCCCTCCAGTTTCCACAGCACCGCGTCCCGCATCCGGTCCAGGCTGGCGTGCAGCGTTTCCTTGGTACCAGCCGTGTACTGCGCATGCGGAGTCTCAGGGTTCGTCATACCGCCGAAAATTAGCAGCGGCCTCTGACAGTGGCTGCGATCATTCCGGCATGGGCCATCAGCACAGCAGCCGCTATCAGCACAGCAGCCGCTCCTTCGACGACCTCGTCGCCGAAGGCGTCGCCGTGCCCACCGAGGGCTGGGACTTCTCCTGGTTCGAGGGGCGGGCCACCGAGGCGCGGCCCAGTTGGGGGTACGCCGTCTCGCTCGCCGAGCGGCTGGCCGGTGCCGAGGTCGGCGCCGCCCTCGACCTCCAGACCGGGGGAGGGGAAGTGCTCGACTGCGCCCTCCGACGCGCGCCCACGGCCCCCCTCCTCACCGTCGCCACCGAGGGCTGGCCGCCCAACGTCGCCAAGGCCACCGCTCTGCTCGCCCCGCGCGGCGTCGCCGTCGTCGCCTCGCCCGAGCCGGACCCGCTCCCCTTCGCCGACGGCACCTTCGACCTCGTCTCCAGCCGGCACCCCGTCCAGGCCCACTGGACGGAGATCACCCGGGTGCTCGCGCCCGGCGGCGTCTACTTCGCCCAGCACGTCGGGCCGCACAGCGTCTTCGAACTCGTCGAGTACTTCCTGGGCCCGCTGCCGGACGAGGTCCGCAACGGCCGCCATCCGCAAAGAGAGCGCGCCGACGCCGAGGCCGCCGGACTGGAGATCGTCGATCTGCGCGCCGAGGAACTGCGCATGGAGTTCCACGACATCGCGGCCGTCGTCCACTTCCTGCGCAAGGTGATCTGGATGGTCCCCGGCTTCACCGTCGAGGCCTACGAGCCTCAACTCCGGTCCCTGTATCAGCGGATCCAGGACGAGGGGCCCTTCGTCGCCCACAGCACCCGCCATCTCTTCGAGGCCCGTAAGCCGCGCTGCGCCTAGGCGTGCGGGCCCACCGTCACCTCGCCGCGCACCAACTCGGGCCGGACTTCGAGTACTTCGCCCACCCGCTGCACCTGCTTGTCCAACTCCCGCTCCTGCCGTGCGGTCAAGCGCCCCAGTGCCTCCACGGTCACCGTCGTACGCCGGCCCTGGCGGCGCTGGTGCCACACCCCGGCCGCCACCCCGTCCACCAGCAGCACCGGATAATTCCCCGCCTGCCCACCCGCCAGCGCCCTCCGGTACGCCCGCCCGGGGAACAGCGACTGCCGGGGCTGCGCGGCGATGACGTATGAGTCGAAATACGGCAGCAGCCGCACCCCCTTCCACCCCGATGAGGGGAACGATGTGTCGCCCGCCACCACCCACGCCGGCGCCCCCTCGAAGTCGACCTCCTCGATCGCTCCCTCGGCGGCCATTTCCCGGAAGAGCCGGGCGGCCCAACCGTCCGGTGCCGCCAGCCACTTGGCGAAGTAGGGCGGCGTGGACGGGCCGTATGCGTGGAGGTAGCGCCGTACGAGCTCGGCCATTGCCTCAGCGGGCGGGAGTGGGTCGAAGTGCGGTGGCCGGGTGTACGTCACCTTCCGGCCTCGGTTCGGGCCGAAGCACAGCGCTCCCGCCTGGCCCGCCCGGTGCATGACCTGTCGCCAGCGCGGCCACATGTCCTGGAAGGCCGGCATGACCAGGTCGCCTGCCCAGGGGCCGGTGCGGGCCACGACCTCCTCGCCCAGCTCGTCGATGGTCAGGTACACCCCGTCCAGCGCGTCCCCGATCGCCACCACGATCTCCTCGGCCTGGGCGTCCGTGACCCGGACGTCGGGGGCGAAGGGGCCCGCGCCGGAGGGGATGGCGGTCAGGGCGGCGGTCCACAGGGGGAGTTCGCGGGTGGGGAGCAGATGTACGGTGCCACGCGGGCCGTGGGTCTTCACCAGCGAGCGGTCGTCCCAGAGCGCGGTGCGTACGTCCGCCCGCGTCAGGCCGGAGGACCGGACGCCGATCGACAGCTCGGCCGCGGACAGGACCTGGGCGTGTGCGCCGAGCATCGTCGAGACGATGTCGGGGACCGCGGCGGCTCCCAAAGAGCCCGAAGCGCCCTGCGACGCGGGATTGGCCAGGAACTGCCGTTCGAGCCGCCGTGTGCTCGCCTCTTGCCAGGAGATCGTCACCGTCATGGGGCGACGGTAGGGGGGAAGTAGGTCGGATTGCGTCCTCTTCGGCGACTGCATGGCCGTAGCAAATGCGGCAATCAAGGCATGGCGGGCAGCTCCACCCTATGTATCCAAGGATTCACGGCTTATCCACATTGTTATCGCTTGTCGCTCGCGTCTCATCTGCAACTCACGTAAGTTCAGACCAAGGTAATTCGCGCCAGCAAAGCTGCGCGGGCGGCACCGCGCGGTGGAGGGGGCTGCGCGGTGCCGTGCTCACCTGCGGCGGGTGTGTCGCCGTACGACCCCGTCTCGGCGTCAAGCCGACGTTCGCTGCCCGGGTCACCCGTGGGGGTTACGGGCGGACGAGTCGCAAGGCCGTCAAACCTGGTCGGTCCACCTCTTATCCCGCCCGATCACCCTGGGAATCCGCTGTGTTCCGGCCATGAGCCCCCTGCGAAACGCCGCGCTCTCGCCCATCGCCGCGTCGCCGCCCGATTTCGGAGAGTAGTTGTGGCACGCCAATGCGCGCAGCATCACTTACGAAGGGTTATGGTGGAAACCCCCCCTCGGGCCGGTCCGTCTCCCCCCCACGGACCGGCCCGTTTTCTTTTGCCCCGGGGGGCGGCCCGCGGCTGAAGGGGGACAGCCCGTGGCTACAGTCCGGTACATGTCATTCGGACCGCCCCAACACCACGCCTTCGCGGCCGGGAGCTCCTACGGCCCTGGTTCAGCCGCCCCCGAAGCCGCTGACCCCCGCTCCGGGCACCGGGGGTAGGCTCAGCCCCGGACCGCCACAGGGCAGGGACCGCCCCCGGGAATCTGGCCGGGGCAGCGGCCGCCCGATTTGTACGGAGGGGCTGACAACCACGTGAACCTGCGCGACAAGCTGCGCGGCCTGCTGGTCAGGCTGTACGCGCGCCGGGTGGAAGGTCACCTGGACCACGCTCAGGTGCCCAAGCACATCGGCGTCATCATGGACGGCAATCGCCGCTGGGCGAAGGCCGCGGGTTCCACCACCGTGCACGGTCACCGGGCCGGGGCCGAGAAGATCGAGGAGTTCCTCGGCTGGTGCTCCGAGACGGACGTCGAGGTCGTCACCCTCTGGCTGCTGTCGACGGACAACTTCGACCGGCCGCAGGAGGAACTGGTCCCGCTGCTCGGGATCATCGAGGACGTCGTGAAGACCCTCGCCGCCGACGGTCGCTGGCGCGTCCACCACGTCGGCACCCGCGATCTGCTGCCACAGCAGATGCAGAGCACCCTTAAGGAAGCCGAGCAGGCCACCGCGCACGTCGACGGCATAGTCGTCAACGTCGCCATCGGCTACGGCGGACGCCAGGAGATCGCCGACGCGGTGCGCTCGATGCTGCTCGACGCGGCGGACAAGGGCACCTCGATCGAGAAGCTCGCCGACTCCGTCGACGTCGAGATGATCGGCCGCCATCTCTACACCGGCGCCCAGCCCGACCCGGATCTGGTGATCCGTACCAGCGGGGAACAACGGTTGTCCGGATTCATGCTGTGGCAGACGGCGCACTCCGAGTACTACTTCTGTGAGGTGTTCTGGCCGGCCTTCCGCAAGGTCGACTTCCTGCGCGCCATGCGCGACTACGCCGCCCGCCACCGCCGTTACGGCGGCTGAGCCACAGGTCATGCGGCCACCCCCTTTGGGGCGGAAGTAACAAGGAGTTCACCAGCGCGCCGTCATATGCCTTGGCATGGCAGCGCATGTTCGAGGGCATAAGCCAAGCAGGTCGACGCCCGAACCACGGGTGTCGGATCTCAGCGGACGGCACGGGGCCGTCCGCCCGGGAGGCCCTTTGCACCAGCCCGATCGTGCGGTCACCGCACGGACGAAGCAGCGGAGGGCCGGTCCTCGGCCCGTGCAATGCGGCCGTCGACCGGTCCAGCTCCTCTCCGTCGCTCCCCGACCTCTTCCGAGGGGGTACGTCCTTCCGTGGTGACCAGCACAAAGCGCCACAAGCCCGACCGGCGCACCTACGTTCTCGACACCAGCGTCCTGCTGGCCGACCCGCACGCCCTGAACCGCTTCGACGAGCACGAAGTCGTGCTCCCCATCGTCGTGGTCACGGAGCTGGAGGCCAAGCGGCACCATCCCGAACTCGGCTACTTCGCCCGGCAGGCGCTCCGTCTGCTGGACGACTTCCGGGTCCGGCACGGTCGCCTCGACGCCCCCATCCCGATCGGGGACCTGGGCGGGACCGTCCGTGTCGAGCTCAATCACTCGGACCCCAGCGTTCTGCCGTCCGGCTACCGCCTGGGGGACAACGACTCCCGCATCCTCGCGGTCGCCCGCAATCTTCAGGCCGAGGGGTTCGACGTCACCGTTGTGTCGAAGGACCTCCCGCTGAGGATCAAGGCCTCGTCCGTCGGGCTCCTCGCCGAGGAGTACCGCGCCGAGCTCGCCATCACGGACGCCTCCGGCTGGACCGGAATGTCCGAACTGACCCTGCCCGGCGAGCAGGTGGACATCCTCTTCGAGGAGGGGCACGCGTATGTGCCCGAGGCGGCGGAGCTGCCGGTGCACACCGGGCTCACCATCCAGTCCGAGCGCGGCAAGGCGCTGGGCCGGGTGACGGCCGAGGGCAACGTCCGTCTGGTGCGGGGCGATCGGGAAGCGTTCGGCATCAAGGGGCGCAGCGCCGAGCAACGGATCGCGCTCGACCTGCTGCTCGATCCGGATGTGGGGATCGTGTCGATGGGCGGCCGGGCCGGCACCGGCAAGTCGGCGCTGGCGCTGTGCGCCGGGCTCGAGGCGGTCCTGGAGCGCCGTCAGCACCAGAAGGTGATGGTCTTCCGGCCGCTGTACGCGGTGGGCGGGCAGGAACTCGGCTATCTGCCCGGCTCCGAGGCCGAGAAGATGAGCCCCTGGGCACAGGCGGTCTTCGACACGCTGTCCGCGGTCACCAGCCGTGAGGTCATCGAGGAGGTCACCGCGCGCGGGATGCTGGAGGTCCTGCCGCTCACCCATATCCGCGGGCGCTCGCTGCACGACGCGTTTGTGATCGTGGACGAGGCACAGTCGCTGGAACGGAATGTCCTGCTGACCGTTCTGTCCCGAATCGGCGCGAATTCACGGGTGGTTCTGACCCATGACGTGGCCCAGCGGGACAACCTCCGGGTCGGGCGCTACGACGGTGTCGTCGCCGTCGTGGAGAAGCTGAAGGGGCATCCGCTCTTCGCGCATGTCACGCTGACGCGGTCCGAGAGGTCCCAGATCGCGGCGCTTGTGACCGAAATGCTGGAGGACGGGCACATCTGAACCAAGTGCCCCGAGTGCTCAACTTGAGGTAGCTACCCGTCAGTTGGCGCCGTCCGACAAAGGCCTAGAGCCTAGTTGGGCGGCGCCTTGGCGTGTTGCTGTTTCTCAGAACTCCCTGGGCCAAACGAGATGTGAGCTTTCACACGCAACACAGAATTGCCTTGCGGCGTCCGGGTGCGGCAGAGTCTCACTCCTGTCAGGCCCCGCATACGACACATCTGTACCCCCAGCGGTACGGCACAACTTGAGAAGCACCGCTAACTCCATAGCGTCGTCGTATGCCGCCCGCGCACCACGCGGCGCTCCCCGCAAGGGAGTTGCCCACCGGGCCCGTGCCTCCCGTGACCCCGCAGTTGGGAGGCCAGTGCCAGGGGCACGATTGCGTCCGCCAGGGTCACCGAAGCGGGCGATGCTGGAAGGAAACCGTGTGAGCCGGATCTCGGTCCGGGGATTCGCAGTGGTCTCGGCCACCGCGGTCACCGCCGTCGGAAGCGTTGTCGGCGTTGCCTCGGGCAGCACCGCGCAGAACAACGACGCCGAAGCGACGGCAGCCGACGCAACGCTCCTCGCGGACATACCCACGGGCCAGCAGGCCCAGGTGCAGACCGCGTCCCTGACGCAGCAGGCGAACGTCCAGGCGATTGCCGCGGACGCGAGCGCCAAGAAGGACGCGGAGGCAGCCGCCCGTAAGGCGGCCGCCCAGACCGCGATCGACAAGAAGGAGGCCGCCGAGAAGGCGGCCAAGGCTGCCGAGGAAGCCAAGGAGCGCGAAGAGGCCGAGGCGAAGGCCTCCCGGTCCTCGTCCAGCTTCCCTGTGCAGAGCTCGTACAGCATCGCGCAGATCCAGGCGATGGCGCAGTCGATGGTGCCGTCCGGCCAGTACCAGTGTTTCAGCAACATCGTGGACCACGAGTCCAGCTGGAACTACAAGGCCGTGAACCCCTCCTCCGGCGCGTACGGACTCTTCCAGGCCCTCCCGGCCGGCAAGTACGCCTCCGCCGGCTCGGACTGGCAGACGAACCCGGCGACCCAGATCAAGTGGGGCCTCAACTACATGAACGAGCGGTACGGCAGTCCCTGTGACGCCTGGTCGTTCTGGCAGGCGAACCACTGGTACTAGGTTCACCGCTCAACCTTGCTCAGCCCCTCACCGTCTTTGGTGGGGGGCTTTGCCATGTACGGTCGGACCGGACGACTCCGGGGGGAGTGGTGGGGAAAGACGGGGGAAGAGGACGGATCATGTCGCGAGTGCCAGGGTGGCTCGGTCGGCTCGGGGCCCGACTGACGCGGATGGGCGAGCGGTTGGACCAGCGCCGCGCGGAGGTGGAGCGCGAGAGCGACGACTCCCTGCCGACGCCCGCGTCACCGCCTGCGTCCGCGTCCGCGCCGACACCGCCGCCCACCGACAAGGTGCCGCCGCCCCCCGATCCCGCGCCCGCCGCTCCGGCGCGGCCGGATCCCGCGCTGGCCGTGCCGTGGGGTGTGCGGGTCGCCGCCGAGGCCGGATGGCGGCTGCTGGTGCTGGCCGGCACCGTGTGGGTGCTGATGCGGGTCATCAGCGCCGTACAGCTGGTGGTGCTGGCGTTCGTGGCCGCGCTGTTGATGACGGCGCTGCTCCAGCCGACCGTGGCCCGGCTGCGTCGCTACGGCGTCCCGCGGGGCCTTGCGACCGCGCTCACCGCGATCCTGGGCTTCGTCGTGATGGGCCTGATGGGCTGGTTTGTCACCTGGCAGGTGATGGAGAACATCGACAACCTCTCCGACCAGGTCCAGGACGGCATCGACGAGCTGCGCAACTGGCTGCTGGACAGCCCCTTCCACGTCACCGACAAGCAGATCAACGACATCGCCGAGAATCTGCGCGACACCATCGGCGCCAACACCGACGAGATCACCTCGGCGGGCCTGGAGGGTGTCACGGTCATCGTCGAGGCGCTGACCGGCATCCTGCTGGCCGCCTTCTCGACGCTCTTCCTCCTCTACGACGGCAAGCGCATCTGGGAGTGGGCGCTGAAGCTGGTGCCGGCTGCGGCGCGGCCGGGGGTGGCCGGGGCCGGTCCGGCGGCCTGGCGCACGCTGACGGCGTATGTGCGCGGCACGGTGATCGTGGCGTTGATCGACGCCATCTTCATCGGTATCGGCATCTACTTCCTGGATGTGCCGATGGCCGTCCCGCTGGCCGTCTTCATCTTCCTGTTCTCCTTCATCCCGCTCGTGGGCGCGGTGGCCTCCGGCGCGCTGGCGGTCGTGGTCGCGCTGGTGACGCAGGGCGTGTTCACGGCGGTGATGACGCTGGCGGTGGTGCTTGCGGTCCAGCAGATCGAGGGCCACATCCTCCAGCCGTTCATCCTGGGCCGCGCGGTCCGGGTCCACCCGCTGGCCGTGGTCCTCTCGGTCGCGGCGGGCGGCCTGGTCGCGGGCATCGGCGGCGCGGTGGTGGCCGTACCGCTGGTGGCGGTGACGAACACGGTGGTGGGTTATCTGAAGGCGTACGCCCAGAACGCCGAAGGCCCTGTCCACCGAAGTGAACAGGGCCGGCAGTAAGGCGGTTTACGCGGAGAGCACCGCTTCCGTCTCCAGGGTCACACCGACCGCCTGGATCACGGACGCGATCTTGAACGCCTCCTGGACGACCTCGCGCTCGATGCCGGCCTTGCGCAGCACCTGCTCGTGCGAGTCGAGGCACATGCCGCAGCCGTTGATGGCGGAGACCGCGAAGGACCACAGCTCGAAGTCGACCTTGTCGACACCGGGGTTGCCGATGACGTTCATCCGCAGACCCGCGCGCATCGTGCCGTACTCGTGGTCCGACAGCAGATGGCGGGTGCGGTAGAAGACGTTGTTCATCGCCATGATGGCGGCGGCCGACTTGGCGGCCGTGTACGCCTCCGGCGTCAGGTTCGCCTTCGCCTCCGGCTCCAGTTCGCGCAGCACGATCGGGGAGCGCGAGGCGATGGCGGTCGCCAGCACGGTGCCCCACAGCTGCTGAGCCGGGAGGTCGGAGTTGCCGATGACCGAGCCCAGGTTGAGCTTCAGGTCCTTGGCGTAGTCCGGGACGGCGGACTTGAGGGAGTCGAGCGACATCTCAGGTCACTCCCCGGCCAGCAGCTTGACCGCGTCCAGGGTCTCGTCGCCCTTGCTCCAGTTGCACGGGCAGAGCTCGTCGGTCTGCAGCGCGTCGAGGACCCGCAGGACCTCCTTGGGGTTACGGCCGACGGAGCCGGCGGTGACCATCGTGAACTGGATCTCGCGGTTCGGGTCCACCATGAAGACGGCGCGCTGCGCGAAGCCGTCCTCGCCCTCGATGCCGAGGTCGCGCATCAGCTCGTGCTTGGAGTCGGCCAGCATCGGGAACGGCAGGTCGGTCAGGTCCGGGTGGTCCTTGCGCCAGGCGTGGTGGACGAACTCGGAGTCACCGGAGAAGCCGAGGATCTGCGCGTCGCGGTCGGCGAACTCCTCGTTCAGCTTGCCGAACGCGGCGATCTCGGTCGGGCACACGAAAGTGAAGTCCTTGGGCCACGCAAAAGCCACGAGCCACTTGCCCTCGTAGGACTTGTGGTGGATCTGCTCGAACTCCTTGCCCTTCTCCAGCGAGACACAGGCGGTCAGTTCGAACTCGGGGAACTTGTCACCAACAGTGAGCACACGCTCTCCTTGCAGCGAAGAAGCGTCCGGATCGCGGACGCTTCCCATGGGTTGGACGGGCCCGATGCTGGCACAAGGTGCATTGATTAGATAAATCGCTATACTCGGTCAAGTTGATCGGAGGCGGTTATCGGTGACTGTGGGTAATGCGGGTGCCAAGAAGCGGCTGCCCAGTCTGGCCCAGCTGCGGGCCTTCGCGGCCGTCGCGGAGCATCTGCACTTCCGGGACGCGGCCGCCGCCATCGGCATGAGCCAGCCCGCGCTGTCCGGCGCCGTCGCCGCGCTGGAGGAGACGCTCGGCGTCACCCTCCTCGAGCGTACGACCCGCAAGGTGCTGCTCTCCGAGGCCGGCGAGCGGCTCGCCGTACGGGCGAAGGCCGTACTGGACGAGGTGGGCGCGCTGTTGGAGGAGGCGGAGGCGGTACGGGCGCCCTTCACCGGGGTGCTCCGGCTCGGGGTCATCCCGACCGTCGCGCCCTATCTGCTGCCGACCGTCCTGCGGCTGGTCCACGACCGCTACCCGGACCTCGACCTTCAGGTCCACGAGGAACAGACCGCGAGCCTCGCCGACGGACTGCAGACCGGCCGCCTCGACCTGCTGCTGCTCGCCGTCCCGCTCGGCGTGCCCGGAATCACCGAACTCCCGCTGTTCGACGAGGACTTCGTGCTGGTCACCCCGTTGGACCACGCGCTCGGCGGCCGGGAGGGCATTCCGCGCCAGGCGCTGAAGGAGCTGAATCTGCTGCTCCTGGACGAGGGGCACTGTCTGCGCGACCAGGCCCTCGACATCTGCCGGGAAGCGGGCCGCGAGGACGCCCCCGTCACCACCACGGCGGCCGGTCTGTCCACGCTGGTCCAGCTCGTCGCGGGCGGACTCGGCGTCACCCTGCTGCCGCGCACCGCCGTCAAGGTCGAGACGACCCGCAGCAACCAGCTGCTGACCGGCTGCTTCTCCGACCCGGCCCCCACCCGCCGGATCGCCCTCGCCATGCGCACGGGCGCGGCCCGCGGCGCGGAGTACCAGGAGTTGGCGGCGGCTCTGCGCGAGGCGCTGCGGCCTCTGCCCGTGCGTGTGGTGGACGGCGGGGAATGATCAAGAGGCGCAAGAGTATTCGATCAAATGAGCCCCGAACAAAGCGATTTGAACAGACTGGGATATCAACTTCCGTCAACTAGAGGCAGGTCGGGAATCCGGGGCCGGAATATGCCTACCGGCTGATAAACATTCCCCCCTCAGCGCTACGCGTGAGGCGTATGTGCGAGAGGCCAAGGGGAGTGATGTCGGGCTACCACCACCTGGCACGGGCCCTGGCCGCGTGTGGGCGCGACGGCTTCACGGGGGCGCTGCGGGTCGCCGGCAGGCCGGGCGGCACCGTCCACTTCAGGGACGGACTCGTCGTCGCCGCCGAGTCGCCCGGCGCGCCCGGCCCCGAGGCGCTGCTGCTGCGCTCCGGCCGGATCAGCGGCGAGCAGTGGTCCGCGCTGGTACGGGAGTCGGGCGGGGCGCGCTGGCCCGCGGCCGGGCTCGTCGCCCAGGGCTACGCGGGCGATGCCCAACTGCGGGTGGTCTGTGTGATGGCGCTGCACGACGCCGCGTTCGCCATCGCCGCGGGCCGGGTGGACGACTGTCGGCGCAGCTCCCGTAACGGCCCCTTCGCGCCGGTCGCGGTCGGCGAGCCCCCGGGACGTCTGCTTCAGGACACGGCACGCAAGCTCGCCGCCCTCGAAGCGCTGCCCCGCCCCGTGCACCCCGACCGCGAACGCCCCCTGCCCGGCCCTGAGCCGGAGGGCCTGCCCACCGCGCTCCAACGCGATCTGCTCGCCCACGCCGACGGCCGCAGCACCGCCCGCGACCTCGCCTTTCGCACCGGGCGGAGTGTCTACACCGTCACCGTCGAGGTGGCCCGGATGCTTGGTGACGGTCTTCTGGTGTGCGCCGCGGCATCCGAGCCGGTGGTCCGGATCCACCCGCCCCCCGACGGCGCCGGCGTCCGCCCCCGCGAGCCGGAGCCGGTCGAACCTCCCCTCAGGCCCCCCACGCCCCCGACGCCCCCCACCCCCGACGCCCTGCCCCGCCGTGAACCGGGCGCCAGTGGCATCGCCGAAGTGCTCGCCCCGGAAAGGTCCGCGGCGAGCTGGAAATGGTTCTTCCGCCTGAGGAACGGAACTGCCAAATGAGTCGGACGAACAGATGTGAACAGCAATAGGGGAGTTGAAGACATGGACCACGAAGCGCTGGCGCGGGAAATGCGCGGTCTGCGTGAACAGGTGACCGGAATCACCGATACCGCGGTCGCGGCCGCCGACGGACTGCTGATCGCCGCCGACACCGCCGACTCCATCGAACCGGAGAGCCTCGCCGCCCTCGCCGCCGCCGGCCTCGGACTCGCCCGGCGCACCGCCCAGGCCGCGGAACGCGGCACCCTGCGCCGGACGGTGACCTACGGCAGCCACGGCTGCGCCGCTCTGTACGCCGTCGGCGACAACGCGCTGATGGTCGTCCTCGGCGACGAGGGCCTGGACCTGGACCGTCTGCATCAGGCGACCCAGCCGGCCCTGCGCCGGATCGACTCGATCCTGACCAGGACCGAGAAAGCAACGGAAGGTGTCTGAGCACATGGCGACCAAGCGGATGACCCCCGGTTTCTCCGACCAGGTGATGGGCCTGGTCAAGTCCCTGCGGACGGACGCCCCCGACTGTGTGGCCTCGGGCGTGGTCGACATGTCCACCGGCATGCTGCTGTCGTACGAGACGATCGACAACCACCCGCCGGAGGTGCTGGATCTGCTGGCGGGAGCGACCCTCGACCTGTTCCAGGGGCGGACGGTCGTGATGATCGAGGACGTCTTCAAGGAGCGCCGGGGGATCGAGAGCGACCAGCACTTCTTCCAGGAGATCCTCGTCAACAGCGAGAACCTCACCCATCTTTTCGTGCGCATGACCGAGCAGCAGGATGTCGTCGCCGTGGTCGTCTGCCGTAAGTCGGTGAATGTGGGCATGCTGTTCGCCCAGGTCAGACGGGTGGTGCGGGAGTACAGCCTGTGAGTAGGAGCGGGCCCCTCCCCGGCGTCGGGGAGGGGCCCGTGCTCACTCCGTGCGCAGACCGTCCGGGCGCATCAGCCTCAGCAGGGGAGGCAGGCTGAGCAGGGTCACCGCGAGGACGACTCCGGCCGCGGCGCCCGTCATCGACAGCAGGCTTCCCCAGTCGACGCGCACCGGGGTGGCCGTCATCCGCAGCAGGACCGCGCCGAGGGTGAGGCCCACCGTCGAGGCCAGCAGCAGGCCCAGCGTGATGGGGATCGCCGTCTGCCACAGCACCGACAGGCTCAGCGTGCGCCGCCGGGTGCCGAAGGCGACCAGCGCCGACAGCAGCTTCTTGCGCTCGCGCAACTGCTCCAGCTGCGACACCAGCAGGCTCGCCCCGATCAGCACCAGCACACACACGGCGCCGACGAACAGGCCGGTACGGATGGAGGCGTAGCGGTCGGACCGCTCGGTGGCGGACCAGTCCTGGGGGCGCACCAGCGGGCCCAGGGCCGCCGCGGTGTTGCGCACATGCTCACGGGCGTCGGCCACGGACGTCTCGAGACCGATGTACGCGCGCCCGATCATGGCCGGCCCGGCCCCCTCGGGCAGCGCCTTCGGGGTGATCAGGAAGCCGCCGCGCTCCTGGCCGCTCAGATCCGTGCGCGAGTCCACCTTGCGCAGGTCCGCCGGCACCTTCCAGGCGACCTCCCGGCCCGGGACGGAACCCTCGTAACTCGGGTCCAGGTACAGCATCCTGCCGGGGACGGCCAGTTTCGGGGTGCTGGTGTCGTACTCCACGCGCCGCACGGCGAAGACGTCACCGTCGCGGCAGGAGGGCAGATCGGCCACCTCGCGCAGCGCCGCGCAGTCGCCGACGGTCACCGCGGCACTCTCGACGGGGTCCATGCGCTTGTCGCCCAGATAGCCCTCGCCGTGGGCGACCACCTGGCGCACGCCCTCGGTGTTCCGCAACTCCCGGGCGGCAGCGCCGAGTTCCACACCGCCGCCCACGGTCACCTGCATCTGCGCCTTGGTGAGGTCGTACTCGGTGTCCTTGGTGTAGTCGCTCTCCACCCCGGAGAACAGCATCTGCAGGGCGATGGCCCCGGCCACCGCGACCGCGACACCGTTGACCAGCCGGGCGGCCGTACCGCTGCTCAACTGCAGTCGACGTACGGCCAGTTGCCAGGCCACCGAGCCGCCGTTCAGCCGGGCCACGACCGTCTCCACGACCCACGGCAGCAGCGCCGTCACGCCGACCAGCAGCAGCATCACACCGCCGATGACGAGGTACTGGTTGAAGTCGCCTTCGTTGTTGCCCTGCCCGATCATCGGGTAGAGCATGGCGAGTCCGCCGAGCGGCAGCAGCAGCCGCCACCACAGCCTGCGGCGCGCGGGCTTCGCCGTACGCACCACGCCGAGCGGTTCGATGACCACCCCGCGCAGCGCGAGCAGCGTCACCAGCACCGCGGCCGCCGGGACCGCCACGGCCACCAGCAGGGCGAGCGCGGGGGAGGGGTTGAGGTCGTGCGGGAAGACGCTGAACCGGAACACCTCGACGGAGCCCGCGATCTGACGTCCGATCAGGAAGAAGACCGTACCGAAGACCAGCCCGAGCAGCGCTCCCGCGAGCGCCTCGCCCGCCGCGATCCGGCGGGTCATCCGGCCGTCGGAGCCCACCAGACGCAGCGCCGCGAGCCGCCGGTCGCGCCGCTCGCCGCCGAACCGCACGGCCGCCGCGATGAACACCGCGACCGGCATCAGCAGTGCGACGAAGACGACCAGGATCAGCAGGACCAGCACCGGGTCGGTCTTCTCGCGGTACGGGTTCGGGTCGCCGTAGCGGTCGATACGGGTGATCTCGGCGCCGTCGACATGGCCGGCGAGGCCCTCGGCGCCCCGGTAGAAGCTGAGATCGGCCGAGCCGACCAGACCGGCGTCCCCGATGGTCCCCGCGATCCGGTCCGGCAGCCGCTCGCGCAGCAGCTTGCCGCCGTCCGACTCCAGCAGCCGCTTCAGCGCGGGGGAGACCACCATCTCGCCCACCGCCGGGAACTCGTCCACGCCGGGCGGCAGCGGGGCCTTCGCGCCCTCGGGCTCCAGCGCGCGTCCTCGGATGTCCGCGCCGCGGTACGTGGTGTCGGCCATCGCGACCAGCAGCGTGTTGTCCGCCTCGGGCGGCGCCTCGGAGCTGTAGGTGATGTCGGTGCGCGCGTCGTTCCGGTCGTCCCGGGCCGCCAGCGCGCTCGGGATCGCGGTCGTCAGCAGCAGCAACGCCACCCCGAGCCCGACCCCGACGGCCGTCAGCAGCGCCCGGGTCCAGCCCTCGCGCCCACCCGCGAAAGCGAATCTGACGCCCAGGGCGAGGTCCCTCCCCCACTGGCTCATACGATCCGCTCCATGTCCCGGGACCGCCCGTCCCGTACGACGATCTCGCGGTCGGAGTAGGCCGCCACCCGAGCCTCGTGCGTGACCAGCACGACGGCGGCGTTGGTGGAGCGCGCGGCCTCCGTGAGCAGTTCCATCACGCGCTCGCCGTTGAGGGAGTCCAGCGCTCCGGTCGGCTCGTCGGCGAACACCACCCGGGGGCTGGTGACCAGCGCGCGGGCCACGGCGACCCGCTGCCCCTGACCGCCGGAGACCTCACCGGGGCGCTTCTTGCGCAGATCGTCGACCTCGAGACGTTCCATCCAGGACAGCGCGGTGCGCTCGGCCTCCTTGCGGGAGGTGCCGTTCAGCCTGAGCGGCAGGGCGACGTTCTCGACGCAGGTCAGCTCGGGCACCAACTGGCCGAACTGGAACACGAACCCGAACTCCGAGCGCCGCAACTGACTGCGCTCGGCGTCGCTCATCGTCGCCATCTCCCGCCCGGCGTACGTGATCGACCCGGAGTCCGGGGGCACGATCCCGGCGAGACAGTGCAGCAGCGTCGACTTCCCGGAGCCGGAGGGCCCCATCACGGCGACGACCTCCCCGGGATGCACGGAGAACTCGGCGCCGTCGAGCGCGACGGTCGGACCGTAGGCCTTGCGCAGCTCCTCGGCCGCGAGCAGGGCACCGGCGGGCGGCGTCACTTGACCACCACCTCCGCCAGCTTGTCGAGGCGCGCGGCGGTCAGCTCGAGCCAGCGCAGATCGGCCTCCAGATGGAACAGGGCGTGATCGCAGATCAGCTGGTCCGCGAGATCGCCCTTGCGCTTGCGGTCGGTCAGGATCCGCATCATCCGCAGATGCTCGGCGCGCTGGGTGTCGAGGATGTCGGCGGCATCGCGCCGGGTGAGCAGCGCGAGGACGACCTTGGTGTACAGCGTCGACTGCAGATACGGCTCGGGCTTCTCGGGCGTCGCCAGCCACCGCTGTACGTCGGTGACCCCGGCGTCGGTGATCGCGTACCGCTTCCGCTCGGGGCCGCCGCCGGGCTCGATGCCGTCGACCTCGACGAGGCCGTGCTTCAGCAGCCGGGACATCGTCGAGTAGACCTGGCCGTAGTGCAGCGGCCGGTCGTGACCGAACTTCTCGTCGAAGGCCCGCTTCAGGTCGTAGCCGTGACGGGGGCCCGATTCCAGGAGCCCTAGGAGGGTGTGACCGATGGACATGTCGAGGACTCTACACGGGGTGTATACGCGGCATGTATACGCCGAGTGTCTAGATCATGGCCGGGGTACGGCGGCCCAGGTGGGGGCCGATTGTCACGGTTCTGCTACTGGGATTCGGGAGGGTCGGCGGGTGGCCGGCCGCGGCGCGGGATCGGTCCCGTCTCCTTCGGCAGGCGCCCCGCCTCGGCCAGCGCCTTGCGCAACAGGAACTCGATCTGCGCGTTCGCGGACCGCAGCTCGTCCCCGGCCCAGCGGGCCAGTGCCTCGTAGACGGCCGGGTCCAGCCGCAGCAGCACCTGCTTGCGCTGCGGCCGGCCTTGGGGAGCTGTCACTGGTAGAGGGTTCCCGTGTTGAGCACCGGCTGCGGCGACCGGTCACCGCACAGCACCACCATCAGGTTCGACACCATCGCCGCCTTGCGCTCCTCGTCCAGCTCCACGATGTCCCGCTCGGAGATCCGCGCGAGTGCCGCCTCGACCATCCCGACCGCTCCGTCCACGATCTGCCGACGGGCGGCGACGACCGCCCCGGCCTGCTGCCGCTGGAGCATCGCCGAGGCGATCTCCGGAGCGTACGCGAGATGCGTGAAGCGCGACTCGATGATCTGCACTCCGGCCGCCTCCACGCGCGCGTGCAGTTCGAAGGCGAGCTTCTCGGTGATCTCCTCGGCGTTGCCGCGCAGCGAGAGACCGTCCTCGTCATGGGCGTCGTACGGGTACTCGATGGCGATGTGCCGCACGGCCGCCTCGGTCTGGGTGGAGACGAACTCCAGGAAGTCGTCCACCTCGAAGGTGGCCTGGGCGGTGTCCTCGACCTTCCACACCACGACCGCGGCGAGCTCGATCGGGTTGCCGTAGGCGTCGTTGACCTTGAGGACCGCGGTCTCGTGGTTGCGGACGCGGGTCGAGATCTTGGCCCTCGACGTCAACGGGTTCACCCAGCGCAGCCCGTCCTGCCGGATCGTCCCCCGGTACCGGCCGAAGAGCTGCACCACCCGGGCCTCGCCCGGCGCGACCATGTTCAGTCCGCACATCGCGAGGAAGGCGCAGAGCGCGATCAGGATGCCACCGGCGATCAGCGCGGCCTTGGCGCCGGTCCCGTCGACCGCGGTGGCGCCGGCGATGCAGCCGGCCCCGACGGCGAGCCCGAGCAGGCCGAGCAGCAGCGCCAGGCCGCCGCCGATGCTGTGCGCGGTGAACTCGCGCACGCGTGGTTCGGGCATGTGGGGTACGTCGGTGGTGGTGGGCGTGTGGTTGTCGGACATGGGTGGTTCCCCCGTTTCCCTGCAACTAGCATTGGTCTAGCTAAGTGATAACACTTTAACGGGCCGGGCAACCCTTCGCACCTGTCAGTGGTCGGTTCCTTTGAGACGGGTGCTGATTGTCACGTCCGTAAAAGACCGGATCGGCAGCCCTTTGTCACATCTCCCGGTGTTAGCTTTCTGAGCTGACCTGAGCGGCGAACCTGTGTGGCGGAAGTGCACACCAGAGCGAAGCGGAGCGGATCGGACTCATGGGACGAGCGGAAGAGAGACGAGCGCGGCAGCGCGGTGGCCGCCGCGCGGCGCCCAAGCGTCGCCGCTCGTCCGGCGCGGCCGGCAAGAGCGGCATACGCAGGTTCTTCACCTGGAAGAAGATCCTCGGCACGTTCCTCGGCCTCTGCCTGCTCGGCATCGGCGGCTTCATCGTGCTGTACCTGATGGTGGACGTCCCCAAGGGCAACGCGGCCGCGCGGCTCCAGAGCAACGTCTACAAGTACAGCGACGGCTCGGTCCTCGCCCGCGACGGCAAGGTCAACCGCGAGATCGTGGACCTGTCCAAGGTGCCCGAGGAAGTCCGCAACACCTTCGTCGCCGCCGAGAACAAGACCTTCTACAAGGACTCCGGCGTCGACTTCAAGGGCACGGCCCGAGGTCTGATCAACACGCTCAGCGGCAAGGGCGCGCAGGGCGGTTCGACGATCACCCAGCAGTACGTCAAGAACTACTACCTGACCCAGGAGCAGACGGTCACCCGTAAGCTCCGGGAGCTGGTGATCTCGCTGAAGGTGGACCGCCAGATGTCGAAGGACGACATCCTCGCGGGCTATCTCAACACCAGCTACTTCGGCCGTAACGCCTACGGGATCCAGGCCGCCGCGCAGGCCTACTACCGGGTCGACGCCGAGAAGCTCTCCATCGCGCAGGGCGCGTATCTCGCCGCTCTCCTCCAGGCGCCGAGCCAGTACGACTGGGCGGTCGCGTCCGAGACGGGCAAGGAGCTCGTCAAGAACCGCTGGAACTACGTCCTCAACAACATGGTCGAGGAGGGCTGGCTGAGCTCCTCCGAGCGCCAGTCGATGAAGTTCCCGGTGCCCAAGGAGCCCAAGGCCGCCGCCGGTCTCGACGGCCAGAAGGGCTATCTCGTCGACCTCGCCAACAATCAGCTCGAAGAGCAGCTGATGAAGGAGGAGGGCATCTCGCGCGCCGAGGCCGAGACCCAGGTCAAGAGCCAGGGCTGGACCATCACCCTGAACATCGACCCGAAGAAGCAGGCGCAGCTGGAGAAGTCGGTCAAGTCCCAGCTGACCCGCAAGCTGGACGCGAAGGAGCGGCCCGTCGACGGGGACATCCAGGCGGGTGCCGTCTCGGTCGACCCGAAGACAGGGAAGATCGTCGCCCTGTACGGCGGCGAGGACTACTTCAAGCACTACCGCTCCAACGCCACCCGCACCGACTACCAGCCCGCCTCGACGTTCAAGCCGGTCATCCTCGCCGCCGCCCTGGAGAACCAGGCGAAGACGCAGGACGGCGAGACGATCGGCGCGAAGACGGTCTACGACGGCACCAGCAAGCGGCCGGTGGTGGACGCGAACGGCAATAAGGTCGGCTTCGCCCCGCCGAACGAGGACGACGTCGACTACGGCGACGTCACCGTCCAGACCGCGATGAACAAGTCCGTCAACTCGGTGTTCGCGCAGATGGGCGTCGATGTCGGCATGGAAGAGGTGATGGACACCGCGGCCGCGCTCGGCATGGACGACGACCTCCAGGCGGTGCCCGCCCAGACCCTCGGCACCATGGGCGCGAGCCCGCTGCAGATGGCCGGGGTCTACGCCACGCTCGACAACCACGGCAAGCAGGTCACCCCGACCCTCATCAAGTCCGCCGAGCAGAACAACCGCACCATCGCCATGCCCGACCCGATCGGCGACCAGGTCATCAGCCCCGAGGCCGCCGACACCGTGACCTCGGTGCTCACCGGCGTGGTCGACGACGGTACGGCCCAGAAGTCCGTGCGCGACAACCCGGCCCGCGACGGCCAGGAGGTCGCCGGCAAGACGGGTACGTCCGACTTCGGCAGGTCGGCCTGGTTCACGGGCTACACACCGGACCTGGTGACCTCGGTCGGCCTGTTCGGCGAGGACGCCAAGTCGGGCAAGCAGGTCAACATGAAGGGCGCGACGGGCGAACTGCCCGGCACGGGCCGGGTCAACGGTGGTGGCATTCCGGCGCAGATCTGGGCGGCGTACATGTTCGGAGTGACCGACACGGACGCCGAGTTCGACCTGGACACCGACCAGGGCGCGGCGGTCGAGCCGTCCTGGACGCCGACGAAGACGCAGGAGCCGACGGAAGAGCCGACGACGCAGGAGCCGACGACTCAGGCCCCGACGACCGAGGCCCCGAGCCAGTCCCCGTCCCAGACGCCCACGGACACCCCGACGACGAACGAACCGACGGACGAGCCGACGACGCAGGAACCGACGACGGAGCCTCCGACGGACGAGATCCCGGAGGATCCGGTCGACCCGGACGAAGAGCGGTAAGGAAAAGGGCCGGTCCCCGCACTGGGGGCCGGCCCTCGGTTCGTCCTCGGTTCAGCTCATCCTCGGTTCAGTTCGAACCACACGACTTTCCCGGTGCTGAGCCTCGTCGCCCCCCACCGTCTGGCCAGCTTGTTCACCAGATACAGCCCGCGCCCACCCTCATCGGTAGCCCGAGCCTGCCGCAGCCGGGGCAACTGCGGTACATCGTCCCCGACTTCGCACCGCAGCACATCCGTCCGCAGCAGCCGCAGCGTCACCGGCCGCGAGGCATACCGCACCGCGTTCGTCACGACCTCGCTCACCAACAGCTCGACGGAGTCGGTCATTTCCTCAAGTCCCCACCGGGACAGCGCACGCCGGGCCAGCCGCCGGGCCCGCCCGGGCGCCGCGTCCTCCGGCTCCAGGAACCAGTACGCCACATCACTGGGCGCGATCCCGTCGAAGCGGGCGGCGAGCAGCGCGATGTCGTCGTCCCGGTCGCCGGGCCCGAGCATGTCGAGCACCTCGTCGCACAGGGCTTCCAGCGGCGGCGGATGATCAGGACCGGTGAGCTGAGCGGTCGCGGCGAGCTTCTCCCGCAGTTGCTCTATCCCGGTCCACACGTCCCGCAGCCGCGACTCGACCAGCCCGTCGGTGTAGAGCAGCAGGGTCGCCCCGGCCGGCGCGTCCAGCTCCACGGCCTCGAAGTCGACGCCGCCGACCCCGATCGGCGCACCCGGCGGCACCCGCAGCACCTCGGCCCGCCCGCCCAGATGCAGCAGAACCGGCGGCGGATGACCGGCGTTGGCGATGGTGATGCGATGCGAGACCGGGTCGTACACGGCGTACAGACAGGTCGCCATGCGGTCCGTGCCGAGCCGCTGCGCCTGCTCGTCGAGGTGGTGCAGCACCTCCTGGGGCGGCAGGTCCAGGCCCGCGAGCGTCTGGGCCGTCGTACGCAACTGGCCCATGATCGCGGCGGAGGTCATGGAGTGGCCCATCACGTCGCCCACGACGAGCGCCACCCGGCTGCCCGGCAGCGGGATCGCGTCGTACCAGTCGCCGCCCACGCGCGCGGTCTCGGCGGCGGGCAGATAGCGGGACGCGAGCCGTACGCCCGTCGGCCGGGGCAGGGTCTCGGGCAGCATCGTGCGCTGGAGCTCGTCGGCGATGTACGCCTCACGGCCGTACAGCACCGCCTTGTCGATGCCCAGCGCGCTGTGCGTGGCGAGTTGGGCGGCGACCAGGAGATCGTCCGCCTCGAAGGCGATGCGCTCGGGGCGGCGCAGGAAGAGCGCGGCGCCGATCACCCGGCGTCGGCCCCGCAGCGGGGCGAGGATGGCGCGCTGACCGGTGGGTACGACCAATTCGCCGTCGTCGCCCAGGAGTTCGGGCAGCGCGGCGCTGGCGGCTGGCGCGTCGGCGAACACCGGGCGGACCCCGCGCAGTACCTCGGCGAGCGCGCCGCCGGGCCGTACCTCGCACAACTCGGCGGTCACGGCGGACAGTTCAGCCAGCTCGGTCGGCTCCGGCACGCCCTGCGCGGGCAGGAAGCCGCCCTCGGTGTCCCGCTCCTCCGGTATCCGGTCGGTGCGCCGCAGCCGCAGCACGACGGGCCCGGTGGGCCGCTCGTCGCCGACCGGCAGCGGGTCGCGGAGGTAGACGAGGATCGCGTCGGAGAACGTCGGCACGGTCGCCCGGCACAGCCCCATCACGATCTCGTCGAGGTCTATGCCGCGGGCGATCCGCCGGGTCGCGGCGCCCACGAACCGCAGCCGGTCCCCGTCCCGCCGCATCGGCGTGGGCCGGCCGGGCTGCACGCCCTGCCCGCTACGGCGCTCTTCCGGCGCCGTCTCGGTGCTCGGCTGGGCCGGGATGCCCTCCGGGACCGGCCGGGGACGATGGGTGTCGGCCTCCGCGGCGGCGGAGGGCTGCGCATGCTCGGGACCGTTGCTCACGGGGGCCTTGTCGTTGCCGGACGGTGCGGTGGTGCCCGGGGTGGAGGGCGGTTCGCCGGTGCGCGCCTGCGCGGGTAACGCGGCGGCGCCGGGCGCGCGGGGCGGGGTCGGGGTACGCAGGAGCGCCCCGCGGGGATCCGCGGGGTCGGCGCCCGGCAGGGGGCGCTCGAAGGAGGTCGGCTGCTCCGTCACGCGTGTCGCATCCATCCGTCCGGGGCGTGTTGTTCGTCCCGCCGAAGTCCCGATACCCGCAATACGTGCCCCAGGAACGGGATTCCCGCGTGGCCAGAGGCTGTTCCTGTGTCACCGGCGGGCTCTGCGCCGCCCGTACCGGTGTTGCCCTCGTACCCCTCGCTCACGTCCAGCCGCCCCTCGGTGACGATCGGTCAAGCCCAGTGCACGCTCCGGTAGTTGCCGCCGCGCGCCCTTGCGGAGGACGATCCTACGTTTCTTGCCCGGGGGCGCATCAAGGGTCTCATGAGGACATGTGCGCGGGCGTACGGCCCGAGCCCCCTGGCAGCTCCTCCGGCAGTGACGGTACAGCCCAGGACGGGTCCGGGCGCCAGTGTTGCCAGCCGTCCGAGAACGGCGGCCCCCAGGCGCGGATCACCTCCACCGCGGCCCGTCCGGCCTTCCGCACCCGTGCGGCGGTCGCGGCGTCCATCAGGCCGTCCTGCTGGGCCTGGGCGAACTCGTCCTCGTCGCGCCAGCCCCAAGTCCGGTCAGGGTACACACAGATGTCCAGGAAGTGATCCTCGGAGTCCACCCCGCCCGCCCAACGCACCAGCGGCTCCTCCAGGTTCACGTACCAGTTCTTGAACCGCCAGCCCGGCTCCCAGAACAGCCACACCGACCACGGCTCGCCGGGTCTGGCCAGTTTCAGCACCCCGGTGCCGAACCAGCGGTCGCGCTGCACCGTACGGGGCTTGGTGTAGCGCGACCGCAAGGGCTCCTGGTGCACGGGGGTGCCGTCGGCGAGCGCGGGCTTGAGACACTCGGTCCCGGGCGCCAGCCATACGGCGAGCAGATCGGCGTCGTCCCGCACGACGGTGACGGGACGCACGATGTGGAAGCGTGCACCGGCGTTCTGCCGGTACCGCCACAGAATGTGACTTCCGGGCGCCCAGCGCGCCGGGGACCCGCCTGCTTCCACTGTCGTCATCGCTCCGCCGTCTGCCATGCACAGATATTAGGTGTCACTGACTGACGACGCTGCGGCGAACGTCACGGTTCGCAGTGTTGGCGGGAATCGTCACGGGCGCGTCATACGCAGGACATCCAGGGCTTCGTCCAGCTCAGCGAGGGTGAGGTCGCCGCGCTCCACATAACCGCTCTCCAGCACGACTTGACGGATGGTCCGGCGCTGCGCGAGCGCCTTCTTGGCGACCTTGGCGGCCTCCTCGTACCCGATGTACTTGTTCAGGGGCGTGACCACGGAGGGTGACGACTCGGCGTATTCGCGGGCCCGTTCACGGTGCGCGACGATGCCGTCGACGGTCCGGTCGGCGAGCAGCCGGGAGACATTGGCGAGCAGCCGGATCGACTCGAGCACGTTCTTCGCGATGACCGGGAGCATCACATTGAGCTCGAAGTTGCCGGCGGCTCCCGCGGTGGCGACGGTGGCGTCGTTCCCGGTGACCTGCGCGGCGACCATGAGCACGGCCTCCGGGATGACCGGGTTGACCTTGCCGGGCATGATCGAGGAGCCGGGCTGGAGGTCGGGCAGGGAGATCTCGGCGAGCCCGGTGCGCGGGCCCGAGGCCATCCACCGCAGATCATTCGCGATCTTCGTGAGTCCGACGGCGATGGTCCGCAGCTGCCCGCTGATCTCGACGATGCCGTCCCGCGCGCCCTGCGCCTCGAAGTGGTCGCGTGCCTCGGTCAGCGGCAGCCCCGTGGCCCGGGCGACCTCCTCGATGACGGCGGCCGAGAAGCCGGGCGGGGTGTTGATGCCGGTGCCGACGGCGGTACCGCCCAGCGGCAGTTCGGCGAGCCGGGGCAGGGAGGCCTGGAGCCGTTCGACTCCGTACCGCACCTGAGCGGCGTACCCGCCGAACTCCTGCCCGAGCGTGACGGGCGTGGCGTCCATGAGATGGGTGCGCCCGGACTTCACGACGTCCGCGAACTCCTCGGCCTTGCGGGAGAGGGAGGCGGCGAGGTGATCGAGGGCCGGGACGAGATCGCGGGTGACGGCGGCGGTGGCGGCGATGTGGATGGAGGAGGGGAAGACGTCGTTGGACGACTGCGAGGCGTTGACGTGGTCATTGGGGTGTACGTCCCGCCCGAGCCGTTCGCTCGCGAGCGTGGCGATGACCTCGTTGGTGTTCATGTTCGACGAGGTCCCGGAGCCGGTCTGGAAGACATCGACGGGGAAGTGCTCGTCCCACGTCCCGTCGGCCACCTCGACGGCGGCCTGCTGGATCGCCTCGGCGATGTCCTTGTCGAGCACGCCCAGCTCGGCGTTCACCTTCGCCGCGGCGCCCTTGATCCGCGCGAGCGCCTCGATATGGGCCCGCTCGATCCGCTGCCCCGAGATGGGGAAGTTCTCCACGGCACGCTGGGTCTGGGCCCGCCACTTGGCGTGGGCGGGCACCCGCACCTCGCCCATGGAGTCGTGCTCGATGCGATAGCTCTGCTCTGCGTCGGCCACTGCCGATCACCTCCACCTGTCACAGCATCCGGGACAGGTCACCTGTTCCCCCGTCGGCGCGGATCTTCACGGCGCGCGGGCGGGAGGGGAGCGCCGGACAATGAAGGAATGCAGGGGGGCGTCACCCCACAGGAGGCAGGACATGCTCCGCAGCATCAGGACGCTCGCCGCGCTCGGCGCCGGCCTGGCGGCCGCAGGCACTCTCGTGGTCTCCGCACCCGCGTCGGCCCAGGAGGACGACTTCACCCTCTACGCCCGGGAGGTCGCGGGCGACGAGGAGGAGGACCAGCAGCAGGTTCCCAAGGTCGGCGACACCTTCTCCTTCGCCGATGACCTCTTCCAGGAAAAGGGCGGTGAAAAGGTGGGCCGGGACGGCGGCTCCTGCACGGTCGTCCGCACCGGCAATCCGCTCGACATCCAGTGCCTCGGCACCTTCGTGCTGGCCGGCGGGCAGATCACCGCCCAGGTACTGATGAGCGTTCCGCTGGAGGAGACGGCGGAACTGCCCGCCTTCGACGCGTCCGTCACCGGCGGAACCGGTGACTACCGCGGCGCGACCGGGCAGATCCACTTCACGGAGGACGGGGACTACCAGAAGCTGGACTTCGACCTCGGGAACTGAGGCCCTCAGGCCAGCCCGGGACCCCGGACCGGAATCGACGTGAACGTCGGCGCGGGGGCCGGGTCCTGGAAGAAGTCGTTGCCCTTGTCGTCGACGACGATGAACGCCGGGAAGTTCTCGACCTCGATCTTCCAGACGGCCTCCATGCCGAGCTCCTCGTACTCGACGACCTCGACCTTCTTGATGCAGTCCTGGGCGAGCCGGGCGGCCGGGCCGCCGATGGAGCCGAGGTAGAAGCCGCCGTGGCTGCCGCACGCGTCGGTGACCTGCTTGCTGCGGTTGCCCTTGGCCAGCATGACCTTGGAGCCGCCGGCGGCCTGGAACTGCTCGACGTAGGAGTCCATGCGGCCGGCCGTGGTCGGACCGAAGGAACCGGAGGCGTAGCCCTCGGGGGTCTTCGCGGGCCCGGCGTAGTACACCGGGTGGTCCTTCAGGTACTGCGGCATCTCCTCGCCCGCGTCCAGGCGCTCCTTGATCTTGGCGTGCGCGATGTCACGGGCCACGACCAGGGGGCCGGAGAGCGAAAGCCGGGTCTTCACCGGGTACTTGGTGAGCTCGGCGAGGATCGTCTCCATCGGCTGGTTCAGGTCGATCTTGACGACGTCGGAGGCCTCGTCGAGGTGCTCGTCCGTCGTGTCGGGCAGGAACCGCGCCGGGTCGGTCTCCAACTGCTCCAGGAAGACGCCCTCGGCGGTGATCTTCGCGACGGCCTGGCGGTCGGCGGAGCAGGAGACGGCGATGGCGACCGGGCAGGAGGCGCCGTGCCGCGGTAGCCGCACCACGCGCACGTCGTGGCAGAAGTACTTGCCGCCGAACTGCGCGCCGATCCCGATCTTCTGCGTCAGCTCGAAGACCTTCTCCTCCAGCTCCTTGTCCCGGAAGCCGTGCCCGAGCGGGGAACCCTCGGCCGGGATCTCGTCCAGGTAGTGCGCGGAGGCGTACTTGGCGGTCTTCAGCGCGTACTCGGCGGACGTACCGCCGACGACGATCGCCAGGTGGTACGGCGGACAGGCGGCCGTGCCCAGCGAACGGATCTTCTCCTCCAGGAACTTCATCATGGAGGCCTCGTTCAGAACGGCCTTCGTCTCCTGGTAGAGGAACGACTTGTTGGCCGAGCCGCCGCCCTTCGCCATGAAGAGGAACTTGTAGGCGCCGCCGTCGGCGGCGTACAGCTCGATCTGGGCGGGGAGGTTGGAGCCGGTGTTCTTCTCCTCCCACATGGTGAGCGGAGCCATCTGCGAGTAGCGCAGGTTGAGGTTCAGGTAGGCGTCGTAGATGCCCCGGCTGAGGGCCTCCTCGTCGCCGCCCTCGGTGAGCACGTTCTGCCCGCGCTTGCCCATCACGATCGCCGTACCGGTGTCCTGGCACATGGGGAGCACACCGGCCGCCGCGATGTTCGCGTTCTTCAGCAGGTCCAGGGCGACGAACTTGTCGTTGCTCGACGCCTCGGGGTCGTCGATGATCCGCCGCAGCTGCGCGAGGTGCGCGGGGCGCAGATAGTGCTGGATGTCGTGGATGGCCTCCTCGGCGAGCTTGCGCAGCGCCTCCGGCTCGACCTTGAGGAAGGTGCGCCCGTCGGCCTCGAAGGTGGAGACACCCTCGGAGGTCACCAGCCGGTACGGGGTGGTGTCCTCTCCCATGGGGAGCAGATCGGTGTACGCGAACTCAGGCATGTCGCCCATTCCTCACTCGACAGATGCGGCGGCTGACCTCCATTGGGCAGCGTCCACCAGCGTAGAACCTGCGACTGACAGCGAGCTTGTGAGGTAAGGCTCAGTTCGATCCCGGCGGGGGCTATCGCGATCTATCGTGTTTGGGTACGCTGCTCTTGTGGACCTTCAGAAGCAGACCGCGCCCACTGCCGCCACCGAACTCCGTGCCTCCGACGCCGACCGCGACCGGATCGCGGACATCCTCCGCGAGGCACTCGCCGAGGGCCGCCTCACCGCCGACGAGCACAGCGAGCGGGTGGAGGGCGTGCTGAACGCCAAGACGGTGGGTGAGCTGGAGGTCTTCATCAAGGACCTGCCCGCGGCCCACAGCGCCAGACCGGCAGCCTCGTTCGCCTCCGTCCCGAATCGGCCCACCCACCTCCCCGTGGACGCCGACGACAACGCCGTCGCGATCTTCAGCAGCGCCGTCCGCAAGGGGCGCTGGCGTGCGGGGCGCCGGATCCATGCGTACGCGATCTTCGGCAGTGTGGAGATAGACCTCAGCGAGGCGCTCTTCGAGTACCAGCAGGTCGTGATCAAGGCGATCGCGGTCTTCGGCAGCATCGAGGTCCGCGTCCCGGAGAATGTGTCGCTGCGCGGCACCGGTGGCGGCATCCTCGGCAGCTTCGAGGTGGACATGCTGGACGCGGAGGACCCGGCGGCGCCCGTGGTCTACGTGGACGGCTGGGCCGTACTGGGCAGCGTCGAGGGCAGGCCCAGGCGCGGCAAGCTCGTGACGGACATCCTCGACCGGGTCCACGCCAAGGTCGAGAAGAGTTTGCGCAAGCATCTGGATCATTGACGGATGCGAATCGGAAGAGAACCGAAACCAACCACTCCGCTCATCCGGCAGCGCAAGAGCCCCCGGAATCCAGCGGTTCGGAACTCCCTGCATAGGCGCGCGTACAACGGGTAGACCTTGCTGCATCGTCTCTCGCTCGCGAAGCCGTCGTCAGGAGTAGACCGTGCTGCAACCGCCGCATTCGTCCCTGCAGGTAGCTGCCGTTCCGGCCCAGCGGGTGCCAGTGCGAGACAGGGACCAAGACGCCCCTTGGCACACCGAGGCGGTGTGTCGACGCGACGAGGCCGGCCTGTTCTTCGCCCCCTCCAAGGAGCCCACCGCCGCCCGCCTCTCCCGCGAGGAGGCCGCCAAGCGGGTCTGCGCACGCTGCCCGGTCATGGTCGAATGCCGCGAGCATGCCCTCCTCCAGCCCGAACCCTACGGAGTCTGGGGCGGCCTCACCGCAGCAGAACGCCGAGTGGTCCTGGCCCGCCGCAGGCGCAGGGACCTGGAACTGAAAAAGGCGGCGAGGGCGACGGGCCGCATAGCGCAAGCAGGCTGAACAGAAGAAAGAAGGGCGCCCTCTCCGCACCGAGGGCGCCCTCTTCTTGGCCGGTCCGGGACCTACTTGGCCCGATCGAAGTCAATCGCGCTGTAGGCCCGCAGCTTGCTCAGCCGGTGCTCGGAATCAATCCGCCGAACCGTCCCCGACTTCGACCGCATCACGATCGACTCGGTGACCGCGGAATCCGACCGGTACCGCACACCCCGCAGCAGCTCACCGTCGGTGATCCCGGTGGCGACGAAGAACACGTTCTCACCCTGAACCAGGTCCTCGGTCGTCAGCACCCGGTCGAGATCGTGCCCGGCGTCGATCGCCCGCTGCCGCTCCTCGTCGTCCTTCGGCCACAACTTGCCCTGAATCGTGCCGCCGAGGCACTTCACGGCACAGGCCGAGATGATCCCCTCCGGCGTACCACCGATACCGAGGAGCATGTCGACGCCGGTGCCCTCGCGCAGCGCGTAGATCGACCCCGCGACGTCACCGTCGGAGATCAGCTTGATACGCGCACCGGCGTCCCGGATCTCCTTGATGATCCCCTCGTGCCGGGGCCGGTCCAGGATGACGACGGTGACGTCCTCCGGCGTGGACCGCTTCGCCTTGGCGACCCGGCGGATGTTCACGGACACGGGCGCGTTGATGTCGACGAAGTCGGCCGCCTCGGGCCCGGTGACCAGCTTGTCCATGTAGAACACGGCGGACGGGTCGAACATCGCCCCGCGCTCCGTGGCGGCGAGGACCGCGATCGCGTTCGGCATGCCCTTGGCGGTCAGCGTGGTGCCGTCGATCGGGTCGACGGCGATGTCCACCTCGGGCCCGGTGCCGTCGCCGACCCGCTCCCCGTTGAAGAGCATCGGCGCCTCGTCCTTCTCGCCCTCGCCGATGACGACCACGCCGTTCATCGACACGGTGGAGACGAGGGTCCGCATGGCACGCACCGCGGCACCGTCGGCGCCGTTCTTGTCGCCGCGCCCGACCCAGCGGCCCGCGGCCATCGCGGCTGCTTCGGTGACCCGGACGAGTTCCAGGGCGAGGTTGCGGTCGGGGGCCTCGGAGGGGACATCGAGCTCGGACGGCAAGTGATGATTTTCGGTCATCGGAGCGCACCTTTCTGATACGACGACGGCCGGATGAGGGTGATGGCCATGACTCTATCGTCAGGTCGACAAAATGAGCAGGGGGCCCCACGGATGAGCGGACCGGGGCACCTGCGACGATAGGGGACGTGGCAGGTACGAACGCTAAGCAGAAGTCGGTCCGGAACATGGTCCTCTCCCTCGGGGTGACCATTCTCGCGGCGGGGGTCGTCTACCTCTTCATCCCGCACGAGGAGTCCGCCCCGGACCTCAAGCGGGTCGACTACCGGGTCGAGCTGCTCACGGCCCGCCGCGCGGCGTCGTACCCCGTGGCCGCCCCCGAGGGCCTGGCCAAGGAGTGGAAGGCGACCTCGGTGCGGTTCCAGGGCGACCAGGGCGATGCCTGGCACCTCGGTTACCACGCGCCCGACGGTGAATACGTCCAGATCGAGCAGTCGGCTCAGAAGCCGAAGGTGTTCATCGACGAGGCCACCCAGGGCGCCCACGAGACGAAGGCCACCCAGGAGATAGACGGCAAGACCTGGACCCGCTACACCGGCGGCCGCTACGACGCGCTCGTACTGAAGGCCGACGGCTCGACCACGATCGTGGCGGGCACGGGCTCGTTCGAGCAGCTGGCGGAGATGGCGGGCGCGCTCAAGACGAAGTAGGCCCGGCCACGCGTGCATGAGGAAGGCCCCCGGCGATCACGCCGGGGGCCTTCCTCATGCTTCATCCCACTCAGACGGTCGTGATGACCTCGTCGTACGACAGTCGCGGGGAGCGCGGGAACCAGGCGTCCTCGCCCGGCTTGCCGATGTTGATCACCATCAGCGGGGTGTGGTCGTCGTCCAGGAACTCCTTGCGGACACCCTCGAAGTCCAGACCGGTCATGGGGCCCGCGGCCAGGCCGGCGGCGCGGACGCCGATGATGAAGTACGCGGCCTGCAGGGAGGCGTTCAGCGCGGCGGCACCCTCACGGGCGGGGCGCTCGGCGAAGAAGACGTCCTTGGCCTGCGGGAAGTGCGGGAAGAGCTGCGGCAGCTCCTCGTGGAACTCGTTGTCCGCGGAGAGGATCGCGACCAGCGGGGCGGTGGCGGTCTTGGCCTGGTTGCCCTCGGCCATGTGCTTCACCAGACGCTCACGGGCCTCGGCGGAGCGGACCAGGGTGACGCGCAGCGGCGACTGGTTGAAGGCGGTGGGGCCGTACTTGACCAGGTCGTAGATCGCCTGGACCTGCTCCTCGGTCACCGGCTCGTCGGTGAAGCTGTTCGCGGTGCGGGCCTCGCGGAACAGCAGGTCCTGGGCGGCGGGGTCAAGAACGAGAGACATGCGTGAACCTTCTCGGGGTGTGGCGTCGGATCCGGGCGCCGGATCAGCTGACACGTCAACCATATGAGAGAGAGGTTCAACCTTCAACAAAAACCGGGGTGTGGTGATCCGCTTCACAGGATCGCCGTTTCGCAGAAGCTCAGGAGCTGCGGACTACTCGCCCTCGGCCGCTTCCTCCGCCGCCTCCTCGGCCAGCGCCGCGTCCAGCCGCGCCCGGGCACCGTCCAGCCACCGCCGGCACACCTTGGCGAGCTCCTCCCCGCGCTCCCACAGCGCCAGGGACTCCTCCAGCGTCGTACCGCCCGCCTCGAGCCGCCGTACGACCTCGATCAGCTCGTCCCGCGCCTGCTCGTACCCGAGCGCCTCATCCACCTTGCTGGTCATGCACTCACCCTAAGCATCGACTCGGACAGTGAACTCACCCTCGGAAACCCGCGCCCGCAGCACCTCGTCGCCGCCGACCTCGTCCGGGTCCCGGACCACATGACCGTCGGCCTTCTGCAGCACGGCGTACCCCCGCTTCAGGGTTGCCGCCGGGGAGAGGGCCACCACGCGTGCGTGCGTGTGCGTCAGTTCCGAGTCGGCGCGGTCCAGGAGGTGGCCGAGGGTGCGGCGGCCGCGGTCCAGCAGGGACCCGACATGATCGGCGCGTTCGTCGATCATCCGGTGCGGATCCTCTATCGACGGCCGGGCGAGCGCATGGGCCAGCCCGCGCTCCTCCCGGTCGATGTAGGCCTCGACACACCGCCGGGCACGGGCCTGAAGCATCCGCACCCGCTCGTACTCCTCACCCACATCCGGTACGACCTTCTTGGCGGCGTCGGTCGGGGTGGAGGCGCGCAGGTCGGCGACATGGTCGAGGAGCGGGTTGTCGGGCTCGTGCCCGATCGCGGACACGACCGGCGTACGGCACGCGGCGACCGTGCGCACCAACTGCTCGTCGGAGAACGGCAGCAGATCCTCCACGCTGCCGCCACCGCGCGCCACGACGATCACATCGACGTCGTCGATCTCGTCGAGCTCCTTGACCGCCTGCACGACCTGCGGCACCGCGTGCACCCCCTGCACGGCGACATTGCGCACCTCGAAACGGACGGCGGGCCAGCGGTGCCGGGCGTTCTCCAGTACGTCCCGCTCGGCGGCGGAGGCCCGGCCGCACACCAGCCCGATGAGCTGCGGCAGAAACGGCAGCGGCTTCTTGCGCTCCGCCGCGAAGAGTCCCTCGGCGGCGAGGGACTTCTTCAACTGCTCAAGACGGGCAAGGAGTTCCCCCACCCCCACCGGCCTTATCTCGGCGGCCCGCAGCGACAACTGCCCGCGCGGGGCGTACCACTCGGGCTTCGCCAGCACGACGACCCGCGCGCCCTCGCTCACCACATCGGCCACGGCGTCGAAGACCTGCCGATAACAGGTGACGCTCACGGAGATGTCGTACGACGGATCCCGCAGCGTGAGGAACACCACCCCCGCGCCCGGCCGCCGGGAGAGCTGGGTGATCTGGCCCTCGACCCACACCGCCCCGAGTCGGTCGATCCACCCCCCGATGAGCCGCGACACCTCACCGACGGGCAGCGGGGATTCCGCGGACGTGTTTGCAGCCATGCCGGTGAGCGTAGTGCCAGACACTGACAGTCTCAGGCGTCCCCGGCCGGCTCCCGCCCCCGCTGCACCGCCAGCACGGTCAACCCCACCGCCAGCCAGATCGCGCCCACCACCCGGGCCGTCCCCGAGGCCTCCACGATCACCGCGATCGTGATCGCCGCGCCGGCCACCGGCACCAGCACATGCCGCCACCAGCTCACCGGCCCGCCGCGCCGCCGTACCGCGAACCAGCCCACCACGCTCGCGTGCAGCAGCGTGAAGGCGGTGAGGGCGCCGATGTCGACCACCGAGACCAGGTGATCCATGCCGTCGTCGCGGCGGGCCGCCCAGACCGCGGCGACCAGGGTGATGACGGCCGCGCAGAGCAGCGCCACCCGGGGCACCCCGGTGTCCGTCCTCGACAGCGCGCGGGCCAGGCGCCCGGCCCGGCCCATCGCGAACAGCAGCCGTCCGGCCGCCGCCTGTCCGGCCAGCGCGGCGAACGCGGCGCCGATCGCCTTGCTCACGGCCACCAGGTCGTGCAGCCACGTCCCCACGGACACGTCGACGGCGTCGTAGAACGCGGAGCCCTGTTTGCCCGGCTCCGCGGCGAGCTGAGCGGACGACGTGGGTTCCAGCAGGGCCACCAGGTACGTCTGCGCCACGAACAGGACGCCCGCGAGGGCGAGGCAGAACAGCACCGCGCAGGCGACCTTCTCCGAGCCGCCGGTGACCTCCTCGGCGAAGGCGGCGATGGCGTCGAAGCCGAGGTAGGACAGGACCGCGATGGACACCGCGCCGAGCACCGCGGAGAGCGCGAACGCGCCCTGCGTGCCGTCCCCGGACAGCGGTGACAGCCAGCCCCGCTCGGCGCCGTCCCGGGTGAGGACGACGATCGCCGAGACCATGAACACCAGCAGGACCACGATCTCCATGGCCAGCACCAGGAAACCCACGCGCGCGGCCGTCCGTACGCCCCACAGGTTGAGCAGCGTGGTGACGACCACCGCGAGCGCCGTCCACACCCAGCGCGAGACCTCCGGGATCAGCGCCTCCATGGCGATCCCGGAGAAGAGGTAGGCGACCGCCGGGATCAGCAGATAGTCCAGCATCGCCATCCAGCCCGCGACGAAACCCGCCCGCGGTCCGAGCCCCGCCCGCGCGTAGGCGAACACCGAACCCGCCTGGGGGACCACGCGCACCATCTGCGCGTAGCTGAATGCGGTGAACGCCATCGCCACGGTGGCGACGACATAGACGAGCGCGACCGCGCCGTGCGACTTGGCGTCCAGCGTGCCGAACACACCGACCGGGGCCATGGGGGCGATGAACAGCAGCCCGTACACCACCAGGTCCCGGAATCCGAGGCTGCGCCGCAGGCGGTGGTGCTCCTCGTCGGTCGTAGTGGATGCCGTACCGATGTCGGACATGCCGCCAGTGTCCAGAACCGTCATGGACGGCGCGATCTTTGGCCCGCCGAACGCGGCCTTACGATGGGACGCATGACTGCTTCGCCTGGCCGCCGTGTCCTGCTCGCCGCCCCCCGTGGCTACTGCGCGGGTGTGGACCGCGCCGTGATCGCCGTCGAGAAAGCCCTGGAGCAGTACGGGGCCCCGGTCTATGTCCGGCACGAAATCGTGCACAACAAGTACGTCGTGCAGACCCTGGAGAGGAAGGGCGCCGTCTTCGTCGAGCGGACCGAAGAGGTCCCGCCCGGGAACATCGTGATGTTCTCGGCGCACGGCGTCGCCCCCGTCGTCCACGAAGAGGCCGCGCGCGGGCAGCTCGCCACCATCGACGCCACCTGCCCGCTGGTCACCAAGGTCCACAAGGAAGCCGTCCGCTTCGCGAACGAGGACTACGACATCCTCCTGATCGGCCACGAGGGCCACGAGGAGGTCATCGGCACCTCCGGCGAGGCCCCCGAGCACATCCAGCTCGTCGACGGCCCCGAGGACGTCGCCAAGGTCGAGGTCCGCGACGAGTCGAAGGTGGTCTGGCTCTCCCAGACCACCCTCTCCGTCGACGAGACCATGGAGACCGTCGACGCCCTCAAGGAGAAGTTCCCGCAGCTCATCTCGCCGCCGAGCGACGACATCTGCTACGCCACGCAGAACCGTCAGCTCGCCGTGAAGCAGATGGGCGCCGAGGCCGAGCTGGTCATCGTGGTCGGCTCGCGCAACTCCTCCAACTCCAAGCGGCTGGTCGAGGTCGCCAAGCTCGCGGGCTCGCGCGAGGCCTATCTGGTGGACTTCGCGAGTGAGATCGACGAGGCCTGGCTGGAGGGCGTCACCACGGTCGGCGTCACCTCCGGAGCCTCCGTCCCGGAGGTCCTCGTCGAGGAGGTCCTGGAGTGGCTCTCCCAGCGCGGCTACGGCGATGTCGAGCTGGTGAAGGCGGCCGAGGAGTCGATCACCTTCTCGCTGCCGAAGGAGCTGCGCCGGGATCTGCGCGAGGAGGCCGCGGCGCTGATCGCGGAGCGTACGGGCACCTCCCAGGAGTGACTGTCAGTCGTCCGTCGTAACGTAGAGCCATGCAGATCTTCGGTGTGGACATCGGCGGTTCCGGAATCAAGGGCGCCCCTGTGGATCTCGACAGGGGTGACCTGGCCGAGGAGCGCTTCAAGGTGCTCACCCCGCGTCCGGCGACGCCCGACGGGGTGGCCGACGGCGTCAAGCAGGTCGTCGACCACTTCGGCTGGACGGGGCCGGTCGGGCTGACCTTCCCGGGCGTGGTGACCGGCGGGGCGACGATCCGTACGGCGGCCAATGTCGACAAGAGCTGGATCGACACGGACGCGCGCGCGTTGTTCAGTGAGCGTCTTGGCGGGCTGCCGGCGACGGTGGTCAACGACGCGGACGCCGCGGGCGTCGCCGAGGTGGCCTTCGGCGCGGGGCGGGGCCGCAAGGGCACGGTCATCCTGCTGACCTTCGGCACCGGCATCGGCAGCGCCCTGTTCGTGGACGGCGCCCTGGTGCCCAACACCGAGCTGGGCCATCTGGAGCTGCACGGCCATGACGCGGAGAAGCGGGCCTCCAGCAAGGCCAAGGACGACGGCGAGCTGACATGGGAGCACTGGGCGCATCGCGTCCAGAAGTACCTCTCCCATGTGGAGATGCTGTTCTCGCCGGAGCTGTTCATCATCGGCGGCGGCGTCAGCCGTAAGTCGGAGAAGTTCCTGCACTACATCGAGGGCATCAAGGCGGAGATCGTCCCGGCCCAGCTGCAGAACAACGCCGGCATCGTGGGGGCGGCGATGCGGGCGGCGCAGGGGTAGCTCACCCGGGCGGGCGGCGGTGATCCAGCCGACTGGACATGAGGCGCGCCTTCCGTACGGTCACGATGACCCCGGTGATCAGGGTTCCGCCGTACAGCCAGCCGGCCTGGGTGGCGAGCGCCGTGAACAGGCCCATCAGCCGGTCGCCGGTCCCGCCGCCACCGCTGTCGGCGACCGCCACCAGGCCCAGCGCGAAGGCGATCGGTACGACGATGACCGCGGTCACCAGGTCGGCCTTGCGCACCCAGATCGCGGTCAGCGTGCACACCGGCAGGAACAGCACGCCGTAGACGGTGAGCGAGGACCCGAACAGCAGGGCGTCCAGGGAGCCGAGGGCGAGCATCAGGACCGTGCAGAAGAGACCGACGCCGAGGCCGGTGAGGCGGGGGTTGGGCATGCGGCGGATGGCCTGCACCACCGGAGGCGGGGGACGCCGTACGGCCGCGGGGGGACGGCGGGGGGCGCCGGTCCGTGGCTGCGCACCCCGGGCACTGCCCCGGGCCTGCGGGGGCAGGGGTGGGGTGCCGCGTCGCGTTCCCTGCTGCCCGTACTGCGCCGGGCGCGTCCTGTGTTGCTCCACTGGACCAACTTAGGTCTGTTTATGTGTCGAATCGCCCTTCAGACACGCCGAGGGGCGGACCTTGGCCAAGCGTTCGACAGGCAGCCGGTGCCGGGCGTGTCACGCCGTAGACTGGTGGATCGGCCCCACCAGCCTCCAGTCCTCTCCTCTCACGTACGGGAAGTCGCAACGTGTCGCTCACGATCGGAATCGTCGGTCTGCCGAATGTCGGCAAGTCGACCCTGTTCAACGCCCTGACCAAGAACGACGTGCTGGCGGCCAACTACCCGTTCGCCACGATCGAGCCGAACGTCGGTGTGGTCGGCGTCCCGGACGCGCGCCTCACCAAGCTGGCCGAAATCTTCTCCTCGCAGCGGATCCTCCCGGCGACCGTCGACTTCGTCGACATCGCCGGCATCGTGCGCGGCGCCTCCGAGGGCGAGGGCCTGGGCAACAAGTTCCTCGCGAACATCCGTGAGTCCGACGCGATCTGCCAGGTCATCCGCGCCTTCAAGGACGAGAACGTCGTCCATGTCGACGGCAAGGTCTCGCCCAAGGACGACATCGAGACGATCAACACCGAGCTGATCCTCGCCGACCTGCAGACCATCGAGAAGGTCCTGCCCCGGCTCCAGAAGGAGTCGCGGATCAAGAAGGACATCGCGCCGAAGGTGGCGGCGGTCGAGGCGGCGAAGGAGATCCTGGAGAAGGGCGACACGCTCTTCGGGGCGGGCATCGTCCAGGGCTCGGGCAACGAGGAACTCCTGCACGACCTGCACCTCCTCACCACGAAGCCCTTCCTCTACGTCTTCAACGTCGACGAGGACGAACTGGTCGACGAGGACTTCAAGAACGAGCAGCGCGCCCTGGTCGCCCCCGCCGAGGCGATCTTCCTCAACGCCAAGCTGGAGCAGGACCTCGCCGAGCTGGACGAGGAGGACGCGATGGAGCTGCTGGAGTCGGTCGGCGCGGAGGAGCCCGGCCTCGCCACCCTCGCCCGCGTCGGCTTCAACACCCTGGGCCTCCAGACCTACCTCACGGCCGGCCCCAAGGAATCCCGCGCCTGGACCATCAAGAAGGGCGCCACCGCCCCCGAGGCCGCGGGAGTCATCCACACCGACTTCCAGAAGGGCTTCATCAAGGCGGAGGTCATCTCCTTCGCCGACCTGGTGGAGACGGGTTCGGTCGCGGAGGCCCGCGCGAAGGGGAAGGCGCGGATGGAGGGCAAGGACTACGTCATGCAGGACGGGGACGTGGTCGAGTTCCGGTTCAATGTGTGAGCGGATGAGTTAACACCACGTCCCTGACGTGGCAAACATGCAGGTCAGAAGGGGCCGGGCTCGTGGGAGCCCGGCCCCTTCATCGATCTCAGGTGTCGTGGACGGTGCCCGTATCCCGCGCCCGCCCGGATCCTGCCCGACGACCGGCCGCCCTCACCGCCGAACCCGTCCCGGTCGTGGCGGCAAGGCCGCTGTGAGCAGAGCGGGCACCCTATGATCGAGTATGAACTGCGATGAGTTCGTAGAGCTGGTGACCGCCTTTCTTGACGGTGCCATGGATGAGCCGACCGAGCTTCGCTTTCTCACGCATCTGACGGTGTGCGACGACTGCGAGATGTGTCTCGAACAGTTCAAGCAGATCATCGCGATGGTGGGCGAACTGCCCGAGGCGAGCCTGACCGTCGAAACGCGCGACCAACTGCGGGGCGCTTTCCGGGCGTTGCGGCGGGGCTGAAAACGGTCGTGCCGGTTCTTACCGGTGTATGACCGACGCCGGCGCCGTGGAATCGCACTCGTTGAACTGGCCTAAGCTGACAGCCCAGTTGACGGCCGGCAAGGGGGAGTGACGATGGCGGGCGCTCGCGAACTGCCGCCGGACGAGGTCCTGGTCCGGCGGTTGCGTGACGGTGACGAGGAGACGTTCGCCCTGGTGCTGGACACCTGGTCGGGCGGCATGCTCCGGCTGGCCATGTCGTTCGTGTCGACCAAGGCCTCCGCGGAGGAGGCCGTCCAGGACACCTGGCTGGCGGTCATCAGGGGGATCGGTGACTTCGAAGGCCGTTCATCCCTGAAGACTTGGGTGTACCGGATCCTGGTCCGCACGGCCAAGACGCGCGGTTCGAAGGAGAGCAGGACCGTCCCCTTCGCCAGCCTGCAGCCGGAGGAGGAAGGACCGACGGTCGACGCCGCACGGTTCCGCCCGCCCGGCGAGCGCTACCCCGGGCACTGGGCCGTCGGGCAGGAGCCGCGTCCCTGGCCCGAGGACTACGTACTGCGCGGCGAGGTCCGCGAGTTGATAGCCGAGGCGCTCGACGAACTCCCGCCCCGCCTCCGCGCGGTGGTCACCCTTCGCGATGTCGCGGGATACGGCTCGGAGGAGGTGTGCTCCATGCTGGAGATCTCGCCGGGCAACCAACGCGTCCTCCTCCATCGGGCCAGGGCCTTCCTGCGCCGTAAACTGGAGCACTACTTGTCCGGTGTCCATGACGTCGCGGTGGGAGGGGACGAGCGTGGACTGCGTTGACTTCGTCGAGTTGGTGACCGAGTTCCTCGAGGGCGCGCTGCCCGAAGCGGACGAGCGGCGCTTCATCGAGCACCTGGCGGAATGCTCCGGCTGCGAGAACTACCTCGATCAATTCCGCCGTACGATCGCCACGACGGGTGAGCTGACCCCGGACAACATCTCCTCGGACGCCAGGCAGCAACTGCTCAGCGCGTTCAAGGACTGGAAGCGTCAGTAAGCCCCCCTTCGCAAGTCGCTGTCTTCCCAGGGGATTTGTAACGCTCGCGTGGTGCGCCGCCTCTGAACGGTATGACTCTGCTCAGAAGACTGTCGTTCGGCATCATCGCCGGACTGCCCGGAGGCGCGATCGTCGCGGTAGTGACGGATCCGTTGTGGATCCCATGGGCCGCGCACTCGGTGGTGCTGGGAGCCGTACTGGGCCTCCTCTTCGGCGACCACCGGCAGAGCAGCGGCTCGGCCTTCTCCGTCGGTCTGCTCATCGGCCTGCTCGCCTGGGTGACCTGGACGCTCACCCTCGCTCCCGCGCTGGACGGGGAGAAGCCGTCATGGACGATCGCGGTCGCCGTCGCACGCTTCCCCGAACTCGTCGGCGCCGCTCTGTTCGGCGCAACGGCCGGGCTCGCCTTCCACGCCCTGTCCGTCTGGCGCCCGCCCCGCCCTGCGCCCCAGCGGGCCAAACCCCATGTGGTGATCGTCGGCGGTGGATTCGGCGGCGTAGGGGCCGCGCGTGAGCTGGACCGGCGGGTCGGGCGCGGGCTCGACGCCCATGTGACGCTGATCAGCGACTCGAACTTCCTGCTGTTCACCCCGCTGCTGGTCGGCGTCGCCTCCAGCACGGTGGAGGCCAGACATGTGAGCGCCCCGGTGCGCGCCGGCCTCGGCCATGCCTCCTTTCTGCACGGGCGGGTGGCCTCGATCGACCCGCAGACCCGCAACGCGTACGTCTCCGCAGGCCGGGACGGGATGCTGCGGGTGCCGTACGACCATCTGGTCCTGGCGGTCGGCGCGGTGCCGCACTTCTTCGACCTGCCGGGAGTGGGCGAGCACGCGTTCCCGATGAAGTCCGTCGAGGACGCCACCAGGCTGCGCAACCAGGTGCTGGGCGCGCTGGAACGGGCCGATCTCGAACCGGACCCGGCCGAACAGGCAAGGCTGTTGACGTTCGTGGTGGCGGGCGGCGGCTTCGCCGGGACGGAGTTGGTGGCCGAACTCTTCGACCTCGTCCACGACGTACTCCACTTCTATCCGCGGCTGCACGGGCTGCGGCCCAGACTGGTGATCGTGCACGCGGGTGAGCGGCTGCTCCCGGAACTGTCACCGACACTCGGCCTGTACGCGCAGCGCAAACTCGGCGGACGCGGCATCGAGTTCCGCCTCGGGGCGCGCGTGGCCAAGGCCACCGCCGAGGACATCACGCTGGACTCCGGCGAGACCATCCCCACCCGCACCCTGGCCTGGACGGCGGGCAACCGGCCGAACCCGCTGGTGCGGCAGCTCACGCAGGGGCCGCTCGCCGTGGACGCCAGCATGCAGGTCCCGGGCGTGCCCGGCCTGTGGGCGCTGGGCGACTGCGCGAGGATCCCGGACCCGGTGGCCGGGGTCTATCCGCCGACCGCGCAACACGCGATCCGCGAAGGCAAGGCGGTGGCGAGGAACATCGCCGCGGTGCTCGGCGGACGCCGTCCCGTCCCGTTCCGCTTCGGCGGGCTCGGCGTGCTGGTCTCGCTGGGGCACCGCACGGCGGCCGGTGAGATCGGCGGCCGTCGGGTCTCCGGTTTCCTCGCCTGGGTGCTGTGGCGCTCGGTCTATCTGAGCAAGCTGCCCAGCGTGGAGAAACGGCTGCGCGTACTCGCCGACTGGACCCTCGACCTGGTCTTCCCCAGGGACATCGCTCTCTCCGCCAAGGGGGACCACCATGCGTGACGCCGGATTCGGAGCCCTCGCCGGGCTCGTGGGAGGACTGGTCTTCGGCGCGGTGATGGCGGAGATCGGCTTCCTGCCCACCGTCGCGGAGATCGTCAGGACCGACTCGTCCGCCGTGGGCTTCGCCGTCCACCTGCTGATCGCGGCGATCATCGGGAGCATCTACGGCGTGCTGGTCGCGCGCCAGAGCGAGCTGCTGTTCTGGGGACTCGCGTACGGCGTGCTGTGGTGGTTCCTCGGGCCGCTGACGCTGCTGCCGGTCCTGCTGGGCGAGCCGGTGACCTGGGACGTGGCAACGGCACGCGAGCTGATCCCCAGCCTGCTCGGCCACCTGGCCTACGGAGCGGCCACGGCCGGCGTTCTCGCCCTGCTGTCGCGCGGGGAGCGGCAGATCGGGCCCGGTCTGCTGGTCCGCGCGTCGGTCGCCGGGCTGCTCGTCGCCCCGGTGCTCGGGCTCGGCTGGAGCGGGCTTTTCATAGGTGTGCTGGTCGGTCTCTCGTACGCCGTGATCTTCGGCGACCCCCGCGAGGGCAGCGGCCCCGCCCTGATCCGCGGCGCGGCCTTCGGGTTCGTGTGGTGGGTGCTCGCGGCGGTGACGATCGCGCCGATGCTGGAGGGCCGCGGACTGCAGTGGGCGCCGGCCGCGGTGCGTACCGCCGTGGCGGGGCTGCCCGGTTACGTGCTGCTCGGCGCCGGTACGGCCCTGCTGATCTGCTGGCTGGGCGGCCTGTCGAGGGCGGTGTTCTCCGATGACGTACGGCACACCCTGGAGGGACGTCTCACCGGTGGGCGGGTGATCTCCATCTGGCACGGCGTCGTCGCCGGTCTTGCCGGTGGCGCGATCTTCACCGGCGTCATGGTCGCCGTGGGATACCTGCCGACCGTCGCGTCCCTGGTCGGCTCGGACTCAGCGGTCGTAGGCGTCATCGTGCATCTGCTGATCTCCCAGGCCATCGGCGTCAGTTACGCGGTCTTCTTCCGCCGGCGCAGCTTCGACCCGGCCTCCGGAATCGGCTGGGGGCTCTCCTACGGCTTCCTCTGGTGGATCCTCGGCAACCTGACGCTGCTTCCCGTGCTGCTCGGCGCCGGGCCCCGCTGGAGCGCCGCCGCCCTGGCCGCGTCCTTCCCCTCGCTCGTCGGCCACCTCGCCTACGGCGCCGTGCTCGGCCTGGTGTATCAGCGGCTGGAGGAGCGGGTCGGCCCATGGCATCTGACCCGCAGCGAGGCGAGTGCGGTGCGGGCGGCCGGGCGGCACGCGCAGACGCTGAGCGCGGCGCCGGCGCTGTGGAGCCTGATGACGTGCGTGGCTCTGCTCGTCCCGATCCTGGTGTCGTAGGAAAGCGAAGGGGGCGGGTGGCATGGCCACCCGCCCCCTATGACGTCCGACGTGCGGTTGTCAGGCGCCCTGCCTCAGCTCGGCCGCGCCGAACGACACGCTGAAGCGCTCACACCAGATCGTCACCGTGGAGAACCTGTTCAGGTCGGTGCCCGCCGGGATCGCGTAATTCTGGTTGCCCTCATTGCCCTTGAGGTCGCCGAGGTCGATGTGCTCGCCGTCGTCGAGGTTGCCGCCGCCGTCCTGCTGGACCGGCTGGTCGCTGAGCCAGACGTGCAGGGCCGGGCCGTCGGAGGTGCGCAGATCGGTCAGGCGCAGGTTCGACCGGCCGTCCGCCAGCGGCTGGACGGCCACCGAGCCGCTGGTGTCGTGCTCGTGGGAGACGAAGCTGCCGATCGCGAACGGCTGGGCCGCGGCGGGTGCCGCCTCGTCCACGCGGGTCGTGGTGAACAGCCGCCAGGGCTGGAAGAGATACAGCCCGACGGCCGCCACCACGACGACCACCGCGGTGGTGATCCACAGGAGGCGGCGCTTGGAACGCCTGGGCGGGCAAGCGGGGATGGTCTGCGTCATGGGGATGTCCTATTCAGCGGCTTCGGTCGTGGTCCGCGCGGCCTTCTCACGGCGCAGCTCGTCGGTCTCGTCGCGTACGGCGTCCAGCCGGACCTCGAGCATGCCGACCCGCTCCCGGTAGCGCTCCAGCTCGGCCCGGACGAACTCGGCGTCCGCCACCTGGCGGGCCGTCTCCTCACGGATCGCGGCGGTCTCCTCGTCGAACTTCTCCTGCGCGGCATCCAGCGCGGCGACGGCCATGTCACCCGCCTCCTCGGCGAGCGTGGCGCGCTGCTCGGCGGCCAGGATGCGCTGCGCGGCGGCTCGGGTGACCGTCTCGATCCGGGCCTCGGCCGCCGCGGAGTCGGTGATGATCGCCAACTCCTCGAGGTAGGCGGGCAGATCGACGGCGAGCTGCTCCATGAGCGCGACGAGGACATCGCGTGACTGCGTCGCGTGGTCGCCGTCGCTTGTCGACATCGCCGCCAGTTCCTGCATTTCGCCGGCCATGGCCTCCGCCGCTATCGGCTCGGACTCGAGGGGGACGGGGGGATGCGCGGGCTGCAGGGGCACCACCTCGGCACTGGGCACGGCCTGCGCACCGGGAATCGGGTCCGATGCCTGGACTACGGCGGCTTCAGCGGACCACGGTGCCTGAGCAGCCGTAACCGCGTCCTTGGCCGCTTTCTTGGCCTCGGCTGCCGCGCGCTTGTCCTCCTTGCGCTGCTGCCGCTTGGCGCGGAACTTCCGGAACGCGCCGAGCGCGTTGTGCTCGGGGTGCTCGCAGTAGCGGGGCACCGGCCCCTGCGCGCCCGGTACCTGCTGCTCGGGCGGATGGGCGCAGCCCGGGTAGGCGCACGTGGGGACGGTCTCGACGGACTCGACGGTCATGTTCGGCCTTTCGTGGATGAGTTGGCGGTACGTGGTCAGGTGCGGCGGCGAGCCAAGGGCTCTGCGGCGGCGAGCTCAGGGCTCAGGGCTCAGGGCTCAGCGGTATTCGGGGTTCTCGAAGTCGAACCGGCACCCCGCGTCCCACCGCGACCGCTGGTTCCCGTGTGCCGGAACGCCACCGGCGTCCTTGAGCAGCCGGGCCAGATGCAGCAGGTTCCACGTCATGAACGTGGTGTTCCTGTTGGTGAAGTCGTTGGCGGGACCGCCGGAGCCGGGATCGAGATAGGACGGACCGGGGCCGGCCTCCCCGAGCCAGGCCGCGTCCGCCTGCGGTGGGATCGTGTAGCCCAGGTGCTGCAGGCTGTACAGGACGTTCATGGCGCAGTGCTTGGCGCCGTCCTCGTTGCCGGTGATCAGACAGCCGCCCACCCGTCCGTAGTAGGCGTACTGACCGGCGTCGTTGAGCAGGCCCGAGCAGGCGTAGAGCCGCTCGATGACCAGCTTGGCGACCGAGCTGTTGTCACCCAGCCAGACCGGCCCGGCGATGACGAGGATGTCGGCGGCCATCACCTGCCGGTAGAGCGACGGCCACGCGTCGCGCTCCCAGCCGTGCTCGGTCATGTCCGGCCAGACCCCGGTGGCGATCTCGTGGTCGATCGGCCGCAGGTGCTCGACCTGAACGCCCTGCTTCTCCATGATTTGCGTGCTGAGGTCGATCAGGCCTTGGGTGTGGCTGCGCTCCGGGCTCTTCTTCAGCGTGCAGTTGAGGAAGAGTGCGCGCAGGTCGTCATAGCTCATACTCCTCAGTGCGGCCCGCGCGCCGAACGTTACAACTGCCCTGTCACAGAGGGAGCGGGAGGCGTCCAGCGGCGCTTTTGGGGCACGGCTCGGGAGATGCCGTAGTCCCTCTTGAGCTGCTCGGGGATGGCGTAGTGCATGACGCGGCCCCGGGTGAGGGAGGACAGTTCGAGGACCGTGGTGAGGTGGCCGAGGCGGTCGAGGGCCCAGGCGCCCAGGGGAGAGCGGTCCTCGATGGTCTCCAGGGCGCCGAGGAGATGCGGGACGGCCTTGACGACGGTGTCCCACGGGGTGCGGGGGACCTCCAGCCAGTCGGCGCAGGTGTCGCCGACGAGGTGGCGGACGAGGGCCGAGACGATCGGGTCGAAGAAGGTGCCGGGCACGATCTCCTCGTACAGGTCGATCAGTTGCCGCGTCAGGTGGGCGCCCTCCTCGGAGGGCCCCATGTGCCGGATCATGTACAGGTCCAGGAACCGACGCGCCTGGTCGAGGTCCTGGGGAACGGCGTCCTGGTCGACGCCGAGCATCGCGCCGACGACCCGCCAGGCGTAGAAGTAGGCTTCCGCGCCCTCGGTGCTCATATGGATGCCGAGGCGGTGCAGGGAGTCCAGGACCAGCAGGGAGAAGAACATCTGCCCGCCGATCATGTCCTCCTGGCAGATCGGCACCCCCAACGCCTCGGTGTCCCAGCGGTTCTCGCGCTTCAGGTGGTGGCGGATGGAGGCGTGCAGCAGGCGGACCTTCTGCGCCGCGGGGATGAAGCGGCTGCCCGCCTCGAACGCGCCGGGCTGCATCAGGTACACGGTGAACTGGCCGGTCTCCGCCATCCGCTTGGAGGGGTACTTCAGCCCGTGCGTGGCGGACAGCAGCCGCGCGACGTGCGGGACGACGTAGCAGGCGGGCATCGAGGCGAAGGAGAGCGCGGTGGAGATGTGCACGTTGTTGTCGATGAAGAACAGCCTCGCCTTCTCCATCTCCCCCCAGTCGACCCACGCCGGGGGCACGCTCGTCGCCTCCAGGTACTCCCGGGCCACCTCCGGCAGCCCGTCCGGCAGCGGTGCGCCGGCCGTGGAGACGTACCGCATCAGGGTGTTGAACTTCCCGACCTCTCCGCGCTCGAAGAGCGTGGCCACGGTGGCGTCGGCGAGTTCGTCTCCGCGTCGGCGCAGCGCGTCCATCGACGCCTCCGTGCAGTTCATGAGAAGGCTCCTTAGTGACGGCGGGCCGCCGCCGAGTGGGCGAGGGTGGTCAGGGCCGCTGCGGCAGGTGCGGGCAGGTCCAGATCGTCGAGCGCGTCGAGGGATTCCCGGACCCGTACGGTGATCATTTCCTCGATCCGGTCGGGCGCCCCCAGCCTGCGCATCACCTCCCGCACCGCCTCCAGACCGTCCCTGTTCAGGTCCCGACGTCCGAGCAGGGTGCGCAGGCGCTCGCGGTCGGTGTCACCGGCCAGCCGCCAGGTCTCGGCCAGCAGGGCGGTCGGCCGGTGTCCGCGCAGATCGTCCAGGTTGGCCTTGCCGGTGCGGTCCGGGTCCCCGAACAGGCCGAGCAGGTCGTCCCGCAGCTGGAACGCCTCGCCCATCGGCAGCCCGTAACGGGAGTAGCCCTCGCGCAGCCGTGCTCCGGCGCCGGCCAGGGCACCGCCGATCAACAGGGGCTGCTCGACGGTGTACTTGGCCGTCTTGTACCGGATCACCTGCAAGGACGCCGAGGTGTCCGGAGCGGCCCCGGTGCGCAGGATCTCCAGGCACTCACCCGCGATCAGCTCCCTGGCCAGCGCCGCCCACAGCGGGCGGGCCCGCGCCAGGTAGGCGGCCGGAAGACCGCTGACGGCGAAGAGCTGCCCGGCCATCGCCATCAGCAGATCGCCGACCAGCATCGCCAGCGAGCGGGCGGCCGTCGTGGCCCGTGGGCGGCGGCGTACGGCCGACCGCAGGGCGACGTGGGCCGTGGGTCGGCCGTGTCGCAGCGGACTGTCGTCGATGAGATCGTCATGCACCACCGCAGCGGCGTGCACCAGCTCCATGGAGGCCGCGGCACGCACCAGGGCGTCGCTGTCGGGCTGCCCCGCCGCCCGCCACCCCCAGTAGCAGAAGGCCGCGCGTAATCGCTTGCCGCCCGCCACCGCAGCCTCGACCTGCTCGGCCACCGGCCACAGCTCCGCATCCACCGCGACGAGGTGATCGGCCTCCTGTGCCACGAAGCCGCACACCAGATCGTCGACGCGCGCTTTGAACGCGGACAGCTCGTCCTGCTCAGCCCTCACCACGGGCCTGCCTGGCCATGACGTGCCGGGCGAGCACCTCAAGATGGGCAGGCGGTACGGCCGCGTACCGGTCCAGCACCAAGCGCCCCCGCGCCATCAGGTCCTGCTCCGCGTCCGCGGCCAGCTCCGCCTTGTCCGAGCGGATCAGCAGGCCCCGCACCGCTCCCACGGCCGACCACACGGTGCTCACCGCCAGGTCGGCGACCCCCGCCGCCAGTAAGACCGCGCGCTCTTCCCCTGTCATGCCACCCCCAGAGCATTCCGAGACGGTTCAAGGGTCGTGTCACACCGAGGCCCTCGACAGGAGGAACTCACCAATGAGTGATCACTTCGCAAGCATGTGCGTAGACCGCGGGAACGGGTACTCCGGGGCACATGACTGGCATCGACCTCAGCAGCAGCGAGTTCAAAGATCATGGCTTCATCGCGCGGCGGTACGCGTACGAGGGTGACAATGTCTCCCCTCCGCTGACCTGGAGCGGCTCACCGGACGACGCGGCCGAGCTGGTGCTGCTGTGCGAGGACCCCGATGCTCCTTCGGGGACCTTCGCGCACTGGATCGTGGTCGGCATCGACCCCCGCAGCGAGGGCGTCAACGCGGGGCAGATCCCACCCGGCGGCACCGAGCTGGTCAACGGCTACGGCGAACGGGGCTGGGGCGGACCGCACCCGCCCCCGGGAGATGAGGCGCACCACTACGTCTTCCGCCTCTACGCCCTGTCGGAGCCCTGCGTCCTCCCCGACGAGCCCCGCGCCGACCAGGTGCACGAGGCGGTCGAGAAGCGGGAGCTGTCCAGCGGCACGCTCGTGGGGCTCTACCGGCGCTGACAGAGCCATGCCCGAGCTTCCGGACGTCGAAGGATTCCGGCAGACCCTGCTGACCTGCAGTGGACGCCGGTCCGTCACCGATATCGACGTACGGGATGCCGGAGTTCTCCGGGGCGTCACCGAGAAACGGCTGCGGAAAGAATTGGAGGGGAGGCGTCTCGGAAAGGCGTGGCGGCACGGGAAATGGCTCTTCGTGCCGACGGGCGACGGCCCCACGCTTGTCTTTCATTTCGGCATGACCGGATCTCTGCGGTGCTGTGACCAGGAGGAACCGGTCGAGGCGCATGACCGGATCGTGCTGACGCTCGGCCGTAACCGGCTCCTGTGTTATCGCGATCAACGCAAACTGCAGGGCGTACGGCTGGCGGACAGCGCCGACGTCGACCGGATTCTGGAGGATCTGGGCCCGGACGCCCTGGCCGTGAAGCGGGACGAATTCCTGGAACTGCTCTCGGGACGACGGGGTGCCGTCAAGAGTGCGCTGATGGACCAGTCAGTCCTCGCGGGCCTCGGAAACCTCCTGTGCGACGAGATCCTCTGGCGCGCTCGGGTCGCCCCTCGGACGTCGACGCGGAACCTGGACGAGAAGACGCTTCGGCGCATCCACGCGGCGATGGGCCGTGTCCTTTCGACCTCCGTACGTGACGGATGTGTGCCGCCCCGACGCGGCTGGCTCACCGGGCGCCGGGACGACAGCGAGCCGCTGTGCCCCCGCTGCGGCACTGCCCTGCGGTCGAGCCGCGTCGCCGGACGCCGCACGGTCTGGTGCCCGCACTGTCAGAACTGAACGGCGTTCAGCGCGCTGTCGGCGGCGGTGAGCACCGTGCGGGCCTGGTGTTCCACCTGGTCGCGCACCGGCACCCAGCGCAGTCGCAGGGCCTTCTCGAAGTCCGCGCACCAGGCGGTGAAGAGCTCGCTCAGCTCGCTGTGGAGCGCCGGGGCCGCGTCGTCGTCCGCCGCCCGCAGCAGCCGTAGCAGAAGACCTGCCGCGCGCAGCGGTTGGCGGCGGGCCACCACGTCCAGGGAGCAGACCTGGGCTGTCGTCAGGGACGCTTCGGCTGCCTGCCGGGCGAGCGGTTCCCAGGAGTCGGCGACCAGGTCGTAGAGGTCGTCGGCCATCCACTCCAGCACGCGTCGGTGCGGGCTCTCCTCGGCCGCCGGCAGGAATCGGCGCGCCCTGTCGAGGACGGCGGTCACCTGCCGTCCGCCGTCGCGTACCAGGGCGGACAGATCGCGCAGCGCGTCGGCCGCTGCCGGATGCGGGGACTGGTCGTCGGCCAGGTCGGTCGCCCACATGGGCACTTCGATGATCGCCGTGACGCCGCCGTACCGCATCGGTGCGCACCAGGTGGACCGCCCGATGTTCTCGGACCCGGCGGCCAGCCGGTCGGTGCTGTCCGGCGGGGGCAGTACGTGGATCCCGGGGCTGGGGTTGTCCCAGTACAGGGCGTCGTACGTGCCGTGCTGGACCGGAATGCCCAGGGCGTAGGCGGACGTCCGGAAGGGCGCGGCGAGTTCGGGCAGGCCTCCGGTCAACTGGACCCAGCTGCCGCCCGCTTCGACGCTGTGGAGGGAGCACTGGAGGAACGGTCGCAGTTCGTCGATCACCTTGAACAGCGCCTGGCTCTCGGGCAGTTGCCGCCCGACGATCGGTGCCCACTCCGGCTGCTCCGCCGCGACCGGGCGGAACGCGCTGCCGTAGTAGCCCTCCAGGGTGGGCTCGGGTACGGCCGTCGCCTCCGCGATCCCCTCGCTCAGCGCGGCGCCGTCCGGATCGAGGCACAGCACGATGTCCCAGGTGACGAAGGCGGGGTCGGTCACCCGCGACAGCCGTTCTCCGCCTGCCACCCGCTCCGCCAGCGCGAGCGCGGTCGCGCCGCCGACCGGCTCGTCGGGATGCGGCCGGGCGACCACCAGAATGTGCCGCGGCCCGTGTCCCACGGACAGCATCAGGATCGGACGGCCCGCGCGGGACGTACCGATGTGGCGCAGACGGCAGACTCCGGGGAACCGGGAGACCAGCCGCCGCGCCGACTCGGTGACGTCCGCGACCGTGGGGTAGCGGTCCATCACTGGCGTCCGGTCAGGAGCCGCCGTTGCCACCGCTGTCGCCGGTGGTCTCCTTCTTGTCCAGCGGACGGATCTCGATCTTGTTCGGCATGCCGTTTCCTCCCGGTGGTGGCTGTGGCGTGCGGTGATCTGTGGTGCTCTTGCAAGAGTTCGTCGATCGAGTCACTGTTGTCAATGTCCGTTGATTAAGGGGCAGTTGGGACTGAGGAGATTGGCGCGAAAGTGACGGTGCACGCGATGCGACGGCCCCGGATCAAGCCGGAACACCGGGCGTACCGCACGGTCGACGGCCATGTGCGGATCGGCAGCGTCGTCCACGGCATCGGGGCCGAGGTCAAGGATCCCGACGGTTGGGTGTGGACGCTGGTCGAGGCCATGGACGGCACGCGCAGCGCCGCCGACATCGTCGCCGAGGTGTCCCGCCGCCACCCCGAACTGCGGCTTCCGGCCCCGGACATCGCCGAGGCGATCACGGACCTCACCACCGCCGGCTACGTCGAGGACGCCGGCGCCTCGCCCCCGGAAGAGCTGTCCGAGCACGAACGCGAGCGCTACGGCAGGGGCATGACCCTGCTGCGCTGGATGGACCTCCAGCCGAGGGAGAGCTCCTGGGAACCGCAGCTGCGCCTGCGCCGCGCCCGGGTCCTGCTGGTCGGAGTCGGCGGCACCGGCGGAGCCGCCGCCCGGGACCTGGTGGCCTCCGGGGTGGGGCGACTGCACTGCGTGGAGCCGGACGTCGTGGAGCTGTCCAACCTCAACCGGCAGACGCTGTACGGCGAGGCGGACCTCGGTACGCCCAAGATCGACGCGGCGTTGAGGGCGTTGCGTGCGCTGAACCCGCACTCGACGGTCACGGGCGAGAGGCGTGAGGTGCGCGGCCCGCTGGATCTCAGGGAGCTGCTGACCGGGGGCTCCGGTGGCTCCGGTGCCGGATCGGCGTACGACGTGCTGCTGCTGGCCGCCGACCGCCCCGCCACGATCCGTAGGTGGGCCAACCAGGTCTGCCTCGAGTTGGGCACGTCGTGGGCCGAAGCCGGCTATCGCGGCCCCCTGGTGAGCGTCGGTGTCTTCACGCCGGGCCGAGGTGCCTGCTGGGAGTGTCTGCGCAGTGCCGAGATAGAGCGCCGCGATCTGCGGCTGGCGGCCGGCCAGGACGAGGACGTCGCCTCGCCCCGTATGCCGTGGAACCCGGTCAACGCCGTGACCGCGGGCCTGTCCGGCAGCCTCCTCGCCCACGCCGCCCTCACGCTGCTGTGCGGCGTCCCCCGGATCGACCCCGGCTGCCGCTTCGGCCTCAACCTCATGATGCCCGGCGACCCGGTCATGCAGCGCTCGGACCTACGGCCCAACTGCCCCGCCTGCAAGGACAGCAACGCACGGACCGACGGCCCGACTGACGAGCGGGACCGGCGGTGAACCCGGGCCCGGAGGCTCCCTCATGACGGACACCGCGGCCGAGGGCCGCCCCCGTATCGAGCCGTCGACCCGCGTCCTGCTGCACGACCTCGCGGTGCGGCGTGACCGGGACGAGTGGATCGTGGGCCGCATGGCCACCCGTACCTTCGTCGCCCTGCCGGCGGCCGGGGCACGCGCGGTGGAACTCCTGGGCGAGGGGCTGAGCGTGGCCCGCACGGCGCGGCGGCTGCGCGACGAGACCGGCGAGGAGTTCGAGATCACGGACTTCGTCAGGGACCTGGCCGCGCTCGGGTTCGTGGCGCGGATCGGCGACTGCCCGGTTCCGGACGCCGAACCGCCGCGCGCGACACTCCCTCGGCTGCGCCCCCACCATGTCCGCCTCGCCCTGCATCCGGCGCTGCCCGTGTTCGTCGGAGTGCTGCTCGCGGCCGCCGTAGTCGTCCTGTTCCGCCGTCCCGATCTGCTCCCCGGCTATCGCGACCTGCTGTGGAGCCCGCACGGCAGCGTGGTGCTGCTCTCCGGGGCGGCCGCCGGGTGGACGCTGCTGCTGGCCCATGAGCTGGCCCACCTCGTCACCGCCCGCGCCGCGGGTGTGCCGGGGAAGGTGCGGCTGGGCACCCGGCTCCAGTTCCTCGTCATGCAGACCGACATCAGCGGCATCGAACTCGCGCCGCGCCGCCACCGGCTGACGGCTTATCTGTCCGGCATCGCACTCAACCTGACCGTGGCATCGGTCCTGATCCTGGTCCTGGCGCTGACGGACACCGGAACGACGACCCACGACCTCCTGGCCGCGGCCGTGCTGCTGGCCCTGCTGCCGCTGCCCTTCCAGTGCATGGTGTTCACCAGGACCGATCTGTACTTCGTCCTCGAGGACCTCACCGGCTGCCGGAACCTGTACGGCGACGGTCTGGCCTACGCGCGGTACGCGTTCCGGCGAGCAGTGCGCCCGCGCAGCTTCGGCGTCGCGGACCCGAGCACTCGTCTGCCCCCGCACGAGCGCCGGGCCGTACGCCTCTACAGCCTCGTCCTCGTGGTGGGTACGGCGGCCTGTCTGACGTTCATGGCCGCCGTCACCCTCCCCGTCGACATCGCCCTGCTGGTCCGCGCGGTCCGGGGCCTCGGTCCGGAACACGGCCTCGCGGGCAACGCCGACTCGGCCGCGGTGCTGATCGTGCTCGGCGGAGTCAACGTCCTGTGGTTGCTCACCTGGTGGCGCAACCGCCGTTCACGCAGGTCCGCGGTGTAGCTCCAAGCTCGTCGTCAGGTGGATCCGGGCATCCACCCAGGCCGGGACGGCCACCGTCGCGCTGTCCCGGGCCAGTTGTGCGGTCAGGGTGTCGAGCAGACCGGCGGCGGTGTGCAGGCCGGTGCGGCGCAGGGCGGTCGCGCTGTCGGTCAGGTGGGTGCGGGTGGGGCCGGGCAGGTTGCGCAGGCCGTGGTGGGACGCCTCGGCGAGGGCTCGCAGGGCTGTTTCCAGGGTCGTGGTGATCGGGTCGGTCTCGCGTCGGGGGGCCGTGGTGAGGGCCGTGTCGCCGTCGCCGGGTGCGAGATCGGGGACGACCAGGCCCGTGGAGGTCAGTACGGCCAGTGGGTCCAGGACGGTACGGCCGTGGTCGCGGGTGAGCATGCCGCTCACGGCTGTGACGCTGCCGTCGGCGAGCGCGGCGGCCAGTGCGTCCAGGCCCGCCGGGCAGAGCGGGTTGTAGTCGGCGCGGATCAGGAACTCGTTGCCCGCCGGGTCGTGGGCCAGGGCTTCCAGGCGCTGCGCCGCGGGGTCGTAGCCGACCGGCTCCACGGACGCGGTCTCCACCACGCGGACCGACTCGGCTTCCACGCGCGGGCGGATCAGGCGCGGCGGCTGTTCCGTCGTCGCGCCGAGGTGGGCGGCGGTGTCCTTGAGCAGCAGCGGCTCGGGCAGGTCGTGCCAGGCCGTGCCCAGCGGGGTGATGCTCGTGGCGGCGATACGGCCCCGGGAGATGGTCACCGTACGGTCGGCCGCGCGGGCCGTGTGTTCGCTGACGACGTTCGCGGTGGCCAGCGCGTGCAGCGGGGTGCCGAGCAGGCGGCGGTTGGAGAGGTCGTGGCCGGTGGGGGACTGGTCCTCCGGCAGGTCCCAGCGCTTGCGCAGCACCAGCGCCAGACCCGCGTCCGCGTGCGCGAAGTAGATCTCGGCCGTGCGGTCCCGTTCGGTTCCACCGATCCGGCATCCGAGCGCCACGAGGCGGACCCGCCGCAACGGTGTCTCCGGCGCCTCCTTGGTGCCCAGCACGCCGACCGGGTCGAGGACGGCGGCGCGCTGTCGGGCGTGGAGCTCGGCCAGGAGGTGGGCGACACGCTCCGGGTCGTAACGTCCGGCACGCGCGGCGTACGCGGCGAGCTGTTCCACGAGCTCGGCCACCGCACCGGCCGGCCAGTGCGCGGAAGCGGCGGTCAGCGCCACCCGGGCCCGGGCGAGGGCCCCACCGAACACGGGGCCCGCCTGCGGTACGCCGTCCAGGAGGAGGTCGTCGGCGAGGGCGAGCGCGGTGCGGAGGGCTTCTTCGTCGGGGTGGGCGGTGGGGGTGCGGGCGCCGACGGATACTTGGGTTGTGTGTTGGGGGGTGGGGGCGGGGGTACGTCCGCTGGGACCGGCCTCTGTTGGGGTATCAGCGGTCGTCGTACCTCCGTCGAGACCGGCCCCCGTCGCCCCCTCCGCGTCCGCCGCCCGGAATGCCCACACCGCCAGCGTCACGACCTCGGCGCGCAGGTCGCCGGAGGCGTCGGTGAGGGCGTAGCCCAGTTCGTGGGGGACCGGGAAACGGACGGTGCAGGTGGGGAGTTCGACGCGGGGGGCCGGGTCGTCGGGGGTGGGGCGGTGCAGGCGGGCGGTGTAGCCGCGGCCCATGGCGCGGCGGGCTGCGGCCAGGGCCGGGCGGCCCAGCGCCGCCGCCAGTGCGTCGTCGTCGAACTCGCCGGGGGACCAGTCCACGAACGCGGACCGGTCGGCGTCGGTGTCCGCGTCCGCGCCGCGTTGGTACGCCAGCACCAGGCCGATGCGGTGGCGGCACACACCGGGCGCCCCGCAGCCGCACTCCGCCGCGTCCAGGCCGAGGCCCGGTGGGAGGGCGGTGGCGGTTCCGTCCGGGAAGCGTCCGCGTACGGTGCCGTCGCCGTCGACGGTCACTTCCGCGCCCGAGCCCGCCGCCAGGTCCTTCTCGGCACGCTTGACGAGACCGCGGTTGGCGAGGGAGATGAGCGTCTCGGGGGTGAGGGCGAGGAGGTCGACGCGGGTCATCTATCGGCCCACCTTCTCCGCGACGAACTCCGCGAGCCGTCCCGGTGTCATCGCGCCCACCGGAGCGCCGGCCTCCGCCAGACGGGCGGCCAGGGAGCGGTCGTAGACGGGATCGGCGGCCTCGTCGAGGGCGGCGAGGCAGAGCACCGTGGTGCCCTGCTCGACCAGTCCCCGGACGGTACGGACCAGGCGGTACGGGTCGCCTCCCTCGTAGAAGTCCGAGATGAGGGCGACGATCGCGCGCCGCGGGTTGTCGACCAGTCCGGCGCCGTAGTCCACGGCCCGCGCGATGTCGGTACCGCCGCCGAGCTGCACCCCCATCAACAGCTCGACCGGATCGGACACTTCGGAGGTGAGGTCCACGACCTCGGTGTCGAAGGCGACCAGGTGAGTCTTCAGCCCTGGCAGGTTCCACAGACAGGCCGCAGTGACCGCCGAGTGGATCACGGAACCGGCCATCGAGCCCGACTGGTCGACCAGCAGCACGAGTTGCCACTGTTCCAGGTGGCGGCGGGTGCGCGCGTGGAAGTGCGGGCGCTGGATGAGGATGCGGCGTTCCTCGGGCTGGTAGTGGGCGAGGTTGGCGCGGATGGTGGTGCGGAAGTCGAAGTCGCGGGCCAGGGGCAGCCGGCTCGGGCGGCGGGAGCGGGAGCCGGTGAAGGCCTGGCGGACCTCCGGGCGCAGCCGCTCCATCAGATCCCGTACGACGGCCTCGACGATACGGCGTGCGGCGGCGAGGACTTGAGGGTTCATGAGGTGCTTGGTGCGAAGTACCGCACGCAGCATCGTCTGGCTGGGCTCGACGCGGGCGAGGACGTCGGGGTCGGTGACGATCTCCTGGATGCCGTAACTCTCGACGGCGTCCCGCTCCAGCCGCTCCACCGTCTCCTTCGGAAACAGCCGGTGGATGTCGTCGAGCCAGTCCACGGCGGTGAGCTGGGAGGGCCCGCTGCCACCTTCCCGCGATCCGGAAGGCCGCCGCACACCGCGCCGGCGCAGGTCCTCGTCGCGGCCGTAGAGCCAGTCGAGTGCCGTGTCGCGGGCGGCGGTGGAGCCTTGGAGGGGGCCGGTGCAGCGCTCGGCGGGGGCACCGAGGATGAGGCGCCAGCGTTCCAGCGCGGGGTCGGGGGTGGTCATGGCGTGGTCCTCGGGCCGTGAACGTTCAGGGGCGGTCATGGCGTCGTCCTCAGGCCGTGGCGGGTGAGCAGTCTGGCCACGTTCTCCTCCAGGGCCCTGGCGCGGGCCAGTTGCAGCGGATCCGCCGTCGTCCGCAGCAACGCACGGGCCGAGCCGCGCTTACCGCGCCGCTCCAATAGCCGCTCGGCGATGCGCTCCCGCTCGCGGGGCGGAAAGAAGGCGAAGGCCTGGCGCAGCGCGGGCAGACCGGTGAGGAAGTCGTCTTCGGGCATGGCCGCGACGATGTCGTCCAGCACGTCGACCAGCGACTCTTCCCCACCGGTGACCACCTCCCGAGCCACGGCGAACAGCCCGGCGAGCCAGTCACCGAGGGTGTCGGGGGCGAGGGTTTTTACGGCTGTTGCGGGGTCGTCGGGGGCAGGTGTGTGCGCGGCGGTGTCGGTCGGGGTTTCGGGGGCCGCGAGTGTGTGTACGGCGTCGTCGGCCGGGTCGTCCGAAGCTGCCGACGCCAATGTGTGTACGGCGTCGTCGGCCGGCGCATCCGAAGCCGCCGACGCGAGTGTCCGTACCGCCGTAGCCGAGCTCCCGGCCCCGCCCAGCGTCCTGCGCAGCCCAAACGCGGCGCCCCTCAAGTCCGCCGGGGCCAGGGCGTCCCCGGCGATGCGGCCGGCGGCCTCCGCGGCGGCTTCTCTCGTGAGTGGCAGGAGTTCGGGGGCGTGCAGCAGCGCGTCCCGTACGGCCGCCAGTGCGCGCAGGCGCCCGAGGTCCACCCCGTCGCCGCCGTGCAGCCCCTCCGCCAGCCAGAACACCCGCTCGACGGCGCCCGCGACGACACCGCCCAGCAGTCTGCCGCGAGCCACGCCGAACACTCGGTCGTGGCGCCACAGCCCGAGTGCCGTGGCCAACACCTCGCCGAGCGGACCCAGTTCCCGGACCTGACCCACCTGCGCCGCGAGCCTGTCCAGCAGCTCCGCGCAGAGCGCCCCGACTCCGCACAGCACCGCGTCGAACAGCAGCCCGGCGAGCGGCCCGGCGTCCGTGCCCGCGGCCTGGGCGCGCTCGGCGAGCAGCACCGAGGCCGCCTCGTCCAGCCGCGCCCCGTACGCGCCCGCCTCGATCAGCGCGGCCTCACGACCCCCCGCCGGTCCCGGCTCCCAACGCTCGGTGAACACCGGATCGGCACCGTCGGCCGGGCCCGAGACACGGGTGAAGCCGGGGATGCCGAGCACCCGCAGGCGGTGCAGGACCCGGCTGCGGGTCAGACCGGACGGGTCGGTGAGGTCGAGGGTGACGGGGCGGTCCGCGTCCGCCAGTCCCAGGCGGGCCAGCTGCTCGGTCACATCGTGCACCAGCGGGGGCAGCGGGGTGTCCGGGTGCAGTCGGCCCTCGGTGTCGCCGGTGCAGGCGGCGACCATCTCCGCCACCACCGGATGGGTGCCCGCGTGCAACGTGCCCCGGGTGGTCCACGGCAGCGGACCGTCCAGGTCGTCGGCGATCAGCGCGCCGGCGAGTCCGTCGAGGACATCGACCCTGGTCTCGTACGGGTGCCCGCGCAGCAGGGCCAGACCCTGGGCCAGACCACGCGCGGCGATCAGGTCGGCCGTGGACACCGGGATTCTGCGACTGCGCAACCGCTCGGCGACGCCACGCAGCAGCCCCTGCGCCGCCGCCCCCGGTCCGTCCTCCCACAGCCGCTGGTAGTAGCCGGGCGAGGGCATGCCCGACTGATACCCACCGAAGGCATCCAACTGCCGAAAGGAGTACGGCACCAGAAAACTCCCCCCGAGCGCACCATCGGGCGGCCGCGGAACCTCCGGCCAGCCGCCCTCCGCCTGGTCCTCCCGGTCCTCCCCGTATGCCAACGCCCGCAGCGCCGGTCGATGGAAACCGCCGGTCACCACCAAAACCGGCCGCCCGTCCGAGTCAGCCACGGCCGCCCGCACCCAGGACGCCATGTACTCCTCGCGTGCCCGGTCGCCGACGTCCGGCTCGGCGTCGCCGCGGACCAGGTCGAAGTAGGTGTCCAGGCGGGCCTGGAGGGCGTCGGCGTCGTCCCGGTCGTCCGTGACCTCGAACAGGCGGTCCCACAGCGCGTCCACCGAGTCCACCGAGAAGTGCGCGCACAGCCGCCCGGTCGCCTCCGCGTATCGCGTCTCGGCATCGGCATAGCGGTTGGCGGCGCCCTCGGCGCGTTCGGTGAACGCCGGATGCCAGGCCGGCAGATCGATGAACCGCACCTCCGCTCCCGCGGCCCGCCCCTCCCGCAGCGCGATCCACTCCGGGGAGTAGTCGCACAGCGGCGCCCAGGAGGTCGCGACCCTCGACTCGTCCCGGTAGTGACTGAACACGGCGACCGGCAACCGGTGTCCGAGCAACAACTCGTCCAGCCGCCCGTTCATATCCGCCGGCCCCTCCACCAGGACGTACGCCGGACGCAGCGTCGCAATCGCCCGCGCGACGAGCCGGGCACAGGCGGGGGAGTGGTGGCGCACGCCGAGAAAGACAGCGGGACCGCCGGACGCGGACGGCATGACACCACCGGCCTCCGATGTGCTCGCCGAGTTCCCCCCGGCCCCCAACGCGCTGCCCATCAGTCCACCAACAGATGCCGAGCATCATGCAGCGCCCGCCACTGTCCGCCCCCGCGGCGCGGCACCTCCTGCTCCAAGAAGCGGCGCAGTCTCGCCAGATCCTCGGGGCTGTCCTTCGCCGCCGTACCCGCGAGGCTCGCCACCACGTCGGCCGCCGTGCCGGACTCGCCGCGCAGGAACCAGCCGCGCACCCCGACCGCGTGCGCGACGGACACGGCCTCCGCGGTGCTCATCACCGTCGACATCCGCTCGCCGCGATCGGCGGAACCGCGCAGCTCACGGAAGGTTCCCACCAGGACCTCCAGCACGTCCCGGCGCGGCGGAGCCGTGACCCCCGACTGCGCCAGAAGCGCTGTCGCCTCGGCCTCGACCAGGGCCAGTTCGGTGTCGAAGTCGGCGATGGGGAAGACCGTCTCGAAGTTGAAGCGGCGCTTGAGCGCGGCGCTCATCTCGTTGACGCCCCGGTCGCGGGTGTTGGCGGTGGCGATGACATTGAAGCCCTGGCGGGCGAAGACCATGCCCTGCGGCCCGTCCAGCTCCGGGACGGCGATGACCCGGTCGGAGAGCAGCGAAAGCAGACAGTCCTGCACCTCCAGCGGACAGCGGGTGATCTCCTCGAACCGCACGATCCGGCCCTCCGCCATGCCGCGCAACATGGGCGCCGGGACGAGGGAGCGGGTCGAGGGGCCCTCCGAGACCAGCAGAGCGTAGTTCCAGGAGTACTTGATCTGATCCTCGGTGGTCGCGGCGCCGCCCTGCACGGTGAGCGCGGAGTCCCCGCTGACCGCCGCCGCGATCAGCTCGGACAGCAGCGACTTCGCCGTGCCCGGTTCTCCTACGAGCATCAGGCCCCGGTTGGTGGCCAGCGTCACCAGGGCCCGCTCCACCAGGGAGACATTGCCGACGAACTTCCGGCTGATACCGGCCTGTTCGTCACCGACCACGAACCGGCGGGCGGCGCGCAGACTGAGCTGCCAGCCGGGCGGACGGGGGTCGTCGTCGGCGGCGCGCAGGGCGGCGAGCTCGTCGGCGTAGCGGACCTCGGCGGGCGGGCGCTGGAGCTGCTCCTCGTGTTCCCTGGTGATGCTCACTTCGCGGTCACCTCCGTGAGGTCGGCGAGCAGCTCGGAGGCGATGACCGGGTCGAGCCCGGCGAAGCTGAGGTCGTTCTTCCGGTTGCGCCAGTAGTCGTCGGGGGTCGTGTTCAGCCATACGGCGTTGAAGGTCTGATCACCCAGCATGTCCACGGCGCCGACGGCGATGCCGGGGTCGAGGTCGATGACCAGGTACCGGCCCTCGTCGATACGCCGGAAGAACCAGCGCTCCACGCCCGCGTCCTGCGGCTCGCCCCGTTCCCACCCGCGCTTGGTGAGCCCGAGCAGCTTCCCGACCGGCACGGTGGCGCCCTCGAACCGGGCCAGCCGGTGCTCCGCGGCCTCCTCCTCGGTGAGCGCGTGCACGGCACGGCCGAGCTGCGGGAAGGGCTGAAGGATCTCGTAGTCGGCGAACAGCTCCGACCAGGCGCCCAGTTCCCCGCCCAGGTTCAGCGGATGGGCGAGCCGGATGCTCGCCCCCTCGGGCAGCGTCAGCTCGTCGTCCTCGACGTCGGCGAACGTACGGTCCTCCGCGACCCGGAACGCCGTCACCTCGCCGTCGGTCTCACTGAGCCAGACCAGCCGCCGGACCAGGTGCCACAGCAGCGGATGGGCGACGAACAGGTCCCGGAACTCCCCGGCCGTCCAGGAGCGTTGCGCCACCATCGCCGCCTCGAGCCGCCGTACCTGGTCGGTGGCGACGGTACGGGCGTCCTTCTTCAGCGCGGCGAACCGCTTGCGCTCGGCCGGGGCCAGCTCCGGGTCGTCCTTGGCGGCGGGGGTGGGCAGGGCCTTGCGGTGCTTGCCGTCGGCGTCCCGGACGTAGGGCCGCAACTGCTCGTCGAAGCCGACGGTGAACTGCCGGGGGCCGTAGTCGATGACGGTGCTGCCGTCCGCGTTCAGGCCGAAGTCGGGCACGAGCCGGTCGCCCAACTGCTCACCGGTCAGTCCGAGTCCCTCGGCGACCTCGGCGATCTTCTCCTGGGCGCGCGTCTTCAGCGCCTTGAACGGCACACGCTGGGCGATGCCGTGCAGATGCAGCAGTGCCACATCGCTGCCGATCGTCGCGAGCACGTTCAGCCCTTCCACCGCGCGGTGATGGGCGGACTCGCCGGGCCAGGCGCGCACCACGGGAGTGAGCCGCCGTACGACCTCGTCGTCTCCCAGCCAGCCCAGAGCATGCAGCGCCCAGCTCTCCTTCGCGGGCATACCGGCCAGGCGCCACTGCTCGAACAGGCCCCAGGCGAAGGCGGCGAGGGAGTCGGCGGTGCAGTGCTCGGTCAGCACGTCGAGGCCTGGGTAGACATCGCCGGGCTTGGACAGCGCCAGGACCATGAGGGCGTTGCGCACCGCGTCGGCGGGAAGGGCGGCGCCGCCCTCCTTGAGCACGATCTGCGGCAGCAGCGCGGGCTCGGCCCAGGCGCCCACGGTCGGCATCCGCGTCGGCAGCGCGCTCTCCAGCGGATCGGCGTCCAGCGCCTCGGAGACGATGCCCGCGGCCGCCTGACCGGACTCGGCGACGGCCGCCAGCACGGCCTCGCGGCCATGGGCCTCCACCAGCAGCCGCAGCGCCCGCTCGGCGCCCCGCCGGGCGTGACCGGCCTTGCCCACCGCGTGCGGGAGCAGACACGGGACGGTGGCGAGACCGTGCCGCTTCAGCCAGGCGCGGGCCAGGGCGTCGGCGGACTTCAGCCGGGCCAGCCAGTCGCTGACCAGACCGGCGACCTCGACGCTCAGATACGGCATGACCAGCATGCTCAGGGTGGCGGGATGTCGCGTCGCGGCGCGCAGCATCAGCGGCAGAGCGTCCACCCCGAACCGCGCGGCCACCGGCTTCAGCGCGGCCTCGCCGTCCCAGTAGTCCTCGGGGGCGCAGTGCGCCAGCAGCGGGCGGACCACGTCCTCGGGCGCGGTCACGAACAGCCGGGCCTGGCGGACGTCCGACAACTGCCCGCCGTTCTGCAGGGTCTTGATCTCCTCTTTCCACTCGTACTTGCCCCGCCAGGTGGAGTACCAGGAGCTGACCCCGGCCCAGGCCTTCTGCTCATCGGGCCGCCAGACGACCTTCGGCTCCGGGGCGACCGGCGCCTTCGCCGCCACGCGCGCCTTCGCGGCCTTGCGCTGCTTCGCCCACGGTGGGCTGACCAGCAGCGCGGGCAAGGCCTCCGCCGAAGCCTCGGCCACCCGGTCCCGGAAGGCGAGCCGCGGCTCGATGAACTCGGCCACACGCGCGGGGAGTTCGGGCAGCACCGCAGCCGTCAGCTCGGCGTGCGTCTGGATGTGCGCGACCAGCAACTGCTCCACAGTCGACGCGTACTTGGCCGTGCCGGTCGCCGCCGCACCCAACAGACGCAGCGCGCGCACGGGCCGGCGCCGCATCGCCTCCATCAGATACGGCCGTACGTTCTTGTCCTCGACGCGGGCCAGCAGCACCCCGAACGCCTCGTCCGTCGGCAGCTCCACCAAGGTGGCCGAGAAGGCACGCACCCGGTCGGAGCCGTACGCCGTTTCGATGCCCCGCTCCAGCACGGGCGCGATGTGCGGGCCGATGCCCTCGGCGAGCGAGGCGACCATCGGCATCGTCCAGTCGTTCCAGCCGAGGTGGAGGGAGGTGCCGACGGTGGCGAGCTGCTCGGGGGAGTTCAGCGAGCACAGCAGCAAGCTCCGCAGGCCCGTGTCGATCTTGTCCGCGTCCGTGCAGGCATCGGCGACCCAGTCGTGCTCGCTGGGCACGACGTACGCCACGACGACCCGACGGCGCACGCTGTCCCGGCACTCGGCGAGGACGGCGACGGTCTCCTGGAAGATGTCCTCGTCGGCGACGGCCAGCAGGGCGCGCAGCCGGCTGGCGAACGGACCACCCCAGTGGCCGCTCCCGGTGGTCGTGCCGGCGCGGAAGCCGATCCGGGGATCCTGGCGATGCCCGCCGTGCTGCATCCAGTGGGTCTCGATGTCGAAGTACTCCACCACCGCCCGCGCGGCGAAGGCCAGGCCGTGCGCGCGGACCCAGGCGTCCACGAACACGCCGTCGGGGAGCTGGTAGTGCATGGTCAGCGATGCCAGGGCGGCAGCGCCGAGGGGGCTCTGACTGCCCTTCAGATGCGCGCGGACGGCATCCACGATCCGCGGGTCGCTCTCCGGCGCGGCGAGCATCTGCTCGATCCAGCCGGCCTCCTCCTTCAGCCGGCCGTCCAACAACTCCTGGGCATCGGCACGGAGTTCGGGGACGGTCCGAGGGATGCCGCCGCGCCTCGGGTGGACCAGGCGACGCCAAGCGGCGGGCATGACGAAGGTGTCCTCGTCGGGAAGCACCGCCGGCTCGGGGTCGGCAGCGACCTCCACCTCCCGATACCCCTTCCCCTCCTTCTCCGCGATGCCCTTCGCCAGATACGCCTCGGCCGCCTCCGCCGAGCCCAACTCCTTCGGCTGCGTACGCCCCTGCGCCCCGACCCTCCCGTAGCGCACGGTGACCGTCGCCCCCTCGGCCTCCGCCTCCCAGAACTTCGCCGAGCCGTCACCGACCAACTCCCAGCGCCGCACAGCCCCTCCCCTCCGCCCGGCCCCCCGGCCGACCGCTCGATCCAAGTGGCTGTCACCGTAGCCGCCCCCACTGACAGTGACCGTCCGGGAGGCCGCGGCGGCGTTGTCAGTGGCGGCTGCCATGATCCAGGCAGGCTTACGAGAGGGGGACGCCCGATGAACCTCGCCGACCGGCTGATGAACGCGCTGACCGACCCGGACTCGACATACGACGACACGTCGGCCGACATGTCGCGGATCTCCGACGAGGAACTCGGCGCCCTGGTCGTCGCGGCCAACGACGTGGCCACCTGGATCCGGCCGGCCGCCCTGGCCCGCGCCGCGGTCGAGCGGGCGGCCGAGGAACGGCAGCCGCGCTACACGCCCGAGGCCTGCCGCCGGATGTTCGAGGTGCTCGTGGGACGGACCGAGAGGGAGGACTTCGCGGATCTCACGCTGGGTCTCGCCGCGGTGCAGCACTGCACGGGTCCGCTGCCCGACGTGTCCGAACCGGTCCGAGCCCTGCTCGAGTTGAGACTGGCGGAGAACAAGGTGCGCCAGCCCTACGCACTGCTCGCGGTCGCGGGGCTCGCGGGCGAGGAGACCCTGCGCAGGGCCGTGGAGGGCCTCTCGCGGGACGCGGGACCCATCGTGGCGGACGAGACGGCCGTCGTCGCCGGACTCAGCCGGGACGAACAACTTCTCCTCGCCGGGATCGACCGCGACCACCCCTTCGGCACGCCACCGCCCGCGGACGCATGGCGCGGATCGGCCGTCACCTCCGCCTACGTCGCCTTCGCCCGCCGCGCCCTTGAGGCAGCGGCCGACCGCACCGACGCGATCCACGCGGGCGTGATTCCCTACCGCTCGGACAAGGCGTTCACCGACCGCGAGGTCCTCGCCGTCGGTCAGGCCGCGCGCGTGGCGCTGCTGCGCGACGAGCCCTGGCTCCCGGAGCTGTTCGACCGTCTGCTGCCAGGCGTGGCCATCGCCCCTACGGCCGCCAGGACGCTCCCCTCGCAGGCCATGCTGTACGAAGTGGTGCGCGCCGCCCAGGACTTCCCCACGCCCGAGCTGGTCACCGCGATCCGCACGGTGCGTCGGAACGTCCGGCACGCGGGCGTGCCCAAGCAACTGGACAAGATGATCAAGAAGGTCGAGGCGGCCCTGGCCGAGCGCACCGACGTGGCCCTACGGCTGCCGCGGCTGGACTTCGACGACGAAGGCGTCCTGCGCCGCGCGGCCGGCGACTACACGGCCGTCCTCACGGTCACCGAAAGCGCCACGCTGACCTGGGAGAAGGACGGCCGCCCGCTGCGCAGCACCCCGGCGCCCGTCCGCCGTGACCACCCCGCGCTGGTCAGGGAGGTGCGCGAGCTGGGCAAGCGGGTCGACGCCCAACTCGTCACCCTCGCCCGCGCGTTGGAGGGCGGCTTCACCGTGGACACCGTCCACCCCTACGGCTGGTGGCGCACGGAACTGGCCGGACATCCGCTCGCCCGGACCGTCGTACGCAGGCTGATCTGGGAGATCGAGGTCGCGCCCGGCGACTGGCGGGCCGTACTGCCGGAGGCGGCGGACGAACTGCCCGACGCACCCGCCGACGCCCGCGTACGGCTCTGGCATCCCCTGCGCGCCGACGCCGACGCCGTGCGGACCTGGCGGGATCTGCTCACCGAAGCGCGCATCCGGCAGCCGTTCAAGCAGGCGTTCCGGGAGATCTACCGGCTCACCCCGGCCGAGCAGGAGACCCGCGGCTACTCCAACCGCTTCGCCGGGCATCTCGTCCACTACCGCAGGATGTTCGCGCTGTTCCGGGCCCGGGGCTGGTCGAGCGGCCGGCTCGGGCCCTGGGACATCGGGGACGAGACCGATGCCGAGCGCGTGCTGGCGGCGGGGGAGTGGCGGATCCGGTTCTTCCACTCCTGGGCCGACTGGGCGGGCGAGGACGAGCTGGCGGCGACCGACCAGGTCCGCTTCGACCGCCGGGCCGAGAGCGGCTGGCGCGAGGTGCCACTGGCCGAGGTGCCCGAGCTGGTGTTCAGCGAGGCGATGCGGGACGTGGACCTGTTCGTCGGCGTTACCTCGATCGCCGCGGACCCCGACTGGACCGACCGGGGCCCCGAACGCGCCTACTGGGAGCGGGCGTCCTTCGCCGAACTCACGGAGAGCGCCGACGCGCGCCGCGACGCCCTGGAGCGGATCGTGCCGCGCCTGAAGATCGCCGACCGGTGCTCGCTCGACGGCCGCTTCCTGGTGGTCCGCGGCGAGCTGCGCACGTACCGGATCCACATCGGCTCGGCCAACATCCTGATGGAACCGGACGGCGCCTACCTGTGCATCGTCCCCGCCCGTCAGAAGAGCGACGGCAAGGTGTTCCTGCCGTTCGAGGACGAGCGGCTCTCCCTGATCCTCAGCAAGGCGTTCCTGCTGGCCGCGGACACGGAGATCACGGACGAGACGATCCGCAGACAGATAGGCAGGCGGAGCTGAGGACAGTCAGCCGTCACGCACATCACCCACCACCCGCGCACAGGCCTCCGCATACCCCCGCACCACCGCCCGCTGCTCATCCTCCCGCCGCCACGCCAGCGCGTACCGGCTCGGCGAGAGGCCTCGCACCGGACGGGTCGTCACACCCCCCAGCGTGATCAGCGGAGCGTTCCCCGTGGCGACGAGGCAGACACCGAGCCCGGCCACCAGCGCCTCGTACGTCTCCTCCGTCCCCGCGATCTCCGCACCGATCCGGGGCGGACGCCCGCCACGTTCGTCCAGAGCGAGCCAGTGGTCCCGCAGCGGCCCCGCGCTCGGGGGCAGCGCGAGGAACGGCTCCTCGAAGAGGTCGGCGAGGTCGACCTCGTCGCGCTCGGCGAGCCGGTGGTGCTCCGGGAGAGCGACCAGCCGGGGCTCCGAGGCGACCACGACCCAGCCGTAGCGGGCCGCGTCGGGCAGGGGCAGCCAGACGAAGGCCACGTCCGCGTCGCCGTCCGCCAGGCCCGCCGTGGGGTCCTCCCAGCTGACCTGGCGAAGGCGCAGCACAGCGGACGGATGCTCCGCCGTGAACCGGGAGCGGATCGCGGGCAGCAGTCCGCCGCGCCCAGGACTGGTGCTCATCCCTACCACCAGCGCCCCGCGCGCCGCGGCCCGCGCCGACTCCAGCGCCGCCGACCCGTCCGCCCAGGCGTCCAGCACCCGCCGGGCATGCGGCAGCAGGGCCGTACCGGCGTCGGTGAGCGTCACGCCCTGCGGTCCCCGGTGGAAGAGGGCCGCGCCCAGCTGCCGCTCCAGCGCCCGCACCTGCTTGCTGAGGGCGGGCTGGGAGACGTACAACCGCTCGGCCGCGCGGGTGAAGTGCAGTTCTTCCGCCACCGTCACGAAGTAGCGCAGGTCACGCACATGAACGTCCGTCGTCATAGCCATCGGTTATCAGAGTGGGTCTTGGACAGGCAACCGACCACCGGAGCAGGCTGATTCACACAAGCGGAAGCGACTACCGGGACCACGGGGAGCTGTGATGAACAAGGTGTGGCTGATCACGGGTGCGAGCAGCGGATTCGGGCGGGCGATCGCCGAGGCGGCGCTGGCGGAGGGCGATGTGGTGGTCGGCGCGGTACGGCGTCCGGAGGCGCTGGACGATCTCGTGGCCGCGCATCCGGACCAGGTGGAGGCGCTGCGGCTGGACGTCGGTGACACGAAAGCCGCCGAGGCCGCGGTCCGGGACGTCCTCGCGCGGCACGGGCGGATCGACGTCCTGGTCAACAACGCGGGGCGTACCCATGTGGGTGCCTTCGAGGAGACCACCGAGCAGGAGCTGCGCGAGCTGTTCGACGTGCATGTCTTCGGCCCCGCCGCGCTCACCCGTGCCGTACTGCCGCACATGCGCGAGCGGAAGTCCGGGGCGATCGTGCAGATGAGCAGCATGGGCGGGCAGCTGTCCTTCGCGGGCTTCTCCCTGTACAGCGGGACCAAGTTCGCGCTGGAGGGCATGTCCGAGGGGCTCGCGGACGAGGTCGCCGAGTTCGGGATCAAGGTGCTGATCGTGGAGCCGGGTGCCTTCCGCACCTCGCTGTTCGCGGCCGACCGGGCCGGGGCCAGCCCGGACAGCGGGCGGTACCCGAAGGTGAGCGGGACGCGTGGCATGGTCGCCGGCGGCGACGGCTCGCAGCCCGGGGACCCGGCGAAGGCGGCGGCCGCCATCCTGGCCGCGCTCCAGGCCGAGCAGACCCCGCTCAGGCTGCCGCTCGGGGACGACGCGGTGACCGCCGTACTCGGTCATCTGGACCAGGTGCGGGAGGACGTGGTCACCTGGGAGAAGACCACCCGGGCGACCGCCTTCGACGACTGACCGGCGGACCGCAAGGCCCTGCACGCAAGTGACGGCGTGTCATGTCGGACGCATGGCACGTGTGTTACGTCCGTGCAGGGCCCTTGTGCAATTCCTGTGGAAGCCTCAATCTTTCGGCTGGTGCACAGAGTTCGCACAGCAAAGCAGCGTTGACATGATCACGCCCATTCTGGGCGGGCTCGGCATGCTCGCACCACCCCCCACCAGCGCACCACCGATTGAGGAGGATCCCTCAGATGGCAGTGATGCGTTCCACCCGGCGAAGACTGGCCGCGATCAGCGTGGCGGCCTCCGCGGTACTCACCGCGGGCCTCGTCTCCGCCCTCCCCGCAGGCGCCGCCCCGACCGCGGGCGACGGCCGGATCCAGTACGCCGGCGCGGCGAACGCCGTGGCCGAGAGCTACATCGTGACCCTGAAGCCGGATGCGGCCCGCGCCGGCTCCGCCGAGGGCCGGGCGCTCGCCAAGAAGTACGGCGCCGACATCGAGCGCACGTACAAGAAGGCGCTCAACGGCTACGCGGTCGAGGCCTCCGCGGCCGAGGCGAAGAAGTTCGCCGCCGACCCGGCCGTCGCCGCCGTCGTGCAGAACCGTACCTTCAGCATCGCGGCGACCCAGCCGAGCCCGCCCTCCTGGGGCCTGGACCGGGTCGACCAGCGCAACCTCCCGCTCAACAGCTCGTACACCTACCCGGACTCGGCCGGTCAGGGCGTGACGGCGTACGTCATCGACACCGGCGTCCGCATCACCCACAGCGACTTCGGCGGCCGTGCCTCCTACGGCTACGACGCCGTCGACAACGACAACACCGCCCAGGACGGCCACGGCCACGGCACCCACGTCGCGGGCACCGTCGCCGGTACCGCCTACGGCGTCGCCAAGAAGGCGCGGGTCGTCGGCGTCCGGGTGCTGAACAACTCGGGGTCGGGTACGACCGCGCAGGTCGTCGCCGGTATCGACTGGGTCGCCCAGAACGCGGTCAAGCCGGCCGTCGCCAACATGTCCCTCGGCGGCGGCGCGGACACCGCGATCGACACCGCCGTCCGCAACGCCATCGCCTCCGGCGTCACCTTCGCCGTGGCGGCGGGCAACGAGTCCACGAACGCCTCGACCAGGTCCCCCGCCCGCGTGACGGAGGCCATCACGGTCGGCGCGACCACCTCGTCGGACGCGAAGGCCAGCTACTCCAACTACGGCACGGTCCTGGACCTGTTCGCGCCGGGCTCCTCCATCACCTCGGCGTGGAACACCAGCGACTCCGCCACCAACACCATCTCCGGTACGTCGATGGCGACCCCGCACGTGGCCGGCGCGGCCGCGCTCCACCTGGCCGCGAACCCCACGGCCACCCCCGCGCAGGTCTCCTCGGCCCTGACGACCGCGGCCACCCCGAACGTCGTCACCAGCCCCGGCACCGGCTCGCCCAACCGCCTGCTCTACGTCGGCGGCGGCACCACCACCCCGCCCGGACCGCGCTTCGAGAACACCGGCGACTACGCGATCAACGACAACTCCACCGCCGAGTCCCCGGTGACCGTCTCCGGCGTCTCCGGCAACGCCCCCTCGGCCCTGGCCGTCGAGGTGCACATCGTCCACACCTACATCGGCGACCTCCAGGTCCAGCTGATCGCCCCCGACGGAACGGCGTACACGCTCAAGGGCTACGGCACCGGCGGCAGTTCGGACAACATCAACACCACGTACTCGGTGAACGCCTCCTCCGAGGTCGCCAACGGCCAGTGGAAACTGCGCGTCAGTGACAACGCGGCGATAGACACCGGGCGGATCGACGCCTGGGCACTCCAGTTCTGACGCTCACTCGATGACCGGGGCGTCCTCAAGGCCCTCCGGGTAGCTGTACTCGTCCTCGTCGAAGGGCCTGGGATCCGTCACCCAGCCCGCGACGAGGGCGAGTCGCGTCTTCCGGTGGACGGCGAGGAAGCCGAAGGGCCGGTCGATACGGACGTAGGCCTCGGTCGTCTCGTACGGCAGATCGCCGCCCGGCGCACCCATCCACGCCATGCCCACCGCCGTCACCGCCGCCGCCCGGAACCCCTCGGCGCTGAAGGTGGCCGTCGCGGACTGCCCGGCCGAGCCCACGGCGAGCGGGCCGGCGCTGATGCCCGGGAAGCCGCCCCACTCGGGGTCGGTGGCGCAGGAGAGCCCGAAGAGCTCGGGGCGGGCCAGCAGGTCGTGCCGGGCGTTGAGGGTGAACTCGACGGTGTCCAGGGACAGTTGCGTTGGCGCCGGCTGTGCGCTGGGCAGCTTGGACACGTGCAGTCCCGGGCCCGCGTCTCCCTTCTTCAGCCGCTCGCCCGCCGTCGGCCTGAGGCTGCCGTCGAGGCAGCCGAGACCGGCGCCGAGGACCTGCCCCGGGGTCATCTCCTCCTCGCCGAGCAGCAGATGGACATCGATGCCGTTGTCGCCGCGCACCACGACCCGGGTGACCTTCCCGGCAGGGGTGCGGGCGACCGCCAGATCGTCCAGGCCTTCGGTGGTACGGCTGAGCCCAGCGCGGTCGAAAGCGCCGCCGAGCCAGCGGCCGTAGCCGCCCTCGAAGGGCTCCTCCCACGTGGTCCGCAACACCAGCGCGCTGGCCAGCACCAGCTCGGTCAACGGCGTCAACTCCACCGGCATCGCGTCGACGAGCCCGCCGGTCCGCTCGGCGGCCCAGGCGTCCAGGGTCTTTTGGTCCGCCCCGAGGTCCCCGCCGAGCACCCCGTGCGTCTGCGCAGGTAGCCCCGCCACCCACTCCGGCCGAGGCTCCAGTGTGCGCCGCGTCCATATCCCCAGCGCGGAGTCCAGGCCGTCCACGGAATCCAGCGCGCCCAGCAACTCCCGTCCTGCCGAAGCTGCTTGATCCGCCGGAACCCCGAGGGCCTCCGCCAACTCCTCCCGCGTCAGCTCGGCGGCACCGTCTGCGAGAAAGGCGAGCAGGGGCCACACGCCCACGGCCGAGAAGACTGTGGCGTCCTCCACCGTGGCGGCCCAGAGTGCAGTCAACCCATTGGCCGCGTGAACCGAGTTCACCACCGCACCCCCGGAAAAGGCACCGGCTCCGTGACCCACCCCGCCGCGAGAACCAGCCGTGTGTGGCGATGGACGGCGAGGAAGGCGAACGGCCGGTCGAAGTCGGCCTCGACCGTCGTGACCATCCACCGCAGCTGGGGTATCCCGGCCCCGGGGGCCGCCGCCATCGCCGTCACCGCGGCGGCCTCGAAGCCGAGCGCGCCGAACTTCGCGACGGCCGCCTGCTGGGCCGAGCCGATGCACAGGGGGAAGTCGCTGACGCCGGGGAAGTGCCCGGCGACGGCGGTGCGGGCCGTCGTCAGCCCGAACAACTCATGCCGCTTCAGCAGGTCATGGCTCGCGCGCACCTCGTACGCCGCCGTCGTGACGTTCAGTGTCGGTGGCGCCGGCCTCATGGCCCGCACCCTCCTCACCCGCACCCCGGGACCCGCTTCGCCGTAAGGGAGCCGGTCGCCCGGCACCACCCGGTCCCGGTCGGTGAGCAGGCCCACGCCCGCCCGCAGCACCTGCCCCGGCGTCATCCCCTCCTCGCCGAGCAGCAGATGGACGTCGAGCGCGCCGGTGCCGCACACCTTCAGCTCGGTGACATGGCCGTCCGGGGTGTCCGCCACGCCGATCCGGTCCAGCAGGGTGCTGCTGCGCCGTAGACCGAGGTACACCTCGCCCCCGCCCCACGGGCCGACCTCCGGGCACCACGGAGTCTCGCGGAAGGGGCGCAGCCAGCGCGTCCGCATCGCCAGCGCGCCGGCCAGCACCAGCTCCGTGCTGTCTTTGACTTCGACCGGCATCCGCTCGATCAGCCCGCCGGTCCGCTCCGAGGCCCAGGTGTCCAGGGCCTTGTGGTCCACCTCGACGTCACCGGTGAGCACCCCGTGCGCGTCTGCCGGCAGCCCCGACTCCCAGCGCTCGTGCAGCTCCAACGTGCGCTTGGTCCACAGGCCGAGGGCGGAGTCCACGCCGTGCGCCGAGCCGAGAGCGGCAAGCAGTTCCCGCGCCGCCGATGCCGCCCGGTCCGCGGGCAGCCCCACTGCGTCCGCCAACTCCTCGCGCGTCCTGCCCGCGGCCCCGTCCGCGAGGAAGGCCAGCAGCGGCCAGACCCCGGCCGCCGAGAAGACCGTGCCGCCCTCCGCGACCCCGGCCCAGCGCGCGGTCAACCCGTTGACGGCCCGGATCGTCGCATTTGTGACCCGCATTCCACCCCCACCCGTGCCGCGCTTACCATGCGCGTGCGTTCAGTCGTACGCCCGTTCTGCATCGTCCCGGCCTCGCCGCCCGAAACAGGAGCACGGTACTCGTGTCCATACCTCCGCCCCACGGGCAGCCTCCGGGACCTCAGGGACCGTACGCACAAGGCCAGTTCCCGCCGCAGAGCCCGTACGGGCCTTACCCGTACCACCCCTACGGCCCCTATGGCCGTCCCGTGCCCGTGAACGGCGTCGCCATCGCCGCCCTGGTCCTCGGCATCCTCTGCTTCCTCCCGGCCGTGGGTCTGGTCCTCGGTCTCGTGGCGCTCGCGCAGATCAAGAAGAAGGGCGAGCGCGGCAAGGGGATGGCGATCGCCGGTTCCGTGCTGTCCTCCGTCGGGCTCGCGCTGTGGACGGTGACGCTTTCCACCGGGTTCGCCTCCGACGTCTGGGACGGCCTCAAGGACGCCGCGAGCGAGGACGGCACCGCCTATGCGCTAGCCAAGGGCGACTGCTTCAACTCCCCGTCCGGCTCCCTGGAGGGCGCCACCTACGACGTGGAGGAGGTGCCCTGCGCCGGGCGGCACGACGGCGAGGTGTTCGCGGTCGTCACCCTGCCCGGCGAACGGTTCCCCGGCGACGACTCGGTGACCCGGACCGCCGAGGACAAGTGCTACACCCTGGAAGCCGAGTACGCCATGGACCCCTGGGCCGTACCGGAGGACGCGGCCGTCTACTACCTCATCCCCTCCAGCCAGAGTTGGCGCTTCGGCGACCGCGAGATCACCTGCCTGTTCGGCAGCACCGACGACAAGGGCACCCTCACCGGCTCACTGCGCAACGACGCGACCACCCTCGACGCGGACCAGATCGCCCTCCTCGAGGCGCTCAACACCGTCGACGACGTGCTCTACGAGGAGCCGGAGGACTACCCCGAGGACGACCTGCCGGCCAACCAGGACTGGGCGAGGGAAGTCGAGGGCGTGCTCGGCGAGCAGATCGAGGCCCTGGAGGCGCACGGCTGGCAGAACGGCGCCGAGGAGCCCGTCGCCGCCCTGGTCACGGACATGAAGGACGCCCGCGCGGCGTGGAAGAAGGCGGCCGCGACCGACGACGTGGACACGTTCTACGAGCACTACGACACCGGCTACGAGTACGTCGACGGCCCCACCACCGTCACCGCCCGCGAGGCTCTGGGCCTCGCCACCACCGTGCCGTCCTACGACGGGGAGTACGACGGCGGGAGCGAGAGTCCGGGCGGCGAGGAACTCGATGTGTGATCGCGGCTATAGCGGGGAGAAAGTGCCTGCGTAAGGCCTCACCGGACACAAGTCATCACATCGAGTGATTCTCTGGCCTTTGCTTGCATGGCACAACCCACGGTTGCCACGCTGTTGCTGTCTGTACAACCTGATGGGAGCGGCCAGTGACATTCGGTGAGCAGCCGGCGTACCTGCGTGTCGCGGGTGATCTCCGCAAGAAGATCGTCGACGGTTCGCTGCCACCGCACACCCGCCTCCCGTCCCAGGCGCGAATCCGCGAGGAGTACGGCGTCTCGGACACCGTCGCCCTGGAGGCGCGCAAGGTGCTGATGGCCGAGGGCCTGGTCGAGGGCCGCTCCGGCTCCGGGACCTATGTGCGCGAGCGGCCGGTGCCCCGCCGGATCGCCCGCTCCGGGTTCCGCCCGACCGGCGGGGCCACGCCGTTCCGACAGGAGCAGGCCGACGGCGAGGCGCGCGGCACCTGGGAGTCCAGCAGTGAGCAGGCCGAGGCGAGCGGGTCGGTCGCCGAGCGGCTCGCCATCAAGGCCGGGGACCGGGTGATGTGCACCAGATATCTCTTCCGAGAGGCGGGCGAGGCGATGATGCTCTCCACCTCCTGGGAGCCCCTCGTGGTCACCGGCCGCACCCCCGTGATGCTCCCCGAGGAGGGCCCGCTCGGCGGCATGGGCGTCGTCGAGCGGATGCGCGCCATCGACGTCATCGTCGACAACGTCACCGAGGAGGTCGGCGCCCGCCCCGGCCTCGCGGAGGAACTGCACATCCTGGGTGGCGTCCCGGGGCATGTGGTCCTCGTGATCCAGCGCACCTACTACGCCTCCGGCCGTCCCGTGGAGACCGCGGACGTCGTCATCCCCGCCGACCGCTACCGGGTCGCGTACCACCTGCCCGTGAAGTAGCGCACAACTCCGGGGCAGTTGCTCCCGGCACCGATCCAACCGGAGCCCCTTCAGCAGGGGTTGGAATCTGGTCGTTCTCGCAGGTCGTCACCAATGTGCCCGGCATGCCGCTGACTTGATGCGTCAGCGCGTGCCGACGGCGCATTCGATGACGTGCGCCCCCTGCGTCCTGGCCGGTTGCGTACCTCTTTGTGAAAAGCCGTATTCGCTGCGTAAAGGTTAGGCGTAGGCTCGGGCATATGCGGATTGCGGTTTCCTTAGCGGGCGGGGCAGGCCCTAGGGCGGGAAGGAGCGGTGGGACGCGATGAACGACAGCACGATCACTCTTCCCTGGCTCGTCATACGACAGGACGACAACGGCAATCGCTACCGCGTGGGCCGGTACGCGACCCGGGCCGAGGCCCAGAAGATCGCGGACAGCCTCGACTCCCGTGGGCACAAGCAGCTCTACTGGGTCGAGAGGATCAGCCAGCCCGGCGCCGAGACCGCCAACTGAGACGCCCCCTGGGGTCCCGTAGGCTCCGGCGCATGACGGAACCGATCGTGGTGGTGGGAGCCGCCCTCCTGAACGACGGCCACCTCCTCGCCGCCCGCCGCAGCGCACCCCCCGAACTGGCCGGCCGCTGGGAACTCCCCGGCGGCAAGGTCGAACGGGGCGAGACCCCGGAGGCGGCTCTGGTCCGCGAACTGCGCGAGGAACTGGGCGTAGAGACGGAAGCGGTGGAGCGGATCCCGGGGGAGTGGCCCCTGCGCGCGCCATACGTCCTGCACGTCTGGACGGCCCGCCTCCACCCCGATTCCCCTGCCCCGAAGCCCCTCCAGGACCACGACGCCCTGCGCTGGCTGACTCCGGCAGAGCTATGGGACGTGGAGTGGCTGGACCAGGACGTTCCGGCGGTACGGAAAATCGAACCGCGACTGGGACGTTCCTAGGGGCGCGGGGAACTGCGCGACCAGCCACAACGAAACCCGCAGTCGCCAGACAACAGCACCCCCCACCCAATAGGCGCACTGCACCCCGGCGTACGCCAATCGCAGCGATACACCCCCATGAATACCGGGTATGTCCCCATTAACCCCGCGAAATAGGACACCCTGCCTGGGAAGTGATCGGTGTGATCGACACCGAAGGCGACTGCGTCGAGTGGACCTTCTCCGCCGAACCCGGCGCCGTCCGTGCCGCCCGGGCCGCCGTCCGCGGACGACTGCACGACTGGGGCCTGGACAGCCTCGCCGATATCGCGGCCCTCCTGGTCAGCGAACTCGTCACCAACGCCCTAAGGCACGCCACCGGCCCCATCGGCGTCCGCCTGGTCCGCCCCTCCCACCTCAGCGGTGTCCTGCTGGTCGAGGTCTCCGACCCGATCCCCGAGTTCCCGCGCGAGCGCATCGCCGCCCCCGAGGACGAGAGCGGCCGCGGCCTGCAACTGGTCGCCCACTCCTCACGCCGCTGGGGCACCCGCCCCGGGGGCGCCGGCAAGACGGTGTGGTTCGAGCTCGCGGTGCCCTGAAACCCGTACTGAATGCTGTACGCCCACCCCCGCCCTGTAGAGCGACTGGTTCAGGCCACTGGCGGTTGTCGGAGTCCGTGATTCGACAGCGTGTTGGCTGGTTAGAAGACTGGAAGTGTTTCCGCGGTCCGGTCCAAAAACGATCGGGAACGTGCTGTGATCGTGAACACCGTGTTGTGCGGCGCCGTAGTGCTGGATACTGCGGGCAGCCGCCTCCGGTGACCGGTGCCGGACGCGGTGAGCTGGAGGGGACGGTTCGCGTGAGCGAGATACCAGCGAAGGCCACGGAGTCCGAGGACCCGTCGGACGGCGCGAGGACGGGGGCCACGGCTGCCGCCGCGGCCGACGCGAGCAGTGGATCCGGCGATGGTTCGCCCGCCGAGGTCCTGTGGCAGACCAGTCCGCCCGGCAGCATGTACGACTACATCCGCGTCGCGTCCTTCTCCATCGGCCCCGACGGTCTCGTCGACCAGTGGAGCCTGCGCGCCGAGCAGCTCTTCGGCATCCCTGCCGGGCGTGCCGTGGGTATGGACCCCATCGCGGCGTTCATCGACCCCGAGCGGCGCGAGCTGGGGCACCGCAAGATGGCCGAGATCCTCGACGGCCGGGAGTGGACCGGTGTCGTCCCCTTCCGCAAGCCGGACCCCGAGACCGGCGAGCGCGGGGAGGAGGCCCTCGCGGAGGTCTACGTCATGCCGACGCGGACCGAGGAGGGCGAGAAGGCGGCCGTCTGCATCGTCGTCGATGTGCGGACCTTGCGCAGAATCGAGACCGACCTCGCCGCCTCGCAGGCTATTTTCGGCCAATCTCCCTTCGGCTTCCTGCTGATCGACCCCGACCTGCGGGTACGCCGCGCCAACCAGCGGTTCGCCTCACTGTTCGGCGGCGCCCCGGACGACCATCGCGGCAAGGGCGTCCACGACTATCTGCCCAGGCCCGAGGCGGAGCGGGTCACCGCCACCCTGCGCCGGGTCCTGGAGACCGGCGAGTCCATCACGGACATGCACGTCACCGGCTTCCTTCCCGGCTCCGACGACCGCCGCCACTGGTCCATCAACCTCTACCGGGTGCACAGCGGCTCCGGCCGCCCCATCGGCATCGCCTGGCTCGGCACCGACATCACGGCCCGCCGCGCCGCCGCCCGCGAGGCCGCCGCCGCACGGCGCAATCTCGCCCTTCTGAACGAGGCCGGCGCCCGGATCGGGAACTCCCTCGACCTGGAGACCACGGCCCGCGAGCTGCTCGACGTCGTCGTCCCCGGCTTCTGCGACCTGGCCACGGTCGACCTCTACCAGGGCCTGCTGGCCGGCGACGAGACCCCGCCCGGGCTCGCCGACGGCAGCGCAGAGCTGCGCCGGGTGGCCTTCGCCAGCGCGGTCTCCGACGCGCCCTTCGTCGGCGGCGGCGCGACCGTCGCGGTCGGCGCGGTCCACCACTACCCCTTCAACTCCCCGTGCGCGGACGCCCTGCGCACCGCGCGGCCGCGGTTCGTGCCCGCCGAGGAGGGCGGCCTCGTCCAGTCCACGCTGGCCGTGCCGATGGTCGCCCATGACACGGTCGTAGGCCTGGCGCAGTTCTCCCGGACGAAGGGCAGCGAGCCGTTCGGGGACCGGGACCGGGATCTGGCCGTGGAGCTGGCGGCGCGGGCGGCGGTGTGCATCGACAACGCCCGCCTCTACCGCAGGGAGCACGAGCGGGCGCTGATACTGCAACGGTCCCTGCTGCCCCCGGGCGACCCGGTCGCCTCCGGCCTGGACATCGCCTGCCGCTATCTGCCGGGCAACTCCCTCTCGGACCGGCCGAGCGAGGTGGGCGGCGACTGGTTCGACGTCATCGAACTGCCGGGTCACCGTACGGCGTTGGTGGTCGGCGATGTGATGGGGCGCGGTCTGCGGGCGGCCGTGGCGATGGGCGAACTCCGCTCGGCCGTACGCACCTTGGCCCTGCTGGATCTCGAACCGGCAGAAGTGCTGAGCGCGTTGGACGAGATCGCGCGGGGCCTCGGGGCGCCGGGCGGCGTCCAGCAGGCGACCCGCGCCGCCCGCCGCCCCCGCGAGGCCGACCTCTCCGAGGTATACCTGGCGACCTGTGTGTACGCGGTCTACGACTCGGTGACCCGGCGCTGCACCTTCGCCAACGCGGGCCATCTGCCGCCCGTCCTGGTCGAGCCGGGCGAGGACGCGCTGATGCTGGACGTGCCGCCGGGCATGCCGCTCGGTGTGGGCGGGGAGCCCTTCGAGGAGGTGGAGGTCGAACTCCCCGAAGGTGCCCTGTTGGCGCTCTACACGGATGGACTGGTCGAAAGCCGCGATCACCCCCTGGACGAGGGCCTGCAGGCCTTCGTAGGAGCGCTGACGGACCCCACCCGCCCCCTGGAGGACGTCTGCGACCACGTCCTCAACACCCTCGACACGCACCACGGCGAGGACGACATCGCGCTGCTCATGGCCCGCGTCCAGGGCCTGCCCGCCGATTCCGTCGGCGACTGGACGCTGCCGCGCGAGCCGCGCAGCGTGGGCCGCGCCCGTGAGTACGCCCGCGGCCGGCTCCTCAGCTGGGACCTGGAGCCGCTCGTCGACACGGCGGAACTCCTGGTCAGCGAGCTGGTGACGAACGCGCTGCGCTACGGCGAGGGCGACATCCGCCTCCGCCTCCTGCTCGACCGCACCCTGGTCTGCGAGGTCTGGGACGCGGGCCTGGTCCAGCCCCGCCGCCGCAGGGCCCGCGACACGGACGAGGGCGGCCGTGGCCTCCAACTGGTCGGCCTCCTGAGCGCCGCCTGGGGCTCCCGCCGCACACCACGCGGCAAGACGGTCTGGTTCGAACTCCCGCTCCCGGACGGCGAAACGGGCCTCACGGATCCGGCGGAGGCGCTGCTGAGCCTGTTCTGACCGGCGCCGGGCGCGGGCTTCCGTACGCCGCCGAAGAGACTCCGCCGGTCACTCCCGCCGCGGACGGGTGCGCGGGCCGCCGAAGCTCGCGGCCGTCGCGGTGGGCGGGGGCACGGACCAGGCGGAGGCGCTACTGAGCCTGTTCTGACCGGCGCCGGGCGCGGGCTTCCGTACGCCGCCGAAGAGGCCCCGCCGGTCACTCCCGCCGGGCACGGGTCCGCGGCCCGCCGAAGCTCGCCGCCGTCGCGGTGAGCGGGCGGCCGCGCGTGCGTACGTCCTGCTCCGCCAGCTCCCGGGCCCGGCGGGCGAGGGCGTCGGCGGTGAGCAGGTCTGTGAGGCCGGGGGTGGCGGCGAGCAGCCGCTGGGCCTCCGCGAGCCGGGTGCGAGGTGCGCTGCCGACCGCGCCGCGGTGGGTGGTGATGTGGTCGTCCGCGGCGGCCGCAGCACGGTGCGCCACGAGCGACGCGGCCGCCGACAGGACCCCGGCCCGCCCAGAGGCGACCGGCACGACACCCCGCACGATCCGCCGCAGCGCATCCAGCGGGTCGTACGGCCCTCCGGTCGCCTCGTCCCGTACGTCCGCCAGGACGCCGTCGGCATGGCCGATCCGGACCTCCGGTGGGCCCCCGGGGGCGCCGGTGGTCCGCTGCCGTGCTCCGGCGATCTCCGACTCCGCGCCGGTGAGCGCGGCCGGTACCAGTCCCGCCGCGGCGGCCAGCTCTCTTGCCAGCCGTTCGACCCCCTCGACGAACACGAGGGCCTGGGCGATCGCACCCTCGGCGGCACGCAGATTGCGGATGGCCCGTTCCGTCTCGCCGAGGTCGGCGCCCTGCCGGGCCTCGTTGAGCCGGGAGGTGGCGAACACGAGCCGGTCCTTGGCCTGTTCTACGTAGCCGGACACATCGGCGATGGCCGCGGGACCGTACCGCTTGCCGAGTTCGGCAAGTGTGGCGCCGGCGCCCGCGGTACGGCCGGTCAGTTCCCGGAACCGGGCCTCGGCGACCTCCAACGCCCCGCCCACATCCCCCTCGAGCCCCCGCAGCTGATCGAACCCGGCCGCCTCCGCGTCCAGCCGCCGCCCCGCCTCCTCGCACCGCCCGACGATCCCCGCGAGCACCTGCTGCCGCCGGGTGTCGTCGTCCGGAACCCCGTCGTCGAAGCGCTGCCGCATACGGAACGCGGAGGCGAGCTCGCCCTCGGCGTCCCGGAGGGCCTGCGCGAAGGGCGCGACGGCCTCGGCCCCCGCCCGGGCCTCGGCAAAGGAGAACTCCTCCCGACTGGTCCGCACCCAGTCGTCGGCGTCGACGAGGAGCCCCCGCGCCCGTTCGTCCAGCTCACCGAGCGGCGGCCCCTGCGCCGGGAGCGGCTCACCGCCGGGGGTGGTCCGAGTCCGCAGCCGTCGGGTCCGCCGCACATACCCGTATCCGGCGATCGCGACTGCGGCCACGGCCGCGACGAGCGGCAACGCGAGATCACCGGGCGAGGACTCCGGCTCCTCCTGGGCGGAGGCACCCGCGACGGGCCGCTCCGAACCGACCGCAACCGGAGCGTCCACCCCCGACGTCATCCCCGGCAACACCAGCCACGCCAAGGCGACCAACACACCCACCACGGCATGCACGACCAGCACGGATATGTGCCCGGCGGCCCGCCGAGGCCGGCCCCGGATCATGGATGACGTCACATTTCGGAGCGTATGAGCAGCAATGCCTCAGCGCGACCGGGATGACCCGTGGTGGAGCGCAGAACGCGAGACAAGGGGACGGGAATGAACCAGGAGACGCAGGAGCAGACCGAGGGCTCCGACACTCCCCCTGAGTCCGCTGCGACACCGACGGCCCCGGAGGAGCCGGAGAAGCCGCGGAAGCCCAAGAAATGGCGCCGCAGAGCCACCCGCACCGCCCTGGCCCTCACCCTCGCCCTGCTCCTCCCCACCCTCACCGCCGCCCTGGCCCTCCGCCTGAACTACACGGGCGACCCCGAGGACGGCACGTACACCAGAAACCGCGACGCCATCTGGCTCGGCCACGCCTGGATGGACGGCCGCAAACGCGACGCGGACGTCACCGCACTCGTGCACCGCCTGAAAACCACCGGCATCCGCGACGTCTACGTCCACGCAGGCCCCCTCAACCACGACGGCACCCTCCCGGAAACCAAGTACCCGCGCGCCCGCTGGTTCCTGAGCGCCGTACACCAACAAGCGCCGCACATCCGCGTCCAGGCCTGGCTGGGCGACAAACTCGCCGGCGAGGGCCCGGACGGCCTGCACCTGGAGAACCCGGCCACCCGCGCAGCCGTCGCCACCTCGACCCGTCAGATCCTCGACACCGGATTCGACGGCGCCCACTTCGACCTGGAACCCCTCCACTCGGGCGACACGGACTACCTCACCCTCCTCGACGCCCTGCACCGCGAAACACAAGCCCGCGACGTCCCCCTCTCGGTCGCCGCCCATCAGATAGACCCGCTCCCCGCCCTGCACTCGGTCGCCGGATTCCTCACCGGCCACCCCAAGTGGTGGTCGCAGAAGTTCTTCGGCGAGGTCGCGAGCAGGGTCGACCAGATCGCCGTCATGTCGTACGACACCGCCATGCCGCTGGAGAGCCTGTACGGCGGCTATGTCGCCCAGCAGACCTCCCTCGCCCTGGAGGTCACCCCGCCCACCACCGACCTGCTGATGGGCCTGCCCTTCTTCCACGAGAGCGACATCGGTCACCACGAGTCCGCCGAGACCGTCTCCGCCGCCGTACGGGGTACCCGCCTCGGCCTGTCCCGCACCGACCCGGACCGGGAGCGCTTCGGCGTCGCCCTGTACGTGGACTTCGCGGCCGAAGCGGGCGACTGGACCGCGTACCGGAAGGGATGGGCACCGAATATGTAACCGCTTCGTCGGGCAGACGTCATTTGTGCTTTGCCGGATTGCGCGGTTCTGTTTGTTGTGAATGGCCTGTGCACGACCTACGGTCCACATCTCCCATTTCCAGTGAAGGCCAAACAACCATGCGAGCCTTAATCACCAGCAAAGCCGCCCGACGCGCCCTGCGCCCGCTCGTGCAGCTGATCGACCAGCGCATCGAACGGGAGGTCCGCCGTCATATCGAGGTCTCCTCGAAGGACGCGCTCCAGAAGGAACTGAGGACGCTGCGAAACCGCCAGCGCCCGCTGGAGCTCTTCTTCGACGGCACCGGCCGCGGCGCGTCCCGGCTGCCCTCGGCGCCCCATCTCAACCGCACCATCATGGAGCTGGAGCAGGCCACCGGCGCCGACCGAGCGGCCTGCGAGCGCAATGTGGCCCAGGCCTTCCGGCTGCTCATCGCGATGGAGGCGCTCGGCGTCGGACGGATCGCCGGCGGCACGATGAACATCGTCGGCAAGCTCTCCGCCGTACCGCTGCTCGACCCGCCGACCGACGAGGTCCTCGAAATCGGCACCCTGTACGGGATGTTCAGCGCCGCCCTCATCCGGATGATGGAGCGCGCGGGACGGCAGCCGAGCCTGACCATCGTGGATCCCCTCGCCGGGACCCAGCTCCAGCCCGGCGCCACCATGGGCACCGACGCCTCCGGCACCCCGGTCAACCTGGCCGCCGTACGCACCAATCTGAGCCTCGCCGGAGCGGCCGGCACCGCCGCCCGCATCCAGCAGGGCTTCTCCGAGGACCCCGAGGTCAGAGCGCTGGTCGCCGACCGGCCCTACGGCGTGGTCATCGTCGACGGCGATCACTCCGCCGCCGGTGTCGCCGCGGACCTGGAGTGGGCGGAGCAGATCGTCGCGCCGGGCGGGATCGTCGTACTCGACGATTTCGGGCACCCCAAGTGGCCCGGGATCAAGGAGGCGTTCGAGAAGCACATGACCACGGACACCCGGTTCAAGTTCCTCGGCCAGGTGGCCCACTCGGGGTATCTGCGGGCGCGGACCTGATCCCTAGGTCCGCCTGCGGATCTTGTTGCCCAGCCACACCAGCGGGTCGTACTTGCGGTCCACGGCCCGCTCCTTCAGCGGGATCAGCGCATTGTCCGTGATCTTGATGCCCTCGGGGCAGACCTCCGTACAGCATTTGGTGATGTTGCAGTAACCGAGGCCGTGTTCGTCCTGGGCGGTGCTCTTGCGGTCCAGGCCGGACTCGGCGGCGGCGTCCAGTGGGTGCATGTCGAGTTCGGCGACGCGCATCAGGAAGCGCGGTCCTGCGAACGCCTGCTTGTTCTCCTCGTGGTCGCGGACCACATGGCAGGTGTCCTGGCACAGGAAGCACTCGATGCACTTGCGGAACTCCTGCGAGCGGTCCACGTCCTCCTGCATCATCCGGTACTCGCCGGGGCCGACTCCCTCGGGCGGCACGAAGGCCGGGACCTCGCGCGCCTTGGTGTAGTTGAAGCCGACGTCCGTGACGAGATCCCGGACGACCGGGAAGGCGCGCAGGGGCGTCACCGTGATCGTCTCCTCGCGGGTGAACACCGACATCCGCGTCATGCACATCAGGCGCGGCCGACCGTTGATCTCCGCCGAGCACGAACCGCACTTGCCCGCCTTGCAGTTCCAGCGGACGGCGAGATCCGGGGTCTGGGTGGCCTGGAGGCGGTGGATGATGTCGAGGACCACCTCGCCGTCGTTCACCTCGACCTTGAAGTCCTCCAGGCCGCCGCCCCCGACGTCACCCCGCCACACCTTGAAGCGGGCCTCGTAGCTGCTCACTCGTAGAGCTCCTCTTCGGCGAGGTACTTGACCAGCTCCTCCTTGTCGAAGAGGGCGAGCAGGTCAGGGCGGATGGGGTCGGTGGTCTCCCGGGTGAGGTCGATCTGGCCGCGCTCCGGGTCGGTCGCCGCGAGGCCGCCGGTGGGGTCGGCCAGCCGGCACAGCAGGTTGATGTTGCGCCAGGTGCGCTCCATCGTCGGATGGTCCTCGCGGGTGTGGCCGCCGCGTGACTCGGTGCGCTCCAGCGCGGCCCGCGCCACGCACTCGCTGACCAGCAGCATGTTCCTGAGGTCCAGCGCGAGGTGCCAGCCGGGGTTGAACTGGCGGTGCCCCTCCACCCCGGCCCGCCGGGCGCGTACTCGCAGCTCGGCCAGTTTCTGAAGGGCGTGCGCCATCTCGCCCTCGCGGCGGATGATGCCGACGAGGTCGTTCATGGTCTGCTGGAGCTCTTGGTGGAGGCTGTACGGGTTCTCCGGCGTGGCCTCGTCGGGGCTCTCCGCGGAGAAGGGGCGCAGTGCCTCGGCCGCCGCGGTGTCGACCTGGACGTCGTCCACCTCGGGGCGTTCGAAGGCGAGGGCCGCCGCGTATTCGGCCGCGTGCCAGCCCGCCCGGCGCCCGAACACCAGCAGGTCGGAGAGGGAGTTGCCGCCGAGCCGGTTGGAGCCGTGCATACCGCCCGCGACCTCACCGGCCGCGAAGAGACCGGGCACCCCGCGCGCGGCCGCCGTGTCGGACTCGACCGCGATGCCGCCCATCACGTAGTGACAGGTCGGCCCGACCTCCATCGCCTCCGCCGTGATGTCCACGTCCGCCAGCTCCTTGAACTGGTGGTACATGGACGGCAGTCGGCGTTTGATCACCTCGGCGGGCATCCGCGTCGACACGTCCAGGAAGACCCCGCCGTGCGGGGAGCCGCGGCCCGCCTTCACCTCGGAGTTGATCGCACGGGCGACCTCGTCGCGGGGAAGCAGCTCAGGGGGACGCCGGTTGTTGTCCGGGTCGTCGTACCAGCGGTCGCCCTCCTCCTCGGATTCGGCGTACTTCTCCTTGAAGACGTCAGGGATGTAGTCGAACATGAACCGTTTGCCCTCGGAGTTCCTGAGCACCCCGCCGTCGCCGCGCACCGACTCGGTGACGAGGATGCCCTTCACCGACGGCGGCCAGACCATGCCCGTCGGGTGGAACTGCACGAACTCCATGTTCAGCAGCGGCGCGCCCGCGAGCAGCGCCAGCGCGTGGCCGTCGCCGGTGTACTCCCACGAGTTCGACGTCACCTTGAAGGACTTGCCGATGCCACCGGTGGCGATCACCACGGCGGGGGCTTCCAGGACGAAGAAACGGCCGGTCTCACGGTCGTAGGCGAAGACACCGGAGACTCGATTGCCGTCCTTCAGGACCCGGGTGACCGTGCACTCCTGGAAGACCTTCAGGCGGGACTCGTAGTCCCCGGTCTCCTTGAAGTCCTGCTGCTGCAAGGCAACGATCTTCTGCTGGAGGGTGCGGATCAGTTCGAGCCCGGTGCGGTCGCCGACGTGGGCCAGGCGCGGGTACTCGTGGCCGCCGAAGTTGCGCTGGGAGATCCGGCCGTCCTTCGTACGGTCGAACAGGGCGCCCCAGGTCTCCAGCTCCCACACCCGGTTCGGGGCCTCCTGCGCGTGCAGTTCGGCCATCCGCCACTGGTTGAGGAACTTGCCGCCGCGCATGGTGTCGCGGAAGTGGACCTGCCAGTTGTCGTGCTCGTTGGCGTTGGCCATTGCGGCCGCGATCCCGCCCTCGGCCATCACCGTGTGCGCCTTGCCGAACAGCGACTTGCAGATCACCGCCGTACGGGCGCCCCGCTCGCGCGCCTCGATCGCGGCCCGCAGTCCGGCGCCGCCCGCGCCGACCACGACGACGTCCCACTCCTGCCGGTCCACCACGGACATCAGAACAACCTCGGATCGTCGAAGGCACCGGACGCGACGAGATAGACGTAGAAGTCGGCGAGCGCCACGCTCACCAACGAGGCCCAGGCGAGCAGCATGTGACGGGCATTGAGCTTCCCGACCCAGGTCCACATCCGGTAGCGCACGGGGTGCTTGGAGAAGTGCTTGAGCTTGCCGCCGACGATGTGCCGGCAGGAGTGGCAGGAGATCGTGTACGCCCAGATCAGCACGATGTTGACGAGGAACACCAGGGTGCCGAGGCCCATGTGGCCCCACTCGTAGTGCTCGTCGCGGAAGGCGAGCACGGTGTCGTACGTCAGGATTCCGGCGACCAGGATCGCGGCGTAGAAGAAGTACCGGTGGATGTTCTGCAGGATCAGCGGGAAGCGGGTCTCACCGCTGTACTTCTGGTGCGGCTCGGCCACCGCGCAGGCCGGCGGGGACGCCCAGAAGCCCCGGTAGTAGGCCTTGCGGTAGTAGTAGCAGGTCAGCCGGAAGCCGAGCGGGAAGATCAGGATGATGATGGCGGGGGAGATGCCCCACCAGCCGCCGAAGATCTCCCAGTTGGGGCCGTTCCTCATCGGCTCGCAGTTCTCCGCGAGACAGGGGGAGTAGAACGGCGAGACATAGGGCGCCGCGTAGTAGTCGGCGTTGGCGAAGGCGCGCCAGGTCGAGTAGACGATGAACGCCAGCAGACCGGCCGCGGTGACGGCGGGCGCCAGCCACCAGCGGTCGGTCCGCAGATGCGGGGCGGAGATCGCGGCGCGCGTACCGGCTCGTACACCGCCGCTGTTCAGATGGGGTTCCGTACCAGTGGCCAAGGTTTGACTCCGGTCGGTTCGGGTTCAGGGGGCTCGTCGGTCCCGGGCGCCTAGACCCTCGTCGTCCGTGTCGATCCACAGAGAGTCGTCGTATGGGGTGTCGGGGATGGTGACGAGATCGGGGCGCTTCTGAGTCGCGGGGGCGGAGGCCGCCGCGCGCAGCAGGGCCACGCTCTCGCGCAGGTGATCGCAGTCGGTGCGGACGCGGCGGATGTCCAGACCGCCGCTGCCGAGCTGCTGTTCCAGTCGGCTCACGGACCTGTTCAGGTCGTCGAGGCACCGCTGGACTGACGTCAGGTCGTCGTGCACGGACATGACGTGACCTCGCTTCCGTCGGCCGTGCGGCCGTGGGTGGCAACGTTCATGCGCCTGCGAGTGTTGCGCGTCACACCTGTCGCTGTGAAGGGACGTGCACCGATTGGCCGAGGCGCGTAGGTGCATCCCGCGGTGCGTTGCGCCGCACGGGTGGGGTTCCCGGCGTGGCTCGCCGTGTCGCCGCCCGTTGCCGAACCCTTTCCTCTTCAGTGGCCGCATAGATGTGATCAGCTCCATATACCGCCAAACGTGATCATAACCCCCCGCGGCTCCCGGAGGTAAGCAGAGATGTCCCACGACGGCCCCGGACCGCGCGCGGTAATGCGCTCGGTCGTTCTTCTCAGCGTCAGTGCGCTCGCGCTCGCCGGTTGTGCCTCCGAGGATCCGGCGGGCAAGCCGCTCGCGGAGCAGGACATCGCCCCCGCCGCCCGCTCCCTGGTCGCCGACGGCGGCACCCTGCGCTGGGCCGTCGACGCCGTGCCGGAGACCCTGAACACCTTCCAGGCCGATGCCGACGCCACCACCACCCGGGTCGCCCAGGCCGTCCTGCCGTCGATGTACCGCCTCGACGCCAGCGGGCGGCCGGAGATCAACCCCGACTACCTGGAGACCGCGAAGGTCGTCGAGACCGAGCCGAAGCAGGTCGTGCTGTACAAGCTGAACCAGCAGGCCGTCTGGAGCGACGGCCGGGAGATCGGCGCCGCCGACTTCGCCGCCCAGTGGCGGGCCCTGTCCGGCAAGGACTCCGCGTACTGGACCGCGCGCAACGCGGGCTACGACCGCATCGAGCGGATCGAGCGCGGCGCCAACGACCTGGAGGTCAAGGTCACCTTCGAGCGCCAGTACGCCGACTGGCGCTCGCTGTTCTCGCCGCTGTACCCGAAGGACGTCATGGGCACCCCGGACGCCTTCAACGACGGCGCCCGCCGCAAGCTCAAGGTCACCGCCGGGCCGTTCGCCGTGCAGAAGGTCGACCGCAAGGACGACGAGATCACCCTGGCCCGCAATCCGCGCTGGTGGGGCAGTCCGGCCAAGCTGAACGAGATCGTGCTGCGCGCCGTGCCCCGCGACGAGCGGGCCCAGGCGCTGGCCGCCGGGACGCTCGACCTGGCCGAGATCGACCCCGACACGGTCCGCCGGATCGGCCTCGCCGCCCGCGCCGGCGGCAAGGGCACCAGCACACCGCTGCAGGGCGCGACGCCCTTGTACGGCGAGGAGAACAGCGCGCGGAAGGAACAGCGCAAGGCGCTCACCAAGTACGACCGTCAGCAGCAGGCCCTCAGGCGCTTCGAGGTCCGTCGCTCGCTGGAGCCCGCGTTCACCCAGCTCGCCCTCAACGGCGCCGACGGTCCGCTCGCCGACGAGCGCGTCCGCCGGGCGGTGGCCCGGGCGCTGGACCGCAAGGAGCTCGCCGGTGCCGTCCTGAAGCCGCTGGGGCTGCCCGCGGAGCCCGTCGGCAGCCACCTGGCGCTGGCCGGACAGGCCGCCTACGCCGACAACAGCGGCGCGCTGGGCGGCCAGGACACCGCGGAGGCCCAGGCGCTGCTGGCGGACGCCGGGTGGGTGCCCGGTGGCCCGGTGAAGCAGAAGAAGGGCGAGAAGGCGGCGGGGGCGGAAGGGAAGAAGGACGCCGAGAAGAAGGGCGAGGAGGAGTCCGAAGGGGGCGACGACGGCGACGACGGCACGTACATCGTCGGCGACGACGACAAGGCACCGGCCGAGGCGGACCGGGAGAAGAAGCGGCACGACCTGAAGCAGCAGGGCGGGGCGCCGGGCGCCTACGCCCCCAAGGGCACCGCGGCCCCGGCGGGCGCCCCGGACAGGGCGCTGGCCAAGGACGGCAAAGCGCTGACGCTGCGCTTCGTGCTCCCCTCAGGGCCCGGCTCGGAGAGCCTGCGGACGGTCGCGGAACGCATCCGGCGCATGCTGGACCGGGTGGGCATCCGCACCGAGCTGTCCAAGGTCTCGGACGAGAGCTACTTCAAGGACCACATCGCCTCCGGCGAGTACGACCTGGCCCTGTACTCCTGGCCGGCCTCCGCCTTCCCCGCCACCGACGCCCGCCCGATCTACGCCAAGCCGGTCCCGGCCGCCGACGGCTCCCTGAACGTCGAGCAGAACTACACCCGGGTGGGCACCGACCATGTGGACCAGCTCTTCGACCAAGCGGTCTCCACGCTGAACGAGGGCGAGACAAAGAGCCTCATCCGCAAGGCGGACTCCCGGATCTGGGCAGCGGCCGGCTCGATCCCCCTCTACCAGCGCCCCCAGCTGACAGCGGCGAAGAAGAACCTGGTGAACGCGGGCGCCTTCGGCTTCCAGACCCCGGTGTACGAGGACATGGGCTTCTTGAAGAAGGGCGCGCGGCCGGCGGCCGGCCCGTCGAAGAAGTAGGGGTGATATTTGGGGGCCGACGGCCGCCGTCGGCCCCGTAAACCCATCCCCACCTGCACCGATGTATCCCGGCGCGCCTCCGCACCCGCAGCCCCGTACCATGGGGTGAGGCCGTGGCATGTCAAGCCCGGCAGGGCCCGCGTAACACTGATGTACGCGCAGGCCGTCCTCACACTCCGGGAGAACGCCGCAATATGGCCACGCGCCACGACATCCGTAACGTCGCCATCGTCGCCCACGTCGACCACGGCAAGACGACCATCGTCGATGCCATGCTCAAGCAGGCCGGCTCCTTCGCCGCGCACGCCGCCGAGTCCCTCGACGACCGCATGATGGACTCGAACGACCTGGAGCGTGAGAAGGGCATCACGATCCTGGCCAAGAACACGGCCGTCAAGTACCACCCGAAGGATGGCGGCGACGTCATCACCATCAACATCATCGACACCCCCGGCCACGCCGACTTCGGCGGTGAGGTCGAGCGCGGTCTGTCGATGGTGGACGCGGTCGTGCTGCTCGTGGACGCCTCCGAGGGCCCGCTGCCGCAGACCCGCTTCGTGCTCCGCAAGGCGCTCCAGCAGCGGCTGCCGGTCATCCTCTGCATCAACAAGACGGACCGGCCGGACTCCCGGATCGACGAGGTCGTCAACGAGACGTACGACCTCTTCCTCGACCTGGACGCCGACGAGGACCAGATCGAGTTCCCGATCGTCTATGCCTGCGGCCGTGACGGCATCGCCTCGCTGACCAAGCCGGAGGACGGCACCGTCCCCGCCGACTCCACCAGCCTGGAGCCGTTCTTCTCCACCATCCTGGAGCACGTCCCGGCCCCGATCTACGACGAGGCCGCCCCGCTCCAGGCCCATGTCACCAACCTGGACGCCGACAACTTCCTCGGCCGTATCGCGCTGCTCCGTGTCGAGCAGGGCGAGCTCAGGAAGGGCCAGACGGTCGCGTGGATCAAGCGTGACGGAACGATCAGCAACGTCCGTATCACCGAGCTGATGATGACCGAGGCGCTCACCCGCAAGCCCGCCGAGGTGGCGGGACCCGGTGACATCTGCGCCGTCGCCGGTATCTCGGACATCATGATCGGTGAGACCCTGGCCGACCCGGAGAACCCGGTCGCGCTGCCGCTGATCACGGTCGACGAGCCCGCGATCTCCATGACCATCGGCACCAACACCTCCCCGCTGGTCGGCCGCGGCGGCACCGGCAAGGGCGCCGACGCGAAGGCGGCCGTCAAGGACCGCAAGGTCACCGCCCGTCAGGTCAAGGACCGCCTCGACCGCGAGCTGATCGGTAACGTCTCGCTCCGTGTCCTCGACACCGAGCGTCCCGACGCCTGGGAGGTCCAGGGCCGTGGTGAGCTCGCGCTCGCCATCCTGGTCGAGCAGATGCGCCGCGAGGGCTTCGAGCTGACCATCGGCAAGCCCCAGGTCGTCACCAAGCAGGTCGACGGCAAGACGTACGAGCCGGTCGAGCGCATGACGATCGACGTGCCCGAGGAGCACATGGGCGCGGTCACGCAGCTCATGGGTGTCCGCAAGGGCCGTATGGACAACATGTCCAACCACGGCTCCGGCTGGGTCCGCATGGAGTTCGTCGTGCCGTCCCGCGGTCTCATCGGGTTCCGGACCGAGTTCCTGACCCAGACCCGCGGCACCGGCATCGGCCACTCCATCCACGAGGGCTTCGAGCCCTGGTTCGGCACGCTCCAGACCCGTAACAACGGTTCCCTGGTCGCCGACCGCGCCGGTGCCGTCACCGCCTTTGCGATGACGAACCTTCAGGAGCGCGGTGTGCTGTTCACCGACCCGGGCACCGAGGTGTACGAGGGCATGATCGTCGGCGAGAACTCGCGCTCCGACGACATGGACGTCAACATCACCAAGGAGAAGAAGCTCACCAACATGCGGTCGTCCTCGGCCGACTCGTTCGAGGCGATCGTCCCGCCGCGCAAGCTCTCCCTGGAGCAGTCGCTGGAGTTCTGCCGTGACGACGAGTGCGTGGAGGTCACCCCGGAGGCGGTTCGCATCCGCAAGGTGAACCTGGACGCCCGCGAGCGCGCCCGCGCCGCGAGCCGCGCCAAGCACGGCTGAACCGCCCTGTAGCACCGGCACTTGAGCCCGGATCCCCTCATGGTGAGGGGATCCGGGCTTTCTGCAACCGGTTTTTCGACCCCCGACTGTCCGTAATGCGGAGATCCTCGCCCGATAGCCATGTAACACGTCCGTTTCGCGCCCTTCTCGGGGCGAACGCTTTGTCCAGATTTTGGAAGGTCTACGCGCCAGCTGTGACTGAATTGAGATTTAAAGACAGTGGTCGGTACTTGGCACATGGCAGATAGTTAGCCGCGTAGCGCTCGGGTCAATGGGTCTCGCGCTGTGGGGACAGCGCCGACTCACGAGCACCAGGGGGTGTCTGACCCTCCGTCAGGGGTGTCGGAGGAAAGACATGTACCCCCTCCTGTCGGTGAACGCGTTGAGTCACGAGGAGGAACCCATGTGCGGTGTCATGCGCACCAGGTGGGTCATGCCGTCCGTTTTCGTCGATCCACGTTCCGCGCGGGGCAGTTGCCGCTGACGTGGTGACCGGCGGACAGAACCGCCGTTCAACTACGCGCGTCCGGCTGCGGTTTCCGCATGCCTCGGGGTGCCCCGACGTTTCTTCATGATCCGATCCGCGACCACGCACACCCTGCGCCGGTCGTGGGTTCGGCACACCCACACCTGTGAAACGGACGAACTGTGACAAGTCCCATCGATATCGAGGGCGGCGGGAGTTCGGTCGTCGTCGATGGCGAACCAGAGCCGAAGACGAAGCCCGAGGACGAGCAACTCATCGGCCGGTCTCCCGGCCAGCTGATGTGGATCCGCTTCAAGCGCGACCGCACCGGCGTGATCTCGGCGTACGTCGTCATCTTCTTCTTCGCGGTCGGACTGCTCGCCCCGCTGATCGCCAAGCTGTACGGCAAGACCCCGTACACGGTGTACGCCGACGAGCGCCCGGAACTGTTCGACAGCGCGGGTGTGCCGGTGCAGCCCAACGGCGGTATCAGCGGCGAGTTCTGGTTCGGCCTCGAACCGGGCAACGGCTACGACGTCTTCACCAAGCTGCTCTACGGAATCCGCAACTCCCTGGGCATCTCGCTCGCGGTGACCCTGGCCACCGTGATCACCGGCATCGTCCTCGGCGTCGCGGCCGGCTACCTCGGTGGCAAGACGGACTATGTGATCAGCCGGGTGATCGACTTCCTGCTCGCCATCCCCTCCCAGCTGTTCTTCATCGCGAGCATGCCGGTCGTGGTCTCCCTGTTCGTCAGCCCACGGGACGAGACCCCGGTCTATGTCCGGGTCGTCGCGCTGATCTCGGTGATGTGGGTGCTCGGCTGGATGAGCCTCGCGCGCATCCTGCGCGGCACCGCACTGGCCCTGCGAGAACGGGAGTTCATCGAGGCCGCCAAGGTGAGCGGCGCGCCGCCGGGCCGCATCATCCGCAAGGAGGTCCTGCCCAATGTGGTCACACCGATCCTGGTGCAGGCCACCTATATGCTGCCGAACTTTGTGACCGCCGAAGCCGGTCTGAGCTTCCTGGGCGTGGGTCTGGTCGAACCGACCCCGGACTGGGGCCAGATGTTCTCCAAGGCGGCGACCGAGCTCGTCATGCAGAACGACATCACCTACATGTTCTTCCCGGGCATCTCGATGATCATCTTCATCGTGGCCTTCAACCTGCTCGGGGATTCGGTCCGGGACGCCTTCGACCCCAAGACGGCCCGCTGACCGACACGTTGAGGGGCGTCCTCGCCCGACCTCCGGCCGACGACACACGACCGTCGCCGGACAGCACTTCATCGGCACTGGTGAACACATAGATGGGTGGGAATTGAGTGATGGGTAAGGGTGGACGCCACGCGTACGCCGCGATCTCCCTGCTCGCGGCGGGAGCTCTTGTGCTCACCGGCTGCAGCGAGGGCGGCAGTGAAGGCACCGGCAACGACAAGGAAGACAAGGAGAACGCCCAACGGCAGCAGTCGGGCATCGAGTTCGGCGACGCCGAAGCCTCGACCGGCCCCGCCGCCGAGGTCCCCGGCGCCAAGCCGGGCGGCGCGATCACCGTGCTCCAGCGCGACAGCTTCGCGCACCTCGACCCCGGGCAGATCTACGTCTCCGACGAGATGGCCCTGTCGCAGCTGATCCACAGAGGCCTCACCGGCTACAAGGCCACCAGCGACGACGGCAAGAAGCACGAGGTCGTCGGCGACCTGGCCACCGACTCCGGTACCACCACGGACGGCGGCAAGACCTGGAAGTTCACGCTGAAGGACGGGATCAAGTGGGCCGACGGCTCCGCGATCACCGCCACCGACGTGCGCCACACCTTCGAGCGGCTCTTCGCGCCGTTCATCTCCAACGGCCCGACGTTCATCCAGCAGTGGCTCGCCGACACTCCGGGCGCGGAGTACCGGAGCCTGCTCAAGGACGGCCCCTACAAGGGCAAGCACCTGCCGGACACGGTGCTGGAGACGCCGGACGACAAAACGATCCTGTTCAAGTTCAAGTCCGCCAAGCCGGACCTGCCGTACGCGCTGGCCATGGCGGGCTACTCGATCGTCTCCGAGGAGAACGACACCAAGGAGAAGTACGACAAGGAGCCGATGACGGCCGGTCCGTACAAGATCCAGGAGTTCAAGTCCGGCAAGTCGATGGTCCTGGTGAAGAACACCAACTGGGACGCGAAGACCGACCCGATCCGCCGCCAGTACGTCGACCAGTTCAACTTCCAGTTCAACAAGCAGTTCGAGGACTCCACCAAGGCCATCCTCGACGACTCCGGCACCAACGCGACCGCGATCAGCTTCAATAACGAGGTGGACGCGGGCAACTTGTCCAAGGTGCTCGGCGACTCGGCAATGAAGTCACGCACCATCTCCGGCTACCAGCCGTACGTGGGCCAAATGAATATCAACCTGTCTCACAAGGAGATGCAGGACAAAGCCGTCCGGGAGGCCATAGCCTATGCCCTCCCGATCACCCCGTTCGTGCGAGCCTCTGGCGGCACTGCGGCCCGTGAGGTCGCCGGCGGTCTGATCAGCCCGACCGTCACCGGCTACGACCCGGCCTTCGACCCCTTCGGCAAGAAGAAGAAGCCCGCCGGTGACCCGGCCAAGGCCAAGGAACTGCTGGACAAGGCCGGCAAGTCGGGCCTGAAGCTGACCTTCGGCTACATCAACACCCCCGAGGGCCAGCAGTACTCCACCGCCATGGCGGCGGGCCTGGAGAAGGCCGGCTTCGATGTGCAGCGCCAGGAGATCCCGGCCGAGACCTACTACGACCAGGTCTCCAAGGTCGAGAACAACTTCGACATCTACCACACCGCGTGGGGTGCCGACTGGCCGAGCGCCTCGACCGTCATCCCGCCGCTGTACGACGGCCGCCAGATCCAGGACGGCGCCTCGAACTACTCGCACATCAACGACCCGAAGGTCAACGCCGACATCGACAAGGCGTCCACCATCACCGACCCGGTGAAGGCCGCCGAGGCCTGGAACAAGATCAACGAGTACATCGTCAAGGACGTCGTCTCCAACATCCCGACGGCGTACTACAAGCAGACCCAGATCGCCGGTTCCAAGATCGGTGGCCTGGTGTACGACGACGTCATCGGTGGCGTCGACCCGCGCCGGCTGTTCGTGAAGTAACCCCTTCCCGACCGCGGTGCCCGGTGCGCCCCGTCCCGTGACGGGGCGCACCGCGCCGCACGGCCTTCGAGTCCGAAAGCTGCCACTGAGATGCTGCGCTTCCTCTTCCGCCGGATCCTCGGCTCGATCGTGATCCTGATCCTGCTGACCGTCGTCGCCTTCCTGCTCTTCTTCGGCATGCCCCGGGACCCGGCGCTGCTGATGTGCGGCAAGACGTGTACGCCCGAGGCGCTGGAGAACATCCACCGCACACTCGGCATCGACAAGTCGATCCCCGAGCAGTTCTGGATCTTCATCCAGGGGATCGTCATGGGCCGCGACGACTTCTCCCAGGGGCCCTGCCCCGCCCCCTGTTTCGGCTACTCGTACCACACCAACGAGCAGGTCTGGTCGACGCTGCTGGACCGGCTGCCGCTGACCGTCTCGCTCGCGCTCGGCGCCACCGTGGTGTTCCTCTTCGTCGGGCTCGGCACCGGCATGATCGCCGCCTGGCGGCGCGGAACACTGGTGGACAAGTCGTTCACGGCGGGCTCCATGGTGCTCAGTTCGATGCAGATCTACTTCCTGGGCCCGCTGGCCATGGCCATCCTGGTGTACCAGACCCATATCTTCGACGAACCCCGCTACACCGAACTCACCAAGGATCCCGTCGCCTGGTTCACCGGGCTGATCATCCCCTGGGTCGTCCTGTCCACCATCTTCGCCGCGCAGTACACCCGTATGGCGCGCTCGTCGATGATCGAACAGCTCCAGGAGGAACACGTCCGCACCGCCCGCGCCAAGGGCATGAGCAGACGGTACGTCTTCTTCCGGTACGCCTGGCGCGGCTCCCTCATCCCGATCGTCACCATCCTCGGCATCGACCTCTCCTCGATGCTGGGCGGCGCGATCATCACCGAGTACACCTTCGGACTGCCCGGACTCGGGCATCTCGCGGTGGAATCGGTGCAGTTCAGCGATCTCCCGCTGCTGCTCGGCGTGATGCTCTTCGCCGCCGCCGTGATCCTGATGTGCAACATCGTCGTCGACGCCGTGTACGCCGTGATCGACCCGCGCGTGCGGCTGTCCTAGCCGCCCTTAGGAGCACTTTCGTGACCACTTTGACCAAGGAGGCCGGGGCCCCCGTTCCGGCCGGCGCGGGCGCGTTTCTCTCGGTGCGGGACCTGCATGTCAGCTTCCGGACCGAGGACGGCATCGTCCGGGCCGTCGACGGGCTCTCCTTCGACCTCGAACGGGGCCGCACGCTCGGCATCGTCGGGGAGTCGGGCTCCGGGAAGTCCGTCACCAACCTGACCGTCCTCGGCCTGCACAACCCGATGTTCACTACCGTCGAGGGCGAGATCCTGCTCGAGGGTCAGGAGCTGACGACCGCCCGGGAGTCGGAGCTGGAGAAGCTGCGCGGCAACAAGGTCGCGATGATCTTCCAGGACCCACTGACCGCGCTCTCCCCGTACTACTCGGTGGGCCGCCAGATCGCCGAGCCGTACATGAAGCACCGGGGCGCCTCCAAGAAGGAGGCCTGGGCGCGGACCGTGGAGATGCTCGGCAAGGTCGGCATCCCCAACCCCAAGGAGCGGGCGAAGGATTACCCGCACCAGTTCTCCGGCGGTATGCGTCAGCGCGCGATGATCGCGATGGCGCTGGTCTGCGACCCGGACCTCTTGATCGCCGACGAGCCGACGACCGCGCTGGACGTGACGGTCCAGGCGCAGATCCTGGATCTGCTGAAGGACCTCCAGCAGGAGTTCGGCTCGGCGATCATCTTCATCACGCACGACCTCGGGGTCATCGCCGACATGGCCGACGACATCATGGTGATGTACGCGGGTGGCGCGATCGAGCGGGGCTCGGCGCGCGAGGTGCTCAGGGCGCCGCAACATCCGTACACCTGGGGCCTGTTGAACTCCATGCCACGGATCAACTCGGACGTCGGCGCGCCCCTCGCGCCCATCCCGGGCTCCCCGCCGTCGCTGCTCAAGCCGCCCCCGGGCTGCCGGTTCCATCCGCGCTGCACCTTCCAGGACCGGGTGGGCGGCAGCCGCTGCGTCACCGAACGCCCGCTGCTGGGCCCCGACCGGGCCTCCGCCTGTCATCTGACGGCGGAACAGAAGCGGACCATCTTCATCGAAGAGATCAAGCCCCGGCTGGGCTAGGGCCACAGGAGGACACGTCATGACAGAGGACCTCGTCCTCCCCGCACCCCGGCAGGCCGCGACGGCCGGGGAGCCGCTGCTGAAGGTGGAGGGGCTGACCAAGCACTTCCCGGTGAAGGGCGGTTTCCCGATCCGCCGGACCGTCGGCCATGTCCAGGCCGTCGACGGCATCGACCTGACCGTGCACGTCGGCGAGAGCTTCGGCCTGGTGGGGGAGTCCGGCTGCGGCAAGTCGACGACCGGCCGCCTGATCACCCGGCTGCTGGAGCCGACTGCCGGCTCGATCTCGTACCGCGGCCAGGACATCACCCACGCCAACCGCAAGCAGCTCGCCCCGATCAGGTCCGAGATCCAGATGATCTTCCAGGACCCGTACTCCTCCCTCAACCCCCGCCAGACGGTCGGCAAGATCATCTCGGGTCCGATGGAGATCAACGGCATCGACCCGGAGGGCGGCCGCGAGAAGCGGGTACGCGAGCTGCTGGAGATCGTCGGCCTCAACCCCGAGCACTACAACCGCTTCCCGCACGAGTTCTCCGGCGGTCAGCGCCAACGGATCGGTGTGGCAAGGGCGTTGGCCCTTGAACCGAAGCTGATCGTGGCGGACGAGCCGGTGTCGGCCCTGGACGTCTCGATCCAGGCCCAGGTGGTCAACCTGCTCCAGAAGGTGCAGGACGAACTCGGCATCGCGTTCCTGTTCATCGCCCACGACCTCGCTGTCGTACGGCACTTCTCGCAGCGCGTCGCGGTCATGTACCTCGGCAAGGTGATCGAGGTCGGCGACCGTGAGTCCATCTACACCCGCCCTCGCCACCCCTACACCCACGCCCTGCTGTCCGCGGTGCCCGAGGTGAACCTGGCGGACGAGGACGCGGCCCCGCGCGAGCGCATCCGCCTCGCCGGCGACGTCCCCTCCCCGATCTCCCCGCCCTCCGGCTGCCGCTTCCGCACCCGCTGCTGGAAGGCGCAGGACAAGTGCGCGGCGGAGGAACCCCCACTGATCCGTATCTCCGGCAACCACGAGGGCCACTTGACGGCCTGCCACTTCCCGGAGGACCCGACGATCGAGGCCCGGGCGGAGGACATCGTGCTGGACCCGGCGTTGGCGGCCTTGGAGGAGTCGCTGGAAGGGGTGCGTGACGACGAGTGACGACACCGCGGGCCGGTGGGGGCTGTCGCGCAGTTCCCCGCGCCCCTGAAGGGGCGTAGCCGCGCCCTGCGACCGTGATGATCTCCGGGCTCGTGGCGGTCAGGGGGACCGTCCCCAGTCCCCGTACCGCTCGGCCACCGCGAGCCCGGACGCCCGTAGCGGCCTGTCACGTCAACGGAAATGGAACAGGGCCCGTGCCGGGGAGGCACGGGCCCTCGCTCCCCTTGGAAGCGGACGTTCATGGGCTCGGGTCAATGGGCCGGTGAAAGTCCGTTCCGGTGACGGCGGCTGACGAAAAGGGGTGTGTCAGACCGCGGCCTCGGGGTCCTTGGAGAGACGGGGCGCGGGCACGGTGGCCTCCGTCTCCGGGTAGTGGCAGGCGGTCAGATGGCCCGGCTTGTTGCCCTCGACCTGGACCAGCGGCGGCGCCTCGGAGGCGCACTTGTCCGTCGCCTTCCAGCAGCGGGTGCGGAAGCGGCAGCCGGAGGGCGGGTTGATCGGGGAGGGCACGTCGCCCTGGAGGCGGATGCGCTCGCGGGCGGGCTGGTCGTCCGCCGTGGCCTCGGGTACGGCGGACAGCAGGGCCCGCGTGTAGGGGTGGCGCGGGTTGCCGTACAGGTCGTCGCGGTCGGCGATCTCGACGATCTTACCCAGGTACATGACCGCGACGCGCTGCGAGAAGTGCCGTACGACAGCCAGGTCGTGGGCGATGAAGACGAACGCGATGCCCAGCTCCCGCTGCACCTTCTGGAGCAGGTTCACGACCTGGGCCTGGATCGAGACGTCCAGGGCCGACACCGGCTCGTCCGCGACGATCAGCTTCGGCTCCAGGGCGAGCGCACGGGCGACCCCGATGCGCTGGCGCTGGCCGCCGGAGAACTCGTGCGGGAAGCGGTTGTAGTGCTCGGGGTTGAGGCCGACGATCTCCAGGAGCTCGCGGACCCGCTTCTCGCGGCCGCCCTCCGGGTGGATGTCGTTGATCTCCATCGGGCCGGAGATGATCTTGCCGACCGTCTGCCGGGGGTTGAGGGAGGCGTAGGGGTCCTGGAAGATCATCTGGATCTCGGACCTGATCGGGGCGAGCTGTTTGCGACCCGCGTGGGTGATGTCCTCGCCGCGGTAGGAGATCTTGCCGCCCGTGGGCTCGAGGAGCCGGGTGATCAGGCGGCCGGTGGTGGACTTGCCGCAGCCGGACTCTCCCACCAGACCGAGGCTCTCGCCCTCGTGCACCTGGAAGTCCAGGCCGTCGACGGCCTGCACCGCGCCGATCGTGCGCCGGATCGGGAAGCCGCCCTTGACCGGGAAGTGCTTGGTCAGACCGGTGACGTCCAGGAGGGGGTTGGTGTTGCTCATGATCGTGAAGTCCCGTCTCAGTTACGTCAGTGCCGGGATCCGGCGAGGTCGGCGAAGAATTCCTGGCGCTGGTCGAGCGTGAGGTGGCAGGCGGACCCCCGGCCGTCCTCGACCTCCAGCTGCGGACGCTCGGTGGAGCACAGCCCGCCCGCGACCTTCTCGGCGAAGTTGCAGCGCGGGTGGAAGCGGCAGCCGGACGGCGGGTTGAGGAGCGAGGGCGGCGAGCCCGGGATCGGCGACAGCGGGACGTCGACCGGGCCGTCGAGGCTCGGCATGGAGCTCAACAGGCCCAGGGTGTAGGGGTGCTGCGGCGTGCGCAGCACCTCCTCCTTCGTGCCCCGCTCCACACACCGGCCGCCGTACATCACCAGCACATCGTCCGCGATATCGGCGATGACGCCGAGGTCGTGCGTGATGAAGATGATCGCGGTGCCGAACTCCTTCTGGAGGTCCTTGAGCAGGTCCATGATCTGGGCCTGCACGGTGACGTCCAGCGCCGTGGTCGGCTCGTCGGCGATCAGCAGCTCGGGGTCGCAGACCAGCGCCATCGCGATCATCGCGCGCTGGCGCATACCGCCGGAGAACTGGTGCGGGTAGTCGTCCACCCGGATGTCCGGCTGCGGGATGCCCACCCGCTTCAGCATCTCGATCGCCCGCGCCCGGGCCTCCTTCTTGGAGGCACCGGTGTGCTTGCGGTACGTCTCGCCGATCTGCGTGCCGATGGTGTGGTACGGCGACAGCGAGGCCAGCGCGTCCTGGAAGATCATGGCCATCTTGTTGCCGCGCAGCCGCTCCAGCTCCCGCTCGGAGGCGGTGATCAGCTCCTTGCCGTCGAGCAGGATCTCCCCGTCGATCGCGGTGCGGTGGCGGTCGTGCAGACCCAGGATCGTCAGGTTGGTGACGGACTTGCCGGAACCTGATTCACCCACGATGCCGAGCGTCTTGCCCTTGGCGAGATCGAAGGTGAGCCCGTCGACGGCCTTGACGATGCCGTCCTCGGTGGAGAAATGGACCTTCAGATCCCTGACGGACAGGAAGGGCTGCTGATCGGTGCTCGTCACGGGGACGCTCCTGAGGGGTGATGCCGGGGGGAAGCTGGTGGGGGCCCGGGTCAGGCGAGCCGGATGCGCGGGTCGATAAGGGCGTAGACGGCGTCCACGATGATGTTGGCGAAGACGATGCCGGCCGCCGCGACCACGGTGACGCCGAGCAGCATGGGCAGGTCGCTGTCGGTCACCGCACGGACGGCCAGCGTGCCGATGCCCTGAAGGCTGAACGTCGACTCGGTGATGATCGCGCCGCCGATCAGCGTGCCCATGTCGATGCCGAAGATCGTCACGATCGGGCCCATGGCGCCGCGCCAGGCGAAGCGGAAGAAGACATTGCGCTGGGACAGGCCCTTGGCGCGGGCCGTGCGCACATAGTCCTCGCTCAGCTGCTCCACGAGCTGCGAGCGCGTCATACGGGTGTAGTTGGCCGTGAAGATGATGGAGAGCACGATCCACGGCAGCAGCAGGCCCGAGACCCAGGCGCCGGGGTTCTCGGTGATCGGTGTGTACGACGGCTGGCTCAGCAGACCGAGCTGCTGCACCAGGAAGAACATCGCGATGTAGCCGACGAAGTAGATCTGCATCGACGAGCCGAGCAGCGAGAACGAGCTGGCGATCTTGTCCAGCGGCTTGCCCTGCTTCACCGCCGCGATCATGCCCGTACCGACGCCGATGATCAGGAAGAAGAAGGCCGCGCCGAAGGCGAGGGACAGCGTGGTCGGGAAGCGGTCCATGATCGTGTCGAAGACCGGCTCGCTGTTGGTGAACGAGTAGCCGAGGCACGGCGCGTCGCAGTGCCCGACGCCGGCGTAGTCGCGCCCCATGAAGATGCCCTGCAGCCAGTGCCAGTACTGGACCGGCATCGGGTCGGCGATCCCGAGGTTCTGCCGTACCTGCGCGAGCAGTTGGTCGTCGCAGACCTTGCCGCAGGCCATCCGCGCCGGGTCACGCGGGATGGCGTAGAAGAGGAAGAAGGTGACGGCGCTGATGACCAGCAGAATGACGAGCGCGCCGAGCACTCGGCGGACCAGGAAACGGAACATGGGGTGAGACTTTCCGGACGGGGCGCCGTCGCCGGGGAGTGGGGTGCGTGGAGGGGGACGGGGCGGCGGTCGCTGCGGACCGCCGCCCCGAGGAAACGTCAGGCCTTGGCGTAGACCTTGCCGATGGCGACGCAGGTGTCACCGGCGTTGTAGATGACGCCGCCGACCTTGGAACCGTAGAAGTAGTTCCGGATCGGGTTGTAGTCGGGCACGCAGGCCGCGAGCTCCATGATCTGCTTGTCGATCGCGCCCCAGGCCGCGTTGGCCTTCTCCGGGTCGGTGATGACGGTGGCCGCGGCGATGGCCTTGTTCACACCGGTGTTGTCCAGCTGCGACCAGTTGACACCGCCGTCGGCGATCTGGCTGCCGTCCCAGCAGGGCTGGATGACCGCGTAACCGGCCGGCCAGTCCGGGCCCCAGCCGGCGGCGAACATGTCGAACTTGTTGTCCAGCTGGCTGATCTCGCTGTAGAAGGTCGTCTTGTCGACCTGCTGGGTCACCACGTCGAAGCCGGCCTTGGTGAGCGCGGTCTTGATGGTGACGGCTTCCTTGACGGCCTTGTCGGACTGCTGGAAGGCGATGACGATCTTCTGGCCCTCCGCACCGGCCTCCTTCAGCAGCGCCTTGGCCTTCTCCGGGTCGCCCATCGGCTTGGTCTTCTTGCCGTACAGGTCGAAGTCCGAGTGGCCCGGGGTGAGCGGGGAGATGATCGTGGTGGCGGTGGAGGTGACCGCCGCGCCACCGCGCTGCTGCTTGAGCTGCTGCGCCGGCCACGCCCAGTTGAGCGCCTGGCGGACCTTGGCGTCCTTGATCCGCGTCATGTTGATCGGGAAGTAGTAGCAGGTCGTGTCGACCTGGGTCAGCACACGCGCCTTCATCTTGGCGTCGCCGAGCACCTTCGAGATGCGCTCGGAGGCGACCTCGTTCAGCAGGGAGAGCGAGTACTGGTCGTTGCCGGAGTCCGCGATGTACCGGTCGGTGGAGGCCAGCGACTGGAAGCCGAACTGCATGACGACCTTGTCCGGGTAGCCGTTGCGGCACGGGTCCTGGTCGGCCTCCCAGTGCTCGTTGCGCACCAGGGTCAGCGACTTGTCGATGCTACGGCTCTCGATCTTGTACGGGCCGCAGGAGTACGGGCGCTTGTCGTACTTCTTCTGCGTGTCGTGCTTCTTGGGCACGATCGCGAAGCCGCGCATGGCCAGCATGAAGTTGAAGTCGCTGTGGCCCTCCGTCAGACGGAAGGTCACCGTGTTGCCGTCGATCTCGATCGAGGAGAGGTGCTTGCCGTCGTACGGGCCCTTGTACTTGTCGCCGCCCTCGAGCCAGTTCTGCGGGTAGCGGGGACCCTCGGTGACGAAGTCGGCGAAGAGGCGCTCGAAGGTGTGGCGGACGTCCTCGATGGTGACGACCTCGCCGTCCTCCCACTTGATGCCGTCCTTGAGCGTGAAGGACCAGGTCTTGCCGCCGTCCTTCATCGTGCCCGCGTCCGTGGCGAGGTCGCCGACCAGGGTCGTGTTGCCCTTGGAGTCGACCCGGTAGCCCGTCAGACCACGCAGGAACAGCACCGCACCGGCGCCGGTGTACGACGAGTAGATCTGCGCCGGGTCCAGGTGGTCGAAGTCGATCTGGTCCAGCGTGTAGATCGTGCCGCCCTTGACCGCGCCGGGCATCTCCGGGGCCGGGCCCGCGGAGTCCGCCTTGGTGCCGACCGCGATCTCGGCAGCCTTGCCCTCGGGGGCCTTCGTCGAGCTGCCGCCCGTACCACCGGCGTTGCCGCTGCTGCACGCGCTCAGGACGGTGGTGGCTCCCGCCGCCACACCGGTGGCGATCAGGAAGTTTCTACGGGAAAAGGACATGGTTTACCTGCCTAGACGTGATGGATGAGAGGGAAGGGCAACCAGCTTCCGGACGACGGCGACCGGGCCTGGGGTGGATCAGCGCTTGGACTTCGGGTCGAGTGCGTCGCGTACCGAGTCGCCGAGCAGATTGAAGGCGAGGACGAAGATGATCATCGATACGCCCGGGAAGATCATGAAGGTGATGTCTTCCGTGTAGAACTGCGCACCGCGCTGGATCATGACGCCCCAGTCCGGGGTCGGGTCGATGATGCCGACGCCGAGGAAGGCGAGGCCCGCCTCCGCGGTCACGAACGCCGGGAGAGCGAGCGTGGACTGGATCAGGATCGGAGTCCACAGGTTGGGCAGCAGTTCCTTGAAGATGACGCGGGCAGGCGAAGCCCCGGTCACCTTGGCCGCCTCGACGAACTCCCGCTCACGCAGGGCCAGTACCTGGCCGCGCAGCAGACGGGCGATGGACGCCCAGCCGAAGGCGGTCAGCACGAGGATCAGGCAGGTGGCCCGCAGCCAGGTCGGGATCTCCTCGTCGGGGGCGACGAAGACGCCGTAGACGACCGGCATGAAGGCGATGAAGAACAGCGTCGACGGGAACGACAGCAGGATGTCGATGACCCGGCCGATGAGGTAGTCGGTCTTGCCGCCGAGGTACCCGGCGGTGATGCCGACGGTCACGCCGATGAGGGTGACCAGGATCGTGGTGGCCGTCGCGATCAGCAGCGAGGTGCGGATGCCGTAGACCAGGAACGTGAAGACGTCGCGGCCCAGCTGCGGTTCGACGCCGAACCAGAAGTCGCCGTCGATACCGCCGTTCGCCTTGACCGGGAAGCCCGCCTCGTTGAGCAGGCCTGCCTGCTCCTGTCCGTACAGGGTGTACGGGTCCTTGCCGTAGAGCATCGAGATGAGCGGAGCGCATATCGCGACCAGGAAGAAGAAGATCACGATATAGGCGGATATGACGCCCGTGCGGTCCCGCTTGAAGCGACGCCAGGCGAGCTGTCCCGGGGACCTGCTCTCGTTGGCCGCCGGTGCGGGAGAAGTGATCGACTTCTCGACGCTCTCGTCGGTCGCCTCAAGCGGGGCAGCCGCTGATGGAGTTGGGGGGGTCATGGTGCTCCTGGCCCAGGGAGGGTCTGATGACTCCGCAGGGCACTCCCCTACGGGCTACGCCGGACTTTTTCAACGCAATTCATTCAAGGTCAATAAATTCTCGGTCGGCTTGGTTTTCTCTTTACTTTCTTTGCTCCCTCTTGACTGATCCGTAGCTACGCGGGTAGCGCAATGTGATCGAGTTGTGCCTTGACTCGGACCAACTGGACTATTCGGGCAAGGAGTTCGTTATGCGGACTCCCCAGTGCCGAAATGCGTACATCGGGGCGTTCAAATCCAACGGTTCGGCATCGGATGCCGAAGATCCATTGCATCGTGCATCGAAGATCCATTCATGCGAGCCCGAATGGGTCTGAGTGGCCCCCCAAAAGGTGGGGTGCGTGTGCGGATTGCCGTTTTTGCCTTGATATTTGCCGGTAACGGAACAGCGCCCCGGCGCTGGAGGCACAGCGCAGTCATGAGGAGGCACTCCATGCGTGGAGCCACGCACGCCAAATGGGCCGCTTGCGCGGCGGCGGTAGCGCTCGCGGCGACGGCCTGCGGAGGCGATGACGACGGCGGCGGCACCGGTGGCGACAGCGGCGCGGTGCTGAGTTCCTCCTGGGGTGACCCGCAGAACCCGCTGGAGCCCGCCAACACCAATGAGGTGCAGGGCGGCAAGGTCCTCGACATGATCTTCCGCGGGCTCAAGCGGTACGACCCGGAGACCGGCGAGGCCAACGACATGCTCGCCGAGAAGATCGACACCACCGACTCGCAGAACTTCACCATCACCATCAAGGACGGCTGGACCTTCAGCAACGGTGAGAAGGTCACCGCCAAGTCCTTCGTGGACGCCTGGAACTACGGTGCCAGCCTGAAGAACAACCAGAAGAACGCGTACTTCTTCGGCTACATCGAGGGCTACGACAAGACCCACCCGGCGGAAGGCAAGCAGACCGCCGACACCCTCTCCGGACTGAAGGTCGTCGACGACAGGACCTTCACCGTCAAGCTCAACCAGAAGTTCTCGTCCTTCCCCGAGACCCTGGGCTACGCCGCCTTCGCCCCGCTCCCGCAGTCGTTCTTCGACGACCACGACGCCTGGCTGAGCAAGCCCGTCGGCAACGGCCCGTACACCATCGACTCCTACGCCAAGGGCTCGCAGATGTCCCTGCGCGCCTGGGACGGCTACCCCGGCGAGGACAAGGCGCAGAACGGCGGCGTCGACCTCAAGGTCTACACCGACAACAACACCGCCTACACCGACCTGCTGGCAGGCAACCTAGACCTGGTCGACGACGTCCCGGCCGCCCAGCTCCAGAACGTCCAGGCCGACCTCGGCGACCGCTACCTCAACACCCCCGCCGGCATCATCCAGACGATCGCCTTCCCCTTCTACGACGACAACTGGAACAAGCCCGGGATGGAGAAGGTCCGCACGGGCCTGTCCCGGGCCATCAACCGGGAGCAGATCACCGAGACCATCTTCCAGAAGACCCGCACCCCGGCCACCGACTGGACCTCCCCGGTGCTCGGCGAGGAAGGCGGCTTCAAGGAAGGGCTGTGCGGCGACGCCTGCGAGTACGACGCCGAGGAGGCCAGGCGGCTCATCGAGGAGGGCGGCGGGCTCCCCGGCGGCCAGGTCAAGATCACGACCAACACGGACACCGGCTCGCACAAGGAGTGGGTGGACGCCGTCTGCAACTCCATCAACAACGCGCTCGACAACGAGCGCGCCTGCGTCGCCAACCCGGTCGGCACCTTCGCCGACTTCCGCAGCCAGATCACCGACCTGAAGATGAGCGGCCCGTTCCGTGCGGGCTGGCAAATGGACTACCCGCTCATCCAGAACTTCCTCCAGCCGCTCTACTACACCAACGCCTCCTCCAACGACGGCAAGTGGTCCAACAAGGAGTTCGACGACCTCGTCGACCAGGCCAACGCCGAGACCGACACCGCCAAGGCCGTCGCGACCTTCCAGCAGGCCGAGGAGGTCGTACGGGACAACATGGCCGCCATCCCGCTCTGGTACCAGAACGGCAGCGCCGGCTACTCGGAGCGGCTGTCCGACGTGAAGCTCAACCCCTTCAGCGTCCCCGTCTACAACGAGATCAAGGTCGGCTGAGCGCCCATGGGACGGTACGTCGTCCGGCGTCTGCTCCAGATGATCCCGGTCTTCATCGGGGCGACCCTGCTGATCTTCCTCATGGTGAACGTGATGGGCGACCCCATCGCCGGGCTGTGCGGAGACCGGCAGTGCGACCCGGCGACGGCCGCCCAGCTGGAGAAGGAGTTCGGCCTCGACAAGCCGGTGTGGCAGCAATACCTGACGTACATGGGGAACGTCTTCACCGGCGACTTCGGCACCGCGTTCAACGGGCAGGAGGTCACCGAGCTGATGGCGTCGGCGTTCCCGGTGACCATCCGGCTGACGATCGTCGCGATCCTCTTCGAGATCGTCATCGGCATCACCCTGGGCGTCATCACGGGCCTGCGCCGGGGCCGGCCCGTCGACACCGCCGTCCTGCTGGTCACCCTCGTGGTGATCTCCGTGCCGACCTTCGTCACCGGTCTGCTGCTCCAACTGCTGCTCGGCGTGGAGTGGGACTGGATCGACCCCTCTGTCTCCGCCGACGCCACCTTCGGCGAGCTGATCGTGCCGGGCCTGGTCCTCGCCTCGGTCTCCCTCGCCTACGTCACCCGGCTGACCCGGACCTCCATCGCGGAGAACAAGCGGTCCGACTACGTCCGTACGGCCGTCGCCAAGGGCCTGCCCCAGCACCGGGTGATCACCAGGCATCTGCTGCGCAACTCGCTGATCCCCGTCGTCACCTTCATCGGCACCGACATCGGGGCGCTCATGGGCGGCGCGATCGTCACCGAGCGGATCTTCAACATCCACGGCGTCGGCTACCAGCTCTACCAGGGCATCCTGCGGCAGAACACCCAGACCGTCGTCGGCTTCGTGACCGTCCTCGTCCTGGTCTTCCTGGTCGCCAATCTGCTCGTCGACCTTCTCTACGCCGTACTCGATCCGAGGATCCGCTATGCCTGAGCAGCCCCACGACGACGGAGCGATCGCCCCGACCGGCATGGGCGGCGCGATGGATCTCGCGACGGCCGAGGGGACGACCTTGGAGAAGACCCCGGGCGGGCCCGAGGGGACCGGCCCTCAGGAGAAGCCCCGCTCGCTGTGGTCCGACGCCTGGCGGGATCTGCGCCGCAACCCCGTCTTCATCATCGCCGGCCTGGTCATTCTCTTCCTGGTCTTCATCTCCCTGTGGCCGGGCGCCATCACCTGGATGAGCCCCCTCAAGTGCGACCTAGCCAAGGCGCAGCAGGGCTCCCAGCCGGGACACCCCTTCGGCTTCAACGGCCAGGGCTGCGACGTCTACACCCGTACGGTCTACGGCGCCCGTACGTCCGTCGCCGTCGGCGTCTGCGCCACGCTCGGCGTCGCCCTCCTCGGCAGCGTCCTCGGCGGGCTCGCCGGCTTCTTCGGCGGGGCGTGGGACTCGGTGCTGTCCCGGATCACCGACATCTTCTTCGCCATCCCCGTCGTCCTCGGCGGGCTCGTCCTGCTGTCGGTGGTCACCAACAACAACATCTGGCCGGTCATCGGGTTCATGGTGCTGCTGGGCTGGCCGCAGATCTCCCGGATCGCCAGAGGCTCGGTCATCACCATCAAGCAGAACGACTACGTCCACGCGGCCCGCGCGCTCGGCGCCTCCAACTCCCGCATGCTGCTGAGGCACATCCTGCCCAACGCGGTCGCCCCGGTGATCGTCGTGGCGACCATCGCGCTCGGCACCTACATCGCGCTGGAGGCGACCCTGTCCTACCTCGGCGTCGGACTGAAGCCGCCGAGCGTCTCCTGGGGCATCGACATCTCGGCCGCCTCCCCCTACATCCGCAACGCCCCGCACGCCCTGCTCTGGCCCTCGGGCGCCCTGGCGATCACCGTCCTGGCCTTCATCATGCTCGGCGACGCGGTCCGCGACGCCCTCGACCCGAAGCTGAGGTGAGGGTGTCATGCCCCGAAAAGTGCGTGGCGGGCTCGTGACCCGCACGGCGGCCGGCCTCGGCTCGTCGCGGCCCCGCCCTCGACCCGAAGCTGAGGTGAGTCGTGCTCCTCGAAGTGCGTGATCTGCACGTGGAGTTCCGGACCAGGGACGGCATCGCCAAGGCGGTCAACGGCGTCACCTACGGGGTCGACGCGGTCGAGACCCTCGCCGTGCTCGGCGAGTCCGGCTCCGGCAAGTCGGTCACCGCGCAGACCGTCATGGGCATCCTCGACGTGCCGCCGGGGCGGATCACCGCGGGCGAGATCCTCTTCCAGGGCAAGGACCTGCTGAAGCTGAAGGAGGAGGAGCGCCGGAAGATCCGCGGCGCCGAGATGGCGATGATCTTCCAGGACGCGCTGTCCTCGCTGAACCCCGTGCTGAGCGTCGGCGACCAGCTCGGCGAGATGTTCACCGTGCACCGGGGGATGTCCAGGAAGGACGCGCGCGCCAAGGCCGTGGAGCTGATGGAACGGGTCCGCATCCCCGGCGCCAAGGAGCGGGTCAAGCAGTACCCGCACCAGTTCTCCGGCGGTATGCGCCAGCGCATCATGATCGCGATGGCGCTGGCCCTGGAGCCCGCCCTGATCATCGCCGACGAGCCGACCACCGCCCTGGACGTCACGGTCCAGGCCCAGGTCATGGATCTGCTCGCGGAGCTGCAGCGCGAGTACAACATGGGCCTGATCCTCATCACCCACGACCTCGGCGTGGTCGCGGACGTCGCCGACCGGATCGCCGTGATGTACGCGGGCCGGATCGTGGAGTCGGCCCCCGTGCACGACATCTACAAGGCGCCGGCCCACCCCTACACCCGGGGCCTGCTCGACTCCATCCCGCGTCTGGACCAGAAGGGCCAGGAGCTCTACGCCATCAAGGGCCTGCCGCCGAACCTGATGCACATCCCGCCCGGCTGCGCCTTCCACCCCCGCTGCCCCATGGCCCAGGACGTCTGCCGCACGGACGAGCCCCCGCTGTACGAGGTCTCCGAAGACCGGGGCAGCGCCTGCCACTTCTGGAGGGAGTGCCTCCATGGCTGAGCCGATCCTCGAGGTGACCGGGCTGTTCAAGCACTACCCGCTGACCACGGGCATCCTCTTCAAGAAGCAGGTCGGCGCGGTCAAGGCCGTCGACGGCGTGGACTTCCACCTGGACCAGGGCGAGACCCTCGGCATCGTCGGGGAGTCCGGGTGCGGCAAGTCGACGGTCGCCAAGATGCTGGTCAACCTGGAACGGCCGACGGCCGGTTCGATCACGTACAAGGGCGAGGACATCACCCAACTCTCCGGCCGGGCGCTGAAATCGGTCCGCCGCAACATCCAGATGGTCTTCCAGGACCCCTACACCTCGCTCAACCCCCGGATGACGGTCGGCGACATCATCGGGGAGCCCTACGACATCCACCCCGAGGTGGCCCCGAAGGGCGACCGGCGCCGCAAGGTCCAGGATCTGCTGGACGTCGTCGGCCTCAACCCCGAGTACATCAACCGCTATCCGCACCAGTTCTCCGGCGGCCAGCGCCAACGCATCGGCATCGCACGGGGGTTGGCGCTGCGCCCCGAGGTCATCGTCGCCGACGAACCGGTCTCGGCCCTGGACGTCTCGGTCCAGGCCCAGGTCATCAATCTGATGGACCGCCTCCAGAACGACTTCGACCTCTCCTACATCTTCATCGCCCACGACCTGTCGATCGTCCGGCACATCTCCGACCGGGTCGGCGTGATGTATCTGGGCCGCATCGTCGAGATCGGCAAGGACGCCGAGATCTACGACCATCCGACGCACCCCTACACCCAGGCGCTCCTGTCCGCGGTCCCGGTCCCCGACCCGGAGGCCCGGGAGCACCGCGAGCGCATCATCCTCGCGGGCGACGTCCCGTCCCCGACGAACATCCCCTCCGGCTGCCGCTTCCGCACCCGCTGCTGGAAGGCCCAGGAGCGCTGTGCCGTGGAGGTCCCCCTTCTCGCGGTCCCACCCCACCTGCGTCTGCTGGAGGGACCCGCGGCGCACGACTCGGCGTGCCACTTCGCGGAGGAGAAGCAGGTGGTGCCGCCGGAGGAGCCGGAGTAACAAGGAGGCAACTCCCCTGACCCGATTCCGATATACGGACGCGTCAGTCTGAACAACGTACGGCCGTGCGGGTGCCGTAAACGGGCCGGGGCGCGCCATGTCGCCCCGGCCCGTTGCCGTACCTACAGACCCAGGGACCGCTTCAGGAAGTCCACCTGGAGCAGCAGCAGATTCTCGGCGACCTGTTCCTGAGGCGTCATGTGCGTCACCCCCGACAGCGGCAGGACCTCGTGCGGGCGGCCCGCCGACAGGAGTGCCGAGGACAGGCGGAGGGCGTGCGCGAACACCACGTTGTCGTCAGCCGTGCCGTGGACGATCATCAGCGGGCGGTGGGGGTCGGCGGGGGACGACAGACCCTCGTCCGTCACCAGGGAGCTCAGCGCGTACGACTCCGGCTGCGCGGCCGGGTCGCCCAGGTACCGCTCCGTGTAGTGGGTGTCGTACAGCCGCCAGTCGGTGACCGGCGCGCCCGCGATGCCGGCGTGGAAGACGTCCGGGCGGCGCAGTACCGCGAGTCCCGCCAGCCAGCCGCCGAAGGACCAGCCGCGGATCGCGACCCGGTTCAGGTCGAGCGGGTGGGTCTTCGCGAGGTCCTGGAGGGCGTCGATCTGGTCGTCCAGCGCGACGGTCAGGTCGTGGTGGATCTCCTTCTCCCACGCGGGCGAGCGTCCCGGCGTACCCCGGCCGTCCGCCACGACCACCGCGAACCCCTGGTCGGCGAACCACTGCGAGGTCAGCAGCGCGTTGTGCGCGGCGACCACCCGCGGCCCGTGCGGACCGCCGTAGGGGTCCAGCAGCACCGGCAGGGAGGTGTCACCGCGGTAGTCCGTTGGCATAAGCACGGCGCACGGGACACTGCGTGCGCCCCCCTGGGTGAGCGTCACGCGCGGGGACAGACCGGGATCTTCGGCGTACGAGGGGATGGTCGCCGTCTGCTTCCCGTCCCGGAACACCCGCACTCGCGCCCCCGGCCGGTCCAGCGACGCGGACACCAATACGGTCACGCCCCCGGCGCGCACCGCCGAGTGCACGCCGGGCTCCTGCGAGACGCGCTCCACCCCGAGCTCGTTGACCCGGTACACATGCACCTCGCCGATCTCCGGCTCCGCCGTGCTCTCCCCGGCGGACGCCGAGACCAGCACGTCGTCGTCCGAGACATCGAGCACTGCACGGACGTGCAACTGCGCTCCCGTCAGCGGGCGTTCACCCACCGCGAGCACCCGCGCGCCGCCCTCGTCGGCGATCCGCACCAGTTGCCCGGAGGGGCTCCAGCACGGCACCCCAGGGAAAAGTTCCAGCCAAATTGGATCTTCGTCCGCGTGCACCATCCGGGTCGTCCCGGACTCCGGGTCCACGGCCAGGAAGAGCTGGCTGCGCTGGTCGCGCGCCTGGACGAGCAGCAGCGGCGCACCCGCCGCTGACCAGTGCACATGCGCCAGATACGGATAGCGGGCCCGGTCCCACAGCACCTCCGTGCGCCCCCCGTCGAGCCCGATCACGAACAGCCGTACCTCCGCGTTGGCGGTCCCGGCCGCCGGATACGCCACCCGCTGCGGCTCACGTTCCGGATGGGCCGGATCGGAGATCCACCACCGGCTGACCGGTGTGTCGTCCACCCGCGCCACCAGCAGCCGATCCGACTCCGGACCCCACCAAAAGCCCCGCGAACGCCCCATCTCCTCGGCCGCGATGAACTCCGCCAGACCGTAGGAGACCTGTTCCGACTCCCCTTCGGCGAGGGTCCGTTCGCCCTCGCCCTCGGCGCCCACGACATGCAGGGCGCCCTGGGCGACGTAGGCGACCTGGCGTCCGTCGGGGGAGGGGCGCGGGTCGATCACCGGTCCCCGGACGGGGAGTTCGCGTGCCGTCCCGGCCCGTAGCTCCGCCACGAAAAGGCGGCCTGACAAGGCGAAAGACGCCAACTCCAGGGCCTCGTCGGTGGCGTAGCCGACGATGCCGGCGCCGCCCTCGCGGCTGCGCTCGCGCCGGGCGCGCTCCTGCGGGGAGAGGTGTTCCGCCCTGCCGTCGAGGAGGGCGCGCGGGTCCGCCGCCACGCGCTCCCGGCCGTCCCCGGGATCGAGCACCCACAGCGCGTTCGCCCGGTCCGTACCGGAGGAGGAGCGCAGGAACGCGACCCGCGAACCGTCGGGTGCCACGGTGAACGCGCGCGGCGCGCCGAGCGTGAACCGCTGGGTACGCGCGTGCCGTCGGGGGAAGGAATCAGACCTCGTCGTCATGGACCGACCATATTGGCCATGCGCCCCCTTGTGCGGCCGTGCGCCATCCGATGCGCACGTACGGATAGTTATGATCAATAGCGCATAGTGGGTATGAACCCGCTGGCTGCCTTATGGATTTATCTGCCCCCTAAGTCCGACCCCCGCGCTCTTGGGATCTTTGGAGGTGAGCCGCCGTGGCACTCTCGATTTCGGCGGTGGTGCTGCTGGCGATCATCGTCTTCTTGCTGATCAAGAAGTCGGGACTGAAGGGCGGGCATGCCGTCGTCTGCATCCTGCTCGGCTTCTATCTCGCCTCCTCGACCATGGCGCCCACGATCAGCGATCTGACCACGAGCGTGGCCAGCATGATCGGCAGCATCAAGTTCTGAGCTCGCGTTTAGGGTGGTCCCCATGACGGAACTGCCCGCCCGGCGCCTGCTGCTGGTCCATGCGCACCCGGACGACGAGTCGATCAACAACGGCGCGACGATGGCCGCGTATGCCGCCGAGGGTGCCCACGTGACGCTGGTCACCTGCACGCTCGGCGAACGGGGCGAGGTCATCCCGCCCGAGCTCGCCCAGCTGTCCGGCCCCGCCCTCGGCGAGTACCGCCTCGGCGAGCTCACCGCCGCCATGCGCGAGCTCGGCATCGACGACTTCCGTCTGCTCGGCGGCCCCGGCCGCTACCGCGACTCCGGGATGATGGGCCTGCCCGACAACGACGACCCCGACTGCTTCTGGCAGGCCGACGTCGACGAGGCCGCAGGACATCTTCTCGAGGTGATCCGCGAGGTCCGCCCCCAGGTCCTGATCACCTACGACGACAACGGCGGCTACGGCCACCCCGACCACATCCAGGCCCACCGCGTCGCCATGCGCGCCGCCGAGCTCGCGGCCGACGCGGGCTGCCCGATCGCCAAGGTCTACTGGAACCGGGTCCCGCGCACCGTCGGCGAGCAGGCCTTTGCCCGCCTCCTGGACGCCCTGCCGGAGCTGCCGTTCACCAAGACGGCCACCCTCGACGACGTCCCCGGAGTGGTCGGCGACGAGCGGATCACCACCGTGATCGACGGCACCGCGCACACGGCCGCCAAGACCGCCGCGATGGCCGCGCACGCCACCCAGATCGAGGTGTCCGGCGAGTACTTCGTCCTCTCCAACGAGCTCGCCCAGCCCGTCTTCACGACGGAGTACTACGAGTTGGTGCGCGGCGAGGCGTCCGGGGCGCCGGAGACCGAGCTGTTCGAGGGTGTGCGATTCGAGGGTGTGCGATGAAGAACGACCGGACCTCCATGCTCGCCCAGCCCCTGGGGCTGCCCTCCTTCGCCCGGTTCGTCCTCCTGCTCGGGCTCTTCGTGCTCGGCGCGGTCGTCGCGGCCGCCGGTGCGCTGATCCAGGGCGCCTGGTTCCCGGGCGGGCTGCTGCTCGCGCTCGCCGGTGAGATCGGGCTCTGTCTCGGCGGCGCGCTGATCGCCCGCGGCCGGGGCGGGGCCGTCGCGCCGGCCGCCGGCTGGATGCTCGCCGTCATCCTGCTCACCGCCAGCCGCCCGGAGGGCGACTTCGTCTTCTCCGCGGACGGCGGCTCGTATGTCTTCCTGCTCGGCGGGATGGCCACGGCTGTGATGTGCGCCACCCTCGCACCGACGCGGCAACCGGACGGCGACGGCGTCCGACTTGGCAAGTGACGTACTACTTCTCCACGCCGCGCACGTGCGAGTCCCGTGTGGGTTTCCCTGGCGGTCGTGGGATACGGGCCAGAAGTGGCCAGTATGGTGGTGCGCGCCGCCGAGCCGCCCGGAGCAGTGAGGTCGAGTCGGGCGGCGGAGCCAACCGGGAGAACCTGCCTTGAGTCGTGAAACTGACAGTCCGTCCTCCGGGCCCAACGGGCGCGGCGGAGCCGCTTACCCTTCGGGCACGCCGCCTTACGGGACGCCTGCGGTTCCCGACGGCGGTCCGGATGCGGGCCGTTCGGCCGCGCGGCCGGAGGAACGCAAGACCGAGACCACGCTGACGACCCGGATCCGGATCAACATCCCCGGGTCGCGGCCCATTCCGCCGGTCGTCGTGCGCAAGCCCGTGGGGGACGCCGAGAGCGCCGACACGGAGACGCCGGTGCCGGCCCCCGCGCCCACGCCCGAGCCTCCCGTCGAGCCCTCGGCTCCGGCCGAGGAGAAGCCGACGAGCGAGTGGTTCGCCCCGCGCAAGTCCGCGGCCCCGAAGGCCGGTCCGGGCGGCGGGCAGAGCAATGGCGCCGGGGTGCCTGGGGGTTCGGGGCCTGCGGGCGCGCCTTCGGGTGCTGCGCCCTCGGGGCAGCGGCCCGGCGCGGGTGCGGCCGGTGCGTCGCGGCCCGGCGGTGTCGTCGGCTCCATGAACATGCAGGGCGGGTCCCGCCCCGGCGCGACCAACGGGTCGGGCATGCCGGGCGGCGCGACCGGCGGACCCGTGGCGCCCGGACACGGTGGCGGCACCGGCTCCTTCGACGTCACCGAGGCGCTGGCCGCGGGCCCGCTCGGCGGCGGCCCCCGTCCCGGCGACGAACCGCGCCGCGACGATCTGCCGTACTTCTCCGACAACGGCCACGGCACGCACGAGGGCCAGAGCGGCTACGGCGGCCAGGGCATCCCCGGCGGCGGCCCGGGCGGGCCCAACGGCCCCAGCGGCTTCAACGGCCCGGGCGGCCCCGGCGGCCCCGGCGGCCGTGGCGGACAGCAGGGCCCCGCGGGGCCGACGACCGGTCCGGTGACCGGGGACGGCCCCTTGGTCCCGCCGGTGGGCGGCGGTCCGGGCGGCTTCAACGGCCCGGGTGCTCCCGGTGGTCCCGGCGCTCCCGGTGGCTTCAACAGCCCCGGCGGACCCGCCCCGATGGGCGCCCCCGGCATGCACGCCCCCGGCGGCGGTCTGAGCGACGACACCGCCATCCTCACCCCGCAGAAGCCGGCCCCCGAGCCCGGCACCCCCGGCTACGGCAACCCCGCCGACAACGTCTCCGGGCACACCGTCACCAGCGGCATCCCCGTCGTACCGCCCGGCGCCCAGAACGCCCCGTTCGGTCCGGGCGCACACACCGACGGACCGCTCCCGCACACGCCCCCGAAGCTGCCCGAGCCCGTCGCCCCGGTGCCCTCGGCGTCCACGCCGAAGAAAAAGAAGGGCCGCGGCAAGCTGGGCCTGCTCACCGGTGGTGCGATCGTCCTGGCCGGTGGCGTCTACGGCGCCGGCCTGCTGATGAACCACTCCGACGTGCCCAAGGGCACCACCGTGCTCGGCGTCGACATCGGCGGCGGCACCCGTGACGACGCGGTCAAGAAGCTCGACGACGCCTTCGACGACCGCGTGAACAAGGAGCTCAAGCTCACGGTGGGTGGCAAGACCGTCACCCTCGAGCCGGACCAGGCGGGGCTCCAGTTCGACGCCGCTGCCACCGTCAGCGAGGCCGCGCAGAGCGACTACAACCCGGTCTCCGTGGTCGGCTCGCTCTTCGGCCAGGAACGCGTGGTCGAGCCGGTCATGCCGGTCGACGAGGAGAAGCTGCAGGCCGCGCTGGAGAACGCCGCCGGCGGCTCCGGCTCGGTGTCCGACGGGACGATCAAGTTCCAGTCGGGCAAGGCCGTCGCCGTGTACGGCAAGGCGGGCCAGGGCATCGACGTCGCCAAGTCGACCGACGCGGTCGAGGAGGCGTACCGCACCCAGGTGGAGACCGGCACGGCGCCCGCGGTGCAGGTCGCGACCACCGCCAAGGAGCCGACGGTCTCGAAGGCGGAGGTCGACCGGATGATGAAGGAGTACGCGCAGCCGGCGATGTCGGCCAACGTCATCGTGCGGACGGACGCCACCCGCTTCATCGAGTTCAGCCCGGAGAACTCCCTGTGGAAGTTCCTCAGGGTCAAGGCCGTGGACGGCAAGCTCGTCGACAACCCCGACCTGAATGCACTCAAGGAGCTCTACGGCCAGACCTTCGACGGCGTGCTGATCACCCGGGGCACCGGCAAGAAGACGGCCGTCACACCCCAGGACGTCTACGTCGCCCTGCGCCAGGCCCTGCTGAGCAAGTCCGACCGGGACGCCACGATCGAGACGAACCCCAGCTGACGCACCCGGAGTGCCGTACGACCGAGGTCCTACGGCACTCCGGACCCCGTCAGTTGAGCATCGCCCGCGCCGCCTGTGCCTGCTGCCGCACGCGAGCGGCCGCCGGCTCGTCCACCGCGGCCACTACTTCGGCGTACGCCTCCAGCTCCGCCGCCCCCTTGACGAAGTCCCCCCGCTGCACCAGCAGCTGAGCCCGCTCGTACCGCAACCGGGCCGGATGCGAGGGCAGCAGCAGCGCCAACTCGACGGCCCACAAGCCCACATCGGACCGTTCGGGCCGAGCCGCGGCCCAGGCCCGGACGTTGTTGAGGATCCGCGAGACCACCTCGAGGGGCGTCGCGGGCACCAGCATCGACGGATGCAGGGCCGTCCCCGTGGCCCCCGCCACCAGCAACTCCGCATCCGCCCCGGTCAAGGCCCGGCCCCCGTTGAACGGATCGGCGAGCACCTGCTCGTCCGGCTCCCCGAACCCGACGATGAAGTGCCCGGGCAGAGCCAGCCCGTACACCGGCGCCCCCGCCCTGCGAGCCACCTCCAGCCACACCACCGACAGCAGAATCGGCAGCCCGCGCCTGCGCCGCAGCACCTCGTGCAGCAGCGAGGACTCCAGCCGCTGATAGTCGCCGGGCGCGCCCCGGAAGCCGAGCCGGTCGCCGAGCAGCTCCCGCAGGGACACGGCCCAGGAGCGCGGCCCGCCGGGCCGGAACGGCAGCTGCCCGGCCAGCCGGTCCAGTTCCATCTGGGCCGCGTCCATGCCCGCCTCGTCCAGCGCGCCGTCCGCCTCGGCGCCCACCAGCAGACACAGGGTCGACAGATCGGGCCGCTCGCAGCGGGCCTCCTCGGCGAACCGCCGGCGCAGTTCGGTCGAGCGTTCGGGGGACGGGGGATAGGGGGGAGGCATAGCAGGCTCGTGCCCTCTCACGGCGATCGGTTACCGGACGGCGCCGGAGTTCCCGGCTCGCGGTAGTGGTGGTACGCGTGATGCGCCGAGAAGCCCATCCCGGCGTACAGCTCCCGTGCCCCCGCATTGTCCGTCTCGACCTGCAGCCAGGCCGCCGACGCCCCCTCCTCCAGGGCCCGCCCGGCCAGCGCGGCCATCACGGCGGAGGCGAGCCCCCGACGCCGTAGCGCCGGATCCACCTCGACGGCGGCGAAGCCCGCCCAGCGCCCGTCCACGACACACCGCCCGATGGCCGCGGGCGCCTCCTCGCCGGGCACGGTCGCGAACCACACCGAGGGCCCGCTGCCCAGCACCTTCAGGGCGACCTCGCTCAGCCCCTTGCGCTGGTAGCGGGCGAGCCACGCCTCGTCCGCCTCCCGGGACAGCACGACCTCGGCCGGCTCTTCCCGGTCGGCGAGCGGCGCCAGCGCTCCGATCCACAGCTCGGCGGTCACCTCACGCGTCCAGCCCCGCCTCTCCAGCTCCGCGCACAGCAGCTCCTGAGTGCCCTCGGCGCCGGTCGCGGTCTGTATGTAAGCGGGCAGCCCGCGCTCGCCGTACCACCGCCGTACGACGGACAGCGCGTCGTCGAGCGGCAGGCCCGGGTCGCCCAGCGGGAGCACGGAGTTGGCGCGGCGGGTGAATCCGGCGGCGGCCCTCAGCTCCCACTCGCCGAGCCGCTCGCTCTCCACCGGCCGCCACGCGCGTGTGGAGACGTGCGCCAGCTCCTCGTACGAGGCGGCGGGCCCCCGGCGACGGGCCGGGGCGCTGGGCACCACCTTGCCCGCGACCAGCGACGATTCCGGAATGCGGACGGTTTCGCCACTCTTCCGTGTGATCACCAGCACACCGTCGTCCCAGGATGCGAGAACACCCACCGTGTCGGTGAACTTCTCACCCGGGCGCGCAGGATCGTTCAGGCGTCGCACGGAGACCCGTTTACCCACGTCAGCAGCGGTGATACGGACCTCAAGGCGCCCCGTCGCAGAGATTTCCACAGGTCAGTTCACCCCTCCTGTTCGGATCATGCCCAAGAACGGAGATACTAGAGGCGGGCATCGACGACGCCGCGCTCCCGCGCGCCAGGCGGCGGAGCCTGAGGAGGCCCGCCAGCGCCCTATCGAGGAGGAACGACAGCGTGACCTACGTCATCGCGCAGCCTTGTGTCGACGTAAAGGACAAGGCGTGCATCGAGGAGTGCCCGGTCGACTGCATCTACGAGGGCTCCCGGTCCTTGTACATCCACCCGGACGAATGCGTCGACTGCGGAGCCTGTGAGCCGGTCTGCCCGGTCGAGGCGATCTTCTACGAAGACGACACTCCGGAGGAGTGGAAGGACTACTACAAGGCGAACGTCGAGTTCTTCGACGAGCTCGGCTCCCCGGGCGGCGCCAGCAAGCTGGGTCTGATCGAGCGGGACCACCCCTTCATCGCCGCGCTGCCGCCGCAGAACGGCTGAGAGCGGCCGGCCCGCATCACCGCGCCGCCTCGGTCCCGTACGGCCTGATCGCCTTGATCGCCGTACGGGGCCGAGGCGTTTGCCGTACCAGAAAGTGAGCCAGAACTCGTGTCCGCAGTCTCCGACCGCCTGCCCACCTTCCCCTGGGACAAGCTCGCGCCGTACAAAAAGACGGCCGTGGCCCACCCGGACGGCATCGTCGACCTGTCCGTCGGCACCCCGGTCGACCCGGTCCCCGAGCTGATCCAGAAAGCGCTGATCGCGGCGGCCGACTCGCCGGGCTATCCGACGGTCTGGGGCACGCCGGAGCTGCGTGACGCGATCACCGGCTGGGTGGAGCGCCGCCTGGGCGCCCGCGAGGTGACCCACCGGCACGTCCTGCCGATCCTCGGCTCCAAGGAACTGGTCGCCTGGCTCCCCACCCAGCTGGGCCTCGGCCCCGGCGACCGCGTCGCCTACCCGCGCCTGGCCTACCCGACCTACGAGGTCGGCGCCCGCCTCGCCCGCGCCGAGTACGAGGTCTACGACGACCCGACCGAGCTGGACCCGAAGGGCCTGAAGCTCCTGTGGCTCAACTCCCCGTCGAACCCGACGGGCAAGGTGCTGAGCAAGGAAGAACTCACCCGGATCGTGGCCTGGGCCCGCGAGAACGACGTGTTGCTCTTCTCCGACGAGTGCTACCTGGAGCTGGGCTGGGAGGCCGACCCGGTCTCGGTGCTGCACCCGGACGTGAACGGCGGTTCGTACGAGGGCATCGTGGCCGTCCACTCGCTCTCCAAGCGCTCGAACCTGGCGGGTTACCGAGCGGCCTTCCTGGCCGGCGACCCGGAGGTCCTCGCCCCGCTCCTGGAGATCCGCAAGCACGGCGGCATGATGACCTCCGCGCCGACCCAGGCGGCCGCGATCGCGGCCCTGGGCGACGACGAGCACGTCCGCGTCCAGCGCGACCGCTACGCCGCCCGCCGCGAGGCGCTCCGCGCGGCCCTCGTGAACCACGGCTTCCGCATCGAACACAGCGAGGCCAGCCTCTACCTCTGGGCCACACGGGGAGAGTCCTGCTGGGACACGGTGGCCCACCTGGCCGACCTCGGCATCCTGGTGGCGCCGGGGGACTTCTACGGCGAGGCGGGCGAGAGGTACGTACGGGTGGCGTTCACGGCGACGGACGAGAGGGTCCGGGAGGCCGTGAAGAGGCTCGGCTGACAAACGGCGACGGGACCCGGGGCTGTGAAGCCCCGGGTCCCGTCGCCATTTCCGGTCAGGCGCTCAGCCGCCCAGCGGGAGGCCCTGCACCGGCAGGGAGTCCGCCGCCGGCAGGCCCCCGCCCTGGGTCAGGGACTCGGTCGGCAGGCCGCCCTTCGTCGCGGTGGACGTCGTGTCACCCAGGATGTCGCCGGCCGAACCGGCCGCGTCACCCGCGGTCTTCTGCGCGGCGGGGGCCGCCTTCTTGACGGCCTTGCCGCCGGTCTTGCCCGCGGCCGGCACCGACTTCTTGACCGCCTTGCCGCCGGTTTCGCCCGCGAGCCCGGTGACGTTCTGCGCCGCACCGTCGACCGTGTTGCCGACGCTCGCCCCGTCCAGGGCGGTCAGACCGCCGAGGTTCGGGGTTGCGGGCAATTCGGGGGCCGCACTGGCGGAGCCGGCCGCACCGACCCCGGCGGCCGCTCCCGCAGCGACGAGCAGCGCGGCACGGGCGATCCGACGGGTCAGGGGGAGGGTCATGATGCTCCTTCGACGGGTCTGTCTGGTGAGAACGGTGATGTGTCCGTCCGGACTTGATCTCCGGCCTCGGACGCAGTGACTACCGCTCGAAGTCCGCGAAGGTTGCGGCGGAGTAACGTAAAGACTTGGTAATGCGTCGCATTATCGGCTGTGGATAAAAACGGGCAAAGAGTCCGTGGTCCGAAAGTCTGCCGAATCCTTACAGCCCTTTGATTTCAAGGGGTTTGCAGGATTCGGGGCTGTCGGCGCCAAAACCCCCGCACCTCATGAACCCGCGTCCCGGGCGGTAACCCGCGCGGGTGACTCGGGGCACTACTGTGCGGTCACGATACGGACCGAGCCCGTGCCCTTCTCGGCGCCCGCGGCGCCCTCGGACCCGACCGCGCGCCACTGACTGTCGGTGTTCCCGGCGGTCCACTCCCGCCCGGCGTACGACACGCGTTCGATGCGCAGGGCGGAGGCGTTGGCCACGGCCCAGTGCGCGAGCTGCCAGCCCTCGGCGTTCTCGGCCACGGGCAGCGTGAGGGTCCGCCCGCCGCTCTCGGCGCTCGGGGCGGCGGACGCGGAGTCCGCGCCGCCGACCACGGCACCGGCAGGTTCCAGCACATCCCGGCCGAAGTCCCGCGCGAGCGCGGTCCGTACCGGATCGGTCCCCGCCACCCGGGTCGTGTCGGGGCGGCCCTCGCAGGTCAGCGTGGCGGCCGAGCGGCCGGTCAGGGCGGCGGCGAGCAGTGCGGCGTCCGGCTCGTGCTTGGCGTACGCGTCCGGGAAGCCGCTGCGCTGCACACGCTGCGCGGCGACGGTGAGCGGCAGCTTCGTGTAGTCGTCCACCTTCACCAGGTGGTCGTAGAAGATCCCCGCCGAGTAGGTCGGGTCCATGATCTCCTTCTCGGTGCCCCAGCCCATCGAGGGCCGCTGCTGGAACAGGCCGAGCGAGTCACGGTCGCCGTGGTCGATGTTGCGCAGCGCCGACTCCTGGAGCGCGGTGGCGAGCGCTATGGTCACGGCCCGCTCCGGGAGGTCCCGCCCGGTGCCGACGGCGGCGATCGTCGCCGCGTTCACGGCCTGCTCCGGCGTGAACTCGTACGCCGCCCCGTCGTCCTCGGCCGAGACGACCTTGCAGCCCGGCGCTCCCGCGCCTCCGGTGACGTACTGGACGACGAGATACCCCGCTACGGCGAGCAGGACCACGAAGGCCGCCCCGAAACGGAGGAGGCGGCCACGGCGTCTGGGAGTGGGGGACGGCTCTGGCACGCGTACAAGGTACTGGAGAGTAGAGCGGCGCCCGAGACCGGTGTGAAAAGCAGCCGCAAGGCAGGGGGCGCTAGGGTCGAGGGCATGCCCGAGACCCCGCTTGACCTCACGCTGGACGCCGCGCGGCTCACCGCGCAGCTCGTCGACTTCCCCTCCGAGAGCGGCACCGAGAAGCCCCTCGCGGACGCGATCGAGACCGCTCTGAGGGCCCTGCCGCACCTGACGGTCGACCGGTACGGCAACAACGTCGTGGCACGCACGAACCTCGGCCGCCCCGAGCGCGTGATCCTCGCCGGACACATCGACACCGTCCCGATCGCGGACAACGTCCCGTCCCGGCTGGACGACGACGGCATCCTCTGGGGCTGCGGCACCTGCGACATGAAGTCCGGGGTGGCGGTGCAGCTGCGCATCGCCGCGACGGTCCCCGCCCCCAACCGCGACCTGACCTTCGTCTTCTACGACCAGGAAGAGGTCGCCGCACACCTCAACGGCCTGCGTCATGTGGCCGAGACACACCCCGAGTGGCTGGCCGGCGACTTCGCGGTGCTGCTGGAGCCGTCCGACGGCCAGGTGGAGGGCGGCTGCCAGGGCACCCTGAGGGTGCTGCTGAGGACGAAGGGCGAGCGGGCGCACTCGGCGCGCGGCTGGATGGGCTCCAACGCGATCCACGCCGCCGCCCCGATCCTGGCCCGCCTGGCCTCGTACGAGCCCCGCTGGCCGGTGATCGACGGTCTGGAGTACCGGGAGGGCCTGAACGCGGTGGGCATCTCGGGCGGGGTCGCGGGCAACGTCATCCCCGACGAGTGCGTGGTCACGGTCAACTTCCGATACGCCCCCGACCGCACGGAGGAGGAGGCGCTGGCCCACGTCCACGAGGTGTTCGCGGACTGCGGGGTGGAGGAGTTCGTGGTGGACGACCACAGCCCCGGGGCGCTGCCGGGGCTCTCCCACCCGGCGGCGGCCGCCTTCATCGAAGCGGTGGGCGGGAAGCCGCTGCCGAAGTACGGCTGGACGGACGTGTCCCGTTTCTCCGCCCTCGGCATCCCGGCGGTCAATTACGGTCCCGGGAACCCGCACCTGGCGCACAAGCGGGACGAGCGGGTGGAGACGGCGAAGATCCTCGCGGGCGAGGAACGCCTGCGGACGTGGCTGACGGCGTGACCACGTGCGGGATCGGGGGATGCCGGACATGCCGATGTCCCCCGTCCGTAACCCGCGTAGATCTACGCTGAGGTGGAAACACCGCAAGCGGAGGGAGCGCACATGGCTACCGGGAACCCTGAGGGCAAGAAGCAGCCGCCGGAGGAGCAGCGCCTGGGACCGGTCCTCCGACGGCGGGGGCAGGTCACGGCGAGCACGACGGACCAGCGGCTGCTGGACGCGGGCGGCCCTTCCGACTGGGTCCACACGGACCCGTGGCGCGTCCTGCGCATTCAGTCGGAATTCATCGAGGGCTTCGGCACGCTGGCCGAACTTCCGCCCGCGATCAGTGTGTTCGGTTCGGCGCGGACGCCGGTGGACTCGGTGGAGTACGAGGCGGGTGTGCGGCTGGGCCGGGGCCTGGTCGAGGCGGGCTTCGCGGTGATCACGGGCGGTGGGCCGGGGGCCATGGAGGCGGCCAACAAGGGCGCCTGCGAGGCGAACGGCATCTCGGTCGGCCTGGGTATCGAGCTCCCCTTCGAACAGGGGCTGAACCCTTACGTCGACATCGGCCTGAACTTCCGCTACTTCTTCGTCCGCAAGATGATGTTCGTGAAGTACGCCCAGGGCTTCGTGGTCCTGCCCGGCGGCCTCGGCACCCTCGACGAACTCTTCGAGGCCCTGACCCTGGTCCAGACCCAGAAGGTCACCCGCTTCCCGATCGTCCTCTTCGGCTCGGAGTACTGGGGCGGCCTGGTCGACTGGCTGCGCAACACCCTGGTCGCCCAGGGCAAGGCATCGGAGAAGGACCTGCTGCTCTTCCACGTCACGGACGACGTGGACGAGGCGGTGGCGTTGGTGTCGAAGGAGGCGGGCCGCTAGGGCCTGTCCGGCGGATCATGCCGGCGTCGCGGGGTCTGGCACGCGCAGCTGCGGCGTTGGCGTCAGTCGGCCTGATCCGCCGGACAGGCCCTAGCGCGGGGCTCGGGGCCAGCGGTTTCTCGCCCCGGCGGGGGCGCGGCAGGTTCTACGCCAGCCCCCGTCGGGCCACCGCCGGCGGACGGTGGCCCGCGATCGACGCCACCATGTCCACCACCTGCCGCGTCTCCGCGACCTCATGGACCCGGTAGACCTGCGCCCCCAGCCACGCCGACACAGCCGTCGTCGCCAGCGTCCCCACCACCCGTTCCTTCACCGGCTTGTCCAGCGTCTCCCCGACGAAGTCCTTGTTGGAGAGGGAAACCAGCACCGGCCACCCCGTCGCGACCATCTCCCCCAACCGCCGCGTCGCCTCCAGACTGTGCCGCGTGTTCTTCCCGAAGTCATGCCCGGGATCGATCATCACCGACTCCCGAGGCACCCCCAGCGCCACCGCCCGCTCGGCCAACCCCACGGTCACCCGAAGAATGTCGGCCATGACATCGTCGTACGTCACCCGATGCGGCCGCGTACGAGGCTCCGCACCCCCCGCATGCGTACACACCAGCCCCACCCGATAGCGAGCGGCCACCTCGGCCAGCCGAGGATCAACCCCACCCCACGCGTCGTTCAGCACATCCGCCCCGGCCTCGCAGACGGCCTCCCCGACCTCGGCCCGCCAGGTGTCCACCGAGATGACTACGTCAGGGAACCGCCGCCGCACCTCCGCCACGAACCCCACCGTCCGCCGCGCCTCTTCCGCCGCGGACACCTCTTCCCCCGGCCCGGCCTTCACCCCACCGATGTCGATGATGGCCGCCCCCTCCGCCACGGCCTGCTCCACGCGCGCGAGGGCCGGCTCGTCGCGGAACGTCGCCCCTTGGTCGTAGAAGGAGTCCGGGGTCCGGTTCACGATCGCCATGATCACCGGCTCATGCGTGTCGAACTCACGCCTGCCCAGCCTGAGCATCCCCTGTGAACCTCTCCCGTACGTCCTGATCATCGCCGCCTGCGACCCTAACTGTCACAGTCGCATGGCACGATCGGACCCTGACACACTCGACCGCACAATCGCACCGACCGTGGGGACCTCAGCGATGGTTATGTTCTTGTTCCTGGTCGTCGCGCTCGCCGTCGTGGTCGCCGCTGTGACCCTCGCGGTGGTGGGCGGCGGCGAGGGCGGCGGCCCGCTGCCGGAGGCCGCCCCCGAGCGGCTCCAGGACCCGCTGCCGTACGACCGTCCGGTCAACCGCGCCGACGTCGACAGCCTCCGCTTCCCCCTCGCCGCCCGCGGCTACCGCATGGCGGACGTCGACGACGCCCTGACCCGTCTCGGCGCCGAACTCGCCGAGCGTGACGCCCGCATCGCCGACCTGGAGTCCGCCCTGGCCGGTGCCCAGGCCGGCGCCCGTCCCTCCATGGAGAAGCCGACCCGGGAGGACCAGTGACCACGGCCCTCGCCGGCCCCGACGGCGTCCTGCGCTGCCCCTGGGCCCTGTCCACCCCGGACTATGTGACGTACCACGACGAGGAGTGGGGCCGTCCGGTCCACGGCGACGACGCCCTCTTCGAACGCCTCTCGCTGGAGGCCTTCCAGTCCGGCCTCTCCTGGATCACGATCCTCCGCCGCCGCCCCGGCTTCCGCGCGGCCTTCGCCGACTTCAGCATCGAGAAGGTGGCGGCCTTCACGGAGGAGGATCGCGAGCGGCTGCTGGCCGACGCGGGCATCATCCGCAACCGAGCCAAGATCGACGCCACCCTGGCCAACGCCCGCGCACTGGCCGACTGGGCCCCGGGCGACCTGGACGACCTGATCTGGGCCCACGCCCCGGAGCCGGGTCCGGCCCCCAAAACCCTGGCCGACGTCCCGGCAATAACTCCGGAATCAACAGCCCTCTCCAAGGCCTTGAAGAAGAGGGGCCTGAGATTCGTGGGCCCGACGACGGCGTACGCCTTGATGCAGGCGTGTGGCTTGGTGGACGACCACTTGGAAGCCTGCGTGGCCAGGAGCGCCCCGTAATCAGCCCCGAGCCCTACCGGCCCAAGTACTTGGGCTGCTCCTTGTTCACAAAGGCCTGCACAGCAATCGCATGGTCCTCCGACGCCCCGGCCCGGGTCTGCAGCTCATCCTCCTTCTCCAACGTCTCCGCCAGAGAGTGCGAGAACCCGTAAGCCACGGCCTCCTTGATCGCCGCATAGGCAACCGTCGGCCCCGAGGCCAACGCCCGAGCCACCTTCTCGGCCTCCTCGCGGAGCGACTCCGCAGGTACGACCCGATTCGCGATCCCCAACTCGTACGCCTCCTGAGCCTTGACGCTCCGAGGGAAAAGCAGCAGATCAGCAGCGCGCCCCGGCCCGACAACCCGAGGCAGCGTCCACGAGATCCCGGAGTCCGCGGTCAACGCCACCCCCGCGAACGACGTATTGAAGGCAGCCGAGTCGGCCACGACTCGATAATCCGCGGCGAGAGCGAACCCGAACCCCGCCCCGGCCGCGACACCGTTCACCCCCGCCACCACCGGCTTGGCCATCTCCGTCAGTGCCAGAGCGATCGGGTTGTAATGCTCCCGCACCGTGCTCATCACCTGACCGGACCCCTCGGCCAGCAGCCCGATGTGCTCTTTCAGATCCTGCCCCACACAGAACGCCCGATCCCCGGCGGCAGTGAGCAGCACGGCCCGCACGGAGGAATCGGCCCCCGCCTCGGTCACCGCCTCCCGCAGCGCGACCTTCGTCTCGATGTTCAGCGCGTTCATCGCCTCGGGGCGGTTCAGCGTGATCGTCGCGAGTCCGTCGCTCACCTCGTAGAGCACGGTGTCGGCCATGGCGTATCCCCTCCGGTGTCGCGGCTCATGTCTGAGGACAGCATGGCGGAGATCGCCGGGACCGCACGTGTGACCTGCGTCAAAGAAATCGGGTCCGTTTCCGTTCGGCGGACACGCGTGCGGCGGCGCAGTATCGCAGTCACATCGCCGAATTGAGTGGTTTTGCTCGCGCGCGTTGCCCAAGCGATGCCGACCGATGTTGGTCATCGGGTCCTGCGATGCGGGATAATGGCTGGGAAGCAATGTGTTCGATGCCGGTGTCGCGAGTCCTGCCAGGACCGCGCATGCCCTCCGTGGGGCCGTCGGCTTTGACGATGAGCTGGTTTCAGGAAGGGGAACGAGCATGGCGGCCATGAAGCCGCGGACGGGCGATGGCCCGCTCGAGGTGACCAAGGAGGGGCGGGGCATCGTCATGCGCGTTCCGCTCGAAGGCGGCGGTCGACTCGTCGTCGAGCTGACCCCTGACGAGGCCGACGCACTGGGCGATGCCCTCAAGAAGGTCGTCGGCTGACGCGCAAGCGACCATACCCTTTCAGCTGCCCCGGCATCCCATGAGGTGCCGGGGCAGTTGTTTTCACGGCCGTACGCGGTGATGCCTCAGCGCTTGACGGCGCACAGCAGGCCGTCGCCCACCGGCAGCAGCGAGGGCACCAGGTCCTGGCTCTCGCGCACCGCGCGCAGCAGCTCACGCAGGCGCAGCACCTCCGTCGGCTGCGGGCCCGAGTCGACCGTACGGCCGTTGGCGAAGACGCCCTCGAAGACCACCAGGCCACCCGGACGCAGCAGGCGCAACGATTCAGCGAGGTAGTCCAGGAACTCCAGACGGTCGCCGTCGCAGAAGACGAGGTCGTAGCCGGCGTCCGCGAGCCGGGGCAGTACGTCCAGCGCGCGGCCGGGGATGAAGCGCGCCCGGTTGCTGGCGAACCCGGAGGCGCGGAAGGCCTGCCGGGCGAACTGCTGGTGTTCCGGCTCGGGGTCCACGGTGGTCAGGACGCCGTCGGGGCGCATGCCGTGCAGCAGATGGATGCCGGAGACGCCGGTCCCGGTGCCGATCTCCGCGACCGCTTTCGCGTCCACGGTGGCGGCGAGCAACCGCAGCGCAGCGCCCGTGCCGGGCGACACCGAGCGCAGGCCGGCCTCGCGGGCCCGGTCGCGGGCCCAGCGCAGCGCGTCGTCCTCGGCGACATAGGCGTCGGCGAACGCCCAGCTCGTCTGCCGGTTGCCGGTAATGACCCTCTCCTGTCCCCGTGGTTGCCTGGGCGTGACTGTATCCGTTGCGGCCGGGAACCCGCAGATGGGACCGGGCGTTTAGAAGGGTGGGAGACGACAGGGGGGACACGGTTGGATCACGATGACGGGCCAGAGGTCGAGCACATGCTGACGCAGCCGCATGAGCCGTATCAGCCCAGATCAATTTCTCGTAAAACCGCTTATCCGGAGCTAACGGGCGAGGTGGCTATGGTAGGGGCTCCACTGGACACCACCAGAGCCGACAGGGGAGGTGCGGCTGCGCCTGTGGATCGGGGAGGAGTGCTACGGCGCTTTCTCGGGTCGGCGGGCAGGCCGAAATCCGTGAACGACACCGCTGCTGACCATCACGCCGACGCCTACGCCCAGACCGCGACCTTCTCCACCGACGCGGACGGGCAGGCGTGGACTCCGCCCACGTGGGAGGAGATCGTCAGCACGCACAGCGGCCGCGTCTACCGCCTCGCGTACCGGCTCACCGGCAACCAGCACGACGCCGAGGATCTCACCCAGGAAGTCTTCGTCCGCGTCTTCCGCTCGCTGTCCACCTACACTCCGGGCACTTTCGAGGGTTGGCTGCACCGCATCACCACCAACCTCTTCCTGGACATGGTCCGCCGCAAGCAGCGCATCCGCTTCGACGCCCTCGGCGAGGACGCGGCCGAGCGCCTGCCCAGTCGCGAGCCGTCCCCGCAGCAGGTCTTCAACGACGCGCACTTCGACGCCGATGTCCAGCAGGCCCTGGACACCCTCGCGCCCGAGTTCCGCGCCGCGGTCGTCCTGTGCGACATCGAGGGGCTGTCCTACGAGGAGATCGCCGCGACTCTCGGCGTGAAGCTCGGCACCGTCCGGTCCCGTATCCACCGCGGCCGCTCGCAGCTGCGCAAGGCCCTCGCGCACCGTTCCCCGGAGGCCCGGGCCGAGCGCCGGTCCTTCGTGCCGCGTGTGCCCGCCCTCGGGGGAGGGGGCGCGACCGCGTGAATGGATCCCGGCCCGATGCCGGCGAGCGCCGCCTCGCCGAGCAGCATCTTGGAGACCGACTCTCCGCCTTGGTGGACGGGGAGCTCGGTCATGACTCGCGCGAGCGGGTCCTCGCCCACCTGGCCACCTGCGCCAAGTGCAAGGCGGAGGCCGACGCCCAGCGCCGGCTGAAGAACGTCTTCGCGGAGGCGGCACCCCCGCCTCCCTCCGAGAGCTTCCTCGCCCGCCTCCAGGGCCTGCCGGGAGGTGACCCGGGCAGCGGCTCGTCGCTGGGCGGGGGAGCCTTCGGCGGTTTCTCCGACGGGCCCACCGGCGGCGCGTTCGGCATGAAGCGGGGCGAGCGCTTCGAGTTCGGCTACGTCCCCGCCCGGCCGCACGCCTCCGCGCTCACCGGCTCCTCGGCAGGCGGCTTCCGGGTGCACCCCGTCGGCCGCCCCGACGCCGACCGGCAGTCCTCGCGCGGGCTGCGGTTCGCCTTCGTCGCCGCCGGAGCGGTGTCGCTGGCCGCCATCGCACTCGGCGGTGTCACGACCAGCGTCCCGCCCGAGACGGAGGCCCGCGGGTCCGGCTCCGGCAGCAATGTCACCCCGGCGCGCACCCAGGGCACCGGAGCGGCGACGGCACCCGAGAACCAGCGCCGCCGTGGCGTCGGGCCCCTGTTCGTTCAGGGCCAGGGCCAGCGGGCGCTCGGCGACACCCCAGTCGCCCCGACCGCGGTGTCCGCGCCGCTGCTGCCCGGGGTGCCCGCGCCGGGCGCCGGTCAGGTCCAGGGGTCCGAGGACGCGCTGACCACCCCGGTGGTTGCGGGCGCGGCCGCCATGTCCCCGCTCATACGCCCGCTCAGCGCCACCCCGCCGCTCACCCTGACCACCTGGCACACCGCCCCGGAGGTCTCCACTCCGGGCCTGCTCGCCGCACCCGTCCCCGACGCGACCTCCTCCCCGTCCGCTTCCGCCACCTCTTCCACCACCAGCCGCTGACCGGCCTCTGCGCGGCGGCCCACGAACCTGGTTGAATCCAGGGTGGGCCGCGCTCATGGCAGGCAGCCGGGCGCGGAGGCGGAGTTCGAGGAGCCGCGGCCACCGCCGATGTGCGTGCCGCGGCCGGCTGTGGGGAGAGCATGAACGAGGGGAAGCCCACGAAGGCGAAATGGTGGAGCCGTCCTCGGCTCCAGGGGCCTTCGGACCAGACGGAAGGCGCGACCGAGGCGCCGCCCGGCCCGACCCCGGTTCCGAACGCGGACGGCGACTTCGAGCTGGAGCGACCCGCGACACCGGATCCCACCGAGGGCGACTACGAGCTGAGCCGACCCGCGGGGAAGGCGGCTCCGGCGGCTGAGGGCGTGCCGCCGGGCGGTCCCGCTGCCGTGGGTGCGGTCGCACGGAGTGGCTCCACCTCTGCGGAAGGCGTCCCTTCGCGTGGCTCCGGTGCCGCGGACACAGTCGCGCCGCGTGACTCCACCCCCTCGGACGTCGTGCCCTCGGCCGAGGCCGACACAGTCGCGTCCGGTGCTTCCGCCACCGCAGCGGTTGCCGCGGCCGCCGACACCGCCGTAGCGCCCACCGAAGAGCGCCCCCGCCCCTTGCACGACCCCGACCCCTACAGCACCCCGCCCTACGGCGAGCCAGGCCCCTGGGCGCCCGCCCCTCCCGTGCAGCACCCGGCAACGACTCCGGCGCACGGCACGGCCGTACCGGCCCCGGCGCCCGCCCAGGCCCACGGCACGGCCGTACCAGCCCCAGCCCCGGCGCCCGCCCAGGCGCACGGCACCCCTGCACCGGCCCCCGGCACCCCCCTCCCACCCCCTCTGCACACCGCCGCCCCCACCCCCTGGCAGAACTACGACCCCTGGGCCGCGGCCCCCCTCACCGGCCCCCTCCAGCAGAACGGTGCCGCTGTTCCCAGCAAGGATCAGCGGCGTAAGAAGGCCAAGCGGCTGTTGCTCACCGGTGCGCTGCTGCTCGCGCTCGTCTCCGGGGGTGTTGGAGGGGCCGTAGGGGCGTATCTGGAGCGGAATGGGGGTGTGGGGGAGGTCGAGCTGCCGCAGGCCGGTAACGAGCCCACCGGGCGGGCTCCCGACAGTGTTGCCGGGATTGCCGCTCGGGCGCTGCCCAGTGTCGTGACCCTGCATGTGTCCGGGGCCGAGGAGCAGGGCACCGGTACCGGGTTCGTGCTGGACGGCCGGGGGCACATCCTCACCAACAACCACGTCGTGCAGCCCGCCGGATCCGGCGGCGAGATCACGGTGACCTTCCACAGCGGCGACACCGCCAAGGCCACCGTCGTCGGACGGGACAGCGGATACGACCTCGCCGTCGTGAAGGTGACCGGCGTCAGCGGGCTGTCCCCGATGACCCTCGGCAACTCCGACAACGTCCAGGTCGGCGACCCCGTCGTCGCCATCGGCGCCCCCTTCGACCTGGCGGGCACCGTCACCTCCGGCATCATCAGCGCCAAGGAACGGCCCATCACGGCCGGCGGCGAGAGCGGTGACGCCAGCGATGTGTCCTATGTCGACGCCCTGCAGACCGACGCCCCCATCAACCCCGGCAACTCCGGCGGGCCCCTGCTCGACGCCAAGGCCCGGGTCATCGGCATCAACTCCGCCATCCGGTCCGCCGACAGCGGCTCGGACCTGGACGGCGGCCAGGCCGGTTCGATAGGGCTCGGGTTCGCCATCCCGATCAACCAGGGCAAGCGTGTGGCCGAGGAGCTGATCAACACCGGCCGGGCCACCCACCCGGTCATCGGCGTCACCCTCGACATGGACTACTCGGGCGACGGCGCGCGCGTCGGCATCAAGGGCAGCGACGGCGGCTCGGCGGTCACCGCGGGCGGACCCGGCGACAAGGCCGGTATCGAGCCCGGCGACGTCATCACCGAGGTCGACGGCCAGCGCGTGCACTCCGGCGAGGAACTGATCGTCAAGACCCGCGCCCACCGCCCCGGAGACCGTCTTGAGCTGACCCTGAAACGGGACGGCGAGGAGATCACCCTCTCCCTGACCCTCGGTTCCTCGGACGGCGATTGACAGAAACCTCACAGGTGAGGGCGCGCACCCCCTCCCACAAGGCAAACAACCCGGAAAACCCGCGATCCGCACACACTCGGAACCGACGGGACAGTACCGGTCGTACGGGAACGGCAGGTACCGTGGACCCGGCCCGGATCGCAAGGAGCTTCAGGTGTTCAATGACATAGGTGCGCTCGAGCTGGTGACGCTCATCGTCCTTGCCGTGCTCGTCTTCGGTCCGGACAAGCTCCCGAAGGTCATCCAGGACGTCATGCGGACGGTTCGTAAGATCCGTGAGTTCTCGGAGAGCGCCAAGCAGGACATCCGGCAGGAACTCGGCCCGGAGTTCAAGGACTTCGAGTTCGAGGATCTCAACCCCAAGACGTTCATCCGCAAGCAGTTGGACAATGACGACCTGGGGATCAAGGAGATCCGTAACGGCTTCGACCTGAAGAAGGAGATGGCCGAGGTCACGGACGCGGTCCACGGCCGCGACTCCGACTCGTCCGCCGCTTCCTCGGGTTCCTCGGGTTCCTCGGGTTCGTCCGGCGACCGCGTCGACATGACGAAGAAGCCCGACGAGCGCCCGCCCTACGACGCGGACGCCACCTGAGCCGTACGCGCGCGTACGTGATGCGTTTCATACCTCTCCCAGGCGCTCGCGCGGCCTGAACACGCCGCCCGGGCGCCTCGCGCGCCGGGCGGTTTCCCGGTTGCCCACAGCAGTGTGGATATGCTGCCGAGTTGTTGTGCGGGCCGTACGCCAAAAAGCGAGGCCGCCCGAAGGGGGGCGGGCCGCCCCGGTCCGCCGAGAGCGAGGAGGCGTCCGGGCACATGGAGACGACGAGTCGGGCAGTCGCGCAGGCGCCGGCCGCGGAGGGCGGACAACAGGTCCCCTCCGCCCGGCGCACGGTCGACGGCTACCTGCTGGCGCCCTTCCCGTGGTACGGCCTCGACGAGGCGTTCACGGGGCCGCGCTGGCTGATGCAGGTGGGAACGGCGGCCGACGGGGCCGTCGAGCACGGGTCGATCGGACACGGCGACGAGCCCTCAGTACGCAATGAGGCGACGGAGGACCGGGAGAAGTTCGCGGTCGTGGTGACCGTCGCGGCGAGTCCGTCCCGTCGGAGTGCGGACGGTACGGGGCTGCTCGAGGCCACGTCGGTTTCGTCCGCGGCCTGGCTGGCGGGGGTGGGGCTGCTGTCCTTCACCTGGCCCGGGCAGATGGACCACAGCCTGCGTGATGACTGGCTGGACCAGCAGACGGAGACCGCGTGGGCGCTCGCCGATGATCTGGAAGGGTCCGAGTGGTCGACCCTCTCCCTGCCGGTGGACGGGGTGCCTACGCCCTTCCACTACCGGGAGTCCGAGTTCGGGTGGGTGCTCGCCGGGTCCACGCAGGAGGGGGTGCATGTGGGGGCGTACGGCAGAGGTATGAGTGCCTATGGTCTCGGCTTCGCCATGATCAAGGACATCAGCGAGTACGCATGACAAAGGGGCGCCGTCGCAATGCGGCGCCCCTTCCCCGTAGGCCGGTCAGAACTTGTTCTTGGGCGTGATCCCCAGGGACAGTCCCGAAAGGCCGCGCTGCCGTCCTCCGAGCTTCCCCGCGATCGCCCTCAGCGCCGCGCCCGCCGGGCTGTCCGGGTCCGTCAGGACCACCGGCTTGCCCTCGTCGCCGCCCTCGCGGAGGCGGACGTCGATCGGGATGGCGCCCAGGACCGGGACCGTGGCGCCGGTCGTGCGGGTCAGGCCCTCGGCGACCGTCTGGCCGCCGCCGGTGCCGAAGACGTCGACCATCTCGTCGCAGTGCGGGCACGGCAGCCCGGACATGTTCTCGACCACGCCGACGATCTTCTGGTGGGTCTGGACGGCGATGGAACCCGCCCGCTCGGCCACCTCGGCGGCCGCCTGCTGCGGGGTCGTGACGACCAGGATCTCGGCGTTCGGGACCAGCTGGGCGACCGAGATCGCGATGTCACCGGTGCCCGGCGGCAGGTCCAGGAGCAGCACGTCCAGGTCGCCCCAGTACACGTCCGCGAGGAACTGCTGGAGCGCCCGGTGCAGCATCGGGCCACGCCATACGACCGGGGCGTTGCCCGGCGTGAACATGCCGATGGAGATCACCTTCACGCCGTGCGCGGACGGCGGCATGATCATGTTCTCGACCTGGGTCGGACGGCCGTCGGCGCCCAGCATGCGCGGCACGGAGTGGCCGTAGATGTCGGCGTCCACGACACCGACCTTCAGACCGTCCGCCGCCATCGCCGCCGCCAGGTTCACCGTCACCGACGACTTGCCGACACCGCCCTTGCCGGAGGCGACCGCGTACACGCGGGTGAGCGAGCCCGGCTTGGCGAAGGGGACCTCGCGCTCGGTCTGGCCGCCGCGCAGCGCGGTCGCCAGCTCCTTGCGCTGCTCGTCGCTCATGACGTCGAGCGTGACGTCGACGTGGGTGACTCCCTCGATCCGGGAGACCGCCTCCGTGACGCGCTGCGTGATCGTGTCCCGCATCGGGCAGCCGGACACCGTCAGGTACACGGTGACCGCGACCGCTCCGTCCGCGCCGATCTCGACCGACTTGACCATCCCGAGTTCGGTGATGGGGCGGTTGATCTCGGGGTCGTTCACCGTCGACAGTGCTTCGCGCACCGCGTCTTCCGTAACCATAAGGACGATGGTACGGCGATTCGTGGTGGCCCCGGGATGCCCGTCACCGGTCGTCTACGTCACGTCCGTGCGACCGTTCTGCCGGGAATACGACATGGCCGTCCCCGCGATGGCCGTCCAGCTCCCTCAGCACGTCCTGGAGCTCGGAGCGGATCCAGTCGCGGGTGGCGACCTCGCCGAGGCCGATACGCAGGGCCGCGATCTCCCGGGTGAGGTACTCGGTGTCCGCGATCGACCGCTCGTTCTGCTTGCGGTCCTGTTCGAGGTTGACCCGGTCGCGGTCGTCCTGCCGGTTCTGCGCGAGCAGGATCAGCGGGGCCGCGTAGGAGGCCTGGAGCGAGAGCATCAGGGTCAGGAAGATGAACGGGTACCCGTCGAACTTCAGGTCGCTGGGCGCGAAGATGTTCCACAGCACCCACATGATGATGACGACCGTCATCCAGACGAGGAACCGCCCGGTGCCGATGAAGCGCGCGATGCGCTCGGAGAACCGCCCGAAGGCATCCGGGTCCCATTCGGGCAGGAACCGGCGGCGTGGCGCCCGTGGCTGGTCCAGACGGGCGCGCGGCCGGGTGGTCGCGGTCGCCCCGGCGGGTGTGCGCTCACGGCCGCCCTCGCGCTCAGGAGCCATGCGCCGCTCAGGAGCCATGCGCCGCCCCCTCGGCCTCGTTCTCGTCCTCGTCGAGGTGGAACTCGGTCTCCCGCCAGTCCTCGGGCAGCATGTGGTCCAGGACATCGTCCACGGTGATCGCGCCCAGCAGCGACCCGGACTCGTCGACGACGGGCGCCGCGACCATGTCGTACGTGGCGAAGAACCCGGCGACGACGGGCAGTGCGGCGTCCGGGTCCAGCGGTTGCAGATCGTCGTCGAGCAGCGAGCTGACGAGCGTGTACGGCGGATCGCGCAGCAGGCGCTGGAAGTGGACGGTGCCGAGGTACTTGCCGGTCGGGGTCTCGTCGGGCGGGCGGCAGACGTAGACCTGGGCGGCGAGCGCGGGGGAGAGGTCGGCGTTGCGGACCCGGGCCAGGGCGTCGGCGACGGTGGCGTCGGGCCGCAGCACGATCGGCTCGGTCGTCATCAGACCGCCGGCCGTGTGCTCCTCGTACGCCATCAGCCGCCGCATGTCGGCCGCGTCGTCGGGCTGCATCAGGCTCAGCAGCCGCTCCTTGTCCTCCTCCGGCAGCTCGGAGAGCAGGTCGGCCGCGTCGTCGGGGTCCATGGCCTCCAGGACGTCGGCGGCCCGTTCCTCCTTGAGCTTGCCGAGGATCTCGATCTGGTCGTCCTCCGGCAGCTCTTCGAGTACGTCGGCCAGCCGGTCGTCGTCGAGGGCGGCGGCGACTTCGGCGCGCCGTTTGGGGGAGAGGTGGTGCAGCACGTTGGCGAGGTCGGCGGGGCGCAGCTGCTCAAAGGTCGCGAGCAGGCTCTCGGCGCCCTGGCCCTTCTCCTCCAGGGTGAATCCGGTGACGGCGGACCACTCGACGGTCAGCGACTCGCCCGCCCGTCTCCCACCACCACCCTTCCAAGGAAGCGCTTCGCGCCCTCTTTCTCTGGCCCGCCTGAGCGGCCCGCTCTTGCCGCCCTTGCGCACGAACACCCGGTCGATCTCCCAGTCCCGCCGGGCCGGCAACTGCTGCACCGACAGATCCAGGACGGTGACCTGTTCTCCGGTCTCAACGAGCGTGACCGTGCGGTCCAGCAGCTCACCGAAGACCAGCCGCTCGGTGGGCCGCTGTTCGAAGCGGCGGACGTTGAGCACGCCGGTGGTGATGACCTGGCCGGACTCGATGCTGGTCACCCGGGTCATGGGCAGGAAGATGCGGCGCCGGGTGGACAGTTCGACGACCAGGCCGAGCAGCCGTGGGGGACGTCGGCCGACGCGCAGCATGACGACCAGGTCGCGCACCCGGCCGACCTGGTCGCCGGTCGGGTCGAAGGCGGCGATGTCGGCGAGGTGCGAGACAAAAACCCGGGGGGTGCCCCCTGCCATGGCCGCACCTCCTCAATACGGAACTGTCTGTTATGTCCGCTCGGATGGGCTTCAGGCTAGCCCGTCCCGTTCGGATACGCCCTGGTGAGCGGTCCGGACGGACTGGCTCCGTCTGGCTTCCACGACCCCGGTACGCTGCCGTACGCCGATCAGGACCCCGTCAGAAAGGCAGCCCCACCTGTGACTGCGAATCCCCAGGGCCGCACCCGCCGGGCCGCGCTACTGAGCGCGCTGTGTGCCCTGGTCGTGACGGGGCTGACGGGATGCAGCAGTGAGGACCCCGACGCGGGGACGAACGGGGTCGGCAAGCTGCCCCCCGACCAGATCCAGCGCAAGACCGTCAACGCCGCAGAGTCGGCCGACGCGGTACGCCTCTCCGGGAACGTGGTCACCAGCGGGCGCACCTACAAACTCGACATGCGGTTGAAAGCCGACGGCGGCATGGGTTCGGTCACCGCCGAAGGGGCGACCTTCCGGCTGCTCAGGATCGACGAGCAGTTGTTCCTGATGGCGGACTCCGACTTCTGGAGCGGCGGCGACGCGGACGCCGCGGCGGCCGCCAAGCTCAACGGCAAGTACGTCAAGGTGCCGCAGGGCGATCCCTCGTACAAGAAGTTCAGCGGCTTCACGGACATGGATGTGCTCCTGGAGGGCCTGCTGACCCTGCACGGCAAGGTCGAGACCGACGGCCGGCACGAGCAGTCCGGCACCCGCACGGTCCGCATCACCGGCGACGGCGGTTCCGGCGGCACCCTGGACGTCTCCCTGGAGGGCAAGCCGTACCCCGTCCGCCTGGTCCGGGCCGGCGACGCGGGCAGCCTGACCTTCTCCTCCTGGGGCGAGAACTTCACCCTGGAGGAGCCGAAGAAGGACGAGACGGTGGACTACGGCAAGCAGCTGCCGACGTCCTAGCCGCGCTACTTGCGCTTACGCCGCTTCATGAGCAGCTTCGGCAGCCCCGCCGGGATCGGCTGACGCGTGGTCGCCGGGGACGGCAGGGGGACCGCGGACAGGTCGCCGTCCGGCAGCGGCGCGGTCGTCCCCGTCGGTACCAGCCGCAGCACCCGGCACTCCCGCCCCCAGCGCTCCGGCATAGCCTCGCCGTCCGGGGCGTTCAGCCGCTTGCCCTTGAGCTCGGCGACCGTCGCCTCCCACTGCTCGGACCCCGAGGTCAGCTCCACGACCTTCGCCGTCCAGGAGACCAGCCGGCCACCCTTGTCCTTGCTGCGGACCGTCACCTCGGCCTCGCCCCCGTCGGCGAGCCCCGGCAGCGGCTGCTCGCCGGGCCCGTCGCCGACGACACACGCAGCGCCCTCGTGCCACACATGCCACAGCGCCCGGGCCGGGACACCGGGACCCTTGACCCAGATCAGCCCGGACTTCTTCGTGGCCTCCTCGACGAGGGCCTGATCGAGCAGCTCACTTGTCATGAGCCCAGCCTAGTCAGCCCCGCCGGACGGTCCCTAGAGCCAGCCGTTGCGCTTGAGCGTGCGGTGGATGCCCAGACAGATACCCACCGTCACCCCCAGCACCAGCGGGTAGCCGAACTTCCAGTGGGTCTCCGGCATGTAGTCGAAGTTCATGCCGTACACGCCACAGACCATCGTCGGTACGGCGATGATCGCCGCCCAGGAGGTGATCTTCCGCATGTCCTCGTTCTGCGCCACGGACGCCTGCGCGAGGTTGGCCTGGAGGATGGAGTTCAGGAGCTCGTCGAACCCGACGACCTGCTCCTGCACCCGGGCGAGGTGGTCGGCGACGTCCCGGAAGTACTTCTGGATGTCCGGGTCGATCAGCCGCATCGGCCGCTCGCTCAGCAGCTGCATCGGCCGCAGCAGCGGCGACACCGCCCGCTTGAACTCCAGGATCTCGCGCTTGAGTTGGTAGATCCGGCCGGCGTCCGTGCCGCGCGGCGTGCCCTTGCGGCCCGGCGAGAAGACGTCCGTCTCCACGTCGTCGATGTCGTCCTGGAGCGCGTCGGCCACCGCGATGTACCCGTCGACGACATGGTCGGCGATGGCGTGCAGCACGGCCGAGGGCCCCTTGGCGAGCAGCTCCGGGTCGTCCTGCAGCCGGTGCCGAAGCGCCCGCAACGAGCCCTGCCCGCCGTGCCGGACGGTGATGAAGAAGTCCCGTCCGGTGAAGCACATGACCTCGCCGGTCTCCACCACCTCGCTGGTGGCGGTGAGTTCGTCGTGCTCGACGTAGTGGACCGTCTTGAAGACGGTGAACAGCGAGTCGTCGTACCGCTCCAGCTTGGGCCGCTGGTGGGCCTGTACGGCGTCCTCCACGGCCAGCGGGTGCAGCCCGAACTCGGTGGCGATACCGGCGAATTCGGCCTCGGTCGGCTCGTGCAGACCGATCCACACGAACCCTCCGTCGCGCCGCACCCGGCGCATCGCCTCGTGCGGGCTCAGCTGCCCTCCGCTCTCGACGCGCGCGCCGTCACGGTAGACGGCGCAGTCGACGACGGCGGAGGGCGTCGCGGGGTCACGGGTGGTGTCGTAGGCACCGCTGTCCATGCGCATGCTCTTGCTGAGCGAGGGACGGGACGGGCGGACCGCTTCACGCAGGTCACGGATCATCGACATGGCAGGCTCCTTCGCGAGCAGGCAACGAAAGGCCGCTACAACGGGTGGAACTACCCGGAATGGGGACGTCCTGACTTCAGATGTTTGGCACGTCCACAAAGCGGGGAGCACCGCACCGTCGCGGTGGCGAACTTCGCTGCTGGTTCAGCTACTGCTGCTGACTGACAGATCAGGCAAAACGAAACGAAGGCTCTTCCGCGGTGAAAGGCAGGCGAGAGGTGGCAGCCGGCTAGAAAGCAGAGCAGCTACGTCAGCGGCGGGAAGAGCGGGTGCTACTGCACGGTCGACTTCGATCCATTGCAGCCCCACCTCCTCCGGCCGGTCCCTCGTAAGGGAGTGTCGTCGGCGTCGGGGCTTGACTGCGACGCTTCCGCGTGCTGCCCCGAACCTCGGGCAAGAGTATCAGCCGACTGAAGTGTCAAGCCGCTGCTTTGCCCGGTACTGACGAGTTCTATGCTCGCGGCATGGCTGATGTTCTTCCTCTGGTCGAAGCCCGGTTGCGCTCCGCGCTGGGCGAACCGGACGCCCGCGCCGCGGTCACCTTCCTCGGTACGGACCGCATCGAGGTGCTGCGCTTCCACGAGGACGACATCGTCCGCTACGCCACCCTCGGCATGTCCGCACACCCCATGACCGACCCCACCGCGGTGCTCGCCGACCCGGTCAAGGGACCGCGTGCCGAGCTGGTCCTCTCCGTCCGCGCGGGCCTCGCCGACACCGACAAGGTGCTCCGCGCCCTCGCCGTGCTGGCCGCGTCCCCGCAGGTCGAGGGTGTGGTCGTGGCCCCTGGCGCCTCGCTGGACGTCGGCGAACCGCTGTGGCCCGGCGCCCCGTTCAGCTCGGTCCTGGTCGCCGAGCCGGGCGGTCTGGTCGAGGACCTGGAACTGGACGAGCCCATGGACCCGGTCCACTTCCTGCCGCTGCTCCCCATGACCCCGAACGAGGCCGCCTGGAAGCGCGTGCACGGCGCCGGCGCCCTCCAGGAGCGCTGGCTGACGAACGGGACGGACCTCAGGGATCCGTCCCGCACATCCGTCTCGCTGACGTGAGCAAGGTCACCAACCGGCGCCAGGGGTAAGTCAGTTGGCGAACACGGTGACGCTGTCCTCGGCGGCGTGCTTCGTCTCCAGCGCCTCCGCCTCGTGGGTGAGCGCCTTCCGTCGTACGACGACCACGACCGCGCCCAGTACGGCGGTGAGCGCCGCCACCACGAACGGGATGTGGATGTCGGTCCACTCCTCGATCTTCGGCGCGAAGTAGGGAGCGGCGGCGGCCGCGAACCAGCGCACGAAGTTGTAGCCCGCGCTCGCCACGGGACGCGGGGCGTCCGAGACGCCGAGCGCCAGCTCCGTGTAGACGGTGTTGTTCACGCCGATGAAGGCGCCGGACAGGATCGTGCACACGACGGCGGTGGTGTGGTCGCCGTAACCGAGGACCAGTACGTCGGCCGCGAGCAGCACGAGTGAGCCGCCGAGCACCTTCAGCGAACCGAACCGCTTCTGCAGCCGCGGCGCCACGAGGACCGAGAAGACGGCGAGCAGCACACCCCAGGCGAAGAACACGGCACCCGACTTGTAGGGGGTCATGTCCAGCACGAACGGGGTGAAGGCCAGCACGGTGAAGAACGTGTAGTTGTAGAAGAACGACGAGACGGCGGCCGAGGCCAGACCGCCGTGGCCGAGCGCCTTGATCGGGTCCAGCAGCGAGATCTTCCGCGCCGGCTTCGGCTGCTCCTTCAGGAACGCCGTGATGCAGAGGAAGCCGACGGCCATCAGGAAGGCCGTACCGAAGAAGGGGTAGCGCCAGCTCGCGTCGCCGAGCAGGGCGCCCAGGAGCGGGCCGCAGGCCATGCCGAGGCCGAGGGCGGATTCGTAGAGCAGGATCGCCGCTGCGCTGCCTCCCGCCGCCGCGCCGACGATGACCGCGAGCGCGGTGGAGACGAAGAGGGCGTTGCCGAGGCCCCAGCCCGCGCGGAAGCCGACCAGTTCGGCGACCGAGCCCGAGGTGCCGGCGAGCCCTGCGAAGACCACCACGAGGGCGAGGCCGAGCAGCAGGGTCCTGCGGCCGCCGATCCGGCTGGAGACGTAGCCGGTGACCAGCATCGCCACGGCCGTGATCAGGAAGTACGAGGTGAAGAGCAGGGAGACCTGGCTCGCCGAGGCGTCCAGACCCTGGGCGATCGACGGCAGGATCGGGTCGACGAGGCCGATGCCCATGAAGGCGACGACGGATGCGCCGGCCGTCGCCCATACGGCCTTGGGCTGTCGGAGGAGACCGCCGGCTCCCGCGTCGAAGGGGTCCATGGTGACTCCAATCCCGTGGCCGAGGTAGTTGGTATTTACATATACTAAGTTAGCTCTGCTAATTAATGCAAGCTACATCTAACTTCGACCGGTGAAGCGGTTCCGTCCGGACGGGTGATCGTCCTTGACGTGGCGGAGAAGGGGTAGGACCGTGGAGCCCTATGAGGGGCGAACCCAGTTGCCCGAAGTGTGGTGGCCGGGTCAGGGCTCCCGGACTCTTCGCCGATTCCTGGCAGTGCGATGTGCACGGCACCGTGCATCCGCTGCAGCCCGTGATCCCGCCCAGCGTCGAGGCACTCAGCGTCGTCGTGCATCGCACCCAGGTGCCGGTGTGGATGCCATGGCCGCTGCCGGTCGGCTGGCTGTTCACGGGCGTGGCCTGCGCGGGGGACGACCGCAGTGGCGGACGTGCGACAGCCGTTGCCTGCACCGGTCCGGGGCCGCTGGGCGGCATGGGCGAGCTGATCCTGGTCGCCGAGGAGCTGGGAGTCGGGCTCGGGGCGCGGTACGCGGGGATCGACGGGCCGGATCCGGGGCCGTACATGCACGTCGAGAAGCCGGCGCAGGCGAAGGTGTTGGCGGCGGGGCGGCCGACTCCGCTGTGGCATGTCACCAAGACGCCGGACGACCGGGCCGTGTTCGCGGGCGAGGCCCTGGGGCTGTGGCTGTGGGCCGTGGTGTGGCCCGAGCAGACGGGGTTGCTGATGTACGACGAGCTGGTGCTGACGGATTTGCGGGATGCGGGGGCGGAGGTCGACCTGGTGCCTTGCGGAGCCTTGTCGCCGCGCTTGCTTGAGCCGTAGCGCCTAGTGGGGTGGGGGGGGAGTTGCAGAGGCCGCTCGTCAGGCCGTTCGTAAGAAGTGAACCTGGGTAGCGGGTGTGACATGAGCGGCTCGTTTTGCCGCTATCCTTGGCGTGTCCCCATACCGTCCCGTCCCGTTGGAGCTCGCGCGTGCGTATCGATCTGCACACCCACTCCACCGCTTCCGACGGTACGGACAGCCCCGCTGAGCTGGTGCGTAATGCCGCCGCTGCCGGGCTTGACGTTGTGGCGCTCACCGATCACGACACCACCCGTGGGTACGGCGAGGCCATTGCCGCGTTGCCCGAGGGGCTCACGCTCGTCACCGGTGCCGAGCTGTCCTGTCGTATCGACGGGATCAGCATGCACATGTTGGCCTACCTCTTCGATCCCGAGGAGCCGGCGCTGCTCGCCGAGCGGGAGCTGGTGCGGGACGACCGGGTGCCGAGGGCCCAGGGGATGGTTGCCAGGCTGAACGGGCTGGGTGTGCCGGTGACCTGGGAGCAGGTGCTGCGGATCGCCGGGGACGGGTCCGTCGGGCGGCCGCATGTCGCGTCCGCGCTGGTCGAGCTCGGGGTCGTGCCGAGCGTGGGTGACGCCTTCACGCAGGACTGGCTGGCCGACGGCGGGCGGGCCTTCGTGGAGAAGCACGAGACGGATCCCTTCGAGGCGATCCGGCTGATCAAGGGCGCGGGCGGAGTCGCCGTGTTCGCCCATCCCGCGGCCGCCAAGCGGGGCCGTACCGTGCCCGAGTCGGCCATCGCGGAGCTCGCCGCGGCCGGACTCGACGGCATCGAGGTCGACCACATGGACCACGACCCGGACACCCGGGCACGGCTGCGCGGCCTCGGCAAGGAGCTCGGCCTCCTGATGACCGGCTCCAGCGACTACCACGGCAGCCGCAAGACCTGTGTGCTCGGCGAGTACACGACCGACCCCGAGGTCTACGGCGAGATCACGCGGCGCGCGACCGGGGCGTTCCCGGTCCCCGGGACCGGCGGAGCCTGAGGCATCGCCCTCACGCTCACCCCCATTCGCTTCTTCGCAAGGCCTCTTCACTGATGTTCGACGTTGCCGTCTTCGGCTCTCTTTTTCTGACCCTTTTTGTCATCATGGATCCCCCTGGGATCACCCCGATCTTCCTGGCGCTGACCTCCGGCCGCCCGGCCAAGGTGCAGAGGCGGATGGCCTTCCAGGCCGTCTGTGTGGCCGGCGGTGTGATCACCGTGTTCGGGCTGCTCGGGCATCAGATCCTGAACTATCTGCATGTGTCCGTGCCCGCGCTGATGATCGCGGGCGGGCTGCTGCTCCTGCTCATCGCGCTGGACCTGCTCACCGGCAAGACGGACGAGCCGAAGCAGACCAAGGACGTCAATGTCGCCCTCGTACCGCTGGGCATGCCGCTGCTGGCGGGCCCCGGTGCGATCGTGTCCGTCATCCTGGCCGTGCAGAAGGCCGACAGTGTGGCCACGCAGGTCTCGGTGTGGACGGCGATCCTCGCCATCCATGTCGTGCTGTGGCTGGTGATGCGGTACTCGCTGCTGATCATCCGGGTCATCAAGGACGGCGGTGTCGTGCTGGTGACCCGGCTCGCGGGCATGATGCTCTCCGCCATCGCCGTGCAGCAGATCATCAACGGTGTCACCCAGGTCATCCAGTCGTCCTGAGGCATCCAGTCGTCCTGAGCGACGACGCGGACACGAACAGGGCCCCCTCCGGCACAGCTGCCGGAGGGGGCCCTGAAGTCGTATGAGGATCCCGCGTCGGTGTTACGAGGCCGTGGTGTCGGCCGGGCGGATCCAAAGGCGCTGCCCGATGGCGGCGGCCTGCTGAACGATCCGGTTGACGGAGGCGGCGTCCACGACGGTGGTGTCCACGGTGGTGCCGTCGACCTCGTCGAGTCGCATGATTTCGAAGCGCATGGCTTCTCCCTTCGTCTGGTCATCCTCCTGAGGAGAACTACTTGGTGAGTGGCACGCGCGGGTCATCGGTGTCCCGGCTGCCATACGTATTCAACGGCTTGCGTGTTACAAACATTCCCTACGCTAAAGAAATTTTTCGAACGTCTAACTACTGACCGGTAAGAGGTCTGACGTGGACCGACCGGGACCGGTTGTGTTCGCTGCGTGACCGCCGGGACAATGGAGGCGATGAACGACGACCTCGCGGCGCTCGGCGCCCGTATCGACCGCACCAACGAGTTGCTCCAGCGCATGCTCGCCGAGGTGGCGAAGACGCCCTCGACCCATGCGATCTTCGTCGACGCGGGGTATCTGTACGCGGCCGCGGGCCGGCTGGTCGCCGGGACGGAGGACCGACGCGCCTTCGACCTCGACGCCGAGGGACTGATCGAGGCGCTCATCGACCGCGCCCGGACGATCTTCGCGGACAGCAGACTGCTGCGCGTCTACTGGTACGACGGCGCCCGGCGCCGTATCCACACCGCCGAGCAGCAGTCGATCGCCGAGCTGCCGGATGTGAAGGTACGGCTCGGCAACCTCAACGCCAACAACCAGCAGAAGGGCGTCGACTCCCTGATCCGCACCGACCTGGAGTCACTCGCCCGACATCGCGCCATCAGCGACGCGGCACTGCTCGGCGGCGACGAAGACCTGGTCTCCGCGGTGGAGGCGGCGCAGGGGTACGGCGCCCGGGTCCATCTATGGGGCATCGAGGCGCCGGAGGGCCGCAACCAGGCGGAGCCCCTCCTCTGGGAGGTCGACAGCCAGCGCACCTTCGACCTCGACTTCTTCAAGCCGTACGTCTCACGGCGCACCGCCGCCTACGAGGGGACGGCGGCCCGTCCCACCCGCGAGGACGTCCGTTTCGTGGGCGCGCAGATCGCGGCGAAGTGGTTGGCGGCGCGGGGCAGGGAGTCACTGGTGGAGCTGCTGCCCGGGCACCCGTACCTACCCGGCTCCGTCGACCAGGATCTGCTCGTGGAGGCGGAGGGGCTGCTGCAGTATTCGCTGCGCGGGCAGGCGGATCTGCGGCGGGCGTTGCGGGATGGGTTTTGGGGGCATTTGCAGGGGCAGTACTAGCCGTCCGCTTCGGTAAGGCTGTCCCAGAAGTCGGCGAGGGCGTCGGCCGTGGGGAGGGGCTGCTCGGCGTTGGGGGAGTGTTCGGCGCCGGGGACGATCGTGCGGTGGGCGTGCAGGCGTACCGCCATGTCGTCCAGCAGCGGCACTGGCCAGGTGTCGTCCTTCTCGCCGGACAGGACATGGAACGGCAGCGGTACGGCGGCGAGTTCGGCGACCCGGTCCGGCTCGGTGCACAACTGGCCGCCTGTCGCGGCGAGTTGGGCGGGCTTGTTGCCGAGCCAGCGGCGGCGCAGATGATCGAGGCCCCCGATCCCGCGGGCCGGTCCGCCGACCTCCTCCGGCGGTCCCATGGCCAGGATCGCGTCCCACACCTCCGGCATCGTCATCACGGCGAGCGCGTCGCGGAGCAGTTTGACGCGCTGCTGCTGGGAGGTGGAGATCTGGGCAGGTCCGGACGCGACGAGCGTCAGCGACCGGAAAGGTGAGTGGTCGAGGATGACGGCGGCACGGGCGATCTGGCCGCCGAGGGAGTGCCCGACCAGGTGTACGGGGGCGCCGGCGGCTTCCGCCTGTGCGAGGACGTCCCTTGCCAACTCGCCCTGCGCGTAAGCGGATTCGTCGTCCGCGGGCCCGTCCGACTCGTACTGTCCCCGCCCATCGATGGCGACGCTGCGGTATCCGCGTGCGGCTAGCGGTGCGTGCAGGAGGCTGAAGTCCTCCTTGCTGCCCGTGAAACCTGGGAGAAGCAGGGCGACACCACGCTGGTCCACCCCTGGGGGTACCTGCAAATCGACCACGGCGAAGTCTCCGCGCGCGGTGCGGAGGGGGTAGGCGCGGGCGCCGGGGGGTGGGGGCAGGGGGGCGGGGGTCGTCACGGGGGTGAGGGTAGCGGGGTTTGGGGGCGTGGTTCTTTCGTGGGTGGGGCGGGGGGATGAGGCGGGGATGGTGGCTGTGGGGGCGGGTCCGGGCCGGGGGAGCGGAGGGTGGGGTGGCTCGGGGCCGGGGGTTCCCTGGCGGGTGGGCTCGGGAATGCGAACGGCCCGGTCCCACTCGAGGTGGGACCGGGCCGTTCGGGTGGGAGATCAGCTCTCCGTGGGCTCTGCGGCGACCGTGGCCTTGCGGGTGCGGCGGGCCTTGGGCTTGGCCTCGGTGGCCTCTGCGGTGTCGACCGCCGTCTCCGCCGCTGCCGTTGCCTTGCGGGTCCGGCGGCGCGGGGTCGTCGGCTCCTCGGCGGCCTGGGCCGGGATCTCGGCAGGCTCGGTGGCCTTCCGCGTGCGGCGTACCTTCGGCTTGGCTTCGGTGGCCTCGGCGGTGTCAACCGCGGCCTCGGCTGCTGCCGTTGCCTTGCGGGTGCGGCGCGGCTTGGCCTCGGCGGTCGCCCCCTGCTCGGGCGCCGTCTCGGCGGCCTTACGGGTGCGGCGTACCTTCGGCTTCGCCTCGGTGGCCTCCGTGGTGTCGACCGCCGTCTCTGCCGCTGCCTTGCGGGTGCGGCGGCGCGGGGTCGTCGGCTCCTCGGCGGCCTGGGCCGGGATATCGGCAGGCTCGGTGGCCTTACGGGTGCGGCGTACCTTCGGCTTCGCCTCGGTGGCTTCGGCGGTGTCGACCGCCGTCTCCGCCGCAACTGTCGCCTTGCGGGTGCGCCGGGCCGCGGGCTTCGCCTCGGTGGCCTCGGCCGTGTCAACCGCGGCCTCGGCGGCTGCCGTTGCCTTGCGGGTGCGGCGCGGCTTGGCCTCGGTCGTCGCCTCCGGCTCGGGCGCCGTCTCGGCGGCCTTGCGGGTGCGGCGTACCTTCGGCTTCGCCTCGGTGGCTTCGGCGGTGTCGACCGCCGTCTCCGCTGCAGCGGTCGCCTTGCGGGTCCGGCGCGGCTTCGCCTCTGCCGTCTCCGCCGTGTCGACCGCGGCCTCGGCGGCCGGCTCGGCCGTCTTGCGGGTGCGGCGCCGCGGCGTCGTGGCCTCGGGCTCGGAAGCGGTGGGCTCCGTGAGCGGTGCCGGGATCTCCACGACCGTCTGCTCCGCCGAAGTCGCCGTCGCCTCCGCGGACTTGCGGGTGCGGCGGCGCGGCGTGGTCGCCTTGGGCTCGGAAGCCGTCGGCTCCGTGAGCGGTGCCGGGGTTTCTACGGCCGTCTGCTCCGGCGAGATCGACGTCGGTTCCGCCGTCTTGCGCGTGCGGCGGCGGCGATTGGCCTGGGGCTCCGTGGTCGCCTCGGCCGTGTCGAGTGCGGCTTCTGCCGAGTTCGTCGCGGTGGACGTGGTCGGCGCCGACTCCGGTGCACCGTTACGGGTGCGGCGACGGCGGCGCGGCGTGCGGGTCGCGGTGGCCTCATCGGCCGCCGGGATCGCCTCGGGCGCATCCGTGCCGGTCGGTGCCGGAGCCGCGGTCGGGTCCAGCGCTGCCCCGCCGCGGGTACGGCGGCGACGGCGCGGCGTACGTGCCGAACGCTCGCGGTCGGCGGAACGGGACTCGTCCCGGCCGTCACCACGACCGCCCCGGCCACCACGCCCACGCGCACCACGACCGCCGGTCTCGCCGAGGTCCTCGACTTCCTCCGCCGCAAGACCCGCGCGCGTACGCTCCGAGCGCGGCAGGACACCCTTGGTGCCCGCGGGGATGCTCAGTTCCTCGAAGAGGTGCGGGGACGTGGAGTACGTCTCCGGCGGGTCGTTGAAACCGAGGTCCAGCGCCTTGTTGATGAGCTGCCAGCGCGGGATGTCGTCCCAGTCGACGAGGGTGATCGCGATGCCCTTGGCGCCCGCGCGGCCCGTACGGCCGATGCGGTGCAGGTACGTCTTCTCGTCCTCGGGGGACTGGTAGTTGATGACGTGCGTGACGCCCTCGACGTCGATACCGCGCGCGGCGACATCGGTGCAGACGAGGACGTCGACCTTGCCGTTGCGGAAGGCGCGCAGCGCCTGCTCGCGCGCGCCCTGGCCGAGGTCGCCGTGGACCGCGCCGGAGGCGAAACCGCGCTGCTGCAGCTGGTCGGCGAGGTCCGCCGCCGTCCGCTTCGTACGGCAGAAGACCATCACGAGACCGCGGCCGTCGGCCTGCAGTATGCGCGCGACCATCTCCGGCTTGTCCATGTTGTGCGCGCGGTAGACGAACTGCGCGGTGTTGCGGACCGTCTGGCCCTCGTCGTCCGGCGCCGTGGCGCGGATGTGCGTGGGCTGCGACATGTAGCGGCGCGCGAGACCGATGACCGCGCCCGGCATGGTCGCCGAGAACAGCATCGTCTGACGACGGGCCGGCAGCATGTTGATGATCTTCTCGACGTCGGGCAGGAAGCCCAGGTCGAGCATCTCGTCGGCCTCGTCGAGGACGAGCGCCTTGATGTGCTTGAGGTTCAGCTTCTTCTGGCCCGCGAGGTCCAGCAGCCGGCCCGGGGTGCCGACGATGACGTCGACGCCCTTCTTCAGGGCCTCGACCTGAGGCTCGTAGGCGCGGCCGCCGTAGATCGCGAGAACGCGGACGTTACGCACCTTGCCGGCGGTCAGCAGGTCGTTGGTGACCTGCGTGCACAGCTCGCGGGTGGGGACGACGACGAGCGCCTGGGGGGCGTCGGTGAGGTCCTCGGGCTTGGCGCGCCCGGCCTCGACGTCGGCGGGGACGGTGACGCGCTCGAGAAGCGGAAGGCCGAAGCCCAGCGTCTTGCCGGTGCCGGTCTTGGCCTGGCCGATGACGTCGGTGCCCGAGAGGGCAACGGGGAGCGTCATCTCCTGGATGGGGAAGGGGTTGATGATGCCGACGGCTTCGAGGGCCTCGGCCGTCTCGGTGAGAATCCCGAGATCGCGGAAAGTCGTAGTCAGGGTGCTGCCTCTTCTGTGTACGCGGTGCGAGGCGAGCGCGGGGGTCGTTGACGGACCGTGCCGGGGGACGTCGGCTGCCATACGGTCGGGCCGTAAGGCACGGGACCACTGCCGACGCTCTAGCGCTCGTACCACTGAGGGTGTCCCCCCGGGAATCCGTACGCACTGTGCCGTACGGACGAGGGGCTGTCGGGTCGGAGCCGATCGGGCCACCGACCGGGCATCCTCATACGTGCGGCCCGTCGAGACAGCGTCGAATTACGTCGACGTACTCAGCAGGCGCATTACCACCATACCCCGGAATCGCGCACATGCGATGGCCGAATTGGTCACGTAGTCGTCGTCACACTGATTGACCAGGGACTTCCCCCGCGCGACGAGCGGGCTATTGTGCGCTTCATGACCACCTCTGACAAGCCTGACCCCGCCAAGGACAGCTCGGAAGCCCCCGTCGAACACACCGGTGTCGCCGCCCAGGACTGGGCCACGGCCTCCGCCGACCCGCAGTACCGCGCCGCGGTCGTCGATCTGCTCGGCGCGCTCGCCTACGGGGAGCTGGCGGCGTTCGAACGGCTCGCGGAGGACGCCAAGCTGGCGCCGACGCTCGCGGACAAGGCGGAGCTGGCGAAGATGGCGTCGGCCGAGTTCCACCACTTCGAGCAGTTGCGCGACCGGCTGACCTCGATCGGCGAGGAGCCGACGCGGGCGATGGAGCCGTTCGTCGCCGCGCTGGACGGGTTCCACAAGCAGACGGCGCCGTCGGACTGGCTGGAGGGGCTCGTCAAGGCGTACGTCGGTGACTCGATCGCCTCTGACTTCTATCGGGAGGTCGCGGCTCGGCTCGACTCGGACACGCGCGAGCTGGTGCTGGCGGTGCTGGACGACACGGGGCATGCGGGGTTCGCCGTGGAGAAGGTGCGGGCTGCCATCGATGCCGATCCGCGCGTGGGTGGGCGTCTTGCGCTGTGGGCTCGGCGGTTGATGGGGGAGGCGTTGTCGCAGTCCCAGCGGGTGGTCGCGGATCGGGATGCGCTGTCGACCATGCTGGTGGGCGGGGTGGCCGACGGGTTCGATCTCGCGGAGGTCGGGCGGATGTTCTCTCGGATTACTGAGGCGCACACCAAGCGGATGGCTGCGCTTGGGTTGGCGGCGTAGCGCTGGGGAACTACCCGTAGCGGAGTTTCGATCTACCGCTTCACGCCGTTGCTGAGCGGCCCACTCTTCTTCCCGACGGGCGCACCAGTAGCGAGAGCGATGCCACCGAGACCGCCGCCGCCCCCACCAGGATCAGGAACAGGTTCCCCAGATCCAGAGCCGTGTGTGTGATGAAGGCGCCGAAGAGGGCGCCTGCCACGCCGGTCGACAGGACCAGGGTGCGGGCGGGCAGGCGGTGTGGCAGGCGGTGGGCTGCCGCCCATGACAGGGCCAGGCCGAGGATCGCGGAGCTCAGCGCTTCCAAGAGCATGTTGGGGTCCCTCCCACATGGCCGGCCTGCTCGATACGGTCGTAGCCCGTCATACCCCTGACCTGCGGAATCCAATCCTCCCCTGTGGTCGAACTGTGCTCCATCCGTGAAGGAGAACGGGTGGGGGAGCGGTGCAGGAACGACGGAGGGCCCGGCGGTTTCGGAAACCGCCGGGCCCTCCTGTGCAGCTGCTGTTTACAGCGCGCCGAAGCCCACCTTGCGCGGGGCCGGCTCGCCGAGCTCGACGTACGCGAGACGGTCGGCCGGGACGAGGACCTTGCGGCCGTGCTCGTCCACGAGGCTCAGCAGCGCCGACTTGCCGGCCAGCGCCTCGGACACCGCCCGCTCGACCTCCTCGGCAGTCTGACCGCTCTCCAGAACGATCTCGCGGGGCGCGTGCTGCACGCCGATCTTGACCTCCACGGCTTTGTCCCTCCGACGGTCAGTGAAGTGCGCGACCTTCCGCGCCGTACCCAGCACACATTAGCCCGGTGAGGGGACGTACACGCTCCGCCCAAGAACGCCAGGAGCGAACAGTGGGTGGGAACAAGTTGTCGTCAGTGGTGCTGGTCGGTGCCGTGCAGCGGGAAGCCCGCGATGCCTCGCCAGGCGAGCGAGGTCAGTAGCTGCACCGCCTGGTCGCGCGGGACGCTGCGGTCGCTGTGCAGCCAGGAGCGGGCCACGACCTGGGCGAGGCCGCCCAGACCGGAGGCCAGCAGCATCGACTCCGCGCGGGAGAGGCCCGTGTCCTCCGCGATGACGTCGCAGATCGCCTCCGCGCACTCGTTCGTGACCTTGTCCACGCGCTCGCGGACCGCGGGCTCATTGGTCAGGTCCGACTCGAAGACCAGCCGGAAGGCGCCGCCGTCGTCCTCGACGTACGCGAAATACGCGTCCATGGTCGCCCGTACGCGCTGCTTGTTGTCGGTCGTCGACGCGAGCGCGTGGCGTACGGACTGGATCAGGGACTCGCAGTGCTGGTCCAGCAGGGCGAGATAGAGGTCGAGCTTGCCCGGGAAGTGCTGGTAGAGCACCGGCTTGCTGACGCCGGCGCGCTCGGCGATGTCGTCCATCGCGGCCGCGTGGTAGCCCTGCGCCACGAAGACTTCCTGCGCGGCGCCCAGCAGCTGGTTGCGTCGGGCACGGCGCGGCAGGCGCGTCCCTCGCGGGCGCGCCGCCTCTGTCTGCTCGATGGCTGTCACGCCGCCTCCCAAAGTCGTCCACATGCGGTGTGCGCCGCGCCGCCATCGTACTTTTCGGTAACCCTGGTGTGCGCGGTGCGAGCGCAGAATTTCACGGACCGGACGGTGGCGAAAGCCGTGCGGAAGGTTTCAAAGCGGGGTGAGCGGGGCAAAAATCCGCCTCCCCTCCTGCTCAGTCGTGCCCTCCGGCATCGACGGTCACCGATAGTCGTCCTCGTCGTGCGAGACCACCCGGGCCTGTTCCGCCAGGTCGGCGACGTTGGCGCGGTCCTGGTCGGCTTCATTGACCGGATCGTCGCGGTCGGGTGAGACGACGGCCTGCTGCTCGGCCGCGTCGGCCGCGGGGGCCTCGACGTCGAACTCCTGGGCTTCCTGGGCGTCCTCGTCCTCGAATGTCTCGGGATCGCTGGGGTCTACGGCCATGGTGGGCTCCCTTCCTACGAACGTCCCTGAGAAAAGCAGGGGCCACACGCGGGTGCCCTCTGTACGAGCCTAGGAGACACCCGATCCGGACGCTATGCGATCCGCGTCCGTGAGGTCACTCCATGCGCACTCGGATCCTCATTCGGACGCGTTTTCGGGGCGGTGGTGCCGATGGGACACTCCGGCCTCTTGTGACGGCGAACACATGAACCACTGCGTGATCGTCTCGTAACATTGCCGCATGTCTTCGACCGAGCTGCCGTCCGCCGCCCCGGCGGCCAACGTACTGCCGAAGGTGTCGACCGTCAGGGTCGCGGAGGGCGAGCGGCTGCGATCGGTCGGGCTGCCGGGAATCACGCTGACGGTACGGTCCAGGCCGCCGGCCCGCGCGGGGCTGCCGCCGGCGTTGTACGTCCATGGGCTCGGCGGTTCCTCGCAGAACTGGTCGGACCTGATGCGGGAGCTGGAGGCGGACGTCGACGGCGAGGCCGTGGACCTGCCCGGATTCGGCGATTCGCCGCCGCCGGACGACGGCGACTACTCGATCACCGCCCACGCGCGGGCGGTCATCCGTTACCTCGACGCCTCGGGTCGCGGGCCCGTGCATCTCTTCGGCAATTCGCTCGGCGGCGCGGTCGCCACGCGCGTCTCCGCCGTACGACCCGATCTCGTCCGTACGCTCACGCTCGTGTCGCCCGCCCTTCCCGAGATCCGAGTCCAGCGGTCCGCCGTGCCCACCGCGCTGCTGGCGGTGCCCGGAGTGGTCGCGCTCTTCACCCGGATCACCAGGGAGTGGTCGGCGGAGCAGCGGGTGCGCGGGGTCCTGGGCCTTTGTTACGGCGATCCCGGGCGGGTGAGCCCGGAGGGGTTCCGCAACGCCGTGGAGGAGATGGAGCGGCGGCTGCAACTGCCGTACTTCTGGGACGCGATGGCGCGTTCCGCGCGCGGGATCGTCAACGCCTACACGCTCGGCGGCCAGCACGCGCTCTGGCGCCAGGCCGAGCGAGTCCTCGCCCCGACGCTCCTCGTCTACGGCGGCCGCGACCAGCTCGTCGGCTACCGCATGGCCCGGCGTGCGGCCCGCGCCTTCCGTGAATCCCGGTTGCTGAGCCTGCCTGAGGCGGGGCACGTGGCGATGATGGAGTATCCGGGCGTGGTGGCCCGGGCGTTCCGTGAACTGCTCGCCGATGTCGAGGGCGGTGGTGCCGACGCGGCCTCGGACGACGGTGAGCCACTGACCGAGACCGCGGGGAGCTGAGGCGCGCGTGGGACGCCACAGCCGGCGGGGGCCTGCGCCCAAGGGAGACGCAGCGGACAGGACGGGACGGCGGGGGGCTCCTCAGGGGGCGCCGCCGGGGGGTCCCCGCGTCTCTGACGGGACACCTCCGCGCGGTGTGCCGCGGTTTCCTGATGGGACTCCGGCTCATGGTGTGCCGCGGTTTCCTGATGGGACTCCGGCGCATGGTGTGCCGCGGTTTCCTGACGGGACTCCGGCGCATGGTGTGCCGCGGTTTCCTGATGGGACTCCGGCTCATGGGATGCCTGGCCTTCCTGACGGGACTCCGGCGCATGGTGTGCCGCGGTTTCCTGATGGGACTCCGGCTCATGGGATGCCTCGCCTCCCTGACGGCACTCCGGCTCATGGTGTGCCGCGCTACCCCGACGGCACCCCGGCTCATGGCACCCCCCGCTACCCCGACGGCACCCCCGCGCATGGCGTCCCCCGAGTTCGTGGTGGGCATCCCGAGCATCTTGAAGCCGGTGGTGGCTGGGGTGAGTTGAGGAGCGGGTCGGTTGCGAGCGGGGTCGGGATACCGCAGCAGCGGCCCGCGCCTGTGCGTCGTGGGCCTCGGCAGGAGTACGTCGATGCCTTCGAGGACGTCGACGTCTTTACGCCGCGGACCTCCGCCGACCCGTACGCCGCCGTCACCGACTGGTCCGCCGAGGTCGGCGTACGGAGCGAGACCGAGGACGACTACCCGCCGCCCACCGGCGAGCCCGCCTCCGCCAAGGGCTCCAAGGGGCGTGCCTTCACCGGTATCGCGGCCGCCGCCGTCACCACCGTGCTCGCGATCGTGGTCGCCGGCCAGGTCACGGACCGGGGCGAGGACTCCGACGTACAGTCGCAGTCGGCCACCGACCAGGCGCGGGACGCGCGGGACTCCGCCTCGCGCAGTGACGGGCGGCCGACGCCGTCGGAGTCGGCGGTGGCGCCGCTGACGTACGAGCAGAAGATGGGCAAGACGTACGCGCTGAGCGCCACGCTCGACGGGTCGGGGAAGTTCGACGCCGTACAGGGCATCGACAAGGCGCCCGGCGAGGGGCAGAAGTTCACCTACCGCGTGGACGTGGAACAGGGGCTCGGTCTTGACGGCGAGCTCTTCGCGCAGGCCGTGCAGAAGACGCTGAACGACGACCGGAGTTGGGCGCACAACGGCGCACGCACCTTCGAGCGTGTCTACTCCGGCAAGCCCGATTTCGTGATCACCCTGGCCAGCCCGGGCACGACCGCCGACTGGTGTGCCAAGTCGGGCCTGGACACCACCGTGGACAACGTGTCCTGCGACTCGGCCGCCACCGAGCGCGTGATGATCAACGCCTATCGATGGGCGCAGGGGTCGGAGACCTACGGCGATCGGATCCACGCCTACCGGCAGATGCTGATCAACCACGAGGTCGGCCACCGGCTCGGCTACCACCACGTCACCTGCGACAAGGACGGCGACCTCGCCCCGGTCATGCAGCAGCAGACCAAGTTCCTGGAGCATGACGGGATCAGCTGCCGCCCCAACGCCTGGGCGTATCCGGGGAGCTGAGTGTCCCGCGGGGAGTTGGCCCAGGCCTGACGAAGCGTAGCTGCGTGATTTCTTAGCGCGACCAAACGCTACCCGCACGGGAAAGTTACGACCGTTCACCCCTTTTGGTGGCGCGATGGACAACCGTCCGTCGCGCCACCGCCTTGTCCGCATACGTTCGTCCCGCTGCGAGCCGTCGGGTCAACGGCGGCTCCCCTTACGGGAGATCGGGGGTGCACTCGTGCGCATCGGACTGCTTACGGAGGGTGGCTATCCGTATGTGAGCGGTGACGCCAGGCTCTGGTGCGACCGGCTCGTGCGCGGGCTCGGGCAGCACGAGTTCGACGTCTACGCGCTCAGCCGCAGCGAGCGCCAGGAGGACGAGGGCTGGGTCCCGCTGCCACCGCAGGTCAGACGGGTCCGGACGGCGCCGCTGTGGAGTGCGGAGGATGACGGGGTGGCGCACGGGCGGCGTGCGCGCCGGCGCTTCTCCGAGCACTACGGCGCGCTGGCCGCGGCGGTGTGTGCCGGAGCCGATCCTCAGGACGCAGACTCCGGGAGGTCGTCGGATGTTGTGGCGGACCGTTTCGGCAACGCGCTGTACGGGCTCGCCGAACTCGCCCGCGACGAGGGCGGCCTGGCCGGCGCCCTCCGGTCCGAGACCGCCGTACGCGCCCTGGAACGCGCCTGTCGCGCGCCGGGCGCCCTCCGCACGGCCCGCGAGGCGCGCGTCCCCGATCTGCTCACCGTCGCCGCCCACCTGGAGCGCGCGCTACGCCCCCTCTCGCTCGACTGGTACGAGGACGAAGGGCTGGGCTCGGTCGACCTGTGCCACGCCGCCTCCGGTGGCGCGGCGGCCCTGCCCGGACTGCTCGCCCGGCACTTCGCGGGTGTACCGCTGCTGGTGACCGAGTACGGCGTGCGGCTGCGTACGCACTACCTCGCCGCCACCGACGCCCCGCCCGCCGTACGCGCGCTGCTCGCCGCCTTCCACGGCCGGCTCGCCGCCGAGATCTACGGCCGGGCCGAGATCGTCACGCCCGGCAACGCGCACGCCCGCCGCTGGCAGGAGCACTGCGGCGCCGACCGCGCCAAACTGCGCACGGTCTACCCCGGCATGGACGCATCCCGCTTCGCGGAGGTCGGCGAGGCACCGGAGCGCGCCGGTCCCGACACCCTCGTCTGGGTCGGCCGGGTGGAACCCGCCAAGGACCTGGTCTCCCTGCTCCACGCCTTCGCCGAGATCCGCAAGGAGGAGCCGAAGACGCGGCTGCGGATCGTCGGCGCCCCGGCCGGTTCCGAGGGCGCGGCCTATCTCGGCCACTGCAAGGCGCTGGCCGCGCAGCTCTTCCCCGACGAGGCGGACGGACTGCACGCCGTCGGCGACAACCCCGTGTCCTTCGAGGAGATCGGCGGCCCGGAGCTGCCGACGCTCGCCGACGCGTACGCCGCGGGCGCCGTGACCGTGCTGTCCAGCGTCGTCGAGGGCTTTCCGATCAGCCTCGTCGAGGCCATGTTCTGCGGCCGCGCGACCGTGTCCACGGATGTGGGCGCGGTGGTCGAGGTCATCGGCGGCACCGGACTCGTCGTACCCCCGCGCAATCCGCGGGCGCTCGCCGAGGCGTGCGTGGCGCTGCTGCGCGACCCGGAGCGCCGCGAGCGCCTGGGCGCCGCCGCACGCGCGCGTGCCCTCGAACTGTTCACGGTCGAGCAGAACATCAGGGCATTTCACGGCATTTACCTGGAGATCGTCGCGCGCTGCCCGGTCCGCCGCGTCGTCCTCGACGCGACCGGCGAACCCCTGCCGTTCGCCGTGCCCGCCGAGGCCCATGTCCCCGGCCGCTGGACCGGCCCCGCCGCACGTCTCATGGCGAGGGGCGGACCCGGCTGGGCGGCGGGCCCGCCCGTACGGGCCACTGCGCAGGTGGCCGCGGAGGGGGCGCGATGAGCGGGCTCGGCGAACTGGACCACCCCGGGACACCGACCAGCCCCGGGGCCTGGGACGCACGGTCGGAGGAGTCGCTGGTGGCGGAGACGGACGTACCGGACCCCGGCGTGGCGGACCCCGATGTGCCGGGCTCCGCGCCCGCGACGGAGCGCCGCCACAGCACCGCGCGCCGCACCGCGGTCGACCCGGTGAAGGCGCTGATGCACCGGCACCGCGAGCTGTGCGAACGGGCCGTGGATCCCCTGGAGATCGCGGCGGGCCTGGAGGCACACGGCGTCACCGACCGCACCGCGGCCCGCTTCCGTCACCGGGACGTCTTCTCCCTCGCGGAGGAGATGTACGCGCGCGTGCCCCGTGACGGGGACGCACCGGCGCGCACCACGACCCCGAGCGTCCTGCGGGTACGGGCCGACTGGGCCCTCCTCGCGCTGCTCCCCGGGGCGTTGTGCGCGGCCGCGGTGACCGCCCTGCGGCTCGCCGAGGGGCAAGCACGCCTGATCGTTGCCGTGGTGGGCGCCCTGGCCGTGGCCGTGGTGCTGCGCGTCGCCGTGTCCCGCGGCCCGCTGCGCATCGGGGACCGCCGCCCACGTCCCACCGCACCATGGGTCTGCTGGCTGATTGCGTACGCGGCCCTCGGCGACGGACTCCTCCGGGCGGCCCTCGCCGACGGTCCCCACGCCCTGCCCACGGGCTCCCCGGACGGCGCCTGGCCCCTGGCCGCCGCCGGTGTCCTCGCGCTCGCCCTGTCCTGCGCCCCCGCGGCCGGGTGCGCCCACCTCTTCGCCGCCCGCGCCCGCCGCAGACTCGCCGCCAGCCGGGGCCTGGAGGAGTACGCCACCTCCGTACAGCCCTTGCTGCTCGGCACCTTCGCCCTGTTCCTGGCCTCCCTCGCCGCCCTTGCGGCCCTGTCCGGCGCCGCCCTGGACGAGCCCGCCACCTACCCCCAAGTCCTCGCCCTGGGCGCGCTCCTGCTGCTCGCCCGCCTCCTCGCCGCGCACGGCTTCACCCACGCCCCCGTGGCGGTCCTCGGCGCCGCCGCGACCGCCGAGGCCGTGGCCCTCGCCTCGGTGTTCGCCGCCCGCCTCCCCGGCTGCGGCTTCCTGGCCACCCCCGTGGACTCCCTCGTCACCGCATGGGGACCGGGCGCCGTTCCCACGCTCGTCTGCGGCGTTGGCGCCCTGACCCTGCTCATCCACTCCTCCCGCACCCTGACCCGGGCCTCGGCCCACGCCACGCCGGACGCACCGTGCTGACGCGACGTGTGCGAGCGAGCGCGTGTTCCCTCCACGCGCGCAGGCCGCCGCAGGCACCGGACCATCCCTCCGAAGGAGAACCGCACATGATCACCTCCCGACCCGAGCCCTCGGCCCCGGGAGCCGCGCGATGAGAGTCCTGCTGATCGGGGCCAACGGCTACCTGGGCCGCTACGTCGCCGACCGTCTGCTCGCCGACCCGGCCGTCCAGCTCACCGCTCTCGGCCGCGGCGACGACGCCGACGTCCGCTTCGACCTCGCGTCCGGCAGCCCCGGTGCCCTCACCCGCTTCCTCGACGCGGTCCACCCGGGCGTCGTCATCAACTGCGCCGGCGCCACCCGCGGCGGCGCCCGCGAACTCACCCGCCACAACACCGTCGCCGTCGCCACCGTCTGCGAGGCCCTGCGCCGCAGCGGCTGCGGCGCGCGTCTGGTGCAGATCGGCTGCGGTGCCGAATACGGCCCCAGCCAACCCGGCTCCTCCACCGCGGAGGACGCCGTGCCGCGCCCCGGCGGCCCGTACGGCGTGAGCAAACTCGCCGCCACCGAACTCGTCCTCGGCTCCGGCCTGGACGCCGTGGTGCTGCGCGTCTTCTCACCGGCGGGCCCCGGCACGCCCGCCGGATCGCCGCTCGGCCGGCTCGCCGAGGCCATGCGCCGCGCGATGCAGTCCGGCGACGGCGAGCTCAAGCTCGGCGGACTCGGCGCCCAGCGCGACTTCATCGACGTCCGCGATGTCGCCCGCGCCGTGCACGCGGCGTCCCTCTCCGCCGCGCAGGGCGTCATCAACATCGGCTCGGGCCGCGCCGTCCGCCTCCGCGACGCCGCCGCGATCCTCGCCCGCGTGGCCGGATACGGCGGCGCCCTCCACGAACTCGACGGCCCGCCAGGACCGCTGCGGGCCGCCATCGGCCACCCCCGCTCCGACCCGGACCACGCGGCCCCCGTCGCGTACCCGTACCCGGACGGCTGCGGCAGCTGGCAGCAGGCCGATGTGCGCACCGCACGCGACCGGCTCGGCTGGCGGCCCCGGATCAATCTCGAAGAGTCCCTCGCCGACATCTGGATGGAGGCGGCATGCCGCATCTGACCAGCACCAAACCGGGCACCGCGAGCACCGATCTGCGCACGGGGCTCGGCGTCCCCGGCTTCGCCCACCCCCTCGTCGCGCCCGCCGAGTGGGCCGAGCTCGTCCGCCCCGGCACGCCCCTCCACTGGGCCGCCCTCGATGTCGCCGACGGCCCCGGCAGCCGCCCCGACCCGCACTGCCTCGCCACGGCGAGCCGACTGCGGAGCGCCGGCGTCCGGGTCCTCGGGCGGCTGGACAGCACCTACGGCGCCCGCTCCTTCGGGGAGTTGATCTCCGAGGCCCACCGTTATCTCGACTGGTACCAGGTCGACGGCTTCCTGCTGGACCGCTGTCCCACAGAGCGGACAGCGCTCCCGGAGATCCGGCGCACGGTCACCACGCTGCGCGCGCTGCGTGACGACGCCCACATCGTCCTCGGCCACGGCACCCACCCGTACCCCGGCTACGCCGAGCACGCCGACCAACTGGTCACCTTCTCCGGGCCCTGGAGCGACTACCGCTGGTCGCAGGTGGCGGAGTGGACGGCGGACTATCCCCCCGACCACTTCTGCCACTTCGTCCACGGAGTGCCCCGCGGTCACCTGGGGGAGGCGCTGCGCATCGCCCGCTGGCAGGGCGCCGCCACGATCTGGTTCACCGACCGCACGGACGGCGGCGGGAGCATCGATCCCTGGGCGACCATGCCCGGCTACTGGGACGAAATCGTCTCGCGGATCGGAACAGGTGTCTCGGAATGAAAAAGGCCATGGCACTGTTACGGAGAGAACAACCGTAGTGATGAACCGACCAACGGAGCCCCCGTGTCGCTGCCACCCCTGGTCGAGCCAGCTCCTGAGCTCACCGTAGACGAGGTCCGCAGGTACTCCCGCCACCTGATCATCCCCGATGTGGGGATGGACGGGCAGAAGCGGCTGAAGAACGCCAAGGTGCTCTGTGTGGGCGCCGGCGGCCTCGGTTCGCCGGCGCTGATGTACCTGGCCGCCGCGGGCGTCGGCACCCTCGGCATCGTGGAGTTCGACGAGGTCGACGAGTCGAACCTGCAGCGCCAGATCATCCACAGCCAGGCGGACATCGGCCGCTCGAAGGCCGAGTCCGCGCGCGATTCCGTGCTGGGCATCAACCCGTACGTGAACGTGATCCTTCACGAGGAGCGGCTGGAAGCCGACAACGTGATGGACATCTTCAGCCAGTACGACCTGATCGTCGACGGCACGGACAACTTCGCGACCCGCTACCTGGTCAACGACGCGGCCGTGCTGCTGAACAAGCCGTACGTCTGGGGCTCGATCTACCGCTTCGACGGCCAGGCCTCCGTCTTCTGGGCCGAGCACGGCCCCTGCTACCGCTGCCTCTACCCGGAGCCCCCGCCCCCCGGCATGGTCCCCTCCTGCGCCGAGGGCGGCGTCCTGGGCGTGCTGTGCGCGTCCATCGGCTCCATCCAGGTCAACGAGGCCATCAAGCTCCTCGCGGGCATCGGCGAGCCGCTGGTCGGCCGACTGATGATCTACGACGCCCTGGAGATGCAGTACCGCCAGGTCAAGGTTCGCAAGGACCCGAACTGCGCCGTCTGCGGCGAGAACCCGACCGTCACCGAGCTCATCGACTACGAGGCCTTCTGCGGCGTCGTCTCCGAGGAGGCCCAGGAGGCGGCCGCCGGCTCGACGATCACTCCCAAGCAGCTCAAGGAGTGGATCGACGACGGCGAGAACCTCGAGATCATTGACGTCCGCGAGATCAACGAGTACGAGATCGTCTCCATCCCGGGCGCCAAGCTGATCCCGAAGAACGAGTTCCTCATGGGCACCGCCCTGGAGGGCCTCCCGCAGGACAAGAAGATCGTCCTGCACTGCAAGACGGGTGTCCGCAGTGCGGAAGTCCTCGCGGTCCTGAAGTCCGCGGGCTTCTCCGACGCCGTCCACGTCGGCGGCGGCGTGATCGGCTGGGTCAACCAGATCGAGCCGCACAAGCCGGTCTACTGACCTCAGGTCTCCCGTACGGCGGGGGCTCCGGACGCCAAGGGCGCCCGGAGCCCCCGCCGTCGTCATGAGCAGACCTTGCCGTCCTTTGGAACCGTGCCGGAGAGCAGGTAGTCGTCCACCGTGGAGTCGACGCAGTCGCTCCCGCTGCCGTAGGCACCGTGGCCCTCGCCCTTCCAGGTGAGCACCACACCGACGTCCTTCCCCAGCTCGTCCGCCATCTTCCGGGCGCCCTCGTACGGCGTCGCCGGGTCGCCGGTGTTGCCGACCACCAGGACGGGCTCCGCACCCGGCGCACTCACCTCGGGGGAGTCGTGCTGTCCCGGCACCGGCCAGTCGTGGCACCAGCCGGCCGTGTCCCAGCCCAGGAAGGTTCCGAACACCGGCGAGATCTTCTCGAACTCGGGCAGCAGCTTCTTCGTCTCCTCCACGGTGGGCCGCTGCTTGGCGTCCAAGCACGATATGACCCGTTGCGAGTGGGTCGTCGTGCCGTAGCTCCCCGTCGTGTCGCGCTCGTTGTAGCCGTCGGCGAGCGTCAGCAGCTCTGAGCCGTCCCCCGCCTCCGCGGCCTCCAGCGCGCTGGTGAGCGTGGGCCAGCTGGACTCGCTGTACAGCGGCAGCACGATGCCGGTGACGGCCAGCGTCTGCGTCAGCTTCCGCTCCGACGGCGTCGGCAGCGGGTTCGCGTCGATCCGCTCCAGCAGGTCCGCGATCTTCCGCGTACCCTCTTCCGGATCCTGCCCGGTGGACTTCAGGTAGTTGTTCAGCGCCCGCTGGAAGCCCCGGGCCTGGTTCTTGGCGTGGTCCACGGTGTCGGCGCTCGGGTCGACCACCGCGTCGAGGACCAGCCGCCCCACGTTCTCGGGGAACAAGTGGGCGTACACACCGCCCAGTTCCGTGCCGTACGAGATGCCGAAGTAGTGCATCTTCTTGTCGCCGAGGACCTGGCGCATCAGGTCCATGTCGCGGGCGGTGTCGGTGGTCGACACATGGGCCATCAGCTTCCCGGCCGACTTCGCACAGCCCTTGCCGAAGTCGCCGGCGTCCTTGAAGAACGCCGTCTCCTCGGCCGCGGTGTCCGGAGTGGCGTCCACCGTCTCGGCCGCCTGGATCTCCTTGTCGCCGCGGCAGCGCACACCCTCACTGGCGGCGACCCCGCGCGGGTCGAAGCTCACCAGGTCGTAGCGCTCGTGCAGCTTGGACGCGGTGGTGCTGTAGTACGGCATCATCGAGACGCCCGAGCCGCCGGGCCCGCCGAAGTTGAACAGCAGCGAGCCGATGCGGTCGTCCCCGGTCGCCTTGGCGCGGATCAGCGCGATCCCGATCGTCTCGCCCTCCGGCTCGGCCCAGTCCAGCGGCACCTTGAGCGTCGCGCACTGCCAGTCGCCCCCGGGCGCCGCCGAGTCCTCGGTGGCCTCGCAGCCGTCCCAGTCGAGCTTCTGGGAGGTCAGGGAAGCGGGCAGCGGCGCCCCGGAGTCGGTGGAACCGGCCGACGGTGTCCCGCTGCCGGTCTCCTCGCCCTTGCTGTCACTGCCTCCGTCGCTCCCCGAACTGCACCCCGTGACCAGGAGCGCGGTGGCGGCTGTCAGAGCCGCCCACCGTACGAAACGCGCCATGTGCACTACCCCCTCGCAGGCCGTCCGCACCGTGCAGCGGATGGCGGTCAGGCCATAGTAGGCGGAGCACGCGAGACCTGCTCCGGCCTGTGGATAACCTTCTGACCTGCGCCTTTATCGAGCCTGGGGGTGGTGTCAGGAGCAGACGGTGCCCGCCGCGGGCACCTTCCCGTCCAGCAGGTAGCCGTCCACCGCGTTCTGCACGCACTTGTTCTTGGAGTCGTAGGCGCCGTGCCCCTGACCCTTGTACGTCAGCTCGACACCCACGCCTTCGCCCAGCGCCTGCACCATCTTCCGTGCCCCCTCGTACGGCGTGGCCGGGTCGCCGGTGTTGCCCACCACGAGGATCGGCGCCGAGCCGGGCGCGCTCACGTCGGGGTGGTCGGCTGCGCCGGCCACCTCCCAGTCGGTGCAGGAGACCATGCCCCAGGCCAGGAAGTCACCGAACAGCTCGGAGGCCGCCCGGAACTCCGGCAGCTTCGACTGCACGTACTCGGCGGTGTAGCGCGGCTTGTCGTCGGCGCAGTTGATGGACACGTTGGCCGCGGTGATGTTGCTGTACTCGCCGTTCTCGCTGCGGCCGTTCATCGAGTCGGACAGCAGCATCAGGATCCGGCCGTCACCGTCGTACGCCTGCTGCAGGCCCTCGGTGAGGTACTCCCAGAAGTCCTGTGAGTACAGCGCCTGCGCGATGCCGTTGGTCGCGGCGGTCTGGGTCAGATCGCGCGGGAAGATGCCCGGCAGCGGCTTCTTGTCGAGGTCCGTCAGCAGCTCGGCGATGCGGTCCTTCACATCCTGTGCGCTGTCCCCGATCGGACAGTCCTCGACCTTCGAGGTGCAGTCCTCGGCGAAGTTGTCGAGCGCCAGCTGGAACCCCTCGGCCTGTCCGAGCGAGCCCTGTTCGGGGTTCTGTGTCGGGTCGACGACCGCGTCGAAGACGGCACGGCCGACGCGCTCGGGGAACAGGTGCGCGTACACACCGCCGAGTTCGGTGCCGTAGGAGATGCCGAAGTAGTGCAGCTTGTCGTCGCCGAGGACCTGGCGCATCAGGTCCATGTCGCGGGCCGCGTCCGTGGTGCGCACCTGCGGCAGCATCTTCTTGGAGTTCTTCTCGCAGGCCGCGTTGAACTCCTTGGTGTTGTCCACCAGCTCGGTGCGCTCGGTGGCGTCGTCCGGCGTCCCGTCCTGCTGGAAGTAGGCGTCGAGTTGCTGGTCGTTCTGGCACTCCACCGGGGCGCTGCGGCCGACCCCGCGCGGGTCGAAGCTGACCAGGTCGTATCGGGTGCGCAGTTTCGCGTAGTCCTCGCCGAAGGCGGGCAGCGTGGTGATGCCCGAGCCGCCGGGCCCGCCGAAGTTGAACAGCAGCGAGCCGATGCGCCGGCTCTCGTCGCCGCTGGTCTCGGCGCGAATCAACGCGAGGCCGATCGTGTCCCCCTTGGGCTCGTCCCAGTCCAGGGGCGCCTTCATCGTGGCGCACTGCCACTCGTCGCCGTTGGGCAGCGGCGAGGGGGCGGCACCTCCGCCCTCCGCCTGGGAGGGGGCCGGGCAGTCCTTCCAGCTCAGCTTCTGGGCCGTCAGATCCTCGTCCTGGGAGTCGTCACCGCACCCCGCCAGCAGCGAGGACAGCAGCACGGCGGAGGCGGTCAGGACGGCGGCGCGCAGGCGGGAGGGGTTCGGCATGATCCCATCCTGCGGTCGCGCACGACGGGACGCTCGGGGCACGGTCCGTACGAGGTACGGGGCTGTGCACGCCCTAGAGTGCGCCCTTGCGTGTGAGGTGGTTGAAGGCCAGCCAGCCCGGCAGCACGGGCAGCCACAGGGTGAGCAGTCGGAACAGCAGGACCGACGGAGCGGCGACCTCACTGGGCAGGCCGACGGCGATCAGACCGACCGTCAGGGTCGCCTCGACCGCGCCCACACCGCCCGGTGTCGGGGCGGCGGAGCCGAGCGCGTTGCCCGCGAGGAAGACCACGGCGACGCTGGCGAGGCTGATCGACGTCTGCTCGTCGCCGAACGCGCGGATCGACGCGTCCAGGCACATCACGAAGCACGCCGTCAGCAGCAGCATGCCGCCGATGCCCGTGATCAGCTTCTGGGGCCGCTGGAGCACATCGAGCATGCGCGGCACGACGCCCGCGAAGAGCGACCGCACGCGCGTGACGACGAATTTCCGCAGGAACGGCACCGAGGTCACCACGAGCACCAGCACCGCGACCGTCAGCAGACCCGCGATGACCGTCCGGGACGGCGACAGCGACGGTGTCTTCTCCGTACCGGTCAGATAGCCGAAGGACAGCAGCATCAGGATGTGGCAGCCGAGCCCGAACAACTGGGACGCGCCCACACTTGCCACCGCGAGCCCCGGTCGCACGCCCGAGCGTTGCAGGAACCGGGTGTTGAGGGCGACCCCGCCCACCGCGGCCGGCGCGACGATCTTCACAAAGGATCCGGCGACCTGCGCCCCCACCGTCCGCATGAACGGCACCCGCTCCGGCACGAATCCGAGCAGCGCCATCGCCGCCGCGAAGTAGCTGGCCGCGGAGAACAGCACGGCCGCGGCGACCCAGCCCCATTCGGCGTTGGAGACCAGCGGGCCGAACTCGATGTGGGTGAGCTGTGTCAGCAGGAAGTACGCGCCGATGGCACCGGCGATGAAGCTGATCAGCGTGCGCGGCCGCACCCGCTCCAGACGGGCCGGTTCGACCGGCGCCTGCGGCCTGATCCGCAGCACCTCGTGCCGGATCTGGGTGAGCAGATCCTCCTCGCGCGCTTCTTCGATGGCTTCGTCGATGGCCCGCTTCTCGGCCCGCTCCTGGGCCCGTACGGCTTTCTTGACGGCCTTTTCCAGGACGACGGGCCCGGTGTTGTCGGCGGCGGCCTCCACGCGCGCGTGCTTGGCCTGCCGGGACGCCTCCAGGACCGCCTCGCGCTCGCGCTCCGCCCGCTCCCGGGCGAGCCTGCGCAGCGTCGCGCGCGTGGAGCGCGTCAGCGCGATGGGCTGGAGCATCGGCAGACAGTCGGCCACGGCGTCGGGGCCGAGTACGCCGACCGCCGAGGCGACGGCGCGTTCGGCGCCCACCCGGAGCCCGAGCGTCGTCACCAGCTGGGCGATGTCCATGCGCAGCAGCAGCTCGCCGGCCGCGATCTCGCCACCGCGCAGATCGGTGAGGATCACCGTGCCGGAACGATCCACCAAAATCGCGTCACCGGCGAGCCTGCGGTGCGCGATGCGCCGGGACTGCAAAGCCCGCACCTGATGCCAGGTGTTGCGCAGCAGCTCGTCGGTGATCTCCTCGTCGGCGAGTGAGTCCAGCGTGCGTCCACCGCTGTGCTCGTAGATCAGCATGACCGCGTCGGGGCCGAGCTCGGAGGTCGCGATGAGTTTGGGCGCGTTCGCCCCGGCCGCGATGGCCGCGTAGGCGAGCAGCGCCTCCTGCTCCAGCGCCTGGCGCAGCGACTGGAGGCTGCGGCGGGTGGCGATGCCGCGCAGCGTCAGATTGCGCCATACCCGGTAGAAGAAGCCCTGTGCCTGCTGCTCACGGTCGACCACCGTGACGTCCAGTGGTGGGCCGTCCTCCAGGGTGACGAAATAGCGTCGGCCGCGGTCGCCGCTGTCGCCGTGGTCCGGGGTCTCGTCCCGGGCCGCGCTCACCGGGCGGAAGCCGACGGTCCGCAGGCCCGCCATCAGCGTCCGGCCGGTGGGACGGACATTGGGGGAGCCGACCGCGTACAGCGTGCCGTAGGCCACGGTCCAGCCGATCAGCACCGTGAGGATGATCGAGAACGGAGTGGTGTACCCGGTGACGAGCATCGAGAAGGCGTCGAGCAGCAGCACGATCCACAGCACGGCGCGCCATCTCGGCCGGCGGGACATGCCGACGGCGGTCATGTACGCGATGACCGGGGCCAGATAGCCGTGCACCGGGTCGGTGAGGGCGTTGATGTCGCCCGGGGAGGGCTGGGTGAGCGCCTCCTGGATCGAGTCGGGGGCGGCCTTGGCGACCCAGAGATCGGTGGCGAGTGTCACACCGTGTGCGAGGACGGCGGCGAGCACACCGTCGGCGATACGCAGCCCGTCACGTTTGATCAGCCGTTCGATCGCGAACGCGACCGGCACCAGCAGGATCGCGATGCTGGAGGCCAGTCCCGCGATCTTGATGAGCAGGTCGGGCGCCTGTCCGGTGCCCTTGTTGATGTCCTGTTCGAGGCCCGAGGTGGTGCCGTGCGCGAAGGCGGCGATGGCGATCAGCACGGCCACCGCGAGGACGCCCACCAGCAGCCGCATGAGGTCGGAGGGACGGTGCACGCGCGCGGGGAGCAGCGGTTCGTCGCCCTCCACCTCGTCGGTGCGCGGCTCGTCGTACTCCGCGGGCTTGTCGGCGTCGTTCGTGGCCGCGCCCTTCCTGTCGTCAGCGGCGTCCGGGCGCGACGAAGCCTCAGAGGTGCTCTCCGCATCCTCGGGGTGCACACCCTGCTGCTTCATCTGCTCTTCTTGATCTCGTATCAACGGTCACCGCCCGCACGATGGTGGCATGCCCCACCGACACACGGGGGCGTCAGGGTGCAGATGCGGGGGCGCACAGTCTGCCGGAAGCGCCGCCCGGGGGCGAGGGCCACGCACCGTCGCGGGCCCGTCACATTGTCGGTGGGGTGGTGCAGGATGGGGCGGATGAGCGAGGAGAGCCTTCCGGAGGACGCCCACCCGGAGTACGCGGACGCGCTGCCCGAGTACGCCGAGCGGGTCCTCGAGGTCGCCGAACTGATCCCGCCGGGGCGTGTCATGACGTACGGGGACGTCGCCGAGTGGCTCCAGGAGGGCGGCCCGAGACAGGTCGGCCGGGTGATGGCCCTGTACGGCGGAGCCGTTCCGTGGTGGCGTGTCGTCCGCGCGGACGGCGTCCTGCTCCCGGGGCACGAGCTGCGGGCGCTCGGCCACTATCGCACCGAGGGCACGCCCCTGAAGCAGGCCGGCCGAACCACCGAGGGGCACCTGCCGCGCCTCGACATGAAGCGGGCGCGATGGGACGGCGGCGAACGCGCGGAAGGTCACACCTGACAGCTTCCGCCATTCGACGGGCCGCGGTGTGACCCGTGATCCGTATGGGGGAACAGGGGCACGTCCGTGGCATGACGTACGTTCGTGAGTCGAGGGACGCATGTGACGCGAGCGCCCCGAGGGATGAATCGGAAGCCCTGCTTCCGCCGGATCCGTCGGCGTAGCGTCGGCTGCACGCGTCCCCCTCATCCCGCCGCCACCGCTCTCCACGCGCGGTGGCCGGCCAACCAGCAAACCCACCAGGACCGGCGAACCACGTGAGCTCCTCTTCCTCCACCAGGCGCCTGCCGCACCCCCAGGTGCGGCAGGGGAGTCGTGGCGCTTACCGACTGGTGCGTACCCCGCCGGCCAGGGTGGACCCCCCTCGTCTGGACGCCGCCCAGCGCTCCGTGGTTGACCACGGCACCGGCCCACTGCTGGTTCTCGCAGGTCCGGGCACCGGGAAGACCACGACGCTGGTCGAGTCCGTGGCGCAGCGGATCGCCCGGGGCGGCGATCCCGCGCGCATGCTCGTGCTGACGTTCAGCCGCAAGGCGGCCGTGGAGCTGCGTGACCGTATGGCGCTGCGCACCGGTGCCGCGCGAGCGCCCCAGGCGACCACCTTCCACTCGTTCTGCTACGCCCTGGTCCGCGCCCACCAGGACAGCGAGCTGTTCGTGGAGCCGCTGCGGCTGCTGTCGGGCCCCGAGCAGGACGTGGCCGTACGCGAACTGCTCGCGGGTCAGCCGGACCTGGAGCGGCTTGGCCTCGCCCATGTGCGCTGGCCGGACGAACTGCGCGCGTGTCTGACCACCCGGGGCTTCGCCGACGAGGTCCGGGCCGTCCTCGCCCGCAGCCGCGAACTGGGCCTCGGCCCCGACGCCCTGGACGCCTTCGCCCGCCGTATAGGCCGCCCCGACTGGCGAGCCGCGGCCGCCTTCCTCGCCGAGTACCTCGACGTCCTCGACCTCCAGGGCGTGCTCGACTACGCCGAACTGGTCCACCGCGCGGTGCTCCTCGCCCAGCGCCCCGAGGTCGGCCGACAGCTCGCCGACCGGTACGACGCCGTCTTCGTCGACGAGTACCAGGACACCGACCCGGCCCAGGTACGGCTGCTGCACGCACTCGCCGGCGGGGGCCGCACCCTGGTCGCCTTCGGCGATCCGGACCAGTCGATCTACGCGTTCCGCGGCGCCGATGTGAACGGCATCCTGGAGTTCCCGCACGCCTTCCCGCGCGCGGACGGCCGCCCGGCGCCCGTCGCGGTCCTGCGCACCTCCCGCCGCTCCGGGGGCGCGCTGCTGGCGGCGACCCGGCTGCTGACCCAGCGAATGCCGCTGACCCGCCTTCCCGCCGAGAAGGTCCGCGCCCACCGTGAGCTCGCGCCCGTGCGAGACGGGGGGCGGGTCGAGGTGTACACGTACCCGACGCCCGGCACGGAACTGGACAACATCGCCGACATCCTGCGCAGGGCGCATCTGGAGGACGGCGTCCCGTGGCGCGAGATGGCCGTCCTGGTGCGTGCCGGCTCCCGCACGATCCCGACGGTCCGCCGCGCCCTCACCTCCGCGGGCGTCCCCCTGGACATCGACGGCGACGACCTCGCCCTTCGCCACGAACCGGCGGTGGCGCCCCTGTTGACGGCGTTGCGGGCGGTGGCGGAGGCGGAGGCTCGGGGGAGTGACGGGGAGGCGGACGAGGATTCCGCCGAGGAGGACTCGGGCCCCTGCTGGCTCGACACCGAGACCGCTCTGACCCTCCTCGCCTCACCGCTCGCCGGCATGGACGCGGCCGACCTGCGCCGCCTCGGCCGTGCCCTGCGGGACGAGGAGCGCGCCGCCGGGGTCGCCCTGCCGCCGCCCTCGGACGAACTGCTGGCGCGGGCGCTGGCCGAGCCGGAGCGGCTGGTCGCGCACGACCCCGTGTACGCGCGTGGCGCGCAGCGGCTCGGCGCGCTGCTGCGCAAGGCCCGTGAACGCCTCGCGGGCGGCGGTACGGCCGAGGAGGCGCTCTGGGACCTGTGGGAGGGCACCCCATGGCCCGGGCGCCTGGAGCGGGCGGCCCGGCGCGGGGGAGCCGCGGGGCGCAACGCCGACCGTGACCTGGACGCCGTATGCGCGCTGTTCGCGACCGCGGCCCGCTCCGAGGAGCGCACCGGAGGCCGCGGCGCGCTGAACTTCCTGGAGGAGATCGAGGCCGAGGACATCGCCGCCGACACCCTCACCCGGCGCGCCCTGCGCCCCGACGCCGTCCGCCTGATGACCGCCCACCGCTCCAAGGGCCTGGAATGGCGGCTGGTTGTCGTCGCCGGTGTCCAGGAGGGCCTGTGGCCCGACCTGCGCCGCCGTGGCTCCCTGTTGGAGGCCGACCGGATCGGCCGCGACGGACTCGCCGAACCGCTCACCCCGGGAGCGCTGCTCGCCGAGGAGCGCCGCCTGTTCTACGTGGCTGCCACGCGCGCGCGTGAGCGCCTCGTCGTCACCGCGGTGAAGGCACCCGCGGACGACGGCGACCAGCCCTCCCGCTTTCTGACCGAACTCGGCGTCGAACCCAAGGACGTCACCGGACGCCCGCGACGCCCCCTGTCGGTCGCGGCGCTGGTCGCCGAACTGCGGGCCACAACCGTGGACCCGCGCGTGTCCGACGCTCTCCGGGAAGCCGCCGCCCGCCGACTTGCCCGGCTCGCCGCGCTCGCCGACGAGGACGGCCGCCCGCTGGTCCCCTCGGCGCACCCGTACCGCTGGTGGGGCATGTTCGAGCCGACCGAGAGCAAGGTGCCGCTGCGCGACCGCGACCAGCCCGTGGTGCTCTCCGGCAGCGCCCTCGACCAACTCGCCAACACCTGCTCCCTGCAGTGGTTCCTGGGCCGCGAGGTGAAGGCCGACGCGCCCGCCACGGTCGCCCAGGGCTTCGGCAACGTCGTACACGTCCTCGCCGACGAGGTCGCCTCCGGGCACACCCCGGCCGATCTCGCCGTCCTCATGGAGCGCCTGGACTCCGTGTGGAACGCGCTCGCCTTCGACGCGCCGTGGAAGTCGGCGCAGGAGAAGGAGAACGCGCGCGTGGCGCTCGAACGCTTCCTGAAGTGGCACGTCACGGACCGCACCGGCCGTACTCCGGTCACCAGCGAGCACGACTTCGACGTCACCCTCGAAGCGGGCGACTACGAGGTCCGTATCCGCGGCCAGATGGACCGCGTCGAGGCCGACGGCGAAGGCCGCGCCTATGTCGTCGACTTCAAGACCGGTAAGCAGGCGCCGAGCTCGGCCGAGGTGGCCCGGCACCCGCAGCTCGCGGTCTATCAGCTCGCCGTCCGCGAGGGCGCCGTGGACGAGGCATTCGACGGGACGCGCCCCGAGCCGGGCGGCGCCGAACTCGTCCACCTGCGTCAGGGCGCCGCCCAGCGGGACGGCGGCGAGACGTTGCCCAAGGTGCAGGCCCAGGAACCCCTCAAAGGAGAGTGGGTGGGCGAGCTGCTGGCCACCGCCGCCGGCAAGGTCCTCGACGAGCGGTTCACGCCGACGGCAGGACAGCACTGCACGCACTGCGCGTTCCGGGCGTCGTGCAGCGCGCGCCCCGAGGGGCGGCACGTGGTCGAGTGACGGACCGCACCCCACGTGCTGACCTGCGCTTCTTCCCTCTCGGTAGCCGATTCGGCATCGACTGTCAGTGAGCGCCGCTAGCCTCTCTGAGGTGCCGCCACGTATCACCGATCCCGATCAGCTCAAGGAGCTCCTCGGCATCCCGTTCACCCCGGAGCAGATGGCCTGCATCACCGCGCCGCCCGCCCCGCAGGTGATCGTGGCCGGAGCCGGGTCGGGCAAGACCACGGTGATGGCCGCGCGTGTGGTGTGGCTCGTCGGCACCGGCCAGGTCGCCCCCGAGCAGGTCCTCGGCCTGACCTTCACCAACAAGGCCGCCGGTGAACTCGCCGAGCGTGTCCGCAAGGCCCTGATCAAGGCGGGCGTCACCGACCCGGACGTCATCGACCCCGACAACCCGCCGGGCGAGCCGGTGATCTCGACGTACCACGCCTTCGCCGGGCGCCTCCTGACCGACCACGGCCTGCGCATCGGACTCGAACCGACGTCCCGCCTGCTCGCCGACGCCACCCGCTTCCAGCTGGCCGCGCGGGTGCTGCGCGAGGCGCCGGGCCCGTATCCGGCGCTGACCCGCTCCTTCGCGGATCTCGTCAGCGACCTCCTCGCGCTCGACGCCGAACTCGCCGAGCACCTCGTACGCCCCGAGTCCCTGCGCGCCCATGACGCACAGCTGCTGCTCACCCTGCACGGCGTCAAGCTCACCAACGCCGATCTGCGCAAGGTTCCCGAGACGGCCGCCGCCCGCCGCGAACTGGCCGACCTGGTGGTCCGTTACCGGGCCGCCAAGCGCGAACGTGATCTGCTCGACTTCGGCGACCAGATCGCCCTGTCCGCGCAGCTCGCGCAGATCCCCGAAGTGGGCCGGATCCTGCGCGACGAGTTCCGCGTGGTCCTCCTCGACGAGTACCAGGACACCTCCGTCGCCCAACGCATCCTGCTGGCAGGCCTGTTCGGCGGCGGCACCGGCCACCCGGTGACCGCCGTGGGCGACCCCTGCCAGGCGATCTACGGCTGGCGCGGTGCCTCCGTCGCCAACCTGGACGACTTCCCCGAGCACTTCGCGCTCGCCGACGGCCGCCCTGCCGCCCGCCAGGCACTCAGCGAGAACCGCCGCAGCGGCGGCCGCCTCCTGGACCTCGCCAACGGGCTTGCCGAGCCCCTGCGCGCCATGCACGCGGGCGTGGAGGCCCTCCGCCCGGCCCCGGGCGCCGAACGCGACGGCACGGTCCGCTGCGCCCTGTTGCGCACCCACGCCGAGGAGATCGACTGGATCGCCGACTCCGTCGCCCACCTCGTGAACACCGGCAAGGCGCCCGGCGAGATCGCCGTCCTGTGCCGTACGGCCACCGACTTCGCCGAGATCCAGGGCGCACTGGTGGGCCGGGACGTCCCGGTCGAGGTGGTCGGCCTGTCCGGGCTGCTGCATCTGCCCGAGATCGCCGACCTGGTCGCCGTCTGCGAGGTGCTTCAGGACCCTGGCGCCAACGCCTCCCTGGTGCGCGTGCTGACCGGCCCCCGCTGGCGCATCGGCCCCCGCGACCTCGCCCTCCTGGGGCGCCGCGCCCGACGTCTGGTGTCCCACGCACGCGTGGACGGCGACGACGACCCGGACCGCCGGCTCGCCGAGGCCGTCGAGGGGGTCGACCCCGCCGAGGTGATATCGCTCGCGGACGCCCTCGACACGTTCCTGGAGACACCCCTCGACGGCGCCGGGGACGACGACGGGCTGCCCTTCTCGCCGGACGCGCGCGTGCGCTTCGCGCGCCTGGCCACCGAACTGCGCGACCTGCGCCGCTCGCTGTCCGACCCGCTGATGGACGTCCTGCACCGGGTCCTCGCCGTCACCGGCCTGGAGGTCGAGCTGTCGGCGTCCCCGCACGCCCTGGCCGCCCGCCGCCGCGAGACCCTGTCGAACTTCCTGGACATCGCCGCCTCCTTCGCCGCGGGCGACGGCGAGGCCTCCCTGCTCGCCTTCCTCGGCTTCCTGCGCACGGCCGCCCAGTACGAGAAGGGCCTCGACAATGCCCTCCCGGGCGGCGAGAACACCGTCAAGGTGCTCACCGCGCACAAGTCCAAGGGCCTCGAATGGGACGTCGTCGCCGTCCCGGGTCTGGTCACCGGCACCTTCCCGAGCACCCAGGGCCGCGAGAAATGGACTTCCCAGGGCAAGGTGCTGCCCCACGCCCTGCGCGGCGACGCCGACACCCTGCCCGACGTCGATTCCTGGGACTCACGCGGCCTGAAGGCCTTCCACGAGGCCATGAAGGAGCACCAGCACACCGAGGAACTCCGCCTCGGCTACGTCACCTTCACCCGCCCCCGCTCCCTGCTGCTCGGCTCCGGCCACTGGTGGGGCCCCAGCCAGAAGAAGCCCCGCGGACCCTCCGACTTCCTCCGGGACCTCCACGACCACTGCGCGGCCGGGTACGGCGAGATCGAGGCCTGGGCGGACGAGCCCGCCGAGGACGAGGAGAACCCGGCGCTCCACGCGCGGGACGTCGATCAGGTGTGGCCCCTTCCCCTGGACGACACGGCGCTGGCCCGGCGCAGGGCGGCCGCCGAGACGGTCCTCGCCCACCTGGAGGACCTCGCCTCCCACGAGGACGGCCACCCCGCCGCCGCGCACGACCCGGACACCTACGACGACCCGGACTGGCCCCCGCCGCCGGACGACGAAGCCCTCGACACCGCCCCCGACGAGGACCCGCTCTTCGACGACGACCCGGCCGACTGGGACTCCTGGACCGCCGACCGCCCGACCGTCCCCCACCAGGCGGCGCCCCCCGAGCCGGAGCCGACCCACACCCGCCTCACCCCGGAAGAGGCCCGCACCATCGCCTCCTGGGACCGGGACCTCGACGCCCTCACCGGAGAGCTCCTCCGCGCGCGGGACAGCGTCACCGACGTACCCCTGCCGGCCTCCCTGACCGCCTCCCAGGTGCTGCGCCTGGCCGCGGACCCGGACGGACTGGCTCAGGAGCTGGCCCGCCCCGTGCCCCGCCCTCCGCAGCCCGCGGCACGGCGCGGCACCCGCTTCCACGCGTGGGTCGAGGCCCGCTTCGAAGAGCTGACCCTGCCCATGCTGGAGCCGGAGGAGCTGCCCGGCGGCGAGGCCGAGATCGCCGACGAGCGGGACCTGGAGGCGCTCAAGGAGGCCTTCGAGCGCACCCCCTACGCACACCGCACCCCTTACCGAGTCGAGGCTCCCTTCCAGCTCGCCCTCGCCGGCCGCGTCGTCCGGGGCCGTATCGACGCCGTCTACAAGGAGGGCGACGGCGAGCGGGCGACGTACGAGATCGTCGACTGGAAGACCAACCGCGCGCGTGACGCCGACCCGCTCCAGCTCGCCGTGTACCGGGTCGCGTGGGCGGAGCAGCAGGGGGTGCCGCTGGAGTCGGTCACCGCCGCGTTCCTGTACGTGCGCGGCGGCGAGGTCGTCCGTCCGGAGGACCTTCCGGACCGGGCCGCGCTGGAGCGGCTGCTGACCGGGGAGCCGTCGTGTGACGAACCGCCCAGCAAGGATGTCGGTGCGGGCCGATAGGCTCGTGACCATGAGCCAGACCCCGGACAAAGCCGTCCGTACGTACATCGAGCAGCACCGCGCCGCCTTCCTCGACGACCTCGCCGCATGGCTGCGCATCCCCTCCGTGTCGGCCCAGCCCGACCACGCGCCCGATGTACGGCGCAGCGCCGACTGGCTCGCCGCCAAGCTCACCGAGACCGGCTTCCCGACCGTCGAGATCTGGCAGACGCCCGGCGCCCCGGCCGTCTTCGCCGAGTGGCCCTCCGAGGACCCCCAGGCCCCGACGGTCCTCGTCTACGGCCATCACGACGTACAGCCCGCAGCCCGCGAGGACGGCTGGGACAGCGACCCCTTCGAGCCCGTCGTCCGGGGAAACCGCCTCTACGCGCGCGGGGCGGCCGACGACAAGGGCCAGGTGTTCTTCCACACCCTCGGCGTCCGCGCCCACCTAGCCGCGACCGGCCGCACCACCCCGGCCGTCAGCCTGAAGCTGCTGATCGAGGGTGAGGAGGAGTCCGGCTCGCCGCACTTCGAGGCCCTCGTCGAGGAGCACGCGGACCGGCTAGCCGCCGACGCGGTGATCGTCTCCGACACCGGTATGTGGTCCGAGGACACCCCCACCGTGTGCACCGGTATGCGCGGTCTCACCGAGTGCGAGATCCGGCTGTACGGACCCGACCAGGACATCCACTCCGGCTCCTTCGGCGGCGCCGTGCCCAACCCGGCCACCGCCGCCGCCCGCCTGGTCGCCGCCCTGCACGACGAGCACGGGCGCGTGGCGATCCCCGGTTTCTACGACGGCGTCATCGAGCTCACCGACCGCGAGCGGGAGCTCTTCGCCGCGCTGCCCTTCGACGAGCAGCGGTGGCTGCGCACCGCCAAGTCCTACGCCACCCACGGCGAGGCCGGGTACACCACGCTGGAGCGCATCTGGGCCCGCCCCACCGCCGAGGTCAACGGCATCGGCGGCGGCTACCAAGGCCCCGGCAGCAAAACCATCGTCCCGTCCGGCGCGATGATGAAGCTCTCCTTCCGGATGGTGGCGGGCCAGGAGCCCGAGCACATCGAGAAGGTCGTCCGCGCGTGGGCCGCCGAGCAGGTGCCCGCCGGAATCCGCTGCGAGGTCGTCTTCGGCCCGGCCACGCGCCCGTGTCTGACGCCGCTGGACCACCCCGCCCTGCAGTCCGTGGCCCGCGCCATGGGCCGCGCCTTCGAGAAGCCCGTGGGCTACACCCGCGAGGGTGGCTCGGGACCGGCCGCCGCCCTCCAGGAAGTGCTCGGCGCCCCCGTGCTCTTCCTCGGCATCTCCGTTCCCTCCGACGGCTGGCACGCGCCGAACGAGAAGGTCGAGCTGGACCTGCTGCTCAAGGGTGTCGAGACCACCGCGTACCTGTGGGGCGACCTCGCGGAGAACTGGCGCCATGCGCCCTGAGCGCCCGGCACCGTCCGGAGCGACACCGCGCGCGGGGCACACTGGTAGAACCGCCCCGTACCGCACCGGCTTGCCGGACCCGGTCCCCTCCCGTCCCACGTCCCGCTGAACCGCCCGCCGTAATCAACCGTTCCACCGGGGGAGTTGGAAGCACCCGTGACCACCTGGACCGACCACACCGCCGACCGCCCCATCTCGCTCACCGCCCCGAGCGGCATCGACCGCGCCGCCCACCACCGCCTCGACGAGGCCTGGCTGGCGGCGGCATGGAGCCACCCCACGACCCGCTGCTTCGTGGTCTCCGGCGGCCAGGTCCTGATCGACGAGACGGCCGACGGCCGTACCGAGCTCGTCATGACCCCCTCCTTCGAGGCCCCCCTCACCGAGGCGCACCGCTACTTCCTCGGCATCGACGAGGAAGGCGTCAGCTACTTCGCGCTCCAGAAGGACGCACTGCCCGGCCGTATCGACCAGTCCGCGCGCCCTGCCGGACTGCGCGAGGCGGGCCTGCTGCTGTCCGCGCGCGACATCGGCCTGATGGTGCACGCGGTCGGCCTGGAGAACTGGCAGCGCACCCACCGCTTCTGCTCCCGCTGCGGTGAGCGCACGGTGATCGCCGCCGCCGGTCACATCCGCCGCTGCCAGGCCTGCGGCGCCGAGCACTACCCCCGCACCGACCCGGCCGTGATCATGGCCGTCACCGACGAGGACGACCGCATCCTGCTGGGCCGCCAGGTCCACTGGCCCGAGGGCCGCTTCTCCACGCTGGCCGGCTTCGTCGAGCCCGGCGAGTCCATCGAGCAGACGGTGCGCCGCGAGGTCTTCGAGGAGGCCGGCATCACCGTCGGGCAGGTCGAGTACGTCGCCAGCCAGCCCTGGCCCTTCCCGTCCAGCCTGATGCTGGGCTTCATGGCCCGCGCCACCTCCACCGAGGTCGACGTCGACGGCGACGAGATCCACGAGGCCCGCTGGTTCTCCCGCGACGAACTGGGCGCCGCCTTCGAATCGGGCGAGGTGCTGCCGCCCTACGGCATCTCGATCGCGGCCCGCCTGATCGAGCTCTGGTACGGCAAGCCGCTGCCGACGCGCAGTTTCATCTGACACTGCTTCATCCGGCACAGCTTCATCACAGCCGAAAGGCGGTTCCCAGATCTCCTGGGAACCGCCTTTCGGGTAGCGCCGGACAGCGAGCCGTCAGACCCCGACCTTCTGCTTGACCTGAGCCAGCGACGGGTTGGTGAGCGTCGAGCCGTCCGCGAAGAGAACGGTCGGGACCGTCTGGTTTCCGCCATTGGCCTTCTCGACGAATGCCGCGGAATCCGGGTCCTGCTCGATGTTGATCTCGGTGTACGCGATGCCCTCGCGGTCCAGCTGCTTCTTCAGCCGCTGGCAGTAGCCGCACCAGGTGGTGCTGTACATCGTCACAGTGCCCTGCATGTCTCGCGCGCTCCTTCGATGGCTCGGGGACCAGGTCGTCCGATGAGGGAACGTACGCGACCGGGCCGCCATTCCCGCCGGGGGTATGCCCCGCGACGTGACGCCTGCCGCATTAGTACGACTGCGAGGCCCTGCCTGTGGACAACCTGCTCACCCGTCTCCGGCGACCTGGCAGCATGGCGGTGTGACAGCAGCAACGCACTCCCCGCTCTTCCCGCAGGTACCGGACTCGGCCGACGCGGTGCTCCAGGGGCTCGACCCCGAGCAGCGCGACGTGGCCACCGCCCTGCACGGACCGGTGTGCGTGCTGGCCGGGGCCGGGACGGGCAAGACACGGGCGATCACCCACCGCATCGCCTACGGAGTGCGCGCCGGGATCCTCCAGCCGTCCAGTGTGCTGGCGGTCACCTTCACCAACCGCGCCGCCGGAGAGATGCGCGGCCGGCTGCGGCAGCTCGGCGCCGGGGGCGTTCAGGCCCGGACGTTCCACTCGGCCGCCCTGCGACAGCTCCAGTACTTCTGGCCGAAAGCGATCGGTGGCTCCATGCCCCGGCTCGTCGACCGCAAGATCCAGCTCGTCGCGGACGCGGCCGCCGCCTGTCGTATCCGCCTGGACCGGGGCGAGCTGCGGGACACCACCGGCGAGATCGAATGGTCCAAGGTCACCCAGACCGTCCCCGCCGACTACGCCCTCGCCGCCGCCAAGGCCGGCCGCGAGACCCCCCGCGACCCGGCCGAGATCGCCCAGCTCTACTCCGCCTACGAGGACCTCAAGCGCGAGCGCGGCGTCATCGACTTCGAGGACGTGCTGCTGCTGACCGTGGCGATCCTCCAGGACCGCCATGACATCGCCGAACAGGTCCGCTCCCAGTACCAGCACTTCGTGGTCGACGAGTACCAGGACGTCAGCCCCCTCCAGCAGCGCCTGCTCGAACTGTGGCTCGGCGACCGCGACAACCTGTGCGTGGTCGGCGACGCCAGCCAGACGATCTACTCGTTCACGGGAGCAACCCCCGACCATCTGCTCGACTTCCGCACCCGCCACCCCGGTGCCACCGTCGTCAAGCTGGTCCGCGACTACCGCTCCACCCCCCAGGTCGTGCACCTCGCCAACGGCCTGCTCGCCCAGGCCCGGGGCCGCGCCGCCGACCACCGCCTGGAGCTGATCTCCCAGCGCGAGGCGGGCCCCGAGCCCGGCTACGCCGAGTACACCGACGAGCCCGCCGAGGCCGAGGGCGCCGCCCGACGCATCCGCGAGCTCCTCGACTCCGGAGTCCCGGCCAGCGAGATCGCCGTCCTGTTCCGTACGAACTCCCAGTCCGAGACCTACGAACAGGCCCTCGCCGACGCCGGCATCCCCTACCAGCTGCGCGGCGCGGAGCGCTTCTTCGACCGCCCCGAGGTGCGCAAGGCCGGTATCGCCCTGCGCGGAGCGGCCCGCTTCGGCGGCAACGACTCCCTTCTCGATGACGCCGTCGACCTGCCCTCCCAGGTGCGCGCCGTGCTCTCCGGGGAGGGCTGGACCTCCCAGCCGCCCGCCGGATCCGGCGCGGTCAGAGAGCGTTGGGAGTCCCTGGCGGCCCTGGTCAACCTTGCCCAGGACTTCGCCGCCGCCAGACCCGGCGCCACCCTCGGTGACCTCGTCGGCGAACTCGACGAACGGGCGAACGCCCAACACGCCCCCACCGTCCAGGGCGTCACCCTCGCCTCCCTGCACTCGGCCAAGGGCCTGGAGTGGGACGTCGTGTTCCTCGTCGGTGTCGCCGAGGGCATGATGCCGATCACCTACGCAAAGACCGACGAGCAGATCGAAGAGGAACGCCGTCTCCTCTATGTCGGTGTCACCCGTGCCCGGGAGCACCTCCATGTCTCCTGGTCCCTCGCCCGCTCACCCGGCGGCCGCGCCAACCGTCGCCCCAGCCGCTTCCTAGACGGGCTGCGCCCGGGTTCCACCGCCACCGCGGGCCGCACCGGCGCGGGGCGCTCCGGGGGTGTGGAGCGCGGCTTCACCAGCAGACCGGACGCCGCCCCGCGCCGCACCCAGCGCACCGTCGCCCGCTGCCGGGTCTGCGGACGCACCCTCACCGACGCGGGCGAGATGAAACTGATGCGCTGCGAGGACTGCCCCTCGGACATGGACGAGGGACTGTACGAGCGGCTCCGGGAGTGGCGCGCGGACCAGGCGCAGCGCAGCGGGCAGCCCGCCTTCTGCGTCTTCACCGACAAGACGCTGATGGCGATCGCCGAGTCCAGCCCCGACGAGGAGGGCGACCTCGCGCAGATCCCCGGCGTCGGCGTGCGCAAGCTCAACCGCTACGGAGCCGATGTTCTGGCCATCTGCGCAGGCCGGCAGCCCGGGGGAGAGGAAGACGGGGACTGATACGAACTCGTCGAAAAAATAGTTTGCGCATGCCCCAGCAATCCCCATAGGTTCTTAGGCATTGGAACGGAGGCCTTCCTGGAGGCCCCAATTCCGTGTTGTACTTGCATACCCGTCGGACTGGCTCACCCCAGTCCCCCTAGACGCCGAGAGGAGGCGAGTCCAGTGATCAGCATCTACGCCAGCTCCACCATCAGCACCGTGAAAATGACCGATCGCTCGGTCGTCGCCTCCCTGTGCATGCTCGGCGCCTCGAACCCGGGCACCGGTCTGTCCGGCATCCGTGCCGTGCGTCCGGCCGCCTCCCTGTCCCTCGCGGGTCTTCCCATCCGTGAGCGCAATGAGCGACCGACCAAGGCACTGGAAGCGGCAGTAGTGGCACAGGCGCAGGCCTATGCCTTTACGGCAACCGGTGCCGGATTCCGGAAGCAGACGACGCAGCACCACCAGATGTGGGCCTTCCGTGGGCCAGAACCCTGGAGTGATCCAGCCTGATCGACTCAGGCCGGCGCCTTCAGGGCCGCGGAACCCCATCCGGGATCCGCGGCCCTTCTGTTTGTCCCGAACGGGATGACAGAGCGAAGGGGCCTCGGGACAAGAAAAGAACCCGGTACCAGCCGCCACCCGGTCCAACCCGACCGGAACGACCAGACGAGGAATACCAACCGTGCAACTCGAAGCGCACGCCCCGTCCGTACCGCCTTCCGAAACGATCCCCCCGCCCGGCCTCACGGAGGACTCCACCTTGACCCCGCTGACTGCGCTCACCGCGCTCGACGACGCCATCGAGAACCTCGGCGTACCCGTCCCCTGCCGTTCCTACGACCCGGAGGTCTTCTTCGCCGAGTCGCCGGCGGACGTCGAGTACGCCAAGTCCCTGTGCCGCACCTGCCCGCTGATGGAGGCCTGCCTCGCCGGCGCCAAGGAGCGGCGTGAGCCCTGGGGCGTCTGGGGTGGCGAGCTGTTCGTCCAGGGTGTCGTTGTTGCCCGGAAGCGGCCGCGTGGTCGCCCGCGCAAGAACCCGGTCACGGCATGAACACCGCAGGAACGATCGACCGCCCCCTCACGCACGACCCCAAGAAGCAGGCCCCGATGAAGCCGTCCACTGCCGAGCTCGCAGGCACCAAGCCTGAAGACTTCACCACCACCGGCGCGATCGACTCGCGTCAGAACAGGACCCGCGAAATGCAACTCATCCCAGAAGCCCTGGCCCGTGCGCATATGCACGAGCGCCTGTATGAGGCGGAGCGGGAACGCCGGGCGTTGCGCCTGGTGACCGCGCGCCGTATGCAGCGCCGCGCCGAGCGTGCCTCGCTGCGCGCCCGCCGCGCGATCGCCATGGCGGTCATGCAGTAATCGACCCGACTGAAGCAGTCGCCTCCCGGCGTGGGAGGAAGTCGCTCCCCGCGGGGGCCGGTCCGTCCGAACGGACCGGCCCCCGCGGTGCGTTGTGCGCGGCGGGGCGACGACGGCGGCGATATCGTCGCGGGGTGACGAGTCTTCCCGGAGGCAGTGACGACGCCGACTCCGCCACGGTGCGGCAAGCACTGGTGTGTGCTGGCTGTGGCGTCAAGGCCGAGAGCCCCCAGCCCACCTGGACCTTCTCCGTGGAGAACGGCGAACGTCGCTACTTCTGCGACGCCTGCTCCCGGGAGAACCTCAGGGCGATCGAGGGACGGCTGGACTCGGCCTGGTGGTAGGACTCAGGCCTCCGCGACCGATTCCTCCGGAGCCTCCTCCTCCAGTACGAAGCCGGGCAGCCATTCCTCCAGCTCCTCGCGCAGCCGGACCGTGGCTCCCAGCTGGCACAGGACGCCGATCGTGCTCAGTGTCACCCGGTGTATCAGCAGGTAGGAGGGCGGCAGATTGAGCTGCTTGCCCAACTGGTAGGCGGGTGAGCGGGGGTCGGCGACGCGGCCTGCCTGGCTGCGCATCCAGCCCCGGGTGAAGGTGAACGCGTCGACCTGGGCCGGTTCGATGATCGGCAGAAGGTAGTCCAGGACGGCGTCCGGGTCCAGCTCTATCGACTCCTTGACGAAGCCCTCCCGGCACAGCAGTTCGTAGACGGCCTCCGCATCGCTGTCCAGGGTCATACGCAACGAATCGCCGATCGGGGTCGGCAGACCTCCGGGGAGACGGTCGACCGTGCCGAAGTCCAGCACGCCGAGGCGCCATTCCTCCTCGTCGTCCGGGCCGCCGGGCAGGAGCCGGAAGTTGCCGGGGTGCGGGTCGGCGTGCAGCAGACCGGTGCGGGCCGGGCCGGAGAAGAGGAAGCGGGCCAGCAGTTGGCCGGCGCGGTCGCGCTGCTCCTCGGTGCCGTCGGAGATGATCTCCGACAGCGGGATGCCGTCGATCCACTCGGTGATCAGAACCTGGTCGCACTGATGGACCACGTCGGGCACCAGGACGTCCGGGTCGTGCGCGAACTCCTCCGCGTGGACCCGCTGCGCCTGGGCCTCAAGACCGTAGTCCAGTTCCTCGGAGACCCGGTCCTTGAGTTCCGTGATGAGCGGCTTGATGTCCATGCCGGGGACCAGCGGGCCCAACAGACGGGCGAACCGGCTCAGTTGGGTGAGGTCGGAGAGCAGGGCCTCCCCCGCGCCCGGGTACTGGACCTTGACCGCCACCGCACGGCCGTCCTGCCACACCGCCCGGTGCACCTGGCCGATGGAGGCCGCCGCGGAGGGCTTGTCGTCGAACTCGACGAACAGCTCGCGCCAGTCCTCACCGAGCCGCTCGGCGAGCACCGCGTGCACCGTACGCGTCGGCATCGGCGGCGCCGCCTCCTGGAGCTTCGTCAGCGCCGCACGGTAGGGACCGGCGACCTCCTCGGGCAGCGCCGACTCGAAGACCGACAGGGCCTGTCCGAACTTCATCGCACCGCCCTTGAGCTCACCGAGCACCTTGAACATCTGCTCGGCGGTGCGCTGCTGCAGCTCTCTGCCGACGAGCTCCGCGGACTCGCCCACGATTCGCTTGCCCAGTCCCCAGGTCGCCCGTCCGGCGAAGCCGAGCGGGAGCGCGGCGAGCTTGGCGGTCCGGGTGACCGCCTTCCGGGGAAGATCAGACATGCGCCCTCCAGGTCCCAGCCGACCGTGCGTCCGCCTGACGGCGTGACGTTCTCGACGGCCGTTGCTCCGCCATTGTCTCGTGCGCCTCCCCATCCTTGGGGGTGTGTCCTTGCTTACCTTTCTCCGCGGCCCCGCACGGGCATGCCGGATGTGCCCAGACCGGTCGCGCATGCCAGGTCAGCCCCGGCAGCGAAACCTCCCAGCGGGCGCCCGCGCTGGACGGGACTCCGCCGTCGAGGAACGCAAGGGCGTGTGCCGCCGCCAGTCCCGCGACCGTCGTCGCCAGCGTCAGATCGCAGGCCGGCACCGGGCGGGCCTTCCCCGCACCCGAACGCCACTGGGCGACCAGCCGGGGCCAGACCGGGTCCCGGTCGGTGCGCCCCTCGTGCAGACAGCCCGCGCAGCTTGTCTCGCCCGGCAGGACGAGCGGACCGACGACGCCGGTTCCCTCGACCACTCCGGCGTAGAGGTGCGGCGTACCGGAGGTGATCAGCGGATCGGCGGTGGACGGGACGGGCGCGTGCACCGCGACCTCGTCCCGTGGGGCGAGGATCACCAGGGAGAGGCCCGGATCGGCGTCATCGGGCGGTGACTGAGGGCCACGGCGGGGCGGGCGGGCCGGGGCCGCTCGGCGTACCGCCCGACGGGCGGCCTCTTCCCTGCGCTCGCCGATCGTCTCGGCGGGCAGTCCGCCCGGTGCCACGTCCCACGGTTCGACCCGGCCGCCGTCGCGCACATCGACCTCGCCGATACCCGCCCCCGACAACAGCGAGGCCAGCACAGCGCCCACCCGCCCGGCGCCGCGCACCTGCACGCGCAGGGAGCGGCGGGCGGTCAGCCGGTGCATGGCCTCACCCGGCTCGGACGCGGTCAGGGAGAGCGAGGCCAGATCGGGGCGGAGACGGTCCAGGACCTCCTTCTTCCCCCGTAGTTCGGCACCGCGCGTACCGCCCCCGCGCGCGTCGTCGAGCAGCCCGGCCCGCGTCAGCCGCTTCACAAGACCGTCGACATGGCCGTCGGGCAGGTGCATCCGGCGCCCCTCCGCGCGCAGCAGCTCCAGCCCTCGGGTGCCGTTGAGCAGGTCGAGGAAGCTGCCCGTGGCCGTGTCCATCGGGCCGAGCGTCATCGCGTGCGCCGGAGTCATCCCGAACTGCACGGTGTTGAGGTCGCGCCAGCCGCGCCTGAGCGCCGGCTTCACCATCGGATGCATGACAGGCCCCCGTAAGTCCTGGTTCGTCCCGTATGCCGGAGTCATCGGTCGCCCGCAAACGGAGTCGCTCGCGGCTGCCCCGGCAGAGCCAGCATGCCCGGATGCGCGGTCGGGCGCCGAAAGTTGTCCACAGGCCCAGGGATTCTTCGTACAAATCAAACGCATGGTGGGGTCTCGGCGCCGAACCGTACCGGAGTCGGGACTTCCCCCGTGTGCAGCGGGTAACGTCGGGGCGTGTCCGTCGACCCACTGCACCGCGCCGGAACGCCACAGCGCCGCACGACGAGCCCGCCGCCGAACGGTTCGGGGGCGAGCGCGATCGAGGTGCGCAGAAGTCCTCGGCGACGCAGGACGGTCTCCGCGTATCGCGAGGGTGACCGCACCGTGGTGCTCATCCCCGCCCGGATGTCCGAGGCGGAGGAACAGCGCTGGGTGAGCGTCATGCTCGACAAGCTCGCCGCCCAGGAGAGCAAGCGGGTCCTCGGCGACACCGAGCTCGCCGAGCGCGCGGAGCGGCTCTCTGCCCAGTACTTCGACGGCCGCGCCCGGCCCAGCTCGGTCCGCTGGGTCACCAACCAGAACACGCGCTGGGGCTCGTGCACCCCGTCCGAGGGCAGCATCCGTCTGTCGCACCGGCTGCAGGGCATGCCCGAGTACGTCGTCGACTACGTCCTGCTGCACGAGCTCGCACATCTGCTCGTGCCCGGACACGGGCCCCGGTTCTGGCGGCTGCTGGAGGCATACCCGCGGACCGAGCGGGCCCGGGGTTACCTCGAAGGAGTGGTGGCCGCCGATCGGCTGCCGCATCTGCCCGGCGCACGCGGAGAGTGACCGCCCCCGGACCTTCAGGTACCGCGGGGCGCTGGTTCTGTACCGGCTCTGTACCGACTTCGTCCGGTGTCCGAGTTTGCCGTTAGCCTGACGCGACGCACTCATATTCGGGATGGGGGACGGTCGTTACGCATGGCCAGGGAATTCCAACGCGGCCACAAGGCCAGGATCAGTGACCTCACCGCGGGCACGGATCTGTACGTAGGTGTGCAGATCTCCGGTCCCGGTCTGACCTTCGACATCAGCTGCTTCGGCCTCGACGCCGATGAACGGCTTTCGGACGACCGTTACTTCGTCTTCTTCAACCAGCCGAAGTCCCCCGAGGAGTCCGTTCAGCTCCTGGGTGCCCAGGCCGGCGACACTGAGTCCTTCCGGGTCACGCTGGACCGGATCCCGCCGCAGATCCACAAGCTGGCGTTCACCGCGACGATCGACGGCGCCGGGCAGATGTCGCAGATCAGCCCCGGATACATCCGCATCGTGGCCGGTGGCGAGGAAGTCGCCCGGTACGCGTTCAACGGCTCGGAGTTCAGCACCGAACGCGCCGTCATGCTGGGCGACTTCTACCTGAAGGACGTCTGGCGGTTCGCCGCGGTCGGACAGGGCTTCGACGGCGGTCTGGACGCCCTGTTGAAGAACTTCGGCGGCGAGGTCATGGAGGAGGAGACTCCCGCCCCGGCCCCGCAGCAGCCGCAGTCCGGCGCGACCCCCGGCTTCGCGCCCCCGGCATTCGGCGCCCCGGCAGCCCCAACGCCCGCTCCGGCACCGGCTCCGGCACCGGCTCCGGCACCGGCTCCGGCCCCCGCGCCGCAGCCCGCCGCCCAGGGCTTCGCGCCTCCGCCGCCCCCGGCACCGGCCCCCGCACCGTCGGTGCACGCCCAGCCGACGATCATCGCCCCCATGACGCCGCCCGGCGGAACTCAGGTACCGCCGCCGGCGCCCGCCCCCTACGGCCAGCCCGCCCAGCCGCAGCAGCCGTACGGCCAGCCCCCGAGCGCACCGCTGCCCCCGGGCTACGGCCAGCCCCAGGCCCCGCAGGCACCGCAGGGTTACGGCCAGCCGACGCCGCCCCCCGGCTACGGTCAGCAGCCGGCCTACGGACAGGTTCCGGGCCAGCAGGCCGCCCCTTATGGCGCGCCGCAGGGTTCCGGCCAGGCGCCCGGTGTGGCCGCCGCGCTGGAGCAGTTCAGGGAGACGCCCACCGGGCAGCGCTGGACGCAGCAGAACAAGAAAATGGTCCGCGTCGACCTCGGCATCGGCGGTCAGCCGGTGCTGGCCCGGCAGGGCAGCATGGTGCTCTACCAGGGCAAGGTCGACTTCAGCTACAAGGGCGCCGGGTTCGCGGGCCGTATCGCGGGCAACGCGACCGGCCAGGAGATGCAGCTGATGCGCTGCACCGGCCAGGGCCAGGTGTTCCTCGCCGAGAACTCCACGATGCTGCACCCCATCGAGCTCCAGGGCGACGGGGTCTGCGTCTCCGCCGAGAACGTCCTCGCCTTCGACGAGAGCCTCCAGTACGAGGTCCGCCGTATCGAGGGCCATGGCATCCCCGGCGGTGCGCTGTTCACGATGCAGTTCACCGGCACCGGCACGATCGTCGTCAAGACGCACGGCACGCCCGTCGTCCTGCCGGTCACGCCGACCACGTTCGCCGACTGCAACGCCGTGGTCGCCTGGTCGTCGGCCGCCCAGGTGGTCGTCTCCAGCCAGGTCCGCATGCGTCGCAACGCCTACCCCGGCGACACCGGAGAGAGCGTCAACCTCCAGTTCCGGGCCGCTCCCGGCAACTTCATCGTCGTCCAGCCGTACGAGATCTGAGGGAGCCCGTCATGAACCAGCCACTCGCGGGCTACGCCCCCGCACCGGTCACCGCCCGCATGGAGAACCACGGCAACCACATGCTGAAGGTCGCCATGCAGACCGGGAACGACCTCCTCGCGCGCGTGGGGTCGATGGTCGCCTATGAAGGCTTCGTCCAGTACGAGCCCAACCCGCCGGCCGTGCGCCAGATCGCCAAGGACTGGATGACCGGCGAGGGCGCACCCCTGATGAAGTGCTCCGGCGACGGACTGCTCTACCTCGCCGACTACGGCGCGAACGTCGTCGTGATCAACCTCAACGGCGACGGCATCTCCGTCAACGCCACCAACCTGCTCGCCTTCGACGCGCATCTGACATGGGGCGTCGAGCGGGTGAAGGGCCTGGCGAAGTTCGCCGGACAGGGTCTGTGGAACACCAAGATCTCCGGGCAGGGCTGGGTCGCGCTGACCTCCCGGGGCAAGCCGATCGTCGTCGACTGCGGCGGCGGCGAGAACGAGACGTACGTCGACCCGGACGCGCTTGTCGCCTGGTCCCCGAACCTCAAGGTGAAGGGCAAGCGCAGCTTCAAGGCACAGTCGCTGATCGGCCGGGGCAGCGGCGAGGCCTACCAGATGGCCTTCTCCGGCCAGGGCATCGTCGTCGTCCAGCCCAGCGAGGACAGCACCGACCGCCTCCGAGTCCGGGGCTGAGGGGGAGCACCACACCATGCAGAGCCCGCTTTTCGCCTACAACGACCAGCAGTCCCAGGAGCGTTGGAGCCTGCAGAGCAAGCAGATGCTCCGGCTCACCCTGGAGGGCCACGACGACATCCTCGCCCGCAAGGGCACGATGGTCGCCTACCAGGGGCTCGTCGAGTTCGACGCCGAGTACCAGGGCAGCGGACAGTCACGCGCGCGTGCCCACACCGGGGAGGGCCTGGACCTCATGCGCTGCCACGGGCAGGGCACGGTCTACCTCGCCAACCTCAAGCAGCACATCCACATGGTGGATGTGGAGCAGGACGGGCTGACCGTCGACAGCAGCTATGTGCTGGCCATGGACTCCTCGCTGCACCACGAGGTCATCGCCGTGGACAGCCTGTACGGCATCTCCGGCTCCGGTAAGTACCAGCTCAACATCACCGGCCGCGGCAAGGTCGCCCTGATGACCTCCGGCATGCCGCTGATGATGCAGGTCACCCCGGACAAGTACGTCAACTGCGACGCCGACGCGATCGTCGCCTGGTCCACCAGCCTGCGCGTCCAGATGCAGGCCCAGACGCACTCCTCCGGGGTGTGGCGGCGCCGCGGCAACACCGGTGAGGGCTGGGAGCTCAGCTTCATGGGCAGCGGCTACGCGCTCGTGCAGCCCAGCGAACTGCTGCCACCGCAGAACGCCCAGGTCGGCTCGGGCCTCGCCGCGCAGTACGGCATGGGCCAGCAGGGCGCCCGCGGCCAGAACCAGGGCAACGTCTGGAGCTGAGTTCAGGTAAGGGGTGACGGCACGGGCGGTCACCCCTTACCGCTTCAGAGCCTGGCGCGGGTTGCTTCAAGCAGCCGTACGACAGAGTCGTCCGCTACGTCCGCCACCTCGTCGTAGGCGAACCACCGTAGGTCGAGCGACTCGTCGCTGATTGCCTCCACCGCTCCACGCGGGGCTATGGCGGCATACTGCACGTCCAGGTGCCAAGCGCAGGGCGTCCGGTGCCGGTCCAGGCGGACCGGGGTGCTCCGCAACAGGCGCAGCGAGGGGATCCCCGACTCTTCCGTTGCTTCGCGGAGCGCGGCGCCCGCGAGCGTGGTGTCGCTGCGTTCGCAGTGCCCGCCCATCTGGAGCCACATACGCAGCTTCTTGTGGAGCGTGAGCAGGACACGATCACGCTCCGGGTCGATCACCAGCGCGCTTGCCGTGATGTGCCCGTCCGTGCAGTCCTTCCACATTCCGTCGGGATGACCGTCCAGATGGTCCAGGTAGACCTGACGGAGGTCCTGCTGGTCCTCGTAGGTCTTCAGCACCTGGACCGCGTCGCCGTACAGAGTCACTCGGAGTCGTCGTCCTTTTCCCGCTTCTCGGCGGAGCCATCCGCCGCCTCGCCGAGCATCTTGTCCAGCTCGGAGAAGTCCAGCTGCTCACGGTGCACGAAGCCGTCGGGGTCGTCCAGGTCGGTCGCCGTCGGCAGCATGTCCGGGTGGGCCCACAGCGCGTCACGGCCGTCGACTCCGCGCGCGTCCGTCAGCGACGCCCACAGACGCGAGGCGTCACGCAGCCGACGCGGGCGCAGCTCCAGACCGATCAGCGTGGCGAACGTCTGCTCGGCCGGGCCGCCCGAGGCGCGGCGGCGGCGCAGGGTCTCGCGCAGCGCGTCCGCGGACGACAGACGCGGCTTCGCGGCCGCGTGCACGACTGCGTCCACCCAGCCCTCGACCAGCGCCAGAGCCGTCTCCAGACGGGCCAGGGCGGCCTTCTGCTCGGGCGTGTCCTCCGGCTGGAACATGCCCTGCTGAAGGGCGTCCTGCAGCTGCTCGGGGTTCTGCGGGTCGAACTGGCCGACCACGTCCTCGAGCTTGGCGGTGTCGACCTTGATCCCGCGCGCGTAGCCGTCGACCGCGCCGAACAGATGCGAGCGCAGCCACGGGACGTGCGCGAACAGGCGCTGGTGGGCGGCCTCGCGCAGGGCGAGATACAGCCGCACCTCCTCCTTGGGCACGCCCAGGTCCTTGCCGAACGACTCGATGTTCACCGGCAGCAGGGCGGCCTTGCCGGCCGGGCCGAGCGGTAGGCCGATGTCGGTCGAGCCGACGACCTCGCCCGCGAGCACGCCGACGGCCTGCCCGATCTGGGTGCCGAACATGGCGCCGCCCATGGAGCGCATCATGCCGATCAGCGGGCCGGCCATGGCCTGCATCTCCTCCGGCAGGACATCGCCCATGGCGGTGCCGACGCGCTCGGCGACCGGGTCCACGAGCTCCTTCCAGGCCGGCAGCGTCGCCTCGACCCACTCCGCGCGCGACCAGGCCACCGCGGAGCCGGCCCCGGACGGCAGCGACGTCGCATCGTCGAGCCACAGGTCGGCCAGGCGGACGGCCTCCTCGACGGCGGTGCGCTCGGCGGGGCCGACGCTCGCGTCCTTGGTGCCGTCCGACGTGCCCTGGGAGACCGTCTGGCGGGCGATCTGCTTGGCCATGTCCCAGTTCACCGGGCCGCCCTCGTACGAGAGCATCTGGCCGAGCTGCTGGAATGCGGCGCCCAGGTCGGTGGGGTTCAGCGAACCGAACATGGCAGCGAACGGATTGTCCGCACCGGGGCCGCCAAAGCCCCCGGCGCCGGGCAGGCCGCCGTAACCGAACGGGTTGGCAGGTCCCTGACCACCACCGCTCTCCTGGTCCTTCTTCTTGCCCTCGTCGCCGTCGTCCGGCTCCTCCGGCGGAAGGCCGAATCCGAATGGGGTGTCACTCACGGGATTCCTCGGCTGGTAAGGCCGCCGGTTCTGCCCCGACGGCGCGACTGCCCGATAACACCACCCAGCGTAGACACCACAGGCCGTTAGGGCCTCGGTGCTTCGCCGACTCTCGGCCTGCGGCAGGATGGATGCCACCTGGTACGTACGCGTCACTCGCGTATCTACTGAAGACAACCGCTGGAGACGCCCGGTGAGTTCCCCTGATCCGCAGGTTCGCGCAGCGCGAAACCAGTCAACCAGTCCCGCCGCGCGCGGGCCCGTCGTGGCGGTCACCGGTGCCGCGTCCGGCGTCGGAGCGCTGCTCACCGAGCGGCTGGCCGCGTCCGAGGAGATCAAGCAGGTCATCGCCATCGACGAGCGGCGTGGCGAGTGCGCGGGTGCGCAGTGGCACATCCTGGATGTGCGGGATCCGGCGATCGCGGACAAGCTCCGGGGCGCCGATGTGGTCGTGCATCTCGCGCTCGATCTGGATCTGGAGACCGACGCTGCCGCCCGGACGGCGTACAACGTCCGGGGGACACAGACCGTGCTGACCGCTGCCGCGGCGGCCGGGGTGCACCGGGCCGTCCTGTGTACGTCCTCGATGGTCTACGGCGCGCTTCCCGACAACGAGCTGCCGCTGTCGGAGGACGCGGAGCTGCGGGCGACCGCTGAGGCGACCGGGGTCGGGGATCTGCTGGAGATCGAGCGGCTCGCCCGGCGGGCGCCTCGGGCGCATCCCGGGCTGAATGTGACCGTGGTGCGGCCCGCGGTCCTCGTGGGAGGTACCGACACCGCGCTGACCAGGTATTTCGAGTCGCCGCGGCTGTTGGTCGTCGCCGGGTCGCGGCCTGCCTGGCAGTTCTGTCACGTCGAGGACCTGTGCAGTGCTCTGGAGTACGCCGTCCTGGAGAAGGTCGAGGGGGAGCTTGCCGTCGGGTGTGACGGGTGGCTGGAGCAGGAGGAGGCCGAGGAGCTCAGTGGGATCCGGCGGATGGAGTTGCCGTCCGCGGTCGCCCTGGGGGCGGCGGCTCGGCTGCACCGGATCGGGCTGACGCCATCGCCGGCCGGGGATCTTGCTTACACGATGTATCCCTGGGTGGTGAGCGGGAGCCGGCTGCATGACGCGGGGTGGCGGCCGCAGTGGACGAACGAGGAGGTGCTGGCCGAGCTGCTGGAGGAGGTGGCCGGGCGGCATACGGTTGCGGGGCGGCGGCTGGGGCGCAAGGACGCTACGGCTGCGGGGGCCGCGGGCGCGACGGTGGCGCTGTTGGGTGCGGCCGCGGTGGTGCGGCGGGCGCGGAAGGCTCGACGGCGGATCTGAGGCGCACGGCTGCCCGCAGCCACGTCGGCACTGCTCCCCTGTAGGAGGCTCCAAAACGGCACGCGTGTGTGCCGGGTGATTTCGGTATTCCGTGGGTTCCTTCGGGTGGGGCACGATGGGGGCATGGCACCCATGAACGACCATCCCGGTGAGCAGGCCGGGCAGGATCCCATCAAGTTGATCTCTGTTCGGGAGACCGCGCTCTCGCTCGACGAGGTTTTCCGGGCTGTCGGGGACGACGCCGCCGGGGGGACCGCGCTGTTCGTCGGGACCGTGCGGAATCATGACGGGGGTGCCGATGTCGATGAGCTCGGGTACTCCTGCCATCCCAGTGCCGAGAGCGAGATGCGGCGGATCGCCGAGAAGGTGGTCGGTGAGTATCCGGTGCGGGCTCTCGCCGCCGTGCATCGGATCGGGGATCTCCAGGTCGGGGATCTCGCCGTCGTCGTCGCCGTCTCCTGTCCGCATCGCGGTGAGGCCTTCGAGGCCTGCCGGAAGCTGATCGACGATCTCAAGCACGAAGTGCCCATCTGGAAGCACCAGAAGTTCTCCGACGGCACCGAGGAGTGGGTCGGCGCCTGTTGAGCCACCGCCAACCGGCCCCACCCAGCCCTCCGGTTGCGTAACCGCACCCCTGCCCCGAGCGTTGTCAGTGCGGATGGTTAATCTGCTGATCAGTCAGTTGCGGTCGCTCATTGGGGTTGGGAGGACGGGATGGCGGCGCTCGCCTGGTTGCTGATTCCGCTTGTCGCTGCGATCGGCGCCGGTCTGTGGGGCAGTTGGGCCAACCGGACCCGCAAGGTCCGTAGCGACGGTCCTGAGCTGGACGGATATGCCCGGTTCCGCGCGGCCATGGAGAAGACGCGGCCCTGACGGGACGCTGACAGGGCCGTCCCGTACTGTCGAGGCATGCCACGCCGCACCGCGACGATGCTCGCCTCCACCCTGATGCTGATCGCGCTTCTGTGCGCGGGAGTGTTCATCCCCGTGCCGTATTCGGAGATGTCCCCGGGGCCGACGGTGAACACGCTCGGGGACCACGGCGGCGAGCCGGTGCTGCAGATCTCGGGGCGCAAGACGTACGCCGCCGAGGGGCATCTGAACATGACCACGGTCCGGGTCACCAGCGCCGACTACAAGATGAACCTCGTCGAAGCCGTCTACGGCTGGCTCGCGCACGACAACAAGGTCGTACCGCACGAGACCCTCTACCCGGACGGCAAGACGGAGGAGGAGTCCACCCAGGAGAACGCCGAGGAGTTCAGCCAGTCCCAGGAGAGCGCGAAGGTCGCCGCCCTGGAGGCGCTGGACATCCCGGTGCAGTCCTGGGTGATCGTCTCCACGGTCGTCAAGGACTCCCCGGCCGAGGGCAAGCTGCACGCCGGCGATGTGATCAAGGCGGTCGACGGCAAGGCCGTGAAGGAGCCGGCCGACGTCGCCGAACTGGTGACCGAGCACAAGCCCGGCGAGGACGTCGACTTCACGATCGTGCCCGCCAAGGAGCAGGCCGCGGCCGAGAAGGAGCAGCGGCCCGCGACCAAGACGCAGAACGTCACGATCACCACGGCCACGTCCGAGGACGACGGTGAGAAGCGCGCCATCGTCGGGATCTCCGCCGGGACGGACCACACCTTCCCGTTCACCATCGACATCAAGCTCGCCGACGTGGGCGGGCCGAGCGCGGGTCTGATGTTCGCGCTCGGCATCTACGACAAGCTCACCCCGGGCAGCCTGACCGGCGGCGCCTTCGTCGCGGGCACCGGCACCATCGACGACGACGGCAAGGTCGGCCCCATCGGCGGCATCGAGATGAAGACGGTCGGCGCCCGCGACCGGGGCGCCCAGTACTTCCTCACGCCGGCCGACAACTGCGCGACCGCCGCCAGGGACACCCCCGACGGCCTCACCCTCGTCAAGGTCGGCACCATGGACGACGCGCTCGGCGCCCTGAAGGACATCCGCGCCGGCGACACCGCCGACCTGCCGAAGTGCAGCGCCGGCTAAGTCCTACTCCTCGAACGTCGCCGCCAGCGCCTCAGCCAGACCCGGCACCAGATCCTTGCCCGTCAGGACGTCCGTCGGGCTGTCCTTCTCGCGCAGGCGCAGGGCAGACTCGCGAGTTCCGTCGCGCAGCACCGCGACCGTCATCCGGACCTCCTGACGCTCCGGGTGCTGTGCCACCCACTTCGTCAGCGCGGCCTCGCTCAGGTCCTGCGGAACCTGCGCCTCCGCGGACGGCGGCAGCATCAGCCGCTCCACGGTGAGCGCGCAGCCGGTCACCGCGTCGGGCCAGGCGATGGTGCCGAGGAACTCATCCAGCGGCTTGCCCGTTGGAACTTCATCCTGCTCGATGGGGGTCAGGCCGGAGGTCTCCGGCTCGTTCTCCAGGCCGAGCTGGCGGGCGAGGCCGGGTTCCTGGGCCCGCAGTCGTGCGGTGTCTACGAGGGCGAACAGACGGGCGGGCTGATCCCAGCCGAGGCCGGAGGCGTACTCGTCGATCTCGAGTACGGCCCGGGTGAGCGGGCTCGCCGCCATGGGAGTGTTGGACATGGTCACAATCCTGCCTCGTTCCCACCCGGAATCGGGAACCGAGTAAAGCGTGAGTAAGTTGCATAGGTGTGGGCCTACGATCACGAGGCCCCCCGGAGGGCCCGAAAAGTCGAGGGCCTGACGGATCGACAGCGAACTTCGAGGTGCGCACCTTGGCTTTCCAGATGCCGGACCGCGGCGGAGGCCCCACGGGGCCGCGGATCAGAGTGGGCCGCCCGTCCCGGCGTGTCCGGACCCTGCTCATGACGCTGGGCGTCCTTGCCGTACTCGGCATGGCGTTCACCATGTTCGCCGGCTTCTGGACGGACTGGCTGTGGTACCGGTCGGTGAACTATTCGTCCGTCTTCACCACCACCCTGTGGACGAAGATCGGTCTCTTCTCCGTCTTCGGCTTGCTGATGGCCCTGTCGGTCGGCTTCAACATCTGGCTGGCCCACCGGCTGCGCCCGCCGCTGAGTGCCATGTCGATGGAGCAGCAGAGCCTCGACCGCTACCGGATGGGCATCGCGCCGTACAAGAAGTGGCTGCTGCTCGGGATCACCGCGCTGGTGGGTCTGATCGCGGGCGCCTCCGCGTCCGGTCAGTGGCGGACCTGGCTGATGTGGGTCAATGGCGTGTCGTTCGGCCAGAAGGACCCGCAGTTCCATCTGGACGTCAAGTTCTACGCCTTCGACCTGCCCTGGTACCGGTTCCTGCTCGGCTTCGGCTTCGCCGCCGCGATCCTGTCCCTGATCGCCGCCGCGCTCACCCATTACCTCTACGGCGGGCTGCGCATCACCAGTCCCGGCGCGCGTGCCACCGCGGCGGCCACCGGACATCTGTCGGTGCTGCTCGGCATCTTCGTCGCGCTGAAGGCGGTCGCCTACTGGCTCGACCGGTACGGCCTGGCCGTGAAGTCCAGCGACTTCAAGGCGACCGACAACTGGACCGGCCTGAGGTACGTCGACGCCAACGCCTATCTGCCGGCCAAGACGATCCTCTTCTGCATCGCGGTCATCTGCGCCCTGTTGTTCTTCGCCACCCTGTGGCGGCGCACCTGGCAGCTGCCCGTCATCGGCTTCGGCCTGATGGTGCTCTCGGCGATCCTCATCGGCGGTCTGTACCCGGCGATCGTCCAGAAGTTCCAGGTCCAGCCGAACGAGCAGGCCAAGGAAGCGCCGTACGTCAACAAGAACCTCAAGGCGACGCGCGAGGCGTACGGCATCGACGACGCGGAGGTCACCGAGTACTCGGGGCAGGGTACGGCCGAGGACAAGACCAAGCTGCGCGACGAGGCGGACGCCGCGGCGAGCATCCGCATCATGGACCCGAACGTCGTCTCGCCGACCTTCCAGCAGCTCCAGCAGATCAGGAACTACTACGGGTTCCCGACCAACCTGGACGTGGACCGGTACAGCAAGGACGGCAAGGACCAGGACACGGTCATCGGTCTGCGTGAGCTGAACCTCAACGGCATTCCGAAGAACAACTGGATCAACGACCACTTCCGCTACACCCATGGCTACGGCGCGGTCGCCGCCGAGGGCACCAGTGCCGACTCCCAGGGCCGCCCGGTCTTCACGGAGTCCGACCTGCCGTCCAAGGGCGACCTCGGCAAGTACCAGCAGCGCATCTACTACGGCGAGAAGACCTCGACGTACTCGATCGTCGGCGGTCCCCAGAAGGAGATCGACTACTCCGACGACACCGGCGAGAAGACCTACAGCTACGAGGGCAACAGCGGGGTCAATCTCTCCAACCCGATAAACCGCGCCGCCTACGCGGTGGCGTTCAGCGAGCCGCAGATCATGTACTCCGGGGCGATCGGCGAGGGTTCGCGGATCCTCTACAACCGCACGCCCAAGGAGCGCGTCGAGGCGGTCGCGCCCTGGCTGACCATCGACGGTGACGCCTACCCGGCGGTCGTGGACGGCAAGATCCAGTGGATCGTCGACGCCTACACGACCACCAACGGCTATCCGTACGCGTCCCGTACGACCCTCGGTGACACGACGGCCGACTCGCTGACCGCGACCAACAACTCCCGCGCGGTGGTGGCCCAGCAGAACCAGGTCAACTACATCCGCAACTCGGTGAAGGCGACCGTCGACGCGTACAGCGGTCAGGTCAAGCTCTTCCAGTGGGACACCCAGGACCCGGTCCTGAAGACCTGGATGAAGGCCTTCCCCGGCACGGTGAAGTCCAAGAGCGACATCTCGCCCTCGCTCATGGCCCATCTGCGGTACCCGCAGGACCTGTTCAAGGTCCAGCGCGAGCTGCTCAGCCGCTACCACGTGAACGACGCGACGACGTTCCTCAGCGGCAGCGAGGTGTGGCAGGTGCCGGACGACCCGACCAACAAGTCGGGCAACGCCGTGCCGCCGTACTACCTGAGCATGAAGATGCCCGACCAGAAGGCCCAGGCGTTCTCGCTGACGACGACGTTCACACCGAACGGCCGTGACAACCTCAGTGCGTTCATGGCGGTCGACGCGGAAGCGGGCACCAGCGACTACGGCAAGATCAGAATCCTGAAACTGCCGACGAACACCACCGTCAACGGACCTAAACAGGTCCAGAGCCAGTTCAACTCCGAACAGGACATCGCCGAGACGATCAGCCTCCTCAGCAGAGGCGACTCGAACGTCGAGTACGGCAACCTGCTCGCGGTGCCACTTGACGGCGGACTGCTCTACGTCGAACCCGTCTACGTCCGCGGTGGCGGGCTCAAGTACCCGCTGCTGCGCAAGGTGTTGGTGACCTACGGAGGCAGTACGGCCTTCGAGGACACCCTCGACCAGGCCCTCAACAAGGTCTTCGGAGCGGAGGGCACGACTCCACCGCCACCGGACGACGACGGTGACGGCCCCACCGAGCCCACACCACCACCGACAACCGAGGACCCGACGGTCCAGGAGGCGCTGAACGACGCCCAGAAGGCCTTCGAGGACGGACAGCAGGCGCTGAAGGACGGCGACTGGGAGGCGTACGGCAAGGCGCAGGAGGCCCTGGAGGAGGCGCTGCGGCGGGCCGAGGAGGCCCAGTCCGGCGAGTCCGGTGACGGCGACGGCGGGGCGAGTCCCAGCCCGAGCCCCAGTCCTGACAGCAGCTGATCAAGAGCCCACTCCACGCCGTGATAGTGTTCCAAACACAACGGCGCGGGGTGGAGCAGCTCGGTAGCTCGCTGGGCTCATAACCCAGAGGTCGCAGGTTCAAATCCTGTCCCCGCTACTGAAAGCGAAGGCCCGGATCCTCACAGGATCCGGGCCTTCGTGATGTGCGAACGCATGTGCCGAGGGGTGGTATGGCCGTGCCGCTGTGGGGAGTTGGCAGAACTGTGTTTGACTTGTCTCTCTGTGGGCATGTCGACAAAACGCTGAAGTGACCTCACTGGCTGCGGTATACCAGGTGTACCCAGGTTGCAGGTGGTGCGACGATGGACGTTATGGGGGACAAGGCAACTCTGTTGGAGACAGGGCGTTTTGTGCAGTCTTCCGACCGGGACGAAGCCGGTGAGGCTGCCGAGGAGCTGCGCCTGCGGCTCGCCGCCGAGGCCGGCGATGTCGAGGCGATGAGCGTCCTCGGCTCTCTGCTGCTGCGCCGTGGTGATCTCGACGGAGCCGAGCCCCAGTTGCGTGCCGCCACCGCCGCGGGAGACCGTGCCGCCGCGAACAATCTGGGAGTTCTTCTTCATCAGCGCGGGTACGCCGACGAGGCCGCGGGCTGGTGGCGGATCGCCGCCGTCGCCGGATCGGCCGCGGCCGCGCACGCGCTCGGCCGTCATCACCGCGAACGCGGGGACGAGCCGGCCGCCGAGTACTGGCTGCGGCAGTCCGCCGAGCAGGGGCATGCGCTGGGTGCGTACGCGCTCGCCGATCTGCTGGAGCACCGCGGAGACGCCGGGGCCGAGCAGTGGATGCGGGCCGCGGCCGAGCGGGGGCACCGGGAGGCCGCGTACCGGCTGGCGCGAGCGCTGGACCGGAGGGCCGCGGGGGACGCCGACGGTGACAACGGTGTCGGGGGCGACTCCGGCGCTGCTCCAGAAGCCGTGGAGGAAGCCGAGCAGTGGTACCGGCAGGCCGCCGCGCGTGGGCATCGGCGGGCCGCGCTGCACCTCGGCGCGATCCTGGAGCGCCGCGGTGAGCTCAAGGAGGCCGGGCGCTGGTATCTGACGTCCGCCAAGGACGGCGAGGCGCGGGCCGCCTGTGCGCTCGGGTTCCTGCTGCGCGACGCCGGGGACACCGAGAGCGCCGCCGTGTGGTGGCTGCGGGCTGCCCAGGAGGGGGACGGGAACGCCGCGAACGCGCTGGGCGCGCTGCATGCCGAGCGGGGCGAGACCCAGACCGCCGAGCGCTGGTACCGGGCCGCGATGGACGCCGGTGATGTGAACGGCGCGTACAACCTCGGACTGCTCTGCGCCGAGCAGGGGCGGACCGCGCAGGCGGAGCAGTGGTACCGGCGTGCGGCCTATGCCGGGCACCGGGAGGCGGCCAACGCGCTCGCGATTCTGCTGCTCCAGGGTGGAGACACCGCCGGCGCGGAGCCGTGGTTCTCCAAGGCGGCGGAGGCGGGAAGTGTGGACGCCGCCTTCAACCTGGGGATCCTCTTCGCCGGGCGGGGTGACGACGGCGTCGCGCTGCGCTGGTACGAGCGGGCCGCTGCAGCCGGGCACACCGAGGCCGCGCTCCAGGTCGGCATGTCCCGGCTGCGGGACGGGGACGAGGCCGGGGCCGAGCGGCATCTGCGCTGTGCGGCGGGGGGCGGCAGCGCGGAGGCCGCGTACCGGCTGGCCACCGTGCTCGACGCCCGTCGGCCGCCTGCCCCCGCGCATGAGCTCGGGGAGTCCGTGCACGAGAAGAGCGAGTGCGAGGAGTGGTACGAGCGGGCGGCCGGGCAGGGGCATCGGCGGGCGCAGGTGCGAGTGGGGATGCTCGCCGCCGCGCGAGGCGATGTCGTGGAGGCGGCCCGGTGGTACCGGGAGGCCGCGGAGGCCGGGTCCCGGAACGGCGCGTTCAATCTGGGGCTGCTGCTCGCTCGGGAGGGGAGTGAGCCGGAGGCTGCCGTGTGGTGGACTCGGGCAGCTGACGCCGGGCACGGGCGGGCGGCGTTGCGGCTTGCCCTGGTCTACGCGCGTCGCGGGGAGCTGGCGGAGGGGCAGCGCTGGGCCGACCGCGCGGTGGCTCTGGGGCCGGGGGAGGTTGCGGAGCGTGCGGCGCGGTTGCGGGATGCGCTGCGCGAGGAGCTGTCGGCGTGACGCCGTTAAGCGATTTGCTTCTGTCTGCGTCCTTGACGTAATGTTCCATTCATCGACGCGGGGTGGAGCAGCTCGGTAGCTCGCTGGGCTCATAACCCAGAGGTCGCAGGTTCAAATCCTGTCCCCGCTACTGAAGGCCAAGGGCCGGAATCCGAAAGGGTTCCGGCCCTTGGTGTTGCTAGCCGCCGTGGCCCACGGCTTCCTCGTACAGGGCTCGTGTCACTGTTCTGGATTCCGGCAGCGGCGAGCCCGTCGTGGCGCCCTGCGCCTTGTATGCCGCCTGCAGGCGCGTTGTTGTGCCCGCACGGATCTCCCAGTCCATGCGCAGGGGCGGAGTTGAACTCAGGACTTCCTTGTCCGTCTTCAGGAGTTTCGCCAGGTATGTGACGAAGCTCTCGTCCGCCTTGTAGTCCGACGCGAAGTACGTGTTCAGCGTCCGGATGTACGCCCTCAGCAGCGCCACCCCGGCATCCACGTCCTCCTGCAGCAGCGCCCGGCCGTACAGCATGCCCCCCAGCGGCTCGCCTCTCGGCTGCCCGCCCAGGAACGCGTACCCGGGTTTCCCGTCCACCCTGCGCCACACCGGGTCCAGCAGCCAGGCCGAGTCCACGCCGCCGTTCTGGAGGGCCGTCAGTACGTCCGCCGAGCCCAGTTGCTGGTACTGGATCCGGTCCAGGCCGCCGCCGTGTTTCCGCAGCGCCTTCTCCATGGGGTACGCGATCACCGAACCCTTCCCGATCATCGTGCCCAGCCTGCGGCCGGCCATCGGGACGTGCTCGGCGTCCTCGCCGTCCCTCAGCCGCACCCACAGGCCGCTCTTCGACCCGGGGCCGGGGGAGAAGTTCCCCGCCACCCACCTGATGTCGAAGCCGCCCCGGATGCCGTTCATCACCGCCGCCTCCGGAGCGGCCCACAGCGCGTCGATCTCACCCTTGGCCAACAGGGGCAGCGCGTCCGGCGTGGGCAGCACCTTCAGCGTGACGTCCAGGCCCTCCTTCGCGAACTCGCCCTTGTCCAGGGCGACTTGGAGCGGTGCCACGTACTCCGCGCTCAGGGTTCCCGTCGCGATCGTCAGGCTCCGGCGTTCCGCGAGCGGTCGGGCCGGCGGGGCGCCCGGCTGGCAGCGGGCCGGCACGCGGTTCGGTGAGCGGTCCTTCGGGTCCGTCCAGGACGTGGACCCGCAGCCCTCCACCGGGCTGATCGTCCGGCCTTCCACGTCCGCCCCGGACGCCGAATCCCCTTCGTACGGCGAGGAACAGGCCGCCACCGCGAGCAGCGCGAGTACGGCGCCGTAGATCCGTATGTTCATGACTGGCCCCTTCCGCGGTCCCTCGGTGCCCAGGGGGTGAGCAGGCGGCCCGCGAGGCGGACCAGCTCGGAGAAGGCCACCCCCATGGCGGCCACGCACACGATGCCCACGAACATCACGTCGTTCTGGAACAGTGCGCGGGAATCGAAGATCAGGTGGCCCAGGCCGTTCGTCGCGGCGATCTGTTCCGAGGCGACGATCACCAGGACCGCCACGCCCGCCGCGATCCTCGCGCCCACCAGGACCGAGGGGAGGGAGGCGGGGAGCAGGACATGGCGGAACATCTGCCAGGGGGAGGCGCCGAAGACGCGGCCGGCGTCGCGGTGGCCCTCGGGCACCGACATCACCGCCGACATTGTCGAGATCCACACGAAGAAGAACACCGTCGCCGCCACCAGTGCCACCTGCGGGCCTTCGCCCAGGCCGAACATGTTCAGGAAGACGGGCAGCAGAGCCAGCTTCGGTACGACGTACAGCGCGTCCAGCAGCGGTTCCAGGGCCGCTCGGACCAGCGGGAGCGACCCCATCAGCAGGCCGAGCGCATAGCCCGCGGCCGTCCCGATCGCGTAGCCCGCCAGGACTCGCTTCAGCGTCGCCCAGACGTCGGGCCACAGATCGCCCGCCGCCGCTCGGTCCCAGCCGTCCGCCAGGATCGTCGACGGGGCCGGGTACACGCGGTCGTCCATCCAACCCTGGACGGCGGCCAGTTGCCACAGCAGGATCAGCGCCGCGGGGACCGCCAACGCCAGGAAGAGCTCCAGTGCTCGCCTGCGCCGGTGCGTGCGCGCCGGGTGGAGTTCCTGTGGGCCCGGGGCGCGGACCAGGACCGATTCCCGTTCCGGGCGAGTGTCATACCGGGACCGCCTCCTTCCTCAGCAGGTCCCACAGTTCGCTCTTCAAGGCCGTGAACTCGGGGGCCGAGCGGATCTCGCCGGTGCGTGGGCGGGGGAACGGCGGGCGGTGCTCGGCGATGATCCGGCCCGGGCGGGCCGACAGCACCAGGACCCGGTCGCCCAGCACGATCGCCTCTTCCAAGCTGTGGGTGATGAAGAGGGTGGTGGTGCGGGTGGTTTGGGTGAGGTCCAGTAGCTCCTCCTGGAGGATCATGCGCAGTTGGGCGTCCAGGGCCGCGAACGGCTCGTCCATGAGAAGGAGTTCCGGCTCCACCGCCAGCGCCCGCGCGATGGCCACGCGTTGGCGCATTCCGCCGGACAGCGCTGCGGGGTACGCGTGCGCGAAGTCCGACAGGCCCATGCGGGACAGCCACTCGTCCGCCCGCTTGTCGGCCTCGCGGCGTGGGACGCCCTGGATGTCCAGGCCGAAGCGGACGTTCGCACGGACCGACTTCCAGTCGTAGATGCCGTAGTCCTGGAAGATCATGGCCGCCGGGCGGGGCGCTGACGTGCGGATCTCCAGGCGGCCTGTGCTGGGGCGGAGCAGGCCCGCGGCGATGCGCAGGAGCGTCGACTTACCGCAGCCAGAGGGGCCGACGATGCAGACGAACTCGCCCGGCGTGATGGTGAGATCGAGGGGGCCCAGGGCTGCCACCGCGCCCGGACCCCTGCCGAAGGTGCGGGTCAGGTCTTGTGCTCGGACTTTCGGATACGGCTCTCCCACTGCTGTCTCCTCGCGGAGTGCGGAACGGACTGGTGGGTGCCGCCGACGATATGACGGTCAGTCAGATACTGGAAGGTCGCGTACGCGAGCGGCAAAAAGCCCCGGCACCGATCACTCGGTGCCGGGGCTCCTCGCGGGCGTCTGGTTACGCGGCTGCCGCGCAGTTCGGGCAGATGCCGCGGTAGGTGACCTCGACGTCGGAGACCGTGAAGCCGAAGCGCTCCGAGGAGGGGAGGTCGGCGAGCGGGTTGCCGGTCGGGTGGACGTCCCTGATCGCGCCGCACTGGGCGCAGACCAGGTGGTGGTGCGGACGGTGCGCGTTCGGGTCGTACCGCTTGGCGCGCTTGTCGGTGGCGACCTCCAGCACCTCGCCGAGGGTGACCAGCTCGCCCAGCGTGTTGTAGACGGTCGCGCGGGAGATCTCGGGCAGCTTGGCGACAGCCCTGGAGTGGACCTCGTCGGCCGTCAGATGGACGTGTTCGCCGTCGAGGACCTCGGCCACGACGCGCCGCTGCGCGGTCATCCGCCATCCACGTCCGCGCAGCCGTTCCAGAAGGTCACTCATGCGCTACAGCCTAACAGCAAGGGGGACCAGGTCCCGAATGGGTGTGACTTTGGAACCTTATTTGACTTAGACATTGTCCATTGTAGGATCGGGAACGGCTTTAGCCAAGGGACAGGTACAGCAAGGCATGGCGCAGGAGGCACACGTGACACAGGGACCGCTCACCACGGAGGCCGGCGCACCGGTGGCCGACAACCAGAACAGCGAGACCGCGGGCGTCGGCGGCCCCGTGCTCGTGCAGGACCAGCTCCTCCTGGAGAAGCTGGCCCACTTCAACCGTGAGCGCATCCCGGAGCGGGTGGTGCACGCCCGCGGCGCGGGTGCCTACGGCACCTTCACGGTGACCGCCGACGTCACGAAGTACACCCGCGCGAAGTTCCTCTCCGAGGTCGGCAAGCAGACCGAGACCTTCCTGCGGTTCTCCACGGTCGCGGGCAACCTCGGTGCGGCCGACGCGGTGCGTGACCCCCGCGGCTGGGCGCTGAAGTTCTACACCGAGGAGGGCAACTACGACCTCGTCGGCAACAACACCCCGGTGTTCTTCATCAAGGACGCCATCAAGTTCCCGGACTTCATCCACACCCAGAAGCGCGACCCGTACACCGGCTCCACCGAGGCGGACAACGTCTGGGACTTCTGGAGCCTGAGCCCGGAGTCCACGCACCAGGTGACCTGGCTCTTCGGCGACCGCGGTATCCCCGCCTCGTACCGCCACATGAACGGCTACGGCTCGCACACCTACCAGTGGAACAACGAGGCCGGCGAGGTCTTCTGGGTCAAGTACCACTTCAAGACCGACCAGGGCATCAAGAACCTCACCCAGGCCGAGGCCGACGAGCTCGCGGGCAAGGACCCCGACTCGCACCAGCGTGATCTGCGGACCGCCATCGAGCGCGGGGAGTTCCCGACCTGGACCGTGCAGGTGCAGATCATGCCCGCGGCGGACGCGGCGACGTACCGCTTCAACCCGTTCGACCTCACCAAGGTGTGGCCGCACGAGGACTACCCGCCGATCGAGATCGGCAAGCTGGAGCTCAACCGCAACCCGGAGAACATCTTCGCCGAGGTGGAGCAGTCGATCTTCAGCCCGGCCCACTTCGTGCCCGGCATCGGCCCGTCCCCGGACAAGATGCTCCAGGGCCGCCTCTTCGCGTACGGCGACGCCCACCGCTACCGCGTCGGCATCAACGCCGACCACCTCCCGGTCAACCGCCCGCACGCCACCGAGGCGCGCACCAACTCCCGCGACGGCTTCCTCTACGACGGCCGCCACGGCGGTGCGAAGAACTACGAGCCGAACAGCTTCGGCGGCCCGGCGCAGACCGACCGTCCGCTGTGGCAGCCGTACGACGGTTTCGGCGGCGGCACGGGCAACCACCCGGCGCCCGTGCACGCCGAGGACGACGACTTCGTGCAGGCGGGCAACCTCTACCGGCTGATGTCGGAGGACGAGAAGTCCCGTCTGATCGAGAACCTCTCCGGCTTCATCGCCAAGGTCTCGCGCGAGGACATCGTCGAGCGGGCGATCGACAACTTCCGCAACGCGGACGACGACTTCGGCAAGCGGCTGGAGGCCGCGGTCCAGGCCCTGCGCGGCTGAGAATCCCACCAGCACTGGATTGCTTGTCGAAGCGGGCCGGATCTCCTGAGGAAGGGGATCCGGCCCGTTCGTGTGTTCTCAGGCGGGAACCTTCTGCCGTAGCGGCGCCCAGCAGCGGATGATGTCGCGGACCGAGACGATGCCGACGGGTTCGTCGTGGTCGAGGACGATCAGATGGCGGAAGCCGCCGTGTGCCATCGCGTGGGCCGCCTCCTCCAGGGTCCAGGACGGAGCCGCGAAGACGACGTCGGTGGTGGTGTGGGCGTGGGCCTGCTCCGCGTCCGGGTCCTGACCCAGGCCTACGGAGTTGAGGATGTCGCGTTCGGTGAGGATGCCGATACCGCCGGCGTCGGGGTCGAGGACGACGGCCGCGCCCACCTTGCGGGCGGACATCAGCGCGGCGGCCTGGCGAAGGGTGTGGGTGGGGCCGATGGTGAGGACCACGGTGCTCATGGCGTCGCGGACGAGCATGGATGCAGCCACCTCCTGGGGACTCTCCGCCGCTTGTTCACCGTTTCACAAATTCACAAGGGGCGGGACTTTCAGAGTGGCAGGCAAAGGGAGGGTCAACAAGAGGGCGCGTGGAGCTCAGTAGCGCTCGTTCAGGTAGCCCAGGAGCTCGTCGTGGAGCAGACCGTTGGACGCGGCGGCGTTGCCGCTGTGCGGGCCGGGGCGGCCGTCGAGGCCGGTGAAGGTGCCGCCGGCCTCCGTGACGACGATGGCGGTGGCGGCCATGTCCCACAGCGACAGCTCGGGCTCCGCACAGATGTCCACCGCGCCCTCGGCGACCATCATGTACGGCCAGAAGTCGCCGTACGCGCGCGTGCGCCACACTTCGCGGGTGAGGTCGAGGAAGCCGCCCAGCCTGCCCTGGTCCTCCCAGCCGGTGAGCGAGGAGTACGCGAAGGAGGCGTCGCTCATCTTCGAGACACGGGAGACCTTCAGACGGCTGGCGGAGGAGAGGCTACGGCCGGTGAAGGCGCCGTGGCCCTTCGCGGCCCACCAGCGGCGGCCGAGGGCGGGGGCGGAGACGACGCCGACGACGGGCTGGTAGCCGCCCTCGCCCGCCTCCATCAGGGAGATGAGGGTGGCCCAGACGGGGACGCCCCGGACGTAGTTCTTGGTGCCGTCGATGGGGTCGATGACCCAGCGACGGGGTCCGGTGCCCTCGATGCCGTACTCCTCGCCGAGGATGGCGTCCCTCGGGCGGGCGCGCTGGAGCTGGCCGCGGATGAGCTCTTCCGCCGCCTTGTCCGCTTCGCTGACCGGGGTCATGTCCGGCTTCGTCTCGACCTTGAGGTCGAGGGCCTTGAACCGGTCCATGGTGGCCGCGTCGGCGGCGTCCGCGAGGACGTGGGCGAGGCGGAGGTCGTCCAGGTAGTCGGGCATGTGGTGAACGGTATCTGCCGCTGGTCTTACGGGGCCAGCGGGGCCGAAGTGCGGACGGGGCGGGGGGTAGGGGGCGCTCATCGGGGTGGAGGGCGCCGGGCTGTGCGCTCGCGGACCCTTGACAGTGCCCGCGTGCGCGTCAAATCTGGGCGCAGAGCCGGGCCCCTGGGAGGCGACGATGCCTGCAGCGCGGGAATCTCTGCTGGATGCCGCATATACGGCGCTTGCGCGTCGGTCGTGGTCGGCGGTGCGAATGGTGGATGTGGCCGCTGCGGCCGGGGTTTCGCGGCAGACCCTCTACAACGAGTTCGGGAGCAAGGAGGGGCTCGCCCGGGCGCTCGTTCGGCGGGAGGCCGATTCCTATCTCGCCGGTGTGGAGCGGGCGTTGAGCACGCAGTCCGACGCCCGGGACCGGCTCACCGCCACCGCCGAGTGGACCACCTCCGCGGCCCGCGACAACGCCCTCGTCCGCGCCATGCTCACCGGCTGCTGGAGCGAGCGCCTGCCCTCGCCGACCCTCTCGGCCGTCCCGTCCTCCTCCGCCGTACCGGCGCAACGCCGCGCCGACGGCGCGCTGCCTTCACCCGGCGACTTCGTGACCATCGTCCGCGACCGTGCTGTGGCCGCCCTGTCCGGACCCGGCGCCAACAAGTCGGACAGCCACGAACTCGCACGATCCTGCGAACTCGTCGTCCGGATCGCGCTGTCGTGTGTGGCGGCTCCACCGGGAGAAGGCGGTGTGGCCGATCTCGTACGGGGCGCCCTGCACAGGCAGTTACAGGCCTGAACTCCCCTAGTGCGCAGAGCCCGACAGCTGAAGCCCGATGACCCCCACGATCACCAGGCTGATCGAGACGATCTTCAGCGTCGACACGATGTCGCCCAGGAAGATCATTCCGTAGATCGCGGTGCCCGCCGCGCCGATGCCGGTCCACACCGCGTACGCCGGGCCGACGTCGAGTTTTCTCAGGGACAGTGTCAGCAGACCGAAGCTGCCGAGCGCGAAGATGCAGAACGCGACCGTCGGCCAGAGTCTGGTGAAGCCGTGGGAGAGTTTCAGACAGACCGCGAACCCGGTTTCGAGCAGTCCCGCCACAACGACCAGCAGCCACGCCATGTGCTGTCCTCCCGTATCCCCACGTACTGTGACCGCTTCGTCTGGCTTTGGTCAGGCTTGGTTCCGGCTCGGTGCGATTATGCCCTTACCGGACTCGGGTGGAGACAAACAACGCGGAGGTCAGTCGCCTTCCTTGCGCTCCCTCGTGGACAGCAGCCTGCGCAGTGAGTACAGCCGCGCCGGGTCCGCGTGACCCTCGGCCACCCACTGGTCGAGAGCGCAGTCCGGCTCATCATGACTGCACGCGCGCGGGCAGCCCTCGGTTCCCGATTCCAGGTCCGGGAAGGCGTGGATCACGCGGGACGGATCGACGTGCGCGAGCCCGAAGGACCGTACGCCCGGGGTGTCGACGACCCAACCGTCCGTACCGGCCAGCGGAAGCGCCAGCGCCGACGTCGTCGTATGCCTGCCCCGTCCCGTCACCGCGTTCACCACGCCCGTCAGCCGCCGCCGCTCCTGCGGCACCAGCGCGTTCACCAGGGTCGTCTTGCCGACGCCCGAGTGGCCCACGAACGCCGTGATCTTGCCGTCCAGTTCCGCGTGCACCCGTTCCGCCGCTTCACCGTTCTCCAGCTCCGCGCGGCTGGTGACGACGTACGGGATGTCCAGGTCGCCGTAGAGCTCCAGGATCTTGTCGGGCGGGGCGAGGTCCGACTTGGTCAGGACCAGGAGGGGGCTCAGGCCGCCGTCGAACGCGGCCACCAGGCAGCGGTCGATCAGACGCGGGCGGGGTTCCGGGTCGGCGAGGGCGGTGACGATCGCCAGTTGGTCGGCGTTGGCGACGACCACGCGCTCGAACGGGTCGTCGTCGTCCGCCGTGCGGCGCAGCACCGAGGAGCGCGGCTCGATGCGGACGATACGGGCCAGGGTGTCCTTCTCGCCCGAGAGGTCGCCGACGATGGCAACCCGGTCCCCGACCACCGCCGCCTTGCGGCCCAGTTCGCGGGCCTTCATCGCCATCACCACCCGGTCCTCGACCAGGCAGGTCAGCCGGCCCCGGTCGACGGTGAGGACCATGCCCTCGACCGCTTCCTCGTGCTTGGGGCGGATGTTGGTACGCGGCCGGTTGCCCTTGCGGTTCGGGCGGCTGCGGATGTCGTCCTCGTCGGTGTGCTTGCTGTAGCGGCGCATGATCCCGGTCCGCCCGTCAGTTCCCGAGCATTCGGGCCCACATATCGGGGAAGTCCGGCAGGGTCTTGGCCGTCGTCGCCACGTTCTCGATCTGCACGCCCTCGACCGCGAGGCCGATGATCGCGCCGGCGGTCGCCATGCGGTGGTCCTCGTATGTGTGGAAGTTGCCGCCGTGCAGCATGCGCGGGCGGATGTGGAGACCGTCGGCGGTCTCGGTGACGTCGCCGCCGAGTTCGTTGATCTCCTTGGTGAGCGCGGCCAGCCGGTCCGTCTCGTGCAGCCGCAGATGCGCGACACCGCGCAGGGTCGAGGGGGAGTCCGCGAGGGCGGCGACGGCCGCGATGCCCGGGGTCAGCTCGCCGACGTCGCTCAGGTCCACGTCGATGCCGTGCACGGCGCCCGAGCCGGTGAACTCCAAGCCGTACTCGGTCAGTTCGCAGGAACCGCCCATCTCGGTGAAGATCTCGCGCAGCCGGTCCCCGGGCTGGGTGGTGCGGGACGGCCAGTCCGGGATCAGCACCTTGCCGCCGGTGACCAGGGCGGCCGCCAGGAACGGCTGGGCGTTGGACAGGTCCGGCTCGACGGTGAGGTCACGGCCGAGCAGCGCGCCCGGCGTGACCCGCCAGACGTTCGGCTCGCCGCCCGACTCGGGGGTGTCCACCTGGGCGCCGACCGCGCGCAGCATGTCCACCGTCATCCGGATGTGCGGCATGGAGGGCAGCGTGGAGCCGGTGTGCCGGACCTCGACGCCCTGGTTGAAGCGGGGGCCCGACAGCAGCAGGGCCGACACGAACTGCGAGGAGGACGAGGCGTCGATCTCCACCGGGCCGCCGTCCAGGGCGCCGCCGCCGTGCACGGTCAGGGGCAGCGCGCCTCGGCCGTCGTCGTCGATCCGGGCACCGAGGACGCGCAGCGCGTCGATCACGCCGTTCAGGGGGCGCTCGTAGGACCTCGGGTCGCCGTTGAACCGGATGTCGCCGTCGGCGAGGGCCGCGACGGGGGGCAGGAAGCGCATGACGGTGCCGGCGTTGCCGACGTCCACCGTGGCGGGGCCCCGCAGGCCCGTGGGCAGGACGCGCCAGGCCTCGCCGGAGCCGTCGGGGCCCACGCCCTCCTCGATCTCCACGCCCATCGCGCGGAGGGCGGCGGCCATCAGGAGGGTGTCGCGGGAGCGGAGGGGGCGGCGGAGCCAGCCGGGTTCGCTGGCGAGGGCTGCGAGCACGAGGGCTCGGTTCGTGACCGACTTGGACCCGGGCACGTGGACGGTCGCTTCGACGGCACCGCGCGCGTGGGGGGCGGGCCAGAGGGCGGTTTGTGCGTTGTTCGGGGCCATGGCCCCACTCTATAAGTAGGCGGTTGTTCGGGTGCGGCGCCGTTGTGGCTGGTCGCGCCCACGCGGCGGAGCCGCATATCGATACAGCCCCGCGCCCCTGGTGACTTGCCCCTTCGGGCTCGTCACGTATCCAACAGCCACCTTCCTCCGCCTATCAGCGAGCACAGCGATACCGCGTGGAAAAGGAACAGCCACAGGCCCGCGGGTACATGCGTCAACCTTGACAACTGGTCCGCGTCTGAATCCCCCGCCCCGCCCCTCGTCCTCTTCGCCTGTAGCTCGAACGCGGGACGCACTCCACCGATCAACAGGAACCACACCACCGCGTACGCGAACGCCGCCTGCACCTGTGGTCCCGCCAGCCACGACACCACCACGAAGGTTCCGCCGGTCAGGACGACCGTCAGCGCGCCGTACGCGTTGCGGATCATCACCAGCATCGCCAGGAGCAGGGCCGTCGCCAGCCACAGCAGCAGCGTGATCCGGCCCGCGCCCAGCAGGGCCGCGCCGCCCAGTCCCAGCAGTGGCGGTGCTGTGTAGCCCGCCGCCGCCGTGAGGATCATGCCGAGGCCGTACGGCTTGCCCCGGCTGACGGTGAGGCCGCTGGTGTCGGAGTGCAGGCGTATGCCGGTGAGCTGGCGGCCGGTGAGCAGGGCGACCAGGCCGTGTCCGCCCTCGTGGGCGATGGTGATCGTGTTGCGGGCGAGACGCCACACGCCCTGCGGGACGACCACCGCGACGGCGGCGACGAGGGTCGCGATCACGACCCATACATCCGGGTCGCTCTGGGTGCCGACGAGCTCGTCCCAGAGAGAGGTCGCTGTGCTGCTGTCCATGTGTCCGGGGTGCTCCCTCTGTTCCTACGGAGTCTGGCAGTGTGGCACGTATGTGCGGACGGTATGCATCGAGTCGTAGGCCCGAGGATCTCGCAGGAATCTTTGAGATCGAGAAGTGGGAGCCCGAGGAGACTCTTGAGCCCGACTACAACGTGGCCCCGACCAAAGAGGTCTACGCGGTCCTGGACCGTCCTCTGAAAGACGCCGACGAGAAGCGACCGGTTCGGCAGCTGCGCAAGCTCAAGTGGGGGCTCGTTCCCTCCTGGTCGAAGACTCCCGAGGGCGGCGCGCGGATGATCAACGCGCGTGCCGAGACGGTGCACGAGAAGCCGTCGTACCGCCGTGCCTTTGCCGCCCGGCGCTGCATCCTGCCCGCCGACGGCTACTACGAGTGGGTCACCGGCACCCAGGAGCGGGATCTGGAGGTCGAGGGGAAGAAGAAGCGGCCGCGCAAGCAGCCGTACTTCGTGCTCCCCGCCGACGGGTCGGTGTTCGCGATGGCCGGGCTGTATGAGTTCTGGCGGGACAAGACCCTGCCCGACGATCACCCCCAGGCCTGGTGGGTCACCTGCTCCGTGATCACCACCGACGCGGAGACGAGCCCCCTTGCCGTCGCCCCGGCCGAGGGCCCGCACGCGCTGGCCGAGATCCACCCCCGGATGCCGCTGATGCTCACCCCGGACCGCTGGGACGCCTGGCTCGACCCGTCCCGCACCGATGTCGACGACCTCCGCGAGCTGCTCGCCCCGCCGCCCGCCGGACTGATGCGCGCCTACCCGGTGACCACCGCCGTCAGCAACGTCCGCAACAACGGCCCGGAGCTGCTGAAGGAGCTGGAGGGGCCCGAAGAGGGCACACTCTTCTGATGTGAGCACAGTGACCACCGAGATCATCAGCACCGAGGCCGGGGACGCCCGTATCACCTGGCACCCGGCGAAGAAGGCACGGCTCGTGCTCGCCGTCAGTCATGGCGCGGGCGGGGGCATCGAGGCGCGGGACCTGAAGGCGCTCGCCCAGGTCCTGCCCGCGCACGGTGTGACCGTCGCCCTCGTCGAGCAGCCCTGGCGGGTGGCCGGCAAGAAGGTCGCCCCCGCCCCGAAGACCCTGGATGTCGGCTGGCGGGGTGTCTGGCCCGCGCTGACGAAGCCCGGTCTGCCGGTGATCTCCGGCGGCCGCAGCGCCGGCGCCCGCGTCGCCTGCCGTACCGCCACGGAACTCGGCGCGCACGCTGTCCTCGCGCTCAGCTTCCCGCTGCATCCGCCGGGCAAGCCCGAGAAGTCCCGCGCCGAGGAGCTGCTCGGCTCCGGGGTGCCCACCCTCGTCGTCCAGGGCGGCAACGATCCCTTCGGGAGGCCCGAGGAGTTCCCGGACGGCTCCTACGAGCTGGTCGAGGTGGCGTACGGCGACCATGGCTTCGCCGTGCCGAAGCGGGCGGACATCACCCAGGAGCAGGCCGTGGCGCTCGTCACCGAAGCCGTGACCAAGTGGACCGGGTCACTCGGGTAAAGCTTCGGGAATGTTGTGCCCCGGACCACTGTTGAGGCGGACAGAAGTGCTGGCGACCAGCACCGACGTCGTTGGAGAGGAAGTCCGCCGCATGGGTTCGACCTTCTGCCCGGCCCGCAGCAGTCGCAGCGACCTGGACTGGACGGTGCTGCACGCGGGCAAGACCGCTCCTATTCGAGGGGCGGCGGGAACGGGTAGTCGTCTATCCTCCGATTCTGGTGACACCGGCTTCGGTGCTGCCCGGAATCTTGAGGAGGTGGGTCCGGTCACCGGTACCGACGCAGGGACCGACAACGGCCAGGCGGAGCTGCCCGAGGGCCAGGGCGCGAGCACGGACACGTCCGCGGAGACCACCGCCGAGCGCAATGTGCGCTTCGAACGCGACGCGCTCGAATTCCTCGACCAGATGTACTCGGCCGCCCTGCGCATGACGCGCAACCCGGCCGACGCCGAGGACCTGGTGCAGGAGACGTACGCCAAGGCGTACGCGTCCTTCCACCAGTTCCGCGAGGGCACCAACCTGAAGGCCTGGCTCTACCGGATTCTCACCAACACCTTCATCAACTCGTACCGCAAGAAGCAGCGTGAACCCCAGCGCTCCGCGGCCGAGGAGATCGAGGACTGGCAGCTCGCCCGCGCCGAGTCGCACATGTCGACCGGTCTGCGCTCCGCGGAGTCGCAGGCGCTCGACCATCTGCCCGACTCGGACGTGAAGGAAGCACTTCAGGCGATCCCCGAGGAATTCCGCATCGCCGTCTATCTCGCGGACGTAGAGGGCTTTGCGTACAAGGAGATCGCGGACATCATGGGGACACCCATCGGAACGGTGATGTCCCGGCTGCACCGGGGCCGCCGTCAACTGCGCGGCATGCTCGAGGACTACGCCCGTGAGCGCGGGCTGGTTCCGGCGGGCGCCGGAGAGTCGAACGAAGCGAAAGGCTCGGGCTCATGAGCTGCGGAGAGCATCACGAGACGGACTGCAGCGAGGTTCTCGACCACCTTTACGAGTTCCTCGACAGCGAGATGCCGGACGTGGACCGCGACAAGTTCAAGCAGCACTTCCAGGAGTGCTCGCCGTGCCTGGAGAAGTACGGGCTCGAAGAGGCCGTGAAGAAGCTGGTCAAGCGCTGCTGCGGACATGACGACGTACCGTCCGACCTGCGGTCCAAGGTCCTGGGGCGGCTCGATCTGATCCGCTCCGGACAGGCCGTCCCCGACCATGACGTCACCGTCACCCCGCAGGAGTCCTGAACTCCCGCCCCGGGACGGCCGATCGTCACTCGAACGTGCTAATCGGCGGGTGATACGCCCGCACTCTCCCCCCTGGCCGCCCTAGGCTCCGGAGCCTGGAACAGGCATGGTCAGGGGAGGGGCACATGGAGGGTATTCCCGCGCGGGCACGTGTGTACGTGGCCTGCGCCGCCCTCGGCGCCCTGCTCTGTCTGCTGCCGCTGCCGGCCACCCGTACGCCCTGGTGGGCCCTGGCCCTCCTGGCCGCGCTGTACGCCGGCTGCGAGCAGATCGCCCGTAGGCGCTTCGCCGGCACCTTCTACCCGGTCCTGCTCGCCGGCGCCTTCCTGCTGCCCCCGCCCGCCGCCGCACTCGTGGCGGTACCCGGAGCACTGCTCTCCCAAGGCGCGGTCGTACGACGGGTATGGCGGGCCGCCCAGTTGGCGCTCGCCGTCTGGGCCGCCGCCCGGGTGCACTGGGCGCTGGACGGGCGGGACGCGGTCGTCGCGTCCGACTTCCCCTACGCCCTTCTGCCCGCCGGGGCCGCGGTCCTGGGCTTCTGCCTGGTGCTCACCCTGCTGGACGGCGGCATCCTCGCCCTCGCCGAGCGGGTGCCGGTGCGCCGGGCCTGGCGCGGGCTGTTCCTGCGCTCGCTCGCGCCGGTCGCCGTGCACGGTCTCGCCGGGCTGATGATGGCCGTCCTGTGGCGCAGCCCCTACGGCCCGGTCGCCGCGCTGCTCGTGCTGCTGCCGATGTGCGTGTCCTGGTGGGTGTTCGCGCAGTACCACCGGGAGCGGGCCGCCCACCAGGCGACCATCCGGGCGCTGGTGCAGGCCGTCGACATCAAGGACGGCTACACCCGCGGACACAGCGAGCGGGTCGGACAGGCCTCGATGATGATCGCCCGCGAGCTGGGCATGGACGCCGAGCGCATCGAGGTGCTGCGGTTCGCCGGGATCCTGCACGACGTGGGGAAACTCGGGGTGCCCACCAGGCTGCTGCGCAAGGACGGGCCGCTCACGCCCCAGGAGCGGCGCGTCATCGAACTGCACCCGGAGTACGGGCACGAGATGGTGCGGGGCATCTCCTTCCTCGGCGAGGCCCGGGCCGCCGTACTGCATCACCATGAGCGGCTGGACGGGAGCGGGTATCCGTACGGGCTCGTGGGCGGGCAGATTCCCGAGTCCGCGCGGGTGGTCGCCGTCGCCGACGCCTTCGACGCGATGACGTCCACGCGGTCCTACCGGCCGGCGCGGCCCGTCCCGGCGGCTCTGGGGGAGCTGGAGCGGTGTGCGGGGACGCAGTTCGATCCGCGGATGGTGTCGGCGCTGGTGAGCGTGATCGAGCGGCACGGATGGCGTCCGGAGGTCACCGCGGGCGAGGGGCGGGTTCCGGCCCCCGGCGCGCCTGTCGCCGGCCGTCCGGGAGCGCATCGATGAGCTCGTCCCGGCCCAGGTGGATCCTCGTCCTCATCCATGCCTCGGCCGCCCTGCTGGCCGCCGTCTCGCTCATCGGCACGCTCTGGAACGGTCTGGAGGAACGTCCCGTCGCGCTGGCGTTCGGGCTCCTCATCACCGTCGGTGAGTTCACCCGGTGGACCGGCGCCCACATCCGGGAGGCCGCGCCGCTCGGTGCCGCGGGCGCCCTGTCGTACGCGCTGCTCGGCGAGGACGCGGGGCAGCCCACGCACCACGGTGTGTTCCAGGTCGTCGCCATCGTCCTCGTCGCCGCCCTCCTCGGCGGCGTCCCGCACATCGCGCGCGGCCGGAGCCTCGAGCCCGACCATCTGGCCCGGCGGGTGCTCACCGTCGGCTTCGCCGCGATCTGCTTCCAACCCCTGTACAACCGGGGCGTGTTCGACGAGTGGAGCGGCGCCGCCTACGCGCTGCTGCTGCTCGCGCTGCTCGCCCTCACCGCGCTGTGCGACGCAGTTCTCGTCGCCGCCCTGGCCCACTCCAGGACCGGCTGGCCCTTCGGCCCGCTGCTGCGGGACGAGCTGCGCACCCTGCTCGGGATCGGCTCGGCCGTCTGCGCGACCGGCGCGGTGATGGCGCTCGCGGTGGCCGTCGTAGGCCTGTGGGCGCTGCCCGTGTTCTGTCTGCCGCTGCTGCTCACCCAGCTCTCCTTCCGCCGCTACGCCGCCGTCCGCGCCACCTACCGGCAGACCATCGCCTCCCTCGCCCGCGCCACCGAGGTGGCCGGCTACACCCCCGCCGGTCACGCCCGCAGAGTCGCCGCGCTCAGCGTCGCCGTCGGCCGGGACCTCGGCCTGTCCGGGGCCGAGCTCACCGTGCTGGAGTACGCCGCCCTCATGCACGACATCGGTCAGCTCAGCCTGGTCGACCCGGTCCCGTCCGGCGCCACCGCAGGCCTGCCCACCGCCGAGCAGCGCAGGATCGCCCTCCTCGGCGGCGCCGTCGTCCGCCAGACCGGCGTCGACGGCTCGGTCGCCGTGGTCGTCGAGCGCCAGGCCGACCCCTGCCGGGAGCAGCCGGTCGCCGCGCGGATCGTACGGACGGTGAACGCCTACGAGGAGAAGGCCCAGGGCGCGGGGCCAGGCGGGCCGCTGAAGGCGCTGGAGGAGCTACGACTGGGCACCGCGGGGGACTACGACCCGGACGTCGTCGAGGCGCTGGCCAGGGTGCTGTCAAGAGACTGTCTGACCTTGGGGCGAGCGGGGTAACCCATGGGTAATGAGCGCCCCTCCAGCGGTACGTGGTTGGATGCGAAGGGAGAGGGTCTCCGACAGGCTGTCCGGGGGCACAGCCGGCCCACTCCACGGAACTGGCAGGCGGGAATCGTGAGGATCTTCGGCAAGGGACGGCACCGGCCCTCCGCCTCCTGGCGGCAGGCCACCGACCGCGCGTTCACCCTGATCGGCGACGGTCGGTACGAGGACGCGGGCGCGCTGCTGACACGTGCCGCCGATCTGGAGCCCTGGCTGTCCGAGTCCTGGTTCAACCTCGCCCTGCTGCACAAGTTCCGGCACGACTGGGAGCAGGCGCGGGCGGCGGGCCTGAGGGCCGTGGCGCTGCTCGACCGGGAGACCGGGGCGCCCGACTGGTGGAACGTCGGTATCGCGGCCACCGCCCTGCAGGACTGGCCGCTGGCCCGGCGGGCCTGGCAGGCCTACGGGCTGCGGGTGCCGGGCGGCGCGACCGACTCCGGCGAGCCGGTCGGCATGGACCTCGGCAGCGCGGCCGTACGGCTGTCCCCCGAGGGGGAGGCCGAGGTGGTGTGGGGGCGGCGGCTCGATCCCGCCCGGATCGAGGTGCTGTCGATTCCGCTGCCGTCGTCCGGGCGGCGCTGGGGCGAGGTCGTGCTGCACGACGGGGTCCCGCACGGCGAGCGGACCACGGCAGCCGGGCACGCCTACCCCGTCTTCGACGAGATCGAGCTGTGGGCGCCCTCTCCGGTGCCGACCTGGGTGGTGCTGCTGGAGGCGGCGACCGAGGCGGACCGGGACGCGCTGGAGCAGCTCGCGGCGGACGCGGGGTTCGCGGCGGAGGACTGGTCGTCGTCGGTGCGGCTGCTGTGCCGGACGTGCTCCGAGTCGCGGATGCCGTCCGACGAGGGTGACGGGGAGCATCTCGATCCGCACGATCACAGCGAGCCGGGGCATCCGGGGCCGCTGGGGCACCGGACGGACGGGCAGCTGTGGGTGCCGGAGCGGGAGTGCGGGGTGGCTGCGCCGGCTTCGCTGGTTCGGGGGCTCTTGGACGGATGGGTTGCGGACAGCCCCGATTCCCGGGACTGGCGGGATCTGGAAGAGGTCTGCTGAAACCTCGCCGTACCCTGTATCAGCACCGAATCCCAGTTTTCCAGGAAGGCATACGTCGGTCATGGCGCAGCAGGACACCGATCAGCAGCACGCGGGCGTGCTCCCCGTGGACGACGAGGGCTTCGTCATCGACACCGAGGAGACCGAGGAGCGCGAGAACGCCTGGCACGAGCGGGGTACCTCGCGGCCGATCACCGTCGTCGGGAACCCGGTGCTCCACAAGGAGTGCAAGGACGTCACCGAGTTCGGCCCGGAGCTGGAGCAGCTGATCGCGGACATGTTCGCCTCGCAGCGCACCGCGGAGGGCGTGGGCCTGGCCGCCAACCAGATCGGCGTGGACCTGAAGGTCTTCGTCTACGACTGCCAGGACGACCAGGGCGCGCGGCACGTCGGCGTCGTCTGCAACCCCAAGCTCGTCGATCTGCCCGCCGAGCAGCGCAGCCTCGACGACAGCAACGAGGGCTGTCTGTCCGTGCCGACCGCGTACGCGCCGCTCGCCCGGCCCGACTATGCCGAGGTCACCGGGCAGGACGAGAAGGGCAACCCGATCAAGGTGCGCGGCACCGGCTACTTCGCGCGCTGTTTGCAGCACGAGACCGACCACCTGTACGGCTACCTGTATATCGACCGGCTCTCCAAGCGTGAGCGCAAGGACGCGCTGCGGCAGATGGCCGAGAACGAGCCTCGCTACCCCGTGGTCGCAAACGACTGACGTCCCGCAAGATCTCTCAAGTCCCATACGCACGGCGTCTGTTCAGGAATCCCTTCCTGACCAGGCGCCGTTCGTCAGTGCGTCGCACGTTCGATCCCATGTGCGCATCTACTGATCCATATTCAGTCACACAAGGGGAGATTCTCGGCACCGTGGGGTAGTGAATGAAGCAAATCCGTTCCCAGACCGGTCAGTTGTGGTGCTGAATGGGAAGTGCGGGGATACGCAACGGCGCACGCCCGGCACGGCGGGAGGGGTGTGCGCAACTGGCGGCTGAGAGGGGTTTGTTCGTGCATGCTTTCTCACACAGCACCACATCGACGCCGACGGCGGTCGCGGTCCCACCATCGCTCTCCCTTCCGGTGATCGAGGCGGCGTTTCCCAGGCAACTCCACCCGTATTGGCCCCGACTTCAGGAGAAGACCCGCACCTGGCTGCTGGAAAAACGGCTGATGCCGGCGGACAAGGTGGAGGAATATGCCGATGGCCTTTGCTACACCGACCTGATGGCGGGGTACTACATTGGCGCCCCCGACGAGGTCCTGCAGGCGATTGCGGACTACAGCGCATGGTTCTTCGTCTGGGACGACCGGCACGACCGTGACATCGTGCACCGCCGCCCGTCCGCCTGGCGGCGGCTGAGGTTCCGGTTGCATGCGGCCCTCGACGCACCGGAGGACCACCTGCACCACGAGGATCCGCTGGTGGCCGGGTTCGCGGACAGTATGGTGCGGCTGTACTCGTTCCTGCCCTCGACGTGGAACGCCCGGTTCGCCCGGCACTTCCACTCGGTGATCGAGGCGTACGACCGGGAATTCCACAACCGCACAAACGGAATCATCCCGACCGTCGAGGATTATCTCGCCCTGCGCCGCCTCACCTTCGCGCACTGGATCTGGACCGATCTGTTGGAGCCGAGCGCCGGACATGAACTCCCGGACTCGGTAAGGAAACACCCGGCATATCGGCGGGCGGCGCTGCTGAGCCAGGAATTCGCCGCCTGGTACAACGACCTCTGCTCGCTTCCCAAGGAAATAGCGGGCGATGAGGTGCACAATCTCGGAATCAGTCTTATCAAACATGAGGGGCTGACTCTGGAAGAAGCGGTGGTGGAAGTAAGGCGGCGCGTCGAGGAATGCATATCAGAATTTCTGGTCGCCGAACGGGCCGCCCTTCGACTCGCCGATGATCTAGCCGACGGCACCCTGCGGGGAAAGGAAATGAGTGCCGCCGTACGGGCCTGTGTCTGCAATATGCGGAACTGGTTCAGCACCGTCTACTGGTTCCACCACGAGTCCGGCCGGTACATGGTCGACAGCTGGGACGACCGGTCCACGCCCCCGTACGTCAACAACGAAGCGGCAGGTGAGAAATGACCGTCGAGTCTGTGAAGCCCGAAGCGCAGATATATGCGGAATCGGAGCTGCGTGAGCCGCCTTTCGCCGGCGGCGGTGTCCCGCTTCTCGGCCACGGCTGGAAGCTGGTGCGCGACCCGCTCGCGTTCATGGCGGCGCTGCGCGAGCACGGCGATGTCGTCCGGCTGAAGCTGGGCCCGAAGACCGTGTACGCGGTCACCTCCCCGGACCTCACCGGCGCCCTGGCCCTCAGCACCGACTTCAAGATCGACGGTCCGCTGTGGGAGTCCCTCGAAGGCCTGCTCGGCAAGGAGGGTGTGGCCACCGCGAACGGCCCCCGGCACCGGCGTCAGCGGCGCACCATCCAGCCCGCGTTCCGGCTCGACGCGATCCCGGCGTACGGGCCGATCATGGAGGAGGAGGCGCATGCGCTGACCGTGCGCTGGCGGCCCGGCGAGACGATCGACTGCACCGCCGAGTCCTTCCGGGTGGCCGTCCGCATCGCTGCCCGCTGTCTGCTGCGCGGCGACTTCATGGACGAACGGGCGGAACGGCTGTGCATTGCACTCGCCACCGTCTTCCGTGGTATGTACCGCAGGATGGTGATACCGGCCGGGCCGCTCTACCGGCTGCCGCTTCCGCCCAACCGCAAATTCAACCGGGCCCTGGCCGATCTGCATCTGCTGGTCGACGAGATCGTCGCCGAGCGGCGCGCATCTGGTCAAAAGCCGGACGATTTGCTGACAGCCTTGCTGGAGGCGAAGGACGAGAATGGCGAGCCGATCGGGGAACAGGAGATCCACGACCAGGTCGTCGCGATACTCACCCCCGGAAGCGAAACCGTCGCGTCCACCATCATGTGGCTCCTGCACGTGCTCGCGGAACATCCCGAGCACGCCGACCGGGTGGCCGCGGAGGTCGAATCCGTCACCGGCGGCCGGCCCGTCGCATTCGAGGATGTCCGGGGGCTCCGGCACACGAACAATGTCGTCGTCGAGGCGATGCGTTTGCGTCCGGCCGTCTGGATATTGACGCGCCGGGCGGTCACCGACACCGAGCTCGGCGGGTATCGCATTCCGGCGGGCGCGGACATCGTCTACAGCCCGTATGCGATCCAGCGCGACGCGAAGTCGTACGCGGACAACCTGGAGTTCGACCCCGACCGCTGGCTTCCGGAACGCGTGAAGGAGGTGCCGAAATACGCCATGAGTCCCTTCAGCGTGGGCAACCGCAAGTGCCCGAGCGACCACTTCTCCATGGCACAGCTGACGCTGATCACGGCGGCGGTGGCCACGAAGTACCGCTTCGAGCAGGCGTCCGGTTCCAATGACACCACCCGGGTGGGCATCACCCTGCGTCCGCACAACCTGCTGCTCAGGCCGGTGTCCAGGTGACGGCTCAGGCCGCCTCCGGGCCCCGGAAGGTCCGCCGGTAGGCGTTCGGGGTGGTCCCGAGGGCCCGTACGAACTGATGGCGCAGCGCCGCCGCGGTGCCGAATCCGGTCCGGCTCGCGACGGCGTCCACCGTCTCGTCCGTCGTCTCCAGCAACTGCTGGGCCAGCAGCACACGTTGGCGCAGGATCCAGCGGTAGGGAGTCGTGCCCGTCTCCTGCTGGAAGCGGCGGGCGAAGGTGCGCGGGGACATATGCGCGAGGTCGGCGAGCTGCTCGACGGTGACCTCCTCGTCGAGGTGCCGTTCCATCCAGGTCAGGACATCGCCGACGGTGTCGCACTGGGAGCGGGGCAGCGGGCGGTCGATGTACTGCGCCTGCCCGCCGTCCCGGTGCGGTGGCACCACCATGCGCCGGGCGATGGCGTTGGCGACCTCCACGCCATGCTCCTTGCGGACGAGATGCAGACAGGCGTCGATCCCGGCGGCCGTGCCCGCCGAGGTGATCACCGGGTCCTCGTCCACGTACAGCACATCGGGCTCGATCACCGCGCGCGGGTAGCGCCGGGCGAGCTCGTCGGCCTGCCGCCAGTGCACGGCGCAGCGCCTGCCGTCCAGCAGCCCGGCCGCGCCGAGCACGAAGACGCCGGAACAGACGCTGAGCACCCGGGCACCCCGGTCCACGGCCCGCACCAGGGCGTCGAGCAGCGCGGGCGGATACTCCCGGCCGATGTAGTCGCTGCCCGCCGGCACGGCGATCAGATCGGCCTCGTCGAGCCGGTCGAGGCCGTACGGCGTGGAGACCGTGAATCCGGGGACATGGGTGGCCAGCGCCGGGCCCTCCGCCGAGACGACCGCGAAGTCGTACACCGGAAGTCCCTGGTCACTGCGGTCGAGTCCGAAGACCTCGCAGACGACGCCGAGTTCGAAGGGATGTACGCCGTCGAGCAGGGCGACGGCCACGTTTTTCAGCACACTGCCAGTGTGCCACCATCCTGGCAGTAATTCGATGGTGTGCGGCAGTCCTGCCACTGTCAGGAGTGTTCTCCGGGAACGAGACTTACCGCATGAACACATTCCTCGAATACGTCGCGCTCTTCCTGCTCTTCTCTCTTCTCGCGGGTCCGGCGCTCGTGGGAGCGGTCCTCGAGCGCCGGATCGATCGCCAGTTGAAGAAGGCGGAGACTCAGAAGTCCTCGTCCAAGTCGACCGTGCCCTCCACCGCCACCTGGTACGCGGAGGGACGCCGCTCGAAGAAGTTGGTGAGTTCCTGAACCCCCTGCAGCTCCATGAAGGAGAAGGGGTTCTCCGAGCCGTACACCGGAGCGAAGCCGAGCCGGGTCAGACGCTGGTCGGCGACGCACTCCAGGTACTGCCGCATCGACTCGGTGTTCATGCCCGGGAGGCCGTCACCGCACAGGTCGCGCGCGAACTGCAGCTCGGCCTCGACGGCCTCCCGCAGCATGTCGGTGACCTGCTGCTGAAGCTGCTCGTCGAAGAGCTCCGGCTCCTCCTTGCGGACGGTGTCGACCACGTCGAAGGCGAAGCTCATGTGCATCGTCTCGTCGCGGAACACCCAGTTGGTGCCGGTGGCCAGACCGTGCAGCAGACCCCGGCTGCGGAACCAGTAGACGTACGCGAAGGCGCCGTAGAAGAACAGGCCCTCGATGCACGCGGCGAAGCAGATCAGGTTGAGGAGGAAGCGGCGGCGGTCGGCCTGGGTCTCCAGGCGGTCCAGCTTCTCGACCTCATTGATCCACTTGAAGCAGAACCCGGCCTTCTCGCGGATGGAGGGGATGCTCTCCACCGCGTCGAAGGCCGCCGCCCTGTCCTCCGGGTCGGGGAGGTAGGTGTCCAGCAGCGTCAAGTAGAACTGGACGTGCACGGCCTCCTCGAAGAGCTGACGGCTCAAGTAGAGTCGCGCCTCGGGGGAGTTGATGTGCTTGTACAGCGTCAGCACCAGGTTGTTCGCGACGATCGAGTCGCCCGTCGCGAAGAAGGCGACCAGCCGGCCGATGAGGTGCTGCTCGGAGGGGGACAGCTTCGCGAGGTCGGAGACGTCCGAGTGGAGGTCGACCTCCTCGACGGTCCAGGTGTTCTTGATGGCGTCCCGGTAGCGCTCGTAGAAGTCCGGGTAGCGCATGGGGCGGAGAGTCAGCTCGAAGCCCGGGTCGAGCAGGTTTTTGGCATCGCTGGTCATTACTGGCAGGCCTCGCAGGACTCGGGGTTTTCCAGGGAGCAGGCGACGGCTTCGGGGTCGGCGGCCTGCTGGACGGGGACAGTTGCCTGGGCTGCGCGGGCGATACGGGTCGCCGGGCGCGAGCGCAGGTAGTACGTCGTCTTCAGCCCGGACTTCCAGGCGTAGGCGTACATCGAGGAGAGCTTGCCGATGGTCGGCGTCTCCAGGAAGAGGTTCAGGGACTGCGACTGGTCGAGGAACGGCGTCCGGGCGGCGGCCATGTCGATGAGCCCGCGCTGCGGGATCTCCCACGCCGTGCGGTAGAGCCGTCGTACGTCCTCGGGGATCCAGGCGAACTCCTGCACCGAGCCGTTCGCCTCGCGCAGCGCCTCGCGGGTGCGGGCGTCCCAGACGCCGAGCTCCTTCAGCTCCTGCACAAGGTAGGAGTTGACCTGGAGGAACTCGCCGGACAGCGTCTCGCGCTTGAACAGGTTGGACACCTGCGGCTCGATGCACTCGTAGACGCCGGCGATGGACGCGATGGTCGCGGTGGGCGCGATGGCGAGGAGGAGGGAGTTGCGCATCCCGACCTCGGCGATACGGCTGCGCAGCGCCGCCCAGCGCTCCGGCCAGGTGAGTTCGGCGTCGTAGTGGTCGGGGTGCAGGACGCCCTGCGCGGTACGGGTCTTCTCCCAGGCCGGCAGCGGGCCGCTGCGCTCGGCGAGGTCGGCGGAGGCCTCGTAGGCGGCGAGCATGATGCGCTCGGCGATCCGGGTGGAGAGCGCCTTGGCCTCGGGGGAGTCGAAGGGCAGCCGCAGCTTGAAGAAGACGTCCTGCAGCCCCATCGCACCGAGCCCCACCGGGCGCCACTTGGCGTTGGAGCGGCCCGCCTGCTCGGTCGGGTAGAAGTTGATGTCGACCACGCGGTCGAGGAAGGTGACGGCGGTGCGGACGGTGGCGTCGAGCCGCTCCCAGTCGATGTCACCGTCGACGACGAACGAGCCGAGGTTGACCGACCCCAGGTTGCAGACCGCCGTCTCCCCGTCGTCGGTGACCTCCAGGATCTCCGTGCAGAGGTTGGAGGAGTGGACCACCTGGCCCGGCAGGGCGGTCTGGTTGGCGGTGCGGTTGGCGGCGTCCTTGAAGGTCATCCAGCCGTTGCCGGTCTGCGCGAGGGTGCGCATCATGCGGCCGTAGAGGTCACGGGCGGGGATGGTCTTCTTCGCGAGGCCCTGTTCTTCTGCCTTGCGATAGGCCGCGTCGAACTCCTCGCCCCACAGGTCGACCAGCTCGGGCACATCGGCGGGCGAGAACAGGGACCACGGGGCGTCGGCGTTCACCCGGCGCATGAACTCGTCCGGGATCCAGTGCGCGAGGTTCAGATTGTGCGTACGCCGGGCGTCCTCACCGGTGTTGTCGCGCAGCTCCAGGAACTCCTCGATGTCGGAGTGCCAGGTCTCCAGGTAGACCGCCGCCGCGCCCTTGCGCCGCCCGCCCTGGTTCACGGCGGCGACCGAGGCGTCGAGGGTCTTCAGGAACGGGACGATGCCGTTGGAGTGCCCGTTGGTGCCGCGGATCAGCGAACCCCGGGAGCGGATACGGGAGTACGAGAGCCCGATGCCGCCGGCGTGCTTGGAGAGGCGGGCGACCTGGTGGTAGCGGTCGTAGATGGAGTCCAGCTCGTCGAGCGGGGAGTCGAGCAGGTAGCAGGACGACATCTGGGGGTGCCGGGTGCCGGAGTTGAAGAGCGTGGGGGAGGAGGGGAGGTAGTCGAGGCGGCTCATGAGCCCGTAGAGCGCGGCGACTTCGTCGAGGGCGCGCGTGGTGTCGTCCTCGGCGAGACCGGCGGCGACGCGGAGCATGAAGTGCTGGGGCGTCTCGATGACCTTGCGCGTGATGGGGTGCCGGAGCAGATAACGGCTGTGGAGGGTACGGAGCCCGAAGTAGCCGAAGCGGTCGTCGGCGCCGGTGTCGATCAGCGCGTCGAGGCGGGCGGCGTGGATCCGTACGAACTCGGCGGTCCGGTCGGCGATGAGCCCCTCCCGGTGCCCGACCGCGACGGACTCGGTGAAGGACGTGACGCCCTGGGAGGCGGCCTCGGCGGCGATGGAGACGGTCAGCAGCCGGGCGGCCAGCCGGGAGTAGGCGGGGTCCTCGGAGATGAGCCCTGCCGCGGCCTCGGTGGCCAGCTCGCGCAGCTCCGACACGTCCGCCCGGGCGGACCGGCCGCGCAGCGCGGCGGCGGCGACCCGGCCGGGGTCGGCGTCGGGGAGGTCGGCGGTCAGCTCGGTCAGGGTCCGCAGCAGCGCGGTTCCGGGACCGTCGGTCTCCACCTGGATGGCTGAAGCCGGGTCGGCTGGCGCGATGGTCACTGGGGGGCTCTCCCTCGCTCGGCACGGGGCCTTGCGGAGGGCAGGAGGCAGCTCACGAGCGCACGGGGCGTCGCGTCCACCGACCCATTCCACGAGGCCCGGACGTCAGGCGCACCGGCCGGTTGGCCGGGCGCGCTGTCGGCAGGTCCTCGGACTGACGCTTATGCACAGATGTGCACAAGTACACCGTTGCGGGACAGTTCCGGATTCGCACCGGATTCCCCTGCGACGACAGCGAGCATGAGCATACATCTTGTGCCGCCCTGCGGTGACACCCCCAGATGTTGTGTCGCGTCGGCTTCAGAGCGTCAACTGATAAGTGAGGAGAGTGAACTCGGGATGCTCCGGGATCGGGTTCCAGTCGCGCTCGGGGGCCCGGGTGAAGCCGAGACGTTCATAGATACGGTGGGCGGTGCGCATCAGGGACTGGGTCGACAGGACGATGCCCTTGCACTCCGCGGCTCTTGCCCGGTCGATACAGGCGCGGACGAGGGCTTCTCCGGCGCCCCTGCCACGGGCCGCGTGGGCGACGGCCAGCATGCGGATCTCGGCCTCTCCGGGGCGGGCGAGGTCGGCCATGGGGCCGGGGGAGGGGACGAAAGTGACGCCGCCCAGGAGCCCGTTGTGGTCTACGGCCACCAACACCTCAGCGGCTGCGGCCCGCTTGGCGACGTCCCTGAGTTCGCCGAGGTACCAGTCGCTCTCGCCGAAGGTGAGGAGGTCGTCCTGGAGGTAGGCCTGGGCGGTGATCTCGCCCAGTTCCTCGTATTCGATGGGTTCCGCCGGGCGGATCTGGAAGTCCATGGAGTGAGTGTGTACGACAGAGGGCCGCCGTTCGAATGGCTTTCGGCGGCCCTCTGCGGAGGATGCGTCAGTGCACCGGGGTCAGATCCTTCTGGACTCCCGGGTCTCCCGCGTCCGCCGTGTAGTCCTCCGGGCTCGTCTCGTCGATACCTTCGGGGGCCTTCGCCGCCTTCAGGACGAAGGTCAGGACCACCGTGACGACAAGGTTCAGGACGAACGCCGTCAGGCCGATGTAGCCGATCTCCCCGATGCCCGGGATCTCCTTCGACGAACCGCCGAAGTGCTTCTGCGTCGGCGACGCGACACCGTAGGCCGCCACCGTGCCGTAGATCATGCCGACCGCCCAGCCGGCGAGCAGCGCCCAGCGGTGGAACCAGCGCGTGAACAGGCCGCCGACCAGGGCCGGGAAGGTCTGCAGGATCCAGATGCCGCCCAGGAGCTGGAAGTTGATGGCGACCGTCTTGTCCATCGTCAGGACGAAGACCAGCGCGCCGACCTTCACCAGCAGCGAGACCAGCTTGGAGACCTTGGTCTCCTGGGCGGGCGTGGCGTCGGGCTTGATGAAGTCCTTGTAGATGTTCCGGGTGAACAGGTTCGCCGCCGCGATCGACATGATCGCCGCCGGCACCAGCGCGCCGATGCCGATCGCCGCGAAGGCCACGCCCGCGAACCAGGCCGGGAACATGTTCTCGAACAGCTGCGGGATCGCCAACTGGCCGTTCTCCACCTTCACTCCGGCCGCGATCGCCATGAAGCCCAGCAGCGCCAGCAGACCGAGCATCAGCGAATACAGCGGCAGGATCGTGGTGTTGCGGCGGATCACATCACGGCTCCGGGAGGAGAGGGTCGCGGTGATCGAGTGCGGGTACATGAACAGCGCCAGCGCCGAGCCCAAGGCCAGCGTGGCGTACGTCCATTGCCCGGCCTCCGGCGGGACCAGACCGCCCACCCCGGTGGTGGTGAACTTCTCGCCCGCGTCGGCGAAGATCTCGTCGAACCCGCCCAGCTTGATCGGGATGTAGATGATCGCCACCGCGATGACCAGATAGATCAGGGTGTCCTTGACGAAGGCGATCAGCGCGGGCGCCCGCAGCCCCGAGGAGTAGGTGTACGCGGCCAGCACACCGAACGCGATCAGCAGCGGGAGGTCCTTGATGAACCAGTTCGTGTTCTCCCCGCCGCCGACGCCCATCACATCCAGCACCGCCTGGATGCCGACGAGCTGGAGCGCGATGTACGGCATCGTTGCCAGGATGCCGGTCAGCGCCACCGCCAGCGACAGGCCCTTGGAGCCGTACCGGCCGCGCACGAAGTCCGAGGTCGTCACATAGCCGTGCTTGTGCGACACCGACCACAGGCGGGGCAGGAACGTGAAGATCAACGGGTAGACGAGGATCGTGTACGGCACCGCGAAGAAGCCCGCCGCGCCGGCCGCGTAGATCGCCGCCGGGACCGCCACGAAGGTGTAAGCCGTGTACAGGTCGCCGCCGAGCAGGAACCAGGTGACCCAGGTGCCGAACGAGCGTCCGCCCAGGCCCCATTCGTCGAGGCTCTGCTCGTTCTCGGCCTTGCGCCAGCGCGCGGCGAGGAAGCCCATGACCGTGACGGCCAGGAAGAAGAAGATGAAGACGGCGAGCGCGACGCCGTTCACGCCGTCGTTCACTTGGTACCTCCACGACGGGCGCGCTGGTCACGCTGCCACAGCTGGTACGCGATCACCGTCAGCACGGTCGACAGGAGTACCCAGGCCATCTGGTACCAGTAGAAGAACGGGATGCCGATGAAGGCCGGGTCGGCCTTCGCATACGAACCCACCCACAACATCGCCACGAAGGGCGCGATCAGGCAGAGGGCGATGACGACGCGCACAGGCGTCACCACCGGCTCTCTGCTCGCCTCTGAGGTATCTGACATCTGACGGCTCCGTCCCCTCACTGATCACCTGAAACAGGCAGGCAATCTAGGTCACGGCGTCGCAGAAGCGGAACCCCTCGTCCGCATATCGGTCCCTCAAGCTTCCCTCAACAGCAGCGGAAACCCTGGCGGGGGTCCGACTCCTGCCGGTCCGTCCGCATCCGTTCGAAGTCACGCCGGGACGGCACGGGCGCCCGGGGGTGGTCCTTGCGCACGTGCGCCACATAACGGTCGTAGGCGGATTCGTCGGTCAGTTCACGGACGTACCAGCGCACGGCCCTGAGCGCCCTAAGTGCCCGCCGGGGTGACCTCATCGCGCTGCTCCTCCTTCTCCTCACGGGTCGGGAACAGTCCGGCCGGGGCGACGATCTTCGATTCGATGTACGGCGCCTCGCTGAGCGTGGACAGGGCGGGGCGGAGGATGTGCCGGACGCAGACGCGGGTCGCGTCCACGATGACGACGACGATCAGCAGGGCGAGGACCGCGGTCAGGACGCCGTCCACCGTGGAGTTGGTGACCACGGTGTGCATGTCGTCCATGGACTTGGCGGGCGGCAGGATCTTGCCCTCGTCGATCGCGTCCTGGAACACCTGGCGCTGCTTGAAGAAGCCGACCCTCGGGTCGCTGGAGAACACCTTCTGGTAGCTGGCGGTCAGTGTGACCGTGGCGTCCCAGGCGAGCGGAATCCCGGTGATCCAGGCCCACTTGAGGCGGCCGGACTTCACCAGCAGGGTCGTGCAGACGGCGAGCGCGACGGCGGCCAGCAGCTGGTTGGAGATACCGAAGATCGGGAACAACTGGTTGATGCCGCCGAGCGGTTCATGGACGCCCACCCACAGGAAGTACCCCCAAAGACCGCACACGATCGCGCTGCAGATGACCAGACCGGGCTTCCAACTGACGTCCTTGAACGGGCGGTAGACGTTGCCGAGCGTGTCCTGGAGCATGAACCGGCCCACGCGCGTGCCGGCGTCCAGCGCGGTCAGGATGAACAGCGCCTCGAACATGATCGCGAAGTGATACCAGAAGGCCCGCAGACTGTCCCCGGTGATCTGGGAGAAGATGTCCGAGATGCCCACGGCCAGCGTGGGCGCCCCGCCGGTGCGGGAGAGCAGGCTCGCCTCCTCGACGTTCTCCGCGGCGCGGGCGAGCGCCTCGGGGGAGATCTGGTAGCCCCAACTGCCCACCACCTGCGAGGCGTTCTGCACGCTGTCCCCGATGACCCCGGCGGGCGCGTTCATCGCGAAGTACAGGCCGGGGTCGATGATGCTCGCCGCCACCAGAGCCATGACGGCGACCGAGGACTCCATCAGCATGGAGCCGTAGCCGATCATCCGGACCTGCGTCTCCTTCTGGATCATCTTCGGCGTCGTACCGCTGGAGATGAGGGAGTGGAAGCCGGACAGGGCCCCGCAGGCGATGGTGATGAAGACGAAGGGGAACAGTGAGCCCGCGAAGACCGGGCCGTCGCCGCGTGAGGCGAAGTCCGTCACCGCGTCCATCTTCAGGGTGGGCAGCGCGATGACGACGCCCAGGGCGAGCAGGAAGATCGTGCCGATCTTCATGAAGGTGGAGAGGTAGTCGCGGGGCGCCAGCAGCATCCACACCGGCAGGATCGAGGCGATGAAGCCGTACGCCACCAGCCAGACGACCAGCGTGGAGGGCGCGAGCGTGAACGCGTCGGCCCAGGACGACTCGGCGACCCAGCGGCCCGCGATCAGCGCGAGCAGCAGCAGGCCTACGCCGATGAGGGAGACCTCGCTGACCCGGCCGGGGCGCAGGACGCGCAGGTAGAAGCCCATCAGCAGGGCGATGGGGACGGTCATCGCGATGGAGAAGGTGCCCCAGGGCGACTCGGCCAGCGCGTTGACGATGACCAGGGCCAGCACCCCGAGCAGGATGATCATGATGGCGAAGGCGGCGAGGAGCGCTGCCGCGCCGCCGAACGGGCCGATCTCCTCGCGGGCCATCTGCCCGAGCGAACGGCCGTTGCGGCGGGTGGAGAAGAACAGCACCACCATGTCCTGGACCGCGCCCGCGAAGATGACGCCCGTGATGATCCAGATGGTGCCGGGCAGATAGCCCATCTGCGCCGCGAGGACGGGCCCGACCAGCGGTCCGGCGCCGGCGATCGCCGCGAAGTGGTGGCCGAGCAGGACCCGGCGGTCGGTCGGGTGGAAGTCGATGCCGTTGTCGAGCCGTTCCGCCGGGGTGGCCCGGGTCTTGTCGACCTTGAGGACCTTGTACGCGATGAACTTGGCGTAGAAGCGGTAGGCGATGGCGTACGAGCCCAGGGCCGCGGCGACCATCCAGGCGGCGGAGACATCCTCGCCGCGGGCCAGCGCGAGCACCGCCCAGCCGGTGCCGCCGACCAGCGCGACGAGGGTCCAGATGACGATGGTTCGAGTGTTCGCAGTGCGCACCGGGTCGTCCTCCCGTCCATGCGATGACGGGGAGGACGGTAGGGCAGGAACAGCAGGGGCGCTACACCACGAGCACTACTCTTGTGGACGCTTCAACCTCGCCACGAACTTGTAGCGGTCGCCGCGATAGACCGACCGCACCCACTCCACCGGCTGCCCCTCCCGGTCCAGCGAGTGGCGGGACAGCATCAGCATCGGCAGGCCCACGTCGGTGCCGAGCAGGCCCGCCTCGCGGGGAGTGGCCAGCGAGGTCTCGATGGTCTCCTCGGCCTCGGCGAGATGGACGTCGTAGACCTCGGCCAACGCGGTGTAGAGGGACGTGTACTTGACGAGCGAGCGGCGCAGGGCCGGGAAGCGCTTGGCGCTCAGGTGGGTCGTCTCGATCGCCATCGGCTCGCCGTTGGCCATGCGCAGGCGCTCGATGCGCAGCACCCGGCCGCCGGCGGTGATGTCGAGCAGGCCGGCGAGGCGGTCGTCGGCGGTGATGTAGCCGATGTCCAGCAGCTGGGAGGTCGGTTCGAGGCCCTGGGCGCGCATGTCCTCGGTGTACGAGGTGAGTTGGAGCGCCTGGGAGACCTTCGGCTTCGCTACGAAGGTGCCCTTGCCCTGGATCCGCTCCAGGCGTCCCTCGACGACCAGTTCCTGGAGGGCCTGGCGCACCGTCGTGCGGGAGGTGTCGAACTCCGCCGCCAGCGTCCGCTCGGGCGGGACCGGAGTGCCCGGGGCCTGCGTCTCCGTCATGTCGAGCAGGTGCTTCTTCAAGCGGTAGTACTTGGGCACGCGCGCGGTACGGACGGTGGCCCCACCCTCGTTCTCCGCACTGCTGACGTCGGTGCTCATGCTCTGCCTTCCCGGCTCCGGATGCGGCTCACATCGTGATCCCCTCTGTATACCGTCGCCACCGCTTTTGGTCTAGTCCATAGAGGCAAGTGGTCTAGCGGACGAGAGTACTCCGGCGCCGTTAATTTCGCTGGCTTCTTACTTAAAGGTTCCTGCATATGTAGGTCGCATAACGGCTGGTCAGAGCCCATTCCGTCCCCCTTGACAGGATTTTTGGTCTGGTCCAAGCTCCCCCTACTGGTCTACACCATTGGTCCAGGTCCCGGCCCATGGGCGGGAGGTGTGGGCATCCCCTGAGGAGGGTGGCGTGAAGCGCAAGCTGATATCCGCGATCGGTGTCGCGGCAATGATGGTCTCCATCGCGGCGTGCGGGGGCGACGACGGCGACGAGGGCGGCAAGGCCGGCGCGGACGGTTACGCGGGCCAGACCCTCACTGTGTGGGTGATGGACGGTTCCTCCCCGGACCAGTGGCAGAAGGACGTCGCCGCCGCCTTCGAGAAGAAGACCAAGGCGAAGGTCAAGTTCGAGATCCAGCAGTGGACCGGCATCCAGCAGAAGCTGACCACCGCCCTGTCGGAGGAGAACCCGCCGGACATCTTCGAGATCGGCAACACCCAGACCCCGGCCTACGCCAAGACCGGCGGCCTCGCCGACCTCGCCGACCTCAAGACCGAGATCGGCGCCGACTGGACCGAGTCCCTGAACAACTCCTCCGTCTTCGAGGGCAAGCAGTACGCGGCACCCTGGTACTTCGCCAACCGCGTCGTCCTCTACAACAAGAGCGTCTGGGCCGAGGCGGGCATCAAGGACACCCCCAAGACCCGCGACGAGTTCTACGACGACCTCAAGACCATCGGCGAGAAGACCGACGCCGAACCGATCTACCTGCCCGGCCAGAACTGGTACCACTTCGTCGGCCTGGCCATCGGTGAGGGCGCCGAGCTGGTCAAGAAGGACGGCGACAAGTACGTCTCCAACCTCGCCGACCCCAAGGTCGCCGCCGCCATGGAGACGTACAAGAAGTTCCAGTCCCTCTCCAAGGCCCCCAAGGACAAGGACGAGGCCACCCCGCAGCAGGGCGAGGTCTTCGGCAAGGGCAACGTCGGTGCCTTCATCGGCATGGGCTGGGAAGCCGGCATCGCCATCGAGGCCAACCCGAAGATCGAGAAGGAGATCGGCTACTTCACCATCCCCGGTGCCACGGCCGACAAGCCCGAGGGTGTCTTCCTCGGCGGCTCCAACCTCGCCGTCGCCGCGGGCAGCAAGAAGCAGGAGCTGGCCAAGGAGTTCCTGCGGATCGCCCTCTCCGACAAGTACGAGGGCCAGCTCGCCAAGCTCAACGGCGTCATCCCCAACAAGGAGTCGCTGCAGAGCAACCTGGCGGGCAACGTCGTCGCCGAGGCCGCCGCACCGGCCGCCGCGGGCGGTGGCACCACCCCGCTGATCGCCGAATGGGCCGCCGTCGAGAACGCGCCCAACCCGATCAAGACCTACATGACCGCCGTACTGAACGGAAAGTCCCCGGCCGAGGCGGCAGCCCAGGTCGAGGAGGAGTTCAACAAGCGCCTGTCGCAGCAGCAGTAGGCGCACCCGGGGCGGGGGCCGTCGAGGCGGCCCCCGCCCCGCGTTCAGGTTGGTCGAGGAGGAAGAGAACGCGAGCATGACCGTGCAGACCGAACGGCCGCCCTCCGGCCCGGCGGACGTCCGCAAGGGCCCCTCGGGATCCGGCGGGCCCACCCCGCGAGCCGCCTCCCGCTTCGGCGCGCTCGCCCCGTACCTTCTGCTGATGCCGGCCGTCGCGGCCTCCGTGCTGCTGCTCGGCTGGCCGCTGCTGAAGGACGTACTGCTGTCGTTCCAGAACCTCAACATGGGGCAGCTGATCCAGCACGTCACCGAGTGGAACGGCATCGACAACTACAAGGAGGTCCTCACCGGCGAGGACTTCTGGCGCGTCACCCTGCGCTCGATCCTGTTCACGGCGGTCAATGTCGCCCTGACCATGATCCTCGGGGCGTTCGTCGGCCTGCTGCTCGCCCGCCTCGGCAGGCGCATGCGGATCACCCTGATGATCGGCCTGGTACTGGCCTGGGCCATGCCCGTGGTTGTCGCCACCACCCTCTACCAGTGGCTCTTCGCCCAACGCTTCGGCGTGGTCAACTGGGTGCTGGACAAGCTCGGTTGGCACTCCATGGCCGACTACAGCTGGACCAGCGACCAGATGTCGACGTTCTTCGTCGTCACCGTGCTGATCGTCTGGATGTCCATCCCGTTCGTCGCGATCAACCTCTACGCCGCCACGACGACCATCCCGGGCGAGCTCTACGAGGCCGCCGCCCTCGACGGCGCCGGCGCCTGGAAGAGCTTCACCGCGGTCACCCTGCCGTACCTCAGGCCCTTCCTCTACGCGACCACGTTCCTGGAGATCATCTGGATCTTCAAGGCGTTCGTGCAGGTCTACACCTTCAACCAGGGCGGCCCCGACCGCCTCACCGAGATCCTGCCCGTCTACGCCTACGTCGAGGGCGTCGGCAACCAGCACTACGGCATGGGTGCCGCCATCGCCCTGCTGACCATCCTGATCATGATCGGCCTCACTGCCTACTACCTGCGGATCGTGCTCAAGCAAGAGAAGGAAGAGGAGGCCGGGCTGTGAAGCGCTCGCTCTTCGGCCGTATCTGGCCCAACGCCACGGCCGTCGTCCTGTTCATCGGCTTCGTCTTCCCCGTGTACTGGATGATCGCCACGGCGTTCAAGCCGACCGGCGACATCATCTCCGAGGACCCGGTCTGGTTCCCGACCGATATCACCTTCGACCACTTCAAGACGGCGACCGGCGCCGACCACTTCTGGACGTTCGTCACCAACTCGCTGACCGTCACGGTCCTGGCCGTGGTGTTCTCGCTGGTCATCGCGCTCGCCGGATCCTTCGCCCTGGCGCGGATGCGGTTCAAGGGGCGGCGCGGCTTCATCATCGGCTTCATGCTCGCCCAGATGGCGCCCTGGGAAGTCATGATCATCGCGATGTACATGATCGTCCGGGACGCGTCGATGCTCAACAGCCTGGTCCCGCTGACGGCCTTCTACACGATGATGATCCTCCCCTTCACCATCCTCACCCTGCGCGGTTTCGTGGCCGCCGTGCCCGCGGAGCTGGAGGAGTCGGCGATGGTCGACGGCTGCACCCGCATCCAGGCCTTCCGCCGGGTCATCCTGCCGCTGCTCGCGCCGGGCCTGATGGCCACCTCGATGTTCGGCTTCATCACCGCCTGGAACGAGTTCGCCCTGGTCCTGGTGCTGAACAAGGACGCCGAGGCCCAGACGCTGCCGCTGTGGCTGACCAGCTTCCAGACCGTCTTCGGCAACGACTGGGGCGCGACCATGGCGGCCTCCACCCTCTTCGCCGTTCCGATCCTGATCCTCTTCGTCTTCCTCCAGCGCCGGGCCGTCAGCGGTCTGACCTCCGGCGCCGTGAAGGGATAACGCCCACCGATGACGACTATCGCCAGCGATACCCTGACGCGGGACGCCCTGACCGTCCTCCAGCCCGGCTTCCCCGGCACCACCGCCCCCGACTGGCTGCTGCGCCGCCTCGGTGAGGGCCTCGCCTCCGTCGGCCTGTTCGGCCGCAATATCGCCACTGCCGAACAAGTGGCCGCGCTCACCGCCCAGTTGCGCGCCGAACGCGAGGACGTCCTCGTCGCCATCGACGAGGAGGGCGGCGACGTCACCCGCCTGGAGGTGCGCACCGGCTCCTCCTTCCCCGGCAACCACGCCCTCGGGGCGGTGGACGACGTCGACCTCACCCGCGAGGTCGCGCATGAACTCGGCCGGCGGCTCGCCGCCTGCGGGGTCAACTTCAACTGGGCTCCGTCGGCCGACGTGAACTCGAACCCGGGGAATCCGGTGATCGGTGTCCGCTCCTTCGGCGCCGACACCGACCTGACCGCCCGGCACACCGCCGCCTATGTCACCGGCCTCCAGGCCGCGGGCGTCGCGGCCTGCACCAAGCACTTCCCCGGCCACGGCGACACCGCCATCGACTCCCACGAGGCGATGCCGCGGATCGACGTCAGCCTCGATGTGCTGTCCGAGCGCGATCTGACCCCGTTCCGCGCGGCGATCACCGCCGGCTCACGCGCGATCATGACGGCCCACATCCTGGTCCCGGCCCTCGACCCCACCCGCCCGGCCACCCTCTCCCGCCCCATCCTCACCGACCTGCTGCGCGGCGAACTCGGCTACGACGGCCTCATCGTCACCGACGGCATGGAGATGCAGGCCATCGCCTCCACCTACGGCATCGAACGCGGCAGCGTCCTGGCCCTCGCGGCCGGCTCCGACGCGATCTGCGTGGGCGGCGGCCTGAACGACGAAGCCACGGTACGGCGCCTGCGCGACGCCCTCGTCACAGCCGTCCGCACCGGCGAACTCCCCGAGGAACGCCTCGCGGAGGCGGCCGAACGCGTCCGCGCCCTGGCCCGCTGGACGAAGACCGCGGCCACGACGGAGGACAGGGCCCCCTCCGACATCGGCCTGGTAGCGGCCCGCCGCGCCGTACGAGTGACGACGACCGCGGCCCACACCCCCCTCACCGAGCCCCCTTACGTGGCCGCACTGAGCCCGGAGGCGAACATCGCTGTGGGCGACGAAACGCCCTGGGGACTGGCAGCGGAACTGGCCGAACTCCTCCCCGGCACCGAAACCGCCACCCACACCGACGAGTCGGCGGCCCAGGCCACCCTGGACGCGGCAGGCACCCGCCGCATCGTCGCCGTGGTCCGCGACGAACACCGCCACAAGTGGATGTCGACGACACTGGACACCCTCCTGCGCGAACGCCCCGACACCATCGTGGTCGAAATGGGCGTACCCCAGTCCCCGCCGAGAGGCGCCCTGCACATCGCGACCCACGGCGCGGCCCGTGTGTGCGGACGAGCGGCGGCAGAGATCATCGCAGGCGAGTAAGGGCTACGACGACGAAGGCGCCGGTTCCGGATGGGGGAACCGGCGCCTTCGTCCCGCTCGGGGCCCCGTCGTAGGCTGAACCCGCACACGCGGGACAGGGAGGCTTGAGGTGGCCGAGACAACACTGGCCGAGGTGATGGCTGAGCTGGCCGAACTCGAGGACCCGAAGGCACGCGCCGTGAACGAACGGCACGGCGACGATCACGGGGTGAACCTCAGCAAACTCCGCGCACTCGCCAAGCGGCTGAAGACCCAGCAGGACCTCGCGCAGGAGCTCTGGGAGACCGACGACACCGCGGCGAAGCTGCTGGCCCTCCTGATCTGCCGCCCCAAGGCGTACGACCGCGACGAGCTGGACACCATGGTGCGCCGGGCGCGCACCCCCAAGGTGCACGACTGGCTCGTGAACTACGTCGTGAAGAAGAGCCCGCACGCCGAGGAACTGCGCCAGGCCTGGACCGCCGACCCCGATCCCGTGGTCGCGAGCGCCGGCTGGGCTCTGACCACCGAACGCGTGGCGAAGAAGCCCGAAGGCCTCGACCTCGAAGGACTCCTCGATGTCATCGAGGTGGAGATGAAGGACGCCCCGGACCGCCTCCAGTGGGCGATGAACCACTGCCTGGCCCAGATCGGCATCGAGCACCCCGAGCACCGCACCCGGGCCCTCGACATCGGCGAGCGCCTGGAGGTGCTCAAGGACTACCCGACCTCCCCGGGCTGCACCTCCCCCTACGCGCCCACCTGGATCACGGAGATGGTCCGCCGCCAGGGCGACCGCGCCGGAATCTAGGCCGGGCGTCAGGGGGACGGCCCTAAATGCCCTGCCAGTCCGGCTTGTTGGCGTAGGTGTGCCGGAAGTAGTCCGACAGCTTCAGCTTGGACGCGGCGCCCTCATCGACGACGACCGTCGCATGCGGATGCAACTGCAGCGCCGAGGCCGGACACACCGCGGCCACCGGCCCCTCCACGGTCGCCGCAACGGCATCGGCCTTGCCCTCACCCGTCGCCAGCAACACCAGATGCCGTGCCTCGAGGATCGTCCCGATCCCCTGAGTGATCACGTGATGCGGCACCTGCGTGATGTCCCCGTCGAAGAACCGCGCGTTGTCCACCCGCGTCTGCTCGGTCAACGTCTTGATCCGCGTACGCGACGCCAGCGACGAGCATGGCTCATTGAACCCGATGTGCCCGTCCGTCCCGATCCCCAGCAACTGCTGGTCGACGCCCCCGGCCTGTGCCAGCGCCAGGTCATATGCCTCGCACGCCGCCAGTACGTCCGCCGCCGTCCCGTCCGGCCCCATGAACGCGGACATCCCGATCCCGAGCGGCTCCAGCACCTCGCGCCGCAACACCGAGCGGTACGACTCCGGATGCTCGGCCGGCAGTCCCACATACTCGTCGAGCTGAGCGATCCGCGCCCGCGAGGCATCCACGGCACCGGAGCGCACCTTCGCCGCCAGCGCCTCGTAGATGGGCAGCGGCGTCGACCCGGTGGCCACACCCAGCAGGGCGTCGGGCTTGCGCCGCAGGAGCTGCGCCATGGCCTCGGCGATGAGCTCGCCACCCGCCTTGGCATCCGGAACGATGACAACTTCCACGCTGGGCCTGCCGATCTGAAGAGGGGACTCAACCGGTTCCCGAGAGGGCTATGTGGTTTAGACCAATCTAACAGGCGATGTTCACCGTGGGGGAGTGGAATGGGGGATGGCTTGAGCAGACGCGGTTCCGCTCCCTTTTCCTGAGAGGACTTCCATGACCAGCCCCGAGATCCCGCACCCCCTGAGCGAGCTCCCCGGTCGGATCATGGCTCGAGAGATGGCCGAGCAGCCCGCGGTGCTGCGCCGTCTCCTGGAGGAGGGCGCACCCGGCATCCGGCAGACCGCCCAGGACATCGCCACCCGCAAACCCCGCTTCGTACTGCTCACCGCCCGCGGCACCTCCGACAACGCCGCGCTCTACGCCAAGTACCTCCTGGAGATCCGCCTGGGCCTGCCCTGCGGCCTCACCTCCATGTCGACCACCACGGCCTACGGCGCCCAACCCGATCTCACCGACGTCCTGGTCATCACGGTCAGCCAGTCGGGCGGCTCCCCGGACCTGGTGGCGTCCACCCGGGCCGCCCGCGCGGCCGGCGCCATCACCCTCGCCGTGACCAACAACCCCGACTCACCGCTGGCCGGCGTGTCCGAGTACCACATCGACATCATGGCCGGACCCGAGAAGGCCCTCCCCGCGACCAAGACCTACACCGCCTCCCTTCTCGCTCTCTATCTCTTCGTCGAAGGCCTGCGCGGCGGCGACGGAGCCCCCGCGAAGCTGCTCCCGGACCTCGCGGCGCAACTGCTCGCCCGCCAGGACGAGGTGCACGCCCTCGCCGCCCGCTACCGCTTCGCCGAACGCATGGTGATCACCTCCCGCGGCTACGGCTACCCCACGGCAAAGGAAGCCGCCCTCAAGCTGATGGAGACCAGCTACATCCCCGCCCTCGCCTACTCCGGCGCCGACCTGCTGCACGGCCCCCTCGCCATGGTCGACAACGTCTCCCCGGTCATCGCGGTCGTCACCGACGGCAAGGGCGGCGAGGCCCTGCGCCCCGTCCTCGACCGGCTCCGCGGCCGGGGCGCCGACCTGGTCGTCATCGGCCCGAAGAGCCAGGTCGAGCGCGCCTCGGCGGGCTTCGTCCTGCCCACCGAAGGCGTCGCCGAGGAACTCCAGCCGGTGCTGGAGATCATCCCGCTGCAACTCCTGGCCCACGAGGTCACCATCGCCCGCGGCCAGGACCCGGACGCCCCCCGAGCCCTGGCGAAGGTGACGGAGACCCGCTGAGGGCGCGAAGACAGCAGTCCCGGGGCGCCTATTGCAGGCCCAGCAGCGACCCTCCCGTCGCGTCCATGTGATGCCCGGTCACCCAGCCAGGCTCAGCAGCGAGCCCCCCGTCGCGTCCATGTGCTGCCCCGTCACCCAGCGGGAGTCGGGCGAGGCCAGGAAGGCCACCACGTCCGCGACCTCGGCCGCCGTCCCCACGCGCCGGAAGACCGAGACCGCCTCGGCGTGCGCTCGCATGCCGGGGTCGGCCAGGACCGCGCTGGTGAGGTCGGTGTCGATGAAGCCGGGCGCGACGGAGTTGGCGGTGATGCCGCGCGGCGCCAGCTCGACCGCGAGGGAACGCGTCAGGGCGGTGACCGCACCCTTGGCCATGTGGGTGGCGGCGATACCGGGTATGCCGGCGTCCGTGGCAGCCGTGACATTGATGATCCGGCCGTGGTCGCGCAGCCGTCCGAGACCCTCCCGGACGATGAAGAACGGCGCTCTGGCGTTGAGGGCGTGGGTCCGCTCGTAGAGCTCCTCGTCCGTTTCGCCGATCGTGGCGAAGAACGCCGCTCCCGCGTTGTTGACCAGGATGTCCACGCCGTCCGCATGCCGGTCGAAGGCCTCCCAGAGGGTCCGCGCGTCCCCCGGCACCCCCAGCTCGGCGCGGAGGGCGAACGCGCTGCCCCCGGCCGCCTCGATCCCGGCCACCGTCTCCTTCGCCGCCGCCTCACTGCTGCCGTAATGCACGGCGACCCGGGCCCCGTCGCGCGCCAGCCGCTCGGCCACCGCTCGTCCGATCCCCCGGCTCGCCCCCGTGACCAGCGCTGTCCTGCCCGTGAGCACACCCATGCCACACCCCCGTAATTGTCTAGCGGTCGCTACAGAAAGACCGTAGCGCAGGGCGGGGACACTTTTCTAGTGCTCGCTATAAAATGCACTCCATGGTGAGCACCAAGGGCACAGAGCCCACCGCGGGCCGCCGCGGCCGCCCCCGCTCCTTCGACCGGGAAACCGCGCTGGAGAAGGCGATCATGGCCTTCTGGGAGCGCGGCTACGAGGCGACGTCCGTCTCCGACCTCACCCGCGTCATGGGCATCGGCGCCCCGAGCTTGTACGCGGCCTTCGGTGACAAGCGGGCGCTGTTCGACGAGGTCGTGGTCGAGTACGGCAAGCGATACGCCGCCTTCGGTGAACGCGCCCTCGCCGAGGAGCCCACCGCACGCTCCGCCGTGGCCCGCACTCTGCGTGAGGCCGCAGTGCGGTACACCATCCCCGGCCATCCTCAAGGCTGTCTCTACATCCACGCGGCCACCAACTGCACCAGCCCCGAGGTGGAACAGACCCTGCGGGACCGGCGCAACGCCACCATCGCGGCCGTGGAGAGCCGTATCCGCGCGGACATCGCCGCAGGTGAACTCCCCGCCGACACCGACGCCGGCACACTCGCCCGGCACACCGGCGCGATGATCCAGGGCATGTCCCAGCAGGCGCGCGACGGCGCGAGCCGTGCGGAGTTGGCGGCACTCGCGGAAATTGCCCTGTCCATCTGGCCCCGCGCATGAACCCACAAGGGTTAGGCTGCGTGATGAATGCTGGGACGTCCGACCAGTTGACGCCCCCGCTTCAGACGTCACAACAACGAACATCCTCCACCGCATGGACACGCCGAGTGGTCTAGTCCACAATGGTCCCAGTCCATGTGATACGAGGACGCGGACTTCCGTCTTCCCCGCACAGGAAGGCGGACCGAGGAACCGGTGCTCTCTGCCCTGACTGCCCCGGATCCTCATCCTTCGGCCGACCGGGACCGCACACCCCACGGCCGATATTGCTCCGGGCTGCGGTGCCGGGAGGGTTGAGGGTCCCTCTCAGGCGCCGCGGCCCGCGGGTGTCTTCGGGGCCGTTTCGGATTCGGCGCCGTTTCAGAGCCGTACAAACCGCCAGGTACGCTCGCACATGTGCCCTCCATGAACGAGCTGGTCCACCAGCACACCGCCCTCGACGAGTCCGACCTCGAGTGGCTCCATCTGCTGGTCTCGGAGTGGCAGCTGCTCTCCGACCTCTCCTTCGCCGACCTCGTCCTGTGGGTCCCCACCCGTGACGGCACCCGCTACGTTTCGGTCGCGCAGATGCGCCCCAACACCGGCCCCACCTCCTACCAGGACGACATGGTCGGCCACCTCGTGCCGCGCGGCCGCCGCCCCATGCTGGACGCCGCGCTCGACGAGGGCCGCATCGTGCGCGAGGGCGACCCCGAGTGGCGCGAGGAGGTCCCGGTCCGGGTCGAGTCGATTCCGGTACGGCGGGACGGGCGCGTCCTCGGTGTCATCGCCCGCAACACCAATCTGCTGACCGTGCGCACCCCGAGCCGTCTCGAACTGACGTATCTGCAAAGCGCCTCGGACCTCGCGCAGATGATCGCGGCCGGCTCCTTCCCGTTCGCGAACCAGCAGGTCGACATGGACGCCTCGCCCCGCGTCGGCGACGGACTGATCCGGCTGGACGCGGACGGCATCGTCCAGTACGCCTCCCCGAACGCCCTGTCCGCCTACCACCGTCTCGGCCTCGCCGCCGACCTGGTCGGCCACCACCTGGGCAAGACCACCGCCGAACTCGCCCCGACCCACGGGCCGGTGGACGAGGCGCTCGCCAAGGTGGCCAGCGGCTGGGCGCCCCGTGAGTTCGAGATCGAGTCGGACGACGGTGTCATCCAGTTCCGGGCGATCCCGCTCAAGCCCAAGGGCACCCGCATCGGTTCGCTCGTCCTGCTCCGCGACGTCACCGAACTGCGCCGCCGCGAACGCGAGTTGATCACCAAGGACGCCACCATCCGGGAGATCCACCACCGGGTGAAGAACAACCTCCAGACGGTCGCGGCCCTACTCCGCCTCCAGGCCCGGCGCATCGAGTCCGACCGCGGCCGGGAGGCCCTCGAAGAGGCGGTACGACGGGTCGGCTCGATCGCGATCGTGCACGAGACGCTCTCCCAGAACCTCGACGAGCGCGTGGAGTTCGACGAGATCGCCGACCGGGTCCTCGCGATGGTCGCCGAGATCTCACCCGGCAAGGTCACCGGCCGGCGCACCGGCCGCTTCGGCATCCTGGACGCCGAGGTCGCCACCCCGCTGTCGATGGTCCTGACCGAGGTGCTCCAGAACGCCCTGGAGCACGGCTTCCGTCAGGGCGAGACCGGAACCGTAGAGGTCTCCGCGGTCCGCGGCGGCACCACCAAGGAGGCCCGCCTGCTTGTCACCGTCCAGGACGACGGGGTGGGGCTGCCCGAGGGCTTCGACCCGAAGACCGCCGGCAACCTGGGCCTCCAGATCGTACGGACCCTGGTGGAGGGGGAGTTGGGCGGTACGTTCGACATGGTCGCGGCGCCGGAGCGCGGTACGCAGGTGATCCTGGACGTCCCGGTGCGGGCGCAGAAATAGCCGTACACAGCAGAAAGCCTCGGACCGGATTCGGTCCGAGGCTCGTGCTCGTTGCGATGGGGGTACCCCCATGCTTTTAGGCTATGGGGGAGCATCGGGGGTACTGCGCGCTGCGGCTCGGGGGCGGGAGATGCGTACTCGCTGTACGCGCCGCCAAGCTCAGGCTGTTGCGGGGCGGGAGTGTCAGGCGGAGGCCTGACGGGCCCGGTTGCGGGCGGCACGGCGCTTCATCGCGCGACGCTCGTCCTCGCTGAGACCACCCCAGACGCCGGAGTCCTGACCGGACTCGAGCGCCCACTGCAGGCACTGCTCCATGACGGGGCAGCGGCGGCAGACGGCCTTGGCTTCCTCGATCTGCAGCAGCGCAGGACCGGTGTTGCCGATGGGGAAGAAGAGCTCGGGGTCTTCCTCGCGGCAAACGGCGTTGTGACGCCAGTCCATGGCTGCTACCTCTCCTTGGTATTACATGCAGGTTGCTTGTGAATGTGAACGCTTTCACGAATCCCTCAACAAGTGAAGGGCCGACCGTCAGGTTTCCCTGGCGTGGTCCTGTGATTTGGAGAGGGGTTCCGGTGATCTGTGGAGGCCGGTCTTGCGGGCCGTCCCGATCGCCACGTAGAGACTCGCAAACCTCAGCGGCGGATACAACCCCTTCCGGAAAGTTTTTTTTGATTCCTCGGTGTCGACTAGGTCACAGCCGTACTTCCATGGGGTGGACCCTGGCCTAAACGTTCGAGTGAAAGGACTTCAGCCCTTTCTGCTCACACAATCACACGCAGTGCACGGCGTACGCCTGTGAACGTCACGCTCGTACGCAGCCCCAGGTGGTCGCCGTCCATCTGAAGGGGCAGCGGGACCTTCGAATGCAAGGTGAACTGGTCCAGGTCGTGCAGTGAGGCGGCGTGCTTGCCATGCGGTCCCCGCTCGGGGGACGAAGTGAGCAACTGGGTCGCATACCGGGCAACCGCGACCGTGGACATCCGGCTGAGACCGAGTACGTCGAGTCCCGTATCGAACGACGCCTTAGGCGACGCGTACACCGGGCGATTGCCCAGATAGGTCCACGGAGCGGTGTTGCAGACTATGGACAGCACCAAATCGGTCACCGGGTCGGCGCCGGGCCGCTCCAGGGTGATCGTGCCGTGCCGCCGGTTGGGCTCCTGCAGGAATTGGCGCAGCGCCTGGCGCATATAGAGGGCGTGCGTGGACTTCCTGCCCCGCTCGCGCTGCTGTTCGACTCGCCCGACCACGCCCGCGTCGAAGCCGAGCCCCGCGCAGAAGCTGAACCAGCGCGCCGGCACCCCCTCGTCCTCGGTGCCCGGCGTCCCCGCGGCGATACCCATGCCGACCGTCCGCTCGCTGCCGTCGCGCAGCGCGTCCAGGATCGCGCCGGTCGCCTCCACGGCGTCGTTGGGCAGGCCCAGGGCGCGGGCGAAGACATTGGTGGAGCCGCCCGGGACCACCGCCAGACGCGGCAGGCGCTCCGGGTCGGGGCCGGCGTGCAGCAGGCCGTTGACGACCTCGTTCACCGTGCCGTCGCCGCCGAGGGCCACCACCAGGTCGACGTCCTCGCTGTCCGCCGCCTGCCGGCCCAGGTCGCGCGCATGGCCGCGGTACTCGGTGGTGACCGCTTCCAGCTTCATTTCGCTGGCCAGTGCATGGATCAGGACATCGCGCGTACGTGCGCTTGTGGTGGTTGCCGCCGGATTGACCACGAGAAGTGCACGCATGGATTGCAGCGTACCTACTGGGGGGTACCGGGCCCACACCGGAGAGGGATCCAGTAGGAGAATCAGAGCGTGAACCTCGCCACGGGCGCGTGCCCCGTGCCCCGGGCGCCCGAGGGGGCGGACACCGCGAGGGCTACCCTGCTGGGGTGAGTGCTGAGCAGAGCCCCGCCCCGGAAACCGGACCCCGCCCGCGGCGGCTGACCTACGCGGCGGCCCTCGCCGCGCTGGAGGGGCTCGCCCTGGTGGCCGGCGGGATCTGGATCCTGGTCCTGGGTTTCACGGGTGACCCCGACGACCGTCAGCAGGCCGTCACCGGCGGAGTGACATTGGTCGTGCTCGCGCTGCTGCCGCTGCTGGCCGCCCGCGGACTGCTCGCCCGGCGCAGCTGGTCGCGCGGCCCGGCCGTCATCACCCAGATCCTGGCGCTGCCCGTCGCCTACAACCTGCTCCAGGCCGACAGCATGGCCATCCCGGCCGGGATCGTCCTCGCGGTGGTGGCCGTCACCGCCCTGGTCCTGCTGATCAACGCCGAGACGACCCGGGCCCTCGGAATCCGAGGACCCGGCAGCGTCCAGGACGAGAAGTAGCCTCACTCCTCCACGAGGAGCTTCTCCCGCAGCTGGGCCAGCGTGCGCGCCAGCAGGCGCGACACATGCATCTGCGAGATTCCGACCTCCTGCGCGATCTGCGACTGGGTCATGTTGCCGAAGAAGCGCAGTAGCAGGATCCGCTTCTCGCGCGGCGGCAGGTCCTCGAGGAGCGGCTTGAGCGACTCGCGGTACTCGACGCCCTCCAGGGCCTCGTCGTACGCGCCCAGCGTGTCCGCGACCGCCGGGGACTCGTCGTCGGTGTCCGGGACGTCCAGAGACAGCGTGGAGTACGCGTTGGCCGACTCCAGGCCCTCCAGGACCTCCTCCTCCGAGATGCCCAGCTTCTCGGCCAGCTCATGGACCGTGGGAGAGCGGCCGTGCCGCTGCGAGAGCTCCGCCGTGGCGGTGGTGAGCGCGAGGCGCAGCTCCTGCAGCCGGCGCGGGACGCGCACCGCCCAGCCCTTGTCGCGGAAGTGCCGCTTGATCTCGCCGACGACCGTCGGGGTCGCATATGTGGAGAACTCGACCCCGCGGTCCGGGTCGAAGCGGTCGACGGACTTGATCAGACCGATGGTGGCGACCTGGGTGAGGTCGTCCAGCGGCTCGCCGCGGTTGCGGAAGCGGCGGGCGAGGTGCTCGACGAGCGGCAGATGCATCCGGACCAGCTGGTTGCGCAGCTCCGCGTACTCCGGGCTGCCGTCCTTCAGCTTGCGCAGCTCGACGAACATGGCGCGCGCTCCGCTGCGGTCCTGCGGCTCGCGTTCCTGTACCTCGTGCTGCGTGGCCGGCACGCCCTGATCGTCGTCTCGCTCGTGCTCGCTCATCGTCCCGCCCGTCGCCCTCTGTCGAGCTCTCGTCTCAGCCCGGCCGGGGGTGCCCCCGATCCGCCTCTGTTGAGGCGAGCCCTGCACGGCGCTGTCCGGGAAACCCGCCCGCGCGGAGGCCGCGTCCTCCTCCGGGTGCGGCCTGGCCTGCTCGGGAATGCCCTCAATGCCGTCCGCCAAGTGTCGGGAACCGCCCGGAGCGACTGAATCGTCGGCGTTCTCGGCCGGCAGCTCCCGTGTGCCGCGCTCTTCGTCCCGCACCGGCCCGTCCCCGTCCCTCACGCCGGCCCGGGTCCCGCGCCGCGCTGTTTGTAGAGGCTGATCGAAACGGTCTTGTCGTCGTCCACGGCGGAGGAGACCTTGCCCGCGAGGGCGGACAGCACGGTCCAGGCGAAGGTGTCCCGTGACGGTGCGTGACCGTCTGTGGTCGGCGCCGAGACGGTGACCTCCAGTGAGTCGTCGACGAGCCGGAACACACAGCTGAGCACCGAGCCGGGCACGGCCTGCTGAAGCAGGATCGCGCAGGCCTCGTCCACCGCGATGCGCAGGTCCTCGATCTCGTCGAGGGTGAAGTCCAAACGGGCCGCGAGACCGGCAGTCGCCGTACGCAGCACCGACAGGTAGGCACCCGCAGCCGGCAGCCGGACTTCCACGAAGTCCTGGGTCGCGGGCTCGCCTGCGATCTGGGACACCCTCACCTCCAAGGTGGTACAAGCTTTCCGGGGGCCGAGGGTCGCCCCCCGGGGTAACGCGATGTGTGGTTCAGCGGTGACGCTATCGCGCTCCGAACTTTCCTGTCCCCAAGACCCCAACCCCTTGCTGTCACTCATAGTAAACACACGGATACGCTCCGTGGCTAGGGGGTCTGTGGGCCCAATTGGGAAGAGCGCGCGCCGGTTTGACGTACCCATGCGTTCGACGGTCGAACCGTCCGGATCCGCACTCGTGCCCTTTACACCAGGACGTGGTCCACAAAGCACCACCGCCAGCTCTCACCGGGCTCGAAGGTACGCATCACCGGATGCCCGGAATCCTTGTGGTGCTCGGTCGCGTGCCGTCCGGGCGAGGAGTCGCAGCAGCCGACGTGACCGCAGGTGAGGCACAGTCGCAGCTGTACCGGGTGGGTACCGTCCGCCAGGCACTCCGGACACGTCTCGCTCAGCGGGCCGGGTTCCGGGTGGGGCAGCACGTCGGCATGCGTGCACTGTTTCATGATTGCCAGGTTACGACGGGCGCGCGGAAGCTCGCGCGGAAGAACGAGGGCGGGCGAGGTTCATGGACGTGATGCCGCTGCTGTTGTTGGTGGCGGGCAGCGCCGCGGTCGCCGCGGCCGCCCGGCGGACCCCGATTCCCGCGCCGCTGCTGCTGGTCGCGGTGGGGCTCGTGGTGTCGTATCTGCCGGGGGTGCCCGATTACACCCTCGACCCGCACATCGTGCTGCCGCTCATCCTGCCGCCGCTGCTGCACACGGCCGCCACCGACAGCTCCTACCTGGACCTGAGGGCGCAACTGCGGCCCGTCGCGCTGCTGTCGGTCGGGTACGTGCTCTTCGCGACCTTCGCCGTGGGCTGGGCCGCCTATCTGATCGTGCCCGATCTGCCGCTGACCGCGGCCCTGGTGCTGGGCGCGGTGGTGGCGCCGCCCGACGCGGTCGCGGCCACGGCCGTCGCACGCCGGGTGGGGCTGCCGTCGAGGATCACCACGATCCTCCAGGGCGAGTCCCTGGTGAACGACGCGACCGCGATCACCGCCTACCGGGTGGCGCTCGCGGCCGCGGTCGGCGAGGGCGCCACCTGGGCCGGCGGCATCGGCGAGTTCCTGGTCGCGGCGATCGGCGGCATCGGCATCGGCCTGGTGCTCATGGTGCCGATCCACTGGTTGCGCATCCACGTGAAAGAAGCGCTGCTGCAGAACACGCTGTCGCTGCTGATCCCGTTCGTCGCCTACGCCGTCGCCGAGCAGGTGCACGCCTCCGGGGTGCTCGCGGTCGTGGTCGTCGCGCTCTGGCTGGGACACCGCGCGTGGGAGGTCGATTTCGCCACCCGCCTCCAGGAGGAGGCCGTGTGGAAGATGGTTGCCTTCGTCCTGGAGTCGGCGGTGTTCGCCCTCATCGGACTGCAGCTGCCGGTGGTCCTCAAGGGCCTCGGGGAGTACGAGGGAGGCCGCGCGGCCGGGTACGCGATCGTCATCTTCCTGGTGGTCGTCGTCTCGCGGTTCGTGTGGGTGTATCCGGCGACCTTCCTGCCGCGCATCATGTCGGCCCGGATCCGGGAGCGGGAGGAGAATCCGACCTGGAAGGGGCCCTTCGTCATCGCCTGGGCCGGGATGCGGGGCGTGGTCTCGCTCGCCATCGCCTTCTCCATCCCGCTCACCGTGCACGGCGGCGAGGACTTCCCCGAGCGCAATCTGATCCTGTTCCTGACCTTCACCACGGTCATCGGCACCCTCGTCGTCCAGGGCGTCACCCTCCCGCCGCTGATCCGCGTACTGAAGCTGCCCGGCCGCGACGTACAGGCCGAGACCCTCGCCGAGGCCAACGCCCAGGCCCAGGCCTCCCGGGCCGCCGAGAGCCGCCTCGACGAACTCCTCTCCGACGAACGCAACGCCCTGCCGCCCCCGCTCGCCGACCGCCTCCGCACCGTCCTCGAACGCCGCCGCAACGCCGTCTGGGAGCGCCTCGGCCAGGTCAATCCGGTCACCGGCGAAACCGTCGACGACACCTATCGCCGACTGTCCCGCGAAATGATCGGCGCCGAGCGGGCGGTCTTCGTGAGGCTCCGGGACGGCCGCTACATCGACGACGAAATGCTGCGCACGCTGCTGCGTCGCCTGGACCTGGAGGAGGCGGCGGCGTTCCGGGAGGCGGAGTGAGTTGGCCGTTCACGCCTCATGGCGGGTCGGCTCCCGCTTGAATGAGCTGCGGCGCAGGGAAGGCGGAGGGAAGGGGAGCGAGGAGCATGCTGAGTGAGGCGTTGACCGCCGTCGCCGCGGCGGGCGGCACCGCCGTGGTCCAGGCCGCGGGCACGGACGCGTGGACCTCCGTGCGGCAGCGCACGGCCCGCTTGTTCGGCCGTGGTGAGCAACAGGCGGTCCTCGACGAACTCGACCGGACCGAGGAGGAACTCGTGCGCGGCGGCGCGGACGAGGAGGCCGCCGCCCGATGGGCCGGCCGCTTCGCGCGGCTCCTGCAGGGCCTGAGCGAGGAGGAACGGTCGGCGGTCGTCGAGGAGCTGCGGCGTCTTGACGGTTCGCGCCCGCCTTCTCCGGCCGGGGGCCCCGTCTTCCACGGCGACGTCTCGGTCCGGGCCGACCAGGGCGTGGCCGGCGTGGTCATCAACGGGGCGGTGCGGATCGAAAACCCTCCGGCGCCGGGGCGGGATCAGGGCTGACCGCACCCGGGTTCCCGAGCCCGGCGACCCTCCACGCCGACACCTCGGCCATCGCCGCCGGCCACGGCGCCGCCTTCGGACGCGTGGAGAACGTCTACTACGGCGTCGGCGCGACGGCGCCGCGGATCGCGTGGCCGCATGTGGTGGGCGTACTGCCGACCGAGGCCCACTGCTTTCAGTCCCGTGCGGCCGCCGACACCGTGACGGACACACCGAGGTGCCGGATCCTCTCGGGCCTCGGCGGGGTCGGCAAGACCCAACTGGCGGCCCGCTGGGCCCGGAAGGCGCTGCAGACGGAGGCAGTTGACCTGCTGGTCTGGGTCAACGCCGGAACCAGACAGAGCATCGAGGCCGCCTACGCCCAGGCCGCCCACGAGGTCGACGGCGCGGACCCGGCCGACCTCAGGCGGGCGGTGGAGCACTTCCTCGCCTGGCTCCAGCGGACCCGGCGGCGCTGGATGATCGTGCTGGACGACCTCGCCGACCCCGGGGACCTGCGCGGACTGTGGCCGCCCGATCGCTTTGAGGGCCAGGTCGTGGTCACCACGCGCCGAAGGGACGCCGCCCTGCTCGGGCAGGGACGTGCCGTCATCGCCGTCGCGCCGTTCACCCCGGCCGAGTCCCTGGCCTACCTGCGGACGAAGCTGGCCGCCCACGGACGGACCCGGCCGGACCCGCACGCCGCGGAACTCGCCGCCGAACTCGGTCATCTGCCGCTCGCACTGGCACAGGCCGCGGCCTACCTCGCCGACCAGGGGCTGCCCTGCGCGCAGTACCTGGCGCGGCTGCGGGACCGCCGTAGATCCCTCGCGGACGTCCTGCCGGAGCACGACGGTCTGCCCGACGACCACAGGGAGACCGTTGCCGCCGTATGGGGGCTGTCCGTCGAGCGGGCCGACCGGCTGCGCCCCCGGGGTCTGGCCCGTCCGCTGCTGGAACTGGCCTCGGTGCTCGACTCCAACGGCATCCCCTGCTCCGTGCTCACCGGTGAAGCCGCGCGCGTGTACGCGACCGCCGTCATGACGCCGGAGCCGCCGGACGACCTGACGAGGCAGCAACTCCTGGACCGGATACCGGCTGAGAACGCGGCCGACGCTCTCCGGAACCTGAACCGGCTCAGCCTGGTCAGCCTCGCCGGTGAGGGCGACGAGCAGACCGTCCGCGTGCACGCGCTCGTGCAGCGCGCCACCCGGGAGTCCCTGGAGCCCGATCACTTCGCGGAGTTGGCGCACATGGCTGGCTCCGCGCTCTTCTTCGCCTGGCCGCCCGGGGTGTACGCGCAGACGCTGCCGCGCGCCCAGCTGCTCCGGGACAACGTCGACGCCCTGTACGCCGTCTCGAAGGACGCCGTGTGGGCCGTGGACGGGTACCACATCTTCATCCACAGCGCCGGGACGTACGGCCACGCAGGTATGGCCTCCAGGGCCGTCACCCTCTTCAAGGAGCTGTACGAGGCCGCTGTCCGTCACCTGGGTGCCGATCACCGGGACACGATCCAGATCCAGACGGATCTCGGGTACTGGCAGACCCATGGCGGGGATGTGGACAGCGCGGCCGACGATCTGATGGCGGCGCTGGTCGCGGCGCGGAGCAAGTACGGCGACGATCACATGGAAACGATCGAGATCAGCGGCCATCTGGCCACGCTCATGGGGCACTTGGGCGCCCCGCTCACGGCCGCCGAGCTGTTCGAGAACCTGCTGGAGGCGTTGCAGCGCGGTCATCCGGAGGAGCGGAGTCGTATCGCCGAGGCGCGGTTCCATGCCGTGTTCTGGCGCGGCATGGCGCACCCGGATCCGCACTGCGTCGACGCCCTGACCAAGCGCTACGACGAACTGTGCGCCGAGACGGGCGCCGAGAGCGAGGGGGTCGTCGGGGCAGCGCACAACCTGGCCAGTCTCCGCGCCGAATGCGGAGACCTGAAGGGCGCGCTCGCCGCCCTCGAAGAGGTGCTGCGGATCGAAGTGCGCAGCCGGGGCGAGGATCATCCCCAGACGCTGATCACCCGCCACAATCTGGCCGCCTACCGCGCGGAGGCGGGGGACATCGCCCGCGCGGAGGACGAGTTGGAGGCCGTGTTGCGCGATCGGCGGCGCGTGCTGGGGGAGGAGCATCCCAGCACCGCGAACACCCTGCGCGCGCTGAGCGAGCTGCGGGAAGGCGACGTCAGGGGGTGAACGGCGCGCCGGTGACCACGGCCGCGATCGTCGTACCGCGCGGGAAGGCGCCTTCCTCCGCGAGGGTGACGAGTCCGTACAGCAACTTGGCGACATACAGACGTTCCACGGGTATGTGGTGGCGGTGTTCGAAGTCGGCGGCGAAGGCTTCGAGTTCCGGGGTGGTGCGGGCGTAGCCGCCGAAGTGGAAGCGGTTGTCGAGGGTCCAGGTGCCTCGGGGGCCGCCGAAGGCGCGCTGTTGCAGCGCCTGTATGTCGTCGGTCAGGAAGCCGCCCTTCAGGACGGGGATGCCGAGAGCTCGCTGGTCGGGGGCGAGGCCCGCGGCGAGGCCCGCGAGGGTGCCGCCGGTGCCGCAGGCGAGGGCGACGAGGTCGGCGTGGCCGCGGAGCTCCGCGCCGAGGGCCTGGCAGCCGTGCACCGCGCGGCGATTGCTGCCGCCTTCCGGGATGACGTAGGCGTCCTCGGCTCTCGCCGTGCGGAGGATCGCCGCCAGGGTGTCCGGTTCGGTTTTTCGGCGGTACGTCGATCTGTCGACGAAGTGCAGGCGCATACCGTCGGCCGCGCAGCGGGCGAGGGAGGGGTTGAGGGGGCGGTCGGCCAGTTCCTGGCCCCGGACCACGCCGATGGTGGTCAGGCCCAGGAGACGGCCCGCGGCGGCCGTGGCGCGCAGATGGTTGGAGTACGCGCCGCCGAAGGTGAGTACGCTCCGGCCGGCCGCCGCGGTGAGATTCGGGGCGAGTTTTCGCCACTTGTTGCCGATGAGCTCCGGGTGAATCAGATCGTCCCGCTTGAGCAGCAGGCGGACTCCGGCGCGGGTGAATCGATCGTCGACGAGCTCCCGCAGCGGCGAGGGAAGCCGTGGCTGGAGGACGTCGAGGCTGGTCACAGCACCATTGTCGCTCGGCCGGCCGGGGGCTACTTCAGGCGGGCCCTGACGCGGTCCCGCATCGACGCCATGGTGAAGCCGTTCGGGTCCACCTTGCCCGGCTGCCATTCCAGGTGGCCGATCACCGAGCGCTCGGACCAGCCGTGATGGCGGCAGATGGCTGCGGAGACTCGTTCGATGGCCTCCAGCTGGACCTCCGGCCAGGGGTCCTCGCCGTCGCCCATGTTCTCGCATTCGAAGCCGTAGAAGTGACGGTTGCCGTCGGCGGTGGACTCGTTGTCGCGGGGGAGGGGCTCCTCGTCGATCACGGCGCGCAGGACGTCGTCGTCGCCCTTGCCCGCGTGGTTGGCGCGGCCGAAGCCGACCAGATGGACCCTGCCGTCCTTGGTGATGACGCCGTGGCACAGCGGGCCGGGCAGGTCCCCGTGGCCGTTGCGGCACAACTTCACCGTGAGCTCGCTGCCCTTGGTGACCGTGTGGTGAATCATCACGCCGTGGACCGGCCCCCAGGGGCCCTTGTGGTTGCGGTTGTGGTGCTCCCAGTCGCCGACCTCGACGACCGTCACGCCCTCCGCCCGCAGCTGCTCCAGGAATCTTGCCGCGGACATGGGTGAGGCCATGACCGCCTCCTTCGTGGCTGTGCGTCGGCCGCCGAACGCGGCCTCCTCGTACCGCAGCTTGTATCGAAAGGGGAGGATCGAAAACCAGCCGTTCGTACGGTGTGCGAGCCGTTTTGGACAACAAGCGGAACCGGCCCGGTGGACAGGAAATGCCCATGTGCCCAGCCACCCCGTGATCCATTCCCGCTCTTTCGTGTAATAGCACCGGCACGCTCCGTGAGGAAGGCTTGGCCCTGCGATTCGATGCCCGGCGCAGCACGGCGCCGGTGCATGACCGGGAGGGCAATTCCTTATGTCGGTAGGCGAAGAGATCCGCACTGATGAGGGCAGGCCGCAGCAGAGTCTCGGCACCGGCGCCGCGCGGAACCTGGCCACCACGACCAAGTCCGCACCCCAGATGCAGGAGATCAGCTCACGCTGGCTGCTGCGCATGCTGCCGTGGGTGAATGTGCAGGGCGGCACTTACCGAGTGAACCGCCGGCTGAGCTACGCCGTGGGGGACGGCCGTATCACCTTTGTGAAGACCGGAGACCGTGTCGAGGTCATCCCCGCGGAGCTGGGCGAACTGCCCGCACTGCGCAGTTACGAGGACCTGGAGGTGCTCGCCGAGCTCGCCCAGCGCTGCGAGCAGCGGGAGCTCGCCGCGGGCGAGGTGCTCGCCTCCTTCGGCAGCCCCGCCGAGGAGGTGTATCTGCTGGCGCACGGCCGCGTGGAGAAGGTCGGCACCGGCCCCTACGGCGACGACGAGTCCCTCGGTGTACTGGCCGACGGCGCCTACCTCGGCGACCAGTCGCTGCTCGCCTCCGACGCCATCTGGGAGTACACGGCCCGCACCGTCACCGCGTGCACCGTCCTCGTCCTGCCCCGCCAGGACGTCGAGCAGGTCGCGGAGCGCTCCGACTCCCTGCGCGAGCATCTCGACGCGCAGCGCGCGATCCCCGCCCAGCGCGCCAACAAGTACGGCGAGAAGGAGATCGACCTCGCGGCAGGACACAGCGGCGAGCCGGACATCCCGCACACCTTCGTCGACTACGAGGCCAGGCCCCGTGAGTACGAACTGAGCATCGCCCAGACCGTTCTGCGCATCCACTCCCGCGTGGCCGACCTCTACAACCAGCCGATGAACCAGACCGAGCAGCAGCTCCGGCTGACCGTCGAGGCGCTCAAGGAGCGCCAGGAGCACGAGCTCATCAACAACCGCGAGTTCGGGCTGCTCAACAACTGCGAGTACGAGCAGCGGATCCAGCCGCACGACGGCGTGCCCGGGCCCGACGACATGGACGAACTGCTCAGCAGGCGCCGCGGCACCAAGCTGTTCCTCGCCCACCCGCGCGCGATCTCCGCGTTCGGCCGCGAGCTCAACAAGCGCGGACTGGTGCCCGAGACCATCGAGATGGCCGGCAACCGCATCCCCACCTGGCGCGGGGTGCCGATCTTCCCGTGCAACAAGATCCCGGTCAGCGACGCCCGTACGACCTCGATCATCGCCATGCGTACCGGCGAGGCCGAGCAGGGGGTCATCGGGCTTCAGCAGGCCGGGATCCCCGACGAGATCGAGCCGAGCCTGTCGGTGCGGTTCATGGGCATCAACGAACAGGCGATCATCAAGTACCTGGTGACCGCCTACTACTCGGCCGCGGTCCTGGTGCCGGACGCGCTCGGTGTGCTGGAGAACGTCGAGATCGGGCGCTGGCGGTGACCCTGCCGCGTACAACCGGTGTCCCCGCCCTCCGGGGCGGGTACATCTCGGGAGTGCGCCCAGAGACCGAGACGCGTGAAAGGCGGAGGCCCATCGGGACCCAGACACACGCCGGACCGGGTCCGCTCGACGGGCAGGAGGCGATGGCGATCCTGGAGCGTGCACGAGGGTCCGTCGACCCCGAACTGCGCTCCGCCGTCGACTCGTTGCCGACCTCCATGCGCCGGGTCGCGCTCTACCACTTCGGCTGGGAGCACGCGGACGGCACCCCCGCGGCCGGTAACTCGGGCAAGGCCATCCGCCCCGCGCTCGTCCTCACCGCGGCCGAGGCGCTCGGCGGGCCACCGGCCCGCAAGGCTGCGGTACGGGCCGCCGCGGCGGTGGAGCTGGTCCACAACTTCACGTTGCTGCACGACGACGTGATGGACCGGGACACCACCCGACGGCACCGGCCCACCGCCTGGACCGTGTTCGGCGACGCCGACGCGATCCTCGCCGGGGACGCCCTCCAGGCGCTCGCCCTCAGACTGCTCGCCGAGGACCCGCATCCGGCGTCCACCGAGGCCGCCGCCCGGCTCGCCGCCTGTGTCGTCGAACTGTGCGAGGGCCAGCACGCGGACACGGCGATGGAGAAGCAGGCCCCCGCCGACGTCGGCCTCGACGAGGCGCTCGCCATGGCCGAGGCCAAGACGGGAGCGCTGCTGGGCTGCGCCTGCGCCCTCGGCGCGCTGTACGCGGGCGCGGCGGGGGAGGACGTGGAGGCGATGGACGCCTTCGGCCGGGAGGCGGGGCTCGCCTTCCAGCTCATCGACGACGTCATCGGCATATGGGGCGACCCCCGGCGCACCGGCAAGCCGGCCGGCGCGGACCTGGCCGCCCGTAAGAAGTCGCTGCCGGTCGTCGCCGCGCTGACCTCCGGTACGCCGGCGGCGGTGGAGCTGGCCGAGTTGTACGAAGTGCCGTACGGCAAGGGCGGGATGGCGGCGGAGGAGGAGACCGCGCGTACCGCACTGGCCGTGGAACAGGCGGGCGGGCGTGACTGGGCGCAGGTCCAGGCGGCCGACCGGATGGCCCGCGCGATGCAGGAACTGGCCCGCGCGGTGCCCGAACCGGAGGCGGCGGGCGGCCTGCTGGCCCTGGCCGAGTTCGTCACCCGCCGCAGCACCTAGAACCCCGGACCGGTGGCCGTGCGGCTCCTGACCCCGCACGGCCACCGGCTCCGGCCGGACGGGTCCCGCACATCCCCACGGTGTGCGGGGCCTGTGTGTTGTCGAACCCGATTCCCGCCAATCTCCCGCCCCGCCCACCACCCCGCCCCCAACCCCCCTACGATCAACCCCGATTGAGACGAAGGGGCGGAATCATGGGTGTGGCGATCCGGACGGCGACCGAGGCGGACCGGGACTTTGTGGTGCGGCTGCTGGACGAGGCCTTCCAGGACGATCCGGTCAGTGGCTGGGTCTTTCCCGGTGCCGAGTACCGCCGGGCGACCCATCACCGGCTGATGGCGGCCTTCACCGACATCGTGCTCGCCGACGGACGCATCGATCTCACCGAGGACGGCTCGGCCTGTGCGCTGTGGCTGCCGACGCCCGCCGGGGAGCACGACCCCGACGACGACGGGCCCGCGCAGCTCCGTGACGCCGTCGACCCGGCGAACGAGCGCGTCGAGTTGATCGGCCGGCTCACCGCCGGGATCCACCCCTGCGACCGCGCCCACGAGTACCTGTGGATGATCGGCGTCTCCCCGCAGCGGCAGGGCGAGGGCCTCGGCTCCGCGCTCATCGGCGCCGTACTCGACCGCTGTGACGGCGACGGCGTCCCCGCGTACCTGGAGGCGAGCAGCGCCCGCAGCCGGAAGCTGTACGAGCGCCTCGGCTTCGAACTCCTCGGCAGCCCCCTCGACCTGCCCGAGGGCCCGCAGATGTTCCCCATGTGGCGCGAACCCCGCGAACTCCGCGAACTCCGCGCCGCCCGCTAGGCCTCCGGCACCACCGTCTCCACGATCCGCTCGATCAACCCCTCCGGAACCCCCACCCCCGGCAACACCCCCTCCAGCACCCCCGGCAGCGTCAGATGCTCCAAGATCAGGCCGAGCATGGCCAGATAGAGCACCGTCACGGTCTCGTCGCCGCCGGGCAGCCCCGCGGCCCGGTGGAACTCCATGCCCTCCGTCAGGTCCCCGCGCACCGACTCCGTGTACGACGCCCGCAGTTCGGGCCGCCGGGTCGCCTCCAGGCGCATCTCCAGGAGCGCGAGATAGCCGGTGCGGTCGCGGGTGGCCCGGCCCATCAGGTCGTGCATGAACGCGGTGACCAGTGACCGGTCCTTCGGCCGCTGGAGCAGCTCCGCGATCACCTCGGGGTCGGGGGCCAGCCGTACATGCAGCCGGGTGTCGATCTGGCGCAGTAGGTCGTCGCGCCCGGTGAAGTAGTTGGAGGCCGTGCCCACCGGCACCCCGGCCTCGGCGTCCACCGCGCGGAACGTCAGCCCGCGCGCCCCCTCCCGTGCGAGCACCTCCACACCGGCGTCCACCAGCGCCGCGCGCCGCTCCGGATTCCTGGCCAATGCGGAATCTCCTCTCCCACTTCAATCCCGTTCCCGGAAAAAGCTTGCAACCACTACAGACGAAGTACTACAACTGCAGTTGTTCAAACGACAGCTTAAGGAAAGAGACCCGGCTTGCGAAAGCTCACGTACTACATCGCCTGCTCCATCGACGGCTTCATCGGAGACCCGAACGGCGACGCCACATCGATGTTCGCGTTCCTGGACGAGGAGTTCCTCGGCTACCTCGCCTCGACCTGGCCGGACACCATCGCCGCCCAGGGCCGCGAACAGCTCGGCCTCAAGGGCGCCGAGAACCTCCACTTCGACACGGTGATCCAGGGCCGCGGCAGCTACCAGCTCGCCCTCGACACCGGCACCACCAGCCCGTACGGCCATCTGCGCGAGTACGTCGCCTCGCGCTCCCTCGGTCCCTCCCCGGACCCGAACGTGACCGTGATCGACGGCGACCTGGTCGCCCGGATCCGTGAGCTGAAGGCCGAGGAGAGCGAGCTCGGCATCTGGCTCTGCGGCGGCTCCCAGATCGCGGGCGAACTGCTCGACGAGATCGACGAGCTGGTCATCAAGACCTATCCGCAGGTCTACGGCTCGGGGATGCCGATGTTCGGTGGTGCCGGGTTCGCCGTCAGCGACTTCACCCTGCAAGATGTCCGCACGTTCGGTAACGGAGTGCTCGTCCGCACCTACGCACGGAAGCGCTGATCGGCCTACCCTGGTGGCATGGACAGCGAAGAACACGCCTGTCCCGTATGCGGACAGTCCGTCGAAACGGTCGTCCGGCGCCACAAGACGCTGGGCGCATGGGTACCGCGCTGGGTGGCAGGACCCTGCCGTAATCCCAAGTGCGAGGCATTCGTCCCCGAAGGCGCCGAGGAAGACCCTCGCGAGCCCCACCCGCACCACCACCGGCGCCACGCGCACCACGAGCAAACCGAACAGCCCGAGCGCCGGGAGGAGCCCGAGGAACCCGCCGCGAGCAATTCCTGAAACGTCGTCCCGAACCATGTCGAGAACCCGGGCCCGGCTCCGACGTCCCCTGTGAGAGCCGCCCGACAGGCGGCGCGAGACAAAGGAGCCAGTCATGAAGTACCTGGTCATGGTGCAGGGCAGCCAGGCGGACTACGAGGCGATGAAGGGCAAGGCGTCCGAGAACTCGCCGGCCTGGACCGAACAGGACGTGCAGGCGATGTACGCCTTCATGGGCGCGCTCAACGACGACCTCGCCGAGACCGGCGAACTGGTCGACGGCCAGGGTCTGGTCGAGCCCGCCCGCACCCGGCACGTGGATCTCGGCGCGGACGGCAAGCCCGTCATCACCGACGGCCCCTACGGCGAGACCAAGGAGCTGCTGGCCGGCTACTGGGTCCTGGACTGCGCGAGCCTGGAGCGGGTCACGGAGATCGCCGCCCGTGTTCTGCAGTGCCCCCAGCCCGAAGGCGCGCCCGTCTACCCGGTAGTGATCCGGCCCATCGACGAGGGCACCGGAGACGTCTGAACCCCATGAGCGACACCGTCGAGGACCTGCTGCGCCACCACGCGCCGCAGGTCCTCGGTGCGCTCGTGCGCCGGTACGGCCATTTCGACGCTGCCGAGGACGCCGTACAGGAGGCGCTGCTCGCCGCGGCCGGGCAGTGGCCGGCGGCCGGGGTGCCGGACAATCCGCGCGGCTGGCTCATCAAGGTGGCCTCGCGGCGGCTGGTGGACGCGCTGCGGGCCGACGACGCCCGGCGGGCTCGGGAGGAGAAGGCGGTGGCGCTCAGCCTCCGCAGGGGAGAAGACCGCGCTCCTCAGGAGGACGACACCCTCTCCCTCCTGTTCCTCTGCTGCCACCCGGACCTCACCCCGCCCGCGCAGATCGCGCTCACCCTGCGCGCGGTCGGCGGTCTCACCACGGCGGAGATCGCCCGCGCCTGGCTCGTTCCCGAGGCGACCATGGCCCAGCGGATCAGCCGGGCCAAGCAGAAGCTGCGCGGGGTGAGCTTCGGTCGCCCGGACAACTGGGTGGAGCGGCTGCCCGCAGTCCTGCACACCCTCTACCTGATCTTCAACGAGGGCTATACGGCGACCTCGGGCACCAGCCTCCAGCGACGCGACCTCTCCGGCGAGGCGATCCGGCTGACGCGGACGGCCCACCGGCTGCTCCCGGACACCGGTGAGGTGGCCGGGCTGCTCGCCCTGATGCTGCTCACCGACGCCCGCCGCGACGCCCGCACCGGCCCGCACGGCGACCTCGTGCCCCTCGACGAACAGGACCGCGACCGCTGGGACAAGGCCGCGATCGAGGAGGGCGTCGCGCTGGTCACCCACGCCCTTGGGTACGGCCCCGCCGGCCCCTACCAACTGCGCGCGGCCATCGCCGCCGTCCACGACGAGGCGCCCTCCGCTGACGCCACGGACTGGCGGGAGATCCTGGGCCTCTACGACGTGCTGGTGGGCCTCGTCCCCGGCCCCGTCGAGCGCCTCAACCGCGCGGTCGCCGTCGCCATGGTGCGCGGACCGGAGGCGGGCCTTCGGGAAGTGGAGGCGCTGGAGGGGGAGTTGGGGCATCGGCGGGATGCCGTACGGGGGCATCTGCTGGAGCGGGCGGGGGCGTACGACGAAGCGTGCGCCGCCTACGAATCGGCGGCCGCGCAGACCATGAGCCTGCCCGAGCAGCGCTATTTGCGGGGGCGGGCGGCCCGGCTGAGGCCTTAACGTGGCGTCATGTCCACAACCATCGTGCACCTCACCGAACGCTCCCTGTGGGAGGAGGCCCGCGCCCGGGGGACGTACGCGATGTCGACCCGCGGCCGCACCCTCCAGGAGGAGGGCTTCATCCACTGCTCGACCCGCGAGCAACTGCCGAAAGTGGCCGCTTTCCTCTATTCCGACTACGACGGCCCCGACGAGCTCGTCCTGCTCGTCATCGACCCCGCCCGGCTCGGCGCACCGCTGAAGTACGAGGCCCCCGAGCCCGGTGCCGAGGAGTTCCCGCACATCTACGGGCCGATTCCGGTGGACGCCGTGGTGGGGGTCGAGCCGTGGGTCTGACCGGGCGGCGCCGGTTATGGCGGTGGGTCGTGGCCGTGTGGGTGGTCGCGGTGGCCGTCGGCGGCGGGCTCACGCTGTGGCTCCAGGACGCGGGGGAGCCGGAGAAGCTGCACCAGTGGCAGCAGGCGGAGCCCCGGGACGTCGACATGGACTCCGACTGCCCGGGCCCCGGCATCACGCAGCCGCCCCGGGACGACGGGCGGATCGTCCTGTGCGCCTACGCGACGACCCGCTAGGCCGGCAGCCCGCCCGTCTGCGGATCCCGTCCCGTCAGGCAGTAGGTGCCGCCCGCCGGATCGCGCATCACACGCCAGTGGGCGCCGCTGTACACGAGCGTGGCGCCCAGCTGTTCGTGGGCCGTGCGGGCGGCGTCGATGTCCGCGCAGGCCAGGTCGAGATGGGCCGCGGCGGGGCGCTCCTCGCCGAGCCGCTGGAGCAGGATGCGGATCGGCATCCCGGCCGGCGGCTTGACCACGTGGAACTCCGGGAGGGAACCCGGCAGCGACTCCCAGCCGGGCAACAGGGCGCTCCAGAAGGCGACTTCGGCGTCGTAGAGCGAAGGCGGGATGTCCAGGCAGACCTGGTCGAGGCGGGTTCCGCGCACCACGGGCGGGCGCAGGGACTCCCCGTGCCAGGGCACCGCGCAGAACAACTGCCCGGCCGGTGAGCGAAGTACGGCCCAGCCGTCGTGCTCGGCGACCATCCCGGCCCCGACCCGCCGGGCCTCCTTCACGAAGCCCGTGACGTCCTCGACGGCGAAGTCCAAGTGGGCGCCGCCGGGCCCCTCCGTGACGCCCTGGCCCTTGACGCAGGCGTCGCCGGACTCGGGCAGGAGTGTCACGAACTCGCCCTGATCACCCCGGAGTTCGGACAGACGCGTGCCGGTGACGGCGGTCCAGAAGTCGCAGGCGGGGCCGAAGACGGCGGCGGGCCGGTCGACGAAGGCGTACGTCCAGCGAATGGTCATGGACGTGATCGTAGTCAGCCCTGCTTCGACGGCTCCATGAAGCGCAGCATGTTCCCGGCCGGGTCCCGGAAGGCGCAGTCGCGCACGCCGTACGGCTGGTCCGTCGGCTCCTGGATCACATCGGCGCCGGACTCCCGTACCCGCGCGAACAGCTCGTCGCAGTCGGAGGTGGTGAAGTTGACCCCGCGCAGCACGCCCTTGGCGAGCAGCTGGGCCATCACCTCCTTGTCGGCGGGGGAGGTGTCCGGGTCCGCGGCGGGAGGCTCCAGCACGATCTCCACGTCCGGCTGCAAGGGCGAGCCGACGGTCACCCACCGCATCCCCTCGAACCCGACGTCACCGCGGACCTCGAGGCCCAGGACGTCGCGGTAGAAGGCGATCGCCTTGTCGTGGTCGTCGACGGCGAGGAAGCACTGCTTCAGTTTGATGTCCATGACGGCAGACTAGGCCGCGACCGCGGATTCGGCCGCTACGACTGCTACGGCCTCTACGACCGCCTCGGCCGGGTGTACCGGCGGGCCACACACGCCGGAATCACCTCGCCGTCCGCGTGCGAGCGGGCCCGGTAGGCGCTCGGGGTCTCCCCGACCAGCTCGGTGAAGCGCGCGCTGAAGGAGCCGAGGGAGGTACAGCCGACCGCCATGCACACCTCCGTCACGCTCATGTCGCCGCGCCGCAGCAGCGCCTTGGCGCGCTCGATCCGGCGCGTCATGAGATAGCCGTACGGTGTCTCGCCGTACGCGGCGCGGAAGCTGCGCTGGAAGTGGCCCGGGGACATCAGCGCGGTCCGGGCGAGCGCCGTGACGTCGAGGGGCTCGGTGTACTCGCGGTCCATACGGTCGCGCGCCTGCCGCAGCCGGACCAGATCCTCGGTGTTCACCCCGCCAGCATGGCACGAACGACCGAAGGGGCCCGGCCGCGTGATGATGCGGCCGGGCCCCTTCGGGGATGCCCTTCGACCTGCGATGGTGCACCGACCGCCGGTCGCGGCGATCCGAACAGGTCCTGGATCAGGCCTTCTTGGTCTCCCAGAAGATCTTGTCGATCTGGGCGATGTAGTCCAGCGCCTTCTGGCCGGTGGCCGGGTCGGTGGACGCCTTGGCGGCCGACAGGGCCTTCAGGGCGTCGTTGACCAGCTGGTGCAGCTCCGGGTACTTCTCGAAGTGCGGGGGCTTGAAGTAGTCGCTCCACAGGACCGACACGTGGTGCTTGGCGAGCTCGGCGCGCTGCTCCTTGATGACGGTGGCACGCGCCTGGAAGTGCGGGTCGTCGTTGGCGGCCATCTTCTCCTGCACGGCCTTGACCGACTCCGCCTCGATGCGGGCCTGGGCCGGGTCGTACACACCGCAGGGCAGGTCGCAGTGTGCGCTGACCTTCACCTTGGGGGCAAACAGGCGGGAAAGCATGGAGCATTCCTTCCTCGTGATCGTCTTCTCAGGTGGGACATTACTCCCTGAGGGACGGGTTTTCGCGAGTGCCCCCATGGGCTTAGGACAAAAGTCCAGGGTCAGACTGAGACTGGTGGAGGATAGGACCGGGGAGGTGCCGGTGATGCCGGAACTGTCGCAGGAGACCGAACGCGGGCGGCCGTTGCTGCCCTTCGGGCCGGCCGAGGTGACCGGGCCGTCCATGGTGCCCACGCTGCACCACGGGGACCGGCTGCTGGTGCACTACGGGGCTCGGATCCGGCCCGGTGACGTGGTCGTTCTGCGCCATCCGTTCCAGCAGGACCTGTTGGTCGTCAAGCGGGCCGCGGAGCGGCGCGAGGGCGGCTGGTGGGTGCTCGGGGACAACACGTACGCGGGCGGGGACAGCACGGACTACGGGACGGTCCCGGCGGAGCTGGTGCTGGGCAGGGTGCGGGGGCGGTTCCGGCCGCGCAGGGCGGATCAGCGCTCGCCGTTCGCGCTGGTGCGCTGGGCGCTGTCCGCCGTACGGCCCGTGCTGTCCGACCGGTCCGCCTCCAGGCGCTTGCGGGCGCGGTAGGCGGCCACGTTCGCGCGGGTGGCACAGCGGTCGGAGCAGTAGCGCCGGGAGCGGTTGGTCGAGGTGTCGAGGTAGGCGTTGCGGCACGGTGCTGCCTCGCACAGGCCGAGGCGGTCCACGCCGTACTCCGTGAGATGGAAGGCCAGGCCCATCGCCGCGATGGCCGCGTACCCCGCGGTCGCGTTCGAGGGGTGGTCGGCGAGGTGCATGTGCCACAGCGGGCGGCCGTCGTCGTCCCGGAAGTCGTGTCCGGAGATCTGCGGGCTGACCGGGAACTCCAGCAGCAGTGAGTTCAGCAGGTCCACCGCGAGGGTCTCGTCGCCGCCGTCCGCCGCCTCGAAGACCGCGCGCAGGCGGGCCCGGACCGAGCGGAAGCGGGTGACGTCCGCGTCCGTCGCGCGGCGGCCGGCCGACTGGTTCACGCCGAACAGATCGCGGACGGCCTCGACCGACGTCAGCGCGTCCTTGCCCCGGGCCGGGTCCTCGCTGTTGACGAGGCGTACCGCGTAGTCCGAGTAATAGGCCAGTTCCACTTGTAGTCCTTACGGAGGCGTTCTATGGTCGTGCTGCGGTCGGGGTAACAGACGATCGTGCTTCCAGGGTATTACGCGTACGTCCAAAGAGGGGGCTCCCATGACGACCAGTACAGGAACCGACTGGCACGCCTGGCAGGAGAGCTGGGACCGGCAGCAGGAGTGGTACATGCCCGACCGGGAGGAACGCTTCCGGATCATGCTCGACATGGTCGAGGCACTCGTCGGGGCCGAGCCCCGAGTGCTCGATCTGGCCTGCGGCACCGGCTCCATCACCGCCCGGCTGCTGGCCCGTCTGCCCGGCGCCACCAGCACCGGCGTCGACCTCGACCCGGCGCTCCTCGCCATCGCCGAGGGCACCTTCGAGGGCGACGAGCGGGTCAGCTTCGTCACCGCCGACCTCAAGGACCCCGACTGGCCGGCGAAGCTCCCGTACGACTCCTACGACGCCGTCCTGACCGCCACGGCCCTGCACTGGCTGCACCGTGAACCCCTCGCGGCCCTCTACGGTCAGGTCGCGGGGCTGGTCCGCGACGGCGGTGTCTTCATGAACGCGGACCACATGATCGACGACACGACGCCCCGGATCAACGCCGCCGAGCGAGAGCTGCGGCACGCGCGCATGGACCAGGCCAAGGCCGACGGCGCCCTGGACTGGGCCGAGTGGTGGCAGGTCGCCGCCCAGGACCCCGTCCTCGCCGAACCGACGGCCCGCCGCTTCGAGATCTACGGCGAGCACGCCGACGGCGACATGCCGTCGGCGGAGTGGCACGCGCGCGTGCTGCGCGAGAAGGGGTTCGCCGAAGCACGGCCTGTGTGGTGCTCGCCGTCGGACACCCTGTTGCTGGCGCTGAAGTCCGAGCCGCGGCCGTAACAGCGCGAAGGGGCGGTACGGGAATCCCGTACCGCCCCTTCGTCACGCCTGTGTCAGAGGACCTTCGACAGGAACGCCTTCGTGCGCTCGTGCTGCGGGTCCGTCAGAACGTCGCGCGGGTTGCCGGACTCGACCACCACACCGCCGTCCATGAAGACGAGGTTGTCGCCCACCTCGCGGGCGAAGCCCATCTCGTGGGTGACGACGACCATCGTCATGCCGGACTCGGCGAGGTCGCGCATGACGTCGAGGACGTCACCGACCAGCTCCGGGTCAAGGGCCGAGGTCGGCTCGTCGAAGAGCATCAGCTTCGGGTCCATTGCCAGCGCACGGGCGATCGCCACGCGCTGCTGCTGGCCACCGGAGAGCTGCGCGGGGTAGCTCCCGGCCTTGTCGGCGAGGCCGACGCGGTCGAGCAGCTCCTTCGCGCGCTCCCTGGCCTGGGCCTTGCTGGTGCCCTTGACCTGGATCGGCGCCTCCATGACGTTCTCGGCGGCCGTCATGTGCGGGAACAGGTTGAACCGCTGGAACACCATGCCGATGTCCCGGCGCTGCTGCGCGACCTCGCTGTCCTTGAGCTCGTACAGCTTGTCGCCCTTCTGGCGGTAGCCGACCAGGTCGCCGTCGACGTACAGCCGACCGGCGTTGATCTTCTCCAGGTGGTTGATGCACCTGAGGAACGTCGACTTACCGGAGCCCGAGGGGCCGATGAGGCAGAACACCTCGCCGGTCTGGACCTCCAGGTCGATGCCCTTGAGGACCTGTACGGCGCCGAAGGACTTGTGGACGCCTTCGGCCTTCACCATGGCGGTCATGCCGCACCCCTTTCACGGCCCAGGGACAGCAGGTTCGCCTTGACCTTCTGCCACGGCGTCGGCGGCAGCTGGCGCAGCGACCCGCGGGCGTAACGGCGCTCCAGGTAGAACTGGAACACGCTGAACACGCTGGTCATGACCAGGTACCAGATGGAGGCCACGAAGAGCAGCTCCATCACGGCGTACGACGTGGAGCCGATCGTCGAGGTGGCCCGCAGCAGCTCGTTGTACGTCACGACGTAGACCAGCGACGAGGTCTTGAGCATGTTGATGAACTCGTTGCCGGTGGGCGGCACGATCACCCGCATCGCCTGCGGGATCACGATCCGGCGCAGCGTCTTGGCGTGGCTCATGCCGAGCGCGTGCGAGGCCTCGGTCTGGCCCTCGTCGACGGCCATCAGACCGGCACGGCAGATCTCGGCCATGTACGCCGCCTCGTTCAGGCCCAGACCCAGCAGGGCGGCCATGAACGGGGTCATGACCTGCACCATCTCGTCCTTGTAGATCGGACCGAGGTTCAGGGTCTCGAAGACCAGCGCCAGGTTGAACCAGATGAGCAGCTGGACGTAGACCGGAGTGCCGCGGAAGACCCAGATGTAGAGCCAGGCGACCGAGCTGGTCACCGGGTTCTTGGACATCCGCATCACGGCCAGGATGACGCCCAGGACCACGCCCATGATCATCGCGAGGACGCTGATCAGCAGGGTGCGGCCCGCGCCCGCCAGGACCGTGGAGTCGAAGACGTAGTCGCCGACGGCGCTCCACTGGATCTTCTCGGCGGTGGCGAACGCGTTGATCAGCAGGGCCAGCAGGCCCAGCACGACGACACCGCTGATCCAGCGGCCGTAGTGCCGGACCGGGATGGCCTTGATCGCCTCGGGCGGGAGCTCCCCGCCCTCCTTGGAGACGGCGGCCGACGGCTCGGCGTCGGCCGGCTCCTTGTCGAACTTGTCAGTCACGGTGACTGCCCTTCAGAGGTGCTCGGGACGGTCACTTGCCGCCGTTGATCGCGGCCTTGTCGATCGCGCCGGTCTCGGCGCCCCACTTGGCGAGGATCTCCTTGTAGGTGCCGTCCTCGATGATCGCGTTGACGGCCGCTTCCAGCGCCTCGGTGAGCTGCTTGTTGTCCTTGTTCACCGCGATGCCGAACGGACCGGCGTCGACCTGCTCGCCGACGACCTCGAAGGCGTTGCCGCCGTCGGCCTTGCGGGCCAGGTCGACAGCGACCGGGTAGTCGTTGACGCCCGCGACGGCGCCGCCCGACTTCACTCGGGTCTGGGCCTCGGTGTCATTCTCGAACGACTCGATCTTGATCGCCTTGTCACCGGCGTCCGTGCACTTCTTGGACTGGTCCTTCAGCGCCTGCTCGTACGTCGTACCGCGCTGCACGGCGGCCGTCTGCCCGCACAGGTCCTCGATCGAGTTGATGTTCTTCGGGTTGCCCTTCTCGACGTACACGGCGGTGCCGGCCACGAAGTAGTCGACGAAGTCGACACCCGGGCCGAGCTTCTTGCCCTTGTCGTCCAGGCCCTCCTGGCGCTGCTTGTTGTCCGTGATGGACGACATGGCGATGTCGTAGCGGCCGGTGTTCAGCGAGGTGATCAGGCCGTCGAAGGAGCCTGAGGTGAACTTGAACTCGACGCCCAGCTTCTCGCCCAGGGCGGCGGCGATGTCGGGGTCGACACCGACGATCTTGCCGCCCTCCTGGTACTCCATGGGCGCGTACTCGGCGTTGGTGCCGACCTTGATCTCGCCCGCGTCCTGGATCTTCTTGGGCAGCTTGGAGAAGAGCGGCGCGGCGCTGGACGTCCCGGTCTCCTTGGACTCCGAGTTGTCGCTGCCGCTGTCGGTCTGGTCACCGCAGCCGGTGAGAATCAGGGCGCCTGCGACCGCGATCGAGCCGACCGCTGCCAGCCGGGAGCGCGCTGCGGTCGTACGACGGGTGGAGCGTGCGGTCATTTTGGGTTCCTCCGGCGGATGGGTGGAGTTGCCGATGGGGCGGCGCCTGCCGACGGGATCGGCAGTTGCCTTGGGTCTTGGGTCGACGAGAGCACACGCCTTCGAGTGTCGCGACCTCGTGTGATTACGGCATCTTGCCATTCGGACTGAGCCATTCAGGGGGCCAGCTATGTCAAAATCGGATAACGGGTTACCCCCGAACCACACCAGGTCGGTACATCACGACCGCACCTTCTTCGGGAATCTCCCCTTCCGGCCGGAAGATCTTCGGCGCATCTCAGGATGCGGATGGCCCGACGAGGTCACCTCGGGGCCACTCGAGTGCCGCTCGGGCACTCGTCAAGAGGGTTTCGGGGGCTTGTATCTATAAGACTCCATGATTCATGTCACCGGTATGCGGTGATCGATGATCGTTCTTCGTTCCGTCATGTGACCTTGCACGTATTGGACTCGTCCTCGACGGCGTCCGTCCGGTAAGAAGGTGCTTTACACCCCTCATCCGGGGCTCAGGGCGCGTGTGCGGCGCGCCCGTCGCGTATACGCCCTCAGTGACCGTACGTATCGGTAACTGGGCCGTGCGCGGTGCCCGCCCACTTCTCAACCAGGAGTGGCCACCCTCAAACCATGAATATCTAAGGGGTCAGACAAAGTGGCAGCGGAGATCGTCAATCCTCGCAGCGACAGCGATACGGGTCAGGACGGCGGGGCGGAGCCCCTCGATTCCTTCGACCCCGCGTTCGCGCTGCACCGCGGCGGCAAGATGGCTGTGCAGGCCACCGTGCCGGTCCGCGACAAGGACGACCTGTCCCTCGCGTACACACCCGGCGTGGCGAAGGTGTGCAGCGCCATCGCCGAGCAGCCGGATCTCGTCCACGACTACACGTGGAAGTCGTCGGTCGTCGCCGTCGTGACGGACGGTACGGCCGTGCTCGGGCTCGGCGACATCGGTCCTGAGGCCTCCCTTCCGGTGATGGAGGGCAAGGCGATTCTGTTCAAGCAGTTCGGCGGCGTGGACGCGGTGCCGATCGCGCTGAACTGCACCGGCGTCGACGAGATCGTCGAGACCGTGGTGCGCCTCGCGCCCTCCTTCGGGGGCGTCAACCTCGAGGACATCTCGGCGCCGCGGTGCTTCGAGATCGAGCGCAAGCTCCAGGAGCGCCTCGACATCCCGGTCTTCCATGACGACCAGCACGGTACGGCGGTCGTGACGCTGGCGGCGCTGCGGAACGCTGCGCGGCTGAGCGGGCGGGAGATCGGGCAGCTGCGGGCGGTCATCTCGGGCGCCGGGGCGGCCGGGGTCGCCATCGCCAAGATGCTGGTCGAGGCCGGTATCGGGGATGTGGCGCTCGCGGACCGCAAGGGCATCATCTCGGCGGATCGTGCGGATCTGACCGATGTGAAGCGCGAGGTCGCCGGGTTCACGAACAAGGCGGCGCTTACGGGGTCCCTGGAGGACGCTCTCGCCGGTGCCGATGTCTTCATCGGTGTCTCCGGCGGTACGGTCGCGGAGTCCGCGGTGGCTTCCATGGCGTCCGGTGCCTTCGTGTTCGCGATGGCCAACCCGAATCCCGAGGTGCACCCGGACGTCGCGCACAAGTACGCGGCGGTTGTGGCGACGGGGCGGTCGGACTTCCCGAACCAGATCAACAACGTGCTGGCGTTCCCCGGCATCTTCGCGGGCGCGCTCCAGGTTCGGGCCTCCCGGATCACGGAGGGTATGAAGATCGCGGCGGCGGAGGCGTTGGCGTCTGTGGTCGGGGATGACCTGGCCGCGGACTATGTGATTCCGTCGCCGTTCGATGAGCGGGTTGCTCCGGCGGTTACGGCGGCGGTTGCGGCCGCTGCTCGGGCGGAAGGTGTGGCTCGGCGGTGAGCTGAGTGTGGGTTGGGTGGCCCCGGTCGGGTTGGTTCTCGGCCGGGGTCATTTTTTTACCTGCGGGGTGGGCTGGTCGGGTGTTTTTCGCCCCCGCCGCCCCTACCCGTCCCGTCCCCGGGGGCTGCCGCCCCCGGACCCCCGCTTCGGCCCTGAAGGGGCCTCGTCCTCATACGCCGGGCGGGCTGGATGATGTCGACCCGCGTTGAGCAGCCGGCATAGCTGGACAGCCCCGCCCCAGCCGCCGGGCTGAGCACAAGAGGGCATGTGTCACAGGCGTCCCCGGTTCCGGAGTTGGGCGTGCGGGCCTATCGTCAAGGTCATGTTCGCCGTCTACGCCGCCCGAATCGACCGCGACCAGCCGCTCACCGGCCTTGAGTTGGGGGAGCGTCCCGCCCCTGAGGCCCGTGCCGGCTGGAGCGTCGTCAACGTCAAGGCCGCCTCCCTCAACCACCACGACCTGTGGTCCCTGCGTGGCGTGGGTCTCGCAGAGGACAAGCTGCCGATGATCCTCGGCTGCGATGCCGCCGGCGTCGACGAGGACGGCAACGAGGTCGTCCTGCACTCCGTCATCGGCCAGAGCGGCCACGGCGTCGGCCCGAAGGAACCCCGCTCCATCCTCACCGAGCGCTACCAGGGCACCTTCGCCGAGCAGGTCGCCGTACCGACCTGGAACGTCCTGCCCAAGCCGAAGGAGCTGTCCTTCGAGGAGGCCGCCTGTCTGCCCACGGCCTGGCTGACGGCGTACCGGATGCTCTTCACCAACGCGGGCGTACGCCCCGGCGACTCCGTCCTCGTCCAGGGCGCCGGCGGCGGTGTCGCCACGGCCGCGATCGTGCTCGGCAAGGCCGCGGGGCTGCGGGTCTTCGCCACCAGCCGGGACGAGGCCAAGCGGAAGCGGGCCCTGGAGCTGGGTGCCGTGGAGGCGGTGGAGTCGGGTGCGCGGCTGCCGGAGCGGGTGGACGCCGTCATCGAGACCGTGGGCGCCGCGACCTGGTCGCACTCGGTCAAGTCGCTCAAGCCCGGTGGCACGCTGGTCATCTCCGGTGCCACCAGCGGCGACCGGCCCTCGCATGCCGAGCTGACCCGGATCTTCTTCCTGGAGCTGAAGGTCGTCGGCTCCACGATGGGGACCAAGGACGAACTGGAGGACCTGCTCTCCTTCTGCGCCGCCACCGGTGTGCGGCCCGTCATCGACGAGGTGCTGCCGATGGACCGGGCGCGCGAGGGCTTCGAGCGGATGGCGTCGGGGGAGCAGTTCGGCAAGATCGTGCTCACCAACTCCTGAGCGGCTGACGGGGGTTTCGGCCAGGCGGGTCCGGGTGCTTCCGGGCCCGCCTTTTGCATGCCAGGCATGTCAACCAGGGTTGACATCACAGGGGCTGTCAACTTAGATTGACACCATGAGTGAGGCAACGGATCTCGCCGAGCGCGCGGGCGATCGCGACCCGAGGGTCGGCCTGCGTGCCGTCGCCGCGCTGCGCCGGCTGCTGGAGCAGTTGGAGGCGGTGCAGGTGCGCAGTGCGCGCAATCAGGGGTGGTCGTGGCAGGAGATCGCCGCGGAGCTTGGTGTCAGCAGGCAGGCCGTGCACAAGAAGTACGGGAGGCATTGATGTTCGAGCGGTTCACGAAGGATGCCCGGGCGGTCGTGACGGGCGCGGTCGAGCATGCGGAAGGGGCAGGGGGCGGCACTGTGGACGCCGAGCATCTGCTGCTCGCCCTGCTGGACCGGGAAGCCAGCCGCGCCTCCTTCGCGCTGGCCGTGCTGGGGCTCGCGGAGCGCAAGGAGTCGGTACGGGAGGCGCTGGGCGAGGCGCGACGGCGGGCCGGTCTGTCCCAGGCGGAGGCAGAGGCCCTCGCGGGGCTCGGCATCGACGTCGCGGAGATCGTCGCCCGGGTCGAGGAGGTGCACGGCGTCGGCGCGATGTCCGGCGAACGCAAGCACAAGGGCTGGTGGTCCGGGCGCCCTTCCTTCAGCCGGGAGGCCAAGGACACGCTCGTAGGCTCCCTGCGCATCGCCATGGCCCACAGCGATCGCCACATCGGCGACGAACACATCCTCCTCGCCCTGACGACCCGCCCCGGGGTACCGGCAGAGGTCCTGGCCGATCACGGAGTGACGAACGCGTCAGTGACCCGGGTCCTGTACGGAGAGGGCGAGGCCAAGGCGGGGTGATTCGGGGTGGTGGGTACGGCTGAGCCGTACCCACCACCGAGGAGCCCCTCAGCCCTTCGGCGTCCGCAGTAGTGCCCCTATGTGAGCCGCCGCCGTCGACAGGTGCCTGCGGGCGTCTCGGAGTTGGTCCCCGGTGACGCCGTGGTCGCGGGCCGCGTCGCGGATGTCGTCGCGGAAGCGGTCCAGGAGGCGGTCCAGGTCGCGGGCCGGGTCGCCGGTCGGGTCCTCGTGGGCCCAGGACGGTTCGTAGTCGGCGGGGAAGTCCTCCGGGGTGTCGGAGTATTCGGGGGCGGGCTTGGAAGCCGTACCGGTACGGCCGAAGCCGAAGTCCCTTCCGAACTCCTTGCCGAAGTCCTTTCCGAACTCGCCGAACTCTTTGGCCAGTTCGGTCAGGCCCTCGCGTACACCGGTCGGCCAGTCGCCCCGCGTGAAGTGGTCCTGCACATGGTCCTGGACCCGCTTGGCGATGCGCTGCATCTCCTCCTGGGCCTGGGCGCGGGCCCGGTCCTGGGCCTCCTTGGCCTGGCGCCGGGCGCGCTGGGCCTCCTCGCGGGCCCGTCGGCTCTCGTCCTTGGCGCGCCGGGCCTGTTCCTTCCACTCCTGCTTGGCGCGGCGCATCTCCTCCTTCGCCGCGCGCCAGGCTTCCTTGTCGGTGTAGTCCGCGAAGTCACCGAGCGGGGCGTCCCCCTTGGCGCCATTGCCCTGGCGGGCCTCGGAGGCCGCAGCCCGCATCTCGCGCCGCAGATCACCGGCCGCGCCGCGCACATCGGCCCGGATCTCGGCGGCGAGCTCCGCGACCGACTCCCGGATCTCCAGCTCCAGATCGGCCAGTTCACCACTGCGGTCGGCCAACTCGGCCCGCCCGGCGTCCGTGATGGCGTACACCTTGCGGCCGCCCTCTGTGGTGTGGGTGACCAGGCCCTCGCTCTCCAGCTTCGCCAGGCGGGGGTAGACGGTGCCCGCCGACGGCGCGTACAGCCCCTGGAAGCGCTCCTCCAGGAGGCGGATCACCTCGTAGCCGTGGCGCGGGGCCTCGTCCAGCAGCTTCAGCAGATACAGGCGCAGGCGGCCGTGGGCGAAGACGGGAGGCATGTCAGAGCACCTTCTTGTCGGTCGTGCCGTCGGCCGGGTCGCCCGGGCTGGCGTCGGTGGGGGCGGTGGTGTCCCGGCCGGAACCGGAATTCTCCCCCGAGCCGGCCGATGTGCCGTCGACCGGGGCCTCTTCCCAGGCCTCCGCCTCCCAGGGTTCCTCCTCGCGGGGTGGCCTGCGCAGCAGCGCGATGGAGCCGGAGACCGTCGTCGCCCGCAGCTTGCCGTTGCCCGCGCCCAGCCGGCCGGTGACCTTGTGGGCGCCCCATTGGCCGTGCACCCGGAGTCCGTCGAAGGCGTTGGAGATGGTGCCGCTCGCGGTGTTGGCCTCGACGTCGGCGTCGGCCGGCTGTGGCAGCCGGATGGCGATCTCGCCGGAGACGCTGGTCAGCCGCACGTCCGTGGGGCCCTCCGGATCGAGGTCGATGATCATCGAGCCGCTGACCGAGTCCGCCCGCACGGAGGGCCCCGAGCCCTCGACGACGGTGAGATCTCCGGAGACGGAGTTGAACCGCAGGTCACCGGTGACGTCCTGGGCCTCCAGATTCCCGGAGACGGTGTCGGCGCGCACCGGTCCGGAGAGCCCGACCAGTGTGGTGTCGCCGGTGACCCCCTTCACCACCGTGGGACCGCGCATCCCGGAGACGACCGCGCCCGCGCCGACCACGCCCACCTCGACGCGGGTGTCGGCCGGCACCGCCAGCGAGACCACGGCACTGCGCCGCCAGCCCTTGCGGTCGAGCCACTTCAGGAAGCCCTTCCAGGGCAGATCCTCATAGGCCACGGTCAGCGTGCCGCCCTCCTGCGTGACCAGCAGGGGAGGGCCCTCGATCTCGGAGATCTCCAGACGGGCGGAACCTTCGTCCGTGCCCACGACGTTCACCGTTCCATTGACGATCCGTACATGGAGATCCCGCACGGGCTCGTCGAAGGTGAGCTTCCTGGCCTCCGCGACGGACCACTCGGACATGGTGACGACCTCCCCGTGACAACGCGCCATATCGCGTCTCGTGTATTCACGATATATCGCGCCTCGCGAAAGTCAAGACACCCTTTTGGGGACGATTACGGCCCTCGAATATGACCAACCACCACAAATCGTCCTAGCGTGTGACCATGCCGACGGAATCAGCTCGCCCCGCTTCCGGAGCCCTGCTGCTCTGCCGGGCGGAGCCGGATTCCGTCGCCCCCGCCGCCCACCTGCTGCGCGAACGCATGTTGCTCGCCCCGGCGGGCGAACAGTGGAGCGTGCTCGTGCCCGAGGGCACGCCCTGGGCGCACGACGACGAACCGGTCGACCGCGTGCTCACCGGCTGGGCCACCGCCCTCGCCGTCGGCGCCCCCTGGCCCGTCCTCGCGCTGTGGTGGGACGAGGACCGCGCCGGTTACACCTTCGCCTCCGGCTTCCGCCGCCCCGTCGGCTATGTCTGGCTCACCAATGGCACTCCGGTCGGCGAGGACGAGGCCATGCGCACCTTCGCCGCCCGTCTGGGCCTGGACCCCGTCCTCGACATGGAGTCCCTGGAGCAGCTCACCCGGCCGGACTCCGCCTCCGACGCCCGCGCCCGCCTGCACGGACTGCTCGCGGTCCTCACCCGCGCGGGAGTCTCCCTCCCCGCAGGCCTCACCCCCGGCGACCCCGCCGACCGCCTCCGCGACACGGCCCGCGCCCAGCCACACACGCGTGCCGTCGAGTGGCCGGGCTGGCGCCAGACGGTCCGCGCGGAACTCGACGCGGTCGGCGTGGCCCGCCTGGACCCCTGGCTCCCCTGGTCCGGCACCCCGCTGGCCCGCGCACTGGCGGCCGCACAACTCGCCGTCGGTCTCCCGCTCACGGCCTTCGGTCTACGGCGGCACAGCGGCGGCTGGACGGTGGCGGGGGCGCTGCTGCTGGCGCACGGCGCGCTGGGGCTGGCGTACGACGTGACACGGCCGCGCGACTGAGGCCGGGGACCCCCAAGAAAGACCTACTCTTCGTCCTCGTCGTCCAGCCGTGCCAGCCACGTAGCCAGGCGCTCCACCGGCACCTCGAAGTCCGGGTTCAGATCGACGAACGTACGCAGCTGCTCGGCGAGCCACTCGAAGGTGACCTCCTCCTCGCCGCGCCGCTTCTCCAGTTCTTCGATGCCTCGGTCGGTGAAGTACATGCCCACCAGGATAAACGGCAGGGCCGCACCCCTTTCGGGGGTGCGGCCCTGCCGTATGCGACGGAGGCTTACGCCTCGAACACCTCGCGCACCAGCTGCTCCTGCTCGGCCTGGTGGCGCTTGGCCGAACCCACTGCCGGCGACGAGCCGTGCGGGCGGGAGATGCGGCGCAGGCGCTCGCCGTGCGGGACGTCCGCGCCGACCGCCAGGTCCAGGTGGTCGATGAGGTTCAGGGCGATGAACGGCCACGCACCCTGGTTCGCCGGCTCCTCCTGGGCCCACAGGTACTTCTCGGCGTTCGGGTACTTGGCGATCTCGGCCTGGAGCTCGGCACCCGGCAGCGGGTACAGGCGCTCGATGCGGATGATCGCGACGTCCGTCACGCCGCGCTTCTGACGCTCGGACTCGAGGTCGTAGTAGACCTTGCCCGCGCAGAAGACGACCTTCTTGACCGCCGCCGGGTCCACCGACGCGTCGCCGATGACCGGGCGGAACTGGCCCGTGGTGAACTCGTCCGCCTTCGACGCCGCGGCCTTCAGACGCAGCATCGACTTCGGGGTGAAGACGACCAGCGGCTTGTGGTGCGGGTTGTGCACCTGCCAGCGCAGGAGGTGGAAGTAGTTCGACGGGGACGTCGGCATCGCGACCGTCATGTTGTTCTGGGCGCAGAGCTGGAGGAAGCGCTCCGGGCGCGCGGACGAGTGGTCCGGGCCCTGGCCCTCGTAGCCGTGGGGGAGGAGCAGCGTCACACCGCTCGTCTGGCCCCACTTCTGCTCCGCCGACGTGATGAACTCGTCCACGACCGTCTGCGCGCCGTTGACGAAGTCGCCGAACTGCGCCTCCCACATCACGAGGGACTCGGGGCGGGCCAGCGAGTAGCCGTACTCGAAGCCCATCGCCGCGTACTCGGAGAGCAGGGAGTTGTAGACGTTCAGCCGCGCCTGGTCCTCGGAGAGGTACATCAGCGGCGTGAACTCGTCGCCCGTCTCACGGTCGATGATGACCGCGTGCCGCTGGCCGAAGGTGCCGCGCTGGGAGTCCTGGCCCGCCAGACGGACCGGCACGCCCTCCAGCAGCAGCGAGCCGACGGCGAGGGTCTCGCCCATGCCCCAGTCGATCGTGCCGTCCTCGACCATCGACGCCCGGCGCTGCAGCTGCGGCAGCAGACGCGGGTGGACGGTGATGGTGTCGGGGATGTTGACCTGGGACTCGGCGATCCGCTTGACGACCTCGGCGGTGACCGCGGTGTTCACCGCGACCGGGAACTCGGCCTGCGGGTCCGACGGCTCGACCGTGGCCGGCTGCGCGGTGGCCTCACGGACCTCCGTGAAGACCTTCTCCAGCTGGCCCTGGTAGTCCTGCAGCGCCTGCTCGGCCTCTTCCAGGGTGATGTCGCCGCGACCGATCAGGGACTCGGTGTAGAGCTTGCGCACCGAGCGCTTCTTGTCGATCAGGTCGTACATCAGCGGCTGGGTGAAGGCCGGGTTGTCCGACTCGTTGTGACCGCGGCGGCGGTAGCAGATGAGGTCGATCACCACGTCCTTGTTGAACGCCTGGCGGAACTCGAAGGCGAGGCGCGCGACACGCACCACGGCCTCCGGGTCGTCGCCGTTCACGTGGAAGATCGGGGCCTCGATCATGCGGGCCACGTCGGTCGAGTACATGGAGGAGCGCGAGGACTCGGGCGCCGCCGTGAAGCCGACCTGGTTGTTGATGACGATGTGGACCGTGCCGCCGGTGCGGTAGCCGCGCAGCTGCGACATGTTCAGGGTCTCGGCCACCACGCCCTGGCCCGCGAAGGCCGCGTCGCCGTGCAGCGCGATCGGCAGGACCGTGAAGTCCGTGCCGCCCTTGTTGATGACGTCCTGCTTGGCGCGGACGACACCCTCCAGGACCGGGTCGACCGCCTCCAGGTGCGAGGGGTTGGCGGTCAGCGAGACCTTGATCTGCTCGCCGTCGAGGCCCGTGAAGGTGCCCTCGGCGCCCAGGTGGTACTTCACGTCGCCGGAGCCGTGCATCGACTTCGGGTCGAGGTTGCCCTCGAACTCGCGGAAGATCTGGGCGTACGACTTGCCGACGATGTTCGCCAGGACGTTCAGCCGGCCGCGGTGGGCCATGCCGATGACGACCTCGTCCAGGCGGGACTCGGCCGCGCTGTCGATCACCGCGTCGAGCAGCGGGATGACGGACTCGCCGCCCTCCAGGGAGAAGCGCTTCTGGCCGACGTACTTCGTCTGCAGGAAGGTCTCGAAGGCCTCCGCGGCGTTCAGCCGGCGCAGGATGCGCAGCTGCTCCTCGCGCTCCGGCTTGGAGTGCGAGCGCTCGATGCGGTCCTGGATCCACTTGCGCTGCTTCGGGTCCTGGATGTGCATGAACTCGACGCCGGTGGTGCGGCAGTAGGAGTCGCGCAGGACGCCGAGGATGTCGCGCAGCTTCATCATCGACTTGCCGGCGAAGCCGCCGACGGCGAACTCGCGCTCCAGGTCCCAGAGGGTGAGCCCGTGCTCGGTGATGTCCAGGTCGGGGTGCTTGCGCTGCTTGTACTCCAGCGGGTCGGTGTCGGCCATGACGTGGCCGCGGACCCGGTAGGAGTGGATCAGCTCGAAGACGCGGGCGGCCTTGGTGACGTCGTCGTCGTGCGAGGCGTCGATGTCCTTGAGCCAGCGGACCGGCTCGTAGGGGATGCGCAGGGACTCGAAGACGTCGTCGTAGAAGCCGCCCTCGCCGAGGAGGAAGTTCGCGACGACACGGAGGAACTCGCCGGACGCGGCGCCCTGGATGACCCGGTGGTCGTAGGTCGACGTGAGCGTCATGACCTTCGAGATGCCGAGCTTGTTCAGGGTGTCCTGGGACGTGCCCTGGAACTCCGCCGGGTAGTCCATGGAGCCGACGCCCATGATCACCGACTGGCCGGGCATCAGGCGCGGGACCGAGTGGACGGTGCCGAGGCCGCCCGGGTTGGTCAGGGAGACCGTGACCCCGGTGAAGTCGTCCATCGTCAGCTTGCCGTCACGGGCGCGGCGGACGATGTCCTCGTAGGCCTGCCAGAACTCGAAGAAGTTCAGCGTCTCGGCCTTCTTGATGCCCGCGACGACCAGCTGGCGGTCGCCGTTGGGCTTCACCAGGTCGATGGCGAGGCCGAAGTTGACGTGCTCCGGCTTGACCAGGGTGGGCTTGCCGTCCTTCTCCGTGAAGGAGTAGTTCATCGACGGCATGGCCTTGATGGCCTGCACCATCGCGTAGCCGATGAGGTGGGTGAAGGAGATCTTCCCGCCCCGGGCGCGCTTCAGGTGGTTGTTGATGACGATGCGGTTGTCGAAGAGCAGCTTCACCGGGACCGCGCGCACGGACGTGGCCGTGGGCACCTCGATCGAGGCGTTCATGTTCTTCGCGACCGCGGCGGCCGGGCCGCGCAGGGTCACCAGCTCGGGACCCTCGGCGGCGGCCGCGGGGGCCGCAGCGGCGGGCGCGGGCTTCGCGGCCGGCTTGGCGGCGGCGGGCTTGGCGGCCGCCGGGGCCGGAGCGGGCGCGGCGGGTGCCGGAGCGGCAGGCGCGGCGGCGGCCGGCTTCGGGGCTGCGGGAGCCGGGGCCGGGGCGGCGGGTGCCGCCGGAGCCGTACTGGTGGTCTGCGCGGCCCCCGTGGCCGCGGTACCCGACGGAGCCGAGGCGACAGCCGCGCCCGGCTTGTAGTCGGCGAAGAAGTCCCACCAGGCTCGGTCTACCGAATTCGGGTCCTGGAGGTACTGCTGATAGATCTCGTCGACGAGCCACTCGTTCGGACCGAACGCGGCCGCGGGGTTCTTCCCCGCTTGGTCGGTGTCGGTCGAGATGCTCGAGTTACTGGGGGACTGTGGCGACACGGCGGCAACCGCCCTCTTCCGCTTCACAAGGTGATGGACAGCGGGAATAAAGGCTACGCCTCCATGACCGGGAAGGTCAGTCCGGGCCGGTTCATCGTCGCGTAAGTCACATCGGAAAGCGTGTTTCGGGCTTGGAAATGGCGGGAAACAAGCGAGGTTCCGGTTGTTCTGGGATGCCCCGACGCATGCGTCGGCTCCACTGGAGCGGCTGGCGCCGCGCGCCATTTGGGCCTGACACGCTGAAAGCGCGGCCCTCTGCCTGATCACACGTGTCCGGCTGCCCGGACGCCCGTGGATCTTGTGGCTCCGCTTCGAACCCTACGTCAACTTGGCACGGATGGCAGGCCCGGAAGAGTGACAAGAATCCGGCAACCCCGCTTGGATTCGGCCACTCCGATCCGGCCGCCGTGCAGATCCACCGCCCAGCGGGCGATGGCCAGGCCCAGCCCGGTACCCCCGTCGCTGCCCGGGCCGTGCGGCGAGGACACCGCACCGCGGTTGAACCGCTCGAAGACCCGGTGCCACTCCGACTTCGGGATGCCGGGCCCCTCGTCCAGCACCTCGAGCTCCAGCGACTCGGGCCGGTCCCCGCGCCGGGCCTTCACCGTCACGCGCCCGTGCGCCGGGCTGTGCTTGACCGCGTTGTCGATGAGGTTCGCCACGACCTGGTGGATGCGCTCCGGGTCCGCGTGCGCGGTCAGCTCCGGCGGTGAGACGTCGAGGTGCAGATGGACGTCCGTACGCGTGTGTCCGCCCGAGCCCGAGGCGATGCCCGCGCGCGTGGAGGCGACCATGTTGGCCTCCTTCAGCACCCCGGACAGATAGGGCCACACCTCGAAACGGCGCTTCTTCAGCGGTACGACGCCGTTGTCCAGGCGGGACAGATCCATCAGCGTCTCGACCAGACGGCCGAGGCGCTCCGTCTGTTTCAGCGCGGTGCGCATCGTCTCCGGATCGGCCTCGGTGACGCCGTCGACGATGTTCTCCAGCACCGCGCGCAGTCCCGCGATGGGGGTGCGCAGCTCGTGCGAGACGTTGGCGACCAGCTCCTTGCGCTGCCGGTCCTGGGCCTCCAGCTCGTCGGCCATGACGTTGATCGTCTCGGCCAGGTCGCCCAGCTCGTCCCTGCGGTTCTCCCGCACCCGGCGCGAGTAGTCGCCGTGCGAGATCGAGCGGGCCACCGTGTTCATCTCGTCCAGCGGCGCGGTGAGCGAGTGCGCCACGAACTGGGTGATCAGCAGGGTGGCGATCATCGAGAAGACCGTGATGAAGCGCAGCTCCGTCTTGGTCTGCACCGCGATCATCGACAGACCGGTGGTGATCAGCACCGAGATGACGACCAGCGCACCCAGCTTGGTCTTGATCGAGAACGGACGTACGCCGCCCCAGGGCTCCCCGGGGCCTCTCCGTGGAGCCGGTCCGCCGCTCATGGCGTCGGGGTCTCCAAGGCATAGCCCACGCCGTGCACGGTACGGATGCGCTCGGCGCCGATCTTCCGGCGCAGCGCCTTGATGTGGCTGTCGACGGTCCGGGTGCCGGAGGCGTCCGCCCAGTCCCACACCTCCGCCAGCAGCTGCTCGCGGGAGAGCACCGCGCGCGGGGTGTTCGCCAGGCACACCAGGAGGTCGAACTCGGTGGGTGTCAGATGCACGTCCTCCGAGCGCACCCGCACCCTGCGCTGCGCGTGGTCGATCTCCAGCTCACCGAGGCGCAGGATGCCGCTGCGGGGCGTGGAGGCCGCGATCGCGGCCCGCTCCACCCGGCGCAGCAGCACATGCACGCGTGCGGCCAGCTCCCGCATCGAGAACGGCTTGGTCATGTAGTCGTCGGCGCCGACGCCGAGCCCGACCAGCATGTCGGTCTCGTCGTCCCGCGCGGTGAGCATCAGCACCGGTACCGGGCGCTGCGCCTGCACCCGACGACAGACCTCCAGGCCGTCGAAGCCCGGCAGCATGATGTCGAGGATCAGCAGATCGGGCTGCCAGGCCTCCGCCGTGTCGACGGCCGCGGGCCCGTCGCCCGCGGTCTGCACGAGGAATCCCTCGGCGCGCAGGCGGGCCGCGATGGCGTCCACGATGGTCGGATCGTCCTCGACCACCAGCACCCGGCGCTGTGCGCCAGGCGTCGCCGTCGTGCCGTTGTGGGAGGTGTGTGTCTGCTCCATCGCCCGCCCCTGAAGTTGCTTTCCGGAATCCGTGGGGTGATCCGTTTGTCTGGCACATGCCTGCGCATGCTTGCGATTGACGCTTGAATGATCCGCGCCAGGGAAGCAGCGTACGGGGAGTCACCGCAGCTCGGCTATCCAGGTCCGACGGCGAGGTGCACGACGTCGGGAACGCCCCGGGCAACGGGGATCTCTTCGGTACGCACCCGATTGAACCCGGCATTCCGCAAGGTTTCTTCGAATTCCGGAGAGGGCTGCGCCGACCATACGGCCAGTACCCCACCAGGCCTCAAAACCCTTGCGCAGCTTGCCAGTCCGGCCGTCGAGTACAGACTGTCGTTGCCCTCGGTGACGGTCCAGTCAGGGCCGTTGTCGATGTCGAGACACAGTGCGTCGAACGTGTCGGATGTCTCATTGACGTACTCGATCAGATCCGTTTCGAGGATCTCGGTGCGGGGGTCGGAGAAGGCCTGTTCGGTGAGGTCCGCGAGCGGTCCGGTGCGGTGCCAGTCGATGATGGCCCGCTCGCGTTCGACGACCGAGATCCGCCCCCACCGTGGATCGGCGGCGGCGTGTGCGAGCGAGAACCCCACGCCCAGCCCTCCGATCAGCACACTCGGCTCCGGCCTGCCGTCCAGCGCGTCCCGTGCCGCGTCGATGAGCAGCCGCTCGGAGCGGCCGTCGGAAGTGTCCATGAGGAAACACCCGTTGGCGATGATCTGCAGCAGTTCCCCGTGCCGCCGCAACACGACCTCGCCGTACGGGCCTTCGCGACGGTCCAGGACTTCGGGGATGTCGTACGAAGTGGGCATCCGTTCATCTTGGCAGGTCCGACGGGCGAAGGCGGGCGAAAATCGGTGGGTCCGCGGGGCCGGGGCGGAGACAATCCCCTGGGTACGGGGGAGGGTTGGTGGACGTTTTCGTGTGCGCCGGATGTGATGCGGCGCTGACGGTGCCGGTTGCCCGGGTCGCGCTTCCCGTCCATGCCCATCACTCGTCCTGGCACGAGCTGCTTCCCCCGCTGATGGAGCCGGGGACGTACGCCGTCGACCCCGGGCCGTCCGGGGTGCCGTGGCGGCGGTACGACGAGGTCGGGGAGGCCGGGGCGGCGGCCCGTGGCGTGTACGCGCCGGTGTACCTGCTGTCCTTCGGGGCGCCGGGCCGGATCGTCCTCGCTCCGGGCGACTCGCGTGGCCTGGTTCTGATCCCCGAGTGCTGCGAGGGCTACTGCCTGGGGCTGGACGGTGGGGGCGGACCCAATCTGGCGTGTGAGCGCTGCGGGCGGGCGGTGGCGACGCGGCTGGACGACTGCTCGCTCTGGCAGGCGGTGTGGCTGGAACCCGACGCCGTACGGCGCCTTTCGACGGGCGGGCCCGCTCCCGAACCGAGCGCGCCGGCCACGCCGCCCATCGATCCGGCCGGGGGCTGGGACCGCCGTTGGACGGCAGCCGTCGGTGCGGCGCCGGCGCATCTGGTGGTGGCCAGTGAGGGCGAGCCGGTCGCCTTCCCCGATGGACTCCTCGCCGAGCTGTTCGGCCGGGCGGCCGCCGTGATCTTCCCACCGGGCCCCGCGCCGAAGTCCGTGGGTCTGGCAGGTCCGGGCCGCACCTGCGACGCCGACATCGCCCTCGTCCCCCGCCATCCCCGCACCGGCGAACCATGGCAGCCACCCGCCCCCGTCCCCACGGTCCCGCTGGCCACGGACGTCTGGGCGTATCTCGCCGACCCCGAGGAGATCTCACCGTTCCCGGCCTCCGGCACGCTCCCGGACGGCGTCCTGCGCGACGACTATCCGCTCCCGCCGCATCCCGGGTACGCCTTCCACCCCGACCGCCAGGTCTTCATGCACACCTTGGCGAGACTCCCCGCCGTGCGCCGGCCGCGGGTGCGCGAGATCTACGACCGGCTGTGGGCCGGCCCGAACCCTGTCCTCTGGTAGCGCCGAAGCAGTACGACGGTCAGGGCGGCCGGCATCGACCACCGCAGCCAGGCCTCTCAGGAGGGCAGTCCGGTCCCGTCGGTCTTGACCGACCGCAGCAGCCGGTCCGCGTACTGGCGGAACCGCGTCACCATGTCGAAGCCCTTGGGGTCGAGCAGCCACTGGAGCTGGAGTCCGTCCATGACGGCGGCCGTTTCCTCCGCGATGTCCACGACGTCCGTGTCCGGTTTCAGCTCCCCGCTCTCCACCGCTAGTTGGAGCGAGGCGGACATGACCGCCACGAGTTCGGTGTAGCGGCGGACGAAGTACGTGTGTGCGGGATGGCCGACATCGCCCGCCTCGGCGAGCAGGACGTTGAACATCCGGGTGCGGCCGAGGCGGGCCGCGTTGTACTCGGTGAGCCGGAGCAGTCCGGCGTAGCACTCGGTGGCCGAGGCGAACTCCTCGGCGAAGAACTTCTCCCTGTCCTGCTGCTCGGTCCGCTCCAGGACCTGCACCAGCAGATCCTCCTTGCTGCGGAAGTGGTGCAGCAGTCCGCCCTGGGTGATCCCGACGTCCTTGGCGATGCGGGCCAGCGAGGAGGCGTGGAAGCCCCACTGGGCGAAGTGCTCGACGGCCGCGTCGAGGATGCGCGAGCGGCGTTCGTCGCCGACGGCATACGTCCTGCGGGTCTCCTTGGGCTCCATGCCGATCACCTTAATCGAGCTGCGAAATCGACGATTACACGTGTAACCAGACCCATATTTCAAGCCGTGTGCAGCATGATTCTGACCACGCGCACAAAACCTAGTACCCACTCGGTTTTGCTGCTTCCCTGGGCGTGCCGGTGCGGCAAGGAAGCCGCCCCCGTCCCCCTGGAGTGCCGCATGGCCGTGAGCCACGACGCCCCGCTCGACGCGAGAACCGCTCCCTCGCCCGAGCTCCCCCAGCAGGCCGCCCCCGCCAAGCTGGTCGCCACCCTCGCCTTCGCCCAGTTCGGCGCATACCTCGCCGTCCTCACCCCGGTGATGGTCACCCTCGCCCTGCGGGTCAGCCAGATCGTGCCGGAGGGCGAGCGCGGTGCCGCCCTCGGCCAGGTGCTCTCCGTCGGCGCGCTGCTCGCGATGCTCGGCAACCCGGTCTTCGGCGCCCTGTCCGACCGCACCACCAGCCGCTTCGGCCGCCGCCGCCCCTGGCTGCTCGGCGGCATGCTCGCCGGGCTCGGCGGACTGACCGTGGTCGCCCTCGGCTCCAACGTCCCCACGCTCCTGCTCGGCTGGGCCCTCGCCCAGCTCGGTATCAACGCGGCCCTCTCCGCGCTGACCTCCTGCATTCCCGACCTGATCCCCCAGGCACAGATGGCCCGTGTCTCCGGCATGGTCGGCATGACCACCCCGCTCGCGATCATCGCCGGTTCGGCGCTGGCCCAGGCCTTCAGCGACTCGATGGCCCTCGCCTTCCTGGTCCCCGGCGTCATCGGCCTGGTGGCGGTCGGCTCCCTGGCCGCCGTCATGAAGGACCGCCCCGCGCGCGTGGGCGCGTTCCAGCCGTACAGCCTCAGGGAGTTCCTGCGCAGCTTCTGGGTCGACCCGCGCAAGCACCCCGACTTCGCGTGGAACTTCGCGGGCCGCTTCCTGGTCTTCACCGGCGCCTCCTGTGTCACCAGCTACCAGGTCTACTTCCTGATGGACCGCCTCGGGTACAGCGACGACGACGTCACCGGCAAGGTCTTCGCCGGCACCATCGCCATGGTCGCCGCGACCGTGCTCGGCTCGCTGCTCGGCGGCCAGCTCTCCGACCGCTCCGGCCGCCGCAAGCCCTACGTCCTCGGCTCCTCGCTGGTCATGGCCGTCAGCCTGGCGATGATCGCCTCCGCGCAGTCCTTCGGGATGTACGTCGCCGCCCTGGTCGTCTTCGGCTTCGGCGAGGGCCTGTACCTGTCGGTCGACATGGCCCTCGCGGCGGCCGTGCTCCCCAACCCCGAGGAGTCCGCCAAGGACATGGGCGTGCTGAACATCGGCAACGCTCTCCCGCAGTCCCTCGTCCCCATCGTCGCCCCCGCGCTCCTCGCGATCGGCGGCGGCGGCAACTACGGCGCGCTGTTCCTCTTCGGCGCCGTCGCCGCCGTCCTGGGCGCGCTCGCCGTCCAGTTCATCCGTACCGTCAAGTAAGGGATCCCACGAGCATGGCCACGCCCCCGTACCGCGATCCGCAGCTGCCCGTCGACGTACGCGTCGAGGACCTCCTCGCCCGTATGACCCTGGAGGAGAAGGCGGGCCAGCTCTTCCACACCATGGTGTCGATGAACCCCGACGGCACCCTCGCCGAGGAGGGCCCCTTCCTGCGGTACGGCACCACCGAACTGCTCACCGGGCGCCATCTGACCCACTTCAACCTCATCGGGCAGGGCAGTGCCCGGGCGATGGCCGAGTGGGCCAACCGCATCCAGGAACTCGCCGCGAGCACCCGCCTCGGTATCCCGGTCACCCTCTCCACCGACCCGCGCCACGCCTTCACCGACAACCCCGGAGCGTCCTTCAACTCCGGCGACTTCTCCGCCTGGCCCGAGCCGCTGGGGCTCGCGGCGATCGGGGACCCGGAGCTGGTGGAGCGGTTCGCGGACACGGTCCGGCGCGAGTATCTGGCGGTCGGTTTCCGGGTCGCGCTGCACCCGCAGATCGACCTGGCGACCGAGCCGCGCTGGTCGCGGCAGTCGGGCACGTTCGGTTCCAGCGCCGAGACGTCGAGCGAGCTGGTACGGGCGTACGTCCGCGGCCTCCAGGGCCCTGCCCTCGGACCCGAGTCGGTCGCCGCGATGGTCAAGCACTTCCCCGGCGGCGGCCCGCAGAAGGACGGCGAGGACCCGCACTTCCCGCACGGCAAGGAGCAGGTGTACCCGGGCGGCCTGCGCGAGCACCATCTCAAGCCGTTCGTGGCCGCCGTCGAGGCCGGGTGCTCGCAGATGATGCCGTACTACGGCCAGCCCGTCGGCACCGACTGGGAGGAGGTCGGCTTCGGCTTCAACAAGGACGTCCTGACGGGCCTGCTGCGCGAACGCCTCGGCTTCGAGGGGATCATCTGCACCGACTGGGGGCTGCTCACGGACGCCGAGATCATGGGCGAACCGGCCGAGGCGCGCGCGTGGGGCGTGGAGCATCTGAGCGTCGCGGAGCGCGCGGCGAAGGCCCTGGACGCCGGCACGGACCAGTTCGGGGGCGAGCAGTGCCCCGAGGTGATCGTCGAGCTGGTGCGCGGCGGGCGGGTCTCCGAGGAGCGGATCGACCAGTCCGTACGGCGGGTGCTGCGCGAGAAGTTCGTGCTGGGGCTGTTCGAGAATCCGTACGTCGATGCCGACCGGGCCGAGGAGATCGTGGGCGCGGCGGAGTTCACGGCGCTGGGGGAGGCCGCCCAGCGGCGCTCGCTGACCGTGTTGACAGACCATGCCGTGCTGCCGGTCACCGGGCGGCCTCGGCTGTACGTCCAGGGGCTGAGCGCCGAGACGGCGTCCGCGTACGGCTCAGTGGTGGACGACCCGACGGCCGCCGACCTGGCCGTACTGCGCCTGCGGACACCGTACGAGCAGCGTTCGGGCCTCTTCGAGTCGTTCTTCCACGCGGGCTTGCTCGCCTTCCCCGACGCCGAGCTGAAGGAGATCCTCCGGCTGCTGGAGACGGCCCCGACCGTGGTGTGCGTCAACCTCGAACGCCCGGCCGTACTCCCTGAGATCGCCGAGCGGGCGGCCGCCCTGGTGGCCGACTTCGGCGCCTCGGACGCCGCCCTGCTGGACGTGGTCTTCGGACGGGCGCGGGCGGAGGGGCGGCTGCCGTTCGAACTGCCGCGCTCCATGGCGGCGGTGGCGGCGTCCCGTCCGGACGTGCCCAATGACACGGAGGACCCGGTGTTCCCGTACGGGCACGGGATCACCCCCGCATAGCGGCCAGACCCTTGGCGAGCTCCGGGATCCCCAGCCGTCGCTCCTCCTGCGGGCTCGCCTGGTGGAGGCGGTTGGTGAGCTGGTAGGGGTCGGCGCGCAGGTCGTAATACTCCCGGAAGAGCACCTTCCCGTCGCCCCGCGTGGGGCGGCCGGCGTGATCGAGACGGGTGCGGTGGTACTCCGTGTACTGCTCCGCCTTGCCGATGTACGAGGCCCAGCTGTGGATCGGTTGGCGGTCCTGCTGGTTCCACCACCACTCGGCGAGCAAATGATCCCGGTCGTTGCCCGGGTCCAGCAGGGAGTGGCCGTCGTGCTCCGGATCCGGCGGGAGACCGGCCGCGTCGAGGAAGGTGGGCGCGATGTCGACGAGCCCGGTGAGCCGGTCGTCGGAGCGGGAGGTGCCGAGGCCGCCGGCCGGCCAGGACAGCTGGAACGGGACCTCCAGGCTCGGGCGGTACGGCACCGACTTGCGCAGCCAGCCGTGGTCGCCCCAGCACAGGCCGTGGTCGCTGGTGAACAGCACGAGGGTGTTCTCCAACTGGCCGAGCGCGCGCAGCTTCTCGCGGAAGTCGTGCATCGCGTCGTCGACCGAGAGCAGGGTGCGGAGCTGACGGGCGCGCAATCCACTGCCCTGGGCGAAGGAGTGGTCGGCGGCCTGGAGGAAGGGCGGCTTGTCGGTCTTGTCCGTCTCGAAGACCGACGGGCGGCCTTCCCACTCGGGCACGCGCGTGCGTGCGTACCGCGGCTCCGGGGTGTTCGCCTCGTGCGCGGAGCGGGTGGCGACGTATGCGAACCAAGGGCGGCTGTCGGTGCGGGAGGCCTCGATGAAGGCCAGGGCGCGGTCCTTGATGACGGTCGTGTTGTAGCCGGGGATGATCCGGACGGTGCCGTTGTCGTTGTAGTGGCCGTTGAAGTAGCGCACCGGCTCCTGGAGCAGCCACTCGTCGAAGTGGGGCGGGTCGTCGCCGGTGCGCCAGAAGTTGAGGTACTTGCCGAACATGCCCGTGCGGTAACCCGCCTCGTGCAACCGGCGCTGGACGGTCGTGCGCTGGTCCAGGTGGTACGGGTGGCGGGTGTCGAGGAGGCCGTGGTGATGGGCGTACCGACCCGTCATCACCGAGGCCCGCGACGGCGCGCACAACGGGGTGTTGGCGTGCGCCCGCCCGAAGGTGGAGCCGCTGCCACCGAGCCAGTCGACGGTACGGGGGAGCGCCCAGTCCGTCTCCTTCGGCTGGTCGTCGGTGAGGACGAGGAGGATGTTGGGGCGGTTGTCGGAGCGGGGGCGATGGCCGGCCACAGGTGTGGCGGTACGGGTCGGGGAGGCCGGCCGCGATCCGCTCCCCCCACCGGAGACGAGCGGCACGGTGGCCCCCGCCACAGCCACCGCTCCGCCCACGATCAACGCACGCCGAGCAGGCCCCCGCCGCTCTCCCTCGGACATCCGCTTCCCCTACTCCCCCTGGCTGTGAACGAGCTTGCAGTGTGCGGCCCGTTCCTGTGGATCAGGGACTCCAGACGTACGGTGTGGTCGTCGTCACCGCCGTGAAGCCCAGCCGCCGCAGGATGGGCGCGCTGTCGTCGGAGGCGTCCACGTGCAGATAGGTGACCCCGCGTGCGACGGCGAGCGCGGCGCGGGTGGCGACCAGGGCGCGGTAGATGCCCCGGCCCCGCCAATCGGTCAGCGTCGACCCGCCCCACAGGCTCGCGAACCCGGTGCCCGCGCGCAAGGCCAGCCAGGCAGCGGACACCACCTCGCCGTCCGCCTCGGCGACGTACACGGCGATCTCGTCCGGGGCGGAGGCGACCCGGCCGGTCAGATCGTCGGCGAGCCAGCTCCAGTCCTGCCCCCACACCGCCGACTCCATCGCGGCGATACGGCGCATGTCCGCGTCCGCCGTCACCCGACGCAGTGTCACTCCGTCAGGCAGGACGGGCTCTCGTACGGCCATGTCGGCGGCGCGTCCGATCAGGACCGTCTCCTGCTCCTCCGGCGCGAAGCCCGCCGCGCGCAGCCGCTCGGTGAGGTCGCTCGGGTCGTCGTGCGCCCGGGTCTTCCACTCCACCGCCTCCCCGCGCGCCGCGAAGAAGTCGCGCTGCCGGGCGATGAGCCGATCGAGGTCGGCACCCCGCACACCGAGGGAGCGCGGGCCGCTGACGAAGCCCCGGAACCCGCCGACGATCCGCAGCAACGGGCCGTCCTGTTCGTACGTCACCCCTGCGGGCGGGGTCGGGGGCGCGCCGCGCATCTGGTCGTCGTAGGCCGAGAGAAGGGTCTCTGTGTCTGTCACGGACAGACCGTGGGGGAGGGGCCCGCGCGCGGGCAAGCGGTTTTCGGCGCCGTCGGGCCCGCTCAGGCCTTCTTGACCACGCTCGACTTCAGCTGCATCGCGCCGAACCCCTCGACCTTGCAGTCGATGTCATGGCCGTCCACGGCGTCGATGAGACGGATGTTGCGGACCTTGGTGCCCGCCTTGATACCGCTGGGGCTGCCCTTGACCTTCAGGGTCTTGATCACGGTGACGGTGTCACCGTCGGCGAGGACATTGCCGACCGCGTCACGGACCACCCCGCTCTCGGCGGCGGAGCCCGCGGCCTCGGCGGAGGCGGGCGACCACTCATGGCCGCACTCGGGGCAGATCAGGAGCGCGCCCATCTCGTAGGTGTACGCGCCGGCGCACTCGGGGCACGGGGGCAGGGTGTCGGTCACACCGGAAGTCTATGCGGCCTGGGGTGGCGCCGCTTTGCAAAGCCCGAGGTCACAGGGCGTATCACGGGTGATCGCTGACAGCGAACGGAGGTCGGGGAACATTCAAGCTCTCCCGTGCATTGAGTCGGCATAACTCAACTTGACTGCCGAAGGGGAGATCATGGCTTCGACGTCCACTTCGCTCACCCTGCCCGTGCTGCCGCTCGACGACGAGGTCGTGCTGCCCGGAATGGTGGTCCCGCTGGACTTGAACGACGCCGATGTGCGCGCCGCCGTGGAGGCCGCCCAGGCCGCCGCCCGGTCCCAGCCGGGAAAGCCACGGGTACTGCTGGTGCCACGCATCGACGGTACATACGCGAGCACCGGTGTGCTCGGCACGGTCGAGCAGGTCGGCCGGCTCGCCGACGGTGATCCGGGCGCCCTGATCCGCGGCCGTGACCGCGTGAAGATCGGTGCCGGGACGACCGGGCCGGGCGCTGCCCTCTGGGTCGAGGGCATCCGGATCGACGACAGCGCGCCCGACCCACTGCCGGGGCAGGTCGCGGATCTGGTGAAGGAGTACAAGGCGCTCGCCACCGCCTGGCTGCGCAAGCGCGGCGCCTGGCAGGTCGTGGACCGGGTCCAGGCCATCGACGACGTCTCCGCGCTCGCCGACAACTCCGGGTACTCGCCCTTCCTCACCACCGAACAGAAGGTCGAACTGCTGGAGACCGCCGACCCGGTCGCCCGCCTCAGGCTCGCCACCCAGCAACTGCGCGACCACCTCGCCGAGCAGGACGTCGCCGAGACCATCGCCAAGGACGTCCAGGAGGGCGTCGACAAGCAGCAGCGCGAGTTCCTGCTCCGCCGCCAGCTGGAGGCCGTACGCAAGGAACTGCGCGAGCTGAACGGCGAGGCGGAGGGCGAGGAGTCCGACGACTACCGCGCCCGCGTCGAGGCCGCCGACCTGCCGGAGAAGGTCCGTGAGGCCGCCCTCAAGGAGGTCGACAAGCTGGAGCGGTCCAGCGACCAGTCGCCCGAGGGCTCCTGGATCCGGACCTGGCTGGACACGGTCCTCGAACTGCCGTGGAACGAGCGCACCGAGGACGCCTACGACATCCAGGGCGCCAAGTCCGTCCTGGACGCCGAGCACGCCGGTCTTGAGGACGTGAAGGAGCGGATCACCGAGTACCTGGCGGTCCGCAAGCGCCGTAGCGAACGGGGACTGGGCGTCGTCGGAGGGCGGCGCGGCGGTGCCGTACTGGCTCTCGTCGGGCCGCCCGGGGTCGGCAAGACCTCCCTCGGTGAGTCGGTCGCCCACGCGATGGGGCGGAAGTTCGTCCGCGTCGCCCTCGGCGGCGTCCGCGACGAGGCGGAGATCCGCGGTCACCGCCGTACATACGTCGGCGCGCTGCCCGGCCGGATCGTGCGGGCCATCAAGGAGGCCGGGTCCATGAACCCGGTTGTCCTGCTCGACGAGATCGACAAGGTGGGCTCGGACTTCCGCGGCGACCCGGCGGCCGCCCTGCTCGAGGTGCTGGACCCGGCCCAGAACCACACCTTCCGGGACCACTATCTGGAGGTCGAGCTGGACCTGAGCGACGTCGTGTTCCTCGCGACGGCCAACGTCCTGGAGGCCATCCCGGAGGCCCTGCTCGACCGTATGGAGCTGGTCCGCCTCGACGGCTACACCGAGGACGAGAAGATCGTCATCGCCCGCGACCATCTGCTCGCGCGCCAGCTGGAGCGGGCGGGTCTGAACAAGGACGAGGTGACGCTGGACGAGAGCGCGCTGCGCAAGCTGGCCGGTGAGTACACGCGGGAGGCGGGCGTCCGCAACCTGGAGCGCTCGATCGCACGACTGCTCCGCAAGGTTGCCGCGCAGCACGAACTGGGCGAGCGGAAGCTGCCGTTCACCGTGACGGACGGCGATCTGCGCGACCTGATCGGCCGCCCGCACCACGTGCCCGAGTCGGCCCAGGACCCCGCGGAACGCCGTACGGCGGTCCCGGGCGTGGCGACCGGTCTCGCGGTGACCGGAGCCGGCGGTGACGTCCTCTTCGTGGAGGCGTCCCTCGCGGACCCGGAGACGGGTGCGGCGGGTCTGACCCTGACGGGCCAGCTGGGTGACGTGATGAAGGAGAGCGCGCAGATCGCCCTGTCCTTCCTCCGCTCCCGCGGCGCCGAACTGGAACTCCCTGTCGGCGACCTCAAGGACCGGGGCGTGCACATCCACTTCCCGGCGGGCGCGGTCCCGAAGGACGGACCGAGCGCGGGCATCACGATGACGACGGCACTCGCCTCCCTGCTGTCGGGCCGCCTGGTCCGCACGGATGTGGCGATGACGGGCGAGGTCTCCCTGACGGGACGGGTCCTGCCGATCGGCGGAGTGAAGCAGAAGCTGCTGGCCGCGCACCGGGCGGGCGTCACGACAGTGATCATCCCCAAGCGCAACGAGCCCGACCTCGACGACGTCCCCGCCGAGGTCCTCGAAAAGCTCGACGTCCACGCCGTGACGGACGTACGCCAGGTCCTGGACCTGGCCCTGTCTCCGGCCACGAACGGCGCGAAGTCGGAGCTTCCGGCAGCGGCGTGACGGACGCGGCCGGATGAGGGCGAAGGCCCGGGTCCCGTGAGGGAAGCCCGGGCCTTCGTCGTACGGTCAGCCGTTGGCGAGGGCCAACCCTGTCCAGGGCTCCGTTGCTGCATATCCCGGGGGCCAACCCCCGGACCCCCGGCCGGGGCGGCGTCGGCCTATCCGTAGGCCAGGGCCTGCACCCGGTCCAAGGCTCCATTGAACTTGTTGTGGTCACCGACCGACGGTCCGGTCGAGGTGTACTGCCACATCGTGTAGTAGCTCCAGCCCGCGGGCAGTGTCCCCACCGTCGACGCGTACCGCGCGATCCACAGCGGGTTGCTGGCGCCGAAGCCGGAGTAGTTGCCCGTGCACTGGGTCCACCAGCTCGTCGCCGTGTAGATGACGGCGTCCCGGCCCGTGCGGGCCTTGTACTGGTTCAGGAAGTCGCGGATCCAGGTGACCATCCCGGCCTGGGTCTTGCCGTAGCAGGCAGCGCCGTACGGGTTCCACTCGATGTCCAGGGCGCCGGGGAGTGTCTTGCCGTCGCGGGACCAGCCGCCGCCGTGGTCCACGAAGTAGTTGGCCTGGGTGGCGCCGGACGTGGTGTCGGGGGTGGCGAAGTGGTAGGCGCCGCGGATCATGCCGACGTTGTAGGAGCCGTTGTACTGCTGGGCGAAGTACGGGTTCGTGTAGTACGTGCCTTCCGTGGCCTTCACATAGGCCCACTTCACGCCGCTGCTCCAGAGGGTCGACCAGGCCACGTTGCCCTGGTGGGAGGAGACGTCGACGCCCTCCGTCTGGGTGGCGCGGGTGTCTCGGGGGAGGCCGTGGACGCCGTCATGGGCCGGGACGCCCATGCCCATGTGGGCGGAGCCCCGGGCGGGGGTGTCGGCCGCGGAGGCGGCGGAGGTGGGGGTGGCGAACGTGAGGGAGAGCGCTGTGAGCAGGAGTGCCGTGAGGCAGAGGCGGAGCAGTCCGGGTCTGTGCACACGCATAGCGTGCCTCCGAAGGCTCGGTGGTGCTCGGTGGGGGAGACCTGTGACGCGGGGCATGGCGACGCCTGGACGGGGGTGGGCGGATCGTCGTTGGTCCGCTGTTGGTCCGCCGTCGGACAATGCTGGCGTGGGCATGCCAGTCGGTGCCTGGGAACGACGCTACGGACGGGGACCGGCGGGTGGAAGAGGGCCTGGAGGCTGCCGTTGGTCTACGCCTGCGAAATACTGACGGAGCTGCGCCGATGACGGCATTTGACGGAAACTTTCAGAACTGGGAAACCGAGGCAGGGACTGACGTGCGCGAAGACGGAAACGGCGACGGACGTCGAGTCGGCTCCGGGGTGTCCGGACGTGGTGTGGAGCAGCCCGAGTTCCTGTCCCTGGAGCGCGAGTTGACCGTGTTGCTGCGCCGGGCCCGGGCCAGTCAGGGCGAGATGGCCCGCGAGGTCCATCCGGATCTGGAGTCCGCCGCCTACGGGCTGCTGATCCGGCTCGACGAGTGCGGGGAGCAGCGGGCGACCGAGCTCGCCGCCTATATCGGCGTCGGCAAGGCCACCATGTCCCGTCAGTTGCGCGCCCTGGAGGACCTCGGCCTGGTCGCTCGCGAGCCCGACCCCGCCGACGGGCGGGCCTGGCTGGTCCACCTCACCGAGGAGGGCCGCGGCCGGGTGAGCAAGGTACGGGAGGCCCGGCGAGCGCGGTACGCCCGCCGGCTCTCCGGCTGGGACCCTCGTGAGGTCTCCGAACTGGCCCGGCTGCTCAATCAGTTGAACCAGGAGATGGAGGGGCAGGGCTGAGAGCCGGCAACTCCACGAATACCACCGTCGCGTCGTCGTGCGTCTTGCTCCGCCGCAGGAACTGCCGGTCGGTGTCCGCGAGTTCCAGCGCCCGCACCCGGTCGACCAGCGCCTGAGCCCCTTCCTTCCGTACGACGTCGAAGAGGCCGCCCCAGTCTCCGGCGCCGAACTTCTCCACCCAGCGCGTCGCACCGTCCGTGAGGGCGGCCAGGGCGCGGACGCCGGAGCGGGGCAGGGTTCCGGTCACCGCCCTGGCCGCGACCGAGGGATCGGCGGCGGCCGTGAAGAAGCCGCCCTCCTTGTTGCGCAGGTCCGCGTCGACCGTCGCGTCCGTGGCCAGAGCGGAGCGCGGAATGAGGGACAACCGGTCGTCGAGGTACGGCGTGACCGTGCCCTCGGGCGACTCCACCAGGAGGGCCGAGTCCGAGAGGATCAGGTACTCGACGGTCTCGGGTGACCAGCGGACCATGACGACCGTTGCCTGCGGTGTGCGTGGGTGAGAAAGGTCACAGGTTTCCCGGTGGGCGTCGGCGGTACGCGCGAGAGCGAGCGACAGGGCGTCGGCGAGGGGAACATCCGGGAGTGAAACGGTCAGTTCGGTCAGTGCCCCGCCGAGGCGCGCGGTGAACCAGGGGACGGAATGCAGACAGCCCGTCCCGCCCTTCGGCGGGGTCACCCCGTCGAGGACCACCACCGCGCCGCCCTGTCCGGAGGCGGGCAGTCCGACGCTTGCGAAGTCCTCGTTGGGGCGGGCGGGATCGCCGGGCTCCGAAACAAGTTCAGTACGCATCCGGCCAGTCTGCACGAGCCCTTCACAAGGTTCGCCAAAGGCTGGCAACGGTTGCGCAATTGGCGTACTCGCGCAGGTCAGACGCCGGGTTTGGGGTGGAATCATTCAGTCCGGGCGCGCGTGGCGGCGAATACTGCCACCGCCCGCAGCAGACGTCCAACCGGCCCGCCGGGAACGGCCACTGCAAGCGCCACAGGAACTTGCCCGCCAACTCCCCTCCGGGGTTCACTCCTTCGGGTGGCGGGTCAGGTGATGCGAGAGAACCGCCCACCGGCACTGGGAGGGTCGGGAAGCGTACCGGGCGTATGCGCCAGTTGACGGAGCGTCACCCGGGCCCATGGGTATCACGAGTTCAGGAATGCGAGCACCGGTGCAGAAGATGCGGCCTCGTCGCTCAGGCAAGCAGAAGGCTTCCGCAGGGAGCCCGGAGCACACGCCCGGCACCACGGCAGGGACCGGCACCACTTCGGCCGGCAAGGGCCGGCCCACCCATGTACGCAACCGGCTCTTCATCGCCGTGGCCGTGGTCGCCGCCGCCATCGCAGCGGCCGGCACCCCCTCCGTCGTCACCGCCTCCGCGCAGGTGCACGACACCCAGGAGCTGGTCACCCTCTCCGAGCGGACCGAGGACGCCCTCGCGCTCGCCCACTCGCTCGCCGACGAACGCGACGAGGTCATCTCCTACGTGGCCGCCGGGCGCCCCAAGTCCAAGGCGCCCTCGGAGCAGCGCAGCGCCCGCGTCGACCGGCTGGTCGAGGAGCTCCGTGCGAACCCGGACACCCCCGCCTCGCTGAGGGCGGACCTGGACGACATCGCGGCCCTGCGCAGAGCGGCGCTCACCGGAAAGAGCACCGCTCTCGAAACGCACAAGGCGTACTCCGCCTCGCTCACCGAACTGCACCGGCTCGCCGAGCAGCTGGCCGAGGACATGCCGCCCCGCGCGGGCTCCGGCGCCTTTGCCCTCGCCGAGCTCGACACCGCCGTACAACAGGCCGCCTCCAACCGGGGCCTGCTCCTCGCCGCGCTCAACATCCCCCGCACCACCCAGACCGTCATCGACCCCATCACGGGTCTGCCGAGCACGGTCAGCACCTCCTCCGCCGCCGACGCCAAGCAGCGCGACGCGCTCACCGCCGCCGCCCAGGAGGCCCGGCTGCGCTCGGACGCGGCCCTCGCCGACTTCCGCGAGACCGCGCCGCAGAAGTCGGTGACCTCGTACGACTCCACGGTCACCGGACCGGAGGCGGAGGCCGCCGAGAAATATCTGGCGTCGCTGACCGATCAGCCGACCCTCTCCGACGCCGAACTCGCCACCGGTGTGAAGAAGCTTGACGAGGCGCTCTCCGCCCGCGTCGAGATGATGCGCGGCGCCGAGTCCGCCCTCCACGACCGCCGCACCAAGGACCTCGCCCTTCTGCGCGACGACGACGTCACCGAGCTGGAGATCCGCATCGCGATCCTCGGCCTCCTGGTGCTGCTCGCGATCGGCGTCGCCACGGGGATGGCCCGGGGCCTCACCCGCCCGCTGGCGGTCGTACGGCTGGGCTCGGCGCGGCTGGCGGCGGCCGAGGACCCGACGTCCGAGGAACCGGTCAGGTTCACGGGCCGCAAGGACGAGTTCGCGAAGGTGGTGGACTCGGTCAACACGCTGCACGCGCAGGCCGTGACCCTCCACGCCCGTATCGCGACCCTCGAGTCCGACCGCAAGCACCTGGTGGCCCAGCGCCAGAAGATGGCGGACGCCCGCGAGGAGCTCCGCGCGGAACTGGCGGACTCGGCAGCACAATTGGACCGCCTGCGCACGAGCATCGGCTCGACGTTCGTGAACCTGGCGCTGCGGACGCTGGGCCTCGTGGAACGCCAACTGGCGGTGATCGAGGGCCTGGAGGAGCGGGAACAGGACCCCGACCGTCTGGCGACGCTCTTCAAGCTGGACCACTTCGCGACGGTGATGCGCCGCCACAGCGAGAACCTGCTGGTGCTGGCGGGCACGGAACACGTCCAGCACAGCGCGGGCCCGGTGCCGCTGGTCGACGTGGTCCGGGCGGCGGTCAGCGAGATCGAGCGCTACGAGCGGGTCCGCATCGCGGCCCTGCCTCCCCACGCGCACATCGCGGGCTTCGCGGCGGACGACCTCTCCCACCTGCTGGCCGAACTGATGGAGAACGCCACGGCGTTCTCCCCGCCGGACCTGCCGGTGGAGGTCTCCGGCTGGCTCCTGGAGAACGGCGAGGTCATGCTCTCCGTCCAGGACGAGGGCATCGGCATGACGGACGCCCGCCTGACCCGCCTCAACACCCGCCTCACCGACTTCGACCCCGAGGCCTCCTACGACCAGGAAGGCGAGGAGGGCCTGGGCCTCGGCCTCTATGTGGTCGCCCGCCTGGCCCAACGCCACGGAATCCGAGTCCGGCTACGGGACCAGAAGCAGGGCGGAGTAGCAGCGGTAGCGGTACTCCCGAGCACGCTACTGGCCCCGGCCCCCTCATCGGCCGTCCCGTCGACGGACGCCCTGACCTCAACACCCCACACCTTCACCCTCCCCGGCGCGGACGCGGAGGCCAACTCCAATGTCCTCCACGGCGGCAGGGGCGACCGGTTGGTGGAGCTGGCGGAGCGGGCGGTACGGAAGTCGGAGGAGCCGGAGGAGGCACCGGCGGAGGCACCGGCGGAGGCACCAGAGGAGGCACCGGCGGAGACGACGATGGAGCTTCTGGCCCCGGCACAGCCGGAGCCCGAGGGGAACGACCCCGTCGAAGGCGAAGCCGAGACGGAACACGAGCGAGCCGACGAGGACCAGCTCACCGAAAAGGGCCTCCCCAAGCGCACACCAAAGATCACCGCACCCACGGAACCGCCCCGCCAGCGCAGCGCTTCCGTGGACGCCGACGCCCTCCGCCGGAGGCTGGGCGGCTTCCGCCGGGGGGCAGAGGCCGGCTATCGCGACGTACAAGCCGAAATCGCAGAATCCGAAGAAGCCACGGGGGGCACAGTCGAGGAGGCAAGCAGTTGACCGCGCCCAGTACCTTCGGACTGAGCAGTGAAGCCCGCAACCTGCACTGGCTACTGACCAACCTGGTCGAGGAGGTGCCGGGCATCGAGTCGGTCGCAGTCGTCTCCTCCGACGGTCTGCTCCTGCTCTCCTCCGACCCGGACAGAAACCAAGAGGCCAAGGCCAAGCGCAGCACCCGCACCGGCCCCAGAGGCTCCTCCGCCGACCTCGCCACCATCGTCTCCGGCATCGGCAGCCTCACCATCGGCGCCGCCCGCCTCATGGAGTTCGGCGGAGTCAAGCACACGATGGTGGCGATGGATGAAGGCAGCCTGTTCGTGATGTCGATCAGCGACGGCTCCCTGCTCGGCGTACACGGCTCCGCCGACTGCGACATGAGCGTGGTCGCGTACCACATGGCTCTCTTCGTCGGCCGCGCCGGACACGTCCTCACGCCCGAACTCCGCAGCGAGCTACGAAAATCCCTGGAAGCCGAGTCGACGGGGAGTGCCCGATGAGCAGCAGCACGCCGAAGAGGCTCCCCGTCCGCGGCGGCGACCGCAAGCCCGCCCGGGTACGCCCCTATTCGCTCACCGGCGGCCGTACCCGCTTCGGCCACGTCCTCCTCGTGGAGACGTTCGTGGCGGCGCTCGACGCCCCGGAGGAGCGCAGGGAGCTGACTGGGGGCACCTCCCATGCGTTGAGCTATGGGGGAGGTTCCCTCAACACCCGGGTGATGCCCGAGATGCGGGCCATCGTCGAACTGTGCCGCCGTATGCGCACGGTGGCCGAGATCGCCGCGCTGCTCAAGATGCCGCTCGGTGTGGTCCGCGTGCTCCTGAGCGATCTCGCGGACCAGGGAACGATCCGTGTGTACGGCACCGGAACCGGTCACGGCACCGGCCGTCCGGACCGGGCGCTGCTCGAAAGGGTGCTGAGTGGACTCCGTCGTCTTTGAAGACACCGACAGAGAGCTGAAGTCCTGGCAGACGGACCGCACCCGCGCCCCCGTCGCCACGAAGATCGTCGTGGCGGGCGGGTTCGGCGTCGGAAAGACCACGCTGGTCACGGCGGTCTCGGAGATCACGCCCCTCCAGACGGAGGCGCTGATGACCCAGGCAAGCGAGGACACCGACGACCTCACCGGCACGCCCGAGAAGCTGACCACCACCGTGGCCATGGACTTCGGCCGCCTCACGCTCGACGACGACCTGGTGCTCTACCTGTTCGGCACGCCGGGCCAGCAGCGATTCTGGTTCATGTGGGACGACCTGGTGCGCGGCGCGATCGGCGCGGTCGTGCTGGCCGACACCCGGCGCCTGAAGGACTGCTTCCCGGCGCTGGACTACTTCGAGAGCTGCGGGCTGCCGTACGTCGTCGCGGTCAACCACTTCGACGGCAGCGAGCGGTTCGAGCCGGAGGACGTGCGCGACGCGCTCACGATCCCCGCCCACATACCTGTCATGATCATGGACGCGCGCCGCCGGATCTCGGTGATCGAGACCCTCCTGGCCCTGGTGGGCCACGCGCTGGACGCAACACCCGAGTAGGAGACCAGACCCCGTATGCGGAAGATACTCGTCGTCGGAGCCGGCCAGTCCGGCCTCCAGATCGCCCTCGGACTCCAGTCGAACGGGTACGAGGTCACCCTCATGTCCAACCGGACCGCGGACGAGATCCGCACCGGCCGGGTCATGTCGACGCAGTGCATGTTCCACACGGCCCTGCAGCACGAGCGCGATCTCCAGCTGAACTTCTGGGAGTCCCAGGCCCCGAAGATCGAAGGACTCGGCGTCTCGGTGGCGGCACCCGGCTCGTGGGCCGAGGGCCCGGCGGCCCGCGCGATCGACTGGGTGGGCCGGCTCGACGGATACGCCCAGTCCGTCGACCAGCGTGTGAAGATGGCCGGCTGGATGGAGACCTTCGCCCAGCGCGGCGGCCAGCTGGTCATCCATGGCGCGGCGGTCGGCGACCTCGACTACTTCTCCCGCACGTACGACCTGGTCCTGGTGTCGGCCGGCAAGGGCGAGCTGGTCTCCATGTTCGCCCGGGACCCGGAGCGCTCCCCGTACACCGAGCCGCAGCGCGCCCTCGCGGTGGCCTACGTCCATGGCCTCGGCCCGCGTCCCGAGCACCCGGAGTTCGACGCGGTCCGCTGCAATCTGGTCCCCGGCGTCGGCGAGCTGTTCATCATGCCGACGCTCACCACCTCCGGACGCGCCGACATCCTGTTCTGGGAGGGCATACCCGGCGGCCCGCTGGACGTCTTCAACGGCGTCAAGGACCCGGCGGAGCACCTCTCCCTGATCCTGGAACTCATGGAGAAGTTCACGCCGTGGGAGCACGCGCGGGCGACGAAGGCCGAACTGACGGACGCCGGTGGCACGTTGGCCGGACGCTACACGCCCACGGTCCGCAACCCGATCGGCCGTCTGCCGGGCGGCGGCCTGGTCCTGGGCGTCGCCGACGTGGTCGTCGCGAACGACCCGATCACCGGTCAGGGCTCCAACTCGGCGTCCAAGTGCGCGGCCGCGTACCTCGCCGCCATCCTGGAGCACGGTGACAAGCCGTTCGACGAAGAGTGGATGCAGGCGACGTTCGACCGCTACTGGGCGACCGCGCAGCACGTCACCAAGTGGACCAACGCGATGCTGGCCCCGCCGCCGGAGCACATCCTCAACCTGATCGGCGCGGCAGGTCAGCTTCAGCCGGCGGCGGATCGATTCGCCAACGCGTTCAACGACCCGGCCGACTTTGAGAACTTCTTCTATGAGCCGGAGAAGACCGAGGCGTATCTGGCTTCTTTGGCCTAGCCAGCGGCTTGTCCGGGCGTACGGCTCCCAGGATCGGGTGGGTCGCCATCGACGACACCTTGATCTTCTCGCCCGTTCTGGGGGCCTCGACCACCTTGCCCTTGCCCACGTACAGGGCCACGTGGGTGGCATCGCGGCGGTAGATCACCAGATCGCCCGGGCGCAGCTCCTTCAGCGGAACCCTCGGGAGCCGGGCCCACTGTTCCTGGCTGGTGCGGGGAATCGGGGTACCGGCGTGGTCCCAGGCCCGGGAGGTGAGGCCTGAGCAGTCGTACGTCTTCGGGCCCTCCGCGCCCCACTCGTACGGCTTCCCCAACTGCCGCATGGCATAGCGCACCGCCCGCTGGCCCGCGCCGGACGGCTTCCGCTCGCTGCTGAGCGCCCCGGAGGTGACGAGGTCCTGCTGCGCCTTGCTGATGCCCTTCTTCTCCAACTCGGCGATCTCGACGAGCTGTTCAGGACTGAGCGAGACGAGCTTCTCCTGGACGTCCCCCAGCCGCCGCTCCACCTCCTCCCGCTCCTTCTTCTGCCGCTCGGCGAGGGCGAGTTGCCTGTCCAGTGCCGTGCGGGCCTTGCGGGCAAGGACGTCGGCCTTCCGTTCGCTGCCCTCCAGCCGCCCCACCGTCTCGGCCCGCTCCCGCGCCAACTGCCCGATCACATGCCCCTGATCGAGCGCGTGCTGCGGATCGCGGGCGAGCAGCAGCCGTACGTACGAGGAGATCTCGGTGCTGCTCTGGTACTGCTGCCGCGCCAGCCGCCCCGCCGCGCCCCGGCTGTTGTGCAGGGAGAGCCGGACCCGGGTGAGTTCGCCGTCCAGGCGTCCGGCCTCGGCGCGCTGTTTCTTCAGCTTCTCCTCGGTGGCGTTATAGGTCTCGGTGGCCCGCTCCGCCTCCCGGTACAGCCGCTGAAGATCCGTCAGGAGCTGGGAGACCGACGCTTCCCCGGGCTCGGGGACGGCCATGGCCGGGGCCGGTACGAGGACGGCGCCGGCCGCCGTCGCCGCCGTACACACCAGACGCAGAAGCCTTCCTGACACCTCATCACCTCCGGTGCGGAGCAGCCCCTCTGCTCCGCACCGCGAGCATCAGGCTGACGCTCGTGATGCGCGCGCCGAGTGTGCGCGGTTCGGCGCAACCAGGTCACCCGTCCGCGTCGTCCCGCTTGCCGCCCGGCGTGGCGTCTGGCTTCGACCAGGGCCACTTCAGCCGGCTCTCCAGACGCCCCTCGGGGTCGTACGTGTACTTCCAGCGCCGGGAGAGTCCGACGGGCCGGCCCTCGACGCGGGGCACGCGCCGGTAGACGAGCACGGTGGGCGGGCCGCCGTCGGGGTCCGGGACGGGGATGCGGTACGTCTTGGGCGGGTGCCCGGTGATCCCCAGCAGTACGGGCAGCACGCGCCCGTCCATGGGCCCGCCCTCGAAGGGGGTGTCTTCGCTCTTCACGGCACCAGTGTCAGCCATCCTCGGCGAGCGCCTGGACCAGCGCCGCGGTCTGCGGGTCGCGGGCGCCGGTCACGGAGAGCACGGCGACGAACTGGTCGACCAGCCAGTCGCGCAGTTCGCCGACGGGGATCTGCTTGCCCTCGTCGAGCCAGAGGAGGGAGGCCGCCTCGACGGCGGTGATCCACACCTTGACGGTCATCCGGAGTCGGAGTCCGGGCGTGGTGACGTCCAGATGTCTGAGGATGTGCTCGGCGGCGGCCCGCCGCACTCCGTCGACGATGGAGGTGGTCCGGGAGGTCTCGACGACACTGCCGCCCTGGAGCAGCGCGCTGAACCCGGCGTCGTGCTCGTCGACGAAGGCGAGATACCGGTCGAGGGCCCGCCCCAGCCGGGTCAGCAACGGCCCTTCACGGGGCTCGTCGAAGCACTGCTGGAGCTCCTCGGCGGCGGAGCGCAGGGCGGCCTCGTACAGCTGTTGCTTGCCGCCGGGAAAGTACCGGTACACCAGCGGCCGCGACACCCCGGCGGCCTCCGCCACATCATCGAGCGAGACCTCTTCGGGCGCCCGATGAGCGAACAGCGACAAAGCGGCGGCGAGCAACTGACTGCGCCGCTCCTCGACACTGAGACGGCGATAGGCGGGAGTGGGGGCCGAGGAGCTCATGACGTGCAGCGTAACCGGCCCCGCCACAGCCCTCACCTAGGCCAGCAGTCCCGATGACCGCCACAGCCGCCGTCCGACTCCGCGCAGTACCCCGATGTCGTCCAGGAAGTCCGTCAGCCGTTTCGCGCCGGTCTGCATGACCTCCCGTCGGTGCCCGCTCGCCCGTACCTGCGCCACGGCCTCCCGCTTGTCCAGGCCCACATTCGTGTAGACCTCGGGGTTCACGAACGCCACCGAGAACACCCGGGCGAACTCCCCGGAGGTGACCCGAGTGAACTCCTGCGACCACTTGGGCGCCGTCAGCATCTGCCGCCGCAGCTCCTCGCGGGCGTAGCGGACATGCCGGGCCTCCTCGACGACATGGATCCGCGTGACGCCCCGGATCAACGGCTGCACCCGCTCGTCGGGGAAGGTCAGCCGCTGCATCCAGTCCAGGACTTCCTCCCCGAGCAGCGTCGCCGTAAAGGATCCCGGAGTCGTGGAGATCGTCTTGAACAGCCGTCCCAGATTCTGATGCACCCGGCTCACCGGGTACCAGGGCGTCTCCCCGCGCGAGATCAGCCGGGCGAACATCTTCGAGTGCCGGCACTCGTCCTCGATCTCGGTGAGCGCGTACCGCACATGCGCGCTCGTCGCCGCCTTGTCGTAGATGTGCCGCACCAGCAGCTGCATCAGGATCAGCTCGAACCAGATCCCCAGCGAGGCCAGCGCCGCCGCCTCGTGCTGGGAGAGCAGGATCCGCTGCTCCTCGCTCATCCGCTTCCAGATCGGGGTGTCGTACAGCGACACCAGCTCCGGCGGCCAGAACCACTTGCCCTCCTCGAAGGGCGCGTCCCAGTCCAGCTCCTTGTCGGGGTCGAAGGAGTGCTTCGCGGAGGAGTCGAGCAGCCGTTCGGCCACCTGCTCCCGGTCCTTGAGCAGGCCCAGCGCGTCGCGCAGGCCTTCCAGCGCGTCGGCTTCCGTGAGGGTCGTCATCGTTCTCCCAATTCGTTACCCGGGGTCACATCCTCCGTTCTCTTATGAGACTGCTTGTCAGCAAGGCCGTCAATCCCTCGTGCGGCACTTGTTGACCCCGCGTCTACCGAGCGGGAGCCTGCGAGACATGCCGACCTACGACGTGTACGCCAACGACCCGGGAGACCCCCTCTGGAAGGTGCCGGCGACCGGCGCGGCCCGCTTCTCCTGGGAGTACGACGACGGCCGCGACCGGCTGCTCGCCCTCTACCAGAAGGGCAAGGACAAGCAGTGGGACGGGCAGAAGCGGATCGACTGGACGCTGGAGGTGGACCCCGACGACCCGCTCGGCACCCCGGACGAGGCGATGTCGCTCTACGGCACCCGGCACTGGGCGAAGATGACGGACGCGGACAAGGGGGAGCTGCGCAAGCACTACGCGTCCTGGCAGTTCAGCCAGTTCCTGCACGGCGAGCAGGGCGCGATGGTCTGCGCCGCGCGCATTGTGGAGTCCGTCCCCGACCTGGACGCCAAGTTCTACTCGGCGACCCAGACCATGGACGAGGCCCGGCACGCCGAGATCTACGGCCGTTTCCTGCACGAGAAGATCGGGATGCTGTACCCGATCAACGACAACCTCCAGTCGCTGCTGGGCGACACGCTCGCCGACAGCCGCTGGGACATGCCGTACCTCGGTATGCAGGTCCTCATCGAGGGCCTCGCCCTCGCCGCGTTCGGGATGATCCGCGACACCACCGACAAGCCCCTCCCGAAGCAGATCCTCGCCTACGTCATGCAGGACGAGGCCCGCCATGTGGCCTTCGGCCGGATGGCACTGCGCGACTACTACCAGCAGCTCACCGACGCCGAACTGCGCGAACGCGAGGAGTTCGTCATCGAGGGCTGCTACCTGATGCGCGACCGTCTCAGGGGGAGTCGAGGTCCTGGAGAACTTCGGCATCCCGACCGCCGAGGCCGAGGAGTACAGCGAACAGTCCGAGTTCCTGGCCCTGTTCCGTCAGCTGCTCTTCTCCCGCATCGTCCCCTGCGTCAAGGACATCGGCCTGTGGGGCAAAGGCCTCCAACAGGCCTATGTCGACATGGGCGTCTTCGAGATGGGCGACTCCAACCTCGATCTGCTGATGGCCGAGGACGAGGAGATCGCCGAGAAACTGGATACGGAACGCTTTGCCGCGGAGGAGCATGATCGGATGGCAGAAGTGCAGGAAGCGATAGATCTGGGGACCAGTCCATGAACCGTGCCGCCGCCCGCCGCAGCCTCGAAGGCCTCGCCCTCGGCGACGCGTTCGGCGAGCGCTGGTTCCCCCTCTTCCGCGACCCGCAGCAGGCGTACGACGAGGTCCGCGCCCGCCGTATGCCCGAGGAGCGGGACTGGCACTGGACCGACGACACGGCGATGGCGCTCGGGGTCATGAGAGTGCTGGACCAGTACGGCGAGATCGAACAGCGGGAACTCGCCCTGGCCTTCGCGCTCGGCTACGACGCCGATCCCGCCCGCGGCTACGGCTACGGCATGCACCAGCTGCTGCCCCGGCTGCTCGACGAACCCGACCGCTGGCCCGAGTTCACCCGCGAACTCTTCGGCGGCGAGGGCAGCCTCGGCAACGGCGCCGCGATGCGGGTGGCACCCCTGGGTGCCTTCTTCCACGACAGCCTGGAGCGCGTCGTCGAACAGGCGACCCGTTCCGCCGAGGTCACCCACGCCCACCCGGAGGGCATCGCGGGCGCGGTTGCGGTGGCCGTGGCGGCGGCCCTGTCCGCACGCCGTGAGCTGACGCTCCCCGCGGTGGCCGACCTCACCCCCGACAGCGCCGTGCGCGAAGGCCTCGCCCGCGCCGCCGAGGTCCCCTTCACCACCGACCCCTGGAAGGCCGCCGACCTCCTCGGCAACGGTCAGCGCATCCGCGCCGACGACACCGTCCCCTTCGCCGTCTGGTCCGCGGCCCGCCACCCCGACGACCTGCTCCCGGCCCTGTGGACCACAGCCGAGGGCTTCGGCGACGTCGACACCACCTGCGCCATCACCGGCGGCATCGTGGCCGCCCGCACGGGCGTCGACGGCGTACCGCAGGAGTGGCTGAGCCGCCGGGAGCCGCTGTCCTAGACCGAGCAGCCCAGGCCGTCCGGCACCTCGAGCGCCACCGGCTCGGCGCTCTGTGCCGGGTACGACGTGCGGAAGGTGAAGGCGTACGGTGTCGGGCCGTGGGTGCGCAGGTGCAGCAGGCGGGCCTCCGCCTCCGCGACCGTCGGGCGGTGGCCGGCCGGGACCCACCACAGGGTCACCATCGCCTCCTGGACCTTCTCGAACCACTCCCTGCGGCGGGCCAGCATCTCCCGGTGGCGGCCCTGGTACATGTACGCGGTCAGGGCGTCGGCGTCCCGCCACACCGACATGTTGATGATCAGCCACTCGTCCCCGAAGACGGGGATGTCCGTGGCGTCGCCTTCCTCGGACTGGAGCCGCCAGACGAAGCCCTTCGCCGAGTCGGCGTCGGCGTTCACCGAGTCCAGCGCGTCGACGAAGTCCTTCAACTGAGGGGAGTCCAGCGGGGCTTTGAGGCGTCCGATGTTCACCTGGGCGAGTTCGTACGCGACTGAGGTCATGGACCGAACGTTAGGTCGGGAGACGCGCCGATCGGTACCCCCGTCTCAGCAACCGAGAACGCCCGCCTAGGAGTTGAGCACCGCCTCCATCACCGCCCGCGCGATCGGCGCCGCGTCCCCGCCCCCGCTGATCTCCCCACGGTCCGCCTCCGCGTCCTCCACCACCACCGCGACCGCCACCTTCGGCTCCAGGTCCCGCTCACCCTGCGCCCACGACACGAACCAGGCATACGGCGTCCCGGAGTTGCCGATGCCGTGCTGGGCGGTGCCGGTCTTGCCGCCGACGGTCACCCCCGGGATCGCCGCGTTCGTACCGGTGCCCTTCCGCACCACGTCCGTCATCAGCTCCCGCAGCCGTACCGCGGTCGCGGGATGCATCGCCTGCCGTACCGGACGGGACCCGGCCGTCTCCAGCGTCGCCCCGCCCGAGCGGATCGTCCGCTCCACCAGATACGGCTCCCGCACCTGCCCCCCGCTCGCCACCGCCGACGCGACCATCGCCATCTGCAAGGGCGTCGCCCGCGTGTTGTACTGCCCGATCGCCGACAGCGCGAGCTGCGCCCGGTCGACCGAGGTGTCGAAGGTGCTCGGCGCCACCGTGTACGGAATCCGCACCCCCGTGTCGTTGAACCCGAAGGCCTGCGCGGTGGCCGCCAGATCGGTCACCCCCACCCGCACCCCCAGCTTCGCGAACACGGTGTTGCACGACCACTCGAAGGCGGCCCGCAGCGAGGCGTCCGCGCACCCCTTCGCCTCGTTCGTCAGGCTCGTCGAGGTACCGGGCAGGGTGTACGGGTCGGGGGAGTCGGTCGGTTCGTCGACATCCGTGACCACCCCCGCGTCCAGCGCCGCCGCCGCGGTCACCACCTTGAAGGTCGACCCCGGCGGATACGTCTGCCGTACCGCCCGGTTGAGCATCGGCTTCTCCGGGTCCTCGTTCAGCCCGATCCAGGACCGCGCCACCGTCGGCCCGTTCCCCGACAGGGCCTCCGGGTTGTAGGAGGGCGTCGACACCAGCGCCAGGATCCGGCCCGTCGACGGCTCGATCGCCGCCACCGCGCCCTTGCGTCCGCCGAGCCCTTCGTAGGCCGCCCGCTGAGCCGATGCGCGCAGGGTCGTCAGCACATCGCCGCCCGGATTCCGGGCCCGGGTCAGATCGTTCAGCAGCGGGAACGACGACAGCATCGGATCCGAGCCGGACAGCACCCCGTCCTCGGTGTGCTCCAGGAGCGATGTGCCGTACACCTGCGAGGCGAAGCCGGTCACCGGCGCGTACAACGGGCCGTCCAGATAGGTGCGTTCATAGCGGAGCTGCTCGCCGGTGTCCTTGGATCCGGTGATCGGGCGGCCGCCGACCAGGATGTCGCCGCGCGGCTCGCCGTACCGGGCGATGGTCCCCCGGCGGTTGGCGGGGTTCTCGTCATAGGCGCCGGACTCGAAGACCTGGAGACGGGTGGCGTTCACCAGGAGCGCGGCCAGCAGCAGGGCGCAGAAGACGGCCGCGAGCCGGATGTGCCGGGTCACGCCGGGGCCTCCTCGTCGTAGCGCCGCCGCGCCGAGTCGCTCACCCGGACCAGCAGCGCCACGATCGCCCAGTTGGTGACGACCGACGAGCCGCCCTGCGCCAGGAACGGCATCGCCATGCCGGTCAGCGGGATCAGCCCGGTCACCCCGCCCGCGATCACGAACACCTGGAGCGCCACGATGGAGGCAAGACCCACCGCGAGCAGCTGCCCGAACGGGTCGCGCAGCGCGAGGCCCGCCCGGTAGCCGCGCTCCACGAGCAGGCCGTAGAGCAGGAAGATCGCGGACAGTCCGGCCAGGCCCAGCTCCTCGCCCGCCGTGGCCAGGATGAAGTCCGACTTGACGGCGAATCCGATCAGCACGGAGTGGCCGAGCCCGAGCCCGGTGCCGAGCATGCCGCCCGCCGCGAAGGCGAACAGCGACTGGGAGAGCTGGTTGGGGCCCTGCCCCGCCTCGATCGACGCGAACGGATGCAGCCAGTCCTCGACCCTGCTGTGCACATGCGGCTCCAGCCAGCCCACGGCCACGGCCCCCAGCGCGGCCAGCAGCAGCCCCACGGCGATCCACCCGGTGCGCCCTGTGGCGACGTACAGCAACACCACGAACAGGCCGAAGAACAACAGCGAGGTCCCGAGGTCCCGTTCGAGGATCAGGACGCCGACGCTCAGCAGCCAGATGGCGACGATCGGCCCGAGCACCCGCCCGGTCGGCAGTTGCAGCCGCCACACACGGCGGCCCGCATACGCCAGCGCCCCTCGGTTCGCGGCCAGATACGCGGCGAAGAACACCGCCAGCAGCACCTTCGCGAACTCGCCCGGCTGGATGGAGAATCCGGCGATCCGGATCCAGATCCGGGCGCCGTTCACGGCGGGGAACAGGATCGGCAGGATCAGCAGCCCGAGGGCGGCGACCACACAGACGTACGCATACCGCTGAAGGACCCGGTGGTCGCGCAGCAGCACCACCGTCACGATGAAGAACGCCACCCCCAGCGTGGACCACACGAGTTGGGCGGGCGCCGCCCGGTCGCCCGGGGTCTCCAGGTCGAGCCGGTAGATCAGCACCAGGCCCAGCCCGTTGAGCAGCACGCCGATCGGCAGCATCAGCGGATCCGCGTACGGCGCCCGGAACCGCACCGCCAAGTGGGCGACGAGCGCCAGCACACCGAGCCCGGCGCCGTAGCCGACGGCGCCGGGCGGGACGGTGCCGGTGCGGGCGAGGCCGACAGCGCAGTAGCCGTACACGGAGAGCAGGACGGCCACGACGATGAGGGACAGTTCGATGCCACGGCGCCGGGGGAGACGGACGGCGGGAGCGGGTGCGTCCGCTCGTGCCACGGTGGTTCCGGCCTTGCTCATGTCCGGAACTTACCCAAATAGGGCGTCTTGTGTGCCTTGCGGCTCAGCACCAGCGTGGCGCGGGCCCGATGTTGTTGATGAACCGGGCCGACCCCCAGGCCCAGGTGCCGTCCGTGAGGAGGTACCAGAGCGGGTTGCCCTGAATGTTCTGCCCGACCGTCTTGCAGAAGATCTTCACGATCTCCCCGCGGTGCGCGGTCCGAATGACTTGCCCGCCTCGGTTGGGGGCGCTGCGCAGCAGCAGGGTGTTGGCGGTGACCACGCCCTTGTACAGGCGGGGGTGGTGTTCCTGGTGGTTCCCACCCGAGTCGCCCCGGGACGACTCCCAGTCGTCACCGGCGACTGCGGGTGTGGCGAGTGCGCCGGCGGCGAGCGCGCCGGCGGCGACGGTTATGGCGAGACGGGAGCGGAGCGACATGGTGCCTACCTCCATAAGAGGGGGTGAAACTGACTATTCGCCACGCTATGGGCGCAAAGCGCCGGTCGCCTCTCAACATGGGCCATCCGGAGCGCCCCGATAGGGCGCGGGGCTGTGTCGATTTGCGGCTCCGCCGCGTGGGCGCGACTAGCCCCCACCGGCCGGCAGAGAAAGCACAGCCATAGCGCCCCCATCCTCTGCATTGGCAAAAGACAATCGCGCCCCCAACACCTCCGCCTGCCCCAACGCGATGGTCAGTCCCAACCCATGCCCCTTCGCGCCCCCCTCCGTACGAAACCGTTGCGGCCCATGCTCCAGCAAATACTCCGGATACCCAACCCCGTGGTCCCGCACGGTCACCCGAAGTTCATCCACCGTCACCACCACGGGGCCACGCCCATGGCGATGCGCATTCACCACCAAATTCCCGAGCACCCGCTCCAGCCGCCGCCGATCCGTCTCCACGGTCACATCCCGCAGAACGACCACCTCCGTACGGTCCCCGGCCGCCCGAACCACCCGCTCGGCCAACGCCCCCAACCGCTCGGTGTCCACATCAAGCCGCTCCCGCCCGGTATCAAGGCGAGAAATCTCCAGCAGATCCTCGGTGAGCGTCCGCAACGCCGCCACCCGATCCCGCACCAACTCCGTCGGCCGCCCCGGAGGCAACAGCTCCGCCGCCGCATGCAGCCCCGTCAACGGCGTCCGCAGCTCATGCGCCACATCCGCCGTGAACCGCTGCTCGGCCTGCAACTTCCCCTGCAGCGACCCCGCCATGGAGTCCAGCGCGGCGGCCACCGCGGCCACTTCGTCCTGCGGCCGCGAGGGATCCTTCGTCCGGGGATCGTCGACGCGAGCGTCCAGGTCGCCGCCGCTGATCCGCCGGGCCACCTGGGCCGTGGTGTGCAGCCGCCGGGTCACCCGGGTCACGGCGAGCGCGCCGACCAGCAGCGTCGTGCCGATGGCCAGCAGCGAGGACCACAGGATCGCCCGGTCCAGACCGTCGATCGTGCGGGCCTGCTGCGAGTAGTCGACCTGCACGGCCAGCGCCCGCGAGCCGTCGGCCGGACCCGCCGCCCACATCGTCGGCCGGCCCTCGTGGTCGGCGACCATCGTGCCGCGGTCCCCGGCGACGGCCAGCTCCCGCAGCGCCCCCGGCAGCCCCGCCGGATCGACGCCCGCGCCCGGCATCAGCCGGTCCCCGGCCTCGAAGGCGGTCGTCGCGTCGGTCAGCCGGGACAGCGCCTCGGTACGGGCCCGGCCGACGGTCTGGTTGGTCACCGAGACATGCACGAGCACACCGAGCAGCACGGTCAGCGCGCAGCACATCACCGTGATGAACACGGCCGCCTTGGTGGCGAGCGTCCCGGCCCAGCGGGGCAGCGAGGGCCTCATCGATCACTCGCCGAAGGCTTGGGCGACGGCTTGCGCTCACCCGTGCGCAGCATCTCGTCGTGGGTGAGCAGCATCGCGTTGGCCTGCGCGTCCCAGGTCCACTGGAGCCGGTACTCGTACCCCGCGACCTCCGAGGGCGCCCGGACGATCACGGACCGCCCGGCCAGCTCCACCGCGCTGACGGCGTCGTCGTAGGACATGACCCGCACCAACCGGTGCTTCTGGACGGTGTAGACGCGCATGCCGGTCAGCTCGCCGGGCAGGAGCCGGAAGCCGAGCGTCAGGTCCTCGCGTCCGTCGCCGCTCAGGTCCCGGTAGTAGGGCGTGAGGACGGGACAGCGGGCGCTGCCGGTGTCGCAGTCGGCCATCCGCCCCGCGGTCTCGCGGTACGGCGCCTTCGCGCCCTCGTAGTCGCCGGGACTCGCGGCGATCTCGGCGCGCACGACCGCCACCGGGTCGACCTTGCGGATGTCGTCGCCGGGCACGTCGACGCCCTTGACGACCTCGGTGGTCACCTCGCCGATCTCGAAGGCGGGGCTGGACGCCGGGGTCAGCTCGGGCCAGAGCCGGGCCGGGCTGACCGCGGTCGGGGTGGCGCCCGCGCCCTGGAGTCCGCCGGCGTCACCGCAGCCCGCGGCGGTCACCAGCAGCAGGGCGACGCCGACGGTCGTACGGACGACGGTGCGGGGCACGGTGCTCCTGTGGTTCGGAGGTGAGCGGTGGCCCCGTACACCTTATTCGGAGGGAAGTCCCTTTTGCCCGCCCGGGTGGGCCGGGGTGATCACTCGGTGAGCTCCTCGAGCAGCCGGGCGGTGGACAGACCGGCGCGCAGGTACTCGACGAAGAGGTCATTGTGCAGGGCCCAGGGCGAGCGCCGGGACCGTATCAGCCGGATCGCCTCCTCGACGGAGTGCCCCCGCCTCATGAGCGTCTGCGCGACGACCAGACCCGAGCGGTTGTACCCGTGGTAGCAGCGCACCAGGACCGACCGGCCCGCGTCCAGCGCCTCCCCCGCGGCCTGCGCCAGCCGCATCACGCCGGTGAGCTGCGTCCCGTCCAGCGGCCCGTCCGGGATGGGCCACACATGGTGCTCCACACCGCCGTCGGGCCCGTGCCCGGGCAGCCGTAGCAGCGTCTGTACGAGATCGAACTCGTCCCGTACGACGACGAACTCCAGCTGCCCCGCCACCGCCCGGAACTCATGACCGCCCATCCACAGGCCGGGCACGATCTCGTCCCACGGGGTGTCCGGAGCAGGAACGTCGGGTTGCTTCCTGCGGGTACGCAATTGGCGCCTCCCCCAACTTCCCCTCCCAACTCCTCTCAAAGGTAGCCGGGTTCTTGCCCCTGGAGCACCCCGCCTGTTCCCATGGTCAAAGGGGTGATGGTGCATGAGCGCACTGCGTGTCGTGCCGACCTGGCGCCACGGCCAGGAACGGCTGTACGTCTGCCTCACGGACGGCAGGAACATCGCTTGGTACGACCGTGAGGCCGCCAGAGTCAACCTGCTCAGCGACGAGCGCCGGGACGAGGTGCTGGAAGTCCTGGGCCCGTTCCTCAGCGGCCCGGTGGCGGTGGGACCGCCGCCGGTCCCGACCCCGGCCGAGCTGGCCCGCCTCACCCTCCATCCGGACGACGACCTGGCGCCCAACCGTCCCGGCGAGGCGCTCCTGATCGCCCTGGACCGCGACCCGGGACCGCCCAAGCGGCTGCGCACGGATCCCAGGCGCCGCGCGCTCACCGCCGAACAGACGGTGGGGGAGGCCCTGGACCGCCTCGACGGCGCGGGCTGGCACACCCTGCACTCGATCCCGCTGCCGGGCGGGGCGCGGATCCATCACCTGGCGATTGGACCGGCGGGGCTGTTCGCCATCCACACCCTGTACGCCCGTAAGCAGCGGATCAGGGTCGCGGATCCGATGGTCACGATCGGCCGCCGGGAACCGCATCCCCTCCTGCGCCGCGTCCGGGCCGACGCCGACCGCGCCTCGTACGCCCTGACGGCGGAGGTCCGCCCGGTCCTGGCCCTGGCCGGTCCCGCGGACGTCTCGGTCACCGCCCCCGTCCGCGAGGTCCGCGTCCTCCAGGACACGAACCTCGGGGAGCTGGCCCGGCAAGGGGGCGTCCTCAAACCGGCGGACGTGGAGGCGCTGCACGCGATGGCACGGGACCGGAACACCTGGACGCGGGTCTAGTCCACCGGGCGGAAGTAGTGGTCCAGCGCGAAGCGGCCGATCTCGCGGCCCATCGCGTTGCCCACGAGGTCGCTGGTCCGGTAGTGGATCCCGCCGAACACCCGGGCGTCGATCACATCACGGTTGAAGTCGGCCGCCCGCTTGTACGTACGGGTGGTGCCGGTGACCGCCGAGGAGATCCGGAAGGCCACGTCCCCGCCGGTCAGCCGGTCCAGCACGGTGATCGCGGCCCCGTCGATGGCGCAGTGGCCGCTGACGTAGTCCGGATAGGGCGGCGTGCGCAGCAGCGGCTCCCAACTCCCGTCGGGCTCGGTCGCCGGGTTGCCGTCGGTGGCGGCCAGCCGGATCGCGGTGATCGGGCGCCACTGGGCGTGCGTGAACTTGGCGTTCCACGCGGTGATCGCCGCGTCCGCGGTCGCCGTGTTGGCGGCGGCGAACAGCCGGGCCGCGTCGACGATGTCCAGCCCGTGCCGTGCGGTGTGGCCGCGGTAGGCGGCCTGCAACTGCACCGTCAGGACATCGGCGTAGAAGCGAGCGGTCTCGGTCTGCCGCGCCGACCGTTTGCTCTTCTTTCCTCCGAGCGCCTTCACCTCGGCGACGTCCCTCGCGTACTGCCGGGAGTGCGGCGGGGGCGGCGGCCCCGGCACGAACTGGTCCGACGACTCGACCAGCAGCGGCCGCATCTTGGCCAGCCAGGGGAGGTGGAAGGTCTGGTTCGCGGGCGGAGTGGGCCGCCAGACGCCCATCGCGGGCTGCCTGCCGAAGCTCACGGGTGCACCGCGCCCGTCGTCCACCCGCATCCGTACGAGGTGTTCGGCGGCCTTCCGCCCGAAGGCGACACCGAGGTCCTGGGCACGCCCGTCGGGAATCTTCGCGAGCGAGTCTTCGAAGGCCGCGTCGATCCGGTTCCTGGACTTCGGGAAGTACGTCAGAAGCACCCGGTGTGCGGCTGCCGCGGCCGCCGCCTCGGAGGAGGCGGTGGCGGGCGCCCGCCCGTGCCACTTGTACGGGGAGTACCGGCCCTCGACGCCCACCACCGCGTTGTACACGGCGGCCGACACAAAGCCGTGCCACACGAGCTGCTCGGCGGCATACAGCTTGGCATCGCCGTTGATGACGGCATCGGCGGTCCGATTCCAGTCGGTGATCACCCCGGCGTCCGGGGTCCGCGGGGTGGCCTCGGAGGGCGGGGCGAGGGGGGAGTGCGGCGCCGAGCGTGAGAGCGGAGAGGCCGACTAGGAGGGTACGGCGGAGGGGCATGTGGCTCCTTTGGGTCTGAGAGGAGGGGGAGGGGAGGGTCCGGCGCTACGGCGGCGTTTGCGCAGGTCCGGGCCGAGGTCATTGCCGCGGCAGCGTCCCCGCCCGGTCCGGGGCGAGGAGTGGGGCCAGCAGGTCGCCGTAGTCCTGGATGCGGGGGGCGAGGTCCGGTGCGGTGAAGGCCAGCTGGGTCGGGTTCCGGCAGTCCTCGACCTCGGTCCAGGTGACCGGCGCGGAGACCCAGGGCTCGGGGCGGGCGCGCAGGGTGTAGGGCGTGGCCGTGGTCTTGCGGGCGGCGTTCTGGCTCCAGTCGACGAAGACCTTCCCGGGCCGCAGGCTGCGCGTCATCCGGTGCAGGACGAGCCGCGGCATGGCCTTCTCGGCCTCCGTCGCGAGCCCCTTGGCGTACTCCGACACCTGGTCGGAGGACGAACCCCGGACCGCGGCCAGCAGATGCAGCCCCTTCGACCCGGAGGTCTTCGCGTACGCCTCGATCCCGTCCGCCGCGAGCCGCTCGCGCAGCCACAGGGCGACTTCGCAGCACTCCACGATCGTCGCCGGGGTGCCGGGGTCCAGGTCGAAGACGAGCCGGTCGGCGTCCCCGGGTGCCTGGGCGACCCACTGGTGGGTGTGGAACTCGGTGACCAGGTTCGCCGCCCACATCAGACTCGGCAGATCCTGCACGAGCACCATCCGGGCCGGCCCCTCCGAACGGGGGACCTCGGCGGTGGTGACCCACTCGGGCGTACCCGGCGGCACGTTCTTGGTGAAGAAGACCTGTCCGTCCGGCCCGTCCGGGTACCGCAGGAAGGAGACCGGCCGGTCACGCAGATGGGGCAGCAGCACGTCGGCGGTCGTGGCGTAGTAGTGCAGCACCTCGCCCTTGGTGAAGCCGGTCGCCGGGTACAGCACCTTCTCCAGATTGCTGAGCGCGAGCCGTCGCCCCTTCACCTCTGTGATCGGCGTCATACGATGAGAATCCCATGGAAATGGGATGAAGAGCTGCGAAGTAAACCCAAACCCGACGAAAGGGTGCTGCACGTGAGATCCATATGGAACGGCGCCATCTCGTTCGGTCTGGTCAGCATCCCGATCAAGGTGGTGAACGCGACCGAGAGCCACTCGATCTCGTTCCGCCAGATCCACGCGGAGGACGGCGGCCGCATCCGCTACCGCAAGTTCTGCGAACTGGAGGACCGCGAGGTCACCCAGTCGGAGATCGGCAAGGGATACGAGGACGCGGACGGCACGATCGTCCCGATCACCGACGAGGATCTGGCCCAGCTGCCGATCTCGACGGCGAAGACGATCGAGATCGTGGCCTTCGTCCCGGAGGACCGTATCGACCCGCTCCAGATGGACGCGGCGTACTACTTGGCGGCGAGCGGCGCGCCGGCGGCGAAGCCGTACACCCTTCTGCGTGAAGCCCTGAAGCGCAGCAACAAGGTGGCCATCGCCAAGTTCGCCCTCCGCGGCCGGGAACGCCTGGGCATGCTCCGGGTCGTGGGCGACGCCATCGCCATGCACGGCCTGCTCTGGCCGGACGAGGTCCGTGCCCCCGAGGGCGTGGCGCCCGATGTGGGAGTCACGGTCCGGGACAAGGAACTGGACCTGGCGGACGCCCTGATGGACACCCTGGGCGAGGTGGAGCTGGAGGACCTCCATGACGAGTACCGCGAGGCGGTGGAGGAGGTCATCGCCGCGAAGGCCGCCGGCGAGGCCCCCCGCGAGGCCCCCGAACCGGCCAAGGGCGGCAAGGTCCTGGACCTGATGGCGGCCCTGGAGAAGAGCGTCCGCGCGGCGAAGGAGTCGCGGGGCGAGGAACCGGCGGAGGTCACGCAACTCCCCCAGCGCAAGACGTCCCGCGCCACCCCGAAACAGACGACGGGCAAGAAGTCGACGGCATCGACGACGAAAAAGACGGCGGCGAAGAAGACGACGGCTGCGAAGAAGTCCACGGCATCGACGACGAAGAGCACATCAAAGAAGACGGCATCGACGACGAAGAGCACGGCGACGAAGAGTGCGGCGAAGAAGACCCCGGCGAAGAAGACGACGGCCCGCAAGCGGACAGCATGACTGTTACGGCGTTGCCGTTCCGGCCCTACACCCGCCGCAGCGCCAGCACCGCGTTGTGCCCCCCGAACCCGAACGAGTTGCTGAGCACCAGATCCCCGTCCACCGGCAACGCCCGCGGCACCCCCCGCACCACATCCACCCCCATCGCATCGTCGACCTCCCCGCTCCCCACAGTCGGCGGCACCACCCCGTGATGCAGCGTGAGCACCGCGGCCACGGCCTCCACCCCACCCGCGGCCCCCTGCAGATGCCCAAGGTGCCCCTTCAAAGCGGTGACCGGCACAGCCCGCCCCCCGAACACCGCCCGCAAGGCCCCCGCCTCCGCGAGATCACCCTCCACCGTCGCCGTGGCATGGGCGTTGACGTGTACGACATCCACCACATGCCCCCCGGCATCCCGCACCGCCCGCCGCAGCGCCAGCGCGACCCCGCTCCCGGACGGATCGGGCGCGGCCATGTGATGCGCGTCGGCGGACAGTCCCCACCCCGCCGCCTCGCAATAGATCCGCGCACCCCGGGCCAGGGCATGCTCCTCGGCCTCCAGTACGAGCACCCCCGCCCCCTCCCCGTTGACGAACCCGTCCCGCCCCTTCCCGAACGGCCGAGAAGGCGACCCCTCGTCAACACCCCCGGAGGCCAACGCCCGCATGGCAGCGAAGGACGCCATGATCGCCGGCGTCACGACAGCCTCGGCCCCGCCCGCGAGGGCGACGTCGACACGGCCGTACCGTATGCGGTCGACGGCCTCCCCGATGGCCTCGGTGCCGGAGGCGCACGCGCTGGTCACGGTCCGCGCCTCACCCGTGATGTGCAGGTCGAGCGAGACCTGCGAGGCGGCCTGCGACGGCACCGTCATCGGTGTGGTCAGCGGTGAAACCCCCCGCGGCCCCTTCTCCCGCAGCTTCCGGTCCCCACCGACGAGTACGGACGCGTCCCCGAGAATCGCCCCGAGGCTCACCCCCACCCGCTCCGGATCGATCCCGCTCTCCCGAGTCCCGCCCTCGACGAACCCGGCATCCGCCCAGGCCTCCCGCGCGGCCAGTACGGCGAACTGCGCGGCCCGGTTCATCCGCCGAGCGGCAGCCCGCGGCAACAGCACGGCAGGATCGACGGGCACCACCCCCGCCACCCGCACCGGCAGCTCCGCGAACTCCTCCCCGTCCAACTCCCGTATCCCGTGCCGCCCGTCGAGCAGCCCCTGCCACAGCTCCCCGACCCCGACCCCGAGCGGCGACACGGCCCCGAGCCCGGTGACAACAACCCGCCGCAGCCCAGGAACGGCCGCTTCCCGCACCGGCCGCGCCTCATGCCGTACGACGAACCCGTCCCGATCGGCGTCACCGGCCCACTGCCGTACCTCCTCGTCCGACACCGGTTCGCCGCCGTAGGCGTCGAGGTCCCGATGCCACACCCCCCACCGCCGCAGATACGTCACCGCCTCGGCCAGCGGATCAACGGCCCGCAGCGATGTCACCCGGTCCCCGTCCCGGAACTCGACGCCGTCCAGCGGCACCGACGACACCAGCGGAACCTCCGCCACGTCCAGCCGCCGGCACGCGACCGTCACCTCCCGCCCCCGAGCGAGCAGTTCGTCCCGGTCCACCCCGCCGAGCGGCGGCCGCAGGGTCACCCGGATCGTCTCCGGCGACTCGGGCAAGGTGTGCATCACGACGAACCACCGCTGCCGTACGACGTCTTCGCCCGACAGGGCGACCAGATCACCGGGAATCACCTCGGCGACGCTCACGGAGTGCGGATGTATGGGAACTTGGTGCATATCTGTACGAGCTTCCTGTGACCCGAGTAGTTCTGCCGGACTTGTCCCGAGTGAACTGGACACGGGCGCCGGAGGCCATAGTTGAATCAATAACCTTCCCGTTCCTTTGCATTCCGCAAACAGGAACGGGAGGCGCATGCTCCGCAACTGCTGCTCATCTGGCCCGAGTTGACCTGAAGGCTCCCGAACGGGATGTGGGAAACGTCACGGTCGCATATGACGGGCAGTCACGTCACTCGAGAGGAGATCCAGCCGTGCAGAGCTTGGCGATCATCGAGGCACCGTCGGTCCTCGGCCTGCGCCCCAGCGGCGTGGCGAACCTGCCGACCGCACTACGTCGGGCAGGGCTGCTGGAGGGATTCGACGTGGCCCGCTCGGACAGACTGGAGCCCCCGTACTTCGACCCGAGGCGCGACCCGGAGACGGGCATCCTCAACCCCCTGGCCATCGCGGACTACTCGACCGAACTGGCCGATGCCGTAGGAGCCGCCCTGGACCAGGACCTCTTCCCGGTCGTCCTCGGCGGAGACTGCACGATCCTGCTGGGCAACCTCCTGGCCCTGCGCCGCCGTGGCCGCCACGGCCTGCTCTTCCTGGACGGCCACACCGACTTCTACCAGCCGTCCGCCGAACCGAACGGTGAGGCGGCCTCGATGGAACTGGCCCTGGCGACGGGCCGCGGCCCCGCCGTCCTCACGAACCTGGAAGGCCGAGGCCCCCTCCTCAAGGACGAGGACGTGGTCGCCTTCGCCTTCCGCGACGAGCCGGAGTCCATGGCGGCGGGGATGCAGTCGCTGCCCCCGGCCCTGCACGCGATGGACCTGGCCAAGGTCCGCGAGCTGGGCATCGAAGCGGCCACGGCCCAGGCCCTGGCCCACCTCCCCACCGCCTACTGGACCCATCTGGACGCCGACGTCCTCCACGACACCGTCATGCCGGCCGTCGACTACCGCGTCCCCGACGGCCTGACCTGGCCGGAACTCGAACACGTACTAACCGCTGCGCTGGCCGACAACCGCTGCCGCGGCCTGGACGTCACGATCTTCAACCCCCACCTCGACCCAACCGGCACAATCACCACCCGCTTCACGGACTGCCTCCACCGGGCCCTGTCCACGAGAGCGGTCACCGGCTGAACGACTCGGCTAGGCGCCCGGCTTCTCCTTGGGGACGAGCCTCTTGGCGCTGCTGCACATACGCGAAGACCCCGCACTCAGCGTCTCCGCTGATGACGGGGTCTTTGGGCACCTCACACAGGGTGCCCCCGGCAGGATTCGAACCTGCGCACACGGCTCCGGAGGCCGTTGCTCTATCCCCTGAGCTACGGGGGCGTGTCGGGCGCCTTGCTTGGCGGCGACGGGTAGAACCCTACCAGCTCCTTCGGGGTGTTCATGAACCCGTTTACGCGGTGGCGAGGTCGCCCGCACGGGGTGGAAGTGGGCAAAACCCGGACGCGGTGGCCGGTCCGGACCTACTCTCAATTTGTGCCAGGCGCGTCGGGCCGGGTGCTTGTTGTGGACGACAACAAGGTCATCCGGCAGCTGATCAGGGTCAATCTCGAGCTGGAGGGCCTCGAGGTCGTGACCGCGGCCGATGGTGCCGAGTGTCTGGATGTCGTTCATCAGGTGCGTCCGGACGTCGTCACCCTCGATGTCGTCATGCCCAGGTTGGACGGGCTGCGCACCGCCGCGCGGCTCCGCGCCGACCCCCGTACCCGCGATCTGCCCCTCGCCATCGTCAGCGCCTGTACGCAGTACGAGGTCGACAGCGGCCTCGACGTCGGTGTCGACGCCTTCCTCGCCAAGCCCTTCGAACCCGCCGAACTCGTCAGCCTCGTACGCAAGCTGATCGAGCGGAAGCAGCGGGGAGGGGGCGAGGACGAGGAGGATGGCGGTCCTCTGTTCGGGGGTGTTCTGGGTGCCGGGGCCAGCGCCAGTGCCGGGGACTCCGGGCGGGGCTGCGGCTGAGGCGTGCGGCTGAGCGGTCGTCCTGGGGGCACCGTCCACATCCCGGACCATCGCCCAAACCCGCTCGCTTACCCACCCCCCTTCTCCCATACGCTTGTCCCGTGACCCCCGTCGAGCTCTCCCGTACCGTGCTGCGCGCGGTGCGTCGTGCTGTCGACGAAGGGGAGCTGCGCGTCGCCGTACCGGAGCGGGTTCTGGTGACCGTGCCCGGGCCCGGTGGGTGTGGGGACTACGCCACCAACATCGCGCTTCAGCTCGCCCGCCCGGCCGGGCAGACGCCCCGGCACGTCGCCGAGATTCTGCGGCCGCACCTCGTCGGGGCGGAGGGCGTCGCCGACGTCGTCGTCACCGGGCCGGGGTTCATCAACTTCAGCCTTCGTGCCGCTGCTCCCAGCGCCCTCGTCGAGGAGATTCTGCGGCGCGGATCGCGGTACGGCTTCGCCGACGGGCCCAGTGGGGAGGTCGTGCAGCTCCACTGTCCCCACGAGGTTCGCGCCGTCGTCGTCATGGAGGTCGTCGCTCGGCTTCTGCGGTCGCAGGGCGCTCTCGTGCGGACCAGCTGTGAGGCCCGGCCCGAGCCGGAGTGGCAGGACGTGCTCGGCGTGCGCGTCGATGCCCACGGCCGGCCCGGCGCCCCCGCGCCGCTCGACATCAACGTACGACCCGTCCCCGCGCCCGCCGACCCGCTCCCGCTCGGCCGGGACGCCGCCCGCTGGGCGCTGCTCCACCCCGCCGCCCACGACCGGCCCCGCATCACCGACGAGCACCTCGTCCAGCGCGAGGCCAACCCCCTCTTCCGCGTCCGTTACGCCCACGCCCGCACCCGCGCGCTCACCCGCAACGCCGCCGACCTCGGCTTCACGGCGGAACCGGGGCCCACCGGCGACGCCCACGCGGCCACCCATAGCGCGGCCGACCTCACCGCGGCAGCCGACGCCCGCGTGACCCCCCGTACCACGGTCGACCTCACCGCCGCCGACGGCCGCGCAGTCACCCGTACCACCGCCGCCGACGCCCACGCGGCCACGCGTAACACCGTCGACCTCACCGCCGCCGACGGCCGCGCAGTCACCCGTACCACCGCCGCCGACGCCCACGCGGCCACCCGTACCCACACCGACCTCACCGCCGCCGACGCCCAAGCGGCCCCCCGTACCACCGCCGTACCGGGGCCCCAGGTCAACGAGGCCCACGCTCTCGCCACCGCCCTCGCCGACCACCCCCGCATCCTCGCCGCCTCCGCCGCCCGTCACACCCCCGACCGGCTCGCCCGGCACCTCGTCACCGTCGCCGATGCCGTCCTCGTCTTTCTGCCTGCCGTGCTGCCGCGCGGTGCGGAGAAACCCTTGGCCGCCCACCGTGCCCGGCTCGCGCTCGCCGAAGCCGCCGGGGCGGTGCTGGCCGGTGGCCTGTCCCTGCTCGGCATCGACGCACCCGAACACCTCTGAGGAAGCCACAAGAGTCATGAGCCGTTCCGCACACCCCGCCGGGCCCCGTCACGCCGATGTTCTGCCCGAGGGCCACTACTCGGGCCCGCCGGCCGACCTGAACGCCCTCGACCCGAAGGTGTGGGCCCAGACCGTCACCCGCGACAAGGACGGCGTCGTCACCGTCGGCGGTATCGACGTGCAGACGCTCGCCGAAGAGCACGGCACCCCCGCCTACATCGTCGACGAGGCCGACTTCCGCGCCCGGGCCCGCGCCTGGCGTACCGCCTTCGGGACCGACGCCGATGTCTTCTACGCCGGCAAGGCCTTCCTCTCCCGCGCCGTGGTCCGGTGGCTGCACGAGGAGGGGCTCAACCTCGATGTGTGCTCGGGCGGCGAGCTCACTACCGCGCTGTCCGCCGGTATGCCCGCCGACCGCATCGCCTTCCACGGCAACAACAAGTCCAAGGAAGAGATCGACAGGGCCATCCGCGCAGGCGTCGGCCGTATCGTCCTCGACTCCTTCCAGGAGATCGTCCGCGTTGCCCACATCGCCCGGGACCTCGGCAAGCGGCAGCGCGTGCAGATCCGTATCACCGTCGGTGTGGAAGCACATACGCACGAGTTCATCGCCACCGCCCACGAGGACCAGAAGTTCGGCATTCCGCTGGCCGGCGGGCAGGCCGCGGAAGCGGTGCGCCGTGCGCTCCAGCTCGATTCGCTCGAACTCATCGGGATCCACTCCCACATCGGGTCGCAGATCTTCGACATGTCCGGGTTCGAGGTGGCCGCCCACCGGGTCGTCGGGCTGCTCAAGGACATTCGCGACGAGCACGGCGTCGAGCTTCCCGAGATCGACCTCGGCGGTGGCCTCGGTATCGCCTACACCAGCGACGACGACCCCAGTGAGCCCCACGAGATCGCCAAGGCGCTCACCGAGATCGTCACGCGCGAGTGCGAGTCCGCCAAGCTGCGTACCCCGCGTATCTCCGTCGAGCCGGGGCGCGCCATCGTCGGGCCCACCGCCTTCACTCTTTATGAAGTGGGCACCATCAAGCCGCTCGACGGGCTGCGCACCTACGTCTCCGTCGACGGCGGCATGTCCGACAACATTCGTACGGCGTTGTACGACGCGGAATACAGCGTCGCCCTGGTCTCCCGGACCTCCGACGCCGAGCCGATGCTCGCCCGGGTCGTCGGCAAGCACTGCGAGAGCGGGGACATTGTCGTCAAGGACGCGTTCCTGCCCGCCGATCTGGCACCGGGTGACCTGATCGCCGTACCGGCGACCGGTGCCTACTGCCGGTCCATGGCCAGCAACTACAACCATGTGCTTCGGCCGCCCGTCGTCGCGGTGCACGACGGCGAGGCCCGTGTGATCGTCCGGCGGGAGACGGAGGAGGACCTCCTCCGTCTCGACGTCGGCTGATCCATAAATCAATAGACCAGCGGAAAGGCCGGGTGGAAGATCTTCCGCCTTTCCCTGCCAACATAATGAAATAGTCGTCTCACAATCCGGACCGGGGATAGAAACTCCGGTCCGGTGAGTGAGACTGGTCCAACCGTAGAAGGTAAAGGAAACGAGGTCGGATGATGCGTACGCGTCCGCTGAAGGTGGCGCTGCTGGGCTGTGGAGTGGTCGGCTCAGAGGTGGCGCGCATCATGACGACGCACGCCGACGACCTCGCCGCCCGCATCGGCGCCCCCGTGGAGCTCGCCGGCGTGGCCGTGCGGCGGCCCGACAAGGTGCGTGAGGGCATCCCGCGCGAGCTCATCACCACCGACGCCACCGCGCTCGTCAAACGCGGGGACATCGACGTCGTCGTCGAGGTCATCGGCGGTATCGAGCCGGCCCGCTCCCTCATCACCACCGCCTTCGAGCACGGCGCCTCCGTCGTCTCCGCCAACAAGGCCCTCCTCGCCCAGGACGGCGCCGACCTGCACGCGGCGGCGGAACAGCACAACAAGGACCTCTACTACGAGGCCGCCGTCGCCGGTGCCATCCCGCTGATCCGCCCGCTGCGCGAGTCCCTCGCCGGCGACAAGGTCAACCGCGTGCTCGGCATCGTCAATGGGACGACGAACTTCATCCTCGACAAGATGGACTCGACCGGGGCCGGTTACCAGGAGGCCCTCGACGAGGCCACCGCCCTCGGGTACGCCGAAGCCGACCCCACCGCCGACGTCGAGGGCTTCGACGCCGCCGCCAAGGCCGCCATCCTCGCCGGGATCGCCTTCCACACGCGCGTGCGCCTCGACGACGTCTACCGCGAGGGCATGACCGAGGTGACCGCGGCCGACTTCGCCTCCGCCAAGGAGATGGGCTGCACCATCAAGCTGCTCGCCATCTGCGAGCGGGCCGAGGACGGCGCGTCCGTCACCGCGCGCGTGCACCCCGCCATGATCCCGCTGACCCACCCGCTCGCCTCCGTGCGCGGCGCGTACAACGCGGTCTTCGTGGAGTCGGATGCCTCCGGTCAGCTGATGTTCTACGGCCCCGGCGCGGGCGGCTCCCCGACCGCCTCCGCCGTCCTCGGTGACCTCGTCGCCGTCGGCCGCAACCGGCTCAGCGGCACCACCGGACCCGGTGAGTCCGCGTATGCCGCCCTGCCCGTCTCCGGCATGGGCGATGTCGTCACGCGCTATCACATCAGCCTCGACGTCGCCGACAAACCGGGTGTTCTCGCCCAGGTGGCGACCGTCTTCGCCGAGCACGGTGTCTCGATCGATACGGTTCGGCAGCAGGGCAAGGACGGCGAGGCGTCCCTCGTCGTCGTGACCCACCGTGCGTCCGACGCGGCCCTCGGCGGCACCGTCGAGGCGTTGCGCAAGCTCGACACCGTGCGCGGTGTCGCCAGCATCATGCGGGTTGAAGGAGAGTAACCAGCAATGACCCACCAGTGGCGCGGAATCATCGAGGAGTACCGGGACCGTCTCCCGGTATCCGACACCACGCCGGTCGTGACGCTCCGCGAGGGCGGCACGCCGCTCGTGCCCGCGCAGGTGCTCTCCGAGCGCACGGGCTGCGAGGTCCACCTGAAGGTGGAGGGCGCGAACCCCACCGGGTCCTTCAAGGACCGCGGTATGACCATGGCCATCAGCAAGGCCAAGGAGGAGGGTGCGAAGGCCGTCATCTGCGCCTCCACCGGCAACACGTCCGCCTCCGCGGCCGCGTACGCCGTGCGCGCGGGCATGGTTTCGGCCGTTCTTGTCCCGCAGGGAAAGATCGCGCTCGGCAAGATGGGCCAGGCGCTGGTGCACGGCGCGAAGATCCTCCAGGTCGACGGAAACTTCGACGACTGCCTCGACCTCGCCCGCGCGCTGAGCGACAACTACCCTGTAGCGCTGGTCAATTCGGTCAATCCGGTCCGTATCGAGGGCCAGAAGACGGCCGCGTTCGAGATCGTGGACATGCTCGGCGATGCCCCCGACATCCACGTCCTGCCGGTCGGCAACGCGGGCAACATCACCGCGTACTGGAAGGGCTACACGGAGTACGCCGCCGACGGTGTCTCGAAGCGGACCCCGCGCATGTGGGGCTTCCAGGCGTCCGGTTCCGCGCCCATCGTGCGCGGCGAGGTCGTCAAGGACCCGTCGACGATCGCCACCGCGATCCGGATCGGCAACCCCGCGTCCTGGCAGTTCGCGCTGGCGGCGCGGGACGAGTCCGGCGGCCTCATCGACGAGGTGACGGACCGTGAAATCCTGCGCGCCTACCGGCTGTTGGCCGCCCAGGAGGGCGTCTTCGTGGAGCCCGCGTCCGCCGCGTCCGTCGCCGGTCTGCTGAAGGCCGCCGAGCAGGGCAAGGTGGACCCGGGCCAGACGATCGTGTGCACCGTGACCGGCAACGGTCTCAAGGACCCCGACTGGGCCGTCGCGGGCGCACCGCAGCCCGTCACCGTCCCCGTCGACGCGGCCACGGCGGCCGAGCGGCTGGGTCTGGCCTGATCAGCGGCACGGGGGGTGCACAGGGGGCTTACGACACGCATCGTGCGCCTCCTGTGCGCCCTATGTCGCCACTGAACCTTCCTTCGATAGGCTGTACTGAACCCGCCCACCGCATATGCCCGAGCATCCGGTGGGGCGCCGCGCCGTCTCCACGGCCCGAGGGTCCTCACGTACGTATCGAATGTCTTCGACAATCACGCAGCTCAAGGAGAGTCATCGAGCGATGGCCGGTCCAGCTTTCCGCGCCGCCGCCGTCCGGGTGCGCACCCCCGCCACCAGCGCCAATCTCGGCCCGGGCTTCGACGCCCTCGGCCTGTCGCTGGGGCTGTTCGACGACGTGGTCGTCCGGGTGGCCGACTCCGGGCTGCACATCGACATCGCGGGTGAGGGCAGCGAGACGCTGCCGCGTGACGAGAAGCACCTGCTCGTACGGTCCCTGCGCACCGCCTTCGACCTGCTCGGCGGACAGCCGCGCGGCCTGGAGATCGTGTGCGCCAACCGCATCCCGCACGGCCGCGGCCTCGGCTCCTCCTCCGCCGCCATCTGCGCCGGCATCGTCGCCGCGCGCGCGGTGACCATAGGCGGTGAGTCCCGGCTCGACGACGCGGCCCTGCTGGAGCTCGCCACCGAGATCGAGGGCCACCCCGACAATGTCGCGGCCTGTCTGCTCGGCGGTTTCACGCTCTCCTGGATGGAGTCCGGCGCCGCCCGGGCGATCAGGATGGATCCCGCCGATTCCATCGTTCCGGTGGTTTTCGTGCCCGGAAAGCCGGTCCTCACCGAAACCGCGCGCGGCCTGCTGCCGCGCACCGTGCCGCATGTCGACGCCGCCGCCAACGCGGGCCGTGCCGCCCTGCTCGTAGAGGCCCTCACCCGGCGCCCCGAGCTGCTGCTGCCCGCCACCGAGGACCGTCTGCACCAGGAGTACCGCGCCCCGGCCATGCCGGAGAGCGCCGCACTGGTGGAGCGGCTGCGCGCCGACGGGATCCCCGCGGTGATCTCCGGAGCGGGCCCCACGGTGCTCGCGCTGGCCGATGACGACAGCGCCGACAAGGTGGCTGATCTGGCAGGCGAGGGCTGGGCCGCGAACCGGCTCGAGCTCGACGCCCAGGGAGCGAGCGTGCTGCCGCTTGCGCCCTGACACACGGTTGCCGGATTTCGAGAGGGGGAATGTTTGTTGGATCCGGTAGTGTTAACCTCAAGTCTGCACCCGACCCCACCATGGCGAGGTGCTTTGTGTCCCCGTCCGGGACAGACATTCTTCCGGGAGCCTCCCAAGCCGCACTGTGTTCTGTACGACGTACGCGGGCAGTACCTCGTACGCGGGCACTGAGCGACTCGCCGGGCACGCTCCGGAACCGGTGCGACCAAGCCACGTGACACGGACATTCGGTGTCACAGCTTTGGGAAGCGCCATCACCGATATTTCTTCCGCCGCTTAGGCGGACCACCGCCCCGGCCGGTCCACGACAAGGACCAAAGCCGGACAGCACAACCGGTCGCCGAGCCAGACAGGCCGACGTCCGCTCCAGGGAAGGACCCTTCGTGAGCGACACCACCGATCTGATGGGCGCACGTGTCGAGGAGACCGCTGCCGCGCCCGCCACGGACGCCTCCGCGCCTGCCACCGGTGCCGGCTCCCGGCGGCGCCGCGGTACCGGCCTCGAGGGCATGGTGCTGGCCGAGCTGCAGCAGGTCGCATCCGGCCTCGGCATCAGGGGCACCGCGCGTATGCGCAAGAGCCAGCTGATCGAGGTCATCAAGGAAGCGCAGGCCGGAGGAGGTTCCGCGGCCCCCAAGGCTGCCAATGCCGCGGGCGACGCCACCGAGACCAAGCCGAAGCGCCGGGCCACCTCCAAGGCCCGTACCGGCGAGGAGGCGCCCGCCAAGAAGGCGGAGAAGGCCGAGGCGCCCGCCGAGAAGGCCGTGGCGCAGCAGCAGATCGAGATTCCCGGTCAGCCGGCCAGCGAGGACGCTCCCGCTGAGCGTCGTCGTCGCCGTGCCACCGCCGAGGCCGGCGCCCCCGCGGCCGCCGCCCCCGAGACGGTCGCCGCCGAGGCCAAGAGCGAGCCGAAGGCCGAGACCCCGGCGCAGCCGCAGGGCGACGCCGGTGACGGCGGCGAGGGCCGCCGTCGTGACCGCCGTGAGCGAGGCCGGGACCGCGACCGCGGTGAGCGCGGTGACCGTGACCGCGGTGACCGTCGCAAGGGCGACGACCAGCAGGGCGGCGGTCGTCAGGACCGTGGCCAGCAGCAGGGTCAGCAGCAGGGCGGCGGTCGTCAGGACCGTCAGGACCGTGGCCAGCAGCAGGACGACGACGACTTCGAGGGCGGCCGCCGTGGCCGTCGCGGCCGTTACCGCGACCGCCGTGGCCGTCGTGGCCGCGACGAGATGGGCGGCCAGGAGCCGCAGATCAACGAGGACGACGTCCTGATCCCGGTCGCGGGCATCCTCGACATCCTCGACAACTACGCCTTCATCCGTACCTCCGGCTACCTGCCCGGTCCGAACGACGTGTACGTCTCCCTCGCCCAGGTCCGCAAGAACGGCCTGCGCAAGGGCGACCACGTCACCGGTGCGGTCCGTCAGCCGAAGGACGGCGAGCGCCGCGAGAAGTTCAACGCGCTGGTCCGTCTCGACTCCGTCAACGGCATGGCGCCCGAATCCGGGCGTGGCCGCCCGGAGTTCAACAAGCTGACGCCGCTGTACCCGCAGGACCGCCTCCGCCTGGAGACGGACCCGGGCGTGCTGACCACCCGCATCATCGACCTCGTCGCGCCGATCGGTAAGGGCCAGCGCGGTCTGATCGTGGCCCCGCCGAAGACCGGCAAGACCATGATCATGCAGGCGATCGCCAACGCGATCACGCACAACAACCCCGAGTGCCACCTGATGGTCGTCCTGGTCGACGAGCGTCCGGAAGAGGTCACCGACATGCAGCGGTCGGTCAAGGGCGAGGTCATCTCCTCGACCTTCGACCGTCCGGCCGAGGACCACACGACGGTCGCCGAGCTCGCCATCGAGCGTGCCAAGCGTCTGGTGGAGCTGGGTCACGACGTCGTCGTACTGCTCGACTCGATCACGCGTCTGGGTCGTGCGTACAACCTGGCGGCGCCGGCCTCCGGCCGCATCCTGTCCGGTGGTGTCGACTCGACCGCGCTGTACCCGCCGAAGCGCTTCTTCGGTGCGGCCCGCAACATCGAGGACGGTGGCTCGCTGACCATCCTCGCCACCGCCCTGGTGGACACCGGGTCCCGCATGGACGAGGTGATCTTCGAGGAGTTCAAGGGCACCGGCAACGCCGAGCTCAAGCTCGACCGGAAGCTCGCGGACAAGCGGATCTTCCCCGCGGTAGACGTGGACGCGTCCGGTACGCGTAAGGAAGAGATCCTGCTCGCCCCCGACGAGCTCGGCATCGTCTGGAAGCTGCGCCGGGTGCTGCACGCGCTCGACCAGCAGCAGGCGGTCGAGCTGCTTCTCGACAAGATGAAGCAGACGAAGTCGAATGCCGAGTTCCTGATGCAGATTCAGAAGACGACGCCGACTCCCGGCAACGGCGACTGACCTCGCAAAGAGCTCAAAAAGGCCGCTCCCCGTCACCTGAGTGACGGGGAGCGGCCTTTTGGCGCAGAGAGGAGAGGGCGCATCTCACGCGCCCCATTCGACTCTTGCTCCTCTGGGGGGACTTCCTTGCCCACACCCCTGTCCGGGGCCGGCCGCCACAGACGCCGGATACGGATCGCCCTGCCCGTCGCCGCCGCCGGTGTCGCCGCCGCCGTCGCTGCCGCGCTGCTGACCTCGTCCGCCGGTGCCGCCTCCGCGGAGCCGAACCCGCCCGCCGTGCCGAGTGTGAGCTCTCCCACACTCGCCGAGCTGGAGGCGCGTATGACGAAGGCCGCCGCCTCCGACGGCACCGCAGGAGCCGCTTCGGCCAAGTCGTCGTACAGCAGCAGCTCCACCGTCGACGCGAAGATCATCGGCGGCAGCACCACCAGCATCACCACCGCGCCCTGGATGGCGCAGCTCTGGTACTACGACGAGGTCAACGACCTCGGCTTCTTCTGCGGCGGCGCCGTCGTGGCGCCGACGAAGATCCTCACCGCCGCGCACTGCGTCAAGGGCTACAACTGGAAGGCGTACGGCGGCGTCGTCACCGGCGCCACGCAGCTCTACGACGGCGACCTGCACGGCGGTACCGGCACCGCGGTCCAGCGCCAGTGGAGCCACGAGAGCTACAGCGCGCGGACGATCGACAACGACATCGCGGTGCTCACCCTGGCCAAGCCGGTCACGGCCACCCCGATCCGCATGGCGACGTCCACCAACACCGCCTCCTACGCGGCTGGCACCCAGGCCAAGGTCTACGGCTGGGGCCGTACCACCTCCACCGACCAGAACGTCTCCCCGACGCTGAAGACGGCCACTCTGCCGATCCAGTCCGACGCCACCTGCGCCGGCACCTACGGCGCCGACTTCGTCAAGGGCCACATGGTCTGCGCGGGCGACCCCGCCAGCGGCAGTGACAGCGGCACCACCTCCGCCTGCAACGGCGACTCCGGTGGCCCGCTGGTCGTGGACAACCGGATCGTCGGCGTCGTCTCCTGGGGCGTCCAGGACTGTGTCGCCAAGGGCGCCTACAGCGTCTTCGCCAAGGTCAAGACGTACGTCGGCGCGACCTACCCGCGCCTGGACGACACCAACTTGAGCCTCGACAACAAGGCCGACCTGTGGGTGCGCAACGCCTCCACCAAGACCGGCTACGAGAAGGACTCCACGGGCACCTCCTTCGGCGCCCGTGAGTCTTGGGGCAACTGGGGCGCCTTCAACGTCGTCCTCCAGAACGACCTGAACCGCGACGGCTACCAGGACCTGTTGGTCCGGCGCAGCTCCGACGGTGATGTCTTCTGGAAGCACTGGGTCCCCGCGAGCGAGTCCTGGGCCACCACGAAGGTCGCCGACAACTGGAGCACCCGCACCCGCATCGTCACCCCCGGCGATGTCACCGGTGACTATCTGCCCGACCTGCTCTCCGTGGACTCCGCCGGAAAGCTGTGGCTCTACCCGGGCAAGGGCAACGGCACCTTCGCGACCCGCGACCAGGTCGGTTCGGGCACCGGCTGGAGCCAGTACAACTTCCTGGTCGGGCACGGTGACTTCAACGGTGACGGCAAGGCCGACCTGATCGCCCGCACGCGCAGCAACGGCTACGTCTACCTGTACAAGGGCACCGGCACGGCCTCCGCGCCGTTCGCGTCCCGGGTCAAGGTGCGCACCTGGAGCAGCACGTCGTACAACAAAGTCGCGACCGTCGGCGACATCACCGGCGACGGCAAGGCCGACCTCCTGGCCCGCACCCCCGGCGGCACGCTCTACCTGTACAAGGGCACCGGCAAGGCCACCAGCGAGATCTTTGCCACAAGGATCTCCGTCGGTACCGATTTCAAGCAGTACGACATCTTCGGCTGAAACCGCAGGTGAGAGGCGTACGCCCGGAATAGTCCCCTTACACGCGGTGGCCACCCATACACAGGGTGGCCACAGCGCGTTGTGCAACCCTTTGCCGAGTTTCGCCGTCTGACCAGGCGGAGCGACGATGGTGCGGTACGGGTCTTTTTGACCACGCCTGACCCTGAAAGCAGGGGGTAACCGACCGGACGAGAACCGAGGAGCACATGTCAGCCGAGAGCACGCCGGAGTCCGGCATACCGGATGACGCCGGCACCGCCGGCCCGCGCCACCGCGCCAAGGGCCGTCGCCGCAAGCCCCGCGACAAGCGCCGCAAGGGCATGGTGGTCGCGGCCTGGACCGCCGCCGGGATCGTCGTCCTGGGCGGTACCGGAGCCGGCTATCTGTACTTCAAGCTCAACGGCAACATCAACAGCGTCGACATCGACCAGGCCCTCGGCACCGACCGCCCGGACAAGGTCGACAACGGCTCGGAGAACATCCTCGTCCTCGGCTCCGACACCCGCTCCGGCTCCAACCAGGACCTCGGCGGCGGCACCGACGACGGCAGCGCCCGCTCGGACACCGCGATGATCGTGCACGTCTACAAGGGCCACAAGAAGGCCAGCGTGGTCTCCATCCCGCGGGACACCCTCATCGACCGTCCCGAGTGCACCGACACCGACGGCAACACCCATGACGCGGCGAGCGGCGTGATGTTCAACTCGGCGTACACCACCGGCGGCGCGGCCTGCGCGGTGAAGACCGTCGAGTCGATCACCGATCTGCGGATGGACCACTATCTGGAGGTCGACTTCAGCGGCTTCCAGAAGCTGGTCGACGATCTCGGCGGCGTCGAGATCACCACGACCGAGGACATCAGCGACTCCGACAGCCATCTGGATCTGAAGGCCGGCACCCACAGGCTCACCGGCGAGCAGGCGCTCGGCCTGGTGCGCACCCGGCACGGCGTCGGCGACGGCTCCGACCTCGGCCGTATCCAGCTCCAGCAGGCCTTCATCAAGGCGCTGATCAACCAGGTCAAGGATGTCGGCATCTTCACCAACCCGAAGAAGCTCTACGACCTGGCCGACACCGCGACCAAGACCGTCACCACCGACTCCGACCTGGGCTCGGTCAACAAGCTCATGTCCTTCGCCAACGGCTTGAAGGGCATCAGCTCCTCGAACATGACGATGGTCACGATGCCGGTCCAGTACGACCCGGCCAACGCCAACCGGGTCCTGGTGGAGGAGACGAAGGCCAAGATGGTCTGGAAGGCTCTGAAGAACGACCAGGCGATTCCCAAGGCGGCCACGGAAGGTACGGCCACGGGCCAGGCGAAGGGCGTCGTCAGCTCCAGTTAGGGACGCCGGGAATAGATCACAGTGGCCCCCCGTTTTGGGGGATGGCCCCAGTCCTGGCAGACTGGTACGTCGGCTCCGGTTCACGCTTGCGCATCCCGCGTCAGCGACCCGGCGCCCTCCCGAAACTAGGAGACACCTTGAAGCGCGACATCCACCCCGAGTACGTCGAGACGCAGGTCAGCTGCACCTGTGGCGCGTCGTTCACCACCCGTAGCACGATCAACAGCGGCGCCATCCGCGCCGAGGTCTGCTCCGAGTGCCACCCGTTCTACACGGGCAAGCAGAAGATCCTCGACACCGGTGGCCGTGTGGCCCGCTTCGAGGCCCGCTTCGGCAAGGCTGCCGGCTCCAAGAAGTAGCGAGCCCCATTTCGCCGGTCCACGGTCGCGCCCTCCACAGGCGTGCCGGGACCGGCGTTTTTGGTCGTCCGCCCTTCACCCACGTACGTACAGGAGCCAGAGATGTTCGAGGCCGTCGAGGAACTCGTCGCCGAGCACGCCGACCTGGAGAAGAAGCTCGCCGACCCGTCGGTCTTCGCCGACCAGGCCAACGCGCGCAAGCTGAACAAGCGCTACGCCGAGCTCACCCCGATCGTCGCCACGTACCGCTCCTGGAAGCAGACCGGCGACGACATCGAGACCGCGCGCGAACTCGCCGCCGACGACCCGGAGTTCGCCGCCGAGGTCAAGGTGCTGGACAAGCAGCGTGACGAGCTGACGGAGAAGCTGCGGCTGCTGCTGGTCCCGCGTGACCCGAGTGACGACAAGGACGTCATTCTGGAGATCAAGGCGGGTGCCGGCGGTGACGAGTCGGCCCTGTTCGCCGGCGATCTGCTGCGCATGTACCTGCGCTACGCCGAGCGCGTCGGCTGGAAGACCGAGATCATCGACGCCACCGAGTCCGAGCTCGGCGGCTACAAGGACGTCCAGGTCGCCGTGAAGACCAAGGGCGGCCAGGGCGCGACCGAGCCCGGGCAGGGCGTGTGGGCGCGGCTGAAGTACGAGGGCGGTGTGCACCGCGTGCAGCGCGTGCCCGCGACCGAGTCCCAGGGCCGTATCCACACCTCCGCGGCCGGTGTGCTGGTCACGCCGGAGGCCGAGGAGGTCGACGTCGAGGTCAACCCCAACGACCTGAGGATCGACGTGTACCGCTCCTCCGGGCCGGGCGGACAGTCCGTCAACACCACGGACTCCGCCGTGCGCATCACGCACATCCCCACCGGAGTGGTCGCTTCCTGCCAGAACGAGAAGAGCCAGCTGCAGAACAAGGAGCAGGCACTGCGTATCCTGCGCTCCAGGCTGCTCGCCGCGGCGCAGGAGGAGGCGGAGAAGGAAGCCGCCGACGCCCGTCGCAGCCAGGTCCGCACCGTCGACCGCTCCGAGAAGATCCGTACGTACAACTTCCCGGAGAATCGCCTCTCGGACCATCGCGTCGGCTTCAAGGCGTACAACCTGGACCAGGTCCTGGACGGCGACCTCGACGCGGTGATCCAGGCCTGCGTCGACGCGGACTCGGCCGCCAAGCTCGCAGCCGCGTAAGGCACGGAGACTTGAGTACCGGAGGACGAGCGTGAACCTGCTGCTCGCGGAGGTGGCGCAGGCCACCCAGCGGCTGGCCGACGCCGGCGTGCCCTCGCCGCGCAATGACGCGGAGGAGCTCGCCGCGTTCGTGCACGGCGTGAAGCGGGGCGAGCTGCACTCCGTGCGGGACGCCGACTTCGATGCCCGGTACTGGGAGGTCATCGCCCGCCGAGAGCAGCGCGAGCCGCTCCAGCACATCACCGGACGCGCCTTCTTCCGGTACCTGGAACTCCAGGTCGGCCCCGGCGTCTTCGTGCCCCGCCCCGAGACCGAGTCGGTGGTGGGCTGGGCCATAGACGCCGTACGCGCCATGGATGTCGTGGAGCCGCTCATCGTCGACCTGTGCACGGGCTCGGGCGCCATCGCGCTCGCCCTCGCCCAGGAGGTTCCGCGCTCGCGGGTGCACGCCGTGGAGCTGTCCGAGGACGCCCTGCGCTGGACCCGCAAGAACATGGAGGGGTCCAGGGTCGACCTGCGTCAGGGCAACGCCCTCGACGCCTTCCCCGACCTCGACGGCCAGGTCGACCTGGTCATCTCCAATCCGCCGTACATCCCGCTCACCGAGTGGGAGTACGTGGCGCCCGAGGCACGCGACTACGATCCCGAACTCGCCCTGTTCTCAGGGGAGGACGGCCTCGAGCTCATCCGCGGTCTGGAGCGCACCGCGCACCGTCTGCTGCGTCCCGGCGGGGTCGTCGTCATCGAGCACGCCGACACCCAGGGCGGCCAAGTGCCGTGGATCTTCACCGAGGAGCGGGGCTGGGCCGACGCGGCCGACCACCCCGACCTCAACAACCGCCCCCGGTTCGCCACGGCCCGCAAGGCCCTGCCGTGAGCACCCCGAAGCCCTTTCAGAAGTACGTGTACGAGGAGGCCCGCTAGATATGGCACGGCGATACGACACCAACGACGCGACCGACCGCACGACCGGTCTGCGTGAGGCCGCGTCCGCCGTCCGCCGTGGCGAGCTCGTGGTCCTCCCGACCGACACGGTGTACGGCATCGGCGCCGACGCGTTCTCCAAGGAGGCCGTGGGCGATCTGCTCGACGCCAAGGGCCGCGGCCGCAACATGCCCACGCCTGTGCTCATCGGCTCCCCGAACACCCTGCACGGCCTGGTCACGGACTTCTCCGAGCTGGCCTGGGAGCTCGTCGACGCGTTCTGGCCGGGCGCGCTGACGCTGGTCGCCAAGCACCAGCCGTCCCTGCAGTGGGACCTGGGCGACACCCGGGGCACCGTCGCCGTGCGCATGCCGCTGCACCCCGTGGCGATTGAGCTGCTGACCGAGGTCGGCCCGATGGCGGTGTCCTCGGCGAACCTGACCGGGCACCCGGCGCCGGAGGACTGCGACGCGGCCCAGGGCATGCTCGGCGACTCCGTCTCCGTGTACCTCGACGGCGGTCCCACGCCCGGCAACGTCCCGTCGTCGATCGTCGACGTCACCCGTGAGGTGCCGCTGCTGCTGCGCGAGGGCGCGATCTCGGCGGACGAGCTGCGCAAGGTCGTACCCGACCTCGAGGTGGCGAATTGACAGCCCCTGACGCGGGGCGTGGCATAGGCAACGGGGAAGAGACCACCACCTTCGGACTCCCGAGGGACAGCTTCCGCATCCTCCACGTCAGCACCGGCAACGTGTGCCGCTCGCCGATCACCGAGCGGCTGACCCGTCATGCCCTGGCGGACCGGCTCGGCGACCCGCTGTGGGGCGGGCTGATCGTGGAGAGCGCGGGCACCTGGGGCCATGAGGGCGCGCCCATGGAGGCCAACGCGGAGACCGTCCTCGCCGACTTCGGCGCGGATCCCTCCGGGTTCATGGGCCGGGAGCTCCTCGACGAGCATGTGATCCGCGCGGACCTGGTCCTGACCGCGACCCGCGACCACCGCGCCCAGGTGGTCTCGATGGGCCACTCGGCGGGCCTGCGCACCTTCACGCTCAAGGAGTTCACCCGCCTGGTGCGGGCCATAGACCCCGCGACGCTGCCCCCGCTGGAGGACGGCGTGGTCGCCCGCGCCCGCGCCCTGGTCCGCGCCGCCGCGGCCCTGCGCGGCTGGCTGCTGGCCCCCACCGCGGAGGCGGACGAGGTCTTCGACCCGTACGGCGCCCCGCTCCCCTTCTTCCGCTCGATCGGCGACGAGATACACGAGGCCCTGGATCCCGTCGTGACAGCGCTGACCGGAGTACCGGCTCGGGCGTAAGCGAGCGGGCGGTGAACACCGGGCCTACATTGGTGCTACGTCATCGTCGACGCCCCGGAGCCCACCATGTCGGTCACCCCTGTCCTAGAGGCCGATGTCCTGCGTCGGCAGGATCCCGAACTGGCGGAGATCCTGCTCGGTGAACGGGAGCGGCAGGCGAGCACCCTGCAGATGATCGCCGCCGAGAACTTCACCTCCCCCGCCGTACTGGCCGCGCTCGGCTCCCCGCTCGCCAACAAGTACGCCGAGGGCTATCCCGGTGCCCGGCACCACGGCGGCTGCGAGATCGTCGACGTCGCCGAGCGGATCGCCGTGGACCGCGCCAAGGCGCTGTTCGGCGCCGAGCACGCCAACGTCCAGTCCCACTCCGGGTCTTCGGCCGTCCTCGCCGCATACGCGGCCCTGCTGCGCCCCGGCGACACCGTCCTCGCCCTGGGCCTGCCCTACGGCGGCCATCTCACCCACGGCTCACCCGCCAACTTCTCCGGCCGCTGGTTCGACTTCGTCCCCTACGGCGTCGACGCGGAGACCGGGCTCCTCGACCACGAGCAGGTGCGCACGCTGGCGCGCAATCACCGCCCCAAGGCGATCGTGTGCGGGTCCATCGCCTACCCCCGGCACATCGACTACGCCTTCTTCCGCGAGGTCGCCGACGAGGTCGGCGCCTATCTCATCGCCGACGCCGCCCACCCCATCGGGCTCGTCGCCGGGGGAGCGGCGCCCAATCCCGTGCCGTACGCCGACATCGTGTGCGCCACCACCCACAAGGTGCTGCGCGGGCCGCGCGGCGGGATGATCCTGTGCGGCGCGGAGCTCGCCGAGCGGGTCGACCGGGCCGTGTTCCCCTTCACCCAGGGCGGCGCGCAGATGCACACCATCGCCGCCAAGGCCGTCGCCTTCGGCGAGGCGGCAACACCGGCCTTCACCACGTACGTCCATCAGGTGGTCGCCAATGCGCGCGTGCTCGCGGCCGGTCTGGCCGCCGAGGGCCTGGTCGTCACCACCGGCGGCACCGACACCCACCTGATCACCGCCGACCCCGCGCCGCTCGGCGTCGACGGCCGCACCGGCCGTGGCCGGCTCGCCGCCGCCGGGATCGTCCTGGACTGCTGCGCCCTGCCGCACGGCGACGCCCGCGGCCTGCGCCTGGGCACCGCGGCGCTGACCACTCAGGGCATGGGAGAGAAGGAGATGGCTCACATCGCCGCCCTCATGGCGGGGGTGCTGCGCGGTGAGGCCGACGCCGTGCGGACCCGTGAAGAAGTACGGGAGTTGACCGGGGGATTTCCGCCGTATCCCCGCTGAGCCGGGGTAGACGCACTCGCGTGCACAGCCACACGTGCAACCATCGTCGCTACCCGGAAGTCCCCAACCATATGCGCGCATCGCTAGGGTGTGGGGCTGAGATGGCCAGCGAGACCTGTGGGGAAGCCTGTGCGTGAATACCTGCTGACGCTCTGCATCACGGCCGCGGTGACGTACCTGCTCACAGGGCCGGTGCGGAAGTTCGCGATCGTGGCCGGAGCGATGCCGGAGATCCGGGCACGTGACGTGCACCGGGAACCCACTCCGCGCCTCGGCGGTATCGCCATGTTCTTCGGGCTGTGCGCGGGTCTGCTGGTCGCCGACCACCTGGCGAACCTCAGCACCGTCTTCGAGAACTCCAACGAGCCGCGCGCCCTGCTCTCGGGCGCCGCGCTGATCTGGCTGATCGGTGTCCTGGACGACAAGTTCGAGATCGACGCCCTGATCAAGCTGGGCGGCCAGATGATCGCCGCCGGCGTCATGGTCATGCAGGGTCTGACGATCCTGTGGCTGCCGATCCCGGGCGTCGGCTCGGTCGCGCTGACCCAGTGGCAGGGCACCCTCCTCACCGTCGCGCTGGTCGTCATCACCATCAACGCCGTGAACTTCGTCGACGGCCTGGACGGTCTCGCGGCCGGCATGGTCTGCATCGCCTCGGCCGCGTTCTTCCTCTACGCCTACCGCGTCTGGGTGTCGTACGGCATCGAGGCCGCCGCTCCGGCCACCCTGTTCTCCGCGATCCTGATGGGCATGTGCCTGGGCTTCCTGCCGCACAACATGCACCCGGCGCGGATCTTCATGGGCGACTCCGGGTCGATGCTGATCGGCCTGGTGCTCGCCGCGGGTGCGATCTCCATCACGGGACAGGTCGACCCGGACGCGCTGAAGCTGTTCGCGGGCTCCGAGAAGGCGGCCGTGCACCAGACGGTGCCGGTCTACATCCCGCTGCTGCTGCCGCTGACCATCATCGCGATCCCGGCCGCCGACCTGGTGCTGGCGATCGTACGGCGCACCTGGCGGGGCCAGTCCCCGTTCGCGGCGGACCGGGGGCATCTGCACCACCGTCTGCTGGAGATCGGCCACTCGCACAGCCGGGCCGTCCTGATCATGTACTTCTGGTCGGCGCTGATCGCGTTCGGCGCCCTGGCCTACTCGGTGAACTCGGCGTCCATGTGGATCGTGCTGGGCGTGGTGTTCCTCAGCGCCATCGGCCTGATCCTGCTGCTGCTCCCGCGGTTCACCCCGCGCGCTCCCCGCTGGGCCTACGCCATCGTGCCGCCGCGCTACCGCCGTGGCGGCGCCGTAGTGGAACCGGCGGCGACCACTCCGCAGGCCGCGACGGACGTGACGGACGCGACGGAGGAGCCGCGCACTCCGGTGGCCGCCGGGGTGTCGGGGGTCAATGGCGCTACGGCTCTGGGCGCCCGTTCACGCTTCCTTGACCGGCGGAAGGCCGGGTCGTCGCGCTGACGGCAAGGTAAGAATCTGACTAGAGCATTGCCAAATCGTGGGGAAACGAAGCGGTGCAATATCAGACAAAGGGGCGCCGTTCCTGCACATACGCGCGCTGTCACTCTCATGTGTGACACCGAGCACACCCGCCAGGTAAAGACCTCATCAAATAGTTTGTGATACGGTTCACGAGAACCCCGGATAGAGCCGAAGGACCGCAATGCGACGGCCCAACGGAGTGAGGTTCCCTCTCAGCCCGGGACTACGCTCGTCCATGACGACACCCCTGCCCCCTGTGAAAGCGGAGTTGCCGCCATGCCGTCCAATGACGCCCGGAATCTTCTGCAGATCGCTGTGCCCACAGCGGCTGCCGGCGCGATTGTCGTCGCCGTCAGCGCTGCGGTCGCCGGCGGCAAGGGCGCGCTCGGTGCGACGGTCGGCACACTGCTGGCGATCCTGTTCATGGGAATCGGCCTTTACGTCCTGCAGTGGACGGCAAAAACGCTCCCGCAGCTGTTCCAGGCCATGGGGTTGATGCTCTACGTCGCCCAGCTCCTGCTGCTCCTGATCTTCGTCGCCCTCTTCCAGGACACCTCTCTCTTCAATGCGAAGACGTTCGCGATCTCGCTCGTCGTCGCCACCGTCGTGTGGATGGCCGCGCAGGCACGTGCGCACATGAAGGCCAAGATCTTCTACATCGATCCGGACTCCGCGAAGAGTGAGAAGACCGAGAAGACGGGCCCGTCGTCGTGAGGGGTAGGGGCGGGATAAAGGGCCGGGGGAACTCCTGCTATCGTCCGGTGCCAACTGCGGCATCGCGGGCGCGGGCATCTGAGCTGACGCCTGCTCGATCGCGAGGCTTGATGCCCCAGAGCCGCCCTCACATCCGTAACACCAGTCCGGTGCCGACCCGCGGCTGCGCGCCGCGCCGACACAACGAGGTTGCCGTACCCATGCGTCACGCCGAAGGAGCCCGTGGTGAGTGCTGACCAGACCCAGCTCGCCTTTGACTGGAGCTGTCGGATCATGTCCGACAACGGGTGTGGTTTTCCGGCTCCGGGCCTGCACTCGTTCCTCTTCCAGCCGATTGCCACGGTCGGGGGGTTCGAGTTCAACAAGGTGATGCTGCTCGCGCTCATCACCACGCTTCTTGTCGTCAGCTTCTTCTGGGCTGCTTTCGGCAAGGCCAAGGTTGTTCCGGGCAAGCTGCAGATGGTCGGCGAAGCCGGTTACGACTTCGTACGCCGCGGGATCGTCTACGAGACCCTCGGTAAGAAGGAGGGCGAGAAGTACGTCCCTCTGATGGTCTCGCTGTTCTTCTTCATCTGGATCATGAACATCTGGTCCGTGATTCCGCTGGCCCAGTTCCCGGTGTCGTCGATCATCGCGTACCCGATTGTGCTGGCGGCCGTCGTCTACATCGTGTGGATGTCGCTGACCTTCAAGAAGCACGGCTTCGTCGGCGGTCTGAAGAACCTCACCGGTTACGACAAGTCGCTCGGCGCGGTCCTGCCGCTCGTCGTCGTCATCGAGTTCTTCTCCAACGTGCTGGTCCGCCCGTTCACGCACGCGGTGCGACTGTTCGCGAACATGTTCGCCGGTCACCTGATGCTGGTCATGTTCACCGTGGCCTCCTGGTACCTGCTGAACAGCTGGATGATCCCGGCGGCCGGCGTCTCGTTCGTGATGACCATCATCATGATCCTCTTCGAGCTTTTCGTGCAGGCGGTCCAGGCGTACGTCTTCGTGCTCCTTGCCTGCTCGTACATTCAGGGCGCTCTCGCCGAGCACCACTGAGCCCGCTACACCCACCCCCTGATCGTCCGGTGACCAACTCCCACCGGTCCGTAAAGAGAAGGAAGAATCAGCATGGCTGCCACTGAGACCCTCGCCGCCGTCTCCGGTTCGCTCGGCTCCATCGGCTACGGCCTGGCCGCGATCGGCCCCGGCGTCGGCGTCGGCATCATCTTCGGCAACGGCACCCAGGCCCTCGCCCGCCAGCCCGAGGCTGCCGGCCTGATCCGCGCCAACCAGATCCTGGGCTTCGCCTTCTGTGAGGCTCTCGCCCTCATCGGCATCGTTATGCCGTTCGTGTTCGGTAAGTGATCAACCCTTACTGACACGAATCGACGAAAGGCACTGATGTGATCGCCAACCTGGTACAGCTGGCGGCCGAGGAGGAGCAGAACCCGCTCGTCCCGCCCGGCCCCGAGCTGCTCGTCGGCACCATCGCCTTCGCCATCGTGTTCTTCTTCTTCTGGAAGAAGCTGCTTCCGAACATCAACAAGGTTCTGGAGGAGCGCCGCGCGGCGATCGAAGGCGGTATCGAAGAGGCCGAGGCCATGAAGGTCGAGGCCACGAGCGTCCTTGAGCAGTACAGGGCACAGCTCGGCGAGGCCCGGCACGAGGCCGCGCGTCTGCGCCAGGAGGCGCAGGAGCAGGGCGCCGCGCTCATCGCCGAGATGCGTGCCGAAGGCCAGCGGCAGCGCGAGGAGATCGTCGCCGCCGGTCACGCCCAGATCGAGGCCGACCGCAAGGCCGCCGCTTCCGCGCTGCGTCAGGACGTCGGCAAGCTCGCAACCGACCTGGCCGGCAAGCTCGTCGGCGAGTCCCTCGAGGACCACGCCCGCCAGAGCCGTGTCATCGACCGCTTCCTCGACGAGCTCGAGGAGAAGGCCGAGGCGTCGCGATGAACGGAGCGAGCCGCGAGGCCCTGGCAGCCGCACGTGAGCGTCTCGACGCGCTGACGGACAACACGTCCGTCGACGCGGCGCAGCTCGCCGACGAGCTGGCGGCCGTTACCGCGCTGCTCAACCGCGAGGTGTCGCTGCGTCGGGTCCTGACCGACCCGGCGCAGGCCGGTGAGGCCAAGGCCGAGCTGGCCCAGCGGCTGCTCGGCGGCCAGGTCGGCGGCGAGACCGTCGACGTGCTGGCCGGTCTGGTGCGCTCCCGCTGGTCGCAGTCCCGTGACCTGGTGGACGCGCTGGAGCAGCTGGCGAACATCGCGGACCTCACCGCCGCGCAGCGCGCGGGCACGCTCGACAGCGTCGAGGACGAGCTGTTCCGGTTCGGCCGGATCGTCTCCTCGAACACCGAGCTGCGGGCCGCGCTGACCAACCGCTCGGCCACCAAGGCGGCCAAGAGCGAGCTCCTGGGCAGTCTGCTGGGCGGCAAGGCCGATGCGGCCACCGAGCGTCTGGTGACGCGTCTTGTGACCGCGCCGCGTGGACGTAGCCTGGAGACGGGCCTCGAGTCCCTGTCCAAGCTCGCCGCGGAGCGCCGGGACCGCATGGTTGCCGTGGTCACCTCGGCGACGCCGCTGAGCGACGGCCAGAAGCAGCGCCTCGGCGCCGCGCTGGCGAAGCTCTACGGCCGCCGGATGCACCTCAACCTCGACGTGGACCCCGAGGTCCTCGGCGGGATCCGGGTGCAGGTGGGTGACGAGGTCATCAACGGCTCCCTCGCCGATCGGATCGAGGACGCCGGCCGCCGACTGGCGAGCTAGCAGCAACTTCATAAAGCAGTACGTAATGACGGCCCGGTTGGGCCGTGCAGAGGATTCCTGGGGGTCGCCCCCAGACCCCCAAAGTGAAACTTCGGGCCCAACAAGGAGAGCAGGGAACCCAGATGGCGGAGCTCACGATCCGGCCGGAGGAGATCCGGGACGCACTGGAGACCTTCGTCCAGTCGTACAAGCCGGACGCGGCCTCGCGCGAGGAGGTCGGTACGGTCAGCCTTGCCGGCGACGGCATCGCGAAGGTCGAGGGTCTGCCCTCGGCCATGGCCAACGAACTGCTGAAGTTCGAGGACGGCACCCTCGGCCTCGCGCTCAACCTGGAAGAGCGCGAGATCGGCGCCATCGTCCTCGGTGAGTTCAGCGGCATCGAGGAGGGACAGCCGGTCACGCGTACCGGTGAGGTTCTCTCCGTGGCCGTCGGCGAGGGCTACCTCGGCCGTGTCGTCGACCCCCTCGGCACCCCGATCGACGGCCTCGGCGAGATCGAGACGTCCGGTCGCCGCGCCCTGGAGCTGCAGGCCCCCACGGTCATGCAGCGCAAGTCGGTGCACGAGCCGATGGAGACCGGCTACAAGGCCGTCGACGCGATGACCCCGATCGGCCGTGGCCAGCGTCAGCTGGTCATCGGTGACCGCCAGACCGGCAAGACCGCCCTGGCCGTCGACACGATCATCAACCAGCGCGACAACTGGCGCACCGGCGACCCGAACAAGCAGGTCCGCTGCATCTACGTCGCCATCGGTCAGAAGGGCTCGACGATCGCGTCGGTCCGCCGCGCGCTGGAGGAGAACGGCGCGCTGGAGTACACGACCATCGTCGCCGCCCCGGCGTCCGACCCGGCCGGCTTCAAGTACCTGGCGCCGTACACCGGTTCGGCCATCGGTCAGCAGTGGATGTACGAGGGCAAGCACGTCCTCATCATCTTCGACGACCTGTCGAAGCAGGCCGACGCCTACCGCGCCGTGTCGCTGCTGCTGCGCCGCCCGCCGGGCCGTGAGGCCTACCCCGGTGACGTCTTCTACCTGCACTCCCGTCTGCTGGAGCGCTGCGCGAAGCTCTCCGACGACATGGGCGCCGGCTCGATGACGGGTCTGCCGATCGTCGAGACCAAGGCCAACGACGTCTCGGCGTTCATCCCGACCAACGTCATCTCCATCACCGACGGCCAGTGCTTCCTGGAGTCGGACCTGTTCAACGCCGGTCAGCGCCCCGCGCTGAACGTCGGTATCTCCGTCTCCCGAGTCGGTGGTTCCGCGCAGCACAAGGCGATGAAGCAGGTTTCCGGCCGTCTGCGCGTCGACCTCGCCCAGTTCCGTGAGCTGGAGGCCTTCGCCGCCTTCGGTTCCGACCTGGACGCCGCGTCGAAGGCGCAGCTGGAGCGCGGTCAGCGCATGGTCGAGCTGCTCAAGCAGGCTCAGTACCAGCCGATGTCCACCGAGGACCAGGTCGTCTCCGTCTGGGCCGGTACCACCGGCAAGATGGACGACGTGCCGGTCGTCGACGTCCGCCGCTTCGAGAAGGAGCTGCTGGAGTACCTGCACCGCAAGGAGCAGGGCCTCATGACCTCCATCAAGGAGGGCGGCAAGATGTCGGACGACACCCTCACCGCTGTTGCCGACGCGATCGCCGACTTCAAGAAGCAGTTCGAGACCTCGGACGGCAAGCTTCTCGGCGAGGACGCTCCGGCCGCGGCCAAGTGACGTAAGGAAGGGACCTGACTCATGGGAGCCCAGCTCCGGGTCTACAAGCGTCGCATCCGATCCGTCACCGCGACCAAGAAGATCACCAAGGCGATGGAGATGATCGCTGCCTCGCGCGTCGTCAAGGCGCAGCGCAAGGTGGCGGCGTCCACGCCGTACGCGCAGGAACTGACCCGCGCGGTCACGGCGGTCGGTACGGGCTCGAACACCAAGCACCCGCTGACCACCCAGGCCGACACGGTCACCCGGTCCGCGGTACTGCTGCTGACCAGCGACCGTGGCCTCGCCGGTGCCTTCAACTCCAACGCCATCAAGGCGGCGGAGCAGCTGACCGAGCGCCTCGAGCGCGAGGGCAAGCAGGTCGACACGTACATCGTCGGCCGGCGCGGGCTCGCCCACTACAACTTCCGTGAGCGCAAGGTCTCGGAGTCGTGGACGGGCTTCACCGACGAGCCGACGTACGCGGACGCCAAGAAGGTCGCGGCACCGCTCATCGAGGCCATCGAGCAGGACACGGCCGAGGGCGGCGTGGACGAGCTCCACATCGTCTTCACCGAGTTCGTCTCGATGATGACGCAGACGGCGCTTGGCGACCGTCTGCTGCCGCTCAGCCTCGAAGAGGTCGCGCAGGAGGCCGCGCCGAAGGGCGAGATCCTCCCGCTGTACGACTTCGAGCCCTCGGCGGAGGACGTCCTCGACGCCCTGCTGCCGCGCTACGTGGAGAGCCGTATCTACAACGCGCTTCTCCAGTCGGCCGCCTCCAAGCACGCCGCCACGCGGCGCGCGATGAAGTCGGCCACCGACAACGCCGGAGAGCTCATCGAGAACCTCTCCCGGCTTGCCAACGCGGCCCGCCAGGCCGAAATCACCCAGGAAATCAGCGAGATCGTCGGTGGCTCTGCAGCACTGGCCGACGCGACCGCGGGGAGTGACAGGTAATGACGACGACAGTTGAGACGGCCGCTGCCACGGGCCGCGTCGCCCGGGTCATCGGCCCGGTCGTCGACGTGGAGTTCCCCGTCGACGCGATGCCGGAGATTTACAACGCCCTTCACGTCGAGGTGGCCGACCCGGCCAACGCCGGCGAGAAGAAGATCCTGACCCTGGAGGTTGCCCAGCACCTGGGTGACGGCCTGGTCCGGACGATCTCCATGCAGCCCACCGACGGCCTGGTCCGCCAGTCCCCGGTCACCGACACCGGCGCGGGCATCACCGTCCCGGTCGGCGACTTCACCAAGGGCAAGGTGTTCAACACCCTCGGTGAGGTGCTGAACGTCGACGAGTCCTACGACGGCGAGCGCTGGTCGATCCACCGCAAGGCGCCGAACTTCGACGAGCTCGAGTCGAAGACCGAGATGTTCGAGACCGGCGTCAAGGTCATCGACCTGCTGACCCCGTACGTCAAGGGCGGCAAGATCGGTCTGTTCGGCGGTGCCGGTGTCGGCAAGACGGTGCTCATCCAGGAGATGATCTACCGCGTCGCCAACAACCACGACGGTGTGTCGGTGTTCGCCGGTGTCGGCGAGCGCACCCGTGAGGGCAACGACCTCATCGACGAGATGAGCGAGTCGGGCGTCATCGACAAGACCGCGCTGGTCTTCGGTCAGATGGACGAGCCCCCGGGCACCCGTCTGCGCGTGGCCCTGGCCGGTCTGACCATGGCGGAGTACTTCCGCGATGTGCAGAAGCAGGACGTGCTGTTCTTCATCGACAACATCTTCCGCTTCACCCAGGCCGGCTCCGAGGTCTCGACCCTGCTGGGTCGCATGCCCTCGGCCGTGGGTTACCAGCCGAACCTGGCCGACGAGATGGGTCTCCTCCAGGAGCGCATCACCTCGACCCGTGGTCACTCGATCACCTCGATGCAGGCGATCTACGTCCCCGCGGACGACCTGACCGACCCGGCCCCGGCCACCACCTTCGCCCACCTCGACGCGACGACGGTTCTGTCCCGTCCGATCTCCGAGAAGGGCATCTACCCGGCCGTGGACCCGCTGGACTCCACGTCCCGCATCCTGGACCCGCGGTACATCGCGCAGGACCACTACGACGCCGCCATGCGCGTCAAGACGATCCTGCAGAAGTACAAGGACCTCCAGGACATCATCGCGATCCTCGGTATCGACGAGCTGGGCGAGGAGGACAAGCTCGTTGTCCACCGTGCCCGTCGCGTGGAGCGCTTCCTGTCCCAGAACACCCACGTCGCCAAGCAGTTCACCGGCGTGGACGGTTCGGATGTGTCCCTCGAGGAGTCGATCGCGGCGTTCAACGCGATCTGCGACGGCGAGTACGACCACTTCCCGGAGCAGGCGTTCTTCATGTGCGGTGGTCTCGACGACCTGAAGCAGGCCGCCAAGGAGCTGGGCGTCTCCTGAGCCTCGCGCTCTTGAGGAGGGGGCGGGCCTCGTCCCGCCCCCTCCTTCACGCCCACTAGACTTGTAACCAACACCCGGCACAACCGCCGGGTGGTGACCCGAGGAGCCACCCTTGGCTGCTGAGCTGCACGTCGCGCTGGTCGCGGCCGACCGAGAGGTCTGGTCCGGGCAGGCCACCCTGGTCGTCGCGCGCACCACGTCCGGCGACATCGGCGTCATGCCCGGTCACCAGCCGCTGCTCGGTGTGCTGGAGTCGGGCCCGGTGACCATCCGTACGAGTGAAGGTGCAACGGTCGTCGCTGCGGTGCACGGCGGTTTCATCTCGTTCGCGGACAACAAGCTGTCGCTGCTGGCCGAGATCGCCGAGCTGTCGGACGAGATCGATATCCAGCGTGCGGAGCGCGAGCTGGAGCGCGCGAAGGCGGAAGGTGACGCCGCCGCCGAGCGGCGCGCCGACGTCCGGCTGCGTGCCGCGGCGGCCCACTGATCTTCACTCAGCGGGCTCGCGCCACGCGATGACGTCACTCAGCCGCGGCTGGGACCGGAGCGATCCGGTGCCGGCCGCGGCTGAGGCAGATATGGATGTTTTTTCCGTTCCGTTACCTGATTTGAAGGTACCTAGGAGACGAGGAGGTCGGTGTCGATGGTCCTCGCTCTGACTGTGTGCGGAATCGTCGTAGCCCTCGTGGTGCTGGGGCTGTTCGTCTTCGGGCTGCGCCGCAGACTCATCCAGCGCTCCGGCGGCACCTTCGACTGCAGTCTGCGCTGGGACACCCCGGAGAAGACCGACACCAGCGGCAAGGGCTGGAGCTACGGCGTCGCCCGCTACAACGGCGACCGCATCGAGTGGTACCGCGTCTTCTCCTACGCCTACCGCCCGCGCCGCATCCTGGAGCGCGCCGCGATCGAGGTCGCGGGACGCCGGCTGCCCGAGGGCGAGGAGGAGCTGGCGCTGCTCTCCGACGCCGTCATCCTCACCTGTCTGCACCGGGGCACGCGTCTGGAGCTCGCCATGAGCGAAGACGCGCTGACCGGTTTTCTCGCGTGGCTTGAGGCAGCCCCGCCCGGTCAGCGCGTCAATGTCGCGTAGCTGATCTTTTACTTCAGGCCGGTGTTGATCGCGCTCACCAGCTCACCGTTGCTGGTGTCGCCGCTGAACTCCCAGAAGAACGCACCGCCGAGGCCTTGGTTCTTGGCCCAGCTCATCTTCGTGGCGATCGTCGCGGGGGTGTCGTACGACCACCAGTTGCTGCCGCAGTGCGCGTACGCGGTGCCGCCGACGGTGCCGGTGGCCGGACAGGCCGCCTTGAGCACCTTGTAGTCCTCGATGCCCGCCTCGTAGGTGCCGGTCGCCGGGCCGGTCGCCGTGCCGCCGGGGGCGGACTGGGTGACGCCGGTCCAGCCGCGGCCGTAGAAGCCGATGCCGAGCAGCAGCTTGGCGGCCGGGACGCCCTTGGCCTTGAGCTTGGCGATGGCGTCGGCGGAGTTGAAGCCCGCCTTCGGGATGCCGGTGTACGAGGTGAGCGGGGAGTGGGGGGCCGTCGGGCCCGTCTTGTCCCAGGCGCCGAAGTAGTCGTACGTCATCACGTTGTACCAGTCGAGGTACTGCGCGGCGCCACCGTAGTCGGCCGCGTCGATCTTGCCGCCGCTGGAGGCGTCGGCGGTGATCGCCGCCGTGATCAGGTAGTTGGAGCCGAACTCGGTGCGCAGGCCCTGCATCAGGTTCTTGAAGGCCGCGGCGCCGGAGGTGTCACAGGTGAGACCACAGGCGTTCGGGTACTCCCAGTCGATGTCGATGCCGTCGAAGACATCGGCCCAGCGCGGGTCTTCCACGACCGCCTTGCAGGAGGCGGCGAAGGCGGCGGGGTTGGCCGCGGCCTGGCCGAAGCCGCCGGAGTAGGTCCAGCCGCCGAACGAGTACAGCACCTTGATGTGCGGGTACTTGGCCTTCAGCTGACGCAGCTGGTTGAAGTTGCCGCGCAGGGGCTGGTCCCAGGTGTCGGCGACGCCGCTGACGGACTGGTCGGCGGTGTAGGCCTTGTCGGTGGCGGCGTAGGCGTCGTCGAGGACGCACTTGCCGTCCTTGACGTTGCCGAACGCGTAGTTGATGTGCGTGATCTTCGACGCCGAGCCGGAGCTCACCAGGTTCTTGACGTGGTAGTTGCGGCCGTAGACGCCCCACTCGGTGAAGTAGCCGAGGTTGGTCTTGCCTCCGGTGGGCGGCGGGTCCGTGGTGCCACCGGTGGTGCGCACGGCGACCGAGCCGCTGACCGGTCCTGTCTGGTCGGCGGTGTCCCGGGCCTGCACGGTGTACGAGTAGTCCGTGCCGGCGGTGAGACCGGTGTCCGTGTACGTCGTGCCCGTCACCGTCGCGACCTTGGTGCCGCCGCGCAGGACGTCGTAGTTCTTGATGCCCTTGTCGTCGGTGGCCGCGCTCCAGGTGAGCTTCACCGAGGTGTTGGTGATGTCGGAGGCGGTCGGGGTGCCCGGTGCGGAGGGTGCCGCGTCACCGGGGACGGTGCCGCCGCCGTCACAACTGCCGCCGTTGAGCTTGCAGTTGGAGGGGGCGCCGGAGCCGCTGCCGTTGAAGCCGAAGGAGACGGAGGCGCCGGGGGCGAGGGTGCCGTTCCAGGACTTGTTCTTGGCGGTCCAGTGGGTGCCGGAGGAGGTGACGTCGGCGTCCCAGGCCGAGGTGACGGACGTGCCGGAGGGGAAGTCCCACTCGACGGTCCAGGAGTTGATGGTGGTGTCGCCGGTGTTCTTGACGGTCCACTTGCCCTCGAAGCCGGTGCCCCAGTCCTGGGTCTTGGCGTAGGTGGCGGTGGCGGAGGTGGCGGCCTGGGCGGGACTTGCGAGGCCGACCAGGCCGGCGAGGGGGAGCAGCAGGGTCGCGAACCCTGCCACGACTCTGTGTCTGAAGCGCATCGTGCGCCTCCTCAGGGGGTATTGGGGGCGGGACTGAGCCTTCACGCCCACGGTGCCGCGAGAATAGAAAGGTCTGGACCACAGGTCAATAGGTCCAGACCAGTTCGCGACAGCTGCCCTACATCCCCAACTCCTGCGCCAGCACCGCCGCTTGCACCCGGCTGCGCAGCTCCAGCTTCCCCAGCAACCGGCTGACGTGCGTCTTCACCGTCGCCTCCGCCATGTCGAGCCGGTGCGCGATATCCGCGTTGGACAGTCCCTCGCCGAGACAGGACAGCACCTCGCGCTCGCGCCGGGTCAGCGATTCGAGCACCGCCGGATCGGCCTTCGACTGCCGTACGGGCTTGGCGGCGAACTCGGCGATCAGCCGCCGGGTGACGGCGGGGGCGACGATCCCCTCACCGCGCGCGACCGTCCGCACGGCCTCCAGCAGATCCCTGGCGTCGGTGTTCTTCAGCAGAAACCCGGACGCCCCGGCCCTGAGCGCCCCGAACACATACTCGTCGAGGTCGAAGGTGGTCAGCACGAGCACATCCGCGAGCCCCTCCTCGACGACCTGCCGTGTCGCCGACACCCCGTCAAGACGCGGCATCTGTACGTCCATCAGCACCAGGTCGGGGCCCAGCTCCCGAGCCAGCGTCACCGCCTGCTCGCCGTCCGCCGCCTCGCCGACCACCTCGATGTCGGGCGCGCTGCGCAGAATGAGGACCAGCCCGGCACGGACGGCGGACTGGTCCTCGGCGACGAGGACGCGGATCATTCTCGGTCTCCTTCTGTCACGGGAAGCGTGGCGTGTACGGCCCAGATCTTGCCGTCCGGGGAGTCCTCGGGCGCCGCCTCGAAGCCGCCCCCGAGCAGCGCGGCCCGCTCCCGCATCCCGACCAGACCGGCGCCGGAGCCGGGGGCGCGGGGTCCGTCGCGGTCGCCGTAGGGACTGGTCACCCGGACGTCGAGGACGCCGTCGCGTTGGGCGAGCGTGACCGTGACCCGGCCGGGCGAGGCGTGCTTGAGGGCGTTGGTGAGGGACTCCTGGACGATGCGGTAGGCGGCGAGTTCGACGGGGGCGGGGAGCTTGACGTGCTCGGTGTGCAAGGCGATGTCGAGGCCGTTGTTGCGGGCGCCCTCCACCAGTGCGCCGAGTCCGTCGAGCGTGGGGGCCACCGCAGGTTCCAGGTCGCCGCTGCTGTCGCGCAGGATGCCGATGAGCCGGCGCATCTCGGCGAGCCCCTCGACGCTGTTCTCGCGGATGACTGCGAGGGCGTCCTTGGAGGTCTTCGGGTCGTCCAGGGAGAGCGCGGCGGTGGAGTGGATGGCGATGGCGGACAAATGGTTGGCGACCATGTCGTGCAGTTCCCGTGCCATCCGGGCGCGTTCGGCGGTGACCGCCTGAGCGCGGTCCATCTCGGCGAGCAGCGCGGTCTGTTCGGCGTGCAGCCGGGCGGCCTCGGCGGCGTCGCGGTGGTTGCGCACGATCCAGCCGGTGGCGGCGGGCGTGAACGCGACCAGGCCGATGACGACACCGACCAGCAGCGCCTCGGGCTGCTGCCACACCGCCAGGGGCACGACCGTGCCGGCCACCGTCATCAGGCCGGTGATCCAGGGGACCCGGCGGGCGGTGCCGGACGGGCCGTACAGGACGGCCGCGTAGATGAGATCCGTGAACATCACGACCGTCACCAGGTTGCCCTGGGTGATGACGTCCGCGGTCAGCGCGACCGTCCCGACGATCAGGCCGGTACGGGGGCGGGTACGGCGCAGCAGCTCGCAGGCGGCCATGACGGCGAGCGGCACCAGGACGGGCCAGCGCCCCTCCCACAGCACGACCGGGTCGTCCGCCGTGCGGGTCCCGAGCCCGACGCCCCAGATGAGGAGCCCGCCGAGCAGCCCGGCGAGCGCGATGCGCACATCGTCCGGGTGCGGGCGGGGGAGCGGTGCGGCCATGACTCCATCCAACACGGCCCACCGCTCGGCCGCCTGATGCCCGGGGAGGGTGCGTCACTGCATCCTTCGATGTACGGCGAGTTCGTCACCGGCGACGACGAACGCGGCGTCCCGCGCCGGGAGCCTGGAAGGGTGACCGAGAGGAGCGAGCCGTGATCGTCACGCTGATCATCGTCTGCGAGGTCGGCTTCTGGGTGCTGCTGGCCGCGGGACTGTCCTTCCGCTATCTGCTGAAGATGCCGCGCACCGGACTGGCCCTGCTGCTGTGCGAGCCGTTGTTGGAGGTCGTGCTGCTGGTCGCCACGGCGGTCGACCTGAAGAACGGCGCCGACCCGAGCTGGAAGCACGGGCTTGCCGCGCTGTACATCGGCTACACGGTCGGCCACGGCCATCGCACGGTGAAGTGGCTCGACGGTCACGCCGCCCACCGCCTCGGCGGTGCCGCGCCGCCCGTCGGCCCGCCCCGCTACGGCATGGCCCGCGCCCGCCACGAGGGCAAGGTGTGGCTGGGTACGGTCACGGCCGCCGCCGTCGCCAGCGCGCTGCTGCTGATCGCCATGTGGTACGTCGACGACCCGAGCCGCACCGGCTCCCTGGAGAGCTGGATCTTCATCGCCTGGCGTACGGCGGGCATCCACGGCCTGATCGCGCTGACCTACGCGATCTGGCCGAAGAAGGCGCCCGAGTCAGCGCTCCCCGCCGGGAACCCACAGGACATCGCCCACGGCGCCGTTCGCGGTCCGCGCGAGGATGAAGAGCAGATCCGATAGCCGGTTGAGGTAGGTCGCGGTGAGCGGGTTCATGACCTCTCCATGGACCTCCATCGCGGCCCAAGTCGACCGCTCCGCCCGTCGTACGACCGTGCAGGCCTGGTGGAGCAGGGCCGCGCCCGGGGTGCCGCCGGGGAGGATGAAGGACCGCAGCTTCTCCAGGCGTTCGTTGAAGCGGTCGCAGTCGGCCTCCAGCTTGTCGATGTAGAACTGCTCGACACGCAGCGGCGGGAACTCCGGCTTCTCCACCACCGGCGTCGACAGGTCCGCACCCACGTCGAACAGGTCGTTCTGCACACGGGTGAGGACCTTGACGACCTCCTCGTCGAGACCGCCCAGCGCAATTGCCGTCCCGATCACCGCGTTCGCCTCATTGGCGTCGGCGTAGGCCGAGATCCGCAGATCGGTCTTGGCGACCCGGCTCATGTCCCCGAGGGCGGTGGTGCCCCGGTCGCCGGTCCTGGTGTAGATACGCGTCAGATTGACCATGAGCCCAGCGTAGTTTCAGACGCTCAACTACGCCGTACGGGGCGTGCTATGACCCGTGCCGGTGTGATGTCCGTCAGATGAGACGTGACTCGCGTTACTAACCGGTCACACAGCGCCTCACGAACGCTAGGGTCCGGCCGAGAGGCAACGTAAACAGCGTGTAATGGGGAGTCGCACAGTGGCACGGAAGCTTGCCGTCATCGGCGCCGGCTTGATGGGTTCCGGGATCGCCCAGGTCTCCGCGCAGGCGGGCTGGGACGTCGTTCTGCGCGACGTCACCGACGAAGCTCTGCGGCGTGGCACCGACGGCATCAAGGCCTCGTACGACAAGTTCGTGAGCAAGGGCAAGCTGGAGGCGCACGACGCCGACGCCGCCCTCGGCCGGATCACCGCCACCACCGACCTGGACGCCGTCGCGGACGCCGACATCGTCGTCGAGGCCGTCTTCGAGAAGCTGGAGGTCAAGCACGAGATCTTCCGCGCGCTCGACAAGGTCGTGCGCGAAGACGCCGTGCTCGCCTCCAACACCTCCGCCATCCCGATCACCAAGATCGCGGCGGTGACCGAGCGCCCCGAGCGCGTGGTCGGCACCCACTTCTTCTCGCCGGTCCCGATGATGCAGCTGTGCGAGCTGGTGCGCGGCTACAAGACCAGCGACGAAACCCTCGCCACCGCACGGGAGTTCGCCGAGTCCGTCGGCAAGACCTGCATCGTCGTCAACCGGGATGTGGCCGGCTTCGTCACCACCCGGCTCATCTCGGCGCTCGTCGTCGAGGCCGCCAAGCTCTACGAGTCGGGCGTCGCCACCGCCGAGGACATCGACCTCGCCTGCAAGCTGGGCTTCGGCCACGCCATGGGCCCGCTCGCCACGGCGGACCTCACCGGCGTCGACATCCTGCTGCACGCCACCAGCAACATCTACACCGAGTCCCAGGACGAGAAGTTCGCTCCGCCGGAGCTGATGCGCCGGATGGTTGACGCCGGTGACATCGGACGCAAGAGCGGGCAGGGCTTCTACAAGCACTGAAACCGCACACGCCCCAGGAGTATCACTCTCCGGGGTGAATTCGGTATCGGTTCGCTTACAGACGGCAACCTCTGACCACTTTGGGCCGTCAGAGGTTGCATCACCGGACACACATCGCGGAGCACGAGACGCACGCTTAGGGGAGCGCTATGCACATCAGGGGCGACCACGCCGAGCTGGTCGTCGGGGGCCGCCTCGACGTCCGCAGCGCGGCGGACGCCCGTACGGTCCTGCACTCGGCCGTCGACGACGGAGTCGGCGATCTGGTGCTGGACCTGTCCGAGCTGGACTCCTGGGACGCCACCGGCCTTGGAGTGATCATGGGAGCGCACCGGCGTGCCGGGCGCTGCGGCCGACGGCTGGTGCTGCGTGACGTACCACCGCAGATGCAGCGCCTGCTGGTGGCCACCCGGCTGCACCGGATCCTCGCCATCGAGGGCGGCATCGGTGTGGAGTCACTGCCGCGCGTGTAGCGGTCGGACGTTCCGGTCGTGAAGCGCATGTCGCGCACAATCCTCACGAACCTGTGACGTCTCGGACGGCGCGGTACCCCGGCCTGTCGTAGATACTGTGCGAAGGTTTAGGGTTCGGTCGCCCGCTGAGTGACAACCCTTCGAGCGGGCCCGGACCAGAAGCGACAGCGCGGTGTGCACAACGGCCGGGAGGGGCTAGAGCACACGACGCTTTTGGGGGGCTTGAAACCTATGGACCCGAACAACCGGGGACCCGAGGAGTACGGCCACGACGACGACGCAAACGCGCCGCGTCAGCGCCCGCCCAGGGATCCCCTCACACCCGACTTCGGACAGCACACGCCCGCACTGGCCCGTACCGTCCAGCTTGTCTCGGGCGACTTCCTGCTCACCGTCAATCCGGTCGACGGCAGCGAGATCGAGGCCTGTCCGCCCGGCGAACGCCCGACCCGGCCCGCGAAGCGCACCGCTGCCGCCCGCGCCGAGGCCGACCGCACGGCCAGGCCACCGGTGCCGCCCGGACCGCCTCAGCCGGAACTGCCCCTGCTGGCCCGCCAGGAGGAGCGCGAACGGCTCGTTCGACTGCTCGCGCGCGGTCGTTCCGTACGTCTGACCGGCCCCGCCGGATCGGGCCGCACCAGCCTGCTCGACGTCGTCGCCGAGGACTGCGCGGACCTCGCCCCCGACGGCGTCGTCCGCCTCAGCGGCTACCACCGCACGGCGAGCGATCTGCTGTACGACCTTCTCCACGCCGTCTACGACGCACCCCTGTACCACCCGGACCGGGACGAACTGCTCGCCTGCGTCCGTGAGATCGGCGCGGTCGTCGTCCTGGACGACGTCGAGATCGGCGGCGCCGCCCTCGACGAACTGCTCGACGCCACGCCCGAGTGCGCCTTCCTGATCGCGGCCACCCCCGAGGTGCCCGCGCCGTCCACCGATTCCGCGCTCGAAGAGGTCTTCCTCGGTGGTCTGGAGCGTGCCGCGGGTCTGGATCTGCTGGAGCGGGCCGTCGGCCGAGCGCTGACCGAGGACGAGGCCAACTGGGCCGGCGACCTCTGGTTCGAGTCCGAGGGCCTGCCCCTGCGGTTCGTCCAGGCGGGCGCCCTGCTGCGCCAGCGCGACCAACTGCGGGCCGGGGCCGGTGCCGTCGACGAGTACGGCGTCTTCGAGGACGCGCTGCCCGTGGACGCGGCCTTCGACGTGCCCTTCGACGTGCCCTTCGACGCCGAGGACAGTGTCGAGATACCGCTGCCGGCGCTCGGTGAGGCGGCCGCGCCCGCCCCGCTGCTCGCCTCCCGGCTCAGCGCCTCCGCCCGCGCCACCCTGCGCATCGCCGTCGCGCTCGGCGGTGAGGTGCCGGACCAGGCCCATCTCCCGGCCCTGGTCGACGACACCCACGCGGACGCCGCCCTCGGGGAACTGGCCGCGTGCGGTCTTGTCTCCCCGGTCGGCGCCCGCTACCGACTCGCGGCGGGAGTACGCACCCAGCTCGCCGCCGCCGGATACGCCGACGGCGTCGAGGCCGGCGCGCTGGCCGCCGCCCAGCACTACGCCTGGTGGGCCGGGCACCCCTCGGTCACCCCGGAGCGGGTGTGCGACCAGGCGGACGCCCTGCTCGCCGCGCTGACCGTGCTGGTGCCCGCTACCACGCCGCCCGTCGAGGAGGGGGCGCAGAACCCGGCCGTTCTGCTCGCCCGTACCGCCGCGCCCGCGTTCGCCGCGGGGCTGCACTGGAGCGCCTGGGAACGGGTGCTCAGGTCCGGGGCGGAGGCCGCACGGCTCGCCGGGGACGTAGGGGAACAGGCCTATTTCCACCACGAGTTGGGCATCCTCGCGCTCTGCGGCGGACAGTACGACCGAGCCCGTGCCGAACTGGAGGCCTCCATCGGTCTGCGGGGCGCCCTCGCGGACAAGCGGGGCACCGTCGCGGGCCGCCGCGCCCTGGCGCTGGTCGCCGACCGCACCGGGGACACGCCCGGGGTCGGGATCGCGGCGGCCGGGATCGGCGCGACGGCGGGGGAGGAGGTGTCGGGCGCGCGCTACGAGGAGTCGCAGTCGCCGCCCGGCGGAATCCCGGCGGCGTTCCCGCCCCTGCAGCAGCCCGCGAGCGACCCCGCGCTCGTCATCCACCGCTCCTCGGCTCCCGGACCGTCACGCAAGGCGCGAGGCGGTCTGAAGGGCCTCGCCAAGCGGAACCTCGTGGCGGCGGGCGCGGGAGCGCTGCTGGTGGCCGTCCTCGGCACCGTGGTGACCCTCGGCGCCACCTCCGACGGTGAGCCGGGCAACCCGTCCGACCAGGTGGGCGTCAACCCGTCGGCCAGCCAGGGCACCGATGACGACAGCCTCGGCGCGGACAAGGCGGACGACGACGAGAGCTCGGGCGACACGGGCACGGCGACGAGTCGTCCGACGGATCCCGGTCCCGACGGTTCGTTCGGCACGTCGGACGACCCGACGCCGACGGACACGGGGGAGCCGTCCGACGACCCGAGCGGCGGGGACGGTTCGAGCGACAGCCCGACCAAGACCCCGACGAAGCCGCCGAGCTCCTCGTCGAAGCCGCCCACGTCGAAGCCGCCGACGTCGCCGACACCGACGCCGACCGAGACCGAGCCGTCTCCGACCCCCACCCCGACCGAGACCGAGCCGTCCACGACACCGTCCACGACACCTTCCACCTCCGACTCGGCCAGCGGCCCCGCCACGTCCAGCGCCCCGGCGGAGACCAGCAGCTCGGCAAGCGCACCGGAGAGCCCCAGCACCTCCGCCGACGTGATCTGAGGCTCCGCACAGCACACGAGGGCCGGGTCCTTTCCCAGGACCCGGCCCTCGTCGTCGTAGAACCGCCGGTCAGAACAGCCGCAGCTTGTCGTCCTCGATGCCGCGCATCGCGTCGTAGTCCAGGACCTGGCAGCCGATTCCGCGGTCCGTGGCGAGGACTCGGGCCTGAGGCTTGATCTCCTGGGCCGCGAAGATGCCCTTCACCGGGGCCAGGTGGGGGTCGCGGTTGAGCAGTTCCAGGTAGCGCGTCAGTTGTTCCACGCCGTCGATCTCGCCCCGGCGCTTGATCTCCACCGCGACCGTCCGGCCGTCCGCGTCGCGGCACAGGATGTCCACCGGGCCGATGGCCGTCATGTACTCGCGCCGGATCAACGTATAGCCCTCGCCCAGCGTTTCGATGCGGTCCGCGAGGAGTTCCTGAAGGTGTGCTTCCACGCCGTCCTTGATCAGGCCGGGATCGACGCCCAGTTCGTGCGAGGAGTCATGGAGGATCTCCTCCATCGTGATGATGAGCTTCTCGCCCGCCTTGTTGGTGACGGTCCAGACGCCGTCCTCCTCGCCCGTGCCCTCCTTCAACGAGCACGGCGGAGACATCCAGTTCAGGGGCTTGTAGGCCCGGTCGTCCGCGTGGATGGACACACTGCCGTCCGCCTTCACCAGGATCAGACGGGGTGCGGACGGAAGGTGGGCGGTGAGCCGGCCCGCGTAGTCGACGGAGCATCGGGCAATGACGAGACGCATGGTCGGCAACGCTACTCGACGGGCAGGTGTGCACGCGATTCGCCCTGGAAGACCCCTGTTCGGTATTGGCCGATTGTGCGCCTACTGAGAGTTGTCCATGTACGCATTCTTCTGGTGCCGTCACGGTCTGTTGCCTACGGTAGTAAACGGGAGGTCGCGGACCGTGCACGCAGCGTGTTCGGGACGTGAACTCCCGTCCCTGTCCGGCAACCCCTGTTGTTCGGGGGTGCGAGAGGAGAACTCATGTCGCTCGACGTCTCACCGGCCCTACTGGAACAGGCCGAGCGAGGCGAGGTCGATGAAGCCGCCTTCGTCGACTGCGTCCGGACCTCCCTGCCCTACGCATGGGAGATGATCAGCTCCCTGGTGGCTCAGCTGAAGGTCGACGGTGGAGAGTTCGCCGACAACCAGACGCCCCCGCCGGACGAGCAGGCGCGTGGCCAGCTGCTGCGTGCGCTTGCGAGTGACGCGATACGCGGCGCGCTGCAGCGGCACTTCGGTGTGCGGCTGGCCTTCCAGAACTGCCACCGGGTGGCGGTGTTCCCGTTGGACTCCTCGGTCGACGAGACGCTGGCTCGCTTCACCTCGGTGCGCAACCAGCTGTTGAACCAGTCTCCGGAGCTCCGGGACTGCTGACCCCAGAGCCGTTTGCTTGCCGCTCCGTACGCGGGAGGTGCATTCAGTACGGGCGGCAAGCCTCCGGCCGGGCAGGCCCGTTCAGCCGAGGTGTGGGAGCACCTCGGCACCCAGCCGCCGTACGTTCTCCTCGGTGGCCGCCAGGTCGCCCGAGCCCTCGACGAGCAGGGCGAAGCGGGAGATACCGGTCCGCTCGCTGGTCGCCGCCAGTCGGTCGGCGCACAGCCGCGGGGTGCCCACCGGGTGCAGTCCGCAGAGCAGTTCGGTGTAGGCCAGCGGATCGCGCATCGTCCGGTGCCGGCCGTCCACCGTCACATGGGCCTCCAGGCCCTGCTTCAGCCAGCCCGGCATCGCCTTCAGCAGGGTCTCGGCCGCGTCCGTGCGCCGGTCGGCGATCTGGCAGACGCCGGCCGAGACATGGCCCGCCGCCCGGATCTCCTCCGGCGTCCGCCCGGCCGCGCGCGCGTGCTCCCGCCACAGGGCGACCATCTCGGCCTTCTCCTCGTCGCCCACATGCATCCCCAGCAGCATCGGCAGCCCGCGCTCGGCCGCCATCCGCACGCTGGTGGGCGACGTACAGGCGAGGACGACCTCAGGCCCGGGCTCGCCCGACAGGGACTCCGCGGGGCGCGGGACGACGGCGACCTCGCGGAAGTTGTGGCGCTCGCCCGAGGCCGCGACCGACGGTTCGCGCAGCCAGCGCACCAGCAGATCGAGTGATTCCGGGAACCCCGTCTCGAAGGCCTCCAGACCCGCGCCGAAGACCTCCAGGTCGACCCAGGGCCCGCCGCGTCCGACGCCCAGCGAGAAGCGCCCGCCGCTCGTCAGATGCAGCAGCGCGGCCTGCTCGCCCAGGGCCACCGGGTGGGCGGTGGGCAGCACGCTCACGGCGGTGCCGACCCGGATCCGGCGGGTGCGGCCGAGCAGTAACGCGGCCAGGGTGATCGCCGACGGACAGGTGCCGTAGGGCACGAAGTGGTGCTCGGCCAGCCAGACCGAGTCCAGACCCGCCTCTTCCGCGACCTCGGCCGAGCGGACCGCGCGGTGCAGCGCCTCCCCCTGGCCCTGACCCGGGAACTGGGCCGCCAACACGAAACTTCCAACGCGCATTGCTTTTTCCTGCTTCCTTGGCTCCGACGCGGAGCTCCCCCACTCGGCATAACCGTCTGACACGTGCCGAGGACACGGCTTGACGGAGGGATTTGCGGATTGTCTGCAGAATGAGGCGCCGCGGAAGGGGACTTGTGACGATTGGTGGCCTACGCGTACCCGTGTCCGCGCCGCGTAGGCTGGACACGGCCCCTGCTCCCTGTATAGCCCCGTGAGGTGTCCCGTGTCCCCGCGTCGCAACCGTCCCAAGGCCGGCGGTGCGTCGGCCCCGTCCGGCCGGAGCGCCGAGGACGACCGCTCCGGCCGGTACGGCGGCTGGCAGTCCTCGGAGGAGTGGCAGGGCGAGGACTGGAACGTACGGCATGTGGCGGGCGCCAGCGCGCAGGGCAAGTCGTACCGCTGTCCGGGCTGTGACCAGCTGATCCCCGACGGTGTCCCGCATGTGGTGGCCTGGCCCGCCCACTCGGGCGTGGACGACCGCAGGCACTGGCACAAGTCGTGCTGGAACGCGAAGGACCGCCGCACCACGCGGGTGCAGCGGTCCCGTAATGCGCCGAAGTTCTAGACGTCCCGCTTCTCCAGGAGCGCGTACGCCCCGGCGAACGCGGCCGCCGTCACCCCGAGCATGATCCACAGCGGGTCCCAGCCGGACGGGCCGGTCTCGGTGAGGGACTGCGAGTAGAAGACGCTCAGCTGGTTCGGGATGGAGTACTCGAACAGCGCCTCGCGCAGGTCCACCAGGGACTCCGAGAACATGAACAGCGCGATCACCAGCGGCGCCAGCAGCAGGCCGATCATGATGGTGATGGCGCCCGCGGAGTGCCGGATGATCGAGCCGACGACCAGCGACAGCAGGCCGAGCAGCGCGATGTAGAGCGAGACGCCTACCGTGCCCTTCAGCCACTCGGAGCTGGACGGCTCCCGGGCGTCGGTCAGCATGGAGACGTCCGCGAGCGCGACGAGCACCGCCGAGCACAGGGTCACCGTGAAGGCGACCACGAAGAACACGATCCCCTTGGCCGCCAGCACCCGCCCACGGGACGGGCAGGCGGTCATCGTGGTGCGGATCATGCCGGTGCCGTACTCCGAGGCCGTCGTCAGCACGCCCAGCGTCATGACGCACATGATGCCGAGCAGCAGCCCGAAGAAGCCGAACGACAGCGGGTTCTCGCCCGCCAGATCGCCCTCGGTGGCGTTGGCGGAAACCAGCGCGGCGGTGGCCAGACCGATGCCGATGACGAGCACCACGAACACGCCGAGCGTCCACATCGTGGAGCGCACCGACCGGATCTTCGTCCACTCCGAGGCGAGGGCGTTGCCGAGGTGCGTGCGCTTCACCGGGATCGGCGAGGTGTAACCGGGGTACGAAGCGCCGGGCGCCGCCTGCCAGTTCGGTGCGGCGGCCTGCGGCATCGGGGGCTGCGGGGTGCTCATCGGGCGTCCTCGGGCTTGGTCGTGTCGACAGCGGGAGAAGGGGCGGGGGCGGCGGGCGCGGGCTGCGCGTACGGGTTGGGGACCGCGGCCGGGGCGGCCGGGGCGGCGGCGGGCGCGGCCGGGGCGCCGTACGGGCCCTGAGGGGGGCCCGACGGCTGCGCGGGCTGTCCCGGGTGACCCTGGGGCATCGCGAACGGCTGACCGCCCTGCTGGGGCGGCGGCGGGGCGTACCAGCCCGGCTGGCCCTGTCCCGGAACCGGCATCGGCGGCTGCGCGCCGGGCGGCAGCGGCTGCTGGAGCCCGGCCTTCTGGTCGATGGTCGAGCGGTAGTCGACGGCGCCCTGCGTCATCCGCATGTACGCCTCCTCCAGCGAGGCCTGGTGCGGCGACAGCTCCCACAGCCGTACGTCCGTCTCGTGGGCGATGTCGCTGATGCGCGGCAGCGGCAGCCCCGTCACGCGCAGCGCGCCGTCCTGCTCGGACAGCACATGGCCGCCCGCCTCGGCCAGCGCCGTGGAGAGCTTCTCGCGCAGCTGCGGCTCGGTGTCGGGCGTGCGCACCCGCGCGAAGCCCGCGGAGTTCGCCGCGATGAAGTCCTGCACGCTCATATCGGCGAGGAGCTGACCGCGCCCGATCACGATCAGGTGGTCGGCGGTCAGCGCCATCTCGCTCATCAGGTGCGAGGAGACGAAGACCGTACGACCCTCCGCGGCGAGCGACTTCATCAGGTTGCGGACCCAGAGGATGCCCTCGGGGTCGAGGCCGTTGACGGGCTCGTCGAACAGCAGCACCTGGGGGTCGCCGAGCAGCGCGCCCGCGATGCCGAGCCGCTGCCCCATGCCGAGCGAGAAGCCCTTGGAGCGCTTCCGCGCCACGTCCTGGAGGCCCACGACGCCGAGCACCTCGTCCACCCGGCGGGCCGGGATGCCGGACAGCTGGGCCAAGCTCAGCAGATGGTTGCGGGCCGCGCGACCGCCGTGCACCGCCTTGGCGTCCAGCAGCGCGCCGACCTGACGGGGAGCGTTCGGCAGCTTGCGGTACGGGTAGCCGCCGATCGTCACCTGCCCCGAGGTGGGGTTGTCCAGGCCGAGGATCATCCGCATCGTCGTCGACTTGCCGGAGCCGTTGGGCCCCAGGAAGCCGGTGACGGACCCGGGCCGCACCTGGAAGGAAAGGTTGTACACAGCGGTCTTGTCGCCGTAGCGCTTGGTCAGGCCGACTGCCTCGATCATGCTCCGCACCCATCGAAAGGTTCAGGACAGCAGGGCACACGCCCCCGTAAGGGTTAGGAGGATATCCGGGCGCTGACGGTTCCCTTCAAGTCAGTGCAAAAACAGAATCCCTAGGCGTCCCTCTTCTTGAGCAGTACGAACCCGCCCACAAGGGCCGCGATCACCCACAACACCATGATTCCGAGCCCGCCCCAGGGGCCGTACGGAGTGTCGTTGTCGACCGGGGTGACCACCTGCATGATCTTGCTGCCGGCCTGGTCGGGCAGATAGCGGCCGATCTTCTTGGTGGCCGGGACATTGCCGAGGATGTTGGAGACCAGGAAGAAGAACGGCATCAGGATGCCCAGCGACAGCATCGGCGAGCGCAGCATCGCGGCCACGCCCATCGAGAACATCGCGATCAGCGCCATGTAGAGGCCGCCGCCGATCACCGCCCGCAGCACTCCGTCGTCGCCGATGGAGGCCTTGTGCTCGCCGAGCATCGCCTGGCCCAGGAAGAAGGTGACGAAGCTGGTGACCAGGCCGACCAGGAGGGCCAGACCGGTCGCCACCGTGATCTTGCTGAACAGGAAGGAGGCGCGCTGCGGCACCGCGGCCAGCGAGGTGCGGATCATGCCGGTGCTGTACTCGTTCGACACCACCAGCACCCCGAACACGATCATCGCGAGCTGACCGAGGCTCATGCCCGCGAAGCTGATGAAGGTCGGATCGAAGGAGAGCTGGTCCTCGCGGTTCATGTTGTCGAACTCGTTCTTCGACAGCAGCGAGATCAGCATGCCCAGCGCGATCGTGACCACCACGGCGAGGGACAGCGTCCACACCGTCGACGCCACCGACCGGATCTTGGTCCACTCCGAACGGATGACCTGACTCGTCGCCATCGCTCAGCCCTCCCTCTGCCAGCCGTCGCCCCACGCCTGCCGCTGCTCGGGGGGTGTCTCCGAATGTGCGTGGTACTCCACCGACTCCGCGGTCAACTGCATGAACGCCTCCTCCAGAGACGCCTGCTGAGGGCTCAGCTCATGCAGCACGATCTGGTGCTGCGCCGCCAGCTCACCGATCCGCTCCGGCTTCCCGCCGTCCACCTCCAACGAGTCGCTCCCGGTCTGCACGACCGTCATCCCGGCCCGTTGCAGCACATCGAGCAGCCGCTCCCGGTGCGGGGTGCGGATACGGACGTAGGAGCGCGAGTTCTGTGCGATGAAGTCGGCCATGGAGGTGTCGGCGAGCAGCCGGCCCTGGCCGATGACGACCAGATGGTCGGCGGTGAGGGCCATCTCGCTCATCAGATGTGAGGACACGAACACCGTCCGGCCCTGGGCGGCCAGCGACTTCATCAGATTGCGGATCCAGTGGATGCCCTCGGGGTCGAGGCCGTTGACCGGCTCGTCGAACATCAGGATCCGCGGATCCCCGAGCAGCGCGCCCGCGATACCGAGCCGTTGCCCCATGCCCATCGAGAAGCCCTTGGTCTTCTTCCGCGCGACCGCCGTGAGCCCCACCGTCTCCAGTACCTCGCGCACCCGCCGCTTCGGGATGCCGTTGCTCTGCGCGAGGCACAGCAGGTGGTTGTAGGCACTGCGCCCGCCGTGCCAGGCCTTCGCCTCCAGCAGGGCGCCGATGTACGTCAGCGGGTCCTTGAGCTGGTCGTAGTGCTTGCCGTCGATGCGGACGTCACCGGCGGTGGGGTGGTCGAGGCCGAGGATCATCCGCATCGTGGTGGACTTGCCGGCGCCATTGGGGCCGAGGAACCCGGTCACGATGCCGGGTCTGACGGTGCAGGTGAGATTGTTGACCGCCACCTTCTCGCCGTACCGCTTGGTCAGCCCCTCTAGCTCGATCATGCGGCCACGCTAAAACGGGACAAAGCCCTCTGCCACCTCAGTGGCAGAGGGCTTTGCAGGTATTCAGCAGCTGTACGCCGGAGCGTTACCGGGACTGCTGCGCGGGAACCCCACGGGAGATCGGCTCGTCCTCGGCCGGAGTGCCCGCGGCGGCCACCGCGGCACCGGTGAGGGTCGCCAGCATCTCGCGCACGTTCGTCAGCTGAGCGTTGATCGAGTCGCGGCGGTTGGTCAGCGCCGCGAGCTCGCGCTCGGATTCCGAACGGATGCGGTCGGCCTTGGCGTTGGCGTCGGCCACGATGTCCTCGGCCTGGCGCTGCGCGGTCTCCACGGTCTGGCGAGCACGGCGCTCGGCATCCGTGCGCAGCTTCTCGGCCTCCAGACGGAGCTGCTCCGCGCGGTGCTCGATCTCCGCGAGGCGCTTCTCGGCCTTCTGCTGACGGGACGCCAGATCGCGCTCCGACTGCTCGCGGCGCTTGGCGAGGTTCGTCTCGAAGTCCGCGGCGGCCTGAGCTGCCTTGGCCCGGGTCTCCTCGAAGAGAGCGTCGGCCTCCTCACGCTTGGACTGCGCGTCCTTCTGAGCCTCGGAGCGCAGCTGGGAGGCGTCGCTCTTGGCCTTCTCGACGATCCGGACGCCCTCGTCCTCCGCCTTGGCCTTGCGCTCCGCAGCGAACGATTCTGCGTCGTTGCGGACCTGCTGGGCCGCCGACTCGGCGAGCTCGCGGTGCTGCTCGGCGGCGCGACGGGCCTCCTCGCGCAGATCCTTGGCCTCTTCCTCGGCGAGGCGGAGGATCTTCTCGACACGCGCGCCGAGACCGGCGTACGACGGCTCTGCGTCGCTTACCTGAGCCTGGGCGTTCTGCGTTTCGAGGTGGAGCTCCTCGATGCGCTTTTCCAGAGCGGTGATGCGGGCGAGAGCGCTGTCACGGTCGGAGACGAGCTTGGAGATCCGTTCGTCCACCTGAGCGCGGTCGTACCCACGCCGCACAAGCTCGAAGCCGTAGGGGGAAGTGTCGCTCATGGGGTTCCTGTCGAATGAGACCGGTGAGGTGATAGGTGGAATCCTAGGGGCCGAAGCGGTGTGTCATCGAGCGGATACGTGTTTGATCTGGAGAATGACACCCCTTTTGAGTGGCTAACCGTCGGACCGCTTGCCAAAAAGTTGGGCAAAGGCCCCAGAAGACACCGGAATCGCTTCGCCTGGCTAGCTCTCCGGCGACTTGCCACCCGATCGGGGGGCGCCGACCGTGGCGCCGGCCTTGACGCCGTTGTCCTTGCCGGCCGCCGGGGCCTCAAAAGACTCCAACGCCTCCAACACGTCCTGGACACGGGAGATCTCGGCGTTGATGTCCTCGCGCCGGCGCACAAGCACCTCCAGCTCGCGCTTGCCCTCCTCGACCGTCCGCTTGGCCTCGCGGATCGCCTCGGCCCGAAGCTCCTCGGCCTCCTTGACCAGCGAGGACTTCTTCTGCTCGGCCTCCTTGAGCAGCCCCTCGGCCTTCTTCACCGCGGCGATCCGGACCTTGCCCGCCTCGGAGTTGGCCTCCGAGACCAGCTCCTTCGCCTTCGCCTGGGCCTTTTCCAGCTGCTCCTCGGCCGCCTTGATGAGCGCGTCGCAGCGGTCGCCGGTCGACTTCATCGTCTCGGCGGCCTCGCGGCGGGCCCGCTCGTGCAGCTCTTCGATCTCGCTCGTGATGCGGTCGCGCAGCTCCTCCGCGCGCTCCCTTATCGCGGTGGCGTCCCGGCGGGCGCCGACGAGCAGCTCGTCCGCGTCCGTACGGGCCTTCTCCACCCGGGAGTTGCCCTCGACCGTCGCCTCCGCGACCAGCCGGTCGGCCTCCTTGCGGGCGGCGCCCACCATGGTGTCGGCCTGCGCCTCCGCCTCCGCGGTCGTCTTCAGCGCCTGCTTCTGCGACTCGGAGAGCAGCTTGTCGGCCTCGGCGGCGGTCTCCGAGATCAGCTTGTCGACCTGCTCCGCGGCCTCCGAGCGCCGCTTGTTGGCGGCCTTGCGGGCCTCGTCCAGGGTCCGCTCGGACTCCTCGCGCGCGGCCGCGGTGACCCGCTCGGCCTCCGCCAGCGCCTCGGCCTTCATCCGCTGCGACTCGCTGCGGATCCGCTCGGAGTGCTGTTGCGCGGAGCCCACCGTCTCGGCGGCCTCGGCCCGCAGCCGCTCGGCCTCGCCGGTGGCGTCCGAGAGCAGCTGCTCGGCCTGCGCGACCGACTCGGCGCGGAGCCGCTCGGCCTCCTCGATCGCCTCGGTGCGTACCCGCTCGGCCTCGGCGACCGTCTCGGTCCGCAGCCGGTCGGTGTCGGTGACCGTCTCGGTGGTGAGCCGCTCCGCCTCCGAACGCGCCTCGGTGATGAGGGTGTCGGCCTGCGTCGCCGCGTCCGAGCGGATGCGGTTGGCGTCCTCGCGGGCGTCCGCCCGGGTGCGCGCCGCCGCCTGATCGGCCTCGGCGACGGTGTCCGAGGCCTGTGTCCGCGCCCGCTGGGCGTGCTCGGACGCGTCGGCGCGCAGCCGCTCCGCCTCCGCGATGGCCTCCGACACCGTGCGCTCGGCCAGCGCCTTGGCGGCGTCCGTCTCCTCCGCCGCCTCGCGCCGGATCCGGCCCGCGTCCTGAGAGGCCCGCTCCCGCTCGGCGTATGCGTCGCCGCGGACCCGGTCCGCCTCTTCCTCGGCCTCGCGCCGGGTACGGTCCGCCACGTGTTCGGCGGCATTGCGCAGCCCCTGGATCTCCTCCTGGGCCTGCTCGTGCAGCCCGGCGACCGAGTCCCGCACCTGCTGCGCGTGCTGCTCGGCCGCGGAGACCATCTCGCTCGCGCGCCGGTCCGCCTCCTCGACCAGCCTGAGCGCCTCGGTCTGCGCCTCCTCCACGCGCTTGCGCGCCGAGGCCAGCAGTTCCTCGCTCTGCTCGCGGGCCCGCTCGCGCTCCTGGTCCGCCTCCTGGCGGGCGGAGCCGAGGAGTTCCTCGGCCTCGCGCCGACGCCGTACGGCCTCCTCCTGGGCTGCGGCCAGCGTCTCCGACGCCTCGGTCGCAAGACGCTCGGCGGCGGCCTGCGCCTCCGCGCGCATCCGGTCCGCGCTGTCCTGAGCCTCCGACTTCAGCCGCTCCGCCTCGGCGGCGGCCTCCGAGCGCAGACGTACGGCGATGGCCTCGCCCTCCGCGCGGGAAGCGGACGCGTCGGAGGCGGCCTCGGTGCGCAGCCGTTCGGCCTCCGCCTCGGCCTGCTGCTGGAGGGTGCGGATCCGCTCGGCGGACTCCGCGCGCAGCCGCTCGGACTCCTCGGCGGCCTCGCGCCGGATCCGGGAGGCCTCCTCACGGGCCTCCGTCAACGCCTGCTCGGCGGCGGTGACCCGCTGCTCGGCCTCCGTCTGAAGCCGGGTCAGACCCTCGGCGGCCTCCGCGCGACGGGCCTCTATGGCCTGCTCGGTCTCCTCGCGCAGCTCACGCGCGGCCCGCTCCGCCTCGTCGCGGATGCCCTCGGCCTGCTCGATGACCTCGGCGCGATGCCGCTCGGCCTCCTGCCGGGTGCGCTCCAGCGTCTCCTCGGCCTGCCGGCGCAGCGTCGTGGCGCGCTCGATGGCCTCGGTACGGACCTTCTCGCTGTCCGCCGTCGCGCCCTGGCGCAACTCGTCCGCGTCCGCCTTGGCCTTCGCCAGCAGTTCCTCGGCGGTCTTGGCCGCCTCCTCGATCTGCTGGACGGCCTCCTTGCGGGCCTCCGCGCGGATCTTCTCGCCCTCGGCGACCGCGTCGGCGCGCAGCTGCTCGGCGTCCCCGCGCAGTCGGCGGGCCTCCTCCTGCAGCTCGACCGTCTTGGCGCGGTACTCCTTGGTGTCGTCCTTCGCCGCGCCCTTGAGCTGCTCGGCGATGTCATGCGCCTCGGCGCGCAGCCGGTCCGCCTCGGTCTCCGCCTCCCGGCGGATCCGCTCGGCCTCCTCGGTCGCGGCCTTGGTGGTGTTCTGCGCGTCCTCCTGCGCCTTGTTGAGGACGTCCTCGGCGGTCTTGGCCGCCTTCGACAGCTGGGTCGCGCTCTCCTCGGCGGTGAGCGTACGAGCCTTCTCGGCGGCCTCCGCCAGGACCTTCTCGGCCTCGGCGCGGGCGTCCGCGACGACCTGCTCGGCCTCCGCCTTGGTCGCCTCGGCCTCCTTGGTGGCCTCGCTGACCAGCCGGGCGACCTGCTCCTTTGCCGTACGGGTGCGCTGCTCGTTGGCCGACTCGGCGCTGCTGAGCGCCTTGCCCGCGGCCGCCTCGGCCTCGGTGAGGACCTTCTCGGCCTCGGACCGCGCCTTGCGCAGCGCCTCCTCGGCCTCCGCCATGCGCTGCTCGGCGGCCCGGCTCAGCTCGGTGGCCTGGCGGCGGGCGGTGTCCGACTCGGTGGCGGTGGAGGTACGGAGCTGTTCGGCGTGGTCGGTGGCCTCCTGGGCCTGGGTGGAGGCGGCGTTCAGCAGCCGCTCGGCGTCGGTACGAGCCCGCCGTAGCAACTGCTCGGCCTCCGCGCGGGCGGCCTCGGCCTCGCTCTGCAGGCGCTGGCGGGCCTCCGCGGTGACCCGCTCGGCCTCCGCGCGGGCCGCCGCCATGGCCTGCTCGGCCTCCGTGCGGGACTCGTCGAGGAGCCGGCGGGCCTGGGACTCGCTGCGGGCGCGCAGCTGCTCGGCCCACGCCACGTTCTCGTTGACATGCGATTCGACGGTCTGCCGGCGCTCGGCCAGCTCCTGGTCGAGCTGCTGACGACGGGTGACCGCCTCCTGGTGCAGCTCCGCCTGGAGCCGTGCGGCCTGCTCGGCGTGCTCCTGGAGGATGCGCTGGGTCTGCGCCCGGGCCTGGCTCAGCTCGCGCTCGGCGTCCTGCCGCAGCTGGTCGGCCTGGATCTGCGCGTTCCGCAGCAGTTGCTCGGCCTGATAGCCGATGTCGCCGCCGCCGAAATCGGGCCGGGACATGACGGTGCGCCGCGCCTCGTGCAACTTGGCGCGCAGCACCTCGACCTGGTAGCCGAGGTCCTCGGCGTGCTGGATCGCCTTTTCCCGCTCGGTCTTCAGCCGATCCATCTCGGCCTCGAACCGAGAGAGGTGGTCGACGTCAGCCGCCGGCTCTCGCTCCTGGCGTTCGTAGCCCCGCACTGCGCGGTCCCATCCGTCCCCTGGTCGCAAGTCTCTCCGTACGAGCTCCGTCCATCCGCCGAACGGGGCCCCCGGGGAATGGTGTCAGATCAACGGCGGAGCATGGGCTGCTGCCCGCCGCTCGTACCCCCGAAACCCGGACCCCGGCCCGCGGTCGAGCGCCCGAGAGCGACGACCGCCCCCAACCCTACCGGCCCATATGTACGAGGGTCAGTGCTCAGGTGACTCAACAGGCGCCGAAGTGACCAGTTCTGTCAGTACGCCATGGCAATCCTTGGGGTGCAGGAAGGTGATACGTGACCCCATGGAGCCGATTCGGGGCTCCTCGTACAGAACGCGTACGCCCTTGCTCTTGATGTCCGCGGCGTCCCCGTCCACGTCCGCCGTACCGAAGGCGATGTGGTGCACGCCCTCGCCGTTCTTGGCGAGCCACTTCGCGACGGTGGAGTCCTCGCGGGTGGGCTCCAGGAGCTGGAGGTAGGACGCCCCGCCGTCGGACGTATCGTTGATCTTGAGCATGGCCTCGCGCACGCCCTGCTCCTCGTTGACCTCGGAGTGGAACACCTCGAAGCCGTAGGTGGCCCGGTAGAACTCGACGGTCTTGTCGAGGTCGAAGCAGGCGATCCCGATGTGGTCGATTCGCGTCAGCATGCTGTTAGTGCAGCGCTCCGGAGGTGGTTACGCAACGTGCCAGCGATCACACCGACAGCCCGGTGACGGCACGGAGTGCCATCAGTACATTCGAAGTAAACCCTCGTTCACTCCTCGGCTGTACAGGCTGGAAGGGGATCGCACGACATGTCTTCCGCAACTTCGGTAATCGTCGCGGGCGCGCGTACGCCCATGGGCCGGTTGCTCGGCTCACTCAAGTCCTTCTCGGGAGCCGACCTCGGCGGCTTCGCGATCAAGGCCGCCCTCGACCGTGCGGGGATCGGTGGCGACCAGGTGCAGTACGTGATCATGGGCCAGGTCCTGCAGGCCGGCGCGGGCCAGATCCCGGCCCGTCAGGCGGCCGTGAAGGCCGGTATCCCGATGAGCGTCCCGGCGCTCACCATCAACAAGGTCTGTCTCTCCGGCCTCGACGCCATCGCGCTCGCGGACCAGCTGATCCGCGCGGGCGAGTTCGACATCGTCGTCGCGGGCGGCCAGGAGTCGATGACGAACGCCCCGCACCTCCTGCCCAAGTCCCGTGAGGGCTTCAAGTACGGCGCCATCGAGATGCTCGACGCGATGGCCTACGACGGTCTGACCGACCCGTGGGAGAACATCCCCATGGGCCAGTCGACGGAGAAGCACAACACCCGCCTCGGTATCGCCCGCCCCGAGCAGGACGAGATCGCCGCCCTCTCCCACCAGCGCGCCGCGGCCGCCCAGAAGAACGGCATCTTCGAGGCCGAGATCACCCCGATCGAGATCCCGCAGCGCAAGGGCGAGCCGGTCGTCTTCAGCAAGGACGAGGGCATCCGCGCGGAGACCACCGCCGAGTCGCTGTCGAAGCTGCGTCCGGCGTTCGCGAAGGACGGCACGATCACGGCGGGCTCGGCCTCGCAGATCTCCGACGGTGCGGCCGCGGTCGTCGTGATGAGCAAGGCGAAGGCGCAGGAGCTGGGCCTGGAGTGGATCGCCGAGATCGGCGCCCACGGCAATGTGGCGGGTCCGGACAACAGCCTTCAGTCGCAGCCCTCGAACGCGATTGCCCACGCCCTGAAGAAGGAGGGCCTTGAGGCCTCCGACCTCGACCTGATCGAGATCAACGAGGCGTTCGCGGCCGTCGCGGTCCAGTCAATGAAGGACCTCGGGGTGTCCACGGAAAAGGTGAACGTCAACGGCGGTGCGATTGCCCTGGGGCACCCGATCGGCATGTCGGGTGCGCGGCTTGTACTGCACCTGGCGCTGGAGCTGAAGCGCCGGGGTGGTGGCGTGGGCGCTGCCGCGCTGTGCGGTGGTGGTGGTCAGGGTGACGCGCTGATCGTGCGGGTACCCAAGGCCTGAACTGTCTGTTCCTCTGTGAGATCGGAGCTGTGATGCAGGACGTCTCCACGCTGGTGGCCCAGGCCAGGGAGGGCAGGCCGCGGGCCGTGGCTCGCCTGATCTCCCTGGTGGAGGGGGCGTCCCCGCAGCTCAGGGAGGTCATGGCGACACTCGCGCCGCTGACGGGTGGGGCGTACGTGGTCGGCCTGACCGGTTCCCCGGGGGTCGGCAAGTCGACGACGACGTCCGCCCTGGTGACGGCGTACCGCAAGCAGGGCAAGCGGGTCGGGGTGCTTGCGGTGGATCCGTCGTCGCCGTTCTCGGGGGGTGCGCTGCTGGGCGACCGCGTGCGGATGTCGGAACACTCCTCCGACCCGGGCGTCTACATCCGCTCGATGGCGACGCGCGGCCACCTGGGCGGTCTGGCCTGGTCCGCCCCGCAGGCGATCAGGGTCCTGGACGCGGCGGGCTGTGACGTGATCCTGGTCGAGACGGTCGGGGTGGGGCAGTCGGAGGTGGAGATTGCGTCGCAGGCGGATACGTCGGTGGTGCTGCTGGCTCCGGGGATGGGCGACGGCATCCAGGCGGCGAAGGCCGGGATCCTGGAGATCGGCGATGTGTATGTCGTCAACAAGGCCGACCGGGACGGAGCGGACGCGACCGCTCGCGAGCTGAACCACATGCTGGGCCTGGGCGAGTCCCGCGGCCCCGGCGACTGGCGGCCGCCGATCGTGAAGACGGTCGCGGCCCGTGCCGAGGGCATCGACGAGGTCGTCGAGGCGCTGGAGAAGCACCGGGCGTGGATGGAGGAGCACGGAGTCCTCGCGGAGCGCCGCCAGGCCCGGGCCTCCCGTGAGGTGGAGACGATCGCGGTGACGGCCCTGCGGGAGCGGATCGGCGACCTGCACGGCGACCGGCGCCTCGGCGCATTGGCGGAACGGATCGTGGCTGGTGACTTGGACCCGTACAGGGCGGCGGACGAACTGGTTGAGGGCCTGACGCGCGGCTAGGCGGACGGACTTCGAACGCCGGAGGGGCTGAATTCAGCCCCTCCGGCGTTCGAGGAACGCTGTCAGTCGTCCGAGTCGTCCGAGTCGTCCGAGTCGTCCGAGTCGTCGTCATTCCGGTCGTCGTTCCGGTCCGCCGTGACCTTGGCCGTCTTCAGGTCGACGTTCCAGCTGTGCTCCGCGCCCCGCGCGTCCTCCGTCTCCACGTCCCAGCTCGTCGTGCGGTCGTCGTCGTCCAGGTCCAGCGACGTGACGAAGCCCTTCGCCGCGGCGGCCTCGGCCGCGTCCCGGGCCGTGATGCCCTTCAGGGCGGCCCCGTCTTCGTCGGCGTCATCGTCGGTGTCCGTGTGCGTCCCGAGGATCTTGCCCGTCGTCAGGTCCACCCCGACCGTGTACGACGTCGTCCCCTGACCCAGGATCTCGATCTCCCAGCCGCGGTGGTCGTCATCGGAGTCGTCGGAGTCATCGAGGTCCGCCGACACCGCCGTACCCGGCCGCTCCTTCAGCGCCGCCTCGATCGCCTCCACAGCCGTCACCTTCGCCGTCCGAGCCTCCGCGGAGTCGTCGTCCTTCAGCTCCACCGTCCGCTGCGAATCCCCCTTCGCCGCGGTGGTCGTCGACGTCGTACGCGCGTCGTCGTCGCCGCCCGCGAAGGCGACCGCGGTGCCTCCGCCCACCAGGGCGGCCGCAGCGACGGTGGCGATGACGATGTTGCGCTTCATGTGTCCTCCAGAGTGATCGGGTCGATCGCTTTCGACGGACCAAACACTCCGTCACCCCACCTGAAGCCACCCTGAACCCACCTGAAGATCACTTCAGCTTCGCTCTGCCACCCTTGCCCCATGCGCCTGCTGATCGTCGAGGACGAGAAACGTCTTGCCCTGTCCCTGGCCAAGGGGCTGTCGGCCGAGGGCTACGCCGTGGACGTGGTCCATGACGGGCTGGAGGGGCTGCATCGGGCGAGCGAGTCGCCGTACGACCTCGTGATCCTCGACATCATGCTGCCCGGCATGAACGGCTACCGCGTCTGCTCCGCCCTGCGCGCCGCCGGCAACGACGTACCGATCCTGATGCTCACCGCCAAGGACGGCGAGTACGACGAGGCGGAGGGGCTGGACACGGGTGCGGACGACTACCTGACCAAGCCGTTCTCGTACGTCGTTCTCGTCGCCCGCGTCAAGGCGCTGCTGCGGCGCCGTGGACAGGGCGCCGGGGCCTCGCCCGTGCACATCCACGGCGACCTCAAGGTCGACACCGCCGCCCGCCGGGTGTTCCTCGGTGACGAGGAAGTCACCCTCACCGCCAAGGAGTTCGCGGTCCTGGAGCAGCTCGTGACGCGGGCCGGACAGGTGGTGTCCAAGGCCGAGATCCTGGAGCACGTCTGGGACTTCGCGTACGAGGGCGACCCCAACATCGTCGAGGTGTACGTCAGCACCCTGCGCCGCAAGCTGCGCGCCGGGCTCATCCGGACGGTCCGGGGCGCCGGTTACCGGCTGGAGACGGAACGATGAGAAGGCTCTTCGGCTCGGTCCGGTCGCGGGCCACGCTCGGCGCCACCCTCGTCGTCGCGGTGGCCCTGCTGGCGGCGGGCGCCGCCGTCCTGCTGTCCCTGCGGTCCAATCTGATGGACCAGGCGGGGACCAGGGCGGAGCGCACGGCGCGGAACATCGCCGCCCAGCTCGCCTCCGGACAGGCGTACAACGACCTGGACCTGGACGACGAGACGCCGATCCAGGTCGTCGACGCGAGCGGCACCCTGGTCGCGGCCGGCGATGATCTGGAGCGGATCAGCGGGACGGGGACGGACGAGGTCACCCCCCGGCCGGGGGCCGACCCCACCACCGGTGGCGACGACGAAGACGACGATGACGACGTCTCCCTCGAACCCGGCGAGATCGCCGAGGAGGCCGACTTCACCGACGGCTCGGCGACCATCGACGGCACGCCCGAGGACTACCGGTTCGCCGCGGTCCAGGTCGACGCCGGTGACCGGGGTCAGTTCACTGTCACCGCCGGTGGCTCCCTGGACGCCGAGCAGAGCGCGGTGAACACCGCGACCACCGCCATGCTGGTCGGCTTCCCGCTGCTGCTCGGTGTCGTCGCGGCCGTGACCTGGCTGGTCACCCGGCGGGCCCTGCGCCCGGTGGAGGGCATCCGGCGGGAGATGGCCGAGATCACCGCCTCCGAGGATCTGTCGCGGCGGGTGCCGGAGCCGGGCACGCACGACGAGGTCGCCCGGCTGGCCCGGACCACCAACGAGACCCTCTCCGCCCTGGAGACCTCCGTCGAACGCCAGCGCCGCTTCGTCGCCGACGCCTCCCACGAACTGCGCAGCCCGATCGCCTCCCTGCGCACCCAGCTCGAAGTGGCCGCCGCCCACCCGGAGTTCCTGGACCTGGACGGGGCGGTCGAGGACACCGTACGGCTACAACATCTCGCCGCCGACCTGCTGTTGCTCGCCCGACTCGACGCGGGGGAGCGGCCCACCGACGCACGGGTGGATCTCGCCGCGCTGGCCGAGGAGGAGGCCGAAGGGAGGGCCGGGGTGACGGTGTCGGCGGACCGGCCGGTGGAAGTGGCCGGATCCCGGGGGCAATTGGGACGAGTGCTCGCCAATCTGCTGAACAACGCCGGCCGGCACGCCCGTTCCGCGATCACCGTGACCGTCCGCGGAGAAGGGGACCGGGCCGTCGTCCAGGTCGCCGACGACGGGGACGGCGTGGCCGAGGCCGACCGGGAGCGGATCTTCGAGCGATTCGTACGGCTGGACGAGGCCCGCAGTCGTGACGACGGCGGTGCCGGTCTCGGCCTCGCCATCGCCCGCGACGTCGCCGAGCGCCACGGCGGCACACTCACGGTGCGCGAAGCGCCGACAGGCGGAGCTCTTTTCGAGCTCCGCCTGCCTATCGCCTAAGAGCCCAAGAGGAGGTCAGGGGCGGCCGCGCTGTCCGCGCAGATGCTCTGCGATCGGCTTCAGCGCCTTGCTGAGCTCGGTGAGTGCCTCGGGGGAGAGCAGGTCGATGAAGTGCCTGCGCACGGACGCCACATGGTGTGGCGAGACCTTCTTCATCGTCTCCATGCCGTGCTCGGTGAGGACGGCGTAGAGCCCACGGCGGTCGGACTCGCAGTTCTCGCGGCGGACCAGGTTCGCGTTCTCCATGCGCGTGATCTGGTGGGAGAGGCGGCTCTTGGACTGCAGGGTGGCCGACGCGAGGTCGCTCATCCGCATCCGTACGTCCTCCGACTCGGAGAGGTTCACCAGGATCTCGTAGTCGTTCATTGTCAGGCCGAACGGCTGCAGGTCCTTTTCGAGCTGGTACGTCAACAGCCTGTTGACCTCCAGGTGGGTGCGCCAGGCGCACTGCTCCGCATCGGTCAGCCAGCGCGTGGCCGTCTCGGTCTCCATAAATGAAGTCTACCTAAAATGTTGAAAAGCGAACTAGTGAGGGCGGTGTGACAGTGCGCACGCGTTCGAAGTCGTCACACTCCGCAGACTACCGCTCACAGCCCGAAGCGACGCTGGAGGTCCCCCAGCTGTCCGGGAAGGCGCGGTGCGGCGCCTTGCTGTGAGCCACCTGTCGAACCACCACTTCCGGGCACCCCCGCCTGGTGCGGAATCGCCCCTGTCGCCTGCTCGGCCATGAGCGCCTCGGAGGACTGCAGGAGCACTGTGCCGGCTCCCACGAACTCGAACTGGTGCTCCTCTCCGGAGGCCCCTCCAAGGCCTGTCATTGCACGTAGACCGCCCATCAGGCCGGTCATATAGCCGTAGTCGTAGTGATGGCACGGCGAGGGACAGTCGGCCCAGCCGACGAGCGCCTGCGGATCCACCCGGATCGGGGGTTCCATGAACACCACCGGACCGTTAGATGCGGCCACGAACTTTCCGGTTCCGACCAGCGTCAGAAAACCCGGCACGATCGACTGCTTCAGCGCGAGACTTGGCTGAAAAGCGAGCAGGTTGCCTGAGCGAATGGTCAGGTTGCCGTCTTCGAGGTCGTACGAATTCACATCGAAGGCCCGGTCGGCGAGGAGCATCTTGCCCGAGCCCTCGGCCACGACCCAGTCGCTCGCGTGCAGAGGCGAATGGAAGGACGTACGGACGAGGCGGTCCAGTCGGCCGTGTCCGATGCCGTTGAAGTCCATCGAGCCGTAGTAGGCGATCATCTTCCCCTTCTGCAGGAACCACTGGCTCCCTTTGAGCTCGACGCAGAAGGTGTAGTTGTTGACGTTGTCGTCGGACGGCAGGGTCATCGGGTCGTGGACCACGGGACCCGCACCCGGGTAGGTGCTCACAGCTTCTCCTCCGAGGCCTGGACGTACACCGCACCGCTGCCGCTGAGCTCCAGCTGGAAGGCCTCGCCGGAGCCCCGGCCCACCATGTCCCGCCAGCCGAGCGCGGTCGACAGCTTGTTGCGTACGTCGCCGTGGTGGGCGACGTAGGCCTGCGGGTCGACATGGACCGGGCGTTGGGGGGTGATGGGGATCTCCAGGACGCCGCCGTGCGCCATGACGGCGACCGAGCCGTGTCCCTTCAGGGTCGTGGTGAACAGTCCCTGGCCGGTGACCTGGCCGCGGACCATGCCCATCACGCCGCCCTGGGAGCCCATGAACATCGTGCCCTGCTCCAGGGTGCCCTCGAAGGCCAGCAGGCGGTCCGCCTCGACGTACAGGGTGTCGCCGGTGAGGCCGATCACCTGGACGTGGTGGCCGCCGTGCCCGAACAGGACGGTGCCGCTGCCCTCGACGGTCATCAGCGGGGTCGCCTCATTGGCCACCCGGCGTCCGATCATCGACATCAGTCCGCCCTGGCCGCCCGAGGTGTTGGGGGTGAAGGACACCTCGCCCTTGTAGGCGAGCATCGCGCCCCGCTGGCTGAACAGCCGTTGCCCGGGCAGGACGGTCGCCTCGACCATCTTGGAGTTGATCTCACGCAAGGCCATGTCACACATCCCCCGCGATCGTGTTCCGCTCGCTCGGCTGTACGTAGACCAGGCCGTCGCCCTCGAACCGGATCTGGAAGGCCTCGCCGCCGCCCTCGCCCATCAGCGTGCGGAAGGTGACGCCGGACTGGAAGGACTGGCGGAGGTTGCCCTGGTGGGCGATGTACGCCCCGGGGTCGACGGTCAGCGGGTACTGCGCGCTCACCCGCAGCACGACCGCCGGGCCGTCCGAGGTGATCGCCGCCTGTCCGTGCCCTTCCACGGTCGTGGTGAACAGGCCGTTGCCCTGCGAGGCGCCGCGCAGGCCGGTGAAGGAGGTGCCGGTTCTCAGGCCCCCGTCCGTCGCGAGCAGATTGCTCGACTCCACGTACAGCTTGTCCCCCTGGAGGCCCACGAGGTTGATTTCGGACGCCCGGTCCGCGAACCAGCAGGTCCCGTGCCCCTTGACCTCCATCACCGTCATCTGCTCGCCGGTGATGCGCCGGGTCACCATGCCGCGGATGCCCTCGCCACCCCCGCTCAGCTTCTTGAACGCCATCTGTCCGTCGTACGCGACCATCGAGCCGTTCTTCGCCTTCACGGCGTCCCCGGTCATCTCGACGGCGAGCACCTTGCTGCCTTGAACTCGGAACATCGCCACGCAGCGAAGGTAGCGGCGAGGGGGCTGCCGCCAACAGAGCCCGTGGGTGGAGATGGACCCTGAATGTCCCCTTAGGTGCGGTGCGCGGGTGGTTCCATGGGCCCCCGGCCCGGACCACCCCCGGCCGTTTGCCACAATGGACGAACGTTTGTGCTTGCGTTCACAAACCTCGACGTCTCTCCCACCGAAGGTGACCCGTGGACATCAAGACCGCCACCGCCCTCCGCCGCCTCCGCCTCGTCTCCGCGCCCGAGGCGGTCTCCTTTCTGCTGCTGCTCACATGCTCGGTGCTCAAGCGCACGACGGAATTCGACGCAGTGCGGCCCATGGGGTACATCCACGGCGTCCTGTTCATCCTGTACGTGATCTTCTGGGCGGACGCCTGGAACCGTGCGAAGTGGCCGCTGAAGACCGGCGTCATCTACTTCGTGCTCGCAGTCCTGCCCACCGGCGGCTTCTTCGCCGAGCGCATGCTCAAGCGCGAGGCCGAGGATGCGGTCATCGCCTCCCGTGCCCGCCAGGAGGGCGCGGTCAAGACCTCATGATCGTCGCCTTCTCCGTGACACCGCTCGGTGTCGGCGAGGACGTGGGGGAGTACGTCGCCGACGCCGTCCGTGTGGTCCGCGAGTCCGGCCTGCCGCATCGCACCGACGCGATGTTCACCTCGATCGAGGGCGAGTGGGACGAGGTCATGGACGTCGTGAAGCGCGCGGTCGCCGCCGTGGAGGCACGCGCCCCGCGCGTGTCCCTGGTCCTCAAGGCGGACATCCGGCCCTCAGTGACGGACGGTCTCACCTCCAAGGTGGAGACGGTGGAGCGGTACCTCGCCCAGTAGCGAGTTTCAAGTTCCCGTGGTGAACGGGGACTTCGAAGGCGCCCTCGACTACGAGGGCGCCTTTCGCGTCCTCCGGCTGTGCTCGCGCGAAGCCATCCCGGCCTGCCCGGCGGGCAGTTCCCTCCTTTGGCCCGCACGGCTCGCGGACCCCAGGGCCCTGACCCACGATGAAGCCTCAGGGCCGAAACCCGCGTTCGCGCTGGTGGACAGGGACGGCCGCCGCTTGCTCCCGCGAAGGAAGTGTCCGAAGGATGACCACTTCGCCCTACACGTCGCAGTCGGCGTTCGACGGCTCCAGGATGCGCGTCCTCCTGCTCGTCGACCTCCATGAAGGCGCGCAGCAGCAGTTCCTGGACGCGTACGAGCAGATGCGTGACCGAGTCGCCTCGGTTCCCGGTCACCTCGGCGACCAGTTGTGCCAGTCCGTGGAGAACCCCTCCCAGTGGGTGATCACGAGCGAATGGGCGACCGCCCCGCCCTACCTCGCCTGGGTGAACAGCGAAGAGCATCTCGAGACGGTCCGGCCGCTGCAGAACTGCGTCCGTGAGCTCCGCTCGATGCGGTACGGCATCGTCCGTGAAACCGGCGGCGACCGGCCCCGGACCGGCGCGCTCCAGTCGGCCGTACGGGTGGGCGACGGCGTGATCCGCCACGCCCTGACCTTCACCGTGAAGCCCGGCTCCGAGTCCAAGGTCGCCGAGATCCTCGCCGGCTACGCCCCGCCCGAGGCCCGCGTCGACGACACCACGCGGCTGCGCCGCACCACCCTGTTCATGCACGGCAACCGCGTGGTGCGCACCGTCGAGGTGGAGGGCGACCTGATGGCGGCCCTGCGCCATGTCTCCCGCCAGCCCGAGGTGCGGGCCGTCGAGGAGGCCATCAACCCGTACCTGGAGCAGGACCGCGACCTCACCGACCCCGAGTCCGCGCGGACCTTCTTCATCCGTGCCGCCATGCCGCCGGTCCACCACGTGGCGCGCGGCGGCCCGGAGCCGTCCGACATCAGGCGGCACGCCCTCTACTACCCGGCCAAAGAGGGCTGTGGGATGGCGCTGGCCCGGTATCTCGCACGACAGGACGAGGCAGCCGCGGCCGCCCCCGCCTCCCCCGTGCACCGCAGCACCGTCTTCCAGCGCGAGGACATCGTCGTCCGCCTCATCGACGTACAAGGTGATCCCGAGACCGATCCGGTCACGGCGCTCGGCATCCACGGCCCGAGGAAGGCAGCCGTGCTGGCACGGCTGCTCGACGGCGCGACGCTCGGCGTCACCGGACGGCTCATCGGCGAACGGGACGCCCACCGCCTCCTGGCGCACGCCGGCATGTCGCTGATCACCGACCGCAGGGCTGCGCAGTCCTGACGGCGCAGGGCCCACCCTCACCGACCGACCTGGAGACAGAACCATGGACAAGATGCGCCCGCGCGTCGTGGACGCCAACGAGATCGAGCCCAACCGCAAGCGCGGCGGTGACCTGCGCACCCTGCTCACCCCTGTCACGGTGGGCGCCACGAGCGGCTTCATGGGCCTGGCCATCATGCGGCCCGGCGAACGCATCAGCGAGCACTACCACCCGTACTCCGAGGAGTTCGTGTACGTAGTCGAGGGTCGGCTGGAGGTCGACCTGGATGGAGAAACGTTTTCTCTCCGGGCCGACCAGGGCCTCATGATCCCCATCGACATGCGGCACCGCTTCCGCAACGTCGGTGACGAGGAGGCCCGGATGGTCTTCCACCTCAGCCCGCTCGCGCCCAAGCCGAGCCTCGGTCACGTCGACACGGAGGCCCCGGAGATCAGCGACGACCTCAAGCCGTACCCGCTGGTCCAGGAGGAGGGTGCGCAGCCGGAACGCCCAGGAGTGCTGTCATGACCCGGCGCGTGGCGGTCACCGGCGTAGGCGTGGTCGCCCCCGGCGGGATCGGAGTGCCCGCGTTCTGGGACCTCCTGTCCAACGGCCGTACGGCGACCCGAGGCATCACCCTGTTCAACCCCGAGGGCCTGCGCTCCCGGATAGCCGCCGAGTGCGACTTCGACCCCCTCGCGCACGGCCTGGACCCCGAGGCCGTCCAACGCGCCGACCGGTACATACAGTTCGCGCTCGTCGCCGCCGAGGAGGCCGTGACCGACAGCGGTGTCGACTTCGCCGCCGAGGACCCCTGGCGCGTCGCCGTGTCCCTGGGCAGCGCGGTGGGCGGCACGACCCGCTTGGAGCACGACTACGTCCTCGTCAGCGAGCGCGGCAGCCGCTGGGACGTCGACCACCACGCCGCCGAGCCCCGGCTGCACCGGGCGTTCTCGCCCAGCACGCTGGCGGCCGACGTCGCCGAACGGTTCGGCGCCCAGGGCCCGGTGCAGACCGTGTCCACCGGCTGCACCTCCGGCCTCGACGCCGTGGGCTACGCCTTCCACACCATCGAGGAGGGCCGCGCCGAGATCTGCCTCGCCGGGGCGTCCGACTCCCCGATCTCCCCGATCACCATGGCCTGCTTCGACGCCATCAAGGCCACGTCGCCCAACAACGACGACCCGGAGCACGCCTCCCGCCCCTTCGACGCCCACCGCGACGGCTTCGTCATGGGCGAGGGCGCCGCCGTCCTCGTCCTGGAGGAGCTGGAGCACGCCCGCGCGCGGGGCGCGCACATCTACTGCGAGATCGGCGGCTACGCCACCTTCGGCAACGCTTACCACATGACCGGTCTGACCAGTGAGGGCCTGGAGATGGCACGGGCCATCGACGACACCCTCGACCACGCGCGCGTGGACCCCACGGAGATCGACTACGTCAACGCGCACGGCTCCGGCACCCGTCAGAACGACCGGCACGAGACCGCCGCCGTCAAGAAGTCGCTGGGCGCCCACGCCTACGACACGCCCATGAGCTCGATCAAGTCCATGGTGGGCCACTCGCTCGGCGCGATCGGCGCGATCGAGGTGGTGGCCTGTGTACTCGCGCTGGCCCGGCAGGTGGTGCCGCCGACGGCGAACTACGAGACCCCGGACCCCGAGTGCGACCTGGACTACGTCCCGCGCACCGCACGCTCCCGCCGGCTCGACAACGTGCTCTCCGTGGGCAGCGGCTTCGGCGGGTTCCAGTCCGCGGTGCTCCTGACGGGGCCGAACGGGAGGAGACGACGGTGAGTAGTCAACGCGCCCGGCACACCGCCATCACGGGGATCGGTGTGGTCGCGCCCAACGGTCTGCATGCCGACACCTACTGGAAGAACGTCAAGGAGGGCACGAGCGTCCTCGACCGGGTCACCCGGGAGGGCTGCGAGCACCTGCCGCTCCGCGTCGCGGGCGAGGTCCGCGGATTCGATCCGTCGGCGCTGATCGAGGAGACCTTCCTCGTCCAGACCGACAAGTTCACCCACTTCGCACTCGCGGCCGCCGACGCCGCCCTGAAGGACGCGGGGCTGAGCGAGTCCGCCTGGGCCGACGCGCCGCACTCCGTCGGAGTCGTCACCGCGGCCGGGTCCGGCGGCGGCGAGTTCGGCCAGCGCGAGCTGCAGAAGCTGTGGGGACAGGGCCCGCGGTTCGTCGGGCCCTACCAGTCCATCGCCTGGTTCTACGCGGCCAGCACCGGCCAGATATCCATCCGCAAGGGCTTCAAGGGCCCCTGCGGGGTGGTGGCCAGCGACGAGGCGGGCGGCCTGGACGCCGTCGCCCACGCCGCCCGGGTCGTGCGGCGCGGGACGGACGTGGTCGTCGTCGGCGCGGCCGAGGCACCCCTCGCCCCGTACTCGGGGGTCTGCCAGCTCGGCTACCCCGAGCTCAGCACCGAGGCCGACCCGGCCCGCGCCTACCGCCCCTTCACCTCGGCGGCCTGCGGTTTCGTGCCCGCCGAGGGCGGTGCCGTGCTGGTCGTGGAGGACCTGGACCGGGCCCGGCGCCGGGACACAGCGGTCCGCGCCACCGTGGCCGGACACGCGGCCACCTTCACCGGCGCCTCACGCTGGGACCGTTCGCGGGAAGGGCTCGCGCAGGCCATCCGCGGCGCCCTTGACGAGGCCGGCTGCGCACCGGAGGAGATCGACGTGGTCTTCGCCGACGCGATGGGCGTGCCCGAGGCGGACCGCGCCGAGGCACTCGCCCTCGCCGACGCCCTCGGCCCGCACGGCACCCGCGTGCCGGTCACGGCGCCCAAGACCGGCATCGGGCGGTCGTACTGCGGGGCGCCGCTGCTGGACATCGTGGCCGCCGTACAGGCCATGGAGCACGGGCAGATACCGCCGACGCCGGGCGTCTTCGACATCTGCCACGACATCGACCTGGTGACCGCCACGGCACGCCCGGCCGAGGTGCGCACGGCCCTGGTCCTCAGCCGGGGACTCATGGGCTCCAACGCGGCGCTCGTCCTGCGTCGAGGTTCCGGATCCGCCGCATAGAACGACAAGGAGAACCCTCATGACCACCGAAGCGACCCAACTGACCTTCGAGGAACTGGCCGCGCTGATGAAGAAGGCCGCCGGCGTGACCGTCGACCCGCACGAGCTCGAGCGCCGTGCGGACGCCCCCTTCGCCGACTTCGGGCTGGACTCGCTCGGCCTCCTCGGCGTCGTCGGCGAGCTGGAGAACCGGCACGGCCGGGCGCTGCCCACCGACGCGGAGCGCTGCAAGAGCCCCCGCGCCTTCCTCGCGCTGGTCGACGGCGCCCTCACGAGGGGGGCCTGAAGTGGCCGGACACACCGAGAACGAGATCACCATCGCCGCCCCCGTCGACCTCGTCTGGGACATGACGAACGACCTGGAGCGGTGGCCCCAGCTGTTCAGCGAGTACGCCTCCTGCGAGGTGCTCTCCCGCGAGGGCGACACGGTGACCTTCCGCCTGACCATGCACCCCGACGAGAACGGCAAGGTGTGGAGCTGGGTCTCGGAGCGGGTCGCCGACCGCGAGAAGCTCGTCGTGCGCGCCCGCCGGGTCGAGACCGGCCCCTTCGAGTACATGAACATCGTGTGGGAGTACGAGGAGACCCCGGCCGGCACCCGGATGCACTGGACGCAGGACTTCGCCATGAAGCCCGACGCCCCGGTCGACGACGCCGGGATGACGGACATCATCAACCGCAACTCGCCCATCCAGATGGCCCTCATCCGCGACCGGGTGGAGGCGGCATGCACCACGCACTGATCGTCGCCAGGATGGCCCCCCAGTCGGCCAAGGACATCGCCGGCGTCTTCGCGGACTCCGACCGCGGCGAACTTCCGCACCTCGTCGGCGTGACCCAGCGCTCCCTGTTCCAGTTCGGCGATGTGTACATGCACTTCATCGAGTCCGAGCAGGACCCCGGTCCGGCCATCGCGAAGGTGACCGGACACCCCGAGTTCGTCGACATCAGCAAGCGGCTCGAAGCCTTCGTCAGCCCGTACGACCCGCAGACCTGGCAGAGCCCGAAGGACGCGATGGCCCGGTGCTTCTACCACTGGGAAAGGCACTGAGCGATACGCCGAAGGCCGCCGCCCGCGCTCACCGAGCGCGGGCGGCGGCCTTTCTGCGTCCGGCTACTGGCGCGCGAGCCCCGGCATCAGCCGCAGCGCGTTCTCCCGGTTGATGCCCTGGAGCTGGGCCTTTGAGAGACAGGGGTCGCTGTCCAGGGCCGGCGTCACGCTGTCGATGAGGACATGCGCGGGGGTGGGCGGCCAGTCGGTGCCGAAGAGGATGCGGTCCGGGTCCACCGTGGCCAGCAGGGTCGGCGTGGCCGACGGGGACATGGGGCCCGCCGTGTCGAAGTAGAACCGGTGCAGGTGGTCACGGACCCGGCCGGGCTCGATCGGCGGGTCGATACGCCCGCCGAAGAGGTCGAGCCGGGTGGCCATGTAGGGCAGGAAGCCCCCTCCGTGCGGCAGGATGAAGCTGAGGTTCGGATAGCGGTCCAGGGTGCCGTTCCGGATGAGGTTGATGGCCGCGCGTGTGGTGTCCAGCAGGAAATCGCACACGAAGGGCGGCATCCCCGGCAGGCCCGCGGCGCCGTCCTTGCCCGCCGGTACGTCCATGGGGTGCGTGCTGATGACCGCGGACCGCTCGTTCAGCTCCTGGAGCAGCCGGTCGTGCGACGGGTCGCCGAGGAAGACGCCGTCCATGCTCGTGCGCGTGCTCACCCCGATGGCACCGAGCTCGTCGAGGCCGTATTGGACGCTCCACGAGGACAGCTCCAGGTCGTCGAGGAAGACGGGCGTGAAGAACGCGAACCGCGCGGGGTGGGCCTCCACCACGTCGGCCGCCGCCCGCAGGGCGACCCGCGCGCTCTCCTGACGCTCGGCGCGCTCTCGGAGCCGGCCCAGCATCGCGACCGTCATGACGGAGGTGCCGATGCCCGTCTTGTCCATGATCTCCAGCGCCGCCGTCAGGTCCCAGCGGGTCCACCAGGGCAGCTTCTCGCGGTTGACGACACCTCGTTCCTCCGCCCAGTCCAGCCAGGCCGGGGCGGTGAAGTGGTGATGGACGTCGATGCGTCCGGTAAGGGTCATAGGGGCGTCCTCGTCGTTCGGATGGGGGGTGGGACAGCGGCGTTCAGTCGCGGCAGAGCACGCTCTTCAGCACGTTCGTCAGGACGCGGTCGGCGTCCGGCATCGCGGCGTCCGCCCGCCAGGCGACGAAACCGTCCGGGCGTACGAGCACGGCACCGTCCTCGGCGGTGCCGTGCAACTCCGCCCAGTCGGCGTCCCGTTCGGGGGCGAGGTCGTGGTCGGGCCCCGTACCGACGAGGTACGCCTCGACGGGGGCGCCCAGATTCATGGACGCCTTCTCCACCGCGGTCCGCCACTTCTGCCCCCCGGGCCCGGCGAGCAGCACGAAGGAACGCTCGTACAGGTCGAGCGTGGAGATCCTGGTGTCGTCCCGCACGACCCACATATGGGGTGCCCGGCTCCCCGGCTCGCCGCCCAGGTGGAAGGTGTCGGGGACGACCGGCCGCTCCGGCGGGGCGCCCACCACGGCGTTGGAGGCGTACCGATAGCACAGGGCGACGGTCATCAGGTCCGCCGGGTCGTTGTTGCGTCCGGCCGCGGAGCTGAACCCCGGGTGCTGTTCGTCGGCCGCCTGCACGCACGCGCGCGTGCCGGTGGCGAGGGCGACGGGCCGGCGTTCCAGCTCGTAGCTGTCGAGCAGCGACGGGCAGGCCCAGCCGCGCAGCACCGCCGCCAGCTTCCAGGCGAGGTTGTGGGCGTCCTGGATGCCGGTGTTGGAGCCGAACGCCCCGGTGGGCGGCATCTCGTGGGCCGAGTCGCCGGCCAGGAAGACCCGGCCCGCGCCGTAGCTGTTGGCGACCCGCTTCGAGGCGTGCCAGGGCGCCTTGCCGGTGATCTCAACGTCGATCTCGGGCACGCCGACGGCGGCGCGGATGTGCGTGGCCAGCCGCTGGTCGGTGAAGTCCGCCAACTCCTCACGCCGGTCGGGGTACCAGGGAACGTGGATCACCCAGCGCTCCTTGTTGTCCACCGGCAGCAGGGCGCCTTCGCCCTCGGGGTCGGTGACGTAGCAGACGACGAATCGTTCCTCTCCGACGTGGTTCTGCAGGGTCTTGCTGCGGAACGTGACGCTGACGTTGTGGAACAGCTCGCCGGGCCCCGACTGACCGATCCCCAGGTGGTTGCGGATGGGACTGCGGGGCCCGTCGGCGGCGACCAGGAAGCCGGCGTTCACGGTGTGGGTCTCGCCGGTGTCCCGGTTCCTGACCCGGGCCGTCACGCCGTCCGCGTGCTCCGTGAAGGAGAGCAGCTCCGAGCTGAAGCGGATGTCGGCGCCCTGCTCGCGGGCGTACTCCAGCAGCACCGGCTCGAGGTCGTTCTGGCTGCACAGGCACCAGTCCGAGGAACTCACCCGGGAGATGTCCATGCCGCCGGAGATGTCCCCGATGATCCAGCGGCGCTGCTGTCCGGTGAGGGTGTCCACCTGGAGAATGCCGCCGTTCCCGGCGAGCACGCTGGCCGCGTCACGGATGCGTGACTCCAGCCCGGCGGTCCGGTAGATCTCCATGGTGCGCACGTTGTTGCCGCGGCCGCGCGGGTGCGTCGATGTCGCGGCATGCCGCTCCACGAGCATGTGCTCGATTCCCAGGCGCCCCAGGAAAACCGAAGTGGAAAGACCCACCAGGGATCCGCCGACGATGAGAACTGGTACAGATTCCGCTTCGTGTCCGCTCACGTCGTCGATGTTTACCAAGTCCGACTGCCACACACACGTCGTACGGCGAGCTGACCCATATGGCGCAGCGCCGTTTGCGACGCGGTACCGCCCGGGAAACGGTGGCTCGTACCACGGAAATTCACGCCGACCCTGGGACCAGTCATGACGCAAGCGTTCGCATCCGAGGAATCCGAGGCACTGTCGCCCGAAGAAGCCGCGGCCGCGGCCTCGTCGTGCAGCCGGGAGTTCCGCGCCAACCCGCACCCCGTCTACGCCGCGCTCCGGGAGAAGGCGCCCGTGTGCCCGCTCTCGCCGCCGCACGGCGTCGAGACGTACCTGATCACGCGTTATGACGACGCCCGCGCGGCCCTGGCCGACCCCCGGCTGAGCAAGGACATGTACGGGGCCATCGACGCCTACCACCGCATCTTCGGTGACTCGTCGATCGCGCTGGACGACAACATGCTCTTCTCGGACCCGCCGAAGCACACCAGGCTCCGCCGGATCGTCGGCAGCACCTTCACTCCGAAAAGGGTGGAATCGCAGCGCTCGCGCGTCCAGCAGATCACCGAGGAACTCCTCGACCAGTGCCCGACGTCCGGGCCGGTGAATCTGCTCCCGGAATTCTGTTTCCCGCTGCCGCTCCACGTCATCTGTGAACTCCTGGGCGTCCCGGAGAACGAGCGCAAGCAGGCCCAGGATTGGTCCGCCACGGTCGCCCAGACCGGTTTCGGACCGGAGGCGAGAAAGAAACTGGAGATCGCCGAGGGCAATCTGCGCGACTATCTGGTCGACCTGTGCGCGCGAAAGCGCAGGGAGCCGGACTCGGGTCTGCTCAGCGCCCTCGTCACGGCCAAGGACGAGGAGGGCGCGCTCACCGACGGCGAACTCGTCTCGACCGCGTGGGTGCTGCTGTTCGCGGGCCACAAGTCGACGGCGTACCAGATCGGGAACGCGGTCTATCACCTGCTCAGCCGGCCGGAGCAGAAGGCGCTGGCCCTGCGGGACGCGAGCTCCATGTCCGCGGCCATCGAGGAGATCTTCCGGTTCGAGAGCTCCGTGGAGAACTCCACGTTCCGCTACGCCAAGGAAGACATCGTGCTGCGGGACACACTCATCCCCAAGGGCGCGCTCGTCCAGATCTCGATCACCGGCGCCAACCGCGACCCGGAGATGTTCGCCGAGCCGGGCGAGCTCGACGTCCAGCGCCCGAACGTCCAGGCCACGCATCTCGCCTTCGGCTCTGGACCGCACTACTGCGTCGGCGCCCCGCTGGCCCGCATGGAGATGCAGATCGCCCTGGGCACGCTCTTCGGACGCTTCCCCCGCATGGCACTCGCCGAGGCCCCCGAGGACGCGCGCTGGATGACCGTACCGTTCCCCGCCTTCCGAGGACTGGCCGAGCTTCCCGTCGTCCTCGACCCGTCGTGACCGCCCCCGCCGCCGCCCCGGCGCGGGTGCGGGTGATCCGGCTGCTGCGGGTGCGCGAGGGGATGGACGAGGAGTTCGTACGATCGTACGGAGACGTCCGCGCCGAAGCGGAGCTGTTCCCCGGGCACCTCGGCGAACAGCTGTGCTGCTCCCTGGACGACCCCGCCCAGTGGCTGCTCACCAGCGAGTGGGCCGACGCCGAGGCCATCCGGCGCTGGCGCACCGACTCCGCACACCGGGTCCTGGTCGAGCCGATGAACGCCTGTCTGCACGACGATCGGTGGACAGGGGTCTTCCACATCAGGGAGTCGACGGAGCGCGATTAGCGCGAGTGGACCGATGGGCGAGATGGGGCTGACCAGCATGTGACCGGCCGGTAAGGTCGGCTCCGTGCCGAAGCCGCTCAGTCTTCCCTTCGACCCCATCGCCCGCGCCGACGAACTCTGGAAGCAGCGCTGGGGAAACGTGCCGTCCATGGCCGCGATCACCTCGATCATGCGCGCCCAGCAGATCCTGCTCGCCGAGGTCGACGCGGTGGTCAAGCCGTACGGGCTGACCTTCGCGCGCTACGAGGCACTGGTGCTGCTCAACTTCTCCAAGGCCGGCGAGCTGCCGATGTCCAAGATCGGCGAGCGGCTGATGGTCCACCCCACGTCGGTGACGAACACCGTCGACCGGCTGGTCAGATCGGGCCTGGTGGACAAGCGGCCCAACCCCAACGACGGGCGCGGCACGCTCGCCTCCATCACCGACAAGGGGCGCGATGTGGTCGAGGCGGCCACCCGTGACCTGATGGCGATGGACTTCGGGCTAGGGGTCTACGACGCGGAGGAGTGCGCGGAGATCTTCGCGATGCTGCGGCCGCTGCGCATTGCAGCGCATGACTTCGAGGAGCAGTAGGGGCCGGTGGGGGTGGCGAAAGATCGCCCGGAACGTGCCGTTACGCTCGACGGCATGAAATCCAGCGTGCTGACCCGCTACCGCGTCATGGCGTACGTGACCGCCGTCATGCTGCTCGTGCTGTGTACCTGCATGGTGTTCAAGTACGGGTTCGACATGGGTGAGGATGTGACCCTCGCGGTCTCCCAGGTCCACGGCGTGCTCTACATCATCTACCTGGTCTTCGCCTTCGATCTGGGTTCCAAGGCGAGGTGGCCGTTCGGCAAGCTGCTGTGGGTGCTGCTGTCGGGGACGATCCCGTTCGCCGCGTTCTTCGTCGAGCGCAGGATTGCCCGCGAGACGCTGCCTTTGGTCAACGGCGTTCCGGGCGCTCCCGTCAAGGCGTAATCGCACACCGTCGTGAGTGACTGCTCACGGCGGTTTCCCATCGACATTTACTAGGACGTCCTAGTAAATTGAAGGTATGGACGCTGACGCCATCGAGGAGGGCCGCCGTCGCTGGCAGGCCCGGTACGACGCCGCGCGCAAGCGCGATGCTGACTTCACCACGCTCTCCGGGGACCCCGTGGAGCCGGTGTACGGCCCCCGCCCCGGGGACACCTATGACGGCTTCGAGCGGATCGGCTGGCCCGGGGAGTACCCCTACACGCGCGGGCTGTACCCGACCGGCTACCGCGGGCGTACCTGGACCATCCGCCAGTTCGCCGGGTTCGGCAATGCCGAGCAGACCAACGAGCGCTACAAGATGATCCTGGCCAACGGTGGCGGGGGCCTGTCCGTGGCCTTCGACATGCCGACGCTGATGGGCCGCGACTCCGACGACCCGCGCTCGCTCGGCGAGGTCGGCCACTGCGGGGTGGCGATCGACTCTGCGGCCGACATGGAGGTCCTGTTCAAGGGCATCCCGCTGGGCGATGTCACGACGTCGATGACGATCAGCGGTCCGGCCGTGCCGGTCTTCTGTATGTACCTGGTGGCGGCCGAGCGGCAGGGCGTGGACCCGTCCGTCCTCAACGGCACGCTCCAGACGGACATCTTCAAGGAGTACATCGCCCAGAAGGAGTGGCTCTTCCAGCCCGAGCCGCACCTTCGCCTCATCGGCGACCTCATGGAGTACTGCGCGGCCGGCATCCCCGCCTACAAGCCGCTGTCGGTCTCCGGCTACCACATCCGCGAGGCCGGGTCGACGGCCGCGCAGGAGCTGGCGTACACGCTGGCGGACGGCTTCGGATACGTAGAGCTGGGCCTGTCCCGTGGCCTGGACGTGGACGTCTTCGCCCCCGGCCTGTCGTTCTTCTTCGACGCGCACGTCGACTTCTTCGAGGAGATCGCCAAGTTCCGTGCGGCGCGGCGCATTTGGGCCCGGTGGATGCGGGACGTGTACGGCGCGAAGTCGGAGAAGGCGCAGTGGCTGCGCTTCCACACGCAGACGGCGGGTGTCTCGCTGACGGCGCAGCAGCCGTACAACAACGTGGTGCGTACGGCGGTGGAGGCGCTGGCGGCGGTGCTGGGCGGCACGAACTCGCTGCACACGAACGCGCTGGACGAGACGCTGGCGTTGCCGAGTGAGCAGGCGGCGGAGATCGCTCTGCGGACGCAGCAGGTGCTGATGGAGGAGACCGGCGTCGGCAACGTCGCGGATCCGCTGGGCGGTTCGTGGTACGTCGAGCAGTTGACGGACCGGATCGAGGCGGACGCGGAGAAGATCTTCGAGCAGATCAAGGAGCGGGGCCTGCGGGCGCACCCGGACGGGCGGCACCCGATCGGTCCGATCACCTCCGGCATCCTGCGGGGGATCGAGGACGGCTGGTTCACGGGCGAGATCGCCGAGTCCGCGTTCCAGTACCAGCGGGCGTTGGAGAAGGGCGACAAGCGGGTCGTCGGTGTGAACGTCCACCACGGGTCCGTCACCGGGGATCTGGAGATCCTGCGGGTGAGTCATGAGGTGGAGCGGGAGCAGGTGCGGGTGCTGGGCGGGCGTAAGTCGGCCCGGGACGAGGGCGCGGTGCGCTCGGCGCTTGACGCGATGCTTGCCGCTGCGCGGGACGGGTCCAACATGATCGAGCCGATGCTGGACGCGGTGCGGGCGGAGGCGACGCTGGGGGAGATCTGCGGGGTGCTGCGGGAGGAGTGGGGCGTCTATACCGAGCCTGCGGGGTTCTGAGCTGTGCATCGCTCACCCGCGCTGGCGGGGTGCCGCTCTCTTTGGCAGCGGGTGCCGCCCCAGCGGCACGACTGCCTGCAGCTAGGCGGGTATTACAGGCCCAGCGGCTGCTGCGGCTTTGGTGGCGGGCGGGGGCCGGTCCCACCTAGGGGCGCGGGGAACTGCGCGACCAGCCCCCACTCGCCCGCAGCCCGCGCCCCGTCCCAACTCGCCCGCAGCCCGCGACCCGCGCTCACCCCGCAGACGCTGTCGCCGCCAACCCGGCCACCAGCACCCTCGTAAAGCTGCGTACCCACTCCTCATCCGCCGGTTCCGCGCTCACCAGGCAGCGGTGGACCACCGCGCCCGCGACCACGTCGAAGATGAGGTCGACCGTGCGGGACGCTTCCACGGGGTCTGACTCCGGAGGGAGTTCGCCGCGGGCCTGGGCTCGGGATCTGCCCTCCAGGACCAGGCGTTTCTGGCGGTCGACGATGGAGGCGCGGATGCGCTCGCGCAGGGCATCGTCGCGGGTGGACTCCGCCACCACCGCCATCAGGCCGCTCTTCGCCTCCGGGCGGGCCAGGATCGCCGCGAACTGGAGGACCACGCCCTCGATGTCCGCGCCCAGCGTGCCGCGGTCCGGGAGTTCCAACTCGTCGAAGAGTTCCGCCACCGCGTCGACGACCAGCTCGTTCTTGCCCGACCACCGGCGGTACAGCGTCGTCTTCGCGACCCCGGCCCGAACCGCCACGTCGGACAGCGTGAGCCCGGACCAGCCCAGCTCCACCAGCGCCTCCCGCGTCGCCGCGAGGATCGCGGCGTCCGCCGCTGCGCTGCGGGGGCGCCCAGTGGCGCGTGGGGCGGGAGTGCTGCTCTGCATCCCCAGACCATAACCACCGGCGGTTCCCGTTGACGCCGTGAGGGAGATCACCGGGGCGGGGTGTTCCGAAGGCACTCGGTGCCATTACGCTACGACTCGTAGCGAAACCACTGGCGTGGGGTGGGGACCCCCGGCAACCGAAAGCACGACCGGCTTTCTCATCGCTTTTCACTCGCGCGCGAAGACGGGGGAGGATAGACGCATGCAGCCACGGAACATGTCCATGAGCGGAGTCGTCGACCTCGCCGCGGTGAAGGCGGCCCAGGAGGCCAAGGCGAAGGCGGAGCAGGCGCGCGCCGAAGCGGCCCGGCAGGGCGGCGGGGGAGGAGCCGTCTCGCCCGCCGATCTCGTCATCGATGTCGATGAAGCCGGTTTTGAGCGGGATGTACTTCAGCGGTCCACCGAGGTCCCGGTCGTCATCGACTTCTGGGCCGAGTGGTGCGAGCCCTGCAAGCAGCTGAGCCCGGTCCTTGAGCGGCTCGCCGTCGAGTACAACGGCCGCTTCGTCCTCGCCAAGATCGACGTCGACGCCAACCAGATGCTGATGCAGCAGTTCGGGGTGCAAGGCATCCCGGCCGTCTTCGCGGTCGTCGCCGGCCAGGCGCTCCCGCTCTTCCAGGGTGCCGCCGGTGAGGCGCAGATCCGGCAGACCCTCGACCAGCTGGTGACCGTGGCCGAGCAGCGCTTCGGGCTCACCGGTCTTGCGGTCGACCCGGAGGCCGAGCCCGGCGGCGAGCCCCAGGCGGCGCCCGCGGCGCCGGCCGGTCCTTATGACGCGCTGCTGGAGGCCGCCGTACAGGCCCTCGACGCGGGCGATTTGGGCGGGGCGGTCCAGGCGTACAAGAACGTGCTGAGCGACGACCCCGGCAACACCGAGGCCAAACTCGGGCTCGCGCAGGCCGAGTTGCTGCAGCGGGTGCAGAGCGCCGATCCGCAGCAGGTGCGCAAGGACGCCGCCGACAAGCCGGCCGACGCACAGGCCCAGATCGCCGCCGCTGACCTGGACTTGGTGGGCGGTCATGTGGAGGACGCCTTCGGGCGGCTCATCGACACGGTGCAGCGCACCGCGGGCGACGAGCGGGAGGCCGTACGACTGCGGCTGCTCGAACTGTTCGAGGTGGTCGGGGCCGATGACCCGAGAGTGACGGCGGCGCGCAGGGCTCTTGCGCGCGCTCTCTTCTGATCGGGTCGGCAGCCCCGTTCTGACCAGTCACTAAACGCGAGGGCATGTGTTGCCCGAGTGAAAGAACTGCCGACGGAGTGTCATTGCGGCCGCGCTTTACCAAATCTTGGTAATCGCGGCCGCTGTTACTGGCAGTAAGTCGAGGGCGTTGTTCTGTCGGTTTCTGTCCGGCGATTCCTGGATATGTCCGCCCCCCTCACGCCACCCTGCGTCGCCGTCCGAGACCGACGGGTCGTTGTTCGGTTATCCGGCCGTTACTAGCGAGTAACGAACCCCCTTGTGCGGGCGGCGAGAATGCACCACGATCGGCGACGCTCGGTCCATTCCCGTACTACCCGACAGCCGGTCGGGGCCACGGGATTCAAGGGTCCCCACCGAGCAGAGCCGGCGGCAGTGGCGCCGGCTCTTGGGCAGGGGGGTCTTCGCCAACAGGCGAAGCCTGTCCAGCAAGGTTGTGCGTGATGCGTGTCAGGCGCGACCAGTGGTTGTCGCTCGGGGGTGATCGCCGGTGATTCGGGCGCGGTTCGCGCCGCCGAGCGCGGGCGCTCTCCTTCCCGAGGACGTAGCACTTCTCCCATCCCTGCCCGGCTGAGCCGTCGACTTCGACGGGAGCAGTCAGGGCCAGGAGATGTACGTCCGAGAAGGAGGAAATATGGAGTCCCAGGTGCGTGGCGGGACCAGATGGAAGCGGTTCGCCGTCGTGATGGTGCCCAGTGTGGCCGCCACGGCAGCGATAGGTGTCGCCCTCGCGCAGGGCGCTCTCGCCGCGTCGTTCAGCGTGTCGGGCCAGTCGTTCAAGGTGACGACCGAGCAGCTCGACGGTACGGGCTTCAGCCAGTACGGCGCCCTTGACGAGGGCTACACGCTCAGCGGCAAGAAGACGGTTCACCCCGTCGCGGTCTCGGCCTTCAAGTCCGCGACCATCAAGAACATGTGTCAGTCGGTTGTCACCCCTGACATCCCGCTGCTTGGCAGCGTCAGCCTGATCCTGCGGGCCGGCGAGGACCCGGACAAGCCGGTCAAGGCCGAGAACCTGTACATCGACGTCGCCGAGCTCGAGGCCGATGCCACGTTCAAGGGCATCGACATCGGTGTGGCCGCCAAGGACGCCACCAAGGGTCCGGGCATGAAGGGCGGCAAGGAGCAGGCCAACCCGTTCGGGTTCGCTCAGCAGGCCGACTCGGTCGTGCTGAAGGACGTGAAGCAGACGGCGTGGGCGACCACCGCCGGAACCTTCAAGCTCAGCGGTCTGAAGATGTCGCTGTCGACGGGTGTCAAGGAGTGCTACTAAGCACTCACTGACGGGCGGGGGAGCCGGTGGCGCCCCCGCCCGTCCACACTCCGGCCGTGTCTTCACACGTCCGGCCCCAGCTTCACAACTCACCACCACAGCAACGCCGTAGCAGGGAGCTGTTTTCCATGAGCGCCGAGACTCCTGCCGTACCCGGCCGCGACGAGCACTACCTCCGGGTCTTCAGGCGGCACTTCCGCACCTGGCGGGGCGAGAGGCCGTTCTGGGCCGGTCTGTTCGTGATCCTCGGCGGACTCCCCATCGCCTACTTCCCGTACGCGAATCTTCAGATCGGTCACCTGACGCTGGCGATGGCCACCACCGCGGGTGCCGGGTCACTGATCATCGGCGTGCTGCTCGTCGTCCTCGGCATCAGCCTCTGGTTCCAGAAGCACGTCCGTACCTTCGCGGGTGTCGCGGCGATTCTGCTGGCGCTGGTGTCCATCCCCGTGTCGAACCTCGGCGGCTTCCTGATCGGCTTCCTGTTCGCCCTTGTCGGCGGCGCGATGGCCGTGTCGTGGGCGCCGGGTGCGCCGCCGGAGGCGCAGCCGGCCAAGGAGGCCACGAGTAAGCAGGGTGACGCTCCAGAGGGCGCGGTCCCGGCACCGCCGGTCACCACGTTCGAGAAGAGTGATGCCTCCGAGGGCGGGATCCCCGCTCCGCGGGACGCGGTGGACGAGCCGAACGATCTGTCAGGAACGAGCCCGGCGAACGGGGCGAACGGGAGGCACAGTGCCGGCTGACGAGGTGACCCACGGGACTGACGTGGAAGCGTCCCGTGCGAGAACCGGGCCGCGGCACGCGGCTCCCAAGAAGCCGCTGTTCACCAGGTTCCACATGCCGGCCGGCAAGGCGATAGCCCTGGCGGCGATGCCGACCGCCGTCCTCATGGGGATGGGGTTCACGCCGACGCTCGCCAACGCGGAGGACCAGCCGGCCTCCAGGAGCCTGACGGCCGACGAGTACAAGGACTGTGTGGCCGCCCTGGAGGGCGAGTCCGCGTCCCCCTCGCCGTCCGTGAGCGAGAGTGCGAGCGAGTCCCCCGCCGAGGACGACACGGCGGAGCCGACACCCACCCCGTCGGCCTCCACGGGCGATGACTCTTCGTCGGATTCAGGTTCCGACGACGAGACCGAGCCCTCGCCGTCCCCGTCCGAGAGCAAGACCACCGAGCCGCAGTCCGGCGCCGGCGACACCGCCACGGCGTCCCCCTCGCCTTCGCCCTCCGAGTCGGACGGCAATGTGCTGGAGGACATCGGCGACGCCATCGAGGGCATCTTCACCGGCGGCCAGGACGAAACGGCGAGCGCGAGCCCGTCGCCGTCGGCCACCCCGTCGGCCTCCGAGTCGCCGAGTGCCGAAGAGTCCGACCCGGTGCAGGAGACCACTGACGAGGTCACCGACACGGTCGAGGACGCGGTCAAGGACACCACCGACACGGCGTCCCAGGCGGCCGAGGACACCGGCAAGGCGGTCGAGGAAGCGGCCGAGGGGGTCACCGCGACCCCGAGCCCGTCGGCGAGCGAAACCACCGACGCCGAGGACTGCCCGGTCGCCACGGACGACAAGGGCGGTGTCGACAACTCCGTCCCGCTGCCCGACGACCCGTGGCAGCTGGACGCCAGCTCGCTGCTGCTCAAGGGCGCCGACTACCAGGGCATCGTCAAGGTGAAGACCGCCAACGGCTCCACCAAGGACGTCCTGAAGTACGTCATCTCCGACGGCACCGACATCGGCGATCTGCACCAGACGGTGCAGGACCCGCAGTCGGGCAAGACGTACCACGTGCAGGCGGCCGAGGGTTCGACGTCGACGATCCGCGACGGCAAGACGATCATGTACACCGAGTCCATCTCCGGCAATCTGCTGGGGCTGATACCGGTGACGTTCAGCCCGGAGAACCCGCCGCCGCTGAACATCCCGCTGATCTACTTCACCAAGGTGAAGGTCGTGCAGGCCGGTCAGTTCGGCGGAACGCTGCACGTGCCCGGGCTGCATCAGTTCACCACCGGCTGAGCGCCCCCACAGGCCCGTTCGGGAGCCGCACAACGCCTGAGGGCGCCCCCTGATCCAGGGGGCGCCCTCAGCGCCGTACAAGACCCTTTGCGGGTACGTCAGTTGGCTTCCGCTCCGCCCAGGTGGTGGACGCGGACCATGTTGGTGGTGCCGGGGACGCCGGGGGGTGAGCCGGCCGTGATGATGAGGACGTCGCCCTCGTTGAAGCGGCCGAGCTTCAGCACTTCGCCGTCGACCAGGTCGACCATCTCGTCGGTGCTGTTCACGAACGGGACGACGTGCGACTCCACGCCCCAGCTGAGGGTGAGCTGGTTGCGGGTGGACTCGTCGGTGGTGAAGGCCAGGATCGGCTGGGCGGCGCGGTAGCGGCACAGCCGGCGGGCGGTGTCACCGGACTTGGTGAAGGCGACCAGGCCCTTGCCGCCGAGGAAGTCGGCGATCTCGCAGGCGGCGCGGGCGACCGAACCGCCCTGCGTGCGCGGCTTCTTGCCGGGGACCAGCGGCTGCAGGCCCTTGGCGAGCAGCTCCTGCTCGGCCGCCTGGACGATCTTCGACATCGTCTTGACGGTCTCGATCGGGTAGGCGCCCACGCTCGACTCGGCGGAGAGCATGACCGCGTCGGCGCCGTCCAGGATCGCGTTGGCCACGTCGGAGGCCTCGGCGCGGGTCGGACGGGAGTTGGTGATCATCGACTCCATCATCTGGGTCGCCACGATCACCGGCTTGGCGTTGCGGCGGCACAGCTCGATGAGCCGCTTCTGCACCATGGGGACCTTCTCGAGCGGGTACTCGACGGCCAGGTCACCACGGGCGACCATGACCGCGTCGAACGCCGCGACGACGTCCTCCATGTTCGCCACCGCCTGCGGCTTCTCCACCTTGGCGATGACCGGGACGCGGCGGCCGACCTCGTCCATGACCTTGTGCACGTCCTGGATGTCGCCCGCGTCCCGCACGAAGGACAGCGCGACCATGTCGCAGCCCATGCGCAGCGCGAACCGCAGGTCCTCGACGTCCTTCTCGGACAGCGCCGGGACGTTCACGGCCGCGCCCGGCAGGTTGATGCCCTTGTGGTCGGAGACGACACCGCCCTCGATGACGATCGTCTTGACCCGGGAGCCCTCGACATCCAGGACCTTCAGCTCGACGTTGCCGTCGTTGATGAGGATCTGGTCGCCGCGCGAGACATCGCCCGGCAGGCCCTTGTAAGTGGTTCCGCAGATGTGCTTGTCACCCGGGACGTCCTCGGTGGTGATGACGAACTCGTCACCGCGCTCCAGCTCCACCGGGCCCTCGGCGAAGGTCTCCAGACGGATCTTGGGGCCCTGAAGGTCGGCGAGGACGCCGATCGCACGGCCGGTCTCCTGGGCGGCGGCCCGGACGCGGTCGTAACGCCCCTGGTGCTCTTCGTGAGTGCCGTGGCTGAAGTTGAAGCGGGCCACGTTCATGCCGGCCTCGATCAGCGACACGAGCTGTTCGTGGGAGTCGACCGCGGGGCCGAGAGTACAGACGATTTTCGAACGGCGCATGGGGGCGATCCTATCGGTTTGTTTCGCTGCGGAATATTCCGTCTGGCGGAAAATACAAAGGGGCGGGATGCCGCTCAGGTGAGATTCCGGGAGCCATTTACAAGCGCGTACGTCTGAGTCGCAATCTCCAGTTCCTCGTCGGTCGGCACCACGGCCACGGCCACCCGTGCGGACTCCGGCGAGATCAGCCGCGGCGCATCGCTCCGTACGGCGTTCAGCTCGCCGTCCACCACCAGCCCGAGCTCCTCCAGGCCGGCGACCGCAGCTTCTCGCACGGGACTCGCGTTTTCCCCGACTCCCGCTGTGAAGGCGACCGCGTCCACCCGTCCGAGTACGGCGTAATAGGCGCCGATGTACTTCTTGAGGCGGTGAATGTAGATGTCGAAGGCGAGTTGCGCCTCTTGATCACCCTCGTCGATCCTGCGCCGGATCTCGCGCATGTCGTTGTCACCGCACAGGCCGATCAGACCGCTCTTCTTGTTGAGAAGAGTGTCGATCTCATCAGTGGACATTCCGGCAACACGCATCAAATGGAAGATGACGGCCGGGTCCATGTCTCCCGAGCGCGTACCCATCACCAGCCCCTCCAAGGGCGTGAGCCCCATGGAGGTGTCCACGCACAGCCCGCCCCTGACCGCGGAGGCGGACGCTCCGTTGCCGAGGTGCAGCACGATCACGTTCACCTCTTCCGGCGACTTGCCCAGCAGCTTCGCGGTCGCCCGGGAGACGTACGCGTGCGAGGTGCCGTGGAAGCCGTAGCGCCGGATGCGGTGCTCGTCGGCGGTCTTGACGTCGATCGCGTAGCGGGCCGCCGACTCCGGCATCGTCGTGTGGAACGCGGTGTCGAACACGGCGACCTGCGGCAGATCCGGCCGCAGCGCCTGGGCCGTACGGATGCCGGTGAGGTTGGCCGGGTTGTGCAGCGGGGCGACCGGGATCAGCCGCTCGATCTCGGCGAGCACCGCGTCGTCGATGACGGTCGGCTCGGTGAAGCTCTGCCCGCCGTGCACCACCCGGTGCCCGATCGCGGCCAGCTCGGGAGAGTCGAGCCCCAGACCGTCCTTGGCGAGTTCCTCCGATACGGCCTTCAGGGCGGCCTCATGATCGGCGATGGGCCCGGTCCACTCCCGGGACTCGGCGCCCATCGGGGTGTGCTTGAGCCGGGAGGTGTCCTCGCCGATGCGCTCGACGAGGCCCAACGCGAGCCGGCTGCCGTCACTCATGTCGAGCAGCTGGTACTTCACCGACGAGGAGCCGGAGTTCAGGACGAGGACGCGGGTGCCACGGGACGAGCTCACTGCTGGGACGCCTTCTCGAGGGGGGACTGGGCCTGGATCGCCGTGATGGCGACGGTGTTGACGATGTCCTGCACGAGTGCGCCGCGGGACAGGTCGTTGACGGGCTTGCGCAGACCCTGCAGGACCGGGCCGACGGCGATGGCGCCGGCCGAGCGCTGCACGGCCTTGTAGGTGTTGTTGCCTGTATTGAGGTCCGGAAAGATCAGAACCGTTGCCTGGCCCGCGACTTCGGATTCCGGCAGCTTGGTCGCGGCGACCGACGGCTCGACGGCGGCGTCGTACTGGATCGGACCCTCGATCCTCAGATCGGGCCTGCGCAGCCGCACCAGCTCCGTCGCCTCGCGCACCTTGTCGACGTCGGCGCCCGAACCGGACGTACCGGTGGAGTACGACAGCATCGCGATCCGCGGCTCCACACCGAACTGCTCGGCGGTGGCCGCCGACTGGATGGCGATGTCGGCCAGCTGCTCGGCGTTCGGGTCGGGGTTGACCGCGCAGTCGCCGTAGACGAGGACCTTGTCGGCGAGGCACATGAAGAACACCGACGACACGATCGAGGCGTCCGGCTTGGTCTTGATGATCTCGAAGCCGGGCCGGATGGTGGCCGCCGTGGAGTGCACCGAACCGGACACCATGCCGTCGGCGAGGCCCTCCTGGACCATCAGGGTGCCGAAGTAGTTCACGTCCGAGACGACGTCGTAGGCCAGCTCCACGGTCACGCCCTTGTGGGCGCGCAGGGCGGCGTACTTCTCGGCGAAGGCGTCGCGCAGCTCGGAGGTGGCCGGGTCGATCAGCTGGGATTCGCCCAGGTCGATGCCGAGGTCGGCGGCCTTCTTGCGGATCTGGTCGACCGGGCCGAGGAGGGTGAGGTCGCAGACGCCACGGCGCAGCAGTACCTCGGCGGCGTGCAGGACGCGGGGCTCGGTGCCCTCCGGGAGGACGACCCGGCGCATGTCCGAGCGGGCCTGTTCGAGGAGCTTGTGCTCGAACATCATCGGTGTGACCCGGTCACTGCTGGGGGCGCTCACGCGCTTGAGCAGGTCGCCGGTGTCGGCGTACCGCTCGAAGAGCCCGAGGGCGGTCTCCGCCTTGCGCGGGGTGGCCGCGTTGAGCTTGCCCTCCAGGGAGAAGAGTTGCTCGGCGGTCGGGAAGCTGTTGCCGGGCACCGAGATGACCGGGGTGCCCGGGGCGAGACGGGCGGCGAGGGTGAGGACGTCGTCGCTGGGGACCTCGTTGAGGGTGAGCAGCACACCGGCGATCGGCGGGGTGCCGGCGCTGTGCGCGGCTAGCGAACCGACGACCAGATCGGCCCGGTCGCCCGGGGTCACGACCAGGCAGCCCGGGGTCAGGGCGCCCAGGAAGTTCGGCAGCATGGCACCGCCGAAGACGAAGCCGAGCGCGTCCCGGGCGAGCCCCGAGTCGTCGCCGAGGAGCGTCTTCGCGCCGAGGGTGTGGGCGATCTGCGCGACCGTGGGCGCGGACAGGGCGGGCTCGTCGGGCAGGACGTAACAGGGGACGGGCAGCCGGTTGGCGAGCCGCTCGGCGATCTCGTCGCGGTCGCCCCGCGCGACCCGGTTGGTCACCATGGCGAGGACGTCGCAGCCGAGGCCGTCGTAGGCGCGGTAGGCGTTGCGGGTCTCGGCGAGCACCGACTCGGCGGTCTGCTTGCGGCCGCCGACGACGGGTATGACGGAGGCTCCGAACTCATTGGCGAGCCGGGCGTTCAGGGAGAGCTCGTCCGGGAACTGGGTGTCGGCGTAGTCGGTGCCCAGGACGAGAACGACGTCGTAGTCCCGGGCGACCAGGTGGAAACGGTCGACGAGGGTGGAGACCAGTTCGTCGGCGCCCCGCTCGGCCTGGAGCGTGGACGCCTCGTGGTAGTCCATGCCGTACACGGTCGCCGGGTCCTGTGCCAGCCGGTAGCGGGCGCGCAACAGCTCGAAGAGCCGGTCGGGCCCGTCATGGACGAGGGGCCGGAAGACACCCACCCGGTCGACCTGCCGGGTCAGGAGTTCCATGACCCCCAGTTCGACGACCTGGCGTCCGTCGCCGCGGTCGATACCGGTCACGTACACGCTGCGCGTCACGCGTGGTCTCCCCTTCGTCTGTATGTGCGTATGTGCAAAGGTCGGCTGGTCAATGTCATAAAAATCGCCCACCGAGGTGAGCAGAACCCTCTTGACAATACCTCTGTCGCTAGATAAGGCGCCCGTCCGCTTCGGGGAAACGACATCGTCCTCGGGGACGTGAAACAATCGGACTGGCTCAGTGGTGTCAACAGCGAGCAGGAGACACAGCACGATGCGTATCGGAGTTCTCACCGCAGGCGGCGACTGCCCCGGCCTGAACGCCGTGATCCGGTCGGTCGTGCACCGCGCCGTCACCCAGTACGGCGACGAGGTCATCGGCTTTGAAGACGGCTACGCCGGTCTGCTCGACGGCCACTACCGCACCCTCGACCTCGACGCGGTGAGCGGCATCCTGGCCCGCGGCGGCACCATCCTCGGCTCCTCCCGCCTTCAGCGCGACCGGCTGCGCGAGGCCTGCGACAACGCACCCGACATCGCCCGCGAGTTCGGCATCGACGCGCTGATCCCGATCGGCGGCGAAGGCACGCTGACGGCCGCCCGCATGCTGTACGACGCGGGCCTGTCCGTGGTGGGCGTCCCCAAGACGATCGACAACGACATCTCCTCGACCGACCGCACCTTCGGCTTCGACACGGCGGTCGGCGTCGCGACGGAGGCGATGGACCGCCTGAAGACGACGGCCGAGTCCCACCAGCGCGTGATGGTGGTCGAGGTCATGGGCCGCCACGCGGGCTGGATCGCGCTCGAATCCGGCATGGCGGCCGGCGCCCACGGCATCTGCCTGCCCGAGCGCCCCTTCGACCCGGCCGACCTGGTGAAGATGGTCGAGGAGCGCTTCGCGCGCGGCAAGAAGTTCGCCGTCATCTGCGTGGCCGAGGGCGCCCACCCCGCCGAGGGCTCCATGGACTACGGCAAGGGCGCGATCGACCAGTTCGGCCACGAGCGCTTCCAGGGCATCGGTACGGCACTGGCGTTCGAGCTGGAGCGCCGGCTCGGCAAGGAGGCCAAGCCGGTCATCCTCGGCCACGTCCAGCGCGGTGGCGTACCGACGGCGTACGACCGTGTCCTCGCCACCCGCTTCGGCTGGCACGCCGTGGAGGCGGCGCACCGGGGTGAGTTCGGCCGGATGACGGCGCTGCGCGGGACGGACATCGTGACGGTGCCGCTGGCGGAGGCCGTGACCGAGCTGAAGACGGTGCCGAAGGACCGGATGGACGAGGCGGAGTCGGTCTTCTAGATCCTGGTCCAGGAGGCCTCTGGCTCACCGGCCGGGGTCGCTGATCCTGGTCCAGAAGTGGTCCACGATCCGATCCATGAACTCCCGCCCGGACGCGCTGGACCCACCGTGCTCGGCGCCGCCCCAGCTCAGGGTGGCGACCATCTGTCCCTGATACTCCCGGTGCAGCTCCTGGAGGGCGTCCTCCAGGAGCCGCCGGTCGAGGGGGACGAGCTTCCCGACCGGGCGGACGTACGCCTGCCAGCGTGTGGTCACCGCGCTGCGCAGCAGATCGCCGAGTTTGGTGTCGCGCCCCGTGACGGTGACGAAGTCGGCCAGGGAGAGCCCGAGAAGGTCGGCGAGGGCGGAGGACTGCCGCTCGGTGCCACGCCAGTCGTCGCTCTCCTCCATCCGGAGATAGGCGTGCAGATCGTGTCCGACGGCACGGGCGACGTCCTCCGGGGCGAGCCCCCGGGTCATACGGTGCTCACGCAGGCTCCGCGGGCGGCCGAGCAGCTCACCGGGGGAGCACCACAACACGCCCGCGAGAGCGGTGAGTTCGGGGTTGGAGGGGGAGGCGACCCCGCGTTCCCAGGCGACCACGAGGTCCGGGGTGACGTACGGGAGACCGTACGAGACACGCATTCCGTAGGCGACATGCTCGGGGCCCATGTTCAGGGCGGCGCGGAGTCTGCGGGCGGCGGGGGCGTTGAAGGGCGGGCTCGGTGGGACGGGGGGCTGGTTCGGTTGAGCTGGGGGTCGGCGCACGGTGGCAAAGCTATGGGTGGCGGGGAGCGGTGACTACGGTCTGTTCGGCCAGGATTACGGATTGTAGGAACGTACGGTTCCGGCCGCGGGGGGCGGGTGGCTGAAGATCGTCGGTTAGTGGGGGCGGGGGCGGGTGAGGATCACGCCGGGGCGCTCGCGCGGGCGCTCCGGGAAGGTGGTCTCTCGATGAACGGCAAGCTCAGCGGGCATATTCGCGAGCGTCTCCTGGCCCCGAACTTCTGGCACCTCGCGACGGTCGGCCCCGACGGCGCGCCCCACGTTTCGCCCATGTGGGCGGACATCGAAGATGAGTACGTCATGGTCAACACGTCGATCGGGCGCGTGAAGGTGGACAACCTGCGGCGCAATCCATTCGTTTCCCTGTCCCACATCGACCCTGAGAACCCTTACGACCGGGCGGAGATCCGGGGGCGGGTGGTGCGGTTCGTGGAGGGGGAGGTGGCGGAGCGGGCGATGGATCGGCTGGCGATGAAGTACATCGGGGAGGAGCGGTATCCGTGGCTGTTGGCGGGGGAGCGGCGGGTGATGGTGTTGATCGAGGCTGAGCGGGTGCGGAGGGTTGTGGGGGTGGAGGCGTTTCGGGCGGGGGTGCTGCCGGAGGGGTAGGGGCATCATTCCAGGGCTTCGGCTTGGGATCGGGCTTCGGCGGCTTCGGTGCGGGCGTCGGCTTGGGTGTAGGCAGCTGCGGACTGGAGGTAGTGGGTGCGGGCTTCGGCCGGGTGGTCGGCAGCCTCGTGGGCGAGGGCCAGGTTGTAGAGGGTCTGGCCTGCTCCGTACCAGTCCTCGTACTCGCGGGAGATCTCCAAAGCCGTGCCGTACGCCTCGATCGCTTCGTGCACCCGGCCCATCCTCCGCAGGGCGATCCCGAGGTTGTTCCACGCCGTGCCCTCGCGGTGGCGGTCCTCGACGGCCTGGTACAGGTCGCGGGCACGGGTGTGGGCGTCGATCGCTTCCTTAACCCGGCCCACCCCCCTCAGGGCGAGGCCGAGGTTGTTCCACGCCATGGCCTCACCCTGGCGGTCCCCGACGGCCTGGTACAGGTCGCGGGCACGGGTGTGGGCGTCGATTGCCTCCTTAACCCGGCCCGCCTCCCTCAGGGCGAGGCCGAGGTTGTTCCACGCCATGGCCTCGCGGTGGCGGTCCTCGACGGCCTGGTACAGGTCGCGGGCACGGGTGTGGGCGTCGATTGCCTCCTCTGTCTGGCCCGCCTCGTCCAGGGCGTTGCCGAGGTCGCACGACGCGCCGGCCTCGGTGGCGCTGTCTCCCACGCGGTGGGCGGCCTCCCGTGCGGCACCCGCCACAGTGATCCCGTCATCGAAATACCGCCGCCAGAGCAGGTACTCCCCCAGACAAAGAGCCAGCCGCGTCGCCGCCCGCGCATGCCGCTCCTCGAAGGCCCACTGCGCCGCGGCCACCAGCCCCGCCCGCTCACCGTCCAGCCATGCCAGCGCCTGCGCCCGGTTCGCGAACCGCTCCGGTTCCGGCCTCCCCGGCAGCCACCGCAACCGGGCATCCGCTGCCCTCGCCCACCGCCCATAAAACACCAGCAACCGCTCCCGAGCCTCCTCTCTCTTCTCCCCCGCACGCCCCACCGCGAACGCCCGCACCAGGTCATGCAACCGCCACCGCACATCCCTACCCGACGGCACCGGCGTCACAAGGCCGGCGGCAGCCAAGTCGTCCAACAGTCCTGTGGCGACATCCGCATCCAGGGCGGTCAACGCCGCCACAGCCTCGGTACTCGTATCGGCCCCGGGAGCGAGCGCCAGCAGCCGCAGCACCCGGGCCTGGGCGGGCGGCAGCCGGCGGTACGACGTCTCCAGGACCGGCCGGAGAGCGAGGGAACGTCCGTACTGGTCTGTCCCCCGGCTGCCGTTGTCGAGGACCACCGTCGGGTCTCCGGCCTTCTTGATCTCGGCCACCAGCAAGGCGATGCCCCGATGCCGGCGTCGACGCAGCATCGCGGCGGCGATCTGGAGGGCGAGCGGCAAGTGGCCGCAGAGGGCGGTCAGTTCGCGGAGGGCGTCCGGTTCGCGGGAAGGGCGAGGGTCGTTGCTGAGGGCTGTGGTCACCAGTGCGGCGGCGTCGGCCTCGGACAGGGTCTCCAGGTCCACGATGTGCAACGGAAGCGCGTCCGGCCGGTCGCGGGACGTGATCAGTACGCGATGGTCCCCGGTGCCAGGAAGGAGCGGCAGGAACTGGGACGGGTCCGAGGCGTTGTCGAGGATCAGTAGGGTCCGGGGCTGGTGTTGGGAGAGCCGTTCCCGGTACTCGTCGTACTGACGTGCCGAAGTCTTCGGCAGATCCGTGCCACGTACGCCTAGCGCATCCAGCAGCGCCAGTACCGCCTGATCGGCGGTGACCGGGTTGTCGTCGTAGCCGCGCAGGTCGACGAAGAGCGTGCCGCCGGGGAACCAGCCCTGGGAGCGTGCCCGGTGAGCGGCCTCGATCGCCAGTGCCGTCTTGCCGATGCCGCCCATGCCGGTGACGGCGGAGATGAGGAGGGCGGGGGCGGGCGTGCCGTCGGGTGTGGGGGCGAGGTGGGTGAGCAGGTGGGACAGGGCTGCCGATCGTCCGGTGAAGCCGAGCGGGCGGGGCGGGAGAGTGGCGGAGGCGGTGGGGACCGGGCCGTGGTGGGGTGCCGGGTGCGGCTTGTCCTTCGGCTCCAACTCCTGGAGTACGGCTACGGCCGCCTCCGCCGCTCGTGCCGCAGCGTGCGGCTGGGAACCCTCCGTATCCGCCTGCGCCTTCCCCACGTCCGCCTTGTCGCTGATCCCCCGGATGATCAACGCCCCCGCGCCACCCGCAAGATGCGCCGCATGGGCCACGCCGGAGGCCTCCATCTCAATCGCCACGGCGTCGTTGAAGCGCTGTCGGAGGCGGTGGGCGAGAGGGGAGTCGGCGTCGGCCAGGAGGACTTCGCCGGCGGCGATGGGCTTGAAGCGGACGTGGGGTTCGCCGCGCAGGGCGTGACGGGCCGCCGATTCGAGTGCGTGCGGGGCGTGCCAGGTTTCCGTGCGGTCGAGGAAGCCGTCGGCGGATTCCTTGCCGCCGTGGATGGCGTACACCTTGGTGGCGATGACGACGTCGCCGATGTCGATGTCGTCCTTGAGGCCGCCCGCCACGCCTACGAAGAGCACCGCCTGCGGGGCCAGCCAGGTCATCACCCGCTCGGTGAGCGCGGCCGCGCCGCGTGTTCCCTCGCCCATCTCCAGGACGGCGACCTGCCAGGAGGTCCCAGGGAGTCGGCCCACCTCGGCCCGGGTGCCGTAATCCGGATGCACGCGCTTCTCGATGTCCGTGAGGTGGGCGCGGACCGCCAGGTATTCGAGGCGGAGGGCGGTGAGTAAGGCGGCGATGGGCACGTGTTCACGGTACTGCGAAGTTCCCTGACCAGAGGGGGTGTTGGGGCGTACCTTGTTGGGACGTGGGGGCTGGGAGCGGGGCTATGAGCGACGAGTACGGCGAGGATCACCTCGACTTTCGGGGCGGGGCGTTCAAGGGGCCCGTCGTCGGTAAGGGGAACTTCTATCAGCAGGCGGCTGCGCCTACGGCCTTGAGCGCCTTGCCCGCGAGGGCTGCGGGGTTCACCGGGCGGGGTGACGAACTCGGCGAGCTGCTGCGGTCCCTCGATCCGGCGGGCGAGGGAGAGGCGGTACTCGTCGCGGCCGTGTCCGGGCTCGGGGGCATCGGCAAGACCGCGCTGGCGGTCGAGGCCGCTCACGAGGCTTGCGGGAAGGGCTGGTTCCCGGGCGGGGTGCTCTTCCTCGATCTCCATGGGTACGACGATGACCCCGTCACGGGGGAACAGGCGCTGGAGGCGCTGCTGCGGGCGCTCGGTGTGGAGCCGGAGCACATCCCGGTGCGGGCCGATGAGCGGGCGGCGCTGTATCGGTCGATGCTCGCGGAGCGGGGCGCGGTGCTGGTGCTGGCCGACAATGCGTCGTCGTCGGATCAGGTGCGGAGGCTGCTGCCGGGGGACCGGCGGCAGCGGCTGCTCGTGACCTCGCGGACGAAGTTGCCTCAACTCGGGGCGCGGCTACTGCCGTTGGGTGAGCTCTCGCCGCAGGAGGCGTACGACCTTCTCGACCGTGCCCTGCGCGTCGCCGACCCGGCGGACAGCCGCGCGGCACAGGAGGCGGAGGCGGTGCAGGAGGTGGCCGAGCGGTGTGGGCATCTGCCGCTCGCCTTGCAGATCGCGGCGGCGCTGCTGGTGCTGGACCCGGAGAAGCCGGTCGCTGAACTGGCCGAGGAATTGGGCGGGTTGCGGGATCGGCTTGCCTATCTCGATGACGGTGAGCGGAGTGTGCGAGCCGCTTTTGAGTTGTCGTATCGGCGGCTCACGGAGGAGCAGGCGCGGCTGTTGCGGCTCATGGCTGTGGCGCCGGGGGCTGATGTGAGTACGGAAATGGCGGCGGTTCTGGTGGGGACGGAGAGTCCGCCGGTTCGTGAGTTCAACGCCCTTGCGCATGCGCATCTCATTGAGCGGGGGAGCGCGCGGGGGCGGTGGGGGATGCATGACCTGGTGCGGGCGTTCGGCGTGGGGCTCGCGGGAGAGGAGGGGGAGGCGGCGCGGGAGCGGCTGCTGGAGTTCTACCGGCAGTGGGCCGAAGCGGCGGACGACTGGTTGCGGTGGCTCCCGGGAATGCCGGAGCCGGAGCGGTTCGTGGACCGTGCCCAGGCGCTGGCGTGGCTGGACGGGGAGCGGGCCGGGCTGGTGGCGGCGGTCCAGTGGGCGAGTGAGGACCGGCACACACGGGCTGCGGTGTGGCTGGCGCGATGCCTGGCGGAGTACATGCTCTGGCGGCGGTACTTCGGTGACTGGATGACTGTGGCGCGTGCCGCGCAGGAGGCTGCTCACCGTTCCGGGGACCGCGACGCCGAGGCCGGCGCGTGGGGCGATCTCGGCAACGCCCTGGTCGGCTTGGGCAGGACAGGCGAGGCCGTCGACGCCCACATCCGAGCCCGCGATCTGGGCCGGCTCGAGGGGTCCCAACTCGGTGAGGCCGTGGCGTGGAACAACCTGGGTCTCGCCCTGGATGAGGCGGGCCGTACGGAGGAGGCGATCGACGCCCACATCCGAGCCCGCGACCTGTGCCAGCTGGCCGAGGACCGCCACGGCGAGGCGATGGCGTGGAACAACCTCGGTCTCGCCCTGGGGGAGGCGGGCCGTACGGAGGAGGCGATCGACGCCCACATCCGTGCCCGCGGCCTGTACCAGGACCTTGGGGACATCCATCGCGAGGGCACGGCGTGGAACAACCTCGGCCTCGCCCTACGGAAGGAGGGCCAGGTGGAGGAGGCGATCGAGGCGCACGAGAAGGCCCTGGGCATCTACGAGACGATCGAGGCCTGGTACCTGGCAGGCACGGCGTTCCAGAATCTGGCAGTCGCCCACCGGACCTCCGACCGTCCCGCGGAGGCCCACGCCTGCTTCGTTCAGGCCGCCGACGCCTACACCCAGGCGAACGCCCTCACCGAGGCCGCCCACGCCCGCGCCCAAGCCGACGCATTCACCCCTTGACCGCCCCACCCAAGGCGAACCCTCCACCCAACCGCCTCGCCACCACCACATAAAGCAAAATCACCGGCGTGGAATAGATGACCGAGAACGCGGCCAACTGCCCATAAACCACCGTCCCCCGATTTCCGAAGAACTCATTGATGCTCACCGCCGCAGGCATCTGATCCGGCGTGAGCAGCAGCATGAACGGGACGAAGAAGTTCCCCCACATCATCACGAACGAGAACACCGTCACCACCGCCACCCCGGGCCCCATCAGCGGCAGCACGATCCGCAGCAGCGACTGGAACGACGACGCCCCGTCCGTCCAGGCCGCCTCCTCCAGTTCCTTCGGCACACCGTCCATGAAGTTCTTCATCAGCCAGATGGCGAACGGCAATTGAGACGCGGCGAAGAAGAAGATCGTGCCCTGCATCGTGTCGATCAGATTCACCTGGACGAAGAGCGCATACACCGGGACCATCACCGCAGTGATCGGCAGGCACGTCGCGAAGAGGACCGACAGCATGAACGGGCGGTTCAGTCGGGACCGGAAGCGGGAGAGCGGGTACGCCGCCAGCGCCGCGCACACCACCGTCAGAAGCGTGCCGCCCCCGCACAGCAGCAGACTGTTCAGCAGCGGTGTGAAGGTGATGTCCTCCGTCAGCACCGCGTCGAAGTTGTCCCACGTCACGCCGTCCGGGACCTTCACCGTGAGGTCCGCGTCCCGGTCCAGGGAGGACAGGATCACCCAGGCCAGCGGGAGTGCGAAGGCAGCCGCCACAGCCAACAGACCCGCGTCGGCGGCCAGGCGGCGAGTCGTTCTGCGGGATCGCAAGGGCCTTACACCTCCGTCCGTAGCAGCCGCAGATACACCGCCGAGAACAGTGAACCCACCACCAACAACAGCAGCGCCACCGCCGTGCCGTAGCCGATCATGCTCTTCTGGAATGCCTCCTCGTACATGAAGAGGGGGAGGGTCTGGCTCTTCCCACCCGGGCCGCCTCTCGTCATCACCCAGATCAGGCCGAAGACGGACAGGGTCTGGAGGGTGATCAGCATCAGGTTCGTGCCGATGGAGCGGCGGATCATCGGGAGCGTGATGTGCCACATACGGCGCCAGCCGCCCGCGCCGTCCACTTCCGCCGCCTCCGTGATTTCCTTCGGGATTTCATTCAGGGCCGCCGAATACACCAGCATCGAGAAGGCCGTACCCCGCCACACATTCGCGAACGACACCGCCAGGATCGGGAGCGTGAACAACCAGTTCTGGGACGGGAGATGGAGCCAGTCCAGAATGGCGTTCAGGGTTCCTTCGCGGCGGAAGAAGGCGTAGAGCAGGAAACCCGCCACCACCTCCGGGAGCACCCACGCCGCGATGACGATCCCGCCCGTCAGCGTGCGGACCGGCTTCGACGCTCGTTGCATCAGGGCCGCGAGCGCCAGGCCCAGAGTGTTCTGGCCGATCAGGGCCGATACGACCGTGAAGACGAGCGTCAGCCATACGGCGTTCAGGAACGCCTCGTCCCCGAACGCCGTACGGAAGTTCTCGAAGCCGATGAACGACTCCTCGGCCTGGCCGGTGAGTTGGAGGTCGGTGAAGGCGATATAGGCGCAGTAGGCGATCGGTCCTGCGAGGAAGAGCAGCAGGAGGACGACGGCCGGGGTGACGGGGAGGACGCGGATGATCGTCCTCATGCGCGGGGGCTCACTTCTCGATCACCTGGTCGTCGGTCGCGGTCTTCAGCTCCTCGTCGTAGTTCTTCGCCGCCTCCTCCACCGACGCGTCGCCCGTCGTCACGCCCTCCATCGCCTCCTGGATGGCCGTGGAGACCTTCGGGTACGCCGGGTACGCGGGCCGGTAGTGCGTGCTCGCGACCAGGTCCGTGAAGAACTTGATGCCGGGCTGGGCCTCGGCGTACGCGGGGTCGTTCGCGACGTCCTCGCGGACCGCGATGCCGGAGTTGGCGACGTACCACTTCTGGGCGTTCGCCTTGGTCTGCATCGTCTTGATGAAGTCGAAGGCCAGGTCGGGGTTGGCCGCCTTGTCGGGGATCGCCCACGTCCAGCCGCCGGACATGCTCACCTTGCCGGGGGCCTGGCCGTGCTGGGTCGGCATGGCGGCGAGGCCGAGCTTCTGCGACCACTGAGGCCATTCGTGGCCGCTGCCCTCCAGCCAGTCCTGCGGGAGCCAGGAGCCGTCGAGGTCGATACCGAGCTTGCCCTGGGGGAGGAGTTCGCCCCGGACCCGGGTGCCGAAGTTGGGGTCGAGGGCGTCGGAGACGTCGGGGCCGAGCTTCTCCTTGTAGACCGTCTCCACGAAGGTGAGGGCGTCCCTGAAGCCCTGGCTTCCGGCGATCCACTTCTTCGACGAGGAGTCGTAGAGCGGGTCCGTCTTGCCGTCGTTGGTGCCGTACAGGAGCATTTCGAAGCCCTGCATGGTGGCCGCCTCGCCCGCGGGCTTGCCCGTGTAGACGTTCAGGGGCGTGACGTCCGGCACCTTCTCCTTGATCGTGCGGGCCGCGTCCAGGACGTCGTCCCAGGTCTTCGGCTGCCAAGTGGCGGGGAGGCCGGCCTTCTTGAAGATGGCCTTGTCGTACCAGAGACCGCGGGTGTCGGTGCCGTCCGGGACGCCGTACGTCTTGCCGTTCTCGCCCTTCGCCGCCTCCTTCGCCGTGTCGATGAACTGATTCCAGTCCGGCCAGTTGGCGAGGTAGTCGTCGAGGGGCTTCAAGTAGCCGCTGGTGATGTCGGAGTTGATGAGGAAGGTGTCCTCGTAGACCAGGTCCGGGGCGGTCTTGGGGGAGCGGAGCATCTGCTGGAGCTTGGTGTAGTACTCCGAGTCCGGGGCCTTGATCGGGATGAACTCGACCTTCTTGCCGGGGTACTTCTTCTCGAACTCCTCCTTGATGTCCGCGAGGAAGTTGTCCATCACCTTGATGTTGTTGTCCGTGGACTGCTTGAAGGAGACCTTCACGGTGTCCGGGTCGTCTCCGGAGCCTGATCCGCAGGCGGTGAGGGCCGTTGCGGCGGCGAGGGTGAGGACGATGGTTATTCGGGCGGCGGTGGGGCGCACGGGCATGACGGCATGACCTCCTGCGGGCTCACGACGTTGTGGCGCGGGGGTTGCTGCCCGGTGAACGTAGGTGGAGTGGTCTAGTCAGGTCAATGTGTCTGCGGCGGATTGGGCGTTGGCGGCTTCGGTGGGGGCGTTGGCTCGGGTGAAGGCTTCGGCGGCTTGGAGGTAGCGAGCGCGGGCTTCGGGGAGGCGGTCGCTGGAGTAGTGGACCGACGCCAGGCCTACGAAAGCGTGGCCTGCCCAGAACCAGTCCTCGAACTCCTGATAGATCTCGAGCGCCTTGGCGTATGCCTCGATCGCCTCCGCCGCCCGGTCGGAGGCCCGTAGGGAGGCACCCAGGTTGTGCCACGCCTTTCCCTCGCCATGACGGTCCCCGGTGGCCTGGCACATGTCACGGTCGCGGATGTGGGCGTCGATTGCCTCCTCCACCCGGCCGGCCTCCCGCAGGGCGATGCCGAGGTTGTTCCACGCCGCTCCCTCGCGGTGGTGGAGCCCAGCAGCCTGGTACAGGTCGCGGGCGCGGGTGTGGGCGTCGATCGCCTCCTCCACCTGGCCCGCCTTCCGCAGCGCGATGCCGAGGTTGTTCCATGCCATGGCCGTGTCATAGCGGTCCCCAGCGGTCTGGTGCAGGTCGCGGGCGCGGATGTAGGCGTCGAGCGCCTCCTCGACTCGGCCGGCATCGTCCAGGGCGCTGCCGAGGCAGGTCCACGCGGCGGCCTCGGCTTGGGGGTCCTGCGCGCGGTGGGCGGCGTCCCGCGCGGTGCGCGCGACGGTCACAGCGTCGTCGAAGTACCGACGCCAGCGCAGGTACTCATCCAGGTGCAGGGCCAACCACACCGCCCTCTGCCTGTACCGCTCGTCGCTCGCCCATTGCACCGCCGCCACCAGGCCTGCCCGCTCCCTGTCCAGCCACGCCAGCGCCTGTGCCCGGTCGGCGAACCGCTCCGGCTCCGCCATTCCCGGCAGCCACCGCAACCGGTCATCCGCCGCATCGGCCCACCGCCAGTAGAACCAGAGCAGTCGCTCCTGGGCAGCCGCTCCTTCCTCCCGCGAAACCGCATCCCCGGCCACCACGCCCACCCCGAACGCCCGCACCAGGTCGTGCAACCGCCACCGGACTTCCCCACCTGCCGACACCGGCGTCACCAGACTGGCGGCGGCGAGATCCTCCAGCAGCACCATGGCGGCATCCACGCCCAGGTCGGTCAGCGCGGCCACGGCCTCCGTGCTCGTGTCGGCCCCGGGAGCGAGGGCCAGCAGTCGCAGCAACCGAGCCTGGTCCGACGGCAGTCGGTGGTACGAGGTCTGCAGGACCGGACGAAGGGTGAGGGAACGTCCGTACTGGTCCGTGCCTCTGCTGCCTTTGTCGAGCACGACAGTCGGATCGCCGGCCTCCTTGATCTCGTTCACCAGCGAGGCGATCTCACGGGGCCGACGCCTGCTCAGCATCGCGGCGGCGATCCGCAGGGCGAGCGGCAAGTGCCCGCAAAGAAAGGCGAGTTCGCGTATCGCGTCGGCTTCCCGTGCCGGGCGATCGTCACGCTCGTCGGTATCACGGAGGGCGCGGGTCACGAGAGCGACGGAGTCCTCCGGTGTCAGCGTCTCAAGGTCGATCAGACGTACCGGAAGCGCGTCCGGCCGATCCCGCGAAGTGATCAGCACCCGATGCCGGTCCGACCCCGGCAACAGATCCAGGAACTGCCCCGGATCCGAGGCGTTGTCAAGGATCAGCAGCGTCCGTTCCTGCCGCCCGGCGAGGATGCCACGGTAGGCGTCGTACTGCCGCGCCACCGTCGACGGCAGGTCAGGCCCCCGCACCCCCAACGCATCCAGCAACGCCAACACAGCCTGATCCGCCGTGACCGGATTCTCGTCGTACCCCCGAAGATCCACGAACAGCGTCCCGCCGGGGAACCATCCCTCCCCGCAAGCCCGATGCGCCGCCTCCACAGCCAGCGCCGTCTTCCCGATCCCGCCCATGCCGGTCACGGCGAAGATGAGCACCGCCATGCCATCGGCCCCCGGCGCAAGCTGCGTCAGCAACCGCTCCAGTTCGGAAGCCCGCCCCGTGAACCCCAACGGCCGCGGCGGCAAAGTCGCCGTAGCCCGAGGCACCGGCCCATGGACCGTCCCCCTACCGCTCCCGGTCGACCCGCTTGCCGATAACGGGCCCGTTGAAGACCCCGCCCCGGAAGTCGATGTGATCGCCGCCGTATTGGGGCCCCTCCTTGGAGCCGGAGGGCGACTCGGAGGAACGGGTGCCCCGCGGCCGATGCTTCCGCAGCAGCGCCATCGCCACCAGCGCCGCCTGCTCGGCCGCCCGCTGCTGGGAGCCGCCCGCATCCGCCTTCGACTTGTCGGCGTTCGCCCGATCGCTGATCCCACGGATCACCAACGCGTCCAACTGCCCACTCAGATGCGCCGCGTGGGCCGCTCCGGAGCCCTCCATCTCGATGGCGTTCGCGTCGTTGAAGTGCTGCCTGATGTATGCGGCGAAGGCCGACCCGTCGTCGGTCAGGACGACGTCCCCACAGGCGATGGGCTTGAGGTGCCCCCGCACCCCGTTCAGGCCCCGGAGTGCGGAACCCGCCGCCTGTATCAGCCGGTGCGAGCCGGGCCAGACCTGGGGCCGACCCTGGAAGCCCTGGTCGGTCACCTTGCCGCCCTGGACGGCGTACACCTTGGTTCCGACGACCACGTCACCGAGCTGCACGTCCTTCTTCAGACTGCCGGCGACGCCGACGAACAGCAGTGCCTCCGGACGGAGCCAGGAGACGATCTGCATCGTGAGCGCGGAGGCGTTCAGCGCGCCCTCGCCCAGCCAGGCGACAGCCACTGTCCAGTCCGTGTCAGCGAGGCGACCGCATTCGACGCGCGTCCCGTCCTCATGGACCAACTCCTCAACATCCTCGCCGAGATGGGCGCGCACGGCGTCGTACTCGACAGCCAGCGCGGTAAGGACGACAACAGTCGGTGAAGTCTGCGGCACGCATTTAAGGTACTGCCAAGCACCATCACCGGGGGAAGGAACGTCCGTGGCGGAATCAGACGTCACCATCGGCCAACTGCTCCTCGCCGAGTACCAGACCGTCAAGGACGAGCAGAAGACCCGGATCGGCTTCCGCGACAACCTGCTCTACGTCACCCTCACCGTGGTCGCCGCAGTCATCGCCGCCGCCGCGCAGGCCGAGCAGTCCGCCATGCTGCTGGCCATCCCGCCCGTCTGTGTGGTCCTCGGCTGGACCTACCTCGTCAACGACGAGAAGATCTCCGCGATCGGGAAGTACATACGCGAGGACCTCGGGCCGCGCCTTGCTCAACTCGCCGAGGCCGAGCGGGCGTTCGGCTGGGAGACCGCCCATCGCACCGACGCCCGCCGCCGCATCCGCAAAGCCGTCCAGTGCGCCATCGACCTGCTGGCCTTCGCTGTCGTGCCGCTCGCCGGGCTAGTCGTGTATTGGGGTGCCGGACAGACCTCCACCGGACTGCTCGTCGTCTCCGTCTTCGAAGCCATCGGCCTCATCGGGCTCGCGGCCCAAGTCATCGTCTACGCAAGGCCATTCAGCTAGGGGACCCGCTCACCCACCGATACTGCAACTCCGGCCGCCCCACCGTCCCGTACTGCGGACTGCGCGCCGCCCGCCCCGCAACCACCAGATGTTCCAGATACCGCCGCGCCGTGATCCGCGAGATCCCCACCGCCTCCGCCACGCCCGTCGCGGTCAGTCCCTCCGCGCAGTCCCGCAGCGCCACCGTCACCCGCTCCAGCGTCGGCGCGCTCAACCCCTTCGGCAGCGCCGCCGGACCCGGCGCCCGTAGCGTCGCCAGCGCCCGGTCGACCTCGTCCTGACCGCTCGCCTCGCCCGCCGCCGCGTGGAACTCGGCGTACCGCACGAGCCGGTCCCGCAGGGTCGCGAAGGTGAACGGCTTCAGGACGTACTGGACCACACCCAGCGACACACCCTCCCGCACCACTGCCAGATCCCGCGCCGACGTCACCGCGATCACATCCGCGTGATGGCCCAATGCGCGAAGAGAGCGGGCGAGTTGCAGGCCGTGGACGTCCGGGAGGTGGAGGTCCAGCAGGAGCAGGTCCACCGGCGTACGGTCCAGCGCGCGGCGCGCCTCCGCACCCGTGTGCGCCTTGCCGACCGCCGTGAAACCGGGGACCCGGTTGACGTACATGACATGCGCGTCCGCGGCGACGGGATCGTCCTCCACGACCAGGACACGGATCGGCTGTTCGGTGGTCATACGTCGCCTCCAGAGACTGAGCCCCCAGAAACTACGCCCTCAGAAACCACGCCCTCAGAAATCACGCCCTCACGCGGCACGGAACCCCTCAGCGGCAACCGCACCTCGAACTCCGCCCCACCCCCGGCCGCCCCGGTCACCGTCAGCGTCCCCTCATGCCGACTCACCGCCTGCCGCGCCAGCGCCAGCCCCAGCCCCCGCCCCCCTGGCCCCGCCGGCTTCGTCGAGAAGCCCCGCTCGAACACCACCTCGGCATGCGCGGGATCCACGCCCGCCCCCGTGTCCGACACCCTCAGCACCAGATCCGACGCCTGCGTGTACGCCGTCACCGTCACCCGCGCCCGCACACTGCCCTGCGCCGCGTCCACCGCGTTGTCGATCAGGTTGCCGAGGATGGTCACCAGGTCCCGGGCGGGCAGGGAGGACGGCAGCAGCCCGTCGTCCAGCCGGCTGTCCTCCGACACCACCAGCTCCACACCCCGCTCGTTCGCCTGCGCCGTCTTCCCCAGCAGCAGGGCGGCCAGCACCGGCTCGCTCACCGCAGCCACCACCTGATCGGTCAGCGCCTGCGCCAGCTCGAGCTCGGCCGTGGCGAACTCCACCGCCTCCTCGGCCCGCCCCAGCTCGATCAGCGACACGACCGTATGCAATCGATTGGCCGCCTCGTGCGCCTGCGAGCGCAGCGCCTGTGTGAAGCCCCGCTCGGAATCCAACTCGCCCATCAGGGACTGGAGTTCGGTGACGTCACGCAGGGTGACGACCGTGCCCCGGCGCTCCCCGCCCGACACCGGGGAGGTGTTGACCACCAGCACCCGGTCCGCCGTCAGCTGCACCTCGTCCACCCTCGGCTCCGACGCCAGCAGCGCACCCGTCAGTGACGGCGGCAGCCGGAGGTCGGCGACCGAGGTGCCGACCGCCTCCTCCGACACGCCCAGCAGCTCCCGGCCGCCGTCGTTGATCAGCGCCACCCGGAACTGGCCGTCGAGCATCAGCAGGCCCTCGCGCACGGCGTGCAGCGCGGCCTGGTGGTAGTCGTGCATACGGCTGAGCTCGGCCGCGTTCATGCCATGGGTGTGCCGGCGCAGGCGGGCGTTGATGACGTACGTCCCCACCGCCCCGAGCGCGAGCGCCCCGCCCGCCACGCCGATCAGCGCCGTGAGCTGGTCCTGGACCCGCTTGCTGATCTCCTCGACCTTGATGCCCGCGCTGACCAGGCCGACGATCCTCCCGCCGTCCCAGATGGGTGTGACCGCGCGGACGGAGGGACCGAGGGTGCCGGTGTACGTCTCGGTGAAGGAGCCGCCCTTCAGCGCGTCCTCGATATGGCCGATGAAGCGCTGGCCGATCTCGTCGGGGTTGGGGTGGGTCCAGCGGATGCCCTTCGTGTCCATGATCGTGACGAAGTCGACCCCGGTGTCCTGCTGGACATGGAGGGCGTACGGCTGGAGGGAGGAGGACGGGTCGTCGGTGCGGATCGCCTCGCGTACCGAGGGGGAGTCGGCGACCGAGCGGGCCACGGCCAGCGCCTGTCGGCCGGCCGCGTCCTCGGCCTGGCTGCGGTCGCTGACGTAGCTGAACAGCGCGTACCCGGCGACGAGCACCGCTATCAGCACGGCCTGCATGGCGAAGAGCTGGCCGGCCAGGCTGCGGGGTCGGGGGACGGGGAAGCGCATGTCGTCAGTGTGCCTCCCCGGTTAAGCGTGAACTAAATGAACGGAAGGGTGACCGCCCTCACAGGGCGGGAGATAGTCACGGCATTCCTCAAATCCCCCGGACGTGAGCCGCACGCCGGTGATGCCGACGAAGACGTCAAGGAGGGCAGCCGTGGCCGCCAGTACCCCCGATACGGCCCCCGCAGTCAAGCGGGACCGCACGCACTATCTCTATATCGCGGTGATCGTCGCGGTCGCCCTGGGCATCACCGTCGGTCTGGTCGCACCCGACTTCGCGGTGGAGCTGAAGCCGATCGGCACCGGGTTCGTGAACCTGATCAAGATGATGATCTCGCCGATCATCTTCTGCACGATCGTTCTCGGCATCGGCTCGGTCCGCAAGGCCGCGAAGGTCGGCGCCGTCGGCGGTATCGCGCTGGTCTACTTCACGATCATGTCGCTGGTCGCGCTGGGCATCGGCCTGGTCGTCGGCAACATCCTGGAGCCGGGCACCGGCCTCGCGGTGACCGACGCGGTCAAGGACGCGGGCCACGCCCAGGTCGACGCCGAGGCGAAGGACACCACCGAGTTCCTGCTCGGCATCATCCCGACCACGATCGTCTCCGCCTTCACCGGCGGCGAGGTCCTCCAGACCCTGCTGGTCGCGCTGCTCGCCGGGTTCGCGCTGCAGGCGATGGGCCCGGCCGGACAGCCGATCCTGCGCGGGGTCGAGCACATCCAGCGGCTGGTCTTCCGCATCCTCGCGATGGTCATGTGGGCCGCGCCGATCGGTGCCTTCGGTGCCATCGCGGCGGTCACCGGTTCGGCGGGCGTCGACGCCCTGAAGAGCCTGGCCGTGCTGATGCTCGGCTTCTACACCACCTGCTTCCTCTTCGTCTTCATCGTGCTCGCCGCCCTGCTGCGGGTCGTCGCGGGGATGAACATCTTCACGCTCTTCAAGTACCTGGGCCGTGAATTCCTGCTGATCCTGTCGACGTCCTCGTCCGAGTCCGCGCTGCCGCGGCTCATCGCGAAGATGGAGCACCTCGGGGTCAGCAAGCCGGTGGTCGGCATCACGGTGCCGACGGGGTACTCCTTCAACCTCGACGGCACGATGATCTACATGACCATGGCGTCTCTGTTCATCGCCGATGCCATGGGTACGCCGATGTCTATCGGTGAGCAGATCCCGCTGCTGCTGTTCCTGCTGGTCGCCTCGAAGGGCGCGGCGGGTGTCACCGGTGCGGGCCTTGCCACCCTCGCGGGCGGCCTCCAGTCGCACAAGCCCGCCCTGGTGGACGGCATCGGCCTCATCGTCGGCATCGACCGCTTCATGAGCGAGGCCCGCGCCCTGACGAACTTCGCGGGCAACGCGGTGGCGACGGTCCTGATCGGCACATGGACGAAGGAGATCGACCGCGGCCGGGTCGACCAGGTGCTGGCCGGCCAGATCCCCTTCGACGAGAAGACCCTGCTCGACGACGGCCCCGCGGACGAGACGCCCGTCGAGGTCCCCGAACAGGGCGGCGAAAAGGAACTGGCGAAGGCATAGCACCACTTCCCCCAGAACCCCGAGCGGTCAGGCACTCCCCCCGTTGGCCTGACCGCTCGGCTTCTTTGCTTCTTCCGGGGCCCACGGGTCGGTGATCTCCCGGAGGAGCGTGAGCGCCTCGCGCAGCTGCTTCATCCGCCGCTTGCCGAGGTGCTCCTCCCATTCCCGCTCCACTTCGGCTACGACGGCGTCGGCGACCTCCTTGGCCGCCCAGGCCTTCTCCGCGCCGAGCACCAGCCGGGCCCGCTTGTCAGTGGGGTCCGGCACGCGCGTGACATACCCGGCCTTCTCCAGCTGATCGACGAGAAACCCCGCCGTCTGCTTGGTGATCTGCGCCTGTTCCGCGAGCTCGGTGAGCCGCGTGCCATCGGGTCCGATGCGCTGCATGACACGGGCCTGGGCCGGCGTGAAGTCGTCGAAACCGGCCTCGGCGAGGGCGGCGAAGACGCGGTTCTCCAGGGCGCGGTAAGGGAGGAACAGCAGTACGCCGGTGTTGAGCTCACTGTCCACGACGCCTCCTGGGTTCCACCTTGACACTAGTCAGGCTCTCTGACTAATTTAGTCAGAGAAGCTTACCACTTGAGTGGGCGGTGATTCCCGTGGGTGTGGTGCTGGGGACCGACGAGCGCTGGCGGATCGTCGACGAGGAACGGGCGAGCCTGGCGGACCTCCTGGAGAGTCTGACCCCGGAGCAGTGGGAAACCCCGACGGCCTGCGGCGACTGGCGGGTACGCGATGTGGCGGCCCATCTGACCCTGGCGCCCCGCTTCTCGTACGGCGACCTGGTGCGCGACTGGATCCGGGCGAGGGGCGACATGAACCGCCTGATCCACGACACGGCGGTACGCGAAGCGCGGTTGCCCACGGCCGGGATCGTGAAGAACCTCCGAGCCATCATCGGCAACCGCCGCCTGGCCCCCACGACCACACCCCGAGAACCCCTCCTCGACATCCTGGTCCACGGCCAGGACATCGCCCTGGCCCTGGGCCACCGACGCGAGATGCCGGTGGCGGCGGCCCGGGACGCGGCGGACAGGGTCTGGACGATGCGCTTCCCGCCACGTCCGTGGCCGCTTCCGCAGGCGAGGCTGGTGGCGACGGACATCGAGTGGACGAGGGGGAACGGCGAGGAGGTCCGGGCGCCGATGGCGGACTTGCTGATGCTGCTGACGGGCCGCCAAGACCGCCCGGCTCGCGGGGGAATGTGAGGCGTTCCGGCCCATCCGGCGTTAGGAGGTCCAGACTGTCCGGCGTTTGAGGACGAGGCCCGTTCAGGGCCGACAGCGGGGGTCTGGGGGCGCAGCCCCCAGTGGGGGTCCCCCCTCTGGGGGAGGGACGGGTAGGGGCGGCGGGGGCGAAGGAAATCCTTTGACCGCCGCCGGAGTCGAGCCCCACCCTGAACACCTCCGCACAATTCGGCCCATCCGCCGGAGGCACCCGCATGAGCGAGTCGGAACAGCCCATCGACCTCGACCGAGTCAGCGAACTGTTCTACGACTTCCTCACCGCCGTGGCCCACCCCGGCCGCCAAGACCCCCACGACCCGTCCCGCAACCTCAGCAAGCGCCTCCGCGAACACCTCGGCGCCACCCCCACGGACCGCCCCGTGGTCAAGGCCGCCTACGCCCCGTACGACCTCCCCAACGTCCACCTCGCCCTGGAACGCTGGTTCGCCCAAGACGGCCGCACCCACGACCTCATCGGCCTCAGGGGCTCACAGCACCACGGCGACCTCACCCTCGGCGACATCCTCGAAGCAGCCGACCGCTACGACCGCTTCACCATCGGCGCGGTCGCCTACGCCAGCCTCCCCGTCTCCGCCGACGAGGAACTCGCCTGCGTCTCCTGTGGCTTCTACCTCGGCACCGACAAGGAAGACCGCTTCGCCGTCCTCCTGCGCGGCCCCCAGGACGAGTACGGCCGCAACAAGGTCGAACTCGAAGTCCTCGCCGCCGACACCGCCTTCGCCGACCGCTTCCTCGCCGACATCGACCGCCTGGTACACGAACACAACATCTTCCGCGGCCAGGTCCTCTCCTTCGAGGGCTCGGAGTTCCACCACGGCCTGGGCCCCTTCCGTTTCCACCGCCGCCCCGCCCTCACCCGCGACGACATCGTGCTCCCCACCGGCCTCCTGGACCGCGTCGAGCGCCAGGTCGTGGGCGTGGCCCGCCGCCGCGACCAACTCCGCGCCGCCGGCCAGCACCTGCGCCGCGGACTCCTCCTCTACGGCCCGCCCGGCACCGGCAAGACCCACACGATCCGCTATCTCCTCTCCCACCTCCCGCAGTTCACGGTCGTGGTCCTCGCCGGCACCAGCATCTCGGCGATCGGCCCGGCCTGCTCGCTGGCGCGGATGCTCCAGCCCGCACTGGTCGTCCTGGAGGACTGCGACCTGATCGCCGAGGCCCGCGACTACGCAGGCGGCGACCAGCCCCTGCTCTTCCAGGTCCTCAACGAGATGGACGGCCTGGGCGACGACGCCGACGTCGCCTTCCTGCTCACCACCAATCGCGCCGACCTCCTCGAACCGGCCCTGGTCCAGCGCCCCGGCCGTGTGGACCTGGCGGTCGAGATCCCCCTCCCGGACGCGGAGGGCCGCGCCCGCCTCCTCGGCCTGTACGGTGCCGCACTCGGCCTCGGCGAGGACATCACCGAGGAGGTGGTGACCCGTACCGAAGGCACGACCGCCTCCTTCACCAAGGAGCTGGTCCGCCGAGCCGTACTGATCGCGGCGGAGAGCGAATCCGACCGCACCCGCCCGTCCGACATCCGCGCCGCCCTGGACGAACTCCTCTCGGACCGGGATGCACTGACCCGCAAGCTCCTCGGGGTGCAGGGTGAGGAGGAGGACGAGGAGCGGGACTCGGAGTTCCGCACGGTGTCGGCCCTCCCCGGCCCCCTCCACCCGGACTACCGCGGCCCGGGCCCGACGCCCGGCCTGGCGCCGTAGCACCCTCCCGCCGACAGCGGTGATAGCGTCTAACGAACCCTTGACGCTATATCCCCACCGGCAGGAGGCACCCATGCCCCCCCAGACCCCCCGCGAGCGCTACCGCGCCCAGGTCCGGGACGAGATCAAGACCCGCGCCTGGGAGCAGATCGCCGGTGCCGGGGCCTCCGCCCTGTCGCTCAATGCCATCGCCAAGCAGATGGGCATGAGCGGCCCCGCCCTGTACCGGTACTTCGCCAACCGCGACGAGCTGATCACCGAGCTCATCAGGGACGCGTACCGCAGCCTCGCCGACCGTTTCCAGACCGCCGCCAAGGCCGGGGCGAGCCTCGGTGACCTCGCCCGGACCATGCGCCGCTGGGCCCTCGACGACCCCCAGCGGTACTTCCTCGTGTTCGGCACCCCCGTCCCCGGCTATCAGGCGCCGCCCGACACCACCCTGATCGCCTCCGAGGTCATGGCCGTACTCCTCGACGCCTGCGAAGCCGCGGGAGCCGCAGAGACAGCGGACCCCTTCCGGGCCCATATCGCCGAGCACCGCCTCTGGGCGGGCGACCACTCGGCCCCGCCCGCGGCCCTCCACCACGCCCTCGTCTTCTGGACCCGTCTGCACGGCGTCCTGTCCCTCGAACTCGCCGGCCACTTCACCGGCATGGGCTTCGACCCGGCCGAGCTGTACGCCGCCGAGACCCGAGCCCTCACCGGCTCCTGACGGCGTCGTCCAGCCGGGCCCGCTCCTCCCCGCTCAGCACCAGATCCGCCGCCCCGGCCGAGTCCCGGATCGTCTCCGGACGGCTCGCCCCGGGGATCGGGATCACGGTCGGCGACAAGCCCAACAGCCAGGCCAGACATATCCGTTGAGCACTCATGCCCCGCTCCCGCGCCACCGCGTGAAACGCCTCCAGCGGACCTGCCCCGCCGCCCTTGATCCTCGACGGCCCGTCCAGTGAGCTGCGCGAGATCCCGCCGAGCGGGCTCCACGGCAGAAACCCCAGCCCCAGGTCCGCGCAGAGCCTCAGCTCGGCCTCACTGTCCCGGACGGCCGGCGAGTACCGGTTCTGCACCGAGACCAGCCGGTCGCCGAGAATCTCGTGGGCCACCCAGATCTGGCGGACATCCGTATTGGAGACCCCGACCAGCCGGATCTTCCCCTCGTCGGCCAGCTCGCGCAACGCGCCCACCGACTCCTCGAAGGGGATCGAAGGGTCGGGCTTGTGAAGCTGGTACAGGCCGATCGCCTCCACTCCCAGCCGCTTCAGCGAGGCCTCCGCCGCCGCCTTCAGCCATCGAGGGTCGCCGTTCACCGTCCAACCCCCGTCGGAGGGGCGCCCCCTGCCACCCTTCGTTGCCACCAGCACATCCCCCGTGCCACCGCCGTAGGTGGCGAGCGCCCGGGCGACCAGGAGTTCGTTGTGGCCGGGCGGCTCGCCGGGCAAGTGGTAGGAGTCCGCCGTGTCCAGCAGGGTCACGCCCGCGTCGAGCGCCGCGTGCACGGTGGCCAGGGCCCGCGCTTCGTCCGGTCGGCCCTCGATGGACAGCGGCATCGCGCCGAGCCCGACCGCGCTCACCCGCACTTGGCCAAGATTGCGGTACCGCATATCAGTCCCCCAAGGTCTCGGCGACCGCCTTCGGCAGCCACTGCCGTACGTCGCCGAAGGTGAAGCCGAGCCGGGTGGCCCGGGAGTTGTCCATGCCGTAGGAGCGGGTGAAGGAGAGCGGCGAGACCTCGCCGACCTCGACGGCCCTCAGCGCCACGCTGCCGCCGGGGATCTGCGCGGCCACCGCCTCGCAGAGTTCGTCGGTGCTCAGCAGGCCGTCGGAGGCCGCGTTCACCGGCCCGGTGAAGTCCTCGCCCACGGCCCAGGCCAGGAAGTCGGCGATCTCCTCGACGTGGATGTAGGTGGCGGGCCGGTTCGCCGCCGGGACGGCGATCGGTGTGCCCGAGCGGATCCGCTCGGCGTAATGAGCGAGCCGTCCCGTGAAGTCGTCGTCCCCGCCCAGCACATGGGCGACGCGCACGGCGACGTACGGGAAGTCGGAGCCCGCCGCGAACACGGCCTCCGCCTGCCGCTTGCCCTCGCCGTAGTGCGACGACAGGAACTCCTGGTCGTGCCAGGGGAGTTCGGGATCGACCGCGACCGTGCGCGGGTCCACGGCGGACTCCGCGACCGGGGTGGGGGAGTCCTCGTACTCGTACACCTCGACCGTCGACGTCATCACATAGCGCCGCGTCCGGCCCTCGAACACCCGCCGCGCCAGCGCCGCTTGGCGTGGGGTGTAGCAGACCTGGTCGACAACGACGTCGAACACCCGCGCACCGAGCGCCTTCCGCAGGGAGTTCTCGTCGTCGCGGTCGGCGACGAGGTGGAGGGCGCCGGCGGGCGGTGCGGCGGAGCCGCGATTGAGGACCGTGACCCGGTCACCGGCCGCCAGCAGCCGCCGGATCAGCCGCTTGCCGAAATAGCGGTTGCCCCCGATGACCAGTACGTCTCGTGCCTTTTCCATGACCATAATTCTCTTCGCGCACCACCACGTTCTGAAGGGGGAACCATGGGAGTTCAGGCGGCCTCGCCAAAAGAACCACGGCGTCCGCGCGCCGTCGCCGAGGAAACTTCGGTGGCCTTCGATGCGCTCGACCGGCAGATCCTCGATCTCCTCCAGACGGACGGCCGGATCAAGCTCAGCGAGCTGGGGCGCCGGGTGCGGCTGAGCCCGGCGGCGGTCACCGAGCGGGTGCGCAGACTGGAGTCGGCGGGCGTGATCAGCGGCTACGGCGCCCGGGTCGTCCCGGCCCGGCTCGGCTACGGCATCCAGGCCTTCATCCGGGTCAATCCGCACGGCGGCTACAACCTGAAGCACCCGAGGACCCTGGAGCTCATGGAGCGCCCCGAGATCACCGAGGTGCACCATGTGGTCGGCGAGGACTGCTGGATCCTCAAGGTCGCCGTCCAGGACACGGTCCATCTGGAGGAGGTCCTCGAAGAGGTCTCCGCGCTCGGCCGTACGACGACGTCGATCGTGCTCACCTCCCCTGTGGAGCACAAACCGCTGTTGCCTTGACGTCGGGGTCAAGGCTTACGTTCGTATCCATGCGAATCGGCGAGCTGGCCGAGCGGGCCGGGACGACGACCCGGACGCTTCGGTACTACGAGTCGCGCGGACTGCTGCCCGCGCGGCGGGACGCGAACGGCTATCGGGAGTACGACGAGCGGGACCTGAGGCTGCTGCGGCAGATCAGGACGCTCCAGGACTTCGGGTTCGACCTGGAGGAGACCCGGCCGTTCGTGGAGTGTCTGCGCGCCGGGCACCCCGAGGGCGACCTGTGCCCGGCCTCGCTCGCGGTCTACCGGCGCAAGCTGGACGAACTCGACGCGCTGATCGGCGAGTTGCAGGCCGTGCGGGCGAAGATCGGGGTGCGGCTCGCACTCGCCGAGGATCCGATGTGCGAACTGGGAGGGTAGCCGTGGTGAGTGAAGTGACCGACGCCGACTTCGAGGCGGAAGTCATCGGGTCGGAGCTGCCGGTGCTGGTGGAGTTCACCGCGGACTGGTGCCCGCCGTGCCGGCAGATGGCGCCGGTGCTGCGTGCGCTGGCGGCGGAGGAGGGGGAGCGGCTGAAGGTGGTCCAGCTGGATGTGGACACCAACCCGGAGACGACGAACGCGTACAAGGTGCTGTCGATGCCGACCTTCATGGTCTTCCAGGGCGGTGAGCCGGTGAAGGCGATGGTCGGGGCGCGGGCCAAGCGGCGGCTTCTGGAGGAGCTCTCCGACGTGCTGTGAACCTGAGCGGACGTAAAGAAAATCCCCCGAGTAATTGCGCTCGGGGGATTTCTCTGCGTATATTTAATGGTTCGCGACTTCAAGAGAATTGAATCGCGAAGAAGCTGAGTAAGCGCAGTATATCCGGGCGGGAGTGGAATTGTCAAACAGCGAATTTCCGGACGATGAAATGCGCGGCGAGCAGGAATTCATCGACGGCCTGTACACGCGCGTGGACGCGCTGCGCGGTGACACCGAGACCTCCGTCCAGGACGCGCTCGCCCAGGGCAACACGCCCATGCAGGCACGCCTGGAGCGGGACATCCTCGTCGCCGAACGCTCGGGGCTGCTCGCCGCGCTGAACGCGGTCGACGGCTCGCTCTGCTTCGGCCGGATCGACCTCGCCTCCGGCGTCAGCCACCACATCGGCCGGATCGGACTGCGCACCGAGGACGCGGCCCGCACCCCGATCCTCATCGACTGGCGGGCCGAGGTCGCCCGCCCCTTCTATCTGGCCACCGGACACACCCCGATGGGCCTGCGCCGGCGTCGGCACATCAGCACCAGCGGACGTACGGTGACCGCGCTGCACGACGAGATCCTCGACCTCGGGGACCAGCAGCGCACCGGACACGAGGACCCGAGCGGCGACGCCGTGCTGCTCGCCGCCCTCAACTCCGCGCGCACCGGCCGCATGGGCGACATCGTGCAGACCATCCAGGCCGAACAGGACGAGATCATCCGCGCCCCGCACCGCGGAGTCCTGGTGGTCGAGGGCGGCCCCGGCACCGGCAAGACGGCGGTGGCCCTGCACCGCGCCGCGTACTTGCTGTACGAACACCGGGAACTGCTCGCCAAGCGGGCCGTGTTGATCGTCGGCCCCAACCCCGCCTTCCTCGGCTACATCGGCGAGGTGCTGCCCTCCCTCGGCGAGACGGGCGTCCTGCTGGCGACGGTCGGCGAGCTGTTCCCCGGCGTACGGGCGAAGGCCACGGACACCCCGGAGGCGGCCGCGGTGAAGGGCCGCGCGGACATGGCGGAGGTGCTCGCCGCCGTCGTACGCGACCGGCAGGCGCTGCCCGATCCCGTGATCGCGATCGAACACGACCGCGAGATCCTGATGCTCGACGACGGCCTGGTGAGCGTCGCCCGCGAACGCACCCGCTCGGCGCGGCTGCCGCACAACGCGGCGCGGGAGTACTTCGAGGGCCACATCCTCAACACCCTCACCGACATGGTCGCCGAACGCATCGGCACCGACCCCTACGACGGTTCGAACATGCTCGACCCGAGCGACATCACCCAGATCCGTGACGAGCTCGCCGAGAACCCCGAAGTCCGCTCTGCCATCGAGCAGTTGTGGCCGGTGCTGACCCCGCAGCGGCTGGTCGCCGACTTCCTCGCCGAGCCGGAGGGGTACGTCTCCGAGGCCGACGCGGCCGCCATCCGCCGCCCGGTGACCCGGACCTGGACCGTGGCGGACGTACCGCTGCTCGACGAGGCGGCCGAACTGCTCGGTGACGACGACCGGGCGGCCCGGCTGCGGGCGGAGCGCGAGCGGGAGAACCAGATCGCCTACGCGCAGGGCGTGCTGGATGTCTCGTACGCCTCGCGCACCTATGAGTTCGACGACAAAGAGGACGAGGACTCGGAGATTCTCTCCGCGCACGACATCATCGACGCCGAGCGGTTCGCCGAGCGGCAGGAGGAGGACGACCACCGCAGCGCCGCCGAGCGCGCGGCGGCCGACCGCACCTGGGCGTTCGGGCACATCATCGTCGACGAGGCGCAGGAGCTGTCGCCGATGGCGTGGCGCCTGCTGATGCGCCGCAGCCCGACCCGCTCGATGACCCTGGTGGGCGACCCGGCCCAGACGGCGGAGGCGGCGGGCGTCGGCTCATGGGAGGGGATCCTCGCGCCGTACGTGGAGGACCGCTGGGAGCACACCCGCCTGGGCGTCAACTACCGCACCCCGGCCGAGATCATGGACCTCGCGGCGGCGGTCGTCCGCGCCGAGAACCCCACCTTCGAACCGCCGAGCTCGGTGCGCTCGACGGGCGTGCGCCCATGGATCCGCGCGACGGACGACCTCCCGGGAGCGGTGGCCAAGGCAGCCGCGGAACTGACCCCGACAGAGGGCCGCCTGGCGATCATCGCCCCCCGCGACCTCCACCGCCGCCTCGCCGCCCACCTGGACGGAGTGACGGCGGGAGCGGACCCGGACCTCACCCGGACGGTGGTCCTCCTGGACCCACGGCAGGCCAAGGGCCTGGAGTTCGACTCGGTACTGGTCGTGGAACCCGGCCGCTACGGCACCAGCGACCTCTACGTCGCCCTGACCCGGGCGACGCAGAGGCTGGGGGTGCTGCACACGGGCCCGCTGCCGAAGGGGCTGGGCTAGGCGGGGCGCAGCCAGACCGTGGCCAGGGGCGGCAGGGTGAGGCGGACGCTGGCCGGCCGCCCGTGCCGTCCCTGGGGTTCCGGCTTGAGCGGGTCGGGGTTGGTGACGTCGCTGCCGCCGTACTTGGCGCCGTCCGTGTTCAGCGTCTCGTGCCAGGCCGGGATGTCCTCGGGCACGCCCAGGCGGTAGTCGTGCCGTACCACCGGGGAGAAGTTGGACACCGACAGCAGGGGGACACCGTCCGTGTCGTAGCGGAGGAAGGCGAAGACGTTGTCCTCCGCCGCGTCACCGACCACCCACTGGAAGCCTTCCGGGTCGGTGTCCCGCTGCCACAGGGCCGGTGTGTGTCGGTACACGACGTTCAGGTCCCGGACCAGGTCCCGGACACCCCGATGGTCGGCCTCCGCCCCGTACGCCGGATCCAGCAGCCACCAGTCCGGGCCGTGCGCCTCCGACCACTCCGCCCCCTGGGCGAACTCCTGCCCCATAAAGAGGAGTTGCTTGCCTGGATGGGCCCACATGAAGCCCAGGTACGCCCGGTGGTTCGCGCGCTGCTGCCACCAGTCGCCCGGCATCTTCGACACCAGCGATCCCTTGCCGTGCACGACCTCGTCGTGGGAGATCGGCAGGACGTAGTTCTCGCTGTAGGCGTACACCATCGAGAAGGTCATCTCGTGGTGGTGGTACTTGCGATGGATCGGCTCATGGGACACATAGCCCAGCGAGTCGTGCATCCAGCCCATGTTCCACTTCAGGCCGAAACCCAGGCCTCCGAAGCCGCCGGGGCCCATGTGGTGGGTGGCGCGCGTGACGCCGTCCCAGGCGGTGGACTCCTCCGCGATCGTCACCACACCCGGCACCCGCCGGTACACCGTGGCGTTCATCTCCTGGAGAAACGCCACCGCGTCCAGGTTCTCCCGGCCGCCGTGCACATTCGGGATCCACTGCCCCGGCTCACGCGAGTAGTCCAGGTACAGCATCGAGGCGACCGCGTCGACCCGCAGCCCGTCGATATGGAACTCCTCGCACCAGTACACGGCGTTCGCGACAAGGAAGTTCCGCACCTCGCGCCGCCCGAAGTCGAACTCCAGCGTGCCCCAGTCGGGATGCGCCGAGCGCAGCGGGTCCTCGTGCTCGTAGAGCGGACGCCCGTCGAACTCCGCCAACGCCCAGTCGTCGCGCGGGAAGTGCGCCGGCACCCAGTCCATCAGCACGCCGATGCCCGCCTGGTGCAGGGCGTCCACCAGGAACTTGAAGTCGTCTGGCGTGCCGAGTCGGGCCGTGGGTGCGTAGAAACCCGTGACCTGATAGCCCCAGGAACCACCGAAGGGATGCTCGGCGACCGGCATCAGCTCCACATGCGTGAAGCCCAGGTCCTTGACGTAGGCAGGGAGTTGCTCGGCCAGCTGGCGGTACGTCAGTCCCGGGCGCCAGGACGGCAGATGGACCTCGTAGACGGAGAAGGCCCCCTCGTGTGCCGGTACCCGCCCGCGCCGCTCCAGCCACTCCTCGTCGTGCCACTCGTGGTGCGAGGCATGCACGATCGACGAGGTGTTGGGCGGTTCCTCGGTACGGCGGGCCAGCGGGTCGGCGCGCAGGGTGCGGGAACCGTCGGGCCGGGTGATCTCGAACTTGTACAGCTCGCCCTCGCCTATGGCCGGGACGAACAGCTCCCACACCCCGGTCCCCCCCAGTGACCGCATCGGATATCCGGTGCCGTCCCAGAAGTTGAAGGTCCCTGCCAGACGCACCCCGCGCGCGTTCGGCGCCCACACCGTGAACCGGGTGCCGGCCACGCCCTGGTGGGTCATCGGCTCGGCACCGAGCGCCGTCCACAACTGCTCATGCCGGCCCTCGCCGAGCAGATGCAGATCCAGATCGCCCAGCGCGGGCAGGAAGCGGTACGGGTCCTCGGTCTCCAGCTCCGCACCCTCGTACGCCACGAGAATCCGGTACTCCGGCACGTCCCGCAGCGGCAGCAGCCCCGAGAAGAAGCCCTCACCGTCGTCGTGCAGCTCGGCCCGCAGCTCTCCGGCGAGCACGGTCACGGAAAGGGCGTACGGCCGGAAGGTCCGGAAGGCCACACCGCCGGGCACGGGATGCGCGCCGAGCACGGAGTGCGGGTCGTGGTGGGTGCCGGCGAGGAGACGGGCGCGGTCGTCCGCGTCCACGGCGGGGGAGACGGCGATCTCCACGGGCGCCGGGGGCGGTGACTTCACGGTCTTCTTGGCGGTGGTCTTCTTGGCAGTGGTGGCCTTCTTGGCCGAAGCCGGGGCCTTCTTTGCGGCGGCCTTCTTCGCAGCGACTTTCTTGCCGGTCGCCTTCTTGGCCACGGCCTTCGTCGCCACCGCCTTCTTCGCCACCGCCTTCTTCGCCACCGCCTTCTTGGCGGAAGTCTTCTTCGTGGCGGCCTTCTTCACCGCTTCCTTGGTCACCTTTTTCGGCGCCTTCTTCGCGACGCTCTTCTCCTCGGCCGTCTGCTCGGCCGACTGTTGCGGATCCGGACCGGAGGACGGGGGGCGGGGGGTCACGGGTGGAGCCTCCTCGGCGGGGGTGACGGGGAAAGAGAGGGGGAGGTGTCGCCGTCCACGGCCAGCCGGCGCACGGCGGACAGCGGGACCGGCAGCCAGTCGGGGCGGTGGCGGGCCTCGTAGACGACCTCGTAGATCGCTTTGTCGGTCTCGCACGCCCGCAACAGCACGGGGTCGGTACGGGGATCGACGCCGGAGACCTCGGCGTATCCGGAGCAGTACGCGGCCCGGCAGGTCTCGGCCCAGCCCGGTATCGGCGGTTCGGCCGAGTGTGCCGCGTAGTCGAAGGAGCGCAGCATCCCGGCGATGTCCCGCAACAACGGCTGCGGCATCCGCCGTTCGGCCAGCGGCTTCGCCGGTTCGCCCTCGAAGTCGATCAGCCACCACTGACCGGCGGGCGAGCGCAGGCACTGGCCCAGATGGAGATCGCCGTGGACGCGTTGGGCGGTCCAGGTGCGGCCCTCGGCCGCCAGCGTGCCCAGCGCCTCGAAGGCGGACCGCAGCCCGGGCGCGTACGGCCTGAGCGCGGGCACCGACTGCGTGGCGGCATCGAGCCGCTCCACCATGCCGCCGACCATCAGCTCCAGCTGGGCATGGCCGAGGGTGACCGTCGGCAGTGCGCGGGCCAGCGCGGTGTGCACCTCGGCGGTGGCCCGCCCGAGCGCCCTTGCCTCCATGGCGAAGTCCTCGCCCTTGGCCAGCTCGCTCAGTGCCAGCTCCCAGCCGTCCGAGGCGCCCTGCACAAAGGGCTGGAGCACCCCGAGGACATACGGCTCCCCGGCCTGCTCGGCGCGGATCCACGCCGTCGGCGCCGGTACCCGCGGGCAGCCCTCGCGGGCCAGCGCCAGCGGCAGCTCCAGGTCGGGATTGACGCCGGGCACGACCCGGCGCAACAGCTTCAGGATGAACGTATCGCCGTAGACAATCGACGAGTTGGACTGCTCGGCGGTCATCACCCGGGGTACCAGGCCCGAGCGGATCTCCTGGTCGGGCTCCCGTTCGAAGCGCAGCCCGCCGATGCGGGCCCGGGTGCGCAGCGCCTCCAGGAGCAGTTCGGCGGGCCGGAGGTCGTACAGGGCCTCGTACACCGTGCGTCCGGTGAGCGGGCCCTGGTCCACGTGTCCGATCAGCGCGGGCGCGAGCCGGGGCGGCAGCGCCTCGCGCACGCCTATGAGGAGCTGGTAGCAGTCGCCGGGCAGGGGGGACTGATGAGCACGGACGAGCAGGTGGTAGAGGCCCAACTTGCCCTCGACGGGAAGGAGTTCAGTGGCGGCGACCAGTGAGAATCCGGTGACCGGACGGCCTTTCCCGGCGAACCATCGCTGCCGCGGCAGCCACTCCCGCAACAGGGGATCCAGGGACGCCAGGAAACCCGGGGTTGAAGTGAGGGTACGGGTGACGGCTTCCGACATGACGTCGCGTCCTTTCCCCGGGGTGGTCGGGGTGTTAGTGATGCGTGCCCCGGGCGGGGCGGCGGAAACCGCCCCGCCGGGCTTCTAGGAGTTCTCCTTGCGCAGCCGGAACCAGTAGAAGCCGTGTCCCGCCAGCGTCAGCAAGTACGGCAGCTCACCGATGGCCGGGAATCGCACCCCGCCGAACAGCTCCACCGGATGCCGTCCGTTGAACCTCCGCAGATCCAGCTCGGTCGGCTGCGCGAACCGGGAGAAGTTGTGCACGCACAGGACGAGATCGTCCTCGTACTCCCGAAGGAACGCGATCACGGCCGGGTTGGACGACTGGAGTTCGGTGTACGAGCCGAGCCCGAAGGCCAGGTTCTGCTTACGGATCTCGATCATGCGCCGGGTCCAGTGCAGCAGGGACGACGGGGAGGACATCGACGCCTCGACGTTGGTCACCTGGTAGCCGTAGACCGGGTCCATGATCGTGGGCAGATACAGCCGGCCCGGATCGCAGGACGAGAAGCCCGCGTTCCTGTCCGGCGTCCACTGCATGGGCGTGCGGACGGCGTCGCGGTCGCCGAGCCAGATGTTGTCGCCCATGCCGATCTCGTCGCCGTAGTAGAGGATCGGCGAGCCCGGGAGCGAGAGCAGCAGGGCAGTGAAGAGTTCGATCTGGTTGCGGTCGTTGTCCAGCAGGGGTGCCAGTCGACGCCGGATGCCGATGTTGGCGCGCATGCGGGGGTCCTTCGCGTACTCCGCCCACATGTAGTCGCGTTCCTCGTCGGTGACCATTTCCAGGGTCAGCTCGTCGTGGTTGCGCAGGAAGATGCCCCACTGGCAGCCGGACGGGATGGCCGGGGTCTTCGCGAGGATTTCCGAGACCGGGTAGCGAGACTCCCTGCGCACGGCCATGAAGATGCGTGGCATGACGGGGAAGTGGAACGCCATGTGGCACTCGTCGCCACCACTTTGGAAGTCGCCGAAGTAGTCGACGACGTCCTCCGGCCACTGGTTGGCCTCCGCCAGCAGCACCGTGTCCGGATAGTGGGCGTCGATCTCCTTGCGCACCCGCTTGAGGAACTCATGGGCCGCCGGAAGGTTTTCGCAGTTGGTCCCTTCCTGGGCGTAGAGGTACGGCACCGCGTCCAGCCGGAAGCCGTCGATACCCAGGTCCAGCCAGAACCGCAGCGCGGAGATCATCTCCTCCTGCACGGCCGGGTTCTCGTAGTTGAGGTCCGGCTGGTGGGAGAAGAACCGGTGGAAGAAGTACTGCTTGCGGACCGGGTCGAAGGTCCAGTTGGAGGCCTCGGTGTCGACGAAGATGATCCGCGCGTCGGCGTACTGCTTGTCGTCGTCGGCCCACATGTAATAGTCGCCGTAGGGGCCCTCGGGGTCCCTTCTCGACTCCTGGAACCACGGGTGCTGATCGCTGGTGTGGTTCATGACGAAGTCGATGATGACCCGCATACCGCGCTGGTGGGCGGCGTCGACGAACTCGACGAAGTCGGCGAGGTCACCGAATTCGGGGAGTACGGCGGTGTAGTCGGAGACGTCGTAGCCGCCGTCCCGCAGCGGGGACTTGAAGAACGGGGGCAGCCACAGGCAGTCCACGCCGAGCCACTGGAGATAGTCGAGCTTGGCGGTCAGGCCTTTGAGGTCACCGACGCCGTCGCCGTTGCTGTCCTGGAAGGAGCGGACGAGCACCTCGTAGAAGACTGCACGTTTGAACCAGTCGGGGTCCCGGTCGCCCGCTGGGGTGTCCTCGAAGGTGTCCGGGACGGGCTCGTTGACGATCATGGTGTGGGTGACCCTCCGATCTGCGGGGTGGACGGTCGCAGAACCGAGAAGACGTGCGCGGGCCGGCGGCCCGGTACGAGGCGCACATAATTGGCCCTGCCCCAGTGGTAGGTCTCGCCGGTGAGCTCGTCGCGCACCGGTACCGACTCGTGCCAGTCCAGGCCGAGTTGCGGCATGTCCAACGAGACCGTGGCCTCCTGGGTGTGGTGGGGGTCGAGGTTGACGACCACCAGAACCGTGTTCGACCCCGACCGCTTCGAGTAGACGATCACCTGTTCCTTGTCGGCATGGTGGAAGTGGAGACTACGCAACTGCCGTAGGGCGGGACTCGTGCGCCGGACGGCGTTCAGCTTGGTGATGAGTGGAGCGATGGTTTCCGCCGTTTCCCAGTCACGCGGACGCAACTGGTACTTCTCCGAGTCCAGGTACTCTTCGCTGCCCTCCCGCGCAGGGGTGTTCTCGCACAGCTCGTAGCCGCTGTAGATGCCCCAGGTCGGGGAGAGGGTGGCGGCCAGGATCGCGCGCAGTTCGAAGGCGGAGCGTCCGCCCTGCTGGAGGAAGGCGTGCAGGATGTCGGGGGTGTTGGCGAAGAAGTTCGGCCGCATATAGGCCGCCGCCTCACCGGACAGCTCGCTCAGGTACTCGGTCAGCTCCTGCTTGGTGTTGCGCCAGGTGAAGTACGTGTACGACTGCTGGAAACCGATCTGCGCCAGGGTGTGCATCATCGCCGGGCGGGTGAACGCCTCGGCCAGGAAGATCACATCCGGGTCGGTGCGGTTGATCTCCGCGATCACCCGCTCCCAGAACAGCACCGGCTTGGTGTGCGGATTGTCCACCCTGAAGATCCGCACCCCGCAGGCCATCCAGTGCCGCAGCACCCGCAGCGTCTCCGCGATGAGCCCGTCCAGGTCCGCGTCGAACGCGATGGGGTAGATGTCCTGGTACTTCTTCGGCGGATTCTCCGCGTAGGCGATGGTGCCGTCCGGGCGGTGGTGGAACCACTCCGGATGCTTGGCCACCCAGGGATGGTCCGGCGAGCACTGCAGGGCGAAGTCGAGGGCCACCTCCAGGCCCTGCGCGCGGGCCTGCTCGACGAACCAGGTGAAGTCCTCCAGGGTACCCAGGGCGGGGTGGACGGCATCATGCCCGCCCTCGGGGGAGCCGATCGCCCAGGGCACGCCGACATCGTCAAGGGTGGGGTCGAGGGTGTTGTTGCGGCCCTTGCGGAACGTCGTGCCGATCGGATGGATCGGCGGCAGGTACACGACGTCGAAGCCCATCGCGGCGATCGCGGGCAGCCGGCGCGCGGCCGTCCGGAAGGTGCCGTGCGGCACCTGCGCGGTGCCCTCGGAGCGGGGGAAGAACTCGTACCACGAGCCGTACAGCGCCCGTTCCCGCTCCACCAGCAGCGGCAGCGGCTCGGAAGCGGTCACGAACTCCCGCAGCGGATACCGGGACAGCACCGCGTCCACCTGGGGAGTCAGGGCCGCGGCCAGGCGTGCGGTCGCCGGGCGGGTCTCGTCCCTGAGGTGTTCGGCCGCGAGGAGCAGGATCTGCCGCTGCTCGGAGGGGACTTCGGTGGCCGCCCGTTCATGGAGCCGGGCGCCCTCCTCCAGGACCAGGTCCGTGTCCATCCCCGCGGGGATCTTGATCTGGGCGTGGTGGCGCCAGGTGGAGACCGGATCGCCCCACGCCTCCACGGTGTACGTCCACAGGCCTTCGGCGGTGGGGGTGACCTCGGCGCCCCAGCGGTCGGTGCCCGGCGCCAGTTCGCGCATCGGCGTCCACGGGCCGGGGCGGCCCTCGGGATCCCGCAGCACGACATTGGCGGCCACGGCATCGTGCCCCTCGCGGAACACGGTCGCCGAGACCTCGAACGTCTCGCCGGTCACTGCCTTGGCGGGCTTGCGGCCGCGCTGTACGAACGGACGGACATCGAGGACTGGTATGCGGCCGACACCGGTGGCGCCGTCCGTGGAGGGTGGCTCCGCGGCGGGCGGTCCGGCGGCGGCCGGGCGGCGTACGGGAGGTGCTTCGGGCTTGCGCGTCGGGGGTGCTGACGAGTGGTGCGTGGCGGGCATGACCGCTCCTGTCCGCGTCAACGTGGGTGGGCGGATGGCTGTGGGGAGGTGGGTCCTGCGGGGTGCTGCTGTGGCGTGCCTGTGAGGTGTACCGGAGGAGCCTTCCCACCCTATTCGGGTGGGCAATCCGGCACTTTGCTAACTACTCACGCGTATGTCAGCACACAAGACCGGCCCCGTCCGAGACGGACGGGGCCGATCCTTCCGTAACGCCCTCAACAGGCCGCGAACAGGCCACTACGAACCCGGTACCTGCAGCAGTTTGTTCGGTGAGCCGAGCTCGCGCCCGGAGACCTTTCCGCTAGCCGCCTGCGCGACGAGCGCCTTGGACACCTGTGCGGGTGAGGCCTTGCGATGGTCGGCCAGATAGAGCGCGGCCGCGCCCGCCACGTGCGGCGCCGCCATCGACGTACCGGAGTAGGTCGCCTTGGCGGTGTTGCTCGCGTACGACGCCGAGGTGATCGCGACACCCGGGGCGAACAGGTCCAGGGCCGAGCCGAAGTTCGAGAAGCTCGCCCTCGCGTCCTTGCGGTCGGTGGCGCCGACCGTGATGGCTGAACCCACACTGGCCGGCGAGTACAGGCCGGCCGGGAGACCGTCGTTGCCCGCGGCGACCGTGTATGTGACGCCGGAGGCGACGGAGTTGCGTACGGCGGCATTCAGCTGGGCGTTGTAGGTGCCGCCCAGGCTGACGTTGGCGACCGCGGGCTTCTTTGCGTTCCTGGTCACCCAGTCGATGCCCGCGATGACCTGGGCCGTGGTGCCCGCGCCCGCGTTGTCGAGGACCCGGACGGAGACCACCTTCGCCTTCTTGGCGACGCCGTACTTGGACCCGGCGACCGTGCCCGCGACATGCGTGCCGTGGCCGTTTCCGTCGCCCGCCGACTTGTCGCCGCCGACGAAGTCCCAGCCGTAGCTCGCCCGGCCGCCGAAGTCCTTGTGCGAGATGCGGATGCCGGTGTCGATCACGTACACCGTCACTCCGGAGCCCGCGGACTCGGGCCAGGTGTAGCTGTTGTTCAGCGGCAGATTCCGCTGGTCGATGCGGTCGAGACCCCAGGACGGGGGGTTCTTCTGGGTGTGGTCCAGGGTGACCCTGGTGTCCTGGACGACCGAGGCGACGCGTGGGTCGGCCGCGAGTTGGCGGGCCTGTCTTTCGCTCGCCCTGATCGCGTAGCCGTTGAGCACCGTGCCGTAGGTGTGGCTGATTTTCGCCCCGTACTTCTCGGCGAGGCCTTTTCCGGCCGCCGACGGAGCCTGTGTTCCCCCCTCGAGTGTCACCAGGTAGCTGCCGCTGACGGAGCCGGGCTGACCGGCGCCGAGTATCCGCCCTTCCGGTGCGGCGTGCGCGGGCGGGCTGATGGCCGAAAGTGCCGCGGCACAGGTCACCGCGGTCAGGCCCCCCGCCCAGCGCAGACGCCGTATGCGCGTCCGTGCCATGCTTCGGTTCCCCCTCCTCAACTCGGCGTCCGGCGGCCGTTGTTCGCCAGCTGCATCCGGCACGGGCCGGTACGCCTCAAGCAGCCTCTCGTGGTGGGCGAAGTCGCCACAAGGACGCCTACAGGGGCGGAATCGGCCATATCGCCGATGGCGGACGGGTGAAGGTTGCGGCGCTTTTCGGGCGGAGTGTGCGTCCACTGCGGGTCGAAGAGCGCTCCAGCTTCGGTGGACGCGCGGGGAAAGGCGCCGTGGTGAGAGGAGACTGGTACCGATACCGTCGTGGGTGACAGGGCGCACATCGGCGTGCGCCCTGAATCTCACCACATGCCTGCCGAGGTGGAATTTGAACCCTCCCACTCGAAAACGAGGGGATTCCTGGCTCACGCCGCCCGGCCGCTCAGTGAGCGATCGAGTCTTACGCGATCAGCACCAGCCGGGTCGGAACCTGCCCGGTTGACGTCAACGTCAAGGAGTTAGCGCGTGCTTGGTTCTCGCAACGCACTGCAGGCATCTTACCCGATCACGCGAGGCACCCTCGGAGGCATCAGGTGAAGGCGATCCGTCGATTCACCGTCCGTCCCGTTCTCCCCGAACCCCTCCGGCCGCTCAGCGACCTGGCGCGCAATCTGCGCTGGTCCTGGCATGCGGAGACCCGCGACCTCTTCCAGTCCGTCGATCCCGAACGCTGGGCCTCCTCGGACGGTGATCCCGTACGGCTCCTGGGCAGTGTGCCGCCCGGCAGGCTGGCCGAGCTGGCCGAGGACCGCCGCTTCCTGCGCCGGCTGACCGCGGTCGCCGACGATCTGGCCGACTATGTCTCCGGTGACCGCTGGTACCAGGGCCAGTCCTCCGAACTCCCCGCCGCCGTCGCCTATTTCTCCCCCGAGTTCGGCATCACCGCCGCCCTGCCGCAGTACTCCGGCGGCCTCGGCATCCTGGCCGGCGACCATCTGAAGGCGGCCAGCGATCTCGGGGTGCCGCTCATCGGAGTGGGGCTGCTGTACCGGCACGGCTACTTCCGGCAGACCCTTTCGAGGGACGGCTGGCAGCAGGAGCACTACCCGGTGCTCGACCCCAACGAGCTGCCCGTCGGGTTGCTCAGGGAGACCGACGGCACCCCCACCCAGGTCTCCCTCGCCCTGCCCGGCGGCCGCTCCCTGCACGCCCGGGTCTGGCTGGCCCAGGTCGGCAGGGTCCCGCTGCTGCTCCTCGACTCCGACGTGGAGGAGAACGACCTCGGCGAACGCGGGGTGACCGACCGGCTCTACGGCGGCGGCAGCGAACACCGGCTGCTCCAGGAGATGCTGCTCGGCATAGGAGGTGTTCGGGCGGTACGGACGTACTGCCGGCTGACGGGCCATGCGGAGCCCGAGGTCTTCCACACCAACGAGGGGCACGCGGGCTTCCTCGGCCTGGAGCGGATCGCCGAACTCTGCGACCGGGGGCTGGACTTCGACTCCGGTCTGGAGGCGGTGCGCGCCGGGACCGTCTTCACCACCCACACACCTGTCCCCGCCGGCATCGACCGCTTCGACCGTGAGCTGGTCGCCCGCCACTTCGGCCCCGACGCCGAACTCCCGCGCATCGATGTCGAGCGGATCCTCCAGCTCGGCATGGAGACCTACGCCGGAGGCGAGCCGAACCTCTTCAACATGGCGGTGATGGGCCTGCGCCTGGGCCAGCGCGCCAACGGTGTCTCGCTGCTGCACGGGAACGTCAGCCGGGAGATGTTCTCCGGTCTGTGGCCGGGATTCGACGCGGACGAGGTGCCGATCACCTCGGTCACCAACGGCGTCCACGCCCCGACCTGGGTCGCCCCCGAGGTGTTCCGGCTGGGCGCCAAGCAGATCGGCGCCCAGCGCACCGAGGACGCGCTCACCGTCGGCGGCTCGGACCGCTGGGACGCGGTGGCGGACATCCCCGACCAGGAGATCTGGGAGCTGCGCCGGGTGCTGCGTGAGCAGCTGGTGGTGGAGGTGCGCGAGCGGCTGCGGGCGTCGTGGCGGCAACGCGGCGCGGGCAGCGCGGAGTTGGGGTGGATCGACGGGGTGCTCGACCCCGATGTCCTCACCATCGGCTTTGCCCGCCGCGTCCCGTCGTACAAGCGCCTCACCCTGATGCTGCGCGACCGTGACCGGCTGATGGATCTGCTGCTGCACCCCGAGCACCCGATCCAGATCGTGGTGGCGGGCAAGGCGCACCCGGCGGACGACGGGGGCAAGCGGCTCATCCAGGATCTGGTGCGGTTCGCGGACGATCCGCGGGTGCGCCACCGGATCGTCTTCCTGCCGGACTACGGCATGGCGATGGCGCAGAAGCTGTACCCGGGCTGCGACATCTGGCTGAACAATCCGCTCCGCCCGCTGGAGGCGTGCGGGACGAGCGGGATGAAGGCCGCCCTCAACGGCTGTCTCAATCTGTCGGTCATGGACGGCTGGTGGGACGAGTGGTTCCAGCCGGACTTCGGCTGGGCGATCCCCACGGCGGACGGCTCGGCGACGGACGTGGACCGCCGGGACGACATCGAGGCGGCGGCGCTGTACGACCTGCTGGAACAGCGGGTGACCCCGCGGTTCTACGAGCAGGGGCAGGGCGGGCTGCCCGACCGCTGGATCGAGATGGTCCGCCAGACCCTCACCCTGCTCGGCCCGAAGGTGCTGGCCGGACGGATGGTCCGGGAGTACGTCGAGCGTCTCTACACCCCGGCCGCGCTGGCCCATCGCTCGATGGACGCGGAGTCCGCGAGTGAACTGGCGACGTGGAAGGCGAAGGTGCGGGGTGCCTGGCACGGGGTGTCGGTCGACCATGTGGAGACCTCGGTCGCCACGACGACGGCGGAACTGGGCACGACCCTGAGCCTCAGGGTCCGCGTCGGCCTCGGCGATCTCGTCCCCGACGACGTGGAGGTCCAGGCGGTCTCGGGGCGGGTCGACGCCGAGGACCGCATCACGGACGCGGCGACGGTCCCGCTCAAGCCGACGGGCGGGCCCGACCTGGACGGACGGTGGGTGTACGAGGGCCCGCTGTCCCTGGACCGGACAGGTCCGTACGGCTATACGGTACGGATCCTTCCGGCGCACCGGCTGCTGGCGTCCAGCGCGGAGCTGGGTCTTGTGACCGCGCCTTCGCAGGATGTGGTGGAGGGCGCCGGGGTCCTCATGCGCTGAGGCACTGCCGCGGGGGCGTCACTCGGTGTCGCCCCCGCACATCCTCCGCAGCACGACCCCGCACCGCCGCGCGTACGCGTTCTGCAGCCCCCGTGTCGCGGGCCCGCCCGCCTTCGCGTACCACTTCGCGCCCCGACTGAAGGCGTGCACCGTCAGCCACACGGTGCCGTCCCCGGTGCGGTCCACGATGAACGACTCCTCGCCGCACTCCGGGTGGCCGGTCAGCGTGCCGTACGCCCAGCCCGCGCGGCGGTGTTCCTCCACCGTCCAGACCACCCGGCACGGTGCCTTGATGACGCCGGCCAAGGTGACCGTGACGTCCACGCCGGGCGCCGCCCGTTCCGCCGAGGCGTCGATGCCGACGCCCATCGCCCGGTGCATGTCCCAGGTCAGCACGGCCTCGGCCGCGCTGCGGAAGACCTCGTGGCCCTCTCCGATGCGGGTGCGTACATGCAGCTGGTGGAAGCCGGGCGGGCAGAAGTCGGTTTCCCGCGTGGCGCCGACGTCGTCGTACGTGAAGACCGTGGAGGACATAGCTCCCAAGCGTAGGGCGGCACCCGGGAATGCCTTCGCCCCGGGTGCCGCCCGTCAATGCTGTGTCGGTCAGCTGACGTTGACGGCCGTCCAGGCCGCGGCCACCGCGTTGTACTCGGTGCTGCCCGAGCCGTACAGGGCCGAGGCCGCGCTCAGGGTCGCGGTGCGGGCACCCTTGTAGTTGGTGGTCGAGGTCATGTACTCGGTCAGCGCCTTGTACCAGATCTTGACCGCCTTGTCGCGGCCGATGCCGGTGACCGTGGAGCCGTTGTACGTGGGCGAGTTGTAGCTGACGCCGTTGATCGTCTTGGCGCCGCTGCCCTCGGACAGGATGAAGAAGAAGTGGTTCGCCGGGCCGGACGAGTAGTGCACGTCCAGGCCCGCCAGCGAGGACGACCAGTAGTTCGCGGACGAGCCGTCCTTGCTGGGCTGGTCCATGTAGCGCAGCGGGGTGCCGTCGCCGTTGATGTCGATCTTCTCGCCGATGAGGTAGTCGCCGACGTCCTTGGTGTTGGCGGCGTAGAACTCCACCGCCGTGCCGAAGATGTCCGAGGTTGCCTCGTTCAGGCCACCCGACTCACCCGAGTAGTTGAGCCCGGCGGTGTTGGAGGTGACGCCGTGCGTCATCTCGTGGCCCGCCACGTCCAGGGAGGTCAGCGGCTTGGTGTTGCCCTCGCCGTCGCCGTACGTCATGCAGAAGCAGCTGTCGGACCAGAAGGCGTTGACGTAGGCGTTGCCGTAGTGGACCCGGGAGTAGGCGGCGACGCCGTTGTTCTTGATGCCGTTGCGGCCGAGGACGTTCTTGTAGAAGTCCCAGGTGACCTGGGCGCCGTAGTGGGCGTCCACGGCAGCGGTCTGCGAGGTCGAGGAGCTCGATGCCGCTCCGGTGCCCCACGTGTCGTCCGCGTCGGTGAACAGCGTGCCCGCCGAGGAGGAGGTGGCACGGGCCTTGTTGTACGTCTTGTGGGCGCCGCGCGTGGCGTCGTTCAGCTGGTACGTCGAGCCCGACAGCGAGGTGCCGATGGTCACCGTGCCGCTGTACTGGCTGTTGCCGGAGCCGGTCTGGACGGCCTCCCACTCGTACAGCTTCTTGCCGGTCTGCGCGTCGGTGATGACGTGCAGCTCCTGCGGGGTGCCGTCGTGCTGGAAGCCTCCGACGACCGTCTCGTAGGCCAGGGTGGGGGTGCCGCTCGCGGCCCAGACGACCTTGCGCGGGGCCTTGTCGGCGGCGGACTTGGTGGAGCCCTCCGCCTTGGCGGCCTTCAGGGCCTGCTTCTCGGCGCTCGCCTTGGTGACGTCCGCGGTGAGGTCGGCGACCTTGACGGCGGCCTTGGTCGCCTTGGTGACGCCCTCGGTCTTGCCGGACGCGGTCTCGTGGACGATGAGATCGCCGCCGAGGACGGGGAGGCCTGCGTAGGTGCGCTCGTAGCGCGTGTGGGTCGCGCCGTCGGCGTCCTTGATGACGTCCTTGACGACCAGCTTCTCCTTGGCGCCGAGGCCTATCTCGTCGGCCGTGGTGGGCGCTTCGGCTGCCGCCTGCTTGATGAGGGCGGTGCGGGCGGCGGCGGTCAACTGCACGGGCGTGGCGTCGGCCGGTTCGGCCTTCGCGGAAGCGCCGGTGCTCAGACCGGTGGTGAGGAGGGCTCCGGCCGCGATCGCGGTGGCGATGGCCAGGGTGGTGCGCTTGTGACGCGCGTAGAGGGGGGTCACACAAGCTCCTTATGTGGGGGAGGGCTGGGAAGTTGTGCGGCGGGTGAGGAGAGAGTGACACCAGAGGCGCGTACATGTCAGGACCCCTAAACGATGTTGACCGAAAGTCGACTGTCCGGTGAACGTTTCAGAAATGTAAAGCGGGCGCCGTCCCGGGGAGTTGAACCACCGGGACGGCGCCCTGTTCACAGGGGAGCGGGACGTCCTACGGGAACGTCAGCTTCCAGCTGTTGATGTAGCCGGTGTCGATGGCCGCGTTGTCCTGGACCCTCAACCGCCAGACACCGTTGGCGACCTCGGAGGAGGCGTTCACGGTGTACGTGGTGTTGAGGTTGTCCGAACTGCCGCCGGTGCCGTACGCCTTCATCGTGTACGCCGTGCCGTCGGGGGCGACCAGCTGGACCTGGAGGTCACCGACGTAGGTGTGGACGATGTCGACCGCCACCGCGAGGTTCGACGGAGCGTTGCCGGTCCGCCCGGAGACGGTGATCGACGAGGTGACCGCGGCACCGTTGTCCGGGATCGACACATCGGCGGTGTTCTCGAAGGAGGTGCCGCCGCCCCCGCCACCGGGACGCGCGCCGACCGCGACGCCCGCCCAGGCGTGCTGCACGGCCAGGTACTCGGGGCTGGTGGTGCCGTAGAGCTCACCGGCCGCCGCGAGGGTGCCGGTGCGGGCGCCCGCGTAGTTGGTGTTGGAGGTGAACTTCGTGGTCAGCGCGCGGAACCAGATCTTCTCCGCCTTGTCCCGGCCGATGCCGGTGACCGCGAGGCCGTCCGCGGTGGGCGAGTTGTAGCTGACACCGTTGATGGTCTTGGCGCCGCTGCCCTCGCTCAGCAGGTAGAAGAAGTGGTTGGCGGGGCCCGACGAGTAGTGCACGTCCTGGTTACCGATCCCGGAGAACCAGTTGTCGTACGACGAGCCGTCCTTGTCCGGCTCGTCCATGTAACGCAGCGGCGTGCCGTCGCCGTTGATGTTGATCTCCTCGCCGATGAGGTAGTCACCGACGTCGGAGGAGTTGTTGGCGTAGAACTCGACGGTCGAGCCGAAGATGTCGGAGGTCGCCTCGTTCAGACCGCCGGACTCGCCGCTGTAGACCAGGCCCGCGGTGTTGGAGGTGAGACCGTGGGTCATCTCGTGCGCGGCCACGTCGATCGAGGTCAGCGGGTTGGCGTTGCCCGAGCCGTCGCCGTACGTCATGCAGAAGCAGCTGTCGGACCAGAACGCGTTGACGTAGTTGTTCCCGTAGTGGACCCGGGAGTACGCGCCGACGCCGTCGCCGCGGATACCGCTGCGCCCGTGCACGTTCTTGTAGTAGTCCCAGGTCAGCGCGGCGCCGTAGTGCGCGTCGGCGGCGGCCGACTCCAGGTTGGACGGGGTGCCGTTGCCCCACACGTCGTCCGGTCCGGAGAAGAGCGTGCCGGTGCCGGAGGTGCCGCGGTTGAGGTTGTACGTCTTGTGGTTGCCGCGCGCGCCGTCGGTGAGGTTGTAGGTCGAGCCGGACTGCGTGGTCCCGAGCGTCACCGTGCCGCTGTAGACCGTGTTGCCGGTGCCGGTCTCGATCGCCTCCCACTCGTACAGCTTCTCGCCCGTGGTGGCGTCGGTGACGACATGCAGCTCCTGCGGGGTGCCGTCGTGCTGGAGGCCGCCGACGACCGTCTCGAACGCCACCTTCGGGGTGCCGCTCGCCGCCCAGATCACCTTGCGGGGCGCCCGGTTGACGTCCGCCTTCTTGGCGTCCTCGGCCTCCGCCGCGGCCAGGGCCTGCCGCTCGGCCTTCGCGGCGGATACGGCGGCCCTGGTGGTGGCCGGCTCGATCGCCTTCTTGGTGGCCTTCACGACGGCCGCGGTGGCGTCCGCCTTGGTGCTCTTGACGACGAGGTCGCCGCCGAGGACGGGCAGTCCGTCGTAGGTGCGCTCGTAGCGGGTGTGGATCGTGCCGTTGCCGTCCTTGAGGACGTCACGGACGACCAGCTTCTCCTTGGCGCCGAGGCCGAGTTCCTCGGCGGTGTCCGCCTTGGTGGCGTTGGCCGTGCGGATCAGCGCGGCGCGCTGGGCGGGGGTGAGCTTGACCGACTCGGCGCCCGGTATGACCTTTCCCGCGGCCGACGGTGCCTTCTCCGGGGCTGCGGTGGCGGCGCCCGACTGGACGGCCGCGGCGATCAGGGCGGACACACCGACGAGGGCGACTGCGGCGGCCCGACGGGTGCTGGATCTGTGGGAGGTGCGTCTGTCTGAGGAACTGCTTCTCAAAACTGACTCCTTCTGCGCGGCCGCGGATCGCGCGGCCAGGGGAGACCGTCCGGCGGGTGGGCCGGCCGGGCAGAGCTAGCGGTACGCAGAACGACGTGCGGGAGCGACGGCCGGGCACAGCGGTGAGAAGGTATGGGGTTGCTGTGAAGCGGCCGTGGGAAGAGTGGCAGGAGATCGCCCCTCCTGTCAGGGGCGCGTCAGAAAGTTGGCCGGAAATCGTTCGTTGTCCGGGAATTCATGTTCGTTATACGAACGCTTAGGGATCTTGTGCTTCGGGCCTACGCCAGACTGTCCCGCCACGCCCGGTGCAGATCCGCGAACCGCCCGGTCCCCGCGATGAGTTCGGCGGGCGAGCCGTCCTCGACGATCCGCCCGTGCTCCATGACCAGCACCCGGTCCGCGATCTCCACGGTGGACAGCCGGTGCGCGATCACCACCGCCGTACGGCCGTGCAGCACGGTCGCCATCGCGCGCTGCACCGCCCGTTCGCCGGGGATGTCCAGCGAGCTGGTCGCCTCGTCGAGGATCAGCACCGCCGGATCCGCGAGCAACGCCCGGGCGAACGCGACGAGTTGGCGCTGCCCTGCCGAGATACGGCCGCCCCGCTTGCGTACGTCCGTGTCGTAGCCGTCGGGCAGGGCGCTGATGAACTCGTGCGCGCCGATCGCTTTCGCGGCCCGCTCGATCTCCTCCCGGGTCGCGTCGGGGCGCCCGAGGGCGATGTTCTCGGCGACCGTGCCGGAGAACAGGAAAGCCTCCTGCGTCACCATCACCACCCCGCGCCGCAGTTCGGGCACGGACAGCTCGCGCAGATCGACCCCGTCCAGCAGCACCCGGCCGTCGGAGGGGTCGTAGAAGCGGGCCAGCAGCTTCGCGAGCGTCGACTTGCCGGCGCCGGTCGAGCCGACCACCGCGACGGTCTGTCCGGCCGGAAGGGTGAGGTCGAAGGTGGGCAGCACCTCGCCGCCGGTGCGATAGGCGAACCGCACCCCGTCGAAGACGACCTCGCGGCCCGGGTGCTCGGACTCAAGTGCCGGGAGCTGCTTGGGCGTTGACGGTTCGGGCACGGACGGCGTCTGCGCCAGCAGCCCCGCGATCTTGTCCAGGGACGCGTACGCCGACTGGTAGGAGTTCAGGAACATGCCGAGCCGGTCGATCGGGTCGTACAGCCGCCGCAGATACAGCACCGCCGCCGCCAGCACCCCGAGCGCCAGCGTGCCGCCCGCGACCCGGTAGGCGCCCCACAGCACGATGCCCGCGACGGCCGTGTTGGCGACCAGCCGCGAGCCGATGACGTATCGGGCCATCTCCAGCAGCGCGTCCCCGTTGGTCCGCTCGTGCCGCTTGTTCAGTACGGCGAAGTCGGCGTCGTTCACGGCCTCGCGGCGGAACGCGCGCACCGGCCGGATGCCGTTCATCGTCTCCACGAATTTCACGATCACCGCGGCGATGGCGGTGGACCGCACCCGGTACACCCGCCCGGCCCGCCGCTGATAGCTGCGCATCAGCAGATACAGCGGCACGAAGGAGGCCACCGCGAGCGCCCCGAGCCCGAGGTCGAGCCAGAGCAGCATCGCGGAGATGTAGACGAACGACAGGATGACGGTGACGAGTTCCTGGAGCCCCTCGCTGAGCAGCTCCCGCAGCGACTCGACGTCCGTGGTGGACCGGGAGATCAGCCGGCCGCTCGTATATCGCTCGTGGAAGTCGAGGCTCAGCGCCTGCGCGTGCCGGAAGATCCGGCCGCGCAGATCCAGCAGCACATCCTGGTTGACGCGGGCCGAGGCGATGATGAACGCGTACTGGAGGGCGCCGGAGGCCGCCGCGCAGAGCAGATAGCCGACGGCCACCGCGATCAGCGGGCCGTGGTCGTCCGCGCGGAACGCCGGTACGGCCTCGTCGATGGCGTACGCCACCAGCAGCGGGCCCGCCTGCACGGCCGCCTGCTGGACGAGCAGCAGCAAGGTGGTGAGCGCGACCCGCGCCTTCATCGGCGCGAGCAGCGAACGCAGCAGGGTGCCGGTGGCGCCCGGGGAAGTGGGCAGGACGTCCCGGTCGAAGGGGTCGCCGGTGTCCTCGGGCCTGTCCTTCGGCGGGGCGGTGATGGTGGGCGCGGTCATCCGTGGGCCTCCGCTCCGGACATCAGATGGGCGTACTCGGCGTTCGTGCGCAGCAGTTCGTGATGTGTGCCGACCGCGACGATCCGCCCACCGGACAGCAGCGCGACCCGGTCGGCGAGCAGAACGGTGGACGGCCGGTGCGCCACGATCAGCGCGGTGGTCTCCGCGAGCACCTCCCGCAGGGCGGCCTCCACGGCGGCCTCGGTATGCACATCGAGCGCGGAGAGCGGATCGTCGAGCACTAGAAACCGCGGCCGCCCTACGACGGCCCTGGCGAGCGCCAGCCGCTGCCGCTGTCCTCCGGAGAGGCTCAGCCCCTGCTCGCCGACCTGGGTGTCGGTGCCCTGCGGCAGCGTGTGCGCGAAATCGGCCTGAGCGACGGAGAGGGCGCGCTCCAGCTCGGGGGCTCCGGCGCTGTCGTCGGCGCCCATGAGGACATTCTCCCCGACGGACGCGGAGAACAGCGTGGGCTCCTCGAAGGCGACGGCCACCTTGGTCCGCAGCTCCTCCCGGGACATGCCCATGATGTCCTCCCCGTCGAGCGTGATCCGCCCGGAGGACACCTCGTGAAGGCGGGGGACGAGCGCGGTGAGGGTGGTCTTCCCGCTTCCGGTGGCCCCGACGAGGGCCATGGATTCGCCGGGGAGGATGTGGAGGTCGATGCGATCGAGGACGGGTGGGGAGTCGGGAGGGGCGTCGGGGTAGCGGAAGGAGACGCTGTCGAAGAGAAGCCCTTGTTGAACCGCCCGGGTACCTGCGGGGCGGTCGGACTCGCGTACCTGTGACTCCGGCGCCTCGTCCATCACCTCGAAGTACCGCTCAGTCGCCGTCGCCGCCTCCTGACTCATCGCCAGCAAGAACCCGATCGACTCCACAGGCCACCGAAGAGCAAGCGCCGTAGAGAGAAACGCGACCAAGGTGCCCGCCGACAGCTGACCGTCCGCGACCTGCACACACCCCACCACCAACGCCGCCCCGACAGCCGCCTCGGGCAACGTCACGATCACCGCCCAGATGACGGCCAGCAGCCGAGCCTTCCGCAGCTCCGTCCCCCGCAGCGTCCACGACAGCTCCCGGAACGCCCGCGCCTGACTCCGATGGCGCCCGAACCCCTTGATGATCCGGATCCCGAGCACGCTCTCCTCGACGACGGTCGTCAGATCCCCGACCTGATCCTGCGCGCGCCGCGCCACCTCGGCGTACCGCTTCTCGAAGACCACGCACATCAGCATCACCGGCATGGCGGGCCCGAGGATCACCAGACCCAGCGTCCAGTCCTGAAGCAGCATGATGCTCACGCCGACGAGAATCGTGACGCCGTTGACCAGCAGGAAGGTCAGTGGAAACGCGAGAAACATCCGCAGCAGCATCAGATCGGTGGTCGCCCGGGACAGCAACTGCCCCGAGGCCCACCGGTCATGGAAGGCGACCGGCAGTCGCTGCAGATGCCGGTACAGCCCCGCCCGCATCTCCGCCTCGACATGCGACAACGGCCGGGCCACCAGCCACCGCCGCAACCCGAAGAGCAACGCCTCCGCGAGCCCGAGCAACAGCAGAAACAGCGCCCCGAGCCACACCCCGGCGGGATCCCGCTCCGAGACCGGCCCGTCCACCATCCACTTGAGCACGAGCGGAATCACCAGCCCCATGCACGAGGCGAGAATCGCCACGAACGCGGCGGTGAACAGCCGTGCCCGCACGGGCCGGACATACGGCCACAGGCGAAGAAGGGTTCTGACGGCGGAGCGTTCCTGGGCGGGTGCAGGTGTCGTCGACATCAGCAGCGAGCCTACGGTTCGCCACTGACAACGCCCACCGAGTTTCGGCCCGGGCCGACCGACTCCTCACCCCACCACCTTCAGCAGCAACACCGCCCGCGCAGGCACCGTGATCGCCGTCCCCGCACGGTGCACCAGCCCCGGAGACTCGCCCTGTTCCTCCCGCGAGGTGTCGACGACCACCTCGTACTCCTCCGCCCACGGCGGCGCCGGCAGCACAAAGCTGACCGGGCGGTCGCCGGCGTGCAGGACGGCCAGGAAGCTGTCGTCGACGATCGGGGCGCCGCGCTCGTCCCGGCCCGGGATGTCCCGCCCGGAGAGATACATGCCGAGCGTGGCGGCGGGCGCGTACCAGTCCCGTTCCGTCATCTCCGTGCCCCGCGCGGTGAACCAGGCCAGATCCCGCAGCCCGTCCGCCGAGTGCGCCCGTCCGGAGAAGAAGGCCCGGCGGCGCAGCACCGGATGCCGGTGACGCAGCTCGATCAGCCGCGAGGTCAGCTCGAACAGCGCCTTCCAGCCCGGCTCCTCCAGCAGTCCCCAGTCCAGCCAGCTGATCTCGTTGTCCTGGCAGTACGCGTTGTTGCTGCCGCGCTGGGTGCGCCCCAGCTCATCGCCCGCGACCAGCATCGGCACGCCCGTGGACAGCAGCAGGGTGGTCAGCAGGTTCCGCAACTGCCGCCGCCTGAGCGCCCGTACGCGCTCGTCGTCCGTCTCGCCCTCCGCGCCGCAGTTCCACGCCCGGTTGTCGTCCGTGCCGTCCCGGTTGCCCTCGCCGTTGGCCTCGTTGTGCTTGCGCTCGTAGGACACCAGGTCGCGAAGCGTGAAACCGTCGTGCGCGGTGATGAAGTTGACGGAGGCGTACGGCCGCCTGCCGCCCCACGCGTACAGGTCGCTGGAGCCCGACAGCCGGTAGCCGAGATCCCGTACGTCGGGCAGCGCGCCCCGCCAGAAGTCGCGGACGGCGTTGCGGTAGCGGTCGTTCCACTCCGTCCACAGCGGGGGAAAGGCGCCGACCTGGTAGCCGCCGGAGCCCACGTCCCACGGCTCGGCGATCAGCTTCACCCGGCTCAGCAGCGGGTCCTGGGCGATGACGGCGAGGAACGGCGAGAGCATGTCGACGTCGTGCATGGAGCGGGCCAGCGCGGCGGCGAGGTCGAAGCGGAAGCCGTCGACGCCCATTTCGGTGACCCAGTAGCGCAGGGAGTCCGTGATCAGCCGCAGGACATGGGGCTGGACCACATGGAGGGTGTTGCCGCAGCCCGTGTAGTCGGCGTACCGGCGCGCGTCCGACTGCAACCGGTAGTACCCGCGGTTGTCGATGCCCTTCAGGGACAGCGTCGGCCCCAGCTCGCCCGCCTCCGCCGTGTGGTTGTAGACCACGTCGAGGATGACCTCGATCCCGGCCTCGTGCAGCGCGCGCACCATCCGCTTGAACTCGCCGACCTGCTGACCGGTCGTCCCCGAGGCCGCGTACGCCGCGTGCGGGGCGAAGTAGCCGATGGAGTTGTAGCCCCAGTAGTTCTTCAGGCCGCGCCGCAGCAGATGGTCCTCGTGCGCGAACTGATGGACCGGCAGCAGCTCCACGGCCGTCACGCCCAGCTTGGTCAGGTGCTCGATCGCCGCCGGGTGCGCGAGACCCGCGTACGTCCCGCGCAGCTCCTCGGGGATGCCCGGGTGCAGCTTGGTGAACCCCCGTACATGCACCTCGTAGATGACCGAGTCCGCCCACGGCGTCTTCGGCCGGCGGTCGTCCGTCCAGTCGTCGTCATCGTGGACCACGACACCCTTGGGGACGTACGGCGCCGAGTCCCGGTCGTCCCGGACGGTGTCCGCGACCTGCTGCTGCGGCCAGTCCCGGACATGGCCGTACACCTCGGGGGGCAGCCCGAAGTCGCCGTCCACCGCGCGGGCGTACGGGTCGAGCAGCAGCTTGGCCGGGTTCCAGCGGGCGCCGGTCCAGGGATCCCAGCGGCCGTGCACCCGGAAGCCGTAACGCTGGCCCGGCATCACCCCGGGCACGAAGCCGTGCCAGATCTCGTGCGTCAGCTCGGTCAGCTTGGCCCGGGTCTCCTTGCCCGACTCGTCGAACAGACACAGCTCGACCGCCTCGGCGCCGCCCGCCCACAGCGCGAAGTTGGTACCGGCCACCCCGTCCGGGCCCACCCGGAAGCGGGCGCCCAGCGGCGTCGGCGCACCCGGCCACACGGGCACGCCCGGCGTCCGGCGCGGGGATCCGTTCAAAACGGCGCCTTCGGCGGCCCGCTCCTGAGCCACCGCCTCACGCTCGGCTGCGCTGCTGGTCACCTTCGGCCTCCCACGGCTCTTGGACAGACGTGCCAACGGGCGCGCGGAGTCCCGGGCCGCGGCTCCCCGTCGCGTCGTCCTCCCCACTGTTCTGCCCAGCCCTTGGCTCGCACTCACGTTTCCCCGGAGCGTGCCCGGTCGTTGGGATCCTTGTGAGGCACGTACAAGGGCGCGCGCGGCGCGCGGGGGCCGCACTGGCCGCCGTACTGACATGGGCAGGACTGCTGGCCGGAGCCGCCGGCTGCACTTCGGACGCCACCGGCGGGGTCGGCCTCGGCGGGCTCGGCAAACCCCGGGCACCCGAGGAGGTGATCAGAGTCACCCCGGACGACGGCAGCCGGGGGGTGCGTCCCGAGGAGACGCTGCGAGTCGGGGTGCCCAGCGGGCGGCTGGAGTCGGTGAAGGTCGTCAAGTCGCAGGACGCACAGGAGACCCCGGTCCCCGGGCACATCTCCGCCGACGGACTGCGCTGGGAACCCGACGACCGACAACTCGCGCTGGCCGCCCGGTACACCGTCGACGCGGTGGCCCTGGACGGCCACGGCCGCCGCTCCGCCCGGCACACCACCTTCACCACCTACGTCCCCGAGGAGCGGTTCATCGGGTACGTCTCCCCGGAGAACCGCTCCACCGTCGGCACCGGAATGATCGTCTCCCTGGAGTTCAACCGGGAGATCGAGAACCGCGCCGCCGTGGAACGCGCCGTCCATGTCACCGCCCGCCCGGCCGTCGAGATCCGCCCGCACTGGTTCGGCAAGGGCCGCCTCGACTTCCGCCCCGAGCGGTACTGGAAGCCCGGCACCCAGGTCACCGTCTCCCTCAAACTCCGTGATGTGGAGGGCGCGTCCGGGGTCTACGGCCTGCAATACAAGACGTTCTCCTTCACCGTCGGCCGCCACCAGGTCTCCACGGTCGACGCGGCCAAGCACACCATGGACGTACGGCGCGACGGCGAACTGCTCGCCACCGTGCCGATCACGGCCGGCGCCCCCAAGACCACCACCTACAACGGCAGGATGGTCGTCACCGAGATGCTCGAAGTGACCCGGATGAACGGCGCGACGGTCGGCTTCACCGACAACGACGGCAAGGGCGAGTACGACATCCCGGACGTCCCGCACGCCATGCGGCTGACCGACTCCGGCACCTTCCTGCACGGCAACTACTGGGCGCCGGACGCCTTCGGGAAGGTCAATGTCAGCCACGGCTGTGTGGGGCTCAGGGACGTCAAGGGCGGCGGTTCGGACACTCCGGCGGGCTGGTTCTTCGACCGGAGCCTGATCGGGGATGTCGTCGAGGTCGTCCACAGCAATGACAAGAAGGTCGCTCCTGACAACGGCCTCGGCGGGTGGAATATGGGCTGGAAGGAGTGGAAGGCCGGAAGTGCGGTGAAGTAACAGGACAGGGGAGCCACTTGATACGCCTTTCCGTCGAAGTCGGTACAGAACTCGGTACGGAACGGTGACAATCGCGGGGCGCCGACGCGGATGACCTTGTGGTTAATATGCGCCGAGCGCGTGCTTGACGCGTGGGGGCGGGGCCTGACCAGGCCCGGCGAGGGGAGAGAAGGACTTGAACGTGCGACCGATATCGGGGGCGTCGGTTGACGCGCGCAGGCGGCTTACGGCAGTGCTCGCCGGGGGTCTGTTGCTGGCCGTCACCGCTTGCGGTGGCGGCTCGGACTCGGGCTCGGGGGACGGCAAGGGCAAGGGCGGCGACTCCGGCAAGGCCGAGAGCAAGCCGTCGCAGGCCGTGGTCTCCATAGCCCCGAAGGACGGCGCCAAGTCCGTCGACACCAGCGGCGCCCTCGAGGTCAGTGCGAGCAAGGGCAAGCTGTCCGAGGTCGTCGTCAAGGACGCCAAGGGCGAGGCGATACCCGGGAAGATCACCGACGGGGGCGCGAGCTGGACGCCGTCCACTCACCTCGCCGCGTCCACCAAGTACACCGTGCACGCGGTCGCCAAGGACTCCGAGGGCCGTGAGGCCGCCGAGGACTCCAGCTTCACCACCCTGACGCCGCAGAACACCTTCCTCGGCAGCTTCACCCCCGAGGACGGCTCGAAGGTCGGCGTCGGAATGTCCTTCTCCCTGCGCTTCGACCGGGGCATCACCAACCCGGACGACGTCAAGAAGGCCGTGAAGATCAAGACCGAGCCGGCCGTCGACGTCCAGGGCCACTGGTTCGGCAACGACCGCCTCGACTTCCGCCCCGAGAAGTACTGGAAGGAAGGCACCAAGGTCACCGTCGACCTCAACCTCGACGGCGTCGAGGGCCGCGACGGCGTCTACGGCAAGCAGGACAAGACCGTCTCCTTCACCATCGGCCGCGACCAGGTCTCGGTCGTCGACGTGAAGACCAAGCAGATGAAGGTCACGCAGGACGGCAAGGTCGTCAAGACCATCCCCGTCACCACCGGCAAGCCCGGGTACGACACCTGGAACGGCCGGATGGTCATCACCGAGAAGTTCGTCGAGACCCGGATGAACGGCGACACGGTCGGCTACGACGGCGAGTACGACATCGACGACGTCCCGCACGCCATGCGACTGAGCCAGTCCGGCACCTTCATCCACGGCAACTACTGGGGCGGCGACGCCTTCGGCAACTACAACGCCAGCCACGGCTGCGTGGGCCTGCGCGATGTGAAGGGCGCCTACGACGGCGGAACCCCGGCCGCCTGGTTCTTCAACCACTCCATGATCGGCGACGTGGTCGTCGTGAAGAACTCCAACGACCAGACCATCGCCCCCGACAACGGCCTCAACGGCTGGAACATGTCGTGGGAGGAGTGGACGAAGTAGCGGGACCCGCCCTTCTGCGCGGGCGTTAGTCACCGTTAACCTGCGGAGCATGACCGTGAATCTCGAAGTCGCCGAGGGCGTGGGCACGCTCCGCCTGGACCGCCCCCCGATGAACGCGCTGGACGTCGCCACCCAGGACCGCCTCAAGGAACTCGCCGAGGAGGCGACCCGGCGCGACGATGTGCGCGCCGTGGTCATCTACGGCGGCGAGAAGGTGTTCGCGGCCGGCGCGGACATCAAGGAGATGCAGGCCATGGACCACACGGCCATGGTCCTGCGCGCCCGCGCCCTGCAGGACTCCTTCACCGCCGTGGCCCGCATCCCCAAGCCGGTGGTCGCCGCGGTCACCGGCTACGCCCTCGGCGGCGGCTGCGAACTGGCCCTGTGCGCGGACTTCCGGATCGCCGCGGAGAACGCCAAGCTGGGCCAGCCCGAGATCCTGCTCGGCCTGATCCCGGGCGCGGGCGGCACCCAGCGGCTGTCCCGGCTGATCGGCCCGTCCAAGGCGAAGGACCTCATCTTCACCGGCCGTATGGTCAAGGCGGACGAGGCGCTGACGCTGGGTCTGGTGGACCGTGTGGTCCCCGCCGAGGAGGTGTACACCGCCGCGCACGCCTGGGCCGCGAAGCTCGCGCAGGGCCCGGCGATGGCGCTGCGCGCGGCGAAGGAGGCCGTCGACACCGGTCTTGAGACGGACATCGAGACCGGCCTCGCGGTGGAACGAAACTGGTTCGCGGGCCTGTTCGCCACGGCGGACCGTGAGACCGGTATGCGCAGCTTCGTGGAAGAGGGCCCGGGCAAGGCCAAGTTCCTCTGATCCACTCCGCCGAATCCCGCGGAACCCCTTGCAATTGACGCGATGTCTGATCCGGGTCCCTCGATGGGACGGTTTATGGGAGCCTTAAGGCAGCCTTAAGCCTGTCTTGTCGAGGAGGCCCGTCGATTGCCATCAACAGAGCCTCCGTCGCAGGTCGGAAGGGTTGCGGCAGACCCTGAACTGCCTGCGTCATATGCCAATCGGCGCTCGCGGAATGGTGGATTCCGGGGGGCGTATTCCGCAGGAACGGCCCCGGAGGGTGCTCTGGGCGGCCATGATGGGGGCATGGCGGGGCTGGAGGGTATCGAACAGCCGCGGGGACACGGCCGTGCGACCGCGGCGCGCTGGTCGCCGGCGGTCGAGGACGAACACGCCTTGAAGGCGCTGGAGTTGTTCGGCAATCCCACGGAGGCGGAAGTTCCGCTCCCTTCCCGCCCCGAATCCGCGGCCACGGCCCGCCGCTTGGCCCAGGTGGTCGTACTGCGCCAGTGGGGCCTGACGGCGAAGATGACGGAAGACGCGGTCTTACTCGTCTCGGAACTGGTCGGGAACGCGGTACGCCACACCGGAGCCCGGGTCTTCGGCCTCCGTATGCGCCGCCGCCGCGGCTGGATCCGTATCGAGGTCCGTGACCCGTCGAGGGGCCTGCCGTGTCTGATGCCGGTGCAGGAGATGGACATCAGCGGCCGGGGCCTGTTCCTGGTGGACAAACTGGCGGACCGCTGGGGCGTGGATCTGCTGCCGAGGGGCAAGACCACCTGGTTCGAGATGCGGGTGGCGGACCGCTGACCTGAGGTGGCGGGGGCGAAAATCCCCGGAATTCACCCACAACACCCCTTAAATAGGGCAGGTGACCCAGACCGACCGCCGGACGGTGCTCCAAGCAGCCGCCGGACTAGTCACCGCAGCGGCCTTCACCGCCGCCTGCACCACCACCGGCGCCGCCGCCCACCCCACCGCGCCCAAGCCCCCCACCGCCCGAACCCCCCGCCGTATTCCGGGCCACCCCACCCATCTCACCCACGGCCCGGGCACCGCTCCCCGCGTGGCCCTCACCTTCCACGGCAACGGCGACCCCGCCACCGCCGAAGCCGTCCTCGAAGAGTCCGAACGGCACGGCGCCCACATCACCGTCCTGGCCGTGGGCACCTGGCTGGACGCCAACCCTGGACTCGCCCGCCGCATCCTCGACGCCGGCCACGACCTCGGCAACCACACCCAGCACCACCTCGACATCAACGCGATGCAAGAGGCGCGGGCGCGAGCCGAGATCACCGACTGCGCCGAGCGCCTCAGACGCCTCACCGGCTCCATCGGCACCTGGTTCCGCCCCTCCCGAGCGGCCCGGGCCTCCCCCCTGGTCGCCCGTCTGGCCCGCGACGCCGGCTACCCGCAGGTCCTCTCCTACGACGTCGACTCCCTCGACTTCACCGGGCCCGGCCCCGCCGCCATCAGCCAGACCCTCACCACCGAGATCCGCCCCGGCTCGATCGTGAGCCTGCACTTCGGCTACGAGGACACGGTCGCCGCCCTCCCCGCCGTACTCGAAGACCTCGCCCGCCGCGGACTGACCGCCGTCACCACCACGGAGCTGTTCAGTTGATGCACCACACCCTTGTGAAGGCCACCCTGATCGCGGGCGCCGCCCTCGCCACGCTCGCCGCCTGTGGCACCGAGACCCGGGAGAAGACCGCCGAGGCCCGCACCACCAAGGCCGCGGCCGTCCCCGCCCCGCCGAAGAAGCAGCCGGTCCAGGGACTGCCGGGGATGCCCCCGGTGCTGGACCCGAAGGACGTGTACGCCGCCGACCGCCCGAACAAGCTCTCCCCGGTGGTCAAGGACTTCCCGAGCCGGGTCTACGTCCCCAACACCGAGTCCGACACGGTCTCGGTCATCGACCCGAAGACGTACGAGATCATCGACACGATCCCGGTGGGCCGTCAGCCCCAGCACGTCGTCCCCTCCTGGGACATGAAGACCCTCTGGGTCAACAACAACCGCGGCCACACACTCACCCCCATCGACCCGAAGACCGGCAAGGCGGGCAAGGAGGTCGAGGTCCACGACCCGTACAACCTCTACTTCACGCCCAACGGCAAGCACGCCGTCGTGATGGCCTCCCTCGACCGGGAGCTCGTCTTCCGCGACCCGCACACCATGAAGCGGATCAAGACGGAGCCGGTGACCTGCTACGGCGTCAATCACGCCGACTTCTCGATGGACGGCAAGTACTTCATCGTCTCCTGCGAGTTCAGCGGTGAACTGCTGAAGGTCGACACCGAGAAGATGAAGGTGATCGGGCAGCAGAAGCTCCCCTTCGACGGCGCGATGCCGCAGGACGTCAAGATCTCCCCGGACGGCAAGAAGTTCTACATCGCCGACATGATGGCCGACGGTATGTGGGTCCTGGACGGCGAGAAGTTCGACGAGCCGAAGCTGCTGCCCACCGGCAAGGGCTGCCACGGGTTGTACGTCAGCCGGGACTCCCGCGAGATGTATGTCTCCAACCGCGGCGAGGGCTCGGTGTCCGTCTTCGACTTCACCCAGAACAAGCTCACCAAGAAGTGGCAGCTGCCCGACGGCGGCAGCCCCGACATGGGCGGAGTCTCGGCGGACGGCAAGGTCCTGTGGCTGTCGGGGCGTTACGACGGCGAGGTGTACGCCATCGACACCCGCAACGGCACCCAGCTCGCCCGTATCCCCGTCGGCAGCGGTCCGCACGGCCTCGCGGTGTACCCGCAGCCGGGGCGGTACTCGCTGGGGCACACGGGCATCTTCCGCTGACACGCCGCCTTACGGGTGAACGTCCACAACGCGCCGCCGCAGAACCGGAATTGTGCTCTCCATGATCACATCCCGTCTTCGGCGGCGCACCGCTGCCGTCGTCCTGTCCCTGGCCGCCGTCTTCGCGACGACGGCGGCCACCGCACCGGCGAAGGCCCCCGCTCCCGCCGACTGTCCCGTCCAGTTCGACGACCCGGTCAAGGCCGCCGCCGACCGCCGCGTCGACGTCGGCCGCATCACCCCCGAGCCGGTCTGGCGCAAGAGCTGCGGCACCCTCTACCGCGCCGACGGCCGCGGCCCCTCGGTCGTCTTCGAGGAGGGCTTCAAGCCCAAGGATGTGCTGAACGGCCAGTACGACGTGGAGCAGTACGTCCTCGTCAACCAGCCCTCGCCGTACGTGTCCACGACGTACGACCACGATCTGTACAAGAAGTGGTGGAAGTCCGGCTGGAACTACTACATCGACGCCCCGGGCGGCATCGACGTCAACAAGACCATCGGTGACACCCACAAATGGGCCGACCAGGTCGAGGTGGCCTTCCCCGGCGGCATCGACCGGAAGTACATCATCGGCGTCTGCCCGGTGAACAAGTCGACCAAGGTCGAGATCATGAGCGGCTGCGAGAGCAACCCGCACTACGAGGCCTGGCACTGATCCCTACCGGGGGATGAACAGCGCCTCCGAGCCCACGGGCCGATAGCCGGCCGCCTGGAACGCCCGCAGACTGCGGGCGTTCCCCGCCGAGACCTGAGCCCAGACGGGCTCCCCGACGAGCTGCCGAGCGGCGACGACCAACGCCCGCCCCAGCCCTCGATGCCGTACCCCCTCCGCCACCTCCACGGCGACCTCCAGCCGCCCGCCGATCCCGCGCCCGAGGACCAGCACCGCGCCCTCCGCCGCCCACACGCGGACGTCGTCCCGCCGCCTTCGCGAGGACACCACCCGCGGATGCCGGGGGTCCTCGATCTCTGTCAGCTCCATGTCCGGCCGCCCGGGCAGGGGCGAGCCCACCAGCATCACGTCGATCGTGTCGGTGGTGCGTCCGGTCCGCTCCATGAAGGCGGCCAGGAACCGGGCGTTCATGGTCGCGGCGAGCGCGTCGCAGTCCACCGCGCGGAGTGTGTCGTACACCCAGTCCGGATCCTCGTCCGTGAAGACGACGGAGTGCGCGGTGAAGGCGAGGACGCCCGCGTCCCGGGGCGAGTGCTGGGGCACGACGGTCGTGCTGCCGTCGGCGGGCGGGAACACCCCGCGCGCCGCGGAGTCGAGAATGTCCGCCAGGCTCTCCATCGCGCTCCTTGAGTCTCCACCCACTGGAAGGCCCAGACTCCCAAACATGATCGACGACGGCACCGGACTTTTCACCATCGGCGAACTGGCCAGGGCGACCGGGCTGACGGTGCGCACCATCCGCTACTGGTCCGACGAGGGCGTGCTGACGCCGGTGACCCGCTCCTCGGGCGGCTACCGGCTCTACGACGCCGAGTCCGCCGCCCGCCTGGAGCTGATCCGGACCTTGCGGGAGCTGGGCCTCGGCCTGGGCGACGTACGGAAGGTGCTGGCCGGGGAGACGACCGTGGCGGAGGTCGCGGCGGCCCATGTGCGGGCGCTGGACGCGCAGATCCGGTCGCTCAAGGTGACCCGTGCGGTGCTGTCGTCCGTGGCGCGACGCGGTTCCACCGCGGAGGAGATGACGCTGATGAACAAGTTGGCACGGCTGTCGGCCGCCGAGCGGAGGCGGATCATGGAGGAGTTCGTGGAGGAGGTGTTCCACGGGCTCGACGGGGTGGACCCGGACATCAGCCACCGGATGCGGCACGTCACCGTGGACCTGCCGGACGACCCGAGTCCGCAGCAGGTGGACGCGTGGGTGGAGCTGGCGGAGCTGGTCCAGGACCCTGAATTCCGGGCGCGGATGCGGCAGATGGTGGAGTTCAACGCGCGCGACCGGGGGTCGGACACCCCGCCCGGCGCCTCGATGTGGTTCTTCAAGCGGTTGGTGGAGCTGGCCGGAGGGGCCCGCGACAGGGGTATCGCCCCCGATGCGCCGGAGGCGGAACCGGTCCTGGACGAGCTGCTCGGCCCGGACACGGACCGGGCTGCCGTACTCGACCGGCTGGAGGCCGGATTCCACGCGCAGGCCAATCGCTACCGTCAGTTGATCGCCCTCGTGAACGGCCGTGAGCCGGACATCGAGCACGCCGAGGAGTTCGCGTGGGTGGTCGCTGCGCTGCGATCGCGGGCGGACGGCTAATCTGACCTTCGCAATCACGGCAGTAAGCATGACGAAGGGGCGGATCGGTGGCGGACATCGACGAGGCACGCAAGCAGTTCGAGCGGATCGACACGGACGGTGACGGCTTCATCACCGCGGCCGAGTTCAAGAGCGCCCTCGCCCAGGGCGGCGACTGGAACGTCACCGAGGCCGTCGCGGAGGCGGTCATCAAGGACCGCGACCTCAACGGCGACAAGGTGCTGTCGTTCGACGAGTTCTGGTCGTACCTGAGCAAGTGACCCGTGTGGAAGGGGCGCCCGGCCACGGCGAAAATGCCTGGCGGGGCGCCCCTTCGGCGGTGAGGATCAGGCCATGGGATGCGACATTCACGGCAGGGTGGAGTGCCGCTCGGGCCACGGCGCCCGGGACTACGACGAGGACGACTGGGACTGCGCCATCGACCTCGAGCTGCTCTACCACGGCCGTAACTACGCCTCCTTCGGCTGTCTGTTCGGTGTGCGCAACGGCTGGGATTGCCCCCCGCTTGCCGCCGGCCGGGGCCTGCCCGAGGACGCGTCCACCCCGACCCGACGGGCCTTCGACGACCCGGACTGGCACAGCCCGTCCTGGATCGGCTGGGACGAACTGCAGCGCGCCGACTGGGATGTGAAGGCCTCCGGCGAGGATCCGCCCACGCGCCGCGAAGTGGTTCTGGAGGACGAGCGGTGGGCACCGGTGTGGGAGGTGATGCGCACCCTCGCCGGGCTCTACGGCGACGACCATGTGCGCCTCGTGGTGTGGTTCGACAACTGACTCATGCGGCCCGGCGCCGGTACTGACCCGGGGCCACTCCGTACTCCCGCTTGAAGGCCTTGGCGAAGGCGAACTCCGAGGTGTAGCCGGTGCGTTGGGCGATCTGGCGCAGCGGCGCGTCCTCCTCGCGCAGCAGCCGGCCCGCCGTCGTCATGCGCCACCAGGTCAGATACGTCAGCGGCGGCGCCCCGACCAGTGTGGTGAACCGGCGGGCGAAGGCCGCCCGGGACAGGCCGCCGTGGGCGCCGAGCTCCTCCACCGTCCAGGGGCGGGCCGGATCGTCGTGGAGGGCGTGCAGCGCCGTCGCGACGGCGGGGTCGGCGAGCGCGGCCGCCCACCCCGTGGGGTGCCCGTCGGTCCGTGCCTCCCCCTGCCACCAGGCCCGCAGGATGTACAGCAGCAGGGTGTCCAGCAGCGAGGTCACGATGGTGTCCGAGCCCGGCTGCGGCTCCGCCAGCTCCGCGCCCAGCAGCTCCACCGACGCCCGCAGCGAACGGTGCGTGCCGACACGGGCGGGCAGATGCACCACCTCCGGCAGCTCGGTCAGCAGCGGGTGGGCGCGGGAGCGGTCCAGGTGATAGGCGCCGCACAGCATGACCGTGGTCGGCGGGCCCGACCCCACCGGATCGGGCGGAAGTTCGGGCCAGGTGCCGTCGTCCTTGAGCCGTACCTCCTCCATCGGTACGTCCAGACCGCTGGCCACGCCGTGTCCGCAGCCGCTCGCCAGGAACACCACGTCCCCCGGCCCGAGTTCGACCGGTTCGCTCTCGGCGGGGATCAACCACGCCGACCCTCTGAGCAGCACATGGAACCCGGCGCCTGCCGAGGCCTCGAAGCGCATGCCCCAGGGCCCGTACATGTCGTTGCGCGAGGAGTGCGGTCGTCCGGTGCGCATGGCGGCGACCGCGTCGCTGAGGACATCCATGTCCGTACGATAGCCAGCCGGTCAAGAGGCGAGACGAACGGACATGAATGGAGGATCGACAGACATGGATCGTCTCCAGGCTCGCCCGTACCGTCGATTGCATGACATCGACCGCACGCACCGTGCTCTTTCATGACCTCGGCGGACCCGACGTGATGACGATCGAGGACGCGACCGTCCCCGAGCCCGGCCCCGGTGAAGTCGCCCTCCGTGTCGAGGCGCTGGGCCTCAACCGCGCCGACGCCCTCTTCCGCGCCGGGACTTACTACTACCAGCCCACGCTCCCCGCCTCCCGCCTCGGCTACGAGGCCTCCGCCGTCGTCGAGGCGGTCGGCGAGGGCGTCACCGAACTCGCCGTCGGCGACCCGGTGATGACCGGGCCCGGCATCGAGATGAGCGCCCAGGGCGTGTACGCGGAGCGCCTCGTCCTGCCCGAGTCGTCCGTCGTCCCTCGCCCCGCCTCCGTCGACGCGGTCACCGGGGCCGCGGCCTGGATGACGTACAGCACCGCCTACGGGGCCCTGCTGGAGACCGCCGGACTCAAGCCCGGCGACCATGTCCTCGTCACCGGCGCCTCCAGCGGCGTCGGCACCGCGGCCGTCCAGGTCGCCCGGCGGATCGGCGCGATTCCGATCGCCACCACGCGCACCGAGGCCAAGCGGAAGCAGCTGCTCGATGTGGGGGCGGCCGAGGTGATCGTCACCGGGGAGGCCGAAGGGGACGCGGTCGCCACGGAGGTCAAGCGGCTCACCGGCGGACAGGGCGTCGAGGTGATCTTCGACGGGATCGGCGGCCCGGGCTTCGGGGCGCTGACCAATGGGCTCGCGGCCGGCGGATCCGTCGTGCTCTACGGCTGGCTGGACGGGCGCCCCGCCGAGATCCCCTTCAACTGGCCCTTCACGATCCACACGTACGCCAACATGGCCCTCACCGACACCGGTGGCGGCCGCCGCCGCGCCATCGCCTTCGTCAACGCCGGTCTCGCCGACGGCGGCTTCCGGCCGGTCGTCGCGGAGGTCTTCGAGGGCCTCGACAGCATCCGGGACGCGCACCGGCTGATGGAGTCCAATCGGCACACGGGCAAGATCGTCGTACGGATCTGAGGGCGGCCGGAATACCCGCAACCACTCCGAGGTTGACGCACAACATCAGAAGAATGCATGTGCATATACCTCGGAAGGGCTGACATGAAGATCGGCATCATCGGCGCGGGTCACATCGGCGGCAACCTCACCCGGCGACTGACCGCCCTCGGCCACGAAGTCTCCGTCGCCAACTCACGCGGACCGCAGACGCTCACGGAGCTGGCGGCGGAGACCGGGGCGACCCCCGTGCCGGTGAAGGAGGCCGCGCGGGGCGCCGAGATCGTGGTGATCACCATTCCCCTCAAGGCCGTACCGGATCTGCCGACAGGGGTCCTGGACGGGGCGGCGGAGGGTGTCGCGGTCATCGACACCGGCAACTACTACCCGAAGCAGCGGGACGGCAGGATCGCCGGGATCGAGGACGAGGGCCTGACGGAGAGCCGCTGGACGGAACGGCAGATCGGGCACCCCGTCATCAAGGCCTTCAACGGCACCTACGCCCAGGACCTCCTCGACCGCCACCGCCCGGCCGGCGCCCCCGACCGCATCGCCCTCCCGGTGGCCGGCGACGACGAGCCGGCGAAGTCCAAGGTCCGTGCCCTGATCGAGGAACTCGGCTACGACACGGTCGACACGGGCGGCCTCGACGACTCCTGGCGCCAGCAGCCCGACACGCCCGTCTACGGTCTGCGGGCCGGGGTGGAGGGCGTGACGAAGGCGCTGGCGGAGGCGACCCCGGAGCGCAAGCCGGAGTGGCGGGCCTGAGCCCGCCCGATCCTCGCCCTCATGCGTTCTTGGCCCACTCTCGCAGCGCGGCCTTGCTCTCGAAGTCGGCGACGTTCTTGTCCAGCGGATCGTCCGTGTACTGGTGGAAACGCCACTTCGCCTTGATGCGGGGCTTGCCCGCGGTGACATAGTCGGCGATCCACAGGCCGTCGCCCGCGTAGGAGGTCGTATCGATGGTCAGCCAAAAGTGCCGGTTGGCGTAGAGCACGACGGGATTGTTCGGCCGTAGCTCCTTCACCTTGCGGATGAACAGGTCCTTTTCCGCGTTGGTCGCGTGGGTGCCGTTGCTTGTCGTCTCCCAGTCGACGGCGAGGATGTCGCCCGCTTTTTCCGGGGCGTGCTTCACGAAGTACTGGGCCTGGGCTGTGAGGTTGCCCGGCCAGAGGAAGTGGTAGAAGCCGACCACCAGGCCCGCCTCGCGGGCTCGCTTCGTCTGGGCGGAGAGTTTGGGGTTGACGTACGAGCGGCCCTCGGTTGCCTTGATGAAGACGAAGGAGAGGCCGTCGGTGTCGTAGGCGGAGGACTGGTAGGCGCTCACGTCTATGCCGCGCAGCATGTGGGGGTGCTCCCTGAGATGTCAGTGGGGGACGGGGGGTTGGAGTCGGTGTATACCCAACAGGGCATCGTCGATGTCATCGATCTCGGCGGGGCGTGGCCCAGGTGGCCGGCGGGGGCCCTGAAGGTGTGGCAGGAGGCCCATGCGCGGGCCGCGGCGGTGGCCGACCCGTCGTGCTGGGCGCCTGCTGAAGGGGATCCGGTGCTCCGGGAGCAGCTCGCCCGAGTGACGGGGGCGAGGGCTGACCAGTTGGTCGTCACTTCCGGGGTGCGGGCGGCGGCACCTGCGCTGGTGCGCGGGTGTTCTCACGTCGTCGTCGAGCGGCCCACGTTTCTCGGAGTGCCCGACACCCTCGCCGCGCACGGGGTCCCCGTACGGTTCCTGCCCTGGGACCGCGTGCGCGAGGTGCCCGGCGGAGCCGCCCTCTGGGTGACCACGCCCTGCCGCAATCCCGATGGCCGGCAGCCCGACGCCGCTTTTCTGGCAGACCTGCGCGCGGCCGTGCGGCGGGGCGTCCGCGTGATCTGCAATACCGCCTACACCTGGTACGCAGGACGCGTCGAACTGCCGCCGGGAGTGATTCGGGTGGGGACCCTGCACAAGATCGCAGGACCGGGGGCCGGTGTCGGCTGGGTGGTGCGGGAGGATCCCGGCAGCGTCGGACCGCACAGCGCCATGCCTGCCCCGCCGGCCTACTGGCAGCGGGTGTGGGGGTACTTCCTGGAGGCCGGGGGACTGGCTCTGCTGCGCGCTCCGCACGAGGAGATCGAGGCCGTCCGAGCGGCGTTTCTCGGGCGAGTCGGCACGGCGGATGCCGGGTGGGGACCGCATGTTCTGCTCCGTGTGCCGGCAGCGGAGGAGGACGCGGTGTCCGCGCTGGCGGAGGTCGGCGTGATCGTCGGACCTGGTAGTGCCTTCGGGGCCGAGGCGCCATCGGTCCGGGCCTGTCTGATCGGCTCGACGGTCGAATCCGCACGGCTGGCCGGTGAGCGGATCCGCGCCGTGTTCCCGGACCTCCCCGACACGCCGCCCGGCCCACCCGCCCCCGACCCAGGGGGTGTTGACATGTGACAGGCGACGCATTAAGCACGTGCTGTGTCGTCGACGACAGAACCGGACACCGGTTTCAGCCGATTAAATCCGCCCGTCGGGGTCCTGTTCCGTATCGCCCCCGCCATGGTGACCGCCCCGACAGGAGAACCCACCTGGCATCCCCCGGCCGACCTTGTGCAGGCCGTGGCCGAGCGCCTCAACCCGGCCACGGCAGCACCGGGCCTGGCACTGATCCATGGAGCGGTTCCCGCCTTCCGGGCCGCCGGGCTGTCCTGGACCACAGCCGTGGAGTGGACCAGGCGACTGCGCCGGGAACTCTGCGAGCAGGTCTTCGAGTTGCTGTGCGAGCATCACCCCGGCCAACTCAACCCCCTGAAGCTCGACTTGAGCCCCATCGAGTTCCTGCTCGACGGCTACGGCGTCAACGTGAACTTCATGGGCTACGGCCTCGATTTCCGCGCGAATCAGCAGGCGCATTTCGACATCGTCGAGCCGCTCGGCTCCAATCTGTACGGCCCCAATGTCAATGTCCGCGGCGGCTGGCCCGTGTTCTGCGACGGACGCGCCTACTGCCGGGACCACGGCCTCGACATCAGGGACATCCTCGACAAGGTGCCCGCCAGTCGGAACCTCACCTTCCAACTGCCGCACTACCGGACCCTGATGGAGGACTACGCGGTCGCCTATCAGTTGGACATGGCCGAGGACACGCCCTTCACCGTGTTCGTCAACCGGGTCGAGGAGGTCGGCCTGTTGCACGGGGCCACCGAGGTCGAACCCATCGATGCCGACGCCGATGTCGAGCGGCCCATCTGGCACTACGCCTGGGACAACGTCACTTCGGAAGCGGCCGACGGCTGGTACGAGGCACTGGGCCAGCGCAATCTCCGTTCGCCGGGGGAGCCCCACCGGCTCAAGCCGCTCATCCCCGACACCGTGACCCTGCGCCGGGGGCCGCTGATCATTCCCGTACAGGAAGGGCCTTGAGTGGCTGACTCCCCGTTCCGTGAGGTGGCGCATGAGTGGCTGAGCCTCGGACTGCCGCCGCAGCCGGGTGTGGTCACCGAGGTGGCGCTGTCGGCGGACGGCTCGCTGGTGGCCGCCTCTGTGCTCACTCCCGATCCGGCCGCGGACCAGGACCGGATCTCCACCTGGATCCGCCCGACGGACGAAGCCGGCACCTGGACCGGGCTGCACACCGGCTGTACCGCACTGAGCTTCTCCCCCGGCCCGGACAGGCCCCGGCTACTGGGCCTCGCCGCTGCCGACCAGGGCAAGCTCTGTGTGGTGATCGACCCAGAGACGGATACGGTCCTCCGCGCCACGGCGCCCATGCTCTCCGGTGGCAAGCCGGTATGGCGGCCGGACGGAGAAGAGTTCGCCTGGTCGTGTGCGGCGCTCCCCGAGGCGCCGCCCACGCTGCACCGGAGCCGGCGGCTCGGGTTCGACCGCGACGGTCGCGGCTGGCTCGCGGACGATGTGCGCCGGGTGCATGTCTTCGCCCTCGGTGACGACAAGCCCGTGATCGTCGAATCCGCCACGGACTGCCGTGAGCTGTCCTGGAGCGCGGAGGGCCTGCTCTACGTCGCCGACCGGCACGACGACCGCTACCGTGACCTGGGCGCACAGCTGTTCCGGTTCGACCCCGACACCGGCCACGAGGTCGCCCTCACGGAGCCCGACCTGGTGCCCGCCGCCTCGACGCGGCTGCCGGACGGCACGGTGGCGTTCGTGGCGCTCACCGAGGCTGCGGGATGCGGCAGCGTGGGCGCCGTCCACACCACCGAGGGCCGGCTGACCGACCCCGCCAGCGTCGATGTCGCCCATCCGCTCACCTCCCGGGTGCACGGGCTGTCCGTGGTGGGGGAGCTGCTGCTCACCGCCCAACTCGCCCGCGGCGCCGTGCCGTTGCTGCTGCTCGACCCCGCACGACCGGGCAGGCAGCGGCGGCTGCTCGACGGTCCGTGCGAGGTGGACGCGTACGACGCCGGCCACGGCGGGATCGTGGCGCTCGTGCGCCAGGGGGCATCGACGGAGGACGTGTTCTTCCTGCCGAGGGCCGCGCTGCCCGAGCCCGTCGAGCCGGCGCTCCCGGTGCGGGAGCCGGTCTCCCTGGGGGAGCGGGGCGGCGTCCGGCCGCTCACCGTCAATGGGGTCGACGCCTGGCTGGTGCCCCCTGCGGACGGTTCGGCATCGCCCGCTCCGCTGGTGGTCTGGCTGCACGGGGGCCCCGGCGCCCAGGCCGGCTGGGTGATCCCACCCGATGTACAGCGCCTGGCCGCCCGCGGCTACGCCGGTCTCTATCTGAACCCGCGCGGTTCCGCGGGGCGTGGCGCGGAGTTCACCGCGTCACTGCTCGGCGCCCCCGGTGTGCTCGATCTGGAGGACGTACGCGCCGTGCTCGACGCGGTGGTGGCGATGCCCGGGATCGACGGTGACCGGGTCGGGGTGCACGGAGTGTCGTACGGCGGCTATCTGGCCGCCCTGCTGTGGAGCGCGACCCCGCTGATCAAGGCTGCCGTGGTGGAGCGTGCCATCATCGGCTGGGACTTCCACCGCACCGGCAGCGACCTGGGCATCCAGGTCACCGACGGGTACTGGAAGGGCGGCCCGGGTCCGGGCGAGCGGCCCGATCCGCTGACCGTACCGCTGGACAACGACTCTCCCGTGCTGGTCCTGGCCGCGGAGCGCGACCTGCGGTGTCCGCCCGCCGAGTCACGGCTGCTGTTCGCCCGGCTGGTGGAGGCGGGGGTGCCCGCGGAGTTCGCGGTGCTGGCCCGGTGCGGGCACGGCGTGGGCGCCGCACCACCGACCGTCAGGCAGGCCCGCGCGGCGGCGCTCCTGGACTGGTGGCAGTCCCACCTGCCGGTTAGGTCATCAACTCCCTGATCAGCCCGAGCAGCCGCAGCGCGGTCTCCCGCTTCGGGCCGCTGAGGCTGCTGAACTCCTGGGTCAGCGCCAGGAGTTCGCGTAACTCGGAGTTCTCGGCGACGGCCGTCCCGAGGGTGCGGTCCCGCTCGACGAGCTGCATCGCGATCGTCGCCTGGCCGGCGAACGGCGCGATGAACTCCAGCGAGCGGATACCGCGCCGCCCGTCCAGATCGGCGTCGAGCACCTCCAGCACCCCGACCGGCATGTCGTCCTTGATCAGGGGAAAGGCGACGATCGAGTGCGGTACGTAGCCGGTGGATTCGGCGACGTCCTTGGCGAAGGAGGGCTCCGTGGACACGTCGTCCACCACGACCGACTGCCGGGACAGCAGCGTCCAGCCCGCGATCCCCCGGTCCGAGGGATACCGGCGGCCGACCAGCGTGGGATGCCCCTGACCCGCGACCGCTTCGAACACGAACTCCCGGCTGGCGGTGTCGAGTCGCTGAATCGAGCACGCCTGCGCGTCACAGACCGACCGGGTCGTCTCGGCGATCGACTGGAGGAGCAACTGGTGCGCCTGCCCGGCGCCGGTCCGGTCGAGCAGCCGGGCGAGGTCTGGTCCCTCCATCAGGTTCCCTCCGTGACATGGCCCGCGATCAGGTGAAGGAGCGTCTTTACTTGGTACGGAGTCAGGCCGCGATGTGCGCCCAGGATGCGTGCGCACATGCCGCTGACGTGCGGGGTGGCGAAGCTGTTTCCGCTGCACACCATGTGGCCGCCGTTCAGCCAGCCGACGGGAACCTGGTCCCCGCGGGCGAAGAACTCGACCGGTGGCGCCGGGTTGTGCACCAGGAGTTCGGGATCGGGACTGCGGTGACTGCCGACCGAGATCACGGAGGCGAACCGCCACGGGAAGCTCTCGATCGGGATGTTGTGCGCGGACGCGACGATGACATTGCGGCGGAAGTAGGCGACGTCGGCCAAGTGGTAGAGCTCGCGGGCCACTTCCGGTTTGGTGGTGGACAGACTCATGTTGATGACGTCGAAGTTCTGCGCGAGTGCCCAGCGCAATCCGGCGAGCAGTGCCTCTCCGCTGCCGAAGTAGCCGAGGCCGAGCACCCGGACACTGAAGATCTCGCAGGCGGGGGCGAGGGAGCGGATGATGCTCGCGCAGGCGGTGCCGTGGCCGCACACATCGCCCTCGGTGTCCTCCACCACGGTCAGTTCTCCGTCCGGGCCCTCCTGCACCGCGTAGGCCCCTTGGACCGGGCCGACCCGCGGATGCCCCTGTTCGACCCCGCTGTCGAGGATGCAGACCCGCGCACCGGCCCCCCGGCCGTCGCCCCAGGCCCATTCCCTGGTGACGGGGTGCGGCCAGGTGACCGGCTCGCGCGCGGCTGCCGCGGGGCCGTCGCCGAGCCGCCAGGACAGGGTGAGTTCGGCGGTCATCGGCCGTCCTCCCGGATGATCGGGCTCCCGGTGCGGCTGCCGCTTGTCTGCCGGAGCATCTGCTCGGCCTCGGCCATGCCCGCCAGGTGCTCCTTGGCGCGGTACCGGGCATGAGCTCGCTCCGCCGCCCGATATGCCTCCTCTTGCCTGCCCAGCGCGTGCAGCACATGGGCCTGGTCCAGCAGCGCGACGGCCTGGATCTCGGGCGAGTCGGTCGCCGCCGCGAGTTGCAGCGCCGTCCGCACGCAGTCCTCGGCCTCCTTGGTGCGTCCGGCGGCGAGTTCGGCCCGCGCCCGGGCGCCGAAGAAGCCCGCCGGGAAGTCGCCCTCGTCGTCCCTCCACTCCGGCCGTGAACGCAGTACGTCGACCGCCTCGTCGGGCCGGCCGAGCCGCAGCAGCACCCGGATCAGGTCACCGGCCGCCGCCGCGTGCTGGGCGCCGCCGAAGGGGCTCAGGGCCTCGCACACCTCGCGCAGCCGCTGCTCCGCGGCGGGGAGCTCACCGGCGAAGGAGTGCACCATCGCCATGAACACGGAGATCGAGATCCGGGCGAACTCATGGGAGAACTCGCCCACCATGTGCTCCGCTTCGGCGAGCAGCTCACTGGCCCGCGCCGACTGCGACCGGCCGGCCAGCAGTACCGCAAGCGGGCACATGGCCGCCACCCGCACCAGACGGCAGGAGGCGGGCACCCCGGACAGCAACTTCTCGCACTCCTCGACAGCCTGTGTGGCGGGCGTGGGTCCGCGCCACAGCGAGAAGGCGAGCCCGCCTATGCTCTGGGCGTCGTGCAACTCGTCCGCCACGGCGGCGCCGTCCGGGCGGCCGCGCTCGAAGGCCTCGACAGCCTGCCGATAGCGGCCGTCCGCGAGATGGACCTGCCCGATCAGCGAGGACGCCTTGCCGAGCCCCCGTGCGTCCGCGGCCTGGGTGAACACGGTCACCGCCTCGGACGCCGCCCGCAGCAGATCCTCGGGCGTCGCCTGCGCGGCGGGCAACTGCACCAGACCCAGCCGGGCATGAGCCAGCGCGGCCCGGTCGCCGCGTTCCTCGGCCAGCGCGGCGGCCTGCTGGAGCGCGGTGCGGGCCTCCCCGAGCCGGGTGGTGGCGACGAGCACGGTGCCCAGTTGGGTGAGCATGGCGCTGCGGGCCGGATCGTCCTCGGGTGCCGCGTCCAGGGCGCGGCCCAACAGATCCGCGGCGGTGTGCAGATCGCCGTGGCTGAGCTGCCGCGACGCCGCGGTGCGCAGGGCGGCCGCCGTACGGGATCGCAGTCCTTCGGCGTCCTCGGTCCTGCCCAGCTCCCGGTAGTAGGCCAGGGCGCGTTCCAGGTGATCGCCGGACTCGTAGGCCGCGTCCCCGTCGAACTCGGTGAGCAGTTCGGCGACCCGCTCGTGCATCTGCGCCCGGATCCGCTTCGGGATGGACTCGTAGGCGACCTCGCGGATCTGCAGATTGCGGAAGCGGTAGGTGTGCAGGCCGACGGCGTCGAGGAGTTGGCGGTGAGCGAGCCGGTCCAGTTCGGGTTGGAGCGCGGTGGCATCCAGCAGACCCTCCAGAAGGCCCTCCAGCAAGCCTGTCGAGCACTCCATGCCGTGTACGGCCGCCCACTGCAGGATGGCGCCGTCCACTGCGTCGAGCCGCTGGAGGCGCGCGTCTATCAGCGCGCGGATGGTCAGCGGCAGCGCGTCGATGCCGGATCCGTCACGGACCGCGCTCACCAACTGCTCGATGTACAGGGGGTTGCCGCCGGAGCGGGCGGCGATGCCGCGTACGGTCTCCTCCGCGTCCTGATCGTGGAGCGTCACCTCGAACTGGTCCCGGGCCAGCTGCCGGGCGGCCTCCAGGTGCAGCGGAGCCAGCACGGTGGAGGCCGCCGACAGCTTGCCGCCGGACCAGTCCGGGCGGCTGTCCAGCAGGTCGAGCCGGGCCAGACAGAGCAGCAGGACCGGGATGTCACGCCCCGAGTCGGCCAGCCGGCCGAGGACATCGAGCAGCAGCGGCTGTGCCCACTGCACATCGTCGAGGACCACGACCAGGGGGCCCTGGACCGCCACGGCCGCGAGGAGCCGGCGGGCCACCCACAGCACATCGTCCGGGGTGTGCTCGACCGCTCCCGCCCAGAGCGCCTCGGCCGCGGCCCGCAGCTCCTCATCGACCTGGTCGAAGCGGGCGAGTTCGGCCAGTACGCCGAAGAGCGGGCCGAGGGAAGCGCCGCGGCCGAACGGAGGGCACCGTCCGGAGCACACCTGGGCCCGGCTCCCGGCCCAGCCCAGGAACTCCTGTGCCAGGCGCGACTTGCCGATGCCGGGGACGCCGTAGACGGTGACGATCGCGGTCATGCCGCTGTCGCGTACGTGGGCGAAGCTGTTGCGCAGGAAGCGCAGGTCCGGTTCCCGTGCCACCAGCGGTGCGGTCATCCGGCGCTCGATCCCGCCGGCCTCGGGGTCGACGTCGCGCACGAGCCAGGCCGGGACCGGCGCGCTCTTCCCCTTCAGCCGTAGCTGAGCCAGGGACTCCAGGCGCACGGCCCCGCTCACCAGGGCGCGGGTCGCGGCGCCGACGACGATCTGCCCCGGTCCGGCCGCCTGCTGGAAGCGGGCGGCGACATTCACCATCTCCCCGGTCACTCGCACGTTCGAGCCGTAACCGGAGGCCATCACCTCTCCGGTGTTCACGCCGAGCCGCACCGCGAGCCGTTCGCCCAGCCGCCCGCTCAGTTCGCGGTCGAGCTGCTCGGCCTCCCGACGCATGGCGACCGCCGCGCGTACCGCCTGGAGGGCGTCGTCCTCGTGCAGTTCGGGCACCCCGAACACCCCGACGACCGCGTCCCCGATGAACTTCTCCACCGTCCCGCCGTGCTGCTCCAGGGCGCGCCGCATCCGCTCGTAGTAGCGCCCGACCAGGGCACGCAGCGGCTCGGGGTCCATTCGTTCGCTGAGGGCCGTCGAGCCGACCAGATCACAGAACACCACGGAGACGACCCGCCTGGTCTCGTACGGGTCGTCCTCGGCGACCGGCTCTCCGCAGTACGGGCAGTACCGGGCCTCGGCCAGGCCGGGCCGCCCGCACGCTGCGCAGTCCGCGACGGTTACCAGACCACACCTCCGGCCCACTCGGAGTGCGCCATCACGTCGGGAGTCGCCTCGTCCAGCCGCTGCCGCAGCGCGATGAGCAGCTCGATCTCCTCGTCCGTGAGCGAGGCCAGTACCTCTCGCTGCGGATCCACCATGTGGTCCACCGGGATGCCCGCCCTGCGCAGCCGGTCGAGCGGGTCCTGGCCCTGGTGTTCACTCATGCGTGCCTGTCCTCTCCTGCGACATGTCGAGCGTTGCGAGACGGTCCACGGAGGTGACGAGCAGCTGCACCGCGTGCAGGGCCGCGATCCCGACGAGCGAGCGGCACCGGTCGTCGAGCGGCAACGAGTCGAGCAGCTCGGCGAGTTCCTTGCGATGGTGGCGGTCGAGTTCGGTGTGCGCGGCCAGGGTGCGGAAGCAGGCGGGGGGAAGCCCGGTGGCGTGCCGGATGCGTTCGAGCACGGCCGGCGGGGGAGGGTAGCCCTCCAGCACCGCCATATGGCCGACGAGCGCCACGGGGTGGCTGTGCCGCACCCAGTAGTACTGGGCCCCCACCAGGGCGGCGATCTCCGGGCGAGGGACCCGTCGCAGCAGCGCGGAGGGATCGCCTCCGGCCGCGGTGAAGTCGTCGAGGAGGGCGGCGTCATGGCCGCGCTCCTCCTCGATCTGCGCCAGGTAGTAGGAGACGAGCCGGGCGGCCACCCCGTCCGTCGCGGGCCGCGCCCGGCACTCGGCGACGGCGAACTCCAGCAGGGGTACGGTGGCCCGCGTCGCCATGTGACAGACGGCGAGGTACTCCCTGAAGCGGTCCGCGTCGGGCCGGTCCCAGGCCCGTCGCGAGGCGCTCTCCAGTGCGGGCACGGCGTGGTCCAGTTTCAGCTGCAGAAGGCTGCTCTCAGACGTCATGAGCACCCTCTCTCAGGCCGCGGAGCGCCTTCGTGAAGGCGGGGGAGCCGGTGCCGTGCTCGAGCACCCGCCAGCACTGCGCGCAGATGCCGTCCGGTCCTGCCCCGGGCCGCAGGGCGGCGGGCCCGGTGGCGCCGACGGCCCACAGCAGCGGATCGTCGTCGAGGCTGTCCAGGGCGGAGTGCAACTCCTCGGCCGTGGCCGCCTTGCGGCGCAGCCGGTCCGGCCCGCCCCCCATGATCACCGTCTCGTTGCAGCAGGCGGTCACCGTCCCGTCGTACCGGACCACCGGCGTGCCCACCAAGGCGCACCGCTCACCGGAGGAGGCGCGCGCCGGCTGATACCAGTCGGCCCCTCGGCCGTGCGCCAGTCCGGGCTGTCGCACGATCTCCGCCCAGTCGGCCCAGCCCCGCCCGAAGGCACGGTGCAGCAGCTCAGCGGCCTGGTCGGCGTCCTCTTCGATGCTCTGGACGACCAGCCAGGCCCCGCAGGCGCGGATCAGCCGGGCGGCGGCGAGCCAGACCTGGTCCGGGACCCGTGCGCGGTGGTGGCGGTCGGTGCTGAGTACGACGGTCTCGGTGCGCCGCAGCACGGGCTCTGCCCACTGCGCCGCCCCGAAGAAACCGCTGGTGTGGAGCACGAGTTGTTTGCCCGCGGCGCTGAGTTCCCGCACCGCATGGCTGAGTCCTCGCCGTTCCGCGAACGGGTCGCCGCCGGAGATGGCTACCACCAGGATCCTGCGGTGCGCGGCGAGCCCCGCGACCAGGGACGTGAAGCGGGGCCAGTCGCTGATGCCCGGTCCGGAGCGCAGCGAACCGACCGAACAGTGGGCGCATTCGACAGGGCAGCGATCGGTCAGGAACAGCAGCGCCGAACTGCCCCGGTCGGCCCTGATCCGGGCGATGTCGCTACTGGTCAGGGCCATGGGCGGGTTCGCCTCCCACAACCAGCTCGGCATACTCGGGGACGCCGTACCGGCGGGCGAAGGCCGCGGCGCCGCCCTGACGCACCGACGCGGCGACGACCGACTGGGCGATGGTGCCGAACGGCGCGTCCAGTTCGGCGGCGGCCTTCGAGTTCTCCGCGGGCAGGCGCCGGCAGGTGGCGCAGTGACCGGACTCGGGGTCCACCGCCCAGCGGGCCGCCAGATAGCCGGGGCCGAAGGTGCGCAGCGCACGCAGCATGGGGCGGGCGAGGGTGCGTCGGCGTATCTCGGGCCAGTCGTCGGTGTCGATGTGGCCCAGTCGCAGATGCGGTGCGGGCGCTCCGGCCACGACCTGCTCGTTGCAACAGGCGGTCACGGCCCCCGAGGCGGTGACCACCGGCCACGCCGCCAGGGCGCACGGTGTCACGGAGCTGTCGGTCGGTGGCGCCGCACGGTGTCGGCGGTCCGCCGCCCGGCCCGCGGCGATGAGGGGCGTGACGAGCACGGGCACCCGGTCGCCGTAGCGGTCCCGCAGCAGGGCTGTCAGCTCTTCGGCCTGCCCGTCCACGGTCTGCACGCTCACCGCGGTTCCTTCGGACAGCAGCTCGTCGAGCAGGGCGAGGACCGCGGTCCTGGGCACCTCGGGCTCATGGAAGGGGTCCATGCTCACGGCGAAGTGGTCAACCGCCTTGATGGCGGTGCGAATCGCGGCCGGTATCCGCGGCCGGGTGGCGAAGTACGCGCCGGACAGGACGTAGCTGCGGGCACCCGCGGCCTTGGCGAGACCGGCGATTTCGGCCACCAGCCGCGGCCTGAGCAGGGGTTCGCCACCGGACATGAGCACGATGCTCGGGGGCCGGCGGGCGAGCGTCCCGGCGAAACGCAGCAGCCGGTCGGCCGGCGGTTCCGGCGATGCCATCGAGGAATTGGTGAAACAGTGTGCGCACTTCAGCGGACAGCGGCGAGTCACCTCGAGGCACACACCTGCCGCCGGTATTGCCCGGAGTCTGAGCACCTCGGCCAGATGCATGCGACTGCGCCTCCCCCGTTCTATTCCGAACAGGGAGTTTTGCGCATCCCGACGAGCTGGTAAACCTGTTCATCGCCCCTGGCGCACCTGACACAAAGGCGAGGTGCCTGTCCTGATTACCAGGCTCCCTTGAGTCGCCAAGATCTGGTCGAATACTAACCATCACGTTGCTTCGAGCATGCCGTCGGCGGGCAGTGCGGGAGGTTGAGATCTTGCTATCCGTCCCAGCGGAGGACCGGCTGAAGAGATTGCCACCGGAGGAGCTCGACACCTGTCGCGAACTGCTCGGCGGATTACCGGTGGAGGATGCGCTGACGATATTCGTCAGTGGATCACGTGCGGAAGGCTGGTCGACCGCCGGTTCCAATTACAACTTCTATGCCATAGGCGATATTCCGCCGGGTATCAAGCCCATCGGCGGATTCAGCGTTCCCGGCGGGACGCAACGGGTCGCGAGTCATCATCTGCTGCACGGAGACGACCGCGTCATCGTCCGCTACTGGTCCGAGCACGATGTGCACTGGGCTCTGGAGCAGGTGCGTTTCCACGAGCTGCGGCCCACCCTGGAAATCTGGCCCATGGCCGTCGAATTCCTGCACCGGCTCAGCATCGGCAGCCCGTTGTACGGAGAAGCGGAATTCGAGCAGCTGCGGTCCGCGGTCGATCTCGACCTGCTCGCGCGGTACATCACCCAGACCAAGGCCATGTACGCGGAGTCCTACTTCACGGACGCCGTGACCCGGCTGGCGGCCGGGCGGGTGTACGACGCCCTGCTTCAGGCCCGGCTCGGCATGGAGGCCCAGCTCGACGCCTATCTCGCCGCCCGTGGCGACACCAACACCCAGGAGAAGTGGCGCCATCGGCGGCTGGAGCACATCGACGGCAGCCCGCAGCTGCTCGGAGACTTCGAGCAAGCCCTGCGCGGGCCCGGCAGCAGCGGCCCGCAGGAGCTCGCCGCCCACGTCCAGGACCTTGCCGCGTTCTCGGAGACCTTGAACTGCTGCGTCCAACTCGCCTGCCCCTACAGCCGGCTGAGCCCACCGGACCCGGACACCGCCTCGGCCCAGGACCGGGTGCGGCGCAGCCTCGACGTACGGCTTGCCCGCATGTACGACGGCAGGGTGCTGGTGGTCCGCATGGACGGGGAGAGCGCCGAACTCCAGCCGTTCGCGGCCCTTGTCTACGGATGCGCGAGCGGACGCTGGTCGGTGCCCCAGATCGCCGACCACGCGGCGCGCACTCTCGGCATCGGCCCGGACACGGCGCTCGACGACACCAGGACGGTCGTGACCGCCCTGGCAGCCCGCGGACTTCTCCGCCCGGCCGAAGCAGCGGCCCGGTGAACGCCGACCCCTCGATCGTCATCCGGCAACTGCGCCGGGAGTTCCGGATACGCGGCGGCCGCGGTCGCCCCGCGACACAGGTCACCGCGCTGCACGGGCTCGACCTGGAGATCCCGCACGGCTCGGTGTACGGCCTGCTCGGGCCGAACGGAGCGGGGAAGACGACCCTGACGCGGATCCTGGCCACCCTGCTCGTGCCGACCTCGGGTTCGGCGCACATCCTCGGACTGGACGTACAGCGGGACCTGCGAGCCGTCCGCAAGACGGTCGCCGTGGTCTTCGGCGGCGATTCCGGGCTGTACGACCGGCTCTCCGCCCGCGACAACCTCCGCTACTTCGCCGAGCTGTACGGCATCCCGCCCAGGATCGCGCGGCCCCGTGCGGCCGAACTGCTGGAGCAGTTCCGGCTCTCCGACGTGGCCGACCGGCCCGTCGAGGGGTTCTCCCGGGGTATGCGACAACGGCTGCATCTCGCCCGCGGCCTGCTGCACGATCCGCGGGTGGTCCTGCTGGACGAGCCGACGAACGGCATCGATCCCGTGGGGGCGCGAGAGCTGCGGCAGGTCATCAGTGGGCTGCGGGACGCCGGCAAGACCATTCTGCTGACCACGCACTACATGTTCGAGGCCGAGGAACTGTGCGACCGGATCACCGTCATGAACAAGGGGCGGATCGTCGCCACCGGCACGGCGAAGGAGCTGCGCGCCGCGGCCACCCTGGGCCGGGTGGCCGAGTTCGAGGTGCGCGGTGTCGGCGATGAACTCGTCGAGAAGGTCAAGCAGTTGCCTTCCGTGCGCGCCGTGGACATCCAGGACCGGGAGCAGTTGCAGATCATGCGCGTCCACTTCCGCGCCGGTCACGACCCCGGCGGCGAAGTGGCCGCTCTGCTCGGCGACGCGGTGGTCGGGGCCATGCCGCTGCGGGAGCCGACGCTCGAGGACGCCTATGTGGAGCTGGTCAGCCGGCCCGTCGGGGAACTGACATGAGCCCGGCCGCCGAGGCCGCGCGAGCGACGGGCGCCGCCGCGCTCTTCACCGCCAAACTTCTGATGCGCAGCAGGTTCTCGCTCATCGCGGCGGTGGTTCAGCCCATCATCTACGCGTCCGTCGCCGGACTCGTCCTGGGCTCCGGGGACGACAGCCGACTCACCCTGGCGACCATGCTCGGGGCGGCGGTCATGGGCTCGTGGACGTCGGTGCTGTTCCTCGCCGGGGGGACGCTCAACTGGGAGCGGCGACAGGGCACGCTGCCGTTCCTCGTCGCGGCCCCGGCACCGCTCGCCGCGGTGGCGGCAGGCTCCTGCGTGGCGGCTGCCGCGCTGTCGCTCTACTCGATGGCCGGGTCCCTCGCTCTCGGCGCGTGGGCCTTCGACGTGCCCGTGGAAGTGGACAGTGTGGCGCTGTTCCTCCTCGCCACCCTGGTGATGATCGTGAGCATGAGCCTGCTGGGACTGCTGCTCTGCGCCGCGTTCGTGCTCTACCGCCAGGCCGGAATGTTCACGAACATGCTCGAGTATCCGGTGTGGATCGTCTGCGGGCTGCTCGTCCCCGCCTCGACGCTCGCGCCCGGATTCAACGCGATCGGGACACTGCTGACGCCCCGCTGGGCGCTGGACGCGCTGAACGGCGCGGCGACGGGAGGATCGACGTGGCCGGAGCTCGCCGCCTGCTGCGGACTGGGGATCGCCTACGGGATCGGCGGTGTCCTACTGCTCCGGGTCGCGGAACACCGCGCCCGGGTGACCGCGACGCTTCATCTGCGGTAGGGGAGTGGTGATGGCTCCCCTACGGCTGCTGGTGATCGGCGGATACCTGTCGTACCGCGCGCTGTTCGAATGGCTGCGGCCCAGTCTGTTCTTCTCCGTGATGCTGGTGACGCCGGTGCTGCAGATGCTGTTCTTCGCGCAGCTGGGCCGCTATGCGCAGGTGGCCGACCCGTCGTACTTCGTCATCGGGAACGCCGTCGTCGGGTGCACGGTCGCCTGTGTCTACGGGCCGATCCTCGCGATGGCGGAGGAGCGGGCGACGGGCACGCTGCCCGCGCTGCTGGCGTCCCCCGCCAACCGGATCATCGTCTTCGTGGGGCGGCTGATCCCCTTCGCCCTCAACGGCCTGCTCGTCTCCGCGTACACGCTGCTCGTCGGGGCACTGGTACTGGACGCGGACATCGCCGCGGGAGAGGTCGCGCCGCTGGCCCTGACCTTGATGGTGGCGGCTGCCGCCTGTTCCGGCCTGGGACTGTGTCTCGGGGCCGTCGGGCTGCTCGTCCGGGATGTGCCCTTCCTCGCCAATCTGGTGGCCCTGCTGATGCTGCTCGTCAGCGGGGCGAACGTCGCCCTTGACGAGTTGCCGACCGGCTTGCGCATCCTGGGCGAGGCGCTGCCGCTGAGCCGGGGCATCGAGGCGGCGCGCCGGATCGCCGACGGGGAGACGCTGTCCGCGGTGAGCGGACTGCTGCTCGGCGAGATCGTCGTGGGCCTGGTGTACTTCGTGGCGTCGGTCGGGGTCTTCGCCTGGGCCGAGACGACCGCACGCACCAGGGCCACGCTCGAACTGGCCTGAGCCGTCCGGGCCGGGCCTACGTCAGGACCGACACCGGCTGCAGATGGAAGAGGCAGTCGAGATCGGTCAGGACCACCACACGCAGGTTGTACGTCCCCGGAACAGCGTCCTCGTGGACGTACAACCGCAGCGTGCCGGCGCCGATCGTCATGCCGGGCCGGCAGCGTCCCCGGGCACCGAGGAGTGCGGCGCCCACCGTCGTCACACCCGGCATCCCGACGGGAGCGTCCGGGAGCCGAACGGTCACCTCGAACGGGCGGCCGCGCTCCACCTGCGCCGGCGCGGACACCGCCAACCGGTCCGCACCGGCCGGCAGGTCCGCGACCACGGTGCAGCTGGGGCACAGCCACAGCCGGCGCTCCACGCCGGGCACGTACACGTCCTGAACCGTCGCCAGGAACAGTGGAGACAGGCACGTGGGGCAGGGTTCCTCGGTGGGTTCCAGTCCGGTGTGCACGACCCGCTCCTCGTCGACGCCCATCATCGGGCCGCCGAGCGCCTCGCTCCACTCCCGCACCAGGCGCTGCACCGCCGCTCCCTGCGTCATCTGCAGCGTGTCGGCCAGCGCGGCGATCGCTTCCCTCGGGGCCGTCACAGCGCGGGGGTGCTGCACGGGCAGCCGTACGGCGCGTACGGCGGAGGCCATGGCCTGGCTCAGCCGGGTGACCGCCCCGTCGGGCAAGGGCACTTGAAGCGTGGTCAGCGCACCGAGCCGCCCCTGCAGCAACCGCAGCTCACGCGTGCCGATGCGAGGTTCCACGGTCCGGACCAGCCGTACCTCCGGATCGGCGGTGACCGGGCCGCGGTCCGACGCCAGCACCACTTCCCGGCCCTGCGGTACGGGAACGACGAAGGCCCGCCGACCGGCCCGGTGCGGGCCCGTGGGCTCGGCGCGCACGACGTCGTCCGCGTCGGTGAGCGGCGCACGGCTGACATGGCTCGACGAGGACGGCAGCCGGACCGGGGAACCGGTCACCGCGGTCCCGGGCTCCTGTCCGGCGATCGTCAGGTCCGGATCGCCGAACAGGACGAAGACGGGCGAGGCCGTGAAGCAGTCGGACTGAAGGCGGTTGAGTGCCCATGTGGCCACTCCCGCCGAGTGCCCGCTCCACAACAGTGCCGACATCAGCAGCGCCTCCGCGGGCTCCGCCCGGCGCTGGAGCTCGGTGGCCACGACGGCTCCGGCCATCCCCTCCAGGCACCGTGCCAGCACGGCGCTCTCCGGCCGGTAGCGGTAACCGGGAGCGGTGAGCAGCGTGTGGCAACTGTTCAGCAGCAGCACCGAGGCCATGGTCTCCGCCGCCGGCACCAGCACGTTCTGTTCGGCCGCCAGTCCGGTCTCCGGCTCATGGATCCTTGCCCGGTAACAGGTCTCCTCGGCACAGCACCGCATCACCCCGGCCCCGCGGGTCGCCGCGAGCAGTCCGGGGGCGGTCGCGGTATCCCGGCTGCACAGCCAGCCGCTGTGCAGATAGATGTCCGCCTGGTCTCCGTGGCCACTGAGGGCGAGGAAGTCGTAGGGCACCGAGCGCAACCGGTGCAGGACGGCCGGGGTGATCTGCTCGTTCTGCAGACTCGTCAGCGGACCGGCCCGCCCGGCGGGTCCGGTGGTCTCGACGAGGGTGGACAGTGACAGATGCCGTGACCAGTGGTTGCCCCGGTAGAGCTGCTGCTTGGCCACCACCCAGCTGAGCGCGGACAGATCGCGCCCGGTCAGCACACCCCACGGCGCCGTCAGCTCCCGCTGCAGGGTGCGGATGCCTGCCGGGCCGAAGTGGTCCGCGAGCCCCACCACCGTAATGCTCGACACCTCTTCACCCAGCACCGACGCCTTGAAGGAGTCGAGCCCGTCCCAGTGCACCAACCGGGCCCCGCTGTGCGCCGCGTGGTGGCGGCCGGCCAACGCACCCGCCTCTCCGAGCGCCAGCACCACCCGTCCCTCGAAGAGCCGGGGGGAGAGCTGAGCGCCGTCGGGCCGGGCCGACGTCAGCCGGCGTATGCGGTGCGTGTGGTCGCCCAGCACCGCCACCAGCGAGCTGTCGTCGGCCAGCGCGGTGTATTCCTCGATCGTCGCTACGGCGACCAGTTTCGGCATGATCCTCCGCCGGCAGACGCGAGCGGGGGGTACGGGCACCTGTCCCGTACCCCCCGCCGCGGGGCCATCACGAGTGCAGAGCACTCACCTTTACTTCGGGATCGGTGACCAGCGCGCTGCGCTTGCGGTCGGTGCGACCCACCGAGCCGACGATCGGCGAGACGGTCTCACCCGAGTGCGCCATGACGGCGAGTTCCTCCTCGGGCACGTCCCCGAAGATGAACGGAGTCCTGGCGATCGGCTCGACCGCCGTGAACTTGCTGGTCAGCTCCTTGGTGCGGGCGAGCGACCGGCGGTCGTTGATCACGGAGATGATCTGCAGGGTGGCCAGGCTCGGCGCCCGCAGATCCCGCTGCATCTGCAGCTTGAACGTGCTCTCCGCCAACTCCTCGGCGGCGTCGAAGTCGCCGAGCTCGGCCCGGGCCCGGGCCAGCAGCGCCTGGCTGCTGAGGACGAAGATCTCGTCCCCCATGGCGGAGCGCACCTGAACGGCGCGCTGAGCCAGTTCGGCCGCAGCCGGCCAGTCCTCGTCCGCGGTCTTGAACAGTGCCTTGTAGTGCAGACCGAAGCCGATGAGGAACTGGTCGCCCAGCGCCTCCGCCCGCGCCGTCGCCTCGTCGAGCAGGGCGTGTGCCTGCTCCTCGGCGGAGCGCATGTCGGCCGTGGCCGCGTCGCCGCTGGACTCCGCCTCGTCGACATAAATGTCGGCCAGGCGCATCTGGTTGAGGATGTGGCCGCGGTCGTGTCCGTTCTCGGCGAACAGGTCCGCGGCCTTCTCGTAGGCGGTCAGGGAGAGCGGGAAGTCCCACTGGAAGTGGTACAGGTCGCCCAGGTAGTGGAAGCCGAACGCCCGGACCAGTGAGTCCTCGTCTTTCGTCGAGGGCAGCACGGCCTGGAGCGCGGTGGCCTGGTCGGCGTTCATCATGGCCCGGAACCCGCGCGTCAGTTCCGCGGCACGGTGTTCGGGCAGTTGGCCTTCAGGGTCGAGGTACTGGATGCTCATGGGTCACCCTTCCAACGGCTCCAGTCGGTTGTGGTACTGGCTGAACCGCACCAGGCTGCCGCCGCTGTTCAGCGGGTCACTGGACGGTGTCCAGCGGAACGGGCCGGTTCCCACCAGTCCGTTCCAGCCGGCGAACTCCTCGTCACCGGCTCCGCGCTCCGCGTCGGAGATCGCGTACAGCCCCTGCGTCCCGCGATAGGAGGGCTGTGTGAAGTCCGGCCCCAGGTGGCGCCAGACGTGCATGGGCACGATCGGCATGTCGCCGAACCATTCGTGCAGGTAACGGCTGCTGTGCGTGAAGTACAGGCTGATGTGCTTGGAGTCCGGCAGCTCGATGTGCTCGAGCCAGCGGGCCATGTCCACCCAGGCGGGAATCTCCTGCTCGTTGACCAGCGCCGAGGCGAACGAGGCGGTGGAGGCGTGCCGTTCCGCCAGCTTCCGGCCGCGGGCGCCGAGCATCGACAGATAGGTGAACGCCACGTCCTCGGCGGTGAAGTCCTGGCCGTCGTGCCAGAGCACCCCCGGCTTGACGGTGAAGTGCAGGGCGTAGCGGACGGTGCCGGAGCCGAAGAACTCGCTGTGGAAGGAGTCGGCGAGGTTGACCGCGTCCTCGGCGACACCCTTCATCAGCAGGAAGGGGTTCAGCCCGAGCATCGACTCGTACATCCGGCTCCACACCAGCGCGTCCCAGTAGTTGCCGACGCCGAGCGGGTTGATGTGGCGCAGCCGGTTGGTGACACCGAGGTTGATCTCGTTCACCTCGGGGTCGGTCCGGCGGATCCGCTGGAAGGTCCAGTGGCTCATCGTGCCGCCGGGGTACGTCGACTCGATGGGCTGGCTGGCTCCGGGATAGGTGAAGCTCTCGTGCGGGTCACCGTTCCAGATGCCGACGACGTCGGAGCGGCGGGCGAAGCTCACGGTGCCGGCGAACATCGGCACCACCGGGGCCTCGTCGGCGATCATCCACTGCAGCTTCCACAGCAGCAGCAGGGCGTCGGCGTTCTGCGGTACGTCCCCGCCCTTGGCCCAGAACTCGGCGTTGTTCCACCAGGGTTCGAGGTGCTCCTCGGTGATCACCGCACCGCGCAGGTCGCGGGGGTGGAGGGTGGTGAGGAACTGCTGGGCGGCCCGGTCGAACTCGGGGTTGTTGAAGCCCGGGTAGTTGCGGGTGCGGCTGTTGGTCGACACGAAGTCCGCGGTCCAGTCCAGGGACAGGCGCAGCTTGCTCATCCCGGGGTTCCAGCGCGACAGGTTGTCCTGTACGTACTGCCAGCCGCAGAAGATGTGCCACTCGCCCTCGTCGCCCGAGTACACGTTGTTGGCGACGTCGTTGCGGGTCGTCTCGACGAACTTGATGACGCGCGCCAGCTGGGGGGCCCGCTCCACCCGCTCGCGCAGGGCGACCATGATGGCCCGGGATATGGCGTCGTTCGTGGTGATCAGGCAGGTGACGGAGCCGTCCGCCATGCCGTCGAGTTCGGAGCCGAGGGTGGTGAGCGCCTTGGCCACCGCGTCGTCCGGGCCTTCGGTCTCGTACTTGGGCAGATAGCGGTTCACGAGCCGCCCGTAGTACTGGACCATGATGCTGTCCATGACCTCGACACGGTCCGACGGCACCTTCTTGCTGACGGTCTTCTTGACGTCGTCGAGGAGGAACGCGAACGCCTGCCGGAACTGCTTCGAGTCGGTCGGCGCGAGCCTGTTGTTGAAGGCCACGAAGTAGTAGCCGAAGTCCCGGCACGGATCGATGGTGACGCCTTCGGCCGGCGGCTCGTCGCTCGTAATCGGGAAGTCCACGAGGTCGATCTCGCCCGCGTTGAGCGCTGTGAGGGCGTCGTCCGGGTTGGGGAAAATGCGGTAGTTGAGCCGCTCGATGCGCGGGCCCTGGAACAACTCGGGCAGCGGCATGCAGCTTTCCTTGTATGGCCGACCAGTGCCACCCGAATTCGCGCTTGAGGTCATGCTGAATTTCCCTTCGTTTCGATCACTTGTGAACTTCCGAAGGATTGAGGACTTCACTCTGCGTGATCTACGATGCTAACAGTCAGCTCAGCGGAGGGGGACGAGAGTCTTGCCAGGTTGTCCACCCGCACTTTCCGCAGATATGCCACCTGGTCGGATTGACAGCCTGCCCTGGCGGTTGTGACAGATTGAAAATGGGAAACGGCGTGCAAGTCTGCTCGGTGTGATGCTCCATGGCTGAAATCATTCTCGACGCATTGCGCGCCGCGATTGGTGCAGGGCAGGGCTCCGGCCTGCGGCGGTGGTATCACCCGGAATGCACCCTCGAATGCTTCGCCAATCGCCGCGCCGAAGTGATCCACGGCGCCCCGGCCGTCCTGGCGGCCTGGCCCCGTACCGTAGGGCCGGGCGGACGGCTGACCGCGTGGTCGGTGACGGCCGCGGCCGGCGGCTACGAGGTGATGACCCAACGGGACACCGTCCGGGCCGGGAGACTCGTCCCGGTACGCCAACTGCATCAGGTGCATGTGCGGGACGACCGCATCCTGCTCCATCTCGTCTCGCCGGCGACACCGCACGAGCCGCCCACGCTGGTCGATGCCCCGGCGGCCGGCCTACTGCCCGGCACAGTCGCCGAGTTCACCCATGACGGGCTGTCGGGGGCGGCGCTCTTCCGGGCCAGGCTGCCCTCCGGACGTCCCGTCGTCGTCAAGGTCGTACGGCCGGGCCGGGACTGGCTGGCCGTGGCGAGCCACGACCCCGGCCGGGAGGGCCGACTGCACACCCTCGGGGTGTACGCGGCCCTGCCGCCGGGGCTGCGGGCGCCGGTGCTGTCCGCCCGGCAGCACGACGGCGTGTGGACGATCGTGATGGAGGACATCTCGGCGGAACTGAACGCCGCCCCCAGCCACCCCGCGCGGGAGATTCTGACGGCGGTCGCCGGTATGCACACACAGTTCCGTGGCCGACCGCCACGGGCGGAGTTGTGCTCCCCGGCGGACCGGCTGCGCGTCTTCTCACCGCTCCAGAGGCTGCTGCACTGGCACGGCAGCGACAACTTCCCCGCGATGACCGGCCGGATGTGGGAGCTGTTCGCCGAACGGGCCGATCCTCGACTGGCCCATGCCGTACTCCAGTTGGTCGCGGACCCCGTAGCGCTGCTGGCGAGTCTGGCGCGCGCGGCACCGGACACCCTGCTGCACGGCGACCTGAGGCCGCCGAACCTCGGCCGGCGCGGGGACACCGTACTCGCCATCGACTGGGGGCTGTCCGCATACGGCCCCGCCGACCTCGACTTCGTGTACTACCTGTACAACACCGCTTGGGGCGACGACGCCGAGCGGGACGCGCTCGAAGCGGAATGGCTGCGCATGACCGACGCACCGCCCCACAGCCCGGCGTACGAACTGTCGGTCATCTACCACACGGTGGCGGGTGAACTCGGTGTGCTCCTGGCCACCGCCGCGAACCGGCCGCACGGGCTGCCCCGCCCCTCCGAGGAGACGGTGTCCTGGTGGATACGACGGGTGCGCACGGCTTTCGACCGGATGGGCCACGTGTTGTAGCGGATCACGGCTTGCCCAGCCCGGTCGGAGGCCTGAGCAGCCCGCTCTGATAGGCGTATGCGACCGCTTGGGCCCGGCTGCTCGCACCGAGTTTGGCGAGGATGTTGGAGATGTGAAAGCCGACGGTGCGCTTGCTGAGACTGAGAATCGCCGCGATATCCGCACTGGACCTGCCCTCGGCCAGCTTTCCCAGTATCTCCGATTCGCGGCCGGTGAGCCCGGCGCCGTTCTGCGGTACCAGGGTCACATCGCTCAGCTTTGCCAGCAGCGGACTGAAGACTTTTGCCGACAGATAGTAGTCCCCGCTGACCGCCGCCCGGAGCGCGGCATGGAATTCCGGCGGACGGCAATCAGCGGGCAACAACCCGTGCACCGGCCCGCCGAGCAGGGTGACGGCGGTGTCGATCGCGGTCGGCAGGCCTACGACAACCATCGGCGGAGCCGGTGCGCCGCCGCCCTGCGCAGTGCCGACGAATTCGGCGAGCTGCCCGAAGTGTGTATGGCCGTCGACCACCACCGCGGCCGGTTTCAGCGCCTCCACCAGCTTGAACAAGTTCGACCCGGACTCCGCCAGAACAGCCCCGCCCGGTTGGGAGTTGATGTACTGCAGAATTCCCGCCCTGAACAACTCACTGTCCGAACAGACAGCAACTTCGAGCATGTTGGCCCCCAGCGACACCATTCCCGATTCAAGCCGCTCACGGGCGCAGACATACTTTGAGGACATCGCGCCGGTCCATGGCGGAGTACGCATCGCCCGCCGCTTCCAGCGGCAGCTCCACGTCGATGAGGGGGGAGGGGTCAAGGACTCCCGCCGCGACGTCCGCGAGCAGCTCCGGAAGGTAGCGGCGGGCGGGCGCCAGGCCGCCCCGCACACTGATGTTGCGGTCGAAGGTCGACCGTAACGGTATGGCCACTCCCGCCGTCGGCCAGCCGACATAGCTCAGCACGCCCCCGTCACGGACGCAGGCCAGGGCCGTGTCCACCGCATCCTGCGTGCCCACGCATTCCAGGCTCACGTCCGCGAGGCCACCGAAGAAGCCATGGACCGTCTCCACCGCCTCCTCAGGACTGCGGACGGCCACCGTCTCCGCGCCGACCGCTCGGCTCACCGCCAGCCGGGCCGGATGATGCCCGAGCACCAATACCCGTTCGGCTCCCAGCCGTTGCGCCGCCAGACACGCGCCGGCCGCGACCGGACCGTCGCCGATCACCACGACTCCCGTCCCGGCACCGACCTCCGCCAGGTGCGCGGCATGGTGTCCGGTGGGCAGCACGTCGGCCAGGGGCAGGAAGCGCCGGACATCCGGGTCGGTGATCCCGGCGACCGGTAGGCGGACCAGGGTGGCATCGGCGAAGGGCACCCTGATGGCCTCCGCCTGGGCGCCTCCTGGTGTCCCCGGATCGCCCCATACGCCGCCCTCGGCACAGGAGACGAAGAGTCCGTCCCGGCAGGCGGCGCACTCGCCGTCGCTGTAGCTGAACGGGGAGACGACGCAGTCGCCCGGCTGTACGGACCGGACCTCGGGGCCGGTTGATGCGACGACCCCGATGAACTCGTGCCCCATGCGCGCGCCCGCGGGCAGCGGTTCCAGACCGCGGTACTGCCACAGATCCGATCCGCACACCCCGGCTGCGACGATGCGGACCACGGCGTCGGTGGGCTTCTCCACCACTGGATCGGGCACGTCCACGAGCCCGACCTTGCCGGGGCCCAGAAACTCCACGGCGAGCATCAGTCATTCCTTCGCGTCGGCGGCGGCCACGTCCCGCTGCACGGGGCAGATGTCATAGAGGACGGTGGGGGCGAACAGCTCGTCGTTCAGCTGGGCGAAACTGTGCCCGGACCAGTGCAGTTCACGCATCCGCACACTCCCCGGCACGGACGACGTCCGCTGCTGGAGGGCATCCTCGGGTGCGGTGCCGGAGTCCAGGGTGCGCACCATGTCCATGGGCACCAGTCGTACGCAGACGTCGTTGCGCAGATGCCGGATGGGCGCGGCCGCGGGGGCTCTGTGCCGGCACGACTGCACGGCCGTCAGACGAAGGGGACGCCGGTAGTAGCGGTAGGCGCCGGCCGCGAGGCGGATTCCGGGCAGCAGTCCACCGCCACTGCGGTAGGCGTCCAGCACGGTTCCGCGGACTCGTCTGCGTGGGTCGGGCATCGCAAAGGGCGGAGTCTCCCGTCCCACACCGGTGAGGGTGAGACCGGCCGCCCGCTCGGCGGCCTCCGGGGAGAGCGCGGCGGTCCTGGTGGTCGCCGCCAGGATCGCGTTCCAGAACGGGCCGAGCCCGACGGACCGGATCCGATCGAGCGCCGGTGTCCAGTCCTGGTCGGAGCGCTCGAGCAGCAGGGTGACGTCGTTGACGTCCTTCTGCCGGATCAGGAAGTCACCGGCCGCGTTGCCGACCAGGAGCGGAAGATTCTCCATCGGCGTCCATCGGTGGAGCCCCGATCCCGTCACGTCGACGGGCAGGAACCGGGAGTGCCGGATGGAGTAGCCGGAGAAGTGGAGGTCCACGCCGTACCGTTCGGTGCCGCGGACGAGGTCCAGGGGCACCTGGCCGTAGATCCGCCCGGTGTGCCGGTCCCGTTTCACCCACGGAAGTTCATTGCCCCACCATTCGAAGCCGCGGCGGCGCAGCACTTCCACCAGGGCCAGCGCATCGTCGATGCTTCCCGCCATGAGATCGATGTCGGAGAAGTCCCGCACACCCGGGTCGTCGTAGAGCGCCACGGCCGCCCGGCCCTTGATCCCGGCGACCGGGATCCCGGCCTCGGCCACGGCTTCGCCGATCTGCGACCACAGGTCCTCGAGGTGTGCGCGCTCCTTGCGCTTGGCCTCGGCCGCGGCGAGGATCACCGATCCCTCGGGCGCACGGCCGGAACCGGCCAGGCGGTCGGCGGCAAAGCTGAGCACCTGGTTCGCGCGGAGGACGGCGAGGGCCTTCTGCTCGTCGCGCAGAACCTCTTCGACGGCTTCTTCACGGGGGATGCGGGGAGCGACATGTGCCAGGGCGAGGATCCTGAGGGTCTCGGCCTGTGAGGTCATGAGACCGCCCCATGGAGCAGGGCGGCTGCCGCGGGAATCTCCCGGAGGCGGCTCAGGAGGGCGGAGAAGTTGCGATCAGGTTCCACGTCCTTGATCACGAAGAGTGGCCAGTCCCATTCGTCGGCCACTTTCCGGAAGAACTGGTCCGACGCGGTTTGATGCTCCAGAAAACCGGGCCAACCGCGGGCGCCGCCGACCGGCGACATGTCCTCCAGCACCCCGAGGCCGCCGTCCTGCTCGGTACGCCACCGGAAAGCCACATCTATGGGACCCGATACGATCACCGGCACATCGGGTGGATAGGCGCGGAACTGGCTCAGCAGCATTTTTTCCGCCCGGTCTATTTCCCGCTCCATCGCGGGGTCCTGACTCAGGGCCCGGGCGTGCTGAATGGCTTTGTAGGTCATCTTGAGGCTTGAACTGTCCTCGATGACGGTGATGCCCTGGTCCAGGAGTGGCTTGATGGACTCATGGCGCAAAATGGTGTAACCGGCCCATTCCAGCCAGGCGGCGGCAAGTGGGCCCGCGGACCGACGCTGCTCGATCGAGGCGTCGCCGAATCGGGATTCCCAGTTTCCCTGCTGGAATGCGGTGAAATCGGCGGGCGGCTGGAAATCCGCACCCATGCCGAGATGCATCAGTCGAAATGATTCGACCCAGAGTTCCTGTTGCACGGTCCGGCTGGTCGCCCAGGGCTGTTCACTGAGTTCGCTCCGCCAGCTCACCAGTCGCGCGTCATGACCGCGCTCTCTCAAAGTCCGGTGTAACAGACTGGCAAATGTGGATTTGCCGACGCCATCAATACCAATAAAGGAAAAATAAACCCCAGCACCCAAGGTCAGTCCCCCCTAACCAGTGGCTGACACGGCTTGGCGTGTGGGGCGCTACTGTAACGTTCGGTGATGCTGTGGTCTATGCCTCACGACCCTGGTGCAGGCAGTTTCGGCCAGTCTCATTCGAGCCGCCTGTGCAGTCTCCGCATCCCACGGCCCTGCGCGCCACGGGCCCAGTTGGCTTGTTCTGCACCCTCAGCACTCGATGATGTTCACCGCCAGCCCGCCCCGCGCCGTCTCCTTGTACTTCACGCTCATGTCGGCGCCCGTGTCCTTCATCGTCTTGATGACCTTGTCCAGGGACACCTTGTGCGAGCCGTCGCCCCGCATCGCCATCTTCGCCGCCGTGACCGCCTTCACCGCGGCCATGCCGTTGCGCTCGATGCACGGGATCTGGACCAGGCCGCCGACCGGGTCGCAGGTCAGGCCGAGGTTGTGCTCCATGCCGATCTCGGCCGCGTTCTCCACCTGTTCCGGCGAACCGCCCAGCACCTCGGCCAGCGCGCCCGCCGCCATCGAGCACGCCGAGCCCACCTCGCCCTGGCAGCCGACCTCGGCACCGGAGATGGACGCGTTCTCCTTGAAGAGCATGCCGATCGCGCCGGCGGCGAGCAGGAAGCGCACCACGCCGTCCTCGTCCGCGCCCGGCACGAAGTTGATGTAGTAGTGCAGGACTGCGGGGATGATGCCCGCCGCGCCGTTCGTCGGCGCCGTCACCACTCGGCCGCCCGCCGCGTTCTCCTCGTTCACCGCCATCGCGTAGAGCGTGATCCACTCCATCGCGTGCGCCAACGGGTCGCCCTCCGCCCGCAGTTGGCGTGCGGTCACCGAGGCCCTACGCCGCACCCGCAGCCCGCCCGGCAGGATGCCCTCGCGCGACATACCGCGCGACACGCACGCCTGCATCACCCGCCAGATCTCCAGCAGGCCGGTGCGGATCTCCTCCTCCGTGCGCCAGGCCCGCTCGTTCTCCAGCATCAGGGACGAGATCGAAAGGCCCGTCTCCTTGGTCAGGCGCAGCAGCTCGTCGCCGGTGCGGAAGGGGTACTTCAGCACCGTGTCGTCGAGCTTGATGCGGTCCGCGCCCACCGCGTCCTCGTCCACGACGAAGCCGCCGCCGACCGAGTAGTACGTCTTCGACAGGAGCTCCGCGCCCGAGGCGTCGAACGCCCATATCGTCATGCCGTTCGCGTGGTACGGCAGCGCCTTGCGCCGGTGCAGGATCAGGTCGTCGTCGAAGGAGAAGGGGATCTCGTGATCGCCCAGGAGCGACAGACGGCCCCCGGACCTGATCGCCGAGACCCGGTCGTCCGCCGTCTCCACGTCCACTGTCCGGGGAGACTCGCCCTCCAGGCCGAGCAGTACGGCCTTCGGGGTGCCGTGGCCGTGTCCGGTCGCGCCCAGGGAGCCGTACAGCTCGCAGCGGACCGAGGCGACGGACTCCAGCAGCCCTTCGTTGCGCAGGCGCCGTGCGAACAGGCCGGCCGCACGCATCGGGCCGACCGTGTGGGAGCTCGACGGGCCGATGCCGATCGAGAACAGGTCGAAGACCGAGATGGCCACGGGAACTCCTCAAGAGAGGGCAGGGGGCGCACTTCGTCGGGCGCCCCCCACCAGGGAACTACTACTTGCTCAAACCGGGATACAGCGGGTGCTTGTCGGCAAGCGCCGTGACCCGGGCCTTCAGCGCCTCCACGTCGTACGACGGCTTCAGCGCCTGTGCGATCACGTCCGCGACCTCGGCGAAGTCCTCGGCCGTGAAGCCGCGGGTGGCCAGGGCGGGCGTGCCGATCCGGAGACCGGACGTCACCATCGGCGGACGCGGGTCGTTCGGGACGGCGTTGCGGTTGACCGTGATACCGACCTCGTGGAGACGGTCCTCGGCCTGCTGGCCGTCCAGTTCGGACTCGCGCAGGTCCACCAGCAGCAGGTGGACGTCGGTGCCGCCGGACAGGACGTTGACCCCGGCTTCGCGGGCGTCGGCCGCCGTGAGCCGCTCGGCGAGGATGCGCGCGCCCTCCACCGTACGCCGCTGGCGCTCCTTGAACTCCTCCGAGGCGGCGACCTTGAAGGAGACCGCCTTGGCCGCGATCACATGCTCCAGGGGACCGCCCTGGAAGCCCGGGAAGACGGCGGAGTTCAGCTTCTTCGCGAACTCCTTGCCCCGAGCGAGGATGATGCCACCGCGCGGACCGCCCAGGGTCTTGTGCGTGGTGGAGGTGACGACATCGGCGTACGGCACCGGGTTCTCGTGCAGCCCCGCCGCAACCAGACCGGCGAAGTGCGCCATGTCGACCCACAGATACGCCTCGACCTCGTCGGCGATCCGGCGGAACTCCGCGAAGTCCAGCTGCCGCGGGTACGCCGACCAGCCGGCGATGATCACCTTCGGGCGGTGCTCCTTGGCGAGCCGCTCGACCTCGGCCATGTCGACGAGACCGGCATCGTCCACGTGATACGCGACCACGTTGAACTGCTTGCCGGAGAAGTTCAGCCGCATCCCGTGGGTCAGATGGCCGCCGTGGGCCAGGTCCAGACCGAGGATGGTGTCACCGGGCTGGGCCAGCGCGAACAGCGCGGCCTGGTTGGCGGAGGCACCGGAGTGCGGCTGGACGTTGGCGTACTCGGCGCCGAACAGGTCCTTGACCCGGTCGATCGCGATCTGCTCGGTCACGTCGACGTGCTCGCAGCCGCCGTAGTAGCGGCGGCCGGGGTAGCCCTCGGCGTACTTGTTGGTGAGGACGGTGCCCTGGGCCTCCATGACGGCGACCGGAGCGAAGTTCTCCGAGGCGATCATTTCCAGGGTGGACTGCTGGCGGTGCAGCTCGGCGTCGACCGCGGCGGCGACCTCCGGGTCGAGCTCGTGCAAGGGCGTGTTCAGGACGGACATGCGTCTACGACTCCTCAGCCGGCGGAAAAGGCGGTGTACTCGTCGGCGGAGAGCAGGTCGGCCGGCTCCTCCGCGATGCGTACCTTGAACAGCCAGCCGCCCTCGAAGGGGGCGGAGTTCACCAGCGACGGGTCGTTGACGACGTCCTCGTTGATCTCGGCGACCTCGCCGTTGACCGGGGAGTACAGGTCGGAGACCGACTTGGTGGACTCCAGCTCGCCGCAGGACTCGCCCGCTTCGACGGTGGAACCGACCTCGGGGAGCTGGGCGTAGACGACGTCACCGAGCGCGTTGGCCGCGAACTCCGTGATGCCGACCGTCGAGACGCCGTCCTCGGCGACCGACAGCCACTCGTGCTCCTTGCTGTAGCGCAGCTGCTGGGGGTTGCTCATGGCCTGAATTCTCCTGTACGCGGGGGAGTGCTGATGAATGGGGGACTGCTGAAGGCGTGCGTGAGCAGCGGTGATGTGCTCAGCATCACCTACGGCTACTACTTCTGGCGCTTGTAGAAGGGCAGCGCCACGACCTCGTACGGCTCGTGGCTGCCCCGGATGTCCACGCCGACCCCGGCCGTGCCCGGCGCCGAGTGCGCGGCGTCGACGTAGGCCATGGCGATCGGCTTGCCCAGCGTGGGGGAGGGGGCGCCGGAGGTGACCTCGCCGATGACCTCGCCGCCCGCGACGACCGGGTACCCGGCGCGCGGGACCCGGCGGCCCTCGGCGATCAGGCCGACCAGGACGCGGGGCGGGTTCTCCGAGGCGCGGGAGGCAGCCTCGGTGAGCGCCTCGCGCCCGACGAAGTCGCCCTCCTTCTCGAACTTGACCACGCGGCCGAGCCCGGCGTCGAAGGGGGTCAGGTCGGTCGTGAGCTCGTGGCCGTACAGCGGCATGCCCGCTTCCAGGCGCAAGGTGTCCCGGCAGGACAGGCCGCAGGGGATCAAGCCCACCGAAGAACCCGCCTTGGTCAGCGCCTGCCACAGTTCGACCGCGTCCTCGGGCTTCACGAACAGCTCGAAGCCGTCCTCGCCGGTGTACCCGGTGCGCGCGATCAGCGCGGGGACGCCCGCGACGGTGCCGGGCAGCCCGGCGTAGTACTTCAGACCGTCGAGGTCGGCGTCGGTGAGCGAGCCCAGGATGCCCGGGGACTCGGGGCCCTGGACGGCGATCAGCGCGTAGGCGTCCCGGTCGTCGCGGACCTCGGCGTCGAAACCGGCGGAACGATCCATCAGTGCGTCCAGCACCACCTGGGCGTTGGAGGCGTTGGCGACGACCATGTACTCGGTCTCCGCGAGCCGGTAGACGATCAGGTCGTCCAGGATGCCGCCGTCGGCGCGGCAGATCATGGTGTAGCGGGCGCGGCCGGTCTTCACGCCCCCGATGTTCCCGACGAGGGCGTAGTCGAGAAGCGCGGCGGCCTGCGGGCCCGTGACGGTGATCTCGCCCATGTGGGAGAGATCGAACAGGCCGGCCTGGGTGCGCACGGCGTTGTGCTCGTCGCGCTCGGAGCCGTAACGCAGCGGCATGTCCCAGCCGGCGAAGTCGGTCATCGTCGCGCCCAGCGAGCGATGCAGGGCATCGAGGGCGGTACGGCGGGGTTCGGTACTGCTCATCGGACGGTCGTCTCCCAAGGCATGACGGCGAGGTCGTTCCTCCCCATCTGTCATCGGAACCTGAGAGGTTCGTCATGACCGCGCCGGGGCATGACTTGCACCTTGGGTGGGACCACCGGAAACGGCGGTCCGCTTTTCAGATGTGCCTCGCCCGCGCGGTAACGGGGCCTGAGAGATTCAAGGGAGGGACTTGCTCCTTCGGCGCCCCAGCTGAAAGCTGGGGACTCTCCCGCGCGGATTCAAACGGCCGGTATGCAGTTGGCGCGGCCATCATTGCATGGCGGGGGCGTCCGTGGGCAGGCCGCATCTGTAACCGGCTTGTGGCGGTACGCGCACGAAAACGCGAGAGATCGGCCATTACCTTCTCTTTACGCTCAGTGGGGAGGGGAGCTCCCGACCCTGGAGGAGGACGATGACGGTGAACAGGACCACGGCGTACGCGACCACGTCGGGTCTCGCGCTGCCCAAGCAGCCCGTGGCCCCGGCCCTCGAAGCCTGCGGCACGATCCCCGCACCCGTCGTCCGAGACCTGCGGGAGCGGGACGGCCGCAGTCCGCATGCCCTGCTCTTCGGCCCCAAGGACCTCGTCGTGATCACCGGCCTGCCCGGCAGCGGCAAGTCCACGCTGATGCGCCGCGCGGTGAAGGGCCGGCGCATCGACTCCCAGGACACCCGCGACCGCTGGGACGCCCGGATGCCGGGCTATTTGCCGTACGCGGTCTACCGTCCCCTCGTCCGGCTCGCCCACTACGCCGGGCTGTGGCGCGCCCTGCGCTCCGGCGAGGGTGTCGTCGTGCACGACTGCGGTACGCAGGCCTGGGTGCGCGGCTGGCTGGCCCGCGAGGCGCGGCGCCGGGGCGGCACCCTGCATCTGCTGCTCCTCGACGTCACACCGGACCAGGCGCTGGAGGGTCAGCGCGAGCGCGGTCGCGGTGTCTCGCGGTACGCCTTCCTGCGGCACCGCTCGGCGGCGGGCCGGCTGCTGCGCGCGGTGGAGCAGGGCGAGCTGCCGCAGGGCTGCGGTTCTGCGGTGCTGATCGACCGGCCCGCGGCGGGCGTGCTGCGCCGGATCGGCTTCACGGGCTGAGCCCCGGTCCTCCACAGGCGCTAGCCTTTTCAGCCACATCAGTGGTTCACGGCAGGCGGTCAGACAGATGGACTTCCCGGCGGATCTCCCCGCGGACTTTCCGGCGCAGGCACACCCCCATCCGCACGGCGGATGGCCCGGCAACGAGCTGGAGGAGGTGCTCTCCGCCTCCCTCGGCGTGCCCACGGCGGGCGGCCGGATCATCGAGGTCCTCGGCCGCAGCTACGTCTGGGTCCCGCTGCCCGCCGGCGGCGGCCCGCACAGCGGCCCGCTGGACCTGCCCACGCTGGAGATCGAGGGCCAGGCCTACGTCCCGGTCTTCAGCTCCGAGGAACAGTTCCGCCAGGTCGTCGGCTCGCACATGTCGTACACGATCGCCCCGGCGGTGGAATTCGCCCGCGGCCTGCCCCCGCAGGTGGGCATGGCGATCAACCCCGACGGCGTGGTGGGCATCCCCCTCCCGCCGCCGGCGGTTGCCGAACTCTGCCGCGCGGGCCGCACCCCCCTGGACGGCCCCGCGAGCGGCGGCCGGGTCAAGCTCTACGAACCGGACTGGCAGGACGACCCGGTCGACTTCCTCTCCGCGGCCTCGGCAGAGTTCGCGGCAACGGGCGTGGTCACCACAGCCCGCCGCTGCCTGGCAGCCATCGAAACGGCGGCGCCGGTGATGTTCGTAGGAGTGGAACTCTCCAACTGGGAGGGCGACCTGCGCACGGCTCCGATGGACGCCCTGGGCCGAGCCCTGGGCAGAGTCCCCACGAACTGGCAAGTCAACCTGATCCTCCTGGACATGGCAGCCCAGGACCCGGTGGCGATGTGGATGCGCGAAAAGGTACGGCCCTTCTACACGCAGGGTTAGTGGAGAGACGTAAGGGGCGCGGGGCTGTGTCGATGTGCGGCTCCGCCGCGGGGCGCGAGAAACCACGACGCAGCCGCACCCGCGCGACGGCAGCAAGTCCCGAGCTGATAGGCGGCCTTAAGCTAGGGTCACGGCTCGGTCGGACAAAGGTTGAAGGGGCGGTACAGGTGAGCGCCAGCGGCATCGCGGCCGGGCAGGTCGAGCACATGCTGCGCCAGGTCACGCCCGGGCGCTACGACGCCTACGAGGCGCTCCTGCGCGCGCTCGCGACCCCGAACTCCGGCCAGATCTGGATGCTGCTGTGGCACGGCCAAGCCGGCTCCCCGGACGCCCAGTACGGGAACATGGAGGTCGACAGCTACGGCTACGCCCCCTGCGTCACCTCCGCCCAGGAGCTGTCGGCCAGCGGCTGGAACCGCAGTTACGAAGTAGTCGACGGAGTCGACGTGGCCCGCACCCTGTACCCGGACCACTTCGGCCTCTGGCTCAACCCGCACGCCCCCGGCGGCGGCGTCGGCATCCCCTGGCTCGACCTGCGCCGCATCGCCACCGGCCTGGACCGCCAGCCCGCCGGTCCCCTCCGCCTGTCGGAACCCGGCATCGAGATCCCGCACTTCTATGCCCTGCTCGCCCAGAACGCCCACCGCACCCCGGCCGTCCGCGCCCTGCGCCGCGCCTGGGTGCAGCCGGCGCTCGGGGCGCCGTACCTCGCCATCGGTCTGGATGTGTACGACACCAGCCCGCCCGCCGTGGACTCGGTGCGCGCGATGATGCAGCAGTCCATCGGCGCGGTCCCGGACGGGCTGCCGGTGTCGACGGTGGCGATGTCCGACGAGTACGACCCGGTCGCGATGTGGATGCGGGCGAGCGCCCGTCCGTTCTACGACCGTGAGGCCCACGCCGCGCAGGCGCCGGCCGCCGGATACGGCTACCCACCGGTACACGGCGGCTACTGACCTGGTGACGCGCCGTCAGCCATTCACGTGGCCGACACATTTCTGCGCGCGTAGATGACGCCGAAGGTCGGTCAACGACCGATATGTCCTAACTCCCCCTCGTCCGGCGATCGTTATCCGCTGTTCGGATAACGGAATCCCCAGTGCATCATCACGGTTGCGCATACTTTCGCCGCCAGGCCTGGCGGGTGATCGTGACGACGCTGAAGACTCCCCAGTCAGACACGGGGTCGGTCGATCCTGTGATCGAGCGCAAGTCGACAAAGCCGTAATCCACGGCAGGCGTAGGCCGGTCACCACCGGCGAGAGGGGTCGGGTCACTGTGACCGCACCGATCGAGACCACCGGGGCAGCCGACGCACAGCCGGAGGCTGTGCTCAGCGGCGCCGAGAAGGGGCAGATCGAAGGCCGTTCGCTCGGGCAGATCGCCTGGTCCCGGTTCAAGAAGGACAAGGTCGCCGTCGCCGGTGGCGTCGTCGTCATCCTGCTGGTGCTGCTCGCCCTGCTGGCCCGTCCCATCCAGGCCCTCTTCGGCCTCGACCCCAACGCCTTCAACCAGGATCTGATCGACCCCAACACCTCGCTGCCCACCGGGGACTTCGGCGGGATGAGCATGGACCACCCGCTGGGCGTCGAGCCCAAGTTCGGTCGGGACATCGCCACCCGCATCCTGGAGGGCTCCTGGGTGTCCCTGGTCGTCGCGTTCGGGGCGACCATCCTGTCCAACACCATCGGCACGGTCCTCGGCGTGATCGCCGGTTACTACGGCGGTCGCACGGACGCGATCATCAGCCGTCTGATGGACACCTTCCTCGCCTTCCCGCTGCTGCTGTTCGCCATCGCCATCTCGGCGACGCTCCAGGGCGGTGCGTTCGGCCTGGAAGGGCTGCCGCTGCACATCACCGTGCTGATCTTCATCATCGGCTTCTTCAACTGGCCGTATCTGGGCCGAATCGTCCGCGGCCAGACCCTGGCCCTGAGGGAGCGCGAGTTCGTCGACGCCTCCCGGGGCATGGGCGCCAAGGGTCCGTACATCCTCTTCCGGGAGCTCCTCCCGAACCTGGTCGGCCCGATCATCGTCTACTCGACGCTGCTCATCCCGACGAACATTCTCTTCGAGGCCAGCCTGAGCTTCCTCGGTGTCGGCATCCAGCCCCCGCAGGCGTCGTGGGGCGGCATGCTCAACCAGGCGGTCGACTTCTACGAGGTCGACCCGCAGTTCATGATCGTGCCTGGCCTCGCCATCTTCGTCACCGTCCTGGCGTTCAACCTGCTCGGCGACGGACTCCGTGACGCTCTCGACCCGCGCAGCCGCTGACATGCGGCCGCGTCGAGAGCCCATCAAGTTTCCAACTATGGAGGGGAAGCAGACCATCATGCGAAGGTCAGCGCTGGCCGCCATCGCGGCTATCGGCACTGTGAGCCTGGTGCTTTCGGGTTGCAGCAAGGCCGACGACAACGACAATGGCGACGGCAACAACAAGTCGGCCGGCGCCAACGCCGCGACCAAGGGTGTCGTCAACGCCTCCGACGCGAAGGGGGGCACGGTCACGTACGAGTACTCGGACGTGCCGGACTCCTTCGACCCGGGCAACACGTACTACGCGTACATGTACAACCTCAGCCGGCTGTACGCCCGCCCGCTGATGACGTTCAAGCCCGCGGCCGGTGAGGCCGGCAACGAGCTGGTCCCGGACCTCGCGTCGGCCCCGGGTGAGCCCAGCGACGGCGGCAAGACCTGGACGTACAAGCTCCGTGAGGGCCTCAAGTACGAGGACGGCACGGCGATCACGTCCAAGGACGTCAAGTACGCCGTCGAGCGTTCCAACTTCGCGCGTGACGTGCTCTCCCTCGGCCCGAGCTACTTCCAGCAGTTCCTCGAGGGCGGCGACAAGTACAAGGGCCCGTACAAGGACAAGAGCGACAAGGGCATCGCGTCCATCGAGACGCCGGACGACACCACGATCGTCTTCAAGCTCAACCGTGCCTTCCAGGAGTTCGACTACCTGGTCGCCACCCCGCAGACGGCCCCGGTACCGAAGGCGAAGGACACCGGCGTCGACTACGTCAAGGACATCGTGTCCTCGGGCTCCTACAAGTTCGAGAGCTACGAGGAGGGCAAGCAGGTCGTCCTCGTCCGCAACGAGAACTGGGACGCCGCGACCGACCCGCTGCGCAAGCAGTACCCGGACAAGATCGTCGTCAAGCTGAAGGTCAACGCCGAGACCATCGACCAGGACGTCATGGCCGGCAAGGCGATCGACCTCGGTGGTACGGGTGTCCAGGCCGCGACCCAGGCGAAGGTCGTCAACTCCTCGGACCTGAAGGCCAGCACCGACAACACCTTCGGTGGCCGTCTGGTCTACATGGCGATCAACACCAAGCTCGCGCCGTTCGACAAGGTCGAGTGCCGCAAGGCCGTGGAGTACGCGGTCGACAAGGTTTCCGTGCAGACCGCGCTCGGCGGCCCGATCCGCGGTGACATCGCCACCACGGTCCTGCCGCCGGACATCCCGGGCTACGAGAAGACCGACCTGTACGCCACGCCGGACAACAAGGGTGACGTCGCCAAGGCCAAGGAGCAGCTGAAGGCCTGCGGCAAGACGTCGATCAAGACCAACATCTCGGCGCGCAGCGACCGTCCGGCGGAGATCGACTCGGCCACCGCGATCATCGACTCGCTGAAGAAGGTCGGCATCGACGCCAGCCTGAAGCAGTTCCCGTCGGGCAAGTACTTCACCGACGCCGCGGGTGTGCCGCAGTTCAACAAGAAGCAGAACATCGGTCTGCACATGATGCAGTGGGGTGCTGACTGGCCGTCCGGCTACGGCTTCCTGCAGCAGATCCTGCACAGTGACGCGATCGGTGAGTCCGGCAACACCAACCTGTCGCAGTTCGACAACGCGGATGTCGACTCGATGCTGGAGAAGGCGATCGCGAGCGAGGACGAGAGCGAGCGCAACAGCCTGTACGCCGAGATCGACAAGAAGACGATGGAGGAGGCGGCCCTCGTTCCGCTGACCTACTTCAAGGTCCTGCTGTACCGCCCCGCCAACTTCACCAACCTGGTCTCGACGGCGGCCTTCAGCGGTCAGTACGACTACCTCAACATCGGCACGACCAAGAAGTAGCCCCGGAAGGCAGGTGAAGGCATTGGTGCCCGCGGGCTTCGCGGCCCGCGGGCACCAGCGCCGATCCCCGTGATCTCGTATATCCTCCGCCGGATGATCGCAGCGGTGATCCTGCTGCTGGTCGTCACCGCGGTCACCTTCGCGATCTTCTTTTTGCTGCCGCGGCTCGCCGGCCAGACGGCCGACCAGCTGGCTCAGCAGTACATCGGGAAGAGCCCCACGAAGGCCGACATCGAAGCGGTCAAGCAGAACCTCGGTCTCGACCAGCCCGTGTACGTCCAGTACTGGGACTTCATCAAGGGGATCGTCTCCGGCGCGACCTATGACCTGGGCCCCACCACCGCGCAGTGCAACGCGCCCTGCTTCGGCTACTCCTTCAAGACCCACGTCGAGGTCTGGCCGCAGCTCACCGACCGTCTGCCGGTGACCTTGTCCCTGGCCGCCGGTGCCGCCGTCATGTGGCTGCTCGGCGGTGTCACGGCCGGTGTGATCTCCGCGCTCAAGCCGCGGTCGTTCGCCGACCGGACGTTCATGGGCATCGCCCTCGCCGGTGTCTCGCTGCCCATGTTCTTCACGGGCCAGCTCGCGCTGTTCCTCTTCACCTTCCAGTGGCCGATCTTCGGCCGCGAGTACGTCCCCTTCACCGAGAACCCCTCGCAGTGGGCCAACACGCTCTTCCCGGCGTGGTGTTCACTCGCCCTGCTCTACTCGGCCATCTACGCCCGGCTGACCCGCTCCGGCATGCTGGAGACGATGAACGAGGACTTCATCCGCACGGCGCGCGCCAAGGGTCTGCGCGAGCGGAAGGTCGTGGTCAAGCACGGGCTGCGGGCGGCGCTGACCCCGATCATCACCGTCTTCGGCATGGACCTCGGACTGCTGCTCGGCGGTGCGGTGATCACCGAGACGGTCTTCTCCCTGCACGGCATCGGTGAGTACGCGGTGCAGTCCATCCGGGACAACGACCTGCCCCCGATCCTCGGCGTCACCCTGCTCGCCGCCTTCTTCGTCGTGATCGCAAACTTCCTGGTGGACCTGTTGTACGCCGCCGCCGACCCGCGGGTGAGGCTCTCGTGACCGAACTCTCCAAGACCGGTGCCGCAGTGGGGGAGCCCGTGAAGGCCCCCTCCGACGCGCCCACCGCCTTTCTCGAAGTCCGCGACCTCAAGGTGCACTTCCCGACCGACGACGGCCTGGTCAAGTCCGTCGACGGGCTCAGCTTCAAGCTGGAGAAGGGCAAGACCCTCTCCATCGTCGGCGAGTCCGGCTCGGGCAAGTCCGTCACCTCGCTGGCGATCATGGGTCTGCACCGCCTCGGCGCACGCGGCAAGAACGTCCAGATGTCCGGCGAGATCTGGCTGGACGGCAAGGAACTGGTCTCCGCCGACCCGGACGAGGTGCGCCGGCTGCGTGGCCGCGAGATGGCGATGATCTTCCAGGACCCGCTGTCCGCGATGCACCCGTACTACACGATCGGCAACCAGATCGTGGAGGCGTACCGCGTCCACCACGACGTCAGCAAGAAGGTCGCGCGCAACCGGGCCATCGAGATGCTCGACCGGGTCGGCATCCCCGAGCCCGCCAAGCGCGTCGACGGCTACCCGCACGAGTTCTCCGGCGGTATGCGCCAGCGCGCGATGATCGCCATGGCGCTGGTGAACAACCCCGAGCTGCTCATCGCGGACGAGCCGACGACCGCCCTGGACGTCACCGTCCAGGCGCAGATCCTCGACCTGATCCGGGATCTCCAGAAGGAGTTCGGCTCCGCGGTCGTCCTGATCACCCACGACCTCGGTGTGGTCGCCGAGATCGCCGACGACGTCCTGGTGATGTACGGCGGCCGGTGCGTGGAGCGCGGCCCGGTCGACGACATCTTCGAGCGGCCGCAGCACCCGTACACCTGGGGTCTGCTCGGCTCGATGCCCCGCATCGACCGCGAGACCTCCGAGCGGCTCATCCCCGTCAAGGGCCAGCCGCCGAGCCTCATCAACGTCCCCTCGGGCTGCGCCTTCCACCCCCGCTGCCCGTACGCGGACGTCCCCAAGGGCGATGTCACCCGCACCGTGCGCCCCGAACTGGCGCAGGTCGGCACCGGACACTTCTCCGCCTGCCACCTCTCGCCCGAGGACCGTACGCGGATCTGGACCGAAGAGATTGCGCCGAAGCTGTGAGTGAGACCAAGAAAACGGACGTGACCGTCCCGGCACAGGCGTCGGCTCCCGCGGAAGAGCGCGAGGTGCTGCTGAAGGTCGAGGGCCTGCAGAAGCACTTCCCGATCCGCAAGGGCGTGCTCCAGCGCCAGGTCGGCGCGGTCAAGGCCGTCGACGGCATCGACTTCGAGGTGCGCAAGGGCGAAACCCTCGGCGTGGTCGGCGAGTCGGGCTGCGGCAAGTCGACGATGGGGCGGGTCATCACCCGGCTCCAGGACCCGACGGGCGGCTCGATCCACTTCGAGGGCAAGGACATCACCCGGCTGAACACAGCCGGGATGCGCCCGCTGCGGCGGGACATCCAGATGATCTTCCAGGACCCGTACGGCTCCCTGAACCCCCGCCACACCATCGGCTCGATCGTCTCGGCGCCCTTCCGGCTCCAGGGCGTGGAGCCCGAGGGCGGGGTGAAGAAGGAGGTCCAGCGCCTGCTGGAGCTGGTCGGCCTGAGCCCCGAGCACTACAACCGCTACCCGCACGAGTTCTCCGGCGGTCAGCGCCAGCGCATCGGCATCGCGCGGGCGCTGGCGCTGAAGCCGAAGCTGGTGGTGGCGGACGAGCCGGTCTCCGCCCTCGATGTGTCGATCCAGGCGCAGGTCGTGAACCTGATGGACGACCTCCAGAAGGAGCTCGGCCTCACGTACGTGATCATCGCGCACGACCTGTCCGTCGTACGCCATGTCTCGGACCGCATCGCGGTGATGTACCTCGGCAAGATTGTCGAACTCGCCGACCGCACCTCGCTGTACGAGGCTCCCATGCACCCGTACACCAAGGCGCTGATGTCGGCGGTGCCGGTGCCGGACCCCAAGCGCCGGGGCACCAAGAGCGACCGCATCCTGCTGCGCGGCGATGTGCCCTCGCCCATCGCGCCGCCGAGCGGCTGCCGTTTCCACACGCGGTGCTGGAAGGCGACGGAGATCTGCAAGACGACCGAACCGCCGCTGCTGGAGCTGCGCCGCGGTCAGCAGGTCGCCTGCCACCACCCGGAGAACTTCGAGGACCAGGCCCCGCAGGACACCGTGCTGCTGACCGCCGCGAAGCAGGCGGCGGAGCTGGTGTCCGACGAGGTGCTGGCGGAGTCGGCGGAGACTTCGGCGGCGGTGGCGGCGGAGGTGGAGGCCACGGCGGCTTCCACTGAGGAGGACGGCGCCGACAAGCAGGAAGCCACCGATAAGCAGGACTAGTACCCCAAGTCCGACCCAGCCCCCGCCTTGCATTGAAAGGCGGGGGCTCGGCATTGGGTGAGAATGGCAGGGTGTTCCAGCAACTCTTCACCCCGTCCGTCCAGCACACGCTCGACTTGATCGGCATCTTCGTCTTCGCGATCTCCGGCGCCCTGCTGGCGGTACGCAAGAACTTCGACGTCTTCGGCATCGCCGTCCTCGCCGAGGTGACCGCACTGGGCGGTGGGCTGTTCCGGGACCTGATCATCGGCGCCGTACCGCCCGCAGCCTTCACGGACCTGGGGTACTTCCTGACTCCGCTGCTCGCCGCGCTCCTGGTCGTCTTCCTGCACCCGCATGTGGAGCGCATCCAGACCGGCGTGAACGTCTTCGACGCGGCCGGCCTCGGCCTGTTCTGCGTCACCGGCACGACGAAGGCGTACGACCACGGCCTCGGCCTCACCGCCTCCGCCGCCCTGGGCCTGGCCACCGCCGTCGGTGGCGGTGTGCTGCGCGATGTGCTCGCCAACGAGGTGCCCTCGCTGCTGCGCTGGGACCGTGACCTCTACGCGGTCCCGGCGATCGTCGGCGCCGCGATGGTCGTCCTGTGCATCCGTTTCGACACCCTGAACTCCGTCACCAGCGGGTTCGCGGCGGCGACGGCCTTCGTACTGCGGCTGCTGGCGATGCGGTACCACTGGCGAGCGCCACGGGCTTGGAACCGTCGCTCGACCGTCCGGGAGGAGTGAGGGGCGGCCGTGGATGGGGGGAAAGCTACCGCTTAGTAGTTACCTGTTGTACCGTTCACTCATGCCAGAAGCAGCGTCCACGCAGGCCACGATCGGCGACAGCGAGTTCGACCGCGACACCGCGCTCACCCGGCGCGAGCCCGGGGTCTACGACATCGACCTCTCCGCCGGCTGGACCATCATCAACGCCGTCAACGGCGGCTATCTGCTGGCCGTCCTCGGCCGTGCGCTCTCCGACGCCCTGCCGCACGCCGACCCCTTCACGATCTCGGCGCACTACCTGACCGCGTCCCAGCCCGGCCCGGCGGTCGTCCGCACCTCGGTGGTCCGCACCGGCCGCAGTCTGTCGACCGGCCAGGCCTCGCTCTTCCAGTACGACGAGCAGGGCCGGGAGGTCGAACGCATCCGCGTCCTCGCCTCCTACGGCGACCTCGACACGCTCCCGGACGACGTCCGTACGACAGCGAAGCCGCCCGCGATCCCGCCGATGGACCAGTGCTTCGGCCCCGAGACTGCATCTGATATCCGACTACCGTCGGGTGGCCCCGCCCCCGTCCCCGGCAGCTCGGCCATCACCGACCGCCTGATGATCAAGCTGGACCCCTCGACGCTGGGCTGGGCCCTCGGCGCCCCGTCCGGAAAGGGCGAGATGCGGGCCTGGTTCGGCCTGTCCGACGGCCGTGACGCGGACCCGCTCTCCCTGCTCCTGGCGGTGGACGCCCTGCCGCCGACGGCCTTCGAACTCGGCATCAAGGGCTGGGTCCCCACGGTCGAACTGACGGTCCACGTCCGTACCCGCCCGGCGCCGGGTCCCCTGCGGGTCTCGATCACGACCCGCAACCTGGCGGGCGGCTTCCTGGAGGAGGACGCGGAGGTGTGGGACAGCAACGACCGTCTGGTGGCCCAGTCGAGGCAGCTGGCAAGGGTCCGTCTCGGCTGAACCTTCGGGGTCGGTCCCTCGTAGCCTGACCCCGTGAAGTCGGACCGCCTCCTCTCGATCCTCCTGCTGCTGCAGACCCGCGGCCGCGTCACGGCAACCGAACTCGCCGAGCGCCTGGAGGTATCGGTCCGCACGATCTACCGGGACATCGAGGCGCTCTCCACCTCGGGCGTCCCGGTCTACACCGAGCGTGGGCGACTCGGCGGCGTAGAACTGCTGGAAGGCTTCCGTACCGACGTCACGGGCCTGACCGCCGACGAGTCCCGCGCCCTGTTCATCCTGGCCGCGCAGGGCGCCCACGCCGCGCTGGGCCTGGACACGGCGCTCGGTTCGGCCCTGCGCAAGGTGATGGCCGCGCTCCCCGCGCCGCACCGCCCGGCCGCCGAAGTGACCTCCCGTCGCATCCTCGTGGACGCCACCCGCTGGAAGGGCGGCCCACAACCGGCCGCGGACCTGGATGTCCTGCAGGACGCGGTCTTCACCGACCGACGCCTGAAGCTGCGGTACCGCCACGGCGGGGAGACCCGGACCCGGACGTACACCGTCGATCCCTACGGCCTCGTCGCCAAGGCGGGTGTCTGGTACCTGGTCGCCGACAGCCGGGGGAAACCACGCCTGTTCCGCGCCGACCGGGTGCGTTCGGCGACGATCCTGACGGACCCGGTGAAGCGCCGCCCGGGCGTCGAACTCGCCGATGCCTGGGCGCAACTGCGCCGCCAGGTCGAGGAACGCCCCGGCACGATCGACGTGACCGTCCGCGTCCGCCGTGACCGCGTCGATCTGTTCCGACGCGTCAACGGCCCCTGGCTGACCGCGCTCCCGCAGGCCGAGGCGGGCAGCGAGTGGCTGACGGCCCAACTCTCCTACGGCTTCCTCGGAGAGGCCCGCCAACTGCTGGCGTTCGGCGACCAGGTGGAGGTGGTCTCACCGCCGGAGGTGCGCGCGGAACTGGCGCGCACGGCCGCGTCCGTCACGGAGCTGTACTTGAGAAGCGCTTTGCCCGACTGACAGGGCCCGGACAGGACGCCCTCAAGGAAGCCCTAAGTGCCGTTGGTTGAGTGCCTGCTTCAGGACTCCCTCATCGTTCTTGGAGCTGTTTCTCATGAAGCGTGCGCGTCTCGTCCCCGCGGTGGCCCTGTTGGCGCTCTCACCCCTGGCATTGGTGGCCTGCGGCTCCGGCGACTCGTCGTCCTCGAACACCGGTAACTCCAGTCAGCAGAACTGCCAGCCGCCGTCGGGGATGCCGAGCGGGGGGCCTTCGGGTGCGCCTTCGGGGATGCCGAGCGGGGCGCCCTCGGGTGTGCCGTCCGGTGCTGCTTCGGGTGCGCCCTCCGGGGCTCCATCGGGGGCTCCGTCGGGCGCGCCCTCCGGTATGCCGAGCGGCGGGCCCGGCGGAGGCGGTGGCCAGGGCGGCTGTGGCGGCGGCCCGGGGCAGCAGGCTCAGCAGGGCTGACGTAGAGAACTGTCGCCGTCTCAGTCCAACCAGTGCCGGCGGCCGATGCTGATGAGCCGCATCCGTCGGTTGGCGATGTGGACGACCCGCGCCCGCTCTTCCTCGGCACCCTCCTCCAGGGTGTCCAGGAAGAGCGAGGCGGTCATGAGCATCTGGTCGACGTAGAGGTTGGCCAGCATCAGGAGATCGTCGTCGCTCCAGCCCTCGGACATCGGGTCCTTGGCGAGCTCACGCTTCACTTCCTCGCCGAACCGGGCGAGTTGGTCCTGGATGGCCTCCCGGACGGGCTGGACCCCGCCGTGCCGCTCGCGGGCGATGAACCGGACGTGGGCCGGGTGGGCGGCGACATGGCCGGCGATCAACTCGACGGCGCGGGCTATGCGTTCGTCCGGGTCGCCGTCGGCGGAGACGGTGGTGCGGATCATCGGGTGCAGACTGCCGAGCGCCTCCTCGACGAGGGCGACGCCGAGATCCGCGGTGGAACGGAAGTGCCGGTAGAAGGCGGTGGGGGCGACGCCGACGGCGCGGGTGACCTCGCGCAGGCCCAGACTGCTCAGGCTCTGCTCCTCCAGCAGTCCCAACGCGGCGTCCAGGAGCGCCTGTCGGGTCTTCTGTTTCTGGGCCTGCCGGATGCCGAGGGTGTGACTCATGCCATGCAGTTAACAACTGTTCTCTGGAATTGAAAAGCCGTCGGGCGCGCTAGACTCATAAGTCAGTGAACAAGTGTAACTACAACCGTTCACCGAAATGTAACGAGACGCATCTCGGAGGGGGATCCCATCCCATGCTGTTCCTCGTCGCCGCGCTCCTGCTGCTGGGCGTCGTCATGGGCACCGTGGCCCACGCACCGCTCGGCTTCACCGTCATAGCCGCCGCAGTGATCGCCACATGGCTGGCCATCTTCGCCCTGCGCGAGCGCCACGCCCGCCGCAGCCACTGAGGGAGCTGACGAACCATGCAACTCACCGCACCCACAACCCACCGCCCGGTCCCCCGAGACGCCGACGGCATGGCCGTGGCGTCCTTCATCCTCGGCCTGGTAGGCCTGTTGGTCCTGAACGTCTTCCTGGGCCCGACAGCGATAGCCCTGGCAGCGGTATCGCTGTGGCGAGGCACGAACCGGCGCGGCCGTGCATACCTGGGCCTGGGCCTGGGGGTAGCGGACCTACTGGTCCTGCTCGCCTTCATGCAGGCGGACGGCACGGTGTCCTGGAGCTTCTGAGTACCCGCGTAGCCGCGGGCCCGCGGGCAAGCGAACCCACCCCGACGCGAGCCCGAACCCACGGCACGTCCCAAGCCCGGCGCCCTCATCCCGGCCCATCCACCGCGCGCCGTAGAATCGGCGTCACCATGGCTTACCTCGACCACGCCGCGACCACCCCGATGCTTCCCGAGGCGGTCGAGGCACTCGCCGCGCAGCTGACCGTCACCGGCAACGCCTCCTCCCTGCACGCAGCCGGCCGCCAGGCCCGCCGCACCGTCGAGGAGTCCCGTGAAACCCTCGCGGAAGCACTCGGCGCCCGCCCCAGCGAGGTCGTCTTCACCTCCGGCGGCACCGAGGCCGACAACCTCGCGGTCAAGGGCCTGTACTGGTCCCGCCGGGACGCCGACCCGGCCCGCACCCGGGTCCTGGCCTCCCCCGTGGAGCACCACGCCGTCCTCGACGCGGTCCACTGGCTCGGCGAACACGAGGGAGCCACCGTCGAGTACCTCCCGGTGGACGAGTACGGCCGAGTCCACCCCGAGGCCCTGCGCGAAGCCATCACCCGCAACCCCGACGACGTGGCCCTGGCCACCGTCATGTGGGCGAACAACGAGATCGGCACCATCCTGCCGATCCGCGAACTCGCCGACACCGCCGCCGAGTTCGGCATCCCCCTGCACGCCGACGCCGTCCAGGCCTTCGGCCAGCTCCCGGTGGACTTCGCCGCATCCGGCCTCGCCGCGATGACCGTCTCCGGCCACAAGATCGGCGGCCCGTACGGCATCGGCGCACTGATCCTCGGCCGTGACCACACCCCCGTCCCCGTCCTGCACGGCGGCGGCCAGGAGCGCCAGGTCCGCTCCGGCACCCTCGACGTCCCCGCCGTCGCCTCCTTCGCGGTCGCCGGCCGGCTGGCCGCCGAGCAGCGCGGGTGGTTCGCCCGGGAGATCGGTGCCCTGCGCGACGACCTGATCGCCGCTGTCCGTACGGCCGTCCCGGACGCGATCCTCGGCGGCGACCCGGTGGACCGCCTCCCGGCCAACGCCCACTTCATGTTCCCCGGCTGCGAGGGCGACTCCCTGCTGCTCCTGCTCGACGCCCAGGGCATCGAGTGCTCCACCGGCTCCGCCTGCACCGCGGGCGTCGCCCAGCCCAGCCACGTCCTGCTGGCCACCGGCACCGACCCGGACCTGGCCCGCGGCACCCTCCGCTTCTCCCTCGGCCACACCTCCACGGAGGCCGACGTCGAGGCGGTCGCCAAGGCGATCGGCCCGGCGGTGGAAAGGGCCCGGGCGGCAGGCCTCAGCTAGGGGTGGCCACGGCTCACGCCACGGCCGTACGCGCCTGCCGTACGAGCTTCATGTACCGCTCCCAGTCCCAGTGCTCGCCCGGATCCGTGTGGTCCGTACCCGGCACCTCGACATGGCCGATGATGTGCTCGCGGTCGACGGGAATGTCGTAGCGCGCGCATATTCGGGCCGTGAGCCGCGCCGAAGCCTCGTACATCTCGTCCGTGAAGCCCTCGGGCCGGTCCACGAAGCCCTCGTGCTCGATGCCGACACTGCGTTCGTTGTAGTCGCGGTTGCCCGCGTGATACGCCACGTCCAGCTCGCGGATCATCTGGGCGATGTGGCCGTCCTTGCGGACGATGTAGTGCGAGGCCGCGCCGTGCTCCGGGTCCTGGAACACCTGCACCGCGCTGTCGAAGCTGCCCTGGGTGACATGGATGATCACCATGTCGATGCCGTAGTCGTCGGGCCGGTCGGCCCGCCGCCAGTTCGCGTCCGACGCCGCCACCCACCGCGCGCCCGCGAAGTCGACCTCACCCTCCTTGCGCGGTTTCTCCACGCCGGGCATCCGCCACCACAGCCGCCCCAGCTCGTCGCGCGCCAGCACGGCGGTGCCCACCGCGGCGGTCGCGCCGCCGATCAGCAGCGCCCGCCGTCCGATGCGCCGGTCCGTGTCCTTGGATGCCTTCCTCGCCCCCATGTGATCGTCAACGGATACTCGTGGGCTCCGGTTCCCGCGGACCCGTACTCTTGAAGAGTTATGACTGATACCACCCCGCAGCGCCCCCTTCGCGTACTCGCCGCCATGTCCGGAGGCGTGGACTCCGCCGTAGCCGCCGCCCGCGCCGCGGAAGCCGGCCACGACGTGACCGGAGTCCACCTCGCGCTCTCCGCGAACCCCCAGTCGTTCCGTACGGGCGCGCGAGGCTGTTGCACCATCGAGGACTCGCGTGACGCGCGCCGCGCCGCGGACGTCATCGGCATCCCGTTCTATGTGTGGGACCTCGCCGACCGCTTCCGCGAGGACGTGGTCGAGGACTTCGTCGCCGAGTACGAGGCGGGCCGCACCCCGAACCCCTGTCTGCGCTGCAACGAGAAGATCAAGTTCGCCGCGCTGCTGGACAAGGCGCTGGCCCTCGGCTTCGACGCGGTCTGCACCGGCCACTACGCCAAGGTGATCGTGAACTCGGACGGCACGCGCGAGCTGCACCGCGCCTCCGACATGGCCAAGGACCAGTCGTACGTCCTCGGCGTCCTGGACGACAAGCAGCTCGCCCACGCGCTCTTCCCGCTCGGCGACACGGTGACGACGAAGGACGAGATCCGCGCGGAGGCCGAGCGCCGGGGTCTCGCGGTCGCGAAGAAGCCCGACTCGCACGACATCTGCTTCATCGCCGACGGCGACACCCAGGGCTTCCTGGCGAAGCGGCTCGGCAAGGCCGAGGGCGACATCGTCGACGAGTCCGGCGCCAAGCTGGGCACGCACGAGGGGGCGTACGGCTTCACCATCGGCCAGCGCAAGGGGCTGCGCATCGGCACCCCGGCCGCCGACGGCAAGCCGCGCTACGTCCTCGACATCTCCCCGGTCGACAACACGGTCACGGTCGGTCCGGCGGCAGCTCTCGACGTCACCGCCCTGCGCGCGATCAAGCCCCGCTGGTGCGGCACCGCCCCCACCGGGCCCGGCACCTACACCGCCCAGCTCCGCGCCCACGGCGGCGAGACCGAGGTCTCCGCCGAACTGATCGACGGCACCCTGGAGGTCGCGTTCACCGAGCCGGTCCGCGGCGTGGCCCCCGGCCAGGCGATCGTCCTGTACGACGGCACGCGCGTGGTGGGCTCGGCGACGATCTCCACGACCACGCGCGCGACGGCGGGCGTGGCCTGAGCGGTCGTACGACGGGCTAGGCGCCGAAGAACTCGGCCAGCACCGGGCCGAGGACCTGCGGTTCCACCATGTGGGTCTGGCCCGGCAGGGAGCGGTACGTGCCCTGCGGTGCCGCCTCCGCAATCGCCTGCGCGGCCTCCCGCATCCACGCGGGGCTCGCGCCGCCCGCGATGGCCAGCAGCGGTGCCTCGACCGAGGCCAGCCGGTCGCGCGGCACCCCGCCGTCGCCCATGACGGCGGCGTCGTAGGCGAGGCTCGGTGCGATGGCCTCCATACCGGCCCACATGGGGGACTGGCGGGCGCCCTGGATCATGGTCTCGGCGAGCCCGGTGAGCCGCAGGAACAGCTCGACGGCGTCTCCTCGCCGGCCCTCTCCGAGCGCCTCGGTCAGGCGCTCGGTGTATGTGGCCCACTCGGCCTTCCCGCCCTCGTACACGGCGAACGGCGTCTCGTACACGGCCACCTGACGGACCGGCAGCCCGCTCGCCGCCGCCTCCAGCGCCAGCGCGCCGCCCGAGGAGACCCCGCACAGCGCCGCCTCGCCGCCCACCACCTCGAGCAGCACCGCGAGATCCTCGACCTCGCGGGCCACGTCGTACGGCGCCGTAGCGCCGCTCTCACCACGGCCCCGGCGGTCGTACGTCACCACCGTGAACCGGTGCCCCGCAAGGGACTCGGCCAAGGGAGCCAGCGTGGCGCCCGTGGACATCGCGCCGCTGACGAGGACGACCGCCGGGCCGTCACCGGTGCTCTCGTACGCGAGGGAGGTGCCGTCGCGCGAAATGGTCTTGTGTCCCATGCCCGACAGACTGCCATCGGGCACCGGACTATTCGGTCACAACACCTCTACTTCGTAGAAGCACAGGTGGTCCTTGATCTGGGCGACGTCCGGCTTGGGCTCGGGGTACGCCCACGCCAGGTCCGCGGTGTCCGGCAGCGACCAGTAGGAGGCCGTGCCCTTGAAGGGGCAGTACGTGTGGGTGTCGGAGGGCGTCAGCAGGTCGAGACGTACGTCCTCGGGCGGAAGGTAGTAGCGCTCGGGACAGCCGGTCTCCCGCAGGACGAGCGGGCGGTCGCTCTCCGCGAGGACCTCGCCGTCGTGGACGACCCGCACGCGCCGCGTGCCCTGCTCGATCGTGATCGTGTGTCCATCAGCCATGGTTGGTGCAGCGCGTGTGGGGCGCCGGTTCTTCCCGCGTACGGTTGCTGCATGCGAATCTGCGTCTTCCTCTCCGCTGCCGATCTCGACGAGCGTTACACCCGCCCCGCGCGGGAGTTCGCGAACCTGCTGGGCAAGGGCGGTCACACGCTCGTGTGGGGCGGCTCCGACGTGGGGCTGATGAAGGTGGTCGCCGACGGGGTGGAGCAGGCGGGCGGGCGGCTGCTCGGTGTGTCCGTGGACTTCCTGGCCGCGAAGGCCCGCCCGGGTGTCGACGAGATGCTTGTCGCCCGGGACCTCGCCGAGCGGAAGAAGCTGCTGCTGGAGAAGGCCGACGCGGTGGTGATCATGGTCGGTGGTACGGGCACGCTCGACGAGGCCACGGAGATCCTGGAGCTGAAGAAGCACGGGCACACGGACAAGCCGGTGGTGCTGCTGAACACGGCGGGCTTCTACGACGGCCTGAAGCAGCAGTTCCGACGCATGGAGGACGAGGGTTTCCTTCCGCGGCCACTGTCCGACCTGGTGTTCTTCGCAGAGGAGCCGGTGGGGGCGCTGGCGTATCTGGAGGAGAGCCAGGGCGTGGAGTGACCGCCCTGTAGTGCGACGATGGCCGGTATGGCTACTCATGTGATCACCGGAGCCGGTTCCGGCATCGGCGCGGCCGTGGCGCGTCGGCTGCACGCGCGCGGGGACGAACTTGTGCTGCACGCGCGTGACGCGGGGCGGGCGAAGGAGTTGGCGGCGGAGTTTCCCGGGGCGAGGACGCTGGTGGGTGACCTTGCCGACCCCGACAAGCTGTCGTGGGCGTTCTCGCACCAGTCGCTTCCGGACCGGGTGGACTCGCTGCTCCACGTCGCGGGCGTGGTGGACCTGGGGAAAGTGGGCGAACTGACCCCCAAGTCCTGGCGCCACCAGCTGAACGTCAACCTCATCGCCCCGGCGGAGCTGACCCGGCACTTCCTGCCCCAACTCCGGGCCACCCGGGGACACGTGGTCTTCGTGAACTCGGGCGCGGGCTTGAACGCGCATGCCGACTGGTCGGCTTACGCGGCGTCAAAGCACGGTCTGAAGGCGCTGGCGGATTCGCTGCGCCACGAGGAACACGCGAACGGTGTCCGTGTCACGTCGGTCTACCCCGGCCGTACGGCGAGCCCTATGCAGGTGAAGGTCCACCAGCAGGAGGGCAAGGAGTACGACGAGTCGAGGTGGATCGACCCGGAGTCGGTGGCGACGACGATCCTGACGGCCCTGGACCTCCCGAGGGACGCGGAAATCAACGACGTAGTGGTCCGCCCGGGCCGCTGAAGCCCTTCTTCGCGGGGGCGGAAGAAGCTTGCGGTGCCCACACCTACGTAGGCTTCCCTGCGTGAACGCACACTTCAGCTTCGCCCCCGCCACCGGCGTCGGCTCCATGCCCGGCGGCGACGCCCGGGAGGCCGCCAAGACGGTCACCGGATCCGTCGAGGACTTCCCGTACCTCGCCGAACTGCCCGCCCGCGGCCCTGGCGCGGACATGATCGGCCGTACCGCAGGAATGCTCGTCGAGCTGTACGCACGCGTGGAGCCCAGCGGCTGGCGGATCGGAGACCGGCCGGGACGGGACACCAAGCGCGCCCGCTCCTGGCTCGGCGAAGACCTCGACGCGCTGGAGGAGTTCACCCAGGGATACGAGGGACAGGTCAAGGTGCAGGCCGTCGGCCCCTGGACCCTCGCCGCTGCCCTCGAGCTGAAGAACGGGGAGTCCGTGCTCTCCGACCAAGGCGCCTGCCGCGACCTCACCGCCTCCCTCACCGAAGGCATCCGACTCCACCTCGCCGAGGTCCAGCAGCGCATCCCCGGCGCCCAACTCGTCCTCCAGCTCGACGAACCATCCCTCACATCAGTGCTCCGGGGGCAGGTCAAAACCGCCAGCGGATACCGCACCCACCGCGCCGTCGACCGCCAGATCGTCGAGGCCGCCCTCCGCGAAGTCCTCGGGGTTCACGAAGGCCGGCCCGTCGTGGTCCACTCATGCGCACCGGACGTCCCCTTCGGACTGCTCCGCCGCGCCGGCGCCACCGCGATCTCCTTCGACTTCTCGCTCCTCACCGAGCGTGACGACGAGACCATCGGAGAGGCGGTCGAGGCGGGCACCCGGCTGTTCGCAGGTGTCGTCCCGGGCACGGACGGCCCATTGTCAGACCCTGCCGGTAGCGTCATGGGTGTCAGGACGCTGTGGCGCAGGCTGGGGCTGCGACCGGGGCTTCTCGCGGAGTCCGTCACGGTCACTCCGGCGTGCGGACTCGCGGGCGCTTCCCCGGAGTACGCCCGCAAGGCTCTCGCCCACTGCGTCCGGGCGGCGAGATCCCTCGCGGACAACCCAGAGTAACGGGAGGACAACACGGTGGCCGGCGACAAGCAAGCGGAGACGACGGTGCCCGCCGAGGCGCGGGAAAAGCACGCCAAGCTCGCTGAGCAGATCGAGGAGCACCGCTTCCGGTACTACGTGAAGGACGCTCCGGTCATCAGCGACGCGGAGTTCGACAAGCTCCTGCGCTCCCTCGAGGCGCTGGAGGACGAGTACGCCGAGCTCCGCACACCCGACTCACCGACCCAGAAGGTCGCGGGGGCGTACGAGACGGAGTTCACGGCCGTCCAGCACCGCCGGCGCATGCTCTCCCTGGACAACGCCTTCGACGACCTGGAGCTCGCCGCCTGGGCCGAGCGCGTCCACAAGGACGTCGGCACCTCCGCGTACCACTTCCTGTGCGAGTTGAAGGTCGACGGCCTCGCCGTGAACCTGACGTACGAGCACGGACGGCTGACGAGGGCCGCGACCCGAGGCGACGGCCGTACCGGCGAGGACATCACTCCCAATGTGCGCACCATCGCTGAGATCCCCGACCGGCTGACCGGCGACAGCATCCCGGACCTGGTCGAGATCCGCGGCGAGGTCTACTTCCCGATGGAGAAGTTCGAGGAGCTCAACGCCCGTCTGGTCGAGGCGGGCGACAAGCCCTTTGCCAACCCGCGCAACGCCGCCGCCGGTTCGCTGCGCCAGAAGGACCCGCGCGTCACCGCCACCCGCCCGCTGCACATGGTCGTCCACGGCATCGGCGCACTGGAGGGCTCCGACGGCCTCACCCGCCTCTCCCAGGCGTACGACCTGCTCAAGACCTGGGGACTGCCCACCTCCCGACACAACAAGGTGGTCGGCGACCTCGACGGCGTCCGGCAGTTCATCGCCTACTACGGCGAGAACCGCCACTCCGTGGAGCACGAGATCGACGGAGTCGTCGTCAAGCTCGACGAGATCCCGCTCCAGGGCCGCCTCGGCTCCACCTCGCGCGCGCCGCGCTGGGCTATCGCGTACAAGTACGCGCCGGAGGAGGTCAACACCAAGCTGGTCAACATCCGCGTGGGCGTGGGCCGTACGGGCCGGGTGACGCCGTACGCCCAGGTCGAGCCGGTGACGGTGGCCGGCTCGGAGGTCGAGTTCGCCACCCTGCACAACCAGGACGTGGTCAAGGCCAAGGGCGTCCTCATCGGCGACACCGTGGTGCTGCGCAAGGCCGGAGATGTCATCCCGGAGATCCTCGGCCCGGTCGTCGACCTGCGCGACGGCAGCGAGCGCGAGTTCGTGATGCCGAGCGAATGCCCCGAGTGCGGTACGGCGCTCAGGCCCATGAAGGAGGGTGACGTCGACCTGCGCTGCCCGAACGCCCGGAGCTGCCCGGCCCAGTTGCGCGAGCGCCTGTTCTACCTCGCGGGCCGCAAGTCGCTGGACATCGAGCACTTCGGATACGTCGCCGCGGCCGCGCTCACCAAGCCGCTGGAGCCCGAGGACCCGCCGCTGATCGACGAGGGCGATCTGTTCGACCTCACTATCGAGCGGCTGCTGCCCATCAAGGCGTACGTCCTCGACCAGGACAGCGGTCTGCCCAAGCGGGACCCGAAGAGCGGCGAGGAGAAGATCGCGACGGTCTTCGCCAACCAGCAGGGCGAGCCGAAGAAGAACGCGCTTGCCATGCTGGAGAACATCCAGGCGGCCAAGGAGCGTCCGCTCGCCCGGGTCCTCACGGGCCTGTCGATCCGTCATGTGGGCCCGGTGGCCGCGGAGGCGCTGGCCCGGGAATTCCGCTCGATCGAGCGGATCGAGCAGGCGAGTGAGGAGGAGCTGGCGGCCACCGACGGCGTCGGCGCGATCATCGCTGCCTCGCTCAAGGAGTGGTTCGCCGAGGAGTGGCACCAGGAGATCCTGCGCAAGTGGCGAGCGGCCGGTGTCCGCATGGAGGAGGAGGGCTCCGGCGAGGACCAGGGCCCGCGCCCGCTCGAAGGGCTCACCGTCGTTGTGACCGGCACCTTGGAGCACTTCACCCGGGACGGCGCCAAGGAGGCGCTGCAGACCCGTGGAGCGAAAGTGACCGGTTCGGTTTCGAAGAAGACGTCCTTCGTCGTTGTGGGTGACAATCCTGGTTCGAAGTACGACAAGGCGATGCAGCTCAAGGTGCCTGTTCTGAACGAGGACGGCTTCAACGTCCTGCTGGAACAAGGCCCCGAGGCGGCGGCCGAAGTCGCGCTTCCGACCGAGGAGTAGCGAGAAGTAGCGGTTGAAGGCCACCCGATCGGCGCATATCAGATGCATACGGGTGGCCGGGGCGCATTCGGGCAACCGTCGACGACCGCTGCCCGTGGAAGCCTTCTGCGGCCTACTGTTGAGATGTGCGCCTGCCGTGCCCAGCTGCGGTTGGGGCATTCCCTTGCTCTTGATGAGCTGGGGGAAGGGTTTTCCAACGCGGTGCCGCCCAGAGTTGTCGGGCATCGGGGCCGCGTGGCGTGGGCACCGCCGGCTGTGAGAGGGACGGGAATGGAACCGACCGAGAGCGCCGCCCCGGACTCACGGCTGCGCCGGTTCACCGGCGCCTGGCGGACGATCCGCTGGTCCGGGTGGGCCGCCGGGCGTCCAGCGGGACCGCCCACCGGGCCGGACGGCCTCGGCGCCGCACAGCTCACCGTCGAGCGCGTCCCCGGCCTGTCGGAGAGCGAGGCCGAACGGCACCTGTCCTGGCCCGCCCTGCCCGCGGCCGTCGTCGCGGCGGCCGGCTTCGTCCTCGGCGCCGGCTTCTACCGCGCCTTCACCGGCGGCCACGCCCTCTTCCCGTCCGGCACCGTCGGCTGGTCGCTCGCCGTGCTCACCGGCGTCATCGTCGGCCACCTCGTCGCCCTCGGCCGCGCCCGCTGGTGGGGCGGCACCGGCTCCGGCGCCGCCCTCACCCTCGCCGTCCTGATGCTCTACGGCTGGGTGCCCGCCGGCATGGTCAGCCTCACCGTCGTCGTGCTGGTCGGCATAGCCCGCCGCCACCGCTGGCGGCAGGGCGTCCTGCACGGCTCGGTGGACATCCTCGGCATCGCCGCCGGCGCCCTGGTGCTCGCCGCGTTCGGCCGGGTGCCGTCCGTCGAGGCCCCCTGGAACCCCGACACCTGGACCTTCTACACCGCCCCCGAGGTAGTGCTGGTCGCCACCGCCTACCTCCTGGTCAGCCGCACCCTGCTGTGGTACCTGCACGCCCCGCGCACCGGAGGACTGCCCACCGTCGCCCGCACCGCCCTGCTCAGACAGGGCCTGGTCGCCGTCGCCCTGCTCGGTATCGCCCCGCTGGTCTGTGTCGTCGCCATGGCCAAGCCGGTGCTGCTGCCGCTGTTCGCCATCCCGCTGATCGCCCTCGACTCCACCCTGTGGATAGCCCGGGCCCGCGCCGAGGAGCAGTTGCGCGACCCGCTGACCGGACTGCCCAACCGGCAGTGGCTGCTGGAGCGCATCTGGACCGCGCTCGACGACGCCGAGCGGATCGGCGCCCGGTCCGCACTGATGGTGATCGACCTGGACCGGTTCCGATCGGTCAATGACACGCTCGGTCATCTCGCCGGTGATCGGCTGCTGCTCCAGATAGCCGACCGGCTCCGGCTGGCGCTGCCCCGCGGGGCCGAGGCCGCGCGCCTGGGCGGTGACGAGTTCGCGGTCTTACTGCCGGTCGCCGACTCCACGACGTCCGCGATCCGGGTCGCCCGCAGTCTGGTCGCCGACCTCAGCTCCCCTCTCGACCTCGACGGCCTCACCCTGGTCCTGGAGGCCAGCGCCGGCGTCGCCGTCTTCCCCGACCACGCCCTGGACGCCGAGGGCCTGCTGCGCCGCGCGGACGTGGCGATGTACCAGGCGAAGCGGGACCGTACGGGCGTAGAGGTGTACGAGTCCAAGCGGGACTCCAACACCCCGGACCGCCTCGGTCTTCTCGGCGATCTGCGCCGGGCGCTGGACGCGCACGAGGTGCAGCTGCACTACCAGCCCAAGGTCCGCTTCGACGGCCAGGTCGCAGGCCTTGAGGCGCTGGTCCGCTGGGTGCATCCGGAGCGCGGGAAGGTGCCGCCGGACGAGTTCATAGCCATCGCCGAGTCCTCCGGGCTGATGCCCTATCTCACCGAGTACGTGCTGGACACGGCGCTCGCCCAGGTCGCCAAGTGGCGGGCCCAGGGCCTGTATGTCCCGGTCGCCGTCAATGTCTCCCCGCGCGACGTCCACACCCCGGGCTTCGCCGGATCGGTCGCCGCCCGGCTCGCCCGGCACGGCGTCCCGGCGGGCTCACTCCAGTTGGAGATAACCGAGCACGTCCTCCTGGAGGACCCGCAGCGCGCCGCCGACACCCTCGCGGGCCTGACCGGGCACGGCGTGAAGATGTCCCTGGACGACTTCGGCACGGGTTATTCCTCCCTCGTGCATCTGCGCCGCCTGCCCGTCAGCGAGCTGAAGATCGACCGCTCGTTCGTGGCCCGGCTCGCCATCGACAACGAGGACGCGGAGATCGTGCGCTGCACGGTCGACCTCGCGCACTCCCTCGGCCTGCTGGTCGTCGCCGAGGGCGTCGAGGACGACGAGACCTGGGAGCGGCTGCGCGACCTGGGCTGCGACGCCGTACAGGGCTGGCTGGTCGCCGCGGCGATGCCTCCCGAGGAGACGACGGCCTGGTTGCGGGCGAGGGGATCACGGGGTTGGCAGAGGCCGAGGGCGGCCCTGCCGGCGGCGGAGTGACGTGCCACGACGGCGCCGCAGCCGCCGAACGACCCTCTGAGGCACTTCCATCCGCGGGGCCCGAGCCGCACTCCCGGGAAACCGTTTAACGGCCGGAGGCCCCCGCCCCATAGGATTGGGCCCAAACCACACGCACTCACCCCAGAGGATCGCTGCATGCCTGGCATCACGCGCGAGGAGGTCGCCCACCTCGCCCGGCTGGCGCGTCTGGAGCTGAAGCCCGAAGAGCTCGAGCACTTCGCGGGACAGCTGGACGACATCATCGGCGCGGTCGCACGCGTCAGTGAGGTCGCCGACCAAGACGTACCGCCGACCTCGCACCCGCTCCCGCTGACGAACGTCATGCGGGCGGACGAGGTCCGTCCGTCGCTCACCCCCGAGCAGGCGCTCTCCGGCGCCCCGGCCCAGGAGCAGCAGCGTTTCAAGGTGCCGCAGATCCTGGGGGAGGACTAATCGCCATGACGGACATCATCAAGCTCACGGCCGCCGAGACCGCCGCGAAGATCGCCTCCGGCGAGCTCACGGCCGTCGAGGTCACCGAGGCCCACCTCGCGCGCATCGAGGCCGTCGACGAGAAGGTGCACGCCTTCCTGCACGTCGACCGCGAGGGCGCTCTAGCCCAGGCGCGTGCCGTCGACGAGAAGCGGGAGAGGGGCGAGAAGCTCGGCCCCCTCGCCGGCGTCCCTCTCGCGCTCAAGGACATCTTCACCACCGAGGGCATCCCGACGACCGTCGGCTCGAAGATCCTGGAGGGGTGGATTCCGCCGTACGACGCCACCCTCACCAAGCGTCTGAAGGCCGCTGACGTCGTCATCCTCGGCAAGACCAACATGGACGAGTTCGCCATGGGGTCGAGCACCGAGAACAGCGCCTACGGCCCCACCGGCAACCCCTGGGACCTCACCAAGATCCCCGGTGGCTCCGGTGGCGGTTCCTCCGCCGCGCTGGCCGCGCACATGGCGCCCCTGGCCATCGGCACCGACACCGGCGGCTCCATCCGCCAGCCGGCCGCCGTCACCGGCACGGTCGGTGTGAAGCCGACGTACGGCGCGGTCTCCCGCTACGGCATGGTCGCCTTCTCCTCATCCCTCGACCAGGGCGGGCCCTGCGCCCGTACGGTCCTGGACGCGGCCCTGCTGCACGAGGTCATCGCCGGGCACGACCCGATGGACTCCACCTCGATCGACGCCCCGGTCCCGCCGGTCGTCGAGGCCGCCCGCAACGGCAGCGTCGAGGGCATGCGCGTCGGCGTCGTCAAGCAGTTCCGCGGTGAGGGCTACCAGGCCGGTGTCATCCAGCGCTTCGACGAGTCCGTGGCTCTGCTCAAGGAGCTGGGCGCCGAGATCGTCGAGCTGGACTGCCCGTCCTTCGACCTCGCGCTCTCCGCGTACTACCTGATCGCGCCCTCCGAGTGCTCCTCCAACCTCGCCCGCTTCGACGGCCTGCGCTACGGCCTGCGCAGCGGCGACGACGGCACGCACTCCGCCGAGGAGGTCACCTCCCTCACCCGTGAGGCGGGCTTCGGCCCCGAGGTCAAGCGCCGCATCATGCTGGGCACCTACGCCCTGTCGAGCGGCTACTACGACGCGTACTACGGCAGCGCCCAGAAGGTCCGTACGCTCATCACGCGCGACTTCGAGAAGGCGTTCGAGCAGGTGGATGTCATCGTCTCGCCGACGACGCCGACCACCGCCTTCGCGATCGGCGAGCGCGCCGACGACCCGATGGCGATGTACCTCGCGGACCTGTGCACCATCCCGACCAACCTGGCGGGCAACGCGGCCATGTCGCTGCCCTGCGGTCTCGCCCCGGAGGACAACCTCCCGGTCGGTCTCCAGATCATCGCCCCGGCGTTGAAGGACGACCGTCTGTACAAGGTGGGGGCAGCCGTAGAGGCCGCCTTCGTGGAAAGGTGGGGCCACCCGCTTCTTGAGGAGGCTCCGTCACTGTGAGCAAGCTGTCCAAGGCCAAGGACTTCAAGAAGTCCAAGTCCGGTACGTACCTGTCGATGGCCACCACCGCGTTCGGCGCGTTCGGTGTCGCCAAGCAGATCAAGAAGGCCCGCGCCGAGCAGGACACGCTGAGGCTGATCGACGCCACCGTCTCCGCGGTCGCGGTCGTCACCGGCCTCGCCATCCTGTACCGCGAACTGAAGCGGCTGGGCGACGACGACGTCCTGCTGGGCTGAGAGGGAAGTTTCACCGTGACCACCACGACCGACCTGGTGTCGTACGAGGACGCGCTGGCGTCGTACGACCCCGTCATGGGCCTTGAGGTCCATGTCGAACTCGGCACCAAGACCAAGATGTTCTGCGGCTGTTCGACCGAGCTCGGCCAGGACGCGAACACCCAGACCTGCCCGGTCTGCCTCGGCATGCCCGGCGCGCTCCCGGTCGTCAACGCGACCGGCGTCGAGTCGGCGATCAAGATCGGTCTCGCGCTGAACTGCGAGATCGCCGAGTGGTGCCGCTTCGCCCGGAAGAACTACTTCTATCCGGACATGCCGAAGAACTTCCAGACCTCCCAGTACGACGAGCCGATCGCCTTCAACGGCTATCTCGACGTGCAGCTGGAGGACGGCGAGACCTTCCGCGTGGAGATCGAGCGCGCCCACATGGAGGAGGACACCGGCAAGTCGACGCACGTCGGCGGTGCCACGGGCCGTATCCATGGCGCCTCGCACTCGCTGCTGGACTACAACCGCGCCGGCATCCCGCTCATCGAGATCGTCACCAAGCCGATCGAGGGTGCGGGCGAGCGTGCTCCCGAGGTGGCGAAGGCGTACGTCCGTGAGCTGCGCGAGGTCATCAAGGCGCTCGGTGTGTCGGAAGCCCGCATGGAGATGGGGCAGATGCGCTGCGACGTGAACCTGTCGCTGCGCCCGCACGGCCGCGAGAAGTTCGGCACGCGTTCCGAGACGAAGAACGTCAACTCGCTGCGGTCCGTGGAGCGTGCGGCCCGTTTCGAGATCCAGCGGCACGCGGCGGTGCTGTCTTCGGGCGGCACGATCATCCAGGAGACCCGCCACTTCCACGAGGACACCGGGTCGACGACCTCGGGCCGCGTGAAGGAGGAGGCCGAGGACTACCGGTACTTCCCGGAGCCGGACCTGGTACCGGTCGCGCCCACCCGTGAGTGGGTCGAGGAGATCCGCGCCGGGCTGCCGGAGCTGCCGCTGGTCCGCCGCAACCGACTCCTCGCGGAGTGGGGCATCTCGGCCACCGAGATGCAGGCGATCCTCAACGCCGGTGCGCTGGACCTGATCGTCGCCACGATCGACGCCGGTGCCGACGCCGCCTCCTCCCGTAAGTGGTGGATGGGCGAACTGGCCCGTAGCGCCAACGAGTCGGGCAAGTCGCTGGACGAGCTGGCGATCACTCCGGCGCAGGTCGCCCGGGTCACCGAGCTGGTTTCGAAGGGTGACCTGAACGACAAGCTGGCCCGTCAGGTCATCGAGGGCGTCCTCGCGGGCGAGGGCACCCCGGACGAGGTCGTCGACAAGCGCGGTCTGAAGGTCGTCTCCGACGAGGGCGCCCTGACCACCGCCGTCGAGGAGGCCATCGCCGGCAACCCGGGCATCGCCGACAAGATCCGCGGCGGCAAGGTGGCCGCGGCCGGCGCCCTGGTGGGCGCGGTCATGAAGGCGACCCGGGGTCAGGCCGACGCGGCCCGCGTCAAGGAGCTGATCCTGGAGAAGCTGGGCGTCAGCGAGGGCTGAGCCGAGTCGCGTACGGCCCCGGAGGCAAGTCCTCCGGGGCCGTTGCGCTGCTTACTTACGGCGTCCTACGAGTCGTACGAAGCCCAGTGCCCGGCCCTCGTCCGCCCGTACCGCCTCGCCGACCCGGCGGGCCATCGTGCGATGGAACTCCTCCGGGCTCTCCTCGGCGATGACGTCGCACCACAGCAGCCAGTCCCGCCAGCCGTCCGGCTGCCAGTCGGCCGCCTCGACCTCGACGGCTCCGCCGCGCGTCCACTGGCGTCGCCACCAGTCGGCGGAGTGGAAGCACCACCAGTCGGGCTCCCACCACTGCTCGAGATGCTCCGGCGGCTCGACGCCGTCCAGTTCCTCCCGCAGTGCGGGCATGACGACGCCGATCCGCCCGCCCGGCTTCAGCAGCCGGGTCAGGGTGGGCAGATAGAGGTCGTTCGTGCCGAAGTACTGGTACGCGTCGATACTCACGATCGCGTCGAAGCTGCCCTCGGCGAAGGGCAGATCATGCGCCTCGGTGTGCACGGGCAGCACCCGGTCGGCGAATCCGGCCTCGGCGATGCGCTGTGCGTTCTCGTAGGGTTTGACCCACAGGTCGGCCGCGGTGACCTGGGCGTCGTACTCCCTGGCCAGGAAGACTGAGGTCATGGCACGGCCGCAGCCCAGGTCGAGCACGCGGGCGCCGGGGCGCAGGGCGTCCAGGCCGAGGGCGGGCGCGAGCCACTCCAGCAGCCACAGGGCGTTCGGGCCCATCTGGTTCTCGATGACCCAGCGGATGTCGTAGGTGTTGCTGCGCGGGTAGCGGGTGTGGGTCAGCCGCTTGGCGAGGTCCTCATTCGAGGGCCCCGTCAGCGGCGGGGTGATGTCTGGCATCGGTGAACGGGCTCCTTGAGTCCGGGGAAGCGGAAAGGGATACGTCGGAGCTCGGTCGGACGCTCAAACAATGCACCTGCTTCGGCCGGCGGCAAGGGGCCGCGAGAACGGCGGACCAAGGGACACTAGCAACCGTGCGTACGGCCCCGCACCTGGTTTCTCAGGGGGACGCGCTACGCTCGCCCGCCATGAGTGGACGCCCCGATTCCGAGCACCCCGCGGACATAGCCGAGGCGCACGAGGTGCACGACGCGCGCCGGGCCCGCTGGACGGCGGCCACGGTCGGCGCACTGCTGACCCTGGCCGGCCTCGCCGCCTCGACGCTCCGCGCCACCGGCTCCGCCCCGGCGCTCGTCCCGGCCGCCTACGCCCTCGGCGCCGCCGTCTGCGGCCTCGCGGCCTTCCTCGGCTCCCGGGGCCGTACCCGGTGGGCGCTGTGGCTGCTGATCGTCGGGGTGACGGTGATGGCGTTCGGAGACCAGTTCGACTGACGTGACAGTGTGGCCGTTACTGTCCTGTGATCTGGCTCGCACTCCTGTGAATAAACCCACGAACGCATTAAACGATCACTTTCACCTGCAAGAGTGGTCTTCGCATTGCTCATGCGTTCTTTGCGGGCTGTTCACCACATGAACGACTGTTCCCGGCTAAAGATCCATAAATCGCACCCCTGGGAGCAGGTTCGTGGCAGCCCTCGCACGCTGGTGTGTCCAGCGCCGCCTCGTCGCCGTACTGCTGTGGCTCCTTGCGCTCGGCGGGGTGAGCGCGGCCGCGGCCGTCGCGGGCTCGGCCTACTCGAACGACTACGAGGTCTCCGGCACCGACTCGGGCCGCGCCGTCCAGCTGCTCCAGGAGGGCTTCCCCGAGGTAGGCGGTGACAGCGACACCGTCGTCTGGCACACCACGTCCGGCACCGTCCGTGCCGTCGCCGTCGAACAGACCATGACGCAGACCCTGGACGAGATCGCCGAGCTGCCCGGAGTGGCCGCCGTGGTCAGCCCGTACGGCGAGCAGGGCGCCGCGCAGATCAGCGAGGACGGTCGTACGGCATACGCCACGGTCACCTTCGGTGACCGGGCCGAGAACCTCGACGCGTCCGAGGTGCAGGCCGTCGTCAGCGCGGCGCAGGACGCCGAGGGCGACGGGCTCCAGGTGGAGCTGGGCGGCAGCGCCATCGCGCTCACCGAGTCCAGTGGCGGGCATCTCGCCGAGGTGGTCGGAGTGGCCGTCGCCGCGCTCGTCCTCTTCCTCGCCTTCGGCTCGCTCGCCGCCTCCCTGCTGCCCATCGCCACCGCCCTGGTCAGCGTCGGCACCGCCTACGCCGGGACCGTGCTGCTCGGGCACGCCATGACCGTCGCCGACTTCGCGCCCATGCTCGGCATGCTGATCGGGCTCGGCGTCGGCATCGACTACGCGCTGTTCATAGTGACCCGGCACCGGCGCGGCCTGAAGCGCGGGCTGCCCGTCGCCGAGTCCATCACCAACGCCGTCGCGACCACCGGACGGGCGGTCGTGTTCGCGGGCGCCACCGTTTGCATCGCCCTGCTGGGCATGCTGATCCTGCGGCTGAACTTCCTCAACGGCGTCGCCATCGCGGCCTCGCTGACCGTGGTGCTCACCGTCGCGGCCTCGGTGACTCTGCTGCCCGCCCTGCTCTCCTTCATCGGCATGCGCGCCCTGAGCCGCCGTGAGCGGCGCAGGCTGGTCGAGCACGGACCCGAACCCGAGCTGCCGACCGGGCTCGCCGCCCGCTGGTCGGCGTTCGTCGAGCGCCACCCCAAGTTGCTCGGCGCCCTCGCCCTGGTCGTCATCACGATCCTCGCGCTGCCCACGCTCTCCCTGCGCCTGGGCACCTCCGACCAGGGCAACAACCCCGAGACCGCCACCACCCGCCAGGCCTACGACCTCCTCGCCGAGGGCTTCGGACCCGGCGTCAACGGCCCGCTGACCCTGGTGACGCACGTCGACGGCGGCGACGACAAGCTCGCCCTGGACAACCTCGACGCCACCCTCCGCTCCACCGAGGGCGTCGCCTCCGTGACCCCGGTGACCTTCAACTCGGCGGGCGACACCGCGTACCTCACACTCGTCCCCGAGTCCTCGCCGCAGTCCCACAGGACCAGCGACCTCGTGGAGCGGCTGCGCTCCGAGGTGCTGCCCCGCGCCGAGACGGGCACCTCCCTCGATGTGCACGTCGGCGGGGTGACGGCCGGCTACGACGACTTCGCCGACGTCATCGTCGGCAAGCTGCCGCTGTTCGTGGGCGTCGTCGTGGGCCTCGGCTGTCTGCTGCTCCTGCTCGCCTTCCGGTCCATCGGCATCCCGCTGAAGGCCGCCGCGATGAACATCGCCGCCGTGGCCGCGTCCTTCGGCATCGTCGTCGCCGTCTTCCAGTGGGGCTGGGGGAGCGAGCTGCTGGGCCTCGGCAGTGCCGGGCCGATCGAGCCCTTCCTTCCCGTGATCATGGTGTCCGTGCTCTTCGGGCTCTCCATGGACTATCAGGTGTTCCTGGTCAGCCGGATGTACGAGGAGTGGCTGGAGACCGGCGACAACCGGCGGGCCGTCCGGATCGGCCTCGCCGAGACCAGCCGGGTGATCAACTCCGCCGCGGTCATCATGATCTCGGTCTTCCTCGCCTTCGTGCTCAGCGGCGACCGGGTGATCGCCATGTTCGGCATCGCCCTCGCCGCCGCCGTCGCCCTGGACGCCTTCGTCCTGCGTACGCTGCTGGTGCCCGCGCTGATGCATCTGCTCGGCGGCGCCAACTGGTGGCTGCCGCGCTGGCTTGACGCCCGGCTGCCGCGGATCAGCATCGAGGCGCCCGAGTCCCGCGCCGCCCATGAGAGGCTGGCCGCTGCGACGGACGCCGAGGTGGCGGACGTACTGGCGAAGGAGCAACGGCAGGATGTACGCGATATCGCTGGGTGACGACGGCGCCGAACTGCGGCCCCTGGAGCCCTGGCACGCCGAGGAGTTCCTCGCGCACCTGGAGCGGGGCCGGGAGTTCATCAACCAGTACGTCCCGTTCGCCTCGAAGGCCAAGGACACCGCCGGTGCCCGCGAAGTCCTCCAGCGCTATGCCGACATGCGCGCCGCCGACACCGGGTCCCTGCACGGCCTGTGGCTGGACGGGAAGCTCGTCGGCGGGGTGCTCTTCCTGAACTTCGACGCGGAGAGCCGCAACTGCGAGGTCGGGTGCTGGCTGGAACCGGCCGGGACCGGACGCGGGCTCGTCACGCGCGCGATGCGGGTGCTGCTCGACTTCGCGTTCGGTGAGCGCGGTATGCACCGCGTGGAGTGGCACGCGGCGGCGGCCAACGAACCCAGCATCAATGTGGCGCGGCGGCTCGGCATGTCCCGGGAGGCCGTGCTGCGGGAGAACTACCCTCATCGGGGCGTACGCCACGACACCGAGGTGTGGGCGATCCTCGCCCCCGAGTGGCACGACGCACGCGCGCGTACCGCTCACAAGGATCATTAAGAAACCTCTCAGACAGCCCCCCTACGGTGCGAGACATGGGAACGAAGACAGTGGACGTGACGAAGACAGCCGAGGAGCCGGAGGCCGTCGAGGCCACCGAGCCCGACGACGAAGTGACGGATGAGGTGACGGAGGCCGAGGCCGCCGCCCCGGAGACCACGGACGAGGGCCCCTCCTTCATCGGCCAGGGCGCCGCCGCGGTCGTCTCCGCGGCGCTCGGCCTGGTGTCGCTGACGGGTGGCTGGATCGGTACGGTCGCCGCCGCCCGCGAGACCCTCGTCGGCCAGCTGGAGACCTCGTCGAGCGCGAGCGTGGCCCAGCAGGTCAAGGAGGTCTACGGCGACGCCTGGCAGACCACCGCCCTGTGGGCGGGCCTGTTCGCGCTCATCGCCCTGATCGCCGGCGTCGTGGTGCTGGCCCGGCCCGCGTTCGGCGTCCCCGGCAAGCCGCAGCCCGTGTGGATCAAGTCGGTCGCCTGGGGCGGCGTCGCGCTCGGTGTGATCGGCCTGCTGATGGCCGTACTGAAGTACACCGACGTCCTGCTCGGCCTGCCCTCCACCAGCTGAGACACCGCAGGTCCTGAGGGGTCTTAGGGCATCCGTAAGCACCTTACGGAGCCCCTGAGGCCCCTCACGCGCGTCTAAGGCCCCGCCTGCCGCCGAAGATGCGGAACTCTCCCGATGTGGCGGACCCCCCTGGGAAACGAGAGTTGAGGCATCGCAGAAAGCGAAGCCGAATCTCTCAAGGGGACATCATGTTCGAGTACGAGCTCCACCACCTCCGCTCCGCCGAGCTCATCCGCGAGGCCCAGAACGACCGGCTGGTCCGCGAGATCATCCGTGGCCGCCGCGCCGCCCGCCGGGAAGCGGCCCGCCAAGACGGAGAGAGCGAGGTGCATACCTCCCGCCGCGGCCGGCTCCGCTCCGCCCGCACCGCGTGAGCACCCAGGGACGGGGGGACCTGCTTGCCCTCCTCCCGAAAACCGGTGCCCCGCTGTCAGAGCCTCGTGCGATGCTCTGGCCCGTGGAAAACCAGTCCGTCAGCCCTGTGTTCGTCGGTCGCGCCGACGAGGTGCAGACCCTGGACGACGCGCTCGCCCGCGCTGAGGCGGGCGAGCCCCAGGCGCTGCTCCTCGGCGGCGAGGCCGGGGTCGGCAAGACCCGCCTCGTCGAGGAGTTCGCGGCCCGCGCATCCCGCGCGGGAGCCGTGATCGCGCTCGGCGGCTGTGTCGAGATCGGCGCCGACGGACTGCCCTTCGCCCCCTTCTCCACCGCCCTGCGCGCCCTGCGCCAGGAACTCCCCAGCGAACTCGCAGCCGCGGCCGCGGGCCAGGAGGAGGAACTCGCCCGACTGCTGCCCGAACTCGGCGAGACCGGCTCCAGGCGCTACGACGAGAACGGCATGGCCCGCCTCTTCGAACTCACCGCCCGCCTGCTGGAACGCGTCGCCGCCGACCGCACGGTCGTCCTCGCCCTGGAGGACCTGCACTGGGCCGACGCCTCCACCCGCCACCTCCTCGCCTACCTCCTCCGCACCCTGCGCACCGGCCGCCTGGTCGTCCTCGCCACCTACCGCTCCGACGACATCCACCGCCGCCATCCGCTGCGCCCCCTGCTCGCCGAACTCGACCGGCTGCGCACCGTCCGCCGGATCGAACTCGCCCGCTTCAACCGTGCCGAGGTCGGCCGCCAGATCGCCGGGATCCTCGCCGCCGAACCCGACCCGGTCCAGGTCGACGAGATCTTCGAACGCTCCGATGGCAACGCCTTCTTCGTCGAGGAACTCGCCGTCGCCGCCCACGAGGGCTGCTGCACCGGGCTCACCGACTCCCTGCGCGATCTGCTCCTGGTGCGAGTGGAGGCGCTGCCCGAGACCGCCCAGCGGGTCGCCCGGATCGTCGCCGAGGGCGGCTCCACCGTGGAGTACCGGCTGCTCGCCGCCGTCGCCCGGCTCGCCGAGGACGATCTCATCGAGGCGCTGCGGGCCGCCGTGGGCGCCAGCATCCTCAGCGCCGCGCCCGGCGGTGACGGCTACCGCTTCCGGCACTCCCTGGTCCGCGAGGCCGTGAGCGACGATCTGCTGCCCGGCGAACGCTCCCGCCTCAACCGCGCCTACGCCGAGGCCCTGGAGGCCGATCCGAGCCTCGTCCCCGCCGACGAACGCGTCATGCGCCTGGCCAGCTACTGGTACCACGCCCACGACCCCGCCAAGGCCCTGCCCGCCGTCCTGGACGCCTCCGTCACGGCCCGCTGCCGGCACGCCTACTCCGAACAACTGCGGCTCCTGGAACGCGCGATGGAGCTGTGGGACACCGCCCCCGAGGACGTACGAGCCACCCTGCGCCCCGTCGACTACACCGAGGTCTACCCGCCCTGCGGCTGCGACCCCGCCACCGCGCCCCTGCGCTATCTCGACCTGATGGCCGAGGCCGCCGTCGCCGGGCGGCTGTGCGGGGAGCGGGAACGCGCGCTGAAGATCACCAAGCGGGCGCTGCATCTGCTGGACGACGAGGGCGACCCCCTGCGGGCCGCGTGGTTCTGGATCCAGCGCTCCCGGCTGGTCCAGGCGCAGGCCCGCGGCGACGGCTGGCAGGAGATCGCCACCGCCCAGGAACTGGTCCGCGGACTGCCGCCGTCCGAGGTGCACGCCGAGGTGCTGGCCACCGCGGCCGCCTGGGCCATGGTCCGGGCACCGGGCCCCGAGGCCATGACCGCCGCCGAGCGCGCCGTCGAGTACGCGCGCATGGTGGGCGCCACCGACATCGAACTGAACGCCCGCCTCACTCTCGGCGTGCTCCTCGTCGGCGCCGGGGACATCGAGACCGGGCTCGCCCTGATGCACGAGGTCCGGGAGCAGGCGCTGCCGCTCGGGCTGCCGTCCGTGCTGGGCCGCAGCCACATCAACCTGGCGTCCAGCCTCGAAGGCATCGGCCGCTCCGAGGAAGCGGTGGGCGTCCTGCGCGAGGGCCTACGACTCGCCCAGGACCGGGGCCTGAGGGACTCCGAGGCCTGGCTCTGGGCCAACCTCGGCGAGGCGCTGATCTCCCTGGGTCACTGGGAAGAGGGCACCGAGGCCGCGGTCACCGCCCAGCGCACGGGACAGGTCGCCAAGCCGCGCGGCTGCGCCGCCCACTGCCTGGCCCACGTCGCGCTGGCCCGAGGGCGGCTGGACGAGGCCGCCCGCTACCTGGCCGACGGCCGCGCCTCCTACGGCACCCACGACCCCATGCCGCAGAACAACCTGCCGCTGTCCAGGCTCGCAATAGCCATCGCCGCCGCCGAGGGCCGCATCCTCGACGCCCGAGCCGAACTCGCGAGCACCCTCGACACCGGCTTCCCGCCCGGCACCCAGCGCTACGCCTGGCCCCTGCTGCTGGCCGCCGCCACCGCCGAAGCCGACGCCCGGGACCTGCCCGGCGCGGGCGAGGGCAGGACCGAGACCCTGCAACACCTCTTCGGCGCGGTGAAGACCCTCACCACGGATGCGCCCATCTGGTACGCCTACGAGCAGTGGGTCCGCGCGGAACTCCACCGCGCCGAGGGCCACGCGCCCGTCGACCTCTGGTCAAAGGTTGTCACCGCCTTCGAACAACTCCAACGCCCCTACGACCTCGCCCGCGTCCGCCACCGCCTGGCGGAGGCGCTCCTGACGGCGGGCGGCGAGAACGACCGAGCCTCCGCGGCGGAACTGCTCCGCCTCGCCCACGCGGTCGCCTGCCATCTGGGGGCCCGCCCTCTGGCAGAGGAGGTCACGTCGCTGGCCCAGCGAGCCCGCCTCCCTCTGACTCCGGACGCACCCCGCGCATCCGCCGACACCCTCGGCCTCACCAGCCGAGAACACGACGTCCTCCGCCTGGTCTCAGCGGGCCGTACCAACCGCCAGATAGCCGAGGAACTCTTCATCTCCCCGAAGACGGCCAGCGTCCATGTGTCCAACATCCTCGCCAAGCTGGGCGTCGCGGGGCGGGGGGAGGCTGCGGCGGTGGCGCATCGGATGGGCTTGTTCGCCCCCGACCCACTCCGCGCACCGACGGCGGGATGAGGCGGCAGGCCGCGGCGTACGCTGTCAGGGACCGGCCAGGGAGGGCGTCATGTTCAACATGTTCGAGGAACTGTTCGCACCCGGCCGCAAGCACACCCGCGATGAGCAGAACCGGCTGGAGCTCACCCGGGAAGACGTCGGGGACGGGGATCCCGGGCGCGGGCCGATAGATCTCGCGTCCGGGAAGGTCGTCGTGCGGATGCCGGTGGAGGAACCAGAAGTCGCTGAAGGCGACGGGGACTGAGTCTCCGCCTTACTTCACCTGCACCTCCAGGATCTTGTCGTCGCCGCCCTCCGGCGAGCCTCGGCCGTCCGTCTCGCTCGTCACCAGCCACAGCTTGTCGCCGCCCGCCGAAACCACCGTGCGCAGTCGGCCGTGGTCGCCCTCCAGGAAGGCCTGCGGTTCGGCCGAGGCCTCCGTGCCCTTCAGGGGGATGCGCCACAGGCGCTCGCCCCTCAGGCCCGCCATCCAGATCGAGCCCTCGGCGTAGGCGATGCCGCTGGGGGAGGCCTCGTCCGTCGTCCACTGGGCTATCGGGTTGTGGAACGCCGGGTCGTCCGACTTGCCCTCCGCCTCCGGCCAGCCGTAGTTGTCGCCCGGCTTGATCGCGTTCAGTTCGTCCCAGGTGTCCTGGCCGAACTCCGCCGCGAACAGACGCTGCTTGGTGTCCCAGGCCAGGCCCTGCACATTGCGGTGGCCGTACGAGTACACCGGGGAGTTCGGGAAGGGGTTGCCCGGGGCCGGTTCGCCCTCCGGGGTCAGGCGCAGGATCTTGCCGCCCAGGGACTTCTTGTCCTGGGACAGTCCCTCCTCGCCGCTCTCGCCCGTGCCCGCGTACAGCATCTTGTCGGGGCCGAAGGCGATCCGGCCGCCATTGTGGACGAAGCCCTTGGGGATGCCCCTGAAGATCGTGTCGGGCGCGCCCAGTTGCTCACCGGACGGCTTGTCCTCGTCGAGGAGCATCCGGACTATGCGGTTGTCCGAGGCCGAGGTGAAGTACGCGTAGATCATGTGGTCCGAGGCGTAGTCCGGGGAGAGCGCGAGGCCCATCAGGCCGCCCTCTCCGGCCGGGGACACCCCGGGCACCTCGCCCAGCTCGGTCTTCTTGCCGGTCTCGGGGTCGACCCGGGTGATCGTGCCCTCGTCACGGGAGGAGACGAGCAGGTCGCCGTCCGGGAGCGGGGCGAGGCCCCACGGGGTCTTCAGATCCTCGGCGACCGTGCGCACCACCTTGGCCGAGCCCTTGGCAGGCGGGGCATCCTCGGACGTGCCTGGCGAAGGGGCCGCCCCCGTCGCCGTACCTCCCGGTGTGGCGCTCTCGCCGCCCGAAGTGTCTCCACCTCCCTCGTCGGAGGAACACCCGGCCGTCAGCAGGAGCGCGGCCGCGGCCAACACGGCCGACACAGCTCGACGTTGCACGATCATGGTCCCTTCGACGCGGCGACCCCCCGGCGGGAGGTTCTACTTGTCATACACCGCTCGCGCCTCACAGGTTCCCGATCCATGAATCTTGAACCGACGACGCGCGAATCTTGAACCGACGACGCGTGAATCTCGAACCGGCGACGCGTGAATCTTGAACCGACGACGCGTGAACCTCGAACCGGCGACGCCCGAGTCCTGAACCGGCGACGCCCGCCCACCGCACAGACTCAGTCCCAAGACCCCCGCGCCCCCGGCAGCACCCCCACCTCCGCCAGATCCTCCGCCGTCAGCCGCAGCCCCGCCGCCCCCGCGTTCTCCGTCACCCACCGTTCCCGCTTCGCCCCGGGCACCGGCACCACGTGCCGCCCCTGTGCCAGCACCCACGCCAGAGCCACCTGCGCCGGGGTGACGTCATCGCCGTGGCGGCGGGCGATGCGGCGCAGGCCCGCCACGATCGGCTGGTTGGCCGCCATCATCTCCGCCGTGAAGCGAGGGTGGCGGGCACGGACGTCGTCCGGTTCGAAGCCCTCGCCCGGGGTCAGCGTGCCGGTCAGGAAGCCGTTGCCGAGCGGCATCGCCGCCAGGAAGCCGATGCCGCGCGCCTCGCACCACGGCAGCAGTGACTCCAGTGCCTCCGGCGACCACACCGACAGCTCCGCCTGCACCGCGCTCACCGGGAAGACCTGCTGCATCCGCCGCAACTGCCGCAGGGAGGTGTCGTGCAGGCGGCTCCCGGACCGACGGCCACCGCGCGCACCCACCGCGCACATGCCCAACGCCCGTACCTTGCCCGCCTGGACGAGCTCCGCCATCGCCCCCCAGGTCTCCTCCACCGGAACCTCGGGGTCCGTGCGGTGCAGTTGGTACAGGTCGATCACATCCGTCTGCAGTCGCCGCAGCGACGCGTCGCAGGCCCGCTTCACATACCCGGGGCGGCCGTTGGCCACGATGTGCTGCTCGCCGACCAGCAGTCCGACCTTCGTCGATACGAAGGCGTCCTGCCGACGCTCCTTCAACACCCGCCCCAGCAACAGCTCGTTGGTGAACGGGCCGTACATGTCGGCCGTGTCCAGCAGCGTCGAGCCCAGATCGAGCGCCCGGTGCACGGCCCGCAGCGACTCGTCACCGCGCTGCCGCGATCCGCTGTACGCCCAGCTCATCGGCATGCACCCGAGTCCGACAGCCCCCACCGCGAGCGCCGCCGCGCCGATCGTCCTGCGCTCCACCTGCTCGTGACCCTCCCTCTTCCGCCACCCCAACCTAACCTCTGCCGTCGGCGAGCCCTGACATAGCCTCCAGAGCATGACTCCTGACGTGTGGCTTCCCATCCCGCCGGAAGAGATCGAGGGGCTCCCCGAGGGGCCGGACTACCGCTTCTGGAACGGCGGCGAGGACTATCCCGCCGACCCCGCCGCGTGCGCGTTCTATGTCGTCCCCTACATGCAGGCGCCGGAGCTCGGTCAGCGCCCGCTGCCCCGGATGAGCTCCGTCCAGGTCGTCCAGACGCTGTCGGCCGGCACCGATCACGTCGAGCCCGGTCTGAAGCATCTGCGGCCCGGCGTAAAACTCTGCAACGCGCGCGGGGTGCACGAAGCGAGCACCGCCGAGCTCACGCTCACGCTGATCCTGGCCTCGCTGCGCGGCATCCCCGATTTCGTGCGCGCCCAGGACAAGGGGGAGTGGCGCGGTGGGTTCCGGCCCGCGCTGGCCGACAAGACCGTCCTCATCGTGGGATACGGCTCGATCGGCGCCGCCATCGAGGACCGGCTCGCGCCGTTCGAACTTGCGCGGGTGGCGCGCGTCGCGCGCTCCGAGCGCACCACGGCGCGCGGGCCCGTGCATCCACTCACCCAACTTCCCGCCCTGCTCCCCGAGGCGGATGTCGTCGTGCTGTCCACACCGCTCACCGAGACCACCCGCCACCTGGTCGACGCCGACTTCCTGGCCCGGATGAAGGACGGCGCGCTGCTGGTGAACGTCGCTCGCGGCGGCGTCGTCGACACCAAGGCCCTGCTCGCCGAACTGGAGAGCGGCCGCATCACCGCGGCCCTCGACGTCACCGACCCCGAACCGCTGCCCCCGGGCCACCCCTTGTGGCAGGCGCCCGGCGTCCTCATCAGCCCGCATGTGGGCGGACCGACATCCGCCTTCCTGCCCCGCGCCAAGCGGCTGCTGGTGGACCAGTTGAGCCGTTTCGTGAACCGGGAGCCGCTGCGCAACGTGATCCTTACGACGGGCGCTTCCACCGGCCCGTCGACCAACGCAACAGCCACGTAATCCGGTTCGGGTACCCTCCGCAATCCTTCGGACGCGGTCCGTGCCCGCATCCCCGCTGGTCGTCACGGAGCGTAGAGAACCTATGTCCCTGAGTGACGAGACTGGTGTATCGTCCCGACAGGGGCTGCGCCGCGCACCGTTCGGCGCCGGGGATGGACATTTCAGACTGTGAGGGGGGCGACGGGCGATGCACGGCCTATGGACCAACGATCCGACGCGGCGGGGCCGCCGGCGGCGACCCTGGCGCACGACCGCGCGCAGACGGGGCCACCACGGCAATCACGGCGGACACCACAGCCACCAGCGCAGGCACAGCAGCCGCAGGAGGCATGCGCACCCAGCGCACCGGGACCCGCGGGATCCGGGAGCGGCGCGGACCGGGAGGGACCGGTGAGCTCGCCGCCGCCTCCCACGACCACCCTCAACGGAGTGTTGCGGGCCCGTCCTTCGTCGGGGGCGCTGCCCCGGCCGCCGTCCCGCGGCGCCGGGTCCGGCATGGTCCCCCAACTCGTCCTGGCCCTGGTCTGCGCGGGATACGCCGTCGGTTCCGCGCTCGGCTGGGGTTCGGCCGAACTCGCACTGATCATGGGGGACTTCGGTCTGAGCGCCGCCGCGGGCGCCGCAGCCGTGTCCTGCTTCATCTACGCTCGCAGCCGCCGTATCCGCTTCCGCCCGGCCTGGCTGCTGTTCGCCCTCTCCTCGGTGATGGCGGCCCTCGGGAACCTGGTCTGGGGGTGGTACGAGGTCGTACTCGGGCGTCCCGTGCCCAGCCCCAGCTACGCGGACGGGTTCTTCCTCTGCTTCGCCCCGCCCGCCATCGTGGGGCTGCTGGTGCTCGCCAAGCGTCCGGTGACCAAGGCCGGCTGGGTCTGTCTCGGTCTGGACGCCTGGCTGATCGGCGGCTCCCTGCTCACCCTGTCGTGGAGCCTTGCCCTCGCGCAGACCGCGGCGGAGTCCGAGGCGACGAGCGTGGCGCACACCGCGCTGTCGCTGGCCTATCCGTTGCTGGACATCGCCCTGGTCAGCATGGTGCTCGCGCTGCACTTCCGGCGCTCGTCGGTGAACCGCACCGCGGTCAACACCGCGATCGGGGCACTCGCCCTGACCGTGATGTGCGACGCCCTGTTCACCTCGCCGCTGATGCACAACAACTACCGTTCCGGCCAACTCCTCGACGCGGGCTGGTTCGCCGGCTCGCTGCTGCTCGCCTACGCCCCGTGGGCCGCCCCGCGGGGCGGCGACGCGGAGCGTCAGGAGAGCGAGGGGTACACGCGCGTGGTGCACGAGCACCTGCCGGGCCAGCGCGGCGGCAGCCACCATCACATGCCCGCGCAGGGAGGTGATCACAGCCGGTTCCCGGCGGCCCGGCCGATCGCCGGTTCCCTGGCCGCCCTCACGCCCTATCTCGCGGCCGCGGTCTGCACCTTGGGGATTCTCTACAACGTCCTCAACGGCCGCAGCGTCGACCGTGTCGTGCTCATCACCGGCGGCACCGTGGTGCTCGCCCTCGTGGTGCGCCAGGGCATCATGCTGCTCGACAACATCACCCTCACCCAGGAACTGGCGCAGAAGGAGAACCACTTCCGCTCTCTGGTGCAGGGCTCCAGCGACGTCATCATGATCGCCGCACCGAACGGCATCCTCCGCTACGTCTCCCCGGCCGCGGCCGGCGTCTACGGCCGCTCCGCGGAGGAGTTGGTGGGTACCGAACTGGCCAATCTCATCCACCCGGAGGACCTGGGCTGCGTGGTGCACGAGGTGCGCCGCTTCCTCGCCGCCAGCCCACTCGAGGAACCCACTACGCGCATCGAGTGCCGTTTCCGGTCCGGTGACGGCGGCTGGCTCAACGTCGAGTCCACCGTCAACCGCCACCACGGCGGCCTCATCTTCAACAGCCGGGACGTGACCGAAAGAGTGCGCCTGCAGGCGCAGCTCCAGCACAACGCCGAGCACGACCCGCTCACCGACCTGCCCAACCGCGCCCTGTTCACCAAGCGCGTGCAGCAGGCCCTGTCCGGCCGCCGCGCCTCCGACCGCGGCGCCGCCCTGCGCGGCACCGCCGTCCTCTTCATCGACCTGGACGGCTTCAAGGCCGTCAACGACACGATCGGCCACCAGGCAGGAGACGAACTGCTCGTCCAGGCCGCCCGCAGACTCCAGGAGGCGGTCCGGCACGGAGACACCGCCTCCCGACTCGGCGGCGACGAGTTCGCCGCGCTCATCGTCGGAGACGGCACCCGCGACCGGTCCGCCCGCGAACGGCACATCCTGGAGCTCGCCGACCGCCTCAGGGTCACGCTGTCGCAGCCGTACGTCATCGACGGCAACGATGTCCGGGTCGCCGCCTCCATCGGCGTCGCGTTCGCCGAGCCCGGCCTCGGCGCGGGCGAGCTGCTGCGCAACGCCGACCTGGCGATGTACCGGGCCAAGGCGTCCGGCAAGGGCCGGGTCGAGCTGTACAAGCCGCAGATGCAGCAGGACGTCGTACGCAAGGCCGAGCTGGCCACGCGACTGCGGGCCGCACTGCACGACGGCGAGTTCGCGCTGCTGCATCAGCCGGTGGTGTGTCTGGAGGACGGCCGGATCACCTCGGTCGCCGCCCAGGCGCGCTGGCGGTCCTCGCAAGGGGTGCTGTTCACGCCCGCCGAGTTCCTGCGGGTCTCCGAGGACAGCGACAAGACCGCCGAGCTGGGCCGCTGGATGCTTCAGGAGGCCGTGGAGCAGGCCGCCGAGCGCACCGCCACCGGGCTTTCGGTGCCGGTGAGCGTGCGGATGAGCGCGCGCCGGCTGCTGGACCGCTCGATGCCGCTCGACTCGATCGAGGCCCTGCTCACCCGGCACGGACTGCCGTCGGGCGCGTTGGTGATCGAGCTGTCCGACACCGACGTACGGGTCTCGCTGGACGAGCTGGAGCGTCGGCTCGGCGCGCTGCGCAGGATGGGTGTCCGGATCGCGCTGGACGGCTTCGGCAGCGGCAGCGCGACGATCACCGCGCTGCGCAGACTCCCTGTCGATGTCCTCAAACTGGACCGCGGTCTGGTCGAGGGCGTCGTCGAGTCCGCGCGGCTGCACAAGATCACCAGCGGGCTGCTGCGGATCGCCACCGACCTCGGGCTCCAGTCCGTGGCCGACGGCGTCGATCTGCCCGAGCAGGTGGTGGCGCTGCGCGCGATGGGCTGCACCCATGGCCAGGGCATGGCGTTCTCCGGGCCACTGGACGAGTACCGGCTGCGCAGAGCGCTCGGATCCGGCCACTATCCGGTCCCGCACGGGCCGGTCGAGCCAGCGTTCGCGGGTGGTGGTTCGGCGGTGTACACCGGAGGTGTGCCCGCTGTTCTCGGAGGCGGCAGTGCCCTTCGCTCACATAATGAGACGCCCGTCCCACCACCTTGACATGCGGTGCGTGCCGGGGGGAGGGTCAGTGCCATGCGCACCCGAATTCTCGTACTTGGAAAGCGCGTCGGCTGACGCTGAGCCCTTGACCGCTCAGCGACCCACTCCCGGCGCGCTCCCCTCGCTTGCCTTACGGCACGAGGGGTTTTTTGTTGCACAGGCACCTGCCGAGCAGCAGTCGTACACCGCACAAACTTCGCAAAAACCCTCAGCATCGAGAAGAGAATGCCGATGACCGAGCAGGCCACCGGGGCCCATCATCCGCAGCCGCGGCCCCGTTCCGGAGGACAGCAGTCCGCGCCCGAGCACGTCACGGGTGCGCAGTCCCTCATCCGCTCTCTCGAGGAGGTCGGGGCCGACACCGTATTCGGCATTCCCGGCGGTGCGATCCTCCCGGCGTACGACCCGCTGATGGACTCCACCAAGGTCCGCCACGTCCTCGTGAGGCACGAGCAGGGCGCGGGCCACGCCGCCACCGGTTACGCGCAGGCCACCGGCAAGGTCGGCGTCTGTATGGCGACTTCCGGCCCCGGCGCCACCAACCTGGTGACCCCGATCGCCGACGCGCACATGGACTCCGTGCCGATGGTCGCGATCACCGGGCAGGTCGCCTCCAAGGCGATCGGCACCGACGCCTTCCAGGAGGCGGACATCGTCGGCATCACCATGCCGATCACCAAGCACAACTTCCTGGTGACCAAGGCCGAGGACATCCCGCGGGTGATCGCGCAGGCGTTCCACATCGCCGCCACCGGCCGCCCGGGCCCGGTCCTGGTCGACATCGCCAAGGACGCCCTCCAGGCGCAGACCACCTTCTCCTGGCCGCCCACCATGGACCTGCCCGGCTACCGCCCGGTGACCAAGCCGCACGCCAAGCAGATCCGCGAGGCCGCCAAGCTGATCACCGCCGCCAAGCGGCCGATCCTCTACGTCGGCGGCGGCGTCCTCAAGGCGCAGGCCACGACCGAGCTGAAGGTCCTCGCCGAGCTGACCGGCGCGCCCGTCACCACCACCCTGATGGCGCTCGGCGCGTTCCCCGACAGCCACCCCCAGCACCTGGGCATGCCCGGTATGCACGGCTCGGTGGCCGCGGTCACCGGACTGCAGAAGGCCGACCTGATCGTCGCCCTCGGCGCCCGCTTCGACGACCGCGTCACCGGCAAGCTGGACAGCTTCGCCCCGTACGCCAAGATCGTGCACGCGGACATCGACCCGGCCGAGATCGGCAAGAACCGCGCCGCGGACGTGCCGATCGTGGGCGACGCCCGTGAGGTCATCGCCGATCTGATCCAGGCGGTGCAGAAGGAGCACAGCGAGGGCCACCGGGGCGACTACGAGGCCTGGTGGAAGGACCTCAGCCGCTGGCGCGACAGCTACCCGCTCGGCTACGACCAGCCCGAGGACGGCTCCCTGTCCCCGCAGCAGGTCATCCAGCGCATCGGCCAACTCGCCCCCGAGGGCACGATCTTCGCGGCGGGCGTCGGCCAGCACCAGATGTGGGCCGCGCACTTCGTCCAGTACGAGAAGCCCGCGACCTGGCTCAACTCCGGCGGCGCCGGGACCATGGGCTACGCGGTCCCGGCCGCGATGGGCGCCAAGGCCGGAGCCCCGGACCAGACCGTCTGGGCGATCGACGGCGACGGCTGCTTCCAGATGACCAATCAGGAGCTCACCACCTGCGCCCTGAACAACATCCCGATCAAGGTCGCCATCATCAACAACGGCGCCCTCGGGATGGTCCGCCAGTGGCAGACCCTCTTCTACAACCAGCGCTACTCCAACACCGTGCTGCACAGCGGCCCGGAGGCGGACGGCAAGCAGCCGAGCGCGGGCACCCGCGTCCCCGACTTCGTCAAGCTGTCGGAGGCCATGGGCTGTTACGCGATCCGCTGCGAGGACCCGGCCGACCTCGACAAGGTGATCGAGGAGGCGAACTCGATCAACGACCGCCCGGTCGTCGTCGACTTCATCGTCCACGAGGACGCGATGGTGTGGCCGATGGTCGCCGCCGGCACCTCCAACGACGAGATCATGGCCGCCCGGGACGTCCGCCCCGACTTCGGCGACAACGAAGACGACTGAGCGAGAGAGACGTAAAAGATCATGTCCAAGCACACGCTCTCCGTCCTGGTGGAGAACACGCCCGGCATCCTGGCCCGGATCGCCGCCCTGTTCTCCCGCCGCGGCTTCAACATCGACTCGCTCGCGGTCGGCGTCACCGAGCACCCCGACATCTCCCGCATCACCATCGTGGTGGGCGTCGAGGACCTGCCGCTCGAGCAGGTGACCAAGCAGCTCAACAAGCTCGTCAACGTGCTGAAGATCGTCGAGCTGGAGCCCGGTTCGGCCGTTCAGCGCGAACTCGTTCTGGTGAAGGTGCGCGCCGACAACGAGACGCGCTCCCAGATCGTCGAGATCGTCCAGCTGTTCCGCGCCAAGACCGTCGACGTCTCCCCGGAGGCCGTCACCATCGAGGCCACCGGCAGCAGCGAGAAGCTGTCCGCCATGCTCAAGATGCTGGAGCCGTACGGCATCAAGGAGCTCGTCCAGTCCGGCACGATCGCGATCGGCCGCGGTGCGCGTTCGATCACGGACCGGTCGCTGCGCGCCCTCGACCGGTCGGCGTAACGACGGATCCGGGCGGCCGGGGAACACCGGCCGCCCGTATACCGAGACCCCCGAACTTCCCTTCCGCCCGCCGTCATACGGTGGGACGCAACACCTGCACACAAGGAGAGAACCCAAAGTGGCCGAGCTGTTCTACGACGCCGACGCCGACCTGTCCATCATCCAGGGCCGCAAGGTCGCGGTCATCGGTTACGGCAGCCAGGGCCACGCCCACGCGCTGTCGCTCCGTGACTCGGGTGTCGACGTGCGCGTCGGTCTGCACGAGGGCTCCAAGTCCAAGGCCAAGGCCGAGGAGCAGGGCCTGCGCGTGGTGACGCCGTCCGAGGCCGCCGCCGAGGCCGACGTCATCATGATCCTGGTCCCGGACCCGATCCAGGCCCAGGTCTACGAGGAGTCCATCAAGGACAACCTCAAGGACGGCGACGCGCTGTTCTTCGGCCACGGCTTCAACATCCGCTTCGGCTTCATCAAGCCCCCGGCCGGCGTCGACGTCTGCATGGTCGCCCCCAAGGGCCCGGGCCACCTCGTGCGTCGCCAGTACGAAGAGGGCCGCGGCGTCCCCTGCATCGCGGCCGTGGAGCAGGACGCGACCGGCAACGGCTTCGCGCTCGCCCTGTCGTACGCCAAGGGCATCGGCGGCACCCGCGCCGGCGTCATCAAGACGACCTTCACCGAGGAGACCGAGACCGACCTGTTCGGTGAGCAGGCCGTCCTCTGCGGTGGCACCGCCGCCCTGGTCAAGGCCGGCTTCGAGACGCTGACCGAGGCCGGCTACCAGCCGGAGATCGCGTACTTCGAGTGCCTGCACGAGCTGAAGCTGATCGTGGACCTCATGTACGAGGGCGGCCTGGAGAAGATGCGCTGGTCGATCTCCGAGACCGCCGAGTGGGGCGACTACGTCACCGGCCCGCGGATCATCACCGACGCCACCAAGGCCGAGATGAAGAAGGTCCTCGCCGAGATCCAGGACGGCACCTTCGCCCAGGCCTGGATGGACGAGTACCACGGCGGTCTGAAGAAGTACAACGAGTACAAGACCGCGGACTCCGAGCACCTGCTGGAGACCACCGGCAAGGAGCTGCGCAAGCTCATGAGCTGGGTGAACGAGGAGGCGTAAGCCTCATGGCGCAGGGCCGGAGCAGCTGCTTCGGCCCTGTTGTCCACCTCGTCCAGCCACGGACGAGTGATCCTTCCGCAGAGGCGTAAGACGCCCTCAGCCGCAGCACTACACTGCTGCACAACATACGCGTCAGGCCCACAGCGTCGTGCGTCTTCCACGCGGCTAAGCGACACCGAGGAATGTGAGGCACACCCCCACGCCGCCCGGCACGCACTCTCGCCGCACCGGCCAAAGGCCCTAGTAGCTCCGCTACGAGGACCTTCGTCCGGCACACCGAGAGCACGCACCGAACGACGCGGGAGCGCACCCCACATTCCCCGGCGCCGCTCCCCCTCCACCGCCTGCGGCCGTCGGGACGGCCGTCCGCATTGGACTTGTGAGGACTCACGTGAGCTCGAAACCCGTCGTACTCATCGCTGAAGAGCTGTCGCCCGCGACCGTGGACGCGCTTGGCCCGGACTTCGAGATCCGCCACTGCAACGGCGCCGACCGGGCGGAGCTGCTCCCGGCCATCGCCGACGTGGACGCGATCCTGATCCGCTCGGCCACCAAGGTCGACGCCGAGGCGATTGCCGCCGCGCGCAAGCTGAAGGTCGTCGCACGAGCCGGCGTCGGCCTGGACAACGTCGACGTCTCCGCCGCCACCAAGGCCGGCGTGATGGTCGTCAACGCCCCGACCTCCAACATCGTGACCGCCGCCGAGCTGGCCTGCGGTCTGCTGCTGGCCACCGCGCGTCACATTCCGCAGGCCAACACCGCCCTGAAGAACGGCGAGTGGAAGCGCAGCAAGTACACGGGTGTCGAGCTGGCGGAGAAGACCCTCGGCGTCGTCGGCCTCGGCCGCATCGGCGCGCTGGTCGCCCAGCGCATGTCGGCCTTCGGTATGAAGGTCGTCGCCTACGACCCCTATGTGCAGCCCGCGCGGGCCGCGCAGATGGGCGTGAAGGTCCTCTCCCTCGACGAGCTGCTCGAGGTCGCCGACTTCATCACCGTCCACCTGCCGAAGACCCCCGAGACCCTCGGTCTCATCGGCGACGAGGCGCTGCACAAGGTCAAGCCGAGCGTGCGCATCGTCAACGCCGCGCGCGGCGGGATCGTCGACGAGGCGGCGCTGTTCTCGGCGCTGAAGGAGGGCCGGGTCGCCGGCGCCGGCCTCGACGTGTACGCGAAGGAGCCCTGCACGGACTCCCCGCTCTTCGAGCTCGACCAGGTCGTGTGCACCCCGCACCTCGGCGCCTCCACCGACGAGGCGCAGGAGAAGGCCGGTATCGCCGTCGCCCGCTCGGTGCGGCTCGCCCTCGCCGGTGAGCTGGTTCCGGACGCGGTGAACGTCCAGGGCGGCGTCATCGCCGAGGACGTCAAGCCGGGTCTGCCGCTCGCCGAGCGCCTCGGCCGGATCTTCACCGCGCTCGCCGGTGAGGTCGCGGTCCGCCTCGACGTCGAGGTGTACGGCGAGATCACCCAGCACGACGTCAAGGTGCTCGAACTCTCCGCGCTCAAGGGCGTCTTCGAGGATGTCGTCGACGAGACGGTGTCCTACGTCAACGCCCCGCTGTTCGCCCAGGAGCGCGGCGTCGAGGTCCGGCTGACCACCAGCTCGGAGTCGGCCGACCACCGCAATGTCGTCACCGTGCGCGGCACGCTCGGCAGCGGCGAGGAGGTCGCGGTCTCCGGCACGCTGGCCGGCCCGAAGCACCTCCAGAAGATCGTCGCGGTCGGTGACTACGACGTCGACCTCGCGCTCGCCGACCACATGGTCGTCCTGCGCTACGAAGACCGTCCGGGTGTCGTCGGCACCGTGGGCCGGGTCTTCGGCGAGGCGGGCATCAACATCGCCGGCATGCAGGTGTCCCGCGCGGTCGCCGGCGGCGAGGCGCTGGCCGTGCTGACGGTCGACGACACGGTGCCCGCCGGGGTGCTGGCCGAGGTCGCCGAGGAGATCGGCGCGACGTCGGCCCGTGCGGTGAACCTGGCCTGAGGTTGCCACGTCAGACGCCGGACGCGCTGAGCTTGCTCGGCTCGTCCGGCGTTTCGCATGCCGGCTGCCGTACCTCGACCCGCCTCAGGGCGACCGCCGCCAGCACCGCCGCCCCCATGAGCAGCACCGCCCCCGCGATCGCCGCCCCCTGCATCCCGCTGGTGAACGCCTCCCGCGCGGCCGTGGCGAGGCCCGGCACCTGATCGGCGACCGCCAGTGCTCCGCCCAGCGTCTCGTGGGCCGCGTCCGGGGCCGAGGCCGGGATCTCGTGGCGGTAGACCGCCGTACCGATCGAGCCGAGCACCGCCATGCCCAGGGCGCCGCCGAACTCCGCGCCGGTCTCCATCAGGGAGGACGCGGAGCCCGCCCGCTCCACGGGGGCGGTGCCCATCGCCAGGTCCATGATCTGGGACATCACCACGACGCCGCCGACAGCGAGCACCGCGCATGCGGACAGCACCAGCCACAGCGAGTCCGTACCGGCGAGGGACAGCAGTCCGAAGCCCGCGGCGGCGATCACAAAGCCCCCGGTGACGACATGGCCGCGGTCGGCGCCCTTCTGCACCAGCTGCGCAGCGAGCGGTGCCGCCGCCCCGATCGGCACCGACGGCAGCAGCGCCCACAGGGCCGCCTCCAGCGCGCTCTTGTCGAGCACCGACTGCAGGTACTGCGTGGTGAAGTACGCCGAGCCGATGATGCCGAACGCCGAGACGAGGTTCAGGGCGACCGAGGGGGCGAAGCCCCGTCCGCGGAAGAGGGCCGGGGAGATCATGGGCGCGGCGGCCGTGCGCTGGCGGTGGACGAAGAGGGCCGCGAAGAGCAGGCCGACGGTGATCGAGACGACGTAGCGGACGTTCCAGCCCTCGGAGGGGATCTCCTTGAGGCCGTAGATCACGGGGAGCACGGCCGCCAGCGACAGCGGGACGCTCAGCCAGTCGAAGCGGTCGGGGGAGGGGTTCTTCGACTCCGGGAGCAGCAGCGGGCCGAGGATCAGCAGCAGCGCCATCGCGGGCAGGTTGACCAGGAAGACCGAGCCCCACCAGAAGTACTCCACGAGCACCCCGCTCATCACCGAACCGAGCGCGATCCCGGCCGTCATCACGCCGGACCACAGGCCGATCGCCTTCGCGCGCTGGCCGGGGTCGGTGAACATCGTGCGGAGCATGGCCATCGTCGACGGCATGAGGGTCGCGCCGCCGATGCCGAGCACCGCGCGGGCCACGATCAGCATCTCCGCGCTGTTGGCGTACGCCGCCGCCAGTGAGGCGGCGCCGAAGGCGGCGGCGCCGATCAGCAGGAGCCGGCGGTGGCCGATGCGGTCGCCGAGCGAGCCCATCGTCATCAGCAGGCCGGCCAGGACGAAGGCGTAGATGTCGAAGATCCACAGCTGCTGGGTGCCGCTCGGCTCCAGGTCGGCGCTGATCGCGGGGATGGCGAAGTAGAGGACCGAGACGTCCATCGAGACCAGCAGCAGCGGCAGCATCAGCACGCCGAGGGCGGTCCATTCCCGGCGCCCGGCACGGGAGTTGGTGATCGGGTTCGTTGTCATGCCGGTGAATGTACAGGCGTCTTAAACGTCTGTCTATGACGACTGTATAGGACGGCTGTATGGATCCGGGGTAGTGTGAGCGTCATGGGACACCGTGAGGATCTGCTCGAAGGCGCCAAGCGCTGCCTGCTGGCGAAGGGATTCGTGCGCACGACCGCGCGCGACATCGTCAAGGAGTCGGGGACGAATCTGGCGTCGATCGGCTATCACTACGGCTCGAAGGACGCGCTGCTGGCGGAGGCCTATCTGGCGCTGGTCGGTGAGCTCTCCGACGCCTTCGACGGGCAGGGTGTCGGCGGCATCGAGGCCGAGCCCGGTTCGATGGAGCGGTTCCGGGAGGTGTGGTCGAACATCATCGGCACCATGCAGGGGCCCGGTTCGATGTGGCGCCTCAGTATCGAGATCGTGGCCATGGGCGACCAGTTGCCCGCTGTGCGCGACCATCTGGCGCAGCAGCAGCGGGATGCCGAGCGTGCTCTCGTCTCGCTGTTCATGGGGGTGCCGGAGGAGGGCGTCCCGGACAAGACCCTGGACACCCTCGGCCGGTTCTACACGACGCTGATGACCGGCCTCATCGCCCAGTGGAACTTCGACCCCGAGCACGCGGCCGACGCCGACGCGCTCACCGAGGGGATGCTTCAGGTGATCGAGGCCGCCACTCGGAAGTGACCCGCCCGTCCCGCATCTCCACCACCCGGTCCGCGACATGCCGTACGACGGCCCGGTCGTGGCAGATGAACAGATAGCCGAGGCCGAGGTCGTCCTGGAGGTCGGCGAGCAGGTTCAGCACACCGGCACGGACCGACGGGTCGAGCGCGGAGACCGGTTCGTCGAGGACGAGCAGACGGGGCTCCGAGGCCAACGCGCGGGCGATTCCCGCGCGTTGGCACTGACCGCCGGAGAGCTCGTGCGGAAAGCGGTCGCCGTACGACGGGTCCAGACCGACCCGGTCGAGGAGTTCGGCGACCCGGACCGGACCGTCGGCGGCCGTCCAGCGGCCCTGCACCTTCAGCGGTTCCGCCACGGCGTCGCGGATACGGTGGCGGGGGCTGAGCGAGCCGTACGGGTCCTGGAAGACGGGCTGCATACGCGGCCGGAGCGGGCGCAGCTCGCTTTCGGTGATGGTCGTCAACTCCCGGTCCTCGAAGCGGACTTCACCGCCGGCCGGGCGGCGCAGCTGGAGGACCGCCAGGGCCGTGGACGACTTGCCGCAGCCGGAGGGGCCGTTCAGGGCGAGGGTCTCTCCGGCCCGCAGGGAGAAGGAGACGTGCTCCACGGCCGTCACGGAGCCGTAGCGGACGACGAGGTCGCGGACGTCAAGAAGAGGCACGTCAGGACGGGGCACGTCAGGAAGGGACATGCTGCGTCTCCCGGAACAACTCGACGGCGGGATGCGGTACTTCGGCGCTGCGATGGCAGGCGACCAGCCGGTCCTCCAGTGGCTGCGGCTCCGGCTCCTCGTGGTGGCAGAGGTCCGTCGCGAGCGGGCAGCGCGGGGAGAAGGCGCAGCCGGGCGGGAGCGCGCCGGGCGCGGGCGGGGTGCCGTCGAGGGAGGGGAGACGGTGGCCGGGGGGTGTGTTGCCGGGGAGGGAGGCCAGCAGGCCCGCGGTGTAGGGGGCCCGGGGTCGGCCCAGCACCTTGTCGGCCGGGCCGAGTTCGGTGAGCCGTCCGGCGTACATGACCAGCACCCGGTCCGCTTGCTGTCGTACGACGTCCATGTCGTGCGTGACGAGCACGAGCGCCGCGCCGACGGCCTCGCAGCGCTCGGCGAGCACCCGCAGCACCTGGTCACGGTGGTCCTCGTCGAGGGCGGTGGTGGGCTCGTCGGCCACGACCACGTCCGGTTCGTTGATGGTCGCCATCGCGATGACCGCCCGCTGCCGCATGCCGCCGGAGTACTCGTGCGGATACGCGCGGGCCTTGCGCTCGGCGTCCGGGATGCCGACGCGGTCGAGTGCCACGACCGCCCGGGCCCGGGCCTCCTTGCGGGAGACGCGGGCCACCGACCGTACGGCCGCGGCGAGTTGGTCGCCGACGGGGTGCACCGGGGACAGCGCGGACAGTGCGTCCTGCGGGACGAGGGAGATACGGCGACCCCGGTGGGCCGCGAGGTCGGGCCGGATCGTCCCGCCGGTCGTCGCATCCTGGGGCAGCATGCCCAGCAGCGCCCGGGCCGAGAGGGACTTGCCCGCGCCCGACTCGCCGACGACGGCGAGCACTTCGCCCGCGCGGACGTCGAACGACAGCCCACGGACGGCCTCCACCCCGTCGAAGGCGATCCGCAGATCGCGCACCGACAGCAGCACGTCAGACTCCAACGGGTGCCTCCTTCTTCTTCGCGCCACGAGGGGCTCGCCGGCCTTGCGCATACGCCGCCGTCGACACCGCGAGACCGGCCAGCAGGGCCAGCGCCACGGCCGGGGCGAGGGCGGCCCACGGGGCGCGTTCCACGTAGGCGCGGGACTCGTCGAGGAGCAGACCCCACTCGGGGGCGGGCGGCTGTGCGCCGAGGCCGAGGAAGCCGAGGGAGGCCAGGGCCAGGGCGATGCCGGGCAGCCGCAGCAGGGCGTGCCGGGCGACGGGCGCGGCCACCGACGGCAGCACGTGCCGGGTCAGGATCCACGACGGAGAGGCGCCGATGGCCCGTTGGGCGGTCAGGAACGCCGACGCGCGCACCTCCTGGACCAGCGCCGCCGCGTGCGCGGCCAGCGGCGGCCAGGAGATCAGCGCCACGGCGAGAGCCGCGCCGTCGGCGCCCGGGCCCGCGGTGGCGGCCACCAGGATGCCGACGATCACCGGCGGCAGCGCGTTGGCGATGTCGGACGCGCCTGCCGCGACGCCGGGCAGGAAGCCCAGCGCGAGTCCCACCAGGAGACTGAGCAGGCATACGGCGGCCGCCGTGCCGACCGTGGAGGCGGCGCCGTGACCGAGCCGGGCCAGCACGTCCCGGCCCAGGCCGTCCGTGCCGAGCGGGTGCGCCCAGGACGGGGCGGACAGGCGGGCGGTGGTGTTCACGGCGTACGGGTCGCGCAGCAGGCCCCAGCCGATGGTCACGGCGAGGACGGTGAACAGGGTCAACGGGACCGCCGCAGGTGTGCGGACCGGTCGGGTCGGAGGCAGGGCGAGGCCCGCGTCCCGCAGGGCGGGGCCCAGCAGACGACGCCGGAGCAGCGCGGCCAGCGCGCCGGTGACCAGGCCGAGGACCAGCAGGGCGAGAACCGAGGCCTGCAGCAGCGGCAGGTCCTGCGACTTGGCCGCGCCGAGGGCCGTACGCCCGATGCCGGGCACCGCGAACACGGTCTCCACGGCGACCGTGCCGCCGGTCAGACCGACGGCAGCCATACCGAACTGCGGGACCAGCGGCGGCAGTACGCGCTTCAGGGCCGCCCCCGCGATCAGGCTCCGGCTCACTCCGGCGCCCCGCCACAGCTCCACCCACCGCTCGTCGAGCACGGCGGGAAGCGCGTCGGCGACCAGCCGGCCGAGCAGACCGCCCGCCGGCACACCGAGGGCGAGCGCGGGCAGCACCATGTACTCGGGCCCGGCCCAGCCGGAGGTGGGCAGCCAGCCCAGCCACACCCCGCACACCAGCAGCGCGACGGTGGCCAGCAGGAATTCGGGTACGGCGGCCAGCATCGCGGCGTACGTCCCGGCCGTGCCCCGGCCCCGCACCAGGACCGGCGCCACCAGCGCGACGCCGACCAGCGCCGCCACGACGAGTGCCGCGCCCATCAGGCCCAGCGACACCTGGAGTCCGGCCGTCACCGACGGCAGTACGTCCGTGCCCGACACCCAGGAGGTGCCGAAGTCCCCGCGCAGCAGGTCGGAGGCCCAGTTCCCCAGCAAGGACAGGGGACCGGCGTCCAGGCCGAGGTCCCGCCGTACGGCGTCCAGGGCCTCCTCGGTCGGCTCCTGCTCGGCCGAGCGGGCACGCAGGACCGACAGCGCCGGGTCCTTGCCGGAGAGCCAGGGCAGCAGGCCCACGGCGGTCAGGACGGCGAGCAGACAGGCGAGACGGGTCAGCCCGGCCGGGCCGACCCCTCGTTTGATCCCCAGTTTCACTTGATGTACGTGTCCGCCGTGACCAGCTCCCGCTCGCGCGGGTCGTGCGCGGCGCCGACGACACCGGCGGCGTCGCCCTGGATGACCCGCTCGTGCAGCATCGGGATCGCGGCGTCCGTGGCGAGGACGGCGGCCTCGGCCTCGATGATCGCCTTGCGGCGGGCCTCGCCGGTCGCGGTCTCGCCGGCCTTCACCAGTGCCTTGTCCACAGTGGGGTCGGCGAGCTGGGGGAGGTTGAAGGAACCGTCCGAGGCGAAGTCGCTGTAGAGGTAGGCGGCCGGGTCGCCGGAGTCGAGGACGGTCGCGCGGGACAGGATGAACGCGTCGAACTTGCCCGCGAGCGCGTCGGACTCGATGTTGGCGTACTCGCGGACGTCCAGCTTCACCTTGAACCCGGCCTTCTGCAGCTGCTGCTGGAGGGCGGCGGCGACCTCGGGGAGTTCGGCGCGGTCGGTGAAGGTGCCGATGGTGACGGTCTGGCCGTCCGCCTTCTTCGCCGCCGCCCGCTTCCCGTCCGTGCGCAGATCGGCGGCCCACGGCAGCGCCGGACCGAGCAGCCCCTCGGCGAGGTCGGCGCGACCCTCGTACACGCCCTTCACGATCGACTCGGCGTCGATGGCCTCACGGACGCCGGCGCGCAGGCCCGCGTCCTTGAAGACGCCGTTCTCGGTGTTGAGGTACAGGGTGTTGGTGCGCGGCATGGGGACCTCGGTGATCAGGTCCTCGTCGACCAGCGCGGCCTGCGATACCGGGATGGCCTCGACGATGTCGGCCTCGCCGCTGCGGAGCGCCGCGGCGCGGGCGGTGCCGTCGGGCACGAACTTCACGTCGATTCCGGGGGCCTTGGCCTTGGAGCCCCAGTAGTCGTCGTAGCGGTCGAGGCTTGCGGAGGTGGTGCCGTTGACCTTCGTCAGCTCGAAGGGGCCGGTGCCGGCGCCGATGGGGTTCACCGTCTTCCCCTGGTACGCCTTCGCGGCCAGGATCGACAGCTGAGGGGAGCTCAGGCGCTGCGGAACCAGGGGGTCCTCGGTAGCGGTGGTGACGGTGACGGTGTCCGCGTCCGTGGCCTTCGCGGTCAGCTCGACGCCGTCGAGGATGCGCGGCTTGGGGGAGGCACCGGCGGCCACGGTGAGGGAGTTGACGACGGCCTTCGCGTCCAGCTGCGTGCCGTCGTGGAAGGTCACGCCGCCACGCATCTCGAAGGTCCAGGTCTTGCCGGACTGCTTCCACTCGGTGGCGAGCGCGGGCTCGGCGTCACCCTCCTTGTCCAGCTTCACCAGGGTCTCGGCGGCGGACCAGCGCGACAGCTTGAAGGCGTCATCGGTGAGTGGGGACAGGGCCGATCGGGGCGGCTGCATATGCGCGACCCGGATGCGCTTGCCCTCGGCGGACGCCTCGGAGGAGTCCGAGGATGCGAAGCAGCCGGTGAGCAGGGCGGAGGCCGCGGAGACCGCGGTGAGGGACAACAAGCGGGCGGGGACGCGCACGGCACACTCCGGGTAAATGCAAGGGAAAAGGTTGAGCGTGCGACGACCGTAGCATGATGACAATCATTTTCAGAAGCGTGGTTCGTTGTGCGGAACGGCTACAGCCGCGCCCCCTTCAGCGCCATGTGCAGCAGCAGCCGGTCCTCGCCGTCGTCCAGGTCGAGACCCGTCAACTGCTCGACGCGGGACAGGCGGTAGTAGAGGGTCTGCCGGTGGATGCCGAGCTCGGCGGCCGTCCGCGCCGCCTGTCCGGCACAGTCGAGATAGACCTCGGCGGTGCGGGCGAGTTCACGGTGAGCGGGGGAGAGGAGCGGGGTCACCGCCGGATCGTGCGCCGTCTCCGGGGGCAGCGCGGTCAGCAGGCGGTACGGGCCGATGCGGGCCCACTCCGCGACAGGCCCGAGTCGCGGCTCGGCCAGCACCGCACGCGCCGCGGCCGACGCCTCCCGCCAGGCCGCCCCCAACTCCACGAGCCCGGCCCGCGCGGCCGCGATACCCGCGCCCCCGCGTCCACCCGCCCGCTCCAGCAGCCGTCCGGCCGCGGAAGTCGCCGGAGTCAGCACCTCCGGGGACCGCAGCCGGATCAGCAACGCCAGCGAGTGGGCCGTCGTCCCCCACGGCACCGTGCACAACGCCGTCGCACCCGGCACCGTACGCACCGACGGGGCGTCGTCCGGGTCGGCCGACGGCCAGGGGGCGACGCAGACGACCGTATGAAGGGAGTCGGCGCGGGCGCCGAGGGCGGTGCGGAGTTCGGCGACGGCCATGTCGCGCTGCCAGTCGCGCTCGGCGGTGAGGACGGCCCGCAGCTCCCGGGTGAGGTCGGCGCCGTGCTGGGCCTCGTCGGCGAGCAGGTTGCCGATGCGGACGGTGACGTCCATCGCGGCGGCCAGTTGGCGGTCGGTGGGGCCCGGATCGTCGTCCAGGAGCCAGACGTAACCGAGGACGACGCCCCGATGGCGTACCGGCAGACAGATCCGGCCGCGATAGACGCCGGCCTCCGGGGTGGGCGGGATCCGGACGGGGGCGCTGGCGCGGGTGATGCCGAAGCCCTCGAACCAGGCGCGGACGGCGGCCGTGGAGCGGCGGGTCAGGATCGAGCGGGTGCGCACGGGATCCAGCGCGGAGGCGTCCAGCTCGCCCTCGCTGTCGTACGCGCCGAAGGCGATCAGCTCGAAGTCGCGGTTCTCCAGGGTCGCGGGGGCGCCGAGCAGTGCCGAAATCTCGTCGACCAGCTCCTGGTAGTCACCCTTGAATTCCGACGTCACTCGGGCATTCTCCCGCATTTTCCGGGGTCCCTCATACATCTGTATGAGATCTGCGGCACGGATGCGTGACAGCTGTCGATGGCCGACGATCGGAGGGATCCTTAGGTTTCACGGTGGTTCTCCGTGCTGTACCCCAAGCGTTGGGTTACGGCCTGTTTCTGATGGTTTGTGGAGGTGCCCCGTGCTGGGTCCCGTGATTCTCGCCGCGTCGCGCAGCGACCGGATGCGACGTCTGGTCTCGGCGGCCCCGGTCACCAAGCAGGTCGTCGACCGCTTCATCCCCGGCGAGACCGTGGACGAGATCGTCCCGATCATCGAGGACCTCACGGCCAAGGGCCTGGAGCTGACCATGGACGTGGTCGGCGAGGACATCACCAACCCCGAGCAGGCCGAGGCCGCCCGCGACGCCTATCTGGAGCTGATCGACCGGCTCAAGGGCCTGGACCTCGGGACGCGGGCCGAGGTGTCCGTGAAGCTGTCGATGTTCGGCCAGGCGCTGCCCGGCGGCCACGAGCTCGCGCTCGCGAACGTCCGCCCGGTCGTCGAGGCCGCCGCCGCCATCGGCACCACGGTCACCCTCGACGCGGAGGACCACACCACCCTCGACTCGATGTTCGCCATCCACGAGGAGCTGCGGAAGGACTTCCCGCAGACCGGCTGCGTCATCCAGGCCTACCTGTTCCGCACCGAGGCCGACGCCCGCCGCCTCGCCGCGAACGGCAGCCGGGTCCGGATCGTCAAGGGCGCCTACAAGGAGCCCGCCGAGGTCGCGTACCAGGACAAGGCCGAGATCGACAAGGCGTACGTCCGCATCACGCGCATCCTGATGGAGGGCTCCGGGTACCCGATGATCGGGTCCCACGACCCGCGTCTGATCTCCATCGCCCAGGAGCTGGCCCACCGCGCCGGGCGCAAGCCGGCCGAGTACGAGTTCCAGATGCTGTACGGCATCCGCAGCGAGGAGCACCTGCGCCTGGCCGCCGAGGGCCACCGCATGCGCGTCTACACGGCGTACGGCACCGACTGGTACGGCTACTTCATGCGCCGCCTGGCGGAGAAGCCGGCGAACCTGCGCTTCTTCGTCCGCTCGATGATCACCAAGGGCTGAGCCCGAAACACCCGCTCAAGTACAAGGAGTTACGGATCTTATGGACGCTGTGACCCAGGTCCCCACCCCCGTCAACGAGCCGGTGCACGGCTATGCCCCCGGCTCGCCCGAGCGCGCTCGGCTCGAGGCCAAGCTCAAGGAGCTGGCCGACAACCCGATCGACCTGCCGATGACCATCGGCGGCGAGAAGCGGATGGGCGGCGGCGAGCGCATCGACGTCGTGCAGCCGCACAACCACAAGGCCCGCCTCGGCACCTACGGCACCGCCACCCAGCAGGACGCCCAGGACGCCGTCGACGCCGCCCTCGCCGCCGCCCCGGCCTGGCGCGCGATGTCCTTCGACGACCGCGCCGCGATCATCCTGCGCGCAGCCGAACTGCTGGCGGGCCCCTGGCGCGAGACGCTGGCCGCGTCCACCATGCTCGGCCAGTCCAAGACCGCCCAGCAGGCCGAGATCGACTGCCCCTGCGAGCTCGTCGACTTCTGGCGCTTCAACGTCAAGTACGCCCGTGACCTGCTCGCCGAGCAGCCCCCGGCCAACTCCCCGGGCGTGTGGAACCGTCTCGACCACCGCCCGCTGGAGGGCTTCGTCTACGCGATCACGCCGTTCAACTTCACGGCCATCGCGGGCAACCTCCCGACCGCTCCGGCCCTGATGGGCAACGTCGTCGTGTGGAAGCCGTCCCCGACGCAGACCCACGCCGCCGTGCTGCTGATGCAGCTGCTGGAGGAGGCAGGCCTGCCCAAGGGCGTCATCAACCTCGTCACCGGTGACGGCATCGAGGTCTCCAAGGTCGCCCTCGAGCACCGCGACCTCGCCGGCATCCACTTCACCGGCTCGACCAAGACCTTCCAGTACCTGTGGAAGACGGTCGGCAACAACATCGAGAAGTACCGCTCCTACCCGCGCATCGTCGGCGAGACCGGCGGCAAGGACTTCGTCGTCGCCCACCCGAGCGCCGACAAGGCGGTCCTGAAGACGGCCCTGACCCGCGGTGCCTTCGAGTACCAGGGCCAGAAGTGCTCGGCGACCTCCCGGGCGTACATCCCGGCGTCGATCTGGAACTCCGGCTTCAAGGAGGAGTTCGCGGCCGAGGTCGACTACCTCACCATGGGTGACGTCACCGACCTGTCGAACTTCGTCGGCGCGGTCATCGACGAGCGTGCCTTCGCCAAGAACAAGGCCGCGATCGACCGGGCCAAGTCGGACCCGACCTGCACCGTCGTCGCGGGCGGCTCCTACGACGACTCGGTGGGCTACTTCGTGCGCCCGACGGTCGTCGAGTGCACGGACCCGGCCAACGAGGTCTTCACCACCGAGTACTTCGGCCCGTTCCTCGCCGTGCACGTCTACGAGGACGACCGGTACGAGGAGATGCTGACCCAGATGGAGTCGGTGTCCGACTACGCCCTGACCGGCTCGGTCATCTCGGGCGACCGCGCGGCGGCGGCGTACACGATGGACAAGCTGCGCTACGCGGCCGGCAACTTCTACATCAACGACAAGTCGACCGGCGCCGTCGTCGGCCAGCAGCCCTTCGGCGGCGGCCGCGCCTCCGGCACCAACGACAAGGCCGGCGCCCCGCAGAACCTGATGCGCTGGACCCTGACCCGCGCCATCAAGGAGACGCTGGTCGCACCGACCGACTACACCTACCCGCACATGGGCTGATCCCCAACGAGCGGTGACGGGCCGGGTCCTACGGGACCCGGCCCGTTCGCGTCTGTGGGGCTACTCGGCGATCTCCGTGCGCTCCCACCACTCGTAGACCGGCAGTCGGCCCTGTGGGGTGTTGTCGGCGCGTGATGTCGGGCGGAAGTGTTCGTAGCCGCCGCGGAGCTTGATCTTCACATCGGGCCCCGGGGCCGGGGGCGGGACGATGCGCTCGGGCAGGTCGTCCGGGCCGCCTTCGAGAAGCACTTTCTCCGTGTCGTTCATGAGCCTCACCGTTCCCCTCACCACCACGGTACCCAGTTCGCCGTCTCAGATAGTAGGAAGTCCGAGTAATTGTGGAGACAGGAGCGCGTCCCTCCCTTAAGTTTGTAGGAGCCGAACGTCTCGCTCGATCAAGCGAATGGCGGTCGTGAGCCGGGCCCCGTGCAGGCAACCCCTGTGGCACCGCTCCCCGCCCCACCCGGCGTCTCGTACCCCCCTCTTCCGCACTCCCGGATTGTTGAAGGAGTCGATTTCCCATGGCCGAGACGACCGCCCGCCGAGTCCGTCATCTGTCCCGTTCGAGCGAGTCCGACCGCAAGAATGCCGCCGCTGCCCTGCAGCGCGCCCTCGACCGCCGTGACAACGGCGGCGCCACCGGCCACTGAGCCGACCCCATACGCCGGGAGCCGCACCCGCGCGAGGTGCGGCGCGGGCTCATGCTCCGCGCCGCACCTCGAAATGGTCGATGCGCTTCCCGTCGTGAGCCAGTGCCGACACCTTGAGGCGTGGCCGCGCGCCGCTCTCCGCCTCCACCTTCAGGACCGAGAAGCCCCGGTAGCGCACCCGCGACCACTCCACGGTCTCGTGCTTCGCGGACCGTGACTTGGTCCACTGGAAGGTGTCCACCGACTCGACGTCCTGGACGCGGCCCTCGTAGCTCTCCGCCACGCCCGCCGGGAAGCCGTACAGATCCTTGCCGCCCCCGCCGGCCGTGACGTACACGATGCCGTCCCGCGACGGGTCCGTGGCCGCGCCGATCGGCACCGGGCGGCCCACCTCGCCGTTCTTGATGGCGTCGGTCCGCTCGTAGACGTGGTTGTGGCCGTTGATCACCAGATCCACCTGGTGCTCGGCGAACAGCGGCAGCCACTCCGCCCGCACCCCGCCGTCCGAGGCGTGCGACGAAGTCGAGTACGTGCAGTGGTGGAAGAAGACCACGACGAAGTCCACCGCCGCCGAGGCCCGTAGCTCGCGCAGGCGCTCATCCAGCCACTTCGTCTGGCGGCCCTGCGTGTGTCCGAGGTTCGCCGGGATCTCGTACGACACGTCGTTCGCGTCCAGCGCCACGAAGCCGACGTTGCCGTAGACGAAGGAGTACACCCCGGGTGCCGTACGCGGGTCGAAGCCGCTGTCCGGGAGGCTGAAGCGGGCCAACTGGCCGCCATAGCCGTCCGGTGAGTACCAGGCCTCCATGTCGTGGTTGCCGGTCGTCACCATCCACGGCACGGTCTTCGCGACCGGCTCGTTCTGCTTGAGGAACAGATCCCAGAACCCGGGGTCGTAGCCGTCCGAAGTCTCGCCCCGGCCCTTGACGTTGGCGTAGCAGATGTCACCGGCGTGCAGATGGAAGGCCGGGTCCTGACGCAGCAACAGCTGGTCGCTCGCCTCGGCCGCGTCGCTGACGCCCTGGTCGCCGAAGGCCGTGAACACGAAGGACTCCGGGTTCGCCGGCGCCGTACGGAAGGAGGAGACCGTCGAGCGGTGCGGGGCGGAGGCGGGGTCGAAGCCGTCGTGGCCCACGCCGTAGTAGTACGTCGTGCCGGGCAGCAGGTCGTCCAGCGCCGCGTGGACGTAGTACTGCTCCAGCGCCGGCCGCACCCCCTGCACGCCCGGCGTGTGCAGATCGCGGATCTCGGCCTCCACCTTGCGGCCCAGTTCGTCGGGGCGTGCACCGATGCGTATGTACGGCTTCTTCACCGCGGCCGGGACCTGCCAGGAGATCCGCATCTGGGTGCGCGGGTCGGCGCCGAAGGCGAGGTGGCGGCCGAAGGGCGTGACCGCCGAGCCGGGGACCTCGGTGGTCGCGGAGGACTTCGGCGTGGCGGTGTCCGAACCCGAGCATCCGGTCAGCAGACCGCCCGCCACCGCGCCCGCCGTCACCAGCGCGCGGCGCCGGGTCAGCTTCGTGCGCGCGTACTCGTACTGCTCGGCCATGCTCATCCGGCGCGCGAGCTGCGGCGGAATACCGATGTCGGGGAGGTCCATGGCCCTGAACTTCCCAGCGAAGCCCAACACCCGCCATACGTACGGGTGAACGGAAACTGACACGATGGAGTTACCGCTGGTCGGCTGTCCGTATCGCGGACGCGGCATGTCATCCCATGGGACGCGGAGTAGGGTGCCGACATGTCTCGCAGCCTCAATCTCGCAGTGATCCCCGGTGACGGCATCGGCCAGGAGGTCGTGGCCGAAGGTCTCAAGGTCCTCTCCGCCGTCCTTCCGCAGGATGTGAAGCTGGAGACCAAGGAGTACGACTTCGGCGCCCAGCGCTACCACGCCACCGGTGAGACCCTCACCGACGCCGACGCCGAGGCGCTGAAGAAGCACGACGCCATCCTGCTCGGCGCGATCGGTGACCCCTCGGTCCCGTCCGGCGTCCTCGAGCGCGGCTTCCTGCTCAAGCTCCGCTTCCTCTTCGACCACCACGTCAACCTGCGTCCGTCGAAGCTCCTTCCGGGTGTCGCCACCCCGCTGGCGGGCGAGCCGTCGATCGACTTCGTCGTCGTCCGCGAGGGCACCGAGGGCCCCTACACCGGCAACGGCGGCACCATCCGCAAGGGCACCCCGCACGAGGTCGCCACCGAGGTCTCCGTGAACACGGCCTTCGGTGTCGAGCGGGTCGTCCGGGACGCCTTCGCCCGTGCCCAGGCCCGGCCGCGCAAGAAGCTCGCGCTGATCCACAAGAACAACGTGCTGACCTTCGCCGGTCACCTGTGGACGAACATCTTCAACAAGGTGGCCGAGGAGTTCCCCGACGTCACCACCGAGTACATGCACGTCGACGCGGCGACCATCTACCTGGTCACCCAGCCCGAGCGCTTCGACGTCATCGTCACCGACAACCTCTTCGGCGACATCATCACCGACCTCGCCGCGGCCGTCTCCGGCGGCATCGGCGTCGCCGCGAGCGGGAACATCAACCCGAGCGGCGAGTTCCCGTCCATGTTCGAGCCCGTGCACGGCTCGGCCCCGGACATCGCGGGCCAGGGCAAGGCCGACCCCACCGCCACGGTCCTGTCCGTCGCCCTGCTGCTGCGCCACCTCGGCTACGAGGCCGAGGCCGCCCGTATCGACGAAGCGGTCTCCGTCGACCTCGCCGAGCGCACCGGCAAGCCCGCCCGCTCCACCGCGGAGATCGGCGACGCGCTCGCGGTACGCGTAGCCGGCTGACCCCGCCGCGCTCCAAGCCGCCGGGTCTCAAACGCCCGGCGGCTTCCCCATGTCCGCCGCCGGGTGCGACCATCGATCCCTGGGCCGCATTCACGCCGTTTTCTTCCTCGGCACACCGCGCGCGATAATCGAACGCGGAGCCGCGGAATGAGGGAATGCTCGGACGTCCTAGCACTGGCCACTGGCAGTACTGGCGTGAGCGCGGCCCGTCACACACAACCGGTGAAGGACAACTACTGATGACGACGCCCACGATCGAGCTCAAGCCCTCGGCCTCGCCACTCTCCGATGCCGAGCGCGCGGCACTGCTGGCCAACCCGGGGTTCGGCCGCCACTTCACCGACCACATGGTGACCATCAAGTGGACCGAAGGCCGCGGCTGGCACGACGGCCAGCTCGTCCCGTACGCGGCGATCTCCCTCGACCCGGCCAGCATGGTCCTGCACTACGCGCAGGAGATCTTCGAGGGCCTCAAGGCCTATCGCCAGCCCGACGGCTCCGTCGCCACCTTCCGCCCGGACAAGAACGCCAAGCGCTTCCAGGCCTCCGCCCGCCGCCTCGGTATGCCCGAGCTTCCGGTCGAGACGTTCATCGAGGCCTGCGACGCGCTGGTCAAGCAGGACGAGGCCTGGGTCCCGGCGCACGGCGGCGAGGAGTCCCTCTACCTGCGTCCGTTCATGATCGCGACCGAGGTCGGGCTCGGGGTGAAGCCGGCCAACGACTATCTGTTCCTCGTCATCGCCTCCCCGGCCGGCGCCTACTTCCCGGGCGGCGTCCAGCCGGTCTCCATCTGGGTCTCCGAGGACCACGTCCGCGCGGTGCCCGGTGGCATGGGCGACGCGAAGACCGGCGGCAACTACGCCGCGTCGCTGCTCGCGCAGGCGGAGGCCGCGGCGAAGGGGTGCGCACAGGTCTGCTACCTCGACGCGGTCGAGCGCAAGTGGGTCGAGGAACTCGGCGGGATGAACCTGTACTTCGTGTACGGCAACAAGATCATCACCCCGACCCTCACCGGGTCCATCCTGGAGGGCGTCACCCGTGACTCCCTGCTCTCCGTCGCCCGTGACCTCGGGTACGAGGCAGAGGAGGGCCGGATCTCCGTCGACCAGTGGCAGCGGGACTCCGAGAACGGCACGCTGACCGAGGTGTTCGCCTGCGGTACGGCGGCGGTGATCACGCCGGTCGGCACGGTGAAGCGGACCGGGGCGGAGTGGACGCAGTCGGGCGGGGAGCCCGGCGAGGTCACGCTGCGACTTCGCCAGGCTCTGCTCGACATCCAGCGAGGCACTGCCGTGGACCAGCACGGGTGGATGCACCCTCTGGGTTAAGGCACCCGGCGTCGGCGCGGGCGTCTGGGGGCTGCCGCCCCCAGGCCCCCGCTTCGGCCTAAACGGCCTCGTCCTCAAACGCCGGACGGGCTGGAAGGGCGACCCCCGCCGCCTCAATGCCCGGCGTCAGCAGCGCGTACGCCACACCCGCCACCAGCCCCGACAGCAGGAAACTGCAGTCCACCCCACCCGTCACCGCCACCAACGGCCCCTCGTACGACGGCAGCGCCACCGCGAGCACCCCGACCGTCGCCCCCAGCGCCCAGGACACTGTCGCCGGGATGTTCCAGCCGCCCCGGAACCAGTAGATCCCGCCCCGTGAGCGGCGGTTGAAGACCTGGAGGGCCTGCGCGTCGTACTGTCCGCGACAGCGGGCGAAGCCGATCAGTGTGATCACCGCCCAGGGCGTGCCGATCGCCGTCAGCAGGAGGACGAAGGACGTCATCGCGTCCTGGGCCGTCGAGGCGTAGTGGCCGACGAAGACGCAGACCGTGGCGACGACCGCGACCGTGTAGGTGGCCGTGGCCCGGGAGGCGCGCGGCAGGATGGCGTCCAGGTCGAGGCCCATGGAGTACAGCATCAGACCGGCGTTGCCGACCGAGCCGGCGGAGGCGGCGAGCAGCAGGGGGATGAGGTACCAGGTGGGCGCCGCGTCCACCAGGGGACCGGCGTAGTCGAGGGCCGCGCGGGCCGCGTACGCCGTGAAGGTGCCGAAGAGCTGGGGGATCAGCAGGCCGAGGGCGAGGCCGAGCCAGGTCGCGTGCAGGACCTTGCGGGAGGAGTGGCGGGCCGGGGAGATGTAGCGGGTGTAGTCGCCGAGCAGCGTGATGAAGGCGATCGGGCCCGACAGGCCCGCGGCCACCGTCGCGAGCAGCCATGTCGGCCAGAACCCGCCCAGCAGATAGCCGCCGGCCTCGGGGAGCGCGGAGGTGGTGAAGTCCGGGGCGTAGGCGAAGACGCCGAGCAGCAGCAGGGCCGTCATGCCGACCGCGAGGACGCGGGACATGGCGAGCAGTACGCGATAGCCGTAGACCGCGCCCGCGACCGTCGCCGCCGCGAGCAGGCCGTAGACGAGGCCGTAGGAGAGGTCATCGGCGGGGATGCCGAACAGGCGGGTCAGGACGCCGAGCATCACATTGCCGCCGATCCATACGGTCAGCGCGGTGTAGCCGAGGGCCAGCAGGAGGCCGACCACCGAGCCGACCAGTCGGCCGCGGACGCCGAACTGGGCGCCGGAAGAGGTGGACAGGTTCGTCGCCGTGCGCAGGGAGATCAGGGCGAGCGGGGCGGTCAGGGCCGTACCGACGGCGGTGCCCACCAGGATCGAGCTCACCGATGCCCACCAGCCGAGGCCGAAGGACGGCGGCAGCCAGCCGAAGACGATCACACCCAGGCAGAGGTTCGACCCGACCAGGATCGAGACGAGGTCACGGGGCCCGCTGGTGCGTTCCTCGTCGGGGATGGTGTCGACTCCCCGCTGTTCCACCCGCATACCTGGTCTCCTTCACCTTGCCCGGCACTTAGAACGTCACTCAATGTCTGTCACTCGGTGGCTGACGTCAAGGCTTTCTTTCATGGAAACCCTGGCTTAGAGTGTTGTTCTAAAGGAGGAACGACTTATGCGGCTCACGCCCACCGAACGCGACCGGCTGCTGCTCTTCGGGGCCGCCGAACTGGCCCGGGCGCGGCGCTCCCGAGGGCTCCGGCTGAATGTCCCGGAGGCCACCGCGCTGATCGCGGACACCGTGTGCGAGGCCGCCCGGGACGGGCTGCGGCTCGCCGAGGCGATCGAGCGCGCCCGCTCGGTCCTCGGCCCCCACGACGTCCTGCCGGGCGTCGCGGACGTGGTCACCGAGGTGCATGTCGAGGCCGTCTTCGACGACGGTTCACGGCTCGCCGTCGTCAGCGACCCCATCGGGGGCGGGCTCGGCAACACGGCTCCCGGTGCGCTGCTGCCCGGTCCCGAGCACGCCGAGCCGGAGCCGGCCGTACGGCTCACGGTGACCAACACCGCCACCGTGCCCGTCTCCGTCACCTCCCACTTCCACTTCTTCGAGGCCAACCCGCGCCTGGACTTCGTACGGGAGCAGGCCTACGGCATGCGGCTCGCCGTGCCCGCCGGTTCCTCGGTCCGGTTCGGCCCCGGGGAGTCGCTGGAGGTCGGACTCGTGCCGATCGGCGGCGCCCGGGTCGCCATCGGCTTCGCCGGGCTCGTCGACGGACCGCTGGACGCGCCCGGCGCCCGCGAGGAGGCGCTGCGTCGCGCCGCCGCCTGCGGCTACCTCGGCATATCGGACATACAGGAGGTCGTGCGATGAGCCGCCCCGGAGGCCATGCCGCTGAGGCCCGCCGCCTCACCCCCTACGAGTACGCGTCCACCCACGGTCCCCGCGCCGGCGACCGCATCCGGCTCGGCGACTCCGGGCTGACGATCCGCGTCGAGTCCGACGCGCAGAAGTACGGCGACGAGTTCCTCGCCGGGTTCGGCAAGACCGCCCGCGACGGGCTGCATCTCAAGGCGGCCGCCGTCCGGGACACCTGTGACGTCGTCATCAGCAATGTCGTGGTGATCGACGCCGTCCAGGGGATCCGGAAGGTCTCCATCGGTATCCGTGAGGGCCGGATCTGCTCGATCGGGCGGGCCGGGAACCCGGACACGCTCGACGGGATCGACGTCGTGGTCGGCACCGGTACGTCCATCGTGTCCGGCGAGGGGCTCATCGCCACCGCCGGTGCCGTCGACACGCATGTCCATCTGCTGTCGCCGCGGATCATGGAGGCCTCGCTGGCCTCCGGTGTGACCACGATCATCGGGCAGGAGTTCGGGCCGGTGTGGGGGGTCGGGGTCAACTCGCCGTGGGCACTGAAGCATGCCTTCAACGCCTTCGACGCCTGGCCGGTCAACATCGGGTTCCTGGGGCGGGGTTCGTCCTCGCACGATGCCCCTTTGATCGAGGCCCTGGCCGAGGGCGGCGCCTCCGGTTTCAAGGTGCACGAGGACATGGGGGCCCACACCCGGGCGCTGGACACGGCGTTGCGGGTCGCCGAGGAGCATGACGTCCAAGTCGCCCTGCACAGCGACGGTTTGAACGAATGCCTCTCGGTCGAGGACACGCTGCGGGTCCTGGACGGTCGTACGATCCACGCCTTCCACATCGAGGGCTGCGGCGGCGGGCATGTGCCGAACGTCCTGAAAATGGCGGGAGTTGCGAACGTCATCGGCTCCTCCACCAATCCCACGCTGCCTTTCGGGCGGGACGCGGTCGCCGAGCACTACGGCATGATCGTCTCCGTCCACGATCTGAAGACGGACCTGCCCGGCGACGCCGCCATGGCCCGGGACCGCATCCGCGCGGGAACCATGGGCGCCGAGGACGTGCTGCACGACCTGGGCGCGATCGGCATCACCTCGTCCGACGCGCAGGGCATGGGACGCGCGGGCGAGACCGTCCGCCGTACCTTCGCCATGGCCGGGAAGATGAAGGCCGAGTTCGGCGCCCCGGACGAGCACGACAACGAGCGTGTCCTGCGCTACATGGCGAAGCTGACCATCAACCCGGCCATCGCGCACGGGCTTTCGCACGAGGTCGGGTCGATCGAGGTCGGCAAGCTCGCCGACCTCGTGCTGTGGAGCCCGGAGTACTTCGGCGCCAAGCCGCAGCTCGTCCTCAAGGCGGGCTTCCCGGCCTACGGCGTGGTCGGTGACCCCAACGCCGCGACCGACACCTGCGAACCGCTCGTCCTGGGCCCGCAGTTCGGCGCGTACGGCGCCACCCCAGCCGACATCTCCGTCGCGTTCGTCGCGCAGGCAGCCCTCGACCAGGGTGGCGACACCATGCCGACCCGGCGTCGCCGTGTCGCCGTGCGCGGCACCCGCGGTATCGGACCGGCTGACCTGCGCCTGAACTCCCGTACCGGAGCAGTCGATGTCGACCAGCGCACGGGCCTGGTGTCGCTGGACGGAGAGCCGCTGCGCTCGGAACCGGCCGACTCGGTCTCGCTGAACCGTCTCTACTTCCTCTAGGACCTTTGATGACCTTCCGTATGCCCCCCGAGTGGGCCCCGCACGAGCGCACCTGGATGGCCTGGCCGGGACCCAACCCGACCTTCACCAACGACGAGGAGCTGGCCGAGGCCCGCGCCGCCTGGGCATCCGTGGCCCGTGCCGTGCGCCGCTTCGAGCCGGTGACGGTGGTGCACGGCCCCGGTCAGGGCGAGTCGGCGCGCGAACTGCTCGGCCCGGAGGTCGACTTGGTGGAGCGCGAGCTCGACGACGCGTGGATGCGGGACATCGGCCCCACGTTTGTCACCGACGGTCGTGAACTGGCCGCCGTGGACTGGGTGTTCAACGGCTGGGGCGGCCAGGACTGGGCCCGCTGGGAGCACGACTCCAAGATCGCCCGCCATGTCGCGGACCTGGTGGGGGTGCCGGTGCTGTCCTCGCCGCTGGTCAACGAGGGCGGCGCGATCCACGTCGACGGCGAGGGCACGGTCCTGCTGACCGACACCGTCCAGCTCGGCTCCGGACGCAACCCCGGCTGGACCCGCGAGCAGGTCGAGGCGGAGATCCACGCCAAGCTCGGCACCACCAAGGCCATCTGGCTCCCGCACGGCCTGGCCGGCGACTACGGCAGGTACGGCACCCAGGGCCATGTCGACATCGTCGCGGCCTTCGCACGGCCCGGCACCGTGCTGGTGCACAGCCAGCGGAACCCCGCCCACCCGGACCACGTCCGCTCGCAGCTGTACATCGACATCCTGCGCGGCCAGACCGACGCGAAGGGCCGCCGCCTGGAGGTCGTCGAGATCCCCGCGCCCACTGTCCTGAGGGACGAGGAGGGCGACTGGGTCGACTACTCCTACATCAACCACTACCTCTGCAACGGCGGAGTCGTCCTGTGCGCCTTCGACGATCCCCATGACGAGCTGGCGGCCGGTATCTTCCGGCGGCTGTTCCCCGAGCGGACCGTGACCCTGGTCGACGCCCGTACCATCTTCGCTGGTGGTGGAGGCATCCACTGCATCACACAACAGCAGCCGAAGATCTAGGAGCCGTCGGATGGCCGGTGCGCGGAAGAACGCGCCGCCGCGGGAGGACGTCCTCGTCGCCGCCATGGAGATGATCGCCGAGCGCGGTCTGGAGAAGCTCACCATGGCGGCCCTCGGCCGCGAGGTCGGGATGAGCAGCGGGCATCTGCTCTACTACTTCGGCTCCAAGGACGAGCTGCTGCTACGGACCCTGGAGTGGAGCGAGGGCCGGCTCGGCGCCGAGCGCGGCCGGCTGCTGACCCGGAGCGCACCGGCCCGGGAGCGGCTCGATGCCTACGTCGATCTGTACGTCCCCGACGGCCATCGCGACCCGCACTGGACACTGTGGCTCGAGGTCTGGAACCGCTCGCAGAACGCCGACGACGACGCCCGCGACCGGCAGGCCGCGATCGAGGGCGCCTGGCACCGCGACCTGGTGGCCCTGCTGGCGGAGGGGGTGTCGCGCGGGGAGTTCCGGCCGGTCGACCCGGACCGTTTCGCGGCTCGCCTCAGGGCGCTCCTCGACGGCTTCTCCATCCATGTGGCGATCGGGCTGCGGGGCACGGACCGGGCGCAAGTTCTCGGCCACGTCAGGGAGTTCCTCCAGAACAGCCTCCTCGCGGACACCTGAGGGTGCGCCCGGGTTGTACTCAATTCGGGGGATTGACGCGGTGACGCGTGGTGCGTTTGCCTCGATGGAAGCCCTCGGCGCAGGGCCGGGGGAGAAGCAACACAGCATCACGGGGGAAACGTGTTCAGAACAATGCGTGGGGTGTCCGTCGTTGTGCTCGCGGGGGCGATGGTCGCGCTGTCGGCCACGTCCGCGGCGCCGGCGCCGAAGCCGGGGCCCGAGCGGATCACGCTGACGGCGACGGGGGAGCAGATCGAGAAGGGGTCGGGCGGTGCGGCGCTCACCGCTGACGGCCGCTATGCCGCGTTCGTCTCGGAGGACGCCGATGTGGTGCCCGGCGACACCAACGGGCGGACCGATGTGTTCATCCGGGACCTGCGCCGGGGAACCGTCGAGCGGGTCAACGTCGCGTCGGACGGGACGCAGGCGGAGGGCGGCTGGGGCAGCCATCGGGTGGAGATCAGCGCCGACGGCCGGTATGTCGCCTTCATGTCCTCGGCGAAGAACCTCGCCGAGTGGCCCGAACCGCCCACCGGCCAGGTGGAGGACGTCTACGTCCACGACCGTCGCACCGGCCGCACGGAACGGGTCAGCGTCGCCGCCGACGGCGGTTCCGCCTGGACGTTCGACACCTTCGACATGTCGGCCGACGGCCGGTATGTCGCCTTCGGCGCCTCGTCGCAGCGGATGGAGGGGGCCGCGAACAGTCAGACCCTCGCCTACGTCGTCGACCGCCGCACCGGCGTCGCCAAGCGGATCAGCGACCACATCCCGTCGGACTGGTACGTCCCGAGCGTCACCCTGAGCGCCGACGGCAGCCACCTGACCTATGTGCAGCGGCACCCGCGGGGCGGGCGGCACGAGTTGTGGCACGTCGATCTGGGCACCGGTGAGCAGAAGCTGGTGAACGCGACCCCTGGCGGCGAGCCCACCAACGGCGGCCCGGGCGGCGCGACGCTCTCCGCGGACGGCCGGTTCGTCGCGTACAGCTCCTTCGACGAGAGCGTGGTCCCCGAGGCGCCGCAGTACACCTGGGAGCTCTACCTGTACGACAGCCGTACCGGGAAGACCCGGTGGATGACCCACGAAGGCAAGGGCGGGCTCGGCGCCGGTCTCCTCAGCCCCGACGGCCGCCGCCTCGCCTACAACACCGAGATCAAGTCGGGCGACGACACCGTCGCGGAGAACGTCCATGTCCGGGATCTGAGGACCGGCCGGACCGAACTCGTCACCCGCACCCTCGCGGGCGGAGCCCAGACCAAGGGATACGCGGCACCCAGCGCCTTCGCCCGGGGCGGCCGGCTCCTCTCCGTCTACTCGTCCTCGTCCGAACTCGTCCCCGGCGACACCAACGGCACGGGCGACGGCTTCCTGCACCGTCTACGGTGACCGACCGCATTCTGAGACAACCGTGAGTGAGGCACGGGGGCTGTGCCAGACTGCCTCCGTGCTCTCGTTCGCCATGATTATTGGCAGCAGGCGCGCCGGTCCGCAGTGACCGCCACGTACGACCAGGTACGGGCGGACACCGTCGTCCTCGACCCGCGCGCAGACCTCTCGCACCCGCGAGGGGTTTTTCGCATTTCTGGCCCACCTTCAGCCGGAGGCGCAGCGCGAGGGATCATTGGGGGATGGTGGAGCCGGTCATTCCGGTACAGACCGAGATCCATTTCATCAGGAGCCTTCAGACCATGACGGAAACCAGCGAGCTCGACGACTCGTTCCACGTCTTCGACACCACCCTGCGCGACGGCGCCCAGCGTGAGGGCATCAACCTCACCGTCGCGGACAAGCTGGCCATCGCACGGCACCTGGACGACTTCGGCGTGGGCTTCATCGAGGGCGGCTGGCCCGGCGCCAACCCGCGGGACACTGAGTTCTTCGCCCGCGCCCAGCAGGAGATCGACTTCAAGCACGCCCAGCTCGTCGCCTTCGGCGCCACGCGCCGGGCGGGCGCCAAGGCGTCGGACGACCCGCAGGTCAAGGCGCTCCTGGAGTCGGGCGCCCCGGTGATCACACTGGTCGCCAAGTCCCACGACCGGCATGTGGAACTCGCGCTGCGCACCACCCTGGACGAGAACCTGGAGATGGTCCGGGACACGGTGTCGTTCCTGAAGGAGCAGGGCCGCCGGGTCTTCGTCGACTGCGAGCACTTCTTCGACGGCTACCGCGCCAACCCCGAGTACGCGAAATCCGTCGTCCGTACGGCCTCGGAGGCCGGCGCCGATGTCGTGATCCTCTGCGACACCAACGGCGGCATGCTCCCGGCGCAGGTCCAGGCGGTCGTCTCGACGGTGCTGGCCGACACGGGCGCCCGGCTCGGCATGCACGCCCAGGACGACACGGGGTGCGCGGTCGCGAACACGCTGGCGGCGGTGGACGCGGGCGCGACCCACGTCCAGTGCACGGCGAACGGGTACGGCGAGCGGGTGGGCAACGCCAACCTGTTCCCGGTGGTGGCGGCGCTGGAGCTGAAGTACGGCAAGCAGGTCCTGCCGGAGGGCAAGCTCCGTGAGATGACCCGTATCTCCCACGCCATCGCCGAGGTGGTGAACCTGACCCCCTCCACCCACCAGCCCTACGTCGGTGTCTCGGCCTTCGCCCACAAGGCGGGCCTGCACGCCTCCGCGATCAAGGTCGACCCGGATCTGTACCAGCACATCGACCCCGAGCAGGTCGGCAACACCATGCGGATGCTGGTCTCCGACATGGCGGGCCGCGCCTCGGTCGAGCTCAAGGGCAAGGAGCTGGGCGTCGACCTGGGCGGCGACCGTCAGCTGGTCGGCCGGGTGGTCGAGCGGGTGAAGGAGCGCGAGCTCAAGGGCTACACCTACGAGGCGGCGGACGCGAGCTTCGAGCTCCTCCTCCGTGCCGAGGTCGAGGGCAAGCCCCTGAAGTACTTCGACGTCGAGTCCTGGCGAGCGATCGTCGAGGACCGGCCTGACGGCAGCCACGCCAACGAGGCCACGGTCAAGCTCTTCGCCAAGGGCGAGCGCATCGTGGCGACGGCGGAGGGCAACGGCCCGGTCAACGCCCTGGACCGCGCCCTGCGCGTCGCCCTGGAAAAGATCTACCCTCAACTCGCCAAGCTGGACCTGGTCGACTACAAGGTCCGCATCCTGGAGGGCGTCCACGGCACCCAGTCCACGACCCGAGTCCTGATCTCGACGTCCGACGGGGCGGGGGAGTGGTCGACGGTGGGCGTGGCGGAGAACGTGATCGCGGCGTCTTGGCAGGCGCTGGAGGATGCGTACGCGTACGGGTTGCTGCGCGCGGGCGTGACACCGGCGGAGTAACACCGACTTTTCTCGCCCCCGCCGCCCCTACCCGTCCCATCCCTGGGGGCTGCGCCCCCAGACCCCCGCTTCGGCCCTGAACGGGCCTCGTCCTCAAACGCCGGACGGGCTAAATCAGCCCCTCCGGCGTTTGAGGAGCGGGGGTCCAGGGGGCAGCGCCCCCTGGGCGGGGTCGAAGGGGCGGCAGCCCCTGGAGGATGGGACGGGTAGGGGCGGCGGGGGCGAGGAAGAGCCCCTACGTCAGGCGCCACTTCTGGTTGGCGGCGCCCGTGCACGACCAGATCTGTGCCCGCGCCCCGTTCGCCGACGAGTTGTCCGTCACGTCCAGGCATTTGTTCGCGGCCGCGTTCACCACATCACCCGTGGCCGCGTTGTACGACCAGGCCTGCGCCCCCGTGCCATTGCAGTCGTACAGCTGCACCTTCGCACCATCCGCCGTAGAACCCCCGGTCACATCCAGGCACTTGCCAAGGGCCCGCACCGACCCGTCCGCCCCCACAGTCCAGCGCTGCGCCGCCGACGAGTTGCAGTCGTACAGCTGCACCGCCGTACCGTTCGCACTCGAACCCCCCGCCACATCAAGGCACTTGCCCGCGAGGCCGACGAACGCCCCCGACTGCGACGGCCCCTCGGTCTGTGTCCCCGACCAGGTGAACGTCGCCGACGTCTTGCCCGGGAGGGAGTACGTCGCGTGCTGGGAACCCCAGTTGATCGTCACCGTCTTCGCCGTTGACGCGTCGTTGTAGGCGATCAGCGCCTTCGAACCGTCCGGGTTGCGCCAGGCCACGTTCGGCACGGACGCCGACGCCGTGGAGGCGATGCGATGGGCGCCCGGTCGGACGAACTTCGTCAGGTGGCCCATCGTGTAGTACTCGACGGTGTAGTCGACCTGCCCGTGCCGCGCATCGCCGTTGTGGACCGTGATCAGACCGTCGCAGACGCCGCAACCGCCGTTGTGCGGACCCCTGTTCTGATCCACCGCCAAGGACCACTTCGTCACCGACTTCGCCCAGTTCCGGGTGTAGTCGATGATGTTCATCATGTCCTCGCGCTGCTGGTTGGCGATCCAGGTGCCGCCCGAGTGCTCGGTGCCGAACGCGTCCAGCTGCGGATACTGGTTGTGTACGGCCGTCTGCTTGGCCACATCACCGCCGTAGCCGTGCCAGGCGATGCCGCCGAAGTTCGGGTGACTGCGGATCGCCGCGTCGTCGACCGTCTGCGCCGCGTAGGCGTCGTAGTCGGACCAGTTCCAGTCGTGCGCCAGCACCTTCGTCGACAGGCCGGCGCTCTGCAGCTTCGGCAGCAGCTCGTTCTTCGTGAAGTACGCCAGCCCGCCGGCGTTCCAGCTCATCGACGGATAACCCGCGCAGCACGTCGGCTCGTTCTGCGCTGTCACGTACGAGATCGGGATGCCCTGAGCCTGGTAGGCCTGCACATACTTCACGAAGTACGAGGCATAGGCCCCGTAGTGCTCCGCCTTCAGCCAGCCCCCGTTGAGCTGCCCGCTGTCCTTCATCCAGGCGGGCGCGGTCCACGGCGAGGCCATCACGGTGAGCGCCGGATTCAGCTGCTTCGCCTGCTTGGTCAGCGGCACCACGTCCTGGAGGTCATGCGCGATGGAGAACTCCGAGAGATCGGTGTCCGTCTGCCCCGCCGGCATGTCGTCGTACGTGTAGCCGAACCGCGCGAGGTCCGAACCGCCCATCGGATTGCGCAGGAACGACAGCCCGATGCCCTCCGTCGGCGAGAACAGCTTGCGCATGGTGTCGTCCCGGGTCGCCTGGGACAGCGCCCCGCTGCCGTCCATCAGCCAGGCCGCGGTGTCCGTGAAGGACGCGCCGCCGCCGGTGAAGGTCTGGTACCGGGTGTTCTCGTCGACGGTGATGTTCTCGCCCGAACCACCGCTGCCGGCCTGGAAGTTGAACGGCGCCTGCGCCTGGAGCCCGCGCACGACATGGCGTCCGCCGGAATCGTCGGTCGTGGTCAGATACGCGGTGACCTGTTCACCGGCCGCCTGCGCCGGGGTCGTGGCCGCGGTGAAACCGGCCGTGGAGAGCAGCCCGGCCAGGAGCAGCCGGAGTACGTGGGGGGATCTCCTCATGGTGCCTCACCTTCCCGAAATGTCTGACGTGACGTCTTGACGGGTCTGCGGGCCGTTAGTTAACTCACGGCGTGATCTAAGTCCTGAGTGAACCATGAGAGTCGAGGGAAGGTCCATGCCAAGAACCGCCCTGCTCGTCTCCACCGCTCTGCTCGCCGCACTGGTGCCGCTGTCGTCGGCCCGCGCGGCGGAGGAACCCGCACCCGTCCCCGTCGACCGCTTCGAAGGGGAAGTCCCCTTCGCCGGCCCGCCCGCCGAGGGCATCTTCACCTGGGGCAGCGACAACGACGATCCGCCCACTCTCCAGCTCAGCGCCCGAGAGGACGCCCCCGAGGGCGAGAAGGTCCTCGCCGGCACCTACGACATCAGCGGCTACGGCGGCTTCACCCACGACTTCGCCTTCGACAAGCCCGCCCACAACTGGTCGGCGAGCAAAGGCATCCGCTTCTGGTGGGACGGACAGAACAACGGCAAGAAGATCGCCTTCGAGCTGAAGGACGGCGGCGCCAACGGCGAGGCCTCCGAGCTGTGGACGACGTCCTTCACCGACGACTTCAGCGGCTGGAAGCAGATCGAGATCCCCTTCACCGACTTCGTCTACCGCACGGACTACCAGCCCGTCGGCGGTATCGACCAGATCCTCGGCCTCACCGAGATGTGGGGCTACGCCGTCACCCTCCCGGTCGGAGCGCCGGGCCAATTCGCCATGGACGGCGTCGAGTTGTACGGCAAGGCGGATCAATCGCTGCGCGCCTCCGTCACCACCGATGCCGCGGTGTACCCGGTGCGGGAAGGCGGCACGGCGGACGTGAAGATCTCCGTCGTCACCACCGGTTCCGCCCCCATCGACGAACCCGTGACCGTCGCGTACGAGACCAGCGGCGGCACCGCCGACTCCGGCAAGGACTACACCCCGGTCACCGGCACGGTCACCTTCCCCGCAGGCACTACTTCCGGCACCACCCGCACGGTCCAGGTCCCGACCCTGAAGGACCGCTCCGCCGAGTCCGCCGAGACGGTCCCGCTGAAGCTGACGGTCACCGGCGCCAAGCCGCCCACCGAGACCCCGCAGATCGTCGTCGACGCGCACGGACTGCCGTATCTCAACAGCAAGTTGCCGGTGAACAAGCGCGTCGCCGATCTCCTCGGACGGATGTCCCTGGCGGAGAAGGCCGGTCAGATGACCCAGGCCGAGCGCGGCGCGATGGGCAAGCCCGGTGACATCGCCGCCTACGACCTCGGCTCGCTGCTTTCCGGCGGCGGTTCCACCCCGACGCCCAACACCGCCGAGGCCTGGGCGAAGATGATCGACTCCTTCCAGCTCAGGGCGCAGGCCACCCGCTTCCAGATCCCCCTGATCTACGGCGTGGACGCCGTGCACGGCCACAACAACCTGGTCGGCGCCACGGTCATGCCGCACAACATCGGCATCGGGGCCACCAGGGACGCCCAACTCGCCCAGCGGGCAGGCGCGGTGACCGCCGCCGAGGTCCGGGCCACCGGCGTCCCCTGGGACTTCGCCCCTTGCCTCTGTGTCACCCGCGACGAACGCTGGGGGCGTTCCTACGAGGCCTTCGGCGAGGACCCGGCCCTGGTCGAGTCCATGGAGACGGTGATCCAGGGTCTCCAAGGCCGCGCGGACGGACGGGACTTGGACCGCGGCGACAAGGTCCTCGCCACCGCCAAGCACTTCGTCGGCGACGGCGGCACCGAGTACGGCTCCTCCACCACCGGCACCTACACCATCGACCAGGGCGTCACCAAGGTCACCCGGCAGCAACTGGAGGCCGTACACCTGGAGCCGTACGAGGAGGCCGTCGACCGGGGCATCGGCACCGTCATGCCGTCGTACTCCTCGCTCGACCTGATCGGCGACGGACAGGGCCCGGTGAAGATGCACGCCCGTGGCGACATGATCAACGGCGTCCTCAAGGGGCGGATGGACTTCGACGGCTTCGTCATCAGCGACTGGAACGGTATCGACCAGATCCCGGGCGACTACGCGAGCGACGTCCGTACGTCGGTCAACGCCGGAGTCGACATGGTCATGGCGCCGTACTCCTACCAGGACTTCCACTCCGCCCTCGTGGCGGAGACGGAGGCCGGGCGCATCAGTGAGCGGCGTGTCGACGACGCGGTGTCGCGGATCCTGACCCAGAAGTTCAAGCTCGGGCTCTTCGAGCAGCCGTACGCCGACACCAGCGGGGCCTCGGAGATCGGTTCCGCCGAGCACCGGGCCGTGGCGCGCCAGGCGGCGGCCGAGTCGCAGGTGCTGCTCAAGAACACGCAGGGCCTGCTGCCGCTGAAGAAGTCGCAGAAGGTGTACGTCGCCGGGTCCAACGCCGATGACATGGGCAACCAGACCGGCGGCTGGACCATCACCTGGCAGGGCTCCTCCGGCGACATCACCCCGGGCACGACGGTCCTGGAGGCAATGCGGAAGAACGCCACGGATCTGACGTACTCCAAGGACGCCTCCGCCCCGACTGACGGCCACGACGTCGGTGTGGTCGTCGTCGGCGAGACCCCCTACGCCGAGGGCGTCGGCGACGTCGGCAACGGCCATGACCTGGAGCTGTCGGCCGCGGACCAGGCGGCCGTCGACAAGGTGTGCGCCGCCATGAAGTGCGCGGTGCTGATCGTCTCCGGGCGGCCGCAGCTCCTCGGCGACCGGCTCGGCGACATCGACGCCCTGGTCGCCTCCTGGCTGCCGGGCACCGAGGGCGACGGCGTGGCCGATGTGCTGTACGGAAAGCGGCCCTTCACCGGGCAGCTCCCCGTCACCTGGCCGAAGTCCGAGGCACAGCTGCCGATCAACGTCGGGGACGCCTCGTACGATCCGCAGTTCCCGTACGGCTGGGGCCTAACCACCCTGACCAAGGTCCCGGAGGGCGGTACCACGACCCTCAGGGCGCTCGGCATCGCAGCCGCGGCGGCCGAGCGGGCCGGGGCCGACGAGGCGGGCCGTGCGCTGGTGACCAAGGCCAGGCTGATCGTCCAGCAGAAGGCGGCGATCACGTCGGCGTACGCCAAACCCTTCGCAGAGGCGGACCGGCTGCTGACGCAGGGGCGGTACGGAGCGGCGGTGGAGAAGCTGACGGCTGCCTACCGGGCGGCCTAGCGGTTCTGGGTACCGGGTCCGGCGGGATTGCCCCCGTCGGGCCCGGTACGTTTGCCCGTTTCGTCAGGTAGCGTCGAGGTATGAGGACTCCGTTGCTCCGGGGCCTTATGCGCTGGGCCCTCGTCCCGGTCGCCGCCACGCTGGCGGTGCTGACCGCCGGTGTGCCCGGCGCGTCCGCCGCCGCGGATCTGTCGACGGTCGCCGAGGCGCTGCGTGAGGACCCCGTCTATGTGGACCCCGCCGCCTCCGACCAGCTGTCGTCGTCGGACGCCGAGGCGCTAGCCGACAAGATCAGAGACGCCGACAAGCCCGTCTTCGTGGCGGTCCTTCCGGCCGACCAACCCGAGGAAGACCTGTTCCGGAACCTGCGTACCGAGACCGGGATCACCGGCCTGTACGCGGTCCGCAGCGGTGACCGCTTCGGCGCCCAGGCCGACTCCTCCGTGCTGAGCAACCAGTCGGTGGACAACCTGGTCACAGCCGTGCAGGGCACCGACGACGTCAAGGCCCAGCTGAACGACTTCGTCGACTCGGCCCTGCTGAACGTGGGTGGCTCGGCGCCGTCGTCCTGGGGCTCCACGACCGACGACGGCGTACCGGTCGCCGGTCTGGTCACCACCGGTGTGGTGCTGGCCGCGGGCGGCGCGGGCGCGTACGCGCTGGTGCGGCGTCGGCGTCTGATGCACGAGCAGGAGCAGCGGGCCGCGCTGGAGAAGCTGCGGGTGGTGGTGGACGAGGACATCACGGCCTTCGGTGAGGAGCTGGAGCGGCTGGACTTCCACCCCGGTGAGCGCGGCGCCGACGACGCGATGCGCACGGACTACGAACACGCCCTGGACTCCTACGAACAGGCCAAGCGGCTGATGGAGGCGGCGACCAAACCGGAGGACGTCAAGGCGGTCACCCAAGCCCTGGAGGACGGCCGCCACTCGCTGGCGGTGCTCGCCGCCCGCCGTGAGGGCCGCCCGCTGCCCGAACGCCGGCCGCCCTGCTTCTTCGACCCCCGGCACGGCCCGTCGGTCGCCGACGTGACCTGGACGCCGACCGGTGGCCCCACCCGCGAGGTCCCGGTCTGCGCGGCCGACCAGGCACGCCTCGCCGACGGCCAGGACCCGATGATCCGCGAGGTCACCACCGATACCGGCGCCCGCCGCCCGTACTGGGACGCCGGACCCGCCTACGGCCCCTGGGCCGGCGGCTACTTCGGCGGCGGCATCCTCCCGGGCCTGCTCATCGGCACGATGCTCGGCAGCATGATGGCCAGCCCCGCCTACGCCGCCGACTACGGAGCCGGTTACGGCGACTTCGGCGGCGGATACGAGGGCGGCGATGTCTCGGGCGCCGACTTCGCCTCGGACGACTTCTCCGGCGGCTTCGGCGGCGGGGACTTCGGCGGGGGCGGGGACTTCGGTGGAGGGTTCTGACGGACGGGACGGGCCCGGCGAGGAGCGGCGCCGGGCCCGTCGTACGGCCGTAATGCCGCCGTACTACAGAGAAGAGGCCGCCGAGGCGATGGCCGAGGCGAAGGTGGAGACCTCGGTGTAGACACCGGGGGCGTTGGGGCGGGCGCAGCCGATGCCCCAGCTGACTATGCCGACCTGGATCCACTGGTTCGCCGCGTCCCGGCGGAACATCGGGCCACCGGAGTCGCCCTGACAGGTGTCGACGCCACCGGCGGTGTAGCCCGCGCAGATCTCCTCGTTCGCGATGAGACCGCTGTACCCGCTGTACGACCGGCAGGTCGCGTCGCTGACGAACGGCACGGTCGCCTTGAGCATGTACCGCTGCTGGCCACCGCCCTCGGTGGCCGCGCCCCAGCCGGCGACGGTGAAGGTGCCGGTGTTGTACTGCGTGGTCGTGGCGATCTTCAGCGTGGGCAGATTGATCGGCTGGGCGAGCTTGATGAGCGCCCAGTCCTTGCCGTCGCCGTTGTAGCCGGGGGCGCGGTACACGTAGGTGGAGCGGACCTGGATCCGGCTGCTGGACTGCAGGTCCACGACGCCGGCGGTGGCGGTGATGCTGGTGTTGGCGCCGGTGCGGCCCACGCAGTGCGCGGCGGTGAGCACGATCTGCTGCGTGTAGAGCGCACCACCGCAGCCCATCGACAGCCGCACCATGAACGGGAACTCACCCTGCGCGGCACGGGTTCCACCGACGACGGGCGCGGGCGCCGCCTGCGCGGCGGAGACGGGCTGAAGGCTGACGACGGCGAGCGCGGCGGTGGCGGCGACGGCGCATCTCTTGAGCGCCTTGAGGAGAGTCTTCAACGGGATGCCTTCCGTGGGGGGTTGGTGGAGGCGTGCGAGGACGTGCGCGACGTTGTCGCGAGCACGTCAACGCTGTGCTCGGATTATGAGAAGGCTGTGAGCGCGAGGCAAGGGGGCCAATCCGGCCAGGCGCGCGGGGCCGCACAGAGGACGGAAACTGACCTATTTCGCGCCTACTGTCTCCCCATGACCACCGCCGAACCCCTCTTCTTCGCCTCCGTCGACGCCCTCGACGCCTGGCTCACCGCGCATCCCGCCCCGCATCCGGGGCTCTGGGTCAAGGTCGCCAAGAAGGGGTCGGGGATTGCGTCCGTCGACTGGGTCGAGGTCAATGACGTGGCGCTGTGCCACGGTTGGATCACCGGGCAGCGCAAGGCGCTGGACGAGTCGTACTTCCTGCAGAAGATCACCCCGCGCCGACCCGGCAGCCTCTGGTCGATGGTCAATGTGCGGCGGGTCGCGGAACTGAGCGCCGCCGGACGGATGCGGCCCGCCGGGCTCGCGGAGGTCGAGGCGGCGCGGGCGGACGGGCGGTGGGAGGCGGCGTACGAGTCGCAGAAGAACGCCACCGTGCCGGAGGACCTGACGGCGGCGCTGGAGCGGAACCCCCGGGCGCGGGAGGCTTTCGAGAAGCTGGGCAGGACGGACCGCTATCAGCTGATCCTCGGCCTGCTCCAGGCCCGTACCCCCAAGAGTCGTGCGGCCAGGCTGGCCGCGGCCGTCGCCAGGCTCGAGGCCCCGTAGACAGCCGAGCGCCCGCCCTCCCGCTGGGGGAGTTGGAGGGCGGGCGCGCTCAGGGGGTGCGGCGGGAGAGCGAACGCAGCGGCGTCACGCGTTGCGGATCGCCGAGATGTCGAAGTTCAGCTTGATCTTGTCGGAGACCAGGACGCCGCCCGTCTCCAGGGCCGCGTTCCAGGTCAGGCCCCACTCGGAGCGCAGGATCTCGGCCTTGCCCTCGAACCCGACGCGCTCGTTGCCGAACGGGTCCTTCGCGGCACCGTTGAACTCCAGGTCGATGGTGATCGGCTTGGTGGTGCCGAGGATCGTCAGGTCACCGGTGATGCGGTAGTCGTCGCCGCCCAGGGCCTCCGCCTTGGTGGAGCGGAAGGTCATGATCGGGAACTCCTCCGTCTTGAAGAAGTCCGCGCTCTTGAGGTGACCGTCACGGTCCGCGGAACCGGTGTCGATGCTGTCCATCTTCACGTCGAGGGAAGCGCTGGACTGCGCGGGGTCGGAGCCGTCCAGGTGCAGCGAGCCGGTGAAGTCCAGGAACTTGCCCTTGACGTTCGTGACCATGGCATGACGGGCGACGAAGCCGAGCGTGGTGTGGGCCGTGTCGATGGTGTAGTCGCCGGTCAGGGCGGCGAGCTCGGGGGTGACGGCGGCGGGGGCCTCGACGGTGTTCTTGCGGCCGAAGATGCTCATGACGTTCTCCTTGGGGACGATGTTGAACATTGAACTACCCAACACGGATGACCGTAGACCTATTCCGTTCGGATTTCAACAACATCCACAGAGTGTTTAAGTAGTCGCTGTCCGTCGTCGTTTCTGTGCCGCTACCCTCTCGATGGGCGAGGGCGAGCCGCCGACTGCGCGCCCTTGTCACTCCGGGGGTGGCATGTGCGAACCATGAATGTGAGGCGGCTCTCAGCAGCCGTCTTTGTCTGACCCCTACAAGCGGGACGCCCTCTGAGCAGGAGGAACGGCTGCATGCCGTCGTGGTTCTGTTCAGGGGTACCAGGAAAACGGGTCGGAGACTGTACGGAGTCGACGGCCCGCTTTCCAAGGCGTTCTTCGTAAGGTCGCTACATGACCGTTTTGGAAGAGACGACGGGTGAGCCCACGGACGCGCGCGGCCGGGTCGCCGAGCTGCACGAGATCCGTGCCCAGGCGCTGGCCGGTCCCAGCGAGAAGGCGACCGAGGCGCAGCACGCCAAGGGCAAGCTGACCGCCCGGGAGCGGATCGAGCTGCTGCTCGACCCGGGCTCCTTCCAGGAGGTCGAGCAGCTGCGTCGGCACCGGGCCCAGGGGTTCGGCCTGGAGGCCAAGAAGCCGTTCACGGACGGTGTCATCACCGGCTGGGGCACGGTGGAGGGCCGCACGGTCTTTGTCTACGCCCATGACTTCCGCATCTTCGGCGGCGCGTTGGGCGAGGCCCACGCCACGAAGATCCACAAGATCATGGACATGGCCATCGCGGCGGGCGCGCCGCTGGTGTCGCTCAACGACGGTGCGGGCGCCCGGATCCAGGAGGGCGTCAGCGCCCTCGCGGGGTACGGCGGCATCTTCCAGCGCAATACGAAGGCGTCGGGCGTCATCCCGCAGATCAGCGTCATGCTCGGCCCGTGCGCCGGCGGCGCGGCCTACTCGCCCGCCCTCACGGACTTCGTGTTCATGGTCCGCGAGACCTCGCAGATGTTCATCACCGGCCCGGACGTGGTCAAGGCGGTGACGGGCGAGGAGATCACCCAGAACGGCCTGGGCGGCGCGGATGTGCACGCCGAGACCTCCGGCGTCTGCCACTTCGCGTACGACGACGAGGAGACGTGCATCGCCGAGGTGCGCTACCTGCTGTCGCTGCTGCCGCAGAACAACCGTGAGAACCCGCCGCGGGTGGAGTCCACGGACGCGGCCGACCGCCGCGGTGACGTCCTGCTGGACCTGGTTCCGGCGGACGGCAACCGGCCGTACGACATGGCCAAGGTCATCGAGGAGATCGTCGACGACGGCGAGTACCTGGAGGTCCACGAGCGCTGGGCGCGGAACATCATCTGCGCGCTGGCCCGTCTGGACGGACAGGTCGTCGGCATCGTCGCCAACCAGCCGCAGTCCCTCGCCGGGGTGCTGGACATCGAGGCCTCGGAAAAAGCTGCGCGCTTTGTCCAGATGTGTGACGCTTTTAACATCCCGATCGTCACTTTCCTCGATGTCCCGGGCTTCCTTCCGGGCGTCGACCAGGAGCACGGCGGAATCATCCGCCACGGCGCGAAGCTGCTGTACGCCTACTGCAACGCGACCGTGCCGCGGATCTCGCTGATCCTGCGCAAGGCCTATGGAGGTGCCTACATCGTCATGGACAGCCAGTCCATCGGTGCGGACCTCACGTATGCGTGGCCGACGAACGAGATCGCCGTGATGGGCGCCGAAGGTGCCGCCAACGTCATCTTCCGGCGCCAGATCGCGGAGGCCGAGGACCCCGAGGCCATGCGGGCCCGCATGGTCAAGGAGTACAAGTCCGAGCTGATGCACCCGTATTACGCGGCCGAGCGGGGTCTGGTGGACGACGTGATCGACCCCGCGGAGACCCGCGAGGTGCTGATCCGCTCGCTGGCGATGCTCCAGTCGAAGCATGCCGACCTGCCGTCCCGCAAGCACGGCAACCCCCCGCAGTAACCCACAGGTACCGCTGCGGAAACCTCTCTCACGGAGACTGACACCCATGAACCTCCCTGACATTCGCGTCGAGAAGGGCCATGCCGGGCCCGAGGAAGTAGCCGCCATCACGGCCATCCTGCTGGCCCGAGCAGCCGCCCGGCCGACGCCGGAACCGGCCCACCGCGGCCGAGCGAAAGCCGGCTGGCGCCGCCTGGAGCGCGAGCCCGGTTTCCGGGCACCGCACAGCTGGCACTGAGCGGTTCAGTCGAAGACGACCTCGGTCCCTGGGAAGTCCAGGGCGCCGGGGTCGTTTGGCATCCGGCAGTTGTCGAGGGTGAGTTGGCGGACCTTGGGTGCCACGAAGTCCGGGGACGAGGGCCACGCGGAGACGTCGACGTGGTGGAGGTTGACCCAGCCCCTGCCAGCGCAGCAGCGTCGTCTTGCCGGAGCCCGCCTCGCCCCGCAGCAGCACCCGCGAGGAACCGCGCAGGGCCGCCTCCACGCGCATTCCGGAGCCCTACCCGGCCACTTCCTCCCAGTCACTCATGTCCGCCCGCAGGCGAGGGAGCGAGCGGGCCGCACGCCGCCACGCCGTGTCGTCGCCGGTCGCGCGCAGGCTGACGTACGAACAGCCGCTCGTACAGGCTGCTTTCAGCCTCGTTCAGGCCCCGCAACGTGTCACAGACCGCGTCGATCACCGTCTCCGGCGAGGCCGGCCCTCTGAACTCGTGCTCCAGGAACGGCTCCAGGCGAGTGCTCATCCCCGCCCCCCTCGCCAAAAAGCAACGGCCCCCATCTCTCCCACAGGAGAAACGAGGGCCGCAAGCACATCGTGCCGACTACCGCAGGCGCGCCATCAGCGCGTGCTCGACCAGCGTGATCAGTGTCGACTTGGCGTCCGCGCGGTGGCGGGCGTCCGTCGTGATGATCGGGGTGTCGGGGCCGATCTGCAGGGCCTCGCGCACCTCGTCCGGGTTGTACGGCTGACTGCCGTCGAAGCCGTTGAGGGCGATCACGAACGGAAGTCCGCTGTTCTCGAAGTAGTCGACCGCCGGGAAGCAGTCGGCGAGCCTGCGGGTGTCGACGAGCACGACCGCGCCGATGGCGCCGCGCACCAGGTCGTCCCACATGAACCAGAAGCGGTCCTGGCCGGGCGTACCGAAGAGGTACAGGATCAGGTCCTGGTCCAGGGTGATACGGCCGAAGTCCATGGCGACCGTCGTGGTCGTCTTGTCTCCGGTGTGGGTGAGGTCGTCGATGCCTGCCGAAGCAGACGTCATGACGGCCTCTGTGCGCAGCGGGTTGATCTCCGAAACGGCCCCGACGAACGTGGTCTTGCCCACGCCGAAGCCACCCGCCACCACGATCTTCGCCGAGGTGGTGGAGCGGGAAGGACCGCCGCTAGAGCTTGCGAAGTCCACTGAGCACCCTTTCGAGCAGTGTCACGTCTGGCTGGCCGCCGGCGTTCTCGTCGCCGCCGGGCTGATGGATGGCGACCAGGCCCGCCTCCGCCAAGTCGGCGACGAGGATCCTGGCCACGCCGAGAGGGATCGTCAGGAGGGCGGAGACTTCCGCCACCGACTTGATCTCGCGGCAGAGGTTGCAGATCCGCTGATGCTCGGGCAACTGGCCCTGCATCTGGTGCGGCTGCGCGGTGGTGTGCACCAGTGCCTCGATGGCGAGCTGGTAGCGCGGGCGCGTCCGGCCGCCGGTCATGGCGTACGGGCGCACCAGGGGGTTGTTCGACGCCCCGGCGGGCGCCGGCTCAGGGGTGCGTCGCTGCGGCTGCACGGGCTGGATGCGCGGTGCCTGCGGCTGGTCGTACGGGGACGGGCCGGGACCCTGCGGCCCCTGCGGCTGCCCGTACGGCTGCTGACGCCGCTGGCTCGGCGTGGAGGGGAAGTTGTACCGGTTCTGGGAACCGTCGTTCTGGCCCTGGGCAGGGCCGTACGACCAGTTGCCCGATGATGAACCGTCTGGGGGTGTTGCCACTTTCTCTCCTCCTCCGACTGTGCCTGGCACCCATCAATGTGGAGCCGCGTCCCGAAACCTTACGGCCACGGGACGCCAAAACGCACCGTCTGTCTGTTAGTTGAGAAGGCTCCCTTGGAGCTCCGCACGCAGATCCGGCGTCAGGACCGTACCGGCACGGTCCACCAGAAGGGCCATCTCGTACCCAATGAGGCCGATGTCCGCCTCCGGGTGGGCAAGAACCGCGAGCGACGAACCGTCGGAGATGGACATGATGAAGAGGAATCCCCTCTCCATCTCCACAACCGTCTGGTTCACACTGCCGCCCTCGAAGATGCGCGAGGCACCGGCGGTCAGCGAGGTCAGACCGGAGGCGACCGCAGCGAGCTGGTCGGCGCGGTCGCGCGGAAAGCCTTCGGACATCGCCAGAAGGAGTCCGTCGGCGGAGACCACCACCGTGTGAGACACCCCAGGGGTGTTGTCCACGAAGTTGGTGATCAACCAGTTCAGGTTCTGTGCCGCCTGGCTAATCGGGCTCACACTAACGCTCCTGGTTGTAGGTGCTGTCAGGACCGAGGCCCTGGCCGTTCGTTTCGCTTCCCGCGCTGCGACCCCGCTGGACACCGCGGCGCAGGTTGCTCAGCCTGCCCCGGACGTCCTCGGGAGCACGGGAGATCTGTGGACCTCCCTGAGGGGTGGTCTCGGCGGCTCCCTCGACCAGGTTGGCCTTGGGTACCCGCCGCGGCAGACCGGAGGAGGTGACTCCGCCCGCCTTGGGCTTGCGGAGCTGCGCCGCCTGCTGCCAGCGATCGTCGTTCGCCGAGCGCCAGTCGTCGTTGGCGGGGGTCTCCGCGGGGGCCGGCGCCTCCTGGCTCACGGGCCGCGCGCCGTTCGTGCCGCTCGCGGCGGATCCACGGCGGGGGAGCCCGGCGTCGGTCAGCGCGTGGGTGGCGGAGGGGGCCGGTCCCGGACGGTCGAAGCCTACGCGGTCGCGCTCATTTGTGTCAGCGGGCCGCACAGGTTCCGGTTCCGGAGCGTACTGGTCCGAGTAACCGTTGCGGTAGTCGTCCTGCTGCGGCCAGTCGTCCTGGTAGCGCCGCTCCTCGAAGGCCGGGAAGGACTCCGGGGCGGACTGGTGCGGGGCCGCGGGCTCCTCCTGAGCGGGCTCCGCATAACCGGGCTCGGGGTAGCCGCCGTTCGACGAGAAGGTGTCGTTCCGCGGCAGGCCGCCGTTCGGCGCGTAGTACTGCTCCTCGTACGACGGTCGCTGCTGCTCCTCGTACGCCGTCTGCGGGTCGTACGCCCCCTGCTGCTCGGGGAAGCCGCCGTGGCCGTTCGGGCCGGTGCTGTCGTAGCCCTGCTGGCCGGTGAACTCGTCGTACGCGGGGTTCTCGGACCCCTCCGGGTCCTGCGACTGGGCCTCCAGGGCCGCACGGCGCTCCTCGCGCATCAGGGAGCGGCCGACCGGGTCCAGTTCGCGGATGTCGTCCGGGACCTCGGTGTAGCGGCTGTCGTCGAAGCCGAGTTCGGCCGCCGTGCGCATCTGCGGACGGCTGAAGTCCTCACCCTGGAAGTTCTGCTCCGGGATGATCTGCGAAACCGTGAACTCGTCCTGCATCGGCGCCACCTCGCCACCACCACCGTGGGTGATCGCGTCGGGCAGCATGACCAGCGAGGTGGTACCGGCCTGCTCGCCCGAGGGGCGCAGCTGGACCCGGATGCCGTGCCGGTCGGACAGTCGGCCGACCACGAACAGGCCCATGCGCTGGGAGATCGCGGCGTCCACGGTCGGCGGGTTGGCCAGCTTGTGGTTGATGTCCGCGAAGTCCTCGGCGGTCAGGCCGATGCCCTTGTCGTGGATCTCGACCATCACACGGCCGTCGGGAAGACGGGTCGCGGTGACGCGGACCTTGGTCTGCGGGGAGGAGAACGTGGTCGCGTTCTCCAGCAGCTCGGCGAGCAGGTGCACGAGGTCGGTGACCGCGCGGCCGTGGATCTCGGCCTCCGGGACGCCGGAGAGCTCGATGCGCTCGTACTGCTCCACCTCGGAGGAGGCGGCGCGCAGCACGTCGACCAGCGGGACCGGCTGGTCCCAGCGGCGGCCGGGCTCCTCGCCGGCGAGGACCAGGAGGTTCTCGCCGTTGCGGCGCATACGGGTCGCGAGGTGGTCCAGCTTGAAGAGGTTCTCCAGCTGGTCCGGGTCGGCCTCGTTGTTCTCCAGGTCGGTGATCAGGGTCAGCTGGCCCTCGATCAGGGACTGGTTGCGGCGCGACAGGTTGGTGAAGATCGCGTTGATGTTGCCCCGGAGCAGGGCCTGCTCGGCGGCGAGTCGGACCGCCTCGCGGTGGACCTGGTCGAAGGCGCGGGCGACCTCGCCGATCTCGTCGGTGGTGGTGATCGGGATCGGCGCGACCCGGGTGTCGACGCGGCCGGGGTCGGTGCGCGAGAGCTGGTCGACCAGCATCGGCAGGCGCTGCTCGGCGATACCGAAGGCGGCGTTGCGCAGCTGGCGCATCGCGCGGCTCATCTGGCGGGCCACCATGCCGGCCAGGATGAACGCGGCGAGCAGGGCGACCACGACGGCGGCACCCACGATGAAGGCGTCACGCTTGGCGTTGTCGGCGATCGTCGCGGCCTCGCTCACCGCGGCGTCGGCCATGTCCGACTCGATCTGCTGGTAGGCGTCGTACTTGAGGGTGTTGACCGCCCACCAGTTCTCGGCGGTCACGCCCTTCTGGGCGATGGCCTGGCGCTCGGCGGGGTCGGTGCTCTTCAGACCCGCGACGAGCCGGACCATGTCGACGGTCTTGGCGGGCGGCGGGACGTACTCCTTGCCCTCGGCGGCAGCCTTCTGGGCGGCCTCCTTGGCCATGGCCGCGCCCTTGGCCTTGATGTCCGTCTCGGCGTCTTCGAGCTTCTGCGCGTCCGCCTCGGTGCCACCGCCGATGTACTCCTGGACGGCGATGCCCTCCAGGTATGCGTACGAGGTGAGGGCGACGCGCTGGCTGGCGAAGCTGCCGGTGCCCGGACCGGGCTGGACCAGCATGTGCATGCCGATGGAGCGCTGGAGCGACAGGGACGCCTTGGTCAGCTCGATGGCGTAGACCGTACGGCCGTAAGAGGTGATGTTGCCGGTGCCGAGGCCGAGCTCGTTGGCGAACTCGGTCAGCGGGTGGGCGACATCGACGTAGCCCTCTTCGGTCTCCACACCGGGGCGCTTGGTCGTGTACGCCTCTTCCCGCAGCGTCGCGAGTGTGGGCTCGACCTTGCGGAACAGCGTCAGGCGGCGCTCGAGGCCGCCCTTGTCCGGCATGCTCTGGGCCGCCTCGTCGAAGGCGTCGGCCGCGTCGTCCGTCTTCTTGCGGGCCGCGGTGACGACGTCCTTGTCCGTGTTCAGCAGGAGCGGCGCGGCCGTGGCGTCACGCTCGTTGTACAGGGCGTCCGCGTAATTGAGGGAGGCCCGCACCAGGCGCGCGGTGTTCTCCGCGTCCTCGGCCTCCTGCCAGGTGTCGATCGAGCTCTTCACCTGGAAGCCGCCCATGACCAGGCCGACCAGCACGGGTATGAGCAGGATCGCGTTCAGCCGGGTCGGCACTCGCCAGTTGCGCGGGGAGAGACGGCCGCCGCTTGAAGCCGGCGCGGCCGTTGGTTCCGATCCGGGCACAGGGGCGGGCGCCGCTCCGCGCGGCGGCGGGGTGAAGTTGCCCCGGGCCGACGGCTCGGGACCGTTCTTGCTTCGCCTCACTCGACCAACAACCTTCCGGCGGTCGGCACCAACGTTGTGCCGCAGTGTCTCAGAGCCCAGTACGCCATCGACTGATGAGTACGTCATTGACTAATGGGCAGTTCAGGCATTCCAGCACGTCGACCTGCGCACTTCCAAACAGTGGAAAGCGTGGTTTCCACGTGATGTAAGCCCTAGATAAAACGGTCATAAAGCGCGAGCCCCGCCAAAAGGCGGGGCCTTCGTGCGCGCAGCGAGACCGGTTGACCGCGACGCGTGGCGGTACCACCCGATTCCTCTGCCGAAACGTTATGAACACCGAAGCCGACCGTGTCAAAGGCCACAGCCGGCTCCGGGACATCTACGACAACTGCCGTACGCGACTGTTGACTTGATCGGCTACCTCAGGCGTGCCATCAGCGCGTGCTCGACCAGCGTGATCAGCGCACTCTTGGCATCCGAGCGGTGCCGGGCGTCCGTCGTGATGATCGGGGTGTCGGGGCCGATCTGCAGGGCCTCGCGCACCTCCTCGGGTGCGTAGGGCTGGTGCCCCTCGAAGCCGTTGAGCGCCACGACGAACGGCAGCCCGCTGTTCTCGAAGTAGTCGACCGCCGGGAAGCAGTCGGCCAGGCGCCGGGTGTCCACCAGCACGATCGCGCCGATGGCGCCGCGCACCAGGTCGTCCCACATGAACCAGAAGCGGTCCTGCCCGGGCGTACCGAACAGGTAGAGGATCAGGTCCTGGTCGAGCGTGATGCGACCGAAGTCCATGGCGACCGTGGTGGTCGTCTTGCCTCCGGTGTGGGTGAGGTCGTCGATGCCCGCGCTCGCGGACGTCATGACGGCCTCCGTGCGCAGCGGGTTGATCTCGGAGACGGCGCCGACGAACGTCGTCTTGCCGACGCCGAAGCCACCCGCCACCACGATCTTCGCGGAGGTGGTCGCCCGGCCTCCGTCAGAGCTTGCGAAGTCCACTGAGCACCCTTTCGAGCAGTGTCACATCAGGTGCACCGCCGTTGTTCTCGTCGCCACCCGGCTGGTGGATGGCGACAAGGCCCGCCTCCGCGAGGTCCGCGACGAGGATCCGGGCCACACCGAGAGGCATCGCCAGCAGCGCCGAAACCTCGGCGACCGACTTCACCTCACGGCACAGATGGCAGATCCGCTGGTGCTCCGGGAGCAGCCCCATGAGCGCTGCCGGGTCGGCCGTGGTGCTGATCAGGGCCTCGATGGCCAGCTGGTAGCGCGGCCGGGTCCGGCCGCCGGTCATCGCGTACGGACGTACCAGCGGCTGGTCGCCCTCATCCTCGTACGGCTCCGCGTACGGATCATGAGAGGCGTTGGGCGGGGTCATGAATCCTCCGGGCGGGACAGCAAGTTGGTCAGTCGTGCCGTCTGACGGGGGCCGGTGGGGGGACTGTGGCGGCCTGACGGTGATTTGGTGAGGCGGGTGGATCCGAGGTCGGTCAGTGGAGCAGACTGCCTTGCAGCTCGGCACGCAGGTCGGGCGTGAGTACCGCACCCGCGCGGTCGACCAGCAGCGCCATCTCGTAGCCGACGAGGCCGATGTCGCACTCCGGGTGCGCGAGTACGGCGAGCGACGAGCCGTCGGAGACGGACATCAGAAAGAGGAATCCTCTCTCCATCTCCACAACCGTCTGCGCCACGGTGCCGCCCTCGAAGATCCGGGAGGCTCCGGCCGTCAGCGAGGTCAGTCCGGACGCTACGGCCGCCAGCTGGTCGGCACGGTCGCGCGGGAATCCCTCCGACATCGCCAGCAGAAGACCGTCGGCGGATACGACGACGGTGTGGGACACCCCTGGGGTGTTGTCCACGAAGTTGGTGATCAACCAGTTGAGGTTCTGTGCTGCCTGGCTCATCGGGCTCAACTAACGCTCCTGCTGGTGAGTGGGGCTCGGGAAGCTGCCGGTCTGGCCGGAGCCAGCCTGACGACCCTGTGCGATACCCCGACGGAGATTGGTCAGCCGCCCGCGCACGTCATCAGGCGCACGCGAGACCTGCGGACCGGTTTGGTGCTGTTGCTGCTGAGCCGTGCCCGGGACGAGGTTCGCCCTGGGCACCCGGCGCGGAAGGCCGGAGGTGGTGACGCCGCCCGCGGCCGGCTGCCGGACGCGCTCTGCCTGCCGAACGAGATCGTCGTTCGGCGAGCTGCGCCAGGAACCGGTGTTGGCGGGACGCTGTGGAGCCGGTGCCGGAGCCTGCGGTGCCTGGGCCGGAGCGGGAGCAGCGCCGTTGGGCTGCTGGCCCTGGCCCTGCTGTGCCTGCTGGCCGTGGAACCAGTTGGTCTCCAGCGTGTCGTACAGCGGCGTACGTCCGTCACCCGGACCCGCTGCCGGCGGCAGCGCCTCGGGCTCGGGACGGTTCGGCCGCTGCTGCGGACGCTGTGGGGCCGGCTGACGCGGGGGGCCGAAGTCGGCCGGGCCGCCCTGCTGGGGCCGTTCGAACTGACCCGTGGTGGACGGGTTCTGCCGACCGGGCATCTGGTGCTGTCCGGTCGAGCCGTTGTCGTAACCCTGCGGGGCCGGGAACTGCCCCGTGGGCTGTCCGCCGGACGAGCCGTAGACGTCCGGGCGGACGAACTCGCCGGTGTTCTGACCCTGCGGAACGTTCGGGCGCGGGTACTGGCCCGTGTTCTGCGGGGAGTCGTAGGAGCCGAAGTCAGCGGGTCCCGCCGGGGCCTGGCGGCCGTCGCCGCGCGGGATCGCCGGCATCTCGGTGGTCGCGCCCGGCCCCTGCCGGTCGTCGATCCGCGGCATCCGGGAGGTGTGCGCCGGGTCCTGCTCGTCATGCCCGCGCGGGGTGTCCAGCGAGGCACGCGGCACCGGCGGCTGGGCGTTCTCGTCGCTCCAGCTCGGGGTGCGCGGCTGCGAGCCACCGGCGCCGGGCAGTTCGGCCCGCGGGCCACCGCGACCGCCCGGCAGCTGCGGCCGACGGCCACGACGGCCGCCGCCGCTCTTCTCGTTCGGGGCCTGCTGCGGGGAGGCCGATGCGGGACGGCCGCCACCGAAGGCGTCCTGGGCCTGCGGGGCACCGGTGCCCGCGGCCTGGAGGCCCTGCGGGGCACCCGGCGCCTGGCCGAAGCCCGCGGGGGACGGCGGAGCCTGACGGTTCGGCGGGGGTCCGGCCGGAGCCTGCGGCACGCCCTGGCCCTGCGGTCCACGCGGGGCACCGGGACGGCCGCCCGAGTCACGGCCGGGCAGCGCGGCCCGCGGTCCCTGACCGGCACCGAGCCGGCCACCGGAGGGCGCACCGGCACCGAGGGCACCGGCACCCGGCGCACCGGCGCCGAGGGAACCGCCCTGACCGGCCGAGCGCCGGGCGGCGGCCGCACCGGCGGCGGCCTGCGCGGCGGCGGGACCGCCGGACGAGGGGCCGCCCTGGCCGGGCTTGCCCGGAGCGGGCTTCTTGCCGCCCTGGGCGACGTCGACGGGGAGCATGACCAGCGCGGTCGTACCACCGGAGTCGGACGGGCGCAGCTGAATACGGATGCCGTGCCGCTGCGACAGTCGACCGACCACGAACAGACCCATGCGGCGGGAGACGGAGACGTCCACGGTGGGCGGCGAGGCGAGCCGCTCGTTGATCGCGGCGAGGTCCTCGGGGGACAGGCCGATACCGGTGTCGTGGATCTCGATCAGCACGCGGCCGTCGGGCAGCGCGTGACCGGTGACCTTGACCTTGGTCTGCGGGGAGGAGAACGAGGTGGCGTTCTCCAGCAGCTCGGCGAGCAGGTGCACGAGGTCGTTGACCACACGGCCGGCCACTTCGGTGGTCGGCACGGAGGCCAGTTCGATGCGCTCGTACTGCTCCACCTCGGAGGCGGCGGCGCGGAGCACGTCGACCAGCGGGACCGGGCGGGTCCAGCGGCGGCCGGGCTCTTCACCGGCGAGAACGAGGAGGTTCTCACCGTTACGGCGCATGCGGGTCGCGAGGTGGTCGAGCTTGAACAGGGAGGACAGCTGGTCCGGGTCGGCCTCGCGGGACTCCAGTTCGGAGATGAGCGAGAGCTGACGCTGGATAAGACCCTGGGAGCGGCGCGAGAGGTTGGTGAACATCGCGTTGACGTTGCCCCGCAGCAGGGCCTGCTCGGCGGCGAGGCGGACCGCCTCGCGGTGCACGTCGTCGAAGGCCGCGGCCACCTTGCCGATCTCGTCCCGGGAGTGCACACCGACCGACTCCACGGAGGTGTCGACGTCCTGCGGGTCCGACTCGGAGAGCTGCTTGACCAGCTCGGGCAGACGGTCGGAGGCGACCCGCGTGGCGGTCTCCTCCAGGCGGCGCAGCGAGCGGATCATGGACCGGGCCACCACGAAGGCGCCGACCAGCGAGACACCCAGCACCAGCAGGATCAGCGCACCGGAGATGATCGCGTCGCGCTCGGAGTCGTTGCGCAGCTCGCGGGCCTTCTGCTCCATCTGCTCCAGCAGAGTCCGCTCGATGTTGCCCATCTGCTCGATCTTGATCGAGCTGTCGTCCACCCAGTCCTTGTACGAGCGCCGGTCCACCGTGGCCAGACCACTGGTGATGGCGCGGTCGCCGTAGGTGTCGGTGGCCTGGATCGTGGAGTTGCCCTCTTCGACCGGCTTGAGGAGCTCGGCGGCGCCCTCACCGCCGTAGATGGCCTTGAAGCTGGCGAGTTCGGAGGTCTGGCTGGCCAGCGCCGACTGGGCGTAGAGCCGGTCGTTGTCCGAGAGGCTGCCGGAGGACTTGGTGTTCACCGGCAGGGCCGCGGCGAGCACCGCGCGCTGGATCGAGGCGTACTCCTTGGCGGAGGAGAAGGCCGCGAGCGCGCGGGTGCGCTGGATCATGTCGGGGTTGCTGGTGGCCTCGGCCATGTCCTGGGAGAGGTCCAGCAGGTGCTCGATCAGCCGGTGGTAGGCCTCGACGGTCTGCGTGGAGTTGTCATCCGCCTGGTACGCGTCCTGGCGGATGCCGCTCAGGGTGCGCAGGTCGCGGACGACACCGACGAGGGTGTCGTGGACGCCCTGGAGGTTGCCGTCGGAGGTGTCGACCTCTTCGGCGGACTCGATGAAGTTCTCGCGCAGCCGGTCGGTCTTGTCGGTGTAGCCCTTGACCGTGTAGCCGGTGGCCTTCTCACCGTGCGCCAGCGGACCCGCGGACTGGTCGCGCTCCTCCTGGAGTGCGGCGGCCAGCTCGGTGGCCTGCTTGGTCATGTCCGTGAGCAGCTTCATGTTGTCGAGCTGCTGCATGTCGTCCATGGAGTCGCTGATACGCAGGGCGCCCAGCGAGGTGGCCGCGACGACCGGGAGAGCGAGCAGCGACACCAGGCGCGTGGAGATACGCCAGTTGCGCAGGGCTATTCGCGGGCCGGGGTTGGAGGGACCCTTCGGCGGCTTGACCGCCGGGGTCGTGGGGCCCGCCGAGGACGGTCCGCCGGGCGCGCCGGGGCGCCCCGTGCCGTCACCTGCCGAGCCCGGGTTCTGGGCGTGCTGGGGCGAGGGACTGCCGGCATTGGGGCCAGTCCCGCCGTGCAGCTCCGGCTCCGCCGAAGCACTGCCATCCCTCTTGAAACGTCCCTGCACTAGCGTCGCAACCTCTGGACCAGGCGCCCCTCCGCGTGAACGGAAGGACGGTGTCGGCGTCGTAGGGGACGTCCTGAATTACGTCCCCTGATGGTCGTGAGTGACCGGCGCTGGCTCCCCCCTCCGCCGCCGCTCGGCGCTGCGTTGCGCCCGTGCGCCGGCTCGATCCCGCGGCGGTCCGTGGAATTCCAGCACAGTGCAGGATCTCCAACAAGGGCCGTGGGCCGAGCCGTGACCTAGGTGACACCTAGTGAGTGTCGAGTCACCGGATGTAGAAAGTGATCTGCCCCAAAACGGACTTATAAGAGCGAGTCGTCAAGGGGTAGGGGGTGTCCCAGTCGCCATGATCAGGAGCGGAATGAGGGCTTCAGTGGGCCAATGTCCGTTTCGTTGGGGTGGGTTGTGGGCCTGATTTGACCGGTTTGGCCTTGAACTCGTGAGCAAACTCACATGCACATCATGGGGTCTTCACGTCTTCCCCGGGGAATCGCATGTTTAGCCTGGCGCTTTACAAGAGGGTGCAATCTGCCAACTCTCTGCCCACCGCACACGACAGGGTTACGTAGAACCGTGAAGACGACGACGATGATCCGCACCATAGCCAACCCGCGGCGCACGACGCTGGCCCACCTCGAGGGCGCCGACGACCTGCAGACCCCGGAGCAGCCGGAGCACTCCGTCGACCTCCCGGCCCAGACGGCGAACCCCCGCCGCACGATCCTGGACGAGATGCCGCTCTCCGCCACCGCAGCGGAGTAATGCCGCGAGGTGCGGGCCCCCTTCCGCGTTAGCCTGGAGCGTCAGACTCCAGCCGCTTAAGTCAAGGGGCCAAGCATCCCGTGCGCATCGCCAGATTCTCCATCGACGGGAACGTCGCCTTCGGCGCGGTCGAGGGCGACAAGCCTGAAGAGCTCGTCCTCAACATCATCAAGGGCATCCCGTTCGCGGAATTCGAGCTCTCCGGCACCAAGGTGCCGCTGAGCAAGGTACGGCTGCTGCCCCCGGTGCTCCCCAACAAGGTCGTGGCCTTCGGCCGCAACTACGCCGAGCACGCGAAGGAACTGGGCAACGAGGTGCCGGACGCGCCGTTCGCCTTCTTCAAGCCGTCGACCTCCGTCATCGGTCCCGGCGACGAGATCCAGTACCCCCCCTTCTCCGAGGAACTGCACCACGAGGCCGAGCTCGCCGTGGTCATCGGCCGGATGTGCCGCGAGGTCCCGCGCGAGCGCGTCAAGGACGTGATCCTCGGCTACACCTGCGCCAACGACGTCACCGCGCGGGACGTCCAGAAGCGCGAGAAGCAGTGGGCCCGGGCCAAGGGCTTCGACACCTCCTGCCCGCTGGGCCCCTGGGTGGAGACGGATCTCGATCCCGCCGACCTGACGATCCAGCTCACGGTCAATGGCCAACAGCGGCAACTCGGCCGCACCAGCGAGATGATCCACTCCATCGAGGATCTGATCGTCAACATCACCGAGGCCATGACGCTGCTCCCCGGCGACGTGATCCTCACGGGCACCCCCGCGGGGGTCGGCCCCCTCGCTGTCGGCGACGAGGTCTCCGTCAGCATCGAAGGCATCGGCACTCTCACCAACAAGGTTGTCAAGCGTGGCTAGCGCACCCGTACGCGTCCGTTTCTGCCCCTCGCCCACCGGTAACCCGCATGTGGGCCTGGTCCGCACCGCCCTGTTCAACTGGGCGTTCGCCAAGCACCACGGCGGCACTCTGGTCTTCCGCATCGAGGACACCGACGCGGCCCGCGACTCGGAGGAGTCGTACAACCAGCTGCTGGACTCGATGCGCTGGCTGGGCTTCGACTGGGACGAGGGCCCGGAGATCGGCGGCCCGCACGCGCCGTACCGCCAGTCGCAGCGCATGGACCTCTACAACGAGGTCGCGCAGAAGCTCCTGGACGCCGGCCACGCGTACTACTGCTACTGCTCCCAGGAGGAGCTGGACAGCCGCCGCGAGGCCGCCCGCGCCGCCGGCAAGCCCTCCGGATACGACGGGCACTGCCGTGAGCTGAGCGCCCAGCAGGTCGCCGAGTACCAGGCCCAGGGCCGCGAGCCGATCGTCCGCTTCCGGATGCCGGACGAGACGATCACCTTTACCGACCTGGTCCGCGGCGAGCTGACGTTCACGCCGGAGAACGTGCCCGACTACGGCATCGTCCGTGCGAACGGCGCGCCGCTCTACACCCTCGTCAACCCGGTCGACGACGCCCTGATGGAGATCACCCACGTCCTGCGCGGCGAGGACCTCCTCTCCTCGACCCCCCGTCAGATCGCCCTGTACAAGGCGCTGTTGGAGCTGGGCATCGCCAAGCAGATCCCGTCCTTCGGGCACCTGCCGTATGTGATGGGCGAGGGCAACAAGAAGCTCTCCAAGCGCGACCCGCAGTCGTCGCTGAACCTCTACCGCGAGCGCGGCTTCCTCCCCGAGGGTCTGCTCAACTACCTCTCCCTGCTCGGCTGGTCGCTCAGCGCGGACCAGGACATCTTCACGATGGACGAGATGGTCGCGGCCTTCGAGATCGCGGACGTGAACCCCAACCCGGCCCGCTTCGACCTCAAGAAGTGCGAGTCGATCAACGGCGACCACATCCGCCTGCTGGATGTGAAGGACTTCACGGAGCGCTGCGCCCCGTGGCTGAAGGCCCCGTTCGCCCCTTGGGCCCCGGAGGACTTCGACGAGACGAAGTGGCTGGCGATCGCCCCCCACGCCCAGACCCGCCTGAAGGTCCTGTCGGAGATCACGGACAACGTCGACTTCCTGTTCCTGCCGGAGCCGGTGTTCGACGAGGCGAGCTGGACGAAGGCGATGAAGGAGGGTTCGGACGCGCTGCTGGTCACGGCCCGCGAGAAGCTGGACTCGGCGGACTGGACGAACCCGGAGTCCCTGAAGGAGGCCGTCCTCACGGCCGGCGAGACCCACGGCCTCAAACTCGGCAAGGCCCAGGCACCGGTCCGCGTCGCCGTCACCGGCCGCACGGTCGGCCTCCCCCTCTTCGAGTCCCTGGAAATCCTGGGCAAGGAGAAGACGCTGTCCCGCATCGACGCGGCACTGGCAAAGCTAGCGGCGTAACCCACGCACGCGTAAGGGGCGGCATCCGGATCACCGGGAGCCGCCCCTTCGGCGTTCCCGGGACGCCCGCACCACCTCGGAGTTACGGTCGGACCATGAGCATTCGGGCGGTGGTCTGGGACGTAGACGACACGATCTTCGACTACACGAGCGCCGACCGCACCGGAATGCGCATGCACTTGACGGCCGAGGGACTGCTGGACGCGTACGAGGGTGCTGAGCAGGCTGTTGCGCGCTGGCGGGAGGTCACCGACGCGCAGTGGGCCCGGTTCTCCGCGGGGGAGGTCTCCTTCGAGGGCCAGCGCCGGGACCGGGTCCGGGTCTTCCTCGGGCAGGAGCTCACCGACGCCGAGGCCGACGACTGGTTCCGCCGCTATCTGAGCCACTACGAGACCGCCTGGGCGCTCTTCCCGGACGTACTGCCCGTCCTGGACGCCCTCGCCGGCAGTCACCGGCACGCGGTGCTCTCCAACTCCAGCATCCACGTCCAGGACCGCAAGCTCCGCGCCCTCGGCGTGCACGAGCGCTTCGAGACCATCCTGTGCGCCGCCGAGCTGGGTGTCTCCAAGCCGGAGGCCGAGGCCTTCCTCGCCGCCTGCGAGGCCCTCGCCCTGCCTCCGCACGAGGTGGCCTACGTCGGGGACCATCCGGAGATCGACGGGCGGGGCGCCGCCGACGCGGGTCTGCTCTCGGTGTGGATCGACCGCGGCACCGTTTCCACCGGCACCGACGCACCCGCAGGTCCGCACCGGATCGCCACCCTCGCCGAACTCCCCGCGCTCCTCGGCTCGGATACCCGTTTTGGAGCCCCGTCCACCTTCGGGTAATGTTCTTCCTGCGCCGCCGGAGAGCGGGCCGAAGCCCGGGAACCGGAGGCGCACGCTAGAACAAGATCCCCCTCGGGGCTTGCGTTCCAGTGGCCTATGGTGTAATTGGCAGCACGACTGATTCTGGTTCAGTTAGTCTTGGTTCGAGTCCAGGTAGGCCAGCTCGCAGAGCTTATCTGCAAAGCCCCCGTTGTGTAGCGGCCTAGCACGCTGCCCTCTCAAGGCAGTAGCGCCGGTTCGAATCCGGTCGGGGGTACGGTGATCTCCTTCGAGATGATCGCTAGGGCCCCCGTTGTGTAGCGGCCTAGCACGCCGCCCTCTCAAGGCGGTAGCGCCGGTTCGAATCCGGTCGGGGGTACGAAATGGTCTAAACCATATTGGTCTATGGTGTAATTGGCAACACTACGGTTTCTGGTACCGTCATTCTTGGTTCGAGTCCAGGTAGACCAGCTCGGATCTGCGGAAAACGCAGGATCCACGCCCCCGTTGTGTAGCGGCCTAGCACGCCGCCCTCTCAAGGCGGTAGCGCCGGTTCGAATCCGGTCGGGGGTACGCGCAATGAAGGCCCTCCACTTCGGTGGAGGGCCTTCGTCGTTCTACTCGTAGCCGTACCGTCGCGTCGACTCCTCCTCCTGCGCCAACCGGTGCAGAGCCTGCAGCATCGGTTCCACGAGGACCGCCCCGAGGACCGCGACTTCGATCTTCTCGGCCTCCGACTCGTGCGTCTCCATGAAATCCAGGTCGAGCACGGCGACCTGCTGCATCAACCTGCCGTAGGGCGCGAGCTGTTCGGGACCCCAGTCGTAGCCGAGACGACGCAGCGCGGCCGCCGCCACCACGAGGGAGCGGAAGGCGGGGGAGTGGGCGGTCAGAGCCCGGGCGTTGGGCCAGCCCAAGGTGTCGAGCAACCCCTCCATCGCGGCCCGCGCGCCCTGGATGAACTCGTCGTCCACCTCCGGCTCGGGCACCTGCGGCATGGACCAGATGGCAGCACCGAGACGCATCGCGCGGGGCAGTGAGTCGTCGTCGACATGCCCCAGCACCTCCCGGACCGTCGCCACCGGCACCCGGCCGACCTGGATCATCGCGCGGATCAGTCGCAGCCGGCGCAGATGCTCCTCGTCGTACTCGGCCGTGGTCGTGTTGATCTGGCGGCCGGGCGCCAACAGCCCTTCGCGCAGGTAGTACTTGATCGTCGCGGTGGACACCCCGCTGCGCTCGCTCAGTTCAGCCAGCCGCATCTCTTGCGCCTTTCCTTGGGGAGTGCCACTATCCAAGCACCACTCAGAAGGATAGTGCCGCTATCCGACAGGGGAAACGGGGGCTCGACATGTTCGCCAAGCCGGTACCGGGTCGTACCACCGCGGACGCCGAGGGCGATGTGGTCGTGCTGCTGATCGGCATGCGGATCAACCACTTCTGGGCCGTGCACCACTGGCTGCCGGTGGCGCTGGGCATGCCGCGGATGCTGCGCGAGCTGGGGAAGGCGCCCGAGCGCGGTCTGCTCGGCCATGTCCTGCTGACGGCCTCGCCGCGGACGTACTACGTCGTCCAGTACTGGGAGTCGAAGGAGAAGCTGTACGCGTACGCGCATGCCTCGGACGCGCTGCACATGCGGGCGTGGGCGACCCTCAACCGCAAGGAGAAGGCGGGGAAGGTCCGGCAGCACGTGGGGCTGTGGCACGAGGCGTACATCGTGCCGGAGGGCTCGTACGAGTCGATCTACTTCGACATGCCGGCCTTCGGGCTCGCCGGTGCGCACGGCCAGGTGCCGCTGGAGCGGCGGGGCCGATCCGCGAAGGACCGGTTCGCGCACCGGTCGGCGAAGACGAAGGTGGCCGAAGAAGCCAGGTGACGGGGGGATCGGGGGACGGGGAGGGCCTGCCGCGGCGTTGAGGCGGGCCCTCCCCGCTGACGTCTCCCGGTGTCAGCCGGTGCGGCGCAGGGCCTCGGAGAGGCGCGCGGCGGCGTCGATGACCGCCTGGGCGTGCATACGGCCCGGGTGGCGCGTCAGGCGCTCGATGGGGCCGGAGACCGAGACGGCGGCCACCACACGGTTCGAGGGGCCGCGCACGGGCGCGGAGACGGACGCGACGCCCGGCTCGCGCTCGCCGATCGACTGGGCCCAGCCCCGGCGCCGTACGCCGGACAGGGCCGTCGCCGTGAAGCGGGCGCCCTGCAGGCCCCGGTGCAGGCGCTCCGGCTCCTCCCAGGCCATGAGGATCTGGGCGGAGGAACCCGCCTTCATCGTGAGCGTCGAACCGACCGGGACCGTGTCCCGAAGTCCGGACAGGCGCTCCGCAGCGGCGACGCAGATGCGCATGTCGCCCTGGCGGCGGTAGAGCTGCGCGCTCTCGCCCGTGACGTCACGCAGGTGTGTGAGCACCGGGCCGGCGGTGGCGAGGAGACGGTCCTCACCCGCGGCCGCGGCCAGTTCTGCCATGCGGGGGCCGAGAATGAAACGGCCCTGCATGTCGCGCGCCACCATGCGGTGGTGTTCCAGCGCCACGGCCAGCCGGTGGGCCGTGGGTCGTGCCAACCCGGTCGCCGCCACCAGACCCGCGAGGGTGGCCGGACCGGACTCCAGGGCGCTCAGGACAAGGGCTGCCTTGTCCAGGACGCCGACGCCGCTACTGTTGTCCATGAAACGATACTCGCGTCTCACTCTGTGAAACGCAAGTTCAATTTTCCGTGGAACACGCCACTCTGGATGTCACGAAGGCACAGCGGCCCGCAGACCAACGGGCCCGGCGGCGGACGCCCGGGAACAGGGGCGGAGCAGCCGTCTTCTCAAGATCTCTAGTTGGGCCGGTGGACCGTATACCGGCCGGAGGGAAAGCGATGGGTAGGACACTCGCGGAGAAGGTCTGGGACGACCACCTCGTCCGGCGCGCCGAGGGCGAGCCCGACCTCCTCTTCATCGATCTGCACCTGCTGCACGAGGTGACCAGCCCGCAGGCCTTCGACGGCCTCCGCAAGAGCGGTCGCCAGGTGCGCCGGCTCGACCTGACCATCGCCACCGAGGACCACAACACTCCGACCCTCGACATCGACAAGCCCATCGCCGACCCGGTCTCCCGCATCCAGCTGGAGACGCTGCGCAAGAACGCCGCCGAGTTCGGGGTGCGCCTGCACCCGCTGGGCGACGTCGAGCAGGGCGTCGTACACGTCGTCGGCCCGCAGCTGGGTCTGACCCAGCCCGGCATGACCGTCGTCTGCGGTGACTCCCACACCTCCACGCACGGCGCCTTCGGCGGCCTGGCGTTCGGCATCGGCACCTCCCAGGTCGAGCATGTACTGGCCACCCAGACGCTGCCCCTGGTCCGCCCGAAGACCATGGCCATCACGGTCAACGGCGAACTGCCCGACGGCGTCACCGCCAAGGACCTGATCCTGGCGATCATCGCCAAGATCGGTACCGGCGGCGGCCAGGGTTACGTCCTGGAATACCGCGGCTCCGCCATCGAGAAGCTCTCGATGGAGGCCCGGATGACCATCTGCAACATGTCGATCGAGGCCGGTGCCCGCGCGGGCATGATCGCCCCCGACCAGACCACCTTCGACTACCTCGAGGGCCGTCCGCACGCCCCCAAGGGCGAGGACTGGGACGCCGCGGTGGCGTACTGGAAGACGCTGAAGACGGACGAGGACGCCGAGTTCGACGCCGAGGTCGTCATCGAGGCCGCCGAACTGTCGCCGTTCGTCACCTGGGGCACCAACCCCGGCCAGGGCGCGCCGCTTTCGGCGACCGTCCCCGACCCTGCTTCGTACGAAGACGCTTCGGAGCGCCTCGCCGCCGAAAAGGCCCTGGAATACATGGGGTTGGAGGCAGGCCAGCCGCTGAAGTCCATCAACGTGGACACCGTCTTCGTAGGTTCCTGCACCAACGGCCGTATCGAGGACCTGCGCGCTGCCGCCGAGCTCATGAAGGGCCGCAAAGTCGCCGACGGCGTACGGATGCTGGTCGTCCCGGGCTCCGCGCGGGTGGGTCTGCAGGCCGTTTCCGAGGGCCTGGACGTCGTCTTCAAGGAGGCCGGCGCCGAATGGCGGCACGCGGGCTGCTCGATGTGTCTGGGCATGAACCCCGACCAGCTGGCCCCCGGTGAGCGCTCCGCGTCCACCTCCAACCGCAACTTCGAGGGCAGGCAGGGCAAGGGCGGCCGTACGCATCTGGTGTCGCCGCAGGTCGCCGCCGCGACCGCCGTGCTGGGTCACCTGGCCTCGCCCGCCGATCTGTCCGACGCCCCTGTGCCCGCTGGAGTCTGAGAGTCATGGAAGCATTCACCACGCACACCGGCCGGGCCGTCCCGCTGCGCCGCTCCAACGTCGACACCGACCAGATCATCCCTGCTCACTGGCTCAAGAAGGTGACCCGGGACGGTTTCGAGGACGGGCTGTTCGAGGCCTGGCGCAAGGACGAGAAGTTCATCCTCAACCAGCCCGAGCGCAAGGGCGCGACCGTTCTGGTCGCCGGTCCCGACTTCGGCACCGGATCCTCCCGTGAGCACGCCGTCTGGGCGCTGCAGAACTACGGCTTCAAGGCCGTCATCTCCTCCCGCTTCGCCGATATCTTCCGCGGCAACTCGCTCAAGAACGGCCTGCTCACGGTGGTTCTGGAGCAGAAGATCGTGGACGCGCTGCAGGAGCTGACGGAGAACGACCCGCAGGCCGAGATCACGGTCGATCTCGAGGCCCGTGAGGTGCGCGCGGAGGGCATCACCGCCTCCTTCGAGCTCGACGAGAACTCCCGCTGGCGGCTGCTGAACGGCCTCGACGACATCTCCATCACCCTCCAGAACGAGGCGGACATCGCCGCGTACGAGACCAAGCGGCCGTCGTACAAGCCGCAGACGCTGCAGACGTGAGTCCGGGAAGCCTCCGGAGCAACTGAACAGGTCGAGATTCGGCCACCAAAACACCCCCGCTGTACCCCCGATCAGCCCGATCGGGGGTACAGCCGTGTCTGCACCCGAACGGCCCCGCGCGCGTCGGTCGGCGTCGCCAACTTCCCACGTTACGACGGTTGTTGTCGGGGTAGGCGAGTGTTGTAGCCGTGGCTTCCGCCGGTGCCCGGAAGGCCGTTTGAGGCGGCAGTTGCACCCTGAGCAGGCGACAACTCGCCCCAGATGGCACAATCTGTGCATGGAACACGACGGCCAACTCGAGCTCTATGCGGCAGTCGCGGACCAACTCAAGGAAGCGCACACAAGAGTGCGTGCACTGCAAGTCCCGGAGGGCGTACGGATGGCGCTGACCCGGAAGCTGCTGGTCATTACGGCCGCGGCCAAGCACGATCTCGCCGATGCGGCAAGGCGTCTGGAGGCGTTTACGGCGGACCTCGACGCGGGGCGACTCCCCGACGAGGAACGTTGAAGGCTCCAGAGACAGTCGAGTCCGTTGCGGCACAAGGGTGATAAGCCCGTTTCGTGTTTGATTTGCGGTATATATCTGCCTAACGTGCGAAAAAGCTTGAACACTTTCGTTCTGGCAATGTCTCCGAAGGGGAAGACGTGAACAAGGCGCAGCTCGTAGAAGCGATTGCCGACAAGCTGGGCGGCCGCCAGCAGGCCGCCGACGCTGTCGACGCGGTCCTGGACGCCATCGTCCGCGCGACCGTCGGGGGTGACCGGGTCTCGGTCACCGGCTTCGGTTCGTTCGAGAAGGTCGACCGTCCGGCGCGTTACGCCCGCAACCCCCAGACGGGCGAGCGGGTTCGGGTCAAGAAGACCTCCGTGCCGCGGTTCCGCGCGGGCCAGGGGTTCAAGGACCTGGTGAGCGGTTCGAAGAAGCTCCCGCGCGGGGGCGAGGTCGCCGTCAAGAAGGCGCCCAAGGGCAGCCTGACCGGCGGTGCCGCGGCCACGGTCAAGAAGGCCGCCGCGAAGAAGACCACCGCGAAGAAGGCCGCCACCGCCAAGAAGGCGGTCACCAAGAAGACCACGGCAGCGGCGAAGAAGACCACGGCGAAGAAGACGACCGCGAAGAAGACCACGGCCGCCGCGAAGAAGACCACGGCGAAGAAGGCCACCACCGCCAAGAAGGCGACGGCCAAGAAGGCCCCCGCGAAGAAGGCGACCGCCAAGAAGGCCCCGGCCAAGAAGTCGACGGCCCGCAAGACCACCGCCAAGAAGACCACCGCCCGCAAGAGGTAGGGGCGCACAGGTACTCACGCGCCGGGCCGGACTCCCCAGGGAGTCCGGCCCGCGGCGCGTTTTTGGGGCTTACAGGGTCTGGAGCGTGACGAGGGTGATGCGCAGCCCGTCCTTCGGGCCCTCCACCTCGATGCGCACGCGCTGTCCGGGCCGCAACAGACGCAGCCCGCCCGCGTCGAACGCCGCCGCGTCGAAGGGGACGGGGGTGCCGTCGTCCAGGAGCACTTGGCCGCTTCGCGTTTCCGGGTCGTACGTGTATGCGGTTGCCTGCATGGTCGTCAGGGTAGTGCCTGGCGGGCCGTGGGGAGTTCACGTCCCCGGAATCAGCAGCCCCGCCGACACCGCCGCCGTATGCCTGCCCACCCCTAGCGCCAGTGCCGTGCGCAGGTCGTCGCCGGTGTCCACGTCCTGGCGTACCGAATCCACCGTGTCCAGGCGCAGTTCCGTCGCTCCGGAAGCGCGGTGACGAGCCCGGGAATCCGTGCCGAATGCCGGGTGCAATTGCCTTCCCGGGGTCGCGGTCAGCAGAGTCGTGCCGATTGCGGCGGCATCCGGCAGGAAAGCGCGGGGGAATTCGGTCGCCGAGTCCAGGACTCGGGCCAATTCCGCGGGGCGCAGCGCCGGAAGATCCGCGTTCAGGGCCGCTACCGCGGAATCGGGGCGACAAGCGCGTACGACCGCCTCTCCGTGCGCCAGGGCGGCGTTCAGGCCGGCCCGTGGGGTGTCGGGGACGACCCGGGCGCCCAGGGCGGCCAGCTCACGGGCGGCCAGGACGTCGTCCGTGACGACTGCCACATCCCGGACCGCGGCGCTGGCCAGCGCGGCCGCCACGGTGTCCTGTGCGAAGGCCAGGGCGAGGGCCGGGCGCAGCCCGTCGGCCGCGGTGTCCGAGAGCCTGCTCTTGGCCCGCGCCAGAGGTTTCAGGGGTATGACCAAGGTCCACTGCACGAGCGTTCGTACCTCTCTTGTCGCGGCCATTGTCACCCGGCTTTCACATGGGCCATCTGGCGGTGCCGTCCCTGGGGCGTACGGTGTTCTCGACAGACGGTCGGCCTGGGGCGACACTTGTGCGGCCCCCCAGGCCCTAGAGGAAGGTGTCCGCGTGCCCCGCCGCAGAATCGGCTTCTGGTACCGCTTGGCAGCGGTGATCGCCAAACCGCCGCTGGTGGTTCTGATCAAGCGGGACTGGCGAGGAATGGAGAACATTCCGGCCGACAGCGGATTTATCACCGTGGTGAACCATAATTCGCACATCGATCCCTTCGCGTACGCTCACTTTCAGTACAACACCGGCCGGGTTCCGCGATTCCTGGCGAAGAGCGGTCTTTTCAAGAAGGGATTCGTCGGCGCCTTCATGCGGGGCACCGGGCAGATCCCCGTCTACCGCGAGACGACGGACGCGCTGAGCGCTTTCCGGGCCGCGATCGACGCCGTGGCGCGCGGCGAATGCGTCGCGTTCTATCCCGAGGGCACCATCACCCGGGACCCCGACCAGTGGCCCATGACCGGCAAGACCGGCGCCGCGCGCGTGGCCCTGCAGACCAAGTGCCCGGTGATCCCGGTCGCGCAGTGGGGCGCCAACGAACTGCTGCCGCCGTACGCCAAGAAGCTCAACGTCCTTCCGCGCAAGACCTCGCGGGTGCTCGCGGGCCCGGCGGTGGACCTGTCGCGCTTCTACGACAAGGAGATGACCCCGGAGCTCCTGAAGGAGGCGACCGAGGTCATCATGGCCGCCATCACCCGCCAGCTGGAGGAGCTCCGCGGCGAGCAGGCGCCCGTCGCGCCCTACGACCCGCGCCAGGAGCGGATCGAACAGCGGCGCCGCAGCCAGGCGCAGACGGGGCACGAGGAGGAGAGCGCCAAGTGAGCAAGTCCGTCAAGGCGGCCGTCTTCGGCACGGGATCATGGGGCACCGCCTTCGGCATGGTGCTCGCCGACGCGGGGTGCGAGGTCACCCTGTGGGGGCGGCGCCCGGAACTCGCCGCAGCGGTCAACTCCACGCGTACGAACCCCGACTACCTTCCCGGCGTCGAACTCCCGGAGAACCTGCGGGCCACCACCGACGCCGCCGAGGCCGCGCACGGCGCCGACTTCACCGTCCTCGCGATCCCCTCGCAGACGCTGCGCGGCAACCTCGCCGAGTGGACCCCGCTGCTCGCGCCGAACACCGTCCTCGTCTCGCTGATGAAGGGCGTCGAACTCGGTTCCGCGATGCGGATGAGCGAGGTCATCGAGGACGTCGCCAAGGTCGGCCCGAGCCGGGTCGCCGTGGTCACCGGGCCCAACCTCGCCCGGGAGATCGCCGCGCGGATGCCGGCCGCCGCCGTCGTCGCGTGTACCGACGAGGCCGTCGCCCAGCGGCTCCAGGCCGCCTGCCACACGCCGTACTTCAGGCCGTACACCGAGACGGACGTGGTCGGTTGCGAGCTGGGCGGGGCCGTGAAGAACGTCATCGGGCTCGCCGTCGGCATCGCGGACGGCATGGGGCTCGGCGACAACGCCAAGGGCTCGCTCATCACCCGCGGCCTCGCGGAGACCGCGCGGCTCGGAGTCGCGCTGGGCGCCGATCCGATGACCTTCGCCGGACTCGCCGGCCTCGGCGACCTGGTGGCCACCTGCTCCTCGCCGCTGTCCCGCAACCACACCTTCGGCACCAACCTCGGCAAGGGCATGACCCTTCAGGAGACCATCGCGGTCACCAAGCAGACCGCCGAGGGCGTCAAGTCCTGTGAGTCCGTGCTGGATCTGGCCCGCAGGCACGGCGTCGACATGCCGATCACCGAGACGGTCGTCGGGATCGTGCACGAGGGCAAGCCTCCCGTGGTCGCCCTCAAGGAGCTGATGTCGCGCAGCGCGAAGCCGGAACGACGCTGAGCGACGCAGCGTCGGCGGCGCTGTATCAGGCCACTACCAACGGGTACTCTCAACGCGATATGAGCACCGAGAACCTCCCCCAGAGCCCTCAGCAGCCGCCTCGCAAGCCGCGCGTGGCCGTCGTGTTCGGCGGCCGCAGCTCCGAACACGGGATCTCCGTGGTCACCGCCGGCGCCGTACTGAAGGCCATCGACCGGACCAAGTACGACGTCCTGCCGATCGGCATCACGCAGGACGGCCGCTGGGCGCTCACCGCCGACGAACCGGAACGCATGGCGATCACCGACCGCCGTACGCCCACCGTCGCGGAGCTCGCCGAGTCGACCGAGGGCGGCGTGGTGCTCCCCGTCGACCCCGCGAACCGCGAAGTCGTCTACAGCGAGCCGGGATCGGTGCCCAAGGCGCTCGGTGAGGTCGACGTCGTCTTCCCCGTCCTGCACGGCCCCTACGGCGAGGACGGCACCCTCCAGGGCCTCCTGGAGCTCTCCGGCGTCCCGTACGTGGGCTCGGGTGTGCTCGCCTCGGCCGTCGGCCAGGACAAGGAGTACATGAAGCGGGTGTTCACCTCCTTCGGGCTCAAGGTCGGCCCGTACGTGGTGATCCGGCCCCGCGAGTGGGAGCAGGACGAGTCGGCCGCCCGTAAGAAGATCGTCGACTTCGCGGCCGAACACGGCTGGCCGCTCTTCGTGAAGCCCGCGCGCGCGGGTTCGTCGATCGGCATCACCAAGGTCGAGGATCTGGCGGGCCTGGACGAGGCCGTCGCCGAGGCCCAGCGGCACGACCCCAAGATCCTGGTCGAGGCGGCGCTGCGCGGCCGGGAGATCGAGTGCGGGGTGCTGGAGTTCGAGGACGGCCCGCGCGCGTCCGTCCCCGCGGAGATCCCGCCGCCGCAGGCGCACGCCTACTACGACTTCGAGGCCAAGTACATCGACTCGACCCCGGGGATCGTCCCGGCCCCGCTGACGGACGAGGAGACCGCCGAGGTCCGCAGGCTGGCGGTGGACGCCTTCGAGGCGGCGTCCTGCGAGGGGCTGGTCCGCGCCGACTTCTTCCTCACGGAGGACGGCGAGTTCGTGATCAACGAGATCAACACGATGCCCGGCTTCACGCCGATCTCGATGTATCCGCAGATGTGGCAGGCGACCGGGGTCGGTTACCCGGAGCTGGTGGACCGGCTGATCCAGGCGGCGCTGCGCCGCTCCACGGGTCTGCGCTGAGCTAGTTGGCGATCCCTTCGGGGATCGCCTTTTTCACGGCCGAGGCCAGGTCGATCAGCGCGGCCGAGCTGTCCACGCCCTCCGGCACGGTCACCTCGACGTACGCACTGCGATTGGCGCAGGTGAAACGGTACGCCCCGCCGTCCTGCTCCTCCATCAGCCAGTCGACGCCGTTCACACCACCGGCCACCGCGTCGGGGTCATGCCCCTCCGCGACCTTCGGGTCGATCATCTTCGGCGGCTGTGCGACACCGCAGCGCAGTATGATCTCCGGGCTTCCCCAGCCCGCGGTCAGCACGGACGCGGGTTCGGGATCACGGCGGCTCTCACCGGCCACCTTCGCCGGCAGTACCTTGTCCAGGTTCTTGCAGAGGCCGGAAGTCTTCGCGTCCGGTGAGGGAACCGCCGCCGACCCGCTGTCGTCTGCTGAGGAGCAGCCCGCGACGGTGATCGACAGGACGAGCGCGGGCAGACCGATGAGCCGGTGACGCAAAGAGTTCACCGGCCAAGGGTAGACGGGGGCTACAGATGGACGACCGGGCAGGTCAGGGTACGGGTGATGCCGTCCACTTGCTGGACCCTGGCGACCACCATGCGGCCGAGGTCGTCTACGGTGTCGGCCTGCGCGCGCACGATCACGTCATACGGTCCTGTCACGTCCTCGGCCTGGATGACTCCAGGGATCTTGCTGATCGTCTCGGCGACGGTCGACGCCTTGCCGACCTCCGTCTGGATCAGGATGTACGCCTGTACCACGGAACCTCCAGGGCGGCCACGAGGATCATGTGGGGAAAAGGAACGCCACGGTATCGCGTCGTCGCTCGTCGCGGGGAGACCCGCGGGGGACGGGGGTCCCGCGCCGGGGTGCAGGCACGACAGTGGTTGACGGTCACCTCGACCGTATCGAGGACAGTAGAGACCCGCGACCGGGAACGCACAGGGACAGAAGGGGCGTAAGGGCAATGAAGGGCACTGTTGGTGAGCTCGGGGAGTTCGGGCTCATCAGGGAGCTCACCTCCCGTCTCACCACCACCCCGGCGGTCCGGGTCGGCCCCGGCGACGACGCCGCGGTGGTCGCCGCGCCCGACCGCAGGGTCGTGGCGAGCACCGACATCCTCCTCGAGGGGCGGCACTTCCGCCGTGACTGGTCCACCGCGTACGACGTGGGCCGCAAGGCCGCCGCGCAGAACCTCGCGGACATCGCGGCCATGGGCGCCGTACCGACCGCCCTGCTGCTCGGTCTGGTTGTCCCCGGTGAGCTCCCGGTGACCTGGGCGACCGAGTTGATGGACGGTCTGCGCGACGAGTGCCAGGTCGCCGGCGCCTCCGTGGTCGGCGGCGATGTCGTACGCGGCGACACGATCATGGTGTCGATCACCGCGCTCGGCGATCTGCGCAACCAGGAGCCCGTCACCCGGGCCGGCGCACAGCCCGGGGACCTCGTCGCGGTGACCGGCTGGCTGGGCTGGTCCGCGGCCGGTTACGCGGTGCTGTCCCGGGGGTTCCGCTCGCCGCGGGCCTTCGTGGAGGCGCACCGGCGCCCGGAGCCGCCGTATCACGCGGGTCCCGCGGCTGCCGGGCTCGGCGCGACGGCGATGTGCGACGTCAGCGACGGGCTGATCGCCGACCTCGGGCACATCGCCGAGGCCAGCAAGGTCCGGATCGACATCCGCTCCGGCGCGATCGACATCCCGTCGCAGATGAACGACATCGGGCAGGCCGTCGGTGTCGACCCCATGCAGTGGGTGCTGACCGGGGGAGAGGACCACGCGATCGTGGCCACCTTCCCGCCGGATGTGAAGCTGCCCGCCCGCTGGAAGGTCATCGGCGAGGTCCTCAACCCCTCGGCGCTGCCCCAGGTGACGGTCGACGGGGCGCCGTGGACCAGCAAGGGCGGCTGGGACCACTTCGGCGGGGACATCGAGTCATGAAGCCCTGTGTCCTGTCGGTCGCGGGCTCCGACTCCGGCGGCGGGGCCGGGATCCAGGCCGACTTGAAGACGATGCTGGCGCTCGGTGTGCACGGCATGAGCGTGATCACGGCGGTCACCGCGCAGAACTCGCTGGGCGTACAGGGAGCTTGGCCGCTGCCCGTGGAGGCGGTGCGGGCGCAGTACCGCAGTGTCGTCGACGACATCGGCGTGCAGGCCGTGAAGACCGGCATGCTGGCCTCCGCGGAACTCGTCGAGGCGGTGGCCGAATTGCTCGGCGGCACGGACGCGCCGGCGGTCGTCGACCCGGTGGGGGTGTCCAAGCACGGGGACTCGCTGCTGGCCGCGTCCGCGCTGGACTCCGTACGCACCAAGCTGCTGCCGGTGGCCACCGTCGCCACCCCGAACCTGGACGAAGTGGCCCAACTCACAGGGGTGCTCGTCGAGTCGGAGGGCGATCTGCGGCGGGCCGCGGCGGCCGTGCTGGCGTACGGGCCGCGCTGGGTCGTGATCAAGGGCGGCCATCTCGCGGGCGATGCGGTGGATCTGCTCACCGACGGCTCCGAGGAGCACTGGCTGCGCGCGCCGCGGCACGACAACCGGCACACGCACGGCACGGGCTGCACGCTGGCCTCCGCGATCGCCGCACAGCTGGCGAAGGGGCAGTCGGTGCCGGAGGCGGTGACGGCGGCCAAGGAGTACGTCACGGGGGCCATCGCCGCCGGGTTCGCGCTGGGCGGGGGGATCGGGCCCGTGGACCATGGGTGGCGGTACCGCGCTTAGCCGTTTGGGGAATGCAAAAGGCCGGTGGGAAATGCAGAAGGCCGGTGGGAAGTGCAAAAAGCCGGTCCACTCGAGGTGGACCGGCTCAGAGCAGCGAACCAGCAGTGGCCGCGCGCTTAGCTGTGCGTCAGCGCGAGACCTTGCCGGCCTTGATGCACGAGGTGCAAGCGTTCACGCGCTTCGGCGTCCCGCCGACCACGGTACGGACGCGCTGGATGTTCGGGTTCCAGCGACGGGACGTACGGCGGTGCGAAAACGAGATGTTGTTGCCGAAGCCCGGCCCCTTGCCGCAGACGTCGCAGTTGGCAGCCACGGGTCACTCCAAAGACTTCAGATGCACTTACGGTTGAACCCGGCAGGCCGGGATCGAGATCGCAGGATCAGAGATCTGAGTGGCGTTGCCAGGGGAAATGGCCCGATCTGCATCGGGCAACCGGAGCAGCATACAACGACTGCGCCAGTAGAACGAAACTACCATGCCTGCTCAGGGGACCGCTCACGGCCCTCTTCCGGCGGACCCGGCCCCTGGGTCTACGCTGCGTCCACGTTCCAGCAGCTCAAGGAGGCGCAGGTGGCGCAGGTGCCGCAGACATTCTTCGATGCTCTCGCGGTACGCACCTGGTGCGGCCTCGCGCTGGAGGCGCTCGGTCGCGCGCGCGAGGAGATCGACGCGATCAACGTCTACCCCGTGGCCGACGGGGACACCGGCACCAACCTGTATCTGACGGTGGAGTCGGCGGCGGCGGCCGTCGACGCGGTGTTCATCGGGCATGAGGCGGGCTCCATCGGGCACGGGGCTAGCGCCGAGGGCACCGTGCCGGCCCTCGCCGACGCCGTGCGCGCGATGGCCCACGGCGCGCTCATAGGCGCGCGCGGGAACTCCGGGACGATCCTGGCGCAGCTGCTGCGCGGTATGGCCCAGGTGCTGGCCACCGACAGTGACTCGGCTCACGCCGACGCGAGCGGGCTCCGGCTCGCCCTGCGGCACGCCGCCGACTCCGCCCGCCAGGCCGTGGCCCATCCGGTCGAGGGCACCGTCCTCACGGTCGCCTCGGCCGCCGCCGACGCGGCCATAGGGGCCGAGGGCGACTGCGGGACCGTCGCGCGGGCCGCCTACGAAGGGGCGCGCGCCGCCCTCGCCGCGACCCCGCACCAGCTCGCCGTGCTGGAACGCGCGGGGGTGGTGGATGCCGGGGGGCGGGGGCTGGTCACCGTCCTCGCGGCTCTGGTGGAGACGCTCACGGGGGAGAGGCCGGTGGTCGCGGCGTCCCACGCGCGCGTGCCGGTCGACAGTCCCGGTGAGTGCGAGCCCGTTCAGGAGGGCGGCCCCGCCTTCGAGGTGATCTACCTCCTGGAGGCCGAGGACGCGGCCGTCGCGCGGCTCCGGGAGCGGCTCGACGCCCTCGGCGACTCGCTGGTCGTGGTCGGCGGCGACGGTCTGTGGAACGTCCATGTGCACGTCGACGACGCCGGTGCCGCCGTGGAGGCGGGCGTCGAGGCCGGACGGCCGTACCGGATCCGGATCACCCACTTCGGCGTAGGCGATGTGCACACCACCGGTGGTGAGCGGCCGCCCCGGGAGCGTGTCCAGCGGGCTGTCGTGGCCGTCGTGCCCGGTCCGGGCCTGGCCGGTCTGTACACCGAGGCCGGCGCGACCACCGTGCTCGCGCGCCCCGGGGAGCCGCCCGCGAGCGGGGAGCTGGTGCAGGCCGTACGACGGGCCCACGCGCGCGAGGTCGTGCTGCTGCCCAATGACGCGGAGCTGCGGCACACCGCGGCGGCCGCCGCCGAGCAGGCCCGTGCCGAGGGCATCCGGGTGGCGCTGATCCCCACCCGGTCCGCGGTCCAGGGGATCGCCGCGCTCGCCGTGCACGAGCCCGAGCGCCGCTTCGACGAGGACGTCGTCTCGATGACCTCCGCGGCCGGCGCGACCCGCTATGCCGAGGTCGCCGTCGCCGAGCGCCAGTCCTGGACCATGGCCGGCATCTGCCAGGCCGGTGACGTCCTCGGCCTCATCGACGGCGACGTCGCCGTCATCGGCGCGGATGTCACGGCCACCGCCGAGACCGTCCTGGACCGCATGCTCGCGGCCGGCGGAGAGCTGGTCACCCTCGTCCTCGGCGACGAGGCGCCCGACGGGATCGCCGGGCACCTCGAAGCGCGCGTACGGGAGTCCTACCTCGCCGTGGACACGGTGGTGTACCGGGGCGGGCGGCAAGGGGCGCTGCTGCTCATCGGCGTGGAGTAGGGCTCAGCGCTCCTCGGTCGCTCAGCCCTCCTCGGTCACCTGGAGCAGCTGCTCCGCCTCCGCTCGCCGTTCCTGTGCCGCCCCGTCCTCCTCGGCGGCGCCCTCGTACGCCGCCAGCACCGCACGCGCGCGTGCCGCCGCGTCCGTCGGCCGGCCCAGGTCCGCCTCCAGCCAGCCTGCGGCGAGTTCGGCGCCGGTACGCGCGTGGCGGCCGGTGTCCCCGAGCGCGGCGAGCACGGTGACCGCCTCCGTCATCCGGGCCAGTGCGTCCTCCAGGGCGGCCTGGATCGAGTCGTCCTCGTCGTCCTCGGCCGCGGACCGGGCGAGCAGATCGCCGAACTGGCGGTGCGTGTGGCCGAGCTCAGCGGTGAGCCGGGCGCAGGCCTCCTCGTCGGGTGCCTCGTCCAGCGCCGCCGCGCACTCCCGGACGGCGGCCGCCATCAGCTCCCGTGCTCCGTCCGCCCCTGCCGCGCCGTCCTCAGCGCGCAGTGCGAGCCACGCGCGGGCGCGCAGGGAGCGGACGAGCCCGTGGATGTTGCCGAGCTCGCGCCACAGGTCGCCCGCGCGCGTGTAGGCCCGGTCCGCCTCCTCGTTGAGCCCTGCCTGCCCGAGCGACTCGGCGGCCAGATGCGCGAGCGTGGCGTGGTCGTGCTGCTCGGGCCAGTGCCGGGCGATCTCGGCGGCCTGCAGACGCCGTTCGGCGGCCTCCCGGTGCTCGCCGAGCTCGCTCAGACAGTCGCCGAGCCACCACTGCGTCTGTACGACCGCGCCGTCGCCGTGCGTCTCGGCGGTCAGGTCGGGCAGCGCCGACTCCAGCACCTCGGCGGCCTCCGCCCAGCGCCCCTGGCGCAGCAGGAACCCGCCGAGCTGATGCCGTGCCCAGGCGCCGAGCGTGGGGCCCTCGCCCGCCTCGTCGGCCCAGTGCGAGGCCTCCAGGGCGTGGTCGGCGGCCTCCTCCGACAGGCCCTGGCCGCCGAGGACCTCGGCGAGCTGAAGATGCAGCTGCGCCCGGCCCGGCGCTTCCAGATGCGGTCCGCCGTGCTCCAGGGCCGCCCGCAGCGCCCGCTCGGCCTCCGCCGTGTCGCCGAGGTGGTGGGCGAGCCCGGCAAGACGGGCCTCGTACTCCACCGCGAACCACGGAAGACCCGCCCCGACGAACGCCGCCGCGGCCCGCGCGAACAGCCGGGCAGCCGCCTCCACATCCCCCGAGAGCGCCGCCAGCTCGGCGAGCATCGCCTGCGCCTCGGCGGCCCGCGAGGCGAGCCGTACGTCGTCGCCGGTGCGCCCGTCCACGAGCGCGAGGACCTCCCGCGCGGACGCATCGGCGGCGCCGAGGACCGCGGGGTCGACCGGCTCGTCGGCCTCGTGGACCCGGCGCATGAGCACGCGCGCGCGTCCCATCAGCACGGCTGCCGTCTGCCGCAGGCCCGTGGCGTCCTCGGCGTACAGCGCGAGGACCCGGTCGTAGGGCTCGGTCACCGCCGCCAGCGCCTCTTCCAGGCGGCCGGTGAGCGCCCGTACGTACGCCGCACGCGTGCGTGCCGCCAGCGACTCGCCCGGGTCGCCCGCCTCGGCGTACAGCTCGGCGGCCCGCTCGAACAGCTCGACGCCGGCGGGGCCGAGGTCCATCGCCCGGTGGTCGGTGATCTCCGCGCGGTCGCGTACGTCCAGCTCGACGCCCTCGGCGGCCCGCGCCACCGCCGCCCACGCCTCCACGGCGTGCGGCTGCAAGGTGTCCGACAGCCGCCGGGCCTCGGCCAGCAGCGTCGGCAGATCGGCCTCCACGGGCTCATCCTGCGCCGGAACCTCCGGCACCGGAACAGCGACGGGAGCCACTGTGGGGCGCGCCGAGCGGACCCCGAGAGGCAGCCGCTCCACCAGTGGTTCCTGCGCCATACGCGCGCGTGCCAGCTCGCTGACGTGAGAGGTGCCGTTGCGCAGGTCGAACCGACCGGCCAGTTCCAGCGCCTCCGCACGCGCGTGTGCGGCGAGTTCGCGTGCCGTCCAGGCGCGGCCCGCGGGACCCGGCACCCGCCGCTCACCGAGCCCGAGCCCGGACAGCCGTTCCATGAGCAGCGTGACGACGGTCAGGAACTCCAGCCTGCTGCGCGGATGCCCGCTGTCGGTGAAGTACGCGGGCCGCTCCGCCAGCAGTTCGAGGCCGCGCGCCTCGTTGCCGGTCAGCGCGCAGAACTCGACGTGGTCCGCGTAGGCGCCGCGCATGCTCTCCAGGGGCCGCACCAGCCGAAAGCCGCGCAGATGGTGGGCGCGCGCCTCGTCCACGTGGCCCAGCCGCAGCAGGGGCGCGAGCGAGGAGGCGAGCGCCGTGTGCGGTTCGTGGGCGCAGGCGAACTCGCCGTCCAGGACCGGTGCCCACAGCTCCAGCGCCCGCTCGCCCCGGCCCCGCTCCGCCTGCCACCAGCCCTGCCCGTGCAGCTCGCAGGCGTGGCAGTCGGCCATGCTGTCCCGGTCGGCGGCAAGCCAGGCGGCGTACGCCCGCTCGGCCCGCGCCACGTCCCCGATGTGCGCGGCCACGCTGAACTCGGCGCTGCGCACGGCCCGTTCGGAGTAGCCGGCGAGCCGGTAGCGGTGCTCCATCTCGCCGAGCCACTTCTCTATGGAGGCCAGCGGGACATGCGGCTGGTCGAGCATGCCGGAGGTCATCCACTTGAACACCCAGTGCAGCGAATGGGCCTCGTACTCGTCGAAGTCCTCGGGCCGCTCGTCCCACATGCGCAGCAGCCGCGCGAACGGGACGAACATCTTGTCCTTCTCGGAGCTGTAGTTGTAGACCTTCAGCTGGTGCCCGAGCGCCTCGATCACGGCGAGCGGGATGTTCAGCTTCTCGGCCTCGGCGAGCAAGTGCTCCGCGCGCGCGTTGCGGGCCGGGCCCTCCGGCTCCTCGGAGTTCTCGGCCATCGCCCGGCGCAGCGCGTCGAAGGCCGCGGTCCCGTCGATTCCGCTCATCAGCGACCCTCCTCGCCGTTCGTGGCCCACTCCAGCAGACCGATGAAGGCCCGGTTCAGCAGCGCCGAGTCGGCGGGCCTGAGCGGCCGCTGCGCCATCAGCAGGGCCTGTCCGTACAGCGACTCGGTGGCGGTGCCGATCAGTTCGGCGTCGCCCAGGGAACTGATGCGCCGGATCAGCGGGTTGAGATGGTTGAGCACGAGACGCGCGCGTGGCGCGCTGCCGCGCAGCGAGCCGAGGATGCCCGCCCACAGGTCGTCGGCCTGCTCCTCGGCCTCCGCGCGGGCCTGCTCGTGCCGGGACGCGCGGTCGTCCAGGTGCAGCGCGGGCACGGACAGCGGATGGAAGGCACGCAGGACGACATCGCAGCCCAGGGGGTCGAGCTTGGCCCGCGCGGCCGCCAGGAAGCCGGACAGCGCCAGCTCCTCGGCCGGGTCGACCGCGTCCAGGTGAGCGGTCACGGTGTCCGCGTCCAGCTCGGCGACCACCGTCCCCGGGCGGACCGAGGGCAGCGCCTCGACGAGCTCGCTGTCGTACGTGTAACCGCCGTTGATCACCCCGACGCCCTGCGCGGAGGCGATCGGCGCGACCTGCCGGTACTCCTCGACGGTCCGCGTGAAGTGCACCACCGGATGCCGCTGCGCGAACTCCTCCAGCGAAAGACGCCCGTCGGTCGTCTCGAAGGGCAGCCACGGCAGCATCGTGCGCAGCATCTCCTTGTCGTGCCGCGCCAGCGACTTCACCCCGAGGTGGTGCACCGACAGGAAGGCCGCCAGCCGTTCCGGATCACCGGCCGCCAGCCCGGTCAACCAGGACCGAATCCTTTCTCCCAGCGCCTCCCGTACGGCCGCCAGCGTCTCGTCCTCGTACAGCGCCTCGCGCGAGGCCGTGGGCCGAAGACTGTCGGTGTCCAGGACACAGCGCACGAAGAACGCCCAGTCGGGCAGCAGCTGTTCGGCCCGCTCGGTCAGCAACATGCCCTTCAGATGCACCCGATGACCGGCACGCCGGGCCGGACTGACCGCCGACGGCAGCACATACGCCACCCCGCGGATCCCCGCCAGGGGAACGTTCAGCTCGATCGAGTCCAGCGGAGTGAACCCGAACAGCTCATGACAGTGCCGGGCCAGCGCCACCCGCCGGTTGGCGGGGGAGGGGTAGGCACGGTCCCAGGGGGCCGGCAGATCGGTGACCTCCTCCTCGCCCACCCGCACGTCGTACGGCAGCAGCGAGCCGAAGTCCCGCGCCAGCGCGAGCACCCGCTCCCGCGTCAGCCACTCCCCGGCACCGGCCCGCGCCACCAGATGCACGGTGGTGCCCGGCTCGGGCCGCTCGGCGTCCGGCAGCGTCCGCACGGTGTACGAACCGTCGTCCGTCGCCGTCCACTCCACCGGTGGCGCATCCGGCGTACGGGCGCTGCGGCTGACCACCCGGATCCGCTCGGCGACCACGAAACAGGCCAGCAAGCCGATGCCGAACTGGCCCAGGAAGTCGGAGCGGACCGCCTGAAGACCGTCCGCCCGTTTGGAGCTGCGGCCGATCGTCGCCAGCAGGCTGTGCACATCGGACTCGGTCAGCCCGATACCGGAGTCCTCCACCCGCAGCCCGCCGTCGGCGTCGACGGACAGCCGCACCCGCGCCGGGGCGTCGGGCTGCTCGGCCCGCCGGGCGGTGATGGCGTCCACGGCGTTCTGCAGCAGTTCGCGCAGGTAGACCCTGGGACTGGAGTAGAGGTGATGGGAGAGCAGGTCCACCAGACCGCGCAGGTCGACCTGGAACGTATGAGGGGACTGGGATGCCTGGGATGACTGTGAGGTCTGGGAGTCCATCGTCGCTGCACCGGTGGGGGGAGGGCGTCGGCGCGGGGTCGGGCGGTCCGTGTGAGGCGATGACCGCGAAGGATGGCCGGAGGCGCGTCATCCTAAGGCCCCGGCCACCCGTCTGACCAGGGGTTTCGCCGGACGTATACGGGCCGTGCGGCGGAAGGTCTACGGCATTGTCAGTGCCGTGGTGTGCAATGGATCTCGTGCCCGCACTGCAAGAACCTCTCCAGCAGCCACTGAAGTCGGTGCTCGGCCCCGCCACCGCGAAGGTGATGGCCGAGCACCTCGGCCTGCACACCGTCGGCGACCTCCTGCACCACTACCCGCGCAGATACGAGGAGCGCGGCCAGCTCACCCACCTCGCCGACCTCCCCATGGACGAACACGTGACAGTGGTCGCCCAGGTCGCCGACGCCCGGCTGCACACCTTCGCCTCCGCCAAGGCACCGCGCGGCAAGGGCCAGCGCCTGGAAGTGACCATCACCGACGGCAGCGGCCGGCTCCAACTGGTCTTCTTCGGCAACGGCGTTCACAAGCCCCACAAGGAGCTCCTGCCGGGCACCCGCGCGATGTTCGCGGGCAAGGTCTCCGTCTTCAACCGCCGCCTCCAGCTCGCCCACCCGGCCTATGAGCTGCTGCGCGGCGACGGCGACGAGACGGTCGAGACCTGGGCCGGTGCCCTGATCCCGATCTACCCCGCCACCGCCAAACTGGAGTCCTGGAAGATCGGCAAGGCGCTGCAGACGGTGCTGCCGACGGCCCAGGAGGCCCTCGACCCGCTCCCGGACAGCCTGCGCGAGGGCCGCGGCCTCGTCCCGCTGCCCGAAGCCCTGCTGAAGATCCACCGCCCGCACACCAAGGCGGACATCGCCGACGCCCGCGCCCGCCTCAAGTGGGACGAGGCCTTCGTCCTCCAGGTCGCCCTGGCCCGCCGCAGGCACGCGGACGCCCAACTCCCGGCGGTGGCCCGCAAACCCAAGAAGGCCGGCTTGCTCACGGCCTTCGACGACCGCCTCCCCTTCACCCTCACCGAGGGCCAGCAGAAGGTCTCGCGGGAGATCTTCGACGACCTGGCCACGGAACATCCGATGCACCGGCTGCTCCAAGGGGAAGTGGGCTCCGGGAAAACGATGGTGGCCCTGCGCGCCATGCTCGCCGTCGTCGACGCGGGCGGTCAGGCCGCCATGCTCGCCCCCACCGAGGTGCTCGCCCAGCAACACCACCGTTCCGTCGTCGAAATGATGGGCGAGCTGGCCGAGGGCGGCATGCTGGGCGGCACTGAGCACGCCACCAAGGTCGTGCTGCTGACCGGTTCCATGGGAGCCGCCGCCCGCCGCCAGGCCCTGCTCGACCTCGTCACGGGTGAGGCGGGCATCGTGATCGGCACCCACGCGCTGATCGAGGACAAGGTGCAGTTCCACGACCTGGGCCTGGTCGTGGTCGACGAACAGCACCGCTTCGGCGTCGAGCAGCGGGACGCCCTGCGCGGCAAGGGAAAGCAGCCGCCCCACCTCCTCGTCATGACGGCCACCCCCATCCCGCGCACGGTCGCGATGACCGTCTTCGGCGACCTGGAGACCTCGGTCCTCGACCAACTCCCGGCCGGCCGCTCCCCGATCGCCAGCCATGTGGTCCCGGCCGCCGACAAGCCCCACTTCCTCACGCGCGCGTGGGAGCGCGTGCGTGAGGAGGTCGAGAACGGCCATCAGGCGTACGTCGTGTGCCCCCGTATCGGCGACGAGGAAGTGGATCCCAAGAAGAAATCCGCCGAGGACGAGGCGGAGAAGCGCCCGCCACTGGCGGTCCTCGAAGTGGCCGACCAACTCGCCAAGGGTCCGCTCACCGGTCTCAAGGTGGAGGTCCTGCACGGCCGAATGCACCCCGACGACAAGGACGCCGTCATGCGCCGCTTCGCCGCGGGCGAGACCGACGTCCTGGTCGCCACGACCGTCATCGAGGTCGGCGTCAACGTCCCCAACGCCACCGCCATGGTGATCATGGACGGCGACCGCTTCGGCGTCTCCCAGCTCCACCAGCTGCGCGGCCGTGTCGGCCGAGGCTCGGCACCCGGCCTCTGCCTCCTGGTCACCGAGATGCCCGAGGCAAGCCCGGCCCGCCAGCGCCTGAACGCCGTGGCCGCCACCCTCGACGGCTTCGAACTCTCCCGCATCGACCTGGAACAACGCCGAGAGGGCGATGTCCTAGGCCAGGCCCAGTCCGGCGCCCGCACCAGCCTGCGGATGCTGGCGGTCATCGAGGACGAGGAGATCATCGAGGAGGCGAGGCAAGAGGCGACGGCGGTAGTGGAGGCGGACCCGGAGCTGACCGATCTCCCAGGCCTACGAACGGCCCTGGACGCCCTCTTGGACGAGGAAAGAGAGCAGTACTTGGAAAAGGGGTGAAGTGGACTCACCTCAGGGGCGCGGGGAACTGCGCGACCAGCCACACTGATACCAAAAGCCGCCCATCCACCAAGGACCAAAGATGACCCGCGTGATCGCCGGCGCAGCCGGCGGACGCCGCCTGGCAGTCCCGCCAGGAACCGGCACCCGCCCCACATCTGACCGCGCACGCGAAGGCCTCTTCTCCACCTGGCAGTCCCTCCTGGGCGGCCCCCTGGACGGCGAACGGGTCCTGGACCTCTACGCGGGATCCGGCGCCGTAGGCCTGGAGGCCCTCTCCCGGGGCGCGAGCCACACCCTCCTGGTCGAGGCGGACGCCCGAGCGGCCAGGATCGTCCGAGAGAACGTCAAAAACCTCGGCCTCCCCGGCGCCGAAGTGAGGGCCGGCAAAGCCGAACAGATCATCCAGTCACCGGCGCCGACCGAGCCGTACGACCTCGTCTTCCTCGACCCGCCCTACCGAGTCACCGATCACGATCTTCGCGAGATTCTGCTCACACTCCGGACGGAAGGCTGGCTCGCGGACGACGCGCTCGTCACCGTGGAGCGCAGCACCAGAGGCGGCGAATTCCACTGGCCGGACGGCTTCGAAGCGATCCGGGCCCGTCGCTACGGCGAGGGAACGTTTTGGTACGGTCGCGCCGCCTCTACGTGCGAAGACGCACGATGACCGGACCGGAGAGCGAGGGACCTCAAGTGCGCCGTGCCGTCTGTCCAGGGTCGTTCGACCCCATCACCAACGGACACCTCGACATCATTGCCCGCGCCTCCAGGCTGTACGACGAGGTGTACGTCGCGGTGATGATCAATCAGTCCAAGCGGGGTCTGTTCGAGATCGACGAGCGGATCGAGCTGATCCGCCGGGTCACCGCCGAGTTCGAGAACGTGAAGGTCGAGGCCTTCCACGGCCTCCTCGTCGACTTCTGCAAGCAGCGCGACATCCCCGCCATCGTCAAGGGCCTGCGCGCGGTCAGCGACTTCGACTACGAGCTGCAGATGGCCCAGATGAACAACGGCCTCTCGGGCGTCGAGACCCTCTTCGTCCCGACCAACCCCACCTACAGCTTCCTGTCCTCCTCGCTGGTCAAGGAGGTCGCGACCTGGGGCGGCGATGTCTCGCACCTGGTCCCGCCCGCTGTGCTGGAAGCCCTGAACGAGCGGCTGCACAAGGACTGATGGGGCTACAGTCGTCCCGTCCGTCTCCAACACAGCCGTAGAGAGTGGCGAGCACACCGTGGACGTGCAGAAGAAGCTCGACGAGATCGTCGCGGCGGTCTCCAGTGCCCGGTCGATGCCGATGTCGGCCTCGTGCGTGGTCAACCGCGCCGAGCTGCTCTCGCTGCTCGAAGAGGTCCGCCAGGCCCTGCCCGGCTCCCTCGCGCAGGCCCAGGAGCTGATCGGCGACCGCGAGCAGATGGTCGAGCAGGCCCGCCAGGAGGCCGAGCGGATCGTCCGAACCGCGCACGCCGAGCGCGGTTCGCTGATCTCCGACACGGAGGTCGCCCGCCGCTCCCAGGCCGAGGCCGACCGGATCGTCACCGAGGCCCGCAAGGAGGCCGAGGACATCCGCGCCGAGGCCGACGACTACGTCGACTCCAAGCTCGCCAACTTCGAGGTCGTCCTCACCAAGACCCTCGGCTCCGTCGGCCGCGGCCGCGAGAAGCTCCTCGGCACCGGACCGGGCGTCGACGAGCAGGGCTACGAGGACGAGGACGCTCCCGAGCGCAGCCACGACCCGGAGACCCTGCGCCGTACCGCCGACGAGTACGTCGACGTCAAGCTCGGCGCCTTCGAGGCGGTCCTCGCCAAGACCCTGGAGGCCGTCGGCCGCGGCCGCCAGAAGCTGCACGGCCGGATCGCCTCCGACGACCTCGGCGCCCTCGCCGACGACTTTTCCAGCGTCCAGCACTCCAGCGACGCCGACTACCTCGCCGACCTCGCGGCCCTCGCCGAGCAGGACGCCCAGGCCCCGCAGCAGCAGCCCGAGCAGCCGGAGTACGCCCCGCAGCAGCCGGCGTACGACACCTACGGCGGCTACCAGCAGCCCGCGTACGCCCAGCAGGACCCGTACGGCTATCAGCAGGCCGATCCGTACGCCTACCAGGGTTACGACGCCCAGCAGGCGGCGTACGACCCGCACCAGATGCCCCAGCAGGCCCAGCAGGCCCAGCAGGGCTACGCCCTCGACGAGACCAGCCTCTTCGACACCGGCATGATCAGCGCGGAGCAGCTGCGGGCCTATGAGCAGGGCCGCGGGAACGGCTGAATCCACACCGGATTGGGCCGTTGGCGAAAGGTCCAGTATCCTGGCTCTTCGGTCGCGTGTACGTCCGCGATCAGCGCTGCCCTCGGACACCGAAGGTCAGCGTCCCCCTGAGCTCAGAAGATCGAAAGCAGGAATGGCTCTGAACGCCCGCCTCGACCACCGCAACCCTCTCGTGTTCGACACACACGAGCTGGGGCGGCGGCCTGGCGCGCTCCAGCGCCTGACCCGCACGATCGACGCTCCCAAGGACCTCGGTCTGAAGGACGTCATCGGAGTGCCGGAAGGCGCCCCGGTGGAGCTCGAACTCCGACTCGAGTCGGTCATGGAAGGGGTGCTTGTCACAGGCACCGCCCGTGCACTGGCCGAGGGGGAGTGCGTAAGGTGTCTGGAGCCGCTTCAGCTCGAGCTCGAAGCGGACTTCCAGGAGATGTTCTCGTACCCTGACGCCGACGACCGGGGCCGCGCACACCACGCGGAACCGGGCGACGACGCCGAGGAAGACGAGGACAGGCTCTTTCTCGAGGACGGCATGTTCGACCTCGAACCCCAGCTGCGCGATGCGGTGGTGCTCGCACTGCCGATGCAGCCGGTGTGCCAGGAAGACTGCCCAGGTCTGTGCGCCGAGTGCGGCGCGCGCCTTGCGGACGACCCGGACCACCACCATGACGCCGTCGACATCCGTTGGGCGGCACTGAAGGGACTCGCCGGTTCACTCGGAGACGGCGAGAAGGACGAGATGAGCGGCGCCGAAGCGGAAGCGGGCGTCGACGAGAAGCAGGAGAAGTAGCCGTGGCTGTTCCGAAGCGGAAGATGTCGCGCAGCAACACGCGCCACCGCCGGTCGCAGTGGAAGGCTGCGGTCCCCACCCTGGTTGCGTGCGAGCGCTGCCACGAGCCCAAGCAGCAGCACATCGCGTGCCCGTCTTGCGGCACCTACAACAAGCGCCAGGTCCTCGAGGTCTGAGCGGCTGGTGAGAGGCACTGTGTCCACGCCGAAGAAGAACTCTGCGGAGACCACGGCCTCGTCCCACACGCTGTTGGAAGGGCGGCTCGGGTACAAACTCGAGTCCGCCCTTCTGGTGCGTGCACTGACCCACCGGTCGTACGCATACGAGAACGGCGGTCTGCCGACGAATGAGCGTCTGGAGTTCCTCGGGGACTCCGTGCTCGGCCTCGTCGTCACCGACACGCTGTACCGCACCCACCCCGACCTGCCCGAAGGCCAGCTGGCCAAGTTGCGGGCCGCGGTGGTCAACTCGCGTGCGCTGGCAGAGGTGGGCCGTGAGCTCGACCTGGGTTCCTTCATCCGGCTCGGCCGCGGTGAAGAGGGCACGGGCGGCAGGGACAAGGCATCCATCCTCGCCGACACCCTGGAAGCGGTGATCGGCGCGGTCTATCTCGACCAGGGCCTGGACTCGGCGGCGGAGCTGGTACACCGCCTGTTCGATCCCCTGATCGAGAAGTCCTCGAACCTCGGTGCCGGCCTGGACTGGAAGACCAGTCTCCAGGAGCTCACCGCGACCGAAGGACTCGGCGTGCCCGAGTACCTGGTCACGGAGACCGGCCCCGATCACGAGAAGACCTTCACTGCTGCCGCCCGCGTCGGAGGCGTCTCGTACGGCACCGGCACCGGCCGCAGCAAGAAGGAGGCGGAGCAGCAGGCCGCCGAGTCCGCCTGGCGGTCCATCCGGGCCGCGGCGGACGAGCGCGCCAAGAATGCCGCGGCGGCAGCGCAGGCCGCCGCCGCCGAGGCAGCAGACGCCGACGAGGCGTCCGCCTCCGCCTGACCGAACAAGCGCCATCCGAGCGCCCGCTCCCGTACCGGGGCGGGCGCTCGGCTCATACACCGGCTCTCACGGGGGATCCCATGCCCGAGTTGCCCGAGGTCGAGGTCGTACGACGCGGCCTGGAGCGGTGGGTCGCCCACCGGACCGTCGCCGACGCCGAGGTGCTGCACCCGCGTGCGGTCCGCCGGCACATCGCCGGCGCCGACGACTTCGCGCACCGGCTCAAGGGCCACCGCATCGGCGTCCCGAGCCGTCGCGGCAAGTATCTGTGGCTGCCGCTGGAGGACACGAACCAGTCGGTCCTGGCCCACCTCGGCATGAGCGGCCAGCTCCTGGTCCAGCCGCACGAGGCGCCGGCCGAGAAGCACTTGCGCATCCGGGTGCGGTTCGCCGACGCCCTCGGCACCGAACTCCGCTTCGTCGACCAACGCACCTTCGGCGGACTGTCGTTGCACGACAACACCCCCGACGGTCTGCCCGACGTCATCGCGCACATCGCCCGCGACCCGCTCGACCCGCTCTTCGACGACGAGGCCTTCCACCAGTCGCTGCGCCGCAAGCGCAGCACCATCAAACGGGCCCTGCTCGACCAGTCGTTGATCAGCGGCGTCGGCAACATCTATGCGGACGAGGCCCTTTGGCGCGCCCGCCTGCACTACGACCGTCCGACGGCGACCTTCACCCGCCCGCGCAGCCTCGAACTCCTGGGCCACGTACGGGATGTGATGAACGCGGCCCTCGCGGTGGGCGGCACGAGCTTCGACAGCCTGTACGTCAACGTCAATGGCGAGTCGGGCTACTTCGACCGGTCCCTGGACGCGTACGGCCGTGAAGGTCTGCCGTGCAGAAGGTGCGGTACGCCGATGCTCCGGCGCCCGTGGATGAACCGGTCGAGCTACTTCTGCCCCAAGTGTCAGCGGGCGCCGCGGGTTTCGTCGTAGCGCTGCCGTGCGTCGAGCACGTCGTCCATCTGCCCCTCCAGGAAGTGGATGAGGGTGAGCAGCCGTTCCGCGACGTCGCGCCCCAGCGGGGTCAACTCGTAGTCCACGCGGGGCGGGTTGGTCGGCTGGGCCTCGCGGTGCACCAGGCCGTCGCGCTCCAGCGCGTGCAGCGTCTGGGACAGCATTTTCTCGCTCACGCCGTCGACACGTCGGCGCAGCTCATTGAAGCGCAGCGGCCCCTCGTGCAGGGCGCCGAGCGTGAGCGCGCCCCAGCGGCCCGTGACGTGCTCCAGCGTGCCGCGCGAGGGACAGGCCTTCGCGAACACGTTGTACGGCAGGTCCTGCTCCGCCGTGCGCTCCTGTGTGGTGTCCATACCTCAAGCGTACTCGAGCACAGCGCTAACTTGCGGGTTGCACTAACTAAAAGTTAGTGCTTTCATTTCGGCATTGCCAGCGACCTCCCCCTTCCTGGAGCACCCATCGTGACCACCCCCGTTGTCTCCATCGCCTACCACTCCGGCTACGGCCACACCGCCGTCCTCGCCGAGGCCGTCCGCTCCGGTGCTGTCGAGGCCGGTGCCGAGGTGCACCTGATCAACGTCGCCGAGATCACCGACGAGCAGTGGACGGCCCTCGACGGCTCCGACGCCATCGTCTTCGGCTCGCCCACCTACATGGGCACCGCCTCCGGCCCCTTCCATGTCTTCGCCGAGGCCACCTCCAAGCGCTGGTTCGGCCAGGACTGGAAGGACAAGCTGGCCGCCGGCTTCACCAACTCCGGCTCCAAGAGCGGCGACAAGCTGCACACGCTGCAGTTCTTCCAGATCCTCGCCGCACAGCACGGCATGCACTGGATCAACCTCGGTCTGCACCCGGGCTGGAACAACAGCGAGGGCTCCGAGCACGACCTCAACCGGCTCGGCGTCTTCGCGGGCGCGGCCGCGCAGACCAACGTCGACGAGGGCCCCGACGCCGTCCACAAGGCCGATGTGGCCACCGCCGAGCACCTCGGGCGCCGGGTCGCCGAGGCCGCGCGGGTGTTCACGCGCGGACGGGCCGCCGCCTGAACGAGCAAAGGCTCCCACCCGGTCACCGGATGGGAGCCTTTACGCATACGTGCTTCTAGTACCCGAAGTTCTGCGTCCACCAGGGTCCGCCGGACGCGATGTGCACGCCGACGCCCAGGGTCTTGAAGTCGCAGTTCAGGATGTTGGCCCGGTGGCCGGGGCTGTTCATCCAGGCGTCCATCACCGCGGCCGCGTCGGCCTGGCCCCGGGCGATGTTCTCGCCGCCGAGGTCGGTGATACCGGCCTTGGCGGCCCGGTCCCAGGGGCTCTCGCCATCCGGGTTGGTGTGGTCGAAGAAGTCCCGCTTCGCCATGTCCTCGCTGAAGGCGGAGGCCAGCTCGGACAGGGCGCTGTTGGCGGCGACGGCGCTGCAGCCGACCTTCGCCCGCTCCTCGTTGACGAGCTTCAGCACCTGGGCCGCGGCGGCGGCCTCCTCCGACAGCGTCACCGGCGCGCTGGGCTTCTCCGGCGCCGGCGCCTTGGTGGCGGCCCGCGACGGGGTGGTCTTCGGCTCCTTGGTGGGCGTGGCCTTCGGCTTCTTCGACGGCGTCTTGGTGGGCGCGGCCGACGAGGTCGACGGCGACGCCGACGGTGAGGCCGCCCGCTCCTGGTCACGGCTGGCGGGCGAGCTGTCGTCGCGGCTCTCCGCGCTGCCGGACGTGCCGCCCTGCTCGCTCGGCGAACTGGTCGGGGAATCGGCGGCCTGCACCTTGTCGCCGCTGCCCCCGCCGAGGGTGTAGTTGTCGCCGCCGGGCAGCACGCCCGTGGCGACCGCGACGGTACCGATGGCCACGGCGGCGGAGACCCCGAGCAGTCCGGTGCGCACCGGGGTGACGGCCTTCTTCTTCTTGCGGCGGTGCGAGCTCGCGCGCTGGGAGCCGTCGTCGGGCGTGAAGCCGTCGCTCGCGAAGACGGCGGTGTCCGTGACGCGGGCGTACTCCTGGTCCGCGAACAGGAACGCCTCGGTCTGCGCGTAGGCGCCGGCGTACTCGTCCTGGTGGAGATAGGGCGCGATGCCCACCGTCTCGTCCGGGTGCGAGCCCGGGTAGGAGCCCAGCGTGTACGAGTCCTGCGGGTCAGGGTTCCTCGGGGAGGAACTCTCTGTGTGATTGACCCCCGTGGCGCGGCCCGTGGCGGCGCGGCCGGCGGCGGAGCGTCGGTGGCGTCCCATGTCCTGGCCTTCCTCGTCCGTGCGGTCGACTCGTCCTCTGCGATCAACCAAACCCACTCGATCGAGTGAGTTTCATATGAGATTCATTGGGTCGGGACGGTACCGCATGGCGCTGGGTGTGGAAGTGCCCAGTGAGACATTGGCCGGTTAGGTTGCACTCATGAGCGAGGATGTGCGGCTGGTTGCCTGGGTGCGGGGAAGCGTCCAAGGTGTGGGTTTCCGCTGGTTCACGCGTGCCAAGGCACTCGAGATCGGCGGGCTGAGTGGTTTTGCTCTCAATTTGGACGACGGACGGGTCCAGGTGGTCGCCGAGGGCCCGCGCCCGGGCTGTCAGGGGCTCCTCGACTGGCTCCAGGGCGACGACACGCCCGGCCGCGTGGACGGCGTCACCGAGATCTGGGACACACCTCGCGGGGGATACGACGGCTTCGGCATCCGGTGATCACGAGGCGCGGTCGGCCTCGCGGAAGCGGAGGAGCATGCCACCGGCACCTGCCCCCAGCAGAAAGGAGCAGGTGGTTGCCGAGAAACGCTTGCGCCGACAGGCTCCGCACGTAAGGATGATCGCCACGCCCTCAGGGCCCCGCAGGAGTCGCAGCGCCGCCTTTTCGGCCGCGCGCCCCCGGGACGCCCGTCAATACGGGGCGTGATCGTGTTGACCGTCAAACTTTTTGGTGAGACGCTGAAAGCCCCGCGCACCTTAGCTGTTTGGCATGTAAGAACGGCAGCAAGAACTCAAGAGTGCCAAGCACCGTGGGTGCGAATCCCTCACGACCCACACCGCTTCGGTCGGTCACTCAGTGTGGAGGACCATCCATCATGGCAAAGGCGCTTCTCGGTTACGTCGGCGGCTCCGACCCTCGACTCCTCGCCGAGATGCGACGGCTCCAGCAGCGCGTACAGGACCTGGAATCCGAGCTCGTACGGATCCAGGCGGAGAACGACGCGCTGACGGCTGCCGCTTCTCACGACAGTCTCATGGAGAGCATCGACGCACACCAGGCGGAGCCTGCGCTCACCTGATCGCTGCACCGCTCCACAAAGGCACACGCAGCGGTTGGGAAGCCCATATCAACCGCTAAGTTGTCAGAAGTTGCAAGGGACGCTTCGGCGTCCCTTCTTTCTTGCCCCCGTGCATCCTTTCACTCTCTTTAACGTCTGGTGTGCCCTGCACGTTCATAGGCGAAACCGCGGGTTCATGGAGTGAGACACCCCCGGAAGGTAGAGTCCAGCGGCGTGCACCTCAAGGCCCTGACCCTCCGTGGGTTCAAGTCGTTCGCATCGGCGACCACACTCCGGTTCGAGCCGGGTATCACGTGTGTCGTCGGACCGAACGGCTCGGGCAAGTCCAATGTCGTGGACGCGCTCAGCTGGGTCATGGGCGAGCAGGGCGCCAAGTCGCTGCGCGGCGGCAAGATGGAGGACGTCATCTTCGCCGGCACCACCGGGCGTCCGCCGCTCGGCCGTGCCGAGGTGTCGCTGACCATCGACAACTCCGACGGGGCGCTGCCCATCGAGTACGCCGAGGTCACCATCACGCGGATCATGTTCCGCAACGGCGGCAGCGAGTACCAGATCAATGGTGACACCTGCCGACTCCTCGACATCCAGGAACTGCTCTCCGACTCCGGCATCGGCCGCGAGATGCATGTCATCGTCGGCCAGGGCCAGCTCGACTCTGTCCTGCACGCGGATCCGATGGGCCGCAGGGCCTTCATCGAAGAGGCCGCGGGTGTGCTGAAGCACCGCAAGCGCAAGGAGAAGGCCCTCAGAAAACTGGACGCGATGCAGGCCAACCTCGCGCGCGTCCAGGACCTGACGGACGAACTCAGAAGGCAGCTCAAGCCCCTCGGCCGCCAGGCCGCGGTAGCCCGCAGGGCAGCCGTGATCCAGGCGGATCTGCGCGATGCGCGGCTGAGGTTGCTGGCGGACGATCTCGTACGGCTCCGCGAGGCCCTCCAGACCGAGGTCGCCGACGAGGCCGCTCTGAAGGAACGCAAGGAAGCCGCCGAACTGGAGCTGAAAAAGGCACTCCAGCGCGAGGCGCTCCTGGAGGACGAGGTACGGCAGCTCACGCCCCGCCTCCAGCGTGCCCAGCAGACCTGGTACGAGCTCTCCCAGCTCGCCGAACGCGTTCGCGGCACCGTCTCGCTCGCCGACGCGCGCGTGAAGAGCGCCACCTCCGCACCCCCCGAGGAGCGGCGCGGCCGTGACCCCGAGGACATGGAACGCGAGGCCGCCCGGATCCGCGAGCAGGAGGCCGAGCTGGAGGCGGCCCTGGAGGCCGCCGAACGCGCCCTGGACGACACCGTCGCCCATCGCGCCGAGCTGGAACGCGAACTCGCCCTCGAGGAACGGCGCCTGAAGGATGTCGCCCGCGCCATCGCCGACCGCCGCGAGGGCCTGGCCCGGCTGAACGGCCAGGTGGGCGCCGCCCGTTCACGCGCTGCCTCCGCCCAGGCCGAGATCGACCGCCTGGCCACAGCCCGCGACGAAGCGCAGGAGCGGGCGGTCGCGGCTGAGGAGGAGTACGAGGCCCTGAAGGCCGAGGTCGACGGCCTCGACGCGGGTGACGCGGAGCTGGCGGAGCAGCACGACGCGGCGAAGGCGGCGCTGGCCGAGGCGGAGACGGCGCTCACGGCGGCCCGGGAGGCGGCCACGGCGTCCGAGCGCAAGCGGGCCGCCACTCAGGCCCGACACGAGGCGCTGGCGCTGGGGCTTCGGCGCAAGGACGGCACCGGGGCACTGCTGGGCGCGAAGGACCGACTCACCGGACTGCTGGGTCCGGCGGCGGAGCTGCTGACGGTGGCACCGGGGTACGAGGTGCCGCTGGCGGCCGCTTTCGGAGCGGCGGCCGACGCACTGGCGGTCACCTCACCCTCCGCTGCCGCGGACGCGATCCGGCTGTTGCGGAAGCAGGACGGGGGACGTGCGTCGCTGCTCCTGGCGGGGGCACCGGAGTCGCCGGGAAGGGGTGCGGCCGGCCACGATGAGTCCGCAGCCGCCACACAACCTCACGCAGCCGATTTCGTCCGCGGCCCTTCCGACCTCATGCCGGCCGTGCGCCGTCTCCTCCACAGCATCGTCATCGTCGACACCCTCGAAGACGCCGAGGACCTGATCTACGCGCACCCCGAGCTCACCGCCGTAACCGCCGAAGGCGACCTCCTCGGCGCCCACTTCGCCCACGGCGGCTCCGCAGGCGCACCCAGCCTCCTCGAAGTACAGGCGTCCGTCGACGAGGCAGCAGCCGAGCTGGAAGAGCTGGCCGTGCGCTGCGAGGCACTCACCGAGGCGCAGCACGCCGCGGTCGAGCGCAAAAAGGAGAGTGCCGCCCTCGTAGAGGAGCTCGGCGACCGGCGCCGCGCCGCCGACCGGGAGAAGTCGGCCGTAGCGCAGCAGCTCGGCCGGCTCGCCGGGCAGGCGCGTGGCGCGGCCGGGGAGGCCGAACGGTCCACGGCCGCCGCGGCTCGGGCCCAGGACGCGCTGGAGAAAGCCCTCACCGAGGTCGAGGAACTCGCGGAACGCCTCGCCGTCGCCGAGGAGATGCCGGTCGAGGAGGAACCCGACACCTCCGTACGCGACCGGCTCGCCGCCGACGGCGCCAACGCGCGGCAGACCGAGATGGAAGCCCGCCTCCAGGTCCGTACGCACGAGGAGCGGGTCAAGGGACTCGCCGGACGTGCCGACTCCCTCGACCGAGCCGCCCGAGCGGAGCGCGACGCACGCGCGCGTGCCGAGCAGCGGCGGGCGCGGCTGAGGCATGAGGCCGCCGTCGCCGAGGCCGTTGCCTCCGGTGCCCGGCAGTTGCTCGCGCACGTCGAGGTGTCCCTCGGCCGGGCTCAGCAGGAGCGGGCCGCCGCCGAGGCCGCCAAGGCGATAAGGGAGCAGGAGCTGACCGCCGCCCGGAACACGGGCCGCGACCTGAAGGCCGAGCTCGACAAGCTCACCGACTCCGTGCACCGCGGCGAGGTGCTCGGCGCCGAGAAGCGGCTGCGGATCGAACAGCTGGAGAGCAAGGCGCTGGAGGAACTCGGCGTGGAGCCCGCGGGGCTCGTCGAGGAGTACGGCCCCCACCAGCTCGTACCGCCGTCACCGCCCGCCGAGGGCGAGGAGCTGCCGGAGGATCCGGAGCATCCGCGCAACCGGCCGAAGCCCTTCGTGCGCGGTGAGCAGGAGAAGCGGCTGAAGGCGGCCGAGCGGGCGTATCAGCAGCTCGGCAAGGTCAATCCGCTCGCCCTGGAGGAGTTCGCCGCGCTGGAGGAGCGTCACAAGTTCCTCAGTGAGCAGCTGGAGGACCTGAAGAAGACCCGCGCCGATCTGCTCCAGGTCATCAAGGAGGTCGACGAGCGGGTCGAGCAGGTCTTCACCGAGGCCTACCGGGACACGGCCCGGGAGTTCGAGGGCGTCTTCAGCCGGCTGTTCCCCGGGGGCGAGGGCCGGCTGATCCTGACCGATCCCGACAACATGCTCACCACGGGCGTCGATGTCGAGGCCCGGCCCCCGGGCAAGAAGGTCAAGCGGCTCTCCCTGCTCTCCGGTGGCGAGCGGTCGCTGACGGCCGTAGCGCTGCTGGTGTCGATCTTCAAGGCGCGGCCCAGCCCGTTCTATGTGATGGACGAGGTCGAGGCGGCCCTCGACGACACCAACCTGCAGCGGCTGATCCGCATCATGCAGGAGCTGCAGGAAGCGTCGCAGCTGATCGTGATCACTCATCAGAAGCGGACCATGGAGGTCGCCGACGCGCTGTACGGCGTCTCCATGCAGGGCGACGGTGTGTCGAAGGTCATCAGCCAGCGGCTGCGCTGACCTATCCCCGCTTCATTCAAGACTTGAACACAACTCCTTCATCCTGACCTCCAAAGGTCACATCAATTGCCTCTTGACTTCGAAACCTGAAGGCATAGGGTCTCCAACGTTGCTTTTACCTTCAGGTATCTCGACTTGGAGGGGCTGACCCACCCGGCAGCGTTGCCGGTGCCCGAGGAGTTACACGTGACCAGCACAGCGCAGGCACCCCAGTCAGGAGCGAAGACGCACCCCGAACATCTCGGGCACGTCGTCTTCATCACGGCCGCGGCCGCCATGGGCGGTTTCCTGTTCGGCTATGACAGCTCTGTCATCAACGGCGCCAACGGCGGCATCCAGGACAGGTTCGACCTGAGCTCGGGTGCCACCGGAACGGTCGCCGCCTGCGCTCTGCTCGGCAGCGCGGTCGGCGCGGCCATCGCCGGCCGGATCGCGGACCGTATCGGCCGTATCCGGGTCATGCAGATCGCGGCGGTGCTGTTCGCCGTGTCGGCCGTCGGCTCCGGCCTGCCCTTCGCCGTCTGGGACCTCGCCTTCTGGCGTGTCCTCGGCGGTATCGCGATCGGTATGGCCTCGGTGATCGGCCCCGCCTACATCGCCGAGGTCGCCCCGCCGGCCTACCGAGGCAGGCTCGCCTCCTTCCAGCAGGCCGCCATCGTCATCGGCATCGCCGTCTCCCAGCTCGTCAACTGGGCCATCCTCAACATGGCCGACGGCGAGGAGCGCGGAAAGATCGCGGGCCTGGAATCCTGGCAGTGGATGCTCGGCGTGATGATCGTGCCCGCCCTCGTCTACGGGCTGCTGTCCTTCGCCATCCCCGAGTCCCCGCGCTTCCTGATCAGCGTCGGCCGCATCGACGAGGCCAAGAAGGTGCTCGCCGACGTCGAGGGTGACATCGACCTCGACGCCCGCGTCACCGAGATCGACGACGCCATGCGCAGCGACCACAAGTCGACGTTCCGGGACCTGCTGGGCGGCAAGTTCGGTCTGCTGCCGATCGTCTGGATCGGTATCGGCCTCTCCGTCTTCCAGCAGCTGGTCGGCATCAACGTCATCTTCTACTACTCGAACCTGCTGTGGCAGTCCGTCGGCGTCGACCCGTCGAGCTCGTTCTTCTACTCGTTCGAGACGTCGATCATCAACATCATCGGCACCGTGATCGCGATGATCTTCGTCGACCGGATCGGCCGCAAGCCCCTCGCCCTGATCGGCTCGGTCGGTATGGGCATCTCGCTGGCGCTGGCCGCCTGGGCCTTCTCCTACCAGAACGGCAACGACCCGCTGCCGACCGCCCAGGGTGCCGTGGCGCTGATCGCCGCCAACGCGTTCGTCCTCTTCTTCGCCCTGTCCTGGGGTGTCGTGGTCTGGGTCATGCTCGGTGAGGTCTTCCCGAACAAGATCCGTGCCGCCGCGCTCGGTGTGGCCGCCTCGGCCCAGTGGATCGCCAACTGGGTCATCACGATCACCTTCCCGGACCTGGCGGAGTGGAACCTGTCGCTCACCTACGTCATGTACGCGGTGTTCGCCTTCCTCTCCATCCCCTTCATCCTCAAGTTCGTGCCCGAGACCAAGGGCAAGAAGCTGGAGGAGATGGGCTGACCCTCCCCAGGGAAGCCCCCCGAATCTCGGGGAGAAGGGCCAAGTCCCCGCTGCCCCTCTCCTCGTACTCGTGAAGAGACGTACTGCCCCGGCTCAGCCTGTGAGCCGGGGCAGTACGTCTTCGCACAGCAGCCGCAGACTGCGCCAGCCCTCCGCCACGGGCATCCCGCCGCACAGGGGATGCAGGACGAGGTTGTCCAGGCCCTGCGCCACGCACTCCTCCGGCGTCACGATCCGGTAGACGCCCTCGGCGCGCAGCTCGGTCACGTCCGTGGCCGCCGATCGCACGGCGGACCGGATGTCCCCGGACTGCCAGGAGGCATACGTCCGTGCCTCGTGCAGGAAGTGCTCGCCGTACTCGGCCCAGGCCCGGTCCGGATCCTCGGCGAGATGCAGCAGCGGGGTCTCGGCGGCCGGCATCATCGTCCAGCCCTCGGTGCCGTACTCCATGAGCCGTTCCTTGTAGTACGCCTCCAGCTCCGGCAGATGCGCGCTGGGGAAGAACGGCAGGCCGAGGCGGGCGGCCCGGCGTGCGGCGGCCTTCGAGGAGCCGCCGACGAGCAGCAGGGGGTGCGGCTCGGTGAAGGGGCGCGGGGTGATGCGTACCGTACGGCCGCGGTACTCGAAATCCTCGCCGGTCCAGGCCCTCAGCAGCGTCTCCAGAACCTCGTCCTGGAGCCTGCCGCGCCGCTTCCAGTCCACGTCGAACAGCGCGTACTCCTCGGGCCGGTACCCGATCCCGGCGACCGTGACCAGGCGTCCGCCGCTGATCAGATCCAGTACGGCGATGTCCTCGGCCAGCCGCAGTGGGTCGTGCAGCGGGCCGATGATCGCCGAGACGGTGACCGCAATGCGCTTCGTCGCGCCGAAGACCGCGCCCGCGAAGGTGAACGGGGACGGCAGCCAGTTGTTGGCGGCGCCGTGGTGCTCCTCGGTCTGCACGGTGGTGACGCCGTGCTCGTCGGCGTACGCGGCCATCTCCAGGGCCGTGCGGTAGCGGGCGGCGAGCGAAGCGGGGGTCGCGTCGGGCTCGACGAGGTTGAAGCGTACGACCGTGACGGGCATGGGGGTCCCCCTTCACCGGGCGGGTGTGGGGGAGGACGTTAGCTGACGGAGTGTCAGACATCCAGAGGGGTGTCACCGCACTCCATGGCTGATACTGGACGCGTTATGGACATCGTCATCCTTGCTGTAGTCATCGCCGTGGTCGTGCTCGGTGCGCTCGGCGGGCTCGTCGTCGGCAGCCGGCGCAAGAAGCAGCTGCCCCCGCCGCCCCCCGCAGCGCCCGACATCACCGCCCCTCCGGCCGAGCCGCACGTCGGCGACGAGGCCGAGACGCCGCGCGACGAACCGCGCCGGACCATAGAGGAGGTGGATCTTCCCGGCGGGCCGGCCACAGCCGTCGAGGAACCGCCCGTCGTCGAAGAGCTCCCGCCGGCCGAGATCGAGGTCCCGGAGCCCACCGCGGGCCGTCTCGTGCGGCTGCGCGCCCGTCTGTCCCGCTCCCAGAACGCCCTCGGCAAGGGCCTGCTCACGCTGCTCTCGCGCGAGCATCTGGACGACGACACCTGGGAGGAGATCGAGGAAACGCTGCTCACCGCCGACGTCGGCGTGTTGCCCACCCAGGAGCTGGTCGAGGGTCTGCGTGAGCGCGTGAAGGTGCTCGGCACCCGGACGCCGACGGAGCTGCGCGGCCTGCTGCGCGAGGAGCTGCTCAAGCTGGTCGGCACCGACATGGACCGCATCGTGAAGACCGAGCCGGAGGACCGTAAGCCCGGCATCGTGATGGTCGTCGGGGTCAACGGCACCGGCAAGACCACGACCACCGGCAAGCTCGCCCGGGTCCTGGTCGCCGACGGCAATACCGTCGTGCTCGGCGCCGCCGACACCTTCCGTGCCGCCGCCGCCGATCAGCTCCAGACCTGGGGCGAGCGGGTCGGCGCCCACACCGTGCGCGGTCCGGAGGGCGGCGACCCCGCCTCCGTCGCCTTCGACGCGGTGAAGGAGGGCAAGGAGATGGGCTCCGACGTCGTCCTCATCGACACCGCGGGCCGACTGCACACCAAGACCGGCCTCATGGACGAGCTCGGCAAGGTCAAGCGGGTCGTGGAGAAGCACGCGCCGCTCGACGAGGTGCTGCTCGTGCTGGACGCGACCACCGGTCAGAACGGGCTGGTGCAGGCCCGGGTCTTCGCCGAGGTCGTCGACATCACCGGCATCGTCCTGACCAAGCTGGACGGTACGGCGAAGGGCGGCATCGTGGTCGCCGTGCAGCGCGAGCTGGGCGTGCCGGTCAAGCTGATCGGGCTGGGCGAGGGCGCGGACGATCTGGCGCCGTTCGAGCCGGAGGCGTTCGTTGACGCCCTTATCGGAGAGTGACCCGACCTACCAAAGTTGGTATGTGAAGAAGCGCCCGCCTCCCAAGGTGCAGTTGGGGGTCGGGCGCTTCGCTCTGACGCCTACGCGCGGGACCGGTCGGCCTACGCGCGGGACCGGTGCGCCACGTACGCCAGCGTCCCCAGCAGCAGCCGTGCCGCCGGAGGCTTCGTCGCCGAGTCCAGTGCGGGGGAGCGCAGCCAGCGCACCGGGCCGAGGCCGCCGCGGTCGGACGGTGGGGCCGTGATGTACGTGCCGGGGCCCAGGCCTCGTAGGTCCAGGGACGTCGGGTCGTCCCAGCCCATGCGGTAGAGCAGTTCGGGGAGTTCGGCCGCCGCTCCGGGGGCGACGAAGAAGTGGGCGCGGCCGTCCGGGGTGGCGGTGACCGGGCCGAGGGGCAGGCCCATGCGCTCCAGCCGGGCCAGTGCGCGGCGCCCGGCGGGTTCGGCCACCTCGATCACGTCGAACGCCCGGCCGACCGCCAGCATCACCGCGGCGCCCGGGTACTCCCCCCAGGTGCGGGACACCTCGTCGAGGGTGGCGCCGGCCGGGACCCGGGGCGCGAAGTGCAGGGGATGGGCGCCGGGGTCGGGGCAGTCCGCGCGGCCACAGGAACAGTCGCCCGCCGCCGCTCGTGCTCCCGGCACCACGTCCCAGCCCCACAGACCGGTGAACTCGGCGACGCTGGTGCACTCCGACGACCGGCCGCGTCGACGCGTGCCGGAGCGGATCTCGCGGATGCCGGCGATCGTGAAGCCCATGCCCCCTCCAACTGGTCCGGCGCGCCGGTGGTTACGACGCGAATGCATAGCGTGACCCTCTGTGTCCACCTTGTGCCTTCTCGCGCCCGGCTCCACACACTTCGAGCGGCGCTCGGAAGCAACTTGGGTAGTGCACCCGGCGGCGCGCGCCCCCGAGTGCACCGCTCCGCCCACTTCTGGTCGGTCTATGTCAAGTGAATCGCGTGGAGCCGAGCGGGAGTTCATTCGAAGGGGTGGCGAATGGTGGCGTTTCCGGGATCGCCATGGCTGGACGGGTGATCGTAGGATTACTTTGAGTGCACGAGCCCTGGAGGCACTTGCACTTGTGGGTATGCCGGAGGCAACTCGGCTTTCCGTTCGAAGGGTGAGAACTTCCGGACGGGCAGCCGTATTTACCGGCATTCTGATAGGGCTTGGCGCACTCGGTGACAAGTGGTCCAAGGGATGGGGGCGTTCCAGTGAGCGGCAACAGCGGAAGCGACACGAGCGCCGGCGGCGCAACGCACGCTGACAAGCGCCCGAACGAGCTGCTCACGTCCTGGTTCGTGCGCAGCGGCTGGTCGAAGGGCGAACTCGCCCGCCAAGTCAACCGCCGGGCCCGCCAGTTGGGCGCCAACCACATCTCCACCGACACCTCCCGGGTACGCCGCTGGCTGGACGGCGAGAATCCGCGCGAGCCGATCCCGCGGATCCTGTCCGAGCTGTTCTCCGAGCGGTTCGGCTGTGTCGTCTCCGTCGAGGACCTCGGCCTGCGCGCCGCCCGCCAGTCACCATCGGTGTCCGGAGTCGACCTGCCCTGGACGGGCCCGCAGACCGTCGCCCTGCTCAGCGAGTTCTCGCGCAGCGACCTGATGCTGGCGCGGCGCGGCTTCCTCGGGACCTCGCTGTGCCTGTCCGCGGGCCCGTCCCTCATCGAGCCCATGCAGCGCTGGCTGGTCCCCGCCCCGTCCGCCCCGCGCAGCGAACCCGAGCCCCCCGCCCAGGCCCGCCGCGGCCGGCTCTCCAAGCCCGAGCTGGAACTGCTGGAGTCCACCACCGTGATGTTCCGGCAGTGGGACGCCCAGTGCGGTGGCGGCCTGCGCCGCAAGGCGGTCGTGGGCCAGCTCCACGAGGTGACCGACCTCCTCCAGGAACCCCAGCCCGAGTCCACCACCCGCATCCTGTTCAAGGTCGCCGCCGAACTCGCCGAACTGGCCGGCTGGATGTCGTACGACGTCGGACTCCAGCCCACCGCCCAGAAGTACTTCGTGCTCGCCCTGCACGCCGCCAAGGAGGCCGGCGACCGGCCGCTCGGCTCGTACATCCTCTCCAGCATGAGCCGCCAGATGATCCACCTGGGCCGTCCCGACGACGCCCTGGAACTGGTCCACCTCGCCCAGTACGGCAGCCGTGACTGCGCGAGTCCGCGCACCCAGTCGATGCTGTATGCGATGGAGGCCCGCGCGTACGCCAACATGGGCCAGCCCGGCAAGTGCAAGCGGGCCGTGCGGATGGCCGAGGACACCTTCGGCGAGGCCGAGGAATGGGACGAGCCCGACCCCGACTGGATCCGCTTCTTCTCCGAGGCCGAGCTCTACGGCGAGAACTCCCACTCCTACCGCGACCTCGCCTATGTCGCGGGCCGCAGCCCGACCTACGCGTCACTGGCCGAGCCGCTGATGCAGCGGGCCGTGGACCTCTTCGCCAAGGACTCCGAACACCAGCGGTCCTATGCGCTCAACCTCATCGGCATGGCCACCGTGCATCTCCTCCAGCGCGAGCCCGAGCAGAGCGCGCAGTACGCCACCGACGCCATGACGGTCGCCAAGAAGGTGCGCTCCGAGCGCGTCAACACTCGTATCCGAAAGACCGTCGACACGGCCGTACGCGATTTCGGTGATCTGCACGAGGTCGTGGACCTCACCGACCGGCTCGCCGTGGAACTCCCGGAGACCGCGGAAGCCGTCTGAATCCCTTGAGCCCCGGCCGCGGCCGGCCCTCCCGAACTGCCCGACTCGGCTCCCCCATGCCAGGTCATCGGAAGGTCGCCCGCGGCCGGCCCATACCTTCATCCGAAGGTTGCGCCACGATAACGATCGACACAGCCGGAATCCGGCAGTTCATCGATGCGTAACACCCACAGCGCCTTCGTCACGGCGGCGAAACAACGAGGGGCTTCCACCGAAACCGCGCTGCGCCAATCTCTTGGCGCATAACCGGCCCACCCCTCAATCCGCTCAGGCTTCGCCCGCACGGGGCCGTACCAAACGACGAGGAGACGCCGATGGCACCAGCCATCACGCTTGCCGCAGAGACGGAGCTCTCTGCCGCCAACACAGGTTTCATGCTTATCTGCTCCGCCCTGGTGATGCTCATGACACCGGGACTGGCCTTCTTCTACGGAGGCATGGTCCGCGTCAAGAGCACCCTGAACATGCTGATGATGAGCTTCATCAGCCTGGGGATCGTCACCATCCTGTGGGTGCTGTACGGCTTCTCCATGGCGTTCGGCACCGACTCCGGCAGCATCATCGGATGGAACTCCGACTGGGTCGGCCTCAGCGGTGTCGAGACCGGCGAACTGTGGGGCTCGTACAACATCCCGCTGCTCGCCTTCATGGTCTTCCAGCTGATGTTCGCGATCATCACGCCCGCCCTGATAAGCGGTGCCCTCGCCGACCGCGTGAAGTTCGGCGCCTGGGCGCTGTTCGTCGCGCTGTGGGCCACGATCGTCTACTTCCCCGTCGCCCACTGGGTATGGGGTGAGGGCGGCTGGGCCTTCGACCTGGGCGTCATCGACTTCGCCGGTGGTACGGCGGTCCACATCAACGCCGGTGCCGCGGCCCTCGGTGTGATCCTGGTCATCGGCAAGCGCGTCGGCTTCAAGAAGGACCCGATGCGTCCGCACAGCCTGCCGCTGGTCATGCTCGGCGCAGGGCTCCTGTGGTTCGGCTGGTTCGGCTTCAACGCCGGCTCGTGGCTCGGCAACGACGACGGCGTCGGCACGCTGATGTTCGTCAACACGCAGGTCGCCACCGCCGCCGCCATGCTGGCCTGGCTCCTCTACGAGAAGATCCGCCACGGCGCGTTCACCACGCTGGGCGCCGCCTCCGGCGCGGTCGCCGGTCTGGTCGCCATCACCCCGTCGGGTGGTGCGGTCTCCCCGGTCGGCGCCATCGCGGTCGGCGCCATCTCCGGTCTGCTCTGCGCCATGGCGGTCGGCCTGAAGTACAAGCTCGGCTACGACGACTCGCTCGACGTCGTCGGCGTCCACCTGGTCGGCGGCATCGTCGGCTCCCTGCTGGTCGGCCTCTTCGCCAGCGGCAAGGGCCAGTCCACGGTTGAGGGCCTCTTCTACGGCGGCGGCCTTGAGCAGTTCTGGAAGCAGTGCGCCGGTGTCGGTGCCGTCCTCGCCTACTCCCTGATCGTCTCCGCGATCCTCGCCTTCATCCTCGACAAGACCATCGGTATGCGGGTCCCCGAGGACGACGAGGTCGCCGGTATCGACCAGGCGGAGCACGCCGAGACCGCATACGACTTCAGCGGTGCCGGTGGCGGCGCCGCTCGGAGCGCCGTCCCGGCCCCGGCCGCCGACACTGCGAGCAAGAAGGTGGACGCATGAAGCTCATCACCGCAGTCGTCAAGCCCCACCGGCTCGACGAGATCAAGGAAGCCCTCCAGGCCTTCGGCGTGCACGGCCTGACGGTCACCGAGGCCAGCGGCTACGGTCGTCAGCGGGGCCACACCGAGGTCTACCGCGGTGCCGAGTACACCGTCGACCTGGTCCCGAAGATCCGTATCGAGGTCCTCGCCGAGGACGACGACGCCGAGCAGCTCATCGACGTCATCGTCAAGGCGGCCCGCACCGGCAAGATCGGTGACGGGAAGGTCTGGTCCCTGCCGGTCGAGACGGCCGTACGGGTCCGCACCGGCGAGCGCGGTCCGGACGCGCTCTAAACGCACAGAAGTAAAGACAGGAGTCGCTGGGTGACGAGTACGGACGTTCGCAAGGATGCAGAGGACTCGGGACCCAGCGGCTACGCGGCGGCCCGGCTGCGCCTCCTCACCGAGGGGGCGCGGTCCGGGCCGCCGCGCCGTACCGCCCTCGCGGAACTCACCGACGACTGGCTGACCGGCCTCTTCGCCGCCGGCGCCGAGAGCCTGCGCGGGGTCTCCCTGGTCGCCGTCGGCGGCTACGGCCGTGGTGAGCTGTCCCCACGCAGCGACCTCGATCTGCTCCTGCTGCACGACGGCTCCGACGCGGACGCGGTCGCCGCCCTGGCCGACCGCATCTGGTACCCCGTCTGGGACCTCGGCCTCGCCCTCGACCACTCGGTACGGACGCCCGCGGAGGCCCGTAAGACGGCCGGCGAGGATTTGAAAGTCCAACTCGGCCTCCTGGACGCCCGCCACATCGCCGGCGACCTCGGCCTGACCGCGGGACTGCGTACGGCCGTGCTCGCCGACTGGCGCAACCAGGCGCCCAAACGCCTGCCCGAACTCCAGGAACTCACCGCCGAACGCGCCGAGCGCCAGGGGGAGTTGCAGTACCTCCTGGAACCCGACCTCAAGGAAGCCCGCGGCGGACTGAGGGACGCCACCATCCTGCGCGCCGTCGCCGCCTCCTGGCTGGCCGACGCCCCGCGCGAGGGCCTCGACGACGCCCGGCGCCGACTGCTCGACGTACGCGACGCCCTGCACCTGGCCACCGGGCGCGCGACCGACCGGCTCGCGCTCCAGGAACAGGACCAGGTCGCTGCCGAACTCGGCCTGCTCGATGCCGACACCCTGCTGCGGCAGGTGTACGAGGCGGCGCGGGTCATCTCGTACGCCAGTGATGTCACCTGGCGTGAAGTGGGGCGCGTACTGCGGTCGCGCGCCGTGCGGCCCCGGCTGCGCGCCATGCTGGGCGGCGGCAAGCCGGTGACGGAACGGTCGCCGCTGGCCGAGGGTGTCGTGGAGCAGGACGGCGAGGTGGTGCTCGCCCGTGCCGCGCGCCCCGAGCGCGACCCCGTGCTCCCCTTGCGCGCCGCGGCCGCCGCCGCGCAGGCCGGACTCCCGCTCTCCCTGCACGCCGTACGGCGTCTGGCCGCCACCACGCGCCCGCTGCCCACACCCTGGCCCGCCGAGGCCCGGGAACAGCTCGTGACCCTGCTCGGCTCCGGCCGTCCGACGATCGAGGTCTGGGAGGCGCTGGAGGCCGAAGGCCTGATCACCCGCCTGCTGCCCGACTGGGAGCGGGTGCGCTGCCGCCCCCAGCGCAACGCCGTGCACATCTGGACCGTCGACCGGCACCTCATCGAGACCGCCGTCCGCGCCTCCGAGTTCACCCGCCGCGTCCACCGCCCCGACCTGCTCCTGGTCGCCGCGCTGCTGCACGACATCGGCAAGGGCTGGCCCGGCGACCACTCGGTGGCCGGCGAGATCATCGCGCGCGATGTGGCGGCCCGGATCGGCTTCGACCGCGAGGACGTCGCCGTACTCGCCGCCCTCGTACGTCATCATCTGCTGCTCGTCGACACCGCCACCCGGCGTGACCTGGAGGACCCGGCCACGGTCCGTTCGGTCGCCGATGCGGTCGGCTCGCAGGGCACGCTGGAGCTGCTGCATGCGCTGACCGAGGCGGACGCGCTGGCCACCGGGCCCGCCGCCTGGTCGTCCTGGCGTGGCTCGCTCGTCGCCGACCTGGTCAAACGCGTCTCGGCGGTGCTGGCCGGGGACGCCCCGGAGGAGCCGGAGGCCGCCGCGCCGACCGCCGAGCAGGAGCGACTTGCCATCGAGTCGGTCGCGACGGGCAGCCCGGTGCTGGCGCTGCGCGCGCAGACCGAGCCGCCCACGGACGACCAGCCCACCGGCGACCCCGAGCCGCTCGGTGTGGAGCTGCTCATCGCGGTACCGGACCAGCCGGGCGTCCTGCCCGCGGTGGCCGGCGTCCTGGCGATGCACCGCCTGACGGTGCGGACGGCCGAGCTGCGCGCTCTGGACCTCCCCGACGGCGTCGAGGGCTCGGTCCTGCTGCTGAACTGGCGGGTCGCCGCGGAGTACGGCTCGCTGCCGCAGGCGGCCAGGCTCCGGGCGGACCTGGTCCGGGCCCTGGACGGCACCCTGGACATCGCCGCCCGCCTCGCGGAGCGCGACGCCGCCTACCCCCGCCGCCGAGGCGTACTGGCCCCACCCGCCAGGGTCACCGTCCACCCGGCCGCCTCCCGCCTCGCCACGGTGATCGAGGTCCGCGCCCAGGACGCCCCGGGACTTCTCTTCCGTATCGGCCGAGCTCTGGAGGAGGCACGCGTGCGCATGCGGAGCGCGCATGTGTCGACGCTGGGCGCGAATGCCGTGGATGCCTTTTATGTCACAGGCCCCGAGGGGACGCCGCTGCCGCGTGAGGAGGCCTCTGCGGTGGCCCGGAAACTGGAGGAGACCTTGCGGGGCTGAACGGGGATCCCGGCAACTCGTGCAGCCGGGATACCCTGGAGGGCGATTCCCAGCTGCCACCGACCCCGAGGACCGCGAGCGCCGTGTTCGATACTCTCTCCGATCGCCTCTCAGCGACTTTCAAGAACCTGCGCGGCAAGGGACGGCTCTCCGAGGCGGACATCGACGCCACCGCGCGCGAGATCCGCATCGCGCTCCTCGAAGCCGATGTCGCGCTGCCGGTCGTCCGGACGTTCATCAAGAGCGTCAAGGAGCGCTCGCTCGGTGCCGAGGTCTCCAAGGCGCTGAACCCGGCGCAGCAGGTCCTGAAGATCGTGAACGAGGAGCTCGTCACGATCCTCGGCGGCGAGACCCGGCGTCTGCGCTTCGCCAAGCAGCCCCCCACCGTCATCATGCTGGCGGGTCTGCAGGGTGCCGGTAAGACCACCCTCGCGGGCAAGCTCGGCTACTGGCTGAAGGAGCAGGGGCACTCCCCGCTGCTCGTCGCCGCCGACCTCCAGCGTCCGAACGCCGTGAATCAGCTCAGCGTCGTGGCCGAGCGCGCCGGTGTGGCCGTGTACGCGCCGGAGCCGGGCAATGGCGTCGGTGACCCGGTCAAGGTCGCCAAGGACTCCATCGACTTCGCGAAGTCCCGGGTCCACGACATCGTGATCGTCGACACCGCCGGCCGGCTCGGTATCGATCAGGACATGATGCAGCAGGCCGCTGACATCAGGGACGCCGTCAGCCCCGACGAGATCCTCTTCGTCGTCGACGCGATGATCGGTCAGGACGCGGTCAACACCGCCGAGGCCTTCCGCGACGGCGTCGGCTTCGACGGCGTGGTGCTCTCCAAGCTCGACGGTGACGCCCGCGGTGGTGCCGCCCTGTCGATCCGCCAGGTCACCGGCAAGCCGATCATGTTCGCGTCGAACGGCGAGAAGCTCGACGACTTCGACGCCTTCCACCCGGACCGGATGGCCTCCCGCATCCTCGACATGGGTGACCTGCTCACCCTGATCGAGCAGGCGGAGAAGACCTTCGACCAGGCCGAAGCCCAGAAGATGGCCGAGAAGCTGGCCTCCAAGAAGGGCCAGGACTTCACCCTCGACGACTTCCTGTCCCAGATGGAACAGGTCAGGAAGATGGGCAGCATCAGCAAGCTGCTCGGCATGCTGCCCGGCATGGGGCAGATGAAGGACCAGATCAACAGCCTCGACGAGCGGGACGTCGACCGCACCGCCGCGATCATCAAGTCGATGACCCCGGCCGAGCGCCAGGAGCCGACGATCATCAACGGCTCGCGCCGTGCCCGTATCGCCAAGGGCTCCGGTGTCGACGTCAGCGCGGTGAAGAACCTGGTCGAGCGGTTCTTCGAGGCCCGCAAGATGATGTCCCGCATGGCCCAGGGCGGCGGTATGCCGGGCATGCCGGGGATGCCGGGCATGGGCGGCGGTCCCGGCCGTTCGAAGAAGCAGCCCAAGAAGGCCAAGGGCAAGCAGCGCTCCGGCAACCCGATGAAGCGCAAGCAGCAGGAGCAGGAGGAGGCCGCCCGCCGCGCGGCCGCGGCCCAGAACGGCGGCGCCTTCGGTCTGCCGGGCCAGCAGGGCGGCCAGGACTTCGAGCTGCCGGACGAGTTCAAGAAGTTCATGGGCTGAGTTCCGTATACGGCGATGAGGGCGTCCCTGTTCCACGGGGGCGCCCTCGGCGCATGCTGGGGTGCCGGTGTCCGGGGCGTGTCGTAACGTCCCGATATGACCAACCCCGCGCCGCCGCGTAAGTCGCCGGATCAGCCCTGGCGGACCGAGGGCACCCCGGAGGAGCCGCCGAAGCCGTCGCGGGGCGGGCGCAGGCCTCGGGGCGGCTGGTGGGGGCTGATCGTCGCCGCGCTGGTCGTGTATCTGATCGCCAACGTGGTGCTGTCTTTCTTCAATGACGGCGACGAGCCGACGATCTCGTACACGGAGTTCACCAAGCAGGTCGACAACGCCAACGTCTCCAAGATCTACGCCAAGGGCGATGCGATCCAGGGCCAGCTGAAGAAGGAGCAGGACGACCCCGAGGGCGACGGGAAGTACACCAAGTTCAAGACGGAGCGGCCGACCTTCGCGGACGACCAGCTCTGGGAGGACCTGACCGAGAACAACGTGACCGTGACGGCGGAGCCGGTCGTCCAGCAGCGCAGCTTCCTGTCGAACCTGCTGATCGCGCTGGCGCCGATGCTGCTGCTGGTCGTCCTGTGGATCTTCATCGCACGGCGGATGCGCGCGGGGATGGGCGGCGCGGGCGGGATGTTGGGCCGTAAGGCGCCGCCGAAGCCGGTGGAGCTGGAGCCGGGGCAGAAGCGCACGACGTTCGCGGACGTGGCCGGGATCGACGAGGTCGCCGGCGAGCTCAATGACGTCGTGGACTTCCTGAAGAACCCCGACGCCTATCGCCGGATGGGCGCCAAGATGCCCCGGGGCGTGCTGCTGGCGGGTCCGCCCGGTACCGGCAAGACGCTGCTGGCGCGGGCGGTGGCGGGGGAGGCGGGGGTGCCGTTCTTCTCGGCGTCGGCGTCCGAGTTCATCGAGATGATCGTGGGTGTCGGTGCTTCACGCGTGCGTGAGCTGTTCGCGGAGGCGCGCAAGGTGGCGCCGTCGATCATCTTCATCGACGAGATCGACACCATCGGGCGGGTCCGGGGCGGCGGGGCCGGCATGGGCGGGCATGACGAGCGCGAGCAGACCCTGAACCAGATCCTGACGGAGATGGACGGTTTCTCGGGCTCGGAGGGCGTGATCGTGGTCGCGGCCACCAACCGCGCGGATGTGCTCGACCCGGCGCTGACGCGGCCGGGGCGCTTCGACCGGGTGGTCATGGTCTCGCCCCCGGACCGGGGTGGCCGTAAGGCGATCCTGGAGATCCACACCCGGGAGATCCCGCTCTCCGAGGACGTCGACCTCGGCCAGGTCGCCCGTACAACGCCGGGCATGACCGGCGCGGAGCTGGCCAACCTCGCCAACGAGGCCGCGCTGCTCGCGGTCAAGCGGCAACAGGAGCGGGTGACCCAGGGCGATCTGTCGGAGGCGCTGGAGAAGGTCCAACTCGGCGCCGAACGGCCGCTGGTGATGCCCGAGGAGGAGCGGCGCAGAACGGCGTACCACGAGAGCGGGCACGCCCTGCTCGGCATGCTGCAGCCGGGCGCCGACCCGGTCCGCAAGATCACCATCGTGCCGCGCGGCCGGGCGCTGGGCGTGACGCTGTCGACGCCGGAGGCGGACAAGTACGCCTACACCGAGGAGTACTTGCGCGGCCGGATCATCGGCGCGCTCGGCGGGATGGCGGCCGAGCAGGTGGTCTACGGGGTGGTCACCACCGGCTCGGAGAGCGACCTGGAGCAGGTCACCAACATCGCGCGCGGGATGGTCGCGCGCTGGGGCATGAGCGAGCGGGTGGGCCGCCTGTCGGCCCTGCCGAACGACGCCCAGCAGGCTTATGGACTCGCGGCGGCCCCGCAGACCCTGGATGTGATCGAGGGCGAGATGCGGCGGATCGTCGACGAGTGCTACGAGGAGGCCTGCCGCAAGCTGCGCGATCACCTGGGCCAACTGGACGCGCTGGCGGAGGCGTTGCTGGCGAGCGAGACGCTGGAGGAGGTGGACGCGTACCGGATCGCGGGGGTCACGCGGCTGAGGAAGGAGGAGGGGTAGGCACCTTTGCCGGGAGGCCCACCCCTCGAGGCTTGCTCAGGGGACGCGGGCGATCAGGTACCGGAAGACATTCGGCATCCACACGGTCCCGTCGAGCCGTTGATACGGATGCAGCGCCTCCGTCAGCTCCTTGTCCACCTGCGCCGGGTCGGTCGCGGAGATCGCCGCGTCGAAGAGCCCCGTCGACAGCAGTCCTCGTACGGCGCTGTCGACGTCGGCGTATCCGAAGGGGCACGCCACCCGTCCGGAGCCGTCGGGGCGCAGTCCTGAGCGCTGGGCGACCTCCTCCAGGTCGTCGCGAAGGGCGGGGCGCCAACTGCCCGCGCTGCGCAGCGGATCGGCCAGTTTGGTGGCCACGCGCAGCACGGACGACGTGGTGCAGCGTTCCGGCGGACCCCAGCCGGCCAGCACCACGGGCGCCCCCCGCTCGGCGAGTTGCTTCGCCCCTTGAAGCAGTTCGCCGAGTCCCTCCGAGTCGCCCGCGAGGCACCCGATGGGCTCGAAAGCGGTCACCAGGCTGTACGCGGGCGTCTCCGCGTCGGCCGCGCCCCCGGGGGAGCCGTCCGTGAGCCGGATGCCGGCACGCGCGCGTACGCCCCACGGCTCGGGCAGCAGCCGCTGCCGGGCCAGAGCGAGCCGTTCGGGGCGGGAGGGTTCGACACCGGTGACGGCTGCTCCTCGGGAGGCCGCCATCAGCAGGGCGAGCCCGGAACCGCAGCCGAGGCCCAACAGCCGGGTGCCGGAGCCCACTTCGAGCCGCTCGTAGACGGCCTCGTAGAGCGGTACCAGCATCCGCTCCTGGATCTCGGACCAGTCACGCGCGCGTGCCCACAGGTTCACACGGGGCGTGGGTCCCGTGTGAGACAGGTGTTGCCGCACGAGCGTAGGTGTCATCGAAAGCGCCCCAATCCGCCGAGAGTTGCCGCTGTGCCCGTTTCCTGAGCCCCCGTGACGTGCGCTAGCTCTCCCCCCGTATGCCAGGAAACTCCGCCCTCGACCCGGCGTCCAGGGGTCGTCGGGCCCTGCTTGTGGCTGGGCCGTGCCTGTGGCGAGAATTCACATTCCGGCAACGTGGGCCCGTACCATCGCGCCATGGCAAAAGCACCCGTACTCACACCGCGGGCGGACGATTTCCCGCGCTGGTACCAGGATCTGATCAACAAGGCCGAGCTGGCCGACAACGGGCCGGTGCGCGGCACGATGGTGATCCGACCGTACGGGTACGGACTGTGGGAGCGGATGCAGGCGGAGATGGACGCCCGCATCAAGGAGACGGGCACCCAGAACGCGTATTTCCCGCTGCTGATCCCGCAGTCGTACTTCGCGAAGGAGGCCGACCACGTCGAGGGCTTCGCGCCCGAGCTGGCGGTGGTCACGCACGGCGGGGGCAAGGAACTCGAGGAACCCGCGGTCGTCCGGCCCACCTCCGAGATGATCATCAACGACTACTTCTCGAAGTGGGTGCAGAGCTACCGCGATCTGCCGCTGCTGATCAACCAGTGGGCGAACGTGGTCCGTTGGGAGCTGCGGCCCCGGCTGTTCCTTCGTACGACCGAATTCCTGTGGCAGGAGGGCCACACCGCGCACGCCACCCATGAGGAGGCGCGCGACTTCGCCGCGCACATCCAGAGCGAGGTCTACGGCGACTTCCTGCGCAACGTCCTCGCGATGGACTTCGTCTCGGGTCGGAAGACCGTCAAGGAGCGCTTCGCGGGGGCCATCAACACCCTCACGCTCGAAAGCATGATGGGCGACGGCAAGGCCCTCCAGATGGTCACCAGCCATGAGCTGGGCCAGAACTTCGCCAAGGCCTTCAACACCTCGTATCTGTCGAAGGACGGCAAGCAGGAGCTGGTCTGGCAGACCTCGTGGGGTTCGACGACCCGCATGATCGGTGCCCTGGTGATGACTCACGGGGATGACAACGGCCTGCGGGTCCCGCCGCGGCTCGCGCAGATCCAGGTCGTCGTCCTCGCGATCAAGGGCGATGAGGCAGTTCTGGCCAAGGTCCGCGAGATCGGCGACCGGCTGAAGGCGGCGGGCATCCGGGTGCAGGTCGACGACCGTACGGACACCCCCTTCGGGCGGCGCGCGGTCGACTGGGAGCTCAAGGGCGTGCCGGTACGGATCGAGATCGGGCCCCGCGACCTGGAGAACGGCACCGCGATGCTCGCGCGCCGGATTCCGGGCGGCAAGGAGCCGGTGGGCGTCGAGTCCCTGGTAGAGCTGCTGCCCGGGATCCTGGAGGAGGACCAGGCGCTGCTGCTGGAGCAGTCCCGAGCGCGGCGCGAGTCGCGTACGACCGAGGTGTCGACCATCGAGGAGGCCGTCGAGGCGGCCGCCGACGGCTGGGCGCGCATTCCGTGGGCGGTGCTCGGCGAGGCGGGCGAGACCAAGCTCGCCGAGCGCTCGCTGACCGTACGGTGTCTGCTCGCCGAGGACGGGTCGGTGCCGGTGGACGAGGACGCGCCCGGTAACGTCGCGATCGTCGCGCGCGCTTACTGAGACGAGGCAGAAGGCGCGAGAGCGACCGAAAGGCCTCTTGCGCCTCTGCGGGACACTGCTTCCCCGCCGCGCGGAGACGGCATACGCGCGGGTGCGTACGTCAGACTACGCACCACCTTGTGGTGAGCTGCGAGGCTTCTCCGCAGATCAGCGCACCCGCCCTCGTCCGGACGCATCAGCGGCAACTGACGGGTACGTGCAAATTATTTGGGATGGCCCGGAATCGGAACACTGGGGCACCCCGGCTCGTTGTCATTACGTGAGCACGACACAGACACCACCTGTTCTCGCCGCAGAACTGGCGCAGGCGTGGGCCGATATTCAGCGGCACCACCCCGAGCTGCCGGATCTCGCCGCGCCAGAGTCCCTGATCGGAGAGTCGTCGTCCGCGTGCGGACACGAGCTCTCCTTCGAGCGGCTGCTTCATGAGGCGGTGCACGGCATCGCCGCCGCCCGCGGAGTCCGCGACACCTCCCGTGCCGGCCGCTACCACAACCGCAGATTCCTCGCCATCGCCGAGGAGCTGGGCCTGGACCACCCCGATGAACCGCACCCCAGCAGCGGTTTCTCGCTGGTCACGCTCAACCCGGAGGCCAAGCGGCGCTACCGCCCGACGATCGAGCGCCTCCAGCGCGCCCTGAAGGCGCACACGGCGGCCACTTCGGCGGACACGGCCCGCTCCTTCCGCGGCCCGGCGGCCCGGCACGGCTCCTCCGGCGGCGGCGTACGGGTCAAGGCGGTCTGCGACTGCGGCCGCAATGTCCGCGTCGTCCCGTCGGTCCTGGCCCAGGCCCCGATCGTCTGCGGCGGCTGCGGAAAGCCGTTCCGGATTCCCGAGGTCGTGGGCGCGGCGTAACCACCGACCGAGTACCGGCATCTCGTGGCTGCCGGTCGAGTGGGTGAGGTGCGTGCGCCGGGGTGCCGCTTACGGTTGTGGCGGCACCCACGGCGCCGGGTCCTGCTCAGGCATGCCCGCGCGCGGCCGCCCTCGGTCCGAACCGAGCCGCAGGGTGTGGCACAATGGCTAGCTGTACTCGACAGCCGCACAGGACCCCTCTCTCCTCCGGCTGACGCGTCCATCGGGCACTCGGGTACCGCAACCCCACGCGGCCATCTCGCCGTGCCCAACCACGTCAAAACCAGGAGAACCCACTCCCGTGGCAGTCAAGATCAAGCTGAAGCGTCTGGGCAAGATCCGTTCGCCTCACTACCGCATCGTCGTCGCCGACTCCCGTACCCGTCGTGACGGTCGTGCGATCGAGGAGATCGGTCTGTACCACCCGGTGCAGAACCCCTCGCGTATCGAGGTCAACGCCGAGCGCGTGGCGTACTGGCTCTCCGTCGGCGCCCAGCCGACCGAGCCCGTGCTCGCCATCCTCAAGAAGACCGGCGACTGGCAGAAGTTCAAGGGCGAGCCCGCCCCGGCGCCGCTGCTCCAGCCGGCCGAGAAGGCCGCGCGCCCCTCGTTCGAGGCCCTGAGCGGCGACGACGAGGGCAAGGGTGAGGCCATCACCCAGAAGAAGAAGGCGGAGAAGAAGGACGAGGCTGCTGCCGAGTCCTCTGAGTCGGCCGAGGCCTGAGCATGCTCGAGGAGGCTCTCGAGCACCTCGTGAAGGGCATCGTCGACAACCCTGACGATGTGCAGGTCGCATCCCGCAATCTGCGCCGCGGGCAAGTGCTCGAGGTCCGGGTCCACCCCGACGACCTCGGCAAGGTGATCGGCCGCAACGGCCGCACCGCACGCGCTCTGCGCACCGTCGTGGGCGCCATCGGCGGCCGCGGTATCCGTGTCGACCTCGTCGACGTGGACCACGTCCGCTGACGCCGAACGCAGCACCGGCTCGGGCCGGGGAGGGCCACTGGGCCGTCCCCGGCCCGCAGTCGTACGTACGACAGGAGATCTTCGAAAAGTGCAGCTCGTAGTCGCCCGGATCGGCCGCGCCCACGGCATCAAGGGCGAGGTCACCGTCGAGGTACGTACCGACGAGCCGGAACTCCGGCTCGGCCCCGGAGCCGTACTGGCCACCGATCCCGCATCAGTGGGCCCGCTCACCATCGAGACCGGCCGTGTGCACAGCTCGCGGCTGCTGCTGCGCTTCGAGGGCGTGCACGACCGCACCGCCGCCGAGGCCCTGCGCAACGTCCTCCTCATCGCCGACGTCGACCCCGACGAGCTGCCCGAGGAGGAGGACGAGTACTACGACCACCAGCTGATGGACCTGGACGTGGTGACCAAGGACGGCGAGGAGGTCGGCCGGATCACCGAGATCTCGCATCTGCCCTCGCAGGACCTGTTCATCGTCGAGCGGCCCGACGGCAGCGAGGTGATGATCCCGTTCGTCGAGGAGATCGTCACCGAGATCGACCTCGCCGAGCAGAAGGCGGTCATCGATCCGCCGCCCGGTCTGATCGACGACCGCGCGGAGATCGACTCGTCGCGGGAAGAGTCGTAATGCGGCTCGACGTCGTCACGATCTTCCCCGAGTACCTGGAGCCCCTGAACGTCTCCCTGGTCGGCAAGGCACGCGCGCGTGGACAGCTGAACGTCCAGGTGCACGATCTGCGCGGCTGGACCTACGACCGTCACAACACGGTCGACGACACGCCGTACGGCGGTGGCCCGGGCATGGTCATGAAGACCGAGCCCTGGGGCGACGCCCTGGACTCCGTCCTCGCCGACGGCTACGAGACGGGCTCCCACGCGCCCGCGCTGATCGTCCCCACGCCCAGCGGCCGTGCCTTCACCCAGGAACTGGCCGTGGAGCTCTCCGAGCGCCCCTGGCTGATCTTCACCCCGGCCCGCTACGAGGGCATCGACCGACGGGTCATCGACGAGTACGCCACCCGGATGCCGGTCTACGAGGTGTCCATCGGCGACTATGTCCTCGCCGGCGGTGAGGCGGCCGTACTGGTGATGACGGAGGCCGTGGCCCGGCTGCTGCCCGGCGTCCTCGGCAACGCCGAGTCGCACCGGGACGACTCCTTCGCGCCCGGCGCCATGGCCAACCTCCTGGAGGGGCCCGTCTACACCAAGCCGCCCCAGTGGCGCGGCCGTGGCATCCCGGACGTGCTGATCAGCGGGCACCACGGCAAGATCGCCCGGTGGCGGCGGGACGAGGCCCTCAAGCGCACCGCGGCCCACCGGCCGGATCTGATCGAGCGCTGCGACCCCAAGGCCTTCGACAAGAAGGACCGCGAGATGCTCTCCATCCTGGGCTGGGCACCGGATCCCGAGGGCGAACCCCATGGTCGATTTTGGCGCAGGCCGGACGGCGTGGAAGAATAGGCCCCTGTTGTGCGCCGTCCGGCGTGCGCCCCTGCCACAGGGGGACACGACGCCCGCCCCGACGCGAACAGCATCCTCTTGGAAACTAGCTCCCGCCTATGACCTGTGGCATGGGTGAAGAAAGCAGACGAAATGTCTCACCTGCTCGACTCCGTCGACACCGCGTCGCTGCGCAGCGACGTCCCGGCCTTCCGCCCGGGTGACACCGTCAACGTCCACGTCCGCGTCATCGAGGGCAACCGCTCCCGTGTGCAGCAGTTCAAGGGCGTAGTCATCCGTCGCCAGGGCGCCGGTGTCCGCGAGACCTTCACGGTCCGCAAGGTCTCCTTCTCCGTCGGCGTCGAGCGCACCTTCCCGGTGCACACCCCGATCGTGGAGAAGATCGAGCTCGTCACCAAGGGTGACGTGCGCCGCGCCAAGCTGTACTACCTCCGTGAGCTCCGCGGCAAGGCCGCGAAGATCAAGGAGAAGCGCGAGAACTGAGCGCTTTCCGGACGTCACAGCGGGGCCGGATAGCATCTGGCCCCGATGGACACCGAAGCACAGCCGACGGAGCGCGACCGCTCCTCCCGCCCTTCCGAAGCCGAGGACACCTCGGATCCGAGAGGGCCGGAGGGACGGTCGCGTTTCGCGTTGGTGTCGCGGATCTCCGCCTGGCTGCCCGGCGGGCGGATCACCCTGACCCTGCTGGTCTGCCTGGTCTTCCTGCTGCTGCTCAGCACGTTCGTGCTCCAGCCGTTCCAGATTCCCAGCGGATCCATGGAGCGCGGATTGAGGATCGGGGACCGCGTTCTCGTAAATAAGTTGGCGTACCGTTTCGGTGCCCAGCCGCGGCGTGGCGATGTCGTCGTCTTCGACGGAACCGGGTATTTCGGGGACGCCGACTACATCAAGCGCGTTGTCGGTGTGGGGGGAGACCATGTGGTCTGCTGCGACAAGGAGGGGAGGATCCAGGTGAACGGCCGGTCGGTCGACGAGTCGGCGTTCCTGTACCCCGGGGACGGCGCCTCCAGCGTGTCCTTCGACGTCGTCGTGCCCGACGGCACCCTCTTCGTCCTCGGCGACCACCGCAGCGCCTCCAGCGACTCCCGCGACCACCTGGGCTCCCCGGGCGGCGGCATGATCCCCGTCGAGGACGTCGTCGGCCGGGCCGACTGGATCCTCTGGCCCACCGACCACTGGACCCGCCTGGAGCGCCCCGACGCGTACGCGCGCGTGCCGGCCCCGGAGGGTGCGCATGGGTAACCGTGGCAAGCCACGCGGGGCACCCTCCAGCGCTGCCGACAACCTCCTGCCCACCGGCGTCCGGCGCGCCTCCGGCTCCGGCGGCGGCCGTACGCGCGCGGAGCGGCGCAAGCTCCAGCGCAAGGTCAAGCGACGGCGCAGGCGCAGCGCCATCAAGGAGATACCGCTCCTCGTCGGTGTCGCGGTGCTGATAGCCCTCGTACTGAAGACTTTTCTCGTCCAGGCCTTCGTGATCCCGTCGGGCTCGATGGAGCAGACGATCCAGATCGGCGACCGGGTCCTGGTCGACAAGCTCACCCCGTGGTTCGGCTCCAAGCCGCAGCGCGGGGACGTCGTCGTCTTCAAGGACCCCGGCGGCTGGCTCAAGGACGAGCAGCCCACCGCCAAGAAGGAAGACCCCGTCGTCGTCAAGCAGATCAAGGAAGGGCTCACCTTCATCGGTCTGCTGCCGTCCGACAACGAGAAGGACCTCATCAAGCGGGTCGTCGGCGTCGGTGGTGACCGGGTCCAGTGCTGCGACGCGCAAGGGCGGGTCACCGTCAACGGCGTCCCCTTGCAGGAGGACTACCTCTACCCCGGGAACGCCCCTTCCCTGACCGAGTTCGACATCACCGTCCCCCAGGGGCGGCTGTGGGTGATGGGCGACCACCGGGCCGACTCCGCCGACTCCCGTTCGCACCAGGACCAGAACGGCGGCACGGTGTCCGAGGACGAGGTCGTGGGCCGCGCCATGGTCATCGCCTGGCCCTTCGGGCACTGGGGCACGTTGGACGAACCGAAAACCTACGCATCCGTCTCCGACTCGGCCACCGGGTCGACCGCGGCCCCGCAGCTGTCGCATAGGGTTGCCTCCGACGATCCGAACGGAACGATCCGACTCCCGAGCCCTGGGGAACTCCCGCTCGTTATGGGAGTGGTGGGCCTGCATCGTCTTTGGGGCAGGCAGCGGCACAGAGTAAGGAGTTGGCGTGGGGGATGTGGCGGTAGGCGCACGATCCGGGCACGACGGCGAGGACCGCGGACGCCCCGTGGAAGCGGCCGACCAGGTCTCGAACGGCGCCCTGACCTCGGGGAGTTCCGGGAGTGACGCCGGAGCGGCCGAGGACGGTACGGCGTCGCGCACCGATACGGACGGGCACGGTCCCGGCGACTCGGCGCCCACGCCGAAGAAGCCGCGCTCCTTCTGGAAGGAGCTGCCGATCCTGATCGGCATCGCGCTCGTCCTCGCGCTGCTGATCAAGACGTTCCTCCTGCAGGCGTTCTCGATCCCCTCCGACTCGATGCAGAACACCCTCCAGCGGGGTGACCGCGTCCTGGTCGACAAGCTCACCCCGTGGTTCGGCTCCGAGCCCGACCGCGGCGAGGTGGTCGTCTTCCACGATCCCGGCAAGTGGCTGTGGGGCGAGCCGGCGCCCGAGCCGAACGCGCTGCAGACGTTCCTCAGCTGGATCGGCCTGATGCCCTCGTCCGAGGAGAAGGACCTCATCAAGCGCGTCATCGGCGTCGGCGGTGACACGGTCGAGTGCGAGGGCACCGGCCCGCTGAAGGTCAACGGCAAGGCGCTGAACGAGCCGTACGTCTACCCCGGCAACACCCCCTGCACCAATGACGACCAGGGCGGCCAGTTCAAGGTGAAGGTCCCCGAGGGCTTCATCTGGGTCATGGGTGACCACCGGCAGAACTCGCGTGACTCGCGCTACAACCAGGGCGACAAGTACAAGGGCATGGTCCCGGTCGACGAGGTCGTCGGGCGCGCCATCGTGAAGGCCTGGCCGATCAACCGCTGGGGCACCCTGCCGGTTCCCGACACCTTCGACCAGCCGCTCGACGCGCGGGCGTCCGCCGCGGCCGCACTGCCGTACGCACCGCAAACGCTCGCTTTCGCGGGTGTCGTACCGCTGGCGCTGTGGCGCCGCCGCCGCCTCACCGCTCAATAGCCGCGCAGCACGGGGCCCGGCGGTCTTCCCCAGGATCTCGGGGAGGCCGCCATGGTCTTTTCCCGGCGCGATATGGTGCCCCGGCGCGGACTGTGGAATGGGAGCGGACGTGGGAAACGACAAGGGGAAGTCGGGCACCGACCTGGGCGGAATACTGTCCGGGCTGGCCGTGGCCCTCGGCTTGGTGCTGTTCCTCGGCGGGTTCGCCTGGGGGGTGGTGGTGTACCGGCCGTACACCGTGCCGACCACTTCCATGGCGCCCACGATCGACGCCGGTGACCGGGTGCTGGCGCAGCGCGTCGACGGCGACGAGGTGCGCCGCGGTGACGTCGTCGTCTTCCGGGACACGTCGTGGGTCACCAATGCGAATGTGCTCAAGCGTGTGGTCGCGGTCGGCGGTGACACGGTCTCCTGCTGCACCGACGGCAAGCTGACCGTCAACGGCAAGCAGATCGAGGAGTCGTATCTGCCCGAGGGCAGCCTGGCCGAGATCAAGGACTTTCCGACCGTGACGGTCCCCAAGGGCCGGCTGTTCCTTCTCGGCGACGAGCGTCATGGCTCCCTGGACTCCACGGCCCACCTCACCGACGCCGCCCAGGGCACCGTGGCGCGCAGTGCCGTGTCGGCCCGGGTGGACGCCGTCGTATGGCCCATGGACGGCATGCTGCAGCGCGCGACCGGCTTCGAGACGCTGGGTGGTGTGTCCTCGCCGGGTCCGCTCCGTACGATCGTCGCCCTGGTCGTCGTCGGAGCGGTGCTGATCCTGGGCGGTGCGGCGTACGGCCCGGTCGCCAAACGGCTGGCCGGCCGCTCCCGGAGGCGGACGGAGCTCGCGGGTGCCCGCTGAGGACACGTACACGGGCGGGATGCGTAAGGTGGCCCGGGTCGTTCTGCTGGACCCCGAGGACCGGATCCTGCTGCTGCACGGGCATGAGCCGGACGATCGGAGCGACGACTGGTGGTTCACGCCGGGCGGGGGCGTCGAGGGCGACGAGACCCGTGAACAGGCCGCTCTGCGGGAACTCGCGGAGGAGACCGGCATCACCGAGGTCGAACTCGGACCGGTGCTGTGGCGGCGGATGTGCTCGTTCCCGTTCGCGGGGCGCCGCTGGGACCAGGACGAGTGGTACTACCTGGCCCGTACGACGCAGACGGCGACTCGGGCCATGGGCCTCACCGAGCTGGAGCGGCGCAGTGTCGCCGGAGCGCGCTGGTGGACGTGTCAGGAACTGACCCAGGCACATGAGACGGTGTATCCGACCAGACTCGCCGAGCTGCTGCGCAGGCTGCTCGACGAAGGTCCCCCCGCCGGGCCCGTGACCCTTGACACCGAAATCGTCTAGAGGCTTACGGGACTGGCGCACAATGGTGGGGATCGCACGGCTGAAGGGGAACATGCCATGAGCGCCGAGGACCTCGAAAAGTACGAGACCGAGATGGAGCTCAAGCTCTACCGGGAGTACCGCGATGTCGTCGGTCTGTTCAAATATGTGATCGAGACCGAGCGGCGCTTCTACCTGACCAACGACTACGAGATGCAGGTGCACTCGGTCCAGGGTGAGGTGTTCTTCGAGGTGTCCATGGCGGATGCCTGGGTGTGGGACATGTACCGGCCGGCCCGCTTTGTGAAGCAGGTTCGTGTGCTGACATTCAAGGACGTGAACATCGAGGAGCTGAACAAGAGCGACCTCGAACTCCCGGGCGGGTGACGGAGTTATCCACAGGGAGTGACTTGTCCACCAAGATCCTTTTCTTGGGGGCGGATGCGTGATCGTCGGTGCCGGAGGTGGTGCCGACATGAACGCACGCAGTGCACTCGGCAAGTACGGAGAAGGGCTGGCCGCGAGGAGGCTGGCCGAGACCGGGATGACGGTCCTGGAGCGCAACTGGCGCTGCGGCCGGACCGGCGAGATCGACATCGTGGCGCGGGACGGGGACGCGCTGGTCGTCTGTGAGGTCAAGACCCGCAGGGGCGACTGCTTCGAACACCCGATGGCCGCGGTGACCCCCGAGAAGGCGGAACGCCTGCGGCACCTGGCCGAACGCTGGATCCAGTCCCACGGAGGAGCACCACCCGGCGGCGTCCGCATCGACATCGTGGGCGTCCTCCTCCCCGAGCGCGGCGCCCCCGTGGTCGAACATGTGCGGGGGGTGGCGTGATGGGTTTCGCACGCACCTGTTCGGTGGCCCTGGTCGGAGTCGAGGGCGTGGTCGTCGAGGTCCAGGCCGACCTCGAACCGGGCGTCGCGGCGTTCACCCTGGTGGGCCTCCCGGACAAGAGCCTGACGGAGAGCCGGGATCGGGTTCGGGCGGCTGTGGTGAATTCGGGGGCCGAGTGGCCGCAGAAGAAGCTGACAGTCGGGCTCAGTCCGGCGTCGGTCCCGAAAGCCGGCAGCGGCTTCGACCTGGCTGTCGCCTGCGCGGTCCTGGGCGCCGCGGAGCGGATCGATCCGCGGGTGCTCGCCGACATCGTGATGATCGGGGAGCTGGGCCTGGACGGCCGGGTACGGCCCGTTCGCGGAATCCTCCCGGCGGTGCTGGCCGCGGCCAACGCCGGTTACGAACAGGTGGTCGTCCCGGAGTGCGCCGCTGCCGAGGCCTCCCTGGTGCCGGGCGTCTCCGTGCTGGGGGTGCGCAGCCTGCGCCAGCTGATCGCCGTACTGGCCGACGAACCCGTGCCCGACGAGGAACCGCACGAACCGGGCCGCCCGGATCCGCTGCTCGCCGGACTGCGGGTGCCGGGCACGGGCGCGGCCACCGGAATGCACAGCGCCGGAGCGGCACAGCAGGACAGCGGCCATGACCTCGCCGACGTCGTGGGCCAGCGCTCGGCCCGTACGGCGGTGGAGGTCGCCGCGGCCGGCGGGCACCATCTGTTCCTGGAGGGGCCGCCCGGTGCGGGCAAGACGATGCTCGCCGAGCGGCTGCCGGCGATCCTGCCCCGGCTGGCCAGGCAGGAGTCGCTGGAGGTCACGGCGGTGCACTCGGTGGCGGGCCTGCTGCCTCCGGGCAAGCCCCTGATCGACGTCCCGCCCTACTGCGCCCCGCACCACTCGGCGACGATGCAGGCGCTGGTCGGTGGCGGCCCCGGGATCGCACGGCCGGGCGCGGTGTCGCTCTCCCATCGAGGCGTCCTGTTCCTGGACGAGACCCCCGAGTTCAGCAGCCAGGCTCTGGACGCCCTCCGGCAGCCCCTGGAGTCCGGGCATGTCGTGATCGCACGCAGCGCGGGTGTGGTCCGGTTCCCGGCGAAGTTCCTGATGGTGCTCGCGGCCAATCCCTGCCCCTGTGGGCGGTTCTCCCAGAACGACGACTTCTGCGAATGCCCGCCCGCAGTGATCCGCCGGTACCAGGCAAGGCTCTCCGGACCGCTGCTGGACCGGGTCGATCTGCGGGTCGAGGTGGACCGGGTCACGCGCGCCGAGCTCACCGAGCGCGGTGCCCGGGGCGAGTCCACGGCGACGGTGGCCGCACGGGTACAGGAGGCCAGGGACCGGGCGGCGGCCCGGCTGGCCGGCACCCCGTGGCGGACGAACAGCGAGGTGCCGGGCCGGGAGCTGCGCAGTCGTTGGTACTCCACGCCCGGCGCGATGGACGAAGCGGAGCGCAATCTGGAACGCGGCGTGCTGACAGCGCGCGGTCTTGACCGTGTCCTGCGCGTCGCCTGGACCGTCGCCGACCTCGTCGGCCACGACCGGCCCGACGCGACGGACGTCGCCCTGGCCCTGCAACTGCGCACAGGGGTCCCCCGAGGGGTGCCCATGGCCATCGGGGCGTTGACATGAGCCCCGCCGATGATCCGGACGAGGAGCTCCATGACCGGGTGTTCCTCGCCCGGGTGCTCGAGCCCGGGGACGAGGTCGCGGGACGGTGGCTACGGGAACTGGGAGCTCGGGAAGTCGCGCGGCGGCTGCGGGAGAAGGGAGCCAGGCTTGACGGGGTGAGCGAGCGGCGGTGGGCCGGGTTGTTGGGGCGGGCTGAGCGGGCAGTGCCTGAGCGGGATCTGGGCGATGCCCGGGCGGCGGGCGTTCGGTTTGTGTGTCCGGGGGATGCCGAGTGGCCTGGGCAGCTCGATGATCTCGGGGATGCGCGGCCTGTTGGGCTTTGGGTTCGGGGGATGCCCAGCTTGCGGATGTGGGCGCTGCGGTCCGTTGCCGTTGTGGGGGCGCGGGCCTGTACCGAGTACGGATCCCATATGGCCGCCGTCCTTGGCTCCGGGCTGGCTGAGCGGGGGTGGGTGGTGGTTTCCGGGGGTGCCTATGGCATTGACGGGGCTGCCCATCGGGGTGCTCTTGCTGCCGGTGGGGCCACCGTCGCCGTGCTTGCCTGTGGGGTTGATCGGCCCTATCCGCGTGGGCACACCCAGTTGATCACCAGGATTGCCGAACAGGGGCTCGTCATCGGGGAGTTGCCTCCCGGGGACCATCCGACGCCCAGCAGGTTCATCGTGCGGAATCGAGTGATCGCTGCCCTGACCAGGGGCACTGTCGTCGTCGAGGCCGCTCATCGCAGTGGGTCGCTGGCCACCGCTCGGGCGGCGCAGCGGCTGGGGCGCCACACGATAGGGGTACCGGGGCCGGCGACCAGTGGGCTCTCGGCCGGGGTGCATGAATTGCTGCGCGGGGACGCCGTCCTCGTCACCGATGCCGCGGAAGTTGTCGAGCTCGTCGGGGACATGGGGGAGCTCGCTCCGGATCGGCGCGGGCCCGTCCTGCCGCGGGATCTGCTGGAGCCGGGTGCGCGCCGGGTGCTGGCCGCGCTGCCCGGGCAGCGCGCGGCCCCGGCCGACGAGATCGCCCGTGCGGCGCAGACGACCGAGGACGACGCCATCGCCCGGCTGTACGAACTCCGGGCACTCGGTTACGTCGAACGACACGGCGATGGCTGGAAGTTGACACGCCAGGCGATGATCTCGGTCCGCGGAGGTCGGAGTCGATGTTGACCGAGCGTGTTCGGCCGTCCGGGGGAACCGCGACGCCCTTGGGAATTCCCGGAGTTGGTGTGCGCGGTCGATCACGCAGAGCGACCGCCATGCCCCGGGGGGACGCCTAGCGGAACGTATCTGCGCCCTCCCCGAGCCCTGGCCTTCGCACACCGCGACACTCCAGTCACGCTACGCTCACGTGGATTCCGGTGCAGACCGGCAGCTCGACCCCCAGACCCGTACCAGACCGACAGCTCACCCAGGCACCCGCACTTCACGGCAGAACGGCACAAGGCGACGAATGCCCCAGCACACCTCCGGGTCCGACCGGGCGGCGATCCCCCCAGCCGCCCGTGACGGTGGCAGCGTGCGGCCGCCCGCTCCCTCGACGCTCGACGAGCTGTGGCGGTCGTACAAGGCGACGGGGGACGAGCGGCTGCGTGAGCAGCTGATCCTGCACTACTCGCCGCTGGTGAAGTACGTGGCGGGACGGGTGAGCGTCGGGCTGCCGCCCAACGTGGAGCAGGCCGATTTCGTGTCCTCGGGGGTGTTCGGGCTGATCGACGCGATCGAGAAGTTCGACATCGACCGGGAGATCAAGTTCGAGACGTACGCGATCACCCGGATCCGGGGCGCGATGATCGACGAACTACGGGCACTCGACTGGATTCCGCGCTCGGTGCGGCAGAAGGCACGGAACGTCGAGCGGGCGTACGCCACGCTGGAGGCGCGGCTGCGGCGGACGCCGTCGGAGGGGGAGGTGGCCGACGAGATGGGCATCGCGGTGGACGAACTGCACGCGGTGTTCAGTCAGTTGTCGCTGGCCAACGTGGTGGCGCTGGAGGAGCTGCTGCATGTGGGGGGTGAGGGCGGGGACGGGCTGAGCGTCATGGACACGCTTGAGGACACCGCCGCGGACAACCCCGTCGAGGTGGCCGAGGACCGGGAGCTGAGACGGTTTCTGGCGCGGGCGATCAATACCCTGCCCGAGCGGGAGAAGACCGTCGTGACGCTCTACTACTACGAGGGGCTCACGCTCGCCGAGATCGGGAATGTGCTTGGGGTGACCGAGAGCCGGGTGAGCCAGATCCATACGAAGTCGGTGCTTCAGCTGCGGGCGAAGCTGGCGAGTTTCGGACGGTGAGTCCGAGCGGGCGGCCGGGAGCCACTCCCGTCGTGGGCGGCGCGTCCGTAGAGTGGTTGGCGTGCCAAGGATTCGAGCGGCCTCCGTGGCCGAGCACCGGTCGATGCAGCGAGCCGCCCTGCTGGACGCGGCTCGTTCCCTGTTGTCCGAGGGCGGTACGGAGGCGCTGACCTTTCCGGCCCTCGCCGAGCGGACGGGGCTTGCGCGGTCGTCCGTGTACGAGTACTTCCGGTCTCGGGCCGCCGTGGTCGAGGAGCTGTGCGAGGTCGACTTTCCGGTCTGGGCCGCTGAGGTTTCGGCGGCGATGGAGCGGGCGGAGTCGGCCGAGGGCAAGGTCGAGGCGTATGTGCGGGCACAGCTGGCCTTGGTGGGGGACCGGCGGCACCGGGCCGTGGTGGCCATTTCCGCGAGTGAGCTGGATGCGGGGGCCCGGGAGAAGATCCGGGCCGCGCACGGCGGGCTGGTCGCGATGATCGTCGAGGCGTTGCGGGACATGGGGCATACGGAGCCGCGGCTGGCGGCGATGCTGCTGCAGGGGGTCGTGGACGCGGCGGTGCGGCGGATCGAGCTGGGGGCGGCGGAGGAGCCCCCGGCCATCACGGACGCGGCGGTGTCCATGGCGCTGCGGGGGGTTCGGGGCTGAGCGCTCCGCTCCGGCTAGGGAAGTGGTACGCCGAGTACCGGCAGCAGTCTCGACGGGCCCCTGTGCAGCAAGGCCAGTGGGTTCAGGTACGTGTCTCCCCTCCGTAAGCCCCAGTGGACGCACGACGTCGGGCAGTGGGACGTGGGCTCGCCCACCGTGCCGACCACCTGGCCCGCCCTTACCTCCGCCCCCTTTTTGACCTCCGGGTCGATCGGCTCGTACGTCATTCGGAGGGGTGGGGTGCCTGTGTTCGTCAGTTCGATGGAGAGGACGCCTCGGCCCGCCACCTGTCCCGCGAAGAAGACTCGGCCGGCTCTCACCGCTCGTACCGGTGTGCCCATCGGTGCTGCCAGGTCCACCCCTCGGTGGCCGGCGGCGTAGGGAGTCGGTGGGGGGTCCCAGCCGCGCAGGACCGTGGGGTCGGGCACCGGCCAGGCGGTGATGGCTGTCGCCGTGGGGGACATCGGTGCCTCGGGTCCCGCATCGGGCAGCAGCAAGGCCGTCAGTGCCAGCGCCGCCGTAGCCGCGCATTGTTTTGCTCGCATCCCCACAGACTCCCCGCACCCCGTCGATCATGGCGCAATCTGTGGATCACCCTGCGGTTGTGGACAGCGGCGTCACCCGCTGCCTTCGCGGTCCCGTACACTTCTTCTGGCGATCCGGGTCACCGGGTCGACTTCGCACGCCCCGACATCGGGTCGACAAAACGACCCGTGTCAGCGCTCCTCGGTCCTTCGTGGCACGGCGCATGTGGGCGTCAGGCGCGGGAGCCGTCCGGCATCCGCGGCACAACCGAGAAACTCAAGGAGAACGGCCATGGCCGTCGTCACGATGCGGGAGCTGCTGGAAAGCGGCGTCCACTTCGGTCACCAGACCCGTCGCTGGAACCCGAAGATGAAGCGCTTCATCTTCACCGAGCGCAACGGCATCTACATCATCGACCTGCTCCAGTCGCTGTCGTACATCGACCGCGCCTACGAGTTCGTCAAGGAGACCGTCGCCCACGGCGGCACGGTCATGTTCGTCGGCACGAAGAAGCAGGCGCAGGAGGCCATCGCCGAGCAGGCCACCCGCGTCGGCATGCCCTTCGTCAACCAGCGCTGGCTGGGCGGCATGCTCACCAACTTCTCCACCGTCTACAAGCGTCTGCAGCGCCTCAAGGAGCTCGAGCAGATCGACTTCGAGGACGTGGCCGCCTCCGGCCTCACCAAGAAGGAGCTCCTGGTCCTCTCGCGTGAGAAGGCCAAGCTGGAGAAGACCCTCGGTGGTATCCGCGAGATGTCCAAGGTGCCCAGCGCCGTCTGGATCGTGGACACCAAGAAGGAGCACATCGCGGTCGGTGAGGCCCGGAAGCTCAACATCCCGGTCGTCGCCATCCTCGACACCAACTGCGACCCCGACGAGGTCGACTACAAGATCCCGGGCAACGACGACGCGATCCGCTCCGTCACCCTGCTCACCCGTGTGATCGCCGACGCCGTCGCCGAGGGCCTCATCGCCCGTTCCGGCGTGGCGACGGAGGGCAAGGGCGAGAAGGCCGCGGGCGAGCCGCTCGCCGAGTGGGAGCGCGACCTGCTCGAGGGTGAGAAGAAGGCCGAGGAGGCTCCGGCTGCCGCCGAGGCCGCCGCTGAGGCGCCCGCCGAGGCCGCTGCCGAGGCTCCGGCCGCTGAGGCCGCCCCCGAGGCTCCGGCTGCTGAGGCCCCGGCCGCTGAGGCCGAGCAGGCCTGACCCGTCAGCGTCAGTGGTGACGGCGGGGGCGGTGACATCAAGTCCGCCCCCGCCGTTCACCCGTAGGTCAGCGGTGGGTCGTAGATCCGCGTCTACATGTGGATCGCAGACTCCGCAGATCTTCGATCTTCCAGACTTCGAGAAAGATTTCGAGACTCATGGCGAACTACACCGCCGCCGACGTCAAGAAGCTCCGTGAGCTCACGGGCGCCGGCATGATGGACTGCAAGAAGGCGCTGGACGAGGCCGAGGGCAACGTCGACAAGGCCGTCGAGGCGCTCCGTATCAAGGGCCAGAAGGGCGTCGCCAAGCGCGAGGGCCGCTCCGCCGAGAACGGCGCCGTGGTGTCCCTCATCGCCGACGACAACACCTCCGGTGTCCTGGTCGAGCTGAAGTGCGAGACGGACTTCGTCGCCAAGGGTGACAAGTTCCAGGCCGTCGCCAACCAGATCGCGCAGCACGTCGCCGCGACCTCCCCGGCCGACCTCGAGGCCCTGCTCGCCTCCGAGATCGAGGCCGGCAAGACCGTCCAGGCGTTCGTCGACGAGGCCAACGCCAACCTCGGCGAGAAGATCGTCCTCGACCGCTTCGCGCAGTTCGCCGACGGTTTCGTCTTCGCCTACATGCACCGCACCATGCCCGACCTGCCCCCGCAGATCGGTGTCCTGGTCGAGCTGGACAAGGCCGACGCCGACCTGGCCAAGGGTGTCGCCCAGCACATCGCCGCCTTCGCGCCGAAGTACCTCTCCAAGGAGGACGTGCCGGCCGACGTCGTCGAGTCCGAGCGCCGCGTCGCCGAGGAGACCACCCGCGCCGAGGGCAAGCCCGAGGCCGCCCTGCCGAAGATCGTCGAGGGTCGCCTCAACGGCTTCTTCAAGGACGCCACGCTGCTCGGCCAGCCGTACGCGCTCGACAACAAGAAGTCCGTCCAGAAGGTCCTGGACGAGGCCGGTGTCACCCTGAAGCGCTTCACGCGTATCAAGGTCGGCATCTGAGTCCGTACCGCGATCGACGCTCGACCCCGATAAGGTCGACAGCAGTCGTCCGCGTACGCCGTCACTTGTGTGGCGGACGACAGCAGATCTGACGAGGAGGCCATTGCCGCGCATGGGATACGAACCAGTTCCCATCGGCAATGGCCTTCTTCGTATGTGCGACCCGTTCAAAGAATTGAGAATTCCATGACCACCAAGGCCCAGAAGAGCGACGACGGCAAAGTACGCGGCCGGTATCTGCTGAAGCTGTCCGGAGAGGCCTTCTCCGGCGGTGGGGGCCTCGGCGTGGACCCGGACGTGGTGCACAAGATCGCCCGCGAGATCGCGGCCGTCGTCCGCGACGGGGCGCAGGTCGCGGTCGTCATCGGCGGCGGCAACTTCTTCCGCGGCGCCGAACTCCAGCAGCGCGGCATGGACCGCGCCCGCTCCGACTACATGGGCATGCTCGGCACCGTGATGAACTGCCTCGCCCTCCAGGACTTCCTGGAGAAGGAGGGCATCGACAGCCGGGTCCAGACCGCCATCACTATGGGCCAGGTCGCCGAGCCGTACATCCCGCTGCGCGCCGTGCGCCACCTGGAGAAGGGCCGCGTGGTCATCTTCGGCGCCGGTATGGGCATGCCGTACTTCTCCACCGACACGACCGCCGCCCAGCGCGCCCTGGAGATCGACGCCGAGGCGCTGCTGATGGGCAAGAACGGCGTGGACGGGGTCTACGACTCCGACCCGAAGACCAACCCGGACGCGGTCAAGTTCGACTCCCTCGGCTACGGCGAGGTCATCACCCGCGACCTCAAGGTCGCCGACGCCACCGCCGTCACGCTGTGCCGCGACAACAAGCTTCCGATCCTCGTCTTCGAGCTTCTGGTGGAGGGCAATATCGCCCGCGCCGTCAAGGGTGAGAAGATCGGCACGCTTGTGGGTGAGCAGGACAGCCGGGACTGACAGGCAACACCTACGGACCCTGACCGGGGGATGGACAATGTCCTGCCGGTCGGGAACCGTGCAGGAAGAAGACGCGACGCAGCCGGCCGCCGCCCCCGCAAGGAACCGCAGCCGGGCCTACTCAAGACACGCAGGAGCAAGTGGTGATCGAAGAGACCCTCCTCGAGGCCGAGGAGAAGATGGAGAAGGCCGTCGTGGTCGCCAAGGAGGACTTCGCCGCGATCCGCACCGGCCGTGCGCACCCGGCGATGTTCAACAAGATCGTGGCCGACTACTACGGCGCGCCGACGCCGATCAACCAGCTGGCTTCGTTCTCCGTGCCGGAGCCGCGCATGGCGGTCGTGACCCCGTTCGACAAGACCGCGCTGCGCAATATCGAGCAGGCGATCCGCGACTCCGACCTGGGCGTCAACCCGAGCAACGACGGCAACATCATCCGTGTGGTGTTCCCCGAGCTCACCGAGGAGCGCCGCCGCGACTACATCAAGGTCGCCAAGGGCAAGGCCGAGGACGCGCGCGTGTCCATCCGCTCGGTGCGCCGCAAGGCCAAGGACGCGATCGACAAGCTGATCAAGGACGGCGAGGTCGGCGAGGACGAGGGCCGCCGTGCGGAGAAGGAACTCGACGACTCCACCCACAAGTACGTGGCGCAGGTGGACGAGCTCCTGAAGCACAAGGAAGCGGAGCTGCTCGAGGTCTGATGAACGACTCTTCCTGGGGAGCGCCGCCACAAGCCGGGTACTGGGGGCCGTCCGACCAGGGGCCTGTCCAGGGGGCTGCCCCGGCGGGTCCCGCGTACGATGCGCCTGAGGCGCAGCACACTCGCCCCATGCCCATCGTGCCCGACGGACCCGCCGTACCTCGATACGGCGACGACCAGGATGACGACCGGGGGGCCGCTCGGCTGAGTGGCCCCTTGTTCCGCGACGAGACGCCGCGGGCGCACACCCACGGGAACGCGCCGCAGAATCCGGAGCCCATGCACGACGCCCCGCAGCCGGCGCCCCGACCTCAGAAGAAGAGCGCCGGGCGCGATCTGGGTGCGGCGATAGGGGTCGGTATCGGGCTCGGCGCGGTGATCGTCGCCTCGCTGTTCGTCTACAAGGCCGTGTTCGTCGGCGTCGTGGCCGTCGCCGTCGTCGTGGGTCTGTGGGAGCTGACCAAGCGGCTCGACGAGCGCAAGGGCATCAGAGCGCCGCTCGTACCGCTCGCGGTCGGCGGTGCGGCGATGGTCGTCGCCGGTTACGTCCGAGGCGCCGAGGGCGCCTGGGTGGCGATGGCGCTCACCGCGCTGGCCGTACTGGTCTGGCGGATGACGGAACCGCCGGAGGGCTACCTCAAGGACGTCACCGCCGGCGTCTTCGCGGCCTTCTACGTCCCGTTCCTGGCGACGTTCGTCGCGATGATGCTCACCGCCGACGACGGCCCGGCACGCGTGCTGACGTTCCTGCTGCTGACGGTGGTCAGCGACACCGGGGCGTACGCGGTCGGCTGGCGCTTCGGCAAGACCAAGCTCGCTCCGCGCATCAGCCCCGGCAAGACCCGCGAGGGGCTGCTGGGGGCGGTTTCGTTCGCCATGGTCGCCGGCGCGCTGTGCATGCAGTTCCTGATCGACGACGGCACCTGGTGGCAGGGCCTGCTGCTGGGCCTCGCGGTGGCGGCGAGCGCCACGCTGGGTGACCTCGGCGAGTCGATGATCAAGCGCGACCTGGGCATCAAGGACATGGGCACGCTGCTGCCGGGACACGGCGGAATCATGGACCGCCTGGACTCCCTGCTGCCCACGGCTCCGGTGGTGTGGCTGCTGCTCGTGCTGTTCGTCGGATCCGGCTGAGCCTCGCACGGACCCCGGACGAGCCCCCGCTTCGGCGGGGGCTCGCCTGTTCTGTTGGGCGGTCCGGTGGGACGATTTGGGGTATACGGCGGTGTACGCCCTCAAAGGGAGTTCAACCATGGCCATCATCCGAGAATCCATCGACGTCGACCGCACACCCGAAGACGTCTACGCGTATATCACCGACCCCTCCCACCTGCCCGAATGGCAGCTGAGCGCCGTCAAGGCGGAGCCGCTGGAGGAGGGGCCCGTCCACCCCGGCTCGCGAGTCAAGGTCACCCGTCGCCTCGGCAACCGTGAGTTTCCGATGACCGTGGAGTTCGACGACCTCGTCCCGGCGCGCAGCTGGGATCTGCACGGGGTCGAGGGGCCCGTCCGGCCCCGTACCCACGGTTCGATCGAACCCCTCGACGACGGCCGCCGCTCCCGCGTGACGATAGAGATCGACTTCGAAGGACACGGCCTGGGCAAGGTCCTGGTGCCCCTCGTCGTCCGACCCCAGGTCCGCAAGGAGCTCCCGAAGGACGAGGCACTCCTCAAGCAGCGGCTGGAGGGGACCACCGCGTAAATCCACGGCGTAAGACCAGCGCGTAAGACCACCGGGAAACGGGCGGCCCTGGCCACACCATTCGATCTGCGACACTGGTACGGCCATGCCTAAGCCCGGAGAACTCACATTCGTCGCCCCGCGCGGAGCCAAGAAGCCGCCGCGGCACCTTGCCGATCTTTCGCCCGCCGAGCGTAAGGACGCCGTCGCGGCGGTCGGGGAGAAGCCGTTTCGTGCCAAGCAGCTCTCGCAGCACTACTTCGCGCGGTACACCCACGACCCCGAGCAGTGGACCGACATCCCCGCCGGGTCGCGCGGCAAGCTGCGCGAGGAGCTGTTCCCTGAGCTGATGACGGTCGTACGGCATCTGTCGACCGACGAGGGGACCACCCGCAAGACGCTGTGGCGGCTGTTCGACGGGACGCTCGTCGAGTCCGTGCTGATGCGGTACCCGGACCGGGTCACCATGTGCATCAGCTCGCAGGCGGGGTGCGGGATGAACTGCCCCTTCTGCGCCACCGGGCAGGCCGGGCTCGACCGGAATCTGTCCACCGCCGAGATCGTCCATCAGATCGTCGACGGTATGCGCGCGCTCCGGGACGGTGAGGTGCCCGGGGGTCCGTCGCGGCTCTCCAACATCGTCTTCATGGGCATGGGCGAACCGCTCGCCAACTACAACCGGGTCGTGGGCGCCATCCGGCGGCTCACCGACGCCGAGCCGGACGGGCTCGGGCTGTCCCAGCGCGGGATCACCGTGTCGACGGTCGGGCTCGTGCCCGCCATCCACCGGTTCTCCGACGAGGGCTTCAAGTGCCGGCTGGCGATCTCGCTGCACGCGCCCGACGACGAGCTGCGCGACACCCTCGTCCCCGTGAACACCCGCTGGAAGGTCCGCGAGGTCCTCGACGCCGGGTTCGAGTACTCCGCCAAGTCGGGGCGCCGGCTGTCCATCGAGTACGCGCTCATCCGGGACATCAACGACCAGGCCTGGCGAGGCGACCGGCTCGGGCGGATGCTCAAGGGCAGGCCCGTGCATGTGAATCTGATTCCGCTGAACCCGACTCCGGGCTCCAAGTGGACCGCCTCCCGGCCGGAGGACGAGAAGGCGTTCGTCGAGGCCATCGCCTCGCACGGAGTGCCGGTGACGATCCGGGACACCCGTGGTCAGGAGATCGACGGGGCCTGCGGTCAGCTCGCGGCCACCGAGCGGTAGTCTGATCGTCGTACATCTTCAATATCCGACAGGGGAGCGCGACAGCGCTGAGAGTGCGGCGATCGGGCCGCAGACCCTCTGAACCTCGCCCAGGTCATTCTGGGTAGGAAGTTCGGTCATCACCGTGAACAACAAGAAGTATCCGGCTGTCTGCGTAGGCCTCGGTCTCGTCCTGCTGTCCGCGTGCGGGTCGTCCGACGACGGAGAGTCCTCCAGGGGCTCCAAGACCGTCACCCTCGTGAGCCACGACTCGTGGGCCGTGTCCAAGGACGTCCTCGCCGCCTTCGAGAAGGAGTCCGGCTACCAGGTCAAGGTCCTGGAGGACGGCGACGCCGGGCAGGCCGTCAACAAGGCCATCCTCACCAAGGACAACCCGCAGGGCGACGTCTTCTTCGGCGTCGACAACACCCTGCTGTCCCGGGCCCTCGACAACGGGCTCTTCCAGTCGTACGAGGCGAAGGGCTCCGACCTGATCCTGCCGGAGTACCGGGCCGACGAGGACAAGCACCGCGTCACGCCCGTCGACACCGGCGACATCTGCGTCAACTACGACAAGCAGTACTTCGAGGACCACAAGCTGACCCCGCCGTCCTCCTTCGACGACCTGATCAAGCCGGAGTACAAGAACCTCCTGGTCACCGAGAATGCCTCCACCTCCTCACCGGGTCTCGGCTTCCTGCTCGGCACCGCCGCGCAGTACGGCGACGACGGCTGGCAGGACTACTGGAAGAAGCTCAAGGCCAACGGCGTCAAGGTCGTCGACGGCTGGGAGCAGGCCTACAACGAGGAGTTCTCCGGCTCCGCCGGCGGCAAGGCCGCGAAGGCCGACCGGCCGCTCGTCGTCTCGTACGCCTCCTCGCCGCCCGCCGAGGTGATCTACGGCGACCCGAAGCCGACCACCGCGCCCACCGGGGTCGCGGAGGGCACCTGCTTCCGGCAGGTGGAGTACGCGGGACTGCTGAGCAACGCCGAGAACACCGAGGGCGGCAAGGCACTCCTCGACTTCATGCTCACCAAGACCTTCCAGGACGACATGCCGCTGAACATGTTCGTCTACCCGGTGCGTGAAGGCGCCCAGGTGCCCGAGGAGTTCACCGAGTACGGCCCGCTGGCCGAGGACCCCGAGACCATGGACCCGGCCAAGATCGCCGCCAACCGTGACGACTGGGTCAAGTCATGGACGTCGCTGGTACTGAAGTAGCCCGCCGCGGAAGGTACGCGGCGCGGCTCGGCCTCATGGCCCTGCCCGTCGCGTTCTTCGGCGTCTTCTTCGCCTACCCCGTCGCCGCGATCGTCGCGCGCGGTCTGCGGGTCGACGGGGTCTGGCAGCTCGGCCGGATCGGGGATGTCCTGACCCAGCCGGACATCCGGCACGTCCTGTGGTTCACCACCTGGCAGGCCCTCGCCTCCACCGCGCTGACCCTGCTGGTCGCGCTGCCCGGCGCGTATGTGTTCGCCCGCTACGACTTCCCCGGCAAGCAGATCCTGCGGGCCGTGGTGACGGTGCCGTTCGTGCTGCCGACGGTCGTCGTCGGTACGGCCTTCCTGGCGCTCGTCGGACGTGGCGGACTGCTCGACGAGTGGTGGGGCGTACGGCTGGACACGACCGTGTGGGCGATCCTGCTGGCGCATGTCTTCTTCAACTACGCGGTCGTCGTGCGCACCGTCGGCGGGCTCTGGGCGCAGCTCGATCCTCGGCAGGAGGAGGCGGCGCGGATGCTCGGGGCGTCACCTCTGAAGGCCTGGCGGCAGGTCACCCTTCCGGCGCTGGGCCCCGCCGTGGCCGCCGCCACCCTGATGGTCTTCCTGTTCACCTTCACCTCCTTCGGTGTCGTGCAGATCCTCGGCGGCCCGACCTTCTCCACCCTCGAAGTGGAGATCTACCGCCAGACCTCCGAGATCTTCGACCTGCCCACGGCCGCGGTACTGACGATCATCCAGTTCGTGGCGGTGAGTGCGATCCTCGCGCTGCACGCGTGGACGGTACGGCGCAGGGAGAGCGCGCTCCGGCTGGTGGACGCGTCGGTCACCGCCCGCCGTCCGCGCGGGGCCGGGCAGTGGGCGCTGCTGGCCGGGGTCCTCGCCTCCATCGCCGTACTGATCGTCCTGCCGCTCGCCGTGCTCGTGCAGCGCTCTCTCGACGCGCCCGACTTCGCCTACTACCGGGCCCTGACCAGCGGCGACAGCGGAGTCTTCCTGGTGCCGCCGATCGAGGCGATCGGGAACTCGCTGGAGTACGCCGTCGTCGCCACCGTCATCGCCGTGCTGATCGGAGGCCTCGCCGCCGCCGCGCTGACCCGGCGGGACGCGGGCCGGTTCGTACGTGGATTCGACGCGCTGCTGATGCTGCCGCTCGGGGTGTCCGCGGTAACCGTCGGGTTCGGGTTTCTGATCGCCCTGGACGAGCCGCCGCTGGATCTGCGGGCCAGCTGGATCCTGGTGCCGCTCGCACAGGCGCTGGTCGGCGTGCCCTTTGTCGTACGGACCATGCTGCCGGTGCTGCGCGCCGTCGATCACCGGTTGCGGGAGGCTGCGGCTGTGCTGGGGGCGTCGCCCTGGCGGGTGTGGCGGGAGGTGGATCTGCCCATGGTGCGGCGGGCCTTGCTGATCGCCGCCGGGTTCGCCTTCGCGGTGTCGCTGGGGGAGTTCGGGGCGACCGTGTTCATCGCGCGGCCGGACAATCCGACGCTGCCGGTCGCCGTGGCCAAGCTGCTCGGGCGGGCCGGGCAGCTCAACTACGGCCAGGCGATGGCCCTTTCGACGATTCTGATGGTGGTGTGCGCGGTGGCGCTGCTGGTGCTGGAGCGGCTGCGGACGGATCGGACGGGGGAGTTCTGATGCTCTTGAGCCTTGAGGACGCGACTGTGCGGTTCGCTGGGCGGGCCGTGCTCGACGCCGTGGATCTGTCGGTCGCCGAGCACGAGGTGGTGTGTGTCCTCGGGCCCAGCGGCAGCGGGAAGTCGACGCTGCTGCGGGCGGTGGCCGGGCTGCAAGCCCTCGACGCCGGGCGGGTGTTGCTCGACGGGCGCGACCAGAAGGGCATCCCCGCGCATCGGCGTGGGGTCGGGCTGATGTTCCAGGACCATCAGCTCTTTCCGCAGCGGGACGCGGGCGGGAACGTCGCCTTCGGACTGCGGATGCACGGGGCGTCGAAGCGGCAACAGGCCGACCGAATCCAGGAGTTGCTCGAACTCGTCGGCCTTCCTGGTGCCGCGGGCCGGGCCGTCGCCGCCCTTTCCGGCGGGGAGCAGCAGCGGGTGGCGCTGGCCCGTGCGCTGGCGCCGAGGCCCCGGCTGCTGATGCTCGACGAGCCGCTCGGACAGCTCGACCGCTCGCTGCGGGAGCGGCTGGTGGTGGAACTGCGGGAGCTGTTCAGCGAGTTGGGCACGACGGTGCTGGCCGTCACGCACGACCAGGGCGAGGCCTTCGCGCTCGCCGACCGGGTCGTGGTGATGCGGGACGGACGGATCGCCCAGGCCGGTACGCCACTTGAGGTGTGGCAGCGGCCGGCCGACGAGTTCGTGGCTCGCTTCCTCGGCTTCGACAACGTGGTTCCGGCGACCGTCGCAGGGCAGGCCGCCGACACCCCCTGGGGCAAGCTGCCGGTGCCCGACGACACCGCCGAGGGCGCCCGCACGCTCCTCGTCCGGCCCGCCGGGGTCCGCCTGGTGGCTGCCGAACAGGGCCTTCGCTGCACGGTCGCCGCGCGCACCTTCAAGGGCACCCATGTCGCCGTACACCTGCAACCCGAGGACGCGCCCCGGCTGGAGGCCGCGTGCGCGCTCAGGGAGGCGCCGGAGGTCGGGGACGAGGTCGGGGTGGAGTTCGACGTGGAAGAGATCGTGGTGCTCGGCTGATCGGCTGGTCGTGGCTGACGGGTTACGTCGGCTTCCAGTGCCCGGAGCTGGAGCGGGCCACCTTCCGGTGAACCCCGGGTGATGGCCCGCTCCGAGGGTCAGCGCGTGCTGCGCTTGCGCAGGCCGAAGAAGACGGCGCCGCCGCCGACCGCGACCAGGGCGACCGCGATGCCCGCGATCAGACCGGTGTTGGAGTCGGCACCGGTCTCGGCGAGGTTGGACTCACCGGCCGGGGACGGGACGTTGCTGGCGGTGTCCGCCGGGGCGGTGCTGTCGCCCTCCGAGGGTGAGGGGACCGGGGTCTCCTCGGCCGGGGTGGAGGCGGAGTCCGACGGTGTCGCGGTCGGCGTGGGGCTGTCCGACGGGGCCGGGGTGTCCTCCTCCTTCTTGCAGGCCGTGGACGGGGTCGTCAGGTTCGGCTTGATGTCCTCGTCGACCTGGTTGCCGGCCTTGACGTGGATCCGGTACTCCGCGTTCGGCTTCCAGTCCTCGGCGAAGGTGATGGTGACACCTTCGCGCGAGCCCTCGACCACCTGCTCGCCGACCTTCTTCAGATCGGCGCCGTTGTTCTGGAGGTAGACGGTGACGGTGGCCGGGACGCCGGTCGGGTCCACGTCGGTGACGGTGATGACACCGTTGTCGCCGTCGCACTTGGCTTCGGCGGAGAACTCGTTGATGTTGCACGCGAACGCGTTGCCGCCGACGCCGAGCGCGAGCGCGGCCGAGGCGGAGGCGATACCGAGCACGCGAGCGGAGCGGGCGACGGTACGGCGGGGTATGGACAGGACTGCCACGTTGGTCCTTCACATGTTGCGCATATGCGGGGGGTTGAGGGAGCGAAGACGCACCGGCATCTCCACTCCCAAGAGGCTCACAGGTTTATAAGCGCTGCGTAAGTAGTGTCAACGCATATGCGGGCCAAGGACCTTGGCTTTGCCCGCTTATTAACCGCCGAGACGTTTCAGTGCCTCCGGAGCCTCCTCGATCCGGTCGACCAAGGCGATACGGGACTCCATCGACCGCTCCCGCGCAAGCGCCTGGAGCAGCGGCCACGTCGGCAGCTTCTCCGTCCAGTGCGCCCGGTTCACCAGCACCATCGGCGTGGGCTCGCCCCGGGACTCGTAGTAGTTCGGCGTCGCGTTGTCGAAGATCTCCTGTACGGTGCCGGCGGCGCCCGGCAGGAACACGACGCCCGCGTTGGAGCGGGCCAGCAGACCGTCCTCGCGGGTGGCGTTGGCGAAGTACTTGGCGATGTGCGCGGCGAAGGCGTTCGGCGGCTCATGGCCGTAGAACCAGGTCGGGATGCCGATGGAGCCGCCGCCCTTGGGCCAGCGGGTGCGCACCTCGAAGGCCGCGGCCGCCCAGTTGGTGATGGACGGGGTGAACTTCGGTTCCTTGGCGAGGAGTTGGAGCGCCTCGGTGAGCATCGCGTCGTTGAACGGGGCGGCGTACGCGCCGAGGTTCGCCGCCTCCATCGCGCCCGGGCCGCCGCCGGTGGCCACCGTGAAGCCCTCGCGGGTCAGCTCCCGGCCGAGGCGGGCGGCACCGGCGTAGGCCTCCGTGCCGCGGGCCATCGCGTGGCCGCCCATGACACCCACGACCCTTGCCCCGCGCAGGAGTTCGTCGAGCGCGTCGGAGACGGCGTCGTCGTGGATCGAGCGGAGCATCGACGCGAATATGTCGCCGTCGGCCTTGGTCCGCTGGAACCAGGCGTAGGAGAGGGCGTCGGGTGTGTGCTCGTACCCCTTGTCGAGTCCGGCGAAGAGTTCGTCCGGCGAGTAGAGCAGGCCCCGGTACGGGTCGAAGGGCAGGTCCGGGACCGGCGGGAAGACCATGGCGCCGTCCGCGCGGATCTTCACGGCCGCGTCCTCGCGCATCGGGCAGCCGAGGAAGACGGCACCCGCCGTGTCCGTGGTGAGCAACTCGCGGGTGCGGTCCGTCAGATCGACGGCCTGGATCCGGTATCCCGCGAGCGTGCCGCGGGCCGAGACGGTGGCGTCGAACTCCTGGAGCGTCTCGATCTCACGGTCGTTGTGGTGGGCCGCATGGGCGGGCATCGTCTGCACGCGCCCATGCTAGACACGGCGGCTGTTCAGCCCTCGATCGCGGCCGGGTCCATCCATACGATCTCCCAGCTGTGGCCGTCGAGGTCGTCGAAGCCGCGGCCGTACATGAAGTCCATGTCCTGGACCTTGTCCGAGGCGGTGCCGCCGGCGGCGACGGCCTTCTCGATCAGCTCGTCGACCTTCTCGCGGCTCTCGGCGCTCAGACAGATCGCCACTTCGCTGGTCTTCGTGGCGTCCGCGATCTCCTTGTCGGTGAAGGTCGCGTAGAACGGCTTGGTGAGGAGCATCGCCACGATGGTGTCGCTGATCACGACACTCGCCGCGTTCTCGTCGCTGAACTGGAGGTTGAGCGAGTAGCCCAGCTCCGTGAAGAACTTCTTGGAGGCGTCGAGGTCGGCGACGGGCAGGTTCACGAAGATCATCTGCTGGTACATCTGAGGTCTCTCCCATCGGGGTCGGTCTGTTCGGTGGGGTAGACCGGGGGGTGGGGCGGAACTCATCGCGGTTCGAAGATTTTTTTCGTACGGATTTTTCAGCGGGCCAAAGGGAGTGCCGCGAGCTCGGCGACGATCAGCGTGAGTGGGCCGAAGACGGTGAGCAGTGCGCCTGCGCGGAGGGCGGCCGCGCTGCGGAGCATCGTGGGTGGGGCGCCGAGGCGGAGCAGGGCGGCCGTGGTGTCGGCCCGTGCCTGCCGTGCTTCTACGGCGGCGGTGAGGAGGGTGGCGATCGCGCAGCCGGTGACGACCGTCGCGCCCAGGGTGGTCAGGGGGCCCAGGGTGCGGCCGTCCGCTGTGGGGTCGTGGAGTACGGCCATGGCGTAGGCGGCGGAGGCTACGGCGCAGACCACGCCGAGGGGGCGGCCGATGCGGGTTGCCTCCTCCATGAGGACCCGTCCGGCGAGGAGGCGGAGGGCGCCTGGGCGGGCGGACTGGAGGAGACGGCCGCAGAGGTGGGTGAGGCCGGGGCCGGCGAGGGCGAGGCCGACTGCGGTGAGGGCCCAGCCGAGGAGCACCGCGGTGGGGCCTGTGGGGAGGCCTCCTGGCATGGGGGCGGTGGTGGTGGCGGTGCTGGCGTAGGCCTCTACGGCCAGGCCTGCGGCGAGGATGGCTGTGCCCCAGGGGAGGCCGGACGGGGTGGCTGTTGGTTGCGCGTCCGAGGCCGGTGCAGGTGGGGGGTTTTCGCTCGCCCGCGCTTGCGGGGTGCCGCCCTTCTTTGGGTCGGGAGCCGACCCAGCGGCACGACTGCCCGCAGGCTCTGTACGTCGCAGGCGGGCGCCGAATCTGCCGTACGCCCCGAACGTTTCCCGTGCCCCCGAGGCGCCGTACGCCCCGAAGCGGCCGAAGCGTCTCGGGCCCTCGGCTGGGGCTGGCCTCGCCTCCCGTGGTCGTAGCGTCACCGCCACCGACACGGATGCCGCCGCCGGTACCAGGCAGAGCAGGGTCAGCGCCGCCGGAAGTGGCAGGGGTTCCGATGCCGCCAGGAACTCCGCCGCCGCTCCGTCGAACGGCATTCCCGTCAGGTCGCCGCGCAAGTGGAGGAAGAAGAGGAGGGCCAGCATGGAGCCGAGCAGGGTGGACAGGATCGTGGTTGTTGCCGCTACCGCCATCAGGCGGACCGGGCCCAGGCCGATCGCCGCCAGGCCCGGCCGGGGGCGGGTGCCGGGGTCCGTTCGGGCTACCGCCACCGCGAAGTAGACCGTTGCCGCCAGCGGTGCCGCGCACCAGGTGAGGCGGAGGAAGGACGCGCCGGGGGAGTCGGGGTGGGTCATCGCATGGCCGAGGGCGCACAGGAGGAGGAAGCCCGTGCCCGCCGAGGCCATCGACACCAGCAGGCGGCGCAGCTGTACGGCGGGGTGGGCGCGGCGGGTCAGGCGGAGAGCGAGCACGCGGCCCGGCCTTCCGACTCGGCCATGGGAGGCAGGTGGACCGTGTTCACGCGACGGCCGTCCAGGAGCGAGACCGTGCGGTCCGCCAGGGCCGCCGTCTCCGTGTCGTGGGTCGCCAGGACCACCGTGATGCCGTGTGAGCGGGCCGCTGTCGTGAGCGTACGCAGGACATGCGCTCGGTCGGCCCGGTGCAGCGGGGCCGTCGGTTCGTCGGCGAACAGGACCGTCGGGGAAGGGGCCAGCGCGCGGGCGATGCAGACGCGCTGACGCTGGGCCTGGGTCAGTTCGCGCGGGCGCTTGCGGGCACCGTCGCCGATGTCGAGGCGCTCCAGCCACTCCAGCGCGGCCGTCTTGGCGCGCCGACGGCTGGTGCCGCGCAGCATCAGGGGGAGCGCGGCGTTCTCCCAGACGTTGAGCTCGGGGACCAGCACCGGCTCGGGGTCGATCCAGCCGAAGCGGTCGCGGCGCAGCCGTTCGCGGCTGACGAGGCCCATGGTGTGCACCGGCACGCTGTTGAACCACACCTCGCCGCGCCGCGTCGGGGCCAGCCCCGCCAGGCAGCTGAGCAGGGTCGTCTTGCCGCTGCCGCGCGGGCCGCACACCGCGAGGATCTCGCCCTCGCGCACGCCGAGCGAGACGCCGCTCAGCGCGGGTGAGCCGTCCTGGTGTGTGAAGTGCAAGGAGCGTGCCCAGAGCACGTCGTTGTCCGGCGGAGCCTCCATGGGCGTACACCTCGTTCTGGTCCGTAGTGCCTTGCAGTCCCCCGTGCGGGGGAACGAAAGCAGGGCCGATCGGTTACCAGGCACGCTAGGGATCCGGGGCAGCGGCGCTGGACAGCACGCGGCCCGGGTGCACCCTTCTCACTCGCATGGGTGCACCCGGGCCGCGGAACCGCCGGGGGTTAAAGCTTGGTCCACGCCTCCGTCAGCGTCCCGCGCAGGATCTGCTCGATCTCGTCGAACGTGTCCTGGTTGGAGATCAGCGGCGGAGCGAGCTGGATGACCGGGTCGCCACGGTCGTCGGCACGGCAGTACAGGCCGTTGTCGAAGAGGGCCTTGGAGAGGAAGCCGTACAGGACGCGCTCGGTCTCCTCGTCGTTGAAGGACTCCTTCGTGGCCTTGTCCTTCACCAGCTCGATGCCGTAGAAGAAGCCGTTGCCGCGGACGTCGCCGACGATCGGCAGGTCGTGCAGCTTCTCCAGCGTGGCGCGGAAGGCGCCCTCGTTGTCGAGGACGTGCTGGTTGAGGCCCTCGCGCTCGAACAGGTCGAGGTTGGCGAGGCCGACCGCCGCGGAGACCGGGTGGCCGCCGAAGGTGTAGCCGTGCAGGAAGGTGTTGTCGCCCTTGTAGAACGGCTCGGCCAGACGGTCGGAGATGATGCAGGCGCCGATCGGGGAGTAGCCCGAGGTCATGCCCTTGGCGCAGGTGATCATGTCCGGGACGTAGCCGAACTTGTCGCAGGCGAACGTCGTACCGAGCCGGCCGAAGGCGCAGATGACCTCGTCCGAGACCAGCAGGACGTCGTACTTGTCGCAGATCTCGCGGACCCGCTGGAAGTAGCCGGGCGGGGGCGGGAAGCAGCCGCCCGCGTTCTGTACGGGCTCCAGGAAGACCGCCGCGACCGTGTCCGGGCCCTCGAAGAGGATCTGCTGCTCGATCTGGTCGGCGGCCCAGCGGCCGAAGGCCTCGGGGTCGTCACCGAACAGCGACGCCCGGTAGATGTTGGTGTTCGGGACCTTGTGCGCACCCGGGACCAGCGGCTCGAAGGGGGCCTTCAGGGCCGGCAGGCCGGTGATGGACAGGGCGCCCTGCGGGGTGCCGTGGTAGGCGACCGCGCGGGAGATGACCTTGTACTTGGTGGGCTTGCCGGTGAGCTTGAAGTACTGCTTGGCGAGCTTCCAGGCGGTCTCGACCGCCTCGCCGCCACCGGTGGTGAAGAAGACCTTGTTCAGGTCGCCCGGGGCCTCGTGGGCGAGCCGCTCGGCCAGCTCGACGGCCTTGGGGTGGGCGTAGGACCAGACCGGGAAGAAGGCCAGCTCCTGCGCCTGCTTGGAGGCGGTCTCGGCGAGCTCGGTGCGGCCGTGGCCCGCCTGGACCACGAACAGGCCCGCGAGACCGTCGAGGTAGCGCTTGCCCTTGTCGTCGTAGATGTAGGTGCCCTCGCCCCGGACGATGGTGGGGACGGGCGAGTTCTCGTACGAGGACATGCGGGTGAAGTGCATCCACAGGTGGTCGTACGCGGTCTGGCTGAGGTCCTTGGAGCTCACGGTTATCGGGTCCTCACGGCTATCGGGTTCCCCACATGTAGGTCTGCTTCTTGAGCTTCAGATAGACGAAGCTCTCGGTGGAGCGCACTCCGGGGATGGCTCGGATGCGGCGGTTGATGACTTCCAGCAGGTGGTCGTCGTCCTCGCAGACGATCTCCACCATCAGGTCGAAGGAACCCGCTGTCATCACCACGTACTCGCATTCGGGCATCGCGGTGAGCGCGTCGGCGACGGACTCCACGTCCCCCTCCACATGGATGCCGACCATCGCCTGACGCCGGAAGCCCACGGTGAGCGGGTCCGTGACGGCGACGATCTGCATCACGCCCTGGTCGAGCAGCTTCTGGACGCGCTGGCGCACGGCCGCTTCGGAGAGGCCCACGGCCTTGCCTATGGCGGCGTACGGCCGGCGGCCGTCCTCCTGGAGCTGTTCGATGATGGCGAGGGAGACCGCGTCCAGATGCGGCGAGCTGCCGTTCCTGGATTCGCGGGGGGACTCGCGGGAGTCCCTGGGGTCTGCGCTTCGACTGGCCACGAGCTCACTGTGCACGAGGTCTCGACAGTTTCGCAAGGGTCCGGCGATGAAATTCGTTGTTTACGTGAGCGAGTCCTGCGGATTTCGCAGATCTGACGCCGATGGGGCTGTTGAAAACGTCGGAGTGCCGACTAGGGTAGGTGTCTCAGCAATCGGACAGTTTGAACCTGACAGGAGGCCGGCAGTGAGCACCGAGCTGCGTCGTCTGCGCAATTACATCGACGGTGAGTTCCGCGACGCCGCCGACGGACGGACCACCGAGGTGGTCAACCCCGCGACGGGCGAGGCGTACGCGACCGCGCCGCTGTCCGGGCAGGCGGACGTCGACGCCGCCATGGAGGCCGCCGCCCGCGCCTTCCCCGCCTGGCGCGACACCACCCCCTCCGAGCGCCAGAAGGCCCTCCTGAAGATCGCGGACGCGTTCGAGGAGCGCGCCGAGGAGCTCATCGCGGCCGAGGTGGAGAACACCGGCAAGCCGATCGGGCTCACCCGGTCCGAGGAAATCCCGCCGATGGTGGACCAGATCCGGTTCTTCGCCGGTGCGGCCCGCATGCTCGAGGGGCGCTCGGCCGGTGAGTACATGGAGGGGATGACCTCCATCGTCCGCCGCGAGCCGGTCGGCGTCTGCGCGCAGGTCGCGCCGTGGAACTACCCGATGATGATGGCCGTATGGAAGTTCGCCCCGGCCATCGCCGCGGGCAACACCGTCGTACTGAAGCCGTCGGACACCACCCCGGCCTCGACCGTCCTGATCGCCGACATCATCGGCTCGATCCTGCCCAAGGGCGTCTTCAACGTCATCACCGGCGACCGTGACACCGGCCGGCTGATGGTCGAGCACCCGGTCCCGGCGATGGCCTCCATCACCGGTTCGGTGCGCGCGGGCATGTCGGTCGCCGAGTCCGCGGCCAAGGACGTCAAGCGGGTCCACCTGGAGCTGGGCGGCAAGGCGCCGGTCGTGGTCTTCGAGGACACGGACATCGCGAAGGCCGTGGAGGACATCTCCGTCGCGGGCTTCTTCAACGCCGGCCAGGACTGTACGGCCGCCACGCGCGTGCTCGTCCAGGAGTCCATCCACGACGAGTTCGTGGCCGCGCTCGCGAAGGCCGCCGCCGAGACGAAGACGGGTCAGCCGGACGACGAGGACGTGCTCTTCGGTCCGCTGAACAACCCGAACCAGCTCAAGCAGGTCTCCGGCTTCATCGAGCGCCTCCCCGCGCACGCCAAGGTCGAGGCCGGCGGTCAGCGGGTCGGCGACAAGGGCTACTTCTACGCGCCGACCGTCGTCTCCGGTCTCAAGCAGGACGACGAGATCATCCAGAACGAGGTCTTCGGGCCGGTCATCACCGTCCAGTCCTTCTCGGACGAGGCGCAGGCCGTCGAGTGGGCGAACGGTGTGGAGTACGCCCTCGCGTCCTCGGTGTGGACCAAGGACCACGGGCGGGCGATGCGGATGTCGAAGACGTTGGACTTCGGCTGCGTCTGGATCAACACGCACATCCCGCTGGTCGCGGAGATGCCGCACGGCGGCTTCAAGAAGTCCGGCTACGGCAAGGACCTGTCGGGGTACGGCTTCGACGACTACACGCGGATCAAGCACGTGATGACGTCGCTGGACGGCTGAGTGTTGTTGTAGCGCCGCGGGTATTCGGCACCACGTCATCGATTGACAAGGTGTCGGGTACCCGCGGTTTCGTTTGACGTGGCGTCCATTGTCCGGCTCCCGAGCCGGGCGGCATGCTGCCGGGATGCTGCCCACCTCGCCCAAAGCCTCCCGTGTCTCCCGCCGGTCCCTGCTGCTCGCGTTGGGCGGTGCCGCACTCGCGGGGTGCGGGGTGCCCGCCGCCTACGTCAAGCCCGGGGACCGGGCAGGGGCCGATCTCTCCGCCACCGACCGACGGCTCACCTGGGCGAACTGGCCGCTGTACATAGACGTCGACGACGAGGACGAGACCAGGCGGCCCACGCTGGACGCGTTCGAGCGGCGCACCGGCATCTCGGTGGACTACGTCGAGGAGATCAACGACAACGACGAGTTCTTCGGGAAGATCAGCCCCTCCCTGATGAACCATCAGCAGACGGACCGCGATCTCATCGTCATCAGCGACTGGATGTGCGCGCGGTTCGTACGGCTGGGCTGGGTGCAGGAGATGGACCGCACCCGTCAGCCGAACGTGACGCGGTACCTCGACCCGCTGCTGCGCTCGCCGGCCTTCGACCCCGGCCGCAAGTTCACGGTGCCGTGGCAGTCGGGGATCACCGGAATCGCGTACAACCGCCGCCGATTGGGCCGGGAGATCCGGCAGGTCTCGGACCTTTGGTCGAGCGACCTGAAGGGCCGGGTATCGCTGCTGTCGGGCCTGGACGAGGCCTTCGCGCTGCTGATGCAGGGCAACGGCGTCGACATCACGAAGTGGACGGCGGACGACTTCCACACGGTGTGCGACCAGGTCGAGCGACAGGTCGACAACGGCCATATCCGCCGCTTCACCGGCAACGACTACATCAAGGACCTCTCCAGCGGCGACGTCCTGGCCTGCCAGGCGTACTCCGGCGATGTCATCCAACTCCAGGCGGACGACCCCGACATCGAGTTCGTCGTCCCCGAGGAGGGCGCCGAACTCTGGTCCGAGTCCCTGATGGTCCCCAACCTCGCCCGCCACAAGACGAACGCCGAGCGCCTGATCGACTACTACTACGAGCCCGAGGTGGCGGCGGAGTTGGCGGCCTGGGTGAACTACGTCTGCCCGGTCCCCGCCGCCCAGGACGTCCTGGCCTCGGCGAAGGACGAGGAGACCGCGGCCCTCGCCGAAGACCCCCTGATCTTCCCGGACTCGGCCATGCGCGAGCGCCTCGCCATCGCCCGGGACATCACGGGGGAGGAGCGGGTGGGGTTCGCCAGGCGGTGGAACACGCTCGTGGGGTTGTAGATCACACCCGGCATGCTTTTGAACATGTTCAACAACGGCGTACGCTGCCGTCATGAGCGACAGAGCCGCCCTGTTGAAGGGCATTCGCGTCTGGCTGGTGTTCTTCGTCGTATGTCTGGTGCTGAGCGGCGCCACGGCCTTCCCCCTGGTGCACGAACTGCGCTGGACCGAGGACGTGTTGAAGTCGCTGTCGGTGGGGGACCAGCTGCCGGCGCTGATGGAGTGGATCGAACGTGTACGGCTCGGTCTCGACACCGCCGACGCCGACTACCCCTTCCTGCTCTACGGCACGGACTGGCTGGCCTTCGCCCATCTCGTCATCGCGGTCGCCTTCTACGGGCCCTACCGCGATCCGGTCCGCAACATCTGGGTCGTCGAGTTCGGGATGATCGCCTGCGCCGGCATCATCCCGCTCGCCCTGATCTGCGGACCGATCCGCGGGATTCCCTTCTGGTGGAGCGTGATCGACATGGCGTTCGGGGTGTTCGGGGTGATTCCGCTCTATCTCGTACGGCGGAAGATCAAGCGGCTGGAGGCGCTGACCGAGAAAAGTGTTATCGAGGGAGTCCCCACTCCGTCTCCCTCCCTGTGATCTCCCTCATGGCCCCTCCCTGACACAGCGCGTACGAAGAGGGAACGACACAGGAGAGGACGTACGTGGACGAGGCAGCCGGCAGGCAGTGGCGCTCCACCATCGCGGCCGCGCAGGCGGGGGACCGGCGTGCGCTGGACGAGCTGGTGGCGGGGTGGCTTCCCCTCGTCTACAACGTCGTCGGGCGGGCCCTCAACGGGCATGCCGATGTCGACGACGTCGTCCAGGAGACCATGCTGCGGGCCGTCGGCAACCTCGGGTCGCTGCGCGATCCGGACAGCTTCCGGTCCTGGCTCATCGCCATCGCCATGCGGCAGATACGGGACCGGGCACGCCGTCGGCAGTCCGCGCCGCTCGACGACTCGGCGGCCCAGCAGGACTTCGCCGAACTGACCGTGCTGCGCCTCGGACTCGAGGGCCAGCGGCGCGAGGTCGCCGAGGCCGTGCCGTGGCTCGACGACGAGGACCGGCAGTTGCTGTCGCTGTGGTGGCTGGAGGTCGCGGGCGAGCTGAGCCGGCGTGAGCTGGCGGCCGCGGCCGGGATCAGCCGGCAGCACGCGGCGGTGCGTGTGCAGCGGGTGAAGGAACGTCTGGAGACCGCCCGCGGCATCGTCCGGGCGCTCGACGGCGCCTGCCCCGACCTGCGCGAACTCACCTCCCGCTGGAACGGCCGTCCCGACTCGGTCTGGCGCAAGCGGCTGGCCCGGCACATCAGGGGCTGCGGCTACTGCGGCGACGCGCGCGAGACCGTCGTACCGGCCGAACGGCTTCTCGTCGGCCTCGCTCTCGTCCCGCTTCCGGTCGGCTTCACGCTCTCCCTGGCCTTCGGCGGCAAGACCGCCGCGGCGGCGGCCTCCGTCGGCTGGTCCGCCAAGGTGCTGGGCGCGCTCACCCAGCCCGTCGTCGCCGTCACGGCCGGCGCGACCATCGTCGCGGGCGGCGCCTACGTCGTCACCCAGCCGTCCGACGACCCGCCCCCGCGCGCCACAGCACCCAAGACGGCGGTGACCACCCACTCACCGTCGCCCACCCCCACCCCCACTCCGTCCCCGTCGGTGACCCAGCGGAAGGTCCAGCTCTACGGCACAGTCGTCGACGTCGTCGATCAGGCGCCGGACCCGAACGCGGACCCCGGCACCCTGCCCCGTCGCCCCGAGACCGGGCTCACCAGCACCTGGGGCGCGAAGGCCGTCATGCAGCACCGAGGGGAGAGCGTGACGCTCAGCGGACGGGGCTATGTGCTGGTGCGCTGGCAGATCGCCCCGCACGACCGGTCCGGTGGGCTCGCCATGCCGACCTGGACCGGGCTGAAGGGGAAGCTGTTCCATGTCGCGTCCGGGGGCGGACGTCGTATGGACGATGTCGTCGGGGACGGTTCCGATCGCGGGTACGTCACCGGCATGGGCGGCCCGGACATCGGCTACACCGTGCTGCCCGACGGCACCCAGCAGATGTGGCAGAACGAGTACTTCTACCTCGACGGCACCGTCACCCTGCACCAGAACGAGCGCGGCGCCTCCTACGGACTGACCGTCATGCCGACGGACTGGGCCGCAGCGGACAAGGACGTCCACTACGGCCCCGACCAGGGCGCGATCCGCTACGGCCTGGTCCGTGACACCGGCGACGACACCGCGCCCGTGCCGCAGTACGTCACGCGCGCGACCCCCGCCGATCCGGCGACGGTGGAGCGGCGTTCGCGCGTGTGAGCGCGTGCAGCGTGTCGATACGGTTCGTGGTGATCGAGTCGACGCCCAGGGCGATCAGCCGACGCATCGAGCGGCGGGTGTCCGGGGTCCAGACCGACAGCAGGTGCCCACCGCGATGGACCCGCTCGGCGAGGGCTCGGTCGACCAGCCCGAAACGGTAGTTGAGCCAGCGCGGCCGCACCGCCTCCAGTAGCCCGGGCCGCGGCGGCGCCAGCGTCGTCCAGGTCAGCGCGATCTCGGCGGCCGGGTCCGCGGCGCGCACGGCGAGCATGGCGGGGGCGCCGGCGCAGTAGTACACGCGGTCGGCCGCGCCCGACTCCCGTACGACGTCCACGACCCGGCGCGCGGCGCGCAGATCCGGTGTGCCGGGCAGGTCGAGCATGACGCGGGTGCCGTCGGTCCGGGCGAGGGCCTCGGCCAGCGTCGGAACCTTGCCGACCGTGTGCTCGCGTACCTCGTCCGCCGAAAGCGCGAGCAGCGGGCGGTCCAGCTCCCACAGCCGCTTCAGCGACTCGTCGTGCAGCAGCACGGGCACGCCGTCCCGGGTCAGCCGTACGTCGATCTCTACGGCGTCGGCGCCTCTGCTGATCGCCGAACGCAGGGAGTCGAGCGTGTTCTCGCGGAAGAGGTAGGGGTCGCCGCGGTGGGCGACGGCGGTGATCGTCTGGTTCATGCGGCTCATGTGATTGATCGGGCTCATGGGGCGAGCCAGGTGGCGGTGTACGTGTCGATCTCGGCCTTGATGCGGGCCTTGCCGGGCTCGTCGAGGAAGGACGCGTCGACGGCGTTGTGCGCGAGCTGGGCGAGGCCGCGCTCGTCGAGCTCCAGCAGACGGGCGGCGACCGCGTACTCGTTGTTGAGGTCGGTGCCGAACATCGGCGGGTCGTCGGAGTTGATGGTGACCAGGACGCCGGCCCGCGTGAACTCCTTGATGGGGTGCTCGTCGAGGGTGCGGACCGCGCGGGTGGCGATGTTGGAGGTGGGGCACACCTCCAGGGCGATGCGGTGCTCGGCGAGGTGCGCCAGGAGCTTCGGGTCCTGGGCGGAACTGGTGCCGTGGCCGATGCGCTCGGCGCGCAGGTGGGTCAGGGCGTCCCAGACCGTCTCCGGTCCTGTGGTCTCACCGGCGTGCGGCACGGAGCGCAGGCCTGCGGCGATGGCCCGGTCGAAGTACGGCTTGAACTGCGGCCGCGGTACGCCGACCTCGGGGCCGCCGAGCCCGAACGACACCAGGCCCTCCGGGCGCAGCCGGTCGTCGGTGGCGAGCCGCACGGTCTCCTTGGCGGATTCCAGCCCCGCCTCGCCGGGGATGTCGAAGCACCAGCGCAGTACGGTCCCGAACTCCGCCTCCGCCGCCTTGCGGGCGTCCTCTATGGCGTCCATGAAGCCGCGCTCGTCGATGCCGCGGCGGGTGGAGGAGAACGGGGTGATGGTCAGCTCGGCGTACCGCACCTGCTGGCGGGCCAGGTCCCGGGCGACCTCGTACGTCAGCAGACGTACGTCCTCCGGGGTGCGGATCAGATCCACGACGGACAGATACACCTCGATGAAGTGGGCGAAGTCCGTGAAGGTGAAGTAGTCGACCAGGGCCTCGGGGTCGGTGGGCACCTTGGAGTCGGGGTGGCGGGCGGCCAGTTCCGAGACGATGCGGGGGGAGGCGGAGCCGACGTGGTGCACATGCAGTTCGGCCTTGGGCAGTCCGGCGATGAAGGCGTGCGGGTCGCGCGAGGCGCTCGCGATGCCGGTTGCGGTGTGGTCGGTCAAGGTTCCTCCCCGGGAACGGCGTCCCCGGCCGGGGTGCGGCGGGACGCGGGTGATCGGCTGATCGATGACTCCGGGATCATCGTAGGCCGCGGCCTTGCGGTCGTGGGCGGCGCCGTAGCATGACGGGACGCAGACGGAGGGGGGCCCGCGCATGTCCGACGAGACGTCTGTGCCGGGGGCGGCGGAGGGTGCTGGGGCTGTGCCGGGGGCGGCGGATGCTGGGGCCGGGGATGGGGCCGGGCCGCGGGTGGAGCTGACGAAGGGTGGGCAGGACGCGGGGGTGTCTCGGGGGGAGCCGAGTCCCTGGGCGCCTCCGATGCCGGGTGGCTCCGGGGCCCGGGGTGAGCCGGACTCTTGGGTGCCTTTGACGCCGGGTGGCTCCGGGTCTCGGGGTGGGCCGGACTCTTCGGTGCCTTTGACGCCGGGCGGTTCTGCGCCTCGGGCTGAGGTGAGCCCTTGGGCGCCGCCTGCGCCGGGGGTCTCTGCGTCTGGTGAGCCGGAGCCTTGGGTGCCTCCAGCGCCGGGCGGTTCTGCGTCCCAGGGGGAGCCGAACCCTTGGGCATCGCCTGCGCCGGGGGCCTCTGTGTCTCGGGGTGAGCCGGACCCCTGGGTGCCTCCAGTGCCGGGCGGGTCGGGCGTCGCCGACGGGCCCGGGCATACCGTGGCCTCGGGGGCGTCTGCCTGGTCCGCTCCTTCGGTGCATGACCAGGAGACGGTTACGTCGATGCCGGATGCTCCGGCGCAGGCGCAGCCGGGGTCCGTCCCGGGCAATCCCTTCGCACCGCCGGGTCCGGCGCAGGGCTTTGCCGCGAACCCCTTCGCCGCGCCTGCCGTGCACCCGCCGTATGCCCAGGGCGAGCCCGTGCCTCCGCCGCCCATTGCCCCCGACGGGCCGGGGCAGGTTCCTTACGGTTACCCCGGTGCCTACGGTTGGCCCGGGATGCATCCCATGCCCAGCAACGGCATGGGTACGGCGTCGCTTGTGCTCGGGATTATCTCGGCAGCCGTCTTCTGTCTGTGGCCGCTCGCCATTCTGTCGGGCGTTCTGGCGCTGGTCTTCGGTCTGCTGGGGCGTGGGAAGGTTCGGCGGGGTGAGGCGAACAACTCGGGGCAGGCCTTGGCTGGGGTGATCTGTGGTGCCTCGGGGATTGTGCTGGGGCTGGCGATGCTGGCGTTCGTGATCGCCACGTCGTAGGAACCGCCGGGTTCTTCTCGCCCCCGCCGCCCCTACCCGTCCCATCCCAGGGGGCTGCCGCCCCCAGACCCCCGCTTCGGCCCTGAAGGGGCCTCGTCCTCAAACGCCGGACGGGCTAAAAACAGCCCCTCCGGCGTTTGAGGAGCGGGGTCCGGGGCGGAGCCCCGGGATGGGACGGGTAGGGGCGGCGGGGGCGAAAAACCCCTACCCCCGCAACCGCTCCCGCGCCTCCATCAACGCGAACCCCAACAAATTCGGCCCCCGCCACCGCTCCGGATCCATCGCCGCCCCGTCACTCGCCGCGAGCCCGATCCCCCACACCCGATCCACAGGACTCGCCTCCACCAGCACCCGCTCCCCGGTCCCCAGCAGAAACCCCCGCAGCGCGTCATCCGACCCGAACTTCTGCACGCTGCCCTCGACCACGATGCCGAACCGCTCGCGCGCCCATATCCCCTCGTCGAACCCACGCACCAGCCGCCCGGCGTTCTTCGCCTCGGAGGGATGCGAGGCGGCCAAGACCTTCCGCTCGGCCTTGGGGTCGCCGAACAGGCGGGCCTTTGCGGCCATCATCCAGTGCTCGGCCGTCGCGTACACCACGCCGTCCACCGTGAACGGCGACGGCCACCACTGACTCAGACAGCTCGCACCGATGCGGCCATCGGGCCTCGGCCGGTGCCCCCAGAAGTGCAGATACTTGATCCCCGCCCCCGCGCGGACCTCCCTGACCAGGGCATCCCGAGAATCGATCTTTCCCATGCACGCGAGTCTGGCACGCACCACTGACACTCCGTCCTGGCTTTTTCCGGTTCACTCGACACCTGGTCGACAGATTCCGTCGCGTAACCAAAAGGCAACAACGGAATCACTTGTTGGAGGACTCCCGCTCTGTCAGGATCGGCACTCAAATCGAGCTGGAGCTACGCCACCCGCCCCCGTGGACAGCGGGGCGAAGGCGGAGGAGAGCGACATGCACAACCCGGGCAAGACCACCCCGGAACGATTCCCGGCACACGAGCGCTTCGCGTCCGGTGCGCAGTACATCGGCGGCCGTGCGACCAAGGGCACCTCGGGCCGTACGCACAGCGTCGTCGACCCGGCCACCGGCGAGGAGGTCCTCACCTACGAACTGGCGGGGACCGAAGACGTCGACGCCGCCGTCGCCGCCGCCCGCGCCGCCTTCCCCGGCTGGTCCGGCGCCACCCCCGGCGAGCGCTCCGACGCGCTGCACAAGCTGGCCGCCGTCCTCGCCGAACGCGCCGAGGAGTTCGCCCGCGCCGAGTCCCTCCAGTGCGGCAAGCCACTGAAGCTGACCCGTGAGTTCGACGTCCCGGGGACCATCGACAACACCGCGTTCTTCGCGGGTGCCGCCCGCCATCTTCAGGGGCAGTCCGCCGGTGAGTACTCCGGTGATCACACCTCTTACGTGCGCCGCGAGCCCATCGGAGTCGTCGGCTCCATCGCCCCCTGGAACTACCCCCTCCAGATGGCCGCCTGGAAGATCCTCCCGGCGATCGCCGCGGGCAACACCATCGTGCTCAAGCCCGCCGAGCTCACCCCGCTGACCTCGCTGCTCTTCGCCGAGGCCTGCACCGAGGCGGGTATCCCCGACGGTGTCGTCAACATCGTCACGGGCACCGGCAAGGAGGCGGGTGAGCATCTCGTCGGGCATCCGGACGTCGTCATGACCTCCTTCACCGGGTCCACCGCCGTCGGCAAGCGCGTCGCCGAGATCGCCACCGCCACCGTCAAGCGGATCCACCTGGAGCTCGGCGGCAAGGCGCCCTTCGTCGTCTTCGACGACGCCGACCTGGAGGCCGCCGCCAACGGCGCCGTCGCGGGCGCTCTCATCAACACCGGCCAGGACTGCACGGCCGCCACGCGCGCGTACGTCCAGCGACCGCTGTACGAGGCGTTCGTCGAGAAGACCGCCGCCCTCATGGAGACCGTCCGGCTCGGCGACCCCTTCGCCGCCGGTACCGACCTCGGCCCGCTCATCTCCCACGTCCAGCGCGACCGCGTCGCCGGGTTCGTCGACCGGGCGCGTGGCTACGCGCGCGTGGTGACCGGCGGGGAGGCCCCGCAGGGGGAGCTGAAGAAGGGCGCCTTCTACCGGCCCACCCTCGTCGCCGATGCCGCTCAGGACAGCGAGATCGTCCAGTCCGAGATCTTCGGTCCTGTTCTTGTCGTCCTGCCCTTCGACACCGACGACGAAGGGATCGCGCTCGCCAACGACACCCCGTACGGCCTCGCCGCCTCCGCCTGGAGCCGGGACGTCTACCGCGCCAACCGCGCCACCCGTGAGATCAAGGCGGGCTGTGTGTGGGTGAACGACCACATTCCGATCATCAGCGAGATGCCCCACGGCGGGTACAAGGCGTCCGGCTTCGGCAAGGACATGTCAGCCTACTCCTTCGAGGAGTACACGCAGATCAAGCACGTGATGTTCGACAACACCGCGGTCGCCAGGAAGGACTGGCACCGCACGATCTTCGGGGACCGATAGCAGCCAGGCCGCCCGACCCGCGGCCGCCCACCCTCCCGAAAGGGCACCAAGCGCATGGAGCAGTTCGAGCCCGACCGCCTTTCCCCGGCCCAAGTGGCCGCCATGCGGCGCAGCTTCCGCAACGGCAGGGCGTCCCTCTCCCGCCGTTCGCTGCTGCGCGCCTCCACCGGCGGCGCGCTCGCGGTCGGCGGTCTGGGAACGCTGAGCGCCTGCGGCATCCCGGCCGCGGGCAAGACCGAGGGCGGCGTCTCCGCCGACGACCACTCGGCCAAGGAGAAGTCCGTCAGCTTCTCCAACTGGACCGAGTACATGGACGTCGACGAGAGCGAGAAGCACCACCCGACGCTCGACGCGTTCACCGAGCGGACCGGCATCAAGGTCAAGTACACCGAGGACATCAACGACAACGTCGAGTTCTTCGGCAAGATCAAGCCGCAGCTGGCGGCCGGCCAGGACACCGGGCGCGACCTCATCTGCGTCACCGACTGGCTCGCCGCCCGGCTGATCCGCCTCGGGTGGGTCCAGAAACTGGACCCGGCCAACCTGCCGCACGCCTACGCCAACCTGTCCTCCCAGTTCCGCTCCCCGGACTGGGACCCGGGGCGCGCCTACTCGTATGTATGGCAGGGCATTTCGACGGTCATCGCCTACAACAAGAAGGCGCTGGACGGCGTCGAGGTGAAGACCATCTCCGATCTGCTCGACAACCCCAAGCTCAAGGGCCGGGTCGGCTTCCTGTCCGAGATGCGCGACAGCATCGGCATGACGCTGCTGGACATGGGCAAGGACCCGGGGAACTTCACCGCCGACGACTACGACGCGGCCATCGCCCGTATCCAGAAGGCCGTCGACAAGGGCCAGATCCGCCGCTTCACCGGCAACGACTACACCTCCGACCTGTCCAGCGGCGACTTCGCCGCCTGTATCGCCTGGGCCGGAGACGTCGTACAGCTCAAGGCGGACAGCCCGGACATCGACTTCATCATCCCGGACAGCGGATACATGACGTCGACCGACAACCTGCTGGTCCCCAACAAGGCCCGGCACAAGACCAACGCCGAACGGCTCATCGACTACTACTACGAGCCGAAGGCTGCCGCCGAACTCGCCGCGTACATCAACTACGTCTGCCCCGTCGACGGGGTCAAGGACGAGCTGGCGAAGATCGACGAGGATGCGGCGAACAACCCGCTGATCATCCCCGACAAGGCCATGGCCGCGAAGTCCCGCGCCTTCCGCTCGCTGAGCTCGAAGGAAGAGACCGAATTCGAAACGAAGTTCGCGAAGCTGACTGGGGCGTGATCGACGTGACCACCAAGAACGACAACACCGGCGACGTCCGTCTCACGGGCATCAGCAAGACGTACGGCGCCTTCACCGCCGTACACCCGCTGGACCTGACCGTGCCGCAGGGCTCCTTCTTCGCCCTGCTCGGCGCCTCCGGCTGTGGCAAGACCACAACGCTGCGCATGATCGCGGGACTTGAGGAGCCGACCTCCGGCACCGTCTTCCTCGGCGACCAGGACGTGACCCGGCTGCCGCCCTACAAGCGGCCCGTGAACACCGTCTTCCAGTCCTACGCCCTCTTCCCGCACCTCGACATCTTCGAGAACGTCGCCTTCGGCCTGCGCCGACGCGGCATCAAGAGCGTGAAGAAGCAGGTCGAGGACATGCTGGAGCTCGTGCAGTTGGGCGAGCAGGCACGTAAGAAGCCGCATCAGCTCTCCGGCGGCCAGCAGCAGCGCGTCGCGGTCGCCCGCGCGCTGATCAACCACCCCAAGGTGCTCCTCCTCGACGAGCCGCTCGGCGCCCTCGACCTCAAGCTGCGCCGCCAGATGCAGCTGGAGCTCAAGCGCATCCAGACCGAGGTCGGCATCACCTTCGTGCACGTCACGCACGACCAGGAGGAGGCCATGACCATGGCCGACACGGTCGCCGTGATGAACGCGGGCCGCGTCGAGCAACTCGGCGCCCCCGCCGATCTGTACGAGAACCCGAAGACCACCTTCGTGGCCAACTTCCTCGGCACCTCCAACCTCATCGAGGCCGAGGTCGACGCCAAGAGCGGCGAGGACATCGTCCTCAAGGCGGGCGGCGGCAAGCTCGTCCTGCCCGAGGCGCGCTGTTCCGCCCCCACCACGACCGGCGGCAAGGTGCTGGTCGGCGTACGGCCGGAGAAGATCTCCCTCACGCACGCGGACGACGCCGGCGAGATCCCGGACGGCCGCAACCGCGTCACCGGAAAGATCGCGGACGCGTCCTTCATCGGCGTCTCCACGCAGTACGTCATCGACAGCCCGGTCTGCCCCGAGTTCGCGGTCTACGCCCAGAACGTCGACCGCGACGCCCGTCTCGTCCCCGGCGCCGACGTCGTCCTGCACTGGTCCCCGGCGCACACCTTCGGCCTGGATGCCGCCCAGGACATCGACGCGGGCACCGAGGAAGAGGCGGTCTGATGGCGACGGTCACCGAGGCGCCGCCCCTGGCGCCCGCCCCCGAGAAGAAGCCCCCGCGCAAGAGGGGCCGCTGGACGCCGTACCTCCTGCTGCTGCCCGGACTCGCCTGGCTGCTGGTGTTCTTCGCGCTGCCGATGGTCTACCAGGCCTCCACCTCGGTGCAGACCGGCTCGCTGGAGCAGGGCTACGAGGTCACCTGGCACTTCGCCACCTACTGGGACGCGCTGACCGAGTACTACCCGCAGTTCCTGCGGTCGGTGCTGTACGCCGGTTCCGCGACGATCCTGTGTCTGCTGCTGGGCTATCCGCTGGCGTATCTCATCGCCTTCCGGGCCGGCCGCTGGCGGAACCTGATCATGATCCTGGTGATCGCGCCGTTCTTCACCAGCTTCCTGATCCGCACCCTCGCCTGGAAGACGATCCTCGCGGACGGCGGCCCGGTCGTCGGCGCGCTCAACTCGCTGCACGTCCTGGACGTCACCAGCTGGCTCGGGATGACGGCGGGGGACCGGGTACTGGCCACCCCGCTGGCGGTCGTCTGCGGTCTGACGTACAACTTCCTGCCGTTCATGATCCTGCCGCTCTACACCTCGCTGGAGCGCATCGACGGCCGGCTGCACGAGGCCGCGAACGATCTGTACGCCAAGCCCATCACGACCTTCCGGAAGGTCACCTTCCCGCTGTCGATGCCGGGCGTCGTCTCCGGCACGCTGCTCACCTTCATCCCGGCCGCCGGTGACTACGTCAACGCCGATCTGCTCGGCTCCACCGACACCCGAATGATCGGCAATGTCATCCAGTCGCAGTTCCTCAGGATTCTCGACTATCCGACGGCCGCCGCGCTCTCCTTCATCCTGATGTTCGCGATCCTCATCATGGTCACGCTCTACATCCGCAAGTCGGGGACGGAGGATCTGGTTTAAATGGCCTTCGTCAACTGGCTCCGGCGCAATCTCGTCGTCATCGCGGGCCTCATCACGCTCGGATATCTGCTGCTGCCCAACGTCGTCGTGACGGTGTTCTCCTTCAACGACCCGAAGGGCCGCTTCAACTACGAGTGGCAGAAATTCTCCACCGACGCCTGGACCGATCCCTGTGGTGTCTCGGGGTTGTGCTCCTCGCTCACCCTGAGCCTCCAGATCGCCTTCTGGGCGACGCTGGGCGCCACCGTCCTCGGCGCGATGATCGCCTTCGCCCTGGTCCGCTACCGGTTCCGGGCGCGCGGCGCGGTGAACTCGCTGATCTTCATGCCGATGGCGATGCCCGAGGTCGTCATGGCCGCCTCGCTGCTCACCCTGTTCCTCAACATGGGCGTCCAGCTGGGCTTCTGGACGATTCTCATCGCCCACATCATGTTCTGCCTCAGCTTCGTCGTGACGGCCGTCAAGGCGCGCGTCATGTCGATGGACCCGAGGCTGGAGCAGGCCGCGCAGGATCTCTACGCCGGCCCGCTGCAGACCTTCCTCCGGGTCACCCTGCCGATCGCGGCACCCGGAATCGCCGCGGGCGCGCTGCTCGCCTTCGCGCTCTCCTTCGACGATTTCATCATCACCAATTTCAACGCGGGCTCGACCGTCACCTTCCCCATGTTCGTCTGGGGCTCGGCTCAGCGCGGAACGCCCGTTCAGATCAATGTCATCGGTACCGCCATGTTCCTCATCGCCGTACTGTTCGTCCTGGCCTCGATGGTCATCAGCAACCGCCGCAACAAGCAAAAGGCGTAGCCCTTTTCGATAACCCCCTGTAGGGAGTTGAAATCATGGCCCCAAGCGCCATGAGCCGTTGGACAAAGGCACTTTCTGAAGCACAGCCGGTTCCGTACTGGCTGGACGACCCCGGCAAGCCCCACCCCGAGCCCGCGCTCACCGGCGCCGAGACCTGCGATCTGCTGGTCGTCGGCGGCGGATACAGCGGACTGTGGACCGCGCTCCTGGCCAAGGAGCGCGACCCGCACCGGGATGTCGTCCTGCTGGAGGGCCGCGAGGTGGGCTGGGCCGCCTCGGGCCGCAACGGCGGCTTCTGCGCCGCCTCCCTCACCCACGGTCTGCCCAACGGGCTCGCCCGCTGGCCGGGCGAGATCCACAAGCTTCAGGAGCTGGGCGCCCGCAACCTCGACGAGATCGAGGCGGCGGTCGCCCGGCACGGCATCGACTGCGACTTCGAACGCACCGGCGAGATCGACGTCGCCACCGAGACCTACCAGGCCCGGGAACTGCGCGACTGGTACGAGGAGATCGAGCGCGAGGGACTCGCCGAGGGCGTCGAGTTCCTGGACGCCGATGCCGTGCGGGAACAAGTCGACTCACCGACATTCCAGGCGGGCCTCCACGACCGCCGGGGCGTCGCCATGCTCAACCCGGCCAAGCTGGTCTGGGGTCTGAAGGCGGCATGCGTCCGGCTCGGGGTGCGGGTGTACGAGCACACGCCCGCGCTGGACCTGAAGCCGTACGGCGCCGGCATGGCCGTACGCACCCCGTACGGAACGGTCCGCGCCCGCCAGGTCGCCCTCGGCACCAACATCTTCCCGAACCTGGTCAAGCGGGTGCGCGCCTTCACCGTCCCGGTCTACGACTACGCCCTGATGACCGAGCCGCTCACCGACGACCAGCTCAAGGAGATCGGCTGGCAGAACCGCCAGGGCCTCGGGGACAGCGCCAACCAGTTCCATTACTTCCGGCTGTCCGCCGACAACCGGATCCTGTGGGGCGGTTACGACGCCATCTATCCGTACGGCGGCCGGGTGCGCGCCGAGTACGACGACCGCCCGGAGACGTACGCCAAGCTCGCCGATCACTTCTTCACCTGCTTCCCGCAGCTGGAGGGCCTCAACTTCACCCACGCCTGGGGCGGCGCGATCGACACCTGCTCGCGCTTCTCGGCGTTCTTCGGCACAGCACACGGCGGGAAGGTCGCGTACGCGGCGGGCTATACGGGGCTCGGCGTCGGCGCCACCCGCTTCGGTGCCGATGTGATGCTGGACCTGTTGTCGGGGGAGCCCACCGAGCGGACCGAACTGGAAATGGTCCGGCGCAAGCCGCTGCCCTTCCCGCCCGAGCCGTTCGCCTGGACCGGGATCGCGCTCACCAAGTGGTCGCTGGCCCGGGCCGACGCGCACGGCGGGCGGCGCAACCTCTGGCTGAAGACGATGGACCGGCTGGGTCTCGGCTTCGACAGCTGACGCGCGCCGGATGTGCTCCGGTTCACTTCAAAAGGTTGCGGAAACCCGCGTAATGCCTGGCAGGGACCTCCCTCTCCCTCCTGACGCACAAGGCGTCCACGACGGAAAAGGGAGGTCCCGTCATGACAGGGGCGAAGACGGCGGTCGAGTGGCTCGCGTCCGTGGCACCGGATCCCGAGGCCTGCCGCTGGGAATGGGAACGCAACCCGCTCGGGGTGGCCCTGCTGCCCGCCGGGAAGGCCTGGGACGTGCTCATCCTGCCGGGCGAACTCGGCTACCCGACGCTCGATGTACTGACCCGTATCCTCGACCGGCCCGGCCCGGTGCTCGTCGACTTCGGCGACGCCCGCATGGGCTTCTTGGTACCGCCGGGCACCGCGGCCCGCTGGCTCGGCACCGGCATCCGTACGGCAGGGGCCGGCACCTGGATCGTGGTGCCCTACCCCGGGCGCGCCACCGGCGGCGTCCGCTGGCTGGTCCCACCGGACGGATCCGGCACCCTCACCGACCCCGCACTGCTCGAACTGGCCATGCATGAAGCGGCGGCGGGACTGGCCACGGACGAGGAGGACTGACCGGGAGAAAGCTGACAGGGGGTCTTGACAACCCAATTGGTCTGGACCAAGTTGAGCGCGCTCCACCCTCCAATTCCCCCAAGCCCGGAGGCACTTGTGGATCGCACCAGACATTTGATCGCCCTCTTCACGGCCATGGCCCTGGCCGTACCCGGCATCACCGCGCTCTCGTCGGCCGCCCGTGCGGCCGACGCGGACCTGGCCAGGAACGGAGGCTTCGAATCCGGTCTCACCGGCTGGACCTGTACGGCGGGCACCACCGTCACCTCACCTGTGCGCAGCGGCAGTTCAGCGCTGCGGGCGACTCCGGCCGGCAGCGACAACGCCCGGTGCGCGCAGACCGTCACCGTGCAGCCGAACTCCCAGTACACGCTGTCCGGTTACGTCCAAGGCTCGTACGTCTATCTGGGCGCGAGCGGCACCGGCACCACCGACGTTTCGACGTGGACCCAGTCCGCGCCGACCTGGCAGCAGCTCACCACGACCTTCCGCACCGGACCGTCCACCACCAAGGTCACGATCTACACCCACGGCTGGTACGGCACCGGCGCCTACCACGCCGACGACGTCTCCCTGGTCGGCCCCTCCGTCGACCCCGGCCAACCACCCGCACCGCCCACCGGCCTGAGAACAGGCACGATCACCTCCTCCAGCGTCGCCCTGTCCTGGACCGCGGCAACAGGCGCGACGAGTTACGCCGTCTACCGCGACGGCGTCAAGGTCCAGACGGTGAGCGGCACTTCGGCGACGGTGACCGGACTGTCACCGCAGACGGCGTACGCCTTCCAGGTCGCCGCCGTGAACGACGCCGGCGAGTCCGCGAAGTCCGGCACGGTCACCGCGACGACCACCGCGGGCGGGGGCGGCTCCTCCGACCTTCCGCCGCACGCCCTCGTCGGCTACCTCCACGCCAGCTTCGCCAACGGCTCCGGCTACACCCGTCTCGCGGACGTCCCCGACAGCTGGGACGTCATCGACCTGGCCTTCGGCGAGCCGACCTCGGTCACCTCCGGCGACATCCGCTTCACCCGCTGCCCGGTCGCCGAATGTCCGAACGTCGAGAGTGACGCCGACTTCAAGGCCGCGATCAGGGCCAAGCAGGCGGCGGGCAAGAAGGTGCTGATCTCCATCGGCGGCCAGAACGGCCAGGTGCAGCTCACGACGACCGCCGCGCGGGACACCTTCGTCAGCTCGGTCTCGAAGATCATCGACGAGTACGGCCTCGACGGCCTGGACATCGACTTCGAGGGCCACTCGCTCTCCCTGAACGCCGACGACACGGACTTCAAGAACCCCAAGACGCCGGTGATCGTGAACCTGATCTCGGCCCTGAAGACCCTGAAGGCCAAGTACGGCGACGACTTCGTGCTGACGATGGCCCCGGAGACCTTCTTCGTCCAGCTCGGCTACCAGTACTACGGCACCGGCAAGTGGGGCGGCCAGGACCCGAGGGCGGGCGCGTATCTCCCGGTCATCCACGCCATGCGCGACGACCTGACCCTGCTGCACGTCCAGGACTACAACTCGGGCCCGATCATGGGCCTCGACAACCAGTACCACTCCATGGGCGGCGCCGACTTCCACATCGCGATGACCGACATGCTGCTCACCGGCTTCCCGGTCGCGGGCGACGCGAACAACGTCTTCCCGCCGCTGCGCCCCGACCAGATCGCCATCGGCATGCCCGCGTCCACGAACGCGGGCAACGGTCATGTCCCTCCGGCCGAGGTCGTGAAGACCCTCGACTGTCTGACGAAGAAGGTGAGCTGCGGCTCGTACGCCACGCACGGCACCTGGCCCGCGCTGCGGGGCCTGATGACGTGGTCGATCAACTGGGACCGGTACTCGAACTGGGAGTTCCAGCGGACCTTCGACGGCTACTTCGGCTGATGAGCAGGACGTAGCCGGTGAGCAGGACCGTGCAGAGGCACCAACTGGCCACGACGTCCAGTGGCCAGTGGTAGCCGCGCCGGACCAGGCCGTAGGAGACGCCGAGTACGAGGGCGGCGCAGACGGTCACGCAGATGCGGCGGGCTGCGGAGGTGCGGAGCCAGGGGAGGAGGAGCAGGGTCGCGGCGCCGTAGGCGATGGCGGCGGTCGCGGTGTGGCCGGAGGGGAAGTAGCCGGTGGCCGGGGGCACGACGGGGGTGCCCGGGCGGTCGGTGAGCTCCTTGATGGGTACCACCAAGGCCGGAACCAGTGCCATCAGCAGCGCCGCGGCCGTGGCCGGCCACCACCAGCGGTCTGTACCACTGCGCCGGGAGCGCAGGGCGACGTAGACCAGGCTCACCAGGAGGACGGGCAGCGCGACCTGCACATTGCCCAGATCCGCGAGGAGTTCGGAGTCGCGATCGGGATGGACGAGGGCTCTGCTGAGCCGCTCGTCCACCCTTACCAGCGGGCCGTCGGCCACGACCTGCCAGGTGATCAGCGCGAAGAGAAGGGCCGGAAGCCCGAGAAGTCCCAGAAGGGAGAGGAGGGAGGTCGGCCGCCCCGGAACAGGGGGGGTGGTTCCGAGGCGGCCGTCCGGATCGGATGGTCGCGCGCCCCGGGGGGTTTGGGGCGAGCGACTGTCCGATCGGTGAGGAGATCCGGGGCCAGAGGCCCCGTTTGTGTGCGCGAGGGCACGACCAGGTCGAAGCTGGGGAGGCCCCGGCCTGAAGTCGCCCACAGTCCCCTGTGGGCGGGGTGTATCTCTCATCTGGGTAGAACTTACGACAGGGGGTGCGCCCAAGACAGTCGGAATCGAGTCCTGACAGACACCTCGCACACCTTCTTCACACCCTCTGACCCCCGCGGCCCCAGTCCGCTGGGGCCACTGGGGTCAGAGGTGCGTCAGATGCGGGAGAAAGCCTGCTCGATGATGTCGAGGCCCTCGTTGAGCAGGTCCTCGCCGATGACCAGCGGCGGGAGGAAGCGCAGCACATTGCCGTAGGTGCCACAGGTCAGGACCAGCAGGCCCTCGGCGTGGCAGGCCTTGGCGAGGGCGGCTGTGGCCTCCGCGTTCGGCTCCTTGGTGGTGCGGTCCTTGACCAGCTCGATGGCGATCATCGCGCCACGGCCGCGGACGTCGCCGATGATGTCGAACTTCTCGGCCATGGCGCCGAGGCGGGCCTTCATGACCGCCTCGATGTTCTTCGCCTTGGCGTTGAGGTCCAGCTCCTTCATCGTCTCGATGGAGCCGAGCGCACCGGCACACGCCACCGGGTTGCCGCCGTAGGTGCCGCCCAGGCCGCCGGCGTGGGCGGCGTCCATGATCTCGGCGCGGCCGGTGACGGCGGCGAGCGGCAGACCGCCCGCGATGCCCTTGGCGGTGGTGATCAGGTCCGGGACGATGCCCTCGTCCTCACAGGCGAACCACTGGCCGGTACGGCAGAAGCCGGACTGGATCTCGTCGGCGACGAAGACGATGCCGTGGGCGTTCGCGAACTTCACGATCTCCGGCAGGAAGCCCTTGGCCGGCTCGATGAAGCCGCCCTCGCCGAGCACCGGCTCGATGATGATCGCGGCCACGTTCTCCGGGCCGACCTGCTTGGTGATCTGGTCGATGGCCTGCGCGGCGGCCTCCGGACCGGCGTTCTCGGCACCGGTCGGCCAGCGGTAGCCGTAGGCGACCGGGACGCGGTAGACCTCGGGCGCGAACGGGCCGAAGCCGTGCTTGTACGGCATGTTCTTCGCCGTCAGCGCCATCGTGAGGTTGGTGCGGCCGTGGTAGCCGTGGTCGAAGACGACGACGGCCTGGCGCTTGGTGTACGCACGGGCGATCTTGACGGCGTTCTCGACGGCCTCGGCGCCGGAGTTGAACAGCGCGGACTTCTTGGCGTGGTCACCCGGGGTGAGCTCGGCGAGGGCCTCGGCGACCTCGACGTAGCCCTCGTACGGCGTGACCATGAAGCAGGTGTGGGTGAAGTCGGCGAGCTGCGCGGAGGCGCGTCGTACGACGGCCTCGGCGGAGGCGCCGACGGAGGTCACGGCGATGCCGGAGCCGAAGTCGATGAGGCGGTTGCCGTCGACGTCCTCGATGATGCCGCCGCCCGCGCGCGCGGTGAACACCGGCAGCACGGAGCCCACGCCCTGCGCCACCGCGGCGGTGCGGCGGGCCTGCAGCTCCTGCGACTTCGGGCCGGGGATGGCGGTGACGACGCGGCGCTCCTGCGGAAGGTCGGTCATGAGGGGCTCCTGGGGGTTTTGCGGACGCTTGTCTTCTCTTTTCTCGCAGGCTAGGGCGGGGAGCGGGGGGTGGGCATGCTCCATGTGGGCGTTGTCGACGGGGCCGGTTGTCCGTGGTGGACATAGCGGGAGTCCGGTTCCGGCCAGCATGCCGGGGCGGCTAACCGTGAACTCCCCTTGCGGGGGCGTTAGATTGGCTCGCTGACGGTGGTACGGAACGGCTGGTCAGGGGGCAAGGGCGATGGACAGCGACGGGACGCAGGACGCGCGGGGTACGCATGCGACTCCTGTGCCGCGATCACGCTCCGCTGTTCCACCGAGGCCCTCGGCGCCGCCGATGCCGGACGGTTCGGCGTTCCTGGCGTGGCTGCGCACGCCCCGGCCGGAGGCGCTGCCCGGCGTCTGGCGGTTCGGACACCGGCCGCGGCCCGACGAGGAGCCGGAGCAGATCCCCGGGCGGCAGCTGCTGAGCGGGGCGCTGATCGCGTTCCTGGTGGGCTGGCTGGTCTGGTCGCTGCTGTGGAACGGCTACCTCGGCGGCTGGTGGGTGCTGCCGCTGGAGCTGTTCACCCCGGACTCCTGGCGCGAGAACAACGACCGCGTCGGCAACGCGATCCTCTGGTACAGCTACTACACCCTCATCGCCCTCGCGATCATGTTCGCCGTGGGCCGCCTCGGCCGCTGGAGCGAGGTCTGGCGCCGCTACGGCCCACCTGCCTGGCCCCGCCGGACGGCCCTCCCCGAGCGTCCGCCCGCCCCCGAACAGGACCCCGCCGAGTGGCCGCAGCTCCGCGCCGTCGGTGCCGTCGACGCCGCCGAGCGGCTCGCCGCCGAGGGGAAGGCCGGGATGATGCGGGACGTCGATCACGCCCGGATCATCCGCGCCTGGCAGAGCGTGCGCAGTGGCCGGCACAGCCTCGCCACCTTTACCGGCGCGGTGCTGAAGGACGGCGCCGCCGCCTGTCTGCACCCCTCCGGTGAGCGCGATCTGCCGACCCGGCTGTCCCGGCACGATCTGGTGACGGGGCAGGTCCGCCTCGGCACCACCGCCGACGACCCCCGCAACCCCTACGCCTACCGAGGCACCGGTCTCGCCCTCGGCCCCGATCTGCTCGGCACCTCCCTGCTCGCCGTCGGCCCCGCAGGCTCCGGCAAGACCGGTACCGTCGTCCGTCCGCTCGCCGAGTCGCTGTGCCTGCACGCACTCGCCGGACGCGCCGCGGTCGTGGTGGTCGGCGCCGCGGGCGCGGGGCTCGGCCCGGCCGACGCCTACGACGTCGTCGTACGCATCGGGAATCCGGAGTCCGTGTACGACCTCGACCTGTACGGCGGGACCACCGACCCCGACGAGGCCGCGGCCGTGCTCGCCGAGGCGCTGGTCGGAGACCTCGCCGATCCGCACCCCGGCAGCGACAGCCGCCGCTCCACGACCGTGCTGGCCCAACTGCTCGGCCCGTTCCGGGCGGTGCACGGGCGCTTCCCGTCCGTTCCTGAGCTGCGCCAGCTGCTCGACGGCGCGCCCGGACCGCTTGCCGCGCTGCGTACCGCGCTGGAGGGGTCGGGGCAGGAGTCGCTGCTGCGGGAACTGGACGCGCGGGAGCGGCAGCTGGCGCATCCCGGCGATGTCGGGGGAGTCCTCGCGGACCGGGTGGCGCTGCTGGACCGGCCTGCGTTCGCCGGGTTCTTCGACACTTCCGGGCAGTCGCGGCCCTTCTCGCTCAAGGCCCTCGACCACCCCGTGCGGGTCCGTATCGACCTGCCCGCGCGTGGACATGCGGACGCCTCGCGGATGCTGGCGCGGCTGGTGCTCGCCCAGTTCACGGCGAGCGTGGCCGTGCGCGAGGACCGGTCGCTGTTCGCCTGTCTGATCCTCGACGACGCGACGGGCGTGGTGACGCCCGAGGCCGTACGCGGGATCCAGCGGCTGCGGTCCGGGAACGCCGGCGCGGTGGTGACCCTGCGTTCCCTGGACGACGTACCCAGGCCGCTGCGCGGACCGCTGCTCGGGGCGGCCGGCTGCCGGATGGCGCTGTCCGGGCTCACGCCGTGGGACGGGCAGGACTTCGCCGAGGCGTGGGGCAAGGAGTGGACCGAGGCGCGGGATGTCACCGACCGGCAGATCATCGCGGAGACGCCCGCCGGGAAGGCGCTGCACGCGGTGCGCCGGGTGATCACCGGCAAGGCGCCGACCGCGCGGGCCGTCACCGTGCGGCAGGTCGAGAGGGAGCGCTGGTCGGCGTCCGAGCTGGCGCACGCGGTGCCGCCGGGGCATGCGGTGCTGTCGCTGACGGATGTGCGGGGCGAGCACGCGCCGCCGCTGCTGGTGGATCTGCGGGAGTGACAGCTCGTCCATACGGTGCGGCAGAATCGGCATAGGCTGTTCATACACAGCGGCCAAATGATCACGACGATCACACTGACTTCACCGACCTGAAGGCCTCATGCCCCCCACGCTCGCCTCGCTCGTCCATCACTCCGCGCTCAAACTCACCGTGCGCGCGGGCGAGGACCGTCTGGACGTGCCCGTCCGCTGGGCGCATGTCAGCGAGCTCGCCGACCCCGTCCCCTATATGGAGGGCGGGGAGCTGCTGCTGATCACCGCGCTCAAGCTGGACGCGGAGGACCCCGAGGCGATGCGCCGCTATGTGAAGCGGCTGGCCGGCGCCGGGGTCGTCGGGCTCGGCTTCGCCGTAGGGGTGAACTACGAGGACATTCCGCAGGCCCTGGTCGAGGCGGCCCGCAAGGAGGGGCTGCCGCTGCTGGAGGTCCCGCGCCGCACGCCGTTCCTCGCCATCAGCAAGGCCGTGTCGGCGGCCATCGCGGCCGATCAGTACCGGGCGGTCACAGCAGGGTTCGCCGCCCAGCGCGAGCTGACCAAGCAGGCGCTGACCGACGGGCCCGAGGGGCTGCTCGCCGCGCTCGCCTCGCAGGTCGACGGCTGGGCCGCGCTCTACGACGCCTCCGGCGCCGTAGTCGCCACCGCCCCGGAGTGGGCAGGCCGCCGGGCGGCACGGATCACCGCGGACGTGGAGCGGCTGCGGGAGCGGCCTGCGCCCGCCTCGTCCGTGGTCGGCGGCCCGGAGAACGAGGACCGGGTCGAACTGCACAGCCTGGGCACGGGCCGCAGGCCCCGCGCGGCGCTCGCGGTCGGCACCGCCGCGGCCCTCGGCACCGCCGAGCGCTACGCCGTCCACTCGGCCATCGCCCTGCTCACCCTGACCACGGAACGCTCCCGCTCCCTGCACGCGGCCGAACAGCGCGTGGGTACGGCGGTGCTGCGCATGCTGCTCGCGGGCGAGCCGGACCACGCCCGCGCGGTGGCCGGGGATCTGTACGGCGTCCTGCTGGACGCCCCCTTCCGGATGATCGTCGCGGAGTCGGTGGCGGTGTCGGGCTCGGCGTCGGCCGCCCTGGCAGCCGTGGAGAACCCGTCGCGGGTGCCCACCGCCGCCAAGCCCTCGGCCGCCGCCCTCGCCGCCGCCTCCGACACCGACGGCGATCCGCTCGGCGCCCTCGCCGAGATCGTCGAGTCCGCCGCCGCGCGCGCCGGGGAGGCCGTGCTGGTCGTACCGGAGGGCGAGCGTCTGGTGGTGCTGGCCGCGGACGGCGGCGCCGCGGTGTCGGCGTGCGCGGAGTACGCGACGGCCCTGGAGGCCGCGCGGGCGGGCAGCGCCGTACGGGAGACGGCGGTCGGCGAGGAGGACGAACTGGTCGTCGGGCTCTCCGCGCCGGCCGGTCCGATCGCCGCGGCCGCCGCCTACAAGCAGGCCGAGCAGGCGCTGTCGGTGGCCCGGCGGCGGGGGCGGGTGATCGTGGAGCACGAGCAACTGGCCGCGGGCTCGGTGCTGCCGCTGCTCGCGGACGACGCGGTACGGGCGTTCGCGGACGGGCTGCTCAGGGCGCTGCACGAACACGACGCGACCGGACGCGGCGACCTGGTCGCCTCGTTGCGGGCGTGGCTGTCCCGGCACGGCCAGTGGGATGCGGCCGCCGCGGACCTGGGCGTCCACCGGCACACCCTGCGCTACCGGATGCGGCGGGTCGAGGAGATCCTCGGCCGCTCCCTGGACGATCCGGACGTACGCATGGAGCTGTGGCTGGCTCTGAAGGCGACGTCGGCCGAGTAGCCCACCTCGCCAATCCGTAGTGCCCCCGCCCGCCACTACTACGACTCGGACAAACGCCACACCGCCCCCGCGCCCCTACCGTGGACCCCGAACCAAGGAACACCCACCCCCAACGCGGAAGGGCCGGGACTCGCATATGACTTCCACCCACGCCTTCTGGCTCGCCGGCCGCCAGGTCTCCGGCGAGGACACCTTCGACGTCACCTCTCCGTGGGACGGCCGGGTGGTCGGCAAGGTGAGCGTGCCGACCGACGCCCAGGTCGAGGAGGCCGTGGCCGCCGCGTACGCCGTGCGGGACGAGTTCGCCGCCACCCCGGCGCATGTACGGGCCGCCGCCCTGGACCACGTCAGCCGTCGCCTCGTCGAGCGCACCGAGGAGATCGCCCAGCTGATCTCCGCCGAGAACGGCAAGCCCATCAAGTGGGCCCGCGGTGAGGTCGGCCGTGCCGTCTCCGTGTTCCGCTTCGCCGCCGAAGAGGCCCGCCGCTTCAACGGCGGCGAGGCCCAGCGCCTCGACACCGACCTCGGCGGCCAGGGGCGCCTCGCGCTGACCCGGCGCTTCCCGAAGGGCGTCGTGCTCGGCATCGCGCCGTTCAACTTCCCGCTGAACCTGTGCGCCCACAAGATCGCCCCGGCGATCGCCGCGGGCGCGCCGATCATCCTCAAGCCGGCGCCCGCGACCCCGCTCTCCGGTCTGATCATCGGCGAGCTGCTCGCCGAGACCGAGCTGCCCGCCGGTTCCTGGTCGATCCTGCCGGTCGCCAACGACCGTATGCCCGCCCTCGTCCAGGACGAGCGGCTGCCGGTGATCTCCTTCACCGGTTCCGAGGAGGTCGGCTACGCGATCATGGACTCGGTGCCGCGCAAGCACTGCACCCTGGAGCTGGGCGGCAACGGCGCGGCTGTCGTGCTCGGCGACTGGGCGAGCGAGGAGGACCTCGACTGGGCCGCGACCCGGATCGCGACCTTCTCCAACTACCAGGGCGGCCAGTCCTGCATCTCGGTGCAGCGCGTGATCGCGGACGCCTCGGTCTACGACCGTCTGCTGCCGCGGATCGTCGCCGCCGTCGAGGCCCAGGTCACCGGTGACCCCTCCGACACCAAGACCGACGTCGGCCCGCTGGTCAGCGAGGACGCCGCCCAGCGCGTCGAGGCGTGGGTCCAGGAGGCCGTCGAGGCGGGCGCCTCGCTGCTCACCGGCGGCAAGCGTGACGGTGCCTCCTACGCGCCGACCGTCCTGACCGACCTGCCGGCCGGCACCACGCTGGCCTGCGAGGAGGTCTTCGGGCCCGTCCTGTCGGTGCAGAAGGTGAACGGCGAGGCCGAGGCCTTCGCCGCCGTCAACGACTCCAAGTACGGCCTCCAGGCGGGCGTGTTCACCCACGACCTCCAGGCCGCCTTCCGCGCCCACCGCGCCCTTGAGGTCGGCGGCGTGGTCATCGGCGACGTCCCGTCCTACCGCGCCGACCAGATGCCGTACGGCGGCGCCAAGCAGTCCGGCGTGGGCCGCGAGGGCGTCAAGTTCGCGATGGACGACTACACCTACGAGCGGGTGCTGGTCCTCACCGGCCTCGCCCTCTGAGCCGTACCCCACGGCCCCGACGGCCGGAGCCCACTGTGCGGGGGCTCCGGCCGTCGGCGTACGTCAGCCCTCGGCCTCATAGGCGATCCGGCACCGCTCCACCTGGTCGGCCACCAACTCCATGTACCACCGCATGATCTCGTACGGGATCACCCGCTCGTCGGGGCTGTAGAGGCGGACGGTCGGTGCCAGCTCCGGGTCCTCGTCCGGGACGAGCGCCACCGCGAAGGCCGGTCCGGGCAGATGGGTCTGCGCGCCGGGGGTCTGCGCCCAGGACGGCGGCGCGGGCTCGGCCTCGCTCAGCTCCACGGCCCAGGCGTCGTCGGGCAGCGCGTAGGTGAACTGGACGGCGTAGTGGCGGCCCGCGTGCTCGCGGAGTTCGGTCGGCATGGCGGCAGGCTGACACAGCCGGTGTGCGGTCGTCGCGTTCCTTCCGCCTCCCACCCCTGGCTAATGGGAACCATTTTCATATAGGCTGCCGAAGGGGCCCGGCACCGATGCCTTCCGGTGCCGGGCCCCTTCCTTTGTGTCGGCCTCGTCCGGACCCTCAACCGGAGAAGCCGACGTGCGCGAGCCGCAGCGGGCCGCGCAGTCTGAGGCGGACGTCATGGACGCCCTCGGCCGTGAAGTCGGCGGTGAGTGTCGTGTAGGCGTACGGACCTGACGGGGTGTTCGTTGTCAGGGTCGCCAGTGGTGGGGCGCCGTCCAGTGACACCTCCACCGTTCCCTCGCCGGCCACCGTCGCCGTCACCTGAGTGACCCCCGTCCCGAAGTCGCAGGCGCGGTAGAGGAGTTCGCCCGCCCGGTCCCCGGCCGGTGTCACCGCGTCGCCCGTCGTCTTCGCGCGGTCGACGATCTCGGTGCCGCTCTGCTCGTCGAAGTCGGCCGCATCCAGGCCTCGTTCACGCACCGCGCGCGCGGCCACGGGCTCCCCGTCGAGGACCACCGTCGTCCGCAGCCGGATGTCCTCGCTGGAGCCGCCCGCCATCAGGTCGTACGGGCCCGGGTCGAGGTGACGGCGGCCGTGGCTCACGTCCCAGAACTCGAAGGCGGACAGCAGGACTTCGAAGGCGATCTCGGTGCGCTCGCCCGGGGCGAGTGTGACGCGACGGTGCGCGAGCAGCTCCCGGCGGGGGCGCGGGACCGACGGGTCCACGGCGCGGGTGTAGAGCTGCGCCACCTCGTCGGCAGTCAGCTCGCCCGTGTTCGTCACCGTGAAGGACACGTGCACCGCGTCCTCCGTCACCCGTGTCGCCAAGTCGCCGTAGGAGAACGACGCGTACGACAGGCCGTGGCCGAACGGGTAGAGCGGGGCGCCCTCGAAGTACAGATAGGTCTGCCGGCCGCCGATCACGTCGTAGTCGAGCAGGTCGGGGAGGTCGGCGTCGCTCGCGTACCAGGTCTGCGGGAGGCGACCTGCGGGGGAGACGTCGCCGGCCAGGATCCGGGCCAGCGCGGTGCCCGCGGCCTGGCCGCCGTGAGCCGTCCAGAGCAGGGCCGCCAGGGACCCCGGTTCGACCGCGTACGGATAGGCGGAGACCAGCGCCAGCACCGTCTTCGGGTTGGCGGTGCGGGCCGCGCGCAGGAGGCGCTCCTGGTGCGGGGGCAGCAGCAGGGTCGTACGGTCCTCGGTCTCGCGGCCGTTGATGTGCGGGTCGTTGCCCGCGACCACCAGCACCACGTCGGCCTGGGCCGCGACCCGGGTCACCGCCTCCTCGCCGCGCTCGGTCACGACCAGCTCGAAGACCTCCGGGTCCTCCTCGGCAACCTTCACGCCGTCGGCGGCGACAGAGACGTGGCGACCCGTGCCGATATGCCTCAGGAGGTGACCGTTCCGGTGGGGTTCCAGACGGAACGTCTCCTGCACCACCCAGCCGCCGGGCTGGTCGGCGGACGCGCGTACGTAGCCGTCCTCGGCGACCGACAGATATCGGCCGTCGGGCGCGCGCAGCGTCAGCACGCCCTCGTCCCAGTCCACCAGCGCGAGTTCGGTACCCACGGTGCCGGTGGTCAGCGCCGGGAGATCGGTACGGCCCGCCAGCAGCGCGGGGTCCAGAGCGCCCTCGGCGCCGCGTACCTCGTCGGTGGCGGCGCCTTCCGGGACGTACAGGAAGAGGCCCGTCGAGGTCTTCAGCCGTACCCGGTCCACGCCCTCCGCGAACGCCACGCGCTCGGCGCCGAACCGCTCGTACAGCCCCTCCAGCGGGGTGGAGCGGTGGAGGAGCGTGCCGCTGTACCAGTCGAGCTTGCACTCGTCGGCGAGCAGGCCGACGACGGCGATCCGGCTGCCGGGGGCCAGCGGCAGCACGCCGTCGTTGCGGAGCAGGACGACCGCCTGCTCGGCCGCCTCCTGGGCGAGCGCCCGGTGTTCGGGGGTGTCGAAGGCGCCGGGGTCGTCATGGCCGTCGAACTCACCGAGGCGGAAACGGACCGAGAGCTGGCGGCGGACCGCGGTGTCGATGTCGTCCTCGGTCAACAGGCCCTGCTCGTACGCCTTCCGCACCCGTGCGGTGATCTTCGAGCCGTCCGTGCCGTGGTCCGTGAAGCTGTCGACACCAGCCCTCAGCGAGGCAGCCGTCGCCTCCTCGTGGGTGTCGAAGTAGTGCTCGGAGTCGACCAGGTTGGAGGGCGCGCCCGCGTCCGAGCAGACCAGCAGCTCCTCCTCGGTCCAGGTGCGCAACTGCTCGCGCAGGTACGGCGACACATGGTTGGGGCGGCCGTTGACCAGGTTGTACGCCGGCATCACCCCGGCCACCGCGCCCGCCTCCACCGTCTCGCGGAAGGCGCGCAGGTCGTACTCGTGCAGGACGCGCGGGCGCACCGAGGAGGACGAAGTGTCGCGGTCCGTCTCGTTGTTGTGGGCCAGCCAGTGCTTGAGGACCGGCGCGGTGCGCCAGTACGTCGGATGGTCGCCGCGCAGACCTCGGGTGTACGCGGTGGCGATGGCCGAGGTCAGCTTCGGGTCCTCGGAGTAACCCTCTTCGTTACGGCCCCACAGCGGGTGGCGCAGCAGATTGACCGTGGGGGACCAGACGTTCAGGCCGACGCGCTCGTCGCGGGCGCGCATCGCGCGGGTCTCGCGGGACACCGCCTCGCCGACCCGGCGCACCAGGTCCGGGTTCCAGGTCGCGCCGAGCCCGACCGCCTGCGGGAAGACCGTCGCCGGGCCCATCCACGCCACGCCGTGCAGGGCCTCCTGGCCGGTGCGGAAGGCGGCGACGCCGAGCCGCTCGACGGCCGGGGCGAACTGGTGCAGAAATCCGATCTTCTCGTCGAGGGTGAGCCGCGCCAGCAGATCGTCGACGCGCTTCGCGAACGGCAGATGAGCATCGCGAAAAGGCGGAGTGGGCGGCGGGTGTGCGGTCACGTGTGGATCCCCTTGCGATGGATCGGCGCAGGTCTTTCGAAGCGCTTCGATGCTCATTCGACGCAGGGGTGGGTGTCAAGGGATCGGCACCGTCAGTTCAAGCAGCGCATAAGAAAAAGGTCAGGTCTTCTGGGTCGAGGAATCTTGGAAGCGACCCTTGTGCGCCCCTGGGTGTTCACTTAACCTCACAGCAACATCGAAGCGCTTCGACTGCGGTCGCACCGATTGGTCGGAGGACCGCTTCAGCTCAGCCAGTTCCACTTACGACACCGCAGCCGACGGCCCACCGCCGGGTGTCCAGGTGCGCCATGAAGGGTTGACGCAATGACGCCGAACGCCTCCTCCGCCTCTTCCGCACCCAGCCGGAGAAGCTTCCTCGCCTCGACGGCGGTCGCGACCGCCGCGGTAGCCGGTGGGATGCCGCTACTCGCCGCCTGCGGCGGGTCGGACAGCAAGTCGCGTGAGGGTACGACGTCGGGCAATGACGCGAAGAAGCTCCTGCCGGCGTATGTGGCGAGCAGTGTGGTGACGCCGGACATACCGTCCAAGAACGGCTCGTCGATGGGCTTCACCGCCAAGCTCGACGTCGCCACCCTGAAGACCTCGGTCCCGAAGCCACTCGGCAAGGGCGGCAAGGTCACCATCATGTCGCCGTTCTGGGGCTCCCCGCCCAAGGGCGACAACCCCTACTACACGTCGATGAACGACCTGATCGGCGTCGACGTCCAGTGGCGCAACCAGGACGGCAACACCTACGACCAGAAGCTCGGCGCGGTCCTCGCCTCCAGCGACGTCCCGGACGTGGTCGTCATCCCCGGCTGGAACATGATGGGCAAGATACCCAGCGCCATCGCCGGCAAGATGGCCGACCTCGGCCCGTACCTGTCCGGGGACAAGGTCAAGGAGTACCCGAACCTCGCGGCGATCCCCAGCGACGCCTGGCAGCGCTCCATCTTCAGCGGCAAGCTGATGGGCCTGCCGATGCCCGCCCCGTCCGTCGCGACCATCGTGCCCCTCTACCGTCAGGACATCTTCGACAAGGAGGGCTACGAAGTCCCGCGGTCCGCCGACGAGTTCATGGCCCTGTGCAAGGACATCACCAACGCCCGCGCCAAGGTGTGGGCCTGCGGTGACATGAAGTGGACGGCGATGAACAACTTCGGTGTGCGCGGGGGAGGGGAGAAGCCGCTCTGGTGGGACATGGAAGACGGCAAGCTGATCAACCGCCTCGAGACCCAGGAGTACCTGGAAGCCATCGAGTGGACGCGCAAGCTGTTCGCCGCCGGAGTCGTCCACCCCGACTTCAAGCTGGGCAAGAGCCAGGCGACCGACCCCGCCCCCAAGTTCGCCGCCGGCGAGTTCCTGATCTGGGACAACAACATCGTCAACTGGTACGGCCAGCAGGCCTCCCAGGCCACCCAGAACCCCGACTTCAAGGTCTGGGGCATGGACATCTGGGGCCACGACGGCGGTGACCCGACGCTGTACGCCGCGAACCCGGCCGGCATCTTCGCCTTCATCAGCAAGAAGGCCTCCGAGTCCGTCATCCACGACGCGCTGGCGGTCGCCAACGTCACCGCGGCGCCGTACGGCACCAAGGAGTGGATGATGACCAACTACGGCGTCGAGGGCACGCACTACACGATCAAGGACGGCGTCCCGGTCAAGAACGACCAGGGCAACAACGAGGTCCTCAACGCCTACGTCATGGTGGCGAGCCCCGCCGCAACCACCGCCCACCCCGACCTGCCGGACTACACCAAGGCCATGGTCGAGTGGGAGCAGCGGATGGGCGCCTTCACCAAGAAGTCGTCCTTCTGGGGCCTCCAGATCACCGAGCCCTCCCGCTACACCAACCTCGCCAACGACTTCGAGCAGCTCGAGGACGACATCATCCGCGGCCGCAAGAAGATCAGCGACATGCAGCAGGCCGTCTCCGACTGGAAGGGCAAGGGCGGCGACAAGCTGCGCGACTGGTACAAGAAGCTCCTCGACGAGAACGGCTCGGCGGCGAGCTGACCAGGATCTGAGGCTAGGAGAACCGCTGTGTCCCACAGCACGGTGCCTCGGAGCAGTGCCGAGGCCAGCACGCCGGAGAAGGCCCCGGCGGCGTCCGCCGGCCCCACGGGTGCCCGGGAGAAGCGAGCGTCGGGCACCCTGAGCCTGCGGCTCAGGTTCAGACGCGACCGCACCCTGATCCTCATGACGCTGCCGGCCGTCGTGCTGGTCCTGATCTTCAACTACCTGCCGATCCTCGGCAACGTCGTCGCCTTCCAGGACTACGACCCCTACATCAGCGACAACGGCATCGTCTCCATCCTGAACAGCCCCTTCGTGGGCCTGGAGAACTTCCAGCGGATCTTCGAGGACTCGGCCTTCTGGAACGCCGTCGAGAACACGCTGGTGCTGTTCTTCGTCCAGCTCGTGCTGTTCTTCCCGATCCCGGTCCTGCTCGCGCTGCTCATCAACAGCGTGGTCCGGCCCCGCGTGCGCGCCGTCGCGCAGGCGGTTCTCTACCTGCCGCACTTCTTCTCGTGGGTGCTGGTCATCGCCGTCTTCCAGCAGATGTTCGGCGGCGCCGGGATGCTCTCCCAACTGCTCAGGCAGAACGGGTACGACGGCCTCGACATCATGACCAACCCGGACACCTTCGCCTTCCTGATCACCGCGCAGAGTGTCTGGAAGGACGCGGGGTGGGGGATCATCGTCTTCCTCGCCGCCCTGGCCTCGGTCCCCACGGACCAGTACGAGGCCGCCGCGATGGACGGCGCCGGACGCTGGCGGCGCATGTGGCACGTCACGCTTCCCGCCCTGCGCCCGGTGATCGCCCTCCTCCTCGTGCTGCGCGTCGGTGACGCCCTGACCGTCGGGTTCGAACAGATCCTGCTGCAACGCGACGGCGTCGGAAGGGAGGCGGGGGAGGTCCTCGACACCTTCGTGTGGTGGAACGGCGTGCGCAACCAGGACTTCGGCTACGCAGCCGCCGCCGGCCTGATCAAGGGCGTCGTCAGCATCGGCCTGGTCCTCGCCGCGAACAAGGTGGCCCATCTCATGGGCGAGCAGGGGGTGTACAAGAAGTGACCGCGATCATCGACAAACCGGCGAGCAAGCAGAACTGGTGGGCCGCACCGCCGCGCCCGGCGTGGGAGGAAGAACCTTCGAAGGCCGGCCTCGCGGGCAAGGGCATCGCCTTGACGTTCGCCTGCCTTGCGGTCCTCTTCCCCCTGTGGATCGTGATCGTCACCAGCCTCTCCTCGCGCAAGACCATCGACGAGGCGGGCGGCCTGGTGATGGTGCCCAAGGACATCACCTTCGTCGCCTACACGGAGCTGCTCAGCGGCGGCCAGGTCACCCGCGCCGCGGTCGTCAGCATCCTCGTCACCCTCGTCGGCACGCTGTTCTCGATGACGGTGTCCGTGCTGTGTGCCTACGGGCTGTCCCGGAGCGGGTCCCTCGGCCACCGCTCGATCCTCATGACGCTGCTCGCGACCATGTTCTTCAGCGCCGGACTCATCCCCACATACCTGCTGGTGCAGTCCCTCGGCTTGACGGACAGCTATCTCGCGCTGATCCTGCCGAGCGCCATCAGCATCTTCAACATCCTGGTGCTGCGCGGGTTTTTCATGGAGATCTCGCAGGAACTCATCGACAGCGCGCGGATCGACGGCGCGGGGGATTTCCGGATTCTCCGGCAGATCGTCATGCCGTTGTCGCGGGCCGTCATCGCCGTCATCACGCTGTTCTATGCGGTCGGGTACTGGAGTGCGTGGTTCAACGCGTCGCTGTATCTGAACGATCAGGACATGATGCCGTTGCAGAACGTGATGATCCAGCTGGTGCAGAAGCAAGAGGCGCCAGTTGGGCTGGGGCAGGCGATTAAGACGGGGCAACTGTCGGGGCTCGCTGTGCAGATGGCTGTCATGGTGTTGGCGCTGCTTCCGGTGGCTGTTCTTTCGCCCTTTGTCCAGCGGCATTTCAAGAAGGGCATGCTTACGGGCGCGATTAAGGGTTGACGGGCCGCCTATTCAGGGGGGCTGTTGTTCGTTGGCGGTTGCGGCTTCGTCGTGGCTGGTCGCGCAGTTCCCCGCGCCCCTTCTGTAGGTATCCGCACCGCCTTCTTATACAGCGAGGCATGTCATGCGCACGGCCAACCAATCATGACCGCAGCCCCCGTCCACGGCACCTGGGAATCCACCCCCGCCGCCCGCTGGGAGGACGCCTTCCTGAGCGGCAACGGCCACCACGGCACCCTTGTGTTCGGAGATCCGAACGACGACCGTGTCATCGTCACCCAGCACACCCTGGTCCGCCCGAACGGCAGCGAAGACGCCCGCCCCCCGGAGCTCGCCGCCGAACTCCGGACACTCCAGGACCGCCTGCTGGCAGGCGACACCACCGCCGCCGAAAGCTTCACCGACGGCCGCCCCCTCCAATGGGTGCAGCCCTTCCATCCCGCCTTCCAGATCCGCCTGCGCAGACCGGGGGACACCCCCGGCTACCGCCGATCCGTCGACTTCATCACCGGTGAGACGACAGCCGTCGCCCAAGGCTGGTCCAGCCGTGTCTTCGTCTCCCGCGCGGACGACGTGATCGTCCAGCGCGTCACGGCCGCGGGCCTGAACCTCGACATCACCCTCGACCACCGGCTCCCGGGCGCCCCGGACGGCCTGGGCGTCGGCCAGGGCGCGCTGCTCACCCCCGAGGGCGCCCTGCTCAGCCTGCGCGCCCGCTACCCGGACAGCGACCGGGCGTACACCGGCGTCACCCTCGTCGTGGTCACCGGCGGCACCTCGGCGCTCGTGCCCCCCGGCGTGCGCATCCGGGGCGCCGCCTCCGTCCTGCTGCTCACCCGGGTCCGGCGGCACACCGCGGAACTCGACGTGATCGAGGAGGGACGCGCCCTGCGCGAACTTCCCATGGACTACGACGAACTCCTCGACCGTCACGCCGCCCTCCACCGCACCGCCTACGACCGGGTCACCCTCGACCTCGGCGGCGATCCGGCCGAACGCGCCCTTCCCGGCTCCGAACTGCTCAAGCGGACCCGTAGCGCGGCCCTGCTGGAGCGGCTCTTCGCGGCCGGCCGCTACCACCTGCTCTCCAGCAGCGGCCTGCTCCCGCCCCGGCTGGTCGGCCTGTGGACCGGCGACTGGAACACGGCCTGGTCGGGCGCGTTCACCAACGACGCCAACCTCAACCTCCAGACCGCGTCAGCGGTGGCCGCAGCCCTCCCCGAAGTCACCGAGAGCCTGGCTGCTCTGATCCACCGTCAGCTGCCACACTGGCGGGACAACGCCCGCGCGGTCTTCGGCACCCGGGGCGTGGTCGCCCCCGCCCACACCGACGGCGAGTCCGGGCACACGTACCACTTCAGCCGTGAATACCCGCTGCACCTGTGGACCGCCGGGGGCGACTGGCTGCTCAAACCGCTCGTCGACCACGACGAGACACGCGGCGAACACGACCTCGGGACCGGCGCGATGCTCGCCGAAGCAGCCGAATTCTACGAGGACTTCCTCACCCGCACCGACGACGAGGGCCGCCTGGTCGTCGTCCCGTCCTACTCGCCCGAGAACCGGCCCGCCAACGCGAGCTGGGGCACGATCAACGCGGCCATGGACCTCTCCGCCGCCCGCCACGCGCTCCGCACGGCCGCCGACTACCACCCGGAGCGGGCGAAGGAATGGCGCGCCCTAGCCGACAAGCTCCCGCCCCACCGCGTCAACGACGAAGGCGCCCTCGCCGAATGGGCCCGGCCCGGCCTGGAGGACACCTACGACCACCGCCACCTCAGCCACCTCTACGGCGTCTGGCCCCTCGACGAGATCAACCCCTACGACACCCCGGACCTCGCACAGGCCGCCCACCGCGCCCTCGAACTCCGCGGCGCCGAGAACGACTCCGCGCACGGCCACCTCCACCACGCCCTCGTCGCCGCCCGCCTGCGCGACGGAGAACGCGTCGCCCACGCCCTCGGCCAGGTCCTGGACGGCGACTTCTTCCACGCCTCCCTGATGAGCGCGCACTACCCGAACCGCCACGTCTACAACGCGGACGCCGCGCACGCCCTGCCCGCGGTGCTGATCGAGGCGCTCGTCCAGTCGACCCCCGACCGGCTGGTCCTACTGCCCGCGCCGCCCTTCCCCACCGGCCAACTCACCGGCGTGCGCACGAGGTTCGGGGCCGAGATCGACCTCAGCTGGGGCACCACCCGAAGAGCCGTCATCCGCCCCACCCGCAGCTGCCGTATCGAGCTCAGGACTTCCACCGGCGCGAGACCGCTCGACCTCGTCGCCGGAGAAGACCACGTCCTCACGCCGGGGACGTGGTAACTCCCCGCAATTCCCCCCACCCATGGAAGGGACACCATGGCAACAATCCGCACACTAGGCCGCATCACAAAAGCCTTGCTGGCCCCGGCGCTCGCCCTCGGCGCCACCGTCGGCCTCGCCTCCGCCCCCGCCCACGCCGCCGTCTGGAGCTCCTGCGATCAGTGGGGCAACACGAACCTGAACGGCTACACGCTCTACAACAACATCTGGGGCTCCGGCGCCGGTAGCCAGTGCGTCTGGGCCAACTCCGGTACCAACTGGGGTGTCTGGGCCAACCACCCCAACACCGGCGGCATCAAGTCGTACCCGAACGCCAAGAAGGTCGTCAACAAGACGATCGCCTCGCTCGGCTCGCTGACGAGCAGCTACAACGTCTCCGTCCCGTCGGCCGGCGCCTACAACACGTCGTACGACATCTGGGACACGGACTACGACTACGAGATCATGCTGTGGGTCAACTACAACGGCGCCGTCGGCCCGCTCGGCACTTCCCAGGGCTCGGTCACCCTCGGCGGCCACACCTGGAACGTCTACAAGGGCAACAACGGCGCCAACGAGGTCTTCTCGTTCCTGCGCACCTCGGACTCGAACTCCGGCACGGTGAACATCAAGCCGATCCTCACCTGGATATCGGGCACCAAGGGCTGGATGTCCGGCAACGAGACGATCGGTGACGTCCAGTTCGGCTACGAGATCACCTCGTCCTCCGGCGGCCTGGACTTCGTCACCAACAACCTGACGGTCAGCAGCAGTTGACCGGATAGAAGAGTGTGCGGCCGGTCCCTCCCCTACGGGACCGGCCGCACACGTCATTCGGCGATCGGCAGCTCGGCCCCGTCCCGCAGGAACAGCGGGATGCGGTCCAGCGGAGCGTCGACCGTCACGGCCGTACCGCCCCCGTACGTCTCACCCGTCCACGAGTCCGTCCACGAAGCGCCCGCCGGGAGATACGTCGTCCGGGCCGTGGCACCCGCCGTCAGCACGGGCGCCACCAGCAGATCCCGGCCGAAGAGATAGGCGTCGTCCACCGACCACGTGGCCTGGTCCTCGGGGAACTCCAGGAACAGCGGCCGCATCACGGGCAGCCCCTCCTCGTGCGCCTCGCGCATGACCTGGAGGACGTACGGCTTCAGCCGCTCGCGCAGCCGCAGATACCGCTCCAGGATCGCGCCGGCCTCCTCGCCGTACGACCAGACCTCGTTGGGGCCACCCGTCATGTCAGGGCCCAGCGGCATACCCGGGTCGCGGAAGCCGTGCAGACGCATCAGCGGGGACAGCGCGCCGAACTGGAACCAGCGGACCATGACCTCGCGATACGCCGCGTCCTCCGGATCGCCGCCGTGGAAGCCGCCGATGTCGGTGTTCCACCAGGGGATGCCGGACAGCGCGGTGTTGAGACCGGCCGCGATCTGGCGGCGCAGCGTCGGGAAGTCGGTGCCGATGTCGCCGGACCACAGGGCGGCGCCGTGGCGCTGACTGCCCGCCCAGGCCGAGCGGTTGAGGGTGATGATGTCGGTCTCGCCCTCGGCGCTCAGCCCCTCGTGGAAGGCGCGGGCGTTCTCCGCCGGGTAGAGGTTGCCGACCTCCAGGCCCGGGCCCGCCCAATAGCGGAGATTCTCCTGGAAGCCCGGCTTCAGCTCCGGCTCGCAGGCGTCCAGCCAGAAGGCCGTGATGCCGTAAGGATCAAGGTAGTTGGCCTTCACGCGGGACCACAGGAACTCCCGGGCGTCCGGGTTGGTGGCGTCGTAGAAGGCGACCTGGACGGTGGAGGCGACCTCCTTGTCCGGCCAGTCGGCGTGCGCCATCGGGCCGTACTGGGTGCCGATGAAGTAGCCGCGCTGCTCCATCACCGGGTGGTTCTCGGAGAGGGGGGACACCGACGGCCAGACGCTGACCACCAACTTGATGCCCAGCTCGTCCAGTTCACGGACCATCGCCGCCGGGTCCGGCCACTCGTTGAGGTCGAACTTCCACTCGCCCAGGTGCGTCCAGTGGAAGAAGTCGCAGACGATGGCGCTGATGGGCAGGCCCCGGCGCTTGTACTCGCGGGCGACGGACAGCAGCTCGTCCTGGGTGCGGTAGCGCAGCTTGCACTGCCAGAAGCCCGCCGCCCACTCCGGCAGCATCGGCGTCCGGCCGGTCACCGCGCTGTAGCGGCGCTGTGCGTCGGCCGGATCGCCCGCGGTGATCCAGTAGTCGAGCTGCCGGGCCGAGTCCGCGACCCAGCGCGTGCCGTTGTGCGCCAGCTCCACGCGGCCGATCGCCGGGTTGTTCCACAGCAGGGTGTAGCCACGGCTGGAGGTGAGCACCGGGATGCCGACCTCGGCATTGCGCTGGACCAGGTCCAGGACCAGGCCCTTCTGGTCGAGCCGGCCGTGCTGGTGCTGGCCGAGGCCGTAGAGCTTCTCGTCGTCGTAGGCGGCGAAGCGCTGCTCCAGGCGGTGGTGGCCGTTGCCGACCGCCGTGTACAGCCGCGAGCCCGGCCACCAGAAGTGGGCGCGCTCCTCGGCGAGCAGTTCACCGCCGTCGGAGGTGCGCAGGAAGCGGATCAGGCCCTCGGCGTCGATCTCGACCGTGAGTGTGCCGACGGTCAACTGCCCCCGCCCGTCCTCGATCTTGACGGTGGACGAGGTGGCCGGAGCCTCGGTCAGCAGCGCACCCGGGAGCCGTTCGAGGACCGGCCCACCGAGCCGGGCCCGTACCCGCACCGCGTCCGGACCCCACGGCTCGACGCGGACGGTCTCCTGACGACCGCTCCACTCCAGCGCGCCGTCCCGCTCGCGGAACGTGCCGACGGTGGGGGAGGACTGGGAGAGGCTGACGGTGCCGGTTTGTTTGTAGGCAGGCTGGTTCACTGGCAACCTCCGACGATGCCGTGGATCGTCACCAAGATGATCGGGTAAGCTACGCAGCGTGCGCAGCGAGAACCAAGCACGCACAACCTCCTTGTCTTTCGGGGCAACCGGGCTGGTTCCAACCCGGATGGCGCTGATCGCGTAAGACCCGGTCGTTCGCTGAGCGGCCGAGCGGCGTGAGCCAGGAATCCCCCTGTTCCGGCAGGGGGAGGGTTCAAGAGGCGTACTCCTGAAGGAGTGCAGGCATGGGATGCCCTGGTAGGGGCGGATGAGCGGTGTCGGCGGGCGTCAGGCCGGCACCGGTCCCGTGCTTGCCCGTACCGTCAACTCTGGCCTGATGAGTACGACTTCGTCCTCGCCCCGGCCGTCCAGTTTGGCGACGAGGTGCTCCACGGCATGCCGGCCCATCTCCTGGGCGGGGATGGAGACGGACGTCAGCCGCACCGAGGCCTGGACGGCGACCTGGTCGGGGCAGATCGCCACGACCGACACATCCTCCGGCACGGCACGGCCCTGCTGGCGCAGCAGGGCGAGCAGCGGTTCCACCGCCGACTCGTTCTGCACCACGAAGCCCGTGGTGCCCGGGCGCTCGTCGAAGACCCGGGCGAGCGTGACGGCCATCGCGTCGTAGCCGCCCTCGCACGGCCGGTGCAGCAGCCGTACGCCCAACTCCTGGGCGCGGGAACGCAGTCCGTCCAGCGTGCGCTCGGCGAAACCGGTGTGCCGTTCGTAGACCGCGGGCGCCTCGCCGATGACAGCGATGTCGCGGTGCCCGAGCATCGCCAGATGCTCCACGCACAGCGCGCCGGTCGCCCGGAAGTCCAGATCGACGCAGGTGAGACCGGTAGTGTCGGCGGGCAGTCCGATCAGCACCGACGGCTGGTCGGTGTCGCGCAGCAACGGCAGCCGCTCGTCGTCGAGTTCGACATCCATCAGGATCATCGCGTCGGCGAGCCCGCTGCCGGTGACCCGGCGCACCGCGTCCGGGCCCTCCTCACCGGTGAGCAGCAGGACGTCGTACCCATGGATGCGCGCGGTGGTGGCCACCGCGATGGCGATCTCCATCATCACCGGCACATACATGTCGGTGCGCAGCGGGATCATCAGCGCGATGATGTTCGACCTGCTGCTGGCCAGCGCCCGGGCGCCCGCGTTCGGGTGGTAGCCGAGCTCGCGGATGCTCTGCTCGACCCGCTGCCGGGTGGTCGAGGAGATGGACCGCTTGCCGCTGAGGACATAGCTCACCGTGCTCGCCGAGACTCCGGCGTGCTGAGCGACCTCGGCGAGGGTGACCATCCAGCTCTCCAAGTTTTGTGAAGCGCTTCGACAGTGCGCACTGTGAATAGGGGCGGGTGAGGGTGGTTCGACAGTAGCCCCACCGGGGGTGGGTGTCCATAGGTTGTCGAAGCGCTTCGACAGCGAATTTCGACCGCGGCCTTCTCCCGCGACACCGTAGGCCCCGCCCGCCGAAGAAGGCCAAGGCCCTGACGCCTTGACACCAAGAGGTATTCCGTCGACATCGGCTGAACGGCCGCACGCGGGGTGGTCACCTCGCCCCGGATCGGGTACATACGATCGGGTAGCACCAGTCGGTAACGTCGGTCCTCAAGATCCCTATTCGCGGCGAGGTGAGCCTCATGTCCGCTCCAACGACCAAGCCCACAGTCACCGAACGTGAGGCCCGCCAGGTGGCAGAGGCGGCGCGTGAGCAGGACTGGCGCAAGCCCAGCTTCGCCAAGGAACTGTTCCTCGGCCGCTTCCGCCTCGACCTCATCCACCCCCACCCCATGCCGACCGACGAGGCCGCCCAGCGCGGCGAGGAGTTCCTCGCCAAGCTGCGCGACTTCGTCGAGACGAAGGTCGACGGCGCCCTCATCGAGCGCGAGGCCCGCATCCCCGACGAGGTCATCAACGGCCTCAAGGAGATCGGCGCCCTCGGCATGAAGATCGACACCAAGTACGGCGGCCTCGGCCTCACCCAGGTCTACTACAACAAGGCGCTGGCCCTGGCGGGCTCGGCCTGCCCGGCGATCGGTGTGCTGCTCTCCGCCCATCAGTCGATCGGCGTCCCCCAGCCGCTGAAGCTGTTCGGCACGGACGAGCAGAAGGAACGGTTCCTGCCGCGCTGCGCCCGCACCGACATCTCCGCCTTCCTGCTCACCGAGCCGGACGTCGGCTCCGACCCGGCCCGCCTCGCCGCCTCCGCCGTACCGGAGGGGGACGAGTACGTCCTCGACGGAGTGAAACTCTGGACCACCAACGGAGTGGTCGCCGACCTTCTCGTCGTCATGGCCCGGGTGCCGAAGTCCGAGGGCCACAAGGGCGGCATCACGGCCTTCGTGGTGGAGACCAACTCGCCGGGCATCACCGTCGAGCACCGCAACGCCTTCATGGGCCTGCGCGGCATCGAGAACGGCGTCACCCGCTTCCACCAGGTCCGGGTCCCCGCCGCCAACCGCATCGGCCCCGAGGGCGCGGGCCTGAAGATCGCGCTCACCACGCTGAACACCGGGCGGCTGTCCCTGCCCGCGTCCTGCGTGGCCGCCGGCAAGTGGTGTCTGAAGATCGCCCGTGAGTGGTCGGCGGCGCGCGAGCAGTGGGGCAAGCCCCTCGCCCAGCACGAAGCGGTCGGTGCCAAGATCTCCTTCATCGCGACCACCACCTTCGCCCTGGAGGCCGTACTCGACCTGGCCTCGCAGATGGCCGACGAGGACCGCAACGACATCCGGATCGAAGGCGCCCTCGCCAAGCTGTACGCCTCCGAGATGGCCTGGCTGATGGCCGACGAGCTCGTCCAGATCCGCGGCGGCCGCGGCTTCGAGACGGCCGAGTCGCTCCGGGCGCGCGGCGAACGCGCTGTCCCCGCCGAACAGATCCTGCGCGACCTGCGCATCAACCGCATCTTCGAGGGCTCGACGGAGATCATGCATCTCCTGATCGCCCGCGAGGCCGTAGACGCCCACCTCTCGGTCGCCGGCGACCTCATCGACCCCGACAAGTCCCTCCAGGACAAGGCGAAGGCGGGCGCGAACGCGGGAGTCTTCTACGCGAAGTGGCTGCCGAAGCTGGTCGCGGGTCAGGGCCAACTGCCGTACTCCTACGGCGAATTCAAGCAAGAAGTCGACCTGTCCCCGCATCTGCGCTACGTCGAACGCACCTCCCGCAAGCTCGCCCGCTCCACCTTCTACGCCATGTCCCGCTGGCAGGGCCGGATGGAGTCCAAGCAGGGCTTCCTGGCCCGGATCGTCGACATCGGCGCGGAACTGTTCGCGATGAGCGCGGTCTGCGTACGCGCCGAGCACCTCCGCTCCCGGGGCGAGAACGGCCGCGAGGCCTACCAACTCGCCGAAGCCTTCTGCCGCCAGTCCCGCATCCGGATCGAGGAGCTCTTCGGCCGTCTGTGGACCAACACCGACGACGTCGACCGCAAGGTCGCCAAGGGCGTCATGTCCGGCACCTATGAATGGCTGGAGCACGGCATCGTCGACCCCTCCGGCGACGGCCCCTGGATCGCCGACGCGACCCCGGGACCGAGCGAACGGGAGAACGTCCACCGCCCGATCCGCTGACCGGCCACCGACAGGGTGTTCCCCCTCCGCCCCCGTGAGGGGGACGCCCTGTCCTCCCGGACACCCGTTGCGGCAACAATGGGGGGCATGAGCGACTCTCCAGTCCCCCCAGGGCGCGGGCCGGAAGCCCCGTCTGCCCCGCGACGCCATGCACGCACTCTCGGCGCACCGGGCGCCGACCCAAGTACGTCCAGTACGAGGGTCGACGCCCGGCACGCCGAGAGCACGCACCTGACGCCGCAGGGCCCGCCCTCCGGGCGGACGACGGGGCTTCCGGCCCGCGCCCTGGCCGACCCTCATCTGGTGTACGACCCGCTCGCGGGAGACGGCCCGAAGGACGTGGTGATCCTCGGCTCCACCGGGTCGATCGGCACGCAGGCCATCGACCTCGTGCTGCGCAACCCCGACCGCTTCCGGGTCACCGCGCTCTCCGCCAACGGCGGCCGCGTCGCCCTCCTCGCCGAGCAGGCCCACCAGCTGAAGGTCCGCACGGTCGCGGTCGCCCGCGAGGACGTCGTACCGGAGCTGCGCGAGGCCCTGAGCGCGCGGTACGGCGCCGGCGAGCCGCTCCCCGAGATCCTCGCCGGGCCCGAGGCCGCCACCCAGGTCGCCGCCTCCGACTGCCACACCGTCCTCAACGGCATCACCGGCTCGATCGGCCTCGCCCCGACCCTCGCCGCCCTGGAGGCGGGCCGCACGCTCGCGCTCGCCAACAAGGAATCGCTCATCGTCGGCGGCCCGCTGGTCAAGGCGCTCGCCAAGCCGGGCCAGATCATCCCGGTCGACTCCGAGCACGCGGCGCTGTTCCAGGCATTGGCCGCCGGGACGAGAGCGGACGTACGCAAGCTGGTCGTCACCGCGTCCGGCGGCCCTTTCCGCGGCCGTACGAAGGCGGACCTCGCTCAGGTGACCGTCGAGGACGCCCTCGCCCACCCCACCTGGGCCATGGGCCCGGTGATCACGATCAACTCCGCGACGCTCGTCAACAAGGGTCTGGAAGTCATCGAGGCGCATCTCCTCTACGACATTCCCTTCGACCGCATTGAGGTCGTCGTGCATCCCCAGTCGTATGTTCACTCGATGGTCGAGTTCACGGACGGATCCACGATCGCCCAGGCGACGCCCCCCGATATGCGCGGGCCGATCGCCATCGGTCTGGGCTGGCCCGAGCGCGTCCCCGACGCGGCGCCCGCCTTCGACTGGAGCAAGGCTTCGACGTGGGAGTTCTTCCCGCTCGACAACGACGCGTTCCCGTCGGTGAACCTCGCCCGGCATGTCGGTGAGCTCGCGGGTACGGCCCCTGCGGTGTTCAATGCCGCCAACGAGGAGTGCGTGGAGGCCTTCCGGGCCGGCGCGCTGCCGTTCAACGGCATCATGGAGACCGTGACACGGGTGGTCGAGGAGCACGGCACCCCGGCGACGGGAACTTCACTCACCGTCGCGGACGTCCTCGAAGCGGAGACCTGGGCGCGCACCCGGGCCCGGGAACTGGCGGCACAGACGGCGGAGGCCCGTGCATGACGACCTTGATGTTCATCCTCGGCATAGTGGTCTTCGCCGTCGGGCTGCTGTTCTCGATCGCGTGGCACGAGCTGGGGCACCTGTCCACCGCCAAGCTCTTCGGCATCCGCGTGCCCCAGTACATGGTCGGCTTCGGCCCGACCATCTGGTCGCGCAAGAAGGGCGAGACGGAGTACGGCGTCAAGGCCATCCCGTTCGGCGGCTACATCCGCATGATCGGCATGTTCCCGCCCGGCCCCGACGGCCGCCTGGAGGCCCGCTCCACCTCACCCTGGCGCGGCATGATCGAGGACGCCCGCGAGGCCGCGTTCGAGGAGCTCAGGCCGGGTGACGAGACCCGCCTCTTCTACACGCGCAAGCCCTGGAAACGGGTCATCGTGATGTTCGCGGGCCCCTTCATGAACCTGGTCCTCGCGATCGGCCTGTTCCTCACCGTGCTGATGGGCTTCGGTATCTCCCAGCAGACCACCGCCGTCAGCTCGGTCTCCCAGTGCGTCATCGCGCAGAGCGAGAACCGCGACAACTGCGAGAAGTCCGACCCCGCCTCCCCGGCCGCCGCGGCGGGCCTGAAGGCGGGCGACAAGATCCTCGCCTTCGACGGCGTCCGCACCGACGACTGGAACAAGCTCTCCGACCTGATCCGCGCCAACCCCGGCAAGGAGGTCCCGATCGTTGTCGACCGGGACGGCGAGGAGATCACCCTCACGGCGAAGATCGCCACCAACCAGGTCGCCAAGAAGGACTCCAGCGGCCAGATCGTCCAGGGCGAGTACGTCACGGCCGGCTTCCTCGGCTTCAGCGCCGCCACCGGGATCGTGAAACAGGACTTCGGGGACTCGGTGACCTGGATGGGCGACCGGGTCGGCGACGCCGTCGACTCCCTCGCCGCCCTGCCCAGCAAGATCCCGGCCCTGTGGGACGCGGCCTTCGGTGACGGCGAGCGCGAGGCGGACTCGCCCATGGGCGTGGTCGGCGCGGCGAGGGTCGGCGGCGAGATCTTCACCCTGGACATCCCGGCCTCCCAGCAACTGGCCATGGCGGTCATGCTGGTAGCGGGCTTCAACCTCTCCCTGTTCCTCTTCAACATGCTCCCGCTGCTGCCGCTCGACGGCGGCCATATCGCGGGCGCGATGTGGGAGTCGCTGCGCCGCAACACCGCGAAGGTGCTGCGCCGCCCTGACCCGGGTCCCTTCGACGTGGCGAAGCTCATGCCGGTCGCCTACGTCGTCGCCGGGATCTTCGTCTGCTTCACGCTGCTCGTACTGATCGCGGACGTGGTTAACCCGGTGAGAATCTCCTAGCCATACGGAGTTCGCGACGGCCGGGGACCCTGGGGTTCCCGGCCGTCCACCATTGAGTGGGTTTGCCGTGGGGATGTGCTCGTACGATCGCCGGTGCCGTAATCTCGAAGCCTGGAGCCCGCCGCAGACGGGACCGGACCTTGATCCACGACTTGGGGTTGCACAGCAGATGACTGCGATTTCTCTCGGCATGCCGTCCGTTCCGACCAGGGTTGCCGAGCGTCGGAAGAGCCGGCAGATCCAGGTGGGCACGGTCGCGGTGGGCGGCGACGCCCCGGTCTCCGTCCAGTCGATGACGACGACGCGTACGTCCGACATCGGCGCGACCCTCCAGCAGATCGCCGAGCTGACGGCGTCCGGCTGCCAGATCGTGCGGGTCGCGTGCCCGACACAGGACGACGCGGACGCCCTTGCCACCATCGCCCGCAAGTCGCAGATCCCGGTGATCGCGGACATCCACTTCCAGCCGAAGTACGTGTTCGCCGCGATCGAGGCCGGCTGCGCCGCGGTCCGCGTCAACCCCGGCAACATCAAGCAGTTCGACGACAAGGTCAAGGAGATCGCGCGCGCCGCCAAGGACCACGGCACGCCGATCCGCATCGGCGTCAACGCCGGCTCCCTCGACCAGCGTCTGCTCCAGAAGTACGGCAAGGCGACGCCGGAGGCGCTCGTCGAGTCGGCGCTGTGGGAGGCCTCGCTCTTCGAGGAGCACGACTTCCGGGACATCAAGATCTCGGTGAAGCACAACGACCCGGTCATCATGATCGAGGCGTACAAGCAGCTTGCGGCGCAGTGCGACTACCCGTTGCACCTGGGCGTGACGGAGGCGGGCCCGGCGTTCCAGGGCACGATCAAGTCGGCGGTGGCGTTCGGCGCGCTGCTCTCCCAGGGCATCGGCGACACGATCCGCGTCTCCCTCTCGGCGCCCCCCGCCGAGGAGGTCAAGGTGGGCATCCAGATCCTGGAGTCGCTGAACCTCAAGCAGCGCGGCCTGGAGATCGTCTCCTGCCCGTCCTGCGGCCGTGCCCAGGTGGACGTCTACAAGCTGGCCGAAGAGGTGACGGCGGGCCTGACCGGTATGGAGGTCCCCCTCCGCGTGGCGGTCATGGGCTGCGTCGTGAACGGCCCCGGCGAGGCCCGCGAGGCCGACCTCGGCGTCGCCTCCGGCAATGGCAAGGGCCAGATCTTCGTCAAGGGCGAGGTCATCAAGACGGTCCCGGAATCCAAGATCGTCGAAACCCTCATCGAGGAGGCCATGAAACTGGCCGAGCAGATGGAGGCGGACGGAACCGAGTCGGGCGAGCCGTCGGTTTCGGTGGCGGGCTGACAAGGCGTAAAAATCAGCCCCTCCGGCGTTTGAGGAGCGGGGGTCCAGGGGGCGGAGCCCCCCTGGGGCGGGGTAGAAGGGGCGGCAGCCCCTGGAGGATGGGACGGGTAGGGGCGGCGGGGGCGAGTAACCAGGCGCCCACCTGCGCACAGCGGCGCGGCAAAGCATCCGCAGGTACAGTGCGGAGATCAGCCACCCTTAGCGTGTGAGGCCCCCGCAGTTGTTGACCCAGACCACCTCCCGGGTCCTCGAACCGAGCGACCTGGACGCAGCGCTCGCCGTACTGGACCGCGAGCCGGTCGCGAACGCCTTCGTGGCGTCCCGGGTCCAGGTCGCCGGCCTCGACCCCTGGCGCCTCGGCGGCGAAATGTGGGGCTGGTACGAGGACGGCATGCTGACCTCCCTCTGCTACGCCGGCGCCAACCTCGTCCCCATCTGCGCCACCCCCCGCGCGGTAAGGGCCTTCGCCGACCGAGCCCGCCGAGCCGGCCGCCGCTGCTCCTCGATCGTCGGCCCGGCGGAACCCACCGCTCAACTCTGGCGCCTGCTCGAACCGAACTGGGGCCCGGCCCGGGACGTACGGTCCCGTCAGCCCCTGATGGTCACCGACCGCATGCCGGCCGACATCGCCCCGGACCCCTACGTCCGCCGCATCCGCAAGGACGAGATGGACACGATCATGCCGGCGTGCGTGGCGATGTTCACGGAAGAGGTCGGCGTCTCCCCGATGGCAGGCGACGGCGGCCTGCTCTACCAGGCCCGCGTGGCCGAACTGGTCGGCTCCGGCCGCTCGTTCGCCCGCCTCGACGAGCACGGCAAGGTCGTCTTCAAGGCCGAGATCGGCGCCGCGACCGACCGCGCCTGCCAGATCCAGGGCGTCTGGGTGGCCCCTGAGTACCGGGGCCGGGGCATCGCTGCCCCGGCCATGACGGCCGTACTGCGCTATGCGCTGGCGGATGTGGCGCCGGTGGTGAGCCTGTACGTCAACGACTTCAACACGGCGGCGAGACGGACGTATCGAAGGGTGGGCTTCGAAGAGGTCGGCGCCTTCATGAGCATTCTCTTCTGAGACTCCTCCCGCGCTACGCTCCCGGCATGGACCTCGTCATCGGCCCCCTGGACCTGTCTGCCCACGTCGATGAGGCCCTGGCCGTCCAGGCCGTAGCTTTTGGACTGGGGCCGGACGAGGTGGCCGTACGGCGCCAGATCGTCCTGCGGCACATGGCGTACCCGGGAGCGAGAGCCCTGGGCGCCACCGCGAACGGACGGCTCGTGGGTTTTGTGTACGGCATGCCCAATGACCGCACCCACTGGTGGTCCACGGTCGTGGAGCCGTACCTCCGCGCCCAGGGCAACGACCACTGGCTCGACGACTCCTTCGTCATCACCGAGCTCCATGTCCACCCGGCCTACCAGAACCGCGGAGTCGGCCGCGCTCTGATCACCGCGATCACCGACGCCGCCGGCCTGCCCCGCTCGATCCTCTCCGCGATCGACACCGACAGCCCGGCCCGCGGCCTCTACCACTCCCTCGGCTACCAGGACCTCGCCCGCCAGGTCCTCTTCCCCAGCGCCCCCAAGCCGTACGCCGTGATGGGCGCCCCCCTGCCGCTGCGCCGCCGCTAACCGATTTCCACCGCCCCGTACCCCCCGGCTAACCTCCTGCCATAACCCACACCAGCAGGAGTACGAGAACCATGGCGAACGCACCGGTCCAGCGCATGTCCCAGTTGATGGCGAAGACGCTGCGCGACGACCCGGCGGACGCCGAGGTCCTCAGCCACAAGCTCCTCGTCCGCGCCGGCTACGTCCGCCGCACGGCGGCCGGCATCTGGTCCTGGCTGCCCCTCGGCAAGCGGGTCCTCGCCAACGTCGAGCGCGTCGTCCGCGAGGAGATGGACGCGATCGGCGCCCAGGAAGTGCTGCTCCCCGCGCTGCTGCCGCGTGAGCCGTACGAGGCGACCGGCCGCTGGGAGGAGTACGGCGCCGAGCTGTTCCGCCTGCAGGACCGCAAGGGCGGCGACTACCTGCTCGGCCCGACCCACGAGGAGATCTTCACCCTGCTGGTGAAGGACCAGGCGTCCTCCTACAAGGACCTGCCGGTCATCCTCTACCAGATCCAGCACAAGTACCGCGACGAGGCCCGTCCGCGGGCCGGCATCCTGCGCGGCCGTGAGTTCCTGATGAAGGACTCCTACTCCTTCGACACGGAGGACGAGGGCCTCGCCCAGTCCTACGCCCTGCACCGCCAGGCCTACCAGCGCGTCTTCGAGCGCCTCGGCCTCGACTACCGCATCTGCGCCGCCACCGCCGGCGCCATGGGCGGCTCCAAGTCCGAGGAGTTCCTCGCCCCGGCCGAGGCCGGCGAGGACACCTTCGCGGACTGCCCGAACTGCGACTTCGCGGCGAACACCGAGGCGATCACCTACGAGCTGAAGCCGGTGGACGCCGAGGGCGTGCCCGCGCTCGAAGAGATCCCGACCCCGGACACCCCGACCATCGAGACGCTCGCCGCCCACCTCGGCGTCCCGGCCTCCGCCACCCTGAAGAACCTCCTCGTCAAGGTGGACGGCGAGATCGTCGCCGTCGGTGTCCCCGGTGACCGCGAGGTCGACATGGACAAGGTCGAGGCCCACTTCGCCCCGGCCGTCGTCGAGATGGTCACCGAGGCGGACTTCGTCGGTCGCCCGGACCTGGTCCGCGGCTACGTCGGTCCGCAGGGCCTGGGCGAGAAGGTCACGTACCTCGCCGACCCGCGCGTGGCCCCCGGCACCTCGTGGATCACGGGCGCCAACAAGGGGGGCATGCACGCGAAGAACGTCGTCGCGGGCCGTGACTTCGAGGTCGACACCTACGTCGACGTCGTGGTCGTCCAGGAGGGCGACCCCTGCCCCAAGTGCGGCACCGGCCTCAAGCTGGACCGCGCCATCGAGATCGGCCACATCTTCCAGCTCGGCCGCAAGTACGCGGACGCGCTGAAGCTCGACGTCCTCGGCCAGCAGGGCAAGCCGGTCCGCGTGACCATGGGCTCCTACGGCATCGGCGTCTCCCGCGCGGTCGCGGCCCTCGCCGAGCAGACCGCCGACGACAAGGGCCTGTGCTGGCCGGCCGAGGTCGCCCCGGCCGACGTCCACGTCGTCGCCGCGGGCAAGGCCCTGCAGACCGAACTCGCCCTCGAAGTCTCCGAGAAGCTCGCGGCGAAGGGCCTGCGGGTCCTGTGCGACGACCGTGCCGGGGTGTCCCCGGGCGTCAAGTTCACCGACTCCGAGCTGATCGGCGTACCGCAGATCCTCGTGGCCGGTCGGCGCGCCGCCGAGGGCGTGGTCGAGCTCAAGGACCGCCGGACCGGCGAGCGCGAGGAGCTGACGGTCGAGGAGGCCATCGCGCGCCTGAGCGCGTAAAGGAACCCCTTGGAGAACGCGGCGCCGCCGCACTGATCCGCAGCGGCGCCCGACGCACGGCGGCCACCGCGGCGGCAATCACACTCGCGGCGGCGGCCGGGGTGTGCGCGCTCGTCGGCGCGATGCAGGCGACTCCAGTCCCCGCCCGCACACCAAAGCGGGCCCGCAGAGCAGCTGCCGACTGTCCAGAAACCAGCCTCACAACCAGCCCGCAAACTCCAGCAACAACTCGGCATCCTGCGCCCGCCCCACCCGAAGCGCCCGCACCCCGGACTCCACAGCCCGGAAGAGTGTCCACCCCCGCAAGCGCTCCTGATCGACATCCAACGACTCAGCCAGCCGCTTGATCCGCCGCCGAGTAATAGCCGCCCCGGACGGCGAGGCAATCAAATCCTCCACCCGATCCCGCACCAACCGAGCCAGATCGAACGCACACTCACCCACCACCGGATCCGGCCCCACGGCCAACCAAGGCATCCGATCCCCCGCAAGCACCTTGCTCTGCCGAAAAGTGCCATGCAGCAACCGATGCTCAGGCGGCGCAGCCAACAGCTCCTCACGCGCAACAAGCGCGGCGTCAACCAGCGCAGTCACCCCGGAATCGGCATCCGTCGACGCAGTCGCCCGCATCGCCTCGGCCTGCCGAGCCGTCCGCTCGGCCACCGTCTCGAACGCATGATCCCCCGGCGGCGACACCCAGAGCCGCCGCAAGGTCCCCGCCGCCTCCAGCAACGCCTTCGCCTCCGGCAGCGACCGCACCGACACATCCGGATGCAGCCGCTCCAGCAGCAGCACCCCCTCGGTGGTGAACGGTTCCAGCAGCTGTACGGCGCCGAGGCCGTCCCAGTGCGCCAGCGCCGCCCGCTCGCTCTCGGGACGGGCCCGTGGCGGCGCCAGCTTCAGCACGGCCGGCGTGCCGTCCGCCCGCCGGACCAGCACGACCAGGCTGCTGCGCCCGCCGGGCACCTGCACCCGCTCCACGGTCAACTCGCGTAGCGTCACGGCCTGTTGTGCCGTCTCGGGCAGCTTCTCCAGCCATCCGCCGGCGTCCGGTGCCGTCTCACCGAGCGCCCTGACCAGACGCCGCGGCGGTTCGAAAGCCATACGCGAGAGTTTCCTTCCAGTACGCGTCACGCCGTGGGTGTCGCCGAAGCCGAGCCGGTGGCCGCACGCTCGGCGAGCCCAGGGAAGGCTACGCTCTCGCCGCGCCAGCGCACCGCCCGCACCGCCGCCTCCCGCACCGTCTCGGCGGCCGTACGCCGCCGCTCACCCGTGGACGCCCGCACCAGATCGGAGTACACGCCGGCCACCCGGTCCTCCACCTCGGCGGCAAGCCGGGCCGCCGCCGACGAGTCCGGTACGGCGAACGGCAGTACGTACCCGGCCTCCGCGGCCACCGGCTCCCCGCCCAGGTCCAGCACGTCGCGCACCAGGGCGTCCCGCCGTGCCCGATGGGCGTCGTACGCCCCCCGCGCCTCGGCCCGCCGCCCCTCCCGGACCCGCCCACCGACGACGCCGTACCCGTACACCGCGGCATGCTCGGCGGCCAGGGCCGCCTGGAGGGCCGTCAGCTCGCCGTCCTTCGCCTCACTCACGCGTCACCCTCCGTCAGCAGATACACATGCGCCGCCCCGGCCGCTGCCACCGAGGCGAGCAGCCGGGCGAGTTCACCGGGCAGCTCCAGCAGTGCCTCGGTCCTCCGGTCGGCCAGAGTCCGTTCGGCGGCGGCGAGTTCCGCGAGGGCGCCCTTCTCGTCCGACGGCACCGCCGGCGCGCTCGCCGAAGCGGAGGGCGTGGCCGTCTTGGCCGTCGTACCCCCGAAGGCCTCCACATGCCGGACCACCTCCGCCCGCAGCGGGTCCAGGCGCTCAGCCAGCGTCGGATACGCGGCGATCACGGCGTCGTAGCGGTCCACCAACTCCGCGCTGTCCCGGGCCGCACGCGCGCGTGCGCGGTCCGCGGCCGAGGGGCTGCCGCCTGTGCCGTCGGTGTCCGAGCCGGGGGAACAGCCCACGAGCAGCGCGGCGCCGGTGGCCGCGGCGAGCAGGCTCCTTCTGCGCGGCCCCGAGGGCATGCGCGGCGGCGGGGGAAACGGCACGGCAGACGTCCTCGGTGCTCGTACGGAGAGGGAGGGCAGCACGCCCGTGATCACGGTACCCGTGGACATGTCGAAGACCACTCACCGGCACCCGTCCGCTACCCGATGGACGGCAACACACCCCGGGACCGGATACCCTTTGACCAGACACGCGACCCATCCCACAACAGCACACGCGGCCGAGGAGTCACCCGGATGAGCACCACCCAGAGCGAGAGGCTGCGAGAACTTCTGGAACCGCTCGTCAGCTCTCAGGGCCTCGATCTCGAAGAGATCGCAGTGGACTCCGTCGGACGCAAGCGGGTGCTGCGCGTGGTCGTCGACTCCGACACCGGTGCCGATCTGGACCAGATCGCCGATGTGAGCCGTGCGCTCTCGGCGAAGCTCGACGAGACCAGTGTGATGGGCGAGGGCGCGTACGACCTCGAAGTGGGTACCCCCGGTGCGGAGCGCGAGCTCACCGAGCACCGGCACTACACGCGCGCCGTCGACCGCCTGGTGAAGTTCCAGCTCACCGAGGGCGGGGACCTGGTCGCGCGGATCCTGACCGTGGACGACGACGGCGTGGATCTCGAAGTACCCGGAGTGAAGGGCCGCAAGGCCACGACCCGCAGGCTCGCCTTCGGCGACATCGCCAAGGCCCGCGTTCAGGTCGAGTTCAGCCGCAAGGACAAGAAGGACATGAAGGAAGAGGAGGAGGCGTAGCCGTGGACATCGACATGAGCGCCCTGCGGGGCTTGGTTCGGGAGAAGGAGATCTCCTTCGACCTGCTGGTCGAGGCGATCGAATCGGCCCTCCTCATCGCCTACCACCGCACCGAGGGAAGCCGCCGCCACGCGCGCGTGGAGCTCAACCGGGAAACCGGCCACGTGACGGTGTGGGCGAAGGAGGATCCCGAGGATCTGGAGGAGGGGCAGGAGCCCCGCGAGTTCGACGACACCCCGTCCGGCTTCGGCCGTATCGCCGCCACCACCGCCAAGCAGGTCATCCTGCAGCGGCTGCGCGACGCCGAGGACGACGCCACGCTCGGCGAGTACGCGGGGCGTGAGGGCGACATCGTCACCGGTGTGGTCCAGCAGGGCCGCGACCCGAAGAACGTGCTCGTGGACATCGGCAAGCTGGAGGCCATCCTGCCGGTGCAGGAGCAGGTGCCCGGCGAGACCTACCCGCACGGCATGCGGCTGCGCTCCTACGTCGTCCGCGTGGCCAAGGGCGTCCGCGGCCCCTCCGTCACTCTTTCGCGTACGCACCCGAACCTGGTGAAGAAGCTCTTCGCCCTCGAGGTGCCGGAGATCGCCGACGGTTCCGTCGAGATCGCCGCCATCGCGCGTGAGGCCGGTCACCGTACGAAGATCGCCGTCCGCTCCACCCGCAGCGGCCTGAACGCCAAGGGCGCCTGTATCGGCCCCATGGGCGGCCGGGTGCGCAATGTCATGGGCGAGCTGAACGGCGAGAAGATCGACATCGTCGACTGGTCGGACGACCCGGCCGAGATGGTGGCGAACGCGCTCTCCCCGGCCCGGGTCTCCAAGGTGGAGGTCGTGGACATGGCGGCCCGGTCCGCCCGGGTCACGGTGCCGGACTACCAGCTGTCGCTGGCGATCGGCAAGGAGGGCCAGAACGCCCGTCTCGCCGCCCGGCTGACCGGCTGGCGCATCGACATCCGGCCCGACACCGAGCAGCCCGGGGAATAGAACCGAGCCGCAGGTGGCTTGGATCACGACAACAACCGTTCGATTTTTGCCCCAAAGGGGTGAGGTCGGTGCGGGGAGGTAGACTTAAGAGTGTCTGGCCGGACGCAAGCCCCAGCATGCCCCGAGCGCACCTGCGTGGGGTGCCGGGAGCGAGCGGCCAAGAAGGACTTGCTGCGCATCGTGGCGATTAAGGACGAGTGCGTCCCCGATCATCGCGGTACGCTGCCCGGCCGGGGTGCGTATGTGCACCCCGCCCTGGTCTGTCTCGACCTGGCGGTACGCCGTCGGGCGTTCCCACGGGCGTTGCGCGCCCCGGGTCCGCTCGACACCAAGGCGTTGCGCCTCTACGTCGAGCAGGCAACACCGTAAGAAGCGTCGTGCGGAACCCCCGTGCGGCCCAGGTACCCCGCGAGTTGGAAGTAGGTCGAGATTGCGATGAGCACTCGATGAGCACGCGATGAGTACGCCCATGAAGTAGCGACGGTCCGGCCGCAACCCGGACCTAAAAGGAGCGAAGTGGCTAAGGTCCGGGTATACGAACTCGCCAAGGAGTTCGGTGTGGAGAGCAAGGTCGTCATGGCCAAGCTCCAGGAACTCGGTGAATTCGTCCGTTCGGCGTCTTCGACCATCGAAGCGCCCGTTGTCCGTAAGCTGACGGACGCCCTCCAGCAGGGCAGCGGAGGCGGCAAGCCCGCCCCCGCCCGCAAGGCTGCCCCGGCGAAGCCGGGCGCCCCCTCTCCGGCGCAGGCTGCCCGTCCGGCCGCCCCGCGTCCGCCGGCTCCCAAGCCGGCTGCCGAGAAGCCCGCCGCGGCTCCCGCCGCGCCGGCCGCTTCCGGCCCCCGTCCCACCCCGGGCCCGAAGCCCGCGCCGCGCCCCGCGCCGGCGTCCCCGGCTCCGACCACGCCCGAGTTCACGGCACCGCCGGCGGCTCCCGCCGCACCGGCCGCCGCTCAGGGTCAGGGCTCCGGCCCGCGTCCGGGCGCCCAGCGTCCGGCCGGCCAGGCCCCGCGTCCGGGCGCCCAGCGTCCGGCCGGTCCCGGCCAGGGTCGCGGTGACCGTGGCGAGCGTCCTTCCGGCCCGCGTCCGGGTGGCCAGGCGCCGCGTCCCGGTGCCCGTCCGGCCGGTCCCCGTCCGGGCAACAACCCGTTCACCTCTGGTGGCTCCACCGGCATGGCGCGCCCGCAGACGCCCCGTCCGGGCGGTGCCCCGCGTCCCGGTGGCCCGGGTGGCGCCGGTGCTCCCGGCGGCGCTCCGCGTCCGCAGGGCCAGGGCGGTCCCCGTCCCCAGGGCGCGGCGGGCGGTCCCCGTCCGCAGGCTCCGGGCGGCGCGCGTCCCACCCCGGGCGGTATGCCCCGTCCGCAGGGCGGCGGCCCGCGTCCGGGCGGTGGCCCCGGTGGTGCGCGTCCCAACCCCGGCATGATGCCGCAGCGTCCGGCTGCCGGCCCGCGTCCCGGCGGCGGTGGCCCCGGTGGCCGCGGTCCCGGTGGCGGCGGTCGTCCCGGTGGTGCCGGCGGCGGTCGTCCCGGTGGCGGCGGTGGCGGCTTCGCCGGTCGTCCCGGTGGCGGCGGTGGCGGTTTCGCCGGTCGTCCCGGTGGTCCCGGTGGCGGTGGCGGCGGTTTCGCCGGTCGTCCCGGTGGTCCCGCGGGTGCCGGTGGCGGCGGTCGTCCCGGCTTCGGCGGTCGTCCCGGTGGTCCGGGCGGTCGTGGTGGCACGCAGGGCGCCTTCGGTCGTCCCGGCGGTCCCGCGCGTCGTGGCCGTAAGTCGAAGCGGCAGAGGCGCCAGGAGTACGAGGCCATGCAGGCCCCGTCGGTCGGCGGCGTGATGCTGCCTCGCGGCAACGGCGAGACCATTCGCCTGTCGCGCGGTGCTTCCCTCACCGACTTCGCGGAGAAGATCAACGCCAACCCGGCGTCCCTCGTCGCGGTCATGATGAACCTCGGCGAGATGGTCACGGCCACGCAGTCCGTCTCCGACGCGACCCTCGAGGTCCTCGCCGGCGAGATGAACTACACGGTCCAGATCGTCAGCCCCGAGGAGGAGGACCGCGAGCTGCTCGAGTCCTTCGACCTGGAGTTCGGCGAGGACGAGGGCACCGAGGAAGACCTGGTCGTCCGTCCGCCGGTCGTGACCGTCATGGGTCACGTCGACCACGGTAAGACCCGACTCCTCGACGCCATCCGCAAGACGAACGTCATCGCGGGCGAGGCCGGCGGCATCACCCAGCACATCGGTGCCTACCAGGTCGCGACCGAGGTCAACGGCGAGGACCGCAAGATCACCTTCATCGACACCCCGGGTCACGAGGCGTTCACCGCCATGCGTGCCCGTGGTGCGAAGTCGACCGACATCGCGATCCTGGTCGTCGCGGCCAACGACGGCGTCATGCCGCAGACGGTCGAGGCGCTCAACCACGCCAAGGCGGCCGAAGTCCCGATCGTCGTCGCGGTCAACAAGATCGACGTCGAGGGTGCCGACCCGACCAAGGTCCGCGGTCAGCTGACCGAGTACGGCCTGGTCGCCGAGGAGTACGGCGGCGACACGATGTTCGTCGACATCTCCGCCAAGCAGGGTCTGCACATCGACTCGCTGCTGGAGGCCGTGATCCTCACGGCCGACGCCTCGCTCGACCTGCGCGCCAACCCCAACCAGGACGCGCAGGGCATCTCGATCGAGTCCCGGCTCGACCGCGGCCGTGGTGCCGTGGCGACCGTCCTGGTCCAGCGAGGCACCCTGCGGGTCGGCGAGACCATGGTGGTGGGCGACGCCTACGGCCGTGTCCGCGCCATGCTCGACGACAACGGCAACAACGTCGCCGAGGCGGGCCCGTCGACGCCGGTCCAGGTCCTGGGCCTGACCAACGTCCCGGGTGCGGGCGACAACTTCATCGTGGTGGACGAGGACCGTACGGCCCGTCAGATCGCGGAGAAGCGCGCCGCCCGTGAGCGCAACGCCGCGTTCGCCAAGCGCACGCGCCGTGTCTCCCTCGAGGACCTGGACAAGGTGCTCAAGGCCGGCGAGGTCCAGCAGCTCAACCTCATCATCAAGGGTGACGCTTCTGGTTCCGTCGAGGCGCTCGAGTCCTCGCTGCTCCAGCTGGACGTCGGCGAAGAGGTCGACATCCGCGTCCTGCACCGCGGCGTCGGTGCGGTCACGGAGTCCGACATCGACCTGGCGATGGGCTCGGACGCCATCGTGATCGGCTTCAACGTCCGTGCGGCCGGCCGCGCGGCGCAGATGGCCGAGCGCGAGGGCGTGGACGTCCGGTACTACTCGGTCATCTACCAGGCGATCGAGGAGATCGAGGCGGCCCTCAAGGGCATGCTCAAGCCGGAGTACGAAGAGGTCGAGCTCGGTACGGCGGAGATCCGCGAGGTCTTCAAGTCGTCCAAGCTGGGCAACATCGCGGGTGTTCTCATCCGCTCCGGCGAGGTCAAGCGCAACACCAAGGCGCGCCTCATCCGCGACGGCAAGGTCATCGCGGAGAGCCTCAACATCGAGGGTCTGCGTCGCTTCAAGGACGACGTCACCGAGATTCGCGAAGGGTTCGAGGGCGGTATCAACCTCGGCAACTTCAACGACATCAAGGTCGACGACGTCATCGCGACGTACGAGATGCGCGAGAAGCCGCGCGCGTGATCTGACACGCGACCGGGGCCGGTCGGCGGAAGTTATTTCCGTCGATCGGCCCCGGCCGTTGCGTGTACGGTTCCCGTATCGGCGTCGATGCGTGACGCCCGTACCCCGGACCGGCGGGATATCCGGATACACATGTATGTGGGGACTCTGTCCTTCGATCTGCTCCTCGGCGACGTCCGCTCGCTGAAGGAAAAACGCTCCCTCGTCCGTCCGATCGTGGCCGAACTCCAGCGCAAGTACGCGGTGAGCGCGGCGGAGACGGGCAACCAGGACCTCCACCGCAGGGCCGAGATCGGGCTCGCGTTGGTCTCCGGGGACACGGGACACCTCTCCGACGTACTGGACCGCTGTGAGCGGCTGGTCGCCGGGCGGCCCGAGGTGGAACTGCTCTCGGTTCGACGCAGGCTCCACAGCGACGAAGACTGAAGCAAGAGATAAGCACTTAAGGAGACGGACCAGTGGCCGACAACGCGCGGGCGAAAAGGCTGGCGGACCTCATCCGGGAGGTGGTGGCCCAGAAGCTGCAGCGCGGGATCAAGGACCCGCGGCTCGGCTCGCACGTCACCATCACGGACACCCGGGTCACGGGTGACCTGCGGGAGGCGACCGTCTTCTACACGGTGTACGGGGACGACGAGGAGCGGGCCGCAGCGGCCGCGGGTCTGGAGAGCGCCAAGGGCGTCCTCCGCTCCGCGGTCGGCGCGGCGGCGGGTGTGAAGTTCACCCCGACGCTGACCTTCGTGGCCGACGCGCTCCCGGACACCGCCAAGACCATCGAGGACCTCCTCGACAAGGCGCGCCAGTCCGACGAGAAGGTGCGCGAGGTCTCGGCCGGCGCCAAGTACGCCGGCGAGGCCGACCCGTACAAGAAGCCGGGCGAGGACGAGGACGAAACCGCCGAATGACCCAGCAGAACCGGACGCCCGACGGCCTTGTCATCGTCGACAAGCCGTCGGGCTTCACTTCGCACGACGTGGTCGCCAAGATGCGCGGGATCGCCAGGACCCGCCGCGTCGGCCACGCCGGCACTCTCGACCCCATGGCGACGGGCGTGCTCGTCCTCGGCGTCGAGAAGGCCACCAAGCTCCTCGGTCACCTCGCGCTGACCGAGAAGGAGTACCTGGGCACCGTCCGGCTCGGCCAGACGACCCTGACCGACGACGCCGAGGGCGAGATCACGGGGTCGCAGGACGCCTCGAAGGTCACCCGCGACGCCGTCGACGCCGGGATCGCCAAACTGACCGGCGAGATCATGCAGGTGCCGTCCAAGGTCAGCGCCATCAAGATCGACGGCGTGCGCTCCTACAAGCGGGCGCGCGAGGGCGAGGACTTCGAGATCCCGGCCAGGCCCGTCACCGTCTCCTCCTTCACGGTCTACGACATGCGGGAGGCCGTCGCCGAGGACGGCACCCCCGTCGTGGACCTGGTGGTGTCGGTCGTCTGCTCCTCCGGCACCTACATCCGGGCGCTCGCCCGTGACCTCGGCGCCGACCTGGGCGTCGGCGGCCACCTCACGGCGCTGCGCCGGACGCGGGTGGGCCCGTACAAGCTCGATACGGCGAAGACGCTGGACCAGCTCCAGGAGGAGCTGACCGTCATGCCGATCGCCGAGGCCGCCACGGCCGCGTTCCCGCGCTGGGACGTGGACGCCAAGCGGGCGCGCCTGCTCACGAACGGTGTGCGGCTCGAGATGCCCGAGGAGTACGCGGGCCGGGGCGCTGTCGCGGTCTTCGACCCCGAGGGACGCTTCCTGGCGCTCGTCGAGGAACACAAGGGCAAGGCGAAGAGCCTGGCCGTCTTCGGCTGAGCACGGGGTCCGCCCGCGGAGCGGCGGGCACGGGGTCGTTCTCTGCCCGCCGCTCCACGGTCCCCCTCGGTTCCCCCACCCCTAGGGTGTATCCACCTAGCCCCGTCTGTTCACCCTTCCGTGCAGGCGCTCGGAGTGAACCGAGGGAGCGGAAGGGGGCGCGTTCACCGCGCGATCTGTCCCGCTGATCACCGCGCGCCTACCGTCGAAGACAGGTACGACGGTACGGCGCGGAGGTTCGACCATGGCGGCACGGGGCCCGCGGATTCCCGGGGAGTCCGGTGGGGCTTACGAGGACGCCCTGGTGCGGATCCACGATCTCGCCGGCAGGCCCCGGGGTCTGGGCTTCGTGGCCGACCACCACGGCACGGTGATCACCAGCCACGAGGCGGTGGACGGCCTGCCGCGTCTGGTCCTGCACGCGGCCGAAGAGCGGACCTGCGTCGTGCCGGCCGACGCGGTGACCGAACTCCCCGACCTGGACCTGGCCCTGATCCACACCGAGGGCCTCGGCGCGGAGCCGTTGCCGGTGACGGTACGGGACAGCACCGAGCCCGGCCGATACGTCAGGATCGCGGCGGACTGCTGGCGCGAGGCACGGGTGCTGGGCGCGGCGCCGGTGACGTACACGGCGACGGACCGCTTCCACCTCCTCGACAACGCTCTGGAACTTGCGATCGGCACGGCGGGCCGGGACGCCCTGCGCCTGGGCGGCGGGGCGGCGGGCGGCCCGGTCGTGGACGCGGAGACGGGCGCGGTGATCGCGGTACTGGGCACAGCGCTCCAGAGCGGCAACCGAGAGGGCGGCTACGCGATCCCCCTCTGCCCACCCGCGCCGGGCCCCCTGGCCGACGTACTCGCGTCGAACGCGATGACAGTCCCCTCCTACGGCGCCGACCTGAACCTGGCAGGCGTACTGGAACTGACGGCGACATCGGTGGGCCAGGACGGCCCACCCGGCGAGCCCGGAACGGTGGAACGGCCGTCGGTGACAAGGCAGTTCGAGGAGTTCACCGCACGCGCGGGCACGTCCGTCCTCGCCCTCGTGGGCGCCCCGGGCAGCGGCCGTACGACAGCCCTGGCAGCCCTGGCGACCCGCCGCCACCAGGCCCCCACCCTGTGGTTGCGCGGCGCCGACCTGAAGGCCGACGACAAGTCGGTGGCGGACGCGGCGAGCAGGGCGCTGGCAAGGGCGGCCCGAATCGTGGCGGCGTCCCGATCGACGACCCCGTCCAACCTGGGCGACCTCACCCCCGAACGCCTGTCCCAGGTGTCCCGAGCGACAGCCCGCCCCCTACTCCTGCTGCTGGACGGCCCCGAGGAAATGCCCCCACTCCTGTCCCACCGCCTGGCGGACTGGACGACGGGAACGGCGGCGTGGCTGAAGCAGACGGGCACGCGGTTGGTGGTGGCGTGCAGGGAGGAGTACTGGGAGGGGGCGGGGGCGGAGTTCCCGGAGGGAATGCTGTACTCCGCAGCCCTTCCAGCCCGTCCGGCGTTTGAGGACGAGGCGGCACCACCCGGCGCAGGCCCGCACAATCCAGCCTGTCCGGCGTTTGAGGACGAGGCCCTCTCAGGGCCGACGGGGGTCCAGGGGGCGGAGCCCCCTGGCGGGGTCGAAGGGGCAGAGCCCCTGGAGGATGGGACGGGTAGGGGCGGCGGGGGCGAAATCCCTCGGCGGTTGCCCAAGTGCGTACGCCTCACCGACCTGACCCCCACCGAAGCCCACCAGGCCCGCACCCACTACGGCATCCCCGACCACACCCTCACCCCCCAAGACGCCCGCCACCCCCTAACCCTCCGCCTCCTCTCCGAGGTCCGCACCGCCCTCCCCGACCCCCCGCAGCACACCCCCCTCGACCGCGACGACGTCTTCGCCGCCCACCTCGACCTCATGTGCCTGCGCATCGCAGTACGCCTCGCCGCAGAGAACGGCCTCCGAGGCACCGCGGTCAAACGCCTGGCCGCAAAAGTCTCCGGCCAGATCCACGAGGCAGCCAGACGAAGCCTCGGCCCGGGCCAGGGCGAACTCGACCGGAAGTCGTTCGAGGCCCTGTTCCCCTGGGGCCCCGCAAGGCTCGGCGGCACCGGCTGGGCCTCCGCCGTCCTCACCGAAGGCCTCCTCGTCCCCGCAGGCAGTGGCTACCGCTTCGCCCACGAGGAGTTCGCCGACTGGATCCAGGGCATGCACCTCGACCTCGACGAGGCCCTGCGCGCCCTGATCCACAGCCGCCGCAACCAAGACCCCCACCCCCTCCCCGTCCCGCACCACCGCATCGGCCCAGTCGTCGAGGCCCTGCTCCTCCTGGCCCGCCGCCACACCCCCCTCCAACTCGCCCTCCGCCTCCAGGAGTTGACCCAGGCCCTGGAAGCCGACCCGCACTCCTGGTGGGCCGCCCGCCTCCTCGCCCAGTCCCTGCTGCGCGTACCGGACGCCACCCCGTACATGGACGTACTGCGCACCCTCGCCGACCGGATCGTGGCCTGGCGGCAGCAACTGCAGCCCGTACCACCGGAGTTCGGCCCGGACTTCTGGACCGCGCTGCCCCTGCCGGAGGAGACGCGTCTCGACCTGCTCCGGCACCTCGTCCTGGCCGACACGAAAACCGGCCCCCGTTACCTCGACGCCGTGGCCCAACTCCTCGCCGCCGACGCCACCGCCGTACAACCGCACCTCACCCGCTGGTTCCACGACGACCGCCCGCTGCCCGCGACCCCGCACGCCACCGTCGCGAGGGCCGCGCAGGCGCTGCTGCACACGCATCGGCACGGCGCGCTGGACGATCTGACCGAGACGCTCGTCGAGGTCGCGCACCGGCGGGCCGACGAGCTGCTCGGTGTGCTGGCGGAGGAGGAGCCGTCCGCGATCTGCCGGGCCGTGGACCGGTGGGCGCACGACGAGCGGCCCGCGAGGAGGGTGGCGGCGGTGGCGTACGGATTGCGCGCGGCCCCGCACGTACGTACGACGGCCGACCGCGAACTCCTCCGTTACGCCGCCCTCGCCCTGCTCTCCCGCCCCGCCGACTGCACCCTGCACGGCGCCGCGCTCGCCCTGCTGGTCCGCGATCCGCTCACCCGCTCCCGCCATCTCCCGCTCGCGCTACGGCACTTCGCGTCCGGCGACCCGCAGTTCCCGCCGAGCGCCCTGGTCGGCGCCCTCACCACCCACCCCGAGCCGGTCCTCGACGCCTTCCGGGAACGGTTGCTCCGACCGGACGCGGGCCCGGCGCTGCGCACCCTCGCCGACGTCACGACGCCGCCGCTGGCCCGCCGGGTCGCCGCCCTGGTCCAGGAGGCGGTGGAGCGGCGCCCGGAGCGAGCCGGGGACGTCGCCGCGTACGTGGACCGCCGCCTCGACCAGGGCCCGGCCGCCCGAGCCGTACTGTTCCCGCTGGTCACCGGCCTGCTGGACGGCGGCTCCGAGCAAGTACGGGCTGCCCTCGCCGGCGTCCTCGCGGCCCCCGGCACCCCCGACTCCCGCCCCCTGCGCCATGAACTCCTCGACTTCCTCCTCGCCCACGAACGCGACCCCGCCGTCCTGGACGCCGTCCTGCACGCGGCCGCCCAGCAGGGCGGCGAGGGACTGCGCGACCTGGTCCACCGCACCGGGCTCCTCCTGGTCCGCACTCCGGACGGGGCGACCCTTTTCGACCGCGGGCTCGTCGACCTGGGCCGCCATGTCCCGGGCTTCGCCGCCCGGGTGGCCGGCTGGCTCACCGACGCGCCCCAGGACTGGGTGGCCGTGGTCGGCCCCAGCACCCGCCGGATGATCGAGAACCTGGCCGGCGTCCGGGTTCCCGCGTGACCGGTACGTGCTACCCGTCACAGCCTCCATGCCGATGCGGGGCGGGAGCACGCGGCATGGCACCCTTAGACCTGCGTAGAAGGTAGTGACGGACAAAGGTTCGACGAGGAGCGGTCACAGTGCAGCGCTGGCGTGGCTTGGAGGACATCCCCCAGGACTGGGGGCGCAGCGTCGTCACCATCGGTTCCTACGACGGTGTCCACCGCGGACACCAGCTCATCATCCGGCACACCGTGGACCGGGCCCGCGAACTGGGCCTGCCCGCCGTGGTCGTCACCTTCGACCCGCACCCCAAAGAGGTGCTGCGGCCGGGCACCCACCCGCCCCTGCTCGCCCCGCACCACCGGCGGGCCGAACTCATGGCGGAACTGGGCGTGGACGCGCTCCTGGTGCTGCCGTTCACCACGGAGTTCTCCAACCTCTCCCCGGCGGACTTCATCGTCAAGGTCCTCATCGACAAGCTGCGCGCCAAGGCAGTCGTCGAGGGCCCGAACTTCCGCTTCGGCCACCGCGCGGCGGGCGACGTCGTGTATCTGGCCGAGCTGGGCAAGACGTACGACTTCGATGTCGAGGTCGTCGATCTGTATGTGTCCGGTGAGGCGGGCGGCGGTCAGCCGTTCTCCTCGACCCTGACCCGGCGCCTGGTCATCGAGGGCGATGTCGAGGGCGCCGCGGAGATCCTCGGCCGCCCGCACCGGGTCGAGGGCGTGGTCGTACGCGGCGCCCAGCGCGGCCGCGAGCTGGGTGTCCCGACGGCGAACGTCGAGACGCTCCCGCACACCGCGATCCCCGCGGACGGCGTCTACGCCGGCTGGCTGCACGCCCAGGACGAGGTGATGCCGGCCGCGATCTCGGTCGGCACGAACCCGACGTTCGACGGCACCGAGCGCACGGTGGAGGCACACGTCATCGACCGCGTGGGCCTCGACCTCTACGGCCTGCATGTCGCCGTCGAGTTCCTGGCCTTCGTGCGGGGGCAGGTGAAGTTCGAGTCCCTCGACGCGCTGATCGAGCGGATGGCGGAGGACATCAAGATCAGCCGCGATCTGACGGCTGCGGCGGAGGCGAAGCGGTAGCGGTCGCTACGACGCCGAAGGGCGGCCGGCGCCTTATGGGCACCGGCCGCCCTTTCTGTATGGCTACGGCCTACCTACTGCGGGGGCTGCTGGGGGTACGGGTAGGGCTGCTGGGGGTACGGCTGCCCCGGCATCGGGGGCTGGCCGGGCTGAGCGTACGGCTGTCCGGGCTGAGCGTGCGGCTGGCCGGGAATCGGCTGGCCCGGCATCGGCGGGGCCGCCACCGGCGGCGGATTGCCGTCGCTCGTCCACAGACCGTGCATCTGCTGATGGCGTACGAAGTCCTCGGCGACCATCGCAGCGAGGTTGAAGTACGACTCCCGCACCTTGGGCCGCATCATGTCGAGGTCGACCTCGGCGCCGGCGGCGAGGTGCTCGTCGAAGGGCACGACGATGACGCCACGGCAGCGGGTCTCGAAGTGGCTGACGATGTCATCGACCTTGATCATCTTGCCGGTCTCGCGCACACCCGAGATGACGGTGAGGGAGCGTGAGACGAGATCGGCGTACCCATGGGCCGACAGCCAGTCCAGCGTCGTACTGGCGCTGCTCGCACCGTCCACGGACGGCGTCGAGATGATGATGAGCTGGTCGGCGAGGTCCAGCACACCGCGCATGGCGCTGTAGAGCAGACCGGTACCGGAGTCGGTGAGGATGATCGGGTACTGCTTGCCGAGCACGTCGATGGCGCGCCGGTAGTCCTCGTCGTTGAAGGCGGTGGAGACGGCGGGATCGACATCATTGGCGATGATCTCGAGCCCCGAGGGTGCCTGGGACGTGAACCGCCGGATGTCCATATAGGAGTTGAGGTACGGGATCGCCTGGACGAGGTCCCGGATGGTGGCCCCGGTCTCCCGGCGCACACGGCGGCCGAGGGTACCGGCGTCCGGGTTGGCGTCGATGGCGAGGATCTTGTCCTGCCGCTCGGTGGCGAGGGTGGAGCCGAGGGCGGTGGTGGTGGTGGTCTTCCCCACGCCACCCTTGAGGCTGATCACGGCGATCCGATAGCAGGACAGCACGGGCGTACGGATCAGCTCGAGCTTCCGCTGCCGCTCGGCTTCCTCCTTCTTCCCACCGATCTTGAAACGTCCCCCGGCCGCGGCCGGCCGCCCGCTCTTCGCCTTCTGCTTCTTGTTGTTGAGCAGCCGATCGGACGACAACTCCACGGCAGCGGTGTAACCGAGCGGCGCGGCCCCGGGGTTGGTCGGCTGCCGCTGATCATGCTGCATGGGCTGAGGCCAGGCGGCGCCGGCGCGGGGGTCGACGGGGGGCTGGGGCTGCGGGGGGACGCCGGGGTGAGCCTGCGGCTGTCCTTGCGGGGGCATGCCGGGCTGGGCCTGCTGGTGTGCGTCGGGCTGGGGTTGGGGCTGGCCCTGCGGCTGTGCCTGGGGCTGACCCTGTTGGGGCATGCCGGGGTATCCCTGCGGCTGGCCCTGGGGGCTGCCGGGCGGCACGGGGCCCTGGCCCGGTACGGATCCCGGCTGGCCGGGGGGCTGAGGGAAGCCGTAACCGCCGGGCTGCGCGGGGGAGTTGGGGGCGGGCTGCGCAGGCGGGGCTGCCGGGGTGCCGGGCTGCTCGGGCTGTGCGTGCAGGGACGCCGGGGTGCCGGGCTGCGGGAAGCCGTAACCGCCCTGGGGGTTGGGTACCGGGGCAGGGGTGCCGGTCGGCGGCTGGGCGGGGGGCTGTTGCGCGGGCGCGGTGGGGGCGCCGGGGTGGGGGAAGCCGTAGCCACCCTGCGGTGCGGGGGCGGGAGTGGGCTGTGCTCCCGGCTGGGGGAAGCCGTAACCGCCCTGCGGTGTAGGGGCCGGGCTGGGGGCGTCGGTCGGCGGCTGCTGCGCCGGCGTGGTGGGGGCGCCGGGGTGGGGGAAGCCGTAGCCGCCCTGCGGTGCGGGGGCGGGAGCAGGCTGTGCTCCGGACTGCGGGAAGCCGTAGCCGCCCTGGTGCGCCGCCGCCGGGCTGGGGGTGTCGGCAGGCTGCGGGGCCGGGGGCTGTTGCGCGGGCGCTGCGGGGGTGCCGGGCTGAGGGAAGCCGTAACCGCCCTGGGGTGTGGGCGCCGGGGCAGGGGTGTCGGCAGGCTGGTGCGTAGGCGCTGCGGGGGTGCCGGGGTGGGGGAAGCCGTAGCCGCCCTGCGGGTTGGAGGTGGGGGCGGGTTGTGCTCCCGGCTGGGGGAAGCCGTAACCGCCCTGCGGTGTAGGGGCCGGGCTGGGGGCGTCGGTCGGCGGCTGCTGCGCCGGCGTGGTGGGAGCGCCGGGCTGCGGGAAGCCGGGGACCGGCTGCGGCGGGGTCGCGGGCGGCTGGTTCCAGGCGGCGGGCGCGGGCTGCGGGGCCTGCGGCTGGAACGGGGGCTGCTGGGCGGGTACGGGCGGCTGCTGTTGCGCCGCCGCGGGCTGCGGCTCGGCGGGAGCCGTCGGCTCCGGCTGCTGCGGCTGTACGGGCCACTGGGGCGCCGACGCCGGGGCGGCGGGCTGGTACGTCGGCGGCAGCGGCGGCATCCCGGCCTGCGGTGCCGGCGGGGGAGTCCAGGCGGGGGCCGCGTCCTGCGGAGCGCTGGTCGCAGTGGGTACGGCGTCCTGCGGCTCGGCGTCGGCGGGTACGGCGTCTTCCGGTTCCCCGTCAGCCGGTACGGCGTCCTGCGGCTCGGCGCTCTCCGGCTCGGCGCCGGGCTGGTCCTCGTCCGTCGGCTCGGCCTCGTCGGTCACGGCGTCCGCAGTTGCGGAGTCCGACGGCGCCTTGTCCGAAAGCTCCGGCTCATAGGGCTCGGCGTCGGCGGGTTGGGCTTCCTCCGGCTCCGTATGCATCGGCGCGGCGTCCACCGGCTCCGCGTCCACCGGCTCCGCGTCCGCAGGCTCCTCGGCCGACTCGCCCTCCACGGCGTCCGTTTCGGCCGTAACGACATCGGAGACCTCGTCCTCGGACGCCTCCGCCTGCTCCACCTCGTCCGAAGCGTCTTCCTGACGCTCGGGCTCGGTCTCGGCCTCGGGCTCATCCTCGACCTCAGCCACGGCCTCCGCCTCGGCGGACTCGTCGGCGTCGGACGCGTCGGCCTCGTCCTCATCCACCGACCGCAGCCGCGCCCCGGCCTCCGCCGCGCGCTCCTCGATCTCCCGCTTCAGCGCGACCGCGGAGAACCGCATCGTGGCGCCGCTCTCCAGATCACCGTTCCCGGAGTCGGACTCCTCGGCGGCCGGAGCCGTTGACGAAGCCTCGGAAGGCGAAGAAGCCGGCGCGCTCCACTGCGACTGGAACCCACCCACGGGAATGTTCGGCACGGCGGTAGGCGAAGCGGCGTCAGCCTGGGGTGTTGACGGCTCGGCTGGCGCCCCCTGCGGCTCGAACCCACCCACGGGAAAGTTCGGCACAGCCGAAGTCGATGCGGCGTCAGCCGGGGGAGTCGACGGCCCTGCAGGCGCCCCCTGCGGCTCGGATCCGCTCCCTTGGAAACCACCCACGGGAATGTTCGGCACAGCCGAAGGCGAACCGGCGTCAGCCGAAGGAGTCGGCGGAGTTGACGGCCCGGCAGGCGTCCCCTGCGGCTCGAATCCGCTCCCTACCGGCAACTTGGGCACCGCGACCGGCCCCCCTGCCGCCGGCGGAGGCGGCGTGAACGGAGCCCCGGGCGCCGGCGCGGGTGGAGCCAGCGGAGTGAAAGGCGCCCCAGGCGCGGGCTGGGCAGGCGGCGCGGGCGGCGTAAACGGCGCCCCCGGAGCCGGAGACCCCTGCGGAACCGGCGGCGTCAGCCCCGGCAACGAGGAGGGCAGCGAAGTAGGAGAGGGAGTGAAGGTCGGCCGAGCGGCAGGACCACCTGCACCCGCAGTCGCGCCCGAAGAACCCGAAGAACCCGAAGAACCCGAAGACCCCGAAGCCCCGGACCCGCTCTCGTCCCGCCCCGAACCGGCGGAGCCACTCGCGTTCTGCGTGTACCAGGCAGGCGGCGCATAGTCGATGGTGAACTCGCCCGTGACCTCGTTGGCCGACTCCGCATCGGGCTCGCGGATCCCGTCCCGATCGCTGCTCACAGTTCCTCCTGGTGTGGTCGAGCACCCCCATGCCGTGCCGGGGCGACCATTGCTCGTCGTCCGAAGTCGTTCGAGGTAGTCCGTTCCAGTCGGCTCTCCCCCTGGGACACCGACGCCCGGTCCACGGGTTCTGGCGTCGCGCCCGGTCCCAGCCTAATCACCACAGGCATCACCTCGGCAGGCCCGTCCACCCCCGAGCACCTGCCCACTGCGTCACAGCCTGCCCCGAAGTTACGTACGCAGCCCTCCTATTGGTGAACAAACCGGACGATACCTGTGAACAATCCGCAACGAAAGCGAAGCAACCGATCAAGTCGCCCCGCAAAAAGCCGCCGCCGAGCAGCCGCAGAACCCCGCCGCCAGGCACCCCCCGAACACCGCCTCCCGACAAACGAATTGGCGGCCGCGGAGAGGCGATAAACCCGCACCCCCACGACCGCCCCGCCCCTCGATCACTCCGTGATCACTCCGCGTCAACACCACCATTGTGCGGCGCAGGCTCCAGGTCGAACTCCCCGTCCCGCGCCCCCAGCACGAAGGCCCGCCACTCCGCCTCGGTATAACGCAGCACCGTCTCCGGTTCCAGCGACGACCGCATCGCCACCGCCCCACCGGGCAGGTACGCGATCTCGACCCGCTCCTCGTGCGTCTCCGTGCCCGGCGCGCTCTGCCACTCGACGCCCGAGATGTCGAGGGCGTACAGCTCGTCCCGCTCCCGCTCCTTGCGCGCCTTGATTTCCTCTTCCGTCTCCGCCATGCCCAGCGACCCCTTCCAGACTTCCGAACTTCCGACGTGCGAGTTCCGGCGCACGCGACAGACGTACGCTTGATCGGCGCGCTCACCCTAGTGGCCCATTACCCACCCAAAGGGCGGTTCCGGAACCCATGCGAGGGCGCCCACCTCTGCCTGGTACCCTGAGTGACGGCCGTTTGTGTACGCACCCCCGGAGCGCTCGCTCTGGAGGCCGCGCCCAGCGGATCCCCGCCTCCCGAGTAACGGAAGCTCCCCCGAGACACAGACCGGGGGCACTCGGTGGCCATTCAGAAGACTACGAGGAGTACGCGTGCCGCTCGACGCCGCTACGAAGAAGCAGATCATCAGCGAGTTCGGTCAGAAGGAGGGCGACACCGGCTCCCCCGAGGTCCAGGTCGCCATGCTTTCGCGCCGGATCTCGGACCTGACCGAGCACCTCAAGACCCACAAGCACGACCACCACTCCCGCCGTGGTCTGCTGATCCTGGTCGGTCAGCGCCGCCGCCTGCTGCAGTACCTCGCCAAGAAGGACATCCAGCGCTTCCGTGCGCTGGTCGACCGTCTCGGCATCCGCCGCGGTGCTGCGGGCGCCAAGTAAGACGCCGTGAAGGGAGCGGTTCCCGAAACGATCGGGGGCCGCTCCCTTTGCCGTACGTACGGAAACGTGCGGAGTGTCACACCCGCTTTGTAGTGTGGTAGCACAACGCAATAGCACGAGGAGAAGTGCACCTCGCCGCCGCCGGTCCTCGGTAGTGGCCCCCGGGCAATGCGAACCCGGGTGCTTCGATCGAAGACCGGCCCGCACCAGACGGAGCGCTTCTCCGCCCACGTCCCCCCGCCACACGGGCGGATCGGGACAAAAGACGAAAAGTAACGGAGAAAACGCTAGTGGAGAACGAGACCCACTACGCCGAGGCTGTCATCGACAATGGCGCCTTCGGTACCCGCACCATCCGCTTCGAGACGGGCCGCCTGGCCAAGCAGGCCGCCGGTTCCGCCGTGGCGTACCTGGACGACGACACCATGGTGCTGTCGGCCACCACCGCCTCCAAGAACCCCAAGGACCAGCTCGACTTCTTCCCGCTGACGGTGGATGTCGAGGAGCGGATGTACGCCGCCGGCAAGATCCCCGGCAGCTTCTTCCGCCGTGAGGGCCGTCCCTCCGAGGACGCCATCCTCACCTGCCGCCTCATCGACCGCCCGCTGCGCCCGTCCTTCAAGAAGGGCCTGCGCAACGAGATCCAGGTCGTCGCCACCATCATGGCGCTCAACCCCGACCACCTGTACGACGTCGTGGCCATCAACGCCGCCTCCGCGTCCACGCAGCTGGCCGGTCTGCCCTTCTCCGGCCCGATCGGCGGCGTCCGCGTCGCGCTGATCAACGGCCAGTGGGTCGCGTTCCCGACGCACACCGAGCTCGAGGACGCCGTCTTCGACATGGTCGTCGCGGGCCGCACCCTGGAGGACGGCGACGTCGCGATCATGATGGTCGAGGCCGAGGCCACCGACAAGACCATCCAGCTGGTCAAGGGCGGTGCCGAGGCGCCGACCGAGGAGATCGTCGCCGCCGGTCTGGAAGCCGCGAAGCCCTTCATCAAGGTGCTCTGCAAGGCCCAGGCCGACCTCGCCGCGAAGGCCGCCAAGCCGACCGGCGAGTTCCCGATCTTCCTCGACTACCAGGACGACGTCCTGGAGGCGCTCTCCGCCGCCGTCAAGCCGGAGCTCGCCTCCGCGCTGACCATCGCGGGCAAGCAGGAGCGCGAGTCCGAGCTGGACCGCGTCAAGGCGCTCGCCGCCGAGAAGCTCCTGCCGGAGTTCGAGGGCCGCGAGAAGGAGATCTCCGCCGCGTACCGCTCGCTCACCAAGCAGCTGGTCCGTGAGCGCGTGATCAAGGAGAAGAAGCGCATCGACGGCCGTGGGGTGACGGACATCCGTACCCTCGCCGCCGAGGTCGAGGCCATCCCGCGCGTGCACGGCTCCGCGGTGTTCGAGCGTGGCGAGACCCAGATCCTGGGCGTCACCACCCTCAACATGCTCCGCATGGAGCAGCAGCTGGACACCCTCTCCCCGGTGACCCGCAAGCGCTACATGCACAACTACAACTTCCCGCCGTACTCCACCGGCGAGACCGGCCGCGTCGGCTCCCCGAAGCGCCGCGAGATCGGCCACGGTGCGCTCGCCGAGCGTGCCCTGGTCCCGGTCCTGCCGACGCGCGAGGAGTTCCCCTACGCGATCCGCCAGGTCTCCGAGGCGCTGAGCTCCAACGGCTCGACGTCCATGGGCTCGGTCTGCGCCTCCACCATGTCGCTGCTGAACGCCGGTGTGCCGCTCAAGGCCCCCGTCGCCGGTATCGCCATGGGCCTGATCTCCCAGGAGATCGAGGGCGAGACGCACTACGTCACCCTCACCGACATCCTCGGTGCGGAGGACGCCTTCGGCGACATGGACTTCAAGGTCGCCGGTACGAAGGAGTTCGTGACCGCCCTCCAGCTCGACACCAAGCTGGACGGCATCCCGGCCTCTGTCCTGGCCGCGGCCCTCAAGCAGGCCCGTGACGCCCGCCTCCACATCCTCGACGTGATGATGGAAGCGATCGACACGCCGGACGAGATGTCCCCGAACGCCCCGCGGATCATCACCGTCAAGATCCCCGTGGACAAGATCGGTGAGGTCATCGGCCCCAAGGGCAAGATGATCAACCAGATCCAGGAGGACACCGGCGCCGAGATCACGATCGAGGACGACGGCACCATCTACATCGGTGCCTCCGACGGCCCGGCCGCCGAGGCCGCCCGCACCACGATCAACTCGATCGCCAACCCGACCATGCCGGAGGTCGGCGAGCGCTACCTGGGCACGGTCGTGAAGACGACCACCTTCGGTGCGTTCGTCTCGCTGCTCCCGGGCAAGGACGGTCTGCTGCACATCTCGCAGATCCGCAAGCTGGCCGGCGGCAAGCGCGTGGAGAACGTCGAGGACGTGCTCGGCGTGGGTGCCAAGGTCCAGGTCGAGATCGCCGAGATCGACTCGCGCGGCAAGCTCTCCCTCATCCCGGTGATCGAGGGCGAAGAGGCTGACGCCGAGGCTGACAAGAAGGACGACGCCGACAAGTGACGTCGAGTAGCTCCAAGGCGACGGCCCGCACCTCTTCGGAGGCGCGGGCCGTCGCCCGTACCCAAACCCTGATCAAGGGCACCAACGGCATCGGCACCGTCCGCAAGACCACCCTCCCGGGCGGCCTGCGCATCGTCACCGAGACCCTGCCCTCCGTCCGCTCCGCGACCTTCGGCATCTGGGCCCACGTCGGCTCCCGCGACGAGACCCCGTCGCTGAACGGCGCCACCCACTACCTGGAGCACCTGCTCTTCAAGGGCACGCAGCGTCGCTCCGCCCTGGACATCTCCTCGGCCCTCGACGCCGTCGGCGGCGAGATGAACGCGTTCACGGCGAAGGAGTACACGTGCTACTACGCGCGCGTGCTCGACACCGACCTGCCGCTCGCCATCGACGTCGTCTGCGACATGCTGACCGGCTCGCTCATCCTCGAAGAGGACGTCAACGTCGAGCGCGGCGCGATCCTCGAAGAGATCGCGATGACCGAGGACGACCCGGGCGACTGCGTGCACGACCTGTTCGCGCACACGATGTTCGGCGACAACCCCCTCGGCCGCCCGGTCCTCGGCACGGTCGACACGGTCAACGCCCTCACCGCCGACCGCATCCGCCGCTTCTACAAGAAGCACTACGACCCGACCCACCTGGTCGTGGCGGCCGCGGGCAACATCGACCACAACAAGGTCGTACGACAGGTCCGAGCCGCCTTCGAGAAGTCTGGCGCCCTGAAGAACCTCGACGTCACGCCGATCGCCCCGCGCGGCGGCAAGCGCGCCCTGCGCACCGCGGGCCGCGTCGAGCTGATCGGCCGTAAGACCGAGCAGGCGCATGTCGTCCTCGGCATGCCCGGCCTCGCCCGCACGGACGAGCGGCGCTGGGCCCTGGGTGTGCTCAACACGGCCCTCGGCGGCGGGATGTCGTCCCGCCTGTTCCAGGAGGTCCGCGAGAAGCGCGGCCTGGCCTACAGCGTGTACTCGTACACCTCCGGCTTCGCCGACTGCGGCCTGTTCGGCGTGTACGCCGGCTGCCGTCCCTCGCAGGTGCACGACGTCCTGAAGATCTGCCGCGACGAGCTCGACCAGGTCGCCGAGCACGGTCTGTCCGACGACGAGATCGGCCGCGCCATCGGCCAGCTCCAGGGCTCCACGGTGCTGGGCCTCGAGGACACCGGCGCGCTGATGAACCGTATCGGCAAGAGCGAGCTGTGCTGGGGCGAGCAGATGTCCGTCGACGACATGCTGGCCCGGATAGCCTCGGTCACCCCGGACGACGTCCGCGCGGTCGCCCGGGACGTCCTGGGACAGCGGCCCTCGCTGTCGGTCATCGGCCCGCTGAAGGACAAACAGGCGTCCCGTCTGCACGAAGCGGTCGCGTAAGCCTCTCCCGAAGGAAACAAGAAGATGAGCAAGCTGCGAGTGGCGGTCCTCGGTGCCCGGGGCCGGATCGGTTCCGAGGCGGTACGGGCCGTCGAGGCCGCCGACGACATGGAGCTGGTCGCCGCCCTGAGCCGGGGCGACAAGCTGGAGACCCTGGCCGAGACCGGCGCCCAGGTCGCCGTCGAACTGACCACACCGGACTCGGTGATGGACAACCTCGACTACTGCGTGAGCCACGGCATCCACGCGGTCGTCGGTACGACGGGCTGGACCGACGAGCGCCTCGCGCAGCTGACCGGCTGGCTGGCGAAGTCCCCGGAGACGGGCGTGCTCATCGCGCCCAACTTCTCGATCGGGGCCGTGCTGACCATGAAGTTCGCGCAGATCGCGGCGCCCTACTTCGAGTCGGTCGAGGTCGTCGAGCTGCACCACCCGAAGAAGGTGGACGCGCCCAGCGGCACCGCCACCCGCACTGCTCAGCTCATCGCCGAGGCCCGCGCCAAGGCCGGCTCGGCCCCCGCGCCGGACGCCACGACCACCGCCCTCGACGGCGCCCGGGGCGCCAGCGTGGACGGGATCCCGGTCCACGCGATCCGGCTGCGCGGCCTGCTGGCCCACCAAGAGGTCCTGCTGGGCGGCGAGGGCGAGACCCTCACCATCCGCCATGACTCCCTGCACCACAGCAGCTTCATGCCGGGCATCCTGCTCGGCGCCCGCCGCGTGGTGGCCGCCCCCGGCCTCACCTTCGGCCTGGAACACTTCCTGGACCTGGGCTGATGCGCGCCAAGCTGTCCTACGCCATAACGGCGGCCGTCCTCGTCGTCTACTTCGTCCTGGTCGGCAGCCGAGGCCTGATGCTCATCAAGGCCGGCACCCTGCTCACCGTCACCTTCGGCGTCGCGGTGCTGATCCTGCCGGTGATCGGTCTGTGGTTCCTGTGGAAGAACACCGAGTTCGTCCGCAAGGCCAACCAGCTCGCCGCCGAACTCGACGCCGAAGGCGGCCTGCCCGTCGACGAGTTGAAGCGCACTCCCAGCGGACGCATCGACCGTGACTCGGCCGACGAGGTCTTCGCCCGCCGCAAGGCCGAGACGGAGGATGCGCCGGACGACTGGCGCAGCTGGTTCCGCCTCGCCGTCGCCTACCACGACGCCCGCGACACCCCGCGCGCCAGGAAGGCGATGCAGCGGGCGATCTTCCTGCGGGAAACCGCACGCTGAGAACTCCCCGCCATACAAAGGGGCCCGGTCCGCACATACGGACCGGGCCCCTTCGTGTGTGTCTCAGCGGCGCCCGTACTCCGCAGCCCACGCCTCGACCGTGTCCGCGGCCCGGTCGAACGCGTCCGGCCGCGCCAGGAAGTCCGCGTTGTGCGTGCTCATCAGCGGCGCCAGATCCTCCGCGGCCCGATCGGCGCGTACGAGGGTCAGAGCCTGCCCCTGCACGGTGCGCGGCAGGCCGAGCCAGCGCACCGGCTGCTGCACCGTGCGCACCGCGACCACCCGCTCCCAGGGCGTCGTCCGCGTGACGAAGAAGCCGACATGGCGCAGGCCTTGGGCGCTCACCCACACGCCCATGCGCAGCAGACGCAGCGCGACGGCGATCACGGCCAGCGCGATGCCGAAGACCACTGCGCCCTCGCCCGGTGTGCCGGTCAGCGCGATGATGACCGCCGCGAAGAGGACGTAGGAGGCAAGCAGCAGCAGAAGCGCGGCCACGCCCACCCGCCAGGGTCCGGGACGGTAGGGGCGCCGCCAGCGGTCACGGTCGTCGAAGGGCAGCGCGACATCGTCGGCTGTCTCGAAGGCTCGGTCGGCCGTCAGGAAGGGCAGGGGCACGGCTGGTCCTCACTCAATCCATGCTGGGGCTGTGCCCGGTGAGGCTATCGACCCGTGTCCCGGCTCACCACCCTTGGGGGTCCATGGGGGTATCTCCCACGCCATTCGGGCGGTGGGGGAGGGGCCAGTCCCGGCCTCAGCGGCCTTCGGAGGCCTGCGACTGCTGGGTCTGCTGTGAGGACTGGTCGGCGGAGAGCGCCGGCATCCCGAGGACAAGGGAACCCGCCAGCGCGGACACGATGGTGAGCCCCAGGAGCCAGCGCCCGGCTATCTGCCCGGCGGTCGCCCGCTCTCGGGGCGGGGGAGCGACATTGCTACGGAACCGGTCCGCTTCGGCAAGGAAGGCGAAGGGTACGGGCTCACGCCGACGGAACATCGGAGGTCCTGCTCCTCTTGGGACTCGAACGAATCACTGTCACCAACACAGACGAGCGGGTGCCGCAAATGGTGCCCGGTTACGCCGAATTGGCAGAAGTTCTCCGAAGTTGTCGCGGACCGGTACCGAACGCCCCGTTGTCAGTGCCGGGCCGTAGAGTGGGCGCCGCCCGAGTGAAGTGATGGAAGGACCCTCCGAGTCGTGACCGACACCCCCGCCGACGCCCTCAAGCCCAGCTTCCGCAGCGATGTCACCGTCGAGCTGGTCAAGCACAGCGCGGCCGACTCCGACGTGCTGTGGGCCGCCCGCGTCTCCACCGCCGGCGAGCAGTCCCTGGACGAGCTGAAGAAGGACCCCGAGCGCTCCAAGGGCCTCATCAACTACCTGATGCGGGACCGGCACGGCAGCCCCTTCGAGCACAACTCGATGACCTTCTTCATCAGCGCCCCGATCTTCGTCTTCCGCGAGTTCATGCGGCACCGAGTGGGCTGGTCGTACAACGAGGAGTCGGGCCGGTACCGGGAGCTCCAGCCGGTCTTCTACGTCCCCGACGAGTCCCGCAAGCTCGTCCAGGAGGGCCGCCCGGGCAAGTACGTCTTCGTGGAGGGCACCCAGGCCCAGCAGGAGCTGACGGGCCGGGTCATGGAGGACTCGTACCGCCAGGCCTATGAGTCCTACCAGGAGATGCTCGCCGCCGGCGTCGCCCGCGAGGTCGCCCGCGCGGTCCTCCCGGTCGGCCTCTTCTCCTCGATGTACGCGACCTGCAACGCCCGCTCGCTGATGCACTTCCTCGGCCTGCGCACCCAGCACGAGCTGGCGAAGGTCCCGTCCTTCCCGCAGCGGGAGATCGAGATGGTCGGCGAGAAGATGGAGGCGGAGTGGGCCAAGCTCATGCCGCTCACCTACGCCGCCTTCAATGCGAACGGACGTGTGGCGCCGTAGCGCACCTGAGTTCCCGGCCGGGCACACATGTGCGCATCAGCCTCACGAAGTGTCCGTATTGCGGCATTTAGAGAAGTTCATCTAGCCTGATCAAACGGACCCGGCACTGCTTGAACCCCCGAGCAGGCAGTGCCGGGCTCCATCTTTGTCCTGACTTTTCCCTCACCCCTAGGGCAGACCACGCCTTGAGCAGCGAGTAGCGTGTAACCCATGGCTCCGACCTCCACTCCGCAGACCCCCTTCGGGAGGGTCCTCACCGCTATGGTCACGCCCTTCACGGCGGACGGCGGCCTCGACCTCGACGGCGCGCAGCGGCTCGCCACGCACCTGGTGGACGCAGGCAACGACGGCCTGATCATCAACGGCACCACCGGCGAGTCCCCCACCACCAGCGACGCGGAGAAATCGGATCTCGTACGAGCCGTACTGGAGGCGGTCGGCGACCGCGCCCACGTTGTGGCCGGTGTCGGCACCAACGACACCCACCACAGCCTTGAGCTCGCCCGCCAGGCCGAGAAGACCGGCGCCCACGGCCTCCTGATCGTGACGCCGTACTACAACAAGCCCCCGCAGGAGGGCCTGTACCGGCACTTCAAGACCATCGCCGACGCCACCGAGCTGCCGGTCATGCTCTACGACATCCCCGGCCGCAGCGGCGTCCCGATCAGCACCGAGACACTCGTCCGGCTCGCCGAGCACCCCCGGATCGTCGCCAACAAGGACGCCAAGGGCGACCTCGGCCGCGCCAGCTGGGCCATTGCCCGCTCCGGCCTCGCCTGGTACTCCGGCGACGACATGCTGAACCTGCCGCTGCTCTCGGTTGGCGCAGTCGGCTTCGTCTCCGTCGTCGGCCATGTCGTCACCCCCGAGCTGCGCGCTCTCGTCGACGCGTACACCAGCGGTGACGTCCAGAAGGCGACCGAGATCCACCAGCAGCTGCTCCCGGTCTACACGGGCATGTTCCGCACCCAGGGCGTCATGACCACCAAGGCCGCGCTCACCCTCCAGGGCCTGCCCGCGGGACCGCTGCGCGCCCCGATGGTCGAGTGCTCGCCCGAGGAGATCGAACAACTCAAGATCGATCTTGCCGCGGGCGGGGTACAGCTCTAGCACCAGACTTCGCGCGGTCGGCCGCGCATCGACTTCACAACTGAATAAGCAGGCCACCGGTGCCTGCGCCACAACGACAACTGCTTCTGCACGAACGTCATGCGCGCCACGTGCCCTACCGGTACGTGGCGCGCGTGGTTGAGGAGAGTCTTTTGAGTCATCCGCATCCTGAACTCAGCTCGCCCCCGCCGCTCCCCGAAGGCGGCCTGCGGGTCACCCCGCTGGGCGGCCTCGGCGAAATCGGCCGAAACATGACGGTCTTCGAGTACGGCGGCCGCCTGCTGATCGTCGACTGCGGAGTGCTCTTCCCCGAGGAGGAGCAGCCCGGAATCGACCTGATCCTGCCGGACTTCTCGTCCATCAGGGACCGCCTCGACGACATCGAGGGCATCGTCCTCACCCACGGTCACGAGGACCACATCGGCGGCGTCCCCTTCCTGCTCCGCGAGAAGCCGGACATCCCGCTGATCGGCTCCAAGCTGACCCTCGCGCTCATCGAGGCCAAGCTCCAGGAGCACCGCATCCGGCCCTACACCCTGGAAGTGGTGGAGGGGAACCGCGAGCGCATCGGCCCCTTCGACTGCGAGTTCATCGCCGTCAACCACTCCATCCCCGACGCCCTGGCCGTCGCCATCCGCACCCCTGCGGGCATGGTGGTCCACACGGGCGACTTCAAGATGGACCAGCTCCCGCTGGACAGCCGGCTCACCGACCTGCACGCGTTCGCACGCCTGAGCGAGGAGGGCATCGACCTCCTTCTCTCGGACTCGACGAACGCCGAGGTCCCGGGCTTCGTCCCGCCCGAGCGTGACATCTCCAACGTCCTGCGTCAGGTCTTCGCGAACGCCAGCAAGCGGATCATCGTGGCGAGCTTCGCCAGCCACATCCACCGCATCCAGCAGATCCTGGACGCGGCCCACGAATACGGCCGCCGGGTCGCCTTCGTCGGCCGCTCGATGGTCCGCAACATGGGCATCGCGAGGGACCTGGGCTATCTGAAGGTCCCGCCGGGCCTGGTGGTCGACGTCAAGACGCTGGACGACCTCCCGGACAGCGAGATCGTGCTGGTCTGCACGGGCTCGCAGGGCGAACCGATGGCAGCCCTGTCGAGGATGGCCAACAGGGACCACCAGATCCGCATCGTCGACGGCGACACGGTGATCCTGGCGTCCTCGCTCATCCCCGGCAACGAGAACGCGGTCTACCGCGTGATCAACGGCCTGACCCGCTGGGGCGCCAATGTCGTCCACAAGGGCAATGCCAAGGTGCACGTCTCGGGCCACGCGTCCGCGGGCGAGCTCCTGTACTTCTACAACATCTGCCGCCCGAAGAACCTGATGCCGGTCCACGGCGAATGGCGCCACCTGCGTGCCAACGCCGAGCTGGGCGCCCTCACCGGTGTCCCGCACGACCGCATCGTCATCGCCGAGGACGGCGTCGCCGTCGACCTCATCGAGGGCAAGGCGAAGATCTCCGGCAAGGTCCAGGCGGGTTACGTCTACGTCGACGGCCTGTCCGTCGGTGACGTGGGCGAGCCGGCACTGAAGGACCGGAAGATCCTCGGCGACGAGGGCATCATCTCGGTCTTCGTGGTCGTGGACTCCTCCACCGGCAAGATCACGGGTGGCCCGCACATCCAGGCCCGCGGTTCCGGTATCGACGACTCCGTCTTCGGGGACGTCATCCCGAAGATCACGGAGGTACTGGAGCGCTCGGCCCAGGACGGCGTCGTGGAGCCCCACCAGCTCCAGCAGCTCATCCGCCGGACCCTGGGCAAGTGGGTCTCCGACACCTATCGCCGCAGGCCGATGATCCTCCCTGTGGTGGTGGAGGTCTGACGGACCGTCGGCCCTCGTACGCGTGAACCCGGAGCGGGGCGCCTCGATTTGCATCGAGGCGCCCCGCTCCAGTAAGTTTACGGCTCCGCCTGAACGGGAACCCGGCCGCCTCGTGCGCCGGAACCAGTCCCCGAAGGGGGCGGGAAATCCGACTCAGAACTTCTGATAAAGTCGGAACCGCCGGAAAGGGAAACGCGAAAGCGAGAACCTGGAAAGCACCGAGGAAATCGGATCGGAAAGATCTGATAGAGTCGGAAAAGCAAGAACGAAGGGAAGCCCGGAGGAAAGCCCGCGAGGGTGAGTACAAAGGAAGCGACCGTTCCTTGAGAACTCAACAGCGTGCCAAAAGTCAACGCCAGATATGTTGATACCCCGTCCGTCGGAATACTCCGATGGTCGAGGTTCCTTTGAAATAACACAGCGAGGACGCTGTGTGCGAGGGGATTATTCCTCCTCTCGCACCGCTCTCGTGGTGTCAAACCGGATTACCGGTAAACATTCACGGAGAGTTTGATCCTGGCTCAGGACGAACGCTGGCGGCGTGCTTAACACATGCAAGTCGAACGATGAACCACTTCGGTGGGGATTAGTGGCGAACGGGTGAGTAACACGTGGGCAATCTGCCCTTCACTCTGGGACAAGCCCTGGAAACGGGGTCTAATACCGGATAACACTCCTGCCTGCATGGGCGGGGGTTAAAAGCTCCGGCGGTGAAGGATGAGCCCGCGGCCTATCAGCTTGTTGGTGAGGTAATGGCTCACCAAGGCGACGACGGGTAGCCGGCCTGAGAGGGCGACCGGCCACACTGGGACTGAGACACGGCCCAGACTCCTACGGGAGGCAGCAGTGGGGAATATTGCACAATGGGCGAAAGCCTGATGCAGCGACGCCGCGTGAGGGATGACGGCCTTCGGGTTGTAAACCTCTTTCAGCAGGGAAGAAGCGAAAGTGACGGTACCTGCAGAAGAAGCGCCGGCTAACTACGTGCCAGCAGCCGCGGTAATACGTAGGGCGCAAGCGTTGTCCGGAATTATTGGGCGTAAAGAGCTCGTAGGCGGCTTGTCACGTCGATTGTGAAAGCCCGGGGCTTAACCCCGGGTCTGCAGTCGATACGGGCTAGCTAGAGTGTGGTAGGGGAGATCGGAATTCCTGGTGTAGCGGTGAAATGCGCAGATATCAGGAGGAACACCGGTGGCGAAGGCGGATCTCTGGGCCATTACTGACGCTGAGGAGCGAAAGCGTGGGGAGCGAACAGGATTAGATACCCTGGTAGTCCACGCCGTAAACGGTGGGAACTAGGTGTTGGCGACATTCCACGTCGTCGGTGCCGCAGCTAACGCATTAAGTTCCCCGCCTGGGGAGTACGGCCGCAAGGCTAAAACTCAAAGGAATTGACGGGGGCCCGCACAAGCAGCGGAGCATGTGGCTTAATTCGACGCAACGCGAAGAACCTTACCAAGGCTTGACATACACCGGAAAGCATTAGAGATAGTGCCCCCCTTGTGGTCGGTGTACAGGTGGTGCATGGCTGTCGTCAGCTCGTGTCGTGAGATGTTGGGTTAAGTCCCGCAACGAGCGCAACCCTTGTCCTGTGTTGCCAGCATGCCCTTCGGGGTGATGGGGACTCACAGGAGACCGCCGGGGTCAACTCGGAGGAAGGTGGGGACGACGTCAAGTCATCATGCCCCTTATGTCTTGGGCTGCACACGTGCTACAATGGCCGGTACAATGAGCTGCGAAACCGTGAGGTAGAGCGAATCTCAAAAAGCCGGTCTCAGTTCGGATTGGGGTCTGCAACTCGACCCCATGAAGTCGGAGTTGCTAGTAATCGCAGATCAGCATTGCTGCGGTGAATACGTTCCCGGGCCTTGTACACACCGCCCGTCACGTCACGAAAGTCGGTAACACCCGAAGCCGGTGGCCCAACCCCTTGTGGGAGGGAGCTGTCGAAGGTGGGACTGGCGATTGGGACGAAGTCGTAACAAGGTAGCCGTACCGGAAGGTGCGGCTGGATCACCTCCTTTCTAAGGAGCATCTAGGCCGCCAAGCTTGCTTGGTGGTCCAGAGCCACTACGTCGGCGAATGATCGACGGTGGTTAGCTCATGGGTGGAACGTTGACTATTCGGCACACTTGATCGTCTTCTCCTTCCAGTACTGCTCTTCGGAGCGTGGAACGTCGAGGGGAGCGGGGAGTGTGCCGGGCACGTTGTTGGGTGTCTGAGGGAATGGTTTTTCCTCAGTCGCCGGCCCCAGTGAACTCCGGTTTGTGCCGGGGGTGATGGGTGGCTGGTCGTTGTTTGAGAACTGCACAGTGGACGCGAGCATCTGTGGCCAAGTTTTTAAGGGCGCACGGTGGATGCCTTGGCACCAGGAACCGATGAAGGACGTGGGAGGCCACGATAGTCCCCGGGGAGTCGTCAACCAGGCTTTGATCCGGGGGTTTCCGAATGGGGAAACCCGGCAGTCGTCATGGGCTGTCACCCATACCTGAACACATAGGGTATGTGGAGGGAACGCGGGGAAGTGAAACATCTCAGTACCCGCAGGAAGAGAAAACAACCGTGATTCCGGGAGTAGTGGCGAGCGAAACCGGATGAGGCCAAACCGTATGCGTGTGAGACCCGGCAGGGGTTGCGCATACGGGGTTGTGGGATCTCTCTTTCACAGTCTGCCGGCTGTGAGGCGAGTCAGAAACCGTTGATGTAGGCGAAGGGCATGCGAAAGGCCCGGCGTAGAGGGTAAGACCCCCGTAGTCGAAACATCAGCGGCTTGCTTGAGAGACACCCAAGTAGCACGGGGCCCGAGAAATCCCGTGTGAATCTGGCGGGACCACCCGCTAAGCCTAAATATTCCCTGGTGACCGATAGCGGATAGTACCGTGAGGGAATGGTGAAAAGTACCGCGGGAGCGGAGTGAAATAGTACCTGAAACCGTGTGCCTACAAGCCGTGGGAGCGTCGGACATCAAGCTTGCTTGGTGTCTCGTGACTGCGTGCCTTTTGAAGAATGAGCCTGCGAGTTTGCGGTGTGTTGCGAGGTTAACCCGTGTGGGGAAGCCGTAGCGAAAGCGAGTCCGAATAGGGCGGTATAGTAGCGCGCTCAAGACCCGAAGCGGAGTGATCTAGCCATGGGCAGGTTGAAGCGGAGGTAAGACTTCGTGGAGGACCGAACCCACCAGGGTTGAAAACCTGGGGGATGACCTGTGGTTAGGGGTGAAAGGCCAATCAAACTCCGTGATAGCTGGTTCTCCCCGAAATGCATTTAGGTGCAGCGTCGTGTGTTTCTTGCCGGAGGTAGAGCACTGGATAGGCGATGGGCCCTACCGGGTTACTGACCTTAGCCAAACTCCGAATGCCGGTAAGTGAGAGCGCGGCAGTGAGACTGTGGGGGATAAGCTCCATGGTCGAGAGGGAAACAGCCCAGAGCATCGACTAAGGCCCCTAAGCGTACGCTAAGTGGGAAAGGATGTGGAGTCGCACAGACAACCAGGAGGTTGGCTTAGAAGCAGCCACCCTTGAAAGAGTGCGTAATAGCTCACTGGTCTAGTGATTCCGCGCCGACAATGTAGCGGGGCTCAAGCGTACCGCCGAAGTCGTGTCATTCATACAATAGGGCCAACGCCTGTATGGATGGGTAGGGGAGCGTCGTGTGCCGGGTGAAGCCGCGCCGGAAGGCAGTGGTGGACGGTTCACGAGTGAGAATGCAGGCATGAGTAGCGATACACACGTGAGAAACGTGTGCGCCGATTGACTAAGGGTTCCTGGGTCAAGCTGATCTGCCCAGGGTAAGTCGGGACCTAAGGCGAGGCCGACAGGCGTAGTCGATGGATAACCGGTTGATATTCCGGTACCCGCTGTGAAGCGTCAAACACTGAACCAGGCGATGCTAAGTCCGTGAAGCCGCCCCGGAGCCTTCGGGCAAAGGGGAGTGGTGGAGCCGACGGACCAGACTTGCAGTAGGTGAGTGATGGGGTGACGCAGGAAGGTAGTCCAGCCCGGGTGGTGGTTGTCCCGGGGTAAGGGTGTAGGCCGTGCGATAGGCAAATCCGTCGCACATGAGGCTGAGACCTGATGCCGAGCCGATTGTGGTGAAGTGGATGATCCTATGCTGTCGAGAAAAGCCTCTAGCGAGTTTCATGGCGGCCCGTACCCTAAACCGACTCAGGTGGTCAGGTAGAGAATACCGAGGCGTTCGGGTGAACTATGGTTAAGGAACTCGGCAAAATGCCCCCGTAACTTCGGGAGAAGGGGGGCCATCACTGGTGAGAGGACTTGCTCCTCGAGCTGGGGGTGGCCGCAGAGACCAGCGAGAAGCGACTGTTTACTAAAAACACAGGTCCGTGCGAAGCCGTAAGGCGATGTATACGGACTGACGCCTGCCCGGTGCTGGAACGTTAAGGGGACCGGTTAGTCACTCTTCGGGGTGGCGAAGCTGAGAACTTAAGCGCCAGTAAACGGCGGTGGTAACTATAACCATCCTAAGGTAGCGAAATTCCTTGTCGGGTAAGTTCCGACCTGCACGAATGGCGTAACGACTTCTCGACTGTCTCAACCATAGGCCCGGTGAAATTGCACTACGAGTAAAGATGCTCGTTTCGCGCAGCAGGACGGAAAGACCCCGGGACCTTTACTACAGTTTGATATTGGTGTTCGGTTCGGCTTGTGTAGGATAGCTGGGAGACTGTGAACTCTGGACGCCAGTTCAGGGGGAGTCGTCGTTGAAATACCAGTCTGGTCGTGCTGGATGTCTAACCTGGGTCCGTGATCCGGATCAGGGACAGTGTCTGATGGGTAGTTTAACTGGGGCGGTTGCCTCCTAAAGAGTAACGGAGGCGCCCAAAGGTTCCCTCAGCCTGGTTGGCAATCAGGTGTTGAGTGTAAGTGCACAAGGGAGCTTGACTGTGAGACCGACGGGTCGAGCAGGGACGAAAGTCGGGACTAGTGATCCGGCGGTGGCTTGTGGAAGCGCCGTCGCTCAACGGATAAAAGGTACCCCGGGGATAACAGGCTGATCTTCCCCAAGAGTCCATATCGACGGGATGGTTTGGCACCTCGATGTCGGCTCGTCGCATCCTGGGGCTGGAGTCGGTCCCAAGGGTTGGGCTGTTCGCCCATTAAAGCGGTACGCGAGCTGGGTTTAGAACGTCGTGAGACAGTTCGGTCCCTATCCGCTGTGCGCGTAGGAATATTGAGAAGGGCTGTCCCTAGTACGAGAGGACCGGGACGGACGAACCTCTGGTGTGCCAGTTGTCCTGCCAAGGGCATGGCTGGTTGGCTACGTTCGGGAGGGATAACCGCTGAAAGCATCTAAGCGGGAAGCCTGCTTCGAGATGAGTATTCCCACCTCCTTGAGAGGGTAAGGCTCCCAGTAGACGACTGGGTTGATAGGCCGGATATGGAAGCACGGTAACGTGTGGAGTTGACCGGTACTAATAGGCCGAGGGCTTGTCCTCAGTTGCTCGCGTCCACTGTGTTGGTTCTGAAACCACGAACAGCCCTATGCCATGGTCACGGTGTGGTGCGGCAGTTCACAGTTTCATAGTGTTTCGGTGGTCATAGCGTGAGGGAAACGCCCGGTTACATTCCGAACCCGGAAGCTAAGCCTTACAGCGCCGATGGTACTGCAGGGGGGACCCTGTGGGAGAGTAGGACGCCGCTGAACAAATCTTGAAAAGGGTTGGATCCTGAACTTCGGTTCGGGGTCCAACCCTTTTTTGCTGTGCGTCACTTGAAGTTCACGTTGCGGAACCAACATCCGCAGCATGGGTACTGCTGCAATGCTCAGGGCCGCCGGCGTCGGAGTCGGTGACGAGGTCGTCGTACCGGCCTTCGGGAACGCCGAGGTCGCCGAGGCCGTGATCCTGGCCGGGGCGCTTCCGGTGTTCGCCGACATAGACCCGGTCACGTACTGCCTGGACGCCGTTGCCGTCGAGGCGGTCGTGACCGCACGGACCGCGGCCGTAGTCGCCGTACACCGCTTCGGGCGGTCCGCCGACATCGCGCGGCTGCACGGGGTGGGGCAGCGGCACGGGCTGCTCGTGCTGGAACAGGGCGAGTCCGAGGCGCCGTATGACGAGATTGCTCAGCGTCGGCAGCGGGCCGCTTATCTGGACTCGAAGCTGAAGGGTGTGTGGACGCCCGACGGGGGCGATGGGCACACCTACCAGCAGTACGTCGTGCGCGTGCCCGGGAACGGGCGGCCCGATCGGGACGCCTTCGCTCGCGCCGTGCGGGCTCGCGGAGTTGACTGCAAGGTGCCGGTGAAGACGCCCGTGCACCGGCTGCCGGAGTTCCGTCGGTGTGTGTCGTTGCCGGAGACCGAGCGGGCCGCCGACGAGACGCTCACGCTGCCTGTGGATGCCGCGTTGACCAAGCGGGACATGCAGCGAATCGTCTCCGCATGCAACGCGCTGGGTGGGTTGCTGCAGCCCGCCGTCTGAAGAACCGTTGGTTCGAAGCATGCGCGAATTGAGGGTATGATTTAGCTCGTTGCCGCGGGGCAGATCCCGAAGGCAACAGGCCCCTATAGCTCAGTCGGTAGAGCGTCTCCATGGTAAGGAGAAGGTCAACGGTTCGATTCCGTTTGGGGGCTCAAGAAGAAAAGGCCTCCGCCCTTACGGGCGGGGGCCTTTCTCGTATCCGTCCTTGTCTCTGTCAGTCAGTGTGGAGGCCCGGCACGCGCATTGCGAGGATCGCCATGTCGTCGGACGGGGCGTCCGAGGCGAAGCGCTCCACGGCGCGCATGATGCGGGCGGCGACCGCGCCTGCCGTCAGGCCCGTGCAGGTCGTCAGGACGTCGATGAGGCCGTCGTCGCCCAGCATGCGACTGCCTTCGCGGCGCTCGGTCACACCGTCAGTGACGCACAGCAGGACATCGCCGGGGTCGAGCGTGACGGTCTGCTCGTAGAGCTCCAGGTCCTCCATCACGCCCAGCAACGGCTGGGGTTCGGCGGCCGGTTCGACCGTGCCGTCCTGGCGCAGGCGGAGCGGGAGGGGATGGCCGGCGCAGACCACCTTCAACTCCGCGCTGCCGTCCTGCTGCGGGCGCAGCTCGCCGTACAGGAGGGTCAGGAAGCGGCTGCGGGCGCCCTCGTCGAGGATCGCGGAGTTGAGGCGCTCCAGGACCGCGGGGCCGCTGAGGCCCTCGCGGGCCAGGAGGCGCAGCGCGTGCCGGGCGAGGCCCGTGACCGCCGCCGCGTTCGGGCCCGTACCGCAGACGTCGCCGATGGCGAAGCCGTAGGCGCCGTCGCTGATCGGGAAGAGGTCGTAGAAGTCGCCGCCGACTTCGTTGCCCTCGCCGGCCGCGCGGTAGATGACCTCGACCTCGACGCCGTCGATCTCGGGGAGTTCGGGCGGCAGGAGGCTGCGCTGGAGGGACTGGCTGATGGCCGTGCGCTCCGAGTACAGGCGGGCGTTGTCGAGGGCCAGGGCGGCCCGGCGGGAGAGGTCTTCTGCCAACTCCAGGATTTCCTGGCGGAAATGCTCGTCGGTGGGCTTGCCGAGGGTCAGCATGCCGATGACGCGGTTACGGGCCACCAGGGGGAGTACGACCGTCTCGCCGCCGACCGCCGATGCCGTGGCGAGGGTGGGGCCGATGCCCGAACTGACGCGCGGGAGCGGCTCGCCGAGGCCCAGGCTGCGCATGGAAGTGCGCAGGGCGGCCTGGTGAGCGGCCTCCGCGGGGGCGGACCAGATGCGGGCGCCGGGGGTGGGGACCGGGTCGGGCGGGGCGATCTTCGAGAGCAACGATTTGATGCCGTCGATGAGTTCCTCGTCCTCGTGCAGGACGTACGACAGGTACGGCTCGGAGGCCTGGTCGGCGATGGTGTAGACCGCGCACCAGGTGGCCAGGGTCGGGACCGTCATCTGGGCCATCAGGGCGAGAGTCTGGTCGCGGTCCAGGGTGCCGGCGAGCAGGTCGGAGGCTTCGACCAGGAAGCTCAGCGAGCCTCGGCGCAGGCGCTCCAGTTCGCCGAGGCGTGCCGACTCGACGGCCAACGCGATGCGGTCGGCGGCGAATTGGAGCCGTAGGGCCTCTTCGTTGGAGTATCTGCCGGGGGCCTCCGCCGCGACGCCGAGGGAGCCGGTGAGGCGGCCCTCGACCTTCAGGGGGACGGTCACCACCGAGCGCATGCCGGTGCCGCTGAGCAGCGGGACGGCGCCGGGGACGGCCGTCAGGTCGTCGTGGACGGCCGGCATGCGGGCCGAGCCGTAGCGGCCCGGGCCCGCCTCGACGGGCACGCGCGCGAAGCGCTGGCGGGCGGAGGGCAGGCCGGTGGAGGCGCGGACCTCCAACTCGGTCTCGTCGTCGGTCGCGAGGAGCAGGAAAGCGGAGTCGCCGTCGAGCATGTCGCGGGCGCGCTCCACCGTGCGCTGCAGAAGGCCGTCCAGGTCGTCCGGGGCCGGGGAGCCGATGAACACCTCGAAGGGGTCGGTGCTCTGGCCCTCTCCGCCGCCGCCGGCGTCGGAGGACGGCATGCGCAACGGCGTCTGGAGGACCGCGCGTTCGTGATCCCGGACGAGCAGGCAGACCGTGGAGGGCTCGCCGCCGGTGTCGCGGACGCGGAGGTGGGAGGCGTACACCGGGGTCACCCGGCCGTTGGCGCCGCGGATGCCGTAACTGCCCTCCCAGCGGGAGAGTTGGAGGGCCTCCGCGATGCCGGTGCTGGTGCCCGGGGTGTGCGGCCAGGCGGCGAGGTCGGTGAGGGGCTTGCCGGTGACCTGCTCGGCGGGGTAGCCGAAGAGTTCCTCGGCGTCCTCGTTCCACGCCGAGATGGCGCCCGTACGGTCGATCTGGACCACGGCGACGCGGACGCGGCCGTCGGCGAGCGGGAGGAGGTCGGCGGGGAGGGAGGGGCCGGCGGCCCGGGTGCCCACCGGGCGCTCAGGAAGGTCGAGTTGGAACCAGACCTGCTTGTGCGTGGGGGTGTACTCGACGCCCCAGCGGCCGGCCAGGGCCGCGCACAGTTGGAGGCCGCGGCCGCCCTCGCGGTCGGGGCTGCCCATGTTGACGGCCGTGCCCTGGAGCGGGATCTCGCGCTCCGGGTAGCGGTCGGCGACCTCGATCCGGACGCCGTCGTCGGCGCGCAGACACAGGACGTCGGCGGAAGTGCCCGCGTGCACCACGGCATTGGTCACCAGCTCGCTGGTGAGGACCACGGCGTCGTCGACGATGTCGGCGAAGCCCCAGCCCTGGAGGGTGTCGCGGACGAAGGAGCGGGCGCTCGCGACCGATCGCCCGACGGGCTCGAAGCTGGCGGCCGCGCGCGCGGTGATCACAGAACTCCTCGACCGGTTGTCGACATGCAGGGCTCCGTGGCCGGCCGGCTCCTGCCGCTGATGCGGCAGGCTGCCCGTCGGCCGGGGGTCCGAGGGCTGCTCCCCCGGGATCAGTCCGGTGGTCATGTGTGCGGCCGCCCCTCCGATGCCCGCTCGTTTCCGTGCCACCGCCCTAGCCGGACGGACCGGTGCGGCTGGACAGCCGCATGCAAGGTTACTTACCTTCGCCGTCCATGCGGATGCCGGTCTGCAGTGTTTCCGCCCGGAGGGTGTGCGGACGGTGTGCGAAGCTGCCGAACTGTTATGGCCGGGTTCAGCCGGGGTGAAACACTGGGCAAGCTTCTTGTGAAGGTCCGGGCAGGCTGATTGTCCATCGCGGACGGCGGGCAGCAGCCCGTGGTGCGGCCTGGTATATCCGGCAGAAATACCCAGCAGTAACCGGTACGCGAGCATGAGTGCCGGGAGCACGGCAGTGACGGTCGACCCCTGCGGGAGGGACACAGTGGAGTCTGGCGCAGCGACGCGGGGCACGAAGACGCGCGCGAAAGGCGGACAGTCCCTGATGAACCAGCGCAAACCGCGCGGTGGGACCACCGCGGTGGACACGGCCGCCCTGAACCGACTGCTGGCGGCGCTCGTGTCGATGCGGGACGGGAACTTCCGCAAGCGGCTAACGGTCTCCGGCGACGGCGTGATGTCCGAGATCGCGGCGGTCTTCAACGAGGTGGCCGACCGCAATCTGCATCTGACCGGCGAACTGTCGCGGGTGCGGCGCATGGTCGGCCGAGAGGGCAAGCTCACGGAACGACTGGAAACAGGCGCCTGTGAGGGCTCCTGGGCGACCGCCGTCGACAATTCCAACGCCCTGGTCGACGATCTCGTACGGCCCGTCTCCGAGGTCGGCCGGGTGCTGTCCGCGGTCGCGGAGGGCGATCTGTCGCCGCGTATGGAGCTGCGGACGCAGGCGCCGGACGGGACCGGGCATCCGCTGCGCGGGGAGTTCCTGAAGGTCGGCCGTACCGTCAACAATCTCGTCGACCAGCTGTCCACGTTCACCGACGAGGTCACACGCGTGGCCAGCGAGGTGGGCACCGAGGGCAAGCTGGGCGGGCAGGCACGCGTGCGTGGCATGTCGGGTTCGTGGAAGGACCTCACGGACTCCGTCAACACGATGGCGTACCGGCTGACCGCGCAGGTGCGGGACATCGCGCTGGTGACCACCGCGGTTGCCAAGGGTGATCTGTCCCGGAAGGTCACGGTCCATGTGGCCGGCGAGATGCTGGAGCTGAAGAACACCGTCAACACGATGGTGGACCAGCTGTCGTCGTTCTCCTCCGAGGTGACCCGGGTCGCGCGCGAGGTGGGCACCGAGGGCGAGCTCGGCGGGCAGGCGCAGGTGCCGGGTGTGGCGGGCGTGTGGAAGGACCTCACCGATTCGGTGAACCTCATGGCCGGTAACCTCACGGCCCAGGTGCGGGGTATCTCACAGGTCACCACCGCGGTCGCCAACGGCGATCTGTCGCAGAAGGTGACCGTGTCGGCACGTGGTGAGGTGGCGCAGCTCGCGGACACCATCAACCAGATGACCGAGACGCTGCGGATCTTCGCGGACGAGGTCACGCGCGTGGCCAACGAGGTCGGCGCCGAGGGCCGGCTGGGCGGCCAGGCGAATGTGCCGGGTGCCGCGGGCACCTGGAAGGACCTGACGGACTCCGTCAACACGGTCTTCCGGAACTTGACGATCCAGGTGCGGGACATCGCCGCGGTGACGACGGCCGTGGCCAACGGTGATCTCTCGCAGAAGGTCACCGTCGATGTGGCCGGCGAGATGCTGGAGCTCAAGAACACCGTCAACGGCATGGTGGACCAGCTGTCGTCCTTCGGTTCCGAGGTCACGCGCGTGGCGCGGGAGGTCGGTGTCGAGGGTGAGCTGGGCGGGCAGGCGCAGGTGCCCGGAGCGGCGGGGACGTGGAAGGACCTTACGGACTCCGTCAACACCGCGTTCCGCAACCTCACCGGACAGGTGAGGAACATCGCCCAGGTGACGACGGCCGTGGCCAACGGCGACCTCTCGCAGAAGGTCACCGTGGACGTCTCCGGCGAGATGCTCCAGCTGAAGAACACCGTGAACACGATGGTGGACCAGCTGTCGGCCTTCGCCGACCAGGTGACGCGGATGGCGCGGGACGTGGGCACGGAGGGCCGCCTGGGCGGTCAGGCGGTCGTACCGGGTGTGTCGGGGACGTGGAAGGAGCTCACCGACTCCGTCAACTTCATGGGCGGCAATCTGACCTCGCAGGTGCGGCAGATCGCTCAGGTGACCACGGCGGTGGCCCGGGGTGACCTCTCCCAGAAGATCGACGTGGACGCGCGCGGGGAGATCCTCGAGCTGAAGAACACCATCAACACGATGGTCGACCAGCTCTCCGGCTTCGCCGAGCAGGTGACCCGGGTGGCCCGCGAGGTGGGCACCGAGGGGCGCCTGGGCGGGCAGGCGCAGGTGCCCGGTGTGGCCGGTGTGTGGCGCGATCTGACCGACTCCGTGAACGGCATGGCCGGCAATCTCACCGCCCAGGTGCGCAATATCGCGCAAGTCGCCACCGCGGTGGCCCGGGGTGACCTCTCCCAGAAGATCACCGTGGACGCGCGCGGGGAGATCCTGGAGCTGAAGAACACCCTGAACACGATGGTCGACCAGCTGTCGTCGTTCGCGGAGGAGGTCACCAGGGTCGCCCGTGAGGTGGGTACGGAGGGCCAGCTCGGCGGGCAGGCCGAGGTGCAGGGTGTCTCCGGCACCTGGAAGGACCTCACCCAGTCCGTGAACTTCATGGCGAACAACCTGACCATCCAGGTGCGCCAGATCGCCGAGGTCACGACCGCGGTCGCCAAGGGCGACCTGTCCAAGAAGATCACCGTCGACGCGAAGGGCGAGATCCTCGAGCTCGTCACCACCGTCAACACGATGGTGGACCAGCTGTCCTCCTTCGCCGAGCAGGTGACCCGGGTGGCCCGCGAGGTGGGCACCGAGGGCATCCTGGGCGGCCAGGCGCATGTGCCCGGCATCACGGGCATCTGGAAGGACCTCAGCGGCAACGTCAACCTGATGGCCAAGAATCTGACCATGCAGGTACGGAACATTTCCCAGGTCGCGAACGCGGTCGCCAACGGCGACCTCACCCGGACGGTGACGATCGAGGCGCGCGGCGAGGTCGCGCAGCTCGCGGACACCTTCAACACCATGGTGAAGACGCTGAGTTCGTTCGCCGACCAGGTCACCAAGGTGGCCCGTGAGGTGGGCACGGACGGCATCCTGGGCGGCCAGGCGCGCGTGCCGGGTGTGGCCGGTACGTGGAAGGACCTCACCGAGTCGGTGAACCAGATGGCGTCCAACCTGACCGGTCAGGTGCGGAACATCGCCATGGTGACCACCGCCATCGCCAAGGGTGATCTGACCAAGAAGATCGACATCGACGCGCGGGGCGAGATCCTCGAACTCAAGACGACGATCAACACGATGGTCGACCAGCTCTCCTCCTTCGCCGAGGAAGTAACCCGAGTCGCCCGCGAGGTGGGCACCGAAGGACAGCTCGGCGGCCAGGCACGCGTGCGTGACGTCGACGGAACCTGGCGCGACCTCACCGAGTCCGTGAACGAGATGGCCGGGAACCTGACCCGGCAGGTGCGTGCCATCGCGCGCGTGGCGACCGCGGTGACCCGTGGTGACCTGAACCTGAAGATCGACGTCGACGCCTCCGGCGAGATCCAGGAACTCCAGGACTACATCAACAAGATGATCGCCAACCTGCGCGACACCACGATCGCCAACAAGGAGCAGGACTGGCTCAAGGGCAACCTCGCCCGGATCTCCGCGCTGATGCAGGGCCGCCGTGACCTCCAGGACGTGGCCTCGCTGATCATGAGCGAGCTGACGCCGGTGGTCTCCGCGCAGCACGGCGCCTTCTTCCTGGCGATGCCCGACGCGAGCCATGTCGGCGAGGACCAGTACGAGCTGCGGATGCTGGGCTCGTACGGCTACTCGATGGGCTCCATGCCGACCTCGTTCCGGCCGGGGGAGGCCCTGGTCGGTACGGCGGCCCAGGAGAAGCGCACGATCCTTGTGGAGAACGCGCCCAGCGGCTATCTGAAGATCTCCTCCGGGCTCGGCGAGGCCCCGCCCGCGCAGGTGATCGTGTTGCCGGTGCTGTTCGAGGGCAAGGTGCTCGGGGTGATCGAGCTGGCCTCCTTCACGCCGTTCACGCAGATCCAGAAGGACTTCCTGAACCAGATCGCGGAGATGATCGCGACCAGCGTCAACACCATCTCCGTCAACACCAAGACCGAGCAGCTGCTGAAGCAGTCCCAGGAGCTGACCGAGCAACTCCAGGAGCGGTCGGCCGAGTTGGAGAACCGGCAGAAGGCACTCCAGGCGTCCAACGCCGAACTGGAGGAGAAGGCCGAGCTGCTGGCCCAGCAGAACCGCGACATCGAGGTGAAGAACACCGAGATCGAGGAGGCCCGGCAGGTCCTGGAGGAGCGCGCCGAGCAGCTCGCGGTGTCGATGCGCTACAAGAGCGAGTTCCTGGCCAATATGTCGCACGAGCTGCGTACGCCGCTCAACTCGCTGCTGATTCTGGCCAAGCTGCTCGCCGACAACGCCGAGGGCAACCTCTCACCGAAGCAGGTCGAGTTCGCCGAGACCATCCACGGCGCGGGTTCCGACCTGCTCCAGCTGATCAACGACATCCTCGACCTGTCCAAGGTCGAGGCGGGCAAGATGGACGTCTCCCCGACGCGCATCGCCCTCGTCCAGCTCGTCGACTACGTCGAGGCCACCTTCCGCCCGCTGACCGCGGAGAAGGGCCTGGACCTGTCCGTACGGGTCTCCCCTGAGCTGCCCGCCACGCTGCACACCGACGAGCAGCGGCTGCTCCAGGTGCTGCGCAACCTGCTGTCCAACGCGGTGAAGTTCACCGACTCCGGCTCGGTCGAGCTGGTCATCCGGCCGGCCGGGGCGGACGTACCGGTGGCGATCCGGGAGCAGTTGCTGGAGGCCGGTTCGCTGCGGGACGCGGACGCCGACCTGATCGCGTTCTCGGTGACCGACACCGGCATTGGCATCGCGGCCAGCAAGATGCGGGTGATCTTCGAGGCGTTCAAGCAGGCCGACGGCACGACCAGCCGCAAGTACGGCGGTACGGGCCTGGGGCTTTCGATCTCCCGGGAGATCGCGCAACTGCTCGGCGGCGAGATTCACGCGCAGAGCGAACCGGGACGCGGCTCGACCTTCACGCTGTACCTGCCGCTGCACCCGAGCGAGCTGCCGCCGCAGGGCTACCACCAGCAGCCCATGCCCGCCCTGCAGGCCGGGGACCTGATGGTGTCGGCCGCGGACCTGTCCGAGCTGTCCGACGTGGAGATCGAGACGCCGGCCGAGGTGAAGTCGTACCAGGAGACGCAGAACGGCGCCGCCGCGCTCTTCCGGCGGCGTCGCCGCAGGACCGCCGCCGAGCTCGAACAGCGGCCCGCGCTGCAGGAGCAGTGGCCGTCGGTGGAGCAGGAGCCGGTGCCGCTGGTGCGCCGGGGCATCCGGTTCGGCGGGGAGAAGGTGCTGATCGTCGACGACGACATCCGCAATGTCTTCGCGCTCACCAGCGTCCTGGAGCAGCACGGACTGTCGGTGCTGTACGCCGAGAACGGCCGTGAGGGCATCGAGGTACTGGAGCAGCACGACGATGTGGCGGTCGTCCTGATGGACATCATGATGCCCGAGATGGACGGGTACGCGACGACCACGGCGATCCGCAGGATGCCGCAGTTCGCCGGGCTCCCGATCATCGCGCTGACCGCCAAGGCCATGAAGGGCGACCGGGAGAAGGCGATCGAGTCGGGCGCCTCCGACTACGTCACCAAGCCGGTCGACCCCGATCACCTGCTGTCGGTGATGGAGCAGTGGATGCGGGAGGAGTGACGGGAGCGGCCGGGCTGCTCACGGGCCCGGTGTGCGGGCTTCGTACGGGGTTCGTACGGGCCCGGTGTGCGGGCTGGGGAAGGGCCTGGTGAGAACCTACGGTGTTCACACGGCGTTGCTGACTCAGTGTGCTCGACGCCGTGTAGAAGTACGGGATTCGGGGAACCTTCTGGTCTCCCGCTACGTTTCTGCTACGTGCACAGTGACATCGCGGTGACAGGGTGTGGCGACAGGCGGGGTGCGGCTACCATGACCGGCACGAGGACGGGCGGCGCAAGGGAGTCGTCCCCTGGGGCGGCACCCGCCGGTGCTTCCCCAAGTCCTGCGGACAGGGGAGGCCCCATGCCGGGGCGAGGAGGGCGGGCCATGGTGCAGAAGGCCAAGATCCTCCTGGTCGATGACCGGCCGGAGAATCTGCTCGCGCTGGAGGCGATCCTCTCTGCGCTCGATCAGACCCTGGTGCGGGCATCGTCCGGGGAGGAAGCGCTCAAAGCACTGCTCACGGACGACTTCGCGGTCATTCTGCTGGACGTCCAGATGCCGGGAATGGACGGTTTCGAAACCGCCGCGCACATCAAGCGCCGGGAGCGGACCCGGGACATCCCGATCATCTTCCTCACCGCGATCAATCACGGTCCCCATCACACCTTCCGCGGGTATGCCGCCGGTGCGGTGGACTACATCTCCAAGCCGTTCGACCCGTGGGTGCTGCGGGCGAAGGTCTCCGTCTTCGTCGAGCTGTACATGAAGAACTGCCAGCTCAGGGAGCAGGCGGCGCTGCTGCGGCTCCAGTTGGAGGGCGGCGGCAAGTCCGCCGGCGCCGAGACGAAGGAGCCGGCGGGGCTGCTGGCCGAACTGTCGGCGCGGCTCGCGGCGGTCGAGGAGCAGGCCGAGGCGCTGTCCAAACAGCTCGACGACGAGTCGGCGGACGCGGCGGCTGTCGCCACGGCAGCCCACCTGGAACGCAAACTCACCGGACTGCGGCGCGCGCTGGACGCGTTGGAGCCGGGCGCCGGAAACACCTCCTCGGTGCCCTCGCAGAACTGACGCCCCGACGAGGCGCGTTGGAGATGTCGTCTTTGTGAACACGCGTCAGTTCAGGGCCGTCGTAACGGCGACACGAACGGGTGAAGCAGTAGGCACACGTGTCCGCTGTCGTCTCCACCGGTAACCTCACACCTATGGCCTCACGTCCCTCCGCAGCCAAGAAGCAGCCCGCGAAGAAGGCTGCCGCTCCCGCGAAGGGTCCGGCGAAGAAGGCCGCCGCCAAAAAGGCTCCCGCGAAAAAGGCGCCCGCCAAGAAGGCCGCGGCGAAGAAGCCCGCGCCCAAGCCGGCCCCAAGCCCCACCGGGGGCATCTACCGGCTGGTGCGTGCCGTCTGGCTCGGGCTCGCGCACGCCGTCGGCGCCATCTTCCGCGGCATAGGGCGGGGCGCCAAGAACCTCGACCCGGCCCACCGCAAGGACGGCATCGCGCTGCTGCTCCTCGGGCTCGGGCTGATCGTCGCCGCGGGTACCTGGTCCAATCTGCGCGGTCCCGTCGGCGATCTGGTCGAGATGCTGGTGACCGGCGCCTTCGGCCGGCTCGATCTGCTGGTGCCGATCCTGCTCGCGGTGATCGCCGTACGGTTCATCCGGCACCCGGAGCAGCCCGAGGCCAACGGCCGGATCGTCATCGGCCTGTCCGCCCTGGTCATCGGCGTCCTCGGCCAGGTGCACATCGCCTGCGGCTCGCCCGCGCGCAGCGACGGCATGCAGGCGATAAGGGACGCCGGCGGCCTCATCGGCTGGAGCGCGGCGACTCCGCTGACGTACACGATGGGCGAGGTCCTCGCCGTACCGCTGCTGGTGCTGCTCACGATCTTCGGGCTGCTGGTGGTCACGGCGACCCCGGTCAATGCCATCCCGCAGCGGCTGCGGCTGCTCGGGGTGAAGCTCGGGATCCTCGACGATCCCGAGGCGGAGGAGTTCTCCGACGACGACGAGCGCTACGACGACCAGTGGCGCGAGGCGCTGCCCGCGCGCACCCGCCGGCGCGGTCCCGCGTCCGAGTCCTACGACCCCGACAGCGCCGAGCGGGAGGCTCTGTCGCGGCGTCGTGGGCGGCCCCGGCGCTCCGCCGTGCCCCAGCCCGACATGAGCCGTCCCATGGACGCCGTGGACGTCGCAGCGGCGGCCGCCGCCGCGCTGGACGGAGCCGTGCTGCACGGGATGCCGCCCTCGCCGATCGTCGCCGACCTGACCCAGGGTGTGAGCGTCGGGGACCGCGAGGAGACCACTCCGACGCCGACGCCCGTCCCGGCCGCGCGGCCCAAGCAGGAGAAGCTGAAGGCCGAGGTCGCCGACCTCACCAAGCCCCCGCCCGAGGCCCCCACCGACCTGCCGCCGCGTGCAGAGCAGCTCCAGCTGTCCGGCGACATCACCTACGCGCTGCCCTCACTCGACCTCCTCACGCGCGGGGGCCCCGGTAAGGCCCGCAGCGCGGCCAACGACGCCGTCGTCGCCTCGCTCACCAACGTCTTCAGCGAGTTCAAGGTCGACGCCGCCGTCACCGGCTTCACGCGCGGGCCGACGGTCACGCGCTACGAGGTCGAGCTGGGCCCGGCCGTGAAGGTCGAGCGGATCACGGCGCTGACCAAGAACATCGCGTACGCCGTGGCCAGCCCGGATGTGCGGATCATCTCGCCGATCCCCGGCAAGTCGGCCGTGGGAATCGAGATCCCCAACACCGACCGGGAGATGGTCAACCTCGGTGACGTGCTGCGCCTCGCCGCCGCGGCCGAGGACGACCACCCGATGCTGGTGGCGCTCGGCAAGGACGTCGAGGGCGGCTATGTCATGGCCAACCTCGCGAAGATGCCGCACGTCCTGGTCGCCGGAGCCACCGGTTCCGGTAAGTCCTCGTGCATCAACTGCCTGATCACCTCGGTCATGGTCCGCGCGACCCCCGAGGACGTCCGGATGGTCCTCGTCGACCCCAAGCGGGTCGAGCTGACGGCCTATGAGGGCATCCCGCATCTGATCACGCCGATCATCACCAATCCCAAGCGGGCCGCCGAGGCGCTGCAGTGGGTCGTACGGGAGATGGACCTCAGGTACGACGACCTGGCGGCGTACGGCTATCGGCACATCGACGACTTCAACCAGGCCATAAGGGACGGCAAGGTCAAGTCGCCGGCGGGCAGTGAGCGTGAGCTCCAGCCGTATCCGTATCTGCTGGTGATCGTCGACGAGCTCGCCGATCTGATGATGGTCGCGCCGCGGGACGTCGAGGACGCGATCGTGCGGATCACGCAGCTCGCGCGCGCCGCCGGTATCCATCTGGTGCTCGCCACGCAGCGGCCGTCGGTGGATGTGGTCACCGGTCTGATCAAGGCGAACGTGCCCTCGCGGCTCGCCTTCGCCACCTCCTCGCTCGCCGACTCGCGGGTCATCCTCGACCAGCCCGGTGCCGAGAAGCTGATCGGCAAGGGCGACGGGCTCTTCCTGCCGATGGGGGCGAACAAACCCACCCGTATGCAGGGCGCGTTCGTGACCGAGGACGAGGTCGCGGCGGTCGTCCAGCACTGCAAGGACCAGATGGCGCCGGTCTTCCGGGACGACGTCACCGTGGGCACCAAGCAGAAGAAGGAGATCGACGAGGACATCGGCGACGACCTCGATCTGCTGTGCCAGGCGGCCGAACTGGTCGTCTCCACGCAGTTCGGGTCGACCTCCATGCTCCAGCGCAAGCTGCGGGTGGGCTTCGCCAAGGCCGGGCGGCTGATGGACCTGATGGAGTCGCGGAACATCGTCGGGCCGAGCGAAGGCTCCAAGGCACGTGATGTTCTTGTGAAGCCTGACGAGCTGGATGGCGTGCTGGCACAGATCCGCGGGGAGGCTTGAGGAGAGTCCTGCGCGGGCCGGGCCACCGATGGTCGATCGTGACTCACCCGTAAGGGATCATTGAGCAACCGTTTCCCTTCGGCGTACGTCAAGTTGAGGGAAGCGAAAAGCTGCTGCCCCACCATCGGTGTGCCGGGCCATACCGATGGCGTACAAAGTCCTACCGCCCGGTTGCCCCACCCTTTCGCACCCCCCCTAGACTGAACCTCCAGCACAGGTGGCTACACGCTCGAAAGGCGCCCCCGTGTCCATCGGCAACTCCCCTGAAGACGAGCGTCCGTTCGAAGACGTTTCCGACGAAGCCCGCCTGTCCGTCGGCCGGGCCCTCCAGCAGGCACGTATCGCTGCCGGGCTGACCGTCGACGACGTCAGCAACGCCACCCGGGTCCGCCTGCCCATCGTGCACGCCATCGAGGCGGACGACTTCGGCCCGTGCGGCGGAGACGTGTACGCCCGCGGCCACATCCGGACCCTGGCCAAGGCCGTCGGTATCGATCCGGCCCCGCTGCTCGCCCAGTACGACGCGGACCACGGCGGGCGTCCGGCGCCGACCCCCGCGGCCCCGCTGTTCGAGGCGGAACGCATCCGTCCGGAGCGGCGCGGGCCGAACTGGACCGCGGCGATGGTCGCCGCGATCGTGGCCGTGGTCGGCTTTGTCGGGTTCACCGCGTTCAAGGGTGACGACGGCGGCTCGGCTTCGGTCGCCGAGGGTGCCACGCCCTCGACCAGTAAGCCCGCCACGTCCAAGCCCAAGACCGAGAAGCCCGAGGACCCGAAGCCGGACCCGACCGACAGCGCCATCGCCGCCGCGCCGCAGGACAAGGTGACGGTCCAGGTCAGCGCGGCCGACGGCAGGAGCTGGATCTCCGCCAAGGACCACAACGGCCGGCTCCTCTTCGACGGCCTGCTCAAGCAGGGCGAGTCCAAGACCTTCCAGGACAGCGAGAAGATCAACCTCGTGCTCGGCGACGCGGGCGCGATCCAGCTCTACGTCAATGGCAAGAAGATCGACGACGACTGGCAGCCGGGGGCCGTGGAGCGCCTCACGTACACGAAGGGCGATCCTCAGGTCGGCTGAGAGCGCTGCGTAAACGACGGGGTTGGCCAAGATCGGCCAACCCCGTCGGCGTTCGGTGTCAGTCGGACAAAGTAGTCTTGAGCCCATGCCTGAACGCCGTACCGTCGCACTCGTCACTCTTGGCTGCGCCCGCAACGAGGTGGACTCGGAGGAGCTCGCAGGCCGCTTGGAGGCGGACGGCTGGGATCTCGTGGAGGATGCCTCCGACGCGGATGTCGCCGTCGTCAACACCTGTGGCTTTGTCGACGCCGCCAAGAAGGACTCCGTGGACGCCCTGCTGGAGGCCAACGACCTCAAGGGGCACGCAAGAACCCAGGCGGTGGTGGCGGTCGGCTGCATGGCCGAGCGGTACGGCAAGGAGCTCGCCGAGGCCCTTCCCGAGGCCGACGGCGTGCTCGGCTTCGACGACTACTCCGATATCTCCGACCGGCTTCAGACCATCCTGAACGGCGGTATCCACGCCTCGCACACCCCGCGCGACCGGCGCAAACTGCTGCCGATCAGCCCTGCCGAGCGGCAGGAATCCGCCGCGGAGGTGGCGCTGCCCGGGCACGCGCCCGTCGATCTTCCGGACGGCCTCGCGCCCGCCTCCGGCCCTCGCGCGCCCCTGCGCCGCCGGCTCGACGGCGCCCCCGTCGCCTCGGTGAAGCTCGCCTCCGGCTGCGACCGGCGCTGCTCCTTCTGCGCCATCCCCTCCTTCCGCGGCTCCTTCATCTCGCGCCGCCCCAGCGACGTACTGAACGAGACGCGCTGGCTCGCCGAGCAGGGCGTCAAGGAGATCATGCTGGTCTCCGAGAACAACACCTCCTACGGCAAGGACCTCGGCGACATCCGCCTGCTGGAGTCCCTGCTGCCCGAGCTGGCCGAGGTCGACGGCATCGAGCGAGTGCGCGTCAGCTACCTCCAGCCGGCCGAGATGCGACCCGGGCTGATCGACGTCCTCACCTCCACGCCCAAGATCGCGCCCTACTTCGACCTCTCCTTCCAGCACTCCGCGCCCGACGTGCTGCGCGCGATGCGTCGCTTCGGGGACACCGACCGCTTCCTGGAGCTGCTCGACACCATCCGGAGCAAGGCCCCCCAGGCGGGCGTGCGCTCCAACTTCATCGTGGGCTTCCCCGGCGAGACCGAGGCCGACCTGGCCGAGCTGGAGCGTTTCCTCAACCATGCGCGGCTGGACGCCATCGGCGTCTTCGGCTACTCCGACGAGGAGGGCACCGAAGCGGCGACGTACGAGAACAAGCTCGACGTGGACGTCGTCGCCGACCGGCTGGCACATGTCTCCCGGCTGGCCGAGCAGCTTGTCTCGCAGCGGGCCGAGGAGCGCCTGGGCGAGACCGTGCAGGTGCTCGTGGAGTCAGTGGACGAGGAGGGTGTCTACGGCCGCGGCGAGCACCAGGCGCCGGAGACGGACGGCCAGGTGCTGCTCACGAGCGGCGCGGGCCTGAGTGTCGGTCGTATGGTCGAGGCGAAGGTGGTCGGCACCGAGGGTGTCGACCTCGTGGCCGAGCCGCTTCAGGGCTGGCTCGTACCCGGTGAGGAGGCGGCCAGATGACCGGAGTCCCGGCATCCGCCGCGGGCGGCTCCTCCAAGGCGACGCCGGCGGCCGCGGCCTCCGGTGAACCCGGGGGCGCGAAGCCGGTCCGGGGTGGGAAGATCGCGGCGGCGGCCGTCAACCAGGCCAGCGTCTGGAACATCGCCAACCTCCTGACCATGCTCCGGCTGCTGCTCGTCCCCGCGTTCGTCATGCTGATGCTGGCCGACGGCGGCTATGACCCGGCGTGGCGCTCGCTCGCCTGGGCGGCCTTCGCCATCGCCATGATCACCGATCTGTTCGACGGTCATATCGCGCGGACGTACAACCTGGTCACCGACTTCGGGAAGATCGCCGACCCCATCGCCGACAAGGCGATCATGGGGGCGGCGCTGATCTGTCTGTCCGCCCTCGGTGATCTGCCGTGGTGGGTGACCGCGGTGATCCTCGGCCGGGAACTCGGCGTCACCTTGCTGCGTTTTCTCGTCATCCGGTACGGCGTCATCCCGGCGAGCCGGGGCGGCAAGCTCAAGACGCTCACGCAGGGCGTGGCCGTCGGCATGTACATCCTGGCGCTGACGGGGTGGCTGGCCACTCTGCGGTTCTGGGTGATGGGTGCGGCGGTCGTCCTGACCGTGGTGACCGGGCTCGACTATGTAAGACAGGCCATTGTGCTGCGCAGACAGGGAATCGCCGAGCGCAAGGCCGCGTTGGAGGAGACGGAAGCGTGAATTCCCCGGCCGCCGACGTGGTGCGACTACTGACAGTGAGGGGCGAGACCCTCGCTGTCGCGGAATCGCTCACCGGTGGCCTTGTTGCGGCGGAAATCACAGCGGCCCCCGGGGCGTCCAAGGCCTTCCGGGGTTCGGTGACCGCCTACGCCACCGAGCTCAAGCACCGGATGCTCGGCGTCGACACCTCCCTGCTGGAGCGGCGCGGAGCGGTGGACCCGCAGGTCGCGGCCCAGATGGCGGCCGGAGTGCGGAAGGCTCTGGGAGCCGACTGGGGCATCGCGACGACCGGCGTCGCAGGGCCCGAGGAGCAGGACGGGCAGCCCGTAGGCACCGTTTTCGTGGCCGTGGATGGCCCCTGGGCAGCGGATTCCGGACCCGCTGGTGGCGGGAAAGTGGCCTCGCTGCGGTTGAACGGCGACCGGGCGGAAATTCGTATGGAGAGTGTACGGAGCGTACTCGCGTTGCTCCTTCAGCAGCTTGCGAGCGAACAGACCGAGAATGAGCGGGCACAGGATACGGAACAGAACGGGGGGTTTTGATGTTTGCAGCCCTGAGTGAACACGACATCGCTCCCCGCACGGCCGCAGCGCGAGGCGGTACGGTGGGGCGTGAAGGATGCGGCTACGCGGTCCGAGGAGGGAGCCACCGATGATTCTGCTCCGTCGCCTGCTGGGTGACGTGCTGCGTCGGCAGCGCCAGCGCCAGGGCCGTACTCTGCGCGAAGTCTCCTCGTCCGCCCGAGTTTCGCTCGGCTATCTCTCCGAGGTGGAGCGGGGGCAGAAGGAGGCTTCCTCCGAGCTGCTCTCCGCCATCTGCGACGCGCTGGACGTACGGATGTCCGAGCTCATGCGGGAAGTGAGCGACGAGCTCGCCCTCGCCGAGCTGGCCCAGTCTGCTGCGGCCACCCCCAGCGAACCTGTGCCCACGTCGGTGCGACCGATGCTGGGTTCCGTTTCGGTGACCGGTGTGCCACCGGAACGGGTGACGATCAAGGCGCCCGCGGAAGCTGTGGACGTGGTCGCCGCGTGAGTGTCACGCGCGTGGGCGCATGAGCTGATCATGCGCTGAAGAAGTGTGCGAAGCCCCGGCCGGGGTTTCTCCAGGCGAACTGGAGAGGCGACGGCCGGGGCTTTCGTGCATCGTGGAGGGCGTGGGACTCGGGGCCGGCACACCGATCGGAGCATGTGGATGTACGTCGTCAAGAGCCCGTTGTCCGACGCCGACCTGAAGACCGTGTCCGAGGCGCTGCAGGGCGCTCTCGTCGATCTCGTGGACCTCGGCCTGGTGGCGAAGCAGATCCACTGGAACGTGGTCGGACCGCGGTTCCGTTCCGTGCATCTCCAGCTCGACGAGGTCGTGGACACCGCGCGGGCGCACTCCGACACGGTCGCGGAGCGCGCCTCGGCCCTCGGCGTCCCGCCCGACGGGCGCGCCGCGACGGTGGCCGGGGGCAGCGGCATCGCGGCCGTGCCCGACGGCTGGGTCAAGGACGTGGACGCGGTGGGGACGCTGGTGAAGGCGCTCGGCGCGGTGATCGTCCGGATGCGGGAGCGGGTCGGGGCGACCGGTGAGGCGGACCCGGTCAGCCAGGACATCTTCATCACCATCACGGCGGATCTGGAGAAGCATCACTGGATGTTCCAGGCCGAGAACGGGTGACGCTGCTTCCGTGTGCCGCTGGTGCGCCCTGCCGGTGGGTGCGGGTGGTGATCTAGCTTCGGGCTGTTCGGCGGGCTGGAGGTGGCGGTCATGGCGGGGATAGTGCGCCGGGGGGTGGCGCTCGGGCTCGGGGCGCTGTGGTGGTGGGCCGTGCTGCGGCTCGCCGTGGCGCCGGACGCCGGGGTGGTGGAGGGCGCGATTGCCGCCGGGGGGTGGGGGCTGAGCCTGTTGCCGGTGCACTGTGTGCCGAAGGCGCGGGCCGCGGGCGCGCTGGCCACGGGGCGGTGGGTACAGGCGTGGCGGGCGGCCGGGATCACCACGGCATCGCCACACCCCCGTTCGGACGCAGGATCTGACCCGTCGTGAAGGCCGAGGCGTCCGAGGCCAGATACAGCACCGCGTGCGCGACGTCCTCCGGTTCGCCGACGCGGCCCAGGGGCGCCATACGTGTCATGAGCGCCTCGGTGTGCGCCTGTGCTTCGTCGTCGTGGCGGTCCGTCATGGGGGTGCGGATCCAGCCCGGCGCCACGGCGTTGACCCGGATGCCGTGCCGGCCCACCTCGGTCGCGAGCGTCTTCGTCAGCTGGACCACCGCCGCCTTGGCCGCGCCGTAGCAGAGCAGTCCGGGGCCGCCGGTGTCGACGGCGCCCGAGGCCATGGTGACGATGCTGCCCCGGATGCGCTGGGCGAGCATCAGGCGGGCGGCCTCCTGGCAGGCGTAGAGGACACCCTTGAAGTTGACGTTCAGGACGCGGTCGAGGTCCTCGTCCCTCGTCTCCAGGACCGGACTGCTGTGCATGATCCCGGCGACCGCGGCCAGCACGTCCAGGCGCTCACAGGATTCGACCGCCTGCTTGAGCTGGGTGCGGTCCGTGACGTCCAGAGGGTGGGTGTGGGCGGTGCCGCCTCGGTCCTTGATCAGGGTCGCCGTCTCGTGCAGGCCCTGCGGGTCGCGGTCCGCGCAGTGCACGGTCGCGCCGGCTTCCGCGAGCAGAATGGCCGACGCGCGGCCGATTCCGCTCGCGGCGCCGGTGACGAAGGCGGTGCGTCCGGTGAGGTCGTACGCGGTGACGGCCATGAAGGGACGGTACGAGGGTTTCTGACAGGCCGTCAATTGTTGTGTCGGGCTGTTTCTGGCGGATCGTCAATTGCTGGTACGGCGGTGATGTCCCGGTGTCGGGGCCGGGCCGGTCTGGCAGCTCGGGCACCAGTAGGTGGGGCGTTCGCGGGAGCCGTCGCCCTGGTTGGCGGAGCGGATCGAGGTGCCGCAGCGCAGGCAGGGGCGGGGTGCGCGGCCGTAGACGAAGAGGTCCTGGCCGCGGCGGCCGGTCGTGCCCGTCGTGTTGCGGACCGGGCGGTCGCGGTTGGCCTCCAGGAGCTTCTTGGCGAGAGCGGGGAGTTTTGCCGCGCGGTCGGGCGGGAGGGCGCCGACCGGGAGCCAGGGGGTGGCGCCGAGGAGGAAGCAGAGCTCGCTCTTGTAGATATTGCCGATGCCGGCGAGGTTGCGCTGGTCGAGGAGGGCCTCGCCGAGGGGGCGGGCGGGGTCCGAGAGGAGGTTGGCCAGGGCCTGGTCGGGGTTCCAGTTCGGGCCCAGGAGGTCGGGGCCGAGGTGGCCGACGGCCCGGGACTCGTCGGTGGTGCGGAGCAGTTCGAGGACCGGGAGGCGGTAACCGACGGCTGTGCGGTCGGCGGTGGCGAGGACCGCACGGATCTGGTGGGTGGGGCCGCCGGTCCAGCGCTGACGGTCGGTGTACACCTTCCAGGAGCCGTCCATGCCGAGGTGGGTGTGCAGGGTCAGGCCGCCCTCGATCCGGGTGAGGAGGTGCTTGCCGCGCGGGGTGACGTCCAGGACGGCGCGGTCGGTGAGGTCGACGGTGGCGTACTTGGGCACCCTGAAGTCGCTGCGGGTCAGCACCTTGCCCGCGAGGGCTTCGTGCAGCCGTCTCGCGGCCTGCCAGACCGTGTCTCCTTCGGGCATGGGTCAAGGGTGGCATGCGCCCCGGGTCACGCTCGTAGGCGCAGACCGCGGGGGGTGGCGATGAAGCCCGCTCCTTCGAGGAGGGCGCCGAGGGGGGACGTCAGGGCCGAGGCGCCGTTGACGCGTTCGACGGTGACCGTGCCCAGGGAGCCCGCGCGGGCTGCCGCGGCCAGGGCGTCGGCGGCCGCCTGGAGGCGGGGGTCGTCCGTCGGTGCGTCGTCCGGGGCGGTGGACCAGGCCAGCAGGGTCTTGCCGCCGCGCTCCATGTAGAGGGTCAGCTCGCCGTCGACCAGGACGACCAGAGAGCCCGCCTTGCGGCCCGGTTTGTGTCCGGCGCCGGTGGGGGGCTCGGGCCAGGGAAGGGCGGCGCCGTACGCGTTCGCCGGGTCGGCGGCGGCGAGGACTACGGCACGGGAGTCGGGGGTGGGGCGGCGGCGGTTCGGGGGCGGGGGGAAGTCGCGGGGGGAGAGGTACTCGTCCGGCCTGGTGGGGGTGTGGGGGGCGCCGTCGTCGTAGCTTTCGGCGAAACCGTGGTCCGTGAAGGGGTTGGTCGGGAAGGCGTCCGCCGGGAAGGCCTCGTTCGGGAAGGCGTCGGTCGGGAAGTGTGCGGCCGGTGTCGGCAGCGTCTCGCCGCGGTCGCGGGCGTTCGATACTGCGCGCAGGCGGTCCACCGCGCCGTCCATCGCGAACTGCGCGGCGCCGAGGCCCTCCACCACATAGCCGCGCCGGGCCTGACCGCTCTCCTCGAAGACGGACAGGATGCGGTACGTCGCCGAAAACCCGCCCTCGACGCCTTCCGCGGAGACCGCGCCCCGGGTCACCACGCCGTGCCGGTCGAGGAGGGTGCGGGCCAGGGCGTGTGCGCGCACGGTGGGGTCGGGTTCGTGGGCCGGGAGCAGGGCCCAGCGCCCGGCGACCGTCGGCGGGCCCGAGCGGGAGGCGGGGCGGGCGGCGGCTGTGAGCGAGCCGTAGCGCCCGCGCGGGATCGTGCGCTTGGCGCGGTGAGCCGTGGACCCCGCAGTGCGGCCCGAGCCCAGCAGCGAGCGCATCGGGGCCAGGGTGTCGTTCGTCAACCGGCCCGACCAGGCCAGCTCCCAGACGATGTCGGCGAGTTGAGGGTCGGTGGCGTCGGGGTGGGTGGTGGCGCGGACCTGGTCGGCGATCTGCCGGAAGAACAGGCCGTAGCCCCCGGACAGCGCGTCCAGGACGGACTGGTGAAGCGCCGTCAGCTCCAGGGGATGGGGCGCCGACAGCAGCAGGGGAGCCGCGTCCGCCATGTACAGGGAGACCCAGCCGTCCTTGCCGGGCAGGGCACCCGCGCCCGCCCACACCACCTCTCCGGCGGCGGTCAGTTCGTCGAGCATCCCGGGCATGTAGTTCGCGACCCGGGACGGCAGGACCAGCTTCTCCAGAGCGGAGGCGGGCACCGACGCGCCCTGCAACTGCTCGATGGCGCGCACCAGTCCATCGATGCCGCGCAGCCCGTGCCCCTTGCCGATGTGCTGCCACTGCGGGAGGAACTGGGCGAGCGCGGCCGGGGGCACCGGCTCCAGCTCGTGCCGCAGCGCGGCCAGGGAACGGCGCCTGAGGCGGCGCAACACCGCCGCGTCGCACCACTCCTGGCCGATCCCGGCCGGATGGAACTCTCCCTGTACGACCCTTCCCGCCGCCGCGAGCCGCTGGAGGGCGCCCTCGGTGACGGCCACGCCCAGGCCGAAGCGGGCCGCAGCGGTGACCGAGGTGAACGGGCCGTGGGTGCGGGCGTAGCGCGCGAGGAGGTCGCCGAGCGGGTCCTTCACCGGTTCCGTGAAGGCCTCCGGGACGCCGACCGGCAGTGCGGTGCCGAGGGCGTCGCGCAGCCGGCCCGCGTCCTCGATCGCCGCCCAGTGGTCGGCGCCGGCGACCCGGACCTTGATCGCGCGGCGGGCTCCGGCGAGCTCCTGCGCCCACTGCGGCTCCGCGCCCCGTTCGGCGAGCTCGGCGTCCGTGAGCGGGCCCAGGAGGCGCAGGAGGTCCGCGACACTCTCGGCGTCCTTTGCACGGCGGTCCTCGGTGAGCCACTGGAGCTCCCGCTCCAGCTCGGTCAGCACCTCCGCGTCGAGCAGCTCGCGCAGCTCCGCCTGGCCGAGCAGCTCGGCCAGCAGCCGGGAGTCGAGGGAGAGGGCGGCGGCGCGGCGCTCGGCGAGCGGGGAGTCGCCCTCGTACAGGAACTGGGCGACGTAGCCGAAGAGGAGGGAACGCGCGAAGGGGGAGGGCTCGGGGGTGGTGACCTCGACCAGGCGCACCTTGCGGGATTCCAGGTCGCCCATCAGCTCGGTGAGGCCGGGGACGTCGAAGACGTCCTGGAGACATTCGCGGACCGCCTCCAGGACGATCGGGAACGAACCGAACTCGCTGGCCACCTGGAGCAGTTGGGCCGCGCGCTGGCGCTGCTGCCACAGCGGGGTGCGCTTGCCGGGGTTGCGGCGCGGGAGCAGGAGGGCGCGGGCGGCGCACTCCCGGAAGCGGGAGGCGAACAGGGCCGAGCCGCCGACCTGGTCGGTGACGATCTGGTCGACGTCGCCCTTGTCGAAGACGACGTCCGCGGCGCCGACGGGGGCCTGGTCGGCGTCGAACTCCGTGCCCGTCTGCATGGGCTCCCGGTCGAGCAGGTCCAGGCCCATCAGGTCGGCGTCCGGGAGGCGCAGCACAATGCCGTCGTCGGCGTGCATCACCTGGGCGTCCATGCCGTACCGCTCGGAGAGCTTGGCGCCGAGCGCCAGCGCCCAGGGGGCGTGCACCTGGGCGCCGAAGGGGGAGTGCACGACGACCCGCCAGTCGCCGAGCTCGTCGCGGAAGCGCTCGACGACGATGGTGCGGTCGTCGGGGATGTGGCCGCAGGCCTCACGCTGTTCGTCCAGGTAGGACAGGACATTGTCGGCGGCCCAGGCGTCCAGGCCCGCCGCCAGGAGGCGCAGCCGGGCGTCCTCCTTGGTGAGCGAGCCGACCTCGCGCAGGAACGCGCCCACCGCGCGGCCCAGTTCGAGCGGGCGGCCCAGCTGGTCGCCCTTCCAGAAGGGGAGCCGGCCGGGGACGCCCGGCGCGGGGGAGACCAGGACACGGTCACGGGTGATGTCCTCGATGCGCCAGGAGCTGGTGCCGAGGGTGAAGACATCGCCCACGCGTGACTCGTAGACCATCTCCTCGTCGAGCTCGCCGACCCGGCCCCCGCCCTTCTTGGGGTCGGATCCGGCGAGGAACACCCCGAACAGACCGCGGTCGGGGATGGTGCCGCCGGAGGTGACGGCGAGGCGCTGGGCGCCGGGGCGGCCCGTGATCGTGCCGGCGACGCGGTCCCACACCACGCGCGGGCGCAGTTCGGCGAAGGCGTCCGAGGGGTAGCGCCCGGCGAGCATGTCGAGGACGGCAGTGAACGCGGACTCGGGCAGCGAGGCGAAGGGGGCGGCCCGGCGGGCCATTGCGAGGAGGTCGTCGAACTGCCAGGTGTCCATCGACGTCATGGCGACGAGCTGCTGGGCCAGCACGTCCAGGGGGTTGGCCGGGACGCGGAGCGACTCGATCGCGCCGGTGCGCATCCGCTCGGTGACCACGGCCGCCTGGACCAGGTCGCCGCGGTACTTCGGGAAGACCACGCCGGTCGAGACCGCGCCCACCTGGTGCCCCGCGCGGCCCACGCGCTGGAGGCCGGAGGCCACGGACGGCGGGGACTCCACCTGGACGACCAGGTCGACCGCGCCCATGTCGATGCCCAGTTCGAGGCTGGAGGTGGCCACAACGGCGGGGAGCCGGCCCGCCTTGAGGTCCTCCTCGACGAGGGAGCGCTGCTCCTTGGAGACCGAGCCGTGGTGGGCGCGGGCGATGACGGGCGGGGCGCCCTGGGCGGCCCCGGAGCCGCCCATCAGCTCGGCAGGGGCGTGGTGCTCGTCAAGAGGCTCGCCCGTGGCTCGCTCGTACGCGATCTCGTTCAGGCGGTTGCACAGGCGCTCCGCCAGGCGGCGGGAGTTGGCGAAGACGATGGTGGAGCGGTGGGACTGGACGAGGTCGGCGATGCGCTCCTCGACATGCGGCCAGATCGACGGGCGCTCCCCGCCCTCATTGCCGTCGGCCACCGGGGAGCCGCCCAGCTCGCCCAGGTCCTCGACCGGGACCACCACCGAGAGGTCGAACTCCTTGCCGGACTTCGGCTGAACGATCTCCACCTTGCGGCGCGGGGAGAGATAGCGGGCGACCTCGTCGACCGGCCGGACCGTGGCGGACAGGCCGATGCGGCGGGCGGGCCTGGGCAGGAGCTCGTCCAGACGCTCCAGGGAGAGCGCGAGATGGGCGCCGCGCTTGGTGCCCGCGACCGCGTGCACCTCGTCCAGGATCACCGTCTCGATGCCGGTCAGCGCCTCGCGGGTGGCCGAGGTCAGCATCAGGAACAGGGACTCGGGCGTGGTGATCAGAATGTCCGGGGGACGGGTGGCCAGGGCGCGGCGCTCGGCGGCGGGGGTGTCGCCGGAGCGGATGCCGACCTTGACCTCCGGCTCGGGCAGTCCCAGGCGGACGGACTCCTGCCGGATGCCGGTCAGTGGACTGCGGAGGTTGCGCTCGACGTCCACCGCCAGAGCCTTCAGCGGGGAGACGTACAGAACGCGGCAGCGCTTCTTGGGGTCGGCGGGCGGGGGTGTGGAGGCCAGCTGGTCCAGGGCGGCGAGGAACGCGGCCAGCGTCTTGCCGGACCCGGTGGGCGCCACCACCAGGACGTCCGAACCTTCGCCGATGGCCCGCCACGCGCCCGCCTGGGCCGCGGTGGGCGCGGAGAAGGCCCCCGTGAACCAGCCGCGGGTCGCGGGGGAGAAGCCGTCCAGAGCTCGGTGTGCGGAGCTGACCATGCGTCCATCCTGCACCCGGCTACTGACAATCACGCTGACCTGCGGGAACGTGATCCGCGGCGGGTGCGGTGAGAATGGGGGCATGGCGGGATCGAGCGAGCGGGCGAGGCACTGGCGGTACGCGGAGCTGCCCGGCGTCGACCTGCTGCGGGCCCGGTACGTCCGCAAGACGTTCGTCCGGCACACCCACGAGCACTTCGTGATCGCCGCCATCGCCGACGGCGTGGAGGTCTTCCACCATCGCGGCTCCGATCAGTACGCGGGGGCGGGAGCGCTCGCGCTGGTCAATCCCGACACTCCGCACACCGGGCGGGCCGGGGTGCCGGAGGGCTGGAGGTACGGGGCGGTGTATCCGTCGCCCGAGGTCGTGGCGGAGATCGCGGCCGAGACCACGGCGATCCGCGGCACACCCGGATTCGTCTCCCCGGTCCTCGACGACCCCTACGCGGTGTCCCTGGTCCATCAGGTGCTGCGCGCCGCCGACGAGGGCAACGCCCTGGCCGCCGACACACTGCTGCGGGTCGCCGTGACCCGGCTGCTGCGGCTGAACGGCGGGGCGCTGCCGCAGCGCGAGGTGCGCACCGCGGGAGCCGGGATCGCGGCACGCGCGCGTGGCGTGCTCCAGGAACGGATGGCCGAGCCGCCGACCCTGGAGAAGCTGGCCGGTGAACTGGGGACCAGCCCCTTCGCGCTGCTGCGCGCCTTCCGGGACGCCTATGGGATGCCGCCGCACACCTGGCTCACGGACGCCCGGGTACGGCAGGCGCGTCGGCTGCTGGACACGGGTGTGGCGCCCGCCGAGGCCGCCGTCGCCGTGGGCTTCGCCGACCAGCCGCATCTGAACCGGCACTTCACCCGGATCGTGGGCGTGCCCCCGGGCGCGTACCAGCGTGAGCGCAAGAACGTACAAGACCCGAAGGGGCGGCTGCTCCTACCGTCCGAGGCGTGGCAGACACAACACTCACAGACATACGCGACGGCAGAGGAAAGCCGGACGCCGCCGTCGTACGGGACGGGCTCGGGGTCGGAGTCGCCGTAGGGCTGTCCGGGTTCGCGTTCGGGGTGACCTCCGCCGGCAGCGGGCTCACGCTCTGGCAGACCTGTGCGCTCAGCCTTCTGGTGTTCACCGGCGCATCCCAGTTCGCGCTGGTCGGGGCGCTGGCGGCGGGCGGCGGGCCGATCGCGGCGGCCGCGGGGGCGTTCTTCCTCGGGATCCGCAACGCCTTCTACGGGCTGCGTCTGTCGCAGGTGCTCGCCCTCCCGCGCGCGGTGCGGCCCTTCGCCGCCCAATGGGTCATCGACGAGACGGCCGCCGTCGCGCTGGCGCAGCCCACGCGGCGCGCGGCGCGGATCGGTTTCGTGGTGACCGGGCTCAGCCTGTACGTGCTGTGGAACCTCACCACCCTGGCCGGGGCGCTCGGCGCCGAGGCCATCGGGGACACCGACGCGTGGGGCCTCGACGCGGCCGGGCCCGCCGTGTTCCTGGCGCTGCTCGCGCCGATGCTGACGAGCACGACCGAGCGCGCCGTCGCCGGGGCCGCGGTCGTGCTGGGGCTAGGGCTGCTGCCCGTCCTGCCGGCCGGTGTGCCGGTGCTGGTGGCCGCGCTCGCGGCACCTGCCGTGCTGTGGGCCCAGGGGCGGCGTGCGGCAGGGGAGGGGGACCGTTGAACATCTGGATCGCCGTCGCGCTGACCGTCCTTGGTTGTTACGCCGTCAAGCTCGCCGGGCTCCTGGTGCCCGCGGGGGTACTGGAGCGGCCTCTCGTCAGGCGGCTCGCCGCGCTGCTGCCCGTCGCGCTCCTCGCCGCCCTCACGGCCCAGCAGACCTTCGCCGACGGGCGGACGCTGGTGCTGGACGCGAGGGCGGCCGGGCTCGCTGCGGCGGCCGTGGCGTTGGTGCTGCGGGCACCGTTCCTGCTCGTGGTGGGGGCGGCCGTGGTGGTGACCGCGGGGGTGCGGGCGCTGGGCGGATGACCCGCAGAGGTCACCCGATGGCCCGACCGTACGCCCGCAGCGTGCGCAAGGCCTCGATCGTCACCATGGGACGGGCCTCCAGAACCGGGGCCGGGGCCCAGCGGCGCCAGCGGACCGGCCAGCCGCCGTCCTCCTGCTGCTCGGCGGCGAGGAAGTCAAGCGAGCGGGCCATCTCGTCGTCGGTGAACCACGCGCGTGCCAGCGAACGCGGAGTCTTCGCGTAGTCGTGCGGGAAGTGGTGCTCGGCCGGGGCGTAGCCGGGTGCCACCGGGTAGGCGTCGAGGTTGTCCGGGTCCAGGGCCGCGAGCCGGTGCTCGCGCACCAGACGGCCGAGCCGGTCCGCGGCCGCCTCCGCGCGCGGGCGGTCCGGCGCGGAGTCCAGGAAGGCGACGGCGGCCTCGATCTCGTACGGATGGGACTTCTCCAGGGACTCCACCGCCTGCCAGCAGAAGTCCGTCGCCCGGAACAGCCAGGCGTGCCACACCTCGTTGCGGTGCAGCACCCCCACCACCGGCCCGGTGGCCAGGAGCTCGCTCGGCGGGTCGTCCACGATCGGGATGAACGGCGCCGCCGGGTAGCCGCGCTGGCTGGGATGGATCGCCGGCAGGGCGCCCTCCGCGGTGGAGACCGAGGTCAGATAACGGCACACGCGCTCCACACGCTGTCCGCCGCAGCGTCCGACCGCGTCCAGCACATGCAGCGCGTGCGCGCTGTGCAGCGGCTGGCTGACCGGGCCGCGCAGATCGGGTTCCAGCGCGTGACCGTAACCGCCGTCGTCGTTGCGGTAGGCGTCCAGCGCGGTCTCCACCGGGTCGGCGGCGCCGTGCAGGAAGTGGTGCGCGAAGAGGCGTTGCTCCAGCACGCGCGCGGTGAGCCACACGAACTGCTCGGCGCGGAAGAGCGGGGAGTGCGCCGGGGGCGTCGGGGGGAGTGGGGAAGCTCCAGTTTCGGCCATGCGTCAGACCGTAGGCCGGAATGCGGTTTCGGCGAGGGGTCCCGGCTCGGGCCCACCCTCAGGGGCGGGATACTGATGTCATGAGGTTGACGGTCTTCTGGGAGCGGATGGCGGAGCACTTCGGTACGGCGGGATACGCCGAGACCTTCGCGCGCGATCACGTGATGTCGGAGCTCGGCGGACGCACCGTGCACGAGGCGCTGGACGCCGGCTGGGAGGCCAAGGACGTGTGGCGGATCGTCTGCCACGTCATGAACGTGCCACAGGAACAGCGCTGACAGGTCACGAAGATCGCAGGACGGCATCCGATTGTCGGTGGCGTGGGCCAGACTTGCTCCGTGGCACCCACTGACGACACCGGGCAGCTCGCCCCGCACACCTCTCCGTTCGGTACGACGCCGCCGACCAGGCCCCCGGCCGACGGCGCCGCCGCGCAGCCGAATGCGCGCATGCCGCGCTGGCTGCCGCGCGCCATGGTGCTCGCGCTCGCGCTCGTCGGTGCCTTCCAGCTCGGCAGCTGGGCCTTCCACCAGCTCACCGGGCTGCTGATCAACATCCTGATCGCCTTCTTCCTGGCCCTCGCCATCGAGCCCGCGGTCAGCTGGATGGCCGCCCGCGGAATGCGCCGGGGGCTGGCCACCGCACTGGTGTTCCTCGGCGTGATGGTGGTGTCCGCCGGCTTCGTCACCCTGCTCGGCTCGATGCTCGCAGGCCAGATCATCACGATGGTCGAGGGGTTCCCGGACTACCTCGACTCCGTGATCAACTGGATCAACACCCACTTCCAGACCGATCTGAAGCGGGTGGACATCCAGGAGGGCCTGCTGCGCTCCGACTGGTTGCGCAACTACGTGCAGAACAGCGCCACAGGCGTCCTCGATGTGTCCACCCAGGTCATCGGCGGTCTGTTCCAGCTGCTGACGATCACGCTGTTCTCGTTCTACTTCGCCGCGGACGGCCCGCGCCTGCGCCGCGCCCTGTGCTCCGTCCTGCCGCCCGCCAAGCAGGCCGAGGTGCTGCGCGCGTGGGAGATCGCGGTGAACAAGACCGGCGGCTATCTGTACTCACGCGGACTGATGGCGCTGATCTCCGGGATAGCGCACTACATCCTGCTGGAGTTCCTGGACGTGCCGTACGCGCCCGTGCTCGCCGTCTGGGTGGGCCTGGTCTCGCAGTTCATCCCCACCATCGGTACCTATCTCGCGGGCGCGCTGCCCATGCTGATCGCCTTCACGGTCGATCCCTGGTACGCGCTGTGGGTGCTGATCTTCGTCGTGGTCTACCAGCAGTTCGAGAACTATGTGCTCCAGCCCAAGCTGACCGCGAAGACCGTCGATGTGCACCCCGCGGTCGCCTTCGGTTCCGTCATCGCCGGCACCGCCCTTCTCGGCGCGGTGGGCGCGCTGATCGCGATCCCGGCGGTCGCCACACTCCAGGCCTTCCTGGGGGCGTACGTGAAGCGGTACGACGTCACCGACGACCCCCGGGTGCACGGGCACCGGGGGCGTGGGCCGGGGCCCGGGCTGCGCACGCGCGCGCGGGAGATATGGGCCCGGCGGCCCGCAGAGGCCGCCCCGGAGACCGAGAAGGGCTGAGCCCTCAGCGCAGGTCGAGCCGCATCAGGATGCGGGGGTGGCCGGCCAGCACCGAGGTGGTGTCAGCGGCGTGGACGAATCCGGCCCGCTCGAAGTTCTTGCGGAGACCGGCGTACGCCATCGTCAGATCGACCTTGGCGTCGCCGTTGTCGAGGGGGTACGCCTCGACGACCGGTGCGCCCTGGGAGCGGGCGAACTCCACCGCGCCCTCGATGAGGGCGTGCGAGATCCCCTGCTTGCGGTGGCCGGGGCGGACCCGGATGCACCACAGCGACCAGACCGGCAGATCGTCGACGTGCGGGATCTTGCGGTTGCGGGCGAAGGAGGTCTCCGCGCGCGGGGCCACGGCGGCCCAGCCGACCGGTTCGTCGCCGTCGTAGGCGATCACCCCGGGAGGTGGGTCGGCCCGGCACAGCTCGGCGACGTACTCGCCACGGGCCGGGCCGCGCAGCTCGTTGTTGAGCTTGGAAGGGATCCGGTAGCTCAGACACCAGCAGACGTTGGCTCCGGGCGACTTCGGGCCGAGCGCGGCCCTGACGTCCTCGAAGACCGACGCCGGGCGAACCTTGATGGTCATGACTGCACCATAGACGTCATGGAAACCGACCTGCTGTCCTGCCTGGAGACGGACGCCATCGGTGGCACCGACGCGATGAGCGAGGAGATCGCCGCCGCTCAGGAGCGGGTGGGGCGGGACATGGGCTGGTAGGGGCGGTCCGGTGGTTCCGCGATGCCGACGACAAGTCCGCCCAGAGGCCGGACGCGGGCCGTCCACCCCTGTGCGGTGAGGTCGTCGGTGAGGGTCCGGGCGTCGTGGAAGACCTTGACGACGCGGTACCGGCTGCCGTCCGCCAGCCTGCGCAGGACCGTGGGAACAGCCCCCTCCGCGACGCCCTCCTCGCCCGCTGTCGCGCCCGGGCCGTCATCGACGAAGACCGCCCTGCCGCCCGGCGTGAGCATGGCGGCGACGGTGTTCCAGAAGCCGGGCAGCCGTGCCGGTGGGACATGGGAGAGCCAGAAGGCGAAGAACACCGTGTCGTAGCGCCGCGCCGGCCGCCAGTGGAAGACATCGGCCTGGAGGAAGCGGACGTGGGGCAGCGGGGCTCGCGCGCGGGCGATGTCCAGCACCTCGGCGGCCACATCGACAGCCGTCACGGAACGCGCCCGGGTGGCGAGCAAGGGAGTCCACTGGCCCGTTCCGCAGGCCAGCTCCAGCACATCCCCGCCGATCGGGAGCTCGTCGACCAGGGCCGGCAATCGCCGCAGCTCCTCGTGCTCCGCATAGGGCCGGTCGTATTCGGCCGCCCCCGCGCGGTAGTAGGCGATCTGCTCGGCCAGAAGGGCATCGTCGTCATCGCTCATGGCGAGGAGGATCAGGCCTGCCCCTGCGGGAAGGTCAACTGTGGTGAACCGAGGATGTAGAGAGCGGCCGATCGGCTCCGTCCCAGGGGCATACGCGGCCGCCAGGGCCGTACCGAGCCTAGGAGGCCCGGCATGACGCTCCACCGGATGGACAACGTCCTCGTCGTCGTCGACGACCTTGAGGCCGCTATTGCGTTCTTCGTCGAACTCGGCATGGAGCTGGAGGGCAAGGGGCCGCTCGAAGGGCGCTGGGCGGAGCGGGTCATCGGGCTCGACGACGTCCGGCAGGACATCGCGATGCTGCGGATCCCGGACGGCCACGGGCGGGTGGAGCTGGCGAAGTTCCACCGGCCGAGGGCCATCAGGGCCGAGCCGACGGACGCGCCGGCGAACACCCTTGGCATTCGGCGCATCATGTTCGCCGTCGACGACATCGAGGACGTCGTTGCCCGTCTGCGGGCCCACGGCGGTGAGCTCGTCGGCGAGATCGTGCAGTACGAGGACAGCTACCGGCTGTGTTACGTCCGCGGCCCCGAGGGCATCGTCGTCGCACTGGCCGAGCAGCTCGGCTGAGGCCTGCGTGGTGCGCTTGACACGAAAATCGAACATCCATTCTTATGGAATCTCCGGCGGGGCTCTCGGCGGGTGGTTTGCCCTGGTTTTCATGGGGAAGTGCCCGAGTTATCCACAGGCCGGACGGGCGTCGGGGCGCATTGTCAGTGGCAGGCGTTAGCGTCTTTGACGTGAAGCGATCGACTCAAGCAAATCGGGTGGAACCCATGGCAGGTACCGACCGCGAGAAGGCCCTGGACGCCGCGCTCGCACAGATTGAACGGCAGTTCGGCAAGGGCGCGGTGATGCGCCTGGGCGAGCGGCCGAACGAGCCCATCGAGGTCATCCCCACCGGGTCGACCGCGCTCGACGTCGCCCTCGGCGTCGGCGGCCTGCCGCGCGGCCGCGTGGTGGAGGTGTACGGACCGGAGTCCTCCGGTAAGACCACGCTGACCCTGCACGCGGTGGCGAATGCCCAGAAGGCGGGCGGCCAGGTCGCGTTCGTGGACGCGGAGCACGCCCTCGACCCCGAGTACGCGAAGAAGCTCGGCGTCGACATCGACAACCTGATCCTGTCCCAGCCGGACAACGGCGAGCAGGCTCTGGAGATCGTGGACATGCTGGTCCGCTCCGGCGCCCTCGACCTCATCGTCATCGACTCCGTCGCCGCGCTCGTCCCGCGCGCGGAGATCGAGGGCGAGATGGGCGACAGCCACGTCGGTCTGCAGGCCCGTCTGATGAGCCAGGCGCTGCGGAAGATCACCAGCGCGCTCAACCAGTCGAAGACCACGGCGATCTTCATCAACCAGCTCCGCGAGAAGATCGGCGTGATGTTCGGCTCCCCGGAGACCACGACCGGTGGCCGGGCGCTGAAGTTCTACGCCTCGGTGCGGCTCGACATCCGTCGCATCGAGACCCTGAAGGACGGCACCGACGCGGTCGGCAACCGCACTCGCGTCAAGGTCGTCAAGAACAAGGTCGCGCCGCCCTTCAAGCAGGCCGAGTTCGACATCCTCTACGGCCAGGGCATCAGCCGCGAGGGCGGTCTGATCGACATGGGCGTGGAGCACGGCTTCGTCCGCAAGGCCGGCGCCTGGTACACGTACGAGGGCGACCAGCTCGGCCAGGGCAAGGAGAACGCGCGCAACTTCCTGAAGGACAACCCCGACCTGGCCAACGAGATCGAGAAGAAGATCAAGGAGAAGCTGGGCGTCGGCGTGCGTCCGGAGGAGCCGGCCGCCGAGCCGGGTGCGGACGCCGCGGGTGCCGCCGCCGCGGACGACGCCGCCAAGACGGTGCCTGCTCCGGCCGCGGCCAAGGCTGCCAAGACCAAGGCCGCCACCGCCAAGAGCTGACCCGTGACACGACGAACCGACTGGGCCGAGTACGCCGATCCGGAACCGCCGAAGGAGCGGGGCCGGAAGGGCGTCGGAGGTGCGGCAGGGGCAGGCGGCGACGAGCACGGCGATGACGCGTGGGGCGCCGAGGGGGCGTACGGCGACGGCGGCGGCCGGGGGATCGGCAGGCGGCGCGGTGACGATGGGGGCCAGGGCGGCGGATGGCCGTACGCCGATGATGGTGCCCGTGGGGGCGGCGGGTCGTACGGCGGCGGCGATGACCACGACGGCGGTTGGCCGTACGACGAAGACGGTGCCGCTGGCATGGACGGACCGTACGGCGGTGGGCGCCGGGTAAGTGGTGGCCCGGCGTCGGAGGTTGATGAGCTCGCCGGCGGTGCGCGTCGGAGGGCCGGCGGGGCTGGTGGCGCGGGCGGCGCCCGGGGGCGTCGTCGGCGCGGTCGCGAAGAGCCGTCCGGTGAGGACGGAGGCACCTCTGCCTCGTCGAGGGCCGAGAAGGGGGAGCCCCCGGGGGACCCGGTGGAGCGGGCACGGGCGATCTGCCTGCGCCTGCTCACCGGGACTCCGCGCACCCGCAAGCAACTCGCCGACGCCCTGCGCAAGCGGGAGATCCCGGACGAGGCCGCGGAGGAGGTGCTGTCGCGGTTCGAGGAGGTCGGACTGATCAACGACAGTGCGTTCGCGGACGCCTGGGTGGAGTCCCGGCACCACGGGCGGGGGCTGGCCCGGCGGGCGCTCGCCCAGGAGCTGCGGACCAAGGGCGTCGACTCCTCGCTGATCGACGCGGCCGTCGGTCAACTCGACTCCGAGCAGGAGGAGGCGACCGCGCGCGAACTCGTCGACCGCAAGCTCCGGTCCACCCGGGGCCTCGACCGCGACAAGCGGCTGCGCCGTCTCGCCGGGATGCTGGCCCGCAAGGGGTATCCCGAGGGGATGGCGTTGCGGGTGGTCCGGCAGGCGCTGGAGGCGGAGGGGGAGGAGACGGAGTTTCTGGAGGGCGAGGGGTACTGACGCGGGGCAACAGGAGCCTCGTGGAATGCGTGTGACGCAGCCTTACCCTTGCGTTCCCGGGAGGGTTGAGCGGGCTCTCGGTGGCTGTACGTCCTCGGGCCGCGCTTCCGGTCAACGCCGATGTCGTCGCGAACCGGTCCGGCATGTTCGACCCCGGCAAGCCCCGAGAGGTCGCCGACGACATGATCCGGGGCAGTCAGGATCGTCACGGTCAACGGCACGGACGGGGGCCGACCGTGCTCAAGGACGACAGGTTTGCGGCGACCGTCGCCAACTCGGCGGCGGACACCGGCGAACTGGCGGTGACGGACGCCATCGCCCTGCTGCGCGACTCGGACGCGGAGAAGATCGCCCACACCCCGGTCCGCCTGGTGACGAAGAGCAACGCGGACACGGCGCCGCTCTACTGCCCGCCGGGCGTCCTCTGACGCGCGCCCCGCCCGGGACCCGTGACCGGCAACCCCGCCGCCCGCCAGGCCTGGAACCCCCCGGTCAGATCCGTCGCCCGATGCAACCCCAGCCGATGCAGCGACTCGGCGGCCAAGCTGGACGCGTACCCCTCGTTGCAGAACAGCACCACCCGCAGGTCATGACTGCCGGCCTCGGGAACCCGATGGCTGCCCCGCGGATCCAGCCGCCACTCCAGCTCGTTGCGCTCGACCACCAGCGCGCCCGGGATCAGCCCGTCCCGCTCCCGCAGCGCCGCATACCGGATGTCCACCAGCAGCACCTCGCCGGACTGAGCGGCGTCGAAGGCCTCGTGGGGCTCGACGCGCACGTAGGTCGCACGGACCCGCTCCAGCAACTCATCGATCCCGACGGGCCGTTCGCCTCGGCCGCTACCGACGGGCTGCTCGCCCGCGCCGTTGCCGCCCGGCCGCTCAACCGAGCCGCTCCCGACCGCCCGCTCACCCAAGCCGCCGCCCACTACCGCTTCCCCCCGACCGCCGCCGCCCGCCCGCGCACCCAGCCCGCTCACTGCCAATCCTCCGGCCGCTCCACCTGCTCCAGTCGCAGAACCGCCCCGCTCCGGCTGTACCGGCGGATCCGGGGCAGCGGTGGGTAATAGGCGTGGACGGAGATCGCGTGCCGATCGGGGGAGTCGTTCAGGACCTCATGGACGTGATGGTGGCCGAAGGACCGGCCCTTGCCCGCAGGCAACCTGCGTTCTCGGTCCACGTCCTCGCTCAGCTCAAGGGTTTTCCAACCGTCGGTGGGCAGCCGCGCGGCAAGCGAGTTCTCCCGCAGCTCACCCGCCGCCGTCAGGAACGCGCCGACCGAGTCCGCGTGGTCGTGCCAGCCGGTGCCCGAGCCCGGCGGCCAGCCGATCAGCCAGGCCTCGCTTCCGGCGGGCCCTTCCAGACGCACCCAGGTGCGGCCCTCGGGGTCGAGCGGGAGCGAGGCGATCAGCTCGGCGTCGGCGGCGGTGCGCCGTACGAAATCGAGGAGGTCCGCCTGCGTCGGAGCGGTGGCGGTGACAGTGGCAGTGGCAGTGGCAGTGGAAACAGAAGCAGAACCAGCAGGGGAGACAGACACTTCGACCGTCCTGATGAGTGTTCGCGAGGAGCGCGCGAGGGCACAGGGGCCGCGCGCGGAAAGGGGGAGATCTGCGAATTCAGCAGGACCGGGTACACATGCAGCCCGCGTAGCGGACGAGGTCCACATGGACCTTCCGCCACAGGTGCACACAGGTGTCCGTCACGATCCGGAGTACACCATGGAGGTGCGGACCGGTCAACTCACCGTCAGCATGTGGACGGTGGGCCCGCGGAGCCTGACGGCACGAAACCCGCGGACCCGTGGGGGCCGCTCAGCGCGACCCCGCCGTAGCCTCCGCCCCCGACTCCACGGGACCGCCCAGCGTCGCCTCGGCGGCCGCGTAGAGGTCGGCGGGACGCACCCCGCCGAGCGCCGTGACGAGATGGCCGTCGGGCCTGACGAGCAGGACTGTGTGCGCGGCGGCGCCCGGATAGCTCTCGGCGACCAGCAGCTCCGCGGGATGCGGCAGCGCCGTCACGGCCGCCGCGAGCCGGGGCATGATCCCTGCGGTCACCCAGTGCTTGCGGTCCCACACACCCGTGCCCGGCGCGATCAGCAGCACCAGCAGCGCCCCTCGACCGAGCCGCTCCCGCAGCCGTACGAACGAGCCGTCCTCCGCGGTCACCCGTACATCCGCGACCGGCGCGCCCACCGGCGTGTCGACGGTCACCTCGCCCTCCAGATGCCGGGGCGCGAGCGGCGATTCGGCGTACGCCCCCGGCCCGCCCAGCGCCCCGCGCCCCAAGTGGCCCTCCGCGAGCAGCGCGTCATGGCCCCGGGCCGATCCCGGGACGTACGCGCGCAGGCCCCCGCCCCCGCGCAGCAGCGGCAGCGCCTGGTCGGCGGCGCGCAGCCGGGCGGCGACGACCGCCCGCCGCTCCGTCTGGTAGCTGTCGAGCAGCGCCTCGTGCGGCCCGTGATGCCAGGCGAGCGCCAGTTTCCAGGCGAGGTTGTCGGCGTCCCGGAGTCCCTCGTCGAGCCCCTGGGTGCCGAGCGCCCCGAGCAGATGCGCCGCGTCCCCGGCGAGAAACACCCGCCCGGCCCGCCAGCGCCGCGCCAGCCGGTGGTGCACCGTATGGACTCCGGTGTCGAGGAGCTCGTACGGCGGTGTCGAGCCGCCCGTCCAGCCCGCGAGGGTCTCCCGGACGCGGGCCACCAGCAGCTCCGGGGTGACCAGGTCCTTGCCGGGCGGGAGCAGCCAGTCAAGACGCCAGGCGCCGTCCGGCAGCGGGCGTCCGACCACCTCCCCGCCCGAGGGGCCCGACGTCCGCCACGGCGGCATCCGATGGAGCAACGCCTCGTCGGACCACGGAAGTTCCGCGCGCAGCGCGGCGACGGCGTATCGCTCCACCGCCGTACGGCCGGGGAAGCGGATGTCCTGGAGCTTGCGCACGGTGGAGCGCGGGCCGTCGCAGCCGACCAGGTAACTCCCACGCCACCAGGTGCCCTTGGGGCCGCGGGTGTGGGCGGTGACCCCGGAGGACTCCTGCTCGATGCCGTCGAGTCGGCTGTCCACGGCGATCTTCACCAGCCGCTCACCGGCCAGCGCCGCACGCAGGGCGCCGGTCAGGACGTGCTGGGCGATGTGCACGGGAGCGGCGGAGTCGTAGGAGGACCCCTCACGAGCCAAGCCGTAAGCGCCGTAAGAGGTCCCCTCGTGAACCGAGCCGTAAGGGGTCCCCTCGTGGCCCGCGCCGTCGAAGGACCCCTCCCCGGCCGCGTCCTCGAAAGACACCTCCCGCATCACCTGCTTGCGCCGCATCGACCGCCATCCGGCCCAGCGGCAGCCGGCCTCCGCGATCGGAAGTCCGGTCAGCCGCTCCATCAGCGCGGCGGTGTCCTCGCGCAGCACGAGGGTGCGCGCGAGGCGGGGTTCGTCCTTGCCTGGCCCCTCGTCGAGGACGACCGACGGCACCTCCTGACGGGCCAGTGCCAGGGCGAGCGTGAGCCCGACGGGCCCCGCTCCGACGATGATCACCGGGTCCACGGCGTGGCGCCCCCTGCCCGCAGCGGTGCCCCGAGGGACGTGTGTGAACAGGAGGTTGGAGCAGGGTGCACGATCACAGAACGTATGCAACCCATTGCCGGTGCTTGCGTCAAGTGACGGAAGGCAGTGGCGATCATGCCACTGCCTCCGTGTCGTTCACGCCATGCTTCGCGTGTCACTCAGGTCACTTGACCATGATGGGTCGGGTCACTTGACCGTGCGTCAGGTCATTTCTTGGGCGGATATGTGAAGCCACCGAAGCCGCCCGGCCCGCCACCCTCGCCGCCGGTCCCGAAGGAGCCGCCGACCGCCGCCGGGTTGAGCTCCTCCATGTCCTCGGCACCGAGCACCGCGCCGGTGGAGCGCTTGCTGCGCCGCAGCCTGCCCTCCAGCCAGCTGGCGAAGCTGGTCAGGATGAAGTTGACGATGATGTAGATGACCGCCACGACGATGAAGCTCGGGATGACATTGGCGTAGTTGGCCGCGAGCGTGCCGCGCGCGTTCAGCAGCTCGGTGAAGCCGAGCATCACGCCGCCCAGCGCGGTGTCCTTCACGATGACGACCAGCTGGCTGACGATGGCCGGGAGCATCGCCGTGACCGCCTGCGGCAGCAGGACGCTCGTCATCGTCTGGCCCTTGCGCAGACCGATCGCCTTGGCGGCCTCCGTCTGGCCCTTGGGCAGCGCGAGGATGCCGGCCTTGACGATCTCGGCGAGGACCGAGGCGTTGTACAGCACCAGGCCGGTGATGACCGCGTACATGGGCCGCTCGGCGCTGCTGACGTCCGTGGACCGGGCGAAGAACTCGTTCGCGAACAGCATCAGCAGCAGCACCGGGATGGCGCGGAAGAACTCCACCACGGCACCGGCCGGGATCCGCACCCAGCGGTGGTCGGACATCCGGGCGATGCCGAAGACCGCGCCCAGCGGCAGCGCGATGATCATGGCCAGCGCCGCGGCCTTCAGGGTGTCCGCGAGACCGGGCAGCAGATACGTCGTCCAGGCCTCGGACTCGGTGAAGAACGGCTCCCACAGGGCCCACTCCAGCTGGCCCTTGTCGTCCATCACCGTCCAGACCCACCAGCCCAGCAGGGCCAGCAGGACGAAGAAGACGATCGAGAAGATCACATTGCGCCGCTTGGCCTTGGGGCCGGGGGCGTCGTACAGAACCGAGGTCACCGCTTCACCGCCAGTCGCTTGCTCAGCCAGCCGAGGATCAGGCCGGTGGGCAGGGTCAGTACCACGAAACCGAAGGCGAAGATCGCGCCGATGAGCAGCGTCTGAGCCTCGTTCTCGATCATTTCCTTCATCAGGAGGGCCGCTTCCGCCACGCCGATCGTGGCCGCCACCGTGGTGTTCTTGGTGAGCGCGATCAGGACGTTGGCGAGCGGACCGATGACCGAGCGGAACGCCTGCGGCAGGACGATGAGGCTGAGCACCTGTCGGAAGCTCAGTCCGAGCGCGCGGGCCGCCTCGGCCTGGCCGACCGGCACGGTGTTGATGCCGGAGCGCAGCGCCTCGCAGACGAAGGCGGCGGTGTAGCCGACCAGACCGAGGATCGCGAGGCGGAAGCCCTGGGCCTCGAAGTCGTCGGGCGCGCCCATCGTCATCCCGAAGATGTCGGCGAGGCCGAGCGAGGTGAAGACGATGATGACGGTCAGGGGGATGTTCCGGACGATGTTCACGTAGGCGGTGCCGAAGCCGCGCATCAGAGGAACCGGGCTGACCCGCATCGCCGCCAGCAGGGTGCCCCAGACCAGGGAACCGATGGCCGAGAAGAAGGTGAGCTGCAGCGTCACCCAGAAGGCGCCGAGCAGGCTCGGGTCGTCATAGTCAGAAAGAAAGTCGAACACGATCTCCCGCGCTTCCGGGTGTGTGGCGTACGTGGTGTACGGGCGGTTGTGTCAGGCCGCCGCCGTACTGACGTGCCGCGCCGCCGCCGTGAGGTCGGGCCGACGGCGGCGGCGCGTGAGCGGAATCCGCGTTACTGAACGATGTTCCCGATCTTCGGGGCGGGCTCGTTCTTGTAGTCGGCCGGGCCGAAGTTGTCCGTGACGGCCTTCTCCCAGGCGCCGTCGCCGAACATCTTCTCCAGCGCGTCGTTGATCTTGTTCACGGTCTCGGTGTCGCCCTTCTTGACGCCGACGCCGTAGTTCTCGTTGCTCAGCTTCAGGCCGGCGAGCTTGAACTGGCCCTTGTACTGGTCCTGCGCGGCGAAGCCGGCGAGGATCGAGTCGTCGGTGGTCACGGCGTCGACGGCGCCGCTCTGCAGACCGGCGATGCACTCGGAGTACGTGCCGTACTCCTTCAGCTGGGCCTTCGGGGCGATCTCGTCCTTGACGTTCTGCGCCGAGGTCGAGCCGGTGACCGAGCAGAGCTTCTTGCCGTTGAGGTCCGTGGCCTCGGTGATGTCGGAGTCAGCCTTGACCAGCAGGTCCTGGTGGGCCAGCAGGTACGGGCCGGCGAAGTCGACCTTCTCCTTGCGCTCGTCGGTGATCGAGTAGGTGGCGGCGATGAAGTCGACGTCACCACGGGCGAGCGCGTTCTCGCGGTCGGCGCTCTTGGTCTCGATGAACTCGATCTGGTTCGGCTCGTAGCCGAGCTCCCCCGCCACGTACGTGGCGACGTCCACGTCGAAGCCGGAGAAGGAACCGTCGGGCTCCTTCAGGCCCAGACCGGGCTGGTCGTACTTGATGCCGACCTTGATCTTGTCGCCGCCCCCGGAGCCGGTGTCGGCGCTGTCGCTGCCGTTGTCGTCGCCACCACAGGCGGTCGCGGTGAGGGAGAGGACGAACGCAGCGGCCGCCGCGGCGGTGACCTTGCGGAGCTTCATGGTGAACATCCTTTGTCTGGTGAAGAGATGCGAGCCGTCAGTGCGGGTGACGCAGGGGCGTGCGAGGCGTCGGTGCGTCGTCAGTGATGCAGGATCTTGGACAGGAAGTCCTTGGCGCGGTCGCTGCGAGGGTTGCTGAAGAACTGGTCCGGCACAGCCTCTTCGACGATTCGCCCGTCCGCCATGAACACCACTCGATTGGCGGCCGAACGAGCGAAGCCCATCTCATGGGTCACGACGATCATGGTCATGCCGTCCCGGGCGAGCTGCTGCATGACCTCCAGCACCTCATTGATCATTTCCGGGTCGAGGGCCGAGGTCGGCTCGTCGAAGAGCATGACCTTGGGGTCCATCGCCAGGGCGCGTGCGATGGCCACGCGCTGTTGCTGGCCGCCGGAGAGCTGAGCGGGGTACTTGTCCGCCTGGTTGGCCACACCCACCCGGTCGAGCAGTTTGCGGGCCTTCTCCTCGGCCTTCTTCTTGTCGGTCTTGCGGACCTTGATCTGGCCCAGCATGACGTTTTCGAGCACGGTCTTGTGCGCGAAGAGATTGAACGACTGGAAGACCATGCCGACGTCGGCGCGCAGCCGGGCCAGCTCCTTGCCCTCGTCGGGCAGTGGTTTGCCGTCGATGACGATCGTCCCCGAGTCGATCGTCTCCAGGCGGTTGATGGCGCGGCACAGGGTGGACTTCCCGGACCCGGAGGGCCCGATGACCACGACGACCTCGCCGCGCGCGATCGTCAGGTCGATCTCCTGGAGCACGTGCAACGCGCCGAAATGCTTGTTGACACTCTTCAGGACGACCAGGTCGCCGGTCGCGGCCACATCTTCCTTGGCCACCGATACTTCGGTCATCGCTCTCAGGCTCCGTCCTCCTCGGTTTCGGAGGACACTAATAACCGTATCCGACCTGCGTCATTAGTCCTGAGGGGAATTTGAGCATCACGATCCGGTAGCAATCAGACACGTGTCGTAGCACTTGCGAGCTGGGCGCGTACCGGCTGGGTAACGACAAGCCCCGCACAACCGGAACCCACTTGACGGCGTCGGCATCCATCGGCGTGACTTCAGTGCGTGCACGCGCGCGTGCACGCATTGTGTGTACTTGGGTCACCCATACGGCCGATGAACAGGAGGGGGACGGGATGAGACTGCTCCTCGTCGAGGACGACAACCATGTCGCCGCCGCCCTGTCAGCGGTGTTGGCGCGACACGGCTTCGACGTCACGCATGCCCGCAGCGGCGAGGAGGCCCTGCAGGCGCTCGTCCCGGAGGGTCCCGGCTTCGGTGTCGTCCTGCTCGACCTGGGCCTGCCCGACCAGGACGGCTACGAGGTCTGCGGCAAGATCCGCAAGCGCACCAGCACCCCGGTGATCATGGTCACCGCCCGCTCCGACGTACGCTCCCGCATCCACGGGCTCAACCTCGGCGCCGACGACTATGTGGTCAAGCCGTACGACACCGGCGAGCTGCTCGCCCGGATCCATGCCGTCAGCCGGCGCTCTGTCCACGAGGACGACGCCGGGGCCGGCGGCGACACCGTGCTGCGGCTCGGCTCCGTGCACATCGAACTGCCCACCCGGCAGGTCAGCGTGGACGGCTCGGTCGTCCAGCTGACCCGCAAGGAGTTCGATCTGCTGGCCCTGCTCGCCCAGCGGCCCGGCGTGGTCTTCCGCCGGGAGCAGATCATCAGCGAGGTGTGGCGGACCAGCTGGGAGGGGACCGGACGCACCCTGGAGGTCCATGTGGCCTCCCTCAGGGCCAAGCTGCGGATGCCGGCCCTGATCGAGACCGTGCGTGGGGTCGGCTACCGGCTCGTCGCCCCGGCCGCCTAGCGGGTACGGGTGCGCACTCGACTCCTCCCGCTGCTCATCGTCCTGATGGCGGCCGTACTGCTGGCGCTCGGGGTGCCGCTCGCCGTCAGCCTGGCCGCCGCCCAGCAGCAGAAGGTGGTCGTCGACCGGATCGACGACACGGCGTACTTCGCGGCCATGGCCCGGTCCGTCATGGACACCCCCGAGGGACCGCGCGACGAGGGCCGCACCCTGAGCCGGGAGCTGGAGAGCTACTACGGCGTCTACGGCATCCGGGCGGGCGTCTTCCTGCCGGGCGACACGCCGCTGGCCAACGCGCCGCAGACCTGGTTCCTGCCCGAGTCGGGCGAGGTGCGCGACGCCTTCGAGGAGGCCCTGCTCAGCCGGCGCAGCCACGATCCGCAGCAGGTGTGGCCCTGGCAGCGGAACCGTCTCGTCGTCGCCTCACCGGTCGTCCGGGACGGCGATGTCGTCGCGGTCGTCGTCACCGACTCGCCCACCGGGGAGATGCGCTCGCGGATCCTGTACGGCTGGATGGTCATCGCCGCCGGTGAGGTCGCCGCGATGCTGCTCGCCGTCGGCGCCGCGCTGCGGCTCACCGGCTGGGTGCTCCGTCCCGTACGTGTCCTGGACGCCACCACCCACGCCATCGCGAGCGGCGCCCTGAAGTCCCGGGTCGCGGCGGCCGGGGGACCACCGGAACTCAGACGCCTGGCCCGGTCGTTCAACGAGATGGCGGACAACGTGGAGGACGTGCTGGAGCAGCAGCGCGCCTTCGTCGCCGACGCCTCCCACCAGCTGCGCAACCCGCTCTCCGCGTTGCTGCTGCGCATCGAACTGCTCGCCCTCGAACTGCCGGAGGGCAACGAGGAGATCGCCTCGGTCCAGGCCGAGGGCAAGCGTCTGGCCGAGGTCCTGGACGACCTGCTGGACCTGGCGCTCGCCGAGCACACCGCGGCCGATCTGCGGCTCACCGACATCGGGGCGCTGACCGCCGAGCGGGTCGCCGCCTGGTCGCCGACGGCCGAGGCGAAGGGCGTCGAGCTGACCGGGGACTGCCCGGCCACGACCGCGTGGGTCGACCCGGTGGCGCTGTCGTCCGCGCTGGACGCGGTGATCGACAACGCGGTGAAGTTCACCCCGGAGGGCGAGCGGGTCGAGGTGGCGGTCGCGTCCAACGGCGGCACCGCGACCGTCGTGGTCGCCGACCAGGGGCCCGGCCTCACCGACGAGGAACTGGCCCGCGTCGGCGACCGCTTCTGGCGCAGCGGCCGCCATCAGAACGTCAAGGGGTCCGGCCTCGGCCTGTCCATCTCCCGGGCGCTGCTCTCGGCGGGCGGCGGGTCGATCGCGTACGCGCATCAGGAGCCGCACGGTCTGCGGGTGACGGTGCGGGTGCCCAGGAGCGGGCCTACGGCTTGACCGAGCGGTAGTAGCGCCGGGCGCCCTCGTGCAGCGGGAGGGGGTCGGTGTAGATCGCGGTGCGGACGTCGACCAGTTGGGCGGAGTGGACGTGGGCGCCGATGCCGTCACGGCTGTCGAGCACGGTCCGGGTCAGCCACTCGGTGAGCCGGGGGTCGAGGTCCTTGCGGGTCACGAGCAGGTTGGACACGGCCATCGTGGCGACCGTGGAGCCGTTCTGGATGGTCTTGTAGGCCGATTCCGGCATGTTGGTGGCCCGGTAGTAGCGGGTGGCGCCGCCCTGGGCGTGCACCTTGGCGACCAGATCCGTGTTGATCGGCACGAACCGGAAGGTGGAGGTCTCGGCGATCTCCCGCAGCCCGCGCGTGGGCAGTCCGCCCGACCAGAAGAACGCGTCGAGGTCCCGCCCCAGGAGCTTCGGGCCGGTGTCGATGCCGTCCGAGCGGGGCGTGATGTCCTTCTCCGGGTCGATACCGGCCGCCTCCAGGACCCGGTTGGCGATCAGCCGTACACCTGAGTCGGGCAGCCCTATGGCCACCCGCTTGCCCCGCAGATCCGCGACCGACTCGATGTCGGAGTCCGGCGGGACGACGAGCTGCACATAGTCGTCGTACAGCCGCGCGACCCCGCGCAGCCGGTCGGAGCCGGGCCTGCCGGACAGCTCGTACGTCTCCACCGCGTCGGCCGCTGCGATGGTGAAGTCGGCCTGGCCGGTCGCCACCCGCTGGACGTTCTGCTGCGATCCGGCGCTGGTCAGCAGCTCCACGTCGAGATCCGGCATGTCCTTGGCGAGCTCGGCGCGCAGCCGTTCGCCGTACTCGTGGTAGACGCCGGCCCGGGTGCCCGTGCTGAAGGTGATCGTTCCGCTCGGTGGCTCCTCGCCCAGCGGCAGCAGCCACCACAGCAGCAGCCCGAGCGCGACAAAGCCGGCCACCGCCCCCTGGAGGGCACGGCGCCTGTCGACAGGCGGGAAGAGCGTGGGCATGCGGGCGATACTGCCAGGCGCTTCGCCTCCCTGACCAGGGGCGGCGCCTCTCGCCCGCCCCTACAGGTCGGCCACCGGAGCCTCCGCTTCCTCGTACGGCCGGGATTCCTCCCGCTTCTGGGCCGCCGTCCGCCGACCCAGCCACCACATCGCCACCGGCTCCGTGAACCGTGCCGTGAGCGGGCCGACGATGACCAGGATGAGGACGTAGGCCGTGGCCAGGGGGCCCAGGGACGCCGGTTCTATGCCCGCGCTGACCGCGAGGCCCGCGATGACGATCGAGAACTCGCCGCGGGCCACGAGGGCGCCGCCCGCGCGCCAGCGGCCCTTCACGGAGATGCCGGCCCGTCGCGCCGCCCAGTAGCCGGTCGCGATCTTCGTGGCCGCTGTGACGACTGCCAGGGCGAGCGCGGGCAGCAGGACCGGCGGGATGCTCGCCGGGTTGGTGTGCAGTCCGAAGAAGACGAAGAACACCGCGGCGAACAGGTCCCTAAGAGGGCTGAGCAGGGTGTGCGCACCCTCCGCCACCTCCCCGGACAGGGCGATGCCCACCAGGAACGCCCCCACCGCCGCGGACACCTGGAGCTGCTGCGCGACGCCCGCGACCAGGATGGTCAGGCCCAGCACCACCAGCAGCAGCTTCTCCGGGTCGTCGCTGGAGACGAAACGGGAGATGACACGGCCGTAGCGGACCGCGACGAACAGGACGAGGCCCGCAGCGCCCAGCGCGACGGCCAGGGTGACGCTGCCCGCCAGCAGGCCCGCCCCGGCGACCAGCGCGGTGACGATGGGCAGGTACACCGCCATCGCCAGGTCCTCCAGGACCAGGACGCTGAGGATGACCGGGGTCTCGCGGTTGCCCACCCGGCCCAGGTCGCCCAGCACCTTCGCGATGACACCGGAGGACGAGATCCAGGTGACGCCGGCCAGGACGACGGCCGCCACCGGACCCCAGCCGAGCAGCAGCGCCGTCGCCGCGCCCGGGAGGGCGTTGAGCGCGCCGTCGACGAGGCCTGCGGGGTAGTGGGCCTTGAGGTTGGTGACCAGATCGCCGGCCGTGTACTCGAGGCCCAGCATCAGCAGGAGCAGGATGACGCCGATCTCCGCGCCCGCCGCGATGAACTCCTCACTCGCCCCGAGCGGCAGCAGCCCGCCCTCGCCGAAGGCGAGACCGGCGAGCAGATACAGCGGGATCGGGGAGAGCCGGAAGCGGGCGGCGGCCCGGCCGAGCAGACCGAGGCCCAGGATGATCGAACCGAACTCGATCAGCAGGATGCCGGAGTGCACCGGTTCACTCCCGCCCGAGTATCGACGCGGCGGCGTCCACGCCTTCGCGGGTGCCGATGACGATCAGGGTGTCACCGCCCACCAGCCGGAAGTCCGGAGCCGGGGACGGGATGGCCTCGGCCCGGCGCAGCACCGCCACCACGGAGGCACCCGTCTCGGTGCGCATCCGGGTGTCGCCCAGCAGCCGTCCGTTCCAGCGCGAGGTCGCGGCCACCTCGATCCGCTCCGCGACCAGGCCCAGGTCGGTGGTGTAGAGCAGGCTGGCACTGTGATGGGACGGCTTCAGCGCGTCGATCAGCGAGTCCGCCTCCGGTCCTGTCAGCCGCAGGGACTGCAGGCAGGAGTCGGGATCGTCGGCCCGGTACACATTCACCGTGCGGCCCCCGTCGCGGTGTGCCACCACGGACAGATGGCGGTGTTCCCGTGTCACGAGGTCGTACTGGACCCCGATACCGGGCAGCGGCGTCGCCCTCAGACGTGGAGCTGACACGTTTCTTCCCCTCGCTCTTGGTGATCGTTCCAACGGCTCGGTCGGCATGCTGCCAGCCCCCCGTACGGTGGCGATATGGGTGTCAGCACGGATATACGCGATCGGACTCGAACATCGACGCTGGTGACGGCGGTGCCCCGGAGAGCCGGAAGGAGTCGGAACGCGCCCGTGTCCCTGTTCTGGCGGATCTTCTCGCTCAACGCCGTCGGCCTGGTCGTGGCCGCCGCCCTGCTGCTGGGCCCGGTCACCGTCTCCACGCCGATCCTGCCCGCCGAGGCGCTGGTCGTGGTCGCGGGCCTCGCGCTGCTGCTGGCCGCCAACGCTGTCGTGCTGCAGCTCGGCCTCGCCCCACTGCACCGGCTCGGCCGGGCCATGGCCGCCGCCGACCTGCTGCGCCCCGGAGCCCGAGCGGTGGTCGCGGGACCGGCGGAGACGGCCGAGCTGATCACGACGTACAACACGATGCTCGACCGGCTCCAGAGCGAGCGGGCCGCCGGGGCCGCTCGGGCGCTGTCCGCGCAGGAGCGGGAACGGCAGCGGATCGCACGGGAGTTGCACGACGAGGTCGGCCAGACGCTGACCGCCGTGCTGCTCCAGCTCAAGCGGGTCGCCGACCGGGCGCCCGAGGAGCTGCGCGAGGAGGTGGGCCAGGCGCAGGAGGCCACCCGGGCCGGTCTCGACGAGATCCGGCGAATCGCCCGCCGATTGCGCCCGGGCGTCCTGGAGGAACTCGGCCTGGCCAGCGCCCTGCGCTCACTAGCCGCCGAGTTCACCACACACGGCCTGACCGTACGCCACCACATCCCCGCCGAACTTCCCCCGCTCACCGAGGAGTTGGAACTCGTGCTCTACCGGGTCGCCCAGGAGGGCCTGACCAACACCGCCCGGCACGCGGGCGCCGACCGCGCGGAGATCAGGCTCGAGACCCTCTCCCACGGCGTCGAACTCGTCGTAGGCGACAACGGCAAGGGGCTCGGGGCGGCGCCGGACGGGTCGGGGATCCGCGGGATGCGGGAGCGGGCGCTGCTGGTGGGGGCGGAGCTCTCCGTCGGCCCCGGTCAGGAGATACGGCTGCGGGTGGGCGGTCGCTGATGGCCGCGCCGATCCGGGTGCTCCTCGCCGACGACCACACCCTGGTCCGCCGGGGCGTCCGGCTCATCCTCGACGGTGAGCCGGATCTGGAGGTCGTCGCCGAGGCCGCCGACGGTGCCGAGGCGGTCGCGCTGGCCCGGTCCCACGAGGTCGATCTGGCCGTGCTGGACATCGCCATGCCGCGGATGACCGGCCTCCAGGCGGCCCGGGAGCTCTCCCGGCGACTGCCGGACCTCAGGATCCTGATCCTCACCATGTACGACAACGAGCAGTACTTCTTCGAGGCGCTGAAGGCGGGCGCGGGCGGATATGTGCTCAAGTCCGTCGCCGACCGCGATCTGGTCGAGGCGTGCCGGGCGGCCGTACGCGATGAGCCGTTCATCTATCCAGGTGCCGAACGGGCCCTGGTCCGCTCGTACTTGGAGCGGCTGCACGGTGGTGACCGGCTGCCGGAGCGGCCCGTGACCGAGCGCGAGGAGGAGATACTCAAGCTGGTCGCCGAGGGATACACCTCGAAGGAGATCGGTGAGTTGCTCTTCATCAGCGCGAAGACCGTCGAGCGGCATCGGGCCAATCTGCTGCAGAAGCTGGGGGTGCGGGGCCGGCTGGAGCTGACGCGGTACGCGATACGGGCCGGACTCATCGAGCCTTGAGACGCAGGTATGGACTAAGGCCGAGCGCAGCGCCATCATGACGCTGCCATGACAAATTTGATGCGCTTCCTCAGAGCCGCACTGGTCGCCGTACTCCTCCTGGTGCCGCTGACGTCCCTCCCTGCCCAGGCGGCGCCGGACGACTGGACGGGTCCGCTGAGCACCCGGGGTCGCTGGATCGTCGACGCGGACGGCGACCGCTTCAAGCTGCGCTCGGGCAACTGGCACGGCGCCAGCGGCACGTGGAGCGGCTCCGGCAGCGCCGACGAGGACGCCAACCACCACGCGGGCGAGAACTCCGGGCGCATCCCGCTCGGCCTGGACCGCGCCCCCATGGCCGAGATCATCGCCGGCTTCGAGGAGATCGGGATCAACAGCATCCGGCTGCCCTTCTCCAACGAGATGATCCACGACACCCGCCCGGTCACGGACGACGCCGTGGCGGCCAACCCGTCCCTGCGCGGAAAGACCCCGCTCCAGGTGTACGACGTCGTGGTCCGCGAACTCACCGCCGCCGGACTCGCCGTCATCCTCAACAACCACACCAACACCACCCGTTGGTGCTGCGGAGTCGACGGCAACGAACGCTGGAACACCAGCCAGTCCGCCCAGACCTGGGAGAACGACTGGCTGTTCATGGCCCGCCGCTACCAGGACAACAAGCGGGTCGTCGGCGCCGACCTCTACAACGAGGTCCGCCGCAACATCTGGGACGACCCCAACTGGGGTCTGGGCGACGACCACGACTGGTTCGCGGCCTCGCAACGGGTCGCCGACCGGCTGCTGCTGGAAGCCAACCCGGACCTTCTGATCATCGTCGAGGGCATCAACTGGACCGGCATCCCCGTGGACGGCTTCGCCCATGAACGCCCCACCCTGGAGCCGGTACGCCGCCTCTCGCACACCCTCGTCGACTCCGGCAAGCTCGTGTACTCCGCCCACTTCTACGACTACACGGGCCCCAACCACAGCGGGGCGACCGGGACGGGGGAGACGAGCGATCCCCGCTATCGGGATCTGAGCCCGAGCGAACTGATCACTGTGCTCAACCGCCAGGCCTTCTACGTCAGTTCGGAACAGGACCAGCATTTCACCGCCCCCGTCTGGATCAGCGAGTTCGGCGTCGGGGGCCGCGACGAGACCGGCGCCAAGCCGCGCGCCTGGTTCGAGAACTTCGTGGACCATCTCATCCGTACCGACGCGGACTTCGCGTACTGGCCGCTCGTCGGCTGGCACGAGGACCGCAAGGGCAACGGCTGGGCGCTGCTGCACTGGGACGCGGCCGGCAACCGCATGGGCGTCCACGACGGTGACGATTGGCGCGCGGCCGCCTGGGCCCGGCTGATCGGGGCGCAGGGCCGGACCGGTCCGGTGGCACCCGTGGCCGACTGGTCGATGCTCAGCCCCGACCACGGTGACTTCATCGCCTCCCGGCGGATGCGGGCCCTGCCCGACTGGAACCCCGGCGCCCGCAAGGCCGTCTGCCCGGACGGACAGCGCCTGCTGGGCCTCAGCCACACCGGGAACCGGGGTCTGTGTTCGGATGTCGGCTTCTCGGTGGGCTCGGGCGCCCACGAGGTGGTCGTCGACGAGCGGCACGTCCGGCAGGACTGGGCCTCCGGCTACACCAAACTCCAGTGCCCCGACGGCTCCTTGCTCACCGGCTACAGCGTCCGCGGCTCGGCGGTCTCGGCGGCGCTGTGCACGGCGGGCCCGGTCGGCGGCACGAGTGGCCGTACGGTCTGGTTCGACCGGGGCGACAACCGGGGGCCGTCGCCCAAGGGCGGGGACTTCGCGTCCGGCCACTACAAGGGGCAGTGCGCCGCGGACGAGTACGCGGCGGGGATCGCGTACACGGGGCGGGTGGGGTCGGGGCGGACTCCGGATGCGCTGTACTGCCGTAAGTGATCAGTACGCGCGCGTGAGGATCTCGGGGAGTTCTTGGTCACCGGGTCCGCGTGCGCGCCCGCCGCGATCGAGGGCAGCAGGGCGCGGTCGGACATGGACCTGGCGAGGGCGGCACAGGCGGCGCGGGCTCAGGGCCGGCGGACGGTACCGAGCACCATGTACGGGGCGGTGCCGGTCTCGGCGGGCGGCGTCTCGGTCGTCGGCGCGGGGAAACCGGCGCCGGTGAGCAGGGCGCCGTACGCCGACTCGGGACGGAAGTAACAGACCGTCGTGACGGAGCCGCCGTCCAACTGCCGCAGCACCGTGGGCACGGGCGCCCCCTCGGCGTAGGACGCGCCCGGGTCGCCGTACCGGAGGGTGGAGAACTGCTCTCCTACGGCGCCCGGGTTGAGGTCGGCGACGACATACGGTGCTCCCGGCCGAAGTACCCGGTGGATCTCGGCGGTCAGTGCGGCGAGGCGCCGGTCGTCGGGGTCGGTGCAGTAGACCAGACAGCACACGGCCGCGTCGACGCTGCCGTCCGGGAGCCAGTCCAGGCGACGGCCGTCGAAGAGGCGGTAGTCGACGCGCGGGTGGGGGCGGTCGGCGCGGGCGATGTCCAGCATGTGCGCCGAGGGGTCGACCCCCTGCACCGCCCATCCCCGCGACTCGGCCAGTTCGAGAGCCAGCGCACCGGTGCCGCATCCGATGTCCAGCACCATCGCGCCAGGATCCGGGGCGGCGCCGAGGCGGTCCAGTACCGCGGGAAAGATCAATTGCCGGGCCAGCCGCATGTCACGTCGGCGCCCCGGTGGGCGCCCTTACCCCTCAAACATGGTTGTCCTAGGCCGCGTTACGCCACACCTTCACGTCCACGGTGGCGTACGTCGTCCCGGACGAGCCCCGATAGGTCACCTGCCCCACGTGCCCCGTCCCGCTGATGACGCACATCTGCTGGCCGACGGCGAGGTCCTTGACCCAGATGTAGCTCTTGTAGCCGGTCGCCGCCTTGCACACGTCCAGGCCCCCCTGGCGTCCGGCGGGCAGCAGGGCGAGGGAGCTGCCGGAGTCGGTGCCGGGGGCGAGAACCGCGCCCGAGGAGTAGACGGCGTACGTCAGATCCTCGTCGGCGCTCCCGGTGTCCGCCCTGGCCCGCACCGGGGTGTCCGCCAGAAACAGGTCCTGGCTCTTGGTCAGCTGGATTCCCGTGTACGACGCCGGGGCGTGGGCCGTCGGCGACGCGGGCTTGCTGGCCGCGGCTGTAGGGGGAGCCGAGGTCGGGGGTCGCGTGGGTGTCGCGGGGCCCGAAGGGCTGGGCGGCGGAGCGGACTTGGTGGGCTTCTTCGAGGCCGAGGCCGAGGCCGACGCCGAAGGGGAACCGGACGCGGACGGCGATGCCTTGGCCGACCGCGACGCGGCCACTTCCTGCGCCTGGTCGTCGCTGCCCTTGTCGCCTTCGCCCGGAATGAACATCAGCGCCGCGCCCGCCCCGGCGGCGACGAGCACCACGGCGGCCGCCGACAACAACCAGCCCCGGCCCTTGCGGCCGGTGCCACCCGAGGCCACCGAGGTGGTCTGCGCGGCCGCGGGGCCCTGCGGCTGCTGCCAGGTCGGCGAAGCGTACGGACCGGGTGCGGCGCCTGACCCCATCACGAAGGGACCGGGCAGCGCGGCATGGGACGGGGAGTCGGCGGCGTGGGACGCGGGGGGCTCCGAGGCGGCGGGATCGGTGGGGCCGTAGGGGGTGGAACTGGCGGGGCCGTAGGCATCGGCACCTGTGGCACCGTAGGCGGCGGAACTGGCGGGACCGAAAGCGCCGGCACCCATGGGCCCATAACCTCCGGGACCGCTGGGCCCGTAAGGACCGGCACCCTCTGCCCCAAAGCCGTTCGAACCAGCCGCCCCGAATCCACCCGAACCGGCCGGTCCGAAACCGCCGGGAGTCCGCGTGCCCTGCGTCACCCCCGCCCGAGCCTGGTCCGCGCCCTCGATCCGAGCGGCGATGCCTGCCGCCAGCTCACCCGGCAGCCACGCGCCGGAGGCGAACCGTGCCTCGTCACCGCGCTGGGCCTGGATGGCCTGGACGGAGCGTATGACCTCCTCGACGGTGGGCCGCTCGGCGGCGGGCTTGCGCAGACACCGCGCCACCAACTCCCGTATCTCTTCCGGCACCCGGCTGAGATCGGGCTCCTCGTGCACCACCCGGTAGAGCACCGCGTGCGGATCCCCCACCCCGAAGGCGGCGACGCCTGTCGCAGCGAACACGGCCGTCTGCCCCAGCGCGAACACATCGGCCGAGGGACCGGCCTCCGCGCCGAGCGCCTGCTCCGGCGCCATGTAGGCGACCGTGCCGAGGGCCATCCCGCTCTGCGTCACCGACGTGGCGTCCGCCGCCCGCGCGACACCGAAGTCGATGACCCGGGGCCCGTCCGCGGCGAGCAGCACGTTCGACGGCTTGAGATCCCGGTGCACGATGCCCTCGCGGTGCACCGCCTGCAGCGCCTCCGCGACCCCGGCGATTAGCCGCAGCACGGTGTCGACGGGCAGCGCCCCGTGGTCGGTCACCGCGTCGGCGAGGGACGGCCCCGGGACGTACGCGGTCGCACACCACGGCATGGCGCCCTCGGTGTCGCTGTCCACGACCGGCGCCGTATAGAGCCCGTGCACCCGGCTCGCCGCGGCCACCTCGGCCCGGAACCGCTTGCGGAACTCGGCGTTCTCGGCCAGCTCCGGCCGGATCACCTTGACCGCGACGGCCCGTCCGCCCGGCGTGTGCGAGAGAAAGACCCGCCCCATGCCACCCGACCCGAGCCGGGCCACCAGCCGATAGCCGCCGATGACCGACGGATCACCGTCCTCCAGCGGCTCGAAACCACCCTCATCGGCCCCACCGTTGCTCAACACGCCCCGCTCCACCCCGTGGACTGCTCTGTGGTGCCCCATTGCATCACGGGCCCCACGGGCCCCGCCCCCAGGACGCAAGAGCCGGGCCGGGCTTCTCCGGGGACCGCCTACCCTTATGGGCATGAGCAGCATCGACCGGAGCCACGCCGTGGACGTCAAGCGAACGTATGAGGTGCGCACCTACGGGTGCCAGATGAACGTCCACGACTCCGAGCGATTGTCCGGGCTGCTGGAAGAGGCCGGTTACGTCCGTGCCCCCGAGGGCGCCGACGGCGACGCCGACGTCGTCGTCTTCAACACCTGCGCCGTCCGCGAGAACGCCGACAACCGGCTCTACGGCAACCTCGGCCGCCTCGCCCCCATGAAGACGAAGCGCCCCGGTATGCAGATCGCGGTCGGCGGCTGCCTCGCGCAGAAGGACCGCGACACCATCGTGAAGAAGGCGCCCTGGGTGGACGTCGTCTTCGGCACGCACAACATCGGCAAGCTGCCCGTCCTGCTGGAACGTGCGCGCGTGCAGGAAGAGGCGCAGGTCGAGATCGCCGAGTCGCTGGAGGCGTTCCCGTCGACGCTGCCGACCCGGCGCGAGAGCGCCTACGCGGCCTGGGTGTCGATCTCCGTCGGCTGCAACAACACCTGCACCTTCTGCATCGTCCCGGCCCTGCGCGGCAAGGAGAAGGACCGCCGGACCGGCGACATCCTCGCCGAGATCGAGGCCCTGGTCGCCGAGGGCGTCTCCGAGATCACGCTGCTCGGCCAGAACGTCAACGCGTACGGCAGCGACATCGGCGACCGCGAGGCCTTCAGCAAGCTGCTGCGGGCCTGCGGAAAGATCGAGGGCCTGGAGCGCGTCCGCTTCACCTCCCCGCACCCGCGCGACTTCACCGACGACGTCATCGCCGCCATGGCCGAGACGCCGAACGTGATGCCGCAGCTCCATATGCCCATGCAGTCCGGCTCGGACACGGTCCTCAAGGCCATGCGCCGCTCCTACCGGCAGGAGCGTTACCTCGGGATCATCGAGAAGGTGCGCGCCGCCATCCCGCACGCGGCCATCACCACCGACATCATCGTGGGCTTCCCGGGCGAGACCGAGGAGGACTTCGAGCAGACGATGCACGCGGTCCGCGAGGCCCGTTTCGCGCAGGCGTTCACCTTCCAGTACTCCAAGCGCCCCGGCACCCCGGCCGCGACCATGGAGAACCAGATCCCCAAGGAGGTCGTCCAGGCGCGCTACGAGCGTCTCGTCGCCCTCCAGGAGGAGATCTCCTGGGAGGAGAACAAGAAGCAGGTCGGCCGCACCCTGGAGCTGATGGTCGCCGAGGGCGAGGGCCGCAAGGACGGCGCCACCCACCGCCTCTCCGGCCGCGCCGCCGACAACCGCCTGGTCCACTTCACCAAGCCGGCCCAGGAGGTCCGCCCCGGCGACGTGGTCACGGTCGAGATCACCTACGCCGCCCCCCACCACCTCCTGGCCGAGGGCGAAGTCCTCTCCGTCCGCCCCACGCGCGCGGGCGACGCCTGGGAGAAGCGCAACGCCACGGAGTCGGCCAAGCCGGCGGGCGTGCTGCTGGGCCTGCCGAAGATCGGCGTCCCCGAGCCGCTGCCGGCGGTCACCGGGGGCTGCGCGGTCGACTGACCTCCGAGGTCGTACGGGGGTTCGCCGACTGACCTTCGCGGTCGTACGGGGTTACGCTGCCGATCATGCTTGTCGCCGCCGCCGTTTGTCCCTGTCCGCCCGTGCTCGTGCCCGAGCTCGCCGCGGGTGCCGCGCCCGAACTGGATGCCGCGCGTGCCGCGTGTGCGGACGCGCTCGGCGTGCTCGCCGCCGCGCGGCCCGATCGGCTGGTGGTCGTCGGGCCTGCCGGGGAGGAAGGGCGCGACGCATACCCGGAGGGGGCGCGGGGTTCGTTCCGGGGCTTCGGGGTCGATGTCGATGTACGGCTGGGGAAGGCCGCGGAGTCCGCGCGGGAACTGCCGACTTCGTTGGCGGTGGCGGCCTGGCTGCTGGAGCGGGTCGGGTGGGCCGATGCCCCGATCGAAGGACTCGGGGTGGGGGAACCTCTGGCCGCCGAGCGGTGTATTGAAGTCGGAAGGGAAATCGCCGCGAGCCCCGACCGTGTGGCGATGCTGGTGATGGGCGACGCCAGCGCCTGCCGCACGCTCAAGGCACCCGGCTATCTCGACGAGCGCGCCGAGCCCTTCGACGCGGCCGTCGCGCGGGCGCTGGGCGCGGCGGACCTGGCCGCGCTCAAGGCGCTGGACACCGAGCTGGCGTATGAGCTGAAGGCGTCGGGGCGGGCGCCCTGGCAGGTGCTCGCGGGCGCCGCGGAGGACGCCGGGCTGTCCGGCGCGCTGCTGTACGACAGTGCGCCGTACGGCGTGGGGTATCTCGTCGCCACCTGGTCATAGGGCCGCCCCTGGTCGTAGCGCCCCCCTGGTCGTAGCGCCGCCCTGGAACAACGGCGGACGGCCGGGAGCGTCTGCTCCGCGGCCGTCCGCCGAGGTGCCGTGTTCAGGCGTGTTCAGGAAGCCGGAGGCGGGGTGCTCGGAGGTGGGGCGCTCGGCGGCGGGGTGCCGCCGCCCGTGCCCGTGCCGCCGCCCGCGTTGCCGCCTGTGCCCTCGTCCTTGTGCGCGAGTCGGTCCATGGCGTCCTTGGCCTTGCCCGTGCCCCTGTGGATCTTGTCGCTGTACTTGCCCTTGGTCTTCTCGTCGGCGACCTTGGCGGCCTTGTCCAGACCGTGCTGGATCTTGCCCCCGTGCTGCTGGGCGAGGTCGGACACCTTGCCCTTGGCCGGGCTGAGCTTGGCCTTCAAATTGTCCAGGAGACCCATCGTTCACCTTCCCACGCGGGATCGTCAGGTGCGGGCGCCCTCGCCGGCCTCTCGGTCTGCCGCCTCGTCGGTGGACTGCTGCTTGGGGATCTCGACGCCCTCGGTATCGACGGCCTCCGTCGCCGTCGCCTCCTCCGGGGCCTCGCCCTCCGCCGGCTCCTTCGCCTCCGCCGCCTGCTCCGCCTCGGCCGGGGCCGTCACGGTGTCGGCGGCCTGAGCCTCGGGGGTCGACGTCTCCTCCGCAGTCTTCGACCTCCGGAGAAGCCGTGCCAAAACGCCCATATCAACTCCATACGTTACTCGTGCGGGCGAAATCCCGCGTCGTTCGGTGCGTCCGTTTGCGTCGCGCGGATCGCCGCCTCTCGGGGACCGGCGGCGCGAACCTCGCAACTGGGAACGACGTCGGACGGGCGCCGTCACGTAACTCGTTCGAGACCACCCTGTGAGGTTTGCGAGACTGGGGCAGTGAGCAGCACACCCTCCGCCCCCCGCGTCATCGCCGTCGTCGGCCCCACTGCGGCCGGAAAGTCCGATCTGGGAGTCTTCCTGGCCCGACAGCTCGGCGGCGAGGTCGTCAACGCCGACTCCATGCAGCTCTACCGAGGGATGGACATCGGCACCGCCAAGCTGACGCCCGAGGAGCGGGCCGGCGTCCCCCACCATCTGCTGGACATCTGGGACGTCACCGTCACCGCGTCGGTCGCCGAGTACCAGCGGCTCGCCCGCGCGCGGATCGACGCGCTGCTCCTCGAAGGGCGCTGGCCGATCCTGGTCGGCGGCTCCGGCCTTTACGTCCGTGGCGCCGTCGACAACCTCGAGTTCCCCGGCACCGACCCCGAGGTCCGCGCCCGCCTGGAGGAGGAGCTCACCCTGCGCGGCTCGGGCGCGCTGCACGCCCGTCTGGCCGCCGCCGACCCGGACGCCGCGCACGCGATCCTGCCCAGCAACGGCCGCCGAATCGTCCGCGCCCTGGAAGTGATCGAGATCACCGGCCAGCCCTTCACCGCCAACCTCCCGGGCCACGACTCGGTCTACGACACCGTCCAGATCGGCGTCGACGTGGCCCGCCCCGAACTCGACGAGCGCATCACCCGCCGCGTCGACCGCATGTGGGACGCCGGGCTCGTCGACGAGGTGCGCGCACTGGAGGCGCAGGGGTTGCGCGAGGGGCGTACGGCCTCGCGCGCACTCGGGTATCAGCAGGTGCTCGCGGCGCTCTCCGGGGAGTGCACCATGGAGGAGGCCCGCGCCGAGACCGTACGAGCCACCAAACGCTTCGCGCGCCGGCAGGATTCATGGTTCAGGCGCGACCCGCGGGTGCACTGGCTCAGTGGGGCTGCGGCGGATCTCACAGAACTTCCGCACCTCGCACTGGCGTTGGTCGAACGACCGGTTACAGCCTGATCACGTCATGGCATCGGGACGCTCCGGCCGTCATCGCGGCCTCCGGCGCCGTGCCATCATCGAGCTTCGATCGACCAAGTGGAGTCCGAGTTGGGAGGGCGCGTGGCGATGGAGGCCGGCCCTCGCGACACCGCACAAGGTACCGAACCCGTCACCGGTGACCGGGACGGATCGGAGCAGGACGGCGACCGTCTGAGCCCGGACGGTCCCGACGAGACCCAGGGTGGCGTGACCGCCGACGGCCCCGAGCCGGAGGAGATGTTCACCAGCGGCCCCGAGGTCGAGGTCGAACTGCGCCCGCAGCGCAAGCTGCGCATCTGGCAGCTCGCCCCCATCGTGTCCCTGGCCGCGGTCGGCTCTCTGATGTTCGCCTTCCCGCTGGCCTTCGACTTCGGCGACAGCGGCGCGGTGATCGCCATGCTGGGCCTGTTGATCTGCTCGTGCGCGGCGGGCTGGGGCATGATGGCGGCGCGCCGCGTGGGTTACACGTGGCCCGGACTGCCACAGCGGGGCTCGGGCCGACGGCCGGACTGGCGGGTCGTGCTGGCGTACGTGCTGGTGGTGGCCGTGGTCATCGTGCTGGCGGTGTGGCGCGTGGCAAGGCTGCGCTGAGCCGACGGCTCCGCTTTGGGCACTGTCGGTGCGGCACCGTACGATCGAGGAATGAGCGCCACGATCGCCTTCCTCAAGGGTCACGGGACCGAGAACGACTTCGTGATCGTCCCGGACCCCGAGAACGCCATCGACCTGCCCCCCTCTGCCGTCGCCGCCCTGTGCGACCGTCGCGCGGGCATCGGCGGTGACGGCCTGCTGCACGTCGTGCGGTCCGCCGCGCACCCCGAGGCGAAGGACATGGCGGCCGAGGCCGAGTGGTTCATGGACTACCGCAACGGCGACGGCTCGATCGCGGAGATGTGCGGCAACGGCGTCCGCGTCTTCGCCCGCTACCTCCAGCGCGCCGGACACGTCACCGAGGGGGACCTCGTGGTCGCCACGCGCGGGGGCGTGAAGCGCGTGCACCTCTCCAAGGGCGGTGACGTCACCGTCGGCATGGGCAAGGCGCGCCTCCTCGAAGGGGACGTCACGGTGAGCGTCGGCGAGCGCAGCTGGCCCGCGCGGAACGTGAACATGGGCAACCCGCACGCCGTGGCCTTCGTGGGCGACCTCGCGCACGCCGGTGATCTGTACTCGCCGCCGCCGTTCAGCCCGGCGTCGGCCTACCCGGACGGGGTCAATGTCGAGTTCGTCGTCGACCGCGGCCCCCGGCATGTCGCCCTGCGCGTGCACGAGCGCGGCGCCGGTGAGACCCGCTCCTGTGGCACGGGCGCGTGCGCGGTCGCCGTGGCCACGGCACGCCGGGACGGCGCCGACCCGGCCATCACCGGTACTCCGGCGACGTACACCGTCGATGTGCCCGGCGGCACCCTGGTGATCACCGAACGGCCCGACGGCGAGATCGAGATGACCGGACCCGCGGTGATCGTCGCCGAGGGCGGGATCGACGCCGACTGGCTGGAGACGCTTGCCCGTTGAGCCGGGCAACGACTTGGTATCGGTGTGCCGGGTGCCCGGCACACTGAGGCGACGATTTCTCGGCCGCCAGGTCGAGGATCGAATCCCCGGTCGGCCGCAGGTCGCGCGGTTCGAAACCGTAAACCTGCGAACCTTCGCTCGAATGGGTGATCCGTTTCACGCTCGGCGAGAGGCGGTCAGCCGCGCGTGATGGGCTCGGTAGCATCAAGCACCGGCCCGGACGGGGGATCGTTTGCCAGTCCCCTGAGCCGTGTCCGCCATGGGGCACCCCGTCCGCCGGTCCACGCAGCCGGAGGTGCCCATGAGTGCGGAGGCCACGAACCCCGCGACGCCAGGTCCGGTGACCGCCGGGCCCGCCGCGCGCTGGCGGGCACGGATCGACCTGCGGCGCCTCGGCCGTGCCGCGCTGCTCGGTCCGGCCGCCCGTGACCGGCTGCCCGACGCCATCGGCCATGTCGCCGAGGCCCACCGCGCCCACCACCCCGACGCCGACCTCGAACCCCTGCGCCGCGCCTATGTGCTGGCCGAGTCCTCGCACCGCGGCCAGATGCGCAAGAGCGGCGAGCCGTACATCACGCATCCGCTCGCGGTGACCCTGATCCTCGCCGAACTCGGCGCCGAGACCACGACGTTGACTGCCTCACTGCTCCACGACACCGTCGAGGACACCGAGGTGACGCTCGATCAGGTCGGTGAGCAGTTCGGCGCAGAGGTGCGCTATCTCGTCGACGGCGTAACGAAGTTGGAGAAGGTCGACTACGGCGCCGCCGCCGAGCCCGAGACCTTCCGCAAGATGCTCGTCGCCACCGGCAACGACGTCCGCGTGATGTCGATCAAACTCGCCGACCGGCTGCACAACATGCGCACCCTCGGCGTGATGCGCCCCGAGAAACAGGCGCGCATCGCCAAGGTGACCCGCGACGTCCTCATCCCGCTCGCCGAACGCCTCGGCGTCCAGGCGCTCAAGACCGAGCTGGAGGACCTGGTCTTCGCGATTCTGCACCCCGAGGAGTACGAGCACACACGGGAGTTGATCGTCGACAACGCCTCCCGCGCGGACGATCCGCTCGCCGAGGTCGCCGACGAGATGCGCACGGTCCTGCGCGACGCCGACATCCAGGCCGAAGTCCTCATCCGGCCACGGCACTTCGTCTCGGTGCACCGGGTGGCCCGTAAACGCGGCCGACTGCGCGGCGCCGACTTCGGGCGGCTGCTGGTGCTGGTGGGCGAGGACGCGGACTGTTACGGCGTCCTCGGCGAACTGCACACCTGTATGACGCCGGTGGTCTCGGAGTTCAAGGACTTCATCGCCGTACCGAAGTTCAACCTGTACCAGTCGCTGCATACGGCGGTGGCCCGCGAGGACGGCCAGGGCGTCGAAGTCCTCATCCGCACCCACCAGATGCACAAGGTGGCGGAGGCCGGGGTGATCGCGCTCGGCAACCCCTACGCGCCCTCCTCCGACGAGCCCGTCGACGGTGAGCGCGCCGACCCGACCCGACCCGGCTGGCTCTCCCGCCTGCTGGACTGGCAGGAGGGGGCGCCCGACCCCGACACCTTCTGGTCCACCCTCCGCGAGGACCTCGCCCAGGACCGCGAGATCACCGTCTTCCGCCCCGACGGCGGCACGCTCGGCCTGCCCGAGGGCGCGACCTGCGTGGACGCGGCCTACGCCCAGTACGGCGAGGACGCGCACGCCTGCATCGGCGCCCGTGTGAACGGCCGTCTGGCGACCCTGAGTACGGTCCTGCGGGACGGCGACACCGTCCAGCTCCTCATGGGCCAGGACCCGGCGTCCGAGCCGTCCAGGGAGTGGCTGGAGCACGCCCACACCGCCGCGGCCCGTATCGCCATCCAGCGCTGGCTGGCCGCCCACCCCTCGCACGAGGACACGGCCCGTCCCGAGGACGCGGCCACGACCCCCCGCCCCACGACGGAGGCCCTCTCCACGGAGGGCTCCCCGACCGCCCGCCCGGTAGTCGACGTCGTAGCCGACCAGCCGGGGGCGACGGTACGCCTGGCCGGGTGCTGCACCCCGGTACCGCCCGACGAGATCACGGGCTTCTCGGTACGCGGGGGAGCCGTCACCGTGCACCGGGTCGAGTGCTCGGCGGTGTCCCGCATGAAGAGCGCGGGCCGCGCGGAGGTGGGCGTCCGCTGGGGTGACACGACGGAGTGCCGGGTGACCCTGGTAGCCGAATCGTTCGTCCGCCCGCACCTCTTGGCGGACTTGACGGAGGCGATGGCCCTGGAGGGCGCAGAGATCGTCTCGGCAACGGTCGAACCCCCCACACAGCAACGGGTCCGCCACACATACACACTCCAACTCCCGGACGCGGCACACCTTCCGGCGCTGATGCGGGCGATGCGGAACGTGGCGGGCGTGTACGACGTGAGCAGGGCGCAGACGCAGCCGGGAGTGTCGTAGGGGCGTAGGGAAGCCGGTGTAGCTGCGGGCAGTCGTGCCGTGGGCGGCACCCGCTGCCGAAGAGAACCCCCGCCGCGCAGGAGACCGTCCCGCCGCGCAGCGAACCCGTTCGAGTGGGCCAATCGCGAGTCGCCGCCACCCGACCCACCCCCACTGGTAGCCGTGGTCCATGCCGCACACCCCCCGCAAGGCCACCGCCCTCCTCGCCTCGGCCGTAACCGTCTGCCTCCTCGCCGCCAGTGCGCCGGCCGAACCGCTCGGCCTCGGCGACCGGCTCTTCCCCCACCTCGGCAACCCCGGCTACGACGTGGCGTCGTACGACCTCTCCTTCACCTATCCCGGCACCAACAGCAAGCCCCTCCAGTCGGTCACCACCATCGACGCCTGGACGACGGCCACCCTCGACCGCGTCAACCTCGACTTCGCCCACGGCGACATCGAGTCGGTGGAGCTGGACGGCGAACCGGCCGCCTTCACGACCGCCGGCGAGGACCTCGTGGTCACCCCGGACGAGCCTCTGCACACCGGCAGCTGGATGCGGATCACCGTGCGGCACACCAGCGATCCCATGCCGGCCAAGAACCGCGACGGCGGCTGGGTCCGCACCGCGGACGGCCTCGCGATGGCGAACCAGGCCGACGCCGCGCACTTGGTGTTCCCCGGCAACGACCACCCGTCCGACAAGGCGATGTTCACGATCAGGGTGACCGCTCCGAACGGCTACACGGCGGTCGCCAACGGCCTCCCCACCGACGTGGACCGCTCCCGCGCCGCGACGACCTGGACGTACCGCACCCAGCACCCCATGGCCACCGAGCTCGCCCAGGTCTCCATCGGCCGCTCCACCGTCCTGCGCCGCACCGGCCCGCACGGCCTGCCCGTCCGCGACGTGGTCCCCACCAAGGACCGCGAGCGCCTCGAACCGTGGCTGAAGAAGACACCGGACCAGATCTCCTGGATGGAGGAGAAGGTCGGCCGCTACCCCTTCGAGACGTACGGCGTGCTCATGGCGGACGTGAACACCGGCTTCGAACTGGAGACACAGACCCTCTCCCTCTTCGAGAAGGACCTGTTCACCGAGCCCGCCTACCCCGCCTGGTACGTAGAGTCGATCATGGTGCACGAGCTGGCCCACCAGTGGTTCGGCGACAGCGTCAGCCCCCGCACCTGGTCCGACCTGTGGCTCAACGAAGGACATGCCACCTGGTACGAGGCCCTGTACGCGGAGGAGAAGGCCGACCGCCCCCTGGCGGCACGGATGAAGGCCGCGTACGGCTTCTCCGACCGCTGGCGCGCCGCCGGCGGCCCCCCGGCCGCACCCAAGGCGCCCGACCCGGGTCACAAGATCAGCATCTTCCGCCCGAATGTCTACGACGGCGCCGCACTCATCCTCTACGCGCTGCGCCAGGAGATCGGCCGCCCGGCCTTCGAGCGCCTGCAACGCGCCTGGGTCGCCGAACACCAGGACGGCGTCGCCACCACCGACGACTTCGTCCGGCTCGCGTCGGAGATCTCCGCACGCCCCGACCTGAGCGACTTCCTCCAGCCCTGGCTGTACGGCGAGAAGACCCCGCCCATGCCCGGCCACCCGGACTGGAAGCAGGTCGCGCCCATGAAGGCCCCGGCCGCGAAATAAGCCGATGACGAGACGCCCCGTACCGTGCGACCATCCTCAGGTCGGCGCGTTACGGGGCCGGGGCCGGGAATCGCAGGCGATTCCGCGGGAATCTCCCGGGGCACTCGTACGTTGTGCACAATGACGGCCGTACAGGATTCCTCAACGACGTAAGGACCCAATGACCTCCTCTTCTTCCCCTTCCCAGGACACGCAGCGCCTCGCGCATACCAACCCCGAAGGTCTTCGGGCCGATGCCCTGATGGAAGAGGACGTCGCCTGGAGCCACGAGATCGACGGAGAGCGGGACGGCGACCAGTTCGACCGCTCCGAGCGCGCGGCTCTGCGCCGCGTGGCGGGCCTCTCCACCGAACTCGAGGACGTCACCGAGGTCGAGTACCGCCAGCTCCGCCTGGAGCGCGTGGTGCTCGTCGGTGTCTGGACCACCGGGACCGTGCAGGATGCGGACAACTCCCTCGCGGAGCTCGCCGCCCTCGCGGAGACGGCGGGCGCACTCGTGCTCGACGGTGTGATCCAGCGCCGCGACAAGCCCGACGCGGCCACCTTCATCGGTTCCGGCAAGGCCCTCGAGCTGCGCGACATCGTCCTCGAGTCCGGCGCGGACACCGTCATCTGTGACGGCGAGCTCAGCCCGGGCCAGCTCATCGCCCTCGAAGACGTCGTCAAGGTCAAGGTCATCGACCGTACGGCCCTGATCCTCGACATCTTCGCCCAGCACGCCAAGTCCCGAGAGGGCAAGGCGCAGGTCGCGCTCGCGCAGATGCAGTACATGCTGCCGCGACTGCGAGGCTGGGGTCAGTCGCTGTCCCGTCAGATGGGCGGCGGCAAGGGCGGCGGCCTCGCCACCCGTGGTCCCGGTGAGACCAAGATCGAGACGGACCGGCGTCGGATCCGCGAGAAGATGGCGAAGATGCGCCGGGAGATCGCGGACATGAAGACCGGCCGTGAGATCAAGCGCCAGGAGCGCAAGCGCCACAAGGTGCCCTCGGTCGCCATCGCGGGCTACACCAACGCCGGTAAGTCCTCCCTGCTCAACCGCCTCACGGGCGCGGGCGTCCTGGTCGAGAACGCCCTGTTCGCGACCCTGGACCCGACCGTCCGCCGGGCCGAGACCCCGAGCGGCCGGCTGTACACGCTGGCCGACACCGTCGGCTTCGTCCGGCACCTGCCGCACCACCTGGTCGAGGCGTTCCGCTCCACGATGGAGGAGGTCGGCGAGTCCGACCTGATCCTGCACGTGGTCGACGGTTCACACCCGAACCCGGAGGAGCAGCTCGCCGCCGTACGCGAGGTGATCAGGGACGTCGGCGCCACCGACGTACCCGAGATCGTCGTGATCAACAAGGCCGACGCGGCCGATCCGCTGACGCTCCAGCGTCTGATGCGGATCGAGAAGCGCTCCATCGCCGTCTCGGCCCGCACCGGCCGGGGCATCACCGAACTGCTCGCGCTCATCGACAACGAGCTGCCGAGGCCGTCGGTCGAGATCGAGGCGTTGGTGCCGTACACCCTCGGCAAGCTGGTCGCCCGCGCGCATGACGAGGGCGAGGTGATCTCCGAGGAGCACACCCCGGAGGGCACCCTGCTCAAGGTGCGGGTGCACGAGGAACTGGCGGCGGAGCTCACGCCGTACATCCCCACTCCCGCGGTCTGATCCACGACGAAGGCCCGCCCCCGTAGCGCACGGGGGCGGGCCTTCGTCATGCCGGCGTCGTCACTGACCGCCGTAGGTCTTGCTCATGTTCTCGTAGAGCGCCTCGGCGTTCGCGCCGAGCTGCGGCCCGGCCAGCCAGGTGTTGTCCTCGGGGCCGATGGAGGTGTTCGACACCAGCTTGGTCTCGCCGTCCACCACCCGGAACCAGCCGCCGCCGGAGGAGCCGCCGGTCATCGTGCAGCCGATGCGGTACATGGTCGGCAGGCTCGGGCTCAGCGAGAACCGGCCCGGCTGGTCGAGGCACTTGAACATCTTCAGACCGTTGTACGGCGGCGCAGCCGGGTAGCCCCAGGCGCCCATGGTGCCGGACTCGGTCGCGGACGGCGCCGAGAAGTCCACGTCCAGCGCGGCCCCGACGGTCTCCTCAAGGGACTTCGCGCCCTGCTCCGGCTTCACATGCAGCACCGAGTAGTCGTACGCCGCACCCGCACCGCCGGTGGACGAGCCGCCCTGGATCCACTCGTTCGAGGTGGAGGCCCAGTCCGCCCACCAGTTGCCGTAGGGGGCGATCTCCGTGGAGTTCGCGTTGCCCAGCTCCGCCTCGGACTTGCCCAGGTCGTTGTAGGCCGGGACGAAGACGATGTTGCGGTACCAGCCGCCCTCCCCGCCCGCGTGCACACAGTGCCCTGCCGTCCACACCAGGTTGGACTTGCCCGGGTGATTGACGTCCTTGACCACCGTGCCGGAGCAGACCGCGGGACCGTCGGGCGAGTCGAAGAAGACCTTGCCGACCGGGGCGGCGTTCTCGTGGTACGGCGTCTTCTCCGCCTTCGCCTCCACAGGCGCCGGCTCCGGATCGCTGACGCCCTGGTCGGCGGAGGCGTCCTTCGTCGAGACCGTCTTGTCGGCCTCCTTCGCGGACTGCATCCGGTCCGGCTTCCACAGGCCCTCGATCACCGGGTTGACGAAGTCCTTGGCCTCACTGAGCCACTTGTCCTTGTCCCAGTCCTGCCAGCCGCCGTCGGCCCAGGCATCGACGTCGATGCCGTGTTCCTTCAGCTTGTCGGCGATGCCCTGAGAAACCTCGGCCTTGCCCTGATCGGCGGCCTGCGAGGTGCTGGGCTTGTCACTCGCCTTGTCGTCGCCGGAACCGCTGCACGCGGTCGCGGTCAGCGCCACAGCCGCGAGAAGCGCGGTGGCGGCGAGGCGGGTACGTGTGGAACGCATGGTGCGGTGACCCCCGTAGAACTGCTCTGACTGATTCGGACGTGCCCCTGGCACGCGACTCCCCACTATGCCCGGGGAGTTGAGGGCGAACGGCGATGGGACCGTGAAGGTTTCCCGGTCCCACCGCCACCGAAGCTCACTGTCCGGCGAACTTCCCGCTGACCTCGTCGAACACGCCCTTGGCCTCGTCGCCGAGCCGCGGCCCGGCCAGCCAGCCCGACTCCACAGGGCCGATGGAGGTGTTGGAGACGAGCGCGGGCTTACCGTCCGAGCCCGTCGCGACCCAGCCACCGCCCGACGAACCACCGGTCATCGTGCAGCCGATGCGGTACATCGTGGGATCCGCCTTGCTCAGCGACAGCCGCCCCGGCTTGTCCTGGCACTGGTACAGCTTCTGCCCGTCGAACGGCGCCGCCGCCGGGTATCCGGTCGCGGTGATGCTGTCCACCTCCGGTACAGCCGGAGCGTTGAAGTCCACCGGCAGAGCCGAACCGACCATCTCCTCCAGCGACTTGGCGCCGCTGCCCTCCTCCGGCGTCACATGAATGACAGCGAAGTCGTACGACGCACCGTCCCCGCCGGTCGCACCGCCCTGCTCGATCCACTGGTCCGAGGTCTGCACCCAGTCACCCCACCAGACCCCGTACGGAGCGATCTGCTCCCGGCTGGCGCTCTCCAACTCCGCGGTCTCCATGGCGTCGTTGTTGTACGACGGCACGAACGCGATGTTCCGGTACCAGCCGCCGTCCTTGCCCGCGTGCACGCAGTGTCCGGCCGTCCACACCAGGTTGGACTTACCGGGGTTGGCCGGGTCCGCTACGACCGTCGCCGAACACACCATCGTGCCCTCGGGGGAGTCGAAGAACACCTTCCCGGCCGTCGGCGCGCTGTCGTGATACGTGGCCGGTACGGCCTGTGCGTCCACCGGAGTCGGCGTCGGGTCGGTCACGCCCTGGTCACCGGAGAGATCACCCTCGTCGACCCCCTCGTCCGGCTGCTCGGCCTCGCGCATCCGGTCCGGGTCCCACAGGTCCTCGATGATCGGGTTGACGAAGTCCTCGGCCTCGCGCAGCCAGTCGTCCTTGTTCCAGTTCTTCCAGGCGCCGTCCTTCCACTTGTCGATGTCGATCCCGTGCTCCTTGAGCCGGTCCTTGATGTCGTCCGGGATCGAGATCTTGTCGTCACCAGCGGCGGCGGTCGCGGAGGGCCCGCCGCCGGCGTCGGCGTCGCCCGAGTCGCAGGCGGTGGCGGTGAGCGCGAGGACCGCGGCGAGGGCGACGGCTGCGGGCAGGGGGGAGGTTCCGCGCCGCGCGCCCCTCCCTCGCCGAGTGGTGAACGACGGCCGTATCGATCGCATGATCTGACTCCCCCTGAGGTGAACGAACTTGGCAGCACTGCCGCACTCCCGCGCCGCTCGACGCGGCGACCGGGAACGGCAACACACACTATGCGCTCGCTGTGGGGGACTTCCGACGGAACGGCAACGGTTCCGTCACGGCAAGGATCTTGAGGCAACCCGTAACCGCGTGAGCGATGCGGGGTTGGTAGCGGTGGGGGTTCTGCTGTCTGTGCGCGGCCCCCTGTGCCCAATTCCCCGGAGCTTCGAGCGAAGCCTCGCGGGGGTGCGTATGTCGGGACGGGCGAGGACACCAGTGACCTGCTCGCCCCTGGACGGCGGGAGGACGGGGAACGGTGGCTGTGACCGAGTCTGCGCGCGGGGGGTTGTGTCAGGAAGAGGGGGCGGGGGAGGTGGGTGCGCCTGGGGCGGGGGCGCGCGCTTTGGGGACGCGTGAATTGGGGGGCCGTGGGGGAGGGACGGCGGGGGCTGAGGTGCCTGCGCTGGGGGTGTGTGAGGAAAGGGCTGCAGATGTGGGTGCGCCTGGGCCGGGGATGCCTGAATCGGGGGCCCGTGGGGAAGGCGTGAGCGAGATCGGGGCGCCGGTGCCAGGGGCGCGTGAGCCAGGCGGGCGGAGGCTCGTGGGGCGTGAGGGCGAGGGGGAGCGCTCCTCGTGGCACGAGGGGATTCTGCGGCGGCAGTCGGCGCGCGAGTCGGCGGCACGCACCTACGCGCGTGCCCTGCCGATCGTGCCGGTACGGGCGCGCGGGATGACCATTGAGGGCGCGGACGGACGCCGTTACCTGGACTGCCTCTCCGGCGCCGGAACCCTGGCCCTCGGCCACAACCACCCCGTCGTCCTGGAGGCCATCCGCAAGGTCCTCGACTCCGGCGCACCCCTGCACGTCCTCGACCTCGCCACCCCCGTCAAGGACGCCTTCACCACCGAACTGTTCCGCACACTTCCACCGGGACTCGCCGACCACGCACGCGTGCAGTTCTGTGGCCCCGCCGGAACCGACGCAGTCGAGGCCGCCTTCAAGCTCGTCCGGACCGCCACCGGCCGCAGCGGGATGCTCGCCTTCACCGGCGCCTACCACGGCATGACCGCCGGCGCCCTCGAAGCCTCCGGCAACGCCTTCGACGTACGCGTCGCCCGCCTGCCCTACCCGCAGAACTACCGCTGCCCGTTCGGCGTCAGCGGCGAACACGGTGCCGAACTCGCCGCCCGCTGGACCGAGTCCCTCCTCGACGACCCCAAGTCGGGCGTACCGCACCCCGCCGGGATGATCCTCGAACCCGTGCAGGGCGAAGGTGGAGTGATCCCCGCCTCCGACACCTGGCTGCGCCGCATGCGGCAGCTCACGAGGGACCGGTCCATCCCGCTGATCGTCGACGAGGTCCAGACCGGAGTCGGACGCACCGGCGCCTTCTGGGCCGTGGAGCACAGCGGCGTCACCCCCGATGTGATGGTGCTCTCCAAAGCCATCGGCGGCAGCCTTCCCCTGGCCGTCGTCGTCTACCACGAAGACCTCGACGTCTGGGAACCCGGCGCCCACGCGGGCACCTTCCGCGGCAACCAACTCGCCATGGCCGCGGGCACGGCCACCCTCGCCTACGTCCGCGAGAACGGCCTCTCCGCACGCGCCAATCACCTGGGCGCCCGCATGCTGGCCGAACTCCGCGGATCGATGGGCGAGTTCGCCTGCATCGGAGATGTCCGGGGGAGGGGCTTGATGATCGGCGTGGAGGTGGTGGACCCGACGGAGAGGCCGACGCCGAAACAGCACCCCGAGCCGAGCCAGGATCCGATGCGACCGGATGCCGCCCGCGATCCTCGCCCTCCAGCCCCCGAACTCGCCGCCGCAGTCCAACGGGAGTGCCTCGGGCGAGGCCTGATCGTCGAACTCGGCGGCCGCCACAACAGTGTTGTACGGCTCCTCCCGCCGCTCACGATCAGCGACGAGCAGGCGGCCGCGGTGCTGGACCGCCTGACCGACGCCGTGCACACGGTCGCCCGCGATCACGCGGAAACCCGGCCTCTCCACTGACGGCTTCCTCTCCAACAGAACCACCTCCCTAGGAACAGAGCAGAAGTTGAACACCACCCGCGCATCCGACGAGCACACCCCGAGGGCCGCGGCAGCCCCCACCGACGCCCGCCTCTCCCACCCGGAGCCACCCGCGCCCCCGGCCGTGTCGGTCCCCCGCCAACAGGGAGCCAGCCCGGAGCTGGACCGGGCGACGACCGCCGAATCGCCGCGAGAAGAGGCCGCTGCCCCCTCACCGGAACGGACTCCAGCACAGGGAGACATCCCCGACGCCGAACGGTCGCCGCGTCCTGCTCCGGCACAGGCAGACACCCCCCACGCCGAACGATCACGCCGCCCAGCCACCGACCTCCTGGAGCACCCCGACCCCCACACCGCGGCCCAGGCCGCCGCCATGGAGAACCTGCTCCGCTGCTGGGTAAGGGAGACCGGCCTCCCCGCTCCTTCCGACGGGACCCTTCGCATCCCCCTCCCCACCAGCGGCACGGCCCTCGTCGTACCGGTCCACTATTGGTCCCCAACGGGCTGGCACCGCTTCGGCCTCCCGCATCTGGCGGGCACCCCCGAGCAGTCCCCGCCCGCCGATGCGGTCACGGTCGCGGCACTGCTTGCCCGGGAGACTCCGCAGGGAGTCGGCCCAGCCGGCCCACCAAGGGCTGCCCCCTCCACGGCACCGCCCGACGCCCCGCCGAGCCCCGGCCCCGCCTTCGCCGATCGCACGGACCTCGTCGCCCGAGTCGCCGACTCGGTCCGCCGCACTGCCCTGTTCATCAGCGACCGCAGGGACCGGCCGGCCGACGGCCCCGACCTCTTCCTCAGCGCGGAGCAGGCACTCGTCCTCGGGCACCCGCTGCACCCCGCCCCGAAGAGCCGCGAAGGCCTCTCCGACTCCGAACTTCAGCTGTACTCACCCGAATTGCGCGGCTCCTTTCCTCTCCACTGGATCGCCGTAGCTCCTTCCGTACTCGCCACCGACTCGGCCTGGACCGAGCGTGGACGCCCTGTCTCCGCACCCCGGCTCACGACCAGGCTCGCCGGGCCCGGCCTGACGCTGCCAGACACCTACGCGGCCCTGCCCCTGCACCCTTGGCAACTGCGCGAAATCCGTAACCGCCCCGAGGCCGCCGCCCTGTTCGACAGCGGACTGCTCCGGGACCTCGGCCCCCACGGCGGCCCGTGGCATCCCACCTCCTCCGTACGAACCGTCCACCGTTCCGGCGCTCCCGCCATGCTCAAACTCTCGCTGGGCCTGCGCATCACCAACTCCCGTCGTGAGAACCTCCGCAAGGAACTGCATCGCGGTGTCGAGGTCCACCGCCTTCTGCGTGCCGGCCTGTCCAGGCAGTGGCAGACCGCGCAGCCGGGCTTCGACATCGTGCGCGACCCGGCCTGGCTCGCCGTCGACGGGCCGCAGGGTGAGCCGGTGCCCGGTCTCGACGTGATGATCAGGCACAACCCGTTCCACCCCGCCGCCGATGTCTCCTGCGTCGCCGGGCTTGTCTCGCCCCGCCCGCACCCCGAGCCGACTACCACCCTCGGCGGCCACCGGCCGACCTGGCGGTCCCGTCTGGGCCAGGTCGTCACCCGCCTCGCCGCGCGGACCGGCCGCCCCCTTGGCGCCGTGTCCGCCGAGTGGTTCCTGCGCTACCTCGCGCATGTGGTCCGCCCTGTGCTCTGGCTGGACGCGGAGGCGGGCATCGCCCTGGAGGCGCACCAGCAGAACACCTTGCTCCTGCTGGACCCGGACGGCTGGCCCACCGGCGGCCGCTACCGCGACAACCAGGGCTACTACTTCCGTGAGTCCCGTCGGGCGGAACTCGACGCCCGGCTGCCCGGTATCGGCAAGCACAGCGACACCTTCGTCTCCGACGAGGTGACCGACGAGCGCTTCGCCTACTACCTCGCCATCAACAACGTGCTCGGCCTCATCGGCGCGTTCGGCTCCCAGGGTCTCGCCGATGAACGGCTGCTGCTCGCCGCCTTCCGTCGATTCCTCGGCGACATGGCCTCCGGTCCCGCGCGGCTGCGCACCTCGTTGCCGGCCCGTCTGCTCGACTCACCCACCCTGCGCTGCAAGGCCAACCTCCTGACCCGGCTGCACGGCCTGGACGAACTCGTCGGCCCGGTCGATACGCAGTCCGTGTACGTCACCATCGCCAACCCCCTTCATTCCTGAGCTACGCCGTCGAACCACCTGAACTGTCCACCCTGCTGAAGCCGACTCCCCGATCACCTCAACTCCCTGCATTTCTGAGGAACATGACCCATCCCGCCTCCTGAGAGGAGCGTCGCCGTGCCTCCCAACGACGCGAGCACCGACGCCGGTATCGACCCCGCCGCCTCCGTCGGCACCGACACGGCACCCGGTGCCAGCCCCGGCGGGGACAACGAGGACACGCTGGACCTGCGCCTGCCCGACGAACTCCTCGCTCTGTTCGCGGCGACGGAGGAGGCCGAGGGCGATGCCGCCGGTGACGGTGCCGAAGGCTCAGTCCAGCCCGCCTGGTCCGCCTCCGTCGTGCCGAACGTTGACGATCTCCTCGACCGCGTCGTCGACTGGGGGCCGATCACTACGGCTGTCGGCGTGCTCCAGCTCGTCCCCGTGCGCGTCGAACGCGATCTTCCGCTCATCAGCCGCTGGATGAACGACCCCGCCGTCGCCGCCTTCTGGGAGCTGGCCGGGCCCCAGAGCGTGACCGAGGAACACTTGCGGTCCCAGTTCCTCGGAGACGGGCGCAGTGTGCCGTGCCTGGGCGTACTGGACGGCACGCGGATGAGTTACTGGGAGATCTACCGGGCGGACCTCGACCCGCTGGCCCGCCGCTATCCCGCCCGTCCTCATGACACCGGAATCCACCTCCTCATCGGTGATGTCGCCGACCGTGGGCGAGGCCTCGGCACCACACTTCTCCGAGCCGTCGCCGACCGTGCGCTCGACAGGCGGCCCGCCTGTGCGCGCGTCATCGCGGAACCCGACATTCGCAACACCCCTTCCGTCGCTGCTTTCCTGAGCGCCGGTTTCCGGTTCTCCGCCGAGGTCGATCTGCCCGCCAAGCGGGCCGCCCTCATGGTCCGGGACCGGGCCTTGCGCGATCTGCTGTAACGCCACGCTGCGGTGTCGTCACTTTTGGTACACCGCCCGGGCGGCTGGGGTTCCCACTCGCGGGCGACCGATTTCAAGCCGCGCCGAAGTCGGCGGAGGAAACCCGTCGGTGGCGCCGAAATACGAGCGTCACCACCTGACCCGCCCGACTCGCTGCACACCCCACTCACCCGACCCCCACCCCCACACCCCACTCACCCGACCCCCACCCGACACGCCCCCGACCCGAGGACCCCCGGTCTTGATCCAGACCCCCACCCCCACACCCCACTCACCTGACCCCCACCCGACACGCCCCCGACCCGAGGACCCCCGGTCTTGATCCAGACCCCCGCCACCGCCGTGATCACCCGTTTGTCAGTGCCGGGCCGTAGGGTGGTCGCGCTATGACGAAGCCCTCACTCCCCGAACTCCTGCATGCTGCCGTCACTGCCGTCGGCGGTTCGGAGCGCCCCGGCCAGGTGACCATGGCCGAATCCGTCGCGGAGGCGATCGACGACAGTTCCCACCTCCTTGTCCAGGCCGGCACCGGCACCGGAAAGTCGCTGGGCTATCTGGTTCCCGCGCTCGCGCACGGGGAGCGCGTCGTTGTCGCGACGGCCACCCTGGCCCTGCAGCGCCAGCTGGTGGAGCGGGATCTGCCGCGCACGGTCGATGCCCTGCACCCGCTGCTGCGCCGCCGTCCGGAGTTCGCGATGCTCAAGGGCAGGTCGAACTACTTGTGTCTGCACCGCCTCCATGAGGGCGTTCCGCAGGACGAGGAGGAGGGCCTCTTCGACCAGTTCGAGGCGGCCGCGCCCACCAGCAAGCTGGGCCAGGACCTGCTGCGGCTGCGCGACTGGTCCGACGAGACCGAGACAGGGGACCGCGACGACCTCACGCCCGGCGTCTCCGACCGCGCCTGGGCCCAGGTGTCCGTCTCGTCGCGCGAGTGTCTGGGCGCCACCAAGTGTGCCTATGGCGCCGAATGCTTCGCGGAGATGGCCCGCGAGCGCGCCAAGCTCGCCGAGGTCGTCGTCACCAACCACGCGCTGCTCGCGATCGACGCCATCGAGGGCGCCCCGGTGCTCCCGCAGCACGAGGTGCTGATCGTCGACGAGGCGCACGAACTGGTCTCCCGGGTCACCGGCGTCGCCACCGGCGAGCTCACTCCGGGGCAGGTCAACCGTGCCGTGCGCCGCGCCGCCAAGCTCGTCAACGAGAAGGCCGCCGACCAGCTCCAGACCGCCGCCGAGGGCTTCGAGCGGCTGATGGAGCTGGCGCTGCCGGGCCGTCTGGAGGAGATCCCTGAGGATCTCGGCTACGCGCTGATGGCTCTGCGCGACGCCTGCCGCACGGTGATCTCGGCGATCGGCGCGACCCGCGACAAGTCCGTCCAGGACGAGGACGCGGTCCGCAAGCAGGCGCTGGCCTCGGTGGAGACCGTTCACGACGTGGCGGAGCGGATCACGAACGGCTCGGAGTGGGATGTCGTCTGGTACGAGCGCCATGACCGCTTCGGCGCCTCCCTCCGGGTCGCCCCCATGTCGGTCTCCGGGTTGCTGCGCGAGAAGCTCTTCGCCGACCGCTCGGTCGTCCTGACCTCGGCGACCTTGAAGCTGGGCGGCGACTTCAACGGCGTCGGCGCCTCTCTGGGCCTTGCCCCCGAGGGCACGGAAGGTGAGGAACTCCCGCAGTGGAAGGGCGTCGATGTCGGCTCGCCCTTCCACTACCCCAAGCAGGGCATCCTGTACGTAGCCAAGCATCTGTCGCGGCCCGCGCGGGACGGCGACCGGGCGGACATGCTGGATGAGTTGACGGAGCTGATCCAGGCGGCCGGCGGCCGCACCCTCGGCCTCTTCTCCTCGATGCGGGCCGCCCAGCTCGCGGCCGAGGAACTGCGCTCCCGCATCCCCGAGTTCCCGATCCTTCTCCAGGGTGAGGAGACCCTCGGTGAGCTCATCAAGAACTTCGCGGCCGATCCGAAGACCTGCCTCTTCGGCACGCTCTCGCTCTGGCAGGGCGTCGACGTCCCGGGCCCCAGCTGTCAGCTCGTCGTCATGGACAAGATCCCGTTCCCGCGTCCCGACGACCCGCTGATGAGCGCCCGCCAGAAGGCGGTCGAGGACGCGGGCGGCAACGGCTTCATGGCGGTGGCCGCGACCCACGCGGCGCTGCTCATGGCCCAGGGCGCCGGTCGCCTCGTACGGGCGTCGGGGGACCGCGGTGTGGTCGCCGTACTGGATCAGCGGCTGGCCACGGCGCGGTACGGGAGCTATCTGAAGGCGTCGCTGCCCGACTTTTGGTACACCACGGACCGTAACCAGGTCCGAAGGTCGCTGGCCGCGATCGACGCGGCAGCGCAGGCGGCGGAAGTGCAGGACGGAGCCGAGTGAGGGGTGGGTAGCCTGTCCCGCAGCCGGGACAGGCTACCCACCCCTGTGTAACCGAGCGTCATCCGGGGGCGGAAAAGAGAACAGGGCCCCGGAACCGGCGCAGGGGTCCCGGGGCCCGGTCAGATCGGCGAGATCTGCCGCGCGGTGCTTACACGCGCCGCAGCACCGCCACCACCTTGCCGAGGATGGTCGCGTCGTCGCCGGGGATCGGCTCGTACGCGGAGTTGTGCGGGAGCAGCCAGACGTGGCCGTCCTCGCGCTTGAAGCGCTTGACGGTGGCCTCGCCGTCGAGCATCGCGGCGACGATGTCGCCGTTCTCGGCGACGGGCTGGCGCCGGACCGTGACCCAGTCGCCGTCACAGATCGCGGCCTCGATCATCGAGTCACCGACGACCTTCAGGACGAACAGTTCACCGTCTCCGACCAGTTGCCGGGGGAGAGGGAAGACGTCCTCGACGGACTCCTCCGCGAGGATCGGACCACCGGCGGCGATCCGGCCGACCAGCGGGACGTACGACGCGGCAGGCTTGCCGGCGGTGTCCGTGGGCTGCACGGAGGCGGCCTGGTCGGAACCGCGCACCTCGTATGCGCGCGGGCGGTGCGGGTCGCGCCGCAGGAAGCCCTTGCGCTCCAGTGCCATGAGCTGGTGTGCGACCGAGGAAGTGCTGGAAAGGCCGACGGCCTGGCCGATCTCGCGCATCGACGGCGGGTAGCCGCGCCGCTGCACGGAGTCCCTGATGACCTCGATGACCCGGCGTTGCCGGTCGGTGAGTCCGGAGCTGTCCGCCCGGATGCCTGGAGGTCGGCCCGGCAGGGAGCGCTTGTGTCCCTCGGGGTTCGCGGCTTCGTTCATCGCATGCACCGGCTCGAGTCGGCCCTGGGGTCGGTCCTGGGCAGTGATGGTGGCACTGTCTGCGGTGGTGGTCACGTCGGCCCCTCTCGATGGTCTCCCTGCTGGACAACGGTAGTTGCTTTCGAAAGGTTGCGCCAAACACACGTTCGAGTGAAAAATCGCGATTCACCTGCCGCGATCATGTGTCTGGGTGTATGGCTAACGCGGTGCCTGGCGGACAAAAGGGCCCATTGCTGTGCTCTTCACCGTCGGGCGACGACCTCGTGGGTTGTTGCCCCAGTCTGCCATCCGGCGCCCGGCCGACCGGGACCTGGTCCCCCATCTCTGCGGGAGCCCCACGACGCCTCCCTGTGGCGCTCACGGTATCTCCGCATGTGCCTTAACGGTACGGCCGTGCACCCTCGTGTTGCCGCAGGGCTGCGGCCGAGCGGTGCGGCCCAGTGAGGTCAGTTCGCACGGGTGCGACACGCGCGCGTGGCGTGTATGTATGAGCCAATCCCCACATCTAGTGGTTGGATTGCAGTAGCAGCCCAGAAGTTGTGGTCCCCCCGGTCTTCGGGCCCTCGGGCATCGCCTATGCTTGGGGCTGCTTCGAGGGGCCCGTGAGGCCCAACGAGGCTATTGAGTCTGCTGTGAGGAGGGTTGGGAGTTCATGCACTGCCCCTTCTGCAGGCACCCCGACAGCCGTGTGGTCGACAGCCGTACGACCGACGACGGCACGTCGATCCGCAGGCGCCGCCAGTGCCCTGACTGCTCCCGTCGTTTCACGACCGTGGAGACGTGCTCGCTCATGGTGGTGAAGCGGTCCGGAGTCACCGAGCCATTCAGCCGTACCAAGGTCATCAATGGCGTGCGCAAGGCATGTCAGGGACGGCCTGTCACCGAGGACGCACTCGCCCAGCTCGGCCAGCGGGTCGAGGAGGCGGTGCGGGCCACCGGGAGCGCCGAGCTGACCACCCACGACGTGGGGCTGGCCATACTCGGCCCGTTGCAGGAGCTCGACCTCGTCGCCTATCTGCGATTCGCCTCCGTCTACCGGGCGTTCGACTCGCTCGAGGACTTCGAGGCCGCGATCACGGAACTCAGGCAGACGGAACGCCCCGCTGCGGACGACGACGACCGCGACGACGCGGGAGCGGGGAGCCAGGAAGACGAGCGCGGGCCCGGAGGGACTGCACAGGTCCCCGTGCCCGCCAACGCCGCCGACTGACCGACGGACCGGATCCGGAGACCCAGGACTCCGGGTCCGGCCGCGCGGCGGCGACCGAAGACCTGTTGCGGGCGGCAGCGAGAGATGCCCGCAACACCAGACAGAACACCGTGCCACGGGAACATCGGGGCACTTCAGGGCGTTTTAGCCCGTACCAGGGAGGCGGCATGACAGAGACGGCGAGCGGTCCGGCACGAGGTTCCCGAGCGAAGGGCACCAAGGCGACCAAGGGGCTGCGTATCGAGCGCATCCACACCACCCCCGGCGTGCACCCGTACGACGAGGTCCAGTGGGAGCGCCGTGACGTCGTCATGACCAACTGGCGCGACGGCTCGGTCAATTTCGAGCAGCGTGGCGTCGAGTTCCCCGACTTCTGGTCGGTGAACGCGGTCAACATCGTCACCAGCAAGTACTTCCGCGGTGCCGTCGGCACCCCGCAGCGCGAGGTGAGCCTCAGGCAGCTCATCGACCGCATCGTGAAGACGTACCGGAAGGCCGGTGAGGACTACAAGTACTTCTCCTCGCCCGCCGACGCCGAGATCTTCGAGCACGAGCTGGCCTACGCCCTCCTGCACCAGATCTTCAGCTTCAACAGCCCCGTCTGGTTCAACGTCGGCACGCCCCAGCCCCAGCAGGTCTCCGCCTGCTTCATCCTGTCCGTCGACGACTCCATGGAGTCGATCCTCGACTGGTACAAGGAAGAGGGCATGATCTTCAAGGGCGGCTCCGGCGCCGGCCTGAACCTCTCCCGTATCCGCTCCTCCAAGGAACTGCTGTCCTCCGGCGGCAACGCCTCGGGGCCGGTCTCCTTCATGCGCGGCGCCGACGCCTCGGCCGGCACCATCAAGTCCGGCGGTGCCACCCGCCGCGCCGCCAAGATGGTCATCCTCGACGTCGACCACCCCGACATCGAGGACTTCATCGAGACCAAGGTGAAGGAAGAGGAGAAGATCCGCGCCTTGCGCGACGCGGGCTTCGACATGGACCTGGGCGGCGACGACATCACGTCCGTCCAGTACCAGAACGCCAACAACTCCGTCCGCGTGAACGACGAGTTCATGAAGGCGGTCGAGCAGGGCGGCAAGTTCGGCCTCCGCGCGCGGATGACCGGCGAGGTCATCGAAGAGGTCGACGCCAAGTCCCTGTTCCGCAAGATGGCCGAGGCCGCCTGGGCGTGCGCCGACCCGGGCATCCAGTACGACGACACCATCAACCACTGGCACACCTGCCCGGAGTCCGGCCGTATCAACGGCTCGAACCCCTGCAGCGAGTACATGCACCTGGACAACACGTCCTGCAACCTCGCCTCGCTGAACCTGATGAAGTTCCTCAAGGACGACAGCAAGGGCAACCAGTCCTTCGACGTCGAGCGCTTCGCCAAGGTCGTCGAGCTCGTCATCACCGCGATGGACATCTCCATCTGCTTCGCGGACTTCCCGACCCAGAAGATCGGCGAGAACACGCGCGCGTTCCGCCAGCTCGGCATCGGCTACGCCAACCTCGGCGCCCTGCTGATGGCGACCGGCCACGCCTACGACTCCAACGGCGGCCGCGCCCTCGCCGGTGCCATCACCTCCCTGATGACCGGCACCTCGTACAAGCGCTCCGCCGAGCTCGCCGCGGTCGTCGGCCCGTACGACGGCTACGCCCGCAACGCGCAGCCGCACCTGCGGGTCATGAAGCAGCACTCCGACGAGAACACCAAGGCCGTCCGCATGGACGACCTGGACACGCCGATCTGGGCCGCCGCCACGGAGGCCTGGCAGGACGTGCTGCGTCTCGGTGAGAAGAACGGTTTCCGTAACTCTCAGGCGTCCGTCATCGCCCCGACCGGCACCATCGGTCTGGCGATGTCCTGCGACACCACCGGTCTTGAGCCCGACCTCGCGCTGGTCAAGTTCAAGAAGCTGGTCGGCGGCGGCTCGATGCAGATCGTCAACGGCACCGTCCCGCAGGCCCTGCGCCGCCTGGGCTACCAGGAGGAGCAGATCGAGGCGATCGTCGCCCACATCGCCGACCACGGCAATGTGATCGACGCTCCGGGCCTGAGGCACGAGCACTACGAGGTGTTCGACTGCGCCATGGGCGAGCGTTCCATCTCCGCGATGGGCCACGTCCGCATGATGGCCGCGATCCAGCCCTGGATCTCCGGCGCGCTCTCCAAGACGGTCAACCTGCCGGAGACGGCGACCGTCGAGGACGTCGAAGAGGTCTACTTCGAGGCTTGGAAGATGGGCGTCAAGGCGCTCGCCATCTACCGCGACAACTGCAAGGTCGGCCAGCCGCTCTCCGCGAAGACCAAGGAGAAGGAGAAGGCCGAGGTCACGGAGAAGGCCGAGGCGACCATCCGCGAGACGGTCGAGAAGGTCGTCGAGTACCGCCCGGTCCGCAAGCGCCTCCCTAAGGGCCGCCCCGGCATCACCACGTCCTTCACGGTCGGCGGCGCCGAGGGGTACATGACCGCCAACTCCTACCCGGACGACGGTCTCGGCGAGGTCTTCCTGAAGATGTCGAAGCAGGGCTCGACCCTCGCGGGCATGATGGACGCCTTCTCCATCGCGGTCTCCGTCGGCCTCCAGTACGGCGTGCCGCTGGAGACGTACGTCTCGAAGTTCACCAACATGCGCTTCGAGCCGGCCGGTATGACGGACGACCCCGACGTGCGGATGGCGCAGTCGATCGTCGACTACATCTTCCGCCGCCTGGCGCTGGACTTCCTGCCCTTCGAGACGCGCTCCGCGCTCGGCATCCACTCCGCCGAGGAGCGTCAGCGCCACCTGGAGACCGGTTCGTACGAGCCGTCCGACGACGAGGTCGACGTCGAGGGCCTGGCCCAGTCGGCGCCGCGCGCCCAGGAGCTGAAGGCCGTGGCGATGCCCAAGGCCGAGGTCGAGGCGGCCAAGCCCGCCCCGCAGCAGGCCCACACCAGCGCCGAGCTGGTGGAGATGCAGCTGGGCATCCAGGCCGACGCCCCGCTGTGCTTCTCCTGCGGTACGAAGATGCAGCGGGCCGGTTCCTGCTACATCTGCGAGGGCTGCGGCTCGACCAGCGGCTGCAGCTGATCGCTAGTCCTTGACGAGGTGGGGCGCCGACCGTCGGTCGGCGCCCCACCTTCGTCGTTGTCCGTGCTCAGGGCCGGTGCGTCTTGCCCATGGTGCGGGTGAAGGTCGCGGGGTCGTCCTCGAAGCCGTGGATACCGGGGTGGAAGTCCCAGGTGCCGTCCTCCTGGCGGGCGAACTCCGCGACCACGGCCGCCGTAGCGCCCAGGACGCTGCCGAAGTCGTCCGTGGCCAGGTCGGTGTAGCCCTCGCGGATGCGCAGGCCCGGGTTGGTCACGCTGACGAAGGTTCGTTGCGCGGAGCGCTGTTGGATGACGACGCCGACCACCACGCGCGCGTACCGGCTGTCGAGCCGGTTGAGTTCCACCGTCATGACTTCGTCCCAGCCGAAGCCCTTGCCGTCGTGGCTGTCGCGGTTGAGATAGATGGTGCCGTCGGGGGACCGGCTGTCGAAGTGCACGACGAAGGCCGGATCACCGTAGGGGTCGCTTGCCAGATACGTCCCGGCGACGAGATCCAGGTCGGTGGGCGGCTGCCCCGCCGGACTCGGGTCCCACTTGAGCGCGATCTCGACCTTCCGGATCCCCTTGTTGAGGCCGTTCACCAGACTCCCCTTCCCCGTTCGCCATGCGCGTGCGGCCTGAACTGCCCGACAGACAGGGCCGATTGTCCATCCTGCCACGCGCGTGCGTGCCCTCGTGGAAGAGCTCTCGCAGCGAGGGCGACCGGTGCCACGCTCCGTGGCCTTACGATGGCGCGGTGCTGGTCAAGTGGATTCGCTGCACCGTGGTGGACCGCCGCGGTTTTGAGCGGGGGCAGCGAAAGTGGGCGGGGCTTCTGGGGGAGCCGGGGTTTCGGGGGCAGGGCGGTGGTTGGAGCAGGGGCCGGCCGGGGGTGGCGCACATCTTCGCCTTCTGGGAGAGCCGCGCCTTCTACGACTCCTTCATGGCGCGCTCCCACGACCGGCTGGCGGCGTCCCAGTCGGGCACGTTCAAGGACGCCCAGGTCAAACTCTTCGACCACCGGTTCGATGTGAAGACCGGCTTCGAGCCGCGTTTCACGGACGCCGATCTGTTGCGGGTCGCACACTGCAGGGTGCACGAGGAGCGTGCCGAGCACTTCACGCTGATGCAGGAGAAGGTCTGGAACCCGGCGATGGCCGGCTCACCCGGTATGGTCCGCGGACTGTTCGGCGAGGCGCCGGGCCACGAGTTCCTCGTACTGTCGATGTGGCTGTCCGCAGCCGAGCACGGCAAATACCGGGCCGAACGCGTCGAGCGTCTGGTCCTGCGGGCCCAAACCGAGGCGGACGTCGCCTCGCTCGCCGGCGACATCGTGGACTTGGAAACCACCTGGACGGTGTGATCATCACGCACATCTCCGGAACGATCACTCCCGGAAATGTGTGACCTACGCCGTATGGAGCCCGTACGGGTGCTCGATGGGCCGTCAACCGATCTAGGGTTTTGGCATGGCACGACCACGGCGCATCGTCCTTGTCCGACACGGCGAGTCAACGGGCAATGTTGATGACACCGTGTACGAGCGTGAACCCGACCACGCACTGGCCCTCACCGAGCGGGGCTGGGAGCAGGCCGAGGAGACGGGCAAACGGCTGCGCGAGGTGTTCGGCCGCGAGCGGATCAGCGTGTACGTCTCCCCCTACCGCCGTACGCATGAAACGTTGCGCGCCTTCCACCTGGACCCCGAACTCATACGCGTCCGCGAGGAGCCCCGGCTGCGCGAGCAGGACTGGGGGAACTGGCAGGACCGCGACGACGTACGCCTGCAGAAGGCCTACCGGGACGCCTACGGACACTTCTTCTACCGCTTCGCCCAGGGTGAGTCCGGCGCCGATGTGTACGACCGGGTCGGCGGCTTCCTGGAGAGCCTGTACCGCAGTTTCGAGGCCCCCGACCACCCGCCGAACGTGTTGCTCGTGACCCACGGCCTGGCGATGCGCCTGTTCTGCATGCGGTGGTTCCACTGGACCGTCGCGGAATTCGAGTCGCTGTCGAATCCCGGGAACGCGGAGATGCGGATGCTCGTTCTCGGGGACGACGGCAAGTACGCGCTTGACCGGCCTTTCGACTCGTGGCGGGATCCGAAACCGTATGGAATCACCGGATAGAGTGGCAGGGCGATGACCGCTGATTCCTCACCCGACGGGCGCCTGGACCGCGCCCTCGCCAGCCTGCGCGGGCTGTCCGTGGGAGACGCGCTGGGCTCCCAGTTCTTCGTGCCGGTGAACTATCCGCTGCTGAAGAACCGTGAGCTGCCGGCCGGCCCCTGGCAGTGGACCGACGACACGGAGATGGCCTGTTCCGTGGTCGCGATCCTCGCCGCCCACCACCGCATCGACCAGGACGCGCTGGCCCGCTCCTTCGCCGAGCACCACGACTTCGACCGGGGCTACGGTCCCGCCGTGAACCGCCTGCTGCGGCTGGTCCGGGAGGGCGGCGACTGGCGCGAGCTGGCCTCCGCGCTCTTCAAGGGGCAGGGCTCCTGGGGCAATGGCGCGGCAATGCGGATCGCGCCTTTGGGCGCCTGGTACGCGGACGATCCGGAGCAGGCAACCCACCAGGCCGAGATCTCGGCGTACCCCACCCATCAGCATCGCGAGGCCGTCGTCGGTTCCATGGCCGTCGCCGCAGCCGCGGCGCTGGCCGGCGCCCCCGGCGGTCCGCCCAGTGCGGAGGCGCTGCTCGACGGGGTGATCGCGCTGGTTCCGAAGAGCGCGGTCGGCGCGGGGCTGCGCCGGGCGCGCGACATGCTGGACTACGGCGACGCCGCCACCGTCGCCGCCGTGCTGGGCTGCGGTCGGCGGACGACGGCCCACGACACAGTGCCCTTCGCGCTCTGGTCGGCCGCGCGGTGCCTCGGTGACTACGAGCAGGCCTTCTGGGTGACTGCGCAGGTCGGCGGCGACATGGACACCACGTGCGCCATCGTAGGCGGGGTGCTCGCCGCGGGTAAGGCAGGAACTCCGCCGGCGGAGTGGGTGGAGCGGACCGAGGCGCTGCCGGAGTGGGTTCCGGGGGTCTGACGGGCGGGCTGGACCCCGGTGGGCGATCCGGGCCCGAGGCGTGGGCTCACAGAGGCCGTCATCTCAGCGACTCCGACGAAGCCGTCGATGGGCCGGTTCAAAACTCTCCGTGCATGTCGGGAACTCTCCGTGACCGTGCGTGCGTTCTCCTGGCATCCGCTGTGTGATCCATGGGCTCGCACAGCCAGGGGATGCGAAAGGGGTACGGGGGGTGGACATGTACGTGGTGCTGGGGCTGATTCTTCCGTTGCTCGGACTCCGGTGGCTGGGATGTGTGCGGATGGCCGGGCCGTCGCCCTCGCCGTCGGTTCCCCGGGCGAGGTCCGGCCATCCGCGGTCCCTTGCGGCCCCGGCCGGATCAACCGGCGATGGGGCCAGCCGTTCCGGCCAGGGCTTCCAGGTCGCTCTTGCGGACCTTGATCACCAACCAGGCGGTGGCCAGGGCGAGAACACCCATCGCGGCGGCCGCCACGAAGCCCATCGAGATGCCCTGGGTGAGCACCTCGTGTCCCCAGGGGCCGGGCAGCTGCTGCGTCTCGGCGAACTGCGCCTTCTGCTCCGGAGTGGCGTCGGCCATGAACTGCGGCAGTTGCTTCTCAGCCTCGTCCCTGCTGGCCGAGCCGAACACCGTGGTCAGGATGGACAGACCGAGCGACCCGCCCACCTGCTGTGTGGTGTTGAGCAGTCCGGACGCCGCGCCCGCCTCGTGCTGGGCGACCCCGGAGACCGCGGTGATCGTCAGCGTCACGAAGTTCAGCCCCATGCCGAAGCCGAACAGCAGCATCGGTCCCAGCACTCCGCCCACGTACGAGCTGTCGGCGCTGATGAGGGCCTGCCAGGCCAGTCCGAGCACGACGAGCGCCGAACCGGCGAGCATGAACGGCTTGGGGCCGAGCACCGGCAGGAACCGCTGCGACAGACCCGCGCCGATGGCGATCACCACTGTTACCGGAAGGAAGGCGAGACCCGCCTCGATCGGGGTGTACCCCAGCACGTTCTGCACGAAGAGCACGATGTAGAAGAACATCCCGAACATCGCCGCGGCCAGGCTCAGCATGATCACGTAGGTGCCGGAGCGGTTGCGGTCGGCGAACATCCGCAGCGGAGTGATCGGCTCCTTGGCCCGCCGCTCGATGAACGCGAAGGCCAGCAGCAGAACCACCGCCGCCACGAAGGAACCGATGGTCAGGCTGTCTCGCCAGCCTTCGTCCGCAGCCCGGATGAACCCGTACACGAGGGACGCCATGCCCAGTGTCGAGGTCATCGCGCCCGCGATGTCGAAGCGGCCGGTGTGCCGTTCGGACTCGTTGATGTAGAGCGGGGTGAGGACGGCGATCAGGATGCCGATCGGCACATTGACGAACAGCACCCATCGCCAGTCGAGCCACTCGGTGAGCATGCCGCCGGCGAGCAGTCCGATGGCGCCGCCGCCCGCGGAGACGGCGGCGAAGACGCCGAATGCCCGGTTCCGTTCCGGGCCTTCGGGGAACGTCGTGGTGATGAGCGCCAGCGAGGTCGGCGATGCGATGGCGCCACCCACGCCCTGAAGCACGCGCGCAGCAAGCAACTGCCAGGGTTCCTGGGCGAGTCCGCCGAGCAGCGAGGCGAAGGTGAAGAGCAGGATGCCGGTCATGAAGACCCGGCGGCGACCGAGGATGTCACCGGCCCGGCCGCCGAGGAGCAGCAGACCGCCGAAGGTCAGCGTGTAGGAACTGACGACCCAGGTGAGGTCGGTTGTGCTGAACTTGAGAGCGTCTTGAATGTGCGGGAGTGCGATGTTCACAATCGTCGCGTCGAGGACCACCATGAGTTGGCAGGCCGCGATGACGGTGAGCGCTATGCCGGGGTGGCCCTGCCTGCGGGCCGCACCTGGCTTCTGGTCCTGAATCAACTGAGAGGTTGTCACTATGGGTCCCCCACAAGTGCGTTAGTGAACGCTCGCGTTCACTGTCGCGTCAACGGTAGTGAGTCCCCAGTAGTGAACGCAAGCGTTCACTCAGCTTGTCGCCGCGTGGCGTTCCCCCTGTCGCTGCCGCGCGGTCTCCCTGAATCCCCCGAAATACCCGCTTCCTTGTTCGCTGGAGACGCTGATGGTTACCTCGCGCTGGACGGCCGCCCCCGCTCAGGCGGCCTCAATGCGCCGGCGCGGCGCCGTGCTCGAACGCGCGATCCTCGACGCCACGCTGGAACAGCTCAGTACGGTCGGCTGGAACGGCCTCACGATGGAGGGCGTCGCCGCCGGGGCCCAGACCGGCAAGGCCGCGGTCTACCGCCGGTGGCCGTCGAAGGAGGATCTCGTTGCCGACGCGCTGCAGGCCGGACTGCCGCGCATCGACGCGGTGCCCGACCTGGGCAGCGTGCGCGAAGACCTGCTCGCGCTGTGCCGCATTGCGCGTGACGCCATGTACTCGCGCCCCGGTTACGCCCTCCGTGCGGTCATTCACGAATGCGATCAGCTGCAGGCGGAGCGGTTCCACAGCGTGATCTACGACGGGGTCGTGGGACCCACCCTCAAGCTTCTCCGTGACGTCATCACCCGCGGAATAGAGCGGGGCGAGGTGCGCTCCGACGCCGCCAACGGATGCGTTTTCGACGCCATCCCGGCCATGATGATGTACCGGTCCAAGATGCGCGGAAGTGAATGGAGCGACGAGGAATTGGCGGAGATGATCGATCAGCTGATGCTGCCGCTGCTCCGGCCGGGCGGGGGTCGAGCGGCTGGAGCGGGGGCTGTGACGCCGCCGGGGGAAACCGGGGTACCGCCGGGTGATCCGGGCGGCGTACGCTAAGGGCGCCATGCCGTACGAACCACCTACTCACACCGTCGAGCGCTCACTCCGCGCCACGACCGGAGCGAAGATCATTGCCGGTGTCGACGAGGTGGGGCGCGGCGCCTGGGCCGGGCCCGTCACCGTCTGCGCGGCGATCACCGGACTGCGTCGGCCCCCGGAGGGGCTCACCGACTCCAAACTGCTGACCGTCAAACGGCGGACCGAGCTCGCCGTGACGCTGCGGGCGTGGGTGACGTCGTACGCCCTGGGGCATGCCTCGCCGGAGGAGATCGACGATCTGGGGATGACGGCCGCACTGCGACTGGCCGCGGTGCGCGCCCTGGAGGAGCTGCCGGTCCGTCCCGACGCGGTGATCCTCGACGGCAAGCACGACTACCTCGGGAACCCCTGGAAGGTCCGTACGGTGATCAAGGGCGACCAGTCCTGCGTCGCGGTCGCGGCGGCTTCGGTGATCGCCAAGGTTCAGCGCGACAAAATGATGGCCGAACTGGGTATCGACCATGCAGACTTCGGTTTTGCGGACAATGCCGGGTATCCGTCGCCCGTGCACAAGGCCGCACTGGAGGAGCGGGGACCCACCCCGTACCACCGCTTGTCGTGGGCGTATCTTGATGCGCTGCCCCAGTGGCGGCACCTCAAGAAGGTCCGCAGCTGGGCGGAACGGAGTGTTCCAGAGATCGAGGGGCAGCTCGGCTTCGATTTCTGACCGTTTCGTTCGCACTCATGTGCCACCCGTTCACGTGAGCCGCACCAACGTTTGATAAATATCAGCCCATGCCTCTCATTCCCGAGGAGCCTCAGATTCACGAGAGTGCCCAGGGTCCCCGCGCCACGCCGGCCAGTGGCCGCACCGCGCCGACCCCCCGCCCCGTACCCGGTCCGCGTCCCGCGGCTCCGTCGCGTCCCGGCCGTCCCGGGCCCCCGCGGCCCACGGCGCCGGCGCAACGCACGCCCCGAGACACGGCCGCGGCCAAGCCCGGACTGTCCGGTCCGCCTGCCCCCGTCTCCGCACCGGCTGCGGCGACTCCGCAGATCCAGCTGATCCCGGCCTCGGCCGAGGGTGCGCTGGACGCTGCCGAGGAAGCCGTCGACCTGTTGCTGGAGTCGGGCCGTCCCCCCGGTGACGTGCTGGTGATCACCACCGGCGAACAGCACCCGTGGGCTGCCCACGAACTGTCCTTCGGTGAAGCCTCCTACTGGGCCCAGCACGACGCGGGCGACGACGTCTTCTACACGGACGCCGCCGTCGCGAGCCGCGCGGCCTCGCGTGCCGTCGTCGTGGTCGCCGTCAACGGCGGATCCGACGCCGCTGCCGCCACCGCCCTGCCCCTGGCCCTCGGCCGGGCCGGCGCCCTGCTGATCGTCTGCGGGGACCCGCAGCAGATCAACTCGGTGCTGGGCGCGGGCGTCTGAGCCGCTTCCGGTTCGTCCGGGGCGGTCGGTGGCCCGGGTGCAGCCGAGGCGGTACCAGCACGGTGGGGACCTCGGCGTGCCCGCGTGAGCGCTCGCCCGGTTCGACGCTGTCACCATGGGGTGCTTCGGCGCGCGGGTCGGCCGGTCTTCCCGGGGGCGTACGAGTGCCGCAATCGGCGGGGAAACGTTCCGTCGGTGCTGGGCTCAGCGGGCCGCCGCGCGGCGCAGGAGGTCCGAGGCGGCGCCGCCGGTGCGGGGGAGCGGGGGCGGTGACTCGGAGGTGGCGAACGGTTCCGGCGCGGAGTCCACGTTCGGGCGACGGCCGCCACGCCCTTCACCGAGGACCTGCCAGCCGTCCCGGGTCAGCGTGATGTACGCGCCGCAGCGCAGGCCGTGCAGCGTGCAGGCGTCACGCAGGCCCCACATCCACGCTCCGTCCTCCTCCGTCCAACGCGCGTCGCCCTCACGGCAGTAGAGCAGGACGGCGGTGCGCACGGGGGTGCGGCGGCGCAGGTCGTGCGGGATGACCCGGCGCAACTGGTCGAGCAGGACATTGCGGAACATCCAGCCGTCGGCCGGGCTGGTCCGGCGGGTGAACGAGGCGCTCGCCCGGAGACGCTCGTCCGGGTCGAGGACGGCCACGATCGCGGTCGCCGGCTCGGGGCGGTGGCGGGAGTGCAGTCCGCTGACGACCTCACGGGGGTTACGCAGCAGAGGGATCCCGGCGGCGGCCCATTCCGCGGGCTCCAGCACGCGGCCCAGTGTGGTGGCGGACAGGTCGCTGGAGGTCGACGTGGATGCCGCGGGGGACGGAGCGAATCCGAAGGTCACGGTCCTCCCTTCGGCTACGCGCCCACACTGCGGGCGGGGTGGAATCGGGGGACGCGCACCGCAGCGGAGCCCTGCCGGACCACGGGCGAGCCGTGCGGGGAGCGGACCTCAATTCTTCCTGTCGAACTTGGTTGCGGCAACGAGCAATTGGGACGACCGACCGATATAGGACGGTAGGCGTTTTATATCCCTACCCATTGCGTCACCTGGTGACGCGTGGGGCACGAAGCTCTTTGGAGGGGATGAAGAGGGGGGAGCGGGTGAACGGCTGGTTCTGTGCGTCGTACAGAACCGTCCGCCCCGTAAACCTCGCTGTCGACGACCTCGGTCGATGTCCCTCCGGTGGCTGACTGTCAGTGCCATCGGGTTGCATGGGGGCATGGACGAACTGGAACTCCGTGCCGAAGCCGATGCCATCCTCGGGCAGCTCGTGGGCGACCCAGGAGGAGCGGCGCGCCTGCGGGAGGACCAGTGGCAGGCGGTCGCCGCTCTGGTGCGCGAGCGTCGGCGCGCGCTGGTGGTGCAGCGCACCGGCTGGGGCAAGTCGGCCGTGTACTTCGTCGCCACCGCCCTGCTGCGCCGACGCGGCTCAGGACCGACGGTGATCGTCTCGCCGCTGCTGGCGCTGATGCGCAACCAGGTCGAGGCGGCGCAGCGGGCCGGCATCCGGGCGCGCACGATCAACTCCGCCAACCAGGAGGAGTGGGATGCCATCCACGAGGAGGTCGAGCGCGGCGAGACCGATGTGCTCCTGGTGAGCCCGGAGCGCCTCAACTCCGTCGACTTCCGCGACCAGATGCTGCCCAAGCTGGCGGCCACGACGGGACTGCTGGTCGTCGACGAGGCGCACTGCATCTCCGACTGGGGCCATGACTTCCGCCCGGACTACCGTCGGCTGCGGGCGATGCTGGCCGAGCTCGCTCCCGGCGTCCCGGTGCTGGCCACGACCGCGACGGCCAACGCGCGCGTGACGGCCGATGTGGCCGAGCAGCTGGGAACCGGCGCCGGCGAGGCCCTGGTGCTGCGCGGTCCGCTGGACCGGGAGAGCCTGCGCCTCGGCGTGGTCCAACTGCCGGATGCCGCACACCGATTGGGCTGGTTGGCTGAGCACCTGGACGAACTGCCTGGATCGGGGATCATCTACACCCTCACCGTGGCCGCCGCCGAGGAGGCCACCGCCTTCCTGCGGCAGCGCGGCTTCCCCGTGGCCTCCTACACGGGGCGAACGGAGAACGCGGACCGCCTCCAGGCCGAGGAGGACCTGCTGGCGAACCGGGTGAAGGCGCTGGTGGCGACCTCGGCGCTCGGCATGGGCTTCGACAAACCGGACCTGGGCTTCGTGGTGCACCTCGGCTCACCCTCCTCGCCGATCGCCTACTACCAGCAGGTCGGACGGGCCGGCCGAGGCGTCGCCCACGCCGACGTGCTCCTGCTGCCGGGCAAGGAGGACGAGGCCATCTGGCGCTACTTCGCCGACACCGCCTTCCCGCCCGAGACCCAGGTCCGCCAGACCCTCTCGGCCCTCGCCGGCGCCGGACGGCCACTGTCCGTGCCCGCGCTGGAAGCGGTCGTGGACCTACGGCGCAGCCGGCTCGAGACCATGCTGAAGGTGCTGGACGTCGACGGCGCGGTCAAGCGGGTCAAGGGCGGCTGGATCGCCACCGGAGCCGACTGGGTGTACGACACCGAGCGCTATGCGTGGGTCGCGCGCCAGCGGGCCGCCGAGCAACAGGCCATGCGTGACTACGTCGGCACGTCCGGCTGCCGGATGGAGTTCCTGCGGCGACAGCTGGACGACGAGGGCGCGACCGCGTGCGGCCGCTGCGACAACTGCGCGGGCCCCTGGGCGGATTCCAGTGTTACGGCGGAGGCACTGACGGGAGCGACCAAGGAACTGGACCGTCCCGGTGTGGAGGTCGAGCCGCGCCGGATGTGGCCCACGGGAATGCCCGCCCTGGGCATCGAGCTCAAGGGCCGTATCCCCGCCGGGGAACAGTGCTCCACCGGGCGCGCCCTGGGGCGGCTCTCGGACATCGGCTGGGGCAACCGCCTGCGGCCACTGCTGGCCGAGAACGCGCCGGACGGCCCGGTCCCCGACGATGTCCTACGGGCGGCTGTGGCCGTGCTCGCCGACTGGGCGCGATCTCCTGGCGGTTGGGCGTCGGGTGCCCCTGATGCCCCGGCTCGGCCGGTGGGAGTCGTCGCGGTGCCCTCCCTGACGCGCCCACGGTTGGTGGGCACGCTGGCCCAGGGGATCGCGGACATCGGGCGGCTGCCGTTCCTCGGCACGCTGACCTACACCGGGCCGGGCGGCGCGCACACAGTGCGTCGCAGCAACTCCGCGCAACGGCTCAGGGCACTGTCCGGCGCGTTCAGCGTCTCCGGGGAACTTGCGGGGGCCCTGGCGAGCTCTCCTGGCCCGGTGCTGCTCGTCGATGACTACACCGACTCCGGCTGGACCCTGGCGGTCGCGGCCCGTCTGCTGCGGCGGGCGGGTAGTGGGGAGGTCCTTCCGCTGGTGCTTGCGGCGGCGGGCTGAGCCGAGTCGAGCGGTCGACAAACTCGGCCGATCGGCCGCTCGGCCGCTCGGAACGCCGAGGGCGGCACCCCGGGGTGAATTGCCATGTCCCTGCTCGGAGTTATCCACAGGCTCAAGCGGAGGTTCGCAATCCGCGAGATCGTCAGGGCATGACGAATCACGGCGAAAACGCTGGAAACCCTGAGAACGCCGACATCGTGGGGCACGAGACGCACCCCGCGGACCAACTCGACTGCACCGCCTACGAAGGCCACGGCAGCGACCAGCAAGTCACGCTGCGCACCCCGGCCGAGCTGGCCGACGCGCTGCCGTATCTGCTCGGATACCGGCCCGAGGACAGCATCGTGCTGGTCGCCCTGCACGACCGGGACGGCCGCGGCCGCTTCGGCGGACGGGCCCGGCTCGGCATCCCCACCAACCCGGACGACTGGCCCTCCGCGGCACGGCAGTTGGCCCAAGGCCTGGTCACGGGCAGCGAACGCCGCGGCGCCCGCCCCGAGCAGATGGTGGCGTACGTCTGCAAGGAGCCCGCACCCGGCGAGTCCGGCCGACAGATCATGGAACGCCTGCGGCCGCTGGCGCAGAAGCTGCGCATCGAATGCGGCCACCTCGACGTACCGGTGATCGAGGCCCTGTGCATCTCGGAGGGCCGCTTCTGGTCGTACTGCTGTGGGAACGAGGGCTGTTGCCCGTCCGACGGCACCCCGATGGGCCTGCCAGGCACCTCGGTCCTGGCCGCGGCCGCCACCTACGCCGGGCTCCAGGTACGAGGCACCCTGCGTGAGCTGCGGGCCCGGCTGTTCCCCTGGGAGAACGCGGCCGCCCTTGAACAGGAAATCGCCCTGGACACCGCCAGCATGGCCCTCGTCCCACGCATCCTCGACGAGACAAGCCGCGCGACGGTTGCCGAGGAGACCCTGGAACTTGCGGGTCAGGTCATGGGGCGCCTCGCCGGAGCATCACCCGTCTCCGGCACGCTCACCGCGGACCTCCGCGACGACCAACTGCTCACCCATGACGAAGCGGCCCTGCTCATCCTCGGCCTGCAGGACCGTACGACGCGCGACCGCGCCGCCGAGTGGATGGAGGGCGACGAGGCCGCCCCCGCCCTGCGCCTGTGGCGAGCACTGGCCCGCCGCTGCGTCGGCCCCTACGGCGAGCATGCCGCGGCGCCGCTCACCCTCGCCGGCTGGGTCGCCTGGTCCACGGGCGACGAACTGGAGGCCCGCGAGGCACTCGCCATGGCCCTCGGCGCGGACCCCGACTACCTCTTTGCCCGCCTCCTGCACCAGGCCTGCAACGAGGGACTGGACCCGGAGTCCATCCGCCGCTGCCTGCGCGCGGAACGCACGGACCGGAGGCCCACGGGGACGACTGAGGAGCCGGCTCGCAGGCGCCGTGCCCGGTCTGCCGCCCCGGCCGACAGCACGTCGCCCCGACCGGCCGGCAGGTCAGGCCGCCAGTCCGGGACGAGGGTGCCGCGCCCGCGTACGCCGGTGGGCGGCACGCACCCCGGCTCCCACCCCGGCTCCACACGAAAGCCCCGGACCACGCGTGCCCAGGGCAGGCGGCGCGGCGCATGCCAGGAAGGGACGAACACCGGAACCGAGGGGGAGTCGTGATCAAGTGCGACCCGCATCCCGGCCGGCCCCATTCGGCCGCACCCGGGCGTGACCCCGAGGAGCGTCGCCCCGTTCACCTGAGTGGCGGAACGCCTGGACGGGCCGTGCCGTCGACCTGCCCAGGTACCCCCGGATCCCCCACCCGGCGCCGAACACGCCCGAGGCGCACAGAGCGCAGAGGAAGCCGCCCCATGCACCAGCCGACTCCGCCCTCCGCCGCCGACCACAACCGCCCGCCCGCTGCCCGGCCCACACCACCCTTCGGACCGGGCGGGCCACCACCCCCCACGGTCGGAGCGGCCGGAGGCGAACCCCGAAAGGCGGCTTCCCTCCCACCCCCGCAGCCCCGCCGTCCCTCCGACCTTCCCCCTGTCCACACCGCCCTGATCTGCGTCGCCCTCCCAGGCCTCGCCATCTCCCCGGAACAAGGCCAGCTGACCGGCCGAGGCCTCGAGGGCTTCTACCGAGCAGGCCGGCGCGTACTCTCCCGGTGCCAGGTGCGCGTCGCCGGACGCGAACCCCTCCCCGTGCACGCCCGGATGACCGCGGCGGACCGAGCCCGCTTCGTCGGAACCCTCCGCGCCTCCCCGGAGGCGGGCCCCGACCCGGACGTCGTCGTCGAGCGCATCCGCCACGCGGACGGCACCGAGCGGATCACCCTCCACAGCGCAGCCTCTCGCCCCCTGCGCCTGCCGGTCGAGGTCGCCCTCGGCACCGACCTGGCCGACCTGGGAGCCATCGCGTCCGGCAGAACCGGCCCCGAACTGCCCGCCAGCGTCCACGACTCCGGCCTGCGCTGGACCTGCCCTTCGGGGAACTCGGCCGTCACGGCCGACCCCCCGCCCACCGACGCCCTGGCCTCCGCGGGCCTGCTGCGCTGGGAGTTCGCGCTGCCCCCGGGCGGCAGCGCGAGCGTGGAGCTACGGGTACGGCCGGACGCAGCTGGACCCGTCCGGGCCGTGGGCCGAACATCGGCGACTACCCCGCTGGCCCCCGCCCGCGCCGCAGGCGACCACCCCGGCGTCCAGCCACTGCTGCACACCTGCATCGAAGACCTCCAGGCCCTGCTGCTGCGCGACCCTGCCCACCCCACCGATACCCACCTCGCCGCCGGAGCCCCCTGGCGATGCGGGCTGGCGCCAGCCGAAGCGCTGGCCGCCGCCCGGATGACGCTCCCCCTCGGCACCCGGCTCGCCGCCGGCACCCTGCGCACCCTGGCCCGCACCCAGCTCACGGCACCCGGACCGCGGTCCGGCATGATCCCGGGGCCACGCCGGGACGCGGGCACCCATCTGCCACCGAGCTGCACGGCCACCGAAGCCACCCTGCTCTTCCCGACACTTCTCGCCGAAGCCCGCCACTGGGGGCTTCCGGAGAAGGAGACGGAAGAACTGCTTCCAGCCGCCGAGAACTGCCTGACCTGGCTGCGGACGGCCGTGGGCGACGACACATACCTCTGCGACCCCCACCCCGGCGGGCCACAGCGCTGCGAAACCCAGGCGCACGCCCACCGCGCGGCGCTGCTCGGCGCCGAGCTGCTCGACGCCTACGGCAGACCGGGCGGCGCCGGGCTGCGGCAGCGGGCGACGAGTCTGCGGACCGCCTTCCAGCGGGACTTCTGGATCGACGCCCTGGGCGGCGGCCGACCCGCGGCGGCCCGCTCCCCGGACGGGCGGCTCGTACCGCACCTGGGCGCGGCCACCGCTCACCTTCTCGACACCGGCCTCCTGGGCGGCGGCCAACCGGCGCCCGGACTGCTCGACAAGGTGCAGACCGAGCAACTCGCCCGACTCCTCGGCGGCCCGGCGATGGACTCCGGCTGGGGCCTGCGCGGACTGGGCGCGAAGGAGGCGGGGTTCAACCCGTTCGGCCACCGCAGCGGCGCCGTACGGACCCACGAGACGGCTGTCGCCGTGGCCGGACTGATCGCCGCCGGATATGAGAAGGAAGCGAACGGGCTGCTGCGCGGAGCCATCGCGGCCGCCGAGGCATTCGGCCACCGGCTGCCGGAAATGTACGGCGGACAACAGCGCACCGACGGGGGCACGCCCCTCCCGCACCCGGCGGCCTGCCGCCCCGCCGCCACCGCCGCGGCGGCCGGGGTCCTGCTGCTGACCACCCTCGCCGGCATCCGCCCCGACGCCCCCGCGGGAACCGTCACCCTCCGCCCCGCCGCCGGCGCACCCCTCGGGGAGATCGTCCTCACCGGACTGAGAGTCGCGGGCGCCCCCTTCTCCGTACGGGTCGGCCGACTCGGCCTCGCCATGGTCGAGGAGGCCGCCGACGGGCTGCAACTGGGAGTCTGACCTCGCGCGACGGGCTACCGCACAGCGGACGGAGGACCGATCCCAGACCGAAATCGATCAGCCGACGGACCTGCTGGACGACACACGGGCGACCAATGACGGACCCGACTCGATCAGCCGACGGACCGCCGGACGACACACAGACGACCGATCACGGACCGACCTCGATCAACGGTCGATGCGACCGGCGAAGGGAGTGTTTATCGTCAGGCAGACGACTATGATCGCCGCATGCCCTACGACCCGTCAGCCTTTCCGCCCTTCGCCGTCACTGTGGACCTGGTCGTGCTGACCGTGCGCCGCCATGCCCTGTGCGCGCTGGCGGTACGCAGGGGCGAGCCGCCGTTCCAGGGGCGCTGGGCCCTCCCCGGCGGATTCGTCAGGGCCGACGAGGACCTGGCCCAGGCAGCGGCCCGCGAACTGGCCGAGGAAACCGGCATGCGGGCCCACGACCCCGCCGTACCCGTCCAGGACAACGGCGCCCACCTGGAGCAGCTCGCCACCTACGGCGACCCCAAGCGGGACCCGCGCATGCGCGTCGTCAGCGTCGCCCACCTCGCACTCGCCCCCGACCTGCCCGCCCCACGCGCGGGCGGCGACGCCAGCAACGCCCGCTGGGCACCGGTCGAGGAACTGCTCCAGCAGGGCGGCTACGGCCGCGACGGCGAACCCGTCGCCCCCCTCGCCTTCGACCACGCCCAGATCCTGGCCGACGGAGTGGAGCGCGCCCGCTCCAAGATCGAGTACTCCTCGCTGGCCACAGCGTTCTGCCCCACCGAGTTCACCGTCGGCGAGCTGCGCCGCGTCTACGAAGCCGTCTGGGGCGTGGCCCTCGACCCGCGCAACTTCCACCGCAAGGTGACCGGCACCCCCGGCTTCCTCGTCCCCACCGGCGGCACCACCACCCGCCAGGGCGGACGCCCCGCCCAGCTCTTCCGGGCCGGCGGCGCCACCCTCCTCAACCCCCCGATGCTGCGCCCCGAAGTCTGAGACCAGCGCCGGGAACCCGGGCCCGCGAGCGAACGGCGAACAAGGGTCCGAGCGCACCGACTGCCGCCCGTGGAGCAGGCCTTGCGGTGCCCGAAAAACCGGACATAGCGCGCTATCTTGCTTCGGGTGATCCAGGCCTTCGGACTGACCAGCGACCCCCGCAAGGAGCTTCCGCCCGCCGTCGACGACGTCTCCTTCGAGGCGCACGCGGGCCGTGTCACCGCGCTGCTCGGTCCACCCGGAGCAGGTAAGACGACGGCGCTCAGACTTATGCTCGAACTCCAACAGGGCCGTGGACTCACCTACTTCAGAGGCCGCCCCCTGCACCGGATCGCCCACCCCTCACGCGAGGTCGGCGTACTCCTCGGTGATGTCCCTGGCCATCCCGCCCGCACGGTCCGCGGCCACCTGCGCATGCTGTGCGCCGCCGCCGGCGTTCCCGTCCGCCGCGCCGACGAAGTCCTCGAAGTCGTCGGCCTCGTCAGCCTGCGCGAAGAACGACTCGGGACCCTCTCCCGCGGCATGGACCGCCGCCTGGGCCTGGCCTGCGCCCTGCTCGCGGACCCGCACACCCTCATGCTCGACGACCCCGCCGACGGACTCTCCACCCGTGAGAGCCGCTGGCTGTACGGCGTACTGCGCGCCCACGCGACCCAGGGCGGCACGGTCCTGCTCACCACCGCCGACCCCAAGGAAGCCGCACGCACCGCCGACCGGGTCATCACCCTGGACCAGGGCCGACTCGTCGCCGACCAGGACGCCGCCGACTTCTCCCGCACCCGCCTGCGCCCCCGCGTCGCCGTCCGCACCCCGCACGCCGCCCGCCTCGCGGCCCTCCTCGCCAAGGACGCCCGCACCGCACAGCGCTCGGTGGAGATCGTCCGAGAGGGCGGCAACCGCCTCTCGGTGTACGGCAGTACCTGCGCCGACATCGGCGAACTCGCCTTCCGCCACGACGTCCTCGTACACCAACTCGCCGACGAGATCGGGGACATGGGACCGAGGGCGGCCGAGAGGCAGGAGGGGCAGGCGGAGGCGACGGAGATTCCCGGCGAGGCGCAGGGCGCCGGCCACTCCGGCCACTCCGAGAAGAGTCCGGGGGCCCCCTCCCCCCTCCCCTCCCTCCCACCCCCCATCTCCGTCCGCCCCGCCCCCAGCCCCCTCCGCCCCCTCCGCTACGAACTCCGCCGAGCCGCAGGCGTCGGCACCGGGTTCCTCACCACGGCCGCCGTGCTCGTCGTCTCCGCGCTCATCGCCCTGGTCCTCGCCCGTATCGGGCACACCCCGCAGGCACGGCTGCTGGCCGCCTGGCCGCGGGAGCTGCCGTTGCCGCCCGCGGCGCTCGGTGCGGGGCTGCTCGGTGCGCTGGCCTTCGGGGACGAGTTCCGCCACCCCGCGCTGGCGGCGGACCGCGGCACTGTGCCCCGCAGGCTGGGGCTGCTGGCCGCCAAGCTCCTCGTCTCCGGGGTCACCGCGCTCTCGCTGGCCGTTCTGACGGTGGGGTGTGACGCCGAGGTGCTGTATCTCGTATACGGACGGGAGCTCGCGGAGGTTCCCGTGGACTGGCTTTCGCTGGGCGTGAGTTGGATCGGGCTGGTGGTCGGTTGTGCCTGGGCCGGGGTGCTGGCCGCCGGAGTGTTCCGTTCCACCACTGCCGGGCTCGCCGCGGTGGTTGCGGTGCCCATTCTCGTCGTACCTATGGTGCACAAGGTGCTGGAGGGGCCAGGGGTGCGGTCGGCGGCCGGATTTCCGCTGCGGGTCAGGGAAGTGCTGCTGATGCAGTGGCCCTTCGGGGGAGAGCGCTATCTGGCGGCCGGCGCGCGCGTGGTCGCCCAACCCGTGGGCGGTGCGCTGATGTTGTCGCTTACCGCACTGCTGTGCGCGTATCTGCTCACGACCCTGCGAACCAGGGTCCGATGACGACTGTCTCGCCGCTTCCGGTGCTTGCTGTGCGCACAACTCCCCACGGAAAGCCCATTTCTTTCCGATAAGGCGTCAATTGCGACGGGGTGAGCGATCACCCTTTCGTGTGCTTTTCACCAAAGACCTCAAGGGAGTTGGAGAGGGCGCCGACAAAGGATCCGTGAGTACCCTTGCGCACACCATGATGACCGCCGCCCGCGCCGCCGACTCCGGTCTCGCCGGCCCGGGCGAACTCGACCGCTACCCCTACGCCGAGGCCCCTGGCGCCGACCGCGTCGGAGCCCCCTCCTGGGAGGGGGCGGACCCGGAGCTGGGCCGCGTGGGCCGGCGCGCCGCGGGCAGCCGCGGACGCGGACTGCACGGCCAACTCGTCCAGCAGCTCGGCCAGATGATCGTTTCCGGCGACCTGGGTGCGGACCGCCCGCTGGTGCCCGAGGAGATCGGCCAGCGCTTCGAGGTCTCCCGCACCGTCGTCCGTGAATCGCTCCGTGTCCTGGAGGCCAAGGGCCTGGTCAGCGCCCGGCCGAACGTCGGCACGCGCGTGCGTCCCGTCAGTGACTGGAACCTCCTCGATCCGGACATCATCGAGTGGCGGGCCTTCGGGCCGCAGCGCGACGACCAGCGGCGTGAGCTGAGCGAGCTGCGCTGGACGATCGAACCGCTCGCCGCGCGCCTCGCCGCGGGGCACGGCCGCGAGGACATCCAGCAGCGGCTGGCCGACATGGTCGAGATCATGGGCCATGCCATGGGGCAGGGCGACGCCCTCACCTTCTCCCGCGCCGACGCCGAGTTCCACTCCCTGCTCATCCAGGTCGCCGGCAACCGCATGCTGGAGCACCTATCCGGGATCGTGTCGGCCGCGCTCCAGGTCTCCGGAGGTCCGGTCACGGGCTGTGACCGGCCGAACGAGGCGTCGCTCGCGCACCACGCCCGGATCGTCGATACCCTCGCCGCCGGCGACGGCGCGGGCGCGGAGGCGGCGATGCGGCAGCTTCTCGCCGTCCACCCCGAGGTGGAGCGCGTGGTGCCCGCCCCGCGCGAGCACTGACCGCGCCCCACGGGCGGCGCGTCCGGGGATGCCACCCCCCTCCTGTGGCATCGCCCGGTCGGCGAACCGCCTCCCGTCGGACCCCGCAGGATCACCCGGATCCTGCGGGGTCCGACGGTGCGGCGAGGCGGCGGCGTGGGCGGTGAACTTCGGGCCGAACCCCCAGCTGACCGCCTCTGTCCGCGTCTGACCGTTTTTGAGCGCTTACGGGGTGTGACTCGGGCCACGCAGATTGGGCGTAACGCTCGCGGGAACAGCGCGATGACCTAAGAGGTGACAGCCGCGGAGGGAATACGGACGCCATTCAAGGCGCTGTGCATCTTCCCGGCCCCCGCCCGCACCGTCGGCCCATCCCCAGGCCGGTGGTCGGCTCCTGTCCACTGTGGACGGGGCCGGAAGCCGTTTTCCAACGTTCCGAGAGGTTGTTCGTGTCGGCCAGCACATCCCGTACGCTCCCGCCGGAGATCGCCGAGTCCGTCTCTGTCATGGCGCTCATTGAGCGGGGAAAGGCTGAGGGGCAGATCGCCGGCGATGACGTGCGTCGGGCCTTCGAAGCTGACCAGATTCCGGCCACTCAGTGGAAGAACGTACTGCGCAGCCTCAACCAGATCCTCGAGGAAGAGGGTGTGACGCTGATGGTCAGTGCCGCGGAGCCCAAGCGCACCCGAAAGAGCGTCGCAGCGAAGAGTCCGGCCAAGCGCACCGCCACCAAGACGGTCGCGGCGAAGACGGTGACCACCAAGAAGGCCACCGCCACCGCCACCCCGGAGGCACCTGCCGCCGAGGCCGCAGTCGAGGGCGAGGCGCCCGTGAAGAAGGCCGCTGCCAAGAAGGCGACGACCGCCAAGAAGGCGGCCGCGAAGAAGACCGTCGCCAAGAAGACGGCGGCCAAGAAGACGACCGCCGGCAAGGACGACGCCGAGGCCGTCGAGGAAGAGGTCCTCGAGGACGCTCCCAAGGGCGACGAGCCCGAGGGCGCCGAGAGTGCCGGCTTCGTGCTCTCCGACGAGGACGAGGACGACGCGCCCGCGCAGCAGGTCGCTGCCGCCGGTGCCACCGCCGACCCGGTCAAGGACTACCTCAAGCAGATCGGCAAGGTCCCGCTACTCAACGCCGAGCAGGAGGTCGAGCTCGCCAAGCGCATCGAGGCCGGTCTGTTCGCCGAGGACAAGCTGGCCAACGCCGACAAGCTCGCCCCCAAGCTCAAGCGCGAGCTGGAGATCATCGCCGAGGACGGCCGCCGGGCCAAGAACCACCTCCTGGAGGCCAACCTCCGTCTGGTGGTCTCCCTGGCCAAGCGCTACACCGGCCGCGGCATGCTCTTCCTGGACCTCATCCAGGAGGGCAACCTCGGTCTGATCCGCGCGGTCGAGAAGTTCGACTACACCAAGGGCTACAAGTTCTCCACGTACGCCACCTGGTGGATCCGTCAGGCGATCACCCGCGCGATGGCCGACCAGGCCCGCACCATCCGTATCCCGGTGCACATGGTCGAGGTCATCAACAAGCTCGCGCGCGTGCAGCGCCAGATGCTCCAGGACCTGGGCCGCGAGCCCACCCCGGAGGAGCTGGCCAAGGAACTCGACATGACCCCCGAGAAGGTCATCGAGGTCCAGAAGTACGGCCGCGAGCCCATCTCGCTGCACACCCCGCTGGGCGAGGACGGCGACAGCGAGTTCGGTGACCTCATCGAGGACTCCGAGGCCGTGGTCCCGGCCGACGCGGTCAGCTTCACGCTCCTGCAGGAGCAGCTGCACTCCGTCCTCGACACCCTGTCCGAGCGCGAGGCGGGCGTCGTCTCGATGCGCTTCGGTCTCACCGACGGTCAGCCGAAGACCCTCGACGAGATCGGCAAGGTGTACGGCGTGACGCGCGAGCGCATCCGCCAGATCGAGTCCAAGACCATGTCGAAGCTGCGCCACCCGTCGCGTTCTCAGGTGCTGCGCGACTACCTCGACTAGGTCGCGGTCCTACGACGCCGAAGGCCCGGTTCCCCGCGCGGGAGCCGGGCTTTTCGTGTGCCCGCGCGGGTGCGGGGCGCGGCGGGGTGGATCACTCTGGGTGTCTCATGACCACCCCTGAGTGAGGAGCGCGCATGCGTCGTCCCCTTGTCCGGGCGCTGGCCGGGCCGTTGGTCCTGGCTGCCGCCGCGGCCGTCATACCACTCGCGTCCGCCGCCCCCGCGGGCGCCGACAGCGTCGTCGTCGGGGGCTTCCCTGTCGATGTGTCCGAGGCCCCCTGGACAGTGGCGCTGTCCAGCCGTGACCGGTTCGGGGGTACGCGCTCGGGGCAGTTCTGCGGTGGCGTGGCCGTCGGCCCGTCCACCGTGCTCACCGCGGCCCACTGTCTGGGCGAGGATGTGCTCGGGGCGCCGCCGGACCAGGTGGAGGACCTCAGCGTCATCGCGGGCCGCACGGATCTGCGCTTGGCCGAGGGCCAGGAGATCGATGTACGGGAGACCTGGGTGAATCCCGGATACGACGACGTCACCAACGCCGGGGACTTCGCCGTGCTCACCCTCGACAAGAAGCTGCCGCAGGGATCGGTGATCGCGATGGCGGCGGCCGGGGATCCGGCGTACACGTCGGGCACGCAGGCCATGGTCTACGGGTGGGGCGATATGACCGGCAGCGGCGACTACGCGTCGGGTCTGCGGGCGGCACGTGTGCAGGTGCTGTCCGACAGTCTGTGCGAGCGGGCCTATCCCGGCGGTGGGGACGGCTCCTACCTCGCCGACAGCATGTTGTGCGCCGGAGAGGTGCTAGGGGGCCGGGACGCCTGTCAGGGGGACAGCGGAGGGCCGCTGGTCGCTCAGGGGCGGCTGGTCGGGCTGGTGTCCTGGGGAAGCGGCTGCGGTCGCCCCGGGAGCCCCGGGGTGTACACGCGCGTGTCCGACGCCCTGACGACCCTGCGCTGGGATGTCGGCGCCGCGCGAGGGCCGCGTACGGCCTTCTGAGCGAGTCCGAGCGGCTCGGCCACGCGTAAGGGCGGCTGCCCCTGGAGGATCAGGGGCAGCCGCCCTTACGCCGGCCTAATGCCTGGAGCTGGCTCGTCGTGGACGCGAGTTGTCAGCGCTCTTCTTCGGAGGCGGTGGCAGGAGCGGCAGTCAGTCGCTCCGTCTCGTCCTGTATCTCAGCGGCGATCTTCTTGAGTCCCGGCTCAAACTTGCGGCCGTGGTGGGCGCAGAAGAGCAGTTCTCCGCCGCTCAGCAGGACGACGCGCACGTATGCCTGAGCGCCGCAACGGTCGCAGCGGTCGGCGGCCGTCAGCGGGCTCGCGGGGGTCAGAACAGTAGTCACGTCGCCTCTTCTCTAGCTCGACGAGCTGTCGTACCAGGGTCAACATCCAACCAGTCGGAAAACGTTCCCGCTCGGGGCTTTTCCTTGAAAAAATCTTTCCAGCGGCTGGCTGCTGCCGGTTGGCGGCGAATGTGCCGTATTGCGTGTCTGTGTGTCGTACGGGTTCGCGCTGTCGGTCAGTGTCGGTCCTCCCGGCTGGATTGCCGGTTTGTTCATGAGGACGTGCCCGGAGCCTAAATGGTTCATGCCTGGAAGGGAACGTGATATGTACTTCACTCCATCGAGGGATCGAACACCTATGCGACTCTGGACTAGTCTGCCAACAGACGAGGGTGGCGTTACATCGGCTCTACCAGGCCTCGGTACCCTCTGAGCGGCAACCGAAGCCGCGCCCTTACCCAAAAGGGCACCACCTGAAATTCAGCGAGGAGCGAACCGCGTGACCGCCGAGACGTCCGTGCCGTCCACAGCGCTGCTGGCAGGAGCAGACCGGGACGGTTCCAACTACACCGCGCGGCACCTGCTCGTCCTTGAGGGCCTGGAAGCCGTGCGCAAGCGCCCGGGTATGTACATCGGCTCGACCGACAGTCGCGGTCTGATGCACTGCCTCTGGGAGATCATCGACAACTCCGTGGACGAGGCCCTCGGGGGCTACTGCGACCACATCGACGTCGTCCTCCACGACGACGGCTCGGTCGAGGTCCGGGACAACGGCCGGGGCATCCCGGTCGACGTCGAGCCCAAGACCGGCCTGTCCGGTGTCGAGGTCGTCATGACCAAGCTGCACGCCGGCGGCAAGTTCGGCGGCGGCTCCTACGCCGCCTCCGGCGGCCTGCACGGCGTCGGCGCCTCCGTGGTGAACGCCCTGTCCGCCCGGCTCGACGTCGAGGTGGACCGCAGCGGCCACACCCACGCCATCAGCTTCCGGCGCGGTGTCCCCGGCGCCTTCGCAGGTGAGGGGGCCGAGGCCAAGTTCGAGGCCAAGGGCGGACTGCGCAAGGCCAAGAAGATCCCCAGGACGCGCACCGGCACGCGCGTGCGCTACTGGGCCGACCGCCAGATCTTCCTCAAGGACGCCAAGCTCTCCCTGGAGCACCTGCACCAGCGCGCCCGCCAGACGGCCTTCCTGGTGCCCGGCCTGACCATCGTCGTCCGCGACGAGCTGGGCCTCGGCCAGGACGGCAGCAAGGGCGAGGAGTCCTTCCGCTTCGACGGCGGAATCAGCGAATTCTGCGAGTACCTGGCCACCGACAAGCCGGTCAACGACGTCCTGCGCTTCTCCGGGCAGGGCACCTTCAAGGAGACCGTCCCGGTCCTGGACGAGCACGGCCAGATGACGCCCACCCAGGTCACCCGCGAGCTCGACGTCGACGTCGCGATGCGCTGGGGCACCGGGTACGACACGACCCTGAAGTCGTTCGTGAACATCATCGCCACCCCCAAGGGCGGCACCCATGTCGCGGGGTTCGAGACGGCCGTGACCAGCACGATGAACGAGGTGCTGCGCGCCAAGAAGCTGCTGCGCGTCGCCGAGGACGACATCGTCAAGGACGACGCCCTGGAGGGCCTCACCGCCGTCGTCACCGTCCGCCTGGCCGAGCCCCAGTTCGAGGGCCAGACCAAGGAGGTCCTCGGCACCTCGGCGGCCCGGCGCATCGTGAACACCGTGATCTCCAAGGAGCTCAAGGCGTTCCTGACGTCCACCAAGCGGGACGCGGCCGCCCAGGCCAGGGTCGTCATGGAGAAGGCGGTCGCCGCCGCCCGTACGCGCATCGCGGCCCGCCAGCACAAGGACGCCCAGCGCCGCAAGACCGCCCTGGAGTCGTCCTCCCTGCCCGCCAAGCTCGCCGACTGCCGCAGCGACGACGTCGAGCGCAGCGAGCTGTTCATCGTCGAGGGAGACTCCGCGCTCGGCACCGCCAAGCTCGCCCGGAACTCCGAGTTCCAGGCGCTGCTGCCGATCCGCGGCAAGATCCTCAACGTCCAGAAGTCGTCCGTGACCGACATGCTGAAGAACGCCGAGTGCGGCGCGATCATCCAGGTCATAGGAGCGGGCTCGGGCCGGACCTTCGACATCGACGCGGCCCGCTACGGCAAGATCGTCATGATGACCGACGCCGATGTGGACGGCTCCCACATCCGCTGTCTGCTGCTGACGCTGTTCCAGCGCTACATGCGGCCCATGGTCGAGGCGGGACGCGTCTTCGCGGCCGTACCGCCGCTGCACCGGATCGAGATCGTCCAGCCCAAGAAGGGGCAGGACAAGTACGTCTACACATACTCGGACCGCGAACTGCGCGACAAGCTCATGGAGTTCCAGACCAAGGGCGTCCGCTACAAGGACTCGATCCAGCGCTACAAGGGCCTCGGTGAGATGGACGCCGACCAGCTGGCCGAGACCACGATGGACCCGCGCCACCGCACCCTGCGCCGCATCAACCTCTCCGACCTGGAGGCAGCTGAGCAGGTCTTCGACCTGCTGATGGGCAACGACGTGGCACCGCGCAAGGAGTTCATCTCCTCCTCGGCGGCGACCTTGGACCGCTCGCGTATCGACGCCTAGTCGCCGCGCCGGGCTCAGGTCGCATTCTCGGCCTCGGCCTCGCCGGAGGTGGTTCCCCTCGCTCATCACCTGATGGGGTGAAGCGCGAGGGGAACAAGAGTCGGGGATCTTCCCGTTCTGTCCATCCTTGGGCATGCACTCAAGCAACGGTCACTCCCGCGCGCGCGAGGGTGGTTCCGACAGGTCGGACCCGGTCGAGGCGCCCGACAGCGTGCGGTACGACGACCCCTGGTACGACGCCCTGGCCTCCGGCTGGGGCGAGGCGGACGACGCCCCCGCCGCCGTACCGCAGGCCCGTGCGGAGCGCGCGGACGGGGCCACGGCCGCGGACGTCTACCTGGAGGTGCAGCGCAGCGCCGCCTTCCAGGAAGTGCGCAGCCGGTACCGGAGGTTCGTGGTACCGGCCGTCATCGGCTTTCTGGCCTGGTACGTCGGCTATGTCGTGACCGCCACCTCCGCACCGGGGCTGATGGCCCAACCGGTGGCCGGCGCCGTGAACGTGGCGATGCTCGCCGGGCTCGGGCAGTTCCTCACCACGTTCCTGCTCACCTGGGCCTACGCCCGGCATGCGCGCCTGCATCGCGACCGCGCCGCGCTCGAACTGCGCTGGGACACCCAGGAGCTGACCCGTGGCGTGAGGGGCGGCCGCTCGTGACGGGCGATCACCAGACCCTGGCACTCCTGCTGTTCAGCGCGTTCGTCGCCGTCACCCTGGCCATCACGACCTGGGTGAGCCGCCACCGGCACGGTTCGGCCGAGGAGTTCTACGCCGGCGGCCGGCTCTTCTCACCGATGGAGAATGGTTTTGCCATCGCCGGCGACTACATGTCGGCCGCTTCCTTCCTCGGCATCTCCGGACTCATCGCGCTCTACGGCTACGACGGACTGCTGTACTCCGTTGGCTTCCTCGTCGCCTGGCTGGTCGTGCTCTTCCTGGTCGCCGAACTGGTCCGCAACTGCGGCCGGTTCACCCTCGCCGACGTGGTGGCCGCGCGGATGAGCGAACGGCCCGTGCGGATCGCGGCGGGAACTTCCTCGGTCGCCGTGTCCGTTCTGTATCTGGTGGCGCAGATGGTGGGTGCGGGCAGCCTGGTCGCGCTGCTGCTCGGCGGCCAGGGCGAGGCGGCGCAGACCTGGACCGTCATCGGCGTCGGCGCGCTCATGGTGATCTATGTGTCGTTGGGAGGGATGCGGGCCACCACCTGGATCCAGATCGTCAAGGCGGTCCTGCTGCTGGGCGGCACCATCACCTTGACCGTGCTCGTCCTGGTGCGATTCCACGGCGATTTCGACCAATTGCTGCTCACGGCGGCCGAGCGCAGCGGCCACGGCGAATCGTTCCTGGCGCCCGGACTCAAGTACGGCGCCGACTGGACCGCACGCTTCGACTTCATCAGCCTCGGACTCGCCCTGGTGCTCGGCACCGCCGGACTGCCGCACATCCTGTCCCGCTTCTACACCGTGCCCACCGCCCGGGCGGCCCGGCGCTCGGTGGTCTGGTCGATCGGGCTGATCGGCGGCTTCTACCTGATGACGATTGTCCTCGGCTTCGGCGCGGCCGCGATCGTGGGCCCGGACGCGGTACGAGGGTCGAATGCCGCGGGGAACACGGCCGTACCGCTGCTGGCGCTCGATCTCGGCGGCGGCGCCGACTCCACTGGCGGAACGGTTCTGTTCGCGATCGTCGCCGCCGTCGCCTTCGCCACCATCCTCGCCGTGGTCGCCGGGATCACCCTCGCCTCCTCGGCGTCCGTGGCCCACGACCTGTACGCGTCACTGCGGCGCCGGCACGCCAAACCGCGCAGCGAGGTCGCCGTCGCGCGCGTCGCCGCAGTCGGCATCGGCGTGGTCGCCATCGCCCTCGGCCTGCTCGCCCGCGATCTCAACGTCGCTTTCCTGGTGGGCCTCGCCTTCGCCGTCGCCGCGTCCGCCAATCTGCCCGTGCTGCTCTACTCACTGTTCTGGCGCGGCTTCACCACCCGCGGCGCCGTATGGGCGGTGTACGGCGGTCTGATCCCGGCCATGACACTCGTGCTGCTGTCGCCGGTGGTGTCCGGCAGCCCCGAATCCTTGTTCCCCGGCGTCGACTTCCAGGTGTTCCCGCTGCAGAACCCCGGCCTCGTCTCCATCCCCCTCGGCTTTCTCGCCGGCTGGCTCGGCACGGTCACCTCCTCCGAGGTGCCGGACGAGGCCAAGCACGCGGAGACCGAGGTGCGCTCACTCACGGGAGCGGGGGCGGCGTAACGCCTCGCGCGCTCCCGGAGACAACGGCACGCCGGATCCGTATGACATGGGCGGGGTACGGCCGCTTCCCCCGCCCCCACCACCGGCCGTGCCCTCAGGCGCGGGTCGCCCACACGTAACGGTGTTCCGGGCGGCCCGCGTCCCCGTACTTGAGGGTGAGTCGCGCCCGCCCCGTGCGCTCCAGGAGCTTCAGATAGCGCTGGGCGGTCTGCCGGCTGACACCGGTGCGTTCCGCGATCTCCTGGGCCGACAGGGGGCCCTCGGCGTTGATCAGGGAGCGGCGGACGAGGTCGGCGGTCGTGGGGGAGTGGCCCTTGGGCAGGTCCGGCTCCGAGGGCGTGGACAGGGCGCCGAAGATGCGGTCCACCTCGGCCTGTTCGGCCTCGCCGCCGCCGTCGAGGGTGCGGCGCAGCTCCGCGTACGCCTGCAGCTTGGCGCGCAGGCCCGCGAAGGCGAACGGCTTGACCAGGTACTGCAGCGCGCCGTGCCGCATCGCCTCCTGGACGGTGGAGACGTCCCGGGCCGCCGTCACCATGATCACGTCGGTCCGGAGGCCGCGCCGCCGCATCTCCCGTACGACCGACAGGCCCGTCTCGTCGGGCAGGTAATGGTCCATCAGGACCAGGTCCACCCGTGGCAGCTCCTCGACCTGCCGCAGCGCCTCGGCCGCGCTGTGCGCCTCGCCGGCCACGTGGAAGCCCGGCACCTTCTCGACGTAGGCGGCGTTGACCTGCGCGACCCGTGTGTCGTCGTCCACGACCAGGACCTCGATCATCGCGTCTCCTCCTCGGCAGTGCGGGGGGCCGTGGGCCCGGTGAGGGCCGGCTCGACATCCGGCTCGGTGAGTGCCTCGGGCAGGACGACGGTGAACTCCGCGCCGCCTCCGCGCGCCTGATCGACGCCGGCGCTGCCGCCCTGCCGTTCGGCGAGCCTGCGCACCAGGGAGAGGCCGATCCCGCGTTCCCGATGGGCCGGTGCCTCCTTGGTGGACCAGCCCTCGGTGAAGATCAACTCTCGCTGTGCGACCGGGATTCCCGGCCCCGTGTCGCGCACCCTGAGGACGGCCGCGCGCCCTTCGGTACGCAATTCGACCTCCACGCGTGCGTGCGCCGTCCCCGCGACCGCGTCCAGGGCGTTGTCCACCAGGTTGCCGACGATCGTGACGATGCCCCGGGGATCGATCAACCGGTCCGGGAGCCATGTCCGCTCCGACACCAGCAGCGCGACCCCTCGCTCGGCCGCCACGGTCGCCTTGCCGACCAGCAGCGCCGCGAGCAGCGGGTCCTGGATCTTCTCGGTGACCTGTTCCGCGGTCGCCCTGTGGTCGCCCACCACCTCGCCGACGAACTCCATGGCGTCGTCGTACATCTCCAGCTCCAGCAGCCCGAGGAGCGTGTGCATGCGATTGGCGTGCTCGTGGTCCTGGGCGCGCAGGGCGTCGATCAGGCCGCGCGTGGAGTCCAGCTCCCGGCCCAACTGCTCCAGCTCGGTGCGGTCGCGCAGGGTGGCGACGGCGCCGCCGTCGTCGGTGGGCATGCGGTTGGCGATCAGGACGCGCTGACCGCGCACGGTGAGCAGATCGGTGCCCGTCACCCGGCCCGCCAGCACATCGGTGGTACGGCCCTCCCCGAGCGCCTCGTCCAGGGACCGGCCGACGGCCTCGTCGCCGATGCCGAGCAGCCGGTGCGCCTCGTCATTGAGCAGGCGGATACGGCCTGCGCGATCCAGGGCGACGACGCCTTCCCGGATGCCGTGCAGCATCGCCTCGCGCTCCGCGAGCAGCGCCGAGATATCGGAGAAAGCCAGGTCACGCGTCTGCCGCTGAACCCGCCGGGAGATCAGCCAGGCAGCCAGCGCACCGACGGCCAGCGCACCGCCCGCGTACGCCAGCAGCTCCGGGATCGCGTGGATCAGCCGGGCCCGGACACTGTCGTACGCGATCCCCACCGAGACCGCGCCCACGATGTCGCCGTCGCTGTCGCGCAGCGGCACCTTGCCGCGGGCCGTGCGGCCGAGGGTGCCGCTGTCGATCTGCATGACCTCCTGGCCGGCCAGGGCCTGCCCGGGGTCGGTGGACACGGTCCTGCCGACCTCGCCGGGCGTGGGGTGCGACCACCGCACGCCCCGCCAGTCCATCACCACGATGTACTCGGCCTGCGTGGCCTTCCGGATCCGCTCCGCCTCCCGCTGCACCGGTCCGTCGGCCGTCGGGGGCGTATTCACGACGTCCTCGGCGATCTGCGGCTCGACGGCAGTGGTCTGGGCGATGGCCAGCGCCCGGCGCATCGCCTGGTCGTCGAGCTGGTTGCCGAGCGGCGCGAGGAACAGTCCGGTCGCGAGCACCGCGACTCCCGCCGCGATGGCCACCTGCATCAGCAGCACCTGCGAGAACATCCGCCGCGGCAGGCCGAGGCGCAGGCGGCGCGCGGGGGGAGTGGGGCTCATACCCAAGACGGTACGTGGACGCGCCGGGGCCACCGAAGGGGGTGTGGGCTGGATCTCTTGATCCATGACCTGCATATCTTGATCGTCAGGCTGGACCCTTTGATCACGGGCTCGATCCCTTGATCAATGGTGGACGGTCCACCGTTGAACTCAGCCGGCGAGTGCCGTCGCCATCGTCAGCTCCCGCACCGCGACCACGTCCATGCGCGCGGGCGAGCCCAGCACCGAGGTTCCACAGCTCTCCGCGCGGGGCGGCAGCGCGGCACCCTGGGCGACGACGACATGCCAGTGGCGTCCGTCGGTGTGCGCGACGGTCACGGTCCAGCGCGGCGCCGTGCCGTCCATGCGGACGACGCTCAGCGCGTCCGCCGCGTACTCACCCACGGCCGTCCGCACGGCCAGCTCGGCCGCCTGCCCGGGCCGCTCCCAGGCGGAGTTCCCACGGCACCCGTCGACGACGATCCGTCCCTCCCGCGTCTGGTGCAGGATCTCCTTCACCGTGTGCGCCTCGGCCCGGCCGTAGGCGTAGCCGTACGGCAGGACGAGCAGTGTCGGAGAGAAGCGATGTCCACCCAGATGTGTGACCTCCCAGACACCTTCGACGCCGGAGGTGTCGAGCTCGGCGGCGAGGGGGCGGCCGAGGAGGGCGCAGCAGCGGTCCCGTTTGCCGTTGGTGCACACGAGCGCCAGCGGGTCGCCCGTGTGCGGGCTCGCCTGGAGCGCCGAGTCGAAGGTGCGCGGGTCGCCGTCGCCGAGCGCGGCGAAGTCGAGGTCGAGCAGCAGGCGGGGGTCACGGATCGTGGCGCCGTGCAGCCAGACGTTCCCGGGTGTGGTGTGGGCGGCGTACACCTGGCGTGCGGTGGGCGTTCCACCGTCGGCGTGGCGTCCGGGGCGGCGGATGAGCGCGATGCGCACGCCGGTGCCCTTGGTGGCCGCCTCCAGGGCGCGGCCCAGTGCGGGGTCCAGATGGCTCGAGGTGAGCGCCTTGGCACCCCACGGCCCCGGCTGCTCCAGCAGCAGCCAGGTCCTCGCGGTGGCCGCGGTGCCCGCGATGGGCTCATCGAGGTCCCGGGAGACACTTGAGCAGGTACTCACGAAGGTGAGCCTAACCTGAGTTGATCCGGTGTGGCTTCCCGAACCGCTCGTGTCCTACTCCGGCAGGGGTTGCGGCGGCCTCGGGCCCACGTAGTTACCGCTGGGGCGCATCCGCAGCGGGCGCTCGCCGTACTCCTCCAGGGCGTGGGCGATCCAGCCCGCCGTACGGGCGACGGCGAAGATCGTCTCGCCGGCGGTGGCGGGCATGCCGCCGGCGACGGTGAGTACGGCCAGCGCCAGGTCGACATTGGCGTGCAGCGGGGTGTGGCGGGCGGTCGTGGCGACGATGTCGCGGGCCGCCGCGAGGGGGGACTCGGCCTGCGGGATCTCCTCAAGCAGACCGAAGAGCACACGCGCGCGTGGGTCTTCGCCGGGGTAGAGCCGGTGACCGAGGCCCGGGATGCGGCGGCCGGCCCGCAGTTCCTCGGCGATCACCGGGGCCGCGTCGCCGCGGTCGAGGACGTCCAGCAGCATTCGGTGGGCGAGGCCGCTGGCCGCGCCGTGCAGGGGGCCCTCCAGGACGCCCAGGCCCGCGGAGACGGCCGCGTAGGCGTGGGCGCGGGCGGACGCGGCGACGCGTACGGCGAGCGTCGACGCGGCGAGGTCGTGGTCGACCAGCAGGGCCAGTGCCGTGTCCAGGGTGCGCAGCGACGCCTCGTCCGCCTCACGGCCACTGAGCCGGGCCCACAGCCGGTGGGCCAGCGGGCCCGCGTCACGATGGTCGCGCCGGACCGGCGGCAGGGCGGCGACGAGCGTGGGGATGAAGCTGCGCGCGGTGCCCAGAACGGCGTTCTCGGACAGGTCGAAGCGCAGCGGGTCCGCGATCGAGGCGGCGACCGCGGCGACCCTCAACCGGTCGGTGGGGCCGGTGTGCTGGGGCAGGGCGTCGACGGCGCGGCGGGCGGCGGCGACCGTGGCTTCGGGCGCCGTGAAGGCGATGCCGGGGCGCAACTGCCCCGTCCACAGCCACTCGGCGACTTCTTCGTAGGAGTGGCGGACGGCGAGTTCGGTCGCGTCGACGCCCCGGAAGTAGTACCGGTCCGTGTCGATGAACGTGATCCGGGTACGCACGGACAGCTCACCTCCGGAGCCCGAAGTCCCGCTGCTCTCCCGCCGGTTGCGCCGGGCCAGCGCCTCGACCTCCTTCGCGTCGAAGGTGCTGCCCCGGCCGCTGGGCACACGTTGACTGCTGAGCTGACCGCGGCTGACGTACGCGTACACGGTCTCGGGCTTCACGCCGAGCAACTCGGCGGCCTCTTTGGTGGTCAGCCGCTGGGTCGTGTGACCGGGGTCGGGCTCTTGATCGCGCATGGGGGTCACCGTATCCGCTGGACAACACATTGACGCTTGCATTGATTTAATCAATATTGACAGGCATTGAGTCAAGCATGGACAGTCGAATCAAGTCCAGGGAGGAAATCATGTCCGTCAACAGGTCGGCCACTGCTCTTGTCGAGGCGCCGCGCGGGCTCGCCGGCGTCGTCGTCACCGACACCGCCATCGGCGACGTCCGGGGCCTTGAGGGCTTCTACCACTACCGCCAGTACTCCGCCGTCGAACTCGCGCAGACCCGCGGCTTCGAGGACGTGTGGCATCTGCTGGTCCACGGTGAACTGCCGGACGCCGAACGGGCCGCGGCCTTCGCCGCCCAGACCGCGGCGCTACGGCGCCTGCCCGACGAGGTGCGCGCCGTCCTGCCCGCCATCGCCACAGCGAGCACCGGTGCCGGCGGATCCGGACCACTGGCCGGCATGCGCACCGCGCTGTCGCTGCTCGGTGCGGTGAAGGGCTTCCGGCCGCTGTACGACATCGCCGGGGACGAGCGCCGCCGGGACACGCTCGCCGCGGCGGCCGCCGTACCGACGCTTCTCACGGCGCTGTACCGGCTGGGCGAGGGTCTTGACCCAGTAGAGCCACGCGAGGACCTGTCGTACGCGGCGAACTACTTGTACATGTTGACGGGCTCAGAACCCGACCCGATAGAGACCAGGGCGATCGAGCAATACTTGATCTCAACCATTGACCATGGATTCAATGCATCAACCTTCACGGCACGAGTGATCGCCTCCACCGGAGCGGATGTCGCGGCCTGTCTCGTGGGAGCGGTCGGCGCGCTCTCCGGCCCCCTGCACGGCGGCGCCCCCAGCCGGGCGCTGGACACCCTGGACGCGATCGGCACCCCCGACCGCATCGACCCCTGGATCCGCGAACGCGTCCTCGCCGGCGACCGCATCATGGGCTTCGGTCACGCCGTCTACCGCACGGAGGACCCCCGCTCCCGCATGCTCCGCGACATCGCGCAGCGCTTCGGCGGCCCACGCGTCGACTTCGCCGTACAGGTGGAGCGCCAAGTGGAGACGATCCTCGCCGAGCTGAAGCCCGGCCGCGAACTCCACACCAACGTCGAGTTCTACGCAGGCGTGGTCATGGAACTCTGCGGTCTGCCCCGCGAGATGTTCACCCCCACCTTCGCGGCGGCCCGAGTCGTCGGCTGGAGCGCCAACATCCTGGAGCAGGCGGAGGACCGCAAGATCATCCGTCCGGCGGCTCGGTATGTGGGGCCGGGGGCACCGGTGGCGGTGCCGACGGCGTGACGGGCCTGCCTCGGTCCGCAGTACAGGACTGGTAGTGCTTCGTCATGCGGGCGGATCGCCCCCGCCGGTCTCGGCGATGGCGCGCTCGAACAGCCGGAACATGCGCCCCTCGTCCGAGTCGGCAGGCAGGGATGCCTTGAGGGAACGTGACGCGGCCCAGTAGCTGCGGAAGGCCGGGCTTCTCACTATGTCCCGGGCCTCGTGGAGGAGATCTTCCTCCGACCGGTCGCCCCACTGGAAGGCGAGCAGGAGGTGGCTGTAGGTCAGATTGGCGAAGAGGTGCTGCCTGATGACCGCATGGGGCTGACCCGGGAAGTCGTTCCACACCTCGGCGAGGGCGGGGTCCTCCATCTGCATCTGGGTGAGCTGCACATGGAGACCGCGCAGGTCGGCTGCCGCACTCCGGCGGAGTTCCGCCCGCGAGGCGGCCAACTCCTCACGTTGGAGGGCGAGTTCCCTGCGCTGAAGTTGCAGCTCACGCTGCTGGAAGAGGAGCGTGGTGACCAGCAGAAGCAGGGCGAGGCCGGAGAAGACGGCGCTGACTGCGCCGAAGTAGTCGCCCAGCATGCTGCGTTCGGTGGCCGTCTGCCGGTCCCCGTTGGCCCGTTCCACCCCGTCGATGAGCCAACCACTGACGACGACGGATGCGGCGCCCACCAGGGCCACTCCCGCTCCGGCCGTGGCCAGCCAGGCACAGACCCTGACCGCTGATCGCCATGCGGGAACTCCTGCCACGCACGCCTCCCCCCGGATCGGCCCGGACATCCTGCCCGCGGCCCGCGAAGGGAAAACGCCGAGCAGGAACGGGCTGAGCGCAGAGAGGGCCTGCCGCACGATCACGGCAGGCCCGGAAACCGCTGCGGTGCCGGATCCGTCGGGCCCTGGAGGCCTCAGGCGGCCTCAAGGCCCGACAGGGCGCTGAGGAGTGTGTACCCCGGTACGACGACCAACGTCTTGCCCGAGGCCAACCGTCGTTGCCGGCTCATCGCATTCTCATGCCTTCCGATGATGGCGATGCGGCCGTCGGACAGCTCCAAGGCAGCGGGACATGTCCGCCCCGTGGCGCATCGCAGGCCTGCAGCAGGCGAGTCGATGCGACGGACTATGCGGAGAGGGACGGGTTCTTTCATGTCGACGTCCTATGGGAGGCGTTACGGGTGGGGGGCCGGGTCGATCGGCGTGGGCGCGTGGCGTGGGCTCAGGAATCGGGGATGTCCCGCTTCGCGCGGAGGAGCGTCTCGCGAGTGATCACCACGATCCGCTCGTACTCGGCGCGTCCTGCGTCCGGCGGTAGCTTCCCGTCGAGTTCCTCGGTGACGTCCGTTCCGATGACGGCGAAGTCACCGTCCTCCAACTCGAAGATGTCCGGGCAGGTCTGGCCGGACGCGCTTCCGCGCTCGCGAGGGGTCGCACCGAGTCGGCGCACGATCTTCACAGGGGGATACCGCCTTATGGCTCTGAGTGATGGTTGCCCTCCGAGCCTGGCCTGACTGTCTGGGGTGTGCCGACAGGGCGAAGTCTCCGAACGCGCTGGTGTCCGTCGGAGTGCCCGGAGAGGGCAGCGACAAGATAGCGAGTTTCGGCGCGCGAGTGGCTGCAGATGTGCGCAGGCGAGTGAGTGAAGTGAAGAACGCGCTGTCAGGGCGCCTCCGGAGGTGTCCCGACCACCCACCACTCTTCGGTGTCGGACTCGGCGAGATCCTGGATCAGCTCGTCCATCATGCGCCCGAGGGCGAACTCCTCCGATGCGCTGGGAAGGCTTTTCCGGTGGTGGCGCGTCGCCTCCCAGTACTCGCGGAACAGCGCGTTCTGGCAAATGACCCGCAGATGCCCGTGGAGCTCGGCCCGGCTGAGGGCGCCGATCCGGTGGAAGTGCAGGGCGTTGATGTAGAGGGCGTTGGCGAACAGGAACTGGCGCTGCTTGTCCAGGGGGATCTCGGTCTCGTAGGTGTCGAGAACCGCGGTGAGGGCAGGATCGTCCATGGCCTTGCAGAGCAGGGTCAGATGGAGCCGATGCTGTTCACGGAGCGCTGCTTTCTTGTGGTGGCGCGTGCCCGCGGCGGCCAGGGAGTGGCTCATGGCCGCAACCCCTGCCCGCACGGCAGAACCGATCCTCCGTATGCCAAAACTCTGTGTGGCCATGTCAACCCCCGATTCAGGCGGCCGTCCGCCGGTCGTCGGGGTGCGGGTCGACTGTAGGGGACCGGCGAGCGGTGGGCGGCGCTTGCCGTCTCCCAGGGTGCCGAGCGGCTCTGATCGGCAGGGAGGCGGAGAGGAGGCGCACGGAGGGAAGCGAGGGTCGCACAGTCCGGCGCCATGCCCAACGTCTGCCCCGCAAGTGCTGCTAACAATCGTTCACTTCGCGCGGTTTCTTTCGGCTCGTATCCTGGGGCGGCATTCATTCTTCGTACGGGCGCCGGATTGCGAGCCGGTGCACGCGTCGGTGAGAGAGAGGTCGCTCGTTGGTCCCGAGCAGCACGTCGCAGCAGATTCCGGTCGTCGTCCTCGCCGGCTTCCTCGGCTCCGGCAAGACCACGCTCCTCAACCATCTCCTCCACCGCAGCGGAGGCAGCCGTATCGGAGCGATCGTCAATGACTTCGGGGCCATCGAGATCGACGCCATGGCCGTGGCCGGCGCGCTCGGCGACTCGACCGTCTCCCTCGGCAACGGCTGCCTGTGCTGCGCCGTCGACGCCAGTGAACTCGACCTCTACCTGGAACGCCTCGCCGCCCCCTCCGCCGGCATCGACGTCATCGTGATCGAGGCCAGCGGCCTCGCCGAGCCGCAGGAACTGGTCCGCATGGTGCTCGCCAGCGAGCATCCGGGGATCGTCTACGGCGGTCTCGTCGAGGTCGTCGACGCCGCCGAGTTCGACGACACCCGTGCCAAGCACCCCGAGATCGACCGGCATCTCGCCCTCGCCGACCTTGTCGTCGTCAACAAGCTCGACCGGGCCGCGGATCCGGAGCGGCTCCTCACGCTCGTCCGTGAGCTCGCCGGTCGCGCCTCCGTCGTTCCCGCCACCTACGGCCGTATCGACCCCGAGTTCCTCTTCGACTGCCGGCCCAGCGAAGAACGCGTCGGGCAGCTGTCCTTCGACGACCTGCATGAGCACGATGACCATGACGGGCATCTGCACACCGGGTACGACAGCGTGTCGTTCGTCGCCGAGCGCCCCCTCGATCCGCGCTCGCTCATGAGCTTTCTCGACAGCCGTCCCGAGGGGCTCTACCGGATCAAGGGGTACGTCGACTTCGGCCCGCACGACGCCCTGAACCGGTACTCCGTGCATGCCGTCGGGCGGTTCCTCCGGTTCTACCCGGAGCCCTGGGCGGCGAACGGCGAGCGGCTCACCCAGCTCGTCCTCATCGGCTCCGGCATCGACGCGACCGCCCTCGCCAAGGAACTCCAGGCGTGCGAGAGCGATGCCCCCCATGCCGACGAACCTGGCATGTGGGGCGTCCTTCGCTACGTACAAGGCGCCGCGGACGAGCCCGCTTAGACCGGGCCCGCCACCACTAGACCGGGCCCGCCACCACCGACACCGTCTTCGCCAGGGACACACCCGAGCCGTCGCGGCGCGGGTCCATCTCCGGGAGTTCGGCCGGGGTGCCGTTCTTCTGCGCCGCCCGGGCCGGAGCGGGGCCCGCCCAGGCCAGGGAGAGACAGTCCTCGCCCTTGAGGAACCGCTGGCAGCGGACACCGCCGGTGGCGCGGCCCTTGCGCGGGTACTGGTCGAACGGGGTCAGCTTGGCCGTCGTCTGGACCGAGTCGTCCAGGGTGCCGCGCGAGCCCGCGACCGTGAACACCACCGCGTCGACCGCCGGATCCACCGCCGTGAAGGAGATGACCTTCGCGCCCTCCGTCAGCTTGACGCCAGCCATACCGCCCGCCGGGCGGCCCTGCGGACGCACCTGCGAGGCCTGGTAGCGCAGCAACTGGGCGTCGTCCGTGATGAAGACGAGGTCCTCCTCGCCGGTGCGCAGCTCCACCGCGCCGACGATCCGGTCGCCCTCCTTGAGGGTGATGACCTCCAACTCCTCCTTGTTGGACGGGTAGTCGGGCACCACGCGCTTGACGACACCCTGCTCGGTGCCGAGCGCCAGACCGGGGGAGGACTCGTCCAGCGTGGTCAGGCAGACCACCGTCTCGTCGCCCTCCAGGGAGACGAACTCCGTCAGCGGGGCGCCGCCCGAGAGGTTCGGCCGTGCCGCCGTCTCCGGCAGCGTAGGCAGGTCGACGACGTTGATCCGCAGCAGACGGCCCGTGGAGGTCACCGCGCCGACCTCGCCACGGGCGGTGGCCGGCACCGCCGAGACGATCACATCGTGCTTGGAACGCTTCGCGTCGCCGTCCTCCGCGAACGGGTCGCCGTTCGCCGTACGGGCCAGCAGGCCCGTCGAGGACAGCAGGACCCGGCACGGGTCGTCGGCCACCTGGAGCGGAACCGTCGCCGCCGTGGCGCCCGCCGACTCCAGCAGGACCGTACGCCGCTCGGTGCCGAACTTCTTGGCCACCGCGGCCAGTTCGTTGGAGACCAGCTTGCGCAGCTCCGCGTCCGACTCCAGGATCCGGGTCAGCTCCGCGATCTCCTCGTTCAGCCGGTCCTTCTCCGCCTCCAGCTCGATGCGGTCGTACTTGGTGAGCCGGCGCAGCGGGGTGTCCAGGATGTACTGCGTCTGGATCTCCGACAGCGAGAAGCGCTCCATCAGGCGCTCCTTGGCCTGCGCGCTGTTCTCGCTGGAGCGGATCAGCCGGATGACCTCGTCGATGTCGACGAGGGCGGTGAGCAGACCCTCCACCAGGTGCAGCCGGTCGCGCCGCTTGGTGCGGCGGAACTCGCTGCGGCGCCGGATGACCTCGAAGCGGTGGTCGAGGTAGACCTCCAGGAGCTCCTTGAGGCCGAGGGTGAGGGGCTGGCCGTCGACCAGGGCGACGTTGTTGATGCCGAAGGACTCCTCCATCGGCGTCAGCTTGTAGAGCTGCTCCAGGACCGCCTCCGGCACGAAGCCGTTCTTGATCTCGATGACCAGGCGCAGGCCGTGCGCGCGGTCGGTGAGGTCCTTGACGTCGGCGATGCCCTGGAGCTTCTTCGAGCCGACCAGGTCCTTGATCTTGGCGATGACCTTCTCGGGGCCGACCGTGAAGGGCAGCTCGGTGACGACCAGGCCCTTGCGGCGCGCCGTCACGCTCTCCACGGACACCGTCGCGCGGATCTTGAACGTGCCGCGGCCCGTCTCGTACGCGTCCCGGATACCGGTCAGGCCCACGATCCGGCCGCCGGTGGGCAGGTCGGGGCCCGGGACGAGCCGCATCAGGGCGTCCAGATCCGCGTTCGGGTGGCGGATCAGATGGCGGGCGGCCGCGATGACCTCGGCGAGGTTGTGCGGCGGCATGTTGGTGGCCATGCCGACCGCGATGCCTGACGAGCCGTTGACCAGGAGGTTCGGGAACGCGGCGGGCAGCGCCACCGGCTCCTGCTCCTGGCCGTCGTAGTTGGGCGCGAAGTCGACCGTGTCCTCGTCGATCGACTCCGTCATCAGGCTCGTCGCGGCGGCCTGACGGCACTCGGTGTACCGCATCGCGGCCGGCGGGTCGTCATTGCCGAGCGAGCCGAAGTTGCCGTGGCCGTCGACCAGGGGGACGCGCATCGAGAAGGGCTGCGCCATGCGCACCAGCGCGTCGTAGATCGACGCGTCGCCGTGCGGGTGCAACTTACCCATGACCTCGCCGACCACGCGCGCGCACTTCACATAGCCGCGGTCGGGGCGCAGGCCCATCTCGTTCATCTGGTAGACGATGCGGCGGTGCACCGGCTTGAGGCCGTCACGGGCGTCCGGCAGGGCGCGGGAGTAGATGACCGAGTACGCGTACTCGAGGAAGGAGCCCTGCATCTCGTCGACGACGTCGATGTCGAGGATCTTCTCCTCGTACGAGTCGTCGGGCGGCGGGGTCTTCGTGCTGCGGCGGGCCATCGCTGCCAAGGCTCCTTTTTCTGTGCGCTCACCTACGGGGCGCTCATGCTGACGCGTGAACTGGATCTGACGCGGACCATTGTGGACCGCGGCACTGACAACCCGGACCAGGACCCGGCGTCGGCCGTCCGGCCCGGCGCGGAGGCGGACCTCCGCTCACGGCTGCCCGCAGGCTACGCGATCCGCTGTCGGCATCCGCTGTCGGCGTACGCAGCCCGGGAACTTCGCCGAGGCCCTGCACGCTTGCATACAGTGGCAGGACCGGCAGGAAAACCGCGGTTTCTTCGACCGCGGACGCGATCGAAGGGACGTACATGCCCATGGGTCACACGGCCACAGCCCAGGCAGGCTCCGGCGGCCTGACAGCGACCGAGCACCGCCTGGCCAACGGCCTGCGCGTGGTGCTCTCCGAGGACCACCTGACCCCGGTCGCTGCGGTGTGCCTCTGGTACGACGTCGGCTCGCGCCACGAGGTCAAGGGGCGTACCGGTCTGGCTCACCTTTTCGAGCACTTGATGTTCCAGGGCTCCGCCCAGGTCAAGGGCAACGGCCACTTCGAGCTGGTGCAGGGCGCCGGTGGCTCGCTCAACGGCACCACCAGCTTCGAGCGCACCAATTACTTCGAGACCATGCCCGCCCACCAGCTGGAGCTCGCCCTCTGGCTGGAGGCCGACCGCATGGGCTCGCTGCTCGCCGCCCTGGACGACGAGTCGATGGAGAACCAGCGGGACGTCGTGAAGAACGAGCGCCGCCAGCGCTACGACAACGTCCCCTACGGCACGGCCTTCGAGAAGCTGACCGCTCTCGCCTACCCCGAGGGCCACCCCTACCACCACACGCCGATCGGCTCGATGGCCGACCTGGACGCGGCGACCCTGGAGGACGCGCGCGCGTTCTTCCGCACGTACTACGCGCCGGGCAACGCGGTGCTGTCGATCGTCGGCGACATCGACCCGCAGCAGACGCTCGCCTGGGTCGAGAAGTACTTCGGCTCCATCGCCTCCCACGACGGCAAGCCCACCCCGCGCGACGGCTCGCTGCCGGAGATCATCGGCGAGCAGCTGCGCGAGGTCGTGGAGGAGGAGGTCCCCGCGCGGGCGTTGATGGCCGCCTACCGCCTCCCGCACGACGGCACACGCGCGTGCGACGCGGCCGACCTGGCCCTGACCGTCCTCGGCGGCGGCGAGTCCTCCCGCCTCTACAACCGTCTCGTACGGCGCGACCGTACGGCCGTCGCCGCCGGGTTCGGCCTGCTGCGGCTGTCCGGAGCGCCCTCCCTGGGCTGGCTGGACGTGAAGACCTCCGGTGATGTCGAGGTCCCGGTGATCGAGGCCGCCATCGACGAGGAGCTCGCCCGGTTCGCCGAGCACGGCCCGACGGCCGAGGAAATGGAGCGCGCCCAGGCCCAGTTGGAGCGCGAGTGGCTGGACCGGCTCGGCACCGTCGCGGGCCGCGCCGACGAACTGTGCCGCTACGCCGTCCTGTTCGGCGACCCGCAGCTCGCCCTCACCGCCGTCAAGCGCGTGCTGGAGGTGACGGCCGAGGAGGTCCAGGAGGTCGCCAAGGCCCGCCTGCGCCCCGACAACCGCGCGGTGCTGGTCTACGAGCCGACCGTCCCCCCGGAGACCGTCGAGGAGCCCACCGAAGACCTGGAGTCCGCGGCCACCGTGGAAGCGACCGACGAGAACGAGGAGACGGTGAAGTGACCGAGCTCGCCACGATGGAGTTCCACCCCCAGCCTCAGGCGGGCGAGCCGAAGGTCTGGGCCTTTCCGGCGCCCACGCGCGGGGCCCTCGACAACGGTCTGACGGTCCTGCGCTGCCACCGCCCCGGCCAGCAGGTCGTGGCCGTCGAGGTGCTCCTGGACGCGCCGCTGGAGGCCGAGCCGGCCGGTCTGGACGGCGCCGCCACGATCATGGCGCGGGCCTTCTCGGAGGGCACCGACAAGCACACCGCCGAGGAGTTCGCCGCCGAGCTGGAGCGCTGCGGCGCCACCCTCGACTCGCACGCCGACCACCCCGGTGTACGGCTCTCCCTCGAAGTTCCGGTCTCCCGCCTGGCCAAGGCGCTCGGTCTGCTCGCCGATGCCCTCAGGGCGCCCGCGTTCGCCGACAGCGAGGTCGAACGGCTGGTGCGCAACCGTCTCGACGAGATCCCGCACGAGCTGGCAAACCCCTCCCGGCGCGCCGCCAAGGAGATCTACAAGCAGCTGTTCCCGGCGGCCGCGCGCATGTCGCGCCCGCGCCAGGGCACCGAGGAGACGGTCGCGGCCATCGACTCCGGGGCCGTACGCGCCTTCTACGAGCGGCACGTCCGCCCCGCCACGGCCACCGCCGTGGTCGTCGGCGACCTCACCGGCACCGACCTCGACGCCCTCCTCGCCGACACCCTCGGCTCCTGGACCGGCTCCTCGGCCGAGCCGCGGCCCGTGCCCCCGGTCACCGCCGACGACACCGGCCGCGTCGTCATCGTGGACCGCCCCGGAGCCGTCCAGACGCAGCTGCTGATCGGCCGCGTCGGCCCCGACCGGCACGACCGTGTGTGGCCCGCGCAGGTCCTCGGCACGTACTGCCTCGGCGGCACCCTCACCTCCCGCCTGGACCGCGTCCTGCGCGAGGAGAAGGGCTACACCTACGGCGTGCGCTCCTTCGGGCAGGTCCTGCGCTCCGCCCCCGACGGCACCGGCGCCGCGATGCTCGCCATCAGCGGCTCCGTCGACACCCCCAACACCGGTCCCGCCCTCGAGGACCTGTGGAAGGTGCTGCGCACCCTCGCCGAGGGCGGGCTCACCGACGCCGAGCGGGACGTCGCCGTACAGAACCTCGTCGGGGTGGCGCCGCTGAAGTACGAGACGGCCGCCGCAGTGGCGAGCACCCTGGCCGACCAGGTCGAGCAGCACCTGCCCGACGACTACCAGGCCACGCTGTACCGCCGGCTCGCCGCGACCGGCACCGTGGAGGCCACCGCGGCCGTCGTGAGCGCCTTCCCGATGGACCGTCTGGTGACCGTTCTGGTCGGTGACGCGGCGCAGATCAAGGAGGCCGTCGAGGCCCTCGGAATCGGTGAAGTCACCGTCGTGACAGCCGAGTAGACACACCCTCGGATGTGAACGCGCGGCCACGCGCGTGTGGGGCCCTGGTGATGGAAGCGTCACCAGGGCCCCTTTATGTCCGAATTGAGGGAGAGGTTGCCTGTCTGACCTGTGGCATGCGCTACAAAAGCCGCGATCCGTTTGGGGATTGAAAGTTGTCCCGTTTAGCGTCGTCCGGGCTGTCCGTCAGGCAGTGCGCCGCATCCGCGGCACCGGACAGTCATCGCCGAGTCCCCGTACGGCGCGAGCCAGGGGAGCCGGGGACCCACCCAAGTCCCTGGGGTGAATCGGACGCCCGCGTGTGAGCGAGGGCGGCCGTAGGAGACCTTCCTGCTCCGAACCCGTCAGCTAACCCGGTAGGCGAGAAGGAAGGAAAGGACCAGCCACTTCATGGCGTTCACGCGCGCCACCGGGAAGCACCGTCGTCCCAGCAGGATGCAGCGCACCACCGCCCGCGCGGCGGGCGTCGCGGCCCTCACCACCACCGGCGTCGTCGGCACCCTCGCGAGCCCCGCGCTCGCCGCCGAGGCCGCCGCCGAGCAGACCGGTCTCACCCCCGTCATCACCATCGGCGACTCGGTCGCCGAACAGATCGACGCCCAGGCTGTAGCCCAGCAGCAGGCGGCCGACGAGGCGGCGGCGAAGAAGAAGGCCGAGGAGGCCGCGCGCAAGGAGGCCGCCGAGGCGGCCAAGAAGGCGCGCGAGGCCAAGGAGCGCGCCGCCCGCGAGGCCGAGCGCAAGCGCCTGAACACCTTCGTCTCCCCGATCTCCGGCTCCTACGTGTCGACGAGCTACCAGGCCGGCGGCGCCGTCTGGTCCTCCGGCAGCCACACCGGCATCGACTTCCACGCCTCCAGCGGCACCTCCGTCCGCTCGGTCGGCATGGGCACCGTCGTCGAGGCCGGCTGGGGCGGGGCGTACGGCAACCAGATCGTCATCAAGATGCACGACGGCACGTACACCCAGTACGGCCACCTGTCGTCCATCGCCGTCTCGGTGGGCCAGAGCGTCACCCCGGGCCAGCAGATAGGCCTCTCCGGCGCCACCGGCAACGTCACCGGGGCGCATCTGCACTTCGAGGCCCGTACGACCGCGGAGTACGGCTCGGACATCGACCCCGCCGCCTACCTCCGCTCGCACGGCGTGAACGTCTGACGACACCCGCCACGCTTCCGAGACCCCGGCTCCCCGAGCCGGGGTTTTTCGGTGTTTACGGGGCCCCGTTGTCCAAAAAATATCCATGGATTCCGGCCCGCCATCGGAAATTCCGGCTCACTGCAATAGAGTCACTGAACACACGTCCGTCGTCGACGTTTCACGGGGATTAAAGCGGAGGTCGGTCATGCGTATTCCGGCGCACTCGGTATGCACGGCGATCCGGGACGACATCGTCGCCGGTGTCTACGAGCGCGGCAGCCGACTCACCGAGGAACTGCTCGCGCGCCGCTACGGCGTCTCGCGCGTCCCCGTCCGGGAGGCCCTGCGCACGCTGGAGGCGGAGGGCTTCGTGGTGACCCGGCGGCACGCGGGCGCGTGCGTCGCGGAACCGACCGAGCAGGAAGCCGGTGACCTGCTGGAGATGCGCTCGCTGCTGGAGCCGCTCGGCGCCGCCCGGGCCGCCCAGCGGCGCACCGAGGCGCATCTGAAGGTGCTGCGCGGTCTGGTGAGGCTCGGTCAGGAGCGGGCCAGAAGGGGCAACAGCGAGGATCTGCGCTCCCTGGGCGGCTGGTTCCACGAGACGCTGGCCCAGGCCTCCGGCAGCCCCGCCCTGACCTCGATGCTGACCCAGCTGCGGCACAAGATCGCCTGGATGTACGCGGTGGAGGCGTCGGCCAGCCCCGCGGAGGCCTGGGTCGAGCACGGGGCGATCGTGGACGCGGTGGCGCGCGGGGACAGCGAGCGCGCGCGGGCGATCACCGCCGTGCACACCGAGCGCTCCAGCGGTACGCACCGGCTGCGGTTCCCCTCCGGCGGGGAGCGTGTGAGGAATTCGCAACATCCCGTAAACATGTCGGGCCTGCGGCATTAACATGCGCACCGTATACAAAGAGGGTGTAATTCCCGGGGGACTATTTTCGCTGCCCGGAAGTGGAAAATGCGAAGGGCCCGCCCGGTAATTCGGACGAGCCCTTCGGGGAAGCGGCGAGTGCCGCGCCCGGCAATTACTCAGACGGTCTCGGGGAGCTCTTCGAGACCCTCGGAGACCAGCTTCGCCAGACGGTCGAGGGCGGCGTCCGCACCCTCGGCGTCGGAGGCGAGCACGATCTCCTCGTTGCCCTGGGCGCCCAGGCCCAGAACAGCCAGCATGGAGGCCGCGTTGACGGGGTTGCCGTCGACCTTGGCGATCGTCACGGGGACGCCTGCGGCCGTGGCGGCTCGGACGAAGATGGAGGCGGGGCGGGCGTGGAGGCCCTCGGCCCAGCCGACGTTGACGCGGCGCTCAGCCATGTGATGCTGCCCTTCAGGTTCTCAGGTTGTCTAGACCAGTGTTCCACAACGTGAAGCGTGCCCGGTACGGACCTTCGTCCCGTCCCGTGTGGTCGTCGGACCGCGGCCTCGATCCGACACTCGTCCTCCACAGACTGCCTCGCGCCGTTGTCGGACGCGAGCCGTACTCTGGGCCCCATGCAGAGCGCGTCGGACCGGCACGAGTACCCCGCCCACTGGGAAGCCGACGTGGTGCTGCGCGACGGCGGCACCGCACGCATCCGCCCCATCACCGTTGATGACGCCGAGCGCCTGGTCAGCTTCTACGAGCAGGTCTCGGACGAGTCGAAGTACTACCGCTTCTTCGCGCCCTACCCGCGCCTGTCCGCCAAGGACGTCCACCGCTTCACGCACCACGACTTTGTGGACAGGGTGGGACTCGCGGCCACGATCGGCGGCGAGTTCATCGCAACCGTACGCTATGACCGCATTGGTGCCGACGGGCTGCCCGCCTCCGCCCCCGCGGACGAGGCCGAGGTCGCCTTCCTCGTCCAGGACGCCCATCAGGGACGCGGGGTCGCCTCCGCGCTGCTCGAACACATCGGCGCGGTCGCGCGCGAGCGCGGGATCCGCCGGTTCGCCGCCGAGGTGCTGCCCGCCAACACCAAGATGATCAAGGTGTTCACGGACGCCGGGTACACCCAGAAGCGCAGCTTCGAGGACGGCGTAGTCCGCCTGGAGTTCGACCTGGAGCCGACCGACCGCTCGCTCGCCGTGCAGCACGCGCGCGAACAGCGCGCCGAGGCGCGGTCCGTCCAACGGCTGCTGGTCCCCGGCTCCGTGGCCGTGATCGGCGCGGGCCGTAACCCGGGTGGGGTGGGCCGCAGCGTCCTCGACAACATCCGGGAGGGCGGGTTCCAAGGGCCGCTCTACGCCGTCAATCAGGCGTTCCCCGACGAGCTGAAGGAGCTCGCCGGGGTACCCGCCTACCGCTCGGTGCGCGACATCGACGGCCATGTCGACCTCGCCGTCGTCGCCGTGCCCGCCGAACAGGTTCCCGAGGTCGTCACCGAGTGCGGTGAGCACGGCGTCCAGGGGCTGGTCGTGGTCTCCGCCGGGTACGCCGAGAGCGGGCCCGAAGGGCGTGACCGCCAGCGCGAACTCGTCCGGCACGCGCGCGCGTACGGCATGCGGATCATCGGGCCGAACGCCTTCGGGGTCATCAACACCTCGGCGGACGTACGGCTGAACGCCTCGCTCGCGCCCGAGATGCCACGCCCCGGGCGGATAGGGCTGTTCGCCCAGTCCGGCGCCATCGGCATCGCCCTGCTGTCCCGGCTGCACCGGCGCGGCGGCGGGGTCACCGGGGTCACCGGTGTGTCCACCTTCGTCTCCTCCGGGAACCGGGCCGATGTGTCCGGCAATGACGTCCTCCAGTACTGGTACGACGACCCGGACACCGATGTGGCCCTCATGTACCTGGAGTCCATCGGCAACCCGCGCAAGTTCACCCGGCTCGCCCGGCGGACGGCGGCGGCGAAGCCGCTGGTCGTGGTGCAGGGCGCGCGGCACGGCGGGGCGGCTCCGCAGGGGCATGCCGTACGGGCGACGCGGTTGCCGCATGCCACCGTGTCGGCCCTGCTGCGGCAGGCCGGGGTGATCCGGGTGGACACGATCACCGAGCTCGTCGACGCGGGGCTGCTGCTCGCCCGCCAGCCGCTGCCGGCCGGTCCGCGCGTGGCGATCCTCGGCAACTCCGAGTCCCTGGGCCTGCTGACGTACGACGCGTGCCTGTCCGAAGGGCTACGGCCGCTGCCGCCGCTGGACCTGACGACGGGAGCTTCGGCGCGGGACTTCCGGGCGGCGCTGTCGCGAGCGCTGGCCGACGACACCTGCGACTCCGTCGTGGTGACCGCGATCCCGGCGATCGGGGAGCCGTCGCCGGGGGACGCGGTGCTGGCGGAGGCACTGCGGTCGGCGGCGGAGGAGGTGCCGGGGAAGCCGGTGCTGGTGGTGCATGTGGAACTGGGCGGGTTGGCGGAAGCGCTGTCGGCGGCTGCCAGTACGGCACCGGGCGCCGCGGTCGAGGCGGGGCCGGTCGAGCAGCCCGGCGCTCACGGGGTGCCGGCCTTCGATGGGCCGGGAGCCGCCCTGGGCGGCACGCATGCCCGCGGCCTGGTGGAACAGGCCGGCTCCGGCAAGGCGGAGGCACCTGACGAAGACGCGCGCGAACCCCGCCTCATCCCCGCCTACCCCGCCGCCGAGCGAGCCGTCCGTGCCCTCGCCGAAGCCGTGAAGTACGCCCAGTGGCGGCGGGAAGCCGCCGAGCCCGGGCGAGTGCCCGAGTACGAGGACATCGACGAGCGGGGAGCGGCCGCGCTGATCGATGGGCTGCTGGCGAGGGGGCAGGGGCTCACGCTCGGGTCCGAGGAGACCTGTGAGCTGCTCGGGACGTACGGCATTCACGTGCTGCGGGCCCTTCCCGCGCCCACTCCCGACGACGCCGCCGAAGCCGCCCGGGCCGTCGGTTACCCCGTCGCCCTCAAGGCCACCGCCCCGCACCTGCGACACCGCGCCGACCTGGGGGGCGTACGGCTGGATCTCGCGGACGAGGAGCAACTGCGGCGGGCGTACGCCGAGTTGGTCGAGCTGTTCGGGAAGCCGGAGGAGCTGCGGCCGGTCGTGCAGGCGATGGCTCCGCGCGGGGTGGACACCGTCGTACGGGCCGTGATCGACCCGGCGGCCGGTGCCGTGCTGTCGTTCGCGCTCGCCGGGGCCGCGTCCCAGCTCCTCGGGGACATGGCGCACCGCCTGATCCCGGTCACCGACCGCGAGGCGACCTCCCTGGTGCGCTCGATCCGGACGGCGCCGCTCCTGTTCGGCTGGCGAGGTTCGACCCCGGTCGACACCCCCGCACTGGAGGAGCTGCTGCTCCGGGTGTCGCGCCTGGTCCACGACCACCCCGAGGTCGTCGCCGTGACCCTGGAGCCGGTCGTCGTCGCCCCGCACGGTCTGACCGTGCTCGGCGCCACCGTACGGCTGGCCCCGCCGCCCGCCCGCGACGACCTCGGCCCGCGCACGCTCCCCGCCTACTGAGGGGCGCGAGCGGTCCCTCGCAGTCAGTGGGCCCCCGTAGGATGGGGGCCATGGCCAAGACCAGTACGACGACCCAGGGGCTGCGAGCGGCGATCGAGCGCAGCGGCTACTACCCGGCCCTCGTGGCCGAGGCGGTGGAGGCCGCCGTGGGCGGCGAGCCCATCCGGTCGTACCTGGTCCACCAGGAGACCACGTTCGATCAGAACGAGGTGCGGCGGCATGTCACCGTGCTGGTCCTCACCGACAACCGCTTCATCGTCAGCCACACCGACGAGCAGGCCGCGGACACCACCTCCCCGACCCCGTACGCCACGACCTCCACGGAGTCGGTCAAGATCGGCCGGATCTCGTCGGTCGTGCTCAGCCGGGTGGTCGCCAACCCGGAGTCGTACACGCCGGGCACGCTGCCCCGCGAGGTCGTGCTGACCATCGGCTGGGGCGCGGTCTCCCGGATCGATCTGGAGCCGGCCGCCTGCGGCGACCCCAACTGCGAGGCCGACCACGGCTACACGGGCAGTTCCACCGCCGACGATCTCAGCCTGCGTGTCAGCGAGGCCGGCGACGGCCCGGAGACGGTCCGCCAGGCGCTCGCCTTCGCGCAGGCGCTCTCCGAGGCGACCGCGGACACCACCCGATAATGGCCCAGCCTGTTTGGGAGCACGACCCGCAACCGCTGCCCCTCGACTCCGCCCCCCTCCCCGAGTACGGCACGGGCTCGCTCGCCGATCTGCTGCCCACGCTGGCCGCCGGCATGGACGTACCGGGCATGACCGCCGCGATCAGTGAGCTGGCCCCGGCCGACCGGAACTGCGTGTTCCTGATCGACGGTCTCGGCTGGGAGCAGCTGAAGGAGCACCCCGAGGAGGCGCCGTTCATGACGTCGCTCCTCGCCAGCTCCCGCGGCGGCACGGGACGGCCGCTCACCACAGGCTACCCGGCGACCACCGCGAGCTCCCTCGCCTCCGTCGGCACCGGACTGCCGCCCGGGGCGCACGGGCTGCCCGGGTACACCGTGCGCAATCCCGCGACCGGTGAGCTGATGAATCAGCTGCGCTGGCAGCCGTGGACCGCGCCGCGGCCCTGGCAGCCGTACCCCACCGTCTTCCAGATCGCCCACAACGCGGGTGTGCACGCCGCGCAGGTGTCGTCGCCGGCCTTCGAGAACACCCCGCTGACCAAGGTGGCGCTGAGCGGCGGCACCTTCCACGGGCGGCTCAGCGGCGAGGAGCGCATGGACCTCGCGGCCGAGCAACTGGCCGCAGGTGACCGCTCCTTGGTCTACACGTACTACGCCGAGGTGGACGGCGCGGGCCATCGCTTCGGCGTCGACTCGGACATGTGGCGCGGCCAGCTCATGTACGTCGACCGGCTCGTCCAGCGCCTCGCCGAGCAGCTGCCGCCGCGCACCGCGCTCTACGTCACCGCCGACCACGGCATGGTCGATGTGCCCTTCGACGAGCAGCACCGGATCGACTTCGACGAGGACTGGGAGCTGCGCGCCGGGGTCGCCCTGCTGGGCGGCGAGGGCCGCGCGCGCCATGTGTACGCGGTGCCGGGCGCCGAGAGCGACGTCCTGACCTGCTGGCGCGAGGTGCTCGGCGAGCAGTTCTGGGTGGCCTCGCGGGAGGAAGCGATCGCGGCGGGCTGGTTCGGCCCGCACATCGACGAGCGGGTGTACGCCCGGATCGGCGACGTCGTCGCGGCCGCTCGCGACGATGTGCTGATCATCGCCTCCGAGCGGGAGCCGAAGGAGTCGGCGATGGTCGGCAACCACGGCTCGATGACCCCGGCGGAACAGCTGGTTCCGCTGCTCGAAGTACGCTCCTGAAGCCAAGCCCCGTACGACCCTGTTGCCGAAAGGTGCTCAACACCCCATGCCCGAGCTGGTGTTCTTCTCCGGAACGATGGACTGCGGGAAGTCGACGCTGGCTCTCCAGATCGAGCACAACCGCTCGGCGCGCGGCCTGGTCGGCATGATCTTCACCCGCGACGACCGCGCGGGCGAGGGCAAGCTCTCCTCACGCCTCGGCCTGGTCACGGACGCGGTGGAGGTCGAGGACGGCCAGGACCTGTACGCGTACCTGGTGGACCACTTGTCCCAGGGCGGCCGCGCGGACTACGTCATCGCCGACGAGGCGCAGTTCCTGGCCCCGGAGCAGATCGACCAACTCGCGCGCGTGGTGGACGACCTGGGCCTGGACGTCTACGCCTTCGGCATCACCACCGACTTCCGCTCCAAGCTCTTCCCCGGCTCCCAGCGCCTGGTGGAACTGGCCGACCGCGTCGAGGTCCTCCAGGTCGAGGCCCTGTGCTGGTGCGGCGCCCGCGCGACCCACAACGCCCGCACGGTAGGCGGCGAGATGGTGGTCGAGGGCGCCCAGGTTGTCGTCGGCGACGTCGACCAATCAGACACCATCGGCTATGAGGTCCTCTGCCGCCGCCACCACCGCCGCCGCATGACAGCAGCCACGGCAAGGGCAGCGGCACTGTCCCCGGATGTTCTGCCGGTGCCGTCGGCCTAGCGGGCCTTGGGGACCTTCCATTCGCCGGTGTCGTCGGCGAAGCCGCTGTTCATCGTGTATTGGACGGTGACGACGCGGGATCCGTCGGGCACTTCGAAGGTGAGGAAGCCGACAGCCTTGGCTCCGGGCCGGATCGTGACGCTGCCGGGGAACTCGGCCCCGGCGGTGGTGGCGTGGAGGACCGACGCGTCGAAGCGCTGATCCTTCTGGTCGATCACCTCCGCGCCGAACGATGGCGCGTCGGTGTACTCGACTGTGCCCGTGTTCTTCATGCGGAACTGGACGGCGACGAGATGGTCGCCCTCGTCCGGCTTGAAGATCGAGTTCTCGGCACGTGCCGGATCCACGACTTTGGTCACGGTGACGTCCAGCTTCTCCCCGTCCTGGAGGCCCGTGAGGCTCAGGGTGTCCCCGACCTTCCCGTCGGACGACAGAGGGGCCAGAGCCAGAGCCGAGCCCGCCAACACGGAGGCCAACAACGGTGCGGTACGACGACGCATCGCTCCTCCCGATCACTCGCGCGGAGCGGCTGATGTCTCCAGGATCCGCCCGGCCCGTCCCCCCGGCGAGCCGGGAGGTTCAGGGCCTGCTCTGGAGCAGTGAGAACCTCGCGCCCTCCGGGTCTGCCACTGTGGACATGCGGCCCAGGGCGCTGTCGTGTGGGGGTTTGAGGATGTGGCCGCCCAGGGTGACGACTTGGGAGGTTGATTCGTCTGTGTCGGCCACCTCGAAGAAGGTCATCCAGTGGGGGCCCCGGTCGCGGGGGAGGGTCTGGCCGAGGCCGAGGATTGCGGCGATGGTGCGGCCGGCCAGGTGGAGGGTGACGTAGTCGAAGTCCGCTGAGGCGACTGCCTGCTGTTCGTGGCCGAATACCGTCTCGTAGAACTTGGCCACGCCGGCCGTCTCGAAGGTCAGCAGCTCGTTCCAGACCGGTGTGCCGGGGACGCCGGTGAGGGCGATGCCGAGGTGGGCCGCGGCCTGCCAGACGCCGAAGACGGCGCCGGAGGGGTCGGAGCAGATCGCGAGGCGGCCGGCCTCGGCGGCGTCCAGGGGGCCCACCCCCACCGTGCCACCGCACAGCCGTACCGTCTCGGCCGTCAGGTCCACGTCCGTCGAGGCGAAGTAGGGCGTCCAGGCGATGGGCAGATGGCGGTCCGGCGGCAGTTGGCCGATGCCGGCCACCTCTTTCCCGTCGAGCAGCGCCCGTACATACGGGCCGAGCTGCTGCGGTCCGGGCCGGAACTCCCAGCCGAACAGCTCCCCGTAGAACTCCTGGGTCGCGGCCAGCCCGTGCACCATCAGACTCACCCAGCAGGGCGAGCCGGGCGCGTGCCGAGCGTGCGCTTCGCCGTTCAGGCCGGCCGACCCCCGTGCCTCGGTCATCGTCACTCTCTCCTCGGCCCCTCGCGGTGGCCGCCTCGATTCCGCTCTCCGGACCCCGGTGCCGATGCTCGCACCACCCGTGGTGCCGCGCGTCCCGGGCGCGCCGCCGTACCGCGCTGTGCCCGGAGGATGCCCGGTGTGCCGTTTCTCGTCCGTCTCCGTGTGATTGCCCACGGGTGTCGATCGGCTGTACAGCATGTGCCCGATCCCGTACGCCTCGTGATCGGGGCTGTCCGGCCGAGCAGAGTAGCCGGACCTGGACGTTGCGGCCACCCCGTACGCGAGGATGGTGGCCATGAACGCCATCATCTCCGCAACCGAACTCGCCGGCGACCTGGCCGGACTCCGTGCGCCGGTGCTGCTCGACGTCCGCTGGCAGTTGAGCGTGGCTCGAGCGGCGGGCGAGCCGCCCTTCGACGGAAGGGCCGAATACGCGGCCGGACACCTCCCCGGCGCGGTCTTCGTCGACCTGGACGAAGAGCTCGCCTCCGCACCCGGTACGGCGGGCCGGCATCCCTTGCCGGACCTCGCCGACTTCGGCGCCGCGATGCGCCGCGCGGGCGTCACGGCCGGGCGCCCGGTGGTCGTGTACGACGGCGGACAGGGCTGGGCGGCGGCACGCGCGTGGTGGCTGTTGCGCTGGACGGGTCACCCGGATGTGCGGGTCCTCGACGGCGGATTGCCGACCTGGGACGGGCCGCTGGAGACCTCGGTGCCGACCCCGGAGGAGGGCGATTTCCAGCCGAACCCGGCATCGGCGGGCCTGCTCGACGCGGACGGCGCCGCGGCGCTCGCCCGCTCCGGGCTGCTGCTGGACGCTCGCGCGGGTGAGCGCTACCGGGGCGAGGTGGAGCCGATCGACCGGGTCGGCGGACATATCCCGGGCGCCGTGTCCGCGCCGACCAACGAGAACGTCGCCGCCGACGGCCGCTTCCTGCCCGCCGAGGAACTGCACGCGCACTTCAAGGCCCTCGGCGCCGAAGACGACACGGCTGTGGGCGTGTACTGCGGTTCGGGTGTCTCCGGGGCGCACGAGGTGCTGGCGCTTGCGGTCGCGGGCATCCCGGCCGCGCTCTACGTGGGCTCCTGGTCGGAGTGGTCCTCGGACCCGGAGCGGCCCGTTGCCGTGGGACCGGATCCGCAGTAGCCGGGCAACAGGAAAGGGCCGCACTCACTCAGGGAGCGCGGCCCCGTCCTCGTCCGACGAACTACTCCTGCTTCTTCCGCCGCGTCCCGAACACGATCTCGTCCCAGCTCGGGACCGCCGCTCGGCGGCCCGGGCGGACGCCGTCGGCCTCGGCCTGGCGGTCGGTCGAGCCGATGAGCCGGTCGCGGTGGCTGCCCACGGAGCGGGGCATCAGGACGTCCGCGTAGGCGGAACCGGCCGAGGCCGCGGGCGCCGGCGGTTCCTCCGCCGCGGGCTCGGCGGCGGGGGGCTCCTCCGGCGGCGGGGTCTCCGACGGCCGCTCCGGTACGACGAGGTCGCCGCGGAAGCTCGGGACGGCCTCCAACAGGCTGGTCAGGGAGTCCCGTTCGCTCACGGTCTCCTCGACCGGCTCGGGAGTCGGCGCCGGCAGGCTCGGCCGCTCCCGGTCGAGGGAACGGTCCAGCGGGCGGTCGCGCGGCAGCCGGGCGATACGCGGGACGAACGGAAAGCTGGGCTCGGCAGCGGCGAGGTCCTCGGACTCGCCGATCAGCGAGCGCGCCTCCTCGTCGACGGCCTGGACGAGCCGCCGGGGCGGGTCGTACGTCCAGCTCGCCGAGTGCGGTTCGCCCGCGACCCGGTAGACCAGCAGGACCTCCCAGGTGCCGTCGTCGCGGCGCCAGGAGTCCCACTGCACGGTGTCCTTCTCGGCGCCGCGCAGGGTCAGTCGCTCCTGGACCGCCTCGCCGAGCTGGGGTCCGGCGTTCTCACCGGGGCGGCGGACCGGGGTCTTGCGGGCCCGCTCGGCCATGAAGGCACGCTCGGCCAGGACGGGGCCCTCGAAGCGACGGACGCGGTCGACGGGAATGCCCGCCATCTGCGCGACTTCCTCCGCCGTGGCACCCGCGCGTATACGCGCCTGGATGTCACGGGGGCGGAGATGGCTCTCCACCTCGATCTCGATCTGGCCGAGGCGGGGACGGTCGCCGCGCACGGCGGCACGGAGCCGTTCGTCGATCGGAAGCGTGTACTCCGTTGCGTCGGCAGCCTTCAGCACCAGCCGTGTGCCGTCATTGGAGACGGCCACGACACGCAGTTCGGGCATGGGGACCTCCCGGGTGGTGCCTGCCGACGTCACGTGCGTCGCTGCTTCCGCTAGTCGAGTGTGGCCTGCCCGGGTGCAGCCTGCCACAACCTTGCCGAGTTGCCCGGCGTGTCGGGCACGGGCCCTGGATCGCCGTTATGGCACGGTTACCTATTCGCAACGCTAAGTGACAAACTCCGTCACCCTGTGCAACTAGCCCCCTCCCGGCGGTCCTTGAAGGCCACGGACGCCCTGGCGGGAGACCGGACCCAGGGCTCGCAACAGTACTCCATTTGGGCCACGTGCGTGGATTGGCGCGCCGCCGAAGTTGGCGCAAGAGGCGGGACTCAGCCGTCCGGCAAGGGAGTTGGGGCATCTCGAACGTGGCGTACCTCACGGAACCCGACGCCTTCGCTACGACCCCAGAACCCTCCGCAAGTAGTCGTTCTGGAACAGCCGATTCGGATCCAGTCGATCCCGCAGCGCAGTGAACTCGCCGAAGCGCGGATAGACCCCGGCGAAGTACTCGGCGTCCCGGGTGTGCACCTTGCCCCAGTGCGGCCGGCCCTCGTGCGCGGTGAAGATGCGCTCGGCGGCGGTGAAGTACCGCTGGTACGGGGTCCCCTTGGCCATGTGGACGGCGATGTACGCGCTGTCCCGGCCCGAGGCGGTGGACAGGGTGATGTCGTCGGCCGGGGCGGTGCGCACCTCCACGGGGAAACTGACCTTCAGGCCCGAGCGCTCGACCATCGCCTTCAACTCGCGCAGCGTCTCGACCGCTGCCGCGCGCGGGACGGCGTACTCCATCTCCACGAAGCGCACCCGGCGCGGCGACGTGAAGACCTTGTAGGGGATGTCCGTGTACGTCCGCGCGGACAGGGCCTTGCTGGAGATCTGGGCGATGGCCGGGATCGTGGCGGGCGCCGCGCGGCCGATCCATTGCGCGGCCTGGAAGACGCCGTTGGAGAGGAACTCGTCCTCGAACCAGGCCTTGAGCTGTCCCACCGGGCGCTCCGGGCCCGCGCTGCGGTTGTTGCGCTTGGTGTTGGTGTTGCCGGTGTGCGGGAACCAGTAGAACTCGAAGTGCTCGTTCTCGGCCCACAGTTCGTCGAAGTCCTGGGTGACCCGGTCGAAGGTCATCGGCTCCTCGCGGGCCGTCAGCAGGAAGACCGGCTCCACGGCGAAGGTGATCGCAGTGACGATGCCGAGGGCGCCGACGCCGGTGCGGGCGGCGGCGAAGACGTCAGGGTTCTCCTTCTCCGAGCAGCCGATCACCGAGCCGTCGGCCGTGATCAGCTCAAGTGCCGTGATCTGGGCGGCTATCGAGCCCGAGTCCCGGCCCGTGCCGTGGGTGCCGGTGCTGGTGGCCCCGGAGACCGTCTGCTCCATGATGTCGCCCATGTTGGTCAGCGACAGACCCTCGCGAGCCAGGGCCATGTTGAGTCTCTTGAGCGGGGTACCGGCTTCCACCGTGACCGTCATGGCGTTCCGGTCAATATTGCGGATGCCGGTCAACAGTTGAGGGCGGATCAACACACCGTCGGTGGCGGCGATCGACGTGAAGGAGTGCCCGCTGCCGACGGGCTTCACCTTCAGGCCGTCCTCGGCCGCTTTCCGTACGGCATCCGCCAGTTCCTCGACCGAGGCGGGCGTGACCTCCCGCGCGGGGCGGGCCGAGACGTTTCCGCCCCAGTTACGCCACGTGCCGTTCTTCCCGCTCGCTGTGCTGCTCAACGGTGCCTCCCCGACGCGGAGCCGGCCGATTGAGCCGGCGGTACCCGAGGAAACCGACCGCGACCGCGACGGCTCCGGAGACCGCCGGAACCCCGTACCCGGCCTGCGCACCGGCCGCGTCGATCACCCAGCCGGCCATGGAGGAGCCGAGCGCGACCCCGACCGCGAGCCCGGTGCTCACCCAGGTCATGCCCTCGGTCAGTTGCGCGCGTGGTACGTGCTGTTCGATGAGGGACATCGTCGTGATCATCGTGGGAGCGATGCAGAGCCCCGCAAGGAACAGCGCCACGGCCAGAAACGGCAAGTTTCCGACCAGTAGGAGGGGGATCATACTCACGGCCATCGCGCATATGCCCAGCAGCCAGCGAGGTTCGGGCGCCCCCTTGAGGTGCAGCAGCCCGAACACGGCGCCCGCGACACAGGAACCGGCCGCGTACAGGGCGAGGACGATACTCGCCGCGCTCTTGTGGCCCTGCTCCTCCGCGAAGGCCACGGTGACCACGTCGACCGCGCCGAAGATCGCGCCGGTCGCCACGAAGGTGGCCACCAGGACCTGGAGGCCGGGGGAGCGCAGGGCGCTGCTGCCGCGCCCCTCGTCCCGCGCGCGTGGGTGCGGGACGGGCTCGGTGGCGCGCTGGGCGGTCAGCCAGAAGACACCGGCCGCCAGGAAGCAGGCCGCGAGCAGCGGACCGGCCTCCGGGAACCAGGCCGTGGAGAGCCCGATGGAGATGATCGGCCCGAAGATGAAGCAGACCTCGTCCACCACGGACTCGAAGGAGTACGCGGTGTGCAGTTGCGGGGTGTCCCGGTACACGGCCGCCCAGCGGGCGCGGACCATCGCGCCGACGCTCGGCACACAGCCGATGCCGGCGCTGAAGACGTACAGCGTCCAGTCCGGCCAGCGGTAGTGCGCGGCGAGCAGCAGTCCGGCCGCCGCGGCGAGCGAGACCAGTGTCGCCGGGCGCAGTACGCGCCGCTGGCCGTACTGGTCCACGAGCCGCGAGACCTGCGGTCCGGCCACCGCGGCGGCGAGCGCGATGGTGGCCGAGAGGGCGCCGGCCAGGCCGTACCGCCCGGTCAGCTGGGACACCATCGTCACCACGCCGATCCCCATCATCGACAGGGGCATCCGGCCGAGGAAGCCGGCGGCGGAGAAGCCCTTGGAGCCGGGGGCGGCGAACAGGGCGCGGTAGGGGCTGGGCACGGGTTCTCCGGTCGCTGGGCGGGAGGCGCGGGAGGCGCGCCGGGTAAGGCGTGTACGTGGCCGATACAGCTTACGAGTTAGGTGACCCTAACGCACCCGATCGGCCGGTCGGAGACCCAGGTCGACACCCCGCCGTTTCCCGGCTGTCAGTGCCGGGTGGCAGGATCGGACGCATGCCAGACGCGCTCGATGCCAGCCCTTACGACGCCCTCCTCCTGCTCTCCTTCGGCGGCCCCGAGGGCCCGGACGACGTGGTTCCGTTCCTGGAGAACGTGACGCGCGGGCGCGGCATCCCCAAGGAACGGCTGAAGGAAGTCGGACAGCACTACTTCCTGTTCGGCGGGGTCAGCCCCATCAACGACCAGAACCGCGCACTCCTCGACGCCCTGCGCAAGGACTTCGCCGACCACGGCCTGGACCTGCCGGTCTACTGGGGCAACCGCAACTGGGCGCCGTATCTGACGGATACGCTGCGCGAGATGGTGCGCGACGGCCGCCGCCGCATCCTCGTCCTCGCCACCAGCGCCTACGCCTCGTACTCGGGCTGCCGCCAGTACCGCGAGAACCTCGCCGACTCGCTCGCCGCCCTGGACCTCGAGGGCCTGGAGCTGCCGAAGATCGACAAGCTGCGGCACTACTTCAACCACCCGGGCTTCGTGGAGCCCATGATCGACGGCGTGCTGCGCTCCCTGGCCGACCTCCCCGAGGAGGTCCGGGGCGGCGCCCACATCGCGTTCACGACCCACTCCATCCCGAACGCGGCCGCGGACAGCTCGGGTCCCGTCGAGGACCACGGCGACGGCGGGGCGTACGTCGAGCAGCACCTGGACGTGGCTCGGCTGATCGCCGACGCGGTCCGCGAGCGCACCGGCGTCGACCACCCCTGGCAGCTCGTCTACCAGTCCCGCTCCGGCGCCCCGCACATCCCTTGGCTGGAGCCCGACATCTGCGACCACCTGGAGGAGCGGCACGCCTCCGGCGTCCCGGCCGTGGTGATGGCCCCCATCGGCTTCGTCTCGGATCACATGGAGGTCCTGTACGACCTCGACACCGAGGCCAAGGCCAAGGCCAAGGAGCTGGGTCTGCCGGTGCGCCGCTCGGCCACCGTCGGCGCCGACCCCCGGTTCGCCGCGGCCGTCCGTGAGCTCGTCCTGGAGCGGGCCGCCGCCGAGAGCGGCAGGGCGGTCACGCCGTGCGCCCTGGGCGCGCTGGGTGCGAGCCACAACCTCTGCCCGGTCGGCTGCTGCCCGGCGCGCGCGCCCCGGCCCGCCGCGGCGGGTGCCGACAGCCCCTATGCCTGAGGACCGCCGCACCTCGCCCCGCCGCGACCCACAGCCCTACGCCTGAGGAGCCCCGTGACCGACCCCCTGCACTCGGACCTGCTGCGCCTCGCCCAGGAGGCCGCGCGCCGCGCGGGCGACCTGCTGCGCGACGGCCGCCCGGCCGACCTCGCGGTCGCCAAGACCAAGTCGAGCCCGATCGATGTGGTCACCGAGATGGACATCGCGGCCGAGAAGCTGATCACCGACCTGATCTCCGACCAGCGCCCCGACGACGGCTTCCTCGGTGAGGAGGGCGCCGCCACCGAGGGCAGCAGCGGGGTGCGCTGGGTGATAGACCCGCTCGACGGCACGGTCAACTACCTGTACGGACTGCCGACTTGGGCGATCTCCATCGCCGCCGAGCAGGACGGCGAGACCGTCGTCGGGGTCGTCGCGGCCCCGATGCGCGGCGAGACGTACCACGCGGTCCGCGGCGCCGGCGCCTGGGCCACCGGTGCCTGGGAGGGCGAGCGCGAGCTGGTCTGCCGCCCGGCGCCGCCGCTGGAACAGGCGCTGGTCTCCACGGGCTTCAACTATGTGACCGAGGTCCGGATCCACCAGGCGGAGGTCGCCCACAGGCTGATCCCGCTGCTGCGGGACATCCGGCGCTCCGGCTCGGCGGCGGTCGACCTGTGCGACGTCGCCGCGGGCCGGCTGGACGGCTACTACGAACGCGGGCTGCACCCCTGGGACCTCGCCGCGGGTGACCTGATCGCCCGGGAGGCGGGCGCCCTGACCGGTGGACGCCCCGGAGAGGGCCCCACGGGCGAGCTGGCGATCGCCGCCACCCCGGGTGTCTTCGAGCCCCTCCAGCGGCTGCTGGAGGACTTCGGCGCCTGGCGGGACTGAACTGCTCGAAGTTGCTCGAGTTGCTCGAAGGTGCTCTCGAAAACGACGAGCGGGCCCCCGGCGCTGGATTCGCCGGGGGCCCGCTCGTGTGCGTACGTGCTGGTCAGACGCTGGACGCGCCGACTTCCACACCGTGCTCGGCGGCGAGGCGGCGCAGGTCGTCGAGTTCGCCCTGCTCCACTTCGACGAGGAAGTCGTCGCCCTCGTCACGAGCCCGCGTCAGGTCGGACTCGGTCGCCCTTATGCGCTGCAGAAGCCCTGCGGTGAATGCGTCCATGCTGTGCCCCCTCGTCCTGGGTCGTGGGTCGGTGGCACGGGGGTGTGCCGTTCGGAAGGGGCGATCACGTCTCCTGTGGGTGCCCAGCGCTGCCCATGCCGGGCGGCGACGGTGCCGGACATCCACGACCGCTCTGCGGAAAGCGGATTGCCGCGTACCGCATGGTGGTGCGGCACAAGCGGAGCGTGATCGCGGGGTGTAAAGCCGTCCTCCCCCCGCTCTCCCTCACGGAAACCTCAACCCCCGCGGAAAATCTCGCATTCCCGGGCCTCACACCCGTCCTTCATGCGTCACTCACCCGTCTTACCGCCGACTTATGGCCGAAAAGGGCAGGATGGAGGCCAACACACCCCACCGGACCCCTGCCCGTGCGCCCCAGCGGCGCTACGCGGGTGGACATCAGGAAGGAACAGCGACGTGCGCGTACTCGTCGTCGAGGACGAGCAACTGCTCGCCGATGCGGTGGCCACCGGACTACGCCGGGAGGCCATGGCCGTCGACGTCGTGTACGACGGTGCGGCCGCCCTGGAGCGCATCGGCGTCAACGACTACGACGTGGTCGTCCTCGACCGCGACCTCCCGCTCGTGCACGGCGACGACGTCTGCCGCAAGATCGTCGAGCTCGGCATGCCCACCCGCGTGCTGATGCTCACGGCCTCCGGCGACGTCAGCGACCGCGTCGAGGGCCTGGAGATCGGCGCCGACGACTATCTCCCCAAGCCCTTCGCCTTCAGCGAGCTCACGGCACGCGTGCGTGCCCTCGGCCGCCGCACCAGCGTCCCGCTGCCGCCCGTCCTGGAGCGCGCCGGGATCAAGCTCGACCCCAACCGCCGCGAGGTCTTCCGCGACGGCAAGGAGGTCCAGCTCGCGCCCAAGGAGTTCGCCGTCCTCGAAGTACTGATGCGCAGCGAGGGCGCCGTCGTCTCCGCGGAACAGCTGCTGGAGAAGGCCTGGGACGAGAACACCGACCCGTTCACCAACGTCGTCCGCGTCACCGTCATGACGCTGCGCCGCAAGCTGGGCGAGCCCCCCGTCATCGTCACCGTCCCCGGCTCCGGCTACCGGATCTGATCCCCCATGGCAGCGACCCCCGCCCCGCCCCAGGCGCCCCCCAAGCCGACCTGGGACCCGAGAAGGCCCGTGCAGCCCTTCCCCTGGCTGCGCCCCACCATCCGCATACGGCTCACCCTGCTCTACGGCGGGATGTTCCTGATCGCCGGCATCCTGCTGCTGTCGATCATCTATCTGCTCGCCGCGAGCGCGCTGAACGTCGGCAGTGATCTGCCCTTCAGGGTCCTGTCCGGTCAGGTCTCCAGCGACATGTGCAACATGCGGGCCACCAGCCTGCCCGCGGACGAGCTCAACCGCGCGCTCAACGAGTGCGTGAACGAACAGCGCCAGCACGCCCTGGACACCCTGCTCAGCCGCTCCCTGCTGGCCCTGCTCGGCCTCGCCGTCATCGCCTTCGCCTTCGGCTACGCCATGGCGGGCCGCGTCCTGTCGCCGCTCGGCCGGATCACCCGCACCGCCCGCGCGGTGGCCGGCTCCGACCTGTCCCGGCGGATCGAGCTGGACGGCCCGGACGACGAGCTCAAGGAGCTCGCCGACACCTTCGACGACATGCTGGAGCGCCTCCAGCGGGCCTTCACCGCCCAGCAGCGCTTCGTCGGCAACGCCTCGCACGAGCTGCGCACCCCGCTCGCGATCAACCGCACGCTCCTGGAAGTGCACCTGTCCGACCCGGAAGCGCCGGTGGAGCTCCAGCAGCTCGGCAAGACGCTGCTGGCCACCAACGAGCGCAGCGAGCAGCTGGTGGAAGGCCTGCTGCTGCTCGCCCGCAGCGACAACCAGATCGTCGAGCGCAAGCCGGTCGACCTCGCCGAGGTGGCCGAGCAGGCCGTCGACCAGGTGCACGGCGAGGCGGAGGGCAGGGGCGTGGAGATCCGCGGCAAGCGCGATCCCGCGGTCGTGCAGGGCAACGGCGTCCTGCTGGAGCGGATCGCCCTGAACCTCGTACAGAACGCCGTGCGGTACAACATCCCGGAGGGCGGCTGGGTCGAGGTCACCACCGAGCTCCAGCACGGCCAGGCGGTGCTCGTCGTGTCCAACACGGGGCCGGTCGTCCCGGCGTACGAGATCGACAATCTCTTCGAGCCGTTCCGGCGGCTGCGGACGGAGCGCACGGGCAGCGACAAGGGCGTCGGGCTCGGTCTGTCCATCGCGCGGTCCGTGGCCCGGGCGCACGGCGGGCACATCACGGCACAGCCCCGCGAGGGCGGTGGGCTGGTGATGCGAGTGGCTCTGCCCGTGTGAGATCGATAAGGCGACACTTCGGGATGTTCGCTTTGCGCGGAATTTTCTGGGCACTCGCGGAGCGGTACCGTGTGTGATCGATCACAAGGGCGAATTTCCGGCCATCTACTCTCCGTGATCATGCGACCGGTCGGAAAGCCGGGAAAATCCGGGTTTTCGGGGGTCTTGATCACGGGAAGTACACGGTGAGACGCCTTTGAAGTGCGGCATTGGGACCGTGTACGGTCCGCATCGCCATCCAAGCCGATCACTCTTGAGGAGTCCGGTTGGGTGTCGATTGAGTAACAGACCTTGATGTGAGGCAAAATCTCCGCCTCGGGTCGGGCACAAGTCCGGCCTCTCACGCGTTACGTGCGCTGGAGACACCGCAGACACCCAGAGGGGGAGAGCGACATGGCAACGGATTACGACACCCCACGCAAGACCGACGACGACGTCGACTCGGACAGCCTTGAAGAGCTCAAGGCCCGTAGGAACGACAAGTCGACCTCCGCAGTGGACGTCGACGAATTCGAGGCCGCGGAAGGCCTTGAGCTGCCCGGCGCGGACCTCTCGAACGAGGAGCTGGCCGTCCGGGTGCTGCCCAAGCAGCAGGACGAGTTCACCTGCATGAGCTGCTTCCTGGTGCACCACCGCAGCCAGCTGGCCCGGGAGAAGAACGGTCAGCCGATCTGCCGCGACTGCGACTGAGGACGGGTCGGCCGTGACTGGCTCGACCTCTCCCTGGAAGCGCCGCTTTCCCGCGCGGGGAGCGGACCAAGGGCCGCCCGGCGGCCCGCACGGCGCGCGTGACGACGAGCGGGGCTCATCCGATTCCGGATCGGCCTCGCTCGAACCGGCGGCCGGCCCTGGCGATTCGCCGGTGCCGGCGCAGGCACCGACGCCCGTGGCCCGGCGACGGGCCGCGGTGGTCGGGGACAAGGCCCGGGAAGGCGTCCGCAAGGGCGGCAGCCGCGCCAAGGCGGGGCTCGCCTACCTCGCCGACCGGATCATCGAGAACGCCCCGCGGGTGCCCGTACGGGACCTCGCGACCCTGCGCAGACAGTTCCCGGGCCTCGGCCCCGAGCAGCTCGCCGACAAGCTCGTGGCGGGTGCGATGACCGCGACGTCCACCGTCGGCGCGGGCATCGGCGCGGCCGCGATGCTGCCCGTACCGCCGGCGATGCCGACAGAGCTGGCCGCGGAGATCACCGGAGTCGCCGCGATCGAGCTGAAGCTGATCGCCGAACTCCACGAGGTCTACGGCGTACGTCCGCCGGGGAACCTGAAACAGCGCTCCACCGCGTATCTGGACTCCTGGTCGGGGGAGCGCGGGATCGACGTGACCAAGCCGTCGACGGTGAGTTCGACGCTGAACACCCATATGAAGCACCAGCTGCGTCAGCAGATCATGAAGCGAATGGTGCGCAACCTGCCGAATCTGATGCCGTTCATGGTCGGCGCGGCCGTGGGCGCGCTGATGAACCGCAGAGACACCAAGAAGCTGGCCGACCGGATCCGCGCTGACCTGCGCAAGATCCAGGTGCCCTGGGAGGCGCTGACCGACCTCCCGCCGCTGGAGAAACCGGCCGACCCGCTCACGATGGGCGAGGTCGCGCAGGAGGTCCGCCCCAAGCGGCTCTGGCGCGGCAGGCCCGGCAGCTGAGACGACGCCCTGCTTGGGTCCCCGTACCGGGGACCCATCGGTCAACAGTGCTAGGCCGCCTTCGCCGTCCTGATCGCCTCCGCCAGCGCCTGCGGCTCCCGCGTCGACAGGTACAGGTACGGCGTCGGATCCTCGGGGTCGGTGACCTCCACGCGCAGTGCCGTGGGGATGTAGGCCCGCAGCAGCAGGAAGGCGCGGGTGTCGGCCTTGTGCGTGCGCCAGGCCCGGGCTTCCTCCGGGTCCAGGATCTCCGTCTCGCCGAGCGCCGTGACCGGGATCTTCGCCTCGCCCGCGATCAGCGAGTCGCCCACCACCCGGATCCGGACCGAGCCGTACGTGCTGGCCACCACCGCCGCCGCGGCCGTACCGCCGGCCAGGGCGCCGAGCATCGGCAGGGTGCCGAAGGGGAGCACGATCAGCGCCATGGAGACGCCGACCAGTACCGACATCAGCCACCACGAGCGGGGGGCGGTGAGGCGTTCTTCGTACGGGGTGGCGGAGAGCTGCATGGATCCAAGCTTGGCACGGTGTCCGGGAGGCGCCGACGCGCGGGTAAGGTCTGCGGCTGTGAGTGGTACATCCGCAAGCCTTCAGCCCCCGGCCGACGCCGTGAAACCGGTGCGACACCCTGATGCTCCCGCGCCCGGTGAGCTTCTCGGCGCGCACTACGGCCAGTGTTTCGGCTGTGGCGGCGAGCAGCCGCACGGGCTGCACCTGCAGGCGCGGGCGGGCGAAGGGGTCTGTCTCACCGCCGAGTTCACCGTGCGCCCCGAGCACCAGGGCGCGCCGGGTCTCGCACACGGCGGCATCCTCGCGACCGCCCTCGACGAGACCCTGGGCTCGCTGAACTGGCTGCTGCGGACCATCGCCGTGACCGGACGTCTGGAGACCGACTTCCGGCGCCCCGTACCGGTCGGGACCGTGCTGCATCTGCAGGCCGAGGTGACCGCGGTGGCCGGGCGGAAGATCTACTCCACCGCCACCGGACGGGTCGGCGGCCCCGAGGGACCGGTCGCCGTCCGCGCCGACGCGCTCTTCATCGAGGTCAAGGTCGACCACTTCATCGACAACGGCCGCCAGGAGGAGATCCAGGCCGCCATGAACGACCCGGACCAGGTGCGGCGGGCCCGCGCCTTCGAGGTGAACCCGTGAGCCGTGACCCCCTGAACGTGCTGATCCGCCGTGTCGATGCGGACGTACCGCTTCCGTCGTACGCGCATCCCGGCGACGCGGGGGCGGATCTGCGCACCACCGAGGCCTGTGAATTGAAGCCGGGGGAGCGTGCGGTGCTGCCGACGGGGGTGTCTGTGGCGCTCCCGGAGGGGTACGCGGCCTTCGTGCACCCACGTTCCGGTCTGGCCGCCCGCTGCGGTGTCGCTCTGGTGAATGCCCCAGGGACGGTTGATGCCGGGTACCGTGGGGAGATCAAGGTGATCGTGGTGAATCTCGACCCGCGCGAGACCGTGCGGTTCGAGCGCTTCGACCGGATTGCCCAGCTGGTCGTCCAGCAGGTCGAGAGGGTCCGCTTCCAGGAGGTGGCGGAGCTTCCCGACTCGGCGCGGGCCGAGGGGGGCTTCGGGTCCACCGGTGGACACGCTGCCGTGGACGGCGGGCGCGGCACAAGCGGTCAGGCCGCCGAGGGCGGCACGACGGGTGGGACTAGATACGCTTCGGTCGTATCCGACCGGGAAGGACAGTGACGTGTTCGGACGTCGCAAGAAGAAGGGTGCCGCCGAGGACGCGGCCGGCGAGCCCGAGCAGGTCGTCGACGGCGTCGACACCGAGGCGGACGACGAAGGCACGCGCGAGCGCGTGCGCCTGGAGCCGGAGCCGCGGCCCGACGGACCGTGGGACAGCACCGAGGTGCGCGAGCCCGGCGAGGGCCGGGTGGACCTGGGCGGGCTCTTCGTGCCCGGAGTCGAGGGCATGGAACTGCGGGTCGAGGTAGCGGGCGACGCGATCGTCGCGGCGACCGTCGTCCTGCGCGACAGCGCCATCCAGTTGCAGGCCTTCGCCGCTCCCAAGCGGGAGGGCATCTGGGGCGAGGTGCGCGAGGAGATCGGCTCCGGCATCACCCAGCAGGGCGGCATCATCGACGAGGTCGAGGGTCCGCTGGGCTGGGAGCTCAGGGCGCAGGTCCCGGTCCAGCTGCCGGACGGCACGGGCGGTTTCCAGGTCGTGCGGTTCGTCGGGGTGGACGGTCCGCGCTGGTTCCTGCGCGGTGTGATCTCGGGCCAGGGCGCGGTGCAGCCGCAGGCGGCCGGGCTACTGGAGCAGATCTTCCGGGACACGGTCGTGGTCCGCGGCGAGGGCCCGATGGCGCCCCGCGACCCGATCGTCCTGAAGCTGCCGAACGACGCCCAGATGGTCCCCGAAGGGGTCCAGCAGGAGGAGGCCGGATCTCGGTTCTCCGGCGGCATGGGGCAGTTGCAGCGCGGACCGGAGATCACCGAGGTCCGCTAGACAGTCGTAAGGAACGTAAGGAAAGGGCCGTACCCCTCAGGGGTGCGGCCCTTTCTCGCGTGCGGACTCTTGACGACGTATTGGTCTGGACCTATTGTCTCCGGCCAACGCGTCTGTTCATAAAGGCGCTTCACGTTCATATACGAGAACGGAAGGCCCCCCACCTATGCGCAGAACCGGACTGCTCGCGGCCGTCGCCGCCCTCGTCGCCGGTGTCCTCGCCTGGCCGTCCGCGCCCGGCGCCGACGCGGCGCCCGCCACCTTCACCCATCCCGGAGTCACGGTCTCCAAGGGCCAGTTGGACTTCGCCCGCTCCAAGGTCCTGGCCGGCGCCCAGCCCTGGAAGGGCGCCTACGACCAGATGATGGCGAGCAAGTACGCCGACCTGAACCGCACCCCCAAGCCCCGCGCGGTCGTCGAGTGCGGCTCCTACTCCAACCCCAACTACGGCTGCACGGACGAGCGCGAGGACGCGATAGCCGCGTACACCAACGCCCTCGCCTGGTACATCACGCGGGACGCGCGCTACGCGCAGAAGTCCATCCAGCTGATGGACGCCTGGTCCGCGGTCATCACGGACCACACCAACAGCAACGCCCCGCTGCAGACCGGCTGGGCAGGCTCCTCCTGGCCCAAGGCCGCCGAGATCATCAAGTACACGTACACCGGCGGCTGGCCGAACTCCGGCCGCTTCGCCACCATGCTCCGCAATGTCTACCTGCCCGAGATCATCAACGGCTCCAACTCCAACGGGAACTGGGAGCTGTCGATGATGGAGGCCGCCATCGGCATCTCCGTCTTCCTGGAGGACAAGGCGTCGTACGACAAGGCCATGGCGAAGTTCCGCACCCGCACCGCCGCCTACGTCTACCTCGCCTCCGACGGCGAGCTGCCGAAGACCGTGCCGAGCCAGAACCTCAACACCCGCGAGAAGATCGTCAACTACTGGCAGGGCCAGTCGACCTTCGTCACCGGCCTCACCCAGGAGACCTGCCGCGACCTCACGCACACCGGCTACGGCATCTCCGCGATCTCGCACGTCGCCGAGACCAGCCGGATCCAGGGCGAGGACCTGTACGGCACCGACGTCGGCGAGCGGCTGCGGCACGCGCTCGGGTTCCAGGCCAAGTACGAACTCGGTACGGCCGTGCCGAGCTGGCTGTGCGGCGGCTCCCTGCATCTGGGGCTCGGGCCGGTCACCGAGGTCGGCTACAACGCCCTGCACAACCGTCTCGGCCACGCCATGACCAACACCGAGACGCTGACCGAGAGCAGGCGCCCGGCCGGCAGCAACAACCTCTTCGTCGCCTGGGAGACCCTCACCCACGGGGACAACCCCTCCTGAGCCGGGGGGAGCCCGCCGCCGGGTGCGGTGCGTCAGGGTTGCGTCAAAGACGCCCCGGCGGCCGTACCCGGTGGCATATGTCGGGTTTGCTGGTCGTAAGGTCGACGCTGTGGGACGCGGCAGGCTTCGGATCTACCTCGGCGCGGCACCGGGCGTCGGCAAGACGTACGCGATGCTGTCCGAGGCGCACCGGCGTGCCGAGCGGGGCACCGACTGTGTGGTGGCCTTCGTGGAGCACCACGACCGGCCGCGCACCGAGGTGATGCTGCACGGCCTGGAGCAGATCCCGCGGAGGGAGCTCGCGTACCGCGGCAGCGCCTTCACCGAGATGGACGTGGACGCCGTGCTCGCCCGCCGTCCCCGGGTGGCGCTGGTGGACGAGCTCGCCCACACCAACGTCCCCGGCTCCCGCAACGCCAAGCGCTGGCAGGACGTCGAGGAGCTGCTCGCGGCCGGGATCGATGTCATATCGACCGTCAACATCCAGCACCTGGAGTCGCTGGGCGACGTCGTGGAGTCGATCACGGGTGTACGGCAGCAGGAGACCCTGCCGGACGAGGCGGTGCGTCGCGCCGATCAGATCGAGCTGGTCGACATGTCCCCGCAGGCCCTGCGCCGGCGGATGGCGCACGGCAACATCTACCGGTCCGACAAGGTCGACGCGGCCCTGTCCAACTACTTCCGGCCGGGCAATCTCACGGCCCTGCGCGAGCTGGCGTTGCTGTGGGTGGCCGACCGGGTCGACGAGTATCTGCAGCAGTACCGCAGTGACCACCGGGTGTCGAAGATCTGGGGCTCGCGCGAGCGGATCGTGGTCGGGCTGACCGGCGGTCCCGAGGGCCGGACCCTCATCCGGCGGGCCGCGCGGCTGGCCGAGAAGGGCGCCGGCGGTGAGGTGCTCGCGGTCTACATCGCCCGCAGCGACGGCCTGACCTCGGCCTCGCCCAAGGAACTCGCCGTACAGCGCACCCTCGTCGAGGATCTCGGCGGCACCTTCCATCATGTCGTCGGCGACGACATACCGGTGGCGCTGCTGGCCTTCGCGCGCGGGGTGAACGCCACTCAGATCGTGCTCGGCTCCTCGCGCCGCAAGACCTGGCAGTACATCTTCGGGCCCGGCGTCGGAGCGACCGTCGCGCGGGAGTCGGGGCCGGACCTCGACGTGCACATCGTCACGCACGAAGAGGTCGCCAAGGGGCGTGGGCTGCCGGTCGCCCGGGGGGCGCGGCTGGGACGGGCCCGGATCACCTGGGGCTGGCTCGTCGGCCTCCTCGGTCCCGTGCTGCTGACGGTGGCGCTGAACGAAGTCGACCTGGGCCTCGCCAACACCATGCTGCTGTTCCTGACGGCGACCGTGGCGGCGGCGCTGCTCGGCGGGCTCTTCCCGGCGCTGGCCTCGGCGGCCTTCGGGTCGCTGCTGCTGAACTACTTCTTCTCCCCGCCGCTGCACCGGTTCACCATCGCCGACCCGAAGAACATCGTCGCCATCGCGATCTTCATCGGGGTCGCGGTGTCCGTCGCCTCCGTGGTCGACCTCGCCGCCCGCCGCACCCACCAGGCCGCCCGGCTGCGCGCCGAGTCGGAGATCCTCTCCTTCCTCGCCGGCAATGTGCTGCGCGGCGAGACCAGCCTGGAGGCGCTGCTGGAACGGGTCCGGGAGACCTTCGGGATGGAGTCGGCCGCCCTGCTGGAGCGGCAGAGCGACGTGGAGCCCTGGACCTGCGCCGGGAGCGTGGGACCCGAGCCGTGCACGAACCCGGAGGACGCGGACGTCGACATGCCGGTCGGCGACCACATGGCGCTGGCGCTGACCGGCCGGGTACTGCCCGCCGAGGACCGCCGGGTGCTGGCGGCGTTCGCCGCGCAGGCCGCCGTCGTCCTGGACCGGCGCCGCCTCAAGGAGGAGGCGGACCAGGCCCGTGCGCTGGCCGAGGGCAACCGCATCCGTACGGCGCTGCTGGCCGCCGTCAGCCACGATCTGCGCACCCCGCTCGCCGGGATCAAGGCGGCCGTGAGCAGCCTGCGCTCCGACGACGTGGCCTGGTCCGAGGAGGACGAGGCGGAGCTGCTCGCCGGGATCGAGGAGGGCGCCGACCGCCTGGACCACCTGGTCGGCAACCTCCTCGACATGTCCCGGCTCCAGACCGGCACGGTCAGCGCGATCGTCCGCGAGATCGACCTCGACGAAGTGGTGCCGATGGCGCTCGGCGGGGTGCCCGAGGACAGCGTCGAACTCGACATCCCGGAGACCCTGCCCATGGTCGCCGTCGACCCCGGGCTGCTGGAGCGCTCGGTCGCCAATGTCGTCGAGAACGCCGTGAAGTACAGCCCGCTCGGCACCCCTGTCCTCGTCGCCGCCAGCTCCCTCGCCGACCGGGTCGAGGTCCGGGTCGTGGACCGTGGGCCCGGTGTCCCCGACGACGCCAAGGAGCGGATCTTCGCGCCCTTCCAGCGGTACGGTGACGCTCCGCGCGGTGCCGGGGTGGGGCTGGGACTCGCGGTGGCGCGCGGGTTCGCGGAGGCGATGGGCGGGACGCTGAACGCGGAGGACACTCCCGGCGGCGGCCTCACGATGGTCCTCACGCTCCGCGTCGCCGCCGACCAGCTCGTTTACCCCGAAGTGCCGGAACCCGAAAGGCAGGCCAGATGACCCGGGTGCTCGTGATCGAAGACGAGCCGCAGATCGTGCGCGCCCTTGTGATCAACCTCAAGGCCCGCAAGTACGAGGTGGACGCGGCGCACGACGGCGCCACGGCCCTTCAGCTGGCCGCGGCCCGCCACCCGGATGTGGTCGTCCTCGACCTCGGACTTCCCGACATGGACGGCGTCGAGGTGATCCGGGGCCTGCGCGGCTGGACCCGGGTGCCGATCCTCGTGCTGTCCGCCAGGCACTCCTCCGACGAGAAGGTCGAGGCGCTGGACGCGGGCGCCGACGACTACGTCACCAAGCCGTTCGGCATGGACGAGCTGCTGGCCCGGCTGCGGGCGGCGGTCCGGCGCGCCGAGCCCGTCGGGGGCGGCGAGGACGACGTCATCGTCGAGACCGGCACGTTCACCGTCGACCTGGCCGCGAAGAAGGTCAACCGGGACGGGGCGGATGTCCGGCTGACGCCGACCGAGTGGCATCTGCTGGAGGTGCTGGTGCGCAACGCCGGGCGGCTGGTGAGCCAGAAGCAGTTGTTGCAGGAGGTATGGGGGCCGTCGTACGGGACGGAGACGAATTATCTGCGGGTGTACATGGCGCAGTTGCGGCGGAAGCTGGAGGCGGATCCGTCGCATCCGAAGCACTTCATCACGGAGCCTGGGATGGGGTATCGCTTCGAGAAGTGAGCGGCGAGGCTGGCCGGGGGGCCGGGGGTTGTCCCCCGGGGGATGCAGCATCACGGAGCCTGGGATGGGGTACCGCTTCGAGCGGTAGTCCCCTGTCGGAGGGCGAGTTCCGCGAAGCGGTCGCCGATTCGGTGGTGCGTCGCCGCGTCCGGATGGAGTTCGTCGGGGAGCGGCAGCTCGGCGTAGTCCTGTTCGCCGTACAGGTCGCGGCCGTCGAGGTAGCGCAGGTTCGGGTCGTCCGTCGAGCGCTGTTCGACGATCCGGGACAGTTCCTCGCGGATCACCTTGAGCGTCAGTTTGCCGGTGGCCGCTTCCGCGGGGTCGCCGAGTGCCTGGAACTTCAGCTGTCCCGTGCTGAGTGCGGCGAGGTCGAAGGCGCCCGGGCCCGGCGTGTCCTCGTGGATGGGGCACAGGATGGGGGAGACGACCAGCAGCGGGGTGTCGGGGTGGCCGTCGCGGATGGTGTCCAGGAAGCCGTGGACGGCCGGAGTGAAGGCGCGCAGTCGCATCAGGTCGAGGTTCACCAGGTTGATGCCGATCTTGACGCTGATCAGGTCGGCCGGGGTGTCCCGAATCGCGCGGGCGGTGAAGGGGTCCAGCAGGGCGCTGCCGCCGAAGCCCAGGTTGATCAGGTCGACGCCGGCCAGCGCCGCGGCGTGGGCGGGCCAGATGCCGGTGGGGCTCGCCGCGTCGGAGCCGTGGCTGATGGAGCTGCCGTGGTGCAGCCATACCTTGCGGCCGCGTTCGGGCAGCGGCTCGACGGGGGCGTCGGTGCGCAGGTCCACGAGTTCGGTGGTCTCGTTGTGCGGCAGCCAGATCTCCACGTCCTTCTCCCGGGCGGGCAGTCCGGTGAAGCGCAGGGTGGCGACCGGGCCGGGGCGGTGCTCGGCGGTGCCGGTCGACATGTCGATGGTGAGGGTGTTGCCACCGGTCGCCACGAGCTGGGCGGTCAGGACGCCGTCGACGAGCAGGTCGTAGACGCCGTCCGGGCGGGGCGGGGCGCCGACGTACGCCCGCTTCGTGGGCAGTGTCTTCAGCGTCACGGCGGTGGCGCGGGTGCGGAAGGCCAGTCGTACGCCCGAGGGCTGGGACTCGACCATGGCGAGCTGTGGGTCGGCGTACTGGGCGCGGGCCCGGGCGGGCAGCCGGTGCGGGAGCAGACCGTGCTCGGTGCGCTCCAGGTCGAGGGCGCCGCGGACGAGGGCGGGGGTGAGGGGCGTGGAGTGCATGAGGGACCTTCAGGCTCGGGGCCAGTTGCGCAGGGTGGCGTCGAGGGCGTCCAGGATGCGGGCCCAGGACTCCTCGCTGTCGGGGGAGCTGTGGCTGAAGCCGCCCGCCAGTTCCAGGTCGACGTAGCCGTGGAAGACGCTGCCCAGGAGGCGGACGGCGTGGGTCTGGTCGGGCTCGGTCAGGTCGTAGCCGCGCAGGATCGCCCGGGTCATCTGGGCGTGCCGTACGCCCGCGCTCCTGGCCGCCGTCTCCGGGTCGAGGCGGAAGCGGGCCGCGGCATAGCGGCCGGGGTGGGCGCGGGCGTAGTCGCGGTAGACGTCGGCGAACGCGGTCAGCGCGTCCTTGCCGGCCCGGCCCGCCAGCGCGTCCGCGGCCCGGTCGGCGAGCTCCTCCAGGGCGAGCAGGGCGATCCGGGTCTTGAGCTCCTGGGAGTTCTTCAGATGCGAGTACAGGCTCGCGACCTTGACGTCGAACCGGCGGGCGAGCTCCGAGACGGTCACCCGGTCGAAGCCGACCTCGTCGGCGAGGTCCGCCCCGGCCCGGGTCAACAGCTCCGGGGTGAGTCCTGCGCGTACCATGACCGTCCCTTCATTTACCGAAAGCCAGTATGGGATTGCCTAAAGGCTTTAGGCAAGTCGAGAGCCGCTCACCGCTGGTTCGAGCCCGCTCCCCGCGGGTACGTAGGTGTCGGTGCACCCCGGTACGCTTCAGACATGAGTTCTGTTCCTCGTTCCGAGAAGCCGGTGGGCCGGTTCCGGCGCATGCTCGACCGGCTCTCCTCGTCGCAGGAGGACCTGGAGTCCGAGGAACTGCGCGAGGACGCCGAGACCGCCGGCTGCATCCGCATCGGTGACTGCCACGACCGACAGATAGTCACCGTTACTGGTACCTTGCGCACGGTCACTCTGCGGCCGCGTGCCGGAGTCCCGGCCCTGGAGGCCGAGCTGTTCGACGGCTCCGCCGCGCTGGACGTGGTGTGGCTCGGCAGACGCTCCATCGTGGGGATAGAGCCGGGGCGCAAGCTGATCGCATCGGGCCGGATCTCGATGAGCCGGGGCCGCCGGGTGCTGTTCAACCCGAAATACGAACTGAGACCGCTCGGACGGGAGTAGCCGGTGACGTCGCTCGACAAGCCGACCGAAGACACCACCGCAGAAGCTGAGCACGACTCCCGGGCAGTGACCCAGGACGCGTTGTTCGAGGCCTTCGGCGGCATGCGCGGCATGGTCGAGACGGTGCTGCCCGGACTGCTCTTCGTCACCATCTACACCATCAACAAGGACCTGCACCTGTCGGCGATCGCCGCCCTCGGTGTGTCCCTGCTGCTCGTCGCCGTCCGCCTGGTGATGAAGGACACCGTCAAGCACGCCTTCAGCGGTGTCTTCGGCGTCGCCTTCGGTGTCGTCTTCGCGATGATGACCGGCAACGCCAAGGACTTCTATCTGCCGGGCATGCTCTACACGCTGGGCCTGGGTCTGGCGTACATCATCACCACGCTGTGTGGTGTCCCGCTGATCGGACTGATCCTCGGCCCGGTGTTCAAGGAGAACCTCTCCTGGCGCAAGCGCAACCCGGGCCGCAAGAAGGCGTACGCCAAGGCCAGTTACGCCTGGGGCGCGATCCTGCTCGCCAAGTGCGCGATCCTCTTCCCGCTGTACTGGTGGGCGGACACCGAGCAGTTGGGCTGGGTCCTGGTCGCCCTGAAGATCCCGCCGTTCCTGCTGGCCGTCTGGCTGACGTGGGTCTTCCTCGCCAAGGCGCCCGCTCCGATCGACGTGTTCGCGGAGATGGAGGCGGCGGAGAAGGCCGAGAAGGAGCGCGAGGCCGCGGGGCGGTCCGCGCAGTAGTGACGACGACGAAGGGCGCCCTGGATTTCCCGGGGCGCCCTTCGTCGTCGTCACCCTTAGTCCGCCGTGCCCTCGCGGCGCACCGACAGCAGGTCCTCCAGCTGCTCCTCGCGGGCCTGGGCGGCCACGAACAGGAGCTCGTCGCCCGCTTCGAGGGAGTCGTCCCGGGTCGGGGTGAGGACCCGGGTGCCTCGGATGATCGTGACCAGCGAGGTGTCCTGCGGCCACTCGACGTCGCCGACCTGGGTGCCGGCCAGGGCCGACTCCTCGGGCAGGGTCAGCTCGACGAGGTTCGCGTCGCCGTGGCTGAAGCGGAGCAGGCGGACCAGGTCGCCGACGCTGACCGCCTCCTCGACCAGGGCGGACATCAGACGGGGAGTGGAGACGGCGACGTCGACGCCCCAGGACTCGTTGAAGAGCCACTCGTTCTTGGGGTTGTTGACGCGGGCGACGACGCGCGGGACGCCGTACTCCGTCTTCGCCAGCAGGGAGACGACCAGGTTCACCTTGTCGTCGCCGGTCGCGGCGATCACGACGTTGCAGCGCTGGAGCGCCGCCTCGTCCAGGGACGTGATCTCGCAGGCGTCGGCGAGCAGCCACTCCGCCTGCGGGACGCGCTCGACCGAGATGGCGGTCGGCGCCTTGTCGATCAGCAGGACCTCGTGGCCGTTCTCCAGCAGCTCGCCCGCGATCGAGCGGCCGACTGCGCCGGCACCGGCAATGGCGACCCTCATCAGTGACCGCCCTCCTCTTCGGGACCCTTGGCGAACGCCGCCTCGACCTTGTCGACCTCGTCGGCACGCATCATCACGTGCACCAGGTCGCCCTCCTGCAACACCGTCTGCGAGCTGGGCAGGATGGCCTCACCGAGGCGGGTCAGGAACGCCACGCGGACGCCCGTCTCCTCCTGGAGCTTGCTGATCTTGTGGCCCACCCAGGCTGCCGAGGTGTGCACCTCGGCGAGCTGGACGCCACCGGTGGGGTCGCGCCACAGCGGCTCGGCACCCGAGGGGAGCAGCCGGCGCAGCATCTGGTCGGCGGTCCAGCGGACGGTCGCCACGGTGGGAATGCCGAGACGCTGGTAGACCTCGGCGCGGCGGGGGTCGTAGATACGGGCCGCGACATTCTCCACACCGAACATCTCGCGGGCCACGCGCGCGGAGATGATGTTGGAGTTGTCGCCGCTGGAGACGGCGGCGAAGGCGCCGGCCTCTTCGATGCCCGCCTCGCGCAGGGTGTCCTGGTCGAAGCCGATACCGGTGACCCGGCGGCCACCGAAACCGGGGCCGAGTCGGCGGAAGGCGGTGGGGTCCTGATCGATCACAGCGACCGTGTGCCCCTGTTGTTCCAGGGTCTGGGCGAGAGCGGAACCCACTCTTCCGCAGCCCATGATGACGATGTGCACGACCGTCCTTCCAGGTGTCAAGAGATACTGCTCAGCGAGATCAGGGTCTCAGATCGACGCCCAAGCTACACACGCGCGGTAGGACGTCGGCACCCCTGTGCACGGTTGCCGTGAGTTCGGAACGATCAGCGGCGGCTGATGCTGCGGACGCTGGCGAGCGTCAGGATTCCGAGGCCGACGAGTGCGGCGGCGGCGCCGATCAGCTGGGCGGTGCTGTCCATGGGACCTCCGGAGGGCGGCAACGGCCGGGAAAACGGGCGGGTTTTGTCATATAGGCATGCCGATGCCGTGCGCTACGGAATCCGCAGCCGCGCCACCCCCGATTTCACCCGGAGAGCAGGGGCGATGGACAAGTGGGGTGGCGGGTGGGCGGCAGCCCGTTCGAACGCCTACGATCCTCTGTTGTGTCCAAACTGACCGACGTGCCCAAACGGATCCTGATCGGGCGCGCTCTGCGCAGTGATCGGCTGGGCGAAACGCTCCTGCCGAAGCGCATCGCACTCCCCGTGTTCGCTTCCGACCCGCTGTCCTCCGTGGCGTACGCGCCCGGCGAGGTGCTGCTGGTCCTGTCCATCGCGGGTGTGTCGGCGTACCACTTCAGCCCCTGGATCGCGGTCGCGGTCGTCGTCCTGATGTTCACGGTCGTCGCCTCCTACCGGCAGAACGTGCACGCCTACCCGAGCGGCGGCGGCGACTACGAGGTGGCCAACACCAACCTCGGCCCCAAGGCGGGCCTGACCGTGGCCAGCGCGCTGCTCGTGGACTACGTCCTCACCGTGGCCGTGTCCATCTCCTCCGGTGTGGAGAACCTCGGCTCGGCCGTGCCCTTCGTCGTCGAGAACAAGGTCCTGTGCGCGGTCGGCATCATCGTGCTGCTGACCCTGATGAACCTGCGCGGCGTGAAGGAGTCCGGCAGCCTCTTCGCGATCCCGACCTACGTCTTCGTCGCCGGCGTCTTCATCATGATCGCCTGGGGCGCGTTCCAGGGACTGGTCCTCGACGAGACCATGAAGTCGCCGACCGCCGACTTCGAGATCAAGGCCGAGCACGAGGGCCTGGCCGGATTCGCGCTGGTCTTCCTGCTGCTGCGCGCCTTCTCCTCCGGCTGTGCCGCGCTCACCGGTGTCGAGGCGATCAGCAACGGCGTCCCCGCCTTCCGCAAGCCCAAGTCGAAGAACGCGGCGACCACGCTCGCCCTCATGGGCTTCTTCGCGGTCACCATGTTCTGCGGCATCATCGGCCTCGCCATGGCCACCGATGTGCACATGGCGGAGAACCCGGCCAAGGACCTCATCAACGACGGCGTGGCCGTCGGCAGCGACTACGTCCAGGACCCGGTGATCTCGCAGGTCGCCGCCGCCGTCTTCGGCGACGGCACGTTCTTCTTCATCCTGCTCGCCGCCGCCACGGCCCTGGTCCTCTTCCTCGCCGCGAACACCGCGTACAACGGCTTCCCGTTGCTCGGGTCGATCCTCGCCCAGGACCGCTACCTGCCCCGCCAGCTGCACACCCGCGGCGACCGCCTCGCGTTCTCCAACGGCATCGTGCTCCTCGCCGGCGCGGCCGCCCTGCTGGTGTGGATCTACGGCGCCGACTCCACGCGTCTGATCCAGCTGTACATCGTCGGCGTGTTCGTCTCCTTCACGCTCAGCCAGACCGGCATGGTCCGCCATTGGAACCGCCACCTGCGCACCGAGAAGGACCCCGCCAAGCGGCGCCACATGATCCGCTCCCGCGCGATCAACACCTTCGGCGCCTTCTTCACCGGCCTGGTCCTGGTCGTCGTCCTCGTCACCAAGTTCACCCACGGCGCCTGGGTCGCCCTGCTCGGCATGGTGATCTTCTACGCGACCATGAGCGCGATCCGGAAGCACTACGACCGCGTCTCCGAGGAGATCGCCGCCCCCGAGGGCCCGAGCGACGACAGTGTCCGCCCCTCGCGCGTGCACTCCGTGGTCCTGGTCTCCAAGATCCACCGGCCCACGCTGCGCGCCCTCGCCTACGCCAAGCTGATGCGCACCGACACCCTGGAAGCGCTCAGCGTCAACGTCGACCCGGCCGAGACCAAGGCGCTCAAGGCCGAGTGGGAGCGGCGCGGCATCGACGTACCGCTGAAGGTCCTCGACTCGCCGTACCGCGAGATCACCCGGCCGATCATCGAGTACGTCAAGAATCTGCGCCGTGAGTCGCCGCGCGACGCCGTGTCCGTGATCATCCCCGAGTACGTCGTCGGCCACTGGTACGAGCACCTCCTGCACAACCAGAGCGCCCTGCGCCTGAAGGGCCGGCTGCTGTTCACGCCGGGTGTGATGGTGACGTCGGTGCCCTACCAGCTCCAGTCCTCCGAGGTCGCGAAGAAGCGGGCCCGCAAGCGGCAGGAGTGGAACGCGCCGGGTTCTGTGCGGCGTGGTCCCGCTCAGGAGCGGGCGAAGGAGTCCTCGAAACAGTCGTAGACTGGTGGGCTGTTGTCCGCCCCTCGTTCCTTACGCAACTGGAGTCACCCCGCCATGCAGGCAGAACCGAAGAAGTCGCTGGTGGGGGCCGAGTACGAGGTCGAGGTCGGGCCAGTCGCCCACGGTGGCCACTGCATCGCCCGCACCGATGAGGGCCAGGTGCTCTTCGTACGGCACGCGCTGCCCGGGGAGCGGGTCGTCGCCCGGGTCACCGAGGGCGAGGAGGGTGCCCGCTTCCTGCGCGCGGACGCGGTCGAGGTGCTCGACGCGTCCAAGGACCGCATCGAGGCGCCCTGTCCGTACGCCGGTCCCGGCCGCTGCGGCGGCTGCGACTGGCAGCATGCGAAGCCGGGGGCGCAGCGGCGGCTGAAGGGCGAGGTCGTCGCGGAACAGCTGCAGCGCCTTGCCGGGCTCACGCCCGAGGAGGCCGGCTGGGACGGCACGGTGATGCCCGCCGAGGGCGACAAGCTGCCGGCCGGGCAGGTGCCGCAGTGGCGTACACGGGTCCAGTACGCGGTGGACGCCGACGGGAACGCCGGTCTGCGCCGGCACCGCTCGCACGAGGTCGAGCCGATCGAGCACTGCATGATCGCGGCCGAGGGCGTGAGCGAGCTGGGCATCGAGGACCGTGACTGGTCAGGGATGGCATCCGTGGAGGCCATCGCGGCGACCGGTTCCCAGGACCGCATGGTGATCCTGGAGCCCAGGCCGGGCGCCCGGCTGCCCCTCGTCGAGCTCGACAAGCCCGTGTCCGTCATGCGGGTCGATGAGAAGGACGGCGGCATCCACCGCGTCCACGGCCGCGCCTTCGTGCGGGAGCGGGCCGACGGCCGTACGCACCGCGTGGGCAGCGGCGGCTTCTGGCAGGTCCACCCGATGGCCGCCGACACCCTCGTCAAGGCAGTCATGCAGGGCCTGCTGCCGCGCAAGGGCGAGATGGCGCTGGACCTGTACTGCGGCGTCGGCCTCTTCGCGGGGGCACTGGCGGACCGGCTGGGTGAGGCGGGCGCGGTGCTGGGCATCGAGTCCGGCAAGCGCGCGGTCGAGGACGCTCGCCACAACGTCGCGGACTTTCCCCGGGTGCGGATCGAGCAGGGCAAGGTCGAGGCGGTGTTGCCGCGGACGGGTATCACCGAGGTCGACCTGATCGTCCTGGACCCGCCGCGCGCGGGGGCGGGCCGCAAGACGGTGGAGCACCTGTCGTCCCTCGGGGCGCGACGCATCGCGTACGTGGCCTGTGACCCGGCGGCGTTGGCCCGGGATCTGGGGTACTTCCGGGATGGGGGGTATCGGGTGCGGACGTTGCGGGTGTTCGATCTCTTCCCGATGACGTCGCACGTGGAGTGCGTGGCTATTCTGGAGCCAGTTGACAAGGGCGTCTGACCTGCGGTTTTGTGGCCAGGGTAGAGGGCTCGACCTGTTTCACTCCGTCCAGCGGTTCCAGCGGACGGCGCCCCTCACAACCTTCCTGACCTGCGCATTCATGGGGGAGGCGCTGTATCGGAGGACGCAGTCAAGGTCTCGTCCGGAGATTCTTGACGCTCGCATGACGCTCGAAGCGGGAATCTCAACCTGCCGGACCTCTCCGGCCCGGGCCGCGCGGAAGGGTTCCATCGGCACGGGCAGGGACTCTGGTACGTGCGTCCCGCTTGGTCTCCCCAGCGGCGGTGCCAGGTGCCATCTCGGCCTTACGTTTCTTGCAGCCGAGAGCGCGGGGGGAATCGCTGCCCACAAGTTCGGGCGCGTCGACGGTCCGCTCGGATCGTCGGTGGGGCTCATGCTCACTGCCGCCGCGCACGCCGTGGGCTGGCCGGTAGCCGAAGGCGGCACGGAGTCCATCGCGCGCGCTGCTCGCCGAACTGGCGGCGTCCGGCGGGAAGGTGCTCACCGGAGTCCGCATCTCCTCGCTCGATCAGATCCGCGAGGTCGCGGGCACGGTCCCGGACGTTGTCATCCTCGACACCGCTCCCGCCGGGGCACTGCGGATCGTCGGCGACCGGTCCGCCGTGCGTTCAGCGGCTACACCTACGGGCCGGCGGCATTCAAGATCGATCTCGCCATCGAGGGCCACGTGCCCTGGACCAACCCGGCCTGCCGGCGCGCGGGCACCCTGCACCTCGGCGGTACGGCCGCCGAGATCGCCGCGGCAGAGGCGGCCACCACGCGAGGGAAGATGCCGAAGTGGCCGTTCGTGCTCGTCGGTCAGCAGTACCTCGTCGATCCGAGCCGTTCGACGTTGGCCGCGAACCCGCCCGCTCTACGCCTACGCCCACGTGCCGAACGGATACACCGGCGATGCCACGGAAGCCATCGTCGACCCCGATCTCCCGCATCGCTCCTGGCTTCCGCGACCAGGTCCTGGCTGTCGCCTCCCGCGGCCCGGCCGACCTGGAGGACTACAACCCCAACTACGTCGGCGGCGACATCAGCGCCGGCGCCAACACCGCACTCCAGATCCCCTTCCGGCCGCGTGCCACCCTGCACCCCTACAGCCTGGGGGTGCCCGGGATCTATCTCTGCTCCCCAGCGACTCCCCCCGGCGCCGGGGTACACGGCATGGACGGCTTCCACGCCGCCGAGAGCGCCTTGGAGCTCGTAACACGATCTTGTTGAGGTGTGCTGGTCGGGCGTGATCAGTACGACGATTCCGCCGTTCGTGGGGTGTGGGGAATCGGCCGTGGATCGTAGACGATGAACTGTGGGCGCTGATCGAGCCGTTGCTGCCGCCCTGGCCGTAGAAGGCTCCCGGCCCGAAGCCGGTCCATGACCGGCTGTGCCTGCAGGGCATCTTGTACGTGCTCTACAACGACGTCAGCTGGCAACTGCTGCCGCTGGAGCTGGGTTTCGGCTCGGGGCAGACCTGCTGGCGCCGACTCGGTTGGTGGCACGAGGCCGGTGTCTTCGACAAGCTGCACCGCCTCCTGCTCGCCGAGCTGCAAGCGGCCGACGAACTGGACTGGACCCGGGCCTGCGTGGATGCCTCCCACATCCGCGCGAAAAAGGGGGCGAGGCCACCGGCCCGTCACCGGTCGACCGCGGGAAGGCGGGCAGTAAGCACCATTTGATCTGCGACGGCAGAGGCACTCCGTTCAAGGTCATCACCACCGCGGCCAACGTCAACGACGTCACTCAGACGCTGGCCCTGGTCGACGCCATCCCACCCGCGGCCGGCAAACCCGGCCGACCGCGCAGGCGCCCCGACGCCCTGCTCGGCGACAAGGGGTACGACAGCAATCCCAATCGGCGTGAGCTGCGCGGCGCCGGATCCTGCCGGTGATCTCCCGCAAGGGTGCCCCGAACATCAAGGGCCTGGGCAAGCTCCGCTACGTCGTCGAGCAGACCTTTTCGCTCCTGCACCACTTCAAGCGGCTGGCCGTTCGCTGGGGAAGACGCCTCGACCTGCACGACGCCCTCGTTTCCCTGGCCTGTGGCCTCATCTGCTGGGGACGCCTCAAGAAGGCCCCCCTGATCGTGTTACGAGCTCTATGAGCTGTGTGGGCTGTTGATCGTGGATCGACGGCCTGCATTGTGTGAACGGCAGCACGTGCTTCTCGATCGGCTCGCGGCTGGTGAGGGGTGTCCCGCAGTTAGGGCTCGTGGGCGGCCCAGCACTTTCACGGAGGTCGCGGAGTTGTAGCCGCCATCAGTCCCACCTGAGGGAGTCACAGTTTCATCACGAGCCCTTTACTTTCTCTTGCGCTTCGTAAACGGTGTACTCCGTTCCGTCACGTGCGTTCGGCTATGGACAGCAACTCAGGGGTGGGGCTGTGAAGTTGAGAGGGCGTCGTCGTGCCGACGGCGAGGGTGGCAGATCCGGTCGGCGTCTGGTCGGCGCGATCACCGCGGGGGTGTTGCTTGCCGCTCTGCCCGTGCTGACCCCGCGTTCCGGTGCGACGGCGGCCGCTGACGAGGCGACGGCGGCCCTGTCCGAGGGGCAACAGGCTCTGGCGGAGGCTCAGCAGAGCGGTGAGCGGGTGGAGGTGACCGCGGAGCGCTCGGAGCGGACCACGGTCTATGCCAACCCAGATGGCTACACCTTCACCCTTGAGGAGTCGGTGGTCCCGGTACGGGTGGCCAAGCCGGGCGGTGGCTGGCAGGCGCCCGACGCGACGTTGGAGAGACGATCCGACGGTTCGGTGGGGCCGAAGGCCGCCGCCGTGCAGATGGCCTTCTCGGGCGGCGGAGACCGTTCGCCTCTCGCCAGGATCGACGATCAGGGCAGATCCCTGGAGCTCGAATGGCCGGGTGAGCTGCCTGCCCCGGCGCTCGACGGGGCCAGCGTTCTGTACGCCGATGTGCTGCCGGGCGTCGATCTGAAGGTGACCGCGACGCCCGAGAGTTTCCAGCCGGTGTTCGTGGTCAGGACTCCCGAGGCCGCGGCGAGCGAGGAGCTGAAGAAGCTCACCTTCGGGCTTGAGACCGAGGGCCTGGTCGTAAGCGAGGGCGCGGCTGGCAATCTTGCGGCCGTCGATATGGACGGACGTCGTGTCTTCAGGGCGCCGCCCGCGCGCATGTGGGACTCGGCCGGAGAGGCGGAGTCGGCTGCGGGGACGCAGACGCAACTCATGGCAGCGCAAGCGGTCGCCGTGGATGAGGCCGCGCCGTCCGACCCCTCGGAGACGGCCCCGTCAGGTTCGGGCCTGGAGCCCGGACAGGGCGATGCGGTGGCCCGTATGGACGTGGACGTCACCGAGGACTCTCTGACGGTCGTACCGGACGCGGAGATGATGTCGACGACCCCGGAGTCGGCCTTTCCGCTGTTCATCGATCCGACCGTGAGCTGGGGCGAGTCGGAGCGCACCCTGCTGCGTAGCGACGGTTATGAGTCGTACGGCTGGAGCAATGGTGAGGACGAGGTCGGCAAGGGGGCGGGCCGGCAAGTGCGGTACCTGGAACGGCTACTACTGCGGTCCGGGCTATGTGCAGCGGCTGTACTTCGAGTTCTCCGCGGCCAGCCTGAAGGGCAAGCGGGTGTTGGATGCTACGTTCCGCGTGACCGAGCCGTGGGCGTTCCAGTGCGACCCCCGCTGGGTTGACCTGGTCCGTACACGCAACATCTCGGACGCCACCACTTGGTCGTCCCGTCCGGAGCATCTGGACTTGATGGTGGACCGCAATGTGTCCGCCGGGCGTGGCTCGGCGTGCGACCCGGACTCGCCGGACGCGCCGATCGAGTTCAACGACAGCCCGGACGAGTCGAACGAGAACCTGACCCCCACGGTGCGGGACTTCGCTGCGGGTAAGTTCGACCGGCTCACACTGCTGATCAAGGCCAACGACGAGACCGACACCGCGGCGTGGAAGCGGTTCAAGAACGACGCGGTCCTTGCGGTGGACTTTGTCGGCCTGCCCGCTAAGAGGTCCTAACAGAAGCTGTTGATCATGTGACCTTCGGCTTGGATGGTCGTTGGTCTGGTCGTGGGAAAGCGACAGTCGCGGCCTTGGATCGTGTCGGATGAACTGTGGTCGCTCATCGAGCCGTTGCTGCCCGAGCCGGGGCCGAAGCTGGTGGAGGGCCGGCCGCGGGTACCGGACCGGCAGGCCTTGTGCGGGATCCTGTTCGTGCTGCACACCGGCATCCAATGGGAGTACCTCCCACAGGAGTTGGGCTTCGGCTCGGGCATGACGTGCTGGCGGCGGCTGGCCGCCTGGAACGAGGCCGGCGTGTGGGACGAACTGCACCTGATACTGCTGAAGAAGCTGCGGGTAGCGAAGAAGCTGGACTGGTCGCGGGCGGTGATCGACTCCTCCCACGTGCGGGCCGCTCGGCGCGGCCCAAAGCGGCCCCAGCCCGGTCGACCGCGCACGGCCGGGCAGCAAGCACCACGTCCTCACCGACGCCCAGGGCATCCCGCTCGCGGTGTCCCTGACCGGCGGAAACCGCAACGACGTCACGCAGTTGCTGCCCCTGCTGGACAAGGTCCCGGCCGTGGCCGGCGTCGTCGGCCGGCCCCGACGCAGACCCGATGCGCTCCTCGCCGACCGCGGCTACGACCACGACAAGTACCGCCGATTGCTCTGGGCCCGCGGCATCCGTCCGGTCATCGCCGAACGAGGACAGGAACACGGCAGCGGCCTGGGCATGTTCCGCTATGTGGTCGAGCGCACGATCGCCTGGCTGCACGGTTTCCGCCGCCTGCGGATCCGCTGGGAACGACGCGACGACATCCACGAAGCCTTCCTCGGCCTCGCCACCTGCCTCATCACCCACCGCCACGTCCAACGCCTTTGTTAGGACCTCTAAACCGACCGGTGTGGGGCTGAATGTCAACAGCAAGCCGGTGTGCGAGACCGACTCCTCGGATCCTCTGGTGGTGAGCCATCCGAGGCCGACGCTCATGGCGACGGCTCAGACGATGCCGGGCGGCGAGAAGGACGCGCAGCTGCGGGCGTACTTCGACATCGACCACAAGAGCGGCAGCAGTTGGGTGGACACTCCGGCGGGCAGCGGCGATCTGCGGCCCTCGACTGGTTATGTGGGCGACAACACGAAGCTGTCCATGCAGTGGGCACCGGACCTGACCGACGGCACTCTCTACCGGTACCGGGCGTGGGTGCGCTCCTACTACAACGGCGGAGCGGACCATCTGGCGGGCCCAGCCAGTGCCTCGACGACGGGGTGGTGTTACTTCAAGGTTGATCCGTCTCGGCCCAAGCCCCCGCAGATCGCGATCGGTAACCCGTACAGCGAGTGCACGTCCAACGCCTGCGCGGAAGCGGGCGGACCGGGGGTGAAGGCAACTTTCACCTTCAGCCCTGCCCCTGAGGACACCACCAACGTCGCCTACCAGTACAAGCTGTCCAAGGAAGCCGCCTGGTCTGCTGCCAAGTCGGGTTCGACGGTGTCGGTGGACATCACCCCTCAGAGTCCGGGACTGCACCAGCTGTATGTCCGGGCCAAGGACTCCATCACCTGGGGCGCTCAGAACGTGGTGGAGTTCAAGGTCGCGACAGGTGAGGATCCGGTCGCCCAGTGGCACTTCGACGAGGCGAGCGGAACGGCAGCAGACGCGGCTGTCGGGGACGGCGCGGATGACGCGAGCCTGGCCACAGGGGCGGTACGGCATCATTCCGGCCGCCGGGGCCTGCTCACGCATGACTCCCAGGGTTTGCCGCTGGAGCAGGCCGTCACAGATCAGGGACTGTTGCTGGACGGCACCAGCGCGGGCTACGCGTCCACTGCTGGTCCGGTTCTGGAGACCCGTTCGTCGTACACCGTCTCGGCCTGGGTGCGCGTGGATCCGTCAGTGACGAAGACGGTCACGGTACTCAGCCAAACCCCGACGAGCGCGAGCCCGTGGTCCCAGAAGTACAGCCCGTTCGCCATCTCCTACGGCAGCCGGTGGAGCATCCGCGCCTTCTCCACCGACGGTGCCTTCGTCCGGGAGGCCGCGTCGACGGTGGCCCATCCCAAGGGCGTGTGGACGCACGTGGCCGCCGTGCACGATGCGCAGGCCAAGAAGATTCGCCTCTACGTCAACGGCCAAATGGAGGCGTCCGTCGACGCCGGCACGTCCTGGTCGGCCGACGGAAGCATGCAGATCGGCCGGCTGATGTGGGCGGACAGCTACGTGGATCACTTCAAGGGAGTGATCGACGAAGTGACCGTGTGGCAGAACGCGCTGACCGACGAGCAGATCCTGGACGAGTCCCGGCTGAAGGTTGCCGAGAGCTACGCGGGCGTGGAACTGGTGGGCGGCTGGCTGGCCGACAAGGGCAGCGGTACCACGGTCGCCGACACCGTTTCGGGCTACGGCCGCACGATGACCCTGAGTGGCGGCGCATCGTTGAACGGCGAGGAGATCGTGCTGGACGGCGTGGACGACTCCGCCACGGTCGCAGGCCCGCTGGTGGACGGCACGGGCTCGTTCACGGTGACCGCACTGGCCGAACTGGACTCGGCGAGCCTGGTGTCCAAGGAGATCGGCTACAAGGGCCAGGTCGCGGGCCAGCGCACTGCTGACGGGTCCGCGTGGGGTCTGTGGTTCGAGCTGACGGACAAACAGACGGTGCTGGACCCGGAGACCTTGGTGGAGAAGACGGTGCCCGTCGGGTTCTGGCGCTTCGGCCGCCTCAACACCGATGGTTCGTTCAGCGCGGTGGCGTCCGACGAGGGCGCCCTGCTGGATGGCATGGTGCGGCTGACCGGTGTCTTCGACGCTCAGTCCGGCACGATCAACCTCTACTTGGGCGCTACGCAGAATGACGAGCCCCGTGCGTTCACCGCGAACGTCGGGTCGGGCGAGTTCGCTGTCGGCAGGGGTTTCACGGGTGGTGTGTGGCAGCACTACCTGCCGGGCCGGGTCGCAGAAGTCCGCGTGTGGGTCGGTGCGATGGCCAGTTCGGAACAGCTGGAGACGGCTGTGGGCGGCTGACGGGCAAAGAGTGAGGACGGCCTCAAATGGCCGTCCTCACCTGGGCCATGGCACGCATTGGCCCGCGATGACTTTGTGTACTTCTCTTCACGGGACTGGGTGGGACGAGAACGATGGCCTTTGGCATAGGCACCTCAAGACGGCGGGAAGCCGCGCGGCACCGCACCAGCCGATTGCTGGCGACGTCACTGGCATTGGCACTGGTAGCGCCCCTGGGGCTTGCACAAGTTGCCGAGGCCAAGGAGGAGCCGGGCGGTCTCGGGCGGCCCGATGTGCCCGAGTCCCGGGTGAGCAAGGTCAAGACGTACGACGGGCCAGGGGCGAAGAAGGCCCGGCAGAGGGTGGCCAAGGACAAGAAAGCCAACGCGGCACAGGCTGAGCAGGCCCGGGCCGATCAGAAGGCCGCCTGGCCCAAGAACGGTGAGGCGACGCTCAAGCTCACCGGCGGCAAGACGGCCAAGGCGGCGCCTGGTGGTGTGCCTGTCGCGGTGAACCCGTTGTCCCCGAACTCTGCCAGTTCCCCGAAGTCCAGAACCTCCGGGGACTCCGGTCAGGAGGCCGCAGCCAGTGGGGATGTGCGGATCACTGTCCTGGACCAGAAGGCAGCCCGCAAGGCGGGAATCACAGGAGTCCTGCTGACCGCCGAGGCGGACACAGCGGGCACCGCTGAGGTGAGCGTCGACTACAGCGCTTTCGCCTCGGCTGTGGGCGGTGACTGGTCGCAGCGGCTGCGCCTGGTACAACTGCCGGCCTGCGTGCTGACCACCCCGCAGAAGGCCGAGTGCCGCGAGCAGCAGCCGCTCACCTCGGGCAACGACACCACACGGCAGTCGGTTTCGGCGCAGGTCGATCTGTCCGAGGCGGCCGACGGTACATCCCCGCAGCTTGTGGGGTCGGAAACGGCTACCGCCTCATCGGCGACTGTCCTTGCGGTCACCGCCGCGGCCGCCGGTTCAGGTCAATCGCCGTCAGGAACCGGAGACTACTCGGCGACCCCGCTGTCGGCGTCCTCGGAGTGGCAGGCGGGAGGCAACTCGGGCTCCTTCACGTGGTCGTACGGCTTCACGATGCCTCCCGCCGCAGCGGGCCCCGCGCCCGGGCTGTCGCTCTCGTACGACTCGGGTAGTGTCGACGGACGCACCTCGACCACCAACAACCAGGGCACATCGATCGGTGAGGGCTTCTCCCTCACCGAGTCCTACATCGAGCGCAGCTACGGCTCCTGCGACGACGACGGCCACGCGGACGTCTTCGACCGCTGCTGGAAGTACGACAACGCGAGCCTGGTTCTGAACGGCAAGTCCACCCGCTTGGTCAGGGACGATGCCAGCGGCCAGTGGAAGCTGGCGGACGACGACGCCTCCCAGGTGACGCGCTCCACCGGCGCGGACAACGGCGACAACAACGGCGAGTACTGGACCGTCGTCTCCGGCGACGGCACCAAGTACGTGTTCGGCCTCAACAAACTCGACGGAGCGGACACCCAGCGCACCAACTCCACCTGGACCGTTCCGGTGTTCGGCGACGATGCCGACGAACCGGGCTACTCGGCCGGTGACACCTTCGGCGACCGGTCCGTGACCCAGGCGTGGCGCTGGAACCTCGACTACGTCGAGGACACCCATGGCAACGCGGCCACCTACTGGTACACGAAGGAATCGAACCACTACAAGAAGAACAAGGCGACCACCGCCGACGCCTCCTACATCCGCGGCGGATACCTCACCCGGATCGAGTACGGCCTGCGCAAGGGCGCCCTGTTCACCGACAAGGCCGACGCGAAGGTCACCCTCGGCCACGCCGAACGCTGTACGGCCTCGGACTGCTCCAGCCTGACCGAGGCCACGTCCGACAACTGGCCGGACGTCCCGTTCGACGCGATCTGCACCGACGGCGACACCGAGTGCAACGCGGCAGGCCCGTCGTTCTTCTCCCGCAAGCGTGTCACCAGCGTCAACACCTATTCGTACAACGCGACCAGTGACGCCTACGACCCGGTGGACTCCTGGGACCTGATCCAGCAGTACCTGGACGGCGGGGACATCGGCGACAGCTCCGACCAGACGCTGACACTGAAGTCGATCAAGCGCACCGGCAAGGCGGGCGACACGAGCATCGCGCTCAACCCGGTCTCGTTCACGTACCAGATGCGCCCCAACCGGGTCGATGCCACCGACGACATCCTGCCGTTGACCCGGCCCCGCATTTCCACCGTGACCACGGAGACGGGCGGGATCACCACGGTGACCCTGTCGTCGCCGGAATGCGTGCGCAGCCAGGTTCTGGGAGCGGCCGAGGACACCAACACCCGCTCCTGCTACCCGCAGTACTGGAACATCAACGGAGCCGAGGAAGCCTCGGTCGACTGGTTCCACAAGTACCGCGTGCTGGCCGTGGGCGTCGCCGACCCCACCGCGGGCAACGAGATGGTTGAGCACGCCTACGACTACAGCGGCGCGGCCTGGCACCACAGTGACGACCCCTTCACGCCGAAGGACGAGCGGACGTGGTCGGACTGGCGCGGCTACCGCAAGGTCACCGCCTTCACCGGCGCGACGAGCGTGACCCGGTCCAAGACGGTGTCCCTCTACATGCAGGGCATGCACGGCGACAAGAACAAGGACGGCACCACCAAAACCGTCACGGTGGACCCGCTGCTCGACACGGACGTGGACTTCACCTCCGCCACCGACAGCGACTACTTCAAGGGCGCGCTGCGCCAGCAGGTCACCTACAACGGCAGCCAACCAGTAAGCACCACCTTCAAGAACTACACCCACAAGAACATGGCCACCCAGACGGTCCCCGACGCGGCCGACCATGTTGCCCGGTGGGTTCGCGACACCGTCAGCTACAGCAGCACCTACCTCACGAGCACCGACACCTGGCGCACCCATGTCGCGACCAAGCGATACGACTCCCTCGGCATGGTGTACGCCTACGACGACTACGGCCAGAAAGGCCTGGGCAGCGACGAAACCTGCACCCTCACCTGGTACGCCCGCAACACTGACGTGGGGATCACCAGCCTGGTCTCCCGCACTCGCACGGTCGCCCGGGAGTGCTCGATCACGGACAGCAACCTGACCCTGCCCGCGAACTCCGACACACGCGGCGACGTCCTGTCCGACACAGCGATCGTCTACGACAGCGCCACAGCGACGAGCTGGTCATCAACGCAGAAGCCCACCAAGGGTGAAGCGACCTGGATCGGCCGGGCCACCGGCTACGCCGCCACCGCCGACCTGAACGGCGACCGGCTTCCGTCGGGCTGGCAGACGACCGCGAAGACGAAGTACGACACGCTCGGCCGTCCGCTGAGCGTCACCAACACCGAGGGAGACACGTCTTCCACGGAGTACACGCCGACCGACGCGGGCCCGCTGACCAAGACCATCACCACCGACCCCAAGCTGTACAAGGCGGTCAGCTTCCTCGACCCGCGCCGCGGTCTTACGCTGCGCAGCTACGACATCAATCTGAAGAAGACCGAGCTGAACTACGACGCGCTCGGCCGGCTGACCGAAGTGTGGCTGCCCAACCGAATCCGTGGCAGCCAGGCCCCGAACAGCAAGTTCGCCTATCACCTGGACAACACAAAGCCGTCCTGGGTGTCGACCTCCGCCTTGAAGAGGGACGGCGACACCTACAACACCAGCTACGCGCTGTTCGACTCCCTGCTGCGTCCGCTGCAGACCCAGTCGCCGACGCCGCAGGGCGGGCGCCTGCTGACCGATACCCGCTACGACACCCGTGGCCATGCCTACGAGACGTACGCGGACATCTTCGACACAACCACCACGCCCAACGGCACCTACACACGGGCCGAGTACGGCGAAGCGCCGATGCAGAACGGGACGGTCTTCGACGGCGCGGGCCGGCCGACAACCAGCACACTGCACGTCTACGGAGTCAAGAAGTGGTCCACGACCACGAGTTACACGGGTGACTCCGTCGCGACGACGGCCCTGGAAGGCGGATCGGCACAGCGCACGATCACCGACATCCGCGGCCGGACGATGCAGACCCGCCAGTACGCGACCGAAAGCCCGGCCGACACGTCCTTCGGTACTGGCCCCGGGTCGTCGTACGCGACGACGAAGTTCACGTACGCCCTGGACGGTCAGCAGAAGTCGATCACGGGCCCGGACAATGCGCAGTGGACGTACACGTACGACCTGTTCGGACGCCAGGTCAGCGCCACCGACCCGGACAGCGGCACCACACTCACCGAGTACGACCAGCTCGACCGGCCCGTCCAGACCACGGACGCCCGCAACACGTCGATCGTCACCGGATACGACGAACTCGGCCGTGTCACCGGAACCTGGAAGAGTTCGAAGGCGGACGCCAACCAGCTCACCGGCTACACCTACGACACGATCCTGAAGGGTCTGCCCACCTCCTCCACCCGTTACGTGGGCGGCAAGACGGGCCAGGCATACACCCAGACCGTCACCGCGTACGACAGCCTTAACCGGGCCACCCACACGCAGCTGGAGCTGCCCGCCGACGATCCGTTCGTCAAGGCGGACCCGTCGTTGTCCACGCTGGCGTACGAGACGTACTTCAACATCGACGGAACCCAGCAGTACGACCGGCAGCCCGCGATGGGCGGTCTGCCGTCGGAGACCATCGGCTTCACATACGACGGCCTGGGAAATGTGGCCTCGATCGGCGGCTCGACCGGCTACTTGCGGGAGGTGTCGTACTCGGCGCTCTCCCAGCCGCAACTGCTGACGCTGGGGACGGGCGGCACGGGCGCCAAGGACATCTACGTCTCCAACCGCTTCGAGGAGGGCACCGGCCGCCTGCTCCGCAGTCATGTGACGGACCAGAGCCACCCGTACATGCTGCAGGACCTGAACTACCGCTACGACCAGTCCGGAAACGTCACCGCGATCACCGATCCGACCACGCTGGGCGGCTCCAGCAGCGCGGAGACACAGTGCTTCGCCTACGACGGCTACCAGCGCCTGATCGAGGCGTGGACCCCGTCCTCGCAGGACTGCTCCGCCACGCGCAGCGCATCCGCCCTGTCGGGCCCGGCCCCGTACTGGACCAGCTACACCTACAACGACGCCGGCCAGCGCCTGACCGAGACTCAGCACGGGGTCGGGGTCCGCGCGGGCCAGGACACCGAGCGCGCCTACACCTACCCCCCGGCGGGCGAGGGCCAGCCGCACACCCTGAGCTCCGTGAGCACCACGGGTGACGGCACTCGGACACAGTCCTTCTCCTACGACGACGCGGGCAACACCGAGCGGCGCACCACGGCGGTGTCCCATCAGTACCTGCGGGCGGGCTGGAAGCTCACCGCAGGCCAGGAGGTGCGCAGCCAGCGCGCCCGGATGGTCATGGAGAATGACGGTGACCTGGTCATCTATGACCGTGACACCGGCAAACTGCGCTGGCACACCAACACCGGGGGCAACCCCGGCGCGTGGGCGACCATGCAGGACGACGGCAACTTCGTCGTCTACAGCGCCACTGGGACCTCACTGTGGTCCACGAACACCGCGGTCGGCGCCGGCTCGGGTCACTTCGCCACCCTCCAGGACGGCGGCAGCTTCGCCGTCTACGACGCCACCTGGAAGCTGAAGTGGACCGCCGGCTCCTGGATCGGCACGGCACCAGTTTCCTCCGGCACGCATGCCCACACCTGGGACGACGAGGGCCACCTCGCCACCAGCACCGCACCTAACAACATCGTCACCTCCTACCTCTACGACACATCCGGCAACCTGCTGATCCGCGCCACGGAGAACGGCGAACGCGTCCTGTACGCGGGCGCCACCGAACTCCACCTCCGAGCAGACGGCACGACCTGGGCCCAGCGCTACTACGCCGCGGGCGGCGTGACGGCGGCACTCCGCTCGAACGAATCGGGTACCAACACTCTCACGTACCTCACGGGCGACCACCACGGCACCAGCACCCTTGCCATCACCCCGAACACCACCCAGACCTTCACCAGACGACACCTCACCCCGTTCGGCGCCGACCGCGGCGCCCCCGACGGCGACACCACCACCTGGCCCGACGACAAGGGCTTCCTCGGCAAAACCCGAGACACCACCACAGGCCTGACTCACATTGGCGCCCGCGAATACGACCCCACCCTCGGCCAGTTCATCAGCGTCGACCCCCTGTTGGAAACCGACAAACCCCAAACCCTCAACGGCTACAGCTACGCCGCCCAGAACCCGCTGACTTTCTCCGACCCCACCGGAATGGGCCTCGCCTGCGGTGGCAACGGCGACAGCGCACCCTGTCCGACCCGCCCCGACGGATCCGAGGGCAACGGACGCCCCAACGAAGCCGTCGATTACACCAAGCCGAAAACGCCTCACCCCTGCAACAGCAACTGCGGCACGGCCGATACGAGCAACGCAGACCCTACCCCGGCTCCTAGCCCAGGACCCGATCCAGTTCCCGGCCCATACAACCAGCAGGTAAACGATCCCCCTTTCGACGCGTTCAAATGGCTTTTCGATCAGCTCCTTCCTGATGACGACCCCCACCTCATGTGTAATGAGGACGGATCATTCTGCGGATATGTCGAGCTTCAGGAAAATGCCGTCCCGTGGGCACCGGGTCCTGGCTGGCTGCGCCCACTGAGCATAGGGAAAGGCGTCGCAGGACTTAAAGAATTCGCCGCTCGGGCGTTGCCGGAATTCATTAAAAACAAAACGCCGACAGTCGGGGTCGGTACCCACCCTTCAGGCCACATAATCAGAATCATCAGCGGTAATAAGAAGGCGGATGCTGCATTGATAGGCATCGTTAACGATCGACTTCGGAAGGCGGGGGCTCTCGGGACTGCAAATTCAGCTCGCGCAGCCGATGCAGAGCAGAAAATGGCCGCTGTCATGATCCGCGATGGTGTAGAAAAGGCGGACATCTTCATTAACAATCCAGCCGGGCCGTGCTCCCAGCCTCTGGGGTGCCACAAGGTGCTTCCCATGATCCTGGGCGAGAGGCAGCTCACTGTACACTGGCCCGACGGAATGGGCGGCTGGAAAAGTAACACGTATGGAGGTGCAGGGTGACGGATCGTAAGGTGCAGGCGTACTATCGGAACGAGCACGGAGATGACCCGATTCTGCTTCAGAGCCCGAGCGATGTTGACGCTCTAATCGACGACCTCCTTCTCATTGATCCGTCGAGGAACTTGGCAGCATTGCACAGTATGGAACGGCCACTCATGCCTGCAGGGGTTCCCGACCATGAGTTGCTGGTTGGGGTAGACGGAGAAGCGCAGGTCGGTGTCCTAGCCTTTATGGACGACGGAAACTGGGTCTCGTTTGACCCTTCGACGAGCCGGGGAGAAGTCTCCTACTTCATCATGGGTAATATTACGGAGTTTCCGAGTCACTCTGAAATCCCCCTCCCATTTGTGCGGCAAGCTGTGAAGGAGTTCTTGTCCTCAGGCGGGCAGCGTCCAACGTGTACCCAATGGCAAGAGCCAGAATTCTGGTGAGCTAATCCATTCTTGTTCCGCAGCGCGGTTTCTTAAGGGCGCTCCTCGTCGGGTTGACGGGAACCTTTAGCGCTGTCCCGTAAATGATCGACGAGGTGTTCGTTGGCCAGCCTGTTCTTCGTCACCCGGCGAGGATGAGGTTGTGGAGGCGGGCGATGCCGAGCATGGCGTGGTGGACGCCGTCGCCTTTGAGGCGGCAGCCGCGGAGGATCTTCCAGGTCTTCATCCGGGCGAAGGTGTGCTCGACGCGGGCGCGGACTTTGCGGTGGGAGTCTCAATGATGAAGTCAAGCCGCCTGTATGACTGGTGGTGCGGAGGTGAAGATCCGTCCGTCACGCAGCAGGGCCCACAGCACACTCGTTCGGCGACGGGCCAGCGCATTGACGGCTTGGACGTGCTTGCAGCCCTCGGCGCGCTTCTTGAGATAGAAGTCCCGGTTCGGTCCCTCACGGATGATGCTGGTCTGCGCGGACATGTAGAACACTCTGCGCAGGCGGCGGCTGTAGCGTTTGGGGCGGTGAAGGTTACCGGTCCGGCGGCCGGAGTCGCGCGGGACGGGCACCAGCCCGGCCGCCGAGGCCAGATGACCGGCGTCTGCATAAGCGGCCAGGTTGCCGGCGGCCACGACGAACTCTGCCCCGAGTATCGGCCCCATTCCGGGCAAGGACTCGATGATCTCCGCCTGCGGATGGCTGCGGAAGGTATCGCGGATCTGCTTGTCGATGCGATTGAGCCAATCGTCTAGGGCCAGGATTTGTGCGGCCAGGTCGGTGACGTTCTGCGCGGCGACGTCCTCGCCGGGCAGCGCGGTCTGCTGGGCCTGCGCGGCCTCCAGTGCGGTGGCCGCGACACCGTTGGCGCCCCGGACGCCGCGGTTGGCCAGCCATGCCGTGAGCCGGGCCCGGCCGCGGCGGCGGATGGCTGCAGGTGTCTGATATCCGGTCAGCAGGACCAGCGCGCCCTTGTGAGCCGAGTAGTCGAAGGCCCGTTCCAGGGCGGGGAAGACACCGGTGAGCACGTCGCGGAGCCGGTTGATCATCCGCACCCGGTCGGCCACGAGGTCGGAGCGGTGAGCTGTCAGCAGAGCGAGGTCGGCGGCCAGCTGGGCGGACACATTGATGGCGGCGAAGTCCTGTCGGTGGCGGGCGGTTTCGGCGATGACGTAGGCGTCGCGCGCGTCGGTCTTCGCCTCGCCCCGGTAGGCGGCCGACATGCGGTTGACGGTGCGGCCGGGCACGTAGACGGCCCGCTGGCCGTGCGCCGCGAGCAGGGCCAGCAGCAGCGCTGACGGGGTTCCGGATATGTCCACTGCCCAGTGGACCTCGTCCGCCAGGTCCAGGATCTCGCCGAGCGCGGTCAAGATCGCCGACTCGTCATTGTCGATCTTCTTCGACCACAGGGTCGCGCCTGTCTCATCGACCACGGCCGCCCAGTGGTGGCCCTTCTCGGCGTCGATGCCAGTCCAGACCTGGGTCCGTCGCTTGCTCACTCGCCCCTCCTCGTTCCGCACAGCAGTGCCGTTGGCCCGAGGAACACCCCGCTGTCATCTCCGTAATCAGCGACCGAAACGCACATCTCAATCAGCAGCCAGGGCGCCCCGGAGAGCTGGGCGGCCACTCCCACCGAGCCACGTCCGACAAGGCGTTGTCAGCCACACCCGGCTCTCCCGGGCCACCCAACAACTTACGGAGGTGTTGTGTTCCTCTTTCCAATCGGGGAGTTCGCTCTGGCCGGGTTCGCGGCGGTGCGGGATGACCAGGCCGGTGCCGCGGTAGCCGCCGTCCGCGATGACGGTGGTGTGGCCGACGGCGGCCTTGGCGGCGGACAGCTCCCATGCCTTGCAGTCGTTGCGGTTGCCGGGCAACGGGCGGCTGACGGCGACGACGAGCCGGGTGTCGGCGTCGATGACGACCTGATGGTTGGTGGAGTACCGGTAGTTCTTGGACTGCTCGGCGACGGTGTGTTCGCGGGTGGGGACCAGGGTGCCGTCCACGAGGAGGACGGCGTCATGGCGGAACCGCTTGCGCTGCTGGAGGGTGAGCGCGGGTCCGGGGTGGTCGATGATGCGGTCGGCCGCGGACTTGGACACCCCGAACAGCGGTGCCAGTTGGCGCAGTGTGAGGTTCGTTCGCCAGTATGCGGCGACCAGCAGCACGCGGTCCCCCGGCGGCAGGCTCCACGGCCGGCCCTTGCGCACCGGGTCTTCACCCTCGCGCGCCGCAACGCGGTGATCAGCTTGCCGAACTGACACGGGCTCAGCCCGGTGAACGGGCTTATCCAGGACGGCTCCGACGCCTGGAGCTGCCCGCCGACGATCCGTTCGTCCTCAGCCGCCGTCGGGTGGGCCCGGCTGAGTGCGACGTTCAGGAGGCGGCAGGTCGGCGAGGACAGTCCCGTTCCGCTGGAGAAGAAGCCGGGATCGTTGCCGGGAGTAGCCGAGTTAACCGCCGTGCCGATCGGAGTGGTTTGAGGCGGCATCTGAGGGATGCGGGGCCTGAGCTGGCAGGCTCCGGCGTATCGGTCTTGGCGAGAGATTCGTGGTGGTCTGACCAGTTGGAGCTGGTGCGGCCGGTAGGTGAGGAGTTCGTCTGTATCTGCGGAGGCTGAGTTCGGGCAATTGGCAGGCTACGGTCCGGGACCGTGAGGGCAGACGCTCTTCTGCGACGTTCCCGCTCAAGGCGCAGGCCCGTTCCTGGGGTGTCGAGCAAGAGGCGAGTCTGTGCATCCGGGATCCTCGGGATCCGAGGGGAAGCGCGGTCAGGTTCCGTGACTGGCACGCACGCTGGTGGAACGCGAGGGTGGTCGCCCCGCGCACGCTACGGGGCGATGAGTCCGTCATGAGGAATCATGTCCTGCCCTACTGGGCGGACTGGAAGTTGAGGGACATCCAGCGCATCGACGTACAGGCGTGGATTCGTCTGCTCACTGACAAGGGGATAGGGCCGTCCGTTGTCAGACGGTCTTACCACCTGACATCGTCGTTGCTGAGCGCGGCAGTCGATGACGGCCTCCTTGTGGCCAGTCCATGCCGGCACATTGCGCTGCCGCGCCTTCCGGACCGCCCGCCGCAATGGTTCACGCCCAGCGAGGCACAGAGCGTGCTGTGCTCGCTACCGTCGGCCTGGCGCACCATGTGTTTGCTGGGCTTCTACACCGGACTGCGTTGGGGCGAGCTCACCGGGCTCCGCTGCCGCAGTATCGACCGTGATCGATCCCGCTTGCTTGTCGTTGACGTCAACACTGGCAGGGGCATCGAGCCGTACCCGAAGACGACGAACAGCCGGCGCGAAGTCCCGCTCCCACCTGGCGTCCTCAACGCCCTCGAGCGCCACTCGCGCGGACTCGCCTCCGATGATCTGGTTTTCACCACAATCACCAAGGGCCGGGCCGGGCGACCGTTGAACGACGGGAACTGGCGCCGGTACACCTGGTGGCCGGCCCTGGACAGCGCCTACTACCTTGACGGCCTCGGTGAGCAGCGGCGCGTCCCGCACTACTCGCCGCACACCATGCGCCATACATGCGCCTCCTGGCTCGTCCAGATAGGGGTCTCTCTGTACGAGGTCCAGCATTTGCTCGGACACGCGAACTACCAGACGACCGAGCGCTATGCGCATCTCCAGCCCGGAGCCCATGCAACGGTAATTGATGCGTGGGAAGGCATGGGCGCTCGACTGAGCCTCGTCGCGTAGTCCGCCGGAAAGGCGCTGAGCAACTGGACGGGCGACGGGGGAGAGGCGGCTGTGGCTTCCTCGGTTCGTTGTATGTCGAGCGTCCTCGGGCCGTCGAGGCTGTCCCAGGTGCGCCTTGGCAGTCTGATCGGCACACCCGCGAGAGGCGGCGCTCCGGGTGGCGGTCTTGCTGGTGCGAACAATGACGGCGGCGGCCGCGAATCTGGTGAACTAATCCTGGTCGCCTACGAGGCATGGGTGCGCTGGGGCGGTTGCCGTGCTCACTTGGGAGGGCTGCCGCCAGGCACCCTTCGCTACGCTCGGTACGCAAGTGGGCGTCATTTGTGATGGCGCGTCCCTTGTGCTTGTTGCCTCTGCCTACCCAGGCCGACGGGTGAAGTCCGTCGCCGGGCCGGCCTGAGGCCGTGGCCGGACGTAATCGCATGACGCTCGTTTGACGCTCAAAGGGGGTTTTGGGGAGGTGGATGGGCTCGAAAGTGCCATCTGACCTGGGATTTTAAGATGATCGGATTTTCCGACCTGTTCCCGATGACCCATCATGTGGAGTGCGTGGCGATTCTGGAGCCCGTGAAGTAACGGGCGAACCAGGCGAGCATCTCCGGGTGGGTGACTGATCCTTCGCTGCTGACGTCGGTGGCGGGGGACCCCTGCAGGATGCGTTTGACGGGCACTTCGAGCTTCTTGCCGGTGAGCGTGCGTGGGACGGCGGGGACCGGCACGATCACATCGGGCACGTGGCGCGGGGACAAGCGGTGCTTGATGGCCAGGGTGATCCGCTCGCGCAGTCCGTCGTCGAGGGCGATGCCGTCGGTGGTCACCACGAAGAGCGGCATGAAGTAGCCGCCGTCCGGCTGTTCCACGCCGACGACGAGGCTGTCGGCCACTTCGGGTAGCTGTTCGACGACGTTGTAGATGTCGGCGGAACCCATCCGGACGCCCATGCGGTTGAGCGTGGAGTCGGAGCGGCCGGCCACGACGACCGAGAGGTCTTCGTCCACGATGATCCAGTCGCCGTGCCGCCAGACCCCGGGATAGGTGTCGAAGTAGCTTGCACGGTAGCGGGAGCCGTCCGGGTCGCCGACGAAACGGAGGGGCATGGACGGCAGCGGTGCTGTCACCACCAACTCGCCCTGTTCGCCGGTGAGCGGGTGCCCGTCGGCATCCCAGGATCCGAGCGCGACACCGAGTGCGGGGCACTGGATACGGCCGACGCGTACGGGCAGCAGGGGAGTCCCGCCCGCGAGGACCGAGCAGATGTCCGTACCGCCGCAGATGGACTGGAGCCAGACACCGGGAGCGAGCCGTTCGTGGACCCATCGCCAGGTGCTGGACGGCAGGGACGATCCGGTCTGGAGGATGGAACGCAGGCGCGCAAGACCGAACTCGGCCGCTGGATGCGTGTCGGACTTCTCCACGGCGGCGAGGTAGGCCGCGCCCACGCCGACCATGGTGGCGCCGGTCTGTTCGGCGATCCGCCAGGCGCCGTTGACGTCGGGAAACGTGGGGCTGCCGTCGTACAGGACGATCGTGCTGCCGTGCAGCAGGCCGCCGATGAGGAAGTTCCAGACCATCCAGCTCGTGGACGTGAGGAAGAGGTAGCGGTCGTGGGGGCGCAAGTCCGCGCCCAGGCCGAGTGCCTTGAGCAGTTCGACCACGATGCCACCGTGGCCCTGAACGATTCCCTTCGGTATCCCGGTGGTCCCCGATGACCACAGGATCCACAACGGGTGGTCGAAGGGCACGTCCGCGAATTCCAGGGGTGACGTGGCGGACGGTAGCGCGGACCAGGCGTGCTGTTCGATCCCGGACCGCGCCGACCACGGTTCGGTCGGGGGCGTGAACAGGTTGTCGACCGCGATGATGTGACGGAGGGTGGGGAGTCCGTCCGCCAGCTCGGTGACCGCCGGGCGCTTGTCGTACGTCTTGCCGCCGTAGCGGTATCCGTCCGCGGCCACGAGGACGGTCGGCCGCGCCTGTTGGAGCCGGGCGAGCACGCTGGGCGTGCCGAAGTCCGGGGAGCACACCGTCCATACGGCGCCGACGGTGGCGGTGGCCAGCAGGGCGACGACGGTCTGCGGGAGGTTGGGAAGGTATCCGGCCACGCAGTCGCCGGGCCCCACGCCCATGCGGCGCAGCGCCGCGGCGACGTCCGTGACCTGGCGGCGCAGCTCCTGCCACGAGGTCTCCACCGGTGTGCCGCCCTCGGCCACGCCGACCAGCGCCGGGCGGTCGTCCGCGGCCTGGGCGAGGCAGCGCTCGGCGAAGTTCAGCCGGGCGCCGGGAAACCAGACGGCGCCCGGCATCGACGCGTCGCCCAGTACCTCGTCGTACCGGGTGACCGCGTCCAGCCCGTAGAACTCCCAGACCGCCGACCAGAAGCCGGGCAGGTCGGTGGAGCTCCACCGCCACAGGGCGGCGTAGTCGGAGAAGTGCAGCCCCCGCACCTCGCTCAGCCATTCCATGAGGCACGCGACGTTGGAGTCCTCCAACTCGCGCGGACCGGGAGACCACAGCAGGTCGGTGTCGGTGTCGATGGCGGTGTTCATCGCTGCCTTTCGCGGGGGCTGCACGGGGGATCAGCTCTGTTCGAGCTCGCGGAGCAGTTCTTCGGCTTTCGGCCACGGGCCGTAACCGGAGGCGGGGTTGAGATGGCCGACCGCGCCGAGTTCCACGAGGCGGCTGCCCCAGTTCCGGGCCAGCTCGGTGACGCGCTCGACGGTGCCCAGGGGATCGTTCGAGCTGGCCGCGACGGTGCTGGGGAAGGGCAGCGGCGAGCGGGGCACCGGTGTCCAGCCGTTCTCGTCGAGCACCTCGGGGGTGGGGTAGCCCTCCGGAAGCGGCGTCTCGAAGTCCGGCGGGGTCACCAGCAGCGCCCCCTGCACCTGGGCCTCGTGCCACTGGGACCAGTGGACGGTGATGAGCACGCCGGCGCTGTGGGCGACCAGCACGACCGGCCCGTCGATCTCCGAGATCACCTTGTCCAGTGCGGCGACGCGAGCCTCGCGGCTGAGCTGGTCCCGCGTCAGCGGGGGAACGGTGCGGACCGTGCGCCCGGCCTCGGCGAGCCGGGCCGCCAGCAGGGTCTGCCAGTGTTCCTCGACGTGATCGCGCAGGCCGGGGACGATCACGACCACCGGCTCGGTGGTACGGCTCATGAGGACACCTCCGGTTCCTTCGGCTCCGCCACCGGGGCGGCGCCGGTCAGCCGGAGCAGGTCGCGGTCGTAGTGGCGGCGGCCGATCAGGAAGGCCACGGTGGCCGCGATCGCCACGAGCGGGACGAGCTGGAGCGCGCCGAGCAGACCGAACCGGTCCGCGAGCGCGCCGGTGACCGCGGGGCCGGGGGCCAGTCCGAGCAGGCTCTGGGCCAGGGTGAGCGTGGCGAACGCCGTCGCGGCGATGGCCGCGGGCGTCAGATTCGCCACCATGGCGGCCCCCGGCCCGGCCGTCCCGGCGCACAGCAGGGCGCCGAGCGCCAGCACCAGCAACTGCACCTGGCCGGCCGGCAGGCGGAACGCGGTCATCAGCAGGACGAGGGAGCCCACGCTGCAGGCGATGGCGACGGCCCACTTGCGGACCGGGGCATGTCGGCTGATCCGGTCCGAGGCGATTCCGCCGGCGATCATGCCGATGCCGATCACCAGGGCGAAGAGCCCCGCGGTCGCGCCTGCCTTCGCGGTGGGCATGTCGTAGTAGCGGTTGAAGTAGCTGGGCAGCCAGGCGATCAGGGCGCCCGCGATGAACAGTTGCAGACCGCTGCCGATGTAGGCGCTGACGACCGAGACGGAGGAGAACAGCCGGGGGAGGAGCACGCGCAGACGGTCGCGCCCGTCGGTGCCGGTCGCTTCCTCGGCCGGATCCTTGCGCGGAGTCAGCCGCTTCTCCGTGACCACGACTGCGTAGACGGCCGCGAGCACCAGGCCGAAGACGCCCATCACACCGAACGCCCAGCGCCAGCCGTACGCCTGGGCCACGGCGCCGCCGATGGATATACCCAGGACCGAGCCGAAGGCCCCGCCCGCGATGAAGGCCCCCGAGAGCGACGCCCGCAGGGCGCGCGGGAAGACGCTGAGGACCACGGCGATGCCGACGCTGCCGTACGCGGCCTCACCTATGCCTACGAAGAGGCGGCCGACGAACATCTGGCCGTAGCTCGCCGCCACCGCGCAGCCGAGTGTCGCCAGGCTCCACATCGTCGCCGCGAGGACCAGGGATTTCACCCTGCCCCATCGGTCTGCGAGCAGCGAGAGGGGGAAGGTGAGCAGACCGACCATCAGTGCCACGATGCCGCTGAGGGAGCCCAGTTGGGCGTCCGAGAGCAGCCAGTCGGCCTTCAGCATCGGGAAGACGGCGTTGAGGACCTGCCGGGACATGTAGTCCGAGAGCAGGAGCCCGAAACTCAGTGCAAAGACCACCCAGGCGTAGCGCCGGGACACGGGCCACTGGGAGGGACCGGAGCCGGTTCTCTCGGGGGCGGGTGCCGCAGTGGTGAGAAACCCCATTGTCATCACCTCAACTGCTTTGACGGAACGTGCTTTTGACGGAGAGTGCTTTCGACGGAAAGGGAAGGGTCAGAACGGTCTGTCGCCGACGATTCCGGCGCGCTCCATCCGGCGGACGGCGGGCCAGTAGTCCTGGACGGCGTAGTGCTGAGTGGAGCGGTTGTCCCAGATGGCGACGCTGTTCGGCGTCCAGCGCCAACGCACCTGGTACTCGGGGACCGCGGCCTGGCTGATCAGGTAGTTCAGCAGGAGGCCCGCGCCGGGGGCGTAGTCCTGCCCGAAGCGGACGTTGCCGGGCGTGTGGTAGTTGACGAAGTGCGTGGTGAAGGCGTTGACGAAGAGGATCTGTTCGCCGGTCTCGGGGTGGGTGCGCACCACCGGGTGCTCCGCGTCGGGGAACCGCGCCTTGAGCGCGTGACGCTTCTCCTGCGGCATGACGGCGCCGAAGGTGGCCTCGATGCTGTGCCGGGCCCGCAGGTCCTGGATCTGGGCCCTGATGTGCTCCGGCAGTCGGCGGTGGGCCTCGGCCATGTTGACCCAGATCGTGTCGCCGCCCACCGGGGGCGATTCGACGCAGCGCAGTACCGCGCCCATGGGTGGGTTCTCGCGCCAGGTGGCGTCGGTGTGGAGCGCGTTCTCGTAGTGCTCGGCCGGGCTGTCCAGGTCCTTGTAGATCCGCACCAGGCCGGGATGGTCGGGGTCACTGCCCGCCACCGGGTGGTCCTCCAGCGGGCCGAAGCGCTCGGCGAAGGCGACGTGCTCGGCGCGCGTGATGTCCTGGTCGCGCAGGAACAGCACCTTGTACCGCAGGAGCAGGGACTTGATCTCGGCGAACAGTTCGTCGTCGCGTGAGGCGTCGGCGAGGTTCACCCCGGTGAGTTCGGCGCCGATGGTGCAGGTCAGCGGTTCGACCCTGATCGAGCCGTGGGAGTGCGGGCGGACGAGCGCCGGCGCTTCCCGCACCGGAACGGCGGTCTTTTCCATGGGTCTTCCTCCAGGAGAGGGGCGTGGTGCTCAGAGGGCGAAGACGGACGATCCCGTGGTGCGTCCCGCCTCCAGCTCGCGGTGCGCCTGTACGGCGTCCTCGAGCGCGTAGCGCTGGTTGATCTCGATGGCGATGCGGCCGGAGGCGACGTGGTCGAACAGCTCGCCCGCCAGTTCCGCCCGCTCCGCCGGGTCGGCGATGTAGTCGGCGAGTGCCGGCCGGGTGACGAACAGGGAGCCGCTGACGGCCAGTTGCATGGCGTCGATGGGCGGAACGGGCCCGGAAGCCGTACCGAAGCAGACGAGCAGACCGCGGCGCCGGAGCGAGGCGAGCGAGGCGGCGTAGGTGGTCTGGCCCACGCTGTCGAAGGCGACCGGGACCCCGGCGCCGTCGGTCAGTTCGCGCACCCGCTCGGCCACGTTCTCGCGCCGGTAGTGGATGACGTGGTCGCAGCCGTGGGCGCGGGCCAGCTCGGCCTTCTCCTCGGTGGAGACGGTGCCGATGACGGTGAGCCCGAGCAGCTTGGCCCACTGGCAGACGATGAGGCCGACGCCGCCCGCCGCCGCGGTCAGCAGGATCGTGTCGCCGGCTTTCAGCGGGTGGATCCTGCGCAGCAGGTATGCGGAGGTGAGGCCGCGCATGGTCATCGCGGCGGCGGTCTCGAAGCCGATGCCGTCCGGCAGCCGGATCAGGGAGTCGGCGGGCATGACCCGTTCCGTGCTGTAGGCGCCGAGCGGGCTTCCGGTGTACGTGACCCGGTCGCCCTCGGTGATGTGGGTGACACCCTCGCCCACCGTCTCGACCACACCCGCGGCCTCGACGCCCAGTCCGGCGGGCAGCGGTGCGGGATACAGGCCGCTACGGAAGTAGGTGTCGGCGAAGTTGAGTCCGACGGCTTCGTGCCGGATCCGTACCTCGCCGGGGCCGGGGTCGCCGACGACGACCTCTTCCCAGCGCAGGACGTCGGGACCGCCGGTCTCCTTGAAGCGAATGGCGTGGGCCACGGGCGTACTCCGTTGTTCATGGGACGTGAGAAGGGGCCGCCGGTGCCGGGGGAGTGGCCCCGGCGGCCCGTGCGTGCGCGCGGACGCGCGGCGGTGCGGTGGTTCCGTCCCGCGGTCAGGCGTCGCGCAGCATGAAGCCGCGCTGACCGGGCCGCCGGTTCGGCACCATGCCCAGGCGGGCCAGGGTCTCGTCGGCGCCGGCGTAGTACTCGCCGAGCTGGTAGATCTTCTTGGCCTCGGCGCCGGTCGCGATGTCGCGGCCGAGCGCCTCGGAGATCTGCACCATCTGCTCGACCTGCTCGACGGTGGTCATGCGCTCGCCCTTGCGGCGCCACAGGTTGTCCTCGTTGCCCACGCGCACGTGCACGCCGAGCGCGATGCCGATCGCGTTCATCGGCGCGACGGCGCGCATGGAGCTCTCGATCGTGAGGACGGCGCCGTCCGGGGTGCGGCGCACGAACTCGATCAGGTCGGCGGGGTGACGGCCGGAGAAACCGCCGCCGATGGCCACGTAGTTGAGGATCAGCGGGCCGGTGTGGATGCCGGCCCGGATGAGCCGCTCCACCGTTTCGAGCTGGGCCAGCGTGGCGAGCTGGAAGTGCGGCTGGATGCCGTTCGCGTGCAGGCGCTTGAGGTGCTCCAGGTAGAAATCGGGGCCCGCCTCGACGACCATGTCGCGGTACGCCTTGTAGTACTCGGGCTTCGCGATCGAGGTGCCCTCGAGGTCGTCGTCGGTCATGATCTCGACGATGTTCATCTGGCTGGTGTTGATCGCGATCGTCACCTGGTCCGGCGCGGGGGTGAGGTCGGCCAGCAGGTGGCGGGTGTCGTAGCTCAGCCACTTCGCCTCGCTGCCCTCGTCCTCCGGGGCGAACGAGATCGAGCCGCCGATCTGCAGGACCATGTCCGGTACGGCCTCACGCAGCCGGCCCAACAGCTCGTTGAACATGGACATCCGCTTGGAGCCCTTGCCGTCGAGCTCCCGTACGTGGATGTGGAGCACGGTGGCGCCGGCGTTGTAGCAGTCGACGGCCGCCTGGACGTGCTCGTCCATCGTCAGGGGAAGGTCGTCGGCGTCCCCGGGCAGCCACTCCGGCCCGTAGGGAGCGGCCTGGATCACCAGCTTTTCCTGGTTCTCCGGGAAAAGTGAGTCGTCGTGGAAGTGCACGGTCCGTCTCCTTCGTGCGATCGATGCGGGTCACCGGTGACAGCGGGCGCAGGGCAGCCCGGATACGCTCGGCCGGTCCGGAGGGGGGCGTGCCCAGGGGAAAAACCCGCCCTCCTCCGGCGGCCGACCGCGTCTCTGCGGTGGTGCCAAGGTAGGGGCGGGCATCCGTGATCGCTTGACCTACAGAGACAGATAACTTGCCATTTGGGGACACGCCCCAGCGGTGTGATCAGTCCTGACCGGAGGACTGCCGCTCGCTCCTGCCCCTGCGCCACGCCCTCGGGCTGCACCCGAACTGTTCGCGGAACCAGCGCGAGAACGCGCTCAGCGACGAGAAGCCCAGCAGGTCGGAGATCTCCGTCAGCGAGCGCCGCGGGTTCGCGACGAACTGCTCCGCAAGCTGCATGCGGGTGGTGTTGAGGAGCGAGGAGAACGTCTCGCCGGAGGCGGCCAGATGGCGGTGGACGGTGCGCCGGTCCACGCCCAGGCTGCGCGCGACCTGCTCGATCGAGCAGCGCCCGCTGGGCAGCAGGACCTCGATCAGCTCCCGCACCCGGTCCGCGACGGTGGTGTCCCTGGGGACCGTGATCGCCTCGAAGTACTGGCGGGCGTACTCCCGCAGCAGCGGGTCCGCCATCGCGTTGGAGGCGTCGAGGTCGTCGGCGTAGAAAACGATGCCGTTGAACTCGCGGCCGAACTCCACCACGGGGCCGAACAGACGTCGGTGCGTCGCGGCGTCCGCCGGGGCAGGGTGCCTGAACCAGACGGAGATCGGCTGCCACCGGGGGTGCAGAAAGCCGCGCAGGATCCGGTGGAAGGCGGCGACGGCCAGCTCCGTGGCCTGCCGGGTCTCCATCGCCTCGCCGATCCGCAGGTCGACCTTCAACGTGGCCAGCCCGTGGCCCTCGGACAGCCGGGCGTGCAGAACCTCGTTGTACATGTGCTGATGTCGGATCAACAGACCCAGCGCGCTCCGCACGTCGGGTTCCTCGCGGACGACCAGACTGACGGGGCCGAGGTTGGAGAAGCGCCGGAACTCCGCCATCCGCACGCCGAAGTCCTCGTGCCCCGAGGCGGCCGCCGACAGCTCCAGCACCTGGACCGCGGCCGCGCCGGAGATCCACCGGTCCTGCACCGTGAGGGCGGCGGTGTCCAGGCCCACGTGCTTCATCAGCGCCTGCGGGTCGATGCCGAGCGAGCGGCACAGCTCGACATAGCCACTGAGGGCTGCGGTGCGGACCAGGGGCCTCATGGGCACGCTCCAGGACTGACCGGGCTTGTCCCGAAAAGAAAACTCTGCTGTCACGCGAGGACAAGCGAAGCGGGGATGGGCAACCTAGCATGGCGCCGTTCGCCGGCCCGGACCGCTCGTGGCGACCGCCCCGGGCCGGTGAACGCCTGACGGTACGGAGGCGCACATGACAGGTACGACGGACACAGACGAGGCGCTGCACGTGCCCTGTTCGGGCCCCTCGGTGTGGCGTGGCGAAGATCTGGCGGACCACCGCGAGGAGTGGGTCCTGCGGCTCTCGCCGCACCAGCTGGTCGAGATCGACTCCGCGGTGAGGGAGGCGCGCAGGCGCGATCTCACGCTGCTGAAGCTGACAGCCGCCGACTTCCCGCTCCCCACGCTCGCCCCTGAGCTGGAACGCGTCGCCGAGACGCTGGAGCACGGCCGGGGGTTCGTGCTCGTCAAGGGCATCCCGGTCGAGCGGCTGGGCGCGCCGGCCGCGAGCGCCGTCTTCTGGGGCCTCGGTCAGTACCTGGGGCAGCCCGTCCCGCAGAACGCGTACGGCCATCTGCTCGGCCACGTCAGGGACACCGGCCGCAGCCTGGCCGATCCGGCGACGCGCGGCTACCAGACCCGAGCCGCGCTGCCCTTCCACACCGACGGGGCCGATCTGCTAGCGCTGCTGTCCCTGCGGGAGCCCCGCACCGGGGGACGCACCTCCCTGGTCAGCTCGGCGGCCGTCCACAACGCGGTGCTGGACCGCCGCCCCGATCTGGCCGAGCGGCTGTACCGCACGTATTTCTTCGACCGCCGGCAGGAGCATCTTCCCGGGGAGGCGCCGTACGCGGCCGCCCCGCTCGCCGTCCGGCGGGGCGGCGGCGCACTGAGCATGCGCTACAACCGCTGCTACCTCGAATCCGCCCAGCGCTTCCCCCAGGTGCCCCGCCTGGAACCGGCGGACGTGGAGCTGTTCGACCTCATCGACGAAGTGGCGGGCTCCCCGGAGTTCCGGCTCGACATCGACCTCAGGGCCGGCGATCTGCTGCTGCTCAACACCCACACGATCATGCACGCGCGAACGGAGTTCGAGGATCACGACCGGCCCGGCCTCAGGCGCCACCTCCTGAGGCTCTGGCTGGCCCTGCCGCACCACCTCGCAGCCGACGGCGCTCGCCAGGGGGTCACCCCTCGCGATGTGATCCGGCCCCGGAACGCCGCATCGGCTGCCGGGACGAACCCGCTGCCGGGACGAACCCAAGGAGACAGCTGACATGACCAACCTCGCCACGATCCTGGTGAACTCCGCCGTCGACCAGGGCGATCGCATCGCCGTGCGCCACGACGACAGCACGCTCACGTACGCCGCACTGGACGACGCGTGCGCCAGAGTCGCCGCCCTCCTGCGCGACCGAGGGGTCCGGCCCGGTGACCGTGTCGCGCTGACCATGCCCAACGTCCCGCTGTTCCCGGTCGTCTACTACGGCGTCCTGCGGGCCGGCGGCGTGGTCGTCCCGATGAACCCGCTCCTCAAGGCCCGTGAGGTGGCGTTCGCCCTGCGCGACTGCGGAGCGCGGATGGCGCTGGTGTTCCCGCTGTTCGCGGACGAGGTGACCAAGGCCGCCGCCGAGACCGGAACCGAATGCCTGGTGACCGAACCCGCTGCCTTCGAGGACCTGCTGCGGGCCCACGAGCCGATGTCCGGCATCGTCGACCGGACCGATGACGACCCGGCCCTGATCCTTTACACCTCGGGCACGACCGGGACCCCGAAGGGCGCCGCGCTCTCGCACCGGAATCTGGCGACCAACACCGCCACCGCGGCCGAGACGCTGCTCCAGGTCGGACCCGACGACGTGCTCTTCGGCGGCCTGCCCCTCTTCCACGCCTTCGGCCAGACCTGCGCCCTCAACACGGCCGTCGCCGCCGGTGCCACACTGACCCTGCTGCCGAGGTTCGAGCCGCGGCGCGCCCTGGAGATCATGGCCCGTGACGGGGTCACGGTGTTCCTCGGAGTGCCGACGATGTACGCGGCGCTCCTCCACGCCGAGCTCCCCGACGGCTTCGACGCCCACCGGCTGCGGCTGGCCGTCTCCGGCGGCGCCTCGCTTCCGGTCGAGGTGCTGCACGGCTTCGAACGGCGTTTCGGTGCCGGCGTACTGGAGGGATACGGTCTCTCCGAGACCTCACCGGTCGCCGCGTTCAACCACCCGGACCGCCCGCGCAAGGCGGGCTCGATCGGACAGCCCATCCGCGGAGTCGAGATGAAGCTCGTCGCCGAGGACGGCGCCGCGGTGCCCCCGGGCGAGGTCGGCGAGATCGCGATCCGCGGCGAGAACGTGATGAGCGGCTACTGGAACCGCCCGGAGGCCACGGCGGAGGCGATCCGCGACGGATGGTTCCACAGCGGCGACCTGGCCCGCGTCGACGACGACGGCTTCTATTTCATCGTCGACCGCAAGAAGGACCTGATCATCCGCGGCGGTTACAACGTCTACCCGCGTGAGGTCGAGGAGGTGCTGTACGAGCATCCGGCCGTCGCCGAGGCCGCCGTCGTCAGCGTGCCGCACCCGGTCCACGGCGAGGAGATCGCGGCCGTGATCACGCTCCGGCCCGGCGCCCGGGCGACGGCCGAGGAGATCCGCGACCACGTCAAGGACCGGGTGGCGGCGTACAAGTACCCCAGGATCGTCACGTTCACGGCCGAACTCCCCAAGGGACCCACCGGCAAGATCCTCAAGCGCGAGATCGTCATCGGCGGGCATTTGCTGTGAGTCCAACTCGCCCAGGTTTCAAGGCGGTTGAAGTGGCAAGGATTTGGGTTCCGAACGTCGTTCGGGTGCGCGAGTGGTGTCCTTGGGACCCCGCGCTGAAGGGTGGCTCGGTCGGTTCTCGGCCCCGCCCCGGTCCTTGGTGGAGATCGAAGAGGGGTTCGATCGCGCCCAAGTCGTGAGTTTCGGGAATCCGTTCTGATCCGGACGGTGGGACTCCGAGCGATACTTGCCAAGTTCAGCGTGGGTGCGGTGGGGAATCGCGGACAGGACTGGACCGGATCGATTCCTCAACACGTCATGAATTACCCGTACCGCGACGGCATCTTCCCTCGTTATGATGCGGTCTCATGCAGCCGACACCCGTCTGGGGGTCGAGGAGAGGTCATGTGTTCCTTGAGCGTCGGCCGTTAGCTTCGCGCCATTGAGTCGAACGGGGGCGGTTCGAAATGGGTGGTTTTCTTGGCGCATTACGACGTCGCATGGAGGCGGCGGATCCCAGCCGCGAGGCCTTCAGCTTCGTCGGCGCCGAGTCAACCCCGCGCCGTGACGGCGGGTCAGGATCACCGGTCCGGACTTTGACGTACGGCGAACTCGACCGCCAGGCACGGCAGTTGGCGGCCTGGGTCCAGTTGCGGGGCGGTGCGGGGCAGCGTGTCCTGCTGCCGCACTGCGAGGGTCCGCTGCAGATCGCCGCGTTGCTCGGCTGCTTCTATGCCGGGGCGACGGCCGTGCCCTGTCCGTCCCCGTTGGACGGCGGGCGCAATGTGCGTCGGCTGACCGCCATCGCCAAGGACGCCGATGTGGCGTTGGCGCTCGCCGACTCCGCCGTGGCGGCCGAGTTGTCCCGGCTGTTCGCCGGCAGTGACCTGGTCTGTCTCGCGGCGGACCGGGCTGCCCTGCCGGGCCCGGAGGACTGGCGGCCGACGGAGTCGGCGGAGGACGACATCGCCCTCATCCAGTACACGTCCGGCTCGGTGACCCAGGTGAAGGGCGTCCTGATCAGCCAGCGGAATCTGCTGGCCGGGCAGGAGGCCATCACCCGGGCGCTGGGGACCGACGAGCACTCGGTGATCGGCGGCTGGCTGCCGCCGTACCACGACATGGGCCTGGTGGGGCAGTTGCTGCACCCGCTCCACCTCGGCGCCCGAGGCGTGCTCATGCCCGCCATCACCTTCGCCACGCGGCCGCTGAGCTGGCTGCGGATGATCGAGACGTACGGCGTCACCGTGTCCGGCGGCCCGGACTACGCGTACGACATGTGCGTCCGGGCGGCGACGGACGAGGAGGCCGGCCGGCTCGATCTGGGCTCCTGGCAGGTCGCCGTCAATGGCGCCGAACCCGTGCGGGAGGCCACCATGGCCGCCTTCGCGGAGCGGTTCGCCCCGGCCGGGTTCCGGCCCGAGGCGTTCTATCCGGCGTACGGGCTCGCCGAGGCGACCCTGCTGGTGACGGGCGGCTCCCCGGGGCAGCGGCCGGTGGAGCGCGCGGCGGACCCCGCCGCGCTCGCCGCCGGCCGGATGACCGCGCCGAGGAACGGCTCCCGCAGCCGGACCCTGGTCGGGGTCGGACGGCCGTGCGGGGTGGAGATACGTATCGTCGACCCGGAGACCCGGCAGGTTCTGGAGCCGGGGCGGGTGGGCGAGATATGGATCCGGGGCGAGAGCGTTGCGCCGGGTTACTGGCGGCGTCGCGCCGAGACCGAGGAGTGTTTCGGAGCGGTCACGTCCGCTCATGACGGATCGTTTTTGCGTAGCGGCGACCTGGGTGCCGTGGATGAACACGGCGAGTTGTTCGTGATCGGACGGCTCAAGGAAGGCGTCGTTGTCAACGGGGTCGATGTCGCGCCGGAGGACATCGAGACCTCGGTCCAGGGCCTGAACCCCGTGTTCGGGGTCACCGCGGCCGTCACCACGGGGGCGGAACGCGACCGGCTGATCGTGATCCAGGAAGTGCGCGAGAACGGCCTGCTCGACGGTGAACTGCCGTCGCTCGTCGAGGCCGTACAGACCCACCTCGATGGGGAGTTCGGGATCCCCGATGCCGTCATCCTGCTTGTCCGGCAGGGCGTGGTGCGGCGTACCACCAGTGGCAAACTCCAGCGCTCGGCCATGCGCGGGCTGCTGCGGAGCGGGGGCATCAGGCCGCTGTATCCGCAAGTACCCGTGTTCCAGGCCGACTTGAGTCCGAGTTGAGCTCATATCCAGGCGCTCAACGGACCATCGCGTGACCATCACATCACCTGGCGGAACCAATGCTGCGGAACTTCAGCAGCGGAGTGCAGGCAACAGAGAGGATGCCGATGGACATCGAAGTGCTCGGCGCATGCAGAGTGATGCAGACCGGCAAGTCTGTGGTGCCTTCCGCGGTCAAGCCACGCAAGGTTCTCGCAGTACTGGCCCTCAACCCTGACCGTCCCGTCTCTGTCGGGATGCTGGTGGAAGAGGTCTGGGGCGAGACCCCACCGCCCAGCGTCGCAACGACCCTGCAGACGTACATACTTCAACTACGGAACCTTATCACCTCTGCCATCGGAGGCCCATCGCCTGATATGCCTCTGGGTGCGAAAAGTGTGCTCGTGACCCAGCCCGGCGGGTATCTGCTGGACACCCAGGGCGGTTCGGTGGACGTCCGGGAGTACGAGCGGCTCTCCGGCGGCGGTCATCGGGCCCTGGAGAAAGGGGACTACGAGGCGGCGGCGGACCTGTTCCGCAAGGCGCTGTCGCTGTGGCGCGGGCCTGCGCTCGCCGACGTGGAGTGCGGGCGGGTGCTGGATGTCGAGGTGACCCGCCTCGAGGAGTCCCGAATGGGCATACTGTGCCGCCGCATTGAGGCGGACCTGCTCCTCGGGCGCCACCACGAGATCATCGGTGAGCTGTTCGGGCTCGCGGCGCGGCATCCGCTGCACGAGGGGATTCACCTCCAGTTGATGCTCGCGCTGTACCGGGCGGGGCGGCGTACCACGGCGCTGGAGGTCTACCAGCGGCTGCGGGACGTACTCGCCGGGGAGCTCGGGCTCGATCCGAGCTATGAACTGCAGTCGCTCCAGGGGGCGTTGCTCGACTCCTCCTCCGAACTACGGCTGGACCAGCCGCTCTCGCTCTTCAGAGTGCGAGCGCCGGGCCGGTACTGACGCACCGGTGCCGCCGGTTGCGCTGCTCCTGCCGGGAGCGGGAGCTCAGTACCCCGCCATGGCCTATGGCCTGTATCGGTACGAGCCTGCCTTCACCACGGCGATGGACACGGTGTTGGAACTGCTGGGTCCGTCCGGGGAACGGTTGTACCGACTGTGGTCCTCCGGTGCGCGGCTGCGCACCGTGGCCGAGGTGCATCCGCTGCTGTTCGCGGTCTGCCACGCGCTCAGCGAGACGGTTCGGGATCGAGGGCTGCGCCCCGGCGCGGTCCTCGGTCAGAGTGTCGGCGAGCTGGTGGCCGCTGTCCAGACCGGGGTGCTGCCTCTGACGGACGCGGTGCGGCTTGTCGTCGTACAGGCCGAGGCGTTGGCCGGAGCGCCGCGGGGCGGTGCGCTCGCCGTTGCCGCCGCGCCGCCTGCGGTGACGCCCTTCCTGAAGGGTGGGGCGGTGGTCGCGGCCTCCAACGGGCCTGGGCAGACTGTGGTGTCCGGGTCGGAGTACGGGCTTGCGGCTACTCGGCGGGCGTTGGAGCGCGCCGGGTTGACGTGGATGCGGGTGCAGGTGCCTGCGGGGTTGCATGGGCCGTTGGTCGCGGATGCGTGCCTGGAGACGTTGCCGGCGTTCGAGGCTTCCGTGTTCGCGGATCCTCATACGCCCTTGCTGTCCGGGAGTGCGGGTGGGCGGCCGGAGCCCGAGCGGGCCGTGGATCCCGAGTTCTGGGCGCTGCAGCCTTCCCGGCCGGTGCTCCTGGATGCAGCGCTCGGTCAACTGGCCGACTTAGGGGCGCTGTTGTGTGCCGAGGTGGGGCCTGGGCATGGGCTTGCCGTGCAGGCTCGGCGGCATGGGCATCGGGCCGTGTCGTTGCTCGACGGGTGTGTCGGGGCGCCGCACGAGGAGCGGGATCGGTTGCGGCAGGCGTTGGACTGTCTGGTACTCGGGGATCCTGCGGAGCGGGTCGATGACGGGCCTCGTGCGACGGTGGCGTGGTTACGGCCGCCGCGTTCGCCGGGGTGCGGGTGGGCGGGGCTGTCGCTTGCCCGCGCTTGCGGGGTGCCGCTCTCATTGGCAGCGGGCGCCGCCCTGCGGCACGACTCCCCGCAGCTGCGCAGGACCCCGAAGCGGAACCCGGAACCTGAACTGGGCATATGCCGGTCCGGGGTAACTCCGTGCGGTCCACCAGGGCTTGAGCGGTGCGGCGGAGGCTTGGTTTGTTCTCGTGCGGTGGGGTGGGGTGACCGGCGTGCGGGGGTGGATCGGACCTACGGACCGCGAGGAGTGACACCCGGTGGAGCAAGCTGTGCGTGCGACCACGGCCGAGGGGCGGATCCGGAGCCGTGCGGACGAACTGGAGCGTGCCCTCGCTCCGTTCGGGAACGGGAACGGCGCGATCGGCTCGGAGGAGCTCGTCCGCGCCGAACGCGCCCTTGACGACTGCGAGTTCGGGGCCGACTTCGTGCCCGCCGAGTTCGGCGGACGGCTGGAGCGGATCGACGGGCTCGGGCGGGTGGTGCGGCCTGCCTGCCGACGGGATCTTTCGCTCGGGTTCGGGTACGGACTCAATTGCTATTTCGCCGCCACCCCTGTGTGGACCGCCGGGGACTCCGCTCAGCGGGAGTGGACCGCCGCGCTGCTCCTCGGCGGTGGGCGGATCGCCGTCGCCCGGCCCGCCGTCGCGCACGCCAACGACTTCGTGCGGGACGAGTTCGCGCTGCGCCGGACCGACGGCCGGCGGCGGCTCGACGGCGCCAAGACCGCCGTATGCAATTACGCACGCGCGCGTGGGCTCACCGTCGTCGCGGGGACTGAGGACGGCTCGCACGAGGTGCTGCTCATCGACCGCGAGATCCTGCCCGAGGGCTCGCTGCGCACCCTCCACCGGTACCGCACCGTCGGTCTGGACGGCTGCGAGTTCGGCGGTCTGGAGTTCTCCGGCTGCCCCGTGCCGGACGAGGCCGTGGTGGGTACGGCCGGGGAGGGCATGGGACTGGTCGTCCGCTGCTCCGTCGTCACCCGCGCCCTGCTGCCCTCCGTGATGATCGCCGCCGGCGACACCATCCTGCGCACGGCCGTACGGTTCGCCGTGGAGCACCGGGCCGACGACCCCTACGGCCCGCTCAGGTCGCCGTACGGGCGCGATGTGCTGACCGGGGCCCTGCTGGATCTGCTGATCAGCGACAGCATCGCGCTGGCCGCCGCGCGCGGTATCCATCTGCTGCCGGACCGCGTGAGCGCCTGCGCCGCGGCCGCCGCCTACACCGTGCCCAAGCTGCTGCAGGACTCCGCGCACGATCTGTCCACCGTGCTCGGCGAGGCGTACTTCGACGTCAAGGGCCGCTACGGCGCCTTCGGCCGCATGGTGCGCGATCTGCCGCTGCTCGGCCAGGGCCACGCCGGCACCGCCGCCCGCCAGGCCATGCTGGTCGCCCAGCTCCCGCACCTGGCCCGCAACTCCTGGCTGGTCGACGAGGAGCCGCCCGCCGCGCTGCTGCGCCCCTGGGAGGACCTGCCGCCCGCCGACCTCGCCGCGCTGTCCCCGGCCGGCGCCTCCGACCCTGTCGTCCCCGTGCTGGCGGCCTGCGCCGGTGCCGACGGCGAGCTGGGCGAGCTCGTCACCGCCTTCCTCGGCGAACTGCGCGAACTGCGCGACCGGTTCGCCAGGATCGCCCCCGGCGACGGACTGTCCACCCCGGACACCCTCGCCCTCACCGACCGCTACGCCCTGGTCTGCGCCGCGGCGGCCAGCCTCGGCGTCTGGCGCGAGCACCACAGTGCCCGGCCCGGCACCTTCCTGGCCGACCCCGCGTGGATCACCGGCGCGCTGCACAGGCTGGGCGTCCTGCTGGGGCTCGACGTACCGAAGGCTCCGCAGGAGTCCGTCGAGCGGCTGCTGTTCGACACGGTCATGGACCGCTACGAGCGGCGGCGTTCCTACGACCTGCACGAGACGTCTCTCGAAGCCTGACCGGAAGGAAACCGCCCATGAGCCACGGTACGCACGCCGACGACACACGCGCCGGCAACTCGTCCGGCGATCTGATCTCCGCGGTGGTCCAGGCGGTGCGACGGGTCATCGACGACCCGGTTGCCGAGGTGGGCACGGACTCCCTGCTGCGCGAGGACCTGGGCTTCGACTCGGTCCTCATCATGCAGCTGAAGTACCGCGTCGAGCAGGCCGTCCCGGAGCTCGGTGAACTCTCCCTGCCCGACATGATCGGCAGCATGACATCCGTGGGTTCCCTGGTCGCTTACCTGCGCGACCGTCTGGTGAAGGCGGCTGTCTGATGGCCGCTCCCGCCGCCGGGGCCCCCGTGCGTGTGTACGGTCCCGAGGGAGCCTGGGACAAGGTGCTGGAACCGCTCGCGACACGCGGCACCGTCGTCACCTTCGGCAGAGTCGCCGACTGGCTTCCATCGAACACTGAAGAAAGGGTTCTGCGCCCCTTGCTCGGCCCCCGTGACTGGGCCCGCTTCCAACGGCTGAGCCACCGCCGGGTGCGGGAGGGCTTTCTCGCCTCCCGACTGCTGCTGAAGCACACCGCGGCCCGGGTGCTGGCCAGCCGCCCCGAGGCGGTGGACCTGGCGTACAAGCCGGGCGGCCGGCCCTATCTGCGCGGCTGCGACCAGATCGACATCAGCCTCAGCCACACCGAGGAGGTCATAGTCGTCGGGGTGACCCGGCGCGGCCTGCTCGGCGTCGACGTGGAGCGCGCCGAACGCCCGATGGTGGGCACCGGTGTCGAGTTCCAGGCCTGTACGCCGCACGAGCGCGCGCTGCTGGACTCGCTGCCCGAGCAGACCCGCAACAAGGCCCTGGTCCGGCTGTGGACGCTCAAGGAGGCGTACAGCAAGGCCATCGGCCAGGGGCTGCGCTTCCGGTTCACCGAGTTCGGCTTCACGCTCGACGACGCGCGTATCCGCCTCCAGCGGCCGGACGGCTCCCCGGGCACCGGCCCGGAGTGGACCTTCGGCACCTATGCCCTGGAGTCCGACTACGTGGTGAGCGCCGCCCTGCGCGACGAGGGCTTCGGCGCCGCGGCGGACACCGCCGCCGACACCACGCTGGACCAGAGCCTGCTCGGCGTGCTGCTCGGCCGGCTCTGAACCACCAACTCCCCATACCACCGCACCACTTCACCCTTCATCCGGTTCAACTTTCAAGGAGGAATCCATGGCCATGTCCGACTCCGCCGGCTTCACCCTCGACGATCTGCTCCGGCTCCTGCGCGAGAGCGCCGGCGTACCGGAGAGCGTCGACCTGAAGGCCGACGACGTCCTGGACACGCCCTTCTACCGGCTCGGCTACGACTCGTTGGCGCTGCTCCAGGTCACCGGGCGGATCAAGCGTGAGTACGGGCTGCTGCTGCCCGACACGATCGTCGCCGACGCCCCGACCCCCCGGGCCCTGCTCACCGTCATCGCGCAGGCACGTGCGGCCTGAAGCAGCGGCGCGCGCTCCGTGCGCGCCGCTTCGCGGCCCGAACAAAAAGAGCCGGCCGCGTACCTTCCCGGAAATTCCGGAGAAGGTACGCGGCCGGCCGTTGCGCTCCAGCTCTGCCGCTCTCCCGGCTGGGGGAGGGCCGGGTTCGATCAGAAGCTGGGCGCGGCGGTGGGGGACCTCAGCTGACCCAGGTACGGGTGCCACAGGTGCGTCGGGTCGCTCTCGACGGCCTCGATGATCTCCCACATCGCGGACAGCGCCCTCGGCTCCTCGTCGTCGTAGACGTCGCCCTGGAGCATCTTGAGGATGTCCAGACGGTAGCGGTCGTCCTGGACGAAGGCCGTGAACAGGATGTTGAGGCGGTAGTAGGCCTCGATGAAGCGGTGCCAGTAGCCCACCGCCTTGCGGAGCTTGCCCTCGTAGGCGGCGAAGCGCTCGTGCTTGAAGTCGCCGGCCTCGGCGGCGGCGATGATGTCCTTCGCCGCGAGCCGCGCGCTGTTGAGCGCCACGGAGACACCCGAGGAGAAGATCGGGTCCACGAAGCGGGCGGCGTCGCCGATCAGGACGTAGTTGTCGCCGGCGATCTGCTTCATGCCGTAGCTGTAGTCGCCCTCGGTCTTCATGGGCTTGACCTGCTCGCAGTTCTTGAGCACGTCGAGCAGCTCGGGACGGGAGGCCACGGTGTCCCAGAAGTACTTCTCGCGGTCGCCGCCGTACTCCTGGAAGCGCTTCTTCTGGCTGACGACACCGATCGAGGTGATGGTGTCGGTGATCGGGATCTGCCAGACCCAGGTGTCGATGACCGGCAGGAAGTGGATGAAGATGTAGTCCGCCTGGTCCTTGTTGACGGCGAGGGCCTTGCGGTCCAGGCCCTCGAACCAGGTGTGCACGGCGTACTGGTTGAAGACCGGGTCCGGGACCTTGGTCTTGAGCTGGTTGCCCAGACGGGTCTGCCGGCCGCTCGCGTCGACCACCATCTTCACCGGGATGTGCGTCGACGAGGCGCCGACCTTGACCTCCACGACGGGCAGTTCGCCGTCGAAGTCGACCTTGCCGACCCGGACGCCCTGGAACACCTTGGCGCCCAGCTCCTCGGCGTGCTTGAGGAGGATGTGGTCGAACTTGCTGCGGTCGACGTGGAAGGTGTGGTCGCGGTCCACGCCGTCCTGGTCCCGCTCGCTGAACAGGACCTCAGCGGCGCGGAAGTCATGGTTCAGGCCACGGAAGCCGTTGTGGTTGATGTCGCGGTCCTCGGCGGAGGTCCAGGCGGCACCGTACTTCTTCGGGAAGCCGGCGGCCTCGACCTTGTCCATGGCCCCTATCTCCAGGAGCACCGGGGTGGTGGCCGGGACCAGGGACTCGCCGACGTGCTCACGAGGAAAGTTCTCCGCCTCGAACACGGCCACGGACAGCCCGGCCTTGGCCAGGTACGAGGCCACGGTCGATCCCGCGGGGCCGCCGCCGATGACTGCGACGTCGAATTGTGCGTCCACGATGCTCTCTCTTCCTTCGGTCGGTTCAGGCAGCGGGCTGCGGGGCCAGGGAATGGACCATGTCCGTGATGGCCGCCAGGTTCGCGAAGTTCCGGCCGGTGATGTGGGTCGGGGGCACGACGACCCCCAACTCGGTACGGATGAACGAGAGCAGCAGAGAGGTGTTCATGGAGGTGAGGACGCTCCACTCCAGCAGCGGGGTGTCGTCCGTCAGCTCCGAAACCTCGCTCTCGCCGAGGAACTGCTGCTCGATGTACTCGCTGATCCTCTGACGGATCTCTTCATGGGACAGCGCCGCCACTGGGGCCTCCTGATGGTCTCGGGCTTGGGCGTGGGGGGAGAGCCGTACAGGCGGTGATGCTGGGCGCTCGCGGTTGAGGTTCACTCGGCAACCGCTCGGGCGACCGCCGCACGGGCCGCCGGGAAGCGGCGCGCGGTGGCCGCGAACCGGGTCAGCCGGACGCCCAGCGCGGCCCTGAACTCCGGTTCCTGGAGGAAGAAATGGCCACCGGAGACCAGCGTGAGATCGAAGACCCCGGTGGTGATCCGGGACCACGCGGCCATGGACGAGGCATCGGTCAGCACGTCCTTGCGCCCGGCGAAGGTGGTCACCGGAACCGTCAGCCGGGGGCCCGGGGCGTGCGTGTACGTCTCGACGACCTTCAAGTCGGCGCGGATCGCCGGAAGGTAGAACTTCAGCAGCTCCGGCTCGGCGAGCAGCGCCTCGGGCAGACCGCCGATCCGCTGCAGCCCCTGCACGAAGCCGTCGTCGGGCAGATGGTGGAAGGGGCGGTGCGAGAGCGGCTCGGTGGGCCCGTTGCGCCCGGACACCAGCAGCAGCTCCGGCGGGGTGCCCTGGGCGGTCAGCGCCCGGGCGGCCTCGTAGCCGAGCAGGGCGCCGAAGCTGTGCCCGTACAAGGCGTACGGCTCGTGCCGGCGCTCGCCGATCAGCCGTACCGCCTCCTCGGTCAGCGCGGACAGACCGTGCAGCAGGGGTTCTCGTACCCGGGTGCCGTGCCCGGGCAGTTCCAGCGGTACGACCGTGACGTGGTCCGGCAGATCGGCCGAGAGCCGGATGTAGGGATGCGCGCTGCCGCCCGCGTGGGCGAGACAGAACAGCGTCAGCTGTGGGTCGGTGGTCAAGGGAGAGTTTCCTTCCGTGCTCGCAGGAAGGTCGGCGGACCTTGTTCGACCGCGATCGCAACAGGGGGCGCTCAAGCCGCCGTCAACAGGTGTTCAAGGGGGGAGGGGCCCCGTCCGCCCGCTCCTGGCCGGAAGGCATCGCACCGGCGAGGCCGTCGACGGGCAGGCCAGACGGCCGGGTTCGACGGGCCGGACGCACTCGACTCCTCGCGCTCCCCCGCCCGTTCACCGCCCTCGCGGGGGCGAACATCGGCCAACCTCCCGCTCTCTCAAGGGCGTCTTGAGTCCGCCTCCCTACCGTCGCTTTCGGCCGCACTTGAGGATGAGAGGTGCCACGGTGAGCGGACCTGCGAGGGAGATCACTTCCGAAGCGGTGGAGAACTGGCTGGTGGAGCAGATTGCCCAAAGGACCTTGCTGCCCCCGGCGATGGTGTCGGTTCACCTGTGCTTCGACGAGTTCGACATCGACTCTGCCGACAGCCTGGTGATCACCACGGCCCTGGCGGACTGGCTCGGCGACGAGGTTGACCCGCGTGCACTAGTCCGGCATCCGACGATCCGGTCGCTCGCCGGATACCTGGCCGGCCGACGTGGCCAGGTCACAATGGGAGGTACTCCGGTCCATGGCTGAGAACCGACGGTACGAGCCGCGCCCCGACGACATCGCAGTCGTCGGGGCCGGTTGCCGCTTCCCCGGCGGGGTACGCGACCTCGACGGGCTGTGGCGGGTGCTGATGGACGGCGTGGACGTCATCACGCCGGTGCCCGCCGACCGTTGGAGCGAGGACTTCCACCACCCGGACCGGCACAACCCGGGCACCACGTACTGCCGTGAGGGCGGATTCCTCGACGAGATCGACCGGTTCGACGCCGACTACTTCGGCGTCTCCCCACGCGAGGCCCGGGGCATGGACCCCCAGCAGCGGCTGCTGCTGGAGGTGTGCTCCGAGGCCATGGAGGACGCGGGCCTGCCGCGCGGCGACTGGGAAGGCAGCCGGACCTCCGTCCATATGGGCATCCTCGGCTCCGACTATCTGCTGCTGCACGCGCGGACCTCCGGGATCCGCGCCATCGACCCGTACTTCGCCTCCGGCAAGGAGTTCAGCTTCGCCGCCGGACGCATCGCCTACACCTTCGGGCTGCACGGTCCCGCGATGACCGTCAACACCGCCTGCTCGTCCTCGCTGGTCGCCGTCCACCTGGCCTGCCAGGCACTGCGCAACGGCGAGGCCGACACGGCGCTGGCGGGCGGCGTGAACGTGATCGTCGCGCCCGAACTCTCCGTTTTCATGGGCAAGGTGCAAGCGCTGTCCCCCACCGGACGGTGCCGCCCCTTCGACGCCCGCGCCGACGGCATCGTCCGCGGCGAGGGCTGCGGCGTCGTCGTGCTCAAGCGCTACGCCGACGCCGTGCGCGACCACGACCGCATCCACGGGCTGATCCGTGGCTCGGCCGTCAACCAGGACGGCCGCAGCGCCGGACTGACCGCCCCCAACGCCCTCGCCCAGCAGGACCTGCTGCGCGCGGCGCTGGCGTCGGCGTCCATCGCGCCCGAGGAGCCGGTGTTCGTGGAGGCGCACGGCACCGGCACCCCGCTCGGGGACCCGCTGGAGATCTCCGCGCTCACCGAGGTGCTCGGCCGGGTCCGGCCCCCGGAGGAGCCGCTCCTGGTCGGCTCCCACAAGGCGCACTTCGGGCACATGGACTCCGCCGCCGGTATCGCGGGCCTGCTCAAGACCCTGCTGGTGCTGCGGCACCGCACGGTCCCGGGGCAGATCCACCACGTCTACCCGGCCCCGATGATCGACTGGGAGTCCTCCGGGACCCTCGTCCCGGTGGAGCACGTACGGCTGCCCGGCGAGGACCTTGCACTGACCGCGGGAGTGAGCGCTTTCGGCCTCTCCGGCACCAATGCGCACGTGGTCCTCGGCAGCGCGCCGCAGACCGCGGCCGGCACCGGCGCCCCCGCCGGACCGCACACCCTCCTCGTCTCCGCGACCACCGCGGAGGGACTGCGCAAGCTGGCCGCCGACTACGCCGGAACGCTCGCCGACCCGGTCGGACCGGCCGCGGCCGCCTCCGCCGTGCGCCGCACCCACCTCAAGCACCGGATCGCCGTCGTCGGCAAGGACGCCGCCGAACTCACCGCGGCGCTGGGCGATGCCGAGGGCAGCCGGGCGGCCGAGAACCCGCCGAAGCTCGTCCATGTCTTCTCCGGGCAGGGCTCGCAGTGGCCGCGTATGGGCCTCGACCTCGCCGAGACCGAGCCCGTGGTCCGCGAGACCCTCGACGACTGCGACGACCTGCTGCTCTCCGAGGCCGGCTGGTCCCTCTACGACGTCCTGCGCGACCCCGACCCGGCCCGCGTGAAGGCCACCGACGTCGCCCAGCCCGCGATCTTCGCGGTCCAGGTCGCGCTCGGCCGGCTCTGGCAGTCCTGGGGGGTCCGCCCCGACGCGGTGATCGGCCACAGCATGGGCGAGGTCGCCGCCGCGCACATGGCCGGGGCGCTCGAACTCGAGGACGCCGTACGGCTGGTGGCCCACCGCGGGCGGCTGATGCACCGCGCCGCCGGCACCGGCCGGATGGCCAACGTCGAGCTCGGCGCGGACCAGGTCCGCGAGCGGCTCGCCGCCCGGCACCCCGAGGTGGTCGTCGCCACCGAGAACGGGCCCGCCTCCGTCGTCATCGCCGGGCCCAAGGAGGCCGTGGAGGCCGCGGTCCGGGACCTCACCGAGGACGACGTGAACGTGGTCGCGCTCCCCGTCGACTACGCCTTCCACTCCCCGCTGATGCAGCCCTACGCCGATGAACTCGCCGAACTGCTGCAGGGGTTGACGCCCAGCACGCCCACGGTGCGATTCCTGTCCACCGCGCTGCCGGGCCAGGACGCCCCGCTGGACGCCGCGTACTGGAGCGCCAACCTGCGTGAGCCGGTGCGGCTGTGGCCCGTCGTGGACGGGCTGCTGGCCGAGGGCGAGACGGCGTTCGTCGAGATCGGCGCGCATCCCGTGCTGTCCCGTCCGCTGCAGTCCGCGCTCGCCCATCGCGAGCGGCGCGGACCGGTCGTCTCCTCGCTGGTCCGGGCCCAGGACGGTCCGACCATGCTGGCCCGCTCCCGGGCCACGCTGCACGAGGCGGGCGTCGACATCGACTGGGCCACCGCGCACGGTTCACCGGTGCGTCCGGTGACGCTGCCGCCGCACCGCTGGGCCGATGAGCGGTTCTGGCTGGACGGCGTGGAGCGGGGCGAGCAGGGCTCGGGGCCTGCCGAGCTGGACGGACTGCGGGCCGAGGTGCGGCTGGTGGACGCGAGTGGGCGGGTGGTCGCGGAGCTGGCGGCCGGCGCCGAGTCCGCGACGCCGGTCACTTCGGTCGCCCCGGTCACTCCGGCCGCGGTGCCTGTGGCTCCGGCCGCCGTCGTTGCGGAGGAGCCCGTCGAGGAGGCTGCGCCCGCTGCTCACGACCGGGAGCATGTCGCGTCCACTGTGCACGCCATGCTCATCAAGGTCCTCGGGCACGGGCCGCGCAAGCGGCTGCCGCGTACTCGGGGGTTCTTCGAGTTGGGTATCGACTCGATCTCCGTCGCGGAGTTCGCGCGGCGGGTGGCGGAGCAGCTGCATGTCGCTGTTGATGGGGCGGATGCGCTGGCTCACGGCACGATTGAAGGATTCACGGACTACATCATGACGCTTGTGCCTGAGCACTCCGTTGAGAGTGCCGGCGAGAGCGCCTCTGAGAGTGCCGCGACGGGTAGTGGGGCGGGTGCGGCGCCGTCTGAGCCGGTCGCGCCCCGCGGCGGAGCCGCAGATCGATACAGCCCCGCGCCCCTTGGCGGCGCTGCCGAACCGGGCGTTTCGAAGGAGCCGGTCGCCGTCCCCCAACCCGACGACGGCTTCGAGTACGACACCGTCGAACCCATCGCCATCGTCGGTATCGGATGCCGCCTCCCCGGTGGTGTCGCCGGGCCCGAGGACTTCTGGCGGCTGCTCGATCAGCGCGTTGACGCCAGCGGTGATGTGCCTGCCGAGCGCTGGGACGCCGCCGCCCTCGACGGGGTGCCTGCCCGGGGGTCCTTCCTCGGTGCGGTGGACGGATTCGACAACTCCTTCTTCCGGATCTCGCCCCGCGAGGCCCGCACCATGGACCCGCAGCAGCGGCTGTTCCTGGAGGTGGCCTGGGAGGCGCTGGAGGACGCCGGGGTTCCGGCCGACCGGATCGGCGGCACCCGTACCGGTGTGTTCGTCGGTCTCAACACCACCGACTACCAGCAGCTGGTGACCCGCCGCGAGTCCGATGTCGACCTGTACTACGGCACCGGCAACTCCTTCAGCGCTACGGCGGGCAGGATCTCGTACTTCCTGGGACTGCGCGGTCCGAGCATCGCCGTGGACACCGCCTGCTCCTCCTCCCTCACCGCCGTGCACCTGGCCTGCCAGAGCCTGCGCGCGGGGGAGAGCCGGCTGGCGCTGGCCGGCGGGGTGAATGTGATGGCCACCCCGACGGTCTTCCTCTCCATGGGGGCGGCCGGGGCGCTCGCCCCCGACGGACGGTGCAAGACCTTCGACGACTCCGCCGACGGCTACGGCCGGGGCGAGGGCGCGGGTGTGGTCATCCTCAAGAAACTCTCGAGCGCGCTGCGCGACGGTGACCGGGTGTACGCGATCATCCGCGGCAGCGCGGTCAACCAGGACGGGGCCAGCGGCGGATTCACCGTGCCCAGCGGCACCGCCCAGGAAGAGGTCATCCTCACCGCGCTGGAGCAGGCCGGAATCGCACCGCACGAGGTCTCGTACGTCGAGGCGCACGGCACCGGCACCCGACTCGGCGACGCGGTCGAACTGCGCGCCCTCGCCGGGGCGTTGGGTACGGGCCGCCCTGCCGATCAGCCGCTGGTCGTGGGCTCGGTGAAGACCAACATCGGCCATCTGGAGGCCGCCGCCGGAGTCACCGGGCTGATCAAGACGGTGCTGGCGCTCGGCCGGGAGCGTATCCCCGCCCAGCTCCACCTGTCCGAGCCGACCCGCCAACTGGACTGGGCCAAGCTGCCGTTGAACGTGGCCGCAGACCCCGTACCGTGGCCGCGCGGCGCACAGCCCCGGATCGCCGGCATCAGCGCGTTCGGCTTCACCGGCACCAACGCCCACGTCCTGGTCCAGGAGGCCCCCGTGCAGCCGGTGCCCCCGGCCGCACCCCGGCCCGTACGGCCCTGTGTGCTGACCGTGTCCGCCGCGACACCGGAGGCCCTGACCGCGGCGGTGGCCCTGATGCGCGAGCGCGTCGCCGCCACCGCCGACAGCGAACTCGCCGACCTGTGCTGGACGTCGGGCGCCCGCCGCGCCCACCTCGCGCACCGGATCACCGCCGTCGGACGCACCCGCGACGAACTCCTCGCCGCCCTCGACCGGGCCCGCCCGGTACAGGCCCGCGACGAGGCGTCGGTGCTGTTCGTCTACGGCCGCACCCCCGCCGACATGTCGGCCTACGAGGAGGCGCTCGCCGGCGACCCGGAGGCCGCCGAGACCTACCGCACCGCCCTCGCCGAGGCCCACGAGGCCCTGCGCGCCGAACTCGGCGAGCCGGAGGGCCCGCCGCACCCGGGCAGCGTGGAGCACGCCGGCGAGGTGTTCGCCGGCCAGCTCGCCACGACCGCCCTGTGGAAGGCGCTCGGCGTGCAGCCCGACGCGGTCGTCGGCTGGGACATAGGCGAGTACGCCGCCGCCGTGGTCGCGGGCGATCTCACGCTCCTGAACGCCGTACGGCTGCTCGCGGCCGGGGTGCCCGTCCCCGCCCAGCCCGACGGGGCGCGGGTGGCCCGCCACTCCGCCGCGGACGGCTGGTCGTCGCTGGCCAACGAGGTCATCGTGGCCGGCACCGACGTCCTGCTGGACATCGGCACCGGCAGCCGGGCGATCCGGATGCTGGGCGCCGCCCTGGACGCGGCGGCCGAACCCGGCGAGAACGTCCCGGCCCAGCTCACCGCGCCGCGCAAACGTCAGCCCAGCGGCGTCGAGAAGGCCTACCTCGGCCCGGTCGAACTGCTGGAACTGGCGGCCGCGCTGCACGCCCACGGTGTGAGCGTCGACTGGGACCGGCTGGTGCCGGGACCGCACCGCCCGGTGCCGCTGCCCGCCTACCCCTGGCAGCGCAAGGCCTATTGGGTGGACACTGCCTACTCGGTGGAACCCCGGCCGCAGTCCGAGCCGCAACCCGCGGCCGAGACCGCACCGGAGCCCGCCGGTGATCTCGCCACCGAACTGCTCGCGCTGTCGCCCGACCGGCGGGAGGAGCGGCTCGTCGACCTGCTGCTCAAGCTTGTTGCGCAGGTGCTGGGCGAGGAGGCCGATGTCGCCCCCGACCAGGGCTTCTTCGACCTCGGCATGGACTCGGTGCTCTCGCAGGACCTCAAGCAGCGCGCCGAGCGCGAGCTGGGCCTCGAACTGCCCGGCACCGTCATGTTCGAGTGCCCCAACGTCACGTCCTTCGCCCGCTTCGTCCTCGACGAGGTGCTCACCGAACCGCAGGACACGACCGAACCCGCCGCGGCGACCGCAGCCCCGGAGGAACCGGCCGAAGATCTCGCAGACCTCGACGACGACTCCCTGCTGAGCCGTCTCGACGACGCCCTGGCGTCGTCCGAAGCCCTGTTGACCGAGGGAGACTGACCATGACGACCCCGGACTACCGGGCCCGCCTCGTCGAAGCCGTCCGCACCATCGAGAAGCTCCAGGGCGAGCTGGCGAAGAACCGCAGCCGCCCGCTGGACGAGCCGATCGCCGTCATCGGACTCGGCTGCCGGCTCCCCGGCGGCGCCAACAGCCCCGAGTCGTTGTGGCGGATGCTGGCCGACGGCACCGACACCATCCGGGACTTCCCGGCCGAACGCGGCGACGCGCAGGCGGTCTTCGACGACGACCCCGACCAGCCCGGCAAGGCGTACGTCACGCAGGGCGGCTTCCTCGACGAGCGCGTGGACCTGTTCGAGCCCGGCGTGTTCGGTATCTCGCCGCGCGAGGCCGTCGGCATGGACCCGCAGCAGCGGATCGTGCTGGAGGTCTCCTGGGAGGCGCTGGAGCGGGCCGGCTACGCGCCGGACCGGCTGACCGGCAGCGCCACCGGCGTCTACTTCGGCGTCTCCACCACCGACTACGCCCGGCTGCGGCAGAGCGAGGGAGACATCCGGGACGTCGACGCCTACCAACTGGTGGGCGAGCCCAGCTTCGTGGCCGGACGGATCTCCTACACCCTCGGCCTGATGGGACCGAGCAAGGTCGTCGACACGACCTGCTCCTCCTCCCTGGTCGCGCTGCACGAGGCCTGCCAGGACCTGCGCACCGGCGAGTGCGACATGGCGCTCGCAGGCGGCGTCAACCTGATGCTCTCGCCGTACGGCTTCGTCATGATGAGCAAGTTCGGCGGGCTCTCCCCGGACGGGCGCTGCAAGACCTTCGACGCGAGCGCGAACGGCTATGTGCGCGGCGAGGGCGCCGGTGTGGTCGTCCTCAAGCGCTACTCCGACGCGCTGCGCGACGGCGACCCGGTGCTGGCCCTGGTGCGCGGCTCGGCCGTCAACCACGACGGGCGCAGCAGCGGGCTCACGGTGCCCAACCCGGCCGCCCAGCAGGGAGTCATCCGGGGCGCCCTGGAGCAGGCGGGCATCGCCCCCGGCGACGTGGACTACATCGAGGCGCACGGCACCGGCACCTCGCTCGGCGACCCGATCGAACTGAGGGCCCTGCAGGCCGTGATCGGCCGCAACCGCCCGGCGGACAGCCCGCTGAAGGTCGGCTCGATCAAGACCAACATCGGCCACCTGGAGTCGGCGGCCGGCATCGCCGGTGTACTCAAGCTGGTCCTCGCCCTCCAGCACGGCCACCTCCCGCCGCACCTGCACTTCAACGACCCCAACCCGAACGTCGACTGGGGCAAGCTGAACGTCGAGGTAACCAAGGACGGCGGCCCCTGGGGCGCCACCGGCGACCGGCCCCGGATCGGCGGCATCAGCAGCTTCGGCGCGAGTGGCACCAACGCGCACGCCGTCATCAGCGCGCCGCCCGTGAAGGCCGAGCCCCCGGCGTCCGCGGGACCCCAGGTGCTGACCCTGTCCGCGCACTCCGCCGAGGGTCTCGCCGAACTGGCCGGACGGTACACGGGGCATCTGCGCGACCACCCCGAGGAGCCGCTCGCCGACATCAGCTGGACCAGCCAGGTCGGCCGGTCCCGGCAGCGCAACGGAGTCGCCGTCACCGGCTCCACCGGAGGCGAACTCGCCGACGCGCTGGAGGCGTTCGCGCGCGGTGAGCGTGCCTCCGGCGTCGTCACCGCCGAACTCCCCGTCCACAAGCACCGCAAGACGGCCTGGCTGTTCACCGGCCAGGGTTCGCAGTACGCCGGAATGGCCCGCGGCCTTGCCGACGAACCCGCCTTCCGCACCCCCTTCGACGAGGCCGCGGAGCTGTTCGACGCGCACCTGGACCGCCCGCTGGCGTCCGTGGTGTGGCCGGAGCCCGGCCAGGAATCCCCGGTCGACGACACCCGCTACACCCAGCCCGCGCTGTTCGCGGTCGAGTACGCGCTCGCCCGGATGTGGCAGTCCTGGGGGCTCAAGCCCAGCGGACTGCTCGGCCACAGCATCGGCGGCATCGTCGCCGCCTGTATCGCGGGTGTCTTCGAACTGCCGGACGCCGTCCGTCTGGTCGCGGCGCGCGCCGCCCTGATGGCCGCGCTGCCCGCGGGCGGTGCGATGGCCGCCCTGGACTGCGACGAGGCCACGGCCCGCGCGGCCATCGCCGGCTACCGCGACACCGTGTCGCTGGCCGGGGTCAACGGCCCCTCCAGCGTGGTGATCTCGGGCGCCGCCGCCGATGTGGACGCGGTCCGCACGGCGCTGGAGCAGCGCGGGATGCGCACCACCCGGCTGACCGTCAGCCACGCCTTCCACTCCCCGTTGCTGGCGCCGATGCTGGCGGAGTTCCGCGCGGTCGCCGAGTCGCTGACCTACCGGATGCCAAACCTGCCGCTGATCTCCGACCACACCGGACGCGCCTGGACCGCCGAGGACAGCGGCCCGGAGTACTGGGTGCGGCACGCGGCCGGCACGGTCCGCTTCCACGACGGCCTGACCGCGCTGCACGCGGAAGGGGCCCGCACCTTCCTGGAGATCGGACCCGCCCCGGTGCTCAGCGGCATCGGGGAACGCACCGGGCTGGACGGCGACTGCCTGTACGTGCCGTCCCTGTACAAGCCGAGGGCCGGCGCACCCGAGGACCGCACCGCCGTCCAGCGGGCGCTTGGTCTGCTGCATCTGCGCGGCGAGACCGTGGACTGGACGGCGGTGCACTCGGGTTCGGGCCGCACTCCGCGTCGGGTGGCCCTGCCGGTCACCCCCTGGCACGGCGAGCGCTACTGGTACGAGGAGCGCCGTGAGGCGCCCCGGGCCTCGGCGGGCACTCCGGTGCCGCAGGCCGGGATCCGGCTGCACAGTGCCGTACCGACCTATGAGCTCCAGCTGGACGCGCCGGACTGGGACCGCTTCGCGCGCACCGGATCGGACGGCTTCCGGTTCCTGCCCGTCGGCTCGCTGGGCCGCGCGGCGCGGGCGGCGGCCGCGGACGCGCTCGGCGGAGTGTGGTCCTGCGTCGAGAAGCTCGATGTGTTCCAGCCGCCGCCGATGGACCGGGCCGGGCGGGTCCTGCAGATCACCGTCAACGGCGACGACGACGGCTGCGCGATCGTCGAACTGCACAGCCAGACCCCGGCCGAGGCGGCCGCCGGAGCACCCTGGACCCGGCATGCCCGCGCGCTCCTGCGGCGCCGGGCGAGCACCCGCTCGCGGCACTCCGGCAGCAACGCCCCGACGCTGGCCGGGCAGGAGTACAGCGACGAAGTCCACTACGAGACCGCGTCGTTGTCGGACGCCCTGATCGGTGCCGTCGTCTCGGCGCACCGCGGTGACGAGGGCGTGCTGGTGGCCCTCGGCCTGGACAGCGGGGAGACCGCCGACCACGCCGTGCAGGTCTTCGACGCGGCTGTCGCGGCCGTGTCCTGGGACGCGGGGCTCAGCGAGGCGGGCTTCGCCGGGCGGGTCGTCGAGGCCACCCTCGAATCCCTGGACGGCGCCCGCTACATCCGGGCCATCGCCCAGCCGGGCAAGGAGCCCGGCACGGTCTGCGGCAGCGTCGACCTGTTCGCCGAGGACGGCGCCTACCTGGGCGGCATCCGCGAGCTGATGGTCGTCAGCCAGCCGGCGACCGCCGCCCCCGCCCCGGCGCCCTGGCGGCACCCGGACGAGCTGCTCACCCGGCTCGAATGGCAGGAGATCGAACCGGCCACCGCCGAACCGGACCTGTCCGGGCAGAGCTGGCTGCTGGTGCCCGACCGCACCGGCACCGCCCGCCGGCTGGCCACGGCCCTGCGCGCCCGCGGTGCGCACTGCCGGATCGAGGAGTCCGGCGCCGCCGACCTGGACGACTGGCTGCGCGAACTGCCCGACGGGGTCGCCCCGCACCGGGTCGTGCTGCTGACCGGCCTGGACGCGCCGCGCCCGGACGCCGCCGACGCCGAGTCGCTCACCGCCTTCCGGGACCGCTCCGAACTGGCCGCCGTCGCCCTGGTCCAGGGCATGACCGCCCGCTCGGCCTGCACCAAGACCGGGCTCAGCCTGGTCACCCGGGGCGCCGTGCCCGCGCTGCCGGAACAGGGCGTCACCTCGCCCTTCGCCGGAACGCTGTGGGGCCTTGGCCGGGTGGTCGCGCTGGAGCACCCCGAGCACTGGGCCGGGGCCATCGACCTGGACCCGGCGGCGGGGGAGACCGACGAGGGCGCGGCGCTGGTCGCGGCGCTCGCCGACACCGCCGCCGAGGACCAGCAGGCACTGCGCGGCCAGACCCGCCGGGTGGCCCGTCTGGTGAAGTTCCCGCTGACCGCCGAGGAACTCCAGCGGCGGCCGCGGATCGACCGGCAGGGCACCTATCTGATCACCGGCGCGTTCGGCGGCATCGGGCAGACCCTGGCCCGCAATCTCGCCGACAGCGGCGCGGGCAAGCTCGTCCTGCTCGGCCGCACCCCGCTGCCGCCCCGCCACCAGTGGAACGACCCCGCCCTCACCGGCTCCGTCCGCGAACGCGTCGACTTCGTCACCTCGTTGGAGGAGACCGGCGTGCAGGTCGACGTGGTCGCGGCCGACGTGAACGACATCGAGGACATGCTGCCGGTGATCCAGGGCCTGGCGACGGGCCTTCGGCCGCTGCGCGGTGTGGTGCACGCGGCCGGTGCCTCCGTACCGCAGTTCCTGCGGGACATCCCGGTGTCGGATCCGCACGAGTACGACGCGGTGTGGCGGTCCAAGGTGGTCGGCGGCTGGCTGCTGCACCAGCTGACCGAGGGACTCGAGCTCGACTTCTTCCTGGGCTTCTCCTCGATCGCCGCCACCTGGGGCTCGCAGCACCTGACCAGCTACGCCGCCGCCAACTCCTTCCTCGACGCGCTCGCCGAGTACCGGCGCGCCCAGGGTCTGACCGCGCTCACCGTGAGCTGGGGACCGTGGGAGCTGGCGTCGAACCTGTTCGGCGCCGACGTCCTGGAGTTCCTGACCTCCACCGGTCTGCGCACCCTGTCCGCACCGCAGTGCCTCAAGCTGCTGAACGCCCTGCTCGCCGGGGACGCCCCGCAGGCCGTGGTGTGCGCCGCCGACTGGTCGGTGTACAAGCCGGTCATGGAGGCCCGCGCCGACCGTCCGGTGCTGCGCACCGTCGAGATCGACGAGGGCATCGGCTCGGGTACGTCGACCGCGGTGCTCCAGGCCCTGGAGGGCGCCGACCCGGCAGGCCGTACGACCGTGCTGACCGGCTATCTCCAGCAGGTGCTCGGCGAGGTGCTGGCGGTGGAGCCGGAGTCGGTGCTGCCCGAGGCGGACGTGATGTCGCACGGCCTGGACTCGCTGATGGTCATGGAGGTCGTCAAGCGCTGCAAGGGCGATCTGGGCATCAGCGTGCGTCCCGGCCAGTTCTTCGAGCGGACCGCGCTGGAGGACTGGGTGCGGCTGCTCGACACCGAGCTCGGCGGCGAGGGCGAGGCCGCCCCTGAGCCGGCCGCGGACTGGACGGAGCCGGCGCTCATCGCCGCCGATGTCTCCCTCGACCCGGCGATCGTGCCGGCCGGACCGCTCGGCGACGGCTACACCGACCCGCGCAACGTCCTGCTCACCGGCGCCACCGGCTTCCTCGGGGCCTACATCCTCGACGAGCTGCTCGGCACCACCGAGGCCACCGTGCACTGCCTGGTCCGGTGTGACACACCGGAGTCGGGCCTGGCCCGGATCCGGCAGAACCTGGAGCAGTACCTGCCCTGGCGCGAGGGCGCCGAGGACCGGATCACGGTCGTCCCCGGCGACCTGGGCAAGCCCCGACTGGGCCTGACGGACGCGGACTTCACCCGGCTCGCCGGCTCGCTGGACGGGATCTACCACAACGGCGCCTGGGTCAACTTCTCCTACACCTACGAGCAGTTGCGCCCCGCGAACCTGATCGGCACCGAGGAGATCATCCGGCTCGCCTGCGCGGGCCCGACGCAGATCCCGGTCTCGTACGTGTCGACGTACGGCATCTGGGGCATCCCCGCCGACGGCCGTACCGTGATCGGCGAGGGTGACGACATCCTCGGCGCCGGGAAGCTGGTGACCGGATATGTCCAGACCAAGTGGGCGGCCGAGCTGCTGGTCCGCCAGGCGCAGGAGCGCGGTATCCCGGTCGATATGCACCGGCCCGGCCGGGTGCTCGGCGACTCGCGCACCGGGGCCTGTCTGACCACGCACTTCACCACCCGGGTGATCAAGGGCTGTGTGCAGCTCGGGATGGCTCCGGATCTCGATCTGGAGATCGAGATGACCCCGGTCGACTATGTCACCTCGGCCCTGGTGCGGATCTCCCGCGGGGCGCACGAGTGGGGGCTGACGTACCACCTGGTCAACCGGCGCAAGGCGGCCTTCAAGGAGCTGCTGTCCGCGATGGCGCGGCACGGCTGGGAGTTCCGCACGGTGCCGGTGGAGCAGTGGTGGGGGGCGCTGCAGGAATCCTTCGGCGTCAACGACAACGAGCTGCACCCCGTCATGGGGGTGGTCGAGGAGTTCGTCGTCGGCGGCGAGGAGGCCATCGACTACGACGCCACGAACACTGTGCAGGCGCTGGCAGGGTCGGGTATCGCTTGTCCTCCGCTTGACGAGTCACTGCTCTCGCTCTACTTCGGGTGGATGGTCCGAACTGGGTACTTGCCTGCACCGTCGCGCAGGGAGAATAATTCATGGCAGGATGAATCCATCAACGGGTGAATTCATGTCGCGGTGACGCCCCCGCCCCTTGCGGCGGCCGACCCGCCCGGCCGAGCAAAGGACCGCGGCCCCCGCTGGGGGCCGCGGAACACGACGGAGAAAGGCATCTCCCCCCATGACCACATCCGAAGACCGGGTCCCCGGCGGTACCGCCGTCGGAGCGGCCCCGTTAGCGAACCCCAAGCGCTGGACGGCCCTCGTCTTCATCTGCCTGGCCCAGCTGATGGTGGTTCTCGACATAACGATCGTGAACATCGCGCTGCCGGAGATGCAGTCCGACCTCGCCTTCTCCAATGAGAACCGGCAGTGGGTCGTCACCTCGTACACCCTGGCCTTCGGCAGCCTCCTGCTGCTCGGTGGCCGTATCGCCGACTACACCGGCCGCAAGCGGGCCTTCCTGATCGCCCTGGCCGGCTTCGCGATCGCCTCCTGCCTGGGCGGCGCGGCCGGCAACATCGAGCTGCTGCTCACCGCGCGTGCCCTCCAGGGTGTCTTCGGCGCCCTGCTGGCCCCCACCGCGCTCTCCCTGATCTCGGTGAACTTCACCGACCAGAAGGAACGGGCGAAGGCGTTCAGCATCTTCGGCTCCATCGTGGCCAGCGGTGCCGTCATCGGTCTGCTGCTCGGTGGTTTCCTCACCGAGTACATGGACTGGCGCTGGTGCATGTACGTGAACGCGCCGATCGCCGTGCTCGCCGCGTTCGGCGTGCTCTACCTCGGCCCGGAGCAGCGCGCCGCGGTGCGCGCCCGCTTCGACATCCCCGGCGTCCTGCTGGTCACCAGTGGCCTGGTCGCCGTCGTGTACGCGTGCAGCGAGGCCGAGTCCGAGGGCTGGGACTCCAGTCTGGTGATCGGTCTGTTCGTGGCCGGGGCCGTGCTGCTGGGGGCGTTCATCGCCGTCGAGGCCCGCTCCTCGCATCCGCTGCTGCCGCTGCGGGTGATCGCCGACCGCACCCGTGGCAGCGCCTACCTCGCCATGGCTGTCGGCATGATCGCCATGCTCGGCGCGCTGTTCTTCCTGACCTTCTACCTCCAGCTGGTCAAGGGGTACTCGCCGGTGGAGACCGGTCTGGCCTTCCTGCCGATGCCGGTCGGCGTCGGCATGTTCGCCGGCGGTCTGTCGCCCAAGATCCTGCCCAAGGTCCCGCCGCGCGCCATGGTGGTGCCCGGCATGGTCATCGCGGCCACCGCGCTGTTCTGGCTGGCCGCGCTGGACGCCGACTCCTCCTACTGGGGCACCGTCATGCCCGCCCTGTTCGTCCTGGGCGCGGGTATGGGTCTGCTGATCGCGCCGTCCGTCAACTACGCGACCTACCGGGTCGCCGACGAGGACGCCGGTGTGGCCTCCGGCAGCGTCAACACCGCCCAGCAGATCGGCGGTTCCATCGGTACGGCGCTGCTCAGCACGCTGGCCGCGGACGCGGCCGCCGAGTCCCTCGCCGAGCACGGCGCACAGGCGAAGGACCCTGCCGTGGTGCAGGCGGCGATGGTGGAGGGCTTCACCACCGCCTTCACCTGGGCCGGGGCCATCATGGCGTGCGGTGCGGTGATCCTGGCCGCGCTGATGAACACGCCGAAGCCGGCGCCGGGGGAGGCCTCGCACGGGTCTCCCATGGCGCACCTCGGCTGAGTTCTCGACCGAACACAACGGCCGGCTTCCCCTTCGGGGGAGGTCGGCCGTTGTGTTGTTGGTCGTCCTGCTGTGTTCATCTGTTGTTCTAAGGCGTGACGGATGGTCGACCGCGGGCGTTTGTGTGACTAAACGTGCGGTTACCCGCGGTTATAGATCAGCCTGACCGGAATGTGAGCGAGCCTTGAGGGGCTGCTTCTAGCTTGGCCGAAACGAAAGCCCGAAGGGCTAAAAACGGCTAAGGAGAGGCTCATGCCGACTGCCGCCCTCCGCTCGATGCACCCCACGTCACCGCAGTACGACGTGGCCATCCTGGGGTCAGGCCTGGCCGGAACCACGTTGGCCGCGTGCCTCGCACGCAACGGGGCGAAGGTGATCGTGCTCGACGCCGGCACGCACCCCCGTTTCGCGATAGGCGAATCGACGATCCCGTACACCTCGATGCTGATGCGACTGGTCAGCGAGCGGTACGGCGTGCCGGAGATCAAGTGGCTGACGACCTTCGAGGCCGTACAGTCGAAGATCTCCACCAACTGCGGGGTGAAGCGCAACTTCGGCTTCCTCTACCACCGCGAGGGCGCCCGGCAGAACCCGCTGGAGACCAACGAGTTCCCGATCCCGAAGATCACGCACACCGAGAACCACTTCTTCCGCCAGGACACCGACGCCTGGATGCTCGGCGTGGCCGTCAACTACGGCGCCGAGGTCCGTCAGCAGACGAAGATCGTCGATGTCGACATCGACGACAACGGCGTCACGGTCATCCCCGACAAGGGCGACCCGGTGCGGGTCAAGTTCGTGGTGGACGCGAGCGGTCACCGCTCGCCGCTGGCCCAGAAGTTCGGCGTACGCGAGGAGCCCAGCCGGCTGCGCCACCAGTCCCGCTCCCTGTTCACCCACATGGTCGGCGTGAAGCCGTACGAGGCGACCGTCCCCAAGGGCACCCACCACAACCCCAGCCCGTGGAGCGAGGGAACCCTCCACCACATGTTCAAGGGCGGCTGGATGTGGGTCATCCCCTTCGACAACCACCCGCGCGCCACCAACGCGCTGTGCAGCGTCGGCCTCAACCTCGACCCGCGCATCCACCCCAAGCCGGACTGCTCCCCCGAGGAGGAGTTCCGCTCCTTCATCGCCAAGTACCCGGACATCGCCCCGCAGTTCGAGGGCGCGGTCGCGACCCGGGACTGGGTGAGCACCGGGCGGCTGCAGTACTCGTCCAAGCAGACCATCGGCTACCGCTGGTGCCTGACCTCGCACGCGGCCGGCTTCGTGGACGCGCTCTTCTCGCGCGGTCTGTCCAACAGCATGGAGATCATCCACGCGCTGGGCTGGCGGCTGCTGGACGCCATCAAGGAGGACGACTTCTCCGTCGAGCGGTTCGAGTACGTCCAGGAGCTCGAGCAGGGCCTGCTGGACTTCAACGACGACCTGGTGGCCAACGCGTACACCTCGTTCGGCAGCTGGTTCCTGTGGAACGCCTACTTCCGGGTGTGGTCGCTCGGCCAGATCCTGGCCACCTTCGAGATCAACCGCTCCTACGCCCGCTTCCTGGAGAACCACGACCCGAAGGTTCTCGAACGCCTGGAGCGGCAGGCACCCGACGGCGCCATCCCCGACTACGCGCCGGCCCGGGAACTGCTCAAGGCCATGAGCGAGACGGTCCAGGAGGTCCAGAACGGGCACCGCGACCACCGCGAGGCAGCCGACATCCTCATCCAGCTGCTGCGGGACGCCGACTTCGTGCCGCCCGCCTTCGGCCTGGCCGACCCGGACAACCACTGGACCGACGCGTCGACGGCCAAGATCCTGCAGACCCTGCACTGGGCGCGGACCCAGGCTCCCAAGGAGATCGGGGATCTGACCTGGGAGGGGCTGACGCTCTTCATCAAGAAGCGCTTCGACAAGGACGAGTTCAAGATCTCGGAGGAGCTCACCCACATCGCCGCGGGCTGGCCGTTGATCGGGCGGGCGCTGCGCGTGCCCGAGCCCAAGTGACCGCACCCGAACACAGCCCGACCTCCCATCGGCTCCACATTCCTCAGGAGTTCCTCATGTCCGACACCCCGACCTCGGCCGGCGGCTCGTCCCCCGTGCATGACGTGGCCATCCTGGGGTCCGGCATCGCCGGCTCCATGCTCGCCGCAGTCCTCGCCCGCAACGGCGTCAAGGTGCTGCTCCTGGACGCCTCGGCCCACCCGCGCTTCGCGATCGGCGAGTCCACCATCCCGTACACGCTGGTCTGCCTGCGCACCATAGCCGAGCGCTACGACGTGCCGGAGATCAAGACGCTCGCGACCTTCACCAACGCCACCAAGGTGCTCGGACCCAGGTTCGGGGTGAAGAAGCACTTCGGCTTCCTGCTGCACCACGAAGGCCAGCCGCAGGACCCGCAAGAGGTCAACCAGTTCGGTACGCCCGGGCTGCTGCACGAGGCGAGCCACCTGTACCGGCAGGACACCGACGCGTACATGTACCACGTCGCCCTGAAGTACGGCGCCGTGGCCCGGCAGAACTTCCGGGTCGCCGATGTCGACTTCGACGACGCGGGCGTCACCCTGAGCACCGCCGAGGGCGAGCAGTACCGCGCCCGGTACGTCGTCGACGCGAGCGGTCACCGCTCCCCGCTGGCCGAGAAGTTCAACCTGCGCGAGGACCCCTGCCGGTTCAGCCACCACTCCCGGTCGATCTGGAACCACATGACGCGGGTACGGCCCACCGACGAGCTCTTCGACCGCGCCCCCGAGGACACCCCGCCCTCGCCCTGGTACCAGGGCACGGTGCACCACCTCTTCGAGCGCGGCTGGTTCTGGGTGATCGGCTTCGACAACCACCCCGTCTCCCGCAACCCGCTGTGCAGCGTCGGCCTGACCCTCGACGAGCGCACGTACCCCAAGTCCGCGGACATGACGCCGGAGGAGGAGTTCTACCACCACGCGGCGCGCTTCCCGGACATCGCCCGCCAGTTCGAGGGCGCGCGCCCGGTCCGCTCCTGGACCTCCACCGACCGTCTGCAGTACTCCTCCCGGCAGTGCGCCGGCGACCGCTGGTTCCTGCTCTCCCACGCGGCCGGCTTCATCGACCCGCTCTACTCCCGCGGCCTGTCCAACACCGCCGAGGCCATCAACAGCCTCGCCTGGCGACTGCTGGACGCCGTCAAGGACGGCGACTTCTCCCGCGAGCGCTTCGACTACGTCGACCGCATGCAGCAGGGGCTGTTCGACTACAACGACTCGCTCGTCAACGCCTCCTTCATCTCCTTCAGCGACTACGACCTGTGGACCGCCGTCTACCGGATCTGGTCCTGGGGTGCCAACGCGGGCACCTACCGGCTGTCCGAGGGCCTGTTCAAGTACTTCAAGGACGGCCGCGACCAGCACTTCAAGGACCTGGAGAAGGCCCCGCACCTCGGTCTGTACTGGCCCGACCACGACGGCTTCAAGGGTCTGTACGACAGCCTGATCGAGGAGTGCCTGGCCTACGAGGCCGGCAAGGTCACCGCGAAGGAAGCGGCGGACACGGTCTACGCGCAGCTGGAGAGCGCGAACTTCGTGCCCAAGCACTTCGGCTTCGCCGAGCGGGACCTGCGCTTCATGATCCCCAACGCCAAGGTGATGGCGAAGACCGCGCGTTGGCTGGCCACCGAGGCCGACCCAGTGGTCAAGCGGATGATGCAAGGCAATGCTCGTGAGGCGGTCAAGGCGAAGTTGAAGGGCAGGCGCATCTTCTGACGGCGCCGGAACCTCCTGCCCAGACGGCCGCCGGCCCCGACGCCGCCGCGTCGGCCACATCCGCGGCAACCCAGACAAGAGAGGCCATCGTTGTGGACAAAAAGACCGCCGCGTACGACGTGATCATCGCCGGCGCCGGCCCCACCGGTCTGATGCTGGCGGGGGAACTCGCCATGGCCGGCGTGCGCTGCCGGGTGGTCGAGCGTCGCGAGGACCGCACCAGGGAATCCAGGGCGCTCGGACTGCACGGACGGACCATGGAGGTCCTGAACATGCGCGGGCTCGCCGAAGAGGTGCTGGCCCGCGCCAACCCGGTGCCGCGGGTGCGGGTGTCGCTAGGTGACTCGCTCTTCGACATGGGGCGGCTCGCCACCGACTACGGGCAGCTGACCATCATTCCGCAGGGCGAGACCGAGGAGATCCTGGAGAAGCGCGCCACCGGTCTCGGAGTGGTCGTGGACCGCGGGGTCGCGCTCACCGACTGCCGGCAGGAAGGCCGTATCGTCTCCGTCACCCTGGAGCAGGACGGCCGGGAGTGGGAGGAGACCGCCTCCTGGCTGGTCGGCTGCGACGGCTCGCGCAGCCGGGTGCGGGAGGCCATGGGTGCCGAGTTCACCGGCGCGACCTACCCGTACACGATCATCGTCGCCGATGTGAAGCTGGGCACCCCGCTCGACGACCAGCTGCTGATCCGCGTCGGCCGTGCCGGGCTCGTGGTGGCGACCGACTTCGGCAACGGCTGGTACCGCATGGGCGTCATCGACCGGGACAAGCCCTGGTCGGACAACCCCGTCACGCTCGCCGAGGTCGACCAGACCCTGCGCAAGCTGTTCGGGAAGGACATGCGGCCCAGCGAGCCGCTGTGGACCTCGCGCTTCCACATCCAGGAGCGGCAGGCGTCGTTCTACCGCAAGGGCCGCATGGTCATCGCCGGTGACGCCGCGCACGTCCACTCCCCGCTCGGCGGCCAGGGGCTCAACCTCGGTATCCAGGACGCCATGAACCTCGGCTGGAAGCTGAGCGCGGTGGTCAAGGGGCGGTCCGCCGACGACCTCATCGACACCTTCGCCGAGGAGCGGCGCCGGGTGTCGCAGGGCGTGATCAAGGTGACGGACATCGCCACCCGCATGATGACGTCCGACCGGCTGCCCGCACGGATCGCCCGCAAGGCCGTGATGACCGTGGCCAGCCGGGTCCCCGCCACCCACCAGACGGCGGTCGGGCATCTGTCGGGCATCTACACCAGCTACCCGTCGATGGGCGCCGCCGCCGGGGCCTCGCCCCTCGTCGGCACCCGGGTCCCCGATCTGAAGATCGCCGGGCGCGGCACCCCGCAGCGGGTCCACGAGGCGCTGCGCCAGGGCGGGTTCGTCCTGATCGACTCCGGCACCGGTGCCCCGCTGCTGCCTTCGGTACCGGAGACGGACGTCAACCTCGTCCGCCTCGCCGGCCGGGTCGTCGCGGACTCCGGACAGTGGCGCAAGCCGGAGGTCATCCTGATCCGCCCCGACGGCTACTGCGCCTGGGCGGGCACCCGTGCCCGCGCCCAGGCCGAGCTGTCCAACACCTATCTCCGCTGGATCCAGGCCTGACCCAGCACCCGGTCCGCCCGGCGTGCCGCCGCCCCACGACGGCGGCGGTACGCCGTGGACGGTGGCCGGGCTGAAGTGCGGTGGCCCTGAGCGGTGGCCGAGTCTGCCTCAAGCGGGCGTTCTTACGGTGTGCCGAAACGGATGCCGGGACCACTGAGGAGAGATCTGATGCCCCCTGCCACCACGCCAAAACCCATGGCGGCACCGCAGTACGACGTGGCCATTCTCGGGTCCGGTCTTGCTGGTACGACGCTGGCCGCGTGCCTCGCCCGCAACGGCGCGAAGGTGATCGTGCTCGACGCCGGCACGCACCCCCGTTTCGCCATCGGCGAGTCGACCATTCCGTACACGTCGATGATGATGCGGCTGGTCAGCGAGCGGTACAACGTGCCCGAGATCAAGTGGCTGACGACCTTCGAGGCCGTGCAGTCGAAGATCTCCACCAACTGCGGGGTGAAGCGCAACTTCGGCTTCCTCTACCACCGCGAGGGCGCACGGCAGAACCCGCTGGAAACCAGCATGTTCCCCATCCCGAAGATCACGCACACCGAGAACCACTTCTTCCGTCAGGACACCGACGCCTGGATGGTGAACGTCGCCATCAAGTACGGCGCCGACATCCGCCAGCAGACGAAGATCGTCGATGTCGACATCGACGACAACGGGGTCACGGTCATCCCCGACAAGGGTGACCCGGTGCGGGTCAAGTTCGTGGTGGACGCGAGCGGTCACCGCTCCCCGCTGGCCCAGAAGTTCGGCGTACGCGAGGAGCCCAGCCGGCTGCGCCACCAGTCCCGTTCGCTCTTCACACACATGATCGGTGTGAAGCCGTACGAGGACACGCTGCCCAAGGACACGCACCAGAACCCCAGCCCGTGGAGCGAGGGCACCCTCCACCACCTCTTCGAGGGCGGCTGGATGTGGGTCATCCCCTTCGACAACCACCCGCTGTCCACCAGCCCGCTGTGCAGCGTCGGCATCAACCTGGACCCGCGGATCCACCCGTTGCCCGAAGGCCTCTCCCCCGAGGAGGAGTTCCGCGCCTTCATCGCCAAGTACCCGGACATCGCCCCGCAGTTCGAGGGCGCGGTCGCGACCCGGGACTGGGTGCGCACCGGTCGGCTCCAGTACTCCTCCAAGCAGACCGTCGGCTACCGCTGGTGCCTCACCTCGCACGCGGCCGGCTTCGTCGACGCGCTCTTCTCGCGCGGTCTCTCCAACACCATGGAGATCATCCACGCGCTCGGCTGGCGCCTGCTGGACGCCATCAAGGAGGACAACTTCTCCGTCGAGCGGTTCGAGTACGTCCAGGAGCTCGAGCAGGGTCTGCTCGACTTCAACGACGACCTGGTGGCCAACGCGTACACCTCGTTCGGCAGCTGGTTCCTGTGGAACGCGTGGTTCCGCGTGTGGTCGCTCGGCCAGATCCTTGCCACCTTCGAGATCAACCGGGCCTACGCCACCTACCTGGACCGCCGGGACCCGGCCGGTCTCGAACGGCTGGAGCGCCAGGCCCCGGACGGCGCCATCCCCGACTACGCCCCGGTCCGCCAGCTGCTGAAGAACGTCAGCAGCCTGGTGCAGGAGGTCCAGAAGGGGGAGGTCGATCCGCGGGACGCCTCGGAGGAGATCCTCGCGCAGCTGCGCGCGGCCGACTTCGTGCCCCCCGCCTTCGGTCTCGCCGACCCCGACAACCACTGGACGGACGCCACCACGGTCAAGGTCCTCCAGACGCTGCAGTGGGCCAAGAAGGACGCCCCGGACGAGATCGGCGAGCTGGTCTACGACGGTCTCACCCTCTTCCTGCGCAAGCGGTTCGACAAGGAGGAGTTCAAGGTCACCGAGGAGCTGAAGCACATGGCCGCGTACTGGCCGGTGATCGGCCGGGTCATCAAGCAGCGGAACGCGAGCGCGAGCTGATGGCCACCGAGACGAGGAGTGAGATGAAGCAGCAGTCGAACGACACCTACGACGTCGTCATCCTCGGTACCGGCCTGGCCGGCTCCGTCCTCGGCGCCATCCTGGCCAAGGCCGGAAACAAGGTCCTGCTCATGGACGCCGGCTCCCACCCGCGGTTCGCCATCGGCGAGTCCACCGTCGGCTACACGCTGGTCCACCTGAGGATGCTCGCCCACCGCTACGGCGTGCCGGAGATCGGTCACCTCGGCAGCCTGGAGGAGTGCAACAAGTACATCAGCACCTCCTCCGGACTGAAGCGGCACTTCGGCTTTATGATCCACCGCGACGGCCAGGAGCCCGACCCGCGGGAGATCAACCAGTTCCGGCTGCCGAAGGTCCTCCACCTGGCCAGCCACTACTTCCGCCAGGACATCGACCAGTATCTGTTCCATGTGGCCCTGAAGTACGGCTGCGAGGCGCTGCAGAACTACCGCGTCGACAAGGTGGACTTCGACGACGACGGCGTCACGGTCATCGGTGAGGACGGTACGACTCACCGGGCCCGCTTCGTCGTCGACGGCAGTGGATTCCGCTCCCCGCTCGCCGAACAGCTGGGCCTGCGGGACGAGCCGACCAAGCTCAAGCACCACGCCCGCTCGATCTTCACCCACATGATCAACGTCGACCGCGTCGACGACCACACGCGGATGGGCCCGAACGATGTGCCCCCGCGGCCCTGGCACGAGGGCACCATGCACCACATGTTCGACCGCGGCTGGTTCTGGATCATCCCGTTCGACAACCACCCCAAGAGCACCAACCCGCTGTGCAGCGTCGGACTCCAGCTCGACCCGCGTCGCTACCCCAAGCCCAGCGACATGACGGCCGAGGAGGAGTTCTGGCACCACGTCGACCGGTTCCCGCTGGTCAAGCGGCAGCTGGCCAACGCGCGCAGCGTCCGCCCCTGGGTCAGCACCGGCCGGCTGCAGTACTCGTCCAAGCAGGTCGTCGGCGAGCGCTGGATCCTGCTGCCGCACGCGGCCGGCTTCGTCGACCCGCTGTTCTCGCGCGGTCTGTCCAATACCTCCGAGATCCTCAATGTGCTCGCCTGGCGCCTGATCCGGGCGCTGAAGCGGGACGACTTCGACCCGGCACAGTTCGAGTACGTCGAGAAGCTGGAGCAGAACCTGCTCCACTTCAACGACCGCCTGGTCAACTCCGCGTTCATCAGCTTCTCGGACTACGACCTCTGGAACGCGGTCTTCCGGATCTGGAGCTACGGCTCCCTGCCCGGCGCCTTCCGCGTCATCCACGAGGACCTCAAGGCCCGGCGGCAGAACGACCCGGAGATCTGGAAGGCGATGGAGGACGTGCCGAGCCCCGGCCTGTGGTGGCCGGACAAGCCCGAGTACCGGGAGATCTTCGACGAGATGGCCGACTACTGCGAGGCCGTCGACGCCGGGGAAATGGATTCCCAGGACGCCGCGGACAAGCTGTTCGCCAAGCTGCGCCAGGCCGACTGGATTCCGCCCTCCCTGCAAATCGCACAGCGTGACGTCAGGTTCATCGACCCGAGTCCCAAGCGGCTGCGCAACATGCTGCTCTGGTCCCGCACCAAGGCGCCCGAGGACATGCGGCCGTACATGGTGGGAACCGCGGTCGAGGCGATCAAGCACTTCGTGAAGGGCAAGCGCATCTTCTGAGCGGGCCGAGGGGGCCCGCTTCAGGCCGACGGGACGTCATGTCCCGTCGGCCACAGGGCTGTTACGGCGAACTCGCGCCGTACACGAACGACATGCCAGACATCAGGAGGAGAGCGTGACGAAATCCCAGGCGGCCGCACTGCCCGACCCGGGCAGCGCCCGGGCCCCCGATCCCGCGGAGAAGTACGACGTGGCCATCCTCGGCGGCACGCTCGCGGGCGGCCTGCTCGGCGCCGTGCTGTCGAAGCAGGGCGTGCGGGTCCTGCTCGTACCGTCCGCACACGACCGCACCGAGGCCTCCGGGGAGACCACGGTCCCGTACACGGCCGAGGTCTTCCTGCTGCTGGCCAAGCGCTTCGGCATCCCGGAGATCGCGGCCTTCGGCCTCTTCCCGGACCTGCCCGAGGACATCCGCCGGGACAGCGGCATCAAGAAGAGCCTCGGCTTCCTCTACCACCGCCCGGGCGAGGAACAACGCCCCGACGAGAGCGTGCAGTTCAACGTGCCCGGCGAGCATGCCGAATGGCACCTGGAGCGGCGCAGCGTCGACATGTACACCGTGCGCCTGGCACACCGCTACGGCGCCGCCGTGCTCAACCACGGCGTGCACGCGACCGACGCCTGGACCGATGTCGACGGGGCCCGGGTCGAGACCAGCGACGGCCATGTGTGGCGCGCCCGCTACATCGTGGACGTCAGCGGCCCCGGCTCCCCCCTGCTGGCCCGCAACGGCGGCGACGACACCGAGCCCCGGCTCGCCCTGCGCTCGAGGGTCGTCGCCACCCATATGACGGGCGTCGCCCGCTTCGAGGAGGTGCGCAGCGCAACGGACTATCCGCGCACCACCGCCTGGTCCCAGGGCACGGTGCACCACATCTTCGACGGCGGCTGGATCCAGCTCGTCCGCTTCGACAACCACCGCGACGGCGCCAACCCCGCCACCGGCGTGACGCTCAGCCTCGACCCCGGCCGCTGGGAGCACCTTCCGGAGGACCCCGAGAAGGCCTTCCGGGTCGTGGTCGAGCAGTACCCCGACCTGGCACGGCAGTTCGCCTCCGCGCAGGCGGTGCGGCCCTGGACGAGCGCCCCGCTGTACCAGCGCACCGCCGCCCGCACCCACGGCGACCGCTGGTTCGCGCTGGAGCGGACCGCGGCACGCAACGACATGTTCCTCTCCCGTGACGTCACCATGGCCGCGGAGCTGGTCCACGCCCTCGCCACGGCCCTCGTCCCCGCGGTGCGCCGCGACGACTTCTCGACCGCGCCCTTCGCGCGCATCGCCGCCTTCCAGGACGAGCTCGCCGCCTTCAACGACCGGTGGCTGGCCGGCGCCCGCATCGCGAGCCAGGACTTCCGGCTCTGGAACGCCTTCTCCCGGGTCTGGCTGCTCTGGCAGATCCTCGCCGACCTCTCGCTCAAGCGGGCCCGTCTTGACGTCGAGGCGAGCCACGGGCGGGACTGGACGCCGGTGGAGCGCTTCGAGCTCGGCGGCATCTGGTTCCACGTACCCGAGGGACTGCGGGGCATCATCGACCGCTCGCTCAGGACGATCGAGCGCGTGGGCGCCGGCGAACTGTCGGCCGCGCCGGCGGCCGACGGCATCTTCGCCGAACTGCGCCGGGAGAAGTTCATCCCGCCGCTGTACGCCTTCGGTGACCCCGAGGCCAAGGTCTACCACTTCACCATCCCCAAGCGCCTGAAGATGCTGTGGTGGGTGAAGACCTCGGCCCCCGCGGACTTCCGCCGCCTGCTGACCCGCGACAACGTGACCTCGGTGACGTCGGCAACATCCCGCTGACCGCACCGCCTCCCCAACACCGCGCCGCCCCCTCACAAAGGGGGCGGCGTGGTGGTGTGTGCGGGCCCGCCCGGTCTCGTGAACCCCAAAGCCCGCCACCGAGTCCGGTGGCGGGCTGAAGGGGAGGCCGGGCCGGGAGAACTACGAGGCGTTGGGGAGGAGTCGGGCGTAGGCGCCTCGCCAGTAGGTGAGCGGGAAGCGGTTCTCCGCGGTGCCGCCGCCCACCACCCGGCCTATCAGCAGGGTGTGGTCGCCGGCCTCCACCGCGTCGTGCAGCTCGCACTCCGCGTGGCCCACGGTGACCGCCAGCAGCGGGGTGCCCGTCTCCGGGCCCGGGGTCCAGCGGACGCGCTCGAACTTGTCCGTCGCGCCGGAGGCGAACAGCTGCGAGGCCATCTGGCCCTGCGAACCGAGGATGTTGACCGAGAACTGGGCCCGGTCCAGCACCGCCTGGAGCGTGCCGCTGCGGTTGCTGACGCTCGCCAGCAGCAGCGGCGGGTCGACGGAGACGCTGCACACCGCGGAGCAGGTCAGACCGCGCGGCTCGTCCTCCTTGTCGAGTGTGGTCACGATGGAGACGCCGCTGGCCAGGGACGCCATGACGGTACGGAACAGCTGGATGTCGACGGACTGGGCCAGCGTGGGCATGGCGGTCTGCATCACAGCTCACCCGCCTCTACGGCCGTGACCAGCGCGGCCCGGTGGAGCTTGCCGTTCGGCGTCCTGGGCAGATCCTCTGCGATGTGCAAACGGTCGATGTTCATATAGGTGGGCAACCTTTCCGCACAACGGCGTTTGATGGCGAGCAGGGAGGGCCGCTGCCCCGGCGAGGGGACGACGACCGCGTGCAGTTGGGACGTGAGGCCGGTGCCGATCACCAGAACCGTCACCTCGGCGACGGACTCGAGGGTGCCGATGGCCGCCTCGATCTCGCCCAGCTCGATCCGGTTGCCGCGCACCTTCACCATGTGGTCGCGGCGTCCGACGTACTCCAGGTTCCCGTCCGCCCCGAGGCGCGCGATGTCGCCGGTGCGGTACGGACCCTCGTGGGGGCCGCGCCCCCAGTAGCCCAGCATCACCGTCGGACCGGTGACGACCACCTCGCCCTCACCGCCCTCGGGGCCGTCGAGGGTGACCGTGTCACCGGAGCAGGCCGTGCCGATCGGCAGCGGGGTGTCCCGCTTCAGGTCGGCCTCGGTGACCTCGTAGGAGGTGCAGACATTGGTCTCGGTCGGGCCGTACCAGTTCAGCAGCCGCACCCCGGGCCAGGCCTTGCGCAGCTCCTGGACGTGGTGGATGGCGAACGGCTCGCCGGCGAAGAGACAGACGCGCAGCGCCGACGGGACAGGCCCGTCCAGCAGACCGCCCTCCCGCATCATCAGGCTGATCGCCGACGGCACCGAGTACCAGACGGTGATCAGCCGCTGCCGCATGAACTCCGCCAACTGCAGCGGGGCGTAGGCGAGTTCCTCGGGGACCAGATGCACCGAGGCACCGGAGGCGAAGGCGCCGTACAGATCGAAGACGGACAGGTCGAAGTTGAACGGCGCGTGGTTCGACAGCCGGTCGGAGACGGTGAGCTGAAGCTCCTCGACCGCCCAGTCCACGAAGGCCAGCGCATTGCGGTGGCTGATCACCACGCCCTTGGGCTCACCGGTGGAACCGGAGGTGTAGAGGATGTACGCCGGGTCGTCCGCGTCGTTCACGAAGTGCTTGGGACGCGCACCCTCCTCGGCCCGCCCGAACAGCTCCTCGAACCCGGCCAGCGGCGCCGCGTCCCACTCGGCCGCCTGCGCCCGCTCCACCCCGCCCGCGTCTGCCACGACCAGCGCCGGCTCACAGCCGGCGGCGATCCGGGCCACCCGGGCGGGCGGGTTGGAGCCGGTGACCGGCACATACACGGCGCCGATGCGCAGCGCGGCCTGCATGACCGCGATGGCCTGGACGCTCTTGTGGCTCCATATGATCACCCGGTCGCCGGGGCCCACCCCGCTCGCCAGCAGGGCCTCGGCGGCCCGGTCGGCGAGGCGGTCGAGCTTGCGGTAGTCGATCGGGCCGTCCGCCCCGTGCACCGCCACCGAGTACGGATAGCGCCGGGCGGAGTCGTACAGCAGGCGGTGCAGGCTGACGTTGGTGCTCATAGTCCCAGCTCCCTGGAGATGATGTCGCGCTGGATGTCCGATGTGCCGGAGAAGATGACGGAGGGCACCGCGTCCCGCAGCGCGGCCTCGATGCCCTCGGCGCGCTGGTAGCCGCGACCGCCGAAGAGCCGGATGGCGTCCAGCGCCGTGGCCACCACGCCCTCGGAGACCGCCAGCTTGGACAGGGCGATCCACAGGGTGGCCGGGCCGCCCCGGTCCATCTCCCAGGCCGCCCGGTACAGCAGCAGCCGGGCGCTCTCGGTGCGCAGCTTCATGTCCGCGATCCGGTGCGACACGGCCTGGAAGCGGGAGATCCGGCGCCCCGACTGCTTGCGGGTGCGGGCGTGTTCGACGGCCCGGTCCAGCAGATGGTCGGCGAGTCCGAGGAACCCGGCGAACAGACAGCACCGCTCCCAGCCCATCGAGTGCTGGAAGATGAAGCCGCCCTGGCCCTCCTCGCCGAGGAGCTGGTCGTCCGGCACGAAGCAGTTGTCGAACGTCAGCCGCCCGGCCGGGACATGAGCCATGCCCATCTTCTCGAAGGGCTCACCGATCGTCAGACCGGGCGCGGAACGCTCCACCACGAACCCGGTGACGCCCAGATAGCCTGCCTTGGGGTCGGTCGTCGCGTACGTGGTGAAGACGTCCGCGGCCGGCCCGTTGGTGACGAAGCTCTTCTCGCCGTTGAGGATCCAGCCGCCGTCGGTGCGCTCGGCGACCGTGCTGAGCCGGGAGACGTCCGAGCCCGCCTCGTCCTCCGTCATCGCGTTGCCCGCGATCAGCTCGCCCGCGCACATCCCGGGCAGGATCCGGGACTTGAGGGCCGCACCGGCGAAGTCGACGATCGGCATGGCGCAGGCGAACAGATGCGCCGAGGCACCGAAGACAAGACCGGTGCGGTCGCAGCCGCGGCCGAGGGCCTCCACCTGCCGTGCGGTGTCCATCGCGCCGAGCCCGCCGCCGCCGTACTCGGCCGGCACCGAAAGGCCCAGCAGACCGAGCTCACCGAGCTGCTTCCAGTCGGCCCGGTCGTAGTACTCGGCTGTGCCGTCGCTCGCGGGGAACGCCTCACGCACGGCGGCCAGGGTGCGGTCGTATGCCTGACGCTGTTCCTCGGTCCAGGCGAAGTCCATGGTGCGTGCCTGCCTTTCAGTCACTTTGGGGAGGTGAGCACGGAGTCCTGATGGACCGCGGGCCGGGACTTCAGCAGCTCCTCGTGGGCGCGCTCGTTGGGCCGGGCCAGCAGGGCGGACAACAGCGGCGCGGCCATCGCGGTCGTGACCAGCGCCATGATGACCATGGCGCTGAACAGCTCGACGGTGAGCAGGCCCAGTTGCAGACCGACGTTGAGGATGACCAGCTCGGTCAGACCGCGGGTGTTCATCAGCAGCCCGAGCGTGGTGGCGTCCCGCCAGTTCATCCCGGTCAGCTTGGCCGGGATCGCCACGCCGCCGAGCTTGCCGAGGCAGGCCACCGTGATGACGGCCAGCATCACGAGCAGACCCTGACCGGTCATCGTGGTGAGGTCGACGGACAGACCGGTCACGACGAAGAACAGGGGCAGCAGCAGCTTGCTGGCGCTCTCCATCGGACCGAAGGCCGACTGCATCAGCATGCGGTCGCGCGGCATGACCAGACCGAAGAAGAACGCGCCGAAGATGGCGTGGATGCCGATCTCCGAGGTGAGCCAGGCGGAGCCGAAGGCACCGCACGCGGCGAAGACCATGATGTAGGGGCCCGCCGACTGCGACAGCTTGGCGGAGACCTTGGCGAGCAGCGGCTTGGCGATCCACAGCATCCCGGCGACGTACACCAGCGACCACAGCAGCATCGTGACGAACGCGCCCGTGCCGGAGGCCGTCACCAGCGCCACGACCAGGGCGAGCATGCACCAGGCCAGTACGTCGTCGGCGGCCGCCAGCGCCAGCGAGAGCGCGCCGGCCCGGCTGAACTGCAGGCCCTGGTCGGCGACGATGCGGGCCAGTACCGGGAAGGCCGTGATCGACATGGCCACACCGAGGTAGAGGGTGAACTCGAACATCCCTGTCTCTTTGCCGTTCACCGTCCCGTAGGTGCCGTAGATCAGCGCGGCCAGGCCCATGCCCAGGGCCAGCGGGCAGGCGATGGAGCTCAGCCAGATGATGCCGGTGGACTTGCGGCGTCCGCTGAAGCTCGTGCCGTCGAACTCCCAGCCGATGACGAACATGAAGAGGATGAGGCCGATCTGGGCCGCGGTGCCCAGATGGGCCCGAGCCTCGGCCGGGAAGAACTTCTCCGGTAGATCTCCTGGCAGCAGACCCAGCAGACTCGGGCCCAGGCAGATGCCCGCGGCGATCTCACCGACGACCGCGGGCTGGCGTACGCGGCGGGCACCGATGGCGAAGGCGACACCTACCAACAGCGTCAGTGCGACGCCACCGATCACTGTTGTGGTCAACCACTCGGAGTGGGCGGCAGCAGCAGAGCTCACTGGGTCTCCTTACATACGGGCGGGGCGGGCACGGATCAGCGGCTCCATGTGTCGCTGCCGGCGAGGACGGCCGCGAGGTCGCCCTTGCCGTTCTGCTCGATGGCGGCGTCCAGTTGGTCGGCCATCGTCGTGTCGTAGACCGGCCGCTGAACGTCCCGGAAGACTCCGATCGGCGTGTGGTGCAGGGTCTGCGGGTCCGCCAGCCGGGACAGCGCGAAGGCGGTCGTGGGGGAGGTCGAGTGCGCGTCGTGCACGAGGATCCGGTCCTCGTTCCGCGCGGTCACCTCGACCACCTCCAGATCGCCGGTGGCCGGGTCACGGACGACGCCCTTGGCGCCGTCCGCTCCGAAGCGGATGGGCCGGCCGTGTTCCAGACGGATCACCGACTCCTGCGCCTGCTGCTTGTCCTTGAGGACGTCGAAGGCGCCGTCGTTGAAGATGTTGCAGTTCTGGTAGATCTCCACCAGCGCGGTGCCCGGATGCTGATGAGCGGCGCGCAGAACGTCGGTGAGGTGCTTGCGGTCGGAGTCGACGGTCCGGGCGACGAAGGAGGCCTCCGCGCCGATCGCCAGCGACACCGGGTTGAAGGGTGCGTCCAGCGAGCCCATCGGCGTCGACTTGGTGATCTTGCCGAGCTCCGAGGTGGGGCTGTACTGGCCCTTGGTCAGGCCGTAGATCCGGTTGTTGAAGAGCAGGATCTTGAGGTTCACATTGCGGCGCAGGGCGTGGATGAGGTGGTTGCCGCCGATGGACAGCGCGTCGCCGTCCCCGGTCACCACCCACACGCTCAGGTCGGGCCGGGTCACGGACAGGCCGGTGGCGATCGCCGGGGCGCGGCCGTGGATGGAGTGCATGCCGTACGTGTTCATGTAGTACGGAAAGCGGGAGGAGCAGCCGATCCCGGAGATGAAGACGATGTTCTCCCGTGCCACCCCGAGCTCGGGCATGAAGCCCTGCACGGCCGCGAGGATCGCGTAGTCACCGCAGCCCGGGCACCAGCGCACCTCCTGGTCGGACTTGAAGTCACGGGCGAGCAGGTCAGCCGGCATGGATCTCCTCCTTCAGAACCGAGGCGAGCTGCTCCGCCTTGAATGGCATGCCGCTCACCTGGGTGTGGCCGCGTACGTCGACGAGGTAGCGGGCACGCAGCAGTGCCGCGAGCTGGCCGAGGTTCATCTCGGGCACCACGACTCGCTCGTAGCGGCCGAGGACCTCGCCGAGATTGCGCGGGAACGGGCTGAGATGGCGCAGATGCGCCTGCGCGATCGGCTCCCCGGCCCTGCGCAGCCGGCGCACGGCCGCGGTGATCGGGCCGTAGGTCGAACCCCAGCCCAGGACCAGGGTCCTGGCGCCGTGCGGATCGTCGACCTCGATGTCCGGCACCCAGATACCGTCGATCTTCCGCTGCCGGGTGCGGACCATGAAGTCGTGGTTGGCCGGGTCGTAGGAGATATTGCCCGTGCCGTCCTGCTTCTCGATGCCGCCGACGCGGTGCTCGAGACCCGGCGTGCCCGGGATCGCCCAGGGGCGGGCCAGCGTCAGCGGATCGCGCTTGTACGGCCAGAAGACCTCGGTGCCGTCCGCCAGCGTGTGGTTGGGACCGTCGGCGAAGTGCACCCGCAGATCGGGGAGTTCGTGCAGCTCCGGGATCCGCCACGGCTCGGCACCGTTCGCCAGGTAGCCGTCGGAGAGCAGATAGACCGGGGTGCGGTAGGTCACCGCGATCCGGACCGCCTCCAGCGCCGCGTCGAAGCAGTCGGCAGGTGTCTGCGGCGCCACGATCGGCACCGGGGCCTCGCCGTTGCGGCCGTACATCGTCTGCAGCAGGTCGGCCTGCTCCGTCTTGGTCGGCAGTCCCGTCGAGGGGCCGCCGCGCTGGATGTCGACGATGACCATGGGCAGTTCGAGGGCGACGGCGAGGCCGATCGTCTCGCTCTTGAGCGCCATCCCGGGACCCGAGTTGGAGGTCACCGCAAGCGAGCCGCCGAACGCCGCACCGAGCGCCGCGCCGGCCGCCGCGATCTCGTCCTCCGCCTGGAAGGTGCGCACCCCGAAGTTCTTGTGCCGGCTCAGCTCGTGCAGGATGTCGGAGGCCGGGGTGATGGGGTACGAGCCCAGGAACAGCGGCAGATCCGCCTGCTGGGCGGCGGTGAGCAGACCGTAGGACAGGGCGAGGTTGCCGGAGATGTTGCGGTAGGTGCCGGACGGGAACGTGTTCGCCGCCGGGGCGATCTCGTAGGAGACCGCGAAGTCCTCCGTCGTCTCGCCGAAGTTCCAACCGGCCTTGAACGCGGCGATGTTCGCTGCCGCGATCTGAGGCTTCTTCGCGAACTTCGACTTCAGGAACTTCTCCGTGCCCTCGGTGGGCCGGTGGTACATCCACGACAGCAGACCGAGCGCGAACATGTTCTTCGCGCGCTGGGCCTCCTTGCGGGTCAGCCCGTACTCCTTGAGCGCCTCGACGGTGAGGCTGGTCAGCGGCACGGGGTGCAGGCGGTACCCCTGGAGCGAGTCGTCGTCCAGCGGTGAGGTCTCGTACCCGGCCTTGGCCAGCGCGCGGGCGTCGAACTCGTCCCTGTTGACGAGGAGTTCGCCGCCGGAGCGCAGGTCGGACAGATTGGTCTTCAGCGCCGCCGGGTTCATCGCCACCAGCACGTCCACGGCGTCGCCGGGCGTGAGGATGTCGTGGTCCGCGAAGTGCAGCTGGAAGGAGGAGACACCGCCCAGGGTGCCGGCGGGGGCGCGGATCTCAGCGGGGAAGTTCGGCAGGGTCGACAGATCGTTGCCGAACGACGCGGTCTCCGACGTGAACCGGTCACCCGTCAGCTGCATGCCGTCTCCGGAGTCGCCCGCGAACCGGATGACGACACGGGACAGTTGCTCGGTCCGCTGCTCGGTCCGCGAGTCGGCGGCCGAGGCCGCCGGTGGATGGATGCTGGGGTGAGGAGCTGCAGTCACCGAGCCTCTACCTCTCTCTCGGGGGGTGCCCACGGCGGTTGCAGTTTGGGTAGATGTCCTAGAGAGGTGGTCAAGAAGCGGTGCACCAGGGGAGCTTGTGTCAACCGACGCCGGTCGGCCATCTCCGGGTCACCCGGGGCCCCCTCTACCGCTCCACCGCCGCTTGAGCGAACGCCCCGACCATCCCCGCATGACCCGACGCGCAGTGATCACAGGGCTGGGTGTGGTCGCCCCCGGTGGGATCGGCACCAAGGACTACTGGGCGCTGCTCACCGGCGGCCGGGCCGCGACCCGGCACATCAGCTTCTTCGACGCCTCCACCTATCGCTCCCGGGTCGCCGCCGAGGTCGACTTCGACCCCGCGGCCGCCGGCCTCGGCGTCCGGGAGATCCACCGTATGGACCGCTCCGCGCAGTTCGCCGTGGTCAGCGCCTGGGAGGCGGTCGCCGACAGCGGCCTCGCACTCGGCGGCCTCGACCCGCTGCGCACCGGCGTCAGCATCGGCAGCGCGGTCGGCGCGGCCACCAGCCTGGACCGGGCCTACCCGCTGCTCAGCGACGAGGGCCGCGACTGGCGCACCGACACCACCTACGCCGTCCCCCAGCTGTACGACTACATGGTGCCGAGCGCGCTCGCCCGCGAGGTCGCCTGGACCGTCGCCGCCCAGGGCCCGGTCGCGCTGGTCTCCACCGGCTGCACCTCGGGCCTGGACGCCCTCGGTCACGCCGCCGGGATCATCGCGGAGGGGTCGGCCGATGTGATGCTCGCCGGGGCGGCCGAGGCGCCCGTGTGCGCCATCACCGCGGCCTCCTTCGACGCCATCAAGGCCACCACGCCGTACGAGGGCGACGACCCGACCGAGGCCTGCCGCCCCTTCGACCTCAACCGCGACGGGTTCGTGCTCGGTGAGGGCGGCGCCATCCTCGTACTGGAAGAGAAGGAGCACGCCCGCCGCCGCGGCGCGCATGTCTACGCCGAGATCGCCGGGTTCGCGACCCGGGGCAACGCCTACCACATGACCGGACTGCGCCGGGACGGCATCGAGCTCGCCGCCGCCGTCGGAGCCGCCCTGGACGAGGCCCGGCTGCCCGCCGACGCCATCGACTACGTCAACGCGCACGGCTCCGGGACCCGGCAGAACGACGTCCACGAGACCGAGGCGCTCAAGAAGAGCCTCGGTGCACACGCCTACGACGTGCCGGTCAGCTCCATCAAGTCGATGATCGGCCACTCGCTGGGTGCCATCGGCTCCCTGGAGGCGGCCGCCTGCGCCCTGGCCCTGGAGCACGGCGCCATCCCGCCGACCGCGAACCTTCACACCCCGGATCCGGAATGCGATCTCGACTACGTACCCTTGACCGCACGGGCTCAGCCCCTCAACACGGTACTCAGCGTGGGCAGTGGTTTCGGGGGCCTGCAGAGTGCCCTCGTCCTGAGGAAGCCCGAATGACCCCCGACCCCTCTGCCGCCCCACCCGCCCGGGTGCGCGCGGCCGTCACCGGACTCGGTGTCGTCGCCCCCAACGGCGTCGGCACCCGCGCCTGGTGGCAGGCGACTCTGCGCGGCGTCAGCGCCCTGCGCCCCGCGAGCGACGCACCCATGAACCGCACCCCGGTCGCCGGTGAGGTCACCTCCTTCGTCGCCGAACAGCACGTGCCCAGCAGGCTGTTGCCGCAGACCGCCCGCTTCACCCGGCTCGCGCTGGCCGCCGCGGCCGAGGCCCTGGACGACGCCGCCTTCGACCCCGCCGCGATGGACGAGTACGGCACCGGCGTGTTCACCGCCAGCTCGGCCGGCGGCTATGAGTTCGGGCAGCACGAGATGGGCGCCCTGTGGCGCACCGGCAGCGACAGCGTCAGCGCCTACCAGTCCTTCGCCTGGTTCTACGCCGCCTGCACCGGCCAGGTCTCCATCCGGCACGGACTGCGCGGCGCCAGCGGCACCCTCGTCACCGAACAGTGCGGGGGACTCGACGCGGTGGGCCAGGCCCGGCGCCGGCTCGGCGACGGCACCCGGGTGCTGCTCGCCGGCGGCTCCGACGCGGGGCTGTGCCCACTGGGCTGGGCGGGCCACCTCGCCACGGGGCAGGTCAGCCCGCACAGCCACCCGGCCCGCGCCTACCTGCCCTTCCACCCCGAGGCCTCCGGCTACGTCCCCGGCGAGGGCGCCGCCTACGTCGTACTGGAGGAACGTTCGGCCGCCGAGGAGCGGGGCGCGGAGGTCCTCGGCGAGGTCGCCGGGTATGCCGCCGCTTTCGACCCGCCGAGCGGACCCGGCAACCTCGGGCTCGCGGCCCGGCTCGCCCTCGCCGACGCCTCACTGACCCCCGGCGACATCGACGCCGTCTTCGCCGACGCCTCCGGGGTGCCCGCGCTGGACGAGGCCGAGGCCGAGGTGATCGGCGACCTCTTCGGCCCTTACGGCGTCCCGGTCGCCGTACCGAAGACGATGACCGGACGGATCGGCGCCGGCGGCTCCACGCTCGACCTGGTGGCGGCCCTGCTGGCGCTGCGGGACGGGGTGCTGCCGCCGGCGGTGCATGTGGACCGGCCCAAGGACGGCTGGCATCTCGACCTGGTCACCGGCGCCCCGCGCCCGGTCGACCTGCGCGCGGCGCTGGTGCTGGCGCGCGGACATGGTGGATTCAACTCGGCGGCGGTGGTGGTGAGATGACGATCCAGAAGGCCGTACCCGGCGCCTGGGCCGGTGCCTTGGAGAGCGGTGAGCCCAAAGGCCGCAAGGGGCCCGGCCGTACCGCGCTGGTGACCGGCGCGACCAGCGGCATCGGACGGGCCGTCGCCGAACGCCTCGCCGACGAGGACTTCGACCTGTTCGTCTGCGCACGGAGCGCCGACGCGGTCGCCGTGACCGTCGCCGCGCTGCGCGCCAAGGGAGTGAAGGCGGACGGCCTCGCCGTCGACGTACGCGACCCGAAGGCGGCGGGCGAGCTCGTCGAGGCCGCCGTCGCCTGCCACGGCCGCCTCGACGTCCTCGTCAACAACGCGGGCCGCAGCGGCGGCGGAGTCACCGCCGAACTCACCGACGAGCTCTGGCTCGACATCATCGAGACCAACCTCAACAGCGTCTTCCGCATCACCCGGGAGATGCTCCGCCAGGGCGGCGCCGTCGACCGCGGCTGGGGGCGGATCGTCAACATCGCCTCCACCGCCGGGAAACAGGGCGTCGTCCTCGGCGCCCCCTACTCCGCCTCCAAGCACGCGGTGGTCGGCTTCACCAAGGCCCTCGGCCTGGAGCTCGCCGCGACCGGCGTCACCGTCAACGCGGTGTGCCCGGGCTATGTGGAGACCCCGATGGCCGAACGGGTCCGCCAGGGCTACGCCGACGCCTGGGGCACCACCACCGACGAGGTGCTCGACCGCTTCAACGCCAAGATCCCGCTGGGCCGTTACACCACCCCGGAGGAGGTCGCCGGCATGGTCGGCCACCTGGTCACGGACAACGCCGCGGCCATCACGGCCCAGGCCATCAATGTCTGCGGCGGCCTGGGAAGTTACTGACCGTCATTGACACCGAGGGGACCTGGCACATGCCGAACACCGTCCACACCACCCGGATCGCGGCGCCTCCGGAGGCCGTGCACGCGCTCATCGCCGATGTGACCGTGTGGCCGCTGATGTTCGAGCCGAACATCCACACCGAGTACGTCGGGGGCGCGCCGCGCACGGAGGGCCGGGAACGCATCCGCATTTGGGCGTTCGCGGGCTCGGAGATCCGCAGCTGGACCTCCGAACGGGTCCTCGACCCGCACGCGCTGACCGTCGACTTCCGTCAGGAGGAGCCGGCCGCGCCGCTGACGTCGATGAGCGGACGCTGGCTGGCCAAGGACATCGGCGGCGGTGAGACCCTCCTCGAACTCCACCACGAGTTCGAGGCGTTCACCGACGAGCACTTCGTGCTGCACGCCCTCCACCAGAACAGCCCGGCCGAGCTGGCCGGAATGCGGATCGCCGCCGAGAACCCCAGGACGCCGTACGTCTTCGAGGACAGCCTGCGCATCGAAGCACCGCCTCGGGCCGTCTACGACTTCCTCTACGCCGCCGACCGCTGGCCCGAGCGCCTCCCGCACGTCGCCTCCTTGGACCTCTCGGAGCCGGCGCCGGGCATTCAGCGGATGGTGATGGAGACCCGCAGCCCCGACGGAACGCTGCACAGCAGTGAGTCGGTACGGGTGTGCAGGGCCGAGGTCGGCAGCATCGCGTACAAGCAGATCCGTACGCCCACGGTGCTCGTGGCCCACACGGGGGAGTGGCGGCTGACCCCGCTGCCCGACGGCACGACGCTGGCGACGTCCCGGCACAGCGTGATCCTGGCGGACCCGAAGGTCCGGGAGGCGGTGCGGGGCGCGCTGGGGGCGAACAGCAGGGCGACCCTGCGCAGGGCGAAGGAGTTCACGGAGACACGCCGGTCATAGGCGCGTGGCGCTGACCGCGCCCCCCGGAGAGGGGGTGCGGTCAGCGCAGGTGCGTTCCGCCGTCCGTCAGCAGCACCTCTCCGGTCGTCCACCGGGACCGGATCATCCCCAGCACCGCCTCCGCCACCTCCTCGGGCGTCCCCACCCGCTGCAGCGGTGACTGCTCGCGCATCCAGCGGCGGGGCTCCTCGAAGGACGCCGTCCAGGCGGTGTCCGTCAGACCGGGCGCCACCGCGTTCACCCGGACCTCGGGACCGGTCACCGCGGCCAGCAGCCGGGTCATATGGTTCAGAGCGGCCTTGCTCACGGCGTACGGGATGGAACTCCCGGCCGGCCGTACGCCCGCCACCGACGACACATTGACCACGCACCCGTCGCCGCTCGCCCGCAGATGCGGCATCGCGGCCACGCACATCTGCCAGGTGCCGATGACATTGACGTCGAAGATCTCCCGCCACACCTCGGCGTTCGCGCCCTCGAAGTCCTGGTGCGGCACGATCCGGGTGACCCCGGCGGAGTTGACCAGCACATCCAGCCGGCCGTACCGCTCGACGGTCGCCGCGACCAGCGCCTCGGCCTCCTCGCGCACCGCGATGTCGGCGGCGACGTACATCGCGTCGGGCAGCTCGGCCGCGAGCTCCTTGCCGGCCTCGGGGCTGCGCGCGGAGTTCACGACCACCCGCATGCCCTCCGCCGCGAGCCGCCGCGCCACGGCCTCCCCGATTCCCGAGGTGGACCCCGTCACCAGGGCGACCGGCGCCCCGGCCCGCGCCTCAGTCATTGCGCACCGACCTGTGCCGCACCAGGAACGCCTCCCCGTCCGCCTCCAGAATGTCCTCGGCGACCGTGCTGGAGTGGAACGACGGCACGCCCTCACCGGCGGCGGTCGACAGCGCCAACGCGTAGTAACGGGTGTGGAGTACGCCGGGCTCGGCGCCCTCCGAAACCTCCAGCATGCCCAGCCAGTGCCGCCGGACCCGCCCCTGTGCGGCCAGCGCGCCCACCCGGCGCCGGGCCGCCTCGACCAGGACCGGACGCCCCTTCAGCGGCTCGGGCAGCGACGGCTCCTCGAAGACGGCGTCCTCGGTGAAGGTGTCCGCCCACTCCTCTACGGCGCCCTCGTCGAGCAGCCGCATCTGACGGGCATAGAACTGACTGATCCTGCCGTGCACTTCGCCGGATCCGTACGTCATGGGACCCCTTCCCCTCGCTCCCCATGCGGACGCCCCGATGGTCTGCCGCGATGGTCGAGTGCGGCTCGACGGCCGAAAGAGCACTCCCTGGCACGCTCCGCGCCAGGTACGCGCACCGGCGCTCAGTGCGGGGGACACAGCTTTCTTAAGCCCCGCTCCACCAGCCCTCCAGCTCAGCGACGCACTCTGTCGCCCACGCGTTCCGAGAACGGGCTGAACAAGCCTCTTGACGACCTGTGAGGAGCGTCAATGGACCGCTTTCCACCTCCACTCCGGGAACGAACGGCCGAACTCCACGAACTGCGCGAGTCGGTGCACCGCGGTCCCTCGGAGCGGGCGACCCAGGCACAGCACGCCAAGGGGAAGCTGACCGCACGCGAACGGATCGACCTGCTCTTCGACAAGGGCACGTTCACCGAGACCGAGGGACTGCGCCGGCACCGCGCGACCGGCTTCGGCCTGGAGGCCCGCCGCCCGCACACCGACGGTGTGATCACCGGCTGGGGCCGGGTGAACGGCCGTACCGCCTTCGTCTACGCCCATGACTTCCGTATCTTCGGCGGCGCCCTCGGCGAGGCGCACGCCCAGAAGATCCACAAGCTGATGGATCTGGCCACCGCGGCCGGGGCCCCTGTGATCGGCCTGTGCGACGGAGCCGGCGCCCGGATCCAGGAGGGCGTCACCGCGCTCGCCGGGTACGGCGGCATCTTCTCCCGCAATGTGCGCAACTCCGGGGTCATCCCGCAGATCAGCGTCATCATGGGCCCGTGCGCGGGCGGCGCCGCCTACTCGCCGGCGCTCACCGACTTCGTGTTCATGGTGCGCGGCACCTCGCAGATGTTCATCACCGGTCCCGATGTCGTCCAGGCGGTGACCGGCGAGGAGATCACCATGGACGGGCTCGGCGGCGCCGACCCGCACTCCACCTCCTCCGGCGTGGCCCACGCGGTCTTCGACGACGAGGAGGAGTGCCTGGAGAACGTCCGCTTCCTGCTCTCCCTGCTGCCCTCCAACAACCGCGAACTCGCCCCGTCCGTCGCGGAGTCCGACCCGGTCGACCGGCGCACCGAGGCGCTGCTGGACATGGTCCCGGCCGACCCGCGCTCCTCCTACGACGTCCGGGACGTCATCGAGGAGATCGTCGACGACGGCTTCCTCTTCGAGGTCCACGAGAACTGGGCGCGCAACGTGGTCTGCACGCTGGTCCGGATGGGCGGCGACGTCACCGGCATCATCGCCAACCAGCCGATGGTGCAGGCCGGTGCGCTCGACATCCAGGCCTCCGAGAAGGCGGCGCGGTTCGTGCGGTTCTGCGACTCCTTCAACATCCCCCTGGTCACGCTGGTGGACGTGCCGGGGTTCCTGCCCGGCGTGGACCAGGAGCACGGCGGCATCATCCGGCACGGGGCGAAGCTGCTGTACGCGTACTGCGACGCGACCGTCCCGCGGGTCCAGCTGATCATGCGCAAGGCGTACGGTGGCGCGTACATCGTCATGGACTCCCGCTCCATCGGCTGTGACGTCTCCTTCGCCTGGCCGGTCAACGAGATCGCGGTGATGGGCGCGGAGGGCGCGGCGAACGTCGTCTTCCGGCGCGAGATCGCGGCGTCGGACGATCCGCAGGCGACGCGCGAGCAACTGGTGAAGGAGTACCGCTCCGAGCTGATGCACCCGTACTACGCGGCCGAGCGAGGCCTCGTGGACGACGTCATCGACCCGTCGGAGACCCGGGCCCGGCTGATCGACGCGCTGCGCACCCTGCGCCGCAAGCACGCCGACCGCCCGTCCCGCAAGCACGGGAACCAGCCGCAGTGACCGAGGACCGGGTGATCCGAGTGCTACGAGGCGAACCGACACCTGAAGAACTCTCCGCCCTGCTCACGGTGTTGCTGGCGCTGTCCGGGCGCCGGGCGGAGTCGGCGGAGGTGGAAGGGCTGCCGGTCCAGCCGCCGGCGGTGGCCTGGACGCAGACCGGCGGAGGGGGGACGAGTTGGGCGGCGCCCGGGTACCCGGACTGGGCGGACGTGTCATGAGCGGACCCGCCACGAAACTGCGCACCGAGCTCACCGAGGTGGCCGACGGGGTCTATGCCCACCTCCAGCCCGACGGGGGCTGGTGTCTGAGCAACGCGGGTGTGGTCGCCGGTCCCGAGGGCCTGCTCCTCGTCGACACGGCGGCCACGGCGGCGCGGGCGGCGGCGCTGCGGGAGGCCGTGCAGGGGCTGGGCCGGGGTCCGGTCCGGGTCCTGGTCAACACCCACCACCACGGCGACCACACGCACGGCAACGGCGCGTTCGAGGGCGCGACGGTGGTGGCGCACGCCCGCACCAGGGCGGAGATGGCCCGCAACGGCCTGGCCCTCACGGGGGTCTGGCCGGATGTGGCGTGGGGGGAGCTGACGGTCCGGCTGCCGGACCTCACCTTCACGGACGAGCTGAGCCTCTACCAGGGCGACCGCGAGATCCGTCTGCTCCATCCGGGCCCGGCCCACACCAACGACGACGTGGTGGCCTGGCTCCCCGAGGACCGGGTCCTGTTCGCCGGGGACATCGCGATGGCGGGCAGCTCCCCGTTCGTCCTGATGGGCTCGGTCTCCGGCTCCCTGGCTGCCCTGTCGCGCCTGCGCGCGCTGAGGCCCCGCACGGTGGTCTGCGGCCACGGCCCGGTCCGCGGCCCGGAGGTCCTGGACGAGACGGAGGAGTACCTGCGCTGGATCCAGCGGGTGGCGGCGGAGGGCCGAGCCCAACGCCTGACCCCGCTGGTGGCGGCAAGGGAAGCGGGCAAGGGCGCCTTCAGCCACCTCACGGAATTCGAGCGCATCGTGGGCAACCTCCACCGCGCCTACGCCGAGTTGGACGAACGCGAGGCGATCGCCTCCGGCCGGACGGTGGATGTGGCGGAGGCGTTCGGGGAGATGGTGACGTACAACGGCGGCAGCCTGCCGACCTGCCACGCGTAATTTCAGCCCGTCCGGCGTTTGAGGACGAGGCCCGTTCAGGGCCGAAGCGGGGGTCTGGGGGCGCAGCCCCCAGGGACGGGATGGGTAGGGGCGGCGGGGGCGAGACTCCGGGACGGTACCCCGACCTACGGGGCCGTCCCGGCACGCGCCAGCAGCTCCGCCAGATGCACTGCCTCATGCCCACCCGAGTCCAACTCATGGATCTGCGTCCGGCAGCTGAACCCGTCCGCCAGTACCACCGTCTCCGCCGGCGCCTCCCGTAGCCGCGGCAACAGCACCCGCTCCGCACACGCCCGGCTCACCTCCAAATGCCCACGTTCGAAGCCGAAGTTGCCCGCAAGACCGCAGCACCCGGACTCCAGCCGCTCCACCGAGACCCCGGCCCGCCGCAGCAGCACACGGTCCGCGCCCCAGCCCAGTACCGCGTGCTGATGGCAATGCACCTGTGCGAGAGCCCCGTCGGCCCGAACCCTCGGCGGCGCGTACCCGGGCGAGTGCTCCGTCAGCAGCTCCGCCAGCGTCACCGTCTGCCGCCCCAACAGCCGTACATCCCGATCACCGGGGAGCAACTCGCCCGCGTCCGACCGGAACACCGCCGTACAGCTGGGTTCGAGGCCCACCACCAGACCGCCGTCCCGCAGATGCCCGGAGAGCCGCCGCACGGTCCTGGCCAGCGCCCGCTCCGCCATCCCGAGCTGACCCGTCGAGATCCAGGTCAGGCCACAGCACAGCGACCCGGACGGCAGCTCCACCCGCCATCCCGCCCGCTCCAGCACCTCGACCGCGGCCCGCCCCACCCGCGGATGGAAGAAGTTCGTGAAGGTGTCCGGCCACAGCAGCACCACCCCGTGCTCCCCGTCGCCGTACGGCTCGTGCCCGGCGAACCACCGCTGCAGCGACCGCCCGGCGAACAGCGGCAGCTCCCGGTCCGCCACCCCGGCCACCGCGCGCGCCGCGCCGGACAGCGGCGGGGTGTGGGTGACGGCATTGACCACCCGAGCCAGCCGCGCCCGCCCCACCGCCTGTGCCACCACCGGCAGCCACCCCATCGACCAGTCGGAGCGCGGCCTGCGCCACGGCCGCCCCGCATAGTGGTGCGCCAGGAACTCCGCCTTGTACGTGGCCATGTCCACATCCGCCGGACAGTCGGACTTGCACCCCTTGCAGGCGAGGCACAGATCGAGCGCCTCCCGCACCGCCTCGGACCGCCAGCCGTCCCGGATCGCACTGTCCCCGTGCCCGTCGAGCATCTCGAACAGCAGCCGCGCCCGCCCGCGTGTGGAGTGCTCCTCCTCCCACGTCACCTGGTACGAGGGACACATCACCGAACCACCCTCGGTGGACAGCTGCCGGCACTTGCCCACGCCCACACACCGGTTCGCGGCCTCGACGAAGGACCCGCCGTCGTCCGGGAACCGGAAATGCAGCCCGCGAGGATCCCGCGGCTTCCAGTCCCCGCCGAGCCGCAGCTTCTCGTCCAGCCGGTACGGCGCCACCACCTTCCCGGGGTTCATCCGGTCCGACGGATCGAAGACCGCCTTCAACCGCCCGAACGCCTCGACGAGTTCCGTGCCGAACATCCGCGGCAACAGCTCTCCTCGGCTCTGCCCGTCCCCGTGCTCCCCGGAGAACGACCCGCCGAACTCCACCACCAGATCGGCCGCCCGCTCCATGAACCTCCGGTACGCGGCGACCCCTTCGACGCTGTACAGATCGAAGGGGATCCGCGTGTGCACGCACCCGTGCCCGAAGTGGCCGTACAACGCGGGCCCGGTGTCGCTCAGAAACCCGAACTCCTCGAACAGCGCCCGCAGTCGGCGCAGATAGTCGCCGAGCCGCTCCGGCGGCACCGCCGAGTCCTCCCACCCCTCGAAGGTGTCCGGCCGACCCGGCACATGCGCGGTGGCACCGAGCCCGGCCTCCCGGACCTGCCACAACTGCTCCTCGTGCGCGGGGTCGTCGAGATAGGCGACCTCCGGATCGTGCTCGGACTCGTCGAGCGCGTCCAGCATCCGATGCGCCCCCTCGTCCGCATCCTCGGCCGTCTCGGCCCCGAACTGCACCATCAAGTAGGCGCGCCCGGCGGGCAGTTGGTCGATGGCCTCGGGATTGAGGTGCTTGAGCCGCTCGTCGTGCACCAGCCGTGAGTCGACACCTTCCAGCGCGATCGGCTCGTACGGCAGGATGTCCGGCACCGCGTCCGCGGCCGCCGCGATGACGTCGAACCCCAGCACCACCAGTGTCCGTTCCTTCACCACGGGCACGAGCTTCAGCTCCGCCCGCACCACCGTCACCAGCGTCGACTCGCTGCCCACCAGCAGCCCGGCGACATCGAAGCCGTACTCGGGCAGCAGCGAGTCGAGGTTGTAGCCGGAGACCCGACGCGGGATGTCGGGGTAGCGGCGGCGGATCTCGTCGGCGTAGGTGTCGCGCAGTGCCCTCAACTGCCGGTACACGGCAGCTCGTAGATCCCCGTGCCGCTCGATCTCGGCGTACTCCTCGTCATCCGTCGGCCCGCACCAGAACCGGGTGCTTTCGTAGAGGAGCACCTCCAGGCGGGCGATGTTGTCGACGACCTTGCCGTGCGCCTGAGCCGTGGCTCCGCAGGAGTTGTTGCCGATCATCCCGCCGATGGTGCAGTTGGCGTGGGTCGCGGGCTCGGGCCCGAAGCGCAGCCCGGTCGGCGCGAGTTGCTGGTTGAGCTCGTCGAGCACGATGCCGGGCTGCACGACACACGTCCGCCGCTCGGTGTCGACGGACTCCAGCCGGTGGCAGTACTTCGACCAGTCCAGGACGACGGCGGTGTTCGTGCACTGCCCGGCCAGACTCGTGCCCCCGCCCCGGGACAGCACCGGCGCCCCGTACTCCCGGGCGACGGCCACCGCCGTGACCGCCGCCTCCGGGTCACGCGGCCGCACCACCCCGATGGGTGTCTGGCGGAAGTTGGAGGCGTCGGTCGCGTACGCCGCCCGGCTCCCCGCGTCGAACCGCACCTCCCCGTCGACCCGCGCCCGCAGCGCCGCCTCCAGCGCCCCCGGGTCGACCGACGGCATACCCGGCCGCCGTACGACGGGACCCGGCAGATCCGCCGTGACCATGAAGCCTCCTCGGCACCGCCCCTCGGAACGGAATGCCGGGTACCCCGCGGGGTCGTGGCTCAGTCGTCGGCGAGATCGGGCAGCAGCCCGCTCAGCGCCTCGCGCTCGGCGGGGCCGAAGATCTGGGCGAGGGCCTCGGTGACGGTCCCGGCGAGCGGCGCCGAGGCCTGCGTCAGCAGGTCGCGGGCCTTGGTGGTGAGGGCGACCTCGACCCCGCGCTTGTCGCCGCAGACCGACTGCCGGGTGACGAGCCCGGCGTGCTGCAGACAGGCGATCTGGTACGTCAGCCGGGTCTTCGGGCGGCCCAGCAGCTCCGCGATCCGGCTCATCCGCAGGCCCTCGCGGGGCTGCTCGGCCAGCAGGCACAGGATCAGGAACTCGTCGTGGGAGACATCGAGCGTCTCCTTGACCACGGAGCGCAGCCGCTGCTCCACGGCGGCCGTCGCGGCCAGCATCCGCATCCAGGAGCGCAGCTCGGCCGGGAGCAGGCTGTCGCCGGATGCGGCGGGGCATCCGAGCTGGTCGGTGGGGGTCTCCTGCGGGTCGGCCATGACGTCGATTCTACCTGTTGTCCAATTTTGGACCAGGGGGTTGTTCAAATTTGGATCGTCGGCTAGCGTGAGGTCATCCAATTTTGGAGTACTTCTCACGCTCAGGAGAACGACCATGACCGTCGCCGTTGAGACCGGCCTGTGGCAGCTCGACCCCGCCGCCACCAAGGTGGCCCTCAAGCACCGCACGATGTGGGGTCTGGTCACCGTGAAGGGCGCCTTCGCGGGCGTCGCGGGCCAGGGCGAGGTACGGCCCGACGGGTCCGCCGTCGGCAGCGTCACCCTGGACGCGTCCTCCCTGGACACCAAGAACACCAAGCGCGACGAGCACCTGCGCTCCGCCGACTTCCTCGACGCCGCGAACCACCCCGAGCTCACCTTCGCGGTACGCGGCGCCGAACTGCGCGGCGGCGACACCGTGCATGTCGACGGCCAGCTCACCGTCCGCGGCATCAGCAGGCCGCAGACCGTGACCGCCCGCCTGGCCGGCAGTGACACCACGTCCGTCACGCTGGAGGCCGAATTCACCGTGGACCGCGGGCAGTTCGGCATGGGCTGGAACCAGCTCGGCATGATACGCGGCGTGGCCACGGTCACCGCGACCCTCCGCTTCATCCGCAAGGACGCCTGAGCCGTTCCCGGGGCGGCCCGTGTCGGTGTTGGGCCGAACGGGTGACTTGGCGTAAGAATTGGCTGGTGCAGGCATTGAGTACCAGTCAGTTCGGGGGGAGCCGGTGAATCGCTACGACGCCACCGATGAACAGTGGGAAGGGCTCGCCCAGGTGGTACCCCTGCGCGGCCGGGACGCATGGCCGTCGGCGGTGGACCACCGCTCGCTCCCCGAGGCGGAGACGGAGCGGCGCCGCCGCTTCGTCGTCCTGCGGGTCAACGTGTTCGGCGACGCCCGGGAAGTCGCCGAGACCCTGATGGCCGGCATCCCGGTCCTGCTCGACCTCACCGGCGCGGAGACCGAGGTCGCCAAGCGCGTCCTCGACTTCAGCACGGGTGTCGTCTTCGGCCTGTCCAGCGGCATGCACCGAGTCGACCGCAATGTGTTCCTGCTGACCCCGAACGGCACCGAGGTCAGCGGGATCATGGAGGGCGCGAAGGTGCCCGAGGCCTGAGACCTCGGGGGAGGTCCCCCGATCGTAGGAAGCTGCCGACGCCGGAACGGTTCGCCAACCATCGGAGTCCTACGGTCCGCATATGGCCGTGCCTTCCGCGTCCCCAAAGTCTCCCAGCGCACCCGAACCCTCGGCGCCACCGGAGTCCGGGTCTGTTACGTCCCCCCTGCCGCCCGCGCCCGCCGTGCGACCGGAGTCCCCGCGCGCGTCCGGGTCTTCTACGTCTGCCCTGGCGCCGGAGCCGTCCGCGCCCCCGGCACCTCGGGTCCCCGCGTCCGCCGTGCGACCGGAGTCTTCGTGCGCGTCCGGGTCTTCTACGTCTGCCCTGGCGCCGGAGCCGTCCGCGCCCGCCGTGCGACCGGCGTCCCCGCGCGCGTCCGGGTCCTCTACGTCCGCCGTGGCGCCGGACCCGCCCGCGCCCCCGGCGCCTCGCGTACCCGCGCCCGCCGCGCCACGCGAGTCCTCGCACGCGCCCGGCCCCTCCACCCCCGGCGGGCCCGGGCACCCCGGGCGGCCCCGCATCACGGAGTTGCGGCTTTCCGCCTTTGCCGGGCATCGGCGGGTCGGCGTGTCGCTCGGGGCGTTTACGGTGCTTGCCGGGCCCAGCGGGTCCGGGAAGACGAGTGCGCTGCGGGCGTACGAGGCGCTGGCTCGGCTCGGTGGGGGTGCCGAGCTGGCGGAGGTGTTCCCGGATCCTGTCGCCTGCGTTCCCGAGGGGGCCCGGCCCGATGCCCAGCGCCGTCGGGGCTTCCGGATCGGCTGTACCGCCGACGGTCCCGAGGGGCCGGTCCGGCTCGATGTCGCCGTACAGGCCGAGCCCGAACTGCGCATCGTGGGCGAGCGCCTGACCGCGGACGGGGTCACCCTGCTGGAGACCGCCCTGCGCGACCCCGGCCGGCGTGCCGTCCAGGCCGCCTGGCACACCGCCGGATCCGCGCCCGTCACCCGCGCCCCGCTCCCCGACGACCTTCTCGGCACCGCGCTGCTGCCCCTGCGCGTGGCCGGCAAGACGGACGGACAGCGTCGGGTTCTCGCCGCCGCCGAGCAGATGGTCGTCGCCCTGCGCTCGGTCTTCCCCTGCGATCCGCGCCCGGACTGGATGCGCGCCCCCGTCCCGACCGGCTCGGGACGGCTCCTCGGTGGCTGCGACAACCTCGCCGACGTCCTGTGGCGCACCCGGGTCGAATGCGCCCGCCGTCATCAGCAACTGGTCGCCGCGGTACGCGCCGGATGCTCCGGCCCCGTCAGCGACGTCCTGGCCGAACAGCTCGGCGACGGCACCGTCCGCGGCGTGCTGGACCGGGGCGACCGCACCCGCACGGACTTCGGCCGCCTCGGCGACGGCGAACTGCGCTATCTCGCGCTCGCCCTGGTCCTGCTCACCGGCCCCGGCGTACTGGAACTCGACGCCCCGGGCGAGGTACCCCCCGCCATGCAGACGCTCACCGTCCTGACGGACGGCCTCGAACGCGCCCTGGACCCACGACAGCGCACCGAACTGCTGCGGCTCGCGGCCCGTATGTGCGAGCGCGGCCACATCCGCCTCGTCGGCACGGTCAGCGACGCGACCTGGGCCGACGGGACGCCCGGAGTCACGGTGGTACACCTGAACCCGTGACAGAACCCCTCGACGTGGCAAAGCTCCAGCGCAGGCTGGCCGAGTTCGCCGTCGCCCGCAACTGGCAGCCGTACCACACCCCCAAGAACCTCGTCGCCGCGCTCAGCGTGGAGGCCTCCGAACTGGTCGAGATCTTCCAGTGGTTGACGCCCGAGGAGTCGGCCCGCGTGATGTCCGACCCCGACACCGCGCACCGCGTCACGGACGAAGTCGCCGACGTGCTGGCCTATCTGCTGCAACTGTGCGAGGTGCTCGGCATCGACCCCCTCGCGGCACTGGACGCGAAGATCGACCGGAACGAACGCCGATTCCCGGCTCCGTAACTCTCCGTGTCTATTCAGCTGCCCGAAACCGATTTGTTGTCCACAGATTTCCGTCTTCCTCTGGCTTTTCGTCTCAGGCACCCTCACTCTGGGTAGTGGACAAGGGAGTTCGGGTGGACGCGCACGGGCGCGTCGGGAGCAGACGGGGGCAGCGCATGGACGCGGTGCGGCTCATCGTGACGAGCAGGCGTGCCCTCGCGGGAAGCGACCGTGCGCCGGAGATCATGACCGAGGTGTGGCAGGCGCAGGCGCTGGCCCAGGCGATAGGCAGCCGGCTCGCGGTCTTCGGCCCACCCGAACTGCGCGGCGAGGCACTGGGGTTGACCGAACTCGCGGGCCGGGGCTGCGGGGTGCTGGACACCCCCTTGCTCGACACCAAGGATCTGCGCGCGGCCCAGCTCAGCGAACTGGGCGACGCCCGCCAGGCGTTGATGTACCTGGGCGGACTGCTCGGCGAGGTGGGTATCGCCCTCGTCGGCGTGGCGAGCGCGGCGGACGACGAGGGCACGTACTGGCAGTGCATGGAGGCCATCGACGCGGCCGACGAGTCCCGCGACCGCGTCCTGGAGATGCTCCGCAGACTCGCGGACCGGGACAGAGACCAGTTGTTACGGCAGGAGGAGAGAGAAGCGGGCTGAGAGCGGCTCGGTCCGAGACCGGACAAGCTCAGCTCATCCGGTCGCCGTCCTCCACCACCCCCGCACCCCGCCCCGGCCCCCCGGCCGACTGCAGATCCGCATCCAGCGCGGACAGATCCGCGTTCAACGCCGCCATCAGCTCCTCCATCTGCTGCAGCAAGCCCTTCGGTTGACCGGCGACACCCCCGCCGCCCTGCTGCGGCACGGATTCTTCGGACATGACGGCCTCCTAGGCCCCCGGCCCCAGGTTTCGGAGGCCGACACAGGTGACACTCCGGCGGCGAGCAGGCCGGTGCGGGAGCCGGGCGGTCCGGCTCCGCCCGAGCCAACGATCACCGCCGAACCGGGTCACTGGCCCGGGCCCGCCCCCGGCACCCCGCCCGCGTTTTTCACCCGACCGTGGCGGAGTGGGGCCGGTGGGACCGATGGGGTTGACCACCATTTGACCGTGCAGGATGGAGGTATGGATCTTCGCATCTTCACCGAGCCCCAGCAGGGGGCCACCTACGACACCTTGCTCACCGTGGCGAAGGCCACCGAAGACCTGGGATTTGATGCCTTTTTCCGGTCTGATCACTATTTGAGCATGGGCTCCGTGGACGGCCTCCCCGGTCCCACCGACGCCTGGATCACCCTCGCCGGACTCGCTCGCGAGACCAAGCGCATCCGCCTCGGCACCCTCATGACCGCGGGCACCTTCCGCCTGCCCGGCGTGCTCGCCATCCAGGTCGCGCAGGTCGACCAGATGTCCGGCGGCCGGATCGAACTCGGCCTGGGCGCGGGCTGGTTCGAGGAGGAGCACAAGGCGTACGGCATCCCCTTCCCGAAGGAGAAGTTCGCGCGTCTGGAGGAACAGCTCGCCATCGTCACCGGCCTGTGGGCCACGGACATCGGCAAGACCTTCGACTTCCACGGCACCTACTACGACCTCACCGACTCGCCCGCGCTGCCCAAGCCCGCGCAGCCGAAGATCCCGGTGCTCATCGGCGGCCACGGCGCCAGCCGCACCCCGCGGCTCGCGGGCCAGTACGCCGATGAGTTCAATATGCCCTTCGGCAGCATCGAGGACAGCGTGCGCCAGTTCGGCCGGGTCCGGGCCGCCGCCCAGGCGGCAGGCCGCGGCGCCGACGCGCTGACGTACTCCAACACCCTGGTCGTCTGCGTCGGCAAGGACGACGCGGAGGTCGCCCGCCGGGCCGCCGCCATCGGCCGCGAGGTGGACGAGCTCAAGACCAACGGCCTGGCCGGCTCCCCGGCCGAGGTCGTCGACAAGATCGGCCGCTACGCCGAGACCGGCTCCCGCCGGATCTACCTCCAGCTCCTCGACCTCTCCGACCTCGACCACCTGGAGCTCATCTCCTCCCAGGTGCAGTCGCAGCTGTCCTAGAACCGTAGGAATAAACAAAGGCGCCGGTCGCGCCCCCTGTGCGATGGTGTGAGCGTCGTCCTGAAGGCCCCCAGGATCACCCTCCTGGGGGCCTTCGCGCGTATGGCGGCACACCTGTCCATCGAGCCTCAAAGGCCCTGCCCATGTTCCTGACGATCAGTACCACCGGCACCCCGGAACGCCCCGCCACCGACCTCGGCTTCCTGCTGCACAAGCATCCCGAGAAGGCGCAGACGTTCTCCACGTCCTACGGCACGGCCCATGTCCTCTACCCCGAGGCGGACGCCGAGCGCTGCACGGCGGCGCTGTTGCTTGAGGTCGATGCGGTGGCACTGGTCCGGCGCGGCAAGGGCAAGGGGCGCGGCGGCGCCCCCGACGCGGCGCTCGCGCAGTACGTCAACGACCGCCCGTACGCCGCCTCGTCCCTGCTCGCGGTGGCGCTGAGCGCGGTGTTCTCCAGTGCGATGAAGGGCACCTGCACGGCCAAGCCGGACCTGCCGGGACAGGCCCGCCCGCTGCGCATCGAGGTCCCCGCGCTGCCCGCCCGCGGTGGCCCCGAGCTCGTACGGCGTCTCTTCGAGCCGCTCGGCTGGGCGGTGACCGTCGAACCGGTGGCCCTCGACGAGCAGTTCCCGCAGTGGGGCGATTCGCGCTACGTCCGTCTCGTCCTCGAATCCGAGGCGCTCACCCTCGCCGAGGCGCTGCGTCATCTGTATGTCCTGCTGCCCGTCCTGGACGACGCCAAGCACTACTGGGTCGCCCCCGACGAGGTCGACAAGCTGCTGCGTGCCGGTGAGGGCTGGCTGTCGGACCACTCCGAGCAGAAGCTGATCACCAGCCGCTATCTGTCCCGCCGTTGGTCGTTGACCCGTCAGGCCATGGAGCGGCTCGAGCTGGTGCGGCTCGCCGAGGCCGACGACAGCGAGGTCGAGGACATCGACAACGCCGTCGAGGCCGAGGCCGAGGAGGAAGAGCGCCCCACGCCGCTCGCCGTGCAGCGCCGGGACGCGATCCTCGCCGCGCTGCGGGAGTCCGGTGCCGCCCGGGTCCTCGATCTCGGCTGCGGCCAGGGCCAGTTGGTGCAGGCGCTGCTCAAGGATGTGCGCTTCACCGAGATCGTCGGCACCGACGTCTCGATGCGGGCGCTCACCATCGCCTCCCGCCGGCTCAAGCTGGACCGCATGGGCGAGCGACAGGCGTCCCGGGTGAAGCTCTTCCAGGGCTCGCTCGCCTACACCGACAATCGCCTCAAGGGGTACGACGCCGCCGTGCTCAGCGAGGTCATCGAGCACCTCGACCTGCCGCGGCTGCCCGCCCTGGAGTACGCGGTGTTCGGCGCCGCCCGCCCGCGGACGGTCCTGGTGACCACGCCGAACGTCGAGTACAACGTCCGCTGGGAGTCCCTCCCGGCCGGGCACGTCCGGCACGGCGACCACCGCTTCGAGTGGACCCGCGAGGAGTTCCGCGGCTGGGCGGAGGCGGTGGCCGAACGGCACGGGTACGGCGTGGAGTTCGTCCCCGTGGGACCCGACGACCCCGAGGTCGGGCCGCCCACCCAGATGGCTGTGTTCAAGCGTGACGACAAGGAGGCGAAGGCCGCATGACCGAGAACCAGGGGCGCACCCTGCCCGTCACCGACCTCTCCCTCGTGGTGCTCATCGGCGCCTCCGGCTCCGGCAAGTCCACGTTCGCGCGCAAGAACTTCAAGCCCACCGAGGTGATCTCCTCCGACTTCTGCCGCGGCCTGGTCGCCGACGACGAGAACGACCAGAGCGCCTCGCGCGACGCCTTCGACGTCCTGCACTACATCGCGGGCAAGCGCCTCGCGGCCGGTCGACGCACCGTCGTCGACGCCACCAGCGTCCAGCAGGACTCCCGGCGTCAACTGGTCGAGCTGGCCAGGCAGTACGACGTCCTGCCGATAGCCATCGTGCTGGACGTACCGGAGGAGGTATGCGCCGAGCGCAACGCGACCCGCACCGACCGCGCCGACATGCCCCGCCGGGTGATCCAGCGGCACATCCGCGAACTGAGGCGGTCCATCAGGCACTTGGAGCGCGAGGGCTTCCGCAAGGTGCACATCCTGCGCGGAGTCGAGGAGGCCGAGCGCGCGACCGTCGTCACCGAGAAGCGGTTCAACGACCTGACCCACCTCACCGGCCCCTTCGACATCATCGGCGACATCCACGGCTGCGCCGCCGAACTGGAGTCGCTGCTGGGCAAGTTGGGCTACGTGGACGGCGTCCACCCGGACGGCCGCACCGCCGTCTTCGTCGGCGACCTCGTCGACCGCGGCCCGGACAGCCCGGGCGTGCTGCGCCGGGTGATGTCGATGGTGAAGTCGGGGCAGGCGCTGTGCGTGCCGGGCAACCACGAGAACAAGTACGGCCGCCACCTCAAGGGCCGCAAGGTCCAGCACACCCACGGCCTCGCCGAGACCATCGAGCAGATGGAGGGCGAGAGCGATGAGTTCCGCGCGGAAGTACGGGAGTTCATCGACGGCCTGGTGAGCCACTACGTCCTCGACGGCGGCCGACTGGTCGTCTGCCACGCCGGTCTGCCGGAGAAGTACCACGGCCGCACCTCGGGGCGGGTCCGCTCGCACGCACTGTACGGCGACACCACCGGGGAGACCGATGAGTTCGGCCTGCCGGTGCGCTACCCGTGGGCCGAGGACTACCGGGGCCGCGCGGCAGTGGTCTACGGCCACACTCCCGTCCCGGAGGCCACATGGCTGAACAACACCATCTGCCTGGACACCGGTGCCGTCTTCGGCGGCAAGCTCACCGCGCTGCGCTGGCCGGAGCGGGAACTGGTCGACGTACCCGCCGAGCGGGTCTGGTACGAACCGGCCAAGCCGCTGCGGACCGAGGCACCGGGCGGGCACGACGGACGGCCGCTCGATCTCGACGACGTGCACGGCCGCAGGGTCGTGGAGACACGGCACACGGGCCGGGTGGCGGTGCGCGAGGAGAACGCCGCCGCCGCGCTCGAGGTCATGAGCCGCTTCGCCGTCGACCCGCGGCTGCTGCCGTACCTCCCGCCGACGATGGCGCCGACGGCGACCAGCCAGGTCGAGGGCTATCTGGAGCACCCGGAGGAGGCCTTCGCGCAGTACGCGGCGGACGGGGTCGCGCGGGTCGTGTGCGAGGAGAAGCACATGGGCTCGCGGGCCGTGGCGCTGGTGTGCCGGGACGCGGAGGTCGCGCAGAAGCGCTTCGGCGTGACCGGCCCGACCGGATCGCTCTACACCCGCACCGGACGCCCCTTCTTCGACGACGAGTCGGTGACGGAGACGATCCTGGAGCGGGTCCGGGCCGCCGCGACCGAGGCCGGGCTGTGGGAGCAACTCGACACGGACTGGCTGCTGTTGGACGCCGAGCTCATGCCGTGGTCGCTGAAGGCGTCCGGGCTGCTGCGCTCGCAGTACGCGGCGGTGGGCGCCGCCTCCGGGGCGGTGTTCCCGGGCGCGCTGGCCGCGCTTGAGGGCGCAGCGGCGCGCGGAGTCGACGTATCTGATCTGCTGACCCGGCAGCGCGAACGGGCCGCGGACGCCTCGGCGTTCACCGAGGCCTACCGACGCTACTGCTGGACCACCGAGGGCCTGGACGGCGTCCGCCTGGCACCGTTCCAGATCCTGGCGGTCCAGGGCCGCAGCCTGGCGGGCCTCCCGCACGACGAGCAACTCGCCCTGCTGGACCGGCTGGTGGAACACGACGGCACGGGACTGCTCCAGACGACCCGGCGCCTGTACGTCGACACCGCGGACCCGGAGTCGGTGCGGGCAGGCGTCGACTGGTGGCTGGAGATGACCGGGCGCGGCGGCGAGGGCATGGTCGTCAAGCCGCTCGGCGCGCTGGTGCGCAGCACGGAGGGCCGCCTGGTGCAGCCCGGCATCAAGTGCCGCGGCCGCGAGTACCTGCGGATCATCTACGGCCCCGAGTACACCCGCCCGGACAACCTCACCCGGCTGCGCCGGCGCTTCCTCAACCACAAGCGCTCGCTCGCGATCCGCGAGTACGCGCTCGGCCTGGAGGCGCTGGACCGACTGGCCGAGGGCGAGCCGCTGTGGCGGGTGCACGAGGCGGTGTTCGGAGTACTGGCCCTGGAGTCGGAGCCGGTCGACCCGCGGCTGTGACTCAGGGCCTGCCCTACCCCGCGAGCCGCAGCCGCTCCCGGCACACGCCGACCTGTACCGACTGTCCCCAGGTCAGTTCCAGGGCGTCGGTTTCCATGCCGTCCCCGAAGGCGACCAGGCGTTCGGATTCGACGGTGAGGGTCAGCCTGGCCGGGGCGGCCAGCTCCCCGGCCACCAGGGAGGCCCCGGTGGCCGGGGACGGCCAGGCCTCGCGGACGAACCAGAGCAGCCGTTCCTCCGCCGGGGAGGGCAGCCGCAGCCGCGCTCCCCGGTCCTGCCACACCGACCGGAGCCAGCCGGTCGCCCCGGTCCCGGTGCCGATCAGCACCCCGGAGGAGGCCTGGGCCTCGACGACACCCCCGTCGTCCTCGAGGCCCAGGCGGTATCGGGCCGTCTGGTGTCCGGCGGCGCCCAGATAGATCTCGTTCAGCGCGACCAGCCGCTGGGTGTCGTCGGCGACGGCCTCGACCATGGTGAGTTCGTCCGCGGCGGTGCCTGCGGATGCCAGCAGTTTCGCCGCGTCCGCCGGCCGGTGCCGTACCAGGACACCAGGGTTGCGGCCCGGGTCGGTGTCGATGCCGATCACCGGCTGCCCCGACAGATACTTGGCGACGTTCGCCACCAGACCGTCCTGTCCGACCACGACCACCACGTCCTGCGGCGCGAACAGGAAGCGGTCCAAGTCGGACCGCTCGACCCGCGCCTGACGCCAGGTCAGCGGAATCGCCGAGACCACCTCGGCCAGCGCCCGCCGCGTGCGCCGGTGCCGGTCCGCGATCTCCTCGATGTCCCGGCCCCGGGAGCGCAGGAAGTAGGCGGCCTGGCCGTGCGTGCCGTGCCGGGCCACCAACTCCTCGTACTCCGTGGTCCGATGGACGAGCACGGCCCGCGGGGCGAGACTCACGCCCGCTCCCCGTCGCCGAGCCGGGCGAGCAGTCCGGTGAGCACGTCCGGCGAGATGGTGACGCTGTCGACGCGGGGCAGGTTCTCGGCGAGCCGGGTCCCGGTGAGCGCGTGCAGGACGGCGACGTCCACATCGGCGTGCACCCGCAGCCAGGCGGCCTGCGCCTGAGCCTTCGCGTCGCCGACCTCCCGCACCCCCTCGGCCTCCGCCCGGGCCAGCCGTACGGAACGAGCCGCCTCCGCCTCGGCCCGTACCGCATCGGCCGCCGCGTGCTCCTCCGCCTCACGGCGGGCGTTCGTGCCCCGCTGCTCGACCAACTGCTCCTCGCGGCGGGCGAGTTCGATCTGGCTGGCCAGTTCGTTCTCGGCGATCGTGCGCTCCCGCTCGACGGCCACCGCCCGCCGCTCGTAGGTGGCCCGGTCGGCCTCCTGCTGGATCACTTCCCGGGCCGGGGTCCGCAGCGCCCGCTCCACCTCCGGCTCGGGCCGCAGCGCCACCACGCGTACGGCCACGATCTCGATGCCGGTGGCGGGGAGTCGGGGCTCGGCGGCCAGACCGGCGGCGACCCGCTCGCGTACCGCGCTCACCCCGTCCACCAGCGCCGATGCCAGCGGCGTACGGGCCAGCACGTCCAGGGCGTGCTGCTGGGCCGTGCCGAGCTGTTCCAGCGGTGTTCCGCGCCAGGCCCCGGTGTCGGGGTCGATCGAGAAGTCCAGGCGGGCCGCGGCGACGGCCGGGTCGCTGATCCGGTAGGTGACCGTCGCCTGTACCGCCACGTCCTGGAAGTCGGCCGTACGGGCATGGAAGGTCATCGCCAACTCCCGGTCGTCGACCGGCACTTCGGACAGCGCCGCGCTGAGCGCCCGGAACCAGAAGCTGATCCCCGCCCCGTCGTGGGCCGGCCGGCCGGACCGGTGGTGCCGGATGTGCGCCGTAGGAGCCCCGCGCAGATGGCGCCAGCCGAGGCGCCGGGTGATGTCGGCCATGAGCGACCCCCTCGCTGATTTTCGTCAACAGGACGATAAGTGGTGAGCCTGTTTATCGTCAAGAGGACGAGAATCGGAAGTGGTCAAGAAGGGGGTGAATAACGTCCCCGATGGTCAGGATGGAGTCATGGGATTCCATGTCGACTCCGAGGCCGGGCGGCTCAGCCGCGTCATCCTGCACCGGCCGGATCTCGAGCTCAAAAGGCTCACCCCCAGCAACAAGGACGCGCTGCTCTTCGACGATGTGCTCTGGGTGCGCCGGGCGCGCGCCGAACACGACGGCTTCGCCGACGTCCTGCGCGACCGAGGGGTCACCGTCCACCTCTTCGGCGACCTGCTCACCGAGGCCCTGGAGATCCCGGCGGCCCGCACCCTCGTCCTGGACCGCGTCTTCGACGAGAAGGAGTACGGCGTCCTCGCCACCGACCATCTGCGCGCCGCCTTCGAGAACCTGCCCGCACCCGAGCTGGCCGAGGCCCTGGTCGGCGGCATGACCAAGCGCGAGTTCCTGGATGCCCACCCGGAGCCGACCTCCGTGCGCTTCCACGTCATGGAGCTCGACGACTTCCTGCTCGCGCCGCTGCCCAACCACCTCTTCACCCGCGACACCTCCGCCTGGATCTACGACGGCGTCTCCGTCAACGCCATGCGCTGGCCGGCCCGTCAGCGCGAGACCGTGCACTTCGAGGCGATCTACCGGCACCACCCGCTGTTCCGTGACGAGACGTTCCACGTCTGGTCCGAGGGGCAGGCCGACTACCCGTCCACCATCGAGGGCGGCGACGTCCTGGTGATCGGCAATGGCGCCGTATTGATCGGCATGAGCGAGAGAACCACGCCCCAGGCCGTCGAGATGCTGGCGTACAAGCTGTTCGCTGCGGGCTCGGCCCAGTCGATCGTGGCCCTCGACATGCCCAAGCGGCGCGCCTTCATGCACCTCGACACTGTGATGACGATGGTCGACGCCGACATCTTCACCCAGTACGCCGGGCTCGGCATGCTCCGCTCGTACACCATCGAGCCGGGCGTCGACGGCAAGGAGCTGAAGGTCACCGACCATCCGCCGGAGCATATGCACCGCGCCATCGCCGCCGCTCTCGGGCTGAGTGAGATCCGCGTCCTGACCGCGACACAGGACGTGCATGCGGCCGAGCGGGAGCAGTGGGACGACGGCTGCAATGTCCTCGCGGTCGAGCCGGGTGTCGTCGTGGCCTATGAGCGGAACTCCACCACCAACACCCACCTGCGCAAACAGGGCATCGAGGTCATCGAGATCCCGGGCAGTGAGCTGGGCCGGGGGAGGGGCGGACCGCGCTGTATGAGCTGCCCGGTCGAGCGCGGGCCCGTATAGGCCGCCTATGGTGGCCTGTATATAAATGTGAAACGTCGTATAGACTTCCAAGGTCATTGTTCACGTATCTCTGGAGCGCCCCCATGGCGACAGTCCCGACCGCCCTCGCCGGCCGCCACTTCCTCAAGGAGCTGGACTTCAGCGTGGCGGAGTTCCGCGGTCTGATCGAGCTGGCCGCCGAGCTCAAGGCCGCCAAGAAGGCCGGGACCGAGCCCCAGTACCTGCGCGGCAAGAACATCGCGATGATCTTCGAGAAGACCTCCACCCGTACCCGCTGCGCCTTCGAGGTCGCCGCCGCCGACCAGGGCGCCTCGACGACGTATCTGGACCCGACCGGCTCGCAGATCGGGCACAAGGAGTCGGTCAAGGACACCGGGCGCGTGCTCGGGCGGATGTTCGACGCCATCGAGTACCGCGGGGACAGCCAGGAGAAGGTCGAGGAGCTGGCCGCGTACGCGGGCGTGCCGGTCTACAACGGCCTCACCGACGACTGGCACCCCACCCAGATGCTCGCCGACGTCCTCACGATGCTGGAGCACACCTCCAAGACGCTCGACGACCGCATCGTCTTCGCCTACCTCGGCGACGCCCGCTTCAACATGGGCAACTCCTACCTGATCACCGGCGCGCTGCTCGGCATGGACGTGCGGATCGTCGCGCCCAAGGCGTACTGGCCCAGCGAGGAGGTCGTCGCCGAGGCGCGCAGGCTCGCCGAGGACAGCGGCGCGACCGTCACCCTCACCGAGTCCGTGGCGGAGGGCGTTTTGGGCGCCGACTTCGTCGCCACCGACGTCTGGGTCTCCATGGGGGAGCCCAAGGAGGTCTGGGCCGAGCGGATCAAGGCCCTGGTCCCGTACGCGGTCACGATGGACGTCCTGCGCGCCACCGGCAACCCGGACGTGAAGTTCCTGCACTGCCTCCCGGCCTTCCACGACCTGGGCACGAAGGTCGGCCGCGAGATCTTCGAGACCTACGGCCTGGACTCCCTGGAGGTCACCGACGAGGTCTTCGAGTCGCCTCACTCGGTGGTCTTCGACGAGGCGGAGAACCGTATGCACACGATCAAGGCGGTGCTGGTCGCGACGCTGGCCTGAGGTCGCCTACGGCTGAGCCCGATTACGAGGGCCGACGCTGCGGCGGTATCGCCGGCAGCCGGAACCACACGGCCTTGCCCGACGAGGTCGGCCGATGGCCGCAGGACGAGCTCAGTGCGCGGATCAGCAGCAGTCCCCGGCCGTGCTCCTGCCAAGGGTCCGGCTCGCCGTCGCACGGACGGGTGAGGTTTCCCGGCGGCGCCGGGTCCGGGTCGTGCACCTCGACCTGGCAGCCGCTCGGCAGCAGCTCCACCACCAGCTCTATCGGCCCCTCACCCGCGGTGTGCTCCACGGCGTTCGCCACCAGCTCCGCGGTCAGCAGCTCCGCGGTGTCGCTGTCGGCGCTGTGCTCGAGATCGGCCAGAGCCGTACGGACCAGGGCGCGCGCGACCGGCACCGCCGCGGTGGTGTGCGGCAGTGCGATGCGCCAGGAGGCGGAAGCGGGGAGGCGATCGTGCACGGCGGGTCCGTTCATCAAGCAGGCTGTCCTGCTTTCAACCTTATGAATGGTACGGCGCCCGCCATCGGAGTCGTCCGGCGGGCACCGTCCGGGACTTTTGGCCCCGTAGCGGGCGGCTTACCCAGATGAACGGCGCGCCTCGCACGCCTGATCCCGCCGTTACGGGGGCGTCGACGAGCCGTGACACCCCGGTGGCCTCCGTGACGTATCGCGCTATCATGACGACAGTCACGGATGGGTGATAAATTCGAGGGGTAAGACCTCAGTGAGACAGCGCCGCCCGCAGTCCGCCCGAGGAGGCCGCCCGCTATGAGTCCCTTCACCGGCTCCGCCGCCCGCACCGACCGCTGGCGGCATCTGCGTGTGGACCTCACCGACGGCGTCGCCACCGTCACCCTCGCCCGCCCCGAGAAACTCAACGCCCTCACCTTCGGCGCCTACGCCGACCTGCGCGACCTGCTCGCCGAGCTGTCCCGCGAGCGGACGGTACGGGCCCTGGTGCTGGCCGGCGAGGGCCGCGGGTTCTGCTCCGGCGGCGACGTGGACGAGATCATCGGCGAGACGCTGTCCATGGACACGGCCCAGCTGCTGGACTTCAACCGGATGACGGGCCAGGTCGTCAGGGCGATCCGCGAGTGCCCCTTCCCGGTGATCGCGGCGATCCACGGGGTGGCGGCGGGCGCGGGTGCGGTCCTCGCCCTGGCGGCGGACTTCAGGGTGGCCGACCCGACGGCACGGTTCGCCTTCCTCTTCACGCGGGTCGGCCTGTCGGGCGGCGACATGGGAGCGGCATACCTGCTCCCGAGGGTCGTCGGACTGGGCCACGCGACCCGCCTCCTGATGCTGGGCGACCCGGTACGAGCCCCGGAGGCCGAGCGCATCGGCCTGATCAGCGAACTGACGGAGGAGGGCCGAACGGACGAGGCGGCCCAGACACTGGCCCACCGACTGTCCGAGGGCCCAGCGCTGGCGTACGCCCAGACAAAGGCGCTACTGACGGCAGAATTGGACATGCCGCTCGGCCCGGCAGTGGAACTGGACGCATCGACGCAGGCCTTGCTGATGACGGGCGAGGACTACGCGGAGTTCCACAAGGCTTTCAAGGAGAAGCGCCCCCCAAAGTGGAAGGGGCGTTGAGGGATGCATCCGCTACGCGTAGCGATCATCGGCGGCGGCCCGGGAGGTCTGTACGCCGCCGCCCTCCTCAAGCGCCTGGACCCCACCCGCAAGATCACCGTCTGGGAACGCAACACCCCCGACGACACCTTCGGCTTTGGAGTGGTCCTCTCCGACGAAACCCTGGGCGGCATAGAACACGCGGACCCCGAGGTCTACACAGCCCTACAGCAACACTTCATCCGCTGGGACGACATAGACATCGTCCACCGAGAATCCCGCAACACCTCCGGAGGCCACGGTTTCGCCGCCCTCGGCCGCAAACGCCTCCTGGAAATCCTGCACAACCGCTGCCGGAACCTGGGCGTAGAGCTCCGCTTCGACTCCGAGGCCCCCTACCCCGCCTGGCTGGCCGAGACCCACGACCTGGTCATCGCCGCCGACGGTGTGCACAGCACCACCCGCGAGGCCTACGCCCATGTGTTCCGCCCCCATGTGACCACCCACCACTGCCGCTATATCTGGCTGGCCACCGACTTCGCCTTCGACGCCTTCCGCTTCGAGATCGCCGAGACCGAACACGGCGTGATGCAACTGCACGGCTACCCGTACGCCCCCGATGCCTCGACGGTCATCATCGAGATGCGCGAAGAGGTATGGCGGGCGGCCGGTTTCGAGGAACTCGACCCGCAGGAACCCATCGAGAGCTGCGCCAAGATCTTCGCGGAAGCCCTGCGCGGACACCCCCTGCGCTCCAACAACTCCGCCTGGACCACCTTCCGCACGGTCGTCAACGAACGCTGGTCGCACGAGAACATCGTGCTGCTGGGCGACGCGGCCCACACGGCCCACTTCTCCATCGGATCGGGCACGAAGCTGGCGGTCGAGGACGCCCTCGCACTCGCCGCCTGTCTGGAGGAACACCCCGATATCCCCAGCGCGTTGAGCGCGTACGAGGAGGAACGCAAACCCGTCGTCGCCTCCACCCAGCGCGCCGCCCGCGCCAGCTTGGAGTGGTTCGAGAACATCGCCCTCTACCTCGACCAGCCCCCACGCCAGTTCGCCTTCAACCTCCTCACTCGCAGCCGCCGCGTCACCCACGACAACCTCCGCCTGCGCGACGCCCGCTTCACGGAATCGGTGGAACGAGCCTTCGGGTGCCCGCCCGGTACGCCGCCGATGTTCACCCCCTTCCGGCTGCGCGGCCTGACCCTGCGCAACCGGGTCGTCGTCTCGCCGATGGACATGTACTCGGCCGTCGACGGACTCCCCGGCGACTTCCACCTCGTCCACCTGGGCGCCCGCGCCCTCGGCGGGGCAGGGCTGGTGATGACCGAGATGGTGTGCGTCAGCGCGGAGGGGCGTATCACCCCCGGCTGCACGGGCCTCTACACCGGCAAACAGTCCGAGGCCTGGCGCCGGATCACCGACTTCGTGCATACGCAGGCGCCCGGTACGGCAGTCGGCGTGCAACTCGGCCACAGCGGGCGCAAGGGCTCGACCAAGCTGATGTGGGAGGGCATCGACGAGCCGCTCCCCGACGGCAACTGGCCACTCGTGGCCGCCTCCTCGCTCCCGTACAAGCCCGAAAGCCAGACCCCGCGCGAGCTGTCCCGCGCCCAACTCACCGACCTCCGCGAGCAGTTCACGGCAGCGGCGTGGCGTGCGGCGCGGGCCGGATTCGATCTCCTCGAACTCCACTGCGCGCACGGCTACCTGCTCTCCGGCTTCCTCTCCCCGCTGACCAACCGCCGCACCGATGCCTACGGCGGGTCCCTGGACAAACGCCTGCGCTTCCCGCTGGAGGTGTTCGACGCGATACGGGGCGTATGGCCCGAGGAACGGCCCATGACCGTCCGTATCTCCGCCACGGACTGGGCCGAGGGCGGCACCTGTGCGGAGGACGCCGTGGAGATCGCCCGCGCCTTCGCCGCGCACGGCGCCGACGCGATCGACGTGTCGACCGGGCAGGTCGTGGCCGAGGAGCGACCGGAGTTCGGGCGCTCGTACCAGACGCCTTACGCCGACCGCATTCGCAACAGCACCGGCATCCCGGTGATCGCGGTGGGCGCGATCTCCTCCTGGGACGACGTCAACTCCCTGATTTTGGCGGGCCGTACCGACCTGTGCGCCCTGGCCCGCCCCCACCTCTACGACCCGCACTGGACCCTGCACGCGGCGGCGGAACAGTCGTACGACGGTCCCGGTGTCGTCTGGCCGGCCCCGTACCGAGCGGGCAGCCGCCGCCCCCAGACCGGCCGTACGGACGCCCCCAAGCCCCGCCTGACGCTCGGGACTTGAGGGCGTGACTGTCCGGTCGAGTTACCGTTCGACCATCCCCGCGGTAAGCGTCGCCCCGTCCGCCGGGTCGATCACGAGGAACGCCCCCGTGCGCCGGGAGACCGCGTAGTCGTCCACCGCCAGCGGTTCCGCCGTGCGCAGGGTGATCCGGCCCAGGTCGTTCGCGGTGAGTTCCGCCGCGTCCCCGAGATCTTGGACGATCGCCTTCACCGTCCGAGTCGTGTGCCGGACCAGGACCCGGTCACCGACCTTCAGCGGACGATCCGCCAGATGGCACACCGCCGCCCGGACCTCCCGTGTCAGCGCCGGTACATCCACCCCGGCGGTGATCATGTCGCCGCGCGACACATCCCGCTGATCGGCCAGCCGTACGCTGATCGACTGCGGCGCGTATGCCACCTCCTGAGCGGACCCGAGCACATCGATACCGGTGATCTCCGAGGTCTCGCCGGACGGATGCACGGTGACCCGGTCACCGACCCGCAGCGCGCCGGACACCAGCTGGCCCGCGTAGTAACGGACTTCACCGTCCCGGATGACGTACTGCACCGGGAAGCGGGCCGGAGCGTCCGCCGCCTCGACACCTACGGGGACGTCCTCCAGGAACTCCAGCAGGGCCGGACCCCGGTACCAGTCCATGTGCGCCGAGCGATCCACCACGTTGTCGCCGACGAGCGCCGACACCGGGATCGGCGTGAACCCGGGCAGCCCCAACTCGGCCGCGTGGCCCGCGAAGTCCTCGACGATGCGCTCGAACACCTGCTCCTCGTACCCGACGAGGTCCATCTTGTTGACCGCGAGGACGACATGCGGGACACGGAGCAGGGCGGCCACGGCGGCATGCCGGAGGGTCTGCTCGACGACCCCGTTGCGGGCGTCCACGAGGATGATCGCCAGCTCGGCGGTGGAGGCGCCGGTGACCATGTTCCGCGTGTACTGCACATGCCCCGGGGTGTCGGCGAGGATGAACCGGCGCCGGGGGGTGGCGAAGTAGCGGTAGGCCACGTCGATGGTGATGCCCTGCTCCCGCTCGGCGCGCAGACCGTCGGTCAGCAGCGCCAGGTCGGGGGCCTCCTGGCCACGGTTGCGGGAGGCGTGCTCCACCGCCTCCAACTGGTCGGCCAGCACCGACTTGGAGTCGTGCAGCAGCCGCCCCACCAGCGTGGACTTGCCGTCGTCGACCGAACCGGCCGTAGCGAAACGCAGGGTGTCGATGGTAGTGCTCATGCTTAGAAGTACCCCTCGCGCTTACGGTCTTCCATCGCGGCCTCGGACATCTTGTCGTCGGCGCGGGTCGCACCGCGCTCGGTGAGCCGGGAGGCGGCGATCTCGGCGATCACCTTCTCGATGGTGTCGGCCTCGGAGTCCACCGCACCGGTGCAGGACATGTCGCCGACCGTGCGATAGCGCACCTGACGCTTCTCGACGGTCTCTCCGGCCTTGGGCCCGCCCCACTCACCCGCGGTCAGCCACATGCCGCCCCGCGCGAACACCTCGCGGTGATGGGCGTAGTAGATCTCCGGCAGCTCGATGCCCTCGCGGGCGATGTACTGCCAGACGTCCAGCTCGGTCCAGTTGGACAGCGGGAAGACCCGGACATGCTCACCGGGAGCGTGCCGGCCGTTGTAGAGGTTCCACAGCTCCGGCCGCTGCCGACGCGGATCCCACTGCGAGAACTCGTCCCGCAGCGAGAACACCCGCTCCTTCGCCCGCGCCTTCTCCTCATCGCGCCGCCCGCCACCGAAGACCGCGTCGAACATCTCCGCCTGGATCTTCTCCGTCAACGGCAGCGTCTGCAGCGGATTCCGCGTCCAGTCGGCACGTTCGCGCAGCACACCCCGGTCGATGTAGTCCTGTACGGAGGCCACATGGAGCCGCAGCCCATGTGCCGCCACCGCACGGTCGCGGTAGTCGAGGACCTCGGGGAAGTTGTGCCCGGTGTCGACATGCAGCAGCGAGAACGGCACCGGCGCCGGCGCGAACGCCTTGAGCGCGAGGTGCAGCATGACGATGGAGTCCTTGCCGCCGGAGAAGAGGATCACCGGCCGCTCGAACTCGCCCGCCACCTCGCGGAAGATGTGCACCGCCTCGGACTCCAGGGCGTCCAGGTGAGAAAGACCGAAACTCACACCAGCCCCCGCTCCACCAGCACCGCGTACACGGCATCCGCGGACTCGCCCGGGCTCTGCTCCTGCGTCCGCAGCACCAGCGCCGGGTCCACCGGCGGCTCGTACGGATCGTCGACGCCGGTCAGCCCGGACAGCTCGCCCGAGGCCTGCCGGGCGTAGAGCCCCTTCACATCCCGCTCGCTGCACACGTCGACCGGGGTGGCGACATGGACCTCGATGTACGGCGTCCCGCTCGCCTCATGGCGCCGGCGCACGGCCTCCCGGCTGTCGGCGTAGGGCGCGATCACCGGGACGACGGAGAGCACGCCGTTGCGGGCGAGCACCTCGGAGACCAGGCCGATGCGCTGCACGTTCGTATTGCGGTCCTCCTTGGAGAAGCCGAGGCCCGCGGAGAGGAAGCGGCGAATCTCGTCGCCGTCGAGGACCTCCACGCGATGTCCCTGGGCCTTCAGCCGGTCGCCCAGCAGACGGGCGATGGTCGTCTTGCCCGCGCTCGGCAGCCCCGTGAGCCAGATGGTGGCTCCCTGAGCCCTTGCCGTGGTGGTCATGCGTCAGATCCTCTTTCGTTACCCGGCGTGCTGAGTGGACGCTAGGTAAGAACTTTGAGAAGAGCGATAGAGGAACCTGAGGGTTCCATTAGTGACGCATGTTGTGGGCGGGATCACGCGAGGGCCTCAGAGCCCGGCGAAGACGGCCCCCGCATCCCTGAGCCGCGCATGCAGCGCCCGGAACACCGCCGCCGACCGCACCCCGGGCCAGTCCTCGGGCAGCAGCCGGGCGGGCAGCCCCGGATCGACGTAGGGCAGATGGCGCCATGAGTCCAGGGCGAGGAGGTAGTCGCGGTAGGCCTCCTCGGGCGGGGTGTCCGAGCGCTGCTCCCAGTCGTGCAGCACGCGCGCGTGGCGGTCGAGGAATGCCTCGTGCTCCTTGGCTACGGCGGCCAGGTCCCACCAGCGGGTGACGGCCTCGACGGTGGGTGCGAAGCCGAGGTGCTCGCCGCGGAAGAAGTCGACGTACGCCTCCAGGCGCAGCCGTGCCAGGGTGTGCCGGGTCTCCTCGTACAGCCGCGCCGGCGCGATCCACACGCCGGGGGCGGCCGTGCCGAAGCCGAGGCCGGCCAGACGGGAGCGCAGCAGATGGCGCTTCTGCCGCTCCGACTCCGGTACGGAGAACACCGCGAGCACCCAGCCCTCTTCGTCGGGCGGCGCGGTGGCGTAGATGCGCCGGTCGCCGTCGTCGAGCAACTGGCGGGCGTCCGGGGAGAGTTCGTAGCCCGCGGCGCCCTCGGCGGTGCGGGCCGGCACGAGCAGCCCGCGCCGTTTGAGCCGGGACACCGACGAGCGCACCGAGGGAGCGTCCACGCCGACCGCAGCCAGCAGCCGGATCAGTTCGGCGACCGGAACCGGGCCGGGCACGAAGCGGCCGTAGGCGCCGTAGAACGTGACGATCAAAGACCGTGGTGCATGCTGGTCGGACACGTTGATCATCTTAGGTCGTCGGCATCACTGCCGGTCACCCTCGGCGTCGGCCGCAAGGCGCAGCTTGAACCGCTGGAGCTTGCCGGTCGCCGTGCGCGGCAGCGCGTCCAGGAAGACGATCTCGCGCGGGCACTTGTACGGCGCGAGTTCCGCTCGTACAAAAGTGCGCAGCGCCTCCGCGTCCCGCCGTGCGCCCGGCCTGAGCACGGCGAACGCCATCACGACCTGCCCGCGCGCAGCGTCGGGCCGGCCGACGACCGCCGTCTCGAGCACGTCCGGGTGGCGCAGCAGCGCCTCCTCGACCTCGGGGCCCGCGATGTTGTACCCGGCCGAGATGATCATGTCGTCCGCGCGGGCGACGTAGCGGAAGTAGCCGTCACTCTCCCGGACGTAGGTGTCGCCGGTGATGTTCCAGCCGTGGCGGACGTACTCGCGCTGGCGTGGGTCGGCGAGATAGCGGCAGCCGACCGGTCCGCGCACCGCGAGCAGCCCCGGCTCCCCGTCGGGCTTCTCCCGGCCGTCGGCGTCGACCACGCGCGCGTGCCAGCCGGGGACCGGCACCCCGGTGGTGCCGGGCCTGATGTGCTCGTCGGCGGCGGAGACGAAGATGTGCAGCAGCTCGGTGGCGCCGATGCCGTTGATGATGCGCAGCCCGGTCCGCTCGTGCCAGGCCCGCCAGGTGGCGGCGGGCAGGTTCTCGCCGGCCGAGACACAGCGGCGCAGCGAGGAGATGTCGTGCCCGTCCAGTTCGGCGAGCATCGCGCGGTAGGCGGTCGGCGCGGTGAACAGCACCGTCACCCGGTGCTCGGCGACGGCGGGCAACAGCTGCTTGGGACCGGCCTGTTCGAGCAGCAGCGCGCTCGCCCCGGCGCGCAGCGGGAAGACCACGAGCCCGCCGAGTCCGAAGGTGAAGCCGAGCGGGGGACTGCCGGTGAAGACATCGCCCACATGTGGCTGGAGCACATATTTGGAGAAGGTGTCCGCTATCGCCAACACATCCCGGTGGAAGTGCATACAGCCCTTGGGCCGTCCGGTGGTGCCGGAGGTGAAGGCGATCAACGCCACGTCGTCGCAGGCGGTGTCCACGGCGGGGTACGGCGTGCTCGGCGCCGCCCGCTTCAGCAGGTCGTCCGGGGCATCACCGCCGTATGTGGCGATCCGCAGCCCGGGTATCTCCGCCTTGGCGAGGTCGTCGACGGCCCGGATGTCGCACAGCGCGTGGCTCACCTCGGCCATCTCGCACATCGTGCGCAGCTCGTGCGGGCGCTGCTGGGCCAGCACGGTCACGGCGACCGCGCCCGCCTTCAGCACCGCGAGCCAGCAGGCCGCGAGCCAGGGGGTGGTGGGGCCGCGCAGCAGGACCCGGTTGCCCGGGACCACCCCGAGGTCGCCGGTGAGCAGATGCGCGAGCCGGTCGACACGGGCGCGCAGCTCGCCGTAGGTCCAGGTCCGGCCGGTGGCGGTGTGGAACGCCGGGCGGTCGTCCGGGGGGCCGTGCAGCAGCTCGGCGGCGCAGTTCAGCCGTTCGGGGTAGCGCAGCTCCGGCAGGTCGAAGCTGAGCTCGGGCCACTCGTCGGACGGCGGGAGGTGGTCGCGCGCGAAGGTGTCGAGATGCGCCGAGACGTTCATGACGGTGCGCCCCCTTGCCTTGTGGGCTCCCTGGTGGGCTCGCTCGATGAGCGTATCGTGTTGGTGACGGCAGTCAACTGCGCGCGATACCGTCGAGGGAGTGGCCCTGATGGCCGCGGGGAGAGAGGTACGGCGATGCCCGCATTCTCACTCGAACCGGAACGGACCGCATGGTGTGCCGAACTGCGTCTGCTGGCCGCCGAGCGGCTGCGTCCGCTCGCCGAGAAGGGCGAGCCCGGCCAGGTCAACCGCCCGCTGGTCGCCGAACTCGGCCAACTCGGGCTTCTGCCCCGCCTGTTCACCTCCGGCGCCCTCGACGTCTGCCTGATGCGCGAGTCCCTGGCCTACGCCTGTACGGAGGCGGAGACCGCGCTCGCCCTCCAGGGCCTGGGCGCCCACCCGGTCCACGCCCACGGCACCCCGGCCCAGCGCGCACACTGGCTGCCGAGGGTCGGCGAGGGCACGGCGGTGGCCGCGTTCGCACTGAGTGAGCCGGGGGCGGGCTCGGACGCGGCTGCCCTGTCCCTGGCCGCAGAGCCCGACGGCCCGGACGCCTGGCGCCTGACCGGCGAGAAGTGCTGGATCTCCAACGCCCCCGACGCCGACTTCTACACCGTGTTCGCGCGCACGACCCCGGGCGCAGGCTCCCGGGGAGTGACGGCGTTCCTGGTACCGGCCGACCGCCCCGGCCTCACCGGCACCCCCCTCGACATGCTCTCCCCGCACCCCATCGGCACGCTGACCTTCGACGAGGTCCCGGTCTCGGCCGACGACATCCTTGGCGAGCCCGACCGCGGCTTCCGAGTGGCGATGGGCACCCTGAACCTCTTCCGCCCCAGCGTCGGCGCCTTCGCGGTCGGCATGGCGCAAGCGGCCCTGGACGCGACCCTCACCCACACCGCCCAACGGGACGCCTTCGGCGGCAAGTTGAGGGACCTTCAGACGGTCGCCCACCAGGTCGCCGAGATGGCCCTGCGCACGGAAGCGGCCCGTCTGATGGTGTACGCGGCGGCGACGGCGTACGACGAAGGCGCCCCGGACGTCCCGAAGCGCGCGGCGATGGCGAAGCTGCTGGCGACCGAGACGGCGCAGTACGTCGTGGACCAGGCCGTCCAATTGCACGGAGCCCGAGCCCTGCGCCGAGGTCACATCCTGGAGCACCTGTATCGAGAGGTCCGGGCCCCTCGCATCTACGAGGGCGCGAGCGAGGTCCAACGAGGCATCATCGCCAAGGAGCTGTACGCCGACCTGGAGGCCCGAGCATGACACCGGACCGAGTCAACCCGCCCGAGCTGTCCCCACCCACGGGGTTCTCCCACGCGGTGGTGGCGACGGGAACCAGGTTGGTGTTCCTGGCGGGCCAAACGGCCCTGGACACGGACGGCAAGATCGAGGGCGCCACCCTCCCGGCCCAATTCGAGAAGGCCCTGCGCAACCTGCTGACGGCCCTGCGAGCGGCGGGCGGCACCCCGGCCCACCTGGCCCGCGTCACGGTCTACGCCACGGACATCGAGGAGTACCGCGCGCACGCCCCTGAACTGGGCGGCATCTGGCGGAGGTTGGCGGGGCGGGACTATCCGGCGATGGCGGTGGTGGAGGTCGTACGCCTGTGGGACAAGCAGGCGATGGTCGAGCTGGACGGCTTCGCGGTGCTGCCGTAGCGGACTAGGCCGCCATCGCCAGCCGGTCCACCGGCGCACGGTGAGGCGTGACGACCCGACCGTCCGGCAGCAGCTCACCCGAGTCGTCGAAGACGATCGTGCCGTCGCACAGCAGGCTCCACCCCTGCTCGGGATGCGCGGCGACAACGCGCGGAGCATGCGAACCGGTCAAGGAACACGAAGCGTGGGCACCCATGGCGCACCTCCACGTAGGTCGGTCACTTCCTATGGGTAGACCATGCTCCGGGCCTGAACTCATCGCCACGGGCCGACCGTAAGCGTGACAACACGGGGACAACTCCCGGACGGTTCCACGACGGTCGGCGCGGACTCGCCACCGAAGGGGTGACGATCACGCGCGTGGGCGCGCGCGCCCGGTACTGGTGGAGGCCCCCGAACTCCGCTCACCCGGAAGGTCTCCCCATGCCCGTACGCACCGCCCTCGGCGTAGCCGCCGCCTCCGCCCTGCTCCTGCTCGCCGCTCCCGCCACCCCGGCCGACGCCGACCCCTACGAGACGGTGACCGTCGACCCGACCGGCACCCTCGCCGCCGACGGCACGGTCACTCTGTCCGGTACCTACCGCTGCACCGGCGGCACCGGCCCGGTGTTCGTCAGCTCCTCGGTGGGCAAGCGCTCGTCGAGTCTTCGCCACGGCATCGGCGGCACCCGCGCGATTTGCGACGGCATGGAACACCGCTGGGAGAACACGGGCAAGCCGTCCCCGGGTTCGCTCGAACCGGGCCCGGCCCACGTGGAGGCGACCGTCATGGAACTGGACTCCTCGGGCGGCCTGCCGCTGCCCTCCTTCCACGCCTCGCAGCAGCAGGACGTCACCCTCGTCGAGAACTGACAGAGCCGGCTCGGGGGGCCGTCAGTGCACGTGCGGCCCCCCGGTCAGCTGCGGCTTCCCGCGCGGTACGAGCCCTCCGGCCACTGCCGCGCTCACGCCGGCCGCGAGGGCGCAGGCGGTGAAGGCGTCCGTGAAGCCCCCGACCGTCCCCGCGTCGATGCCCGCGGCGGCGATGGTCGAGACGACCGCCACCCCGATCGAACCGCCCACCTCGTGGAAGGTGTTGACGACCCCGGACGCGAGCCCGGCGGTGTGGTGGTCCACCATTCCCAGCGCGGTGGTGGTGGCGGTGACAAACACCGCGCCAAGACCGAGCGAGGCCACGACAAAGCCCGGCAGCAGACCCGTGTACACGCTGCCGTCGTCGGAGAGCCGGGTCAGCGGTACGGAGCCGAGTGCGGCGATCACCATCCCGCCGACCGCGACCGCACGGCTGCCGACCCGCCCCACAAGACGCGCGGCCAGATGGGCGCCCAGGGCAGTCGCCACGGCCATCGGCAGGAACAGCAGCCCCGTCCTCAGCGGACTGAAGCCGCGCACGTGCTGGAGGTAGACCGAGCCCAAGAAGAAGTACGCGATCAGCAGCGCGGTGGCGACCAGCATCAGGAACGCCCCCGCGAGCACCGGTCGCCGGGTGAACATCCCGAGGTCCATCAGCGGTGCCCGGGCGGCCCGTTCGACCGCCGCGAACCCCGCGTACAGCACCGCCGCCCCGGCCAACGGCACCAGCGTCGCGCTGTCGCCCCACCCGGAGTCCCCCGCCTCCACCAGGCCGTAGATGAGCGAGGCGGTGCCCGCGGTGACCAGCAGTGCCCCGGGTATGTCGAGCCGGGCCGGCTGCGGCGCGCGGGCGGGGACCAGTGCGGGCAGAGTCGCGAGGACGGCGAGGCCGATCGGGACGTTGACGTAGAAGACCCACTGCCAGCCGGGTCCGTCGGTCAGGACGCCGCCGATCAGGACTCCGGCCGCCGCGCCCGAGCCGCCGATCGCGGCCCACACGCCCAGGGCCTTGTTGCGCTCGGTGCCGTGGAAGGCGGTGGTGACGATCGAGAGCGCGGCGGGGGAGAGCAGGGCGGCGCCGACGCCCTGCGCGATACGGCCGCCCAGCAGCGTGGGCGCGTTCTCGGCGAGCCCGGTGACCAGCGAGGCGGCCGTGAAGACCGCGAGCCCGGCGAGGAGCGTGCGGCGGGCGCCGAGGGCGTCGGCGAGCCGTCCCCCGAGCAGCATCAGACCGCCGAAGCAGAGCGTGTACGCGGTGACGGCCCAGGTCAGGGTCGCCCGGTCGAGGCGGAGATCGGCGGCCATGTCGGGCAGCGCGACGTTCACCACCGTGACGTCGAGGATCAGCATGAACTGCGCCACGCAGATGACCGCGAGCGCCGCCCAGCGGCGTGGGTCGGCGGGCGGGTGGTGGTGCGCCTGGGTGTGGCTTGCGGAGTGAGTCATGAGACGTCCCTGGCTTGTGACGACAACTGAACTGTACGGCTCAGTACATATGAACTCAACTGTTCAGTTCAGTCAATTGCTAGGATCGGCCCATGAGCGTGGACAGCGGCAAACAGCCCCCCAGCGGCCCCCGCGCCGAACAGAAACGGCAGGCCATCGTCCGGGCCGCACGTGAGCTGTTCCTCCGGGACGGCTTCGGCGTGGGCATGGACGCCATCGCCGCCGAGGCCGGCGTGTCCAAGGTGACCGTCTACAACCACTTCGGCAGCAAGGAAGCGCTGTTCACCGCGGTCATCACCAGCGCCCTCGACGAACCCCTCGGCCACGCCTCATCGGCCGCGCTGGAAGGTCTGGCAGAGGCCGAGGATCTCCGTACGGCCCTCATCGAGGCCGCCCGCGCATGGGTGGACGCGGTCCGCACGAACAAGGACGTCACCGCCCTGCGCAACCTCGTCGCCGCCGAACAGCACCGCTTCCCCGAACTCACCCGCGCCTGGCAGGGCCACACTCCGGAAGGCCATCACCCGGCCGTCGCCGGCGCCCTGCGTACCCTCGCCGACCAGGGCCGCCTCGTCATCCCGGACCTGGAGACCGCGATCATCCAGCTGTACGCGCTGCTGGTCTTCCCGCACATGGTCTTCAGCACCTACGGCACCCACATCGACGACAGCCTCACGGACCGGCTCATCGTCGGCGGGGTGGACATGTTCCTCGGGTACTACGCCCCGGCGTAGCCGCCCGGGCTCCGCGGCGGGAGCCCGGGCAACCGCGTTACGAGAGCCGGTCGAGGGCGCCTTGGAGCTGCTCGACCTCGGCCGACTGCCCCTTGACGATGGCGTCGGCCATCTTCTTGGCGTCGGCGTACTTGCCGTTCTTCTGCTCGTCCTCGGCCATGTCGATCGCGCCGTTGTGGTGCTCGATCATCATCTCGGCGAAGGCCTTGTCGAACTCGGTGCCCTTGAGGGCCGTGAGCTCTTCCATGTCCGTGCCGGACATCATGCCGTCACCGCCGTGGCCTGAGCCGTGGTCCATGCCCGGCATGGAGTCCGCCGTGGTCGGCTGCTTCCAGGACTTCAGCCAGCCCTTCATCGTCCGGATCTCGGGGTCCTGGGCCTGCTCGATCTGCCCGGCGAGCTCCTTGACCTCCGCGTCCGAGGCCCGCCCGTCGGCCAGCTTCGCCATCTCCAGGGCCTGCTCGTGGTGCGGGATCATCATCTGGGCGAAGGTGACGTCCGCGTCGTTGAACTCCCTGGCCTCACCGGATTCTTCGGCGCTGTCGCCGCAGGCGGCGAGGAGCAGGGCGCCGGCGACGACGAGTCCGGCGCGCGTGAATGCAGTCATGGGTGATCTCACCTTGTGTGTCGGTTCTGTTCGTGGGCATGCCGAATCACGGGCTCACGCCCGTGAGAGGGATCGGCCTATTGCCGAAGCACCGACAGCTGGGTGAGATCAGGCGCGCGAGGCGGGGGATGGGGCCGCAGTACGGCGGCGACCTGGGCGAGCAGCCGCGCCAGCCACTCCCCGTGCCGGGTGAACGCCGACTTCAGCAGCGCGGCGAGCACCCAGGCGCCGAAGAGAACAGCCACGCACAGCGAGGCCATGTCCATGGGCATGGCGGGCTCGTGGGTGGACGAGGAGTACGTGGTCTCGCTCGCCTCGTGTGCCATGGCCGAGGCGTGGGAGGCGGTCTGCGTCCCGGAGTGGGACGAGTCCTCGGGGTGCCCGAGGGTGTGCATGACGAAGACACCGAGGGCGAGCACGACAACGAGCAGGAGCTGCCCGAGGGCGCCTCCTGCTCGTACGTACCTGCTTCTGCGAGCGTTCGGCATGTCGTGTCCGACAGTACCCAATGCGATTGCGGCTAGCCGAGGTCGGTGGCGCCGACGACCACCTCGACGGCATGGCGGCGGTGCGTGGCGAACAGTTCGAGGGCGGCCTCGGTGTCGCGGGCGCGCAGGGCGGCGACGAGCTCACGGTGCTCGCGCGGGATGCAGTCGAGATAGCCCTCGGTGGTGAGACCGATCCGGGTCAGCAGAAACAGATGGACCTGACACCGTATGCCGTCCCACGCATCCGCGAGGCGCTGATGGCCCGCGGCGGCGAACACCGCGTCGTGGAAGGCGATGTCGCAGCGCACCATCTCGTGCGCGTCCACGGCCCGCTCCATCATGTCGGCCGTCTTGGCGAGGGAGGCGAGGTCCTCGTCCGAAGCGCGAGCGATCACCTGCCGGACGGCCAGGTCCTCCAGCGCGCCGCGCAGACTGTCCAGCTCGGCCACGTCCTCGGCGGAAGGCAGCGCCATGACCGCTCTCGACTCCCCGATCCCGCGGTTCCATCTGGCCGTGCCGGTCGACGACCTGGCCGCCGCGCGCCGCTTCTACGGCGATGTACTGGGCCTGGAGCGGGGCCGCAGCGCGGAGACCTGGGTGGACTGGAATCTGCACGGGCACCAGTTCGTCACGCACCTCGCGCCGGAGCGCGGGCAGCGCATCCACAACCCGGTCGACGGCCATGACGTCCCGGTGCCGCACTTCGGACTGATCCTGACGATCCCCGAGTTCCACAGGCTCGCTGAGCGGCTGCGCGCGGCGGGCAGCGAGTTCGTCATCGAGCCCTATGTGCGCTTCGAGGGCCAGAAGGGCGAGCAGTGGACGATGTTCCTCCTCGACCCGGCCGGCAACGCCCTGGAGTTCAAGGCGTTCGCCGACGACTTCCAGGTCTTCGCCGCCTGACTTCGAGCCGGTGCTCGTCAGATGTCCCTAAAGATCTCGATCTGCGCCCCGATCGAGTTCAGCCGCTCCGCGAGATCCTCGTAACCGCGGTTGATGACATACACGTTGCGCAGCACGGACGTGCCCTCCGCCGCCATCATCGCCAGCAGGACGACCACCGCGGGGCGCAGGGCCGGGGGGCACATCATTTCGGCGGCGCGCCAGCGGGTGGGGCCCTCGACCAGGACGCGGTGGGGGTCCAGGAGTTGGAGGCGGCCGCCCAGGCGGTTGAGGTCGGTCAGATAGATAGCGCGGTTGTCGTAGACCCAGTCGTGGATGAGGGTCTTGCCCGAGGCGACGGCCGCGATGGCCGCGAAGAACGGGACGTTGTCGATGTTCAGGCCCGGGAAGGGCATGGGGTGGATCTTGTCGATCGGCGCCTCCAGCTTGGAGGGCCGGACCGTGAGGTCCACCAGCCGCGTACGGCCGTTGTCCGCGAAGTACTCGGGCGTACGGTCGTGGTCGAGGCCCATCTCCTCCAGGACCGCGAGCTCGATCTCCAGGAACTCGATCGGCACCCGGCGCACCGTCAGCTCCGACTCCGTCACTACCGCGGCGGCCAGCAGGCTCATCGCCTCGACCGGGTCCTCGGAGGGGGAGTAGTCCACGTCGACGTCGATGGTCGGCACGCCGTGCACGGTGAGCGTGGTGGTGCCGATGCCCTCGACCTTGACGCCGAGCGCCTCCAGGAAGAAACACAGGTCCTGGACCATGTAGTTGGAGGAGGCGTTGCGGATCGTCGTGACGCCGTCGTGCCGCGCGGCGGCCAGCAGCGCGTTCTCGGTGACCGTGTCCCCGCGCTCGGTCAGCACGATCGGGCGGTCCGGGGAGATCGCGCGGTCCACCTGGGCGTGGTACAGGCCCTCGGTCGCCGCGATGTCCAGACCGAACCGGCGCAGCGCGATCATGTGCGGCTCGATGGTGCGCGTACCGAGGTCGCAACCGCCCGCGTAGGGCAGCTTGAAGGCGTCCATACGGTGCAGCAGCGGGCCGAGGAACATGATGATGGAGCGGGTGCGGACGGCGGCCTCGGCGTCGATGGCGGCCATGTCCAGCTCGGCCGGGGGCACCAGTTCGAGGTCGACGCCGTCGTTGATCCAGCGCGTCCGCACGCCGATGGACTGGAGCACCTCCAGCAGACGGTAGACCTCCTCGATCCGGGCGACCCGGCGCAGCACCGTGCGCCCCTTGTTGAGGAGTGAGGCGCACAGCAGGGCCACGCACGCGTTCTTGCTCGTCTTTACATCGATCGCGCCGGACAGCCGACGGCCGCCCACCACCCTCAGATGCATCGGGCCCGCATAGCCCAGAGAGACGATTTCGCTGTCCAGGGCTTCACCGATTCGGGCGATCATCTCAAGGCTGATGTTCTGATTGCCGCGCTCGATCCGATTGACGGCGCTCTGACTGGTGCCGAGCGCCTCGGCCAGCTGCGTCTGTGTCCAGCCACGGTGTTGCCGGGCGTCACGGATGAGCTTGCCGATGCGTACGAGGTAGTCGTCTGCCATGAGGTTGAGGCTATCTCAGATATGAGATGGCGCCTCCTGGGGGGTCCGTTCGGGTGACGGGGTGTCAACGTCGCCTGGAGGTACGGGTACGGCGCCACCCGAAAGGTCCGGGCAAATCCACCGATGTCGTACGACGTCCAGTGCTGCTGTGTGTCCGCCGCGGCCCGTGCCGGCCACCGGTGGTGATGGACCAGGAGTGCCGGTTGATGTTCAGCCGAACCCCGGGCAGGATTCGGAAACTCTTGCGAAAGGTGAGGGGCATGGATGCCTCCCATGGTCGAGGTAGAGGTACCTTTCGGCTACCCCGACCTCGCGAACTGATGGCAGAACTCGATGGGTTCGTCGAAGGTGACCGCGGCTATGGGGGCGCCGGTGACGACGTACGAGTGCCGTGACACCCGCCCGTCCTCCGTCCGCAACTCCAGCAGCCCCGGCTCCGGGCATCGCCAGGTCAGCCGTGTGACGCATTCTCCGAGGGCGTTGGCCAGATTGCTCCACCCCTGGCCGTTGGCGCGCAACTCGAACTCCGAGCACTCCATCACGCCGTAGTCGAAGGGGATGCTGCTCCAGTACCCGATGAGCGCCTCGTCCAGGCCGGTGCGTGGATTCGCGGCGTCCTCCTCCGCGATCCGGCGCAGCGTGGCGATCTCGGGTCCGCCCAGGTCCACCACGCGCGTGCCGTGCAGGGCGACGCCGAGGTCACGGAACTCGACGCCGACGTAGGGGATGCCGTCCCGGGAGATGGGGTGGATGTGGACGGCGCGTACGTCGAGCCCCTCGGGGAAACCCTCGTAGTGCGCGCACACTGCGTGTCGTAGTGCGGTGAAGAGGTCGGGCAGATGGGCGGCCGTCCAGACGGCGCGCGCCAGATCGGCGTCGGTCAGCAGGGGGCAGCGCAGCGGGGCGCGCCCGGGACGCAGACGCGTCCATGTGGTCGTCGGCAGCGGTACCCACTTTGTCCAGCCGCCCGCATGCCGGTGGAAATCGCCTCGCTTCATGGTCGAAGAAGGACATCACAGGGAGGCCGGGCATGACCATCCCGGCCCCATGTACTAGAGTTATCTCGACATCGAGATATCTGCCGAGGCGTACCGCAGCCGTCACCCCAGTAAGGGTTACCTAACTTAGCCTGACCTTAGCGGATCGGCCAAGTCGTCGTGGCGGCAGGATGCGGTGGGAACGCGCACATCAAAGAAGGAGACTGTCGTGTCGGCGAACAGCTTCGACGCCCGCAGCACGCTGCAGGTGGGCGACGAGTCGTACGAGATCTTCCGGCTGGACAAGGTGGAAGGCTCGGCCCGCCTTCCGTACAGCCTCAAGGTCCTGCTGGAGAACCTGCTCCGCACGGAGGACGGCGCGAACATCACCGCCGACCACATCCGCGCGCTCGGCGGCTGGGACTCGCAGGCCCAGCCCTCGCAGGAGATCCAGTTCACGCCCGCCCGCGTGATCATGCAGGACTTCACCGGCGTGCCCTGTGTCGTGGACCTCGCCACCATGCGTGAGGCCGTGAAGGAGCTCGGCGGCGACCCGGCGAAGGTCAACCCGCTCTCCCCGGCCGAGCTGGTCATCGACCACTCCGTCATCGCCGACAAGTTCGGCACCAACGAGGCCTTCGCGCAGAACGTCGAGCTGGAGTACGGTCGCAACCGCGAGCGCTACCAGTTCCTGCGCTGGGGTCAGACCGCCTTCGACGACTTCAAGGTCGTCCCGCCCGGCACCGGCATCGTCCACCAGGTCAACATCGAGCACCTGGCCCGTACGGTCATGGTCCGCAACGGCCAGGCCTACCCCGACACGCTGGTCGGCACCGACTCGCACACCACCATGGTCAACGGCCTCGGTGTCCTCGGCTGGGGCGTCGGCGGTATCGAGGCCGAGGCCGCGATGCTCGGTCAGCCGGTTTCGATGCTCATCCCGCGTGTCGTCGGCTTCAAGCTCACCGGTGAGCTCAAGCCCGGTACCACCGCCACCGACCTGGTGCTGACCATCACCGAGATGCTCCGCAAGCACGGTGTGGTCGGCAAGTTCGTCGAGTTCTACGGCGAGGGCGTGGCCGCCACCTCTCTCGCCAACCGCGCCACCATCGGCAACATGTCGCCGGAGTTCGGCTCCACCGCCGCGATCTTCCCGATCGACGACGAGACCATCAAGTACCTGAAGCTGACGGGCCGCGACACCCAGCAGCTCGCCCTCGTCGAGGCGTACGCCAAGGAGCAGGGCCTCTGGCTGGACCCGAAGGCCGAGCCGGACTTCTCCGAGAAGCTGGAGCTGGACCTCTCGACGGTCGTCCCGTCCATCGCCGGCCCGAAGCGTCCGCAGGACCGTATCGTCCTCGCCAACGCCGCCGAGCAGTTCAAGCAGGACGTCCGCAACTACGTCGACGACGTGGACGAGGCGGGCAAGGAGTCCTTCCCGGCCTCCGACGCCCCGGCCGTCCACCCCAACGGCGCCCCGTCCAACCCGGTCACCGTGACCGCCCCCGACGGCTCGACGTACGAGATCGACCACGGTGCCGTGACGGTCGCCGCGATCACCTCCTGCACCAACACCTCCAACCCGTACGTCATGGTCGCCGCCGCGCTCGTCGCGAAGAAGGCCGTGGAGAAGGGCCTGACCCGCAAGCCGTGGGTCAAGACCACCCTCGCCCCGGGTTCGAAGGTCGTCACCGACTACTTCGACAAGGCCGGTCTGACCCCGTACCTCGACAAGGTCGGCTTCAACCTGGTCGGTTACGGCTGCACCACCTGCATCGGCAACTCCGGCCCGCTGCCGGAGGAGGTCTCCAAGGCCGTCAACGACCACGACCTCGCGGTCACCTCGGTCCTTTCCGGCAACCGGAACTTCGAGGGCCGGATCAACCCCGACGTCAAGATGAACTACCTGGCGTCCCCGCCGCTGGTCGTCGCGTACGCCCTCGCCGGCTCCATGAAGGTGGACATCACCAAGGACGCCCTGGGCATCGACCAGGACGGCAACCCGGTCTTCCTGAAGGACATCTGGCCCTCCGAGGCCGAGGTCAACGACGTCGTGGCCAACGCCATCGGCGAGGACATGTTCAACAAGTCCTACTCCGACGTCTTCGCGGGCGACGCCCAGTGGCAGGCGCTGCCGATCCCGACCGGCAACACCTTCGAGTGGGACGCGGAGTCGACGTACGTCCGCAAGCCCCCGTACTTCGAGAACATGACGATGGAGACCACCCCGGTCTCCGACATCACGGGCGCCCGGGTCCTGGCCAAGCTGGGCGACTCGGTGACGACGGACCACATCTCGCCCGCCGGTGCCATCAAGGCCGACACCCCGGCCGGCAAGTACCTCACCGAGCACGGTGTGGAGCGTCGTGACTTCAACTCCTACGGCTCCCGCCGAGGCAACCACGAGGTCATGATCCGCGGCACCTTCGCCAACATCCGCCTGCGCAACCAGATCGCGCCGGGCACCGAGGGCGGCTACACCCGCGACTTCACCGTCGAGGGCGCGCCGGTGTCGTTCATCTACGACGCCTCCCGCAACTACATCGAGCAGGGCATCCCGCTGGCCATCCTGGCCGGCAAGGAGTACGGCTCCGGCTCGTCCCGCGACTGGGCCGCCAAGGGCACCGCGCTGCTCGGCGTCAAGGCCGTCATCGCCGAGTCGTACGAGCGCATCCACCGCTCGAACCTCATCGGCATGGGCGTCCTGCCGCTGCAGTTCCCGGAGGGCGCCTCGGCCGCCTCCCTCGGTCTGACCGGCGAGGAGACCTTCTCCTTCACCGGTGTCGAGGAGCTCAACAACGGCACCACCCCGCGCACGGTCAAGGTCACCACCGACACGGGCGTCGAGTTCGACGCGGTCGTCCGCATCGACACCCCCGGTGAGGCCGACTACTACCGCAACGGCGGCATCATGCAGTACGTGCTGCGCTCGCTGATCCGCAAGTAACGGTCGCGACAGGGATTCTCCCTACGGCGCTCGGGCCGCACTCCTCAGCCATGCGAGGGGTGCGGCCCTCGCGTTCTTTCCGGACGGGGATGACGGGCTACAGGCCAATCCGTCCGCCACTTCGTGACGAATCCTTCACAGCATTGCCATACTCCACCGTGCCGCACCGCTCTGCGGCGACTCCACGGGGGTGGACATGGTCCGCAAGGCCGGCGAGACTCCGCGCGGGAACGACCTCGGCTCGACCCTTGTGCTGGGGGCCGCCCTGTACCAGTGCCGCCTTGAGCAGGGCCTGTCGTTGCGCTCACTGGCGCGCCGGCTCGGCCTCGGCTCGCACAGCGGGCTCCTCGACTATGAGCGGGGGCACCGCATCCCCCCGGAGTATCTGCTGATCGCGTACGAGCGGGAGTTCGGTCCCGCGGCCGGGCATCTGCGGGGGTTACGGGACCGCGCCCTGCGCGAGCGGGCCGAGGCCCTGGTCGGCGACCTGATCGACCGCTACGGCGTACCGCCCGCCGTCGCCCGGGCGGCGCCCGGCACGCCGCCCCTCGTCGGACTGGTCTCGCGGCTCGCCCACACCCTGCACGCCCTGCCCAGCTGCATGGCCTCGGCGGTGACCGAGGCCTGGCAGACGAGCGCGGAGCGACCGCCGCGCCGGGGGTCGGAGGCCGAGGGTCAGAGCGGGTCGCCCAGGGCGAACAAGGTGTGGTAGCCGCGGTCGTAGTACAGCAGCGGAGCGCCGTCGGTGACATCGGCGTGCTCCACCAGTCCGATGACCACGCTGTGGTCACCCGCCGGGACGACCGCGTACCGGCTGCACACCACCGTCGCCAGCGCGTCCGGCACCCTCGGCACCCCGTCCCGCTCGCCCCGGACGAGACCGGCCGTACGGTCCTCGCCCGAGGCTGCGAACCGGGAGGCAAGCGGCTGCTGTCCGGCGCCCAGCACATGCACCCCGAACCGCTCGGCGGCGGTGACGACCGCGTGCGCCGAGCCCCGGTGGTCCAGGCAGAACAGCACCAGCGGCGGTGTGAGCGACAGCGAGCACAGCGAGCCGACGGTCACGCCGTACGGCCGCCCCTCGGCGTCGAAGGTGGTGACCACGGACACCGAGGTGGCCACTTGGGACAGGGCCCGGCGGAAGGCGGCGGAGTCCACGGACACCCTCATCACCTCAGCGGCACAGCGCCAGTTGTTCGAGGATCTCCTCGCGGTCCGCGCCCGGAAGAGCGAGCGCGCGCCGGAAGTCCTCGGCGGCCGGCTCCGGATGCCCGGCGGCCAGCTGGGCGGCGCCCCGGTTGTACAGCAGATCGGGGTCGTCGCCCGACTGCTCCAGGGCCCGGCCGAGCAGCCGTACCGCCTCCCCGTACTCGCCCTCGGAATAGGCGAGCACCGCCTGGTTGACCAGCGCCTGGTACAGCTCGGGGTCGGCCTTCAGAGCGGCGTCGAAGGAGTTCCGCGCGGTGTCGGCGTCCTCCCGCTCCAAGGCCAACAGGCCCTGGGTGCACAGCAGATGAGCGCTGTCTGGGTACAGCCGCAGCCCTTCCGCCACCGACGCAGCGGCCTCGGCCAAGTGGCCCGACTCCAGCAGCAGCGAGGCGTGGTTGATCCGTGAGTCCAGATGACCGGGCTCCAGCTCCAGGGCGTAGCCGAAGTCAGCCACGGCGCCTTCGAGATCACCGTGGGCGGCACGGACGTCCCCGCGGTTGTAGTACAGCTCGGGGAACGGCGGGCCCATCTTCATCGCCGTCTCGTAGTCCGTCAGCGCCGCCTGGTCGTCACCGAGGCGGCGGTGCATATTGCCGCGGTCCAGGTAGTACTCGGGGTAGTGGGGATCGAGGGCGATCACCGTGTCGAAGTCCGCCATGCTCTCCTTGAGCATCCCCATGCCCGCATAGACGTTGGCCCGGTTGTGGATCAGGACGGACTTGTGCAGCCGGTACTTGTCCGGGTGCGTCTCGCGGTTGAGCCGGTCCACTCCCTCGGCCACCAGCTTCAGGGCCGTCTTGAGGTGCCCCAGGTGCATCTCCACCAGGGCAAGCCCGTTCTGCTGGAACACCGTGTAGAACGCCCGGTCCTCGAGGTCCTCGGTCAGCGCGGCCAGGGCCACCCCGTTGCTCGCGTATGCCCGGGCCAGATGGTGGTCCAGCTCCTCCTTGGGCAGGAACCGGGTGTACAGCATCGCCATGTTGTAGCTCGTGGACATGTGGACGCGCGGCAGCGGATACCGGCCGCGCAGTTCGGTGTACAGGTCCCGGGCCCGATGGGCCTGCCCGAGCGAGATGAGGGCGAGCGCGGCCTTCGCGGCGAAGTGGCAGTACTCCAGCTGACGGGTCTCGGGGTCGGTCAGCGCGTAGCCGCGCAGGCCCAGGTCGGCGGCAGCGGCGTAGAAGCCGAGATCGACGCAGTAGTCGAGCGCCCGGCGCAGCGCGGCGGTGCCGGCCCCCGTCGGGTCGCTGCCGTGCTCGCGGTGGAACGGGATCGCGCCCAGCGTGTGCCCGACGGCCCCGTCCTCCTCCAGTACGGCGGCCCGCGCGTCGTGCGCCGCGGCCCGCGCCGCCGGTTCGGCGTCCAGCCAGGCGGCCGGCTCCGCCGGATCGTCACTGGTGCCGTCCGAGACGACGTAGGCCCGCCACAGCTCGTCCGCGGTGCGGTCCACTTGGGGCGGCCCGGCCGGGGCGTCGACGGTGTCCGTGAACCGGTCGACGGCGGCGCCGAGTTCACCCGGCAGGTCCTCGGAGCCGGTCCCCACAAAGAGCCGTACCGCCATCGGATCGCACCGGCGCAGCATGATCGTCAGGCATTCACGGTCGGTCGCGTCGGCCTCGTGGACGTTGTCGAAGAACACCGTGCGAGGGCCGCCCGGAATCTCCTTGAGGAACTCGACGATCCCGTGCGGCGTACGCCGGCTGCGCGCCTCGCTGTAGAAGCGCGTCCGCTCCTCGCCCACGGCGAGCCGGGTCAGCGTCTCCGGCTCCGCCTCGAGCAGCGCGTGCAACTCGGGCGCACCGGTGAGGATCTCGACCTGGTGGTCGCGGACCAGATCGGGGCGGCTGGTGTAGACGGACGGGACGAGCGCGCGGAGCAGGCCGCCGAGGCCGGTGTACGGGCCGCGCAGCCGGCGGTGGCAGTCCACCCGGACCGCGTCGGCCGGCAGCAGAGTCCGAGCCGTACGGTCCCGGTCGTTCGCGCGGTCGCCGCGGATCCGCAGATGGCGGTGGTCAGATACGGGCGAGGCCATGGTCGTTCTCCGTTTCCCTAGGAGGTCGGCGGTCGCGCAGCCGGTCGCGGAGGCCGAGGACGAGGAGGATGCCGAGCGGGACGAAGGCGGAGGCCGCGGAGACCGCGCTGTCCCAGAAGCGCACGCCCCAGGTGCCTTCGACGGTGCCGTCCCAGACCCGTTCGACGAACTCCACGCCGATCGGGGTGAGCGCGGCGACCACCGTGGCGGTCAGCACCAGGGCGCCGGCGACATAGAACGGCTCGTACCAGCACGCCACTTGGCGGTCCCGGTCGCTCCACACGCTCTCGTCGACGACGGGTGTACGGCGGACCAGACGCCGTGCGCGGTTGCGCAGCCGGGCGTCGGTGGCGCCGTGCAGGTCGTGACAGCCGAGCACGGAGGCGACGAGGAAGTACAGATCGGTGCGGAGGAACAGATAGAACTGCCAGGTGAAGCGGAGGATCGTCAGGAAGGCCAGTGCGAGGGCCAGCCGGCCGGTCACTCCGAGGACACCGTCCGAGCCGCGGTCGGCGGCCGCGTACAGCGTCAGCCCGCAGTACATGAGGACATCGCCGACCATGCCCGCGAGGAACGGCAGATAGCGTTGCCGCTTCGCCACCCCGAGCAGCCCCTTGAGGGTCGTCTCGAACACGATGAAGTACATCCGGCGCCCGACCGAGAGCCGGCAGGGCAGCCCGAGCCGCCGCCCGCTGAGCACATGGAACCCCTCGTGCCAGGCGATCCCGGCCGTCTGCCCCACGAGCAGCACGAGCTGGACGGTCACCAGGGACTCGGTGAAGAAGACCTGGCCGGGATCCGGGCGCAGCGCGGGCTCCCGGACGAGCGCGATCACGGCGGCGAGGACCAGCAGCGCATACGCCGCCCAGGCGGCCGGGGCGAACACGGCGCGGCCGAGCCACTGGAAGGTCACCGGGGCCGTCCGCGCCGGGGAACCGGCCTGTTCGGCCACGAAGCCGAGCTCGCGCAGGGTGTCGAGGAAGTCCTCGATGTCGACGGGCTCGCCGTAGGTCTCCTCGTGCCAGCGCGCGGCCTGGCGGGGTGTGTCGCCGTCGATCATGCGGCGCAGCAGCGCGGTGCCGTCTGCCGGCAGGACCGCGTAGTCGTCGGTGTCCGGCCGGCCCACCACGATCTCGTCGGGGCCTTCCGCGACGAAGGTCAGGTGATGGAACGGGACGCGGTCGTCGAAGGCATCGGCGGTGCTCTCGGTCATCTCTCCCCCCAAGGCCTGAGCCTGTGCGCGGCCGGGGTGCGGCCGCGCACAGGTGTGTCGGTCACTGGTCGCCAGGCACCGATCAGAAGACGAACGTGGAGTACGAGGAGCAGGCGCTCGTCAGACGAATCGGGCCCGCCTTGCGGACAGTGATCTTCTTCACCGGGGCGGGCTTGATGACCTTCTTCACGGTGTTTCCCTTCTGGTTGACAGCGCTCGGACCGTCGGGCCGCCACCGTCCGGCAGCGGCCCGCCGACATCTCTAGCAGCGCCGAGCACTGGTCGGCGGCGTGCCGAACGAGCGGGCGCCGACCCCGGACCGGGCGCCGAACCTCCGCCGAACACGGGGGGACCGGCAGGACATCGGCGCAGCTCAGGTGGAACACAGGGTTCCCCAAGGCGACCGGGACAGGATCGAGACATGTCTGGCACCTGGGGGTCTCGAACCGGTCGTGTGCGTATGCGTATGCGTATGCGTGGTCGTGTGCTCCGCTCCATCCGCGCACGCCTGCTGCTCTTCATCAGCGTCACCCTCGTAGTCGTCTGCACAGCCATCGCGCTCACCACCGTCTGGGTGCAACGCGCCGCGCTGCTCGGCGACTTGGACGACCGGGTGACAGATGCAGCCGAACGCAGCCTCGGCGGGGCGCAGTTGCACGACGGCCTCGGCTTCCTCGACGAGGTCGGCCACCCCGCGGGCCTCCTCGCCGCCCGGCTGGACGAGGACGGCGACGTCGTTTCCGCGGCCGTCGTCAGCCAGAACGCCGCCCCCAAGGACCTGACCACCGTCCAGCGGACCGCCCTGGAGGGCATCGGGCCCGACGGCTCCCGGCACACCCGGACGGTCCCCGGCGTAGGCACCTACCGCGTCACCGTGCTCGACGGCGAGGGGGCGCGAGTGCTCACGGGGCTCCCCATGGAGGACGTCCAGCAGATGATCAGCGGCATGGTCGTCGCCGCGGCCGCCGTCACCGCCGCCGGTCTGGTCGTCGCGGGCTGCGCCAGCGCGGTGGTGATACGCCGTCAACTGCGCCCGCTCGGCCGGGTCGCCGAGGCGGCCGTCGAGGTCTCCCGCGCCCCGCTGAACCGCGCCGGCGAGGTCACCGCCCTCACCCGGGTCCCCGTCCGGGACACCGACCCGGCGAGCGAGGCGGGCCAGGTCGGCGCCGCGCTCAACCGCATGATCGACCAGTTGGAGTCCTCACTGTCGGAACGCCGGCGTACCGAGGAACGCATGCGCCGCTTCCTGGCCGACGCGAGTCATGAACTCCGCACACCGCTGGCCTCGATCGCCGGCTATGCGGAGCTGATGAACCGGGGCGCGGACCGGATGGAACCGGCCCTGGCCTGGCGCCGCGTCACCGCCGAGTCGGCCCGGATGACGGGCCTGGTCGAGGACCTCCTGCTGCTGGCCCGCCTGGACGAGGGGCGTCCACTGCAGTCCGCCGAGGTGGACCTCACGGCACTGGTCGCCGAGGCGGTGTGGACCGCGCGGGCCGTGGGCGACGGGCACGACTGGCAACTGGTCCTGAACATCGACACACCGGCGCTGGTGATGGGCGACGAGGCCAGGCTCCACCAGGCGGTCGTCAACCTCCTGACCAATGCGCGCGTGCACACCCCCGCGGGCACGAGGGTCGTCGCCACGGTGGAAACGAACGGCCCCGACTGCGCCGTACGCATCACCGACGACGGCCCCGGAATCCCGCCCACGCTGCTCCCCACAGTCTTCGAACGCTTCACGCGAGCCGACACCTCCCGCACCCGCACCCCCGGCCTGGGCGGCGGCTCCGGCCTGGGGCTGGCCATCGTCGCGGCGATCACGACGGCCCACGGAGGGCGGATCGACGTACAAAGCGAGCCCGGTCGAACGGAGTTCACCGTACGACTTCCGCTCGCGGGGGCGGTTCCTCCGCAGCCGGTGTGCGCAGGGTCCGAAGCGGTGACAGGAAGGTCGCAAGGGAGCTGAGCGTCATGCCGAGGGCGCCGATCCACAGGGTCGCCGCCGCCCCGAACGCGGACCCCGAGACACCACCGAGGATCCCGCCCAGCGGAATACCGCCCCACGACACGAACCGGGCCGTCGCACTCACCCGGCCCAGCAGCCGGTCCGGGGTGAGCGTCTGCTGAAGGCTGGACTGAGCCACGAACCGGACGACGCCGCCCAGCGAAAGGACCGCGAGCCCGACGGCGGCCAGGTACAGGCTCCATCCCGGCCGCGCCGGCGGCATCAGAGCGGTGAGCGGGCAAGTGGCAAGGGAGGCAAGCCAGATGATGCGCCCTTGCCCGATCCGCCGGGAGAACCAGGTGGCCGAAAGCGCACCCAGCAGGGCACCGCACCCCATTCCCGAGAGAACGAGTCCGATACCGAGGGGGCCGATGTCTGCTTCCCTCTCCAGGAAGACCAGCAGCATGGTCTGATACATGACCAGAGAGAGATTGAAGATCGCATCCCCCAGCATGATCGCGCGCAGGCAGGAATTCCGGAGGACGAACCTCAGACCCTCCCTGATTTCCGACCCGAGTCGAGGGCGCTGAGCGGGCTCGGGTTTCCGCTCGGGTTTCCGGATACCACTCGCGAGCAGGCCCGAAAGGGCCATCCCGACGGCGCTCGCCAGGACCGTCACGGGAGCCCCGACCCAGCCCACCAGCGGCCCTGCCACCCCCGGCCCACCGATACTGGTCACCGAACGTATCGCCGAGAGCTTCGAGTTCCCTTCGACAAGCTTGTCGCGTCCCACCAGATGAGGCAGATAGCTGACATAGGCGACGTCGAAGAAGACGGTCAGCAGGCCATGAACCAACGCGACGGCGTAAAGCCACGGGATGGACAGCAGATCCGCCCACCAGGCCAAGGGGATCGTCACGAGGACGAGCGCCCGTGCGAGATCGGTGCTGATCATCACCGATCGCTTCCGCAGACGGTCCACCCACGCACCGGCCGGCAGCCCCACGAGCAGCGACCCCGCCGTGGTCATCGCTGTCAGCAGTCCGACCTGGAACTCATCGGCGTGCAAGGCGGTGATGGCAACCAAGGGCAATGCCAGAAAGCTGACGCGGTCGCCCAGTTGACCGAGTGCGGTGGCGGCGGACAACCGACCGAAGTCCGGATCGCGCAGCAGCCCGAACCGGGACGTCATGGCCGGTCCACTCCGAACTCGTAGGCCACTTCTCTGCGTACGTCAGGAATGACGATGTCGGCAGTTTCGACCGGGCGTCCTTCGGTGTCGTAAATGGTCCGCTCGATCTGGAGCACGAGGTCGCCGAAGCTGATCCCGAGCAGGTTCGCCTGTTCCCGGTTGGCACGGGCGGGGCGCGGCAGTTCGACCACGGTCTCGATGTCGACGCCAATGGAACGCATGCGCTCGACAACTCCCTTGCCCGCGAGGGGCCCCTTCTCGGGCAGCACGATCGGAGTGCCGCCGGTGATGGCCATCGGCTCCCAGGACTCGGAGAGCTGAACGGGCTGTCCGTCGGCGAGGAATTCGTAATGCGTGTGAACACAGAGGTCGCCGGGCTCCATCGCAAGCCGCTCGGCGATGCCCTCGGGGGCGGGCACGCGCACCTGGCTGTGCGCGTCCCAGGCACCGGCCCGACCCCGTTCCTTGAGGGCGGCAAGCGAAGGGGAGCCGTGCCGCGAACGAACGATCCGCAGCCGCTCGCGCGGTACGCGCACATACGTACCCGATCCAGCCCGCCCTTCGAGCAACCCCTGAACGATCAGGTGATCCACGGCCCGCTGGGTGACGTTGCGCCCGACCCCGTACTCCTCGGCAAGCCGGGCCCGAGACGGCAGCCGAGCCCCGACCTCCCACTCACCAGCGAGAATCCGAGCCCGCAGAGCATCGGCAACGACTAGATACGGCGACCTTCGAAGCATGCTGGGGAAGCTACTTCACCGGGGGGAAGCTGCTGGAGCAGGAATACGGAGGGGGGTCAGAGGCCGAAACGGACGGCGAGGTCGATCTCCACGGGGAACGGCAGCTCGGTGATGAGCTTGTCGTGGTGCACTGGGTGGCTTGGAGCGGGGAAGTACGAGAGGGTGTCCGCGTTGAGCCAGTACTCGTGCACCGCGACCCTCTGATCGCGGCCCAGTTCCGCGCGCCAGTAGTACGGGACCTTGTGCGCGGCGAAGAGCGCGGGTTTGCGTACCCGGTCGTCTTGGCGAGAGCCGGGGGAGACGACTTCCACGACCAGGGTGAGCTTGTTCACCGGGACGCACTCAAGTTGCAGGGGCTCCAGTTTGTGAGGCTCGAAGACGATCACGTCGGGCTTGGAGATGTTGCTGTCGTCGACCATGACGCACTGCTCCGTCACGACCTCGTACCGCTCGGTACGCGCCGCTTCAAGCGCGATCAGCAGCCTGTCCCGCACGCGGTTGTGCCAAAACTTGGTCTGTCCCCGAACCACGATCTGTCCATCCACGAGTTCCCAGTCGAAGGGCAGCTCCAAGTCCTTGACCTGGTCGAAGGTCCAGCCGTCGGCCGGCGGGAACATCCAGGTGTCCTCGGTGGCCCGTCCTTGCTGGGGTGTGGTCATGACTGCTCCCATGGCCGCCAGTCTGGACGCCGACACGCGGCGTGATCGTAAGTACGAAGGTACCGCCACCCGAACCGGCGATGCCACGGCACACGCTTGACGCATGTGCGCCCCCCGTTTACAACCACGCCCCACAGCGCTACTTTCCGAACCAAGTGAGGTGGGAGCGCTCCCACATACGGTGGACCGGAACCCGCCCCAGGACCGCTCCCACCCCACGCATCCGCACACACACATCCGCACGGACCGCACTTGACGGAACGGACCTGTATGTCATGATCCTGACAAGCACTGCCACACCCGACAGACCCCCACACCGATTAGCGCTCACCCTCCGCACCAAGGCCCTCTTCCTCGTCCTGGTCTCCCTGCTCGCCACGATCCCGGCCCTCGCGCTGGTCATGTCGGCCGGCGGTGCGGCGGAGGCCCACGGGACGCCGATGAAGCCCGGCAGCCGTACCTTCCTGTGCTGGCAGGACGGGCTGACCGACACCGGGGAGATCAAGCCGGTCAACCCGGCCTGCAAGGCGGCACAGCAGGTGAGCGGGACGACCCCGTTCTACAACTGGTTCTCCGTGCTCCGCTCGGACGGCGCCGGCCGCACCCGCGGCTTTGTGCCGGACGGTGAGCTGTGCAGCGGCGGCAACACCAACTTCACCGGCTTCAACCAGGCCCGGAGCGACTGGCCGCTCACCCATCTCACCTCGGGTGCGACGGTCGACTTCTCCTACAACGCCTGGGCCGCGCACCCCGGTTGGTTCTACGTCTACATCACCAAGGACGGCTTCGACCCGACCCAGACCCTCACCTGGGACGACATGGAGGAGCAGCCGTTCCTGAGCGTGGACCACCCGCCGCTCAACGGTTCCCCGGGCACGGTCGAGGCCAACTACTCCTGGACCGGGCAGCTTCCGGCGAACAAGTCGGGCCGCCACATCGTCTACATGGTCTGGCAGCGCTCGGACAGCGCCGAGACCTTCTACTCCTGCTCCGACATCGTCTTCGACGGCGGCAACGGCGAGGTGACGGGCATCAAGGAGCCCGGCAACCCGACCGATCCGGTCCCCGGCACCTGCACGGCCACCCGTAAGACGACGGGCAGTTGGAACGGCGGCTACCAGTCCGAGGTGACCGTCACCAACTCCGGGAACGTCCCGATGCTCGGCTGGATGGTCGACTGGACGCTCCCGAGCGGCCAGAAGGTCGACAGCCTGTGGAACGGCACGCCGACGTACAACGGCCAGGCGGTGATGGTCCACAACGCCAACTGGAACGGCTCGCTCGATCCCGGCGAGAGCACGACGTTCGGCTACGTCGTCACCGGCTCCGGCGGTGATACGGCAACCACCCTGCCCTGCCGGGTCGGTTGACCGAGCCGCTCCGGGCGGACCCGGTGGGAGCTGAGCCGACATCCACCGGGTCCGCGAGCCGGGCCGACGAGGGGGGAGTGCCGGTCCGGGTGGTGCTTGGCTTGTGAAATGGAGGGGCGCGCGACAACGTTGTCTAATGGTCTGTACATGATGCTACCGCCTCAACCGACAACGACGTCAAGCGAGTTGCGGAACTGAGCCGTCCGGCTGGCCGTCACTCGCGCCTCGGGCCGATGACGCGCTCTTCCGTGGTACCGCTGGCGCACGCTACTGTCCCTGCGGCTTGTGCGACCTGTGGTGCGCGACCCGTCCGGAGGAGGAGGGGCCGCGTCATGCGTTTCCGTCCCATGTCCTTGCTGTTGGCCGTCGTACTGGCGGTCGGCGGCGGCACGCCCGCCCTGGCGGCGACATCCCCGCCCGACCTGATCGACGACCCGACCGTCTACGTCGACCCGCTCATCGGCACCAAGAACGCCGGCAATGTCTTCCCCGGTGCCGTCACCCCGTTCGGCATGTTCTCCTTCAGCCCGGAGAACACCCGAGGCGACGCCACCCGCACCGCGGCCCCCGGCGGCTACCACTACGACGCCACCCGTATCCGCGGTTTCAGCCTCACCCATATGTCCGGCACCGGCTGTGCCGGAGGCAGCGGCGACATCCCCCTCTTCCCGTACGCGGGCGAGGTCACCTCCTCCCCGGCGAGCGACACCAAGGACCAGGTGTACGCCGCCGACTTCCGCCACGCCGACGAGACCGCCGAGCCCGGCCGTTACCGCGTCGGTCTCGCGTCCGGCGTCACGGCCGATCTCACGGCCACCGCCCGCACCGGCTCGGCCCGCTTCACCTACCCCGCGGACAAGCCCGCCTCACTGCTCATCCGTACCGCCAACTCCGAGGTGGGGTCCACGGATTCGACGGTCACCATCGATCCCGAGTCCCGGACCGTCTCCGGCTCCGTCACCTCCGGCAACTTCTGCGGCTATCTCGACCCCGAGGGCCGACGCGCCTACTACACCCTGTACTTCACCGCCCGCTTCGACCGCCCCTTCAAGGCGACCGGCACCTGGCAGGACGACAAGCTCAACCACGGATCGCGCACTGCGAGCGGCGGCACCGGCGGTTTCTCGAACGGCGGGCGGCCCGTCCCCGGCAAGGGCGCCGGCGGCTACGTCGAGTTCGCGCCGGGCGGCGATCCGGTGAACGTCAAGGTCGGGATTTCGTACGTCAGTCAGGCCGGGGCGGAGGCCAACCTGGCCGCCGAGAATCCGCCCGCCCGCTCCTTCGACGCCGTCCGGAGCGCGGCCCGCGCCGCCTGGCGGGACCGTCTTGACGCCATCCGCGTCGGCGGCGGCACCGACGAGGCGCGCACCACCTTCTACACCGCCCTGTACCACTCCCTTCTGCACCCGAACGTCATCAGCGACGCCGACCGCAGATATCGCGGCCCCGACGGAAAGGTGCACACCGTCACTCGCGGTCACCGTGCCCAGTACGGCACCTTCTCCGGCTGGGACGTCTACCGCGACCAGGTGCAGTTGCTGACCCTCCTGGAACCCCGCACCGGCTCCGACATCGCCCAGTCGCTCTACGAACTCGCCGAGCAGAACGGCGGGATCTGGGACCGCTGGCTGCACGGCGCGAGCGGCACCCATGTCATGAACGGCGACCCGTCACCCATCGCCCTCGCCGGTATCCGCGCCTTCGGCGGCACCGACTTCGACCTGCGCGGCGCCTTCGCCTCGCTCCTCAAGGCGGCGACCGTCCCCACCGAGAAGGATCTGTCCCCGGCCGGGAAGCCAGTGCTCTCGGTCGGTCAACGCCCCTCCCTCGACAAGTACTTGAAGCACCACTACATGCCGTCCGTCTCCAACGCCTGGGGCGGTGCCGCCGAGACCCTGGAGGTGTCCGGCGCCGACTACGCCCTCGGACAACTCGCCACGGCCGCGGGTCGCAAGGACACCGCGGCGGACCTCGGCCGGCGCTCCCAGTGGTGGCAGAACAACTTCAATATCGCCGCCCACCCGTCCGGCGGCTATGTCGCCAACCGCAAGGCCGACGGCAGCTGGGTCACCGGCTTCACCCCGGCCACCGGCAACGGATTCGTCGAGGGTACGGCCGCCCAGTACACCTGGATGGTCCCGCACAACCCGGCCGGACTGTTCGCGGCAATGGGCGGCAAACAAAAGGCAGTTGAGCGCCTCGACACCTTCTTCCACGACGCCGACGGCGGCTGGGCCTTCACCGGCAGCGGCGGTGAGAAGTCCGAGCTGGACAACGAGCCGTCGATCAACGTGCCCTACCTGTACGCCTACGCCGGCGCCCCGTACAAGACGCAGGAGACGGTCCGCGCCGCGATGCGCGAGCTCTGGTCCGCACAGCCCGGCGGCATCCCCGGCAACGACGACCTCGGTGCCATGTCCGCCTGGTACGTCTTCTCCGCGCTCGGCATGTATCCGCAGGTCCCCTCCCGTGCAGAACTCGTCCTCTCCTCACCGCTGTTCCCCCGGATCGAGATTGACCGCCCGTCCGGCAACGACATCTCCGTGCGCGCCGAAGGAGCCGCCGCGGACGCCCCGTACATCCGCTCTCTGAAGGTCAACGGCCGTACCAGTGAACGGGCTTGGCTCCCGGCCTCCTTCGTGCGGGACGGCGGCAGGCTCGATCTCACGCTCTCCGGTACGCCGGACAAGGCCTGGGGGAGCGCCCCCGCCGACGCCCCGCCGTCCTTCCGCGACGGCGAGCAGCCGTACCAGATCGGTGTCGGCCCGACCACCGCGACGCTCGCCCCGGGCGACAGCACGAAGGTCGGCATCCGCGCCCTTTCGATGAGTGGGACAGGCACGGGCCCCGAAGTCCGCTTCCGTGTCGAGGCGCCCGACGGCATCACCGCGACGCCCGCCGAGGGCACGGTCGTCGACGGCGCCCAGGAGATCACCCTCGGCACGACCGAGGACACCCCGCAGGGCTTCCATGATGTGACGGTCTCGGTGACCTCCGACGGCACCTCCTACGAGCAGCCCGTGTCGCTGACCGTCGCCGCCCCCGGCACCCTCCTCGCCGCCTACAACAACACCGGGATCTCCGACGACTCCGGCGAGCACGACGAGGCCGACTACGACGGCGGCGGCTGGAGCTACTCCCGTCAGGCCCTGTCGGCGGCCGGGCTGAACCCGGGCGCGCAGGGCACGGTGAACGGGCTCTCCTTCACCTGGCCCGACTCACCGAGCGGCCGTCCTGACAACGCCACGGCGAACGGTCAGAGCATTCAACTGCCTGGAAATAGCGGCCAGTTGTCCTTCGTCGGCAGCGCCGTCAATGGCAGCCGGCAGTCCGAGGCGACCGTCACCTACACAGACGGCACCACCGACACGATCCCCCTCGGCTTCACCGACTGGACCATCGGCGGCGGCAGCGGCAGCATCCAGTACGGCAACGAGGTCGTCGCCAGGACGGCGTACCGGAATGTCGCGGGCGCGGATCGCGATCCGGTGGCCACGTACGTGTTCGCCACCCGGCCGTTCACCGCGCCGGAGGGCAAGACGATCGCGAGCGTCCGGCTGCCGCGGGACGGGAATCTGCACGTGTTCACGCTGGCTCTCGGCTGACCTCCAACACCTCGGCCAACCAGTCGAGTTGGCGCCGCACATGCACCGCGTCCCCGCCCTCGTGCCCGTTGAACGGGTAGGCGTGGATCTCCTTGCGCGGTGCTGTGCCCGTCAGTTCGGCGTACTGGTTGAAGGCCGCGTACGCCCCGCTCGGTGGGCACACCGTGTCGCGCAGACCGACGCCGAAGTGGGCCGGGGCCTGGGCGCGGCGGGCGAAGGAGACGCCCTCCATATGGGCGAGGGTGTCGTACGCGGCGCCCTCGGCGCCCCGGTGGACCGAGAGATACGCGGCGATCTCGCCGTAGGGGCCCTGGTCCGTGAGGTCCAGGGCCCTTCGGATGCCGCACAGCAGCGGGGCGGTGACCAGGGCCGCCGCCAGGTCGGGGACCAGGCCCGCCACGGCCAGGGCGAGCCCGCCGCCCTGGCTGTTGCCGACGGCGGCGGTGCGTGAGGGGTCCACGCCGGGCAGGGCACGTACGGCGGTGACCGCGCGGACGGCGTCCGTGATCAAGCGGCGGTAGTGGTGGTCGTGCGGAGCGAGCAGCCCGCGTACCGCCGGGCCGGGGCCGCCCGGAGCCTGGGCGTGCGGGTCGGGGGTGGCGCCGCCGTTGCCGTACTGGTCGCCCTGCCCGCGGTTGTCCATCAGCAGATGCGCGTACCCGGCGTTGACCCAGGTCAGGCGCTCATGGGGGAGGCCTCGACCGCGGCCGTATCCGGCGAACTCGACCACCGCGGGCAACGCGTCCGGCGCATGTGCAGGTCGGCTGAACCACGCGCGTACCGGATCCCCCGCGAAGCCCCGGAACGTCACGTCCCAGGTGCGGATCAGGCGCAGTCCCGTTTCCACCGGGCGTACCGACACCAGTGGTTCGGCCTGTGCGGCGCCTTTCAGGGTGTCCCGCCAGAACGCGTCGAAGCCGACGGGCTCGTCCAAGGGCGGACGGTAGCGCTCCAGTTCGGGCAGGGGAAGGTCGAACGCGGGCACGGGCGGCACCTCGCAGGAGTCGGTGACGGGCCAGAAACTTGCGATGATTCAAGGGCTGGATTTCCCCGTCCTACCCAGACGAGGGTGGGTTTCAACGCTACCCGTGCGCCTCAACTGACCGTTGCCGCACCCATTGACAGCGCTTTCTGGCGGCCTTAAGTTGCCGCGAGTTACCGGTAAGAGCTCGAAAGTTTCGGTTCCGCATACCCGCACAGGAGACCGAGCATGAGCACCTCCACCCGCTCTGCGCTGCGCCGCGACTGGCAGTTGTACTCGCTGGCCGTGCTGCCCCTGCTGTTCTTCCTGGTGTTCCGCTATCTGCCGATGCTCGGCAATGTGATCGCCTTCCGCCGCTTCGAGCCGGGCGGGTCGATCTTCGGTGAGCAGTGGGTGGGCCTGCGCTATGTGGAGATGTTTCTCTCCGACCCCACCTTCTGGCAGGTCTTCCGGAACACCCTGTGGCTCGGCGGGCTCACCCTCGTCTTCTGCTTCCCGCTCCCGATCGTGCTGGCGCTGCTGCTCAATGAGGTGCGCCGGCGGTCCCTGAAGCGGTTCGTGCAGTCGGTGTCGTACCTTCCGCACTTTCTGTCGATCGTGATCGTCGCCGGTATCACCCTGCAGATGCTCGCCACCGACGGCCCGGTCAACCATGTGCTGGGCTGGTTCGGGCATGAGCCGATCCGCTTCATCCAGGAACCCGAGTGGTTCCGCACGATCTACGTCGGTTCGGAGATCTGGCAGACCGCCGGCTGGGGCACGATCCTCTACCTCGCCGCGCTGACCACGATCGACGAGGACCTCTACGAGGCCGCCCGCATCGACGGCGCGGGCCGCTGGCGGCAGACCTGGCATGTCACCCTGCCGGGCATCCGGCCCACCATGATCACGCTGCTGATCCTCAATGTCGGCACCTTCATGGCCGTCGGCTTCGAGAAGGTCCTGCTGCTGTACAACCCGCTGACGTACCAGACCTCCGATGTGATCTCGACGTACGTCTACCGGACCGGTGTCGAGTCCAACAGCTTCAGCTACGCCGCCGCCATCGGTCTGTTCGAGGCGGTCATCGGCCTGGTCCTGATCACGTCCGCCAACACACTCTCGCGCCGCACAGTGGGGACCAGCCTGTGGTGAAGCCGAGCCGTTCCTACCGGGTCTTCCAGGGCGTCAACGGGGTCATCCTCACCCTCGTCGTGGTCGTGACCCTGTACCCCTTCCTCAACATCATCGCGAGGTCGTTCAGCGGGGAGCGGCAGATCCGCGCCGGTGAAGTCACCTTGTGGCCCAAGGGGTTCAACCTCACCACGTACGAGATCGTCTTCAAGGACTCGATGTTCTGGCGGAACTACGGCAACACCGTGCTCTACACGGTCGTAGCGACCGTCGTGGCCATGGTTCTGACGACCTGTTATGCCTACGTCCTGTCGAAGAAGCAGCTCAAGGGGCGCGGATTCCTGGTGGGCATCGCCGTGTTCACCATGTTCTTCACCGGCGGGCTCATCCCCAACTACGTCCTGATCACCAGCCTCGGTCTGAAGAACAGCGTCTGGGCGATCGCCCTGCCCAACGCCATCAGCGTCTTCAACCTCCTGGTGATGAAGGCCTTCTTCGAGAGCCTGCCGACCGAGCTGGAGGAGGCCGCGCAGATCGACGGGCTGAGTACGTACGGCATCCTCCTCAGGATCGTGCTGCCGCTGTCCAAGGCGGTCGTCGCGACGATGGTGCTCTTCTACTCGGTGTCCTTCTGGAACTCCTGGTTCAGCGCCTTCCTCTACATGGACCGGACGGATCTGATGCCGGTCACCGTCTACTTGCGCAATCTCATCCAGGGCGCCACCGGAGGCTCCAACGCGGGCGCCGGGACCGAGCAGCTCAGCCAGGTCGGGGCGAACATCCAGGCGGTCACGATCGTGCTCACCGCGCTGCCGATCCTCTGCGTGTACCCGTTCGTCCAGCGCTACTTCGTCTCGGGCGTGATGCTCGGCGCCGTCAAGGGCTAACAAGGGAGTACCTGTGAACAACTCGGGACAGCTGTCGCGGCGTCAGATCCTTGCCGCCGCCGGTTTCATCGGCCTCGCCACCCTCACCGGCTGCGGCAGCGGCGACGAAGGAGGCGACTCCAAGGACCTGTCGAAGAAGCAGAACGGCGCGATGAAGGACTATCGCGCCGGACAGCAGTTCAAGGCCGCCGAGCCGCTCTCCTTCTCGCTCCTGCACAACAACAACCCGGTCTACCCGACCAAGAACGACTGGATGTTCTGGAAGGAGGTCGCCAAGCGCACCGGGATCACCCTGAAGCCCGTCGACGTCCCCCTCGCCGACTACGAGAAGAAGCGAAGCGTCCTCATCGGTGCCGGTGACGCTCCCTTCCTGATCCCGAAGACGTACCACCCCTCCGAGGTCGCCTTCGTCTCCTCGGGCGCGATCCTCCCGGTCAGCGAGTACGTGCACCTGATGCCCAACTACCAGGACAAGGTGAAGAAGTGGCAGCTCGAACCCGAGCTGGACTCCATACGCCAGTCCGACGGCAAGTACTACCTGCTGCCCGGCCTGCACGAGAAGGTCAAGTCCGGCTACTCGCTGTCCTTCCGCACGGACGTCCTCGACAAGCTCGGCCTGACCCTGCCGACGACGTGGGACGAGGTCTACGACGTCCTGAAGGCGCTCAAGGAGGAGTATCCCGACAAGTACCCGTGGACCGACCGCTGGTCCACCAACACACCCTTCCCGTGCGGTGCGTTGTTCAGCTACCTGGGCCAGTCGTACGGGGTCAAGGCGGGCTGGACGTACGACAACATCACCTTCGACACCAAGGCGCAGAAGTTCGTCTTCACCGCCGCCACCGACAGTTACCGCCAGATGGTCGAGTTCCTGCGGAAGATCGTCGCCGAGAAGCTGCTGGACCCGGAGAGCTTCACCCAGCAGGACGATCAGGCCGTGCAGAAGCTGCTCGCCGAGAAGTCGTATGCGATCAGCGCCAACCCCCAGGAGCTGGTGCAGAACTACCGCTACAACCTGGAGAAGCAGGTCAAGGGAGCGAAGATCGAGATGGTGCCGGTGCCGCTCGGCCCGGCGGGCCCGGTGGTGATCGGCGGGGCTCGTCTCGAGAACGGCGTCATGGTCTCCAGCAAGGCCCTCAAGAGCGACACCTTCGTCGCGATGATGCAGTTCGTCGACTGGCTCTGGTACTCGGACGAGGGCCAGAAGCTCTGCAAGTGGGGCGTCGAGGGCGTCACCTACACCGAGTCCGGCGGCACTCCCGCGCTCAAGTCCGGCATCAGCCTGATGGGCTCCGACCCGGACGCCCCGAAGGATCTCCAGAAGGACTACGGCTTCTTCAACGGCGTCTTCACCTACGGCGGCAGCTGGGCCCTCGTCTCCTCCTCGTTCAGCCCGGACGAGAAGAAGTTCCAGGACGCCATGGCCCAGCGCGAGCAGCTCCCCATCGACCCCGCGCACCCGCTCCAGTCCATGGAGCAGGAGCAGGCCACCCTCTGGGACACCCCGCTCAAGGACCACGCCATCCAGAACACGCTCAAGTTCGTCCTCGGCAACCGCCCGCTGTCCGAATGGGACGACTACGTCACCGAGTTGAAGGCCAAGAACATGGAGCAGCTCGTCGACCTGCACAACAAGGCGTACGAACGCTTCAAGAAGGAGAACGGGTGATCCGCGTCCCCGCCGAGCCGGCAGGCCGGCTCCCCGACGCCTGGCGCCACTGCGTCGGCACCGGCCGCATCGAACTCGCCCTGCGCCGCGACTACCAGGACTCGCTCGCCCTGATCCAGCGCGACATCGGCTTCCGGTACATCCGGGGGCACGGGCTGCTGAGCGACGGCATGGGGGTGTACCGGCCGTACGAGTGGGAGGGCGCCCGGCGCGTCCATCACTCGTTCACCTACGTCGACCAGGTGATCGACGCCTATCTGAGCCTCGGCATCCGTCCCTTCCTCGAACTCGGCTTCATGCCCGCCGAGTTGGCGTCGGGGGAGCGGACGGTGTTCTGGTGGCGGGGCAACGTCACCCCGCCCCGCTCGCACCGGGAGTGGGCCGAGCTGGTCAAGGCCACCGTGACCCACCTCGTCGACCGCTACGGCCTCGACGAGGTCCGCACCTGGCCCATCGAGGTGTGGAACGAGCCCAATCTGCCGGACTTCTGGGAGAACGCCGACGAAAAGGCGTACCACCGGCTGTACGAGGTGACCGCGGGCGCCGTGAAGGAGGTGGACGCGTCCCTCCAGGTCGGCGGTCCCGCGATCTCGCCGGGCGCGGACGAGTGGCTGGACCGCTTCGCCGAGTTCGTCGAAGAGCGGGACGTGCCCGTCGACTTCGTCTCCAAGCACGCCTACACCTCCGGCCCGGCCCAGCACGTTCCGTTCGGCTCGTACCAGACGCTCGCACCGGCGGAGCGCCTGCTGGAGCAGTTCGCCACGCCCCGCGAGCGCCTGAAGGGCACCCGTCTGGCCGAACTCCCCGTCCACATCACCGAGTTCAATTCCTCCTACTGCCCCGACAACCCCGTCCACGACACCGCGTTCAACGCCGCCTACCTCGCCCCCGTCCTCGCAGGCGGCGGCGACCACGCCGACTCCTTCTCCTACTGGACGTTCAGCGACATGTTCGAGGAGGCCGGCGTCCCCACCGCGCTCTTCCACGGCGGCTTCGGGCTCCTTACCCACCGACAGGTGCGGAAACCGACGTACCACCTCTACGCCTTCATGGCCCGGATGGGCCCCGATCTGCTCGCCCGGGGCGAGGACCACCTGGTGACACGGCACGCCGACGGTCGTGTCACCGTCCTCGCCTGGGCGCCCGTCGACGCGAGCGGCGAGACACCCGGGCCGTCGCGGCACCGGCTGCGCCTGCAGCTGCCCATGGGTTCCTGGGAGGCGTTCGTCCGCCGGTCCACCGTGGACGAGGAGTACGGCAACGCCCGTACCGCCTGGCAGCGGATGGGCAGCCCCCGCTCACCCGACGCGCACCAGCTCACCGTACTCCATGAGGCGGCCGAGCCCGGGCGCCGGCATCTGCGGCTGCCGGTGGCGGACGGGCGGGTGGAGCTGGACCTGACGCTGGGGCGGCACGAGGTGACGCTCGTCGAGGTCAGCCCGGTCGCGGACGAGAGTCCGCCCTGGTCGGACGAGCGCCGGCTGCTCGGTAGGGAGCCTCGGTGAGCGCGCCCTCGGTCTCCTTCGGCGCCGGACCGCTCTCCCGCGCCGCCGCCCTGATCCACACCCTCGTCACGGTCCAGGCCCTGCTCCTCGCGGCCTCCGCGCCGGGCCTTGCGGGCCTGCTCCTGCTGGGTCCGGACGCGTCGAACCTCCCCCTCGCTGCGCTCTGCCTCCTCCCGCTGGTCCCCGCCCTCTCCGCCGCCGTCTACGCCCTCCACCACCGCGACCACGACCTCACCGACCTCCATCCGGCGCGCACCTACTGGCGCGGCTTGCAGCTCAACTGCCTGTCCGCGCTGAAGCTTTGGGCGCCCCTGCTCGGCTGGCTGACCGTCATCGCCTTCACCCTCACCCACTTCTCCGCCACCGGTCTGCCCGGCTGGTGGGCTCTGCTGCTCGCGGCCATCGGCCTCGCCTCCCTCCTGTGGGGCGCGCATGCCCTCGTCCTGACCTCCCTGTTCTCCTTCCGCACCCGCGACACGGCCCGGCTCGCCGCGTATTTCCTGTTCCGGCACGGCCGGGCCACCCTCGCCGCCACCTCCCTGCTCGTCCTGGCCGGCGGACTGACCGCCCTGCTGACCGAGGCCATGCCCGCGCTGCTCGCCGCCCCGCTGCTGCTGTCCCTGCTGCACGCCGCCCGCCCGGTGATCGCCGAGACCGAGGAGGACTTCACCGCATGATCGACAAGATCCGTTACGGCGGTGACTACAACCCGGAGCAGTGGCCGGAGCCGGTCTGGGACGACGACCACCGGCTGTTCGACCGGGCCCGGATCGACACCCTCACCGTCGGCGTCTTCTCCTGGTCCCTCACCCAACCGGGCGAGGACATCTACGACTTCACGATCCTCGACCGCATCCTCGACCGGGCCGCCGCCGAGAACCGCCGGGTCTGCCTCGCGACCGGCACCGCCGCGCTCCCGCCCTGGCTCGCCCGGCGCCACCCCGAGGTCAACCGCACCGACTTCGAGGGCCGCCGCCACCGCTACGGCCAGCGCCACAACTTCTGCCCCAGCTCACCCGCCTACCGCCGACTCTCGACGGCCATGGCGGCGAGGCTCGCCGAACGCTACGCCGACCACCCGGCGCTGCTCGCCTGGCACATCAACAACGAGTACAGCGGCGCCTGTTACTGCGAGCTGTGCGCCGAGGCCTTCCGTGACTGGCTGCTGGACCGGCACGGCACTCTGGACGCCCTCAACGACGCCTGGTGCACGACCTTCTGGTCCCACCGCTACACGGATTGGGCGGAGATCGAGCCCCCCAGCGCCCTCACCGAGCACTGGCGCGGCCCCGACCACACCGCCTTCCAGGGCCTCACCCTGGACTACCACCGCTTCACCACCGACGCGCTGCTCGGCTGCTTCCTCGCCGAGAAGGAGGCGATCCGGCGGCACGACGCGGTCACCCCCGTCACCACCAACTTCATGGGCATGTTTCGCCCCCTCGACTACCACCGCTGGGCGTCCCACCTCGACTTCGCCTCCTGGGACAGTTACCCGCCCCTCGACGCCCCGCCGACCTGGCCCGCCCTCGCCCACGACCTGATGCGCGGCCTGAAGGACGGCGCCCCCTTCTGGCTGATGGAACAGACCCCGTCGACGATGGCCTGCCGTGATGTGAACCCCCTGCGCAGGCCAGGGGAGTTGCGCCTCGCCACCTTCCAGGCGATCGCCCACGGCGCCGACGCCGCCCTGTACTTCCAGATGCGCGCCTCCCGGGGCGCCTGCGAGAAGTACCACGGTGCCGTCATAGGCCACGCGGGACGCGACGACACCCGGGTCTTCCGCGAAGTCGCCGAGCTGGGCCGCGAGTTGGAGCTGCTCGGTGAGACGACCCTCGGCGCCCGTACCCCCGCCCGCACCGCGCTCCTCTTCGACTGGGACAGCTGGTGGGCCCTGGAGATGTCCGACGGCCCCTCCCGGCTGGTCAAGTACCAGGACGTGGTGCACGCCTACTACCGGGCCGCCCGCGAGGCCGGCGCCGACGTGGACGTCGTCCCGGTCACCGCCGACCTCACCCCGTACGACGTGGTTCTCGCCCCCGTCCTGCACATGGTCAAGGACGACCTGGTGACCCGCCTGGAGGCGGTGACCGCACGCGGCGGAACCGTCCTCGCCACCTTCCTCTCCGGCCGCGTCGACGTCCACGACCGCGCCTTCCTCACCGACGTCCCCGGTCCGCTCGCCCCGCTCATGGGCGTCCGCGTCGACGAATGGGACGCCCGGCAGCCGGAGTTCGCCCAGACGGTCCGCTTCGGCGAACTGGCCTGCGAGGCACGCCTGGTCTTCGAGCTCGTCCAGTTGCGCGGCGCCACCCCGATCGGCACCTACGGCACCGACTTCTACGCGGGCACCCCCGCCGTCACCCGCAACAAGACCGGCCGAGGCGAGGCCTGGTACGTCGCCACCGCCCTCGACCGGCCCGGCGTGGACTGGGTCGTACGCCGGATCCTCGCCCGCCACGGCCTGCTCGGCCCGTACGCCGACCGCCCGGAGGTGGAGACCGCGACCCGCGTCGCCCCCGACGGCACCCGCCTGCTCTTCGTCCTCAACCACGACTCAGAAGCAGTCCAGTTGACGGCAACGGCATCCTCCATCGACCTGCTGACCGGCAAACGGGTCGAGGAACACGACCCGTTCACTCTCGACCCGGTCGGCGTCGCGATCCTCCGCCTCAACTGATGTCGACGACACGTGCCCAGGACGGCGGGGTGTCAGGGACGTAGTCCGGATTCGCCTCGTTCACGGCGCCGGCGGGACGGGGGAAGAGGCCGACGACGGTACGGCAGGGCGGCGGCGCGGAGGGCCACGGTGTCTGACCGTCCGTCAGGGCGACGATCACGTCCGGGCGGGGCCGGGAGCGGAGCGCCCGGGCGAAACCGGAGCGCAGATCCGTGCCCCCGCCGCCGATCAGCTCGATGTCCTCGGCGCGGCAGAGCGGGACGGCGACCCCGGCCGCCGCGTCGCAGGAGATCACCGAGACCAGGTCGCGCCGTCCGCCGACCGCCCGCGTGATCGCCGCCACCTCCAGCAATGCGCAGCCCAGTTCGGCATCGCTCACCGACCCGGAGGTGTCGATCACCACGCAGACCCTCGGCGGGGTACGGCGCAGGCTCGGCAGGACCACCCCGGGGAGGGCGGCCGAGCGCCGGGACGGACGCCGGTAGGTGTGGTTCTCGCCCACCCCCGGCGCACTCGCCGCGGAGCGTATCGCTGCCCCCAGCAACTGCCGCCACGGCTGCGGGGGATGGAAGGCCTCGTCCGCCCATCGGCGCCACCCCTCCGGAGCGTCGCCCGGTCGGCCCTTGATCCCCTCGGCGACCCGGAAGCGCACCGCGTCCCGCTGTTGCCTGGTCAGCCCATGGGCCCCCTCGGGTCCCAGCTCCCACGGCCGCGCCTCGCCGTCGGCACCGCCGCCGCAGTCCAGCCAGGCCAGGTCGGCGGCGAGCCCGGACAGCGACGCCCTGCTCAGGTACTCCTCCATCAGCAGCCCGTCGGGCAGCCGCAGCAGAGACGGCAGGATCGCACCGGCGGGCCGGGGCAACCCGTCGCCGTAGATGTCGTCGTTGATCTCGAAGTCGGCGGCGATGTTCCGCCGCAGCCTCCCCCAGCCTTCGGCCGGGGGGACCCCCATCTCGCTTCGCTCGCCGGACCCGTACTCCTCGTTCTCCCGGGCATAGCGCTCACCCCGCGCATGGTGGTCCCGGAGCAGATGGGAGACCTCGTGCACCCAGACGCCCGCCAGCTCCTCGACCGGGGTGCGCGCCACGAAGCCGGGGGAGACATAGCAGCGCCAGTGCGCGTCGACCGCCATCGTCGGCACCGAACGGTCCTCCACGACCTGGAGTGCGAAGAGCGCGACGGCGAGGTAGGGGCGGACCTTGACCGCGTGCAGGCGGGCGGCCAGCAACTTCTCCATGTCCAGGGGGAGTCCGGGCGGGCTGTGCGTTCGGCCGGGACCGACCGGTGCTGCCGGCACGGTCGCCCGCACCGGGCGCGGCGGCGGAGGTGGGGACATCGGGCGCGGCAGGGGGCGCCGGCGCTTCACGGTCCCCGTCGTCGCCGTACCCCCGAGGCCCACAACCCCCGTCATCGGCGCACACCCTGCGCCAGTGCGGCCTCCGCCCGCTCCACCGACCGGTCCGCGCGCTCGGCGAGACCGACGACCGCTGCCAACCGTTCCACCGCCTCCGGTACCGCCCAGTCGTCGCGCCGCACCGCGGCCAGCGCCTTCGCCGGGGCGACCAGCAGGTCCGGCGCGCCGGTCTCGAGGGCGCGGACCAGTACCGCCCAGCCTGCCTCCCAGCGCTCCCGTTCCGGCCGTGCTCCGACGGCGGCCACCACCGCCTCCAGCGCGGCCTGTCGCAGATCGCCCCGCTCCGGCAGCTCGGCGCCTGCGGGATCGGCCAGCAGCGACTCCGGGTCCGGCAGGTCCATCCGGTCCAGGTGGGCGAGGAGCTCAAGACCCGGTCCGTCTCCCACCGCGCCCCGCACCAGCAGCGCCAGCACCTCCCGGGAGACGGCGGCCGCCGTACCGAAGGCCAGCAGGGTCAGCGCGGCCTCCCAGCTGCGGGGTGAGGGCCAGGCTCCGCCGCGCCGGGTCTCGGTGCTCGGCAGCCGGTGGATCAGCGTCGGCCGGGCCTTCAGGAAGCCGCACACCGCGCGCCGCGCGAAGGCCACCGCCTCCGACAGCCGGTCCGGCTCCAGACGGGGCAGCTCGGCCCGGGGCCAGACCCCGCCGAGACCCCGCACCACCACGTCCCGGTCGTGCACCCAGTACAGGTGCACGAACCGGTTGGCCAGCGGCGGGCTCAGCTCCCACCCGTCCGCCGCCGACGCGCGCGGGTTGGCGGCGGCCACGATCCGTACCCCGGGCGGCAGTTGCAGTGCACCGACCCTGCGCTCCAGCACGACCCGGAGCAGCGCGGCCTGGACGGCCGGGGTGGCGGTGGACAGTTCGTCCAGGAAGAGCAGGCCCCGCCCGGCTCGTACCAACTCCACGGCCCACTGCGGCGGCGCCATCGGCACGCCCTGCACCGCCGGGTCGTCGCCCACGATGGGCAGCCCGGAGAAGTCGGTCGGCTCGTGGACGCTGGCGATCACGGTCGTCAGCGGCAGATCGAGGGAGGCGGCGAGCTGGGTCAGCGCCGCGGTCTTGCCGATGCCCGGCTCGCCCCAGAGCAGCACCGGCAGATCGGCCGCGACGGCCAGGGTGAGCGCTTCGAGCTGCTCGTCGGGGCGCGGTTCGGTGGTCGTCGTCCGAAGGAGTGTCAGGAGGTCGTCAGCGAGGGCGAGTTGGGGGTCGATGGACAGCAGCGTGCTGGAAGTCATGGGCATCACCTATGCAGGTCGAGAGCGAGGGACAGCCGCGAGGGCCGAAGATGAAAGGGGACGAGGTCGTCCCGGTCAGGAGGCCATGCCGGTACGGGGCCGGGCCCGGTTGCCGCGCTTGCTGCGCCACATGGGGGGCGTACGTCGGTCGAGCCGGGGACGATGCGCGTCGCCCCCGCCACCGGCAGCGGGGTGCACGGCGACCAGCCCCGAGCGGAAGAGCCCGTGCTCGATGCGGCGGGCCGCGGCCGACTCCAGTTCCTCCCGGAGCGGCCCGTCGCGCAGCATCGCACCGGGACCGAGCAGCCCTTCGACCACGGCCAGCGCCCCGGCGACATCACCGTGGCGGAGCCGCTCCCGGACCGCCGGCAGCGCCTCCGGGCTGCGGTGCACCGCGTCGATCGCCCGCAGACAGGGCAGCGGTGGCCCGCCGAGCGCCACCAGCAGCTCCTCCCGGCGCAGTTCGGCCGGGTGATGGTCGACCGCTGTCAGTACCCCGTCCCGCAGCGCGATCCGATGCACCTCGCCCCGGCACTCCACCCGATGCGGATCGCCGGGTTCGGGAACCGGGCGGTTCACCGGTGCCGAGCCATACCCCGCCAACGCGGCGGCGACGAGCGGATGCAGCCGGTCGGCCGTGATCAGCCCGGCCCGCAACAGCTCCAGATCCGGCAGCACCCGGGCCGCCGCCTCCGGCAGCACCGGAAGCGCCGCGACCTCCTGCGACGGCAGCGCCCGACGCAGCGGCCGCAGCGTCGGGACATGGCTGTCGTCGGGGGCGACGAGTTCGAGCACGGCGCGGCTGCGCGCGTCGAGCCGTACGGTGAAGGCCCCGCGAGGGCGGCCCTCGGCCCGCAACAGCAGTTCGGCCTCGGTGGCCCAACTCGCCGTATTCCACGTGGAGTCGGGAACGCCGTCGGCAGCGCATCGCCGCGCCAGCTCGCCGCTGCGCCCGGAGTCCCAGAGGTGTCGGTGCAGATCGAGCCGGAAACGCCGGTCGGGATACGGGTGCGGATGGTGCCCGGGGGCGGGGCTCCCGGACTCCTCCCACAGGGCCAGGGACATCCGCTGTCCGGCGTCCGCCCAGGCGGGAGGCGTCCGCACCACCAGCTGCGCCGACCCTGGATAGCGGGCCAGCGTGAGCGTGAGGCCGGGCCGCAGCCGCCCGTCGGGGGCGATCCGCGGCATGTGCCAGCGGAGCAGATCCGGCGCCAGCCGACGCAGATCCGCTCTGAGGCGGGTGACGAGTTCGGTGCCGTGGCGGTCGCGCACGGCGCGCAGATCGAGATCGACGTCGACCCGGGCGGCAGCGCAGGCCCCGGCCCAGTCACCGGCTGCACGCCGCGAGGTCGCGGTCTCGATCATGGACAGTGGCACGGCGTACTCACGTACGCGCTGCCACATCGACAGGCGGGTCGGAATCTCCTTCGCGAAGTGAGGTGCCATCAGCACTCACCTTGCGTGGACGATTCCCCCAATCCGAATGAGGTGAAGTTCTTCATCGTCGGCATCATAAGCACGGCGATCACGATCTGTCAGTAGAGGGTCCGCCCACGCTCGTCCGGCACCCCGGACTTCCGGAAGAAGTAACTGTTGATCTGATCCCGCCACTCCCGGGCGCTGCGCAGCTGCTCCTCGAACCGCTCCGCCACCCGCGCATGGCGCGCCGGATCGACGAGGCCGTCGAGCGAGGCCCACACCTCCCGGGCCGCCGCCACCTCCTCCACGCCCTCGAAGTGCGTGTCGTAGATGTGTTGGATCACCGTCTTCCCGCTGTGCAGCATGTGGCCGTACACCACATGGTGGAAGAACAGCAGCAGTTCATCGGGACAGGACGACGGTGACTCGTAGACCTCGGCCCAGGGCTTGGCGTACTGCGCCGCGTACCCCGTCCCGGTCGCCGCGCTCCGGTCCACGCCCACGCCGTCCCGGTCGGCGAAGTGATAGGTGCCCCAAGGGCTGTACTCATAGCCGTCCACGCTCGGCCCGTAGTGGTGCCCCGGCTGCACCATGAACCCCACTCCCAGCGGCGCGGTGTACTTCTCGTACGTCCGCCAGGAGCCGTCGAGCACGGCGTGCAGCCCGCCGACGAGCCGCTCGGGGGCGTCCGGGAAGGTGAGCCGGATCCAGTCGTCCAGCACCGCACGGGGGTCCGCGTCCGGTTCCCAGGCGAGCCGCCCGAAGGTGTACAGGTTGGCCTGGGCCAGCGGATGCCCGGTCCAGAAGGGGTCGGCACCGGCGTTGGACACGGCGACCAGACCGTCGGCCAGGTCGCCGACCCGGGTCGTGCCCTCAGGACGGAACCGCAGCGCCTCGCTCCACATCGGGCCCAGCCAGCACACATGCCGCTGCTGCCCGGTGTACTCCTGCGTGGCCTGCACCTCCACCGCCAGCCGGGTGTTCGGCATCGCGCCGATGAGCGGCGAGACGGGCTCGCGCACTTGGAAGTCCATCGGCCCGTGCTTCACCTGGAGCACCGCGTTCTCCGCGAACTCCCCGTCCAGCGGCACGAAATGGTCGTACGCCGCCCGCGCCCGGTCCGTCGAGCGGTCCCGCCAGTCCTGGCGATGGTCGTAGACGAACGCCCGCCAGCGGACCGTGCCGCCGTACGGCTCCAGCGCTGCCGCCAGCATGTTCGCCCCGTCGGCATGGCTGCGGCCGTACGCGAACGGGCCCGGCCGGCCCTCGGAGTCCGCCTTCACCAGATACCCGCCGAAGTCCGGAATCGCCTCGTACACCTCCGCGGTCGCCCGCTCCCACCACCGCCGCACCCGGGCGTCCAGCGGATCGGCGGTGTCCAGGCCCCCGAGCACGATCGGCGCGGCGAAGGTCACCGACAGATGCGTGCTGATCCCGTACGGCCTGAGTGCGTCGGCGATCCGGGCCACGTCACCGATCCGCTCGGTCAGCAGCCGGGCCTCGGTCTCGTGCACATTGACGTTGTTCACGGCGACGGCGTTGATCCCGCAGGCCGCCAGCAGCCTGCCGTACACCCGCACCCGCTCCAGATCGCCGCGCGCCCGTCCGTCCCGCCAGAACAGGGACCCGCCGGAGTAGCCGCGCTCGACCTGGCCCATCACCGGATGCACGGCCACGTTGTCCCAGTGGTCCAGCATGCGCTGGGCGAGCGTTGGACGGTGGGTCTGCCGAGGGCGTTCGCCCTGGAACGCCGCTTCGCCGAGGCGGACGACGTGGAAGAAGCCGTACAGCAGTCCGGCCCCGCCGGTCGCGCGGACGGTCGTACGGCCGTCCGCTCGCTCGCTGGTGAACGCCTCCGAGGCATCGGCGCCGGAGAGCTCCAGCACCAGGTCGCACGGTTCGGGGGAAGCATCGCGCTCGACGCTTCCCCCGAACCGCGCACAGGCCTCCGCCACTTCACCGTGCACCGTGTCCACCAGCGGACCCGATCCGCGGATCAGGGTCCGCCGGCTGCCGAGGGGCCGAAAGGCCTCGGGCGGCAGCCAGGCAGGGTCGACACCCTCGGGCAGCACGGGCACGGGAAGCGGCATGAGACCCCAACTCTCCTCACCCGGCGAGGAGTTCGACCTCCGAAACGGTCGCCTCGCCGTCCAGCACCAGGCGGTACCTCTCGTACGTACCCGGTGACCCCACCGAGAACGCCCGGGTCTGCCGGTCCCATGCGAAGGACTCCCCGGTACGCCGGTCCAGGGTCGTCCACTCGGTCCCGTCGGAGGAGCCCTGGAGGGTCCAGCCGGTCGGCGCCTTGGTGCGGTCGAAGGAGGTCAGCGTGTACTGGACGGCCTCGGCGGCATCCGGCGTCGGCAGGTCCACGGAGGTCACCGCCGCCTGAGTCGCCGAGGTGTTGTCGAACAGGGCGCCCTCACCCTTCAGCACGTCCGTCCGGGGGGTGGGCACCTTGTCGTCCTTGGTGATCGACACGGGCGCCGCGTTCTTGCCCGTGCCCCAGGACGACGGCCGCGGGCCCATGTCGAACTCCAGCACCCCGCCCTTCGCGAGCAGCTTGTGCGGCAGCGAAGTCGACGTCCACGTCTTGCCGTTGACCTTCAGACCCTGCACATAGACATTGCGTGCGCTGTTCTTCGGGGCCTTGACGACCAGGTCCTCGCCGTTCTCCAGATGCACGGTCGCCTTGGTGAACAGCGGGGAGCCGACGGCGTATTCGCCGCTGCCCATCACCAGCGGGTAGAAGCCGAGCGCGGAGAAGAGGAACCAGGCCGACTGCTCGCCGTTGTCCTCGTCGCCGTGGTAACCCTGGCCGATCTCGCTGCCGGTGTAGAGGCGGGAGAGCACTTCGCGGACGTTCTTCTGCGCCTTCCACGGCTGCCCGGCCGCGTCGTACATGTAGATCGCGTGGTGGGCGACCTGGTTGGAGTGCCCGTACATGCCCATCCGCACATCCCGCGCCTCGGTCATCTCATGGATGACACCGCCGTAGGAGCCGACGAAGTCGGGGGAGGCCGTCTCCGGGGTGGAGAAGTACTCGTCGAGCTTGTCGCCGAGCTTGCCCCGGCCGCCGTAGAGGTTGGCGAGACCGCGCGAATCCTGCGGGGCGGTGAAGGAGTACCCCCAACCGTTGGTCTCGGTGTAGTCGTAACCCCACACGCGCGGGTCGTACTTCGACGACTCGACGCGCCAGTCGCCCTCGGCGTCCCGGCCCTGGAAGAAGCCCGCCTTCGTGTCGAAGAGGTTGACATACTCCTGGGCGCGGTTGAGGAAGTACTCCGACTCCTCCTGGTAGCGCTTCTCGCCGGTCTTCTTGTACAGCTCCTGGCCCATCCGCGCGATGCCGTAGTCGTTGAGGTAGCCCTCCAGCGCCCAGGAGAGGCCCTCGTGGGTGTCGGTGCTGGTGTAGCCGAGGAACGGCGAGGTCGCCATGCCCTTGCGGCCCACGCCCGAGGAGGGCGGCACGACGGTGGCGTTCTTCACGGCCGCGTCGTACGCCGACTTCGCGTCGAAGCCGACGCCCTTGACGTAGGCGTCCGCGAAGGCGACATCGGAGGAGGTGCCGGTCATCAGGTCCGCGTACCCCGGCGAGGACCAGCGCGAGGTCCAGCCGCCGTCCTTGTACTGCTGCACGAACCCGTCGACCATCTCGCCCGCCTGAGTGGGGGTCAGGAGTGAGTACGCCGGCCAGGTGGTCCGATAGGTGTCCCAGAAGCCGTTGTTGACGTACACCTTGCCGTCCACGATCTTCGCGCCGGTGTGCGTCGGTGTGTCCGGATTCGGCATCGGCGAGAAGGGGGAGGCGTACTGGTACTTCGAACCGACCTTCTCAAAGCCCGAGTTGGGGTACAGGTACAGCCGGTACAGGCTGGAGTACAGCGTGGTCAGCTGGTCCGGGGTCGCGCCCTCGACCTCGACCTTGCCGAGGATGCGGTCCCACTGCTGCTGGGCACGTGACTTGACCTTGTCGAAGGAGGTGCCGTCCGGGATCTCCTGGCGCAGATTGGCCTTGGCCTGGTCGACGCTGATGAGGGAGGTCGCCAGGCGCAGGGTGACGGTCCGGTCGTCGCCGGCGTCGAAGCGCAGGTACCCCTTGACGCCGCTGGAGTCGCCCTCGGTCACCGGCCGGTCGAACTCGCCGTACACGAAGAGCCGTGTGGCGCCGGTCGAGAGGCCGGACTTCACGTCGGAGTACCCGGTGAAGGTCCCGCTGTCCTTGTCGAGGGTCAGCCCCGCCTGGTCGGTGACGTTGTCGAAGAGGACGCTCGTGTCGTCGCCGGGGTAGGTGAAGCGCAGGACGGCCGCGTGGTCGGTCGGCGTCATCTCCGCCTTCAGCCCGTTCTCGAACCGCACCCCGTAGTAGTACGGCCGCGCGGTCTCGTTCTCGTGCCGGAAGGCGAGCTCGCGGGCCTCCCGGCCGGTCTCCGGCACACCCGCGGCCACCGAGGGCATCACCTGGAAGGTCTGCCGGTCGCCCATCCAGGGACTCGGCTCATGGCTCGCGCTGAACGCCTGGATCGTGGGGAGATTGTCCGCGTTGTTCGCACGTGCGTAGTCGTACAGCCAGCTCAGCGAGCCCGCGTTGGTGACCGGAGTCCAGAAGTTGAAGCCGTGCGGCACGGCCGTCGCCGGGAAGTTGTTGCCGCGCGAGAAACCGCCGCTGGAGTTGGTGCCGCGGGTGGTCACCGCGTAGTCCGACAGATGGGCCTTGGGCCGCTCCTGCGGCACGTTCTTCAGGGCCACGTCGTCCAGCCAGCCGCGGAACTTCGCCGGGCCCTTGGGGGAGTCGTAGGCGACCAGGATCCGGTCCACCGTCTTGCCCGCCGCGACCGAACCGATCCGCGAGGCGACGTTGTTCCACTGGTTGACGTAGAGGACCTTGGACGCCCCCTGCCCCTGCGGGGTCAGCGCGAACCCGTGCTGGTCGGTGGCCTTCAGGTCGCTGAGATACGTGCCGTCCGTGAAGGCCAGGTCCACGGAGACATTGGTGGCGTCGTAGTCGAGATCGCGGTCGGCCATCGAGGGGAAGATCCGGTACGAGAGCCGGGTGTCCCGGCCGACCGCCACATCCACGTCGAAGACCTTGTTGTACGAGTACGCCCGCCCGTCCGCCGTATGCCGCCCCGCGTAGCGCAGCGCCCGCTTGCCGGTGAAGCCGGCGCCCGCCTTCGCCGTCGGCGAGCCGCTCGGACCGCGATCGACCAGCGAGAGCATGTCCTCGGGCACCGGCCCCTCGCTGCCGCCCGTGGAGAACTGGACATCGGCGAGCTGGAGTATGCCGGAGGCGCCGTTGTTCTTGGTGACCTCGAGCCGGAAGTGCCGGTACTCGGCCGGCTCGGCGATGTCGTACGTCTTTGTCTGGAACCGCTCGGCGAAGCTCTCCCCGGAGCGGGTGTCGAGGGTCGTCCAGTTCGTGCCGTCCGTGGAGCCCTTCAGGGTCCAGTCCCGTGGATCGCGCTCGGCGACGTCATTGGCCGAAGTGAGCGCGTATTTCGCCACCTTCACCGGTTTGTCCAGGTCGAACTCGACCCACCCGGTCGGCTGGAAGACCAGCCATTTGCTGCTCGGCTCGCCGTCGACGAGGTTCTCCTTCACCTCGCCGGCGCCGGAGTTCTCGCCGTTCGCCCGTACGTCCGTGACATGGTCGGTCACATTGCCCGGAATGCCGGAACTGTAACCGCCGTCCACGCCTGCGGCCCGCTTCGAACCGTCCGGTGCCTCATCGACCGTATTGAGCCAGTCCGGGGTAGGCTCGCCGGTCTCGAAGGAGGAGCTGAACTCCCGGTCGACGGTGGGGGCCTCGGGCAGGGCTACCGCCACGCCCTGTGATCCCACCGCCAAAGCGAAGGCGGTCGCCCACACGACCGCCGTGCCACGTCTGTGCCTCATGGGTAAGCACTCTCCCTGCGCTCTGGACAACGTTGTCAGCTTCGATGCGCAAGGCTTAGTTGTGACTCAAGTAGCCTGTTGTGTCAAGGGTGTTGGCTGTGGCATTCGGGGGTGATGGCGGGGATTTTTCCGCCAGGCGGTGCACGGGCCGCTCATATTTCCGAGAGGTCTCAACTCGGAAAAGACCAATGGCCAACCTTGCATTCGATCTTGCTCCGTTGGCGGGAAGTGGACTATACCTGTCGGCGATTCACGGTACTTCCTGCACGACCCTGCTTGACCTGACCGCGGTGCCCGGGAGGATCCGGTACACCGCCTGAGTCCTGGAGAAGGCGAGGACTTGAGCATGGGATCCACTTCCGACCCGAACAGCACAAACGGGGGCACCAACCGCCGCGATCTGATCAAGCGGTCCGCCGCACTCGGTCTGATCTCCGTACCCACCATGAGCTTCCTGTCCGCCTGCGCGAGCGGCGGCGGAGGCGATGAGTCCGACAACGACACCGAGGGCAAGACGTCCGAGTCGAACCCGTTCGGCGTGAAGGACGGCAGCAAGCTCGATGTCGTCGTCTTCAAGGGCGGCTACGGCGACGACTACGCCAAGGCGTGGGAGGCGTCCTTCAAGAAGAAGTGGGGCGTCACCTCCACCCACACCGGCACCCAGGAGATCACCGGCAAGCTCCAGCCGCGCTTCAACGCCGGCAACCCGCCGGACATCGTGGACGATTCGGGCGCCCAGCAGATCCCGATCGACGTGCTCCACAAGAACGGCCAGCTCCTCGACCTCGCCGAGGTCCTGAACTCCCCGTCGATCGACGACCCGAGCAAGAAGGTCCGCGACACCCTGATCCCGGGCACGCTGGACGCGGGCATGCAGAGCGGCAAGGTCGTCGCGCTCAACTACATCTACACGGTGTGGGGCCTTTGGTACTCCGGCAAGCTCTTCGAGGAGAAGGGCTGGGAGGCGCCCCAGACCTGGGACGACTTCCTCGCCATCTGCAAGGACGCCAAGTCCCAGGGCATCGGGGGCCTCGCGCACCAGGGCAAGTACCCGTACTACATCAATGTCGCCATCATGGACCTGATCGCCAAGACCGGCGGTCTGGATGCCATGAAGGCGATCGACAACCTCGAACCCAACGCGTTCGTGGGTTCCGACGCCGCGACGGCTGCCATCGAGGCGGTCTACGAGGTCGTCGAAAAGGGCTACTTGATGCCCGGCACCAACGGCCTGACGCACACCGAGTCGCAGACCCGGTGGAACCAGTACAAGGCGGCCTTTATCACCAGCGGTTCCTGGCTGGAGAACGAGCAGCTGAAGCAGACGCCGGAGGACTTCGACATGAAGTTCCTGCCGATGCCGCTGCTGCCGGACAGCAAGCTGCCGTTCGAGGCGATCCGGGCCGGCTCCGGGGAGCCGTTCATCATCCCGGCCAAGGCGAAGAACCTGCCCGCGGCCAAGGAGTTCATGCGGATGATGCTGTCCAAGGAGTGGTCGACGCTGTTCGCGAAGGAGGCGAACTCGCTGACGATCCTTCAGGACGGAGTCGACTCCAGTGTCCAGCTGCGGCCCGGTACTCAGTCGACGGTGGAGGCTTCGAAGGCCGCCGGTGACAACACCTTCCGGTTCCTGTACACGGAGTGGTACAGCGAGATGGGCACGGCCATCGAGAACGCGTCCAATGAGCTGATGGCCAAGCGTATTCAGCCCAAGGAGTGGCTGAAGCGGGCGCAGGCGGCGGTGGACAAGCAGGCCAAGGACCCGGCTTCCAAGAACAACCGCCGGGACTGATCTCGCTCGACCGACCGCGTTCCGGGCCGGACATCACCGGCCCGGAACGGGACTTCAGGGGCAGGAAAACGCCTATGCGTAAAGGGCAGCACCGGTTCGTCGCGGGATTTCTGTTCGCTCCCGTGGCGCTCTATGTGATCTTTGTGATCTGGCCGTACATCCAGACGTTCGGCTATTCGCTGACCGACTGGAAAGGGCAGTCGCAGACGTTCAACTTCGTCGGCCTGGACAACTACACCGCGTTGTTCAAGGACGACATCTTCATGGGGGCGATCTGGCACAACATCCTGTTCCTGATCTTCATCCCGGCGATCACGATCCTGCTGGCGCTGTTCTTCGCGTTCATGCTGAACGCGGGCGGGCGCGGGCGGGCCGGCGGGGTCTCGGGGGTGGCGGGCTCCTGGTTCTACAAGGTCGTCTACTTCTTCCCGCAGGTCCTGTCGCTGGCGATCCTCGCGGTGCTGTTCGGAGCCGTGTACCGCAGTGACGGCGGCGGCATGCTCAACGGCGCCCTGATCAAGCTCGGCCTGGTCGACGAGAACAGCCCCGTCGAATGGCTCAACGAGCCCAACATCGTGCTGTGGGCGCTGATCGCGGTCGTCGTCTGGCACGGCGTCGGCTTCTACCTGGTGCTGTTCTCCGCCGCCATGCAGTCCATCCCCCGTGACATCTACGAGGCCGCGCTGATCGACGGCGCGGGCCGGGCCCACACCTTCTTCCGCATCACCCTGCCGCTGCTGTGGGACTCCGTGCAGACCGCCTGGGTCTACCTCGGTATCGCCGCGATGGACATGTTCATCCTGGTCACCACCATGACCTCCGGTGACTACGGCGGCGGCCCCGATCACCACAGCGAGGTCATGGCGACGGTGATGATGCGGAACTTCCTGCTGTACGGAAAGAGCGGCTACGCCTGTGCCATGGGCGTCATCATGCTGCTGCTCACCCTGATCGTGTCCGTGGTCACGCTGCGCGCCACCCGCCGCGAGCGCATCGAGTTCTGAGCGGGGAGAGACGACAACGATGAGCGCACCCATCAAGGAATCCGCGCCCCCCACCGGCCGGCCGCCGGTGCACAAGACCACGGCCCGCCCGGGCGACGAACGCAGCGAGGGCGTCGTACTGAACGTCTTCTCGCACGGCTTTCTCGCCCTGTGGGCGCTGCTGATCGTGCTGCCGCTGCTGTGGCTGGTGCTCAGCTCCTTCAAGTCCGACGTCCAGATCGGCTCCTCGGCCTTCGGCTGGCCCGAGAACTGGTCCCTGGACGTCTTCTCCCGGGCCTGGGACAAGGGCATCGGGGACTACTTCCTCAACACCGTGATCGTGCTGATCTTCTCGGTGCCGCTGACCATGCTGCTCGGCTCCATGGCGGCGTACGTACTGGCCCGCTACCAGTTCTGGGGCAACAGGTTCCTGTACTACTTCTTCGTCGCGGGCGCCATGTTCCCGGTGTTCCTGGCGCTGGTCCCGCTGTTCTTCATGGTCAAACGGCTGGACATGCTGAACACCTACCAGGGCCTGATCCTGGTGTACATCGCCTACTCGATGCCGTTCACGGTGTTCTTCATGCACGCCTTCTTCCGGACCCTGCCCTCGGCGGTGTTCGAGGCGGCGATCCTGGACGGCGCCTCGCACACCCGGACCTTCTTCCAGGTCATGATGCCGATGGCGAAGCCGGGACTGCTCAGCGTCGGCATCTTCAACACCCTCGGCCAGTGGAACCAGTTCATCCTGCCGACGGTGCTGATGCAGCCGCAGAGCGGGGACGATCCAGAGCGCTATGTCCTGACCCAGGGGCTCATCCAGCTCCAACAGCAGCAGGGGTACGCCTCCGACCTTCCGGTGCTCTTCGCGGGCGTGACCATCGCGATGATCCCCATGCTGGTCGTGTACCTGTCGTTCCAGCGTCAGGTGCAGGCGGGTCTTACCTCCGCGACCTTGAAGTAAGCCTCGAAGTAACCCTCGGCAGTCAGTCGTACGCACGCCGTTCCCGCCCCTGGGAGCGGCGTGTGTCGGTGTGTGCTGCGCCCCGGATACTGTTCAACCTCTTGACGGGAGGCAACCCGAACGGCTCAGCTTAGAGTTCACTAGTTGGACATAGACGGGGCCTCACTGAAGCGGTCCCGCGCGCAGGAGGTCGTCGTGGAGACTCCGGGGTCGCAGTCGTCGCTGCACCGAGCCAACCTGGAGCGGGTCGTCCGGGCCGTGCGGCTGGCGGGTTCGCTCACCCAGGCGGAGATCGCCAGGACGACGGGTCTGTCGGCGGCGACGGTATCCAATATCGTCCGGGAACTGAAGGACGGCGGAACCGTCGAGGTCACGCCCACTTCGGCGGGCGGCCGCCGGGCCCGCAGCGTCTCCTTGAGCGGGGACGCCGGCATTGTCATCGGCATCGACTTCGGGCACACCCATCTGCGGGTCGCGGTCGGCAATCTCGCCCATCAGGTGCTGGCGGAGGAGTCCGAGCCGCTGGATGTGGACGCCTCCTCGACGCAGGGCTTCGACCGGGCGGAAGAGCTGGTCAACCGCCTGATCGCGGCGACCGGAGTGGACCGCTCGAAGATCGCGGGCGTGGGTCTTGGCGTGCCCGGACCGATCGACGTGGAGTCCGGGACCCTGGGCTCGACCGCGATCCTGCCGGGCTGGACCGGCACCAAACCCGCCGAGGAGCTGCGCGGACGGCTCGGCGTGCCCGTCCATGTGGACAACGACGCCAACCTCGGAGCCCTCGGCGAGATGGTCTGGGGGAGTGGCCGTGGGGTGCGGGATCTGGCGTACATCAAGGTCGCGAGCGGTGTCGGTGCCGGGCTTGTCATCAGCGGCAAGATCTACCGAGGTCCCGGCGGCACAGCCGGAGAAATCGGACATATTACACTTGACGAGTCCGGCCCGGTCTGCCGTTGTGGAAACCGTGGCTGCCTGGAGACCTTCACAGCCGCGCGCTATGTGCTCCCGCTGCTCCAGCCCAGTCACGGCAACGATCTGACCATGGAGGGTGTCGTACGGCTGGCCAGGGACGGAGACCCGGGCTGCCGTCGGGTGATCGCCGACGTCGGCCGCCATATCGGCAGTGGAGTGGCCAATCTCTGCAATCTTCTGAACCCGAGCCGGGTGGTCCTCGGCGGTGATCTCGCGGAGGCCGGCGAGCTGGTTCTCGGACCCATCAGAGAGTCCGTGAGCCGGTACGCGATCCCCAGCGCAGCACGTCAACTCTCCGTTCTTCCAGGGGCCCTTGGAGGCCGCGCGGAAGTGCTCGGAGCGCTCGCTCTCGCACTCAGCGAGATGGGCGATTCGACACTTTTGGACGGCACCCTGCATGCAGCGGCACCCGCCTTCACTTAGAGAACGGATGGCACCGTTGCCAACCCGTTAAGGATTTACTTCTTGACGTCGCACGCGTGGCCGAGTTGACTTCCAGCCACCTCGGCCGCAACGACGCGGCCTCGTCAGGGAGGTTTCTGAAGTGAACACGCGTATGCGTCGTGCCGCTGTTGCCGTTGCCGCAGGTGCTATGGCCGTCTCGCTGGCCGCCTGTGGCAGCGCCGATGAAGCGGGCGACAACGGATCCACCACGTCGGGCGCCAAGAAGGGCGACGACATCAAGGTCGGCCTCCTCCTTCCGGAGAACCAGACCGCGCGTTACGAGAAGTTCGACCGCCCGCTCATCGAGAAGAAGGTCGGCGAGCTCACGAACGGCAAGGGCGAGGTCATCTACGCCAACGCCAAGCAGGACGCCAGCCAGCAGAGCCAGCAGGTCGACTCGATGATCACCAACAAGGTGGACGTGATCATCCTGGACGCGGTGGACTCCGCGGCCATCAAGTCCTCCGTGCAGAAGGCCAAGGACGCCGGCATCCCGGTCGTCGCCTACGACCGCCTGGCGCAGGGCCCGATCGACGCCTACACGTCCTTCGACAACGTGACGGTGGGCAAGACCCAGGGCGAGGCCCTCCTGGAGGCCCTTGGCGACAAGGCCAAGGACGGCCAGATCGTCATGATGAACGGCTCCTCCACCGACCCGAACGCCGCCCAGTTCAAGGAGGGCGCGCACTCCGTCCTCGACGGCAAGGTGAACATCGGCAAGGAGTACGACACCAAGGAGTGGAAGCCGGAGAACGCCAACGCCAACATGGAGGGCGCGATCTCCTCCATCGGCAAGGACAAGGTCATCGGCGTCTACTCCGCCAATGACGGCATGGCCGGCGGCATCATCACCGCCCTCAAGGCCGCCGGCATCGACGACGTCCCGGTGACCGGCCAGGACGCCGAGCTCGCGGGTGTGCAGCGCATCGTCACGGGTGAGCAGTACATGAGCGTCTACAAGCCGTACGCCCCCGAGGCCGACGCCGCCGCCGAGATGGCCGTCGCGCTCGCCCAGGGCAAGTCGCTCGACTCCGTCGCCCAGGACAAGGTCGACAGCCCCACCAACAAGGGCATCCCGTCCGTCCTGGTCGACGTCACCTCGCTGACCCAGGACAACATCCAGGACACCGTCATCAAGGACGGCGTCTACACGGTCGCGGAGATCTGCACCGCCAAGTACAAGGCGGCCTGCGAGAAGATCGGCCTCGAGTAAGTAGCCGCAAGTCCCTTTCCATGTAAGGGAATTCGTCCTTGAATTCCCTTACGGGACTTGAGCTCCAGGCTTCCTCCGGCGCCTCGCGCACTCGACAGCCCCGCAAGCTCGGCGCGGGGCGCCGGACGGAACTCCGAAACCCCCTACTTTTTCTGCACAACCTCCCGCCGGGTCAGGCGGCGAAGGAGATGGTTCACGTGTCCGCTACGCCCGTGCTGGCGTTGCGCGGGGTCTCCAAGCGATTCGGTGCCGTTCAGGCGCTCACCGACGTAGAGCTTGAGGTCCACGCCGGTGAGGTGGTCGCCCTGGTCGGCGACAACGGCGCCGGAAAGTCCACGCTGGTCAAGACGATCGCCGGCGTGCATCCCATCGATGACGGTGTCATCGAGTGGGAGGGCAAGTCCGTAACGATCAACAGGCCGCACGACGCCCAGAACCTGGGCATCGCGACGGTCTACCAGGACCTCGCGCTGTGCGACAACATCGATGTCGTCGGCAACCTCTACCTGGGCCGGGAAGTCCGCAAGCGCGGCATCCTGGACGAGGTCGAGATGGAGCGCCGCTCCCGCGAGCTGCTGGACACGCTGTCGATCCGCATCCCCAGCGTCCGTATCCCGATCGCCTCGCTCTCCGGCGGTCAGCGTCAGACGGTCGCCATCGCCCGCTCCATGCTGGGCGAGCCCAAGCTGGTCATCCTCGACGAGCCCACCGCCGCCCTCGGCGTCGAGCAGACCGCCCAGGTCCTCGACCTCGTGGAGCGACTGCGCGAGCGCGGGCACGCCGTCATCCTCATCAGCCACAACATGGCGGATGTGAAGGCGGTGGCCGACAAGGTCGCCGTCCTGCGCCTCGGGCGCAACAACGGCGTCTTCGAGGTCAAGTCGACCTCGCAGGAAGAGATCATCTCCGCCATCACCGGCGCCACGGACAACGCCGTGACCCGTCGTGCGGCGCGCTCCAATGGGGAGATCAAGAAGTGAGCAGCATCGACAAGACTTCCACGCCGCCCGAAGACCACGCGGTGGAGAACCCCGAAGCGGCGGCCGCGGCCGTCACCGTCGTCGACCCCCGGCTGCTCGTGCGCGAGCAGGGCCTCGCGGGCTACGTCTCCGAGTTCAAGCGCAAGATGAAGGCCGGTGACCTGGGCTCCATCCCGGTCGTCATCGGTCTGGCCATCATCTGGATCATCTTCCAGAGCCTGAACTCCAACTTCCTCACCGCCGGCAACCTCTCCGACATCTCCGTCGCCATGGTCGGCACGGGCATGATCGCCGTCGGCATCGTGTTCGTCCTGCTGCTGGGCGAGATCGACCTGTCGGTCGGCTCGGTCTCCGGTGTCGCGGGCGCCAGCTTCGCGGTGCTGAACGTCACCAACGGCATGAACGAGTGGCTCGCCTTTGTGCTCGCCATCCTCACCGGCACGGCCGCCGGCGCCATCCACGGCTTCTTCTTCGCGAAGATCGGCGTCCCTGCCTTCGCCGTGACCCTGGCCGGTCTGCTGTTCTGGAACGGCTTCATGCTCAAGATCCTGGGCGACAGCGGCACCATCAACCTGGACAGCGAAGGCCTCGTGGGCAAGCTGACCAGCTATTACTTCTCCGATGTGGCCGCCGCCTACGGTCTCGCCATCGCCGCGACCGCGCTGTACTTCCTCAGCTCCTTCTACGACAACCGCCGCCGCGAGGCCGCGGGCGTGCCGTCCCGGCCGCTGAGCGACACCATCCTGCGCACCGTGCTGCTGGCGGTCGTCTCCTTCGCCGCGGCCATGGTCTTCAACTCGCACAGGGGCCTGCCGCTGGCCGTGGTGCTCTTCATCGCGGTCCTGCTGCTCACGGACTTCGTCCTGCGCCGCACCTCCTACGGCCGCAAGGTGTTCGCGCTCGGCGGCAGCGTCGAGGCGTCCCGCCGTGCCGGTATCAACGTGGAGATGGTCCGGATCTCGGTCTTCGCGATCTCCGGCACCTTCGCCGCCATCGGCGGTCTGTTCATCGCGTCCAAGATCGCCTCGGCGAACCAGGGCGCCGGCGCCGGTGACCTGCTGATGAACGCCATCGCGGCGGCCGTCATCGGTGGCACCTCGCTGTTCGGTGGCCGGGGCCGCACCTGGAACGCCCTGCTCGGTGTCCTCGTGATCGTCTCGATCCAGTACGGCCTGGCCCTGGAGGGCATCGCCTCCCCGGTCCAGTACATGATCACCGGTGGCGTGCTGCTGGCGACCGTCGTCATCGACGCGGTCACCCGCAAGACGCAGAAGACCGCCGGTCGCGCCTAGCGCGTCAGGTAGACCTGTTGCCCGGTACCAATGGGGGTACCGGGCAACAGTCATGTCGTAGGAACGCCTGATCGTGGGTACAGCCGATCGCGTGACGTACGACGCACCGCCCGGGCGCAGTCCGCAAAGACGGAACATTAGACTCGACAAGCCCGGCAACAGCTCGAACAGCTCTACTGCAAGGAGGCACGGGTGCCGCTGCTGACCCGCATCAGGGGACCGCGCGATCTGGACCGGCTCAGCCTGGAGCAGCTGGACCAGCTGGCAGAGGAGATCCGGACCTTCCTCGTCGACGCCGTCTCCAAGACCGGCGGCCACCTCGGCCCCAATCTCGGTGTGGTGGAGCTGACCATCGCCCTGCACCGGGTCTTCGAGTCGCCCAAGGACAAGGTGCTGTGGGACACGGGCCACCAGTCCTACGTCCACAAGCTGCTCACCGGCCGGCAGGACTTCTCCAAGCTGAAGATGAAGGGCGGCCTGTCCGGCTACCCCTCGCAGGCCGAGTCCGAGCACGACGTCATCGAGAACAGCCACGCCTCGACGGTCCTCGGCTGGGCCGACGGCCTCGCCAAGGCCAACCAGATCCGCAAACGCGACGACCATGTCGTCGCCGTGATCGGTGACGGCGCCCTCACCGGCGGTATGGCCTGGGAGGCGCTGAACAACATCGCCGACGCCAAGGACCGCCCCCTGGTCATCGTCGTCAACGACAACGAGCGCTCCTACGCGCCGACCATCGGCGGCCTCGCCAACCACCTGGCGACCCTGCGCACCACCGACGGCTACGAGCGCTTCCTGGCCCGCGGCAAGGACCTCCTGGGGCGCACCCCCGTCGTCGGCAAGCCGCTCTACGAGACCCTGCACGGCGCCAAGAAGGGCCTGAAGGACTTCATCGCCCCCCAGGGCATGTTCGAGGACCTCGGCCTGAAGTACGTCGGCCCCATCGACGGCCACGACATCGAGGCCCTGGAGTCGGCCCTCGCCCGCGCCAAGCGCTTCGGCGGCCCCGTCATCGTGCACTGCCTCACCGAGAAGGGTCGCGGCTACCAGCCCGCCCTCCAGGACGAGGCCGACCGCTTCCACGCCGTAGGCAAGATCCACCCCGACACGGGCCTGCCGATCGCCTCCTCCGGCGCCGACTGGACCTCCGTCTTCGGCGCCGAGATGGTCGCGCTCGGCAAGGAGCGCGAGGACATCGTCGCCATCACCGCCGCCATGCTCCAGCCGGTCGGCCTCGACAAGTTCGCCAAGGCCTTCCCCGACCGCGTCTACGACGTCGGCATCGCCGAGCAGCACGGCGCCGTCTCCGCGGCAGGCCTCGCCACCGGCGGAGTGCACCCCGTCTTCGCCGTCTACGCCACCTTCCTCAACCGCGCCTTCGACCAGGTCCTGATGGACGTGGCCCTGCACAAGTGCGGGGTGACCTTCGTCCTGGACCGCGCCGGGGTCACCGGCACCGACGGCGCCTCCCACAACGGCATGTGGGACATGTCGATCCTCCAGGTCGTCCCCGGCCTCAGGCTCGCCGCCCCGCGCGACGCCGACCAGGTCCGCGCCCAGCTCCGTGAGGCCGTCGAGGTCAAGGACGCGCCGACCGTGGTCCGCTTCTCCAAGGGCGCCGTCGGCCCCGCCGTACCCGCCGTGGGCCGCGTCGGCGGCATGGACGTGCTGCGCGAGCCCGGCACCGACCGGCCCGACGTGCTGCTCGTCTCCGTGGGCGCCCTCGCCCCCATGTGCCTGGAGATCGCCGCCCTCCTCGACCGGCAGGGCATCTCCACCACCGTCGTCGACCCGCGCTGGGTCAAGCCCGTCGACGAGGCCATGGCCCCCCTTGCGGAGCGGCACCGCGTGGTCGTCACCGTCGAGGACAACTCCCGCGTCGGCGGCGTCGGCTCCGCCGTCGCCCAGGCGCTGCGCGACGCCGGTGTCGATGTCCCGCTGCGCGACTTCGGCATCCCGCCGCGCTTCCTCGACCACGCCTCGCGCGCCGAGGTGATGGCCGAGATCGGCCTGACCGCCCCCGACATCGCCCGCCAGGTCACCGGCCTCGTGTCCAAGCTGGACGGACGCTACGACCGCAATCCGGCCGAGGTCGACTCGGTGGAGCCCGCCCGCGACTGACGTACCGCCGAATGGGCCGGTCCCACCCTCCTAAACGGTGGTGGAACCGGCCCATCCGTGTGACATCGCCGGTGTCCGGGCATACGCACCACGCCCCCTCTCGATCATGTCGAGGACGACAAGCGTGGGAGGTACGCCCGTGAGCAACACCCTCTTCCGGACGAAGAAGGTCGAGCAGTCCATCCTCGATACCGAGGAGCCCGAGCACGCGCTCAAGAAGTCCTTGTCCGCGCTCGATCTGACGGTCTTCGGCGTCGGTGTCATCATCGGCACCGGAATCTTCGTCCTGACCGGCACCGTCGCCAAGAACAACGCCGGGCCGGCCGTCGCGCTGGCCTTCGTCGCCGCCGGCGTCGCCTGCGCGCTCGCCGCGCTCTGCTACGCCGAGTTCGCCTCCACGGTCCCGGTTGCCGGGTCCGCCTACACCTTCTCGTACGCCTCCCTCGGAGAGCTGCCCGCCTGGATCATCGGCTGGGACCTGGTCCTGGAGTTCGCGCTCGGTACGGCGGTGGTGGCCGTCGGCTGGTCCGGCTATGTCCAGTCGCTCATGGACAACGCGGGCTGGGAGATGCCCGTGGCCCTGGGCAGCCGGGAGGGCGCCGGCGAGTTCGGCTTCGACATCCTCGCCGCCGCGCTCGTCCTCGTCCTCACCTTCATCCTCGTGCTCGGCATGAAGCTGTCCGCGCGCATCACGTCCCTCGTCGTCGCCATCAAGGTGACCGTCGTCCTGACCGTGATCATCGCGGGCGCGTTCCTCATCGACGGCGACAACTACGACCCCTTCATCCCGAAGCAGCAGGCAGTGGAGGCCGGAGAGAGTCTCCAGGCCCCACTGATCCAGCTGATGTTCGGCTGGGCGCCCTCCAACTTCGGCGTGATGGGCATCTTCACGGCCGCCTCGGTCGTGTTCTTCGCCTTCATCGGCTTCGACGTCGTGGCCACGGCAGCCGAGGAGACCAAGAACCCGCAGCGCGACATGCCGCGCGGCATCATCGGTTCCCTCCTCATCTGCACCACGCTGTACGTCGCCGTGTCGATCGTCGTCACCGGTATGCAGCACTACAGCCGACTGTCCGTGGACGCCCCGCTCGCCGACGCGTTCAAGGACACGGGACACCCCTGGTTCGCGGGCTTCATCAGCTTCGGCGCGGCGGTCGGCCTGACGACGGTCTGCATGATCCTGCTCCTCGGCCAGACCCGGGTGTTCTTCGCGATGAGCCGCGACGGACTGCTGCCCCGCTTCTTCTCCCATGTCCACCCGAGGTTCAGGACCCCGCACCGGCCGACCATCCTGCTCGGCGTGATCATCGCGATCCTCGCCGGCTTCACCCCGCTGACCGAACTCGCGGCCCTGGTGAACATCGGCACCCTGTTCGCCTTCGTGGTCGTCGCGATCGGCGTGATCATCCTCCGTCGGACCCGCCCCGACCTGCACCGGGCCTTCCGCACCCCATGGGTGCCGTTCATCCCGATCCTGTCGGTCCTCGCCTCCCTCTGGCTGATGATCAACCTGCCCGCCGAGACCTGGGTCCGGTTCGGCATCTGGATGGCCGCCGGCTTCTTCGTGTACTTCCTCTACGGCCGCGGCCACAGCCGTCTCGGACGCCACGAGGAGACCACGGTCGGCCAGATCATGAAGCCGCCGCGGGGTGACGAAGAGTAACTGACGCACCGAACGCTCCGGCCCCGTATGTCCCGCTAAGTCAGGGACTGCGGGGCCGGATAGCGTTAATTCCATGTACGCCGAGCCCCTCGCCCCGCAACGCTCCGTCACCGCACCGCGAGTCGGCCACGGCTACTGGCGCCGCCTGCTGCCCCTGCTGACGGTCCTGGCGTGCCTCACCCGCGTCCCGTCCTTCGCCCAGCCCCTCTGGAACCCCGACGAGGGCTATCTGGCCGTACAGGCGCGCATGCTGGCCCACGGCGGGGAGCTGTACGAGACGGTCGTGGACCGCAAGCCCCCGCTCGTTCCGTGGCTGTACCAGGGGGCGTTCGCGCTGGCGGGCTCGGATTCGCTGGTGTCGGTGCGGCTGCTGGCCGTACTGGCCCAGCTGCTGACCGCGGCCCTCCTCGCCGCACTGGCCCGCCGCCGCTGGGGAGATTCGGCGGGCCGCACCGCCGGAGTCCTGTATCTGCTGATCTCCGTCGGCCTGAACCCCGAGGACGCGCAGGCGGCCGGCTTCGAGGTGTTCATGCTGCCGTGCACGGCGGCCGCCCTGTGGTGCGCGGACCGCGGGCGCTGGGTCGCGGCGGGTACGGCGGTCGGCTGCGCGTTCCTCGCCAAGCAGACCGGCGGGGCGGTCCTGTTGCCTGTGCTGTGGCTGTGCGGGGCGTCCTGGGGCGGGCTGCTGCGGCTCGGGGCCGGGGCGGCGGCGCCGGTACTGACGGCGGCGGTGCTGACCGACCCGGAGGGCTTCCTGTTCTGGACGGTCACGGGATCGGGCGCGTACGCGTCCTTCACGGGTTCCGAACTCCACGTCCTGGCAAGGGCCCTGACGAACACGGCGATCCTGACGGTGGCCTGCGCGGGCCTGCTCCCGCCGGTGGTGCGGGCGCGTACGGGCTCGGCGGACCTGTGGCTGTGGCTGGCGTCGTCGGCGGGCGCGGTCGTCCTGGGCTTCCACTTCTTCGGCCACTACTACCTGCAACTGACGCCGCCGCTGGCCCTGTTGGCGACGGCGGCGCTGCGGACCCTGCCCCGGGCCCGCCGCACGCGCGCGGTCGTGACCTCGGCCTGCTGCTGCACCCTGTTCCTGACCTGGGGCCTGCTGGCTCCCCGCCCGGAACTGACCCACGCCCAGCGCCTGGCGGACGCGATCGCCCACCGCACCGCACCGGGCGACCGGATCCTGCTGTGGGGCATACACCCGGAGACGTACTGGCTGGCGCACCGCGCTCCGGCCACCCGCTATCTGACGGCGGGTCTCCTGACGAACTACAGCGGCGGCAGGGACGGCCCAGGGGTGGGCGAGAAGCATGCCATGGAGGGCGCCTGGACCACACTCCACCGGGAAATGACCGCCCACCCACCCCAGTTGATCGTCGACGACTCCCGGGGCAAGCCGTATGCCCCGGACCGGATCAGGCCCCTACGGCGGCTGCTGGAGGGGTACGAGGAGGTCGCGGTGGTGGACGGAGCCGTACTGCACGCCCGAGCGCGCTAGTCACGGCCGTACCGTCCGAGGCCCCGCCACCTCCGCGCCCAGCTCCGTGACCCGCCTGCGCAGTTCCCGGTCCGCCGTCACCACCAGGCACGGACGCTCCGCCGCCCGCCCGGCGACCAGGCCCACCATGTGGTCGTCGCCGCTTCCCGGCGCGGACTCCACCCGCACCCCCGCCACCGACGAGACCCCCCGAGCCGCCCCCTCCACCACGAGCACGATCTCCACCGGCTCCGCCCGGCCCGGCACCCCGTCCGCCGCCAGCCGGTCCCTGAGCCGCTCGGCCGCCCCCTTCCGATCCCGCCACCAGCCGTCCGGGACCGACCCGACGACGTTCGCGGCATCGACGATCACAAGCAACTCGGGCTCCATGGACCCAGGGTCGCACGCGGTGCCCGGGACGCCCCCGTTTAGAGTGATCCGGTGAACGGCGACTGGCTCATACGCGGTCGAGATGGCCGCCTCAGCGTCTACTGGCACACCCAGGACGCCGTCCTGTGCCGTGCGGAGCAGGTCCCCGGCGGATCCTGGGACGCACCGCGCCGAGTGGGCGGTGACCAGAAGGTGCAGACGGGCTTCGCCCTGGGCCGGGGCGCGGACGGGTACGCCCATCTCGTCGCCTGGCGGCCCACCCGTTCGGGCGAATCGGGCCTGGTTCATTCCACGCACTTCCGTCCGCTCCTCGCCGCCCTGGACTGGCTCCCCATCGGCCACCCCAACAAGCAGGGCGAGCGCACCGGCACCCCGGCGGTCGCCGTCGACACGGAGGGCCGCGCCTACCTCTTCGTACGCAATCGCGGCAAGGGCGTCCACACCATCAACCAGAAGGAACGCGGCGGCTGGAACGCCTGGCACGATCTGAAGGGCTCCAAGGTGGGCGAGGAACTCGTCGCCCTCACCGCCGAGTCGGGCCTGGTCGAGGTGTACGCCACCAACCCCACCGGCGTCCTGCGCTGGCTCCAGCAGGAACCCGGCGGCCGCCCGATCGCGGCCGACCCCTTGGCCGTACCGATCGCGCCCGGGACCCTCAGCGCCCTGCCGACCTCGAAGGAACACACGACCCTCTTCTTCGCGGACCCCGAGGGCACGCTCCACGCCTGGCGGCCGGACGGTGACCCGATGCCCCTGCTCGCCGCCGCGGGCCCGGGTCCGGTGTCCGCCGTCCGCTGCGTCCTGGACGGCCACGACTGCACCCTGCTCGCCCAGCGCTCGTCCTCCGGCCGGGTGGCGTTCGCCGCGTATCCGACGGAGCAGGAGTCGGCGGGCCTGTGGTGGACGGAGTCGGGACCGACCCTCCCGGCGAGTACGCGGGTCGCGGTGGCGGAGGACGCGGAGGGGCGCGTGGTGGCGGCGACCCTGACGCCGGACGGTGTCCTGCGCCTGGCCCGGCAAAAGGACGAGCCTGGCCTGGCGTTGGCGGCGTGGCGGACGATTTAGCCCGTCCGGCGTTTGAGGACCAGGCCGTTCAGGCCGATACGGGGGTCTGGGGGCGCAGCCCCCAGGAGCGAGAACGCCGGTGCCTCGCACACCAACTGGCATGCGAGGCACCGGCGTTCACAGCGGAGCGCCTACGCGGGCACGGAAGCCACGCCCGGCGCCAGGAACTTCTTGCCGTTCACGCGCTCCGAGACACCCTCGCGGTCCAGGTACGGCGTGATGCCGCCCAGGTGGAAGGGCCAGCCGGCGCCCGTGATCAGGCACAGGTCGATGTCCTGGGCCTCGGCGACGACGCCCTCGTCGAGCATGAGCCCGATCTCCTGGGCGACGGCGTCCAGGACGCGCTCGCGGACCTGCTCCTCGGTCAGGACGACATCGCCCTGCTTCAGCAGCGCGGCGACCTCCGGGTCCAGCTCCGGCTTGCCGGAGTCGTACACGTAGAAGCCGCGCTTGCCCGCCTTGACGACGGCCGCGAGGTTCGGGGAGACCGTGAAGCGGTCCGGGAAGGCCCGGTTGAGGGTCTCCGAGACGTGCAGACCGATCGCCGGACCGACCAGCTCGAGCAGGACCAGCGGGGACATCGGCAGGCCCAGGGGCTCCACCGCCTTCTCCGCGACCTCGACCGAGGTGCCCTCGTCGATGACGTTCTGGATCTCGCCCATGAAGCGGGTGAGGATGCGGTTCACGACGAACGCCGGGGCGTCCTTCACCAGAACCGCGGTCTTCTTCAGCTTCTTGGCGACGGCGAAGGCCGTGGCCAGCGAGGCGTCGTCGGTCTGCTCACCGCGGACGATCTCCAGCAGCGGCAGGATCGCGACCGGGTTGAAGAAGTGGAAGCCCACGACCCGCTCGGGGTTCTTCAGCTTCGACGCCATCTCCGAGACGGAGAGGGAGGAGGTGTTCGTCGCCAGGATCGCGTGCGCCGGGGCGACCGCCTCGACCTCCGCGAACACCTGCTGCTTGACGCCGATCTCCTCGAAGACGGCCTCGATGATGAAGTCGGCGTCGGAGAAGCCCTCGGCCTTGTCCAGCACACCGGTGACCAGGGCCTTGAGACGGTTGGCCTTGTCCTGGTTGATACGGCCCTTGCCGAGCAGCTTCTCGATCTCGGCGTGGACGTAGCCCACACCCTTGTCGACGCGCTCCTGGTCGATGTCGGTCAGCACGACCGGCACCTCGAGGCGGCGCAGGAAGAGCAGCGCGAGCTGGGAGGCCATCAGACCGGCGCCGACGACACCGACCTTGGTGACCGGGCGGGCCAGGTTCTTGTCCGGGGCACCGGCCGGACGCTTGCCGCGCTTCTGCACCAGGTTGAAGGCGTAGATGCCGGCGCGCAGTTCGCCACCCATGATCAGGTCGGCGAGGGCCTTGTCCTCGGCGTCGTAACCCTGCTGCAGGTCGCCGTTCTTGGCGGCGGCGATGATGTCCAGGGCACGGTAGGCGGCCGGAGCGGCACCGTGCACCTTGGAGTCCGCGATGAAGCGGCCCTTGGCGACGGCCTGGTCCCAGGCCTCACCGCGGTCGATGACCGGGCGCTCGACCTCGACGTCGCCCTTCAGCACCTGGGCGGTCCAGATCAGCGACTGCTCCAGGAAGTCGGCGCCCTCGAAGATGGCGTCGGCGATGCCCAGGTCGAAGACCTGCTGGCCCTTGAGCTGCTTGTTCTGGTTGAGGCTGTTCTCGATGATCACCGAGACGGCCTTGTCGGCGCCGATCAGGTTCGGCAGGATCGTGCAGCCGCCCCAGCCGGGGACCAGACCGAGGAAGACCTCGGGGAGCGAGAAGGCCGGGAGGGCCTTGGAGACGGTCCGGTACTTGCAGTGCAGACCGACCTCGACGCCGCCGCCCATGGCCGCGCCGTTGTAGTACGCGAAGGTCGGCACCGCGAGGCCCGCGAGGCGCTTGAAGACCTCGTGGCCGCCCTTGCCGATGGCGAGCGCGTCGTCGTGGTTCTTCAGCAGCTCGACGCCCTTGAGGTCGGCGCCGACCGCGAAGATGAACGGCTTGCCGGTGACTCCGACGCCGACGATGTCGCCGTCCGCGGCCTCCTTCTCGACCTGGTCGATGGCGGCGTTGAGGTTCGCCAGCGACTGCGGTCCGAAGGTGGTCGGCTTGGTGTGGTCGAAGCCGTTGTCCAGCGTGATGAGCGCGAAGCGCCCGGCGCCGTACGGCAGGTCGAGGTGGCGTACGTGCGCCGACGTCACGACCTCGTCGGGGAACAGCTCGGCCGCGCCCTTCAGGAGTTCAGCGGTGCTCACTTGTTGCCTCCGGCGTCCTTGTGGTGCGGGTTCTCCCAGATCACCGTGGCGCCCATGCCGAAGCCGACGCACATGGTGGTGAGGCCGTAACGGACCTCCGGCTGCTCCTCGAACTGGCGGGCCAGCTGCGTCATCAGACGGACGCCGGAGGAGGCGAGCGGGTGACCGTAGGCGATGGCGCCGCCGTACTGGTTGACGCGCGCGTCGTCGTCCGCGATGCCGTAGTGCTCCAGGAAGGCGAGCACCTGGACCGCGAAGGCCTCGTTGATCTCGAAGAGGTTGATGTCCTCGATCGACAGGCCCGCCTTGGCGAGAGCCTTCTCGGTCGCCGGGATCGGGCCGTAGCCCATGACCTCCGGCTCGACGCCCGCGAAGGCGTAGGAGACCAGGCGCATCTTCACCGGGAGGTTGTTCTCCCGGGCGAAGTCCTCGGACGCGATGATCGACGCGGTGGCGCCGTCGTTCAGACCGGCCGCGTTACCGGCGGTGACCCGGCCGTGGACGCGGAACGGGGTCTTGAGGCCGGAGAGGTTCTCCAGCGTCGTACCCGGGCGCATCGGCTCGTCGGCGGTGACCAGGCCCCAGCCCGTCTCACCGGCCTCCGGGTTGGTGCGGCGCACCGAGACCGGCACCAGGTCGGCCTGGATCTTGCCGTTGGCGTACGCCTTCGCGGCCTTCTCCTGCGAGCGCACGGCGTACTCGTCGGCGCGCTGCTTGGTGATGGTCGGGTAGCGGTCGTGCAGGTTCTCGGCGGTCATGCCCATGAACAGGGCGGACTCGTCGACCAGCTTCTCGCTGACGAACCGCGGGTTCGGGTCGACGCCCTCGCCCATCGGGTGGCGGCCCATGTGCTCGACACCACCGGCGATGACGGCGTCGTAGGCACCGAAGGCGATCGAACCGGCGACGGACGTCACGGCGGTCAGCGCGCCGGCGCACATCCGGTCGATCGAGTAGCCGGGCACCGACTGCGGCAGACCCGCGAGGATGCCGGCCGTGCGGCCGAGGGTGAGGCCCTGGTCACCGATCTGCGTGGTCGCGGCGATGGCGACCTCGTCGATCTGCTTGGGGTCGAGACCGGGGTTGCGGCGCAGCAGCTCCCGGATCGCCTTCACGACAAGGTCGTCGGCACGGGTCTCGTGGTAGATGCCCTTCGGGCCCGCCTTGCCGAACGGGGTGCGGACGCCGTCGACGAAGACGACGTCCCTGACGGTACGAGGCACGATGGCTCTCCTCCAGGGTGCGGGACTGCACTGCTGCGGCACGCATGCACTGAGCGCGCGCTTACGACCATGCTACTTATGAGTAACGTAGCTGCACAGTCCCGCAGGACCAAGCGGTGAAGGTCACACCCCGGGGGGTGCCGTCGAACCGCGTGGGGTGAGGACCGGGGTCGGTACGGGATGGGAGCCGGGCCCGTCCCCCGTGATCACCCCGAACAGGGTCCGAGCCACCTCCGCCCCGAACCCGTGCACGTCATGACTCATCGCGGACAGCGTCGGATGCGTGAGCCGGCACAGCTGAGAGTCGTCCCAGGCCAGCAGGGACACGTCGGCCGGGACCCGGAGCCCCATCTCCGCCGCCACCGACAGTCCCGCCACGGCCATGATGTCGTTGTCGTACACGATCGCCGTCGGCCGGTCCGGCGCCGCCGCCGCCGTCAGCAGGGACCTGGTCGCCCGCGCACCCGCGTCCCCGGAGAAATCCGTCGCCACCTGCCACGCCCCGGCCAGCGCCAGCGTCCGCGACGCCTCGTCGAAGGCCGCCGTACGGATCGCCGTGTGCCCCAGCGCCGCCGCACCCCCCACCCGGGCGATCCTCCGATGCCCGAGCGCCGCCAGATACCGCACGGCCTCCGTCACGGCCGTGGCGTCGTCGGTCCACACCGACGTCAGCCCGCCGGTCAGCGACGGATGTCCTACGGCGACCACCGGCATCCCCAGCCGCTCCACGGCCGCCACCCGGGGATCGTCCGCCCGGAAGTCGACGAGGATCGAGCCGCCGATCTGCCGCCCTCGCCACCACGTCTCCTGGATCCCGACCTCCTCCTCCACATTCCGCACCAGCCGCAGCAGCAGCGAGCAGGACTGCTCGGTCAGCACGCTCTCCACGCCCGAGACGAACTCCATGTAGAAGGGTTCGAGCCCGAGCTGCTTGGCGGGCCGGCAGATCGCGAGGCCCACGACATCGACCCGCGCCCCCGCCAGCGACCGCGCGGTGAGGCTGGGCGCCCAGCCCAGCTCGCGGGCGGCCCGGAAGATCCGGTCCCGGGTCGCCTCGGAGAGTCCCGGCTTGTGGTTGAAGGCGAGGGACACGGCACCCTTGGACACCCCGGCACGTGCGGCGACGTCCTTGATGGTGACGCGATCAGTGGTCATCGGGATGGCTCCACGCAGTACAGGGCCGAACGGGCGGTCTCCGGATCCGGAGTCTCCCAGCCCCGCACCCCGATGGTCACCTCTTCGCCGGGCAGCAGCGTGACCAGCCCCCGATCCGCCCGGGCCCCGGGGTCCAGCCGATCGGCCTGCAGCAGCAGATCCCGTACGAGGGTCAGGGCCGTCACGCGTACTCCGTCCGGCACGATCTGGACCTCGAACTCCGGCCGGGGATAAGGGATTTCCCGGTCAGGGGCGGGGAAGTGCAGCGCCCGCAGCCCGTCGGCGTCGGCGACCAGGAACTCCTTGGGACCGGCCGGCTCCAGATCCCGGTCCACGCCGACGAGCGCCACGGTCCGCCCCTCGGCCGTGAACCGAGAGCGACCCTCGCCGATGACGACCCCCTCGACGGACATCCGGCGCAACCGCACCGCCCCCGCCCACACCTCGGCCCCCTGATTGACGGCGGCCAACACCAGCCCCCGCTCCTGCACTTGAAGCGTCAGTAGCCGGTCCGCGTACAGCCGCCGCAGCTCGTGATAGAGCGGCTTCTCCCGCCCGTCCCCGTCGATCGCGGCCCAAGAGGTCACCGGCCAGCAGTCGTTGAGCTGCCACAGGACCGTGCCCGCGCATACCGGCCAGTGCGAGCGCCAGTGCTCGATCCCGGTGGCGACCGCACGGGCCTGATTGACCTGGGTGAGGTAGTGCCAGCGGTCGAAGTCCCCCTGGGGGAAGGCGAAATGCCGCTCAAGACCGCGCCGCAGCTTGCCATTGCCGTCGTCCGCCTTCTGGTGGTGCAGCATGCCGGGGGAGTCGGCCGCGAGCTCCTCACCCGGCAGTGCCCGCCGCAGCGTCGCGTACGCGGGCGGCGCCTGCCAGCCGAACTCGGCCATGAACCGCGGCACATCGGCCCGGTACTCCGCGTAGTCCTCCCGGTTCCACACCTCCCACGAGTGATGCGTCCCGTGCGCCGGATCGTTCGGATGCCGCTCCCAGCTCCCCGACCAGGGACTGCCCGCCGCATAGGGCCGCGTCGGATCCAACTCGGCCACCACACGCGGGAGTAGGCCCAGGTAATACCCCTCGCCCCAGGACTCACCGGCCAGTCGCCGCTCCCACCCCCAGTCCCTGAAGCCCCACAGGTTCTCGTTGTTGCCGTTCCACAGCACCAGCGAGGGGTGCGGCATCAGCCGTACGACGTTCTCGCGGGCCTCGGCCTCGACCTCCCCGCGCAGCGGCTGCTCCTCGGGGTAGGCGGCGCAGGCGAAGGGGAAGTCCTGCCAGACCAGCAGCCCCAACTCGTCGCAGGCGTCGTAGAAGTCCTCGCTCTCATAGATCCCGCCGCCCCAGACCCGCACCAGGTCCACGCCCGCGTCCGCCGCCTGCCCGAGGCGCTCCCGGTACCGGGCACGCGTCACCCGGGACGGGAAGACATCGTCCGGGATCCAGTTGACCCCCCGCGCGAAGAGCCGTTCGCCATTGACGACGAAGGTGAAGCCGGTGCCGTGTTCGTCCGCCGACCGGTCCAGCTCCACGCTCCGGAAGCCGATCCGCCGACGCCACACATCCAGCGGCTCGTCCCCGTGCAGCAGCCTCAACTCGACGTCGTACAGCGGCTGTTCACCGTAGCCGCGCGGCCACCACAGCCGCGGCGACGGCACCTCAAGACGTACGACCCCCTGCGTGCCGTCGATCGAGGCGCGCGCCCGCACTCCGCCGACCGTCGCTTCGATGGTCAGCGGCGCCTCGACCCGGGTCCGCTCGACATCGACGGCCAACTCCACACGCCCCACGCCCTGTTCGACGGTCACCAGCGGACGTACCCGGGCGATCCTGGCCGTCGACCAGTGCTCCAGACGCACCGGCCGCCAGATCCCCGCCGTGACCAGGGTCGGCCCCCAGTCCCAGCCGAAGGAGCAGGCCATCTTGCGCACGTACTGGAAGGGTTCGGCGTAGGCGGCGGGCCGCTCACCCAGCTTCCCGCGCACGGCCTCGGCCTCGGCGTACGCGGAGGCGAACCGTACGGACAGCCGCCCGCTCAGGCCGGTCACGTCGAACCGGTGGGAGCGGTGCATGTTGCGGGTGCGGCCCAACAGCCGCCCGTCCAGCCGGATTTCCGCGACCGTGTCGAGGCCGTCGAAGACGAGGTCGGTCTGCTCGTGTCCCGAGGCCGCGTGCAGGTCCCGCTCGTAGGTCCAGTCCCGCCGGCCCACCCAGGCGACCTCGGTCTCGTTCCGTCCGAGAAAGGGGTCCGGGATCACTCCGGCCGCCAGCAGATCGGTGTGCACGCACCCCGGCACCGCGGCCGGAACCTCCGCCGCAGTGCTTCCCGGGGTCCGCAGGATCCATCCCTCGCCCAGCGGTGTGGCCTCCAGCATACGCACTCCCTAAACCGGTCAACCCCAGTGCGGGGCAAGTTTTTGGCGTCGTTGGCGGGATAGGGACTTTACCGGTCGAGAAAGCGCTGTCAGAGTTCCGAACCAGCCAACCCGCAAGTGCTCGTCCGTCTCGTGAACGGAGCTGATGCACATGTACCGCCGTACAGTCCTCGCCATGGTCACGGGTGCCGCCCTGCTGCTCTCGGCGTGCACCGGCACCGGAGGCTCGTCGAAGGGGGCGGACGCCAAGGCGCCCACCGACCCGGCCAAGGTCAGCGGAACCATCAAGGTCCTCACCGTCCGTACCGACCTCGTGCAGGACGGCACGATGGACAAGTACGCCGCCGAGTTCAACAAGACCTATCCGAAGGTCAAGGTCGAGTTCGAGGCGCTCACCAACTACGAGTCCGAAGTCAAGATCCGTATGAACACGGAGAACTACGGCGACGTCCTGCTGATCCCCGCGGTGATCAAGAAGGCGGACTACCCCAAGTTCTTCGCCTCGCTGGGCACCGTCGAGGAGCGCAGCGAGAAGTACCGCTTCACCGACTTCACCACCGTCGACGGCAAGGTCTACGGCCAGAGCCCGGTCGGTGTGACCCCCGGCTTCATCTACAACAAGAGGGTCTGGCGGGAGGCCGGCGTCACCGAATGGCCCACCACTCCGGCCGAGTTCCTCACCGCGCTGAAGGCCATCAAGGACAAGACCGACGCCGTCCCGTACTACACCAATTTCGCCGCCGGCTGGACGCTGACCTCGTGGACGTACGTCAACGGCTCGGTGCACTGCGATCCGGGGGCCACCACCAAGCTGGCGGAGGGCGACCCCTGGGCCGAGGACGCCGATCTGCGCGTCGGTGACACCCTGCTGCACGACATCGTCGAGCAGGGCTTGGCCGAGAAGGACCCGACCACCACCAACTGGGAGGAGTCCAAGCCCCGTACGGCCAAGGGCGAGATCGCCACCCAGTGGCTCGGCACCTGGGCGATCGTCCAGTTCCAGGACGCCGCGAAGAAGGCCGGCGTGAACCCCGTCGACATCGGCTTCATGCCCTTCCCGGCCCAGACGGACGGCAAGTTCTGCGCCCCGGTCGCCCCGGACTACAACCAGGCCGTCAACGTCCACTCCAAGCACAAGGACGCGGCCCGCGCCTGGATCGACTGGTTCACCGACAAGTCCGGCTACGACAAGGACAATCTGGCGATCTCCCCGCTCAAGAACGCCCCGCTCCCCGCGGTGATGCAGCCCTACGAGGACGCGGGCGTGAAGTTCATCGAGGTGGACGACTCCAAGGGCGCCCAGGTCAAGCAGATCGACAACCAGTCGGAGACCGGCATCTACGCCCCCGAGTACCGCCAGAAGCTGGTGGACCTCGCCCGGGGCGCCACGAAGGGCAGCCTCGACGACTTCTTCGCCGACCTCAGTGAGCGGTGGACCGAGGCGCAGCGCTGATGGCCGCCACCGCGCAGAAGGCGGTCGAACAGCCGGTCGCGGGGGCGGAGTCCGCCGCCCCCGCGCGGGCCCGCCGGTGGCGCGGCCTGACGCCGTGGCTGTTCCTGATCGCCCCGCTCACGCTGCTGATCGTCTTCACCTACGCACCGATCGCCAACATGGTCGCGTACAGCTTCACCGACTGGGACGGTGTGAGCCCCGAGCTGAACTACACGGGCGCCGACAACTACACGGAGATCTTCACCCGCGAGGATCTCTTCCGGGTGTTCTTCGTCAGCGGCTACTACCTCGCGGCCTCCGCCGTCCAGATCGCGGCCGCCCTCTACTTCGCGACGATCCTGAGCTTCAACGTCCGCTTCCGGAACTTCTTCAAGGGCGTGCTGTTCTTCCCGTATCTGATCAACGGGGTCGCGATCGGCTTTGTGTTCCTCTACTTCTTCCAGGACGGCGGCACCCTCGACTCGGTGCTCAGCCTGCTCGGCGTACACACCGACCACGCCTGGCTCGGCACCTCGACCTCCGCCAACACCTCGCTCGCGGGCGTCTCGGTCTGGCGCTATCTGGGCCTGAACTTCGTGCTCTTCCTCGGCGCCATCCAGTCGATCCCCGGGGAGCTGTACGAGGCGGCCGAACTGGACGGTGCGAACCGCTGGCACCAGTTCCGCTACATCATCGCGCCGGGCATCAGGCCGGTGCTGAGCCTGACGGTCATCCTCTCGATCTCCGGCTCGCTGTCGGTCTTCGAGATCCCGTACATCATGACCGGCGGGGCGACCGGCACCGAGACCTTCGTCATCCAGACGGTGAACCTGGCCTTCCGCTTCAACAAGACGGGGCTCGCCTCGGCGGCCGCGGTCGTGCTGCTGCTGATCATCCTGCTGGTGACCTGGGTCCAGCGGCGCCTCGTCCCCGACGAGAGGGTGGACCTCGTATGACGCGCCGAGCCGTAGCCCGTACGTTCGTCTATCTGTCGCTGATCGCGGCGACCGTGGTGGTCCTGCTCCCGCTGGTCGTGGTCCTGCTGACGTCGTTGAAGACCGAGCAGGAGATGGCGGAGGCGGACGGAGCTCTCTCGCTCCCCGGCAATCTGCTGAACTTCGACAACTATGTGACGGCGTTCCAGGACGGCCGGATGCTCTCGGCGTTCGGCAACACGGCCCTCATCCTGCTGGTCGCCATCGGCGGCACCGTTCTGATCGGTTCGATGACGGCGTACGCGATCGACCGCTTCAGCTTCCGCTTCAAGAAGCTGGTGGTCGCGCTCTTCCTGGTCGCCGCGCTGGTCCCCGGGGTCACCACCCAGGTGGCGACCTTCCAGATCGTCAACAGCTTCGGCATGTTCGACACCCTCTGGGCGCCGATCGTGCTCTACATGGGCACGGACATCGTGTCGATCTACATCTTCCTGCAGTTCGTCCGGTCCATCCCGATCTCCCTGGACGAATCGGCACGGCTGGAGGGCGCCAACGCGTTCACGATCTACCGAAAGATCATCTTCCCGCTGCTGAAACCGGCGATCGCGACGGTGGTGATCGTGAAGGGGATCACCGTCTACAACGACTTCTACATCCCCTTCCTCTACATGCCCTCCGAAGACCTTGGCGTGATCTCGACGTCCCTGTTCCGCTTCCGCGGCCCGTACGCGGCGCACTGGGAGACGATCTCGGCAGGAGCGGTGCTGGTGATCCTGCCGACGCTGATCGTCTTCCTGTTCCTTCAGCGGTTCATCTACAACGGGTTCATGCGGGGGGCGACGAGGTGATCAGCGGCTACGCTGACAGCGCCGCCACCAGAACCGGCGTCACCTGCTCGACCTGCCAGGGCCGAGCCCCGTGATGCGTGAGCGCGGCCCCGACGGTCTCCGCGTCCACGTCCGTCGGCGGCTCCCAGCACACCCGCCGCACCGTGTCCGGAGTGATCAGGTTCTCCTGGGGCATGTTGAGCCGCTCGGCCAGTGCGGAAACTCCGGCGCGGGCCGCGGACAGACGCGCGGCGGCCGCGGGGTCCTTGTCGGCCCACGCGCGCGGCGGCGGAGGACCGGTCACCGGCTGCCCGGGCTGCGGCAGCTGCGATTCGCTCAGCGCCTTGGCCCGGTCGACGGCCGCCTGCCACTGCTCCAGCTGCCGTCGCCCCATCCGATGCCCGAATCCGTTCAACGCGGCCAGCCCATGCGCGTTCGCGGGCAGCGCGAGCGCCGCCTCCACGATCGCGGCGTCCGACAGCACCTTGCCCGGCGACACATCCCGGCGCTGCGCGATCCGGTCCCGCGTCTCCCACAGCTCGCGCACGACGCCGAGCTGCCGACGCCGCCGTACCTTGTGCATCCCGGAGGTGCGGCGCCAGGGGTCCTTGCGCGGCTCGGCCGGCGGCGCGGACGCGATCGCGTCGAACTCCTGCCGGGCCCACTCCAGCTTGCCCTGCCGGTCCAGCTCCTTCTCCAACGCGTCACGCAGATCGACGAGGAGCTCCACGTCCAGCGCGGCATAGCGCAGCCAGGGCTCGGGCAGCGGGCGGGTGGACCAGTCGACCGCGGAGTGCCCCTTCTCCAGGACGAAGCCGAGGACGCTCTCGACCATCGCGCCGAGCCCGACCCGCGGGAACCCGGCCAGTCGGCCTGCCAGCTCGGTGTCGAACAGCTGGGTGGGGACCATACCTATTTCCCTGAGACAGGGCAGGTCCTGGGTCGCGGCGTGCAGCACCCACTCCGTACCGGAGAGCGCCTCGCCGAGACCGGAGAGATCGGGACAGGCCACGGGGTCGATCAGCGCCGTACCCGCGCCCTGGCGGCGCAGCTGCACCAGATAGGCGCGCTGTCCGTAGCGGTAGCCGGAGGCGCGCTCGGCGTCGACGGCGACGGGGCCCGAGCCCGCGGCGAACGCGGCGATCGCGCGGGCGAGGGACTCCTCGTCGGCGATCACGGGCGGAATGCCTTCGCGCGGTTCCAGCAAAGGGGTCGGTTCAGGGTTCGGTGCCCCGGCCGGCGCCCCCGTAACAGAAGATCCGCCGTCGTCCGGAGGGGCGCCTCCGGTGGTTCGCAGTGAGCTGTCTGCTGCGGTGTCTTGGGCGTCGGTCACCTGTCAAGGGTATCTGTGTATGGACAGCGCCCGTCGACGGAACGTTCCGTCGACGGGCGCCTGGGGGTCGTAAACCAGTCAGGTCGGTGAATCATCCGGTTCACGACAGGTGGGGCACGGGCGGGGGTGGATCAGCGGCCGATCCGTTCACGTCCGTGAATGGTGGGGTCGGGGGTCAGTGGATGATGCCGGTGCGCAGGGCGACGGCGACCATGCCGGCGCGGTCGCCCGTGCCGAGCTTGCGGGCGATCCGGGCGAGGTGGCTCTTGACGGTCAGTGCGGACAGGCCCATCGAGACGCCGATGGCCTTGTTCGACTGGCCCTCCGCCACCAGTCGCAGTACCTCGACCTCACGGCCGGACAGTTCGCGGTAGCCGCCCGGGTGGCTCGGGGCACCCGGGGGGCGGCGGTGCATACGGGCGGCGGCGGCGCCGATGGGGGCGGCACCGGGCCGGGTGGGGAGCCCGACGTTGGTGCGGGTGCCGGTGACGACGTAGCCCTTCACGCCTCCGGCCAGTGCGTTGCGGACGGCGCCGATGTCGTCGGCCGCGGAGAGGGCGAGGCCGTTGGGCCAGCCCGCTGCGCGGGTCTCCGACAGAAGGGTCAGGCCGGAGCCGTCGGGCAGATGGACGTCGGCGACACAGATGTCGCGGGGGTTGCCGATGCGGGGACGAGCCTCCGCGACGGACGAGGCCTCGATGACGTCGCGCACACCGAGCGCCCACAGATGGCGGGTGACGGTGGAGCGGACGCGGGGATCGGCCACGACCACCATGGCGGTCGGCTTGTTCGGGCGGTAGGCGACCAGGCTTGCGGGCTGCTCGAGGAGAACGGACACCAGGCCTCCTGGGGTGCGGGACGGCTTTGAAGGTCACAGTCGTCTTCGGCACCAAACCTGAAGTTCTTTAGAGAATGATCACGATCTAGTGAGTAACAATTGGTGCAATTCGGACGTACGGTCGATCGTTCGGTGAGCAAATCGGTTCGTTCGAGTGTCTGCTCATGACTGAAAGTGGCCGTATCGACAAAGTGATGCTTATCGCGACTGCGGTCCACGGCGCTGCGGCAGCGTCACCACCGCCGCGTCTCCGGGACCGGCCGGCGGCAAACCCGCGACCTGCGCGAGCAGATCGGCCCACGAGGCGAGATGCGCCGCGGTGTCCGGCACACCGCCGAGGCCCTCGCGCGGGGTCCAGGATGCGCGGATCTCGATCTGCGAGGCCGACGGACGTTCGGACAGACCGCCGAAGTAGTGCGAACTCGCGCGCGTGACGGTGCCGCTCGGCTCGCCGTACGTCAGTCCGCGCGCCTGCAGCGCACCGGTCAGCCAGGTCCAGCACACCTCGGGCAGCAGCGGGTCGGCCGCCATCTCCGGCTCCAGCTCCGCCCGCACCAGCGTCACCAGCCGGAACGTTCCGCGCCAGGCGTCGTGCCCGGCCGGATCGTGCAGCAGCACGAGTCGTCCGTCGGCCAGATCCTGATCGCCGTCGACGACGGTTGCCTCCAGCGCGTACGCGTGCGGGGCGAGTCGCTGCGGGGCGCGCGTCGACTCCACCTCGATCTGCGGCCTCAGCCGACTGCTGCGCAGGGCCTCCACCGCGGCTCGGAAGACGGGCGGCGCACCACTGCTCGCCTGCCCGTCAGCCTCCCCGGTGTCCTTCGCGTCATCCATTCCACCCGACAGTCGTCCCTGAGCCGCAGCCATGCGGGAAGATTAAGGGGAATCGGCGTCCGGTGCGGGTCTAGACACCCGGTCGACCTCCCGGCCTGCGGGCGGGAGACGATCGCCCCCGTGCGAGACTGACCACCGTGAGTGCCAACGACACGCAGCCGACAGCGACGTACGACTCCGCCTTCATGAAGGCATGCAGGCGCGAGCCCGTGCCGCACACCCCGGTGTGGTTCATGCGGCAGGCCGGCCGCTCCCTGCCGGAGTACCGCAAGGTCCGCGAGGGCATTCCGATGCTCGAGTCCTGCATGCGCCCGGAGCTGGTCACCGAGATCACCCTCCAGCCCGTGCGCCGTCACAACGTGGACGCGGCGATCTACTTCAGCGACATCGTGGTCCCCCTCAAGGCCATCGGTATCGACCTCGACATCAAGCCCGGCGTCGGCCCGGTCGTCGAGAACCCGATCCGTACCCGCGCCGACCTGGCGCAGCTGCGTGACCTGACCCCCGAGGACGTCTCCTACGTCACCGAGGCCATCGGCCTGCTCACCCGCGAGCTCGGGTCCACCCCGCTCATCGGTTTCGCGGGCGCGCCTTTCACCCTCGCGAGTTACCTCGTCGAGGGCGGTCCGTCGCGTACGTACGAGAACGCCAAGGCGATGATGTACGGCGACCCCGAGCTCTGGGCCGACCTCCTCGACCGTCTCGCCGAGATCACGGCCGCCTTCCTGAAGGTCCAGATCGAGGCCGGCGCCTCCGCGGTCCAACTCTTCGACTCCTGGGTCGGCGCGCTCGCCCCCGCCGACTACCGCCGCTCGGTCATGCCCGCCTCGGCCAAGGTCTTCCAGGCCGTCGCCGGATACGGCGTCCCGCGCATCCACTTCGGCGTCGGAACCGGCGAGCTGCTCGGACTGATGGGCGAGGCCGGCGCGGATGTCGTCGGCGTCGACTGGCGCGTCCCGCTGGACGAGGCCGCCCGCCGGGTCGGCCCCGGCAAGGCGCTCCAGGGCAACCTCGACCCGACGGTGCTGTTCTCCACCACCGAGGCCGTCGAGAGGAAGACCCAGGAGGTCCTCGACGCCGCGGCGGGCCTGGAGGGCCATGTCTTCAACCTCGGCCACGGCGTCATGCCGAACACCGACCCGGACTCGCTGACCCGGCTCGTCGAGTACGTCCACACGCACACCGCGCGCTGACTCACCACGTCTCCCGGGGCCGCGCCCGCCTGCCGAAGAGCAGACCGCGCGGTTCCGGCGGCGGTGGTGTGCCGGGTTTGAGTGGCCAGGCGAGCAGCATGCCCGCGATGAAGCCGACGACATGCGCCGTATACGCGACGGTCCCGGCATCGGAGATGCCCTCGCCGGACGAGTACACCGCCTGGAGCCCGAACCAGAAGCCCAGCACCAGCCAGGCCGGCAGCCGGAGCGGCAGGAAGATCAGGAACGGCACCAGGACCCACACTCTGGCCTTCGGATACAGCACCAGATAGGCGCCCAGTACCCCGGCGATGGCTCCCGAGGCGCCGATCAGGGGGTCGCCGGAGTCGTCGTTGAGGAGCGCGAAGCCGTATCCGGCCGCGTAGCCGCAGACGACGTAGAAAAGGAAGTACCGCACATGGCCCATGCGGTCCTCGATGTTGTTGCCGAAGATCAGCAGGAAGAGCATGTTGCCGAGCAGGTGCAGCCAGCCGCCGTGCAGGAACATCGCGGTGAAGACCGACAGCAGGGGTGACTTGTCGTAGCCCGGCTCGCCGACGACACAGCCGGGGCCCTGCGGGCCGACCGCCACATCGCCGGTCGGGACCAGGCCGGGCATCTGATCGTGGATCAACTCCCGTGGTACGGCGGCGTAGTGGTCCAGGAACGCGTGCAGCTCGCAGGTCTGGGCGAGCCGGCTCGCCCCGGGCACGCCCACCGTGCCGGGCATGGCGAGGAAGACGAGGACGTTCGCGGCGATCAGGCCGTACGTCACCCATGGGGTGCTGCGTGCGGGGTTCACGTCATGGACGGGGATGACCACGAGTCTCTTCTTCCCTGGATGGGGTCCGGGAATCGGTGAACGCCGGGGTCTTTGCGTGCGTATGGCTTCTCAACCGGGTCTACGTGAGGACGGGCGATGAACGATCGAGTTGCTGCTTCGATGCATGCGCTGCCTGATGGTGAAGCGGAGCTCTCCGTGGTGGTGCGGCTTCCCTGGGAGGACGTCGCACGGCTGGGTCAGGAGGCGGGACGGCTCGCCGCGCAACTGGGGCGGCCGGTGACGCTGGACGAGGCCGTGAGCCACCGGCTGCGGTCCGCCCGGGTCTCCGCGGCGCATGCGAAGCCGGGCGGTGAGCAGCCGATCGCCGCTCCGTCCACTGCGTCCGTGGCTTCCTTGCCGCGGATCAGCGGGTCGGCTTAGGAGCCTTTCAACACCGCCTTCGTCGCCTTGCGGGCCGCCACCAGTACGGGATCCCACACCGGGCTGAACGGCGGGGCGTAGCCGAGGTCCAGGGACGTCATCCGGTCCACCGTCATGCCTGCCGTCAGGGCCACGGCCGCGATGTCGACCCGCTTGCCCGCGCCTTCCCGGCCGACGATCTGGACGCCCAGCAGGCGGCCCGTGCGGCGTTCGGCGAGCATCTTGACCGTCATGGCGGAGGCGCCGGGGTAGTAACCGGCCCGGCTGGTGGACTCGATGGTGGCCGTGACGTACTGGAGCCCCGCCCGGCGGGCGTCCTTCTCGCGCAGGCCCGTGCGGGCGATCTCCAGGTCGCAGACCTTGCTGACCGCGGTGCCGACCACACCGGGGAAGGTGGCGTAACCGCCGCCGACATTGGTGCCGATGACCTGGCCGTGCTTGTTGGCGTGGGTGCCCAGGGCGATATGGCGCTCCTGGCCGGAGACCAGGTCGAGGACCTCCACGCAGTCGCCGCCCGCCCAGATGTTCTCGTGGCCGCGCACCCGCATCCCGAGGTCGGTGAGCAGGCCCTGGTGCCGGCCCAGGGGCAGGCCCGCCACGCGCGCGAGCGTCGTCTCCGGGCGGACCCCGATGCCGAGGACGACGACGTCCGCCGGGTACTCGGCGTCCTCCGTGGCCACTGCGCGGACCCGGCCGTCGTCGCCGGTGAGCACCTTGGTGACCTCGGCGTCATCGACCATGGTGATGCCGAGGCCCGTCATGGCCTCGTGCACCAGCCGGCCCATGTCGGGATCGAGCGTGGACATCGGCTCCGAGCCACGGTTGACGACCGTCACCTCGTACCCGCGGTTGATCAGCGCCTCGGCCATCTCCACACCGATGTAACCGGCGCCGACCACGACCGCGCGCCGCCCACGCGTGCGTGCCAGCGTGTCCAGCAGGGCCTGGCCGTCGTCGAGGGTCTGCACCCCGTGCACCCCCGGCGCGTCGACGCCCGGCATGTCCGGGCGGATCGGGCGGGCCCCGGTCGCGATCACGAGTTTGTCGTACGACGTCCAGGACTCGGCCCCGGAATCGACGTCACGCGCGCGTACCCGCTGCCCGGCCACGTCGATCTCCATGACCTCGGTGCGCATGCGCAGATCGATGTCCCGCGCGCGGTGCTCCTCGGGCGTACGGGCGATCAGCTCGTCGCGCTCGGAAACCTCGCCGCCCACCCAGTAGGGGATGCCGCACGCCGAGTACGAGGAGAAGTGGCCGCGCTCGAAGGCCACGATCTCCAGTTCGTCGGCGCTCTTCATACGCCGTGCCTGCGACGCCGCGGACATCCCCGCGGCGTCGCCGCCGATCACGACCAGCCGTTCCCGCGTACCCCGCCCAAGGCTCATGTTCATGCGAACACGCTACGGGCGCAGATCATTTCGGGCTCGGGTTCAGTCCTCCTCGCGCGTGGGCTGCGGTGCCTGCCGGGCCGTCGGCAGCGGGCCGAGTGCGCTCGTCGCGGGCGCGGGCTCCGGGCGGCGCGCCAGCCGGGGGCGGACCAGCCACAGCCAGAGCACCACCAGCAGGGCCGCACCCACGGCGAACGGCAGCACCGCGGCGACCGCCATGACGATCCACCGCAGCATCGTCACGAAGGCGTCCCAGCCGCCCGTCAGCGCATCCGCGACCCCGGGGTCGTCGTCCTCGGCCGTCGCCTTCTTCACCGGAGTCTCGGACAGGGAGAGGGTGATGGTGGCGAGGCTCGTACGGTCCTTCAGGGAGGCCTGCTGGGCCAGCAGCGACTCCAGGTCCGCCTGGCGGGCGCTCAGCTCGCCCTCCAGCGTCACCACGTCGCTCAACTTGGTGGCCTGGTCCATCAGCTCACGGATCCGGATCACGCTGGCCCGCTGCGTCTTGATGCGGCTCTCCACGTCGACGACCTGGTCGGTGACGTCCTGCGCCTTGGCGGTGCGGTCCAGCAGCTTGCCCGTGCCCTCCAGGTCGGCGAGGACGTCCGCGTAGGAGTCCACGGGCACGCGCAGGACGACCCGGGTGCGCTCATTGCCCTTCTCGTCGCGCGTGGTCGTCTCGTTGCCGACGTAGCCGCCCGCGTTCTCGATGGTCGTACGGGCCTCGTCGAGGGCCTTCGGTACGTCCTTGACCTGCACGGTCAGCGAGGCCGTGCGGATGATGTGGCTCGCGGTGATTTTGGGTGGGGCGTCCGCCTTCTCGGCTCCCGAGTCGCCGGCGGCCGGGCCCGCGGCGCTGTCCGCCTGGGACTTGGCGGCCTCATTGCTGCCGGCGGAGTCACTGGAGGCGGCGCCGCCGGTGCATCCGGTCAGCGCCAGGGCTGCCGCCAGCAGGAGGCCGGCGACGGCATGGACAGGTCGTACGGAACGTCGTGCGCGCATGGTGGCATTACCCCCGAGGGTCGTGACGACTGATGCTTCTTCGACGCCGGGAGGGGCCCGGACGTTGGCCCGCGACGGTTCCGATGCGGTCACGGTCGGGACTCGGGGCGGGCACACGGCGGTCCGGCGCCGAAGGCCGAACGGCCCTGGCGGAACTGTCAGTGGCGTTTGAGAGAGTGGGATCATGCACGCAGCGGACACTCCAGCGGAACACGGACAGGTCGTCGTCATCGGAGCCGGGATCGCCGGACTCGCGGCGGCCCACCGGCTGCTGGGCGGCAGCGGCAGACGCGTGACCGTGCTGGAGGCCTCGGACCGCATCGGCGGCAAGCTGCTGCCCGGCGAGATCGCGGGCGTCCGCGTGGACCTCGGCGCCGAGTCGATGCTGGCGCGCCGCCCCGAGGCCGTCGCTCTCGCCCGCGAGGTCGGCCTCGCCGAGCGCCTTCAGCCGCCGGCCACCGCGACCGCCTCTCTGTGGACCCGTGGCGCCCTGCGCCCTATGCCCAAGGGCCATGTCATGGGGGTGCCCGGCACCGCCTCCGCACTGGCCGGCGTCCTGTCCGAGGAGGGCCTCGCCCGGATCGAGCGCGACGCCGAGCTGCCTCGCACCGAGGTGGGCGACGACGTGGCGGTCGGGGCGTATGTGGCGGAGCGGCTGGGCCACGAGGTCGTCGATCGGCTGGTCGAGCCGCTGCTGGGCGGGGTGTACGCGGGCGACGCCTACCGCATCTCGATGCGCTCGGCCGTCCCGCAGCTCTTCCAGGCCGCGCAGACCCATGACTCCCTGACGGAGGCGGTCCGCGAGATCCAGGCCAAGGCGACCGCCAACCAGCAGACCGGCCCGGTGTTCATGGGCATCGAGGGCGGCATCGGCACACTTCCGCTCGCCGTCGCTCAGTCGGTGCAGGCCAGGGGCGGCGAGATCGTCACCGGCGCGCGGGTCACCGAACTGCGCCGCGCGGAGTCGGGCTGGCGGGTCGTCACCGGCGACCGGACGCTGCACGCGGACGCCGTCGTCATCGCCGTACCCGCGCGTGCCGCCGCCGAGCTGCTGCGCGCCGAAGCCCCCGCTGCCGCCACGGAACTGGCCGCCGTCGAGTACGCCTCGATGGCCCTGGTCACCCTCGCCTACCGCCGCGCCGACACCGCGCTCCCCGAAGGCAGCGGCTTCCTGGTGCCGCCCGTCGACGGCCGCACCATCAAGGCCTCGACCTTCGCCTCCCAGAAGTGGGGCTGGATCGCCGACGAAGACCCGGACCTGCTGGTGCTGCGCACCTCGGTCGGGCGGTACGGCGAGACGGAGATCCTTCAGCGGGACGACGCCGGCCTCGTCGAGGTCTCCCGGCACGACCTCGAGGCGGCGACCGGCCTGGCCGCCACCCCGGTAGCCACCCGCGTCACCCGCTGGACCGACGGACTGCCCCAGTACCCCGTCGGCCACCACGCGCGCGTGGCCCGCATCCGCGAGCACATCGGCAAGGTGCCGGGCCTGGCCGTGTGCGGCGCGGCCTACGACGGGGTGGGCATCCCGGCGTGCATCGCGAGCGCGTACGCGGCCGTCGACCAGATCCACGGTGACCTGCGCGCTGTGCAGGAGCTCACCGCCCACCCGGTGCAGAGTCTGCACGGAGGAGCAGGAGAATAAGGACCATGAGTGACGACGCCCCCACCACCGAGTCCGGCAGGATCCCGAACAAGGGCAAGCTGGCCAAGGACCTCAACGAGGTCATCCGCTACACCCTCTGGTCCGTCTTCAAGCTGAAGGACGTGCTCCCCGAGGACCGCGCGGGCTACGCCGACGAGGTCCAGGAGCTGTTCGACCAGCTCGCCGCGAAGGACGTGACGATCCGCGGCACGTACGACGTGTCCGGCCTGCGCGCCGACGCCGACGTCATGATCTGGTGGCACGCCGAGACCAGCGACCAGCTGCAGGAGGCGTACAACCTCTTCCGCCGCACCAGGCTCGGCCGCGCGCTGGAGCCGGTCTGGTCGAACATGGCGCTGCACCGCCCCGCCGAGTTCAACCGCGCGCACATCCCGGCGTTCCTCGCCGACGAGACGCCCCGCGACTACGTCAGCGTGTACCCCTTCGTGCGCAGCTACGACTGGTACCTCCTGCCCGACGAGGACCGCCGTCGCATGCTCGCCGACCACGGCAAGATGGCCCGCGGCTACCCGGACGTCCGCGCCAACACGGTCGCCTCCTTCTCGCTGGGCGACTACGAGTGGATCCTCGCCTTCGAGGCGGACGAGCTGTACCGCATCGTGGACCTGATGCGCCACCTGCGCGCGTCGGAGGCAAGGATGCACGTACGCGAGGAGGTCCCGTTCTACACGGGCCGCCGCAAGTCGGTGGCAGATCTCATCGCCGGGCTCGCTTAAGCGCCCTCATTTGGCAGGACGAGGCTCCGGTCGCGGCGCACACGCACTGCGCCGCACCGGAAGCCTCCCCTCCAACAAATACGCATCCACATACGCGTTGACGCACGCATTGGGGCCACCCGCAATCCCATGCGTCCCCGCATCCCGCTCGGTGACCAACACCGAGTCCCAAAGCCGCCGATGCAACTCCAGCGCCCCCTCATAAGGCGCCGCGGCATCCCGCTCGGCGGCCAGAATCAGCGTCGCCGGCAGCTCACCAGGCCCCGTCCGCACATCGACCGCCTGCTGACGCGGCGCGGGCCAGTACGCGCAGGGCAGATTCATCCACACGTTGTCCCACGTCTCGAACGGCGCCACCCGCGCGAGCCGCGTGTTGTCCCGGTCCCACACACTCCACTCGGTGGGCCAGGCCGCGTCATTGCACTCGACGGCCGTGTACACCGCCCGGCTGTTCTCCGCCTCGACGGCCGCCTCCGTCACCGGCGAAGCGATCTCGATCAGCGGCTTCGGGTTGCCCTTGAGATACGCCGACAGCGCCTGCGCCCGGTGCGGCCAGTAGTCGTCGTAGTACCCGGCCTGCAGAAACGCCCCCTGCAACTGCCCGGGACCCACCTTCCCGCCCGCCGGTTCGACGGCGAGCCGCGCCGCCGCCTTCTCATAGCTGCGCAGCACCTTCGCGGGCGTGTCGCCGAGGCCGTACACCTTGTGGTGCTTGGCGATCCACTCCCGCAGGTCCGCCCAACGTCCCTCGAACGCGGCCGACTGGTCGAGGTTGTTGCGGTACCAGATCTGCTCCGGATCGGGATTCACCGCCGCGTCGAACACCATCCGCCGCACGTGCGAGGGGAAGAGCGTCGCGTACAGCGCGCCGTAGTACGTGCCGTACGACGCGCCCATGAACGTCAGCTTCTTCTCGCCCAGCGCGGCCCGCAGGACGTCCAGGTCGCGGGCGTTGTTGAGGGAGTGGTAGTGCCTCAGCGCGCTGCCGGACCGTTTGGCGCAGCCGCGTGCGTACGCCTTCGCCTGCGCGATGCGTTCGCGCTTGTACGACTCCGAAGGGTAGGTGGGCGCCTGCGACGGCCTTTTGAAGAACTTCTTGGGGTCCTGGCAGGACAGCGGCGCGCTGTGGCCCACCCCGCGCGGGGCGTAGCCGACGAGGTCGTAGGCCGCCGCGAGGCGCTTCCACTCGGGCATCAGACCGATCAGCGGGAAGTACATGCCCGAGGCGCCCGGGCCGCCCGGGTTGAAGACCAGGGCGCCCTGCCGCGGCACCCGGCGCTTGCTGTTGTGCGGGTCCTTGTGGGTGGCCCGCACCCGGCTGACCGTCAGCTTGATCTGCTTGCCCTTCGGATTCGCGTAGTCGAGCGGGACGCTCACCGTGCCGCACTGCAGACTGCCGGGCATGTCCTGCTCCTTGGAGCAGGAGCCGAAGACGATGCCGGTCGCCTTCGCGCGCTCGGCGGCCACGGCGGTGCCGCGCAGTTCGGCCAGGCCCGGAACGGCCTCCGCGCTGCCGGCCGGGGTGGCGGTGAGGGTCGTCACGAGCAACGACCCGGCGGCCGAGTAGAGGGCGGGGGCTCTCATCGCGTATCCCTTCGGTGCACGGACGCAACAAAAGGGATGTTTCGTTCGGTCGTTGGCGAAGGCAAGCACCGTCCGCCCGGTGTCGGCGCCAATGCCCCCTGTGCGCCCCCTCCGTGTCAGTCGCGCCAGAGAGGCTCACGCTGCTCGAAGGCCGCCCGCAGATCCGGCTCACCGATCGCGCGGACCCCGCGTACCGCGACCGAGGTGAGGTACGTACGGTCGTCCCCGCCGCCCGTGTGCCGGGCCAGGGTGCCCAGCAGCCGCTGTCCGGCCGGGGAGGCCCAGCGCGAGTACGGGTGGATCTCGACGCGCGCGATGGCCAGACAGCTCAGGGTGAGCGCGAGCGGCAGGCCGAACCAGAGGGCGACCAGATGGCGGGGCATGTCGGCCATGCCCGGCATGAGCAGCGCGGTCGCGCCCAGCGCCAGTACGGCGGCTGCCGCGAGCTGCACCTGGCGGAGTGCGGCCGCTATGCCGGTGCGTGCTCCGTCGGGCACGGCGAGACCGGCCCGGACGAGCCGGTCGGCGAGGCTGCCCACCGCCTCCGCGTCGGCCGCGGCGTCCCGCACCGGCGCGATACGGGACTGACCCTCGGGCCCTATGGCGCCTATGACGGACCGTTCGATGTCGTCCCGGCCGCGCGGGTCGACGACCGTCGCCCAGCCCGTGCGGGCGAGCAGCAGCCGGCGCTGACGGGCCATGGAGACCAGGGTCAGATCGGCGACCCGGCGGGGGCCGCCGGACAGGAACGCGGCCTCGTACAGCGTCAGATCGTGTTCTCGGCCCGCGTTCACATCCACGGCCGCCGCGTGTACGGCGGTCAGGCACAGCCGGGTGCACGCGGTGCCGGCGACGGCCCAGGCCACGAGCAGAAGAAGGACCCAGAACATGGCACCATTCTGCGGCTAAACCGCCGCTGCTCTCGCGGACTTGGTTGCTCGCCGTGGGGGTTCCTCAATTAATGGTTGCGGTTTTGGGTCGTTTGTCAGGACTTACCGGCATTGCTGGGTGGGCGACTGGTGGCGGCCGGCGGGAGGGTGTACGTGGGGGTCGGCACCGGGGACGGGGTGACCGGGATCGCCGGGGAGGGGTCGGTCACCGGGCCGGGCGGCGCCGGGGTGCGGGTGAGCGGGGGAGTGCTGCCGGCGGCCATGTCGCGGGCCAGGGCGTCGAAGTCGACGTACCCGGTGGCCTCCAGGACCTTGATGTGGTCCAGCACCGTGGTGTTGGCGTCCTCGGCGAGTTCGCGCACCAGGGTGTTGCGGGTGCTCGCGCGGACCTGGGCGACCACCGAGAACACCTTGCCGTGCGCCACCCGAAGGATGTTGGCGAACTCCCACTCGTACTCGGCGCCCTGGGTCGAGTTCAGGGTGTCGAGCCACTGTCGCTGCTGCTCGTTCGGTTCGTTGGGCAGGGTGAGCGAGAGCTTCGCGGCTACGTCACGGACCCGTTCGTCCAGGAACATATGCCCCTCGACGAGATGCTCGCCCGCCGTCTTCACGGCCGCCGTGGTGCCCTTCTGCTGGGCCTGCTGACCGGCCGGCAGCTCCCAGAGCCCTGCCAGCCGGACCTTGGTGATGAACTCGCGGTCCAGACCCGACAGCGGGCCGTACTGCGTCGACACGGTCTCGGAGTTGAGCACGTCGAGACCGGTGCCCGACCGGTCGGCGTACGACCAGATCGGGACGATCAGCGCCACGAGGGTCGCCGTCAGGCCCGTGATGATGAGCCCGGTACCGCTGAGAATGCCCCGGCCGGGGACAGGGGATCGCGGTCGCATGGTGCCTCCAGTTGCGGCACCGCACGTCAGTGCGCTTCGAGGGGTGGGATGGGCATATTAACTATTAATCAGGGCCCCTCGTTCACCGGCGGGTCAAAGTCCGCCGTATCCGCGCCAGACGCGAGTGCGAGCGCGGGGCCGGGCCCGAGCGCTCCAGCCGCCACTGGCTCAGCCGCCTCCTTGCGAGCGGGTCCAACTTGCTGGGAACGTCCAGCAGTTGACCCGCGAAGTCGAGCGCGTCATGCCGGTAGCCGCTGGTCATGGGGTTGCGCTGGGCGTAGGCGAGGAAAGTGGGACGGTACCGCGGGCCGAGGATCACGGGCAGTTCGGGCGCGACCTTCGCCACGACATCCGCCCGCTTCCCGGCGAGCGCCCGTGCCTGTACGCCGAGACGCGTCCGGTCGAATCCCTCCGGTACGGGCGTGCCGGCGACGAGCGCGGAGAGCAGCGCGGTCTGGGCGAGGGCGAGGCGTTCGCGGGCGGAGGCGGAGGCCGGCTCCGGCGTGGTGGCCGGTGCGGTGCCGCCTGGCGTCGGCTCCTGGCCGCTCTTCTCGACGGCCGCCCGGATCTCGGCCAACTCCCGCTCCAGCTCGGCCGGTTCGGGGAAGTTCTCGTCGCGTTCCAGCAGGACTCCGGGCGGTGCGACCCGGGCGGCGAGGTCGGTGAGGATGTCGAGGACCGGCCGCGGGACCGGGTGGGCGTGGCTGTCGTGCCAGACGCCGTCCCGCTCGAAGCCGCCCGCGACATGGACGTACGCGATGGCCTCCAGGGGAAGTTCGGCGAGCGCCTCGGCCGGGTCCTCGCCCCGGTTGACGTGGTTGGTGTGCAGGTTGGCGACATCGATGAGCAGCCGCACTCCGGTGCGGTCGGCCAGCTCGTACAGGAACTGTCCCTCGGTCATCTCCTCGCCGGGCCAGGAGATCAGCGCGGCGATGTTCTCGACGGCGAGCGGCACGGGGAGCGCGTCCTGGGCGATACGGATGTTCTCGCACAGCACGTCGAGCGCGTCCCGGGTGCGCGGGACGGGCAGCAGATGGCCCGCCTCCAGACGCGGCGACGCGGTGAGCGGGCCGCCCGCCCGCACGAACGCGATGTGCTCGGTGACCAGCGGCGAGCCCAGCGCCTCGGCCCGCTCGGCAAGAGCGGTCAGCCGTCCCTCGTCGGGCCGGTCGGCGCCGCCGAGCCCGAGCGAGACACCGTGCGGGACGACGGTGATGCCGCGCTCGCGCAGCCGCAGCAGCGAGTCGGGAAAATGCCCCGGACAGACATTCTCGGCGACGACCTCGACCCAGTCGATGCCCGGCATCCGCTCCACGGCCTCCGCGATCTCCGGCCGCCACCCGATCCCCGTACCCAGTCGCTCCATCGTCGTCCCCCTCCTTCACGTGCGTGGAGGGGGTATGGCCCCGGGGAGGGGAGGTGAATCCCTTCGGCCGGGCCTTCAGAGCAACATTTGAGGTTGGGGCTAGCGCAGGGCGGGGTGGTCGGCCACGACCGTGCAGGAGCCGGGGGCGATCTCGGTGAAGCCCGCGTCCCGTACGACGGGAAGGCCGCTGGTCGTGAGCTCCTCCCAGCGCGCGGGGTCGGCCGTCCGCACGGCGAGCTGGAAGCCGGCCTCGCGCCAGGCGGTGCGCTCCTCGTCGGAGAGCGCCCACCAGGCGAGCTGGGCACCGTGCCCGGCCTGGGCCATTGCCTTGCCGGCCGACATGTCGAGGTCGGGGTTGAGCCACAGCACGGGCGCCGCCGGATCCGCCCCCATCGGCGGCTCCGGGTCGTCGAGGTCGGTGCCGGAGACCTGGAGCTTGGCGAGTTCCTTGGGCCAGCCGTCGAGGGGGACGGGCGGAAACACGCGTACCTCGGCGGCCTTACCGGTCACGGTGATCCCCGGCAGCGCCTCGGCCCGCCGCCACTCGGCGCCCCGAGCCCGCCGTACGACCTTACGAATCCGCGCATCCTGCCAGTCCCGCACAGCCGCGGCCCACTCCCCGTCCCCGACGGCCCGCGAGTCGCCGAGCAACACCAGCACGGCACGGGCCGCGGTCTCCAGAGCGTCGGTACGGGCGGGCGGAGCGCCGCGCTCGATCCGGACGACGAGCGGCAGGACGAACTGGGGGGCAAGATCACGGGCGGGGGTGGGTTCATGGCTCACGCTTCCAAGTCTGCCAGTCAGAAGATCGGTCCTGGTCCGACCCAGTAGGGGCGCGGGGCTGTATCGATTTGCGGCTCCGCCGCGTGGGCGCGATCAACCCCCACCGCCCCGCAGCCGCGATACGACAGGATGACCCCCATGCAACGCGATCTTCGTCTGGACAACGTAGGCCGCCGCTACGGCCTACGCGGCCCGTGGGTGTTACGAGGCGTCCACCTCACCGTGACCCCCGGAAATCTCATCCGCGTCGAAGGACCGAACGGCACCGGAAAGTCCACCCTCCTACGCCTGCTCGCCGGCATCGACGCCCCGACAGAGGGTCGCATCACAGGTCGCCCAAGAACCGCCTACGTCCCCGAACGCTTCCCCACAGCCCTCCCCTTCACGGCCCTCGGCTACCTCACCCACCTCGGCACCGTCCACGGCCTCTCCCGTACATCGGCCAAGCGCGCCGCAGGCGACTGGCTGGAGCGATTCGGCGCCACCGCCTACGCCCGTACCCCCATGGCTCAGCTCTCCAAGGGCAGCAGCCAGAAGGTCGCCGTGGCCCAGGCCCTGCTCGCCGACCCGGAACTCCTCGTTCTCGACGAGGCCTGGACCGGCCTGGACGAGGACGCCCGCGCCGAACTGGAGCGTGCGGTGGCCGAACGCACCGCCGTCGGCGCCTCCGTGGTCTTCGTCGACCACGACCCGCGCCGACTGGCCGGGGTCCCGGACGTGATCTGCACGGTCCGGGACGGCGGCATCAACCGCCGTACGGAACAACCGACGTCGCAGGCCACAGGAGCCCAGACCGTCGTAGTCGCTCAGGGCCCAAGAGGCGGGGCACTGCCCACCGAGACGGCCGGACTTCCCCTCACGTCCCTCGAAGAGACAACCGCGGGCACGTACCGCATCACCGTCCCCGCGTCCCACTCCGACGTCCTGCTCCGCGCGCTGCTGACGTCCCGCCCGCCCTGGCACGTGGTGGCCGTGGGCCGTGAGGAGACCTCATGACGGCACTGTTCCGCTACCAGACCGCCCTGCTCATCAGCTCCCAGCGCTGGCTGCCGCCGTTCATCCTGTACGCCGTGTTCCTGGCCGTGGGTGTCCAGAGCGGCCAGCCGATACTCGACTCGCTCGGCTACGCGGCCGCAGCCCTGCTCCCGGTCGCCGCCTGGCTGGTACGGATCTGCGTCACCAACGAGCCCGCCGCGGCCCGGAGTTGCGTATCCGCGGCCGTAGGACCGGGACGAGCGCACATGGCACCCCTGCTGGTGGCGCTGACGGCTGCGGCGACCCTGGGCGCGCTGGCGACCGTCGTAGTGACGCTCATCAGCGACCCCACCACCGCGGACCACCAAACCACCGTGCCCCGCCTCCCGGCCGCCGCATCCGGGCTGCTCGCCGCGCTGGTCTGCGCTCTGCTCGGCACGGCCGTGGGCGCGCTGACGACCTGGCCGCTGCTGCGCTCGACCGGCCGTGCGGTTCCGGCGATGTTGCTGACGGCGCTGCTGTCCGTGGTGGTGACCGGTTCCCCGGCGCAGGCGGCGGTCAGCGGACTGGTCACCGGCTCCCGCTCGGGCACGGTCCCGCTGCCCTTGCTGCCACTGACCGGGGCGGCCCTGTTCACGGCCGTGGCCACCGCCCTGGCCTGCGCGCTCAGCTCCCGCAGATCACCCTGAACAGGCGGTCCGCTCGGCCTCGCGCCACTCGCACACCGGGCACAGCGTGAGGCCCTTGTACGACTCCGGGTACTCCGTCTGCTCCCGGCACAGCACACACTCCGCGTACGGCGGCCCCTCCGCCTTGGGCGGCTTGGTCGCATCGGCGATCGTGCAGTAATCGGCGTCGCTCATGTCTCCAGCGTAGAACGCTCACCGCCGGTCACGGGCGGCCCCGATCAGCTCGGACACCTTCACGAACCGGAAGCCCTGGCGCCGCAGCTCGGGCACGATCGTGCGGACGGCCTGTTCAGTGGTGGGGGCGGCGCTGCGGGTGCAGTGCATGACGACGACCGAGCCCGGCCGCACCCCGTCCAGCACCTGCCGGGCCACGGCATCGGCATCGGTGGCGAAGGCGTCTCCGCTCACCACGTCCCACTGCACGGCGGTCACTCCCGCCGGGGTCAACGCCTTCAGCGCACGCCGGTCGTAACAGCCACCGGGAAAGCGGAAGTACGGCATCGCATCCGGCACGCCCGCCTTCCGGAAGGCCGCGTACGCCCGCTCCACGTCCGCCCGCATCCGGTCCCCGGAGACGGTCGGCAGCCCGTAGCAGTCCTCGGTGAAGGCGTAGTGGCTGTAGGAGTGATTGGCCACCTCGAACAACGGATCCCGCCCGATGCCCCGAGCCTGCGCGGGATACTCCTCGGCCCACCGCCCGGTCATGAACACGGTCGCGGGCACATCCAGCTCCCGCAGCGCGGCGATGAGCCCCGGATTGTCGAACCGCTCACCTGCCGCCGCCCTCGGCCCCTGATCGGCGGTCATATCGGCGTCGAAGGTGAGCGCGACGGTTTTCTCCACGCTCCGAGACCCGTTCTTGAACACGGGCGTGACCCCGGCGGGCCCCGGCGCGAGCGTCGGAGGCTTCGACGGGGCCACGGAGGTCGCGGAAGGCGCCGGACGAGCGGGGCGGGGGGCCTGGGGGGCGCCGCAGGCGGCGAGTGCGGCGCCCAGGACACAGATGGCGGTGATGCTGCGTACATGAGTGATCACCGTATGAGAATTACGGCGATATGCCCTTTATCCGATCGCGGGTGCCGCCGACACGGTGAGGTGTCACCCGGTCAGAGGCCGGTCAGCGGCGCCAGGGCCCCGTCACCGCGAACGTAGTGCCCGGGGTGTAGCAGTTGACGTACATCGTCTCGCCGTCGGGGGAGAAGGTGACGCCGGCGAACTCGCCCCACTCCGGTTCCTCGGGGGTGCCGATGTTCTGGGCGTTGCGGGCCATCGTGTAGACCTCGCCTTGGCGGGTGACGCCGTAGACGTGCTGGGCGCCGTTGCCGTCCTCGCAGACCATGAGGCCGCCGGAGGGGGCCAGGCAGATGTTGTCGGGGGATTCGCCGGGGAGCTGGACGTCCGTGTCGGGGCCGAAGAAGATCACCAGGGTGAGGCGGCGGTGCTCCGGGTCGTAGCGCCAGATCTGGCCGTAGTGGTCGGCTGCCGAGCCCTCGGCGCTGCGGGCGAAGGACGAGACGAAGTAGACCGAGCGGCCGCCCCAGTAGCAGCCCTCCAGCTTCTGGGCGTGGGTGATGCCGCGGGGGCCGAAGTCCTGGAGGCGGATGGGGGTTTCGGTGGCCAGGGGGTCCGGTACGTCCACCCACTCGATGTGCTCGAAGGTCGCTCCCGGTTCCTGGATCGAGGACAGGTCCGGTACGTCCGGCACGCGCATCGCCTGAAGGCGGCCGCCCGCGCGCAGGGAACCTCCGCCGCGCAACGGCTCGTTGGGGAGGAAGCGGTAGAACAGGCCGAAGGGTTTCTGGAAGGCGTCCTCGGTCTCGTAGACGATGCCTCGCCTCGGGTCCACCGCCACCGCCTCGTGCTGGAAGCGGCCCATTGCCGTCAGGGGTACCGCGCCGCTGCGGTGCGGGTTCGCCGGGTTCACCTCGAAGATGAAGCCGTGGTCCTTCGTGTAGCCGTTGGTGCCTGCCTTGTCCTCGGTCTCCTCGCAGGTCAGCCAGGTGCCCCAAGGTGTGGGCCCGCCCGCGCAGTTGACCGCCGTACCGGCGATCGCGACCCATTCGGCCAGGACCTTGCCGTGGGCGTCCAGGGTCAGCGTCGTGCAGCCGCCCTTGCCCTCGGGGTCGTACGTCAGGCCCTTGACCGTCGGGACGGGGAGCTTCGCGGTGTTGCGGTTCTCGTGGTTGCGGACCAGGTGGACTCTGCCGTGGCGGCCCGGGAGGGCGGTCATGCCGTCGTGATTGGAGGGGACCTTGCCTTCTCCCGAGCGCAGGGGGTCACCCTCGCGGGACAGGACCCGATAGCGGAAACCTTCCGGCAGGTCGAGGAGGCCGTTCGGGTCGGGGACGAGGGGGCCGTAGCCCGTGTGGCCCAGGTTCTGCGCGGCGGCGGTGCCCGCGAAGAGTTCGCTCAGGTTTCCGGCGAAGGCGATCGAGACGCCCAAGGCGCTGGTGCGGGCAAGCATCTGACGGCGGCTCTGGAAGCCGTATTCGGGCATGGAGGAACCTTCCTGCTGGCGGACAGGACTGTGTCGACGCCGTGTCTACCATCTGGATCCGGCCAGGTGAACCACGCGCGTAGAACGTGTTCACTTTCCGTCGGAGCGGTCCGGCTGCGGCTGGGCCCTCTCCAGGAACCGCAACAGCTCCACGGGGAACGGCAGCACCAGCGTCGAGTTCTTCTCGGCCGCGACCGCCACCACCGTCTGGAGCAGACGCAACTGGAGCGCGGACGGGGTGTCCTCCATCTGCTGTGCCGCCTCCGCGAGCTTCTTCGACGCCTGGAGTTCCGCGTCGGCGTTGATGATCCGGGCCCGCCGCTCCCGGTCGGCCTCCGCCTGGCGGGCCATGGAGCGCTTCATCGACTCCGGCAGGGAGACGTCCTTGATCTCGACGCGATCGATCTGCACACCCCAGCCGACGGCCGGACTGTCGATCATCAGCTCCAGGCCCTGGTTGAGCTTCTCCCGGTTGGACAGCAGATCGTCGAGGTCGCTCTTGCCGATGATCGACCGCAGCGAGGTCTGCGCCATCTGCGAGACCGCGAACCGGTAGTCCTCGACATTGACGATCGCCGCGGACGCGTCCACGACCTTGAAGTACACGACCGCGTCGACGCGCACCGTGACGTTGTCCCGGGTGATGCCCTCCTGGGCCGGCACCGGCATCGTCACGATCTGCATATTGACGTGGCGCAGCCGGTCCACGCCCGGCACGACCAGGGCGAGACCCGGCTGGCGCACGGCGCCCCGCAGCCGCCCCAGCCGGAAGACGACCCCACGCTCGTACTGCTTGACGATCCGCGCCGCGGAGGCGAGATAGATCAGCCCGGCGGCCCCGACGGCAGCGCCCGCGGCCAGCAGCTCCTCGACCATGACGACCTCCCTGTCAGAGGTCCGGTGTATTCGCTTATTAGACGATATGCCCAGGTTCTCGGTAGGGGTATGCCTCGGTCCGGGGTCAGGGTCGGCCCCGGACCGAGGCGGGCGTCACGGACTGGTGACCCGCACCGGTTCGGTACCGGCCGCGCTGTGCCGCTCGGCCCAGCTCTCCAGTGCCGTACGGCAGGCGTGGTCCAGGTGGTGCAGGCCCGACAGGTCCAGCTCCACCGGCCGGTCCTGGGGCAGCGCCTCCAGGCTGTCGAGGATCTTCGGCAGCCTCAGGAAGGTGGCATTGCCCGACAGATACGCCTGGACCGGCCCCGCGCCCTTGTCTATGACCTCCAGCTTCAGGTGCGAGGCCTCCCAGGCCGTCTTGGCGACGGCCAGCGCGAGACCGATGAGGACGCCCTCGAACATGCTGACCGCGACGATCGACACGGCTGTGACCATGAGGATCAGCGCCTCCCCGCGGTGCTCGCGCCACAGCGAGCGGACCGCCGTCACGGGGATCAGCTTGGCTCCGGCGTGCACCAGGATGCCCGCCAGCGCCGGGATCGGGATGTAGGCCAGCGCGGCCGGCAGCAGCGCCGCGAACAGCAGCAGCCATACGCCGTGCAGCACCCTGGACGCCTTGGTCCGCGCACCGGCCTGGACATTGGCCGCGCTGCGCACGATCACCGCGGTCATCGGCAGCGCGCCCAGCGCCCCGCACACGGTGTTGCCCGCGCCCTGGGCGATCAGCTCCTTGTCGTACTCGGTGCGCGGACCGTCGTGCAGCCGGTCCACCGCTGCCGCGCTGAACAGCGACTCCGCGGACGCGATCAGCGTGAAGGCGATGATCGTGGCGAGCAGTCCTACGTCGGCCAGCTCGCCGAAGGAGCTCAGCGAGGGCGGCTGGATCGAGCCCAGCAGACCCTGCACCTCGACGGTGGCCACGGGCAGCGAGAACGCCACCGCGACCAGCGTCGCGAGGCCGACCGCGGCCAGCGGCCCCGGCACCGTGCGCAGCGCGCCCGGCATCCGCTTCCACAGCACCAGGACGGCGACGGTGCCCGCGCCGAGCCCCAGTGAGGCCAGTGCCCCGGTGTCGCCGAAGGCGTCGGCGAGCGCGCCGGGCAGCCCGGCTATCTTCGCCAGGCCCGAGGCGGGAGCCTCGGCGTCGGCCATGGCGTACAGCTGTCCGGCGATGAGCACGAGGCCGATGCCGGCCAGCATGCCCTCGACGACCGAGACCGAGATGGCCCGGAACCAGCGCCCGAGCTTCAGTGCGCCCATGAGGAGCTGGAGCACGCCCGTGGCCAGCACGATCACACCGAGCGCGGGCAGCCCGAACTCCTGGACGGCCTCGAAGACCAGCACGGTCAGACCCGCCGCGGGGCCGGACACCTGGAGACTGCTGCCCCGCATCAGACCGGTGACGAGGCCGCCCACGATGCCGGTGACCAGGCCCAGTTCGGCCGGAACACCGGAGGCGACGGCCACGCCCACACACAGCGGCAGCGCGACCAGGAAGACGACCAGAGAAGCGGCGAAGTCCTGCCGCAGGTGAGGGTATTTGGTCATCATCGTGCTCACAGCGCCTCGAACGTGTCGGTGTCCGCACGGTGTTCCTGCACGGCGCCGGTGTGGACCTCGTAGTACCAGCCGTGCAAGGTCAGTTGACGTTCCTTCAGCTTCTTCTCGATGAACGGGTACGAGCGCAGCCGCAGCAGCTGCGTCAGGACATGACCGCGCACACCCTCGGCGACGGCCGGGTCCTCGGCCGCTCCGGTCGGGCGCGGGGTGGCGTGTGCCAGCCAGTCGCGCACGGCGGGTACGGCGTCCAGGTCGTCGCCGCGCACCAGCGCGCCGACCGCACCGCAGTGGGAGTGGCCGCAGACCACGATGTCGCTGACGCCGAGCACTTCCACGGCGTACTCGATGGTGGCCGCCTCGCTGGTGGGGTGCTCGGAGGCGTACGGCGGGACGATGTTGCCCGCGGTGCGCAGCTCGAAGAGCTCGCCGGGGCGGGCGCCCGTGATCAGGGCCGGAACGACTCGGGAGTCGGAGCAGGTGATGAACAGCACCTGCGGGGACTGGCCTTCGGCGAGCTTGGCGAACTCCTCAGGGCGCTGTCCGAACGTACGGGCGTTGTCGATGAGGGGCTGCATATGTGGTGATCCTCCTGGCGCGCCGCTATGGCGCGTCGGACGGGCAGGACAAAGCAGAGTGGGGGGCTGCTCCGCTTCTCAGCAGCGGAAGACCTGGAGCGCGGCCGGGGTGTGGGCCGTCGAGGGTCTCGATGTGCGGTGGTGCGCGGCGCCGGGCGGTTCGTGTTCGGCCGCGGGGTCCAGCGCCATCAGGGGGCGCTCGGGCGCCTGCGGTCCCGAGTCGAGGGTGCCGACCCGGTCGCGGGTGCGCAGCGGCCCGGTCGGGCCGTTCGCCGGGGCGCAGTGGCCGGGCGTGAGTGACTCCTCGCGCAGCGCCTTGGAAAGCAGTGCGATTCCGGGCTTGGCTTTGGCCTCTGCGTGACCGGCTGTGTGCGCTTTCGCGAAGGAGGCGGTGGGAGCGAAGAACTGGAGGGCGAGCAGGACGGCGGCGAGGGCCGTTACGGCGGTGCGGGCCGTCGTACGTCGGAACATTCGCCCCCCTCCCCGCAGTTCACGCCTCTTGTACAGACCAACGGTTGGTCAACGGCTGGTCAAGAAACACGTTAACCCTGCAAAGTTGTTTGCAGGGTTAACTTAACGTTTCGGGCTGAAGAGAGCCTGAAATGTGAGGCTGGGTTGGCGTGAACTAGCCGGTTTGAACGAGGCTCTTGGCGTCCCGGGCCAGCGCTGTGAGCCGGGAGATCGCGCGGAAGTACTTCTTGCGGTAACCGCCCTTCAGCATCTCCTCGCTGAACAGCTGGTCGAACGGCAACCCCGAGGCCAGCACCGGCACTTCACGGTCGTAGAGCCGGTCCGCGAGCACCACGAGCCTGAGCGCCGTCGACTGGTCCGGAACCGGCCCCACATCGGTCAGGCAGACCGCGGTCACCCCGTCGGTCAGCGCGCCGTACCGGCTGGGGTGCACCTTGGCCAGGTGCTCCAGCAGATGCGGGAAGTCGTCGAGCGAGGCGCCCTCGGTGGCGTACGCCGCCTTCGTCACCTGCTCGTCGCCGAACGGCGCCGGCGCCTCGGGCAGACCGCGGTGGCGGTAGTCCTCGCCGTCGATGCGCAGCGGGCGGAAGTGTGCCGACAGGCCCTGGATCTCCCGCAGGAAGTCGGCCGCCGCGAAGCGGCCCTCGCCGAGCTTGCCGGGGAGGGTGTTGGAGGTGGCGGCGAGGGCGACACCGGCGTCGACGAGCTTGCCGAGCAGGGTGGAGACGAGGACGGTGTCGCCGGGGTCGTCCAGCTCGAACTCGTCGATGCACAGGAGTCGGTGGCCGGAGACTGTCTTCACCGTCTGCTGGAAGCCCAGGGCGCCGACCAGGTTGGTCAGCTCCACGAAGGTGCCGAACGCCTTGAGGGACGGCTCCGCGGGGGTGGCGTGCCAGAGGGAGGCGAGGAGGTGGGTCTTGCCGACGCCGTAGCCGCCGTCCAGGTAGACGCCCCTGGGGCCTGCGGGGGTCTTGGGGGCCTTGGGTTTGCCGAAGCCGAAGAAGCCGCGTTTGCCGCTGCCGGTCGCGTGCGCTCCGCCGAGGCCGGCCGCGAAGGATTCCAGGACCTGGACCGCCTCCGTCTGGCTCGGCTGGTTCGGGTCCGGGATGTAGGTGCTGAAGCGGACCGAGTCGAAGCGGGGCGGGGGGACCATCTCGGCCACGAGGTGCTCCGCTGGGACGTGCGGTTCTCGTGTGCTGAGGGCGATCGGTGCGGCTTGGGCTATGGGGGGTTCGCCGGCCGTGGTGGAGGAGGACACGTTTATCGATTTTAGGGGGTGGATTTGGGTTCGAGAGCGGGTGCGGGCCCGGTGGGGCCGGCCGCGCCCATGCGGCGGAGCCGCAAATCGATACAGCCCCGCGCCCCTGTAGAGGTCGGACGCGGTGCCGTGCGTTGTCACGTGGAACACTTCCCGACATGCGACGCCTGTTCCCCCCGTCCGATCAGACGGACGACCGTGAGTGGACTCTCGACGAGCTGGCCGAGGTCTATGCGTATCCCGACTCCGGCGGGCCCTGGCTGCGGGCCAACATGGTGTCCACGCTTGATGGGGCCGCCCAGCACGACGGTCGGTCGCAGCCGATCTCCAGCGCCACCGATATGCGGATCTTCGGCACCTTGCGGGCGCTGGCGGATGTCGTGGTCGTCGGTGCGGAAACGGTACGGCAGGAGGGGTACCGGCCGGCACGCGCGCGTGCGGAGTTCGCGGCTCGGCGGGAGGCGGCCGGACAGGCGCCCGCGCCCGCCGTCGCGGTCGTCAGCGCCAGCCTTGGCCTGGACTTCTCCCTGCCGCTCTTCACCTCGCCGCTGGTGCCGACCGTCGTCCTGACCGGCGCCGCCGCGGCCCCGGACCGGGTCGCCGCCGCGGAGAAGGCGGGCGCTCGGGTCGTATTCGCCGGTGACGGTGTCGGTGTCGAGCCGGATCGTCTCGTACGGGGTCTCGCCGAGCTCGGGTACCGACGGCTGCTGACCGAGGGCGGGCCCCGCCTGCTCGGGCAGATGGTGGCCGCGGGCGTACTCGACGAGATCTGTCTGACCGTGTCCCCGATGCTCACCGCGGGGGGCGCGCAGCGGATCGCCGGAGGGCCCACAGTGGAGGTGCCTAGGCGATTCGCACTGGTGTCCATGCTGGAGGAGGGAGGCTTTCTCTTCACCCGGTACGGGCGGGTCTGACGAAAACGGCGGAATCGGTCGTTCCGTTTAGCTTCCGGCGGGCACACTAAAACTCGCAGTCCCCGTGCGATCACGGGGCAGGATGGTTTCCGCAGGGCCTCGCAGGGCCTGCAGGAGAAGGGGCGCCTGGTGTTCAGAAGCGTATTGATGATCGAGAAGGCTCTGACGTCCGCAGACGTGGAGTTCGTCACCACGTTGCACGGGGACGAGCCGGTCTCCTTCCATGTCCTGCTCCAGCCGCGCGGCGACCAGGCGGATCGCCTGCTGCGGGCCATCGACGACGTCGCGCTCGGGGAGCTGGACGAGGCGGCGCGGGAGCGGGAGACGCCGGAGGGCGAGGAGGCGAAGGGGTTCGGGGAGCGGGCGCTCGCCGTGTCGCTGCAGGCGTTGCGGGCCTCCGGGAACGAGGCGGAGGGGCGGTTGATCGAGGATCATCCGCTGGATGTGCTTCGGTCACTGGTCGAGGAGGTCGGGGCGGATGAGGTCATCGTGCTGACCGATCCGCATTACGTGGAGGAGTTCTTCCATCGGGACTGGGCTTCTCGGGCTCGCCACAAGGTTGGGGTGCCGGTGTTGAAGCTGTTCTCGCACAGTAAGGCGTAGTTCTTCGAGGGTCACCGCACCCCATAGGCTGGGGGGACCTTCGTCGTCGTACCGGATCTTGGGAGATACACGCATGGCAGCCGGACTTCCCCCCGCCATGGACCGACCGCACTTCATCGGCATCGGCGGGGCCGGGATGTCGGGTATTGCGAAGATCCTCGCGCAGCGCGGGGCCGTCGTCGCCGGTAGTGATGCCAAGGAGTCCGCCACCGCCGAGGCGCTGCGGGCCCTGGGGGCCACCGTGCATATCGGGCACGCCGCCGGGCATCTCGCCGAGGATGCGAGCTGTGTCGTCGTGTCGTCGGCCATTCGGAGTGACAATCCGGAGCTTGCTCGCGCTGCTGAGCTGGGGATTCCGGTGGTGCACCGGTCCGATGCGCTCGCCGCGCTGATGGACGGGCTGCGGCCCATCGCCGTCGCCGGTACGCACGGCAAGACGACCACCACCTCGATGCTGGCCGTGTCGCTGAGCGCGCTCGGGCTGAAGCCGTCGTACGCGATCGGTGGGGACCTGGACGTGCCGGGGTCCAACGCGCTGCACGGTGACGGTGAGATCTTCGTCGCCGAGGCCGATGAGTCGGACCGCAGCTTCCACAAGTACGCGCCCGAGGTGGCGATCGTGCTCAATGTGGAGCTGGACCATCACGCGAACTACGCGTCGATGGATGAGATCTACGAGTCCTTCGAGACGTTCGCGGGCCGGATCGTGCCCGGTGGGACGCTGGTGATCTCCGCCGATCACGAGGGTGCGCGGGAGCTCACGCGGCGCCTGGAGGGTGTCCGCGTGGTGACGTACGGCGAGGCCGCGGACGCCGATGTGCGGGTGCTGTCCGTGGTCGCCCAGGGCCTCAAGAGCGACGTGACCGTCCTGCTGGACGGTCAGGAGCTCACCTTCACCGTGTCCGTCCCCGGCCGGCACTACGCCCACAACGCCGTGGCCGCGCTGGCGGCGGGTGCGGCGCTCGGGATTCCGGCCGCCGAGCTCGCCCCGGCCCTCGCCGCCTACACCGGCGTCAAGCGGCGTCTGCAGCTCAAGGGCGAGGCCGCCGGGGTCCAGGTCATCGACTCCTACGCGCACCACCCGACCGAGATGACGGCGGACCTGGAGGCCATGCGGGCCGCCGCGGGGGACGCCCGTATCCTCGTCGTCTTCCAGCCGCACCTGTTCTCGCGGACGCAGGAGCTGGGCAAGGAGATGGGGCAGTCGCTGGGTCTCGCGGACGCCTCGCTGGTGCTGGACATCTATCCGGCCCGTGAGGACCCGATCCCGGGAGTCACCAGCGAGCTGATCATCGAGGCGGCCCGGGTCGCGGGCGCCGATGTGACGCCCGTGCGGGACAAGGGCGAGGTGGCTTCCGTCGTGGCGGGAATGGCGAAGCCGGGTGATCTCGTTCTCACCATGGGCGCGGGTGACGTGACGGACCTCGGCCCGCAGATCCTGGACCGCCTGTCGAAGTGAGGGGCTGAGGCTCATGTCGTACGACGTCGAGAAGCCGGACGAGCAGTGGCGAGCGGAACTGACCCCGGCCGAATACGCCGTGCTGCGCCAGGCCGGTACCGAACCGGCGTTCACCGGTGAGTACACCGACACCAAGGCCAAGGGCGTCTACTCCTGCCGCGCCTGCGGTGCCGAACTGTTCACCTCGGAGACCAAGTTCGAGTCCCACTGCGGCTGGCCGTCCTTCTTCGACCCGAAGGACACCGACGCGGTGGAGCTGCTTTCGGACACCTCGCACGGCATGGTGCGCACGGAGGTGCGGTGTGCGCGGTGCGGATCGCATCTCGGGCATGTGTTTGAGGGCGAGGGGTATGCCACGCCGACCGATCAGCGGTACTGCATCAACAGCATTTCGCTGCGGATGACGCCCGACGAGGGGTGACGCGGGCTTCACTGCCCGAGCAGGCTGAGGAGCTGCGTCGTCACGCCCTGCGTCTGGTGAAGCCTGCGTCGAGCAGGTTCCGGATACTGCGTACCTTCGACGGGCCGGAGACCGATCTCGGTGCCCGGGCCAAGGACGTTGTGCGGGAGGAGATCGGCGAGGACGATGCTGATCGTTGACTCCGGTCCGCTTGTCGCCTTCCTTAACCGCAACGATCCTGATCACGAGGCCTGTGCCGAGCTCTTGGAATCACACGAGGGCGTTTCCCGATGAACGGGACATGGCCCGTATCGCCGAGTTGATGCACCGGTAGCGTTGCTTCCTTGAAATGGGGAGGGGTGGATGAGTCACCCCGGGCCGGCTCCACGCCCCGGTCCGGGCAGGCGAAGGGCTCCAGGTCGGCGAGGCCACGAAGACGCCAAAGAAGTCATCGGGCCCGACGACGTCGCCTACCACTCGGTTCACCCATGACCCATTGCACGCAATCAGGGCGAGCGCCTGTGCGTACTCGGCAGAATTCATCGACGGCAGCCAGTACCCATCACTGACGTGCCCGCTCCGCGGACAACCAAGAACTTCGGCAACCGCAGCGGCGATTGTGCCTCGCACCTTGCGTCTGGCCGACCGTCCGCGCTCGGGGTCATTCCGACTTCAGCCGCCGGGTGAGCTTCTCGAATACGGACCATGCCTGGGGGTCGGTTCCGTTGCCCAGGTGATAGTGGAGTGCGGAGCCGAGCCGGATGGGTGTGGGGTCCGAGAGGTGGCCGATGCGTTCTGCCTTGTCGTGGCCGAGGGTGAACGCGAGGGGGATTGGGGGGAGTTCCAGGCGTGGGGGGACGGTCAGGTCGTGGCGGGCTGAGCGGAGGGACGTGAGCAGGGTGACGAGGCCGTGCTGGGCGTCGAGTTCGGCTGCGAGGTCTTCGATGGCGTCCAGGGGTGGTGTTTCGTTGCCGCCGTAGCCGAGGGCGAGGGTGATGTTCTCCTCGACACCTGCCGCGGTGCGGGTGACGCGGACGGTGGCGAGGGCGGGGCGGTCGGGGTGGCCGATGGCGATCAACCAGGTCGGTCGGGGTGCGCGGGCGCGGGCGAGGTCTGTCAGTTGCCTGCTGGACCAGGGGAGGTTGACGGGTTCGGCGGTGCTCCAGCCGGTGGGAGGGGCGCCCGTCAGGTGATGGAAGGCGCATTCGAGGGCGCCGCCGAGGACAAGGTCCTTGTCGGCTGGGTGCAGGGTGCCCAGGGTGAGAAGGAGTTGGCGGTCGTCGGGTTCGGCCGCTGTTGTGAAGGCCTTGGCCGTTCGCGCTGTGCCGTTCTTGTCGCGTACGGGGGTGAAGGTGCCGTCCTTCCAGTGCAGTACGGCACCGGACAGGCCGTCGTAGTAGCCGTGTTCGGGGTCCTGGACGACCCAGCGGTTGGGCGCTCCGCGCAGGGCCGTGCGGGTGGGCAGGGTGAGGCGGGTGGTGGGCGGGGTGACGATGTGCAGGGCGCGGTCATCCTCGGCGGTGGTGCGCAGGGCGTCGGAGAGCCAGCTGGTCAGCGCGACGAGAGGGCGGTCCTGGATCACTACGGCCGTGGTGGCGGTGAGGACGTCGACGGCCGGGGGCGCGGTGGCGGGGACGGGGATCGCCGAGACGTCGGTGGTGAGGGGGACGACGTCCGTGGTGGCGGCCTCCGGCGGCCAGACCGCGCCGCCGAGCACGGTGGCCAGCCGTCCGGCGAAGGAGCCGGCGAGCCGCCCTGCCTCCGCGACGGCGGTGGAGGCGCGGGCCTCGGTCCACCACACGGGCTCGTCCGCCACCGGATGGTTCAGCAGCCGTGCGGTCTCGCCGGGGACCTGGACCAGGATGGGCGCCTCTACGGAGACCAGGGGGCGGCCATCGGGCGTGCAGAGCTGTACGACGGCGCCGTCTGCAGTGGTGTTCACGCCGAGGTCGGGGCCGCCGGCGTAGAGGCCTGCCAGCAGGGTGGGCAGGTCCGGCATCTTGGGGGTGAGGGCGATGACGTCCTTGGTCACGGGCTCTCTTTGTCTGCAACGGCGGTCTGGATGAGCTGGTGGGGTCGGCCGCGGCGGACGAGCGTGCCCCGGCCGGGTGGCTGCTGGGAGGCGTACAGGCCGGGGAAGAGCTGGCCCTCGGTGCGCTCTCCCGTCATGACGAGGGCGGCGGTGCCGGTTTCGCGCAGGGCGGTCAGCAGGGGTTCGTACAGGGCGCGGGAGGTTCCGGCGGTGCGGCGGGCGATGACGAAGTGCAGGCCGATGTCCCTGGCGGAGGAGAGGTATGGCAGGAAGGGCGCGAGCGGCTGCTGGCCGGCTGCGGTCAGGATGTCGTAGTCGTCGACCAGGATGACGATCCGTGGTCCGGTGAAGGCGGGTTCGTCGGTTGGCGGCGCGTCGGGGTCTGCTGTCTCCGGCAGGCGCTTTTCCAGCTCGGTGGCGATGCCGGTGGACAGGGCCGCGGCGAGCTTGGCGTTGTGCGCGTATCCGCCGCGGTAGGGCTCGGGGACCGTGCCGCGCAGGCCGCGGCGTGGGTCGTAGACGCCGAAGACGAGTTCCTTGTCGCCGTATCGCTCGATGAGCTGGGTGGTGATCAGCCGCAGCAGGTTGGTCTTGCCGCATTCGTTGTCGCCGAGGATCAGCAGGTGCTGGTCGGTGTCGAACAGGTCGAGCAGGACCGGGGCGAGGGCGTCCTGGTCGACGCCGAGGGGGATCTTCTCCGGTTCGGCGGCCGGGGTGGGCAGTTTGGCGGCGGGCAGGCGGGTGGGCAGGACCCGTACGGGTGGGGCGAGTTCGCCGTGCCAGGAGGCGCGGATGGTGCGGGCGGCGCCTTCCAGGGCCGGGCCCAGGTCACCGGTGGTCGGGAGGCTGTCGATACGGGGCAGCGCGACCTGCGCGAACAGTTTTCCGTCGGTCAGGGCTCGGCCGGGGGTGTCGGGGGTGAGCGTCTCGGACAGTTTGCGGTCGATGGAGGAGTCGGCGGGGTCGTTGAGGCGCAGCTCGATGCGGGTGCCGAACATCGACTGGGTGGCGATGCGGACGTCGTTCCAGCGCAGCATGCCCGCGACGACGTGGATGCCGTAGCCGCTTCCGCGTTTGAGGAGGTCGGCGATGGGGTCGTCCAGGTCGGCGAACTCGTCGCGCAGGGCGCCGAATCCGTCGATGAGCAGCACGATGTCGGTGGCTCCCAGTTCGGGCAGCCGTCCTTGTCCGCGCAGGTGGCGCAGCTGGTCGGCGGAGTCGATGCCGTGTGTACGAAACAGTTCCTCGCGTGCGGTCAGCATGGCGCGGACCTCGGCGACGGTGCGGGCGGCCCGTTCGTGGTCGGCGCGTGACGCTACGCCGCCGACGTGCGGCAGATCGGCCAGGGGGGACAGGCCTCCGCCGGCCAGGTCAAGTCCGTACACGGCGACGTCGTAGGGGGTGTGGGTGAGGGCCAGGGAGAGCGCAAGCGTTCTGAGCAGTGTCGTCTTGCCGGACTGCGGGCCGCCGATGACGGCCATGTGCCCGCCGGCGACGGTGAGGTCGACCAGCCATGGCTGTTGCCACTGCCGGGCCGGGTCGTCGAGGGTGCCCAGCGGGACGCACATCGGGCCGCCTGCCTTGGCCAGACGCAGACCGTCCGGGCCGGCCTGCAGGGGCCCGGCGGCCGCGTCGAGCGTCGTGGCGTCGGGCAGCGGGGACAGCCAGATACGTCGTACCGGGGATGCGGCGGTGGCGAGTTGGCCGACCATGACGGACAGGACGCTCGGCCCGGTGTCCCGCTGGGTGGCGACCGGCTCCTGAGCGACCTCGGCGTGGTGCGGGGTGTTGTACGCCGGGTAGGGCCGGGCCAGCGGTTCGTCGTCGCGTTCCTTGCGCACGGCCGGGCCGCGGTAGGCGCCGGAGACGTAACCGGCCTTGAAGCGTTCGTAGGTGGAGGTGTCGACCTTGAGGTAGCCGAAGCCGGGGAGCGGCGGCAGGTGGAAGGCGTCGGTGGTGTCGAGCACGGTGCGGGACTCGTCGGCGGAGAAGGTGCGCAGGCCGAGGCGGTACGACAGGTAGGTGTCCAGGCCCTTGAGCTTTCCGCCCTCGATGCGCTGGCTGGACAACAGGAGATGGACGCCGATGGAGCGGCCGATCCGGCCGATGGACAGGAACAGGTCGATGAAGTCCGGTTTGGCGGTGATGAGTTCACCGAACTCGTCGATGACGACGAACAGGTGAGGGAGGGGTTCGAGGTCTGGCCGCGTCGTCGCGCGCAGGGCGGCGTAGTGGCCGATGTCGGCGATGTTCCCGGCGTCCTTGAGCACCTGCTGGCGGCGTTTGACCTCACCGGCCAGGCTTGAGTGGACGCGTTCGACGAGGCCGGCCTGGTTCTCCAGGTTGGTGATCATCCCAGCCACGTGCGGGAGTTCGGCGAGCGGGGCGAAGGTGGCGCCGCCCTTGTAGTCGACCAGGACGAGGGCGAGGTCTTCGGGGGAGTGGGTGGCGGCGAGGGCGAGCACGAGGGTGCGCAGCAGCTCGCTCTTGCCGGATCCGGTGGCGCCCACGCACAGCCCGTGCGGGCCCATGCCGAGCTGCGAGGACTCCTTCAGGTCCAGGAGCACCGGTTCGTGGCGGTCCGTCAGGCCGATGGGGACGCGCAGGAAGTCGCGTTCGCCGCGCGGCGCCCACTGCCGGGGCAGATCGAGGGCGGCGGGGTCGTCCATGCCGAGCAGGGTGGGGAAGTCGACCGGCCCGGACACGGGCGTGCCCTCGGCGGCAGACTCCGGCGACAGGCGCAGCGGGGCGAGCATACGGGCGATGCCCTCGGCCCCGGCCGTGCTCAGCGTGTCGACCGTGCCATGGGCGACGTTTCCGTGCAGGTCGTCCACGACGATTCGGACGCCGTCGACGGTGATGCGCACGCTCACCTGGTCGGGCTCGTGAATCTGCTGCTCCAGCAAGTGCAGCACGGTGACGCCCATGTCGGGCAGTCCTACGGCCGAGTCAGGCGGCGGGAGTTCGGTGGCGGTGGCCCCGTAGGAATCGCTGATCACCAGCATGCGGGAGGTCAGCCGTAGCGCGTCCTTGCCCCGGCCGGACAGGCCGCGCCGTACCTCGGCCGCGTATCCGGCGCGCCGGCGCAGGTCGGCTGCGCAGAGCCGGGCCAGTTCGGGCAGGTCGCGGGCGATGCGACGGGCGGCGACGGGGCCGTCGTATGTTTGTGGATCGAGGATGTGCGGCAACCACTTCGCCCAGGACCAGTCCCATTCGTGCGGGGTGCCGAGGGCGATGGCGACATCGTCCGGGGCGTGCGTCACGGCGGTCTGCAGCAGCAGGGCTCGGGCGACCTGGAGGACGCCCTCGCGGTCGCCGATGATGCTGACGTTCCCGGCGCGGTCCAGCGGCACGGTGAGTGGGAAGTCCGTCGACGTGCCGAAGCGGTTCTGGAGCGCGCGGGCCTCGTTCAGCATGAAGGGGTCCGGCGGGGTGAGGACACCGCCGGTGCCGTTCTGCGCGATGACTGGTGTCGGGGCAGGTACGTCGCCGGTGCCGGCCCGTACCGAGAGGAAGTCGGCGTCCCCACGGCGGCGTTCCCACAACCTGGCCGGGTCCCTGACGAGGTCGTAGAGAGCCTCGGGCGGTGGGTTCAGTTCGCGTGCCGTCTGCCGTCGTGCCCGCTCGGCGGAGCCCAACTCCTCGCGCAGCTCCTCCAAGTACTCCAGATAGCGCTCACGCTGCACGCGTCGGGTGCGCTGGGCCTTGCCGCGCTGGGAGAGGAACAGTGCCACGGCTCCGAGCAGTGCGACGACCAGCACGAGGGCGCCGATCGCGGCGAACTGGCTGTTGCGGATGACGGTCATCAGCACGACGGAGCTGACGACACCGGCCATGGGCAGGAGTGCGGTGGCCGCGTTGCCGACCTTGCCCTCCGGCAGGTTGGGCGGCGCCTCGACGGTCCGGGCCTGGGCAGGCGCGAGCGGTCGGGTGCTGCGGGCGGGCCGGTGGACGAGGCGCTGCGTCACCTGACCCTCACCGCCCGCTGCATCACCTCGGCCGCGAGGCGGACGACCGCGTCACGGGTGCTCCGGCCCAGCATGGCGGTGTGGATGGGGCCTCCTTGGGCGAGATGACGGTCGTAGGGCAGCGGAACGACGAGCACGCCGGGTTCGCGCAGGTGCGCGACGGCGGTCTTCTCGTCGAGCGTGGCGTCAGGGGTGTTGGCGCTGAGCGCGACCACCGTGGTCGCCAGGGCGGTGTGCGGCAGCCGGGCCAGCCAGTCGAGCACCTGCCGGGTGCCGTGGATGCCCTCGGCGGTCATCGGAGCGACGACCACCCGCGCGTGCGCCGTGTCCATCGCCGTACGCGCCACCTCGCCGGGCAGCGTCTCGCAGTCCACCACCGTCACCCCGAAGTACCGCCGCAAGGCCAGCGTCACGGTCCGGTACGTGGGCACGTCCAGCGGGGCGCCGACCCGCCCCTGGCCCGCGGGCAGCAGCCAGCCGCCATCGGTCACCGGCACCAAGTAGCCGGTGACATCGGTGAGTTGCATGGAGGGGGTGAGGATCCGGGCGAGGTCGGCGCACGACCAGCGCACCGTGTCCGCGCCCATGCGGACCGGGAGCGTGCCGAGGGCCGCGTCGGCCTCCAGGGTGAGCACCGGGTCGTGCCGGTAGTGGTTGAGGGTACGGCCGAGCAGCGCGGCGACCGTGGACTTGCCGACGCCGCCACGGATCGAGGTGACGGCGATGACCCGGCCGGTGGTGACCGGCTGCTGCAACTCCTGGGCGAGGCGGGTCTGTTCGGTGACTTCCCGGGTGGCGGAGGCGGTGAGTCTGCGCAGCGATGACCCGGCGCGGCGCGTGACCGAGTCGCCGTGTTGCGGGCTGCCCAGGGCGAGGGCGAGCCGGGGGTCGACGGTGGGGAGGGACTCGGGGACCGGGACGGGGACGCGTGGGTCACGTATCTGGCGGGAGGCCGGGGGTGAGGGCGGTTCGGGAACGACCTGGGGCGACGGGGCGGGTATGGCAGGAGCAACCGGCTCCGGTGCGCCGTCTGCCAGCTCCCGCAGCACGTCCCGCTGCCAGTCTCCGCCCTCTGCCATGTCCGCCACCGTGCCCTATGCGAAGGTGTCGAGCAGCCGCCCATACACCCCGAACACGCCGATCACCAGCGGGAACAGGGCGATCACGGCCACCGACTCCACCAGGTCCCCGGCGCGCCGCAGCCGCACCCGCACATGCTCGGCCGGCTCCACGGCCAGCACGACCAGCGGTACGACGGCGAGGAGGCCGAGCGTGGCGACAGGACCCACGGCCGTGGAACGCTCGGCCCATACCGTGACGAGCCGCACCGCCACCAGCGCCGCAGCGACTAGCAGCACCACCACCTCGGCGGCGAGCGGGAACGCCCGCGCCCGCAGCGCGAGCACCACCATCACGACAATGCCCAGCGACACCGTCCACACCGACGTCACGCGCAGCACGAGAACCCCGGCCGCGCCCGTGGAGGCGGCGAGGACGACGGTCGCCATAACCAGCCCACGGTGGGTGGCCGCGAGCGCGGTGCCCACCTGGTAGCGGCTCACCGATACCCCGCCCGTACGCCGGTCATCCAGCCCGGTCAGCCCCGACGCCACCAACGCAAGTCGCGGCAGCACCCCGAGGACCACGACGGACACCACCGCGAGCAGCGCACCGACCCGGGCCTGCTCGGGCGCGGTCGCGGCCCCGCCCTGAAGCCCGAGGGCTGCCTCCCATGTCACCACGCAGCCGATCACGGCCGCGGCACCGACCAGCGCCCCACGCCCCAGCGGCGTGAACCACCCCGCCAGCGACAACGCAAGCGCGATGGCCCCCGCAACACCCGCCAACCGCACGGCACTCGACCAGCCATAGGCGTCGGCACAGGCCCAGATGCCCAGGACGGCCAGTACGGCGGCCGTGGCGATCAGGGTGGCAGCGAGGGCGTGCCGCCGGGCTCGCCCGCACAGGACGCCGACGGCGGAACCGGCGAGAGCGACGGCGAGCAGCCCCGCCCCGACCACGGAGAGATCGAAATGGCTTCTGGCCAGCAAGCCGGCGGCCAGTGCCCAAAGGACGGTGGCGCATCCGGCGACAGCGCGCCGCACCGCAGGCCGCCACCGCCAGGCTCGCAGGTCGAGATCGTCAGCGACCTCGTCGGTGACGTCATGGACGACTGGAGCGGAGGGCGCGTCCTCGACCCGCACGAGCCGCAATACCGCCCCGTCGGACACACCGGCCGACTCCAGGGTGCTGTCGTGGGCGAGCGCGGATCCGTCCGGGGTGATCAGGTGCCGCAACTCGGGCCGGTCCCCGACTTGGTCGTCCAGCAGCCGCATGACCTCCGGCAGCAGCACTCCGACGGGCTCCCGCGACGGCAGTACGAGGTCGACCCGACGCCGCTCACCGACCAGGGTCACCCGGCTGAGCGCCGTACGACTGCCGGTCGCCGAACGACTCAAGGGCCCCGTGGATATCACGCGTTCGAACCTATCACCGAGAAGAAGCAGCAGATGGGGAGGGAGCGGTGGAGGAGGACTGCCCCGAGGGCGTCGTCACGGCGGCCCCGTACGGGCTTTTCCCGATGACCCGGTGCGACACGAAGGACCACCCCACGCATCCGGCACACACGACGGCCGCGATCACTACCCCGGCGAAGACTTTCCCTGTCCGCTCGTCCAGGGACCGGCGTTGGCGCTGGGCGCCGAAGAGGAGGGCGTCACGGAGACGGCGACGGCGTACCGACACCGACTCCAGGAGCTGACTGTCGTAATCCTGTGCTGTCACGGTTGCCTGCCATCCGTCCTTCGCTCACCGGCCGTCATGACTTGTACGTGTTGCCCTGCTATGTGCTCTGTCCCTTGACCTCGTCGATGAATGCGACCGCTTCCGCTTCACTGATCACCGCGTGGTCGACCTCGTTGTTCCCCAGCTCGTAGAGCCGCAGGTAATCGGTCGGTTCCCAGCGCAGGTTCCTGGTGAACGCCTCGTCATGCGCTACGCCGTTCACCATGCGGCGTCTGACGATGCCCTGAGGATTGCTCGGCGAGTATCCCTCGCCGAATTTGGCGTAGTAGATGATGCCATCGGAGCGCGGTCCGAGCACACGCACCCTCGCACCGCGGTCGTTCAGCCACCGCTCCAGTTCCATTCCGTCGATCTCGCGCCGTATGCCGTCCTGGTCGATGACCGCAGGGCCGAAGAGCGTGCCGGAGAGTCCACGTACGACTGTGTGCTCGTCGAGTATTGCCTTCAGGGACGTCTCACGCACGGATGCGTCGGTGAGATCGGCGCCCTCCAGCCTGACGTCGATCAAGGAAGCGCCGTTGAGCCTCGTCTCCCGGAAGCAAGCAGACCGGGCGTCGACTCCGTAGAGGCTGGCACTTCCGAGGTCCGCTCCTTCCAAAGCGGCGCCACGCAGTGAGGCCTCATCAAGTTCGGCCTTGACCAGCACAGCATTTGAAAGCTCAGCCTCATCAAGCACAGCACCTTCCAGGTGTGCCCGATAGAGGTCCGCGCCGACGAGCCTGGCCTTTCGGAGGACCGTTTCCACGAGCAGCGCCATGGCAAGGTCAGCGCCGGACAGATCGGCTCCGGACAGGTCGAGTGCCGAGACGTCCAGAAGCGAGTCCGCCTGCTCAACCCACTCCTGCAAGACCTCGGTGGCTTCCGCGTCTGATGGCATCAGCCGAACGGTTCGCCTCACGTTGCGGTTCTCATTCGTCATGTGGGGAATTCGCCGTCGTGAGCCCGGCAAGCAATCGTCAGAGGGATCCGAGCGATGCTGCCGTCGATGTTCGCCGCCCGTTCCTCGCTCAGGGGCCAGTGCGCCTGATGCAGCTTCAGCGCCTCGATCAGAGCCGGTGAGAAGCCCTCCCGGTCGTTTTGCACGGGGTGGTAGAAGAGGTTGATCGCCGGATAGAGCAGGTCGCGCGGTGCGATGCGTGCCACTGAACGGTTCGAGCTCTGCAATGTGGCGGTGAGTTTCTCCACCAGCCCGGGCCGTCGCAGCCAGTACGTCTGCAGCGTGTTCGCCAAGTAGCAGATGTACTCGTCGTACTGCCTCTCCGGCGATCGCAGCCGCTCCGTCGGGATTTCGCAGAGCTGAGTCATGCGCTGCGGCTCGCGGCAGATGACCGACAGCCAGAAGGCGGCGAGCCAGTTGCCCGCATCGGCCGTCGGCAGCGGCCCGACGGCCGGGAGGCTGCGCACCTTGTAGTTGATACGGCACTCGACGGACCCTCGCTCGCACTCGTGAGAGCAAACAGTGCCGAGCCCAACTGCGTCGCGTATGACTGCCTGGAGTGCATACCGGGAGATCAGTGCGGTATTCGTCAATTGTCAGCTTCCCCCGGATGCCGCGTTCCGGCCAGGCTCTTCTCTCGGAATGAACCGAGTCGATATTTCGGGATTTCTTCAGGAAAGTTCGGTGTTTACGTGTCGTACTCGCCCACCCAGGCACGCTGCAGCAGCGCCTTGGGGAGGTATTCGGACTCGACCTCGATCGGCATACCTGCGTCATAGGCCATGCAGGCGATGGCAAGCGGGCCGAGAGCGACGAGCCCTTCGCCACTCAGGGACCGTGCTTCGTTGGCAGTCCAGTACTCCTTGTGCCAGGTGATGGCGTCGACCAGAGCTGCATTGAATTGTTCAGCCTGCTGCCGTTGGTACCGATGGAAGAGCTCAAGGGGCGGATAGAGGATCTTCAACATCAGCTCTTTGCTGGCGATGCGCGTGGCCTCAGGATCGGTTCCGTTGACGGCAGTGACTAGAGTGTCCCAAGTTTCCCGTCGACCGAACCATGCATTCTGCAGGGTCTCCACCCATGCGTAGATGTATTCGTCGAACTCAGCACCCGACGCACGGAGAAACGAGATGGGCACTTGAGCCAGCTGGTTGGCCCGGTCGTTCTCCCGGCAGATCGCTGCAAGGTAGAAGGCGGTAAGCCAGTTTCCCGCATGAAGGTAGTCCTGGGGGCCGGTCGCTGGAAGGTGCTTCACCTCACCCATGCTCCCGATGCGGCAGGGCACGGTCCCTTCCGCCGCCGTGCCCGCGGCGAACAGCGCGGAGCCCACTTGCATCGCAGTGACCCACGCCTCCCAGGTCGGGAACTCTCCTGCTACCGGATCCGTCAGGCAGCGCCACTTTGCAACAGCCAGCGTGAGCATCTGAGCGTCGTAGCGGTCGTCTTCCGACGTCTCGATCTCGTCGAGCATTTCCTTTGTACTGTCAATGATGGGCGCCATGGCTTCGGTGGCATTGTCTGTGCGGAATTCGTGGCGTGGAATACGCGTGACCACTTGTCCTCCCTCTTACTAGATCTTCAAGTGTTCCAGCACGGCACCAGCGTAGGAGGAGCCTGGGTTGTCGTTCGCCTTGACCAGGACGTACTGAAGTTTCCCTTCATTCAACGCGGTACGGAGGGCCTTCGCGATCTCGCCGTCCCGTCTGCCACGTAGCGTCATCTCAGCAAGGATCGTACGGATGTACGGCTTGGTCCCCTGCTTGACCCTCATGCCCTGGGCACCACCATCGTCGCCGATGTGGGGGTTCGCCAGGTCCTCCGGGTCAGCGCGTCCACGGCGCCAGTCGAGGTCTCCCGTCGGCGCTTTTTCCTCAACGATGAGGTAGTGGCCATCGTCGCCGAGGCTGTACACATCGTCGAACATGTTGGCGCCGTTGGGCGTCTTCGGAAGCGTGATCCTTTTGGCTGTCGGGAACTCGTGCGGAATTATATGCAGCCTGGCTGCCTGCTCGCCGAGGGCCTCGGAGATCTTGCTGTTGTTGGGCACGTCGGCGAGCCGCGCAGCATACGCCTCCTGTGCCTTTGTAAGGGCGTCCTGCGCCGCAGCGGAGGGCGTCTCCTCAAAAGCCTTTGTCGCGTTGGTGAGGTCTACCGACGCCCTGCGGTTTGCTGCTGCGGCATCAAGGTCAGGCAGGTTCCCGTCCGGGACCGTGTCCGTTCCGAGGTTCTTCGGCCCCCACTTGACTTCGGACGGTCCGCTTGGCAGGTCGTGTGCCCGGACCCACTTGCCTTCTGCGTTCTTGGCCAATTGGGGAAGCTCGACACCGTCCACGAACTTCGGGGTGCCATCCTTGTTCAAGAGGTGCCTACGGCGGCCCAGAGCATCGTAGTGTTCCTTGAACCACGTTTGATCTGGGTCGTTGGCTTTCCGGATGTGCTCGTCCTCAATCTGCTTCCGCTGTGCGGCGCTCAGCTCCCGGTCCCCATCATTGCTACCTGTCCCGGTGCCTTGGTCCGCATCGTTCGTGGTCCGGGCAGCCTCGTCGCCGGCGTGGCCTGTGCCGACCACGGCGTCGTCGCCGGGCCGACTGAGGTCGTCCAGCCCGGCAGCTCCAGGACCACCGGAGCCAGTACCGACATTGCCGTTGCCGGCCACTCTGGTACCCGAGCCGGGCGTCCCGGAATCACCGGCGCGTGCGACTCCATTGCTGCCAGCCACTTCCCCCGCCCCACGCGGCGCATCCCCACCGCTTCCCCCGGACGGTGCCTGATGTCCCGGCTGGGGCGGAAGGTTGTGCCCGGCGTGAGCAGTTGCCTGCTGCGGCCGCGAAGTCGCCCCGACACCGGCGAATTCTCGATCCCGTACCGACGGCACCTGCTTCGGCATGGCCTGCGCCGTGACAGAACGTTCTTGCAAAGGCATGTCACTGACGGCCTTACCGTCCCTGAGGACGACGAACTTCCCGTCCTCGATCACGAGCACGGAGCGTCCGGAGTCGTCGGCGAACTCCAGGACGCTGTGCGGCGCGGTCACTTCGGGGATGCTGTTCGTGCCGCGCAGGCTTGCCGCGACGTCGGCGATCTTCGGTGCGGCGTGCCCCGTCACCTTGACCGCAGCGCCGACCGGGTCGATGACCTCGCCGACCTTCCCGACCGTATTGGCGACCTTGGCCGCCGTGCCCGCCTTCCCCGCTGACGCCGCCTTCAGCGGGCCCGCGCCCAGCGTGAGGATGTTGAAGGTGACCATTCCGGCCGCGCGGGCCGGGTTTTCCTTCCACTGGTCCCAGGCGACGAAGCCCTTGGCGAACTCCTTGGCGTAGACCTTGCTCTCCTGGGCGAAGTCGGACGCGAAGACGCCGGTTGGCGGTTGGCCGCCGGACTCCATGAGGTAGGTCTCGGCGCCGACCACTGCGCGGACGATGCCTTCCCAGGACTGCGCGGCCGCGTCCGAGCCATGGAAACCGGCGAGCGTCGCGAGGCCGTCGACGGTGCCCCAGACGCCGTCGACGATCAACCCGTCCCAGAGGTAGCTCTTGGCGTAGTAGCCGAGATCGGAGGGGTCCCACCAGTCGTGGGACTGGGTGACCGGCGTCCCCCAGGGCAGTTCCTTCGCCTGGTCCAGCACCGCCGCCGTGTAGCCGTACAGCTCCGCACCGCGCGGTATGAACTGCTTGGCCCCGGTGCCCAGGACGTACTGGGTTCCGCCGACCAGTGCCGTGATCTTGTTGTGGCAGGCGATCTCAGCGGCGTAGAACTGCTCCCGGGCGACGTTGATGTCGTGCAGCAGGGACTGATGCTCGGCGACCTTGTCCCCGTCGTCGGTCCAGTTCGCGTCGAACTCCCCGGTGTCGGTCTTCAGGCCGGCCACGAAGCCCACCGCCTGCCGCTGAAGAGCTTCCAGTCGCTTGGCGATCGGCCCGACCTCGACCGCATACGCCGACAAGGCCTCCACCACCGTCGCGACCTTGTCCGCGTACGTGTCGGCGGTGTCCCGCACTGGTGTGGTGGAAGCGAAGAGTTCCTCCGCCTCTGGGGCCTCGTAGAAGGCCGAGAGCCCCTGGAACTGCCGATGCGCCTCCCCGCCTGCCCGGCGGATACCGTCCCCTTCGACGCGCAAAGCGTCGATATGCCGCTCCAACTCGCCCAGGTCGCCGGTGAACAGCGGGATCGACTCCGGCTGGATCACAGACGACCTGCCTTCCATCCGTCCGGCATGTCCGGCCGGACCAGCCCGGAGGCACGGTGCTGCGCCTCGGCGGCCATCTCCAGGTCGCCGTCCCGGTAGGCGACGGTGGCTTCCACCGCACCGTTCACCGACTTACCGACGCGCATGCCGATGAACTGCAACTCCTCCGCCGTACCCGTGAGGAACTCCGCGAGGGCCGCGGCCACCAGCCCGGTCTGCCCCTTATGCTCTCCGCTCGCCCCGCCCGGAGCGAGCGTGCCGGCCGACGTGGCCGCGCCCTCCATGTCGTCCGAGTACGCCTTGACGATGTCGTCCAGGACCGTCATCACGTCCCCGACGTTCGAGACCACGTGCCCGACCCCGGACGGCGAGATGTCCCACTTCGGCATGCGCCGACCCCCGTTTCAAAAACCGTCCGACGTCAGCCGATGTTGTCGACGGCCGCCTTCGCCTTGGCCAGCGTCGACTGCGCGGTCCCGTCGTTGTTCTCCATCGTCGAGCGGACCAGCCGGATGATCTCGCGGACCTCACCGGCGGCACGGTTCCAGCGCATTTCCTTGCCGTGGTACTCGTCTGCGACGCCGTCCGCGGTGAAGTCGGCCATCGCGGCCTTCACCGCGTTGTCGCGGTCGGTGAGTACGCGTTCCAGCTGGCCGATGATGCCCTGCAGGCTCATCTGCACCTCGGCCGAGGCGCCGGTGTCGTACGAACGGCGGTCGAGGTTCTGCCCCATGGTCGAGTTCCCCCTTGAAAACAGTGACAGTGAAGAGGCGTTACAGCCGTACGGCCTACCGTGCGCCGAATCGCGCCGCATCGAAGTTGGCGACACCCATGTTCTGATGGGCGTTGTCCTCCAGCTCCGTATCACCAGTACCGAACGCGGTGTCCATGCCGGACTGCCCGCCCAGAATGGCGTCGAGCGAGCTGTTCAACGCGTTCGTGATCTCGTCGGCGTGCAACTTGAACGTGTCGAACGCCGCCTTGCCCGCCCCGTTGAACTTCCCCTCCAACGGCTCCGCCGCCTGAACCAGCCAGCTGATCAGCGTGCCGAGATCCTGCACCGAGCCCCCGGTGCTCTTCCCAAGATCCGCCAGGGTCGTCGACCCCATGTCGAACTTCATCCACCCACCCCCGTAAGCGTGTTGTGCGCTGCGGTTGGATGGTCGCCACTGCGTCATCGTGGGTCACGCATGGCTCACAGCGCGTCGAACACTCTCTCGCATCAAGCGTTGCAGGCGCAACGCGGAGGGAGTCAAAGTGGCGTGATCTAGGTCATGAGCGGCTGCGAAAGGTCTGTCGGGGTGGTGCCTGCGACACGGTGTGGCTGGGTTCGGGCAGCGTCTGCTCCAAAAGGCGCATGGTGGCTCTCCGTTGACGTGCACGTTCCCCAGGGAACGTTGGGCGGACCGCTGTTTGTGGAGGCTGTCGGTGGCGTGGTGATCCCGGCCAAGGTGTCGTTGCGATCACGCCAAGTCCGGTACGCGGTCCGTGATTTCGAACTTCAATTCTTCTCAGGAGGTGGTGGGTCCTGCTGCCTCGTACGCGCCGCTGTCGCGGCGAGCATCCGGTTCGGCGCCGGTCACCCATACCGAAGGTGCGCGTTCGTCTGTGGGCGCGCGGGCCACAGCTCCGGAGCCTGCGCGGACATGACGTTCGAGGAGTGCGAGAAGGGGCTGGGAAGAGACAAGAAGTTCGTCGTCGAGTCCCGGTTCGCGGTGTGCAATGGGGCTTCGTCGACGAAGGGGAACATCCCGCAGAGTTGGCCGTCTGGGGTGCGCTACACGCGGGGCTGGAACGTGCCCGGGACGAAGACGTTTGCCGAACTGAAGGCACTGCGTACCTTTACGCAGACGGCGAACGCCAAACCTGGTCAGGGCAGCAGCGGTTCCACGGACCTGTGCACAGGGCGGCAAGCTGTTCTTGCTGGCCCCTCGGTGGGATGCCGCGAGCCGGGCGCCAACTTCAGTCAGGGAAGCACCCGCGAGTGCGACGAGTACCTCTTCGCCACCACCTACGAGGGGGCAGCCGAGCATGACTTCGACGAGGACGCGCGTCTCGGTCATGTGTTTGAGGGGACGGGCCACGCCGACCGATCAGCGGTACTGCATCACAGCATCTCGCTGCGGCTCGTAGAAGGGCCGAAAACCGGTCAACCCCCTCCACGGCACGGGATACTTGGTTCTTCTCGTGACGTGGCGACCAGGGGAGTCGAGCGGTGAACTCTGCCGAGCAGACGGGACGGCACGCGGTCGTCGTGGGCGGGAGCCTCGCGGGGCTTCTTGCGGCGCACGTCTTGGCCGGGCACGCCGACCGGGTGACCGTCGTCGAGCGCGACCGCTTCCCGGACGGTGGTGAGCCGCGGCCGGGTGTGCCGCAGGGCCGGCATCCGCATGTGCTGCTCCAGGGCGGTCAGGTGGCACTGGAGTCGCTGCTGCCGGGCTTCCTGGCCGAGTTGGGGGAGGCGGGGGCGCCGCGCGTGGGTATGCCGTCGGACCTGGTGCTGTGGCAGGAAGGCCGCTGGTTCCGGCGGACGTCCGCGTCGACGCACATCTACACCGGTTCCCGCGCGCAGCTCGAGGCGCTGGTGCGGCAGCGGGTCCTCGCCAATCCGCTGATCAGCGCCGTGCAGGGGACCGAAGTCGTCGGGCTGCTCGGGGATGCCGCACGCGTGCGGGGCGTGCTGCTGCGGGACCGCTCCGGCGACACCCGCGGGGAGCAACGGGCCCTGGAGGCCGACCTGGTGGTCGACGCCTCCGGCAGCGGCACCAAGGCTCCGCAGTGGCTCGAGGCGATCGGCGCCGAGGGCCCGCACGAGGAGACCATCGACACCGGGCTCGCCTACGCCTCCCGTGTCTACCGGGGCAGGGACGGCGTCCTCGACGGCGAGACGCTCGGCTACTACGTCTATCCCGGCCCCGCGCAACTCCACGGCGGCGGTGCGCTGCCGCTGGAGGACGGCAGTCATCTGGTCATCGTCTCGGGGCTGCGCGGTGACGAACCGCCCACGGGGGACGACGAGTTCGTGGCGTACACCAAGCGGCTGGCGCATCCGCTCCTGGACCGGTGGCTGGAGGACGCCGAACCGCTGTCGCCGGCGTTCGGCTACCGGCGGACCGCGAACATCCGGCGCCGCTATGACCTGCCCGGCCGCCGCCCGGCCGGGTTCCTGGCCACCGGCGACGCCCTGTGCACCTTCAACCCGATCTACGGACAGGGCATGGCCGTCGCCGCGATGAGCGCGGTCGCCCTGCGGGACGCGCTGGCCGACCGGCGCCGGACGCCCACCACGCGGCGCGTGCAGGGGGCGCTGCTCGCGGCGTCCCGGCAGGCGTGGGACATCTCCGCTGGGGCGGATCGCTCGATGCCGGGCGTGGTCGGCACCGCGGCCGAGATCGGGCCCGCGGACCGGATGGCCGGCTGGTATCTGCGCCGGGTCCAGGAGCGGTCCCCGGGCGACCCTGCCGTGGGACGCGTCTTCCGTGCGGTCCTGACCCTCTCCGAGCCCGTCACCGCCCTGTTCGCCCCGTCCGTGGCCCGGGCCGTCCTCTTCGGCGCTCCCGCGCCGTCGCCCGCCGAGCCGCAGGAGACCCCGGAGCGACCGGAGGGACCGGAGGACTGAGCGTGCCCGCTCGGGAGAAGCCGTCGGCAAGTGGTCTAGACCTGACCTGTCCGGTCGGGCATGATCGGGTCATGGAGAAAGCGCATCTGCCGACCACCGAGGCCGCTGTCGTCGCGATCCGTGACGTTGCGGTGGAGTTCGAACTGACCATGTCGGTCACCGACGACATCGGCGCGGACCAGACCTCGCGGCGCACGGCGGCCGAGCTGTTCACGGTGTTCGACCCCGACGGCTCACTGCCGCACGAGGCGTTCGTGGAGCTGGCGGGCTCGCCGGCGGTGAGCGTCCGGCTCTTCCCCGAGGACGACGCGAAGATCACCGTCGACGGGGTCGAGTTCCATGACGTTCCCCGGGACTCCGTCCCCGCGTTCCTCCGGTCCGTCTACAGCGGACTCGCGCGCACGAAGGGGCGGCTGTTCCCGCCGGGTCAGTGGCTCGTCGTGCCGCTGCCCGGGGACGAGACGTACAAGGAACTGATCGTGGACTCCAACCTGACGCCCTGGCTGGCCCGCAGTGCGCGCGGCTAGGTGACGGCTCGCTCGGCCGCCTCCGTACGGACGTAGCGGGCGATGAGGCGGTCGAGGTAGGCGGGGCCGAAGCCGAAGTGCTCGGACTCGGGGACGTAGGACCGCATGCGGTGGTTGGAGATCCGGAGGGACTCCGGTGGCACCTGGCGCGGGATCCGGTGTGCTCGCTGTCCCAGCGCCGACTCCACGGCCGTCACGATCTCCTCGGCCGAGAAGGAGACTCCCGAGGCCACATTGACGACCTGGCCGTGCACACCGAGGCCCAGCAGCCTGTCCAGTACGGTGCGGAAGTGCCGGACGTCCAGCAGGTCCCGACGCGCTCCGTGATGGACCACGACCGTGCCGGACCGGACCTGGCGCACCAGTGCCGGTATGAGCTGGGCCGGGTTCTGGCCCGGGCCGACGAGGTGGCTGAGCCGTAGCGTGAGCCAGGGCGCGCCGGAGTCGGAGACGAGCCGCTCCATGGCGAGCTTGTGCCGGCCGTAGGGGGTCACGGGGGTGATCGGGGCGTCCTCGCGGCCCTCGCCCTGTCGGCCGTAGAGACCGCCGGCGGCTGTGGACAGGAAGACCATCAGGCGTCGCCGCTCGCGGCAGCGGCGGGCCGTTTCAATCACCAGGGCCGCCTCGCGGGCGAAGTGCTCGGGTGCGGTTTCCGACGTTCTCGAGACTCCTGCGGCCAGTACCGTCACCGGCCCGTCCAGCGGCAGGTGTTGGCGTATGTACCGGGCTATGAAACCGTCGCCGATCACCTCGCCGGTCATGCGGAGGTGAGGCGTCGTACGACGGCGTCGGCCGCTGCTCGGGCTCCTCCGGAGCGGCGGATCTCCTCGCGCATCGCGTTCACCCGCCGCCGTACGCCTTCGTGGGCGTGCAGCTGGAGGACGGCGGTGCGCAGGGCGGTGGGTGTGACGGAGCGGAAGGGGATCGCCGTGCCGAGCCCCAACTCCCGTACGCGTCTGGCGTTGCCGGTCTGTTCCGGCAGACGGGGGACCACGAGGGACGGCACGCCGTGGTGGAGGGCTTCCATCGTGGTGGCCATTCCGCCGTGGTGGATCGCAAGTTCGGCGTGGCGGAGGACGGCCGTGTTCGGTACCCAGGAGTGTGCTTCGACGTTGGGTGGCAGCTGGGGTGGTGCGCAGCGGTCGCCGGTGGCCATGACCACGTGCCAGGGGAGGCCGGTGAACGCCTCGGCCACCGTGGTGAAGAACTCCGGGTGGGCGTGGTCGATAGAGCCCAGGGAGACCAGGACGACGGGGTCCTTGCTCTCCGGCGGTGTCCAGGCCGGCGGTTGGGGCTCGGGGGCGGGGGCCGGTCCGGTGAAGGTGTACTCCGCGCCGAAGCTGTCGCCGTCCGGCTGGAAGGAGCGGGGGATCAGGACCAGTCCGCCCGCCAGGGCTGTGGTCAGGTGCTCCCGTGCCGTGGCCGTCAGGCCCTCTTGGGCCAGGAACTTGCCGAGCCGGGACAGGAATTCGGCGGCCACGGGGTTCGCGGTGGCCGTTCCCGGTTCGGTGAGCGACCAGTGGCGGGCCGCCGCCAGATATGTCCAGACCTGCATGGACGGGATGCCCCACTTCGCGGCGAGGACACTGCCCGCGCCGGCCGGGTCCTCGGTGAGGACGAGATCGGGCCGGTCGCCGGTGAAGGACGCCGCCAACTCCGGCAGCGTGGCCCGGGCGTCGTCGAGATAGAGGAGCGGGAGGCGTCGGGTGTCCGTGGGCCAGGCGGCCGGATCCGAGGGCAGGGCGGAGCGGAAGACCACGGCCGTGGCACCCGCGGTCTCCACCAGGGGCGCGAACTCGCGGGTGGTGGCGTAACTGACCTTCAGGCCGCGCCGTACGAGTTCGGCCACCGTGCCCAGCAGCGGGTTGATGTGGCTGTACGCGGCGGCCGTGAAGACCGCCACGTGGCCGCCCTCAGCGGGCACCGTTCACCGCCTCCCGGGGCTGCCGGGCGCGTCGTAGGTCCTCCAGGCTGCTGAGGAGGTTGGGGAGCGTGTCCGGCTGATTGCCGTCATGGCGGCCCGTGGTCATGCTCAGCCCCATCACCGGCGGCTGGAGGACGACGTTTGCGCGCCGGTCGAGCCGGGCCCGGTGGTCGCTCATGGCGGCGCTCTCCCAGCCGCCCGGCGGCAGCGCGGCGGCCAGCGCGATCGGGGCCTCGGTGCACTGGAGCGCCATCGTCACCGGGGTGTCCGCGAGGCCCTGCGCGAGCCGTGCGATGAAGTGCAGTCCCGCCGGATAAACGGCGATCGCATCCGGCCAGCTCGCCAGTTCCACATGGAGTTTGCGGGTCTGCGGTTCCTCGGACCAGGAATCCTCGAAGACCGTTCTGTTGGTGAGAACGGAAAGGCCCTCCCTGGTCACGAAACGCTGGGCGGAGCGAGTGAGGACGATACGCAATTCGATCTGCGGATAACTGACCTGGAACCAGTTCACCCACAGGGGAAGAAAAGCGGCATTAGACGATCCCGTACCGACCAGGAGAAGCCGTTTCACCCCGAGGGGCGGAATCGGGATGGGGGGCATTCCCCAGTTCTCTTCACTTGTCATCTCGCACTCCGACCTCCTAGCGCCCCCCGGGAGGCGGAACCTCCCGGGGGACGAGCATCAGGACCGATACTCAGCAGCCGCACCAGGAGCAGCAGCACGCGCACAGGATGGCCTGCGCCTCGTTGTCGTCCGCCTCGACCGTGAGGAGCTCGTCCTCGGTCAGGGCGTCCAGCTCCAGCAGGTCGTCGGCGAGCAGATCGGCGATCGGCATGGTTGCCTCCTTCGACAATGGATATTCCGACGGATGGGGAATGCATCCGCGGGACCGCCCGATGGCCGGGCAGCCGTCGCCATGCTGTCCGGGGAGCATCCCGAATTCTTCCGCCGCCTCGCTGGTTTCTCGATCCCCGCACGAGTATGAACCGAACCTGCCGTCTCCCACCCGGGTGCGAGACGAGGCCTCACCTTCCTGATTACTGTTGCGACGGAACTCGTGAGCGCATACCGAACGGGCAGAATCCTTTGCTACGTTGCCGGTCCGATGTCAGTTCTGCCCGCCCGGAAAACAGGTGGTTCGATGTCCCATATCGCCTTCTTCAACATTCCTGGAACCGGTCACGTCAATCCGACGGCGGGGATCGTCGCGGAACTCGTGGCGCGCGGCCACCGCGTCAGCTATGCGGTGACCGCACGCCAGGGCGCGGAGGTCGAGGAGGCCGGCGCCACGCTGGTGCCGTACGAGACGACGATGCGGCAGACCCGGAACGCGATGAACGACCTGGAGAGCGTCGACCGGTTCACCACGGGCGACTTCGTACAGGTGCTGCGGGGCCTGGTGACGGAGACCGAGGCGGTGTACCCGACGCTCGACCGGGCCTTCGCCGATGACCGTCCGGACGTACTGGTTCACGACGGTCTGTCCGGCTGGACGGGCCGGCTGCTCGCGCACAGCTGGGGCATACCGTCGGTGCGCAGCATCCCGACGCTGGCCGCGAACGAGCACTGGTCGCTCGGCACGGACGGGGAGTACGCCACGTTCGAGCCGGAGCACGCCGGGCTGAATGCCGTGTACGGGGAGATCGCCGCCATGCTGGACGGGCTCGGGGTGGGCCTCACCGCGCAGGAGTTCTTCGGGGCCAGCGAGTCGGGGCACGCGCTGGTGTTCATCCCCCGCGAGTTCCAGTTCAAGGGCGAGACCTTCGGCGAGGACTTCCACTTCGTCGGGCCGTGCTGGTCGGAGCGCCGGTTCGACGGGGAGTGGCGCCGGACGGGTGAACGACCTCTGGTTCTGGTGTCGTTGGGCACGATCCACAACGACGATCTCGGGTTCTTCCAGACGTGCGTGGACGCCTTCGCGGATCTTCCGTGGGATGTGGTGATGGCGGTCGGGGATCGGGTGGATCCCGGTGCGCTGTCGGGGGTGCCCGCGCATGTGGAGGTCCATGCCCATGTGCCGCAGCTTCAAGTGCTGCGGCAGGCTGATCTGTTCGTGACGCATGCGGGGATGGGCAGTGTGATGGAGTCGCTGTCCTTCGGGGTGCCGATGGTGGCCATTCCGCAGATGAGTGAGCAGCGGGCCAATGCCGACCGGCTGGCCGAGCTGGGGCTCGGGGTCATGCTGCACCGGACCGAGGTCACAGCCGACGCGCTGCGGGAGGCGGCCCTCAGGGCGCTGGGCGAGCAGTCTTATGCCGATCGTGTGCGGGACATGCGCGGCCACATCCAGAACGCGGGCGGTGCGTCCGCCGCGGCCGACGTCATCGAATCCCTCCTGGTGAAGGCAGAGGTGGGACGGTGAGGGACGAGGCGCACATCGCGTTCTTTGCCCTGCCCGGACACGGGCATGTGAACCCGGCCCTCGGTGTAGCGGAGGAGCTGACGCGGCGAGGTCACCGGGTGAGCTTCGCCACGACCGACCGGTTCGCCGCCGCGGTGGCCGAGACGGGCGCCGCGCCCCTGCGCTACGAGTCCACCATGGACGGGCTGCCGGCCAAGGACAGCGCCGCGGACCGCCCGGACCGCTTCGGCAGCGACGACCTCGCGAGGGTGCTGCGCGATCTGCTCCGCGAGACCCTGGCCGTACTCGCCCCGCTGGACCGGGCGTTCGCACAGGACCGGCCCGATCTGGTGGTCTACGACGATCCGTCCGGGTGGGCGGCCCGGTTGATCGCGGCGCGGCGCGGCATTCCGGCGCTGCCCTACCGGACCACCTTCGCCGCGAGTGCCGACTGGTCGCTCGCGGGAGAGCGGACCGAGGTCGATCCGCTGCACCCGGAGATCATGCGGGTGTTCCACGGCATCGCCAAGCTGTTGGACCGGGTGAAGGTTCCCTTCGGACCCAAGGAGCTGATGACCGGCAGCGAGTCCGGTCCGGCGCTGGTGTTCCTGCCGCGCGAGTTCCAGTTCAAGGGCGAGACGTTCGGCGACGACGTCCATTTCGTCGGGCCCTGCCTCGGGCGGCGGGCGTCGGACGGGGAGTGGAGTCGCAAGGGTGAACGGCCGCTGGCTTACGTGTCGTTGGGCACGATCCACAATGACGATCTGGGGTTCTTCCAGACGTGTGTGGACGCCTTCGCGGATCTTCCGTGGGATGTGGTGATGGCGGTCGGGGACCGAATCGACCCGGCCCTGCTGTCGGGCGTCCCCGGGCATGTGGAGGTCCATGCCCATGTGCCGCAGCTTCAAGTGCTGCGGCAGGCCGATCTGTTCGTGACGCATGCGGGGATGGGCAGTGTGATGGAATCGCTGTCCTTCGGGGTGCCGATGGTGGCCATTCCGCAGATGAGTGAGCAGCGGGCCAATGCCGACCGGTTGGCCGAGCTGGGGCTCGGAGTCATGCTGCATCGCACCGCGGTCACAGCTGAGTCGTTGCGGGATGCGGCCGTCAGCGTGCTCAGCGACCCCTCCTACGCCGCGCGCGTCCTGGCGATGCGGGAGCACATCCAGCAGGCGGGCGGGGCACCCGCCGCGGCCGATGTCATCGAATCCCTGCTGGACTCCCCGTGAGCCGGCCGACCGAGATCGACACCCCCTCCTTCTTCGCCGATCAGCACGGCTACTACGCCGACTTGAGGCAGACCCCGGGCCCACGGCTCGTCCGCAACCCCCAGGGCCTCGCCTACTGGCTGATCACCCGGCACGCCGAGGCCAAGGCGGTCCTGCTCGACCCCCGTTTCTCCAAGGACCCCCGGCTCGCCGAACAGGCGCTGAGCGCCGCCGGGTACGGGATCTCGGGCGCGGACAGCTTCTTCCTCCCCCTGGTCAACAGCGACCCCCCGGACCACACGCGGCTACGGCGGCTGGTCTCCGGGGCGTTCACCCCGCGCCGGGTCGAGGAGCTCAGGCCGCGAGTGGAGAAGCTCACCCATGAACTCCTCGACGCCGTCCCGGACGAGAACGACGTCGACCTCATGACGGCCCTGGCCTTCCCGCTGCCGGTCCTGGTGATCAGCGAGCTGCTGGGCGTGCCGCACGGCAGTCGGGGCGCGCTGCTGACCTGGGCCACCCGGATGCTCACGGTGTCCGGCTCCGGAACGGGCCCCGCGGAGCGCACACGCAGGCTCCACCGCTGGTTCGCCTCCCTCGTGGCCGCGAAACGCCCGCACGTCCGCGCCGACCTGCCCCAGGACGAGCAACCCGACCTGCTCGCCGCCCTCGTGGTGGCACACGACCAGGGGCAGCGGCTCAGCGACGAGGAACTGGTCGGCCTGCTGGTGCTGTTGCTCGTCGCCGGCCACGAGACCACGACGGGGATGATCGGCAACGCCGTCGACGCGCTGCTGCGCCATCCGGACCAGCTCGCGCTGCTGCGCCGCCGCCCGGAACTGGTGCCCTCGGCCGTGGACGAACTGCTCCGCTACGAGGCGTCGTTGGCGCGGACCACGCTGCGCGTGGCACGGGAGGACGTGGAGGTCGCCGGCACCGTCATCCCGGCGGGCAGTGTGGTCAGCGTCGCCCTGTCGGCCGCCAACAGGGACCCGGACGTTTTCCCCGAGCCCGACCGGCTCGACCTCACCCGCGCCCGCGGCCCCCATCTCTCCTTCGGCCACGGGATCCACTTCTGCCTGGGCGCACCGCTGGCCCGGCTCCAGACGGAGACCGTGCTCGCCGTACTGCTGCACCGCTGTCCGCAACTGGCCGCGGCCGATCCGCACGCGCCGCAACTGTGGCGGCCCGTCGGCGATATGCGCGGGCTGCTGACGCTGCCCGTACGGCTGCGTCCCGCCGCCTGACCGCCCCGCATCGAACCGTCCATCGAGGAGAACCCGTGCCCCCACCACCTCTCGACGCCGCCGCGATCGAGGTGCGCGGTCTGCGCAAACGGTTCGGGACGACAGCCGCGCTGGGCGGAGTCGACCTCACCGTCGAACCCGGCACCGTCTGTGGGCTGCTCGGGCCCAACGGAGCGGGGAAGACCACGATGGTCCGGATCCTGGCCACCCTGTCGCTCCCGGACGGCGGTGTGGCCCGCGTCGCCGGGCACGATGTCGTCCAGCAGCCCGCCCGGGTGCGCGGAAGCATCGCGCTGACGGGACAGTACGCCTCGGTCGACGAGGTGATCAGCGGCCGCGACAACCTGGAGATGTTCGCCCGTCTGTACCGGATGCGCGGACCCGCCGTACGGCGAAGGGCCGAGGAGCTGCTGGAGCGGTTCGGTCTGCGGGACGCGGCGCACCGGCCGGTGCGGACGTACTCCGGCGGTATGCGGCGACGGCTCGATCTCGCCGTCTCTCTCGTCGTCCCGCCCGGCGTGATCTTCCTCGACGAGCCGACGACAGGGCTCGATCCACAGAGCCGTATCGGGCTCTGGGAGAGCGTGCGGGAGCTGGTGCGGGCCGGTACCACCGTCCTGCTCACCACGCAGTACCTGGACGAGGCGGACCAACTCGCCGACCGGATCGCCGTCCTGGCCGATCCGGACGGCACCGGAGGCCGGATCGTCGCCGAGGGCACGCCCTTCGAGCTGAAGTCCGCGCTCGGCGGCGAGTCCATCGACCTCACGGTCCGCCACGCCCAACAGCTCGGTTGTGCCGTCGAGATCCTGACCCGCGCGGGCGGCCGGTCCCCCGCGACCGGTGACGATCCACGCCGGGTGACCCTGGCCGTCGGCGCCGACACGATGTCCGGTACGGCCTTACTCGCCGCCGTACTGGGCGAGTTGGAGGCCGCGGGGATCGCCGTAGAAGATCTCGCCCTGCGGCGCCCGACCCTGGACGAGGTCTTCCTCAATCTCATGAACCGGCAGCGGGAGGCCGTGTGAACACGCCCTTGCCGCCGACCGCCTGGACCACCTCCGACGAACCCCCGCTCTCGCGGCTGCGCTGGGCCGCCGGCGATGCGGCGACCGTGGCCCGGCGCTATCTGATCCATCTGCGCAGCGCCCCGGAACGGGCCGCCATGGCACTGGTGATCCCGCTGCTCTTCACCCTGCTCTTCGTCTATGTGCTCGGCAGCAATATGCGGCCGCCGGGCGGTGGTTCGTACGTCGACTTCCTGGTGCCGGGCATGCTGGCGCAGATGGCGGTGTTCGGCATCGCGGCGAGCGCGGCCGTGGTGGCCGAGGACAAGGAGCGAGGGGTCACCGACCGCTTCCACTCCCTGCCCATGAGCCGTACGGGCGTGCCCGTCGGGCAGTCGCTGGCCGAGTGTCTGGGCGGGGTCATCACGCTTGTGGTGATGGCGGGTTGTGGGCTTCTGGTCGGCTGGCGTCCGACGGGGGTGGTCGCGGGGCTCGCCCTGCTGCTGCTCGTCCGCTACGCGTTCAGCTGGCTGGGGATGTGGATCGGTCTGGTCATGCCCTCGCGGTCGGCCACGGATTTCGTCGGGATGCTGATGTTCCCGCTGACCATGATCTCCAACATCTTCGTCCCCACCGAGGGGCTGCCGGCCGGGCTGCGCCTGGTCGCCGACTGGAATCCGGTGAGCGCGGTGGTGTCGGCCGTACGGGAGCTGTTCGGCAACCCCGTCGCCGTACCCGCCGACGCCGCCTGGCCGATCGCGCACCCGGTGGTCGCCACGCTCGGCTGGTGCCTGCTGCTGCTCGTGGTCTTCGGCCCGCTGACGGTGGCCGCGTTCCGCGCGCCGAAGCACTGACACCGAAAGGAGCCTTGTGAAAGCCCTCGTGCTGGCGGGCGGCGCGGGCACGCGACTGCGCCCGATCACCCACACCTCCGCCAAACAGCTCGTCCCCATCGCCAACAAGCCTGTGCTTTTCTACGGCCTGGAGGCCATCGCCGATGCCGGGATCAAGGACGTCGGTGTGGTCGTCGGCGACACCGCCGACGAGATCCGTCGTGCCGTCGGCGACGGCTCCGACTTCGGGCTGCGCGTGACCTATATCCCGCAGTCCCGGCCGCTTGGGCTCGCCCACGCCGTCGTGATCGCGCGGGAATTCCTCGGCGACGACGACTTTCTGATGTATCTCGGCGACAACTTCATTGTCGGGGGCATCGCGTCGCTGCTGGACGAGTTCCGTGCACAACGGCCGGACGTCCAGCTCATGTTGACCAGGGTTCCGAACCCGAGCGCGTTCGGCGTCGCCACGCTCTCCGCCGACGGTCGGGTCACGGACCTCGTGGAGAAGCCGGAGCGGCCCGCGAGCGATCTCGCCATCGTCGGCGCCTATCTGTTCACCCCCGCGGTCCACGCGGCCGTCAGCTCCATCGCCCCCTCCGACCGGGGGGAACTGGAGATCACCGACGCGCTGCGCCTGATGCTCGCCCAGGGCCGGGACATCCGGCCGACGGTGATCACCGGCTACTGGAAGGACGCCGGCACCGTCGCCGACATGCTGGAGGCCAACCGCAGCGTCCTGGAGGTGCTCGAACCCGCGGTCGAGGGCACCGTCAGCGCCGACAGCGAACTCGTCGGAAGGGTACGGGTGTGCGCGGGCGCAGTGGTGCGCGGTTCCCGGATCGTCGGTCCGGCCCTGATCGGTGCGGGGTCGGTCGTCGTCAACTCCTATGTGGGGCCCTCGACTTCGATCGCCGAGAACTGCCGGGTCGAGGACAGCGAGATCGAGTTCTCCATCGTGCTGAACAACGCGTCCATCAGCGGGGTCCGCCGTATCGACGCCTCCCTCATCGGCTGCCATGTCCAGGTGGCGCCCGCGCCCCGCGTTCCCACGTCCCACCAACTGGTACTGGGCGACCACAGCACGGTACGGATCGCCTCATGACGCACTTCCTTGTCACCGGAGCGGCCGGTTTCATCGGCTCCCACTACGTTCGCGATCTCCTCGGCGGACCTGAGGACATCGAGGTCACCGTCCTGGACGCGCTGACCTACGCCGGGGACCCGGCGAACCTCGCGCCGGTGCTGGGCGACCCGAGACTGCGGTTCGTGCACGGGGACATCGCCGACGCCGCGCTCGTCCAGAAGCTGCTGGCACCCGGCTCGGTAGTGGTCAACTTCGCCGCCGAGAGCCACGTCGACCGTTCCATCGCCGCCGCCGACGCCTTCGTACGCACCAATGTCCTGGGCACCCAGGTCCTGCTCGACGCGGCGCTGACGGCCGGCGCCCGGTGCTTTGTGCAGGTGTCGACGGACGAGGTGTACGGCTCCATCGAGGAGGGCTCCTGGACCGAGGAGGCCCCCGTCCGGCCGAACTCCCCGTACGCCGCCACGAAGGCCTCCGCCGACCTGCTGGCCCTCGCCTACGCCCGAACCCACGGGCTCGACGTACGGATCACCAGGTGCAGCAACAACTACGGGCCGGGGCAGCACCCGGAGAAACTGATTCCGCGGTTTGTGACGCTGCTGCTCGCCGGAGAGACCGTGCCGTTGTACGGCGACGGCGGCAACGTCCGCGACTGGCTGCATGTCTCCGACCACTGCCGGGCCATCCGGCTCGTCCTCGAACGCGGCGCGCCCGGCGAGGTCTACAACGTGGGCGGCGGCACCCAGTTGACCAACCGGGAGCTGACCGGGCTGCTGCTCAACGCCTGTGGTGCCGACTGGAGTTCGGTGCGCCCGGTCGCGGACCGCAAGGGGCACGACCGCCGCTACTGCGTGGACGACTCCAAGCTCAGGCGCCTCGGGTACCGGCCCCAAGTGCCCTTCGCGCAGGGGCTCGCGGACACCGTCGACCGGTACCGCCTCTCCATCGATCACCCTTTGACAAGCCCGACAAGGAAGTAGCCAGCCGTGCGTGTCCTGTTCGCCGTCTTTCCCGTCGCGGAGCGTGCCTTCCCCGTGGTCCCGCTCGCCTGGGCGCTCCAGAACGCGGGCCACGAGGTGCGGATCGCCACCCACCCGGACCTGGTGGACGCGGTAACCGGGGCGGGGCTCGCCGCCGTCCCCGTGGGCCGGGGCGAAGACCTCGCCGCCCTCACGGACTTCAGCCGGAACCCCGCCCTGTCCGGCCTCCCCGGCGGCGGCCTGGACGTCGGCCCGGGGGAGTGCGCCGACTGGGGGGCGAAGTGGTTCCGGACGACCCGGGTGTTCGCGGCGCAGCGGCCCCTACTGGAGGAGCTCACCGGCGTCGCCGTGCGCTCGCGGCCCGACCTGGTCCTGTGGGACCCGTTCTGTCTCCCGGCCGCCGTCGCCGCCAGGGTCAGCGGAGCCGCCCACGCCCGGCTGCTGTGGGGACGGGACAACATCGCCTGGCTGCGAGGGCGTTCGGCACGCTACCGGGACCAGGCGGCCCCGGACGGCGGCTGGCACGAGCCGCTCGAGGAGACGATGCAGCAGCTCCTCGAACCGTACGGACTGCCCTACGAGGAGGAACTGGTCCTCGGCCAGTGGACCGTGGACCCGATGCCACCCGGGATGCGCCTGCCCGCACGGGGCGTCCGGTACGAGAACGTGCGCTGGGTGCCGTACGGCGGAGGACTGACCGTGCCGGAGTGGCTGCACAGGCGACCGCTGCGGCCACGGGTCTGGGTGGCACCGGACGCGACGGACCTGATCGGATCCCTGGCCGAGCCGGCCATCGAGCTGATGTCCGCCGGGGACTCGGAGCCGCAGGTCCCCTTGCCCCAGCTGCTCCCCACCTGCTCCGCCGTCGTCCACCGCGGCGGAGCCGAGCTGTTCGCCTCCGCCGCCGCGGCGGGCGTACCCCAGCTGATCGTGCCGGTGCCGACCTGGGACGAAGAGGCATCGGCCGCGCAGCTCACCCGCAAGGGAGCCGGAATCGCCGTCAGCAGGGGCGAGTTCAGCCCCGCACTGCTCCTGACACTCCTTCAGAACCCCTCCTTCCAAGAGCGGGCCACCGCCTGGCGCGAGGAGCTCGCCAGGCTTCCCGGGCCCGCGGAACTGGTCCCGGTGCTGGAGAGACTGACCAGCCATCACCAGCGGATCTGAGAAGCGGGCCCCCACACCAGTGGGAGACCGGGCCCTTGCGCGGCTCCACGGCGGAGGCAGGAATGCAGACTGCCGACGGACGACTGGAGGCGGGCCCGCTGACACGATCGAGATCACGACTCGCCCGGGCAGACCGGCCCGACCAGCCGAACGCGGAGTCCTCCACCATGCAGAGCACCATCGCGGCCATGCGCCCGCGCATGAGAACTGGCGTCTTCTTCACCCCGACCCCGGAAGGGGACGGCGTCCTGCTGACCAAGGGCAGCGAAATCGTCACCTTCCAGGGCGCCTCCACCTATGCGTGGCTGGAGAAGCTCTCCCCGCATCTCGACGGCCGCCACAGCCTCGGCGACCTCACCGCGAGCATGCGGCCCGCGACGCGGGAGATGGTCGAGCGGCTCGTCGGGGCGCTGCACGACGCCGGTCTGGTGCGCGATGTCGGCGAGGACGCGGAGCACTCCCTGACGGAGCGTGAACTGGAGGAGTACGGCGCCGAGATCGCGTTCGTGGAGGCGTTCCGGGAGTCGCCGGCGCTGCGCTTCGAGCGGTATCGCCGGACGCGGTTGCTGATCGTGGGGTCGGGCTCTGTGCTTGCCGCCGCGGGGGAGGGTGCGCTGCTCACGGGCGTGGCTCAAGTGCGGACTCTGGACGCGGGGTCGCTGGACGCGACGGAGCTGCAACGGGCCGTCGAGGCCGCCGACTTGGTGCTGTATGCCGCCGACCGCGTCGATCCCGGCCTGCTGGCGACGGTCGACCTGTCGTGCGCGGAGCTCGGGCGGACTTTGATCCCCGTGACGCTCCTCGGCGAGGAGGCGTGGGTCGGGCCGGTGTGCCCGGCGGACCGTCCGGCGATGCGCTGGGGGAGTCTGTGGCGGCGGCTGGGCAGCCCGGTGGCGGACGCGCGGAGCGACTTTCTCACCGGCCCGGTTCCCGGCATTGTCGCCAACCATCTGGTGTTCCGCGCCTTTGAGTACGTCACCGGGGTCGCCGAGGAGGACACGTCGGCGGGTGGTGTCGTCCGTATCGACTTGGAGACCTTGCAGACGTCCGTTCACAGACTCCCCGCGGTGTCGGACGCAGGGGAACTCGCCGAGCGCGTGGTCGGGTTGACCGACGAGCGGCTCGGCGTGTTGGGCCCGGTGTCCGAGGGGCACTACGAGCAGTTCCCGCTGCGGGTCGTACGGGTAGCCGTTGCCGACCCCTTGAGCCCTGGTGTGTCCTTCCCGGTGTGGGGTGCGGGCGCCGACTTCGCGCAGGCCCAGGAGTCCGCCCTGCGGCACGGACTCGCGGCGTACGCCGTGCGCTCGGGGCCGGGGGCGCAGGCCCATGACGAGGCGCTTCCCGTCGGTACGGCTGCCGGGGCGACGCGGGACGCCGCCGTGGAGCGGGCGTTGCTCGACCTCTGTCTGCGCGGGCTGCTCGGGGCCGCCGTACCGGAGGAGGAGAACCCCCTGGCGCTCGACGAGCTCGAACTGACCGCCGGCGCGGGCAGGTTCCGGGATCTGCTGCTGACCACGGGGGAGGAGCTGTCGGGGTACGCGCTCCGGGCTCCGGCCGGGGTGACCGCGTACGCCTTCCGGCTCGGTGACGCGCAGACGGGCCTGGTCGAGCGTGGCGTCGGCTTCACGCCGGACGAAGCCGCCGAATCGGGCCTCGGACGGCTGCTGTTGGCTCACCAGGCCCACAGCCACGGCCAGCGCGAGTACGCGCCGTCGGCCGCGGTCTCCCTGTGGACCTCCGCCGAGACGGAGGCCGCCCCGGAACGGTACGGCCCGCTCCTCGACGCCCTGCGCGCCGACGGCCTCGACCCCGTCGTCGTACCGCTCGACCAGGACCCGGCCGTCCACGCAGTACTGCCGCACATCGTCCGGGTGGTGCTGGGCGATGCCTGAGACAACACCCTGCGCCCCTGCTCGGCCGGTCGCCGTGCTCGGCGACGGCGGTCTGCTCGACCGGGCCACCTCCGCCGTCGTGGCCCGTACCTTCCCGCTGCTCCGGCCGGACAGCAGCGCGCTCGGCGACTGTGCGGCGGTCCTGGTCGCCTCGGACACCGCCGACACCGCTCTGTACGACGAGGTGCGCAAAGCCGCGGAAGCGGCCGGCATCCCCTGGCTCCCGCTCCGCACCGACGCGGACGCCATCCACGTCGGGCCCATGGTCAGCGGCCCCGATGACGCCTGCCCGACCTGCGCCGACTGGCGCCGCCGCCTCGCTCGCGACAAGGCGCAGCACCACGAGACCCTCCGCGCCCGGCACGGCGCCGCCCTCACCGGGCACCGCTCACCGCTGCGCACCAGGTCGGCGGCGGCGGTGGCGGCCGAGCTCGCCGTGGAGTTGCTCGACGCGACCCTGTCCGGCAGACCTGTGCGCGAGGTCGTCGCCGAGGGCCGCCGCTCCGGGGCTGTGCCCGTGGTCGTCGCCGAGGGCCGCCGCCCCGGGGCTGTGCCCGAGGCCATCACCGAAGGCCGCCGCCCCGGCGACCGTTTCCTCCGCGTCGACCTGGCCTCGCTCGCCGTCAGCTCCCATCGCTATCTGCCCTACTCGCTCTGCGAGGACTGCGGCGGTCTGCCGCCCGACGGCCCCGAAGCCGCGCGGATCACGCCGGTCTCCCGACCGAAGCCCGCGCCCGATGTCTTCCGGGTGCAGAACGTGGTGGCGCGCGAGCAGGAGCTGTACGACCTCTACGTCGACAGCGCCGCCGGTGTCGTGCCGTCCGTGGACGACGAGCGCGGCGGGTCGCTGCCCCGCGCCGTGGCGCCGCTCAGCTCGCTGCGCGGCAACAGCTCCCAGCACGGCTGGGGCCGTACGACCGACTACCGCACCTCACGGATCACGGCCGTGCTCGAAGCGCTGGAGCGGTTCGGCGGGGAGCAGCCCCGGGGTCGGCGGACCACGGTCACGGCGAGCCGGCGGGAACTGGGGGAGCGGGCCCTGGATCCGCATGTCTTCGGGCTTTACCCGGACGACCGGTACGAGCTTCCCGGGTTCCCTTACCTCCGGTACCACGAGGACCTGGTGATGCCCTGGGTGTGGGGCTACTCCTTCGCCCGCGCCGAGCCCGTGCTCGTACCGGAGCGGTACGCCTACTACGCCGCGCACAGCCATGACGATCCGCGCTTCGTCTACGAGATCTCCAACGGCTGCGCCATGGGCGGCTGTCTGGAGGAGGCCATCCTGTGCGGCCTGCTGGAGGTGGCCGAGCGGGACGCCTTCCTGATGACCTGGTACGGGCGGATGCCGATCCCGCGCGTCGACCCGGGCTCCGCACGGGACCGCGCCATCCCCATGATGATCGAGCATCTGCGGCATCGGACCGGGTACGAGATCCAGCTCTACTCGGCCACCCTGGAACAGGGCGTCCCCTGCTTCTGGGCGGTTGGCCTGGACGCGCTCGACGACCCGGGCAGGCCACGCGTCCTGTGCGCGGGCGGCTCCGCACTGCTGGCCGAGAAGGCCGTGGTGAACGTCCTGCACGAGATGGCGCATCTACTGGAGCACGCCAAGATCTACGACGCCGAGGAGCGGGCGCGGGCCGCCGCGATGGTCCGGGACCCCTCCCTGGTCAAGGTGATGGGCGACCACTCCGTGCTCTACAGCCACGAGGACGCCTTCGATCGGTTCGACTTCCTGCTGGGCGAGCGCGAGGCACGGCCGTTCGCGAGCTTCGAGGAGCAGTGGCGGTGGCCCGCGCACAACGATCTACGGGCGGATCTGGAGGAGATGCTCCGCCGCTATCTGGACCGGGGCATGGATGTCGTCGTCGTGGACCAGACGACCCCGGAACACCGGGCGGGCGGCTTCGCCTGCGTCAAGGTCATGGTGCCGGGCACGCTGCCGATGACCTTCGGGCATCAGAACCGACGGGTCGACGGACTGCCCCGGCTGCTGCGAGTGCCGTACGAACTCGGCTACCAGGACCGCGAATTGACGTCCGAGGACATCAACCCCCACCCCCACCCCTTCCCGTGAGGACGACCGCGCGGATGACCACCATCGAACGGCCCGCCCGGGCCCCCGAGTCGCCCGGCGCGCGGTACTGGCACCGGTCCCTGCACGACTACGCCACCCTGATCGGGCAGGGACCGGGCGGCCGGGAGGGCGGACCGAAGGAGCCGGAGCGATTCACCCGCTTCGGCGCGCTGCCCCGGTATCCGCTGCCGCCGCCACCCAGCGAACTCGGCGCACTGAGCCGGGCCTTCGGGGACGGTACGGACGGACCGCCGCCGCTGTCCGCACCGACCGCCGCCTTCCACTCGGCGCTGCTCCACTACACCTGCGGGGTGCTGCGCACGGAGTTCGGCCCGACGGCCCGCTGGCCCTACCACCGGGCCGCCCCCTCCGCCCGGTGCTTCGCGCCGGTCGAGACGTACCTGTGGACCCCCGGGCACGAGGAACTCCCCGCCGGCGTCTACGCGTACGACCCGGCCCACCACACCCTGGTCCTGCTGCGGGCCGGTGACTTCCGGGCCCTGCTCGGCGCGGCCCTCGGAGCGGACCTCGGGGACGCGGTCGGGGTGCTGCTGCTGTCCACCGTCTTCTGGCGCACGGCCTTCCGGTACGGCGCCTACGCGTACCGTCTGTGCGCGCAGGAGACGGGTCTGGTGGCCGGGAACGCCCTGATGGTCGCCGGCGCCCTCGGTGCGCGGGGGCATCTGCACCATCAGTTCCTCGACGGGGTGCTGGAGCAACTCATGGGCGTCGCGCGTCCGGACGAGAGCGTCGCGGCGGTGGTGGCGCTGTACGGCGGCGATGTCAGCCGGCCGATCCTGCGCTCGACGGTGCGGCACACCGAGGCGGAGCTGTCCGCCGGGATCGGGGGAGTCGGCCGCCCCGCACCGGCGGCCACCGGCATCCGCTCGCTCACGGAGCTCGTGGAGGTGGACAGCGCTGCCCGCGTCACCGATACGGCGTCCTTCGCCCGGCTGCCCCACCAGGCACCCTCGCCCATGGAGACCGGTCCCGGGGAGCTCGCCCACTGTCTGCGCCAACGCACCTCCGGTGCCCCGGCGTTCCACCCGAAGCGGCGGCCGGTCCCGCTGGAGACGATCCTGGGAACCGTCCGGCCCGCCTTCGCGCCGTTCATGTCCGACGCCGTGCCGCACGGGTCCGCACCTCCCGTCACCGCGCACCTGTGGGCGGTCGACGTCACGGGAGCCGAAGGCGGCGTATATGAGGTGACTCCGCAGGGCTTGCGATATGTGGGCCCCGCCCGGGCCGCGGACCTCGGTCTGGAGGCGGCCAATATCAACTACCCCACGGTGAACGCCGTGGTGTTCCTGTCGGTGCCGGCGCGGGAGGGTCAAGTGGCGTTCGGCGACCGGGGATTCAGGGTTCTGCATCATGAGGCCGGGGCCGTGGCCCAACGCATGTGCGTACTGAGCGCCATGACCGGGCTCGCCGCGCGCATCCACAACGGCTACGCGGCCGGAACCCTGGCGGGCGCACTCCAACTCCCGCCGGGACATGAGCCGGTGTTCCAGATCGCCCTCGCCACGCCGGGCGCCGACGAACGCTATCTGATGCCACTTCCCACGCCTTGGAAGGCGGTGCCGGCCGCATGACCACATACGCCACTTCGGCAGCCCTGGACTATCTCACCTCGGGCCACCAGCCCCCGGACGCGCTGCCCGCCGCCGACCCGCTCCGGCTTCCGCCCGTTCACAAGCGCTACCCGTCGGCGGCCCGCCAGGCCCTGCCGCCCTGCGAGGACCCACGGCAGGACGATCCGCTCCCGCGCCTGTCCTGGCTGCTGCACCGGACCAACGGCCTGACCAGGATGCGCTGGATGAGCGGCATCATGCCCCTCGGCCTCGGCAGCCCCGCCGCCCGAAGGGTCCTGCTGTCGCCCGGCCGCGTGGGAGCCTCCTCCGGTTCCCGCTATCCCGTCGAGGTCTACGTCGCCCACAGCGCCGGACTCTCCCACTACGACCCGGTGCACCACGCCCTGGAACGCCTGCGCGAGGGCGACGGACGCGGCCTGCTCACGCCGCTGCTCGCCGAACCGCCCTCCCAGGAATCGGAGTTCATCCTCCTGCTGAGCAGCGTGCTGTGGCGCAACGCGGCCAAGTACGGCGTCTTCGGCTACCGCCTGCAGAGCCTCGACGTCGGTGTCGCGGTGGCGCAGGCGACGGCCGCCGCCGAGGCGACCGGGCTGACGGCGACCGTCCATCTGCGGTACGACGACGCGGCGTTGGACGAGATGCTGGGCCTCTCACCCTTCGCGGAGAGCGTGTTCGCGGTGGTCACGCTGCACCGGCCGGAGGGCCCGCGAACGGCAGGCGCGGTGGCGACCTGGCACGGCAAGGTACCTTCTGCCACGCCCGACCCGGTGCCCATCACCGGGATCCCCGCCATGGCGGAGGTGGCCGCACTGCACGCCGCCGTCCGCAGCCCTTCGCCGGGCGGCTCAGCTCCCCTCCCGCCCCTTCCCGACGCGCCCCGCCACCCGCTGCCCCCCGCCTCCCTCGATGTGACGGACGGCTTCGCGGGCAGGCGCACGGTGTACGGCTACCGCCCGGGCCCGGTCCCGCAGCAGACGCTCGCCGCCCTGCTGGCCACGGCCGCCGAACCGGTCGTCGGCGACATCCCGGTCCAACTTGCCGGGGTGGTACAGCGAGTCCCCGGCGTGGACACCGGCGCCCACCTGTACGACGCCGCCGCCCACGCCCTGATCACCACTCGGGGTACGGACGCCGTGACCGCGGTCATCACCGCAGCCAAGAGCCCCATGCTGGCCGACGAGTGCCGTACCGCCACCGCCGTCCTCGCGCCCTGCGCCGATCTGCGGACCGGTATCGAGCGCCTCGGCGACCGCGCGTACCGCGCACAGAACATCGCGGCCGGTGCGGCGGCCCAGCGGATCGCACTGGCCGCCGCTGCCGCGGGACTTGAGAGCCATGTGCACTGCGATTTCGACCCGGAAGGCGTGCGGTCCGCCCTCGGCCTGACCGCGGGCCCGCTCCAGCCGCTGGTGCTGGTCACCGTGGGACCCCGCGCACCGCACCGCACGGATCCACAACTGCCCCTGTGGGCAGAAGGGGGCATCAACTGATGGAGTCCTACGACGTGGTGGTCGTCGGCGCCCGGAGCGCCGGTGCCTCGACCGCGATGCTGTTCGCCCGAGCCGGATACCGGGTCCTGCTGGTGGACCGTGCGCAGTTCCCCAGCGACACCCTCTCCACCCAGCACATCCACCGGCCCGGACTGCGGCTGCTGAAGCAATGGGGGCTGCTGGAGCGGCTCGCGGCGACCGGATGCCCGCCGGTGCGCCGGATCTCCTACACGCTCCAGGACGTCCGGCTCGCGGGCCCCGTGCCCGTGGAGGAGGGGATCGACGCGGTGTACGCGCCGCGCCGGTACATCCTGGACAGCCTGCTGATCGACGCGGCGGTCGAGGCCGGGGCCGAGTTCCGCCAGGGCTGCACCGTCACCGGCGTCATGACCGAGGGCGGCCGGGTGACCGGGGTGCGCTGCGGCGAGTTCGAGGTGCGGGCCCGGCTGGTCGTCGGCGCGGACGGGATGCGCTCGACCCTGGCCGGGCTGTGCGGGGCCACGGCAGAGCACGAGGACACCCCGCGCACCTGTGTGTACTACGGCTACTGGGAGGGCCTGCCCGCACAGTTCGAGGTGTACGAGCGGACCGGACGGCTCATCGGCGTGGTCGGCACCCACGACGAACTGACCCTGGTGGCCGCCTACTTCCCGCAGGCGGAGTTCCAGGACGTACGACGGGACGCCGACGCCGCGTATCTGGAGGCCATCCGCACCACCGCCCCCGCCCTGGCCGAGCGCGCCCGGTCGGCCCGGCGCGTGGAGCGCCTGCGGGGCACCGGCAGCCAGCTCAACTTCTTCCGTACGGTCAAGGGTCCTGGCTGGGTCCTGGTCGGGGACGCCGGTTGCCACAAGGACTCCATCACCGGGACCGGCATCAGCGACGCCTTCGAACAGGCCGCGCTGCTGGCCGAGTCGGTCGGCGCCGGGCTGCACGAGGAACGGGAGCTGGATGCCGCGCTGGACCGCTATGCCACCGGTCACCGTCGGCTGATGGAACCGCGCTATCGGATGGCTCTGGACACCGCCCGGCTCGAAGTCACCGAGGAGCGGCTGGAGTTCACCCGGTGGATCGCGAGCGATCCGGCGTCCGCCGGAGCCTTTCTCTCGGTGGCGGTCAGCCATGTCGACGCGGCCGAGCTCATGCCGGTCAGGGGCTGAGGGTGGTCCCGGCGAACGGAACCACCCTCAGGCACATGATCACGCCGCGCAGGGTCTGACCAGGCCCGTCTCGTACGCGAGGATCACCGCCTGGGTGCGGTCGCGCAGGCCGAGCTTCTGGCACAGATGGTAGAGGTGGGATTTGACCGTCGCCTCGCTCAGCGACAGCATCTTGGCGATCACCAGGTTGGAGTGGCCGTTCGCGACGAGGGACAGCACATCACGCTCCCGGCTGGTGAGCAGCGACAGTTGCCCGGAGCCGGCGGAGGCGACCTCGGGCGAACGGCTGAGCAGTCTGCCGATCAGCTGGACGGCGTTGGGTGACTTCAGGACCATCGCGCCGCCCGCGATGTCACGGATGGCGGCGGGCAGCGTACGGGGGTCGCAGTTGCCCGGCAGTAATCCGCGCACCCCGCCTTTCAGGGCCGACAGCAGTTCCGCCTGCTCCGTCCGGGAGCTGAGCATGAGCACACCCGGCGCGGTCTCCGGGGACATTCTCCGCAGGCTCCGCGCCATGGCGATGCCGTCCACGGCGTCGGCGTCGTGATTGATGAGTGCGACATGCGGGCGCAGGCTCTGCACCGCGGCGATCATCTCGCGGCCGTCGAGTGCCTCGCCCACCACACTGATGTCCGGTTCTCGCTCCAGGACGCTGACCAGCCCCGCTCGCATCAGATGGCGTGGGTCGCAGATCAGGACCCGTATACAGTCAGCCCCAGTTTTGTTCGTCATGCTGTGAAATAACCCCCATGAGTGCATGAATCCCGAAGACGGACATACGGGAAACCGGTCACGACCGATGGTCTGGACCACTCGTCTCGTCTTGCAGACTACTGACATCGCACGGCAAAGATCTAGCGACATCCGAGCCCGGCTTCGTAGCCCCAGGTGACGCGTGGTGGAGAGCCGCCCGAAGGCTCAACCCCCAGTCTGAGAAGCAAATCCGGACCACGGACGGACGACACCGTCCGGCCCCGGTGCGAAGGTGATCCGGTCGGTCGGCTCAGGGGGAAAAGGTGCACACTCAGCCGGATCTCGATCCATTGCTCGGCTTCAGCCCGTACCGGCTGCTCACGGAACCGGACGCGGTCCACCGGCGGATGCGCGAGGAACCACCGGTCCGTCTCGTAAGGGAGGACAGCGGCTTCACGTACTGGCTGATCTCCCGGTACGCCGAGGCCCGCCAGGCGCTGCGCGACCCCGGGCTGTCCAACGACCCGCGGCGACTCGGCCACGCGGTGGACACGGACAACGCGTACTCGCCGATGGCCAACAACGACCCACCGCACCACACCCGGCTGCGCGGGCTGGTCTCCCACGGCTTCACCCGGCGCCGGATCAGCGCCCTGGCGCCCCGGGCCGAGGAGATCACCGAAGGTCTCCTCGACGCGATCGCGCCCGCCGGGCGTGCGGATGTGATCGCCGACCTTGCCTTCCCGCTGCCGGTGCTGGTCATCTGCGAGTTGCTCGGAGTGCCGACGCAGGACCGGGAAGCCTTCCGCACCTGGGCCGCGCGCACCCTTTCCACCGCCGCCGGACCCCGCACCCGCGAGGAGCGCTCACGCCGGCTGCGCGCCTACTTCACCCGGCTCGTCGCCGCCAAACGAGCGGCCGTACGGCCCGACCTGGCGCCGGACGAGCAGCCCGATCTGCTCAGCGCCCTCATCGTGGCTCAGGAACAGCACAGCAGCCTCGACGACGAGGAACTCATCGGCCTCGCCGTGCTGTTGCTGGTCGCCGGTCACGAGACGACGACCAACCTCATCGGCAACGGACTGCTGACCCTGCTGCTCCACCCCGACCAGGTGCGGCTGCTCAGGGACGACCCGTCCCTACTGCCCTCCGCGGTGGAGGAACTGCTGCGCTACGAAGGATCCGCGGGGCAGTCCTCCCTGCGTGTCGCGGTCGACGACGTTGTCATCGGCGGGACCACCATCCCGAGGGGCTCGGTCGTCAACATCGGGCTGTCCCTGGCCAATCGGGACCCCGAAGCCTTCCGGGACTCCGACACCGTCGACGTCCGGCGCGACCCCAATGCCCATCTGGCCTTCGGACACGGCATCCACTACTGCCTCGGTGCGCCGCTCGCGCGGATGCTCGCGGCGACGGCGCTCGGAGCGCTGCTCGGCAGGTTCTCCCGGCTCCAACTGGCCGTATCACCGGATGAGTTGCGCTGGCGTCAGATCAGCATCCTGTGCGGGCTGACCGCACTCCCCGTCTCCTTCGATCCCGTTCGTCCGGAAACGAGTCGCACGTGACCATGATCGACCCGATGGCGGCAGCCAACCTCTACCGCCTCGCCTTCGGATTCATCCCCGCACAGATGATCCACGCCGCGGCCCGGCTGCGGCTGCCCGACCTGCTCGCGGAACAGCCCCTGACCGCCGAGGAGCTGGCGGCACGCACGGATACGCAAGCCCCCGCACTCCGGCGGCTGCTGCGCGGCCTCGCCTCCATCGGTCTGGTGGAGGAGCAGGGCGCGGACGGCTTCCGGCTGGCTCCGGCGGGCCATTTGCTCCGCTCGGACGTCGAAGGCTCCGTCCGTCCGATGCTGATGCCGTACTTCGGCGAGGCCGTCTGGGCCTCCTGGGGACGGTTCACCGAATGCCTGCGCACCGGCCGGCCGTCCGTGGAGTCGGTCACCGGAGGCTCGGTGTTCGACCTGTTCGCGGCCGATCCGGAGCTGGGCACGGAGTTCCACGCGGCGATGGCGGTCAGCGGCGGGGCGGAGGCCCGGGCACTGGCGCGGTCGTACGACTTCGCCGACGTCAAGACCGTCGTGGACGTCGGCGGCGGCAACGGCGCCCTGCTCGCCGGGGTGCTCGGGCACCACCCCCATCTGCGCGGCGTCCTGGTCGACACCCCGGTGGGCGTGGCCGGAGCCCCGGACACCCTCGCCGCCGCCGGGGTCGCGGACCGCTGCGAGATCCGGGCACAGGACTTCCTCGCCTCCGTGCCCGAGGGCGGCGACCGGTATGTGATCAAGAGTGTGCTGCACGACTGGGACGACGACAGCTGCGTGACGATCCTGCGCAACTGCCGCCGGGCCATGCCGGACACCGCCCGGGTGCTGATCGTCGAGGTCGTCGCACCACCCGTCGTGGACACCACGACCGACCCCTTTCTCACCGTCAGCGACCTCAACCTGATGGTGCTCACCCCCGGCCGGGAGCGGACCGAGGAGGAGTTCACGCACCTGCTCGAGGCCGCCGGTCTGCGGCTGACAGGCATCGGCGCTCCGCTCGGCTTCAGCGGCTACCGGGTCATCGAGGCCCGCAGCAGCACCGGAGCGGCCGAGTGACGCGGCAACACAACGGAGGAACGCAAGCGTTGGGAACCATCGAGCAATCCACCGACCACGTCGGGCCTTCCACCCTCCGCCGGCTCGCGGCGGCCTGGCCCCGGCGGGCCACGGTCCGCACCGACATGGACCAGGTCACCGGTGCGCAGGAGTACGACCCCGAACTGCTCGACTACCCGATCGCGTTGATGCCGTTCGCAGAGCACCCCGACTTCCGGAGCGCGCCCGAGGACAAGCGGCGCCTGGTGAACACCCTGGGCTGGATCGCGTACAACGAACGCGTCGTGGCCGCCGAGGAGTTCGTCGTCAACCCCACCTTCGAGAAGCTCGGTCACGCCGTCTACCCCGGGGTGGACCGCTTCGAGGTGAAGGAGATCGTGCGGCAGTCCCATATCGACGAGGTGTGGCACACGTACATGCACATGCTGGGTATGCAGCGCACCCGGGAGGCCAGAGGGATCACCGCCGAACCCGACTGCGGCCACCCGGTGACCAACCGCCTGCTGTACGAGGCTCAGGACGCGGCCGGCGAGCGCTGGCAGGGGGACCTGCTCTATCTGCTGTGGACGACGGTCGGCGAGGTCAGTGTCAACGCCTTCCTCGATCTGATGGCACGGGACACGACCGTGCAGCCCCTGCACTCGACCATCGCCCGGCTGCACGCCCGCGACGAGTCCGCGCACGGGCCGGTCATGGTCGAGGTGATGAAGGACGTCTTCGTCAACCTCAGCGGACGGCAGCGGGACTTCTTCGTGGCGTCCTTGCCCGCCGGTATCAACGCCTTCTGCGCCGAGGACTTCGACTGGTGGCTGAAGGTCCTCGAGTTCACGGGCATTCCGAAGGCCAGGGACATCATCGGGGACTCCCGGGGCGGAGGGCTCGCGGAGCTGCTCGTCACCGACTTCTCCGGGATCGTGCGCATGCTGCGGGAGCTGGGTGTCGCGGACCGGGTGGACTTCGACTTCGAGGGGGCCGCGGCATGATCCTCACCGGTCCTGAGATCAGCGAGGCCGCGGTCGACGGGCGGATCGTCATCTCCCCGTTCAACCCGGCCCAGGTGAACCCCAACAGCTACAACGTCTGCCTCGGGGACAGGTTGCTGACGTACACCGACGACGTCATCGACCCCTACCGCCCCAACGCCACCCGGGAGATCACCATCGGGGAGGACGGTTACGTCCTGCGCCCCGACCAGCTCTATCTCGGGCACACCGTGGAACAGGTCGGCTCCGACCAGTATGTGCCGCTGCTCTTCGGGCGGTCCTCGGTCGGGCGGCTCGGGCTCTTCGTGGAGATCACGGCGCCCATCGGGGACATCGGCTTCCATGGCCAGTGGACGCTGATGCTGTCCCCGGTCCGGCCGCTGCGGGTGTATCCCGGGATGAAGATCGGCCAGATCATGTTCTTCGTGTCGCTCGGCGAGGTCGACCTCTACCGCGGCAAGTACCAGTCCTCGGCGGGCCCCCAGGAGTCCCGCTACTGGAAGGACGTGGCGGTGCCGACGACATGATCCTCACCCGGGAAGCCATCGCCACCGCCGTGGAACGCGGTGACATCGTCATCGAGCCCTTCGACGCCGACCGGATCTCCCCGAACGCCTATGACTGGCGCCTCGGGGACCGGATCCGGATCTGCGAGGGCGACGAACTGGACGCCGCGGCCGCGACCCGCGTCACCGAGCACCTCATTCCCGCCGAGGGCATGGTGCTCCGTCCTGGACAGCTCTACCTCGGCGTCACCCACGAACGCACCCACTCCGAGCACTACGCCCAGATGATCAACGGCGACCGCAGCCTCGGCGCGCTGGGCATCTGGGTCCATGTGTCCGCTCCGCTCGGGCATGTCGGTCACGCCATCCACTGGACCCTGGAGATCCGGGTGGCGCGGCCGGTCCGGGTCTATCCGCTGATGCCGTTCGGGAAGATCGTCTTCCTGGTCGCCTCCGGGGCGGTCTCCAGCTACCAGGACCTGGGCCGCAAGTACACCCGGACCAGCGGGATCGACATCTCGCGGCTGTACGAGGAACTGCGATGAGCGGGCCGCGGGTGCTGACCGGGCTCGATCTGCCGTGGGGCAGCCCGGGCGGCAGCGTCGAACTGCTCAAGGACCTGTATCTGGACCCCTCCGGGCCGCTGACGGCGAGCACGTTCATGCTGGTACCGGACGGCTCCCCGCCCCCCGCCGAGGGCGTCCCCGCCCTGCTGGACGTCCCCGGCAAACAGCTGACCGGCGACGGCTTCTGGGCCTACGTCGACCGGCTGACGGACGCTGTCACCGCCCGCTTCCCGCACGCCGAGCAGGACGTCGTCCATCTCCAGCACCTCGCCTTCGGCGCCACACCGGCGCTGCTGCGGGGCTATCCCAAGCAGCCCGCCATCGGCCTGGTGCACGGCACGGACCTGCTGTTCGCCGCCGAGTACGAGACCCAGGGCGAGGTACTGCGGGAAGCGGTCTCGGCCGCGCGCTCCCTGGTCGTGCCGACCGCCGGGATGGCCGACCAACTGCGTCGCCTGGTCCCGGAGTTGGAAGACGGCCGTATCGTCCACATCCCCTGGGGAGTCCCCGACGCGCTGCTGGCCGAGCCGCCCGCGCGGAGCCGCCGGGACGACGGGGAGCTGCGGGTGCTGTACGCCGGCCGGCTCACCGCGGAGAAGGGGGCCGCCGAACTGGTCGCCGCGCTGTCCGGCGTACCGGGACTGCGGCTGAGCATGGCCGCGCCGGTGGCCGAGTTCCGGCGTCTTGCCGCCGAGCGGGACCTGTCGGCCGTACACCATCTGGGCTGGCTGAGCCGGCGGGAGCTGTGGGCGGCGTTCGCCGAGCACGATCTGCTGGTGGTGCCGTCCGCGAAGCTCGAGGCGTTCGGTCTGGTGGCGGTGGAGGCCCAGGCCTGCGGGCTTCCGGTGGCCTACCAGCCGGTGCCGGGGCTCAAGGACGCGCTCGGCGACTCGGCCCTGCCCCTCGACCTGCTCGCCGATCCGCGGCGCGCCCTGGCCGAGCTCACCGGGCTGCGCGACGACCCCGGTGCGCTGGAGGAACTGCGCCGGTCCGGATTCCGCAACGCGGCACGCTTCCCGCTCTCCAGGACCGCCCGCGAACTGGCCGCCCTCTCCACCCAGGTGCAGTGAGCCACCGACCGTCCGAAGGAACACGACATGTACACCGCCGCGCTGTTCGACCTAGACGGCACCCTGATCGACACGGAGCCCCGCAGCCATGAAGCGTGGTCGCGGCTCTTCCGCAACCATGGAGTCCCCTACGACGAGGCCACCATCAAGGGCTTCGCCGGCCGGCCCGGCAGAGAGGCGCTCCACGACCACCTCCCGCGCTTCCCCGGCCACACCGCGGACGAACTCTTCGCGGAAGCCCTCGGTTACACGACGCTCCCCGACATGCCTCCCGTCAAAGCCGTACCCGGAGCCCTGGAACTGGTCGTCCGGCTGAAGGGGTTGGGGGTGCCGCTCGGCCTGGTCACCTCGGGCACACGGGAGTACGCCCGGCACGAGCTCGGTGCGGTGGGGGCGTTGGGCTTCTTCGATGTGCTGGTCACGTCGGACGATGTGAGCCGGGGCAAGCCGGATCCGGAGGGATGCCTCAAGTGCTGTGCGGCGCTGGGCGTCGAGCCCTCCACCGTCGTGGTGTTCGAGGACGCCCCGGCCGGGGTGGCGGCGGCGAAGAGCGCGGGCGCCGACTGTGTGGCGATCACCTCCACCCAGTCGCCCGAGGCGCTGGCGGCGGCGGATCTGATCGTCCCGGATCTCACCGGTGTGTCCTGGCCGCCGCAGATCTCGTCCTCCTCGGAGGGCTGAGCCGTGGCGATTCTGGAAGTGGTCGTCACCAGTGCCGAGGAGGCCCTCGTGGCCGTCGCGGGCGGCGCCGACCGGCTGGAGCTGGCGGCGGACATGGAAGCCGACGGTATGACCCCCTCGCTCGCGGAGTTCGTCCGCACCCGGGAGGCCGTCGGCGTTCCGCTGCGCGTCATGCTGCGCGACAAGGGCGGCTTCCAGGCCGCCGACCTCGACGAACTCCGCGCCGAAGCAGCGGCGTTGAGGGCGGCCGGCGCCGAGGAGTTCGTGCTCGGATTCCTCAACCCCGACGGTGCGCCGGACCTGCCCGCGGTCCGCGCCGTGCTCGACGCGGTTGACGGCTGCCGCTGGACGTTCCACCGGGCCGTGGACCACGCGGCCGACCGGACCGCGGTCCGGCGGGCCATCGAGGGGCTGCCCGGCCTCGACACCGTCCTGTCCGCGGGCAGCGCCACCGGTGTCGCGGCGGGCCTGGACACCCTGCTCGCGGAGGCGGACCGACAGGGCGAGCCGGGCTACACCATGGCCGTCATGGCCGGCGGAGGGCTCACCGCGGAGCATGTCCCCGCGCTGCGCGCCCGCGGTGTCGACGCCTTCCACGTCGGTACGTCGGTCCGCCGCCGGGGCTGGGACAGTCCCGTCGACCCGGCCGCCGTACGCCGATGGCAGCGCGTCATCGAGGCGGCGCGGAACGACGCGGGCTGACATGGCGGCCGAGTGCGTGTTCTGCGACATCGTGGCGGGCCGGCTCCATGCGGAGATCCTCTTCGAGGACGAGCGGACCGTCGCCTTTCTCGACAACACCGCGGTGATGGAGGGCCACACCCTCGTCATCCCCAAGCAGCACGCGGCCGACATCTGGGCGGTCTCCGAGGACGACGCGGCGGCCGTGATGCGTACGGTCCACCGCATGGCCGCGGTCCTCGACGGCGTCCTCGAGCCGGACGGCATGACCCTGTTCCAGGCGAACCGGCCCGCGGGCTGGCAGGACGTGTTCCATCTCCACGTCCACCTGGTGCCGCGGCTGGACTCCGACCATCTGCACCGCCCCTGGTACGTGGACCGCGCCGACCCGGCCGCCCTGGCGAGGACCCGCCACCGCATCCTCGCCCCCTGAAACGAGCCTGGAGTACCGCATGCACTACCTCCATCGAGCGGCCTCGAACCGCCCCTACTTCAGCGCGGACGCGGAGACCTACCTCAGTCCGACGCCACTGCGGAAGATCGAGAAAACACGGCCGCTGCGCGTGCTCTCCGAAGAGGACTTCGCGTTCTGGCAGACGTACGGCTATGTCGTCGTCCGCGAGGCGATATCCCCCGCGGCCGCGCAGCGCCTGCTGGAGTTCGCCTGGGACTTCCAGGGACTCGACCCCGACCGCCCCGAAACCTGGTACGAGGAACGGGAGTTCCGCTCCGACCTCGACCGCGACCTGTACGTCTACGGCTTCGTGGAGGCGTACCACCACCAGCTCATCTGGGACAGCCGCCAGACCCAGCGGGTCCACGACGCGTTCGTCGACGTCTGGGACTGCGAGGAGCTGTGGGTCACGCTGGACCGGCTCAACCTCAACCCGCCCAACATCAAGAACCGTTCGCGCTCCCTGATCGAACCCACCGACGAGGGTTTCGACATCGAGCTGCACTGGGACGTGGACACCACCCTCGAGGTGCTGCCGCAGCGCGTCCAGGGCATCATCGCGCTCAACGACACCGCGCCCGAACTGGGCGGCTTCCAGTGCGTGCCGGAGCTGTTCCGGCAGTTCGACCAGTGGCGGGTCGCCCAGCCGGCGGCCCGCGATCCCATCCGGCCCGCGATCGACCGCAGGGACTTCCCGCTGGTCCGGCCCGACCTGCGCGCCGGTGACCTGCTGATCTTCAACGGGCTGCTGGCGCACGGCGTGGCGCCCAACTCCGGCGGCTCGGTCCGCGCGGTCCAGTACCTGTCGATGATGCCCGCACTGGAGGAACACGAGGAGCTGAAGCGCTCGCGCGTCGACTCCTGGCGCACCCTCAGCACACCGGACTGGAACGGGACGTTGCTCGGAGACGCGGTGCGGCACGAGTCGCTCCGGTACGGCGCCGCGACCCTGAACAGCCTCGGCCGGAAAGTCCTGGGCCTGGACTCCTGGGGCGCACGGTGAACCCGCGCGGTGTCTGCCTGGTCCTCCCCACCAACCGGGCGTGTTCCCCCATGATCTCCGCCATCGGCCAGGAGGCGAACCATGCGGCCCGTCACTTCGACGTCGACGTCCACCTGCTGATCCTCGACTCCTGCGACGAGCGCACCTACGCCGAGCACGCCCGAGTCGTGGCCGGGCTGGACCCGGCGCCGAACGTGACCGTCCACCATCTCGACGAGGCCCGCCAGCGGGACTTCCTGCGGACCGTGATCGACCGGGCCCGGCTCCCGAAGCCGGACCTGATGCTCGACCTGATGCTCCCGGCCGACGTCTCCTACGGAGCCTGCACCAACCGCGCCTTCCTGATCGCCGCCGCGCTCGGCTGCCGCTCGGTGCACCGCCGGGACTCGGACGCCAACTACCAGGCCTGGAAGGGCAGTCAGGCCTTCCCCGTACACCCTGAGCTGACCTCGCTGGGAAAGCGCGCTGCCGAGGCATCGGCCGGAGTCTCGGAGACGGACCTCGATCCCGCGTACACCGATCGCCCGGTCTCGATGGTGGGCGGCTCCTTCATCGGTGAACCGTCCGTGGACCTCGGTGAGATGCGGCGACTGGACGCTGCGGTCCACGACAACGTAGTCAGCCTGTGGGCGCCCGGCCACTGGTCGGACGAGCAGAAGCGACAGCTGGTCGAGGAGTCCTTCACCGGAGCGGGCACCGCCCCGTACACCGGGGACCACTCGACGCTCACCCTGGTCGACCCCATGCGGGTGGACATGTGCAACATCGCCTTCGACAGCAGGGTGTACGAGCGGCTGCCGCTGCCACCCGCCCGGAACACCATCGGCAGCGACTACTTCCTCATCCACCTGGTCCACGACGCCACCCTCCCCGGCGTCCTGCACAACCGCCACATCGAGAACTTCCACACCCCGGAACGCCGCGCGGACGCCGGGTTCATGGCCTACCAGACCCGGTTCGTGAAGTTCCTGCTGTCGATGCTCTACTTCCACTTCGTCTACGACCGGATGGCCGCGGCCGGCGCCTCGCTCCTCGACGACCGGCAACAGGTCCGTGCCGAGGCAGTCGCCGAACTCCTGTGGGAGAGCACCGAGTTGGACCGCGCCGAGAACGAATGGCGCCTGGAGCGCGTGGACAGCGCGTACCGCAAGCTGGGGGGCAGATATGCGCGGTTCGCCGAGGCGCTCGCGCCGCGTCGTGCGCGGCTGCTCGACGAGGCCCGGCAGGACATCGAGGACTTCGCGCTGCTGGCCGAGGCCTGGGGCCCGCTGGTGCGGGCGAGCCGGGACACCGGAGTGGTCACGTGAGTGGGCGGCTGAGCCCGCGGCTGCGCGCGGCACTGGCCGCCGCCGCGGAGGACCGCATCGTGTTCGACCTCGACGGCATCGCGGCCCAATACGACGAGCTGGTCCGGGAGTTGCCCGGCCTCGACGTCCGCTTCGCCGTCAAGGCCTGCCCGCTCGACGAAGTGCTGACCCGCCTCGCGGACCAGGGCGCCGGCTTCGACGCGGCGAGCCCCGGCGAGATCGCACTGGCGCTGCGGACCGGCGTACCGGTGGACCGGATCCACTACGGCAACACCGTCAAGTCCGACACCGACATCGCCGAGGCCCACCGGCTCGGCATCCGGGACTTCGCGACCGACAGCATCGAGGACGTCGCCGCGATCGCCGCCCACGCCCCCGGTTCCCGGGTGTTCTGCAGGCTCGCCACCAGCGGAGAAGGGGCGCTGTGGGGGCTGAGCCGGAAGTTCGGCTGCTCGGGGGAGGACGCCGTACGGGTGCTGGAGGCGGCACGGGCGGCGGGCCTGACTCCGGCCGGTCTGTCCCTCCATGTCGGCTCCCAGCAGATGACCACCCGGGCCTGGCGGCAGGCCTTCGACTCGCTGGCCGAGGTGCTGGAGGCGCTGCACCGGCGCGGGATCGTGCCGGACCACGTCAATCTCGGCGGCGGCCTGCCCGCGCTCGGCTATGTCGACCGGCGGGGCAGAAGGCTCGAACCCCCGCTGGACAAGATCTTCGTGGTCATCCGCGAGGGCATCGAACGGCTGAGGAACCTCTCCCCGGCCCCCCTCGACCTCCGCATGGAGCCGGGACGCCATCTGGTCGCCGACCACGGCGCGATCAGGGCGCATGTCTCCCGGCTGACCGAACGACGGCAGCCGGACGGCGAGCGGGCGCGCTGGCTGTACCTGAGCTGCGGAAAGTTCAACGGCCTCTATGAGATGGACCAGTTGCGCTACCGGCTCGTCTTTCCCACTCACCCCGGCACGGAGTACGTGCCCGCGGTCGTCGCCGGTCCCACCTGCGACAGCGACGACGCCTACCCAACGGACCACCCGGTGCGCGTGCCCAGGGCCGCCGCGTCGGGCGACCCGGTCTGGGTGCTGTCCGCCGGTGCGTACGCCACCAGCTATATGACGCGGGGCTTCAACGGCTTCCGTCCGCTTCCGTACACCTGGACCGACGGCCACGGAAGGTCCTGAGCATGCGCATACGGACCATCGCCGACGCCGACTGGCCGGGCGTGGCGGCACTCGAAGCCGCCGTGTACGGGGGCAGTTCGCTGCTGGAGGGGCGGGCCGCGCTGGAGTCGCGGGGCCGCGCCTCACCGAGCACCTGCTTCGTGCTGGACCTCGACGACCGCATCGCGGGCTATGTGCTCGCGTTGTCGTATCCGGCCTTCCGTTACCCGGATCTGGGCCGTTCGGAGCGGAACGTCTTCCGCTCGCCCAATCTCCATCTGCACGACCTCGCCGTCGCCGAGCAGCTGCGCGGCAGGGGGTGGGGCAGCGCCCTCCTGCGCCAACTCACCGTCGCGGCAAGGTCGCAGAGGTATCGGCGGATCTCCCTGATCGCGGTCGGCGGCATGGAGACCTTCTGGTCCGCACACGGCTACCTCACGCACCGCGAGGTCCAACTCCCCCCGAGCTACGGCAAGAACGCGGTCTACATGTCGACGGCACTGCACGGTGCCGAAGCAACGACTCGCAGAAAGCAGGCTGATGTCCGTGTTCCGCGTCCCTAGCGAGTTCCACCGCACGCAATTCGCGATCGCGGCGCTCTTCTGCTTCCTCGGCTTCCAGTACGCCACCTGGGCCGCCCGGCTCCCCGCGCTCAAGACCCGGCTCGACATGACCGAGGAGGAGCTGGGCCTGCTGCTCATGGCCTGCGGTGCGGGCGCCGCTGCCTCGTTCCCGCTGGTCGCGGTACTGATGAGACGGCTCGGCTCCCGACGGCTGGCCCTCGTCTCCGCCCTGTGCCTCGGGGCGCTCCTGCTGGCGCTGTCCGCGGCCCCGAACTACCCGGTCGCGCTGGTGATCATCTGCCTGGACGGGGTCGCCGTAGGCTGCCTCAACGTCGCCATGAACGCGCAGGGCGCCGCCCTGGAGGCCCGCTACCAGCGGACCGCCATGGCGCAACTGCATGCCACCTTCAGCGCCGGATCCCTCGGCGCCGCGCTCCTGGCATCCGGCATCAACGTCCTGACCTCGGCCGTCACGGCACACTTCGCGGTGGCCGCCGTCATCCTGGTCCTCCTGCTCGGCTACGCACAGCCCCGCCTGCTGACCGACGAGCAGCAACAGCCGGAGGAAGAGAAGAAGACCCGTCGCCGAGGACTCGCCCTGCCGTCCGGGCTGACGCTGTGGATGGGCGGCGCCATGGCCTTCGGCACCGTGACCGAAGGCGCCATGAATGACTGGTCGGCGCTCTATATGGAGGACGTCGTCAAGGCGCCGGAGCACCTGGTGCCGATGGGCATCGCCGTCGTCTCGGTCGTGATGGTGCTGGCCCGCCTCATGGCCGACAGCTGGCGCAGCCGCTGGGGCGACGCCCGTATCGTCCGGCTCGGCAGCGCCCTGGCGGGCACCGGACTGGCCCTCGCCCTCCTGGCCGGCGGGGTGGTGCCCACCCTGATCGGATTCGCCTGCGTCGGCCTGGGTGTGGCAGCCGTCACACCATGCGTCTACGTCGCCGCTGCCGCCCGGGGCCCGGAGGCCCTGGCCCTGGTCGCCGCGACGGGCACCACCGGGCTGCTGGCGGGCCCGGCCCTGATCGGCTTCGTCGCCGGTGCCACCAGCCTGGTCTGGGGCATGGCGCTGGTCGCCGCCTCGGCCCTGGCGGTCTCCCTGTGCGCGACCCGGATCCGCTGGAACGCGCCCGCCGTCGAACCCGTGGAGGCGGCGAAGTAGAGCTCCGCGCACCCGGCCGCGGGCAGCGCATCCGACAGCCACCCCGAGCGAATCGTTAAAGTCGGACACAGCACAGGCGCGACGCACAGGCGTTCGAAATGAAAAAACCTGGTCGTTACCTGTTCTGGTTCAGCGTGCTTTTAGGGTGGTACTTGTGGCGCGATCGTTCGAGTCGTTTCAGAGTCCGGCGACGGCTGAGCCTGCCGATTCCGCCGGCTCGCCCCCCTGGGGCGCCGGCGGCTCCCAGCTGAGCGCGCTGCGCTCGGCGGCCGCCCGCATCGGCACCACCCTGGACGAGGACACCACCTGCGCCGAGCTGACCCAGGAGATCGCCGGACAGGTGGGAGCCGCGGTGGCGGTCCTGCGCGAGCGCGGCGAAGGCGACCCGGAGTACGACTGGGTCACCGGGAACCCGGAGATGCTGCCCGACGCCCGCTGGGCCGACGAGGTGGCCCGGAAGGCCGGCGAGAACGACGCCGTACGACTGACCTCCGGCGGCTCCCGGCCCGCCCTGTGCGTGCCCCTCGCCGTCAACGGCCACCGCTACGGCGTGCTGGTCTGCGCCCGGGAAGGGGCGCCCTTCACCCACGCCGAAGAGGAAGTCGTCGCGTTCCTGACCGAGCGCGCCGCCTCGAACATCCGGCACGCGCGCGAGCACGACGCGGTGAGCGGCATCGTCGGCAAGCTCCAGCGGGCCCTGCTCGCCGAACCCGGCCGCCCGCATCCCAACCTCGACGTCGCCATCCGCTATCTGCCCGTCGGACAGCGCGCCCTGGTCGGCGGCGACTGGTGCGAGACCGTACGGCTGCACTTCGGCCGTACGCTGCTCGTCGTCGGCGACGTCATGGGGCACGGCCTGGACGCCGCCGTCGACATGACGGCCTACCGCTCGGCCCTGCGCTACATAGCCTCCGCCGATCTGCCCCCGCACCGAGTGCTGCGCCAACTCGACGACATCGCCTCAGCGGAGCCCGACCGCCGCCCGGCCACCTGCCTCATCGCGCGCGTGGACCCCGTCCGCGGACTGGTCACCCTGGCCAGCGCCGGTCACCTGCCCCCGGCCGTGATCGACGGAGACGGCAAGGTCTCCCTGCTCCCGGTGCCGGTCGGCCCGCCCCTGGGCACCGGGCTCGGCGGCTACGAACCGGCCACCTACCGCCTCGACCCCTCCCAGGCGCTCATGCTCTTCACCGACGGCCTCGTCGAGCGCCGCGGCGAGGACATCGACCAGTCCCTGGACCGGCTGGCCAGGCTCAGCTTCTCGTCCGCCACCGGCGTCCAGGACGTCCTCGACACCGTGCTCGCCCGCCTCGACGCCCGGCACGCCGAGGACGACGTGGCGGTCCTGGCGGCCCGCCTCCAGCATCGCTCCGGGCCCACCTCCGACACCCAGTGGCCGTAGGGCGGCTCACAGCACCTTGCGGTGGACCAGCGCGGAGAGCATGAGCACGCCGGGTATGAGGGGCAGCCAGACCGTCAGCACGCGGTAGCCGATCACGGTCGCCGTGGCCGGTGCCAGGGCGGCGCCGAAGGCGACCATCGTGAACACCAGCGCCGCGTCCACCGGACCGATCCCGCCCGGCGCCGGGACCGCCCCGACCGCCGTACTGGCGGCGAGAAACGCGAACACCATCTGCGCCCACGACAGCGGCAGCCCCAGCGAGGCCCCCACCGAGGCGACCACCCCCGCCTGAAGCAGCGGGGTGACGGCCGCCCCGCCCCACAGCGCGAGCACCCGGCTGGGCATGGTGTGCAGCAGCCGCGCATCGGTCAACGCGGTGTGCAGGAACCCGAGACACCCGCGGCGCAGCGGCCTTACGGTCGCCAGCAGCAGGGCCAGCGTGGCGAGTACGGTCGCCACGCCCACCGCGACCATCAGCAGGGTCCCGCCGTCCGGGACGAGTCCCTCGAGACGGATCAGCTCCGGGGCCGCCAGCAGCAGGGCGAGCAGTACGAACGTCTTCGCAATCGGCTTGACCAGGGAGTACAGGGCGAGCGAGGCGGCGGCCCGGGGCAGGGGTATGCCCTGGCCCTGGAGGAAACGCAGGGTGACGGCGTGCGCGCCGATGCTCGCCGGGAGCACATGGTTCGCGGCGCCCGCCGCGAACTGCGACGCGACCAGCAGCAGCGGCGGCAGCCGCTCCGGGATGGCCCCCTGCCGGACGACGGCGGCGGCGACCCAGGTCAGACAGGCGAAGCCGAGCCCGGCCAGCAGCCACCAGGGGTCGGCGGAGGTCAGCCGGGAGGCACCGGCGTACAGGCCGCGCCAGTCGGCCGCCATCCAGACGCCGATGAGCACGAGCGGCAGGACGGTCAGCACATGACGGGCTAGGCGGGCGGGGGAGGCGGAGTACCGGCGGGCGGGGGCGGCGGCCGCGGTGGGGAGCGGGGCGGCCGGAGCGGGGGCGGGGAGCGGGAGAAGGGACATGGGGCACGTCGTCCTTCCGCGTCACGCCCACGCGGCGCAGGGCGGACGGATCACAAGGCGAAGCAGTGGGGACGAGCGAAAGGTGCCCGCTGGATGTGACGCCGCGGAGTCCGGAAACCGACGGCCCATCGAAGAAACGGGTCAGGGCGCCTGTTGTGTGGGTGCTTGCGGTGCGAACGGTGACGATGAGCCGGAATTCGGGTCGAGTGTCAGTGGGGCGTCGTACGCTGAACCGCGTAAGCGGAGCGCACTCGTGGAGCTACACGGTGTGATCTTGGCGGGTGTGCGCCGGGGCGGAGCGACGACGGGGGAGTGGGGCGATTGGGTACGCGACTGGGGTGGCCCTTACTGATGGACGGGCCGGAGCCGCCCGGCGATCCGCTCGGGGTACTGCACGACGACCGGCCCGAGCCGGAGCGGGTGGCGGCCCTGAGACGGCTCGCGGATCTCGCCGCGGGCGCGGGCCCGGGGGCGCTCAACCGGTATGCGGCGGGGCTGTTGGCCGCGGGGCGCCGCGAGGAAGCGGAACAGGTCTGGGCCCAACTGGTGGCCGGGCGTCCGGACATGGTCGTCGCGCGCTTCAATCTCGCCACCTGCCTCGTCGCGGGCGGCGATGTCGAAGCCTGCGCGCGCGTCCTGCGGGCGTGCCTGGAGGGCGCCCCGCCGGGCAGCAGGGAGTGGCAGTTGGCCGAGCGGCGGCTCGACGACCTGGCCGAGGCCGGTGACGACGCCGAGCGGCAGAACCGGATGCTGAGACTGCGGGTTGCCGCGCTGCGTGAGCGGGTCGCGCTGGGGCTGGCCGAGCCGGGCGACTTCAAGCGGCTGGCGCGGGCGCTGTACGGCCAGATGCATGTCGCCGACAGCGGTGTCACCGGCCGCGACATGCTGGAGGCGGCGCGCCTGGCGTACGCGGCGGAACCGGAGGACCCGGAGGCGCTGGAGGCGTTGGTCCTCGGGCTGCTGGTCGCCGGAACCGAGCGGGAACTGAGCGAGGCGCTACGGAAGTTGGAGAAGGTGGCGCCGCACTCCAGGGCGCTGGGCCTGGCCCGCACCATGCGGACGGACCCCGAGTTCGAGGAGGCGGCCCGCGCCCGCCGGGACACCATGCGGGAAGTGATGCGCCGGGCGGTCGCCGGAGACCGGGCCGCCGAGGACGAACTGCGCGCGGAGAGCCAGAAGTTCGCGGGCAACTTCGAGTACCGCGTCGCGCTGCTCTTCGCCGCGTACCGGCGCGGCGACCACGCGGAGACCCGGCGACTGGCCGACGCGCTCGCCGCCGAGCCGGCCGCCGACCATCACGTCCACTTCCACATCGCCCAGTTCTACTGGTTCCTGGGCGAACACGAGCGCAGCAGACACCACTTCGCGCTCGCCCATCAGACCGCGGCCACAGAGGGGGACCGGGAGGATGCCCGAGAAGCGCTACGCACGGTGGGTGCGGGCACTCCGGAGGAACTCGGGCTCGAATGACGGGCCGGGGGTGAGGGGAGAGGCCTCGGCGCCGAGTGGCACGGAGGGGGGAGGGGCGGCCCCGAGCGGCGCCCCGTCCGTAGAGGCTTGGGGCGAGCCGGGCGCGGGGGCGGTGGGGAGTGGCGGCCCGTACGCAGGGGCGCGCGGGGAGCCGGGTGCGGATGCTGCGGCGGCGCGGGGTGGCGGTGCCTCGCTGGGGGCTCACGGTGAGTCGGGTGGGGCGGCGGTCCCGGGCGGCGGCCGGTCGGCGCAGACCCGCGGCGAGCTGGGCGGGGATGCGGCCGTTGCCCCGCGCGATGGCTTGGCCGCCGAGACCGGTCGTACTCAGCGCGGTGAGCTGGGCGGGGATGCGGCGGCTGCCCGGCGTGGTGGCTCGGTCGCCGAGACCGGTCGTACTCAGCGCGGTGAGCTTGGCGCGGATGCGGCGGCTGCCCCGCGCGGTGGTCCCGCCGTCGAGACCCGCCGTACTCACCGCGGCGAGTTGGGCCCCGATGCCGCAGTAGCCCGGCGCGGCGGCCCCGGCGTCGAGCCTCGTCGTGCTCGCCGCGCCGAGCGTGCCCTCGTTCAAGAGCTCATGGCTGCCGAGACCGCTCAGCGTGCCGATGGGCTGCTCACCGCGCGGGTCGGGCGGTATGACCCCGAGGGGCTGGTGCGTGAGCTTGCGGTGCTGCGGGACGAGTTGAGGGCGGCCGGGCGGCCCGCCGAGGGTGCGTTGGCCGAATTCCATCGGGAGAACGTCGAGCGCAGGCGGCCGTTTCTGGGGCGCGTGGGGCGGATGCTGGACCGGGCCGAGGCGCCCGGAGGCCGGGACCGGCCCGTCGGCTTCCCCGAACCCGTCCACGAACCCCGGCAGTTGCTGGAGCGCGAGGCCTCCGAGCTGACCGGCCGCGGTGACCTCGACGGCGCGCTGGCCGTGCTGCGGCGGGCCGAGCAGGTCCCCGCGACGGACCCGGAGGACATCGTCGGATTCGCCGGACTGCGCTGGCACATCGCCGGAAAGCTGCGCGACGCCGGACGGGCCCGGGAGGCGCTCGCCCTGCTCGACACCGCGCGGCTCGGTCCGCACGACGGCGGCCGGCTCGCCGGGGAGGCGGACACCAACCGGCTGCGCAGCCGCTTCCACCGGCTGCGCGGGCTGCTCTGCGACGACACGGGCGCCTACGAGGACGCCCGGCACTCCTTCCGGGAGGCGATGCAGGCGGGCCGGGCCTGCGGCGACCTGGAGGCCGAGTACCACGCGCACACCGACCTCGCCGCCTCCTACCTCAAGGCGGGCCGGTCCCGGGAGGGCATCAGGGAGTTCCGCCGGGTGCGGGCCTTCGTCGAGGCCAACGGCGGCCGACTGGTCGGCGTGCTCAACAACCTCGGCGGCGCCTATGCGGACGCGGGCGAGAAAGAGGCCGCCCGCGCCTGCTACCGCCGCGCGCTCACGCTCCTGGAGGCCGAGGGCGGCGAGGGCCTGAGCATGGTCACCGCCCTGCTCGGCCTCGGCGACCTCGCCTCCCACGAGGGCGACGAGGAGGAGGCCGTCGAGCTCTACCGCCACGCCCTGCTGAAGAGCATCAGCCCCGTCGCCGGCGTCCTCCACACGGGCCTGCCCCTGGTGCTGACCCGGCTCGACGGCCTGGGCGAGGCCGGGGAGCAACTCCTCGCCATGGCCGAGGTGCTCTGCGAGGAACTCGGCGTCACCTTCGACTCCTGGATGGGCCGGAGCCTGTTCCGCCTGGCCCACGCCGACCGGGACCTGAGAGCCGGACGGTACGCCGAGGCGGTGGCCGACCTGCGCGCCCTGAGCGAACTCGCCGAGCGGCAGGCCCCGGACGTACAGATGCGGCTCATGGTCACCAAGCGGCTGGCCGACGCCCTCGCGCGATGGGCGGCCGAGCGGCCGGTGGCCCGGCAGGAGGCGTTCGACGTCCTGTGGGAGACCCGCGCACGGCTGCTGCGGTCGACCGCGGACGGGACCGGCAACCTGCACGACCGGCCCGCCCTCGTGGCACTCCACCACGGCATCTACGACCGCCTGATCGAGCTGCTCACGGAGCACGGCACCGAACTGCGCACGCCCACCGGCAGGCCCGCGCCCGAGCTCGCTTTCGATCTGCACGAGGAGTACAAGACATGGACCGGCGGCGCCGGCCACGAGCACATCGAGCCCGCCCGCTTCACCGCCCTGCGCGACTGGCTCAGCGCCCACCCGGACGCCGCCGACTGCGCCTATGTGTCGTACTTCTGCGGACACGGCACGCTCACTGCCTTCGTCCACCTCCCCGGGACCGGCAGGCTCACCCACGTCCGGGTGCCCTTGGGAAGGGGCACCCTGCGGCAGGCCGCCGAGCGGCTGCGCCGGACCTTCGACGGCGACCCGGACGCCTTCCCGCCCCTCGGTCCGCTCCCGGCCCGGCGGCCCTGGCGGCGCCGCCTCGACTTCCTCGCCGACCTGGCGCCCGGGCTGCTCGCCGTACTGCCGGAGGTGGCCGGGCGGGAGCTGCTGTGCGTGGCGGCCGACGGCCCCGTGCACGACCTGCCCCTGCACGCGCTGCCCCTGCCCGACGACGGCCGCCCCCTGATCGAACGCCACGCCGTCGTCCAGGTCACCGGCGCCACCACCCTGCTCCGGCTGGCCGCCCTCCCACCCGCGCACGGCGGCCCGGCGGTGTACGTCGGCGCGGTGGCCGACCGCGACGACCCCGAGCCCGAGCGTCTCGAACGGGACGCGGACCTCGTGGCGGCCGCGGGTCGTCCGGTCACCGGGGCAGCCGGCATCGAGGCCACCCCCGACGCGGTCGCGGCCGGTCTCGCCACCGCGTCCGTGGCGCATCTGGCGGCGCACGGCTGGTTCGACCCCGCCGAGCCGATGGACTCCGGAGTGTTCCTGGCACACGGCGGCCGACGGCCCGCCCGGGACCCGTACGCCGTGGACGTGGGGACCCGGCTCGACCATCTGCTCACCGCCCGGCGGCTGGCCCGCGAGGGGCTCCGGCTCGACCTGCTGACCCTGCGCGCCTGCTCGACCGCGCGCCGGGACGCCCGGAGCACAGGGCAGCTGGAGGGCATCGTCCAGGCCCTGCTCAACTCCGGCGTGCGGACGGTCGTGGCCACGCACTGGGACGTGGACGACACCAGTTCCCGCAGGCTGTTCGCGGACTTCCACCGTCGGCTCGCGGACTCGGACGAACCGCCCTGGCGGGCCCTCTGGCAGGCACAGCGCGCCATGCTGCACCAGCCCGAGGACCCCTGGGAGACCCACCCCTTCCACTGGGCCGCACCGGCCCTGTTCGGCCTTTGGAGGCACCCATGACCGCGCCCCTCGTCGCCGATCTCGACGAACGCTCCCTGCTGCTGGCCCTCCAGGAGGTGACGGAGGAACTGACCGCCGAGACCCCGCCCGAGGCGCTGCCCATGGACCAGGACGAGGCGAACGCGCTGCTGACGGCCCTGCTGCAAGCCGGCGGCCACGGCGGCACGGGCCTCGCGGAGCTCGACGAGTACGAGCAGTACGCCGCCGCCCGCCGTGTCCTCGTCGCGCTCGCCGAGGATCCCGGGACCCGCGCGGCGGCGGCGCCCGTGCTCGCGGACCCGCCCGCCGACACCCGTCTCGGGGCCGACCTCGCGGTGCCCGCGCTGGCCGCGGTGGCGGGCGTGGTGGCCTGGCTGCAGACCAAGGTGGACGTACGGATCAAGCGGAAGGACGGGAAGACGGAGTTCGAGTTCCGGGTGGTGAAGGAGGCCGCCTCCGCCGGGCTGCTCAAGGAGCTGGCGGGAGCCGTTCTCCGGCTGTGGAACGGCCCCCCTCAGCAGTGACCTTTACGCCTTGCGGCCCACTCCGCAGTAGGCGTCCACGGCGACCTCGGGAGCCGCCGGGCCGGTCTCGTCCGGGCGCCACTCGGTGACCTGGACGATGCCCGGCTCCACCAGCTCCAGGCCGTCGAAGAAGCCGCCGATCTCCTCGATGCTGCGCACGTAGTACGGCACCGCGCCGCTCGCGTTGTAGGCCTCCGACGCGGCGATCATGCCCTCGCTGGTGGCCGTGCTGTCGCTGATCACCAGATAGCTGCCCGACGGCAGGCCCGCCATCAGCCGCTGCACCAGGTCCTTGGCCTGCGCGTGCTCGGCGACATGGCCCAGGGTGTTGAGAATCATCAGCGCGACCGGCTGGGACAGGTCGAGGGTCTCCTCGGCGGCCGCGAGGACGGCCTTCGGGTCGTACAGGTCCGCGTCCAGATAGGCCGTCCTGCCCTCGGGGGTGCTGGTGAGCAGGGCGTTGGCGTGGGCCAGCACGATGGGGTCGTTGTCGACGTAGACGATCCGGGCGTCCGGGGCGACGCGCTGGGCGACCTCATGGGTGTTGTCGGCGGTGGGCAGACCGGTGCCGATGTCCAGGAACTGGCGAATGCCCTGCTCCCCGGCCAGATGACGGACGGCACGGCCCAGGAAGTGCCGGCTGGTGACCGCGACATCGACCAGACCGGGGAAGATCTCCTTGATGTGGTCGCCGATCTCCCGGTCGACCTCGTAGTTGTCCTTGCCGCCGACGAAGTAGTTCCAGAAGCGCGCGGAGTGCGGCTTCGTCGTGTCGATGCGGGCGCGTATCTCCTTCGACGCACGGATCTGAGGATCGACGTCCGACACGGTGCGGCCTCCTGCGGTGGCTTCGTTGATCAGGTGGTGCCCAACCTAGGCGAACTGAGTTTCGCCGTATGCGGCTTGGGTACCCAGAGTCCCGCGAACAGTCGATTTTCGGCCACCTTGATTGAACTGTTGACGAGGGCGATCAAGGGACCAGCCAGCGCGGTACCCGCCCGACAGGAGCACACTGTGAGTGTGCTGTCGGTGCTCTCCAGGGGGTGTCGGCCGATGGCTGAGACACGGTACGAGCGCATACGGATGTGGCGGTGGCGGCGCAGCCCGCTGAGGCGGCGCTGCGATCTCGTCGAGGCCTGGGTGGTGCTCGGCGGCTGGGTGCTGGCCCTGGTGGGCGGGGTACTGGCGGGCTTCCTCGCGGTCGGCGCGGTGGAGCGGGCCGCCGAGGAGCAGCGGGCGCAGAGCCGGCAGGTGTCGGCGGTGGTGGTGGAGGACGCGGACGACAAGGTGCCCGCACGGGTACCGGCCGACTACCGGGTGTGGGCCAAGGTGAGCTGGACCGGCCCCGACGGCACCACCCACACCGACGACGCGCGCGTGTCGCCCAAGACCAAGGCCGGGACCAAGGTCCCCGTCTGGACCGACGGCGATCGGGTCACGGCCGAGCCCCTGAGCAGCGGCGAGATCAAACTGCACGCCATCTCCGGCGGCGCATTGGCGGCCCTGTGCACGGCCGGGGGCGTCCTCTGCACGCTCTGGTGTGTCCGGCAGCTGATGGAGCGCCGCCGTCTCGCACAGTGGGCCCTGGAATGGGAGCGGATCGACACCCGCAACGGCTGGAAGACCGGCTGATCGCCCGGGCGAGGGCACCGGCCCACGCATGTTCACGCAGCCCCGCGCTAGAAACTCGTCGGAAAACGACGTAGAAAACGATGTCAGCACCACACAGGTGTGAGCACGACACAGCGGAGAGCGGGGTAGCGCGCATGGCGGGGCCGGACGCGTTCGCGGAGTATCTGACCGGCTACTCCGGCATCCTCGCCGACGCCTCCGCGACCGGCCGTCGGCTCACCCGCGCGGAACTCGACTCCCGCCGTGTCCTGGGCGAGCGGGCCGCCGAGGCCGGGCTCGGACTGCGCGCCATGGTCGCCGCCCACATGGCCGAGACCCGCGCCCACCGGCCGACGGGGAACGGCATCTCCGTGGACGCCGTCCTGGCCGCCGCCGCCCAGGCCCTGGACGCCTTCGCCGAGGGCTATGAACGCGCCCAGCGGGACGCCGTACGCCAGGAGGAGGCCGCCCGCCGGGAGTTCGTGGACGATCTGCTGTACGGCCGCAGCGACCTCGGCCTGCTGGCGCAGCGCGCGGAGCGCTACGGGCTGCGGCTGTCGCACGCGCACGCCGTCGCCGTGGCCCGCGGCCGGACCGCCTACGACGACGGCGACCCCGTTCCCCGCGAGGTGGAGCGCGGGCTGATCGGCCGGTTCGGGGACCGCAGCATCCTGCTCACCACCAAGGACGGCCGGATGGTCTGCATCGCCCCCGGCCACCACGACGATGTCCTCACCCACTTCGCCAAGCACGCCCACGCCGCCACCGACGGCGGCCAGGTGGCGATCGGCCGGGCGCACACCGGACCGGCCGGTGTCGTCCAGTCGTACGAGGAGGCCCTGAACGCCCTCGATCTCGCCGAACGCCTGGACCTCACCGAGCCGGTGCTGCACGCCTCCGACCTGCTGGTCTACCCCGTCCTCACCCGGGACCGGCAGGCCATGGCCGATCTGGTGGCCAGCACGCTCGGCCCGATGCGCCGGGCCCGCGGCGGCGCCCGGCCGCTGCTGGACACGCTCACCGCCTATTTCGACTCCGGCTGTGTGGCCGCGGAGGCGGCCCGCCGGCTGTCGCTCAGCGTGCGGGCCCTGACCTACCGCCTGGACCGCGTCCGCCAGCTGACCGGCGCGGACCCGGCCGACCCGGTGCAGCGGTACACGCTCCAGACCGCGGTGATCGGGGCACGGCTGCTGGACTGGCCGGCGAAGCCGCTGTGAGCGGACCTCAGCCGACCGTGCCGCTCGGACTCGGCTGGGGGGAGGCCGTGTTGACGTTCAGGTCCGGGCGGGGCTTGAGGACCAGGACGGGGGAGCCGGGCTGCGGCGGGGGCGGGGTGAGCTGGTCCTTCGGCAGCTTCGGGGGCGTCGTCTGCTGGAAGTTGATCTGGTCGTAGTTGACCAGGCCGGTCTTCTCCAGCACGGTGATGTGGTCCAGGACCGTGTCGTTGGCCAGGTCCGCCAGCTGCCGGACCAGTGTGTTCTGGGTGCTTGCGCGGATCTTGGCGATGACCGGGAAAATCTGGCCGTGGGTCACGCGCATGATGGTGACCGCGGTGGAGTCGAACTCCTTGCCGCTCTTGGAGTCCACGGTCGCCACGAACTGCTGCTGCTGCGGACTGGCCTGGTTGGGCAGCGTGACACCGAGCTCGGGCGCGATCTTGCGGCACAGCTCGTCGAGGCCCGAGTGCCCGACGATCAGATGCGCGCCCGCCTCCTTCATCGCCGCGCTGGTGCCACGCTGCATCGCCATCTCGCCGAGCGGGTACTCCCACAGTCCGGCCGCCCGCACCTTGACCACGAAGTCCCGGTCCGCCTCGGTCAGCGGCCCGTACTGGGTGTTGGCGATGATGCGGGACGTGTCGGACGAGGTGTTCTCCACCCCGAGCATCGCGGGGTACGCGAGAGCGGAGAGGGTGAGCACCAGGGCGCCGCCGACGAAGACGGTTCCCGCCGTGCTGCGCGAGATGCGCATCGGACCTCCTGAGGCGAACGGCTCGGACATCAGGAGATACGGGCGGGCTGCGCCAAACAATCATCGCCGCCGGTAAAACTTCCCGGCGCCAAGGGGTGTCGTACGTCACACCCGCGGCAAGCTCCGTGTCCTATCAGATGCCACGCGGCATACGCCCATTCCCGTTCGCCGTACGGCTGCTGCTGGTCAACCAGCTCGGCGTCAACACCGGCTTCTATCTCCTCGTCCCCTACCTCGCCACCCATCTCACCGACAACCTCGGTATGTCGGCGGCCAGGTCGAGTACGCGCATGAGCTCAACCCGACCACCGCCCGCGCCCACGAGGGCAAGGGACAGATCGAGATCGTGCGGCTGCGCAACAGCGCGATGCAGGCGTTCTGCATGAAGACCGATCGGCCGCCCTTCGACGACAAGCGGGTGCGCGAGGCCTTCTTCCTCATCGCCGACCGCAAGGAGCTCGTCGACGGCGCCCTGTCCGGCGCGGGCGAGATCGGCAACGACCTGTTCGGCAAGGGGTACGAGTACTACGCCGACAGCCTCCCGCAGCGCGAGCAGGACCTCGACCGGGCCAAGGCGCTGCTCAAGCAGGCCGGCGCCGAGAAGCTCAAGGTCACCCTGGACACCTCCGCCGTCGCCGCCGGGTTCACCGAGGCCGCGAGCATCTTCCGCGACCAGGCGGCCAAGGCGGGCGTCACGATCGACGTCAAGATGGGCAGCAAGGATTCCTACTGGGCCGACATCCTCGACTCCGGCACCCTGTGCTGCTACCGCTCCGGCGCCATGCCCAGCGAGGCGCACCTCTCCCAGCGGCTGCTCACCGAGTCCACCACCAACGCCACCCAGTGGCGGCACAAGGACTTCGACGCCCTCTACCAGCAGGCCCAGTCCACCCGCGACAAGGCCGAACGGTCCGCCGTCTACGAGCGGATGCAGCGCCGGCTGTACACCGAGGGCGGCTTCCTCATCTGGGGGTTCGCCGACTGGATCCTCGGAACGGCGAAGAACGTGAAGGGGGTCGAGGTCGACGCTCCCGCCAACACGCTCGACTGGGCACGCTTCGACAAGGTGTGGCTCGGGTGACGGGACTTCGTTCCGTCGTGCTGCTGGTCTTCGCGCTCACCGAGGCGCTGCCGGGCGACGCGGCGGTCGCGCTCGCCGGTGACCAGCCGGACCCCGCGCGGATCGCGGCGATCCGGGAGGCCATGGACCTGGACCGGCCTGCGCACGAGAGGCTGGCCGACTGGGCGACGGGCCTACTGCACGGCGACTTCGGCACCTCCCTCACCTCCGGCCGCCCGGTGACCGAGTACCTCACCGACGGCTTCGGGCCGACGCTGCTGCTCGCCGCGCTCACTCTCGCGCTGCTGATCCCGCTCGGCCTCGGCCTCGGCGTCGCCGGACGGTCGGGCAGCGGCAAGACCACTCTCGCTCGCTGTCTCGCGGGCCTGCACCGCGACCACGACGGCGAGATTCTGCTCGACGGCGCCGCACTGCCGCGCAGCCTGCGCCACCGCGACCGGGAACAGCTCGCCGCCGTCCAGTACGTGTTCCAGGACGCCCGCGCCGCCTTCGACGAGCACCGGCCCGTACTGGACCAGGTCGCCCGCACCGCTGTCCGGCTGCGGGGCGCGGCAAAGGAGGCCGCTCGGGCCGAGGCGCTGGCCGCGCTGGTCCGGCTCGGGCTCACGGACGACCAGGCGCACCGCCGCCCCGGCGCGCTGTCCGGCGGTGAGCTCCAGCGGGCCGCGCTCGCCCGCGCCCTGCTCGCCCGGCCCCGGATCCTGGTCTGCGACGAGATCACCTCGGGGCTCGACACCGTCACCCGGCGCTCCATCCTCGACCTGCTCGCCGGGCTGCCGGCCGACCGCGACGACCTGTCCCTCGTACTGATCACCCACGATCCGGAGACCGCACGGCTCGCGCACCGGACCGCCGTGGTGGACGCGGGCGAGGTCGTCGAGCGGGCTCCCAGCCCCCTTCACGGATTGTTGTGAGGTGAGTCACAAAGGGTCTAGGGTGAAATCGCCCGAGGGAAGTGAGCTCTTTGTCCGTCGCCTGGGACGACATCGGCGGACTCGTCGATGCCCATGAACGCTTCCTCGCCGGAGCCCGCGTCGACACGGACGTCCGGGACGCCGTGCTGGACTCCTGGAAGCGATGCCGCTCGGCGGGGCTCGAACCGGACCGGCTGTTCATCCCCTACGAGCCCGACGTGGTGCTCGGCGAGCGGTTCCTGCGCGCCGCCGAGCCCGTCCTGGGGCGGCTGACCCAGACCCTCGCCGGGATGGGCACGACCATCGCGCTGTGCGACGGGCACGGGCGGATGGTCCAGCGGCTGGGCGGTGAGCCCGCGCTGCTCGCCCGGCTCGACGCGGTGAGCTTCGCCCCCGGCTTCAACGCCTCCGAGCAGAACGCGGGCACCAATGGCGTGGGCACCGCGCTGGTCGAACGCGGACCCGTCCAGATCATCGGCCGCGAGCACTTCGCCGACTGTCTGCAGCCCTTCGCCTGCGTCGGCGCCCCGGTCCGCGACCCGCTCAGCGGGCGGATCGAGGCCGTCCTGGATCTGACCTGTCTGCGCGACGACGGCGACCCGATCATGCTCCGGCTGGTCCGGGAGGCCGCCCAGGCCATCGAGGGCCGGCTGCTGGACCAGGCCACCCAGCGGGAGCGGGCGCTGCTCGCGGCCTACCGGCGGGCCACCCACGAGGCGGGCCCGGAGACGGACGGCACCGGGCTCGGCCGGATCGATCTGGCCGTCCTGCGCGAGAAGGCCGAGGCGCTGCTCGCCTCGCCCCACCGCACCCTCGACGAGGTGAACCTGACCGGCGGCCGGATCGCCACCCTGCTGCGCCGCCAGGTCGTGGGCGCCGCCGGGGAGACCGGCGTGGTCGTCGAGGCCCGCATCCTGGGCCACCCGCGCCCGGTCGCCCTCACCCCACCCACGCCCCCTCCGACGACGGCCACCGCGACGCACGTGGTCACCGCCCCCGCCGTCACCGGCGACGGATCCGGCGGACGGCTGGTGCTCGTCGGGGAGCCCGGCGTCGGACGGCTCGCCCTGCTCGCGCGCAGGCGGCTGGAGTTGCTGCACGAGGCCGGGGTGCGGATCGGCGCCACCCTCGATGTCACCCGCACCGCCGAGGAGCTCGCCGAGGTCGTCGTGCCCCGCTTCGCCGACTTCGCCGCCGTCGACCTGCCCGACGCCGTACTGAACGGAGAGGAGCCCGAGCCGCTCGGGGCGGAGGCGCCGCTGCGCCGGGTCGCCCTGCGCAGCCGGAACGACGAGCCACGGCTCTACCACGTCGGTGACGGCTTCGCTTATGTCGGCTCCACCCCCCAGGCCCGCAGTCTGGAGAGCGGCCGGGCGGTGCTGGAGCCGGTGCTGTCCGAGGCGGGCGGCTGGTTCGCGCAGGATCCGGTACGTCTGGAGCGGGTGCTCGCGGCCGGGACGCACACCCTGATCACCGTGCCGCTCAGGGCCCGCGGCGCCACCCTCGGCGTAGTCAGCTTCTACCGCTGCGCCAACCCCGCCCCCTTCGAGGACGACGACCTCTCCCTCGCCCAGGAGCTGGGCGGACGCGCCGCGATGTGCATAGACAACGCCCGCCGTTTCACCCGCGAGCACAACACCGCCCTCGCCCTCCAGCGCAGCCTGCTGCCCCGGGGGCGGCCCGAGCAGAGCGCCGTCGAGGTCGCCTACCGTTATCTGCCCGCACAAGCCGACGTGGGCGGCGACTGGTTCGACGTCATCCCGCTCTCCGGCGCGCGGGTGGCGCTGGTCGTCGGCGATGTCGTCGGGCACGGGCTGCACGCCGCCGCCACGATGGGCCGGCTGCGGACGGCCGTGCACAACTTCTGCTCCCTTGACCTGGCGCCGGACGAACTCCTCACCCACCTCGACGACCTGGTGGGGCGTCTGGACCGGGGCGAGGGCTGGGCGAGGGAGAACGCACCCGCGGAGACCGGCGGCATCGGCGCCACCTGTCTGTTCGCGGTCTACGACCCGGTGTCCCGGCGCTGCACCCTCACCCGCGCCGGGCACCCCCTGCCCGCGGTCGTCCACCCCGACGGCTCGGTGGAGTTCGTCGACCTGCCGACCGCTCCGCCGCTCGGTCTCGGCGGGATGCCCTTCGAGACGGTGGAGCTCGAACTCGCGGAGGGCAGCCAGCTGGTGCTCTACACCGACGGTCTGGTCGAGGACCGCCACCAGGACATCGACACCGGCCTCGACCGGCTCCGCGAAGTCCTCACCCACGCCGGACGCGCCCCCGAGGACACCTGCGAGGCCGTCCTCGACGCGCTGCTCCCGGCCCGCCCCAGCGACGACGTGGCGCTGCTGGTCGCCCGCACCCATGTCCTCGGCCCCGACCGGGTCGCCCAGTGGGACCTGCCGAGCGATCCGGCGGTCGTCTCCCGCTCCCGCGCCGCGGTCACCGAACAACTCGCCGCCTGGGGCCTGGACGACCTGGCGTTCACCACCGAACTCGTCGCCAGCGAACTGGTCACCAACGCCATCCGGCACGCCACCGGACCCGTCCAACTCCGGCTGCTCCGCGACCGCGCCCTGATCTGCGAGGTCTCCGACGGCAGCGGCACCTCGCCGAGGCTGCGCCGGGCCCGCACCGAGGACGAGGGCGGCCGCGGGCTCTTCCTCGTCGCCCAGCTCACCGAGCGCTGGGGCACCCGCTACACCCCGCACGGCAAGGTCATCTGGACCGAGCAGCCCCTGCCGTGATCACCAGCCCGTCCACAGCAGATGGTTGACGAGCAGCGCGAGCACGGCCTGTACCGCGAGCCAGCCCCGCGGCCCGGTCAGGAACGCGCACGACGGCAGCAGCCAGAGCGCGAACGGCAGCCAGATCCGCTCGGTCTCCGCCTTGCTCATCCCCGACAGATCGGCGACGAGCATCGCGACCAGCGCGGCGAGCACCAGCACCCCGAGCCGGAAACCCGCCGCGCTCTCCCGCCGGATCACCGCCACCCCGGTCCGCCGCAGCCCCGCCGCCGTCGCGAGGCCCACCACGAGTACCTGGCAGGCGAGGTTGGCCCACACCCAGTAGGCCTGCGGGCGGGTGCCGCCGGCGCCCTGGTTGTAGCGGGTGACCAGCAGGTCGTACGCCTCCCACCAGTAGAAGCCCAGCGCCGTGAACACGATCGGGACCACCAGGAACCCGGCCACCGCGAAGAGGAGGGGACGCACCCGCTCCGAGCCCAGGAACAGCACGGCCGCCGCGATCACGACGTAGAGCGTCAGGCCGTACGACAGATAGACCGTCAGGCCGAACAGGAGGCCGGAGGCTAGGCCCGTCCAGCGTGGTCGCCGGCCCGTCACCGCGAGTGCCAGCAGGGCCACCGCCCAGGTGGCGACCGCCGCGAAGTAGCCGTCGGCGGAGGCGCCGAGCCACACCGCGCCCGGCGCCAGGACCAGGAAGGGCGCCGCGCGGCGGGCGAGTTTCTCGTCGGCCAGGGTGCGGATGGTGACGAGGATCGCGAGGGCGGCGGTGGCGCCCACGACGATGCACCACACGCCCGCCCAGGCGCCGCCGCCCAGGCCGATCCGGTCCAGGTACACGAAGGTGAGCGTGGCCCCCGGAGGGTGGCCGGCGATGTGCGCGGGCCAGTGGTCGGGGGAGCCGATGAGGATGTGGTCGGTGAAGTCCCGCAGGGTGGCCGGGATGTCGTGGAAGCGGTCGATGACCTGGAGGTACTCGTACCGGGTCGTCAGCCGGCGGGCGATGCCGCGCTGCCAGCCGTCGACCAGGGCCAGCGAGAAGGTCCACGCCATGCCCGCGCCCCACACGGTGAGCAGCAGTCCGCGCCAGGGGAGCCGGGCGGCGAGGGGTGGGCCGTACGCCACCACCGCCACTGCGACGACGATCGCCGCCGCGGTGCCGGGGCCGACGTGCGGGCCCCAGTCCGCCAGCAGGGGCGGCCAGTTGACGAAGAGGGTGCCGTCACGGTGCTCGATCGCGGTGCCGACCAGGGCGGCGGTCGCGAAGAGCAGTGCGGCGGCCGTGGCGGCGTACAGGTCGCGGCGCAGGTCTCGGGAGGGATCGCGGGTCACGTCTGCACGCTAGGGCGGCGGGCCTCGACCGGACGGCTGACAGGCGGCGACGTCAGAGTTTCGTCATGGTTCGTGACGCCTGCGCGAGGTGCTCGCGGCCTACGGTCGAGGCATGAATCGGCCTGAGAGACTCTCTCCCTTCTCGCCCGGCTTCTGGCGCAGTCCGCTGCGCGGCCCCTGGCTCACCTCGGTGCTCGGTGTGGTGCTGCTCGGCGGGATCACGGTGCTGTTCGTGACGGGTCTGGTGTCGTACGCGGCCTACAACCCGGATCTGTCGCCGGTGAACGACCAGACCCCGGACAAGGGGATCCTCGGCTTCTATCTGTTCTCCTGGCCGACCGATCCGCACTGGCTGTACCGGCTCAACCAGGGCATCCATGTCACCCTCGGCATCACCCTGATCCCGGTGCTGCTGGCCAAGCTGTGGTCGGTCGTACCGCGGCTGTTCACGCTGCCGCCCGCCCGTTCGCTGGCCCACGCGCTGGAGCGGATCTCGCTGCTGCTCCTGGTCGGCGGGGCGCTCTTCGAGTTCGTGACCGGAGTGCTCAACGTCCAGCTGGACTACATCTTCCCGGGCTCCTTCTACACGCTGCACTTCTACGGGGCGTGGGTGTTCTTCGCCGCGTTCGTCGCGCACGTCGCGCTGAAGACGCCGACGGTGCTGCGCAATCTGCGGCAGATGAAGGAGGAGAAGAACGACCTCGTCCCCACCGAACCCGCCGAGCCGACCGTCTCCCGGCGCGGCGCCCTGTGGTTCGTCGGGGGCGGCTCGGCGCTGCTGTTCGCCACGAGCGTCGGCCAGAACTTCGACGGACTGCGCTGGACAGCCCTTCTCGCTCCGCACGGCCCCGCCGAACCGGACGAGGGACCCAACGGCTTCCAGATCAACAAGACGGCCGCCTACGCGGGAATCCGCCCCGCGGACACGAGCGACGAGGCCTGGCGTCTTGTCGTCACCGGCCGCACCGGAACCGTCCGGCTCAGCCGCGCCGATCTGCTGCAACTCCCCATGCACAGCGCCGCGTTGCCCATCGCCTGCGTCGAGGGCTGGTCGACCTCCGACCAGTGGTGGCGTGGCGTACGGCTGCGGGACCTCGCCGCGCTCGTCGGGTACGACGATCCGCCGGACCTCTTCGTGGAGTCGCTGCAACAACGCGGTGCGTTCCGGCGGGCCGCCCTGCGTGCCAACCAGGTGGCCGACTCGCGTTCCCTGCTCGCCCTGTTCGTCAACGGCGAGGAGCTTTCCCCCGACCACGGCCACCCGGCGCGGGTCATCGTGCCCGCGGCACCTGGAGTGCTCAACACCAAATGGGTGGCCCGGATGACGTTCGGAGACCTGTGATGCGACTGCGGCTTCCCCTCGGCAGCCCGTTCCAAATCCTCCTGCTCGCCGCCTCGTTCGCGCTCGCCGGATACGCGGGTGTGCGGCTGCTGGACGGGGACTGGTTCGAGATCGTGCTGTGGTTCGTGGGCGCGGCCGTCGTCCACGACCTCGTCCTGGTGCCGCTGTACGCGGCGGCGGACCGGGCGCTCGGGGCGGCGGCGGGACGGCATGTGATGTACGTCCGGGTGCCCGCCGCCCTCTCCGCGCTGCTGCTGCTCGTGTGGTTCCCGCTGATCACCGGACGGGTGACGGACCGCTACGAATTCTCGACCGGACTGTCGGCGGACGACTTCTTCGCCCGCTGGCTGCTCATCACGGCCGTGCTGTTCGCCGGTTCGGCGCTCCTGTTCGTGCTGCGGCTGCGCAGGGCGGCGAAGGAACGCCCCCCGACCGCCCACTGACCCACGGCACGCCAGCCCGCGCGCTCCGCGAGGCGCAGCAGGGCCGGCGTGCCGAGCCGGGCCCAGGGGAACGGCGTTCCGGCGGTGCCCTGCGCGTCGGTGACATGCACCAGGACCCGCTCGTCGAGGTCGAGCCCCGGTACGGTCTCCACTATCAACAGGCCGCCGGTTGCGAGCAGTTGAGCCATCCGGTCGAGCAGGGCGCCCGGGTCGCCGCCGATGCCGACGTTGCCGTCGATCAGCAGGGCGGTGCCCCAACGGCCCTCGGCGGGCAGCGGTTCGAAGACCGACCGGCGCAGGGCCTGCCCGCCGAGCCGCAGGGTACGCGCCACGGCGGCCTCACTGACGTCGATGCCCAACGCCGGCCGCCCCTGCGCCCCCAACGCCGCCACCAGCCGCCCCGGACCGCACCCGACGTCCAGCACCGCACCCTCACACCGCCGCAACACCTCCAGATCCGCCGCATCGGCCGCCGCACACCACCGCTCCACGTCCAACGGCAACAGCCAGCCGTCGGCCCGCCGCAGGAAGAGGGGACCGCGGCCGGTGCGTACGGCGTCGGAGTAGGGGTCGGTGGACCATGGGCGGGGGTCGACCGGGGCGGGTGCCGTCGGTCGGCCGATTCGGGAGCCCGCCGCACGCGTAATGCCCCGCGTCGTCCGGCCCGTGCTCATCGGTGCCCCGTCGCGGTGAGTTCCGTCAGGCGGGTTGCGAAACGTCCTCCGGGCGCGGCCTCGGCGACCAGGTGGGCGTCGTGGGCCGTGTCCACGTCCCGCAGTACCGGCAGGTCCCGTACGCGTAGGCCCGTGAGGCGGGCGCGTTGTGCGGCGCCCGTGTGCGGGGTCGACATCGGGACGCCCCGGAGGATTGACGGGTCCGGTTCCGCCAGACCCAGGGCCCAGAAGCCGCCGTCCTCGGCGGGGCCGAAGTACGCGTCGCAGTCCGCGAAGTCGACGGTCAGCAGCTCCGGCGTCACCTGCGGGGTGTCCATGCCGATGAGCAGGGACGGGCCGGTGCAGGCCGCGAAGGCGGCGGCGAGGCGTTCGTCGAGGCCGCCCGCGCACTGCGGTACGACCTCGAACCCGGGCGGCAGCCAGGGGCCTGGCGTCCCGTCCAGTACCAGCACCCGGCGCCGCGCGGGCGTCCGGGCCACCGTGTCGAGGGTGTCCGCGAGGGCGGCCTCCGCCAGCGCCGCCGCCTCCTCGGGGGTGAAGGGCGGAGTCAGCCGGGTCTTGACCCGGCCCGGCCTGGGTTCCTTGGCGATGACGAGGAGAGTGGTCATGCGTGGGCCCCCTCCCGCTCCGACAGGACCCGGCTCATGTCCCGCACGGCTTGCCAGGTTCCGCGCCAGGTGCCGGTCACCTTGGAGGCACCGGTGCGCGGGCGGTACGGCACGTCGTACTCGGCGATCCGCCAGCCCGCGTCACAGGCGCGGACCACCATCTGGAGCGGATAGCCGCTGCGCCGGTCGGTGAGGCCGAGCGCGAGCAGCGGCTCGCGACGGGCGGCGCGCAGCGGGCCCAGGTCGTGCAGCCGAAGCCCGGTACGGCGGCGCAGCAGGTGGGAGAGCGCGAGGTTCCCGGCGCGGGCGTGCGCCGGCCAGGCGCCCCGGCCCTGTGGACGGCGCCGGCCGAGCACCAGGTCGGCCTCGCCGGACCGGATCCGGTCCACGAACGGCACCAGGTCGGAGGGGTCGAGGGAGGCGTCGCAGTCGCAGAAGCACACCACCTCGGCGGTGGCGGCGGTCAGGCCCGCGTGGCAGGCGGCGCCGAAACCGCGCCGCTCCTCACGCACCACGGTCGCGCCGAGCGCGCGGGCGACGGCGGCCGAGCCGTCGGTGGAGCCGTTGTCGACGACGAGCGCGCGCCAGCCCCGCGGGATGCGCTCCAGCACCCACGGCAGCGCCTCGGCCTCGTCGAGACAGGGGAGGACGACGTCGACCGACGCCGGGTCCGGTTCTGAAGCGGAAGAGGAGGTCACAGGGTTCACCCTACGAGCGCAAAAAGGGCATACCGGGCACCGGCTCCTTACGAAACAAGGACGTCAGCAGGGGACGGGAGCACATGCGCGCGCGAGGTGCGAGGCTTGCGGCATGGAACAGCAGCCGCCCCGGGTCCTCGTCGTGGATGACGACCCGACCGTCGCCGAGGTCGTCTCCGGCTACCTCGACCGCGCCGGATACGTCGTCGACCGCGCAGGTGACGGCCCCGACGCCCTCGCCCGGGCCGCCGAGCACTGGCCGGACCTCGTCGTCCTGGACCTGATGCTGCCCGGCATGGACGGACTCGAGGTGTGCCGCCGGATGCGGGGACAGGGGCCGGTGCCGGTCATCATGCTGACCGCGCGCGGCGACGAGGACGACCGTATCCTCGGCCTGGAGGTCGGCGCCGACGACTACGTCACCAAGCCCTTCAGCCCCCGCGAACTCGTCCTGCGCGTCGAGTCCGTACTGCGCCGCGTCCGCCCCGCACAGCCCGCGGGACTGCTGCGCGCCGGAGGCCTCTCGGTGGACCCGGCGGCCCGCCGCGCCGCCAAACAGGGCACTGAACTCGCCCTGACGATCCGCGAGTTCGATCTGCTCACCTTCTTCCTGCGGCATCCGGGGCGGGTGTTCAGCCGCGAGGACCTGATGCGTGAGGTGTGGGGCTGGGACTTCGGCGACCTGTCGACCGTCACCGTCCATGTGCGCCGGCTGCGCGGCAAGGTCGAGGACGATCCGGCCCGCCCCAAGCTGATCCAGACGGTGTGGGGCGTCGGCTACCGGTTCGAGGAGGCCTGACCGTGCAAGACGCGCTCCTCATCGCCCTGTTCGCCTTCCTCGGCGCCGCCGCGGCCGGGGTGCTCGGCGCGGGCGTTCTACGGCTGATCCGGCGCCGTTCGCTCGCCCTGCACCTCACGGTGGTCACCGCCGTCGCCGTTACCGCGATGCTCGCGGGCACCCTCGCGGTCGCGCAGGCGATGTTCCTGTCCGATCACGACCTGAAGGTGGTCACCCTGGTCGTCGCCATGGCCGCCGTGGTCTCCCTGGCCACCGCCCTGCTGCTGGGCCGCTGGGTCGTCGCCCGCAGCCGTGCCCTCGCCCTCGCCGCGCGTTCCTTCGGCGACGGTGGCGCCTTCACCTCGCCCGACGGTCCCGCGACCGCCGAACTGGCCGACCTGAGCCGTGAGTTGGAGGCCACCAGTGCCCGGCTCGCCGAGTCCCGCGAGCGTGAGCGCGCGCTGGAGTCCTCCCGCCGGGAGCTCGTCGCCTGGATCTCCCACGATCTGCGCACCCCGCTGGCCGGACTGCGCGCGATGTCCGAGGCGCTGGAGGACGGTGTGGCCGCCGATCCCGACCGGTATCTGAAGCAGATACGGACCGAGGTCGAGCGCCTCAACGCCATGGTCGGGGACCTCTTCGAGCTCTCGCGCATCCATGCGGGGGCGCTGGCGCTGAGCCCCAGCCGGATCTCGCTGTACGACCTCGTCGGGGATGCCCTTGCGGGTGCGGATCCTCTTGCGCGCGAGCATGGCGTACGGCTTGTCGGTGATCGTGTGGAGCCGGTGCCGGTCGAGGTGGACGGGAAGGAGATGAGCCGGGTCCTCGGCAATCTGCTCGTCAATGCCATTCGGCGTACGCCGGCGGACGGGACGGTTGCTGTGGCTGCCGAACGCTCGGTCGACGGTGTGGTGTTGTCGGTCACCGACGGCTGTGGGGGTATTCCTGAGGAGGATCTGCCGCGTGTGTTCGACACCGGGTGGCGGGGCAACGATGCGCGTACGCCTCCGGCGGGGGCGGGGCTCGGTCTGGCGATTGTGCGGGGGATTGTGGAGGCGCATCAGGGGCGGGCCGCGGTTCACAATGTGCCCGGTGGGTGTCGGTTCGAGGTGACGCTGCCGATGGTTGGGGGGTGACGGGCGGTTTTTTTCGCCCCCGCCGCCCCTACCCGTCCCATCCCTGGGGGCTCCGCCCCCAGACCCCCGCTCCTCAAACGCCGGAGGGGCTGATTTTCCGGCGAACGTCGGAGGGGCTGGTTTTCCGGCGAACGCCTGAGGGGCTGGCTATCAGGCGAACTCCCGCATTCCGGCCTCGAACCCCACCTCCGCCTTCCACCCCAACTCCGCCCGCAGTCGCGACGAGTCGGCCGTGATGTGTCGTACGTCCCCCAGGCGGTACTCCCCGGTCACCACCGGATCGGGGCCGCCGTACGCTGCCGCCAGGGCGTGGGCCATCTCGCCGACGGTGTGTGGGTCGCCGCTGCCGGTGTTGTAGGCGACGAGCGTGCCGGTGGGTGAACTCGCCTCCAGTGCTGCCAGGTTGGCCGCTGCCACATCCCGTACGTGTACGAAGTCCCGTCGCTGGCGGCCGTCCTCGAAGACACGGGGGGCCTCGCCGCGGGCGAGTGCGGAGCGGAAGAAGGAGGCGACTCCGGCGTACGGGGTGTTGCTCGGCATGCCCGGTCCGTACACGTTGTGATAGCGCAGCGACACCGCCTGAGCGTCCGTCACCCGAGCCCAGGCCGCCGCCAGATGCTCCTGGGCGAGCTTGGTCGTGGCGTACACGTTCCTCGGGTCGACCGGGGCGTCCTCCGCGACCAGCCCGGGCGACAGTTCGGCCCCGCACTCCGGGCAGCGCGGCTCGAAGCGCCCGGCGTCCAGGTCGGCCACGGCACGCGGTCCCGGACGGACGACACCGTGCCGGGCGCAGGTGTAGCGGCCCTCGCCGTAGACCACCATCGACCCGGCCAGCACCAGCCGCCGTACGCCCGCGTCCGCCATGGCGGTGAGCAGGACGGCGGTGCCCAGGTCGTTGCGGGAGACGTACTCCGCCGCGTCGGCGAAGCCGTTGCCGAGGCCGACCATCGCGGCCTGATGGCAGACCGCGTCCACGCCGGACAGGGCGCGAGTGACGGCGGCCCGGTCCCGGACGTCGGACGCCGGATCGGCGTGGACGTCGTACACCACCGGCTCGTGGCCGTGTTCCGCCAGTGTCTTCACGATGTGGGACCCGATGAACCCGGCACCGCCGGTGACCAGTACGCGCATGCGTCCACGCTATGGCCGAGGGCGGCCCTGACGACCGGGCCGCGCCCGTCACGTCATGGCTTCGTAAGACTCAGCGAGACCGTGAAGGTAGTCGAGCCCGGCTCGCCGGCCAGCTCGATCGTGCCGCCGTGCGCCCGGATCAGGGAGGCGGCCACGGCGAGGCCCAGGCCGCTGCCGCCGCGGTCTCGGCTGCGGGCCTTGTCGACGCGGTAGAAGCGGTCGAAGACGCGTTCGCGGTCGGCGGGTGGGATGCCGGGGCCCGCGTCGGCGACCCGGATCCGGGCCATGCCGCCCGAGACCGACAGTGTCACCGAGACCTCCGTGCCGGGCGGGGTGTGCATCGCCGCGTTGGTGAGGAGGTTGTCCAGGACCTGTCGGACGCGCTGTGGATCCACTCGCGCGGGCAGCGAGGGCGGGCCGGGCTCGACCGTCAGCGGATGGTCGGCGTGGCTCGCGCGGAAGGCGTCCGCGGCCTCCTCGACCAGTTCCACCAGGTCGGTCTCGCGGGGGCGCAGCGGGGTCTCGACCTCCGCCGCGTCGAGGCGGGCGAGCAGCAGGAGGTCGTCCAGGAGGAAGCCCATCCGGGCGGCCTCGGCGCGCAGCCGGGCCAGGTGCTTGTCGCGCTCCTCGGGGGCGTTGGCGGCCGCGTACTGGAAGAGGTCCGCATAGCCCCGTACCGACATCAAAGGGGTACGCAGCTCGTGCGAGGCGTCCGCGACGAAGCGGCGCAGTCGCTGCTCGGCCTCCGTGCGTACCGCGAGGGACTCGTCGATGTGCTCCAGCATCGTGTTGAACGCGGTCCGCAGCTCCTCGACCTCGGGCCCGCCGCTGCGCCCGTCGTGCCGCACCGGCAGCCGGGCCGAGTCCGTCAGATCGTGCGAGGTGATGCCCCGCGCGGTGTGCGCCATGTCGCTCAGCGGCTGCAGACCGCGCCGCAGCAGCGACCGCCCGGCCACCACCAGGGCCGCCAGCGCGAGCCCGAAGGTGACGGCCTGGATGGTGATCAGCTGACCCACGGTGTCGTCGATGTCGTCCATCGGCGCGGCACTGACCAGCACCACCCCGGGCTCCACCTCGCAGGCGCGCAGCCGGTACTCGCCCACGCCCTTGAGGTGCTCGGTGCGCAGGACCTCCGTGGACGCGGCGGTCTGCGCCCGGGCCAGGGCGGTGAAGTCGTCGACGTCCTCCGGCAGATCGGCGGGGTCCTCGGGCCTGCGCAGCACGGGCGCGCCGTCCGTCACGTCGTACACGGCGTAGAACCAGCTGTAGTACTTCTTGCCCGTGAGCGTGCCGTGGTCCTCGATGCTCTTGGACTGGGCGATCTGGCCCTGCGCAAGCTGGGTGTCCAGCTGGGCCGACAGATAGTCGCGCATATACGTCGTCAGCGCGGTGCCGACGACGGCGAACACCACCAGGGACAGCACGCCCAGGCCCAGTGCCAGCCGGGTGCCGAGCCGCAGTCTGCCGTACGCCCGCCGCAGTCGCCCGATCACTCCGCGGCCTGCCGGATGACGTACCCGAAGCCCCGCACGGTGTGGATCATCGGCCGGCCGGTGTCGTCGAGCTTGCGGCGCAACCTGCTGACGACCAGCTCGACGACGTTGGAGCGGCCGCCGAAGCCGTACTCCCACACATGGTCCAGGATCTGCGCCTTGGTCTGCACGGTCGGCGACTTGCGCATCAGGTAGCGCAGCACCTCGTACTCGGTCGGGGTGAGCGTGAGCAGCTTCTCGCCGCGGCGCACCTCGCGGGTGTCCTCGTCCATGGTCAGATCGCCGACCCGCAGCACCGAGCGCTGGAAGCCGGGCCCGGCGCTGCGCCGCAGCACGGTCCGCAGCCGGGCCATCAGCTCCTCCACCGCGAACGGCTTGACCAGGTAGTCGTCGCCGCCCCGGGTCAGCCCCGCCACCCGGTCGGCGACGCCGTCGCGGGCGGTGAGGAACACCACCGGCACCATCGTGCCGGAGCTGCGCAGCCGGTCGAGCACGCCGAAGCCGTCCACGTCCGGCAGCATCAGATCGAGCACGACGATGTCCGGATGGAACTCGGCGGCGCGGCGCAGCGCCTCCTCACCGGAGTTCGCGGTGACCGCTTCCCAGCCCTCGTACCGGGCGACCGTCGCGACGAGGTCGGCGATCGGCGGGTCGTCGTCCACAACGAGGAGTCGTACTTTTTCCACCCGCTCATAGTGCGTTATGCGGCCCTGGTCACCACAGGGGGTCCGGGCGTCCCTGTCACATCGATAACCACTTGAAAGATGTACGACAGGTGATCGACAGCTTTCCCCGGACAAGCTCGTTACCCCGGCACCGGACCCCAGCGAGGAGCTGCCGCCCGTGACGACCGTCCAATCACCCCCTGCGCCCCCCACGGCGATACGCCCCAGGGTGGTGGCCCGCACCGGCCTGTACGCCGTGCTGGCCGCGAACGTGGCCGTGGTGACCTACTTCTTCGTGGACGCCGGCTTCGGCGCCTCCAACGCGCTGCTCGTACTCGGCCGTCTCTGCGGCCTCTACGGCGCCCTGCTGATGGCGTTCCAGCTGCTGCTGGTGGCCCGGCTGCCCTGGCTGGACCGCCGGATCGGCATGGACCGGCTGACCTCCTGGCACCGCTGGACCGGCTTCGGCATCCTGTGGACCCTGCTCGGGCACGCCGTCTTCATCACCTTCGGCTACGCCGACTCCTCCGGCCTCGACCCGGTCAGCCAGCTCGTCGACCTCGCCGAGACCGTCGAGGGCGTACTGCGCGCCGTCGCCGCGCTGGTGATCATCCTCGTGGTCGGCGCGGTCTCCGGACGCTTCGCCCGCCGCCGGCTCGCGTACGAGACCTGGCACTTCATCCACCTGTACACCTACCTCGCCGTGGTGCTGGCCTTCACCCACCAGGTCGCGGTCGGTACGACCTTCACGGCGTCGTCGGCCGCCACCACCTACTGGTACGCCCTGTGGGGCGTCGCCCTCGGCTCGGTGCTTGTGGGCCGCCTGGTCCTGCCGCTCTGGCGGAACTGGCGCCACCAGCTCCGGGTCGAGGCGGTCGTCCCCGAGTCGGACAACGTCGTCTCCGTCTACATCACGGGCCGCGACCTGGACCGGCTGCCCGCCCGCGCCGGACAGTTCTTCCTGTGGCGGTTCCTGACGAAAGACCGCTGGTGGCAGGCGAACCCCTTCTCCCTGTCCGCCGCCCCCGACGGCCGCACGCTCCGGCTCACCGCCAAGGCGGCCGGCGACGGCAGCGCGGGCCTGCGCCACCTCAAGGTCGGCACCCGCGTCTTCGCCGAGGGCCCCTACGGCGCCTTCACCGCCCTGCACCGCACCCGCCCCGAGGCCGTGCTGATCGCCGGCGGCGTCGGCGTCACACCGATCCGGGCGCTGCTCGAGGAGCTGCACGGCCACGCCGTGGTCGTCTACCGCGTCGCCACCGACCGGGACGCGGTCCTCTACGACGAGCTGCGCGAGCTGGCTCTCGCCAAGGGCGCCGAGCTGCACCTGGTGACCGGCCCCGTCCACCCCGACAAGCTGGCGCCCGGCGAGCTGACCCGGATCGTCCCGGACATCGCCGACCGGGACGTCTTCCTGTGCGGACCGCCCCCGATGATGAACGCGGTGCTGCGCAGCCTGCGCGAGCTGGGCGTGCCCAAGCCGCAGATCCACTTCGAGCGTTTCAGCCTGGCGGGATGAGAGGGACACCGTGAAGCGAGCCATACCCGTCCTGGTCCTGACCGCCGTCGGTCTGGTCCCCCTGTGGCGCTACGAACCGTCGACGGACACGACGTCCACGACGGAGGCGGTCGCGCCCGCCCCTTCTGCGTCCTCCTCATCCTCTTCGTCCTCCTCGTCCGGCAGCTCCGCCCTGGTCGTCGAGGGCTCGGTGGTGAACACGGAGAAGGGCCCCGTGCAGGTCGAAGTGACCTTCGACGGCGACAAGATCGCCTCCGTACGGATGCTCCAGCAGCCGAATCATCCGCAGACGACGGCCGCGGTGCCGAAGCTGATCGAGTCGACGCTGGAGGCGCAGAGCGCGGACATCGACACGGTGTCGGGGGCGACGATCACGAGTGAGGGGTACAAGGAGTCGCTGCAGGCGGCTCTGGACGAGCAAGGGGCGGTGGCTTCGGCTTCGCCTTCCCCCACCTCCGAGGTCGTCGCCGGCTCCACCGTGAACACCGAGAAGGGTGCCGTGCAGGTGGAGGTGACGTTCGAGGGCGATGCCATCGCCTCCGTACGGATGCTGCAGCAGCCCGACCACCCGCAGACCACGGCCGCCGTGCCGAAGCTGATCGAGGCGACCCTCGAGGCCCAGAGCGCGGACATCGACACCGTGTCCGGCGCCACGATCACCAGCGACGGCTACAAGGAGTCCCTCCAGGCCGCCCTCGACGCGAAGGGTGCCTGAGGTGCGGCGCGTCGAGCATGTGATGGGGTTCCCGGTCTCGCTCCGGGTGGACGACGAGCAGGTCCCCGGTGCGGCCGTGGACGGCGTGTTCTCCTGGCTGCGCGAGGTCGACGAACGGTTCAGCCCGTTCAAGCCCGACAGCGAGGTGTCCCGGCTCGACCGGGGCGAGATCGGCCTCGGCGAGGTCAGTGCCGACCTCGCCGAGGTCCTCGGCCTGTGCGAGGAGTACCGGATCGCCACCGGCGGCGCCTTCGACGTACGGCTGCCCGGACGGGGCCTCGACCCCTGCGCGGTGGTCAAGGGCTGGTCGGTGCAGCGGGCGGCGGAGCTGCTGAAGGCGGCCGGGGTGCGGCGGTTCTGTCTGAACGCCGGGGGTGACGTGGTCGCCGCGGGCGGGCCCTGGCGGGTGGGGGTACGGCATCCCGAACAGGCCGACAAGCTGTGCACGGTGCTCGAGATCACCGACGGGGCGGTGGCGACCTCCGCCCTCTACGAGCGCGGCGCGCACATCCTCGACGGCCGCACCGGGCGTCCCGCGACCGGGCTGCTCAGCGTCACCGTCGTCGCGAACTCCCTGACAGAGGCCGACAGCACGGCCACGGCGGCGTTCGCGATGGGCGCGGAGGGCATCGCGTGGGCGTCCTCCCGACCCGGGTGCGAGGTGTTCGCGGTGGACGCGGAGCGGCGGGTGGTGCGGACGGAGGGGCTGCCGGTGGCGGTCGCCGTCACGGCTTGACCCCGCTCACCGACCAGGCCCTGGCCGACAGTTCGATGGAGCCGTCCGGATCCTGGGGGAGGGTCTCGGCGAGCGCGTCGCGCAGCCGGTCCCGGTCGTCGGGCGGTAGGTCGGCGACGTAGCCCGGGGCCGGGCCCTGGCCCGCGAGGAACGGGGTCCACAGGTCGGCGAGGTCGGTGAAGACGGTGCGGATGACGATCGGGGTGACCCAGACGTTCTCCAGACCGGCCGCGGTCCACAGCGCGTGCAGCGGGTCCGGTCGGCACATCGGGAACCGGCGTCCTTCGTCCAGCTCGGCCGCCGCCGCATCCAGCGCCGTGGCAGCGTCCCAGAACCGGCGCAGCAGCTCCATGCCCTCCGCGTAGTCCCAGACGTACGCGGTGACCTGCCCGCCGGGGCGGACCGCCCGGGCCATCTCGGCGACGCCCTCGGCGGGCTCGGGAAGGAAGTTCAGCGCGAGCCCGCTGACGGCGGCGTCGAAGGCGCCGTCCGGCACCGGCAGCGCCCTCGCGTCCGCGACGACGAACCGCACCGGACCGTATGCCGTGTCCCGCGCCGTCGCCAGAAGCTCCGCGGACCGGTCACAGCCCAGCACCAGTGCCGGCCGGCACCGGGCGGACAGCACCGCCGACAGCGCCCCGGTCCCGCACCCGACGTCCAGCCAGCGCAGCCCGTCCCGGTGGCCGGCCAGGGCGGTGAACCGCTCGGCGACCTTCCGGCTCCACCGGCCCATGTACCGCTCGTAGGCGGGGCCGGCCTGCCACACGTCGAACCGCTGCTGTTCGCTCATGACTCCACCTTGAGGGACGCGGACGGCTTCGGCCGACATCCGGGACGCCCACCGGAAAACGGGTCGTTCCGACGCTGCCCACCATGGTGAACTGCGGCCATGAGTCTGACCGTGGAGATCTTCCTCGTCCGGGCGGACGGCGAAGTCGAGGTCCAGCAGACACCCGAGGGCGTGCCGGACCTGGCGGGTCCCGAGAGCTGGCGCACCCTCGTCTGGGGCTCGCGGGCGATCCGTTCCTTCGGTGCGCGCTTCTTCCCGGCGATGGTCAGGGGCGACCTCGTCGCGCCCGACGAGGTACCGGCGTTCCTGGCCGAATGCGCCCTGGTCCGGGAGCATCTGGAGGAGCTCGCCACGCTCACCTGCCGACCGGACCGGACGGTCGAGCAGCACGCCGACCACATCGGGTCGCGGCTGGGATTCATCGAGGAGACCGCGGTGCGAGCGCGCGGAATGGGAGGCGGAGTTCTGATCTGGTGACCTGCACACACCCGCCAAGGGCCCGCAACAATAGCGGTCTAGACTCTCCCCGCAACGGCCTGCTCAACCCCGGTCGGAAGCGGGCGACTTCAGCCAGACCCGAAGGGTATTCGGCGTTTTGATACGGATAGATTCAGTCACCAAGCGGTACCCGGACGGCACGGTGGCGGTCGACCGGCTGTCGCTGGAGATACCCGACCGCTCGATCACGGTCCTCGTCGGACCCTCGGGCTGCGGTAAGACGACGACCCTGCGCATGATCAACCGGATGGTCGAGCCCAGCGAGGGCACCATCCTCCTCGACGGCAAGGACATCCAGCAGCAGCCCGTCAACACCCTGCGCCGGTCCATGGGTTACGTCATCCAGAACGCCGGTCTCTTCCAGCACCGCACGATCCTGGACAACATCGCCACCGTGCCCCGCATGCTCGGCTGGGGCAAGGAGAAGTCGCGGGCCCGGGCACGGGAGTTGATGGAGCGCGTCGGCCTCGACGGCGCCCTCGCCAAGCGGTACCCGTACCAGCTCTCCGGCGGACAGCAGCAGCGCGTCGGCGTGGCCCGGGCGCTCGCCGCCGATCCGCCGGTGCTGCTCATGGACGAGCCGTTCTCCGCCGTCGACCCGATCGTCCGCAAGGGACTCCAGGACGAACTCCTGCGCATCCAGGAAGAGCTGGGCAAGACCATCGTCTTCGTCACGCACGACATCGACGAGGCCGTGAAGCTCGGCACGATGGTCGCCGTGATGCGCACCGGCGGCCACCTCGCCCAGTTCGCCCCGCCCGCGGAACTGCTGACGAACCCCGCCGACTCCTTCGTCGAGGACTTCCTCGGCACGGACCGGGGCATCCGGCGGCTGTCCTTCTTCCCCTCCGCGGATCTGGAGTTGCTGACCGCCCCGATCGTCGCGAGCGACGCGACCAGCGAGCAGATCGCCGCCCGCGACTTGACCGACGCCCCCTATCTCCTCGTAACGGACCTGGACGGCAAGCCGCTTGGCTGGGCCGAGGCGGACGGGGAGATCGACACGGCTCGACTGCTGCCGTACGGCCGCCCGTTCGTGGCCGCTACGGACTCCCTGCGGGCCGCGCTCGACTGCGCCGTGCTCTCGCCGACCGGCTGGGCCGTCGCCGTGGACGGCGAGGGCCGGGCGACCGGGGTCGTCTCGCAGCAGACCATCGGCGAGGCGATCCGGGGCGCCCACGCGCAGAGCGCGCAGAGCGCGAGCAGCGCGGCGACCGAGAAGGTCGCGCCATGAGCGAGCTCTTCGACATGCCGAGCGACCTCCAGAACAGCTACCTCGGCCTGGTCGGCCTCCATCTGCGCGAGGCCCTGCTCCCGGTGCTGGCCGGACTGCTGCTGTCGCTGCCGATCGCCCAACTCTGCGTACGCCTGCGCTGGTTGTATCCGCCGATCCTGTGGGTGACGACGGTGCTCTACGCGATCCCGTCGCTGGCCTTCTTCGTGATCCTGATCGACTACACGGGCCTGTCCGAACTCACCGTGATGATCCCGCTGGCGGTCTACAGCCTGGTGGTACTGGTCCCGGCGATTGTCGACGGCGTCCGCTCGGTCCCGCAGGAGACCCTGGCCGCCGCGACCGCCATGGGCTTCGGCCCCGTACGCCGCTATCTCCAGGTCCAGTTGCCGATCGCCGCGCCCGCGATCATCGCCGGGCTCCGGGTGGCGTCGGTGTCGAGCATCTCCCTGGTCAGCGTGGGCATGCTGATCGGCAACCAGGGCGCCCTCGGCAACCTCCTCAACAGCGGCATGATCTACAACCAGCCCCGTCTGATCTGGCTCTCGGTCGTGGGCACCGCCGTCCTCGCCATCCTGGTGGACGCCGCACTGATCGCCGTACGGATCCTGCTCACCCCGTGGATGCCGCGCGGCACGAGTCGGCCGCTGCTGGCGAAGGAGGCCGCCCGGTGAACATCCTCAACTACATCGACGCCTTCTTCAGCGACACCGCCCACTGGGAGGGCTACGACGGCATCCCCACCCGCCTCGCCGAACACCTCGGCTACACGCTGATGGCGCTGGGCATAGCCGCCGCCATCGGCCTCCCGATCGGCCTGCTCACCGGCCACACCGGCCGCGGCGGCAACACCCTGGCCCTGATCGCCACGGCGGGCCGCGCACTGCCCAGCTTCGGCCTGATGGTCCTGATGTTCATCCTGCTGGGTCTGGGCATGGCCCCCGTCATGATCCCGCTGGTGGTCCTGGCGATCCCCCCGATCCTGGTCACGACCTACGAGGCGATGCGGTCCGTGGACCCGGCCCCGGTGGACGCGGCGCGAGGGATGGGCATGGCGGAGGCAGGGGTCCTGTTCCGGGTGGAACTCCCAGTGGCGCTCCCGCTGATCCTCAGCGGCCTGCGCTCAGCGGCGATCCAGATCGTCTCGACGGCGACGATCGCGGCGTACGTGAGCTTCGGCGGCCTGGGCCGCTACATAGTGGACGGCTTGTACCAGCGGGACTACGAGAAGGTGGTGGGCGGAGCAACGCTGGTGGCGGCGATGGCGCTGGCGACGCTGGGCTTGTTCTGGGCGGTGGGGAGACTCACGGTGTCTCGCGGAGTGCGCAGGGCGAGCGTCGGCTAGTCAGGCTTCGGTGCGGGCCAGGGCCTGCTCCAGGACGACCAGCAGCGCGTCCCGTACCGAGCCGCGCTCCCGCGCGTCGAACACGACGACCGGCACCCCTGCGCTCACGTCGAGCGCCCAGCGCACGTCGTCCAGCTCGTGCTCCACCTTCCCGTCGAACGCGTTCACAGCCACCGCGAACGGGATCTGCCGATGCTCGAAGTAGTCAACGGCCGCATAACAGTCATCGAGCCGCCGCGTATCGACAATCACCAGCCCACCCACCGCCCCCTCCACGATGTCGTCCCACATGAACCCGAACCGCTCCTGCCCGGGCGTACCGAACAGATAGAGCTTCAAGGTCGGGTCGATGGTGATGCACCCGAAGTCCATGGCGACGGTGGTGGTCGTCTTGTGCGGAGTATGGGTGAGATCGTCAACTCCGGCCGCAACCTCGGTAATCGCGGCCTCGGTGGTCAGCGGTTCGATCTCGGAGATGGACCCGACGGCCGTCGTCTTGCCCACCCCGAATCCCCCCGCGATCACCATCTTGACCGGCAGCGGCGGTCGTACGGCGGCGGCCGGTTCAGTCGGTGTCACGGAGTACCCCCCGGGAGTCGGGGATGGCGCGCAGGCCATCGATCACTCTTCGCAGTACGGATGAATCGTGGACGGCTTCGGAGTTCGGCACATGCACCGTCAGCCGCCCTTCGGCCCGCAGGTCCTCGGCGAGGACACGGACCACATTCAGATGCAGCCGCAGCCGTGCCGCGATCTCCGCGATGGACTGCGGCTGTCGGCACACGGCGACGATGTCGTGCTGCTCGAAGGAGAGCAGGGACAGCGCGTCGAGCCCCGAGGCGGTGGCCACCACCTGGGTCTCGACGGGCATCGTCCGGCCGGAAGCGCTCGGCGCCACCCGGCCGGCGGTGACCAGGAACGGCCGTACGGCGGGGGCGGGGCCGACCGGGTCGTCGCCCGGGGGTGGGGTGCCGTCCGCCATGAGGTCCGTACCGCCCGGTCAGCGCGCCGACGTGGTGCCGACGCTGTTCTTCAGCTCCAGCACCAGCTGGGGGCTGAGCGCGGCACCGGCGCGGTTGGCGAACAACGTCATCTCGTAGGCGATGTTGCCCAGTTTGGCCTCCTTGTCGGTGACCACGCCGAGCACGGCGCCGCTGCCGATCGCGGAGACCAGGACATGGCCGCCCTCCAGATCGATGATGACCTTGTTGAGGCCGCCCAGGCCGTAGTTGCCGGAGGCCCCGGCGGCCAGGCTGGTGATGCCGGAGACGATCGCGGCGAGGCGCTCGGAGTCGGCGTGCTCGCGCAGCTCGGAGACCGCGATCAGCAGCCCGTCGGAGGAGACGGCGATGGCGTCGACGACACCCGCGGTCTCCGTGGCGAAGCGATTCAGCAGCCAGGTGAAGTCGGCTGCGGCGGCCTGGAGTTCGGCCGGCGTGGTGCCTCCTGTGGACGTGCTCACTGCTCCGCTCCTTCCGGGAGGTGGTTCGGGTCCCGCTGTTCGGGGATCGGGTTCTGTTCGGTGGTGTCGCTGTCGCGGTGCGCCCGCTCCACGGCCGCCTCGAACTCCTCCAGCGCGGACCGTACGGCGTCCGCGTCGGTGGGGCGGGGAGCCTGGCGCAGGACCTGGTGGGCGCCGGTGTCCTCGGAGGTACGCAGGGTGGCACCGCGGACGCGGCGGCGCAGCGGGCGGGAGCCGTCGGCGTGGGCCCTGGTGGAGGCCTCGGGCCCGTCGGCACGAGCATGATCGGAGGGGGCGGCGCCCTCGCGCCGGGGGACCCGGCGGGGAAGGGGGCCGGAGTCGTCCTCCGCGGCGGCCGAGGGGAGCGGCCCGGACGCCGTGGCCGCGGGCAGCTCGGCAGGGACCGGCACCGGCTCCGCGGGCGCCGGAAGCAGCAGTGACGTCGGCACACTCACCTCCGCCGTGACACCCCCGCCCGGTGTCCGGGTCAGCGTCACGCCGATCTCCCAGCGGCGCGCCAGTGTGCCGACCACGAACAGGCCCAGCACCTTCGTCGGCATCAGGTCGAGGCGCTCGCGGCGGATCAGCCGGGCGTTCTCCTCGGCGAGCCGCTCGGCGCTCATACCGAGGCCGTGGTCGGCGATCACGATCGACGCGGTGTCGTCCTCGGCGGTCGCCACCGTCACCTCGACAGGGCTGCCCGCGGGCGAGAACGACACGGCGTTCTCCAGGAGTTCGGCCACCATCAGCGTCAGGTCACCGATGACGTCCGGTTCCACCGCGGCCTCGGAGCGCGCGGTCAGCCGTACCCGCTGGAAGCCCTCGATCTGGCCGAGCGCGGCGCGGACGACGTTGGTGAGCGCGAGCGGACCGGAGCCGAGGCCCGACTCGCGGATGCCTGCGAGCAGCATCAGGCTGTCGGCGTTACGGCGCAGCCGGACCGCGATGTGGTCGATGCTGTAGAGCCGTTCCAGCAGCTCGGGGTCGGTCTCGCCGCGCTCGACCGCGTCGATCAGGGCGAGCTGGCGGGTGGTGAGGTTGCTGACGCGGCGGCCGACGTTGCCGAACATCTCGGCGACATTGCGGCGGCTGAGCACCTGGCGTTCCAGGAGCGCCGCCGCGGTGGTCTGGACGCGGTTGAACGCGTCGGCGAGGTCGCCGATCTCGTCGCGCGCGGTGACCGGCACCTCGCGCAGCCGGGGCGGGCCGTCGTCCTCGGCGTCGTCGTCGGCGACCCGGGCCAGCTCGCGGTCGGCGACCTCGGCGACCTCGCGTGCGGCGCCGGTGAGGGCCTGCACGGGCCGTACCACCGAGCGGCGGACCGCGACGGAGAGGGCGAGCCACAGGGCGAAGCCGAACAGGGCGAGCGCGAGCAGCAGTCCGGCTCGCCAAGCGGCGTCGCTGGAGGCCTCGTCGGCGCGGTCGGCGATCTGGTCGATGAGGGAGGCGGTGATCCCGAGCCGGATCTCGGCCTGCTCGCGGTAGGCAGGGTACGACTCGAGCGCCGACCGGAACGCCTGCCGGATCTCGGCGGGCGAGTCGGCCTGGAGCGAGCTGGGGTCGATCTGCAGCTCCGCGTACTGGCGGCCGATGACGGCCTGCGGGGAGCTGTGCTCGATGCCGCGCAGCTCCTCGGCCTGCTCGGCGGTCGCGAACCGGGCGAACCGGTCGGCCTGGTAGGTGTACACCTCGTAGGAGCCGACCGCGCCGATGAACTCGATGAGCGCGTTGGAGTCGCCGGTCGCCGCCGAGAAGACCCCGGTCTCGAAGGCGCTGTGGGCGGCGTCGGCGCGCAGCAGCGAGTCGAGGAGGTTGCCGGTGAAGGTGGCCGCCAGGGAGGCGTTGCGGTCCAGGCCGAGGCCGTCGATGACGCCGTTGGCCGCGCTCATGTACGCCGGGTCGATGTTGTCGGCGGGCAGATAGCCCTGCTCGATGGTGTCGCGCAGGCTGCCGAGGGCGCTGATCTCCTTCAGGGCCCGCGCCTCGGTCTCCGGGAGCCGGTCGCCGAAGGTCTCGCGGACCTTTCTGACCTGGGAGTCCACCGCGGTCTGTGCCTTGTCGTAGGCGTCCGTGGAGGGCGGGGCGCCGCCGCCCGCCTCATGTCGTACCGACAGCAGGATCGCCTGCTGGTGCTCGGCCTCGAGACGGTCCACGAGGGTGGCGACCTCGGCGCTGTCCCGGACCAGACGGGCCGCGTCGGAGGCGGAGGAGGACTGGTCGAGCTGATCGGTGATGAGGTAGGTGAGCAGGACGGCCACGACGGCGAGCGGCACACCGACCAGGAGGTTGAGCTTGCGCCGGAAGGGCCAGCGGTCGGTGAGTCGCCGTATGCCGTGCGGGGAGCCGTCGGTCGCGGTGGACGCGTCCACCTCTTTCGTGGACACCTTTCCTCCTCAGCGCCCGGCATCAACTGCGGGGAGACTATCGCCTCTTGAGTGGTTCGTCTTCACATGCGATCACAACCGACTACTCATTGAGTCCAATCGGTGACCCGGATTCCCTTGACTGATCAAGAACCCGCTGGATTGGATCAGTTCGTGACTTCTACCGCCTCACGCAGCAGGTCCATCGTCGCGCTGGCCGCCACCGCGGCCCTGCTCGCGGGATGTGGCTCCTCCGACGACGAGAACGACAACCCCCTCGCGGGAGACAAGGCGAGCGGCGACACCGTCGTCGTCGGCTCCAACAACTTCGCCGAGTCCATCCTGCTCGCCGACATCTACGGCGAGGCCCTGAAGGCCAAGGGCATCAAGGTCACCTACAAGCCCAACATCGGCAGCCGCGAAACCACTTACGGCCTGCTGAAGAACGGCTCCATCACCGTGCTGCCGGAGTACAACGGCTCGCTGCTGGCGTACCTGGACCCGAAGGCGGCGCAGGAGTCCGCGGACGCCGTGAACGCGGCGGTGAAGACCAAGCTGGACAAGAAGCTGACGCTGCTGGAGGCCTCGCCCGCCGAGGACAAGGACTCCGTCAGCATCAACGCGGCGACCGCCAAGAAGTACAACCTCACCGGCGAGTCCACCCTCGCGGACCTCAAGGACATCGCCCCCGAGCTGGTCATCGGCGGTTCGCCCGAGTTCCAGACCCGGCAGCAGGGCCTGGTGGGCCTGAAGGACGTCTACGGCCTGGAGTTCAAGTCCTTCAAGGCGCTCGACGCCGGCGGCCCGCTGACCCAGGCGGCGCTGACGAAGAACACCGTGCAGGCCGCGGACATCTTCACCACGGACCCGACGATCACCAAGGAGAAGTTCGTCGTTCTCCAGGACCCGGAGAACCTCTTCGGCTTCGCCAATGTGACCCCGCTGGTCTACAAGTCGGGCATGCCGCAGGAGGGTGTCGACGCCCTCAACGCGGTCTCCGCCAAGCTCGACACCAAGACCCTGCTGGACCTTGACTCCCAGGTCCAGCTGGAGAACAAGGACCCGCTGGACGTGGCCAAGGAGTGGCTGAAGTCGGCCGGCCTGGGCTGACGAGGAGAGATCAGTACCCGACCTGGAACGTCGCGTCCTGCCGCTCCGTAGCCGTGGAGACCGGATCGATCCGCAGCGCATAGTTGTAGTGACGGATGTACCGGGTCGGGTTGTTGTACGACCGGAACGACGCCCAGGACGCGTCGGCGAGCCCCGCCGTACGGAAGAAGGTCGCGTCCCCGGCGAAGGCCGATGTGCCGTCGTTCACGTCGAGTTGCAGCGCGTAGCTGTAGTGCCGTAGATAGCGCGTCGGATAGTTGACCGACTGGAACGACACCCCGGACGAGTCCGCGAGCCCCGGCACCAGCTTCCACTGGGAGTCGGGGAACGGATCGAAGGGGTACGCGTCGATCCTTCCGGCGAAGCCGCTGTGCCGGACGTAACGGGCCGGGAAGTTGTACGACTTGAGCCGGTTCCAGGCGGGCGCGCCCCACTTCGCGAGCAGGTTGGTGTACTCGGTCGAGGTGATCGGGTGGATGCCGCAGTGCTTCGAGTTGAGGGGCTGGGTGTACAGCTTCTGGTCGACCGCGGTCCACGTCCCGGAGGCGAGATCGCTGGACTGCCAGGCGTAGAAGACACCGTTGGGCGTATATGTGTCGCCCCACAGATACCAGGTGTTGGACGTCAGCGACTTCACCACGGTCGGCGCCTCGGTGCCCCCGTGCGAAACGGCCGTACTGAACGGCGTGAAGCTCCCCGGATTCAGCGAGCCGGACCGCGCCCCGACCAGCGTCTGATCCCTCTTGTAGTAGAGGTAGTTGACCCCGTTCACGCCGATGGTGAGGTTGCCGTCGATGATGTCGTAGCCGGGGTCGAAGAAGACCTGGGGGCTGGTCGTGGTCCGGAAGTCGCTCGTATAGCTGACCATGATCACGTTGTGGCCGCTGCTGTTCACCGACGAGTAGAGGATGCCGTACTGCCCCCGCCCGGCGTCCCAGTAGGCCTCCGGCGCCCAGCTGTGGGTGGTGGTCATGTCGTGCAGCTTCAGCAGCCGGTAGCCGGTGAAGGTCCGCAGGTCGACCGAGTCCCAGACATGGATGTAGACGCTGGTACGGCTCCAGTCGGTGCCGCTCAGATCGGTCGCGATCACCACGAACGTGCCGTCCTGTTTGCGCAGCACGAACGGGTCGCGCAGCCCGCCGGCACCGAGGGTCGGGGTGACCACGGGGGCGTTCTGGTTGAGCGGCGTCCAGCGCAGTCCGTCGGTGCTGACGGCGAGGTGCAGGCCGTAGTTGGCCTCCAGCATGGTGGTGGACTCGGTGAAGTAGGCCATGACGTACGCCGAGTCGGCGGCGTGCGCGGTTCCGGCACCGAGCGTCAGCGCGCCGGTCGCGGCGAGCGGGGCGGTGGCGGCCAGACGGAGGAGCGTTCTGCGGGACGGGTGCGGGTTCGAGGTCATCTGGACTCCGTGGGCCGGGGGGCGGTGCGGGTCAGTGAACGAGATTTCGAACGAGGTTCGGCACTGCGGGCAAGAGCGGGGAAGCCCGGTTCAGGCGAGCTCCCCCGCCTCCCGCGTACTCGGCAGCAGCGTCGAGGAAGTTACTTGGGGTTACAACTGAGGGTCAAGGGGGTTGTAATAAAAGAGAGTTGAATGTGTGTCAGCTGTGAGGGCGCCGTAGTCGACGAGCCAGCGCGGCGCCTCCAATGAGTGCCAGCACCGCGGCGGCGCCGCCCGCGAGCAGCGGGGACGAGGGGCCCGAGTCCGAGCCGGCCGTGGAGGCCACCGGAGTCGCATCCGCCGTGGGCGGTGGCGGTGTCGTGCGGCGCTGCTCAGCCGGCGAAGGTGTCGGCGAGGCCGGTGAGGGTGTCGGCGAGGCCGGTGAAGGCGACGTCGGCTCCGCGCTCTCCTTCTCCGGGAACACCACGTCCGAGCAGGAGTAGTACGTATCCGGCGTGCTGCTGTTCTGCCACACCGTATACAGCACATGCCGCCCGGTCCGGTCCGTCGGCAGGGTCGCCCGGATCCGGTACGCCCCCTCCGTCAGCGCCGGGTCCCGTACCTCGGCGAACGGCTGCTCCGGCAGGTCGGACCAGGTGAGCGGCCGGGTCGGGTCGTAGCCCGGCTCGGTGAGATAGAGGCGGAACGTGCCGGTGTGCGGGATCGTCGAGACGTACCGCATGGTCAGGTTGGCCCCCGGGGTCAGACGGGTCGACGGCCAGTCGGGGCGGGCGAGGTCGAGGCCCCGGTAGGCGGGCAGTCCGCCGCTGCACAGCTGTCCGTCGGGGACGGTCTGCCGGTCCCGGCCGTTCACGTTCGCGATGCGCAGGTTGTCCCAGGCCGTGAACGGTGCGCCGTTCGTGGCGACGGCCGCCCGGCAGGCCGCCGATGCGGCGCTCTCGCCCTCGGGGGAGCAGGCCAGTACCCGGCTGACCGGATCCGTGGGCGCGCCGTGCGCGGCGGCTGGGGTCGCGGACCACAGGGCGAGCAGCAAAGGGGTCGCCGCTGCCGCGGTGGCGCGCCGGGCGCGGGTCCGGGTCATGTGAAGGGTCTCCTCGGCCGGTGCGGAGTGTCCAGGGCTGCTTCTGTCCAGTACGGGCCAGGGGGTCGATGCGTTCAGTGAGGTGCGAGCCCGTGCAAAAGGGGGCACAAGCGGTCAACTGAGCGACGGCGAGGGTTCGTTTCCGGCCGGATCGAGGGTTTCCCCTGTATCCCTATGACCTTCTGTTTGCCTATCGTTCCAGCACAGCCGACCCACAGGTAACCCCGGACGGGTCGGTCCCCACCGCGCCTGGCCGGCCACCGCGCACGCTTTTCGGTTTTCGGTTCACCCCCCTCCGCTTCGAGGACGAAGCGCATCGACCGCCGCTCCGCGCTGCCCGGAGTACGGCCACGAAAGGCCAAGCCCTTGCGTACCTCTCCCTCCGTAAGACGGAAGCTGATATCCGTCGCCGCTGTCTCCGCCGCGCTGTTCACGGCCGCTACCGCCACGGTCGCCGTCGCCCAGGAGTCCGCCGCTCCCCAGGAAGCCCCCGCCGCCACCACCGAGGCCGCCCCCGGCGCCCCGGCCGAACGGCTCATCGTCGGCTACAAGTCCGGCGCCGCCGAGGCGAAGTCGAACAAGGCCGCCGACGCGGACGCCGCCGCCAAGGGCAAGGAAGCCGGCGAGCAACTGGACTTCCAGCGCCGTCTCGGCACCGGCGCCGCCCTCGTGGACCTCGGTGAGGACCTCACCAAGGCGGATGTCGCCGACGTCATCGCCGAGTACCAGGCCGACCCGCAGGTCTCCTACGTCGTACCGGACCGTCTGAACAAGCCGCTGGCCACGCCGAACGACACCGAGTACAGCAAGCAGTGGGACCTGTTCGAGACCACCGCGGGCATGAACGTTCCGGGTGCCTGGGACCTCACCACCGGCACCGGTGTGACCGTCGCCGTGATCGACACCGGCTACGTCACCCACTCCGACCTCGCCGCGAACATCGTCGGCGGCTATGACTTCATCTCGGACGCCACCGTCGGCAACGACGGCAACGGGCGCGACAGCAACCCGGCCGACCCGGGCGACTGGACCGCCGCGAACGAGTGCCAGTCCGGCGACCCGGCCTACGACTCCTCCTGGCACGGCACCCACGTCGCCGGCACCATCGCCGCGGCGACCAACAACAGCAAGGGCGTCGCCGGTATCGCCTACGGCGCGAAGGTCTCCCCGCTGCGCGTCCTCGGCAAATGCGGTGGCTACGACTCCGACATCATCGACGCCATCACCTGGGCGTCCGGCGGTACGGTCTCCGGCGTTCCGGCCAACACCAATGTCGCCAAGGTCATCAACATGAGCCTCGGCGGTGGCGGCGCCTGCACCACCGCCACCCAGAACGCGATCAACGCCGCCGTGAACCACGGCACCACGGTCGTCGTCGCGGCGGGCAACAGCAACGCCAACGCGGCCAACTACTCGCCGGCCAGCTGCGCCAACGTCATCAGCGTCGCCGCCGCCGACCGTCAGGGCAACCGCTCCTACTACTCCAACTTCGGCACGGTCGTCGACATCGCGGCTCCGGGCGGAGAGACCAACTCCGTCACCGCGAACGGCATCCTGTCCACGCTGAACGCCGGTGCGGCGGGCCCGGGCGCCGAGAGCTACGAGTACTACCAGGGCACCAGCATGGCCGCCCCGCACATCGCGGGTCTCGCCGCGCTGATGAAGTCGAAGAACTCCGCGCTGACCCCGGCCCAGATCGAGTCCGCGATCAAGACCAACTCGCGTGCTCTGCCCGGTACTTGCTCCGGCGGCTGTGGTGCGGGTCTCGCGGACGCGGCCAAGACGGTGCAGGCGGTGAGCGGGTCCGGCGGCTCCACGGGGGGCACCACCTTCACCAGCACCTCGGCCGTAGCGGTCCCGGACAGCGGCACGATCGAGTCCCCGATCACCGTCTCGGGCCGCACCGGCAACGCCCCCTCGGCGCTCGCGGTCGGCGTGGACATCACGCACACCTACCGCGGTGACCTGGTCATCGACCTGATCGCCCCGGACGGTACGGCGTACCGACTGAAGTCCGCCAGCTCCTCGGACTCCGCGGACAACGTCATCGCCACCTACACGGTGAACGCCTCCAGCGAGGTCGCGAACGGCACCTGGAAGCTGCGGGTGCAGGACACGGCGGCGCAGGACACGGGCACCCTCAACAGCTGGAAGCTGACCTTCTGAGGGGTCTGTAGAGCGGACGGGTCGGCCGGTGCGGATGGGGCATCGGCCGGCCCGTCGTCATTCCTCGCTCTTCCTCGCTATGCCTCACTGCGGAACGCCTTCAGATGGTCCCGTGCCCACTGCCGATAACTCCTGGCGGGGCGGTCCAGCAGCCTGGCGACGGTGGGGTCCACCTCGGCCTTCGTCCCGGCCCGTCCGCGTGCCGAACTCTCCGCGAGCGCCTCGGCGATCGGGGCCGGATACCGGGCCCGCAAGCGCCGCAGCGCCTCGACCTCGCTCAACTCCTCGAAATGCAGCGGCCGTTCCAGCAACTCACCGAGGATCTTCGTCTGATCCACGGCACTGAGGGCCTCGGGGCCGGTGAGCGCGTATGCCCGCCCGGCGTGGGCATCGGGCGCCAGTAGCGTCAGCGCGGCGACGTCGGCGATGTCCCGTGGATCGACGGTGGCGTTGACCGCGGTTCCGCCCGCCGCCCTCACGACACCCTCCGCGCGGACGGAGATGGCCCAGCCGAGGGTGTTGGACATAAAGGCGCGAGGGCGCAGGAGGGTCCACAACAGGCCCGAGTCGCCCAGGAGTTGCTCGTTCTCGCGCTGCCAGCTCGTGATCAGGTCGGTGGCGTCGGGGTCGGTGACCGCGAGCGCCGACAGCTTCACGACATGCCGTACTCCGGATGCGCGCGCCGCCGCCAGGAAGTGCTCGTCATGGGCGTGCGTCAGCGGGTGCGCGGTGACCAGCAGGGCGGACGTCACACCGGTCAGTGCCCGCCGTAGACTCGCCGGATCGTCGAAGTCGCCGCTCGCCACCTCGACTTGGGGTCCGGTGAGGTCCGCGGCCCGGTCCGGTCGGCGGGTCAGCAGCCGCAGGGGAGTCGTGCCGCGCAGTCGGCGCGCGACCAGCCCGCCGACGTTTCCGGTCGCCCCGGTGAGCAGGATCACGGCTCGGCCCCCTGCATCAGCTGCGCGTCCTCATCGAGGGAGGCCAGGATGCGCGCACCCCGGTCCGGTGCGGTGTCCAGCCGGACCAGCAGCCCCGGTACCGCGATGCTCGGCAGGATGTGCGCCCACATCACCGAGATACGGTGGGCGAGATCCTCCCGCCCGGTCAGCGCCCGGGACATCAGCTGGATGCCGGCGAAGGAGCCGACCAGCAGCTCGACCGTATCTCTCGGCACGACCGTGGGCAGCAACTCACCCTGTTTCTCGGCCTGTTCCAGCAGTTCGACCAGATGGTCCGCCCACTGTCTGAACGGCCCGGAGTGATCGACCCCGGGCGGCGTGGCCTGGTCCACGGTCAGCCGCACACTGCCCTGCAGCAGCGGGTTGTGCAGCAGCCGCCGACTGTAGACGTAGCTGATGTCCACCATTTCCTGGAGCTTGCACGGATGCGGCGGCACCGCGCCGAGCGACACCTGCTCGTCCAGCACCGCCTGGGCGAGGGACTCCTTGGAAGGGAAGTGGAAATACAGGGCGCCCTTGGTGACTTCGGCCCGCTCCAGCACCATGGAGATGGTCGTCGAGGCGTAGCCGTGCTCGTCGAACACCGCGCCCGCGGCTTCCAGGATCGCTCTGCGCGTCCTGATGGCGCGCTCCTGCTTCGCCATAAGCGCCCCTCCGATGCGCCGAGTTGACCGGATGGCCCACAGTACGACGGCTCGGACGCGCGCCGATCCTGGTCACCCTGGTCTCATTGAAAACAAACCGGTCGGCTCGTACTGTAGCGCTCACGGCATGGGCACCTCGCCGTCCGTCAACACTGTCGGGGGAGCCAGGGAGAGACATGCCTGAATTGCCGCAACTCGCCGATTTCCCGGCAGTATCCGAGGCCCTCACAGCCACCGTGCCCCGTCAGCTGGTGCACCGCGCGGCCGTCGCCGAGACCCTCCTCACCGGCTGGCACCGGATCGGAACCGACCAGTTCAGGGTAGCCGCGCAATGGCCGCGAGCCCACCAGTTACACGTGTCGAGCGACCGTACGGCTTACGAGCCGCTGCTCGTCACCGAAACCGTCCGTCAGGCCGGAACGCTCCTCGCCCACACCGAGTACGACGTGCCGCTCGGGCACCGGTTCGTGCTCCAGGAGCTGAGCGTCAGCATCCGCCCCGAGCACCTCGCCGTGGGCCCCGTCCCCGCCGAACCCGCCCTCACCGTCAAGATATTCGACGTCCGCCACCGCGCGGGCCGCGTGGCCGCGTTCAGCCTCACCGCGGCCGTGACCATAGAGAACACACAGGTCGCGAGCGCATGCTTCGCCGCATCCTGGACCAGCGACTCCGTCTACCGCAGGCTGCGCGGCGGCCGTACACCCGCCACCGTCACCGCGCCGTCCCCGCCGCCCGGACTGCCGCCCGCTCTGGTGTACCGCACGGTCCCCGCCGATGTCGTGCTGGCCCGGCCGGACCGTTCAGGACGCTGGCAGTTGCGAGTAGATACCGCACATCCCGTTTTCTTCGACCATCCGCTCGACCATGTCCCCGGCATGCTGCTCCTGGAGGCGGCCGTCCAGGCCGCCCGGGTCGTGGACGGCGAGGCGGGTGCGCCGGCGTCGCTCCATGCGTCCTTCGACCGGTATGCCGAACTGGACCAGCCCACATGGATCGAGGCAGAGCCCGGTCCCGACGGTCAGGTCCAAGTCCTGGGCATCCAGGGGGACTCGGCAGTCTTCGGCTGCCGGGTAGGCATGGTTGCGCGGTGAGCTATTGTGTACGGGGAGTAAAAAACAAACGGCATGACCCGTTCTTTTCCGCCCCAGGAGAGTCCAGCCGATGGCGAGGCAGTTACGCGCTGAACAGACCCGCGCGACGATCATCACAGCTGCCGCTGACCTTTTCGATCGTCGCGGCTACGAGTCGACCAGTCTGAGCGACATCGTCGAGCACGCCCAAGTCACCAAGGGCGCCCTGTACTTCCACTTCGCGGCCAAGGAGGACCTGGCCCGCGCGATCATGGAGCTGCAGTCCCAGGCCTCCCGCCAGATAGCCGGGGAGATGGACGCCCGCGGCTACTCCTCGCTGGAAGCGCTGATGCGCACCACCTTCGGTGTCACCCGGCTGTCGGTCGAGGGACCGATCCCCCGGGCCGGACTCCGGCTGGCCACCGGGGGAGTGGCCGTGAAGGGGCCCCTGCAACACCCGTTCACGGAGTGGCTGGACATCGCCTCCCGCAAACTCCTTGGCGCGGTCAAGGAGTCGGACGTCCATCCCGACGTCGACGTCGATGCCGCGGCCCACTCCCTCGTCTGCTTCTTCGTCGGCACCCGAGTCGTCGGCCGCTCCCTGGAACCCGTCGCCCGTCAGCCCCGCCGGGTCGCCGAGATGTGGCACCTCCTCATCCGCGGCATGGTCCCGGTGCCCCGCCGCCCCCGCTATCTCACCCTCGCCACCCAGCTGGAGCGGGAGGTCAGAGTCGGCTGAAACCGCCCCTTCGCGCGATACGGTCGGCCGCATGCACGACACCCCGCCCGTGATCCTCGGCGACGAACCCGGCTCCTTCCCGTACAGCGTCCTTACCGAGCGGCACCCCGCGATCATCCGCCAGGTGCGCGAGGCCTTCCCGTACGGCCCCGAGCGGCAGGCCGCGCTCGACGCGCTCCTCGACGACTGCACCAAGGGCGTGATCGAACCCCTCACCGCCGACGCCCACGACCGGGACCGCTGGCAGGAGTGGGGCACCGCCGCCTACGCGGGCCGCCCCTGGACCGACGTACCGTGGCTGTGGTCGGAGAGCTATTTCTACCGCCGACTCATCGACGCCGTCGGCTACTTCACCCCCGGCACCTGGCAGGGCATCGACCCCTTCCGGCCCGCCAAGCTGGCCGAGCTGGACTCCGAGGAGACGGACGAGGAGCTGGCCGCGCTGGACGATCTGGCCCCGGGGGACGAGGACCGCGCCCTGCTGCACGGCTCCCTGTGGGGAAACCGCGCGGACCTCGGCTTCCGGCTGTCCGCCGCCGACGGTACGACCTCCGACGGCACCCCGCCCCTGGTCGCCGACGACAGTGAGGCGCTCTGGTCGCAGCTGCCGGCGCCCGTGCTGTGCCTGATCGCCGACAATGCGGGCCGCGAACTCATCCCCGACCTGCTCCTGATCGCCCACCTCCTGACCAGGGGGCGCGTCCAGCGGGCCGTCCTCCATGTGAAGCCGTACCCGTACTTCGTCTCCGACGCCACCCCCGCCGACGTACTCGACGCCCTGCGCCGGCTCAGGTCGGCACAGGGTGCGGCGCGGGCGTACGGCGATGCGCTGTGGGCGGCGCTGACCGACGGCCGGCTCACGGTCCGCGCCCACCCGTTCTCCTGCGCGCCCCTGCCGTACGAGCGGATGCCCGACGATCTCCGTGCCGAGTTCGAGGCGGCTTCCCTTACCGTGCTGAAGGGCGACCTCAACTACCGGCGCCTGGTGGGCGACCGCAAGTGGCCACCGACCACCGCCTTCGCCGACGTCACCGCCTACTTCCCCGGCCCGGTCGCCGCGTTGCGCACCCTGAAGTCCGAGGTGATCACCGGCCTCGATGCCGGGACGGAGGCCGCCCTGACCGCGGCCGAGGAGCAACGCTGGCGCACCAGCGGGACACATGCGCTGATCCAGGTCCGCCGCTGACTCAAGTCACCTGTACCGGCAGTGACTTGATCCCATTGATGAAGTTCGACACCAGCCGCCCCGGCGGACCCGCGGTACGCAGCACCGGCAGCGCCCGCATCGCCTCCCGGTACAGCACCCGCAGTTGCAGCCGGGCGAAGTGCGCGCCCAGGCAGACATGCGGGCCGTCGCCGAAGGAGACATGCGGGTTCGGCGTACGGGTCAGGTCCAGCCGGTCCGGCTCCGCGAAGACCCGTTCGTCGCGATTGGCGGCGGCATGGAAGACAACGACCTTGTCCCCGGCCCGGATCCGCCGCCCGGCGAGCTCGGTGTCGTGGTCGGCGGTACGGCGGAAGGTCAGCACCGGGGGATGCCAGCGCAGCAACTCATCGACGGCGGGCGCGAGTTCGGTCTCCCCGGCGCGCAGTCGCTCGTACGGCTCCGGGTGTTCGGCGAGTGCCAGCAGCCCGCCCGGTGCCGCGCCGCGCACGGTGTCGTTCCCGGCGATCGTGAGCAGGAAGAAGAACATCTCCAGCTCGGCGGCGGTGAGTTCGGCGTCGTGCGCGAGGATGGTGAGAACGTCGTCGGCCGGGTACCGCCTTTTGTACGCGGCCAGTTGGCGGGCGTACTCGAACATGTCCCGCAGCATGGCCGGGGACCGCGGATTGACCGGCTTGCCTGCCCGGTCGAGCACCGGCGGGCCCGCCTCGTCGGGATCCTGGTAGCCGATGACCCGCTGGGTCCAGTGCAGCAGCAGCCCGCGGTCCGGCTCCGGGACGCCGAGCAGGTCGGCCAGATTCAGCAGCGCGTAGTCGTCGGTGACGGTGGCGACGAGATCGACGGTGCCGTCCGCCTCGCGGGCCGCCTCCATGGCCCCCGCGAACAGGTCCTGGGCGCGCTTCTCGGCGACCGCGGTGAAACGGTCGACGCGTCCCGGGGTGAACGCCCGGCTCACCAGACGTCTCAAGCGGCCGTGTCCCGGCGGATCCTGATTGAGCATCATGCGCCGGATGAACGGCAGGTCCTCCGGGTCCGGATCCCGGATCTGGGTGGCGCCGAGCTGAGAGGAGTACGTCAGCGGGTCCTTGAGCACCCGGACCACGTCCGCGTGCCGGGTCACCGCCCAGAACCCGGGGCCGGCCGGCCAGCCCAGCACCTCGGGCTCGTCCTGCCAGGCCACCGGGTGATGGTCGCGCAGGACGCGGTAGGCGGCGTAGGGAACGCCGATGGCGTACTGGCGGGGATCGAAGACATCGGGGACGGGTGGGGACGGGCGGACGGTCACGCCTCCTCGCCCTCCGCCGTCCCGTCGGCGTCGTCCGCCTCGGCTGCCTCGTCTTCGTCTTCGTCATCGGCGTCGAGGAAGGCCTCCACCACCTGGATCAGCTCCAGCGGGGTCTCGTCCATGGCGTAGTGCCCGGCGCCGGACAGCTCCCGCACCTCGCCGTACGGATACCAGCGCCGCCAGGTCTTCCGCAGCAGCGCGGCCGACAGGGCCGGGTCCAGGCGGCCCGTGACCGCCAGGGCGGGCACCCGGACGCCCGCCACCTCCTCGTGGAAGTCCTCCCCGGCCCAGGAATCCAGCCAGGCGCGGAACGCCTTCGGGTCGCTCACCGCGAGGGAGCGCGCGACCATCCGCTCCAGCCAGGCGGCGGGGCGGACGCCGCCGGTGGTGAAGTCGATGATCGTACGGCGGTTCTCCGGCAGGTGCGCCGAGTCCGCGAAGAGCTCCCACTGGTCGGCCGGGAGCGGCAGCCCCGAGGCGGGCACCGGTGAGACGCCCACGATCCGGCGCAGCCGCCCGGGCGCCAGTCCCATCAGCCGCTGGGCCACCGACCCGCCCATCGAGTGACCCACCACCGAGAACCGCTCCCAGCCGAGCCGGTCGGCCAGCTCCAGGAGGTCCTGCGCCGCCTCGGCCGTCGAGTACCTGCCGACGGCGTCCTTCGCCTCGCCGTAGCCGCGCAGATCGACCAGCGCGTAGGTGAAGGACGTGATGTCGAGGTCGGGCAGGACGCTCGCGTACGCGGACCGGTCGGCGAACCAGCCGTGCACCGCGAACACCTTGTGGGCGCCGTCGCCGTGCAGCTCATGTGGGAGCGTGAAGGAGGTCATGCGCTTACGGTGGCGCCCCGGCCCTTGCTCGGCAAGAGCGCGCGGTTCAGTGGACGTACACGTCCTGCCACACCAGCCGGTGGTCCGACGTGGGGACGTTCGTCCCGCCGCCCACCAGTCGGTACAGCGGGTCGTCGGACGTCGGCCAGAAGACGCCGTTCGCACCCGCGGCCAGTCCGCGGGAGGGCAGGACGTAGTCGACGCGCAGATTGCCCGGGGCGTTGTCGTTGAAGTCCGCGGTGTCGTACGCCGGATCGCCGGTGTGCGAGGTGTTGGCGCCGCCCTGGAGCTGTGCCGCCTCGATCGCGCCCTTGCTGGACGGCGGGGTGGCGGGCGGGCGGACCTCTGGGTGGTCCAGCAGCAGCCGGATGGCGTCGTCGTAACTGTCGCCGTCGAACGGGTCGGCATTCTGGTCACCGGCCAGCACGAACCGCGACCCCGGCCGCAGTCCTCCGCGCACGCCCCGGTCGTCGTACAGATACGCGCCGCGCCTGCGACCGCCGATGTAGTCGGCCCACAGCCGGATCTCGTCGTGGTTGCGGCGGCCATTGCGGTCCTCGGGGCCGTCGAAGGTGGGCGGCGTGGGGTGCGACACCAGGAAGTGCACTGTGTCATGGCCGATCTTCACCGGCACGTCCCAGTGGCTCTTGGAGGACAGCCGGAAGACCGCCGTCGCCTCGGCGCTGTAGTAGCCCGGGGGCATGAGGTGGCCGGGCATGTCCTTCCACAGGAACCGCTGGAAGCTGCGCACCGCGCGGGTGGCGATCGGGTACTTGGACAGCACCACCATGCCGTACTGCCCCGGGAACCAGCCGTACCCGAAGGCGTCCTGCCCGTAGGCGTCCGAACCGGGCGTCGTCACCGCGCCGTTGCGGCCGTCGAGGTCGACCCCCGAGGCGACACCCGTGTTCACCGGCGCGGTGAAGTAGTACGGGTACCGGACCGGCTCGGCGCCACGCTGCCCCACGGCCAGGTAGTTGTCCAGGAAGAGGCGGACCGCGGTGCCGCCCGCGACGTAGTCGAACTCATTGATCAACAGCACATCGGGGTCGACCCGTTGGATCGTCTCCGCGACATTGCGCGCCTGGACGTTGTCCGGAGTGGACAGGTCGGCGACGAGCGCGCCCTCCGTCGAGCGGTTGAGGGAGGCGTTGAAAGTGGCGAACCGGACGGCGCGGCCGTGGCGTTCGGCCGCCGTGGCCTGCCCGGCGACGGTGCCGGCCAGCGCCGCTCCGGCGAGCGAGGCGAGGGCGGTACGGCGGGAAAGAGCTCTGGGCTGGTTCATCGCGACTCCGGTGAGGAGAGGGACAGTCCGGTGGGGAGAGGACACCCCTGTCGGGGAGGTCACCCCGTTGGGAGGGGACTCGAGAATCTCCGTAGTCTGCGCGCGTAGAGGTGAACGCCACAAGGGCCCTTGGGAATTCGCAGGTTCATCCCGGATTCACGCGATGGTGTGATCATGTCCCGGCCCGAGGATGGCCGAAGGGGGCGCCGGGTAGGGCCCGGCCATGACGCAGCCCTTCGAACTCCCGCACTTCTACATGCCGTATCCCGCGCGGCTCAACCCGCATCTCGACGGGGCCCGCGCCCACTCGACCGCGTGGGCCCGCGAGATGGGCATGCTGGAGGGATCCGGGATCTGGGAGCAGTCCGACCTCGAAGCGCACGACTACGGACTGCTCTGCGCCTATACCCACCCCGAATGCGACGGCCCCGCCCTCTCCCTGATCACCGACTGGTACGTGTGGGTCTTCTTCTTCGACGACCACTTCCTGGACATGTTCAAGCGCACCCAGGACCGCGCTGCCGGCAAGGCCCACCTCGACCGGCTCGCGCTGTTCATGCCGATGGATCTGTCGACGCCGATGCCCGAGCCCGAGAACCCGGTGGAAGCGGGCCTCGCCGACCTCTGGACGCGCACGGTCCCCGCGATGTCCGCCGACTGGCGCCGCCGCTTCGCCGTCGCCACCGAGCATCTGCTCAACGAGTCCATGTGGGAGCTGTCCAACATCAACGAGGGGCGGATCGCCAACCCCGTCGAGTACATCGAGATGCGCCGCAAGGTGGGCGGCGCCCCCTGGTCCGCGGGACTGGTGGAGTACGCGCGCGCCGAGGTTCCCGCCGCCGTCTCCGGGACCAGGCCCATGCGGGTGCTGATGGAGACCTTCTCCGACGCCGTGCACCTGCGCAACGACCTGTTCTCCTATCAGCGCGAGGTCGAGGACGAGGGCGAGCTCAGCAATGGCGTCCTGGTGCTGGAGACCTTCTTCGGCTGTACGACCCAGGAGGCCGCCGACACCGTCAACGACGTCCTCACCTCCCGGCTCCACCAGTTCGAGCACACCGCCCTCACCGAAGTCCCGGCGCTGGCCCTGGAACGGGGCCTCACCCCGGACGAGGTCGCCGCCGTCGCCGCCTACACGCAAGGACTCCAGGACTGGCAGTCCGGCGGCCACGAATGGCATATGCGCTCCAGCCGGTACATGAACGAGCACGCCCGCTCCACCAACCCCTGGCACGGCCTCACCGGATCCGGAACCTCCGCCGCCGACATCGGCGCCCTCCTCGCCTCGGCCGGCGCCGAGCGGCTGCGCGCCTACACGCATGTGCCGTACCAGAAGGTCGGACCGTCCCTGATCCCCGACCTCTACATGCCGTTCCAGGTGGAGCTGTGCCCGCATCTGCCGGGCGCTCGTCAGGGCCTCGTCGACTGGTGCCATCGCATGGGCGTGTTGGAGGAGGGCGTCTGGGACGAGGACAAGCTGGCCGCCGCCGACCTCGCGCTGTGCTCGGCGGGCCTGGACCCGGACGCGACCCCGGAGGCCCTCGACCTCAGCGCCCACTGGCTAGCCTGGGGCACCTACGGCGACGACTACTACCCCCTGGTCTTCGGCCACCGCCGCGACCTGGCCGCCGCCCGCCTCACCACCCAGCGCCTGGCGGCCTGCATGCCGGTCGACGGCGAGGAGGTCATCGTCGTCCCCGCCAACGCCATGGAACGCGCCCTCGTCGACCTGTGGGCGCGCACGACCGCCGAGATGACGACGGACCAGCGGCGCACCCTCAAGGACGCGGTGAACGTCATGACCGAGAGCTGGGTGTGGGAGCTGAACAACCAGCTCCAGAACCGCATCCCGGACCCGGTCGACTACCTGGAGATGCGCCGCGCCACCTTCGGCTCCGACCTCACCATGGCCCTGTGCCGGATGGGCCACGGTCCCTCGGTGCCGCCCGAGGTCTACCGCAGCGGCCCGGTGCGCTCGCTGGAGAACGCCGCTGTCGACTATGCCTGCCTCCTCAACGACGTCTTCTCGTACCAGAAGGAGATCGAGTACGAGGGCGAGATCCATAACTCGATCCTCGTCGTGCAGAACTTCTTCGGCTGCGACTACCCGACCGCCCTCGGCGTGGTGCACGACCTGACGACCCAGCGCATGCAGCAGTTCGAGCATGTCGTCGCGCATGAACTGCCGGTCGTGTACGACGACTTCGACCTCTCCGACGAGGCGCGCGACGCCATGCGGACCTATGTGTCCGACCTCCAGAACTGGATGGCCGGCATCCTGAACTGGCACCGCGAGGTCGACCGCTACAAGTCCGACTACCTGGCCCGCCGCGCCCACGGCTTCCTGCCTGACCGACCGCCCGCGGTCCCCGTCAGCTGAAGTCCCGCACCCGCTCGGCGGTCTCCTCGGCGAGCTCTCGGAGGCTCTTCATGCCGTTGTCCGAGAGCTCGCCGCTGCGTGTTCCACGGCGGCCCGGGCCCAGGCCTTGACGATCGGGTGCGGGCGCGAGCCGTCGCCGGACAGCTCCGGCTGGAAGAGCGAGGCCAGGAAGAAGGGGTGGCCGGGCAGTTCGGCGATCCGGACCTGGCCGTCCTCGTCGCGGCCGGAGAAGCGCAGGCCGTGCGCGGTCAGGGTGTCGAGGTGGCGGGAGGGGCCGTAGGCGCAGAAGTAGCGCTCGACCGTCCGCTCCGAGCCGATCACGGACTGCGCGAGCGAGTCCGGCTCGACGACGACCACAGCCTCGTGGCCCACCAGCGAACAGGCCAGCGGCTCGATGATCAGGTCCTCTGCGGCCGGGTCGTTCTCCGCGTGCGCCACGCCGGTGAGTCCGCAGACATGGCGAGCGTACTCGAGCACGGCGTGCTGGAACCCGGCGCACGTGCCCAGGAACGGGATGCCCTGCTCGCGTGCGGTACGGATCGCCGCGATCGCACCTGCCTCGCTGCGGTACGGGCTGCCCGGCACCACCCACACCGCGTCGAACCCGTCCACCGCGCCCGGCTCGCCCGCCTCCTCGGTCGGGATCCAGTACGCGTCGAGGACCAGCCGCTCACGGGCGGCGAGGGCGTCGAGCAGGAGGGGGATACGGGTGTGGGACACGACATTGGGGGAGCGGTCGCCGACCAGGGCGATCCGCGCTGGGGTCTCGGTCATGCCCTTCATCCTGGGCGCGAGGCCGAGTTCACGTCCAACGATGATCCCTGCTCCCTCGATAAGCAGAGCTGATGGGACCCTGGTGAGCATGGATCCGCATCTGCTGCGCACCTATGTCACCGTCGCCCGCCGCGCCTCCTTCTCCGAGGCCGCGCGTGAACTCGGCTACACCCAGTCGGCGGTGTCCCAGCACATCGCGGCGCTGGAACAGGACCTCGGCACCCCGCTGCTCACCCGCCGGCCCGTCGCCCCCACGGCGGCCGGCGAACGGCTGCTGGAGCACGCCGGGCCGCTGCTGCTGCGCCTGGACGCGGCCCGCGCGGAGGTCGTACGGATGGCCGCCGCGCCTGCCCACGGCCTGACGCTCGCCGCCGCACCGACCGCCCTCGGCCCCCGGGTCCTCGCCGCGCTCCCCGCCGCCGGGGTCACCCTCAAGGTCGCGCCCCGGGACGAGATCCCGGCGGCCGTCGCCACCGGCGCCGCCGACCTGGGCCTCGTCGACGGTCTGGCCGCCCCCAGCGACCCGCTGCGACTGCCCGACGTGGCACCGCTGACCACGCGCGGAGCGGGCGAGCAGCCGGTGTGTGTGCTGCTGCCGGACACGCATCCCCTGGCCCGGCGCCCCGGTCTGCGCCTCGGTGATCTCGTCGACGCCCGCTGGCTGGACGCCCCCGACGCGGGACTGTCGCTAGCCCAACTCCGCGCGGCGGGCGGCGGCCACGGCTTCCGCGCGTCCCTGCGCTACGAGGGCACGGACGTGCGCGGCCTGATCGCGCTGGCCGCCGCGGGGCACGGACTGACGCTGCTGCCCCGCTCGGTGGCGACGGGGGTGCTGGGCGGCGTCGCCGTACCGATCACCGCGCCACGGCTCGTGCACCGCACGGAACTGGTGCACGCGGGCTCGCTCCAGGGGGCGGCGCGGGAGTTGGCGGTCGCACTGACGTCCCGTGAGGAGTGACGTCCGGTGAGGAGCGACGTCCCATGAGGAGTGACGTCCGGTGAGAAGGGAGGCTTCCGCTCCTGACCACCGGTCAGTCTCACTCGTTCGTGGCACGTCGTGCGCCGGCGCCCCGGGTAGTCCTCCTGCCGGAGGCGATCCGTAGCCTCCAGCCGGAGGCAAGCCATGGAACAGACCGCGTTGCGTCCCAAGCCGATGCCCGGCCGGCAGCCCGGCGGCGGCAAGAGGCCGGCACCCGCCCGCCGCCCGCACGCCGCGCGCCGGAGCGGGCGCCGGCTCACCACCCTGCTGTTCGCGCTGTTCGTCGGCGCGATCCTGGTCCTGTCCGGCGTCGGACTCGGCACGGTCGGCGCCACGGTGATCGGCATGAGCAAACTCGCCGAACTCCAGAAGGCGGGTCCGGGCGCGCACGGCGCTCCGTCAGCCTCCGCGCAACCGAGCCCCACGCCGTCCGCGACGCCGAGCCCGACACCCAAGCCCGCCACCGCCACCCTCGGAGTGGAGGCCGTGGACGCCGAGAAGGCGGGCGCCCAGCTCGTCGGCGTCCATGTGCCAGGACCCGGCTACTCGGCGGGCCTGGTCCGCGGTGACGTCCTCCTCGTCTTCGGCACGACCCGCATCGACAACGCCGCCGACCTCGCCCGCGCGGTGGCCCAGGCCCGCCCGGGCACCGAGGTCACCTTGACGGTGCGTCATGAGAGCGGCGGCTATCAGCAGCTGACCGCCGTCCCAGGCTTCGTCACCTGACAGGTACCGGAAACCCTGTCACCCGACGGGTGGCGGAAAACCACTGTCCCCAGGACCGCGTCCCGGCCACGATGGCCCCATGCTGACCACTCTCGTCGCCTTCCTGGGGGCCTGCACCCTGGTGGCCGCCTCGCCCGGCCCCAGCACCGTCCTGATCATCCGGCAGTCGCTGCACAGCCGCCGCTCCGGCTTCCTGACCGTGCTCGGCAACGAGACCGGCGTCTTCGTCTGGGGCGTCGTCGCCGCTTTCGGCCTCACCGCCCTGCTGACGGCCTCGGAGATCGCGTACGACGTGATGCGCGTCGTCGGCGCGGTGGTCCTCGTCGGCTTCGGCATCCAGACGCTGCGGGCAGCGCGCCGCACGCGACACGAACCGGAGAGAGCGGCCGAGGAGGGCGGCGTCCGGAGCGGCTGGGCGTCCTACCGCGCGGGGCTGCTGCTCAACCTCGCCAACCCCAAGGCGGCCGCCTTCGCCCTGTCCTTCCTCCCGCAGTTCGTCCCCGACGGCGCCCCGCACCTGCCGGCCATGGTGGGCCTCGCCGCGCTGTGGGCGGTCTACGAGATCGGCTACTACGGCCTGTACGTATGGTTCGTCGGCCGGATGAAGAGCCTGCTGTCCCGCGCGGGAGTGCGCAGGCGGCTGGAACAGGTCTCCGGAGGCGTGCTGCTGCTTCTCGGCGTCCGCATGGCCCTCGAGGGCTGACACCGCGCCCGTGAAAGCCCCGTCGACCGGCTCGCGCCGCCCCCGCCGTCCGGGCAGGATGCTGCCCGTAGTCACCTTCACCCGCCCCGGGAGGCCCGGATGACCGCCCGTACGCCCGCTCCCTTCACCGCCGACGACTACCGCGCCCGCATGGAGCGCGCCGCACGGGCGGCCGCCGACGCCGGTCTCGCCGCGCTGCTCGTCGCGCCCGGCCCCGACCTGGTGTGGCTCACCGGCTACGCACCCCCCGTCACCGAACGGCTCACCCTGCTCGTCCTCGTCCCGGGACAGGACCCCGCCCTGATCGTCCCCGCCCTGGAGGCCCCCGACGCCGCGAAGGCGACCGGAGGTCCCGCGCTGACCCTGCGCGACTGGACCGACGGCAAGGACCCCTACGCCGCCACCGCGGCCCTGCTCGACTCGAGCGGCCGGTTCGGCATCAGCGACAACGCCTGGGCCATGCATCTGCTGGGCCTGGCGAAGACCCTGCCCGACTCCTCCTACGCCTCCCTCACCGAGGCGCTGCCGATGCTCCGTGCCGTCAAGGACGCGGCGGAACTGGAGCGGTTGGCAGCCGCGGGCGCGGCTGCGGACGCAACGTACGAGGAGATCCGGAAGGTTCCCTTCGCGGGCCGCAAGGAGTCCGAGGTTGCAGCCGACCTGGCCCGGCTGCTGCGGGAGTACGGGCACGAGACGGTCGACTTCACGATCGTCGCCTCCGGCCCGAACGGCGCCAACCCGCACCACGAGGCCGGGGACCGCGTCATCGAGCGCGGCGACATGGTCGTCCTCGACTTCGGCGGCCTCCTCGACGGCTACGGCTCCGACACCTCCCGCACGGTCCATGTCGGCGAGCCCACCGACGAGGAGCGCCGTATCCACGACATCGTGCGCGAGGCCCAGGAGGCGGGCTGCGGGGCCGTACGGCCCGGCGTCGCCTGCCAGGAGGTGGACCGGGCCGCCCGCGCGGTCATCACGGACGCCGGGTACGGCGAGTACTTCATCCACCGCACCGGCCATGGCATCGGCGTCACCACGCACGAGCCGCCGTACATGATCGAGGGCGAGGAACAGCCCCTCGTGCCCGGGATGTGCTTCTCCGTAGAGCCCGGCATCTACCTGCCGGGCCGGTTCGGGGTACGCATCGAGGACATCGTCACGGTCACCGAGGACGGCGGCCGGCGCCTCAACACAACGACCCGCGAGATGGTCATAGTGGACTGAACGGCCCCAGGAGTACCGGCACCCCTCTAGTGACAGACGGCGCGACCCATGACCCAGGCACCGACACCCACCGCGGACACCGTCCGCCGACTGGTCCGTTCCCTGCTCAAGGACGGTGCGGACGACACCGCCGGCCCCGAGGTCCGGCCCGTCGCCGAGGGCGGCGAGCCCGTCACCTGGTGGGTCGGCGCCCGCCATGTGCTGCGCCTCGCGCCCGACCGCGAGACCGCCGTCCGGCAGCGCCGCGAGCTGCGGCTGCGCGACCTCGTCCGCCCGCACCTGGCGGTCGCCGTGCCGACGAGCGTCGCGCACGGCGAGTGGGCGCCCGGGCTGACCTACACGCTGGACACCAAGGTGCCGGGCGGCTCGGCCGAGGAGCACGACGTGTCCGCCCTCGGCGAGGCCGATCTGGCCGGACTGCTCACCGGGCTGCGCGAGGTCCCCGCGCGGCAGGCCGAGGCGCTCGGCGTGCCGCGCACCGGCCCGCGCTCCCTGGAGGCGCTGCGTCGCCGTGCCGAACGCGCCGCGGGGCGCCTCGCCGCGGCCGACGAGTTCGATGCCGTCCGGATGCACCAGCTCACCCAGCCGGCCGCGGTCCAGCTCGCCGCCCAGCCCGCCGGAGCCGTCCTCGTCCACCACGGCCTGACCGGCGAGCACCTGGTGGTCAGCGCCGACGGCCGGGTGCGCGCCGTCCTCGGCTGGACCGACACCGTGGTCGGCGACCCGGCCGAGGACATCGCGGGCCTCGCCCGTGCCGTCGGCTCCCCGGCCGCCGTCCGCGCCGCCACCCTCGCCGGCTACGGCGCCCGCCCCTGTCTGCGCGGCCTGTGGCTGGCCCGCTGCGACACCGTGGTCCACCTGGCCGAAGCCCTCGACGCCGTGAGCCGCACCTCCCTGCCGCTGCTGCGACGGCAACTGGAGCTCGCCTGGGAGCCGATTCTGCTGGAGCGCGTCACCGAGCTGAGGGACGAGGAGTCCTAGCGCTCACTCCTGCGCTCACTCCTGGAGCAGCACCACACACGACTCCCCGGGCAGGTGCAGCACCCCGTCCTCGCCGGGCCCTTCCACGGGCTCCCACGCGGCCAGTACGCGCGCCTGACGGGGGCCCAGCGGGATCTGTGCCGGTTCCTTGGCGAGGTTGACGGCCACGCGTACGTCCCCGCGCCGGAAGGCGAGCCAGCGCTGCTGTTCCTCGTAGGCGACCTTGGTGTCGGCGAGGTCGGGGTCGGTGAGGTCCGGCTGCTCGTGGCGCAGGGCGATCAGCCGGCGGTACCAGGCCAGCACGCGCGCGTGGGGTTCACGCTCGGGCTCGGACCAGTCCAGACAGGAGCGGTCCCGGGTCGCCGGGTCCTGCGGGTCGGGTACGTCCTCCTCGGCCCAGCCGTGCGCGGCGAACTCCCGGCGTCTGCCGCGCCGTACCGCCTCGGCGAGCTCGGGGTCGGTGTGGTCGGTGAAGAACTGCCAGGGCGTGCCCGCCGCCCACTCCTCGCCCATGAACAGCATCGGCGTGAACGGAGCGGTCAGGGTCAGCGTGGCCGCGCAGGCCAGCAGGCCGGGGGAGAGGGAGGCGGCGAGCCGGTCGCCCTGGGCGCGATTGCCGACCTGGTCGTGGGTCTGGCTGTAGCCCAGCAGCCGGTGTCCGGCCACCCGCGAGCGGTCCAGCGCTCGCCCGTGGTGGCGGCCCCGGAAGCTGGAGTACGTGCCGTCGTGGAAGTACCCGCCGGTGAGCGTCTTGGCGACGGCCGCGAAGGGGGAGCGCCCGAAGTCGGCGTAGTAGCCCTGGGACTCGCCGGTCAGCGCGGTGTGCAGGGCGTGGTGGAAGTCGTCGTTCCACTGCGCCTGGAGCCCCAACCCGCCCTCCATGCGCGGGGTGATGATCCGCGGGTCGTTCAGGTCGGACTCGGCGATCAGGAACAGTGGACGGTCCAGATCGGCCGACAGCGAGTCCACCGCCGTCGACAGCTCCTCCAGGAAGTGGCACGCGCGCGTGTCCCGCAGCGCATGCACCGCGTCGAGGCGGAGTCCGTCGATCCGGTAGTCGCGCAGCCAGGCCAGCGCGCTGCCCACGAGGTAGTCGCGCACCTCGTCGGAGCCGGGCGCGTCCAGGTTGACGGCGGCGCCCCAGGGCGTGTGGTGGGTCTCGGTGAAGTACGGCCCGAAGGCGGGCAGATAGTTGCCCGACGGGCCGAGGTGGTTGTGCACCACGTCGAGGACGACACCGAGGCCGAGGTCGTGCGCCCGGTCGACAAACCGTTTCAGCGCCTCGGGACCGCCGTACGGCTCGTGCACCGCCCACAGCGACACCCCCTCGTACCCCCAGCCGTGCCGGCCGGGGAAGGGGCACAGCGGCATCAACCCGACGTGCGTGACGCCCAGTTCGACGAGGTGCCCGAGCCGCTCGGCGGCCGCGTCCAGGGTGCCCTCGCGCGTGTACGTGCCCACATGCAGCTCGTAGAGGACCGCCCCCGGCAGCGGACGCCCGGCCCATTCGGCGCGCCAGGTGTAGCGCCCGTGGTCCACGACGGCGCTGCGTCCGTCGGGTCCGTCGGGCTGACGGCGTGAGCGCGGGTCGGGCAGCACCGGCCCGTCGTCCAGCGCGTAGCCGTACCGGGTGCCGTCCTGCGCGTCCGCCTCCCCCTGCCACCAACCTTCTCGTTCCGGATCGCGCTCCAACGCGCGTGTGGCGTCCCCGTAATGGAGCGTCACACGGCCGGCCTGCGGTGCCCACACCTCGAACTGCACGGACGGTTCCCCTTCGTCTGCTCACCGTGATGTAGCCCGTCCATGGTGCTTCAAACGAGATCAATCCGCTTTTGAATCTTCCCTTTTGCGGCGGGTGTCGCCGGGTACGCACGCGTGGCGGGTGTTTTCCGGTTTTCTGGACACTCCGGCCCGGCTGTCCGACAATCACGAGCGTGACGTCGTCTTTCGAGTTCAACACGTACCCCGCGCGGCTTTCCGACGCGGAGCGCGACAAGGCGCTGAAGGTGCTCCGTGACGGCGTCGCCATGGGCCGTCTCTCGCATGACACGTTCATCCGGCGCATGGAGCTGGCCCTCGCCGCCCGCCGCGCCGACGAACTGCTCCTCCTCACCGCCGACCTGCCCCAGGAGAACCGGTTCTCCCGCCTGCTCTTCGGCACGGTCGAGGCGGTCTCCGGATTCGGCGTACGGCTGCGCAGGGCCTGGCAGGCCGAGCGGCTGCCCAAGCTGCTGCTGCCCCACCCCGGCGGCGGCCACCCGCTGCGCATCGGGCGCGATCCGGCCAACGGTCTGCGCCTGACCCACGAGACGGTCTCGCGGGTGCACGCCGAACTGACCCGCCACGGTGGCATGTGGGTGCTGCGGGACCTCGGCTCTACCAACGGCACCACGGTGAACGGCCGACGCGTCATCGGGGCGGCCGTCGTCCGCGAGGGCGATCAGGTCGGCTTCGGGCAGCTGGCGTTCCGGCTCGCCGTGAACTAAGCCGCACCTTAGCTCTGGCCTTGGCTTTACGGGGTGCGGTGGGGGAAATCCCTTTGCATACGCGGGTGTTGACGTACCTGCAGTAGTCGTGACTGACTGTGCGTACCCCATGCACATCAGGTGAATCGACGGCACCGGCTCGCGGAGGTGCGCCCTGCTGCCACTCCTCCGCTACCCGACCGTCGACGAGCTCGGCGCCCGGGCGGCCGCGTTCGTCACCCGCCATCCCTCGGACGCGCGGCTGCGCCGTGTCGGGACCTCCCGCGCGGGCAGCCCCCTGTGGCTGCTGTCCGTCGGCCAGGGCAGCCGCCATGTCCTCGTCGTCGCCGGACCGCACGCCAACGAACCCGTGGGCGGCGCCACCGCCCTCCGGCTCGCCGAACGCGTCCTCGCCGACCCCCGCCGCCACGAGGAAGCCGACGCCACCTGGAACTTCCTGCTCTGCCTCGACCCGGACGGCCTGCGTCGCAACGAGGGCTGGCTGCAGGGCCCGTACACCCTCGGCCGCTACTTCCGGAACTTCTTCCGCCCCGGCTTCCTGGAACAGCCCGAGTGGCTGCCCGACGGCGCGGACCACGCCGCGCTGCCCGAGACCCGCGCCCTGCTCGCCCTCCAGGACGAACTGCGGCCCTTCCTCCAATGCTCGCTGCACGGCGTCGACGTCGGCGGCGGCTTCGTCGAGCTCACCCACGACCTGCCCGGCTTCCCACGCCGCCTCGCGCACACCGCGGCCCGCCTCGGCATCCCCCGCGAACTCGGCCCGTACGACACCCTGTACTGGCCGCGCCTCGGGCCCGCCGTCTACCGGATCCCGCCGCCGCGCCGGGGCGACCTCGCCGCGGCCATCACCGAGGCCGCCGTGGAGTCGACATGGTTCCACCCCCACCGCTACGGCACGGTGACGGCGGTGGTCGAGGCACCCATGTGGGGCGTGGCCGCTGTGGAGGACGACACCACCCCCGCCGACGCCGCCGCCGTCCTGCGCACGGTCAGCCGCGCCCTGCGGCACGACTCCCGGCTGCTGGCACGGCTCCTCGCCCGGATCCGCCACCATCTGCCCCCCACTCCCGAGACCGCGCAACTGCTCGCCCCGGTCGACGACTATTTACTGGTCTGTCCAGGCCTCGCCGACGCGTGGGACCCCGACATGGTCACCGTCGACGCCCAGCCGCTGCCACCGCTCAGCACCGCCCATCTGGCCACCCTGCGCATCGCCGGGCGGCGTCTCGCGCTGCGCACGGCGGGGCTGCTGCACCGGCTGGTGACCGACTCGGGCCGCGACCCGGCCGGTGTGCTGCCGGAGCTGGACCGGCTCATCGACCTGTGGTGCGCCGACTACCGCGACGGCTGCGGGGCCCGGTGGATACCGGTCGCGCGCCAGGTCGAATACCAGTCCCGAGTGGTGCTCGCCGCGTTCGAGCCGGCCTCGCGGCACGCGCGCGCGTGCTCCCGTTCGGGTGAGCCGGGGTGGGGTTCCGAGGCCGCCGTGCCGATGCATCGGGAATGACACACTCCACCACAGTGAAGGCGGGACGGGCCGGTGTCCGGGGCGTCCTGCTTGCGGCCGCCTCGCTCCTCGTCCTCGCGACGGTTCCGGCGCAGGCCGCCGAGCGGGAGACCCTCCCGGGCAACTGGCTCTACCTCACGCTCACCACGGGCGACGCGCAGTCCAGCGACACCCGCGGCACGCTGCTGATGTGCAACCCGCCCCAGGGCCACGCGAGCGCGACCGAGGCCTGCGCGGAACTGGCGGCGGTCGACGGCGACATCGCCCGTATGACTCCGAAGGACAGGGTCTGCACGATGATCTACGCGCCGGTGTCCGCCAGGGCGAGCGGCCAGTGGAACGGCCGCCCGATCGAGTTCCGGCAGACCTTCGGCAACGCGTGCGAGATGGAGGCGCTGACGGGGGCGGTGTTCGCACTGGACGACTGACAGGCTGAGGGCCCTGCACGTGCGCGTGGCGGTTCACGCCGCCCTGTCGCGCGCGTGCAGGGCCGCCGCGACGACCGTGCGGGACTGGTGCTCGATCTGGTGCTCCAAGGGCACCCAGCGGGCCCGGAACCGGCGCTCGAAGGAACTGCTCCAGGACGCCACGAGCCGTTCCAGATCCGGCGCCGCACGGTCGTCGGTCTCCTGCAGCACCCGCAGCAGCATGGCCGCCGCCCGCAGCGGCAGCCGGCGCGCGAAGGCGTCCACACTGCCGATGTACGCGCGCGTGTTGTCCACCGGGACCGTGTGCGCCCAGTCCGCGGCCAGCCCCGGCACCAGCTCCAGCGCCCACCGCGAGGCCCGCAACAGCGGCCCGTCGGCCCCGTCCAGACGGGGCAGCACCTCGGTGAGCACCCGCTCCACCTCCAGCGCGTCCCGCACCAGCCGGCCCGAGAGCCGCCGCATCGCCGCCGCCGGCGCCGGATGCGGCACGGGGTCGTCGACCAGGTCGCTCGCCCACATCGGCACCTCCACGACCGCCGTCAGACCGCCGTACCGGTGGATGTGGTGCCAGGTGCTGTGCCGGGCGTCGTCGGGCATGCTCGGGTACGCAGCCCCCGCCCCCGGCGCCGGCATCACATGCACGCCGGGACCGGACGCGGGCCAGCCCGCGGCGTCCGAGGCGCCCGTCTCCACCGGGATGTTCAGCTCGGCCGCCGACTTGGCGAACGGCTCGGCAAGGCCGGGCAGGTCCTTCGTCAACTGCACCCAGCTGCCGCCCAGATCGGTGCCGTGCAGGGTCGCCTGGAGGTAGGGGCGCAGTTCGTCGATGACCCCGGTCAGGGCGCGAGTCTCCGGCGGCAGCCGGTCGGGCGGCAGTACGGCGGGCGACCACTCCGGCTGCTCGGGACCCGCCGGCCGGAAGAAGCCCAGGTGGTAGTCGAACAGGCTGCGCGGCGCCGGGGTGACATGCAGGCTCGCCCCGTCGGGATCAGCGCACAGCAGGAAGTGCCAAGAGGTGTCGGCCCGCAACGCCCGTTCGTGCACGACGCGTTCGGCGAGGGCGAGGAGGGTTGGGCCGCCGGTCGGTTCGTTGGCATGGGCACCCGCCACGACCAGCACGGCGGGCCGCGCACGGCCCACGGACAGCAGGTGGAGAGGACGGCCCGCTCGCGAGACACCCACCTGCCGCAGGGTGCACAGGCCCGGTCGTTGTGCCGCCAACGCCCGGGCCGCCGAGACGACTTCGGTCACCGTGGGGTAGCGCAGCTCCGGCAGGAGACTCACCCCCGTCACATCCGCCCGGCTTCGCAATCCGCAGTACCCCACGGTCGCATTGCACTGTCAAGGACACACAGGGGGAGGCTCCAGGGGGCGCCCAGGGGCATTTACCGCCAGCAGGTAGGGCGGTTGGTGCCAGCGGGAGTCATGGGAGGGGGACGGGGCCCGGGAGCCCCGGCGCGGACGAGAGCGGAGGCACTCGTCACCATGCGCCGGTCGCCGGGGGCGAGCCCCGGGAGCATGCGCGCGCACGAGCCGGTCGCAGGGCCCGCCCCACGGCGCACGACGCGGGCGGACGCGCCCCTCAGACCCGCTCCAACAGCACCACCGGGAGCCCCTCGAAGAGCTCCTCCACGCGTGCGTGCCCCGTGAACTCCCGTTCCGGTGCCAGGACGTCGGCCCACCGCCCCGGCGGCAGCTCCAACCGCGTCTCCCGCCAGCCGCCCGCCTCCATCAGCCGCAGCGACAGCCGGGTCACCGCGGTGACCACCTCCTGGGAGCGCGTGAACGCCACACAGTGCGCCGCCGCCGGACCCTGAGCGGTCAGCGGCGTATACGTAGCCGCGTCCCCGAAGACGGCCGGCCGGCGTGCGCGCAGCCGGAGCGCCGCCGTGGTCAGTGCGTTCTTCTCGTCGGCGGCCAGGGGCGGGAAGTGCACGGGCCGCCGGTTGTCCGGGTCCACCAAGGCCCGGTACTCGCCCTCCGTGCCCTGATACACGTCCGGCACGCCCGGCATCGTCAGCTGCACCAGGGCGGCGCCCAGCATGTTCGCCCGGATATGCGGCTCAAGACGGCTGCGCAGGGCGGCCACGTGGGCGCCCGGAGGGCCGCAGGGCCCCGCCTCGACGAAGGCCGCCACCGCCTCCTCGTACGGCGGTTCCTGCTCCGTCCAGCTCGTGTACAGCCCGGCCTCGCGCACATGCTTCAGCAGCGCCCCCTGCACCCGCCCCGGGTCCGAGGGACCGAGCCCGAACACCGTCTGCCAGGCGGCCCACGCCAGTTGCGCGTCCGGCACGCCCTCGCCGGTGCGGGTCACCTCGGCCAGGACGTCCGCCCAGCGCTCCGGGCACTCGGTGAGCACCGCCAGAGCGGCCCGTACATCGGCGCTGCGCTTGGTGTCGTGCGTCGACACGACCGTCCCCGTCGCCGGCCAGTCGCGCTGCACGCGCGCGCAATAGGCGTGGAAGTCCTCCGGGGACATCGCGGGACTGCCCGGGTTCCCGCCCACCTCGGTCGCCGACAGCAGCGGCACATAGCGGTAGAACGCCGTGTCCTCCACGGACTTGGCCCGCAGCGCCGAGGCCGTCTGCGCGAAGCGGGTACGGAACTCGGTCTGGTCGGGACCGTCCCCGGCACGCCCGAGCACCAGATCGCGTACGACGTCGACCACGCCGGCTTCTTCCGGGACTACGAAGGCGTGCCGGGCCTCGGCCGCCGCCTCCTCGGTGACGACGGCGGCCGGGTCACCGGAGGTGTAGGGCCGGTAGACCTCCAGACGGACCAGCAGCTCCTGGAGGGCGGTGCGCAGCGCCCAGGGTGCGCGGTCGCGCAGCGCGGGCTCCGGCGAGGTGGCGCACACCCGGTCGGCCACCCGGGTCAGCCGCTCGGTCTCCGCGGCCAGCTCGTGCGTGATGACCTTGTACGCGGCCCGCCGCACCGTCGCCTCCCACTGGCCTCCCCGGTCCGTCTGCGGGGCCGCGAACCGCCGGTACTGGCCGAGGAGTTCCCCATGACCCGCCGGGTCCGTGAAGAGGCCGTCGATGTGCCGCAGCGCGTCGTAGCCGGTGGTGCCGGCGACGGGCCAGGCGGCGGGCAGCTGCTCCCCGTCCGAGAGGATCTTCTCGACGACCGTCCAGCGGCCCCCGGTCGCCTCGTGCAGTCGCTGCAGATACGCGTCGGGGTCGGCGAGTCCGTCGGGATGGTCGACGCGCAGCCCGTCGATGACGCCCTCGTTCAGCAGCGCCAGGATCTTGTCGTGGGTGGCCTCGAAGACCTCCGGGTCCTCGACCCGCACCCCGATGAGCTCCGAGATGCTGAAGAACCGGCGGTAGTTCAGCTCGGTGCGGGCCAGCCGCCACCACGCGAGGCGGTACCACTGGGCGTCCAGAAGTTGGGGCAGTGGCAGGTCCTCGGTGCCCTCGCGCAGGGGGAACGTCTGGTCGTAGTAGCGCAGTACGCCGCCGTCGAGTTCCAGACGGCCGAGCTCCTGGCCGAGCGGACCGCCGAGCACCGGCAGCAGCAGCTGACCGCCCTGGGCCTCCCAGTCGATGTCGAACCAGCGCGCGTACGGCGACTTGGGGCCCTCGCGCAGCACCTCCCACAGGGCCCGGTTGTGGCGGGGCGCCATGGCCATGTGGTTGGGCACGATGTCCACGATCAGGCCGAGGCCGTGCTCCCGCGCGGTGCGTGCCAGCGCGCGCAGCCCTTCCTCGCCGCCCAGTTCCTCCCGTACGCGCGCGTGGTCGACGACGTCGTAGCCGTGCGTCGAGCCGGGCACTGCCTCCAGCACGGGGGACAGATGCAGATGCGAGACGCCGAGCGAGGCCAGATACGGCACCGCCTCGGCCGCGGCAGCGAACGGGAACTCGGGCTGCAGCTGCAGCCGGTACGTGGCCGTGGGCGCCACCGGGTCAGGTCGCTCAGGTGTCATGGAAACGTACGTACCCGCCCTGCCGCCCTTCGTGTCATCGTCCTCTCCACGTGCCCCCGCACGCGTGGCTAGCTTCGAGCGATGGGATCTCAGGGGCGCGGCGGCACACTGGACACGTACCGTGAGGTGATCGGCCTGACCGGGCCGCTGCTGCCGGGGTGTCGTTCCTCGGGCGGCTGCCCACGGCCACCATCCAGTTCGGCAGTGTGCTGCTGGTCGCCCGCACGAGCGGCTCCCTCGCCGCCGCCGGTCTGACCGGCGGTGCGCTGGCGATCGGGCAGGTGGTCTGCGGCCCGCTGGTGGGCCGGCTCGCGGACCGGCACGGGCAGCGCACCGTCGTGCTCGCCTGCTCCCTCGCCAACGCCCTCGCGATCACCGCGCTCGTGGCCGGGGCGCTCGCCGGACTCGGCACGCCCTGGCTCGCGCTCCTCGGAGCCTGCGCGGGCGCGAGCGTGCCGCTGATCGGCCCCCTGGCCCGGGCCCGGCTGATCGCCCTGGCCCGCCGGGACAAGGCGCCCGAGCCGGTGATCGGCGCCGCGCTCTCCCTCGAGAGCACCCTGGACGAGATCTCGTTCGTACTGGGCCCCGCCCTGGTCGGCCTGGCCGCGGTGGTCTCCCACCCCGCCCACGCCCTACTCACCGCCGCCCTCCTGGTGTCCCTGTGCGGCACCGCCTTCGCCCTCCACCCGACCGCCATGGCCACCCGACCGGCGGCCGAGGGCCGCGCAGTGGTCTCGGCACGCGAGGGCCGTGCAAGGATCCAGGGCCGCGCGGCCCGCGGAGGGCTCCGGGGGCTCCTGGCCCGCGCCAAGGCCCAGGGACGCATGGCACGCGCACAGGCCGACGGCCGCATGGCACGCGCACAGGCCGACGGCCGCACAGCCCGCGCACAGGCCGACGGCCGCATGGCAAGCGCAATGGCCCACGGACGCACGGCCCGCGCAAAGGTCCAGGGGCGAGCACCCCGCACCGAGGCACCCGGGCGCATGCCCCGCGCCGTCCACTCCCTGCGGGCCGCCCTCGCTCTCCAAGGGGCCATGTTCGGCGCCTGTCAGGCCGGGATCACCGCGCTCACGGAGCGGCTGGGGCGGCCGGAGCAGGCCGGGCTGGTGTATGCCGCCATGGGAGTCATGAGCGCCGTCGCGGGGCTCGCCATGGCTGCGGTGCCCGCGCGCGTGGGGCTCACGGCGCGTTGGCGGGCGGCCACCGGGGCCGCGTTCGTGCTCTCGCTGCCCCTCTTGTGGACGGGCAGCCTGGTCGGGCTGTACGCGGCGGTCACCGTCCTCGGTGTCGCCTACGCCCCGCATCTGATCACCGTGTTCGGGCTCACCGAGCGGGTGGTGCCGCCGGGGCGGCTGGCCGAGGCGATGGCCGTCGCGACCAGCGCCCTGGTCGGCGGCCAGGCCCTGGCGGTCGCCGTCACCGGCCGCCTCGCCGAGACATACGGCCCCACGGCGGCCTTCGGGGCGGCGAGCCTGGCCGCCGCCCTCGCCTGCGCCCTGGCGCTGACGGCGCCCGCGGGGTCGTACGCCTCGAAGAGCCACGCGCGCGTGCCCGTGAACACTCGCCCCTAGACGGGCCGCTGGAGCACCACCAGGCTGCGGTCCACCAGGGTCAGCCGGTCCCCGGCCTGCACCTTGGGACCCGTGCCCGGCGGAACGCCGTCCACGCGCGCGGTGTCCACGACCACCTGCCACTGCCGGCCGTGGTTGACCGGCACGACGAAGTCGAGGGTCTTCGGTGCGGCGTTGAACATCAGCAGGAACGAGTCGTCGCTGATGCGCTCCCCGCGCGGGCCGGGCTCGGAGATCGCGTTGCCGTTGAGGAACACCGTCAGCGCGGACGCCTGTGCCGAGTTCCAGTCCCGCTGGGTCATCTCCTTGCCCTGCGGGGTGAACCAGGCGATGTCCGACAGCTCGTCGTGCGTGCCCTCCACCGGCCGCCCGTGGAAGAAGCGGCGCCGGCGCAAGACCGGATGGTCCCGGCGCAGCCACACCATCGCGCGCGTGAAGTCCAGGAGCTCGCTGCCGTCCTCCGCCTCGGGGTCCGGCCACTTCAGCCAGGCCAGCTCGCTGTCCTGGCAGTAGGCGTTGTTGTTGCCCTTCTGGGTGCGCGCGAACTCGTCACCGTGGCTGATCATCGGCACGCCCTGGGAGAGCATCAGCGTCGCGATGAAGTTACGGATCTGGCGGGCCCGCAGCTCCAGCACCGCCGTATCGTCCGTCTCGCCCTCCGCGCCGCAGTTCCAGGACCGGTTGTGGCTCTCGCCGTCGCGGTTGTCCTCGCCGTTGGCCTGGTTGTGCTTGTGGTTGTACGAGACCAGGTCGTGCAGGGTGAAGCCGTCGTGGCAGGTGACGAAGTTGATGGAGGCCAGCGGGCGCCGCCCGTCGTCCTGGTACAGGTCGGAGGAGCCGGTCAGCCGGGAGGCGAACTCCGCGAGCGTGCGCGGCTCGCCGCGCCACATGTCCCGTACGGTGTCGCGGTACTTGCCGTTCCACTCGGTCCACAGCGGCGGGAAGTTGCCCACCTGGTAGCCGCCCTCGCCGACGTCCCAGGGCTCGGCGATCAGCTTGACCTGGGAGACCACCGGGTCCTGCTGCACCAGGTCGAAGAAGGACGACAGCCGGTCCACCTCGTGGAACTGCCGGGCGAGCGTGGCGGCGAGATCGAAGCGGAAGCCGTCGACGTGCATCTCGGTGACCCAGTACCGCAGCGAGTCCATGATCAGCTGAAGGACGTGCGGGGACCGCATGAGCAGGGAGTTCCCGGTGCCCGTGGTGTCCATGTAATAGCGGCGGTCGTCGGTGAGCCGGTAGTAGGAGAGATTGTCCAGGCCCCGGAAGGACAGCGTCGGACCCAGGTGATTGCCCTCGGCTGTGTGGTTGTAGACCACGTCCAGGATCACCTCGATACCGGCCTCGTGCAGCGCCTTCACCGCCGACTTGAACTCCAGGACCTGCTGGCCGCGGTCGCCCCAGGACGCGTAGGCGTTGTGCGGGGCGAAGAAGCCGATCGTGTTGTAGCCCCAGTAGTTGTTCAGGCCCATGTCCACCAGACGGTGGTCGTTCACGAACTGGTGTACGGGCATCAGCTCCAGCGCCGTCACGCCCAGTTCGGTCAGGTGCTCGATGAGCGCCGGGTGCGCGAGCGCCGCGTAGGTGCCGCGCAGCTCCTCGGGCAGTCCCGGGTGCCGCATGCTGAGGCCCTTGACATGGGCCTCGTAGATCACCGTGTGGTGGTACTCGGTGCGCGGGCGCCGGTCGTCGCCCCAGTCGAAGTACGGGTTCACCACGACCGACGACATGGTGTGCGGCGCCGAGTCCAGGTCGTTGCGCTTGTCGGGCGTGTCGAAGTGGTAGCCGTACACCTCCTCGCCCCAGCGGATCGAGCCGCTGACCGCCTTCGCGTATGGATCGAGGAGCAGCTTGGCGGAGTTGCAGCGCAGCCCGCGCTCGGGGGCGTACGGCCCGTGCACCCGGAATCCGTACCGCTGTCCCGGCATGACGCCCGGCACGTACGCGTGCCGCACGAACGCGTCGCTCTCCCGCAGTTCCACCGCCGTCTCCGAGCCGTCGTCGTGCAGCAGACACAGCTCTACTCGGTTCGCGGACTCCGTGAAGACCGCGAAATTCGTGCCGGCGCCGTCGTAGGTGGCACCGAGTGGATACGCCTCTCCAGGCCAGACCTGCATGGACACGACTCTTTCAGGTGGACCGCGCCATCGGGGGCGCCTTGGCTTCGAGTCTCCCCGAAAGTGATGGAACCACCTACGACTTACGTCCCTCTTACCGATCGACCAGGCATACCCGGTATGCCGAACCAGTGGGGCAATCGAATACTCCCGGGGACCCAGGGGGAGTAGGGGGAAAGACGTGCGCAAAGCAGTGCACCGCCATCTGGGCAAGGTGGTGGCCGGTGCGGCCATAGCGTTGGCAGGGACCGCGGCGATGGTCGCGATCACCCTGCCGGGCACGGCGGGGGCCGACGAAACGGGTGGCAAGAACACGGGGGCCCAGCAGGCCGCCGACGGACAGGCGCAGGGACAGACGCCGGGCCAGGGCCAGGACCAGGCCGTGGAGCCCGGAGTCGTCCAGCAGGCCCCGGCCGAGGGCGAGGAGGGCACCGGGCGCGACCCGCTCACCGACGACGAGCTGGCCAAGGTCGAGCAGATCGCCCTCAACCAGCAGCTGTTGCGGTCCAGCGAGGACGTCGACGGGGACCGCGGCCCGCAGCGCCTCGTCATCGACCTGGCCGAGCCGGAGGCCGACGAGCTCGACGACCCGTCCGCGCCCCGGCGCGCCGACGTGATGTTCTACGACTACAAGGACGACACGCTCGTCACCAAGACCGTGAACCTCGACACCGGCAAGGTCGAGCAGACCGGCACCCAGCGCGGCGTCCAGCCGCCGCTCAGCCGCACCGAGAACACCGAGGCCGCGAAGATCCTTCTGGCCAGCCCGCTCAGCGCGGGTCTGAAGGCCGACTACAAGGACGCCACCGGCAAGGAGCTCACCTCCCCGGACCAGCTGGAGCTCGACTCCATGGTCTTCCGGGGAGCTCCGGGCGCCCAGCCCGCCGTACTCGACAAGTGCGGCGAACACCGGTGCGCGCGGCTGTTCCCGAAGGCCCTCAACGGGCCGTGGATCGACATGCGGCATCTGGTGATCGACCTGAGCGCCCGCAAGGTCGCCGAGCTCGACCGCTGATCAGTTCACTTTTCCCACTTCACTCCTTATGCAAGGGAGTCATGTCTTCATGCGCGTCAACAGAGTGAGCCGTGCCCGCACGCGGACGGCCCTGGCCGCCTTCGCCGTGGCCGGACTGACGGCGGGCGCGGCCGCGGGCGCCGGACCGGCCGCCGCACAGCCCAAGGCGGCCCCGGCCGCCGCCCCCGACTGCAGCGCGGCCTTCCGTATCGAGCAGAAGCTCTCCAACGGCACGACCTGGCGCATGTGCTGGCGCCACGAGGCCATGGCCGGGATGATCCTGGAGGACATCACCTACCAGCCGCCCGGCGAGGCCAAGCCGATCAAGGTGCTCAACAGCTCCAAGCTCGCCCAGATTCACGTGCCCTACGACGACGGCTCGGAGGAGTACGAGGACCTGACGACGTACTACTTCGGCGACGGTCTGGAGAACCTGGCGGCGGGGGAGTGCCCGGGCGGCACCATCAGGACCGTCAAGGTCCGGGCGCCCGAGTCCACCGACACCCGTAACGTCAAGGGCCTGTGCACCACGACACGCGCGCGTGGGCACGCGTACCGCATGCTCAACCAGCCGCTGACCGGTGCCGAGAAGCTGTACCAGAAGCAGGGCAAGGACCTGCTCGTCTACGCCGTCAACAAGGTCAGCTGGTACGAGTACATCACCGAGTGGCGCTTCCAGGACGACGGCACCATCCACATGAACGTCGGTGCCACCGGCAGCCTCGCCCCGCAGGACTACGACGCGGCCGACGGCCGGGGCTGGCCGATAGGCAAGGGCCCCAGCGCCAAGGTGCTCAGCCACAGCCACAATGTGTTCTGGCGGCTCAACTTCGGTCTGGACGGCTCCTCCAAGGGCCGTATCGAGCAGTACGACTCGAAGGTCAGCCCGCAGGCCCCGGGTGACCGCGCGCCCACCAACAAGACCACCCGCACCAAGGTCACCAAGGAACTCGCGGGCGACGCCAAGAACATGCGCTGGTGGCGCGTGGTCAGCGCGACCGGCAAGAACAAGGACGGCCACCCGCGCTCCTACGAGCTCGTGCCCGGCCCCAACGCCAAGTACTCCGGCCGCGGATTCACCAAGCACGACATGTACTTCACGCAGTACAAGAAGTGCGAGCAGTACGCCAGTGGCAATCCGCTCAACTGCGGTACCGGGCAGCAGTCCAAGTCGATCGACAAGTGGGTCGACGGGGAAACCCTGAAGAACCCGGTGGTCTGGGTGAATGTGGGCTTCCACCACATCGCCCGGGACGAGGACCAGCAGCCGATGCCGGTCCACTGGCAGGGTCTTTCGATCGTCCCGCGTGACGTCACCGCTATGAATCCGCTCACTCCGGCCGAGCTCGCCGGCACGAACGGGATGCCTCGACAGGGGAGTTGAGAAACGACCTGTCCATCCGGCTGCACCGCCGACCGGTCCCGGAGTACCCTTCCTTGATCGTTGACACGGGGAGTGCTCGGGGGAGCGGAAGGCGGTGCGCGGGTGGGCTCGGGAGGGCTGGAGCTGCCCCCTGGTGACGAGGGTCACGAGGGGAACTCCACAGACGTCCCGCCCGGCACGGTGTCCTTGGCGCGCCCCATGGACGCCGGCGCCATCGGACCGGAGCTGGACTGGGACGCCGACGCCTGGCGCGAGGTACGGACCCGCGCTCAGCGGGCCGGCCGGGCCTACATCTGGCTGAACCTCGTCGAACAGCGGCTGCGCGCGGTCGTGGCCGCTGTTCTGCGTCCCATCTACGAACCCGTCCACGGCGACGAGTGGGTGGTGGCCGCGGCCGGACCCGCCGGGCAGGAGTGGGTGCAGCGCGCGGTCGCCGTACGCGAAGTCAGCCGCCGCAAGGGCTACTTGCTCGACCCGGCCGACGACAACGTCCTCAGCTTCCTGACGCTGCCGCAGCTGCGCGAGCTGATGGTGCAGCACTGGCCGTGCTTCGAGCCCTACGTCGACGAGCGCCGGGACGTCGAACTCGCCCTGGACGAGCTGGAAGTGACCCGGAACGTCGTCTCCCGCAACCGGGCGCTGTCCGAGGCGGTGCTCGGTCAGGCCGAGCGGGCCTCGGCGCGACTGCTGGAGATCCTCGGCGCGGGCGGGGACGTACCGTCCGCGCGCCGACTGCCCGTTGACGCGGTCGAGGATCTGGTCGGCGACCGGTACGGCGATGTCGTGGCCGTGCACCCCGACCGGGTGCGGCTGCTGCGGCAGTTCCCGGCCGAGGACATCTTCGGCGGGGCCCGCCGCCTCGATGCGATCGGCATCGGCCTCAATCTGTTGGTGCAGAACTTCTCCGGGCGCCGTCTGGTGCGTCTCGCCGAAGGGGGCTGCCGGGTGCGGCTGCTCTTCCTGAACCCGGCCTCCAGCGCGGTGAAGCGGCGGGAGCGGGAACTGGGCATCAAGCGCGGCGAGTTGAGCCGTTCGGTCGAGATGAACATCCTGCACATGCGCCGGGTCCGCTCCCGGCTGCGCGACCCCGGCGCCTTCGAGATCCAGGTCTACGACGAGACGCCGCGCTTCACTGCGTACCTGGTCGACGGCGACGGCTCGGACGGCATCGCGGTCCTGCAGTCCTATCTGCGCCGGACGCGAGGCATGGAGGCACCGGTGCTGGTGCTGCGCGGCGGGAACCGGGTGGTCAAGTCGGGCGATGTGGATGACAACGGGCTCTTTCCGACATACCGCGAGGAGTTCGAGGTGGCCTGGGCGGATTCGCGGCCGGTGTCCTGAGGTGCGTGGGCGATTCGGGCCGTCTGTCCGAAGTGCCCGACCGGCTAAGCGGAATGCGCTCCTCTGATTGTCAGTGGCTCATGGGAAGGTGGAGACCACTGGGGGAAAGCACCACCAAGAAGGGGGACCGCCCATGGGCTGGCACCGTGAGCTGCTGATCGGATTCGACCTGGAGACGACCGGGACGGATCCGTGCGAGGCGCGCATCGTCACAGGGGCCGTGATAGAGGTCAGGGGCGGACAGCCGCTGGGACGCCGGGAGTGGCTGGCGGACCCCGGCGTGGAGATCCCGGCGGACGCGGTGGCGGTGCACGGGATCAGCAATGAACGCGCGGCCACCGAGGGCCGCCCCGCCGACCAGGTGGCGGACGCCATCGCGGACGTCCTGGCGGGCTACTGGAAGACGGGCGTCCCGGTCGTCGCCTACAACGCCGCATTCGACCTGAGCCTGCTCTCCGCCGAACTGCGGCGGTACGGCCTGCCGTCGCTGCGCGACCGACTGGGCGGTGTGGAACCCGCCCCCGTCGTCGACCCGTACACCATCGACCGCTGGGTCGACCGCTACCGCCGCGGCAAGCGCAATCTGGAGGCGGTCTGCGCGGAGTACGGCGTCCCGCTCGACTCCGCCCACGACGCCTCGGCCGATGCCCTCGCCGCGGCCCGGCTCGCCTGCGCGATAGCCGACCGCCACCCCAAGATCGCCTCCCTCGGCCCGGCGGAACTGCACCTCCGCCAGATCGCGTGGTACGCCGAATGGGCGGCGGACTTCCAGAACTTCCTGCGCCGCAAGGGCGATCCGGAGGCGGTCGTGGACGGCGTCTGGCCGCTGCGGGAGCCGGCGGACGAGACGGTCTGAAGTCCCGGGGCTCTATGCGGGAGGACCGGCGATGCGTTCCACGCGTGGGTTCGCCACCCGAGCGTAATCGGCACCCGACATCAGCAGCGACCGGTCCAGTCGTGCCGCGTTGAAGTAGAGCTTCGGCTGCGCCACCACCTCGGGATCGGCGACGACTTCGAGCTCGGGGTCGAAGCTGAAGGGCAGGACCGTGCCGGGGACCGAGCGGGCCAGGCGCTCTGCGGTCTGAGCGTCGCTGAAGCCGACATAGCGCGCCGCGTACAGCTCCCGGACCGCGTCCAGGTCCACCCGGCGGTCGCCGGGGACGACCGCGAGGACATGCCGCGTGGTGCGGCGGTCGACCTTGACCCGGAGCACGATGCACTTCGCGGCCTGGGAGGCGGGGTGACCGCGCAGTACGCAGACGGCTTCGGTGGCGCCCTCGGGTTCGTGGTCGAGGAGTTGGTAGGGGACGGAGGAGGTGTCGAGCAGAGCGATCAGGTGCTCGTAGGTGTCGTGGTCGGGCATGCGAGGTCCTTTTCGGTGCGGGAGGGCAGCGGCGGCGGGAGCGGGAGCGGGAGCGCCGCACGGTGGGCGCGTTCCACGGTCTGGCCCCAGTAGGTGCCGGTGAGCATCAACGCGGCGCCGAGGCCGGTCAGTGCGGTCAGATGCTCGCCGCCGAGCGCGATACCCACCGCCACCGCCCACAGCGGCTCGGTGCCCAGCAACAGGCTCGCCCGGCTCGCGGACGTCCGCTGCACGGCCCAGGTCTGCGCCAGGAAGGCGAACACGCTGCAGAACAGGGCCAGATACACCAGCTGCGTCCAGGTCGCCGAGTCGGCGCGGGCCAGGGTCGGCAGCCCGGAGCCCGCGAGGGCGGGCAGGAACAGGGCCGTACCGACGAGGGTCTGCACCGTCGTCAGCTGCAGTGGACGGATCGCCCGGCCGACGGTGAGCCGTCCGACCAGGACGACATGTCCGGCCCGTATCAGCGCCGCGCCCAGCATCAGCAGGTCGCCGAGGCGGGGCGCGTGGAAGCCGTTGCCGGACATCAGCAGGGCCACGGCGAGGACGCATACGCCGGTGGCGGCGCAGAAGGCGGGCGGCAGTCCGCCGGAGCGCCCCGCGCGGTCGAGGAGGGGGGTGAGCACGATGGTCAGGCTGATGATGAGCCCGGCGTTGGCGGCGGTGGTGTGGGCGACGCCGTATGTCTCCACGACGAGCACCGCCGCCTGCGTCAGGCCCAGCGGCACCCCGGCGCGCAGCTCGTCCCGGGTCCAGCGGCGGGAGCCCCGTCGGGAGAGGACGAGACCGAGACAGGCGAACGCGGAGAGGAAGTAGCGGGCGAACAGCACCAGCAGGACGGGCAGGGCGGCGGTGGCCGTCTGGGCGGAGAGATAGCTGGATCCCCAGACGATCGCGACAAGGAGAAGTACCGCATCGGTACGGCGGACGTCGGACACATGCCTACGGTGCACCGGAACATCCCTGAAGCCCAGTATCAGTTTCTTAAACGATCTTTTAGCGCTCCTACACTGAGAGGATGGACGAACGGCAGCTGCGGATCCTGCGAGAGCTCGGCGAACTGGGCAGTGTCACGGCGGTCGCGGAGGCCCTGCTGGTGACGCCGTCGGCGATCTCCCAGCAGCTCAGGCTGCTCCAGCGGGCGATCCCGGTACCGCTCACCGAGCGGCAGGGCAGACGGCTGGTGCTGACCGACGCCGGGCAGGCGCTGGCGGGCGCGGCCGTGGAGGTGGAGACGGCGCTGGCGCGGGCCCGGGGCAGTGTCGAGGAGTTCGTGGGGCGGCCGGACGGGGAGGTGTCGGTGGCGGCGTTCCACAGCGCGGGCGGCTCCTTCTTCCCGCTCCTGCTGCGCGCCCTCGCCGGACCGGGCAAGCCGGTGCCGAGGCTCGCCGACGAGGATGTACCGCAGGAGGACTTCCCCCGCCTGACCAGGGAGTACGACATCGTCCTCGCCCACCGCCTGGACCACGCCCCGCCCTGGCCGGACACGGTCACGGTGGCCACGCTGCTGCGTGAGCCGCTGGATGTGGCCATGCCCAAGGACCACCCCCTGGCAGCGAAGCGCCGGGTCACCCCACGCGACGTGGCCGACGAACCGTGGATCACGGTCCACGACGGCTTCCCGGTGATGGCCACGATCGACGCCATCGCTGCAGCAGCGGGCCGCCGCCTCCATCTCGCCCACCGCATCAACGAGTTCGCGGTGGTGGCCGAGGCGGTAGCCGCCGGAGGAGGCATCGCCCTGATGCCCCGCTGGACCATGCGCCCCCACCCCGCCCTGACCCTGAGACCCCTCAGCGGAGTCCAGGCAAGACGCACCATCGATGCCCTGTACCGCCCGGAGCGGACGGCGAGAATGGCGGTCCGCACGGTACTGGCAGAACTGCGCAAGGCAGCAAGGTCAATTCAAGCGCCGTAGAGCCCAGGGCGCTCAGAACGGATACCAGCGCACTGTCTCGTCCCCGTCCCGCAACGAAGACACTCGGCGCCGGAACTCCCCCAGTGCCTTCGGGTTGGTCGGTGCGTGTTGGGCCACCCACGCACAGCTGGCCGTCTCCCGAGCCCCGCGCAGCACCGAGCACCCCTGCCACTCCCGTACATCCCACCCGTACACCGAGACGAACGAGTCGTAAGCCGCCGCAGGCAACCCGTATCGGTCGCGGGACAGGGCCATGACGACCAAGTCGTGCTCGCGGAAGTCGGAGGAGAAGGTCTCCAGATCGACCAGCACAGGCCCGTCGGGACCGACGTGCACATTCCGAGGCAGCGCGTCCCCATGAATCGGCCCCACCGGCAACCGCGGCGTCAAAAGTCGCGCCGACTCCGCGAAACCGTCCCGCCGCTCCCGCAGATACGCCGCGTCCGCCGGATCGATCGCGTCCCCCGCGAGCCGCAGCCAGCGTTCCACTCCGCCCAGCAGGTCGCGCGGGGGCAAGGAGAAGGGCGGTGCGGGCAGGGCGTGTACGACCCGTAGGAGTTCGGCCAAATCTCGTGGTTCCGCGGGGCGTACCGGATCGGGCAGGCGGTGCCACACCGTCACCGGGTGTCCCTCGACCAGGAGCGGCTCGGGCTCGGCCGCTCGGACCGCCGGGACGCCCGCCTTCGCCAGCCATACCGCGATGTCCAGTTCGCGCCGGGCGCGGTCCAGCAACTCCGCGTCGCGGCCCACCTTGACGACCAGGTCACCGGAGGCGAACACGGCGTTCTCGCCCAGGGCGAGGAGAGCCGCGTCCCGTGCCGGACCGGGCAGCACCCCCGCCGCGGCCAGTACCTCCCGGGCCCGCATCTCGTCCATCGTCCGCCTCCATGTCGCCCTCAGTGCGTGGTCATCCGTCGGCCAGTCTCGCATTCGCACAGGTCGGAACGTGTGCGCGGGCTCTTGACGGCGTACCCGCCTGTCACGACCATGACCAGGCCCAGTCCGAGATCGTCACGAGCCCGGCGAGGAGTCGATCACGTGACCCTGGTGACCGCGACGAGGCGGTCGAAGCAGCCGGTGCCGCTCGACCGCGGGGCCTGGTTCCTGGTGCTGCCCGCGCTGATCCCGATCCTGCTGCTCAGCGTCGGTCCGCTGCTGTACGGGATCCTGCTGGCGTTCACCGACTCGCAGTCGGGGCGCACCGAGCCCACCCAGTGGATCGGCGGTCTCAACTTCCGGGATCTGTTGCAGGACACCCTGTTCTGGGAGTCGTTCCGCATCGGCCTGGTCTGGGCCGTCGGAGTCACCGTGCCGCAGTTCCTGCTCGCGCTCGGGCTCGCCCTGCTGCTCAACCAGGACCTCAAGCTGCGCTGGGCGGCCCGCGCCCTCGCGATCGTCCCGTGGGCCATGCCGGAGGTCGTGGTCGGGGTGATGTGGCGGCTGGTCTACAACCCGGACGCCGGCATCCTCAATGAGACGCTCCGGGATCTGGGGTTCGGCGACGGCCGTGACTGGCTCGCCGGGCTCGCCACCGCCCTGCCCGCCGTCATCGTGGTCGGCGTCTGGGCGGGGATGCCGACCACGACCGTCGCCCTGCTCGCCGGCCTCCAGAACACACCGCGCGAACTCCACGAGGCCGCGGCCATGGACGGCGCCGGAGCCTGGCGCCGCTTCTGGACCGTCACCTGGCCCGCGCTCAGACCCGTCGCCCTCGCGATCACGGCGCTCAACCTGATCTGGAACTTCAACTCCTTCGCCCTGGTCTACGTCCTGACCAGCGGCGGTCCCGGCGGCCGCACCCGGCTGCCGATGCTCTTCGCCTACGAAGAGGCCTTCCGCTACGGGCAGTTCGGCTACGCCGCGGCGATGGGATGCGTGATGGTCGCCCTGATCTCGGTCCTGCTCGCCCTTTTCCTCGTCGGCCGGCTCAGGGGAGGGGACGAGTCATGAGGACCCGCACCACCGCCCGCATCGGCCAGTACGCCGCCCTGCTCACCTATCTCGTCTTCCTCGCCTTCCCCTTCCTCTGGCTGATCTCCACCGCCTTCAAACCGCCCCGCGAGCTCGGCAGCCTGCACCCCACCTGGATCCCCGAGAACCCCACCCTGGACAACTTCCGCCAGGCCTTCGACGAACAGCCGCTCCTGGAAGCCGCGTCGAACTCCCTGATCGCCGCCCTCTCGGCCGCGCTGATCGCCGTAGCCATCGCGACCCCCATGGCCTACGTCATGGCCCGGCACCGCACCCGCCTCGCGCGCGCCGCGACCGGCTGGGTCGTGGTCAGCCAGGCCTTCCCGCTGGTCCTGGTGATCATCCCGCTGTTCCTGGTGCTGAAGAACCTGCGGCTGATCGACTCGCTCCTCGGCCTGATCCTGGTGTACGTGGTGTGGGCGCTGCCGTTCGCGCTGTGGATGCTCGTCGGATACGTCCGGGCCGTGCCGACCGAACTGGAGGAGGCGGCGGCCGTCGACGGGGCCGGGCGGCTGCGCACGCTGGTCTCGGTGACCGCGCCCCTGCTCGCGCCGGGCATCGTGGCGACAGGCCTGTTCGCCTTCGTCACCGCCTGGAACGAGTTCTTCTTCGCGCTGGTCCTGCTGAAGACCCCGGAGAAACAGACCCTGCCGGTGATCCTCACCCACTTCATCGGCGCGGAGGGCGTCGCCGACCTCGGCCCGCTGGCCGCGGCCGCCTTCCTCGCCACCCTGCCCTCACTGGTCGTCTTCGCGATCGTCCAACGCCGCATCACGGGCGGCATGCTCGCCGGGGCGGTGAAGAACTGATGCGCGCACGCTGGATCGTCGTACTCCTACTGCTCCTCGCGGGCTGCACCGGCGGCGGTGACACCGACGACGGCCGGATCACCCTCCGCTTCCAGTCCCTCGCCTGGCAGGAGGAGTCCGTCGCGGCCAACAAGGAACTCGTCGAGGAGTGGAACGCCGGCCATCCCGAGGTCAAGGTCGAGTATGTCCAGGGCAGTTGGGACAGCGTTCACGACCAGTTGCTCACCTCCTTCGAGGGCGGCGAGGCACCGGACATCGTCCACGACGCCTCCGACGATCTCGCCGACTTCGCCTACGGCGGCCATCTCGCCGACCTGACCGACCTGCTGCCCGAGCGCCTCAAGTCGGACATCCCGCAGCGCAGTTGGCAGACGACGACCTTCGGCGACGGCATCTACGGCGTGCCGTTCCTCCAGGAGCCGCGCGTGCTCATCGCCAACGCCACCTGGCTGAAGGAGTCCGGCGTACGCATCCCCACGCCCGAACAGCCCTGGAGCTGGGGGGAGTTCCGGCAGATCACCGAGGAGTTGAGTGGTGACGGCAGGTACGGCGTGGCCTGGCCGCTGAAGGAACCCGTGTCCGCCACGCTCAACCTCTCCCTGTCGGCCGGCGGACAGCTCTTCCACCGGGATGCCGACGGCAAGGTCGAGATCCGCTTCGAGGGTCCCGACGAGGTGGTCCCGAAGACGATTCACGACCAGGTCAACACCGATGCCAGCGCGTCCGGTTCGACCCTCGGCAGCGGCGGCTCGGACACCCTGCCCGGCTTCTTCGGCGGCCGGTACGCGATGGTCCCGCTCGGCTTCTCCTACCGCCAGCAGATCGTGCAGCAGGCCCCGGAGGGCTTCGACTGGCAGGTGCTGCCCGCACCTGCGGGCGCGGACGGGCTCACCCAGGGCGTCAGCCCGCAGACGCTCTCCATCGCCGAGGACAGCCCGCACAAGAAGCAGGCGGCCGAGTTCATCGACTTCCTGCTGCGGCCCGAGAACATGGTCCGGCTCGCCCTCGGTGACTGGATGCTGCCCACCGGCACCGAGGCCCTCAAGGAGCCGGCCCTGCACACCGCCGAGCACGACTGGGCGACCGGCACGGCCCTCGCCGCCCATCTGCGCTCCGCGCCCGCCCAGTCCGTACGCGGCTACCCGGAGTGGAAGGACAAGGTCGCCACCCCCGCCCTCCAGGAGTACTACAGCGGGGCGATCGGACTCGACGAGCTGCGCGAGCGCCTTGAGGAGGACGGGAACCTGGTCCTCGCCCGCTACCAGCGGTGACGGGTTACTCGGGAGCCCCGTGGGCCGTACATAGATTTGAGTTGCACGAGACGTCTCGTCTCGCATAGTCTCGATCGTATGACCTCACCCGCGCATATCGCCATGTTCTCCATCGCCGCCCATGGCCACGTGAACCCGAGCCTCGAAGTGATCCGTGAACTCGTCGCGCGCGGGCACCGGGTCACCTACGCGATCCCGCCCGTGTTCGCCGACAAGGTCGCCGAGACCGGCGCCGAGCCGAAGCTGTGGAACTCCACCCTGCCCGGACCCGGCGCCGACCCGGAGGCCTGGGGCAGCACCCTGCTGGACAATGTCGAGCCGTTCCTCGCCGACGCCATCCAGGCGCTGCCCCAGCTCATCGAGGCCTACGACGGCGACGAACCGGACCTCGTCCTGCACGACATCACCGCCTACCCGGCCCGTGTCCTCGCCCACCGCTGGGGCGTGCCCTGTATCTCGCTCTCGCCGAACCTCGTCGCCTGGGAGGGCTATGAGGAGGAGGTCGCCGAGCCGATGTGGGCGGAGCCGAAGAAGACCGAGCGGGGGAAGGCCTACTACGCCCACTTCCAGGCCTGGTTGGCGGAGAACGGGATCACGCAGCATCCGGATTTGTTCGCGGGCCGCCCCGACCGCTCCCTGGTGCTGATTCCGAAGGTGTTGCAGCCGAACGCCGACCGGGTGGACGAGAGCGTGTACTCCTTCGTCGGCGCCTGCCAGGGCGACCGCAGCGCCGAGGGCGACTGGCAGCGGCCCGTCGGCGCCGAGAAGGTCGTGCTCGTCTCGCTCGGCTCGTCCTTCACCAAGCAGCCCGCCTTCTACCGGGAGTGCGTCAAGGCCTTCGGCGAGCTGCCGGGCTGGCATCTGGTGCTCCAGATCGGCAAGCAGGTGGACCCGGCCGAGCTGGGGGACGTACCGGCCAATGTCGAAGTGCGCTCCTGGGTACCGCAGTTGGCCGTTCTGAAGGAGGCCGACCTGTTCGTCACCCACGCCGGCGCGGGCGGCAGCCAGGAGGGGATGGCCACCGCCACCCCGATGATCGCCGTACCGCAGGCCGTGGACCAGTTCGGCAACGCGGATGTGCTCCAGGGGCTCGGTGTCGCCCGGCATCTGCCCACCGAGGAGGCCACCGCCGAGGCCCTGCGCGAGGCCGCGCTCGCTCTCGTCGACGACCCGGAGGTCGCCCGGCGCCTGAAGGAGATCCAGGCGGAAATGGCCGAGGAGGGCGGCACGCGGCGGGCGGCCGACCTCATCGAGGCCGAAATCCCGCTCCAGTAAAGGGACTTCCGCTTTCTGGAAAGAGTTGAGGGCCCGTCGGTTCCCCCGTGAACCGACGGGCCCTCGTGTCATGCGGTCAGAAACAGACCGGGGTCAGACGGGAACCCGCTCCCCCTCGTCGTCCCGCGCCTGCCGGGTGACCGCCTCCGGAGCCTCGTCGTGCGTGAGGTCCGGCAGTCGGTTCAGCCACTTCGGCAGATACCAGTTGCGCTCGCCCAGCAGCGCCATGACCGCCGGGAGCAGCACACCCCGGATGATCGTCGCGTCGATGAGCACCGCGGCCGCGAGGCCGACGCCCATCTGCTTCATCGACTGCATGGACAGCGTGCCGAAGATCGCGAACACGGCGACCATGATGACCGCGGCGCTGGTGACGACACCCGCGGTGGTGACCACCCCGTGCTTGATCGCCTCGTTCGTCGTACGGCCCTTCAGCCGCGCCTCGCGGATCCGGGAGACCACGAACACGTGGTAGTCCATCGACAGGCCGAACAGGATCACGAAGAGGAACAGCGGCAGCCAGCTGATGATGGCGCCGACGCCCTCCGCGCCCACCAGGGACGCGCCCCAGCCGTGCTGGAAGATCGCGACCAGGATGCCGTACGCAGCGGCCACCGAGAGCAGGTTGAGCGCGATCGAGGTGATCGCGATCGTCAGCGAGCGGAAGGACAGCAGCATCAGCAGGAAGGCGAAGACCACGACGAACGCGAAGACCGGGACGACCGCTCCGGCCAGCTGGTCGTTGAAGTCATGGCTGCCCGCGACCTGTCCGGTGATCGGCGCCTCGAGGCCGTCGACCTTGCCGAGGGTGGCCGGACGGACCTCGTCGCGCAGCTTCTCCAGGTTCTCGCCCGCCTTGTCGAGGTCGGAGCCGCCGACCAGCGGGACGTAGACGAAGGCGAGGTTCTGCGCGTCGTGCAGCTTGATCTCGACCGGGCCGCGCGAGGCACCCGAGTCCACGGCCTCCTTCTTGAAGTCGGCGAGGGCGCCCTGCACTTCGGCGGAGTTGATGTCGTCCGCCTTGACGACCACCTCGGCCGGCTCGGAGCCGCCGGGGAAGGCGTCGTTGACGCGGTTGTAGGTCTGCACGATGGGCAGCGAGTCGCCGAACTCCTGGTCCAGCGTGAGGTTCTGGGTCTTCATGCCGACCGCGGGCGCGGCGACCGCGAGCAGCACACCGGTCGCGACGAGCACCGAGACCATCGGCCGCTTCAGTACGGCGCCCAGCACGGCCGTCCACAGGCGGCTGTCCCGGTTGGCCTGAGCGCGCTTGCGGCGCAGCTTGCTCTCCGGGTGCAGGAAGGGGATACGGCCCTTCTCCACCCGGTGCCCCAGCAGCGACAGCACCGCGGGAAGCACGGTCACCGAACCGACCATGGCGACCGCCACGACGATCAGCGAGGCCAGGCCCATCGCCTCGAAGTCGGCGATCCCGGTGAACAGCATGCCCGCCATCGCCACACACACCGTGACACCGGAGACGACGATCGCCCGGCCACTGGTGGCGGCAGCGATCCGCAGCGCCGTCTGCGCGTCGCGCCCTGCGGCCCGCTCCTCACGCTCACGGCGCAGATAGAACAGGCAGTAGTCGACGCCGACGGCCAGACCGACCAGCAGCATCACCGAGTTGGCGACCTCGCCCATCGGCATCACATGGCTGACGATGCTCATCAGGCCCATCGTCGCCATGATCGCGGTGATCGCCAGGAGCACCGGCAGCAGCGCCGCGACGAGCGCGCCGAAGGCGATGAGCAGAATGCCGAGGGCCACGGGCACGGCCGAGTACTCGGCCTTCTTGAAGTCGTCCCCGAACGCGTCGTCGAACGTCTTCATCATGCTGGCGGCGCCGATCTGCTCGATCGTCAGCGCCGGATGGTCCTTCTGGACCTCCGCCACGGCGTCGAGCACCGGCTCGACCCGCTCGGCCGCCGTCTCCGCCTCACCGCGCATGTCGAACTGCACCAGCGCGCTGCGGCCGTCCTCCGAGACGGTGTCCGTGTCGTACGGCGAGGTGATGTCGGTGACCTTGCCGGTCTCCTCGACCGCGTCCATCACCGCGGTGACCGCGGCGCGGAACTCGGTGTCGGTGGCCTTGAGGCCATCGTCCTTCGCCTGGACCAGGACGGTCTCACCGGCCGGCTCTTCGATGCCGGCGTCGTCGATGATCTGCGCGGCGGTCTTCGTCTCGCCCTTCAGCGACTGGCTCTCGTCCACGTCCACGCGGCCCGCCGCCGACCCGAGCCCCATCGCCAGGACGACGAACAGCACCCAGATTCCGACGGCAGCCCATCGGTGCCGGGCACTCCAGCCGCCTGCCCGGGCGGCCAGACCCCGCACCCGTATGTCTCCGTTCCCCATGACGGGCTTGCCCCCTTGTGCGCGGTGACAGCCCCCTGCCGTCACCTTTCGTTTCGAAGGTATGGGCTGGATAAAGGCATCTCGTCGTGCTGATCGATGAGCTGAAGGCGGCGTGAATCATCCCCCTGGACCCCGGCTTCTCCCCACTGGGGAGGAGGCGGCCCCTTACATCTACTTGCGGCCTCTTTGTCATTACAAAACCTTGTTGAATAAGTCACAGGCGCGTGTAGCTGTTGATCGACACCCTTCCGATCGGCCAGAGTTCAGCGCAGTCCGCATCCGCGGACCCGGCCGTCGTGCCCACCCCCACGGGGCACGACGGCCGTCTTATGGTGTGCGGATGACGACGATGTATGCGGCGCTGCTGCGGGGGATCAACGTGGGCGGCGCCAAGAAGGTCCCGATGGCGGAGTTGCGCGTCCTGATGACCGGGCTCGGCCTCGACGACGTGCGCACCTACCTCCAGAGCGGCCAGGCCGTGTTCTCCGCCGACCGCGGGGGCGAGGAGTCATGGGCCGCGGAGATCGCCGGGGCGATCGAGAAGCGCTTCGGGTTCGCGGTCGACGTCATCGTCCGCGACCACGCCTATCTGGCGGCGACCGTCGAGGCCTGTCCGTTCCCGGCGGCGGAGCTGGAGGCCAAGCAGCTGCACGTCACGTACTTCTCCGAGCCGGTCGACGCCGAGCGCTTCGCCGAGATCGACCGGGCCGCCTTCCTGCCGGAGGAGTTCCGGCTCGGCGACCGCTGTCTGTACCTGTACGCCCCGAACGGCCTCGGCCGCTCCAAGCTCGCCGAGCAGCTCTCCAAGCCACGCCTGAACAAGGGCCTGATCGCCACCAGCCGGAACTGGAACACGGTGGTCAAGCTCAAGGAGATGACCGGCAGTTAGTCCAGCTCCTCCTCGCGAACTCCCGGACAATCGGCCCCGGTTGTCCCTAAAGTGAAATGCGCGAGACTTCGGCGACAGGGGGGCGGGTCACCGTGGCGGGAAGAGTCCTACCTTCGTTGCCGCAGTACCGCAAGGACGGTGTGACACGCCGGATCTGCGCCACGGTCCATCTCCATGACGATCTCGCCCGGGACATCGACCGCGACCTCACCGGCGACCGGCTCACCGCGATCGGGCTCACCCTCGGTATCAACTTCGTGGCGGTCGCCCGGCACGCGCGCGTGGCCGTCCGGCGCAGAGCCGCCCTCGACCGCCAACTCGCCGTGCTCGGCGCCCTGTTCCTCGCCTCGCTGCTGGTCGCCCTGTGGTCCCTGCTCGCCGGAGGCGCCTCCCTCGTCCTCCTCGCGGTCTACGGCCCCCTGGGCGTCCTCGTCGTCACCTGGGCCCTCGTCCATCACACCCAGGCCCGGGCCAGGGACGCGGCACAGCAGGTGTTCCGCGGCGCCGACCGGCCGGAGACGCTCGTCCCGCCCATCGAGCAGGCGGCGGAGACGCGGCTGCACGAACTGAAGCGCTCCAACGTCCTGCCGTACGCCGACGAGACGGCGCTCGTCAATCCGTTCGTCGGCAGCGGCAAGAGGCTCCAGGAAAGGGAAGTCATCTGGGGGCCCATGGACGTCAGTGAGCCGGCCGAGGGCCCGGGCGGCACCAAGCTCCCGATCACCGACTTCGACGCCATCGACCTCCACACCTACGTCGCCCGCCACATGGAGGGCATCTCCGGGCTCGACGGACTGCGCACCAGGAACCGGCTCTACGTCCTCGGCAGCAACGCCTATCTGCTCCCGGAGCTGGTCCCCGACCGCGCCGGGCGCCCGAACCCGCACGTCCCCAAGCAGCTCGTCCAGGCCGGACTGCAGCGGCCCGGCGCGGGCATGCGGACCCATCTGTGCCTGGAGCGGGTCGGTGAGGGCGGGCGGCTCATCGTCTCCATGTACCTGCGGGCGATACTCGCCCGGCCAAGCCTCAGCTGGGAGGTCGCCGCCTACGCGATCCCGCCGCTCGAAGCCCGCTTCCACGCGGTCGACACCCTCCCGCTGGCCCGCTTCGACCGCTGGTGGAGCCTCGTCAAGTACGCCACCGGCCACACCTGGTCCGAACTGAGCGGCGCCCCGGGCCGCATGCTGGAGCGCTCCCGATGGCGGCACGACAACGACCGGGCCCTGCGCAAACTACGCCGCAAGATCAAGAACCAGCACGTCATCGTCGACTACGGCGCCGCCACCAGCCTGCGTGAGCAGTACGGCGACTGGGACCAGGCGGGCTATGCGGAGCGCATGGACGCGCTCGACTATCTCGTCCGCCTTCAGCAGGGTGTGCTGACCGCGACCGAGCGCTTTCTGAAGGACCACAACGTCGACACGAGCTCCTTCGACAACGCGCAGAAGATCATCACGCAGAACTACCACGTCAACACCGTCAACGGGCCCAGCATCTTCGGCGCGGGCGGCACGATCCAGCAGAACAGCGGCCCCCAGGGCGGTGGGCCGCAGGGCGCCCAGGGCGGCGGTGGGAAACCAGCGCCCAAGCCCTGACGCGGGACGGAACAGGAGCCGATACATGAGCAGCAACTACCACATCAACAACGTCAACGGCCCGGCCATCCTGGGCGACAACGGCCGTATCGAGATCAACAACGGCACCGACCCCGCGGTCCTGCTGCGACTGGCCGACCAGCTCGTGGAGCGGCTGCGGGCGGAGAGCCCCGCGCTCGTCCCGCAGGCCCAGGTCGTCCAGGGTGAACTGGCCGACGCCGGACAGCAGGGGCGCCCCGCCGACCAGGGCCGGATCCGGGCCGCCCTGGAGACCATCGGCGCCGGGGTGGCGGCGGGCAGCGGCGGACTCGCCCTGGCCCAGGAGATCGGGCGCATGCTGGGTTTCTGACCGCCGCGGGCCTCCGCCCTACTTGGCGCGCACCACCGCCCGCACCCCACCCCCGAGGTCCAGTTCCAGACCCGAGCGCAGCGGTACGGTCTGGCCGGGGGCGATCTGTTGGGACGTACCGTCCGAGCGGGTGGCCGTCCAGGTCTCCTTCGAGCGGTTGGCGATGCCGAACCGGCCCGGTTTCGAGGGGTGTTCGACGAGTTCGGCCACCAGGCCGGCGTCGGAGCAGTCGTGGCGTGTCGGTTCCGGGAGCAGATGGTGCGTCTGGACCCGGGCAGCCCGGCGCAGCCGGATGTGGTGCTCGGCGCGAGGCGGCGGCGTGGTAACCGTCAGCCGGGGCGGCAGCACCAGCCGCTGTCCGCACCCCCAACAGGCGCGCGGGGGAGGGTTCTCGCCCGGTTCCGTCATGTTCTCCCGGCCGCAGGAGGCGCACTCCACCACCGAATCCAGCACCGCCCGCAGCGCGTTGCGCCACTCCGACTCGCGCACCCGGGCATGCGGATCGTGCAGACCGGTCGTGAAGCTGCGGCGGAACAGCTCCTGGAGGGTGCCGGCCGCCGCGGCCCAGGTCGCCAGGACCGTCGCGTGCTCCATCGGATCGGGCGCGTTGGAGGCGTCCGCCGGATCGAACACGAACAGCGGGCTCTTGCCGTACAGCCGCTTCTCCGCCGCCTCGTCGAAGCAGTGGATGCCCAACTCGCGCCTGCCCTCCAGTGGATGATGGTTCATCAGGAGCATGAACAGCAGCACGGCGAGCGAGTGCAGGTCGGTCTGGGTGCCGGGGCGTGCGTCGGGTTCGGCGCGCACCAGCTCCGGGGCCATGAACTTCATCGTCCCCGAGATACCGCTGGCGTCGCCCTCCACCACGGCGTTGTCGTTGTCGCAGATCAGTACGTCACCGGTGGACGGGTCGAAGAAGACGTTGCCCCAGGAGATGTCCCGGTAGGCGACACCCCGTGAGTGCAGCGCCTGGTACGCCTCCACGGTGTAGAGGCAGGCCGTCAGCAATGCCCGGGTGCTGGTGCGCAGTTGGCGGCGGAACAGGTCGGGCAGGCCCTTGAAGCGCTCCGGGCGCAGCCCCATCAGATAGCCGAACGAGCCCTTGTGCGCGGACACATACGCCTCGGGCCACAGGAACCGGTCGTCGTCGAAGTCGCGCTGCACCAGCTCCTGCACGATCGCCTGCTGCTCGGGCGTCGCACTCGTCGGGTAGTACCACTTCAGGGCCTTGTCCCCGGCCGCGGTCCGCACCCGGTACACCTCGCCCTGGCCACCCGCGCCGAGCATGCCGATGATCTCGGCCTCGTCGCCGTTCTCCACGGCCAGCAGCGTTCCACTGTCGAGCATGCCGCTCATCGCTCAACTCCCCGTCTTCTGTTCCGTTTCCAGTGCCCGGTGGACCGGCCGCAGCGCGGCCACCAGCGTCGTGTCGTCCCCGGAGTACTGCGCGGCCTGCCCCAGCCACTGAGGCAGCGCGGCCCGCACATCCGCGGCGCCCCGATCCGTCAGTCGTCCGTCCAGGCCCGTCACGAACTCCCGGTAGCCGTCGGCCGAGGCGAAGCTCTTCGACAGACCGTCCGTCGAGAGCACCACCAGACGCGGCCCGCGCTCCTCGTCGAACAGCGGCGCCCAGTGCGTCCGTACCGCACGCCAGGCCTGCGCGCCGCACAGCGACTCCGTCTCGTCGCCCAGGTCCTCCTCGGCGGGGGCCAGCGGCCGGCGCAGCTCCCCGTCGTGCTCGACCACCGCGAGATCGCCGTCGCCGATCTGCCACGCCACGAACAGCGACGGGGTGAGCACGGCGCCGATCAGCGTCGTGCCGTACAGCAGCAGCTTTGCGCCCGGCTCCGGCTCGGCCGCGCCGTCGTCGGCGACCGGGCGGTGCCGCTCCCAGTGGCCGAGCGCCACCGTCCGCCACTCCTGGACCAGGGCGCGCGGGAAGTCGTCCCGGGCGCAGGCCATCAGCCGGGACAGGCGCCCCGGTTCATGGCAGTCGCGGGCCGCGCGTCCGAAGGAGACGGCGAGCGCGGTGAAGCGGTCCACGGCGAACCGCGCCCCCAGCTCGCTGCGGGCGTGCGCCGCCGAGCCGTGTCCGTCGGCCACCGCCAGCACCAGCGGCTCGTCGAAGGAACCGCCGCCCTCACAGGTCCACCAGTCCTGGTTGCACCGCTTGCCGACGCCCTGGACGCTGTCGCCCAGCGTTTCCCAGCGCCGCACCCCGAGCGTCACCACACGTCGTCGTCATCGTCGTCGTCGAGGACCGGGGGCGCGTACGGCTGCTTCGCCAGCGGGTCCGACGACCCCGCGACCGGTTGCGAGGCGGCCTTCACGGCCGCGGTCGACGCCCAGCGGATCGCGGCCGCGAGCTGCTTGGGGCTGTTCGCGTCCAGCGGCTGGAGCTCGGGGTTGCCGAGGAAGTCCTGGAGCACCGTGCGGTCGGCGTCGGCGCCGATCGCGATGGCCACCCGGACCGCCTTACGGCCCCACGGCGTCGCGTCGATCGCCTTCAGCCCCGACTTCCAGTCGTCCGTGGGCACCCCGTCCGACACCAGCGCGAGCACCGGCTTCAGCGCCCGCTGCGGCATCGGCGGGCTCTGCAGCTCCCGCGAGACCAGGGTGAGCGCCTCACCGAGGTTGGTCATGCCGTCCACCTGGACGTCCTGCCAGGTGAAATCGTCGACCGGGACCGGCGTTTGATGGTGCCAGCGGGCCGACGTGGAGAAGGTGATGGTGCGCAGCAGGAGTTGGGCGGCCGGGTTGTCGTGCGCCACCGACCGCATCTCCGGGATCGCTTCTCTGATCGCGTAGTTGAGCTGGCCGATCTTCTCGCCCTGCATCGAGTACGAGCAGTCGAGCAGCCAGATGAAGTGGACCGGCCGGTTGGCCATGGGCCCGCCGGGAATGTCACTCACGCCATTTCCTTTCCGCTGGTCGTGGGGTTCAGGTCAGCAGCCATCGCGCCAGCGCGGCCAGGGCGAGCACGGTCAGGGCCAAGGAGGCCACGAACACGCCCGCCATGGCGCGCCGCCAGCGCCCGATGGACGGTGTCACCTGGGTCATGCCGGGGTGTACTTCCTCTCACGGTCGCCGGTCGCGCGCAGCCGGATCCGGCGCTCCTTGCCGCCGCCGGGACCGGACAGCGCGCCGGTGCCGAGCCCCGAGACGGCGAGCAGCCACAGCACCGGCTCGGCCGCCCTGCGCTGTTCGCTCTCCAACGGGCCGGTGCCGGTGGCCGCCTGCGCGCTGACGGCCCAGTAGCGGGCCGCCTTGAAGTCGTGCCCGAGGGCCCGGACCAGTGGGCCCAGGCCGATCCGGTCCAGCCAGACGTCGATCTCCGCGCCCGGCACCGGCAGGGTCGTCAGCCCGTCCAGGACGTCCCGCTTGGTGACGACGGTGGCCACGCACAGCCGTCCGCGCCGCCCGGTCAGCGCCTCCAGCTCACCCGTCAGCCGCTGGAACGTGTCCCAGGGGCCCTGCGGCGAGGGCCGGGCCGCCTTCGCCTTCGCGCTGTCGGCCGCGCCGAGCTGTCCGCGCACCTTGGGGTCGGCCAGCGCATCGGCGACCAGGACGACCCCGTTGGCGTGCTGCAAGTACTGCTGGGCGCGCACCCGGTCGGCCTCGCTCACCGACTCGCCCATCGGGTCGTACAGATAGAGCAGTCGGCGCCGGCGCCCACGGGTGACCGTCAGCATCAGCGCGCGCGGCTGGCCGCCGGTGGTGGCGCGGACCGAACCGGTCTGGCGCAGCTCCTGGTTGAGGTCGTTCGCGGTGGCGCGGTCGTCGTCCGAGGCGTACTCCACGGTCAGCTCGCCGCGCCTGGCCCAGGCGTGCAGCCCCTCCACCATGGCCGCCATCAGCATTGTCTTGCCGGAGGAGGTACCGCCGACCAGCGGCGCGTGCACCACCCGGGTGGTGCCGGTGATCTGCGGCAACTTCTTTTCGCAGTAAGGGCATTGGGTCGCGAGGGACCCGCGCTTGGCGAACCGGGTCGTCGGCAGGCGGCGCCCGCACAAGCACCCGTGCCACAGGACGCCGTAGCGCCCGGGCCGCAGTGAGGCATGTCCCTTGCCGCAGCCGGGGCAGTGGTGGACGGCGAGCGGTACCGGCCGATAGCAGCCGGGGTAGGGGCACTTGGTCCGCACCCCCCTGGCCAGGGTCCAGGCCCGCTCCGCGCCCCACAGCACCGGTGCGGCGGCCGCGCAGCCCAGCCAGATCAGGGCGAGCAGCAGCGCGAACATCACGAGGAACGCGCCGAGCAGCAGCGAGGCCAGGGCGGTGCCCAGGAGCGCGCCCGCCGCGGTGCCGGGAGCCACGAAGACGACCAGCAGCACCGCGCCGACGGGGTGGTCGGCGCGCAGTCCGTCGGGGAGGCGGCCGCGGAACAGGTTCTTGGCGATCCGCGCCAGCCACGGGTCGGCGAGCCGCGTCCACATAATCCGCATGCCGTAGCTCGAGGCCGTCGCCCCGTCGACCCACATCTGCTGCCACCAGTAGGCGAACGGGGCGGGCTCGGCGTCGCTGACGACGGCCGGGACGCGCTGGTCGGGGCTGCCGCTGCGCCAGGGCCCGAGTCCGCGCCAGACGCCGCCCACGCCGATCCCGAGGAACTCCCACAGCACTCGGCCGAGGCCCAGGCCGGCGGCGATCAGCCCGCACCAGGCGAAGTAGATGTACAGCGGCAGCATGGGGTTCATCGGGGGCCTCCCCGGTGCGGCGGCTCGAGATCCCCGGGCCACGGGGCGCCCTGCTCGCCGCGCCGTCCGCGTCCGGACAGCCGTCCCGCGAGCCGCCCCAGCTTGCCGGGCCGGTTCCAGGACCGGAAGGCGTCCAGCTTCCCCCGGCCCGCGCGGCCGAGCGCCGCCTCCACCTCGACGAGGTCCTCGGCGGGCAGCGCCTTCACGATCGGCCGCAGCACCTTCGTCAACAGCGCCGAACTCGTCTCGTCCCAGGCCGTACTGGTGCCCGGATAGGCGCTCCACGCGCAGAAGCAGGCGGCCAGGTACGTCGGCACGACCCGCAGCTGGTTGCCCACTTGGTCCGAGCGCCCGGCGCGCTCGTACGCCGCGAGCAGCCCGGGCTCCTGCGAGCGGGCGAGGGCGTACAGCTCGCTCTCGGGCGCGTCGGGCCGCATGAGCCGTCGGCCCAGGGCCTCGAAGACCCGTTCCGTGACCGGGTCCGGCACCGGTTCGCCCGCCCCCGTCCGCAGCGACAGCGCGCGGCCGACCCAGTCCTGGCCCTCGCCCGGCGTCCCCAGCAGGCCCGCGAACTCCAGCAGCAGCAGCGCCGCCCGCTGCCCGTGCCGCAGCTCCGTGCCGAAGCAGCGCAGCAGATGGGCGGCGAGCACCGGGACGTCGGGGTCGTCGGCCGGTGCGGCGAGCGCGGCGTCGATCAGCAGGTCCCGGGTACCGGCCGTCCGGTGCAGATCCGACCCCAGCTCGTTGAGGAGCAGACTCGCCTCCTGCCCCGTCGGCAGCTCCCCGGGCCACACCAGATCGAGCGCGGTCCGCAGCACCGTGGTGTCGGCGTGCGGGGAGACCCCGCCAGTGCGCAGCAGACCGTGGAACCGGCCGAGCCGATCGCCCTCGCCCGGCGGCCCCGTCAGCACGCACATCCGCAGATGCGGGAAGGTCGGCTGCAGATGGACGGGCAGCTCGGACCCGGCCAACGCCCGCGCGGCGCCTGCCGGATCGGCGGCGGCGAGCGCGTCCAGCGCGCCGAACAGCGCGATCCGCAGCGCCGGATGATCACCTACGGCGTCGAGCAGCGCCGGGGTGCGCACACCGGGCGCCGACGCCACGACCGCCTCGGGCGCCCGCCACGCGGGGTGCCCCACGGATTGCTCCTCCGCTACGGCCGCCTGCTCGTCCGGTGCCACGGCCACCAGGGCGCGGGCGAGCCGCTCCGCCAGCTCGGGGAGCAGATCCTGGCAGTCGACGTCGAGCAGATCGGCGACCCGCAGCAGGGCGAGCGGCCGTCCGTCGGCGGGCCTGCCGGTGTCCGCGACCCCGGCGCGCAGGGCGGGCGCGAGATCCCGGGCCAGCTCGGCGTGGACCTGCGGGGTGAGCGACCCGGCACGCAGCGCGGGCACCGGGCCCCCACCGCGGACGGCGGACGCGAGCACCCGCGCGGCGAGCGGTGCGGACACGGCCGTCGGCACCCGTCCGTCCAGCCGCTCCCACAGCGCGGCGAGCGCGGCGGCTTCGTCCTCGTCGCTCTCCCCGGCCGCGCACAGTCCGGCGATCAACGCGGTCAGGGTCGCTTCGGGCAGGGCATGCCCGGCCGCCCATCGGGCCGCGGCGGCCCGCGCGTCCGACCGCAGCTCGATGCCCGCCGTCAGCGCCGCCACCGTGAGCGGCCCGAGGCCCTCCCCCGGGTCGCGCAGCAGATCGGGCCGCGCCGCGAGCCAGATCCGGGCGCAGACCTCGGCCCAGGTGTCGGTGACCGGTTCTGACGGCGGCCGGCCGGTGCAGTCGTGCACCCGGTACCGATGATCGTGCGCCACCTGTTCCGACGACGGCAGCGCCCCCACGATCTGCTGGCGCGCCTGCTGAGGGCGCCGTGTGTAGGTGGTGAACGTCAGCCGGTGCGCCTGCTCCCTGGGCAGCACCGCGCAGGCGAGCACGATCCACTGGGCCACCTCCGCGCTGTCGTGCTCCACGAGCACGATCTGCCCGGCCCCCGGATCCTTCGCGACCGCGCGCAGGTCCGCGAAGAACGGGGCCAGCCACGCGGCCCGGGACACCGCGAACGCCACCAGCCCCTCGGGGCGCAGCAGTCCGGACGGCTCGAACCGGTCGATGGGCGCGGGCCGGCCGTCCAGGGGAGTGGTGTCGGACCAGCGCGGCGACTCCCAGGCGGTGATGGGCAGCGCGCCGTCCGGCAGCCGGGACCCGGGAGGCAGATGCAGGGCGTGCGCGTGGAAGTTGCCCCAGCGGCCGCTGTAGTCGACGCCCGTGTAGACCGAGCGGCTCAACAGGCGTCCGCCGTCGGACAGTTCGCTGAAGCTGAACGCCTTCGGAAAGCCCTTGAGCTGCTCGGTGTCGGGCCGGGCCGGGAAGTCCCGCGGCGGCTCGTAGCCGATGAGCTGCTCGGCCTCCCGCAGCACGCCCTGCGGCACCCCCGGGCTGACCGCAGTGAACCGGAAACCGGAACCGTCCGGCCCGGGCGGCGCGGACGTGTAGTGCAGTTGGCCCGGCGTCACTCGCCTCGCCCCTTCCCCGTCGTACGGACCGGCAGCACCCCGCGCCGGGCCAGCAGCCACAGCAGCGGATCCTCCACCCGTATCGGCTGCGGCCCCGACTTGGGCGCGTCCGCGGGCGAGTCGGCGGGCGGCGGCGCACCCAGCGCCGACAGCCCGAAGAGCGACAACTCCGCGAAGTCCAGCTCCAGTTGTCGCACCAGAGCGCCCGAGTCCCACTCCGCCATCAGCGCGCGGACCTCTTCGTGCGCGGCGAGCCGGTCGTCCTCGTCGAACTTCCCGTCCGGGTGGGCGGCGTTGCGCAGCAGCGGCGAGTGCGGATCGAGTAGCGGCTTGAGCATGTCCGTCTTGGTCACGGCCACCGCGATCGGTGTGGACACCCGCCCGCGCGATCCGCCCTTGCCGTGGGCGCGCAGCCGGCGTGCGAGGTCGGCGGCGATCTGCTGCGGCGGGGTCTCCACCACGGGCAGCGGGGGTCCGTCGTGGACGGGCAACCGGTCGCGTACGGAGCCGAGTTGGAGCGGGTCGACCAACAGGACGATGCCGTCCGCGGCGCTGAGATAGCGGGTATAACGGTCCATCGCCTCGGCGCCCGCGAGATCCTCGCCCGCCGCATCGAAGAACACCAGCGCGGTGTGCCGGGTGCCCGAGCCGAAGCGCCCGCGCCGGGGCACGCTGAGCCGGTACAGCAGCGGATCGTTGAAGCCGAGGGCGGCCGGTCTGGTGGCGTCCGGCAACCGCAGCCGCTCGTAGAGGTCCTCCGCCATCTCCCGGTCCCGCTGCTGGGTGCTCTGCCCCATGGCGGCCAGCGAGGCGTGGTAGGCCTGTCCGACGCGGTGGTTCAACTCGTTGACCAGGACCGCGGCGTAGGTGCTCTTGCCGGAGGCCTTCGCGCCGACCAGCGCGATGATCCGGCTGTCCTGGTCGCAGTAGTCGCTCGGCAGGTCGCTGTGGCAGGTCCCGCACACCCGGGTCGTGGTGCCCACCCCGCACCCCGGGCACGGCACACTGCTGCCCGCGCCGAACCGCCACCTGGCCCTGCGGTCCGGTATGAACACCGGCCCGCGCATCCGGGCGCCCGGCGGCACCCCCGGACCCATGAACCCGGCCCAGACGTCGTCGCGTTCGGGCCCGCAGGGCGTCCCGCCGCGCACCCCGGTCGGGCTCATCAGACAGCGGTACGGCAGCTTCGCGGCGGAGGAGCGGGCGAAGCAGTAGGGGCAGATCACAGTCGTCATGGCTCAGCGCACCACCAGGGTCGCGGGGGACGGTTCTTCAAGGCGTACGGCGGCCGCGTACTCGCCCAGCAGGAAGCCGCGCAGGGTGTACGGGACCGGGCAGGGCGCGGCCGGCAGCTCCTGCTCGACCGTGCCGTGCCGGGTCAGGTCGGCACCGGGGATGCGCAGCACCGTCGTCCCGTCGGTGGCGCTGCGCGGGCGCAGGGTGCCGCTGCGCGCGACGCACACGAACTCCGGGACGTCCGGGCCGTACTCCTCGGCGGGGGCGGAGAGGGTGACGCGTAGCAGCGTACGGCTCCCACCCTTGAACCGGCGCCGGTGGCGCACGAGTTGATACCCGATGGAGGTGTCGGGCGGCAGCGCGGTCTCGGCGCCGGCCGCCGCCACGACGACGGCTCCGGGCACCTGCGGCACGACCGCCGCGCGGATCCGCACCCCGCGCGGCCCGACCGGAAGCCGCAGCCCGCCGCGCCGGTACGCATGGGCGGTGACGGTCCGCTCACCGCCGCCGTCCGGGCCGTCCCACACGACCGTGAGATGACTCGTGCCGTCGGGCCAGTCCAGCGAGACCAGGGCGGCACCGTGGGGCAGCCGCCGGGCGGTGAGACCGGTCACCGGCGGGAGCACCTCGACATCGACTGTGGGTCCGGCCAGGGCACGGTCGCCCAGTACGGCGACGGCGGCCACGCGCGTGTGCCCGGCGGGCGGTACGAGGATCGCGGGCGGGAGCTCGGCGGTGCGCAACTCCGTCGCCGGCGGCGGTACCCGGCCCGGCCACACCACCAGGCGGACCTCGGCTTCCTGTCCCCCTCCGGTCCAGTCGAACCGTACGGTGTCGCCTTCGGGTGTGGCGGTGAGGGTGCGGACCGGCTCGGGCCAGGGGTGGACGGTGTGGGTGGCGGCGACGCCCGGAGAGGGCACCAACTGACCGTCGGGCGCCCGGTAGTGGCACACGACCCGGAACGTGTGGCGGCCGACCGGCAGCCCGGCCGCCGTGAAGCTGTCGGTGCGGGCCTCCACCCGAACGGTCGTACCGTCCGGACCCGTGCGGTCCACCGTCACCTCTTCGGCGCCCGGCGGCTTTCGCCAGGTCCCCCTGATCCGCTCCGGACCGTCGGTCAGCGTCAGCCCGGTCACCTCCGGTGCGTAGAGCACCCGGTGGGACACGAGCGGGGGCCCGGTCACGCGTCCGTTCTCCAGCGGCAGGGCGGCGTAGCGGACGGTCGTGCCCAGGGGGACGGCCGTGTCCTGCCGCTCGGGCACCTCGCGCACCCGGGCCGCGCCGTCCTCGGTGCGGTACAGACACAGCAGCCGCCAGTCGGTGTCGGCCCGCTCCCAGGTCAACTCGACGCCGTTCGAAGAGAGTTCGGTCCGCAGGAAGGCCGCCTGCTCCGGCCGGTGGACGCGCACCAGACCGCGCAGGGCCCGCCGGTCGTCCGCCGCGAGATCCAGCGCGAGCAGGTAGTGATCGCTCGCGGTGTCCGTCCCACCGCGCCCCTCCGCGCGCCGCGCCGCCGTCAGCGCGGTGTCGACCGCCGCCGCGCGCGCCGCCAGCGCGAGCCGCAGGCGCTCCACCTCCGGGTCGCCCTTCGGTAACCGCTCCAACAGGGCGCGCGCCCGGTGCATACGGCGGTGCTGCCAGGCATCGGCGAGGGATTCGGCGGCGTCGCGCTGCCGCCGGTCGAGGGTGGCCCGGTGGCGGGAGGCCGCGAGCAGTCCGGCCGTCTCGTCGGGGTGGACGCCCAGGTCCTGGACGGTGCCGGGTCCGTCCTGGAGCAGGCAGATCAGCTGGTAGAGCACGACCCGGCGGGGTGCCTGCGGATCACGTCGGTGCAGCGCCGCCAGGAGCCGGGCGACGGAGGCTCCGGAACGGGCGAGTTCGTCCAGCAGATGGCCGTCCACCCGGCGCCGGCCGCGTCCGGCGGGGACATAGAGACCGTCGAGGACCCGTAGGCCGCCGTCCGGGGCGAGGGCCTCGCCGAGGTGCCGTAACCCCGCCGCGTGCTGGGCGGCGGCGAGTTCGGCGTAGCCGGGCACGAGTGGTGCCAGCGGCAGCCCGGACAAGGCCTGCGGTAAGCCCAAGTGGTGCCCGAACTCACGACCAGCCACCGGTGCCGCTCTCCCCCCGCTCGTCTTCGGGGGACCATCCCAGCAGAACAGCCGGGCGGGAGGGAGACTTTTACCGAATCCACCCAGGCCCGTCAGGCACCGACCGCCGCCAGCACCGGCACACGGGCCTCGTCGTACCGCTCCAGCAGCACGCGTGCCACTTCCGGCGCCGGGCCGAGCACATCGGCCAGTACGTCGGCCTCGGTGGCGCCCCGCGCGATGCGGTCCGGCAGGAAGCCCGGCGCGAGGACGTACGGCGCGACGGCCACCCGCTCGCAGCCGAGGGCACGCAGTTCCCGTACCGCGTCCTCGGTGCGGGGCAGGGATGCGGAGGCGAACGCGGGCCGCACGGCGCACCAACCGGTGTGCCGCCACTCCCGCGCGATTGCTGCGATCACCGCGCTCGCCTCCGGGTCAGTGGACCCCGCCGAGGCCAGTACGACCCCGATCGAGGACTTGTCGGCGGGCGTGAGACCCGCCTCGTACAGCCGCCGCTCCAGCGCCGTGAGCAGCAGCGGGGAGGGGCCGAGCACCTCCGCCTGCTGGATCCTGAGCTGCGGGGGCGCGTCCCGCAGGACCGCGGGGATGTCCGCCTTGGCGTGGAAGGCGCGGGTCAGCAGCAGCGGCAGCGCCACGACATCGCGTACGCCCTGTGCCGCCAGCGATTCCAGCACGCCCTGCACCGAGGGGATGTTGAAGTCCAGGAAGCCGGTCTCCACCCGCAGTCCGGGCCGCATCGCGCGCACGCGCCGTACGAGGGCGTGCACGGTCGCGGCGTGCCGCGGGTCGCGGCTGCCGTGGGCGATGACGAGAAGAACCGGCATGAGGTACCTCAGCCCCTCGCCAGCAGACCGCGGCTGCGCAGCACCCACCGCTCCAGCGGGCTGAAGATCAGCAGGTCGATGGCGATGCCGACGAGCAGGATCAGGAAGATCGCCAGGAACACCTGGGACATGCTGGCGTTGTTGCGGCCGTTCTCCAGCAACTGGCCGAGGCCCACGCCCAGATCGGGGGAGGAGGCGATGATCTCGGCGGCCATCAGCGAGCGCCAGGAGAACGCCCAGCCCTGCTTCAGACCCGCCAGATAGCCCGGCAGCGCGCCCGGCATCACGATGTGCCAGGTGCCCTTCATACCGGTCGCGCCCAGCGTCCGCCCCGCACGCAGGAACAGCGGCGGGATCTGGTCGATGCCCGCGACCAGGCCGTTGGCGATGGAGGGGACCGCGCCGAGCAGGATGACGGCGTACATCATCGAGTTGTTCAGACCCAGCCACAGCACGGCCGGCGGCACCCAGGCCACCGACGGCAGCGACTGCAGACCGGAGAGGATCGGGCCTATCGCGGCCCGGATGAACTTCACCCGCGCGACCAGCAGACCCAGGGGCGTGCCGATGGCGAGGGCGAGGAGGAAGCCGAGCAGGCCGCGGCTGACGCTGGTCCAGATGTAGTCGAAGAGCGTGCCCTGGAGCCAGGCGGTGCGGACCTCGTCCCAGACGGCGGAGGGTGCGGGCAGCTTGTAGCTGGGGGCGACCTCGGCCCAGACCAGCACCTGCCACAGCACCAGCACGAGGGCGACGGCGGTGACCGGCGGCAGCACCCGGCGGACCAGCGTCTCGCGCAGGGGCGTGCGCGTGGTCTGGACCGTGTCGAGCGCGTCCAGGCCGGCTTCGAGCCCGGCGAGATCGGTGGTGTCAGTGCTGGCCATGGCGGCGGATCTCCCCACGCAGTTCTTCGGTGATCTCGACGGACAGCTCGGCGACCGCGCTGTCCTCGATACGGCGCGGATGCGGGATGCCGACGGTCCACTCCTTGGCGATGCGTCCGGGGCGGGAGGACAGCAGCACGACCCGCTGGGCGAGCCGTACGGCCTCGCGGACGTTGTGGGTCACGAACAGCACGGACAGGCCGGTCTCGCGCCAGATCCGGGTCAGCTCGTCATGCAGGACGTCCCGGGTGATCGCGTCCAGCGCCGCGAACGGCTCGTCCATCAGCAGCAGCTTGCTGTCCTGCGCCAACGCGCGGGCCAGCGCGACGCGCTGCCGCATACCGCCCGAGAGTTCGTGCACCCGCTTGCCGTATGCCCCGCCCAGCCGAACCAGGTCCAGCAGTTCCTCGGCACGGCCGCGCCGCTCGGCCTTGGGAACCCCCCGCAGCTTCAGGGCGAGTTCGATGTTCTTGCCCGCGGTCAGCCACGGGAACAGAGCGTGCTCCTGGAACATCAGCGCCGGGCGCCCGTCGGTCGTGATGGCGCCCGCGCTCGGCCTGTCCAGACCGGCGACCAGGTTGAGCAGCGTCGACTTGCCGCAGCCGGAGGCCCCGAGGAGCGTGACGAACTCGCCCGGCGCGACATCGAGAGTGATGTCGTCGAGGACGAGCTGCTGCCCGGCCGGGCCGGCGAAGGACTTCGATACGTGGTCGATGCGCGCGGCGTGCTCCACGGACGTATCCGTGTCGGCGGCCTTGGCGAGGGCGGTTGCCATGGTCGTCACCTCCTGGGAACTCATCTGGACTCGTGGCTCACTTGACGCCGAGGCCGGCGTCGTCGGCCTCGGGTGCGCCCTCGGCTTTGAGGACCCTGTTCAGCGGTGTCAGGTCGTAGATTCCGGTCAGGTCCGGCTGCTCCAGCAGGCCCGCCTTGACCGCGTGCTGCGCCTGCGCGTCGAGCGTGGCCGCCAGCGGATCGTCGGTGAACTCGATGGACGGCCAGGCCTGGTCGATGACCTCGGCGGGCAGCGCCTTGCCGGTGTCCGCCGCCAACTGCGCGTTGGCCGCGGCCTTCGCCTGCTGAGGATTGGTGTTGATCCACTTGTTGGCCTCGACGGAGGCCTTGAGCACGGCCTCGACGGCCTTCGGGTGCTCCTTGAGGAACTCCTGCCGGACGATGACGTTCGTGATCACGAACCTCTTGTCCGGCCACAGGGAGGCCTCGTCCAGCAGCACCTTGCCGCTCTCGGCGACCAGCTTCGACGCGGTCGGCTCCGGCACCCACGCGCCGTCGATCGAGCCGGACTGGTAGAGATCGGGCGTGACCTTGTTGTCGGAGCGGACGACGGACACATCACCCTCGCCGCTCTGCGCGTCGACCTTCCAGCCCTGCTCGGCGACCCAGTTGAGGAACGCCACGTCCTGCGTATTGCCGAGCTGCGGAGTGGCGATCCGCTTCCCCTTGACGTCCTTCAGGGACTTGATCTTCTCGGGGTTCACGACCAGCTTCACACCACCGGACGCGGACCCGGAGATGATCCGCAGGTTGGTGCCGTCCGCCTTGACGTACCCGTTGATCGCGGGCGAGGGCCCGATCCACCCGATGTCGACGGACCCCGAGTTCAGCGCCTCGATCTCGGAGGGACCGGCGTTGAACTCCGACCACTGCGCCTCCGTACCGCCCAGCTGCTTCTGGACGATCCCCTCGTGCCGACCCACCAGCGCGGTGGCATGCGTGAGGTTCCCGAAGTAGCCGATCCGCACCGAGTCCAGACCGTCGACCTTCGCCGCCCCCGGTATCGCGTGCTCGGTGTTCTCCACGGCCTGGGAGCCGTAGCCGCACGCGGCCGCGAGCGCCAGCAGCGGCAGCACGGCCAGTACCGCGAGGGTACGGCGCAGGGCGGGGATGGCAGGCACGGGAGGGGTTCCTCTCGGTGGCCCGGCTCTGACGCCCTTACCGAGCGTGGCCGGGAATACGGCAGATGTACGAGTACGGGGTCAGCGCGGACATCGCTGCACCCCGGCCTCCGAGGTCGAGTTCATGGTCAGAAGTCCCAACCGTCGTCCTCGGCCTCGTCCTTGACGGGCTCCGGGGAGGCGAAGGACTCGCCGACCATGCCGGCGGTGAGCGTCGTACCGTCGCTCGGGTCGATCAGGATGAACGAACCCGTGCGCCGCGAGTCGGCGTAGGAGTCGACCGGCAGCGGCTCGGCGGTACGGATCTTCACGCGGCCGATGTCGTTGGCGACGAGGTGTCCCGGGTGCGGATGCAGGGACAGGTCGTCCAGCGTGAGCCGGGACGGGATGTCCTTCACGATCGCCTTGACCGTGCGCGTGCCGTGCTTGAGCAGCACCCGGTGGCCGACGGTGAGCGGGGCGTCGGCGACATGGCAGACCGTCGCCTCGATGTCCTGCGTGGTCGCCGGGGCGTCCTTGGTCGGCACCAGCAGGTCGCCGCGCGAGATGTCGATGTCGTCCTCCAGCCGGACGGTCACCGACTGCGTGGTCCACGCGATGCCGACCGGCTTGCCGAGCAGATCGATGCCGGAGATCTTCGACGTACGGCCCGACGGCAGCACGGTCACCTGCTCGCCGACACGGAACGAACCGGCGGCGATCTGACCGGCGTAACCCCGGTAGTCGGGGTGCTCCGCGGTCTGCGGGCGGATCACGTACTGCACGGGCAGCCGCGCGTGGCAGTGGCTCAGATCGTGGATGACCGGGACGGTCTCCAGGTGCTCCAGCACCGTCGGGCCGCCGTACCAGTCCATGTTGGCGGACGGCTCCACGACGTTGTCACCGGCGAGCGCCGAGATCGGGATCGCGGTGACCTCCGGGACGCCCAGTTCGAGCGCGTACGCCGTGAACTCCTCGGCGATGGCGGCGAACACGGACTCCTGGTAGTCGACCAGGTCCATCTTGTTGACGGCGAGGACCACATGCGGGACGCGCAGCAGCGCGGCCAGCGCGGCATGCCGGCGGGTCTGCTCGACGACGCCGTTGCGGGCGTCGATCAGGATCACCGTCAGCTCGGCCGTGGAGGCGCCGGTGACCATGTTCCGCGTGTACTGCACATGCCCCGGGGTGTCGGCGAGGATGAACCGGCGCCGGGGGGTGGCGAAGTAGCGGTAGGCGACATCGATGGTGATGCCCTGCTCCCGCTCGGCGCGCAGACCGTCGGTCAGCAGCGCCAGGTCGGGGGCCTCCTGGCCGCGGTTGCGGGAGGCGTGCTCGACGGCCTCCAGCTGGTCGGTCAGCACCGACTTGGAGTCGTGCAGCAGCCGCCCGACGAGCGTGGACTTGCCGTCGTCGACGGAGCCCGCGGTGGCGAAACGCAGAAGGGTCGTCTCGGAGAGTTCCGTGGTCGTGCTCATGCTTAGAAGTACCCCTCGCGCTTACGGTCTTCCATCGCGGCCTCGGACATCTTGTCGTCGGCGCGGGTCGCACCCCGCTCGGTGAGCCGGGAGGCGGCGATCTCGGCGATGACGGCGTCCAGCGTGGTCGCGTCCGAGTCGACGGCCCCGGTGCAGGACATGTCGCCGACCGTGCGGTAGCGGATGAGCCGCTTCTCCACGGTCTCGCCGTCCTTCGGGCCGCCCCACTCGCCCGCCGTCAGCCACATGCCGCTGCGCGCGAACACCTCGCGCTCGTGCGCGAAGTAGATCTCCGGCAGCTCGATGCCCTCGCGGGCGATGTACTGCCAGACATCCAGCTCGGTCCAGTTGCTGAGCGGGAACACGCGGACGTGTTCGCCGGGAGCGTGGCGCCCGTTGTAGAGGTTCCACAGCTCGGGCCGCTGGCGGCGCGGGTCCCACTGCGAGAACTCGTCGCGCAGCGAGAACACCCGCTCCTTGGCGCGCGCCTTCTCCTCGTCCCGGCGTCCGCCGCCGAAGACCGCGTCGAACTTCTCCGCCTGGATCTTCTCCGTCAGCGGCAGCGTCTGCAGCGGGTTACGGGTGCCGTCGGGGCGCTCCTTGAGCACCCCGCGGTCGATGTAGTCCTGCACGGACGCGACATGCAGCCGCAGGCCGTGCTTGGCCACCGCCTGGTCCCGGTACTCGAGGACCTCGGGGAAGTTGTGCCCGGTGTCGACATGCAGCAGCGAGAACGGCACCGCCGCCGGCGCGAACGCCTTGAGCGCGAGGTGCAGCATGACGATGGAGTCCTTGCCGCCGGAGAAGAGAATCACCGGCCGCTCGAACTCGCCCGCCACCTCGCGGAAGATGTGCACCGCCTCGGACTCCAGGGAGTCCAGGTGGGAGAGGGCGTACGGGGTCTCCGTGCCCTCCTCGATCGAGGAGACGGTCGTCGTCATGCCAGGCCCCTTTCGCTGAGCAGGGCGTACACGGCCGCCGCGGACTCACCGACGGTCTGGTTCTGCGACTCGATGCGCAGGTCGGGCGAGTCGGGCTCCTCGTAGGGGTCGTCGACCCCGGTGAGCCCGGACAGCTCGCCCGCCGCCTGCTTGGCGTACAGGCCCTTCACATCGCGTACGGAGCACACCTCGACCGGAGTGGCCACGTGGATCTCCAGGTACGCCGCCCCGCTCTCCTGGTGGCGCTTGCGCACCGCCTCACGGCTGTCGGCGTACGGCGCGATCACCGGCACCAGCGCCTTGACGCCGTTGCGGGCGAGCAGGTCGGCGAGGAAGCCGATGCGCTGGACGTTGGTGTGCCGGTCCTCGCGGGTGAAGCCGAGGCCCGCGGAGATGAACTCGCGGATCTCGTCGCCGTCGAGCACCTCGACACGGTGGCCCTCCTCGCGCAGCCGGCCTGCCAGCTCGTACGCGATGGTGGTCTTGCCGGCACTCGGCAGACCCGTGAGCCAGACGGTGGCTCCGGTCGTCACGTGGTTCTCCTGGGGTGAGGGAAACGGGATCGTGGTCACAGATGCAGTCCGCACTCGGTCTTGGCGCGGCCCGCCCAGCGGCCGGCCCGCGCGTCCTCCCCCTCAAGGACGCGGCGGGTGCAGGGGGCGCAGCCGACGGAGGTGTAACCGTCCATCAGCAGCGGGTTGGTGAGGACCCCGTGCTCGGCGACGTAGGCGTCCACGTCGTCCTGGGTCCACTTGGCGATGGGCGAGATCTTGACCTTCTGCCGCTTCTCGTCCCAGCCGACGACCGGGGTGTTCGCCCGGGTCGGGGACTCGTCGCGGCGCAGGCCCGTCGCCCACGCCAGATAGCCCTTGAGGCCCTCCTCCAACGGCTGGACCTTGCGCAGCTTGCAGCACAGGTCCGGGTTGCGGTCGTGCAGCTTGGGGCCGTACTCCGCGTCCTGCTCGGCGACCGTCTGGCGCGGGGTGAGGGTGATGACGTTGACGTCCATCACCGCCTCCACCGCATCACGTGTACCAATGGTCTCGGGAAAGTGGTAGCCGGTGTCGAGGAACACCACGTCAACACCGGGCAACGCGCGGGAGGCGAGATGGGCGACCACCGCGTCCTCCATCGAGGAGGTCACACAGAAGCGCCGGCCGAAGGTGTCCGCCGCCCACTGGAGGATCTCCAGCGCGGAGGCGTCCTCGAGATCGCGGCCCGCCTGCTCGGCGAGAGCCTTCAAGTCGTCGGTGGTGCGGTCTTCCTGAGTGGTCGTCATATCTCGTCTCCCCCTGCTTCGGTCGGCTGAAGACCCCGGGCCAGCAGCCCGAGGAACTTCAACTGGAAGGCCCGGTTGCACGCCGCGCATTCCCACGCGCCGTGGCCCTGCTCGCTCGGACGCAAGTCCTCGTCGCCGCAGTAGGGGCAGTAGAAGGGGGCGGCCCGCTCGCTCATGAGAGGGCCTCCTCGGAAGCACGCGCGGCCCAGACGGCGAAGCGCTCGCCGTCCTCGCGCTCGGCCTGGAACCGCTTGAGGACCCGCTCGACGTAGTCGGGCAGTTCCTCCGACGTCACCTTCAGACCGCGTACCTTGCGGCCGAAGCCGGCCTCCAGGCCGAGCGCGCCGCCCAGGTGCACCTGGAAGCCCTCGACCTGCCGGCCCTGGTCGTCGAGGACCAGCTGGCCCTTGAGACCGATGTCCGCGACCTGGATACGGGCGCAGGCGTTCGGGCAGCCGTTGATGTTGATGGTGATCGGCTCGTCGAACTCCGGGATCCGGCGCTCCAGTTCGTCGATCAGGGAGGCGCCGCGCGCCTTGGTCTCGACGATGGCGAGCTTGCAGTACTCGATGCCGGTGCAGGCCATGGTGCCGCGCCGGAAGGGGGAGGGCTTGACCGTGAGGTCCAGCGCCTCCAGGCCCTCGACGAGCGAGTCGACCTGGTCCTGCTCGACGTCCAGCACGAGCATCTTCTGCTCGGCGGTGGTGCGCACCCGGCCCGAGCCGTGCGCCTCGGCCAGCTCGGCGATCTTCGTCAGGGTGGTGCCGTCCACGCGGCCCACGCGCGGGGCGAAGCCGACGTAGAAGCGGCCGTCGTTCTGCGGGTGGACACCCACGTGGTCGCGCCAGCGCTCGACGGGCTGGGCCGGAGCCGGGCCGTCGATCAGCTTGCGCTTGAGGTACTCGTTCTCCAGCACCTCACGGAACTTCTCCACGCCCCAGTCGGCGAGCAGGAACTTCAGGCGGGCGCGGGTGCGCAGGCGCCGGTAGCCGTAGTCGCGGAAGATCGAGATGACGCCTTCGTAGACGTCGGGGACCTCGTCCAGCGGGACCCAGGCGCCGAGGCGCTGGCCGATCTTCGGGTTGGTGGACAGACCGCCGCCGACCCAGACGTCGAAGCCGGGGCCGTGGTCGGGGTGGTTGACCCCGACGAAGGCGATGTCGTTGATCTCGTGCGCCACGTCCAGCAGCGGCGAGCCGGAGATCGCGGACTTGAACTTGCGGGGCAGGTTCGAGAAGTCCTTGTTGCCGATGATCCGGCGCTGGATCTCGTCGATCGCCGGGGTGCCGTCGATGATCTCGTCGGAGGCGATACCGGCGACGGGCGAGCCGAGGATCACACGCGGGGTGTCACCGCAGGCCTCGGTGGTGGACAGGCCGACCGCCTCCAGGCGGTTCCAGATCTCGGGCACGTCCTCGATCCGGATCCAGTGGTACTGGACGTTCTGCCGGTCGGTGATGTCGGCGGTGCCGCGCGCGAACTCCTGCGAGATCTCGCCGATGACGCGCAGCTGCTCGGTGCTGAGCCGGCCGCCGTCGATGCGGACACGCAGCATGAAGTGCTCGTCGTCCAGCTCCTCCGGCTCCAGGATCGCGGTCTTGCCGCCGTCGATCCCGGCCTTGCGCTGGGTGTACAGACCCCACCAGCGCATCCGGCCGCGCAGGTCGTTGGGGTCGATCGAGTCGAAGCCGCGCTTGGAGTAGATCGTCTCAATGCGTGTCCGCACATTGAGACCGTCGTCGTCCTTCTTGAACTGTTCGTTGCCGTTCAGCGGGGTGAAGTGCCCCGCGGCCCACTGGCCCTCGCCGCGGTGACGGCTCGCCTTGCGGCGGACAGGCGCGGCGGCGGGGTTCTCAGGGGTGGCGGCCATGGTTCTACGTCCTTCGGGACAGGCGGGAAAGCGGCTCTGGCCTGCGCATGCGCGCACGGCAACGGTGCGCGTCCTTGCGCGGGAAAGCAGGCAAAGGGGGATGTGTCGGGCGGTGCTGGAGTGCTCTCAGCGCGCCGGACAGATGGCGCTGGACATGCGGCCGAGGTCGACGTGCCGCCGACTCACCAAGGCAATTCCAGTTCCAGACATGACGGAAGCGTGGCACGACGATCTGGACACAGTCCAGCTTCGTCCGACATGTGGACACCCTTGTCCCGAGGAGCGAGACAAGGGTGTCCTTGGTCACATGGCGGAGAAATGCCGCCTTATGCAGGTCAAACGGGGTATGCCCCCGGCCACGGGCCCGGAGTGGCCACCTCCGCCTGCTCCTCGACCTTGGTGTCGAACAGCGTGAAGCCCCGGCGCTGGTAATTGTCCATCGCGTGCTCGCCGTCCAGGCTGCAGGTGTGCAGCCAGACCCGCTTGGTCCCCGGCAGGCCGGGCCAGCGGTCCGCGAGGTCCCAGGCGCGGGCGGCGCCGTACGAGAGCAGATGGCCGCCGATGCGGCGGCCCCGGAAGGCGGGGATCAGTCCGAAGTACTCGATCTCCACGACCCCGTCGTCCTGCGGGCTCAGCTCCACATACCCGGCGGGCGTGCCGTGGTCGTAGGCGACCCAGGTCTCCACGCCGGGGCGGCCCAGGTGCTCCTGCCACTGGGCGTAGCTCCAGCCCAGCCGGTCGATCCAGCGGATGTCGCCGCCGACGGAGGCGTACAGGAAGCGGCTGAACTCGGGGGAGGGGACCTCGGAGCGGACGATCCGCACATCCCCCTCGGGGGCGGCGGCCGACAGCAGGTCGGACGGGTCCGTCTGCTCCAGGGACCAGGTGGTCACGGGGATGTTGGGCATGTCGCCCAGGGAATCATCTACCCCAGCGATCTGTCGATCGTGTTCAGTGGCAGCGAAAACAGGGTCCGCCCCGACTGCGACCAGACCTCCCCGGTCTCCTCCCAGTAGGAGAGGGACACCGTCTCCTTGCTCCAGCACAGCCGCGTCTCGTCGGACCCGCAGCGCGTGGCCTCGGCCCCGCTCGCGCTCTGCCGCCACAGCATGCCGCGCTCCTCGGCCGACTGGGTCAGATACCAGCGGGAGCCGTACGACAGCACTCCGCCGGGCCCGTCCGCCTTCGTCGCGTACGCCTCGGTCGCGTTTCCGGTGGCGAGCAGCCCGGTGCGGCCCGGGTCCGTACTGAACGCGTACCGCCACAGCCGGTCGTCGCCGCGTGCCACCAGGCTGTCCGGCGAGGTGCCGCGGTCCAGCGAGAGGCCCACGGGGCGCTGTCCGGCCGTCCGGTACACACCGACGGCCGGCAGGACGAACCGGGAGCCGTCCGCACCGGTCGCGCGCTGGACGCGGTGCATGTCATAGACGTACAGCCCGTCCCGCGCGGTGACCAGCAGCTTGTCCTGGTACCAGACCATGCCCGAGACCGCCGAGCGCAGCGCGCGGTAGTCACGGCCGTCGTCGGTCGGGACGGCGAGCCGCACCCAGGTGTAGCGGAGGCGGTCGGTGTCGACGAACGCGACCCGGGAGGAGCGGCCGTCGCCGGACCAGGCGGACAGCACCACGCGCTGCTCGCCCCAGCGGCCGTCGTCGTCGGCGTCCCCGGAGGTGGTGAGCGCGCCGGAGCGCAGGCCGCGGGTGTCGGCGGCGTCCCAGCAGTACGCGCGCGTGGCCGCGGGCGCCACCGGCAGCGCCGCACGCTCGGCGGCCGTGCAGTGGGCCGAGTCGCGCAGCGTGCGGTCGGCGTCGTCGAGCACCGCGCCGACGCCGACGGGCGCGCCCAGCTTTTCGGCGAGCCGGTCGAGGGACCGCTCGGGCACGAGCTCCTCGCTCAGCCGCAGGGTGGTCAGCTCGGCGCGGGAGGTCAGGGGCTTCAGCGCCCCGGGATCGTGGTCGACCGTGGCCTGGGAGGCGCTGATCATGGTGGCGGCCGCGGTGAGCGCCAGGGCGGTTCCGGCCAGCACTCCACGCAGCGCGCGGCCCCGCTTGCGCCGACGGTGTCTCCCGCGATGCTTCGTCATGACGTCCTCCCGAGGACGAGCCAACTGCGCCTGTTGATCCGTGCGTTGACCAAGGAGCAGGTGGGGTGGCCCGTAGGGGGATGCTACGGCAGTGGAACGGGGGTGGGGACGAAGACCTCGCAAATATGCGGAAGATGACACCTTGGGGGCTTCAGACCGTACGGCCGTCGGCCACCCCCGGCGCCGTGGAGTGCGGCAACAGGTCACGCGGGTCCTCGGGGAGCAGCAGCTCGACCTCCACGTCTTCGCAGAAACGATACGGCCGGTGTTCCAGCAAACCTCCCAGATAGCGCCGTACCCGTGACATCTCGGCCCGGACCGTCACCGTGCGGGCCGCGTCGCCGAACATCTCCTCGGCCAGGCCCGCCGCGCTCAGGCCGTCCCGGTACAGGGCCAGCAGATAGAGCAACTCGGCGTGCCGGGGGCTCAGTTCATGGCTCCAGGTGCCCGCCGCTGAGGTCACCGTCATCGACCAGCGGCGCGGCTGCGACAGATCCAGCACGATCCGGGTGTCCCCGCGCGGCACCGGCTCGTCGGCGGGCCTGAGCAGCCAGCCGCCCGCCAGCGGCTCCACCGCGCACAGCCCGAGCGGCGGCAGCCACCGACGGCCCGCCGCAAGCGACTTGGGCAATGCGATCCGGTTCGTGTACGGCATCCCCGTCACCGCCGCGCACCAGCCGTCCCGGTCCACCACCAGCGCCCGCCCGGCGAGCCGGGACAGCACCGGCGCCGCCACCGCGCGCAGCCGCTCCAGCGAGCTCAGATGCAACTCCCGCAGCCGCGCCTCGGCGAGCTTGGCGACCGTGTCCACCCAGGCCAGGGTGGCCGGATGCATCGTCTCCAGCGGTCCGCTGACGTCCACCACGCCGATCAGCCGGCCGTCCCGCGGATCCGTGATGGGGGCGCCGGCGCAGGTCCAGGTGGCGTGTGTGCGCACGAAGTGCTCGGCGGCGAAGACCTGCACCGGCCGACGCACGACGGCCGGGGTGCCCACGCCGTTGGTGCCGACGATGTCCTCCCGCCAGTCCGCGCCGAGTTCGAAGCCGAGCCCGTCGGCCTTGCGCAGCACCGGTGCGCTGCCCTCCCGCCACAGCACCCGGCCGTCCTCGTCGGCGACGACCATGATGTGGTGGGCGATGTCCGCAACCGACAGCAGGCCCTCGCGCAGCACCGGCAGCACATGCCGCAGCGCACTGGTCTCCCGGCGCCGCTGCACCTCCTCGCGGGTCAGCAGCCCGGACCGGAAGTCATGGTCGGGATCGACCCCGCTGCGCAGCATCCGGCCCCAGGACTGCTCGATCACCGGCCGCGGCGCGACGGGCGCGCGCTGTCCGGAGAGCGTGGCCTTGCGCACGTCGTTCAGCACCCGCGCGGCGCGCGCCGCGTCGACGGCGGCCAGCTGCGTCACGTCCATCGGTGACAGCGCCACTGGTCCTCCCCGGGTATGTGCCGATTCCTGACCGGTCGTCTCATAGTGACGCCCATCCTCGGCGGAGGGACACAGTCCGTCCACAGGGGCCGACAAGTTGCAACCCCTTGCAACCCTGGTGGTCCGGCTTGGCCTGATTGAAACTTGAGCAACGCCGTCCCGAGCGGCGTTCGTGGCCTCGAACGGGCCAGTGCGGGGGTGGTGCCGTGTCGGCGCAGCACCACCCTCGCCATCCGGTGCGTTGGCGGTCAGGCCTGCGGCCTTGACCGGTCCACCACTGAGGCCAAGTTCAGTGTGGGCGGCAGTGTGCCGAACGTCGCGCCTCCGTCTTCGCCCAAGCGCGACGCGCAGAACGCGTCTGCCACCTCCGGTGGCGCGAAACGTACTAGTAGCGCTCCCTGGAGCACCAGCGCCAACCGCTCCGTCAGGCGCCTGGCCCGGCCCTCCACCCCCTCCAAATCGGCCAGTTCGGTCAAAAGGTTCTTGATCGCGGCGTCCAGGCGGTGGTCGGCGCCTCGGGATCGGCCGATTTCCTGGAGGTAGGCGTTGAGGGCGTCCGGTTCTCGGCGCAGCGCCCGGAGGACGTCCAGGGCCTGGACGTTGCCTGCGCCCTCCCAGATGGAGTTCAGCGGTGACTCCCGTACCAGGCGGGGCATTCCGGACTCCTCTACGTAGCCGTTGCCGCCGAGGCACTCGGACGCCTCGACCGTCACCGGCGTACAGCGTTTGGTCACCCAGTACTTGGCGGCGGGGACCGCGATCCGCAGCAGCGCCTTCTCCTGCTCGCCGCCGTCGTCGTAGGCCGCCGCGAGCCGTAGGGCGAGGGTGGTCGCCGCTTCGGACTCCAGGGCGAGGTCGGCCAGGACGTTGCGCATCAGCGGCTTGTCGATGAGCCTGCTGCCGAAGGCCTCGCGGTGGTCGCAGTGGTGGATCGCCTGGGCGACCGCCTGTCGCATCAGCCCCGCCGAGCCCAGCACACAGTCGAGACGGGTCGCCGCCACCATCTCGATGATGGTCCGCACCCCGCGGCCCTCGTCACCGACCCGGCGCGCCCAGGTCCCCGCGAACTCGACCTCCGCGGAGGCGTTGGACCGGTTGCCCAGCTTGTCCTTGAGCCGCTGGAGGTGGAAGGCGTTGCGGGTGCCGTCGTCCAGGACCCGGGGGACCAGGAAGCAGGTCAGACCGCCCGGAGCCTGGGCGAGCACCAGGAACCCGTCCGACATCGGCGCCGAACAGAACCACTTGTGCCCGGTGAGTTCGTAGGACTCCCCGTCGGGCAGCGGCCGCGCGGCCGTCGTGTTCGCCCGTACGTCGCTGCCGCCCTGCTTCTCCGTCATGGCCATTCCGAACAGCGCCCCGGCCTTCTGCCGGGCGGGCCGCAGCTCGCGCTCGTAGACCATGGAGGTCAGCCGGGGCTCCCACTCGGCGGCCAGGTCCGGATCGGTGCGCAGCGCGGGCACGGCGGCGTGGGTCATCGACAGCGGACAGCCGCTGCCGGCCTCGACCTGCGTCCACACCAGGAACCCGGCGGCCCGCCGCACATGCCCGCCCGGCCGGTTCCAGGCCGAGGTCAGCCCTGCGGCCACCCCCTTGCCGAGCAGCCGGTGCCAGGCCGGATGGAAGTCGACCTCGTCGACGCGGTTGCCGTAGCGATCGTGGGTGCGCAGCCGCGGCGGATGCTCATTGGCCTGCACCGCCCACTCCTGGAGCTGCGGCGCGCCTACCGAGCGCCCCAGCGCCGACAGCTCGTCGCGCGCCTCGTCGAGCAGCTCCGGATCGAGGTGCCGTTCGACCGCCGACGTCAATGCCCGGTCGGCGGTGTAGACGTCGTACCCGACGAGGGGCGGGGGCTGGTTCGTCACGGTGTGGGTAGTGCCGTCCATGGGCTGAACCTACTCCTCCGTATCGGAGCGGTCACCACACCGACGCGGCTGCCCGGGGCGGGACGGGAGCAGGGCGTACGGCGGATACCGTTAGGTCGTGCAGCCAGCAAGTGAATCCCCCCAGAGGCCCTCCGGCCGTCTCCACCGGGCGCGTGCCCTCTACCGGAACGTCTCGAAGCGCAGGACCGCCTGGCTGTTGCTCAAGGACACGGTCAACTCGTGCATCGAGTACCGGATCCTGGGGCTCGCGGCGGAGGCGGCCTTCTTCACGCTGCTCTCCGTCCCACCGCTGTTGCTGAGCATGATCGGACTGCTCGGTTACGTCGACGACTGGACCGGCACCGACACCATCAGCAGCCTGGAGGCGAACCTCCTGGAGGCCTCGCGCACGGTCCTGTCGGACAAGGGTGTCCGCCAGATCGCCCAGCCGATCCTGGACGACGTGATGAAGGGCGGCCGCCCCGACGTCATCTCCATCGGCTTCCTGTTCGCGCTGTGGTCGGGCTCCCGCGCGGTGAACGTCTTCATCGACACCATCACCGTCATGTACGGCCTCGACGGCGTCCGCGGCATCGTGAAGACACGTCTGGTCGCCTTCGTGCTCTTCCTGGTGGCCCTGATGATCGGCTCGGTCGCCCTGCCGCTGATGGTGGCGGGCCCGGATGCCGTACTGAACGTGCTGCCGTGGTCGGAGACGCTGGTCCAAGTTCTGTACTGGCCGGTGGTCATCCTGCTGTCCATCGCCTTCCTCACCACGCTGTACCACGTCTCCGTACCCGTCCGCTCCCCCTGGATCGAGGACGTCCCCGGCGCCCTGGTCGCCCTCGGCATGTGGGTCCTCGGCAGTTTCCTGCTGCGGATCTACCTCACCAACACGGTCGAGGGCGCCACGATCTACGGCTCCCTCGCCGCCGCGGTCGCCGTACTGCTGTGGATCGGGGTGTCCGCGTTCGCGGTGCTCGTCGGGGCCGCGGTCAACGCGGCGATCGACCGGGTCTGGCCGGCCGCCGCGACGGCCGCGGCCCGTGCCGCCAATGAGCGGCTGCGCGAGGCGCAGGTCGCCGAGTACGTGGCCCGTGCCGCGGCCCACCGCGAGGCCGCCCACGACGACCCGGACGACCCCGACATGCCCTCGGAGTTCCCGGAACGCTGGTCCCGCTTCCTGCCCCCCGAGGACGTCTCGTCCCGGCTGCGCACCCATGTGAAGAGCACCCACCCGCCGCACAAGCCGGACGGTCACTGAGCCGTCAGGCCTTCCAGGCGCCCGCCGCCGCGGCCTCCCGGGCGAAGTCCGCGAAGTCGCGCGGCCCACGGCCCAGGACCTGGTGGACGCCGTCGGTGGGACGAGCGTTACGGCCGTCCAGGAGCGTCTCGAAGATCTCCACCAGCAGGTCGGCCTCCTCCTTCGGGATCCCGAAGGAGGTCAGGTGCTCCCCGTACGCCCGCGCGGGCACGGGAATGTACGTCAGCTCGGCGCCCGAGGCCGCCGACACCTCCGCGACCGCCTGCCGGAAGGACAGCAGACGGGGCCCGGTGACTTCGAGGGTCTGTCCCACATACCGGTCCCCGGACGTCAGTACGGCCGCCACCACGTCCGCGATGTCCCGTAGGTCGATGAACGGCTCCTCGACCTCGCCCGCCGGGAAGACCAGCTCCCCGCCCTCGCGCAGCCCGTCCGCCAGCGGACCCTCGCTGAAGTTCTGGGCGAACCACGCGGCCCGTACGACCGTCCAGTCCGCGCCCGATGTCCTGAGTGCCTCCTCGGTCGGCAGCGCCTGGTCCTCGCCGCGCCCCGACAGCAGCACCAGCCGCCGTACGCCGAGCCCGACCGCCTCCCGGGCCAGCGCCCCGACGCCCTCGGCAGCGGCCGGGGAGCCGACGTCGGACGGGTACATCAGGTACGCGGCATCCGCACCGCGCAGGGTCGGCGCCCAGGTCGTCGGGTCCTCCCAGTCGAAGCCCCGGGACCGGGTCGCTTCCCGTACCTCCAGCCCGGCCGCGCGCACGGCCTGGGCCACCCGGCTGCCGGTACGGCCCGAGGCGCCGGTCACCATCACTGTCGTGTTCCGCGTGTTCGTCGTCATGCGTCCAGTCAACGGCCGCGGCCTCCAACAACCCATCGCTGAACGGCTCATTCCCATGCGCACGCGTCTACGCTGGCGCCATGGATGCCCTTGCCGGCCTTCTGGAGGGCCCACGCGCGCGTGGCGCCTTCATGATCCGCGCCTGCTTCGACCCACCGTGGGCCGTCCGTATCGAGGACCGCGCCCCGCTGACCGTGATGCTCATGGTCCGCGGCGAGGCGTGGATCATGCCGGACGGGGGCGAGCGGGTGCGGCTGCGCCCCGGCGATCTCGCGATCGCCCGCGGCCCCGACCCGTACACCTGCGCCGACGACCCCGATACGGCACCGCAGGCGCTGATCCTGCCCGGTGCGGAGTGCCGGTACCCCGACGGGCGCGAGCTCAACGGCTCCATGGACCTCGGCGTGCGGACCTGGGGCGACCGGCTCGACGGTTCGGCCGTGATGCTGATCGGCACCTATCTGTGGCAGGGGGAGGTGAGCGGGCGGCTGCTGGACGCGTTGCCGCCGCTGCTGACGCTCCCGGCCGAGGTGTGGGACTGCCCGCTCACGCCGTATCTGATGGAGGAGATCGTCCGCGACGAACCGGGCCAGGAGGTGGTCCTGGACCGGCTGCTGGATCTGCTGGTCATCGCGGCGCTGTGGGCCTGGTTCTCCCGGCCCGAGGCGGCGGCGCCCGCCTGGTACCGGGCGCTGGCGGATCCCGTGGTGGGGCGGGTGCTGCGGCTGGTGCAGGACGATCCGGCGCATCCCTGGACGGTGGCGTCGCTGGCGGCGAAGGCGGGGGTGTCGCGGGCGGCGCTCGCCCGACGGTTCACCGAACTCGTGGGGGAGCCGCCGATGACGTACCTCACCGGCTGGCGCCTGGCCCTCGCCGCGGACGCGCTGCGGGACACCGAGGACACGCTCGACGCGATTGCCCGGCGGGTGGGCTACGGCAGCGCGTTCGCGCTCTCCAGCGCCTTCAAGCGGGTCTACGGGGTGAGTCCGCAGGAGCATCGAAGCCGTGTATAGGGAACGGCCGTCCCGGCTTTCGGGTGCCGTCGTGTGGGCGAACACGGCGTCCGGGAGCGGGCTCGTCCTCCCCGACGGCTGCATGGATCTGCTCTGGCACGAAGGGCGGCTGATCGTCGCGGGCGCCGACACCCGGGCCCAGGTCACCGAAGGCGAGGAGGGCAGCTGGTACGGCGTGCGCTTCTACCCCGGTTCCGCGCCCGCGTTTCTGGGCGTGCCCGCGCACGAACTGCGGGACCGGCGTGTCGCCCTCGCCGAGCTGTGGCCGGCCTCGGAGGTACGGCGGCTGTCCGGCCGTATCGAAGGCGCGGCCGACCTCCCGACCGCGCTGGAAGAGGTCGTGCTGGAGCGTGCCGAGGCGCCCGATCCGCTGCTGCGACGGCTGGTGGGCGCCCTGGACGCGGGCCGGGCCGTCGGCGCCACCGCCGATGAACTCGGGTTCGGCACCCGGCAGTTGCACCGGCGGGCGCTGGACGCGTTCGGGTACGGGCCCAAGACGCTGGCCCGGGTGCTGCGCTTCCGGCGCGCGCTCGGCCTGGCCCGCGCCGGGGTGCCGTTCGCTCAGGCGGCGGCCCGCGCCGGGTATGCCGACCAGGCCCATCTGGCGCGGGACGTCAAGGAGTTGGCCGGGGTGCCGTTGGGCGAGCTACTCGGACGCCGCTAGCGGCGCGAACAGGTCGACGCCGTTGCCGTCCGGGTCGTGCACGACGGCGTACCGCTGGCCCCAGAAGGCGTCCCAGGGCTTGAGCTCACCGTGGTACCCGGCGCCGACCAGCTCCTCGTACACCGTGTCGACCTCGCCGGGGTTCTCGCAGAGCAGGGCCAGCGAGTGCCGGGCGCCGGAGGGCGGTTGCCAGCCGGGGTGGATGGAGCGGGCCATCTCCTCGGTGTCGAGCATCAGCCGTAGTCCGCCGGGCAGCCCGGCCTCGGCGTGCGGCTCTTTCTCGGCGCCTTCGGGGAAGGCGAACCCGAGGCGGCGGTAGAAGGTGACAGCGGCGGTCATGTCGGAGACCACCAGTCCGAAGGCATCGAATCGTGGAGTCATGCGGCCACCGTAGGCAGGGTGCGAGCGGCCGGTCTTGAAGGAAACGGACATGATCCGGGGTTCAGCCGAAGGCCACCGGGCCGTTCGGGGTGTCCAGCGTGAAGGAGATCCCCACCGGGCCCTCGGTGAGGTCCAGGCTGGTGCCCAGGGCGGCCAGCAGGGGGCGCAGCTCGTCCGGGTCGGGGGCGCTCGCGGCCATCGACCGCAGCGGCACGGTCGGCAGGCCCGATGCCGTCGGGTGCGTCGACGCGCCCCAGTCGATGAGGAACGGCACCAGACCGGACGGATGGGCGGCGGTGCCGTCGGTCAGCCGCCACTGCAGGAGCGTGCCGTCGGGTCTGCGGCGGCTCATCGGGTGCGCGGGGCCGGGGTCGTAGCCGTGGGCGCGGGCCTTGGCGATGGCCGCGTCCAGGTCCGGCGGGCTGATCGCCCAGGTGATCGTGCGCGGGCCGGTCAGTCCGTCGACGCCGAAGGGGCGTGGGTCGTCGGGCGCGGACTGTTCCGGGTCCGGGCCGATGATCTCCAGGTAGGCGGTGCCGCCCAGGCCCACCAGGTGGTTTCGCGTACCCAGGCCGACATGGGCGCCGCCCGGGGCGGGCGTCACATTGGTGCGCCGGGTGAAGTCGGCGACCGTCGCGGCCAGATCGGGGGTGGCGAGGACGAGGTGGTCCAGCAGGGCGGGAATCGTGTTCATCGACGACGAGGCTATGCGGATTCCCGGCTGTAATGGAACAGCTGTGCGGCAGGATGGGTGCATGATCAAGCAACGGGGTGTCCTGTCAGCGCTCTTCCTCATGTCCGTCCTGCTCACCGCCTGCGGCAGCGAGAAGTCGGCCGCCGACCCGGCCGAACTCGCCTCCCGGGCCGAGGCATTGGGCATCGCGCCCGAACACGTCTATGTCACCGAGGCGCCCGGCTTCACCCTCGCCCAGCAGTCCGTGGGCGTGATCGGCGGGGACGGGTTCTCCGCCGTGTACGTCGCCAAGGAGGGCGGCGCCCAGCTTCAGCTCTCCGTGGACCGCGGCACGATGACCGCCGACACCTGCGCCCAGGGGGCGACGGCGCCCTGCGAGCGCGAGGGGGACGCCTGGTACCGCGGTCAGGAGTACGCCATACCGAAGAAGGGGCATGTGGTGCGGGTCAGCGGGGAGGGGGTGCCGCGGGACGTGCTGAAGGAAGCCGCGCTCGCCGTGCACCGGCCGTCGGACGCCGAGCTCGACGCCCTGCTGCCGGCGGCCCCGGCGGGCGGCGGATCGGTCGAGCGGGGGGACCTGCCGCCGGAGGGGGACGGGGCACCCAACAACGAGGCGAACACGACCGGTTGACCGGCCGCCGGGCACCGAGGCGGACGCACCCGGCTGACCGTCGCCGTCAGTCTGGTGCGATCGTGCCGTGCTCGTCCATCGTCGGATGGATCTGCATGGGGCCGTACTCGTCGTGGTCCGAGGGGCGTGGGGGTTCGGGGCCGTCGAGGCCCATGCGGAGCATGCGGTCGACCCGGCAGATCCGGAAGTGGCGCTCGGCCACCGAGAACTCGTCGGCGCGGCCGAGCGCCCGGAACTCCTCGGCTGCCTTCGCGTACACGGCCCGCTTGGCGTCGTCGTACTGGTACAGCACGGCCCAGACCTCGGCCATCCCGTCGTACAGATGACGCCGGGCCTCATGCGGGGTCGCCGCCAGTCCGCCGGACGGTTCCCAGCCGCCGGTGCCGCGCTCCACCGCACCGAAGCAGGTCGGCAGCAGCACGATGTCCGGGTGGGAATCGACCGCCCGCTCGGAGTCGGCGCGCACCTCGGCGGGCACACGGGCGCCGCTGTACGCGAACTCCCGCAGCCCCAGCCGGGTCGCCCCGGCCATCGGGCCGTCGTCATGGGCCGGGTCGAGGACGAAGCCGACGTCCGGTCCTGGCGGGTACGTGCGGGGCCGCTCCCAGGACGGTTCGGCCGGCTGCGGATCCGTCGGCCGGGGCGGCTCGAGATTCTCGCCGTCGCCGCGGGAGAACTCGTCGGCGCGCACCACCCGGTAGCGCAGGCCGCACGCCTCGACCTCGTTCACCGGCTCCCGGTCCAGCACCGCCACCGCGGCCAGCAGTTCACGCCGTACGGCAGGGTCGTCGGCGCCGTCCTTCGCGGTGAACCACAGATGGGAGTTGAGGCCGTCCCGGGCCACCTGCGGCATGGGGTCCACCACGGGCTTCAGCAGCCGCCACCGCGACCCCGCCGCCGGGTCGAGCACCGCGACCCCGAACACCGGTCCGCGCAGGGCGAGATGGGGATAGCGCAGCGAGGCGTCCACTGCGTCGGCCTCGCGCACCCAGGCGGTGGGGTCGTCGCGGCGGATCAGCTCCTCCTGGAGCGCGTCGATCCGCTGCCGCCAGTCATCGGTCATGCACGCATTGTCGTGGACGCCGACCGGACGAGAAGCCCGAAGCAACCCAACCCCCCGGGTGGTTGACGCACAGGCCCTAGGCTCGTCGACCATGGGCCCACGACTCCTCGTCTACACCCGCACCACCGACTACCGGCACGATTCCATCCCGGCCGCCGTCGCCGCCCTGCGCACCCTCGGGGACTTCGAGATCGACCACAGCGAGGACCCGGCCGCGCTCACCGGGTCCCTGGAGCCCTACGCCGCCGTCGTCTTCCTCTCCACCAGCGGCGAGGTGCTGACCCCGGCCGGGCGGGAGCGGCTGGCCGGGTACATCGAGGCGGGCGGCGGGTTCGTCGGGGTGCACGCGGCGGCCTGCACCGAGTACGAATGGCCCTATTACGGCGAACTGTTGGGCGCCCGCTTCACCCGCCACCCCCGCTTCCAGCCGGGCCGCGCCCTCGTCGAGGACCACGACCACCCGGCCACCCGCCCGCTGCCGCTCGTCTGGGACTTCACCGACGAGTGGTACGACTTCGACGTCAACCCCCGTGCGACGGTACGGGTGTTGCTCTCCGCCGACGAGACGTCGTACGAAGGCGGCGGCATGGGCGCCGACCACCCCCTCGCCTGGTGCCGCGAACAGGGCGCCGGACGCGTCTTCTACACCGCCCTCGGCCACGCGGCGGAGGCCTACGACGACCCCGGCTTCCGTGCCCACCTGCGGGGCGGGATCACCTGGGCGGCGCGAGCCTGAACATCATCCCGCGCCAGGTCCACCCCGCGCCGAGGGCCGCCTCTCGCAAGGGGTCCTTGACCTCCCGGGAGTCGAAGCGGAACGTCTCGACCTTCTGCCGCCGCCCGTCCGGTCCCGGCTCGTACGCCCACTGCCGCTCCACCCAGTTCACCTGCCCGACGGAGTGCTGGCGCGACACCACCCAACGCGGCGGATTCCCCGCCCGCTTCACCTCCCACTGCTCGTCGACGCTGCGCACCTCGTACCGCTCCGGGACCAGCAGCATCCGTGTCTTCACGGTCCGTTCAAGACGACGGGAGACGGTCGCCGGGATCCGCCACTCCGCCACCAGGTCTGCCTTCTCCGCGGGCAGCGCCTCGCGGATGCGGTACGGCGCGTCCGGGCCGTTGAGCGCGAGCAGCGCGGTCCGGACGTCCGGCGCCGACAGCGGTACGACCCCGTCCTCGGGGTAGCGGGTGCCGGTCAGCTTGTCGATGAGACCCATCGGGTCAACCTATGAACGACTTACCGGACATGACAAACGCGGCACCGCCGTGCTCGCCCGCTCCACCAGCCGCGTCGACAGTTCCGTGCGGGTGCTCTCCGGGCGGTCCCCGGCCATCATGCGGACCAGCAGCCGCAGGGCCGTCGCCGCCATCTCGGACAGCGGCTGGCGGACCGTGGTGAGCGCCGGGGTGATCCAGCGGGACTCCGGCAGATCGTCGAAGCCCACGACGCTGATGTTGTCCGGGACGCTCAACTCCCGTTCGGACAGGGCCGCGTAGACGCCGTGCGCCATCCGGTCCGAGCAGACGAAGAACGCCGTCGGCGGCTCGGGCAGAGCCAGCAGCTCCAGGGTGCGGCGGCGGGCCATGCTGTCGTCCGAGCCCGCGTGCCGGACGTACTCGGGCCGGTGCCGTACGCCCGCCGAGGCGAGGGCCGAGCGGTAGCCGGCGATCCTGGCGTTGCCGGCCATCGTGTGCTGGTGCCCCGCGACCACGGCGATCCGCTCATGCCCCAGGGCCAGCAGATGCTCGGTCGCCGTGACCCCGCCCTGCCAGTTCGCCGCGCCCACCGACACCACGCCCGGTGGCGGTTCGAGCACCGGGTCGATCATCACGAACGGGATGCGGTGCTGATCGAGCCAGGTGAACTGGACGGCGGTCAGCTCGGTAAGGAAGAGCACCCCGGAGGAGCCGCGCGCCGTGAGCTTGTCCAGCCAGCCGCGCTCCGGACGGCCGCCGCCGCCCGCCCGGGGCAGCCCGGCCGAGACGACCACCTCCAGACCGGCGTCGTGCGCCGCCGCCTCCACCCCGTGCAGGACCGCGCCGGACCAGGAGGTGTCCAGCGAGTGCACCACCAGATCGATGAACCCGGGTGTCCTGACCGCGTCGAAGCGGGGTCTGCGGACATAGCCGAGCCGGTCGAGTGCCTCGGTGACCCGCCGCCGGGTCTCGGGCGCGACGTCCTCGCGGCCGTTGACGACCTTGGAGGCGGTGGGCACGGAGACCCCCGCCTCCCGGGCGACGACCGCAAGGGTCGGCCCGGCCGCCACGTTCGCACTCCCCGTACGGACCATCGGGAACCACCTCTCCGGCCCGCCCGAGGGCCATCGAAAGTTTGGACCAGCGCGATAGTAAGCGCTTCCTACCCTAGGTACGCAGCAAGACCTCGGGAAGAGGCCGGAGTTCGCAGGACTTCACGAGCTCCGGCTGTCGAAACCTCGAACGGGCGGGAGAGAGCTATCCGCAGGTGAGGCGGAACCCCGTGAAGTCGGCCGTGAGCGCCGCGTCGACGAGGTCCACGGCGTGGATGCCGGCCATCGCCCCGGTGAACCGCAGCCTGGACCCGTAGTCGTCGGAGAGCCTGGAGAGTTCCAGTGCGGGTCCGACCGGTGTCCGTGCACCGCCGTGGATGTACCAGAACCGCGCCTCGGGGCAGCCGTGCCTCGACGGTGACCTCCGCCTCCGCGCGGTGCTCGGTGATCCACTGGGCGAGCAGCCTGTGCGCCCAGCGCGACTCCGGCCCGTGCCGGCCGCGCAGCCGGATCCGACCGTCCTGCGCCTCCGCGCCGCCCCAGGACGGGTCGGGTGCGGCGCGCAGGCTGCTCCAGGGCCAGCCCAAAGGGTCGCCGGGGTCGGCGGGACGGGGCGCCGGTCGGCCGGTGGGCGCCGGTCGGGCGGGAGCGGCCGATCCGTTGGGTGGCGTCGGTCGGGGTGTGGGTGTGGGCCGGTCGGGAGGTGCCGGTCTGTCCGGGGCGGCCGATTCGTCGGGTGGCGTCGGTCGGGCTGTGGGTGTCGGCCGGTCGGGAGGTGCTGGTCCGTCCGGGGCGGCCGATTCGTCGGGTGGCGTCGGTCGGGCTGTGGGTGTCGGCCGGTCGGGAGGTGCTGGTCCGTCCGGAGCGGCCGATTCGTCGGGTGGCGTCGGTCGTACCAGTCGCCCGCGCGCACCATCGAGGGGTCGGGGGCGAAGCCGCGGATGACGGGGTTGTGCAGTCGGGTCACTTCAGCGCCCCCAGCGTCACGCCCGTGCGCCAGTAGCGGCGCATCGCGACCATCATGATCGCCATCGGGACGATGGACAGCAGGGCGCCGGTGAGGACGAGGCTGGTGAGGTCGACGCCGGACTCCAGGCGTTTGCCGGACCAGTTGTACAGGCCCAGGTTGAGGGTCCAGTTCTCCTCGCCGCGCAGCACAGTGAGGGGGAGGAAGAAGGCGTTCCAGGTGTTGACGAAGGCGAGCAGGAACACCGTGGCACCGCCGGTTGTCATCATCCGCAGCACGATGCTGAAGAAGATCCGCAGCTCGCCGGCGCCGTCGATCCGGGCGGCCTCCAGAAGCTCGTACGGGATCGTGGCTTCGGTGTACACCTTCGCCAGGTAGACGCTGAACGGGTTGATCAGACAGGGGATCAGCATCGCCCAGGGCGTGTCGACCAGACCGATCTCCGAGAACAGCAGATACAGCGGCAGCGTCAGCAGGGCGATCGGGATCAGGAACGAGCCGACCACGCACGCGAACACCAGGTTGCGGCCCGGGAACTGGAAGCGCGCGAGGCCGTAGCCCGTCGCCAGGGCGAGCAGGGTGCCGCCGAGGGAGCCGACACCGGCGTACAGGAAGGAGTTGGCGGTCCAGCGCAGGAAGATGCCGTCCTCGTAGGTGAACAGCTGCTCCAGGTTGTCCCACAGGTGCCAGCCGGAGAACCACAGGCCGTTGGACTGGTACAGGCCCGTGCGGTCCTTGGTCGAGGCGACGATCAGCCACCACACCGGGAACAGGCTGTACACGCTGGCCAGCGCAAGACCGACGAGCAGGAAGCGCTGGCCGCCGCGCGAACGAGCCGCGGGGTCGGGGCGGTTGAGACGATGAACTGTGCGTGCCTTCGCGCCGCGCTCTTCGGTGAGCGTCATCAGTCGGCCTCCCTCGAAGTGAGCCGGTAGAAGAGGAAGGAGGCGACACCGAGGATGAGGGCGAGCAGCACCGACAGGGTCGCGGCGTAGTGGTAGTTGCCGGCGTTGAACGCCTGGTTGTAGATGATCATGATCGGGGTGAAGCTGTCGTCGACCGTCTGCGGGGTGACGTTCCGGAACAGCGCCGGCTCGTTGAAGATCTGGAGCATCTGGATGATCGAGAGCATGCCGGTCAGCACCAACGCGCCCCGCACGAACGGAATCTTGATGCTGAGCGCGACCCGCAACTCGGAGGCGCCGTCCAGCCGGGCCGCCTCGAACAGCTCACGCGGCACACCTCGCAGCGCCGAGTAGATGATCACCATGTTGTAGCCGATGCCGTGCCAGGTCAGCAGGTTGCCGATGGACGGCCACACCATCGACGGCGCGAAGAAGTTCCAGTCGAAGCCGAAGAAGTCGCCGATCGGGGTCAGCGGACCGACGTCCGGGCTGTACAGGTTGAGCCACACGATGGCGGCGACCACCCCGGGGATCATGTACGGCACCAGCAGCACGATCCGGAACCGGCTCGCCGCCTTCGAGGTCAGCGCGTCCAGGAACAGCGCCAGCACCAGGCTGACGGCCAGCATCACGGGGATCTGCACACAGGCGAACAGCACCACCCGCAGCACGGAGCCCATGAACTTCGAGTCGGTCAGGCCCTGTTGGTAGTTGTCGAGCCCGACGAACTCCTCGGTGGCGCCGCCGAGCCCGAGACCGGACTGCTGCTCGTGATAGAGCGACTGATGGACGGCGTATCCGATGGGCAGCAGGTAGAGGAAGACGAAGCCGAGCTGGAAGGGCACCGTGAAGGCGGCACCCTTCCAGCGCAGAGAGCGAGTCATCGGGATCTGCCTCAGCCCTTGACGCTGATGCCGCGGGACTTCAGGTCCTCGACCGTCCACTCCTGCATGTGCGCCAGCAGCTCGGTGACGGTCTGCTCCTTGCTGACCACCTTGGCCCAACCGGCCTGCATCTCGGTGAACATGGCGGTCCAGTTGGGCCCGAAGGTCCAGTCGGTGGTGACCGTGTTCAGGCTGTCCTTCACGACGGTCTGCGCCGCGTCGTAGTTCTTCCCGAGCAGCTTCTCGGAGGTCGCCTCGGCGACGTAGGTGTCACTGTCCTTGAGCGCCGGCATCACACCGTTGCCGGTCTCCGGGCTGGCCATGGTCTTGACCGCACCGGGGTCGGTGGACATCCACAGCGCCGCCTCGGCGGCCTGCTGCTGGCTCTTGCAGTCCTTGGTCACCAGGGTCACGCTGCCGGTCAGGTTGGTGGGGGCCGGGGTCTTGGCCGCCTCGCCCGCGAACGTCGGCCAGGGCGAAAGCGCCCACTTGCCGAAGGACTTGGTGAAGTTCTGCACCATGCCGGCCTGTTGCCAGGTGGAGATCTGCCGGGTTGCGGTGCCGCCATTGTCGTAGTTGCGCTGCACGGCCGCGTAGTCGGCGAAGGACAGCTTGGAGTTCAGGTCGTTGTCTATGATCTCCTGGATCACCTTCGCGGCCTTCAGCGTGCCCTCGTCCTGGAAGTCCACCTTCCAGGAGTCGCCGTCGATGGTGTACCAGTGCGCGCCGGCCTGCATGGCGAGCACCTCCAGGGTGCTCGGGTCCTCACCGGCGTAGTTGGTGATCTTGATCCCGTGCTTCTTCAGCACCTTCCCCGCGGCGATGAAGTCGTCCCAGGTCTCGGGGGCCTCGATGCCGTACTTCTCGAAGAGGTCCGTGCGGTAGATGGTGAAGTTCGGCGCCGAGCTGGTGGGCACGCCGTACAGCTTGTCCTGGACCTGGGCGGTCGCCCAGGAACCGGCGTTGAACTGGTCCTTGCTGCCCTCGACGTACTGCGTGATGTCGGCGAGCGCGCCCTGCGAGACCCAACTCGTCACATACTCGCCGGTGTTCTGCACGAGGCAGGGCGCGTTGTCCGCCTTGACGGCGTTGGTCAGCTGCTTCTGCATGGTCAGCTGGTCCGTGACCTTCGTGTACTTCAGCTGGATGTCCTTGTGGGAGGCGTTGAACGCCTTGACGACCGCCTCCTGGCCGTTGGCCCACCCCCAGAAGTCGAGGGTGACCGGACCGGACGAGCCCGAGGCGTCGTCCTCGGAGTCGGATCCGCCGCAGGCGGCGAGCAGACCTGTCAGCGCGATTCCTGCGACGGCGGCGGAAGCGAACCTTCTCCGGGGGCTGGTGAAGTTCATCTGACCGTGATCCTTCGGAATGGGCGGCGTTCTTGCGGAACGGCGGCGGCTCGGGGGCGCTGGCCAGGAACGGCGGCCGGAAACCATCGGCACGCGGTTGCGGGGGATCGGCCAAGCAGAAGCTGTAGTAAGCGGTTGCAGGGACGGTAGGCCGATGCCTCTGCTCATAGCAAGAGGCAGGGGGCAAATTTGTTACGGCGGCTTATCCGGCGGGTTAGTGAGGATCGGACACCCGCAGGTCGCGCTCCGAAGCGCATATGCGCAGGCCAGCGAGGTGTGCCAGGGCATGATGCGGGCTCCGGGAGCGCTCTCGACGGGCGCGCCCGCAGCCGGGAAATCCCTACGGAAAACGCTTACGTAACAGTCATGCCGCACGGCGCTTTCCTGAGCGGACGCCTCAGCCGTGTCGCACCGGCGGCCGCACCGAGTTCCGTACGACGACATGGGTGCCCAGCACCAGATGCTCGCCGTCGCTGCCCTTGCGGCGCCCTGAGCCGCCCTCGCGCCGGTCCGCCACCGCGCGCAGCGCGACCCGGCCCATCTCCTCGTACGGCACGTGCACGGTGGTCAGTTGGGGCGTCAGCTGAGAGGCCAGGGGAATGTCGTCGTAGCCGACGATCGACACGTCCTCGGGCACCCGCAGCCCGGCCGCACGCAGCGCCTGCATGGCGCCCGCGGCGACCACATCCGTCCCGGCCAGCACGGCGGTGAAGTCCGGCGTCTCACGCAGGGCGGTCTCGACAGCCTCGTAGCCGTGCTCGTAGTCGTACGGGCCGTGCCGGACGAGTCCCGGCTCGAAGGGCACGCCGTACGCCTCGAAGGCGCGCCGTGCACCCCTCAACCGCCCATGGGCGGTGGTCAGTTCGGAATGCCCGGGGAGGACCAGCACCCTGCGGTGCCCGGCCGACAGCAGATGGCTGGCCATGGCATAGGCGCCGCTCTCGTTGTCGTAGTCCACCGTGGTGGCCGGTACGTCGCCCTCCAGCGGGGGCCTGCCCACCAGCACGAGATGGGATCCGGCCGCGTCCAGGGAGCGGGCGAAATGGGCCATGCGCAGCTGGTACTCGTCGTAGTCGTAGGCGCCGCCGAGCAGCACCACGGCCGCCACGCCCTGCTGGCGCATCAGGTTGACCAGCGCGAGTTCCCGCTCCGGGTCGTCGCCGGTGGTGCCCACCAGCGACAGCCAGCCCCGCAGCGTGGCGGCGCCCTCGACACCCTTCGCCACGTGGGCGAAGGCCGCGCCGGTGATGTTGTTGATCAGGATCGCCACCGTGGGCGTACCGCCGCCGGCCAGCGACCGGGCGTGGGCGTTGGTGACGTAGTCCAGGTCCCGGACGACCTTCATCACCTTGCGACGCAGGTCCTCGGACACCGGGTAGTTGCCGGACAGCACCCGCGAGACACTCGCCACGGACACGCCCGCCCGCTCGGCCACGTCCCGGATGGTGGCCCGCCCGATGTCCCCGGAGGCCTTGCGCTGACTCACCCTCGCGCTCCTTCTTGATTGGTCGGTCGCCTGCGGGGCGCTTTTTGCCGGTGTCGAGAGCACGATCGTGCTCAGCGCTTCGCGCCTCCGCGCGTTCGTGCTCTCGACACCGGCGCGCCCCTTCGGCTCCCTCCCGGCCGGTGGCCTGGGGAGAGTAGCTGTTGGTTGGCTTGTGCCCTTGGTCGGTGGGCGTTTGCCCTGGTGGGTCATGCCACTCTAGCCATGTCCGCATGCCGCACCTCATGAGCCAGGGGTGCCCCGGCCCCCAGGCGCTCCAGCTCCTCCACCACGATCCGCCCGAGTCTCTCCAGCTCGTTGCCGAGGGACCCCGCGATATGCGGTGTGAGGAACACATTGGGCAGCCGGTACAACGGCGACCCGGCGGGCAACGGCTCGGGCTCGGTGACATCGAGCACCGCGTGCAGGCGGCCCGAAACCAGCTCGTCGACCAGCGCGTCCGGGTCGACCAGTGCCCCTCGGGAGGTGTTGATCAGCACACCCCCGTCCGGCATCAGCGCGAGCTTCTCCCCGTCGAGCATCCGATACGTCTCAGGGATGTCCGGCGCATGCAGGCTCACGATGTCGCTGTGGCTCAACAGGTCCTCCAGCGCCATGAGTTGGGCCCCGAGCGACGCGGCCTCGGCGGCACTCACATAGGGGTCGTGCAGCAGCACCGTGAAGTCGAACGGCCGCAGCAGTTCCAGCACCCGCCGCCCGACCCGCGAGGCGCCGACGATGCCCACCCGCCGACCGACGTTCCCGGTGTGGGCCGTCTCCGCGGGTGACGGATACGCGTGCGTGCTGCGGAACCGCTCGCGATGGGTGAACGTGTCCTTCCCGGCGAGCAGGATCATCGCGAGCGTGTACTCCGCGACGGGCAGCGCGTTGCCGGTGACCGCGCTGGAAACGGTGATCCCGCGTTCCCACAGGGCCTCGCCGACCAGGGAGCGCACGGAGCCCGCGGCGTGCAGGACGGTGCGCAGCCGGGGGACAGCGGTGAGGACGCCGGCGTCCAGGTGGGGGCAGCCCCAGCCGGTGATCAGCACCTCGGCGTCGGCAAGCGCGTCGGCCTCCACCGGATCGGTGAAGTCCCGTACGACCAGGGCGGGGTCGAGGTCGGCCGCCTGGCGCAGCCGGGCCATGAGCGGCGGGGGAAACAGCAGGGGGAGGTGCACCGGATCCAACGCGAACACGGCCCGCGGCAGCTGGGGGCTGGGCATGACTCTCCTGACACGCAAAGTGGAAGCTGAGGGCGTAGAAACATTTTCAGAAAGCGTGTTCTACCGTAGATCTGCCGGGAAGCGGCGGTCAATCGGTACGGCGGAGCAGGTGTTGGCGGCTGCGATGCGGCAGGCTCGGCAGAAACCGGTTGCCGCAATCAGCGGAGCGTAAGCGCTCCGGTGCCCTCCGCACAGTGACACCGCAGTTTTCGAAAGTTCGTCAGGTCTCTTGACGCACGGTGCTCACGGGAAGAAGCTCCCCTCACCGCCTGTAGAAACCGGTTGCTGAAAATGCGCACGCCCTGCGCCAGCGATCCCCTTGGCATGCGTGCGTCCGTCACCTCAGTGAAGAGAGTGGGTAGTTCATGCACACCCAGGCCGGTGCTCCCCTGGGCCGCCGCCGATTCCTCGCCCTGTCGGCGGGCGGTGCCGCCGCGCTCAGCGGATGTGCGCTCAAGGTGTCCAACGGGGTGAGCCGTGGCGGCTCCGGGGAGACCGTCACGGCGATGGTCAACCTCGACGACATCTCCCCGGAGCTGGTCCAGCAGGCTCAGCAGGAACTCGGCATCAAGGTCAACGTCCTGGCGTACGACATCACCCGGCTGATCGCGATGCTCACCAGCGGCAACCCGCCGGACCTGGTGCGCGGGATCGGAGCGCTGGACACGCCGTATTACGTGGCCCGGGGTGTGGCCGAGAACCTGGACCCCTACTTCGCCAGGTCGACCGTCCTCAAGGTCGCCGACCTGGACCCGGCCAACGACGTGTGGCGGTTCGACGGGACCATCCAGGGCCAGGGCCCCCGCTACGGCATGGCGAAAGACTTCTCCCAGGACGCCATGTTCTGGTACAACACCGAGCTCTTCGACCAGGCGGGCGTCGAGTATCCCGACGACACCGAGCCCATCACCTATGAGGAGTGGCTGGAGAAGGCCGAGCGGCTGGTCCGGCGCAAGAACGGTCAGACCACCGTGTACGGCGGCAGTTACAACGGCCTCGGGCTCGGGATTCTGTTCACCAACCTGACGGCCGCCGCCGGAGGCAAGCTCTTCTCCGACGACTTCAGCCGGGTCGACTTCACCGCGCCGGAAGCCCGAACGGCTCTCGCCTGGTACGTCGACTACGCCAAGGCCAAGGTCGGGCCCAGCCTCATCCAGCCCAACCCCGATACCTGGGACGGGCCCACGTACGTCGCGAACCGGATGGCCATGTCCGGCAACGGCTACTGGCTCGGCGGCATGATCAACGCCGAGGCGAAGATCGCCGAGGTGTCGCGGCTCGCCCCGGCTCCCGTGTTCGAGGGCGGTCCGCGGCTCAGCTCCTGTCAGGGCGGGACCGGGATGTGGATGCCGGCGAAGGCGCGGAACAAGGACGCCGCCTGGCGGTTCTTCGAGTGGTTCTTCGGCGAGGCGCCGGCCAAGGCGCGCGCCGAGGGCGGCTGGGGGATCCCGAGCCTGAAGTCGCTCCGTCCGCTGATGCCGGCCAAGGAGGACTACCAGCAGCGGGTGCTGAAGGTGCAGGAGGACGAGCTGGAGCACTTCTCGGTGACTCCCTTCACCCCCTACGCCACCTACAACGCCATCGACGCCCTCATCAACCAGATCATTCCGGCCGCGATGAACGGACAGATGTCCGTGGACACGCTGGCCGGACGTCTCGACTCGGCGCTCAATGAGCAGCTGAAGCGCGGTAAGGAGCAGGTCGGATGACGGTCGGTCAGATACCCGAGGTCGTCGCCGAGCGGCCCTCTTCCGGTGTGGGGGCTGTTCGGTCCGAGCTGCCTCGTAGCTCCATGACCGCGCGCCGGCACCGGGCGTTCTACATGTTCACCTCGCCCTGGATCGTCGGCTTCCTGCTGCTGACCGTCGGGCCGATGGCGTATGCGCTGTGGCTGAGCTTCACTACGTTCGACGGGATCTCGCCCCACTGGCGTTACGTCGGGTTCGGCAACTACCGGGAACTGTTCTCGGATCCGGTGACCCGGGATTCCCTGGGGCGTGCCGGGCTGTTCGCCATCACCTCGGTGCCGCTGTCGATCATCGCTGGTATGGCGCTCGCCGTGCTGGTGAACCGGCCGTTGAAGGCGCGGGGGCTGTGGCGGACTCTGCTCTATCTGCCCGCTGTTGTGCCGCCCGTCGGCGCGGGTCTGGTGTTCAAGCAGCTCTTCAACCGGGACTCCGGCGCCGCCAACGGGGTGCTCAATGCCGTCGGGCTCGACGCCGTTGCCTGGCTCGATGATCCGTACGCCCGCTATGTGCTGCTGATGGCGGTGCTGTGGGCCGCCGGGAATATCATGATCATTTCGCTGGCGGGGCTTCAGGACGTGCCCCGGGAGCTGCATGAGGCCGCCCGTATCGACGGGGCGAGCGCCTGGCGGAGCTTCCGCAGCATCACTCTGCCGCTGCTGTCACCGGTGCTTCTCTTCCAAGCCGTCACCGGGATGATCGCCACGGTCCAGACCATCCTGCCGATGCTGCTCGCCGCGGATGCCACTCCCAAGGGCGTCACCGCGATCCCGCAGTCCAACTACCTGTACATGATGCACGTCTTCGCGCAGTACTTCGCCTTCGGCCGCTACGGCTACGCCTCCGCGCTCCTGTGGGTGCTCTTCGTCCTGATCCTCATCGCGACCGGTCTGATCTTCAAGTTCACGTCCGGAGTGGTGTTCTACAACGTCGACCCGGAGGCGAAGAAATGACCGCCGACACCGTGGGCCGGGTGCGGGTGCGCACCTCCCGGCTCGTCCTGTACGTCGTTCTCGTCGTCCTGACCGGGCTGCTGCTCGGACCCTTCGGCTGGCTCGTCATCACCGCGCTGAAGACCACACCCGAGCTCGCCGCCTCCCCGGTGCACTGGCTGCCGGAGAAGATCCAATGGCACAACTTCGCCGACGCCTTCACCTCGATCGACTTCCTGGGCTACGCCCGCAACTCGCTCGTCATCGCGCTGATCTACGCCACCCTCGTCACGCTGAGCTCCGCCTGGGTCGGATTCGGGTTCGCCCGGCTCTCCGCTCCGGGCAAGAAGGTGCTCTTCGGGGTACTGCTCGGCTCGATGATGCTCCCGCAGATGATCACGCTCTTCCCGACGTATCTGATCTTCGCAAAGCTCGGCATGGTCGACACCTACTGGCCCTGGGTGCTGTGGGGTCTGTCCGCCGCGCCCTATCTGGTCTTTCTCTTCCGGCAGTTCTTCGCCGGTATGCCGCGCGAGCTGGAGGAGGCCGCGATCGTCGACGGCTGCGGCTACGCCCGGATCTTCTGGCGGATCTTCCTGCCGCAGTCCTGGCCCGTGCTCTCCGCGAGCTTCGTCATCGCCTTCACCTGGACCTGGGGCGACTTCATCGCCCCGATGCTGCTGCTGTCCAACGACCGCACCACGCTCTCCGTGGCGATCATGACCTCCTATGTCACGGAGGGCGGCATGCCGGTCAACAACCTCCTGGCCGCCGGCTCCGTGATGTACGTGATCCCCATCCTGCTGATCTTCCTTGTCGCCCAGCGCGGTTTCGTCGCCGGGATGTCGACCACCGGCCTGAAGTAGCCACCGGTAAATCCCCTTCCTCATAAGGAATTTCCCCATGAACGACACTCAGAGCTCCGGCCTGTCCCGGCGCACCGTCATCCAGGCCGCGGGGGCCGCCGCTGCCGCCTACTCCCTGATCGGCACGGCCGCCGGCACCGCGTCGGCGGCGGACGAGAGACCGGAGGCCGCCGACCGGCTGGTGGTCCACTCGGTGCCGGGCGCCCTGCCGATCAACACCGACTATGTCGTCAAGGCCCGTACCCCCGGCGGCCAGTGGAAGCCGGTGCCGGTCCTGCGCGCCACCACCAAGACCATCAACGAGAGCACCGGCGGCGGCGTCATCCGCCCCACCTCGGTCGCCAATCTCGACTTCACCGGCACCGTGGAGGTGCAGGTCACCTGGTCCAAGGGCACCATCCCCTCGGCCCGCATTCGCCCGCTGTCGTACGCCGTCCCGCACGAGGTGAGCGGCGACACCCTCACCTTCAGCCTCTCCGAGCCGCGCAATCTCTCCATCGAGATCGACGGCGACATCTACGGCAACCTCCAACTGCACGCCAACCCCATCGAGAAGACCCGGCCGGAGCCCGCCGACCCCGACGTCCTCTATTACGGCCCCGGCCTCCACACTCCCACGGGCGGTGTGGTGAAGGTGCCCAGCGGCAAGACGGTCTACCTGGCCGGCGGCGCGGTCCTCAAGGCCCGCGTGGAGTTCATCAATGTGGAGAACGCCCGCCTGCTGGGCCGGGGCATCATCTGGGACTCCGACGCCGCCACGCTGGTGCAGTTCTCCAAGAACATCGAGATCGACGGCATCCTCGTCCTCAACCCGAAGTCCGGCTACTCCTGCACCGTCGGCCAGTCGAAGCAGGTCACCGTCCGCAACCTGCACTCCTACAGCTCCGGCCAGTGGGGCGACGGCATCGACGTGTTCAGCAGCGAGGACGTCCTGATCGAGGGCGTGTGGATGCGCAACAGCGACGACTGCATAGCCATCTACGCCCACCGCTGGGACTACTACGGCGACTGCCGCAACGTCACCGTCCGCGACTCCACGCTGTGGGCCGACGTCGCCCACCCCGTGAACATGGGCACCCACGGCAACCCCGAGAAGCCCGAGACCATCGAGAACATCGTCTTCAGCAACATCGATGTCCTCCAGCACCGCGAACCGCAGGTCCTCTACCAGGGCTGCTTCGCCCTGAACCCCGGCGACAGCAACCTCATCCGGAACGTGCGCATCCAGGACGTCCGGGTCGAGGACTTCACCTGGGGCCAGCTGTTCAACATGCGCGTCATGGCTAACCGCTACAACGCGACGCCCGGCCGCGGCATCGAGGACATCTACGTCCGCGACCTGACGTACAACGGCAAGAACGAGCACATGCCGATCATGGTCGGCTACGACGCGGACCGCGCCGTCAAGAGCGTCACCTTCCAGAACCTCGCCATCAACGGCACGGTCGTCCACCAGAAGATGCGCAAGCCGGGCTGGTACCTGATGACCGACATGGTGCCGATGTTCGCCAACGAGCATGTGAAGGACCTCCGCTTCCTGGACGCCGCCACCGAGGCCGGCGCCGCGCCCCCGGAGATCACCAGCGCCGGTGCGGCCACCGCCACCGCAAGGCAGGTCTTCAACCACCTCGTCACCGCCACCCAGCTGCCCGGGTCGTACGACGCCGAGGGGCTGCCCCCCGGCCTGACGGTCGACAAGGCCACGGGCCTGATCTCCGGCACCCCACGGGTGCCCGGCACCTACGAGGTCACCGTCTCGGCCACCAACGGTCTCGGCACCGCGACCAAGTCCCTCACGCTCACCGTGCAGCACCCGTAAGCCAGGAGTCACTTCCGTGCATGCCCTCAGCCGACGGACGTTCCTCGGCGCGGCGGGACTCGCGGGCGTGGCCGGGAGCGGACTGCTGTCCGCCCTCGCCGCCACGCCCGCGTGGGCCCAGCCCGCCGACGCGGCGTTCGCCTTCGCTCACCCCGGCCTCCTCCACTCCCGCGCCGACCTGGCCCGTATCAAGTCCGCCGTCGCGGTCGGCCGCGAACCCATCGCCGCCGGCTTCGCCGCGCTGGCCGCCGACTCCCGCTCGCCGCACACCTACGCCATCCGCAACACCGGACAGATCACCACGTGGGGCCGCGGCCCCACCAACTGGACCGGTGAGGCCGCCACCGACGCGGCCGCTGCTTACCAGAACGCCCTCATGTGGGCCGTCACCGGCGACATACGGCACGCCGACAAGGCCCGCGACATCCTCGACGTCTGGGCCGCCTCCCTCACCGGCATCACCGGCGCCGACGGCCAACTCGGCGCGGGCATCCAGGGGTTCAAGCTCGTCAACGCCGCCGAGATCCTCCGGCACACCGGCTACGACGGCTGGCCCGAGGACTCGATCCGCCGCTGCGAACGCTCCTTCACCGACGTCTGGTACCCGGCCCTGTCCGGCTACTGCCTCTACGCCAACGGCAACTGGGACCTCGCCGCCCTGCGCACTATCCTCGCCATCGCCGTCTTCACCGACAACCGCGTGATGTTCGAGGACGCGCTGCGCTTCGCGGCCGCCGGCTCCGGCAACGGCTCGGTGCTGCACCGTGTCGTCACCGCCGCGGGCCAGGGCCAGGAGTCCGGCCGCGACCAGGCCCACGAACAACTCGCCCTCGGCCTCTTCGCGGACGCCGCCGAGGTCGCCTGGCAGCAGGGCGTGGACCTGTACGGCTTCGCCGACGACCGTATCCTCGCCAACTTCGAGTACTTCGCCCGCTACAACCTGGGCGACGACTCCGTCCCCTTCACCCCCGACCTCGACCGCACCGGCAAATACATCAAGTCGACGGTGTCCGACCGGCAGCGTGGCGTGTACCGCCCGCTGTGGCAGATGGCGTACGCCCATTACACGGGCCGCCTCGGCAAGCCCGCCCCCTACACGGAGAAGGTCGTCTTCCGGGGCGCTGGCGGAGCACGCGTCGTGGAGGGCTTCCAGGAGGACCACCCCGGCTACGGCACCCTCACTTACGCCGGTACGGCAACGGCCGCGCCCACCGCGCCGACGGCCCCCGCCGGAACCACCTCGGCAGGCGACGACCGTGCCGTCACCGTGTCCTGGCTGCCGTCCGCCTGGGCGACCGGCTACACGGTCCACCGGTCCACCAGCCCCGACGGCGAGTACGAGCCGATCGCGACCGGCGTCGAGGCGCCCCGCTTCACCGACCACGACGTCCGCCCGGGCCGCACGTACTACTACACGGTCACCGCCACCAACTCCCTGGGCAGCAGCGCGAGTTCCGCCTGGACCGCGGCCACCGCCGGTCTGCCCGAACCCTGGTCGACCCAGGACCTCGGAGACGTGAAGCTCCCCGGCTCCGCCGCCTTCGACGGCGAGCGCTTCCTGCTGGAGGCGAGCGGCACCGCGCACACCTACCGGCTGGCACACCTGCCGCTGTACGGCGACGGCGTCGTCACCGCACGCGTCGTGTGGCCGCTCAGCTCCCAGTACTCCAAGATCGGCGTCACCGTCCGCGACTCCCTCGACCCGGCCGCCCCGCACGCCGCCATGCTGATCCAGGGGCTGCCACTGCACACCTGGAGCGGTGTGTGGAGCGTCCGCCCCTTTGCCGGGGCCGCCGTCTCCGGCACCGGCAGCACCCGCGTGCCGCCCGCCCAGCAGAAGGCGATCACCAGCAACGCGTCGTTCCCGATCTCCGACCTCGGTGAACTGCCCGAGTCGGCGACCCCCCTCGAAGCGCCGCACGTCGAGGGCGCGGGAGACGGCTACCGGCTGCGGACGCCGTACTGGGTGCGTGTGGAGCGCAAGGGCCGGCGCTGCACCGGCGCCATCTCCCCGGACGGCATCCACTGGACCGAAGTCGGCGCCACCGAGGTCGAGTTGGGCCGCGCCACGCACGCGGGCCTGGTCCTCACCTCCTGTCTCGGCGTCGACGAGGAGTACGCCGAGACCGGCACCGGCGCCTTCGACAACGTCAGCGTCCGCTCGTCCACCGGCGAGATCTGGCGCACCCCACGTCCCGCCCGCACCGCCACCGACCTGCGGGCCGTCACCGGCGCCGACGCCATCGAGCTGAGCTGGGCCGACCCGGACCTCTCGGCCACGTACACCGTGCTGCGGGCCACGGACCCGGCCGGCCCGTACGTCACGCTCGCGGGAGGCATCGCCCCGGTCGGCTTCGGCACCCGCCTCCGGTACGCGGACGCCACCGGCACGCCCGGCGCGACGTACCACTACCGCGTCGTCAAGACCAACACCGAAGGGCGCGGCCCGCGTTCCGCACCCGCCCACGCCCCGATGCCCACCCCCACGAAGCCGGAGTTCCGCTCCTCGGACACCGCGTTCGCGAACCGTGGCGTCGAGTTCGGCCATCTCCTCACGGCCACCCACCACCCCACCCGCTTCACCACCCGAGGCCTGCCCGACGGCCTGCGCCTCGACCCCCGCATCGGACTGATCGCCGGAACACCCACCGAGACAGGGGAGTTCACCGTCACCACCACCGCCGCCAACGCGGCGGGCACGGCCACCTCCACCCTCACCCTCACCGTCGGCACCCCGCCCCCCACCCCCTGGTCGTACGGCGACCTCGGCGATGTGGTGCTCGACGAACGCGCCCTCGGCGCCTACGGCGTCACGTACGTCGCCACCCCCGGCTCCACCGCCCACGAGGACGGGACCTTCGTCGTACGCGGCGCCGGGACCGACCTGAGCGTCAACAACCAAGGAATGACCGGCCAGTTCGTACGACGGCCGGTGACCGGCGACTGCGAGGTCACCGCCCGGCTGACCTCCCGTACCGGCGCCACCGCCGACCGGGTGGGCCTGCTGATGGCGAAGTCGCTTTCGCCGTTCGACCAGGCCGCCGGGACGATCGTCAGCGGCGGCGCCACCGCCCAGCTGATGCTCCGTACGAAGGTGGCCGGACGGTCCGCCTTCACCGGCAACGGCCCGGTCCAACTCCCTTGTCTGCTGCGGCTGAAGCGCGCTGGGACCGCCTTCACCGCCTCCGTCTCCACCGATGACGGCGCCACCTGGACCGCCCTCGCCTCCGGCGAGATCCCGGACTTCGGCGACGCCCCCTACTACGTGGGCCTCGTGGTCTGCTCCCGCGACCCCCTGGCCCGCTGCACCACCGAGTTCGACGAGGTGAGCATCGTTCCCCACTAGATCCCCACAGGGATTGGAGATGCACCAGCTATGAGCCGCACATCCCCCCACTTCGAGGTGAGCCGCCGCGGTCTGCTGAAGACCGCCGGTGGCCTCACCGCCGCCCTCGCGCTGGGCACCGCGTCCGCCTCTACGGCGGGCGCCGCCCCCGCGACCTTCACCCACCCCGGCATGCTGCACAACTGGGGTGACATCAACCGGGCCCGGGTCAGGGTCGCCGCTGGCAACGACCCCTGGCTGTCCGGCTGGAACCGGCTGACCGCAAACTCCCACTCCCAGTCCACCTGGACGCCCAATCCGCAGGCGACCGTCATCCGCGGCGGCACCGGCCAGAACTACGGCATCCTCTACAACGACATCGCCGCCGCCTACCAGAACGCCCTGCGCTGGCACATCGGCGGCACCGAGGCCAACGCCGCCTGCGCGGCAAGGATCCTGAACGCCTGGTCCTCGACGCTCACCACGGTCACCGGCAACGCCGACCGGTTCCTCGCGGCCGGCATCTACGGCTGGGAGTTCGCGAACGCCGCCGAACTCATGCGGGACTACGACGGCTTCGACCTCGCCCGCTTCCAGCAGATGATGGTGAACGTCTTCTACCCGCTCAACAACCAGTTCCTCACCGGCCACAACGACGCCTGCATCACCAACTATTGGGCCAACTGGGACCTGTGCAACATGGCCTCGATCCTGGCCATCGGGATCCTCACCGACGATGGCGCCAAGTACGACCAGGCGGTCACGTACTTCAAGTCCGGCGCGGGCAACGGCTCCATCCAGCACGCGGTGCCGTTCCTCCACACGGACACGGACGGCTACGCCCTCGGACAGTGGCAGGAGTCGGGCCGCGACCAGGGCCACACCGTCATGGGCATGGGCCAGATGGGCGCGATCTGCGAGATGGCCTGGAACCAGGGCGACGACCTGTACTCCTACGACGGCCGTCGCTTCATGAAGGCCGCCCAGTACGTGGCCAAGTACAACCTCGGCAGCGACGTGCCCTTCAGCACCTACACCTGGGGCACCGGGCAGAACTGCGCCCAGCAGTCCCACACCGTGATCTCCGCCGGGAGCCGCGGGCAGGTCCGGCCGGTGTGGGCGATGCTCCACTACCACTACAACCGGCGCCTGTACCTCGACGACAAGTACATCGCCCAGATGTGCTTCTCCGTCGCCCCCGAGGGCGGCGGCGGGGACTACGGCTCCACCAGCGGCGGCTACGACCAGCTGGGCCTCGGCACCCTGATGTACGCCAAGTAGCCGAGTCTTCACGCCCTGCACCGGAATACATCCGGGTGATGTGATGCTCTGATGTGAACGGTGCAGGAGCGTGGCGAAGGGCTGGTGGCCGGATGCCGACGGACTCGACGAACCCTGTGGTCAGCACCCCTTACGGGGCTGTACGTGGCAGATATGAGCAGGGAGTCGCCGTGTTCCGCGGCATCCCGTACGCGGCGCCCCCCTTCGGGCCCCGCCGGTTCCGGCCGCCGCTGCCGCCGGAGCGCTGGGACGGTGTGCGCGACGCCGGCGCCTTCGGGCCCACGGCGCCGAAACCGCCGTACTCCGAAGCCTTCGCGCAGTATTTGTCCGACCCGGTGGTGGCGGGGGACGACTGTCTCAACCTGAATGTGTGGACGCCCGAGCCCGGCCCCGGTGCGCGGCTGCCGGTCATGGTGTGGCTGCACGGGGGCGCTCTGACTCGCGGGTCGTCCGCCGTGCCCGTGTACGACGGGCGGCACTTCGCCCGTGACGGGGTCGTGCTGGTGTCGGTCAATTACCGGCTGGGGGTCGAGGGGTACGGGCTGTTCCCGGACGCGCCCGCCAACCCCGGGCTGCGGGACCAGCTCGCCGCCCTGGAGTGGGTGCGTGCCTCGATCGGGGCCTTCGGCGGCGACCCCGACCGGATCACCCTGTTCGGGCAGTCCGCCGGAGCCATCAGCGCAGGGGCCCTGCTCGCCGCCCCGCAGGCCCAGGGTCTGGTGCGGCGGGCGATCCTGCAGAGCGGGCCGCCCGAGGCGTCCGAGCGGGACAAGGTACGCAAGATGGTGCGCCGGATGGCCACCCGGCTGAAGATCCCCGCCACCGCCGCCGCCTTCGCCGAGGTCGACCGGGAGCTGCTGCTGCGCACCCAGGCCGAGGTCGGCAGGCTCAGCAGCCCGGTGCTCGGCGGGCCCGCCTTCGGGATCGTCGTCGACGGCGATCTCGTGCCGGGCGATCCGTTGGAGGCGCTGGTCGAGGGCGGCGCGGCGCAGGGCGTCGAGCTGATGACGGGCTGGACCAGTGACGAGTACCGGCTGTGGCTGGTGCCCGGCGGACTGGTGGAGCGCGTCGACCGGCTCGGCCCGGTCGCGCTGGCCGGAGCCATGGCCCGCTGCCGCTGCGGTCACGAGGTGCCCCGCGGCTATCGCACCCTGCACCCCGAGTCCGGCACCGCCGAGATCGTCGGCCAGATGGTCACCGACCACCTGCTGCGGATCCCGCTGCACTGCCTCGCCGACGCCCGCCCTGACACCTCGTACGTGTACGAGTTCGCCTGGCCGTCGGGCCGGCCCGGCCTCGGCGCCTGCCACGCCCTGGAGCTCGGCTTCGTCTTCGACACCGGCGCTGCCCCCGAGTCCGCGAAACTCGCCGGTGAGGGCGCCCCGGCCGAGCTCTCCGAGGCGATGCACCGCGCCTGGGTGCGGTTCGCCGAGGACGGGAACCCCGGCTGGCAGCACTGGGACGACACCCACCCGGTGCGCATCTTCGGCGACGGCGAGCCGCACACCGCGTACGGCCCCCGGGACCGCGAGCTGGCCCTGTGGGCCGCCGATGTCACTCCCGAGGTACCCACACCCGCATCGCCCCCGGCCGACGGTTCGCCCATGCGTGGTACGGAACTGCGGTCAGTCGTACGACGGCTTCGGCTCCCCGGCGCCGTCCGGCGGCAGTGACCACGCTCACCCCGCCCAGCAGCCCGGGTTCGTGCCGGACCGACAGTTCGGCGCCGTCGGGCAGGGTGAGCTCGTCGAAGGGCACGCCCGGCTCCTGGTCCACGCCCTCGAGACAGTGGACCAGCGGGCCGCGCTCGATTGCCAGGCAGCCCCGGACGGCGTCCACGCGTGGGTCGGGGCCGGTCAGGCGGGGGCTCAGGTCCAGGTTGACGGTGAGCGTGTCCCCGGGCGTCCAGCGGCGGCGCAGCCGTAGCCAGCCCGGGTCGTCCCCGGTGGGCGCGTCGCTGTTCGGCGCCGTGGCCGTGAAGCCGGTGCACCAGGACGGGATCCGCACGGACAGCGTCCAGTCCCGTTCCGGCGCCTCCTCCACCGTGATCTCGATCCGCCCGTCCCAGGGGTACTGGGTCGCCACCCGGACCCGGCCGCCGCCCGCCTCGTAGACGCCGGTCGCGTACTGGTGCAGTTGCAGCCCCTGTCCGTCGCCGCTCACCAGGTAGTGGGGGAGCGAGGCCAGCAGGCGCATCACGTTCGGCGGGCAGCAGGCGCAACGGAACCACGGGGTGCGGCGGGCCGCCTTGTCGGCCTCGTTCGCCCCTTCGTACTCCTCGCGGACCTGGAGCGGATTGACGTACAGCCAGCTGTCCCCGTCCAGGCCCACGCCGGACAGGAAGCCGTTGTAGAGGGTGCGTTCGATCAGGTCGGAGTACTTCGCCTCGCCGGTCAGGAGGGCCATCCGCCAGGACCACTGGATCGAGGCGATGGCCGCGCAGGTCTCGGCGTACGCCCGGTCCGGCGGCAGCTCGTAGGGCTCCCCGAAGGCCTCGCCCTCGTGGCGGGCGCCGACTCCGCCCGTGAGATACGTCTTGGTGGCCACCATGTGGTCCCACAGCCGTTCGGCCGTCGCGCGCAGCTCCGGGGCACCGGTCTCGGCGGCCAGATCCGCGACGCCCGCCAGCAGATACAGCTGCCGTACGGCGTGCCCGGCGACCGAGGTCGCCTCGCGCACCGGCGTGTGGTCCTGCCAATAGGCCCGGCCCAGATGGGGGTTGAGGTCGACGTTCAGCGCGCCGTGGCCGCGCCGGTCCACGAAGGCGGCGGCCAGCTCCAGCCAGCGGCGCTCGCCGGTCTCCCGGTACAGCTCCACCAGCGCGGTCTCGATCTCGGGGTGGCCACAGACGCCGTCGGCCCGCTGCGCGAAGACCTCGTGGATGTGTACGGCGAACCGCTCGGCCACATCGAGGAGTTGACGGTTCCCGGTGGTGCGGTGGAGGGCGATGGCCGCCTGGATCAGATGGCCCGCGCAGTACAGCTCGTGGCCCCAACCGAGCTCCTGCCAGCGCCGGTCCGGGCGGACGACCTGGTAGTAGGTCTGAAGGTAGCCGTCCGGGTCCTGGGCGGACGCGAGCAGCGCGGTCAACTCCTCGATGTGCGCCATAAGTTGGCCATCGCCCGGCTCTTCCGCGAGCTGCCAGGACGCCGCCTCCAGCCACTTGTGCACATCCGAGTCCTGGAAGGGGAAGTCCCCGGCGAACTCTCCCGAACCGGCCGCGGCCGCCCGGAGGTTGGCGAGGTTCCCGGCCCTCTCCAGCTGTGCCGGCCCCCGCGGGATGCTCACCTCCGAGTTGGTCCGGCGGCGGGTGGCCCAGAAGCCGTCGGTGATACGGGCCGCCGTGGCCGGGCGCAGGGCGGTGTGCGCGCGGTCGGTGAGTCGGATCGGGCCGCTGCGCATGCTGGACGCTCCAAGCCTTGGCGGGGAAGCCTTGGTTGAGAAACCGCTTACTGACCCCGTGAGCATAGGAAAGGGACGCCGCCGGGACAAGATCCGCTCAGGACACCGGTGCCACCGAGTTCCGGACCACCACATGCGTGCCCAGCAGCAGATGCTCGTCCGGGCTCTCCGGCGTCCGGCCCAGCACGGTGCGCACGGCGAGGCGGCCCAGCTCCTCGTAGGGGACGTGGACCGTGGTCAGCGCGGGGTGCAGATCGCGGGCGAAGGGAATGTCGTCGTAGCCGGCGAGTGAGATGTCGCCGGGCACGGCCAGGCCCGCCTCGTGCAGCGCGGTGAGCGCGCCCGCGGCGACCATGTCGGTGGCGGCGACCACCGCGGTGAACTCCAGTCCCTCCTTGAGGGCTTGGCGCATCAGCCGGTGGCCCGAGTCCCGGGTGAAGTTGCCGTGCAGCAGTAGCGCCGGGTCGGGTTCCAGACCGCGGGCGCGATGGGCGGCGAGATAACCCCGCTCGCGGCCCTGTGCCGTGGAGTGGTCCGGCTTGCCGCCGAGGAACAGCACCCGGCGGTGGCCCTGGGTGAGGACATGGGCGACCAGGGCATAGGCGCCGCCCTCGTTGTCGTACTCGATGACCGTCACCGGCGCGCCCGGGCCGAGCGGCGGGCGGCCGCACAGCACCAGCCGGGACCCCGCCGAGGCCAGCGAGTCGGCCATCCTGCGGGTGCGTTCGCGGTACTCGGGGGTGTCCGCGGAACCGCCGACCAGGATCACGGCGGCGGCCCGCTGGGCGCGCATCATCTCCACGAACTCCAGCTCGTGCCGGACGTCGCCCTCGGTGCTGCACACCAGGCACAGATGGCCGAACCGGGTCGCCTCCCGCTCCACGCCGTGCGCCATGTGCGCGAACGACGGTCCGGTGATGTCCTCCAGTACGAACGCCAGCGTGGGCGTGCCCACCCCGGCGATCGCCTTGGCGCGCGCGTCGGCGACGTAGTCCAGCTCGCGCACCACCCGCATCACGCGCGTACGGGTCGCCGAACTCACCGGGTACACCCCGCCGAGCACCCGGGACACCGTCGACGCGGACACCCCCGCCCGGGAAGCGACGTCCCGGATGGTGCTGCGGCCCGCGTCCTCGCTCTTCCTTGTCATCCCTGCCCCCACTCACCCCAGGGGAACTGCGGCAACACCGATGGCAACCGGTTCCCGGTGGGCGGAGGCTAGCAGTGCGGCCGGGCGGGTGGTCTAGGAAGTCCGCAAGGCACCCGAGATCCCCGAGATCGCCTCCGGCCCCACCCGGCAGCACCCCCCGATCAGCCGCGCCCCGGCGTCCCGCCAGGTACGCACCTGGGCCGGCGCGAAGCTGGACTGCCCGTGCCAGGCACGCGCCTGCGCGTCCCAGGCCTCCCCGCTGTTCGGGTACACCACCACCGGCTTGCCGGTGACCCGCGCCGCCGTCTCGATCGCCGCGTCCACATCCTCGGGCGCGCAGCAGTTCACGCCGACCGCGATCACCTCGTCCGCGTCGGCGGCGAGCGCGAACGCCTCCTGAAGCGGCTGGCCCGCGCGGGTCCGGTCGCCGGCCACGGAGTACGACAGCCAGGCCGGGACGCCCAGTCCGCGCACCGCCCGCAGCAGCGCCCGCGCCTCGTCGGCGTCCGGGACGGTCTCCAGGGCCAGGACATCGGGGCCCGCGGCGGCCAGCACCTCGAGCCGGGGCCGGTGGAAGCGCTCGAGTTCGTCGACGCTCAGCCCGTAGCGGCCGCGGTACTCGGAGCCGTCGGCGAGCATCGCGCCGTACGGGCCGACGGACGCCGCCACCCACAGCGGCCGATCCGTCTTCGCGCGCCGCGCGGCTTCCCGGGCCAGTTCCACGCTCAGCGCGAGCAGCTCGGCCGCCCGCTCCCGTCCGATCCCGCGTCCCGCGAAGCCCTCGAAGGTGGCCTGGTAGCTGGAGGTGATCGCCACGTCCGCGCCGGCCTCGAAGTAGGCGAGGTGCGCCTCGGTGATCGCCTCGGGCCGCTCGGCGAGCAGCCGGGCCGACCACAGCTCGTCGCTGAGATCGTGCCCGGCGGACTCCAGCTGGTTGGACATCCCGCCGTCGAGGACGACGGGACCGGCTGCGAGGGCTTGGGCGAGGGTGGTGTCGCTGGTCATGTCATGACGCTAGTCGAACAGTGGTCGAGCGGCCGGTTGTGTCCATTAGGTGGGCAAGGTGCCCATCATGTGGGATCAGGTGCCGGTGATCGCCTTGAGGGCTTCGCTCAGGACGGAATCGCCGGGCGGGCCGTCGTGCCAGCGGGCGGCGACATGGCCGTCGGGGCGGACGAGCAGCGCTCCGTGCGGGCCGAGCTCGCAGACCGCGGTGTGCTCCTCGGGCAGGGTCTCGATGTGCAGCGGCCAGGGTCCGGTGGTGTGCCGTTCCCAGGCGGCGGGGTCGGGGGTGAGCAGGGTGAACCACTCGCCGAGGATGTCGAGCGTGGAGTGGTCCGGGGCCAGCCACAGATGCGGCATACGGTGGCCGGGCCGCGTGCTGGGGACGTAGTCCGTGCCCGGCTCCGACGGCTCGTGCGGTGCGGCGCCGTCGGTGAGCACCGCGTCGGAGTCGTAGGCGTTGCCGAGCACGAGCCCGAGTTGCGCGAAGTACCGTTCCGACCACGGCAGTTCGATCTGCTCGGAGGCCGCCGCACCGGACTGGAGCTGTTCACGGCGCCGCGCCTGTACCTGGAACAGCAGCTCGGCGTTTGCCACGGCCTGGCCGAGCGTCCGGTGGGCCACGGGGTGCCGTTCCTTCTCGTAGCTGTCCAGCAGGCTCGGCGCGGCCCACCCCTGGAGGACGCCCGCGAGCTTCCAGCAGAGGTTGTGCACATCGGCGATCCCGGCGTTCATACCGAGGCCGCCGGTGACGGGGACCGCGTGTGCCGCGTCGCCGGTCAGCAGGATCCGGCCGTGGCCGAAGCGTTCGGCGACGAGAGCCTTCATCTCCCAGTGCTGTACCCGCAGTACATGCAGCGGTAGGTCGGGTCCGGTGCCGAGGGTGCGGGAGAGGAAGTCGGGCCAGTCGGCGTGTTCAGCGCCCTCGGGGGTGGGCCCGAGCCAGGCCCAGCCGCCTTCGGGGTAGAGCGGGATGAAGGATCCGTACGACAGGAAGTAGACCCCGGCCGGCTGCCGCGCGCACCAGTGGTCGAGGTCCGCGTCGAACACCACGGTGGTGATGTCGGCGATCTTCCCGGGTCCCGCGGTGCCGATTCCCAGCAGGCCGCGGACGGTGGAGTTCGCGCCGTCGGCGGCGAGCAGATATCGGGCACGCACGCGCGTACGCCGGTCCTGCTCGCGGTCGTCGAGCAGGGCCACGACGCCGTCGGCCTCCTCGGTCAGGTCGACGAGTTCGGTCCCGAACCGCACCGGTGCCTTCGCCGCGGCCAGCAAGTGGGGTTCGAGCCGGTCCTGCGAGGTGACCACGCCGAGCGCCGGGCTCTCGGGCACCGGCGAATTGACCCCGACCCATTTCGCCAGGGCGAAGTCAGGGCTGAGCAGGGTCTCCCGGAAGCGGATGGTGCCGAACTCCGGGGCGAAACCGGCGCCGGTGATCTTCTCGTCCAGCGCGAGTCCGCGGAAGATCTCCATCGACCGCACATTGACCAGCCGGGACCGGGGGAAGGGCGACAGCTCGGGATGCCTCTCGACCACCAGGACCCGTATGCCCCAACGCTCCAGTAACGCACGGGCGGTGAGCCCGACGGGCCCACCGCCTACGATCAACACCTCGACCTCGTCGTCCACGACGACGTTCTGATCCGTCATGCGATCAATCTTCCGCACCCAACGTGCGCTGCCGCAATGGTCCGTTCGGGACTATGCCGCGTGCCGGCCGCCCCGGCGCCGCCGCCCGTCGCCCCGGGTCGCCGGCACCATCAGCCCGCCCAGCAGCCCGAGCCCCAGCGCGTACGGCCACCAGCCGAAGGCCTCGCTCTCGGCGCTCGCGGTGCGGGTATCGGCGGGGGCGGCACCGGCCGCCGTGCGCGGGGCGACGCTCGGGGAGGGGCTGGTGGCGGTGGACGCGGTCAGGACGACGTCGTTGCCGTCGCCGCCGCGGTAGCTGATCCGGTACGTGGTGTCGGCGAGCTTCACCCGGGCGCCCTCCTTGAGGCCCTTGAACGCGCCCGTCGTCCTGGCCCGGCCCGTGTGCGAGAGTACGGTGATCTCGCGCGCTGCCGGTCCGGTCGCGGCGGACGCCAGGTCGAGATCACCGGCCAGCCGAACCGCGCCGGTCACCTTCAACGGCCGCTTGCCCAGAACCAGTTGGCCCCCAGCGCCCTGTGTGTAGTCACCCGCGACGGTCAAACCCCCGGCGACCACACCCTCGTTGGTCACCGCTCCCTTCACCGTGCCCTTGCCGCTCAGCGTGTTCGTCACCCGCAGCCCTGCCGTCCCCGCGTCGAGCCGTGCCGTCGACGAGGTGAGCCGGACGGCCCTGCTCTGAGCAAGGGTTGCCCCCGATCGCAGCGCCAGCGTGCCCTTCTTGACGGTCGTCCGGCCGGTGTACGTCACCGCCGTGCCCGTCAGCGTCGTCGTCGCGGACCCGGACTGGGTGAGCGACCCGCTGCCGCTGATCCGGGACAGGGAGAGGGACTTGCTGGTGTTGTTCAGCACCAGCGAGCCGTTGTTCACGACCTTGTAGAGGGCGCCCCGCGTGTACAGCCCGCCGTCGCCGCCCGTCTTGCCGCTGCCCAGGCGCAGCACCGCGCCCTTCTCGACCGTCGTCGAGCCGTCGTAGTACTGGACCGCGGCGAAGGTGACGTCGTTGCCCTTCGTGCCCTTGATCACGATGTCGCCGGCGCCGGGCGTGGACAGCGTGTCGTGGAACCGGCCGCCGCCGATGGGCGCGCCCAGCGTCACAGGCCCGTTGTAGTTGAACGTCAGCAGCGAACGGGACCGTGCCGCGAGGAGGTTGATGTAGACCGTCTCGGCCGTGCCCGGCATGAAGATCTTGTTCGTCGTTCCGTCGCCCCACTGGACGTTGGCGCCCTTGATGTTGGTGCCCCGCTTGTTGATGTTCTTGCGCGCGGGTGTCCAGTTGAGGGCGGGGTCGCTGAGCGAGGGGTCGGTGTCGCCGCCCTGGTTCGACCAGCTGTACTGGCCGGTGAGGATCACCTTGCTGCCGGGCCGGGACTGGACGTTGATGTCGCTGCCGTACTCCCGCTGGTAGAAGTCCATGCCCATGGTGACGGTCTGCCCTAGCGGGGTGTCCACGGTCCAGGTGCCCTGGTTGAGGACCTTGCGGACGCTTGGCAGTGAGGTCGCGAACTCGGGGCGCCCGGCGTTGACCTGGGTGCCGTTGTCGATCACCCCGGAGAAGGCATGGGCGCCAGACAGGTCCCAGGTGCCCCACAGGAAGCGCGGCTGGGTGATCAGGCCCGAGCCGCTGATCGTGCCGAGGTTGTAGGCGCTCTTCAGGGACAGCCTGAGGGTGCCGTCGACCCGGATGTTGTCCTGGTTGAGCCGGAACGCCGGTGTGTTGTAGGGGAAATGGCCGATCAGGCCGGTCGTGCCGCCGTTGCCGTACTGGAGCGTGGCGCCGCGCTCGACCGTGACCGCGGGTGGGTCGGGGTCGGTCGTGGTGACATACGGATGGTTGCCGCCCTGGGTGGTCACCCGTTGCCGCTGCCGGGACTCGGGCAGGGTGAAGTCGCTGTCCTTGGTGAGGACCAGGGTGCCGGTGCCGCGCACGGTGAGGGTGCCCTCGCCGCGGAAGACTCCGTCGTAGGTCGTCGTGCCCGGCGGCACGGTGACGGCGGTGTCCCCGGCGAGGGTCACGTCCCGGTCGGCGAGCACATCGGCGGTGGCGTCACGCGGGCCGTCCGCGGCGGACGACGGGGGCGTGGCGACGATGAGGGCGGCTAGGGCACCGACGGCCGCGGCTGTCTTGTGGGTATGGCTGCGCACGCCTTGGGGACGTATGGGGGCGGGGGCCGATAACAGAAAACCGGCCCGCGATTGTCAGGCGCTGCGCGGGAAGACCCGGAACGGTGTGTCACCGGTCCACTGGAACTCGCCCTCGGGCAGACAGTTCAGCTCGGGGTCGGTGCCGAGGCCGTCGCAGTGTTCCCCGCTCAGCCTGACGAAGACGACGACGGTGTGCTCGCCCACGCTGAGCGGGCGGAACGGAGGCGACACCGGGACGGAGAACGGCCGCCCGTTCTCGCCGACGAAGCCGGTCTGGAGGATTTCCGGGCCGTAAGTGAAGGTGCGTTCCTGGGCGGTGCCGCGGTCGATCACATAGCGGGCACCCCGGAATTTGGCGTTGAAGTCGTCGATCGGATCCGCCTCGGGGGCGTTGTAACCGTCCGGGTACACGGCGCTCTCGGCGTCAGGGGCCGTCTCCCAGCCCGGACCGGGACGCACCCACCGTTCGCCCGCGAACGCCTCCCGGCAGGGCGGCGGACCGATGATCCGCTCGGTGACTCCATGTGCTTCGTTGAGGTTCACCCCCTCGAAGATGCAGTTGTGATCGGGCGGCGGAACCGCCTGGGCCGCTGTGGCACCGGCCAGCGTGGCCGCCAGTACGACGGACACCACGGCGGCGCGGAACGGGGCTGGTCTCAAGGGACCCACCTTCCGTGCAGGAGTCGGACAGTGGTCCCAGCCGACCACGTGATCCGCCTGCCCTGCGCTCGTAGATGACCGTTCGAGTGAGGCGGTCCCCCATCCGGCGGCGCTTTGTCTCGCCGGACCCGTTGACCTCCCCGTAACACACCCTTACCTTTTCGGCGTTCGTGATTACAGATGCCGTTCGCAATATCGAACGGCCCGAGTGTCCCGAGGTCACCCCCACCCCCGAGAGGCAGTCCGTATGAGCCGCGAAGACGACGACCTGCCCCAGATCCCCAGTCGCCGACTGATGCTGAAGGGCGCCCTGGCCGCGGGCGCCCTCACCGCGACCCCCACCGTGGCCGGCGCCGCCCCGAGCCCGAAGAAGGCAGTCCCGTACGTGAATCCGCTTGTCCCGCACCGCGCCGACCCGCACATCCACCGCCACGCGGACGGCACCTACTACTTCACCGCCACCGCGCCGGAGTACGACCGCATCATCCTGCGCCGCTCACGCACCCTGGGCGGCCTCACCACCGCCGCCGAGTCCGTCATCTGGCGCAAGCACACCACCGGCAACATGGGCGCCCACATCTGGGCGCCGGAGATCCACCGCATCGGCGGCAAGTGGTACATCTACTTCGCCGCGGCGCCCGCCGAGGATGTGTGGGCCATCCGCATCTGGGTGCTGGAGAACTCCAACGCCGATCCCTTCAAGGGCACTTGGGTGGAGCGTGGTCAGCTGAAGACGCAGTGGGAGACCTTCTCCCTGGACGCCACCACCTTCACCCACCGCGGCACCCGCTATCTCTCCTGGGCCCAGCACGAGCCCGGCATGGCCAACAACACCGCCCTGTGGCTGTCGAAGATGGCCAACCCCTGGACCCTGACGGGCCCTCAAATCCGGTTGTCCACCCCCGAGTACGACTGGGAGTGCATCGGCTACAAAGTCAACGAGGGCCCCTCGGTCATCGCCCGCAACGGCCGGCTGTTCATGACGTACTCGGCCAGCGCCACCGACGCCAACTACTGCATGGGCCTGCTGACCATCGACGCGGACGCCGACCTGATGAACCCCGCGAACTGGGCCAAGTCCCCGGCCCCGGTGTTCACCAGCAACGACACGACCAAGCAGTACGGACCCGGCCACAACAGCTTCACCGTCGCCGAGGACGGCCGTACCGATGTCCTCGTCTACCACGCCCGCCAGTACAAGGAGATCGTCGGCGACCCGCTGAACGACCCCAACCGGCACACCCGCGTCCAGACCCTCGGCTGGAACCCCGACGGCACCCCGGACTTCGGTATACCCGTGGCCGACACAGCCAAGGAGAGTGCGTGAGATGAGACGTGCGTACGCGGTCCTGCTCGCCCTCTGTCTGGCGCTCGCGGGAGCCCTGGTCACCGCCGGGCCCGCCCAGGCCGCACCCCAGACGATCACCAACGGCACCCAGTTCACCGACACTTCGGGGAATCCGGTGCACGCCCACGGCGGCGGAGTCATCAAGGTCGGCGCGTACTACTACTGGTTCGGCGAGAACCGCAACGCCGACAACACCTTCCGGTATGTCTCCGCCTACCGTTCCACGGACCTGAAGAACTGGGAGTTCCGCAACCACGTCCTGACCGAGGCCACCGACCCCGAGCTGGCCACCGCCAACATCGAGCGGCCCAAGGTCATGTACAACGCGGCCACCGGCAAGTTCGTGATGTGGATGCACAAGGAGAACGGCGTCGACTACAGCGAGGCGCGCGCCGCGGTCGCCGTCTCCGACACCGTGGACGGCGACTACACCTGGCAGGGCAGCTTCCGCCCGCTCGGCCAGCACATGTCCCGGGACATCACGGTCTTCGTCGACACCGACGGCACCGGCTACATGGTCTCGGCCGCCCGGGAGAACTACGACCTGCACATCTACCGCCTGACCAGCGACTACACCGGTATCGCCGCCCTGGTCGCCGACCCCTGGCACGGCGGCCACCGCGAGGCACCGGCGCTGTTCAAACGTAACGGCGTCTACTTCATGCTCACTTCGGGCGCGACGGGCTGGAGCCCCAACCAGCAGCAGTACGCGACCGCCACCTCCCTGTCCGGCCCCTGGACCGCCATGACGAACATCGGCGACTCCACGGCGTACGGCTCGCAGACCGCGTACGTCCTTCCCGTGCAGGGGACTTCGGCCACCTCCTATCTCTACCTCGGCGACCGCTGGGGCAACTCCTTCGGCGGGACCGTCAATGACTCCCGCTACGTGTGGCTGCCGCTGACCTTCCCGAGCTCCACCACGATGTCCATGTCCTGGACTCCGGAGGTCACCGTCGACACGGCCACCGGGACGGTCAGCGGCACGAGCGCCACGTACAACACGCTGATCGCCCGCCACTCCGGCCGGTGCGCCGATGTGACCAGTCAGTCGCAGTGGCAGGGCGCCCAGCTCAAGCAGTACGACTGCAACGGCGGCACCCACCAGAAGTACTGGTTCAAGCCCGTCGGCGGCGGCTACTACCAGCTGATGGCCCGTCATAGCTCCCTCTGCGTCCGGGAGAACGCGAGCACGGTGACACAGGAGAACTGCAACGCCTCGGCGACGAACCAGCAGTGGTCGATGACCAGCACCGGCTCCTACGTCAACGTCGTCTCCCGCGCCACCGGCGAGTGCCTCGATGTGAACGGCGCGTCCACCGCCAACTCCGCCGCGATCATCACGTACACCTGCAACGGAGGTACGAATCAGCAGTGGACGCGGGGGAGTTGACCGACCTCAGGCCAGCAGGTCGATCGCGTCGATCGACGTGCCTGCGCTGAGATAGGACGTCGTCCCCGAACCGCTCACCACATTGATCCTCAGCGTGTTGTAGGCGCTGGTGTCCGTCAGCCAGGCGGACGCCGGGACGCTGTAGGTGAACGTGTGGTTGTTGCCGCGGTACGAACCGTTGGTCAGCGACCGCGTGTTCGGCTGTGTGGGCGGGGAGGGGATGGCGGACGTCCAGGTGTCGTTGACGACGACCTGCGGGCGGCCGTTGGCGTAGGCCGTCGTCACGCCGATGCGCAGGGTGTGCGCGGCGGCGGCCTGAGCGGCGGTGAGTCTGAAGTACACGACGATCCCGCTGTTGACGTCCTTCCAGAGGTAGCAGGGGAAGCCGGAGGTCTCGGTCCCGCTGCCGATCACCACGTTCCCGGTCCAGGCGGCGGCGCGGACGTCCGACGGATGCGCGTACGTCATCAGATCGGCGTTCTTGAAGCCCCTGGGCGTGCCGTTCCAGTCGCCGATACGCCAGATCGCGGTCGCGTTGGCGGGGTCGTTCGAGGAGGGGATCGCGATCGTGTTGAGGGTGGTCGTCGCGCCCGCCGTGACCGTCACCGAGCCGGTGTACACGGCGAGTTCGTCCTTGAAGACGGTGAGCGTGTACGTCCCCGGCAGGACGCCGGCGATGGAGAAGTAGCCGTCCGAGGCGCGCGCCGAACCCCAGTACTGCGCCGCCGAGTTGGCGAGGCCCACGGTGTAGGCGTACGCCGTGTTCCGCCCGGTGATCCCGACGCCGGCCACCCGGCCCCGGCCGCTCGCGCCGACGTAGCCGGACATCCCGAGGGAGTCCGCCCAGGAGGTGGTGAGGGTCCCCGGGTAGAGGGCGGAGGAGGGCGCGCCGCCGTCCGTGAGCGCGATGACGTACGGGCCCTGGAGGCCGAAGCGCTCCGACTCGGTCTGGTTCTGGCCGTAGTACAGGATCTCGTACAGGCCGCCGCCGTCCGCGCTCTGGTGGCGCAGGAGCGAGCGGTAGAAGGGGCCGCCCGAGGCCTTCTCGTGGTTGCTGCGCACGATCCACAGACCGACGCCACCGGCCGACCAGCCGACGTAGTTGTAGTCCATCACCCGCAGCTTGGAGTAGTGCTTGGAGCGGGTCTGGCCGTCGGACTTCGCGAAGACGTCGGAGGCCTCGATGGTGGTGGGGGCGTAGGTGTAGGAGTCGGGCTCGTCGTTGAGGAAGAGCCCCGCCTTCACGCGCAGGATGAAGCGGGTCGCGGAGACGGAGGTGTCGGCCTTGTTGGTCCACACGTAGATGTTGTTCTCGCCGCTGCGGGCCGCGTAGTAGTGCCGGAGCGTGCCGTAGGTGACCGACACCAGGATCGTCGAACCGGACTGCGTGATCGTCACGGTGGAGCTGCCGAGGCCGGACTCGATGTGCGAGTTCTTGCCGCCGTAGCCCTGGTACTCCACGCCCCGGTAGACCAGCGAGGAGAGATCGCCGTTGGACTTGCTGACCTTGAAGACCAGGTTGGCGCCGGTGTCGATGACGTAGTTCGTGCCGTCGTCGCTCCAGCCGAAGGCGGCGGCGGAGGCGGTGCCGCTCAGAGCCGCCGTGCTCACGGCGGCTGCGGTGCCGAGGACGAAGGTGCGGCGGCCGACCGTTCCGGAATCGGACATGGGGGACCTCCTTCGGGAGGTGTGGGGGTTGCGGGTGTGACCGAGGTTGACAGTTGAATCGTTTTTGCGAAAGGGCTTTCGCTGGCTGGGTGTTGGGAATCTTGTGAATTCGAGCCAAGGTCTAGAAAGCGCTTGCAGCTAGCGGTACGGTCCAGCGCCAGGCCTTGTTCACCGTGACGGAGGAGCCGCGAGTGAGACGTTCGAGCATCGCTGTACTGGCGGCGGTGACGCTGAGTACCGCGCTGAGTGCCGTGCCCGCGCAGGCGGGGGAGTCGGCGCCGGGCATGGCGAACTGCACCGCCACCGCCTGCCACTTCGACCTCCCGCCCGGCACCTACGACGTGAAGGTGCTGCTGGGCGGCTCAGCCGAGTCGAGCACGGCCATCACCGGCGAGACCCGGCGCGCCCTGCTCCCCGAGACGGCCGCACCCGCCGGCGAACGCGTCGCCCGCAGCTTCACCGTGAACGTCCGCACCCCCGAGGGCGAACCGACCGGCGCCACCGGAACTCCCGGCCTGGACCTGACGATCGGCGGCTCGGCCCCCGCCCTTGCCGACATCCGCGTGACCCCCGCCCGGCACGCCCGCCAGATCTTCCTCGTCGGCGACTCCACGGTCTGCGACCAGCCCGGTGACCCCTACTACGGCTGGGGCCAACAGCTCCCGCAGTACCTCCGCAAGGGTGTCTCGGTCGCCAACTACGCGGACTCCGGCGAGAGTACGGTCACCTATCTGGGGAACCCGCAGCTGTGGGCCACCGTTCAGCCGCAGATCCGCCGCGGCGACCTCGTGCTGATCCAGCTCGCGCACAACGACAAGACGACGGACGGGGCGACGTACCGCGCCAACCTGGAGACACTGGTGGCGGGCGTACGGGAGCAGGGCGGCGAACCCGTGCTCGTCACCCCGATCGTGCGCCGCTGGTTCAACTCCGACGGCACGCTCAACAACGGCACCGCACTGCTGGTGAACGGCCTGGGCGTGGACCATCCGGCGGTCGTCCGTTCGGTCGCCGCGGCCGAGGGTGTCCCGCTGATCGACCTGACCGCGGAGTCCAAGGCGCTGGTCGAGTCGCTCGGCGTGGAGGGCTCCAAGTCCCTTTACCTGTACAACGAGAAGCGCGACAACACCCACACCTCGGTACGCGGAGCCACGGCGTACGCGGAACTGGTCCGTGACGAACTACGGGCCCAGGGTCTGGTGCCCGAGGGCCTGGTGAGGGTGGGATGAACTCCTGGGGCGTCCCGACCGGAACCGGGGCGCCCCAGGCCCCTGTCGGAAGGAACCGCCGCTGATGGACCTGCCCCCGGACGACCGCACCCTCAGCCCCCGCACCGGCTACACCCGCGCCCACTGGGAGGCGGCCGCCGACGCCCTGCTGGCCGCGGTGGAGCCGTACGCGACCGAGGACCGCGCCCTCTACCACCTGCCCGGCGACCGGGAGAGCTGGTCCGGCCGTCTCTCCGACGGCCTTGAGGGCTATGCCCGTACGCTCCTGCTCGCGGCCTTCCGCCGGGACGAAACGGCCCTGGAGCGCTACGCCGAGGGCCTCGCGGCCGGCGTCTCGGGGGTCTGGCCCCGTGTCGAGCACCGCAGCCAGCCCCTGGTGGAGGCCGCGTCCATCGCTCTCGCCCTGCGCCTGACCCGCCCGCTGCTGTGGGACCGCCTGGACGACTCCGTACGACAGCGGGCGGCGGCCTGGCTGGGCGACGCCCTCACCGCCGAACCCTGGCCGTGCAACTGGGAGTTGTTCCCGGTGACGGTAGGAGGGTTCCTCCAGTCGATCGACTACGAGCCGGAGGCGTCCGGCAAGGCGATCGACCGAGGCCTGTCGCGCATCGAGCAGTGGTACCTGGGGGACGGCTGGTACACGGACGGCGACGGCCGCAAATTCGACTACTACAACGGCTGGGCGATGCACCTGTACCCGGTGCTGCACGCCTGGCTGGCCGACGACGCCGAGCTGCTGTCCCTGTACGGAGGCAGGCTCTCCCGCCACTTGGAGGACTACGCCCACCTGTTCGCCGCCGACGGCGCCCCCATGCACCAGGGCCGCTCCCTGACGTACCGCTTCGCGACCACGGCCCCACTGTGGCTGGGCGCGCTGACGGGGCATACGCCGCTGCCGCCGGGGGAGACGCGACGGCTGGCCTCGGGGGCGCTGCGGTACTTCATGGAGCGGGGTGCGGTGGACTCGCGCGGCCTGTTGACCCTGGGCTGGCACGGCCCGGACCCCGCCGTACTCCAGCATTACTCGGGCCCGGCTTCTCCGTACTGGGCGAGCAAGGCCTTTGTGAGCCTGCTCCTGCCACCGGACCACGAGGTGTGGACGGCGGTGGAGGAACCGGGCCCGGCGGAACGCTCGGACGCGGCGCACCCGGTGTCGCCGCCCAACTGGCTGCTCCAGTCCACGCGTTCGGACTGCCTGGTCCGCCTCCACAACCACGGCAGCGAGGACGTCCGCTACGACCCGTACTACACACGGCTCGCGTATTCGACGGCGACGGAGCCGTCATCGTCGTACGACAACAGTGTGTTCGTCGGGGAGGATCCGAGCCGGACGGAGATCGTGCCGTTGGGCGTGGGGGAGGGCTGGGCGGCCTCCGCCCACACCGTCGGGGACGGGATCCGGGTGACGAGTCTCGTCGTCGCCGAGGGTGCGGTGGAGGTGCGCGCCCACCTGGTGGCCGGGGCCGCGGCCGGTACACCGGTGCGGGTGACCGGGTGGCCGGTGACGGAGGGCCTGAGCGCCGAACTCCTGCCGGCCCACGGCCTCGACGACTCCCTCACCGGCACCCTCACCGACACCCCGGGCCTCTTCGTGGCCCTCGCCCGCCTCACCGCGGAGCCGGACCCCGTCCCGATTCCGGAACTGGTCTCGGTGGCGGTGGAAGGCGCCTACGAGCTGAGTGTGCGCTGGTCCAGTGGATCCGTCAGCCGGTTCCGCTTCACGGCGTCAGACGAGCGATCCGCAACGCCTTCGTGGTCGGTGACGCAGCGGTGAGCGGGTTCGCGTACGAGGGGGTCACCGGGACGTAGGCCCACGTCAGCGTCCCGTCCTTCTGGACCGCGATGTCGCCTGTGATGCGGGCGCTCACCACCTTGTCGGGGCTCTGGAACTTGCCGTTCCAGTCGATGAGGCGGAGGTGGGTGCCCGTGAAGGTGCCGGTGCAGGTGCCCGACTTGCACTTGGCGTTCTTCAGGGACTCCCAGGACAGCAGGAGGCGGTCCTTGCCGTACGGGGCCAGGCGGACGTTGACGTGTTCGGTGCCCTTGGCTTCGGTGAGGCGGAGCGCCTTGCCGGGGGCCGAGTTGCGGTTCTTCAGGAACGCGACCGCCACTTGGTGGGTGCTGGTCTTCGGTGTGACCGTCCAGCCTCGGCCGGAGGCGTCGTCGGGGTTCTTCTTGGCGGAGGCGGCGCCCCGGGAGGCGAAGGCGGTGGCGTAGCGGCCCGTCGAGGACTTCACCAGGTCGCCGGTGCGGCCGGGATACGTACCGCCGCAGTAGCCCGCCCAGCACTGTTCGCGCTGGACGACCGGAGCGTTGTCGGGGGCGCCGATCCCCGTCGACACGAACAGCCCCGAACGCCAGTCGTCGAAGCAGAGGGAGGTGAAGGCGCCGGCCTTCTCGGGGTGCAGGGCGATGCCCTCATTGTGGCTGCACCCCCAGCTCCAACCGCCGCTGAGCTTCTTGCCCTTGGCGCTGATGTACGACAGCTTGTCGCCGAAGTGTCCGTCGGCGAAGCCGCCCGCGCCGTGCACCACGAAGTACGCGCCGTACTTGGTGCCGTTCCAGGTGAGCCGGCCGTCCAGCAGCGGGGCGGTGTCGTGCGTGGCGGTGCCGGTGAGCTTGGTGCTCCAGATCTTCTTGCCGCCCGTGTAGCGGACGATCGCCGCCGCCGTCTCCTTCCACTTATTGGTGTCGGCGACCCGGGTCAGCAGCGCGAACCCGTCGTTGTGCGCGACCAGCCCGCCGACCTCCTTGGCCCCCTTGACGACCGTGTCCGCACCCGACCGCTTCCCGGCCGAGGTCAGCGGCGTCACGTGGATACCGTCCGAGGCGGGCCACGCGACGCGCAGCGTGCCGTTCGGCGCCACGGCCGTCGCCGTGCGCGTCCACTCGCGGGTGTTGTTGTAACCGGCCGAGAGATAAGGGAACTTGGCCGGAAGGGTCACGGAAGTGCTGGTGACGGCAAGCGTGGGGGATGTCGTCGCTGCCCCGGCGGTGGCGTACCACGCCCCGGCCAGCAGCCCGGCCGCCGCGAGCGCGCCTATGGCAGGCTTACGTGCGGCATGGATCCGGCGGTGACTGGTCGTCGTGCGTCGTGCAGATGTCATGCCTGGTGGTTGCCGCAGTGGGGCGGGAGGTTGCCGGGCAGTCTTGCAGCCCCCTGGAAACGAGTGCGCCCATGAGTGACGACATCCTCTCCGTGATACCGGCCGATCCGACCTGGCAGCCCGACCGGGCCGCGGGTGACCGCGCCGCGGCGATCGCGCTCGAGCTGGCTCCCGGGGTTCCCGATGGCGTGGACGTCGAGGTCGATGTCACCTGGCACGACACCATCACCGCCGTCCCGTGCGGGGAGAACCTGGAGAAGATCGGCTGTCCGCACTGCGGTGGGTCGATCGACATCGAGTGGTGGACCGAGCTCGTCGACGCGCACGAGGAGGACGGGTTCGCGAGCCTCGCGGTGGAGGTGCCCTGTTGCGGCGCGGCCACCTCGCTCGACGCACTGGACTACGACTGGCCCTGTGGCTTCGCCCGCTTCGAGATCGCCCTCTGGAATCCGGAGCGTTCCTGGTTCAGCCAGGAGGAACTGGGCGCGCTCGGGGCCGCACTCGGACATCCGGTACGGCAGGTCAGGGCCCACATCTGAGGATCGTTCGGCCGGCACCGAAACGACCCCCGCCTAGCGTGGCGGAATGACCCCCACCCCCTTCGCCCGCCTCCACCACCGCGACGAACCCCTTCTGCTGCCCAACGCCTGGGACCACGCCTCCGCCATGGCGCTCGCGGCGCAGGGTTTCCCGGCCGTCGGGACCACGAGTCTCGGGGTTGCCGCGGCTCTCGGCGTGCCCGACGGTGCCGCGGTGACCCGGGACGAGACGCTTCGGCTCGCGCTCACGCTGGGCAGGGGGCCGTTTCTGCTCTCCGTCGACGCGGAGGGCGGGTTCGGGCAGGATCCGGACGCGGTGGGGGAGTTCGCACGGCAGCTGGCCGTCGTCGGGGCCGTCGGGATCAATCTGGAGGACGGGGTGGGATCCGCCGCGCTGCACGCCGCGAAGATCGCCGCCGTGAAGAAGGCCGCACCGGACCTCTTCGTCAACGCCCGCACCGATACGTACTGGTTGGGAGACGGCGACGAGCGCGACACCCTGCGCCGACTCGACGCCTATCAACAGGCCGGCGCCGACTGCGTGTTCGTCCCGGGGCTGTCCGACCCCGTACGGATCGCGGCCCTCGTCGAGCGGCTCGACACCCCGCTCAACATCCTCTACTCCGCCTCCGGACCCACCCTTCCGCACCTCACCGACCTCGGCGTACGCCGTGTCAGCCTCGGTTCGCTGCTCTATCGGCGGGCGCTCGGCGCGGCCCTGGAGACGGTCGCCGATATCCGGGCGGGGCGGACACCTCGCGGTGAGACACCGCCGACGTACGACCACGTCCAGGGGCTAGTTGGCGGCAGCTGACTCGCGCAGGGTGCGGGCGAGTTGGTCGGCGAACTCCTTTGGATGTTCCAGGGCGCCCAGGTGGCCGCCGGGGAACTCGAGCAGATCGGCCTGCGCGTTCTTGGCGATGAACGCCGCGGTGCGGTGGAGGAGTTGGCCGTGTGTGTCGGTGCCCGCCGCGAGGGTCAGGCGGGTGGTGAGAGCCGTGAAGTCGGGGGTGTAGGACGTGAAGGGGAGCAGTACCCGGGTGAGGAACAGGGCCATGGGGCTCTCCAACTCCTCCTCGGGCGTCAGGGGTTGGGGAACAAGGGGGGTGGTGTCCGCCTCCCGTTCCTCCAGGCCCGCGGTCAGGAGGGCTGCCGCCGCTTCCAAGCCCGCGGTGCGGAAGACGTCGTGGACCTCCTGGAACATCGCCCGGTGCCGGGCCGCGTCGGGGAGCGGGCCTACGCACGGCGGCTCGTGCGCGATCACGTGCCGCAGGCGCTCCGGGTGCCGGGCGAGCAGGTCCAGGGCGGCGACGCCGCCGGCGCTGGTGCCGAAGACGTACGCCGACTCGCCCTCGGGGAGCACCGCGTCGAGGACCCGCCGCGCCCCGTCGCTCCAGTCGCTCACCCGCTGCCGCGGCACAGGCAGTCCGAGGCGGCCGTGGGCCAGGCCCAAGGGGTCGTAGGTGACGACCGTGAAGGTGTCCACGAGTGCGTCCGTCATACGGTCCAGGCCCATGGGGTGGCCCGCACCGCCGGGGATGATCAGCAGAACGGGGCCGGTGCCCCGTACGTCGTAGTGGTCGTGGTCCGGTTCAGTCATCGGTCCTCTCCTGCTTCGGCCAGTGCTCCAGCGCCACATGCAGCGCTTCGATCGCCCGGTCCCACGAGCGGCGTACGTCCCTGGGTACGCCGAAGGCGCCCGCGGACTCCAGGGCGCAGTAGCCGTGGAAGGTGCTGCGCAGCAGGCGTACCGCGTCGGTCAGGTCGGGTTCCTCCAGGCCGTAGGCGCGGAGCATGCCGTAGGTGATCTCGGCGGTGCGGCGCAGGGCGGGGGAGTCCGTCACCAGGGCCTGGTCCATGCGGATCTGGGTCGCCGCGTATCTGCCCGGGTGGTCCAGGGCGTACTCCCGGTAGGCGTTTGCGAAGGCCGTCAGCGCGTCCTTGCCGGCCCGGCCCGCGACCGCCAAGGCGATCCGGTCGATCATCTCCTCGCCCGCCAGCAGCGCGATCCGGGTCCTCAGGTCCTGGAGGTTCTTCACATGCGAGTACAGGCTCGCGTCCTTCACGCCGAAGTGCCGGGCCAGTGCCGAAAGACTGACCTTCTCGAAGCCGGCCTCGTCGGCCAGGTCGGCGGCGGCAGCGGTGATGCGGTCGGCGGTGAGACCCGCTCGGGGCATGGGGGACCTCCGTTCCTGTGGGTGCTAGCCTACAACCTAGGGACTCTAGGAAGCTCGGTTTCATCGCATCAGCGGCGGCAGTCCGGTCAACACACCCCAGCCCGCCGCGCCGGCCGTCAGCAGTGCCGTCGGCCAGCCCGCCCCGGCGGCGAGCGTGAGACCGCCGACGACAGCGGCGGTGAGCAGGGCGAGGGTGAGGACGACCAGAGTGCGGACGTCGAAGAGCGGCATGCTGTGTCCTTCCCGTACGTCCTGGGGCAGTTGCCCCGAGGATGCGTACGGCCAGCCTCCGGCCGAATGGCCCCATCCCGCGGCGACGGCGAACGACTCCGAACGACCACGAACGATCGACGCGATCCCCGAACATCCCTGCCTGGCTACGCTGATGACGGATCGTCGGAAACCGCGGGTCAGAGGAGACGTATGGCCACTCCACAGGGCGCCCCAGAACCGCTTCTCCGCTTCTGCGGCAGTCTGCGGGAACTGAAGTTCGTCTCGGGCGCGCCCTCACTCGGCGACCTGAAACGGCGGATGCCCTCACGCCCGGCCGCCAGCACGCTCAGCCCCCTGCTGGCCGGGAAGATCCGGCGCGCCCCGCGCTGGGAACTCGTGCGCGAACTCGTCGCCGCCTGCCAGGAGCACGCGACAGCGGTCGGCATCGACCTCCCCGAGGACCTCGGCTCCGTGCCGGTCTGGCGCCGGCGCCACGACGAACTGGTCCGGACCCTCGACGGTGCGGCACCCCGGCAGGCGCCCGGCGAACTCGGCGAGCTGCTGCGCCTCACGGCGTCCGGACAGCCACCCACTCTCGGTGAACTCACCGACACCGACCTGGGGGTGGCCCCGCGGCTGCCCGGCGCGGACGCCGGATACATAGCCCGGGGCGACTTCGACGAGGAGATGCGCAGCATGCTCGCCCTCGAAGGCCCGCCCCACCCGTTCGCCCTTGCGTACGGGGAGGACCGCGCGGGCAAGACCCGGTCGGCCGTCGAGGCGCTGCGCGCGGAGTTCGCGGCCGGCACGCCTGTGTTGATCCCGCACACGGTCGCCGCGGTGTCCCGGTTGCGCTCACACGCGGAGACGCTCGACCGCCTTCCGACACCGGTCGTGCTCTGGCTGGACGATCTGACGGAGGCCGACTTGGAGCGGCTGACGCCGGAGCTGCTGGAGTGGCTCTCCGGGTGGGCGGTGACCGCCGGAACGATCTCCGCGCGCCGGTGCGGGGCGATCCTTGAGGCGACCGGACCCAATGGGGCGGTCGCCCGGGCCGCGCTGAGCACCGCGTGCCTGGTGCATCTGCCGCTCGAACTCGACGAGGCCGAACGCGCCGAGGCCGCCTGGCACTTCGCGGGCGGTGCCGTGCCCAGGAGCTTCGCCGAGGTGGCCGAAGCCTCGCAGCCCCGCGAGATGCTGCTGCGGCTCAACACCGCCCGGTCCGCCAACCCGGTCGGCGTCGCCGTCGTCCGTGCCGCCGTGGACTGTCGGCGGGCGGGCCTGGACCGGGGGCTGACGCGCGACGAACTGCTCCGGCTGCTCCCGCCGTATCTGACCGCGCTCGGCGCTCGCAGGGCCACAAGGGACGCGTTCGAGCAAGGTCTGGCCTGGGCCCGGGACCCGGTCGTGGGTGGCCGTGCACTGCTTTCCGACACAGCCGAGGATGGCTGGCAGGCCGCGCCGGAGCTGGTCCGCGAGGCCGACTCCGGGCCGGTGCCCGGCTTCCTCTGGCCGGAGCTGCTGGACCTGGCCACGCCCGAAGAGGCCCTGGACATCGGCTACCAGGCCGGGAGGCGAGACGCACCCGTGTACGCGGCCGCCGCCTTCACCAAGGCCATGGAGGACGAGGAGAACCGGCCGGTCGCCCTGCTGTGGCTCGCGAAGGCGAAGTGGCTGCTCGGCGCGAACATCGGCGCCAAGGACGCCTTCCGGCAGCTTATCGAGACCGGGGACGCCGAGCACCGGGCACAAGCCGCCCTGGAACTCGGCGCGTTGCTGAAGTACGAAGGGGACATCGAGGGTGCCGAGGAGGCATGGCGCCTGGCGGCCGCGGACGGGGACGTGAAGCGCGTCGCACCTCAGGCCCGCTACCAGCTGGCCACCATGCTGGCGACCGAACGCCCGCACAGGGAGGAGGACTTCGAGGCCCTCTTCCGCGAGGTCGCCACCAGCGGACACGCCGATCTCGCCCCGAGGTCGTGGACCCTGCTCGCGGGGCTGTATCAGGACCGCGGTGATCTGCTGGGCGCCCTGGAGGCCTGGGAGCGGGCCGCGGAGTGGGACCACGCAGAGGCGACGGAGGTGATGGAGGCGATGGTCCCCGATCTCCACCAGCGCATCCTGGAGCTGGCGGAGGTGCACCACGGCGGGCCCGCGCCCCGGACCGCCGGGGAGCTGGTGGAACAGGCCGACCGGCTCGGGGAGCTGGGGGACTGGACGGGGGCGCTGGCGGCGTACGGCGCCGCCGCGGACTGCGAGGATCCGGAGCTACGGGCCCGCGCGCTGCTCGGCACGGCCCGGATCCTGCAGGGCCAGGGACACATCGGTCAGGCGTGTGAGGCCTGCGAGGCCGTCGCGGAGTGCGGTGTGCCCGACCACGCGGCCAAGGCGCTGCTGGAACTCGGGGTGATGCTGGACGAGGCGGGAGACGTGCCGGGGGCGTACCGGGCATGGTCGAGGGCCGTGGAGACGGGTGCGGCCGAGGAGGCGGACATCGCCGCGCTCAACCTCGGCGTGCTGGAGGTGGGGCGCGGGCGCGCCGACGCGGCGGAGCCGGCCTTCCGCCGAGCGGTGCGGTCACCGAACCAGCGGATCCGGGCGAAGGCCGCGCTGAACCTCGCGGTGCTGCACGAGGAGTACGGGGCCGAGGCGGACACGGTGGACGCCTGGTACCGCACGGCCATCGAGACCGAGGACCCGGAGTTCATGCCGCAGGCCGCCATCGCCCTGGGCGGCCGTCTGATCGGCCGGGGCCTGAGGGCCGAACCGAAGCGGCTGTTGGAGATGGCGATCGGGGCGGGCGACCCCGGTGAGAAGGCGCGGGCGACGATGTTCCTGGGGGCGGTCCATGACCTGGACGACGACGTGGACCGTGCCGCGGCCCTGTACCGCCGGGCCATCGAGCTGAAGCACCCGGACCATTCCGTGGAGGCCCAGCTGTACTTCGGGAAGCTCTGCCTGCGCACCCATCGCGACGACGCGGCCCGCTGGCACCTGCGGGCGGCCCTGGACGCGGGGCACGCCGAGCACTCACCCGAGGCGGGGCTGCTGCTCGCGCAGATCCACCAGGGATACGGCGAGCTCGACGAGGCGGAACTGCTGCTGGCGCAGCTCGTGGAGACAGGCCACGAGGAGGTTGCCCCCGAGGCCGGGGAGCTGCTCGGCGACGTACTGGCGGGCAGCGGCCGTATCGAGGAGGCGCGGCGGGTGTGGGCCTGGGTGGCAGCGCAGGGCCGGGAGCCGAACGCGGGAACCGCTCGCGCCAGGCTCGCGGAACTGGGCGACTGAAGCGACCGGCTCAGGGCGCTCCGGGCTTCACCAGGCCCGTTTCGTACGCCAGCACCACCGCCTGCGCCCGGTCGCGCAGCGTCAGCTTTGCGAAGATGCGCGCCACATGCGACTTCACCGTCGCCTCGCTGAGGGTCAGATGCGCGGCCAGTTCCGTGTTGGACAGGCCCCGGCCCAGCAGGGTCAGGACCTCCAGTTCCCGAGGCGTGAGCGACTCCAGGGAAGCGGGTGGGGCGGAGGGCGTCGAGTCCGCGAAGCGTTCCACCAGGCGGCGGGTGATGGAGGGGGCCAGGAGTGCGTCGCCGGTGCTGACCAGGCGTACCGCTGCCGCCAGGTGTTCCGGAGTCACGTCCTTCAGCAGGAAGCCGCTCGCCCCGATCGACAGGGCCGTATAGACGTAGTGGTCCAGGTCGAATGTCGTCAGCATCAACACCCGGCAGGAAGGCGACTGTCGGAGGATGCGGCGGGTGGCCTCCAGGCCGTCCATCGTCGGCATCCGGATGTCCATCAGGACCACGTCCGGCTTCAACTCGTGCGCCAGCGACACCGCTTCCGCGCCGTCCGCCGCCTCGCCGACCACTTCGATACCGCGCGCGGTCAGGATCAGCCGGAAACCGGTCCGGATCAGCGTCTGGTCGTCGACGACCAGCACCCGGGGCGCCATCACGGGCGGTCCAGCGGAATGCGGGCCCGGACCCGGTAACCCCCGCCGAGCCGCCGACGGGCGTCCAGATCACCGCCGTACACCGTGACCCGCTCCCGCAGCCCGAGCAGCCCGCGACCCGTCCCCTGGCGTGCCGGTCGCGGTGGAGCGTCTCCGGTCAGGACGCTCGGGCCGGTGCTCAGGATCTCCACGCGCAGTGCGTGCTCCGCGTACCGGACGGTGACCTCGGCCTTGCCGCCCTCCCCGTGGCGGAGGGCGTTGGTCAGCGCCTCCTGGACGATCCGGTACGCCGTCACGTCCACCCCCTGCGGCAGCGGGCACGGCTCGCCGGAGATCCGTACCTCCACCGGCAGTCCGGCGAAGGAGATCCGGTCGACGAGGGTGCCGAGGCGGTCGAGGCCCGGCTGTGGAGCGAGGCCCACCGCCTCCCCGGGCTCCTCGGCCGTCCCGGTCTCCACGCCGTCCGCCGACGGCGCCAGCACCCCCAGCAGATGCCGTAGGTCCGTCATCGCCCCCCGCCCCGCGTCCTCCACCGCGCGCAGAGCCGTCGCCGCCTCGTCCGGCATGGTGCCCAGCACCTCGCGCGCCGCCCCGGCCTGCACCACCATGAGGCTGACGTTGTGGCTCACGATGTCGTGCAACTCGCGGGCGATACGGTCCCGTTCGGCCGCGACCGCGGCCCGCGCCGCGTTCTCCCGCTCCCGCTCAAGAAGCCATCCCCGTTCCCCCACGGCCGCCCGCCACCGCAGCCGCGTCCGTACCAGCGCCACCGCCAGACAGACCACGGCCGCGCACGCCGCGACCAGCACCATCGTCTCCCACACGGGTTCACCTTGGCAGACGGCCGGCGGACGCGCATCGGCCCGGGGATGCAGCGGCTGCATCCCCGGGATGAGGAGCCCTCCCAGGTGCCATCCCGGGACGGATGTCCGCGCCCGCCGTCCGCCGTAGCGTCCTGGGCATGGTCAATCAGGAGAGCGGGGCCGTCGTACGACTCGACGGGGTGCGCAAGGAGTACGGCGAGACGACGGCGCTGGACGGGGTGTCGCTGCGGATCGGGGCGGGGGAGGCGGTCGCCGTGATGGGGCCTTCGGGGTGCGGCAAGTCCACCCTGCTCAACATGATCGCGGGCCTCGACCGGCCGACCGGCGGTTCCGTCGTCGTGCACGGCGAGAACGTGGGGGAGCTCTCCGAGAAGGGGCTCGCCCTGTACCGGCGGCGCCGGATCGGCATGATCTTCCAGTTCTTCAACCTGATCGACGACCTCTCGGCGCTCGACAACGTCGCCCTGGCTGCCCAGTTGACCGGCACCCCGGCCCGGCAGGCCCGCCGCCGCGCCCTGGAGCTCTTCGACGAACTCGGCATCGCCGACCGCCGTAACGCCTACCCGGCGGTGCTCAGCGGCGGCGAACGCCAACGCGTCGCCGTGGCCCGGGCGTTGATGAACCGTCCCGCCCTGCTGCTGGCCGACGAGCCGACCGGCGCCCTGGACAGCCGTTCCGGGGAGCAGGTGATGGACCTGTTGATCGACCTCAACCAGATCGGCCAGACCCTGATCCTGGTCACCCATGACGCACACCTGGCCCGACGCTGCGCGAGCCGGATCGTCGAGTTCGCCGACGGCCGGGTCACCGGCGAGCACACCCTGGAGCCGTCCGCATGAGGGCGGTGTGGCGGGCCGCCCGCGCGGCGGTACGGCGGCGCAGACTCCAGACCGTCGTGATCGCGTTGGTCACGCTGACCTCGACGGCGGCGCTGGTGGTGGCCCTCGGCCTGGTCGACGCCGCCTCCGCCCCCTTCGACAAGGCCTTCGGCAAGCAGCGCGGCCCGCATGTCGTCGCCGCCTTCGACCGTGGCGCGGTGTCGGACGCCGCACTCGAGCGGGCCGCCCGGCAGCCCGGAGTCGAGGCGGTCGCCGGTCCGTTCGCCCAGGCCACGGTCGAACTGCCCGAGAACTCCATGAACTTCGGCCTCGGCACGGAGATCACGGTCGTGGGCCGGGCCGCTCCGGACGCGCCCGTGGACCGGCTCGAGGTGTGGGCGGGACGCTGGGCCACCGGGCCCGGCGAGGTCGTCCTCAACCGGGATCCGGACTGGACCCCGGACGACCTCGGCAAGACGCTCCAGGTCCCCTCGGGGCCCACCCTCACCATCGTCGGATTCGCCTTCGACCTCAGCGGCACCGCCGACGCCTGGGTCACACCCCCACAGGCCGACGCCCTGGACCCCACGACCGCCCAGATGCTGTTCCGCTTCGCCGACGCCTCCTCCGAGGACCGGCTGCGCGACCAGCTCGCCACGGTGACCGAGGCACTCCCCGCCGACGCGCTGACCGCCTCCCGGTCGTACCTCACCCTCAAGGACCGGGTGAGCAGCTCGGCCCGCGCGTACACGCCCTATCTGATGGCCTTCGGCGTCCTCGGGATCGCGGTGGCCGTGCTGATCATCGCCAATGTCGTCAGCGGCGCCGTGATCTCCGGCTTCCGGCACATCGGGGTGCTCAAGGCGCTCGGGTTCACGCCGGGGCAGGTCGTCGCCGTCTACCTCATGATGATCTCCGTCCCGGCCTTCCTCGGCTGTGCGCTCGGCACGGCGACGGGCAACCTGCTGGCGCGGCCCTTCTTCGAGTTCGTGTTCTCGGGACCCGATGCCGGGATGTTCCACGGCAGCGTGTCGATCGCCACCTGGGTGAACCTCCTCGCCCTGCTCGGCATGCCCGTCGTGTGCGTCCTCGCCGCGCTCGCCCCGGCGCTGCGTGCCCACCGGATGTCCGCCGCGCGGGCGATCAGCGCGGGCAGTGCGCCGCGGGCCGGGCGGGCGCTGGGCCTTCAGCGCCGGCTCGCGGGCAGCGGACTGCCCCGGTCGGTGAGCCTCGGGATGGGGCTGCCGTTCGCCCGCCCGGGGCGCAGCGTGCTGACGCTGGCCGCGGTGGTCCTGGGGGCGGCGACCGTGACCTTCGCGACCGGACTCGCCACCACCATGGACCGATTCGGGAACGCGGGGCGGGACGCGTACCAAGTGACCGTGTACGTCGGCAACGTCAGGGACGGACGAGAGGTCCGGCCCGAGCGCTCGGACCGCGAACTCCACACCCTGCTCGCGGGGTTGACCGGGGCACGGGAAGTCACCGCGCGGGGGAACATCGACGTCCGGATGGCGGGCTCCTCGCACGAGGTGGTCCTCGAAGGCCGCCGGGGCGACCGGCCGCGGCTCGACAGCGTGCTGACCGACGGGCGATGGACCCGGGCCCCCGGCGAGATCGTCGCCGGGTCCGCCTTCCTGCGCCAGAACGGGCTGCGCGTCGGCGACCACATCCGCCTCGAAAAGGGCGGCCGGAGCGAGAAGTTGCGTGTCGTCGGGGAGGTGATGGAGAGCAACTCCCGGAGGGTCATAGCCGAGTGGCCGACGTTCACGGCGCTGGCACCCGGCGAGGAGCCCATCGCCTACCACGTGAAACTCCGCGAGGGAGCCGACCCGGAGGCCTACGCACGCGCCGCGCGTGCGGCCGACCCAGGTGTCTCCCCGTCCCCGACCGGCTCCAACTCCGTCACCCAGACCATCGTCGGCTCCGCCACCGCGCTCACCCTGATGCTCGCCCTCGTCGCCGGCCTCGGTGTCTTCAACACGGTCGTCCTCAACACCCGTGACCGGCGCCGGGACTTGGGCATGCTGAAGTCCATCGGCATGACCCCGGCCCAGGTCACGGTGATGACGGTGACCTCGATGGCGGTGCTCGGAGCGCTCGGCTCCCTGCTCGGGCTCCCGCTCGGGATCGCCGGGTACGACCTGGTCGTACCGCGGATGGCGGACGCGGTCGACATCACCCTGCCCACGTACATGACGGACGTCTGGCAGGCCCCGGCGCTGGCCGGCCTCGCCCTCGCCGGGATCGCCATCGCGGTGCTGGGCGCGCTCGTCCCGGCCCGGCGGGCGGCGAGGCTGACCGTCGCGGAGGTACTGCGCAACGAGTGAGAGGCCGGAGCCCTACGTCAGCCGATCGGCGCGTACAGCACGCCCAGCTTGTCGATCTCGGCGCCCGACCGCCCCGTGAAGCCGACGATCTGCCAGCCCGAGGGTGCGGTGAAGGTCTTCGCGTCGGAGGTCGCCGTACCGGCCGACAGGCTCCGGCCCTTGTCCGTGGTGAAGGCCGCGGAGAAGATCCGGGTACGGCCGTCCTTCTGACCCTGCGTCAGCTTCACCGAGGTGAGGTGCTCGCCGGAGGCCAGGGTCAGGGAGGTCGCGGTGCCGCCCGTGCCGCCGTGGGTCAGGGCCGTACCGCCGTCGTGCGTGAGCGATACGGCGTCCAGGCGGGAGGCGCCGCGCAGAGTGAGCGTACGGGGGGAGTCGGTGGCCGGCAGATCGTCGGCGTCGTTGAACGCCGTGCCGTGCGGGCCGCCGAAGAAGTCGCTCGCCTTGAGGGACGAGTTGAGGGTGTACGAGAAGCCGACCGTGTGCGGGAAGTGGTCGGAGAGGTGCTTGCCGTCGGAGCGTAGGAAGGACGCCCACTCGTTGTTGTACCGGGTGGCGTTCAGGGACATGAGGTCGCTGCCCCGGTAGAGGACCTTGTCGACCACCTCGCAGTCGTTCGTCGGCGCCGCCGAGTCGCAGACCAGGGCGTCACTGCCCTGCGCGGGCGCGGTACCGCCCTTGATCAGGTCGACCCACGGGTCCTTCAGGCCGTTCTCCGACAGCAGCGTGCGGATGTTGTCGCCCGCGCGCGTGTATCGGGTGTTGGTGTCGCCCATGACGATCACTGCGTTGCCGGAGGAGTTGGCCTGGATGAAGTCCGAGAGCTGCTCGATGTTGGCGCGGCGGGCGGCGAGGGCGGCGTCGTCGGAGTCGGCGTTGGTGTGGACGTTGTAGAGGTCCACGAAGACGCCCTCGGCGATCCGCACCCGGGCCAGCGTGAAGCCCTTCGGGGTCAGGCAGTTGGTGCCGGTGCAGTTGTTCCACTTCACCCGCTCGAAGTCCTCGAAGGAGTGGTCCGAGAGGGTGTTCAGGCCGTCGCCGATGGCCGCTCCGCCGCTGGTCGCGGTGCGGTACGGGTGGGTGTCGTTGGCGTACAGGGAGGCGTGGTAGTTGAAGTCCTCCTGCACGTTCACGATGTCGTACGGGCCGAGGCGCTGCCCGATCAGCGGGGTGTTCGTCTCCGGGTCGCTGTCGCCGAGGCCGAGGGGCAGGCCCGCGATGTTGTAGGTGAGCACGTCGAAGGAGCCGGAGGTGGCGGCCGTCGCGGGGGCGGCGCCGGTGGTGGCGATGCCGGTGAGGGCCAGCGCGGCGGCCGCGAGGGTGCCGAGGACTCGTCTCATGGTGGGGGTGTCTCCGTCGGGTGGGGGAGCGGGTGTCTACCCAAGGTGAAGGTGAACGGAGCTCAGGTTCGGTGTCAACTGGTGTGACGTGCAAGGTCGGTTGGGGAAACTGTGAGGGGTGTGGCGTTCCGCCGTGTGGGGGGCATCGGCCGTCCATGCATCGCTTGTTCAACGTTCATGTTTCACCTCGATCCTCCACACGCGGCGTGGTCTCGCCGCGGAAGGCAGCCGCAGAAGGCAGCGGCAACCGGGAGGGCGTCATGGGACACGGGCATCACCATCACCACGGACACGACCACGACCACAGCCACGCGGAGGGGACGGCGCTGCCCGCCGCCTTCGACGTCAACGTCCCCGACGAGGCGCTCACCCCCGAGCAGCAGTCGCGCCGCTCGCTGCTGCGCCGTGCGGGCCTGCTCGGCGCGGGTCTGGCCGCCGGCAGCGTCCTCGCCTCCCAGGCGACGCCCGCCGCGGCCGCCGCGGCCTCGGCCCCCGCGGGCCGTAGAACGAACGGCTTCCTGTGGCTGGCCGGTGACCACCACATCCACACCCAGTACAGCAGCGACGGCAAGTACCGGGTCGTCGACCAGGTCCGCCAGGGCGCCAAGCACGGCATGGACTGGCTGGTCATCACCGACCACGGCAGCACCACCCACGCCAAGATCGGCGTCGAGAAGGTCAACCCGGACATCAAGGAGGCGCGGGCCGCCTACGAGGACACCCTCGTCTTCCAGGGCCTGGAGTGGAACATCCCGGCCGCCGAGCACGGCACGGTCTTCGTCCACCCCGGCAAGAACGAGGTGTCCGTCCTCAAGCAGTTCGAGACGGACTACGACGGCAGCGTCAAGGGCGCCTCGGACTCCACGCCCGCCAACGAGGCCCTCGCCGTCGCGGGCCTCAACTTCCTTGCGGAGCAGGTGCAGCGGCGCAAGGTCAAGGACGCGCTGATGCTCGCCAACCACCCGGCGCGGCGCGGTGTCGACTCCCCGCACGAGATCCGCGGCTGGCGCGACGCGACCGGCGCCGACCGGCAGATCGCCGTCGGCTTCGAGGGCGCGCCCGGCCACCAGGCCGCCGGTATCCCGGCCCCGCTCGGCATGGCCCGCGCCCGCGGTATCTACGACAACAACCCCAGCGCCAACTCCTTCGCCGGGTACCCGCCGGAGAGCTACCGCACCTGGGGCGGCTTCGACTGGATGACCGCGACCGTCGGCGGGCTGTGGGACAGCCTCCTCGCCGAGGGCAAGCCCTGGTGGATCACCGCCAACTCCGACTCCCACCAGGTCTACGCCGACACCGCGGCGCGCGGCGGCGGTGACTTCAACACCAACGGCCGCTACGACGACCCCGTCTACGCCGGCAAGATCGACACCACCCAGGGCGACTACTGGCCCGGCCAGTACAGCCGCACCCACGTCGGCGCCGACGGCTTCTCCTACGCCGCCGTCATGGACGGCATCCGGGCCGGCCGGATCTGGGTCGACCACGGCCAGCTCATCGGCGGCCTCGACGTCCGCGTGTCCGGCGGCAGCCGCTGGGCCACGCTGGGCGGGGCGCTGCACGTGAAGAAGGGCACGCGAGTCACGCTGAGCGTGGACATCGCGCTGGCCGGCGGCCCCAACTGGGCCGGCTTCCTGCCGAAGTTGGCGCGCGTCGACGTCATCCAGGGCGACATGACGGGCGAGGCGGCGGACAAGGACACCCTTACGGCGCCCACGGCCAAGGTCGTCAAGTCGTACGAGGTCGACAAGGCGTCCGGCACGGTCCGCCTGACCTACGAACTCGGCCGTGTGGACCGCCCGTTGTACGTCCGCCTGCGCGGCACCGACGGCAACCGGTCCGCCGTGGGCGCGATGGGCGCGGCGGTCGACCCGGCGGGCCCGGCCATCGACGTCGTCGGTGACGCCGACCCGTGGGTGGACCTGTGGTTCTACTCCAACCCGGTGTGGGTCCTGCCGTCGTGACCCCGGGGTACGCCCTCACCGTCGACCCGGACCTGAGGGACCTGCGCGCGGCCGATCATCTGCTCCTGAAGCTGGCGGCCGAACTCGCCCTCCCCGAGGGCACGTTCGGCTGCACGCACCTGGTGCGCGACGACCGGCCACGCGTCGCCCTGTCCTTCACACTGCCGTCGGAGCCCCTCCTGCGCACCGCCCTGGAGGCACTCACCGGCCAGGGCTACGAGGTGACGCCCGGCCTGCCGGACACGGTCGGCCGAGCCGTGGCGTACCCCGGTTCCACGACACTCACCGGCACCCTGACGATCACGGACCTGCTCACCCGCTCCGCGATCGACAGAGTGACGGTCCTGGGCGCCACGGACCCCCCGGACCCCGGGACCCGGCTCATGACGCGCGACCATGTCCGCCCCCACTGGGATTCGGGCGCGCTGGTGCTGTCCGCGATGCCCGCGGTGGGCGGGGTCCTGGTGCCCTTCGAGGTACCGGATCCGACGCCGTGCTGTGCGGATCATTGAGCAAACGTGATATGTAACACACCGTCAAAGTGCCCACGCTGCTGTCACGTTCGCGCAAACGCTGTTCGGAGTTCTTCGGATTCGACGGAAGCCCAGCTCGGCGGGGTGTCGTGGTGAGCGGGAGCAAAGGTGTGGCTACCCAACAGTAGGCGGAGGGCTACCTTCCGTTAGAAAGATCTGTTCGAGGGGCTGCACGTTTGACGGGTGGGATCCGCTTATCTGTTTTCCAGAGCAACGAGGCTCTAGGTGTCCGGCCCGCAACGACACGGGGGACGGAGCGGTACGACACCGACGGAAAGCGAAGGAAAACAGCCACTGTGAACTACGACGGAGTCAGCCTTGTGCTGGCCATCGCCGCCGCGGCGCGGTCCTACGCGCCCGACGTGTGGTTCTTAGTGCGACGCCTTCTCGGCGCCGGAGTCCGTATCGGGGCCGCCGCCCTGAGCGACGAGCCCCAGTCCCCCGCGACACCCACCCCCACGGCCACCCGGACGCTGGGAGGCCGCCGATGACCAGTCCCACCCCCGACCCCGCGGGTCCCGTGATCCGCAGCCCCCGTTCCGTCATGCCGCCCGAGTTCTGGGCCTTCCAGGCCCGTTACGACCGGGCCTGTCTGGAGTACAGCCGGATCCACCTCGGCAACGCCGTCGCGGCCCGCCGGCTGGTGGAGAGCACCTTCGTCTACCTGGCCACCATCTGGGGGCGCCTGGAGACCATGGACAACCCCGGGGCGTACGCCTGGGCCCTGTTCAAGCAGCGGGTGCACGGCGAACTCGCCGCGCAGGGCCGTAGTCCCGCCACCACCGAGACCCTGGCCTTCGCCCGCGCCATCAGCGCCGCCACCGCACCCCTGCTCGGCGCCTTCCGCTCCACCTTCCACGCCGAATACGGCGAGGAGATCGCGGAGTTGGAGGAGGGCATGGGTCTGTACCGGGGCATGACCCGGCTCAGCGAGCGGCAGTTCGACGTGCTCGTGCTGCGCGACGCCCTCGGCTTCGACACCCGCGAGACCGCCCTGATCATGGGCATCAGCGAGGCCACCGTCCGCTCCACCCGCCGTACCGCCAAACATCGGCTCGCCGCCGCCATGGGCTACCGGACCGACGCCACCGCCGACGACGACAAGGAGTGATCCACGCATGAGCCGCACCCCACGCAGCATCGAGGAGGCCCTGCGCCGCGCTCGCGTCTTCCGGGGCGAGTACACCGACGCCGACCTGGAGTCCGCCCGGCACGGCCTCGCCCGTCAACTGCACGAGCTGCGCTGGGTGCGGTTCTTCTCCGCCCTGCCGACGAGCGCCGGACGGGCCGCCCACCCGATGCCCGCCGCGCTGCACGAACAGGCGGCGCACGATCTGCGTCTGCTGTGCCGCGGCGCCGTCCACCACGACGGCGCCGCCCGCCGCATCACCGCCTTCGACGTCAGCCGCGACCCGGACGGCGCCCTGCCCTTCGCCTGTCTGCTCCACCTCGCCGACCAGGAGGAGGGCGCCCAGTTCTGGTGGCAGTACGCCGCCGGCGCCGGCAGTGTCACCGCGGCCCTGTGTCTGTACCTGCTCCACCTCCGCCAGGGCGATATGCGCGACGCCCAGCACTGGGCCGACCAGATCCACCGCCTCAACGGCATCGACTGGAACGGCTACACCCCCGTCCCGCACCACGCGGCCACCGACGGCGGCCGCACCGTCCACTACACCCTCCCCGCCCCGCCCCCCGCCCTGAGCGAACGCGCGGTCAGGGCGGTGGTGCACGATCTCGACGCCCTCCACGACGGCGGCCTCGGCCCCGTCCCCCAGCCCATCCCCGCCCTCGCCGACCACTGGGCGGACCTCGTCACGACCTGACGCCGCACCCCGCCCGCAGCGCCTCCAGCGCCGACCAGGCCGCCGCCTCCCCCTCGTCCGCGTCGAACTCCAGCGGCGCGCCGGAGCCGTCGGGGGAGAAGACGACGTACGCCTGGGCGCGATGCGACAGCGCCCCCCACTCCTCCCACTCGTGCACCCGGGCCAGTACCCGACCGCACGGCGCGCAGGTGACCCACGGCACCAGCACCGCCCCCGTGGACGGGTGCCGCGGCAGCACGTCCCGCAGTGGAGTCGTCCCCTGCGCTCCGTCCTCGAACACCCGCAACCGCGCCGGCTGACCGGCACCGCACGGCAGCGCCGCGATGCCCGCCCCGAGGTGGTCCCACACGTCCCACTGTTCGGCCATCACGGCGAGCTCGGCCCGCGCGGACTCGCCCACGGTCAACTGCTGTTGCAGCAGCCGGTCCACCAGAACCTCCAGGCCCCCCTCCTGCTCCCCGATGTCCCAGCAGGCCTGCACCTCGTCGACGTCCTCGGCGTCCGGCAGCAGGCCGGCCAGCCGGGACCACACGACGCCCTCGGCGGCGTAAGCGTTCGCATGGTGATCGTTCATCGGGCCGAGCGTAGTCGGGACAGGCCCGTCACTCCGGCGGGTGGAAGTCTGCGGCCCACTGGGCCCACCGCCTGGCCAGCCCGGGATAAGCGTGCCTGGGATCCGGAAGCTGGGCGCATGTCCACACTTCTCTCCCGGCTGCGCCGCGCGGCCGTGTGCGCCTGCGCGCTGGTGGTCGCCGTGCCCGGGCCCGCGCTCGCCGCGCCCGGCGATCTCGACGCCTCCTTCGGCGACGGCGGCCAGGTCTATGTCCACAACGGCCTTGTCTCCGCCGGGTACGACCTCGCACTCCAGCCCGACGGCAAGATCGTCACCGTGGGTCTCAGCCAGGACGCTGGCTGGCTGACGACCGACTTCTCCCTGATGCGGCACCACACCGACGGCAGCATCGACACCTCCTTCGGCAACGGCGGCGAGGTGCTCACCGACTTCGACGGCGGCGAGGACTACGCGCACGCCGTCACGCTCCAGAGCGACGGCAAGATCGTCGTGGCGGGGCGCAGCGAACTGCCCGGCGAGGGCTGGCACTTCACCGTGGCCCGCTACGCCGCCGACGGCAGCCTGGACACCGGGTTCGGCGACGGCGGCCGGCTCCGCACCGAGTTCGGCAGCGCATCCGAGGCCCATGCCGTCGCGGTACAGAGCGACGGCAGGATCGTCGCCGCCGGAGAGGCGGGCGGCCGGTTCGCGCTCGTCCGCTACCTCGCCGACGGCACCCCCGACCCGGCGTTCGGCGACGCGGGCCGGGTGACCACCCCGTTCGAGGCGGGCGGGGCGTACGGCTACGACCTCGCCCTCCAGTCCGACGGCCGGGTCGTCGTCGCCGGCAGCGCGGGCAGCGGCGGCGCCGACTTCGCGTTGGCCCGCTACAACACCGACGGCAGTCTCGACGGCGGCTTCGGCAACGGCGGCCGGGTGACGACCGCGTTCGCCGGTGAGGACCTGGCACGGGGCGTGCAGGTGCAGCCCGACGGCCGTATCGTCGCCGCCGGACGCAGCGGCTTCGACATCGCGCTGGCCCGCTACAACACCGACGGCAGCCTGGACGCCGGCTTCGGCACCGGTGGCCGGGTGACCACCGACTTCGGCGGCACCCTGGAAGCGGCCCACGACCTCGTGCTCCAGCCCGACGGGAAGATCGTCACGGGCGGGGTGCGCAGCACCGACTTCACCGCCGTCCGCTACCGCACCGACGGCACGCTCGACAGCGGCTTCGGCACCGGCGGCCGTGCGAGCGCCGACTTCACCTACTACGACGAGGCCCACGCCATCGCCCTCCAGCCCGACGGCAACCTCGTCACCTTCGGCAGCAGCGGAGACGACCGCGCCCTGGTCCGCTTCCTCGGCGGCACCGCCACCCCGCCGCCTCCGCCGCCCACCGACCTCCTGTCGGTCACCAAGACCGGCCCCGCCACGGTCAGCATCGGCGACCGGGCCACCTACACCGTGACGGTCACCAACACCACTACGACCACCACGGCGACCGGCGTCTCCCTCACCGACACGCTCTCCGGCCCCGCGGGCACCGTCATCTCGGCCACGGCCTCCCAGGGAACCTGCACCACCGCCGTGAGCTGCTCCCTCGGCACCCTCGCCCCGGGCGCGCAGGCCACCGTGACCGTCGTTGCCGAGCCCCGCGCGACGGGCACCCTCACCGAACGGGCCACGGCCACCGCCACCCAGAGCGACCCCAACTCCGGCAACAACACGGCCACGGTCACCACCACCGTCAACAACGCCCGCGGCTGCACCCGCATCGGCACCAGCGGCAACGACACCCTCACCGGCACCTTCGGCACCGACGTCATCTGCGGCCTGGGCGGCGACGACACCATCAACGCCAGTTACGGCTCCGACACGGCGTACGGCGACTTCGGCAACGACCGCGTCGACGGCGGCTTCCAGAACGACACCCTGAGCGGCGGCCCCGGAAACGACAACCTGATCGGCAACAACGGCAACGACCGCCTCAACACCGTCGACAATGTCTCCGGCAACGACACCGCCAACGGCGGCTCCGGCTCGGATACTTGTACGACGGACGCGGGGGACACCCGGATCAGCTGCCCGTGAACACCCTGGGGGACGGCGGCCGTACTCGACCGCCGTCCCCGTCAGGGGTCAGATCCTGCGGGCGTAGAGCATCTTGTTGTCGAGGCCGTCGGGGATGTCGGGCAGCCGCTCGACCTCGATGCTGTAGCCCCTCGCCTCAAGTACCGCCACCACGCCGGCCAGTTGGTCCCGTGCCGCGTGGACTTCCATGACGATCTGCCGGATGCGAGGCCAGTCGGCGTCGGCGATGCCGTGCAGGGCCCGTACCTCGTCGCCCTCGATGTCCATCTTCAGCAGGTCCACCTCGCCGGAGACCGAGAACTCCGCCATGATCTCCGAGAGCCCGGCCACCGGTGCCCGTACCGTCTCATGGCGGAACACCTCCTCGGCGACCCGGCGTTCCGCATAGGTCGTCATGGTCTCCCGGTCCCTGAGCTTCTCGGCCAGGTGTGTGGTGGAGTTCCCCGGCATCGAGGGGAAGTAGTAGAACTCCCGCTGCTCGCTCTTGTCGGACAGGCCCTTCGGGCAGACGGTGACGCCGTCCACGCCGTGCAGCTCGAGATTGGCGCGCAGCGCCCGCAGGGTGTCCGGGATGGGTTCGATCGCCAGGACCCGGGCCTGCGGGTACCTCTGCTTGGTGAACACGGTGAAGAGGCCGATGTTGGCGCCGGCGTCGACGACGAGCCCGTCCGGCCTGACCGGTGCCATGTGGCGGAGATACGTGCCCGCGCGACAGCGTCTCCCTGAACACCATCGCCAGCATCGACAACCTCGACGAACTGCCCGAGATCGTGCGGCTCGCCGCCCGCCTGGACGTGGCCTCGGTCGTCGTCCATCCGATCGTCACCGGCCTCGACGACCCCTCCCACCTGCGCAACAACCTTGCGCGCACGCAGGAGGCCTACGAGGCGACGGCCCGAGCAGGGCGTGCGGAAGGCGTCGTGGTGCAGATCGGCGCCGCGCCCGACCCCTCCCTCGCCCTGCCGGACATGGTCCGCCGCCCCGCGTGCATGCACCCGTGGAGCTATGCGTACGTCCGCTACGACGGCGCCGTCGGGTTCTGTGACCATCTCATCGGCGGCGACGGCGAGTTCACCATGGGCTCGCTGCGAGAGAGCGGCTTCGAGGAGATCTGGAACGGCGAGAAGTGGCGGGCCCTGCGCCAGGCCCACCTCAGCGGGAACATCCCCGACGAGTATCTGCCCTGCCGCTACACCTACGCCCATCGCTACATCGACTTCGAGCATCTGGTCCACCCCGACCGGAAGTCGGGCCTGGTGACCAGCGAGACCCACGACGAGGTCACCCTCCGTCGTGATCCGGAGCTCGTGCCCTGGGCGCCCTGGAAGCAGGCAGAGCTCAACGCCGACGCCGGCGGGGTGTTGATCCCGGCGAGCGCCCTGACCCAGGGCCTGCGCGGCGACGCGAGCTGAGACCGGGGTCGGCCGTGGGCAGCCGGCCGACCCCGGGGCTTTCAGCGGGACGCCGAGAACACGAACGAGAACTCCGTCGGCTCCGCCCGCAGGAAGTACCGCGGCAGCGGGCCCGGGCCGCACGACTGGGAGCCGATGCCGTGCTGGCCGTGGTCGAGGTGGATCCACACCGTGTCGCCGGGCTTCAGGTCGGTGAGGTGTCGGGCCGCGTCCAGGTGTTCGGTCGTCCAGCGGCGCGCGGTGAACCAGAACTCCGGGTCGCCCTCGATCCGCAGACCGCCGAGCTCCACCCAGCGGACGTCGGCGCGGGCGCCGTTCTCCTGCGGGCGGACGTACGGGGTCTGGAGCTCGTCGACCGTGGAGTGCCAACGGCCCAACATGGAAGCCGACTTGGTGTCGGGGTAGGCCTCGCCGGGTCCGCCGCCGAACCACTTCACCGCGTCCGCCGCGGGGATCCCGAGCCGGATGCCGAGTCGGGGCAGCGGCACCGTCCAGTCGCCCTCCGGCGTCACCGACACCGTCAGCTTCAGGCGGTCGCCGTCGGAGGTCCAGCGGTAGACCGTGCGCAGGCCGATCTCCCATGCGGCGGGCGCGACCCGGGTGCGCACAGTCAGGGCGTTGTCGTCCAACTCGACGGCGTCCAGCCGGTGTTGCATCCGGTGCAGGCCGAACTTGCGCCACAGCGTCCCGTAGCGCGTGTCGGACTGCCACTCGGCGCCCTCGTCGTTGTCGGTGGGCGCCCGCCACACATCCAGCCGTGGCGCGGTCACCTCGATGCCGCCGACGGTCTTCAACGCACCGGTGCGCACGTCGAAGGAGGCCGGGCCGAGGTAGATGAGCCGGTCACTGGCGGTGGGGCGGTCGCTCGCCGTGACGGACGGCTTCACCCGTTCCGTCACGGGGAGCTGCGCCCAGGCCACCTCATGGTCCTTCCGGGCCCACCCGGTGTCGGCGGCCAGTAGTGCCCGTACCGTCCACTGCGCCTCCGAGCCCCGGCCGTCGGCGGGCGGCTCGGGCAGCTTCACATCGGCCGACTCGCCCGGCGCCAGCGCCGGTACCGACAGCGTGCCCGCCTCGACCGTCTCGCCGTCCACCTGGTACGACCATTCGAAGGCCAGCCCCGACAGGTCGGCGAAGTCGTACCGATTGATTACTCGTACGGTGCCGTCGGCGCCGTCGCCCTCGAAGCGGACCGGCTCGATGACCTTCTTGTACTCGATGAGCCCCGGCGACGGCGTCCGGTCCGGGAAGACCAGCCCGTCGCAGACGAAGTTGCCGTCGTGCAGCTCCTCCCCGAAGTCGCCGCCGTAGGCATAACCGAGCTCGGGGTGCTTGATGCCGTGGTCGATCCACTCCCAGATGAAACCGCCCTGGAGCCGCTCGTGCCGCTCGAACAGCTCCTGGTAGTCGGCGAGTCCGCCCGGCCCGTTGCCCATGGCGTGGGCGTACTCGCACTGGATGAAGGGGAGTTCACGCCTTTTGTGCGGACCGCCGTCGAGTCCGCGCCCGATCCGCTCGACCTCGTCGTGGAAGGCGTACATCCGCGAGTACACATCCGTGTCCCGGCAGTCCCAGTCGCCCTCGTAGTGCACCAGACGGTCCGGGTCGCGGCCTCGGATCCACTCGGCCATCGCGGTCAGACCGCGCCCGGTTCCGGCCTCGTTGCCCAACGACCAGAAGATCACCGACGGATGGTTCTTGTCCCGCTCGACCATCCGGGCCGCGCGGTCCAGCAGGGCCGGGGTCCAACGGTCGTCGTCGACGGGGTTGTCGCGCCAGTTCTGCTCGGTGAAGCCGTGGGTCTCGAGGTCGCACTCGTCGATGACCCAGAGGCCGTACTCGTCGCACAGTTCCAGGAACGCCGGATGCGGCGGGTAGTGGGAGGTGCGGACCGCGTTGAGGTTGTGCCGCTTCATCAGCAGCACGTCCTCGCGCATGGTCTCCAGGTCCAGCGCGCGGCCCCGCTCCGGGTGCCACTCGTGCCGGTTGACGCCCTTGAAGAGGATCGCCCTGCCATTGACCTTGATCAGGCCGTCTTCCAGCACGACGGTACGGAAGCCGATGCGCAGAGGGACATGCTCGCCGGGCGTGGCCAGCTCACCGTCGTACAGCCGCGGTGTCTCGGCGCTCCATGGCTCCACCGGGACCGTCACCGACTCGCCCGTCGCGGCGTCGATCCCCAAGGCGGGTACCGTCACCCGGCCCTCGACATCCGAGTCGACCCGCAGGGTGCCCTCACCCGTGACGTGGTCGTACGACGCGTGCACGAAGAAGTCGTCCACGGCGCCCGCCGGGCGGTGCAGCAGGGTGACGTCACGGAAGATGCCGGGCAGCCACCACTGGTCCTGGTCCTCCAGATAAGAGCCCGCGGACCACTGGTGGACGCGGACGGCGAGGACATTGCCGCCCGGCTGGAGCAGATGCCCGACCCTGAACTCGTGCGGCAGCCGCGAGCCCTTGAACTCGCCCAGCTCGGTGCCGTTCAGCCAGACCCGGGCGCAGGACTCGACGCCGTCGAAGCGCACCACGGCGTCCCCGTCCGCCGGCCAGTCCTCCGGCAGGTCGAAGACGTGCAGATGGTCGCCGGTCGGGTTCTCCGTCGGGACGTACGGCGGGTCCACCGGGAAGGGGTAGAGGTGGTTCGTATAGATGGGGGAGCCATGGCCCTGGAGGACCCAGTGGCCGGGGACCGTGACCCGGTCCCAGTCACCGGCGTGGTAGCCCTCGGCGGCAAAGGAGTCGGAGACGTCGGCGGTCGGCGACAGACGGAAGCGCCAACTTCCGTTCAGAGACAGGGACTTGGCGTCGGAGGACGCGTACCAGGCGCGGGGCGGCAGGACCCCGCTGCCCGGTGATACGTCCTCGACGTATGTGGTGGTGCGGAAGGACATCGGTCTCCTAGATCAGCCCTTGATGCCGGTCTGCGCGATCCCCTGCACCAGCCAGCGCTGGAGGAAGAGGAACACGAACACCAGGGGCAGGATGGAAATGGCGGTGGCCATGAAGATCAGATGGAAGTTGACGGTCTGGTTGGTCATGTACGAGGAGAGGGCCACCTGCACGGTCCAGGAGCTGGGGTCCTGGCCGATGACCAGCGGCCACAGGAAGGAGTTCCAGCCGCTGATGAAGGTGATCGTGGCCATGGCCGCGAAGAAGTTCAGCGAGTTCGGCACCACGACACGCCAGTACGCGCCCCAGTAGCCGAGCCCGTCCACGCGCGCCGCCTCCTCCAGTTCCTTCGGGAACCCCAGGAAGTACTGCCGGAACAGGAAGCAGGTGAAACCACTGAACAGGCCGGGGATGATCAGGCCGCGGTAGGTGTCCACCCAGCCCAGAGACGAGACCAGCACGAAGCTGGGTACGAAGGTGACCGCGGTCGGCACCATCAGGGTCACCAGAACGGCGTAGAAGACCTTGTTCGCGTGCCGGTAGGGGATCCGGGCCAGGCCGTAACCGGCGAGCGAGCAGACCAGCAGAGTGCCAAGCGTGTGCAGGACGCCGACGATCGCCGAGTTCCACAGGGAGCGGGCGAAGTCGACGGTCGGGTCGTCGAAGGGCTCGGTGAAGTTGCCCCACTGGATGTCGGTGGGGAAGAACTTCCAGTCCTCGCCGGTGATCTCCGGGTCCGTCATCAGGGCGTTGCGGACGATCAGATAGAAGGGGACGAGGAAGAGGAAGGCGGCGATGCCGGTGGCGATGTAGAGGCCGGTGGAGCCGAGGGCGCCACCTCGTTTGACCTTGCTCACTTGGACTCCTCCCCCCTTCCGAAGCCCAAGAACTTGCCCTGGAGCAGCGTGACGACACAGATCAGCAGCGTCAGGATCATCGCGCCCGCGCTGCCGGCGCCGTAGTCCTGGTTCTCGCCGAGGGCGATGTAGTACAGCTCGACCAGGGGTGGTCGGCCCCAGGTGGAGTTGGCGAGCAGGTTGAAGAACTCGTCGAAGGCCTGGTACGCCTGCACCAGGAGCAGCAGGATCACGGCCGTCGAGGTGGCCCTCAGCTGGGGCAGGGTGATGTACCAGAAGGTCTGCCGGCCGGGCTTGGCGCCGTCGATGGCGGCGGCCTCGTAGAGCTCCTGCGGGATGTTCTGCAGGGCCGCCAGGAACAGGATCATGAAGAACCCGGCCTGGAGCCAGAGCCGTACGGTGATGATGACCAGCCAGTACCAGGGCGGGTCGGGGCTGGCCAGCCAGGCGATGTTGTCGATGCCGAACCAGCCGATCACGGTGTTCATCAGGCCGAAGCGGACCCCGCTGAAGATCGACATCTTCCAGATCAGTGAGGCGGCGACATAACTCACCGCGGTCGGCAGGAAGAACACCGATCGGAAGAACGCCCGCATGAACCGCAGCCGGTTCACCAGCAGGGCGAGGCCGAGCGAGAACGCCCAGGTGGTGGGCACGATGAACGCGGCGAACACGGTGAAGACGACGAGCGAGCCGGTGAAGTCGGGGTTCGACAGCATGTAGCTGTAGTTGTCGAAGCCGATGAATTCGCTCGGCGTGACCGTGAAGCGGGCGTCGAAGAAGGAGAGCCAGAGGCTCCAGCCGATCGGAACGTAGACGAAGAGTGCGAGGCCGATCAGGAACGGGCCCGTGAAGAGCCAGAAGTTGACGGTGGGGTTGCCGCGCAGCCCGCGCCGCGGCCGGGTCCCGGAGGACTTGGCCGGGGCGGGGCGCGAGACACCGCTCTTGGTGAGGGTCGACATGTCGTGGATACCTGTCCGGCGGCCTATCCGAAGAGCTTCTTGAGCTCGCGGTTGACCTTGGTGTCGGCCTTGTCGAGAGCGCCCTCCGGGTCACCGTCCTGCCGGACACAGTCGGCGAGGACGTCCTCGATGGCGTCGAGCATGGCCTGGGTGAAGCCGATGTTGTCGAAGTGGCCGAACTCGTTGAAGAGCTTGACGCCCTCGGCGGGCAGCCCCGACTTGAGCTTGTCGGCGGACTGGGCGAGCGAGGCGCGCGGCGGGATGTGGAAGCCGTAGGAGAGCGACCAGTCCTCCTGGTACTCCTTCTGGTCGATCCACAGCCACTTCACATACTCCTTGGCCGCCTCGACGTTCTTGCTCTTGGCGTTGACGAACATCGACCAACCGCCGTTGTAGACGGAGGGCTTGCCCGCGTCCCCGACCTTCGGGAAGGGGAAGATCCCGAGGTCGTCGCCGAGCGCCTCCTGCATCTGCGGCATCGCCCACATGCCGCACCACTGGATGGCGGTCAGGCCCTGGTTGAGCGGGGACGGGTCCCAGAAGTCGGTCGGGGCGCCGAGCAGCAGATCGCCGCTCTTGAAGAGCCCGCGGAGCTGCGTCAGGCCGTCCTTGACCGCGTCGGTGTGGTAGGCGATCTCGTTCTTCTCGTCGAGGGTGTCGGCCCCGGCCGCCCAGATCAACGGCCGCATGATCGGGTCGAGTTCATTGCCGAGGAAGAGTCCCTTGACCTTGTCCGTGGTCAGCTTGGCGGCGGCCTCGATCAGCTCCTCGAGGGTCTCCGGCACCCCGACGCCCGCCTTCTCCAGCAGCGACTTGCGGTAGAAGAAGAACTGCGGGTCGTCGATCATCCGGACGCCGTATATCTTCCCGTCGACCGTGTGCGAGGCGATGTCGGCCTGGTTGAAGTCGTCCTTGACCGGGTCGATGATGTCGGTCAGATCGGCCACCTGGCCGCTGCGGATGAGCTGGATCTGCGGGTGGAACTCGAACAGGTCCGGGGCCTTGTCGGTGAGCAGCGCCGAGAAGAGCTTGCTCTCGAAGTTGTCGCCGGTGATCCACTGCGTGGTGACGTTGGCGCCCTCGTAGGCCTTCGCGTACTTCTTGATCGCCTGCTCGGTCCCGGCCTCGCCGTACGCGTGGAAGTACTGGACGAGGTTCTTGCCCGAACCGGAGCCGCCGTCACGGCCGTTGTTGCCGCCGCACGCGGCCAGTCCGCCTGCTGCGGCCAGGCCCATGGCGGCGCGCAGAACGGTGCGACGGTCCCAGTTGCTGTTCCTCAATGCCGACATCCTGACGTCCTTGTCTCTAGTGCGGCTGCGCTTGCGGTGCGGGACGTTAACCTTCGGCTAAGGCTTCGGCAAGGGGTTGGACGAAGTCTGTTCGAAGCGTTGCGTAGCGTTCGGAATTCCGGACGTGGCGGAGTGCGGGCCGCCGCACCAGCGGCCCGCAACTCCCTTTCAGGCGTTACCGATTACTGCCGGAACCATGCTTGGTTGGTCCCGCCGTTACAGGTCCACAGACCCACCTTGCTGCCGTCCGCGGTCGCCTGTCCGCCGACGTCCAGACACCGCCCCGAAGCCTCGCTGACGATCTGCCCGTTGGAGTTCAGCAGCCAGCGCTGAGAGGCGTCACCGCTGAAGTCGGAGCTCGTGCCGAGCCCCGAACTCCCGGCGGTCAGATAGCCGTTGGGGCCCTTGAGCGCGCCCTTCTTGTCATACGACCAGTGCTGGTCCGCGGAGCCCGTGCAGGTGCTGATCGTCACCGCCGCCGTCAGACACTTCCCGGACTGCTTCCCCTGCCAGGCACCCGTGACGGCCGAACTGCCCTCGCCCTTCTGGTCGAGGACATACGTCGTGATGGACCGCCCCGGCAGCGAGGCCGACACCGTGCCGCCGCTGACCGACGGCTTGGCGACGTGCGCCCAGTCCTCGGTCGCCGAGGTCCGCACGGCCTGCGTCGCCCTGAGCGGAGTGTCGCTGTTGAAGTGCAGGTCCAGCGAAGTGTCCGTCGCGTTGTGGTTGTTGACCACGACGATCCACTTGCCCTTGCGGTCGTAGGCGCTGACCTCGACGCCGTCCGGCACGCCGGTCACGTTGTGTGCGACCGAGCCCGGCTTGACGAACTTGCTGTACTGGCCGAGCGCGTAGTACCGCTTGGTGAAGTACAGGGTCTGGTTGCCGTTGGTGGCGTAGTCCGGGTCGTAGTAGATCAGGCCGTCGTTCCAGCCCGCGTCGTTCTTCGCGTACGGGTCGGTGCCGATCATCTCCGACAGGGCCACCCACCAGTGGAACGCGGAGTCATGGGCGACCGCGAAGTCCTTGTGGATGATCCGGGAGAGGTTCAGTCCGCCGTCGATGCTCGGGTCGTACTCCTGTGCCCAGCCCGTGCCGCCCTTGCCGAAGCAGCAGATCTCCGTGGACCAGGACTCGATGCCGACCTTCTTCGAGGTCTCGTAGACCTTCGCGCGGTTGGCGTCGCTGGGGTTGTCGTAGGTGTGGTGGGCCAGCTTGTCGACGTACTGGGCCGTGCCCGGCTGCGAGATCCACTGCGGGACCTCGTCGTTGAACTTCACCGTGCTGGTGGACTCGTCGGCGATGATGCCGGTCCGCTGCCCGCGCGCCTCCTGCTCGGCGCCGAGGGCGCGCACGATGTCGTCGCGCTGCGGGACATCGACGAGCATGCCCTCCTGGCCGCAGGAGTCGAAGCTGTTGGTGGGCTCGTTGAAGGGGCTGATGTAGTCGAACCGCGCGCCCTGGCGGGCGAAGTGGTCGGTGACATCGGCGATGTACTTGGCGAAGTCCTGCTCGTTCTCCGCCTTGAGATAGCCGCCGCAGCTCTTGCCGTTGGTCTTCCACTCGGCCGGCGCGCTGTTGACGAAGGCGACCAGGTCCTCGACGCCGTACTTCGCGGCGTAGGCGAGGAAGGTGCGGCCGCCCTTGTCCTTGGTCCAGTCGTAACTGCCGTCGTCGTTACGGAAGTCCTCCGGAGCGCGGGACGGGGTCGTGACCGCCGTACCGCCACCGCCGATGTTGTAGCGGTAGTTGCTGAGGTCCAGGCCCTCCGAGGAGAAGAGCAGCTTGGCGACCTTGGCCTGCACCTTGGGGTCGAAGTTCTTCAGGTCATTGACCCACCAGGCGCCGGAGGCACCGATGTTGTCGATGGTCTGGGCGGCGTACGGGGAGACCTCGGCCGCCATGGGGGTTGCGGCCGAAGCGGGCGGGGCGGATATGAGAGGGCCGGTGACAGCGAGTGCGGCTGCGGCTGTCAACAGGGCCGATCTCCGGGGGTGGGGCAGAGTCACGTGCATCCCTTCCGTCGTCATGAAGGTGGTGCGGTACGGCTCCTTGCTGCGGTGCTGTTTCGTGCGGTCCTCTGTCCGACCGACTGAAGTGCCCCTTCGAGCGCGAAAGTCGCCGCGCCCAGGCACACCGGGTCGGTCGGGATGGGGGAGAGGACGATCTCGGTGGCGGCCATGGGCCGCCTGAGCGCGTGCCGGGCGACGGCCTCGCGCACTTCTCTCAGCAGGGGTTCGCCGAGCGTGGCGGCGACCCAGCTGCTGAGGACGACCACTTCGGGGTTGAACAGATTGACCAGGTCGGCGATGCCGGCGCCCAGATAACGGGCCGTGTCCCGTACGACCTTGAGCGCGACCGGGTCGCCGGAGGCGATACCGCGGGCCAGCGCGTCGATGGTCGCGGTCTGGTCCTCGGGGTGCAGAAGGGAGCTTTGAGGGCTCAACTCCCGCAGATTCAGCATGATTCCGGGCGCGCCGACATACGTCTCCACACAGCCGTGGTTGCCGCAGTGGCACAGCCGCCCGTCCAGCACGAGCGTGGTGTGACCCCACTCGCCGGCGCTGTTGCTCACGCCCCGGTGGAGCCCGCCGCCGAGGACGATCCCCGCGCCCACCCCGGTGCCGAGGTTGACCACCACGGCGTCCCCGCGCCCGCGCGCCGCCCCGAACCACAGCTCGGCCACCGCGCTGGCGCGCAGCGGGTTGTCGAGGTACAGGGGGTAGGCGATGTGATCGGAGAGGAGGTCGAGGAGCGGCACGTCGTGCCAGTCCCAGTTGGGCGCGTACTCCGAGACACCGGTGTCGCGGTCCACCTGACCCGGCACGCTCACCCCGACGCCGAGCACCCGGGCGCCCTCCACCCCGGCCTGCGCCACCACCGAGCCGACGGCCGTGGCGACATGGCCGACGACCTGCTCGGGGCGGCTCTCGCCGGGGCGCATGTCCTCGTCGGCGCGGGCCAGGACGTTCAGCGCGAGATCGAACAGCTCGACCCTGACGTACGTCTCCGCGAGATCGACGCCGATCAGCGCGCCCCCGGAGGCGTTGACCGCGACGAGGCCGCGGGGTCGCCCGCCCGCGGAGTCCTCGAAGCCGACCTCGGTGATCATCCTCAGGTCGAGCAGCTCCCCGACGAGCGTGGCGACCGTGGCGAGGCTCAGCCCGGTGGCGGCCGCCAGCTCCTGCCGTGAGGTGGGCGACGCGGCGATGATCTGGCGCAGCACCTCGTAGCGGTTCGCGGTGCGGATGTCCCGTGATGTGCCGCGCTTCATCGAACTCCCCTCGCTGACGCCCCCTTGCGCGGCGCAAGGCTATGGGCTGCGAGGGACTTTCGACAAGGGGTTAGGAAAGGGGGTGTAGAAAGTCCCCGGCTCAGCCGCCCAGTACGTCCCGCACGAACGCGTTGGCGAACTTGCCGCCCGGGTCCAACGACCGCGCCAGCTCCCGGAAGTCACCGATCCGCGGATACCGCGCACGCAGTTCCCCGGCCGGCATGGTGAACACCTTCCCCCAGTGCGGCCGGGCCTCAAGACCCGCCAGCGCCTCCTCCACCCGCCGCACCACGGGAAGCACGGCCGCCGTGTCCTCGACCCAGGTGAAGTGCAGTGCCACCGTCTCCCGGCCGTACGACGGACTCAGCCACTGCTCGTCGGCGGCCACCGTCCGCACCTCGCAGGTCTGCAGCACCGGCGCCATGGTCGTACGGATCGCGTCCAGCGCGCGCAGCGCGTCCATGGCGTACGGCCGGGGCAGCAGGTACTCCGACTGGAGCTCGGCACCGCTGCTCGGGATGAACTCCGCCCGGAAGTGCGGCAGTCGCTCGTGCCAGGGCCCCGGGACGCCGAACTGCTCGGTGCAGTTGACCGCGGGCATGCCCGGCACCGGGTGCATCTTCTCGGTCGCGGACGCGGCCCACGGGAAGTCCGGCAGCGGCTGGTCGGTACGCCGCTTCAGCCACACCTGACGGAAGCCCGGCGCACCCCAGTCGGTGAACAGGCTGACGCTGTACGCCGCCCTGGCCACTGTCTCGAACTCCAGCCGTTCCAGCGGAAGTTCGGTGAAGACGTGCTGCTCGACCTCGAACGCCGGCTCCAGATCCAGGGTGAGCGCGGTGACCACGCCGAGCGCGCCGAGCGAGGTCACGGCCCCGCCGAACCGGGCTTCCTCGCGCCCGATGCGCAGGGTCGATCCGTCCGCGGTCACCAGCTCCACCTCGCGCACGGGCGCGGCCAGCGAGCCATTGGCCACCCCCGAGCCATGGGTGCCGGTCGCGAGCGACCCCGCCACCGAGATGTGCGGCAGCGACGCCATGTTGGGCAGGGCAAGCCCGTGCCCGTGCACCACCCGCGCGAGTTCCGCGTACCGCACCCCGCCACCGACCCGTACGGTTCGGGCGGCCGTGTCGACGTCGATCGGGGCAGGCAGCTCGGCGAGCGACACCAGAGCGCCCTCGGCCCCCGGCTCGGCGATCTCGTTGAAGGAGTGCCCACTGCCCAGCACCCGCACCCGGGCACTGTCGGCCACCAAGGCCCTGAGCGCGTCGAGCGAGTGCGGGCGGTGCAGTTCCTTCGTGGTGTAGGTGATGTTGCCGGCCCAGTTGGTGACCGTCTCCGTCATCCGTCGTCCCTCCCGGAGAGTGCGTGTGCGCCGAGCCTCTCATCCGCCCGGCCGAACCGTAGGCCATAGGGGACATATGGGGCAGATCTGCGGCATGAGGGGACCCGGCACGGTTCACGCGCAGGCAGGGGCATACCGTGAGGAGTCGAACGCCTGAGCCGGGAGGAGACACGGATGGGCAGCCGTACCGCGCTGGTCGAGGATCTGATGGAGCGCTTTCCGCATGTGCCGCGGGAGGCCGTCTTCAAGGAGGACCTGCTCCGGGGCGGTGTCGCCTTCGACCCGTCCGCGCTGAGCGACAACGAGTCCGGCGAGGTCAAGCCGAAGTCGTACTTCATCTTCTCCTTCGATCACGGCACCCTGCCGGAGCTCGGCGAGGCCGCGCTGCGGCGGCCCCCGGAGGAGATCATCCTGACCGGTGGGCCGTACGATCTGCGCCGCACCGTGGTCTCCGTGCGCGTGAACCCGTCCTCGCCCTACCGCGTGGCCGCCGACGAGCACGGCGTGCTCGGCCTCTACCTGGACGGCAAGCGGATCTCCGACGTCGGCGTCCCGCCGATGCCCGAGTACTACCGGCACACCCTCGCCAGCGGGAAGTCCGTCATGGAGGTCGCCCCGACCATCCAGTGGGGCTATCTGATCTACCTCACCGTCTTCCGCGTCTGCCAGTACTTCGGCGCCAAGGAGGAGTGCCAGTACTGCGACATCAACCACAACTGGCGCCAGCACAAGGCCGCCGGACGGCCGTACACCGGTGTGAAGGACGTCGAGGAGGTCCTCGAAGCCCTGGAGATCATCGACCGGTACGACACGCAGAAGGCGTCCACCGCGTACACGTTGACGGGCGGTGCGATCACGTCGAAGGTGGCGGGCCGCGACGAGGCCGACTTCTACGGCCACTACGCCAAGGCCATCGAGGAGCGCTTCCCGGGGCGGTGGATCGGCAAGGTCGTGGCCCAGGCACTGCCGCGCGACGATGTGCAGCGCTTCAAGGACTACGGCGTGCAGATCTACCACCCCAACTATGAGGTGTGGGACGAGTACCTCTTCAAGATGTACTGCCCGGGCAAGGAGCGCTACGTCGGCCGCGACGAGTGGCACAAGCGGATCCTGGACTCCGCGGAGATCTTCGGCGCGCGCAATGTGATCCCCAACTTCGTCGCGGGCGTGGAGATGGCCGAGCCCTTCGGCTTCACGACGGTCGACGAGGCGATCGAGTCGACCACCGAGGGCCTGCGCTTCTTCATGTCGCACGGCATCACGCCCCGCTTCACCACCTGGTGCCCGGAGCCCACGACCCCGCTCGGCAAGGCCAATCCGCAGGGCGCGCCGCTGGAGTACCACATCCGGCTGCTGCAGGCCTATCGTCAGACGATGGAGGACTTCGGGCTCTCCTCGCCTCCCGGCTACGGCCCGCCCGGGCCCGGCCGCGCGGTGTTCTCGGTCAGCTCCTTCATGGACAGCCTGCCCGCGGAGCAGCCGACCGCCGTGTGACATGAGTTGAGCAAGGGGCGCCCGGTATCCGTACCACTCGACGGAGTCGAGGGGGCGGACGGGCGCCCGTGGCATTTGAATAGCGCGCTTGTCAGTTGTGTCGAAGACGTGAAAGGCTCGTGTTCTGCCGCGAGGTTCCCCCCAACTCCATTGCCAATATGGTGAGTTGACCTCGCTCGTGGATGCAGGAGACCCATGCCCGACCTGCCGACCCCCCAGGACGCCACCGAGGCCGCGCTGTTCTCCGAGTGCTGGGACGCCGTGCTCTCGTACGCCGACCTGTGCACGGCCGGTTCGACCGCGGCCACCGAACTGGCCACGGAGGCGTTCTCGACCGGCATGCGCGAGGCCCGCGCCGCCGACTCGCACGGCACCCGGTACGCCGGCCGCCGCCCGCCCCGACTGCCCCGGATACCGCTGCTGTTGACCGCCGTACGCACCACCGCCGCCGACTGGGAAGTCACCGGCCGGGGCAACCGGCTCGCCCCCGATCTGCGCCTGTGGCTCAACTCCGACCAGGCCGCACGCTACGCCGGACCGCCACAGGGCCGCCCGCTCGCACTGCGCGGACTGCGCGACATGCAGCAGCCCGACGCCGAACTGCTGTGGCTGGCCGAGGTGGAGGCGCTGCCGCTGTCCACGGTGGCCCGCCGGCTCGGCCTGGACCCGGCCACCGTCTCCGACGAACTGGTCCAGGTGCGGGGCCTGTTCAGGGACCGCTGCCACCGCAACCACCTCGACGCGCCGAAGGCACCCGAATGCCGTGGCTACGTCCGGCTGCTCGACGCGGTGACCCGCTCACCCGTCGCCGACACCCCCGACGACCTCTCCCACCACCTCGCCCGCTGCGTGGACTGCGCCGAGGCCGCCGCCTGTCTGCGACTGCACGGCGTCGGACTGCCCGCCGCCCTCGCCGGCGGAGTCATCGGCTGGGGCGGACTCGCCTACCTGGAGCGCCGCCGGCGCGCCGCCGAGGTCCGCCTGGGCCCCGGACGCCCTTCGGCCTCGCCCTTGGACGGCCCCGACCCCGACCCCGCCGCGCAGAAGGCGAAGGCGGTACGGAGTGGGCTGATCGTGGCCGCCGTGCTGGTGTCGCTGCTGGCGCTCGCCGTGTCGATGATGCCGTTCGGCGGTTCCGGCTCCGGCGACGATTCGGCGGCGGGTGACTCCGGGGACCGTCAGCCGGTGGCGGACATCCCCGGACCGACGCTCGAACCGTCGGGGGAGGACGTGTCCGTACGCCCGTCCGCCACGAAGCCGTCCGCCGAGCGCCCTGAACCCACCCCGGAGAGCAAGGACGCCGATCCGGAGCCGCAGGGCACGTCCTCCACCACCGCGGGCAGCGGCGGCGAGGCGGACCCCGAGACCAGCTCGCCCGCGTCCTGCCGGGTCCGCTACGACCTGGTCAACCAGTGGCCCGACGGCTTCCAGGCCACCGTCACCGTCACCACCGAACAACCCCTGGAAACCTGGCGCGTCGCCTGGTCCTTCCGCGACGGCCAGCACGTCGGCCAGATGTGGGACGCGAGCTTCACCCAGAACGACTCCCGGGTCACGGCGACCGCCGCCGACTACAACAAGGCGGTCCCCGCCGACGGCACCCTGAGCTTCGGCTTCATCGCCTCCTGGCAGGGCAAGAACTCCCCGGCGCACGACTTCGCGCTGAACGGGCGGGAGTGCCGTACAAGCTGACGTAATTCGGTTGACGGGCCCGAGGGGGCCCCGGATACCGTGTGGTCGTTCGTTCCGAGCGTGCTGTGGAGGAGGTGTCGACCGATGGCTGTCATTGCGATGAGCGCTGCCCGCAAGCAGGAATCCATCAAGTCCACCTCCGTGGCCGCCGGCTGAACCCGACTTCCGTCGCCGGGGCCGCCCTTGTGAAGGGTCACCCTTGACTTCCACTTCTGTGTTCTCCGCCCTCGCTCCCTACGGCTGGGACGACGCCTGGGCGGAGGAGTTCCTCCCCTACGACGCCGAAGGGCTGCTGCCCGGCCGCGTCATCCGTGTCGACCGCGGGCAGTGCGACGTCGTCACCGCCGACGGGGTGCTGCGCGCCGACACCGCCTTCGTCACCCCGAACGACCCGATGCGGGTCGTGTGCACCGGTGACTGGGTCGCGGTCGAACCCGCGGGCAACCCGCGCTACGTACGGACGTATCTGCCGCGCCGTACCGCCTTTGTACGCTCCACCTCCTCCCAGCGGTCCGAGGGGCAGATCCTCGCGGCCAACGTCGACCACGCCGTCGTCGCCGTGTCGCTCGCCGTCGAACTCGACCTCGGACGGATCGAACGCTTCCTGGCGCTCGCCTGGGAATCGGGCGCGCAGCCCGTGGTCGTGCTCACCAAGGCGGATCTCGTGCCGGACGCGGTGACGCTCTCGCATCTCGTGGAGGACGTCGAGACGACGGCGCCCGGTGTGCCGGTGCTGACGGTCAGCGCCCATCTCGAGGAGGGGCTCGATGTTCTCTCCGCGGTCGTCGGGGGCGGTACGTCCGTGCTGCTCGGGCAGTCCGGCGCGGGCAAGTCGACCCTCGCGAACGCGTTGCTCGGCGCGGAGGTCATGGACGTACAGGCCATCCGTGACGTCGACGGCAAGGGGCGGCACACGACCACCACGCGGAATCTGCTGGCGCTGCCGGGCGGGGGTGTCCTGATCGACACACCCGGTCTGCGGGGCGTCGGGCTGTGGGACGCGGGGACCGGCGTCGGGCAGGTCTTCTCGGAGATCGAAGAGCTGTCCGCGCGCTGCCGCTTCCACGACTGCGCCCACGAGGCCGAGCCGGGGTGCGCGGTCCTCGCCGCGATCGACTCCGGGGAACTGCCCGAGCGGCGGCTCGACAGCTATCGGAAGCTGATGCGCGAGAACCAGCGCATCGTCGCCAAGACGGACGCCCGGCTGCGGGCCGAGATCAGGAAGGACTGGAAGCGGAAGGGGGCGCAGGGGAGAGCGGCGATGGAGGCGAAGCGCAACGGCTGGCGGTAGGGCTCGCTGTCCGAATCCCGCTAGCACCAGTTCTCGGCGTCGTCGAGACTGGATGGCGTGATGGACGAAGACAGCAGGTACGAAGCCGTGCGCAGCCGGGACGCCCGGTTCGACGGGGAGTTCTTCTTCGCCGTCGAGACCACCGGGATCTACTGCCGCCCCAGCTGCCCGGCCGTCACGCCGAAGCGGCGCAACGTCCACTTCTTCGCGACGGCCGCCGCCGCGCAGGGCTCGGGATTCCGGGCCTGCCGGCGGTGCCGTCCCGACGCCGTGCCCGGGTCCGCGGAGTGGAATGTGCGGGCCGATGTCGTGGGCCGGGCCATGCGGCTGATCGGCGACGGTGTCGTCGACCGGGAGGGCGTCACCGGCCTCGCCGACCGGCTGGGCTACAGCGCCAGGCAGGTCCAGCGCCAGCTCACCGCCGAGCTCGGCGCCGGGCCCGTCGCCCTTGCCCGGGCCCAGCGCTCGCACACCGCACGGGTCCTGCTCCAGACCACGGAGCTGCCGGTCACCCATATCGCCTTCGCGTCCGGGTTCGCCAGCGTGCGCCAGTTCAACGACACGATCCGCACCGTGTACGCCTCGACACCGAGCGAGCTGCGCGCCGCCGCACCCCGCTCCCGCCGTACGGCCACCCCGACGGCCGGCGTCCCGCTCCGGCTCGCCTACCGGGGCCCGTACGCCTCCGCCGCCGTCTTCGACGTACTGGAGGCCGAGGCCGTCCCCGGCGTCGAGGAGGTGAGCGGCCCGGCCGGGCGCCGCACCTACCGGCGCACCCTGCGGCTGCCGTACGGCAGTGGGATCGCCGCCGTCGAGGAGCGGCCGTGCGGGTGGCTCGACGCCCGGCTCCACCTCACCGACCTGCGGGATCTGACCACTGCTGTGCAGCGGCTGCGACGGCTGTTCGACCTGGACGCCGACCCCTACGCCGTCGACGAGCGGCTCGGCGCCGACGTCCGGCTCGGCCCGCTGGTCGCCGCACGCCCGGGGCTCCGGTCGCCCGGTGCCGCCGACCCCGAGGAACTCGCCGTACGGGCGCTGGTGGGGCCCGTCGGTGCCGAGCGGCTGGTGCGGCGGTACGGCAAGGCCCTGGACGCGCCCTGCGGGAGCCTCACCCACCTCTTCCCGGAACCGGCCGTCCTCGCCGAGGCCGAGCCGCACGGCACCCTGGGCGCGCTCACCGCCGCCCTCGCCGACGGCGCCGTACGCCTGGACCCGGGCGCCGACCGGGACGACGCCGAACAGGCACTGCTCGCCCTGCCCGGGCTGGATGCCCGTACCGTCGCCGTCGTGCGCACCCGCGCCCTCGGCGACCCGGATGTCGCGCCGCCCGGCGTCGACGTCCCCGACAGCTGGCGCCCCTGGCGCTCATACGCCCTGCAACACCTGCGCGCAGCAGGGGAGTTGGAGTAATCGTGACCATCCACTGGACTTCCCTCGACAGCCCCGTCGGTCGGCTTCTGCTCACCGCCGACCCGGAGACCGGCGCCCTGACCTCGCTGTCCGTGCCCGGGCAGAAGGGCGGCCGCAGTGTCCAGGACGGCTGGCGGCACGAGCCCGGCGCCTTCCGGGACGCCGAGGAGCAGCTCGCCGCCTACTTCGCCGGGGAGCTGAAGGAGTTCCGGCTGCCGCTGCGCGCCGAGGGCACCGAGTTCCGCGAGAAGGTGTGGAACGCCCTCGACACCGTGCCCTTCGGCGCGACCACCACGTACGGCGAGATCGCCGCGCGAATCGGTGCCTCCCGGGCCGCCGTCCGGGCGGTCGGCGGCGCGATCGGCGCCAATCCGCTGCTGATCGTCCGCCCCTGCCACCGAGTGATCGGCGCGGACGGCGCCCTCGCCGGCTATGCGGGCGGCCTGGAACGCAAGACGACCCTGCTGACGCTCGAAGGGGCCCTCTAGTCCTCCAGCCCCCAGCTGTGGATCCACGTGGGACGGATGCGGATCGTCTCCTCGCTGAAGTGCGGGCCCAGCTCGTTCGGGCCCGTCAGCAGCTCCGCCTCACCCCGGATCTCGACCCCCCGCACCTTCCACGGCCGCACACTGACCTGATCGTCGACGACCAGCGCGACCTTCGGGTTCTTCTGGAGATTGCGCCACTTCTTGGTGGTGCCCATCGCGCGGCCGCCGATGAGGATCGTGCCGTCGTCCTGCGGGAAGAAGCCGACCGGGTTGGCCTGCGGCTGTCCGTTCGGGTCGACGGTGGCCAGCCGTCCCAGCCGCTGCGTCTTCAGATACGCGCGCTCGGCCTCGCTGAATTCGCTCATGCGGCCAGCCAAGCACGGCCGCCCGTTCCCCACATCGGATACGCGCCGTAGGTCCCCGGCCCTACGTCACCCCCAGATCACCACGCCCAACCACGCCGCCGCGATCAGCTGGCAGGTGAACAGCTCCGCCAGCACGCTGGAGCCGCCCGAGTGCATCGCCGTGCGCAGGGCCGCCCTTGCCTGCGCGTGCCGGCCGAGGCGGAGGCGTTCCTCCAGGTAGATGCCGGCCATGAAACCGGGGATCGCGCCGACCACGGGTATCAGGAAGAAGCCCAGAAACGACCCCACACCGGCGTACACACCCATCCGGCGGGTGGCGCCGCTCGCGCGCAGCCGTCGCGGCGGCAGGGCCCAGCGGACCACCTGGGAGAGGAACAGCGCGACCGTCGCCCCGACGAGCAGCCACCAGGCCTCGGCGCGAGGATCCTTCAGCGCCCACCACATGACCGCGGCCCACACCAGCCAGGACCCCGGTACGCCGGGCACCAGTACTCCGCACAGGCCGAGCAGGATGACCATCCCGACCAGCAGGAGATCCCACACTCCCATCTGACCAGAGTGCCGGAGCCCGGATGAACCCGCAGATCAGCGCTCGCGAGCCACCCAGCCGCGCTCATATGCGTGCCAACCGAGCTGGAGCCGGGTCGTCACGCCGGTCAGCTCCATCAGCCGCTTCACCCGGCGCTGCACGGTCCGCAGCCCCAGGTCGAGCTGTTTGGCCACGCTCGCGTCGGTCAGCCCGGCCAGCAGCAGGGAGAGGACCTCCAGGTCGGTGGCGTCGGGCCCGTCCGGTTCCTGCTCGCTCACCCCGGACGTCCCGAGCTTCAACGGCAGCGCGTCCCGCCACACCGACTCGAAGAGCCCGGAGATCAGCTCCAGCAGCCCGCTCGCGTGCACGACCAGCGCTGCCGGTTCCGCGGTGTGCGAGACGAGCGGCACCAGGGCGAGCGTGCCGTCGGCGACCACCAGCTTGGTCGGCACCCGGTCCACCACCCGCACCTGCTCGTCCCGGCCGAGCGCGGCGGCCAGCTCGCTGATCCCGTGCGGCAGGTCGAACACCGAGCGCTCGACGACGACCCGGTAGCGCACCCCGCGGTCGGCGGCCCGCTCCTCGGCATCGTTGTCCATCCCGGACACCACGACCGGATTGCCGGTGACCAGGGCGCACACCTCCTGGCTCGCGCCGAGCTGGATCTGCAGAAAGCGCTGGGCGACCGCGTCCGCGCCGATCACCACCTCCACCAGATCGTGTACGGCGGGTTCGGTGGCGCTCGCCCGGTACTCCTCGGCGAGCAGCGCGGCCGCCAGTTCCGCCTTCTCCAGCTCGTGCCGCTGCTGGGCGAGCAGCGCCCCGAGCGCCACCCCGGGCGGCGCCGCGACCCAGCGCCCCGGGCGCGCCGAGGACTGGGCGGCGAGCCCGTGCCGCTCCAGCCGGCGCAGGGCGCGCTCGGTGTCCCCTTCGCCGAGCGTCAGCCGCCGCGCGAGATCGGAGACGTCCGCCGCGCCGACCGACACCAGCGCCCTGTACGCCGACTCGTGCGTCTCGTCCAGACCTATCGCTGCCAGCATCGCTCTCCCAGCTCTTCCGGCTCTGCCAGATCCCGCAAGGAGCTCCATGGCGGGAAACGGCCACGGCGGAAAACCGCCTCGGCACATCATCGCCGTACCGCCCGCCCCTCTGCCAAGGTGACGCCACCGCAGCATCAACCACCGCCCGCAATGCCCGACTTGGGCCTAAGCGACCCCGCTTTGGCCTGCGCGTTTCGCGTCCGGGTGCGCGGCAGCACCGGAAGAAGGCGACCTTGGGGAGAGCGATACCGAGGACGGTTCTCGGGGCGGCGACCGCCGCCGTCCTGGCCGTCACGACAGCCGTACCCACGCACGCGGCCGACGACGGGCCCACCGCGCCGACCGGCAGCCGGGCCGCCTCCGGGGCGGGGTCCGTCGTCACCCTCGTCACCGGCGACCGGGTCCTCGTCACGAAGGACGGGGCCGTTGCCCTGCCGGACAGCGACGGCCGGACCCCCTTCACCCAGACCCGCCAGTCGGGCGACGACCTGTACGTCTACCCCGAGAGCGCCGTCGAGGCCCTCGCCGCGGGCCGGGTCGACGAGGAACTGTTCAATGTCACCGGCCTGGTCCGCCAGGGCTACGACGACGCGCACCGCGACACGCTTCCGCTGATCGCCACCTACGAAGGCGCCGTGCCGCGCTCCGCCCCGCGCGGCGCCGAACGCGGCCTCGCCCTCGACGCCATCGACGGCGTCGCCCTGGAGGCCGACAAGGACAAGGCCGCCGATTTCTGGGCCGAGGTCACCAAGTCCCGCGGCCCGGTGGAGAAGCTGTGGCTCGACGCCAAGGTCGAGGCCACGCTGGACCGTTCGACGCGGCAGGTGAACGCTCCCGAGGCCTGGGCCGCCGGTTACGACGGCGAGGGCACCAAGGTCGCCGTCCTGGACACCGGTGTGGACGCCGAACACCCCGATCTCAAGGGCCGGATCGCCGCGTCGAAGAACTTCACCGACGCCGAGGACGCGGCCGATCGCGACGGCCACGGCACCCACACCACCTCCACCGTCGGCGGCACGGGCGCGGCGAGCGACGGCAGGAAGAAGGGCGTCGCGCCCGGCGCTGAGCTGCTCAACGGCAAGGTCCTCAACGACTACGGCTACGGCGAGACCTCCTGGATCATCGCCGGTATGCAGTGGGCGGTCGACGAGGGCGCCGACGTGGTCTCCATGAGCCTCGGCAACCCCGCCCGCACCGACTGCTCCGACCCGATGGCCCAGGCGGCCGAGGAACTCGCGAAGCAGAGCGAGAACACCCTCTTCGTCATCGCCGCGGGCAACACCGGACCCGGCAACAACACGGTCTCGTCCCCGGGTTGCGCCCCCAGCGTGCTCACCGTCGGCGCCGTCGACCGCGACGACTCCACGGCCTCCTTCTCCAGCCGCGGCCCCGTCTACGGCGCCCACACCCTCAAGCCCGAGATCACCGCCCCGGGCGTCGGCATCTCCGCCGCCAACGCGGGCGGACGGGGTGTCTACGCGTACCAATCCATGAGCGGTACGTCGATGGCGACCCCGCATGTCGCGGGCGCGGCCGCCATCGTTAAGCAACGGCGTCCCGACTGGAGCGCGGAGCGGATCAAGGCGGCCCTCGTCTCCTCCGCCGAGACCGGCATCCCCGGCGACGTTCGCGAGACCGGCGGCGGACGCCTGGACGTGCGGGCCGCCACGGAACAGACGGTCCTGGGCGCACCCGCCGTGCAGGCCGGCACCTTCAACTGGCCGCAGGACGCGAGCGACCGCACGACGGTCACCGTCCCCTACACCAACACCTCCGACGAGCCGGTGAAGTTGAGACTCTCGGTGACCGGCGTCACCGGCAACGACGGCTCCGCCGTTCGCTCGCCGCTCGCCCGCCTCACCGACCGGACGGTCACCGTCCCGGCCGGCGGTACCGCCGAGGTCCCGCTGACGATCGACCCGACGGCGACCCTCGCGCGCGCCCAGTACGGCGACCTCACCGGCCGGGTGCTCGCCACGGCCGACGGGGTGAGCGTCTCCACACCGTTCTCGCTGTACGTCCAGCCCGAGACGGTGACCCTGCGCGTCAAGCTGATCGACCGGCTCGGCAAACCCGCCGACGGCTCCTCGTCACTCGACCTGATCGGCACCGACGACGCGAGCGGGGAGCGCCGCTTCAACGAGGGCGCCACGGACCAGACGTACCGCGTCCGCCCCGGCAGCTACTTCCTCTCCTCCTTCATCACGACCCCCGAAGGGACGCTGGTCAACTCCCTTGCCTACATGGCCCGTCCGCAGATCGAGGTACGCGACGACACGACCGTCGTCCTCGACGCGCGCAAGGCGCACCGGCTCGCCGTCGACACCGACAAACCGTCCGAGGTCCGCAGCGCCACCCTCGGGTTCGCCCGTAGCTGGGACGACACCTGGCTGCACGCGGGCACGGCGGCGGGCGGCCGGACGGTGGGCGGCTACTACGCCTCGGTCGCCGGGCAGGCACGCGACGGCGACTTCGAGTTCGACAGCTTCTGGCGTGCTGCGGCTCCGCAGATCACCGAACTCGCCGTCATCGGCGGCCAGTCGCTGCACCCGACCACGGCCCACCTCGGCTCGGCCAACCTCGACGGCACCGGACAGGCGGCCCTCGTGGACGCCAAGTCCGGTACGGCGGAGGAACTTTCGGGCGCGAAGGGGAAGATCGCGCTCGTTCATCTGCCGGACGGTGAAGGCGCCTCGGCGGTCGCGACGCGAGCAAAGACAGCCGGCGCCTTGGCCCTCCTCGTGTACCGCGACGCACCCGGCCGCTGGTACCCGTCGGTCGGCTTCGTGGGCGGCCCGCTGCCCGTACTCGCGGTGCCCACCGAGGAGGCGGCGGCCCTGCTCACGGCAGGGGATGTGCAACTGCGCTGGAAGGCCACCGCCAAGAGCCCGTACGTCTACAGCCTCGCCTTCCCGGAGAGCGGCCCGATCCAGTCCGACCGCACCTATCGGGTGCGGGACACCCAACTGGCGGCGACCAGGGCGACGTACAACTCGATGGCGGGCACCGACACCGACCACCTCGATCTGGAGTCCCTGACCCGTCCGAACGGACTTGCCGCCTACTTCGGCCAGTTGGACACCGTCCCCGCGCCCTTCACCCGCACCGAGTACCACACGCCCGGCGACACCGTCTGGCGGCAGGACGTCTCCAGCAGCTTCCCCTGGGGCGAGTCCATGGTGGATCCGGCGCGCACCTACAAGAAGGGCGAGCACAGCGCCGAGGAGTGGTACGGCGGGATCCTCACGCCGGTCACCCCACTCGACGACAGCGGACGGCAGGCGCTCGCCGCCGAACGCCAGGGCGACCTGATCGGCGTCGCACCCGGGTTCTGGGGCGACAACGAGCACCAGGGAATCCAGGGCAGCTTCGGTGACATCGGTGGGATGGCGCTGAAGCGGAACGGGGAGTTGATCGGCGAAAGCCCGTATCCGTTCGGGGTGTTCGAGGTTCCGGCGGAGGAGGCGTCGTACGAACTGACCCTGAACACGGCGAAGTTCGGCCAGCCGGCGAGGGTGTGGAAGCGTTCGACGACCACATCGACGACATGGTCCTTCCGCTCGGAGCTCGACGAGGACGTGTACTCGCAGGGCATCCCGCTGCTGTTCCCGCGCTACGAGGTGCCGGAGGACGGGCTCAAGACGCTTCCGGCGGAGGACGGCCAGCGCGTATCCGTGACAGCGACGGGCCACGCGGGATATGAGCCCGGTGAGTTGACCGAGGCGCGGTTCTCCTGGTCGTACGACGAGGGAGCGACCTGGACCGAGGCGCGGACCGTCCGGCGCGACGGTGGGTGGGAGGCGATCGTCGACCACAGCGGGGCGACAGGGAAGCGGGTCACACTCAGGGCGGAGTTGACCGACGCCAACGGCAACTCGGTCAGCCAGACCGTGATCCGCGCGTACGACGTGCGCTGACGGGTCACCGAGAGGTCGCCGGGCGGTTCTCCCGTGGGGGGTGGAACCGTCCGGCGGCTCGTTTCTCCGGGTATCGCATCACCGTTCGATCCGTCACCCGATTTTCGGGATGCCCCGTTTTCATACGGCCCCTGAGGTGGACAATTAGGGGCATGAGCCAGCAGGGGGGAAGGCCCACCGGTCGGGAAGACGACTGGTGGATGCAGCTGTACGACGACGGGACCGAGGACACGGGTCCTACGGGGGCACCGGATTCGCTGGACGACAGGTTCGAGTCGGCGGCGGACACGGTGAACAAGCCGAGGGCCCCCTGGGAACCTCCGCCGACCGAGCCGGCGGGCACCCTGCCGGCGCAGGCCGGCGAGCCCGACCCCATCCCACCGCCGAGCACCGAACAACCCACGCCCGTCGACTATGTAGGCTCCGGCCCCCCTACCTACGAACCCGAACCCACCGCCCTCCCACCCGCGGACCCCGACGACCTGGACGACCTCGTCGCGGACACCGTCCTCGACGGTGCCCACTACGGGGCCTGCACCCTCCGCGCCGCCTCCGTCCGAGGCGACTCCGCCCGCTACCGGGGCGAACCCCGACGCGACTCACTGCTCACCGCCCGCTTCGGCACCGGCGACACCGCCCTCGTCCTCGTCGCCATGGCCACCGGCGCCCGCGCCACCCCCGGCGCCCACCGCGCCGCCGCGGAGGCCTGCCACTGGATCGGCAGGGCCGTCGGCCGCAGTCATGCACGGCTGGCCGAGGACATTCGGGCAGCGAGGCGCGGCGACCTCAAATCCGGCCTGCACCGCCTCACCGACCGCAGCCTCGGCAAACTCCGCGCCAGCGCCGCCGAACAGGGCGTCGACCCGGAGGAGTACGCGGCCACCCTGCGCTGCCTCCTCCTGCCCGCCGACCCCGACTGCCGTACCCGCGTCTTCTTCGGCGTCGGCGCCGGAGGTCTGTTCCGCCTGCGGGACGGCGAGTGGCAGGACATCGAACCGCGGGTCATGGACGTCGTCGGCGAGGCCGTCGTAGGGTTCGGCTCGCTGCCCTCCGAGACCCCCGAGGGCGACCGGCTCACCATGGACCTGGGCATCCCGAAGCCCCCGAGCCCGTACGAGCCCGCCCCGGAACCACCCCGAGAACCGTTCCGCTTCCGTGCCTCGGTCGCTCGTCCGGGTGACACGCTCCTGATGTGCACAGGCGGCCTCGCCGAACCCCTGCGCGGCGAGGCCGAACTCGCCCGCCACCTGACCGACCGATGGTCCGACCCCACCCCACCGGGCCTCGCCGCATTCCTCGCCGACACCCAGGTCCGGGTGAAGGGCTACGCCGACGACCGTACGGCCGCCGCCGTCTGGGAGGTCTGACCGAGCGAACCGCGCGGCCCTGTGCCTCCAATGGAACCCAGAGGGATCGAAGGAGACCGAAGGGGCACAGCGCAGCCATGGCCAAGCAGAACGTCGCGGAGCAGTTCGTCGACATCCTCGTCCGCGCCGGAGTCGAGCGCCTCTACGGCGTCGTCGGCGACAGCCTCAACCCCGTCGTGGACGCCGTACGCCGTAACTCCGGCATCGACTGGGTGCATGTGCGGCACGAGGAGACCGCCGCCTTCGCCGCCGGCGCGGAGGCCCAGATCACCGGGAAGCTGACCGCCTGCGCGGGCTCCTGCGGCCCCGGCAACCTCCACCTCATCAACGGCCTCTACGACGCCCACCGCTCCATGGCCCCCGTCCTCGCCCTCGCCTCGCACATCCCCTCCAGCGAGATCGGCCTCGGCTACTTCCAGGAGACACACCCGGACCAGCTGTTCCGCGAGTGCAGCCACTACAGCGAGCTGATCTCCAGCCCGCAGCAGATGCCCCGCCTGCTCCAGACCGCCATCCAGCACGCGGTCGGCCGCTCCGGCGTCAGCGTGGTCTCCCTCCCCGGCGACATCGCCGACCGGCCGGCCCCCGACAAGCCCCTCGAGACCGCCCTGGTCACCTCCCGCCCCACGGTCCGCCCCGGCGACGCCGAGATCGACCAGCTCGTCCGGATGATCGACGCCGCCGACAAGGTCACCCTGTTCTGCGGCAGCGGCACGGCGGGCGCGCACGCGGAGGTCATGGAGTTCGCGGAGAAGATCAAGTCTCCGGTGGGACATGCGCTGAGGGGGAAGGAACACATCCAGTACGACAACAAGTTCGATGTCGGCATGAGCGGTCTCCTCGGCTACGGCGCCGCCTACGAGGCCACCCACGAATGCGATCTGCTGATCCTGCTCGGCACCGACTTCCCGTACAACGCCTTCCTGCCCCACGACGTCAAGATCGCCCAGGTCGACGTCCGGCCCGAACACCTCGGCCGCCGCTCCAAGTTGGACCTCGCCGTGTGGGGCGATGTGCGCGAGACCCTGCGCTGTCTCATCCCGCGGGTGCGGACCAAGGAGAACCGGCGTTTCCTCGACAAGATGCTCAAGAAGCACGCCGACGCGCTGGAGGGAGTCGTCAAGGCGTACACCAGGAAGGTCGAGAAGCACGTCCCGATCCACCCCGAGTACGTCGCCGCGGTCCTGGACGAACTCGCCGACGACGACGCCGTGTTCACGGTCGATACCGGGATGTGCAATGTCTGGGCCGCCCGCTACATCACCCCGAACGGCCGCCGCCGGGTCATCGGCTCCTTCTCCCACGGCTCGATGGCGAACGCGCTGCCCATGGCGATCGGCGCCCAGTTCACCGACCGCCGCCGCCAGGTGGTGTCGATGTCAGGAGACGGCGGATTCGCCATGCTGATGGGCGACTTCCTCACGCTGGTGCAGCACGATCTGCCGGTGAAGGTGGTCCTGTTCAACAACTCCTCGCTGAGCATGGTCGAGTTGGAGATGCTGGTCGCCGGACTGCCCTCCTACGGCACCGAGAACAAGAACCCCGACTTCGCCGCCGTCGCCCAGGCCTGCGGCGCCTACGGCGTACGCGTGGAGAAGCCCAAGCAGCTCGCCGGCGCCCTCAAGGACGCCTTCAAGCACAAGGGCCCGGCCCTCGTCGACATCGTCACCGACCCCAACGCCCTGTCCATCCCACCGAAGATCAGCGCCGAGATGGTCACCGGCTTCGCCCTGTCCGCCTCGAAGATCGTCCTCGACGGCGGAGTGGGCCGCATGCTCCAGATGGCCCGCTCCAACCTCCGTAACGTGCCCCGCCCTTAGGAGACGTACGGCCCCCACTCCCGCGCGGACGTGTCGTACGCATACCGGGGCAGACCCTTGATGCCCGTCGTGCGGATCGGGCGGCCCTGGTCGTCGATGCGGACCGTGCCGGTGCGGCCCTGGGAGGACCAGTCGAGTTCGAGGTACCAGCGGCAGTCGCAGTTCTCGGTGCGCGCCGTGACGAGCAGGACCTCGGGGTCCTCGGCGGAGACCCGGTACGGCAGCCGCATGGCCGGGATCGTGGTGCCCGAATCATTGCCGTCGACCGGGCGGGCGATCGGCCGGTCCTTGTCCAGGTCGACATCGAAGTAGCGCGGGCTCACGGCCCCGCCGCAACCGTTGTCCATGGCATACGAGTTGCCCTCGAGGGGCGCCGCGCGGCCGACCACCCGGACCCGCAGGGCCTCCAGGACCACGGCCGTGGACGTCCGCCCCTGCACCGAGATCCGCACCATCGTCTCCCGCCCGTGCACCGCGCCCTCGGCTCCGGCCCAGGCCCTGGCGTCCTGCGGGGCCGGAGGCGGCGTGACCTGCGCGGGCGGCTTGCCGATGACGTAGTCGTGACCGCACCCCTGCGACCAGACATGGGAGTCGGCGGTCCAGGTGAGCGGCACCTCGTCTGTGGGCTCGTCGCCCTTCGCGGGCGGGGCGCCGGAGCTCTTCTCGGGGGCGGGCCGCGAGGGCTTTGCCGTACCGCTTCCGGAAGGGGACGGTGCGGTCGTCGTGGGGGTCGGGGACGGGCTCTTCGTCGCGCCGGGTGCGGTCGCACGGGGCTCGGCCCCACCCTGCGCCCGGTCGCCGCCGGTGTCGCCCCGGTCGGAGTCCAGGGCCGTGAGCGTGCCCAGGGTGGCGAGGAGCACTGAGGCCACGGCCGCGGCGACCGTGATCCGTCGGCGGCGGTACCAGGGGCGGCCCGATGGGGTGGGTTCCGGTTCCGGTGTCGCGTCCTCGGGTTCCTCCGGAGGGGCCTCCGGTGCCGCCGCGCCCCGGGGCCGCTGCCGCGCCGCCACCGCGAGCAGCCAGCGCCGGTGCAGCTCCATCCGTTCCTCCGCCGACGCCCCGCACAGCGCGGCGAAGCGCTCCACCGGGGCGAAGTCCTGGGGGACCGCGTCACCGGCGCAGTAGCGGTGCAGCGTGGAGGTGTTCATGCCGAGCCGGCGGGCCAGCGAGCCGTAACTGCGATCGGTCCGCTCCTTGAACTGCCGTAGCAGTGCGGCGAACTCCTCGACCTCGTCCTGTGCCGACACCCTTCCCCCGTGTTCTCCCGCCCGGGACGGCATCCCAGGCACCCCATATACCTGCACGTCAGACGGGATGGGATGGTTCCACCGCGGTGGAAGCGGCGTCCCCTGTTGCATCCGGGTCCTGTGACCGCTGATGCTCTTGGTGTCGCACCGACGACCGTGGGACCGACCAGCCCACGGCGCGGTGACGACGACCCACACCCACACTCGATCCACGGGGGACACCCATGCCCAAGCGCACCCGAGCAGGCGCGGTCACCGTACTCGCCGTCGCAGGCCTCACCGTCGGCGCGGCCCTCACCGTACCGGCCGGAGCCGCTCCGAGCGCGGCGAGCGCGCCCCGCTTCCTGGCCGCCTCCCAACTCCCGCCGCACCCCTCGTCCACCTGGACCGCCGGCAAGGTCACCGACGGCGTCCCGGACGAGATGCGGTTCTGCCTGGAGAAGGCGCTGCTCGCCTACGACTCCCGGTACCGCCCCTTCCACACGGACCTGGACGCCACCGCCCGGCAGTTGACGATCGTCGTCGGCACCGCAGCCAAGGCCAAGGCCCTGGCGAGCAGTCTCAACAAGGAGTTCAAGTCCTGCGCCGGGCGTATCGAGGCCGCCGACCCGGAGATCGAGGCCACGTACAAGTCGTACGGCTCGCTGCCCGTCGAGGAGGGCGCCCGCGTGCACGGTCTGCACACCGAGACCTCGTGGGGCGCAACCGACATCCGGCTGCTCTCCGTGGGCCGGGACGGCAGGACCGTCACGGTCGTGGACTGGTCGCAGATGGGCGACTTCTCGGACGCTCCGGTGTCCGCCTTCAAGAAGACCACCACCAAGGCGGTCAACAAGCTCTACTGACCACAGCACCGCCGGGGGGCCACGGGGCCGCCCTCTCGCCACGGGGGTCGGGAGGGCGGCCCCGCGCCGGTCGCATACGGCCGGATCGGCAGCCGGGAGTGGACAGTTCGGCCGATGTGGTCTCATCCCGTACCACCCCAAAAGCTCTGCTTCCGCCCGCCCGTGCCCGGGCGTTCACCCCGGTGCGGCCCTTTCGTGGCCGAACGCCCGGTCGTTGACAATTCGACATGACTGTCACGTGCCCGACGGGGCATGGTTCCCGTGAACGTGTTCGAGCAGGAGGGGAACGACATCGGCACGCGGGCGGGGGTCATGAAGAGGCAGGCACGAGGGGGCGGTCCCATCGCGATCGGGGCCTTCTCGACGGACACGGTGGAGGACAAGGCGGACGGCGTCGCGGAGCGGGCGCCGACGGGCCGACTCAGGCGCAGACTCGGGCGCGCCGACCTCAGGGCGGTGCCCGAGGCGCGCAGGGAACTGAGGGCGCTCTTACAGCACTGGGGCAGGCCCGGACGATCCGAGATAGCGGAGCTGCTGACCAGCGAACTCGTCACCAACGCCTTGGTCCACACCGACCACGACGCGGTCCTGACCGCCACCGTGGGACCGAGTGGACTACGGGTGGAGGTACGGGACTTCGTGGCCCGCAGGCCCAGAATGTGCGTACCGAACGCCGACGACGGTACGCACGGCAGGGGCCTGGTGCTGGTGGAGTCCCTGGCGGACGCCTGGGGCGTACAGCCGCACGGCGTGGGCAAGGCGGTGTGGTTCGAACTCGACCCGGAGGCCGCATGAATGGTGGGCCGCATGACGACGGGAGGGGGTACGGCCTGACGCCGTACCCCCTCCCGTGGTTCACCTGAGGAGAGCGGTTTTCAGCCGAACTGCTGCTCCAGATCCTTGAGCTTGCGCTCCAGGGAGTCCAGGCGCGGCAGTGCCATGGTGTCGTCTTCCGCGGTGAGGTCGACCACCGGGTCAGAGCCAGGGCGTACGGGCTGAAGGGAGGGCCGCGCGCGTACGGGCAGCTGCTCCGGCGATGATATGGCAGGCTCCGCGGTGACCCGGTCGGAGCCGCGCTCCACCGCCTGCACCTCGACCTCCACCTGCCGTCCGCCGCCACGGCCGACGAACCCACGGTGGCCCCGGCTGATGGCCTTCAACTGAGCGCGCTCCACGCGCTGCTGGTCGCGCCGCCGCAGTCGCTGCTCGTCCTTCTTGATCTTGTCCTCGCGCACTTCCTCGACCGCCTCGTCCAGGCTGCGCACACCCTCCAGGAGCATCAGGGACCAGGCTTTGTAGGTCTCCCGGGGGGCCCGCAGCCAGCGGACGATACGGATCTGCGGCAGCGGCCTCGGCACCAGACCCTGCTCGCGCAGGGCGGCCCGGCGGGTCTGCTTCAGCGCCCGGTCGAAGAGCACCGCAGCGGACAGGGACATGCCGGCGAAGAAGTGGGGGGCGCCGTCGTGGCCGATACCCCTGGGTGCGTGCACCCAGTTGAACCAGGCCGCGGCAGCCGCGAACGTCCACACGAGTATCCGGGAGCCGAGGGCCGCGTCACCGTGGCTGGCCTCCCGCACAGCGAGGACGGAGCAGAACATCGCCGCGCCGTCGAGGCCGAACGGCACGAGGTACTGCCAGCCGTTGTGGAGGCCGAGGTTCTGCTCACCGAATCCGACCAGGCCGTGGAACGAGAGCGCGGCGGCCACCGCCGCACAGCAGAACAGCAGCACATAAGAGGCGGTGCCGTATATGGCCTCCTTGCGCCTGCGGCGCTCTTCGCTGCGCTCCCACGAGTCGTCGGCACTCGTGTCCTTCCCCGAGGAGCGCTTTCCGCGCGTGAGCACCGCCACCGCCGCCAGCGTGCCCAGGAGCAGTACGGCGCCCGGAAGCAGCCAGTTCAGCGATATGTCGGTCAGTCTCATCTGGGGTCCCTTGCATTGGGATAGGGCGTAACGCCCGCCATAGTGGCCCAATCCCACTGGCCCTCAGGGGGTTTCGGGGCAAGAGGCCGCCAAGGAGGTGCAAGGGGATGCCCAGGGCGGCGTTCTGCTCGAACTGCCGCTTGAGGGGCGGGAGTTGAGTTCGAATAAGACTACCCGTACGGGTGGTTCCACGGAAAGTTCCCGCGACGAGTGAGGAAGTTGTGAAACGCCTGTAACCATGCGGGCGGTCCGCGGGAGTTGATCTTACGGGGGCGCGCGGGGTGCTGATGCCCGCGCGCGCGGTTCAACTCGCCGTCGCCAGCAGCTTGGTGACGCGATCCGTGTCGCAGGTGCGCGGGCAGGTGGCGCAGGTGTCCTCGGGGCGAAGTGTGTAGAACATGCAGCAGCTCACCCGGTCCCGGGTGGGCATCGGCTCGCCGTTCGGGCCGCTCAGCACGCGGAAGGCGGCGGAACCGGCGTACGGCTTGGTCGAGCCCGGCAGCAGCAGCTCCAGCTCGCGCATCGCGCGCTCCTCCTCGCCGAGGAGGCCGGCGATGTGCCAGAGGCTCTCGACGATCTCGTCGGTCGCCATGCCCCACAGGGCGCGGCCGCGGCGGCGCATCCGCGGGCCGAAACCGGCGAGCACGGGTTCGAGATGCTCGGCGACGGCGTCCCGGACCTCGGCGCGCAGGGCCTCCTCGTCGGGGACCACGCGGGCGCCGGGCAGCTCCGCCGCCGGGTCGCCGGGCAGACAGGCGAAGCCCGCGGTCGGGCGGACCGCCATCCGGCCGATGGCGAGACCGGGCGCGGTGCGGTCGTAGGAGACATGCGTCACGGGGAGGCGAGGGACGCGGCGGTGCAGAAACCAGGGGACGGTGATCAGGAGGCAGGCGGGCCAGGCGTAGCGGTGCAGGCCGAAGCTCGCGGTGACATCCGGGCGGGCCTGTTGGGCGTAGTCGCGCAGGATCTGCTCGTCGTCCCAGGCCAGGAAGGTGTCGAGGGGGGTGCCTCCGGCGGCGAGCTCGGCGGCGGAGACCCAGCCGGGGCCGGTGGGGGTGGGGTCCGTGGGACCGAGTTCGGTCACCGCGAGTGACGGGAAGACCTCGGTGAGCCGTATGTACGCGTCCGTGGTGGCCGAACGGGGCACAGGCATCCGGGACTCCCGATTCAGTGCGGTTTTCAGGTAAGCCTTACCTTACCCAAGATCGGGTGGATTTGAACTGACGGCCCGTGCGCTTATGGTGCTTGACGGACGAGTAACAACCCGCCGTAATGACCCCAAGACCGACACGTCCGGAGGAGGAGCCCGTGAACCAGGGTGCGCAGGGCTCCGCCGAGGCGCGGGCCGCCCAGATGCCGGGGACGCCGCAGGTCCGGGGCGAGGCGAGGGTGCCGGTCCAGCCCGGCGCCGCGGAGGTGGGCCGGGTCCGGGGCGAGCACACCCACAGCGAAGCGCCGATTCCGCGCCCTCGGGTGGCCGTTCAGCGTTCCTCGGTACGGGGTCAGATCCTGGACGCGCTGCGTACGGCGCTGGTGACGGGGGAGTTGACACCGGGCGAGGTGTACTCGGCCCCCGCGCTGGGTGAGCGTTTCGGCGTCTCCGCGACGCCGGTCCGTGAGGCGATGCAGCAGCTCGCCCTCGAGGGCGCCGTCGAGGTCGTACCGAACCGGGGCTTCCGGGTGGTGCGGCGCGGCGCCCGCGAACTGGCCGAGCTGGCCGAGGTTCGGGCCCTGATCGAGGTCCCGGTGATCCTGCGCCTGGCAAGGACGGTCCCGGCGGAACGCTGGGCCGACCTGCGCCCGCTGGCGGAAGCGACGGTACGGGCGGCCTCCAGCGGCTGCCGAGCGACCTACGCCGAAGCGGACCGAGCCTTCCACACGGCGGTCCTGTCCCTCGCGGGCAACGAACAACTGGCCCACATCGCCGAGGACTTGCACCGCCGCTCCCAGTGGCCGCTGGTCGGCACCCAACCCGGCCGCGCCCGCGCGGACCTGATCGCGGACGCGGCCGAACACGCGGCGCTGCTGGATGCGTTGATCGCCCGGGACCTGGACGTGGTTCGGGTATTGGTGGGCGAGCACTTCGCAGGGGCCTCGTAGGCCCCTCAGGTCAAGCCGTCGCCGCCCCCGTAGCCGGCGGCCCCTGTGCCAACTGCCGGGCCAGCCATGTCGGTACGCCGCCCAGCAGGCGGAACAGGCGGCGTGCTTCCTCCCGTAGGCGCGAGGCCTCCGGCTCCGGTTCCGTGTCCGCCAAAGACGCCAGCGCCGGAGCCGTGCCAACCAGGTAGCCCAACTCCTCCCTGATCCGCAGGGATTCGGAGAAGCCGTGCCGGGCCTCCGCCAACTCGCCGTCCCGCAAGGCCAGTCCCGCCAGATGGCGCCAGGTGAAGGACAGCAGCAGCGGATCCGCCTGCGCCGTCGCCGCCGCGTGCGCCCGGCGGTAAGCCGCCCGTGCCGCCTGCGGCGAGTGCGCCAGGTTCTCCGCCAGCAGACCCCGCCGATAGTCCAGCAGCGCCCGCCCCGGCGCCCCCGGAGGGATCAGCGCCGCCGCCCGCCCCAGCGCCGCCCGCGCCTCGTCCGCCCGGTCTCGGACCGTGTGCAGCGTGGCCGCATAGGCAAGTTGCCCGCGTTCACAAGCGGCCGCCCCCCGCTCCTCGTCGCTGTGCGCCACGGCCTCCGCCGTACGCAGCGCGTCCTCCGCGTCCTCCCAGCCCTGCTCGGTGTACAGACACCGTTCCACCAGCAGCGACGCCCGTTGGAGGGAGGCCGCCGGGGTCTCGGGCCGCAGCAGGGCCGCCGCGTCGGCCCAGCATGCCCGTGAGCGCAGCCGCCATACCGCGGTCTGGAGTGGATCGTCACCGGCGGTCGTTCCGTTACCAGACATGGCGGTATGCGCCACGTTGCCCTCCCCGAGCACGCCTTTGAGCTTTGAGTGGTGGCCGCATTTCAGCATCTGCGGACCATGCAGGCCAAGGGGTGTAGGTGAAGGATTTCACAAAGTCGTGGGACAGCGGCCCCGATCGGGCCCGCCCGCGTGACCTCAGCTCATCCGCAACGCCAGGAAGAAATCGAGCTTGTCCTCGAGTCGGGACAGGTCCCGGCTCGTCAACTGCTCGATTCTGCCCACCCGGTAGCGCAGTGTGTTGACGTGGAGATGGAGCCGGGTCGCACAGCGGGTCCAGGAGCCGTCACAGTCCAGGAACGCCTCCAGGGTGGGGATCAGCTCGGCCCGGTGGCGGCGGTCGTAGTCGCGCAGGGGGTCCAGCAGACGGGCCGTGAAGGCCCGGCGTACGTCGTCCGGGACGAACGGCAGCAGCAGGACGTGCGAGGCCAGCTCCTGGTGGCCCGCCGCGCACACGCGGCCGGGGCGCGCCGCCGCCACTCTGCGGGCGTGTCTCGCCTCCTCCAGCGCCCCGCGCAGGCCCTCCGCGGAGTGGACGGCCGCGCTGACGCCGAGGGTGACCCGGCCGTCGTCGTCGAGCCCTGCCGAGAGCGGGTCCCGTACCGACTCCAGGAGATGGTCGGCGAGGATGCCCTCCTCCGAGCCGTCGTGCTCGGAGGAGACGGCGGGCAGCGGGACCAGCGCGATGGCCTCGTCGCCGGTGTGCGCCACCGCGATACGGTCCGAGGGCTCGGGGCCCATGGCCAGGGGGTCGACCAGGATCTCCTCCAGCAGCGACTGGGCCACCGGACCGCACTCCACCTCGCCGCCCTCCCACTCGACGCGGGCCACGACGACCTGCCAGTGCGGGGCCGCCCCCAGACCGGGCAGCAGGACCGGGGCGGCCACCCTCAGACGGGCGGCGATCTCGGCGGGCGCGGCGCCCGTCTGGACCAGCTCCAGGACCTCCTGGGCCAGCCGGCGGCGCACCGTGCGGGCCGCGTCCCGGCGGTCCCGCTCGACCGCGATCAGCTGGGTGACGCCCTGGAGCAGGTCCAGCCGCTCCTCGGGCCAGTCCCCGGCGTCCGCCTCCACGGCCAGCAGCCAGTCCGACAGCACTGTCTCGCGCACATCGCGCGAGGCCTGCGGGGAGCGGCCGGTGCTGCGGATCGGGAAGAGCGAGTACGGCGTCGCGTCGAGCGTGAACCGGTGCGGGCCGCGCCGACCGGTGCGGGCCGCGGCCAGGTGCTCGGCGGCGAGCTTGGCGCACATATCGGCGGGCAGGACCGGGCCGCCCACCTTCGACCCGGCGATCAGCCGTCCGGTGGGGGAGAGCACCCAGGCACGCAGATCCAGGTCCGAGCCCAGGAGATCGAGGACGACATCCGGGCCGCCCCCCGCCGGGCCCGAGGTCATCATGCGGCGGTGCCGGTCCACGACCGCCGCGAGGTCCCCCGCGCGCTCGCCGGAGACCTGCCGTACGACATGCTCGGTGATCGTCGCGAAGGCCACCGACTCATGCACGGCGAACAGCGGCAGACGGTGCCGGGCGCAGGCCAGGACCAGGTCCTCGGGGACATCGCCCAGCTCGGCCTCACCGGCCGCGAGGGCGGCCACCCCGGCCTGCGCGAGGATCCGTACGAACGGCTCCGAGTCGTCGGCGTCCCGGCGCCAGGCCAGGCCCGTGAGCACCAGCTCGCCGCCCGACAGATAGCGGCTGGGGTCCCGCAGATCCGTGGTCATCACGCCGCGGACGGTGCGGTCGAGCTCCTCTTCGCCGCCGAGCAGCTTGAGGCCCAGCGCGTCCGTGTCGAGCAGTGCGCGCAGCCGCATTCTTGTCGCCGCCGTTCTTTGTCTCGAAATCTACGATGGATCTAGGTGGATGGTGGGGTCTCGGGCCCGTCCGGCGGGCCGGTGAGCGACGCTCGCCGTCGCGCGGGTCGCGTTTCGGCTGTGTCCCAGGTCACGTGGTGTGCGTCGCAGGTTTCCACAGGAGAACCAAGAGGTTACTGATGACCTCCGTTCATACGAATCTACAAGATGACCAGCCTGGCCAGCCAACTCCTTCATGGTTTCCGTGACTGACCCCGGTGTAGTAGAGGGCGGTGTACTGACACCACTCCGCGTTAACAGCACGTGAACGAGCCGGGCCCGCCGCACACGGATTGGCTCAATCTGTACGACTTCCAAGAGCACTGAGACGAAGAAGAGAGCCGGTCATGGACTTCCTTCGCCCCGCCAGCTGGGAGGAGGCGCTCGCCGCTAAGGCCGAGCACCCCACCGCTGTGCCGATTGCGGGTGGCACCGATGTGATGGTCGAGATCAACTTCGACCACCGCCGGCCCGAGTACCTCCTCGACCTCAATCGCATCGGCGACCTCTACGAGTGGGAGGTCGGCGAGGAGAGCGTGCGGCTCGGCGCCTCCGTCCCGTACACGCGGATCATGGAGGACCTCCGCGCCGAGCTCCCGGGTCTCGCCCTCGCCTCGCACACCGTCGCCTCCCCGCAGATCCGCAACCGCGGCGGCGTCGGCGGCAACCTCGGCACCGCCTCCCCGGCCGGCGACGCCCACCCCGCCCTGCTGGCGGCCGGCGCCGAGGTCGAGGTCGAGTCGGTGCGCGGCAGCCGCCGTATCGCGATCGACGAGTTCTACACCGGAGTGAAGCGCAACGCGCTGGCGCCGGACGAGCTGATCCGCGCGGTGCACATCCAGAAGGCGGACGGGCCGCAGCAGTACTCGAAGGTGGGTACGCGCAACGCCATGGTCATCGCCGTGTGCGCCTTCGGGCTTGCGCTGCACCCGAAGACCCGGACCGTCCGTACCGGCATCGGCTCGGCCGCGCCCACGCCCGTGCGGGCCAAGGCCGCCGAGGAGTTCCTGAACGCCGCTCTGGAAGAAGGCGGCTTCTGGGACAACGGCAAGATCATCACCCCGTCGGTCGCCAAGCAGTTCGCGGACCTGTGCTCCGCCGCCTGCAACCCGATCGACGACGTCCGGGGCACGGCGAGCTACCGCCGCCACGCGGTCGGCATCATGGCCCGCCGCACGCTGACCTGGACCTGGGAGTCGTACCGCGGCACCGCCGCCCACTCGGAGGGAGTCGCCTGATGCGAGTCAACTTCACTGTCAACGGACGTCCGCAGGAAGCCGACGACGTGTGGGAGGGCGAGTCCCTGCTGTACGTGCTGCGCGAGCGGCTCGGCCTGCCCGGTTCCAAGAACGCCTGCGAGCAGGGCGAGTGCGGGTCCTGCACGGTTCGCCTGGACGGCGTTCCGGTGTGTTCCTGTCTGGTCGCCGCGGGTCAGGTCGAGGGCCGTGAGGTCGTGACCGTCGAGGGGCTCGCCGACTTCGCCAAGCAGCGCGCCGAGGGCGGTTGCGCGACCGGGGCCTGTGGCACCGGGCTCGACGAGGCCAAGGACTGGCAGGCTGAGGGCCAGGACTCGCAGACCGGCGAGGGCACCGAACTCTCCCCCGTGCAGCAGGCGTTCATCGACGCCGGCGCCGTCCAGTGCGGCTTCTGCACCCCGGGTCTGCTGGTCGCCGCCGACGAGATGCTGGAGCGCAACCCCAACCCGAGCGACGCGGACATCCGCGAGGCGCTCTCGGGCAACCTGTGCCGCTGCACCGGCTACGAGAAGATCATGGACGCGGTCCGCCTGGCGGCCGCCCGGCAGGGAGAGGCGGTCTGACGATGCCCACCAACGGCGCTCCCCTTGGTGCTCCCACCAAGGTCACCCAGGGTTCCCCGACCAAGGGCGGCATCGGTGAGTCCACCCTCCGCCCCGACGGCACCCTCAAGGTCACCGGCGAGTTCGCGTACTCGTCCGACATGTGGCACGAGGACATGCTCTGGGGCCAGATCCTCAGATCAACGGTCGCCCACGCCGAGATCGTGTCCATCGACACGAGCCAGGCCCTCGCCATGCCGGGCGTCTACGCCGTCATGACCTACGACGATCTGCCGACCGAGGTGAAGCACTACGGCCTGGAGATCCAGGACACCCCGGTGCTCGCCCACGGCAAGGTACGTCACCACGGCGAGCCGGTGGCGATCGTCGCCGCCGACCACCCGGAGACCGCCCGCCGCGCCGCCGCGAAGATCCACGTCGAGTACCGCGAACTGCCGGTCATCACCGACGAGGCCTCCGCGACCGCGCCCGACGCGATCCTGGTGCACGAGAACCGCGACGACCACCACATCGGCCACGTCCCGCACCCCAACATCGTGCACCGCCAGCCGATCATCCGCGGCAACGCCGAAGAGGCCGCCAAGAAGGCCGATGTCATCGTCAAGGGCGAGTACACCTTCGGCATGCAGGACCAGGCCTTCCTCGGCCCGGAGTCCGGCCTCGCCGTGCCGGAGGAGGACGGCGGCGTCCACCTCTACATCGCCACCCAGTGGCTGCACTCCGACCTCAAGCAGATCGCGCCCGTCCTCGGCCTGCCCGAGAGCAAGGTCCGGATGACGCTGGCCGGTGTCGGCGGTGCGTTCGGCGGCCGCGAGGACCTGTCGATGCAGATCCACGCCTGTCTGCTGGCCATGCGCACCGGCAAGCCCGTCAAGATCGTCTACAACCGCTTCGAGTCCTTCTTCGGACACGTCCACCGCCACCCCGCCAAGCTCTACTACGAGCACGGGGCCACCAAGGACGGCAAGCTCACCCACCTGAAGTGCCGGATCGTTCTGGACGGCGGCGCCTACGCGTCGGCCTCCCCGGCGGTCGTCGGCAACGCCTCCTCGCTGAGCGTGGGGCCGTACATCGTCGACGACGTCGACATCGAGGCCATCGCCCTCTACTCCAACAACCCGCCCTGCGGCGCCATGCGCGGCTTCGGCGCGGTCCAGGCGTGCTTCGCCTACGAGGCGCAGATGGACAAGCTGGCGGCGAAGCTCGGTATGGACCCGGTGGAGTTCCGGCAGCTCAACGCCATGGAGCAGGGCACCATCATGCCGACGGGCCAGCCCGTCGACTCGCCGGCCCCGGTCGCCGAACTCCTGCGCCGCGTCAAGGCGATGCCGCTGCCGCCGGAGCGCGAGTGGGAGAGCTCCGAGGGCGTGGACGTACGGCAGCTGCCCGGCGGTCTGTCCAACACCACGCACGGTGAAGGCGTCGTGCGCGGTGTCGGCTACGCGGTCGGCATCAAGAACGTCGGCTTCTCGGAGGGCTTCGACGACTACTCCACCGCCAAGGTGCGCATGGAGGTCGTGGGCGGCGAGCCCGTCGCGACCGTGCACACCGCGATGGCGGAGGTCGGCCAGGGCGGAGTCACCGTCCACGCGCAGATCGCCCGCACCGAGCTGGGTGTCACCCAGGTGACCATCCACCCCGCCGACACCCAGGTGGGCAGCGCCGGTTCGACCTCCGCGTCGCGTCAGACGTACGTCACCGGCGGCGCCGTCAAGAACTCCTGCGAGCTCGTTCGCGAGAAGGTGCTGGAGATCGGTCGCCGCAAGTTCGGCTCCTACCACCCGGCTTGGGCGACGGCGGAGCTGCTGCTGGAGGGCGGCAAGGTCGTCACCGACGGCGGCGAGGTCCTCGCGGACCTGGTCGACGTACTGGAGGGCGAGTTCGTCGAGGTCGAGGCCGAGTGGCGGCACCGTCCCACCGAGGCCTTCGATCTGCGCACCGGCCAGGGCTTCGGACACGTCCAGTACAGCTTCGCGGCCCACCGCGCGGTCGTCGAGGTCGACACCGAGCTCGGCCTGGTCAAGGTCATCGAACTGGCCTGCGCCCAGGACGTCGGCAAGGCGCTCAACCCGCTCTCCGTCATCGGCCAGATCCAGGGTGGCACCATCCAGGGCATGGGCATCGCGGTGATGGAGGAGATCGTCGTCGACCCCAAGACCGCCAAGGTCAGGAACCCGTCCTTCACGGACTACCTCCTCCCCACGATCCTCGACACGCCGACCATCCCCGTCGACGTGCTCGAACTCGCCGACGACCACGCCCCGTACGGGCTGCGCGGCATCGGCGAGGCACCCACCCTGTCCTCGACTCCGGCCGTCCTCGCGGCGATCCGGAACGCGACCGGGCTGGAGCTCAACAGGACGCCGGTACGGCCGGAACACCTCACCGGTCAGGCGTAGCGAAACACCGCAAGTCTCTCCGGGCGGCGCCGGGAACGTCACACTTCGCCGCGCCGCCCGGAGTACCCACAGTTCGTTCGTCTCGGGCCGTCCCCCGGGTCGTGCGGCCGAAGCACCTTCCCAAATCCCGTAGCCGCGCCCGCGGTTCCCCATACGGGTGCCCCTGTGAACCTTGGGAGTAGGCCCACATGACCCAGCAGTCACTGGAGCCGAAGACCGTTGCCGACGACGCGGGTGAAGGCACCCTCGTCCCGGCCGGACGGTCTTGGCTCGACCGGTACTTTCACATATCCAAGAGAGGCTCCTCGGTCGCGCGCGAGGTGCGCGGCGGCGTCACGACCTTCATGGCGATGGCGTACATCCTTCTGCTCAACCCCCTGATCCTGTCCGGCAAGGACGCGGCGGGGGACACCCTCGCGCAGAAGGCCCTGATCACCGCGACCGCGTTCGCGGCCGCCTTCACCACGCTGCTGATGGGCTTCTTCGGCAAGGTGCCCCTGGCCCTCGCCGCCGGCCTCTCCGTCTCCGGCGTCCTCGCCTCACAGGTCGCCCCGCAGATGACCTGGCCGCAGGCCATGGGCATGTGCGTGATGTACGGCGTGGTCATCATGCTGCTGGTCGTCACCGGCCTGCGTGAGATGATCATGAATGCGATTCCGCTCGCGCTCAAGCACGCGATCACCATGGGCATCGGTCTGTTCGTCGCCCTGATCGGCTTCTACAAGGCCGGCTTCGTCCACCAGGGCGAGGGCACCCCGGTCACCCTCGGCCCGACGGGCGAACTGGCCGGCTGGCCCGTGCTGTTGTTCGCCGTGACCCTGCTGGCCATCTTCATGCTCCAGGCCCGCGGCGTCCCCGGCTCCATCCTGATCGGCATCATCGGCGGCACCGTACTGGCCGTCGCCCTCAACGCCTTCGATGTCATCGACCCCAAGCAGTGGGCGAGCGGCGCTCCCGAACTGCACGGCAGCGCGGTCTCCATGCCGGACTTCTCGATCTTCGGTGACGTCGAGTTCGGCGGCTGGGGCGAGGTCGGCGCGATGACGGTCGGCATGATCGTGTTCACGCTGGTGCTCGCCGGGTTCTTCGACGCGATGGCCACGATCATCGGCGTCGGCACCGAGGCCAAGCTCGCCGACGACAAGGGCCGGATGCCGGGCCTGTCCAAGGCGCTGTTCATTGACGGCGCGGGCGGCGCGATCGGCGGCGTCTCCGGCGCCTCCGGCCAGACCGTCTTCGTCGAATCGGCGACGGGCGTCGGCGAGGGAGCCCGTACCGGGCTGTCCTCGGTCGTCACCGGCCTGTTCTTCGCGGCCTGTCTCTTCTTCACCCCGCTCACGGCGATCGTGCCCGGCGAGGTCGCGGCCGCGGCCCTGGTCGTCATCGGCGCCATGATGATGATGAACGCCCGGCATGTGGACTGGGCCGACCGCGCCACCGCGATCCCGGTCTTCCTGACCGTCGTGATCATGCCGTTCACGTACTCCATCACCGCGGGTGTCGCCGCCGGCGTCATCTCCTACGTCGCCATCAAGACCGCCCAGGGCAAGGTCCGGGAGATCGGGGCGTTCATGTGGGCCCTGACGGTGATCTTCGTGGTGTTCTTCGCCCTCAACCCGATCGAGAGCTGGATGGGCGTGCATTAGCCGCTCGCCCTCCGCACAACCGCCTTAAGGAGACCGAGAGATGCTGGACATCGCCGAGGAACTGCACCGGTGGGTCGAGCAGGAGCGTGACTTCGCCGTGGCGACCGTGGTCGCGGTCGGCGGCAGCGCGCCCCGCCAGCCCGGCGCCGCGCTCGCGGTGGACACCGAGGGCACGGCGATCGGCTCGGTCTCCGGCGGCTGTGTGGAGGGGGCGGTCTACGAGCTGTGCCAACAGGCGTTGGAGGACGGCGAAACCGTCCTGGAGCGCTTCGGCTACAGCGACGAGGACGCCTTCGCGGTCGGACTGACCTGCGGCGGCATCATCGACATCCTGGTCACTCCGGTACGGGCCGCGGATCCGGCCCGCCCGGTGATCACGGCGGCGCTGGCCGTCGCCGCCCGTGGTGAGGCGGCGGCGGTGGCCCGGATCGTGTCGGGACCGGCGGAACTGATGGGGCGGGCGCTGCTCGTCCGGCCCGACAGCGGGTCCTACGACGGCGGCTTCGGCGCACATCCCGAGCTGGACCGCACGGTCGCCGCCGAGGCGGGCGCCTATCTGGACGCCGGCCGCACCGGCACCCTGGAGATCGGAGAGCAGGGCTCTCGCTGCGGAGCACCGCTCACGGTTCTCGTCGAGTCCTCGGTGCCGCCGCCCCGGATGATCGTCTTCGGCGCGATCGACTTCGCGTCGGCGCTGGTGCGCATCGGCAAGTTCCTGGGCTACCGGGTGACGGTGTGCGACGCCCGGCCCGTCTTCGCGACGAAGGCCCGCTTCCCCGAGGCCGACGAGATCGTCGTCGAGTGGCCGCACACCTACCTGGAGCGTACCCAGGTCGACGCCCGCACGGTCCTGTGCGTGCTGACCCACGACGCCAAGTTCGACGTACCCCTGCTCCAGCTCGCCCTACGCCTCCCCGTCGCCTACGTCGGCGCGATGGGATCGCGCCGCACCCACCTGGAGCGCAATGAGCGGCTGCGCGAAGTCGGCGTGACAGAGCTGGAGTTGGCGAGGCTCAGGTCCCCGATCGGGCTCGACCTCGGCGCCCGTACGCCCGAGGAGACCGCCCTGTCGATCGCCGCCGAGATCGTCGCGAACCGCCGTGGCGGCAGCGGGGTCTCACTGACCGGCGCCCATACGCCCATCCATCACGACGCGGCCTCGGCACCGGCCGGCCGGATCGGCTCGGTGGCCTGAGAGTCGGCCCGCCGCACCGCGGGCTGGTCCGGCCAGGCGAACGCGTAGTCCGGGGCGCCGCCCCGGCTCAGCCGTACCCAGCGCAGCAGTTCGCGCGCGATGCCCGCGTTGCCCATCGCCCAGCCCGTCTCCGGTTCCAGCTCGCTCGGGGTCGCCCGGTGCTCCACGTTCGACCAGCGGGCGCCGTCCGCGTCCCGGATCGCGTGCGCGGCGAGGTCCGCGACCAGGACCCGGGCGAAGTCCGGCGAGTCGCCCTGCTCGGCGATCCGGTCGCAGGCCAGCGCCAGCACGCCCGCCGTGCCGCAACAGCGGCCGTTGTTGTCCCAGAAGCCCGGGCTCAGCCGCTCGGGCAGCCCGCTGCGGGTGACGGTGTGCCAGCAGCGGTCGGCCAGGGCCGACCAGACGGAGTCGTCGAGGGCGTCCCGCAGCAGCCGGAACACCTGGGCGTCACCGGCCGGGCCGTGGCACCAGCCGTAGTTGTGGCGCGCGGTCAGCTCACCGCCGTGCCTGGGGTCGGAGTGCGGGACCAGGAAGCCGTCGGGGCCCGCCTCGTCGCGGGAGACGACATCCGCGGCGCCCGCAAGGGCCAGCTCGGTGAGGTCCGCGCGACCCGACGCGACGCCGATCGGCGCCAGCGCGATCACGATGCCGAGGGTGCCGTGCGAGATGTGGTGCATCCGCCCGGGCACACCGGGGCGGTGGGGCCACTGGACACCGGCCGCGGTCCGCTCCGCCGCGTCCAGGTACGGCTCCACGGCCCGTACGGCGAACTCCGTGTCCCCGAGCGCCAGCGCGCCGAGGCCGATCCCGGCGTTGCCGCCCATCAGCTCGAACAGCTCGCCCCAGCGCGTCCCGTCGAAGCGGGACCGCACCAGCGCCATCGCCCGTTCCGCGGCGGCACCGGCGTGGGCGTCGCCCAGCTGGTCGCGGACCGCGTGCAGCGCGAGCGCCATGCCGGTGAGGCCGAAGTACAGGGAGCTGTCCTCCGTCTCCTCGACGGCGGACGCGAGGCCGCGGGCGGCGCGCAGGGCGGTGTCGGCGTACCGGTCGTCGTCGAAGTGGCGCCAGGCCTCCAGCAGCGTCGGCACGATCCCGGCGGTGCCGTTGTAGTACATCGCCTCGGGCGCCGCGTCGGACGGCCGCTCGGGCCAGCCGAGGCCGCCGTCCCCGACGTCCCGCGCCTGGACGAGGAGCCGGCGCAGCGCGTCCGCCGCAAGTTCCTCGACCTCGTCAACCGCCGTGTTCTCGGCGTCCTTTGGGATCATGAGGCTCAGTTTGTCAGGCGGCTCTCAGCAGCCGGTTCACCGCCCGCCCGAACACGAACCGCGCCGCAGTCCGCAGCGGGCCGTCGAAGAACCCCGGCAGCAGCCGCACTCCGAGCTCCTCGCGCCACACGACCCGCGCCCGCCCACCCGGACCCGGACGCACCTCGATCTCCGCCCAGCCCAGCACCATCCGGCCCCGCTTCTCCAGTCGGCACAGACCGGGCGCGTCCTCGGTCGGCGGCCGCCACACGGTCACCTCCATCCGGTCGTCGAAGGAGAGCGGACCGAGGCCCGAACGCGCCACGAAGACCGTGCCCTCCCGGTTCGGCCCGGGTGTCTCCACGGTGACGCGGGTCAGCGGGACCACCTCCCCATGGCGGAGCCACTCGGTGAGGCGGCGCCAGGCCTCGTCCGGGGAGAGCGGCGCCGTGCGTTCGAGCTGAAAGTTGACCACCGCACGATCCTAAGGAATCCGGCCTGGTGGGCGGCGTGCTCGTATACGGCTCACACACACGGACCAACCCGCGGTCGACGCGGAGACGTACAGGTGGCGTGGGCCGGTGCGAAGCCGGTTCCCGGGGTGCGGATGCGCCCTACCCTTCCTGCATAGTCCAGGGGGAGTTGGTCTCATGCCACTGAAGTCCTACGGTGTCCTGATCGCACGGGCCGTCGACACCCGGCGCGAGGGCGCCACCGACACACCGCACTACCAGATCCATCTGACGGACGATCAAGGGACCAATTACCGCGCCGCGGTGAACGTCCTGTCCCAGCAACAGCCCTCTGAGCTGCTGTACTTCGTCGCCGACGACTTCCGCCACCCGGTCACCGACCGGCTCGCGGGACTGCCCGGCGGCTGGAACGTCCTGCCGTCCGGATCCGGCGGGGCGAACCTCGACTTCGTGCGCGGCAACCTCTTCGACCCGGCCGCGATGCGCAAGCTTCCGCCGGACCTCTCGGGGCCCGACAACGACCTCGCCGACCTCCTCGACCACTACGTACGACGCGCGGTCGACGACCCCGAGGCCCGGCTGTACGTCTTCGGCGAGCGCTGGGGTCCCGAAAACGGCGTACGGGACAAGGTGTTCGGCTTCCAGCCGGGCAACGGTGTTCACGACGTGCACATGAACCAGGGCAACAGCCGTCGCTTCCGCGGCGACGACGGAGTCTGGCAGGACGGCGGGATCCTGCTGCACTTCCCCGCTCAGGAGCGCTGGGTCGGGATCTTCCTCGCCTTCCAGAGCCAGTCCTGGCACACCGACGACATCACCGGGCACGCCCTCGACGCCGTGGACGGCACCCGCCCCGAGCCCGGCACCCTTCCGGTCCGGGTCGTCGCGGCCCTGGTCAACCCGCGCGGTCCGGCGCCCGAGGCGGAGACCGTGACCCTGATCAACGCCTCGCCCGAGGCCGTGGACCTGACGGGCTGGACCGTCGGCGGCCGGCAGGGCAAGCGGGCCCCGGTACCGACCGGACCGCTGGCCGCCGGCGCCTGTCTGCTGGTCCCGCTCGGCGAAGGGGCCGAACTCGGCAACAAGGGCGGCGAGATCAACCTCTTCGACCCCAAGGGCCTGAAGGTGCACGGGGTTTCGTACACGGCGCAACAGACGGGGCGGGAGGGCTGGTCGGTGGTCTTCTGACGGCCGGTTGCCGCCTATCAAACCCGCACACCTGTACGGCAGCATGAGCGCGACCGCCACCACCGGGCCGGAGGGCGTTCTCGTGGGCCGTGAACCGTACGGAAGACTGGACGAGTTGCAGCGCGACCCCTATCCGCACTACGCGCGCGCCCGCCACAGCGACGGGCTGACCCATGTCGCCGAACTCGACGCCTGGCTGGTCGCCCGGGACACCGACGTCCGTGAAGTGCTGCGCCGCCCCGAGGACTTCTCCTCGGCCAACGCGCTTCGGCCCGACGTGCTGCCCTCGCCGGCCGCGCTCGCCGTGCTCGGCCGGGGATTCGGCGGACGTCCCGTCGTCGTCACCGCCGACGGGGTGCTCCATCTGCGGCTGCGCACCCCGATCGTGCGGGGCCTGTCCCCGGCCCGGGTCGAGGCCGTGCTGCCGTATGCCGCCGAGCGCGCGGCGGCGCTGGTCGACGCGTTCGTCGAGGACGGCGCAGTGGAGTTCATGGCGGCCTACGCGCGGCGGCTGCCGGGCGAGGTGATGGGCCGGATCGTCGGCCTCGACCCCGCGGACGTGCCCGCCGTGGTGCACGGCGGACACCGCGCCGAGGAGCTGCTGTTCCGGCCGCTGGAGGAGGCCGAGCAGGTCGCGGCGGCCGAGGACGTGGTCGCCATGCAGCACCTCCTGGACCGCTGTGCACGGCAGCGGCACACCGACCCGCGCGAGGACCTGTGCAGCGAGCTCGTCGCGTCCGTGCTGCCGCCCGGGTCGGACGGACCGACCCTGGAGCAGCGCCACGAACTCGTCGCCCACCTGCAGAACCTGCTCCTCGCGGGCCATCTGACGACCACCGCCCTGCTCGGCACCACCGTGCTGCATCTGCTGCGCCACCCGGCCCAGTGGGAGCTGCTGTGCGCCGAGCCCGAGCGCATCCCGGCGGCGGTCGACGAGGCCGCCCGCTACGACAGCGCCCTCCAGGGCTTCCGCCGGGTCACCACCCGTCCGGTCACCCTGGCCGGCACCGAACTCCCCGCCGGGGCCGCGCTGTTCGTCGCCTTCGGCGGCGCCAATCGCGACCCCGAACGCCATCAGCGGCCCGACGCCTTCGACATCACCCGGTCCCCGGGCGGCCATCTCGCCTTCGGGCTCGGTGTGCACGGCTGTCCCGGATCACTGCTCGCGCGCGAGCAACTGCGTCTCACTCTGGAGGAGTTGACCCGCAGGCTGCCGGGCCTGAGGCTGGCGGAGGACGATCCGGTCACCATGCGGCCGACGATGATCCACCGCTCCCCGTACCGCCTCCGCCTCGCCTGGTGATTTCAGGCGCTCAGCGATAGACCTTCCCGGGCTCCGCCTTCCCCGGCGCCAGCAACTGCGGCACGGTCACGAACACATACCCCTGCTTCTTCAGGGCCTTGATGATCCCCGGCACCGCGGGCACCGTGCCCCGGTAGATGTCGTGCAGCAGGATGATCCCGTCCCGGGACGACTGCTCCAGGACCCGCTTCTTGATCAGGGCCGAGTCATTGGTCTTGTAGTCCTTCGCGGTCACGCTCCACAGCACCTCGGCGAGCCCCAGCTCCCGGCAGATCTTGTGCACGGTGTCGTCCGTACGGCCCTGGGGCGGGCGCATCAGCGTCGGGCGGCGCCCGATCAGGCGCTCTATCTCCTCGTTCGGCCGCTCCAGCTCCTCGCGTATCTCCTCCGGTTCGAGCTCGGTGAGGATCTTGTGGTCCCAGGTGTGGCTGGCCACCTCGTGACCCTCGTCGGCCATCTGTCTCACGAGCTCCGGGTATTTCTCTATGTGCCGCTTGCCGAGCAGGAAGAAGGTCGCCGGGACCTGCTCCTCCTTGAGGATGTCCAGCAGTCTCGGTGAGTTCTCGCTGGGTCCGGCATCGAAGGTCAGCGCGATGCACTTGACCTTCTCGCAGTCGACGGTGCCGGCCCGGGCCTGGACGTCGGTGGCGGCGCCGGCGCGGGCGTCGGCCGGTGAGGTGGTGTCGAGACGCGTGCATCCGCTCAGCGCCACGACGGCGGACAACATCGTGGCGGCGAGGAACGCGGCCCCCGTTTTCTTCATCTTCTTGGTCGGAGAAGGCATGCCGGGACTGTACATCGAGTGTATACACGGGGTTTATAGTGGGTCCCGACCAGGTCAACTCACGGGGATAGGGCGCTCAGTAGGCTCCGGGGGCGAGTTCCTGGAGGACCGCACGGCCCGCCGCTCGGTGCTCGGCCGCCCCCGCCGGATCCGTTCCGTCGAGCACGACCGCGATGCCTTCGTGGGCCAGCGCTTCCTCGTAGCGGTTGCCGAGCCGCGGACCCAGCTCCAGGGCCTGCCGGTGCAGTCGTAGGGCCTCGTCGGTGAGTCCGGCGAGCCGGCAGGTCTCGGCGTAGCCGTTGAGGAAATGGATCTTCCAGTGCTCCTCGAACAGCTCGTCGAGGAGTGCGAACGCCGCCCGGTGGCTGGCCAGCGCCTCGTCGTACCGGCCCATCTGGCGCAGTGCGACGCCCAGGCAGTTCAGGCACCAGGCCTGGTTGTGCAGATGCCCGTCCTCGCGGGCCGACTCCAGTGCCTGGCCCAGCTGCCGCGCGGCCTCGTCGGGGGTCTCGCGGGCGAGGGCCACGCCGAGGGTGATCCGGGCGGTCAGTGCGGGCGGCCACGCGGGGTCGGAGTGCGGGACGTCCAGCACCTGACGGGCCAGCCGTGCCGCCTCCTCCCGGTGGCCCAGTTGCAGCAGGGCCCAGGCCTCCGACGCGGCGGCGTGGGCCGAGCCCTCGGGGCAGTCTGCGTTCGCGTAAAGCTTCCCCGCCAGCCGGAAGAGTTCCAGTGGCTCCTCGACCTGCCCGGCGTCCCAGCCGAGATAGCCGCGGCGCAGGGTCAGCTCGGCCTCCAGTCGGGCGTCCCCCGTCTCGGACACCCGGAGTCCGGCCGCCTCGTAGGCCTCGGTGGCCTCCGCCATCCGGCCCGCGTTGTAGCGCGCGAAGCCCAGATCGCTGTACGCCTCGGCCAGCAGCAGCGGATCGCCCAGCCGCTCGGCGGCGGCCAGCGACCGCTCGAAGAGGACGTTGAGATGCGTGGTGCCGCAGCGCCGCGCGAAGTAGGCCCGCAGGAAGCGCGGCAGCTCGCAGACGTGGGCGTCGGCGCCGACGGCGGCGGCCGTCTCGAAGGCGGCGATGAGGTTGCCGTACTCCGAGACGAGCCAGCTCATGGCCGCGTTCTTGTCCGCGAACCGGGGCAGTTCCACCGGGGCCGGTCCCGCCGAGACCGCACGGGCCGGGGACACGAACGGCATCGCGGCGTCGGCGGCGGCCGCCGCGTGGACGTAGTAGTCCAGCACCCGGACCAGGGCCCGCTGCCGCTCGGCCGCCGGGTCCTGCTCCGCCGAGGCCCGGCGGGCGTGGTGGTGCACCAGGTCGTGCAGACGGTAGCCGTCCGGTGTCGGCTGCTGGACGAGGTGCGCGTCGACCAGGTCCTCCAGCATCGCCCGGGCGCCGCGCACCGGAACATCCGCCAGCGCCGCCACCAGGTACTCGTCGAAGGACTCCCCGGGCAGCAGGCCCAGCATCCGGAACAGCCGGGCGTGTTGGCGGTCCAACTGCCGTACCGACATGGCGAATGCCGTGTCGAACTCGTCGGTGCCCTCGGCCAGCCTTTCGACGAGGATGCCCACGGTCCAGCCCGGCCGGTGCCGCAGCCGGGCCCCGGCCAGCCGCAGGGCCAGCGGCAGCCGGCCGCACAGCCGCAGCACCTCGGCGGCGGAGTCCGGATCTCGGGCCAGCCTGCCCTCGGGGCCGCCCGGGTCGCCGCTGGCCAGGGCCAGCAGCTGCGCGCTCTCCTCGGGGCTCAGCACATCGAGCGAGACCGGAGGCACCTCGTCCAGACCGAGCAGCCGGTTCCGGCTGGTGATCAGGGCGACGGACTCACCGGCGCCGGGCAGCAGCGGGCGGACCTGCTCGGCGTCGGCCGCGTTGTCGAGGACGAGGACGACCCGGCGCCCGGCCAGCTCCGAGCGCCAGCAGGCGGCCAGTTGCTCCAGCCCCTCCTGCGGGACCCGCTCCGGGGGGACGTCCAGCGCGCCGAGCAGCATCCGCAGCGCCGAGTCGGGGTCGAGCGGAGGGCGGCCCTCGGTGAAGCCGTGCAGATCCACATAGAGCTGCGCGTCCGGGAAGTCGGCGGCCAGCCGGTGCGCCGCGTGCACCGCCAGGGAGGTCTTGCCGACGCCCGCCATACCGTCGACGGAGACCGCCCGATGGCTGTCGACCGCCGCGTACACGGCGGCCAGCGCCTCCTCGCGGCCGGTGAAGTCGGGCACATCGCGCGGCAGGGTGTTGCGGGGCTCCGGCCGGACCTGGCGACTGCTCTTCGGAGGCGCCGGAAGCGGGTTCGAGATGCGCTCCCACAGCGGACGCAGCGGCCGGGGGTCGCGCTTGACGAGGCGGCACAGGGCGACCACCGCGGGCCACGGCGGCACGGTCTGGCCATTGAGGTAGCGCGACAGTGACGAGGAGCTCAGTCCCGCGTCCCGCGCGAGCGCCCGTACGCCGAGCCCGGAGAGCTCCTGGAGCATGCGCAGCCGGGCCGCCAGCGCCTCCTGCGGATCGTTCTTCGCTGTGTCCATCGGTGTTCCCCCGTCTTTCCGTCCCGCTTGCGGAGAAGTCTTCCCAGCCGGTTCGTCGCAGGTCAAGGCCCATTCCGCTGTCCCACGGTGTCCCACCGCCATGGCCCGGGCGGGCGGGTCGGGCTGTTATGGAGTCACACCACAGGCCCGGAAGAGAAGGGAGAGCGAAGTGCGGTCCCGAATGCGGAACCCCGCCGACGTACTGTCCGGCGCGGCACAGACCCTCCAGGAGCTCCTCAAGACCGCGCACTCCGCGGGCGTGGAGGCGCAGACACTGGAGCTGGTGCACCTGCGGATCAGCCAGATCAACGGGTGCGCCGCCGATGTCGACGGGGGCGCCAGGTCGGCTCGCGAGGCCGGAGTGAGCGACGAACGACTGCTGACCCTCGCCGCCTGGCGGGATACCCCGTACTTCACCCCCGCGCAGCGGGCGGCCCTGGAACTGGCCGAGGCCGCCACGCGGATGGCCGACCGTCCCGACGCCGTCAGTGACGAGGTCTGGGACAGGGCCGCCACCCACTACGACGAGACACAGCTCGCCGCGATCGTCCTGATGACCGGCGTCACCAACCTGTTCAACCGGCTCGGCGCCACGACCCGCCAGAGCTCCACTCCGCAGACGTACACACCCGTGAGGAATCAGCCATGACGAAGACCCAGCAGTCCACGAAGAACACGGCGTCCGAGCAGTGGACGGACGAGGAGCGCGCCGCGATGAAGGAGCGCGCCCAGGAGGTCAAGGCATCCGCCCGCCGGGTATCGAAGGCCGACAAGGCCGCCCAGGACGAGGCCGCCGTGGTCGCGAAGATCGCCGAGATGCAGGACTCGGACCGGATCATGGCCGAGCGCATCCACGCCGTCGTCAGGGCGAGCGCCCCCGAGCTCGCGCCGAAGCTCTGGTACGGCATGCCCGCCTACGCCAAGAACGGCAAGGTCGTCTGCTTCTTCCAGAGCGCGCAGAAGTTCAACGCCCGGTACGCGACCTTCGGCTTCAACGACACCGCCAACCTCGACGAGGGCACCATGTGGCCGACCGCCTTCGCACTGACGCAGCTGACCGCGGCCGACGAGGCACGGATCGGGGAGCTCGTGGCGAAGGCGGTGAGCTGATACGGCAATTCACAGGCTGCGCCGGGAAGTTACCTCAGTTTCAACAGTTCCTGCTTCTTTCATTGACAGCGGAAAATAAGGGCCCTAGGTTCCCGGCCATGCAGTCGACCTCCCCGTCCGAGGCGTTCCCGGCGCAGACGCCGGCCGTCGCGCAGATCTTCACCACGGTGCTCTCGCACGGCCCCCTCACCCGCTCCGAGGTGGCCGAGCGCACCGGCCTGTCCGCCGCTGCGGTGACCAAGGCGGTACGGCCGCTGATCGAGGCCGGCTATCTGGTGGAGGACGCCGACGACACCCGCCGGGCGCTGGGGCGGCCCGCCAACCCGGTGCGGGTCGACGGCGGACGGGCCCTGTTCGTCGGGGTCAAGGCGACCGGGGACGAACTCATCGGCGTCCTCACCGACTTGTGCTGCCGGATCCGCGTGGCCCGGCACCTACCGCTCACGGACCCGGACCCCCGGCCGGTGCTGGCCGCGATCACGGAACTCGTGCAGGAACTGCTCACCGAGGCCGAGGGCTTCGGCGTCCCCGTGCTGGGCCTCGGCCTCGCCGTCTCCGGCGATGTGGACCGCGCCCAGGGGATCGTGCGGTACTCGCCGTTCCTCGGCTGGAGCGAGGTGCCGCTCGCCGAACTCGCGGTCATGACCTGCGGGTTGCCGGTCACCGTGGAGAACGACGTACGCGCCCTGACCGTCGCCGAGCAGTGGTTCGGCGCCGGGGTGGGGCTTTCCGACTTCGCCGTGGTCACCGTCGGCGCGGGCATCGGCTGCGGACTCGTGGTGCACGGCCAGGTGGTGGCCGGAGCGCATGGAGTGGCCGGGGAGATCGGGCATGTCGCCATCGACCCGGCGGGCCCCAAGTGCCGGTGCGGCAACCGGGGTTGTGTGGAGGCCATCGCCGCCGACGCGGCGATCCTCGACCGTATCCGCGAGGCGACGGGACTCGAAGTCGCCGACACCGCCCAGGCCGTGGACCTCGCCCGTCAAGGGCACCCGGGCGCGCGCGAGGTGTACGCCGCGGCCGGAGAGGCGATCGGCCGCGGAATCGCCACCGTGGCCAACCTGTTCGGCCCCCAGCGAGTGATCATCTCCGGCGAGGGCCTCGCCGCCTACGACCTCTTCGCCGAGCAGATCCGCGACACCTTCACCGCGTACGCCTTCGGCTCCGCCGCGCAGTGCGACGTACAGACCCGCCCGCTCCCCTTCGAGGAGTGGGCTCGCGGCGCTGCCGCCACCGCGATCCAGAGCTTCATCCGATCCGACTGAGCAGATCCGACTGAGCAGAACCGACCCTGGAGGTACGGCCCATGCGGTCATCCTCGTACTCCGCCCTGCCCGGACGCCGACTGAGAACCCTCGTCGTCCTCACCCTCACCGCCGCCCTCGCGACGGCCGCCCCCACCGCGCAGGCCGATACCACGGTGGCCAAGCCCTATATGGGCTGGACGAGTTGGAGCATGCAGTCGTCGAAGTATCCGGGCCTCAACCCGAACGGCGACTACAGCTATCTGACCGAGGCGAACATCACCAAGCAGACCGACGCCATGGCCGCCAAGCTGAAGAGCTTCGGCTACGAGTACATCAATATCGACGCCGGCTGGTGGATGGACTGGTCGTGGCAGCCGCAGTACGACGAGCACGGCCGCCAGAAGGCCGACCCGGAGCGCTTCCCGAGCGGGATGAAGGCGGTCGCCGACCGTATCCACGCCAAGGGCCTCAAGGCAGGTATCTACCTCCCGGTCGGCCTGGAGAAGCAGGCCTACGGCGATGGCAAGACTCCGATCTGGAACGCGGAGGGCTGCACCACCGGCGACATCGTCTATGCCGACCTGCGCACCACCAACGGCTGGGACAGCGCGTACAAGATCGACTTCTCGGATCCCTGCGCACAGAAGTACATCGACTCCCAGGCGCAGCTCTTCGCCGACTGGGGCTATGACTTCCTGAAACTCGACGGCGTCGGACCCGGCTCGTTCAAGAGCGGCGACAACTACGACAACGTTGCCGACGTGGCCGCCTGGCAGCAGGCCATCGAGTCCGCCGGCCGTCCGATCCATCTGGAGCTGTCCTGGTCCCTCGACTACGGACATGTCGAGGACTGGAAGAAGTACTCCGACGGCTGGCGCATCGACACCGATGTCGAGTGCTACTGCAACACCTTGGTGACCTGGGAGAACTCGGTCGACGACCGCTGGGACGACACCCCTGCCTGGACCCGGCACGCGGGCGCCGACGGCTGGAACGACCTCGACTCCCTCAATGTCGGCAACGGCGCGATGGACGGTCTGACCAAGGCCGAACGGCAGAGCTACGCCACCCTGTGGGCCATCGCCAAGTCCCCCCTCTACACCGGTGACGACCTCACGAGGCTCGACTCCTACGGCCTCTCCCTGCTGACCAACCGCGAGGTCATCGCCGTCAACCAGGGCAACACCCCGCCCGCCCAGCCGGTCACCGCCTCCGACCCGCAGCAGGTATGGGCCGCGAAGAACCCCAACGGCACTTACACAGTCGCCCTGTTCAACCTCTCCGACGCACCGGCCTCCGTGACCGCGAACTGGTCCACCCTCGGTTTCAAGGGCAAGGCCTCGGTCCGTGACCTGTGGAACAAGGAGAGCCTCGGCCCCCACACGGACAGGATCACGCAGGCCCTGCCCGCCCACGGCTCCCGCCTCTTCACCGTCACCCCACGCGGCACCACCCTCGCCTGGACCGGCTACGAAGCCGAAGCGGGCACCCTGAGCGGCAACGCCTCCGTCGCCGACTGCTCCGCCTGCTCCGACGGCCGCAAGGTCGGCAATCTGTACGACGGAGGCAAGCTCACCGTCAAGGACGTCGTGGTCGCCAAGGCCGGCACCTATCAGATCAAGGTCGCCTACGTCAGCGGTGACGCACGCTCGGTCGCCGTCTCCGCGAACGGCGGTGGTGTCACTTCGCACAAGTTCCCGTCCACGGGTGACTGGTCCACGGTGAACAGCGTCTATGTGCCGGTTTCACTCAAGGCGGGCGCCAACACGATCACCTTCGACAGCGGCTCCGGCGGCTACGCGCCGGACATCGACCGGATCGACGTACAGAAGTAAGGGATGTGGAGCCGCGATGAACCCCCGTCCGAGTGAGCCCAGCAGACGAACCCTGCTCACCCTCACCGCAGCCCTCAGCGCGCTGCCCACCTTCACCGCCACCGCCGCACCGGCCCGCCCCATGGAAACCCCACAGGTCTCCGGTTCCGCCCTGTGGTGGCGGGCCCCCGGAGACGAGGGATCCCTGATCGAACAGGGCCTCCCTCTCGGCAACGGCCGCATAGGCGCCCTGGCCGGCAACGACCCCGGCCGCGAGCTCCTGCTGATCACCGACGCGACGATGTGGACCGGCGGTCTCAACGACACCCTGGACGCGGACGGTCAATTCACCTACGGCCGGGCCGACTTCGGTTCCTTCACGCTGCTTGCCCGGCTCGTCGTCGACATCCCCGACCACGACCTGGGCGCCGTCACCGGTTACCGCCGCACCCTCGACCTCGCCCAGGGCCTGGTCACCAGCTCCTACGTCCGCTCGGGCGTCACCTACCGACGCGAGATGTACGCCAGCCACCCCGACGACGTGATCGTCCTGCACTTCACGCAGAGCGGCGGCGGCCGTTACACGGGCACGATCAGCCTCACCGGCACGCACGGCGAAAGTCCCACTTCAGCCGAGTCGTTCGGCGCGTCACTCGCCAACGGCATCCGCTACGGCGCCGCGATCAAGGCCTACGGCAGCGGCGGCAAGGTCACCGTCAACGGCACCCGGATCGACTTCTCCGGCTGCAGGGACCTGACGGTGCTGGTGAGCGGCGGCACGAACTACGCGCCCGACGCCGCCGCCGACTTCCGTGACCCCTCCCTGAATCCCGAGCAGTTGGCCCGTACGAAGGTCCGCGCCGCTGCCGCCGTATCGGCCGACGCCCTGCGGCGGACGCACATCGGCGATTACCGCTCCCTCTACGGTCAGTTGGACCTCTCGCTGGGCACCTCCACCGCCGCGCAACGGGAACTGGACACCTGGGAGCGCCTCAAGTCACGCGCCCGCGATCCGGAGCCTGACCCCGAACTCGAGGCGGCCTACCTCCAGTTCGGCCGCCATTTGATGATCTCCGGCTCGCGCGACAGTCTGCCGCTGAACCTCCAGGGCCTGTGGTTGGACGGCAACGACCCGGACTGGATGGGCGACTACCACACGGACATCAACCTCCAGATGAACTACTGGATGGCGGACCGGGCGGGCCTGCCCGGGTGCTTCGACGCCTTCACCGACTACTGCCTCGCCCAGCTCCCCTCCTGGACCGAGCTGACCCGACGGCTGTTCAACGACCCGCGCAACCGCTACCGCAACTCCACCGGCAAGATCGCCGGCTGGACCGTCGCGATCTCCACCAACCCCTATGGCGGAGGCGGCTGGTGGTGGCATCCGGCAGGAAACGCCTGGCTGTGCAACAGCCTGTACGAGCACTACGAGTACACCCAGTCACCTGCCTACCTCGCCAAGATCTACCCACTCCTCAAGGGCGCCTGCGAGTTCTGGGAGGCGCGGCTGCTGACCACGACCCTTCCCGGTACGACGAAGGAGGTGCTGATCGCGGACAGCGACTGGTCGCCGGAGCACGGCCCGCTCGACGCCAAGGGAATCACGTACGCCCAGGAGCTGGTGTGGGCGCTGTTCGGCAACTTCGCCGCCGCGGCAGCCGTATTGAAGAGGGACTCCGCCTACGCCGATACCGTCGCGGGCCTCCGTAAGCGCCTCCATCTGCCCCAGGTCAGCCCGAAGACGGGCTGGCTCGAGGAGTGGATGTCGCCCGAGAACCTCGGCGAGACCACCCACCGGCATCTGTCCGGTCTGGTCGGACTGTTCCCCGGCGACCGCATCCGCCCCGACGGCTCCACCCCGAAGGAGATCGTCGAGGGGGCCACCGCCCAGCTCACCGCACGCGGCATGAACAGCTTCGGCTGGGCCAACGCCTGGCGCGGACTGTCCTGGGCCCGGCTCAAGAACGCGGAGAAGGCGTACCAGTTGGTCGTGAACAACCTCCGCCCCTCCACCGGCGGCAGCAACGGCACCGCCTTCAACCTCTTCGACATCTACGAGGTGGAGAAGGGGCGCGGCATCTTCCAGATCGACGCCAACTTCGGTACGCCGGCCGCGATGCTGGAGATGCTTCTGTACTCCCGCCCGGGCCATCTGGAACTCCTCCCCGCACTGCCCGCCGCCTGGGCCGCGTCCGGGCATGTCACCGGCGTCCCCGCGCGCGGCGGCTTCGTCGTGGACCTGAAGTGGCGGGACGGAAAGCCGACTTCGGTGCGGATCCGCAGTGTCGGCGGGCGGACGACGACCGTGGTGTACGGCGGAACATCCCGGACGGTGAGTCTGCGGCCGGGACAGTCGGTGACGCTGTGATCGCCGGAGTCGTCTGCGCGCTGCTTCTGGCGGCTTCGGTCCCCGCCTCCTCCGAGGCGCGTCCGTCCGAGGCCGTCACCTGGGGTGCGAGCGCCGACCGACTGGGGGAGGGGGTCGCCGATCGCGGGTACCGGCTCGTCGTGCACACCAGCGCGGGCGGCACCGATCTGCGGATCAGGCTCTCCAACGCCTTCGGGGACCGGCCGATCACCTTCGACAGCGCCTATGCCGGGATCCGTCGGCAGGGCGCCGAACTGGTCAGCGGCAGCAACAGGCGGCTGACCTTCGCCGGCGCGCGGTCCGTCACGATCCCCGCCGGCGAGACCGTGCTCAGCGACCCGCTCCCCGGGAAGCTGCCCGCCGCGACCGACCTGGTGATCAGCATCCACTCGCCGGACGCGGCCGGCCCGGCGACCGGACACGGGATGGCGATGGCGACGTCGTACCTCACGCAGGGCGACCACACGGCGGAGGAGGGCGCCGCCAACTGGACGGCCACGACGGGCTCGTGGTTCTACCTCGACGCGGTCCAAGTCCGTACCTCCGCCGCCTCCGTCATCGCCCTCGGCGACTCCATCACCGACGGCTGGCAGTCCTCCACCGATCTGAACCGCCGGTGGCCCGACTACCTCGCCCGCCGCCTCCACCAGGCGGACACGGACGTCAAGGGCGTCGCCAACGAGGGCATCTCCGGCAACAAGGTGGTCGCCGACGGCGCCGGACAGAGTGCGCTGAACCGATTGGAGCGCGATGTGCTCTCCCATCCGGGGGTCAGGATCGTGTTCCTCTTCGAGGGCGTCAACGACATCAAGGCCGGAGCAGCCGCCCAGGACCTGATCACCGGGTACCGGGAGATCGTCGGCCGGGGCCACGCGGCCGGGAAATGCGTCGTCGGCGCCACGGTCGGCCCCTTCAAGGGCTGGCCCGAATGGAACCCGGCCGCCGAGACCGTACGACAGGAGGTCAACGCGTTCATCCGGGGCAGCGGCGAGTTCGACGCCGTGGCCGACTTCGACCGAGCGCTGCGCAGCCCCTACGACCCCGAGCGCATGCTCCCCTTCCTCGACAACGGCGACCACATCCACCCCAACGACAAGGGCATGCAGGCCATGGCCGACGCCGTGGATCTGGAGAGTCTGGAGTGTGCCTCGGGCTGAGGGAGGTGCCGCAGTGACCGCCCTCTCATGGACCTCCCTTCATATTTGCCCATCGATGTGCAAGTATCTTTGCTGTGCTCCTGGCCCGGGAAGGCGGCGCGTCATCGCCCCGTGCCCACGGCCCCGAACTCCGATCCTTGTGGAGAAGCGCAGTGAACCTCGGCGGACCAGACGACCTGACCTTCTCCCGGCCGAGCCCCGTGGCCCTCCTCGGCGGCCGGTACGAGCTGCGCCGGCTGCTCGGCTCCGGAGGGATGGCCGAGGTCCACCTCGCGCACGACCTGCGGCTCGACCGCGGCGTCGCCGTGAAGACCTTGCGCACCGACCTCGCCCATGAACCGGGGCTCCAGGAGCGGTTCCGGCGGGAGGCCCAATCCACGGCGACGCTCAACCATCCGGCCATCGCCGCCGTATACGACACGGGCGAACACCTCGCCTACGGGGCCCAGTTGCCGTATCTCGTGATGGAGTACGTCGACGGGACGACCCTGCGCGAGGCCCTGCATTCCGGGCCGCCGTTGACCGTGGACCGCGCCCTGGAGGTGACGGCCGGTGTGCTGCGGGCCCTCGACCACTCCCACCGGCACGGCATCGTGCACCGGGACATCAAGCCGGCCAACGTCATGCTGACCGCCGCCGGTCAGGTCAAGGTCATGGACTTCGGGATCTCCCGGGATGCGCGGGACGTCGGTATGACGCAGACGTCCGTCGTGATCGGGACCGCGCAGTACCTCTCGCCGGAACAGGCGCTGGGGCGGGACGTCGACGCCCGGTCCGACCTGTACTCGGTGGGCTGCCTGCTCTACGAACTGCTCACCTTCCGCACGCCGTTCACCGGCGAGACGCCGATGGCGGTGATGTACCAGCACATCCAGGAGGTGCCGCGCCCGCCGAGCCTGTTCAATCCCGAGGTGGTCCCGCAGGTGGACGGGATCGTGCTGCGCGCCCTGGAGAAGGATCCCGCGTACCGCTGTGCGTCGGCCGGGCACATGCTCGCCGATATCGAGGCGTACCTCGGGGCACCCGTGAGCGAACCCCCGTACGACGATGTCGAAGAGGAGGAGCCGCAGACGAGCGGGCGGCGCGGCGGCGGCGCGCTGCTCGCCGTGGGTGTCGGCGTCGTCGTCCTGGCGCTCGCGCTCGGCTGGTTCATGTTCGGCCGGGGCGCGGCCGACAACGGCAGGGCCGAGGTGCCCGACCTGGTCGGTCAGAGCCTGGAGGACGCCCGACGCAGGGCGGACAACGTCGGCCTCACGGTCACCGTCGACAAGCGGGAACCCTGTGCCGACCAGCCGAAGGGCCACATCTGCGAGCAGAGCCCTGAGGACGGCGAACTCGACAAGGGGGAGGCCGTCTCGGTCACCGTCTCCACGGGCGCGCCGAAGATCGAGGTGCCGGACGTCACGGACAAGGACGAGGGCGACGCCTCCCGGATTCTCGAGGACAAGGGCTTCAAGGTGAAGCTCCGGCGGGTCGAGTCCGAGGCGGACGCGGGCACGGTGCTCAGGCAGAACCCGGACGGCGGCGAGAAGGTGGAGAAGGGCAGCGAGATCACCCTCACGGTCGCCAAGGCGCCGGAGCGGGCCACGGTTCCGGACCTCACCGGCAGCACCGCGAGCGAGGCCCGGGAGCTGCTGACCGAGCAGGGACTGGAGTTGGGGGACACGACCGAGGTCGAGAGCGGCGCCGAGTCGGGGACCGTGGTCGGGCAGAGCGTCACCTCCGGTGAGAAGGTCGAACCGGGCACGGCGGTGGACATCGAGGTCGCCAAGGCGGTCGAGACCGTGCAGATTCCCACCGACATCGTCGGCAGGACGCTCACCGAGGTCCAGGCCGAACTGGGCGCGCTCGGGCTCCAGGTCACGGTCGCCTCCGGCTGCTCCCAGGCATCCGACGCCGTGGTGACATCGAGCACCCCGGCGGCCGGGAGCGAGGTCGCCGAGGGCAGCACGGTGGTCGTCGTCACCGAGGACCCGGCCGACGAGTCGACGGACGAGGAAACTCCCGCCGAGGACACGGCGACGGCGCCGGCGTCGACGGACGGAGTCGAGGTGACGATCGTCCGGCCGGGGCCGCTCAGTTGACGGCGGCGTCGAGGACGTCGAGGTCGGGCAGGTCGAGCGCGCAGATCCGTGCCGCCTCCTCGGCGTCCAGGCCGAAGTGGCGGAGCAGGCCGCGGACGACCAGGTCCGTGGAGGTGGCGTCGTCGCGGTCGGGCTGGGCGTGCAGCAGGGAACCCAGGGCCAGTTGGGCGCCGACGGTCATCGCCAGGGCGAGGTCCAGATCCGCCACCTCGAATCGCCTGGCGTCGGCCGCCGTGCGGATGTCGCGCCGTGCGCGGGGGGCCAGGCCGTGGTCGGAGTGGGCCACCTCGAGGCCGTGGTGCAGCAGGACGCGGCTGAGCTGTGGGTAGCGGCGGTGGAGGCGGCCCGTCATCCGGAAGCTCTGGGCGTAGGCGACCGCCGGGTCGTCGACGTCCTCGGTGAGCCGGTCCATGAGGCCGCCGACCCACTCCAGGGCGTCCTCGACCGCGACCCGGTAGAGGGCCTCCTTGGTGTCGAAGTGGTTGTAGAACGAGCCGACCCCGACATCGGCGAGCTCGGTGATCTCCTGCACCGCCACATCGGTCCGCCCCTCCGCCAGCAGCCGCTGTGCCGCGCACACCAGCGCCGCCCGCGTCCGTGCCCTGCGCTGGTCGGCGCGCCGGGGCGCGGTCCTGTCGGCCATGGAGTCCTCCGTCCACCCACTCACTTCGTTCGTTGCACTTTAGTCACCTCATCTGAAGGTTTCGTCAGTTCTATTGACTGACCTCTACCTACGCAGTGTCGAGCGTGACGGCTCCCGCGCGCAGGAAGGTCATCGCCGTATCGATGTCGGATTCCTGCGGGCGGTGGCAGACCTCGCTGATGACCGCCGCCGCTGCCGCGGCCACCATGCGGGGGCCGAAGTCGTCCGGGGCGACGCCCCGTTCCTCGGCGAAGATCCGCACGCCCTCCTGGATGACCTCCGCCAGGCGGGCGTTGGCGACGGCCCTGAGCTGGGGATTGAGGTCGAGCATCCGGTCCTCGAGGTCGTCCAGGTCGGTGCGCTCGGCGATCTCGCGGCGCAGCCAGAGCTCCAGCGCGTCCAGGGTCGTCCGTCCGTCCGGCCGCTCGCGCAGCGCCGCGCCCAGCCGGTCCGCGAACGCGTCGAAGTGGGAGGTCGCCAGCTCCAGCTTCGACGGGAAGTAGAGCGTGACGGTACGCGGCGACACCTCGGCCGCCGCCGCGATGTCCGCGATCGTCGTCGCCTCGAAGCCGCGCTCGGCGAACAGCTCGTACGCCGCCCGGAGGATCGCCTCCCTGCGCCGCGCCTTGGAACGTTCCCGCAGACCCTCGCTCATCATGACCGACACATTACCATCGGTGGTTAATTTACAGTCGACTGTAAAAATGCCGTACGGTGTAGCGAGTCGGGGTCGGAAGACCAGGATCGAGAGGGGAACGGACATGGCGTCACGCCTGTACACCTGGGGGCGGTGGGCGGTACGCCGTCGCGGCCGGGTCATCGCGGTCTGGCTGCTGCTGCTCGCTGTCGTGGGCGGCCTCGGGATCACCCTGCACGGCAAGGCGACCACCGAGTTCTCGGTGCCGGGCATCGAGTCGCAACAGGCGCAGGACCTGCTGGAGAAGGAGTTCCCCGAGGCCTCGGGCGGGGTGGCCCGGGTGGTGTTCGCGGCGCCCGAGGGGGGCGAGCTCAGCGAGCCGAAGACGACGGCGGCTCTTGAGGCGAGCCTGAAGAAGGCCGCCGAGGTGCCGGGTGTCGTGAACGTCTCCGCCCCGGTGAACAGCGCGAACCTGCGGATCGGCTACTCCGACGTCCAGTTCGAGCAGCAGGCCAGCGATGTGTCGGACGCCGCCAAGGACGCTCTGTCCGACGCGATGGCCCAGGCCCGGGAGGCCGGTCTGGAGGTCGAGTTCGGAGGCTCGGCCATGGAGCCCAAGACCGAGGTCGGCGGTCCGGCCGAGGTGGTCGGCGTCGTCATCGCCTTCGCCGTACTGGCCCTCGCCCTCGGCTCCCTCATAGCCGCCGGACTCCCGCTGCTGACCGCCCTCGTGGGCGTCGCGATCGGCGTCCTCGGCGTGCAGTTCGTGTCCCGCTTCATCGAGATGACCAGCACCGCCACCGTGCTCGCCCTGATGATCGGGTTGGCCGTGGGCATCGACTACGCGCTCTTCATCATCTCCCGCCACCGCGAGCAACTCGCCGACCCCGAACAGGACGTCGAGGACTCCATCGCCCGAGCCGTGGCCACCGCCGGTGGCGCGGTCGTCTTCGCCGGCGCGACCGTGATCATTGCGCTGGCGGCGCTCGCGGTCACCGGCATCCCCTTCCTCACGGTGATGGGCCTGGCCGCCGCGGCCACCGTGCTGCTGGCGGTCCTGGTCGCGATCACTCTCGTCCCCGCCGTACTCGCCCTGTTCGGAGAGCGGCTACGGCCACGCAGCCGCCGTAAGACCGAACGCGCCCCCGGCGCCTGGGGCCTGGCCTGGGGACGGGCGGTCACCCGCAAGCCCCTGCTCGTCCTGCTGGCCGGTGTCATCGGCCTGCTCGCGCTCGCCGTACCCGCCAAGGACCTGCGCCTCGGTCTGCCCAGCAATGCCTCGCAGCCGGTCGACAGCACCCAGCACAAGAGCTACGACCTGCTGACGGAGGGCTTCGGGCCCGGCTTCAACGCCACGCTGACGGCCGTGGTCGACCTGGACGGCATCCCCGCCGCCGACCGCACCGCGACCGTGACGGAACTGCGCACGGCCCTGGCGGGCGACCGCGGTGTGGCCGTCGCCGCCCCGCCGGTCACCAACGCCGACTCGACCCTCGCCGTCATCGCCGTCGTCCCGAAGACCGGGCCCGACGCCCAGGCCACCACCGACCTGGTGCACCGCCTGCGCGACAACGCGCCCACCGTCGACAAGGCGGGCGGCACCCTCTACATCGCGGGGACGACCGCCGCCGCGATCGACGTGGCAGGCAAACTCTCCGACGCGCTCCCGCTGTTCATCGCCATCATCGTGATCCTGGCCCTGATCCTGCTGACCATCGCCTTCCGGTCACTGCTGGTCCCGGTCAAGGCCGCCCTCGGCTTCCTGCTCTCGGTCGCCGCGTCCCTGGGCGCCACGGTCTGGGTCTTCCAGAACGGCAACCTCAACGGCATCCTCGACATCCCCTCGGCGGGCCCGGTCACCAGCTTCCTGCCCGTTCTGCTGATCGGCGTCCTCTTCGGACTCGCCATGGACTACGAGGTGTTCCTCGTCAGCCGGATGCGCGAGCACTACGAGCACACCGGCGACGCCGCCGAGGCCGTGACCCAGGGGATGGCCCGCAGCGGCCGGGTGGTCAGCGCCGCCGCGCTGATCATGGTCGCGGTCTTCGGCGGGTTCGTCTTCAACCACGACCCGATCATCAAGTCCATCGGTTTCGCCCTGGCGTTCGGTGTATTCGTCGACGCCTTCGTGGTCCGCATGACCCTGGTCCCGGCCGCCATGGCCCTGCTCGGCCGCCGCGCCTGGGGCCTGCCCGGCTGGCTCGACCGGATCACTCCGGACGTCGACATCGAAGGGGCAAAGCTCCCGGGACGCGAGGCAGCCGAGGCGGCCGAGGCGGAGCAGAAGGAGCGCGAGATGGCAGGGCGCTGAATCCCGCCGGGAGTTCAGCCCGCCGCCACCGCGTACGCCGCTGCCGCGAGGGCCAGCGCGGCGGCGGGCACCGCCCGTGCCGGAGGATCTCCATGGCGCAGGTGCACCACCGCCGCCGCGGTCATCAGCAGCGCGAGACCGATCGCGGCGGCCACCCCGAGTGGGGTCGAGGCCAGTCCCAGGAGTAGCCCGGCCGCCCCGGCGATCTCCAGGGCGCCGATGACCCGGTAGTGGCCGGGTGACATACCGAGGTGGGCCGCCGCCTGGCGCATGAACGGTACGGCGGCGATCTTCGCCAGGCCCAGGGGGAGGAAGACGCAGGACAGGGCGATGGCCAGTGCTGTCATCATGCCGATCCGTCCCGGCGCTCGGCGCCCAGACGGGCGTAGAACTCGATGAGCTCGGGGGCGTCCACGGCGGCCGGGTTGACGACCTGCTCGACCGGGGCGCCCTGGAGCAGGCGTTTGATCGGGACTTCGAGCTTCTTGCCGGTGCGGGTGTGTGGGATGCCCGGTACTTCGAGGATCTCGTCGGGGACGTGACGGGGGGAGGCGCCGGTGCGGATCGCCTCCTCGATCTGCTCGCGGAGAGCGTCGTCGAGGGTCACCCCGGCGGCGGGGACCACGAACAGGGGCATCCAGTAGCCGCCGTCCGGTTCCTCCGCGCCGATGACGAGGGCCTCGGTGATCTCGGGGAGGCGTTCGACCACGTCGTGGATGTCGGCGCTGCCCAGACGGACGCCGTTGCGGTTCAGCGTGCTGTCGGAGCGGCCGTGGACGATCACCGAGCCGTGTCCCGTGACCGTGATCCAGTCGCCGTGCCGCCACACGCCCGGGTAGGAGGAGAAGTACGCGTCGCAGTAGCGGCTGCCGTCGGGGTCGTTCCAGAAATACAGCGGCATCGACGGCATGGGGCGGGTGACGACCAGCTCGCCGACCTGATCCACGACCGGCTCGCCCCCGGCGTCGTACGAGGCCAGCGCCACGCCCAGATGCGGCGCGGACAACTCGCCCGCCCAGACGGGGGTGTTGGGCGCGCTGCCCGCGAAGCCGGACACCACGTCCGTGCCGCCGCTGATGGAGGCGAGCAGGACATGTTCGCCGACGTGGTCGCGGACCCAGGGATAGGCGGAGGCCGGCAGGGCGGAGCCGGTGCAGCCGACGACGCGGACGGACGACAGGTCGTGCCCGGAGGGGTCGATGCCGAACTTGGCCATGCCCAGCAGGTATTGGGGGCTGGTGCCGAAGACGGTCACCCGGTGCCCGGCGGCCAGCTCCCACAGCACGTCGAGCTTGGCGAAGGGCGCCGGGCTGCCGTCGTAGGTGCAGGTCGTGGCACCGGTCAGCAGCGTCGAGGCGACGAGGTTCCACATCATCCAGTGGGTGGTGGTGTACCAGAGCAGCCGGTCGCCGGGGCCCAGATCGGAGTGCAGGCCGAGCGTCTTCAGATGCTCCAGGACGACACCGCCGTGGCCGTGGACGATGCCCTTGGGCAGGCCCGTGGTGCCGGAGGAGAACACGACCCACAACGGGTGGTCGAACGGGACCGGTGTGCAGGTGAGTTCCTCGGTGCGGGTGGAGGCGTCCTCCCACGGGACCACCAGGGACGGGTAGGTGGCGTCGGGCCACGGCAGGCCCACGTGGTTCACCAGCAGCGTGGCCTTCAACGTCGGTAGCGCCTGGGCCAGTTCGAGGGCCGCGTCGCGGCGGTCGTGGGTGGTGCCGTTGAAGAGGTAGCCGTCGGCGGCGACCAGGACGGTGGGTTCCAGCTGGGCGAACCGGTCGGCGGCGGCCTTGGGCGCGTAGTCCTGCCCGCACACCGACCACACGGCGCCGAGACTCGCGGCGGCCAGGAACGCGACGATCGCGTGCGGGGTGTTGGGCAGATAGCCCACCACCCGGTCGCCCCGCCCCACTCCCAGGTCCCGCAGGGTCGCGGCCACCGAGGCGACCTGGGCGTGCAGCCGCCCGCCGCTCACCTCGTACCCGGAGCCGGTCTCGTCGAGGGCGAGGATCGCCGTGCCGTCGTCGGTGAGGTTGCGCAGGGCGTGGTGGGCGTAGTTGAGGGTGGCACCGGAGAACCAGCGGGCGCCCGGCATGGCCTCCTCGGCCAGGACCTGCTGGTACGGGGTGTCCGCGGCGATGCCGAAGTAGTCCCAGACCGCGCGCCAGAAGCCCTCCAGGTCGGTGACCGACCAGTGGTGCAGGGCGGTGTAGTCGGTGCCGTCCAGCCCGGCGTGGCGGGCGAAGTCGACGATGCGGCTGGACGCGGTGGTCTCCGGATCGGGCGTGAAAAATGGCGCTGTCATCGTGCGGAGCTCCTCAACAGGCTTTCGGCAACGTTCCGTGGGGAAAGTCGTGCGGTGTGCAGCAGGGATGCCCAGTCGGCCGTCGCCGTGAAGTCGTGGCGGCCGGAGGGGACCACATCCATGACGACCCGGTCCGGGCGCAGCAGTACGGCGTCCGCCCGCCCCTCGCGCATCCAGTCCGCGAGCCGGCCGTCGTCGCCGAGTCCGGCCACGAGGACGGTCCGGGCACCCAGTCCGTCGGCGACCGCCTGCGACGACGGTGACAGCGGTGCGGCCGTCAGCACGGCGAAGGAGTCGCCGAGCAGGTCGTCGAGGCGGACGCGGCGGCCCTCAAGGGTCACCCACGGCTGCGGGCAGAAGCGGCCCCCGAGACCGCGCCGCCGGTGGTGTACGAGCGGACCGGCGGCGAGGACCGGACTGAGGTTGCGCGCGACCCCCGTACTCAGCCCGGGAACCCGGACGGCCGCGCCCAGGAGCCCGCGCCGGACGGCGGCGGCACCGTCCTGGCCGCCGGTCATGGCCCAGCCCATGGCGACCGCGAGCCGGATCACATGGCGGGCGTGCGGCTTGCGTTCGCTCTCGTACGTGTCCAACAGCCGCTCCTCCGCGCCCTGTTGGAGGACCCAGGCGAGTTTCCAGGTCAGGTTGTACGCGTCGCGCATACCCGCGCACAGCCCCTGCCCGATGAACGGCGGAGTGAGGTGGGCCGCGTCGCCGAGGAGGAAGATGCGACCCCGGCGCCAGCGGTCCGCGATCCGTGCGCGGAAGGTGTACTGCGCCTGCCGCAGCACGTCGAAGTCGGCGCCGTGCGCGAGGTCCAGCCACGGGGCGACCAGCGCCCGCAGCCGCTCATGGTCGAGGGCGGAGTCGTCCTTCAGCCGGAACTCCCAGCGGTAGCGGTCCTCGCCGATCCGCATGAACGTCGCGGGGCGCCGCGGATCACAGATCTGCTCGACGCCTTCCCAGCAGCGGACCGGGAGGCTGGTGCGCACATCGATGACCGTCCAGCGCTCCTCGAAGCGCAGGTCCTCCCATCCGGCACCGATGGACTCGCGGACGAGGCTGCCCGCGCCGTCGCAGCCGAGGACGGCGTCCGCCCGCAGCCGGTGCTCGCCCGTGTCGTCGCGGTAGGTGACGCGGACCGGACCGGCGCCGTCCTGCTCGACGCCGACGACCTCCGCCCCACCGCGCAGCTCGCACTCCGGGGTACGGGCCAGGGCGTCCCGGAGCACCCGCTCCAGCTCGGGCTGGTCGAACATGCTGGTCTGCGGGAAGCCATGGGCCCCCTGCGCGGCGCGCGGGAACTCGGCCATCACCCGGTGCCGGGCGTCCAGCAGCCGCAGTCCCCGCGCGGGGCGGGCGATCGCGGCGAACTCCTCCTGGACCCCTGCGGCCTGGAGGATGCGGCGCACCTCGTCGTCGGTGGCGACGGCGCGCGGCAGGGGGTAGACGTCGTGGTGGCGTTCGAGGACGACGGTCCTCACCCCGCGCCGGGCCAGCAGGAGGGCGGCGGTCACACCCACCGGTCCGGCTCCGACGATCACCACGGGTACGTCTGCCGAGTTGTGCTCGACGGTCATGTGCGGCTCACTTCGGGTCTCAGTGCGCGTCGGCCACGGGCGTACGCTGCTCGCCCAGGTCGATCCGGCCGTCCGGGGTGGCGATGGTGGCGGTGATGACGTCGCCCTGGTGGAGGTAGTGCGGGTTCTTGGCCTGCGTCTTGAAGAACGCCTTCCACTTCACGGCGGGCGGCAGCAGCGCGCCGATCTTTTCGACGGCCTTCGGCGGGGCCTTCAGGGCGGTGCCGCCGGGGGTGCCGGTCAGCAGCAGGTCGCCGGGGTCGAGGGTCTGGAACCGGGCCAGCAGAGTCAGCGCCTGCGCCGGACGGACGATCATGTCGGCGAGGGTGCGGTCCTGACGCAGCTCGCCGTTGACCGACAACTTCAGCCGCAGATCGAGGAGATGGGCGAAGTCCTCCGGCTCCAGCAGGGCGAGGTACGGCCCGGCCGGGGTGAAGGTGGGGTACGACTTGCTCTCGTAGAACTGCGTCTTGGTCAGCTGTACGTCACGGGCGCTGACGTCGTTGGTGATCACGAGCCCGGCGACGTACGAGGGCAGGTCGCGCTCCTCGACGACGGTGCCGATGGGCAGCGGGGCGCCCATGACCAGGCCCAGTTCGATCTCGTAGTCGAGGAACTTCACATGCGCGGGCCGGACGATGCTCTCGTGCGGTCCGCTCACCGACCCGGAGGCCTTGCGGAAGAAGGCGGGCGGGATGTCGCCGGTGAAGCCCGAATCGCGGGCGTGGCTGCGGTAGTTGACCATCTGGGCGACCACCCGGCAGGGGGTGGTGACCGGGGAGAGGGCCACCAGGTCGGCGACGGGCGTGCCCGCTTCGTCCGACAGAGCCGCCTCCCGTACGGCGGCCCGGTCGGCGAGCAGCTCGCCGGTGGTGGCGGCCTTGGTGTCGACGGGGACGGCGCGCTCGCCGCGCACCACCCACCAGCCGTCGGCGGTACGCAGGACGTTGGTGCTCATGAGTTCATCGCTTTCATCAGGCCCAGCAGACGTGCGGGGTCGAGTTCGTTGTCACCGCGCAGGGCGTGCAGCACCTCGCGGACCTTGGCGGGGGACGGACTGGCGCCGAGGAAGTCCCGGGTGGCGGGCGGCCCCCACTGGGCCAGGCCGCTGGCCGACATGGGCGCCCAACCGGGTTCGACATCGCAGGAGAACAGGTCGCCGTCGGCGAAGTGCTCCAGCATGAAGTGGTCGGGGTCGCGCCAGTAGTCGAAGAGCTGGCTGCCCTGGATATGCCGACCGATGCCCCAACTGCGCTGGTAGCCCCGCTCGTTGAGGTACTCCCCGCCGGCGGCGATCGAGTCGAGGTCGGTCACCTGGTAGGCGGAGTGGACGTATCCCGTGCCCGGCCCCAGGTGCATGGCCAGGGTGTGATGGTCGGCCGGGGCGCTGCCGAGGTCGCAGCGGATGAACGCCATCGTCGGACCACGGCCCCGCTGCCCGTCCAGGAAGAGGAAGTCGGACACGATCATCCCGAGGGTGTCCAGGTACCAGTCCAGGGCCCGGCCGAACACGCGCGTCTCCAGCACCACATGACCGAGGCGCTGGATGCGGGACGGCTCGCGCGGCGGGCGCTGCGTGACGTTCGTACGACGGTGCTCCGCGCCGAAGTTGAGGAGCAGCGGCCGCTGCCCGGGCAGCTCGGGGAGCTGTTCGGCGCAGTGCACGACCCGCACCGGGAAGCCCGAGGGATCGAGCAGGCCGACCGCCTTGCCGCCGCCGGGCACGTCCGCGTCCCGCACGGCCGCCCCCGTCGCCCGGGCCAGCCGGTCCAGGTCGGCCCGCTCCGCCGCCCGGAACGCCGGGCCGATGAAACGCGACGTACGGCCGCGCCGGATCACCATGCAGGGCGAGCCCGCGAAGGTGCCGCGCAGCCACAGTTCCTGTTCCGTACGGGCGGCGATTCCGAAGCCGAAGTCCCGCGCGAAGACCTCCGCGCGGTCCAGGTCGGGCTTCTCGAACTCCAGCCAGGCCAGGTCCGCCACCTTGATCACGGGGTTCCGGGAGCGACCGGGGTGTTCGCCGCGCAGGGCGCCCTGCTCGCTGTGGAGGTCCTGATGAGCCGTCTTGGACATGACGTCCTCCAAGCAACATTGCTGTAATGAGGAAATCATCAGCTTTGAAATAACGATCGTCAATAGCTGATCCCAGTGAATCTGATGAAATCATCAAAACTGTGGAGGCGGGGTGATCGTTGCTAGACTCGCGCGTATGCCGACGTCAGCCCCGCCCAAGAACCGCTTCGAGCGACGCCGCGCCGAGACCCGTCAGGCGCTGGTCCGGGCGGCCCGGCAGATCCTCGCCGAGACCGGGGACACCAGTGCGAGCATCCAGACGATCGCGGAGCGCGCGGACGTCGGCTTCGGCACCTTCTACAACCACTTCGAGTCGAAGACGGAGCTGTTCGACGCGGCGGTGCGGGATGCCCTCGAAGAGTTCGGCCGGACCTTCGACGAGCAGTTGGAAGGCGTCGACGACCCGGCGGAACTCGTCGCGGCCGGCTTCCGGCTCAGCGCGCACCTGTCCGCTTCCCGGCCCGAGCTGATGAAGGTCCTGCGCCACCGCGGCCTCAGCCATATCTACTCGGACTCGGGCCTGGCCCCGCGTGCGGTGCGCGACCTGGAGGTCGGCATCGCCTCCGGCCGTTTCACCGTCGCCGACCCGACCGTGGCGCTGACCGCCCTCGGTGGCTCGCTGCTCGCGCTGGTGGAGCTGCGGTTCGCCCGGCCGGACCTCGACGGCGACGAGACCGCGTCGAACCTGGCCGAGATGCTGCTGCGCATGCTGGGCGTCCCGCCCGAGGACGCCTATGACGTCGCCCGGCGCCCGCTGCCCGACCGCGACTGAGAAGGGGCTGAGCCGCCGTGTCCAAACCCGTCGTCCGCGAACCCCTGCGTCGCAACTCCCGCTCCAACCGCGCCCGTATCCTCGCCACCGCCCGGCAGGAGCTCGGCCGGAACCCCGATACGACCCTGGAGGAGATCGCACGGGCCGCCGGAGTGGTCCGCCGTACGGTCTTCGGGCACTTCCCGGGCCGTGCGGCCCTGTTGGAGGCGCTCGCCGAGGAGGCGTCCGAGGCCCTGCGCGGCGTCGCGGGAGCGTCGGACGCGTCGGATGCGCCGGACGCCGAGGAGCCGCCCGAGCGAGCCCTGGCCCGGTTCGTCCTGTCGGTCTGGCCCGTCGGTGACCGCTACCGGCTGCTCCTCACCCTCGCCCGCCGGGACCTGGGCACGGAACGGGTCGCCGAGATCCTCGCCCCGGCCCGTCACCGGGCCACCGCCATCCTCGACCGGGGCGGGAGCGCGGGCGTGTTCCACGACCACCTGCCCGCGCCGGTGCTGAGCGCCGCCCTGGAAGCCCTCACCCTCTCCCTGCTGGAGAGCGTCAACACGGGGACGTGGGAGGACGACGGGACGCGGACCGCCGTGGCCACGCTGGTCGCGGCGGGTGTGCCGGAACCGACGGCGACCTCGGTCGTCGAGGGCGTGGCCGCGGAGCTGCGAGCGGGCTGACCGTTCACGCGGACGTCGAGTCGGGGTGGAAGGTGACCTCCGTGCCGGTGAAGCGGGCGTCGATGCCGTCCTCGGTGGTGGTGACCGACCGCAGGCTCAGCCCCTCGGGGACGTTCTGAACGGGGACCGGCGTCTCCATGGCCTGGTCCAGCAGCGCCTTCGCCGGAGGGATCAACTCGCCCTCGGTGACGCGGAGATCCGAGAAGACGATGCGGTTGCCGGAGGCCGCCGACACGTCCGCGCTCAACGTCACGTCACCGGCCAGCGGCAGGCTGACGCTCACGTCGACCCGACCGGCTTCATCGCCCCGTGAGACGTCCACGCCGAGTGCCTGCGACACGTCCTCGTACGACAGACGCGCGGTCGCCTCGACGCTGCGCGCATGGGCCGCGTCGGCGCTCCCGGACGTCTTCAGCCCGTCGATCCCGACGGTCAACTCGGTTACCGGTAGGGGCCGTTCCGTTCCCCTCGCGGGTATGTCGTGGGCGGTGATGTCGACGTGCCGAAGGCGGCCCTCGGCCAGCTGATTCAGCACGGGAAATCCACTGACGTGCACGTCAGGGCGCTCCGGCGTCCCCATGCCGTCCTGGAAGGCCTTCGCCGTACGGCTCTCCGCCCGGGCCGCGGCAACACGGTCGACGACGACGGCGCCGAGCAGCAGCGCGGCGAGGGAGACGACGGCGACGATTCGGCGCCGCCTGTGGGGAGTCGGCGGGCTCGCGTAGACGGCGGTGTGCTCGTACTCGGAGTGGTACATGGCGTTCCTCTCGGTGTTCTCGTCCTCAGGTGTTGACGGGCCCGGGGCGCCGGAGTTCGCCGATGAGCGCCGCGGCGAGGTCGCGGTCCGCGCCTACCGCGATCAGGGCGGCCGTCGCGCTGTGCGTGCCGTCGTCTGTCCAGCACTCGGCGTTCACGCATTCCAGGAGGGCCAGCAGCAGCCCTTCGACCGCCCTGCTGAGCGGCTCGGGGGGAACGCTGGTGTGGAAGACGCCCTGCCGCTGCCCGCGTTCGATGATCGCGGTCGCCAAGTCGCGGGCGGGGGCGAGGATTTCGTTCACGCGGTCCGGTCCGAGGTCCTGGGGCCCGAGCCGCAACAGCGTGCGGTAGCGGTCGCCGACGGGCCACAGGGCCAGGACGAAGCGCGCCATGGCGGTGACGGAGTCGGGATCGGGGACCGCCACCGCCGCCAGAGCCCGGCGCAGCGCCTCCGCGGCCTCCGCGGCGAGCCCTTCGACCAGCGCGGTCCGCCCGGCGAAGTGGTCGTACACGGTACGGCGCACCACACCGGCGGCCTCGGCGATGTCGGTGAGGCTGCTGTCGGGATCACGCCCGAGTTCCTGTCGTGCCGCTTCGAGGATGCGGGCCCGGGTGAGCTGTGTCTGACGGCGTGCGCCGCCTGTGACGTGGGGGTTTGTCATAGGGGGCCTCCGGTCGAGGGGGAGGGCGAGCTCGATACTTGCACACCAACGGGCAATAAACTAGTCTGCACATCGTTGGGCAATTAACTGCCGTGCGGTGCCCCTGTCCGCACCCCTACGGCTCCTGCCGCCCCCTCACCCCGCCGCCCCGAGGAGCTCCCGATGCCGCTGATAGCCACCACACCCGCCGAGAGGATGACCGGGCCCTATCCCCGCCGCTGGTGGGCCCTGCTGGTGCTCTGCCTCAGCCTGCTGATCGTCGTCATGGCGAACACATCGCTGATCGTGGCGGCGCCGGACATGACCAAGGACCTGGGCCTGACCAGCAGCGATCTGCAGTGGATCATCGACGGCTACACCGTCCCCTACGCCGCGCTGATGCTGGTCCTGGGCGCGATCGGCGACAAGTACAGCCGCCGGGGCGCGCTGATCCTCGGTCTGCTGATCTTCGCGGGCGGTTCGGTGATGGGCGGTCTGGTCGACGAGACCGGCCTGGTCATCGCCGCCCGCGCGATCATGGGCGTGGGCGCCGCCGTCGTCATGCCGGCCACCCTGTCCCTGCTGGTCGCGATGTTCCCGCGGGGCGAACGGGCCAAGGCCATCACCGCCTGGAGCGCGACCTCCGGCCTCGCCATCGCCGCGGGACCGCTCGCCGCCGGCTGGCTGCTGCAGGACCACGCCTGGGGCTCCACCTTCCTGATGAACGTCCCCATCGCGCTCCTCGCCGTCGTCGGCGCGCTGGTCCTGGTGCCGCCGTCGAAGGCGGAGAAGGCGGGCGCGATCGACTACGTCGGCGGCCTGCTCTCCATGGTCTCCATCGGCTCCCTGGTCTACGCCACCATCGAGGGCCCGCACTTCGGCTGGGGCGCCGGCCCGATCACCGCGGCCGTGGTCGCCGGTGTCGGCCTGCTGGCCTTCGTGGCCTGGGAGTTGAAGCACCCCAACCCCATGCTGGACGTGCGCAAGTTCAAGGAGCGCCCCTTCAGCGGGTCGATGCTCGCGGTGCTGTTCTTCTTCTTCGGCACCTTCGGCTCGCTCTACTACTCCACCCAGTTCCTGCAGTTCGTCCTCGGCTACGACGCGCTGGAGACCGGCATACGGCTGCTGCCGCTGGCCGGAGCCGTCTTCGCCGGCGCCGCGGTGACCGGGCGGGTGGCCCCGAAGCTGGGCGTGAAGCTGGTGGTGGGGGCCGGCATGGTGATCGGCACGGTGGGCGTCGTCCTGCTCACGCTGATCGAGTCGGGCTCGACGTACACCGACTTCGTGGCGCCGCTGCTCCTGCTCGGCTTCGCGATCGGCCTGAGCGTCGCCCCGGCCACCGACACCATCATGGGCTCCTTCCCCGAGTCGGAGCTGGGTGTCGGCGGCGGCGCCAACGACACCGCGCTGGAGCTCGGCGGTTCCCTGGGCATCGCCATCCTCGGCTCGCTCCTCGCCACGTCCTACAAGGACAAGCTGACCGACCTGATCGGCGGCCAACTCCCGGCCGCCGCGATGGACACCGCCAAGGACTCGGTGGGCGGCGGCCTCGCTGTCGCCGAGCAGGTCGGGCAGAACCCCCAGGGCGGAGCCCAGCAGGCCCAGGCCCTCATCGACGCCGTCCACGAGTCCTTCGCCCACTCGATCGCCCACACCAGCCTCATCGGCGCGATCATCATGGCCGCCGGAACCATGATCGTCATCGCGGTCCTGCCCGGCCGCAAGGCCGCCGGCAAGCACCGCCAGGCCGAGCCCGGGACGGCGGAGACCGAGCCGGACGAGGAGTACGCGGACACCGCGCGGTAATCCGCCCCGCATCCCCGCCCGGCCTCGTTCCGTCGAGGCCGGGCGGCCCTGCTCCGCCCACCTCGCCTGCTCGCCCGCACGGCGTAACGTCGATGTTGTGGACGTCACCGTGGACAGCCTCGTGGCCCAGGTCGCCCATGAGCTCAGGACGAGCGCGGACAGGCTGACCGGCGACATGACGGCGTTCCTGCGGCGTGAGGTCCCCGAGCTGTGGGCAGATCCGGACATGGCCCGGATGACCACGCAGAACATCGCCGAGCACACGGTCGCCGCGTTGACCGGCCTGGAGCACGGCATCGAGCCGGACCGGATCGAACTGCCCCCCGCCGACGTCGATCGCGTACGTCGCCTTGCCCGGCGCGGGATACCCGTCACCGCGATGCTGCGGGCTCACCGGCTGGCCCAGGGCATCGCCTTCGACCGGGCGCTCGTGGTGCTGCCCCGGCTGACCGACGACGCCGAACTGATCGGCGCCGTGGCGCGCAGACTGCTCGCGGCGACGACGGCCTACGTGGACCGCCTAGCCGAGCAGGGCGTCCTGGCCTACCAGGAGGAGCGGGAGCGCAGGCTGCGGTGGCGGCTGACGACGGTGACCGACGCCGGCATGCGCATCGGGACCACCCTGGACATCGCCCGCACCACCCGGGAGCTGGCGGACTTCGCCACCGAACACTTCGCGGACCGTGCCTCCGTCGACCTGCTCGACTCCCTGCTCCAAGGGCGGGACACACCGGCGGAGGAACCCCTCGTGCTGCGCCGGGTCGCCGAGGAACCGGCGAGCACCCCGGAGGGACTCCACACCTACCCGGACGGATCCCCGCAGGCCAGAGCCCTGACCACCGGCCACCCCGTACGCCACCACACCGACGCGCCCCCAGCACACTCCACGCTGGTCGTGCCCCTGCGCGCCCGCGGCACCACCCTGGGTGTCGCCCAGTTCTCCCGCCACCGCAACCCGGACCGCTACGACGACGAGGACCTGCTCCTCGCCCAGGAGATCGCCGCCAGGGCGGCCGTCGCCGTCGACAACGCCCGCCGCTACACCAACGCCCGCGCCACCGCCCTCAGCCTCCAGCGCAGCCTGCTCCCCTCGCGTACGCCCCCGCAGTCGGCCCTGGAGGTCGCGTGCCGCTACCTCCCGGCCGGTGACCGGCTCGGTGTGGGCGGCGACTGGTACGACGTCATCCCGCTGTCCGGGGCCCGGGTCGCCCTCGTGGTGGGCGACGTGGTCGGCCACGGCGTGCACGCCGCCGCCACCATGGGACGGCTGCGCACCGCCGTACGCACCCTGGCCGATATCGACCTGCCCCCCGACGAACTCCTCACCCACCTCGACGACGTCGTCCTGCGCCTGTCCGCCGAGGCCTCCACCCGCCCGGACGCCGAGTCCGCGGACATCGGCGCCACCTGCCTGTACGCGGTCTACGACCCCGTCAGCGGCTGCTGCACCATGGCCCGCGCGGGCCATGTGCTGCCGTCCCTGATGGCCCGGGACGGCACCGTCGACACCCTCGACCTGCCACCGGGCCCACCGCTCGGTCTCGGCGGCCTGCCCTTCGAGGCGACGGAGGTGGTCCTGCCCGAGGACACCCTCCTCGCCCTCTACACCGACGGCCTGCTCGAAGCCCGCGACCACGACATCGACACCGCCCTCGCCCTGCTCCACCAGGCGCTCGCCCAGCCCGCTCCCTCGCTGGAGACCGCCTGCGACACCGTGCTCGACACCCTGCTGCCGGCCCACCCGCCCGACGATGTGGCGCTCCTGCTGGCCCGCACCCGCACCCTCGGGGACGGACAGGTCGCGAGCTGGGACCTGGCGGCCGACCCGGCCGCGGTCTCAGTCGTCCGTTCACGCGTCTCCGAGCAACTGGGCGTCTGGGGCCTCGAGGACCTCGACTTCTCCACCGAGCTGGTCGTCAGCGAACTGGTCACCAACGCCATCCGCTACGGCCGGCCCCCCATCCGGCTGCGCCTCATCCACGACCGCTCCCTCCTGTGCGAGGTCTCCGACGCCAGCAGCACCACCCCGCACCAGCGCCGCGCCCGCACCGACGACGAGGGCGGACGCGGCCTGTTCCTGGTCGCCCAGCTCGCCGAGCACTGGGGCACCCGGCACGCCCGGCACGGCAAGACGGTGTGGGCGGAGCTGAACGACGGCCTCACATGTTGATCATGTGGCCCGCCAGACCGTGGACGGCCTCCTTGACGGCCTCGCTCAGGGTCGGGTGCGCATGCACATTGCGGGCGACCTCGTGCACGGTGAGATCCCACTGCTGAGCCAGGGTCAGCTCCGGCAGCAGTTCGGTGACGTCGGGGCCGATCAGATGGCCGCCGATGAGTTCGCCGTGCGTGGCATCGCTGATGAGCTTGACGAAGCCGGTGGTGTCACCGAGGCCGTGGGACTTGCCGTTCGCGGTGAACGGGAACTTGGCGACCTTGACGTCGTGGCCGAGCTCGCGGGCCTGCTCCTCGGTGTAGCCGAAGCTGGCGATCTGGGGCTGGCAGAAGGTGGCCCGCGGGATCATGGCGTAGTCGAGTTCCATCGTCTCGGCGTCGGCGATGGTCTCGGCGGCGATGACGCCCATGGCCTCGGCGGCGTGCGCGAGCATCAGCTTGGCGGTGACGTCGCCGATGGCGTAGAGGTGCGGGACGGAGGTGCGACAGCGGCCGTCGACGTCGATCGCTCCACGTTCGGTGAGCGTCACGCCCGTGTTCTCCAGCCCGTATCCGCTGATGTTCGGTGCGAAGCCGATGGCTTGGAGGACCTTGTCGGCCTCCAGGATCCGCGGGGTGCCGTCCTTGCCGGTGACCGTGACGCGGACCTGGGGCCCGGACTCGTCGATGGCGTCGACGCGGGTGGAGGCGAGGACGTCGATGCCCAGCTTGCGGTACTGGCGAGCGAGTTCGGCGGAGACCTCGGCGTCCTCCAGCGGGGCGACGCGGTCCAGGAACTCCACGATCGTGACCTTCACGCCGTAGTTGTGCAGCACATAGGCGAACTCGATACCGATCGCACCGGCGCCCGCGATGATGACCGACTGGGGGAGTTCCTCGGCGAGGATCTGTTCCTCGAAGGTCACCACGCGCGCGCTGCGCTTGGTGCCCGGCAGCAGTTTGGGGGTGGCGCCGGTGGCGATGATGCAGTGCTCGAAACCGATGGTCCGGGTGTTGCCGTCGTAGTCGGTGACCTGGAGCGTGTGCGGGTCGAGGAAGGTGCCGCGGCCGTCCACCTCGGTGATCTTGTTCTTCTTCATCAGATAGTGGACGCCCTTGACCCGGCCGTCGGCGACCTTGCGGCTGCGGCGGAAGGCCTCGCCGTAGTCGAAGGAGACCTGGCCGTCGACCTTGATGCCGAAGGTCTTCGCCTCATGGGTGAAGAGGTGGGCCAGTTCCGCGTTGCGCAGCAGGGCCTTGGTCGGGATGCAGCCCACGTTCAGGCAGACGCCACCCCAGTACTTCTCCTCGACGACCGCGACCCGCAGGCCCAGCTGGGCCGCCCGGACGGCCGCGACGTAGCCGCCGGGCCCGGCTCCGAGTACGACAACATCGAATCGCTCGTCCTGTTCGACCATGGGTCGTTCATCCTCCATCGCTTCAACTGCCGTTGCGTAACAGGGCCGTCGCCATGACACCCGAGTTCACCCGAGGTCAGAGCCAGTCCCGCCGTTTGAAGATCACGTACAGGCTCACGCAGACCAGGCCCATCAGGCCGACGGCGAAGGGGTACCCGAAGCTCCAGTCCAGCTCCGGCATGTTCTCGAAGTTCATGCCGTAGATCGTCCCGACCAGCGTCGGAGCGAACAGGATGGCCGCCCACGCCGAGATCTTCTTGATCTCCTCGTTCTGCTCGAACCCCGCCTCCGCCAACGCCCGCATCTCCGCGTTCTGTTGCTGGGTGACCAGGGTCGCGTTCACCGTGAGGATGTCGGTCAGGGCCTGGCGGAACCCGTCGACGCGTTCGCTGGTGTGGGTGACGTGGTCGGCGACGTCCCGGAGATAGCGCTGAAGCTCCTCGTCCGTGCCGTACTTCGCGAAGCCCGCCATCAGGCCGTGCAGCATGCCGACCAGCGGGCGCGTGGAGCGCTGGAACTCGACCATTTCCCGGGAGAGTTCATAGATACGGCGGGACACCTCCGGATCGCCCCGGAAGACCTCCGTCTCGATCTCGTCGACGTCGTTCTGGACGCCCGCGACGACCGGGGCGTAGCCGTCGACCACCGCGTCGAGGATCGCGTACAGCACCGCCTCAGGGCCCAGCTTCAGCAGCTCGGGCGACTCCTCCATACGGCGCCGGACCGCCGAGAGGTCGGGGGCCGCGCCATGGCGGACCGTGATCACGAAGTCGGGGCCGACGAAGACATGCAGCTCGCCGAAGTCGACCTCCTCCGGCGCGTCGAGATAGCGGGCCGCGCGCAGGACGACGAAGAGGGTCTCGCCGTAGCGCTCCAGCTTCGGGCGCTGATGGGCCTCCATCGCGTCCTCGATCGACAGCGGGTGCAGATCGAACTCGGCGGCCAGGGAGAGGAGTTCGGACTCGGTCGGGCGGGCGAGGCCGATCCACGCCATGCCGGAGGGCTGGTCGCGCAGCTCGCGGTAGGTGTCGGCGAGGGTGGCGGGGGAGGAGACGCGCACCCCGTCCCGGTACAGGGCGGCCTGGACGATGCTCGGCGGTTCCGTCTCGGGGGCGGACGGCTCGGCGTCCGCCGCAGTGGGCCGCGACGGCTCCGTCGCCGGCGTCAGGGCGCGGCGCCAGACGGATTTCCGGTTGTTCTTCGACATCGTGGCTGCCTCTCGGCCGACGCCAGGTGATCTCGGAGCAGGTTACCCGTCGACCGTTGCGGACCGTCGCTGTCCGCAAGCGGTACTAGCGTGCGGGGCATGACGAAGACGACGACCGCCCAGGGCCCCGTTCTCGGCACCCGCGCCCTCAACCGCGCGACCCTCGACCGGCAGCTGCTGCTGCGCCGCGCCCCGATGTCCGCGCAGACGGCCGTCGAGCATCTGGTCGGCCTCCAGGCCCAGGAGGTCAAGCCGCCGTACTACGCGCTCGCCGCCCGCCTCGACGGCTTCACGACCGAGGAGTTGGCGGGACTGCTGGAGCGGCGGGAAGCCTTGCGGATCGTCACCATGCGCTCGACGATCCATATGCACACCGCGGACGACAGCCTCAGCCTGCGGCCCCTGGTGCAGCCCGCCCGGGACCGCGAGATCAACTACTTCCGCAAGGGTCTGGTCGGCGTCGACCTGGACCGGCTCGCCGCCCTCGCCCGCGACCTCGTCGAGGAGGCGCCGCGCACCATGAAGCAGCTGCGGGAGGCGCTGAGCGCCGAGTGGCCGGACGCCGACCCGCAGTCGCTCGCCGTCGCCGCCCGCTGCAAACTGCCGCTGGTCCAGATCACCCCGCGCGGTGTGTGGGGCCGTAGCGCCCAGGTCTGTCTCACCACCGCCGAGCACTGGCTGGACCGCCCGGCCGAGCCCGCCGCGTCCGCCGATGCCACCGTCCTGCGCTATCTCGCCGCCTTCGGCCCGGCCTCGGTCAAGGACTTCCAGACCTGGTGCGGTCTGACCCGGATGCGCCCCGCCTTCGAACGGCTCCGCCCGCAGCTGGTCACCTTCCGCGACGAGAACGGCGTCGAACTCTTCGACCTCCCCGACGCCCCGCGCCCCGACCCGACTACCCCGGCGCCGCCCCGCTTCCTGCCCGAGTTCGACAACCTCCTGCTCTCCCACGCCGACCGCACCCGCGTGATCCCGCCCGCCAACAAGGGCCGCACCTGGCAGGTGAACACCGTCTACTGCCCGTTCCTCGTCGACGGCTTCCTCGCGGGCGTCTGGCGGATCATCGACGACGCCCTGGTCATCGAGCCGTTCGGGGACCTCACCAAGGCCCGGCGCGCCGAGGTCCTGGAGGAGGGCGCGTACATGCTGAACGTCATGCACCCGGAGTCGTCGTACGACATCCGCTTCGGGAAAGTCCTGCCCTAGGCATGGATCGGGGGCGTTGCGGGCCGCTCGTGGAGGCCCGCAACGCCCCCTGGTATTGCACCTGAGGGATACTCAGGAGTTCTTCCGGGTTACGAGTTGACCTGCGTGGTCACCAGGCTGGAGAAGGTGGTCAGCCGGGTGTAGACGCCCGGGTATCCGGCCGCCGCGCAGCCCTCGCCCCAGGAAGTGATCCCTGCCAGGACGCCCCCGACAAGCAGGGGACCGCCGCTGTCGCCCTGGCAGGTGTCGACGCCGCCGGAGGTGTATCCGGCGCAGACCATGTCGGACGAGATGAAGTCCGAACCGTAGGAGCTCGCACAGCTGGAGTTGGACACGATCGGCACGGTCGCCGTGCGCAGCTGGTTGGAGGAGCTGCCGTTGGAGGAGGTGGTGCCCCAGCCGAGGATGCGGGCGGTGGTGCCGGCCGCGTACACGCCCGTCTGCGAGGAGGAGACATAGGGCGCCGTGGTGTACGGCATCGACGTCGACAGCGTCAGCACCGCCACGTCGTCGCCGTTGGTGGCGTCCGTGTAGCTCGGGTGGATCCAGATCTTGCTGACCCGGCTGACCGTGCCGTTGGTGCCGTTGCGGTAGGTGCGGCCGCCGACGACTCTGACGCTGCTGGTGGTCTCGCCGACCATGCAGTGGGCCGCGGTGACGACCTTGGTGGCCGAGACGAGTGTGCCGCCGCAGAACTGGTTCTGCGAGGAGTCCGTGATCTGCATCATGAACGGGTACGACGTCGTGGTGGTCGTCGAACCGCCCACGATGGGCTGGGGAGCAGCGGCCGCGGTGGGGGCGAGGCCGATCAGTGCGGTGGCCGCCGCTGCGGCGGTGGCCGCGAGCACGGTGGCGGTCTTCTTGGCACGGGTGAGCCCGAACATGAGTCTCCTCATTGGGTTGCCGGTGGGGGGTCGCGCGGGTGTGGGGGTGAAGCACGGGGGTCTCGGGACAGACCCCCGTGTGCCCGGCGAGCGGCACGCCCCCTACGCTAGAGCCCGGAGATCCCCTTCCCAATGAGGGAACCCCCTAAGGGAGTTGGGCAGGGAAAACCCTCGGTCGGCCCCGGTCAAACCCCCGCTGCCGGTGAATCTCACGGGGTCTCAGTTGCCGGAACGGCCCGCCGCCAGTCTGACGATGTCGACGCGCGATCGGATCCCGAGCTTGCGGTAGACCCGGGTCAGGGTCGCCTCGACCGTCTTGACGCTGATGAACAGACGGGCCGCTATCTCCCGGTTCGTCGCGCCCTCCATCACCAGCGCCGCGACCTGACGCTCCATCGAGGCGAGGGAGTCCAGCGCGTCCAGGGCGGCTGTCGGCGCGGGTGCCGGTTCGGGGGCGGGCGCCGCCGCGGCCGACTCCACCTGCCGCAGCCACGGCAGCGCCCGGCAGCGTCGGAACAGCCTCGCTGCCTCGTCGTACGACGTCGGGCCCGGCCTGCGTGTGCGCAGCGCCGCCACCGCGAAGGCCGCCCTCGCCTCCTCCAGGCCGTAGCCGAGCTTGGCCAGCCGGTCCTGCACCGACGTCAACTGGACGGCGGCGGCCTCCCGTTCGCCGCGGGCCGCGCGCACCAGGGCCTCCGCGCGGTCCAGTACGGCGAGCACGCTCTCCCGGCCCAGGCGCAGGGCGCGGGCGCGGGTCGTGTCGATGACGTCCTGCGCCTCCTCGGTCTCGCCGATGCGGACCAGTGCCTCGGCGAGATCGCCGTGCCAGCGTCCGCGCGCGGGGTCGGTGATACCGAGGCCCTGCTCCAGCTCGCGCACCCGGCGCAGCGAGGCGACCGCCGCGGGCGCGTCCCCGGCTACCAGCTGGGCATGGCCGAGGGCGGCCAGGGCGCGGGAGACATACATCTGGTCGCCGTCCTGCTCGGCGTGGTCGAGCGCCTCCCGGGCCAGCGCCAGCGCCCGGTCCACCTCGCCGCCCGCGGCTTCCGTGAGCGAGGTGAGCACGGCCGAGGCGACCTCGCCGATCCCGGTGTCCCGGGCCAGCCGCAGGCTCTCCCGGGCGAGGTCGAGGGCACGGGCGCAGTGCCCGGTGCGCAGCTCGGTCTCGGCGAGACCGCGCAGGAAGTGCACCTCGCTCTCGACCGCCCCGTGCCGTCGCACCTCGCGCAGCAACGCGGTCACGGTGGCGCGCGCCTCGGGCAGCTGGTCGCTCATCACCAGCCAGCGGAACCGGGCGTACCCGGCGCCGTTGTGATGGCATGCCACCCGCGGGTCCTGGGGTTCCCTCAGCGCGCGTTTGATGGTCGCGGGCGCGTCCGGGTGGCCCATCAGGGTCTCGATCTGCGCCCGGAAGGCGAGCGCCATCAACTCGGTGTACCGGTCGCCGCCGCGCGCGGCCAGCTCCGCGGAGTACGCCGCCTCCTCCCGGGCCGGGTCGAAGTCCCCGTCCACCAGCAGCGCCCGCCAGGCCAGCTGGTAGTGGATCAGGGCGAGCAGCCTCGGGTCGTCGCCCGCGTCGGCCAGCGCCTGCGGGAAGACCGCGTCGACCTCGGTCATGGCGTGCCCCGCGGTCTCGATGACCACAATCCAGGCCCGCACCCGCTGCACAGGCACCGTCGACCCGGAGAGCACCTCGCGCGCAATGTCCCGGGCGAGATCCAACTCACCGGCAGTGATGGCGTCCTCGGCGGCCTGAAGGAGCAGGTCCTGGGGGCCGGGGGGTGTCCGGTCGGCGGGGGTGGTGTCGTGGGCTTGGGTCCGGGGGTCCCCCGAGGCTGCGGTGGTGCCCTGGGCGTGGGTTCGCGGGTCCCCCGAGGGCGCGCCGGTGTCGTGGGCCTGGGCACGTGCTTCGCCTGAGGCTGCGGTGGTGCCCTGGGCGTGGGTTCGCGGGTCCCCCGAGGGCGCGCCGGTGTCGTGGGCCTGGGCACGTGCTTCGCCCGAGGCTGCGGTGGTGTCGTAAGCCTGGGCGCGGGGTTCGCCCGAGGGCGCGCCCGTGTCGTGGGCCTGAGTCCGCGGCTCCCCCGAGGGCGCACCGGTGTCGGGGGCGTAGGCCCCTAGCTGCCCCCAGGGCGCGCCGGTGTCGTGGGCCGGCGTCCGCTGCTCCGCCGAAGCCGCGCCCCCCGCGGCGGCGTCGCCGGATTGCCGCACCCGCCTCGGCCCGAGCTCCGCCGGTGTGTGGCGGGCGGCCAGTCTGCCGAGGGAGGCTGCCACCGAGGGGGCCCCGCGGTCCCGGGCCAGGGCCGCGGCCTCGGCCAGCGCGGCGGCCACCTCCGGATCGGTGCCGGTGGTCGCCAGCGCCAGATGCCGGGCCCGTTCGATGGGGTCCGAGGCCGCCGTGGACAGCGCGGCATGCGCGGCGCGCCGCTCCTGCGCGGGCGCCTCCGCGTACAGCGCGGCCGAGATCAGCGGATGCGCGAAGCGTACGGCGGGACCCTCCGACTCCGTGGCGAGCAGCCCGAGTTCGGCTGCCCGGGCGGTCTCCGCCTCGGCGTCGGTGCGCCCGGCCGCGTGCAGGGTGGCCAGGGTGGGGCGGGCGCCGGCGCTGGCCACGAGGAGGGTGTGGCGGGCGTCGGGGGAGAGCATCCCGAGCCGGTTGAGCACGAGGGCACGCAGCGAGGTCGGCACCGGCAGCGGCTCGCCCGGCCGGGGCGGGGTGGGGTTCTCGGCGAGCGCGCGGCCCAGCTCCAGCGCGAACAGTGGGTTGCCGCCGCTGGTGCGGTGGATGTCGCGGACCGTGGAGCGGGACAGCCCGGTGTAGCCGCGGTGCTCGAGCAGGGCGGCGACCTGGGTGCGGGAGAGCGGGCCGAGACGCAGGGCGAGGGTGTCCGGCGGGGACGCGCGTAGATGGCGGTCGTACTCCTCGTCCTGGGTCCGGGCGGCGCACAGCATCCGCACGGGCGTGTCGCCGAGGCGCCGGGCGGCGAAGCCGAGGAGTTCGGCGCTGGCCGGGTCCAGCCACTGGAGGTCGTCGGCGACGATCAGGACCGGACCCTCGGCGGCGAGCGCACGCAGGGTGGACAGAACGGCCAGGCGCAGCGCGAGTCCGTCGCGCTGGAGCGTGGATTCGCCGCGGCCGGTGAGCGCCGATTCCAGCGCGGTGCGCTGGGCAGCGGGCAGCTTGTCGCAGACCTCGTCCAGGACCAGACCGAGGAGGTCGGCGAGGGCGAGGAAGGGGAGATGGGATTCGGACTCGGTCGCGGAGCAGCGCAACACGGTCCGTGCCGCTTCGCCGTATTCCGCGGCCAATGCCCGCAGGACGGTCGACTTTCCTATTCCGGCGGGCCCGTGGAGCAGGACGCTGCCGCCCCGGGCGAGCTGCTCACGCGCGGCCATGAACGGCTCGTCCCGGCCGATGACCAGGTCGGGGCGGGATCTGGCAGGCTCCGTGAAGTCCCGTGGCACGGTCACCGCTCCCCTCCGTGTGTCGTGTCCTGGCCAATATTAGGCAACGTGTCTTTGAATTACGGAGTGCCTGCCGGGTGAGGGAAATAACAGCGCGAGGGCATAGGGAAATTCAAGGCACGGATGAATGAATGGGGGAGCGACTGCCAGGACGGCCCGCAGACCGCTCAAGACGGCCCGCGGACCCCTAAGGGAGCAGCCCCGCCCGGCGCGCCGCGACCACGGCCTGCCCACGGGTGTGCGCCCCGAGCTTGCGCATCGCCGAGCGCAGATACCCCTTCACCGTCTCCGGCCGCAGCCCAAGCCGCTCGGCGGTGACGGCGTTGGTGGCGCCCGAGCCCACACACGCCAGCACATCCAGCTCACGGGGCGCGAGGCCGACGTATGACGACGGGCCCTCGGCGGTCAGCAGTCCGCACACCTCCAGCAGTTCCGCCCGCAGCCCCGGCTCGGCGATCCGGGGCGCCAGCGCCCGCAGCGCGGCGTGCGCCTCGCGCACCTGCTCCCACGCGGCCCCGTCCCCGCGCCGCTCCGGCTCCGGCCGCGCCGCGTTCAGCAGCTCGCGCGCCGACTCCTGGACGACCAGCGCCTGTTCCACGTCCCGCGCGGCATTCACGGCCGCCGTCAGCGTGCGGTCGCCGAGCGGCTGGGCGGTGCGCAGAGCGCCGTAGAGGACACCGCGCACCCGGCGCCGTACGACAACCGGCACCGCGAGGACCGAGCGCAGGCCCTCGGCGGCGACGGCGGTGTCGTACTCGTGGCTGATCTGCCGCGAGGAGGAGTAGTCCGTCACCGCGCAGGGGCGGGCCAGGGCGACCGCGCGGCCGCCGAGACCGGTGCCGGAGGTCACCGCGAGCCGGCTCAGCGAGCGCGTGGCGGTGCCGTTGAGTTCGCTGATGAGCATCTGTGGTCGGACGGACTCCACCAGACCGCCGAACGCGACCGGGAGTCCGGTCGAGCGCCGCAGCCGGACCAGCGCACCGCGGATCTCCGCGGCTCCTGCGACATCTGCTGCCAACTGCCCGCCCTTCCTGTGCGGCGTACACCCCCGTTCGGGGGTAGTGAGAGGTGCATCACGGATTACACGATGGCAGGGAGCCGCCCGGCAATGGTCCGGTGATGAGGAGGACGAATGACGGCGACCGAGGACTTCCGCAGGGCACGGGACTTTCTGCTGGAGCACCGCGAGGACTACGCCACCGCCTACGAAGGATTCGCCTGGCCCCGCCCCGAGCGATTCAACTGGGCGCTCGACTGGTTCGACGTCATCGCGGACGGCAATGACCGCACCGCCCTGCACATCGTCGAGGAGGACGGCACCGAGGCGCGGCTGACCTTCGCCGAGATGTCCGCCCGTTCCAACCGGGTTGCGAACTGGCTGCGCGCCCGGGGTATCGGGGCCGAGGACCGCGTCCTGGTCATGCTCGGCAACCAGACCGAGCTGTGGGAGACGGCGCTGGCCGCGATGAAGCTGCGCGCGGTCGTCATCCCGGCCACCCCGCTGCTCGGACCCGCCGATCTGCGCGACCGGGTGGAGCGCGGGCGGGTCCGGCAGGTGATCGTGCGGTCCGAGGACACCGGCAAGTTCGACGAGGTGCCCGGTGACTACACCCGCGTCGTCGTCGGCGGCGCGCGCGAGGGCTGGCAGACGTACGAGGACGCCTACGCGGCCCCCGCCGCCTTCACCCCGGACGGACCGACCCGCGCCGACGACCCGCTGATGCTCTACTTCACCTCCGGAACCACCGCCCGGCCCAAGCTCGTCGAGCACACCCACGTCTCGTACCCCGTCGGCCATCTCGCCACCATGTACTGGATCGGCCTCAAGCCCGGCGATGTGCACCTCAACATCTCCTCGCCGGGCTGGGCCAAGCACGCCTGGTCCAACCTGTTCGCACCGTGGAACGCCGAGGCGACCGTCTTCCTGCACAACTACACCCGCTTCGACCCGGCCCGGCTGATGGCGGAGATGGACCGGGCGGGCGTCACGACCTTCTGCGCCCCGCCGACGGTGTGGCGCATGCTCATCCAGGCCGATCTGACCGCGCTGCGCACGCCGCCGCGCGAGGCCGTGGCGGCGGGGGAGCCGCTGAACCCCGAGGTCATCGAGCAGGTCCGACGGGCCTGGGGCGTCACCATCCGGGACGGCTTCGGCCAGACCGAGACCGCCGTACAGGTGTCCAACAGCCCCGGCCAGCCCCTGAAGACGGGCTCCATGGGGCGGCCCAGCCCCGGCTACCGGGTCGAACTGCTGGACCCGGTCTCCGGCGCGCCCGGCGCGGCCGAGGGCGAGATCGCGCTCGACCTGTCGGCCCGCCCCGTCGGCCTGATGACCGGCTACCACGGCGACGCCGACCGTACGGCGGAGGCGATGGCGGGCGGCTACTACCGCACCGGAGACGTCGCGTCGAGAGACGAAGAGGGCTATCTGACCTACATCGGGCGCAGCGACGACGTCTTCAAGGCCTCCGACTACAAGATCAGCCCCTTCGAGCTGGAGAGCGCCCTGCTGGAGCACGAGGCGGTCGCCGAAGCCGCTGTCGTCCCCGCCCCCGACGAGCTGCGCCTCGCAGTCCCCAAGGCCTACGTCGTGCTCGCCGACGGCTGGGAGCCGGGACCCGACACCGCGAAGGTCCTCTTCGAGCACTCCCGTGAGGTCCTCGCCCCCTACAAGCGAGTCCGCCGACTCGAGTTCGCGCCCCTGCCCAAGACCGTCTCCGGCAAGATCCGCCGGATCGAACTCCGTGAGGCCACGGCGGCCGGCTCGGACAACGAGTACCGCGAGGAGGACTTCCGGTGACCGCACTGTCGTACACGCACGGAACCGGCGCGACCGCCCTCCTCGGCGACACGATCGGGGACAACCTGGCACGCACGGCCGCCACTTGGCCCGAGCGGGAGGCACTCGTCGACGTCCCCTCGGGGCGGCGCTGGACGTACGACCGACTCATGGCCGACGTCGACGAGTTGGCGTACGCGCTGCTCGCGAGCGGGATCGCCAAGGGTGACCGGGTCGGGATCTGGGCCGTCAACTGCCCCGAGTGGGTGCTCGTCCAGTACGCCACCGCCCGCATCGGCGCGATCATGGTCAACATCAACCCGGCGTACCGCGTGCACGAGGTCGAGTACGTGCTCAAGCAGGCCGGGATCTCCCTGCTCTTCGCCTCGCTCGGCCACAAGACCAGCGACTACCGGGCCATGGTCGACGAGGTGCGGGGCAACTGCCCCGACCTGCGCGAGGCCGTGTACTTCGGCGCCCCGAGCTGGGACGCGCTGCTCGCCCGCGCCACCCCGAGTGACCTGCCGACCGACCTGTCCTGCGACGACCCGGTCAACATCCAGTACACCTCGGGCACGACCGGCTTCCCCAAAGGGGCCACGCTCTCCCACCACAACATCCTCAACAACGGGTATTTCGTGGGGGAGTTGATCGCGTACACCGAACAGGACCGGGTGTGTCTGCCCGTGCCCTTCTACCACTGCTTCGGCATGGTCATGGGGAACCTGGCGGCCACGTCCCACGGCGCCTGCATCGTCATCCCGGCACCCTCCTTCGAACCCAAGGCCACCCTGGACGCCGTCCAGCAGGAGCGCTGCACTTCCCTGTACGGCGTACCGACCATGTTCATCGCGGAGTTGAACCACCCCGACTTCGCCTCGTACGACCTCTCCTCCCTGCGCACGGGCATCATGGCGGGCTCGCCCTGTCCGGTGGAGGTGATGAAGCGGGTGGTCAGCGAGATGAACATGGCCGAGGTGTCGATCTGTTACGGCATGACGGAGACCTCGCCCGTCTCCACGCAGACCCGGATGGACGACGACCTGGAACACCGCACCGGCACCGTCGGCCGCGTCCTGCCGCACGTCGAGGTGAAGATCGTCGACCCGGCGACCGGAGTGACCCAACCCCGGGGCAAGGCAGGCGAGTTGTGCACCCGCGGCTACAGCGTGATGCTCGGCTACTGGAACGAACCGGAGAAGACCGCCGAGGCCGTCGACCCCGCCCGCTGGATGCACACCGGCGACCTCGCGATGATGCGCGAGGACGGGTACGTCGAGATCGTCGGCCGGATCAAGGACATGATCATCCGGGGCGGCGAGAACATCTACCCCCGCGAGATCGAGGAGTTCCTCTACGCCCACCCGAAGATCGCCGACGTCCAGGTCATCGGCGTCCCGCACGAGCGCTACGGCGAGGAGGTCCTGGCCTGCGTCATCCCGCGCGACCCGGCCGACCCGCCGACGCTGGAGGACGTACGGGCCTTCTGCGAGGGGCAGTTGGCGCACTACAAGATCCCGGCCGGGGTGCGGGTGCTTGACTCGTTCCCGATGACGGTGTCCGGAAAGGTACGCAAGATCGAGCTGAGGGAGCGGTACTCGGCCTGACCGCCGCCGAAACATTCGATCACAGCGGGCCGCGGCCCGTAAGATCGGGTGCCTGGGGGTGGTTATGGGCAGGATGCGCCCTGGCTCGCCGACGCTGGAGGAAGTCGCGGCCCTCGCCGGTGTCGGGCGTGGCACCGTCTCGCGGGTCATCAACAACGCGGCGGGCGTGAAGGATTCGACGCGCCGTGCCGTTGAGCGGGCCATCGCCGAACTGGGCTATGTGCCCAATCTGGCCGCCCGCTCCCTGGCCGGGCGGCGCGCGGACGCCGTGGCGCTGGCGATGACGGAGCGGGACTGGCGGCTGTTCGGGGAGCCGTTCTTCTCGGAGATCGTTCGGTCGGTCGGCGACGCCCTCGCCGACACCTCGGTGCAACTGCTGCTCACCCTGGTCCGCACGGACGCCGAGCGGCGGCGCTTCGTCGAGTACGCGCGCGGCGGGCGGGTGGACGGGGTGCTGCTGATGTCCGTGCGGGCCGAGGACAAGCTGCCCGACATGCTGGCCGAGGCCGGGCTGCCCACCGTGCTGCTCGGCCGTCGCTCGGGCGACGAGCACGTCACCTACGTGGACGCAGACAACGTCGGCGGCGCCCGGGGCGCGGTCGAGCATCTGCTGCGCGGTGGGCGCAGGAGGATCGCCGCGGTCACAGGTCCGCTCGACATGTACGTCACCCAGTGCCGACTGCGCGGCTACCAGGAGGCGCTCGCCGACGCGGGCCTAGATCCGCTGCCCTCGCTGGTCGTCGAGGGGGACTTCACCGAGGACAGCGGGCGTCGGGCGACGGCCCAACTCCTCGAACGGCACCCGGACATGGACGCCGTCTTCGCCGCCTCGGACACCATGGCCGCCGGAGCGCTGGGCGTGCTGCGGGCCGCCGGACGCCGGGTGCCCGAGGACGTCGCGGTGATCGGCTTCGACGACTTCACGCTCGCCCAGCACACCGAACCCTCGCTGACGACGGTCCGTCAGCCGTTGGAGGAGATCGGGCGGACCATGGTGCGGCTGCTGCTCGAGGAGATGGAGCAGCCCGAGGTGGCCTGGCGGCACGTCATCCTGCGCACGCGGCTGGTGGTCCGCGACTCGGCCTGAAGCCGCCTTCTTCGCAGAAAGGCCCTTCGGGAGCGCTCCCAAATGCTGGGCCTCGCCCAGGTGTTGCTGGGCCACCCTGCTTGACCTGCCGCTTCGAAATCCATTCGACGCAATTCGCGCGCACAGGGTTGTCAGGGACATGGACGGACTCCTACAGTCCGGACCGAACCGGTGGGGTGGGAGCGCTCCCATCAGTGGGGAGTTGGGAGCGCTCCCGATCCGGCCCCCGATGAATCCGGAGCCATCTCCGAGAGAGGCACCCGCATGCGACCGTTACCGCACCGTCCCCGCACCGCGCGCGGCCTGTTCGCCGCGCTGCTCTCCGCTCTCGCCGCCGTCGCGGCCCTGCTCGTCGCGACACCGCCGGCCCAGGCCGACACCACGATCTGCGAGCAGTACGGCTCGGCCGTCATCCAGGGGCGCTACGTCGTCCAGAACAACCGCTGGGGCACCAGCGCCACCCAGTGCGTCACCGCCACCGACACCGGCTTCCGGGTCGCCCAGGCCGACGGCTCGGTACCCACCAACGGCGCCCCGAAGTCGTACCCGTCGATCTTCAACGGCTGCCATTACACGAACTGCTCGCCGGGCACCAGCCTTCCGGCGCAGGTCAGCACCGTCTCCAGCGCGCCCAGCAGCATCTCCTACGGCTATGTCTCGGGCGCCGTGTACAACGCCTCGTACGACATCTGGCTGGACCCGACGCCCCGCACCGACGGCGTCAACCGGACCGAGATCATGATCTGGTTCAACCGGGTGGGTCCGATCCAGCCGATCGGCTCGCCGGTGGGCAACGCCACCGTCGGCGGCCGCACTTGGGAGGTGTGGACCGGCAGCAACGGCTCCAACGACGTGATCTCCTTCGTCGCTCCCTCGGCGATCAGCAGCTGGAGCTTCGACGTCATGGACTTCGTCGACCAGGCCGTCGCCCGGGGCCTGGCGCAGAGCAACTGGTATCTGACCAGCGTCCAGGCCGGGTTCGAGCCGTGGCAGAACGGCGCCGGGCTCGCGGTGAACTCCTTCTCCTCCACCGTCAACACCGGCGGCGGCGACCCGGGCGGCCCCGGCGATCCGGCGACGGCCTGCCAGGTGACCTACGCCACCAATGTCTGGCAGGGCGGCTTCACCGCCAATGTCACGGTCAAGAACACCGGTTCCAGTGCTGTGGACACCTGGAAGCTCGGCTTCACCCTGCCCTCGGGGCAGCAGGTCACCAACTCCTGGAACGCCACCCTGTCCGGCTCCTCGGGCGCACTCACGGCCAGCGCCGTGGCACACAACGCGAAGATCGCCCCCGGCGCCAACCAGACCTTCGGCTTCCAGGGCACCTACAGCGGCACGTTCGCGCAGCCGGCCGGGTTCAGCCTCAACGGAACCGCCTGCGCCGGCGCCTGACCTCGCCCAGGGCCCGCCGAACGCGTACGTCCCCCACACCCCCTCGCCCGTCCGGAGCGTCGCCTTCCCGGGCGGGCGGGGGCTCCACAGCGGACAGCTACGACGAACGACAGGAGGCACCATGGTTCGACGCAGAAACCGGCTTCTCTCCTGGGCGGCAGTGCTGGCCACCCTGCTCAGCGGGCTGGGTCTTGCCTTGCTCGGGCAGGGCAGCGCGCAGGCGCACGGCGTGGCGATGATGCCCGGATCGCGGACCTACCTCTGCTATCTGGACGCCAAGACCACCACCGGCGCACTGGACCCGACGAACCCGGCGTGCAAGGCCGCGCTCGCCGAGAGCGGCGCCACGGCGCTGTACAACTGGTTCGCCGTGCTCGACTCCAACGCGGGCGGGCGCGGTCCGGGTTATGTACCGGACGGCAAGCTGTGCAGCGCGGGTGACCGTTCCCCGTACAACTTCACCGGCTACAACGCCGCCCGCGCCGACTGGCCCCGGACGCATCTGACCTCCGGGGCTTCGATGAAGGTCCGGTACAGCAACTGGGCGGCGCACCCGGGCGACTTCCGGGTGTATCTGTCCAAGCCGGGTTACTCGCCCGCCACCGAGTTGGGCTGGGACGATCTGGAGCTGATCCAGACGGTCACCAACCCGCCCCAGTCGGGCGGGCCGGGGAGCGAGTCCGGCCACTACTACTGGGACCTGAACCTGCCCGCGGGCCGCTCGGGCGACGCGGTGCTGTTCATCCAGTGGGTGCGGTCGGACAGCCAGGAGAACTTCTTCTCCTGCTCCGACATCGTCTTCGACGGCGGCAACGGCGAGGTGACGGGCATCCGTGACCCGGGCGGCACCCCCACGCCGACTCCCACCCCGACGCCGACGCCGACGCCCACCCCGACCGATCCGCACACCGGCTGTATGGCCGTGTACGCGGTGACGAACTCCTGGAGCGGCGGCTTCCAGGGCTCCGTCGAGGTCATGAACCACAACACGGCACCGCAGAACGGCTGGGCCGTGCGCTGGCAGCCGGGTGACGGCACCCGGATCAACAGTGTCTGGAACGGCGCGCTCAGTACCGGCTCCGACGGCACGGTCACGGTCAGGAACATGGACTACAACCGGACCATCGCCCCGGACGGCAGTGTCACCTTCGGCTTCACCGCCACCTCCACGGGCAACAACGTTCCGGTCGGCTCGATCGGCTGCGTCACCCCGTAACGGACCCTCGCGTCCCGGCAGCGCCGGCTCCCGTACCGCAGGGGGCCGGCGCGGTCGTGTCAGCCGGCGGAGGAGTCGAGTGCGTCGGCGTGGCTGTTGACCGGCTGCGGGGTGCCCGTGAGGTCCAGCACGAACAGGGGGACGCCGAGGGCGTCGGCCCTGGTGCGGGCCTGTGGGGCGTAACCGGCGAGGGAGAAGTAGGCGCAGTCGGACGACTCCGTCATGGCCGTCAGCCACAGGCACTCCACGTCCCGCACGGAGGCCGGGCGCACGGTCGGGTCGACCTGGGCCAGCAGGCCGCGGGCGGCGAGGCCGATGCCGTTCGGGGGCCGCTGGTCGGCGCGGCGGATGTCCCGGTAGCCGAGCCAGCGCAGATACAGCGCGGCGGCCGTGACCGCGTCCCGCGCGGTGCGGATCGTGACGGGCTGGAAGGCGGGCCGGTGCCGGGGGGCGGCCCCGCTCGTCCCCTCGGCGCCGGGCTCGGAGAGCGTGCCCGCCACGGGGATCCGCACCACCGTTCCGCATGGGCAGCCGAGCTCCGGATGCGGCCACTGGCTCTTGCGCCCGCAGGAGGCGCACTGCACGGTGACCCATTCCTCGGCCCAGACGCGATGCGTGACGGCGGACGGTGTGCCGCGCCGGTCGAGCGGCGGCGCGACGGGGGTGCCGCAGACGCACGGATAGGACGGAGCCGCGTACTGGTGCTCACGTCTGCAGGCCGGGCAGCACACCGCCACGCTCTGGGGCATGTCACCCATGGTGCTGCAGCGGGCCCCCGCTTGTCCGTCTCTTGACGGGCTTCGTCCCCCCACTTACATTGCTTCCAGATAGTAGAAATTACTTTCCGCAATACGGAAGAGCTCAACCGCGGGGCGCGACGGGGATGCGAATCCGACAGCCGAAGCAGGAGTACTCAATGGCTCGAATGACCGCTGCCCGAGCGGCAGTTGAGATCCTCAAGCGCGAGGGCGTCAGCAACGCGTTCGGTGTGCCGGGCGCGGCGATCAACCCGTTCTACGCGGCGCTCAAGGCGTCCGGGGGCATCAACCACACCCTCGCCCGCCATGTCGAGGGTGCCTCGCACATGGCCGAGGGCTACACCCGTACCCACGCGGGCAACATCGGCGTCTGCATCGGCACGTCCGGCCCCGCCGGCACCGACATGATCACCGGCCTGTACTCGGCCATCGGTGACTCGATCCCGATCCTGTGCATCACGGGCCAGGCGCCGACCGCCGTGATCCACAAAGAGGACTTCCAGGCCGTCGACATCGCCTCGATCGCCAAGCCGGTCACGAAAATGGCGGTGACCGTCCTGGAGGCCGCCCAGGTCCCCGGCGTCTTCCAGCAGGCCTTCCACCTGATGCGCTCCGGCCGTCCGGGCCCGGTCCTCATCGACCTGCCGATCGACGTCCAGCTCACCGAGATCGAGTTCGACCCGGAGACGTACGAGCCGCTCCCGGTCTACAAGCCCGCCGCGTCCCGCGCCCAGATCGAGAAGGCGATCGGGATGCTGAACGCGTCCGAGCGGCCGCTGATCGTCGCGGGCGGCGGTGTCATCAACGCCGACGCGGCCGAACTCCTCGTCGAATTCGCCGAGTTGACCGGCACCCCGGTTGTCCCGACCCTGATGGGCTGGGGCCTGCTGCCCGACGACCACGAGCTGAACGCCGGCATGGTGGGCCTGCAGACCTCGCACCGCTACGGCAACGCGACCTTCCTGGAGTCCGACTTCGTCCTCGGCATCGGCAACCGCTGGGCCAACCGCCACACCGGCAAGCTGGACGTCTACACGGCAGGCCGCAAGTTCGTCCACGTCGACGTCGAGCCCACCCAGATCGGCAAGATCTTCGCCCCGGACTACGGCATCGCCTCCGACGCGAAGGCCGCCCTGGAGCTGTTCGTCCAGGTGGCAAGGGAGCTGAAGGCCGAGGGCAAGCTCCCCGACCGCTCCGCGTGGGCGGCCTCCGCTCAGGAGCGGAAGGCGACCCTCCAGCGCCGTACGCACTTCGACGACATCCCGATCAAGCCGCAGCGCGTGTACGAGGAGATGAACAAGGTCTTCGGCCCGGAGACCCGGTACGTCTCCACCATCGGCCTCTCGCAGATCGCGGGCGCCCAGATGCTGCACGTGTTCAAGCCGCGGCACTGGATCAACTGCGGTCAGGCGGGCCCGCTGGGCTGGACGATCCCGGCCGCGCTGGGTGTCGCCAAGGCCGACCCGGAGGCTTCCGTGGTCGCGCTCTCCGGCGACTACGACTTCCAGTTCATGATCGAGGAGCTGGCGGTCGGGGCGCAGCACCGGATCCCGTACGTCCATGTGCTGGTGAACAACTCCTACCTGGGCCTGATCCGCCAGGCGCAGCGGACGTTCGAGATCGACTTCCAGGTCAACCTGGAGTTCGAGAACATCAACTCGCCCGAGCTGGGCGTCTACGGCGTCGACCACGTCAAGGTCGCCGAGGGCCTCGGCTGCAAGGCGATCCGGGTGACCGACCCGGCGGAGCTCGGCGCCGCCTTCGAGCAGGCCAAGAAGCTCGCGGCCGAGTTCCAGGTGCCGGTCGTCGTCGAGGCGATCCTGGAGCGCGTCACCAATATCTCCATGTCGACCACCAACGACATCAGCAATGTCGTGGAGTTCGAGGAGATCGCGACCGAGCCCGGCCATGCGCCGACGTCGATCAAGACGCTGAAGGTCTGACCCACAGGCCAGTCAGGGGCGGCCCGCCCGGGGGCCGCCCCTTCGGCGTGCCCGGGCTCAGTCTCCGCCGCCTCCACCACCCCCGCCGCAGCCGTACCCGCCTCCGCCGGAGTCCATCTCGTCGCGGAGGGCGCGACCCAGGCCGGTGACCCCGCTGACGGAGTGGCCTCCCTCGTCCACGCGCATGTCTCGGCCGCGGCCGACGAGCCCCGCCGACTCGGTGAAGCGGGGCAGGAACGCGGTCAGCGCCCGGTCGCCGTAGAGCGCGACCGCGAGCACCAGCTCCTCCCGCGGCAGCGCGTTCCCCTCGGCCGGAAGCGGGTGCAGCTGCCGCAGCTCCGCCAGCCGGCGGCGTCCGGCGCGGGTCAGAACCGGCAGGGCCGAGCGCAGCAGACCGGCTGTGGTGAGCTCGCGTCGCAGGCGGGTCAGGGCATGGTCTACGACCGTGCGGTCGAGCAACTCCCTTATTCCTGCGGGCCGGTAGAGCCCGGCGCGTACGGCCTTCTCCAGTGGATGCCAGGATTCCGTGGTGTCCGCGGTCGCCGCCCTGCGCAGGGTGCCGGGTCGGCCGGCCTCGACGATGCCCCGTAGTCGCAGCGCCACCACCGCGACGGTGACGGCGGCGCGGGGGCCGCCCCGCAGCAGGGCGATCCCGTAGGGCTCCAGGGGGTGGTCCGTACCGACGCTCATCACACACCCCCCGCCCCCGGCTTGAGGCCCGCCGCACACCCCCGTATCGGCGGGCCTCAAGCCGCCCCCGTCGTACCGGGCCGCCCGGACACCCCTGACCGGTGTGCGACCCGCGGGGCCCGCCGCCCCCGTGCCGACGGGCCCCGTGTTCCGAGAATGTGCCCCCGCCCGGGGGTAGTTGAAGCCCCCCGGCGCGGGTTCAGAGGTTGATTTGAGGGTTGCGTAGCCGGACTACGGACGGCGGCGTACGTGCTTCACGCCCCGTGTGACTCGTGGTGCTCCGAGAGACCCGGCCACTCGTCCGGGCCGCCGCCCTGCCATTCGATGAGGTCGGTCTCCGCGACATCGGTGACGTACAGGTCGGCCAGTCGCAGAAACTCGGCGACGTCGTCGACGTGCGAGGCGATGCCCAGCGTCTCGTCCCCCGCGGTGACCCGCCGGGAGCCGTCCAGGGCGGGGGAGTGGACCACGATGTGCGGTTGCTGCGTCGGTTGTGCCATGTCTTCAGGCTCCTGCGCGAGAGGCCGTTCCGCACCCCGGAACGCCGAGAAGCGCCGGATACGGGACCGTCCGTATCCGGCGCTCTCGGGGCCTCTACCGGGACCGCGGCGGTCGCGACGGAGCCTGAAACGCCCTTCCCTCAGGTCGAGAAGGGGGTTCGGGTCCTTCACCACCGCACTGGCTCGCACACCGCCGCGGTCCTCACCCTGACCCGCGCCCGAGACTGATCGACCACCCCTCATCCGGGTCGATCAGCGGTCGGACGCGGTCAGGGAGCTCTCAGTCCTCGCGCAGGGCGCGGACCGCCTCCTCCACGCGCTTGCCGTACTCCGGGTCGGCGGCGTGGAAGTGGGCCAGGTTCTTCTCGATCACGTCGTCACGGGAGACCTGGGAGAGGCCACCGGCGATGTTCGCGATCAGCCGGGACTTCTCCTCGGCGGACATCAGCCGGTACAGCTCGCCGGCCTGGAAGAAGTCGTCGTCCTTGGTGTGCTGCGGGGCCTCGTGGGTGCCGGTGTACCCGGTCACCGCGAGCGGGGCGGACAGCGGGCGGCCGGTCTCCGCCGGGCCGTCGTAGGAGTTCGGCTCGTAGTTCTTGGCGTACCGGCCCTGCGAGTTGGACGCCATGATGCCGTCGCGGCCGTAGTTCTGCGCGGTCGTCGCCCTGGGCGCGTTCACCGCGAGCTGGGTGTGGTTGACGCCCAGGCGGTAGCGGTGCGCGTCCGCGTAGGCGAACAGCCGGCCCTGGAGCATCTTGTCGGGGGAGGGGCCGATGCCCGGAACGAAGTTGTTCGGGGAGAACGCGGCCTGCTCGACCTCGGCGAAGACGTTGTCGGGGTTGCGGTCCAGGACCAGGCGGCCCACGCGCTGCAGCGGGTAGTCCTTGTGCGGCCACACCTTGGTGAGGTCGAACGGGTTGAAGCGGTAGTCGGCCGCGTCCGCCGCCGGCATGATCTGCACGTGCAGGGTCCAGGACGGGTTGACGCCCCGCTCGATGGCCTGGAGCAGGTCCGTCTGGTGCGAGCCCGGGTCCTTGCCCGCCTGCTCCGCGGCCTGCTCGGAGGACAGGCAGCGGATGCCCTGGTTCGTCTTGAAGTGGTACTTGACGAAGAAGGCCTCGCCCTCGGCGTTCGTCCACTGGTAGGTGTGCGAGCCGTAGCCGTTCATATGGCGGTACGACGCCGGGATGCCGCGGTCGCCCATCAGCCAGGTCACCTGGTGGGTGGCCTCGGGGGCGTGCGCCCAGAAGTCCCAGACGTTGTCCGGCTCCTGCTTCCCGGTGAACGGGTCGCGCTTCTGCGAGTGGATGAAGTCCGGGAACTTGATCGGGTCCTTGATGAAGAACACCGGGGTGTTGTTCCCGACGAGGTCGTAATTGCCCTCTTCCGTATAGAACTTGAGCGCGAAACCTCGCGGGTCACGGACCGCGTCCGCGCCGCCGAGGCTGTCGGCCACGGTCGAGAAGCGCAGGAACACCTCGGTGCGCTTGCCGACGGTGTTCAGGAAGTCGGCGTGGGTGAAGCCGGTGACGTCGTCGGTCACCTCGAAGTAGCCGTAGGCGCCGCTGCCACGGGCGTGCACCACGCGCTCCGGGATGCGCTCACGGTTGAACCGGGCGAGCTTCTCCAGGAGGTGCTGGTCCTGGAGGAGGAGCGGACCGCCGACGCCGGCGGAGGCGGAGTTCTGGTTGTCGGCGACCGGGGCGCCGGACTCGGTGGTGAGCACGCGCTTCGACATCGTGGACCTTCCGTGCGGGTGTCAGCGGAAAACTGTTTCCGCTTTGTGGAGCCTAGGAGGGGGCGAACTGGGCGTCAACAGTTTGTTGAAGATACTCAACGTCTTGTTGCAGTGTCTTGTTGCAGTGGATTCCGGGCGGCGCCGCCGCTTGGGCGCGACAGGACAGGTGTCAGCGGCGGCGCCGCCCGGAGGTCTGGGGGTCGTCAGACCTGCGCGCCGGAGAGGCGCTCGACCGCGCGCAGCAGCGCGGAGTGGTCCAGGCCGCCGTCACCCTGTGCACGCAGGGACGCGACGAGCTGGGCGACCACGGCACCGACGGGCAGGGCCGCGCCGACATTGCGGGCGGCGTCGGTGACGATGCCCATGTCCTTGTGGTGCAGATCGATACGGAAGCCCGGCTTGAAGTCGCGCTGCAGGAAGTTGTCCTTCTTGCGCGTCAGCACGGTGGAGCCCGCGAGGCCGCCGTTGAGGACGTCCAGCGCCGCCGTCAGGTCCACACCCGACTTCTCCAGGAAGACCACGGCCTCGGCGCACGCCTGGATGTTCACGGCGACGATCAGCTGGTTGGCGGCCTTCACGGTCTGGCCCGAGCCGTGCGGACCGCACAGCACGATGGTCTTGCCGAGGGCCTCGAGCACCGGCTTGGCCTCGTCGAAGTCGGCCTGCTCACCACCGACCATGATCGACAGTACGGCCTCGATGGCACCGGCCTCACCACCGGACACCGGGGCGTCCAGCACCCGGATGCCCTTGGCCCGGGCGGCCTTCGCCAGGTCGACGGAGGTCTGCGGGGTGATCGAGGACATGTCGATCAGCAGGGCGCCGGACCTGGCGTTCTCCAGGATGCCGTCGGGGCCGTAGGAGATGGCCTCGACCTGAGGGGAGGCGGGCACCATCGTGATGACGATGTCGGCGTCCTTGACGGCCTCGGCGATCGAACCGGCGGCCGCGCCGCCCGCCTTGGTCAGCCGGTCCAGCTTGTCCTGCTCCAGCGTGAACCCGGTGACGTCGTAACCGGCCTTGATCAGGTTCTCGGACATGGGGGAGCCCATGATGCCGAGGCCGATCCAGGCAATCGCCGGGCGGGTCGGGTGGGAAGAATCAGCAAGTGCGGTGGTCATGATGGGGTGCCTTTCGGTCAAGGGGGTCAGCGGGACAGCCAGTCGAAGGCCTCGGCGCTCGGGCGGTCGCCCGGCTTGTACTCGAGGCCGACCCAGCCGTCGTAACCCGCCTTCTTCAGCTGGTCGAGGAGGTCTTCGAGGGGCAGCGAGCCCGTACCCGGGGCGCCGCGGCCGGGGTTGTCGGCGATCTGCACGTGGCCGGTCTTGGCGGCGTACTGCTCGATCACCGCCGGCAGGTCCTCGCCGTTCATCGACAGGTGGTAGAGGTCCATGAGGAACTTCGCGTTGCCGAGGCCGGTCGCGTCGTTGACCTTGTCGACGATGCCGACCGCGGAAGGCGCCGACACCAGCGGGTACATCGGCGACTCGGGCTGGTTCAGCGCCTCGATCAGCAGGATCGCGCCGATCCGGTCGGCGGCCCGGGCCGCGAGGACGAGGTTCTCCAGCGCCAGCGCGTCCTGCTCGGCCGGGTCCACGCCCTCGACGCGGTTGCCGTACAGGGCGTTGAGCGCCTTGCAGCCCAGCGACTGGGCGAAGTCGGCGGCCACGTCGATGTTGGCGCGGAACTTCTCCGACTCCTCGCCCGGGATCGACAGGGCGCCGCGGTCCGGGCCTGGGAGCTGTCCCGCGTAGAAGTTCAGGCCCGTGAGCTGGACGCCCGCGTCCTCGATCGCCTTCTTCAGGGCGTCGAGCTCGGACCGCTCGGGGGTGGGGGAGTCGATCCAGGGCCACCACAGCTCGACCGCCGTGAAGCCGGCCGCGGCGGCTGCCGCGGGGCGCTCCAGGAGCGGGAGTTCCGTGAAGAGGATCGACAGGTTGACGTTGAAGCGCTGCTCTGCGAATCCCATCGGATCGGCGCTCCCTTCCGTTCGATCGATCGAGATTCCGTATTACGGAAGTTCGTTTCTGCTTAATGGAAGATTGCCTGCGAGCTGCGGCGGCTGTCAAGACCGACCGACGAAAAAGCGCCCCCGCGCGGGGGACGCGGGGGCGCTCGGGGGAGGGGCGGCTCAGAGGGCGTCGACGGCGCTCACCTTCCAGCCCTCGGACGTGCGGGTCATCGTCATCCGCACCCGGTTGAGATCCACCCGGGCACCGGTGACCCGGGTGCTCCGGGTCACCTGGTTGACGAAGAGCAGGACCACAGCCTCGTCCGCCGAGGCCGACACGACGGAGGCAGCGGGCGTGCCGCCTCCGGCCGGCTCCGCGACCGTCGCCTTCACCACCCCCTCGTACTTCCGCGCCGTCGGCCCGACCACGGCCCGCGTGGTCCTGCCGTACTCGTCGCGGAACGTCCCGGTGAGGTGGGCGCGCGCCGCGGCGAAGTCCCGGTCGAGGTGCCGGTGGTCGTACGAGAGCACGACGGGCGCCGCCTTCCGCGCCGCCGCGAGCGCCTGCGCGCGTGCCTGCTCGGCCCCCACACGGTCCCGGTAGTCCATGCCGAGCACGGCGACGGCGACCAGTCCCGCCACCACCAGCACGCACAGGACCGCGGTGAGCAGCCCTCTGCGGGAGCCGCGTACGGACGCCGCCGGGGCGTCCTCCTCGAAGTCCTCCGGCGCCGGCTCCGGCGGATCGTCCCAGCCCTCCGGGGGCTCGATGACCACGGTGCGTCCGGCGAGCGGCCTCGCCTCGGCCACGGCGGCCGCCGGGTCCCGCTCCGCGCGTTCCGCGCGCTTGGCCGCGGCGCGGGCCGCCGCCGTCATCGTGCGCCGGGCCGGGGAACCGGAGCCGACGGCCCGGGTGGTGGTCTTCGCCACGGTATTGCTCCTCACTGGGCGATACGGCAGGGGATCAGCCGACGAACTCGACATCGGAGGTCAGCCAGCGGCCGCCCTCGTGGACGAGGTCGAGCTGCAGCCGATAGGTGCGTGCCTCCCCCTGGGGCACGGCTGTGTTGGTCACCTTGCTGTCGGCGACCACGAGCACGCGGGCCGAGCGCTCGTCGGAGCGGACGATGCCCGCCTCGAGGACCTGGCCCTCGGACACCGATCTGTTCCGGTCCACGAGATCGGTCAGCTGCTCGGTCTGTGCGGCGAACTCCTTCTTGAAGTCGCCGGTGGCGCCCTTGAGCACGTTGGCGCTGTCGCGGTCGTAGCGCCGGTAGTCGAGCGAGGTGAAGTTCAGCGCCGACTGCCGGGCCGCCGCCTGGATGTCCTGCCGGCGCTGGTCCGCCTCACGCTGGTCGTGCAGCCGGCTGCTCAGCCAGAGCGCCGACGCGGTGCACAGGACGGTCGCCACGACGAGCCCCACCGACAGGGCCCGGTAGCTCGGGGCTCGGGCGATCAGGCCCCGGGTCGCCCGGACCACGAGCCCGTTCATGCCATCGGTCCGACGAGCAGCCATTGCCACGACTCCTTTCCGAAGACGGTCTGCTGGCCGCCCGTCGAGCCGATCTCGACGGGCGTTCCGTCCGGGCCGGCGAGCGCGCCGGTCTCCGGGTCGTACGGCGTGACGTACGCCGCCTGGTCGGCCCCGCCGCCGAAGGACGCGCCGGGGGCGTTCTGCGCGCCGCGCACCGAGGTGCCACTGCCCCGGGGGGCGGTGCAGCGCGCGTCGGTGTTCGCCTCGCGGGTGCTGGTGTCCGCCGGGTCGCGGCGGGCCGTGCCGTAGCCCTGGGTGCAGGGCGGCGGATCGTCGGCGTTCACCACCAGGCCGAAGTGGGTGGTGCCGTCGCCGGGGATCACCGTGTAACTGCCCGAGACCACCACCGGGAAGGTCACCAGGGCCTGCTCCACGCCGGGCAGCCGCGCGAGCGTGACCTGCCCGCCGCTGATCAGGTTGGCCAGCAGCACCGAGAGCCGTGGCTCGACCGACTTCAGCAGCGAGTTGAGCTCGACGGCCGCCGGTCGCGCGTTGCCGATGAGTTTGCGCAGATCCCCGTCGCTCGACTTCAACTCCGCGGTGAGCAGGGCGAGATCGCGTGAGAACGCCTTGATGGACGAGCCCTGGTCGGCCTGCGTCTTCAGCACCCTTCGCGAGTCCTCGATCAGCGAGATCGTCTCGGGCAGCGACTCGGACGCCGACTCGACGAGCGCGTTGCCCGAGTCGACCAGCTTGCTCAGATGCGGTCCGGTGCCGGAGAAGGCCTTGCCGAGCTCGTCGACGGTGACGCGCAGGTCGTCCTTGCCGACCGAGTTCACCAGCCGGTCGAGGCTGAGGACCAGGTCGGTCGTGGGCAGCGGCACACGCGTGCGGTCCCGGGGGATCGTGCTGCCCTGAAGCAGGTACGGCCCGTGGGAGGCGCGCGGCTGGAGATCGACGTACTGCTCGCCCACCGCCGAACGGTTCGCCACCACGGCAAGGGTGTCCGCCGGGATACGCGGCGCCCCGTCCTCGATGTCGAGCGAGACCGACACCCCGCCCGCACCGGTCAGCTTCAGCGCGCCGACCCGTCCCACGGGCACCCCGCGGTAGGTGACCTCGGCGCCGGTGAAGATGCCCCCGGAGTCGGCGAAGTCGGCCCGCACGGTGTATCCGCGGCCGAGGACAGCGTCCACCAGGCCCGTGTACTCGGCGCCGACATAGGACACGCCGACGGCGGTGACGGTGGCGAAGGCGAGCAACTGGGCCTTGACCGTACGTGTGATCACGGCTGTATCCCCTTCAGCATCAGCTCCGCGAGCGCGAGGTCGATCCCCGGCGGCAGGTCCCGGTGGGTGCCGTGGGCGGCGGTGCACACCGGCGGGCACAGCAGGTCGCCGCCCGACGGCGCGGAGGGGGTGGCGGGGGTGTCGGGCGTGTCGGGCAGACCGGGCGTCGGCACGCTCGGCAGGTCGGGGACATCCGGGACGTCGGGAAGATCCGGAAGACCGGGTGAGTCCGGAGTGCCGCCATCGTCCTTCGGCTCCTCCGCCAGGTTGCCGTAGAGGCTCGACAGATCGAGGTCCGCGGTGACGGCGAGATTGACGTAGTCGCCCTTGATGGCGTCGACCGCGTTGCGCGGGAAGGGGTAAGTGGTCAGCAGTTCCAGGGAGTTGGGCAGATCGTCGCCCGCCTTGTTCAGCTGCCGCAGGATCGGCCGCAGTTGCTTCAGGTTGGCGACCGTGTCGTCCCGGGAGGCCTTGACCACCTTCGTGCCCGTCCTGCCCAGCTTCGACAGGGCAGTGAGCATCTTGGTCAGGTCACGCCGCTGGTCCGCGAGGACCTTGAGCGCGGGCGGCATCGTCTCGACGGCCTTGGCGATCGTCTTCTTCTCCTTTCCGAGCCGCCCCGCGAGCCGGTCGACGGCCTTGATCGCGCGGACGATGTCCTCGCGCTGGTCGTCCAGGCCGCCGAGGAAGGTGTCCAGCTCCTTGAGCAGAGACCTGACCCGGCTCTCGCGGCCGTCCAGGGCCTTGTTGAGCTCCACGGTGATCGTCTTGAGCTGGGCCACCCCACCGCCGTTGAGCAGCGCGGACAGGGCGGAGAACACCTCCTCGATCTCCGGGTTACGGCCGCTTCGGCTCAGCGGGATGCGGTCGCCGTCGCGGAGCCGGCCCACGGGATCGGTGCCGGGCGGGGCGGACAGCGCCACGTACTTCTCGCCGAGCATGCTGGTCTGTCTCAGCTCGGCGACCGCGTTGGCGGGCAGCTTCACCGAGTCGGCGACCCGCAGCCGTACGCGCGCGTGCCAGCCGTCCAGCTCCACCTTCTCGACCGCGCCCACGGTCACGTTGTTGACCTTCACGGCCGACTGCGGCACCAGATCGAGGACATCGCGGAACTCGACGGTGACGCGGTACGCGCGGCCGTCCGAGGCCGCTCCTCCCGGCAGCTCGACGTCGTACCAGCCGTTGAACTCGCAGCCGGACAGCAGCAGCGAACCGATGGCCGCCCAGGCGAGCGCACCTGCCTTGCGGATCATGCGCGGCCCTCCAGGATTCCGCCGAGGGTCCGGTCGACCGTGCCGGGCGCGGCGGGCGCGGTCGGTACCTCGGGCAGGGAGTCGAAGAGCCTCTCCAGCTCCGCGCAGTCGGCCCTCTCGCCGGTGGTCTTCAGTACGGAGCACAGCAGCGCGGCCGGATCCTGCGGTGCCTGCGCGTTGTTGCGGGTGTCGAGGGTGCCGGAGGAGGCGTTGTAGGCGTTCTGGAGGTTCGAAAGGCCCGTGGGGGCGACCTCCAACAGCTCCTCCAGGGCGGCGCGTTGGGTGACGAGCACCTTGGTCACCTTGCTGAGGCCCTTCACGTTCGAGGTCAGCGACTTCTTGTTCTTCTTCACGAACGCGGACACATCGCCGAGCGCGGTGCCGAGGTTGCGCAGCGCCGCCGAGAGATCTTCCCGCTCCCCGGCGAGCTGCTCCGCGACCTCGGCGAGGCTCGTGTTGAACGACCGCACGCTCTTGTCGTCCGCCGCCAGGGCCGCCGTGAACACCTGGAGGTTGCGCACGGTGCCGAACAGGTCGCCACGGCCGTCGGACAGTGTGGTGACCGCCTCCGAGAGGTCCTTCACGGTCTGGTGGAGGTTCCCGCCCTGGCCCTCCAGGTTGTCCGCGCTCACCCCGAGCAGCCGCGACAGGGAGCCCTCCTTGTTGGCGCCCTCGGGGCCGAGCGCCTCGGCCGTGGTGTGCAGGCTGTCGAAGATCCGGTCCAGCTCGACCGGCACGGCCGTGCGCGACTCGGGGATGACGGCGCCGTCCCGGAGCACCGGGCCCTCCCGGTAGACGGGCAGCAGTTGCACGTAACGGTCGCTGACCACCGAGGAGTTGATGATCGCGGCCTGCGCGTCGGCCGGTACCTTGCGTCCCTCGTCGTACTCCAGCTCCACCCGCACCCGGCCGCCCTCTGGCGTGATCGTCCTCACCTCGCCGATGCGGACGCCGAGGACGCGGACGTCCGAGCCGGGGTAGATGCCGACCGTGCGCGGGAAGTACGCGGTGACACGCACCTTCTCGGGGCGCGGCCACAGCACGAAGGCCGCCGCGGCGACCAGGGTCAGGGCGAGGAGCAGGGCCAGCCGCCTCTTCATCGGGAGCCTCCCGTCCTGGGCGCCACCGGGGCGGCGACCAGGTTCTGGACGTAGGAGTCGAACCAGCGGCCGTTGCCGAGGGTGTTGGAGAAGACCCGGACGTAGGGGGCGAGCAGCTTGACGCTGCGGTCCAGGCTCGACTGGTTGCGTTCGAGCATCTCGACCACCTGGTTCAGGCCCTTGAGCGCGGGGCCGAGTTCCTTGGCGTTGTCCTCGACCAGGCCGGAGAGTTCGACGCCGAGCGCGGCGGAGGTCTTGAGCAGCTTGTGGATGGCCTTGCGCCGCTTGGTGATCTCCTTGAACAGCTCGTCGCCGTCCTTGACCAGGGCGGTGAAGTCCTCGGTGCGCTCGGCCAGTACGCCGCTCACGCCGTTGGCGTGGTCGAGGAGTTCGCCCAGCGCCTTGTCGCGCGTGGCCACCGTCCGGGAGATCTTCGACAGGCCCTTGATGGACGCCCGTACCTCGGCGGGCGAGTCCTGGAAGGTGGTGGAGATGGTGTCCAGGGCGGTCGCCAGCCGGTCGGTGTCCACCTCCTCCGTGGTGGTCGTCAGATCGCTGAAGGCCTGCACGACGTCGTAGGCGGGGACGGTCCGCGTCAGCGGGATCTCACTGCCGGGCTTCAACTGCCCCGGGCCCTTGGGGTGCAGGGCGAGGTACTTGGCGCCGAGGATCGTCTTGACCCGGATCGAGGCCCCGGTCGCGGTGCCGAACTCCGGCTCGCCCTTGATCTTGAAGGTGACCTTGACGTGGTCGCCGTCCAGGTCGACCTCCTCGACCTTGCCGACCTTGACCCCGGCGATCCGTACCTCGTCGCCGGGCTTGAGACCGCCCGCCTCCGCGAAGGCCGCGCTGTAGGTCTCGCCGTCGCCGATCACCGGAAGGGAGTCGGCGTTGAACGCGGCAACGGCGAGCAGCGCGAGGGTGGTCAGGCCGACGGCGCCGATCACCACCGGATTGCCCTCGCGGAAGGGCGGCAGGTGCGGGAGCCGGACGCGCGGCAGCCTCGGCGGGTCGATACGCACCTTGACCAGCGGCTGGGGCCTTGGTTTCCTTCGCAGGATCATCCCGCGCACCTCGCCCTCGCCACCTGCATCTCGGGAGTGATGACCTCGCGCGTCTTCGGCAGCACGATCCGCCCGTCGAAGTCGCAGAGGTAGAAGTTGAACCACGAGCCGTAGGACGCCGTCCCCGTCAGCTCGTTGAGTTTGTTCGGCAGCCGCTTCAGCACGCCCTCCACGGTCTTCTCGTTGTCATTGAGCGTTCCGGTGAGATCGGTCAGCTCGGCGATGTCGTCCTTCAGCGGCGGACGCGCGTCCCGCACCAGACCTGACGTCGCCTCCGTCAGGTCACCGATGCTGACCAGCGACTCACCGATCGGCTCGCGGTCGGCGGACAGCCCCGAGATCACCCGCCGCAACTGCTTGAGCAGCCCGGAGAAGCGGGCGCCGCGCTTGTCGAGCGTCTTCAGCACGGTGTTGAGGTGGTCGATGACGGAGCCGATCAGCTCGTCCCGGTCGGCCAGCGTCGTGGTGAGCGAAGCGGTGTGCGCGAGCAGGCTGTTGACGGTGCCGCCCTCGCCCTGAAGGGTCTTGATGATCTCGGTGGCGAGCTGGTTGACGTCCTTGGGGCTGAGCGCGGCGAACAGCGGCTTGAAGCCGCCCAGCAGCGCGTTCAGGTCCAGCGCGGGCTGCGTCCGCGACAGCGGGATCGTCGCGCCGGGACGCAGCCGGGTGCCGTCGCCCGCGCCCTCGGTCAGGGCGACGTACCGCTGCCCGACGAGGTTGCGGTAGCGGACGACCGCACCCGTGCCGGTGAGCAGCGGGCGGTCCTCGGTGACCGTGAAGGTGACCTCGGCGCGGGTCCGGTCCGTGATCCGGATGCCCTCGACCTCGCCGACCCGCACGCCGGCGACCCGGATGTCGTCGCCCTCCTCCAGGCCGGTGACATCGCTGAACACGGCGCGGTAGGTGTGCGTGGGGGTGAAGGAGATATTGACGATGGTCGCGGCGAGCAGGGCCGTCGCCAGGATCGTCACCAGCGCGAAGAGGCTGAACTTGATGAGCGGGGCGGCGGTCTGCCGGGCTGCTGTGGTCTTCACGCGACGCTCACCGCCGTCCCGCGGGCCATCGGCCCGAACAGCAGCGTGGCGACCGGCGGCACCTCGTCGGCGGGCACCCCCAGGACGGGGGCCACGAGGGAGCCGACGGCACGCTGTTCGGCGCGGGTGCCGGACACCTCCGACGTACCGTCATCGAGCTTGGTGTGCGGCGCGGGCACGCTCGGGTGCGGCAGGCCGCGGCAGTCCGGCCCCGACCGCTCGCCGTAGTGCGGCTCCTCACCGGGTTCGTACGCCGGCCGCTGCCGTACGACTTCCAGGGTGATCCGCATCCTCCCGCCCCGGAACGCCTCCTCCGAGGCCTTCTCCTGCCGGACCAGGCCTTCGAGGAGGCACGGGTACTCCGGCGAGTAGCGGGCGAAGAGATCGAGAGTCGGACGGGAGACCCGGCCCAGCGTGATCAGCCGGTCGCCGGTCCGGTCGAGGAAGCCGTCCGCCGTGTTCGCGGCGGTCGTGGTCGCGCCGAGCGCGGCGGCGAGCTGGTCCCGCTTCTCCACGAGCGTGCGGCTGGTGGTCACGGTGTTGCGCAGGATCCGCATCAGGTCGGGCGCCGCGTCGCCGTACACCTCGGCGACGTCCGCGAACCGCGCGATGTCCTCCTTCAGGGACGGCAGATGCGGGTTGAGCTTGCGCAAGTAGGCCTCCACGCGCGTGAGGTTGGCGCCGATCCGGTCGCCGCGCCCTTCGAGGGCGGTGGCGAACGCGGACAGCGTGGCGTTGAGCTCGCCGGGTCTGACGGTCCGCAGCAGGGGGAGCAGGTCGTTCATCAGCTGCTGGAGTTCGATGCCGACGTGGGTGCGGTCCTGGGAGATGACGTCTCCGGCGCGGATCGGCCGGGTGGAAGAGCGCGCGGGCACGACGAGATCGACGTACTTCTCGCCGAACAGCGTCTTGGGCAGCAGCCGCGCGTGCACATCGGCGGGGATGGACGACACGTGCTCCGGCTTGAGCGCGATGTCGAGCGTCGCCCTCGTCCCGTCCGCGCGCACCGAGCGCACCTCGCCCACCAGCAGTCCGCGCAGCTTGACGTCGGCCCGCCGGTCGAGCTGGTTGCCCAGACTGTCGGCCTCCAGCGTGATCCGCACGACCGGCGTGAACGCCTGCCGGTAGACGGCGACGGACAGCGACAGCAGCAGGGCCAGTACGGCGATGAAGACGACGCCGTACAACCGCAGCCTCACCACTCTCACCCGGCTCACCCCGCTATCCGTACGGTCGTGTTGGCGCCCCAGATCGCGAGGCTCAGGAAGAAATCGAGGACGTTGATCGCCACGATCGAGGTCCGCACGGCCCGCCCCACCGCGACGCCGACGCCCGCCGGACCGCCGCTCGCGTAGTAGCCGTGGAAGCAGTGCACCAGGATGATCACGACGGCGAAGACCAGCACCTTGCCGAAGGACCAGAGCACGTCGACCGGCGGCAGGTACTGCTGGAAGTAGTGGTCGTAGGTGCCCGCCGACTGCCCGTAGTAGCCGGTGGTGATGGTGCGGGCGGCGAAGTACGAGGACAGCAGCCCCACCACGTACAGCGGGATCACGGCGACGAATCCGGCGATCATCCGCGTCGTCACCAGGAACGGCAGCGAGGGCACGCCCATGACCTCCAGGGCGTCGGTCTCCTCGCTGATCCGCATCGCGCCGAGCTGCGCGGTGAACCCGGCGCCGACCGTCGCTGACAGCGCCAGCCCGGCCACCAGCGGGGCGATCTCCCGGGTGTTGAAGTACGCCGACAGGAACGCCACGAAGTTGGAGGTGCCGAGCTGGTTGAGCGCGGCGTAGCCCTGGAGACCCACTTCGGTGCCGGTGAAGAACGACAGGAAGGCGATCACGCCGACCGTGCCGCCCACGACGGCGAGGGCGCCCCGGCCGAAGCTGACCTCGGCGAGCAGCCGCAGGATCTCCTTCTTGTAGCGGCGCACGGTACGGCCGGTCCAGGCCAGCGAGCGGCCGTAGAAGGCGAGTTGGGCGCCCAGGTCCTCAAGGGACTTCAGAGGGCGGTCGAGAAGTCTCATCGCTCAGCCCCTCTGCGGGACGACCTGGAAGTACACCGCGGTCATCACGAAGTTCGTCACGAACAGCAACATGAAGGTGATCACCACCGACTGGTTCACCGCGTCGCCCACGCCCTTCGGGCCGCCCTTCGCGGTAAGTCCCTTGTACGAGGCGACGATCGCGGCGATCGCGCCGAAGACCAGTGCCTTGACCTCGGCCGCCCACAGGTCCGAGAGCTGCGCGAGGGTGGTGAAGGAAGCCAGGTACGCGCCCGGTGTGCCGTCCTGGAGGACGACGTTGAAGAAGTAGCCGCCCGCCACCCCGACCACCGACACCAGGCCGTTGAGCAGCACCGCCACCAACATCGAGGCCAGCACGCGCGGCACGACCAGACGGTGGATCGGGTCGATGCCCAGCACCTGCATCGCGTCGATCTCCTCGCGGATCTTCCGTGCCCCGAGGTCCGCACAGATCGCCGTGCCACCGGCGCCCGCGATCAGCAGGGCGGTCACGATGGGCGAGGCCTCCCGCAGTACCGCGAGCACGGAGGCCGCACCCGAGAAGGACTGGGCGCCGAGCTGCCGGGTGAGGCTGCCGATCTGGAGGGCGATGACCGCGCCGAAGGGGATGGAGACAAGGGCGGTCGGCAGGATCGTGACGCTGGCGATGAACCAGGCCTGCTGGATGAACTCCCGCACCTGGAAGGGCCGTTTGGGCACGGTCCGCACGACGTCCAGGGCCATCGCGAAGAGGCTGCCGGAGTGGCGCAGCGCGCCGACGGGGTTGATGCTCATGCGTGCGCCACCTCCTCCTCCCGCCGCGCGATGGCCTGCCAGCGTGGCGGCCGGGGGATGCCGGGGCTGGGCAGCAGCCGGGGTGTGAGGTGCTCGGGGTCCGTGCTCTCGCCGATCTCGGCCAGTTCCTGCTCGACCTGGGCGGCGTCCTTCTCCTCCGCCATGCCGATCGGCCCCTGCACCCTGCCGTTCAGGAACTGCCGTACGACCGGCTCGTCGCTGGTCAGGAGTTGGTCCCTGGGCCCGAACATCACCAGTTCGCGGCGGAACAGCAGCCCGATGTTGTCCGGGACCTGGCGGGCGGAGGCGATGTCGTGGGTGACGATGAGGAAGGTCGCGTCGATCTGGGCGTTGAGGTCGACGATGAGCTGGTTGAGATACGCGACGCGCACCGGGTCGAGCCCCGAGTCCGGCTCGTCGAACAGGATGATCTCCGGATCGAGTACCAGCGCCCGCGCCAGTCCGGCCCGTTTGCGCATACCGCCGGAGATCTCCCCGGGCAGCTTCTCCTCGGCACCGATCAGACCGACCATGTCCATCTTTTCGAGGACGATCCGCCGGATCTCGCTCTCCGGCTTACGGGTGTGCTCGCGCAACGGGAAGGCGATGTTGTCGTACAGGTTCATCGAGCCGAACAGCGCGCCGTCCTGGAACAGCACCCCGAACAGCTTCCGCACCTCGTACAGGTCGTGCTCGCGGAGCTCGGTGATGTCCCGGCCCTGGATCGTGATCGAGCCGCGCTCCGGCTTGAGCAGTCCGACGAGCGTCTTGAGGAACACCGACTTGCCCGTGCCCGAGGGGCCGAGCATGACCGAGACCTCCCCGGCGGGCAGCGTCAGCGAGACGTCCTGCCAGATGACCTGGTGACCGAAGGACTTGGTCAGTCCTTCCACACAGATCTCGACACCCATCCGGTCCACCCTTCAGCCCCTGGAGCAGCTCTGACATCTGCTCTACGGGGAGGGGCGGGGCGTCCGTCGCTACGGAAGCGAATTTTTTTGCGGACAGGTGGCGAGGGGGCTACGGCAGGGGCGCCGGCGTGGCCATCGGCGTCCGGCCGGGCCTTACGGCAGAGGGCTCACGGGTGCTGCCGGGGTATCCGGAGTCGTGGCGGTGTCCGGGAGCTCCGGAAGGTCCGGCGCGGTGAGCGGGAGCTTGCTTGTGTCCGGGGCTGTGGGGATGCCGGGCAGCTCGGGGACGTCGGGCACCGTCGGCACCTCGGGCGCAGGCAGCTCCGGCCCGGAGGACAGGGGAACCTCGGGCAACGACGGCACCGACAGCGGCAGCAGCGGACGGTCGGCCGGGGTCCGGGGCGCCGTCGGGGCGGCGGACGTCGAGGCGGCCGGCCGCTCGCGCGCGTCAGGGGAGGCCCCGCGGCCCTCGGTGTCCGGCCGCTGCCACGCCTCCGGGACCGGGGAGACGGAGGTCCGGGGCGCCGTGCCGGGCCCGCCCCCGGCGTCGGCGTACGGCAGGACGAACCCCGCCACCACCAGGGTCGCCGCCGTCGAGGCCAGCGCCACGGCCTGTGCCTGCGACGCCCCGCGCGGCCTGCCCCGGCCCCACAGGAACAGGGCGAGACCGAGCGTGCCGGCCAGCGAGTTGCGCAGCGTCCGGCGGGCCCGGGCCAGCAGCGACTCGACCGTCCGGTAGCTCAGGCCCATCTCCACGGCGACCTGGCTCACATCCAGGTCCTGCGACTTCAGCCGCAGCGCCTCGGCCTGGCGCGCGGGCAGCTCTCCGCTGCGCACCGCCAGCCAGCGGGCCTCCGCCCGGTCGCACACCGCCTCCTCGACCGGCACCGGTCCCGGTGCGACCAGCGTGGGGCTGGTGCGCACCTCGGCCTCGCGGTTGACCTGCCGGTACCGGTCGACACACAGCCGTATCGTCACCGTCGTCAGCCAGGCGGCCAGCCGCTCGTCGTCCAGGTCGGGGCGCTCCGCCGCGCGCAGCATCGCCTCGTGCACGGCGTCCTCGGCGTCCTCCAGGGACATCGACCTGCGGCGAGCCACCTTGAGCAGCTGCTCACGGTGGCTCCACATGCGCTCCCAGCGGTCGTGGGCCGCCTGTATCTCCGCGGGCATGTCCATCGCCATGAGGGCCCCTTCGCGCTCACCCGCCGGTCACGTGCGCCCGGCCGGGGGGCGACATTACCGCCCGGTAGCGGCGGTTGTGGAGGGGGTGGCGAGCATCGACTCGTCATCGTTGCCGGGCAGCACGTCGTCGCCGGGCAGGACGACTCCGGGGTCGGGCAGGGGGAGCGAGGGACCCGGCGACGGCTCGGCGGCCGGGGTGCTGTGCGTCGGCCGCGGGGCGGCCGGGGACGCGGACCGGGACGGGGACGGCGTACGGGATCCGGCGTCCGACGGGCGGGCGCTCGGCGTGGGGGACGGATCGCGCCGCGCCGGCTCGGAGCCCTCGGGTTCCGGACTCGAACCGCCCGCCGCCGAGAGGTCGGGCACGACCCGGTGTCCTGCCAGGAAGTACGCGAACCAGGCCCGGACCGTCCGCAGATACGCCGTCGAGTGGTTGTAGCCGAGGATCGCCGCGTCCAGGTCGCCCGGCACGGACAGATCGCGTCCGCCCGCGCACAGATAGCGTCCGGCGGCGAGCGCGGCGTCGAAGACGTTGTGCGGGTCGGCCCGCGCGTCGCCGTTGCCGTCCGCGCCCCAGACCGCCCAGGTCGACGGGATGAACTGCATCGGGCCCACCGCACGGTCGTACCCGGTGTCCCCGTCGTACGCCCCGCCGTCGCTGTCCCGGATCAGGGCGAAGCGGACGCCGTCAAGACGTGGGCCGAGGATCGGGGTCAGGGTCGTACCGTCCGCGGTCAGTCGTCCGCCGCCCGCCTGACCGGACTCCACCTGGCCGATCGCGGCCAGCAGCTGCCACCGCAGCCGGCAGCCGGGCGTGGAGCGGTGCAGGCGTGCCTCGGCCCGGCGGTAGGCGGCGAACACGCTCGCCGGCAGCGCACCGCCCGCCGGTGACGTCGCCGCCTGCCGCTCCCGGGCGGCTCGCAACGGCGGCAGATCGGTCCGGTACGGGGTGTCCCCGGACACGCTCGACCCCCGCCCGGCGGGTACGGCGGCCCGCGCCTCGCTGACCCCCGGTGCCTGGGACGCGGTCAGCGCCGCCATCGCCGCCGCCGCGACCGCCGTACCCCTGAGCCCTCTGCCCCTGTGTCCCGCCATGTCGTGATCCCCTCCCTGTCGCGCTCTCGTCGTCTGCTCTACGTGGTGGGGAGGCGGGTCCGTCGCGGAGATCCGGTGACCGCGCGGGCTGCCCGGAAATCCGTGCGGCGCGTTAGGTTGAGCGCGTGCGACTGAGAGTGGAATTCACGACCGAGCCCTTCGACCTCGACGAGGCCCCCGCGCACGCGGTTGTCGCCCGCCAGGTCATCGAGGCGGCCGAGCTGGACGCGGTGGACGTCGGCCCGTTCGGCAACACCGCCGAGGGCAGCGCCGACGCCGTCCTCACCGCCGTCGACGCGCTGCTGCGCAAGACCCTGGAGTCCGGCGCCACCCGCGTCTCGCTCCAGGTCAATGTGGTCGGGGAGGGGCAGCGGTGAACGAGGAGCCCTTCATCACGGCCGTGAAGCCGCTGGTCGACGCCATGGGCGGCGAAATGGTCCCACCCGACGAGGCGGGGCCCGACGATGTCGTGCTCACCTGGGAGGGCTCCGACGTCGTCGCCGTACGGCTGCCGCAGCTCGCGGACTCCCTGGACCACATCCTGGCCGCCATGGAGCGCAAGCAGGGCAAGCCCCTCGCCGACCTGGACCGCAAGGCCAAGCAGGAGGTCGTACGGATACTCGAGGCGCGCGGCGCCTTCTCCGTACGGCACGGCGTGGAGACCGTGGCCGGCGCCCTCGGCGTCAGCCGCTTCACCGTCTACAACTATCTGAACCGGGAGAAGGGGGCCTGAAGGCGTTGGGGGGCTCCCGGGTGGCCTGACGGGGTGCTCCCGGGTTTCGTTACCCGGAATTTTCAACAAAGTGTTGACGTGGGTTCGCGCAGGGCGTTAGCTATCGGCAGCCCGTTCAACACAAGGCCACGGAGGCTCCCGTGACGTCCACATCCACGCCGGGCCTGATCCGGTTCAACGCCCTGGAGCAGCACGCGGCCTTCGCAGCGCTCCACGAGGCGTGCGCCTCCCGGGCGTGGGCCGAGCGACTCCTCGCCGCTCGCCCGTACGCCACCGTCGAGGCCCTCTACAGCGCCAGCGACGCCGCCACGGCCGAGCTGACCGCCGCGGACCTCGACGAGGCGATGGCCGGCCACCCGCCGATCGGCCGCCCCAAGCCCGGCGACCCGACCTCGGCCCGCGAACAGCGCGGCATGGCCGGCGCCTCCGAGGAGCTCAAGGCCGAGATGCTCGAACTGAACCTGGCCTACCAGGACAAGTTCGGCCATGTCTTCCTGATCTGCGCCACCAGCCGGACCGGCGAGCAGATGCGCGACGCGGTCAAGGAGCGGATCGGTAACTCGCCGGAGCAGGAGCGCGAGATCGTCCGCACCGAGCTGGGCAAGATCAACCGCATCCGACTGGCCCGACTCGTCGAAGAGGAAGCCTGACACCATGAGCACCAGCACCACCGCTTCCGTGTCCACGCACATCCTGGACACCTCCGTCGGCCGCCCCGCCGAGGGCGTCGCCATCGAGCTCTCCGCCCGCAGCGGCCGGGAGGCCGATTGGCAGACGCTCGGCGGTTCCGCGACCGACGCGGACGGCCGGTGCAAGGACCTCCCGGCGCTGCCGGCGGGGACCACACACGTACGGCTCGACTTCGCCGTAGAGCCGTATTTCGAGAAGAAGCAAGCCGATGCGCAGCAGGACGCCCCCGCGAATCGGGACAGCGGTGCGTTTTTTCCAGAGGTAGCGATCACCTTCGCCGTCAAGCCCGGCGAGCACTACCACGTACCGCTGCTGCTCAACCCGTTCGGCTACTCCGTTTACCGAGGGAGCTAGCAGAAGATGCCCACGATCCTGGGACAGAACCAGTACGGCAAGGCCGAGAACCGAGTCGTAAAGATCACGCGGGACGGCGCCACCCATCACATCAAGGACCTCAATGTATCCGTGGCGCTGAGCGGCGACATGGAGGAGGTCCACTACTCCGGCTCCAACGCCAACGTCCTGCCGACCGACACCACCAAGAACACGGTGTACGCGTTCGCCAAGGAGTACGGCATCGAGTCCGCCGAGCAGTTCGGCATTCACCTCGCCCGGCACTTCGTGACCTCGCAGGAGCCGATCAAGACCGCGCGGATCCGTATCGAGGAGTACGCCTGGGAGCGGATCGAGACCTCCGACGCCAACTCCAAGTTCATCGGCGCCGACGAGGTCAAGCACTCCTTCGTACGCCAGGGCCAGGAGACCCGCGTCACCCAGATCACCTACGACGGCTCGTCGTGGGAGGTCATCTCGGGTCTGAAGGACCTGGTCGTGATGAACTCGACCAACTCCGAGTTCTGGGGCTACGTCAAGGACAAGTACACGACCCTCCAGGAGGCCTACGACCGGATCCTCGCGACCCAGGTCTCCGGCCGCTGGCGGTTCAACTGGACCGACGACGAGCAGAAGATGCCCAACTGGGAGAAGTCCTACGAGCAGGTGAAGAAGCACATGCTCCAGGCCTTCGCCGAGACGTACTCGCTCTCGCTCCAGCAGACGCTGTACCAGATGGGCTCGCGCATCATCAACAGCCGCAGCGAGATCGACGAGGTCCGCTTCTCGCTCCCGAACAAGCACCACTTCCTGGTGGACCTGGAGCCGTTCGGGCTCAAGAACGACAACGAGGTCTACTACGCCGCCGACCGCCCGTACGGCCTGATCGAGGCCACCATCCTGCGGGACGGCTGCGAGGCGAAGATCCCGGTGGATCTCACCAACCTCTGATCACCTCCATATTTCGGCACCCGCGGCCCGCAGGGGCGGGCCGCGGTACTCAAATCTCCCGGGTCCTGCCGTGCCCTCTCCACCGAAGCGCAAAGGACGAATCATGGCAGCAGACCAGCGCATCGTCATCGAGAACTGTGCGATCGCGACCGTCGACGCGAACGACACCGAGCACGCCTCGGGCTACGTCGTCCTGGGCGGCAACCGCATCGAGGCGCTGGGCGCCGGCAAGGCCCCCGAGGGCCTGGAGAACGTCGTACGGCGCATCGACGCCACCGGCCACCTCGTGACCCCCGGCCTGGTCAACACCCACCACCACTTCTACCAGTGGATCACCCGGGGCCTGGCCACCGACCACAACCTCTTCAACTGGCTCGTCGCCCTGTACCCGACCTGGGCACGCATCGACGAGCAGATGACCTACTCGGCCGCGCAGGGCTCGCTGGCCATGATGGCCCGCGGCGGTGTCACCACCGCCATGGACCACCACTACGTCTTCCCGCACGGCTCCGGCGACCTGTCCGGTTCGATCATCCGCGCCGCCCGCGAGATGGGTGTCCGCTTCACCCTCGCCCGCGGCTCGATGGACCGCAGCGAGAAGGACGGCGGTCTGCCCCCGGACTTCGCCGTCGAGACCCTGGACGGCGCGCTCGCCGCCACCGAGGCCACCGTCAAGGAGCACCACGACGCCTCCTTCGACGCGATGACCCAGGTCGCCGTCGCGCCCTGCTCGCCCTTCTCCGTCTCCACCGAACTGCTGCGCCAGGGCGCCGAACTCGCCCGCAGCCTCGGCGTACGGCTGCACACCCACGGCTCGGAGACGGTCGAGGAGGAGAAGTTCTGCCACGAGCTGTTCGGCATGGGCCCGACCGACTACTTCGAGTCCACCGGCTGGCTCGGTGAGGACGTGTGGATGGCGCACTGCGTCCACATGAACGACTCCGACATCGCCGCCTTCGCCCGTACGAAGACGGGTGTTGCCCACTGTCCCTCGTCGAACGCCCGTCTCGCGGCCGGCATCGCCCGCGTCCCCGACATGCTGGCGGCCGGCGTCCCGGTCGGCCTCGGCGTCGACGGTACGGCGTCCAACGAGTCCGGTGAGCTGCACACCGAACTGCGCAACGCCCTGCTCATCAACCGCCTCGGCGCGCACCGGGAAGCGGCGTTGAACGCCCGCCAGGCGCTGCGCCTCGGCACCTACGGCGGCGCCCAGGTCCTGGGCCGTTCCTCGCAGATCGGCTCCCTGGAGCCGGGCAAGCTCGCCGACCTGGTGCTGTGGAAGCTCGACACCCTGGCCCACGCCTCGATCGCCGACCCGGTGACCGCGCTGGTCTTCGGCGCGGCCGCCCCGGTCACCGCCTCCTTCGTCAACGGCGAGCAGATCGTGGAGAACAACCGACTGCTCCATGTCGACGAGGACACCATCGCCCGCTCCACGCGGGAGCAGGCCCAGCGCCTGGCGCGGATCGCCGCGCAGGGCTGACCAGTTGAAGATCTCCGGTCGAGGGGGACGGCCCTCGACCGGTGGCCGTGGACCCGAGCGGGGTCCATGGCGGCCGTCCCCGGGGCGTGCATGGACGTGTGCGCCCCGGGACGGTTAACCGTCGCCGCTTTATCGCTTTATCGCTTCAACGGTCCCGCACGACCGCGCATCACCTCCTTGAAACCCACGTCAGAGCCGACGTGCTGTTAACCGACCGGAGGAGCCGCCCGTGTCCGCCCACCCCGTCGACGAGAAACTGCCCGCCGCCAAAATGGCGACAACCGGCCTGCAACATGTGGCCGCCATGTACGCGGGCGTCGTCGCCCCACCCCTGATCGTCGGCGCGGCCATCGGCTTGTCCGGCACCGAACTGACCTTCCTCACCGGCGCCTGCCTCTTCACGGCGGGCCTCGCGACCTTCCTCCAGACCCTCGGCATCTGGAAGATCGGCGCCCGACTTCCCTTCGTCAACGGCGTCACCTTCGCCGGCGTCGCCCCCATGACCGCGATCGTCGCCTCCACCGACGACAAGTCCGACGCGCTGCCGATCATCTTCGGAGCGGTGATCGTCGCGGGCGTCCTGGGCTTCATAGCGGCCCCGTTCTTCAGCAAGATGGTCCGCTTCTTCCCACCGGTGGTCACCGGCACGGTGATCACCCTGATCGGCGTCTCGCTGCTCCCGGTGGCCTTCGGCTGGGCGCAGGGCCCCAACCCCGTGGCGGACGACTACGGTTCGAGCACCAACCTCGGCCTGGCGGCCGGGACGCTGCTGATCGTTCTGTTGCTACGCCGCTTCACGCGCGGCTTCGTCAAGCAGATCGCCGTACTGCTGGGCCTGGTGGCGGGCACCCTCCTCGCGATCCCCTTCGGTGTCACGGACTTCGGCCCGGTGGCGGACGCGGATGTGATCGGCTTCCCGACCCCGTTCCACTTCGGCGCACCGCAGTTCCAGATCGCCGCGATCGTCTCGATGATCGTGGTGATGGTGGTCTCGATGACCGAATCGACCGCGGACATGCTGGCGTTGGGCGAGATAGTGGACCGACCGGCGGACGAGAAGACGATCGCGGCCGGCCTGCGAGCGGACGCCCTGGGCTCGGCGATCAGCCCGCTGTTCAACGGCTTCATGTGCAGCGCCTTCGCGCAGAACATCGGCCTGGTCGCGATGACGAAGATCCGCAGCCGCTACGTCGTGGCAGCGGGCGGCGGCTTCCTCGTCCTGATGGGCCTGTGCCCGATGGCCGCCTCGCTGATCGCGGTCGTACCGCGCCCGGTGCTGGGCGGAGCGGGCGTGGTCCTGTTCGGCTCGGTGGCGGCGAGCGGTATCCAGACGCTGGTCCGGGCCGGACTGGAGAAGGACAACAACGTCCTGATCGTCGCCGTATCCCTGGCGGTGGGCATCATCCCGATCTCCGCCCCGGAGTTCTACCACTCCTTCCCGGAGACCGCCCGGATCGTCCTGGACTCCGGTATCTCGACGGGCTGTGTGGTGGCGGTCCTGCTGAACCTGGTCTTCAACCACCTGGGCACGGACCGCGACGCCGAGGATGTCACCCACCCGATGGAGGCGGGCGAGGAGCTCAGGACGGCCCCGGCCACGCCATGAGATTGGCGAACAGCTCGGCCTGTTCGATCGCGTCGTCCAGGGCGTGATGCGTGTGGCGCCGCCTGCTCAGCAGGTGGCGCGGCATCGTCCCCTTGGCGACGGCCCGCAGCGGCAGCCCGGCCTTGGTCGCGTAGAGCGTCTTCATGTCGAGGCATCCGGAGTGCCCGAAGGGACTCGACCCGGTGAACCGGATCAAGTACCAGTACAGAAAGGTCCAGTCGTACGAGGCCGGGTAGCCGCACATGACCGGCTGCGCGCCCTCGCTGACCTCCCCGACCCACCGGCCGAACTCCGCCAGGGCAACGGCCGGTTCACTCCCTTCCCTGCCGAGGCGCTCCCGGTCGAACCCACTGACCGCGAGCGCCTCCGGCACGAAGTCCTCGCTGATCGGCCGGAGTTCACGGTAGAAGGTGTGACGCTCGGGATCCTCCGCCGTGAACCTCTCGGCGTCCTGGCGCCCGGCGACGGCGGCACCGAGACTGAGCATGGAGTACGGCCCCGGAATGGGGCCGTCGGCCTCGATGTCGACGGAGATGTAGAGGCTGGGTTTGACGCGTCGTGCGGACATGGGACCGGAGCATCGCAGGCGGGAGTCCTCCGCCGCATCCGAATTCAGGGGCGAAGGCCGGCCTGGCAGGGCGTGGCCGCGGGCAGCCGGCCGGTGAAGTACGAGCGGGGCGGGACGCCCATCAGGGAGCGGAAGTCGGACGTCATGTGCGACTGGTCGTAGTAGCCGGTGGCGGCGGCGAGTTCGGCCCAGGGCGCGGACGTGGCGTGGGTGAGGACCGTGCGTACGCGGTTGATCCGGGCGTAGTGCTTGGGGGACAGGCCCACGCCCTCCGCGAAGAGGTTGCGCAACTGGCGCTCGCTGACCGCCAGTTCACGGGCCACCTCGCTGACCTGTCCCGGTGCGTGACCGATCCGTACCGACAGCGCGTCGACCCCGGCCCGCACCAGCTCGGAGCGGGTCCGGTCGGCGGCGGCCGTCAGCCGCTCGGGAAGGACGTCCGCCAGGTGGGCCACTGTCTCTTCCGGTGCCAACCACCGCAATTCGCGCTCCAGTTGATGTGCCGTGCTGCTCGGCAGCTCACCCAGTGGCACGACTTGCCCCACCAGCGCGACCGCCGGGATGCCCAGCAGGGGGCGGGCCGTGCCGGGTGCGAGCCGCATCTCCACGCAGGAGGCGAGGGCCTTGCGGTCGTGGTAGGAGGCCCGCACCCGTGGTCCGACGGCGAGGACGTCGCGGTGCCCCGTCACCCCCACCCGTACGACGACCTTCGTGCCCGCGTCCGGGAGGTGCACGAACGCCTCCTCGGGCGGGCCGACGGCGGACACGGCGCTGATTGTGGGGATCCAGGGACGCAGGGCCTCGGGCATGGGAAGGGCCTGCTCGGCACGTGCGTTCGTCACCCCTTCACCGTAGACGAGCCGCACGGCACGCGGGGCAGGCGAACCGTGCCGGAATTTCCAAGAGTTCGATGCCGCGACCGGCGCACCGTGGGTACATGATCCTCGTGACAGGTGCTACGGGCACCATCGGCAGTGAACTCGTACGACAGCTCGCGGCGCGCGGCGAGAAGGTGCGCGCCCTGACCCGGGAGCCGGCGAAGGCCCATATGCCCTCGGGGGTGGAGGTGGTGCGCGGGGACTACCTGGACCCGGGTTCCCTGGAGGGGGCGATGTCGGGGGTGACGGCCGCGTTCCTGCTGGGCGCACCCGGTCCGGATTCCCGGCACGACCAGCACCTGGTGGCGGCGGCAGTTGCGGCGGGCGTGCACCGGTTGGTGAAGCTCTCCGCGATCGGGACGGGTGATCCGGACGTCGGTCCTGGTGGCGCCTGGCACGTGCCCGGTGAGCAGGCGGTGCGGGACAGCGGCACCGAGTGGACCATCCTGCGGCCCTCGTCCTTCGCCTCGAACACGCTCAGCTGGGCGCAGGCCGTCAAGCAGGGCGAGCCGGTGCCGAACATGACCGGTGACGGGGTCTCGGGGGTGATCGATCCGCGGGACATCTCCGAGGTTGCGGCACGGATCCTCGTGGACGGGGGGCACGCGGGGCGGACGTACACCCTGACCGGGCCGGAGACGATCAGCGTCCCTGGACAGGCTGCCGTACTCGCTTCGGTCCTCGGCCGGACGATCACCACGCAGGACCTCTCGCCGGACGAGACACGCGACCACCTGCTCACCGTGTGGGGCTTCGACGAGGCCCAGGCGGCGGGCATCCTGTCCGGCACCGCCTTCGTCCGCGCCGGCGGCAACGCGATCGTCACCGAGGACGTACCCCAACTGCTGGGCAAGCGGGCTCGGACGTACCGGGAGTGGGCCGAGGAGCACAAGGAGGCGTTCGCGTAGCTGCGGGCAGTCGTGCCGCTGGGGCGGCACAGGTGTCAGTCCCGGGGCCGAAGGACAGCGGCCGCCAGCAGCAGCGCCCCCGCGGCCACGAGGGCAGCCATCCGGAAGGCCAGCTGGTACCCCTCAGCCGTGGCCGACAGCATCTCGGCACCGTCCGCCACGAGCCCCTCCGTGTGGCCGGCCGCCAGCACCGACAGCACCGCCAGCCCCAGCGAACCACCCACCACCTGCGTGGTGTTGAACAGTCCGGACGCAGCCCCCGCGTCCTCCTCCCGAGCCCCCGACATCGCCAGCCCCGTCAGCGCGGGCATCGCCGCCGCGAACCCGACCGACAGCAGGAGCATCGCCGGAAGGACGTCCACCGCGTACGAACCCCCCGCCGGCGCCCGCCCCAACAGCCCCATGCCCACGGTGATCAGCGCCAGCCCCACCAACAGCACCCGATACGCCCCGTACCGCCCCACAACCCGCGCCGACAACCCCAGCATCAGCACCCCGATCACGATCGGAGCCGGGAGAAACGCCGTCCCGGTCAGCAGCTCCCCGTACCCCAGCACCCGCTGGATGTACAGCGCCCCGATGAACTGGAAGCCGTACATCGTCGCGATCATCAGGATCTGGACCGCGTTCGCCCCGGCCAGGAGCCGAGACCCGAACAGCCGCAGTCGCAGCAACGGCCGAGCGGCCCGCGCCTGCCGGAGGGTGAATCCCAGGAACAGTGCCAGAGCCGGCAGCGCCATCAACAGCGTTTCGTTGAGCCCTCGTTCACCCGCCCCCACGATCACGTACACCGTCAGCATCAGCGCCCCCGTCACCAGCGCCGCCCCCGGATAGTCCGCGCCCTTCCCCAGCCCGGCCCCCGGCTCCCGGTCCAGCACCCGCACCGCGGCCACCCACGACACCACCCCGATCGGCAGGTTGATCAGAAAGATCCAGTGCCAGTTCAGCGCCTCGGTCAACGCCCCGCCGAGAAAGGTGCCGAGCGCCCCACCGGCCGCCCCCACCGCACTGAACACCGCGATGGCCCGGGCCTGTTCACGAGGCTCGGGGAACAACGACACCAGCATCCCCAGCACCACGGCGGTCGTCATCGCCCCGCCGACACCCTGCAACGCACGCGCGGCGATCAGCGCGCCCTGGGACGACGCCACCCCGCACCACACCGACGCCACCGTGAACACCGCAAGCCCGGCCGTGAACATCCGCTTGCGCCCGACCAGATCACCGAGCCGCCCCGCCAGCAGCAACAGCCCGCCGAAGGGGATCAGATAGGCGTTGACCACCCACGCAAGGCCCGACGCCGTAAAGCCGAGGTCGCTCTGGATGGCCGGCATCGCCACCGTCACGATGTTGCCGTCCAGGATGGTCATCAGCGTCCCCGCGCAGAGGATCATCAGGGACACCCAGCGGGAGTACGTGCGTTGCGTCGCCCGTGACCGGGACTCGATGATGGCCGTCATGACGGCATCGCCTCCGTGTTCTTCCAGGATTCCAAAGGTGCACGACTTGTAACGGGCAACATCGTGCGGAACCATGGAGGCCGGCGTAAGGAGGCAGTTGGATGTCCCAGAGGAACACCGGTGTTACCGCGCAGGTCGTGAACGCGCACGCCTGCCCCGTCCGGGAAGTTCTTGACAGGGTCGCCGGAAAATGGAGCGTGCAGATCCTGGTGGCCGCCGCCCACGGCCCCATCCGCTTCACGGAGTTGGAGCGCAGCATCGAGGGCATCAGCCGCCGCATGCTGACGCTCACCCTGCGCAATCTGGAGCGCGACGGCCTCGTCACGCGCACCGTGCACCCGACGGTGCCGCCGAAGGTGGAGTACGAACTCACCCCACAGGCCCGCGAGTTGCACGAGACCCTGCAACGCCTCACCGACTGGGCCGAGCGCAACCGGGTGTACATCGCCGAGTCGAGGGCGGCCTACGACGAGGAGCACACGCCGGAGCTGGTGTGATCCACAGAGCTCTACAGGCCGAACAGCGCGGGATCCGAGGCGAGTTCCTTGAAGTAGTCCTGCGGATCGGCGATCAGCTTGCGTGACGTGAGATCCAGCAGCCCGCCGACTGCCGTGATCTCCGCCGCCACCGTGCCGTCCGTCTTCGTGATCGTCTGCCGCATCCGGAAGGTCTTGCCCTCGCCCCACTCGAAGGCGCAGGTCACTTCGACCTCGTCCCCGGCGAGCAGCTCCCGCTGGTAGCGGATGGTCGTCTCCAGGGCGACCGGACCCACACCCTTGCCGATCAGTCCGGCCTGGGTGATACCGGCGGCCCGCAGCATCGACCAGCGGGCGTGCTCCGCGTAATTGAGGTACACGGCCTGGTTGAGATGCCCCTGCACATCCGTCTCGTACCCACGGACGGTCACCGGAACGGAGAACGGCTCGGTCACGATTTTCCTTTCGTGTGCCACGCTTCTCGGTCGCTCCGATCCTGACATGTGCCACCTACGTCCGGCGCGGGGAAGCCAGCAAATATCGCGCGCGCTTACGAGGATCCGTGTGCTCGCCGACCTGCCAGCCCGCCTTCTCCAGCGTCACCGCGCATGCGCGCAGGCCCTCGGCGTCCGGCTGGTGCACCGCCACCGCCTCCGGCTGCGGGGTCGCGCGCACCCGGTACCCGGCGCCGTCCGGCCCGTCCGGCGGGTGTCCGGCCGCCTCCAGCGCGAGTGCGGCGGCTTGCACCAGATGCGTCCGCTCCCACCCGCACGGCCGATCCGTCGCCCCGTCCGGATTGGTCATCCGGCGCAGCTCCACCAGCCCTTCCCAGGCGCTGCGCACCTCGCGCACCCGGGCCGGCCCGGCCGGAGGCGGCTCCTCCTCGCCGCCGATCCGGGCGGCGAACACCCCGGACTCGGACGCGGCGGCGGGCGGCTCCACGGCCGTGGCGCCCGCCGCCTCCCGTATCCGATGCCCCGCCGGAGTCAGAAAGTGATCGTGCGGCGGCCGTGGATGCCGGAAGGCGAGCCCCCGCTGCACCAGGGCCGCGAGCTGAGTCTCCGTACCACTGACGAGTCGCCCGGTGACCGGGTCGGCGGCGTCGATCACCCGCCGCTGTGCGGCGGTCGGCGGACGTGTCACGGCGGGCCCCCTTCCAGCAGACTTCCCACCGCTTCGAAGGCTACGACCCGGGTCTGACATTCCACCCCGCGATCACCGGCCGCCCGTGCTCGGTGCTCAGCCGGCACACGGTCCCGGTGGCCAGCTGGAACAGCGCCCCGTCCGCCGGCGGCAGCCCGAGCCGACGGGCGGTGAGCACCCGGAGAACATGGCCGTGGGCCACCAGGACCACGACCCCCTCCGTGTTGGCGAGCGCGGCGTCGACCTTGGCGAGCATCCGGTCGGCGCGCTCGCCCACCTGCTGCGGACTCTCGCCGGGATGCTCCGGCGGCCCCGGCGCGACCCCGTCGGTGAACAGGAACCAGCCGGGCCGCTCACGCTGGATCTCGACGGTGGTGACGCCCTCGTATCCGCCGTAGTCCCACTCCCGCAGATCCGGATCGATCCGCGTCTCCGTCAACCCGATCAGCAGGGCGGTCTCCCGCGCCCGCTGGAGCGGGCTGACGAACGCGGCCCCGATCCGGTGCGAGCGGATCAGCGGCACCAGCCGCCGCGCCTCCTCCCGCCCGTGCTCGGTCAGCGGCACGTCCGTCGACCCGGTGTGCCGCCCCGACCTGGACCAAGCGGTCTCACCGTGCCGCACGAGCAGAAGATCACCCATAGCTCACAGGCTAACTAGTCAGATTAGCGATCTGTAGTTGCCAAGTGACAGAGTGTCACATGCACGCCCGGCGCCCAGGCGACGTCGGGCACCCTCCTCGATGAGGCCGCGAGACCTCAACGACCAGCGTCCGGAGGGACGTGCCACGAGGGCTGGCGGCTCCCGCCGTTCAGTACCAGGGCATGAATGCGATTGGCTCATATCCCTGAGTAGCACTGGAGATCCCTAAGCCAATCAGAGACGTTATGGGCCCAGCGCTCCGAATTCGGCCCCGCGCAGTCTCCTGTGCGGGGCAGGCCGACCAGCCAGAAGGGCGTCGAGGGGGGCGGTCGCTCATGGGCGACGACCTACCCGCCCGCTACTGGCGGTATCCGCTCAGGAACCGCCCGATCCGGCCGATCGCCGCCTCCAGGTCCTCCGCGTGCGGAAGGGTGAGGATGCGGAAGTGGTCGGGAGTCGGCCAGTTGAAGCCGGTTCCCTGCACCACCTGGATCTTCTCCCGCAGCAGCAGGTCCAGGACGAACTTCTCGTCGTCGTGGATCTTGTGGACCTTGGGGTCGAGGCGCGGGAACGCGTACAGCGAGCCCTTCGGCTTCACGCACGACACCCCGGGGATCTCGTTGAGCTTCTCCCAGGCCACGTTGCGCTGTTCGTGCAGGCGCCCGCCCGGCGCGGTCAGCTCGTTGATGGACTGGCGGCCGCCGAGGGCGGCCTGGATGGCGTACTGCGCGGGCGCATTGGCGCACAGCCGCATGGAGGCCAGCATGGTCAGGCCCTCCAGGTAGTTCTTGGCGTGCTGCTTGGGGCCGGTCACTACCAGCCAGCCCGAGCGGAAGCCCGCCACCCGGTACGTCTTCGACAGACCGCAGAAGGTCAGCACGACCAGGTCGGGGGCGAGGGCCGCGGCCGAGTGGTGGACCGCGTCGTCGTACAGGATCTGGTCGTAGATCTCGTCCGCGAAGACCATCAGGCCGTGGCGGCGGGCGAGGTCGAGGATGCCCTCGATGATCTCCTTGGGGTAGACCGCGCCCGTGGGGTTGTTGGGGTTGATGATGACAACGGCCTTGGTGCGATCCGTGATCTTCGACGCCATGTCGTCCAGGTCCGGGTACCAGTCGGCCTGTTCGTCGCAGAGGTAGTGGACCGCCTTGCCGCCCGCGAGAGTTGTCACGGCCGTCCAGAGCGGGAAGTCCGGGGCCGGGATCAGGACCTCGTCGCCGTCCTCGACCAGCGCGGTCACCGCCATCGAGATCAGCTCGGAGATGCCGTTGCCGAGGAAGACGTCGTCGACGCCGACCTCCAGGCCCAGGGTCTGGTAGCGCCCCGCGACGGCCCGGCGGGCGGAGAGGATGCCCCGGGAGTCGGTGTAGCCGTGTGCCTGGGGGAGCATCCGGATCATGTCCTGGAGGATCTCCTCCGGCGCCTCGAAGCCGAAGAGCGCGGGGTTGCCGGTGTTCAGGCGCAGCACACTGTGGCCCGCCTTCTCCAGCGCGTCGGCGTGCTCGATCACCGGGCCGCGGATCTCGTAACAGACCTCGCTGAGCTTGTTCGACTGCCGGAACTCCATGCGCCCCTCCAGATATCTGGTGTTGCTTGGTTTTACCAAGTTCGAGCTTGGAAAGTCCAATGACATGTCTAGACTGCGTCCCATGTCACCACGCCGAAGCTACGACCAGTACTGTTCCGCCGCCCGCGCCCTCGATGTCGTCGGCGACCGCTGGACCCTGCTGATCGTCCGCGAACTGCTGGCAGGGCCGCGCCGCTACACCGACCTGCACGCGGATCTGCCGGGCGTGAGCACCGACGTACTCGCCTCACGGCTGAAGGACATGGAGCGCGACGGGCTGACGACGCGCCGCCGACTGCCGCCGCCCGGAGCGGCCTATGTCTACGAACTCACCGCACGTGGAAGGGAGTTGCTCCCGGTCCTCCAGGCGCTCGGGACATGGGGCCAGGCCGAGCTCGGCGAGCGCAGGCCGACCGACGCGGTGCGCGCACACTGGTTCGCGCTGCCGCTGCTGCGGGTTCTGGAGGGAGAGGGGCTCGTCGAAGTGCGGCTGGAGGAGGGGGAGTTCCATCTGTACGTCGGTGCGGAGGAGGGGCCCGTCTACGGCGACGGTCCCGCGCCCGGCGAGCCCGACGCCCGTCTTGCCCTGGACACCGACACCTGTACGGCCGTGGCGCGGGGGGAGTTGAGCGTGCCGGACGCGGTACGGGACGGGCGGATCACGGTGACCGGAGACGGGACGCTCGCCAAGGCGTTGCGGGAGGCATAGGGGAGGCATAGGGAAGGGCCCGCCGCACCGAAGCGCGACGGGCCCCTGCCCGAACGGATCAGACCCCCGGCGGTCGCCCCGACCCGCGCGTCAGCGCATACCCGCCGATGCCCGCCAGCGCGGCCAGCAGACCGCCCACCGCGGTCCACACCCAGCGGTCGGTCCACCAGCCGGACGACCAGCCGTCGTTCGGATCGATGCTGGAGAGCACGGCCGAACCCTCCTCCGAGTCCTCCGCCGAGTCCTCCGCCGAGTCCTCCGACGAGGACTTCATCGCGACACCCGGCACCAGCGGCTCCGCCAGCGAGCCGTCCACCGCAGCCGCGCCGCCGATGTCCTTGGAGTCGACCTGGACCGAGGCGTCCACCGGCAGGCCCAGGTCGGACGTCGCGAGGTTCACCACGGTCAGCCGGAGGTAATACGTCCCCGGCAGCGGGTCGTTGGCCCACGGCTCCGACCAGGCGCGGACCGTACGCATGACGCAGGTCAGCTCCACGGACGCGGCGTCCGCGGCGGCGGTGCGCGTCTGGGCGCCGTACTGGCAGGCCTGGCGGCGCCGCAGTCCGTCGTAGACGTCGATCTGCCAGGTCTCGGCGGCGTGGGTCTCGGGGAGCTTCACCGTCGCCTTGACGGTGGGGCGCTGTCCGGCGTCCGCCGGGAACGACCAGTACAGGTAGTCACCGGCCGAGCCGCCGGCGGTGGCCTCCTGGCCCTGCTCGATCTCCGTCGCCGTACGGAAGGAGGTGCCCGCCTCGGTCGGCGCTTCGGCCGCGAGGGCGGGAGCCGCCGCGAGCCCCAGCATCAGCAGGGCCGTGCTCAGCGTACGTGTGATCCGCATCAGTTGGTCCTCCAGACCGCGACCCGCCAGCGCGACACCCAGCCCCAGATCAGCCCGGCGAGGAAGCCGGTCAGGATCAGCGCGCCGAGCAGCCACCAGCCGCGCCCGAGCCCGAAGGAGGCCACATCGCTCGACTCCGACGGACCGTCGACGACATCCACGGTCAGCTCCAACGGCAGCCCCGGCGTGGTCTTCACACCCGAGGCCGCTGAGAAGGAGTGGGTGACTTGCAGGCACACAACCTCGGTCGAAGCCTCATCGCTGTCCGCCTTCGGATAGCGCACGCCGGTCGAGACCACGTCGGTACGGCCGTTGCCCGCCGCCTCGCCGCGTACGATCTCCCGGCCGTGCACGGTCACCGCCCGCAGCAGCACCCCGTACGACGGGTTCACCGCCCGGTCCGCGCCCACGCTCACCGAGGCGCGCAGCTCCTGCCCCGGCTCGACGTCCACCCGGTACCAGCGCTGCTGCCCGAACTCCTCGCGGTCGGTGTACAGACCGGACTTCAGCGTGGGCGCCTGCGCACACTGCGAAGCGCCCTCGGTCGCCACCGGCGTCACCACCGGATCGGCCGCCCGATCCACCAACTGGTTGACCCGGTCGGTGAGTTCATCGGTGTGCTCCACCGAGGTGTAGGTGCCGCCCGTCGCCTCCGCGATACAGCTCAACTGCTGCCGCATCTTGGTGTTCGGGACCAGACCGAGCGTGTCGATGGTCAGCCCGATGCCCTTGGCCGCGATCTCCCGGGCCACTTCGCACGGGTCCAGCGGGGCGCAGGTGTCCTCGCCGTCGCTGATCAGCACGATGCGCTTGGAGCCGGTGCCGCCGTCGAGGTCGTCGGCCGCCTTCAGCAGCGCCGGACCGATCGGGGTCCAGCCGGTGGGCGTGAGGGTCGCCACAGCCGTCTTGGCCTCGGTGCGGTCCAGCGGGCCGACCGGGTAGAGCTGCGCGGTGTCCTTGCAGCCCGTCTTCTGGTTGTCGCCCGGGTAGTTGGCGCCGAGGGTCCGGATGCCGAGCTGGACCTCCTCGGGCGTGGCGTCGAGCACCTCGTTGAAGGCCTGTTTCGCCGCCGCCATCCGGGACTGGCCGTCGATGTCCCGGGCCCGCATGGAACCGCTGACGTCGAGCACGAGGTTCACCTTCGGTGCGTCCTCGCCCGTGGGTTCGCCGGCCGCCGCCCCGGCCGGGAACGCCACCCCGGCCGTCAGCGCGGCGAGCAGGGCACAGGCCCCCGCCGCCAGCCGTGTTCTTGTGATCATCGGCGGATCTTATTGACCAGAGGTGTCCCACTCCAAAACGCCCCCTCACATCAGGGGGTTGGGCAGCAGCGCCCACTGGTCCCCGGGCGTCCGCGGTGACAGCCGCATCAGCGTCAGCGCCTTCGCCGGCAGCGGCTCCTCGCGCAGTACGGCGAGATCGGGCGTGCGCGGCAGATCCCGTACGGCCGTCTCCAGCGCCCCGCGCAGGGCCGGTGCCGACCCCGCCGTACCGGCGAGCGCGCCCGCCACCAGCGAGCCGAACAGCTTGCGGCGCAGGGTGGTCTCGTCGTCCGTGACGATCCGGCCGGTCAGCTCGGGCACCGGGATGCCGTGCCGGGCCAGCCGGGCCGGGCTGATCCGGATGTCGGCGAGGTCGCGGTAGACCAGGCGCAGCGGGGTGCCCTCGGCGTCCAGCACGACGAGCAGGTTCTGGCCGTGCGCCTCGAGGGCCACGCCCAGCTCCAGCAGCCGCAGCCCGACGGTGAGGGCGAGCCGCGCGAAGGAGGCCAGCCAGTCGGCGGAGGCGGGCAGTTCGGTGGTGGCGAGCGCGGCCACCGGAACCACGCGCTCACCCGGACCGGCGTACTCCTGCGGCGATTCACGCAGTACGGCCGCCAGGTCGGGGGAGTCGGCGGTCGCCGCGCCCAGGGTGCGGGTGATGTGCAGCAGCCCGTCCGTGTGCGCGGCGAGGGACTCCGCGAACGCGGACAGGGTCGCCGACATGGTGATGGAGTACACGGAGATGTCCCGCACCGAGGAGGTCAGCCGGGCGCTCAGGGCCGTCTTGACGTGCGGTCCGCCGGGCAGCGCCAGCGTGCGCAGGGACATCAGCGGATGCGCGCCGGAGATCCCGCGCTCGCAGGGCCGCTTGAGTACATGCGCCGCCTGCCAGGGATGCACGGGCAGCAACAGCCGTTCCCCGTCCCGCAGTTCCTCCGGCCAGGCGCCGGTCAGCAGACAGTCGGCCGCCGGTACGGGCCACAGGCCCAGCTTCACCAGCGGCCGGTGCTCGGGCCCGTAAGCGAGCTGCTCGGCCACCGAGAACCCGGGGCGGGAACGGCAGTTGGGGTGGTACGGATGTCCGTCCACCACCCGCTGCTCCCACTCCCAGTCGTTGACAGGCCACTCTTTCGTGGCATCCGGCTGCCCGGCCCTGGACAGCGCCAACGAGGCCACACTGTGCCCGAGTTCGGCCACGAACGCCGTACCGTCCGCCACGCCCAGGCCGTTCATCAGCCGCGCAGGATCGTCGTACACCGTCTCGTCCAGCCGTATGGCGGTGACATACGCGGCGGTGGCGTACGGGTCCGCGTGCGGGCCGTGCAGTCGGCGGCCGTCGGCCAGGCGAAGGGTGAGGCCCTCCCGGCCGCTCTCGCGGGTGGTGACCCACGGCAGTGGCTCATGGGCGAACGCCCGCCACAGCCGGGTCAGCACGGCCGCCCGGGCACCGGGCAGCTCGGCCGTGTACCGGGACGCCAGACCGGGGCGTACATCGGCCAACTCGGCCGCTACCTCGGCCTCGGCGGTGGGGGGACGGTGCACGGTCGGGCTCCTCGGGTACGAGTAGGACGTCAGGTCGGGCGACGAACGACAGACATACTGATCTTCTCCGCCCGAACGGACCGTAGAGAACGAGTGAAACGCGTGGACCTCATGCCCCCGCCCACCGACGCCGACGCCGAACCTCGCGCCGACGCCTTCGCGGCGGTGCCGCTGCTCAACTGCCTGCTGCGGGAGGTGGCGCAGCGGGTCGAACCCCATGTGTTCCGGCTGCCCAGCGGTCGCATGCTGCGCGTGCGCGGCGAGCGTCGCCCCGCCGACCCCGAGGTGCACGCGGACGGTGGCTGGCATCGCGTCGGCCACCCCGAACTGGTGAAACTCGTCACCGAGGAACTGCGTCGGCACACCGGCCTGGACAACCACGAACTGCCCGCCGAGATGGTCGACAGCCGGGACACGGTCGCCGCGCTGCTCACCGCGCGGGCCCGGGCCACACCGCCCGCCGACCCGTATCTGCTCTCCGAGCAGTCCCTCGTCACCGGCCACCCGCACCACCCGGCCCCGAAGGCGCGCGGCGGCGGCCCGGTCGCGGGCTGGCTGCCGTACGCGCCCGAGGCGCACGCCCGCTTCCCGCTGGTTCTGCTCGGGGTGCGCGAGGACACGGTCGTCGAGGAGGGTGACACCGCCGCCCTGGACGCCCTCGGCGAGGCCCCGCCCGGCTACCGGCTGCTGCCCGCCCACCCCTGGCAGCTCGACCTCGTGGACCTCGGCCGGGCCTTCGCCGACGGCCGTCTGATCCGGCTCGGCGCCACCGGCTTCGAGACCTGGCCCACGGCCGCGATCCGCACGGTGTACGCCCCCGAGCGCGATCTGTTCCTGAAGTTCAGCCTCGATGTGCGCATCACCAACGACATTCGCCGGCTCTGGCGTCACGACCTTCTGAAACTCCGGCGCACGGACGCGGCCGTCACCGCCGCCTTCGCGTCCGGTCCCGGCGCCTGGCTCAGCGACCGCGGCTACCGTACGGCCGACTTCGCCTTCGAGGAGCTGGCCGTCCTGGTCCGCGACGGCTTCCACGCCCACCTGCGCCCCGGAGCGACCCCGCTGCTCGCGGCGGGCCTCGTGGAAGGCTTCCCCGGCAGTCCGCTGGACACCGCGAAGGACCCGGCGGCCTGGTGGGACGCCTACCTGGGCGCGGTCGTACCGCCCGCCCTCACGGCCTTCGCAGAGCATGGCGTCGTACTGGAAGCGCACTTGCAGAACACCCTGGTCGCCATAGACGCCGACGGCACCCCGGTGCAGGCGCTGTTCCGGGACGCCGAGGGCGTGAAGCTGCTGGCGGACGTGGACCGGGCCGCCGGGTGGGAGCGGCTGGTGTACTGCCTGGTGGTGAACCACCTCTGGGAGATGGCCGCGGCCCTCGCCGAGCGGCACCCCGGCCTCGACCCCTGGCCCGCCGTACGCCGCGCCCTCGCCACCCACGACCTCCCCGAGATCCCCGCCCTGCTCACCGCCCCCACCCTCCCCGGCAAGACCAACCTGCTGCTGCGCTGGACCGGCGCCGACGGCGCCGCCGCCCGCTACCGGCCCCTGCCCAACCCACTGAGCTGATCTACCCTTGCCGGTGTGCTGCGCGATGTGACTGCTGTTCGATACGTGACCCCCCTGCGGTCCGGGGGCTCTGTGCCCGGCGTCGTCGAGGCCGACGACCTGGGCACCTACGTCGTCAAGTTCACCGGCTCCGCGCAGGGCCGCAAGGCGCTGGTCGCCGAGGTGATCGTCGGCGAGCTGGCGCGCGCCCTCGGGCTGCGCTTTCCCGAGCTGGTCCTCGTGCACTTCGACCCGGCGATCGCGGACAGCGAACCCCACCAGGAGGTGCGGGAACTCCACGGCGCCAGCGCGGGCGTCAACCTCGGGATGGACTATCTGCCGGGCGCGAAGGACTTCACGCCCGAGATCGCCAAGGTGTTCCCGGTCGACCCGCTGGAGGCGGGCCGGATCATCTGGCTGGACGCCCTCACCGTCAACGTCGACCGGACCGTGCACAGCTCGAACCTGATGGTCTGGCCCACCTTCGGCATCGCGCCCCCGCGCCTGTGGCTGATCGACCACGGCGCCGCCCTCGTCTTCCACCACCGCTGGGACACCTCCGACCCCGCGAAGGCCTACGACTTCCGCCACCACGCCCTCGGCCACTGCACGCCGGACACCCGCGCCGCCGACGCCGAGCTCGCGCCCAAGGTCACCGAGGAGCTGCTGCGTGCGATCACCGCCGAGGTGCCGGACGCCTGGCTGCTGGACGAGCCCGGCTTCACCACCGCCGAACAGGCCCGGGAGGCGTACGTCGGCTACCTCCACGCGCGCGTGCGGAACTCCGCGTCGTGGCTGCCCACGGATTTCCCCACTCGGGAGGAACTCGCCGCCGAGGAGGCCCTGCGCGCGGCGAAGACACAGGAAGGCCGGCCGAACTGGCTGAAGCGGGTGCCCGACCTGCACGGCAAACCGGCGGCGGAACAGGATTGGTCGGTGCACCTCGGATGAGCCCCGTCGTACAGATCGAGTACTGCACCCAGTGCCGCTGGCTGCCCCGCGCGGCGTGGCTGGCGCAGGAACTGCTCACCACCTTCGAGGCGGAGCTGGACGAGCTGTCCCTCAAGCCCGGCACCGGAGGCGTCTTCGTGGTCCGGGTCGACGACGAGGTCGTCTGGGACCGCCGTGAGCAGGGCTTTCCGGAACCGACGGCCGTGAAGCAGGCCGTACGCGACCGAGTGGCCCCGGGAAAGTCCCTGGGCCACTCGGACAAGCCTGCTTCCTAGGACTCAGCCCTTGAGCTGCTCGTACGCGGGCAGCGTCAGGAAGTCCGCGTAGTCGGCGTCGAGGGAGACCTGGAGCAGCAGGTCGTGCGCCTGCTGCCAGTGTCCGGCCGCGAAGGCCTCGTCGCCCAGCTCGCTCTTGATGTTCTGCAGCTCCTCGGCGGCGACCTTGCGGGCGAGTTCGGGCGTGGCCTTCTCGCCGTTCTCGAACTCGACCCCCGCATTGATCCACTGCCAGATCTGCGAGCGGGAGATCTCGGCGGTGGCCGCGTCCTCCATCAGGTTGAAGATGGCGACGGCGCCGAGCCCGCGCAGCCAGGCCTCGATGTAACGGATGCCCACCTGAACGGCGTTGACCAGTCCGTCGTACGTCGGCTTCGCCTTGAGCGAGTCGATCGCGATCAGGTCGGCCGCCTTGACGTCGACGTCCTCGCGCAGCCGGTCCTTCTGGTTGGGCTTGTCGCCGAGGACGGCGTCGAAGGAGGCCATGGCGATCGGGACGAGGTCGGGGTGGGCGACCCAGGAGCCGTCGAAACCGTCGTTCGCCTCGCGGTCCTTGTCCGCCTTCACCTTCTCGAAGGCGACCTTGTTGACCTCTTCGTCCCGGCGCGACGGGATGAAGGCCGCCATACCGCCGATCGCGTGCGCTCCGCGCTTGTGACAGGTGCGGACGAGGAGTTCGGTGTACGCGCGCATGAACGGTGCGGTCATGGTGACCAGGTTGCGGTCCGGGAGGACGAACTTGGCGCCGCCGTCACGGAAGTTCTTGACGATGGAGAACAGATAGTCCCAGCGGCCCGCGTTCAACCCCGAGGCGTGGTCGCGGAGTTCGTAGAGGATCTCCTCCATCTCGTACGCGGCCGTGATCGTCTCGATCAGCACGGTGGCGCGGACGGTGCCCTGCGGGATGCCGACGTAGTCCTGCGCGAAGACGAACACGTCGTTCCAGAGGCGGGCCTCCAGGTGCGACTCGGTCTTCGGGAGGTAGAAGTACGGGCCCTTGCCGAGGTCGAGGAGGCGCTGGGCGTTGTGGAAGAAGTAGAGGCCGAAGTCGACGAAGGCGCCGGGCACCTGCTGACCGTCGATCTGGAGATGACGCTCGTTCAGGTGCCAGCCACGCGGACGCATGACGACCGTGGCGAGGTCCTCATCGGACTTCAGGGCATACGACTTGCCCGACTTCGGGTCGGTGAAGTCGATGCTGCGGGTATAGGCGTCGATCAGGTTGAGCTGGCCGAGGATCACATTCTCCCAGGTGGGAGCCGAGGCGTCCTCGAAGTCGGCGAGCCAGACCTTGGCGCCCGAGTTCAGGGCGTTGATGGTCATCTTGCGGTCGGTGGGGCCGGTGATCTCCACACGCCGGTCGTTCAGGGCGGCGGGGGCCGGGGCCACCTTCCAGGAGTCGTCCGCGCGGATCGCGGCGGTCTCCGGGAGGAAATCAAGCGTGGAGGTGCGGGCGATCTCGGCGCGGCGCTCCGCACGGCGGGCGAGGAGTTCATCACGCCGGGGCGTGAACCGGCGGTGCAGCTCGGCCACGAAGGCGAGGGCCGCATCGGTGAGGACCTCCTCCTGCCGGGGCAGGGGCTCGGCGTCGACGATGGCCAGCGGGGACGGCGCTGGTGCGGACATGAGCTGTCACTTCCTTCAGCGGTGGCACCGGGTGCCAAGCGGCACGCATGGGGTGTGGAGCGCCCGCTGTGCGGTCGGACGCTTCTGAACAGTGGATAGTAGTTTCCTCATTGTGGAACTTCAATGGTTTGTTGATATCGAGATTCTCTGAGTCGACAGAAGGTGTCGCTCAGTGCCACCTCGCTCACTCAAGGTGGCTCAGGTCGGCCTCGGTGTCGATGTCGTACGGCTGGGCCACGTCCCCACACTCGACGAGCCGGACCTCCGCCGCGTGCTCCTTGAGGTAACCGCGCGCCCCCTGATCCCCGGTGGCGGCCCGGGCGATGCCCGCCCAGTGCCCGGCGCCGAACAGCACGGGATGCCCGCGTACGCCCTCATAGGCGGCGGAGACCAGCGACGACTCCCCGTCGTAGGCGGCGAGTACCCGGGCCACCGCCTCGATGCCGATCCCGGGCTGATCGACGAGCGAGACCAGCGCGGCGCGTGCGCCCGTTCCGGTGAGGGAGTCCAGCCCCGCCCGCAGCGAGGTCCCCATCCCCCGCTCCCAGTCGGGGTTGTCCACCAGTACACAGTCACCGAGCTCCGCGCGCTCCCGTACGACGGCGGCGCCGGCCCCGAGCACCACATGGACGCGGGTACAGCCGGCCGCGCGCAATACCCCGACCGCGTGTTCGACGAGCGGGCGTCCGCGGTGTTCGAGCAGGGCCTTGGGTCGCCCGCCGAGCCGGCGCCCCCCGCCCGCGGCGAGGACAAGACCGGCGACCTGCTGTTCCTTTTGCGTCATGCGTCCTGCATACCTGACGCCACGACGGCAGCGCGGTTTCCCGGGGCTGAATTTCGGTCCGCGCGGTGGCGCACGTCGCAGTGGTGGCGTTTACTGACCCGCGTCCCCACGGCGCCCGACCAACGCCATGGGGGTGCTCGGTGGGATCTCACTACGTGGACGTGCGACGCGCACAACGGCGTGCGCGGGGGGAGAGCTGTGTTGCGGAGCTTGGGGCAGAGGCCGGTGACCGGCAGCGACGAGGATCCGAGAGTGGCGGAACTGCGGACCGCGGTGTCCCGGCTGCGCCGCGAACTCGCCGCGCTCCCGGCCGAGTTCCCGGACCGGGGGATCGCGGAGGACGAACTCGCGGCGCTGGCCGCGATGACGATCAGCGGGGCGCCCGAAATCCCCCGGTTACAGCGGTCGTTGCTGCTGATCGCCGGTGCGATCGGCTCGGTGAGCGCACTGTCCCGGGGGCTGACGGACGTACGGAACGCGGTGGATCTGTTCGGGGAGCAGAGGCGCTAGTTACGCCGGGTTCTGGGTGGCCAGCGCCTCGGAGAGCTCCTGGGCGATCTGCTGGAGCACCGGCACGATCCGCTCGGTGGCGGCCTCGGTCACGCGGCCTGCCGGACCGGAGATGGAGATCGCGGCGGCGGTGGGGGAGTCGGGTACGGACACCGCGAGGCAACGGACCCCGATCTCCTGCTCGTTGTCGTCGACCGCGTACCCGGTGCGGCGTACGTCGTCCAGCGCCGCGAGGAAGCCGTCCGCGGTGGTGATCGTCTTCTCGGTGGCGGCCGGCATGCCGGTGCGGGAGAGCAGTGCGCGCACCTCGGCGTCCGGGGTGTTCGCGAGCAGGGCCTTGCCGACGCCCGTGGAGTGCGGCAGGACGCGCCGGCCCACCTCGGTGAACATCCGCATGGAGTGCTTGGACGGCACCTGGGCGACGTAGACGATCTCGTCCCCGTCGAGCAGCGCCATGTTGGCCGTCTCGCCGGTCTCCTCGACCAGACGGGCGAGATAGGGGCGCGCCCAGGTGCCGAGCAGCCGGGAGGCGGACTCGCCGAGACGGATCAGACGCGGGCCGAGGGCGTAGCGCCGGTTGGACTGCTGACGGACGTAACCGCAGGCCACGAGGGTGCGCATCAGGCGGTGGATGGTGGGCAGCGGCAGCCCGCTGCTGGCGGACAGCTCGCTCAGGCCCACCTCGCCGCCGGCATCCGCCATCCGCTCCAGCAGGTCGAAGGCGCGCTCGAGTGACTGGACGCCACCGCTGGCGGACTTGGCGGAGTCGGTGGTGCTGGCGCTGGACGTCGGCACGGCGCGTTCCTTTCGGGGCTGGCGGGAAGGGCAGAAGCCTACCCGGCAGTCGGTTGACTCCCCGCTTGTGCGTAGCTACGTTCTGCTTGCTGGAATTCTAATTCCGCTTTGTGGAAACGTCCAGAGTAGATGCGCGAGGGATGCTGGGAAGCAGTGTGCCCTTGACGGCGCGGGAGCGGGAGTGAAGACTCCTTCAACAGAACGTTGAATTCCGTAACGTGGAAGTTAACCGCGTTTCCTGGAAGTAAGACGGCGGCAGAAGAGAGGGGTCCCGGGTGTTCGACGTAGAACTGGTGCTGCGCTCGACGCGCGTCATCACCCCGGAGGGGACGCGGGCCGCTTCGGTCGCGGTCTCCGCCGGGAAGATCACGGCCGTTTTGCCTTACGACACTTCCGTCGAGGGCGCGCGTGTGGAGGACCTCGGCGACGACGTCCTGCTGCCCGGCCTGGTCGACACCCATGTGCACGTCAACGACCCGGGCCGCACCGAGTGGGAGGGCTTCTGGACCGCGACGCGCGCGGCGGCGGCCGGCGGTATCACCACCCTCGTCGACATGCCGCTCAACTCCCTCCCGCCGACGACGACGGTCGAGAACCTGCGCGTGAAGCAGCGGGTCGCCGCCGACAAGGCACACATCGACGTCGGCTTCTGGGGCGGCGCGCTGCCGGACAACGTCAAGGACCTGCGCCCGCTGCACGAGGCCGGGGTGTTCGGCTTCAAGGCGTTCCTGTCCCCGTCGGGCGTGGACGAGTTCCCGCACCTGGACCAGGAGCAACTCGCCCAGTCCCTGGCCGAGATCGCGTCCTTCGGCGGCCTGCTGATCGTGCACGCGGAGGACCCGCACCACTTGGAGGCGGCGCCGCAGCAGGGCGGTCCGAAGTACGCGGACTTCCTGGCCTCGCGCCCGCGTGACGCCGAGGACACGGCGATCGCCCAGCTGATCGCGCAGGCGAGGCGACTGGACGCGCGGGTGCACGTCCTGCACCTGTCCTCCTCCGACGCACTCCCGCTGATCGCCGCGGCGAAGGCGGAGGGCGTACGCGTGACGGTGGAGACCTGCCCGCACTACCTGACCCTCACCGCCGAGGAAGTCCCGGACGGGGCCAGCGAGTTCAAGTGCTGCCCGCCGATCCGTGAGTCCGCCAACCAGGATCTGCTGTGGCAGGCGCTGGCGGACGGCACGATCGACTGCGTGGTGACGGACCACTCGCCCTCCACGGCCGACCTCAAGACGGACGACTTCGCCACGGCCTGGGGCGGTATCTCCGGCCTGCAGCTGAGCCTGGCGGCGGTGTGGACGGAGGCGCGCAAGCGGGGGCACGGCCTCGAGGACGTGGTGCGCTGGATGTCTTCGCGTACGGCCGAACTGGTGGGGCTCTCCGCGCACAAGGGCGCTATCGAGGCCGGCCGCGACGCCGACTTCGCCGTCCTCGCCCCCGACGAGACGTTCACCGTCGACCCGGCCGACCTCCAGCACCGCAACCGGGTGACCGCGTATGCGGGCAAGACCCTGTACGGCGTAGTGAAGTCGACGTGGCTGCGCGGCGAACGCGTAGTGGCGGACGGCGAGTTCACGGAACCGAAGGGTCAACTGCTCGCCCGCCCCCAGTGACCATCTCCCCCCGCCCCGACTCCGAAAGGCACATGCAGTGACGGCGATTGTGAGTTTCACCGGCGACGCGAACCCGTACGGGGGCGGTGACCCCTACGCGGACTACCGCACCGCCGACTTCCCCTTCACCCAGTACGCCAACCTCGCCGACCGGCAGCTCGGGGCCGGTGTCATCGCCGCCAACGACGAGTTCTTCGCGCAGCGGGAGAACCTGCTGGTGCCCGAGCGGGCGGAGTTCGACCCCGAGCACTTCGGGCACAAGGGCAAGATCATGGACGGCTGGGAGACGCGGCGCCGGCGGGGGGCGTCGGCGGGGCATCCGTGGCCGACGGCGGAGGACCACGACTGGGCGCTGGTGCGTCTCGGGGCGCCGGGTGTGATCCGCGGGATCGTGGTGGACACGGCGCACTTCCGGGGGAACTACCCGCAGGCGGTGTCGATCGAGGGCACGTCGGTGGCGGGGTCTCCGTCCCCCGAGGAGCTGCTGGGCGATGACGTGAAGTGGACGACGCTGGTGCCTCGTACGCCGGTCGGCGGCCACGCGGCGAACGGCTTCGCGGTCTCGGTCGAGCAGCGCTTCACGCATCTGCGGGTCAACCAGCATCCCGACGGCGGTATCGCGCGTCTGCGGGTGTACGGGGAGGTCGTGCCGGATCCGGCCTGGCTGTCGGTGCTGGGCACCTTCGACGTGGTCGCGCTGGAGAACGGCGGCCAGGTGGAGGACGCGTCCAACCTCTTCTACTCCCCGGCCACGAACACGATTCAGCCGGGTCGTTCGCGGAAGATGGACGACGGGTGGGAGACGCGGCGGCGGCGGGATCAGGGCAATGACTGGATTCGGTACCGGCTGGTGTCCCAGGCCCACATCCGGGCGATCGAGATCGACACGGCGTATCTGAAGGGGAACAGCGCGGGGTGGGCGTCGGTGTCGGTTCGGGACGGGGAGTCCGGGGACTGGCGCGAGATCCTTCCGCGTACCCGGCTTCAGCCCGACACGAATCACCGGTTCGTCCTGCCGACTCCGGCGGTGGGTACCCACGCGCGGGTCGACATCTATCCGGACGGTGGAATCTCGCGGCTGCGGCTGTTCGGCTCTCTGACGGAGGAAGGGGCGTCGGGGGTGGCGGGGCGGCATCAGGAATTGGGGGGCTGAGCGCGGTGGGTGTGCGGCGGGGATTTTCTCGCCCCCGCCGCCCCTACGGGGCTGTTACGAGCCCGACATCGCGTCCCCGAACATCGGGTCGTTCCCCGACTTCCCGATACCCACGGACGACGCGCCGAAGTTCACCGCGCCGGTGGTCTTGATGCCTGTGGTGGAGCCGCGCAGGACCCAGACGGCGCCGTCGTCGCTGTTCTCGCCGGCCGCGGCCGCCGACAGATCGGCGCGGCCGTCCTTGTTGTGGTCGGCGACGTGGACGGCGCCGCCGAACAGATCCGAGGACTCGTTGGCGCCCGGGACACCCGAGGTGCCCTGGTTGAAGGACTGGGCGCCGGTCCCCGTCAGGCCGGAGGCGCCACCGCGCAGCACCCAGACGTTCCCCGTATGGCTCGCGGAGCCGATGCTCTCGAAGACCGCGCCGACGGCGAGGTCCGCGTAACCGTCGCCATTGACGTCGCCCGCGGCGAGTGTGGCACCGAACAAGTCGTCGGACTCGTCGGCTCCCGGCACACCCGCGGTGTCCTGGCTGAAGACGGCACTGCGCGTGGTGTCGACACCCGCCGTAGCGCCGTAGAACACGGTGGCGTAGCCGCCCTTCGCCGTCGGGTCCGTGATCGAGGTGGAGTCGGTGCCGACGACCAGGTCGTCATGCCCGTCGCGGTCGAAGTCGGCCACGGTGAGGGCGTCCGCGTACCCCGTGCCCGCCTCGGTCTGCAGCGTGAGCCCGGTCGTGGCGCCCAGGTAGACGAAGTTGCCCGCGGAGGACGCCACCACCACGTCGTCCGTCTTGTTGTTGTCGAAGTCCCCGGCGGCCAGCTGGACGGCGCCCCTGGGGTACGCGCCGGACTCGATCTGCGCGTCGAAGCGCAGCTTCCCGGCCGCGCCGGCGGACTTGGTGAAGCCGCCCTTGAAGATCCACACGTCCTTGCCGGTGGAACCGACCGCTAGGTCAGCCTTCCCGTCACCGGTGAAGTCACCGACCGCCAGGGACTGGCCGAACCGGTCGTGCCCCGACGCGTTGGGGTCGCTGATCGCCGTGCCGCCCGACAGGCCTGACGAGCTGCCCCACAGGATCGTGACCGAACCGCCGTCGACATCGCTGCCGACGTCCTCCAGCGGTGCGCCCACGACGAGATCGCCGTAGCCGTCCCTGTTGAGGTCACCGTGCGCGAGTTCGGTGCCGAAGCGGTCGGAGGTCTCCGAGGTGCCCGGCACGCCGGCGGAACTCTGCGAGGTGGTCTTGTGGCGCGCGGCGCTGATCCCGCTCGAGGAGCCGTAGTTGACGACCACGGCGCCCGCCTTCGCCTTCCCACCCGCGACAGCACCCGGGGCGCCGGTCGCCAGATCGCGGTAGCCGTCACCGTTGAAGTCGTCGGCGAGGCCCGACGCGGCGGCACTCGCGCCGCCGGGCAGGGTGATGAGCAGGCCACCGGCCAGGGCGGCCGCGACGACGGTGGCGCCCAGGACTACGGGACGCCGGGAACGCTTGTGGTGGGGGCGGGACATGGATTCCTCTCCAGGACATACGTACGAGTTCAGAGATGACCTCTGGGGAGCCTGCAGGGTTGTACGGGGAAGGAGAGGTTTTTGGTGCGGAGCCGGCCGGCTGTCTCCTGGTGGACATCTGGGAGGTGGGTAGGGGCGGCGGGGCGAAAACCCCGCCGCCCCTTCGGTCACGCCGCATGCCCCCCATCCACCGCGTACTCCGACCCCGTCACATACGCCGCCCCCGCCAGATGCACCACCGTCTCGGCCACCTCCCCCACCGTCCCGAACCGCCCCAGCGCCGTCATCGACGCCTGCCCGGCCGCATAAGGCCCATCGGCCGGATTCATGTCCGTGTCGATCGGCCCGGGGTGCACGATGTTCGCCGTGATCCCGCGACCCCCCAGCTCCCGCGCCAACGCCTTCGTCAGCCCCACCAGCGCGGACTTGCTCATCGCATAGAGCGTGCCGCCGGGACCGGGCACCCGCTGCGTCATACACGTGCCGATCGTGATGATCCGCCCGCCGTCGGACATCACCGAGGCCGCGGCCTGGGAGGCAAGAAACACGCTCCGCACATTCACCGCCAGCACCCGGTCCACATCGTCGAGCGACAGGGACGACAGGGGACCGAGAACCCCCACCCCCACGTTGTTCACCAGCACATCCAGCCCACCCAACGCGTCGGCCGTACGGGCCACCGCGCCCGCCGCCTCCCCGGCGTCCGCCGAGTCCGCACGCAGCGCCAGCCCCCGGCGCCCGAGCGCCTCGACGGCCCGTACGACGTCGTGGGCCGCCTCCTTGCCGTTCACGTAGGTGACGGCCACATCCGCGCCCGCCCGAGCCAGCCGTACCGCCGTCGCCGCACCGATACCCCGGCTGCCGCCGGTCACCAGGGCCACCTTGCCGTCAAGAGTTCCGTTGTCAGAAGTCATGCCTCCATCCCAGCGACCACGGCCCCCGCGCGCTGGCGGTGAACGGACATCGAGATCACCCGCACGACCCACTGCCGGAACTCTTCTTTCCACCTCCCACGTTCACCCCGTGTGACTCTTCAGCAAGAAATCGTCGGCAACGCCATGCAGATGGCGGTCGTCAGCCTTCAGCCCGGGCAGACGGTGTACTGCGAGGCGGGCAAGTTCCTCTTCAAGACCACCAACGTGACGATGGAGACCCGCCTGACGGGCCCGTCGAGCGGCGGGCAAGCGCAGGGCGGCCAGCAGGGCGGAGCCGGTGGCATGGGGGGCATGCTCCGTCAGGCCATGGGCACCGCCATGCAGGTCGGCCAGCGTGTCCTCGCCGGCGAGTCGATCGCGTTCCAGTACTTCACCTCCCAGGGCGGCGAAGGCACCGTCGGCTTCGCGGGCGTCCTCCCCGGCGAGATGCGCGCCCTGGAGCTGGACGGCACGCGCGCGTGGTTCGCCGAGAAGGACGCCTTCGTCGCGGCCGAGTCCACCGTCGACTTCGGCATCGCCTTCCAGGGTGGCAAGACCGGCATGAAGGGCGGCGAGGGCTTCGTCCTGGAGAAGTTCACCGGCCGCGGCACCGTGATCATCGCGGGCGCCGGCAACTTCATCGACCTCAACCCCGCCGAGTTCGGCGGCCGTATCGAGGTCGACACGGGCTGCGTCGTCGCCTTCGAGGAGGGCATCCAGTACGGCGTCCAGCGCGTCGGCGGCCTCAACCGCCAGGGCATGATGAACGCCGTCTTCGGCGGCGAGGGCCTCTCCCTGGCGACCCTGGAGGGCAACGGCCGGGTGATCCTGCAGTCCCTCACGATCGAGAGCCTCGCCAACGCCCTGAAGAAGGCCCAGGGCGGCGACAAGCAGGGCCCGACCGGCGGACTGTTCTCCAGCAACGCGGGGTGAGGACCGAGGCCCCGGCCGCCGGCCGATGAGTTGCGGGTGCCGGTGGGGTCTGCACTCATGACAGACAGACCCCACGGCCGGCAAGCGCGAAAGTAGGCACCCCTCATGGGCAAGCTCGTCTCCACCATCTTCGTCACCCTCGACGGCGTCTACCAGGCCCCGGGCGGTCCCCAGGAGGACACCCGTGACGGCTTCACCCAGGGCGGCTGGAGCTTCTGGTTCGCCGACGACGACTTCGGCCGGTTCATCAACGACGTCTTCGACCGCGCCGGCGCCTTCCTCCTCGGCCGCCGTACGTACGACATCTTCAGCTCCTATTGGCCCAAGGTGACCGACCCCGAGGACCCGGTTGCCTCACGGCTCAACGCCCTGCCCAAGTACGTCCCCTCCAACACCCTCACCGACCCGGACTGGGACGGCACCACGGTGATCAGCGGCGACCTGGCCAAGGAGATCACCGCGCTCAAGGAGCGCACGGACGGCGAGCTCCAGATCCACGGCAGCGGCGCGCTGGTCCACTCCCTGCTGGGCCTCGGCGTCCTGGACACGCTCCACCTGCTGACCTTCCCGGTCGTCCTGGGCTCGGGCCGCCGCCTCTTCACGGAGGGCACCGCCCCGACGGCCTTCCGGAACACCGGCGGCAGCGTCACCTCGAAGGGCGTCTCCATCCAGTCGTACGACCTGGCGGGCAAGCCGGAGTACGGGGAGTACAAACTCCCCGAGAACGCCTAGCGCGGCGCGTCAGGTTAACTCCCTGAAAACTCATGGGACTTGCAAGGAAATTCTCCGGGCTTGTCATTGACATGCCACGGTCTACGCGCGTCATCATGGGAGCCATGAGATTCCCCCCACGAATCACTCGCATCGGCGCCGCGGCCGCCGTCCTGTCCGCCCTCCTCGTCGGTGGCACCGTCACCGCCACCCCGGCCGCCGCCGCGGTCGGCAGCATCTGTTACAGCGACCTGCCCTCCCAGGCGCACGACACGCTGGATCTGATCGAGCAGGGCGGCCCCTACCCGTACCGGCAGGACGGCACGGTCTTCCAGAACCGGGAAGGCATCCTGCCCAGCCAGTCCACCGGGTACTACCACGAGTACACGGTCATCACGCCCGGTTCGTCCACGCGCGGAGCTCGCCGGATCGTCACCGGTGACGAGTACCAGGAGGACTACTACACGGCCGACCACTACGCCTCGTTCGACCTGGTCGACTACGACTGCTGAGGCTGCCGGACCAGCCGGAGGTCCGGTCCGCGTTCAGCCGGACTTCCGGCTCTCGGCGACGGCGAACAGCGCGAACGCCAGCACCAGCAGGGTGACGCTCGCGTAGGTCTCGTAGCCGTCGAAAAAGCCGAGCCGATGTACGAGGCCCCAGTCCAAGTCGGTGAACTCGGTCAGCAGCCCGGCGCCGCCCTGGATCAGGGCGAGGACACCGAGAAGTTCCAGCAATTCCTTCATGGCAAGACCCTCGCCCCGCGGACCCCCCACGCACATCGGCCGCGGGGCGAGACCGGCTCCGACGGAAGTCGCCGGACCCGGCGGCCCGCCGCGCCGAAAGTCTGCGGTGCCGCGACTTTGGTCGACGATCCCGCTCGGACAGGGGTGCCGCGGCGCGCGTCTGCGTAGATTTGTCGACCGTGAGTGGTGATATGCCGGGGCCCGAGTCGCAGCCCTTCGTCGAGCAGCGCTGGCTGCTGCCCTCGGCCGTGGTGAAGGAGCTCGACCCCGACGGCGAGCGCCCGGGGCGCCGGTACCGGCGTACCGCGCGTGACTGGGCGGTCGACTTCTCCTGCTTCCTGGTGGCCGTCTGCATCGGCCTGCTGGGCGCCGACGCCCTGGACCAGGAGGACCTCCCCCAGGCCGTGGCCGCCCTCGACCAGGTGCTCGGCGCGCTCGCCTGCGCGGCGGTCTGGCTGCGCCGCCGCTGGCCGCTCGGGCTCGCCGTGGCGATGCTCCCGGTCGGCCTCCTGTCCGCCACCGCGGGCGGCGCGGCCCTCGTCGCGACGTTCACACTCGCCGTGCACCGGCCCTTCCGGTACGTCGCCTGGGTGAGCGGAGCCGCGCTGGTGCTGATGCCGCTCTTCTACTGGTACCGGCCCGACCCCGAGATCCCGTACGGCTGGACGATCTTCATCGGCCTGGTGCTGACCGGCGCCGCCGTCGGCTGGGGCATGTTCGTCCGCTCCAAGCGCCAGCTCATGCTCAGCCTGCGCGACCGCGCCCGCCGCGCCGAGACCGAGGCGCAACTGCGCGCCGAGCAGGCCCAACGGCTGGCGCGCGAGGCCATCGCCCGGGAGATGCACGACGTCCTCGCCCATCGGCTGACCCTGCTGAGCGTGCACGCGGGCGCGCTGGAGTTCCGGCCCGACGCGCCCCAGGAGGAGATCGCGCGGGCCGCCGGGGTCATCCGGGAGAGCGCGCACGAGGCCCTCCAGGATTTGCGGGAGATCATCGGCGTACTGCGGGCGGGGGAGCGCGACGATTCGAGCCGGCCCCAGCCCACCCTCGGCGGTCTGGAGGCGCTGGTCGCCGAGTCCCGCGAGGCCGGCATGAAGGTCGCCTTCGACAACCGCGTGACCGAGCCCGCCGCCGTCCCCGCCTCCGTCGGCCGCACCGCGTACCGCATCGCCCAGGAGGGCCTCACCAACGCCCGCAAACACGCCCCCGGCACCGAGGTCACCCTCACGGTCACCGGCGGACCGGGCGAGGGCCTCGACATCCGCGTAAACAACCCGGCGCCGGAGCACGACGTACCGCATGTGCCCGGCTCCGGGCAGGGGCTGATCGGACTGACGGAACGGGCGACCCTGACCGGCGGTCACCTGGAGCACGGCCCCACGGCGGACGGGGGTTTCGAGGTGCGGGCGCGGCTGCCCTGGGGGTGAGACGGTCCCGACCCAACTGCGCCCCACCCTCGACCGGATGACGCCCTGTCAACAACTGCCCCAGCAACCTCCCCGCCCGCTAGCGTGGGCAGGCGGCGCGTGCCGTACGGCACTTGTGGCCGGTGCGGCGCGCCCACGATCATGGGCGTCATGTCCCCTGGTGCTGCGGAGTTCGAGGTCGCGTCGGTCCTCAGGGAGGTGAAGATGGTCCGGGTGGAGGGCCTGGTCCGGATCCGTGACCTGGACCTCCCGCTGCTGCGGCGCGCGGCCGCCCCGCACTCTGGCTCGGTCACCGACGCCTGGCCCGTCGAGGTCGAGAACCTGCTCCGCACGGCGGTGACCCGGCTCGGCGGGGGCTCCCTCCAGACGGCGGCCGAGTTCACGCTCGGCCTCGCCCCCGGAATGCGGGACCGTCCGGCGGCGGACCGGCGCAAACTCGCCGCACGTGTCTACAACGTCAGCGTCGAACGGTTTCGCAAGAGCCAGGAGGAGATGGTCCTCGCCCAGGTCGCCGAGCAGGTCTGCTGGCTCGCCGGCACCGGCGCGCGCCGCACCCCGGGCAGCCAACCCACCCTCCTCGCACCGCACTTGCAGCACCGCACGCTGCGCGTCGGACCGATCGGCGTGACGCTCCATGTGCACCCCGTGGAACTGGTCCGGAACGTGGATGTGATCGTCTCGCCCACCAACACCCATCTCGCCCTGCCCGAGATGTTCAAGGCCTCCGTACCGGCCGCGCTGCGCCGGGCCGGTGCCGTGCGCGACGCGCGGGGCGATGTGACCGCCGACCCGGTGCACGAGGAACTGGCCCGGTGGCGCCGGGAGAACGGCGTGGCCGGACGCCCGGTCCTCCCCGGCACCGTCGCGCCGACCGGGCCTGGCACCCTCGCCGCGCGCGGTGTCCGCCGTATCTACCACGCGGCCGTCACCGTCCCCCGACCCGGCACCAACGACTACGACGTCACCCCGCAGGACGTGGCCGGGGCCGCGACCCGCGCGCTGGCCCTGATGGACGAGGAACGCGAAGCCCTCGCCCCGCCGTTGCGCTCGATCTGCTTCCCCCTGCTCGGTGCGGGGCGCGGCGGGCTGCCGCCGGGGACCAGTGTGAGCGCCCTGTGGTCGGCGCTGTCCGCCGACTCCGCGCGGGACCGCGAACTGCACCTGGTCGTCCGCAGACCCCTGCTGGCCGAACTGATCGCCGACGTCCTCGGCGTGACCCAACACCGCCTTGCCCCAGGTGAGTTAGAAGACAGCGAGGAGAAAGGTCATCGTTGCGGGTGAACCCCTTCATGGTGCTCGCCGCGTTCGCGGCCGACTTCGCCAGACTGTCCCGGCTGCTCGACACCGACGCCCAGCGGACCCTCGGCGCCACGCTCGCCGAGCTGCGGGCCGCGGGCCCCGACCGGGAACCGGCCGCCGAGCGGGCGGCCCGGACCGTCCTCGACGCGCTCCCGGCCGAGGAGGCCGCCCGGCTGCGTCAGGACGGCGACCCGGGCCGGTACGCGGGCCCACCCGCCGCCGCGCTCCACGAGGGGTATGCAGCCGTCGACCTGTGCATGCTCGTGCTCGACGGCAACCCGATGGTCGGACCCGTCCTCGGCCCGGTACGTGAACGCCTGCTCGCGCAGCCCGCGTTGGAGTGGTGGCCGGGGGCAGAGCCGCTGCTGATCGTGCTGTCCGGCGAGGACGGCCGCAGACGGCTGCCGCTGTTCCAGTTCGAGGCCGGGACCCTGCCCTGGCGGATCGTGCCCGAGGTCAACTCGGTGCTGGGCGCGGAGACTGACCCCTGGGGCGCGGCCGACTGGTGGCTGTCCCGCACCACTTGGTGGGACGGCGCCCCGGCCGAGCTGCTGGGCCGCGGTCGGGACGCCGAACTGCTGGGCGCCGCACGGGCCTTGGCTGCCGTGGCCGACGGGGGAGGGGAGTAGCCGATGGGCAAGTACCCGCCCCCCGAGACCCTGCCGGGCGAACCAACCCGCGCCGTACTGCGCGCCGGTACGCCCGTCTACCGCGTCCACTCCACGCACCGCGCCCCGACCGCGTACAACACCCGCCCCTCGCACCCCTTCTACTACGGCGGCCGGTTCGACAGCACGCCCCACGACCCGTACGGCTACCTCTACGTCGGCTTCGGCGTGGGCGCCGCGGTGAGCGAGGTGCTGCTGCGCTCGCTGCCCTTCGACAGTGACGGAAGTCCGCGTCTGCTGCCGCGCGTCGCCTTCGAGCGGCGCACTCTGTCCTTCCTGCGGCTGACCGCCGATATCGAGGTCGTGTCGCTGATGTCCGGCGCGGACCTCGCGGCGGTGGCCCAGGACAGCTGGCTGGTGCACACCGAGGGCGCGGACTATCCGCAGACCCGCGACTGGGGGCACTGGATCCGCCGCCGGACGAAACCCTGGGCACAGGGCTTCGTCTGGCCGTCGAAACGCGAGCCCGCCGACCGGGTCGCCGTCCTCTTCGACGACCGGGGCGGGGGACCGGTCCTCGAAACCACGGGCGCACCCTCCGTCGACTTCGGGACGGACGAGGGCGAGCGCTGGCTCAACGGCGTGCTCGCGCCGTACAGGACACAGGCCGCGCCCCGGCGGCCGGAACGGGACTGGTGACGTGCCGCACAAGACCTACGACCTGCATGTGCTCCTCTACGAGATCCAACTCGGCGCACGCCAGGGGATGAACGACGCGCAGGACATGGTCCGGCTGACCTCCCTGGTCCTCGACCACCTGGGCTGCGCGAACGGGCGCGAGGCGTACGACATGCTGTACGAGGACTGGAAGGCCCTGCCGAAGGGCACCGTGATGTCCGGAACACGCGCGGGGCAGATCCTCAGCGTGCTGTCCCACCTGCTGTTCGACCAGCCGGTCGCCGACAACGGGCGGCAGGAGGAACTCCTGCGCGAGGCACGGCAGTACGGGCCCCAGGAGCAGTCCTGGCAGGCCGGCATCCTCGGCGCCAGCGGGATGCACTCCTTGCAGCAGCTGGGTGATCCCGCCGAGCTGGAGGCGGCGCTCGTCCGCCTGGAGGAAGCCCGCGCCATGATGCCCGTCGGCAGCCCCGAGCGGGACGCGATCGAGGTGTCCCACGCCGGCGTACGCCTCCATCTGGCCCAACTGGGCGGCGGCGAGGACGACTTCGACTCCGCGATCGAAGACCTGGCCCGGCACGCCGAGTCGCCCGCGTTCAACGAGCAGCAGCGCCTGGCCATGGCCGCGCAACTGGCCGGGTACCGCGCCCAGCAGGCCACACGACGGGAGGACGAGACGGAACTGGCCGTACAGATCCGGGAGATGGAGTCCGCACTGACGCGGATGTCGCCCGACCAGATGGACCGGCCCAACCTGGAGGCCTACCTCGACGCCGCCCGCAGCAATCTGGCGATTCTCCGCGCCCGTCGCACCGGCGGCGACCTCACCGCGGACGACTTCCCGGCCGCGACCCCCTTGGGCGAGATGCGACGGCAGGTCGAGATGCTTCCGCAGAACGCGCGGGCCGACCGGCTGAGCGACGTGGGGCTCACGCGGACGGCGCGCGCGATGTTCGCCAGGAACCACCGGGAGGCCATCGAGGCGCTCGGGCTCCTGGAGGAGGCCATGGACCTGCTGGAGCCGGACGACGAACGCTGGCTGCGCAACGCCGGGACCCTCGGCATGGCCCACTGCATGCTCGGCATCATGGCGATCGCCCCACGCCCCGACTGCCCTCACCACCTCGACCAGGGCATCGCGTGGCTGCGGCACGCCGTGCGGCTGTCCGGCGGACCGGAGCACCCGACGTGGGGCAACACCGGTATGTCGCTCGCCATGGCGTACCGGTTCCGCGGCGATCTGCTGCATCCCCGCGACCGCCAGGCCAAGCGCCGCCACCACGAGGAGTCCCGGCGCCTCGGCCTCGACTCCCTGCGGGCGGCGGCCTGGCAGGGCATCCTCCAGTCCGGTACCTCCCACGCCGCCGAGACCGCCCGGCGCGCGGGCGAGAACGCCCTCGACGTGGCCCGCTGGTGCATCGCCGACGGCGCCCACGCCGACGCGGTCCGCGCCCTGGACGCCGGACGCGGACTCGCCCTGCACGCGGCGACCGTGGCGACCACGGTGCCGGACCTGCTCTCCGCGCTGGGCCGGGACGACCTCGCGGACGAATGGCGGCGGGCCGGCGCGATGGCCGTACCGGAGCCGGACGCCGGCCTGTCGCTCACGCCGCAGGTGCCTGTCTCGGGACCGTCGAGCCGACTGCGCCGCCGGGCCCTGGAGGCCCTGGCCGCGTCCCCGCTGCGGCAGCGCCTCCTGGGGGCGCCGTCCCCCGAGGAGATCGGCGCCGCCCTGCGCGCCTTGGGCGCGACGGCCCTGGTCTACCTCGTCCCCGGCAGCACGGAGGAGCCGAGCCTGACGGACCGCATGTTCTTCGGCCGGCGCGCGGACGAGGGCCACGCGCTCATCGTGTCCGCCGACGGCAGCACGCGCGCGCTGCCGTTGCCCCGACTCCTCGTCGAGGCCCCCGAGTTGGCGTCCTACCGCGCCACCGGCACCCCCGGCCGCGACGCGGGCGGCCCGCCCACCGACCCCGGCTCCGCCCCACCGCCCCGCCCCGACGTCAGCCGGGCCGCGCTGGAGCGGCTGTGCGACTGGGCCGGTACGGCGGTGATGGAGCCGCTGCTGAAACACCTTCCGCGCGGCTACGGCCGGGTGCCCTCCGTCGTCCTGGTGCCCATGGCGGAGCTCGGTGCGGTGCCCTGGCACGCGGCCCGGCTGCCCGGACGGGGCCGCCGCCACGCCTGCCACGAGGCGGACATCTCCTACCTTCCCTCGGCCCGTCTGCTCTGCGAGGTCGCCGCACGGCCCGCCGCCGGAACCCGGCAGGCCCTGGTCGTCGGCAACCCCACCCGCGACCTCCACCACGCCGGCGAGGAGGCCGAGGCCATCCGCCGCGCCTTCCACCCGCACGGCGACCTGCTCGGCCCCGGCACCGCGACGCCCGCCGCCGTCACCGACTGGCTGCACCGGCAGCGCGGCGGACTGCTGCACCTGGCCTGCCACGGAGTGGTGCGCCAGGGGGAGCGGCACAGCGCCTATCTCGCCCTTTCCGGTGGGCAGTTGGCGGCCGAGCAGCTGACCGAGGGCGTCAGCCGCTTCCCGGAGCTGGAGCTGGTGGTCCTCGCCGCCTGCCGCACCAACGTGTCGGGACGCGGCTACGACGAGGCGTACAGCCTGTCCACCGCGTTCCTGGTGGCGGGCGCCCGCTCGGTGATCGGCTCCCTGTGGCCGGTGCCCGACGAGGCGACGTCCCTGCTGATGTACATGACCCACCACTTCATGAGCCACGACGGCCTGCCGCCCGGACCGGCCCTGCGCGGCGCACAGTTGTGGATGCTGGACGACCGCCGCCAGGCCCCGCCCGGGATGCCGGCCCAGCTCCAGGCACGCGTCGGACGGATCAGCGGGGGTGACTTGACCGCGTGGGCGGGGTTCACGCACCTGGGCTGGTGAGCGGGTCAGACGACCTCCGTACGCACCACGACCTGTGCCGTCCCCCAGCGGCCCACGTCGTGCGCCGGGCCGCCCGCGTCCCGCCCGTGTGTCGGAGTGCTGAGCCGCAGCAGCCCGCCATCGGCCGATTGCATGTGCTCGCGCGCCCCCTCGTCGGGGAGGTCCGGGGACCAGGCAGACAGCCGGAAGGGGGCCAGGTTCAGCTCGTTCTCCGTCACGATCACCTTCAGCCAGTCCCGGGTGAAGGCACCCCGTACCAGGGCTCGTCCCGGCGGCAGCCGCAGCCACACGGGCTCCCCACGCCGGGCCAGTCCCGCCCTGCCGGGCCCGACGAATTCGCCTTCGTACAGATGCGGGGAACATGCGTACCGATCCGTCATGTCCAGCAGAACGCACCACAGTTGACGGTTCGACATGTTGTGGATACGGACCATCACCTGTGGTTCCCGGCCGTCCGGGGTGTACGAGCAGACGATTTCGCCGTCCGCGCTGTGCGCGACCCGTCCCACCCGAGTCTCCTCGACGGTGATCCGGACCAGCGAGGACAGCCAAGGGTCGGGATTGGCGAGATCCCGGATGTGGTGCCAACGGGCGAGGTGAGCAAGGCAGTCGACGACCCGTGCCGCGTCCCCGGGCGTGCGCAGCGGCAGCTCGGGCAGGGGATGCCCGGTCCCGTCCGACACCCGGGCGCGTCGGCCGATGACCTCCACCCGCAGCGCCGGCCCGTCCCCGTCCGGTGCGAGTGCGGCGACACCCGCCATGGCCTGCCGGAGGAGGTCTACGGCATCAGGGGCGCCCGTCAGGCTCACGATAGCCGGTGTGAACGCCAGCGCGGTCGGCGTCACGGGATGTGCCGACTGACGTTCCGCCGTGGAGGGTTGCCAGCCCTCGGGCTCCACCAGGCATGATTCGGGGCGCACTTGACGTACAGCGACCTTGCGCGAGGCGGCTCCGTCGAGCAGCGTGAACTCGCCTCCGGCGGACCGCAGGCCGTGCGCCTGACCGCAGTTGATCTCCCACCCCGAGGTGGTGTGCCGGAGCAGGAAGGGCGAGTCGGTGACGGTGTCGCCGGAGAGGAACCGGCCGCTCTCCGGGCCGCGCAGCTCGGGATGCTGGAAGGGACTGCGGGTGCGCACCTCCTCCTCGGCCAGCGTATGCACCGCCCCGTACGCCGCCGCCGGGCCCAGCCGGTCGAGCGCGCCCAGCAGCGCGTGGCTGAAGTAGCCGCGGTACCGGCCGTCCAGCCAGTTCTCGTGGGCCCGCTCACGGGGACGGCAGGCGGCGAGCAGCACATGCCGTGCGGTCTCGGCGCCCTGTCCGCCGCCTTCGCGGTCGGTGCCCGGGAGCCGCCACCACGGCTGCCAGTCCACCCCCCGACCGATCGCCCCGGCCGGCAAGGCAACGCCCTCGCGGGACGCCCCGCCCGCATGACAGCAGTCGAGGACCGCGACGACATGGGTGCCGCGCGCCGCGATGTCGTCGAGCAGCGCCCCGAGTTCGGTGTCCTGGAGCAGCGGCTGTCCGCCAGGACCCAGGCTGTCGTGGCACACCAGCGCCTGCGCCCAGCCGGTGGCCTCGCGGGGATCGTCGGTGCGGTACTCGCTGCCGTGTCCGCTGAACCAGAACAGTGCGGTGTCGTCAGGCCCGCTCTGCCCGAGATGGTCACGGATGCCCGTCAGCACGGCCGCCCTGGAGGCCTCTCCATCGTGCAGGGTCCGGATGACGGGAGCGGGACCGCCCTGTCGGCGCAGCCAGCTCTCCGCCTCCCGTACGTCGTTGACGCAGCCGCGCAACCGGGCGCGGCTGTCGTAGTCGTCGATGCCCACGAACAGGGCGTACACGGTGCGCATGCGGCGATCTTGCCAGGATCGGTGGGGCGCGCACAGGGCGTGGTCCGGGCGTGTCTTCCGGAATGCCATGTCCTGCCACAGGGAAGCGAGTTGACTTGTGTGAACGCATGGCACAGTTTTGTGCAGCCCACCGTCCCACAGGCACCGGAAGGACACAGCAGCGTGAGCTTCGGGGGACCGTACAACCCGTACCCGCCACCGCCGGGACCGCAGAACGGCGGACCGTACCCGCCGCCGCCCCCGTACGTCCCGCCCCAGCCGCCGCCCCCGTACGGCTACCCGCCGCACCCGTCGCCGTACGGTCATCCGCCGCACGCCCCCTATGTGCCGCCGCAGCCCCAGCCGCCCACCACCCTGATGGGCTCGCTGAGGAGCCTGCGGGATGCCGAATGGCCGCCGCTGCACGTGCTGTTGCGCGCCGGGCGGGCCCGGATCCACGGCTGTGTCTGGGCGCTGGCGCTGTTCCCGTGCACAGCGATGATGACGTGGCCGCTGATGGCCGGCTACGTCTTCGCCCGCTCCGCGCGCAGCCAGGCGCACCGGCTCTTCCCGCCGCGTGGACACCGCCGTATCGAGGATCCGGATGTGGTGCGCGTGGCGCGGCTGCGGGCCTGGACGGCGGCCGTCATGTCGGTGCTGCTGCTGGTCATGTACGGCAAGCCGGAGGACTTCAGCGAGGCGCAGCAGCAGTACATGATGCGGATCGCGGTCACCCCGCCGCTGCTGCTTCTGAGCGCGCCGGTGGTGATCGCGTTCCTGTTCCGGATGGCCTCGCCGCAGACCAAGGCCCAGATGCGGCCCCGACTGCGCGCCGCCGGGCGGTCGGCGCTGTTCTACGTCGGCGCGGTGACCGCCGTACCGTTGCTCTTCGTCGCGATCACTCTTGCCGAGGACAACATGTCCACCAACCCCAATGGGGGCTTTCCCTGGGTGCAGTTGGCGCTGACCCTGCCGATTTTCTGGGTGCTGTTCTTCCTCGTGTTCGCCACCGGGCCCGCGGTGCGTACCGGGTTCAACTCCGCGGGCGTGCACGCGGCGCTGCCCGCCCTGCTCACCGGGGTGCTGGTCTGGGAGTTCGCGCTGATCAGCCTGGCGGCCGGCGGGCTGCCGCCAGGACCGCCCGTGGTGCAGATCCTCGCCGTCCTCGCCGGACCGGCCTCGGTCACCGCGGTGGTCCGCTGGGAACTGCACCGGCTGCGCACACGCTACGGCGTCGTCCTGCGGGCCTGAGGCGTCAGCGGACGCGGCGGGGCACCACGCGCTGTCCCGCCGCCCCGTAGACCCAGGGCGAGGTGCCGTCGATGAACTCGGCGGGGAAGCCGAGGCGGAAGCCGGTCGTCTCCTCCAGCCTCGTCACCACCTCGGCGGGCAGGGCCAGTTCGGCCGCACCCAGGTTGTCCACGAGCTGCTCCACCCGCCGTGCGCCCACGATCGGGTGTACGGCGTCGGAGCGGGCCATGGTCCAGGCGAGGGCGACCTGCGAGGGGGACGCACCGAGTTCGTCCGCCGCCGACTGCACGGCCCGCGCCACGGTGTGCTCCCGTTCGCCGATGGAGCCCGCGTCCAGCCGCGCGGGCTCGTCCCCGCCGACCCCGCCAGGACGCGTGTACTTGCCGGACAGGATCCCGCCCTGCAACGGGCTCCACGCCGCCACCGACATCCCGAACGCCTCGGCCATCGGCAGCAGTTCCCGCTCGATGTCCCGGTTCAGCAGGCTGTACGGCACCTGGATCGCGGCGAACTCGGTCCAACCGCGCAGCTCCGCAAGGGTGTTGGCACGGGACACCAGCCAGGCCGGGGCGTCCGAGATGCCGATGTAGAGCACCTTTCCGGAGCGGACGGCGTCGTCGAGGGCGCGCATCGTCTCCTCGATGGGCGTGTTGCGGTCCCAGATGTGCACCCAGTACACATCGATGTAGTCGGTGCCGAGCCTGCGCAGGCTGGTCTCCAGCGACAGCGTCAGGTTCTTGCGGTGGTTGCCCGCGGCGTTCGGGTCCGCGCCGTCGCGTGAGCAGGTGTACTTGGTGGACAGCACAAAACGGTCGCGGCGCCCCTTCAGCAGCTCGCCGACGATCGTCTCGCTCAGCCCGTCGCGGTAGTTGACGGCGGTGTCGATCACGTTCCCGCCGGCCTCGGCGTACGCGTCGAGGATGCGCGCGCACTCCTGAGGGGGCGTACCCACCCCGCCCTCCTCGCCGAACGTCATGGCGCCGAGGAACAGCTCGGACACCCGCAGGCCGGTGCGGCCCAGAAGCCGGTAACGCAAGGAATTCCCCCTACTTGGACGGTCCGCCGGGCAATCTAGCCGCACTGTGCGCATCCCGCCCCGGCAATCATGATTACGTAAGCTCCATGACAGCGATCAGACTGCTCCTCGTCGACGACGACCCGCTGGTCCGGGCCGGTCTGTCCCTGATGATGGGCGGCGCGGACGACATCGAGATCGTCGGCGAGGCCTCCGACGGCGCCGAGGTCGAGGAACTCGTCGAGCGCACCCACCCGGACGTGGTGCTGATGGACATCCGGATGCCCTCGGTGGACGGCCTCACCGCCACGGAACGCCTGCGCGGCCGCCCCGACGCCCCGCAGGTGGTCCTGCTCACCACCTTCCACGCCGACGAGCACGTCCTGCGCGCCCTCCGCGCGGGCGCCGCCGGATTCGTCCTCAAGGACACCCCGCCCGCCGAGATCGTCGACGCGGTACGGCGGGTCGCGGCGGGCGATCCCGTCCTGTCCCCCACCGTGACACGGCAGTTGATGGAGCACGCGGCGGGTGGCGCCGCCGATACCCGCCGTACACGCGCGCGTGTCCGTATCGCCGCCCTGAACGACCGCGAGAGCGAGGTCGCCGTCGCGGTGGGCCGCGGACTGTCCAACGCGGAGATCGCCACGACCCTGTTCATGAGCGTCGCGACGGTGAAGACCCATGTCTCCCGCATCCTGACCAAGCTCGATCTCAACAACCGGGTCCAGATCGCGCTGCTGGCCTATGACGCGGGACTGCTCGAAGAGGCCGACGAGGACGGGCACTAGCTCCGGACGCCGACCGTTGTGAAGGTGTCGCGGCGTTGTCCGAGGGGGAGTGGTGATGAGCGGATTCATCGATCTGGGCGAGTTCGGCGCGGAGTTCCGGCGCAATCCGCATCCGGTGTATGCGAGCCTGCGCGCCAAGGGGCCATTACACCGGGTCCGGCCGCCCGAATGGGAGACGGAGACCTGGCTGGTCGTCGGCCATGAGGAGGCGCGGGCGGCGCTGGCCGACCCCCGGCTGGCCAAGGACGGCGCCAAGATCGGCACACCGGCGCTGGACGAGGAACTGGTCGGCAAGACCCTGCTGAGCACCGACCCGCCCCAGCACACCCGGCTGCGTGGTCTGCTCTCTCGCTCCTTCACCATGCGTCGCGTGGAGGAACTGCGCCCGCGGATCCAGCAGATCACCGACGACCTGCTCGACACGATGCTGCCGTACGGCCGTGCAGACCTGGTGGCGTCCTTCGCGCTCCCGCTTCCGCTCACCGTCATCTGCGAACTGCTCGGTGCGCCCGAGATGTCCCGTGCCGAGTTCCGCAAGATGGCCACCGAGTCGATCGCGCCCAGCAGCCCGGCCGCCGCGCACGAGGCCTTCGCCGGCCTCGGCGCGTACTTCACCGAGCTCATCGAGGACAAGCGGGCCTCGGGCCCGAGCGACGACCTGCTCAGCGACCTCGTCCACACCAGCGCCGAGGACGGCGCCCCGATCTCCCCGGACGAACTGCGCGGCATGGCCTTCATCCTGCTGATCGCGGGCTACGAGAGCACGGTCAACCTCATCGCCAGCGGCGTCCACGCCCTGCTCACCCACCCCGACCAACTCGCCGCGCTCCGGGCCGACATGACCCTCATCGACGGCGCGGTCGAGGAGATGCTGCGCTTCGAGGGCCCGATCGAGAACGCGACGTTCCGGTATGCCGCCGAGCCGTTGGAGATAGGCGGCGTCCGGATAGAGGCGCACGAGCCGGTGATGATCTGCCTCGCCGCCGCGGACCGGGACGCGGACCGCTATCCCGACCCCGAACGCTTCGACATCCGCCGCGACAGCCGTGGCCATCTCGCCTTCGGCCACGGCATCCACTTCTGTGTGGGCGCCCCACTGGCCCGCATCGAGGCGCGCACGGCGATCCGCGCACTCCTGGAGCGCGCCCCCGACCTCGCTCTCGACGGCCCACCCGGCGACTGGCTGCCGGGCACGCTGATACGCGGCATGCGGAGCCTGCCGGTGCGGTGGTAAGTCATGCCAGGGGGCTGCCGACCGAGTCACACCGCCGCCGCGCTCCCGCCCGGGATCTCCGCCAGCCGTACGGGTCTTCGTTCGCGCCTGGACAGTTCGCACGCCTCGGCCACCCGCAGCGCCTGCAAGGCCTCGCGGCCGTCGCAGGGGTTGGCCCGCTCACCCCGGACCACCTCGACGAACGCCGCGAGCTCGGCCTCGTAGGCGGGCCCGAAGCGTTCCAGGAAGCCGGGCCAGGGCTTGTCCGCGGCCGGCGGTCCGCTCGGCTCGGTGGACGCGATCGGCGTCCGGTCGTCCAGGCCCACGACGATCGTGTCCCGCTCCCCGGCCAGCTCCATGCGCACGTCGTAGCCGGCGCCGTTCAGCCGCGTCGCCGTGGCCGTCGCGAGCGTGCCGTCGTCCAGGGTGAGCACCACCGCCGCGGTGTCCACGTCGTCCGCCGCACGGAACATCGCCCCACCGGCGTCGGACCCGGCCGCGTACACATCGACCACCTCGCGTCCGGTCACCCAGCGCAGCACATCGAAGTCATGGATCAGCGTGTCCCGGTACAGCCCGCCGGACAGCGGCAGATACTCGGCGGGCGGCGGCGCCTGGTCGCAGGTCAGCGCCCGTACGGTGTGCAGCCGTCCGAGCCGCCCCGCGCGCACCGCCTCCCGGGCCCCCGCATACCCCGCGTCGAAGCGGCGCTGGAAACCCATCTGAAGGATCGTTCCGGCGGTCTCCACCTCGCCGATCGCCTGCAGTGTGCCGGGCAGATCCAGCGCGATGGGCTTCTCGCAGAACACCGGAAGCCCCGAGCGCGCCGCCCGTCCGATCAGCTCGGCATGCGCCGACGTCGCCGTGGTGATCACCACGCCGTCCACGCCCCACTTGAAGATCTCGTCGACCCCCGGCGCCGCCGTCTCGCCGAGACGCAGCGCCAGCTCCGCCGCCCGCGCGGGATCGGCGTCCGTGAGGATCAACGAACCGACCTCCCGGTGCCGGCTCAATGTGTTGGCATGGATAGTGCCGATCCGACCCGTACCGATGACTCCGATGCGCATGGGAACAAAGTGCGGTCGCATCGGGCGCCCTGTCAATGCGTATGTCCGGACAATCGAACTACACGACTTCCCGTCAACCGGCCACGGAGCTACGCTCGCCCCGTGCCGAAACCAGAAGTGGACCCGACCGTGTCGCTCGACCTCAGTGTGGACCGGAGCAGCCCGGTGCCGTTGTACTTCCAGCTGTCCCAGCAGCTGGAGGCCGCGATCGAGCACGGAGCGCTCACCCCCGGCAGCCTGCTGGGCAACGAGATCGAACTCGCCGCACGGCTCGGCCTCTCCCGGCCCACCGTCCGCCAGGCCATCCAGTCGCTCGTCGACAAGGGCCTGCTGGTCCGTCGCCGCGGAGTCGGCACCCAGGTCGTGCACAGCCAGGTGAAGCGCCCCCTGGAGCTCAGCAGCCTCTACGACGACCTGGAGGCCGCGGGCCAGCGCCCCGCCACCAAGGTCCTGGTCAACACCGTCGTCGCGGCCTCCGCCGAAGTGGCGGCCGCGCTCGGCGTCGCCGAGGGCAGCGACGTACACCATGTGGAGCGGCTGCGCCTCGCGCACGGCGAGCCGATGGCGTACCTGTGCAACCACCTGCCCGGCGGACTGCTCGACCTGGACACCGCCCAGCTGGAGGCCACGGGCCTCTACCGGCTGATGCGCGCCGCCGGGATCACCCTGCACAGTGCCCGCCAGTCCATCGGCGCCCGTTCCGCCACCGCCGCCGAGGCCGAGCGGCTCACCGAGGACGAGGGTGCCCCGCTGCTCACCATGCAGCGCACCACCTTCGACGACACCGGCCGGGCGGTCGAGTTCGGCGACCACATCTACCGGCCGAGCCGCTATTCGTTCGAGTTCCAGCTCCTCGTAAGGCCGTAATCACCTGCTCCAAGGGGCCCGAGTTCGTCGCAATGTCCGGACAATGCGACCGACTCGCGCTCCCCGGTCACGCGACGCAGGATGCCTGTGTTCGATACTGGGGCGTTTGCGTCTGGTGAGATCACCGATGTCACCGGGCCCACGCGCACCACTGAACACAGCAAGAAGGGCACGTCCTCGTGGCACGGTTTCGGACCTGGGCAGGGATCGCGTTGGCGGGGGCACTCTGCGTCTCCCTCGCCGGATGCAGCAGCACCGGCGGCAAACGCGCCGAGGACGCTCGCAAGGCAGCGGCGGCCCAGGGGAAGGCGGCGGTGAACACCCCCCGCTGGACCTTCGCGATGATCACCCACTCGGGTGATGGCGACACCTTCTGGGACATCGTCCAGAACGGCGCCAAGCAGGCCGCCGTCAAGGACAACATCAACTTCCTGTACTCCCACGACGACGAGGCCCAGCAGCAGGCGCAGCTCGTCGACGCCGCCGTCGACAAGCAGGTCGACGGAATCATCGTCACCCTCGCCAAGCCCGACGCCATGAAGGCGGCCGTGGCACGCGCCCGCAAGGCCGGCATCCCGGTGATCACCGTGAACTCCGGCTCGGAGGAGTCCAAGGCGTTCGGCGCGCTCACCCACATCGGCCAGGACGAGACCATCGCCGGCGAGGCCGTCGGCGAGGAGCTGAACAAGCGCGGCCGCAAGAAGGCCGTCTGCGTCCTGCACGAGCAGGGCAACGTCGGCCACGAACAGCGCTGCGACGGCGTGAAGAACACCTTCGACGGCACCGTCCAGGACCTGTACGTCACCGGCACGAGCATGCCGGACGTGCAGTCCGCCATCGAGGCCAAGCTCCAGGCCGACAGCTCCATCGACTCGGTCGTCACGCTCGGTGCCCCGTACGCCGACACCGCTGTCAAGGCCAAGCAGGGCGCCGGCAGCGACGCCGAGATCGACACCTTCGACCTCAACGCCAAGGTGGCGGCCTCGCTCAAGGACGGCACCCTCGGCTTCGCCGTGGACCAGCAGCCGTACCTCCAGGGCTACGAGGCCGTGGACCTGCTGTGGCTGTACAAGTACAACGACGATGTCCTCGGCGGCGGCAAGCCGGTGCTCACCGGTCCCCAGATCATCACCAAGGACCAGGCCGCCGCGCTGGAGGAGTACACCGAGCGGGGCACCCGATGACCGCGACCACGGTGGACGAGCGACTCCTCGAAACCTCCCCCCTCCGCAAGCTGCTGAGCCGCCCCGAACTCGGCTCGGTCGTCGGCGCGATCGCCGTCTTCGTCTTCTTCGCGCTCGTCGCCGACGGCTTCCTGCGCGCCGCCAGCCTCAGCACGGTCCTGTACGCCTCCTCGACGATCGGCATCATGGCGGTCCCCGTCGCCCTGCTGATGATCGGCGGCGAGTTCGACCTGTCCGCGGGCGTCATGGTGACCTCGTCGGCCCTCGTGTCGTCGATGTTCAGCTACCAGATGACCGCCAACACCTGGGTCGGCGTAGGCGTCTCGCTGCTGGTCACCCTGGCCATCGGCGCCTTCAACGGCATCATGCTCACCCGCACCAAACTGCCGAGCTTCATCATCACGCTCGGCACCTTCCTGATGCTGACCGGCATAAACCTCGGCTTCACCAAGCTGATCGACGGCACGGTCTCGACCAAGTCGATCGCCGACATGGAGGGCTTCGAGAGCGCGCGCGACGTCTTCGCCTCGACGCTGACGATCGGCGACGTCGACTTCAAGATCACGATCCTGTGGTGGATCGGCCTGGTCGCCCTCGCCTCCTGGATCCTGCTGCGCACCCGCGCCGGCAACTGGATCTTCGCCGTCGGCGGCAACCAGGACGCGGCTCGCGCGGTCGGCGTCCCGGTGACCAAGACCAAGATCGGCCTCTACATGGGCGTCGGATTCGGCGCCTGGATCTCCGGCCAGCACCTGCTCTTCTCGTACGACGTCGTCCAGTCCGGCGAGGGCGTCGGCAACGAGCTGATCTACATCATCGCCGCCGTCATCGGCGGCTGTCTGATCACCGGCGGCTACGGCAGCGCGGTCGGTTCGGCGGTCGGCGCCTTCATCTTCGGCATGACCAGCAAGGGCATCGTCTTCGCCGAGTGGAACCCCGACTGGTTCAAGTTCTTCCTCGGAGCGATGCTGCTCCTCGCGACCCTGCTCAACGCCTGGGTCCGCAAGCGCGCGGAGGCCACCAAGTGACACTCGTCGAGCTGGCGGACGTCAGCAAGCACTACGGCAATATCCGCGCCCTCGAAGGGGTCTCCCTGGAGGTCAGGGCGGGCGAGATCACCTGCGTCCTCGGCGACAACGGCGCGGGCAAGTCCACCCTGATCAAGATCATCGCGGGTCTGCACCAGCACGACGGCGGCGTCCTGCGCCTCGACGGCGAGGAGACGAAGCTGTCCTCCCCGCGCGAGGCCCTGGACCGCGGCATCGCCACGGTCTACCAGGACCTGGCCGTCGTACCCCTGATGCCGGTCTGGCGGAACTTCTTCCTGGGCTCCGAACCCCGCAAGGGCGTGGGCCCCTTCAAGCGCATGGACGTCGACTTCATGAAGAGGGCGACCCACGCGGAACTGCTGCGCATGGGCATCGACCTCCGGGACGTCGACCAGCCCATCGGCACCCTGTCGGGCGGCGAACGCCAGTGCGTGGCCATCGCGCGAGCGGTCTACTTCGGCGCCAAGGTGCTGGTCCTCGACGAACCCACGGCGGCGCTGGGCGTGAAGCAGTCCGGGGTGGTCCTGAAGTACGTGGCGGCCGCGCGGGACGAGGGCCTGGGGGTTGTGTTCATCACACACAACCCGCACCACGCGTATATGGTCGGCGACCGCTTCGTCCTGCTGAAGAGGGGCGCGATGGTGGGGAATCACACGCGGGACGAGACCACACTGGACGAGCTGACGAGGCAGATGGCAGGCGGAAACGAGCTGGACGATCTACGCCATGAACTGAAACGTGCCTAGGGGCGCGGGGAACTGCGCGACCAGCCACATACGGCCTGTAGACGGCGTACACCATGAACCACCCCATTGTTTCCCTGTACAGCACCGGGGTCGGCGGTGAGGCAGAATCGGGCCTGATGAGCACCTACGGCACCTTCAACGCCCCCATCGGCTCCCGCCGCGCCCCGGCGCTCCGTACCGTCGGCACAAGGGAGCGGCGGTCACATCTGACCGCACCCCGCGTGCCTACGGTGGGCATCGACATCGGCGGCACCAAGGTGATGGCCGGCGTCGTCGACGCCGACGGCAACATCCTGGAGAAGCTCCGCGCGGAGACCCCGGACAAGTCCAAGAGCCCCAAGGTCGTCGAGGACACCATCGTCGAACTGGTCCTGGACCTGTCCGACCGCCACGACGTGCACGCCGTCGGCATCGGCGCGGCCGGCTGGGTCGACGCCGACCGCAACCGCGTCCTGTTCGCCCCGCACCTGTCCTGGCGCAACGAGCCGCTCAGGGACCGTCTCGCCGGGCGCCTGGCCGTCCCCGTGCTGGTCGACAACGACGCCAACACCGCCGCCTGGGCGGAGTGGCGGTTCGGCGCGGGCCGCGGCGAGGACCACCTGGTGATGATCACGCTGGGCACCGGTATCGGCGGCGCGATCCTGGAGGACGGGCAGGTCAAGCGCGGCAAGTTCGGCGTGGCCGGTGAGTTCGGCCATATGCAGGTCGTGCCCGGCGGCCACCGCTGCCCGTGCGGCAACCGCGGCTGCTGGGAGCAGTACAGCTCCGGCAACGCGCTGGTGCGCGAGGCACGTGAACTGGCGGCGGCCGACTCCCCGGTGGCGTACGGGATCATCGAGCACGTCAAGGGCAACATCTCCGACATCACCGGCCCGATGATCACCGAGCTGGCCCGCGAGGGCGACGCCATGTGCATCGAGCTGCTCCAGGACATCGGCCAGTGGCTCGGCGTCGGCATCGCCAACCTGGCGGCAGCCCTCGACCCGTCCTGCTTCGTCATCGGCGGAGGCGTCTCGGCCGCCGACGACCTGCTGATCGCCCCCGCGCGGGAGGCCTTCAAGCGCCATCTGACCGGCCGCGGCTACCGCCCCGAGGCCCGGATCGCGCGCGCCCAGCTCGGCCCCGAGGCCGGCATGGTCGGCGCCGCCGACCTCGCCCGGCTGGTCGCCCGCCGCTTCCGGCGCGCCAATCGGCGCCGGGTGGAGCGCCATGAGCGTTACGAGCGGTATGTGTCGTCCCGCCGTGCGTCGCAGGGGCCCGCGTGACCGCTGAACTGCCCCGTCAGGCCGACCCGGCGGACGAGCCGTCCCGGCCCGCCGAGGACCGGCGCCACAAGTTCCGCCGCAGGGCGCTCACCCTGCTCATCATCGGGCTGCTCATCGGCGTCCCGGCCGGCTACCTGGTGATCTCCGCCAACCAGAGCCGGGACAGCGGCAAGGACAAGGAGGCGAAGTACTCGGCGAGGGGACTCACCGAGGGCTGGCCGTCCAAGGTCCAGCGCCGCCTCTACCAGGTGCCGATCCCGCACCCCGCGAACCAGGTCGCGTACTACGAGACCAACAACTGGCGCACCAGCCGGCTCTACGTCCAGTTCCAGACCACGCACGCCGGTCTGGACACCTTCCTCGCCGGCCTCGGACTGAGCCGGGACGACCTGAAGCGGGACGACGTCACGATCGGCGCCCGCGACCAGAAGGTCACCGGCTGGAAGTTCACGGGCGAGGGCTCCCGGCCCGGCACCAACTTCGGAATCGTCCGCGAGCAGAAGAACCCAGCGCCCACCCAGGACATCGTGGTGAACACGGGCAACCCGACGTATCCCATGGTCTACGTCGTCTCCCGCACGGTTCCCTAGGGCCCCTCCCGGGCCGGTGGGCGGGGCCAATTGTCAGACCCCGCCCGTAGAGTCGAAGACGTCTGATCCGACTCAGGGGCGGGAGGTGGCAGGAAGTATGAGTCACACGGCTGAAGCAGGCGGTCTCCGTACGGCGGAGGCCGTCCCCGTGCGACTCGCCGCCGTCTTCCTGCCCGCGCCCCTCCCACGCGAGGGCCGGATCGCCTTCTGGGACCCCGAGGACGGCCCCCTGCCCGTGGGCCCGGAACCCACCGAGCTGACGGTCGTACGGCGACACGGCTCCGGTGTCCGCCGCAGGCCGGCCCCCGCGCTGACCCTCCCGCTCGACGCCGCGCTGCCCCTCCTCGTGCGCGCCCGCCGCGACCCCGCCGCCCACCCCGCCACCGCCGCCTGGGGCGCCGCCGCCCAGCACGCGCTACGGCTCACCGCGCGCGGTCGGCTCCTGCCCGGACTGACGCCGACCGGCCACGACGCCTGGCGGGCCGGACCCCTCGACCCGGACGACATCGCGCACCTGCGGGCCATCGCCGCCGCCCTGCCCCACGAAGGCCACGCGGTCCCGCTGCCGGGGCCGGGACCGCTCCGGCTGCCCGAGCCGGAAGCGCTGATGCGCTCCTTCCTGGACGCGGTCGCGGACACCCTGCCCCGCACCCCGGCCGCTCCCCACGCCTCCGGGAAGCCCTTCGCGGACCGCCGCCCGCAGCGCCTGCCCGAGGCCCACGACTGGGCCGCCGAGGTCGCCGCCGGGATGGACGCGGGCGTAAGGATCTCGCTGCGCCTGGATCTGTCGGCGCATGAGCTGTTCGACGCCGAGGAGGGCGTCCGCAGCGCGGGCGCGGCGATCGTCCAGGTACACAGCCTCGCCGACCCCACCCTGGTCGCCGACGCGGCGGCACTGTGGGCGGGCGCGGCGGACACCGCCTTCGGCCCCCGCGCGCGGGTCGACGCGGCACTCGCGGTGCGCCGCGCGGCCCGCGTCTGGCCGCCGCTCGACCGACTCGCCGAGCAGGACGTGCCCGACGTACTGGCCCTGTCCGACGAGGAGTTGGGCGATCTTCTGGGGGTGGCGGCGACCCGGCTCGCGGCGGCGGGCGTTGGCGTGCACTGGCCCCGGGACCTCGCCCAGGACCTGACCGCCGCCGCGGTGGTACGACCCGCCCCGGGCTCGGCGACCGACGGCACCGGCTTCTTCGAGAGCGAGGAACTGCTCCAGTTCCGCTGGCAGTTGGCGCTCGGCGGGGAACCGCTCAGCGAGGCCGAGATGGACGCGCTCGCCGAGGCGCACCGCCCGGTCGTCCGGCTGCGCGACCACTGGGTGCTGGTGGACCCGGCCCTCGTACGCAAGGCCCGTAAGCGCGAACTGGGCCTGCTCGACCCGGTCGACGCGCTCTCCGTCGCCCTCACCGGCACGGCGGAGGTCGACGGAGAGTCGGTGGAGGCGGTGCCCGTCGGCGCCCTCGCCGCCCTGCGCGACCGGCTGACGGCGGGCGTCCGCCCCGCCGCGCCGCCGCCGGGCCTGGACGCCACCCTGCGCGACTACCAACTCCGGGGCCTGGCCTGGCTGGACCTCATGACCTCCCTCGGCCTCGGCGGCTGCCTCGCCGACGACATGGGACTCGGCAAGACCATCACCCTCATCGCCCTGCACCTGAAGCGGGCCCGCAGCGAACCGACCCTGGTGGTCTGCCCGGCCTCCCTGCTCGGCAACTGGCAGCGCGAGATCATCCGCTTCGCGCCCGGCGTCCCCGTCCGCCGCTTCCACGGCCCCGACCGCACCCTGGACGACCTGGCCGGAGGCTTCGTCCTCACGACGTACGGCACCATGCGGTCGGCGGCGCCCGTCCTCGCCCAGCAGGCCTGGGGCATGGTCGTCGCGGACGAGGCACAGCACGTGAAGAACCCGTACTCGGCCACGGCGAAGGCACTGCGCACGATTGAGACCCCGGCGCGGGTGGCGCTCACCGGCACACCGGTGGAGAACAACCTCTCCGAGCTGTGGGCCCTGCTGGACTGGACGACCCCGGGACTGCTCGGCCCCCTGAAGTCCTTCCGCGCCCGGCACGCGCGTGCCGTGGAGAACGGCGAGGACGAGGAGGCGGTGGAGCGGCTGGCGCGACTGGTGCGGCCCTTCCTTCTGCGCCGCAAGAAGTCCGACCCCGGGATCGTCCCTGAGCTGCCGCCCAAGACGGAGACCGACCATCCGGTGCCGCTCACCCGCGAACAGGCCGCGCTGTACGAGGCGGTGGTGCGGGAGTCGATGCTCGCCATCGAGACGACGGAGGGCATCGCGCGCAGGGGCCTGGTCCTGAAGCTGCTCTCGGCGCTCAAGCAGATCTGCGACCACCCGGCGCTGTACCTGAAGGAACCCGCCGTGGCCGAGGCCCTGGTGACCCGCTCGGGCAAGCTGGCGTTGCTGGACGAACTCCTGGACACGCTGCTGTCGGAGGACGGCTCGGCGCTGGTCTTCACGCAGTACGTGGGGATGGCCCGTCTGATCACCTCCCACCTCGCCTCCCGCGCGGTCCCCGTGGACCTCCTGCACGGCGGCACACCGATCCCCGAGCGCGAACGCATGGTGGACCGCTTCCAGGCGGGCGAGACCCCGGTCCTGGTGCTCTCCCTGAAGGCGGCCGGCACCGGTCTGAACCTCACCCGAGCCGGTCATGTCGTCCACTTCGACCGCTGGTGGAACCCGGCCGTCGAGGAACAGGCCACCGACCGCGCCTACCGCATCGGCCAGACCCAGCCGGTCCAGGTCCACCGCCTCATCACGGAGGGCACGATCGAGGACCGGATCGCCGAGATGCTGGAGTCCAAGCGGGCTTTGGCCGACGCGATCCTGGGTTCCGGCGAATCGGCCCTCACGGAACTGACGGACCGTGAGCTGTCCGACCTGGTCTCCCTGCGGAGGACGTCATGACACCCCGCCCGTCGGAGGAGGCCCGACGCGCGTTGCGGGCGGCGCGGGAGCGAGCGGAAGCGCCGGAGGGGACGGGGTTGCAGCCGGCGGAGGGCGCGGGGGCGCCCGAGGCGACGGCCGAGAAGCAGGAGGCCCATCCGGCCGACGAGGCACGCGCGGCACTGCGGCGCGCCGCCACGCAGCACGCCGATACGTCTGCCGGGGCAGGCACGCCCGCACCCGCACAGGGCACGGGCCCTGCTGACCAACCCGCGGCGCGCCCCGCGGATGTCGCACGGGAGGCGCTGCGTGCCGCGCGCCGGGACAGGCGCCAGACCGAGCCGGACCCCGCGAACACGGGCGCCGGGCCGGCGCGTACTCCCCGCCGTCCCGCGCACCCGACGAGCAGTGACACGCCCGCAGTCCGGGCACGGGCCCTGCGGGAGCTGCTCACCGACGCCTTCCGGCTGCCCGCCGAGGCGGAGTTGCCGGAGGAGGAGCCCAGCGAGACCGGCTCCGCCGCGGGCGTCCTCCGGGACCGCGACGACCCTTCTCTGTCAGAGAGCCGCGCGGATCGGACGGCGGCCTCGGACGCCGGCCGGGCGGCCCCGCGTGGTGGCGGCTCGGTCTCAAGAGGTGGCCGGGGGAGGGCAGACAGCCCGGCCGACGACGCTTCCCCTTCGTCCGCTGCGGACGCGGCGCCCGGCCATGCACTCACCCCGCCCTTCAACACCTCCGACCGCGAGGACGCCAGGCCGACCGCCCCCCGCCTCCCCCGCACCATGGCCGCCCCCTCCCGGGACAGCGACCTCCGGCGTACCTTCCCCGCCTTTCCGCCCCGGGGGTCCGGCGACGTCGGGTTTGCCGAGACCTGGTGGGGCAATGCCTGGGTGGCGGCCCTGGAAGAAGGGGCGCTCGATGCCAAGCGGCTCGCGCGGGGGCGTGGGTATGCCGAGCAGGGGCATGTGGATGCCATCACCGTTACGCCCGGGCTGGTCCTCGCGTATGTGAAGGGCAGCCGACCTCGGCCGTACCGCGTGCAGGTGCGGTTGCGGACCCTCGACGACGCCGAGTGGGAGCGGTTCCTGGACGCCGCCGCCGATCGGCCGGGGCATATCGCCGCGCTGCTCGACAAGGAGATGCCGCACTCCCTCGCCGAGTGCGGGGTGCCTTTGCTGCCCGGGCCGCGGGATCTGGACCCCCGTTGCAGCTGCCCGGACTCCGGGCACCCCTGCAAGCACGCGGCCGCCCTCTGCTATCAGACGGCACGTCTGCTCGACGCCGACCCCTTCGTACTGCTCCTGCTGCGTGGCCGCGGTGAGCGTGAGCTGCTCGACGCGCTGTCCCGCCTCAGCGCCGCGAGGGCGGCCCGTGCCGCGCAGGACCAGGAGCCGGCGCCGCTGCCGGGCGTGCGGGCGAGCGAGGCTCTCGCGCCCCGCCAACTCCCGCCTCTCCCAACGCCGTTGCCCGTTCCGCCGTACCCCGAGCAGCCCCCGGTCTATCCGGCGGCGCCGGGCGGCCCGGACCCGTTCGCGCTGGACCAACTGGCCACCGACGCGGCCGCCCGCGCGCACGCGCTGCTCGGCACCGGACGTGACCCGCTCGCGGAGCTGACGCTGTGGCAGGACGCCGTAAGGCTCGCCGCGGCCCGCCCCGGTTCCGGCCTCACCGCAGGCACCCGCGCCCTGTACTCCTCGCTCGCCTCCGCCGCCGACCGCACGCCCGCCGAACTGGCCCGGGCGGTCGCCGCGTGGCGCCAGGGCGGCGCGGAGGGACTCGCCGTACTGGAAGAGGCGTGGGATCCGCCGGCCGGCCGCTTCGACCGGGCCCGCCCGCTCCTCCTCGCCGCCGATCTCCCCGCCTTCCGCCCCTGGCGCAACCGCCTCACCCACCCCCGCGGCCATGTCCAGCTCCGCCTCGGCCGCGACGGCCTCTGGTACGCCTACGAATCGGAACCGGGCCACGACGACTGGTGGCCCCGCGGCACCCCGGACCTGGACCCGGTCGGCGCCCTGACCGGCCTGGGCGGCCCCGTCGAACCATGAGCCCGCGGCGACGGCGCCCCGGTCCTCACCCTCCGTTTCAGCCGGAGGTCTCAGCCGAACCGCAGGATCCGCGGCGCGAAGGTGCCCTCGGGACCGTCCGCGCGGCCCACCGACCACACCGTTTCCGTGCCCGGCACCGGCGCCAGCCGCAGCACCGAGGAGTCACCCTCACCGACCACCGCCGGTTCGCTGTACTCGGTGAACGACTCTCCGTTCCAGGCAAGGAAATCCGGCCCGGCGACAAGCGGCGGAGAGCTGCCCGGCGGGCCCCACTTCAGCGAGCGGGCCACCGCGACCCAGCCCAGCTCGCCGGACGCGGTGGGCGACAGTGAGGTGATCCCGCCGAAGTCGGTGGGCAAGGACACCCGGCTCCACGCCTGCCCGTCGAAGCGGACCAGCAGCGGCGGAATCGGCCGGCCCACGGGGCCTCCGACAAACCCGGCCGTGCCACCCGCCCACACCTCCGTCGGCGAGACCGCCAGCACACTGCCCACGGCCGACCGAGGGAACCCATCCACGATCGTCTGCTGCCACGCTTGTCCGTCCCAGTGCGACACGGCCGCACCCGAGCCGGTGGCACCCGCGGCCCAGACGTCGTCGGCCGCCAGGATGTGCAAGCCGTACACGGATCCCGGTGGCACCGGCAGATCCCGCCAGCCGCGCCCGTCCCAGCGCAGCAACACCTGCGCGCCGTCCCGGGAACCGATCAGCCAGGTCTCACCGCCACCGGCGACGACTTCGGTCAGCGCCACACCGCGCGGCGCCCGGCTCTCGGACCAGGCGGTGCCGCCGTAGCGGAGCAGGTGGGCGCCGCCCGCCGAGTCACGGCCGACCGCCCAGACAGCGGTCGGTGAGGTCGCGGCGATGGACAGCAGCTCTCCCTGCCAGCCGACCCCGGGCAGGCTCTGGCGCTGCCACGCGGTTCCGTCCCAGCGCAGCATCAGCGGGAAGCCCGGCGCCTCGCGGCCGACGGCGTCGGCACCCACCGCCCACGCCCGGTCGGGACCGAACGCGACGGCCTCGTTCAGCGCGGCCTGGGGGCGTACCTGTGCCGGGACCGGAACGTGCTGCCAGGACACGGTTTCCGCCGCGGCCGAGGACATGATGGCGATGACGGTCATGGCGGCAGCGAGGGCCGCGACGAGAAGTCTGCGTGCCATGGTCAGCCTCCCAGCCGCTCGCTCATCAGGTTCGGTTTCGAGCCGTAGATCTCGACGGTTCCGAAGGACAGCAGGGAGGACCCGGTCCTCGCCAGTGCACGCGGTTTGACGTCGATGGCGTTCGTGCGCTCCGGGCCGTAGGAGAAGGTGGTGCGGCGGCCGTCCACGCGCGCGTACTTCGACTGGAACGCGCGATCGCTGCGCACCGGAAGCCACAGCGCGCCGTCCGGGCCGCGCACCATGGCCTCGGTGAAGGTGTCGCCCAGCGGTGGGTAACTGGTGTGCCAGGCATGCCCGTTGAAGGTCATCAGGTAGGTGCGGGCCACGCCGTCGGTGTACTGGCTGCCGCCGATCGTGACCCGGCCGGACGGTTCGAGCAGCAGCGTGTGCACGTTGCTGTTCGACGGCAGCGGCACCTTCGCGTCCCGCCATATCGTGCCGTCCCAGCGCAGGACGGTGGTCCCGGTCCCGGTGCTGGTGTCCGCCCACGCCCAGGCGTCGGTGGCCGTGCGCGCGGTGATCCCCATCAGGTACAGCACACCGTCCGGGGTGGCCTGCGTGGTCCAGCCGGAACCGTCGTAGTGCAACACCTTCAGTCCGGTGGCGTCCTCACCGACCACCCAGGCGGCACCCGGTACGGCGGTGAAGTCCTGGTAGGTCCACAGGGTCTGCGGCAGCGGGACGGCACTCCACCCGCCCGCCGACCGGCGCAGGATCTCTCCAACTCCCGCCCGGTTGTGGAAGATCCACACTTCCTCGCCGACGAACTGCACCTCGCCGAGCCAGCCCGGCTCACCGGCGCCGGGGAAGGTCGTGTCCCGGCTCCACGCCGTGCCGTCCCACCGGTACAGCATCGGCCGCAGTCCGTCGGCGGCGTGCTCGTACCCGCTGGCCCACGCCTCGCCCGGCCCACGGGCGGCGAGATCCTTTACTGTCACCGGCGGGGCCGCCGCAGGCACCGGCAGCGCCGACCAACTCGGCGTCACAGCAAGAGCGGGCGACACCATCGAGGCACACGCGATCACCAGGCACACAATGACCGCTCGGAGACCGTTCACGACACCGTTCACGAGACCCCCAGTACGCGAAGGTCGCAGAGCCTATTGGCCGCCCCCACCCGTGAACAGACGGCATTCCGCCGACCTCGGTGGAGACGTCACATCGAGGTGAGCAACTCCTCCAGCCCCCACAGGAACTCCTCCACCTCCGCTTTCGGGCCATCTTCCGCTGGCCCGCGCCAAGTGGACCACGACCGGCTGGGGGGTACTGGCTCAGGCCGTCTTCGCGGCCGGATTCGTCGGGGCCGTGGTGTACGCCGCGACGGACGGGACGGGTGCCTCGGACGTCCTGCTGGTCCTCGCGGCCGGGAGCCGACTGGCCGAGTACGTCAACAACACAGTGACGCAGACCCAGTTCTACCGATCGATCTGGCTGGACGTGTCGCGACGGCTGGCCTGGCTGGAGGACTTCGCCGAGGCGGACCGCGCCGAGGCCGGCCGGGCCGCGCCCGAACGCCTGGGCCGGGGGATCCAGTTGGAGAACGTCTCGTTCCGGTATCCCGGGAGCGAGAAGCCCGTTCTGGAGGACATCAGCCTCGACCTCCCCGCGGGCAAGGTGATCGCCCTGGTCGGTGAGAACGGGGCGGGCAAGAGCAGCCTGGTGAAGCTGCTGTGCCGGTTCTACGCACCGACCGCCGGCACCATCCGGGTGGACGGAACCGACCTCGCCGCACTCTCCTCGGCCGACTGGCGCGCCCGGGTCAGCGGGGCGTTCCAGGACTTCTTCCGCTTCGAGTACCCCGTGTACCAGTCGGTCGGCGTCGGTGACCTGCCGCGCCTGGACGACCCTGCGGCCACCCGTACCGCGCTGGTCCGGGCGGGCGCCGAGGACCTGGTGTCCGGGCTGCCGCACGGACTGGACACCCAGCTGGGCACGGCGTGGGAGAAAGGCGTGGACCTCTCCCACGGCCAGTGGCAGAAGATCGCCCTGGCCCGTGGCTTCGTCCGGGACACCCCGCTGCTGCTGGTGCTCGACGAGCCGACCTCGGCCCTCGACGCAGAAATGGAGCACGCGCTCTTCGAGCGGTACGCGCAGGCGGCCCGGGACGAGCGGCAGCGCGACTCCGGGCGGATCACGCTGCTGGTCTCGCACCGCTTCTCCACCATCCAGATGGCCGACTTGATCGTCGTCCTCGACGGTTCCCGACTGGTCGAGTACGGCACCCACGAGGAACTCGTGGCCCGCCGCGGCCAGTACCACGACCTCTACTCCCTCCAGGCCTCCTCGTACCGGGCAGGTGCCCGCCGATGAGCCGGACCCGTGGCACACCCGCGACCGACACAGCGGCACTGGGCGAGATCGTGGACCGGGTGCGGCGCGTCCCCGACCGGTACCGCGACTTCGGACAGACCTCCGCCGAGGCCGCCTGGCAGTACGGCATCGGCGCGGAGTTGCTGGACGCGCTGACCGAGCTGGGCCTGCCGCACCGTTCGGCCGCCGGCGCCCCCCGGTACGACACCCTGGACCTGGCCAACGTCTCGCTCGCCCTGCCCTCGCCGCGTTTCATGGCCATGCGCGGCTGGTCAGCGGCGTTCCGCTCGGCCGGGCGGGCCGCTTCGGCCACCGACTATGTCGTCGAGGTGGTGCCGAACTGTCCGCAGGGCCCGCACGATTCGACGTGCCGGCACGAGGCGTCCACCACGCTTCGCCAACTGCCCGGATTCACCGCCCCGGTGGACGGCCCCATCTCGCTGACCCGGCAGGTGCACTCACCGGGACCGCCTCGGCAGACGCCGGGCCACGCTCATCTTCGACCTGCTCGGCTGGTCGGTGCCGATGCTGCTGTGGGCGATCGCGGACAACTTCTGGATGTTCCTCGCGGGCTACGTCCTGGCGTCCTGCTCGGCCGTGGTCAACACGTCGTTCAGCCTGATGGCGACGGAGGACACACCGGAGGCCGACCGCCCCCGCGTCTTCGCCGCGATCAAGCTCATCATCACGGCGGCCGGTCTGCTCAGGCCCGTCGCGGGCGGACTGATCGACGAGCACGGCACCGTGCCGACGCTGCGGGTGATCTACTTCGTCGGCGCGATCACCATGACGATCCACTTCCTGTGGCGGCACTGGCTCACCCACGAGACAGCGGCTGGCCGGATCGCCATGCACAACCGCCGGTCCCTCGGCATGGCCCGCAGCGTCCGCCAGAACGTCCGGATCTTCGCCCGGCTGGCACGCGAGCGCCGTGTGTGGCCGCTGATCGGCCTGTACATCTCGACGAACCTGGCCGGGACCGTTCCGCTGCCGGGCGTGACGGACCTGCTCCGCAGGGCCGAGGAGTCGGGCCTGTCCTGTGCCGTGGCGTCCAGCTCCCGCCGGGAGTCGGTCGAGCCGTATCTCCACCAGTACGGCATCCACGAGAAGTTCCGGGCGATCGTGACCCGCGAGGACGCCGAGCACCCCAAGCCCGCACCGGATCTGTACCGCAACGCGTTGCGGATCCTCGCGGTACGACCCGACGAGGCCGTGGCCCTGGAGGATTCCCTGCCAGGGGCGAAGGCGGCTCTCGCCGCGGGGATGCGGTGCATCGGGGTGCCGAGCCTTTTGACCCGACACCTCGAGTTCCCCGGCGGAGTGACTTCCCTGAACTCGCTCGCCGAGCTTGACGTGGACCACCTCTGTAAGAAGGGATTCCCTCATGAGCAATGAAGTGAAGATTGCCGAGCTCCCGTTCGGCCTGGTCGCGCGGGGAGCCGGTGCATGGTCGACGGATACCGGACTCCGGCTGTCGGCAGCGGCGCGAACGGACCTGTTCTGCGACCCCGCGGTTGCGGAGACAGCCGATCCCGGTGACCCGGTCCGCCTCGTCGGCGAAGTCCGTGGCGACTTTCAGCTGAGCGCCCGCGTCGAGGTGGACTTCCGCGACACCTTCGACGCAGGTGTCCTCTTCCTCCAACTCGACGAAGACCGCTGGGCGAAGCTCTGCTTCGAATACACCCCGCAGGGCGAGCCCAGCGTCGTCTCCGTCGTCACCCGTGGCGACTCCGACGACGCCAACTCCCAGCTCGTGCCGGTCCGCCACACCTGGCTGCGTATCTCGCGCCTGGGACGGGCTTTCGCCTTCCACTCCTCCGACGACGGCGAGTACTGGCGAATGATCCGCTACTTCTCGCTGGGCGAGCTGTCCGCCGACGTCCCTGTCCGCGTGGGCTTCCTGGCACAGGCGCCGCACGGTGAAGGCTGTGAGGCGACGTTCTCGCAGATCGAGTTCCACCAGCGGACCCTCGCCGGGCTCCGCGACGGCAGCTGACGGCCCCCGCCCCGTCAGGAACGTCCTGACGGGGCTCGGCTTCTCCGGCATACCCCGTTGCTCGTGGGAACGGTGAGATGTGAGACCCGGCACGGCGTGAGTGAGAGCGTGACGAACACCCTGCAATACCGCTTCGACGGCCCGGAGGACGCCCCGGTCGGGGGTCTCCGCGTGCGGGGACGGGCCCGGTTGAGCGGTGGTCGACGGGGTTTGCTCTGCTTCGGTTAGCTGTTCTGGTCTGCGAACAAGGAAGGCTGTCGAGAACCCTGAGCGCGCGCCATCGAAGTTGAGCGGCATGCGGGTCAGCGCCCCCCATCAGGAGGTGGAGCAGTGTGGCCACGGTGACACCGACGACGAGGGCCGTGCCGAACGACGGGGGTTCATCGACGACTGGAATTCCGACAGAAAACCCAACCGGAACATGGATTCTTCTGAACTTGAGGCAAGCCGTCGCGCTTTCCGGCGGCCCGATCTGTCGACGGGGCAACACAGTGAATTCAGGAATGCGTGTGCTGTCGGAGGACTCTCGCCTCCGAGGTCGAGGTGCTCGCCCGGTCCGGGCGGGCCCTGGCGCTGCAGGCACTCGCGAGGTTCTCGCTGTCGCCCATCCCGCATCCTCTGCTTTCCGTGGGGCACCTACCCGTGGTCCGCTACCCGTGTCACCGCCCCGACCTGCACCTACACTGAGCCCACAAGGGACGTTCGTGACGTACCGGAACCACCATGCGCTATCAGCGGATGCTCGTACCGGCCCTCGCCCTGGTCCTCGTAACGGTGCCCGCGATCTCCGCGCGGGGACAGGGTGAGGAAGTCCCGCGCGGCCCAACGTTCGCCGCGCGCGCTCTGCAGGCGCTGATCGACGGTATTCAGTTCGGAGTGATCATCGCGATCACATCGGTCGGGCTCTCGCTGATCTTCGGCACCATCCACCTGATCAACTTCGCGCACGGTGAGTTCGTCACGATCGGCGCCACCTTCGCGTTCTTCCTCAACGTTTCCGCGGCCGGTCCGGGCTGGCATCTGATTCCCGCCGCCGTCGCCGCGGTGGTCTTCGGTGCCCTGCTGGGCGGGGCGGTTGATCGAGGTATCTGGCGCCCGCTGCGGGCTCGGGGTACCGGGCTGATCAACATGTTCATCGTGACCATCGGGCTCTCGCTGCTGCTGCGCCACGTCGTACTCGTGCTGTACGGAACCCGACCCGCCTCCTACGCGCAGTACGACATCCAGAGCACGATCGACCTGGGCCCGGCCGGCATCACCCCACGGGACCTCACGGTCACCCTGCTCGCCGTGCTGGTGCTGCTCGGCATCGCCGCGCTCCTGCAGAAGACGCGGATCGGCACGGCCGTGCGGGCCGTCTCCGCCAACCGTGACCTCGCGGAGGCGTCGGGCATCGACGTGCAGCGGGTGGTGCTGTTCGTGTGGATGCTTGCCGGCGGACTGGCCGCACTCGGTGGGGTCTTCTTCGGCCTGGTGGAGATCGTCACCTGGGACATGGGCTTCAAACTGCTGCTGCTGATGTTCGCGGGGATCATCCTGGGCGGCCTCGGCTCCGCCTACGGTGCGATGGTCGGCAGCCTCGTCATCGGCATCGTCGCCCAGATGTCCACGCTGTGGTTCCCGGTCGACCTGCAGTACGCCTGGGCGCTGCTCGTCCTCATCCTCGTCCTCCTCGTCCGGCCGCAGGGCATCCTCGGCCGGGCCGAACGCGTCGGGTGAGGGGTGCGCCATGGACTTCTCGGCCATCGTCTCCGACGCACTCCGCTCCGGAATCGGCCCCATCGCCGCCGTCTACGCCCTCGCCGCGATCGGGCTGAACCTGCACTTCGGTTACACGGGGCTGCTGAACTTCGGCCAGGTCGGATTCATGCTGGTCGGCGGTTACGGACTCGCCATCACCGTGTCCACGTACGACGGCCCGATGTGGCTCGGCCTCCTGGGCGGAATCGCCTGCGCGATCGTGCTGGCCCTGCTCCTCGGCCTGCCCACCCTGCGGCTGCGCGCCGATTATCTCGCCATCACCACGATCGCGGCGGGGGAGACGCTACGGCTGTTCTACCGCTCCAGCTGGGCAGAGCCGGTCACCGGCGGGGTGTTCGGGCTGCAGAGATTCGCGAACGACTTCTACGAACTCAGCCCCATCGAGCCCGGCACCTACGGCGTGTGGCTCGTGAGGTTCAGCTCCCGCGACCTCTGGGTGATGATCGTCGGATGGGCGCTGGTGCTCGTGACCGCAGGTCTGCTGGCCCTGCTGATCCACAGCCCGTGGGGCCGTGTCATCCGGTCGATCCGTGAGGACGAGGTCGCCGCGCGCAGCCTCGGCAAGAACGTCTACGCGTACAAGATGCAGAGCCTCGTGCTCGGCGGCGTCATCGGGGCGGTCGCAGGCATGATGCAGGCGATCCAGGTGCAGTCCGTGAACCCGGACAACTACGATCCGGGCGTCACGTTCTTCCTGTACACGCTGCTTATCCTCGGGGGTGCCGGGCGGATCCTCGGGCCGGTCGTCGGCTCGATCCTGTTCTGGTTCGTCCTCAGCTTCCTCGACAGCGCGCTCCGCCAGGCCATCGACGCCGAGTACATCTCGCCGGACCTCATCAGCACGTCGGAGGTCGGCGCGGTGCGCTTCGCCCTGGTCGGGGTCGCCCTGATCCTGCTGGTCGCGTTCAGGCCACAGGGCATTCTCGGCAGCCGGAAGGAGATGCTGCTCAGTGGCCGCTGACCCTGTCGTATCCCACCCGGGCCGGCTCTCTGCGATCGATCCCGAGCCGGGGGTACGCAAGCCCGATCCCCTGCTGGTCCTGGACCAGGTGACCCGAACCTTCGGCGGCCTCGTCGCCGTGCGGGTCGAGCACCTGGAGGTGCAGCGCGGGGCCATAACTGCGCTCATCGGACCCAACGGTGCCGGCAAGACCACGTTGTTCAACGTGGTGAGCGGGTTCGACCGGGCCGACGGCGGCCGGTGGTCGTTCGACGGACAGCCGTTCACCGGCGCCCCGGCATACCGGGTGGCGCAGCGGGGACTGGTCCGTACGTTCCAGCTCTCCAGGGCGCTCGCCCGGCTCACGGTGCTGGAGAACCTGCTGCTTGCCGCGCCCGGGCAACGCGGCGAGCGGGTGCTGCCCGCGCTGCTGCGACCGCTGTGGCGCGGGCAGGAACGGGAGTTCGAGCGCCGAGCCGACGAACTGCTGGACCGCTTCCGGCTCGGTCCGCTGCGCGACGACCATGCCGGCACGCTCTCCGGTGGTCAGCGCAAACTGCTGGAACTGGCCCGCGCGCTGATGGCCCGGCCGGTCATGCTCCTACTCGACGAGCCGATGGCCGGGGTGAACCCCGCGCTGACCCAGTCGCTGCTCGGACACATCACGCAGCTGCGCGACGAGGGGCTGACGGTGTGCTTCGTCGAGCACGACATGGACGTGGTGATGGGCATCAGCGACTGGGTGGCCGTTATGGCCGACGGCCGGCTGGTGGCCGAGGGCCCACCGCACACGATCGCCCGAAACCCCGCCGTCGTGGACGCCTACCTGGGCAAACGGCACGACGAACCGCAGGCGACCGAGCAGAAGGAGAAGGGGAGCGGGAACGAGAGGGAGGCGTAGCGATGTCCGCCGAAGAGCAGGCACCGGTGCTGGCGGCCGACGGCATCATCGCCGGCTACGTCCCCGGTGTGGACGTGCTGCGCGGATGCAGCATCGAGGTGCGTCCGGGCGAAGTGGTCGGAGTGATCGGCCCCAATGGCGCCGGCAAGTCGACGCTCGTCAAGGCCGTCTTCGGGCTGCTGCGGGTGCGCGGCGGGACCGTGCGGCTGCGCGGCGAGGACGTGACCGGCCGGCCCGCGCACGAGCTGGTCCGGCGGGGCGTGGGCTACGTACCGCAGCTGCAGAACGTATTCCCCACGCTGACCGTCGAGGAGAATCTGCGGATGGGCGTCTATCTTCGGCCCAGGGACTACGCACGGCGGGTCGCTGCGGTGGAGGAGCTCTTCCCCGTGCTGGCCGACCGCCGCAAGCAGAAGGCCGTCGCGATGTCCGGCGGCGAACGCCAGATGCTCGCGATGGCGCGCGCCCTGATGATGGAGCCGCAGCTGCTGCTGCTCGACGAGCCGTCGGCCGGCCTGTCACCGCTCCATCAAGACGATGTCTTCGACCGGTGCAGAACGATCAACAGCGCGGGCGTCGCCGTGCTCATGGTCGAGCAGAACGCCCGCAGGTGCCTGCAGTTCTGCGACCGCGGCTACGTACTCGACCAGGGCCGCAACGCGTACACCGGCACGGGTAAAGCACTGCTGCACGACGAGAAGGTGATCGAGCTCTACCTCGGCACGCTCGCCCGCACCCGTTGACTCCTGTCCCTGTCGCTCCTTTTGGTCACTCCTGTCCCACTTGCTCGCCTCGTCACTCCTGTGCCTTGCTGGTCTCGATACGCAGGGTCTGCAACTGCCCCTTGTCGTCGTAGCCGTACACCTCAATCGTCGCCTGGCCGGGTTCGCCCTTGTCGATGAAGTCGAGCGGGCCGCTCACACCCTGGTAGTCGATGTCCTTGCCGTCGGCGATCAGCTCTTTGCAGGCGGCGAACGAGTTGCACTTCTCGCCGTCCCTGGTGATCCCGTTCATCTCCTTCACGAACTCGCCCGGGTCGTCGGACTTCGCCTTCTCGGCGGCGAGCGCGATCGTCGTCACGCAGTCGAACGCCTGCGGTGCAAACTGCAGCTCCCTCAGCTCGGGCGCGAACTTCTTCAGATCGTTCACGTACTGCTCGTTCTCCGCCGAGGCCGGCGCGGTCCCCTTCATCCCGGAGAGCCGCTCGGGCTGGCCCGGGGCGACCAGCGAGGCCAGCTCCTCGCTGCGCAGTCCGTCGGCGCCGTAGACGCCGATCCGGTCGGGCCCGATTCCGGACTCGATCATGCCCTGGAGGATCTGGGTGCCCTCCTCGAACGCGATCACCACGGCGGCGTCCGGGCTGGAGTTCTCTATCCGCTGGACGACCTGGTCGAAGTTGCTCGCCTTCGGGTCGTACGTCTCGGCGAGCGTCACCGTCGCACCGCGGTCCTCGAGTACCTCCCGTGTGCTCTCCATGAGGCCGCGCCCGTAGTCGTCCGCCCGTGCGACCAGAGCCACCCGGTCGTGGCCGTCCTCGCGGACGACGTCCGCCAGGATGGGCCCCTGCAAGGCGTCGCTCGGCGCGGTACGGAAGTAGTACCCGTCGTCCTCGTAGTCGGTGAAGGTGGGTGCGGTGTTCGACGCGGAACACTGCACGACGCCCGCTCCGGTCACCCGGTCGATGAACGCCAGCGACATGCCGGAAGCCGCGGCGCCGATGACCGCGTCCACGCCCGACGCGAGGACCCGGTCCGCCGACTGCGCGGCAACGGCCTCCTGGCCCGCCTCGTCACTGGAGACCACAGTCGGCACCGGCTTGCCCAGTACCCCGCCGGCGTCGTTGATCGTCTGTATCGCGAACTTCACCGACTCGATCTGCGGCGGACCGAGGTAGGCCAGCTGTCCCGTCTCCGGCAGGACGTAGCCGAACTGGAGCTCACCATCGCCCGGGTCGGCCCGGGCTGTGCCCGTCGTACCGCAGACGGCTATCACAAGGGCAGCCGCGCTTGCGAAGATCGCGGACCGCCGTATCGACGCTTTCATCTCAGCCTCCGCTCGTTACAGCGGCGGTGGTCCACTGGCCGGCCATCCGCCCGCCATCTGTACATGAGGGTAGAACTCATTCAGTGCCCGGAAAAGCGCAAAACATTCACATTTGTGAGGTTGTGCTTCTCGCTTCGGCCGGTCAGTGCCGACGCCGAGTGGGGGCGGCAGGAGAGGAGCTTCCGAATACCTACGGGCAAGCGGCGTCGAAGGCGACCGGCACGCGACAGGCCGCGGTCGGCGCTCCTGGTTGAGTGCAGGAGCCGAGAGGGACAGGACAGTGCTCGTATTGAGCAGGTCAAGGGCAGAGGCGGCGGAGGGCAGCCGCACCAGCATCAGCGACAACAGGGGCATTGCTCCCCGTCGGGCCGCAGTGGCCAGATCGCGGAATCGCAGGTGGCGGCAGCTTCCGGCCCTCTTGGGATACGGCCTGCGTTGGTTAGAGCGCGGCTGGCACGAGAAGAACCAGACCCACGAAGGAAGCGCTGGGGAGAGCCGTTACTCGGCGGTTGGTGTATATCAATGCCGCTGCGCATGTGACCATTCCGCGGCGGGCACGCAAGGAAGGGCGGAAGAGGAAAGAGGAGGCGCTGCCCTGGAACGTCTACGAGGTTCAGAAGTTCATTCATGGCATTAGGGGAGAGCGTCTCTACGCCGCCCGGGTGAGCGGGAGCTGCCGCTGCCAGCACTGGTGCTGGGCGCCCTGAAGGCATTCCGCGCTCTCCAAGCCGAGGAGAGGCTCGCTCTGGGGGAGGCGTACCTGGCATCTGGCTACGTGCCGGAGACAGATCTTGTTCACTGCGTGTGGTGTCTGGGTGGGATTCCAGGAGGTCGCCAGGTGAGCCACGCCGGGACTCATCCGTGCCGCCACACTCGTGCTGACAGCCGAGGGGTGCCGTCTTGGGAGAGCCACGTCCCGCTACCTCTACCCCGGGGATGTGACATCTCGTGACAGATGAGAGGGTCAGGCGGGTGAGTGAGACACCGACTAACACCCTCCAATACCGCTTTGACGGGCCAGAAGACGCTCCTGTCCTGATCTTGGGTCCCTCACTGGGTACAACGTGGCACATGTGGGACCGCCAGGTTCCCGAGCTGACGCAGCAGTGGCGGGTCTTCCGGTTCGACCTGCCGGGACACGGCGGCGCACCGGCGTACCCCGCGGGCTCGGTCGCCGAGCTCGCCGTGCGGCTGCTCGGCACGCTGGACGGCCTCGGTGTGCAGCGCTTCGGGTACGCGGGCTGCGCGCTCGGCGGGGCGGTGGGCGTGGAGCTGGCCCTGCGCCACCCGGAGCGGCTCGCCTCGCTCGCCCTGATCGCCGCCTCGCCCCGCTTCGGCACGGCCGACGAGTTCCGCCAGCGCGGGGTGATCGTCCGGACGAACGGCCTCGACCCCATCGCCCGTACCTCGCCCGAGCGCTGGTTCACCCATGGCTTCGCCGCCGCCCAGCCGGCCATCACGGACTGGGCCGTACAGATGGTGCGCACCACCGACCCCGGCTGCTACATCGCCAGCTGCGAGGCGCTGGCCTCCTTCGACGTGCGCACCGAGCTCACCAGCGTCGGCGTCCCCACCCTCGTCCTGGTCGGCTCCGAGGACCAGGTCACTGGCCCCGCCGAGGCCCGCACCCTGGTCGCCGGCATCCCCGACGCCCGGCTCGCCGTGGTCCCCGGCGCCTCCCACCTCGTACCGGTGGAACAGCCGGCCGCCGTCACCGATCTGCTGGTCAGACACTTCTCCACGGCCTGGCAGCCCGCCTACGACTCGACCACCGGCCAGGTCGCCATCCCCGCGGCCCCCGTGAAGCCGGTCCTCACCACGGCCCCGGCACCCGCAGCCGCACCCCCGCAGCCCGCGCCCATCGCCGAGATCGCCCCCGCCCCCGTCCCGGCCCCCGTGGCGGGCGGTCGCCCCGACCCGTACGACGCCGGGATCAAGGTGCGCCGCGAGGTGCTCGGCGACGCGCATGTCGACCGGGCGCTGGCGCAGGCCGACGAGTTCTCGGGCGACTTCCAGGAGTTCGTCACCCGCTACGCCTGGGGCGAGATCTGGGACCGCCCCGGCCTCGACCGCCGCTCGCGCAGCTGCGTCACCCTCACCGCCCTGGTCGCCGGCGGCCACCTGGAGGAGCTCGCCTTCCACACTCGCGCCGCCCTGCGCAACGGCCTGACGCCCACCGAGATCAAGGAAGTGCTGCTGCAGGCCGCGGTCTACTGCGGCGTACCGGCGGCGAACAGCGCGTTCACGGTGGCTCAGCAGGTCATCCGCGAGGAGACCACGCCCACCGAATGACCTCGCCGCGGCGCGGGGGCACGATGGTGCCATGAGGTTCACGAAGAAGTCGCACGCCTGCGTCCGTCTGGAGAAGGACGGGCGCACGCTCGTCCTCGACCCCGGAGTTTTCAGCGAGGAGGACGCCGCCCTCGGCGCGGACGCGATCCTCGTCACGCACGAGCACCCCGACCACTTCGACGAAGAGCGGCTGCGCACCGCGATGGAGGCCGACCCGGCCGCCGAGATCTGGACCCTGAAGTCGGTCGCGGAGAAGATCTCGGCCGCCTTCCCGGGCCGGGTGCACACCGTCGGCCACGGCGACACCTTCACCGCCGCCGGCTTCGACGTCCAGGTCCACGGCGAACTGCACGCGGTCATCCACCCGGACATCCCCCGCATCACCAACGTCGGCTATCTCGTCGACGGCGGCCGCGTCTTCCACCCCGGCGACGCCCTCACCGTCCCCGACCACCCGGTCGAGACACTGATGCTCCCGGTCATGGCCCCCTGGAACAAGATCTCCGAGGTCATCGAGTACGTCCGTGAGGTCAAACCACAGCGCGCCTACGACATCCACGACGCCCTGCTCACCGACCTCGCCCGGCCGATCTACGACAACCAGATCGGCGCTCTCGGCGGCGCCGAGCACCTGCGCCTTGCGCCCGGGGAGAGCGCGGCTCTCTGATTGTCAGTGCCGCCGGGTAGGTTGTGAGTCATGCGTATCGCGACCTGGAACGTGAACTCGATCACCGCCCGCCTGCCGAGGCTCCTTGCCTGGCTGGAGAGCAGTGGCACCGACGTGCTCTGCCTCCAGGAGGCCAAGGTCGCCGAGGACGCCTTCCCGACGGAGCAACTGCGCGAGCTGGGCTACGAGTCGGCGGTCCACGCGACCGGCCGGTGGAACGGCGTGGCGGTGCTCTCCCGCGTCGGCATCGAGGACGTCGTCAAGGGCGTGCCCGGCGACCCCGGCTACGAAGGCTCGGTCGAGCCCCGCGCCATCGCCGCGACCTGCGGCCCGGTCCGCGTCTGGTCGGTGTACGTACCGAACGGCCGTGAGGTGGACCACCCCCACTACGCCTACAAGCTCCAGTGGTTCGAGGCCCTGAAGGCGGCCGTCGCGGGTGACGCGGGCGGCAGCCGCCCGTTCGCGGTGCTGGGCGACTACAACGTGGCGCCGACGGACGACGACGTCTACGACGTGGCGGCCTTCGAGGGTCTGACCCATGTCACCCCCGCCGAGCGCGCGGCCCTGGCGTCCCTCCGCGAGGCGGGCCTGTCCGATGTGGTCCCCCGCCCCCTGAAGTACGACCACCCCTTCACCTACTGGGACTACCGCCAGCTCTGCTTCCCCAAGAACCGCGGCATGCGCATCGACCTGGTCTACGGCAACGAGCCGTTCGCGACAGCGGCCAAGGACGCGTACGTGGACCGCGAGGAGCGCAAGGGCAAGGGCGCGTCGGACCATGCGCCGGTGGTGGTGGACCTTGATGTGTAGATCCTGACGATCAGGGCATCAACGCCCGCAGATCGACCGATGAGGCCAGCGCAGCGAGCCCCGCGTCGCCCGGATGCAGATGGTCGCCACTGTCGAACTCCGGAAGGATGCGCGCGGGATGCGCGGGATCCCGCAGGGCAGCGTCGAAGTCCAGGACGCCGTCGAAGGCCCCCGCGTCCCGGATCCACGCGTTCACCTCGACCCGCTCCGCGTCGGCGGCGGCCGTACACCGTGCCTCGCCCTCGCACGGCACGATCGTGGCGGCCAGCATCCGCAGCCCGCGCGCGTGTCCCCGGTCCGCGAGCTGACGCAGGCCCTCGATCACCTGCTCCGAGGTCGCGCCCCAGCGCACATCGTTGACGCCCTCGAACACCACCGCCGTACGCACCGACGGCTGGGCGAGGACATCCCGGTCGAAGCGGTTGAGGGCGTTCACCCCGGCCGTGTCGGTGGAGACACCGTCACCGGGGTAGCGGTCGGCGACCACACGGTTGCCGGAGATCCCCTGGTTGACCACGCCGTAGTGCGGAACCTCGTCCTGGCCGAGCAGCCGGGACGCCAGCACATTCGGCCAGCGCCGGTTCGCGTCGACCGTGGACTTGTCGCCGTCGGTGATCGAGTCCCCGAGCAGCACCACCGACCCGGGCCCACCGCTCACGTCCACGCCACCGAGCAGCGGCCAACTGGTCAGGGTCGAGGTGTACGCCGTAGCGGAGCCGTCGGCCGAGTGGTCACCCGGTTCGCTCACATACGACCGTTGCTGCGCGAGCCGGTGCACGGGTGCCGCCGACACCGTGCCGGGCAGATGGAAGCTGACCAGGAGGTTCGTGTCCGCGGGCACCGAGAAGCCCAGCGGGTCGCTGAACACCTGGGCGCCCGCCGGGATCTCGGTGCCCGCGGCACCGCCGAACGACAGCGGCACCGGCGTCCCCTGCGGTGTGGCGCCGGACGCCTGGACCGCCACCGTGGCGCTCCCGATCCGTACCGGCGCCGCCGCGAAGGTGTTGTCGAACCGGACGCGGACCTGCGGCCCGCCCGCCGAGGTGTGCACCACAAGACGCAGCGTCCGGTCGGTCCACGGGCCCACGGCCGCATAGCCGCCGGTCGCCGTGCCCCAACTTCCGCTCCAACCGAGGGTGTCGGTGCGCACCGACACGGCGAACACATGCAGTCCGGCCGCGCGCGGCAGCCGTACCGAGGCCACCTCGCGGCCCGCCGCGAGCGGCACCGTGACGACGTACAGCCGGGCCTTCTCGGGGAGTTGACCGCCCGGTGTGTTGACGTGGGGGAGGGCCAGAGCCTTGGTGGCGAGCGGGCCCGTGCGCCAGTCGGGGGCGGTCAGCCGGTACGGGGTGCGGCTGCCGTTCGCGTATGCGACCGTGCCGGTGCCGGTCACTTCCTCGCCGGTGGTGCCGGCGACGAGGAAGGCGAGGGCGTCACCCCGGCCGCGGACGCGGATGTTCTGGCCGTCGGCCAGGACGTTGTCCGGCTCGCCCGCGATGCGGCCCGGCCAGGTTAGGCGGGCGCCCTGCACGGTGAGCGTGCGGCCGGGGGTCCAGCCGGCGGCGGCCAGGTCCGCGGCCGACAGAGAGGCGCCGGTGCCGTCGAAGTCCGCCTCGGCGGGGCGGGAGTCGTCGCTGACCGCGGTGTTGTCGAAGAGCCGCTCCAGGGGGAGCGGTTCGGTCGCGGTCGTCGCGGAGGCGGTCGCGGACGACACGGGCAGCAGACCCGCGATCAGCGCGCACACGACCCCCGCGCCCCGAAGACTCAGCCGCACGTCCCGCCCCTCTCCTCGGCACAGCCCTTTGCTGACGTGATGTCAGGCGGGCACGAAGCTATGGACGTGGCGGGCGTGCGTCAACGAGGGCCGTGTGAACAGCCGACGAACTCACCCGTTCGTCACGGCTTGGCCGTCACGGGCAGCTCGGCGACCACGGCGTGGTCGGACTCGACGGGGCCGAGGTTCGCGGCGCCGCCCGGGGAGCCGAGCTCGGCGAAGAACTCCGTGTCGGCCCGGCGGAAGTCCGCCCACTCGCCCGGCACGTCGTCCTCGAAGAAGATCGCCTCGACCGGGCAGACAGGCTCGCAGGCGCCGCAGTCGACGCATTCGTCGGGGTTGATGTACATCTTCCGCTGGCCTTCGTAGATGCAGTCGACGGGGCACTCGTCGACGCAGGCCTTGTCCTTGAGGTCGACGCAGGGCTGGGCGATGACGTACGTCATGAGCGACTCTCCGTGGTCCAGATGGCGTTGCCGGGCTGGTGAGTTTGGCGAGGGTAGGTGCCGCGGCAGGAATCCCCGTGGATGTCGGATGGAGTCCGTCTCGAACTGCTGTGGCCCTGCGTTCGGTGCACGTCGGTCCTGGTTGCGGGCGATAATTCAGCGCCCGTAGACTTCAACGTAGGATGAAATATTTCGCTCCGTGCCCGGCGCGGTGAAAGGACGTACCACCGTGTTCTCGGTTCTGGTGCTCGGTACGACATCCGCGCTGGCGTACGCGGCCGCGGCGGTGGCGCAGCGGATGGCTGCCCTTCGGGCCGCCGGGCCACACGGGATCGGGCTGCGGCGGTCGGGGGCGTGGTGGGTCTCGGTGCTGCTGAACGCGTGCGGTGCGGTGCTGCATACGGCCGCGTTACGGTACGGCTCGCTCGTCGCCGTGCAAATGCTCGGGGTGCTCACCTTGGTCGCGGCGCCGTTGCTGTCGTCGGGTGTGCTGCGGCAGCGGATGACGTCGGCGCAGTGGTCGGGGACGGGGCTGACGGTGGCGGGGGTGGTGGGGCTGCTCGCGCTGGTGCCGTCCGCCGGGGAGAGTCGCACGCTGGACGCGGGGGAACTGGTCGGCGTGGTGGTGCTGACCGGGGTCGCGATGGGGGTGCCGGTGGTCGCGGCGGCGGTCGCTCGTGGTGTGACGGTGGCGAGTCTGTTGTACGCGGCTGCTGCGGGGGTCGCTTTTGCGGCGGCGAGTGCGCTGGCGCAGACGGCGGTGCTGCGGGTGACCGGTGCGGGTTCCGGGACCCTCGCGTCGACTGTGCTCGTGGCCGGTGGGGTGCTGTTTCTGGCGCCGGCCGGGTTGTTGCTGTGTCAACTCGCCTATCGGGGTGGGCTGGAGGCGCCGCTTGCCACGGTGACGTTGGTGAATCCGGTGTTCGCTGTGGTGATCGGGGTGGCGGTGCTGGGGGATCGGTACGCGACGGGGCTGATGACGGTGGGTGCCGGGCTTGTTGCGGCTGTTGCCGCCGGGCGGGGGGTGTTCATTCTGGCTCGCGCGGAGACGGATGGCGCGCCGGAGGGGTCTCGGCCTCAAGTCGCGGCGCCTGGGGGGCATTTCTGGGGGATACGACTGCGGAGGTCGGGGGCGGTGGTGGTGGGCGCGTCGGAATCCCACCGCTAGAAACGGCCTCGGCTCCGCCTTCGGTCCCTTCGGTTGTTCCCACCCGCACCACCCGTGCAGCCATCGTGGCCGGGTGCGGGTGGCCCCTGTGGGGCGGATTCGCCATCGGCGGCTGCGGGATCCCTCGGCGGATGGCCTGCGGGATCCTCGGCGGGAAGCGGGAAGCGGGAAGCGGGAAGCGGGAAGCGGGAAGCGGGAAGCGGGAAGCGGGAAGCGGGAAGCGGGAAGCGGGAAGCGCAGGGCTCGGTCACGGCTTCCTCTTCGGTCGTTTCGCTTCGCCAAGGCACGGCTGTGCTGCCGTCGTGGTCGGGCACGGGGGCCCCTGTGGGGCGGATTCGCCGCCGGCGGCTGCGGGATCCTCGGCGGTGGCCTGCCGGATCGTCGGCATGGAGCGGGGAGCGGGGAGCGCAGGGCTCGGTCGTATTGCTCCGCCCTGGCACGGCTGTGCTGCCGTCGTGGTTGGGCGTGGGTGGCCCCCGCGGCGCGAACTCGCCTTCGGCGGCTGCCGGTTCCTGGCGGTGGGTAGCCGCGATGGTCAGCCCGACGTCCGTGTTGCGGGCCGCGAGTCCCGCTCGAGGCGCACTGCGACCAGGAACCCCGCCCAGCACCGCCGGCGGTCAGCCGCGAGTCCTGCCCATCAACCACCGCCAGTTGTAGAACCCCGCCCACCCCCGCCAGTCAGAGAACCCCGCCCATCACCCACCGTTCGCCCAGCCCCGCCCACCCCCCACCGCCATCCATACAGCCCCACTCAAGCCCCACCCCAGCCCCCCTCGCGCCCCCGAACCACCGCCCTTGTCGCCGTTCCTGGCTCGTGTAAGGCTCGTCTGAGGTGAGTTCACCAGTTGTTGAGTTTCTTTTGCCGTGTTTGCGCGGCAGCACTCGTACACCACAGGGAGTTCGTATGAGCAGCACTGGTTCCGGTCTCACCGTTGCCGCGGAGGAGGCCGAGGCGTTGGCCTGGGTGATGTTGGCCGAGTTGTCGGGGACCGTGCCCGCGCCGCCGCCCGGGGAGCAGGTGGACGTGGTGGTGGGAGACGGCGGTGAGGGATGACCGCCGATGTGTCCGTCGGCGTCGTCCCGGCGCCGGAGGTGGGGGAAGGGGGCGTGCGCGGCGCTGCCCTTGCCTCCCGCGCCGCCGCCCGGCTGCTTGCCGGTACCTCCGGTGACGTACGGAATGCCGCACTGCTCGCCATCGCGCGGCGGCTGACCGTCGACCCCGCCGACATTCTCGCCGCCAATGAGCGGGACCTCGCCGCCGCCCGGGAACTCGGTCTCTCCGCGAGCGTGCTGGACCGGTTGACCCTCACTCGTGAGCTGCTCGACTCGCTCGCCGGCACCGTGCGTTTCCTCGCCGCCCTACCGGATCCCGTCGGTGCGAGCGTGGACGGCGCCGTCATGCCCAACGGGCTTGAGGTGCGGCGGATCACGGTGCCTCTGGGTGTGGTCGGGATGATCTACGAGGGGCGTCCGAATGTGACCGTCGACGCCGCCGCCCTCTGCCTCAAGAGCGCCAACTCCGCCCTGCTGCGCGGCTCTTCGACCGCCCGGCACACCAACGCCGCGCTCGTCGCCGCCATGCGCAAGGCGCTCGCGGACACCGGTCTGCCCATGGACGCCGTACAGATGGTGCCCGGCACCACGCATGCCGCCGTACGGGAACTGATGTCCCTGCGCGGCCTGGTGGACGTCCTCGTCCCGCGCGGCGGCGCCGAGCTCATCCGGACCACTGTGCGCGAGTCCGCCGTACCCGTGATCGAGACCGGGGTCGGCAACTGTCACGTCTACGTCGATGAACACGCCGACCTCGACAATGCGCTGGCGATCCTGCTCGACGCCAAGACCCAGCGGACGTCCGTCTGCAATGCCGCGGAGTCCCTCCTCGTCCATGAGGCCGTGGCGCCCGCCTTCCTGCCCCGCGCCCTGTCCGCGCTGATCGAGCGTGGTGTGGTCGTGCACGGCGACGCGGCGGCGCGGGCCTGCCATGACTCGGTCGTGCCCGCCACCGGCGAGGACTGGGGCCGCGAATACCTCGACCTGGAGATCTCCGCCGCGGTCGTCGGCTCGCTGGACGAGGCCGTGGAGCACATCCGGCGTCACGGCACCGGGCACACCGAGGCGATCGTCACCGACTCGCAGTCCGCCGCCCGTCGGTTCGTCGCCTCGCTGGACACCGCGGTGGTCGCCGTGAACGCCTCCACCCGGTTCGCCGACGGCGGCGAGATCGGCCTCGGCACCGAACTCGGCGTCTCCACCCAGAAGTTGCACGCGCGCGGCCCCATGGGTCTGACCGCGCTGACCACCACCAAATACGTCCTGGTGGGCGACGGGCACACCAGGGGCTCAGCAGCCGCCCCGCTGCCCTAGACGGGAGGTCCGTTCATGCAGATACGCATCATCACGAAGACGAAGCCGGCGGGCCGGCTCGTGTACCGGGACGATCTACGGCGGGTTCGTCGGCGCAATGTACCGGCGCCGCCGCTGGGGCTGGCCGGAGTGGACAACGACCCCGGCGAGTTTCACATCGTCCGCAGTATCGACTGACCGGCACTCGGTACCCACAGGGCGGCGCCCGTCGGATGACCCGACGGGCGCCGTCCTGTGTCCGAGCCTCAGAACCCGGGTCCGCCCGCGTCCCGTGCCGCGAACTCGCGGGCCGGCAGCACCCGTACGCTCACCTGTCGGCGCAGTTGCGACGGGAGCCCGGCGCGGGCGGCGGCCGGGAGCAGGACCAGGTCGTCCTGGTGCACCACCTCCCGGCCCGAACGGCCGCGCAGCAGCGACAGTTCCTGGAAGGCGAGCGAGGCAAGGCCGCGGGCGACCACCTGGCCCTCCTCGTCGAGGAGTTCCACCGGATCGCCCGCCACGAACTGACCCGCGACGCGGGTCACCCCCGTCGCGGGCAGCGCGCCACGGCCCTGCACAAGGGCGTTCACCGCGTCCGCGGTGAGCTGGACCGTGCCGCGCGGGCTGCTGGCGTGCTCCAGCCACAGCAGATGGTCGGAGTTGCGGTCACCCGTGCGGTGGAAGAGCGTGCCCGTCTCCCGGCCGGCCAGCGCGTCGGCGGCATGCCGGGCGGCGGTCAGGACCACCGGGACCCCCGCCCCGGTCGCGATCCGCGCCGCCTCCACCTTGGTCTTCATACCGCCGGTGCCGACGCCCGACCCCGCGCCGCCCAACTCCACGTCCGCCAGGTCCTGTTGGCCGTGGATGTCCTTCAGCCGCTGCGCCCCGGGCCGCCGGGGGTCGCCGTCGTACAGGCCGTCGATGTCGGACAGCAGCACCAGCAGATCGGCGCGGACGAGGTGGGAGACCAGCGCGGCGAGCCGGTCGTTGTCGCCGAAGCGGATCTCCGAAGTCGCCACCGTGTCGTTCTCGTTGACGATCGGCACGGCGCCCATGGACAGCACCTTGGCGAGGGCGCGGTAGGCGTTGCGGTACTGGGCGCGGCGGCCTATGTCGTCGGCGGTCAGCAGGACCTGTCCGACGCGCAGGCCGTAGCGGGCGAAGGAGGCGGTGTAGCGGGCCACCAGCAGGCCCTGGCCCACACAGGCCGCCGCCTGCTGCCCGGCCAGGTCCTGCGGGCGCTCGGCGAGGCCCAGTGGCGCGAGGCCGGCGGCGATGGCGCCCGAGGAGACGAGCACGATCTCGGTGCCGGTGGCGCGGGTGCGCGCGAGGACGTCGACGAGGGCGTCCACGCGGTCCGAGTCCAGACCGCCGACAGCGGTCGTCAGCGAGGACGAACCCACCTTCACCACGATCCGCCGCGCCCTCAGCACATCGGGCCGCAGGCCCTCAGCAGTAGTGGTCGGGTGCCCGGTCATCGTTCCGCTCCCGTTCCGAGGGCGAGTTCCCGAGGCTCACTCGGGGCTGGCTCGCGTCGGTCTCGTAGGTCGCGCAAGAGCGCGTGCACGGTCTCCACAACCAGCACGGGGCGCTCGTACGGCAGGTCATGGCCCTGTTTCGGCACGGTGTGCAGGGTCGCCCCCGGGATGTCGTCGGCCAGGCGCAGGGCCTGGGCGGGTGGTGTGTAGCTGTCCAGGGCGCCGACGAGGATCCGGGTCGGCACCCGGCCGAGCGCGCCGAGGCGCCCCGCGCAGTCGTGGGTGGTCAGCGCGGCGAAGAACTCGGCGACGGTCAGCGGCGGGATGGCGCGCAGCGCGTGCGCGTCGGCCCGGACGATGTCGGTCCCCGGGCTCCGCCCGAACAGGGCGTGCCAGATCGGGGCGGTGGAGGGGTGGGACAGCGGTCCGGTGAGCAGCCGGTGTACGGCCTTCGCCCAGCCCGGCGAGCGCAACAGGCCGTCGGCGACCAGCCGTTCGGCGTGCGCCCGCCGTTGCGCGGCCCGGTCCTGGGGCACGAAGGGAACCGCGCCCACGTCCTCCACACAGGTCGAGAACAGGGCGGCCCCGGACACCCAGGGCCCGAACAACTCGGGCCGGGCAGCGGCGAGTTGCTGTACGGCCATCCCTCCCATGGAGTGACCGACGAGCAGCACGGGTCCGTCCTCCGGCGCGGTCGCCCTTTGCAGTACGAGATCCAGGTCCCGCCCGAGCAACGCCATGTCCAACGGCGCCTGCCCCCGCGTCGACCGACCGTGCCCGCGCTGGTCGTAACTCACCGCCCGCAGCGCGGGAAACCCGGGCCGTGGCCGCGTCAACGCCTCGATGTGCGGCCGCCATTCGAGCGCCGACATGGTCCACCCGTGCGACAGCACGACGGTGGCCTCGGCGTCCGGGGACCCATGCGCGTATACGACGATCTCGGCGCCGTCCTCCGTGACGACGGTCCCGGCGAGCCGCCGGTCCTGCACCGTCCGCATGCCACTCATGACGCCCCTCGCCCACTGACTCCGGTCCCCGGAACGGGCCTGATGGTGATGGTGATCCGGGGACTGCCCGGGGCGACGAAGGTGCGCGCGGAACTGTTGGTGAGGGTGACCCGGGGCCGGGTGGGCAGACGACGCGCCATGGGCGCAAGACGGACCCGGGTACGGTCAGCACCGACCGCCCCCGAACCGCGCCGCGCCACGAAGGCGAGCGACTCCGGCGCACACTCCGCGGTCGGCGACCCTGCCGGTTCCCCAACCCCAGGCGGAACTTGGAGCCGCTGCGACCGCTCCGCCGCAAGCGGCGCCGACGTATGGCCGCCGGCCGCCCCTGGCTTGTCAGCCGCGACCGGCGCGCCACCCATCCTCGACCGGTCAGCCGCGAGTGGCGTCGGCGTTCGGCTGCGTCCCGCCCCTGGCTTGTCAGCCGGGACCGGCGCGCGGCCCATCCCCGGTTGGTCAGCTGCAAGTGGCGTCGGCGTTCGGCTGCGTCCCGCCCCTGGCTTGTCAGCCGGGACCGGCGCGCGGCCCATCCCCGGTTGGTCAGCTGCAAGTGGCGCCGCCGTTCGGCTGCGTCCCGCCCCTGGCTTGTCAGCCGGGACCGGCGCGCGGCCCATCCCCGGTTGGTCAGCTGCAAGTGGCGCCGCCGTTCGGCTGCGTCCCGCCCCTGGCTTGTCAGCCGGGACCGGCGCGCGGCCCATCCCCGGTTGGTCAGCTGCAAGTGGCGCCGCCGTTCGGCTGCGTCCCGCCCCTGGCTTGTCAGCCGGGACCGGCGCGCGGCCCATCCCCGGTTGGTCAGCTGCAAGTGGCGCCGCCGTTCGGCTGCGTCCCGCCCCTGGCTTGTCAGCCGGGACCGGCGCGCGGCCCATCCCCGGTTGGTCAGCTGCAAGTGGCGCCGCCGTTCGGCTGCGTCCCGCCCCTGGCTTGTCAGCCGGGACCGGCGCGCGGCCCATCCCCGGTTGGTCAGCTGCAAGTGGCGCCGCCGTTCGGCTGCGTCCCGCCCCCGGCCTGTCGGCCGCGACCGGCGCGCCACCCATCCTCGACCGGCCAGCCGCGAGCGGCGCCGGCGTTCGGCCGCCGTCCGCCCCTGGCTTGTCAGCCGGGAGTGGCGCGCGGCCCATCCCTGGTCGGCCAGCCGCGAGCGGTCCCGACGTTCGGCCGCCGCCCGCCCCCCGTCGGTCAGCCGCAACTGGCGCCGGCGTTCGGCTGCCGCCCATCCCCGGTCGGCCAGCCGCGAGCGGCCCCGGCGTGCCGCTGCCACTCACCCCCCGTCGGTCAGCCGCAAGCGCCCCCGGCGTACGGCCGCCACCTACCCCCGCTCCCCGCCTCTCACCCGCAACCGGCACCCCCCGCCGATCCGCGGGCACCGGCCCCGCCGGATGCCCCCCGCCGGTCGGAAGTTGAGGCCGTTTCGGGGTCGCGCTCCGCACGCCGTACCCGGTCAGCGGCGTTCGGCCCAGGGCCGTCACGCCGCCGCGTATCTCGGGGCGTTCGACGCCGACCACCCCCTGCCCACTCCCGCCGGACCGCCGTACCCGCTTTCTCGGCGCCCGGGGATTCGGCATGCCGCTCACCGGGCCGCGGGTGCACGAGGACGCCAACTCGGCTAGCTGCCAGGCCTGTTGGACCTGGCCGAAGCTGACGCCGAGGGCGCCCGCGATACGGCGCGGGGTCCAGCCGTGGCGGCGCAGGTACCACACGTACGCGGGCCGTTCCCGGGGCGACGCGCTCAGCCTGCGCCCGCCGCCCGCGAGGTACGCGGCCAGCTCCGCTGCCGTCGACTCCAACGTGCTGGCGATACGCAGCAGTTCACGCCGTTCCCGCGCGTTGAACCCGCCCCAGATCCCGGCACCCTCGTCGCGGACCAGAGCCTCGCGCAGACACTCCCGGGCCACCGGGCAGCGTCCGCACAGGCGCTTGGCGATGGCCTCCCGGTCGAGGCCGCCGGAGGCTCCGGGGAGCGGGAAGAAGATCTCGGGGTCGGTATCGCGGCAGGCAGCGCGTTCGGTCCAGGGGTCGGGGTCCGCGTGGTGCGGTGGTGCGTGCATGGCGGTCGGCCCTTTCTCGGTGTGATCCCGGTGGCCGGTGCTCTTGGCTGTCCTCCCGGATTGAATTCCATGCGCGTTGAATTTCGCTCTAGTTGTAGTCAACTCCCCTCTCATACCGTGATGTTCAGAGGCCGACCCTGAGGCTCACTCGGGAACACGGGGAGCCTCGGAGGCAAGTTTCTGGATCGTCGTGTGCCGGTGCGGGCTGCGCTGTTCGATGCGCGCTCGTCATTTCCGCCCGGCACAGCGCCCGCGAGGTAAAGCACCGTCAGACACCGGGGGGAGTGTTCGGCATGCGCAGATTCTCACGACGAGAGCAAAAGCCCGGCGGCGGCTGCGACGTCGCCCGGGCGCCAGACCACCGGGCCGGACGTGGTCGGTGCTCGTTCCTTCCGCAAGCAAGCCACCGCTTTGGAGGCGTCGTGCCAGTCGTCATTGCTCCAGCTGTCTCCCTGCCCGTCCACCAGGTCACCACGGACGAAGTCCTGGAACGCATCGCACAGATGTACCCGGATCACCCACAACTCGACCGCGTCTTCGACGTCATCGGCGCCACGACCGTACGGACGCGCTGGTACACCCGCCCCCTGGCCGAGCAGTTCGGGAACCACGGCACGCTCGCCGAGCGCACCCGCGAGCACTTGCGGGACTGTCTGGACCTCGCGGAGCGAGCGGCACGCGCGAGTCTGCGAGAGGCCGGTCTGGCGCCGGAGCAGATCACCGCCCTGGTGGTGACGAGCGCAACCGGACACTCCATGCCCGGGCTCGACGTCAAGCTCGTGGAGCGGCTGGGGCTGTCACCTTCGATACGGCGTATACCCGTGACCCAAATGGCCTGCGGCGGAGGGTCGTTCGCGATCTCGATGGCCGCGGAGTTGGTGGTCGCACGGCCGGAGGCCAAGGTGCTTGTGGTGTGCGCCGACGTTTTCAGCCACTACCTGCACGAGGGTGACACCGGAATGGACGGGATGATCTTCAAGGCGCTGCTCGGCGACGCGGCCGGAGCCTGTGTTGTCCGCGACCGTTCGAACGGGCGGCACATGGAGATCGTCAATTCGTTCAACTGCATGGATGTCACCGCTTGTGACGTGGTGGGCACCTACGTGGACAACGACGGGCTGCACACGCGCAACTCCCCGAAGCTGATGGGTGTGATCCGTGGCCTCCTCCCGGGGCTGAGGGAGTGGCTGGAGCACAACGCGCCCGCCGACAGTGACGGCAAGCCGGAGTTCATCGTCTCCCACACCGGCAGCCCGAGGGTCCTGGAGTGCTTCATCGAGGGTCTCGAATGTGCGCCGGAGCTCTTCGATCCGGCCCGCGACTCCCTGAGTGAACTGGGGAATCTGGGCTCTGTCTCACTGCTGGACGGGCTGGAGCGCACCTTCGCCAAGCCGCCCGAGTCGGGGGCGCACGGTGTCATCCTCGGTATCGGACCCGGGATCTTCATCACCGCAGTGAAGGCCATCTGGTGGGACGAGGTGTGACTCCCTGACACCGGGGGTTCCGGTACTTCAGGCGGGCAGGACCGTCCCGGTCCTGCCCGCCTGTCGCCGATGGCGCGTCGTTCGCTGTGCGCGTGCCGGGGTGCGGCTCAGCCCTCGTCGGGCTCGTCCTCCTCGTCGCGCCGCTGCAGTTCGGCGGACAGGCGCAGTTCCAGGGCCGGCATCACCCAGGCCATGAACTCGGGGAACTCCATGTCCGCCAGCGGCTGGACCCGGAGCACGTAGCGCAGGATGGCCAGCCCGGCGAGGTGGCCCGAGGCCAGGGCCGTACGGGTCTCGGCGTCCGGCATCCCCTTGTAACCCGACGCGTTCGCCCAGGCTTTGATGCTTTTCTCGATGCGGTGCTTGAGGACCTCTGAGGTGGCGCCGTCGGCGAGCCCCGCCCGGTAGATGGCCGTCATGGCGTAACGCGTCTTCTCGTTCTCCCAGAACCTGAAGTACGTCGTGGCGAGCCAGGCGGCCTGTGAGGTGGTGGACTCCGCCAGGGGCGCCTCTCCGACAGCCGACGAGACGCTGAGGGTCGAGTTGACCGCAGCGTCGAACACGCCTTCCTTGTTGGTGAAGAAGTGGTGCACCAGAGCCGGATCCACCCCGGCGTTCTCGGCGATGGCGCGGATCGTGGTGCGGGCGTAGCCGCGCTCGGCGAACAGATGCAGGGCTGATTGTAGGATCTGGTCCCGGGTGCCGCTCTCGCCCGGGCGGCGTCCACTGCGGGCCCGCTTCGGCCGACTTCCTCGTGCGGCCGGGGCGTCGGACCGGTCGGGGTCAGATGCGGAAGCGGAAGCGTCTGTGCGCCTGGATTTCATCAGCTCACTGCACTCTGGGTGGGGAATTCTGGAACAGTTAATTCACTGTACAGTGAAAATATCTTATCAGGTGAGACGCCCTGAGGCCATGAACATGCGGAGTCTTGGGTTCTTCCTTACTCTGACCGCATTTGTTCACTCCGCCGCCAGCACCGTCCGCAGCGAAGGCGCCACCAGATCGGCCAGCGCCGCCACCGGCAGATCGGCGATCGGCCGCAGCCGCAGGACGTACCGGGTGAACGCCACGCCCAGCAGTTGAGCCGCGAGTATCCCGCTGCACGCGGCCGCGCGCTCCGCCCCGAGGGCGCCGCGCAGACTGCTGGTGAACTGCTCGTGCAGCATCTGCCGCAGATGCTCCGCCGCCCGCTCGTTGGTCGCCGCGCTGCGCAGCAGCAGCCGCATCGAGCCCTCGTCGAGGTCGTCCTCCCACGGCGCGAGGAAATGCGTGATCAACGCGTGCGGCAGCAACTCCGGGGGCGTGCCCGTGAGGTCCGGTAAATGCAGATCGACGTCGAGCGCCGCGTCGAAGAGCTGCTCCTTGCTGCCGAAGTACCGCATGACCATGGACGGGTCGATGGAGGCGGTGGCCGCAATGGCTCTTATCGTCGACCGCTGGTACCCGTCGGCGGCGAAGTGCATCCGAGCCGCCCGCAGTATGGCCTCGCGGGTCCGCTGGGAACGCGCCGACATCAACTGCTGTGCCATGGCGACGTGCCTTTCTGCATCTGGTCCGCGCACGCCCCCGCGCGACGACGACGCGCCGCGCGGGAGGTAGGTCGAGGCAGGCGGCCGGACTGTGGTGGTCCTCCACGGTGTCCTCTTGTCACGTGCGGTCGGCGGGGGCCGGTTCCGTGTCGGGGGCCTCGGTCTGCTTCTGCTGGGCCGGGCGCGCGAGGGCCGCGGCTTCGGCGGTGGGGGCCGGGTGGCGTTGCGGGGTCGGGCCCTCGGTGCCGCACCAGCGGTGCAGGGCCTGACGTACGCGCCCTTCGCGGCCGGTGCTCGACGACGTGCTGTCCACCCAGGCAGCGTAGCCGTCCGGGCGGACCAATACCGCGCCGATGCCCGAGAGTTGGGGAACGGTACCGTCGACCCGGACCGGGCAGACCCGGGAGCCCCAGGCGTCGGCGACCGCGGCGGCCCCGCCGTCCTTGTGCAGGTCGAGCAGCAGGAACCGGCCGTCGCGCATCAGCTCGTACAGCCGTACCGGCGCTCCTTCCGCCTGCGGCACCGCCAGATCCGGCACGCGCTGGCCGGGGCGCAGCCGGGCGCCGCCGAGAGCGGCCGGGCGACCGCGGCCGCCGTAACCGGCCCGCAGTCCGGACAGCGCCTCGCCGGCGACCTTCTGGATCCGGCGCCGCCCGAGGAGCCGCGACAGCACGATCCGGCGCAGGCCCGACACCACCGGCGAGGGGTGGGTCGCCATCCGGGTGGCGTGGTCGGTGGCCTTGAGAATCTTCTGCGCCTGCGGCCGGCGCTCGCTCTGGTAGGTGTCGAGCAGCCCGGCCGGCGCCCAGCCCTGGAGCGTGGCGGCCAGCTTCCAGCCGAGGTTGACGGCGTCCTGAATACCGAGGTTCAGGCCCTGGCCGCCGAGCGGCGAGTGCAGATGCGCCGCGTCGCCCGCCAACAGCACCCGGCCGGTGCGGTACTGGTCGGCGAGCCGCTGGTGGATCTTGAACCGGGCCAGCCACTGCGGATCGTGCGGCTTCGGGTCGAAGCCGAGCACCTCCGTCAGCCGCTCGGCCAGCTCCTCCAGAGTCACCTCGTCCCGCGTCCACGGGTGGTTGCGGTGCCCCACCGCCACCCGGTACAGCCCGTCCCCGAAGGGCACGGACACCATCATCGCGCCGCCCCCGGAAAGGATCGACACATCGTCCGGCGGCGGCGTCTCCAGGTAGACGTCGGCGAGGATCGGCGCGATGTCGTACGTGTGGCCACGGAAGGCGATCCCCGACAGCTCGCGCACCGCGCTGTGCGCGCCGTCGCAGCCGACGACGTAGTCGGCGCTCTCCTCCCATTCGCCGGACTCGGTGCGCACCTGCAGCCGTACACCGGTGGCGTCCTGCTCAAGGCCGAAGACCTCCGCCCCGCGCTGCACGATGACCCCGAGGTCGATCGCGCGCTGCTGGAGCGCCTCCTCGGTGCGGCTCTGCGGGATCACATACAGCGCCGGGAAAGGGCTGTCGATCGCCGTGAAGTCGATCGCCGCGCCCGGCGCGGGCAGCATCCGGCCGACCGGCCGGCCCACGGCGGTGAGGGCATCGGCGTGCCCGCGCAGATCGAGCACCTCCATCGTCCTGGGGTACACGCCCATCGCACGGGACTGCGCGGACGGCGCCGTACGGCGTTCCAGGACGGTGCAGGCGACTCCGGCGGCGGCCAGCTCACAGGCCAGCGCTAATCCGGTGGGCCCTGCTCCGACGATGATGACGGACTGCTCAGGGGTGGGTGCCATGGGACTCTCCTTGGACATAGGTCAGCGAAACGGCGGGTGCGGGCTGCGCACCAAAAGCAGCGGAAGGCCGGCCGGCCCGCGCCGCCCAGGCACCGGAGCCGAGCGCCAGGGCACCGAGCAGCAGCCAGCCGACGGCCCCGCGCTGTACCACGAGGAACGTGACGACGAGCGGACCGTAGGTGTTGCGGGCGGCGTTGCCCAGGCTGAAGAAAGCCAGATAGACCTGGCGGCGGTCCGCGGGCGCGAGGTCGTAGGAGATCGCCCAGGCGCCCGCCTGCTGGTGCATCTCCGCGAACGCCTGGAAGGCCACGGCGCCGAGCAGCGCCACCACCGCCCAGGCCGTGGGCAGTTGGCCGGTGGCGGCCAGCGCGCAGCAGCCGGCGGCGAGCAGCAGTCCGCTCAGGCGCAGCGCGCGGCCGCCGTCCTCGGCGCTCTCGATGCCGCGTGTGGCCCGCACCTGGAACAGCACGACCACCACCGTGTTGAGCACCAGCGTCCAGGCGATCACGGACCTGGGCAGCTCGTCATGGGCGAGCACCCACAGCGGGATGCCGACCGTCAGCACCGTCACATGCAGGCTCACCACGGAGTTGAGGACGGTCAGCACGGTGAAGCGCCGGTCCCGGAACACCGCAAGGCGCCGCCGCCACGGCAGCGGCCGGCCCCCGCCGCCCCCGCCGGGCCGCAGCCGGGCCACGAGCGCGGCGGCGAGCACGAACGACAGCGCGTTGCCGAACACGACGGCCAGATACACCCCGTCGCTGTCCCACAGCAGCGCCCCGGCGGCCGCGAGACCGCCGAGCGAGAGGCCCAGGTTCTGCAGCGACCGGGCCATGCCCATCACCCGCACCCGCTGCCCGGCGGCCACGGCCGCCCCGAACATCCCCTGCACCAGCGGCGAGGCGGCACGGTCGGCCACCGCGAGCAGGGACACCACTAGCAGGAAGGGCACGAACCCGGACGCGAACGGGTAGCACGCCAGCAGCGCCGCCCGGGTCAGATGGGCGGCGATCAGCATGGTGCGCGGACCGACCCGGTCCGCCAGGATCCCGGTGGGCACCAGCAGCGCGAAGGACACCGCGCCCGCGACACCCAGACCGAGGCCCACCTCACTGCTGCCCAGGTCCAGATAGCGGGTGAGGAAGACGACGGAGACCGCCAGGTAGAGCCCGCTGCCGAGGGCGTCCACGAACACCGCGGCCAGCAGCGCCGACGCGGTGCGCGGCAGCCGCTCGCGCTCGGCGGACTTCTTCATGTCGGCTCCGATCGGCGGAGGTTCCAGTAGTGGTGCGGAGGTTCAGTAGTAGTCCCGCATCAGATCGTCGACCCACGCGGGCTGTACGACGTCCTCGCGCGGCCCGAACTGGGTGAGATACGGCTTGATGTCGAGCACCGGTGTGCCGTCCACGGCGTCGAGGCCGCGCACATGGACATCGAGCCCGTCCACCTTCAGCAGCTTGCAGCGCGAGACCCCGATGCGGTTGGGGCGGTTCTTCGCGCGCTGGGCGAAGATCCCGGCCCGCGGCCACTCGGGATTGCCCCGCGGATGCCGGGCCCCCGTGTGTGCCTTCTCCGGCGCCACCCGGTGGAAGTGGAAGACGACCTCCAGGTGGGAGAAACTGTCGAGACCGAGCAGCGCCTCGGAGGTGAACCGTTCGCCGTCCAGTCGGATCACCGAGGTGACATCGCCCCAGTCGTCGTCGGACAGGTCGCCGCGGTCGGTGTGGACGACTCCGATGGGCACCAGGTCGGTGACGGCGTCCGGCCGCGGCTCCTCCAGATGCGCGAACCACACCTCGTCCCGGACCAGTAACTCACCCGCGACGGCCCGCTGCACGGTCAGGAAGATCTCGTCCGCCGGAACGTCCAGCAGCTCCGCGAGCCGCGCCTGCAGCAGCCGGAGCAGCGCGCCCAACTCGTCTTTGTTGTAGCTCTCCTTGCACACCACGAAGCCGACCGGGGCCGGGCGAGTGTGCGTGGCGCGCCATTCGGGCCGGTGATAGGTGCCGGGCTCCAGACGGTGCCACCACACCCAGCAGTGACCGGCGGGCAGTCGGAGCAACTCGGTGACGTCGGCGGCCAGTTGCTCCAGGATGGCGGTGCCGGGGCCGGCGTCGGGGGAGAACAGCCTGATCACCGGCATGTCGGCGCACCTCCGCCCAAAGGCTTGACACCGATCACCAACCAGCGTGTGACCGGTAGGCCGGTACGGCTCTCCGGCTGACCGCCGCGGGCGGCCAGGACGCGAAGTCCCGTGCTCCGCAGGCGGCCGACCCACTCGGCGAGGGCGTGCCTGCGCGCCGAGTCCTGGTGGCTCTGCGGACCGATCACCGCGAGCCGCCCGCCAGGCCGCAGCAGCCGGGCCATCTCACCGACCGCTCTCGCCGCGTCCTGGAAGCGGTGCGGGACGAACAGCGACACCACCAGGTCGAACGAGGCGTCGGGGAAGGGCAGTTCCTCGGTGGCGGCCCGCGCGGTCTCCACCGAGACCGACCTCTCGGCGGCGAGCTTGCGGAAGGACTCCAGCATCGAGGGGTCCGCGTCGACGCCCACCAGCCGGGCCGGGTACTCGTCGGCGAAGGACAGCGCCAGGCTCCCCGCGCCACAGGCCACGTCGCAGATCGCGCTGCCCGTCTGCGGCCCGAGCGTCCGGTGCAGCACTTCGCCGGCGAAGAAGTCGTCGGCGATCCCGTCGAACCGTCGGCTGGAGAGAGTCTCACTCGCGGGCATGGCCTTCCCTTTCCTGTCGTGCTGTGAGCTGCGGTGACGCCATCAGGTGACGCCGACCAAGGTGGCGAGTGCTGGCAACGGATCGCGGGCGGGGCCTGGGCCGCACGGGTGCAGGGTGTGACCGAGTCCTTCGAGTACATGGACCCGGACCGCGGGTGAGTGCGGGCCGATGAGATGGCGGGCGGACCAGTCGGCGTACACGGCCGGCTCGAACACCGCGGGCGGCAGCTTGTCGTCGACCTCGTCGGCCAGATAGCCGACCAGGTCGAAGCCGCCGTAGACCAGCTCGATCAGGGCGATGCGGGAGGTGAGGAAGGCGTCCGTCTCCACCACCGTGCCGATGAGGACGACGCGGTCCGCGCGTGGCGGCGCGCCGGTCTCCAGCAGTCGCAGCAGCGCCTGGCCGCCGAGGGAGAAGCCCACCAGAGACAGGGAACCGGTCATCACGTGCCGGTTTCCGTCCAGCAGCGACCGCAGCCGTTCGGCGCGGATGCGCTCGTCCGCCGCCGAGGCGGGGGAGTTGCGGGCGCGGGCGGGCATGTCGCACTGCAACACTTGAGCACCGGAGGCCACCAGACGGGCCGTCAGTTTCTCCAGCAGCTCATGGTCCCGGCCCTCGCCGTCGAGGTCCGAGACGGTTCCGGGACCGGCGAGCAGCACGGTCGCGTTCGGCGGACCGGCCGGGAAGGACCGTTGGGCGCGGTAGGCCGTTCCGTCCGGATCCCGGCGCCACTGGACATGTCGGTGGACGCTCACGGCCGCCCCAACTCCTCGATGACCGGCGGAGCTGCGGTGCCGGCTGAAGCAACCGTCTCGCTCATCGCGACCTCGTCCTCCGTTCGGGCTCCCGCCCGGTTCCCCCGTCATGCCGCGCCGGACCGTCGCGCGGCCCTTCCCGGCCCGTCCCTCACGGGCCGGGAAGGCCGTGCAGCGCTCGCCCCCGATTCCGATCCCTCGGCGGTCCCGGGGGTCCCTCGAGCGCTCTTCCGCGAGCCCGTCCCTCTACGAGCCCGGGGGGTCGTGTTCTGCTCCGGTCCATGTCGCCACGGTGTGGGGTCAGACCTCGACCTCGATGACCGTGGCCTCGGTGATGTTGGTGGCCTCCAGCAGCAGGGTCTCGCTGTGCGCGGTGGCCGAGGCGGCGGCGACGGCGCTCAGGGTCACGCCGTCCTCGCCGGGCTCCAGGTGGATGCGGATGACCCGCGTCTCTTCGGGCATGTCCGAGTTCCCTTCGATGAGGGGCGGCAGCGGTCGCGCCGCCCACGGACGGGGCCGCTCACGATCTCGGGAGCGGTGGCGGTTGAGGCCCGACGGGTTCGACGGGAGCGGTCCCACGGCCGATCTTCCGCACGGGTCCCCGCCTCCCGGAAGGCCAAAGTCAACATTCGTTGAACTCATGACCTGATGAACTCTACGGAGGATGAATAAGCTTTGGCAAGAGGTATCCGGTCGGTCGGTTCCCGCGTGCCGGTGGTGCCGGTGGCATGGTCGGTGCGAGGCTGAGCTTATGAACATCCCTTTCCTGGGCGGCTGGCGTAAGCGGCGCGGTCCCGCCCTCGGCGTCGCTGTGTTCTCTGACGGTGACGACAGTCACGAGGGCATCGCCGAGCTGCTCTCCGAGTGCGATCTGCTCCGCTCCCAGGCGGCCCGGGAGGGGGTCCGGCTGGACGATTCGGCCACCTCGCTGGAGGCTCTCGACCAGCTGCTTCCGCGCTGGCGGGACGACGAGGAGGTGCTGCCCTGGCTCGGCAATGACGCGGGCCTCTACCTCGGCACGGTCATCGTGCGCACGGTCCCGGGCGCGCAGTGGGAGATCTGGCCCAACGGCCAGCCCGTCGTACGGCTCTCCTCGGGCCGTGAGTTCGACGTCGTCGCCTCCGGGCACGAGTGGGCCTCGAGTGGCGTGCCCGAGCTCTCGCAGCTCTACGGGGAGGTCGCCGAGGCGTGAATCCGTGGCCTGAGCTGCGGCTTAAATACGGGTAATGCCCGAAAAGTGCGTGTCGTGCATTAACTCCCGTTTTGTCTGGGTAGTTTGCGGCAACCACGACACAGCTGAGAGTGGGTAGGGCTGGGCATGGTCGTCGATCCGTTGATCGAGCTGCGAGACGTCAACAAGTACTACGGGGAGCTGCACGTCCTGCAGGACGTCAACCTCACCGTCGGCAAGGGGGAGGTGGTCGTGGTCATCGGCCCTTCGGGGTCGGGGAAGTCGACCCTGTGCAGGGCGATCAACAGGCTGGAGACGATCCGTTCCGGCACGATCCTGCTCGACGGACAGCCGCTGCCCGAGGAGGGCAAGGGCCTCGCGCGGCTCCGTGCCGATGTCGGCATGGTCTTCCAGTCCTTCAATCTCTTCGCCCACAAGACCGTTCTGCAGAACATCTCGCTGGCCCAGATCAGGGTCCGCGGACGCAAGAAGGACCAGGCGGACAAGCGCTCGCGGCAACTCCTCGACCGGGTGGGCCTCGCCGACCAGGCCGACAAGTTCCCCGCCCAGCTCTCCGGCGGGCAGCAGCAGCGGGTGGCGATCGCCCGCGCCCTCGCCATGGAGCCCAAGGCGCTGCTGTTCGACGAGCCGACCTCGGCGCTCGACCCCGAGATGATCAACGAGGTCCTCGAAGTCATGCGTCAACTGGCCCGCGAGGGCATGACGATGGTCGTCGTCACCCATGAAATGGGCTTCGCCCGGTCCGCCGCCAACCGCGTCGTCTTCATGTCCGACGGCCGTATCGTCGAGGACCGCGCGCCCGAGGAGTTCTTCACCGCCCCGGAGAGCGAGCGCGCCCGGGACTTCCTGTCCAAGATCCTCAAGCACTGAGCAGGGAGTGCGACCCATGCCGCGTACCACACGTGTGCCCTCGACGGCACCGGACTACGGATGCTCAAGCCCCGCCCACCGCCCGGGAAGTGCCTCGCGCCGAGCCTCGACTAGGATGGGCGGTTCGTCCCCCTAGCGGTAGCCATGGCCGGGACGCTGCTGCCGGGTGGGGATCCCCCCCACGGCCCCTCGACCGCAGGGGGCAGCAGACACAGAGCCATACCCGCCCGGCGGCAGCCGGAGATCACTGCTCGCGCAACGGGACCGACACGTAACTCGGGTCGTTCGCCGGCGAGGAGAAGGTCAGCTGCGCGCCGGTCGGGTTGTGCTCGATGTAGAGCGGGTCGACCGTGTCGACGACCAGGGCGAGACGATGCCCTGCCGGGACGTCGTAGGCCGTGGAGAACAGCTCCAGGTCGACACCGAACGGCTTTCCGGGCGTGCGTCCGTGGAAGGTGTACGGCGCGTTGCTGACCAGCTTGCCGAGGCCGAGCGGCCCCACGTCGTAGAGGTAGGCGACGAGGGTGCCGCTCTCCTCGGTCGGGGTGAGGGTGGTGTGCAGCCGGGCGGTGCCGCGCACTTGCTGGGCGCTCGGGTACTTCTCCGACTGCCATACGGCCGCCCAGCGGCGGGGGAGCAGGGGGATGGACGCGAGCGGGGGCAGCTTGGCGATCTGGTCGAGGAGACCGGTCAGCAGCACCAGCCCGCCGTCCGCACCGGAGTTGACGTTCGTGCGGATCGTGGTGGAGCCGGCGAGGGCGATCTTGCGGCTGGTCGCGCCGACCGACTTCCAGTCCGGGTAGCCCTCGTAGCCGCCCGTGGAGCGGGACTTGAGCTGGACCGGCTGCTCATGGTCGATGCCGTTGTGCTCGCCCTTCAGATAGCGGTCGAACCAGCGCTCGGTGTCGGTCCATACGTCGTTGGGCAGGCCGAGCAGTCCGGTGAGTTCGGCGGTGGCGTGGTCGCCGGGGCGGAACTGCAGGCGCTTGGGGCCGGTGAGCTTCTCGTAGAAGTCCGCGTACTGGTTGGGCGGGAAGATCGAGTCGCCCCAGGCATTGGCGAGCAGTACCGCGGGGGCGTTGTCGTTGAGCTGGTCGAGATAGGTCGTGGCTGAACGTTTCTTCCCCCAGGCGATCATGGTGTCCTCCTTGCTCAGGTCGGAGGACTGGAAGGCGTTGAAGATCTCCCGCAGTTCGGCGCTCTGGCGGCCGGTGACCAGGCTCGCCCCGTCCAGCAGCGCGGCCGCCTGGGTGTGCTGGGTGCGGCCCGAGTAGATCGAGTCGATGAGGTCCGCCCAGCCGCTCAGTGCCGCAACTGCCCTGACCCGTTCGTCCTGCGCGGCGGTGAGCAGGCTGATGCCGGCTCCGTACGACACGCCGCCCATGCCGATTCGGCCCGCGTCGGCCGGGGTGTTGGCGAGCGCCCAGTCGATCACCCGGGAGGCGTCGGCCACATCGGGCGGGCCCGCCACTTCTATCTCGCCGCCGGACTGCCAGAACCCGCGGACGTTGTAACTGACCACGACGTAACCGGAGTTCGCGAGCTTCTGGGCCTGGGCCAGATACTCGACCTGAGGTGTGCCCCAGCTCGTGGGGAACACCAACAGCGGGTAGCGGCGCGTGCCGTCGGCCCCGGCGGGGGTGATGACGTTCGCCTTGAGGGTCGTACCGCCGTCGCCGGTGATGTCGACGAAGCGGACGTCGCCCGTCGCCGCCGAGGCGACGGGGCCGACGCCGGCGATCAGGGTCGCCGAGACGATGCCCACGGCGGTCGCGCGCAGAGCCTTGCGAGGTCCCACAGGTCACTCCTCACTCGTGTCAGTGCAAAGTGACCCGACGGTAACCGCGGGCTCTTACCGTAGGTAACCCGTCGGTAAGTTACGTGGGAGTAACGATCGTTGAAATGTGCGCGACCTCAGGAGGCGCGGTGGGAATTACGGGGAGTCGCCGGGGCCGGCAGGGGTGTCTGTGCGGTCCGGGTGACATCGCCGACGAGCTCGACCACATCCGGTCCGTAGGCCTGGGAGTTGATGACCTTCAACAGCAGGACGAAGGAGTTGCTGCCGTACTTGCGGGTCAGCCGCTCGTGGTTGCGGGCCAGATAGCGGGTCGCGGCCTGGTTGGTGATGGCGCGCTGGCCGCAGAAGAGGAAGACCGGACGGCTCTCCTTCGGGTCGCCCGCGGTGAGCCGGGCCAGCAATACGTACTCGGCGACACCCGCCTCCAAGCGGTAGCGCTCGCTGCCGATCTGGAAGGCGCCCCGTTCCGGGCCGGGTTCGGGGTCGATGTTGATCCGTATCCCGGGCAGCATCGCGGACATATGGGCCAGCATGCGCCGGTTCGACCCCGGACCGCCCACACAGAACTCGGTGCGCTCACCGAAGCCCTGATGGACCGCGTCCTGCGTGACCACCTGGGTGTGCGCGCCGCAGTCCTTGATCAGCGCGGACAGCTCCAGGAGCGCGAACACGTCGAAGCGGTGCACCGCGGGTTCGGAGGTGGCCGGATCGCGGTTGACGACGAGCAGTGACTCCGAGTTCTCCGGCAGCCCGAAGAAAGCCTGTTTGCGGCGGAGCTTCCGCTTCCACACATAGGTCCGGGCCAGCCAGCCGAGCGCGGCACTGATGCCCGCGGCCACCACGCCGAGGACGATATTGCGTACGTCGTCATTCATGGGCGCGCATGGTAGCGGGTGCTCCTGACGGGGGCATGTCGATCCATTAGGCTGCGCGAACGGTCCCTGACTGGAGGTGCGGATGCGTCGTTCCGTCGCACGCAAGCTGTCGGTCCTGGCGGTCTCGGCCGCCGTGGTGTCGGTGGGGGCGGCGGCGCCTCCCACCGCTTCCGATACGGCCGTCGAGAAGGTCCCCGTCGCCGTCGGCTACGGCGGCGCGGTCGCGAGCGTCGACCCGGACGCCTCCGCCGCCGGTATCGAGGTGCTGCGTAAGGGCGGCAACGCCGTCGACGCGGCCGTCGCCACCGCCGCCGCACTGGGTGTCACCGAGCCCTACTCCGCGGGCATCGGCGGAGGCGGCTACTTCGTCTACTACGACGCCAGATCCCGTACGGTACGCACGATCGACGGCCGTGAGACCGCCCCGCTGAGCGCGGACTCCGGGCTGTTCCTGGAGAACGGCACGGCGATCCCCTTCGCCCAGGCCGTCAGCAGTGGCCTGAGCGTCGGCACCCCCGGCACGCCCGCCACCTGGCAGACGGCGCTGGACAAGTGGGGCAGCAAGAAGCTCGGGAGCCTGCTCGAGCCGGCCGAGCGCCTCGCCCGCGAGGGCTTCGTCGTCGACGACACCTTCCGCGCGCAGACCGCCGCGAACGAGACCCGGTTCCGCTACTTCCCCGACACGGCCGAGCTGTTCCTGCCCGGCGGGTCGCTCCCCGTCGTCGGCTCCACCTTCAAGAACCCCGATCTCGCCCGTACGTACGAGCAGTTGGGCCGTGAAGGGGTGCGCGCGCAGTACCGCGGCGACCTCGCCGAGGACATCGTGAACACGGTCAACAAGCCGCCCGTGGACCCCGCTTCGGGCTGGAACGCCCGCCCCGGCGACCTCACGGCCAAGGATCTCGCCGCCTACCGCACCAAGTCCCAGGCGCCCACGAAGACCTCCTACCGTGGCCTCGGCGTCTACTCCATGGCGCCCTCCTCCTCCGGTGGTACGACGGTCGGCGAGGCCCTCAACATCCTTGAGCGGACCGACCTTTCGAAGGCGAGCGAGGTCCAGTACCTGCACCGCTACATCGAGGCCAGCCGCATCGCGTTCGCCGACCGCGGGCGCTGGGTCGGCGACCCCGCCTTCGAGGACGTACCGACGAAGGAGTTGCTGTCGCAGCGGTACGCCGACTCCCGGGAGTGCCTGATCAAGGACGACGCGGTGCTGACGAGCCCGCTCGCGCCGGGGGACCCGCGTAACCCGGCCGTCTGCGACGCGAGTGGTACGGCGGCCCCGACGACGTACGAGGGCGACAGCACGACCCATCTCACGGTCGCCGACAAGTGGGGCAACGTCGTCTCGTACACGCTGACCATCGAGCAGACCGGCGGCAGCGGCATCACGGTCCCGGGCCGCGGCTTCATCCTCAACAACGAGCTGACGGACTTCTCCTTCGCCCCCGCCAACCCGGCCGTCCACGACCCGAACCTGCCGGGTCCGGGCAAGCGTCCGCGCTCCTCGATGTCCCCGACGATCGTTCTCGACCAGCACGGCAAGCCCGTCGTGGCGCTCGGTTCACCCGGTGGCGCCACCATCATCACGACGGTGCTGCAGACCCTGACCGGCTTCCTCGACCGCGGACTGCCGCTCGTCGACGCCATCGCCGCGCCGCGCGCCAGCCAGCGCAACCAGACCACCACCGAGCTCGAACCCGGGCTGTACGACAGCGCGTTGCGGGCACAGCTGGAGTCGATCGGGCACGGCTTCCGGCTCAATCCCGAGATCGGCGCGGCGACCGCCGTCCAGCGGCTGCCGAACGGCAAGTGGCTCGCCGCGGCCGAGAAGGTACGCCGGGGCGGCGGCTCGGCGATGGTGGTGCACCCGGCGCCGTAGTCACAACTCGGGGGCGGGCGCCTGCTCTTCCGTGCCTTCGGTGCGGAAGCCCAGGCGTCCGTTCTCGACGTCCACCGTCACCCGGCCGCCCTCCGTGACCCGGCCGTCCAGCAGCAGACGGGAGAGCTGGTTGTCGACCTCGCGCTGGATGGTGCGGCGCAGCGGGCGGGCGCCGTACTCGGGCTGATAGCCGCGCTCGGAGAGCCAGTCGACGGCCGCGCCGGTGAACTCGACCGTGACGTCCTGCGCCTGCATGAGGCGGCGCGTGCGGTCCAGCAGGAGGTTCGTGATCTGCCGCAGCTGGTCGGGGTCGAGCTGCTTGAACACCACGATCTCGTCGATGCGGTTGAGGAACTCGGGCCGGAAGTGGTCGCGCAGCGGCCGCATGATCCGCTCGCGCCGCGCCTCCTCGTCCGCCTCCTCACCGCCCGCGCCGAAGCCGATACCGGCACCGCCCCGGGTGATCGCCTCCGAGCCCAGATTGCTGGTCATGACGATGACGGTGTTGGTGAAGTCCACCGTGCGGCCCTGGGAATCGGTCAGCCGTCCGTCGTCCAGCACCTGGAGCAGGATGTTGAAGACGTCCGGGTGCGCCTTCTCCACCTCGTCCAGCAGGAGCAGCGAGTACGGGTGCCTGCGCACGACCTCGGTGAGCTGGCCCGCTTCCTCGTGGCCGACGTAGCCGGGCGGGGCGCCCACCAGACGGCTGACGGTGTGCCGCTCCTGGTACTCGCTCATGTCCAGGCGGACCATCCGCTCCTCGCTGCCGAACAGCGCCTCGGCGAGCGCCCGGGCCAGCTCGGTCTTGCCGACGCCGGTCGGGCCGAGGAAGAGGAAGCTGCCGATCGGCCGGTCGGGGCTCGCGAGCCCGGCCCGGGAGCGCAGCACCGCCTCGGAGACCACGCGCACGGCCTCGTCCTGGCCGACGACCCGCTCGTGCAGATGCTGCTCAAGACCCAGCAGCCGGTCCTTCTCCTCCTCGGTCAGGCTGGCCACCGGGATGTGGGTCAGCCGTGACACGACCTCCGCGACGGCCTCGGCGGTCACTTCGAGGTTCTGTCCCTCGTCGGCCGCGCCGTTGCCGTCGGCGTCCGCGATCCGCTGCTTCAACTCCACGATCCGGTCGCGCAGTTGGGTGGCCTGCTCGTATTGCTCGTCCGCGACGGCCTGGTCCTTGTCCCGGGCCAGCTGCTCGACCTCGCGCTCCATGGTCCGTACGTCCGTGCCCTTGGTGCGGGCCCGCAGCCGCACCCGGGCGCCGGCCTGGTCGATCAGATCGATCGCCTTGTCCGGAAGACGGCGGTCGGTGAGATAGCGGTCGGACAGCTCCACGGCGGCGACGAGCGCCTCGTCGCTGTAGCGGACCTGGTGGTGGGCCTCGTAGCGGTCCCTGAGGCCGCGCAGGATCTCGATGGCGTCCGCGGGGGTCGGCTCGGGCACCAGGATCGGCTGGAAGCGGCGGGAGAGGGCCGCGTCCTTCTCGATCCTGCGGTACTCCTCCAGCGTGGTGGCGCCCACGACATGCAGTTCGCCGCGGGCCAGGGCCGGCTTGAGGATGTTCCCGGCGTCCAGCGAACCGCCCTCGCCGCCGCCCCCGGCGCCGACGACGGTGTGCAGCTCGTCGATGAAGACGATCAGCCGGTCGGAGTGGGCGCGGATCTCGCCCACGATGTTGGTCATGCGCTCCTCGAAGTCGCCCCGGTACCGGGTGCCCGCGACGACCCCCGTCAGGTCGAGGGCGACCACCCGCCGCCCGCTCAGCACGTCCGGGACGTCCCCGTCGGCGATCCGCTGCGCCAGGCCCTCCACCACGGCGGTCTTGCCCACGCCCGCGTCGCCGATCAGCACGGGGTTGTTCTTGCCGCGCCGGGAGAGCACCTCGATGGTCTGCTCGATCTCCTCGTCCCGCCCGATCACCGGGTCGATCCGGCCCTGCCGGGCGAGCTCGGTGAGGTCACGGCCGTACTTGTCCAGGGTCGGCGTGTCCGCGGAGCGGGGCCGCTCGGGCCGCTGCGCGGTGTCCGGCGCCTCGGGGGGCAGGCCGGTTGAGCTGAAGCGCGCCGAGTTCAGGATGTGCCCGGCTGCGGAGTCCGGGTTCGCGGCGAGGGCGCTGAGCACATGCTCCGGGCCGATGTAACCGGCGCCGCGGGCCCTCGCCAGGTCGTGCGCGTCCAGCAGGGCGCGCTTGGCGGCCGGGGTGAGCGAGAGCGAGGTGGGCGGCGGGGCCTCGCCCGGCGGGTGCTGGACCGGGCCCGAGCGCTCGTCGATCTCCGTCGCCAGGGAGTCCGGGTCGGCCCCGGCCCGGCTGAGCAGACTCCTCGTCGGCTCGGCGGAGAGGGCCGCGCGGAGCAGGTGCTGGGTGTCCAGGTCCCGGCTGCCGTGTTCGGCGGCGTACTGGGCGGCGCCGCGGACGAGTTCCCTGGCCGGTTGGCTGAGCAGCTGGCCTATGTTGATCTGGCGGGGACCGGGGCGGGGGCCGCCGAAGAAGCGAGCGAGGAACTCGCCGAAGGGGTCGCCGTAGCCCTCCGGGCCGTTGAAGCCGTTGGTCATCGGTTTCGTACCTTCGTTGACGACGTACCGGAGTCGGGTAACCCGGACATGGTGCGTTTAAGCCACGATGGCACGAAGTGGGGCGGTGGGCATGTGCAGGAAAGGTCGATCACCTTGCCGTCAGGATCCTCGGGCCCTCGGTCGTAATCGCCACCGTGTGCTCCGCGTGTGCTGCTCTTGAGCCGTCGTTCGTCTTCAGCGTCCAGCCGTCCGGTGCCGCGTAGTAGCCGTCTTTTCCTCCCGCGATCAGCATGGGCTCGATCGCCAGGACCATGCCGTGGCGCAGCGGGAGGCCTCGGTGGGGGCGGCCCTCGTTGGGGACTCCGGGGTCCTCGTGCATATGGCGGCCGATGCCGTGGCCGCCGAAGCCGTCGGGGATGCCGTAGCCGGCCTCGCGGCAGACCGTGCCGATGGCGTGGGCAATGTCGCCGATGCGGTTGCCGACGACGGCTGCCTCGATGCCGGCGGCCAGGGCGCGCTCGGCCGTGGCGATCAGGCGCAGGTCCGCCGGGCGGGGCCTGCCCACCGTGAAGCTGATCGCCGAGTCGCCCGCCCAGCCGTCGAGTACGGCGCCGGTGTCGATGGAGACCAGGTCGCCGTCGCGCAGCCGGTACGTGGTCGGGATGCCGTGCACGATCGCGTCGTTCACCGAGGCGCAGATGACCGCCGGGAAGGGGGTGGGCGCGAAGGAGGGGCGGTAGCCGAGGAAGGGGGAGCTCGCGCCCGCCCCGCGCAGGACCTCGTGCGCCACCTCGTCCAGTTCCAGCAGGGAAACGCCCACGTCAGCGGCTTCTCTTACGGCGGTCAGGGCGCTCGCGACGACCTTGCCGGCCTCGTACATGGCATCGATCGATGTATCCGTCTTCAGTTCCACCATGCCAATTACTATACCGGTATTAGAATGGGGGCATGGTACGTAACCCACTGACCCCCGAAGAGCGCGAGCGCGGTGAGCGGCTCGGGCGGCTGCTCCGCGAGGCCCGCGGCGGCCGCAGCATGGCGGAGGTCGCGGCGAGCGCCGGTGTCTCCGCCGAGACACTGCGCAAGATCGAGACCGGGCGGGCGCCGACCCCGGCGTTCTTCACGGTGGCCGCGCTGGCGCGCGTGCTCGGTCTTTCCATGGACGAGCTGGCCGAGCTGTGTGCGCCGGTCGCTGCGTGAGGGTTCGCACGTCACGTTCCGGCGCGGCGGGCGTACTCTGCGTCCCGCTGGAAAACTCCCCGTAGCGTCCTCGTAACACGGCTGGTGTTGCCTTACGGACCGGAGTGCTCCGGTCTGGCGGGAGTTGGGCATGGCTGTGGAACAACTCCCGGCTCGGGTGCGGGAGTTCGCGAACTACCTGAACGGCCTGATGGCGCGCCTCGATCAGGGCGGCGGCTGGTGCGGGGTGTTCTGGCAGCGCGATCCGGACGGTATGCAGGCCTGCCTCGACGGGCGTGAAGTGCCGCCGTGGGACGTGGTGGAGGCGCTGCTGCAGGACCTCGCCTCGGAGTACGGCCCGGATGCCGCCCGCGCCGAGGCGGAGGGGGTACGTGCGCTGCACACCGCCGCGCTCCACGCCTACGACACCCGCCCCGGCGGCCGGGACGCCCTGGGCGACCGCCTGGACGTCATGCTCCGCGAGCAGCGGTACGCCGCGGAACGGCAGGCCGAGTTGGGCCGATCGCTGGCCGCGGCAACCACTCAGGATCACGCTGACGCCCTTCGCCTCGATCTCGCCTGGGCGCGTGACGATCACGCGCGAGCCACCGCTCGGTGCGCCGAACTGCGATCGCGAATGACGGAGTTGGACCGGAGGTCGGCGAGCGGGCAGGCGGCTGCCATACGGCGGGAGCGCACGGGGGAGGGGCCGGTGCTCGGGGTCGACCGGGGGATCCCGGTGCAGGGGGGCGCGGTGGGGGCGGGCTTCGCTGACGGGGGTGCGGCGACGCGGGCGTCCGGAGGACAGGCCCGGGGCGCCTTTGTTCAGGCGTCCGGTGCACAGGCCGGGGGCGCCTCCATGCAGGCGTCCGGAGCGCAGGCCGGGGAAGCCTCAACACGGGCGTTCGCCGATCACACCGACGGCGCCGGGTCGCGGGCAGTGGGCGCTCAGGCCGGGGGAGCCTGGGCGTCCGCCGATCACGCCGACGGCGCCGGGCCCCGCGCAGTCGGCACGCAGGCCGGGGAAGCCGCTGCCCAGGCACCCGCCACCTGGCCCACGGAAGCCCCGGCCCACACCGCCGAGCCCCAGCCGGAACCCCCCGCCCCCAAGCAACGCAAACGCCGACGCGGCGGCGCCCGATTCGCCGGCATCGTCGAGGAGGACGCCGCCCCCGTCGTCGTACCGCCCACGGCCGCCCCCGCCCTCCCCGAGCCCACGGCCGTCGGCCGCCGTACCCCCCGAGGCGCCCGCTTCGCCGGTGCCGCCGAGGCCGTAGAGCCGGCGGAGCCGCAGGTCGAGCCAGTGGACGGGGCGGACCGGCGGGAGGTTGTCGGGGCCGTCGAGAGGCTGGTGCGGCTGCGGCATGAGGGGCGCAGCGGTGAGGCGCATGCGCTGCTCGCCGAGATCGCCTACTCGTCCGCCGGACGGTATCCGCTGCTCGCTGTCGAGCTTCAGCGGGCCGGGCTCGGGGCGGACTGGGCCACCCTGCTGTGGGAGGCCGCTTCGCTGCCCGCCGACCGGCTGGTCGCGGCGGCGGACGCGCTCGTCGCCGCGGGGATGGGCGCCGACGCGGAGCAGATCCTGCGGCAAGGGGTCGTCCGGTCCGCCGACGAGATCGGGCAGGCCGTGCTGGGGCTGGCCCAGGAGGGGCGTCGGCGCGAGATCCGCGCCCTGCTGGACGCCTATGTCAGGGTCCGTACGCCGGAGGAGGCCGCCCGTAGCGTGGCCGTGGACCCGGGGACCCTCGTACCGTTGCTGCTGGAGGCCGCACGGGGTGTCTCGGACGAGCGCCACTGGGATCTCGTCCACGCGCTGAGGGTCGCCGGATTCGCCGCCTGACCGGCTGGGCCGATCACCCACAGGAGTGTGAAACCGGATCGACTCAGCGGGTTAACGACGATGGTCTTGGCAAGCCCGTCCGGGAGGCTTACGTTCGTGCCTCTACGGCCTGCATCTACGGGCGTAGAGGCTCTGACGTCCCGCCGAAGGAGCAGCTCATGGCCAACGTTGTACGCGCCGCTCTGGTCCAGGCCACCTGGACCGGCGACACCGAGTCCATGGTGGCGAAACACGAGGAGCACGCCCGCGAGGCGGCCCGCCGGGGCGCCAAGGTGATCGGGTTCCAGGAAGTCTTCAATGCCCCCTACTTCTGTCAGGTGCAGGAGCCGGAGCACTACCGCTGGGCCGAGCCCGTGCCCGACGGGCCGACCGTGCGTCGTATGCAGGAGCTCGCGCGCGAGACCGGCATGGTGATCGTCGTCCCGGTCTTCGAGATCGAGCAGTCCGGCTTCTACTACAACACCGCTGCCGTGATCGACGCCGACGGCTCCTATCTCGGCAAGTACCGCAAGCACCACATCCCGCAGGTCAAGGGCTTCTGGGAGAAGTACTACTTCAAACCCGGAAACGCCGGCTGGCCCGTCTTCGAGACGGCCGTGGGCAAGGTCGGCGTCTACATCTGCTACGACCGCCACTTCCCGGAGGGCTGGCGGCAACTCGGGCTCAACGGCGCCCAGTTGGTGTACAACCCGTCCGCCACGCACCGCGGTCTCTCCTCCCACCTGTGGCGTCTTGAGCAGCCAGCTGCGGCCGTCGCCAACGAGTACTTCGTCGCCGCCATCAACCGCGTCGGCGTCGAGGAGTACGGCGACAACGACTTCTACGGGACGAGCTACTTCGTCGACCCGCGCGGACAGTTCGTGGGGGAGGTCGCCAGCGACAGCAAGGAGGAACTCCTCGTCCGTGACCTCGACTTCGACCTCGTCGAAGAGGTGCGGCAGCAGTGGGCGTTCTACCGCGACCGCCGCCCCGACGCCTACGAAGGGCTGGTGCAGCCGTGACGGCCGACGATCTGCTGGGACGCCACCGCCGGGTGCTGCCGGACTGGCTCGCCCTCTACTACGAGGACCCGCTGGAGCTCACCCACGGCGAGGGCCGCCATGTCTGGGATGCCGAGGGCAACAAGTACCTCGACTTCTTCGGCGGCATCCTCACCACGATGACCGCGCACGCGCTGCCCGAGGTGACCAAGGCGGTGAGCGAACAGGCCGGGCGGATCATCCACTCCTCGACCTTGTATCTGAACCGCCCCATGGTCGAACTCGCCGAGCGCATCGCCCAGTTGTCCAGCATCCCGGACGCCCGCGTCTTCTTCACCACCTCCGGCACCGAGGCCAACGACACGGCCCTGCTGCTCGCGACGGCGTACCGGCAGAGCAACACGATCCTGGCGATGCGCAACAGCTACCACGGCCGCTCCTTCAGCGCGGTCGGCATCACCGGCAACCGCGGCTGGTCCCCGACCTCCCTGTCCCCTCTCCAGACGCTGTACGTCCACGGCGGCGTCCGCACCCGCGGCCCGTACGCCGATCTCAGCGACGCCGAGTTCATCGCCGCCTGCGTCGAGGACCTCAAGGACCTGCTGGGCCACACCCGGGCACCCGCGGCCCTGATCGCCGAGCCCATCCAGGGCGTCGGCGGTTTCACCTCCCCGCCGGACGGCCTGTACGCGGCCTTCCGCGAGGTGCTCGCCGAGCGCGGCATCCTCTGGATCGCCGACGAGGTGCAGACCGGCTGGGGCCGCACCGGCGAGCACTTCTGGGGCTGGCAGGCGCACGGCCGCAGCGGCACGCCGGACATCGTCACCTTCGCCAAGGGCATCGGCAACGGCATGTCCATCGGCGGGGTGATCGCCCGCGCCGAGATCATGAACTGCCTGGACGCCAACAGCATCTCGACGTTCGGCGGCACCCAGATCACCATGGCGGCGGGGCTCGCGAACCTGACGTATCTCCTGGAACACGATCTCCAGGGCAACGCCCGGCGGGTCGGCGGGCTGCTCATCGAGCGGCTGCGGGCGGTCGCCGCACACGTGCCGTACGTACGGGAGGTGCGCGGGCGCGGGCTGATGATCGGGATCGAGCTGGCCGAACCCGGCACGGACCGGGCGGCGCCCGAGGCGGCTTCCTCGGTGCTCGAGGCGGCCCGCGCGGAAGGACTCCTGATCGGCAAGGGCGGCGGACATGACACCTCCGCGCTGCGGGTCGCGCCGCCGCTGTCGCTGTCCGTCGCGGAGGCCGAGGAGGGTGCCGCGATCCTCGAACGCGCTCTGAGGAGCCTTCAGTAAGGGAACACCGCCATGACCACCACCCTGGAACCTGCCCTGTCGGTCCGTCAGGTCCTCACCCTGGAGCGGGTGCTGGCCGGGGAGCCCGAGGTGGTGGCCGGCGCCGGACAGCTCGACCGGCCGGTGCGCTGGGTGCATGTGGCCGAGGCCGCCGACGTCGGCGTGATGCTCAGTGGCGGCGAGATGGTGCTGACCACCGGGGTGCTGCTGGCCGGTGACGAGAGCGCCCAGGCCGAGTACATCCAGTCGCTGCACCGCGCGGAGGCCGCGGCCGTCGTCCTCGGACTCGGCCGCGCCTTCCCGGCCGCGCCGGACGTGATGCGCCGGGCGGCCGAGCGGTGCGGGCTGCCGATGGTCGTCCTGCACCGGCCCTTCCCCTTCGCCGAGTTGACCGAGGAGGTCCAATCCCGGCTGGTGCGCCGGAAGTTCGCCGCGGTGAGTCTCTCGGAGTCCGTACGGACCGCCCTCACCGGCCTGATCACCGCGGGCGCCCCGCTCCAGCGGCTGCTCGACGAGATCGCCCAGCACAGCGCCTGTCCGGTCGTCGTCACCAACCTCGCCCACCGCGTCCTGGCCACCGCGGGGGAGCGCCCTGCCGTGGACGACGTACTGCGCGACTGGGAACGCATCGCCCGGCAGGCCGGTGGCAGCGAGGGCGACGGCTGGATCCGCGCCGAACTCGGCGGCCGGGGCGAGCGCTGGGGTCAGATCGTCCTGTGCGGCCACCGCGGTGACACCGCCACCGGACGGCTGCTCGCCGACCGGGCCGCCGAGGCCCTCGTCCTGCACCGCATGCTCGGCGGCAACTCCGTCCACACCTGGGAGGAGCAGTCCGCGCAGAGCCTGCTGACCGACCTGGTCAGCGGGGTCGTACCGGCCAGGCAACTGCTGCCACGGGCGCGGGCGGCCGGACTGCCCGTCAACCGGCGGACGTTCGTGCCGTTGGTCGTCCGGGACGGCGACCCCGCACAACTCGACCGGGTGCTACGCATGTTGGGGCTCCCCGGAATCGTCGCCGAGCTCGCCGACTCGGTCACCGCCGTCCTGCTGAGCCTCGCCCGCGACCAGGACGCGGGTGTGCTCGCCGCCAACTTCGCCACCCGACTGCGCTCGGAGGCGCCCGGCACGGTCGTGGCCGCCGCCGACCCCCGCTCCGCCTGGGACGACGTACCCGCGGGCCTGCGCGAGGCGCAGCACGTCGCCGATGCCGTGTCCGACGTACTCGACGTTCCCGCTGTGGTACGCCTCAAGGATGTCCATCTGCGCGGCTTGATCCGGCTGTTGCGGGACGATCCGCAGGTGCAGTCCTTCGCGGAACGGGAGTTGGACGGGCTGCTGTGCGGACCGGAGGAGGATCTGCTGGCCGTGTTGCGCACCTATCTCGCCACCGGCCGCAACAAGTCCCGCACCGCCCAGCTCCACCATGTCTCCCGGCCCGCGCTCTACCGCCGGCTGGAGGCGATACAGGGCCGTCTCGGTGTGGACCTGGACGATTTCGAGCAGGCCGCCTCCGTGCACATCGCCCTGCTCGCACACGATGCGCAACAGGGCTGAAACATGCGACGACCTGGGAAAACGGCGGTGAAACATGGGTCCACGAACACGTGACACCGTGGCACGCCGGATGCCCGCAGACGTGACACCGTGCAACTCAAAGCCTGTTTTCGGACTTCCTAGTCTTCTCGCACACCGAGCGACCGGAGGTCCCGATGAGCAGAGTGATCCGAGCCGCCCTCTTCCAGACCGCGTGGACGGGCGACAAGGAATCGATGATCCAGGTACACGAGCAGGCGGCCCGCGACGCGGCCGCGCAAGGCGCTCAAGTCCTGTGCTTCCAGGAGCTGTTCTACGGACCGTACTTCTGCCAGGTGCAGGACAAGGCGTTCTACGAGTACGCCGAACAGATCCCCGAGGGCCCGACCGTACGGCGCTTCCAGGCGCTGGCGAAGGAGCTGGGCCTCGTCCTCGTCCTGCCGATGTACGAGGAGGAGCAGCCCGGGGTTCTGTACAACACCGCCGCCGTGATCGACGCCGACGGCTCCTACCTGGGCAAGTACCGCAAGACCCACATCCCCCAAGTGCAGGGATTCTGGGAGAAGTTCTACTTCCGCCCCGGCAACAGCGGCTGGCCCGTCTTCGAGACGGCCGTAGGCAAGATCGGCGTGTACATCTGCTACGACCGCCACTTCCCCGAGGGCTGGCGGGCGTTGGGCCTGGCCGGTGCCGAGATCGTCTTCAACCCCTCGGCCACCTCGCGCGGCCTGTCCCGCTACCTGTGGCAGTTGGAGCAGCCGGCGGCGGCCGTCGCCAACGAGTACTTCGTGGGCGCGATCAACCGGGTCGGCGTGGAGGACCTCGGCGACAACGACTTCTACGGCACCACGTACTTCGTGGACCCGGAGGCCCAGTTCGTCGGCGAGGTGGCGAGCGACAAGGAGACCGAACTCGTCGTCCGCGACCTGGACCTGGCCAAACTCCGCGAGGTCCGCGACCGCTGGCAGTTCTACCGCGACCGCGCACCGGGGGCCTACACGCCACTCGCTGCACCCTGATCGCACCGACCACCCCGTCCACCCTGGGAGGAGAGGGACCATGAGCAGCCGTACCGTCATCAGTGGCGGTCTCGTCATCACCGCGTCCGACGAGGTCCACGCCGACGTCCTGATCGAGGACGGCCGGGTCGCCGCCCTCGCCGTGCCCGGTACGCAGAGCTGGAGCGCGGACCGCACGATCGACGCCACCGGGAAGTACGTCATCCCGGGCGGTGTCGACGCCCACACCCACATGGAGCTGCCGTTCGGCGGCACCTTCGCCTCCGACACCTTCGAGACGGGAACCCGGGCCGCCGCCTGGGGCGGTACGACCACCATCGTGGACTTCGCCGTGCAGAGCGTCGGGCACACCCTGCGCGAGGGGCTCGACGCCTGGCACGCCAAGGCCGAGGGCAACTGCGCGATCGACTACGCCTTCCACATGATCGTCTCCGATGTGAACCAGGACACGCTCAAGGAGATGGACCTGCTGGTGGAGGAGGGCGTCACCTCCTTCAAGCAGTTCATGGCCTACCCCGGTGTCTTCTACAGCGACGACGGCCAGATCCTGCGCGCCATGCAGCGCTCCGCCGAGAACGGCGGCCTGATCATGATGCACGCCGAGAACGGCATCGCGATCGACGTGCTGGTGGAACAGGCGCTGGCCCGAGGGGAGACCGACCCCCGCTACCACGGCGAGGTCCGCAAGGCGCTCCTCGAAGCCGAGGCCACCCACCGCGCCATCAAGCTCGCCCAGGTCGCGGGCGCCCCGCTGTACGTCGTGCACGTCTCGGCGATGGAGGCAGTCGCCGAGCTGGCCAAGGCGCGCGACGAGGGGCTGAACGTCTTCGGCGAGACCTGCCCGCAGTATCTGTTCCTGTCCACCGACAACCTCGCCGAGCCCGACTTCGAGGGCGCGAAGTACGTCTGCTCCACGCCGCTGCGTCCCCAGGAGCACCAGGCGAAGCTGTGGCAGGGCCTCAGGACCAACGACCTCCAGGTCGTCTCCACCGACCACTGCCCCTTCTGCTTCGTCGGCCAGAAGGAACTGGGCCGGGGCGACTTCTCCAAGATCCCCAACGGTCTGCCGGGCGTGGAGAACCGCATGGACCTGCTCCACCAGGCCGTCGTCGACGGGCATATCTCGCGGCGCCGCTGGATCGAGATCGCCTGCGCGACCCCGGCCCGGATGTTCGGGATGTACCCGAAGAAGGGCACCATCGCGCCGGGCTCCGACGCCGACATCGTCATCTACGACCCGCACGCCGAGCAGGTCATGTCGGCCGTCACACACCACATGAACGTCGACTACTCGGCCTACGAGGGCAAGCAGACCACCGGCCGGGTGGAGACGGTCCTCTCCCGCGGCGAAGTCGTCATCAGCGAGCGGGAGTACACCGGCCGCGCCGGGCACGGGGTCTACACCCCCCGCTCCACCTGTCAGTACCTCAACTAGGAGCGGAGCACATGGACTTTGGACTCGTCCTGCAGACCGACCCGCCGGCCTCGAAGGTCGTCAGCCTGATGAAGCGGGCCGAGCGCAACGGATTCACCCACGGTTGGACCTTCGACTCGGCCGTGCTGTGGCAGGAACCGTTCGTGATCTACAGTCAGATCCTGGCCAACACCACGAAGTTGACGGTCGGCCCGATGGTCACCAACCCGGGCACCCGCACCTGGGAGGTGACCGCCTCCACCTTCGCCACCCTCAACGACATGTTCGGCAACCGCACGATCTGCGGTATCGGCCGCGGCGACTCCGCGATGCGGGTGGCCGGGCGCAAGCCCAACACCCTCGCCCGGATCAGCGAGGCCATGAAGGTCATCCGCGCCCTCGGCCGCGGCGGCGAGGCCGACCTCGGCGGCACAGTGATCAGGTTCCCGTGGATCAAGCCGGGCGCCGAACTCCCCGTCTGGATGGCCGCGTACGGCCCGAAGGCGCTGAAGATGACCGGCGAGGAGGCGGACGGCTTCATCCTCCAGCTCGCCGATCTGTATCTCACCGAATACATGGTCAAGGCGGTCAAGGAAGCGGCGGTCGCGGCCGGTCGAGACCCCTCCGAGGTCAAGATCTGCGTCGCCGCCCCGGCCTACGTCACCGAGGACGACTCGCCCGAGGCGCTCGCCCACGCACGCGAGCAGTGCCGCTGGTTCGGCGGGATGGTCGGCAACCATGTGGCCGACCTGGTGTCCAAGTACGGCGAGCACTCCGCCGCCGTACCCGATGAACTCACCGACTACATCAAGGCACGCGAGGGGTACGACTACTCCCACCACGGACGCGCCGACAACCCCGACACCGCCTTCGTGCCCGACGAGATCGTCGACCGGTTCTGCCTCATCGGCCCGGTCGAGAAGCACATCGAGAAGCTGAACGCACTGCGTGAGCTGGGCGTCGACCAGTTCGCCGTCTACGACATGCACGACGCCCAGGAAGCCGTCATCGACGCGTACGGGGCGCAGGTCATCCCCGCCCTCAACGGCTGAACTCCCCTCTGAGAACTCCCCCTTCCCGCCGTCCCGGGGAGGGGGCCCAGGGCGCTTTTCCCTCAGCGCACCCCCCATCGGCGCCACCCGCACGGCCTTTCCCGTCCCACCGTCCCTGATTGGCCTGCCCATGACCGACACCGCTCCCACGGCGATACCGCCGTCCTCCCAAGTCACCCTGGCCGACGGCCGGGTGGAGCTCGCCCCGGGGTCCCCGCCGCCCAGCGGTCCGTACGCCAACGACGACCTGCTCCCGGTCCCGGTGGAGAAGCGGACCTGGACCACGTACAACTTCTCCGCCTTGTGGGTCGGCATGGCCCACAACACCGCCTCCTGGACCCTTGCCTCCGGTCTGATCGCTGTCGGCATGGACTGGAAGCAGGCGGTGCTGACCATCGCGCTGGCCAATGTGATCGTGCTGGTGCCGATGCTGCTCACCGGGCACGCCGGGCCCAAGTACGGCATCCCCTTCCCGGTGTTCGCGCGGGCCTCCTTCGGTATCCGCGGCGCCAACCTGCCCGCCGTCGTACGGGCGTTGGTGGCGTGCGGCTGGTTCGGGATCCAGACCTGGATCGGCGGTGAGGCGATCTTCTTCCTGGCCGGGAAGCTGATCGGCGACGGCTGGGCGGACGCCGGGAAGATCGGCGGGTACGCCTGGACCATGTGGCTGTCGTTCGCGATCTTCTGGGCGATCCAGGTCGCGATCATCTACCGGGGCATGGAGACGATCCGCCGGTTCGAGAACTGGGCGGCGCCCTTCGTGCTGGTCGGCGCCTTCGTGATGCTGTGGTGGATGAGCGACAAGGCCGGCGGCTTCGGCCCGCTGCTGGACCAGCCCTCCAAGCTGGGCTGGGGCGAGGACTTCTGGAAGCTGTTCTGGCCGTCCCTCATGGGCATGATCGGCTTCTGGTCCACGCTCTCGCTGAACATCCCGGACTTCACCCGGTACGGAAAGAGCCAGAAGGCCCAGACCTGGGGCCAGGCACTCGGCCTGCCGACGACCATGACGCTGTTCGCGTTCCTGTCGGTGATGGTCACCTCCGGCTCGGCGGCGGTGTACGGCGAACCGATCTGGGATCCGGTGCAGTTGGCCGCCAAGACCGACAACGTGGTCGGACTGCTCTTCGCCCTGGTGACCGTGCTGGTGGCGACCCTGTCGGTGAACATCGCCGCCAACCTGGTCTCCCCGGCCTTCGACTTCTCCAACATCGCGCCCCGGAAGATCAGTTTCCGTACCGGCGCCCTCGCGACCTGCGTCCTCGGGGTGCTGATCTTCCCCTGGAAGCTGTACTCCGACCCGCAGGGCTACATCTTCACCTGGCTGGGACTGGTCGGCGGTCTGCTCGGCACGGTCGCCGGCATCCTCATCGCCGACTACTGGATCCTGCGCCGTGGCCGGCTGGATCTGACCGACCTGTATCGCACGGGCGGCCGTTACTGGTACGAGGGCGGCTGGAACTGGCGGGCCGTCGTGGCCTTCCTGGCCGGTGGCGTCCTGGCCATCGGCGGCGCGAACTTCGATCCGCTGATCGACGGCACGCCCATCCCGGCGCTGTCGTCGCTCGCCGATTACGGCTGGGCGGTCGGGCTCGGTACCTCGATGGTGCTGTACCTGGCGCTGATGCTGCCGCGCAAGCGAAACGTCTGAGGCACCCGCGGGAGGACGGTCAGGCCTTCTGGCCGTCCTCCAGCGCCGCCACCGCCTCCTTGGCGGCCTTGATGGCGCCCTTGTTGATCTCGTCCGAGCTCGGCGCCTGCTTCGACTCGAAGTCGCTGCCGTTGTACGTGACAACGACCAGCGCGTTGGAGACCCGGGCCACCACGACGCCCTCACGCGTCTCCTGCTTGTCCTCGGTGGTCAGGTTCACCACCGAATAGCCCGCGTCACCGAGGCCCGGTACATCCCCTCCGCCGCTTTTGTCCTCGACGCGTTCGTCGAACGACTTCTGCGCCGCCTCGTCCGATTCCTTGATCTCGAAAGAGACGTCGAGCCAGCGGTAGTCGTACCCCTTGAGGGCGTTCCAGGAGCAGGTGCGGCGCAGTTTGCTGTCCGTCGACGGGATCTCCTTGCCGGCGGCCTTGGCGCCCGGAACAAGCGATGTGACCGTTTTTCCGGCGATGCTTCCGCAGGGTGCGGGGGCGTTGGAGTACGTCTTCGACGCGGCCGAGGTCGAGGGTGCCGAGGCGGACTTGTTCTCCGTCTTCTCCTGCGCCTGGGGCTCGGCGTCCGGCGCCGCGGCGAACGGGCCGGACGTCAGCGCCCAGCCCGCTACGGCGAGCACCACGACGGGGGACAGGCGGGCGGTGAGGGCGATCGGGAGGGGGAAGGAACGCACGGCGCACTTTTCGTGGGGGACGGTGCGGAGGGAGTCCGCACTGCGGACGGGACGGCAGTTTCGCACGACTCCCTGTGGGGCGGAAGTGTCAACTCGCTCCGTGTGTGTGCGGTGACTGAGGTCCACCGCCCATGGGTTGTATGCCCTGTTATGTCCGCGCGATGGACCGGCTCATCGCGGACTCGATCCGGTCGACCGCCGTGAACGCCCCGTACGCCACAAGGTGCACCAGACAGTGGTCGGTGTGCTCAGGACGCCGCCAGGCCGCCACGTCCTCGTCCGTGATCCGGTACGGCGCGAGGGCCGCCAGCAGCGCAAGACGCGCCCCCGGCCGCTCCCGACGGTCCGGGAACCCCTCGAGCCCGAGCCCCGGGTGCCGCCCGTCCCAGTGCCACAGCTTCTCCAGTACGACGGCCTGGTCCTCGGCGTCGAGCAGATCGGCGCCCGCCATGGCCGCCCGGAGCAGCGCCGCGTACGCGGGTCCTACGGCGGTGTCGCCCGCCCACGCGGGTGCCTCGCCGGGGTCGGTCCGGTCGAGCAGTGTCAGCGCCTCCCCGGGCCGGGCGGGGCGGCGCACGGTCCGGGAGAGTGAGCGGCCCGCCAGGCTGCGTACCACCCTCAGGCGCTGGGCGTTCGCCGGCATCAGGTTCTCGGTGAGCAGGGCCGACACCATCCGATTGATGAAGTGGAAGGAGAGCGCGGTGCCGATGTATCCCGGGGCGTGCTCGCGGGGGAAGGGGTACGGCTGCGACGCCGGGCTCGGGACGCGCGTCCGCTTGCCCCAGTCCAGCACGCGTGCGTGCTCCTCGTCCTCCGGGCGCTCTCCCCGCGCGAGGCGCTCGGCGAGGGAGTGGTCACCGGTGGCGTGCAGCAGCACGGTGTGGGCGTCCACGCAGAACGGGCACTGGTTGGCCTGGGACACCCCGAACGCCGCGACCTCCTTGCCGGTACGACTGCCGGGGCCCGCGATCAGCGACTCGCGCATCAGCGCCCAGGCGGGGGCGAGGAGTTCCGGCGCGGAGGAGAGCACCACGAAGGTCACCGGCTCGTCGATGCCGAAGTCGCGGGAGAGCTGCTCGTACACCTCGGCGACGCGTCCGGTGGCCGACTTGGGCGGGAGGGGCTGGGTGTAGCGGAAGGGTGTGGTCATGGGCAGCAGCTTGCGTTCTGCGGGCGTCTGCGGTCGTCGTACAGCCGAAGGGAGTTGACGCTGCGTCCGCCGGGTGGCCCAGGACCGGGAAGTACTACGTCGGGAGTAGTCCTGGAGTTGTCCACAGGTCTGACGCCGGTGCCGGTGCCAGCGTCTAGTGTGCCGTCATGAGCGGGAACTCGGTCACACGCAGGCAACTCGCCGACGCGGCCCTGGCGGTCGTGGTCGGCGCACTGGTGCTGACCTCGGCCGCCTTCGACACGGACACGACCTTCGTCGACTTCGCGCTCATTGTCGTGGGGTGCGCGGCGCTGGGGTTCTACCGGGCGGCACCGCGGGCCGTGCTGGCCGTGGCGACCGTGAGCGGGGTCGCTTACGTGCTGCACGCCCAGCCGGGAACCACGGCCGCCCTGCCCGTGATCGCCGCCGTGCACACGGCGTCCAGGGTGGGACACAGAGGGCTGGCGGCCGAGAGCGGTGGGGTGTTCCTGGCTGCGTATGTCGTGGCCGACCCGGGCGCCCAGGACGTGGTGGAGAAGTCCGCCCTGCTCGCGGGCTGGTTCCTGTGCGCGGTGGTGACCGGGCTCGCCGACCGCAACTGGCAGGCGTATCTGCGCCAGACCGAGCAGCGCGCGCTGGAGGCGGAGCGCACCCGGGAGGAGGCCGCTCTGCGCCGGGCCGGTGAGGAACGGCTGCGCATAGCCCGGGAGTTGCACGACTCGCTCACCCACAGCATCTCGATCGTGAAGCTCCAGGCGGGCGTCGCCGTCCACCTGGCCCGTAAGCGGGGCGAGGAGGTGCCGCCCGCGCTGCTCGCCATCCAGGAGGCGAGCGGCGAGGCGATGCGTGAACTGCGCGCCACTTTGGAGGTGCTGCGCACGGACGAGCCGACCGGCACCCCGGCGCTGCTCGTGGAGCGGGCCCGGGCGGCGGGCCTCGCGGCCGAGCTGGCGGTGACCGGGGACGAACGCCCGCTGCCCGCGACCGTCGACCGGGCCATGTACCGCATCGTCCAGGAGGCGCTCACGAACGCGGCACGGCATGCGGGGCAGGCGAAGGTCTGTGTTGAACTCACTTACGGCCACGGGAAGTTGACGATCCGGGTGGACGACGACGGAAACGCCGTCCCGGACCGCCCGCCCGTGCCCGGCATCGGACTCACCGGCATGGGGGAGCGCGTCGCGGCCCTCGGCGGCACCCTGCACGCAGGCCCGCGCCCGGAGGGCGGCTTCTCGGTGTGCGCGCAGCTGCCGTTGGGGGAGGCGGGATGATCAGGGTGGCGCTGGTCGACGACCAGGCGCTGATGCGGGCCGGGTTCCGGGCCCTGCTGGATGCCGAGGACGGCATCGAGGTGGTCGGCGAGGCGGCCGACGGGGACCGGGGCGTGGCACTTGTGCGTGCCGAAGTCCCCGACATCGCGCTGATCGACGTACAGATGCCGGTGATGACGGGCATCGAGGCGACCCGCCTGATCGCCGCCGACCCCGCGCTCGTGGACGTCCGCGTGGTGATCCTCACCAACTACGGCCACGACGAGTACGTCTTCGAGGCCCTGCGCGCGGGCGCGAGCGGCTTTCTGCTGAAGGACACCGAACCGGCCGACCTGCTCCAGGCGATCGAGGTCGTGGCCCGCGGCGAGGCGCTGTTGTCCCCGTCGGTCACCCGCACCTTGATCGGCGAGTTCGTCGCCCGTCCTCCGGACCGGACCACCGCCCCCGGCCTGGAGGGTCTCACCCGCCGCGAACGCGAGGTGACGGCGCTGGCCGCCCGTGGCCTCAGCAACGAGGAGATCGCCGAGCACATGGTCATCAGCCCCTTCACGGCCAAGACCCACGTCAGCCGCGCCATGACCAAGCTGGGCGCCCGGGACCGCGCCCAACTGGTGGTGTTCGCCTATGAGTCGGGCCTGGTGACGGCACGCGGCGGAAACTGACCCCGCGTACGATCGCACGACCGCCGCCGCGCAGTGAGGAGCCCCCGCCCGTGTTCACCTCCCGCCCCACGCTCCAGGGCACCTTCGGCATGGTGTCCTCCACCCACTGGCTGGCCTCCCAGTCTGCGATGGCCGTCCTGGAGGACGGCGGCAACGCCTACGACGCCGCCGTGGCGGGAGCGTTCGTGCTGCACGTCGTCGAGCCGCACCTCAACGGACCGGCCGGCGAGGCGCCGATCCTGCTCGCCCCGGCGGGCGGCGCGGTACAGGTGCTGTGCGGACAAGGCGTCACCCCGGCCGGGGCGACCGTCGCGCACTACCGAGGGCTCGGCCTCGACCTGGTCCCCGGCACCGGCCCGCTCGCCGCCGCCGTGCCCGGTGCCTTCGACGCCTGGATGCTGCTCCTGAGGGACCACGGCACCAAGTCCCTCGCCGATGTGCTCAAGTACGCCGTCGGATACGCCGAACACGGGCACGCGCCCGTGGAGAACGTCGGCGCGACCGTCGAGACCGTGCGGGAGCTGTTCGAGACGGAGTGGTCGTCGTCGGCTCAGGTGTATCTGCCGGACGGGCAGTCACCGCGCCCCGGCCGGCTCTTCCGCAACCCCGCCCTCGCCGCCACCTGGAAGCGGCTGCTCGCCGAGGTGGCCGGGGCGGGGGACCGGGAAACGCAGATCGAGGCGGCCCGCGAGGTGTGGCGCACCGGATTCATCGCCGAGGCGCTCGTACGGCAGTCCCGGCGGCCCACCCTGGACACCAGCGGCGAGCGCCACACCGGCACCCTCACCGCCGCCGACCTCGCCGACTGGTCCGCGACATACGAAGCGCCGGTGACGTACGACTGGAACGGCTGGAACCTGTGCAAGGCCGGCCCCTGGAGCCAGGGCCCGGTGCTGCTCCAGCAACTCGCGCTGCTCCCCGCCGAGCTGCCGCCCTACGGCTCCGCCGAGTACGTCCACCAGCTGATCGAGGGCTGCAAGCTCGCCATGGCCGACCGGGAGGCCTGGTACGGGGACGCGGGCGAGGTGCCGCTCGGGGAGCTGCTGTCCGCCGAGTACAACGCGGGGCGGCGGGCGCTCGTGGGTGAGAAGGCTTCGTACGAGCTGTGGCCCGGCAGCCCCGGGGGCCGTACGCCACGCGTGTGCGGGCACGCGCGCGTGGTGGCCGACGACGAGCCGGCCGCCTTGGGAGCCGGTGAGCCGACGGTCGCCAAGCACACCACGTCACCTGTGCCGGGCGAGCCCCAGGTGGGCGGCGACGGGGCCACCCGCGGCGACACCTGTCACCTGGACATCGTCGACCGCTGGGGGAACATGGTCGCGGCCACGCCCAGCGGCGGCTGGCTCCAGTCCAACCCCGTCGTGCCCGAGCTGGGCTTCCCGCTCGGCACCCGGCTCCAGATGGCCTGGCTGGAGGAGGGGCTGCCGGCCTCGCTGACGCCCGGTCGCCGCCCGCGCACCACCCTCTCGCCCTCGCTCGCCCTGCGCGACGGGGAGCCGGTCATGGCGTTCGGCACACCCGGCGGGGACCAGCAGGACCAGTGGCAGCTGCACTTCTTCCTGGCCGTGGCGCTGCGCGAGCCGGTGCGCGGCGGCCTGGACCTCCAGGGCGCGATCGACGCCCCGAACTGGCACAACGACAGCTTCCCCGGCTCCTTCTACCCGCGCGGGATGCGGCCCGGGAGCGTGACGGTCGAGTCGCGCATGAGCGCGGACGTGATCGAGGAACTGGTCACGCGGGGGCACCGGGTGACGGTCGGCGAGCCGTGGTCGGAGGGGCGACTGTGCGCGGTCGCGCGGGATCCGCGGACCGGGGTGCTGTCGGCGGGGGCGAATCCGCGGGGGATGCAGGGATACGCCGTAGGACGGTGACGGGCCCTGGTGCGCCCGCCGCGAATCGGCCTATTCACGCCGATTCCACCCCGCATTTACTCGCCGGGCGGGGATTGTCAGTGCGGCATGCTCTCATGGAGACATGATCGTAGACACGGAAACCATCGACGAGTTTCTCGCTCGGCACGCCTCTGACGTGGAGGAAGCAGTCCGTCAGGCCGCCGCTCAGGAGATCATGCCGCGCTGGCGCAGGCTCGCCGCGCACGAGGTCGACCAGAAGAGCGGACCGCACGACCTGGTGACGGACGCGGACCGCAGGGCCGAGCAGTACCTCACCGAAGCGCTCGGCGCGCTGCTGCCCGGCTCCGTCGTGGTCGGCGAGGAGGCGGTGGACGCCGACCCCGCGACCTACGGGGCGATACAGGGCGCGGCGCCCGTCTGGATCGTCGACCCCGTCGACGGCACCCGTCAGTTCGTGCACGGCGAACCCGGATTCTGCACCCTGGTCGCGCTGGTGCAGCACGGCGCCCTGCTCGCCTCCTGGACCTACGCCCCGGCCCGCGAGCAACTCGCCACCGCGATACGCGGCCAGGGCGCCTTCCTCGACGGCGAGCGGCTGCACGCCGGTGCGCCGGACCCCGGCCGGGACCTCCGCGTGGCCACCTCCCACCCCGACTACACCACCGACGAGCAGAAGCACGCCCTGCTCGGCCTGTGGACGGACGGCGTCGCGCCGCGCGCCTGCGGCTCGGCGGGCCTGGAGTATCTCGCCGTCGCCCGGGGCGAGTTGGACGCCGTGGCGTTCAGTTGGGAGCTGGCCTGGGATCACGCCGCGGGCCTCCTGCTGGTCGAGGAGGCGGGCGGCGCCCACCTGACCCTCACCGGCGAACCGTTCCGCGTCACCGGCGGCAACGCCCTGCCGTTCACGGCGGCCCGAGACGCGGCCACCGCGAGTCGGATTCGGGATCTTCTCCAGCGAGCGGCGCCTTGACCCACCCAGGGGCGCGGGGCTGTATCGACATGCGGCTCCGCCGCGGGGGCGCGACAAGCCCCTCACGCCCCCGCACTCGCGATACAGACAGACTGGGCCGAGCTCCTGGGCGCACCCGGCATATCCTGACTCCGAGTGGCCATGGGCTGACGAAGGGGACCGAAACGTGCCGTCGATGCTCGATGCGGTCGTGGTGGGTGCGGGGCCGAACGGACTGACCGCTGCCGTGGAGCTGGCCCGGCGCGGCTTCTCCGTGGCCCTGTTCGAGGCGCGTGACACCGTCGGCGGGGGTGCCCGTACCGAGGAGCTCACCCTCCCGGGGTTCCGTCACGACCCGTGTTCGGCGGCGCATCCGCTCGGCATCAACTCCCCGGCGTTCCGCGCCCTCCCGCTGGAGCGGTACGGCCTGGAGTGGCTGCACGCCGAGCTGCCCATGGCGCACCCGTTCCCCGACGGCACCGCCGCCGTGCTGTCCCGCTCGGTCGGAGAGACGGCCGCCTCGCTGGGGGCGCGGGACGCGGGGGCGTACCGCAGGCTGGTGCAGCCCTTCCTGCACCGATGGGACACCCTGGCCCGGGACTTCATGTCCCTGCCGCTGACCGCGCTGCCCCGCGACCCAGTCACGCTCGCCCGCTTCGGCCTCGTCGGACTGCCTCCGTCGACCTGGCTGACCCGCCGCTTCCAGGACGACCGCGCCAAGACCCTGTTCGCCGGCCTCGTGGCCCACGTCATGGCCCCGCTCAACGGCTTCGCCACCGGCGCCGTGGGCCTGGTCTTCGCCCTGGCCGCGCACGCCCGAGGCTGGCCGGTGGCCAAGGGCGGCTCCCAGTCGATCTCGGACGCGCTGGCCGCGTATCTGAGGGATCTCGGCGGCGCGATCCACACCGACTACGAGGTCAAGCGCCTCGACGACCTGCCGCCCGCGCGCGCGTACATCTTCGACACTTCGCCCACGGCCCTGGCCCGGATCGCCGGCCTCGGCCGCTACTACGAGAACTACCGGTACGGCGCGGGCGTCTTCAAGATCGACTACGCGCTGGACGGACCCGTCCCCTGGACCGCGCCGGAGGCACACCGCGCGGGGACGGTGCAGATCGGCGCCGACAGCGCGGAGATCGGTACCGCGCTGCGCGCCGCGTCCCGGGAGGGCCGGGCGCCCGACCGGCCGTTCATGATCACGGTCCAGCCCAGTGTCGTCGACCCGAGCCGGGCGCCCGCGGGCCGACAGGTGTTCTGGACCTACGCCCATGTGCCCAACGGCTGGACCGGCGACCTCACGGACGCGATCGAACGCCAACTGGAGCGCTTCGCCCCGGGTTTCCGTGACCGTGTCCTCGCCCGTGCCACGGCGGGCCCGCCCGAACTCGCCGCCCGTAACGCCAACTACGTCGGCGGCGACATCGGCTCCGGCGCGGCCTCCGGACTCCAGCTGATGCTGCGCCCCAAGCTGTCCCTGTTCCCGTACAGCACTCCGCATCCGGCGGTCTTCATCTGTTCCTCCGCGACCCCGCCCGGACCCGGTGTGCACGGGATGTCGGGGCACAACGCGGCGAAGGCCGTCTGGAGAAGGCTGAGGCAGACATGACCACCATCACGCTCGCCCAGGGCGACATCACCCGCCGGACCGCCGACGCCATCGTCAACGCCGCCAACTCCTCACTGCTCGGCGGGGGCGGCGTGGACGGCGCCATCCACCGCCGGGGCGGCCCCGCGATCCTGGAGGAGTGCCGCAAGCTGCGCGCGTCCCAGTACGGCAAGGGCTTGCCCACGGGCAAGGCGGTCGCGACCACGGCCGGTGAACTGGACGCCCGCTGGGTGATTCACACCGTCGGCCCTGTCTTCAGCCAGAGCGAGGACCGCTCCGACCTCCTCGCCTCCTGTTACCGCGAATCCCTGCGCATGGCCGACGAGTTGGGCGCCCGCACGGTCGCCTTCCCGGCCATCTCCACCGGCGTCTACCGCTGGCCGATGGAGGATGCGGCCCGTATCGCGGTGGACGCCGTACGGACGGCGGAGACCTCGGTCGAAGAGGTGACCTTCGTTCTCTTCGACGAGCGGGCGTACCGGGCGTTCGCCGATCTCATTGGTTGAGAATTCACCTACCCGGGTGAACTTCGGTAAGCCTTGCCTTATATATTGGCGCGGTCCTGGTCGCCGTGTCGGTGCTCGGGGCGTGAACGACCCCACCGCACGACAGGACCCAGATGCGCACCACTTCCCGAGGGCTCCTCGCGACGCTCGCCCTCACCCCCCTGCTGGCCGGCTGTTTCGCCTCGACCGAGAACGCTGCGGGGGAGTCGGGCGGCCGGCTGCGGGTCGCGCTCGCCGTACCGCCGGTGCAGGCCCTGTCGCCGTACAGCAATGACGCGACCGTCCTGAGCAAGCTCTCCGTGGCCGAAGGCCTCACCGCGCTGGACGAGAACGGCTCCGCCGCCCCCGCCCTCGCCGAGTCCTGGACCCAGAAGAACGACACCACCTGGACGTTCGAGCTCCGCAAGGCCACCTTCCAGGACGGCACCGATGTCACCGCCGAGGCGGTCGTCACCGCGCTCGACCACGCCAACGCCGCCGAGACCAAGCCCCGCGTCCTCAGCGATGTGACGCTGACCGCCAAGGCCGAGGACGCCGACACCGTCACCCTCACCACCGAGACGGCCGACCCCGTGCTCCCGCTGCGCCTCGCCAGCCCCGCCCTCGGCATCCTCTCCGCGAAGGCCTACGCCAAGGACGGCACCGTCAGCCCGGTCGGCACCGGTACCGGCCCCTTCGAGATCACGAAGCTCACCGGCAAGACCAAGGCCGCCCTCGACCGCTACGACGGCTACTGGGGCGGCAAGGCCAAGGCGTCCGGCATCGACGTCACCTGGATCGCCGACGGCACCGCCCGCGCCAACGCCCTGCGCGGCGGCGACGTCGACATCGCCGAGTGGATCCCCACCGCCCAGGCGAAGCTGCTGGACGCGAAGACCCGCCACGAGGTGCCTTCCGTACGGACCGACAGTCTCGTACTCAACACCGGCAGCGGCATCTTCACCGACGCGTCCCTGCGCGCCGCCGCCCGCGAGGCCGTCGACGGCTCCGCCCTCGTCGACTCCGTCTTCGGCGGGTACGCCGACCCGGCCGAGGGCCTGTTCGGGCCCGCCGTCTCCTGGGCGGCCGACCAGCGCGTCGAGGTGACCGGGCGCGCCGAGGCCGCGACCTCCGCCCAGGTGAAGTCCAAGGCCAAGGGCAAGACCTTGCGCCTGGCCACCTACACCAACCGCGCCGAACTCCCCGAGGCCGCCAGCGTGCTGCAACAGCAGCTGGAGAAGGCCGGGTTCACGGTGAAGCAGGACGTGCGCGAGTACACGCAGATGGAGGCCGACCTTCTCGCGGGCAAGTACGACGCGCTCGTCTTCTCCCGGGTGACGCTCCTCGACACCGGTGACGCGGTCGCCTACCTCGCCAGCGACTACACCAGCGAGGGCGTCTACAACATCGCCGGTCTGAAGGACTCCGCGGTCGACAAGGCCATCAAGTCCGCCGCCGCGGAGGGCGACACCGAGCAGCGGCAGCGCAAGATCATGGCGGCCGAGGCGGAGATCCTGCGCACCGACGCCGTGGTGCCCCTGGTCCACGAGAAGGTGGTGCAGGGCATCGCCACCGATGTCGAGGGCGTGCTCCTCGACCCCCGTGAGCGCTCCCTGATCGACCTCGACACCCACCTGAAGTAACCGCGGATGACTGCCACTCACGGCCGTCCGTCCCCGTGGCGGACGGCCGCCGGCCGCATCGCCGCCGGAACCGCGCTGCTCGCGGCCGTGTCCCTGCTCCCCTGGCTGTCCGGGACCGACCCCGCGCTGACGGTCCTGCGGGCGCGTTCCGCCGACCAGGATCCGACCGCCGCCCAGTTGGCCGCCGTACGGGAGCAACTCGGGCTCGACGAGGGGCCGTTGGCGCATCTCGTGCACTGGCTCGGGGGACTGCCGCGCGGTGACGCGGGTACGTCCTGGGTGTCGGGGGAGGCCGTGCAGCCTCAGGTGACGGCCGCTTTCGCGGTGTCCGTCACGCTGATGCTCGGGGCCTTGGCGGTCACGGTCGCCGTGGCCGCGCTGCTCAGCGCCCGCACGCTGTACCTCGGATCCCGGCGCCGGCTGCGACGCCGGCGCTCCGGCACCGGTGCCGCCGTACTCGCCGCCCTGCCCAAGTTCCTGCTCGCCTCGCTGCTCGCCACCGTGTGCGGGGTGTGGCTCGGCTGGTTCCCGTCCAGCGGGTGGGAGGGTCCGGCCTCGATGGTGCTGCCCTCGCTCGCGCTCGGCGTGCCCTCGGGGGCGATGATCGGCGGACTGCTCGAACAGGCGCTGCCCGCCGCGTTCAACGAACCCTGGGCCCGGACCTGGTACGCCTACGGCCACGCGCCCGGCCGGATCGCCCGGCACGCGCTGCGCCGGGCGATGTCCGGAGTGCTCCCGCAACTCCTGCCGACCGTCGTTGCTTTGGTCGGCGGCGCGGTCGCGGTCGAGAAGATCTTCAACATCCCGGGCCTCGGCCGCCTCGCGCTCGACGCGGCGCTCGCCCAGGACCTCCCGCCGCTCCAGACGGCGACCCTGGTCCTCGTCCTGCTCGGCGTCGTCGCGGGCATCCTGATCCAGGCCCTGCGCCGGGCGCTGCTCGGTCCCGCCCTGCGCGACGGCGCCCTGCCCGCCCTGCACCCACCCGCCCTCGCACCCCGCCGCGCCACCCGCTGGATCGCCGCGTTCTGCGCCCTCGCCCTGCTCGGCCTGATCGGCGCCGGGCTGCTGCGTGACCCTCTGCAGGTAGATACGGCGGCCCGGTTGCTCGCGCCGTCCGCCGCCCACCCGTTGGGCACCGACTCACTCGGCCGCGATCTGCTCGCCCGGCTCGGCCACGGCGCCCTGCGCACGGCCGGACTCGCCCTCGCGGTGACCGCGGTCAGCGTCCTCGTCGGACTGCTGCTCGGCATCGCGGCACGGGTGAGCGCGGGCCTGACCGAAGTGGCCTCGACGCTCCCCGCCGTCCTCGCCGGTCTGCTCACCACGGCGGTGACCGGCCCGTCGGTCTGGGGTGTAGCGCTCGCGGTGTGCCTGGTCGGCTGGACGCCGTACGCCGCCCAGACCGCCGCCCTGCTCGAACAGGAACGGGCGAGCGGCCACATGATCGCGTCGCTCTCGTTCGGCGCGGGTCCGGGATACCTGCTGCGCCACCACTATCTGCCGGCCGTCCTCCCCGCCGTCCTGCGCAACGCGCTGCTACGGCTGCCCACCACCGTCCTCGTGCTCGCCTCGCTCGGCTTCCTCGGCCTCGGCGAACAGCCGCCCACACCGGAGTGGGGCCGCCTGCTCTCGGAGAACCAGCCGTACGTCGAACTCGCGCCCTGGACGGTCCTGGCCCCTGCCGGAGCGCTGGTCCTGCTCTCCGTGCTCGCGGTGTCGGCCACGGCGTCGGGACCGGGCAGGGCCCGACGCTCCTACTAGTCGCGCTCGGGCCAGATGGGGCCCTGATCGGTCCAGATGACACCCTTGTTGCGGCAGAGGCAGAAGGGGTGGCCGATGGGGTCGGTGTAGACGCGGAAGCCGTAGCCGTCGGGGCCGATGCAGTCCCGCTGCAGGGTCGCGCCGAGGTCCAGGACGCGGCGCTGTTCGGCCTCGATGTCGTCGACTTCGAAGTCGAGGTGGAACTGCTTGGGGTGCTCGCTGTCGGGCCACTGCGGGGCGCGGTAGTCCTCCACCTGGATGAAGGCCAGTTCGAGCTCGCCGAACTGGATACCCGCCCAGTGCTCGTTACTGCCCTCCTTGACCGGGAGCCCCATCACCTCGGAGTAGAAGGCCGCCAGCTTCATCGTGTCCGGGCAATCGATGATGAAGTCGGTTAGTCGTAGCATCCCGCGATCTTGCCACAAGATCAAAAGAGCCGGACCTTGACTCAGGCCCTAGCCGCCCAGCACCACCCCCGTGGCCAGCGCCGCCGTGACCGGATGCGACGGCTCGGTGAACAGCCGTACCGTCGGCCCGGATTCGACGACGTGACCCTCCGCCAGGACCAGGAGGTTGTCCGTTCGGTCGGCGACGAGACGCAGGTCGTGGCTGACCAGCACGAGGGCCAGCCCGCGGCGTTCACGCAGATCCGCCAGGAGGTCCATCACGGCCTCGGCTGTGTCCCCGTCGAGCGCGGAGGTGACCTCGTCGCAGATCAGCACATCGGGGTCGACCGCCAACGCCCTCGCGATCGAGGCGCGTTGACGCTGTCCGCCGGACAGCTCATGCGGATAACGGTCGGCGAAGGCGGCGGGCAGACCCACGCTCTCCAGGAGCTCCAGCACCCGCTCTGGCGCCTCGGCCTTGCTCACCCGGCGGTGCAGCAGCAGCGGACGGCGCAGCGTGGCCCCGATCGTGCGGCTCGGGTTGAGCGTGCCCAGCGGATCCTGCGGCACCAGTTGCAGACGGCGCCGCTGCTCCCGCGAGCGCCCGTGCGCGGAGGGACGCAGCCGCGTGCCGTCCAGGCTCACGGTGCCCTCGGTCGGCCGATGCAGCCCCACCAGGGTGCGCAGCAGCGTCGTCTTACCGGAACCGGACGCCCCGACCACCCCGAGGCTGCTCGCCGCGGCGAGGGCGAGATCGACCCCGTGCAACACGGGGGTACGGCGGCCACGGTGGGCGTACGCGGCGTGCAGGCCTGACACGGTGAGCGTGGGCGGGGGGCCGTCGGGCGCGGGGTGAGCCCCGGTCAGGTCCCCGACGTCGTCGGTGGGCCGGTCGACCAGTGCCGGGTCGCGCCGGGCCGTAGACGCCGCCCGAGCCCCGCTCAGGTCCACCACGTCGTCCGCGAGCCGTTCCACCAGCTCGGGGTCGTGGCAGGCCAGGGCGACGGCGAGGCGGTGGTTCTCGGCGAGGTGGCGGAGCAGGTCCGCGATCTCGTCGCGCAGCGCCGGGTCGAGGCCGGCGGTGGGTTCGTCCAGGAGCAGCACGGCGGGACGGCGGGCCAGCGCCCGGGCGAGCGCCACCCGGCGCTGCTGGCCGCCCGAGAGACCACCGATGCGCCGCTCCGCGAGGGCGCCGCCGGAGAGACCGGCGAGGCGTTGCTCCGAGGGGCTGCCGCCGGAGAGACCGGCGAGGCGTTGCTCCGAGGGGCTGCCGCCGGAGAGACCGGCGAGGCGTTGCTCCGAGGCGCCGCGGTCGCCCAACAGCCGGTCGAAGCGCGGCTCCACCGACCCGGCCTCGGTCGCAGGACGCACCTTCGCCGCCCCGCCCTCGACCGGCAGCCGCACCTCCGCCAGCAGCGCCCCGATCGCCTCCCTGCTCCGGTCCACGGCCACCTCGGCGAGCAGCCGCCGCACCTTCATCCGCGGGTTCAGCGCGGAGGCCGGGTCCTGGCCGACGTAGGCGAGGCGGTGGCGGCGCAGGGCGCGCAGTTCCGGGGCGGACAGGGTGAAGGGGTCCTGGCCGAGGACGGTGACGGTGCCGTCCGTGCGGTGGGCGCCGGGTGGCAGGGTGCCGGTGATGGCGCGCAGCAGGGTGGTCTTGCCGCAGCCGGAGGGTCCGGTCACGGCGGTGACTCGGCCGGGGCGGATCTCCAGGTCCGCGCCGTCCAGCAGGAGCCGCCCGTCGGGGGCGGACACGGTCAGGCCGGAGACCCGGACCGCCTGCTCACCGTCCGCGGCCTGACCCTCCGGATACCAGTCGGGCATGTGGTTCACAGTGCGGGTACCGCCTTCCGGCCGGTCGCGGGGACGAGGGCGGCGGCCGCCAGGTTGACGCTCATGGCGAGCAGCCCGATGCCGATGCTCGGCGCGAGCACGCCCCAGGGGTTGAGCAGGATGCCGCCCGAGTTCTCCCGGATCATCAACGCCCAGTCGGCGGCGGGCGGTTGGGGCCCGACCTGCAGGAAACCGGCGGTGGCGACCAGATATACGGCGGCCACGAACCGCAGCCCGAACAGCGCGAGCAGCGTCGCCCGCAGATTCGGCAGCACCTCCCGTACGACGAGGTAGCCGAGCCGTTCCCCGCCCACGGCCGCCGCCTCCACATACCCAGAGGCGGCCACCGGCGCGGCGGCGCCCGCGACCAGCCGGACGGCGTAGGGCACGCCGAGCACGACCGAGACGGTGACGACGGCGAGTCGTCCGCCGTCCGGCCAGGACAGGGTGACCAGCAGGATGCCGAGCACGGCCGGCAGCAGCATCAGCACATCGGCGGCGCGTTCGACGAACCGGCCGACAGCGGGCCGCAGCGCGCTCACCGCGCCGAGCAGCGCGGCCGTGACGGTGACGAGCAGCGCCACAAGCAGCGAGGTGACGACGAGTTCGCGCCCTCCGGCGAGCACCCGGCTCAGCACATCGCGCCCCAACTGGTCACCACCGAGCGGGGCATCGCCGCCCGGCTCCGCGTACGGCGCGGTCACCGGCGCGTCGATCGCCTCGGGCGCAAGCCACGGCCCAGCGAGCGCGAGCGCGGTGAGCAGCAGGGCGGGCAGCACGCGCAGCACGGTGCCTCGACGCGAACGCACGCCGAGCGGCGCCGACTTCAGAGTTACGGCGGTCATGTCCGGCCTCCCGAAGCCCACGCCCGTACAAGGTCCGCAAGCAGCAGCACCCCCGTGATCACCACACCCGTCACCGCCACCACCCCCGCGATGAGCGGACTGTCCCGATCAGCCACGGCGCCCGCCAACACGGCGCCGATACCCGGATAGTTGAAGATGGTCTCCACCACGACGGCACCCCCCAGCAGCATCCCGGTCGAGGTGGCGAGCCCCGCCGCGATCGTCGGCAGCGCCCCGGGCAGCAGATGGTGGGTGAAGATCCGGTGCCGGGGCAGCCCGTCCAGCACCGCGGTCTCGATGTGCGGCGCCTTGACCTCGTCGTCGAGCGCCGCCCGCACGATCCGGGTGTTCCAGCCGATCTGCGGGATGGCGAGGGCGAGCACGGGCAGGACGAGCATTTCCCAGGAGGCGGGGGAGCCGTCGGCGTCGGTGAGGGTGACGGCGGGCAGCCAGTCCGTCCACAGGGCGAAGACCAGCACCAGCGCCACCGCGACCACGAACTCGGGCAGCGCGAGCACTCCGGTGGCACTCGCCGACACCGAACGGTCCACCATCCCCCCGGGCTTGGCGGCGGCCCAGCAGCCGAGCGCGACGGAGGCCACCAGGGTGAGCAGCAGCGCAAGACCGCCGAGCAGCAGCGTGTTGGGGAACGGTCGGGAGAGCAGGTCGGCGACGGACTCGCCGCGGGCGGACGTACCGAGGTCCCCGGTCGGCAGCCCGGTCATCCACTCCCAGAACCGCTCCAGCACCGGCCGGTCCAGGCCCAGCAGCTGCCGCCGCTCGGCGATGTCGGCCGCGCTCTCCCCGCGTTCGGAGGTGGCGTTGGCCGCGTCACCGGGCAGCAACTCGACCGCGGCGAACACGAACGCCAGCAGCACCGCCAGCAACAGCGCCCGCCGCGCGAGCACCCCGGCGAGCCGGAGCGCGGCCCGCGCAACCGCCGGAACCGGCCGGGGACGCTTCAAAGAGTCCCCGGCCGGTTCGGGCCGTGTCGCCGGAATCAGCGAGCCAGCCATGCGCTCTCAAGCTGGACGCGTCCGTAACCGGGCAGCACGGGCAGGTCGCGCACGGCGGCACCGGCGAGGTCGATACCGTCGGCCATGCCCCACAGCAGGTAGCCGGACTCGTCGTACTCGATCTGCTGGAGCTCGCCCAGCACCTTCGCGCGCGCCGCCGCGTCCTTGGTCGCCATGGCCTTGCGGTACGTGTCGTCGAACTCGGTGTTCTTCCAGCCGGCCTCGTTCTGGCCGGAGTCGGACACCATCGTCTTGCTGGCGAAGAACACCACGGAGTCGTTGGTGCCCCAGTACGTGGTGTACAGGTCGCCCTTGAGCCAGGTCTTCTCCCAGAAGGTCGCCGACTCCTGCTTGACGACCTTCACCTTGACCCCGGCCTCGCGGACCTGGGAGGCGAACAGGGTGGCCGCCTCGGCGAGGCCCGGGATGTCCTCGGTGGTCAGCAGCTCGTACGTCTTCGACACATCGAACTTGGCCTCGGCGAGCAGTGACTTGGCCTTGGCGAGATCGCGGGTGCGCTGCGGGATGTCCTTGGCGAAGGCGGGGTCGCCGGTGCCGAGGATGTCGTTGGCGACGGTGCCGTAGCCGGACAGCACCTGCTTGACCATCGCCTCGCGGTCCACGGCCAGCCGCAGCGCCTCACGCACCTTCGCGTCCGCGAACGGACCGTCGGCGGTGCGCATCACGATCGGCATCGCCATGTCGTTGGGGCGCCGGACGATCTGGATGTCCTCGCGCTTCTCGGCCGTACGGGCCGCCACCGCGCCGACGTTGGAGGCGACGTCGATCTGCCCGGCGAGGAGCGCGTTGGCCATCGCCTGCGGGCTCTCGAAGATCTTCACCTCGATCGCGTCGAGGAGGACCTCCCCGCCGTACCAGTCCTCGTTGCGCACCAGGCGCGCGTTGCCGGAGCGGAACCAGTCCAGCTTGAACGGGCCGGTGCCGGGCGCCTTGTCCAGCTCCTTGTCCGAGGTGTCCTTCTTCAACACGAAGGTCGTCAGACGGGTCAGCAGCGGCAGTTCGGCATTGGCGTAGTCCGACACGAGTACGACGGTGTCGTCGCCCTCGGCCTTGATGTTCTCGGGCTTGATGCCGGGCAGGCGGGAGGCGCCGGCCGGGGTGTTGCGCAGCCGCTTCAGCGACCAGACGACATCCTCGGCGGTGACCGGGGAGCCGTCGTGGAACTTCGCACCCTTGGCGAGTGTGAACTTCCAGGTCTTGAGGTCGGCCGAGGGCTGCCAGCTCGCCGCGAGCCGCGGCTCGGTGTTGGGCTTGGTGCCCGGCACCGTGAGCGTGTCGTACACGAGCGAGATGATCAGGTAGTCGCTCTCGTTGGCCTGCGAGCCGTGCGGGTCGCGGGTGATGGCCGAGGCGCGGCCCAGGGCGCCGACCCGCAGGGTGCCGCCGCGCCGGGGCTTCTCGGAGCCCTTGGCGGGGGAGTTGGACGAGGTCTCGTCGTCGCCGCCGCATGCGGCGAGCAGCGCGGACGCCGCTATTCCGCCACCGGCCCACAGCACTTGGCGCCTGTTCAGGTTCACTTTCGACCTCGTTCCGCTGGAGTGATGCATTTTGCTTAGGTGTGCCTACCCTAAGAAGATCCTTAACGCAACCTGTGAGACGCGCTCGTTACCTCGCGCCGGGGGCGTCAACCCGGCGCACGGGTGCACGGATTGGCACGGAAGGCGTGGGTGGGGCCCAAAGGGAGCACTGGGGCCTAGTTAGGGTTGCCTTACCTAACTCGGATTGGTATACGTTTCAGGCCGCCGCTGCGCACAGCAGACTCACAGGCAGGCGTTCCGAGACCGCGCACCACGTCCCCCCGCACCCGCCTCCTCGAACGGACGACTCACCCATGCCCATGGGAGCCGCACCCCTGCGGCAGCTCGCCGCGCACGCCGTGGACGAGCTGACCGACGCCGCCCGGAAAATCCTTGCCGACCACGGTGGTTCGGCCGATCGGCCCGAACTCCTCAAAGACGTGGCCCAGGCCGCGAAGAATCTTGACGAAACGATTCACCACGCCTGTCGCCCCGTAGACACCGACGCCGGACTCTTCGTCCTTCGCGGACTTCCCGTCGACGACACCGAGATCGGCCCCACGCCCGCCAGTTGGGCCACCGCGGGCGACAGCGCCGCCGAATGGGACGTACGACTGCTGCTCCTCGCCACCCTGATGGGCCGGCCGATCGCCTGGGAGGGCCAGCAGGACGGCCGGTTCGTCCACAACATCGTGCCCTCGCCCGGCCATGAGCAGGCGCAGACCGGCGCCAGCAGCACGGTCCTGCTCAGCCCGCACACCGAGGACGCCTTCCACCCCGGCCGCGCCCATCTGCTGATGCTCGGCTGTCTGCGCAACCACGACGCCGTCGCCACCACCGCCGCGAGCATCCGCCAAGTCCGCCTGGACCCGGCCGATCTCGCACTGCTCTCGCGCCCGGTGCTCCCGATCCTCCCGGACGACGCCTACGCCGAGGCCCAGGGCTATTCCGGCCCGCCGCCGAGGATCCCCGCTCTGTGGGAGTCCGCCGACGGCCCCACCCTGCGCTACGACCCCGCCTACACCCCCCTCGACGAGGCGCCCGCCGACTACCGCGCCGCCTATGACCGCCTGACCGCCGAACTGGAGCGCGTCTCCGTCGCCGTCAGCCTGGACCCCGGTGACGTGCTGGTCGTCGACAACGACCTGGTCGTCCACGGCCGGGTCCCGTTCAAGGCCCGCTACGACGGCACCGACCGCTGGCTCAAGCGCGCCTCGGTCCGCGTCCCCGGCCGCCGCAGCCGCCCGCCGGCCGAGGCGGACGAGCACGGCTACGGGCAGGCCGCCCTCGTGGCCGACGTCTGATCACCCCGACCGTTCCCCCTACGAAGGGACCAGCAGTGACCGGCACACCCGCCGACGACAAGGCCCTGCGCATTCTGAGCACCAGCGACCTCGCGGGCATCGACATCACCCTCACCGACGTGGTCGACGTGGTCGAACAGGCCTACCGCACCCTCGCCGACGGCCAGTCCGCGAACCCGCGCAAACTCACCGTCAAGCCCGAGGACGGCCACTCCGTCTCCTACGCCATGCTCGGCCGGGACGGCGTCCGGGGCGTCGTCGCGGTCAAGACGTCGTACAAGCACGGCCTGGACAAGGGCCGTGACCAGCAGCACTACTATACGACCTTGAGCCTCTACGACGACACCACCGGACTGCCGGTCGCGCTGATGGACTGCGGGCGCGTCGGCTCGCTGCGCACCCCGGCCGTCTCCGCGCTGCTCGCCCGCGAGTGCGCCGCCCCCGGCAGCCGCACCGCCCTCGTCATCGGCACCGGCACCCAGGGCCGCCTCGCCCTGCCCTTCCTGCTCACCACCCTGCCCGACCTCGACCGCCTCATGGTGTACGGCACTCACCCCGAGGGTCTGGCCGCGGTACGCGAGCGGCTCCACCACTACTTCCCCGAGCGGGAGTTGGAGGTCGTCGAGGACGTACGGGCCGCAGCGGCCGAGGCCGATGTGGTGGTCGCCACCGCGGGCAACCACACCCCGGCCGCCGTGGAGTCCGACGATCTGAAGCCGGGCGCCGTCTCGATCCTGGTCGGCCATGGCATCGCCCCCTCCACCCTGCACCGGGCGGACCGGGTCATCGCCACCAGCGAGGCGCAGATGAAGGTCACCGGCACCGACATGGCGGACGCCGACGGCAACTTCCCCGCCGTGGACGCCGAGTTCCCCGAGGTGCTCGCGGGCCGGGCGCGTGGACGGCAGTCGGCCGAGGAGCGGATCTTCGCCTACAACAGCGGACTTGTCGTCACCGACATCGCGCTCGGCCACCGTTTCGCCCAACTCGCCATCGAGCAGGGGCTGGGAACGCGGGTGCCGCTGTGGCAGTGACCCACGTGGCGGCCCCGCCGCTGCCCGCCCACCACGATCCACACCTGGACGCGGTCCTGGCCGGCGGGCTGCCGTACGAGCTGTCGCACGCGCTCGGTGGCCCCTTCCACCTGCTCCTGCCGGACCGCTTCGACACCAACACGGCCGCCTTCCGTGCGGCGCTCGCCGAGGCGGGCGTCGAGGGCCAGGTGTATTACGCCAAGAAGGCCAACAAGGCCGCCGTATGGATCGAACGCTGTGCCGTGTCCGGTACGGGTGTCGACGTGGCCAGCGCCGGTGAGCTGCGCGACGCCCTCGGGCACGGGGTGCGCGGCGAGCACATCGTGGTCACCGGGCCCGCCAAGGCCGACCACCTGCTGCGCGTCGCCGTCCTCCAAGGCTGCCTCATCGCCGTCGACGCCCTCGACGAACTCGACCGAATCATCACCGAGGCACGGGCCGTGCGGCGCCAGGCCCGGGTCCTGCTCAGGCGGCTGTCGCCCGCCCAGCCGCACAGCCGGTTCGGACTCGACGGGGCGGAGGTCGAGGCTGCCCTGATTCAATGTCAGGAGGCGGGCGACTCCCTCGACATGGAGGGCTTCTCCTTCCATCTGTCCGGATACGACCCGCAGCTGCGTGCCGAACTGGCCGTCCAGCTCGTCGACTTGTGCCTGACAGCCCGCAAACTCGGCCTGCGGGCCGACCGGATCAGCATCGGCGGTGGCTTCGCCGTCGACTACACCGACGCCGCCCACTGGGAACGCTTCCTGCGCGACCAGCGCCCCGAGCACTACCACGCGGGCAAGTCGTTCACGGCGGCCGACTTCTACCCGTACCACTCGCCCATCGCGGGCGCCGACGCCCTGCGTGCCGTCCTCGCCGCGCACGGGCTCGCCGGGCGGCTGCGCGAGACGGAGGTACGGCTGCTCCTCGAACCCGGCCGGGCGCTGCTGGACCAGGCAGGCTGCACCGTCTTCCGCGTCCAGGGCGTCAAGGACCGGGACGGCTACGGCATCGTCACCGTGGACGGCAGCAGCCTGAGCCTGTCCGAGCAGTGGTTCGCCAGCGAGTACCTGCCCGATCCGGTGCTGCTCTCCCGCGGCGCGCCGGGCGAGCCGTACGCGGCCTGCGTCGGCGGGGCCACCTGTCTGGAGTCCGACATGGTCACCTGGCGCAAGGTCGCCCTGCCCGCCCGGCCCGCCCCCGGCGATCTGCTCGTCTACCCCAACACCGCCGGATACCAGATGGACTCCAACGAGTCGCCCTTCCACGAGCTCCCGCTCCCCCCGAAGGTCGTCCTCGACCCCGTCGGATGCGGCGCCGCGAACTGGCGCCTGGACCGCAACCACTGATTCGTCCCCAACCCAGGAGTCATCCGATGGACAAGGCGCTCACGCGTCCCGCCGTCGTCAGCCGGGTCTCCGACCTGATCGGTTACACCCCGCTGTTCGAGCTGTGCCGCACGGCCACCGGCAGCCGACTGCTGCTGAAACTGGAGCAGTTCAACCCGACCGGCACCGCGAAGATCCGCATGGCCCGCCAGATGGTCCTGGACGCCGAGGAGCGCGGGCTGCTGCGCCCCGGCGGCCGGATCGTCGAGTCCACCTCCGGCAACACCGGACTCGGCCTCGCCGTCGTCGCCGCCGAACGCGGCTACACCTTCACCGCGGTCGTCGACCATCACGCCGCCGCCGACAAACTCCGTGGCATGAAGGCCCTCGGCGCCGAACTCGTCTACATCGCCGACGAGGGCGACCAGGAACTGGCCACCGCGGCCCGCGAGGAGTTCGCCGAGAAGCTGGCCGCCGAGAGCGACAACGCCTACTTCACCGAGCAGCACAACAACCCGGCCAACGGCGACGGTTACCGTCCGGTGGCGCATGAACTCGACGCCGCCCTGGACGGCCGTATCGACATATTGATAGGTGCCGTCGGGACCGGCGGCGGGCTCTTCGGGTGCGGCGGGGAGCTGCGCAAGAGCGTGCCGGGGGTGCGGATCGTCGGCGTCGAACCCAAGGGGTCCATCGCCTTCGGGCCGCCCGCGCACGACTACTACCAGTCCGGCACGGGCACGCCCGAGGGCGCCACCATCGGTGCGATGGTCGACTACGACCTGCTGGACGAGGGCGTGAAGGTCGGCGACGTCGAGGCGTTCGCCACCGCACGCGCCCTCGCCCGCCGCCTCGGACTGCTCATCGGCGGCTCCGCGGGCGGCGTCGTGTACGAGGCCCTGACCCGCATGTCCGCCCTCCCGCCGGGCACGACTATGGTCGCCCTGGTCAATGACGGCGGGGAGAAGTACATGGACACCGTCTTCAACGACGACTGGATGACAGCCCGCTCGCTCCTCGACCCCGATGTGGAACGCGAGGTCGAGGGACTGCTGACGAAACTCCGCGAGAACTGAGCCCGATGCCGACACCGTTCACCACCCTGCTGCGCGAAAGCCGTGCCCTGGCCGCCCTGGCCGTGCCGCTCGCGCTGACCCAGCTCGCCCAGGTCGCCCTCACCACCACCGACACGGTGATGATGGGCCTGATGGGCACCGAGGCCCTCGCGGGCGGCGGCCTGGCGCTGGTCATCTTCAACCAGCTGCGCACCATGGGCGTCGGCATGGTCACCGCCGTCGGCAACCAGGTCTCCGCCGCCTCCGCGCACGCCGAGGACGCCGAACTCACCGAGGAGGCACGGCAAGAGGTACGGGACGTGGTCCGCGCCGCGCTGGCCCTGGCCACCCTCTCCGGGGTGGTCGGTGCCCTCGCCATCCTGCTGATCGGACAGGCCGTCGCCTTCCTCGGCCAGGACCCCGACGTGGTCGACACGGCGTGGCCGGTACTGCTCGCGCTCGCCCCGGGCCTCGTGCCCTGTCTGTGGTTCCAGGCGATCCGCCAGTTCACCGTCGGCATGCGTCGCCCGCAGGCCCTGCTCCAGATCACCATCGCCTCGGTGGCCGTCAACGCGGGCCTCAACTGGGTCCTGATTCACGGCACTTGGGGACTGCCGGAGCTGGGCCTGCCCGGCATCGGCATCGCGACGACCACGGTGTACGTCCTGACCTGCGTGGCCCTGTACGTCTCCGCGCGCCGCGACCCCCAGCTCGCGCCCCTGATGGACATCCGCATCTGGAAGACCCGCCCGGCCACCCTGCGCCGGCTGACCAACCTCGGTCTGCCCATCGCCGCCACCTACGGCTCCGAGGCCGGCTTCTTCTCCGTCGTCGCCCTGCTCATCGGCACCTTCGGCAGCGCCGCGCTGGCCGCCCACACCGCCGTCAACCAGCTGATCTACATCGTCTTCCAGATCGCCGTGGGCCTGTCCCACGCCGCCTCCATCAACGTCAGCCGGGAACTCGCCCTCGACCGGGTCGCCGCGGCGCAGCGCATCAAGAACACGGCGCTGGCGTGCGCGGGCGCCGTGATGGCGGTGGTCGGCGTGGTGTACCTGGCCGTTCCCGAGCTGGTGCTGCGTCCCTTCCTGGACGCGTCGTCCAGCGCCGAGCACATCGCCACGGACCTGCTGCTCGTCGCCGCGGTCCTGCAGTTCTTCGACTGCGCCCAGAACATCGGCGTGGGTCTGCTGCGCGGCCTCGACGACACCAAGAGCGGCTTCCGGATCACCCTCGTCGGCTACTGGCTGATCGGCCTGCCTGCGGCCTGGCTCTTCGGTGAGCTCGCGGGCTGGGACACCGTGGGGGTCTGGCTCGGCCTGCTCACCGGCCTCGCCGCGACGGCGGTCCTGCTGCTGCGTCGCTATCAGCGGGCCCTCTCGCTGCGCGCCGTACAGGAGCCGGCGACGGCCTGATCACCCGGACGGCCCGCCCGAGGTCGCCTCCCTCCCGCCCGCGGGGTCTGCTGGCTCCAGCGGAGCAGGAGGGAGCACGGCATGGCGGGTGACGGGGAACCCCCGGGCGCCGAGCAGGAGGAACTGGCGCGGCTACGGGCACGCGTCGCGGCCCTGGAGGCGGAGCGGACCGAACGGCCGAAACACCACCGGGCCCGGTCGGCGCTGGCCGCCGTGCTCATCGTCCTCGGCTGCATCCTGGCGCCGCTGGGCGCGGTCGCCGCGTGGACCGCCGACATCGCAGGGGACACCGACCGCTACGTCGACACGGTCGAACCCCTCGCCCGGGACCGGGACATCCAGAACGCCGTCGCGACCCGGGTCACCGACGCCGTGATGAGCCGCCTCGACCTGACCGCGCTGCTGTCCGAGACCCCGGCCGCGGACCGGCCGCTGGTGCAGAAGGCGCTCGGCAGACTGGGCCCCTCGCTGGAGAACGCGGTCGCCAGCTTCGTGCACGACAAGGCCCAGGCGGTCGTCGCCTCGGACGTCTTCGACAGGATCTGGACCGAGGCCAACCGCCGGGTCCATGACAACGTCGTGAAGGCACTGACCGGCGAAGGCGGCGGCGCCGTGAAGGTCGAGGACGACGCGGTGACCCTGGACCTCGGTCCGGTCGTCGAACGGGTCAAGGAGCGTCTCGTCGACGAGGGCATGACCGTGGCCGGGAAGATCCCCGAGATCCACACCGAGATCACGATCGTTCAGTCGGAGGACATCGGTCGGGCCCAGACGGGGTTCCGGCTGCTCCAGCTCATCGGATTCTGGCTCCCCGTCATCTCGGTCGTGCTGATCGCGGGTGGGGTGCTGCTCGCCGCGCACCGCCGCAAGGCGCTGGTCGCGGGCGCGCTCGGCTTCGCCTTCGCCGTAGGGCTGCTCGGCGTCGTCCTGACCGTCTTCCGCACGGTGTACCTCGACGCCCTGCCCTCCGGCGTCTCGCAGCCCGCCGCCGAGTCGGTGTACGACACCCTGGTCCGTTTCCTGCGCACCAGCGTGCGGGTGGCGGTCGTCCTCGGTGTGGTGGTCGCCCTCGCCGCCTGGCTCACCGGACCCGGCCGCCGGGCCGGGTTCGTACGGCAGATGTGGCACGCGGGCATCGGAGCCGTCCGCTCGACTGCCGAGCGGGCGGGTCTGCGCACCGGCCGGGTGGGCCGCTTCGTCCACCGGCACCGCACCTGGATCTCCTGGCTGCTGGTGGCCGCGGCGGTCCTGGCCTTCGTCCTGTGGCCGTACCCGACCGGCTGGGTCGTGGTCGGCCTGGCCCTCGCCCTGCTCTTCGCGCTCGCGGTCGTCGACTTCGTGGCGGAGGACGAGGCTACGACGGCGTAGACCTCACTCGGTCACGTCGCTGATCCCCAGCCGCAGATGCTCCACGTGATAGACGGCCTGGTCGAGGAGTTCGGCGACATGGTGGTCGTGCAGCGCGTACACCACCGACCGGCCGCGCCGCTCGCCCACCACCAGACCCAGATTGCGCAGCAATCGCAGTTGGTGCGAGCAGGCGGACTGCTCCATGCCCACCTCGGCGGCCAACTCGGTGGCCGGCAGCGGGCCTTCGCGCAGTCGCGCGAGGATCAGCAGGCGGGAGGGGGTGGACAGGGCCTGGAGGGTGGTCGCCACCTTCGCGACATTGTCCGCGTCCAGGCGTACGCGCTCTTCTGCGGTGGTGGTGACGGCTCCATGACCCATGGGCGTATCGTACTCACCACTACACATGAATAGATGAATGAGTCTTCATGTGTTCCTGTATGGTGCCACACGTGTCCACCACACTCGCCCCCGCCCATGCCCCCGCACCCGCCCCGACGGCCCCCCGCCGCCGCACCCGCATCCTCGCGCTGCCCGAGGCCCGCTGGGCGCTCGCCGCGACCGTCGCCTTCCTGCTGGGCCTCGCCCTCGACCTGACCGGCGCGCCCGCCTGGGCCTACGGCCCGCTGTACGCCGTCGCGTATGCCACCGGCGGCTGGGAACCCGCGCTCGAAGGGCTGCGGGCGCTGCGCGAGAAGACCCTCGACGTCGATCTGCTGATGATCGTCGCCGCCCTCGGCGCGGCCTCGATCGGTCAGGTCCTCGACGGCGCCCTGCTGATCGTCATCTTCGCCACCTCCGGCGCCCTGGAGGCCCTGGCCACCGCCCGCACCGCCGACTCCGTGCGCGGCCTGCTCGACCTCGCGCCCACCACCGCCACCCGGCTCACCGACGCCGCCGAGGAGACCGTACCGACCGCCGAACTCTCCGTCGGCGATGTGCTGTTGATCCGCCCCGGCGAGCGCATCGGCGCCGACGGGCAGGTCCTGGACGGCACCAGCGAGGCCGACGAAGCCACCATCACCGGTGAGCCCCTCCCGGTCGTCAAGCGCCCCGGCGACGAGGTCTTCGCGGGCACCCTCAACGGCGCCGGCGCCCTGCGCGTCCGCGTCGAGCGCGACCCCGCCGACTCGGTGATCGCCCGGATCGTCACCCTGGTCGAGGAGGCGTCCCGCACCAAGGCGCCGACGCAGCTGTTCATCGAGAAGATCGAGCAGCGGTACGCCGTCGGCATGGTGCTCGCCACCCTCGCGGTCTTCGGTGTGCCGATGGCGTTCGGTGCCGAGCTGGCCGACGCCCTGCTGCGTGCCATGACCTTCATGATCGTCGCCTCGCCCTGCGCGGTGGTCCTCGCGACCATGCCGCCCCTGCTGTCCGCCATCGCCAACGCCGGACGCCACGGCGTCCTGGTCAAGTCGGCCGTCGCCATGGAACGCCTCGGCGAGATCGACACCGCGGCCCTCGACAAGACCGGCACCCTCACCGAAGGCGCTCCCGAGGTGGCCGACGTACGCCCGCTGCCGGAGTCCGGTCTCGACGAGGACGCCCTCCTCGCCCTGGCCGCGGCCGCCGAGCACCCCAGCGAGCACCCGCTGGCCCGCGCGATCGTCGCCGCCGCCCGTACCCGCGGGCTCGCGCTCGCGCCCGCCGAGGACTTCACCGCCACCCCGGGTCAGGGCGTCACCGCCACCGTCGAGGGGCGCGAAGTGAGCGTGGGCCGCGCCGACGTCGACAGCGACGCCACCGTCGTCCAGGTGAGCCGGGACGGCAAGCCGGTCGGCACCCTCACCCTCACCGACCGCCTGCGCGCCGAGGCCCCCGCCACCACGGCCGCCCTCACCGCCCTGACCGGCTCCGCGCCCGTCCTCCTCACCGGCGACAACTCCGGCGCCGCCGCCCGAGTCGCCGAGGCCACCGGCCTGACCGACGTCCGGGCGGGGCTCCTCCCCGAGGACAAGGTCGACGCCGTACGCGCCCTCCAGGGCCAGGGCCGCAAGGTGCTCTTCGTCGGTGACGGCGTCAACGACGCCCCCGCCCTCGCCGCCGCCCACTCCGGCATCGCCATGGGTCGCGCGGGCTCCGACCTGGCCCTGGAGACGGCGGACGCGGTGATCGTGCGGGACGAGCTGACGACCGTCCCCGCGGTGGTACGGCTGTCCCGGGCCGCGCGTCGGCTGGTGCTGCAGAATCTGGTCATCGCGGGCGTCTTCATCACCGGGCTCGTGCTGTGGGACCTGATCGGACACCTTCCGCTGCCGCTCGGCGTGGCGGGCCACGAGGGCTCGACCGTGCTGGTCGGGCTCAATGGACTGCGGCTCCTGCGTGAATCGGCATGGTCCCAGGACCGCCGAGGTTGATGTCGGATTCTCGCCAGCCTTCCCCCGGCGCGTGCTCGATGCTGGACGCATGCAGAAGGGGATGCACACCGAGACCGAGCACTGCGTGCGGGCCGTCCAGGCCAAGGACGCGCGCTTCGACGGATGGTTCTACACAGCCGTCCTGACCACGGGGATCTACTGCCGGCCGAGCTGTCCGGTGGTCGCGCCCAAGCCCGAGAACATGGTGTTCCACCCGAGCGCGGCCGCCTGTCAGCAGGCCGGCTTCCGGGCCTGCAAGCGGTGCCGTCCGGACGCCAGCCCGGGCTCCCCGGAGTGGAACCAGCGCGCCGACCTCGTGGCCCGCGCCATGCGGCTGATCGCCGACGGTGTGGTCGACCGCGAGGGCGTGCCCGGCCTCGCCGCCCGCCTCGGCTACAGCACCCGGCAGGTCGAACGCCAGCTCCTCGCCGAACTGGGCGCGGGCCCGCTCGCGCTGGCCCGCGCCCAACGCGCCCAAACCGCCCGCTTGTTGATCGAGACGACCCCGCTGCCGATGGCGGAGATCGCCTTCGCCGCCGGCTTCTCCTCCATCCGCACCTTCAACGACACCGTGCGCGAGGTCTTCGCACTCGCGCCGAGCGAGCTACGGTCCCGCGCACCCCGCAAGGCCCCGGGCCACACCCCGGGAGTCCTCACCCTCCGCCTGCCGTTCCGCGCCCCCCTCAACCCCGACAACCTCTTCGGCCACCTCGCGGCGACCGCCGTACCCGGTGTGGAGGAGTGGCGGGACGGCGCCTACCGCCGCACGCTGCGCCTGCCGTACGGCCACGGCATCGTGTCCCTGACCCCGAAGCCCGACCACATCGCCTGCCGCCTCACCCTCAGCGACCTGCGCGACCTGACCGTCGCCATCAGCCGCTGCCGTCGGATGCTCGACCTGGACGCCGATCCGGTCGCCGTCGACGAGCAGCTCAGCACGGACGAGCTGCTCGCACCGCTGGTCGCCAAGGCCCCCGGCCGGCGTGTCCCGCGCACGGTCGACGAGGCGGAGTTCGCCGTACGGGCCGTGCTCGGCCAGCAGGTCTCCACGGCCGCTGCCCGCACCCACGCGGCCCGTCTGGTCACCGCACACGGCGAACCGGTCGACGACCCCGAGGGCGGCCTCACCCACCTCTTCCCGGCGCCCGAGGCACTGGCGGCGGTGGACCCGCAGTCACTGGCGATGCCACGCACCCGCCGTACGACCTTCACCAACCTCGTCGGCCAACTCGCCGACGGCAGCCTCCACTTGGGAGTGGAGAGCGACTGGGCCGAGGCCCGCTCCCGACTCCTCGCCCTCCCCGGCTTCGGCCCCTGGACGGTCGACGTGATCACCATGCGCGCCCTCGGCGACCCGGACGCCTTCCTCCCGACGGACCTCGGAATCCGCCGCGCGGCAGGGGAGTTGGGCCTGCCCTCCACTCCCGCCGCCCTCACGGCCCGCGCCGCCGCCTGGCGGCCCTGGCGGGCGTACGCCGTCCAGTATCTGTGGGCGACCGACAGCCACCCGATCAACTTCCTCCCGGTCTAAGGACGTTCCATGCCTAAGCACACCGTGATCGACAGCCCGTACGGCCCTCTCACCCTCGTCGCCGACGACGGCATCCTGTGCGGCCTCTACATGACCGAGCAGCGCCACCGACCACCGGAGGAGACGTTCGGCGCCCGCGACGACACCGTTTTCGGGGCCGCCGAGGAACAACTGGAGGCCTATTTCGCGGGCGAGTTGAAGGAGTTCACCCTCGAACTGCGCCTGAAAGGCACACCCTTCCAGCACAGCGTCTGGGACCAGCTCCGCCGGATCCCCTACGGCGAGACCCGCTCGTACGGCGATCTCGCCGACGCCCTCGGTAAACCGGGCGCCTCCCGTGCGGTCGGTCTCGCCAACGGCAAGAACCCGATCGGCATCATCGTCCCCTGCCACCGCGTCGTAGGAGCGGGCGGCAGCCTCACGGGGTACGGCGGCGGCCTCGACCGCAAGCAGCGGCTGCTGGAGTTCGAGGGCGGATCGGCGCTCTTCTAGGCCCCCGGCTCACCCGCCCGCTCCGCCGCACTGCGCTCCACGCAGAACTCGTTGCCCTCCGGATCGGCGAGGACCGCCCAGCCCTTGCCGTCCGGGGTGCGGCGGTCGTCGACGATCGTGGCGCCGAGGGCGAGGATCCGCTCGATCTCCTCGTCCCGGGTGCGGTCCTTGGGCTGAAGGTCCAGGTGCACGCGGTTCTTGACGGTCTTGGGCTCCGGGACGGTGACGAAGAGCAGGCCCGCGCCCTCGATCAGCGCGTCCTCGTCTCCCGGCTTGTCGTCCTCGTGCACGGGCAGGCCCAGCACCCGGGACCAGAATTCGGCGAGGCGGTAGGCGTCGGCGGAGTCGATCGTCACATGGCGGATTGCAGAGCTCATGATCGCATTCTGAGCTACTCGGCGAGCCCGCGCAGCAGCTGCGGCAGCGCGGTCCCGATCGGCTCCCGGATCACCTCGTCGGCGCGTTCGTCGTACGGCGTCGGCTCGGCGTTGACGATGACGAGCCGTGCGCCGTGGTCGGCGGCGACCCTGGCGAGGCCCGCCGCGGGCTGTACCTGCAGGCTGGTGCCGACCGCGATGAACACCTGGCACGCCTTGGTGATCGCGACCGCCTCCCCGAGCACGACCGGGTCGAGGCGCTCACCGAACATCACCGTGGCCGACTTCAGGATCCCGCCGCACTCCAGGCACAGCGGATCCTCCTCACCGGCCTCGACCCGGGCGATCGCGTCCTCCATCGGGCCGCGCGCATGGCAGCCGGTGCACACCACGCTGCGTGCGCTGCCGTGCAGTTCGAGCACCTTGCGGGCCGGCATCCCGGCGAGCTGGTGCAGCCCGTCCACGTTCTGCGTGATCACCCTGACCGGCACCCCGGAGCGCTCCAACTCGGCGACCGCGTGGTGCGCGGCGTTCGGCTCGGCCTTCAGGGTGCGGTTCTTGCGCCGCATCTGCCAGGAGCGGCGGCGGATCTCCGGATCGCCCATGTAGTACTCGTACGTCACCAGCTTCTCGGCGTCCGGGTCCCGCCGCCACAGACCGTTCGGCCCGCGGTAGTCGGGGATTCCGGAGTCCGTGCTGATACCGGCGCCGCTGAGGAGGGCGACGAGGGGCTTGGTCATGTCACCGAGGGTAGGCGGGGGGCCGCAGCTGCGGCGAACGGATATTCGGGTCGCGGGGCACGCGCCGGTGATAGCGTCCGCGCATGGCCAAGGTCACCGTCTCCCTCGACGCCGAACTCGTCGTCGAGGTCATGGTCCTCGCCGGCGTGGGCAGCCCCCAGGACGCCGTCGAGCTCGTCATCCGCGACTACATCGAGCGCGGTCACCGCACCGAGGCCCGCGTCGCCGAACGCGACGACGCGCTGCGCGAGATGGACGCCAAACCCAGGGACGTCGAGGGCTGAACCCTGCCGGGCCGGATCAGCCGACCCGGTGCCCGTTCTCCAGTTCCGCCGTGCCCCCGCCGTCCGCGAGGACGTCCAGCGCGACCAGCACCCGACGGCCCAGGGCGCCCGGCAGATACTCGGTGAGCTCCTCGCGCGGGACCAGACGCCACGACAGCAACTCCTCCTCCTGGAGCCGGATCGCCTTGAAGTCGTCCTCGCCGAGGACGCCACCGTCGTACAAATAGGCGACCAGGGGCGGCCGGGCCGTGCCGCGTACCCAGTCCACCGCGAGCAGCGGGCCGAGTTCCAGGTCGAGCCCGATCTCCTCGGCCGTCTCCCGGCGGGCCCCCTGACGCGGGGTCTCGCCGTCGTCGGACTCGACCGTACCGCCCGGAAGTGCCCAGCCCTCACGGTAGTTGGGCTCGACGAGCAGCACCCGCCCCTCCGCGTCCCGGAACAGGGCGGCGGCACCGGCGAGGACGCGGGGGAGTCCCGCGATATACGTGGCGAAGTCCTGAGTGGTCATCCAGGAAGGGTAACGAGCCGGGGACCCCTGGCACCCAACTGAGCAAACGATCGATTCGATCAATTCGACCGGATGTATTGAGCGTTTGCTTCGTCGGGTGCTAGAAAGCGCTCACATTGCAGCGGCAACGCCCCCCGGCCGCTCCCGTCTCTCTGCCCCCGGAGACTCCATGACGCCCCCCTGGTCCCGACGTCGCTTCCTCGCCGCCACCGGCGGTTCCACCTGCGCACTCGCTCTCGCGGGCGCGGCCACCGCCGCACCGCCCGCAGCCGCAGCCGAGCCGGACGAGTTCGCCACCCTGCGCGCGAAGTGGCGCACCCTCCTCCTCGGCGAAGGCTTCAGCCCGACCGCCGAACCCTTCAAGTCCAAGCTGACCGCACTCGGTTCGCTGGCCGCCCAGTACCAGGCGGCCATGGCCCCGGCCACCGGATTCCTGTGGCCCACGCTGGTCTTCGCCGACCCCGAACCCGACAAGGACACCGAGTCCTACGGCTACTCGGCGAACATCCAGAACAGCTACAACCGCCTCAAGACCATGGCGGAGGCCTACTGCCAGCCCGGCACCGGCGTCACCGGCGACGCACAGCTCAAGGCCGACATCCTCACCGGCCTCGACCACCTGAAAAGCCAGGTCTACAACGCAGGCCAGGCCGCCTACGGCAATTGGTACAACTGGCAGATCGGCGCCCCGCAGGCCCTGCTCGACATCTCCCTGATGATGTACGAGCACCTGACGGCCGACCGGATCGCCGCCACCGTCGCCGCGATCGACCACTTCGTCCCCGACTCCGCCGTCGCCTCCTACACCGGCACCAGCACCGGCGCCAACCGCATCGACCTGTGTCGGGTGCTCGCCCTGCGCGGCCTCCTCGACGGCACCGCCACCAAGATCGCCCTCGCCCGGGACGCCATCTCCCCGGTCTTCCCCTACGTCACCACCGGCGACGGCCTGTACGCCGACGGCTCGCTCATCCAGCACACCTGGGTGCCCTACACCGGCAGTTACGGCGCCGTCCTGATCGACGGCCTCAGCAAACTGTTCGCCCTGCTCGGCGGATCGGCCTGGGAGGTCACCGACCCGCAGCGCCAACTCTTCCTGGACTCGGTGGAGTCGGCGTACGCCCCCTTCCTGCACAACGGACTCATGATGGACGGCGTCTCGGGCCGCGCCATCAGCCGCGGCGTCTACGCGAGCAACCCCGCCGTCCAGCAGGACGACCACCTGCGAGGCCATGTCGTCGTCGCCCACATCCTGCTGCTCGGTCAGGGCGCGAGCGCCGCGGAGAACGCCCGCTGGAAGTCGCTGGCCAAGGGTTGGTACCAGCGGGACGCCCACTGCGATGTCACCGCGGGCAGCACACTCGGCGTGGCCCCGCTCTCCCGGGTCCTCGCGGTCCTCGACGACACCACGGTCGCCCCGCTGCCCGAACCGGCGGGCCACAAGGTCTTCCCCGGCATGGACCGGGCGGTGCACCGCGCCACCGGCTGGGCCGCCTCGGTCAGCATGGCCTCGGAGCGCATCACCTACTACGAGAACGGCAACGGCGAGAACCTCCGCGCCTGGCACACCGGTTCGGGGATGCTCTACTGGTGGGCCGACGGCGACGGCGGCCAGTACAGCGACGGCTACTGGCCGACCGTGGACCCCTACCGGCTGCCCGGCACCACCGCCTCCCTCAAGCCCCTGGCCGACGGCGAGGGCGGCATCTGGGGCGCGGCCCGGCCCGCGGCGGCGTGGGTGGGCGGCACGACGGACGGCACCTACGGCGTGACCGGCCAGCACCTGAAGGGGCTGTCCGCCACGCTCGAGGCCCGCAAGTCCTGGTTCTTCCTCGACGACGCCGTGGTCTGCCTGGGCGCGGGGATCAGCGCCTCCGACGGGACCGGCGTCGTCACGGTCGTCGACAACCGCAACCTCGGTGCGAACGGCACCGCCGCCCTGACGCTCGACGGCCGCACTCAGTCGTCCGACACCACGACCAAGGCCCACTGGGCCCACCTCGAAGGCCACGGCGGCTATGTCTTCCCCGGCGGCACGGACCTGACCACCCTGCGCGAAGAACGCACCGGCACCTGGAAGGCGATCAACACCGGCTGCTCCGACACCCCGGTCACCCGCCGCTACGCGACCCTGCTCGCCGACCACGGCACCGACCCCACGGACGCCTCCTACGCCTACGTGCTGCTGCCGGGCGCGAGCGCACGGCGCACCGCGGAACGGGCCGGCGACCGCGACTGGCTGGTCCCCCTCGCCAACTCCCCGCGCGCACAGGGCGTGCGGGTGCCCTCCCGGGGCTTCACCGGCGTCAACTTCTGGGAGCCCGGAACGGTCGGAAAGATTGCGGCGAGTGCCCCGGTGAGCGTGTTGATCAGAGAGCGCCGCGACGGTACGGCGGTGATCGCGGTGGCCGATCCGGCCCGCGAGGTGACCGGGCTGACCCTCACCTGGAAGCGGCCGGTCAAGTCGGTCGTATCGAAGGCGTCCGCGGTCACCTCGGTCGACACGGGCGCCGAACTGACCGTCACCTTCGGTGATCTGAGCAAGACGGTCGGCGCCACCCACAAGCTCACCGTCCGGCTCGTGTGAAGGGAGCAGTCATGCGTACCGGCCTGCATACCCTCTCCGTCCTCGCCGCCTGCGTCGTCCTGCTGACGGCGTCGCCCGCCTCCGCCGCCGTCACCTGGGACGGCGACGCGGCGGGCGGCACCGGGGTCTTCGCCGGGGTCGAGTGCGAGGACCCCGGCAGTGTCACCGTCGACGTCCGCGAGGACCGCGGCTCGATCTTCAAGTTCAACAAGCCCACCGGGCTGCGCCGTTGCGAGGCACGGGGCATCCGTGTCGACGGCTACGAGTACGTCTTCGAGAACAACACGACGTACTGGCTGGGCTGGGAGACGGCGACCAACACCGACGACGCGGCGACGATCTTCCAGTGGAAGTCGTATCCCAACAGCACCCAGAACTACCCGGTGCTGATGAAGGTCGAGGCCGGTCAGCTGCGGCTCTTCCACATCACGGCGGACGGAACCTGGGTCCTGCTGTGGAGCCAGGCGATCACCGTGAGCACCTGGAAGCACATCGCGCTCGGCATCCACAGCTCGGACTCGGCGTCCGCGGGCTGGATCGAGCTGTACTACAAGGGGGTCGGGCAGACATTCACCGACGGCTCCAGCCGCTACTACGGCCGCACCTGGGACACCCTGAACAAACCCAAGTGGGGCACGTACGGCGCCGAGATCGAGAACGCGGCGGCGATCAACTGGATCGACAGTCTGAAGGTCGGCACGACGTACGCGGACGTGGCGCCCTGACCGTCACTCACCGCCGATCAGCCGCACCGTCCGCTCCGCCAGCTCGCTGATCCGCACGCCGTCGAACCCGAACACGGCACTGCGCACCGTGTCCTCCAACGGGTCCCGCCACTGCGCGGGAATCGCCTCCGCCCCGGTCAGCACCCCGGCCACCGACCCGGCGGTGGCCCCGTTGGAGTCGGTGTCCAGACCACCGCGCACCGTCAGCGTGATGGTGCGGGTGAAGTCGCCGTCGCCGTACAGAAGTCCCGCGGTAAGGACGGCGGCGTTCGGGACAGTGTGGATCCAGCCGAGCCCCGCGGTCTCCTCGGACACCGTGGTGAGGGTGTCCTCCCAGGTCATCCGGGTGTCGTGGAGCGAGATCACCCGGCGCACGGTACGGGCGAGGCGGCTGCTCGCCGGGATGACGGCGAGGGCTTGGTCGAGGGCGTGCCGGACGGTGGGCGCGCCGAACGCCGCCGACACCAGCGCCGCCGCCCACATCGCGCCGTACACACCATTGCCGGTGTGCGACAGCACCGCGTCCCGGCGGGCCAGGGAGGCGGCGCGGCTCGGGGCGGCGGGGCAGGTCCAGCCGTAGATGTCGGCCCGGATCAGGGCGCCGATCCACTCCTGGTACGGATTGTCGTAGGTGGCCGTCAGCGGCGGCTTGAGCCCGTTGGCGAGGTTCCGGTACGCCGCCCGCTCGGCCGTGAAGGTCTGGAGGTACGGCAGCCGCAGCAGCCACAGGTCGCCGACCTGCTCGGTACTGAAGGCGAAGCCGTGCGTCTCGAGCAGGTCCAGTCCGAGGATGGCGTAATCGACGTCGTCGTCTCGGCAACTGCCATGGATCCGCCCGCGCACGCACTGCCGCCACTCGGGGCGCAGCTCGAAGACGTCGTCGTCGCCGGGCGGCGGCTCGGGCAGATAGTCGGTGAGCGGCAGCGCGGCGGCCCGCCGCAAGTATCGGTCGATCCGATCCCGCGTCCACAGGTCGCCCTGCTCGACCGGTTTCCCCAGCATGTTCCCAGCGATCCGGCCCAGCCAGCCTCCAAGAACGCGGTCGGCGAGCTCTGGCTCCGTACCCACAGGGGTCATACGACCGGTCTACCCGATTCCGAGGGGGGCGGACAGCGGGGCGGGGGTCGGGGTTCCCGGCGGGCCCGGACCTGGGGCGGCAGGTGGGTCCAGGGAGCGGGCGGGGCATGACGGGGAGGGTGTCCTGCGGTTAAGGTCGCAGCGGCGCGACTGGCCTTGACATGCGCGAGGCCCGGAGAGCAAGGGGATCACAGGTGACACAGCGCGTGCTCATCGCCGCGGACAAGTTCAAGGGCTCGCTGACGGCCGTACAGGTCGCCGAGCGGGTGACGGCCGGACTGCGGCAGGTCGTGCCCGACGTAGACGTCGAGGCGCTGCCCGTGGCCGACGGCGGCGACGGCACCGTGGACGCGGCGGTCGCGGCCGGATTCGAGCGGCGTGAGGTCCTCGTCGCCGGGCCGCTCGGTGACGAGGTCACGGCGGCGTTCGCGCTGCGCGGTGACACGGCCGTCGTCGAGATGGCCGAGGCCAGTGGGCTCCAGCGGCTCCCGGCGGGCGTCTTCGCGCCCCTCACGGCCTCCACCTACGGCTCGGGGGAGCTGCTGCGCGCCGCGCTGGACGCCGGTGCGCGGACGATCGTCTTCGGCGTCGGCGGCAGTGCTACGACGGACGGTGGCGCCGGGATGCTGTCCGCGCTGGGAGCGCGGTTCCTGGACGCGGACGGGGAGCCGGTGACGCCGGGTGGCGGGGGACTGGGTGACCTGGTCTCGGCGGATCTGTCGGGCCTGGACCCGCGTCTGTCCTCCGTCGAACTGGTGCTCGCGAGCGACGTGGACAACCCCCTGACCGGTCCGAAGGGCGCCCCGGCGGTGTACGGACCCCAGAAGGGTGCCTCACCGGATGACGTGGCGAGCCTGGACGCGGCGCTGGCGCACTTCGCGAAGGTGCTCGAGGGGGCGATCGGATCCAAGGCCGCCGAGTACGCGGCCTCGCCGGGCGCGGGGGCGGCCGGTGGCATCGGCTACGGCGCGCTGCTCCTCGGCGCCAGGTTCCGCCCCGGCATCGAGGTCATGCTCGACGTGCTGGGCTTCGCGCCGGCGCTGGAGCGGGTGGACCTGGTGATCACGGGTGAGGGCTCGCTGGACGAGCAGACGCTGCATGGCAAGGCGCCGGCAGGTGTCGCGGCGGCGGCGCGGGCGGCGGGCAAGGAGGTCGTGGCGGTGTGCGGCCGACTGGCACTCCCGCCGGAGGCGCTCGGCCGGGCCGGGATCCGCCGCGTGTACGCCCTGACGGAGATCGAGCCGGACGTCGCGAAGTGCATCGCGGACGCCGGGCCCATCCTGGAACGCTCGGCGGCCCGAATCGCCGAGGACTTCCTGCGCTGACCAGAGCGTTTCCTCGCTCCCGGGCGAAAAGCGAAAGGCCCCGAACCGTAACCGGTCCGGGGCCCCGCTCAGCGGAGCGCTACGGCAGTTGCGCCGCCCGCGCCTCACGCCGGTTGTCCCTGAAGTTGTTCACCCGGCGAGCCGTGGCGAACAGGGGAATCACCGCGCCCATGACCAGCTGCAGCGCACAGCCCGTCTGAAGGAGAAGCTGACCGCTCGGGGCATCGAACGCCCACGCCGTCAGCAGCCCCATCGAGAGCACGATCCACGCCAGCATCGCCACCGCGAGGCGCCCCCGCGGCTTCGGATACTCGACCCGGCTCACCATCAGCCACGCCGTACCCAGAATCGCCAGCAGCGTCGCCACGAAGGGCAGCTCGAGCAACACGATCGAGACGACCGTCAGTGCCCCGAACGGCGAGGGCATGCCCTGGAACATGCCGTTCGGCGGCGTCACACACGAGAACCGCGCAAGCCGCAGCACCACCGCCAGCAGCACCACGATCGCGCCGACCGCCGCCACTCTCTGATGCGCATCGTCCGCGACCATGCCGTAGACCAGGACGAAGTACGCCGGAGCCAGGCCGAAGCTGATCAGGTCGGAGAGGTTGTCCAGCTCCGCGCCCATGGGCGACGAGCGGAGCTTGCGCGCGACCAGGCCGTCGAACAGGTCGAAGACCGCTGCGCACAGCATCAGGATCACGGCGGTCGCCGCGCTGTGCCGGGCCATGCCCGACTCCTGGCTGCCGGTGAGGTGCGGGATCAAGATCCCCGTGGTGGTGAAGTACACCGCCATGAACCCGCACGTGGCATTGCCGAGGGTGAGGGTGTCCGCTATCGAGAGGCGGAGAGAGAGGGGCATCTCCTCCTCTTCGTCCACCTCGTCCGCCTCGGGCACCCAGCCCGTCTGTGTCTCCGGATCAATCACGGTCAATGCGAGTCACCCCAGCCACGGTCTTCTGCCCGACCTCGACCGCGACCTCCACGCCCTCGGGCAGGTAGATGTCGACACGCGAGCCGAAGCGGATCAGACCGATCCGGTCACCCTGCTCGACCTTCGTCCCCTGCGGGATGTACGGCACGATGCGACGGGCGACCGCGCCGGCGATCTGGATCATCTCGATGTCGCCGAGTTCGGTGTCGAAATGCCAGACTACGCGCTCGTTGTTCTCGCTCTCCTTGTTGAACGCCGGAACGAACCCACCCGGGATGTGCTCGACCGAGGTCACCGTGCCGGAGAGGGGCGCGCGGTTGACGTGGACGTTGAGCGGGCTCATGAAGATCGCGACGCGGGTGCGCCCGTCCTTCCACGGCATGATGCTCTGCACCACACCGTCGGCGGGCGAGATGACCCGGCCCTGGGCGATCTCGCGCTCGGGGTCGCGGAAGAACCACAGCATGCCCGCCGCGAGGGCGGTGGCGGGCACGGCCACGGCCTTGGCGGCGCCGGAGCGGCGGGCCTTGGCCAGGCTGAGGGCTGCGGTGGCGACGGTCGGGAGAAGCCACGGCGATGCTCCGCGCGCGAGGCGTACGCCGGCCCGGCTGTCGCGAGGTGCAGAGGTTTGGCTGTGGGGCATGGATGACCTTCGTAGCGGATGATGCCGCGCAGTGAGGGGGGACGGCGGCTTTCCCGGGATCGTACCGGTCGCGGGCCACAACTGGGCAAGCCAGGAAGCCGAGTCGGCAGCCGAAGAGTGTTGACGGGGTGTGATCTTCTTCTCGAAGAAAACACCCCGAACCCGGACATCTAGCCCTGGAATCGATACTCTTCGAGCAACCTGCGCCCGATGATCATTTTCTGGATCTCGGCGGTACCTTCACCGATCAGCAGCATCGGAGCCTCACGGTAGAGGCGCTCGATCTCGTACTCCTTGGAGAAGCCGTAGCCGCCGTGGATCCGGAAGGAGTCCTCCACGACCTCCTTGCAGTACTCGGAGGCGAGGTACTTCGCCATCCCAGCCTCAAGGTCGTTTCGTTCCCCGGAGTCCTTTTTGCGAGCCGCGTTCACCATCATCGCATGGGCGGCCTCGACCTTGGTAGCCATCTCGGCCAGCTTGAACTGGATCGCCTGGTGCTGAGCGATCGGCTTGCCGAAAGTGTGACGCTGCTGGGCGTACTGGACACCGAGTTCGAACGCACGCTGAGCGACACCGCAACCACGCGCCGCCACGTTGACGCGGCCGACTTCCACGCCGTCCATCATTTGGTAAAAACCTCGGCCGGTGACCCCGCCGAGCACCCGGTCGGCGGGAATCCGCAGGCCATCCATGATGAGTTCGGTGGTGTCCACCCCCTTGTACCCCATCTTGTCGATCTTGCCCGGAATGGTCAGGCCGGGGCGGACCTCACCGAAGCCGGGCTCCTTCTCGACGAGGAAGGTCGTCATCGACTTGTGGGGCTTGGCGGCTGCCTCCTCCGGAGAGAGACCTTCGTCACTTCGCACCAGAACGGCCACCAGAGACGACGTTCCGCCGTTCGTCAGCCACATCTTCTGACCGTTCAGGACGTACTCGTCGCCGTCCTTGACCGCCTTGGACGTGATCGCCGACACGTCCGAGCCCAGCGCGGGCTCCGACATCGAGAAGGCGCCGCGGATGTCGCCGGCCGCCATGCGCGGCAGGAAGTGGTCCTTCTGCTCCTGCGTGCCGTGCTGCTTGAGCATGTACGCCACGATGAAGTGGGTGTTGATGATGCCGGACACCGACATCCAGCCGCGGGCGATCTCCTCGACGCACAGGGCGTACGTCAGGAGCGACTCGCCCAGACCGCCGTACTCCTCCGGGATCATCAGGCCGAACAGGCCCAACTCCTTGAGGCCGTCGACGATCTGCTGCGGATACTCGTCGCGGTGCTCCAGCTCGGTCGCGACCGGAATGATCTCCTTGTCCACGAAGTCGCGGACGGTGGACAGGATCTCCTGCTGGATATCGGTCAGACCGGCGGTCTGGGCGAGTCGCGCCATGGCTACTTCTCCTGCTCCTTGAGCTCGGGGCGGCCCGGCTGCTCGCCGCCGCGCTCCTTGATGTACGTCTCGGTCGGCACCATCACCTTGCGGCGGAACACACAGACCAGCGTGCCGTCCTGCTTGTAGCCCTTGGTCTCGACGTAGACGATGCCGCGGTCGTTCTTCGACTTCGACGGCCACTTGTCGAGCACCGTCGTCTGGCCGTAGATGGTGTCGCCGTGGAAGGTCGGCGCCACATGCTTGAGCGACTCGATCTCCAGGTTGGCGATGGCCTTTCCGGAGATGTCCGGGACGGACATGCCGAGCAGCAGCGAGTAGATGTAGTTCCCGACGACGACGTTCTTGCCGAAGTCCGTCGTCTTCTCCGCATAGTTGGTGTCCATGTGGAGCGGGTGGTGGTTCATGGTGAGGAGACAGAACAGGTGGTCGTCGTACTCGGTGACCGTCTTTCCCGGCCAGTGCTTGTACGTCGCCCCGACCTCGAACTCCTCATACGTGCGTCCGAACTGCATCGCGCTCAGGCCTCCGGGATCTCGAACTTGGACGTGCGCTGCATGCCGGCGGCGCGGCCCTTGCCGGAGATGACGAGCGCCATCTTGCGGCTGGCCTCGTCGATCATCTCGTCGCCGAGCATCGCGGAGCCCTTCTTGCCGCCCGCCTCGGACGTGTAGTAGTCGTACGCGTCCAGGATCAGCTCGGCGTGGTCGAAGTCCTCCTGCGAGGGCGAGAAGATCTCGTTGGACGCCTCGACCTGGCCCGGGTGCAGCACCCACTTGCCGTCGAAGCCGAGCGCGGCGGCGCGCTGGGCGACCTCGCGGTAGCCGTCGATGTTGCGGATCTGGAGGTAGGGGCCGTCGATCGCCTGGAGGTTGTTGGCGCGGGCGGCCATCAGGATCTTCATCAGGATGTAGTGGTAGGCGTCCGCCGGGTAGCCGGGCGGCTGCTCACCGACGACCAGCGACTTCATGTTGATCGACGCCATGAAGTCGGCCGGGCCGAAGATGATCGTCTCGACGCGCTGGGAGGCCGTCGCGATCTCGTTGACGTTGTTCAGGCCCTGGGCGTTCTCGATCTGCGCCTCGATGCCGATCTTGCCGACCTCGAAGCCCATCGTCTTCTCGATCTGCGTCAGCAGCAGGTCGAGGGCGACGATCTGCTCGGCGGTCTGCACCTTCGGCAGCATGATGCAGTCGAGGTTCTGGCCCGCGCCCTCGACGACGGTCACGACATCGCGGTACGTCCACTCCGTCGTCCAGTCGTTGACGCGCACGACCCGCGTCTTGCCCGTCCAGTCGCCCTCGTTGAGGAACTTGACGATGGTGTGCCGCGCGCCGGGCTTGGCGAGCGGCGCGCATGCGTCCTCCAGGTCCAGGAAGACCTGGTCGGCCGGGAGGCCCTGGGCCTTCTCCAGGAAGCGCGGGTTCGAGCCCGGCACCGCCAGACAGGAACGCCGGGGGCGAAGGCGGTTGACCGTGGTCATGCGGGGACCTCCAGGGGGTTGAGCTTGTTCGCTGTGCGGATCTCATCGACGATGCGGCCGATGATTCCGGTGATGTCGAAGTCCTTCGGGGTGAAGACCGCGGCCACTCCGGCTGCCCTGAGCTGCTCGGCGTCTCCATTCGGGATGATGCCACCGGCGATCACCGGGATATCTGTGGCACCGGCCACACGGAGCCGTTCCAGGACGTCCGGCACCAGTTGGGCGTGCGAGCCGGACAGGATGGACAGGCCGACCGCGTGCACGTCCTCGGCGAGGGCCGCGTCCACGATCTGCTCGGGGGTGAGCCGGATGCCCTGGTACACCACCTCGAAACCGGCGTCACGCGCGCGTACGGCGATCTGCTCGGCGCCGTTGGAGTGTCCGTCCAGGCCCGGCTTGCCGACCAGGAAGCGGAGCTTGCCGACGCCGAGATCGCGGGCCGTCTCCGCCACCCGGTGGCGGACCAGCGCCATCGCGGTGCCCTCCTCGGCGGTCACCGCGACCGGCGCGGAGGACACGCCCGTCGGGGCCCGGAACTCGCCGAACACCTCGCGCAGGGCCCCGGACCACTCGCCGGTGGTGACGCCGGCGCGGGCGCACTCCAGGGTGGCCTCCATGAGGTTGGCGGTGCCCTTGGCGGCCTCCTTCAGCTTCTCCAGCGCCTTGCAGGGGCGCGGATGGTTGAAGGGCGGCTGATAGCGGGTGTCCCGCCAGTGCGTCAGGGCGTCCACGACGCGGGCCTCGACCGCGGGGTCGACCGTCTGGATCGCTGCGTCCAGGTCGGCCGTGAGCGGGTTCGGCTCGGTCGACTCGTAGATGTTGACGCCGACGATCTTCTCCTGGCCGGACTCGATCCGCGCGCGGCGCTCCGCGTGGGACGCCACGAGCTGCGACTTGAGGTAGCCGGACTCGACGGCGGCCATCGCGCCGCCCATCTCCTGGATCCGCTCGATCTCCGCGAGCGACTCCTCGATGAGCGCCTCGACCTTGGACTCGATCACCTTCGAGCCCTCGAAGATGTCCTCGTACTCCAGCAGATCGCTCTCATGGGCGAGCACCTGCTGAATGCGCAGCGACCACTGCTGGTCCCAGGGGCGGGGCAGGCCCAACGCCTCGTTCCAGGCGGGGAGCTGGACGGCACGCGCGCGTGCGTCCTTGGAGAGGGTCACGGCCAGCATCTCCAGCACGATCCGCTGGACGTTGTTCTCCGGCTGCGCCTCCGTCAGGCCCAGGGAGTTGACCTGGACGCCGTAGCGGAAGCGGCGCTGCTTGGCGTCCTGGATGCCGTAGCGCTCAAGGGTGATCTTCTCCCAGATGCGGCCGAAGGCGCGCATCTTGCACATCTCCTCGACGAAGCGGACACCCGCGTTCACGAAGAAGGAGATCCGGGCGACGACATCGCCCATGCGCTCCTCGGGGACCTGGCCGCTGTCGCGCACGGCGTCGAGGACCGCGATCGCCGTGGACATCGCGTACGCGATCTCCTGGACCGGCGTGGCCCCCGCCTCCTGCAGGTGGTAGCTGCAGATGTTGATCGGGTTCCACTTGGGGAGGTGGGAGACCGTGTACGCGATCATGTCCGTCGTCAGGCGGAGCGAAGGCCCGGGCGGGAACACATGGGTCCCTCGCGACAGGTACTCCTTGACGATGTCGTTCTGCGTCGTGCCCTGGAGCTTGGTGATGTCCGCACCCTGCTCCTCCGCGACGACCTGGTAGAGCGCCAGCAGCCACATGGCGGTGGCGTTGATGGTCATCGAGGTGTTCATCTGCTCCAGGGGGATGTCCTGGAACAGCCGGCGCATGTCACCGAGGTGCGAGACGGGCACCCCGACCCGGCCGACCTCGCCGCGGGCGAGGATGTGGTCCGGGTCGTAGCCGGTCTGCGTCGGCAGATCGAAGGCGACGGACAGACCCGTCTGGCCCTTGGCGAGGTTGCGCCGGTACAGCTCGTTGGACGCCTCGGCCGTGGAGTGACCGGCGTACGTGCGCATGAGCCACGGCCGGTCCTTCTGACGCTCGCTCATGTTGCCCTCAGATGTTGCGGAAGCGGTTGATGGCGTCGATGTGCTGGGCGCGCAGCTCCTCGTCGCGCACGCCCAGGCCCTCCTCGGGGGCCAGGCACAGCACGCCGACCTTGCCCTGGTGGAGGTTGCGGTGCACGTCGAACGCGGCCTGGCCGGTCTCCTCGAGCGAGTAGACCTTCGACAGCGTCGGGTGGATCTTGCCCTTCGCGATCAGCCGGTTGGCCTCCCAGGCCTCGCGGTAGTTGGCGAAGTGCGAGCCGATGATCCGCTTCAGCGACATCCACAGGTAGCGGTTGTCGTACTCGTGGTTGTAACCCGAGGTCGAGGCGCAGGTGACGATCGTGCCGCCCTTGCGGGTGACGTAGACCGAGGCGCCGAAGGTCTCGCGGCCCGGGTGCTCGAAGACGATGTCGACGTCCTCGCCGCCGGTGAGCTCACGGATGCGCTTGCCGAAGCGCTTCCACTCGCGCGGGTCCTGGTTGTGCTCGTCCTTCCAGAACTTGTAGCCCTCGGCGTTGCGGTCGATGATCGCCTCGGCGCCCATCGCGCGGCAGATCTCCGCCTTCTGAGGGCTGCTCACCACACAGATCGGGTTGGCGCCACCGGCCAGCGCGAACTGGGTGGCGTAACTGCCGAGCCCGCCACTCGCGCCCCAGATCAGGACGTTGTCGCCCTGCTTCATGCCGGCGCCGTTGCGGGAGACCAGCTGGCGGTAGGCGGTGGAGTTGACCAGGCCCGGGGCCGCGGCCTCCTCCCAGCTGAGGTGCTTGGGCTTCGGCATCAGCTGGTTGGACTTGACGAGCGCGATCTCGGCGAGGCCGCCGAAGTTCGTCTCGAAGCCCCAGATGCGCTGCTCCGGGTCGAGCATCGTGTCGTTGTGCCCGTCGGACGACTCCAGCTCGACCGAGAGACAGTGCGCGACGACCTCGTCACCGGGGTTCCAGGCGTTGACGCCAGGGCCGGTGCGCAGGACGACGCCCGCGAGGTCGGAGCCGATGATGTGGTACGGCAGATCGTGGCGCTTGGTGAGCTCGCTGAGCCGGCCGTAGCGCTCCAGGAACCCGAAGGTCGACAGCGGCTCGAAGATCGAGGTCCAGACCGAGTTGTAGTTCACCGAAGAGGCCATGACGGCCACCAGGGCCTCGCCCGGGCCGAGTTCCGGCACCGGCACGTCGTCCAGGTGGATCGACTTGCGGGGGTCCTTGTCGCGGGTTTCGAGGCCCGCGAACATCTCCGTCTCGTCCTTGTGCACGGTGATCGCGCGGTACGACTCGGGGAGCGGCAGAGCGGCGAAGTCGGCCGCCGTCGATTCCGGCGACTGGATCGCGTCCAGGATGTCCTTCACGGTCACGGTGTTGCCTCCGGCGATACGCGTCCTGAGGGAGGGACGCTGAGGGTTACGTCGGTGCTGCTGAGGGTGTGTTGCTGTGCCGTCGGTTCGGCGTGTGGTGCTGTTCGGCAGCGCTTTGTGGCGCGGGAGGGTGCCTGTGACGCAGGCGTCCGGCGCGCGAGCCGTTGGGCTCGTCGGGACAGGCCGGACACCTTCAACGTATGACACCGCGTGTCAGGTGGCAAGGCACTGAGTGCCAGGAGTTGCTCTCAAGTGAAATCTTTACGTAACAAATGAGCGATGATCGATCGAACAGGGGCTGAAAGATGCCGGAAAACCTGCCCTGACATGGCAAAACGGCCACCCCGTGGGGTGGCCGTCATCACAGTGGCGAAGGGTCCTGGAGACCGGCTTCAGCGCTCCTTGAGTGCCTCTTCGATGGTCCGCATCACCTGGTCCAGCGGTGCGTCCGTACGGGCGACCGTCACCAGCACCTCGCCCTGGGTGGAGACCGTCGCCGCGGTCGGCTGGGGCGTGGTGGACCGGCCGGCCCCGATGCCGGTGCCGAAGGTCTTGCGGACGATGGCGAAGGCGTGGTCCAGCTGCGTCTCCACATCGCCCTGGCCGCCCGCCCGCAGCCAGCGCCGCAGTACATGGTTGTGGGCGGTGACCACGGCGGACGCGGCGACCTCCGCCAGCAGCGGATCGTCGTTGGCGTCGTCGTCGTGCGCGTGCTCGTCGAAGTGGCCGAGGAGATAGCGGGTGAAGAGGCGCTCATAGCGGGCCACCGACGCGATCTCGGCCTCGCGCAGGGTGGGCACCTCGCGCGTGAGCTTGTAGCGGGCGACCGAGATCTCCGGGCGGGCCGCGTACATCCGCATGACTTCCTTGATGCCGCGGCACACCGTGTCGAGCGGATGCTCGTGCGCGGGGGCGGCGTTGAGCACCGCCTCGGCACGGATCAGGGTGTCGTCGTGATCGGGGAAGATCGCCTCTTCCTTGGAGCGGAAGTGGCGGAAGAAGGTACGGCGAGCGACCCCGGCCTGGGCCGCGATCTCGTCGACGGTGGTCGCCTCGTACCCCTTGGTCGCGAACAGCTCCATCGCCGCGGCCGCCAGTTCTCGGCGCATCTTGAGCCGCTGGGCGGCCGCGCGAGTGCCCGCGGCACTCTCCGGCGCGTCGGGCGTGGCTGGTGTACGGGAGGACTTGGCGGGCTGGGACATGACCCGAACGTACTGCATCTGTGCAGGATGGTGCGCATGTCCCGGGGTTCCCCCGCCCTGGGCGGGCGGGGGAGCGGCCGCGGGGTCGAGCAGTCCGCCCCAGTCCTCGCCTACGCGGAACCAGTCGCCTGGACGGTCACCGCCGGGCATATTCGCGGAAGCCGCGGCCCGTCTTGCGGCCGAGGCAGCCCGCGGCCACCAGGTGCTCCAGCAGGGGCGCCGGAGCCAGGCCCGGGTCACGGAACTCGCGGTGCAGGACCTTCTCGATGGCCAGCGAGACATCGAGCCCGACCACGTCCAGGAGTTCGAACGGGCCCATGGGGTAGCCGCCGCCCAGCTTCATCGCCGCGTCGATGTCGTCGAGCGAGGCGTAGTGCTCCTGCACCATCTTGATCGCGTTGTTCAGGTACGGGAACAGCAGGGCGTTGACGATGAATCCGGCCCGGTCGCCGCAGTCCACGGCGTGCTTCTTGATACGGCCGCAGACCTCACGGACCGTGGCGTGCACATCGTCGTCGGTCAGGACGGTACGGACGACCTCGACCAGCTTCATGGCCGGCGCCGGGTTGAAGAAGTGCATGCCGATCACGTCCTGCGGACGCGAGGTGGCGCGGGCACAGGCGACGACGGGCAGCGAGGAGGTCGTGGTGGCCAGCACCGCGCCCGGCTTGCAGACCTTGTCCAGCGTGGCGAACAGCTGCTGCTTGATCTCCAGGTCCTCGGCGACGGCCTCGACGGCCAGGTCGACCTCGGCGAAGGCGTCGTAGGAGCCCGCCGCGGTGATCCGGTCCAGGGTCTGGGCGGCGGCGTCCGCGGTCATCCGGCCCTTGTCGACGGAGCGGGCGAGCGACTTGCCGATCCGGGCCTTCGCGGCCTCGGCCTTCTCCTCGCTGCGGGCGGCGAGGACGACGTCGTAGCCGCCCTTGGCGAAGACCTCGGCGATGCCGGAGGCCATGGTGCCGGAACCGGCGACACCGACGGAGCGGACCTCACGGCCCGCGACCGGGACGGAGCCCTCCAGCGGCGTCAGGGCGTCCCGCACGACGACCGCGCTGCCCGGGGCCTCGTAGCTGTAGAAGCCGCGTCCCGACTTACGGCCCGTCAGGCCCGCCTCGCTGAGCTGCTTGAGGATCGGCGCGGGGGCGTGCAGCCGGTCGTGGGACTCGGCGTACATGGCGTCCAGGACGGTGCGCGCGGTGTCGATGCCGATGAGGTCGAGCAGGGCGAGCGGGCCCATGGGCAGTCCGCAGCCGAGCCGCATGGCGGCGTCGATGTCCTCGCGGGAGGCGTACTTGGCCTCGTACATCGCGGCGGCCTGGTTGAGGTAGCCGAACAGCAGCCCGTCGGCGACGAATCCGGGCCGGTCGCCCACCGCGACGGGCTCCTTGCCGAGGTCGAGGGCGAGGTTGGTGACGGCCGTGACGGCCGCGGGCGCGGTCAGCACCGAGGAGACGACCTCGACCAGACGCATCGCCGGAGCCGGGTTGAAGAAGTGCAGCCCGATCACCCGCTCGGGGCGCGCAGAGTCGGCGGCGAGCCGGGTGACGGACAGCGCGTTGGTCCCGGTGGCCAGGATCGTCTCGGGCCGCACGATCCCGTCCAGCGCACGGAAGATCTGCTGCTTGATCTCGTACGACTCCGGCGCCACCTCGATCACCAGGTCGGCGTCGGCCGCCGCGGCGAGGTCGGTGCCGGTGCGGACCCGGGCGAGGGCGTCCGTGCGCTCCTGCTCGGTGAGCTTGCCGCGCTCCACGGCGCGGGCGGTGGAGGCCTCCAGGGCGGCGGCCGACTGGGCTGCCGCGGCCTCGCTGATGTCGATGCCGATGACCTCGCGGCCGGCCTTGGCGAGGACCTCGGCGATGCCGGTGCCCATGGTGCCGAGGCCGATGACGGCGACGGTCCTGATCGGGGACAGAGGGGTGTCGGACAGGGGAGTGGCCATCGCGGGACTCCTGGCATGAGGGTGACGACTGGGAGTGCGCCCGAGTGCGCCGAAGGGGCGCACCGGGTGCCTGAGAAATGCGGGTGTATCCGGGCTGCGAGCGCACACGCCCGGGGCCGTCGATGCGGACGTGCACACGTCCGGCGAACGGTGATGGCCGACCGGCCCTGTCCCGTGGCCGAGTCGTACTGCGGTACTGAGTACCGAACCGACTGCTCGCGGCGGCTGCGTCACCAGGCCACCGCGGGTGAATCGCGAGGGGGTATCTCGCTCGTCTGAGCTTAACCCGCGGGTAACGAGCGCGCCAGTCCCCGTCCTTCACCGTCTTTGTGATGTAGGTCCCGAGGGGACGGGAGCGCCCATAGGCTCGAGGTCATGGACGAAGAGTTGCGATCACTCACGGAGCGCTTACGGCGGGAGTCGGGCGGGGGTGCGGGCTTCGAGCGGCTGGCGGGGACCGGAGACCTGGATGAGCTGGCCGATGCCCTCACCGCGCCGGGGCAGTCGCTGTGGGCCCGGGAGCTGGCCGCGTTCCGGCTCGGACTCGCGGGCGACCGACGGGCGTTCGAGGCACTCGTCCTGCTGCTGAACCACCGTGAACCGCAGCGCTGCGCGTCCGCCGCGTACGCCCTGGCCCGGCTCGGCGATCCGCGTACGGCGCGAGCGGCGGCGGCCCTCGCCACCAACGAACTGCGGGTCGCGTACGCCTTGCACCCGGTCCGGCTGCTGGTCGAACTGCGGGCCCCCGAGGCCGTCCCGGCCCTGATCACCACCCTGGAGCGACGGCTGCGCCCGCACGACCCCTACCGCCGGGTGGCGCTCGCCTGCGTCGACGGCCTCGGCGCACTCGGCGACGCCCGCGCCCGGACCGTCCTGAACGAGGCGCTGGCCCATCCGACCCTCGCCGAGGCCGCGGTGCGGGCGCTGGCGCGGATCCCTAGGCAGCGTTGAGCTCTCTGACGTACCGCACCTCCGAAACCGCCACACCGTCCACCTCGAAGGGCTCCTCGGCGCCGTCGGGTCGAAACCCCGCCTGCTCGTAGAAGCGACGCGCGCGGGCGTTCTCCTTCAGGACCCAGAGCAGCATGCGCGGGTGCCCGGCGGCCGTGCACCGGCGTATCGACTCCCGGAGCAGGGCCCGGCCGATGCCGGCGCCGTACTGCCCGGGGTCCACATAGAGCGCGTACAGCTCGGCGTCCTCGGTCCGGGTGTCGCCCTCGCGGTACGGACCGTGGCAGGCCCAGCCGACCGTGCCGCCGTTCCGCTCGGCGATCAGGTCCACGCGCGTGCCGTGGCCCTGCGTGAGGCGGGTGCGATGCCGCTCTGCGTCCTCCGTGACGCTGAGACCGTCGAGGTAGGGCTGGGGCATCAGCCCCCGGTAGGCGGAGCGCCAGCCGCCGACGCGAATCTCGGCGACGCGGTCGCAGTCGGCGAGACTCATCTGGCGGATCCGGAGGTTAACGTCGTCCATGGCGGCACCCTAGGGCGCGTCCGGCCCGGCGGGCGCCCGATTAATCGGGGAGCAGAAGGGGACGCGCCGCCTGTTCGGCCAGCACCGCGAACGCCTCGATCTCCATCCGGAACTCCGGCCGCACCAGGGCCGCCACCTGCACTGCCGACGCGGCCGGCAGACGGTCGTCCGGTATGTGCTCGGCGCGAGCTTCACGGATCGCTGGCAGGTCCGCCATGTCCGTGACGTAGAAGGTGAGTTTGACGACGTCGTCGAAGGTCGCCCCGGCGGCGGCCAGGCAGCGCCTGAGATTCTCGAAGACCTGACGGGCCTGCGCGGCCGGGTCGCCCTCGCCGACCAGCTCGCCCGACTCGTCGAGCGGGAGCTGGCCGGCGACGGCCACGAAGCGGCCGGTGCCCATGACCACATGGCTGTACTGCGGGGCGGCGGCCACCCCGGTGGGGGCGGGAATCCTGGTCAGCTCACTCATGCGTCCATGGTGGACCATGGGTCTGACAATGCCCGCCCCCCGAGGGTGCGCTCAGCCGCGGAAGCCGAGCAGCCCGTGCAGCGTCGTGCCTCGCGAGGAGGCCGACGACGTCGAGCTCAGCGGCTTCGGGTCGGGCAGCGCGTCACACACCGCGTCCACCTCGCCGCCGCTGCGCGGCACCGTGCCGTCGGCCAGATACTTCGCCAGATGCTTGTCCAGGCAGGCGTTCCCGCTCAGCGAGATGCCGTGGTTCTGGCCGCCCTGCTCGACCACCAGGCTGGAGTTGTGCAGCATCCGATGGACCGTCACGGCACCGTGGTACGGCGTGGCCGCGTCACCGGTCGCCTGGAACAGCAGCACCGGCGGCAGCTCGCCGTTGGCGACGTCCACCGGTTCCAGGGAGTCGGTCGGCCAGAACGCGCAGGGCGCGTTGTACCAGGCGTTGCTCCAGGTCATGAACGGCGCCTTCGCGTACACCGCCCAGTTGTCGTCACGCCACTGCTCCCAGTCGCGCGGCCAGTCCGCGTCCCGGCACTGGACGGACGTATAGATGCTGTAGCTGTTGTCGCCCGCGGCGTCCACGGCGGCGAAGTTGTCGTACGCCTCCACCAGCGGATCGGTGTTCTTGTCGCCCACGTACGCGGCGAAGGCCTCGGCGAGATAGGGCCAGTAGCCGTTGTAGTAGCCGCCGGGCAGGAAGGTGTCCTCCAGTTCGGCGGCGCCCACCTTGCCGCCGGCCGGCTTCTTCGCCAGCGCGGCCCGCATCGCGTACCACTTGGCCTCGATCTTCGCCGGATCGGTGCCCAGTTTGTAGGTCGCGTGGTGCTTGGCGACCCATGCCATGAAGGCGAGGTGACGGTCGTTGAAGGCGTAGTCCTGCGCGAGGTTGTCCTCGTACCAGACGCCCGTCGGGTCCACGACCGAGTCCAGGACCAGACGCCGCACCCGCTCCGGGAAGAGCTTGGCGTAGACCGCGCCGAGATAGGTGCCGTACGAGTAACCGAAGTAATTGATCCGCTGGGCGCCCAGCGCATGCCGGATCGAGTCCATGTCCTGCACGGCGCTGATCGTGTTGATGTACGGCAGCAGATCCGCGTACTTGTCGCCGCAGGCCTTGGCGAAGGACTTCGCGCGCTGGAGGTTGGCCTTCTCGATCGCCGGGGTGCTCGGCACCGAGTCCGGGCGCACCGGGTTGAAGTACCCGGGCTTGCAGGTGAGGGCGGGCTTGCTCTTGCCGACCCCGCGCGGGTCGAAGCCGATGACGTCGTACTGCGCCGCCACCTCCTTGGGCAGCGTGGAGGCGACGAAGCCGGCCAGCGTCAGACCGCTGCCGCCGGGTCCGCCGGGGTTGACCAGCAGCGGGCCCTGGTACTTTTTCGCGGTGTGCGGAACGCGGGAGAGCGCGAGCGTGATCTGCTGCCCGTGCGGATTCGTGTGGTCGAGCGGCACCTTGAGGGAAGCGCACTGGAGCGTCGGGTAATTGGTGGTGCCGCAGCCCTTCCAGGTGAGCTTCGGAGCCGAGTGCGGCGCGCTCGCCTCGGCGGGGACGGCCGTGAAGGTCCCGGCCACGATCACGGCGGCACCGCACAGCACGGCTGCGCGTTTTCTCATCGAGTCCTCCCAGGACGGAGGGTGTGCGGACCGCGAGGGTCACGGTCCACGCCGCATCGTCCCGGAAAGGCCGCCCGGAAGAACGTGTTCTGGCAATACTTGACCCAATTGGGTCGTGCGTTGCGCTCGAATGCTCTCAGATCAGCGAGAGTTGAACAGGCTCGGTCATCTGAGCCTCTGTCATCTGCGCCTCGGCCGGCTCCGGCTCACGGATCCGGCGCGGCATCCCCGCGCGCGTGGGGCCGATGCCGTACTCCTCGGCCAGCTCGTGCACCTGACGGGTGATCCGGCGCTGGTACCACTTCGGGGCGTAGGCGCCGTCCGCGTACAGCCGCTGGTAGCGGCGCACCAGGTACGGGTGGTGGTGTTCGAGCCAGGCCATGAACCACTCGCGGGCGCCGGGGCGCAGATGCAGCACCAGCGGGGTCACGGAGGTCGCGCCGGCCGCCGCTATCGCCCTTACGGTGGCCCGCAGTTGGGCCGGGCTGTCGCTCAGGAACGGGATCACCGGTGCCATCAGCACCCCGACCCCGATGCCGTGCTCGCCGAGGGTCTTCACGACGTCCAGGCGCCGCTCGGGGGCGGGCGTGCCCGGCTCCACGGTGCGCCAGAGCTCGGTGTCGGTGAAGCCGACCGAGACGGAGATACCGACGTCCGTCACCGCGGCCGCCTGCTTCAGCAGCTCCAGGTCGCGCAGGATGAGCGTGCCCTTGGTCAGGATCGAGAAGGGGTTGGCGTGGTCGCGCAGGGCGCCGATGATGCCCGGCATCAGCCGGTAGCGGCCCTCCGCCCGCTGATAGCAGTCGACGTTCGTGCCCATGGCGATGTGCTCGCCCTGCCAGCGCCGTGAGCCGAGCTGGCGGCGCAGCAGCTCCGGCGCGTTCACCTTGACCACGATCTGGGAGTCGAAGCCGAGGCCGGTGTCGAGGTCCAGATAGCTGTGTGTCTTGCGCGCGAAGCAGTACACGCACGCGTGCGAGCAGCCTCGGTAGGGATTGACCGTCCACTCGAAGGGCATGCGGGAAGCCCCCGGCACCCGGTTGATGATCGAGCGGGCCCGGATCTCGTGGAAGGTGATGCCACGGAACTCGGGGGTGTCGAAGGTACGGGTGGTCACCGCGTCGGCGCCGAACAGAGCGGCGTCGGCCCGGCTGTGGTCGGACTGGTCGGACTCCAGGGCGAGGTTCTCCCAGCGCATGAGGCCTCCTCGGTAGCACTGACCACAGAATAGAACACATGTTCCCTTGATCGTGCGACCCCGATTTGGGCGGCCGGGTCACCGGGTGGTTGGCTTGCCCCCAACCCCCGAGCAATTCAGGTCCTGGAGGAAGTCAATGGCGCAGGTCGAGGCCACTACGGAGCGGGTCGTCGCGGCGGACGCGGAGAAGGTGTTCGACGCCCTCGCCGACTACAGCGGCACCCGCGAGAAGCTGCTGCCCGAGCACTTCAGCGAGTACGAGGTGCGCGAGGGCGGCGACGGCGAGGGCACCCTCGTCCACTGGAAGCTCCAGGCCACCAGCAAGCGGGTGCGCGACTGTCTGCTGGAGGTCAGCGAGCCCACCGACGGCGAGCTCGTCGAAAAGGACCGCAACTCCTCCATGGTCACCACCTGGCGCGTCACCCCGGCGGGCGAGGGCAAGTCCCGGGTCGTCGTCACCACCACCTGGCAGGGCGCCGGCGGCGTCGGCGGCTTCTTCGAGAAGACCTTCGCCCCCAAGGGCCTCGGGCGGATCTACGACGCGCTGCTCGGCAAGCTCGCCGCCGAGGTCGAGAAGTAGGCTCCGGCCCTCAACGGGCTGATCCCCGGCGGTCGTTGGCCGCCTCACCGATTCGGGTGGATCTCCGGTCCGCCCATCGGTTTGCCGTAACTCGTCGCGCTTGCTGGCAGTTGTCGCTTTACGCGGGAATTGTGCGGTGGCGCGACGAGGGGAGCGGTACGTGGGCGGGATCACTCTGGAGCGGGACGAGACGGTCGCCGCGCCTGTTGTGCCGAAGCCGCCCCGGCAGGCCGAACTCAGCCCACGCCGGGTGCGGTTGGTCTTCATCGGGCTGATGCTCGCGCTGCTGCTGGCCGCGCTGGAGCAGATGATCGTCGCCACCGCGCTCCCGAAGATCGTCGGCGAGCTGCACGGCCTGGACAAGATGTCCTGGGCGATCACCGCCTACCTGCTCACCTCCACCATCGGCCTGCCGATCTACGGCAAACTCGGCGATCTGCTCGGCCGTAAAGGCGTCTTCCAGTTCGCGATCGTCGTCTTCGTCATCGGCTCCGCGCTCGCCGGGCGGGCCGAGACCATGGACCAGCTGATCGTCTACCGGGCCGTCCAGGGCGTCGGGGCGGGCGGCCTCATGATCGGCGTGCAGGCGATCATCGCCGACATCGTGCCGCCCCGGCAGCGCGGCCGCTACATGGGGCTGATCGGCGCCGTGTTCGGACTCGCCTCTGTCGCGGGGCCCCTGCTCGGCGGCTACTTCACCGACCATCTCTCCTGGCGCTGGTGCTTCTACATCAACGTCCCCTTCGGCATCGTCACCCTCGCCGTCGTCGCCGTCGTACTGAAGCTGCCGAAGCCCGAGACCAAGCCCCGGCTCGACATCCTCGGCGCGCTGCTGCTCGCCGCCGCCTCCACCTGCCTGGTGCTGCTGACCAGTTGGGGCGGCACCGAGTACGCCTGGGACTCGCACGTCATCCTCGGACTCGGCGCGGGCGCGGCGGCGGCCGCCGTGCTGTTTCTCGTAGCCGAGCACTTCGCCCCCGAACCCCTCATCCCGCTACGGCTGTTCAGGGACTCCGTCTTCAACATCACCGGCCTGGTGGGCCTGGTGATCGGCGTCGCCCTGTTCGGCGCCGCCAGCTATCTGCCGACCTTCTTGCAGATGGTCGACGGAGCGTCCGCCACCGAGTCCGGGCTGCTGATGCTGCCCATGATGGGCGGCATCGTCGGCGCCTCCATCGTCTCCGGACAGCTCATCAGCCACACCGGGCGCTACAAGATCTACCCGGTCCTCGGCGGTGCCCTCTCCGTCGTCGGCATGTGGCTGCTGTCCCGGCTCGACGCCGACACGCCCCGACTGCACTACAGCATCTGGATGGCCCTCCTCGGCGCCGGAATCGGCATGGTGATGCCGGTCCTGATCCTCGCCGTACAGAACTCCGTGCGCCCCGCCGACCTCGGCACCGCCACCAGCGCCAACAACTACTTCCGGCAGATCGGCGGCAGCGTCGGCGCCGCGATCTTCGGCACCCTCTTCGCCGACCGGCTCACCGACGCGCTCGCCGACCGGGTGCCCACGCGCGCGGGCGCCGAGCTGCCCGCCGCCGAGTCCATCACCCCGCAGGTCGTCCACGCGCTGCCGCCGGCCCTGCGCGACGACTACATCCAGGCCTACGCCGACGCCATGCCGAGGATCTTCCTCTACCTCGTGCCGGTGCTCGTCCTCGGCCTGCTCATCGCCTTCTTCCTCAAGGAGAAACCGCTGGTGTCCCACCCCACCGCCGAAACCGAGCCCGCCCCCGTCAACGCCCCCGTTCCGCATGCCCGTTCGCCCTACGCAGCCGGAATCCCCGTCTGCGGCACGGTGCAACACCCCGACGGAACCGTGGTCCCGCGCGCGGCCCTCACGCTCATCGACGCCGTCGGACAGCAGATCGGGCGGGGCGCCAGCGGCGAGGACGGACGGTACGCGCTCTCCACACCGGGATCGGGGTCGTACGTCCTCATCGCTGCCGCGGGCGGACACCAGCCGCAGGCCGTCTCCGTGACCGTAGGCGAACGCCCGGTCGAACTGGACGTGGTGCTCGGCGGCGCAGGGCGCCTCGCGGGCACCGTGGTGACCGCCGACGGCACCTCCGTACGGGACGCGACCGTCACCCTCACCAACGTCCACGGCGAGGTCGTCGCCAGCACCCGCAGCGGACGCGAGGGCGGCTATGTCATCACCGAACTGGTGGCCGGCGAGTACACCCTGGCCGCCAGCGCGCCCGCCTTCCGCCCGGCCGCGCTGCCCGTCACCGTGCAGGCCGCCCGGGAGACCCGGCAGGACATCGAACTGGCCGGGGGCGCCGTGCTGCGCGGGACGGTCCGGGCGAGCGGCGGCAGGCCCGTCGAGGACGCGCGCGTGACGCTGCTCGACGCGGCGGGCAACGTCGTCGACACGCTCACCACCGGCCCGGACGGGACGTTTCGGTTCGTCGATCTGTCCTCCGGCGAGTACACCGTGATCGCCGCGGGCTATCCGCCGGTCGCCACCGTGCTTCAAGTGGCCGGCGGCGGGCGCACGGAACGCGACCTTCAGCTGGGGCACGAGGACTGAGGAGCGCGGGTGCGCGCGCCGGGGCGTGGGCAGTTGCCAATTCCCGTATTGCCGCACATCACCACCGGCACTCGCCGTACCGTGGAGTCGGCGGCACAGATCTTGCCAAGCCGTGGGGAGAGAGGCCTTGGCCATGGACCGTGGCATCGAGAGGGACGCACCTCCCAGCCGCGGAGCTGGGATCGGCGCGACGGAAGGCGTCGCGAGCGGCCGTGTCCCGCTTGCCGTCGTCGTGATCGACCGCGAGGGATTGGTGTCCCACTGGAGCACCGGCGCCGGGCGGCTGTTCGGCGCCGCCAAGGAGGAGGCGATCGGACGGCCCGCCGCCGATCTGCTCCCCGTCTCCGGGGCGCTGCCAGAGGAGGCGGACGCCACCCCGTACGGGGCGTACACGGCCTACGACGGCCTCGGCCCCGACCTGGAGTCCTCCCTCGACGGACGGCTCAGCTTCCCCGCCGCGGGCCGCGCCCGGCTCACCGTGCCGGGCGACGAGCGCTCCGACGTCCTGTGGTGGGCGTACCCCCTGGTCGGCCCGGGGCGCGAGCGGTTACTGGTCCTCGCGGCCGACGCGGACGGACTCCAGCAGCGCGAGCCCGACGGCCTGGGCTTCGAGCGGATCGCGCCCGGGTTCGCCCTGCACACCGACTTCCCCGGCGCCGAGGAGCTGGCCCGCCGGCTGCCCGAGATCCTGCCCAGCATGAGCGTGGGCGAGAGCTCCCGCATCGTCGCGCAGATCCTCGAACTGGGCTATCCGGTCCTGGAGTTCAGCCAGAACGACCGGGTGCCCGTCACCCCCGACTGGGGTGTGCCGCGCCGCGCCGAGCGCAGGGCTCGCCGGGAGCAGGCCGCCCGTGCCGCTGTGCTCGGGCTTCCGGTGCCCGAGGAGGACACCGAGGAGAGCGTGGACCTCGAGTACGCGGCCGTACGAGAGCGCCTGGAGTTCCTCAACGAGGTCAGCGGTTGCATCGGCACCTCCCTCGATCTCTCGCGGACCATCATCGAGGTCAGCAAGGCCGTCGTGCCCCGCTTCACCGACGTCGCCGGCACCTATCTGCGCGAACAGGTCGTCGCGGGCGAGGGGTTCCCGGACGGCGTGCCGGACACCACCACCATGTGGCACCGGGTCGCCGTCGAGCACACCGACGAACCCGGCCGCTGGGACGATGTCGTGCCGGTCGGCGAGGCCATGCCGTTCCCGGCGCACACCCCGTTCTTCCAGTGCATGACCACCGGCGATCCCGTGCTGGTGCCGCGGATCAGCGAGGAGATGGGCCACGCCATCGCCTCCCAGTTCGAAAAGCGCGACATCCGGCCGCTCATCACCGGCCGCTCCATGCTCGTCGTGCCGCTCAAGGCCCGCAATGTGGTCCTCGGCTTCATGATCCTGCTGCGCCACCCCGAGCGGCCCGTCTTCAACGACATGGACCGGGTCACCGGCGCCGAACTCGCCGCCCGCGCGGGCCTCGTGCTCGACAACGCGCGCATGTACACCTTCCAGGAGAGCGTCGCCGAGACCCTCCAGGACAGCATGCTGCCGCACATCCCGCCGCGCATGGCGGGCTGCGACATCGCCACCCGCTATCTGCCCGGCACCCTGCTCGGCCGGGTCGGCGGCGACTGGTTCGACTCGGTGAAACTGCCCGGCGCCCGCACCGCCCTCGTCGTCGGCGACGTCATGGGCCACGGCCTCAACTCCGCCGCGATGATGGGCCAGTTGCGTACAGCCGTCCAGACCATGGCCGCCCTCGACCTGCCGCCCGCCCAACTCCTGCGCAACCTCGACGACCTCGCCCAGCGCCTCGGCGACACCTACCTCGCGACCTGTCTCTACGCCGTGTACGACCCGATCGCGAGCGAGTTGCACCTCGCCAACGCGGGCCATATCCCTCCCGTGCTGGTGCGGGCCGTGGACGGTCGCAGCGAACTGCTCGAGCTGCCCACGGGCGCGCCCATAGGCGTCGGCGGAGTGCCCTTCGAGGCGGTACGCGTGCGCGTGGAGCCCGGCGACCGGCTGGTGATGTGCACCGACGGGCTGGTTGAGGTGCGCGGCGAGGACATCGGCGTAGGACTGGCGACGCTGTGCGAGTCGGCCGCCCATCCGGCCGCGTCCATGGACGACGCCTGCGACACCATCATCCGGGCGCTCAACACGCGCGGCGGTCGCAAGGATGACGTCGCCCTGCTGATGGCACGGCTCAACGGCATCGGGCCGGAGGACGTCGCCGAGTGGCGGCTCGCCCTCGACCCCGTCGAGGGCGGCCGGGCCCGCGCGGTGGTCCGCGAGCAGCTGCACGACTGGGGTCTGGCGCGGCTGGTCGACCTCGCCGAGCTGCTGGTCAGCGAGCTCGTCACCAACGCCCTGCGGCACTCGCACAGCCGTCCCGTCGAGCTGCGGCTGGTCCGGGGCGACACCCTGCTGTGCGAGGTGGACGACGACGACCACGAGCTGCCCACCCTGATGAACGCCGGTCCCGGTGACGAACTCGGCCGGGGGCTGCGGCTGGTGAGCACCCTCGCACGCGAGTGGGGCACCAGCCGTACGAGTGCCGGAAAGACCGTCTGGTTCGAACTGACGCTCCCGCGACGCTGACCGGCCCCCGTGTTCCCGGGGGCGCACGAGGCGCGAGGGGGCGTACGCGGATCGAATGCGGCGTGAAGGATTGCGCCACGTGCTTGTAGCGCCGCCCGGGGCGCGATAGACCGTACTCGCCCGTCACTTCGTGGCGGGATGTCCGTCGCACCCTGGGGAGTTGGGCATGAGCGTGACGAGTCGGTACCGGGAGGCCTGGGAGGGCTTCTGGCGGGAGGCGCCCGAGGAACAGGGGGCGGTGTTCTGGGACGCGGAGCCGGCGCTGACCGTCGGTCCCCATCTGGCCCTGTTCGAACCGCACTTGACGGCGCCGACGCTGCCCATGGTTGACCTCGGCTGCGGCAATGGCACCCAGACCCGTTTCCTCGCCGACCGCTTCCCGCATGTGATCGGCGTCGACCTGTCCGGCGCGGCGATCGACCACGCCCGCCAGGCCGACCCCGCGGGTCTGGCCACCTACCGGGTCCTGGACGCCGGGGAGAAGGACGAGGCGCAGACGCTGCACGCGGAACTCGGCGACACCAACGTCTATATGCGGGGCGTGCTGCACCAGGCGGAGCCCGGTGACCGGCAGGCGCTGGTGGACGGCGTCGCCACCCTCATCGGCACCGGCGGCCGGGCCTTCCTGGTCGAACTGGCGGAGGCCGCCAAGCCCGTCCTGATGGGCCTCGCCCAGAGCCCCACGGGCCCGCCGCCGAAACTCGCCCCCGTCTTCCGGCACGGCATCGCGCCCGGTGAGGTCGCCGACGACGCGGTACTGGAGTACCTGCGCACGGCCGGGCTCTCCGTGGTGGCCTCGGGCGAACTGCCCCTCACCACCACGGAGTACACCCCGGACGGTGCCCGTATCGAACTGCCGTCGAAGTGGGTCGTCGTCGAACGCGCCTAGTTGACGGTACGGCCGCGGCGGTACGCCACCCAGCCGGTCGCCGTCAGCGCCGCCGCCAGCGCGGCCACGGTGCCGACGGCGACGCCGGTCGAGGCCAGACTGCCGCCGGTGGTGGAGGTGTTGGTGCCGGTACCGCCGGTGGAGCCTGAGCCTCCGGTGGTGCCTCCGGTACCGCCCGTGCCGCCGTTGCCGTCGTCCGTGTCCACCGGGTCCTGGCCGATGAAGCTCACCGGTACCTTGACGTCCTGGGTGCGGTCGCCGGAGAGCGTGTGGTCGGCGCGGGTGGCCAGGACGCACTTCGCCTTGAAGCAGTCCGTGAACTCGTCCTTGGCGTCCACGGTCAGCTCCACCTCGAAGGTGCCGCCGTTGCCGTACGGGATCGCCAGGTCCTCGCCGTAGTCCGGCGGGTTGGAGGAGATCCACGCGGAGGAGTGGGAGCCGCCGCTCATGTCGACGCCGCCGATGCAGGGCGTGGGCAGTTCGCCCGCGCCGTTGTCGACGCAGAGGGCGACATAGATGCCCTTGTCGACGTCGTAGCCGGAGCCGGTGACCTTCAGGGTCTGGTTCTCGGTGGCGAGGTGGTTGACCGGGGTGACGGTGAGCTTCTGGCCCTCGGGGCCGGTGACGGTGTGGGAGCCGGAGGGCTCTTCGGGGGTCTCCCCGTCGCCGTCTCCGTCGCCGCCCCCGTCGTCGGTCGCCTCGACCGTCAGGGTGATCGGCGAAGTGCGCGTCGTGCCGACCGAGTTGGTGAACTCGGCACGGTATTCGTAGCCGTCCTGCCCCGCCTTCGCGGTGAAGGAGTAGGCGTTCCGGGACGCGCCCTCGACCGTGGACCAGGTCTGGCCGCCGTCCGGGCTGACCTGCCAGCGCACGGTCGGCTCCGGGGTGCCCTCGGCCGCCGCGACGAACGTGACCTCGTCGCCGGGGGCCACGGTCTGGTCGGTGGGGGACTGGGTGACCTTGGGGGACACCCGCAGGTCGAGCTTGACGACCTCGCTCTCCGCCTGGTTGGTGACGTAGACGGAGGTGGCGCCCGGGGTGACGGCGACGCCCGCGTAGGCGCCGGTGAGGTTGCCCGGCAGTGGGACGGGCGTGGCGGCCTGCTGGAACGTCGTGCTGTCGAGGATCTCCAACGCGCCGGTGTTGTCCGTCGTGCCGTCGGCGGTGTCCTCGCGCAGCAGGAAGGCGCGGCCGGTGGTCTTGTCGAAGGCCAGCGCGGTCGGGCGGTCCTGACCGGTGAGAGTGGTCAGGAGCTCCGCGTCCTTGTCGAAGACCAGCACCGAAGTCCCGCTGCCCACCCAGACGTTGCCGGTCGCCGGGTCGGGCTCGACGAACGTGACGAAGTCCGCGGGGAGTTCGGCCGTGGCGGTGACCTCGAAGGTGGCGGTGTCGACGCGGTGCAGTACGCCGCCGGAGGCTCCGGCCGTCCAGGCCGCGCCGTGCGCGATGTCCACGCCGAGCTCGCTGCCGCCCTCGGCGGTCACCGTGCGCTTGACGGTCCCGGTGGCCGTCTCGATCTCGGAGAGATCGGCGCCCTGGGCGACCAGCACGGTGGAGGCGTCGCTGCCCGGACCGATCCCGGTGACCGCCGCGCCGCCGATCCAGACGCCCTTCGCGGTGGCGTCCCCGTCCTTGGCGGTGCCGATGCCGCGCAGCGGGTAGTGGAAGACGACCCCGTCCCCGGCCAGCGGTGCCGCGATCCGGCGGACCACGCGGTTCGCGAGGGCGCCGGTGGACCCGGGGGCCTGCGCGACATGGCTGAGGACCTTGCCGTCCTTGGGATCGAGGACGTACAGCCCCTGCTCGGCCACGTCCGCGGTGTCCGGGATGTTGTCCGAACCGACGTACAGCTTCCCGGAGTCGGGGTGCACCAGCAGGTCCAGCGGGCGACCCGCGGTGCCGAACTCGGCCGCCTTCGCATAGCTGACGGTGCCCGGCGGTACCTCCACACCGTCGCCGCCGTCTCCCTCACCGGGGTCCTGGCCCTCGAAGGTGAGCGGGATCCGGACGTCCTGGGAGCGGTCTCCGGCGGCGTTGTGGTCGACGCGGGTGACGACCGAGCAGGCGACCTCAAGGCAGTCGAGGCCGCCGTCCTTGGCCTTGATGGTCAGCTCGACGTCGAAGGTGCCGCCCTCGCCCCAGCGTTCGGCGACCGTGCCCGCGCCTTCGTCCGAGGCGTCCCTGGGAATGATCCACTTCGAGGCGCCGCTGTCGCCGCTCTGGTCGGCGCCGCCCAGACAGGGCGTGGGGATGCGGTTGTCGCCGTTGTCCTTGCATACGGCAACGTAGATGCCCTTGGTGTCGTCGTAGCCGTCGCCGGTGACCCGGAGGGTCTCGCCGTCCGGGTCGAGGTTCGCGGAGGCGGAGACGGTGAGTTTCTGGCCGTCCTTGCCGAACGCCGTCCTCGGGGTGTCGGCGGCCTGCGCGGACGAGCCGGCGGCGGAGGCGGCCACCAGCGCGGCGGCGCCGACGAACGCCGCCGGGCGTCTGAGATGCATCGGAGTTCCTCACTTGTCGGGTGCGCCCGGTCGGGCCGGGGGCCGGGCCCCCGGGTGGGGAGGGCCCGGCCTGCCGGGGGGCCTACTGGAAGGTGATCGGGATGTGCACGTCGTACTTGCGGTCGCCGCTGTCGAAGTGGTCGGCACGGGTGACGACGGCGCAGGTGACGTCCTCGCCGCAGACCTGGCCGTTGTCGAGGGTGGCCTTGACGTAGATGTTCACGCTGAAGGTGCCGCCGGTGCCGAACTTGGAGCTGTTGGCGAACATGCCGCCGAAGGTGTTGTTGACCCAGTGCGAGGCGCCGGTCGAGCCGTCCTCGTCCTGACCGCCCAGACACGGGGTGGGCTTGGCCGCGCCCGGGGCGCCGGTGACCGCGCACAGGCCGACGTAGATGCCCTGGCCGGTGTTGTAGCCCGAGCCCGAGACGGTGATGACCTGGCCCGTGGCGGCGGCCGTGTTCGGCGACGTCAGCGACAGGTTGTAGGTCGTGGAGCCGTCGATGACCGTGCGGGTCGAGGTGGCGGCAGAGGCCGAGGTCGCCAGGCCCAGGGTGAGGGCGGCGGAGGCGGCGACGGCGAGGCCCGCGCGGGCGGCGGTACGAACGACTCTCATCGAGAACCCTTCTTGGAGAGCGAGAAGTTACTTAGGTAAGGCAAACCTAAGTGAGAACTCCGGCTGTTTGTCAACATCAGGTGAAGGGCTTCAATCGCCCCTGAAACAACGGCACTTGGGCATACCGAGGGAGCGGACCGCATGGCCCGCTCCTCGATGGAAACGCCCTACGGTTTCCGCACACCGAAGCCCGCGGTGGCGTGGCGCTCGCCGGAGACGCTGTACAGCTCCACGGTGTGCTCGCCCTCGACCGCGGTCACGTACACCGGGAACTTGAGCGAGGCGCGGCCCTGTTCATCGGCGGTCACCTGGTACCGGGTGTCCTGGTCGATCGCGACGAGGATCACTTCGCCGGGCTGGAAGCCCTCGCCGGTGGCGGTCTGTTCGGAGCCCGCGGGGAGCTCGGGGCTCGTCACGGAGGCTTTTGGGGGCGCGACGGTCGCTGATTGTGTCTTCTGTGGCGCCGGAGTGGTCGCCGACGGCGTCGGTTCCGGCGTCTCGGTCGTCTCGGTGACTCCGGTCCCCACGGTCACATCGAGTCGCCCCAGTCCGTCGCCGGAGGCGAACTCCCGCCCGCTCCACTGCGAGAGCAGCGCCGCGCCCTCGTCGGTGAGCGTGGCCTCCAGGCCGGTCCAGGTCAGCCCGCCCGAGCGTACGACGGTCTCGCCCGGTTTCACTTCCGCCAGGGTGAGTTCGCGCGCCTGTCCGTCCACGGCCGTACGGGTGTGCAGCGCGCCCGAGTCGCCGTCCAGCCGCAGCCGCAGGCCGGCCAGGGTCAGCGGCGGCACGGTGTCGGTGCTCGGGACGAGTTGCGTCGTACCGCCCAATTCGATGTCCGCATCGCCGGTTTCGGGATCGGCGGAGCCGCTCGTGGCCTGGAACCAGGCCGGCCGCGCCGAACCCCCGAGCGTGAGCTCGCCACCGTCCAGTGTCCAGCTCGCATAGCCGCCGGACACCTGCGTCTCCTGTGCTTGCGCGGTGCCCTGGCCCAGCAGGGCGAGCAGCGCGCCGCCCGCCACCACGGCGGCGCCGGGTCTCTTCGCCATCTTCAAGTCTCCTCGGGATTACGAGAATGAGTGGGCGTCAGCCAGCGCTCGCCCGGCGCCGACGCGCCCAGAGCCAGGTCCAGGCCCCGGCACCGACCAGCGCCGCCGCGGTGAGCCCGACGGGGAGGGCGACGGAACCGGTGCTGGCCAGCGGGCCCTTGGGCTCCTCGTCGCTCGTGCCGGAGCCGCCGTTCGTGCTCGCGGGGGCGGAAGCCGCCGGAGTGGGCGAGGCGTCGGCGGTACCCCCACCGGTGCTCCCGCTCGCGCCCCCGAAGGACGCCGGGATCCGCACCGTCTGGCTCTGATCCCCGCCCCGCGTATGGTCGTTGCGGGTGATCACGGCACACTTCACGCCGGACTTGGTGCAGTCGGTGTTGGCGTCCTTCGCCCGCACCTTGATCTGCACGCTGAACGAGCCCTTGTGTCCGCTGCCTTGGTACGGCTTCGCCAGTCCCTCGCCGTACGACGGCGGATTCGACGACACCCATACCGACGCGCCGGACTCCCCGGACATGTCGACACCGCCCACGCAGGGCGTCGGGGTCTTGCCCGCGCCGTTGTCCACGCAGAAGGCGACATAGATGCCCTTCTCCGTGTTGTAACCGGAGCCGGTGACGGTCACCGTCTCGCCCGCCGGGTCGAGTCCTGACGACTTCGACACGGTGAGTTTCTGGCCGTCGGGGCCCGTCGCCGAGCCGCCCGCGGCGGACGCGGGAACAGCCGTCGGGAAAACGGCAACCGCGGCCGCCAATACGGCCGTCAAAGCAACTCTCCTGCCGCGCAGGCCACTTGGTGATGTCACAGCACACCCCCACCACGAGTTAATAAGGTAAACCTAACCTAAGCTATCGCTCAACTGTGGCGAACCAAGTGCCTGGAGGGGACCGCGATGAAATTGACCGGAACAGCACGGCGGCTCGGCCTGCCCCTGGTTCTCGCCGTGGTGCTGCTCACCGGCGCCTGCGGCGGCGGTACTTCGGGATCCGCCGAGTCGGAGGCCTCGCCCGCCTCCGCGAGCGAGCGTGCCGCGACCGCCGAGAAGCAGCTCGCGAAGAACACGCTCGTGCCGCTGGAGGGCAAGTCGCCGACGCCGGAGCTGCCGGTCACCGTCGACTCCTCCGACGGCCGGAAGGTGACCGTCGAGGACGCCTCGCGCATCCTGCCGCTCAACGGTGGGGTCGCGGAGATCGTGTTCACCCTCGGACTCGGTGACCGCGTCGTCGGGCGGGACATCACCGCCACCTTCGCCGAGGCGAAGGGCCTTCCGCAGGTCACCAAGGCGCACGACGTCAGCGCGGAGAGCGTGTTGTCGCTGAGGCCGACCGTGGTGCTCGCCGACACCGACACCGGGCCCAGCGAGGCCATCGAGCAGATCAGGGACGCCGGGGTGCCCGTCGTGGTGCTCGATCCGGCCACGGAACTCGCCGATGTCACCACCCGTACGACCCGGATCGCCGAGGCCCTCGGTGTGCCCGCAGCCGGAAAGGCGCTCAATGCGCGCATGAGCGACGAACTCGCCGCTGCCCGTGCCGCCGTGCCCAAGGGCAGCAAGCCGAGGGTCGCCTTCCTCTACATGCGCGGCAGCGCGGCCGTCTATCTGATCGGCGGCAAGGGATCCGGCGCCGACTCGCTCATCGAGGCCGCCGGAGCCGTCGACGCGGGCAAGGACGCCGGGTTCGACAAGCCGTTCACGCCCATCACCAGCGAGGCCCTGGTCCGCGCCCAGCCGGACGTGATCCTCATGATGACCAAGGGACTTGAATCCGTCGGAGGCATCGACGGACTCGTCGACATCCCCGGAATCGCCCAGACCCCGGCCGGGATGAACCGCCGGGTCGTGGACCTGGAGGACGGTGTCCTGCTCGGCTTTGGCCCGCGCACCCCCCTCGTCATCGACATCCTGGTGGACCGCCTGCACTAGGGTCTGTCCGGCGGATCAGGCCGGCTGCGAGAACGGTGCAGATGTGCGTGCCAGAACCCGCGACGCCGGCATGATCCGCCGGGCAGGCCCTAGAGCTGACGGCGCTTCCTGGCCGGGCCCGCTCGCGACGCGTAACGTGACAGGGCATGAAGATCCTCATCAGCGCCGACATGGAGGGCGCCACGGGGGTGACCTGGCCGGCCGACGTGCTGCCGGGCACCGCGCAGTGGGAGCGCTGCCGCTCGATGTTCACCTCGGACGTCAACGCCGCCGTCCTGGGCTTCTACGACGGTGGCGCCGACGAGGTCCTGATCAACGAGGCGCACTGGACCATGCGCAACCTCCTGCTCGAAAAGCTCGACGAACGGGCCGAGATGCTCACCGGGCGGCACAAGTCCCTGTCCATGGTGGAGGGTGTGCAGCACGGCGACGTCGACGGCATCGCCTTCATCGGCTACCACGCGGGCGCCGGCATGGAGGGCGTCCTCGCCCACACCTACCTCGCCAACTCCATCACCGGGGTGTGGCTCAACGACGTACGGGCGAGCGAGGGGCTGCTCAACGCCCATGTGGTCGCCGAGTACGGGGTACCGGTCGTGCTGGTCACCGGCGACGACCTGGCCTGCGAGGACGCGCTCGGCTATGCGCCCGAGGCGCCCAAGGTCGCCGTCAAGGACCATGTCTCGCGGTACGCCGCCATCTGCCGTACGCCGAACCGGACCTTCGCCGACATCCGGGGCGCCGCCAAGGAGGCGGCGGCTCTGGCGGTCCGGCACGAGCCGGTCAGGGGCGGGCCGTTCACCGTCGCCGTGGAGTTCGACGCCGAGCATCTGTCGATGGCCGCGACCGTGGTGCCCGGTGTGGAGCGGATCGGGGAGCGGAAGGTGGCGTACACCAGCGGGACCATGTACGAGGGGATCCGGACCTTCAAGACGGTCACCACGATCGTCTCGGCTGCGGTGGAGGAGCAGTATGGCTGACCGGCAGGCACTGGACGAGGTCGTGACGTTCACGTCCGAGCTCATCCGGATCGACACCACCAACCGGGGCGGGGGTGACTGCCAGGAGCGGCCCGCCGCCGAGTACGCCGCCGCCCGGCTGGCGGAGGTGGGGCTCACGCCCACCCTGCTGGAGCGCACCAAGGGCCGTACCAACGTCGTCGCCCGCATCGAGGGCAGCGACCCCTCCGCGGACGCGCTGCTGCTGCACGGTCATCTGGACGTGGTGCCCGCCGAGGCTCGGGACTGGAGCGTGCACCCCTTCTCGGGGGAAATCCGTGACGGGGTCGTCTGGGGGCGCGGGGCCGTCGACATGAAGAACATGGACGCGATGATCCTCGCCGTCGCCCGCTTCTGGGCCCGCCAAGGAGTGAAGCCCCGGCGGGACATCGTGATCGCGTTCACCGCGGACGAGGAGGCGAGCGCCGAGGACGGGTCCGGCTTTCTCGCCGACCGGCATCCCGGGTTGTTCGAGGGCTGCACCGAGGGCGTCAGCGAGTCCGGGGCGTTCACCTTCCACGACGGCTCCGGACGGGAGCTGTACCCGATCGCGGCCGGTGAGCGGGGGACCGGCTGGCTGAAGCTCACCGCGCGGGGGCGGGCCGGGCACGGTTCCAAGGTCAACCGGGACAACGCGGTGACCCGCCTCGCCGCCGCCATCGCCCGGATCGGCGACCACGAGTGGCCGCTCAGACTGACCCCGACCGTGCGAGCCGCGCTCACCGAACTCGCCGCCGTGTACCGCGTCGCGCCCGACCTGGACGACGTGGACGGGCTGCTGAAGAAGCTCGGCCCGGCCGCCTCCCTGGTCGAGGCCACCGTCCGCAACAGCGCCAACCCGACCATGCTGGACGCCGGTTACAAGGTGAACGTCATCCCGGGGGAGGCCGTCGCCTACGTCGACGGACGCTATCTGCACGGCGCCGAGGAGGAGTTCCGCACGACCCTTGACCTGCTCACCGGACCTGACGTGGAGTGGGAGTTCCACCATCGGGAGGTGGCCCTCCAGGCGCCGGTGGACTCGCCGACGTTCGCGAAAATGCGGGCCGCCGTGGAGGAGTTCGCGCCGCAGGGGCATGTCGTGCCCTACTGCATGTCCGGCGGCACCGACGCCAAGCAGTTCTCGCGCCTCGGCATCACCGGGTACGGTTTCGCGCCGCTGAAGCTGCCCGAGGGCTTCGACTACCAGGCCCTCTTCCACGGCGTCGACGAACGCGTCCCGGTCGAGGCACTGCACTTCGGCGTCCGGGTCCTGGACCGCTTCCTGCGGACGGCCTAGGCGAGTTGGGGGAGAACGTGCACAAGCTGCCGTACGGTTCCTGGCCCTCGCCCATCGACGCGGCCCTCGCCGCCGCGCACGACGGGCACCCCGAGTACGTGGGCTTCGTCGGGGACGAGGTGTGGTGGACCGAGCCACGCCCGACCGAGGGCGGCCGGCGCACCCTGGTCCGCCGCCGCGCCGACGGCACCCAGGAGTCGGTGCTGCCGCCACCGTGGAACGTACGCAGCCGGGTCATCGAGTACGGCGGTCAGCCCTGGGCCGGGGCCGAAGTGGACGGCGAACCGCTGGTGGTGTTCGTCGACTTCGCCGACCAGCGGCTGTACCGGTACCGGCCCGGCGGCGAACCCCGCCCGCTCACCCCGCTCTCCCCGGTGGGCGGCGGACTGCGCTGGGCCGACCCGCAGTTGCTGCTCGACCGGGGTGAAGTGTGGTGCGTACTGGAGGAGTTCACCGGCGACGGGCCGACCGATGTGCGGCGCGTCCTGGCCGCCGTACCGCTGGACGGGTCGGGTGCCGCGGACCGGGACGCCGTGCGTGAACTCAGCGACGATGCCCATCGGTTCGTCACCGGGCCGCGGCTCTCGCCGGATGGGCGGCGTGCGGCCTGGCTGGCCTGGGACCATCCTCGGATGCCGTGGGACGGGACCGAGCTGCTCGTCGCGGACGTCGGAGCCGGACTGTCCGGCGCGCGGACCGTCGCGGGCGGGCCCGAGGAGTCGATCGCCCAGGCCGACTGGGCGCCCGACGGCTCCCTGCTGTACGCCGGCGACCGCACCGGCTGGTGGAACCTGTACCGCGACGGCACGCCCCTGTGTCCGCGCGAGGAGGAGTTCGGCGGACCGCTCTGGAAGCTCGGCCACCGCTGGTTCGCCCCGCTGGACAACGGCCTGATCGCCGTCGTGCACGGCCGGGGTGCCACCGCGCTCGGGATACTGGACCCCGAGACCGGCGAGCTCGTCGACGCGGCCGGCCCCTGGACCGAGTTCACGCCCACCCTCGCGGTGCACGGCGAGCGCGTGGTCGCCGTCGGCGCCAGCCCACGCAGCGCCCACGAGGTGGTCGAGCTGGACACCCGGACCGGCCGGGCCCGGGTGATCGGCGCCGCGCACGACGACCCGGTGGACCCCGCCTACTATCCCGAGCCCCAGATCCGCACGTTCACCGGACCGGCCGGACGCGAGATCCACGCGCACGTCTACCCGCCCCACAACCCCGGCTGCGTCGCCCCCGACGGCCGGCCCGCGCCGTACGTCGTGTGGGCGCACGGTGGTCCAACCGGGCGGGCGCCGCTCGTACTGGACCTGGAGATCGCCTACTTCACCTCGCGCGGCATCGGTGTCGCCGAGGTCAACTACGGCGGCTCCACCGGATACGGCCGGGAGTACCGCGACCGGCTGCGCGAGCAGTGGGGCCTGGTCGACGTCGAGGACTGCGCGGCCGTCGCGCTGGCCCTCGCCGAGGAGGGCACGGCCGACCGGGACCGGCTCGCGGTGCGCGGCGGCAGCGCGGGCGGCTGGACCGCGGCGGCCTCGCTCGCCACCACCGACGTCTACGCCTGCGGCACGATCATCTACCCCATCCTCGACCTCGCCGCCTGGGCGGACGGCGAGACCCACGACTTCGAGTCGCAGTATCTGGAGAGCCTGGTCGGGCCGCGCGAGGAGGTGCCCGGGCGGTACGCGGAGCGCTCGCCGACCGAGCATGCCGAGCGGATCACCGCGCCGTTCCTGCTTCTCCAAGGCCTCGACGATGTGATCTGCCCGCCCGCGCAGTGCGAACGGTTCCTGGCCCGGATGGCCGGGCGGCGGGTACGGCACGCGTACTTCGCCTTCGAGGGGGAGGGGCACGGCTTCCGGCGGGCGGAGACCATGGTGCGGGTGCTGGAGTCCGAGCTGTCCCTCTACGCTCAGGTGTTCGGGCTCAACCCGCCCGGCATCCCGACTCTGGAGCTCGCCAAGTGAAACCCCTCCTGCGCCCGTCCCGGCTCGCCCCCGGCGCCCGTGTCGCCGTCGTCGCGACCAGCGGGCCGGTGCCCGAGGAGCGGCTCGAGGCCGGGCTCGATGTGCTGCGCGGCTGGGACCTCGACCCGGTGGTGGCACCCCATGTGCTGGACCGGCACCCCGAGTTCGGCTATCTCGCCGGGACGGACGCCGACCGGGCCGGCGACCTCCAGAACGCCTGGTGCGACCCGTCCGTCGACGCCGTGCTGTGCGCCCGCGGCGGTTACGGCGTGCAGCGGATCGTCGACCTGCTCGACTGGGAGGCGATGCGCGCGGCCGGGCCGAAGGTGTTCGTGGGCTTCAGCGATGTCACCGCGCTCCACGAGGCGTTCGCCCAGCGGCTCGGCCTCGCCACGCTGCACGGGCCGATGGCGGCGGGCGTCGACTTCATCAAGAGTCCACGGGCCCAGGAACACCTGAGGGCCACGCTGTTCGCCCCGGAGACGGTCCGCGAGATCGCCTCCGGCGGGCGGGCCCTGGTGCCGGGGCGGGCGCGCGGCGTGACTCTGGGCGGCTGTCTGTGCCTGCTCGCCGCGGAGGTGGGTGCCCCGCACGCCCGGCCGTCCGCGCGAGGCGGGCTGCTGTGCCTGGAGGACGTGGGGGAGGAGACGTACCGCATCGACCGGTACCTCACCCAACTCCTGCGCGCGGGCTGGTTCGACGGGGTGCGCGGGGTGCTGCTGGGCTCCTGGCAGGAGTGCGATCCCTATGAGCGGCTGCGCCCTTTGCTCGTCGACCGGCTCGGCGGGCTCGGTGTCCCCGTGGTGGAGGAGTTCGGGTTCGGGCACTGTGCCGACGCGTTGACGGTCCCGTTCGGGGCCATGGCCGAACTGGACGCCGACGCAGGCACATTGACCCTGGAGGAGCCGGCGCTGCGCTGAACTCCGGTCAAGAAACACCCTTCACGGTGATTGACCTCCTCTGACACGTGTCACACCATGACTTCCGGCCGGTACTTACCGGTCGGTAAGTCGGGTTGTCCTCAGTGTGGAGGTCTCGTGTCCCGTCGTGTGCTCGGATCCTGCGTCCCCCTCGCTCTCCTGCTCGGCGCCACGCTCACCCACCCCGCCACCGCGACCACGCAATACACCGTCACCGCGCTGAAGTTCACCGTTCAGACCGGCGGCCGCAGCTGCACCGTCGACGCCGACCTGTACCGCCCCTCCGGTGCGGGTCGCGCGCCCGCCGTGCTCGCCACCAACGGCTTCGGCGGCAGCAAGAACGACGGCTCCACCGACGCCATCGGCAAGGCCTTCGCCGAGCGCGGCTATGTCTCGCTCGTCTACTCCGGGCTCGGCTTCGGCCGCTCCGGCTGTCTGATCTCGCTCGACGACCCGACGATCGACGGCATAGCGGCCTCGCAGCTCATCGACTTCCTCGGCGGCAAACGCTCCGCCGACGACGGGACCACCGCCGACTTCGTCACCCTCGACTCCGCGGGCGACCCGCGCGTCGGCATGATCGGCGGTTCCTACGGCGGCGCCATCCAGCTGGCCACGGCCGCCGTCGACCGGCGGGTGGACGCCCTGGTGCCGATGATCACCTGGAACGACCTGGCGTACTCCCTCGACCCCAACAACGCCGTCGGCGCGAGCCAGGTGCCCGGCGCCTTCAAGTGGCAGTGGACGAACGGCTTCTACCTCATCGGCGAGGGCCAGACGCTGCTCGAGGCCAGTCTGGACCCGTCCCGGTTCAACTCCCTGACCTGTCTGCACTTCGTGTCCAAGGCCTGCGACACGATCCGCACCCTCAACTCCGGCAGCTACCCCGCGGACCGCACGACCGAGCTGCTCTCCTACGCCCGAAGCGTCTCGCCGGTCTCCTATCTGAGCCGGGTCAAGGCACCCACCCTCCTCGTCCAGGGCCAGGCAGACAGCCTCTTCAACCTCAACGAGGCGACGGCGACGTACAAGGCGCTGAAGGCGCAGGGCACGCAGGTCAAGATGGTCTGGCAGAACTGGGGCCACAGCGGCGGCATGGTCGCGGGTGAACTCAACCTGGCCCAGGGCAACTTGGAGACCAGCTACGTCGGCCGGCGCATCCTCGCCTGGTTCGACCGCTACCTCGGGAAGAAGAGCGTCGACACGGGCCCCGCCTTCGCCTACTACCGCGACTGGATCACCGACCCGAACGGCACCTACGCCACCGCCGACCGCCTCCCCTCCCTCAGCCAGAAGCTCTACCTCTCCGGTGACGGCAAGCTCGTCGACAACCGGGCCAAGGTGGCGCGCGGCAGCCGTACCTACACCAACTGGCTGGTCCCCACCAGTCACTCCGAGAGCTCGCTGGCCGGCATGATCGGGCTGCCCGACCCGGCGCCGTACGACACCGAGGGCACCTACCTCGGCTGGACCAGTGAGCCGCTCGCCCGCACCACCGACGTGGTCGGCGCGCCCCGCGCCACACTGAAGGTGGTCTCGCCGAAGGCCGAGCGGACGCAAGGATCCGGCGACGCCGCCGACAAGCTCGTGCTCTTCGCCAAGCTCTACGACATCGCGCCCGACGGCAGCAAAACGCTCGTGCACCGGCTGGTGGCGCCGGTGCGGGTGCCCGATGTGACCAAGCCCTTCACGGTGACCCTGCCCGGGATCGTGCACCGGTACGAGAAGGGGCACCGGCTGCGGTTCGTGGTCGCGGCGAGTGACGACGCCTACTTCGGCAACCGGGGGATCAAGCCGGTGACCGTGGTGAGCGCGTCCGAGGACACCGGGGTGCTGCGGCTGCCGGTCGTCTGAGGCACCCGGGCCGCGCTCCTCACCGTGCGTTAGCGCGGCATCGGGCGCACCCTGGTGGTATGAGCCCGAAGACCTCCGAGAGCCGCGTCAAGACCGGTCGGAAGGACGGCGGGCGGTACCCGGCAATCACACCCGGGCGCATCGCCGTGCTGGTGCTGGCCGTCCTTGGCCTGATCTTCATATTCGAGAACACCCAGGACACCGAGATCCGCTTGCTGATCCCCCTGGTCACCATGCCCCTGTGGACGGCGCTGCTGGGCACCGCCCTCATCGGTGCGGTGTGCGGTGCCTATTTCATGAGCAGGCGGCGCCGGTAGGCGGCCGTAAGCTGGCGGGATGCCGCACCTCGCATCCCGCTATCTGGCCGAAAGCCCACGCGTGGGCATACGCCACTTCAGTCACGACGACGCCGCCGAGTTCACCGTCCGGGCCCGGGAGAGCAAGGAGCTCCACCAGCCCTGGCTCTTCCCGCCGGACACCGCTTCCGCCTATGCCGCCTACGCGGGGCGGCTGATCGAGGACCCGACCAAGGCGGGCTTCCTGGTGTGCGAGAAGGACGACGACGGCTCGATCGCCGGGTTCATCAACATCAACAACATCGTCCGGGGCGCCTTCCAGTGCGGCGCCCTCGGCTACGGCGCCTTCGCGCACGCCGCCGGGCGGGGGCTGATGCGGGAGGCGCTGGGACTCGTCGTGGACCACGCGTTCGGGCCGCTCGGGCTGCACCGGCTGGAGATCAATGTGCAGCCCGCCAACACCGCCTCGATCGCCCTGGCCGGTTCCTGCGGCTTTCGCCTGGAGGGCTTCTCGCCGGGCATGCTGCATATCGACGGGGCCTGGCGCGACCACGAACGCTGGGCGCTCACCGCCGAGATGCGCGCCCGCGCACCGCGTCAGGACTGACGGTCCACGTACTCGTACACCGCGCCGTCCGGATGCATCGCGATCAGGTTGCGGCCCGCCGGGGTGGGCACCGGACCCGCGATCACCCGGGCACCCAGCTCGACGAGCGTGTCCCGGGCCTCCTCGACGTCCTTCACGGCGATGGTCGCGGCGACCTTGCGCAGCACTTCCAGCTCCGCCTGCGGGCCGCTCATCAGCAGGAAGCAGCCCACCGCGGCCACCTGCACACCGCCGCGCTCGAAGCGCAGGGCCTTGCCGCCCGCGAGCCGTTCGTAGAACGGGACCGCGGCCTCCAGGTCGTCGACGCAGACACGCAGCGTGGCTCCCAGAATCTCCATGGGAACGAGCCTAGTTGGGGTGCGGCGGGCGCGGAGATCGTTTCGCTCGATCTCCACAGGGCCCGCGTTACGCGCACCCCGGCCGGGGTACCCGGCGGCCATGGAGCGCTTGGATCACCTAGAGCATCTGGACAAGCATCTGGTCGACGAGCTGGCGCAGGTGGCGCGCGAGACGATCCGCGACGAACTGCGCGAGCAGACCCGCAGGCAGCGCCGTACGGCGATGCTGTACGCCGCCTCCGGCACCGTCGCCCTGTACGCGGGCGCGGCCCTCGCGCTCGCCCTCGGCCTGGCCCTGGCCGTCGCCCTGCCCGACTGGGCGGCGGCGCTGATCACCGCGGCGATCCTCGGCGTGGTGGCGTATGTGCTGCGCGGCGCGGCCCGGCCCAAGCACGCCGTCTCGCCGCCGGAACACGTGGTCGGCGGCACCCCGCCGGGCGCCCCGCCGAGCGGGCTCGGCATGCCGTATCCGCCGATGCCGTCCGGCGCGCCCGGGGCCCCCGCGGAGCCCGAGACGCCGCCGCACCCCGACGACATCGACCCCGAGCAGCCGCACCACCGGGCGTGACGCGCGGTGGCCAGGCCATGGGAGGTCACCTTGTCGGGGCGGCGCAGGGCCGTCGTGGTCACCGGGGCCAGCGGCGGCGTCGGCCGGGCCACGGCGGTGGCCTTCGCCGCGCGCGGCGACCGGGTCGCCCTGCTGGCCCGGGGACGCGAGGGCCTCGCCGCTGCGGCGGACGAGGTGCAGCGGGCGGGCGGTGAGGCGCTCGTCGTCAGCGTCGACATGGCCGACGCCAAGGCCGTCGACGACGCGGCACAGCGGGTCGCCGACGCTCCCCCACTGCCTTAAAGGCGTGGGGGGACCCCCAGGACGGATCGATGTGTGGGTCAACAACGCCTTCGCCGGGATCTACGCTCCGTTCACCGAGATCACCCCGGACGAGTTCCGGCGCGTGACCGAAGTGACGTATCTGGGCTATGTGTTCGGCACCCGGGCCGCGCTGCACCACATGCTGCCGCGTGACCGGGGCACGATCGTGCAGGTCGGCTCCGCGCTGGCGTACCGGGGGATTCCGCTGCAGTCCGCGTACTGCGGGGCCAAGCACGCGATCCAGGGGTTCAACGAGTCGCTGCGGTGCGAGCTGCTCGGCGAGGGCAGCCGAGTCCGTACGACGATGGTGCAGCTGCCCGCGGTCAACACCCCGCAGTTCGACTGGGTGTTGAACCGGCTGCCGGGCCGCGCGCGTCCGGTCGCGCCGGTGTACCAGCCGGAGGTGGCGGCGCGGGCGATCGTGCACGCGGCGGGGCACGGGCGGCGCAGGGAGTACTGGGTGGGCGGTTCCACGGCGGCGACCCTGATCGCCAATGCGGTCGTCCCCGGGTTCCTGGACCGCTACTTGGCGCGCACCGCCTTCGAGGCACAGCAGGACGAGGGGGAGCAGTCGGGGCCGGGGAACCTCTGGACTCCGGCGGACGGACCGCACGGTCGGGACTTCGGGGCGCACGGGCGCTTCGACGAGGAGTCGCACGCGGGGAGTTCGCAGGAGTGGGTGTCCCGTAACCGCGGGAGGATGGGCCGCGCGCTCACGGTCGGCGCAGGGGTGCTGGCCGCACGCCGGCTGACCCGACTGGCGCGCCGCTAACCGATTCGGAACTCCTGCACCTCCTCCGCCCTGAGCGTCAGGCCGTGTCCGACGCCGCTGAGGGGGCGTACCGTGCCGCCCGTCGGGTCCAGGGCGCCGTCGAAGAACATGTCCTCCAGGCGGACATGGTCGTGGAACCACTCGATGTGGCGGAGGTTGGGGATCGCGGCGGCGGCGGCCGCGTGGGCGTGCGGAGCGCAGTGGGCCGAGACCTCCAGGCCGTGGGCCTGGGCCAGGGCTGCCGCGCGGAGGAACTCGGTCAGACCACCGCAGCGGGTGGCGTCGATCTGGAGGCAGTCGACCGCTCCGGCCGTGATCATCCGGGCGAAGTACGGGAGGTCGTAGCCGTATTCGCCCGCCGTCACGTCGCACACCAGCGCGTCGCGGACCAGGCGCAGGCCCGTCAGATCGTCGGACGACACCGGCTCCTCGAACCAGCCCACCTCGTGCTCGGCGAGGGCCCGGCCCACCCGGATCGCCTGTTTGCGGGTGTAGGCGCCATTGGCGTCGACGTACAACTCTGCCTCGGAACCGATCACTTGGCGTGCGGCATGGACCCGGGACAGATCGCGGGGCACCGCGCGGCCCCGGTCCTCGCCGATCTTCATCTTCACGCGCGGGATGTGCTGTCCGTGCACCCAGCCGTTCAACTGCGCGGCCAGATGGGTGTTGTGGTACGTCGTGAAGCCTCCGCTGCCGTACACCGGGACGCGTTCCCGGCAGGTGCCCAGCAGTCGGGCGAGGGGGAGTTCCAGCAGGCGCGCCTTCAGGTCCCACAGGGCGATGTCCAGTGCGGAGATCGCGCACGCGGTGACTCCGGGGCGGCCCGCGTTGCGGATCGCCCGGCACATCGCCTCGTGCGCGCCGGGGATGTCCAGGGCGTCCCGGCCCTCGACCAGAAGTGCGAGCCGCTCACGCAGGAAGTCGCCGACCGCGGCCGGGCCGTACGTCCAGCCGGTGCCGGTCGCGTCGCCCGCCGTCACCTCGACGATCACCACGGTCGTGGAGTCCCAGGCCAGCGTGCCGTCGGCCTCCGGGGCGTCCGTCGGCACGGTGTAGACCGACACGACGGGCCGGTGGAGTTTCATCGCTCACCCTGCTGGAGCTGCGGCAGCACCTTGGAGCGGTAGAAGTCGAAGAAACCGCGCTGGTCGGGGCCGATCTGATTGACGTAGACCCGGTCGAAACCCGCGTCGGCGAACTCCGCCAGCGCCGCCAGATGCTCGTCCACGTCGTCTCCGCACACCGAGCCCCCGCTCACCGTCTCCTCGGTGATCAGCGGCTCCAACTGCTCGAAGTGCTTGGGCGAGGGCAGGGTCTGGCCCATCTCACCGGGCAGGAACTGGTTGGACCACAGCCGGTGCACCGTCCGTACCGCCTCGTCGCGGTCGGTCCCGTAGCAGACCTTCGTCCCGCCGCTGACAGGCTTCGCGCCTCCGCCGCCCTTGCGGAACTGGGCCACCATGTCCTCGTCCGGGGCCATCGTGATGTACCCGTCGCCCACCCGGGCCGCGAGCGCCGTCGCCGCCGGGCCGAAGCCGGAGATGTCGATCGGGACGGGCTCGTCGGGGACCGTGTAGAGGCGGGCGTTCTCGACCCGGTAGTGCGTGCCGTAGTGGCTGACCTCCTCGCCGGAGAACAGCCGGCGCATCACCTGGATCGCCTCCTCCAGCATCTCCATGCGCACCCGCGCGGGTGGCCAGACATGGCCGAGGATGTGTTCGTTGAGGGCCTCGCCGGTGCCGACGCCGAGCCGGAAGCGGCCGTTCGACATCACCGCTGCGGTGGCCGCGGCCTGGGCGATCACCGCTGGATGGATCCGTACGGTCGGGCAGGTCACGGCCGTCTCGACGGGCAGCGAGACCGCCTCCGAGATCGCGCCGATCACCGACCACACGAACGGGCTCTCGCCCTGCGCGTCGTTCCACGGGTGGTAGTGGTCCGAAATCCACAGCGACTGGAACCCGGCCTGTTCCGCCATCCTCGCCTGCTCGACGAGATCGGCGGGCCGGAACTCCTCGCACGACAGGAAGTAGCCGTACTCGGGCATAGGGGGACACCTCCGGGACTGCCGCGTGGGCGGCGGGACGGATCGCGGTCCGGGTACCCGGCGGCGGCACCGGAAACCGGGCTGCCCGCGGTGACGTTTGGCCGTCCTGACCAGGGGGACGCGGAAGGCTCCCGAGGTACGCCAGAGCGCCGGAGGCCCACTGTGAGTCGACCCCGCATCGTGATCGTCGGCGCCGGATTCGCCGGGTATCGGACGGCCCGTGTGCTGTCCCGGCTCACCCGGCACCGTGCGCGGATCACCCTGCTGAACCCGACCGACTACTTCCTGTATCTGCCCCTGCTGCCCCAGGTCGCCGCCGGCATTCTCGAACCGCGCCGGGTGACCGTCTCGCTCTCCGGCACCCTGCCCGACGTACGGCTGGTGCTCGGGGAGGCGGACGCCGTCGACCTCGAAGGGCACACCGTGCACTACAGCGGGCCCGAGGGCGATCGCGGCACGCTCCCCTTCGACCGGCTGGTGGTGGCCGCCGGCAGCGTCAACAAGCTGCTGCCCGTCCCCGGCGTCGCCGAGCACGCGCACGGCTTCCGCGGACTGCCCGAGGCGCTGTATCTGCGCGACCATGTGACCCGGCAGCTGGAGCTGGCCGCCGCCGAGGACGATCCGAAGAGCTGCTCGGCGCGCTGTACGTTCGTCGTGGTCGGCGCCGGATACACCGGCACCGAGGTCGCCGCCCAGGGACAGCTCTTCACCGAGGCCCAGACCCGGCGCCACCCCCTCACACCCCGCTGGCTGCTGCTCGACATCGCCGACCGGGTCCTGCCCGAACTGGACGAACGGCTCTCCCGCACCGCCGACAAGGTGCTCCGCGAGCGGGGCGTCGACGTCAGGACGGGCACCTCGGTGAAGGAGGCCACGCACGGCGGAGTGCTGCTGAGCGACGGCGAGTTCATCGACACCCGCACGCTGGTGTGGTGCGTGGGCGTACGGCCCGACCCGCTCGTCGAGTCGCTCGACCTGCCCATGGAGCGCGGCCGGCTGCTGGTCGACCCGCACCTCCAAGTGCCCGGCCGCCCCGAGCTGTTCGCCTGCGGAGACGCGGCGGCCGTACCGGATCTGGAGAAGCCCGGCTCGTACACCCCGATGACCGCACAGCACGCCTGGCGGCAGGGCAAGGTCGCCGCCCGCAATGTGGCCGCCTCGCTCGGGATCGGGGAACGCCGTGCCTACCGCCACCGCGATATGGGCTTCGCCGTCGACCTCGGCGGAGTGAAGGCCGCCGCCAACCCGCTCGGCCTGCCCCTGTCCGGCGTGGCCGCCGGTGCGGTCACCCGCGGCTACCACCTCGCGGCGATGCCCGGCAACCGCGTCCGCGTCGCCGCCGATTGGCTCCTGGACGCCGTACTCCCGCGCCAGGCCGTCCAGTTGGGGCTCGTGCGGTCGTGGTCGGTGCCGTTGGACACGGCGTCGCCGGAGCTGGCACGGGTGCCGGGGAGCCTGGAGAAACCGGAGAAACCGGTGGAGGACCAGATGAACGAGCCTGCCAAGAACCAGCCCGGCGGCGAGCCCGCGAAGAACCAGCCCGGCGGCGAACCGGCGAAGAACCAGCCCGGCGGCGAACCGGCGAAGAACCAGCCCGGTGGCGAACCGGCCAAGAACCAGCCCGGTGGGGAACACACCGAGCCCCCAGGCCCCGTCAAGCGCGAAGACATCCCGCCCGACCCGCGTCCCGACAGCTCCGCGGAAGGAGACTCATGAACACCGCCGAACTCGTCGAACTGGGGCAGCAGTTGCGGGTGGACAGCGTGCGCGCCTCCGACGCCGCGGGGTCGGGGCATCCGACCTCGTCGATGTCCGCCGCCGACCTGATGGCCGTACTCCTCGCGAACCACTTCCGTTACGACTTCGACCGCCCCGCCCACCCCGGCAACGACCGCTTCGTGCTGTCCAAGGGACACGCCTCGCCCCTGCTGTACTCCGCCTTCAAGGCGGCCGGTGTCGTCGAGGACGCCGAACTGCTCACCTTCCGCAAGCTGGGCAGCGCCCTGGAGGGGCATCCCACGCCGCGGCGGCTGGAGTGGGTCGAGACGGCCACCGGGTCCCTCGGACAGGGGCTGCCGGTCGGCGTCGGGATCGCGCTCGCGGGCAAGCGGCTCGACCGTAGCGGCTACCGGGTGTGGGTGCTGTGCGGGGACAGCGAGCTGGCCGAGGGCTCCGTGTGGGAGGCCGCCGAGCACGCGTCGTACGAGCATCTCGACAACCTCACCGCCGTCATCGACGTCAACCGGCTCGGCCAGCGCGGCCCCACCCGGCACGGCCATGACCTCGACGCCTACGCACGCCGCTTCCAGGCCTTCGGCTGGCACACGGTCGAGATCGACGGACATGACGTCGACGCGATCGACCGCGCCTACGGCGAGGCCAGGTCCACCACCGGACAGCCCACCGCGATCCTCGCCCGCACCCTCAAGGGCAAGGGCGTCGAGTCCGTCCAGGACCGCGAGGGCCTGCACGGCAAGCCGCTGAAGGACGCCGACGAGGCCGTCGCCGAACTCGGCGGCCGACGCGACAACGTGATCCGGGTGCACGAACCGCCCGCCGCCCGCATGCTGCACTCCGTACGCACCGGCCACTTCGAACTGCCCAGGTTCGACAAGGGAGACGAAGTACCGACGCGGGACGCCTACGGCAAGGCTCTCACCGCGCTCGGCTCCGGACGCGGCGATGTCGTCGCCCTGGACGGCGAGGTCGGCGACTCCACCCGCGCGGAACTGTTCGCCAAGGAACACCCCGACCGCTACTTCGAGTGCTACATCGCCGAGCAGCAGATGGTCGCCGCCGCGGTGGGACTCGCCGCGCGCGGCTGGGTGCCGTACGCCGCCACCTTCGCGGCCTTCCTCACGCGGGCGTACGACTTCGTCCGCATGGCCTCGATCAGCGGCTCCGGGATCAATCTCGTCGGCTCCCACGCGGGCGTCGCGATCGGCCAGGACGGGCCCTCGCAGATGGGCCTGGAGGATCTGGCGATGATGCGTGCGGTGTACGGCTCGACCGTCCTGTACCCGTGCGACGCCAACCAGACCGCCCGGCTCGTCGCCTCGATGGCCGGGCTCGAGGGCATCCGCTATCTGCGCACCTCGCGCGGTGCGAGCCCGGTGATCTACGGCCCCGACGAGGAGTTCCCGATCGGCGGCAGCAAGGTGCTGCGCGCCTCGGCCGCGGACCGGATGACCCTCGTCGCCGCGGGCGTCACCGTGCACGAGGCGCTGGCCGCCGCCGACGCGCTGGAGCGCGAGGGCATCGCCGCCCGGGTGATCGACCTGTACTCGGTCAAGCCCGTCGACCGGATCAACCTGCGCCGGGCCGCCGAGGAGACCGGCTGTCTGATCACGGTGGAGGACCACCACGAGGAGGGCGGCCTCGGCGACGCCGTCCTGGACGCCTTCCTCGACGGCCGCCCGGTGCCCCGGCTGGTGCGGCTCGCGGTCCGTACGATGCCCGGCTCGGCCTCCTCCGACGAGCAGTTGCACTCCGCGGGCATCGACGCCGAGTCGATCGCGGCGGCCGGCCGGCTGCTGGTCGCGGAGGCGATCGTGCCATGAGCGGAGACGACGACGTACGGACCGTGCGGGCCGGGCGGCGCACGGTCGAGGTGCACCGCTCCCAGAAGGTGCTCTTCCCCGGCGACGGCGGCACCAAGGAGTACACCAAGGGCGACCTGGTCGACTACTACCGGTCCGTCGCCCCCTTCATGCTGCCGCATCTGCGCGGCCGCCCCCTGATGCTGGAACGGCACCCGGACGGGCTCGGCGGGCCCAAGTTCATGCAGAAGAACACCCCCGACAGCTATCCCGACTGGGTCACCCGCGTGGAGGTGCCCAAGGAGGGCGGCACGGTCTGTCACACCGTATGCGACGACACCGCCACCCTCGTCCTCCTCGCCGACCAGGCCTCCCTCACCCTGCACCGCTGGCTCTCCCGCGTCGGCCGTCTCGACCGGCCCGACCGGATGGTCTTCGACCTGGACCCGGCCGAGGAGGACTTCGGGCAGGTGCGCGAGGCGGCCTGGCTGCTGGGCGAGCTGCTGGACGAACTGCAGCTGCCCTCGGCCCTGATGACGACCGGCTCACGCGGACTTCATGTGATCGTCCCGCTGAACGGCCATCACGACTTCGACGAGGTACGGGAGTTCGCCCGCGACGTCGCCGACGCCCTCGCCGCCGCCCACCCGGCCCGGCTCACCACCGCGGCCCGCAAGAAGGACCGCGGCGACCGCCTCTATCTCGACGTCCAGCGCAACGCCTACGCGCAGACCGCCGTCGTGCCCTTCACGGTCCGTGCCCGGCCCGGCGCCCCCGTGGCCGTCCCCATCGACTGGACCGAACTGGACGACCCGGATGTGGACGCCCGGCGATGGACCATCGTCGACGCCGTGGACCAGGCCCGCACCAACCCCTGGGCCGGGTTGCTGAGCCGGGGCCGCGCCCTCGGACCCGCCCGGCGCAGGCTCAACGCCCTCGATGGCAAGGGCACATAAAGTCACGGGTTTGGCCAACTCCCCTCGGGCCACTCGGCGTTCGAGGGGGACCATGACTGATTCACACCACACACACAAGAAATCCCAACAGGAGACGGGCGGATCCCAGAGCGAGCCGACCCCGATGGAAGTACTGCGCCAAGCGCGCGCCCAGCTCGCCGAACTCACCGGCATGACCGCCGAGACGGTCTCGTTCTTCGAACAGACCGAGAACGGCTGGACGTTGGAGATCGAGGTCCTGGAACTGGCCCGGGTGCCCGACACGATGAGCCTGCTGGCCGGCTACCAGGTCGACCTCGACCGGCAAGGACAGCTCACCGGCTACCGGCGTGTCCGCCGCTACGAACGCGGGCGATCCGACGCCCACAGGCCCGGCGGCCGCTAGGTCATCCGCCCAACTCACCATCCAGACAAGGAGGAACGGTCGGCATGACCGTTGTCCCGGCACAACAGACCGGCGGATCGGGCGGCACCAGCGGCCTGTACGACGTCCTGGAGCTCGTCCTCGACCGGGGGCTCGTCATCGACGCGTTCGTACGTGTCTCCCTGGTCGGCATCGAGATCCTCAAGATCGACGTCCGGGTCGTCGTCGCCAGCGTCGACACCTATCTCCGCTTCGCCGAAGCCTGCAACCGGCTCGACCTGGAGGCCGGTCCGCGCAAGAGCCCGGGCCTGCCCGATGTGGTCGGCCAGATCACCGAGTCCGGCGCCCGCGGCAAGTCCAAGGGGGCGCTGTCCGGCGCCGCGCAGACCGTGTCCGACGCCTTCCGGCAGGCCCGCGAGGAGGGCGAGGCCGAACCCAGGCCGCGCGCCCGCAAGTCCACCGCGGCGCGTAGGAAGGAGGAGCAGGAGTGAGCACGTATGTGTACGGCATCACCGCGAGCTCGCATCCCGCACTCCCCAAGGACATGACCGGCGTGGGCGAACCGCCGCGCCCGGTACGGGTGCTGACGCAGGGCGACCTGGCCGCCCTGGTCAGCGAGGCGCCCGAGGGGCTGCGCCCCAAGCGCCGGGACCTGCTCGCTCACCAGAACGTCCTCGCCGAGACCGGCGCCGCCGGTTGTGTGCTGCCCATGCGGTTCGGCAGCGTCGCCCCCGACGACGACTCCGTCACCGGCGTTCTCGCCGAGCGTGCGGAGCACTACAAGGAACGGCTGCGGGCGCTGGACGGCACGGTCGAGTACAACGTCAAGGCCACGCACGACGAAGAGGCCGTACTGCACCGCGTGATGTCGCAGAGCCCGGAGATCCGCGCCCTGACCGAGAGCAACCGGCAGGCGGGCGGCGGCAGTTACGAGCAGAAGCTGCAGCTCGGCGAGATGGTGGTGGCCGCCGTCAAGGCCCGCGAGGCCGAGGATGCCGTCGAGGTCCTGCATGCCCTGGAACCCGAGGCGGCGGCGGTGAGTGTGGGCCCCGAGTCCACCGGCTGGCTCGTCAATGTCTCCTTCCTGGTGAACCGGGACACCGCCGAGGTGTTCCTGGCTGCCGTCGACGGACTCCGCAAGAGCCGGCCGCACCTGGAGCTGCGCGTCAACGGCCCGCTGCCGCCGTACAGCTTCGTCGAGCCCGGCACCAAGGAGTGAGGGCGTGGGGCTGGTCGGCGAAGTGCTGCTGCTGCCGTTCGCCCCGGTGCGCGGCAGCGCGTGGGTGATCGGACAGGTGCTGCACGAAGCCGAGCGCATCTACTACGACCCCGCCACGGTGCGGGGCGAACTAGCCCGTCTGGAAGAGCAGTTGGAGACGGGAGAGATCGACGAGGAGGAGTTCGACCGCCGTGAGGACGAACTCCTCGACAGGCTGGAGACGCCACGATGAACAGAGCGGGACTGGGCCTCGCCGTAGGGGCCGGATACCTCCTCGGAAGGACGAGGAAGCTGAAACTGGCGTTCGCCGTCGGCACGCTCGTGGCCGGCAAGCGCCTGCACCTGAGCCCGCGGACGCTCGCGGACCTGGCCTCCCGGCAACTGCTGGAGAACCCGCAGTTCAAGGAGATCGGGGACCAGTTGCGCGAGGACCTGCGCGGAGTCGGCAAGGCCGCCACCGGTGCGATGGTCGAGCGGCAGCTGGACGCGTTCGCGGACCGTCTGCACGGGCGTACCGCCGAGGTGCGTGACCGGCTGGCGGGCGTGGTGCCGGAAGCCGGTTACGAGGAGTACGAGGAGGAGTACGCGAACGAGGCCGAGGCCGAGGAGTACGACGAGGACGAGGCGGCGGGGTACGACGCGGACGAGGCCGACGAGGAGGCCGCCGAGCCGGAGCGCCGGGCACCGCGGAAGAAGGCGGCGCCCGCGAAGAAGGCGGCGGCGAAGAAGGCGGCCCCGGTGAAGAAGGCGGCGAAGAAGGCGGCTCCCGCCAAGAAGAAGGCACCGGCCGCCAGGACCGCGTCCGGAGGAAAGAAGGCCGCCCGCAAGGCCGTGACCAAGAAGGCGACAGCCGCCCGCAGCGCCCGCTCCCGTCTCCCGAAGGGCGGTGACGGGCGATGACCGAGAACCTCGGACCCGCGAGTTCCCTGGCCCGCAGCGAGGCCGGTGAACGGCTCAAGGCGGAGCTTCAGGAGTATCTCGCCGTACAGGCCCAGCGCCTGCTGATCGGCGCCGGACGCAAGCTCGGCGAGACCACGCTGAAACTGAACGACATCGCCGAGGGCAAGAGCCCGGGCTTCGCCCGCCTCGCCCTCGACGGCGGCCGCAAGCTCGCGGAGGGCAAGGGGCCGCTGCGCAGCGCCCTGGAGATCGGCGCCTCACGCGCCAAGGAGAACGTGACCGAGGCGCTGCGCAACCTCGGCGGCAAGGGCGGGCGCAAGGGCGGGGCGGGCAAGAAGCCCACCGTCGTCATCGAGTACGCCGATGTCGGCGTACCGCTGCGCACCGCGTACGACCAGTGGACCCAGTACCAGGACTTCAGCTCCTTCGCCAAGGGCGTGCAGAGCGCGAACCGCGCCGACGACACCACCTCCGACTGGCGGCTGAAGATCTTCTGGTCCAGCCGCAGCTGGAAGGCACACACCACCGAACAGGTGCCGGACGACCGGATCGCCTGGACCTCGGAGGGCGCCAAGGGCACCACGAAGGGCGTCGTGTCCTTCCACCGGCTCGCCGACAACCTCACCCGCGTGCTGCTGGTGATCGAGTACTACCCCAAGGGGCTGTTCGAGAAGACCGGCAACCTCTGGCGCGCCCAGGGCCGCCGGGCCCGTCTGGACCTCAAGAACTACGTCCGGTACGTCACGCTGAAGGGCGAGGCCGAGGAGGGCTGGCGCGGCGAGATCCGTGACGGTGAGGTCGTCGTCAGCCACGGGGACGCGGTCGCCGAGGAGGAGGACGAGGCGGAGGACCGCTACGAGGACGACAATGAGGAAGAGGCGGAGGAAGAAGAACCGGAGGAAGAAGAGGCGGAGAACGAGTACGAGAGCGAACCGGAGGACGCGTATGCCGACACCGGGAGCCGCCGATGACGACCCCCGGCCGGCTCCCCGAGCCCTACGGTCAGGGTGGCGGCGCCAACCTCGCCGACATCCTGGAGCGCGTCCTCGACAAGGGCGTGATCATCGCGGGTGACATCCGGATCAACCTTCTCGACATCGAACTGCTCACCGTCAAACTGCGTCTGATCGTCGCCTCCGTCGACAAGGCGCGGGAGATGGGCATCGACTGGTGGGAGGACGATCCGGCGCTGTCCTCGCGGGCCCGGCGCGACGAACTCGCCCGGGAGAACGCCGAGTTGCGCGAGCGGCTGGCCCAACTGGAGCCCGGCCGCGCACAGGAGGAGGCCTGATGCCCGGACTGCGCTATGTGTACGCCGTCTGCCGCCCCTTCCGGTCGGCCCTCCAGTCCCAGCTCACCGGGGTCGGCGGACAGCCGCCTCGGCAGTTGACGCACCACGGTCTGATCGCCGTCTACAGCGTCGTACCGGAACGGGACTTCGCCGAGGAGCCGCTGCGCGCCCATCTGGAGGACCTGGACTGGCTCACCGCGACGGCCAGGGCCCACCAGGGCGTCATCGACGCGCTCACCGTCGTCACCACCCCCCTCCCGCTGCGGCTCGCCACCGTCTTCCGCGACGACAGCGCCCTGCGCACGATGATGGAGTCCCGCGAGGAGTACTTCCTGCGCACCCTCGACCGGCTGCAGGGCCGGGTGGAATGGGGCGTGAAGGTCTACGTCGAACCCCCACCCGAGGAGACCGAGCCCCCCGCCGGAAAACCCGCGTCGGGCCGGGACTATCTGCGCCGCCGGCGCCTGCGCGCCCGCAATCATGAGCACACCTGGCAGGAGGCGACGGAATTCGCGGGACGCCTGCATGCGACGCTTTCCTCCTACGCGGAGGATTCCCGGCTGCACAATCCGCAGAGCTCGGCGCTTTCCGGTGCAGCGGGGCAGAACGTGCTCAACGCCGCCTATCTCGTGCCGCGCGGCGATTCCGAGGAATTCGTGGAACTGGTGGACCGCACGAAGGACGAGGCCCAGGGAATGCGCGTGGAACTCACCGGCCCCTGGGCGGCCTACTCCTTCACCGGCGAGGACACGGACGAGGACACGGACGAGGACACGGACGAGGAGACGGGGGACAAGGGCCCGTGACCGTCATAGAACGCCGCGAGGTCGCCCTGGTGGACCTCCTGGACCGGCTGCTGGCCGGCGGGGTCGTCATCACCGGCGACATCACTTTGCGCATCGCAGACGTCGACCTCGTCCGCATCGACCTCAATGCGCTGATCAGCTCCGTGAACGCGAATGTCCCCTCGCCCTTCGGGGAGCCGATGTGAGCGCACGCAACCGGCTCGACCTCGACCCCGACACCGTGGAACGCGATCTCGTCAAGCTGGTCCTCACCGTGGTGGAACTGCTGCGCCAGCTCATGGAGCGCCAGGCGCTGCGCCGCTGCGACGAGGGCGGTCTCAGTGAGGAGCAGGAGGAGCGGATCGGGCTCACGCTGATGCTGCTCGACGAGCGGATGACCGAGTTGCGCGAGCGGTACGGACTGCGGCCCGAGGACCTCAATCTGGACCTCGGGCCGCTCGGACCGCTGCTGCCCCGGGACTGACATTCCCGGGCGCTCTCACCACCTGTACCAGCGGCCCCTGCCCCCGGCGGCCGTCGTGCCGCGCACCAGGAATCCCAGCAGCCACAGCACGAGAACTATCACCGCGATCCACCAGAGCAAATCCAACGCGAATCCGGCACCGAAGAGAATCAGCGCCAAAAGCAGTACCAGCAGAATAGGAACCATAGTGTGAGACCTCCTTTCGGCCGGGTTACCAGAAATCCGGATTTCAGCCGTCCTTACGGCACAGGATTTCCCCGTGCAGCACGCTGAACCAGCCGTCCTCCCGCGCGCCCCACTCCCGCCACGCGTCCGCCACCGCACGCAGTTGCTCCTCGGAGGCGTGACCGCCCTCGACGGCCCGCTCCGCGTACGCCGAGGCCAGGGTGCGGTCCGCCCACAGCCCGCTCCACCAGGCCCGCTCCTCGGCGGAGGCGAAGGTCCAGGTGGCCGAGGTGGCCGTGATGTCGGTCAGGCCCGCCTGGAGCGCCCAGGACTTCAGCCGCCGCCCGGCGTCCGGCTCACCGCCGTTGGCGCGGGCCACCCGCCGGTACAGGTCCAGCCAGTCGTCCATTCCCCGGGACGCCGGGTACCAGGTCATGGCCGCGTAGTCCGAGTCGCGGACCGCGATGAACCCGCCCGGCTTCGTCACCCGCCTCATCTCGCGCAGCGCCCGCACCGGGTCGCCGACGTGCTGGAGCACCTGGTGGGCGTGGACCACGCAGAAGGTGTCGTCCGGGAAGTCCAGCGCGTGCACGTCGGCGACCGCGAAGTCCACGTTGCCCAGGCCCCGTACGGCGGCCGTGGCGCGGGCCTGCTCCAGGATGCCCGGCGCGTGGTCGACTCCGGTGACATGGCCGTCCGGCACCAGCGCCGCCAGATCGGCGGTGATGGTGCCGGGCCCGCAGCCGATGTCCAGGATCCTCATGTGCGGCTCGAGCGAATCCAGCAGGTAGGCCGCGGAGTTGGCGGCGGTGCGCCAGGTGTGCGAGCGCAGCACCGACTCATGGTGTCCATGCGTGTATACGGCGGTCTCACGCGGCTTCGACATGGTGTTCCCCCTCGTCTCGTCGTGGTGGCGCCACCGTACGCCCGCATGTCGAATAATGAGACCCGTGTTTTACATTCTGGACTGACGGGGGGTCAGTGCCCGGGCAGTGGCCGGTAGACGGTCAGCGCCTCCGGCAGCTTCTCCAGCGTCACCTCGTCCTCCACCTCGGTGACTTCGCCGTCGTAGGCGAGCAGCGAGTGCGGGGCGACGCCGGTCAGGCGCAGTCGGCCGACCTGGACCGCCGCATGGGCGGGGGAGCGGGTCAGCGGGCCCGCGACGGCGGCCGCCAGCAGCCGGACCGCGGGGCGGCGGCCGCCGTGCACGACCCGTACGTCCAGGACGCCGTCGGCGAGGTCGACCCGGCGGCCGGGGGTCAGGCCCATCCGGTGGTAGGTGCCGTTCCCGGCGAACAGCAGCCAGAGCGGCCGGGTGGAGGTGCCCAGCCTCGCCTCCAGCGGATGCCCGTCGGTGCGCAGGACGCGCAGGGAGGCGAGCACGCCGGCCGGCCAGGCGCCGATCCGGTGCGACCAGCGGTCCCGCTCCCGCACCAGCTCCGGATACATGCCCATGCTGCACGTGTTGAGGAAGACGCCCCGCCGCACACCGCAGCGGAACTGGCCCACGTCCACCCGCACGGCATGCCCGCGCACCAGCGCCCGGGTCAGATCGCGTACGTCCTCCACGCCCAGGTCGTAGGCGAAGTGGTTGAGCGTGCCGCCGGGCAGGACCGCGAGCGGCAGCCCGTGCCGCAGGGCGACCTCGGCGCCGGTGTTCACCGTGCCGTCCCCGCCGCACACCCCGAGCACCCGCGCGCGGGCCGCCGCCTTCTCCAACTCCGCCCGCACCTCCCGGGGTTCGCACTCCACTACCTCGGCCTGCGGCAGTACGTCCAGCAGCGTGCGGACCCGGTCGGCGGTGCCCGAGGCGGTGTTCGCCACCAGGACCAGACCCTCGCCCTCGGTCAGCACCGGGACCTCGGCGCGCGGCCGGGCCGGCGGGCGGAGCTGGGCGCGGGTCGGCACCAGGCCCCGTACGGCGAACGCGGCGCCCGCGCCGAGGAGCGCACCCGCCAGTACATCGCTCGGGAAGTGGACGCCGGTGTAGACCCGGGACAGCGCCACCGACCAGGCGACCGGCGCCACCGCGGCCCCCCAGGCGGGCGACTCCAGCGCGACTCCGGTCGCGAACGCGGCCGCCGACGCGGAGTGACCGGACGGGAACGAGGTGGTGATCGGCTGCCGCTTCAGCTGCCGCACCAGCGGTACGGGGTCCAGGACCGGCCGGGGCCGGCGCACCGAGCGCTTGCCGAGCGTGTTGATCGTCAGTGAGGCGAGGCTGAGCGAGGCGAGGCCGCGGACGGCCGCCCGGCGGGCCCGCGGGGTACGGGTCACCGTCATGAAGGCGCCCGCCGCGAACCACAGCACGCCGTGGTTCGCGCTCCGGGTCAGCCGGGGCAGCACGCGCTCGGCGCCGGGCCAGTGCTGCTCGGCGGCGAACTCGAAGAGTCGGAAGTCGAGAGCGAGGAGCCGGTCCCGCAGCAGATGGCGGCCCGGCTTCGGCAGAGTGAGGTCCACATCAGGGCTCATAGGGTCACGGGTACCCTGAAGTGGCTGTTTCTTGTCCGGTCCCGTCCCCGGAGGGCCCTTGATGCGCCTGCTCCTCGTCCGCCACGGCCAGACCCCCACCAACGTCGACTACCTGCTGGACACCGCCGTCCCGGGACCAGGTCTGACCGAACTCGGCGAGGCCCAGGCGGCCGCGCTCCCCGAGGCGCTCACCGGCGAGGACATCGAGGCCCTGTACGTCTCCACCCTCCTGCGCACCCAGCTCACCGCCGCCCCGCTGGCCGCGGCGCGCGGACTCGACGTGATCGTGCGGGACGGCATCAGGGAGATCACCGCCGGGGACCTGGAGATGCTGCCCGGCGACACGGAGAAGGGCGAGCTGTACATGCGTACGGCGTTCTCCTGGGCGGCCGGTGACCACGAGCTGCGGATGCCCGGGGGCGAGAGCGGCGCGGAGTTCCTCGGCCGGTACGACGCGGTGATAGCGGAGGCCGCGAAGAGCGGCGTCGGCACGGTCGCGATGGTCAGCCACGGCGCGGCCATCCGTACCTGGACGGCGGCCCGCGCGGACAACGTGGACATCGCCTTCGCCGCCGCGCACCGGCTGGACAACACCGGTGTGGTGGTCCTGGAGGGCTCGCCGTCCGACGGCTTCAAGGCGCTGTCGTGGGCGGGCGCGAGCGTGGCGCCGGCGGGCGAGGGCGGCCCGACGGGCGAGCCGCTGGACGAAGCCGAATAACGGTTTGCCGCTTTCCCCGGCCGACCCGCAGAATGCCACCTCATGGGACATCTGGAAGCCGCGCACCTGGAGTACTACCTCCCCGACGGGAGGCCGCTGCTCGGCGATGTGTCCTTCCGGGTGGGCGAAGGGTCCGTGACGGCCCTGGTCGGCCCGAACGGCGCGGGCAAGACGACCCTGCTGCGGCTGATCTCCGGTGAGCTGAAACCGCACGGCGGATCGGTCACGGTCAGTGGCGGGCTCGGAGTGATGCGCCAGTTCGTCGGGTCCGTACGGGACGAGACGACCGTAAGAGATCTGCTGGTGTCGGTCGCGCCGCCGCGCATCCAGGAGGCCGCGCAGGCGGTCGACGCCGCCGAGCACGGGATCATGACGGTCGACGACGAGGCGGCCCAGCTGAAGTACGCGCAGGCGCTCGCCGACTGGGCCGAGGTGCGCGGGTACGAGTCGGAGACGCTGTGGGACATGTGCACCATGGCCGCGCTGGGCGTGCCGTACGAGAAGGCGCAGTTCCGGCAGGTGCGGACGCTGTCCGGCGGTGAGCAGAAGCGGCTGGTGCTGGAGGCGCTGCTGCGCGGCACCGACGAGGTGCTGCTGCTCGACGAGCCGGACAACTACCTGGACGTGCCGGGAAAGCGCTGGCTGGAGGAGCGCCTGAAGGAGACCCGTAAGACGGTCCTCTTCGTCTCCCACGACCGTGAACTCCTGGCCCGCGCCGCGGAGAAGATCGTCTCGGTCGAGCCCTCGCCGACGGGCGCGGACGCATGGATCCACGGCGGCGGCTTCGCCACGTACCACGAGGCGCGGCGGGAACGCTTCGCCCGCTTCGAGGAGTTGCGCAGGCGCTGGGACGAGAAACACGCCCAGCTGAAGAAGCTGGTGCTGAATCTGCGGCAGGCCGCCACCATCAGCCATGAGCTGGCCTCCCGTTACCAGGCCGCCCAGACCCGGCTGCGCAAGTTCGAGGAGGCGGGACCCCCGCCGGAGCCGCCGCGCGAGCAGGACATCAAGATGCGCCTGAAGGGCGGCCGGACGGGTATCCGCGCGGTCACCTGCGCGGGCCTGGAGCTGACAGGCCTGATGAAGCCGTTCGACCTGGAGGTCTTCTACGGCGAGCGAGTGGCGGTCCTCGGCTCGAACGGCTCGGGGAAGTCGCACTTCCTGAGGCTGCTGGCCGGGGAGGAGGTGGCGCACACGGGCGCGTGGAAGCTGGGCGCGCGGGTCGTACCGGGCCACTTCGCCCAGACCCACGCCCACCCGGAACTGGCGGCCCGCACCCTGCTGGACATCCTGTGGAAGGAACACGCCCAGGACCGCGGCGCGGCGATGTCCCGCCTGCGCCGCTACGAACTGACCCAACAGGCCGAACAGACCTTCGACCGCCTCTCGGGCGGCCAGCAGGCCCGCTTCCAGATCCTCCTCCTGGAACTGGAAGGCGCAACGGCCCTCCTCCTGGACGAGCCGACGGACAACCTGGACCTGGAATCGGCGGAAGCCCTCCAGGAGGGATTGGAGGCCTTCGAGGGAACGGTCCTGGCAGTCACCCACGACCGCTGGTTCGCCCGCACGTTCGACCGCTATCTGGTCTTCGGCAGCGACGGCCGAGTACGGGAGACCGCGGAGCCGGTGTGGGACGAGCGCAGGGTGGAACGGGCACGCTAGCGGGTCCGGGGGACCCGTAGCTCCCTACTGCCACCGCAGCAGCGCCCCCAGCCCACCCGCCGGAGCCTCCTGCGACCCCACGGACACGGCCCCCGCCCCTGTAGCCACCGCGCACCGCATCAACGCATCATCCGCCCGCGCAGCCCACGACCGCTGCTCCCCGAGAACCTTCAGATCCGTACGCCGCACCGCCACCTGGTCCGGATCCTCCCCGATCCACACCTCCCGATGCGCATCCGGCGCATCCAGCCGGATCAGCAACTCGTCGATCCGATGCTCCCGCGCCGCCTCGACCAGCGCCGGTACCCCCTCCACGGCCCTGGCCCGGCCACCCTCCCCCGGCTCCCGAGCCGCCAGGAACCGCGAAAGCTCCCGCTGAGCACGCTGCCGTACATGCTCCTCACGGATGGATTCCACGTCCTCGTCCAGCAGCCTGCTCTCACCGCCGTGCGGCGCCTCGGCCACCAGATCGTGCAGCCGCCGCGGCAGCCGTTCGTGCACGGCCCGCCGCTCCCGGTCCTCCCCGACCAGAATCAGCAGGTCGGCCTGGGTCTCCTCCTGGCAGACGGTGAGCGCGTCGGCGATCTCGGCCGCGTTGTGCTCCCAGGTGTTCTCCACCTTCAGCTGGAAGTGCCGCTCCGACCAGTCGGCCGTACTCGTCCGGTGCACCGGCCACTGCCGCCCGGTGACCCCACCGGCGTCCTGGCGCCCCAGCGCGGTGCGCAGCACGAAGTGGGCGCCCCTGCGGTCGACGTACGCCACCACGCACACGGGATCCTCCCCGGCCAGCTCCAGCAGCGGCGCGGTGTGCGGCAGCGGAGCCCAGTCGGCGCTGTCCCGCAGCGGGGACCGGGCGAGCGGCGGATCCAGTACGACCTCACCGACCCGCGCGAACAGGGCCCGGCCGTGCGGCTCCGAGGAGTGCTCCAGCTCCTCCAGCGCATGCCGTACAGCCCGGCAGGTCGCCTCGTCCGCGCCCTGCTCCGCGAGCTCGCGGGAGAGTGCCTGTGCCGTCAGGTGCCGCTCGTGCGGGGTGTCCTCCGTGTGGCGGGAGGTGTCGACGTACACGGAGGCCCATGGCCCCGGATGTTCGTAGAGTGGATGCAGAAAGGCGAGATCCATGGTCCCTCCCGGATGTCGCTCGGGGGTAGTGCTCACAGGGCGGGTACCCGGACCGCGGACACGGACACGAGACGGACACGACGAGCGGGGTACACGATGATGACCGGAGTCGACCCCAGCCGGCTGGACGACCAGCAGCTCATGAAGGAGCTGGAGACCATCCACCGCACGCGCCACGACGCGCTGCTGTACGGCTCGAACGACGCACTGCGGGCCCACAACGAACGCATGGCCCAGCTGGAGGGCGAGTACCTCCGCCGCAACCCACGCCGCCCGGTGGCCGCGGGCCGCACCCGCGAAGGCGCCCGGGAACGCGGCTCCGGCGAAGCCGCGACCCCGGGCACCTGATCCCAGCCCCCGTCAGTGGCGCAGCGGTGGCCGGTCCCAGTGCCGATGTGCCGCCACCGCCGTCACGAAGGCCCGGCAGAACTCCTCGCTCGCCGCACCCGGCGAGGTGTCCGTCACCACGCCCTGGTCGTCGACCACCCGGTGGAACTCGGTGGAGACATCGAGGCCCTCCGGCTCCAGCGCCGACAGGATCCCCACGCCCGAGCCGAGCGCGCCGACCGGCTTGCCGTGCCGGTAGGCGTCCCGCACGAAGCGCAGGACGTCCGGATCGGTCCCGCTCGCCGGGCCCCCGGGCAGCAGCACCGCGTCGTACAGCACCGACGCCATGGTCGGCAGCGCCCGGTCCACGGAGACCCGCTCGCCGTCCGCACCCGCGACGGTGCCGTCGGTGGGCGCCAGCGCCTCGACGACCGCACCCTCGGCGGCCAGACTCTCGCGCACCGACGTCAGTTGCTCGGCGTCCACACCGTCGCCGACGAGCGCCGCGATCCGCCGGGTGCGCACGGCACCGTCGCCGCGCAGTGACTCCAGGCTCAGCGCGGGGGAGAGCACCTTGTTGGTGGCCTCCGCGGCCCCGGACGGCTCCGGAACACCGACCCCGCGCGCCACCTCGGACGCCAACTCGCCGTTCACCTTGGCCAGTTGCTCCACCGTCCGGGTGCGCACCGCCATCGTCCCCACCTTGCCGAGCTCGAACCGGAAGGCCGCGACGATGTGCTGCCGCTCCCAGTCCGCCATGCTGTGCCAGAACAGCGCGGGCTGGCTGTAGTGGTCCTGGAAACTCGGGCTGCGCCGGCGGATCTTCGCGCCGTCCACGCGCTCGGCGAAGGGGGTGCCCCCGCGCGAGTCTGTTCGAGCGTGGGGGAGGGTGAAGGCGGTGCCGTCGACGCCCGCGTGAGCGGGGCAGCCGCCGCCGAGGGAGTTGGGGAAGTAGTTCGTGCCCCCGTGGATCGCGCTCTGGCCGTAGCCGTCGCGCTGGTTGGTGTGGACGGGGGCCACCGGCCGGTTCACCGGCAGCTGCGCGAAGTTCGGCCCGCCGAGCCTGATCAACTGCGTGTCCAGATAAGAGAAGTTACGGGCCTGGAGCAGCGGATCGTTGGTGAAGTCGATACCGGGGACGACATTGGCCGTGTGGAAGGCGACCTGCTCTGTCTCGGCGAAGAAGTTCTCCGGATTGCGGTCCAGCACCATCCGGCCGATCGGCCGCACCGGCACCTGCTCCTCCGGGATGATCTTCGTGGCGTCCAGCAGATCGAAGTCGAAGGCGAACTCGTCCTCCTCCGGCACGAGTTGGACGCCCAGCTCCCACTCCGGGTACTCGCCCGCTTCGATCGCGTCCGACAGATGAGAACGGGTAAGCTGTGCATCGTGCGTCGCGAGAACCAAGCGCGTACAACGTCAAACCGGGCAGGTTCCGTCCCGGCTGGTGTTGAGGGAGTAAGACCTCTCAGGTCGCTGACCTGCGGGGCTTCCTGAGCCAGGAATCCCTCTGCTGCAGCTGGGGGAGGGTTCAAGAACCGGAAGGTGTGCACGCTGCCCCAAAGCTGTGCGGAAGCCCCGGTCGGGATCTCGTTGTCCGGCTCGGGCTTCACCGCGTGCACGAAGTCCGGGAACTTGATGCCGTCCTGGATGAAGAACACCGGGAAGTTGTTCCCGACGAGGTCGTAATTGCCTTCCGAGGTATAGAACTTGGTGGCGAAGCCGCGCACATCACGTACGGTGTCCGCCGATCCGCGGGGCCCCTGCACGGTCGAGAACCGCACGAACACCGGGGTCCTCACGGACGGATCCTGGAGAAAGGCGGCGCGGGTGAACTCCGCGCAGGATTCGTGCGGTTCGAAATAGCCGTACGCGCCCGCGCCCCGCGCGTGCACCACCCGCTCCGGGATCCGCTCGTGGTCGAAGCGGGTGAGCTTCTCCCGGAAGTGGCCCCTTTTAATTGTCTTTTGGGGCCTCCATCAGGGTCGGCCCGCGCTCACCGGCCGCCAGCGAGTCGTCGGTGTGGTCGACCGTCACGCCCTGGTCGGTGGTGAGCGGCCCGCCCGTCGGGTCGTCCGCCCGGAACCTGTCGCGCTGTTCCTGCTTGCGGTCCGCCATCAGCCGGCCTCCTTCGCGAACACATCCAGGAAGGTCTCGCAGAACACCTTCAGATCACCCGGTTTCCGGCTGGTGATCAGCTTGTTGGGCCCGTGGTCGCACACCTTCACCTGCTCGTCGACCCAGGTGCCGCCGGCGTTGCGGATGTCGGTGCGCAGGCTCGGCCACGAGGTGAGCACCCGGCCCCGCACCACGTCCGCCTCCACCAGCGTCCACGGCGCGTGACAGATCGCGGCGACCGGACGTCCCTGCTCGAAGAAGGCGGCGACGAACGAGACGGCCTTGTCGTCCATCCGCAGGAAGTCCGGGTTGGCCACGCCGCCGGGCAGGACGAGTCCGCCATAGGAGTCGGCGGAGGTCTCGCCGACGACCTCCTGCACCGGGAAGGTGTCCGCCTTGTCGAGGTGGTGGAACGCCTGGATCTTCCCCGGCTTCGTCGACACCAGCACGGGTTCGTGACCGGCGTCCACCGCCGCCCGCCAGGGGTCGATGAGCTCGATCTGCTCGACGCCCTGGGGCGCGGTGAGAAATGCGATGCGCATGATGGTTCAGCTTCCTTTCTTCCTTGTGCGTCGCGCGGCCCGCCGGCACCGCACCAGCTCCTCGCCGTACGGCAGCAGCACACAGGTGCCGATCGCGGCCGTGAGGCCCGCGATGTACGCGGGGGACAGCGGGCGCCGGCGCGGCACCAGACGCCAGGCGTCCGGATCGCCCCGGCCGCCGCGCAGCAGCGACGTGACCTGGTCGGCGTGCAGACACATCAGCGAGGCCAGCGCCCCGAACGGCAGCGACTCCAGAAAGCTGTGGATGTGCTGCTCGATCGGCTTGACCTCACGGCCGCTGTCCTCGGCCGTGCGCACATCCCACAGCGCGGTCGCCTCATGGGCCGCGGTGCTGCCGAGCTGCACCGCGAGCAGCATCGGGTTGACCTCGTAGCGCAGGGTCAGCGCGATGGGCACGCCGACCTCGGCCATCATCAGGGAGTGGATCAGGGATTCCTTGGTGCCGGACGTCTCCTCGATACGGGTGCGCCGGGCATCGCCCAGTCGGCCAGACCGGGCAGAAACCAGCTCGGCAGCAGTCCGTACAGCAGATAGCGGACGGTCACTTCGCCGACGTCGACGGTGACGCCGGTGGCGTTGATCTCCGCGGCCTGGTCCCGCCCCATGCGGTCACCCGGCCGGCGCGGCACGGCTGATGTCGGCCAGCGTCGAGTCCGGGTCCTGGGCCTCGGCCAGATCGCCGAGGCTCAGCATGCCGACCGGCAGGCCGTTCTCGACGACCGGCAGTCGGCGTACGGCGTGCTGCCGCATCAGGGCCACGGCGGCCGGCACCGGGTCCTGTGGGGCGACCATCACCGGATCGTGCGTGCACACCGAGTCGGCGCTGACCGTCAGCGGGTCGACGCCCTCCGCGACCGCGCGCACCGCGATGTCACGGTCGGTGAGCACGCCGACGACCCGCTGGCCGTCGGCCACCAGCACATCGCCGATGTCCTGCGCGCGCATCAGCTGCGCCGCCTCCACCAGGGAGGCGTCCGGGCGGACGGCGACCACGCCCGCGGTCATCACATCCCGCACGAAATCAGCCATCACGGTCCTCTCTGGCTAGCGGCGGGTGAGGGCTTCGGCGAGCTCCTGGACCGTGGCGTAGCGCGCCGAGCGGGGCAGCCGCTCCAGCGGCTCCACCAGGGCGTCGGGCGCGTATCCGCGGCGCATGGCGCCCGCCAGCTCGCGCGGGCCCGCCGGGAACATGCTGCGGTTGAGATACCTGGCCAGCGCCTGGCGCACCGCCGCCAGGGAGGCCGTACCGCCGCCGGGTGCCACCGGACCACCCGCGACCTGCAGGTCGTCGTCGGCGCTCGGCTCGGGATCGTGCCACTCCTCGATCCGAGTCGGATGCCCGGACCTGAGCAGGCCCTGGAGTTCGTGTTTCATCTCGTCGTCGCGGTGGACGTTCAGCCGGTCGCTGCCTCGCTGCATGACTCCCTCCAGATCTTCGGGGGTGGGCACCGCGTACCCGAAGACCGGCCGCCGACACAGCCCCGGCGGGGTTTGCCCTGCGTGCGGAGGGAGACCCGGTCCGCACCCCCCGCGCTGCTCATCCGGGGAAGGACAGGCCATGGTTTTGCTCGCGGTGATCATTCCGTTGCTCATGCTCGGCGTACTGCTGGCTCTGGGCCGCTACGAGGAGCTCGTGCTCCCCAAGGAGCCGAGCGAAGCTACTTCTTCTCACGCCCCGGCAGGAACTCCTGCATCTTCGCCTTGAAGCCCTGCTTGATCATGGAGCCGCGGTCCGCGTCGCCCTTGAGGATCGAGGCGGCCGTGGCCTCCATCTGCTCCCAGGTGGCGTGCGGCGGGACCGGCGGGACCGCCGGGTCAGTGAGGAACTCGATCACCGCGGGCCCGTCCGCCTCCAGTCCTGCCCGCCAGCCCGCCTCCACGTCCTCCGGCTTCTCCACCCGGACTCCGGTCAGGCCCAGCGAGCGGGCGAAGGCGGCGTACTGCACATCCGGGATCTCCTGCGAGGGCAGGAAGGACGGGGCGCCCTCCATGGCCCGCATCTCCCAGGTGACCTGATTGAGATCGTGGTTGTTCCAGACCCCGACCACCAGCCGCGGATCCTCCCACTGATCGCGGTACTTCGCCGCCGTGATCAGCTCCGCCATCCCGTTCATCTGCATCGCCCCGTCCCCGACCAGCGCGATCGCCGGCCGGTCCGGATGCGCGAACTTCGCGCCGATGGCGTACGGCACTCCGCAGCCCATCGTGGCGAGCGTCCCGGAGAGCGAGGCGCGCATGCCGGGCCGCATCGTCAGATGCCGGGCGTACCAGTTCGCCGCCGAGCCAGAGTCCGAGCTGATGATGGCGTTGTCGGGCAGCAGCGGGCTCAGGACATGGGCGACGTACTCCGGATTGATCGGATCGGCCGACAGATTCGCCCGCCGCTCCATCACGTCCCGCCAGCGCATCACGTTGTCGCACACGGTGTCGTACCACTCGCGACCCCGCTCGGGGTCGATCATCGGGATCAGGCGCTCGAGGGTCGCCCGCGCGTCGCCGACGAGATTCACCTCGTACGGATACCGCATCCCGACCATGTGCGGATCGAGGTCGATCTGCACACCGCGCGCCGAGCCGAAGTCCGGCAGGAACTGCGTGTACGGGAAGGACGATCCGATCGTCAGCAGCGTGTCGCAGTCCCGCATCAGCTCGTACGAGGGACGCGTGCCCAGCAGGCCGATCGCGCCCGTGACATACGGCAGTTCATCGCTGAGGACGTCCTTGCCGAGCAGCGCCTTGGCGACCCCCGCGCCGAGCACCTCGGCCATCCGCTCCACCTCGGCCCGCGCCCCCGCGGCGCCCTGACCGACCAGGATCGCCACCTTGTCACCGGAGTTGAGGATCTCCGCGGCCCGTTCGATCGACTCCTGCGAGGGAATCGCCGTCCAGGAACTGCGGTCCAGGCTGGACGGCACCATCTTGAACTCGTGTGTGGGCGGCGTGTAGTCCAGCTCCTGCACATCGCCCGGGATGATGATCGCGGTCGGGCAGCGGCGGGCATACGCGGTGCGGATCGCTCGGTCCAGCACGTTCGGCAGCTGCTCGGGGACCGTCACCGTCTCCACGAAATCCGAGGCCACGTCCTTGAACAGGGTGTGCAGATCGACTTCCTGCTGGTACGAGCCGCCCATCGCCGTCCGATGCGTCTGACCGACGATCGCCAGCACCGGGACATGGTCCAGCTTGGCGTCGTACAGACCGTTCAGGACATGGATCGCGCCCGGCCCCGAGGTCGCCGCGCACACGCCGACACGGCCGCTGAACTTGGCGTATCCGACGGCCTGGAACGCCGACATCTCCTCGTGCCGGGACTGGATGAAACGCGGCCGGTTCTCCGCCCGGCCCCAGGCCGCGAGCAGGCCGTTGATGCCGTCGCCGGGATAGCCGAAGACATGCTCGACCCCCCACTCGCGCAGCCGCTGCAGTACATGATCGGAGACCTTGGTGCTCATGCCGGACCTCCCGGACGAGATGGATGGGCAGCAGCACTACGAGTCACCCTGCGCGCCCGCCGAAAACCTGAGCCGGTGTTTGCGCCCCGGGGTCAGGGGCAGGCGAATCCTCAGTGCTTCGGACAGGAGGCACGTCCGTGGGAGCGGCGAACCGTCGACACGGCTGCGTTCCGTCCGGTTCCACGCGCGCTCCCACGGTGACCGTCCAACCCAGAGCACAACCAAGGGAGTTGCATCGCACATGCCCACACGAGTGAGCGCGAAGCACCACCCGCACGATGACGCCCCCGACACAGCGGAGGCGTTCCGCAAGCTCCACACGCTGCCGGCCGGCCCACAGCGCGACACCCTCCGCGAGGAGATCGTCGAGGCCTGGCTGCCGATGGCGGACCGGCTCGCGGGACGGTTCCGCAGCCGCGGCGAGAGTTTCGAGGACCTCCGTCAGGTAGCGGCCCTCGGCCTGGTCAAGGCCGTCGACCGGTACGACCCCGAGCGCGGCAACGCGTTCGAGAGCTACGCCGTGCCGACCATCACCGGCGAGATCAAGCGGCACTTCCGGGACCACATGTGGACGCTGCATGTGCCGCGTCGGGTGCAGGATCTGCGGAACCGAGTGCGTTTTTCCGTACAGGATCTCCAGACCGTGTCAGGGCGCAGGCCCACCGTCGCGGAGATCGCCGAACACGCCGACATGAGTGAGGCAGACGTCCAGGTCGGTCTTGAGGCGCTGGAGAGTTTCACGGCGCTGTCCCTGGACGCGGAGCTGCCCGGCAGTGAGGACGGGTACTCCTTGAGCGACGCGCTGGGGTCCGCGGATCCGGCGCTGGACACGGTGGTGGACCGGGAGGCCGTGAAGCCGCGGCTCGCTGCGCTGCCTGAGCGGGAGCGGGCGATTCTCTATATGCGGTTCTTCGGGGACATGACGCAGAGTCGGATCGCCGAGCAGTTGGGGATCTCGCAGATGCATGTGTCTCGGCTGATCAGTCGGTGTTGCGGGCGGGTTCGGGAACAGGTGCTGCGGGACGTGGCGTAAGGGCGCCGTTGGGGTGCGGGTGATCTTGTGGCTGCTGCGCCGTCGTGGCTGGTCGCGCAGTTCCCCGCGCCCCTGACCGGCGTTTCCCTTCCCGAGTCCAGGAGTTCCCCCTGTCACCCGCATGGGCGGCCTCTTTCCCGCTAATGGGGTCCGGGCGCGCGCGGCGTGGCCTTCGGCGGGCTGTGATGGCTGCGTGTCCCGTAGTCGTCCGGCTAAGGAGCCCGCGCCATGCGCCGTCGCGTCCGTGTCCTGTCCGCTCTTGCCCTGGGGGGTGTCCTCCTGGGGTTTGCCGCCTCGTCGGCCTTTGCGGAGCCGGCCGCGGAGGTCAGTCCCAGTAGTACTCATCCGGGTGGGACCGTCACCGTCTCGGTTACCTGTGATCCCACCGGTGGGACCGCGCCCGCCACCCTGGATGCCACCTCGCAGGCCTTCGAAGAGGGCACCGTCGCCCTGCAACAGGTCGGCGGGCACGACGGCGGGCACGACAAGGGGGGCGCCGGGCCCGCCTACCGGGGTACCGCTCGGATCGCGTCCGCCGCTGAGCTCGAGGGCGGGGTCGAACCCGTGGGGCCCGACACCGCGTGGACCGTCGACGGGACCTGTCCGGCCGCGCCCGGTGGCCAGGGCAAGCAGTGGAGTGCGACCTTCACCGTCGCCAAGGGGAGTGGCACCAACCCGCGGCCGTGCATGACCGAGGAGCACCGGGAGTCCTGCCCGCCCGCGGTCGTCCAGAAGGGTGTACAGGCCGGTGAGGGAGGTACCTTCACCGATTCCGTGCCCGCACTGGTCGCCGGCGGGGTCTTCATCGCGGGGGCGCTCGGCGGTGCCGTGTACCGGCTGCGGCGCAAGGGATCAGCGGCCGGCAGCTGATCTCGTACCGTACGTACCAGGAGGGAGTCAGGGTGGCGCGGAGGTTTCCCGAGAGCCATGGCCCCGTCCGGTACGGGCCACCGCTGCCCGGGGACGGGCTGCCCGTGCTGCCCGAACTGTCCGCCGTGCTCGCCGCTGCCGCCGCCCGCGCCGAGAGCGAACCCGTCGGCGGGGGAGGGGCCCTGCTCGACGCCGCCTGCGGTCACTGGGACCGGCGTGGACTGCCCGCCGTGCCCGACCGTGTCGTCGCCGCCCCCGGCGCCCCCGCCCTGTTGCTCGCGCTGACCGCCGCGCTCGGCGGCGACGTCCTGGTGCCCCGGCCCTGCGCGGCCTGGTGGGCGCCGTACGCACGTCTGTTGGGAAGACCCGTCTTCCATGTCGCCACCCCGGCCGAGTGCGGCGGGGTGCCCGATCCGTACGCCCTGCTGGAGACCGTGCGCCGGGTCCGCGCCGAGGGCGGTGATCCGCGGCTGGTGGTGCTGTCGGTCGCCGACGATCCCACCGCCACCGTGGCGCCGCCCGAGGTGCTGCACGAGACCGTCGAGGCGGCCGCGGGCGAGGGCCTGCATCTGGTCAGCGACGAGACCTGGCGGGACACCCGGCACGCCCCGCACGACTCCGTGCTGCTCAGCCCCGCCGAGATGCTGCCGGAACGGGTCACCGTCGTCACCGACCTGGCCGGCGCCCTGTTGCCGCCCGGCTGGCCGGCCGCGATCGCCCGGTTCCCCCCGGGCGACGTCGGAGCGGGCCTCCACGCGCGCGTACTCGACGTACTCACCGCGCTCGGCGCCCGGGTCGCGGCCCCCGTCGCCGCCGCGGCCGGGTACGCCCTCACCGAACCCGAGCCGGTCACCGCCCGCCGGGTGGCCGCCGTACGCCTGCACGCGCGTGTGGCCGCCGCCCTGCACGCGACCGTCGTCGACGCGGGAGCCGTGGCCCGCCCGCCGCAGGCCGGCCGCCATCTCTACGTCGACCTGGGCCCCCTGCGCACCGCGCTCGGCGCGCACGGCGTCGGGGACGCCCAGGATCTGGAGGAATTCCTCACCACCCGGCTCGGCATGCCCGCGCCCGGCGGCCACCGCTTCGGCGACGACCTCGGCGCACCGCGCGTGCGGCTGTCCACCGGGGATCTGCTGGGTGGCACGGACGAGGAACGCGCGGAATGCCTCGATTCACCCGCGCCGTTGGAACTGCCACATGTGCACCGCGCGTTGATCCATGTGAAGTCGGTCTTCGACGATCTCCGCGACGACGCTCAGCGATGGGAGTCTCCTCGATGACGCAGCAGTCCGAGTCGACCACGAGGGAAGTCCACAGCTCCGGGGCCACCTCCCCCTTTCCGCCGCTCGCCGAACCCCGCCCGCCGGGCGAGCGGCGGGTGTGGCCGCGTACCTTCCACGACCGGTTGACCGCCCCGCTGCCCGGCCTGAAGGCCATGGCCCGGTTCGCCCGCGAGGGCGCCGTGCGGCCAGGCCGTGAGGGCCTCGCCGACATCCCCCTGCTGCCCTTCGAACCCGCCCCGGTGCCCCGCGTCGACGCCCGCACGGTCGCTGTCTCCTGGGCGGGACACGCCAGTTGGGTCGTCCGGATCGGCGGACTCACCGTCCTCACCGACCCGGTCTGGTCCCGTCGCATCATCGGCACCCCGGCCCGTATCACCCCGGTCGGCATCGACTGGGACACGCTCCCGCCCGTGGACGCGGTCGTCATCAGCCACAACCACTACGACCATCTCGACGCCCCCACCCTGGCCCGACTCCCGCGCGACACCCCGGTGTTCGCTCCGGCCGGACTCGCCCGCTGGTTCCTCCGCCGCCGCTTCACCACCGTCACCGAGCTGGACTGGTGGGAAGCGTCCGAACTGCACGGCGTCCGTTTCGACTTCGTCCCCGCCCACCACTGGTCCAAGCGCAGCCTCACCGACACCTGCCGCAGCCTGTGGGGTGGCTGGGTCCTCACGGCCCCCGACGGCCAACGCGTCTATTTCGCGGGCGACACGGGCTACGGCCACTGGTTCGCCCGCATCGGCCGCCGCTACCCCGGAATCGACCTCGCCCTGATGCCGATCGGCGCCTACGACCCCCGCTGGTGGCTGAGCGACGTCCACTGCGACCCGGAGGAAGCGGTAAGGGCCACACAGGACTTGGGCGCGCGAAGGATGGCCCCCATGCACTGGGGGACGTTCATCCTGTCGGCGGAGCCGGTACTGGAGCCGCTGCGCAGGGTGCGGGCGGCGTGGGAGGTGGCGGGCTTGGAGCGCGAGGACTTGTGGGACCTGCCGATTGGAGGCTCACGGATTCTGGGATGTTCCTAAGCGCGAATGCGTCGCCACACACCGGGTGTCACGCTGATGACCAACGTCAACGCCACCGCCGCCACAACCCCCTCCCACGGCTCCGGAAACAACGACCCCCCGAGAATCCCGATCAACTGATACGTAACAGCCCACGCAAGGCACGCCGGCAGGTTCCCCCGCGCAAACCTCCGCATCGGCCACTTCGCGACGAGACACGCCAGCATCACCGGAAGCCGCCCCGCCGGCATCAACCGGGACAGCACCAGCACCGCCACCCCGTGATCCGCGAGCTTTTGCTGGGCCTGTGCCAGCCGCTCCTCCGGTGCCCGCGACCGGATCGCCTCCAGCCACCGCGACCCGTTCTTCGACCCCATCCCACGCCGCCCGAGCCAGTACAGCGTCACATCGCCCAGAAACGCGGCCAGCGACGCCGTGACGAAGACCATCGCCAGCGCGAACGGCGCCGTCTGATGAAACGCCACCACCGCAGCCGTACTCACCAACGCCCCCGTCGGCACGACCGGAACCAGCGCCCCGAGCAGCACCAGCACGAACAACGTCGGATAGCCGATCGCCTGCTGCGTGGACTCGGTCGACACCGTCGACGACGCGGCGGCGAGCCAGCTCACGCGGCCACCCCCAGCCGTACGCTCTCGCCGTGCCCGAGCCGGTGCACGCCGACGTCCGGCGCACGCTCGGCGGCGAGCCGTACGAACTCCTCGCCCGGCGCGTGGAACTCGTGGGGGCGGACGGCGTCCATGCCGATGGGCCAGTACGTGCCGTAGTGCACGGGCACCGCGCTGCGCGGCGCCAGCCTGGCCAGGGCCTCCGCCGCACGCCTCGCGTCCAGGTGGCCCTCGCCGAGATACGGCCCCCAGCCGCCCACCGGCAGCAGCGCCACGTCCACCGGCCCGACTGCCTCCGCCATCTCGTCGAACAGGCCGGTGTCCCCGGCGAAGTAGGTGCGGGCCTCGCCCTCGATGACATAGCCGAGGGCGGGGGAGTGATGGCGTCCGACGGGCAGACGTCGGCCGTCGTGGCGGGCGGGAACGGCGCGTACCCGCAGAGCGCCCACCTCCGTCATGTCGCCGGGCTCCACCTCGGTGACCCGTAGATGGGTGAGCCGGCGCAGCCCCGGCACGGCTCGGGGCGCGCCCCGGGGCACGAGCAGGCGCGTGCCCTCGGTGAGGCGCGCCAGGGAGGGAACGTGCAGGTGGTCGGCGTGCAGATGAGAGACCAGCGCGAGGTCCGCCTGCCAGGCGCCGGGCGGGGGGAGCGCGCCCCGGCGCCGGCGCAGATGCGCGAGCCGGCGTGCGAACAGGGGGTCGGTGAGCACGCGTACGTCCGAGTCGGCGACCGTGCAGGTGGCGTGACCCCACCAGGTGATCTCCACGGGCACCTCTTTGCCTCCTTCGCGCGACTCCCCGAAGCCTACGGGCAGGAGTAGTCTCGGCGCCTGAAACCCGGAGGTGAGGGGGACGCCATGGGACCGGTGCGGGTCACGGCGATCGCGAGTCTGACGCCGCTCGAGGAACTGGACGCCGATCCCTTTCTGGTGGACTCCCGCAGCCAGCACGCGATCTGCGCGCGGTGGGCGGCGGAGCAGGGGTACACGGTCAGCCGGGAGCTGCTGGTCCGTAAGCTGCGGCCCGACCACTGCGTGCTGTGGGACGGCGTGCGGCCCGGCGTCGACCTGTTCGTGGTGCCGAGCCGACGGGTGCTGGAGAGCGCCCTGTCCTCCGCCGAGGAGTTCACCGCGGAGTGCGCGCGACGCGGGGTGCGGGTGGAGACGGTGGGCTGCGAGGAGCCCCGGTACGACTCCCAGATGAAGGCCCGGGTGCACCGGAGACTGTCGCTGCCGACGGCGGGGTACGACGGCCGCTAGGCCCGGGTTCCCGCACGTCCATATGACAAGGTGGAGACAGGCCCGCCTGACTGTCGGGTCGGGACGTGAGGTGTGCGGGGCGTGCTTGGGCGGCGTTGGCGGCGGGTTGCCAGTCAGGTCGGGCGCAGCGTCGCGGTGTGGGCGGTGTCGACGCTCACCATGCTGCTGCTCGCCGGGATCCTGCCGGACTTCCAGCTGCAGTCCGCGGACGGGGACAGCGCCACCCGGATCGCCGTCACCGCCGCGTTCGGCGCCGGTGCCTTCGGTGTGCTGTCGGCCCTCGTCTGGCCACTCCTGGTCCGGCTGCTGCTGCTCGTGCCCGCGCTCGTCCTCGGTCTGCTGGTCTTCTTCCTCAACGGCGCCCTCCTGCTGGTCGCCCTGCGGCTGAACCCCGCCGAGCGCGGCGGCGCCGCCTGGGAGACCGCCGTGGTGGTCGCCGCCGTGATGTCCGCGGTCGCCTCCGCCACCGGCGCCGCCCTCGCCGTACGCGACGACGACGCCTACCGTCGTCGGCTGTACCGCCTGGCCGACCGTCGGCGTGGCACCGGGCCGCCGTGTCCGTCCACTCCGGGCACCGTCTTCCTGCAGCTCGACGGGGTCGGGCACGACGTGTTGCGGGACGCCGTCGGCAAGGGACTGATGCCGACGCTCGCCCGTTGGACCGGCGGCGATCGCCCCACCCACCGGCTCACGGCCTGGCGCACCGACTGGTCGAGCCAGACCGGCGCCAGCCAGCTCGGCATCCTGCACGGCAGCAACCACGACGTCCCGGCGTTCCGCTGGTACGAGAAGGACAGCCGGGAGGTGATGGTCTGCAACCGCCCCACCAGCGCCGCCGAACTCCAGCGCCGTGCCGTCAGGGCGTCCGGCGACGGCGGACTGCTCACCGTGGACGGCGCCAGCCGCGGTAACCTGTTCAGCGGCGGCGCCGAGGAACAGGCCCTCGTACTGTCCATCACCACCAAGCGCCGCAGCCGCGAGAACCGCTCCCGCGCGGGCTACTTCGCCTACTTCTCCGACCCGGCCAACGCGGTGCGCACCGCGCTGTCGTTCATCGCCGAGGTCGGCCGGGAGATCGGCCAGTCCACCCGGGCCCGGCTGCGCAAGGCCCGCCCGCGGGTCTCGCGCGGCGGTCTCTACCCCTTCGTACGGGCCTTCGCGACCGTCGTCGAACGGGACGTCGTCGTCGCCGCGGTGATGGGCGACATGCTCGCCGGACGCACCGCCGTCTACGCCGACCTCGTCGCCTACGACGAGGTGGCCCACCACTCGGGCCCGGTGAGCCGGGACACGGAGAAGGTCCTCGAACGCCTCGACCGGGCGCTGGAACTCATCGAGAACGTCGCCGAGCACGCCCCGCGGCCGTACCGGATCGTGGTGCTCTCCGACCACGGGCAGAGCCCCGGCGAGACCTTCCGCTCCCGTTACGGCCTCACCCTCGGCGACCTGGTGCGGGCCGGCAGCGGGCTGCCCGTGCCGCGCAGGGCCCGGCGCACCCACAGCGGTGCCGAGGCCCGCGCGGCCGTGCGCGCCGCGCTGCGCATACCCGTCGAGGAGCGCGGCGAGAAGCACCGCCCCACCCGCCGCTCGGAGCCGATCGTGCTGGCCTCCGGCAATCTGGGCCTGATCTCCTTCCCGGACGTCTCCCACCGGATGACCAAGGAGGAGATCGACGCCCGCCACCCCGCACTGCTGACCACGCTCGCCAACCACCCCGGCATCGGCTTCCTGCTGGTCCGCAGCGAGCGGCACGGCGGGGTCGTACTCGGCCCGTTCGGCACCGAGATCCCGCTCGACCGGCTCGACCAGGAACTGGGCCCGCTCGCCCCCTTCGGACCCGGCGCCGCGGACGCCGTACGGCGCACGCACTCCTTCCCGCACACCGCCGACATCATGGTCAACTCCATGTACGACCCCGCCGACGGCGAAGTCCTCGCCTTCGAGGAGCAGATCGGCTCGCACGGCGGCCTCGGCGGCGCCCAGGGCAAACCCTTCCTGCTCTCGCCCCTCGCCCTGTCCGCGCCGGTGGAGGACGGGGCGGACCTGGTCGGCGCCGAGCAGATCTGCCGTGTGCTGCGCCGCTGGCTGGAGGAGTCGGGCGGGCCGCAGGTGCCGGTGCAGACGGAGGCCGAGGAGCGGGCGGCCTGAAAATCGGGTGCGTCAAAACGGTCGTACGCACACACTGTTCGCAGTCGAAATCGCTCGAACATCCTTGAGGAGCCCCTGCTTTGCAGGCTGCTGTCACCGTCACCCCTGCCCGTCTTCCGGAACTTCTCCTCGGTCTCGCCACCGTGCGGCCCGTGTTCGTCTGGGGTGCCCCCGGCATCGGAAAGTCCTCCCTGGTGCGGGACTTCGCCGAATCGCTGGGCCTTGAATGCGTGAGCCTGCTCGGCACCCAGCTGGCGCCCGAGGACCTGATCGGCGTACCGCAGATCCGGGACGGGCGGTCGGTGTTCTGTCCGCCGGAGACGATCGCCCGTGACGAGCCGTACTGTCTGTTCCTGGACGAGCTGAACGCGGCCACCCCGGATGTGCAGAAGGCGTTCTACTCGCTGATCCTGGACCGCCGTATCGGCAACTACGAGCTGCCCAAGGGGTCCATCGTCATCGGGGCCGGCAACCGCGCCACCGACAACGCGCTCGCCCGCCCGATCGCCTCCGCGCTCGTCAACCGCCTCACGCATGTGCATCTGGAGGCCTCGCCCAAGGACTGGCTGGTCTGGGCCGGGAACAACGGCGTCCACCCGTGGGTGGTGGACCACCTCACCGACCGCCCGGACCACCTGTGGTCCAAGCCGCCCAAGACCGAGGAGCCGTTCTCCACGCCCCGCTCCTGGCACATGCTCTCCGACGCGCTGCACTCCTTCGGGCACGGCCTGGACGAGGAGACGCTGAAGGTCCTCGCGCACGGCACGCTGACGCCCGCCCACGCGACCGCGTTCTGCGGCTACGTCAAGATCGTCCGCAGTCAGTTCGGCATCGAGGCGATCATCAAGGGCGACGCCCGCTGGCCGAACCGGCTCGAGGACCGCGATCTGCTCTACTACCTCGCCGACTCCTTCCGCGGCCGGCTGATCAAGGAACTGCCCGTCAGCAAGGAGCACATGTCGGCGAGCGGCCGTCAGACCGCCTACCGGGCCAAGTCGCTGCTCGTGCAGCTCGCGGAGATCTCCGTCGAGGTCGCCCAGACCGTCATCGCCTCCGACGCCGACGGCAATCCCGTACTGCCCTCGTGGTTCCTCGTCGAGGCGGCGCGGGACATGCCGCGTCTGGTGGAGGCGCGCCGGTGAGCCGTAACCGGCCCAAGAAGCGGGACCTCGCGGCGGAGGCCTTCGCCGAGGGGATGCGGCTGGTGAAGGCCAACCCGGCCCTTGCGGCCGTCGAGTTCGATGTCTGCCGCCACGAGGACTGCGCACTGGCCCCGCGCGAAGGACTCGTGCGCGTCACCTCCTCCGCCACTCTGCACGTCCACCCCGACCGCGTGGCCGACCCCGCCGCCTGGGCCTGGGCCCTCGCCCACGCGATCCTCCACCTCGGCTTCGGCCATGTTCCCGCGGCCAAGGGCGAGCGCGTGCAGCCCGACGCCTGTGACCTCGCCGCCCGCTGCGTCGTCGTCAACCGCTTCCTGCTCGGCTTCACCATCGGCAAGACCCCGGAGGACCTCCCCACCGCCTACCCCGACGGCGACGAGGAGCAGCTCGCCGCGCGCTGGCGCCGCGACGGCATCCCGCCCGTGTACGAGCGCTGCGGCACCGCGGGCGACGAGGCCGACCTGCTGCTCGTGGAGTGGCGCGGCTGGTACGGGCAGCCCCCGGACCACCAGCTGGCCTTCGCCACCGCGCTGACCCGGACCGTGTCCGCGGCGATGGACATGGCGGGCGGCCGCCGCGCCTTCCTGGCCGACGAACCGGTCCGGCAGCGCCCCTGGCAGCACGCCCTGAGCTGGTTCATCTCCTCCTACCCGCTGCTCGCCGGGATCGCGGCCGGCATCAAGCTGATCGCCGACGCCGAACTCGCCCGCGCCCACGGCATCTCCGTCGCCGCGGTGAACGCCGAGGCGGGCGAGATCTACATCAACCCGCTCTCCTCCTTCGAGGACGAGGAGTGGCGGTTCATCCTCGCCCACGAGATGCTGCACGCCGCCCTGCGCCACAGCGACCGTTGCGGCACCCGCGACCCCTACCTCTTCAACGTCGCCTGCGACTACGTCATCAACGGCTGGCTGAAGGAGATGGACGTAGGCACCATGCCCGAGGGGCTGTTGTACGACGCCCAGCTCGCGGGTCTGTCCGCCGAGGAGGTCTACGACCGTCTCGCCGGCGATCTGCGCCGGATGCGCCGACTGGCCACCCTGCGCGGCAAGGGCGTCGGCGACATCCTCGGCGGCCCGCTGTGCCCGCCGGGCGACTTCGTCGACCTCGACGAGTTCTACCGGCGCGGCCTGTACCAGGGCCTCGACCTGCACCAGCGGCAGGAACGCGGCTTCCTGCCCGGCGGACTGGTCGAGGAGATCCGCTCGCTCAGCCATCCGCCGGTGCCCTGGGACGCGCAACTGGCCCGCTGGTTCGACGAGTTCGTGCCCCGTCCGGAGCCGGTACGGACGTATGCGCGCCCGGCGCGCCGCCAGGCCTCCACGCCCGACATCCCGCGCGCGGGGCGGTACTTCCCGCCGGAGGAGATCGCGCGCTGCACCTTCGGCGTGGTCCTGGACACCTCCGGCTCCATGAACCGGATCCTGCTCGGCAAGGCGCTCGGCGCCATCGCCTCCTACGCCGAGGCCCGGGACGTCCCCGCCGCGCGGGTGGTGTTCTGCGACGCGGCCCCGCACGACGCGGGCTATGTGCCGGTCACCGAGATCGCGGGGAAGGTACGGGTGCACGGCCGGGGCGGCACCGTGCTCCAGCCGGGCATCGATCTGCTGCACCGCGCGGACGACTTCCCGCCCGGCGCGCCGATCCTGGTCATCACGGACGGCTGGTGCGATGTCCTGCGGGTGCGGCGCGAGCACGCCTATCTGATTCCGCAGGGGGCCCGGCTGCCGTTCACCGCACGCGGGCCGGTCTTCCGGGTGAGCTGAGCCGGAATGTGATCGGATGGTGCCCACGGACCCCGAACACGGGACCTCACCGAAGGGAATCATCGTGGCAACCACGCGCTCCGCACACACCGTGTGGGAAGGCAACCTGTTCCAGGGCAACGGCGTCGTCACCTTCGACTCCTCCGGCGCCATCGCCGCGCAGCCGGTGTCGTGGCCGTCGCGGGCCGAGGCGGCGAACGGCAAGACCAGCCCGGAGGAGCTGATCGCGGCCGCGCACTCCAGCTGCTACTGCATGGCCTTCTCCAACGGCCTGGACAAGAACGGCACCCCGCCCACCAAGCTGGTCACCTCCGCGGATGTGACCTTCCAGCCGGGTGAGGGCATCACCGGTATCCACCTCACCGTCGAGGGCACGGTGCCCGGCATCAGCGAGGAGGACTTCCTCGCCGCCGCCGAGGACGCCAAGGCCAACTGCCCGGTCAGCCAGGCCCTCAAGGCCGTCCCGATCACCCTCACCGCCAAGCTCGCCTGAGCCGCGAGAACAGCACGTCGCGCAGGCCGCCCACCCCGGGCGGCCTGCGCGACGTCGGTTCGGGGTATGACATGGACGCCGATGAGTCGGAAGGACTGTGATGGTGACGGGAACGGCAGGCAGCGCCACGGTGCTTGACTCCGCCACTCGGGAACTCACCCGTATTCTCCTGTTGTTCAGCCTGGGCTGCCGTGTCCGCCCGCCCGGCCCCGCCCCGGAGGGCCTCGTCGACCGGTTCCCCTTCGGCCGGTTCAGGCCGCATCTGGAGTCCGGCGAGGCGGTCCTGCCGGTACCGGTACTGACCGAGCGGATAGCCCCCGGCGACCTGAAGCTGCCCGACGGTGACCACGGCCTTACCCTTGCCTCCGTCGACCTTCTCGTCGTCGCCACCCCGCGCGGGGACGCCACACTGCTCCTGGACTGCGAGTTCGCGGGGGACACCGACCCGCTCGCCGTCGCCTCCTGGCTCGCCACCACCTGCTTCGAGCGCGAGCACCTGGAACTCGGCGACCGGCCGCTGCTGGAGGTGCTGAAGGAGCGGCTGGGCCTGACGGACCCCCTCACCTTCGGCCTCAACGTGCACCAACTCGTCTACCCCGGCGGCCGGTTACGCGAGGAACTGCTCGCCCACGCCGACGAGTCCCGCCGGTCCGCGCTGCTGAACAGGATCATCTACCGCGGCAAGATGCCGGCCGAGGCCGCTGATCGGCTCACGGTCAGCGTGCCGCCCAACCTCAAGAACCACGGCGTCACCCTCTCCGCCCACGGCCGCGGAGTCTCCGTCCAGGCGGGCTGGGCCACACACGTGGAGAACGGCCTGGCCGTCGTCGCCCTCGGCATGATCTCCGCGCTCGCCGTCCTGCAGCGCACCCGGCTAGCGGCCTTCGCGATGATGAAGCAGAACGAACAGGCCCTGACCGACTCGCCCTCCGAGATCCGCACCCTGATCTCCCGCCTGTCGGACGGCGTCAACGAGCTCCAGCTGGACCTCGCCTTCGGCGTCGAGGCGTACGTCGACAGCCTGCTGATCCCGGAGATGCTCACGGAGGGCTTCCAGTCGTCGCTGCGCGACACCCTCGGCATCCGCGACAGCCTCGACAACTCGGCGCGCATGGTCGAGCGCCTGACCTCCGTCATCAACGCCCGCTCGGCCGCCCTGGACGCAGCCCTCGCCGAACGCGACGAGCGGCAGAACCGCGTCATCTCCGCCCTGGTCGCCGCCGCCACCCTGATCGCCCTGCCGCCGACGCTGCTGCTGGCGTTCTTCGGCGTGAACGCCACGAACGTGGACGAGGGCCGATCCATCCTCGACCTCGGCCGGTACGGCGCCGCGTACGCTCTGGCCTGGCTGCCCTTCGTCGTTCTGGTCGTGATCGGATACTTCCTGCTCCGGAGGGTCAGCAGACGGCCCGGCACCCTGCTGCCCGCGTCCGACCCGCCGACCGCTCCGGTGCCCGCACCACGTACCTCGACCGGGAGTTGACCGATCATGCCGCGACGACCCGCCGTCTCCGCCCACCGCGGCGGCTCCGAACGCGCAGGGGCTGCCACCTGGGAGGCGTACGAGGACGCGCTGCTCAGTGGCGCGGAGTACGTCGAGTTCGACATCCGGCGGACCGCTGACGGGGTCCTCGTCGTCTACCACGACGCCCGGGCCGACCACACCGGGCCGCCGCTGTCGACGATCACCCACGCCGAGCTGAGCGAGCGCACCGGATACGCGGTGCCGGTCGTCGACGAGGTCATGGAGCTGATCGCGGGCAGGCTCGTCGGCCATCTGGACCTCAAGGAGGTCGGCTACGAGCGCGAGGTGATCGACCGGGCCGTCGCCCTGCTCGGCGAGGGCGGCTTCGTCGCCACCACCCTGGAGGACCGTTCCGTCGCGGCGATCTCCCGGGCGTTTCCCGGGGTGCGCACGGCCCTCTCGCTAGGCCGGAACCGCGATGAGATCGGCTGGGCCCGGCTCCCGGGGACCCGGCTCAGCGAGCTGCTGCCGATGCGGCGGGTGCGTGCCTGCGGGGCCGGCGGAGTCGCGGTGCACCAGCAGCTCGCCCGGGCCAGCGTGCTGCGGGAGGCGACCCGGAACGGCCTGTTCACCATGGTCTGGACCGTCAACGACGACACCCTGATGCGGACCTTCCTCGACCATCCCCGCGTCGACGTGCTGATCACCGACCGGCCCCGGCGGGCCGTGGCCCTGCGCGGCGAGCCCCGGGAGCCGGAGCGCGTGATCGGCTGAGCCTACGCACCCTGGGTACCCGCACCATTGACAAGAGCGCACTCAAGTTTTGTGCTGGAGTTCGGGTAGTGCCCTGGCGGAAGGGGACAGCGATGGGACGTGCGGTCGGTATCGATCTCGGGACCACGAACTCGGTGGTGGCCGTGCTGGAGGGCGGCGAACCCACCGTCGTCGCCAATGCGGAGGGGGCCAGGACCACACCGTCGGTCGTGGCCTTCGCCAAGAACGGCGAGGTGCTCGTCGGTGAGGTGGCCAAACGGCAGGCGGTGACCAACGTCGAGCGGACCGCCCGCTCGGTCAAGCGCCACATGGGCGACGGCGACTGGCGCTTCCCGCAGGAGGGCTCCATCGACGGCACCCGCTACCGTGCCCAGGAGCTGTCGGCGCGGGTGCTGCAGAAGCTGAAGCGGGATGCCGAATCCTATCTCGGCGAGGATGTCACCGACGCCGTGATCACCGTCCCGGCGTACTTCGACGACGCCCAGCGGCAGGCGACCAAGGAGGCCGGGGAGATCGCGGGCCTGAAGGTGCTGCGGATCATCAACGAGCCGACCGCCGCAGCCCTCGCCTACGGACTGGACCGGGGAGAGGAGCAGACCGTCCTCGTCTTCGACCTCGGCGGCGGCACCTTCGATGTCTCCCTGCTGGAGATCGGCGACGGAGTCATCGAGGTCAAGGCCACCAACGGCGACACCCACCTCGGTGGCGACGACTGGGACCAGCGGGTCGTCGAGCATCTGGTGAAGAAGTTCAAGGGGCAGTACGGCATCGATCTGGGCAACGACAAGATGGCCGTGCAGCGGCTGCGCGAGGGTGCCGAGAAGGCCAAGATCGAGCTGTCCAGCTCCTCGGAGACGACGATCAACCTCCCCTACATCACCGCCTCCGCCGAGGGTCCGCTGCATCTCGACGAGAAGATGACCCGCGCCCAGTTCCAGGAGCTCACCGCCGATCTCCTCGACCGCTGCAAGACCCCCTTCCACCAGGCGGTCAAGGACGCCGGGATCAAGCTCGCCGCGGTCGACCATGTGATCCTCGTCGGTGGCTCGACCCGGATGCCCGCCGTCACGGAACTGGTGAAGGAGCTGACCGGCAAGGACCCGCACAAGGGCGTCAACCCCGACGAGGTCGTGGCGGTCGGCGCCGCGCTGCAAGCGGGTGTGATCCGCGGTGACGTCAAGGATGTGCTGCTGCTCGACGTGACCCCGCTGTCCCTCGGGATCGAGACCAAGGGCGGCATCATGACCAAGCTGATCGAGCGCAACACCACGATCCCGACTCGGCGTTCGGAGATCTTCACGACGGCCACCGACAATCAGCCCTCGGTCGGCATCCAGGTCTACCAGGGCGAACGCGAGATCGCGGCCTACAACAAGAAGCTCGGCGTCTTCGACCTGACAGGGCTGCCGCCCGCGCCCCGAGGGGTTCCGCAGATCGAGGTCGCCTTCGACATCGACGCCAACGGCATCATGCACGTCTCCGCCAAGGATCTCGCCACGGGGCGCGAGCAGAAGATGACCGTCACCGGTGGCTCGGCGCTGCCCAAGGACGACATCGACCGGATGATGCGGGATGCCGAGCAGTACGCGGAGGAGGACCGCCAGCGGCGGGAGGCCGCCGAGACCCGCAACCAGGCCGAGCAACTCGTCTACCAGACCGAGAAGTTCGTCCGTGACAACGAGGACAAGGTGGCGGCCGACACCAAGTCCGAGGTGGAGTCCGCCGTTGCCGAGCTGAAGGGGCTGCTGGAACGGAACGCCGAGACCGGGGAGTTGCGCACCGGCGTCGAGAAACTCGCCACCGTCAGCCAGAAGATGGGGCAGGCGATGTATGCGCAGGCCCAGTCGGGGCCCACGGAGGAACAGCCTCCGGAGGAGGAAGGCGTGGTGGACGCGGAGATCGTCGACGACGAGAAGGACCAGAAGGGAGGGGCCGCCTAGTCAGGCCGGCCGTACTTGTTGCAGCGGTAGCGCCGGCGTGGTCATCAGCGCATCCCGGGGCGTGCGGTCGGCAGCGTGGCGCACACGGCGTCGAGGACGGCGGCGTACGGTGTGCCGAAGTCGGTGAGCCGGGAGCGGAGTTGCTCCAGACCGTCGCGGTGTTCGGTGAGCAGCTCGGTGTTGCCGGTGCGGGCGGCGAACTCCAGGACCGCGGGCAGGAAGTCGGGCAGCTCCTCGCCGCTGAACTCCAGGCCGTGCTCCCGGTAGACGTCCTTGAAGCGCACCAGCGACATCCCGCGCCGCCGGGTGTCCCCGTCCCGCCACCAGCTCAGATACAGGCTGTGCCGGTTCTTGAAGTCGAAGACCCGCACATAGTGCGCGGCCAGCTCCTGGGCGTCGGTCACCGCCGCGTGGTCGGTGAACTCCCTCAGCTGGGGAGCGGCTTCGCGCAGCAGCGGCAGCCGGGCGCGGAAGTCGTCGTCGGGGTAGGTCAGGCAGAGCGCAGCCGCCTGGTACAGCACCGCATCCGAGGGCATCAGGCCTCCTTCGCGTCGTCCGACATCTGCCTCTTGCGAACGGGCCATCGCCCCCATGCCGGGACCGTGTTCGTAGTCGAGGGAGCAGTCTGCGGCAGAGCCGACTCCTCAAGGTGTCGCGCGTCGCCGACGGCAGCGGTCGGGATCACATGCCGGTCCTCGTACTTGGCGATGGCCAGCAGTCCATCAAAGCGTCCGCCTCGCGCCCGCCGGTGATCTTGACGCTGTGCAGGTCCGGTGCGAACCCGGTGGGCGGTATCCGGGTGTCGGTCACGTGCGCTCCCTTGCTTGGCCGTGGCTTCGAACCTAGGGCGGAGCCGGGGAGCGCACCTGCTGACGGCACCCGTACGGGTCAGACCTTGCGGGCCACCCCCGCGTACACCGGCACGATGCCCTCGGCCCGGCGGCCACGTCCTCCGGGTCGGGGCGCCGGCCCGAGAACCGTGTCGGGGTCACGGACGTCCGCGTGCAGACAGTGCGTGGCGCCCCAGGTGGAGCTGATCCAGCAGCGCCTCGGCGTGCCGCAGCACGATCGGGTCGGTGTCGACGTACACGACCCTCGACTCCGCGGTGATCGACTGGGCCACCTGGTGCAGATTGGGCTCGGTCGGGGTACCGGTGCCGATGTCGAGGAACTGACGGATCCCGGCCGGTTGTCCTTGCCGCCCGGCCACCAGTCGTACACCCGGGCCGGATGCGGCCGGCTGGTGTCGATGTCCGTCAGGCGGTGTCGTCTCCCCGGGGCTCAGAAGTCCGCGCGGCGCTCCCTCAGGAGCTTCTTCGTGCGGTCCGCGGAGGCGGCGCCCGTGGACATGTGGTCCAGGACCTCCAGGTGGGCCGCGACCTCCGTGCGGGAGTCCAGGTACAGGGCGCCGGTCAGATACTCGGTGAAGACCATGTCGGGCAGCTCGGGCTCGGCGAAGCGGAAGAGGGTGAAGGGGGCGTAGGTGCCGGGGTGCGGGCCGCGGGCGAATTCGGCGACCTGGAGGGTGACGCGGTCGCGCTCGGCGAATTCCAGGAGCCTGTCGAGTTGCTCGCGCATCACCGAGGTGCGGTCGCTCACCGGCCGCCGCAGCACCGTCTCATCCATGATCACCCAGACGTGGGGGCGGTCCGGGCTGTCCAGCAGCCGCTGTCGCTCCATGCGCAGGGCCACATGGCGCTCGATCGCCGCGGGACCGGTCTGCCCTATCGTGCCCGCATCCAGCACGGCACGCGCGTAGTCCTCGGTCTGCAGCAGACCCGGCACGAAGTGCGGCTCGTAGGAGCGGATCATCCGCGCCGCGCCCTCCAGGCTCACATACAGGCTGAACCAGTCCGGCAGTACGTCGTGGTACCGCTGCCACCAGCCCGGCTGGTTCGCCTCCTCGGCCAGTGAGACGAACGCGGCCGCCTCCTCCTCGGGCACCCCGTACGTCTCCAACAGCACCTGTACGTAAGGGATCTTCAGGGAGACCTCGGCCATCTCCATCCGCCGTACCGTCGCCGAGGCCACGCGCAGGACCTTCGCGGCCTCCTCGCGCTTGAGCCCGGCCGCCTCCCGGAGCTCCTGCAAGCGCTTCCCGAGCACCACTTGCCCCACGGTCGGCGCGGGCCGCCGCTCACTCACGCCACGCCTCCCCTACGCGCCGAAGTACCCGTGCAGTGTGCCACGTTCCGCTTCCGCTCTCACCGGTTCGACGGTGAGGCGCTCGCCACTGCCCGCCCCGGCATTACCCGGGAGGTAATCGACCCTGTCCGGCAGGCGCGGGATCGTTGCCTCACCGGGCTCCGGATCGGCGCACTCCGATCCGGAACTCGGGTTCCGCTGCCGTAGATCAGACCCGACGGAGGGTGATTCGTCATGTCCGCGACCCAGCTTGCCGCGCTTGCCCGGACCTCGGAGCCGCAGGCCGTGCTCCGCCGGTTTCTCGCTCTCGACGCGGTGGTGACAGGCGCCAACGCCCTTGCCTACCTTGCCGCTTCCGGGCCGCTCGGGCGGCTGTTCGGGGTCGACTCGACGCTGCTGCTCGAACTCGGCGTGTTTCTCGCGGTGTACGCCGGCGGCGTCGGGTGGCTGGCCTCCCGCGCCCGGCCCGCCACCTTCCCGGTACGGGTCGTCATCGAGGCCAACTTCGCCTGGGCCGCGCTGAGTCTGCTCGCCCTCGCGGTGTGGCTGTCGCCGACCGCCACCGGCGCGGTGTGGACCGTGATGCAAGCGCTCACCGTCGCCGCGTTCGCCGCGCTTCAGCACATCGCGCTGAAGGGACGTCAGGGCATCAGTGACTGAAGGTACTTGACCGTCGCCGGGTCGGCCGGGAGCAGTGTCTCGATGGCCAGCTCGGCGACGGTCACGTCCATCGGGGTGTTGAAGGTGGAGATCGAGGAGATGAAGGACAGCGTCCGGCCCTCGTGCTCGATCTGGAGCGGGAGCGCGAAGTACGGGACCGGGACGGCCGGTTCCTCGCTCGGGTCCGCATCCGGCACGGGGTAGGCCGCGACCTCCTCGTACAGCTTCCGCAGCGGTTCCGAGCGGTGCAGGGCGATCTGCCGCTGCATCTGCTCCAGCAGATGGCCGCGCCACTCCCGGAGGTTGCGGATACGCGGTGCCAGGCCCTCGGGGTGCAGAGTCAGGCGCATCGCGTTCAACGGGGGAGCCAGCAGATGCTCGGGGATGCCGTCGAGCAGCATCAGGATGCCCCGGTTGGCCGCGAGGACGTTGTACATCGCGTCCACCACGATCGCCGGGTAGGGCTCGTACCCCTGGATCAGCCGCTCCATGCCCTGGCGTACGGCGTCCAACGCCGGGTCGTCCAGCGGGGTCTCCGGATAGTGCGGGGCGTAACCGGCGGCCAGCAGCAGGGCGTTGCGCTCGCGGACCGGCACGTCCAGGTGCTCGGCGAGCCGCAGCACCATCTCCTCGCTCGGCCGGGAACGGCCCGTCTCGATGAAGCTGATGTGCCGGGCGGAGGAGTCTGCGCGCAGCGCCAGCTCCAGCTGACTGACCCGGCGCTGCTCCCGCCAGGCCCGCAGCAGCGGCCCGACGCCCCGTTCGGTGGAAGTGGCGGTCATGGGACGACCGTAGACACGCACCGGCACGCAGGGGAAGCCACCCCTGCTGACCAGGGCTTCGGCAGTGTCTCTGTGGCAGTCTTGAAGGGCACCCGTCGATGTTGAGGCGCAGCCCAGGAAGGAGCGGCGTATGGCCGTGGAACCGCTGTCGCAGAAGGAGATCGAGGACCGCCTCGCGGAACTGCCGGGCTGGTCGCTCGACGGGGACCGCCTAGCGCGTTCCTACCGGCTGCCCTCGCACTTCTCGGCCACCGCGATGGTCGTCCACATCGCCCAGGTCCAGGAGGAGCTCGACCACCACTCCGACCTCACACTCGGTTACAACACCGTCTCCCTGACCGTGAACACGCACAGCGTGGGCGGCGCGGTCACCGAGAAGGACTTCGAGCTGGCACGAAGGGTCGAGGAGCTGGCTCCGGGGCACGGCGCCAAGACTCCGGGCCACGGCGCCAAGACTCCAGGGCACGGCGCCAAGGCTCCGGGTCACGGGGCCGAGTGAGGGGCGCGTGCTCGACTACGACAAGGAAGCCGACGCCTACGACTCCTCCCGCGGCGGTGAACCCCGGGCCGCGGCGGCTGCCGATGCGGTCCTCGGCCTGATCCCGGACAGTGCCGTGAGCCTCCTCGACCTGGCCTGCGGCACCGGCATCGTCACCCGGCGGCTCATGGCGGCGCGGCCCGCGCTGCGGGTGACCGGCGCGGATCTGACGTACGGCATGGCCCGGATGGCCGCGGCCCGGCTGCCCGGTGCGGTGGTGCTGGCGGACAGCCGGCGGCTGCCCTTCGCCGACGGGACCTTCGACGCGGTGACCAGTGTGTGGCTGTTGCATCTGCTGGACCGGGGCGATGATGTGGGCGCGGTCTTCGCCGAGTGCGCCCGGGTGCTGCGGCCCGGCGGGGTGTATGTGACCACCGTCGACAAGGCGGCCTCCCATGACGTCGGCAGCGACATCGATGCCGTGCTCCTACCGCGCCCGCGCCGCCCCGCCCCGGATGCGGCGGCCCGCGTCGAGGCCCGCGCCGCCGAGCACGGTCTGGACCTCGTCGGCAGCGCGAGCTTCCCCGGCCTCGGTCAGGGCCGCAGCCCCCGTGGCACCGCGGCCGACCTGCGCCGCGGCTGGTTCACCCAGCTCCCGCCCGGCGGCCCGCTCACCGAACGCTTCGCCACCGAGCTGGAAACCCTCCCGGACCAGGACCGGCGGCGACCCGACCCGGTGTTCAGCGTGCGGGCGTTCCGGAAGCCCGGGTGAACTCCATGACCCAGTTGGTCAGCCAGGACTCGCCGCCGTCGAGGGAGAAGGCCTGCTCCCAGCGGGCCGTGGTGGCGGAGACGCCGGACCAGACGAACCGCACGCGCACGTCCTTGCCGTCGTGCGTGTCGTCGCCGTAGAACTCGCCGCGCTCGCCCTCGAAGCGGCCGAACACGGGCGGGAACAGCTTGCCGCTGCGGTTGGAGGACCAGTTGAGGGACCACAGCCCGGTCTCGTGGTCGAACAGCCGCAGGGTGAGCCCCTTCGCCCCGAGGTGCGGCATGTCGATCTCGTCGATGTTCGCGGCGCCGTCGAACAGGCTCCAGCAGCGCGAGGTGCTCGGGAACTCCTCCCAGTCGCTGTCCGGGTCGAGGAAGTCGGTACGGCGGCGGTGGTGGGCGTCCCAGTCGCCGTGGAAGAAGTCGAAGTCGTGGGCCGTGCTCATGAGCGGTCTCCTGTGGTTCCTTCGGGCAGGGAATCGGCCAAGTAGGCCTCGATGTCGGGGGTTTCGGGCGCGAGTATGTGCCGTACCCAGGCGTCCCGTTCGTGCAGGATCGGCGGCAGCTCCCAGACGCAGCCGATCCAGGGCAGCTCCGGCGTGATGAAGTGCGCCGGGTCGCGGTCCGGGCAGCCGAGGACCGGCTGGCCCGCCGCCGCGCCCCGGAAGTGCAGCACGTTGTCCCACACCCAGCTGTAGGCGTTGAGATAGGCGCCGTCGTCGCCGCCCCGGTGCAGTACGACGAAGGTCGCCGGGGGTGTGCCGTCCGGCTCCGGCAGCAGCTTCGGCAGGATCGCGTACGCCGCCTCCGCCACCTCCGGCGCGATGCCGTCCGGGTCGGCGGTGACGTGGTAGCGCTTGATCCGCCGTCCCGCCACCTCGATCGGCGGCGGCACGGTCAGCAGTTTCTCCGTGAAGGGCATGCGGTGCACGTTAGGACCGCTTCACTGACATCCTGTGTCAGTGAAGTCCAGCCGACTCGTCTCGATCCTCCTGCTGCTCCAGACCCGCGGCCGGATGACCGCCGCCCAGCTCGCCGAGGAGCTGGAAGTCTCGGTGCGGACCGTCTACCGGGACGTGGAGGCGCTTGGCGCGGCCGGAGTCCCCCTGTACGGCGATGCCGGGCACGCCGGTGGCTACCGCCTCCTGGACGGCTACCGCACCCGGCTCACCGGACTGACCGCCGACGAGGCCGAGGCCCTCTTCCTCGCGGGCGTCCCCGGACCCGCCGCCGAACTGGGCCTCGGCTCGCTGCTGGCCGCCGCCGAGCTGAAGGTCCGGGCCGCCCTCCCCGTCCAGGCCGACCGGATCAGCGCCCGCTTCCACCTCGACGCCCCCGGCTGGTACACGGACGCGGAAGAGACCCCGTTCCTCCCGCAGGTCGCCGACGCCGTCTGGAACAGCCGCGTCCTGCACATCCTGCACCGCCGCTGGCGCGAGCCCACCGATGTGGAGCGCCGCCTCGAGCCGTACGGACTCGTCCTCAAGGCGGGCCGCTGGTATGTCGTGGCCGGACCGGGACCGCGTACCTTCCGGGTCGATCAGATACTCCAACTCGATGTCACAGAAGAGGAGTTCAGCCGCCCAGACGACTTCGACCTCGCCGCGTACTGGGCGGCGTACCAGCGTGACTTCCAGGACCGGCTGTACCGGAGCGAGGCGGTGGTACGGCTGGCGCCGGGGCGGACGCTTCCCAGAGCGAGCAACTTCCGTACAGAAGAGGGCGGTTGGACGAGGGTCACCGTCCCCATCGAGTCCGTCGACCACGCCCACGGGGAGTTCCTGCGCCTCGGTACGGATGTCGAGGTGCTCGAGCCCGCCGAACTGCGCGCGAAGATCGCCCGTACCGTCGCCGAACTGGCCGAGAAGTACGGCAACTTCACGGCCGACGGCGGCGACTGAAGGGGAACGGAACCCGTCCGTCCTCCCAGGAGGTACGTCTCGTGCAGCACCCGCACAAGCACCGCAGACGCAGGGTCGTCCTGTCCGCACTCGGCGCCACCGCGGCCCTGTTCGCCGCCGGGCTGACCGCGCTCACCGGCGCGGACGCCGCCGAGGCCGCCACCGCACGCCAGGTCGAGGCCCTCGACCGGGGTGTGGTGAGCGTGTACACCGGCAGCGGCAACCTGGTCAGCTGGCGCTGGCTCGGCACCGACCCCGACAGCGTCTCCTTCAACCTCTACCGCGCCGGTACCAAGGTCAACGCGACCCCGATCACCGGCTCCACCAACTACTTCCACTCCGGCGCCCCTTCGCACGCCGACTACACGGTCCGCGCGATCGTGAACGGCGTGGAGCAGGGCGACTCCGTCCACGCGATCCAGTTCCGCACCGGATACAAGGACGTCCCGATCAGCCCGCCGGCCGGGGGCACGACACCCGACGGGGTGGCGTACACCTACGAGGCCAATGACGCCTCCGTCGGCGACCTCGACGGCGACGGCGCCCTCGATCTGGTCCTGAAGTGGCAGCCCACCAACGCCAAGGACAACTCCCAGTCCGGCTACACCGGCAACACGATCGTCGACGGCATCAAGCTCGACGGCACCCGGCTGTGGCGGATCGACCTGGGCCGCAACATCCGCTCCGGCGCCCACTACACGCAGTTCCAGGTCTACGACTACGACGGCGACCGCAAGGCCGAGGTCGCCATGAAGACCGCCGACGGCACGGTCGACGGGGCGGGTACGGTGATCGGCAGCTCCTCGGCCGACTACCGCAACTCCAGCGGGTACGTCCTGTCCGGGCCCGAGTATCTGACCATGTTCAACGGGCAGACGGGACGGGCGATGCAGTCCGTCGACTACGTCCCGGCACGCGGCACGGTCTCCTCGTGGGGCGACTCCTACGGCAACCGGGTCGACCGCTTCCTCGCGGGTACGGCGTACCTGGACGGCTCCCGTCCCTCCCTGATCATGGCCCGCGGCTACTACACCCGTACGGTCATCGCGGCCTGGGACTGGCGGGGCGGCTCCTTCACCCGTCGCTGGACCTTCGACACCAACTCCTCCACCAACTCCGGCAAGGGGTACGACGGTCAGGGCTCCCACAGCCTGTCGGTGGGGGACGTCGACAACGACGGCAGGGACGAGATCGTCTACGGCTCGATGGCGGTGGACGACAACGGCAACGGCCTGTGGACCGCGAAGACGGGACACGGTGACGCTCAGCACCTGGGCGATCTGGACCCGTCGACCTCAGGTCTGGAGTACTTCAAGGTCTCCGAGTCGACGTCCCAGCCCGCCGAGGTGTACCTCAACCCCGCGAGCGGCGCGATCCGTTGGAGGCTCGCCGCCTGCTGCGACAACGGGCGGGGAGTGGCCGGGGACATCTACGCCGGGAACGACGGCGCGGAGGTCTGGTCGGCCTCCGACACGAGCATCCGGGACGAGGCCGGTGCCACCAAGGGCCGTGAGCCGTCCTCCGTCAACTTCCTGTCCTGGTGGGACGGGGACACGGTCCGTGAACTCCTCGACGGCACCAGGATCGACAAGTACGGCACCTCGTCGGACACCCGGCTGCTGACCGGCGCCTCGGTCCACTCCAACAACGGCACCAAGGCGACCCCGTCCCTGTCCGGCGACATCCTCGGCGACTGGCGCGAGGAGGTCATCTGGCCGACCAGCGGCAACACGGCCCTGCGGATCTACTCGACGCCGCATGAGACGAGCACCAGGATCACGACCCTGCTGCACGACACGATGTACCGCACGGGGCTCGCGTGGCAGAACACGGCCTACAACCAGCCGCCGCACCCGAGCTTCTTCCTCGGCAACGGCATGGCGACGGCGCCCCGGCCGGTGGTGTACGCGCCCTGAGCACATTTTTATCACAAGGGCTCCACATTTCATGACTCCCCAGGGAAGATTCGCTTCTAAGCACCACTTCCCTGGGGGGATCACGAGTCAGCAGTTCACGCCGCCGCCCATGCCCGGATACGGGCCGCCGATGGCGCCCCCGCCGCCGAAGGGACCCCGCACGGCCCTGATCGCGACGGCCGCCGCCGTGGTCGCCGCGGTGCTCGCCGCCGCCATCACGGCCGGGGTCACCGGCGGCGACAGCGAGGAGGCCAAGCCCGCGCCCACGGTCACCGTCACCGAGACGGCCCCGGCGGCCGATGAAGAGGCCGAGGCGGACACCGGATCCGAGCCCGCCGCCGAGGAGGCCGGCAGCGGCGACGCCTACAGCCTGACCGACACGGTGGCCTACGAGAACGACGTCGAGGTCAGCCTCTCCGGCTTCGGCCGCGGGGTGTCGAGCGAGTACGCGGCGCCCGAGAACACGCCGTACGTGAAGTTCACCATCAAGGTGGTCAACAACTCCGACGCGACCGTCGACGCCAACGAGATGACCGTCAACTGCGCCTACGGCGACGAGGGCAAGGAGGGCGAGGCCATCTACGACGACGGCCTCGACGGCCTCCCCGACACCCGCATCCTGGCCGGCCGCTCCCTCTCCGTGCCCTGGGCCTGCGAGCTGCCGAAGAAGGAGACCTTCCTCCAGGTCGAGGTCGCGCCCGACTGGGAGTCGGAGGAGTCCGTCTTCGCCGGCGATGTGAAGTGACGAAGAGGTGCGCGCGCCGACCATGGCACGCGCCCCTCGGGGTTCAGCTCACCGTGCAGTTCTGCTCACCGACCTTGAAGGCGGTCGGTTTGCCGTTCGTGCCAGTCCAGTTGCCGGTGAAGCCGAAGCTCACCGACGAACCGGCCGCCACATTGGCGTTCCAGCCCACGTTCTTGGCCGTGACCGAGGAACCCGACTGCGTGTGCTCGGCGTTCCAGATCTGTGAGATCGTCTGGCTGTTGGGGAAGGACCAGTTGAGGGCCCAGCCGGACCAGGCGCTCGTCCCGGTGTTGGTCAGCTGTACATCCGCCTGGAAACCGCCCTGCCACTGATTGGTGATCTTGTACGTCACCGCGCAGGCGCCCGTCGGAGTCGGGTCGGGTCCGGGATCCGTACCGCCGCCGCTGTCGGAGGAGTCGCCGTAGATGATCCCCCGGCCGTTGGTCGCGATGTAGACACGGCCGTAGACCCGAGGGTCACCGGTGATCGCCGCCCCGGTCCAACCCCACTGGTGGGCATCGTCGTTGATCCGGGTCCAGGTCGCGCCCTGGTCGGTGGAGCGGAAGATGCCGCGCACGCCGCCGATCTTCGCGCTGGTGTAGAGCGTCTGGTACGAGGCTCCCGTGGCCGCCTTGCCGAAGCCGATGGTGTCGGCCTGCTCGACGTTCGTCAGCTTGGTGAAGCTCGTGCCGCCGTTCGTCGAGTGCCACAGCCCGTACGCGCCGTCGCTCGCGCCGCCCGCCAGCCACACATCGCCCTTGGCGCCGGGCAGCGCCTTGAAGCGGACGCTGTCGCCGCTCGGCAGTCCGGTGGCGGCGGAGGCGGTGAAGGTGGCGCCGCCGTCCGTACTGACGTAGAACTTCCCGGACTTGAAGCCGTAGAAGACCTTCGGGTCGACGCGGTCGGACTCCACGATCGCGCCCGCCGGGATCCCGGACGAGGCCGACCAGGAGGTGCCGAAGCCGGTCGCGTAGTGCACGCCCGCGCCCTGCGGGCTCCAGACGAACCCGCTGCCGTCGGCCGCCGCCGCGACCGTGCCGCCGCCGCTGACGCCCGAAGGGTCGGTGCCCGCGAACCAGTTGGAGCCGTTGTCGGTGGAGAACGCGATGTGCGGGCCCGAGTCCAGGTTGCCGACCCGCACGACCGTGTTGGGGTTGGACTCCGCGAAGTCCAGACTGGTCGTCGAGGTGAAGTTCGGCTGGGTGTACATCATCGCCGGCACCTTGGTCAGATCCGTGTGCCGGAAGCCGCCGATGTCACCGAGGGCGCTCAGCAGCGGGGCGCCCGACGGGGGAGCGGCCAGGTCGTTGACCGCCGTCTCCTCCAGGCCCTGCACCATCGGCTTGATGGTGAAGGTGGATCCGCCGTCCCAGTTCGTGAGGTTCTCGGTGCCGTAGATCGTCGCGCCCGTGCCGTACATCATGCGATTGGAGTTGAAGGGGTCGATCTCCAACGCCTCGGTCATCCAGCCGAGTTTGGGTGTCTGCTCCGGCGGCGCCGGATTCGCGTTCCAGGTCAGCCAGGGCGAGGACGAGACGTCCATGGTGTAGCGGTTGGAGCGGTCGGGATACGACGTGTAGTCCCAGGCCTTCGTCCAGGTGGCGCCGCTGTCGGTGGAGCGGAAGATCTGGGTGTCCGGCCACCAGGAGCTGTACGCGGTCGCCATGACCGTGCCGGGATCCTGCCGGTCGACGGTGAGGCCGCTGAAGCCGTAGTAGGTGTCGGCCTCCGCCACCGGGCTGATGTTCGTCCAGGTGCCCGTCGCCGTCGCGTACCGCCACAACTGGCCCTTGCCGCCGTCGTAGGGGCCGCCCTTGTCGCTGTACGACAGATAGAGGTAGCCGTTCTCCGCGTCCAGGACGCCCTTGTGGGCGAGATACCCGGTCGGCTGCCCGGCGACGCGCGACCAGGTCGCGCCCCCGTCCGTCGAGCGGTACACCGCGTTGTCCTTGTCGGCGACCCCGACGTAGATCGTCTGCGTAGCGTTGCCCGAGGTGCCCGTGGACTCGTCGAAGGTGACCCAGACGATGCCCTGGTTGTCGGAGGCATAGCCGCTGGTGTCGCTCGGATCCTGGGCGTAATTGCCGACGTTGGGGAAGTTAGTCACCTGCGACCAGCTCGCGCCGGAGTCGGTCGACCGCCACAGACCCTTGCCGCTCGGCGCGCCCAGATAGAGCACGCTGTTCTTGTTCGGATCGATCGCGAGGCGCTCACCCATACCCCGGCCCGGCATGTTCCCGCCCAGCTTGAACGGCAGGTCCGCCTTCTGCCAGCTCGCGCCCCGGTCCGAGGAACGCAGCACGGCTCCATTGCCCGGGTCCCAGCTGTTGGTGTACGTCCCGACAGCCGCGTACACCTTGTTGGGGTCGACCGAGTCGGAGGCGAGGCTGACGACGCCGGTGTGACCCCAGTTGTCCCAGCCGACCGAGTCCAGCAGCGGTGTCCAGGTCTTCGACGAGTCCACCCAGCGGTAGGCGCCGCCGATGTCGGTGCGGGCGTAGGCGAGGTTCTTCTCGGTGCGGTTGAACACGATGCCGGGGACGAATCCGCCGCCGTCGATACGGGCGTTCTTCCAGGTGTAGGTGTCGGCCGTGATCGACACGGACTTCTCGGCGGGCTCGGTGGCGGCCAGCGCGGGGGAGGCGCCCGAGAGCAGCCCTGCCGCGAGCGCCAGGACGGCCGTGAGGATGCGGGTTCTTCGCACGGGGAGTCCTTTCCGGTGTGGGGATGGAAAGCGCTTTCTCATTCGAGCGAGATGTGCCGGGCGGCCCCCCGTGCGGGAGGGGACCGCCCGGCCGTCCGGCCTCGCCGTCAGGTGACGAGACCTGGTACCCGGAGCTCTTCGGGCGCCGTGGAGCGCCTGGCGGGGGCTGGGTTATTCGAGAAGCTCCGCGTACGAACCCATGGCCAAGGCGATGTCCGCCTGGGCCCAGAACCGGTGATACGTGAACGAGGGAACCGCGCCGCCCGCCAGATACGACTCGATCTTCGACCACGCCGGGTCGTCCTCGTAGAAGGAGCGGATCGAGTCGAACGTCGACGACGAGTTGATCGCGTCACCGTTCGGCATCGTCCCGGTCCAGCCGCTCGGGACGTAGACCGAGTCGTCGAAGCGGTTGTAATCCGCGCGGTTCTCCAGAACGGCGATGCCGAGGGCATCCTGGTGGTTGTCCCACATGCCGTCCAGCAGCGCCTTCGCCGTCGTCGCCGCCGCGGTGTCACCGGAGCGGTCGGCGTAGTACGTCAGGGTCTTGGCGTACGCGGCCGCCACACCGACGTCATTGGTGTAGTCGGCGACGGTGACGTGAAGTCCCGTATTGGCACCGGGGTTGGTGGCGTTCCAGGTGTCGGGCTGACCCGACCACTGGAGCGTCGACGGGATCCGGTACGTGCCGTCCGGGTTGACGGTCGTGTGCGCGATCGCCCAGTCGACCCACTTGTCGAGGACCGCCTTCGCCGCTGCGTTCCCCGTCTGCTGGTAGTACTCGGCCACCCGCTCCATCGACCACGCCTGGAAGCCGAACCACTGGTTGGACGGCGGGTCGTGGTAGACGGGCTGCTGGTCGTAGTACATGCCGTAGAAGGTCGACTTGCCGGCCGGCGGAGTCGCGTAGCGGCCCGCCCAGCTGTTGGTCGCGCCGCCCGCGATCGCGCCCTCGCTGGACTGGAGCCAGCGGTAGAACTCGATCTGTCGCTCCAGGGACTTGGCCCAGTCCGCCTGCCCCGTCGCCGACTTGGGCTTCAGGTCGGCATAGCTCGCGAGAGCGTACGCGGCCATCGGGTTCTGGTAGCCGCCGTGCGCATGGCTGGAGCCGATGCGCCAGGCCCAGCCCGCCGAGGTGTCGGTGGCACCGCCCCAGGCGTAGTACCAGGACAGCAGATAGTGCGAGGAGTCCTTGCCGGTGCCGGCCGGGCAGGCCGACGGTCCGACGCAGTTGCCCACCTTCTTGAAGTACTTGTCGTACATCGCGTACCGCAGATAGTCGCCCATCTTCGCGGCCTTGGCGACGGTCGCGGAGATCTCGCCGCCCTTGCCCTGCGCGTCGGCCCACTTGTCGGCCCAGTAGGCGGCCTGCACCGCACGCGCGTCGGCGTCCGGGGCGTTGGTGAACTTCCACTGCTTGGCGTAGGAGGCGTCACCCGTGAACAGGTCCAAGTACCCGTTCGTACCGCCGTACTTGAAGGCGTCACAGGTCGGTTGCGGCACCGTCTCCCACACCGACTCCTGCGCGCCGCGCTGGAAGGTGTTGATGTACGACGGACCGGTGTCCGAGGGGCCCGCCTCGCACTTGCCGGGCGAGTTGCCGTAGCCGTAGACGTTGTCGACGTCCTGGAGCCAGTGCATGCCGTAGACGTCGTCCGTGCCGTACGCGCTCTTCAGCTCCGCCGCGATCGGGTCGGATCCGACCGAGATCCCGGTGTCCAGCTTGGCCGGGTACTCGTTCGGGGTGTCCAGCTCGGGCGCGTAGGTCGCGGGCTTGGAGGCGTTGTAGAAGGAGTTGGTCGGCTGGTCGGCGTGGGTCGGGATCATGTACTTCTCCATGATCTCCCAGGCGCCGTTGAACTTGGTCCAGTCGCCCGTGACCTTGCCGTACATCGCCTGCAGCCACAGCAGATAGCTGTAGGCCTCCGACGTGGTCTCATGGCCGTGGTCCGGGGCCTCCACGATCAGCGTCTCGACCGAGTGGTAGGGGATGCCCTCGGGTGAGAAGTAGCCGTTCGCCGGGTTGGTGATCTTCCCGTACAGCTCCAGGAAGCGGGCGTCGTACTCACCCGACGCCTCGATCTGAGTGACCGTCACCGCAGCCTTCGCATGGCCGTTAGCGGTCGACTCGAAGGTCGCCGCACCCGTCCCGGAGGAGTCGGCGGTGATGGTCACGCGCTGTGCGGTGTTCCAGTTCGACGGGGTGAAGGTGAGCGAGGCCCCGCCCGTGACCGACAGACCCGAATTGCCGCTCGCGCGGGCGGTGGTGACGGTCACGTTGGCCGACGGCTGCGTGGACAGCTTGATGTCGTACGTGCCCGTCTCGCCCTGCTGCACGGCGAGTTGGTTGGTCGAGGCCACCACGGCGGGACCCGAGGCGACCGTGATACCGACCGGGGTCGACTCCGCGGACGCGCCCAGGCTGTCGTACGCCTTCGCCAGCAAGGAATGACTGCCCACGGTCAAACTGGAGACGGAGAGCGAGTAGGGCGCGCTCGTGTCCGTGCCCAGCAGCGTGGTGTCGTCGTAGAACTCGACCTTGCTGATCGTGGCGTTGTCGGCCGCCGCCGCGGTCGCCGCGAGCGGCACCGCGTCCCCTTGCGAGTAGACGGCACCCGCGGCCGGGCTGGTCAGCACCGTGATCGGGGGCTGATGGGTACCGGTGCAGGTGGTGCCGTTGATCGCGAAGGAGGCCGGGGCGGCATTGGTGCCGCTGTAGCTGAACTGCGCCCCGGTGGAGACCGCGGCGCCGGCCGCGATCCGTCCGTTGTACGAGGCGTTCTGCACGGTGATGTTCTGACCGGACTGCGACCAGGTCCCGTTCCAGCCGTTGCTGAGCTTCTGGTTGCCCGTGTAGGCGTACGTCAGGGTCCAGCCGTCGATCACATCCGTGCCGCGGTTGGTGATCGTCAGATCCGCGGTGAAGCCGGAGCCCCAGTCGTTGGTCTTGTAGTCGACGCTGCATTGCAGCGGCGCCGCCTGCGCGGGCGTCGTGCCCGTGGCGAGCAGGGTGAACGGAAGCGCCAGGGCAGCGACGACGGCCGTCCAGGCGCGCCGTACCACTCTTCGTCTCCGGGGTGGGGGATGCATGTGCTGGTTCCTCCTTGCGGCTCGGAGAAGTCAAGGCTTGAACCAGTGGGAGCGCTCCCATAGTGGGGACGAGGGTGCAAGGGGTCAAGACGCTTGAAGAGTCGAAAAGATTCGACGAACGGGGTTGAGTAAAAGTCAAGGAACTCCCCTGTCCTTTACTGTCACTTGGCGCTAGCTTCGTTGACACCAGTGGGAGCGGTTCCATCAGTCGACGCGTCCGTCACGACGCGCTGATCTGCAAGGAGTCGCTCATGCGACACCCCCCGCGTTCAGTACTTTTAGCCGCCGCCGGAGCGATCGCCCTTGTCACGGGCATGACCATTCCGGTCGTCACGGCGTCGGGAGCCACACCCGCGTGCACGGTGGAGTACTCCATCACCGGACAGTGGGACACCGGCTTCCAGGGCGCCGTGAAGATCACCAACAATGCGGCCGCGCTGAGCAGTTGGAGCCTCGGCTTCGACTTCCCGGCCGGCCAGAAGGTCAACCAGGGCTGGAACGCCAAGTGGTCCCAGTCCGGTACGACCGTGACGGCGGTGAACGAGAGCTACAACGGCACGCTCGGCACCGGCGCGAGCGTCAGCGCCGGGTTCCTCGCCTCGTGGGCGGGGAGCAACCCGGTACCAACCGCGTTCACGCTCAACGGTGTTGCCTGCAATGTCGACGCCGAGCCGACACCCACGCCTACGCCCACTGATCCACCCGACCCGGGCGCGGGCCCGCCCGCACTCCACGTCTCCGGCAACAAGCTCGTGGACGCCGACGGCACCACGCGTCGTCTGCTCGGCGTCAACCGTTCCGGCGGCGAGTTCATGTGCGTCCAAGGGCGCGGCATCTTCGACGGACCGGTCGACGACGCCTCGGTCGAGGCGATCGCCGACTGGAACGCCAACACGGTCCGCATCCCGCTGAACGAGGAGTGCTGGCTGGGCCTGGACAACATCGACGCCCGGTACCGCGGCAGCGCCTATATCGAGGCCGTCGAGGACCTGGTGGCCCGGGTGAAGGCGCACGGCATGACGCCGATGCTCGAACTGCACTGGTCCTGGGGGCAGTACACCGGCAACTCGGCGGGCTGCTCGGACGTACACGCGAGCTGCCAGAAGCCGATGCCCAACATGCAGTACACACCGGCGTTCTGGACGTCGGTGGCCAACACCTTCAAGGACGACCCGAGCGTCGTCTTCGATCTGTTCAACGAGCCCTACCCGGACCGCGCCACCACCACGACCACCCAGGCGTGGCAGTGCTGGCGGGACGGTGGCACCTGCCCCGGCATCGGCTACGAGGTGGCCGGGATGCAGGACCTGATCGACGCGGTGCGCTCGACCGGCGCCGAGAACGTGATCCTGGCCGGCGGGCTCGCCTACTCGAACGACCTGAGCCAGTGGCTGACGTACCGACCCACTGATCCCACCGGCAATCTCGCCGCGGCATGGCACGTCTACAACTTCAACTCCTGTGTGAACGAGAGCTGCTGGAACTCCACGCTCGCCCCCGTCGCGGCCCAAGTGCCGCTGGTGGCAGGGGAGATCGGAGAGAACACCTGCGGTCACTCCTTCATCGACCAGGTCATGAAGTGGTTCGACGACCGCGGCCTGTCCTACCTGGGCTGGACCTGGAACACCTGGGACTGCAACTCCGGTCCCGCGCTGATCACCTCCTACGACGGAACTCCCACGTCGTACGGGATCGGACTGCGCGACCACCTGCGCACCGTCAACCCCTAACCCCGTATCGGAAGAAGGACACCCGCACTCATGAGTCGTACCAGAACAGCGATGCTCGCCGCCCTGGCGCTGGTCGCCGGGGCCTCCGGGACGGCGCTGGCCGCCGTGCCCGACGAGATCGGCACCGCGGCCGTGCCCTGCACCGTCGACTACAAGGTGCAGAACCAGTGGGGCACCGGCTTCACCGCCGCCGTCACCGTCACCAACAACGGTGCTGCCAAGAGCAGTTGGGCGGTGAAGTGGTCGTACGCCGGTAACCAGCAGATCACCAACGGCTGGAACGCCAAGCTCAGCCAGAGCGGTACGGCCGTCACCGCCGCCAACGAGTCCTACAACGGCACCTTGGGCACCGGCGGTTCGGTCAGTTTCGGCTTCAACGCCTCCTACAGCGGCACCAACGCCATCCCGGCCACCTTCACGCTGGACGGCGTGACCTGCAACGTCGACGACGGAGGCGGCGGCACCGACCCGGACCCGGACCCGCAGCCGGGTAACCGCGTGGACAACCCGTACTCCGGCGCCAAGGTCTATGTGAACCCCGAGTGGGCCGCGAAGGCCGCCGCCGAGCCGGGCGGCAGCCGGATCTCCAACCAGCCGACGGGTGTGTGGCTGGACCGGATCGCCGCGATCAACGGCGTCAATGGCGGTATGGGGTTGCGCGACCACCTCGATGAGGCCCTGACGCAGAAGGGCAGCGGAGAGCTCGTCGTCCAGCTGGTGATCTACAACCTGCCCGGACGGGACTGCGCGGCCCTCGCCTCCAACGGTGAGCTCGGCCCGACGGAGATCGGCCGGTACAAGACCGAGTACATCGACCCGATCGCCGCGATCCTCGCCGACCCCAAGTACGCCGGGCTGCGGATCGTCACCACCGTCGAGATCGACTCGCTGCCCAACCTCGTCACCAACACCGGAAGCCGCCCGACGGCCACCCCGGAGTGCGATGTGATGAAGGCCAACGGCAACTACGTCAAGGGCGTCGGCTACGCGCTCAGCGAGCTCGGTGACGTGCCCAACGTCTACAACTACGTGGACGCCGGGCACCACGGCTGGATCGGCTGGGACGACAACTTCGCGCCGTCCGCCCAGCTCTTCAAGGAGGCGGCGACGGCCGAGGGCGCCACGGTCAACGACGTCCACGGCTTCATCACCAACACGGCCAACTACAGCGCCCTGAAGGAGAACAACTTCACCATCAACGACAACGTGGCCGGGAAGTCGGTCCGCGAGTCCAAGTGGGTCGACTGGAACCGGTATGTCGACGAGCTGTCCTTCGCCCAGGCCTTCCGCAACCAGCTGGTCTCGGTCGGCTTCAACTCCTCCATCGGCATGCTGATCGACACCTCCCGCAACGGCTGGGGCGGCACCGCACGGCCCACTGGACCGGGCGCGACGACCAGCGTCGACACGTACGTCGACGGCGGGCGCTATGACCGCCGCCTCAACACCGGCAACTGGTGCAACCAGTCCGGAGCCGGCCTCGGCGAGCGCCCGCAGGCCGCACCGGCCACCGGGATCGACGCCTACGTGTGGATGAAGCCGCCGGGTGAGTCCGACGGCTCCAGCAGCGCGATCCCGAACGACGAGGGCAAGGGCTTCGACCGGATGTGCGACCCGACCTACACGGGCAACCCGCGCAACAACAACAACATGTCCGGCGCCCTGCCGAACTCGCCGCTGTCCGGGCACTGGTTCTCCGCCCAGTTCCAGCAGCTGATGCAGAACGCCTACCCGCCGCTGCCGTAAGCGGCTGACCCCGCCGGGGCCCGGAAAGTACCGGGCCCCGGCGCAGGTCGTTTTTGCGGTTACGGCAACGTCGATTGCCTCCCGACGGTGCGTCGGCGCACGCTGGCGGCATCCGGAGGAGAGGCTGGCCACCATGGCGCACGATCACGCACACAAGCACGACCACACCGACATCGACTGGGCCGAGATGGCCGAGCACCTGGAGACGCAGGCCGAGCTGTACACGCCGCTGACCGAGCACGCGCTCGCCTGGCTGGGCGGAAAGCAGTCCGAGCCGGGCCTGATCGTCGACGCGGGCAGCGGCCCCGGCGTCGTCTCCTGCATGCTCGCCGACGCCTTCCCCGGCGCCCGGGTCGTCGCCGTCGACGGCTCCGAGCCGCTGCTGGAGCGGGCCCGCGCCCGCGCGGAACGGCTCGACGTCACGGACCGTTTCGGCACGCTGTGCGGTGAACTCCCCGATGTCATGGCCGACTTGGACTATCCCGCCGATCTGATCTGGGCCAGCTACAGCCTGCATCACCTCGGTGATCAGCAGGCCGCCCTTGCCGCGTATGCCTCGCGGCTGACCGTCGGTGGCACGTTGGCCCTCGTGGAGGGGGGTCTGCCCACTCGCTTTCTGCCGCGGGACTTCGGTATCGGGCGGCCGGGGCTTCAGGCGCGGCTCGATGCGGTGCAGGAGGATTGGTTCGCCTCGATGCGGGCGTCCCTGCCGGGGAGTGTGTCGGTGCCCGAGGACTGGCGGGCGCTTATGGCCGGCGCCGGGTTGAAGCCGACGGGTACGCGTACTTTCCTGCTCGATCTGCCTGCGCCGGCTCCTGACCGGGCGCGTGTTGTGGCCGCGGATACGTTCCGGCGGTTTCGGGAGGTCCTTGGGGACGCGCTCGATGCGGAGGATCTGGCTACGCTTGATCGGCTTCTTGATCCGGATGACAAGGCGAGTTTGCATCATCGGGCGGATCTGTTTGTTTTGGCTGCTCGGACTGTGCATACCGCTGTGCGGACTGGGTGAGTGGCCTGGTGCTGCGCCGTTGGGGCTGGTCGCGCCCACGCGGCGGAGCCGCATATCGACACAGCCCCGCGCCCCTGACGGGGCGCTCAGCATGCCCCTGGTTGGGCGTGCACGGTGATACTCGCGCCCTGGAGCTGCCGGGTGCTGCACTCCTCGAAGTAGCGGGCCAGCACCCGGCGCTTGGTGATCTCCTGGGCGGTCTGGTCTACGGGCTGCCCTGCGGGATCGCGTAGGGCTACGACGCGATCTGTCGCCAGGAGTCGGGCTCGGATCTCGGATGCGGGGACCTCCGTGCCGTACAGGGTGTGCGAGGCGGTCGGGGTGCCCTTCAGGGCCAGGTCGCGCAGGGAACTGGGGTGGGTGAGGGTCCACACACGGCGGCGGGACGGCATGAACACGATCGCGTCGGCGTCGGCCTCCCTGATGGCCTGGGCGATGGCGGTGACGTCGTCCGTGCGGCTTTCGGGTGTGCGCAGGTGCAGGGTGGTCGGCAGGAGTGCGGCTACGGCGGCCCCCGCGGCGATCAGCCACAGCGCGCGCCGTCTGCGGAGCAGGCGGTCCAGGGCCGCGCCCACCAGCAGGGCCGTGCCGAGGTGACCGTAGAGGACGTAACGGTCGACGTACAGCGGCTTGATCAGGGAGAGCAGCAGGAGCAGTAGGGCGGGCAGGACCAGCAGGGGTAGGGCGAGCCGGGGCAGGGGGCCCTTGAGGAGTACGGTGCAGCCGATTCCCAGCAGTGTTACCCCGGCGAACCCCAGCAGTGCCCCGGCGCCTATGCCGCCGATCCAGGCGACCTGCTCCGACTGGCCCATGCTCAGGACAGCCAGTGGGGTGAGGGCGGCTGCGACCGTGAGGGTTGCCGTCATGCCGGCCCGGCGGGCGCGCCGAGGGAGCGCCACCAGGTGCGCGACTGCCGCGAGCACCGCGAATTCGTGCAGCAGACACGCCGTCAGCAGCACCGCCCCGTACCCGGCCCAGGCCCGGCGGCGGCCCGAGCGCACCGCGCCGAGCAGCAGGTACGTCGCCCAGGCGACCAGCGCGCACACCAGCGCGTAGCTGCGGCCCTCCTGGGCGTACCGCTGGACCGGCGGCAGCAGTGCGAACACGAGCCCGGCGAGCAGACCGGCCCGCGGTCCGGCGAGGCGGTGCCCCAGCAGGGCGACGGACCCGCACGCCGCTGCGGCGGCGAGCACCGAGGGCAGCCGTAGCACCAGCAGCGGGTCCAGGTCCCCGGGCATCTGGAACAGGCCGTGCATGAGCAGGTAGTACAGGCCGTGCACGGCGTCGGCCTCGGCGAGCGTCGCCATGAGGTCGGGCAGCGGGCGCCGGGCCATGTCGTACGTCACCGCCTCGTCCCGCCACAGGCCGCCGCCGCGTCTTATGCCCCAGAGGCCGAGGACTAGGCAGAGGGCGACGGGCAGCAGGACCGCGGTGGCGGAGGTGCGCGGTGCGGGCCGTGCCACGCGGATGCGTGGGGGCCTGGTGGGCAGGAGGACGGGCTCGGGTATGTGTGCGGTGGCGATGGCGGGCTCCGGTGCGTGACGGGAGGGGTGTGCACCGTCGAGTCCAGACGTCGGCGGATTGTTGGGCAGCCCCGATCCGCGGTGCCCAACAATTCGCCGGGGGCCGGTTGTTAGCTTTGTTGGGCGAACGGGGGGAGACGTGAATGGGGCGCCGGGAGAAACCGCTGGACCCGGGGGCGGGTCCGGTCCAGCGGTTCGCTTACGAACTGCGCAAGCTGCGTGACGAGACGGGCGGTCTGACCTACCGCGCAATGGCGGAGCGCGCGGGCTACTCCGCGCCGACCCTGGCCGCGGCGGCGGGTGGGGAGCGGCTGCCCTCTCTTGCGGTGCTCACGGCGTATGTCACCGCGTGCGGCGGTGATCCGGAGGAGTGGGCGCGGCGGTTGCGGGAGGCGGTCGCCGAGACACACGCGCCGGACGAGGGCGTCGGTCCCTATCCGGGTCTGGCCCGCTTCGAGACCGGTGACGGCGAGCACTTCCACGGCCGGGACGACCTGATCGGCGAACTCGTCCGGCTCACCGGCCGTACCCGTTTCGCGGCCGTCGTGGGCGCGTCGGGCAGCGGCAAGTCCTCGCTGCTGCGGGCCGGTCTCGTCCCCGCCCTGCGCGGTACGGACGGCGAGAGGCCCGCCGTCATCCGGCTGCTGACCCCCGGCCCCCATCCCGCCAAGACCCACGAGGAGTTGTTCACCCCGCACGACGGATCCGGTGACACCCTCCTCGTCGTCGACCAGTTCGAGGAGCTCTTCACCCTCTGCACCGAACCCGGCGAACGCGACCGCTTCCTCGGGCAGTTGCTCGCCGCCACCGACCCCGCCTCCCGGTTGCGTGTGGTGATCGCCGTCCGCGCGGACTTCTACGGCCGCTGCGCCGAGCACGGTCCGCTCGCCGAGGCCCTGCGGGAGGCGGCGCTGCTGGTCGGGCCGTTGTCGCCGCGCGGGTTGCGCGAGGCCGTGGTCAGGCCCGCCGCCGCGCGTCGGCTGGTCGTCGAACGTGCGCTGACCGCCCGGATCGTCGCCGACGTCACCGGCGAGCCAGGCGGACTGCCGCTGATGGCACACGCCCTGCGCGAGGTCTGGCGCCGCCGCTCCGGCAAGGCCCTCACCCTGGCCGCCTACGAGGCCATCGGCGGAGTGCACGGCGCCGTGGCACATACCGCCGAGGCGGCCTACGCCCGCTGCACCCCCGCCGAGGCCGCCGCGGCCCGAGCCCTGCTGCTGCGGTTGGTACAGCCCGGCGACGGCACGGAGGACACTCGGCGGCCCCTGTCCCGCACCGAGCTGGACGCCGACGGTACGACCACGCAGGTGCTCGAACGCCTGGTCCGTGACCGCCTGTTGACCGTCGACGGCGACACCGTCGAACTCGCCCACGAGGCGCTGATCGGCGCCTGGCCCCGACTGCGGGGCTGGGTCGAGCAGGACCGCGAACGGCTGCGGTTGCATCGACGGCTCACCGAAGCGGCCCACGCCTGGGACGAGTTGGGGCGGGACGCGGGTGCGCTGTATCGGGGGATACGGCTGACGGAGGCAAGGGAGACCTTCGGTGACCGAGCTGCCGAACTCACCCGCCTGGAACATGACTTCCTCGGCGCCAGTGTCGCCGCCCACGAGGCTGCCCGGCGTTCGGCGGCCCGGGCGGCCCGTCGTCTGCGGGCGCTGACCGGTGCTCTCGCGGCGCTGCTCTGTCTGGCGTTGGCGGCCGGTGTGGCGGCCTGGCGGGAGAGCGGGGTCAGCTCGCGGCAGCGGGACGAGGCCGAGGCCCGTCGGGTCGCCGCGCTCGCGGACACCTTGCGCGCCACCGAACCGCGCACCGCCATGCGCCTGGCCCTCGCCGCCTGGCACACCGCCGATCTGCCGGAGACGCGCACGGCCCTGCGCACGGCCGCGGCCCAGAGCGAACTGGACGCCTTCGTCCAGCCCGAGGAGGGCGGCCGCGCCCTCAACGCCCCCGCGTGGCTCAGCAGTGACGGCCGGATCCTGACAACGGTCGTGCGGGACAAGGCCGTTCAGTGGGACGTGCCAGGCCACCGGCGGCTGCGGTCGGTGCGGCTCGAAGGGCTGTCCGAAGGTGTGGTCGACGTCAGCGACGACGGCCGCCTGGTCGCCTACCGCACCCCGGGCAGCCGGAACGGCCTGATCGTCGCCGGTCTGACGGACGGCAGCACACGCCGCCTCCCGACCGGCCCGTGGACCGACACCGACATGTCGTTCGGTCCCAGCGGCAGGACGCTCCTCCTGCGGCGGCTCGATCACGGCTCGTCCGACGGGCGGGCGAGCCTGGAGGTGTGGGACGTACGCCGGGAGCGGATCCTCATGCGCAACGAACGGGGCGACGACGACGGCGCCCTGCCGGTGCTGAGCGCGGATGACCGCCACCTCGCCTGGTGCGCCGAGGACGGGGAACGGCTGCGGATCCTCGACGTGGCCGAGCGGCGCCCCGTGCCCGCCGAGGCGCCCGGCGCGACCCAACGGACGCTGTGCCAGGGCGAACTCACCTTCACCGCCGACCAACGGGCCGTGGCGTCCGGCACCTCGGAGGGGATCGTCACCTGGGACTTCGAGGCCGACCGCGAGCGCCCCCGGCTGCCGATCGCGGGCGGCGCCAACCGAGTGGAGTTCGCGGGCGCCTACGCCCTGGCCTGGGGGCCGGGCAGCCTCACGGTATGGCGTACGGATCTTCCGGCGCCCACCGACGGCGGCCCTCGGGAACCGCTGCTCACCCTCGCTCCCGACAACTCGGCGATCAGCGACATCCGCCTCGACCTCGCGGGCGGAGTGCTGCGCTATCAGGAGGGCGGCCGCACCAGCGTCGTACGGACCGCCTCGCTGCACGGGCTGGCGGGCCGTACGTGGACGATCGCAGAGGCGGGAAGGGAAAGGACCCGTCAGAACCTGGCCGTCTCGGGGCGCACGGCCCTCACCGAGGAGGGAACGCTGGTCGATGCCGCAACGGGCAAGCGCATCAAGGGAGGAGTAAGCGGCGAGGATCTCCTGCGCTCCGCCGCCTTCAGCCCCGACGGCCGCCATCTCGCCGCCGAGGACAGCGTGGGCCGGCTGACTCTGTGGGACGTGCGCACCTGGCGCCGGGTCGCCGTCCTTCGGGCCGCGGCCTCCACCGTCCACCGTGCCGCCCTCGCGTTCTCCGCCGACGGTTCGCTGCTCGCGGCCGGCGCGCCCGATGGATCCGTGCAGGTGTGGGAGACGGCCACGCCCGCACTGAAGGCGGCCACGCTCCCGGCCGGTGACGGCCCGGCGGTCGGTCTCGGCTTCGCCTCCGGAGAGTTGCGTATCGCCAGCACCCATCTCCCTTCCAGATCACTCCCGTTGGCGCCCGAGCGGGCCGCGGCCGAAGTGTGTGCGCGGGCAGCGGGCGGGGCGAGCGAGGCGGAGTGGCGCCGGTACCTTCCCTCCGTGCCGTACCGCGTGACCTGCGACGAGGCTTGACTTGGAGAGCACTCCAACTGATGAACTCCCCCTCACCGAACAACAGGGGGTAACCATGAACGACTCTCCGGTCGCGCTCATCACCGGCGGCGGCAGCGGTATCGGCGCCGCGGTCGCGCGGCAGCTGCTGGACGCCGGGCACCGGGTGGCCGTCACCGGCCGTGGCGAGTCCCGGCTGCGCGGCTTCGCCGAGGAACTCGGGGATCCCGAGGGACTGTTGACGATCGTCGGTGACGCCTCGGACTACGAACAGATCAAGGGCGCGGTCGAGACCACGCTGAAGGAGTTCGGGCGCATCGACACGGTCGTCGCCAACGCCGGTGTCGCCACCCATGACTCGGTCGCCGAGGGCGATCCGGCCGGCTGGACCCAGATGGTCCTGACCAACGTCCTGGGCCCGGCGCTGCTCATCCGCGCCTCGATCGACGCCCTGAAGGAGACCCGGGGCCGGATCGTGCTGGTCGGCAGCGTCGCCGGGTTCGTGCCCACGGCGGGCAATATCTACGGCGCGACCAAGTGGGCGGTGACCGGGCTCGCCGAGAACACCCGCCGTGAGGTGACGGAGTGGGGCGTCGGCGTCACGCTGGTCGCGCCGGGCCGGGTGGAGACGCCGTTCTGGGACAGCTACGGAAGCCTGCCGCCCGGGCATCTGCTCACCGCCGACCAGCTCGCCGACTCGATCGTCTGGGCGATCCGCCAGCCGCACGGAGTCGACATCAACACCGTGGTCGTACGGCCGATCGGGCAGCCCAACTGACGTGCGCGGGCGGCCCGATGAGCCGGGCCGCCCGCGCAAGGCGTGTCAAAGGACTTGCGTCAGACGATGTCGAACGTCGCCGGGTCCGGGCCGATCCGGCGGTCCTCGTTGAGCGCGCTGATCGCCGCCAGGTCCTCGTCGTCCAGGCTGAAGTCGAACACGTCGATGTTCTCCCGGATCCGGGACGGCGTGACGGACTTCGGGATCACGACATTGCCGAGCTGGAGGTGCCAGCGCAGCACGATCTGGGCCGGGGTGCGGTTGTGCTTCTGGGCGATGGCCACGATCGCCGGGACCTCCAGCAGGCCCTTGCCCTGGCCCAGCGGCGACCAGGCCTCGGTCGCGATGCCCTGCTCCGCGTGGAACTCACGGGAGACGCGCTGCTGGAGATGCGGGTGCAGCTCGATCTGGTTGACGGCCGGGACGACGGACGTCTCGCCGATCAGCCGCTCAAGGTGCTCCGGCAGGAAGTTGGACACGCCGATCGCCTTGACGCGGCCGTCGGCGAGCAGCTTCTCGAACGCCTTGTAGCTGTCGACGTACTTGTCCTTGGACGGAAGGGGCCAGTGGATGAGGTACAGGTCGACGTAGTCAAGACCGAGCTTGGCCAGCGACACGTCGAAGGCACGCAGTGTGGCGTCGTACCCTTGGTCGGCGTTCCACAGCTTGGTGGTGACGAAGACGTCCTCGCGCGGGATGCCGGAGGTGGCGATGGCCTTGCCGGTGCCCTCCTCATTGCCGTAGATCGCCGCTGTGTCGATGCTGCGGTACCCGGCCTCCAGAGCCGTGCTGACCGCCTGCTCCGCCTCGTCGTCCGGCACCTGCCAGACGCCGAAGCCCAGCTGGGGCATCTCGACGCCGTTGTTGAGGATGATCGGGGGGACCTTGCTGCTCACGAGCTCTTGATCCTTACGGTTGTCGTCAGGTGGTACTCCCATCGTCAACGATCACGGGCCCGGATGCATTCCTGATCACGGAATCCGTGCGCGGTCCGGGATTGGCCGGAAACGGACCCTGCCGCTTCGGTCCGGACCATTGACCGTGACCCGTCATGCCGCGACCCTCATAGCGCGCCATCGGACGTGATGGTGAACGTCGTGCACTCATGTGAACGACCTGACCGCATTGAGGGAGCAGCCATGAACCCCACTCGCAGAACCCTGCTGGGCGCGACACTCGGCGGTGCCGCCGCCGCAGTCGGACTGCCCGCCACTCCGGCCCAAGCGGCCTCCTGGCAGCTGAAGTGGTCGCCGTCGACCAGCGCAGGGCTCGGCGCCTTCGAGACCGTCGAGGACGACCGCGCCGACTCGCACCCCGAGGGCCGGCCGCACATCCGCACCGAGGGCAACAACTGGCGGTTCACCATGCACACGGTGGACCGGGACACCTCGACCGACCGCCAGCGCCACGAGGTCACCGGCCTGCGCACCTCGTCGAGCAGCTATCTGCGCTGGCTGCCGGGGCAGACCTGGCGGATCACCTACTCGATGTACATCCCGAGCTCGCTGAAGGCCACCACCAGCTTCACGCACATCATGCAGATGAAGCAGCCCGGCACCGGCACCCAGCCGATCGTGGTGCAGTCGCTGCGCCGGGTCGACGGCGTCCAGACCATCGAACTCAAGCTGCACCTCGCGAACATCGTCGTCGGGCGCACCGCGCTCGCCCCGCTGCACAACACCTGGACCGACGTCGACTTCCAGATCAAGATCGGCGACGGTACGTCCGGGTCGGTGCGCTGGATCCTGCGCAACGGCGGCACCACGGTGATCGACAAAGCCAGGACCGGAGTGGACACGTTCCTGGCCGACCGGGTCCGGCCCAAGTGGGGCATCTACCGCTCCCTCGGCGACACTTCGGGCTCACTCCAGGACTGCCATCTGCTGCTGAGCAACTTCCGGGGCTACCAACTCGTGTGATCCGCCCTGGAGTTCGAGTATCTTCCTGCCGTTGAAAGTTAGGAAACTTTCCTAACATCCACTCACCCCTCTCGGAGGCCCCGTGCACCCCTTCGCACCGGCAAGCCGCCCACGCCCCGGCGTGCTCCTCACCGCCCTGTGCGGTCTGCTGCTCTCCTTGCTCGTCACCACCGCCCCGACCTCCCGTGCCGACGGCACGGCCCTCGAGTACCAGGCCGAGCACGCAACGCTGTCCCAGGCCGCGGTGGCGTCCAACCACGCGGGCTACACCGGCTCCGGCTTCGTCGACTACACCAACGTCACCGGTTCCTATGTGGAGTTCACGGTCGACGCGGCGACATCCGGCCGGACCGCTCTCACCTTCCGCTACGCCAACGGCACCGCCGCCGCCCGCCCGATGGACATCGTGGTGAACGGCACCGTCGTCGCCCCCGGCGTCTCCTTCACACCCACCACGAACTGGGCCACCTGGGCGACCAGAACCGTCGACGTCACCCTGAACGCGGGCAGCAACAAGGTCCGCGCCACCGCGACGTCCGCGAGCGGTGGACCCAACCTCGACCGGCTCACCCTCGCCACTCCGTCCACGGATGGACCGGCCGTCCCCTTCGGCAGCCACCAATTCCCCTACAAGTCCGGCACTTTGAAGCCGAGCGGCGCCCAAGCCACCCTCGACCAAGCCGTGATCAGCAAGTACAACGCCTGGAAGTCGGCGTTCGTACGGCAGAACTGCGGCAACGGCTGGTACCAGGTGATCTCCCCGGACGCCGACCACCCCTACGTCGCCGAGGCCCAGGGCTACGGCATGGTCGTCACCGCGCTGATGGCGGGCGCCGACCCGGACGCGAAGAAGATCTTCGACGGACTGGTCAAGTACATGCTCGCCCACCCGTCCGTGCACAACCCCGACCTGCTCGCCGCCGAACAGGACACCTCCTGCCGCAGCGTCAACGGCTCGGACTCGGCCACCGACGGCGACCTGGACGTGGCGTACGGATTGCTGCTCGCCGACAAGCAGTGGGGGAGCGCGGGGACGTACGACTACAAGAACCTTGCCGTGCGGCACATCAACGCCATCAAGGCCGACGAAGTGAACCCGAGCACGCATCTGATGAAGCTCGGCGACTGGTCCTCCTCCGGCGACCAGTACTTCTACATCAGCCGCTCCTCGGACTGGATGATCGACCACTTCCGCGCCTTCAAGCGGGCCACCGGCGACAGCGCCTGGGACACCATCCGCACCGCCCACCAGAACCTGATCACCGCACAGCAGGCCAACTACGCTTCCGGCACGGGCCTGTTGGCCGACTTCGTGGTCAATACCCACACCAGCCCGAGGCCGGCCGACGGACAGGTCCTGGAGAGCCCCAACGACGGTGACTACGGCTGGAACGCCTGCCGTGACCCCTGGCGCATCGGCACCGACGCCGTCACCAGCGGCGACTCCGCCTCCCTCGCCTCCGCCCGCAAGCTCAACTCCTGGATCAAGGCGAAGACGGGCGGCAACCCCGACAACATCGTCACCGGCTACCACCTGAACGGATCGGCGTTCGACAGCGGCAACGACATGGCGTTCACCGCGCCCTTCGCCGTCGCCGCGCTCACCGACCCCGGCTCCCAGGCCTGGCTGGACGCGCTGTGGAACAAGATGACGAGCACGCCCATCAACACGTCCACCTACTACGGCGGCAGCATCCAGCTCCAGTCGATGATCGTCGCCTCCGGGAACTACTGGGTCCCCTGAGCCGACCGGCCGTCAGGCCCGGTACAGCGCCTCCACCTCACCGGAGTAGGCGTTCTCGATCGCCTTGCGCTTCAGCTTGAGCGACGGCGTCAGCAGGCCGTGCTCCTCGGTGAAGGGCTGGGCGAGGATACGGAAGGTACGGATCGACTCGGCCTGTGAGACGAGGGTGTTCGCGGCGACCACCGCCCGCCGCACCTCCGTCTCCAGGTCGGCGTCGCGCACCAGCTGGGCCGGGGGCAGCTGCGGTTTGTCCCGCATGTTCAGCCAGTGCTCCACGGCCTCCTGGTCGAGGGTGACCAGGGCCGCGATGTAGGGGCGGTCATTGCCGACCACGATGCACTGCGCGACCAGCGGATGGTCCCGGACCCGCTCCTCCAGCACCCCGGGCGAGACGCTCTTGCCGCCCGAGGTCACCAGGATCTCCTTCTTGCGCCCGGTGATGGTGAGATAGCCGTCCTCGTCCAGCGAACCGAGGTCGCCGGTGGCCAGCCAGCCGTCGTGCAGGGTCTCGTCGGTGGCCTTCGGGTTGTTGAGGTAGCCCTGGAAGATGTTGCCGCCGTTGAGCCAGATCTCCCCGTCGTCCGCGATGTGCACGGTCATCCCGGGAATCGGCTGCCCGACCGAGCCGTAGCGGGTGCGCTCGGGCGGGTTGGCGGTGGCGGCCGCCGTGGACTCGGTCAGGCCGTAGCCCTCGTAGATGTGCACGCCCGCGCCCGCGAAGAACAGGCCGAGCCGGCGGTCCATCGCCGAGCCGCCGGACATCGCGTGCCGGATGCGGCCGCCCATCGCGGCGCGCATCTTGCCGTAGACGAGTTTGTCGAAGAGCTGGTGCTGCAGGCGCAGACCGGCCGAAGGGCCGGGCCCGATCCCCCAGGCCTTGGCCTCCATGGCGTCCGCGTACTTCACGGCGACCTCGACGGCCTTCTCGAAGGCGCCGGACCGGCCCTCCTTCTCGGCCTTGCGGCGGGCGGCGTTGAAGACCTTCTCGAAGATGTACGGCACGGCGAGGAAGAAGGTCGGCTTGAACGCGGCGAGGTCGGGCAGCAGGGCGGCGGCGTTCATCTGCGGCTGGTGGCCGAAGCGGACGCCCCCGCGGATCGCGGCGACCTGCACCATCCGGCCGAAGACATGCGCGAGCGGCAGGAAGAGCAGGGTCGCCGCCTCGTCGCCCTTCTTCGAGTGGAACACGGGCTCCCAGCGCTCGATGACCGTGTCCGCCTCGTACATGAAGTTGCCGTGCGTGATGACACAGCCCTTGGGGCGGCCGGTGGTGCCTGAGGTGTAGATGATGGTCGCGACCGAGTCGGGGGTGACCGCCTGGCGGTGCCGGTGCACCACCTCGTCGTCGAGGTGGGCGCCGGCGTCGTACAGCTCCTGGACGCAGCCCGCGTCCAGCTGCCACAGCTCGCGCAGTTGCGGCAGCCGGTCGATGACCGTGGCGATGGTCATCGCGTGGTCCTCGTGCTCGACGATCGCCGCCGTGACCTCGGCGTCGTACAGCATCCAGAAGCACTGCTCGGCCGAGGAGGTCGGATAGACCGGTACCACCTGGGCGCCGACGGTCCACAGGGCGTAGTCGAAGAGCGTCCACTCGTAGCGAGTGGGGGACATGATCGCGACGCGGTCGCCGAAGCGGATGCCCCGGGCGAGCAGGCCCTTGGCGAGGGCGAGCACCTCGTCGCGGAACTCGGCGGAGGTCACGTCCCGCCAGCGGCCCGCCTCGTCCTTGCGGCCGAGGGCCACATGCGCCGGGTTCTCCTGGGCACGCTGGAACACCACGTCGGCCAGTCCGCCCACCGGCGGTGCCAACGCCAACGGAGGGTTGGTGTACTCGCGCAAACCCCGCTCCCCGCTTCTTTTGACGCCCCGCGCAGGCCGTGAAAGTACCCCACCCTTCGGCACGGCGGGAGGGGGTGGAGAACCGGACGGGGCTCAGGTAGTCACTGGTCAGTCACAGAAAATGCCCTCACATGGGGAAGGGTCGGACAGAAAACCGACGGTTGAGTAAGTTTCGGCGCCGTAAATCTCCACCGAATCTGTACGACCGGCTAGCGGCGGTGCAGCCGCTCCCCGCCCGCGAGAATCGCCGCCGCCAACGCCTCCGCGGCCCCCTGCGCGGCCGTACGCCGCTGACCGTGAACCAGTACGAAGTCCACCCGCCCGAGCTCCGGCAACCCCGACCGCTCCGGCATCCGCACCAGCCCCGGAGGGATCAGCCCCCGCGAGTGCGCCATGACACCCAGCCCCGCCCGGGCCGCCGCGATCAGCCCGTTGAGGCTGCCGCTGGTGCAGACGATCCGCCACTCGCGCCCCTGGCGCTCCAGGGCCTCCAGGGCGAGGGCGCGGGTGATGCCCGGCGGCGGGAAGACGATCAGCGGAACCGGGCGTTCGGGGTCCAGGCGCAGCCGCTCCGCGCCGATCCACACCAGCCGGTCGTGCCAGACCAGCTCGCCCCGCGCATCCTCCGGACGGCGCTTGGCGAGGACCAAGTCCAGTTTCCCGGCGGCGAGCTGCTCGTGCAGGGTGCCCGAGAGCTCGACCGTCAGCTCCAGATCGACCTCCGGGTGCTCGTACCGGAAGCCCTCCAGGATCTCCGGCAGCCGGGTCAGGACGAAGTCCTCCGACGCGCCGAAGCGCAGCCGCCCCCGCAGCCGGGTCCCGGTGAAGAAGGCCGATGCCTGCTCGTGGACCTCCAGGATCCGGCGGGCGAAGCCGAGCATCGCCTCGCCGTCCTCGGTGAGCTCCACGGAGTGGGTGTCCCGGGCGAAGAGCTGCCGACCCGTCGCGTCCTCCAGGCGCCGTACATGCTGGCTGACCGTCGACTGCCGAAGACCGAGCCGCTTGGCGGCCTGGGTGAAGCTCAGGGTCTGGGCGACGGCCAGGAAGGTACGCAGCTGGGAAGGGTCGTACACGACGCCCAGCCTATCGCGGAACGTGATGACAGTCAGAGTGGTATGCCGGATTCCCGATCAGACGGCCGCGGAGGACGATGGAGAGGGCACGACCGTGCCCCCGGAACCGGACGTACAGCGAAGTAGTGGAGCACAGTGAAACGCCTGCGATGGCCGCGTTGGATGCCGATCGACCCGTACATCCTCCTGCTCCTCGGGACGGTCGGCATCGCCGCACTGCTACCGGTGCGCGGGACCGGCGCCGAGGTGGCCTCCGGCGCCTCCACGGCCGCCATCGCCCTCCTCTTCTTCCTCTACGGCGCCCGCCTCTCCACCCGAGAGGCGCTGGACGGGCTGCGCCACTGGCGCCTCCACATCGCGATCCTGGCCTGTACCTTCCTCGTCTTCCCGCTGCTGGGCCTGGCGGCCCGAGGCCTGGTCCCGGTGATCCTCACCGACCCCCTCTACCAGGGCCTGCTCTTCCTCACCCTGGTGCCCTCGACCGTGCAGTCGTCGATCGCGTTCACCTCGATCGCCCGCGGCAATGTGCCCGCCGCGATCTGCGCGGGCTCCTTCTCCTCCCTGGTCGGCATCGTCGCCACCCCCCTGCTGGCGGCCGGCCTGCTCGGCGGCACCGGCGGCGGCTTCTCCGCCGACTCCCTGCTGAACATCGTGCTGCAACTGCTGGTGCCCTTCCTCGCCGGGCAGATGCTGCGCCGCTGGGTAGGCGGCTTCATAGCCCGCCACAAGAAGATCCTCGGCCTGGTGGACCGCGGCTCGATCCTCCTCGTCGTCTACACGGCGTTCAGCGAGGGCATGGTCCAGGGCGTCTGGAACCAGGTCAGTCCCGCCCGGCTGGGCGGACTGCTCGCCGTAGAGGCCGTGCTGCTCGCCGTGATGCTCTCCCTGACCTGGTACGGCGCCAAGGCGCTGCGCTTCAACCGAGGGGACCGGATCGCCATCCAGTTCGCCGGCTCCAAGAAGTCCCTCGCCGCCGGACTTCCCATGGCCAGCGTCCTGTTCGGCGCCCAAGCCTCATTGGCCGTGCTGCCGCTGATGCTCTTCCACCAGATGCAGCTCATGGTGTGCGCGGTGATCGCCAAGCGGCGCTCGCACGATCCCGTCGAGGAAGTCACCCCCCGGGCGCCAGCCGCAGAGTCACGAACCGCGGTCGGTACAGGGACACGTTCCGGCTGAGGTTTGCCGCGGCGCCGTTGGTCTCCAGCCAGTTGACGTCGTAACTGAGCACCAGCCGCCCGTCCTCGCTCAGTTCGGGATGGGTCTGCGGGTTGTAAGCGGCCACCTGCCCCTCGGGCAGCGAGGGGCTGAAGTCCTTGGCTGGCCCGTGCCAGGGGCCGGTAGCCGAACAGGCCCAGTAGGAGGTCACTTTTGTGAGCCCGTCCGCACCCGCCGCCATGGTGAAGAGCACATACGTCCCCCCGTCGCGCACCACCGAGAAGGTACTGCCCACCCCCGTGCGCTGCTCGTCCCCCAGCACCGCGCGCGGGCGAACCCCCGCCGCCCACTCCTCCCCGTCCCAGTACTCCCAGGCGCCCGGATCGGCGAGCCCGCCCTCGGGCACCCGGGCCACGTACGCGTGGGAGGCCGGACGGGAGGCGGCCCGGCGGTCGTCGCCGCCGAAGACGTACGTGAAGCCGTCCTCCTCCACCAGCGTCGTGCCGAACAGCACCCGCCGGGACGGATCGGTGACGAGCTGCTGGTCGAACACCTTGTCCACCGACTCGACGCGCAGATCGGGCAGGGAGAGGGTGGCGACCTCCGTGGCCGTCGGGACGCCGTAGATCCACGGCGCCTGGCCGCTCGTCCGCACCCACAACAGCACCCGCAGCACCTGCTCCGAGGAGCCGGGGGAGCGGGGCTCCACACGGGCCGCGACCGGCCAGCGCCACTGCCCAGGCGCCGGATCGGGAAAGAGGGGAGCGGGCAAGGTGCTCTCCAACCGCCCGTCCCGCATGACCACCGCCGAATTGCGCACCATCGGGGCCGTGGTGTCCCGCCAGGCGTAGGACTCGCCGACCGGATTGGGCGGGGCGTACACCTGGCCCAGATACGTATCCGAGAACAGCCACAGCACCCGTCCGTCCGGCAGCCGCACCGAGTGGGTGCCGTCGCCGCCGGTCCAGTCGTCGGTACGGGAGGCGTCGTCGCCGTAGCGGGCGAACTCCGAGGTGAGCCGCTCATCGGCGGACCAGGCCCGAAGGGTACGGGGTGCGCAGGCGCCGGAGCCGGGGTCGTCCTCCGGGAGGGCGGTGAGCAGCACGGCCCCGAGAACCAGGGCCAGCAGCAGACCGAGCCCCGTTCCCGTCCGCTGTCGCGCGCGTGTGGAGTCGGGCACGCGACGGGACGTTAGTGGCAGGACGGCACCGGGTCCATGGGGCCTCAAAACAGGCCCAGGCGAGACTCACGAACGGACGGCACAGGCCCACCAAGCCAGCCTGCACCCAGGCCACCGGCCGGGAGGGAGCCGAAGGGCGCGCCGGTGTCGAGAGCCCGAACGCGCGGAGGCCCGAAGGGCTGAGCACGATCGGTCTCTCGACACCGGCACAAAGCGCCCGTAGGCGACCGACCCATAAAACAGCCGGCTGCAGGCCTTGCGGGGTGATCAAACGAAACAGCGGGACCCCAAGCAGCGCAGGGGGCGCTCCCCGCCGCTCGGGGCCCCCGCCGTCGTGTTCGCGGGGAACCGTTCAGCCCTGGGCGGCCGCGGTCCGCAGGGCGATGCGGTCCTCGCCCGCGTACACGTTCATGGAGCTGCCCCGCAGGAAGCCCACCAGGGTCAGGCCCGTCTCCGCCGCGAGGTCCACCGCCAGCGACGAGGGCGCCGAGACCGCCGCGAGCACCGGAATCCCCGCCATCACGGCCTTCTGCGCGAGCTCGAAGGAGGCTCGCCCCGAGACCAGCAGGATCGTCCGGGAGAGAGGCAGCCGACCGTCCTGGAGCGCCCGGCCCACCAGCTTGTCCACCGCGTTGTGCCGCCCCACGTCCTCCCGTATGTCCACCAGCTCCCCCTCCTCGGTGAACAGGGCCGCCGCATGCAGCCCCCCGGTCCGGTCGAAGACCCGCTGGGCGGCGCGCAGCCGGTCGGGGAGGCTCGCCAGCAGCTCGGGTTCGACGCGGACCGGGGGAGTGTCGGCGATGGGCCAGCGCGCGGTGGTCCGTACGGCGTCGAGGCTCGCCTTGCCGCACAGGCCGCAGGAGGACGTCGTATACACGTTGCGCTCCAAGGTGATGTCCGGGATCACCACCCCCTGCGCGGTCTTCACGTCCACCACGTTGTACGTGTTGGACCCATCCACCGTCGCCCCCGCGCAGTACACGATGTTCTGCAGATCCCCCTGCTCCGCAAGCACCCCCTCGCTCACCAGGAACCCCGCGGCCAGCGCGAAGTCGTCCCCCGGCGTCCGCATGGTGATCGCGAGCGGCTTGCCGTTCAGCCGGATCTCCAGAGGCTCCTCGGCGACGAGCGTGTCCGGTCGGGTGGAGACGGCTCCGTCCCGGATGCGGAGCACCTTGCGTCGTTCCGTGACTCGTCCCATGTCCCCATCAGCCCCGATCAGTTCCGGTTCTGGACGTGCTGGTAGCCGAAGCGGCCCTTGATGCACAGATTGCCGTGGGTCACCGGGTTGTCGTGCGGCGAGGTGACCTTCACGATCTCATTGTCCTGCACGTGAAGCGTGAGGTTGCAGCCCACTCCGCAGTACGCGCACACCGTGGTCGTCTCCGTCTGCTGGGTTTCGTCCCACGTACCCGCGGCCCGCATGTCGAACTCGGACTTGAAGGACAGGGCCCCCGTCGGGCACACCTCGATGCAGTTCCCGCAGTACACACACGCGGAATCAGTCAGCGGAGCATCGTGCTCCACCGCGATCCGCGCATCGAAGCCCCGCCCGGCCACCGAGATCGCGAAGGTGTTCTGCCACTGATCGCCACACGCGTCCACGCACTTGTAGCAGAGGATGCACTTGTCGTAGTCGCGCACATACAGATCGTTGTCGACCTTCGGCTCCTCGTTCAGCCGGGCCGCGTCCGGGCCGAAGCGGTCCGGCTTGGCCTCGTACTCCTTGATCCACTCGGCGACTTGGGGGGTGGTCGACAAGTCGACCGACGAGGCGAGCAGCTCCAGCACGACCTTCCGACTGTGCCGGGCCCGCTCGGTGTCGGTACGGACCTCCATGCCCGGCTCGGCCTTCCGCGAGCAGGCCGGGACCAGTGTCCGGGCCCCCTCGACCTCCACCACACACACGCGGCAGGCGTTCTTCGGCCTCAGGGTGTCCCCTTCGCACAGGGTCGGGACGTCCTTCCCGGCGGCCCGGCAGGCGTCGAGGATCGTCGAGCCCTCGGGCGCCCGCACCGGCTCCCCGTCGATCGTGAACTCCAGCAGTCGGCGGGGGATCCCCAGCGGTGTCACGGTCATTCGTACGCCCCCAGGCGGTCGATGGCGGATTCCACGGCGTTCCACGCGGTCTGTCCGAGACCGCAGATCGAGGCGTCCCGCATCGCGCGGCCGACCTCCCTGAGCAGGGCGATGTCATCGGCGGCCGCAGCGCCGGTGCGCTCGGCGATCCGGTGCAGCGCCTCCTCCTGGCGCACGGTCCCGACCCGGCACGGCACGCACTGTCCGCACGACTCGTCGCGGAAGAACTCGGCGATGCGCAGCAGCAGCCGGGGCAGCGGCACGGTGTCGTCGAAGGCCATGACCACACCCGAGCCGAGCGTGGTGCCCGCCTCCTGGGTGCCTTCGAAGGTGAGCGGGATGTCCATTTCATCGGGCCGTACGAAGCCGCCCGCGGCGCCGCCCAGCAGGACCGCCCGTAGGCCGTCGCGTACCCCGGCCAGCTCCAGCAGCTCGCCCAGCGTGGCGCCGAAGGGCAGCTCGTAGATCCCGGGCCGCTCCACACTCCCCGACACGCAGAACAGCTTCGGCCCGGTCGACTTCGCGGTGCCGATCGCCGCATACGCCGGGGCGCCCATGGTCAAGATCGGCAGGACGTTGACCAGCGTCTCTACGTTGTTCTCCACCGTCGGTTTGCCGAACAGGCCCTTCTCCACCGGGAACGGCGGCTTGGAGCGCGGCTCGCCGCGGTAGCCCTCGATGGAGTTGAAGAGCGCTGTCTCCTCACCGCAGATGTACGCGCCCGCGCCCCTGCGGATCTCGATGTCGAAGGCGTAGCCCTGGCCGAGGATGTCGTCCCCGAGCAGCCCACGCGCGCGTGCTTGCACCAGTGCATGCTCCAGACGCCGCAGCGCCCGCGGATACTCGCCGCGCAGGTACAGATAGCCCTTGTGCGCGCCCGTCGCATACGCCGCGATCGTCATCGCCTCGACCAGCGCGTACGGATCGCCCTCCATGATCACGCGGTCCTTGAAGGTGCCCGGCTCGGACTCGTCGGCGTTGCAGACGAGGTAGTGCGGATGGTCGGGCTGGGACGCCGTGGCCTGCCATTTGCGGCCGGTGGGGAAGGCGGCGCCACCACGCCCGACCAGGCCCGAGTCGGTCACCTCGCGGATGACGCCGGCCGGGCCGAGCTCGAAGGCCCGGCGCAGGGCGGTGTAGCCGCCGTGGGCGCGGTAGTCGTCGAGGGAGGACGGGTCGACCACGCCGACCCTTTTGAGGAGCGTCAGGTCGCCCGAACCCGCCTGGGGCACCGCCAGCGCCGCCGGGGGCTCGTCCGGCGCCGAGTCGGGCGAGGTCGCGGCGAGGACGGCGGCGTGCACGGTCGTCGGCGCCGACACGGCAGTACGCACCGGATCGCCCGCCTTGATCGCCAGGGCCGCCGGAGCGCGCTCGCACAGGCCAAGGCAGGGGCTGCGTTCGACGTGGAAGCCGGGGCCGAGGCTCGCCTCGACGCCCGCGCACAGCTCGGCCGCGCCCGCCGCCGCGCAGGCCAGGTCGGTGCAGATGTGGAGGACGGTGGCCGGTCGTGGCTTGACGGAGAACATGGCGTAGAAGGTGGCGACGCCGTACGCCTCCGCGGGCGGCACCGTGAGGCGCCGGCACAGGTAGTCGAGGGCGCCGTCGCTGATCCAGCCGATGCGGTCGTTGAGGGCGTGCAGCCCCGGCAACAGCAGGTCCCTGCGGTCCCGGGCCTCCCGTCCGCCGCGCGCCCACCTCAGGTCGGCGTCGGAACGGTCGGCGCCCTCCCAGGAGGACTCGGGGGGTCCCAACAAGGCGTCGACGGCCGCCCGTTCGTCGTCCGTCGGCTTGCTGTCGCCGAAGTGCAAGTCCACTTACGTCACCTCACGATGGTCGCGACGGGGAGCTTCTCGATCCTGATCGCCGACGCCTTGAACTCCGCCGTCCCCGCGATCGGGCAGTTCGCCTCGATCGTCAGCTGGTTGGTGTCCACCTCGTCGGGAAAATGCATGGTCATGAAGGCGAGCCCGGGCCTGAGGGCGGTGTCGATCCACACCGGCGCGACCACGGAACCCCGGCGCGAGGTCACCTGGACCTCCTCGCCCACCACGACCCCGTACCGCTCGGCATCCTCCGGGCACAGCTCGACATACTCGCCGCGCCGGAGCGGGGAGGCGAAACTCCCGCTCTGTACACCGGTGTTGTAGGAGTCGAGGCGTCGTCCGGTGGTGAGCCGGACCGGGTACTCCTCGTCGGTGAGGTCGACCGGCGGATCGTGCTGGACCAGGCCGAAGGGCGCCAAGCGGCCCCTGTTCGCGGGGTCGGGATCCCACAACCTGCCGTGCAGATAGGTGGGTTCGAGCTCTTCGGTGCTCGGACACGGCCACTGGATGCCCTGGTGCTCCTCCAGGCGCTCGTACGTCATCCCGTAGTGGTCCGGCGAGACCGACCTGAGCTCGTTCCAGACGGCCTCGGCGTCGGCGTACTTCCACTCGTGGCCGAGCCGTGCCGCCAGCTCGCAGATGATGTCGATGTCCTCGCGGGCCTCGCCGGGCGGGGTGACCGCCCTGCGTACGCGCTGAACCCGGCGCTCACTGTTGGTCGTTGTGCCGTCGGTCTCGGCCCAGCCGGCGGTCGCGGGCAGCACGACGTCCGCCAGCTCGGCCGTCTTGGTCAGGAAGATGTCCTGGACGACGAGGAAATCGAGGGCCCGCATGCGCCGTACCGCCTGCTCGCTGTCGGCCTCCGACTGCGCCGGGTTCTCGCCGATGCAGTAGACGGCCTTGAGCGTGCCCTCCTCCATCGCCTCGAACATCTCCGTCAGGGTCAGCCCGTAGTGCGGCTGGATGACGGTGTCCCACGCCGACTCGAACTTGAGCCGGGAGCCCGGGTCGAGAAGGTCCTGGAAGCCGGGGAGGCGGTTGGGGATCGCGCCCATGTCGCCGCCGCCCTGGACATTGTTCTGCCCGCGCAGGGGCTGCAACCCGCTGCCGTACCGTCCCACATGCCCGGTCAGCAGGGAGAGGTTGATCAGCGCGCGGACATTGTCGGTGCCGTTGTGGTGCTCGGTGATGCCGAGGGTCCAGCACAGCTGGGCGCGCTCGGCGCGGGCGAAGGCGTGAGCCAACTCCTTAATGGCCTGTGCGGGTACGCCCGTCACCTTCTCGGCGAGCGACAGCGTCCAGGGCTCGACGAGTGCCTGGTACTCCTCGTAGCCGCTGGTCGCCCGCTCGATGAACGCCTCGTTGGCGAGCCCCGCGTGGATGATCTCGCGGCCGATCGCGTGCGCCATCGGGATGTCGGTGCCGACGTTCAGCCCCATCCAGCTCTCCGCCCACTCGGCGGTGGAGGTGCGGCGCGGGTCGACGGCGTACATCCGGGCGCCGTTCCTGATCCCCTTCAGCACATGCTGGAAGAAGATCGGGTGCGCGAAGCGGGCGTTGGAGCCCCACATCACGATGACGTCGGTGTGCTCGATCTCCTCGTACGACGAGGTCCCGCCGCCGGAGCCGAAGGCCGCCGACAGGCCCGCCACGCTCGGGGCGTGGCAGGTGCGGTTGCAGGAGTCGACGTTGTTGGTGCCCATGACGACGCGGGCGAACTTCTGGGCGACGTAGTTCATTTCATTCGTGGCGCGGGCGCAGGAGAACATTCCGAAGGCGTCACGGTTGCGTTCCAGCCCCCGGGCCGCCCGCTCCAGGGCCTCCTCCCAACTCGCCTGCCGGAAGGGCTCGTCGCGGGAGTCCCTGATCAACGGATGGGTGAGCCGGGCGTATGTCTTCGGCTGGCGTTTCCTCATGCGGCGCTCCTCAGGGCGAGCAGGTCCGAGATGGCGTGCACGGTGCGCAGGGTGGGCACCTGGACGCCGGTGATCTCCGCCAACTCGACGACCGCCGCGAGGAGTACGTCGAGTTCGAGCGGCTTTCCGCGCTCCAGGTCCTGGAGCGTGGAGGTGCGGTGGTCGCCGACCTTCTCGGCTCCGGCCATCCGGCGCTCGATGGAGACGCCGACCTCGCAGCCGAGGGCCTCGGCGACGGCGAGCGTCTCGGCCATCATGGTCTCGATCACCTTGCGGGTGCCGCCGTGCAGACACATCTGCCGCATGGTGGCGCGGGCCAGCGCGCTGATCGGGTTGAAGGAGATATTGCCCAGCAGCTTGACCCAGATGTCGCCCCGCAGATCGGGCTCGACCGGGCACTTCAGGCCGCCGGCCTTCATGGCCTCGCTGAACGCCAGACAGCGCTTGGAGACACTGCGGTCGGGTTCGCCGATGGAGAACCGGGTGCCTTCCAAGTGCCGTACGACGCCCGGTCCTTCGAGCTCGGTGGCCGCGTAGACGACACAGCCGATCGCCCGCTCCGGCGCGAGCACCGCACTGACCGCGCCACCGGGGTCGACGCTCTCCACGCGATGGCCGTCGTGGGGGCCGCCGTGCCGGTGGAAGTACCACCAGGGGATGCCGTTCTGGGCGGCGATCACCGCCGTGGAGTCATGGAGCAGGGGCTCGATCAGCGGCCCGCACGCCGCGTACGAGTTGGCCTTCAGGCCCAGGAACACATAGTCGACCGGGCCGACTTCGGCCGGATCGTCGGTGGCATGGGCGCGGGCGGTGAAGTCACCGCGCGGGCTGACCACCCGCACGCCGTGCTGCCTCATGGCCGCGAGATGCGGTCCACGGGCGACGAGATGCACATCGGCACCCGCGCGGTGGAGCGCGGCACCGACATAGGCGCCGATCGCACCGGCGCCGAGGACTGCGACTTTCATACGGGGGAGCTCCGTTCGGTCGAGGGATACCGCGGAGACGGGGCACTGCCGAAACTCTGTCGACGAAATATTGTCTACAGTATGCCCGTTGGGCGGGCAAGGGTTCGCGCACGGGAAGCGGCGCTGGAAACCGGTCGGTTCGACCGTTCGTCGCGCATTGGATACCGCTCATCGCATACGGTCGACGCGTCGGCTTCTCAACTCCCCTTCGGGTTCCTACCGTTCGGGATCATGAGTCCACCGGTCGCACCCCCGGGTTGGAGCCGCTGGCTGGTTCCCCCCGCCGCTCTCTCGGTCCACCTCTCCATCGGGCAGGCGTATGCCTGGTCCGTGTTCAAGCCGCCCCTGGAATCCGCGCTCGGCCTCAGCGGCACGCAGAGTGCGCTCCCCTTCCAGTTGGGCATCGTCATGCTGGGCCTGTCGGCCGCGTTCGGCGGCACGCTCGTCGAGCGCAACGGCCCGCGCTGGGCCATGACCGTCGCCCTGTGCTGCTTCTCCTCCGGCTTTCTGCTCTCCGCGCTGGGCGCGGCCACCGAGCAGTACTGGCTGATCGTCCTCGGCTACGGCTTCGTCGGTGGGATCGGCCTCGGCATCGGCTACATCTCACCCGTCTCCACCCTGATCAAGTGGTTCCCGGACCGGCCGGGCATGGCCACCGGCATCGCCATCATGGGCTTCGGCGGCGGCGCGCTGATCGCCTCGCCGTGGTCCGCGCAGATGCTGGAGTCCTTCGGCTCCGACACCTCCGGGATCGCCCTCGCCTTCCTGGTGCACGGGCTGTCGTACGCGGTCTTCATGCTGCTGGGTGTCCTCTTGGTGCGGGTGCCGCGCACCGAGAAGCCGGTCAGCGGTGCGCCGAGCGTGCCCGCCGGGCCGCAGGTCTCGGCGAACCAGGCCGTCCGGACGCCGCAGTTCTGGTGTCTGTGGGTCGTGCTCTGCATGAACGTGACCGCGGGCATCGGCATCCTGGAGAAGGCCGCCCCGATGATCATGGACTTCTTCGCGGACACCTCGACAACGGTGTCGGCGACCGCCGCGGCCGGTTTCGTCGCCCTGCTGTCGGCCGCCAATATGGCCGGACGCATCGGCTGGTCGTCCACCTCCGACCTGATCGGGCGGAAGAACATCTACCGTCTCTACCTGGGCGTCGGCGCGCTGATGTACGCCTCCATCGCCCTGTTCGGCGACTCCTCCAAGCCGCTGTTCATCCTGTGCGCCCTGGTGATCCTCTCCTTCTACGGCGGCGGCTTCGCGACGATCCCCGCCTATCTGAAGGACCTCTTCGGCACCTACCAGGTCGGCGCGATCCACGGCCGTCTGCTCACCGCCTGGTCCCTGGCCGGTGTCCTCGGACCGCTGATCGTCAACTGGATCGCCGACCGGCAGGAGGAGGCGGGCAAGAGCGGTGCGTCCCTGTACGGGCTCTCCTTCGTCATCATGATCGGCCTGCTGGTCGTCGGCTTCATCGCCAATGAACTGGTCCGGCCCGTCCATCCCCGCCACCACATTCCGTCACCCAGGGAGGAGCACGTCGATGTCCAGCGACAGCAGTCAGAGTCCGCCTAGCCGACGCGGGCTGATCGCCTTCGCCTGGCTGTGGGTGGGGGCACCGCTCTGCTACGGGCTCTACGAACTCGTACAAAAGGCGACACAGCTGTTCACCGGGTGATCGTGTGCGGCTGGCCGTTCGAAAAGTGTTCGGGCGTCCGAGGGCCTGACAGAAGCCGACAACCCGGGCGCCCTATTCCTGTGGCATCACCTGCCGCCGTACTGGTGAGTCACTGATCAGACTGGTGGATCCCGCTACCCATGCAACGAGGGGGACCACCCGATGAACGGCTCGCGCATTGCCGCGGTAGGCCACTATCAGCCGGCCAAGGTGCTCACCAACGAGGACCTGGCCGGCCTCGTCGACACCAGTGACGAGTGGATCAGGTCCCGGGTGGGCATCCGCACACGCCATATCGCCGGACCCGACGAGCCCGTCGACGAGCTCGCCGGGCACGCCGCGGCCAAGGCGCTCGCGGCGGCCGGCCTCGCGCCGGGCGACATCGATCTGGTGCTGGTGGCCACCTCCACCGCCGTCGACCGCTCCCCGAACATGGCCGCGCGCGTCGCCGCCCGGCTGGGCATCCCCTCGCCCGCCGCGATGGACGTCAACGTCGTCTGCGCCGGTTTCACCCATGCGCTGGCCACCGCCGACCACGCCGTCCGGGCGGGCGCCGCCACCCGGGCCCTGGTGATCGGCGCCGACAAGATGTCCGATGTGACCGACTGGACCGACCGCACGACCTGTGTGCTCGTCGGCGACGGGGCGGGGGCCGCCGTGGTCGAGGCGTCTCAGGAGCCCGGCATCGGGCCCGTGCTGTGGGGGTCGGTGCCCGAGATGGGGCACGCCGTGCGGATCGAGGGGACGCCGTCGCGGTTCGCGCAGGAGGGGCAGAGCGTGTACCGCTGGGCCACCACCCAGCTGCCGTCCATCGCGCGGCAGGCGTGCGAGCGGTCCGGGCTCGCGCCCGCCGACCTCGCCGCGGTCGTGCTCCACCAGGCCAACCTGCGGATCATCGAACCCCTTGCCGAGAAGATCGGCGCGGTGAACGCCGTGGTTGCGAAGGACGTGTCCGACTCCGGGAACACCTCGGCGGCGAGCATCCCGCTGGCCTTCTCCAAGCTCGTGGAGCGCGGCGAGATCTCCGGCGGCGACCCGGTGCTGCTGTTCGGCTTCGGTGGGAATCTGTCGTACGCCGGGCAGGTCGTCCGCTGCCCCTGAGGCGGGATGTGACTTGATGCGGCGAGGCCGGCACTGATGTGACAAGGCCAAACGCCGATGTGACAAGGCCAACTCCCCCTCTCCCTGGCCTTTGTGCGCCGTAGACTGTAGACGAAAGACAATCAATACTTTGCTGTCCGACGGCTCTGGAGGGGGACCGCGATGTTGTCGACAGGACTTCCGCAGGGGGCGGTGCCCAAGCTCGAACGGCCCGGGCCGCTGCGGGACCGTGTCTACGAGGCCCTGCTCGAACTCATCACCACCCGCGCCCTGCGCCCGGGACAGCATCTGGTCGAGAGCGAACTCGCAGGTCATCTCGGCGTGTCCCGGCAGCCCGTGCGCGAGGCGCTGCAGCGCCTGAACACCGAGGGCTGGGTCGATCTGCGGCCCGCCCAGGGCGCGTTCGTGCACGAGCCCACCGAGGAGGAGGCCGATCAGCTCCTCACCGTGCGCACCCTGCTGGAGGCCGAGGCCGCCCGGCTCGCCGCCGCCAACACGGGAGCGGCCGGGATCACCGCCCTGGAGGAGCTGTGCGCCGAGGGCGAGCGCGCGGTGGAGGCGGACGACGTGGACGGCGCCGTGGCGATGAACGCCCGCTTCCACGCCAAGGTCATGGAGCTCGCGGGCAACGCCGTCCTCGCCGAACTCGCCGCACAGGTCGACCGTCGGGTGCGCTGGTACTACACGCCGGTGGCCCGGCAGCGCGGCCGGCAGTCCTGGATCGAGCACCGCCGGCTGATCGCGGCGATCTCCGACCGCGACCAGCAGCGCGCCACCGACCTCATGCGCGAACACACCGAGCACACCCGGACCTCGTACCACGCCCGCCAGCGCTCCTGACGCTCCGAGGCTCCCTCTCGGCATCGTGCCCATCCCGCGGGGCCGACGCCGACGACACCCGCCTTTGTCCTCTCAGTGGAAAAAGTCGTCGGTAATTCGTGCACAGATTCTTCCCAGCCACGGCAGCCGCTGCTACGTTCCCCTCGAAAGCCCGGCAACTGGTGGCCGAAACAGGCGGGGAGGGGCACGTGAGACGCATGACGGCACGACCCGCGAACGCCCATCAGGCCCGGCTGCTCAAGCTGTTGCGCGACGGGGGGCCCAACTCCCGGGCGCAACTGGGTGATCAGGTCGATCTCTCGCGGTCCAAGCTGGCCGTGGAGGTGGACCGGCTGCTGGAGACGGGCCTGGTCGTGGCCGACGGACTCGCCGCCTCGCGCGGCGGCCGGCGCTCCCACAACATCCGGCTCAACCCGGGGCTCCGCTTCCTCGGCGTCGACATCGGCGCGACCTCGGTCGACGTCGCCGTCACCAACGCCGAGCTGGAGATCCTCGGACACCTCAACCAACCCATGGACGTACGCGAGGGCCCGGTCGCGGTCTTCGAGCAAGTCCTCGCCATGGCCGCGAAGTTGAAGGCCTCGGGGCTCGCGGAGGGGTACGACGGCGCCGGTATCGGCGTCCCCGGCCCGGTCCGCTTCCCCGAGGGCGTCCCGGTCGCGCCGCCGATCATGCCGGGCTGGGACGGCTTCCCGGTACGGGAGGCGCTCAGCCAGGAACTCGGCTGCCCGGTCATGGTCGACAACGATGTGAACCTGATGGCGATGGGGGAGCAGCACGCGGGCGTGGCACGCTCCGTGGGCGACTTCCTCTGCGTGAAGATCGGCACCGGTATCGGCTGCGGCATCGTCGTCGGCGGTGGTGTCCACCGCGGTGTGACGGGCAGCGCCGGCGACATCGGGCACATCCAGGCCGTACCCGACGGCAGGCCCTGCGCCTGCGGCAACCGGGGCTGCCTGGAAGCCCACTTCAGCGGGGCGGCCCTCGCCCGGGACGCCGTGGAGGCGGCCCAGCAGGGGCGGTCTGCGGAACTCGCCGCACGTCTTGAGGCGAACGGCGGCCTCACCGCCGTCGACGTCGCCGCCGCGGCCGCCGCGGGCGATGCCACCGCCCTCGATCTGATCCGCGAGGGCGGCAACCGCACCGGCCAGGTCATCGCCGGCCTGGTCAGCTTCTTCAACCCGGGCCTGGTGGTGATCGGCGGCGGGGTGACCGGCCTCGGCCACACCCTGCTCGCCGCGATCCGCACCCAGGTCTACCGCCAGTCGCTGCCGCTGGCGACCGGCAACCTGCCCATTGTTCTCGGGGAGTTGGGTCCCACCGCCGGAGTGATCGGCGCGGCCCGACTGATCAGCGACCACCTGTTCTCACCCGCGTAAGCGACTTCGGTACGAGTCATCCAGTACGGCTCTCTGCTTCGCCCTGCCCTGAAACCGGCCCGCACGCCCGCCAAGGGGAGCCCATGGCACCAGAACCACCGCTGCTCAGCATGTCCGGCATCACCAAGTCCTTCCCCGGTGTCCGGGCCCTCGACGGAGTCGACCTCGACGTCCAGGCCGGCGAGGTGCACTGTCTGCTCGGCCAGAACGGCGCCGGGAAGTCCACCCTCATCAAGGTCCTGGCCGGCGCCCACCAGCCCGACACCGGCACCATCCGCTGGCGCGGCGAGGACGTCACCCTGCGCTCACCGATCGCCGCCATGCGCCTGGGCATCGCCACCATCTACCAGGAACTCGACCTGGTGGAGCACCTGTCGGTGGCCGAGAACGTCCACCTCGGCCATGAACCGACGGCCGCCGGTTTCGTCGTACGAAGGAAGACCGCGCGAGAGTCAACTGCCCAGCTTCTCAAGCGCCTTGGGCACCCGGAGATCGATCCCGCGCGGCTGGTCGGGGAGTTGTCGGCGGCCCAGCAGCAGATCGTCTCCATGGCGCGGGCGCTCTCCCATGACGTACGGCTGATCGTGATGGACGAGCCGTCCGCCGCGCTCGACCCGGACGAGGTCGACAACCTCTTCCGGATCGTCGGTGACCTGACCGCCGACGGGGTCGCCGTCGTCTACATCTCGCACCGTCTTGAGGAGATCCGGCGCATCGGCGACCGGGTGACCGTGCTCAAGGACGGCCGGGCCGTGGCGGTCGGGCTGCCCGCGAAGACGACGCCCACGCGGGATGTCGTGGCGCTGATGACGGGCCGCAATGTCGAGTACGTCTTTCCCGAGCGGCCCGGCACCGTGGTGGGAGGCGCGCCGGTGCTCCAGGTCCAAGGGCTTTCCCGCGACGGTGAGTTCGAGCCGCTGGACCTTGAGATCCGGCCCGGGGAGATCGTCGGGCTCGCCGGTCTTGTCGGCTCGGGGCGCTCCGAGATCCTGGAGACCATCTACGGGGCCCGGAAGCCTTCGTCGGGTCAAGTCATCGTCGAGGGGCGGGCGTTGCGGCCCGGCAGTGTGCGCGCCGCCGTCCGGGCCGGACTCGGGCTCGCCCCCGAGGAACGCAAGGCACAGGCCCTGCTGATGCTGGAGTCCGTCACCCGCAATGTCTCGGTCTCCTCCATGTCCCGCTTCTCGCAGGGCGGTTGGATCGACCGGGGCGCCGAACTCGGTGCCGCCCGCGCCGCCACCCGTGAGCTGTCGCTGCGGCCCGACAACCCCTCGGTGCCCGTGCGCACCCTGTCCGGCGGCAACCAGCAGAAGGCCGTCCTCGCCCGCTGGCTGCTGCGCGGCTGCCGGGTGCTGCTGCTCGACGAACCCACCCGCGGCGTCGATGTGGGCGCCCGCGCCGAGCTGTACGCGGTCGTGCGGCGCCTCGCCGACGAAGGCCTCGCCGTGCTGCTCGTCTCCAGCGAGGTGCCCGAGGTGCTCGGCCTCGCCGACCGCGTCCTGGTGCTGCGCGAGGGGCGCGTCGTCCACACCGCGCCCGCCCGCGACCTCGACGAACACCGTGTCCTCGACCTCGTCATGGAAGGAAGCCCGGCGTCATGACGCAGCACGCGTCCCCACCGAGGGACGGCACCGGCAAGACCGCACCCGTGGCCGAACCCCCCGCCTGGCGGGGCATGATGGCCCGCGCCGACGTACGCACCCTCTCCCTGCTCGGCGTGCTCGCCGCGCTGATCGTCATCGGCGGCATCACCAAGCCCGACGAGTTCCTCGACACCCGCAACCTCCAACTCGTCCTCACCCAGGCCTCCGTCATCGGCGTCGTCACCGTCGGCATGACCTTCGTCATCACCTCCGGCGGTATCGACCTGTCGGTCGGCGCGATCGTCGCCCTGGCCTCGGTATGGGCGACCACGGTCGCGACCCAGGACTACGGCTTCGGCGGCGTCCTGTTCACCTCGGTCCTCGTAGGCGTCGGTTGTGGCCTGGTCAACGGTCTGCTCATCGCGTACGGCGGGATGGTGCCGTTCATCGCGACGCTCGCCATGCTCGCCTCGGCGCGCGGCCTCGCGCTGCAGATCACCGACGGCAAGACGCAGATCGTCACCATCCCGAGCATCCTCGACCTCGGGGAGCGCGACGCCTACGTCCTCGGCATCCCACCGCTCGTCATGGTCTTCGCCGTGGTCACGGTCATCGGCTGGCTGATCCTGAACCGCACCACCTTCGGCCGCCGCACGGTCGCCGTCGGCGGCAACGCCGAGGCCGCCCGGCTCGCCGGCATCGACGTCCGCCGTCAGCGCCTCTACCTGTACCTGCTGTCCGGGCTGTGCTGCGGTATCGCCGCCTTCCTGCTGATCATCCTGTCCGGATCGGGTCAGAACACCAACGGCAACCTCTACGAACTCGACGCCATCGCCGCCGCGATCATCGGCGGCACCCTGCTCAGCGGCGGCCGGGGCACCATCACCGGCTCGGTGCTCGGCGTCCTGATCTTCACCACGATCACCAACATCTTCGCCCTGAACAACCTGCAGAGCGACGTCCAGCAGATCGCCAAGGGCGCGATCATCGTCGCCGCCGTGCTGGTCCAGCGCCGTACCGCAAGCACGACCTGAGGAAAGGGTTCACCGCCATGCCAGAATTCACGAGTCGCAGAGGGCTGCTGTTCGGATCCGCCGCCATAGGAGCGGGCGCCCTCCTCGCGGGTTGCACGAGTAACGAGTCCGACGACGAGCCCGCAGCCAACGACCAGCCGGCCGCCGACGACAAGCCCGGCAAGCCCGTCACCATCGGCTTCGCCGGACCCCAGGCCGACCACGGCTGGCTCAACGCCATCAACGACAACGCCAAGAACCGGGCGAAGAAGTACTCCGAGGTCACCCTGGAGATCACCGAGGGCTCCAACGACACCGCCGCCCAGATCGGCCAGATCGAGACGCTGATCAACAAGAAGGTCGACGTCCTGGTGATCCTGCCGGCCGACGGCAAGGCGCTCACCCAGGTCGGCCTGAAGGCGATGCGCGCGGGCATCCCGGTGATCAACCTGGACCGCATCTTCAACTCCCCGCAGGCGTACCGCTGCTGGATCGGCGGCGACAACTACGGCATGGGGCTGAACGCCGGGCACTACATCGGCGAGAAGCTCAAGGACAAGTCCGGTGCCCGGGTGATCGAGCTGGCGGGCCTGGACAACCTGGAGCTCACCCAGCAGCGCACCCAGGGCTTCGACGACGCCCTGAAGAACTACCCCAACATCAAGAAGGTCGCCCGTCAGGCCGCCGAGTTCACGGTCGAGTCGGGGCAGGCCAAGATGGCGCAACTGCTGCAGGCCCAGTCGAAGTTCGACGCACTGTGGAACCACGACGACGACCAGGGCGTGGGCGCGCTGCGCGCCATCGAGCAGGCCGGACGTGATGACTTCCTGATGGTCGGTGGCGCCGGCGCGCTCTCCGCATTCCAGGCCATCAAGCAGGACGACGGGGTGCTGAAGGCGACGGTGCTGTACCCGCCGACCATGGCCGCCTCCGCGATCGACCTCGCCCGCGCCCTCGGCCAGGGCAAGGGCGTCGGCGGCCTCGCCGAGTTCGAGATCCCGGCCTCGCTGACCCTGTACTCGGCCGTCGTCGACAAGGAGAACGTCGACCAGTACATGCCCACCGGCTTCAAGTAGGCCGTGCGGCGCCCGCACCCCCCACCGCGAAGGACGAGGAGGACATCCGCATGTCAGAAGGTGCTGAGACGGGGAAGCCGCCGCTGCGGGTCGGCATGGTCGGCTACGCCTTCATGGGCGCCGCCCACTCCCAGGGCTGGCGCACCGTGGGCCGCGTCTTCGACCTGCCCCGGCGACCCGTCCTGGCCGCGATCTGCGGACGGGACGCGGCCGCGGTGCGCGCGGCGGCCGACCGGCACGGCTGGGCGGCGGCCGAGACCGACTGGCGTGCGCTGGTCGCCCGGGACGACGTCGACCTCGTCGACATCTGCACCCCCGGCGACAGCCACGCCGAGATCGCCGTCGCCGCGCTGGCCGCCGGGAAGCACGTCCTGTGCGAGAAGCCCCTCGCGAATAGCGTCGAGGAGGCGGTGGCGATGGTTCGGGCGGCGGAGTCGGCCGCCGAAAGAGGCCAGTTGGCGATGGTCGGTTTCAACTACCGCCGGGTGCCCGCCACTGCGCTCGCCCGCCGGATGGTCGCCGAGGGTCGGCTCGGCAGGTTGCGACATGTGCGGGTGACGTACCTTCAGGACTGGCTCGTGGACCCGGAGTTCCCGCTGACCTGGCGGCTGCGCAGGGAGTACGCCGGTTCCGGCTCGCTCGGCGACCTCGGGGCGCACATCGTGGACCTCGCGCAGTATGTGGCGGGCGAGCAGCTGGCCGGGGTGTCGGCGCTGACGGAGACCTTCGTGCGGGAACGGCCGATGCCCAGCGCGCCGAGCAGCGGACTGTCCGCGGTGTCCAGTGCCGGGACCGGGGTCGTCACCGTGGACGACGCCGCCCTGTTCACCGCCCGCTTCCCCTCCGGCGCCCTCGCCTCCTTCGAGGCGACCCGCTACGCCACCGGCCGTAAGAACGCCCTGCGCCTCGAACTCAACGGCGAGCACGGCTCGTTGGCCTTCGACCTGGAGCGGCTCAACGAACTCTCCTACCACGACGGCACCGAGCCCGGAGCGCACGCCGGGTTCCGCCGCATCCTCGTCACCGAGCCCGACCACCCCTACCTGGACGCCTGGTGGCCGCCGGGCCACGGCCTCGGCTACGAGCACACCTTCGTCCACCAGGCCCGCGATCTGGTCCACGCCATCGCCGAGGGCCGGCAGCCCGACCCCTCCTTCGCCGACGGGCTCCAGGTGCAGCGCGTCCTCGCGGCGGTGGAGGAGAGCGCCGAGAAGAACTCCGTCTACACGCCCATAGCGGTCTGATATCGAGGAGCCCCCGACATGCCGCGCACCTTTACGCTCTTCACCGGTCAGTGGGCCGACCTCCCGCTCGAAGAGGTCTGCCGTCTCGCCCGCGACTTCGGCTACGACGGACTCGAACTCGCCTGCTGGGGCGATCACTTCGAGGTCGACAAGGCGCTGGCCGACCCCTCGTACATCGACTCCCGGCATCAGCTGCTGGAGAAGTACGGCCTCAAGTGCTGGGCGATCTCCAACCATCTGGTCGGCCAGGCGGTCTGCGACGCCATCATCGACGAACGCCACCAGGCCATCCTGCCCGGCGCGGTATGGGGCGACGGCGACGGCGAGGGGGTACGGCAGCGGGCGGCGGACCGGATGAAGGACACCGCGCGTGCCGCGGCCGCCTTCGGCGTCGACACCGTCATCGGCTTCACCGGCTCCGCCATCTGGCACCTGGTCGCGATGTTCCCGCCCGCCCCCGAGTCGATGATCGAACGCGGCTACGACGACTTCGCGACCCGCTGGAACCCGATCCTGGACGTCTTCGACGCCGAGGGCGTGCGCTTCGCCCACGAGGTCCATCCCAGCGAGATCGCCTACGACTACTGGACAACGCAGCGCGCGCTGAAGGCAGTTGGCAGGCGCGCCGCCTTCGGTCTGAACTTCGACCCCTCGCACTTCGTGTGGCAGGACCTCGACCCGGTGGGCTTCCTCTACGACTTCCGGGACCGGATCTACCACGTCGACTGCAAGGAGGCCCGCAAGCGCCTGGACGGCCGTAACGGCCGGCTCGGCTCCCATCTGCCCTGGGGTGACCCGCGGCGCGGCTGGGACTTCGTGTCCGCCGGCCACGGTGACGTCCCGTGGGAGGACGTCTTCCGGATGCTGCGCTCCATCGACTACCAGGGCCCGATCTCCGTGGAGTGGGAGGACGCCGGCATGGACCGCCTCCAAGGCGCTCCGGAGGCGCTGGCCCGCCTGAAGGCGTACGACTTCGAACCGCCGTCGGCCTCGTTCGACGCGGCGTTCGGCAACTGAGCTCTCTCCTCCTTTCTCCGAGCTCTCTCCTCTGTCTCCGGGGTGACGGCGCACCCCGGCGCAAGGCACCCGCATGTACAACCGGCCCCATTCTGGAGGCAATTCGTGCACGCGAAAGACCGCACCACCAGTACCGACAGAACCGAGACCCACAGACGACGCCTCACCTTCCGCAAGACGGTCGCGCTGCTCAGCGGCGCACTGCTGGCGGGTGCGTCGCTCACCCTCGCCGCGCCCCAGGCTGTCGCCGACGCCTCCGCGGCCGCCGAGGGCATCCAGGCCGCCGAGGACGTCCAGGCCGCTGAGGACTTCCAGCAGGTCACCCTCGCCAAGGGCGAGGCGGAGGTCGGCGAGCCCATGTCGCTCGCCGTCCTCCCGGACCGCTCCGTCCTGCACACCTCCCGCGACGGCGAACTGCGCCTGACCGACGCGGCGGGCAACACCAAGCTCGCGGGCAAGCTCGATGTGTACGCCCACGACGAGGAAGGCCTCCAGGGCATCGGCGTCGACCCCGGATTCGCCGACAACCGCTTCATCTACCTCTACTACGCACCCCCGCTCAACACCCCCGCCGGCGACGCCCCCGAAACCGGCACGGCGGCCGACTTCGCCCCCTTCGACGGCGTCAACCGCCTCTCCCGCTTCGTCCTGAAGACCGACGGCACACTCGACGCCGCCAGCGAGACGAAGATCCTCGATGTCCCCGCCTCCCGAGGCCTGTGCTGTCACGTGGGCGGTGACATCGACTTCGACGCGGCGGGCAATCTGTATCTCTCAACGGGCGACGACACCAATCCGTTCCAATCGGACGGCTTCTCGCCCATCGACGAGCGCGCGAACCGCAACCCTGCCTTCGACGCCCAGCGTTCGTCCGCCAACACCAACGATCTGCGCGGCAAGATCCTGCGTATCAAGGTCAACGCGGACGGCAGCTATGCGGTGCCCGAGGGCAACCTCTTCGCGCCCGGCACCGACAAGACGCGGCCCGAGATCTACGCCATGGGCTTCCGCAACCCGTTCCGCTTCAGCGTCGACAAGGAGACGGGTGTCCTGTACGTCGGCGACTACGGCCCCGACGCCGGCGCCGCGAATCCCTCCCGAGGACCGGCGGGCCAGGTTGAGTTCGCCCGCCTCACCGGCCCCGGCAACTTCGGCTGGCCGTACTGCACCGGCGACAACGACGCCTACGTCGACTACGACTTCGCCACCGGCCAGTCCGGCGCCGCCTTCGACTGCGCCGCCCCGAAGAACACCTCGCCCAACAACACTGGGCTGACCGATCTGCCCCCGGCGCAGGCGGCCTGGATCCCGTACGACGGCGGCTCGGTACCCGAGTTCGGCACCGGCTCCGAATCGCCGATGGGCGGCCCGGTCTACCACTACGACCCGAACCTCGACTCGCCGGTGAAGTTCCCCGAGGCCTACGACGGCGACTTCTTCGCCGGTGAGTTCGGCCGCCGCTGGATCAAGCGGATCACCAGCGACGCCGACGGCACCGTGCAGTCGATCAACAACGTGCCGTGGACCGGAACCCAGGTGATGGACATGGCCTTCGGCCCGGACGGAGCGCTGTACGTCCTCGACTACGGCGTCTCCTGGTTCGGCGGCGACGAGCACTCCGCCCTGTACCGCATCGAGAACGCCACCGACGGCCACTCCCCGGTCGCGCAGGCCTCGGCGAGCCGTACCTCCGGACAGGCGCCGCTGCGGGTGCAGTTCTCCTCCGAGGGCACGACCGACCAGGACGGCGACGCCCTCACGTACAGCTGGGACTTCGGCGACGGCAACACCTCCACCACGGCCGACCCCACGCACCGCTACCGCAAGAACGGCACCTACACCGCGACCCTGACCGCCAAGGACCCGTCCGGGCGGACCGGCAGTGCGAGCGTGCAGGTCGTGGTCGGCAACACCGCCCCCAAGGTGACGCTCGAACTCCCCCAGGACGGGCAGCTGTTCAGCTTCGGTGACGCCATTCCCTTCAAGGTGAAGGTCAGCGACCCCGAGGACCGGACCATCGACTGCGCCAAGGTCAAGGTCACCTTCATCCTCGGCCACGACAGCCACGGCCACCCGGTGACCTCGGCCAACGGCTGCACCGGCACCATCCAGACCAGCGCCGACGGCGGCCACGACGAGGACGCCAACATCTTCGGCGTGATGGACGCCGAGTACACCGACGGCGGAGGCGGCGGCCAGGCCCCGCTGACCACCCACGACCAGAGCGTCCTGCAGCCCAAGCACCGCCAGGCCGAGCACTTCGGCAACGGCTCCGGAGTCTCGGTCATCACCAAGACCCCGGCCCACGGCGGCAAGACCGTCGGCGACATCGACAACGGCGACTGGATCTCCTTCACGCCGTACGCCCTGAGTAATGCCAAGTCCCTTACGGCACGCATCTCGTCCGGCGGCGCGGGCGGCACGCTCGAGGTCCGTGCGGGGTCCTCGACCGGCCCCTTGCTCGGCAGGACGGCCGTACCGGTGACCGGCGGCTGGGAGACCTTCCAGGACGTCACGGCACAGCTGACCCGCGCCCCGCGCGGCACGACCATGCTCTACCTGGTCTTCAAGGGGGCCACCGGCTCGGGCGCGCTGTTCGACGTCGACGACTTCACGTTCACGACGGGCTGAGGAGGGATGTGCGCGATGCGATCAACTGTCCGAGTGCCAACCGTGGTTGTCGGTGCGGCCCTGCTCCTCGGCTGTATGTCGGGACCCGCCGTGTCCTCTGCGGAGGCTGAGGAGCGGGTGCTGGTCTTCTCCAAGACGGCAGGCTTCCGGCACGACTCGATCCCCGAGGGCGTGGCGGCGGTCAGGGAGCTGGGCGCCACGGCCGGCATCACGGTCGACGCCACCGAGGACGCCGGGGCGTTCACGCACGAAAACCTGCGCCGGTACGACGCCGTGGTGTTCCTGTCGACCACCGGCGATGTGCTCGACGGCGCGCAACAGCGCGCTTTCGAACGCTATGTGCGCCACGGCGGCGGCTTTATGGGTGTCCACGCGGCAGCCGACACCGAGTACGACTGGGCGTTCTACGGCGGGCTCGTCGGGGCGTATTTCCAGTCGCATCCGGCGATCCAGCCCGCCACGGTGGACATCGAGGACCACGCCCACGCGGCGACCTCGCATCTGCCGACGGCCTGGAACCGTACGGACGAGTGGTACAACTACCGCTCCAACCCCCGGGAACGGGTCCACGTCCTCGCCTCCCTCGACGAGTCGTCGTACACGGGCGGCACCATGAACGGCGATCACCCGATCGCCTGGTGCCACACCCACCAGGGCGGTCGCGCCTTCTACACCGGCGGCGGCCACACCAAGGAGTCCTACGCGGACCCCGCCTTCCGGCAGCACCTGCTGGGCGGGCTGCGCTGGACGACGGGCGCGGCGCAGGCCGACTGCCGCCCGGAGAACGGCTATCGCCCGCTCTTCGACGGCACGGCCTCGTCGCTCTCCGGGTGGCAGCAGGCGGGCCCCGGCTCGTTCGTCCTGGGCACCGACGGCACCCTCACCACCACCGGCGGCCTCGGCATGCTCTGGTACGCCGACCAGGGCTTCGACGCCTACTCGCTGAAGCTCGACTGGAAGGTCGACGGAGACGACAATTCCGGTGTATTCGTGGGATTTCCGCCCTCGGACGACCCGTGGTCGGCTGTCAACAACGGCTATGAGATCCAGATCGACGCCACGGACGTCCCCGAGAAGACGACGGGGTCCGTCTACGGCTTCCGCTCCGCCGACCTGGCGAGGCGCGACCGGGCGCTGAACCCGCCGGGGGAGTGGAACACGTACGAGATCCGAGTGGAGGGCGAACGCCTCCGCCTCTGGCTCAACGGCGTGAAGATCAACGATTTCACCAACACCGATCCGGCCCGGAGCCTGCGTGAGGGGCATGTCGGCATCCAGAACCACGGATCCGACGACCAGGTGTCCTTCCGGGACATCCGGATCAAGGAACTGCCCGTGAAGGGCGACTGAGCGGCGGCGGGCGGGGGACGCCGGACTCCCGCCCGCCGTCTTACCGGGTTTCCCGCACGACAAGGAGGCTGGCCCATGTCCGTGTCCCGTTCTGGATCCCGAGTCGGAGTGTGGCTGATCGGAGCGCGCGGTTCCGTCGCCACGACGGTGGTCGCGGGCTGCGCCGCGGTCTCCGCGGGCCTGCACCCGCCGACGGGCATGGTCACCGAAACCCCGCCCTTCGCCTCCTCGGGGCTACCGCCCCTTCCCTCCCTGGTCTTCGGCGGCCACGACACGGTGGACTGTCCGCTGCCCAAGCGCGCGGAAGAATTGGCGGCGGGCGGCGTGCTCCCGCCCGGCCTTCCGGCCGCCGTGGCATCCGAACTGGCCGCCGCGGACCGGGAGATCAGGCCGGGCGGCCCACACAGCGGCGACACCCGGGACCAGGAAGCGCTGATCTCCGCCTTCGCCGCTGACATCGAGGATTTCGTACGACGGCTGGGGCTGACCCGGGCGGTCGTGGTGAACGTGGCCTCGACCGAACCCCCGCCCACGGACGAGGCCCTCCCGCCCAGCACCCTGTATGCGGCGGCGGCCCTGCGCGCGGGCTGCCCCTACATCAACTTCACCCCCTCAACAGGCCTGCATCACCCGGAACTTGCCCCTTTGGCCGCCGAGTCCGGGCTCCCCTACGCGGGCCGTGACGGCAAGACCGGCCAGACCCTGCTCCGGGCAGCCCTGGGCCCGATGTTCACCCAGCGCGCCCTCGCGGTACGCGCCTGGTCCGGCACGAACCTGCTGGGCGGCGGCGACGGAGCCGCCCTCGCCGACCCGGCGGCGGCCGCCGCGAAGAACGCCGGCAAGGAACGAGTCCTCGCCGAAACCCTCGCCACCCCGCCCGAGGGCGAGGTCCACATCGACGACGTCCCCGCCCTCGGCGACTGGAAGACCGCCTGGGACCACGTGGCCTTCGACGGCTTCCTCGGCACCCGAATGATCCTCCAGACCATCTGGCAGGGCTGCGACTCGGCACTGGCAGCTCCGCTGATCCTGGACCTGGCCCGCCTGACGGCCCGAGCCCATGAGCGGGGCCTGTCCGGGCCCCTCCGCGAACTCGGCTTCTTTTTCAAGGATCCGGTGGGGGAGGGGCCGGCGGCGCTGGGGGAGCAGTATGCGGAGCTGGTGCGGTTTGGGGGGCGGTTGCGGGGTGGGGGAGTGGGCGCTGTGGGCGGCGCCGGTGGGATTGGGGTTTGTGGTGGGGGTGCGGGATCTGCCGGTGGCGCCGACGGCCTCGGGCTCTGCGGTGGTGAGGTGGAGGAGCGGCCGTTGCGGGGTGGGGGAGGCGGGTCTGTTGCCGGGGCCGATGACGTCGGGGTCTGCGGTGGCGGTGCGGGGGAGGGGCGGTGAGCGGGGGTGTTGCGGGCGCGGGAATGGTCGGCTCGGATGCGGCGGAGGTCAGGGCTGTGGTGGCGCCGGGTGCTGGCGGCAGCACGGCTCCGGGAACGGTCGATTCCGCTCGCCCGAAGCTGAAACTTCCCCTCGCCTGGGCCGAACTCCTGCGTCTCCCGGCCCTGTTCACCGTCCCCGGTGACGCCCTGGCCGGCGCGGCCGCCACCGGCGTACCCCACAACTCCCGCACCCTGCTCGCCATCGGCTCCTCCCTTTGCCTGTACGAGGCCGGCATGACCCTGAACGACTGGGCGGACCGTGAGGAAGACGCCGCCGAACGCCCCCACCGCCCCCTCCCTTCCGGCCGCGTCCGCCCCACCGCCGCGCTCAGAGCAGCCTGCGCCCTCACCGGCACCGGCCTGGCCCTGGCCGCCCGCGCCGGCCGCCCGGCCCTCTCCGTCGCCGTACCCCTGGCCGCCACGGTCTGGGCCTACGACCTCCACCTGAAGCACACCCCGGCGGGCCCGGCAGCGATGGCAACGGCCCGCGCCCTCGACCTCCTCCTCGGCGCCGCAGCCACGAGCGGCCGCACCCGCGAGGCCCTCCCGTCCGCGGCCCTCCTGGGCACCCACACCCTGGCGGTCACAACGGTCTCCCGCCACGAAACCCGGGGCGGCTCCCCTCTGGCACCGCTGGCGGCCCTGGCCACAACTGCCCTACTGACCGGCCTGATGACACGGGGCACCTTCTCCGCATCGACCAGCCGCCGAGATCCAACGGCCCACGCTCTGCCCGACACCGCCGACGCGACGAGCGCGCCGGGCCTCGCGGGTACCCCCAGCCCACAGGCCACCCCCAGCACGCAGAGGCACTCATCGGCCGCCCCCGACACCGTGCCCCACGTCGGCCACCTTCACCGGCCGCCGTTCCCGACCCCGAGTCCCATTGACGCTGCCCCGCCCCGCTCAGCCCTCCTCTCCCCGCTCCGCCAAGCCCTAGCCGCCACCTACGCCGCCACAGCCGCCCGCCCGTACTTCCACGCCACCCTCAACCCCTCACCCCCGCTCACCCAACGCGCCGTCGGCGCAGGCATCCGCGCCACGATCCCTCTCCAGGCCGCACTCGCAGCCCGCTCCGGCGCCACGGCAACCGCCCTGCTCGTCGCGGCCCTTGCTCCGCTGGGCCGTCGGTTCGGGAGGAAGGTGAGCATCACATGACGTCTGATGCGGGCCGCCCGCTCGCCGCCGCTGTCCCTCTCCGGGCCGCGCTCGTTGCACGGTCCGGTGCCACGGCAACCGCTCTGCTCGTCGCGACCCTCGCTCCACTGGGCCGCCGGTTCCAGAGGAAGGCGAGCATCACATGACCCCCGCCGCAGGCCACCCCCTCGCCGCCACTTCCCTCCGTTTCGGCTACGGCACCAACGGTCTCGCCGACCTCCGTCTGGACGATGCCCTCTCCCTCCTCGCCGACCTCGGCTACGACGGTGTCGGACTGACCCTCGACCACATGCACTTGGACCCGCTGGCCCCGGACCTCGCCGCCCGGGTCAGCCGAGTCGCGCACCGTCTGGACATCCTGGGACTGGGCGTCACCGTCGAAACCGGTGCCCGCTATGTGCTCGACCCGCGCCGCAAACACGGCCCCTCCCTGCTCGACCCCGACCCGGACGCCCGAGCCCGCCGCGTCGACCTCCTGGTCCGTGCCGTCCGAATCGCCGCCGACCTCGGTGCCCACGCCGTGCACTGCTTCAGCGGCATCACCCCGGACGGCACCGACCCGGACACCGCTTGGAAACGCCTGGCCGAGGCCCTCGCCCCCGTCCTGGACGCGGCCACGTCCGCCGGCGTCCCGCTCGCCGTCGAACCCGAGCCCGGTCACCTCCTCGCCACCCTCCCCGACTTCCACCACCTCCGCCGCATCCTGGGCGACCCGGAACCCCTCGGCCTCACCCTCGACATCGGCCACTGTCAGTGCCTCGAACCCGTCTCTCCCGCCGACTGCGTCCGCGCCGCCGCCCCTTGGCTGCGCCACGTCCAGATCGAGGACATGCGCCGCGGCGTCCATGAACATCTCCCCTTCGGAGACGGCGAGATCGACTTCCCGCCCGTCCTCGCGGCCCTCGCCGCCACCGGCTACCAGGGCCTGACCGTCGTGGAACTGCCCCGCCACTCCCACGCAGGCCCCCACTACGCCGAACTCTCCCTCCCGTTCCTCCGCAACGCCGCCGCCGGCGCCGCAGCGGGCACCACCAAGCCCCCGCACCCCGGCGAGCCCTCGGCCACCCCCGAAAGGAGCACCCCATGACCCACTTCCGCCCCACCACCACGGGCACTCCGGCGGCGGACAACCACGGCACCCACGACGACCAGAACTCTCGGACCACCAAGAGCTCTCGGACCACCGAGGATCCTGAGCCCACCCAGAGCCAGCCCGCCCAGAGCCAGCCCGCCCAGAGCCAGCCCGCTCAGAGCCAGCCGGCCCAGAGCCCCCAGTCCACCGGGAGCCCTCAGCCCGCCCAGGGACCTCACCCCACCGAGAGCCCTCACCCAACCCCCCTCCCTCTAACCCCACCCCCCACCCTCCACGCCCACCTCACCCCCCACCTCACCGGAGCCGCCCGCGCCTGGCTCGACCAGGCCCTCGACGAGGCCGCCGCCCACCCCGGCACCCACGGACCCATCTCCGTATGGGAGTTGCGCCTGGCCGAGGCCGGTCGCCGCTGTGGGGCCGAGTACGCCGACGCCGCCCGCGTCCTCATCCTGCACGCGGCCCGAGCCGACACCGACGCCCTCACCCGCGTCTACTTCCAGGGCACCGGCGCCGAACGCCGCGCCGTCCTGCACGCCCTGCCCCACCTCGTGCCGGGCCCGGACGCGCTCCCGCTGGTCGAGGACGCCCTGCGCGCCAACGACACCGGACTCGTAGCCGCCGCCGTCGGCCCGTACGCCGCGCGGCACCTGGACCCCCACCAGTGGCGGCACGCCGTCCTGAAGTGCCTGTTCACCGGTGTGTCCGTCAGCGCGGTGGCCGACCTGGAACGCCGCGCCCACGCCGACGCCGAACTCGCCCGCATGCTCGGCGACTACGCGGCCGAACGCACCGCCGCGGGCCGTCCCGTGCCCGAGGACCTGTACCGCGTCCTGGCCCTGACCGAATCCGGCCCCACACCCCCACCGCACGGCGACGTCCACCCCCACGGCAAGGAGTCCTGATGCGCATCTTCGACCCCCACATCCATATGACGTCCAGGACCACCGACGACTACGAGGCCATGCACGCCGCAGGCGTCCGCGCCGTCGTCGAGCCCTCCTTCTGGCTGGGCCAGCCCCGCACCTCGCCGGCCACGTTCTTCGACTACTTCGACTCCCTCCTCGGCTGGGAACCCTTCCGCGCCGCCCAGTACGGCATCGCCCACCACTGCACGCTCGCCCTCAACCCCAAAGAGGCCAACGACCCGCGCTGCACGCCCGTCCTGGACGAACTGCCCCGCTACCTCGTCAAGGACCAGGTCGTGGCCGTCGGCGAGATCGGCTATGACTCGATGACCCCCGCCGAGGACACCGCCCTCGCCGCCCAGCTCCAGCTCGCCGCCGACCACGAGCTGCCCGCCCTCGTGCACACCCCGCACCGCGACAAGGCGGCCGGTCTGCGCCGCACCCTCGACGTCGTCCGGGAGTCCGCGCTGCCCCCGGACCGCGTCCTGGTCGACCACCTCAACGAGACGACCGTCAAGGAGGCCAAGGACAGCGGCTGCTGGCTCGGCTTCTCCGTCTATCCCGACACCAAGATGGACGAGGAACGGATGGTCGCCATTCTGCGGTCCTATGGCCCCGAGCAGGTGCTGGTGAACTCCGCCGCCGACTGGGGCCGCAGCGACCCGCTCAAGACCCGCCGGGTCGGCGACCTGATGCTGGCCGAGGGCTTCACCGAGGACGAGGTCGACCGGGTCCTGTGGCGGAACCCCGTCGCCTTCTACGGGCTCAGCGGCCGGTTGAACCTGGACGTCGCGGCCACCGACGCCACCCACGAAGGCAACTCCATCCTCCGCGGCGGTGCGTGAGCCATGCGCTTCCGCCACCCCGACGGCTCCACCGTCCACCTCGCCTACTGCACCAACGTCCACCCCGCCGAGACCCTCGACGGCGTCCTCGCCCAGCTCCGGGACCACTGCGAACCCGTCCGCCGCCGCCTCGGCCGCGACCGCCTGGGCATCGGCCTGTGGCTCGCCCGGGACGCGGCCCATGCCCTCGTCACCGACCCGTCCGCCCTGCGCGGCCTGCGCTGCGAACTGGACCGGCGAGGCCTCGAAGTGGTCACCCTCAACGGCTTCCCCTATGAGGGCTTCGGCGCCGAAGAGGTCAAGTACCGCGTCTATCGGCCCGACTGGACCGACCCCGAGCGCCTCGACCACACCACCGCCCTCGCCCGCGTCCTCGCCGGACTGCTCCCCGACGACGTCGACGAGGGCAGCATCTCCACCCTCCCGCTCGCCTGGCGCACCCGGCCCACCGACACGGCCCACACCGCGCTGCGCATCCTCGGCGAACGGCTCGACGCGTTGGAGGAACTCACCGGCCGCTCCATCCGCATAGGCCTGGAGCCGGAACCCGGCTGTGTCATCGAGACCACCGGCGACGCCATCGCGCCGCTCACCGCGATCGATCACCCACGCATCGGCATCTGCGTCGACACCTGTCACCTCGCCACCTCCTTCGAAGATCCGCACACCGCCCTGGACGCCCTTGTCGAGTCCCACATACTTGTCGTGAAGTCCCAGCTCTCGGCAGCACTGCACGCCGAGCACCCTCACCTCCCCGAGGTCAGCGTGGCGCTCGCCGCCTTCGACGAACCCCGCTTTCTGCATCAGACCCGCACCCGAACCGCCGCCGGCCTACGCGGCACCGACGACCTCGGCGAGGCCCTCGGCGGCCAGGCGCTCCCCGACGCGGCGCCCTGGCGCGCCCACTTCCATGTCCCGCTGCACGCGGCCCCCGCCGCGCCTCTCACCTCCACGCTTCCTGTCCTGAAGGCCGCCCTTGCCCGGCTCGTCGGCGGCACGCACCCGCTCGCCCGCCATCTGGAGGTCGAGACCTACACCTGGCAGGCCCTCCCACCCGAGCTGCGCCCCAGCACCCGGACCCAGCTCGCCGACGGCATCGCCGCCGAACTCACCCTCGCCCGCGACCTGTTGACGGACCTCGGCCTCAAGGAGCTCCCATGAGCACGAGCACCCCACGGACCGCCCCGGGCACGGGTCCCACCCCGCTCCTCGTCCTCGACGTCGTCGGCCTCACCCCCCGTCTCCTCGACCACATGCCCCACCTCAAGCAGCTCGCCCAGTCCGGCTCCCGTGCCGCCCTCGGCACCGTGCTGCCCGCCGTCACCTGCGCCGCCCAGTCCACCTTCCTCACCGGCACTCACCCGTCTGAGCACGGGATCGTCGGCAACGGCTGGTACTTCCGCGAACTCGGCGACGTACTCCTGTGGCGCCAGCACAACGGCCTGGTCGCCGGCGACAAACTCTGGGACGCCGCCCGCCGCGCCCACCCCGGCTACACCGTCGCCAACATCTGCTGGTGGTACGCCATGGGCGCCGACACCGACTTCACCGTCACCCCCCGACCCGTCTACTACGCCGACGGCCGCAAGGAACCCGACTGCTACACGCGGCCGGCGGCCCTGCACGACGAACTCACCGAGAAACTGGGTACCTTCCCGCTCTTCCACTTCTGGGGCCCCGGCGCCGACCTGGTCTCCAGCCGCTGGATCATCGATGCGACCCGCCACATCATGGGCACCCGGCACCCTGACCTGACGCTCTGCTACCTCCCTCACCTCGACTACGACCTGCAGCGCTTCGGCCCCGACGACCCGCGCTCCCTGAAGGCGGCCGCCGATCTGGACACCGCCCTCGCCCCGCTTCTGGACGACGCCCGCGCGGAAGGCCGTACCGTCGTCGCCCTGTCCGAGTACGGCATCACCCGCGTGAGCCGCCCCGTCGACCTCAACCGCGCCCTGCGCCGCGCGGGTCTGCTGGAGGTGCACACACAGGACGGCATGGAGTACCTGGACGCGATGGCGTCCCGCGCCTTCGCCGTCGCCGATCACCAGATCGCCCATGTGTATGTGCGCCGCCCCGAGGACCTCGACGCGACCCGGGCCGCGCTCGACGGGCTGCCCGGCCTGGAGCAACTCCTCGACGACGAGGGCAAGAAGGCGCACCATCTCGACCATCCGCGCTCCGGCGAACTCGTCGCCGTCGCGGAGCCGGACGCCTGGTTCACGTACTACTACTGGCTCGACGACGACCGCGCGCCCGACTTCGCGCGACTGGTCGAGATCCACCGCAAACCCGGCTACGACCCGGTCGAACTCTTCATGGACCCGCTCGACCCGTACGTCAAGGTCAAGGCCGCCACCGCGCTGGCGCGCAAGAAACTCGGCATGCGCTACCGCATGGCGGTCGTGCCCCTGGATCCCTCACCTATTCGCGGCAGCCACGGGCGCCTTCCCGCGAGCGACGACGACGGTCCGCTCCTCATCTGCTCCACCCCCCGCGCTGTCGGCGACCGCCTCGCGGCCACCGACGTGAAGTCACTGCTGCTCCAACTCGCCGGTCTCACCTGAGGGATGAACCCACCAGGTCCGACTGGTCCCAAGTGAAGCACTCACCACTGACAACGCCCCGTGACCACGAGGAGTTCCAGCATGAGCCGCACCACTCAGACCGACCCCGAACTCACCCACCGCCTCAGCAGACGCGGCATGCTCGGCGTCGCCGCGGGGGCCACCGCCGCCGCCCTGCTCGGCGCGGCGGCGACCCCCGCCACCGCCGCCACCGACGCCGAGACCTCCGCCGCGGGCCGCGGCCGCCCCGTCCTGCCGCCCGGTCGGCTCGGCATCCAGCTCTACAGCCTGCGCGACAAGGTCTCCACCCTCGGCTTCGCCGCAGTCTTCGCCGAGCTGGAGAAGTACGGCTACGACGAGGTCGAGTTCGCCGGCTACAGCCAGGGTTCGGCAGGCGCGATCACCCTCGCCCAGCTCAAGCGGCTGGCCAGGAACCACGGTCTGAACCCGATCGGCAGCCATGTCGGCTACTACTCCAACGATCCGAACGCCTACACCTTCGCCACCAACCTCACCAAGGTCCTAACGACGCCCAGGCCCTTGGGCTCAAGCACATCGGTACCGCGTCCGGCCCGTTCCGCTACGGCTCGACCGTCGACGCCTGGAAGCGCGCCGCCGAGGAATTCAACACCTACGGCGCGGCGGCCAGGGCGCGCGGCATGAAGTTCTACCAGCACAACCACTCCGAGGAGTTCTCCTTCGCCACCGACAACCCCAAGGTCCGGCTCTACGACGTGCTGCTCGCCGAGACCGACCCCGACCTCGTCTTCCTGGAGATGGACATCTTCTGGGCGTACTCGGGCCAGTTCCGCTTCTCCAAGCGGCCGGACGGCACACCGGCCCCCTTCGACCCGCTCGACTACGTGCTCAAGCAGCCCCACCGCTACCCGCTGTTCCATGTGAAGGACGGCGTCAGCGACCCGGCGAACCAGTACGGCTACCGCATGGTCGACGTCGGCGACGGAGACATCGACTACCAGCGGTTCATCTCCGGCGTGACCCGGCTGCGCGGCGAGCGGCTCGCCCACCACTGGCAGGCCGAGCACGACAACCCGACGGAGTCCTTCACCTTCGCCCGGCGTTCCAGCGAGCATCTGCACTCACTGCGCGAGAAGTGCTGACGGCCGTAACCGTATGAGGAGGCCCTCCCCACCGCGGGGAGGGCCTCCTCATACATACGCTCAGGACATTGCTCACGTGGGACAGCGGTAGGGACGGTGTGCGGCGTCGTGCGGTGCGGACGAGCTGTCTGCTGCCTACGGATGTGCCGTCATCTCACGCCGTTTCCTCGCCGAGCGGTTGCGGGTTGGGGACGATGCGCTTCTTACTGTTGTCACGTCCCGGCGGACTGAGGAACAGCGCCACGAAGCCGGCGACGAACGAGATGGAGCCGGCCAGGATGAAGGCGCCGTTGAGTCCCCAGGCCCCCACGACGACGGCTCCCATGCCGGAACCGAGGCCGGAGACCAGCTTGGAGCTGTACACCATGCCGTAGTTGGTCGCGTTGTTGTTCTCACCGAAGTAGTCCGCGGTCATCGCGGCGAACATCGGGAAGATGGCACCGCCGCCGAAGCCGGAGACCGCGGAGAAGAACAGGAACAGCGGCAGGTTCTTGATCTCGGCCGACCAGATGATGCCGAACTGGGCGAGGCCCAGAATGACGCAGACGTACAGCAGGCACTTCTTGCGGCCGTAGAGGTCGGAGAGCCAGCCGATGACGCCGCGCCCGGTGCCGTTGACGATCGCCTTGAGCGACATGGCGGTGGCCACGATTCCGGCGGCGAATCCCGCGTGCTCGCCGATTTCGACCTGGAAGGCGATACCGAAGATGTTCACGCCCGACGTACAGGCGAGGCAGAACCACATGAGCGCCACTCGGCCGGTCTTCCAGGCCTCCGAGGGGCTGTACTGGTGGACGGCCGGCGGGTTCTTCTCCAGGGAGCGGCGTGCGCGCGGGTCGTCCGGCGGGTTGAGCGGGTCGATATTCGCGGGCCACCAGTTCTTCGGCGGGTCCTGGAAGTAGTAGCCGGCGACGGCCACGACAAGCGCGAGGAAGACGCCGACCGAGACCAGGACGACCTTGAAGTTGGAGATGTCCATCATGGTGGTGAACAGGAAGACGAAGGGCACCGAGCCATAGGCGAAGCCGCCGTTGACGAAGCCGGTCTTGCCGCCCTTTCGCTCCGGATACCACTTGCCGACCATGTTGACGCAGGTGGCGTACACCATGCCCGCGCCCATACCGCTGAACATGCCGAAGCCGATGAAGGCGAGCATGACGTGCGGAGCGTAGGCCAAAGACAGATAGCCCATCAGTGTGCCCAGCGCGCCCAGCATCATCGCCCAACGCGCGGGCAGCTTGCCGGTCTCACGCAGCCGCCCCGCCGGGAAGGCCACGGCGGCCTGGAAGAACACCCAGACGGTCAGCATCCAGAAGATGCTGCCTTCGGACCAGTGGTGTGCTTGGTGAATTGTCTCCTCGGCGGACGCGAACGCATATTCCGCGGAGGAGATGCCCATCATGCCCACCCAGGGCAGGATCACCATCCACTTGCGTTTGCGCCCCATGATGTCGATGTCGGACTCGCCCACTCGATAGACGCGTCCGTTCTTGTCGGTCACCTCCCGGTACGCGGTGACCTGAGGAACGTCTGTGGTTGTCACGGCTCGTTGCACCCCTTGCGTCGAAAGTTCTGGCCAGCGCCCCCTGTCCAATGCCTTTCGTGCGCGCACGGGTCCTGGGGTCGGCCGACGCGCACCGTCGGCCGACCCCGTTCCCACTCACCTCATGAACCGCCCCCCAACAGCCCCGCCGCCCGCGCCCAGCGGTACTTCGCCCCGAGCACGGCCACCGGCTTCTCCGTCGTGTACGGGTACGCCACGACCCCTCGCTCGTACAGGTACTGGCAGGCGTCCTCGACCTCGACGTCGCCCGCCAGCGACGCCACCACCGGCTTCTCGATCCCGCGCTCGCGGAACTCGGCCACCACGCGCGCGGTGAGCTCGGCGAAGACCATGGGGGGAGTGACGATGGTGTGCCAGTAGCCGAGGACCAGTGCGTGAATGCGAGGATCCTCAAGGCCGAGCCGGATCGTCGCCTCGTACGTCGACGGCGGCTCGCCCCCGGTGATGTCGACCGGGTTGCCCGCGGCCCCGAAAGGCGGGATGAACTTCCGGAAGGCCTCGTCCAGGTCGGGCGGGATCTCCATCAGGGACAGGCCGTTGTCGGTGACCGCGTCGGACAGCAGCACCCCGCTGCCGCCGGCCCCCGTGATGATCACGATGTTGTCGCCCTTGGGGGCGGGAAGTACCGGCAACGCGCGCGCGTACTCCAGCATGTCGTTGAGACCGGGCGCCCGGATGACCCCGGCCTGCCGCAGGATGTCGTCGTACACGGCGTCGTCGCCCGCGAGGGCCCCCGTGTGCGATCCGGCCGCCTTGGCTCCAGCGGCGGTCCGGCCGGCCTTGAGCACCACGACAGGCTTCTTCGGTACGGTCGCCCGAGCGGCCTCCACAAAGGCGCGCCCGTCCTTGAGGTCCTCCAGGTGCATCGCGATGCACTCGGTGTGCGGGTCCTCTCCGAACCAGGTCAGCAGGTCGTCCTCGTCCAGATCCGACTTGTTGCCGAGCCCGACGATCGCCGACACACCCGTCTTCGTGGTGCGGGCGAAGCCCAGGATGGCCATGCCGATGCCACCGGACTGCGAGGTCAGCGCCACGCCGCCCTTGACGTCGTAAGGCGTGCAGAATGTGGCGCACAGGTCTTGCCACGTCGAGTAGTAGCCGTAGATGTTCGGCCCGAGCAGCCGGACGCCGTGCCGCTCGGCGATGGCCACGATCTCGGCCTGGAGCTCGTGTTCCCCGGTCTCCGCGAATCCGGACGGGATCAGCACGGCGTTGGGGATCTTCTTACGTCCCACCTCCTCCAGGGCCGAGGCCACGAACTTGGCGGGGATAGCGAAGACCGCCACATCCACCTCACCGGGAACGTCCGTGACACTCTTGTACGCCTTGCGGCCCAGAATGTCATCGGCCTTGGGGTTCACCGGATGGATCTCCCCGGCGAAGCCGCCGTCGACGAGATTGCGCATCACCGAATTGCCGATCTTCCCCTGCTCGTTGGAGGCGCCGATCACGGCGACCGAGGAGGGCTGCATCAGACGGCGCATAGAGGTGAGGATCTCCTCGCGCGTGTACTTCCGGCGGGGCGGCGGCTGCTTCTCGGCGAGGATCACGCGGATGTCGGCGGCGACCGCGGCCTCCGGCGTGGCGATCACCGGGTTGAGATCCACTTCGGCGATCTCGGGGAAGTCCGCGACCAGTTGGGACACCCGGCGGATCTGCTCCGCGATCGCCCATCGGTCCACGGCTGCTTGGCCGCGCACGCCGCGCAGGATCTCCGCCGACCGGATCGAGTCCAGCATCGACAGCGCCTCGTCCGCGTCCAGGGGAGCGAGCCGGAAGGTGACGTCCTTGAGGACCTCGACCAGCACCCCGCCGAGCCCGAAGGCGACGACCTTGCCGAACGTCGGATCCGTCACCGCGCCGACGATGACCTCCTGCCCCTTCGGCAGCAGTTCCTGTACCTGGACGCCCTCGATGCGCGCGGACGCGTCGTACGCGCGCGCGTTGTCGATGATTTTGTGGAATGCCGCCCGTACGTCGACCGCACCCTCCACGCCGACGATCACTCCGCCGGCGTCGGTCTTGTGCAGGATGTCCGGAGAGACGATCTTCATCACCACGGGGCCGGCGAAGCGCGCCGCATACGCCACCGCCTCGTCGACGTCGGTGGCGAGTTCCTCCCCGGGTACGGCGATCCCGTACGCGTCGGCGATCACCTTGCCCTCGGGCGCGGTCAGCGCGGTGCGTCCCTCGGCCCGTACGGAGTCGAGGAGCGTGCGCACCCTCAGGACCCGGTCTTCGGCCATCACGTCAGATCACTCCGTTCGACTTGAGCAGGCGCAGTTCCTCGTCACCGAGGCCGAGCTCGCCGATGAAGACCTCTTCGTTGTGCTGGCCGAGCAGCGGTGAACTGGTCACCTCCACGGGGGAGTCGGACAGCTTCAGCGGGCTGCCGACGGTCACGAAATCGCCCCGCTCGGGGTGCGGCACGGTGACGACCATCTCGTTGGCGACCAGCGAGGAGTCCTCGATGATCTCCTTGGTGGAGAGGATCGGACCGCACGGGATGTTGTGCGCGTTGAGCTTCTCCAGCACCTCCCACTTGGGCAGGGTCGAGGACCACTCCTCGATCAGCTGGAACATCTTGTTCAGCTTGGGCAGCCGGGCCTCCGGCGTTGCCCACTCGGGGTCCTGGGCCAGTTCGGGCCGGCCGATGAGCTCGCTGAGCGGCTTCCAGCCGACGGGCTGCACGATGACGTACACGTAGTCGTTCGGGCCGCCCGGCGCGCACTTGACCGCCCAGCCCGGCTGGCCGCCGCCGGAGGCGTTTCCGGAGCGGGGAACCTCCGTGCCGAAGTCCTCGTTGGGATATTCAGCGAGTGGGCCATGGGTCAGGCGCTGCTGGTCGCGCAGCTTCACCCGGCAGAGGTTGAGCACCGCGTGCTGCATGGCCACGTTCACCCGCTGACCACGCCCGGTGGTCTCGCGCTGGAACAGCGCCGCGAGAATCCCCGCCACCGCGTGGACGCCCGTGCCCGAGTCCCCGATCTGGGCCCCCGTCGCCAGCGGCGGTCCGTCCTCGAAGCCGGTCGTCGACATCGACCCGCCCATGGCCTGCGCGACGACCTCGTACGCCTTGAAGTTGGTGTACGGGCCGTCCCCGAACCCCTTGATGGAGGCATAGACGATCCGTGGATTGATCTCCTGGATGCGGTCCCAGGTGAAGCCCATCCGGTCGACCGCGCCCGGACCGAAGTTCTCGACCATGACGTCGGAGCGCCGGATCAGCTCGGTGAGAAGCTCCTTGCCGCGCTCGGTCTTGGTGTTGAGGGTGATGCTCCGCTTGTTGCAGTTGAGCATCGTGAAGTAGAGGGAGTCCACTTCGGGGAGGTCACGCAGCTGCTTGCGCGTGATGTCGCCGGTCGGCGCCTCCAGCTTGACGACGTCCGCGCCGAGCCAGGCGAGCAGCTGGGTCGCGGAGGGACCGGACTGGACGTGCGTCATGTCCAGGACGCGGATGCCTTCGAGGGCCTTGGTAGGCGTTCCAGTCATGGGAGCCACCTCACTTGTACATGGTCTGGTTCATGGTTCCGGGGGCGTATGCGTCCGGGTCGACCCAGACGTTGATCAGCGAGGGCCTCCCAGACTCGCGGGCGCGCTGCAACGCGGGGCCGATGTCGGCGGGGTCGCGGACCTCCTCGCCGTAACCGCCCAGCATCTGCGCGAACTTGTCGTAGTGGACGTCGCCGAGGGTGTTGCCGACGCGCTCGCGTGCCTCGCCGTACTTGGCCTTCTGGCCGTAACGGATCTGGTTCATCGAGGAGTTGTTGCCGACGATGCCGACGAAGGGGAGGTTGTAGCGGACCAGGGTCTCGAAGTCCCAGCCGGTGAGGGAGAAGGCGCCGTCGCCGAAGAGGGCGACGACCTCCTTGTCCGGGCGTGCCTGCTTGGCCGCGAGGACGAAGGGGACGCCGACGCCGAGGGTGCCGAGCGGGCCCGGGTCCATCCAGTGGCCGGGCGACTTGGGCTGCACCACCTGACCGGAGAAGGTGACGATGTCCCCGCCGTCGCCGATGTAGATGGAGTCCTCGGTGAGGAAGTCGTTGATCTCGCTCACCAGTCGGTACGGGTGGATGGGGGAGGCGTCCGAGCGCAGGTGCGGCAGCCGCTTCTCGATCGCGGTCTGCTCGGCCGAGCGCAGCTCGTCCAGCCACTCCTTGCGCTTGGACGCGCCGCCGTTGAGGCGTCCGGAGGCGGCCTCGGTGACCGCCTTGAGCACCAGTCCCGCGTCGCCGACGATGCCGAGGTCGATGTCGCGGTTCTTGCCGACGGTCCGGTAGTCGAGGTCGATCTGTACGACGGTCGCGTCCGGCGACAGCCGCTTGCCGTAGCCCATGCGGAAGTCGAAGGGCGTACCGACGATGACGATGACGTCGGCGCCCGAGAAGGCGTACCGGCGTGAGAGCTGGAAGTGATGCGGGTCGCCGGGCGGCAGGGTGCCGCGTCCGGCGCCGTTCATGTACGCGGGGATGTTGAGGGTGCGGACCAGCTCGATGGCGGCCTCGGTGCCGCGGGTCGTCCACACCTGGCTGCCCAGCAGGATCGCGGGCTTCTCGGCGTGTACGAGCAGGTCGGCGAGCTTCTCGATCGCCTCGGGGTCGCCGGCGGAGCGGGTCGAGGCGCGGTAGGCGCCGGGCCGGGGCACGCGCGCCTTGGCCGTGGGCACCTTGGCGTCGAGGACGTCCCGGGGGATCTCCAGGAAGGAGGGCCCGGGCGCGCCGTGGTAGCACTCGCGGAACGCCATGGACACCATGTCCGCCGCGCGCGCCGTGTCCGGCACGGCCGCCGCGAACTTGGTGATCGGCGTCATCATGTCGACGTGCGGGAGGTCCTGCAGGGACCCCATCTTGTGCTGGGTGAGGGCCCCCTGGCCGCCGATCAGCAGCATCGGGGACTCGGCGCGGAAGGCGTTGGCGACGCCGGTGACCGCGTCGGTCGTACCGGGACCCGCGGTGACGACGGCGCAGCCGGGCTTGCCGGTGATGCGGGCGTAACCGTCGGCGGCGTGCGCGGCGACCTGCTCGTGGCGTACATCGACGACTTCGATGCCCTCGTCGACGCAGCCGTCGTAGATGTCGATGATGTGGCCGCCGCACAAGGTGTAGATGCGGTCGACCCCCTCGGCCTTCAAGGCCTTGGCTACGAGATGACCACCGGAAATGACGTCCTGGGTGTCGTCGGGCATGGCGAAGTCCTGTCCCTTCGTAGGGGGTTGGAGCGGCTCTCGCGGTACATTGCATACAGTCGACGAATACTGTATGAAGCTTGTTATCCCGCATCCGGTGGGTGGTGTCCAGGGGGCGTGCGGCACTTTTGAGTCAGGAGCCGGAATGGACTTGTACGAGCACCAGGCAAGGGAACTCTTCGAGGAACACGGCATCTTGGTGCCGAGAGCCGAGGTGACGGACTCGGCGAAGGAGGCGCGCGAGATCGCTCGCCGGCTCGGCGGACGTGTCGTCGTCAAGGCACAGGTGAAGACGGGCGGGCGCGGCAAGGCAGGCGGAGTCAAGCTCGCCGCGGACCCGGCCGCCGCCGAACTGACGGCCCGCCAGATCCTCGGCATGGACATCAAGGGCCATCTCGTCGGCAAGGTGATGCTGGCCCAACCCGTGGACATCGAGACGGAGTTCTACGTCTCCTACGTCCTCGACCGAGCCGCCGGCCGCTTCCTCGCCATCGCCTCCGCCGAAGGCGGCATGGAGATCGAGGAGGTCGCCGCCAGCAGGCCGGAGGCGGTGGCCCGCGTCCATATCGACCCGGCCGAGGGCGTCACCTCGGCGAAGGCGAGCGAGATCGCCGAGGCGGCCGGGCTCCCGCCACAGACCGTCGACGTCCTGGTACGGCTGTGGGAGGTGCTGGTCCGCGAGGACGCCGTGCTCGTCGAGGTCAACCCGCTCGTCCGTACCCGGCAGGGGCAGATCCTCGCCCTCGACGGCAAGGTCACTCTCGACGACAACGCCGGTTTCCGGCAGGCGCGTTGGGGCGCCGAGGGCGAGGCGCACGACGACCCGCTGGAGGCGGCCGCGGCGGCCAAGGGCCTCAACTACGTCAAGCTCGACGGCGAGGTGGGCATCATCGGCAACGGCGCGGGACTCGTCATGTCGACGCTCGACGTGGTCGCCGGCTGCGGTGCCCGCCCCGCCAACTTCCTCGACATCGGCGGCGGAGCCTCGGCCCAGATCATGGCCGACGGACTGTCCGTGATCCTCTCCGACCCGGCCGTGAAGTCGGTCTTCGTCAATGTCTTCGGCGGCATCACCGCCTGTGACGCGGTCGCCGACGGCATCGTAAAGGCCCTGGACGAGGTGCGGTTGACCAAGCCGCTCGTCGTGCGCCTCGACGGCAACAACGCGGCGCGCGGCCGCGCCATCCTCGACGAGCACGCCCACCCGCTGGTCGAGCAGGCCACCACCATGGACGGCGCCGCCCGTCGAGCCGCCCAACTCGCCACCTCAGCCTAAGGAGACGGGACACCATGGCGATCTACCTCACCAAGGAGAGCAAGGTCCTCGTCCAGGGCATGACCGGCGGCGAGGGCATGAAGCACACCCGGCGCATGCTCGCGGCCGGCACCAACGTCGTCGGCGGCGTCAACCCCCGCAAGGCGGGCCGCACCGTCGACTTCGACGACCGGGCCGTCCCCGTCTTCGGCTCGGTCGGCGAAGGCATGGCGGAGACCGGCGCGGACGTCAGCGTCGTCTTCGTGCCGCCCGCCTTCGCCAAGGCCGCCGTCGTCGAGGCAGCCGACGCCGGCATCGGCCTCGCGGTCGTCATCACCGAGGGCATCCCCGTGCACGACTCCGTCGCCTTCACGGCATACGCGAAGGACAAGGGCACGCGCGTCATCGGCCCCAACTGCCCCGGCCTGATCACCCCAGGGCAGTCCAACGCGGGCATCATCCCCGCCGACATCACCAAGCCGGGCCGTATCGGCCTGGTCTCCAAGTCCGGCACGCTCACCTACCAACTCATGTACGAACTCCGCGACATCGGCTTCTCGACCTGCGTCGGCATCGGCGGTGACCCGGTGATCGGGACCACCCACATCGACTGCCTCGCCGCCTTCCAGGACGACCCCGACACCGAACTCATCGTCGTCATCGGGGAGATCGGCGGCGATGCGGAGGAACGCGCTGCCGCGTACATCCGCGACCACGTCACCAAGCCCGTCGTCGGCTACATCGCCGGATTCACCGCCCCCGAAGGCAAGACCATGGGCCACGCCGGCGCCATCGTCTCCGGCTCCTCCGGTACGGCGGCGGCCAAGAAGGAGGCGCTGGAGGCGGCCGGGGTACGGGTGGGGAGCACGCCGACGGAGACGGCAAGGCTCGTGCTCGCGCGGCTCGAAGAACGGCGGTAGTCCAGCCGGCGCGGCTCGAAGAGCAGCGTCAGTCCACGTCGCGCAGCTCGAAGAGCAGCGGTAGTCCAGCTCAGGCGCCTCGACGAGCAGCCGCAGTCCAGGCGTACCAAACGCTCGCCCCCCGCCCCCGAATGTGCACCGAGAGCGGAGCAACCCCATGCCAACCTCCCTCACCCTCAAATCCGGCACCTCCTGGCCCGACGCCTGGCAGCGGTGTCTCGCCGTCGCCCCCGAGGCCTTCCGGGACGACCGTGTCCTCAACCTCTGGAACGGCACCTGGCAGGCGGACGGCCGTGCGCTGTCCGCCACCAGCCCCCTCGACGGCAGTCCCATCGCGGGCCCGCCCCGCCTGGACCGGGCCACCGCCCACCGGGCCGTACGCGCCTCGCTCGACCAGCACCGCGCCTGGCGGCACATCCCCCTCGACGAGCGCCGCGCCCGGGTCGCGGCCACCCTCGACGCCCTCACCCAGCACCGCGAACTCCTCGCCCTGTTGCTGGTCTGGGAGATCGGCAAGCCCTGGCGGCTCGCGCAGGCGGACGTCGACCGGGCGATCGACGGCGTGCGCTGGTACGTCGACGGCATCGAGCCGATGCTCGCCGGACGGGCCCCGCTGGACGGCCCGGTTTCCAACATCGCGAGCTGGAACTACCCGATGAGCGTGCTCGTTCACGCAGTACTGGTACAGGTATTGGCAGGCAACGCGGTCATCGCCAAGACCCCGACCGACGGCGGCGTTTCCTGTCTCACCCTGGCCTCGGCGCTGGCCGCCCGCGAAGGGATTCCCGTCACCCTCGTCAGCGGCAGTGGGGGCGAGCTGTCCCAGGCGCTGGTGCGGGCGCCCGAGATCGGCTGCGTCTCCTTTGTCGGCGGCCGTGACACCGGCGCCGCGGTGGCAACTGCCGTCGCCGACCTCGGCAAACGACATGTACTCGAACAGGAAGGACTCAACACCTGGGGCATCTGGAACTACACGGACTGGGACGCGCTCAAGGCGGTCGTGCCCAAGCTCTTCGACTACGGCAAACAGCGCTGCACGGCGTACCCGCGCTTCGTCGTCCAACGCACGCTGTTCGACGAGTTCCTGGCGGCGTACCTCCCGGCGGTGCGCACACTCAGGGTCGGCCACCCGCTGGCCGTCGAGCACCCCGACGACCCCTACCCGGCGCTGGACTTCGGTCCGGTGATCAACGCGGCCAAGGCCAAGGAGCTGCACGACCAGGTCGCCGAGGCCGTCGACCGGGGCGCCGTTCCGCTGCACCGCGGCAGCCTGGCCGACGCCCGCTTCCTGCCCGGCCAGGACACCGCGGCGTACGTCCAGCCCGTCACGCTGCTCAATCCGCCGCCGTCCTCGCCGCTGCATCACGCGGAGCCGTTCGGGCCGGTCGACACCATCGTCCTGGTCGACACCGAGGCCGAACTGCTGGCCGCCATGAACGCCTCCAACGGCGCCCTGGTCGCCACGCTGTCCACGGACGACCGGTCGGCCTTCGACCGCCTCGCCCCGCAGATCCGCGCCTTCAAGGTCGGCCACGGCACACCGCGCTCCCGCGGCGACCGCGACGAGCTGTTCGGCGGGTTCGGCGCGTCCTGGCGTGGCGCCTTCGTCGGCGGGGAGCTGCTGGTGCGAGCGGTGACGCGAGGGCCGGCGGGGGAGCGGTTGCCGGGGAACTTCCCGGAGTACCACCTCATGCCGTGAGACCGGAGTACCGCCGTAAGAGAGGGGATGCCGTCCTCATGCCGTAAGAAAGGGAGATGCCGTCGGAGGCGGCCGGAACGCTCGATGATCGGGTCGGGTGATGATCGGGTCTGTGCGGAAGCTGATCGCTACAGTCTGCGCATGGTTCGTGACAAGCCTCTCGCGTCCCCCGACCCACACCCCGGCGCCCGCCAGGACTCCCGTCTCGGCCACCTCCTCTGGCTCGCGCAGGTCAAGCTGGCGTCGAGCTCACGGACGCTGACCTGCGAGGATCACGCCACGAACACCCCAGGGTGAGCACTTCATCGCTCTTGGTGAAACCTTCCGCCGGAGGCTCCGGATGTGCCCCTCAGTCGACGGATATGCAGGTGAAGGGCGCTCCGAAACCTTGGTATTGTTGTCCCTGTCGCCGCGGGGAACACCCCCCGCAAGGCGACAGACACCTAGTCCGGGTGGCGGAATGGCAGACGCGCTAGCTTGAGGTGCTAGTGCCCTTTATCGGGCGTGGGGGTTCAAGTCCCCCCTCGGACACATCCCAGCTTGTGCGGATCGAGGCTCTCCTCGGTCCGCACAAGCTGTTTCTGCGTACGGGCGCCCCGGTCTACGACGTACGCCGCAGCCCGCCCCGTTTCGCCGACGGCAACCTCCAACGGAACCTGGCGATCGTGGCGCACCCGGCGGCAGCGGTACCTGGAGGAGAACCTCGCCGCCCTCGCCGTAGAACGGTCCCCCGACCAGCCTGACCTTCGTCAACGGCTGAGCGCGAGCCTCCTCTACGGCACCCCGAGCTCGAAGAGCACATACCCCGCGTACGACCCGGAGGCCGCCGCCGCGATGCCCAGGGGCCAGCACATCATCAGGGGGCTGAGGCGGCGCAGGGCGAAGGCGAGGGGAAGGAAGAGGGGGAACGCGGGGAGGAGGTAGCGGGAGACGTTGGCGAAGATCTGCTGGCTGCCGAGGATCAGGGCCAGGGTCAGGGCCGTGTAGACCACGAGTGGCGCCGGTGGACGGTGGCGGAAGAGCAGCCCGAGCATCGTGAAGGCGAGCACGACCGTGCCGACGCCGACGACATCCGCGAAGGGGTAGGCGAAGAGATAGTCGAAGTGGCCCACCGGGACGGAGGTGAGGACGTCCAGGGTCTGGTCGCCGTAGTCGAAGGTGTGCGCCCAGGCGCCGTCCTGGAGTTTGAAGTAGCCGCCGTAGTCGCCCATGCGGTGTCCGACCCAGGCCAGGTAGCCGAAGAGGCCGAGCGGTGCGATGGCCAGCGCGAGCAGCGGTCGTACGACGCCCTCCTCCCGTCGATGCCGGTGCAGGGCGAGGGCGACGGCGACGCCCAGGGCCGCGATCAGGGCGCCGGCGGTGGGGCGGTTGAGGCCGGCGAGGAAGGTGAGGAGGCCGGCGGTGAGCCAGTTGCGGATCAGCATGGTGTGACAGGCCCAGGCGGCCAGGGCGACGTAGAGGGAGTCGGAGTAGACCGCCCACTCGACGCCCGAGCCGGGCCATACGGCCCACAGTCCGGCCGCGGCCAGGCCGGTCCGTCGGCCGCCGAAGCGTTCGGCGACCGTGTAGATCCCGAGGGCCGCCGCGAAGGACGCGACGACGGAGACGAACAGGCCGGCGCCGTACGAACCCAGGCCGGTGGCCTCGGAGACCAGGCGCATCAGTGCTGGGTAGAGCGGGAAGAAGGCGGCCGAGTTGCCTTCGATGGTGATCATTCCGGTGGCGCCGGGGACCGGGACGAGTGCCGGGTCGTAGCCGTGCTGCGCGACCTGCTGGTACCACCAGCCGTCCCAAGTGGCGAGCACATCCCAGGGGTGTGCGCCGCCACCGAAGCGGGGGTGCTTCTCGCGGAAGTCGCCCGCGGAGTGCAGCAGGTAGAGGAAGACGGTGAAGCCGATCAGCTTCAGGGTGCCGTAGAGGGCGAGTACGGGGCCGTAGTGTGCGGCGGCCTTGCGCAGCGGGTGCGGTGGCTGGGCCTCGGTGAGGCGGGCGTTCCAGGTCGGTCTGGTGTCGGTGGCGTTCATCGGGCTCCCTTGCGGAACACCCAGGCGCGGAAGAGGAGGAACCGCAGCAGGGTCGCGGTGAGGTTGGCGGCGACGAGTACGGCCAGTTCCGTGCGCGGTGAGGCGTCGGGTGTCGCGAGGTGGAGCGCGGCGAGCGCGCCGGAGCTGAGCGTCAGGCCCAGGACGAAGACCAGCAGGCCGCGGGCCTGATGCCGGAGCGCCCCGTCCCGGCCGCGTACACCGAAGGCAAACCGGCGGTTCGCGGCCGTGTTGGCCACCGCGCACACCAGGAGCGCCAGCGCGTTGGCGGCCTGCGCTCCGGTCGCCGGGCGCAGGGCGGCGTAGAGCAGGAGGTGGGCGAGGGTGCTCAGGGCGCCGACGAGGGCGAAGCGCAGGAGTTGGGGGAGCAGTCCTGGGCGTGTTCCTTCGGAGGGCAGTCTGCCGCGGGCCAGTGACGTGCCGATACGGGCGATTCCGCGCAGGTCGGCGAGGGCGGTGGCGAGGATGTCGACGCGGCTGTCCGGGTCGTCCACCCAGTCGACCGGCACCTCGTGGATGCGCAGCCCGGCCCGTTCGGCGATCACCAGCAGCTCGGTGTCGAAGAACCACTCCTCGTCCCGCACCAACGGCACCAACTGCTCGGCGACATCGCGTCGTACCGCCTTGAACCCGCACTGCGCGTCGGAGAACCCGACGGCCAGGGTGGAGCGGAGCAGGGTGTTGTAGCCGCGGGAGATGAACTCCCGTTTGGGGCCCCGGATCACGCGGGAACCGGGCGCAAGCCGGGTCCCGATGGCGAGATCGGAGTGCCCGGAGATGAGGGGCGCGACGAGCGGGAGCAACGCGGCCAGTTCGGTCGACAGATCGACATCGACGTACGCCAGCACCGGCGCCGACGACCGCGACCAGGCCGCCCGCAAGGCTCGGCCGCGCCCCTTCTCCTCCAGCCGCAGCCACTGTGCCTCCGGCAGCTCGCGGGCGAGGCGAGCGGCGATGGCGGGTGTGGCGTCCGTGCTGGCGTTGTCGGCGACGGTGATGCGGAAGGGGTACGGGAAGCCCGCGCGGAGGTGGGCATGGAGCCGGCGCACGCTGCGTTCGAGCTCCGCCTCCTCGTTGAAGACGGGGACGACGAGGTCGAGAACGAGGGCGCGGGGGTCGACGTCTATGGGGCGCCGTGGTTTGAGCTGCTCCCGTTGCTTTGTCACTGTTCGTCCTTGTCTGTGCTCTGCCGTCGGGCATGCCGAAGCCGGCCGGGGCGGGGTGTTACGGGGGCGCGGGGTGCGGTCAGGGGGTGGTGGCCCCGGACGGCGTGGTGGTCTCTGACGGTTCGGTGGTCTCGGGCGGTGTGGTGGTCTCCGGCGGGGGGCCCGATGCCGATTCCGTGGCCGAGACCGGCGGCGAGGTGGGCTGGGAGGTGTCCGTGGGGGTGGATGTGGTGGTGGCCGTGTCAGTGGATGCGTCGGTGGACGCGGTTGTGGACGCGTCGGTGGACGTCGGCGTCGTGCTCGGCTGATCCGATGTCGGCGTCGAAGTCGGGCCCGGCACCGTGGAGCTGGGCGCGGGAGCCGGAGAGCTGGGCTCGACGTGCTCCGTCCCGCCGGGTCGCAGCAGCAGGGCGAGCGCGAGTACGGCGACCGCGAGCACCGATCCGGCGGCGTTACGGGCGGCACGGAGCCGACGACGGATCCGCACTGCGTCATGGAGTCGCTCCCGCTGCCGGGGCTCGAAGGGGGTGTACTCCTGGGAGGAGCGCATCAACTGCGCGAGCTGCTCTTCGAAGTGGTCCATGGCTCCTCCTTCACCCCACCGGCTCGATGACATCGGACAGGAGTTGCCGCAGCCGGGCGACTCCGCGGGAGGCGTGCGAGCGGGCGGTGCCCACCGGGCAGCCCAACACCTCCGCGACCTGCCGGTCGGGCAGGTCCTGGTAGTAGCGCAGCACCACGGCGGCCCGCTGCTGGGCGGACAACTGCGCGAGCGCGGTTTCGAGCCGTGACCGCTCGGCGACGGCCGCGGACACATCGCCCGGCAGCGCCACCTCGGGCACCTCGTCGACGGGCCGCTCGCCCCACCACCGCCGTCGCGCCGACCGCGCGGCGGCCCGTGCCATGACCTTGCGGACGTATGCCTCGGGCGCCTCCTCGCCGACCTTCGCCCAGACGAACCAGAGCTTGACCAAGGACTCCTGCAGCAGATCCTCGGCACGATGCCGATCCCCTCCGGTGAGCAGGCGTGCGAGATGGAGCAGCCCCGACCACCGGGCCGCCACAAAGCCGTCGAACTCACCGTCCCGAGCCCGCTGCATCCACACGTCCCTGCTGTCGCCGGTCACCTACACCTGTGAGAAGGCCCTGGCACCCCTGTGGCGCTGCACTCGCGACGAGTGATCTGGGCCACATCGCGCCGGAAGTCTGTCGAGGGACGGGACGAGCCCTCGCTCCGGAGTCGCTGTGGGGCGGGTCGGCGGTGATCACCACGTCGCCCTATTGCATATGATGTGCAAGTGCGTGACTACGACATCAGGGCGGCGGGCCCGGACGACATCGGTGGTGCCCGGGCCGTGATGCTCGACACCGTCTACCGCGACTTCGGCAGTGGCTATGTGCCCCGCTGGCACGGGGACATCATCGACCCTGCCGCCGCCTACCTCGCGGCCGACCGGCACACCCTCCTCGTCGCGCTCGACCCCGATGACGGAGACATCGTCGCCACCGCCGCCCTCGACTCCCGAGGCCCCGCTCACCCACCGAACCCGCGTGAGCTTGCCGAGCGGTACCCCTCGGGGGAGACCGCGCAGCTTCGGCGGGTCTATGTGCGGCCTGCGCATCGGCGGCGGGGGCTGGCTCGGCGGCTTGTTCGGGAGTTGGTGGACTTCGCTGTCGCGGACGGGGGGTATCGGGCCGTGTATCTGCATACCGATCCGGCAGTTGAAGGGGCCGAGGCGTTCTGGCGGTCGATCGGGAAGGTCGTGCATGACGAGCGGGGCGAGCCCGGTGGTGGGCAGGGGATCGTTCATTTCGAGATACCGATGGGGCGGTAGAACGACCGTGCGCCGACTGCGTCTGCTTCTTGCCCTCCTGCTCGCTCCCGTGCTCACCGGCTGCTTCGCCTCCTCCGGCAGCGGTTCCGCCGACGACGCCTCCGCCGGCTCACGGCTGCGCGTCGGGCTCGCCTTTCCGCCGGCCGAGAATCTGTCGCCGTACGGCGCCGACGCGACCATCCTCACCCGACTCGGCGTGACCGAGGGGCTGACCTCGCTCGATGCCAATGGCGCCGCCGCTCCCGCGCTGGCCGCTTCCTGGCGGCGGAAGGGGGAGCGTACGTGGGTGTTCAGCCTGCGGGAGGCCACCTTCCAGGACGGCACCGCCGTCACCCCGGCCGCCGTCGCCGCCTCCCTCACGCACGCCACCGAGGCCAAGCCCGCCCCCGCCGCCCTCGCCGGCGTCGGGCTCACCGCCAAGGCCGCCGGTGACACGGACGTACGGATCACCACCGACGATCCCGACCCCGTGCTGCCGCTGCGGCTGTCCAGTCCTTCACTGGCCGTTCTCGCCGCCAAGGCTTACGGCGCCGACGATCGCGTCGATCTCGTCGGTACCGCCACCGGGCCCTTCGAGCTGACCAAGGTCCTGGGCAGCACCGCCGCCACCCTCGACCGGTACGACGACTACTGGGGCGGTCGCGCCCAGGCGCCCGGGATCGACGTCAAGTTCATCCCGGACGGCACCGCCCGTACCAGTGCGCTGCGCACCGGGCAGATCGACCTCGCCGAGGCCGTTCCCGTCGCCCAGGCCGCCTCCCTCGACAAGGGCGTCCGCGAGGCCACCGCCACCACACGGACCACCAGCCTGCTGCTCAACTCCCGGTCCGGGCCCTTCAAGGACGCCGCGCTGCGAGCCGCCGCCCGGCAGGCCGTCGACACCTCCGTGCTCGCCGAGGATGTGTACGAGGGGTACGCCGACGCCGGTGCCGGGATCTACGGGCCCGCCGTCACCTGGGCCGAGGGCAAGCGGCAGCAGCCGGTGGGAAGGGCCGAGGCCGCCGAACCGGACGACAGGAAAATCACCCTCGCCACCTACGACAACCGGCCCGAACTCCCCGAAGTCGCCCAGGTGCTCAAGCAGCAGCTGGAGAAGGCCGGGTTCGACGTCACCCTCGAAGTGCGCGAGTACTCGCGGCTGGAGAGCGACGCCCTCGCGGGGAAGTTCGACGCCTTCGTCCTCGCCCGCAACACCCTCGTCGACACCGGCGACCCCGTGTCCGTGCTCGCGAGCGACTACACCTGCGACGGCGGCTACAACATCGCCCAGCTCTGCGACAAGGACGTCGACCGGGCCGTCGCGAAGGCCGAGGACGCCGTCGACACCGCCGAGCGACAGGACGCCGCGATGGCCGCCGAAGCGGAGATCCTCGGGACCGACGCCGTTGTACCGCTGGTGCATCAGCGGATCATCACCGGCGTCGGCACCTCGGTGCGCGGCGCCCTCCTCGACCCGTACGAGCGCACCCTCGTCGGCATGGGCACCCGGCGCTGAACCGTGCGTCGACAGGCAGGCGCCCTCCTGTGGCGGGCGGGGATCGCGGTCGCCCTGGTGTGCGCCATCGGTGTGCTGCCCTGGGTCTCGCACACCGACCCGGCGCTCACCGTGCTCAAGGCGCGCTCGGCGGACCGCGATCCCACGCCGCAGGCACTGGCGGACATCCGGGACCGGCTCGGCCTCGACGCAGGGCCCGTCCAGCTCCTCCAGCAGTGGGCGGGCGGGCTGTGGCGGGGTGATTTCGGGCGGTCCTGGCTCAGCGGCGGGGAAGTCGCCCCCGAGGTCTTCCAGGCCCTCGGTGTCTCGCTGTTGCTGATGGCGGTCGCTCTGCTCGCAGCCGTCGTCACCGCCGCACTGATCTGCGCCCGCACCCTCCGCCTGGGCGCCCGCCGTCGGCCCGCCGGGGGAACCGGCTCCGCCGTGCTCGCCGCGCTGCCCGAGTTCCTCACCGCCACCGTGCTCGCCACCGTCGTCGGCGTCCAGCTCGGCTGGCTCCCGGCCCTCGGCTGGTACGGGCCCCAGTACACGATCCTGCCCGCGCTCGCCCTCGGCCTGCCCGCCGGAGCCGTGCTCGGCCGCCTCCTCGACGACCTCCTGCCCGGCGCCTTCGCCGAACCCTGGGCGCCGGCCGCCGCCGCCCGCGGACTGCCCCGCCGGGCCGTCGCCCGCCAGGCGCTGCGCCGCAGTCTCCCCGGACTGCTGCCCAATACCGGCCTGTTCGTGGTCGGCCTGACCGGGGGCGCGGTCGCCGTGGAGCAGATCTTCGACATCCCGGGCCTCGGCCGTACGACCCTCCAGGCCGCCCTCGCCCAGGACCTGCCCGTCCTCCAGGCCGGCACCCTCCTGCTCGTGCTGCTCGCCGCGGCCGCCGCCGGACTCGCCCACCTCGGCACCCGCCTGCTCGTCGGCCCCGCCCTCCGCGACGACGCCCTGCCCTCCCTGCATCCGCCGACCCCACCGGCCGGCACCCTCCAACCGCTCCTCTACGCCGCAGCACTCCTCGGCGTCATCGCCCTCGGCCTGCCCCGCGACCCGCTCGCCCTCGACACCGGCGCCCGGCTCCAACCCCCTTCCCTCTCCCACCCGTTCGGCACCGACGCACTCGGCCGTGACCTGCTCGCCCGGGTCGCCCACGGCGCCCTCGACACCCTGCTCCTCGCCCTCGCGATCGGCGCGGTCACGCTCCTCACCGGCGTCCTGCTCGGTCTCGTACCCCGGCTGTCCGGGCCGCTCGTGGACACGGTCACCGCCCTGCCGCCCGTCCTCGTCGCCCTTCTCGTCACGGCCGTGGCCGGCAGCGGAGCCGCCACACCGGCGCTCGCCGTCGCGGCCGTCGCCTGGGCGCCGCTCGCCGCGCACACCTCCGCGCTGCTGCGCCAGGAACGCGCCGCGCTCCACATCACCGCCACCCGCGCGATGGGCGCGAGCCGCGGCTATCTGCTCCGGCACGAACTGCTGCCCGCGATCCTGCCGCCCGTCACCCGCCACGCCCTGCTGCGGCTGCCCGGCATCGCCCTGGCCCTCGCCTCGCTCGCCTTCCTCGGCCTCGGCGCCCAACCGCCGTCCCCCGAGTGGGGCCTGCTCCTCGCCGAGAACCAGCCCTACGCCGAACGCGCCCCCTGGGCCGTCCTCGCCCCCGCCGCCCTCCTCGCCCTGCTCGGCGCCCTGGCGGTGACGGCGGCAGGAGGCATACGCCTGCCCAGGCGCGCCCGCGAAATCCATCAGCCCTCAAGAACAAGGGAGTTGGCGGCACGCCGATGACCCTCACCCTGAACAAGCCGCCCCGGCACACAAGGCTCACCCCGCTCCTGCACCTCCTGATCCTCACTCAACTCGCCTTCAACATCGGCTTCTTCGCCGTCCTCCCCTTCCTCGCCGAACACCTCGGACAGGCCATCGGCATGGCGGGCTGGCTCGTCGGCTTCGTACTCGGGCTGCGGACCTTCAGTCAGCAAGGGCTGTTCGTGGTCGGCGGGGCGCTCGCCGACCGGTACGGCATCCGGCCCGTCGTACTCGCCGGGTGCGTGCTGCGGATCGCCGGGTTCGCCTGGCTGGGGTTCGCCGAGGAGACCTGGGCCGTCATCGGCGCCGTACTCCTGATCGGGTTCGCCGCCGCGCTGTTCTCGCCCGCGGTGGAGTCCGAGGTCGCCCGGCAGGCCGTCGTCCATGAGGAGCAGGGCGGCTCGCGCACCCGTGTGCTCGCGCTGTTCACCGTGGCGGGACAGGCCGGTGCGTTCGTCGGGCCGCTGCTCGGTGCGCTGTTGCTGTCCGTCGACTACCGCACGGTGTGTCTGGGCGGGGCCGGGGTCTTCGTACTCGTTCTCGCCGGACACGCCTGGCTGCTGCCGCAGCACATACCCGGGCGTCAGCGCGTCCAAGTCCGCGGCGGAGTGGGCCCGTTGCTGCGCAACCGGCGCTTTCTCGCGCTGTGCTGTGCGTACGGCGCCTATCTGCTCGCCTACAACCAGCTCTACCTCGCGCTGCCCGCCGAGGTGGAGCGAGTGACCGGCTCGCAGGCGCCGCTCGCCTGGCTGTTCGCGCTGTCCTCGCTGCTGGTGGTGACCGCCCAACTGCCCGTGACCCGCTGGGTGGGGGAGCGGCTCACCCTGCGCCGGTCGATGGGGGCCGGGCTGCTGCTCATCGCGGCCGGATTCGCGGTCGTGGCCGCGGTGCGCTCGGCCGGGCTGCTGCCCGCGGCCGGCTTCGTCGTCCTGCTCACGCTCGGCCAGATGCTCGTGGCGCCGGCCGCGCGGGCGTGGGTGCCGGATCTCGCGGAGGACAACAGGCTCGGCCTCTACACCGGGGCGCTCTCCTCGGTGTCCGGGCTGATCGTGCTGGTCGGCAGTTCGGCGACCGGTGCGCTGCTGAACAGCGGGCTCCCGGTGGCCGTGCCGTGGCTGGTCCTGGCCGCCGTACCGGTGGCGGCGGCGGTGCTGTTGCCGCGTCAGACGGAGACCAGATCCTCCGCCTCCGCCTCGACGACCTCCTGAACCCGCGAGGTCCGCCACAGCCACAGGATGTCCCGCCCGAACGACCACACCAGCGCCGCGAGCGCCGTGGCGACGACGCCGAACTCGACGAGGTGCGGCAGCAGACCCGAGGCGGCCAGCAGCAGGAACACGCCCTGGAGCGCGGCCACCGTCTTGCGGGCCGTGCTCGGCGGCAGCGGGGCGTTCAGCCACGGCCAGAAGCGGGCGGCGGCGACAAAGCCGTAGCGCATACCGCCGATCAGCAGCACCCACGGGCCCTGCGCCATCGAGACGTAGACGCTGAGCACCAGGATCAGAAACGCGTCGACCTCCATGTCGAAGCGGGCGCCCAGCGCGGTCGAGGTGCCGGTGCGGCGGGCGACCTTGCCGTCGACGCCGTCGAGGATCAGGGCAACCGCCGTCAGCCCGACCAGCAGTGTCAGCGGCGGCGGGCTCTGGAAGGAGTCCGCGACCAGCGCGGTGACGCCGCCGACCAGGATGGAGCGGCCCAGGGTGACCCGGTTGGCGGGGCCGAAGGAGCGCAGCCGGGAGCGGTGCAGGGCCCGGGAGAGTACCGCCCAGGTGGCGACGGCGAAGGCGAGTCCGGTCAGCCAGCCCGCGGGCCCCATGCCGATCGCCGTGCCGAGCAGCGCCAGCACCAGGATCTGGACGCCCGCTCCGAGCGCCGTCTCCTGCTGGACCAGCCTCGCGTCGTAAGTGTTGTTCAGGGCCACCGAACATCCTCCGGCCGTGTGACAGAGTCGATCAACGCCGCGTACTGTGCGCGGCCTGTGCACACCTCGGTACGTGAACTACTTCCCGATCGTTCAGGAGGATGCGGATGACGCCACCCGCACGCGCGTTCTGGCTCAGCAGTCCGGGTGAAGGCGAGATCAGGGAGGTCACCCTTCCGGTCCCGTCCGAGGGCGAGGTGCTCGTCCGCGCCCTGTACTCCGGAGTGAGCCGCGGCACCGAGACGCTCGTCTTCCGCGGCGGCGTCCCCGAGAGCCAGCACGCGGCCATGCGGGCGCCGTTCCAGGAGGGCGACTTCCCGGCGCCCGTGAAGTACGGCTACCTCAGCGTCGGAGAGGTCGAGGAAGGCCCGGCGGACCTCGTCGGCAGCACGGTCTTCTGCCTCTACCCGCATCAGACGCGCTACGTCGTCCCGGCCACCGCCGTGACCCGGGTACCCGCGAATGTGCCCGCCGAACGGGCCGTCCTTGCGGGCACGGTCGAGACCGCGGTCAACGCGCTCTGGGACGCGGCGCCCCTGGTCGGCGACCGGATCGCGGTGGTCGGCGGCGGCATGGTCGGTTGCTCGGTGGCCGCGCTTCTGGCCCGCTTCCCCGGCGTACGGGTCCAGTTGGTGGACGCCGATCCGGCGCGGGCGAAGACCGCCGAGGCGCTGGGCGTCGACTTCGCGCTGCCGCAGGACGCTCGCGGGGAGTGCGACCTCGTCGTGCACGCCAGCGCGACGGAGCAGGGCCTCGCCCGGTCACTCGAACTCCTGACCGCCGAGGGTACGGTCGTCGAACTGAGCTGGTACGGCGACCGGCAGGTCAGCCTCCCGCTCGGCGAGGCCTTCCACTCCCGGCGCCTCACCATCCGCAGCAGCCAGGTCGGCACCGTCTCCCCGTCCGGCCGCGCCGGCCGCACCTACGCCGACCGGCTCGCCCTCGCCCTCGAACTCCTCGCCGACCCGGCGCTCGACGCCCTGGTCACGGGGGAAAGCGCGTTCGAGGAGTTGCCGGAGGTGCTGCCGAGGCTCGCGTCGGGGGAGATTCCGGCCCTGTGCCACCGCGTGCGGTACGGGCAAGAGCGCCTGACCTGAGAAAAGAGTGAGAGACGGCTGAACAACGGGAAGCGAAGAGCCGTACTACTCCACATCCCCGGCAACGATCAGCCGGGGAGCAGACGCGCCGCACCTGGAGGGTCGTCCGTTGTTCAGCATCACCGTCCGCGATCACATCATGATCGCCCACAGCTTCCGCGGCGACGTCTTCGGGCCCGCGCAGCGCCTGCACGGAGCGACGTTCCTGGTGGACGCCATGTTCCGGCGCGAACAGCTGGACGAGGACAACATCGTCGTCGACATCGGACTCGCCACCCAGGAACTGGGCGCCGTCGTAGCCGAGTTGAACTACCGCAACCTCGACAACGAACCCGACTTCGCCGGGATCAACACCTCCACGGAGTTCCTGGCCAAGGTCATCGCCGACCGGCTCGCCGAGCGGGTGCACAAGGGGGCGCTCGGCGAGGGCGCCAAGGGTCTCGCCGGTCTCACGGTCACGCTGCACGAGTCGCATGTCGCCTGGGCGAGTTACGAGCGTGCCCTGTGACCGACCTGACCGCCGCGAGGGAGCCGCAGGGGCGCGCCGGTGTTGAGAGGCCGAGCGCGCGGAGGCCCGAAGGGCTGAGCACGGTCGGCCTCTCAACACCGGCAAAGAGCGTCCCGGAGGCGACCGGGCAATCCAGCCCGGACCGGGCGCGGCTGACCTATGTGCCCGTGCAGCACTCCGCCCTCAAGAACGCCGAGATCGTGCCCATGTCCCTGCGCTCCGTGCACTTCGTCATGCCGGGCGGCGTCGACGACCCGGCCATGCCGAGCGGCGGCAACGCCTATGACCGCAGGGTGAGTCTGGACCTGCCCGGCTTCGGCTGGCAGGTCCACAAGCACGCGGTGGCGGGGGAGTGGCCCCGGCCCGGAGAGGCGGCACGGGCGGAACTCGCGCGTACGCTCCGGGAGTTGCCGGACGACACGGTGGTGCTGCTCGACGGTCTCGTCGCGTGCGGGGTGCCCGAGATCGTCGTACCCGAGGCGGAGCGGCTGCGTCTCGCGGTGCTGGTGCATCTTCCGCTGGGTGACGAGACGGGGCTTTCGGCCGACGTGGCCGCGGAGTTGGACGCTCGGGAGCGTGCGGTGCTGCGGGCGGTTCCGGCCGTGATCGCGACCTCCGACTGGGCCGTCCGCCGCCTCGTCTCCCACCACGGCCTCGCCCCCGACCGGGTCCATGTCGCCGCCCCCGGCGCCGACATAGCACCCCTGGCCTCCGGCACCGACGGAGTCTCCCGGCTGCTGTGCGTCGCCGCCGTGACCCCGCGCAAGGGACAGCACCGGCTGGTCGAGGCGCTGGCCGCGGTGACCGACCTGCCGTGGAGCTGCGTCTGCGTGGGTGGACTCGGCCAGGACCCGGAGTATGTGGCCGGACTTCGGGCCCTGATCAGGACGTACGGCCTTGAGGACCGGCTGGTGCTGGCGGGACCGCAGGCCGGCGCCGAACTCGACGCCAGCTATGCCGCGGCCGACCTGATGGTGCTCACGTCCTACGCGGAGACGTACGGCATGGCGGTGACCGAGGCGCTCGCACGCGGCATTCCGGTGCTGGCGACGGACGTCGGCGGTCTGCCCGAGGCGGTCGGACGCGCCCCCGACGGCGGGGTGCCCGGCATCCTCGTCCCGCCGGAGGACCCTGCCGCCCTCGCCGCCGAACTGCGCGGCTGGTTCGGCGAGGCGGACATACGACGCCGGCTGAAGGCGGCCGCTCGGGGCCGCAGGGCCGCCCTCGACGGCTGGGCGACCACGGCCCGCAGCCTGGCCGGAGTACTGGGCCGACTGCCGAACGAACCCAGGAGGGCGGCATGAGGAAGACGGCGGAGACACAGGACACGGGGTGGATTCCGGCGCCGAGGGAGGCGACAGAAGTGGCCGACGATCTCGTCATTCCCGGTGCGGGACCCGCCCCCCGGCCCGGTGAGCGCCCGACGCTCAAGCTGCGCGAGCACGGGCCCGAAGACGCCCCGCGCTACGCCCCCGAGTGGCTGGAGCTGCGTGAAGGGCCCGACGGGGCCGCGCGGGCACCCGAGTTGCTCGATCCACTGCGGATCCGGCTCGCCAATCTGCCCGGCAAGGCCGATGGACTGGTCATCCACGACCTGGGCTGCGGCACCGGCTCGATGGGCCGCTGGCTGGCGCCCCGACTGGACGGCGCCCAGCACTGGATCCTGCACGACCGCGACCCCTACCTGTTGCACTTCGCCGCCGTCGCCTCTCCGCGCGCCGCCGCCGACGGCAGCCGGGTCAGCGTCGAGACCCGCCGTGGCGATATCGCCCGGCTCACCCCGGACGGCTTGTCCGGTGCCTCGCTGGTGACGGCCTCCGCGCTGCTCGACGTCCTCACCCGGGAGGAGATCGAGACCCTCGTCGCCGCCTGCACCGGCGCCGGCTGCCCGGCGCTGCTGACGCTGTCCGTCGCGGGCCGCGTGGAGTTCACCCCGTCCGACCCCCTCGACGACGAGATCGCCGAGGCGTTCAACGCCCACCAGCGGCGCACGGAGCTGCTCGGCCCGGACGCGATCACGGTGGCCTGCGAGGCGTTCTCCGCACGCGGGGCGACGGTACGGGTGCATCCGAGCCCCTGGAAGCTCGGCCCGGCCGACTCCGCGCTCACCGCACAGTGGCTGCGCGGCTGGGTCGGCGCGGCGGTGGAACAGCGCCCGGAGCTGCGCGCCCCTGCCGAACGCTATCTCCGCGAGCGCCTGGCGGCCTGCGAGGCGGGGGAGTTGCGCGTCGTGGTCCACCACAGCGACCTCCTGGCACTGTCCCGCCCGACGGACGGGGCGACGTCATGAGCGCGGAGACGGTGGGGGCGACGGCCGGACGGGTCGGTGGGCACATGCGCGCGTCGGCGGCGCCGGGGGCCAGGCGCGCCCACGTGCACCTGCGGACCTCGGTGGCGCGGGCGGCCCGGCAGCCCACCGCCCTCTCCGTCCCCGCAGCCGCCACCGTTCCTGAAGCCCCCGCCCCATCCCCCACCTCCGCCACAGCCACCGCCCCCGATAAGTCCCGCGCCAAAAGCCTCCGCACCCACCTCGGCACAGCCGCCGGCCTCGCCATCCTCGCCGTCCTCCTCTGGCGCCTCGGCACCGGAGTCTTCCTCGACGGCCTGCGGCGCATCGACGTCACAGCCGTGGTCGCGGCTGTCGGGATCGGGGTCGTCACCACCGTGTTCAGCGCCTGGCGCTGGCAGTTGGTGGCTCGAGGGCTGCGGATCCGGCTGCCGTTCGGCGCGGCCGTCGCCGACTATTACCGCGCGCTGTTTCTGAACGCGGCCCTTCCCGGTGGCGTCCTGGGTGATGTGCACCGTGCGGTCCGGCATGGACGGAGTGCCGGTGATCTCGGTCGGGGAGTGCGTTCCGTCGTGCTCGAACGGGCCGCGGGGCAGTTCGTGTTGGCCGTGGTCGGAGCCGTCGTCCTGCTGACCATGCCGTCGCCCGTGCGCGACGACGCCCGCCACCTCGCGCCGCTGCTCGCACTCGCCGCCCTCGGCGCATTCGCGGTCGTCCTCGCGCTACGGATGAGCCGAGTGCGCGCCTGGCTCGGAGGGCTGGCGTCGCTGCGCAACTGGCCCGGCGTCGCGGTGTCGTCGGTCGTCGTGCTGGCCGGACATCTCGCCACGTTCGTGCTCGCGGCCCGCGTCGCGGGCGCCAACGCCTCCGTCGCCGTACTCCTGCCGCTGGCCGTGCTCGCCCTGCTCGCGATGAGCCTGCCGCTGAACGTCGGCGGCTGGGGCCCCCGAGAGGGCGTCACCGCCTGGGCGTTCGGCGCCGCCGGGCTCGGCGCGGGCAGCGGACTCGCGGTCGCCGTCGTGTACGGCGTCCTGTGTCTTGCCGCGAGCCTGCCCGGTGTCCTGGTGCTGGTCGTCCGCCGCTGGGCGCCCTACTCTGCGCCCAGCACGGAGAAATACGCGGCGAAGGATTCCGAAAGGCTCACCAGTAGTTCCTTCCCCTTTTCCGCCGAGCCCAGGGAAGGGCGCCCGATGACACCCGAATCGGTATAGGCGGACATACCGAGGGAGAGCAGATGACGCCGGTCGTCCGCGACGAAATCGGAGGTCTCGTATCCGGGCCGCAGCATTTCCGGATGCGTATGCAGAAGGATGGAGGTCTCTATTTCCCCCGCGTGCATGTCGGTCAGCAGCGAGGTGGCGACCCCGGCCCGTTCCCGTGCCGATTCCCAGTCCTCCGCGGCCGGGAACAGCGCGATGCGCTCACCGCGCGCGGAGGATTCCTGAACGACGTTGCCCAGTACGTAGTTTCCGCCGTGGCCGTTGACCACCACCAGGGCCTCCACGCCCGAGCGGCGGAGCGATTCCGCTATGTCCCGTATCACCGCATGAAGGGTCACCGAGGAGATGCTGACGGTTCCCGGCCACGCCGCGTGCTCGTGCGAGCAGGAGATCGTCACCGGCGGAAGGAGGTGCACCGGGTACGCGGCGGCGATCTCCCGTGCGACCGCACAGGCGACGAGCGTATCCGTGGCGAGCGGCAGGAAGGGGCCGTGCTGTTCGAAGCTGCCGACGGGAAGGACGGCGACCTGCCGTGAGACGCCCGCCCCGCGCGTCCGCACATCTTCCGTGGTGTCCGCCGGCACCAGACCGTGCGCCCACCGCGTTCCCGAATCACTCATCTTTTCACGGCCTTTCGTCTCTGCTTAGGAACCAGATCATGACAGAAAAAGTTGGCGTACTCGGAAAGAAGTCGCACAAGAAGTCCCACCAGCGCACCGGCGTGGAACGCGTTGTGAATGCCCCGTTGCCCACGGTGTACGGGGAATTCCGCGCGGTCGGTTACATGGACCACGACCGCGGTGACGAGCAAGTGGCCCTGGTCCACGGTGACATCGGCACCGAGGACGTCCTCACGCGGCTGCATTCGGAGTGCCTGACCGGTGACGCGTTCGGCTCCCAGCACTGCGAGTGCGGCGATCAGCTGGCCTCCGCGCTGCGCGCGGTCGTCGCCGAAGGCCGCGGTGTCGTTGTCTACTTGAGAGGGCACGAGGGCCGCGGCATCGGACTGCTCGCCAAGCTGCGTGCGATGGCCCTGCAGGCGGAGGGCCTGGACACCGTGGAGGCGAACCTCGCCCTCGGACTGCCCGTGGACGCCCGGGACTACGGCGTCGCCGCCCGGATCCTGGACGACCTCGGGGTACGCAGTGTCCGCCTGATGTCCAACAACCCGCGCAAGCGGGAGGCGTTGCTGGAGCACGGCATCACGGTCGCCGAGCAGGTCCCGCTGCTCATCGAGCCGTGCGAGAACAACATCACCTATCTGCGTACCAAGCGGGAGCGTCTGGACCATCATCTGCCCCATCTGGACGCCGTGGCGCACTGGTCCTGATTCCCGTGGGGGCCGCCGGGACAGGAAGAGGGAATGACCGACGACGTCCTCTTCCTCTCCGGCGACCAGGTGACCCGACTGCTCTCCCTGGACGCGGCCATCGCCTCCCAGCGCGCCGCCTTCGTCGCCCTCGGCTCGAACGGCGCCGATCTGCCCGGGAAGATCATGCACCCGAGCCGCTTCGACGACAGCGTCATGTTCGCGTACCTCTCCCGGCTGTCCGCGGACACCGGGGCGGTCGCGAAGATCGGCAGCGTCAACCCGGGCAATGCGGCCGCCGGGCTGCCCACCGTGCACGCCGTCGTCACCGCGCTCGACCCGGTGACGGGCCGCCTGGTCGCGGTCATGGACGGCACCGCGCTCACCACCTTGCGCACAGCGGCGGCCAGCGCAGTAGCCGTCGACGCGCTGGCCGGCCCCGACAGCGCGGACCTCGCCGTCCTGGGCTCCGGCACCCAGGCCCTCGCCCACACCCGGGCCCTCGGACGGGTGCGGGACCTGAAGTCCGTACGACTGTGGAGCCCAACCGAGCGCAACCGCACCCGAGCGGCGCAAGCCCTGACGGCCGAACTGGGCCTCACCGTCGAGCCGGTCCGCACCGCCGAAGAGGCCGTGACCGGCGCCTCGCTCGTCGCCGCCTGTACCCTCAGCGCCACCCCGGTGGTGCGCGGCGAGTGGCTGGCGCCAGGCTGCACGGTGGTGAGCGTCGGCTCGTTCGAACCGACCCGCCGCGAGGTCGACGCGGAGGTGGTACGACGGTCCGCGGCCGTCGTCGTGGACGACCCGGAGACGGCGGCCCACCACGCGGGCCCGATCGTGGCCGCCCGGCTCGCGCCCGAGGACCTGATTCCCCTGGGCGGTGTCCTCACCGGCACCCACACCGCCCGTACCGGGCCCGGCGACATCGTCTACTACAACAGCGTCGGCCTCGGCATCCAGGACGCCGCGGCGGCCTGGGCCGTGATCGACGCGGCGCGGGAGGCGGGCCGGTGAAGGCGGAGGTGGTCGTCATCGGTGGCGGGGTGATGGGCGCGAGCATCGCCTGTCACCTGGCCCGCGCGGGTGTACGGGACGTCGTCCTCGTCGAACGCGACGAACTGGCCGCGGGCTCCACCTCCAAGGCGGCCGGCGGGGTGCGGGCGCAGTTCTCCGACGAGCTCAACATCCGGCTCGGCGCCCGCAGCCTGGAAGCCTTCGACCGGTTCGAGGCGGAGACCGGACAGGACATCGGGCTGCACAAGGTCGGCTATCTGTTCCTGCTGTCCACGCCCGAGGAGGTCGCCTCCTTCGAGGCGGGCGTACGGCTCCAGAACTCCCTCGGTGTGCCCAGCCGCATGCTCGACCCGGACGAGGCCCGCCGACTCTCCCCGCTGATCGTCACCGACGGCCTGCTGGCCGCCGCCTACTCACCCGACGACGGGCACTGCACGCCCGAGTCCGTCGTCCACGGCTACGCGGCCACCGCCCGCCGGTACGGCGCGACCGTGCTGCGGCACACCGAGGTCACCGGCATCGACCTGCACGGCGACACGATCACCGGAGTGCGCACCACCAAGGGCCGGATCGCCACCGGCACGGTGATCTGCGCGGCCGGTGCCTGGTCGCGGGCCGTCGGCGCGATGGCCGACGTCGAGCTGCCGGTGGAGCCGCTGCGCCGCCAGATCGCGGTCACCGAACCGGTCCCGGACCTGCCGCCCGACCTCCCCATGACCATCGACTTCACCACCAGCCTCTACTTCCATACCGAGGGCCCGGGACTCCTCGTCGGCATGTCCGACCCCGACGAGCGCCCCGGCTTCGACACCGGAACCCACGACCGCTGGATCCCCCGGCTGTACGAGGCCATGGAGCGCCGCGCCCCCAGCCTCCTCGACCTGCGCCGCACCGGCGGCTGGGCGGGCCTGTACGAGCTCACCCCGGACCACAACGCCCTGATCGGCGAGGCCGCTTCCCCCTCCCGCTTCCTCTACGCGACCGGTTTCTCCGGCCACGGCTTTCTTCAGGGACCGGCCGTCGGCGAGGTCGTCCGCGACCTGTACCTCGGCCGCGTACCCTTCGTGGACGTCAGCCCCTTGAGCGCCGACCGGTTCGCGGCCGACGCCCTGCGCCCGGAGGCCAACCGCGTATGACCGAACTCCATCTGTGGTTGCGACACGAGATCCGTTCCACCGAGCGCCGCACGCCGATCGTGCCCTCCGACGCACGGCGGCTGGTCGAGAACGGCGTCAAGGTGACCGTCGAGGAGTCCCCGCAGCGGATTTTCCCGGTCGAGGAGTACGAGAAGGCCGGCTGCCGGATTGCGAAGGCGGGCTCGTGGAGGTCGGCGCCGGGCGCCGCTGTCGTCGTAGGACTGAAGGAACTGCCGGATGAACCTTCGGAGTTGATCAACCGTCATGTCTTCTTCGGGCACGCCTACAAGCAGCAGCCGGGCGCCGCCGCGCTGCTTCGGCGGTTCGCCGCCGGGGGAGGGGCGCTGTACGACGTCGAGTATCTGGTGGACGAGGACGGGCGGCGGCTTGCCGCCTTCGGGTACTGGGCCGGGTATCTCGGTGCCGCTCTGGCTGTGCTTCAGCACCAGGGGCGGCTCGCGGCGCCGCTCGTGCCGACGACCAAGGAGGAGCTGGATGCCCGGCTCCCTGCCGAAGGGTTCACGGCGCTGGTGATCGGCGCCCTGGGCCGCAGCGGCCGGGGTGCCTGCGAGGCCTTCCGGGTGGCCGGGATCGAGCCGACCCGCTGGGACCTCGCCGAGACCCGCGAGCTGGACCGGCCGGCCCTCCTCGCGCACGACGTCATGGTCAACGCCGTCCTCGCCACCACCCCCGTCCCGCCCTTCCTCCGCGAAGAGGACCTCGACGACCCCGCCCGCCGACTGCGCACCCTCTGCGATGTCACCTGCGACGTCGGCTCGCCCCTCAATGTCCTGCCGGTCTACGACCGCACCACCGACTGGACGGCACCGGCCCGCCGACTGCGCGAGAAACCGCCCCTGGATCTCATCGCCATCGACAATCTGCCGTCCCTGCTGCCGAGGGAGTCCAGCACCGACTTCTCGGCGGCGCTGCTGCCCCAGCTGCTGGAGTTCGGGACCGGCGGGGCGTGGGTGCGCTGTCTGGGCAGGTTCCAGCAGGCCTGCCGTGAAGTCGGTATCGAAGAAGGGGAGTTCCGCCGTGTCTGACCTGTTTCCCGCGAGCGGCACCGTCCACTGGGTCGGCGCCGGATTGTCCACCGGCAGCGGTCTGGCCCGGCTGTGCGAGACAGCGGGGCGGGTACGGCTGTGGCACCGCACCGAGGAACGCGCCGCCGAGGCCCTCTCCGTGCGGGGCTTGACCGGGCGCGCCGAGCCACGCGCGTACACCCTGGAAGCGCTGACCGCCGAACTCGCGCCCGGCGATGTCGTCGTATCGATGCTGCCCGCGCCCGAACACGCCGGGCTGCTGGCCGTCTGCGTGACCCGGCGCGCCCACTTCGCGTGTTCCAGCTATGTGTCGGACGCCGTGCTGGAGCAGGTGCCGGCGGCCACCGAGGCCGGACTTGTGGTGCTCACCGAGGCGGGCCTGGACCCGGGCATCGACCACCTCTTCGCCCACTCCCTCGTCGCCCGCGCCCGAGAGGCGATCGGCGAGGGTACGGCGGCGTCGTACAGCCTGACCTCGTACTGCGGCGGGGTCCCCGCGGAGCCCAACGACTTCCGGTACCGCTTCAGCTGGGCGCCCGCCGGAGTCCTGGGCGCCCTGCGTTCGCCCGCCCGTTACATCGAGGACGGCGCCGAGACCACCGTCGACCGCCCCTGGGAAGTGACCCGGCGACACGTGGTCGAGGGGGAGGCCTTCGAGGTCTACCCCAACCGCGACAGTGTGCCCTTCGTCGCCCAGTACGAACTGCCGCCGGAGTGGAAGCCGCGTACCTTCGTCCGCGGCACCCTGCGTCTGGAGGGCTGGCTGCGTGCCTGGGAGCCGGTCTTCGAGGAGCTGAAGCGCGGCGACGACGAGCGGATCGCCGCCCTCGCCCAGGAGTTGGCGGCCGCCTATCCGACCACCGACGCCGACCGGGACCGGGTCGTCCTCGCCGTCTCCCTCGAAGTGAGCGGCGCGAACGGGCAGACCTGGACCGGCAGTTACCTGCTCGACCTGGTCGGCGACGAGGAGGAGAGCGCGATGGCCCGCTGTGTCTCCCGGCCCCTGGCACTGGGCGTCCGTCACATCCTGGACGGCTCCTTGCCGCCGGGGCTGAGCCGCGCGGCTGAGACGGCGGTACGGTCGTCGGAGTGGCTGCGCGAACTGGCCCTGGAGGGAGTGGAGTTCACGCTGCGCGTCAGTCGGTGACGGCCTCGTGCACCAGCCGCTTGAGGTCCGGGAACATCGTGTGTGACGTCTTGGGCCGGACCTGGGTCATGAACTGGACCGTCAGATCGCGGGTCGGGTCGACCCAGAAGGTCGTGGTCGCTACGCCGCTCCAGCCGTAGGTGCCAAGGCCCGCGGGCGCCCGGGTGCGGGACGGGTCGATGACGACGGAGACCCCGAGGCCGAAGCCGACGCCCTCGTTGCCGGGCTCGTCGTGGGCGGGGTGGCTGCCGAAGGAGCGCAGGTCGGCGCCGTCGGGGAGATGATTGGCAGTCATCAGGTCGACCGTCTCGGGGGCCAGCAGCCGGACGCCGTCGAGTTCGCCGCGGCGGCGCAGCAGCTCCATGAAGCGGTGGATGTCGTGGGCGGAGGCCGCCATACCGCCGCTGCCGGAGAGGAACCGGGGGCGGCCGTTCCGCAGCGGAAGTCCGGGGATCGGGGTTATCCGGCCGTCGTCGGTCTCGCCGTACAACTCGGCGAGCCTGTCCGCCTGTTGGTCCGTGACCTGGAAACCGGCGTCGGTCATGCCGAGCGGGCGGAAGACGCGCTCGGCGAGGAACGCGTCGAGCGGCTGCCCCGAGACGACCTCGATGACCCGGCCGAGGACATTGGTGGCGACCGAGTAGTTCCACTGCGTGCCCGGGTCGAACTGGAGCGGCAGGCTCGCGTACACATCGACCGTCTCGGCCAGATCCGAGCCGGGCAGCACCGCGGACTCCAGATTGGCGTCGCGATAGAGGGCGTCGACCGGGTGGCAGTGGTAGAAGGCGAAGGTCAGGCCCGCGGTGTGGGTCATCAGATGCCGGATCAGCAGGGGGCCCGCGGCCGGTCGGGTGCGTACGTCGGTGCCGGAGCCCTCGACGTACACCCGCGGCTCGGCGAAGGCCGGCAGATGGCGGCTCACCGGGTCGTCCAGCGCCAGCTTCCCCTCCTCCACCAGCAGCAACGCCGCGACGGAGGTGACCGGCTTGGTCATCGAGTAGATCCGCCAGAGAGTGTCCGCTTCCACGGGCAGTCCGGCGGCCACGTCACGGTGGCCGTGCGTGGTCAGGTGGGCGACGCGTCCGCCACGGGAGACGGCGACCAGGAAGCCGGGCAGCCGCCCTTCGTCGACGTAATGGGCGAAGTACTGGTCGAGGCGGTCCAGCGCCTTCGGATCCAGGCCCACCTCGCCCGGTTCGACCTGTTGTCGCAGCTGTGCCATCGCTCTCCTTACGAATGCAAGCGTCGAGGTGCTCCGGCCTACCCAGCCGCAGCGGCCTCCGATCTCATCGTCGCGCAGGAACAGGTGTGCGGTCCTGTGGATGGCCGTGCTCGTTGTCGATCGAGGCGAAACGTCCCGGCAGCGCACGGCCCGCCGCCATGCCCGTCAGAGCGAGCGCGGCCAAGGCGGTGAGCGGAAGCCCCGCACCCTCGCCCATGAGAGCGGTCGCCGCGGCCACACCCAGCACCGGCCCGACATTCATCGCGGTCTGCTGAAGCCCGCCCGCAACTCCGGCCGACTCGACGGCGGCCTCCCGTACGACGACATGCGTGGCGGCCACCATCACCGCGCCGAACCCGGCCCCCAGCAGGCCGAAACCGACGCAGAGCGTGAAGGTGTCCGACGCCCGGGAGAGCAACAGGATCCCGCCTGCGAGAACGCCGAGCGCGGTCATGGTGGTACGGCGGGCTCCGGCCCGGCGCAGAAGCCTCGGGCAGCTCAAGGCGGCGGCCACCATCAGCACCGCCAGCGGCAGACTGCGCAGCGCGCTCTGCATCGGGTCGAGGGCGAGGGCGTCCTGGAGGAGATAGGTGCCGACGAACAGGGCCCCGGACAGGGCGGCGGACGCGGCCACCAGCGCGCCGAGCGCGGCGCCGACGGCTCGGGTGCCGATGATGTCCGGCGGCAGCAAAGGGCTTGCCGTACGGCGTTCGTGGCGGACGAAGAGGGTTGCGGTGACCGCCGCGACGAGCAGCGCGGGTGCCTGGTCCGGCAGTGCGACGAGGGCGTGCACCAGGCAGGCCAGGGTTACGGCGAGCAGGAGAGCACCGGGCAGGTCGAGGCGGACCGCGGTGGTGGGCTGCGGGGTGCGTGCGGCGAGGGCCGGCACGCCGAACACGAGCGTGGGGAGCACGTTCAGGAGGAACACCGCCCGCCAGCCGGGCCCGGCCACCAGCGCCCCGCCCACGAGCGGACCTGCGGCGGCAGCCACCCCGATGGCCGCGGTGCGTACGGCGATCGGCGTCCGCAGCCGGTCCGGCGGGTACGCGGCGCGCAGCATGCCCAGCGTGGCCGGTTGCAGCAGGGCGCCGAACACGCCCTGCACGACCCGGAGTCCGATCACCCAGCCGATGCCGGACGCGAGGCCGATGCCCGCGGACGCGGTGCCGAACCCGAGCATGGCGATCGCGAACAGGCGCCGGTGCCCGAATCGGTCGCCGAGCCGTCCGCCGAACACCAACAGGCTTGCCACGGCGACGAGATAACCGGTGCTGGTCCACTGGACCTGCGCGTGGGACGCGCCCAGGTCGCGCTGGAGGGCGGGCTGCGCGATGGTCAGGACGGTGCCGTCGAGGGCGACGATCACCGCTCCGGCCACGCTCGCAGCGAGGGTGAGACGAGGGTTCACTCGCCTTCCGGCCCGAGGTAGATGTCCAGCACCGAGTCGACCATGCGGCCGAAGTCATCTGTCCCGACGGCGAGTTGAAGGCTTCCCCAGCCCCACAGCTGGCCGACGCCGTGCAGATTCGCCCACAGGGCACCGCCGACGACCCGGGCGTCGACATCGGGCCGGACCCGGCCGACCAGCTCCACCAGGCGCCCGAACAAGGGGAGGCTGTGGTCGCGCAGCCCCAAGTAGCCGCTCTTCAGGAGATCGTGACGGAACATCAGCTCATACATACCGGGGTTGTCCACCGCGAACCGAAGATAAGCGTCCGCCAGTGCCGCCAGCTGGGCGCGCGGGCCGCGGGGGTTCACGTCGACGGCCCGCGTCGCCCGGTCCGCGAGGTCGATGAAGCCGCGGCGCGCGATGGCCGACAGCAGCTCCAAATGCGTGGGGAAGTAGCGGCGCGGGGCCCCGTGCGAGACCCCCGCCCGGCGGGCGATCTCCCTCAGGGTGAGCGCCTGAACGCCCTCCTGGGCGACCAGTTCCACGCCCACGTCGACCAGTCGGTCACGTAGTCCTGCCTCGGATTCCTGCATGCGCTGTGTCTACCAGGCGAGGGTAGACACTGTCTACCGGCGGGTGCGGGAATGTCCGGCTCGGCCCTCCCGGTTATCGGGACATGACTGAAGAGGCATTGCTCCAGCTGCTCTCCGAGGGCCACGGCGGCGTACTGGTGACCCTCAAGCGCGACGGCCGCCCCCAGCTGTCGAACGTCAGCCACGCCTACTACCCCGACGAGCGGACCATCCGGATCTCGATCACGGACGACCGCGCCAAGACCCGCAATCTGCGCCGGGATCCCCGGGCGTCGTACCACGTGACCAGCTCCGACCGCTGGGCGTACACCGTCGCCGAGGGCACCGCCGACCTCACGCCGGTCGCGAAGGACCCGCACGACGAGACGGTCGAGGAACTCATCCGGCTGTACCGCGACGTCCAGGGCGAACACCCCGACTGGGACGACTTCCGCGCCGCGATGGTCCGGGACCGGCGGCTGGTGCTGCGGCTGCGGGTGGAGCGGGCGTACGGGGTGCCGAAGCGGGGCTGAGCCGGTCCGGCGGGGGAGCCCGTGCTTCGCGGCTGAGCTGCGGCTACCCGGGGAATCCGTGCTCCCGCGACCACCACACCACCGCGATCACCGGCACCAGCAGCACCAGCACACTCCACGGAAACGCGGTCGCGCCGAACAGGCCGAGCAACACCCCGCCGACGACTCCACCGCCGGCCATCGCCGCGTTCCACAGGGTGACCAGCATCGCCTGTGCCGCGTCCGCCTGCTCGCCACCCGCATCGGCCACCGCGGTCTGGAGCAGCGTGGGCGCGCCGCCCCAGCCGAGGCCCCACAGGGCTGCGGCACCGTAGACGAGGAGCGGCTGGTCGGCGAACCCGGCCAGCACGCCGGCGGCCCCGCCGACTAGCAGCACGCTCGTCATGGTGAGCACCCGCAGCCGCCGGTCGATCCCTGCGCCGACGATCCAGATGCTCAGCAGCGAGGCGCCACCGAACACCAGCAGCACCAGGTCCGTCGAGCCGCCCATGCCGTACCGGTCCAGGAAGGTGGCGATGTAGGCGTACAGGACGGTGTGCGCGAGCACGAACACCAAGGTGACGAAGAGGACGGGCGTGACGCCCGGGACGGTGAGTGCCTTGAGTACGGGGGCTCGGTCGCCGCGCTCCTGTCCCGGACGGTCGGGGACCCCGAGGGCGATCCAGCCGAGGAGCAGGGCGGTGACGGCGGTCATCAGCGCGAACGCGGTCCGCCAGCCCAGGGCTCCGCCCAGGTAGGTGCCCGCGGGCACGCCGATCGAGAGTGCCAACGGAACGCCCGCCATCACGACCGCGACCGCCCTGCCCTGTACGGCGGCGGGCACCAGCCGCCGGGCGTACCCGGCCAGCAGCGCCCAGGCCAGGCCCGCGGCGATACCCGCCACGAACCGGGCGGCCATGGTCAGCGGATAGCTCCCGGACACGGCCGTGACCGTGTTGGCCACGGCGAACCCCGCCATCGCCGCCAGGAGCAGCCGCTTGCGCCGCCAGTGCGCGGTGGCGGCGGACAGGGGGATGGCGGTGAGGGCCGTACCTATGGCGTAGACGGTCACGGCCTGGCCGGTCGCGGACTCGCTCACCCCGAGATCGGCGCTCATCGCGGGGAGCAGGCCCGCGGGGAGGGTCTCGGTGAGGCTGGTGACGAAGACGGCGGTGGCCAGGGCGAGGAGGGCGGGGAGGGGGAGGGTGGTGGGTGGGCGGAGGTCTTGGGCTGTGGTCATGGGGGGAGGGTCGGGGTTGACACCGGTGTCAGGTTCAAGGGCGGTCCGTGATCCGGCGTCATCTCACCTTCGCCGCACTAGAGTTGGGCTGACCTGGACGGGGGAGTGCGCGGGGCATGATGGATCTGATTTCGGTGGGTGCGATCAGCGCGGTGCTCGCGGCCGTCGGGACCGGGACGGCGAGCGAGGTCGGCAGGCGGGTCGCGGAGACGGCGGGCGGTCTGGTCCGCCGTATCGTGGGGCGCGAGGTGGCCGCCCCCACCACCCCCGGTCAACGGGACGCGGTGGCCCGGCTGGTGCATGAACGGGCCCAGGCCGACCCGCAACTCGCCGCCGAATGGCTCATGTTCGCGCGCGGCGTGCCGGCTCCCCGTGCAGTCCGGCCGAGTGCGCGACCCTGTCTGCCCACCGCCCCACGCTTCTTCACGGACCGTCAGCAAGCCATGAAACTCCTCGACAAGGAGGCATCACGCCCCCACGACGGGCGCCCACGGCTGGCCCAGCTCCACGGTCCTGAAGGCATCGGCACCACCACCCTCGCCTGCCACTGGGGCTGGCGACAGACCGCCCGCTTCCCCGACGGTCAGCTGTACGCCGATCTCGGCACCCTCCCGCCCGAGGTGGTCCTCGGCACTCTGCTGCGCCAACTCGGGCTGCCGGACGATGAGATACCCCCGGCGACCCACGACCGCGCCGACTTCTTCCGGGAGTGTCTGGCCGAACGGCGCGTCCTCCTTGTCCTCGACCACGTGGAGTCCGCCGCGCAGGTGCAGCCGTTGCTCTCCTCGGCACCGGATGTGTTCACGATCGTCGTCGCCCGCCGTCCGCTCGTCGGCCTGGGCGCCCTGCAGATCCCGATCGGGCCGCTGGCTCGGAGGGACGCGATGCAGATGCTGAGGAATCTCGTCGGGGAGCCCGCGGTCAACGCGGCCCGCCCCACCTTGCCCGGGGTGCTCGACCGCTGCGCCGGCCTCCCCTACGCCCTGCACGCCGCCGCACTCAGTCTCACGGTGCCACCCGAGCTTCCGGAGGACAACGCCGTGCCCGAGAGCGACCCGGTCCACGCCGCCGCCGAGGACTCGTACCGCCGACTGACGCCCGGCGCGGCCCGCCTCTACCGGCTCACCGGCCTGCGCGACTGGCCCGCCCTCGACACGACCGCGGCCGCACACGCGGCGGACCTCGACCGGTCCGAGGCCGCCGCTCACCTGGAGGAACTCGCCGAGGCCCTGCTCGTCGAGCGCACCGATGCCGGACGTTACCGCTACCGTCCCGCCCTCCGCTCCCACGCCGAGCGCAAGGCCGCCGCGGTCGACGGAATCGGCCCCTGCTCGGCGGCTGTCGCACGCGTCATCGCGGGCTACCGGGACCTGGCGGTCGGCGCTGCCCAGGCGGCCCTTCCACAGAGCTGGCGGGTCCCCTCGGCTCGTTCGCCGGTGAGCTACCCGGATCCGGGTACGGCCGTCGCGGCCCTCGCCGCGGAGGCGCCCAACCTCGTCGAGGCGGTACACGCAGCCGAGGAGTTCGGTGACCGGGACACCGCGACCCTGCTCTGCCGGGCCCTGTGGCCGCTCCAGCTCAAGGTCGGGCACCACGACGTCCTGCTGCCCGCGTTGCGTGCCGGCGTGCAGATCGCGGACGACCACTTCCCCGGCACCCTGACAGCCGGCGCCCTGCACTTCCAACTCGCCCACTGCCTGATGGAGTTGAGCCGCTGGGCGGAAGCGGAGCCCGAGTCCCTCGCCGCCGCGCGAGAGGAACAGGTGGCCGGACACGCGCGCGGCCACGCCTCCGCGGTCGAGCTGCGCGGCCTGCTGCGGATGCGGGAGTGGCGGTTCGAGGAGGCGTACGCCTGCTTCGAGGAGGCGGCCCGCGTCTACGACACCATCGGGCCCGGAGACGAGGGCAGCAACGATCTCCCGCGTGCCCGTGCCCTGTTGGCGCGTCACCGGGGCCGTGCCCTGGGCCACCTCGGACGCCGGGCGGAGGCGGTGGAGCACCTGAACCGAGCTCTGCGCTTCTTCCGGGACAGCGGCGAGGCCTACAACACCGCCCGCACCCTCACCGACCTCGCCGAAACCCACCTGGACGGCGGCGCGCCAGGCACCGCCCTGCCGTTGATCGACGAAGCACTCGCGGCACTCCAGCAGGAGCGGGCCGACCACCACGTGGCCTGGCTGCGGACGCTCCGGGAGCGATGCCTCAGAGCGGAGTGACGGTCACGGCGTGAGCCGCGTCCCCGGTGCGGACCGTCAGTCCCCGCCCGTACAGCTCCTCCGGCGACCTGCCGCAGGACACCCACGCGTGCAGCGCCGAAGCGTACGCGGCCGGGTCGGCGTCCGACGCGGAGTGCAGCCGTACCAGTACGCCGGCCCGGGTGCGCACCACGCAGGAACCGGCGCTGGTGACGTACGCGGCGAGGGAGCAGTGCGGGTGCCCGCGCAGAACCTCCGCCGTCCACTGGGCCGGTGAGCCGAACCGTGGGTCGTCGGGCTCGCCGTGCCGGAACACCACATCCGCCAGGGCCAGTTGATCCGTCTCGCGGGTGTCCTCGGATACGGCCGTATGGGCCTCGCCCGTCCCGTACGACGCCCGGTGCGGGCCCGCGTACCGGGTGACTGCGATCTCGCACGCCCCCTGGAGCTGGGTGAGAACAGTCAGCGGAACGGTATGCACGGCGGGTTCGTAGGGCGGCAGGGGCAGCGGTTCGAGTCGTGCGGGGTGATCGGGCTCGGGGATGCCCATGACGTCGTAGAAGAGGCGCCTGAGCCGGGCCGCCGACTCGCCGGGGGATGAGCTGACGAACTCGGATGGTTCCGGGGGCGGTTGATGCCGCGAGATAAGCCTCTCCACTTGCCCGCGCAGCGGCAGTGCGGGGTCCAGGCGCGGTGCCGTGCGGACGAAGGCGTGCACCGGGGCGTCCGGGGCCAGGCCGGACAGGGGTGCCGCGCCGAGGAGTACGGGGGTGCCGAGGGCGGCGGCGTAGTAGGTGACCGAGCCGTGGTCGCCGATCACCGCGTCGGCCGCGATCAGGGCCTGCCGCCAGCCGTGCAGGGGATCGACCAGCGCGAGTCCGGCACGCCGGGCCCGGTCGAGCCAGGCGCGGATCTGGCCGGGGCCGTGTCCGTGCCAGATGTTGGGGTGCAGTACGGCCGCCAGCCGGTACTCGTCCGCCGGGAACTCCGAGGTCAGCCGGGGCAGCAGGGAGGGCAGGACGTCATCGCCGCCGTCACCGAAGAGCGAGTCCGGATTCCAGGTGGAGTTGAGGACGACCAGACGTTGGCCCCGGCCCACACCCAGGGCGCGGCGGAAGCGGTCGCGGTACGGCCGAGCCGCCAACATGCGGTCCCAGCAAGGGTCTCCGGCGAGTACGGCGGTCGGCTCGGCCTCGGGGCAGGCGGCCCGCAGTCGCTCGTACTGCTCGGGGTGGGACAGCACCAGCGCGTCCGCGATCGGCTTCCCGAACTCGTCGAGCAGCCACTCCGGTGACAACCCGAAGACCGGTTCCGACACCGCGCGCCCCGCGCCGGGTGTCGGGTGTCGGGTGTCGGGTGTCGCCAGCCTCTTAGTGTATCCGGCGCCATGGGACAACACGGCCAACTGTCCAGAAAGCGACCGCAGTTGACCGCCAAAGCTCGCTGATATGGCCAACGCGACCGGAGTCCGTACCGCCTGCTCCCACGGCAGCACCGGCACCCCCGTCTGGGCCAGCACATCCCGCACACCGGCCTCGAACGCCGAAGACCCGGGGCACGTTGCCAGCAGCTGCACCCTGAAGTCGTCGTGGAAAAGGGGCAGTACGTCCAGCAGCCGAGTCGCCGCGGTCACGTTGTGGACGACGAGCAGCACCCGATGTCCCCGCCCCCGCGTGGCCCAGCGCGCCGAGTCATCGCCGACCGGCACCCGTATCCATCCGGCCCCCGCCACGCCCACGCCCTGCCCTTCGCCTCGCCCGGCCCTGTGATCGGGCAACCATAACCGCGGGCCGGAGTCCTAGGCCCCTCGGCGCAAGGCCGACGACCGATGGTCCGGCGGACAGGCGTTGCCTAGGCTGCCGAAGAGATCAGGCAGCCAGGAGAAGAGGACCCGATGCCCGTCAACGGCCACAGTCACATCCGTATCGCCCGTCCCTCCCGCGACCTGGCCGCCGCCGAGCGTTTCTGGGGCGAGGGGCTGGGGCTCGGCGTCGTATGGCGGGCGGAGGGTGGAGCGGAACCCGGCGAGCACGATCTGTTGATGCTCGGCTGGCCCGACGCCGACTGGCACCTCGAACTCGTCCACGAGCCCGCCCTGCCCGTCGAACCCAGGCCCACCGAGGAAGACCTGCTGGTGATCTATGTCGACGGGCCCGTGCCGGAGGATCTCGTCACGCGGCTCGAAGAGCACGGCGGCAAGCGCGTCCCGTCGCCGAATCCGTACTGGAACCAGTGGGGTGTCACGATCGAGGACCCCGACGGCTATCGCCTGGTCCTGTGCGAGCGGGGCTGGTCCAACGCCTGACCGCCTGACCGCGTGACCGCCCGAACCCCGGAGCCGCAGGGGCGTCCGGGGTTCGAGGTTCGAGCGAGAGCGCGAGGTCAGGCCGTCACTGTCTCCCGCTGGGCCGCCTCCTTGGGCGTGCGCTCGCCGAGCTGCTCCGTCGGGACCTTGTGGGTCTCGCGCGCCGTCAGTGCGGCGATCACCGGCGGGACGCACAGGGCCGCCGTGAAGAGCGCCACCGCCGACCAGTTGTCGCCGTTCGGTCCCGCGATCTGCGCCGCGAAGGTCACCGCGAAACCGGCGACCGCGAAGCCGATCTGCGTGCCGATCGCCATGCCGGACAGCCGGACCCGGGTCGAGAACATCTCGCCGTAGAAGGAGGGCCAGACGCCGTTCGCGGCGCTGTAGACGACACCGAAGGTCACGATGCCCAGGAGCAGGGTCAGCGGGTAGGAGCCCGTCGAGATCGACCACAGGTACAGGAACATCATCACCGCGCTGCCGGCCGCGCCGGCCAGGAACACGGGGCGGCGGCCGATGCGGTCCGAGAGCGTGGCCCACAGGGGGATCGCGGCGAGCGCGACGAGGTTCGCCAGGGCGCCCACCCACAGCATCGACGAGCGGCTCATGCCGACGGAGTCGCTCGTCGCGTACGACAGCGCCCACACCGTGAAGATCGTGCTCACCGAGGCGACCAGCGCGCCCGCGATCACTCGCAGCACATCCGCCCAGTGCTCGCGCATCAGCACCGCGAGCGGAAGCTTGACCACGCCCTCCGACGCGGCCTGCTGCTCGAAGGCCGGCGTCTCGTCCAGCTTGCGGCGGATGACATAGCCGACGACGGCGACCGCGATGCTCATCCAGAACGGCACCCGCCAGCCCCACGACAGCAGCTGCTCCTCGGGCAGCGCGGCGATCGGGATGAAGACGAGCGTGGCCAGCAGCTGGCCGCCCTGGGTGCCGCTGAGGGTGAAGCTGGTGAAGAAGCCGCGCCGGTTCGGTGGCGCGTGTTCCAGCGTCATCGAGTTTGCGCTCGCCTGCTCGCCGGCCGCGGAGATGCCCTGCAGGACACGGCAGAGCGCCAGCAGCACCGGGGCGAGCGTGCCGACCTGGTCCCGGGTGGGCAGACAGCCGATCAGGAACGTCGACAGACCCATGAGGATCAGCGTGAAGACCATGATCTTCTTACGGCCGACCCGGTCGCCGTAGTGGCCGAGGAAGAGCGCGCCGATCGGACGGGCGGCGTAGGCCACACCGAAGGTGGCCAGCGACAGCAGGGTCGCGGTGGCCGGGTCGGACTCGTCGAAGAAGACCTCGGGGAAGATCAGGGCGGCCGCGCTGCCGTAGATGAAGAAGTCGTAGTACTCCAGCGCGCTGCCGATCCACGCGGCGGTGGCGGCTTTCTTCGGCTGCCCGGGCGGGGCGGCGGGGGTGGGGACGGACACGGCGGCTCCTTTGAGGAAACTCCAACTTAAGGGGAGTGAGCGGCGGGGAGAAGGGCCGGATCTTCGGCTAATTAACCCACTGGATAGTTAGTCCCGGTGGGAAGGGATGTTGCGCCCGCGTTTCCCGCGTGTCAAGGGGTGGTGCCGTACGAGCTGCCGCGTGCCCGGTGTCCGGTCAGCCCGCCGCGCGCTCCGCCGTCAGATAGGCGATCACCATGTCGCCGAGCATCGTGCGGTAGTGCTCGCGCTGGGCGGGATCGACGAGGTCACGGCCGAACAGGGCGCCGAAGGTGTGCCGGTTGGCGACCCGGAAGAAGCAGAAGGAGCTGATCATCGCGTGCAGATCGACGGCGTCGACGTCGGCCGTGAACAGCCCGGACTCCTGGCCCGCCGCCAGGATGCGGCGGATCACGTCCAGCGCCGGTGAGCTGATCCTGCCCAGCTTCTCGGAGGCGGCGATGTGCTCGGCGCCGTGGATGTTCTCGATGCTGACCAGGCGGATGAAGTCGGGGTGCGCCTCATGGTGGTCGAAGGTCACCTCCGCCAGGCGCCGGATGGCCGCGACGGGGTCCAGATGCTCGACGTCGAGCTGCTGCTCGGCCTCGCGGATCACGCCGTACGCCCGCTCCAGGACGGCCGTGAACAGCTGCTCCTTGCCGCCGAAGTAGTAGTAGATCATCCGCTTCGTGGTGCGGGTGCGGGCCGCGATCTCGTCGACGCGGGCGCCGTCGTAGCCGGCGCGTGCGAACTCCTGGGTCGCCACGTCGAGGATCTCGGCCTGGGTGCGGGCGGCGTCACGGATGCGTCCGCCGTGCCGTGCCTGTTCGTCGACGCTGGTCATCGGGTTCCTTCGGGCGAGGGGCAGGTGTCGCGCTCGGTGTCGCGATTGTAAGAGCTCGGCTCGGACCACTTCCTCTGCCCGGGGAAGGAGTGCTATGACTAACGTACTAGTTCGTACATTAATTGCTCTGGAGGTCCGCGGTGCCCAAGGACTCGTTTCTCGTCGGACTGATCGGTTCCGGTATCGGGCCGTCCCTCAGCCCGGCCCTCCACGAGCGGGAGGCCGACCGGCAGGGGCTCAGGTATCTGTACCGGCTGATCGACATCGACGTCCTCGGCGTGCCGCCCGAGCGGGTCGGCGAGCTGGTGCGGGCCGCGCGTGATCTCGGCTTCGACGGGCTCAACATCACGCACCCGTGCAAGCAGCTCGTCATCGAGCACCTCGACGCGCTGTCCGCGCAGGCCCAGGCGCTCGGTGCGGTCAACACCGTCGTCTTCGAGGGCGGGCGGGCCGTCGGCCACAACACCGACGTCACCGGCTTCGCCGCGTCCTTCGCGCGCGGGCTGCCCGACGCGCCCCTGGAGCGGGTCGTCCAGCTCGGCGCGGGCGGCGCCGGTGCGGCCGTCGCGCACGCCACGCTCACCCTCGGCGCCGAGCGCGTCACCGTCGTCGACGCGCTGCCCGAGCGGGCCGCCGACCTCGCCGACTCCCTGAACCGGCACTTCGGCGAGGGCCGCGCCGCCACCGCTTCCCCGGACCGGCTGGCCGAGCTGCTCACCGAGGCCGACGGCATCGTGCACGCCACCCCGACCGGCATGGCCGCCCACCCCGGACTGCCCTTCCCGGCCGAGCTGCTGCACCCCGGGCTGTGGGTGGCCGAGGTGGTGTACCGGCCGCTGGAGACAGAACTGCTCCGCACCGCCCGGGAGTTGGGATGCGCCACCCTCGACGGCGGCGGCATGGCCGTGTTCCAGGCCGCCGACGCGTTCCGGCTGTTCACCGGCCGTGAGCCGGACAGCGCGCGGATGCTCGCGGACATCGCCGAGCTCGCGGACACCGTACCGGCCGTCCCCTAGGAGTCATCGACATGCGTACGTCCATCGCCACCGTCTGTCTGAGCGGATCCCTCACCGAGAAGCTCACGGCCGCGGCCCGGGCCGGCTTCGACGGGGTCGAGATCTTCGAGAACGACCTGCTGGCCAGCCCGCTCACCCCCGAGGAGATCCGCGCCCGCTGTGCGGACCTGGGTCTGAGCATCGACCTCTACCAGCCGATGCGGGACATCGAGGCCGTGCCCGAGGACGCCTTCGCCCGCAATCTGCGCAGGGCCCGGCACAAGTTCGAGCTGATGCGCCGCCTCGGCGCCGACACCGTGCTGGTCTGCTCCAGCGTCGACCCCCGGGCGATCGACGACGACGACCTCGCCGCCCGGCAGCTGAGCGAACTCGCCGATCAAGCACAGGAGTTCGGCATCCGCGTCGCCTACGAGGCGCTGGCCTGGGGCCGTCACGTCAGTACGTACGACCACGCCTGGCACATCGTCGAGACCGCCGACCACCCTGCGCTCGGCACCTGCCTGGACAGCTTCCACATCCTCTCCAGGGGGTCCGACCCCAAGGGCATCGAGGACATCCCCGGCGAGAAGATCTTCTTCCTGCAACTGGCAGACGCCCCGCTGCTCGGCATGGACGTCCTCCAGTGGAGCCGCCACCACCGCTGCTTCCCCGGCCAGGGCGGCTTCGATGTCGCCGGGCTCGTCCGGCACGTGCTGCGCACCGGATACGACGGCCCGCTGTCGCTGGAGGTCTTCAACGACGTCTTCCGGCAGGCCGAGGCGGGCCCCACCGCCGTGGACGGCCGGCGCTCCCTGCTGGTTCTGCAGGAGTCGGTGGGCCTCGCCGAACCGCCCGCCCCCGTCGTCCCCACCGGTGTCGCCTTCGCCGAACTCCTCACACCGGACGCCGAACCGGTCTCGACGGTGCTGTCCGCCCTGGGCTTCGCCCGCGCCGGGCGCCACCGCAGCAAGCCCGTCGACCTGTGGCAGCAGGGCGAGGTCCGGATCCTGGTCAACACCGGCGGGGCCGCGCGTCGCGAGAGCGTCCATCTCGCCGCCATCGGTCTGGAGTCACCGGACCCGGCGGGGGCGGCCCGTCGCGCGGAGACCTTGCTCGCGCCCGTCCTGCCGCGCCGCCGCGCTCCCGAGGACGCGCCGTTGGACGCCGTGGCCGCCCCCGACGGCACGGAACTGTTCTTCTGTACGAGCGAGTGGCGCGGCGATTTCGAGGACGTACTCCATCCGCCCGCCGCCACCGGTGTCACCGGCGTCGACCATCTCGCGCTCACCCAGCCCTGGCATCACTTCGACGAGGCGACCCTCTTCCACCGCAGCGTCCTGGGCCTGCACGCCCAGCCCAGCGTGGATGTCGCCGACCCCTACGGACTGCTGCGCAGCCGCGCCGTCACCAATGCCGACGGCAGCGTCCGGATCGCCCTCACCGTCGGCGCGGCGCCCGGGGACGACACGGTGCACGCCCAGCACATCGCGCTGGCCACAGATGATGTGGTTGTGGCGGCGCGGCGCTTCCGTGAAGCGGGCGGCCGACTGCTCCCGGTCCCCGCCAACTACTACGACGACCTGGCGGCCCGATTCGACTTCGCCGACGGCGAGTTGGAGACCTACCGCGAACTGGGCATCCTCTACGACCGGGACTCGGACGGCGCCTTCCGGCACTGCTACACGCAGACCGTGGGCCGCGTCTTCTTCGAACTCGTCCAGCGTGACGACGGCTATCGGGGCTACGGCGCCCAGAACGCGCCGGTGCGGTTGGCCGCGCAGCACGCCGTACGGGCGGTCACTGGCGGCTGACGGTGCGGGTGACACCGGCCAGGATCGTCGTGGCCAGGATCCAGCCCGCCAGCACCAGGACGTACGCCAGCCACTGCGCCCAGCCCTCCGGCGCGTAGGCCGCCTCCTGGCCGAAGGAGATCACCGGGACCAGCAGGTCCAGGGTGAAGAACACCGGGTTGAAGTCCGGTGCCTCGGCGGGTTTCAGCGCGGGCGGCGGGGCGAGCGCGTAGGCGACCGAGCCGATGGCGAGCAGCGACAGGAGCCAGCCGAAGGCGCGCAGGGGGCGGAAGCCGTAGCCGACGGCGGCGTCCTGGACGTGGCCCCACAGTCGGCCGTACCAGGAGAGCGTCGAGCGGTGGCGGCGCTGTTTGGCGAGCTGCACCAGGCGGGCGGCGTGGTCGTCGCCGCTGCGGCGGTAGGCGGCGGTCAACTGCTCGTAGCCGTGCGGGTCGAAGGCGTCGCCGTCCCGCTCCAGCATCGGCAGTCGGCGCTCGACCGGCTCGTGCGGGGTGAGGAAGGTGTACGTGAGGTCCAGCACCCGCACCTCGTCCGGCAGCATCTCCGGTTCCAGGTCGAGCTGTTCGAGCTGGGAGCGGCGCAGATTGATCCGGCCCACGACCGGCGGGCCGCCGCGCAGCCAGATCTCGGCGATCACGGAGCTGCTCGCCCGCAGCGCCGTGCCGCCCGGGTTCGACAGGCCGGCGCGCAGCAGGTCGAGGCGTCCCGGTATGCGGGCGCCGCGCAGATCGACCCGGCCCTCGGCACGCAGCCGCCGCCCGAGCAGATTGGCGCCGACCTCCAGGGACTCGGCGTCGAGGACGGTGCCGCCGGGGTGGCTCAGTGAGGCGTCCTCCAGATTGATCGTGCCGGCCACCCGGGCACCGTTCAGCTGGATCTCGCCCTCGGCGCGCAGCCCCGGCGCGCACAGGTCGTCCTCGATGGCGACCTGGTTGAGCCGCAGGGCGGGCCGGTCGGAGTCCGCGGCGGTGAGCCGCGCACGTTCCAGGAACAGCGCCCCGGAGATCTGGGCGCCGCCTAGATGGACCGGACCGCTGAACCGGCAGTCGCTCAGCCGCAGGCTGCCGTCCACCCGGATACGGGCCGCCGACAGACCGGGCAGCTCGGAGCCGCTGAGGTTGAGATAGCTCAGCTGGGCGCCGGAGAGGTCGGGGGCGGCGTCGAAGTGGCAGTCACTCAGCCGTACGACGCTCTCGACGGCCGCGTACTTCAGATTCAGGACTCCGGTGATGCGGGCGCCCGCGAGTTTCACGGCGGCGATCTCGCCGGGTTCGTGCGGCCCGTTCAGCAACAGGGCCCGCAACACCCCTGCACGCACGGTCGGTTCGGGGCTCGCCCCGTCCGGGTCGGTACGGAAGTCCACCGCCGTACCTGTGGCGAAGGCCCGCCAGACGCGCTGTTCGGCCGGTGTCAGATCGTTGATCTCCATCAGCCGCGACTCTGGCGGGCCTCCTGGCCGGTGTCAAACCTCTATGCCCGTACGTTCCATTCGGCGATGACCGGTCGCCCGTGCTCCGTCGACAGCCGGCTCACCGTGCCGGTCGCCAGCTGGAACAGCCGGCCCTCCGCCGGGGACAGCCCCAGCCGCCGTGCGGTCAGCACGCGCAGGAAGTGGCCGTGGGCCACGAGGACCACGTCCCCCTCAGCTTCGTCCACCCGGGCCAGCACGCGGTCGGCCCGCTGCCCCACCTGCTCGGGCGACTCACCGGGGTGCTCCTGCGGGCCGGGCGGGACGCCGTCGGTCCACAGGTACCAGTCCGGCCGGGTGCGGTGTATCTCGAGCGTCGTGATGCCTTCGTAGGCGCCGTAGTCCCACTCGTGGAGGTCGTCGCAGGGCAACGCCCCTGTCACGCCCGCGAGTTCGGCGGTGCGCCGCGCTCGGCCCAGTGGGCTGGTCAGGGCCAGGGAGAAGGTCCGGGACGAGAGGAGTGGAGCGAGCGACTTGGCCTGTTCCTCGCCGTGCCCGGTGAGGGGCAGGTCGGTCCAGCTGGTGTGCTGTCCCGACACGCTCCACTCCGTCTCGCCGTGGCGGACCAGCAGGAGATCCCCCACCGCCGGACCTACTTCGACTCGACGGCGTGGCCGCCGAACTGATTGCGCAGCGCCGCGATCATCTTCATCTGCGGGGAGTCCTCCTGGCGGGAGGCGAACCGGGCGAAGAGGGAGGCGGTGATCGCCGGGAGGGGTACGGCGTTGTCGATGGCCGCCTCGACGGTCCAGCGGCCCTCGCCGGAGTCCTCCGCGTAGCCGCGCAGCTTGTCCAGGTGCTCGTCCTCGTCGAGGGCGTTGACCGCGAGGTCCAGCAGCCAGGAACGGATGACCGTGCCCTCCTGCCAGGACCGGAAGACCTCCCGGACGTCCGTCACGGAGTCGACCTTCTCCAGCAGCTCCCAGCCCTCGGCGTAGGCCTGCATCATCGCGTACTCGATGCCGTTGTGGACCATCTTCGCGAAGTGCCCGGCGCCGACCTTGCCTGCGTGGACATAGCCGTACGGGCCCTCCGGCTTGAGCGCGTCGAAGAACGGCTGCACCTTCGCCACATGCTCGGCGTCGCCGCCGACCATCAGCGCGTAGCCGTTCTCCAGGCCCCAGACGCCGCCGGAGACACCGGCGTCGACAAAGCCGATGCCCTTCTCGCCGAGCTCCTTGGCGTGCTTCTCGTCGTCGGTCCAGCGGGAGTTGCCGCCGTCGACCACGATGTCACCGGGGGACAGGAGCTGCCCCAGTTCGTCCACGACGGACTGGGTGGCGGGCCCGGCCGGGACCATCACCCAGATCACGCGCGGTCCTTCGAGCCTGTCGACCAGTTCGGCGAGGGAGGCGACGTCGGCGAGGTCCGGGTTGCGGTCGTATCCGACGACGGTGTGGCCTGCGCGGCGGATCCGCTCGCGCATGTTGCCGCCCATCTTGCCGAGGCCGATGAGTCCGAGCTGCATGTCAGTGCACTTCCTTGAGTTCACGGTAAGCGGCTACGAGAGCCGAGGTGGAGGCGTCGAGGCCGGGGACGTCGGCGCCCTCGGTGAGGGCGGGCTCGACCCGCTTGGCGAGGACCTTGCCGAGCTCCACGCCCCACTGGTCGAAGGAGTCGATGTTCCAGACGGCGCCCTGGACGAACACCTTGTGCTCGTAGAGGGCGATGAGCTGGCCGAGCACCGACGGGGTCAGCTCACGGGCGAGGATCGTGGTCGTCGGGTGGTTGCCGCGGAAGGTGCGGTGCGGCACCTGCTCCTCGGCCACGCCCTCCGCACGGACCTCCTCGGCGGTCTTGCCGAAGGCGAGCGCCTGCCCCTGTGCGAACAGGTTGGCCATCAACAGGTCGTGCTGCGCCTTGAGTTCGTCACTCAGCTCGGCCACGGGCCGGGCGAAGCCGATCAGGTCGGCCGGGATCAGCTTGGTGCCCTGGTGGATCAACTGGTAGTAGGCGTGCTGCCCGTTGGTGCCGGGCGTACCCCACACCACCGGGCCGGTCTGCCAGTCCACCGGGTGTCCGTCGCGGTCCACCGACTTGCCGTTGGACTCCATGTCCAGCTGCTGGAGGTAGGCCGTGAACTTCGACAGGTAGTGGCTGTACGGCAGTACCGCGTGCGACTGGGCGTCGAAGAAATTGCCGTACCAGATGCCCAACAGGCCAAGAATCAGCGGGGCGTTGGCCTCGGCGGGGGCGCTCTTGAAGTGCTCGTCGACCAGCCGGAAACCGTCGAGCAGCTCGCGGAAGCGATCGGGGCCGATGGCGATCATCAGGGAGAGGCCGATCGCGGAGTCGAACGAGTAGCGGCCGCCGACCCAGTCCCAGAACTCGAACATGTTGTCCGGGTCGATACCGAACCCGGTGACCTTCTCCGCGTTCGTCGACAGGGCGACGAAGTGCTTGGCGACCGCCTTCTCCTCGCCGCCGAGCCCGGCCAGCAGCCAGGTGCGGGCCGAGGTGGCGTTGGTGATCGTCTCGATGGTGGTGAAGGTCTTCGAGGCGACGATGAAGAGGGTCTCCGCCGGATCGAGGTCGCGCACGGCCTCGTGCAGGTCCGCGCCGTCGACGTTCGAGACGAACCGGAAGGTCAACTCCCGGGCGGTGTACGGCCGCAGCACCTCGTACGCCATAGCCGGACCGAGGTCCGAGCCGCCGATGCCGATGTTGACGACGTTCCTGATGCGCTTGCCGGTGTGGCCGGTCCATTCGCCGGAGCGGACGCGCGAGGCGAAGTCGCTCATCCGGTCGAGGACGGTGTGCACCCCCGGCACCACGTTCTCGCCGTCCACCTCGACCACCGCGTCCCGCGGGGCGCGCAGCGCGGTGTGCAGCACCGCCCGGTCCTCGGTGATGTTGATCCGCTCGCCGCGGAACATGGCGTCGCGCAGCCCGAACACCTCGGTGGCGGCGGCCAGTTCCTGGAGCAGGGCGAGCGTCTCGTCGGTGATCAGGTGCTTGGAGTAGTCGATGCGCAGATCGCCCACGCGCACCACATACCGGTCCGCGCGCTCGGGGTCCGCGGCGAACAGGTCACGCAAGTGCGCGTGCCACTCGGCGCGGTGGTCCTCCAGGGCGCTCCACTGGGGCCGCCGGGTGAGCTTCGGGGAGTCAGACATGAGAGGGGGTCTCCTTGGCGACCTCGCCCCGCAGGGCGACGGCGTACATCTCGTCCGCGTCGAGGCGCCTGAGCTCCTCGGCGATCAGTTCGGAGGTGGAGCGGACCTTCAGCGCGAGGGTGCGCGACGGCTGGCCCGGCAGGGACAGCGTGGCCAGCGGGCCCTCGGGGCGGTCGATGACGATCTCGCCGTTCGCGGTGCCGAGCCGGACGGCCGTGACCACCGGACCCGCGGTGACGATCCGCTCGGCCTTCACCCCGAGCCGCGCCTCCAGCCAGCGGGCCAGCAGCTCGGCGCTCGGGTTCTCCGCCTCGCTCTCCACGGCCGCCGAGGTGATCTCCACCCGGGCCTGGTCCAGGGCCGCCGCGAGCATCGAGCGCCACGGGGTCAGCCGCGTCCAGGCGAGGTCGGTGTCGCCCGGCGCGTAGGCACGCACCCGGGTCTCCAGCGCCTCCAGGGGGCGCTCGACGGCGTACATGTCGGTGATCCGGCGCTGGGCGAGCGCGCCGAGCGGGTCCTTGGCGGGCACCTCGGGGGCGTTCACCGGCCACCACACGACCACCGGGGCGTCCGGCAGCAGCAGCGGCAGGACCACGGAGTCGGCGTGGTCGGAGACCTCGCCGTAGGTGCGCAGCACGACCGTCTCGCCGGTGCCCGCGTCGGCGCCCACCCGGACCTCGGCGTCGAGGCGGGAGGCGGTGCGGTCGCGGGGGGTGCGGGCGTGCCGCTTGATGACGACCAGGGTGCGTGAGGGGTGCTCGTGCGAGGCCTCCTCGGATGCCTTGATCGCGTCGTAGGCGTTCTCCTCGTCCGTGACGATCACCATCGTCAGGACCATGCCCACGGCGGGGGTGCCGATGGCGCGGCGACCCTGTACGAGGGCCTTGTTGATCTTGCTTGCCGTGGTGTCGGTCAGGTCGATCTTCATGGCCTGCGCCAGCTCCGTCCGTCTCGTGCGAGCATCTCGTCGGCTTCCTCGGGTCCCCAGCTGCCCGAGGCGTACTGCGCCGGCTTGCCGTGCCGCGCCCAGTACACCTCGATGGGGTCGAGGATCTTCCAGGACTCTTCCACTTCCTGGTGACGGGGGAACAAATTGGCGTCGCCGAGCAGGACGTCCAGGATGAGACGTTCGTACGCCTCCGGGCTGGACTCCGTGAACGACTCGCCGTAGGCGAAGTCCATCGTCACGTCCCGGATCTCCATGGAGGTGCCGGGCACCTTGGAGCCGAAGCGGACGGTGACGCCCTCGTCGGGCTGGACGCGGATGACGATCGCGTTCTTGCCCAGCTCCTCCGTGGCGGTGTGGTCGAAGGGGGAGTGCGGCGCCTGCTGGAAGACCACCGCGATCTCGGTGACGCGGCGGCCGAGCCGCTTGCCGGTGCGCAGGTAGAAGGGGACGCCCGCCCAGCGGCGGTTGTCGACCTGCAGCTTGATCGCGGCGTACGTGTCCGTCGTGGAGGCCGGATCGATGCCGTCCTCCTGGAGGTAGCCGCGGACCTTCTCGCCGCCCTGCCAGGCGGGCGCGTACTGCGCGCGCACGGTGTGCCGGCCCAGGTCCTCCGGAAGCTTCACGGCCTTGAGGACCTTCAGCTTCTCCATCAGCAGCGAACCGGCGTCGAAGGAGGCGGGCTCCTCCATCGCGGTGAGCGCCATCAACTGGAGCAGATGGTTCTGGATGACGTCACGGGCCGAGCCGATGCCGTCGTAGTAGCCCGCCCGGCCGCCGATGCCGATGTCCTCGGCCATCGTGATCTGGATGTGGTCGACATACGACCGGTTCCAGATCGGCTCGAACATCTGGTTGGCGAAGCGCAGCGCCAGGATGTTCTGGACGGTCTCCTTGCCCAGGTAGTGGTCGATCCGGAAGACCTGCTCCGGGTCGAACACGTCGTGGACGACCTTGTTGAGCTCCTCGGCCGACTTCAGATTGTGGCCGAACGGCTTCTCGATGACCGCACGGCGCCAGGAGCCCTTCGGCGCGTCGGCGAGGCCGTGCTTCTTCAGCTGCTGGACGACCTTCGGGAAGAACTTCGGCGGTACGGAGAGATAGAAGGCGTAGTTGCCGCTGGTGCCCCGGGAGGTGTCCAACTCGTCGACGGCGGCGCGCAGTTGCTTGAAAGCCTGGTCGTCGTCGAAGTCACCCGGGATGAACCGCATGCCCTCGGCGAGCTGCTGCCAGACCTCCTCGCGGAAGGGGGTGCGGGCGTGCTCCTTGACGGCGTCGTGCACGACCTGCGCGAAGTCCTGGTCCTCCCAGTCCCGGCGGGCGAACCCGACGAGGGAGAAGCCCGGCGGCAGCAGACCGCGGTTGGCGAGGTCGTAGACGGCCGGCATCAGCTTCTTGCGGGACAGGTCGCCGGTGACACCGAAGATGACGAGGCCCGAGGGTCCCGCGATCCGCGGGAGCCGCCGGTCGCGGGTGTCGCGCAGCGGGTTGGTCCAGTCGGTGGTCATTCCCCGTCGACCCCCTTGTTCTGCAGGGACTTCGTGACGGCGTCCAGCAGCTCCTGCCAGGCGGCCTCGAACTTGGCGACGCCCTCGTCCTCCAGCTTGGTGACGACCTCGTCGTAGGAGATGCCGAGGCGCTCCACGGCTTCCAGGTCGGCGCGGGCCTGGACATAGCCGCCGGTGACGGTGTCGCCGGTGATCCGGCCGTGGTCGGCGGTGGCGTTCAGGGTGCCCTCCGGCATGGTGTTGACCGTGCCGGGCGCGACGAGCTCGTCGACGTAGAGCGTGTCCTTGTACGCCGGGTCCTTCACCCCGGTCGACGCCCACAGCGGGCGCTGCTTGGTGGCCTTCGCGGTCGCCAGCTTCACCCAGCGGTCGGAGGAGAAGACCTCCTCGTACGCCTCGTAGGCGAGCCGGGCGTTGGCGAGGGCGGCGCGGCCCTTCAGCGCGAGGGCCTCGTCGGTGCCGAGGACGGTCAGCCGCTTGTCGATCTCGCTGTCGACGCGGGAGACGAAGAAGGAGGCCACGGAGTGGATGGCGGACAGGTCCAGGCCCCGCTCGGCGGCCTTCTCCAGGCCCAGCAGATAGGCGTCCATGACCTCGCGGTAGCGCTCCAGCGAGAAGATCAGCGTGACGTTGACGCTGATGCCCTCGGCGAGGACCGCGGTGATGGCCGGCAGGCCCGCCTTGGTCGCCGGGATCTTGATCATCACGTTGGGGCGGTCGACCAGCCAGGCGAGCTGCTTGGCCTCGGCGACGGTGGCCGCGGTGTCATGGGCGAGGCGCGGGTCCACCTCGATGGAGACCCGGCCGTCCCGGCCGCCGGTCGCGTCGTACACCGGACGCAGGACATCGGCGGCGGCGCGTACATCGGCCGTCGTCATCATCCGTACGGCCTCGTCGACCGTGACCCCGCGCACGGCGAGATCGGCGAGCTGCTCCTCGTAGCCGTCGCCGGAGCCGATGGCGGCCTGGAAGATGGACGGGTTGGTGGTGACGCCCACCACGTGCTTGGTGGCGATGAGTTCGGCGAGGTTGCCGGAGGCGATCCGCTTACGGGACAGGTCGTCCAGCCAGATGGAGACGCCCTCGTCGGACAGGCGCTTGAGGACGGGTACTTCGGTCATTTCGCGATCATCTTCTTTCTGGCGGTCGGATCAACCACGCGCGGCAGCGAGCGATTCCCGCGCGGCCGCGGCGACGTTCTCGGCGGTGAAGCCGTACTCGGCGAACAGGGTCTGGGCGTCGGCGGAGGCGCCGAAGTGTTCGAGGGAGACGATGCGTCCTGCGTCACCCACGAACCGGTACCACGTCAGACCGATCCCGGCTTCGACAGCGACGCGCGCTCGCACGGACGGCGGAATGACGGCGTCCCGGTACTCGCGCGGCTGCTGCTCGAACCACTCCACGGACGGCATCGACACCACCCGGGCGCCGATCCCCTCGGCTTCGAGCTGCTCGCGCGCGGCGACGGCGAGCTGGACCTCGGAGCCGGTAGCGACGATCACGACGTCCGGCGTCCCGGTCGAGGAGTCGCGCAGGACGTAACCGCCCTTGGCCGCGTCCTCGTTGCGCTCGTACGTCGGCACGCCCTGGCGGGTCAGCGCGAGGCCGTGCGGGGCCGGGTCGGAGGCGTGCCGGCGCAGGATCTCCTCCCAGGCGACGGCGGTCTCGTTGGCGTCGGCGGGCCGCACGATGTTCAGGCCCGGGATGGCGCGCAGCGAGGCGAGGTGCTCGACCGGCTGGTGGGTGGGTCCGTCCTCACCGAGGCCGACGGAGTCGTGCGTCCACACATAGGTGACGGGGAGCTGCATCAGCGCGGACATCCGGACGGCGTTGCGCATGTAGTCGGAGAACACCAGGAAGGTGCCGCCGTAGATGCGTGTGTTGCCGTGCAGGGCGATGCCGTTCATCTCCGCGGCCATGGAGAACTCGCGGATGCCGAAGTGGACGGTACGGCCGTAGGGGTCGGCCTCCGGCAGCGGGTTGCCCTTCGGCAGGAAGGAGCTGGTCTTGTCGATCGTGGTGTTGTTGGATCCGGCCAGGTCGGCGGAGCCGCCCCACAGCTCGGGCAGGACCGCGCCGAGTGCCTGGAGGACCTTGCCGGAGGCGGCGCGGGTGGCGACGGACTTGCCGGGCTCGAACACCGGGACCGCGGACTCCCAGCCCTCGGGAAGCTGACCGGCGACCACGCGGTCGAACAGCTTGGCGCGCTCCGGGTTCGCGGTGCGCCACTCGGCGATGCGCTTGTCCCAGGCGGCGTGCGCCTCGGCGCCCCGGTCGAGGGCGCGGCGGCTGTGGGCGAGGACCTCGTCGGCGACCTCGAAGGTGCGCGCGGGGTCGAAGCCGAGGACGCGCTTGGTGGCCGCGATCTCGTCCTCGCCGAGCGCGGAGCCGTGCGAGGCCTCGGTGTTCTGCGCGGTCGGGGCGGGCCAGGCGATGATCGTGCGCATCGCGATGATCGAGGGGCGCTCGGTCTCGTCCTGCGCGGCCTTGAGCGCCGCGTACAGGGCGTGGACGTCGACGTCGCCGTCCCCGGTGGGCTCGATGCGCTGGGTGTGCCAGCCGTAGGCCTCGTACCGCTTCAGCACGTCCTCGGAGAACGCGGTCGCGGTGTCGCCCTCGATGGAGATGTGGTTGTCGTCGTAGACGAAGACCAGGTTGCCCAGCTTCTGATGGCCGGCCAGCGAGGAGGCCTCGGCGGAGACGCCCTCCTCCAGGTCGCCGTCGGAGACGATCGCCCAGATGGTGTGGTCGAACGGGGACTCGCCCTCGGCGGCCTCGGGGTCGAACAGCCCGCGCTCGTAGCGGGCGGCCATCGCCATGCCTACGGCGTTCGCGACGCCCTGACCGAGCGGCCCGGTCGTGGTCTCCACGCCCGCGGTGTGGCCGTACTCCGGGTGACCGGGCGTCTTCGAACCCTGGGTGCGGAAGGCCTTGAGGTCGTCCAGCTCGACCTCGTACCCGGCGAGGAAGAGCTGGGTGTAGAGCGTCAGCGAGGTGTGGCCGGGGGAGAGGACGAAGCGGTCACGGCCGGTCCACTCGGGATCCGCGGGATCGTGCCGCATCACCTTCTGAAAGATCGTGTACGCGGCAGGCGCGAGGCTCATCGCGGTGCCGGGGTGGCCGTTGCCGACCTTCTGCACGGCATCCGCCGCCAGCAGGCGCGCGGTGTCGACGGCACGCCGGTCGAGTTCGGTCCATTCGAAGCTGTCCGGTGTCTGCGTGCTCATCTTCAAGAAGTCCTCGATGGGAGCGGGGTTCCTGCTCTGACGCGTTCAAAACTAAAAGTCAGACTTTTTCGAGGGAAGGTCACCGTGTGTCAGCCTGTGGTGAAAGTGGGACACGGGTACGAGACGCGGGCGGACATGGCGGACAGAACAGTGCAAGGCGGCGAGGACGGGATCAGAACCTTCCCCTTCCCGGTCGACCTGAGCGTGCTCGGTGTGGGCATGCAGGTCGGCCCGATGCGCCCCGACCGCGCCTGGCACGCCGATGTGCCGCTGGAGCGGGTGCACCGCATCGACTTCCATGTCGTGATGCTCTTCGACGAGGGGCCCGTCAGACACATGATCGACTTCACCGAGTACGAGGCGGGCGCCGGCGACCTGCTGTGGATCCGCCCGGGGCAGATCCACCGCTTCTCGACGACGAGCGAGTACCGGGGAACCGTCCTCACCATGCAGCCCGGCTTCCTGCCCCGGGCGACCGTGGAGGCGACCGGCCTCTACCGCTACGACCTACCGCCCCTGCTCCACCCCGACGAGCCGCAGCTCACCGCGCTGCGCTCGGCGCTCGGCCAGCTCCGCCGCGAGTACAAGGACACGACCACGCTTCCCCTGAGCCTGCACACCGCAGTCCTGCGCCACTCCCTGTCGGCGTTCCTGCTCCGCCTCGCACATCTCGCGGCGAGCTCCCAGGAGGCGGCCCGCCGCGACGCCGGCTCGACGTTCACCCTCTTCCGGGACGCGGTGGAACGCGGCTTCGCCACGAATCACAGCGTGAGCGCGTATGCGGATCAGCTCGGGTATTCGCGGCGCACGTTGGTGCGGGCGGTGCGGGCGGCTACGGGGGAGACGCCCAAGGGGTTTATCGACAAGCGGGTGGTGCTGGAGGCCAAGCGGTTGCTGGCCCATACGGATATGCCAATCGGGCGGGTGGGGGCGGCGGTGGGCTTTCCTGATGCCGCCAACTTCTCCAAGTTCTTTCACCAGCACACGGATATGACTCCGGCGGCGTTCAGGGCAGAGCTGCGCTAGACCGGCGGCTGTCCGCCGACTCCCATACGGCGGACTCCGCGTGGCGAGAGCGTCATCGGGCCCATCCAGCCCATGTGAACCAGGGCGACCTGGGACGGCAGCGGGGTCACCGGATCCACCGACCTGCCGTGCGACCAGTTCTGGAACAGGCCCTCCGTGGTCTCCACGGCGGACACCACCATGGTCACCTTCAGCTCCCCGTCACCCCAGGTGTGCCACAACGCCCAGCCCTCGGCGCGGGGTTGGACTCCGAACCGCGCGCAGAGCTCGTCGTACCCCTCCATGACCCCCGGCTTCAGTACCGCGGCACCGAACAGCCGGACCAGGGGGCGGTCCTCCTCCAGGCAGCCGTCGCCCTCGAAGTGGTAGTGGTGCAGCATCCTGGCCAGCGCGTTCACCCGGCGCTGGAGCGGTGTCGCGTCCTCGGGGTCCGCGTCCAGGGCAGGCCGGCCCTCGTCGTACGCCGCCGCCTTGATCTGGTGGGCGAGGCGCTCTATCTCGCGGAGGTAGTCAAGTTCACTGAGCATCTCGCGCAGTCTCGCACCACGGCCCGTGTCGGCGGTCCGAATTTCTCCTGGGCTCGGACCGCCGACACGCCTCACCGCTCCTCTCAGCGGCCGAAGTTGAACCAGTTCACGTTCACGAAGTCCGCCGGCTGCCCGCTGGTGAAGGTCAGATACACATCGTGCGTACCCGTCACCGCGCTGATGTTCGCCGGTATCGTCCGCCAGCTCTGCCAGCCGCCCGTGTTGGCCAGCGCGAAACTCCCGATGGGCGCGTTGCTACGGCTGTCCAGGCGCACCTCGACCAAGCCGCTCACGCCGGATCCGGCGCCGCTCGCGACCCGGGCGACGAACTGAGTGGCCGCCGAGGAGCCGAAGTTGACACCCCGGTACAACGCCCAGTCACCGTTGGCGAGCGCGCCGATGTTCTGGCCGCCGCCCGTGTCCGAGGTCGCCTCGGTGAACGTGCCCGACTGGCTGTCGTGGGACTCGGCCTGGATGGCGCTGTAGGCGTCGCGGTTGCCGGTCGGCGGGGGTGTGGTACCGCTCCCACTGGACAGCACCTGGACATAGTCGACGACCATCGAGTGACCGGGCACGGTCGCCGCGTCCGGGCCGCCGCCGAACGCGTCGACGAAACCGCCGCCCATCGCCACGTTCAGGATGATGAAGAAGCCGTGGTTGGTGGCGTTGTTCCAGGTCGTCGCGTCGACCTGATCGGCGCGCACGGTGTGGTAGTTGATGTCGTCGACGTAGAAGCGGATCTGCTCCGGGCTCGTCGAGCGGTCCCATTCCAGTGCGTACGTGTGGAAGCCGGCCTGGCAGGTCGCGCCGGGGCAGGCCCTCGAACCGCCGATGCCCGTCGTCTCGTTGCACGGACCGCCGGGGCTCGTACCGCAGTGCACCGTCGACCACACGGTGTTGAGGCCCTGGACGTTCTCCATGATGTCCAGCTCGCCGACGCTCGGCCAGTTCCACAGGTTGCCGCGGTAGGGCGTGCCCAGCATCCAGAACGCGGGCCAGTAGCCGCGGGCCGCGGCGCCGGTGACGTTGGGCATCTGGATACGGGACTGGACGCGCAGCTTGCCGCCCGCCGGGGGCTGGAAGTCGCCGCGGTTGGTCTCGATACGGCCGGACGTCCAGTTGCCGGACGCGTCGCGGCGCGGGGTGATGCGGAGGTTGCCGCTGCCGTCCAGGGCCACGTTGTTGGTGCTGGACGTCATGTTCTCGATCTCGCCGGTGCCCCAGTTGGCGGGGCCGCCGGGGTAGCCGTGGCCGGTCGCGTACTGCCAGTTGGCGGTGTTGACGCCGGTGCCCGCGGCGCCGTTGAAGTCGTCCACGAAGACCTGCGTCCAGCCCGACGGGGGCGGCGGAGCGGCGGCGTCCGCGGACGCGACGGCGGCCGCCGCCAGGCCCAGGGCGCTGAAGACTGCGACGAGTGCGCGCCGCAGCGGGCGCCGTCGTCTGTGGGGACTGCTCATGGGGATGCCTCTCGGTGGGGTGCGGGGAACCCTTTGAGAGCGCTCTCAAAGTGCCGCCAATGTGCTCCCCGGCACCCGGGTCGTCAAGAGGTGAAGCAGAGAAATCCCGTTCACGGAACGGGAGTTCACCCCGTGAATGCGCGGGACGCGCTACAGGGCACTCCCCGCCCGCCACTCTGCCCAGGACAGGTTCCAGCCGTTCAGCCCATTGGCCGGATCGACCGTCTCCTCCCCGGAGTTGGTCACGACCACCACATCACCGAGCATCGAGCTGTCGTAGAACTTGTAGCCGTCCACGGACTTGTCGCCCGCGCCCTTCGCGTCGTGCAGCCCGATACAGCCATGGCTGGTGTTCTCGCCGCCGAACACCGACGTGGACGCCCAGTAGTTGCCGTGGATGAAAGTGCCGGAGGTGGTCAGCCGCTGGGCGTGCGGGACGTCGGAGATGTCGTACTCGTCGCCGAGACCGACCGTGGAGGACTCCATCCGGGTCTCCTTGAACCGTTCGCTGATCACCATGATCCCGGACCAGGTGGTGTGGTCGGCGTCGCCGCCGGTGACCGGGTAGCCGGCGACCGTCTGCCCGTCCCGTACGACCGTCATCACCTTGCTGTCGAGATCGACCGTGCTGATCTGCTCGCGGCCGATGTGGAAGGTGACGTCCTTGGACTGGACGCCGTGGACACCGTCCGCGCCCTCGACGTCCTTCAGCCGCAGACCGAGCGTGACCGTGGTGCCGGCCGCCCAGTACGACTCGGGCCGGAAGTCGAGCCGGGTGTCGCTGAACCAGTGGCCGACCACCTCGACGGCCGGCTCCGCGGTCACCGTGATCGCCTTCTCGACCGCTGCCCGGTCGGTCACGGCGTGCGTGAAGTTGATCGACACGGGCATGCCGACGCCGGAGGTGGAGCCCGCCTCGGGGATGAAGTAGCCGACGAAGGTCTCGCCGGGGGACCTGGTGGTGAAGGTCGCGGTCTTCGTCGCGGCGCCGCCCTCCGCCTCGGCGGTGACCGTGTACTTCGTGCCGGAGTACGGGTTCTCCTTCGAGATCCACTTGGTCCGGGTGTCGTTGTAGGTGCCGGCCAGTGTGGACCCGTCGTTGCCGGTGACCTCCACGGACGCGAGCGTGCCGTCCGTCACCGTGACCTCGACGGGAGTGGTGAACGCGGCCTTCTTCGTCCCGTCGGCGGGAGTCACCGTGATCGTCGGCGGGAGCGTCGAGGCAGTCGTGGCCGTACCGGGCTCCGAGGCGTCCGCCGAGCCGCTGCACCCGGTCAGCACGGCGGCGGGGACCACACCGAGAACGGTGAGGACCCCGCGCCGTGACCACCCCCGCGACTGCTGCTCGGACCGGTTTGATATGTGCGAGACGCCCACGGCAGGCCTTCCTGGTATATCCACGTTTGCGCCTGCATCGTGCGCCTCGTACCTGGGGTGATCCTTTGAACCGGCGGTGCGCGGTATGAGATTCCGGTGATTCTCAGACCTTCGTCGGTACGGGCGGCTCGGGCGCCGTCGGCGCCTCCGTCAGCCCGAACCGGTCGTGGGCCCGGCGCAGCGGGCGTGGCGCCCACCAGGCGCGGCGGCCGAGCAGGGCCATCGTCGCCGGGACCAGCAGCATCCGTACGACGGTGGCGTCGATCAGCACCGCGAGGGTGAGCCCGAGGCCGATCTGCAGGATGGGCGAGAAGCCGCCCGTCATGAAGGCGCCGAAGACGACCGCGAGCAGCAGCGCGGCACAGGTGACCACCCGTCCGGAGCGGCGCAGCCCCGTCACCACGGCTTCTTGATCGTCCTCCCCGCGCTCCCGTGCCTCCCGCATCCGGGCCAGGATGAACAGCTCGTAGTCCATGGCGAGCCCGAAGGCGATGGCGACGATCAGTGGCGGCGCGGTGAGGCTCAGCGAGCCCAGGCCCTCGGCGCCCAGCAGTCCGGCCAGATGCCCGTCCTGGAAGACCCACACCACCACACCGAGCGCGGCGCCCAGGCTGAGCAGCGTGGTCGCGATGGTGCGCAGCGGGATCAGTACCGAGCCGGTGAAGGCGAACAGCAGTGCGAAGATTCCGGCCAGGACGGTCACGGCGGCCCAGGGTGCCCGTTCGGCGAGCATCTCCCGGAAGTCCACCAGTCGGGCCGCGACCCCGGTCACCTCGACGGGTTCGTCGCCGCGCAGGTCCCGTATCCGCTCGACCAGGTCCGTCGCGGCTTTGCCGTCGACGCTCCCGGGCGGCTGGATCTCCACCACCGTGGTGCCGCCCGGCAGTTGACGCGACTCGGCGCCGGACAGCGCGCTGATCCGCTCGGCGGTCGCCGGGTCGGTGCCGGGCTTGACGACGACGGTGATCGGGGAGACCCCGGTGCCGGGCGGGAAGTGCGCGTCGACGGTGTCGTACAGCTGCCGTGCCTCGGTGCTCGTGGGCAGTTGCTTGGCGTCGCCGATGTTGATCGTCATGCCGGTGACCGGCAGCGCCAGCACCAGGAGCACCGGTACGACGGTGGCCACCACGGCGATACGGCGGCGGGCGGCGAAGCGGGCCAGGCGGGCGAAGAGGCGGCCCTCCTCCCTGTCCGGCCGTACGCGCGCGGGTGGGATCTTCCCGCCGAACTTCGTCAGCAGCGCGGGCAGCAGGGTGACCGCGGCCAGCATGTCGATGACCACGACGGCGGCCACGGCCAGACCCATGCTGCGCAGGAACACGCTCGGGAAGACCAGCAGCCCCGTCAGACTGACGGCCACCGTGAGCCCGGAGAACAGCACGGTCCGCCCGGCCGCGGCGACCGTACGGTGCACGGCCGCCACGACGTCCTCGGTGTGCCGGCGCTCCTCACGGAACCGCACCAGCATCAACAGGGCGTAGTCCACGGCGAGTCCGAGCCCCAGCATGGTGGTGACCTGGATCGCGTACACCGAGATGTCGGTGACCTCGCTGAAGGCGAACAGCGCCAGGAACGCGCCGGCGATGCCACTGACGGCGATCACCAGAGGCAGGGCGGCGGCGCGCAGTCCGCCGAACACCACGAGCAGCAGGGCGAGTACGACGGGCAGGGAGATCAACTCGGCGTTCTTGACGTCCTCCTGCGCCCTTTCGCCGAGCTGCCTGCCGAGCAGTTCGCCACCGCTGACATGGACGTCGGGCGCCTCGATCTGCCGGATGCGTTCGGCGGCGGCGTCCGTCGCCTCCTCCTCGGCGTCGTCGTCCAGGCCGCCCTCGAAGGTGACCGGGATGATCAGGGCCTGTCCGTCCCGGGCGGTGAGTCCGGGCGTGGCGTACGGATCGGGTACGGCGGCCACTCCGGCGATCTCGCGGACCTCGGCGACGGCCCGTTCGACCTGGGCGCGCAGGGCGGCGTCGGAGACCGGCTCGCCCGCGACGACGGCGGTGACGGTCTCGCCGGTCGGGTCCAGGCCGGACAGATACTCCTCGGCCAGCTGCGACTCGGTGCCGGGCACGTCCGGCACATCGTCGGAGAGCCGCCCGAAGACGCCCGTGCCGAGCCCGAAGCCGAGCAGCAGGAAGAGCAGCCAGAGCAGGATGACGGTGAGCGGACGGCGCGTGGCAGTCCGGGCGAGCGTGGAGAGCACGGGGGCCTCCGGCGGTTGGACGGTGGACAAGTGCTCTCAGGTTCGTCCTGGGCCGGGGGTCACCGGATCGCCGGAGGGAGCGGTTTGTCGGGCTCGGTCGTACGGGGGAGAGGCGGGGTCGTATCACTCGCGTGGGGGAGGAATCAAAGGTGCCGGTTGGAGAGTTGACCAACGGCGACACTCACGATCTCCGAGGAGCACCCATGTCCGACGCACCAGCAGTCCGGGAACTCCGCCTTGTCGTCACGGCGGACGACTACGACGAGGCCTTGCGCTTCTACCGCGACGTCCTCGGTCTGCCCGAACGCGCTGCGTTCTCCTCCCCCGGAGGGCGGGTCACCATCCTGGAGGCGGGGCGCGCAACCCTGGAGCTGACCGACCCGAACCACGCCGCGTTCATCGACGAGGTCGAGGTCGGGCGTCGCGTCGCCGGACACATCCGGGTGGCCTTCGAGGTGGACGACTCCACGGCGGTGACGCGTGTGCTGGCGGGGGCCGGGGCCGAAGTTGTCGCCGAGCCGACTCGTACGCCCTGGAACTCCCTCAACTCCCGGCTGGAGGCACCGGGAGCCCTGCAGCTCACCCTCTTCACCGAGCTCGGGGAGGGTCAGGACTGACCGTCGCCGGGCGTCACCAGGCCCGTCTCGTACGCGCAGATCACCGCCTGCACCCGGTCCCGGAGCCCCAGCTTGCTCAGCACATTGCTGACGTGGGTCTTCACCGTGTGCTCGCTCACGAACAGGGCCGTCGCGATCTCCGCGTTGGACAGGCCCCGGGCGAGCATCCGCAGGGTCTCCGCCTCGCGGGCCGTCAGCACTTCCAGCCGCTGTGGGGTGACCTCCGCGGCTGCCTCCTGGCGACGGCGGCGCACGATGTCGGCGACCAGACGGCGGGTCACCGTAGGGGCGAGCAGGGAGTCCCCGGCCGCGACCACCCGGACCGCGTGCACCAGGTCGTCGCGGCGGACGTCCTTCAGCAGGAAGCCGCTGGCCCCCGCGTAGAGCGCGTCGTATACGTACTCGTCCAGGTCGAACGTGGTCAGCATGACCACCTTGCAGGCGGACTCCCCGCACACTCGCCGAGCCGCTTCCAGGCCGTCCATGACGGGCATCCGGATGTCGAGGAGCAGCACATCGGGCGTGTGGGCCCGGACCGCGGCGACCGCCTCCGCGCCGTCGCCGGCCTCGGCGACCACCTCGATGTCCGGCTGCGCCTCGAGGATCATGCTGAAGCCGCTGCGGACCAGTTCCTGGTCGTCGGCGACGACCACCCGGATGCTCACCCCAGCGCCGCCTGCCGGTCGTCGGCCGGAAGCCGTACGACGACCCGGAAACCGCCCTCCGGACCCCGCCCGGCACGGGCGCTGCCCCCGCAGGCGGCGGCCCGCTCACGGATGCCGATCAGTCCGTGCCCGCCGCCGGGGCCCGAGGGGCCGCGTCCGTCGTCCGTCACCGACAGTGTCAATTCGTCCTCCGCCCAGTCGAGAGCGACGGTAGCGGAGGAAGCGTACGCATGCTTCACGGTGTTGGTGAGCGCCTCCTGCGCGATACGGAAGGCGGCGACCTCGGTGTCCGGGGGCAGCGGGCGCGGCTTGCCGCTGGAGCGCAGCTCGACCCGCAGCCCGGTCGACTCGGTGACCTGCCGGACCAGGCCGGGCAGCGCCGCCACGCCCGGCTGCGGCAGCCGCCGCGCACCGCCCTCGCGCTCCTCCTCCTTCAGCACCCCGAGGATCCGCCGCAACTGCGCCATCGCGTCCCGGCCGGTCCCCGCGATGGCGTCGAAGGCGGCCTCCGCGCGCGCCGGATCGCTGCGCACGACGACCGGCCCGGCCTCGGCCTGCACCACCATCAGGCTCACCGCGTGGGCCAGGATGTCGTGCATGTCCCGGGCGATCCGGGCGCGCTCCTGCGCCGTCGCCCGGGCCGTGTCCGCGGCCCGCTCCCGCTCCAGGCGCCGGGCCCGGTCCACCAGGGCGGCGGTGTAGGCGCGCTGGACCCGGGAGAGCATCCCGAACCCGTACGCCCCGACCAGGCTGAGCAGTTGGAAGGCGTACTCGAAGGGCAGCGGCTCCTCTTTGTGCTGCATGGTGAGGACGACCCCGAGGATCCAGCCCGCCAGCATGAACCGGCGCTGCCAGACCCGGCCCTGGGCGGCCATCGTGTAGAGGACGACGAGACCGCCGTACACCACGTCCGGCGGCGGGGCGTGGTACAGGGCCATCGCGGGCGTGGCCATCGACACGGCGCACGCCGTGGCGAACGGCGCCCGGCGCCGCCACACCAGCGGCACCGCGGTGGCGGCGGCCAGCAGCCAGCCCTGCCAGGTGAGGCGGTCGTCCCCCTCGTCCGGGAAGATCCACTGGAGGGAGGCGGCGAACAGCACCAGCGCGGCGAGCGCGCCGTCGACGACGTACGGATTCGCCGTACGCAGCCTGGTGACGGCAGGGGTGAGCCAGGACGGCGGGGACATGGGCGGCTCCTCGGGGCAAGAGGCCCCTCCAGTATCGAAGGCCGGATGCGACGGCGTCCTCACCGGTGAGAGGGATATCGCGCCTCCGTTTGTGATCATTTCGATGCCGTGGAGAAGGAACCAGGGGTCGGGACTTTCCCTCTCAAAGGTCGAAACAGAGCGTTCACAGCGTATGCATGGTCCTGGACCGACGGCTGCGATCACCATCGTCTCCGGACCCCCTTCCCGTCGCCTCCCAGGAGACATGTATGCCGAGCCGCCGCCGCTTCCTCACCGCGGCCGCCGCAGTGCCGGTCGCGGCCACGGCGGTCACCGCGTGCGAGGAAGGCGACAAGGCGCTGCCGCCGCCGGACGGCAAGCACGCCTCCGCGGTGCCGGCCGTGCAGTCCGGCTCGGACCGGCTCAACTTCGTGGTGATCCTCGCCGACGACCTCGGCTACGGCGAACTCGGCTCCTACGGCCAGAAACTCATCCGCACCCCCCGCCTGGACGCCCTGGCCGCCGAGGGCCTGCGCTTCACCGACGCCTACGCCGCCGCCCCCGTCTGCGCGCCCTCACGCTGCTCGGTGCTCACCGGACTGCACGCAGGGCACGCCACCGTGCGGGAGAACCCCTGGGGCCCGGGCGGCCAAGGGGCGCTCACGGACCGGGACTTCACCTTCGCCGAGGCGCTCCGCTCGCTCGGCTACCGCACCGGCGTCTTCGGCAAGTGGGGCTTCGGCCCCGAGCAGCCGGACCAGCCGAGCCACCCCAACTCCCGGGGTTTCGAGGAGTTCTACGGCTACATCGGCCACCGCCATGCCCACGATTACTTCCCCGAGTACCTGTGGCACAACGGCAACCGCCAGGAGATCCCCGCCAACCGCGGCGACGCCCGCGAGGTCTACGCCCCCGATCTGCTGAAGGAACGCGCGCTGGCCTTCCTCGACGCGCACCGGGCCGAGCCGTTCCTGCTGTACCTCACCCCGACCCTGCCGCACGCCCCCAGCCAGACACCGGACGACGGCGAGTACGGCGACCGTCCCTGGCCCGGCCCCGACCGACGGCACGCCGCGCAGATCACCACCTTCGACTCGCTGGTCGGCGACGTCGTCGACCGCCTTACCCGACTCGGTGTGGCGGGCCGCACGCTCGTCCTGATCACCAGCGACAACGGCCCGCACGAGGAGGGCCGCACCAACCCCGAACTCTTCGACGCGAACGGCCCGTTGCGCGGCTACAAGCGCAACCTCTACGAGGGCGGCATCCGCGTCCCGCTCATCGCCTGGTCCCCGAGGCACATCCCGGCCGGCACGACGGACCGCCCGACGCCCCTGACGGACCTCCTGCCCACCCTGGCCGACCTGGCGGGGGCCCCGGCTCCCACGGACGTGGACGGCCTCTCACTGGCCCCCTTGTTGCGAGGATCGGGCCACACCGCCCGTCACAACAGCCTGTACTTCTACCGCAACCACAGCGGAGTCACCCCGCGCTCCGACGCGGCCGACCGGGGCCGGGGCCGACGCCTGGCGGAGGCGCTGCGACGCGGCGACCTGAAGGCGGTGCGCTTCGCGCCGGGCCAGGACCGGGGCGTCCCCGACGACGAGTGGGACGTAGAGCTGTACGACCTGTCCCGGGACCCCGGCGAGGAGCACGACCTGGCGTCGGCGCGCCCGGCCCAGGCGGACGTCCTGGTGAAGCTGATGCGCGACTCCTGGTCGCCGACCTACGCCCGCAAGCCCTTCGGCTTGACGCTGGAAGTAACCGGCCAGGCACCGGAGTTCACCCTGACCGCCACCCTCGCCAACGGCTCCGCCCGCCCCTGGACCGCCCCGCGCCTCACCCTCGGCGCCCCCGGCGGCTGGGACATACACGCCCTGGACCCCCTCACGGCCCCACTCCTGCGGGCGGGCGACGAACTGACGGTCCGCTGGCGCATCACTCCGGCGCAGGTCACCTCGGACACGACCCTCGCGTGCCGGGCGACGGCACGGCACGCCGGGGAGGAAGTGTCGTACCTGGCCCGCACGATGCTGGGCTGAACGAGGCGCGGAAACGGTCGGCGATTCATCATGCGCAACACCTTGACGACCGCTTCCCTCGAGTTTTAAATCACAACCTAAATTAAGTCATGAGACTTTACGGAACCGGCACCCCACCCTCCCTGCTCAAGGAGAGCCGCATGCCCACCCGTACCTCACGCATCCTCGTGACCGCTCTCGCCGCGGCGGCCGTGCTCACGGCGGGCCCCGCCTTCGCCGCCCCCGCGCCCGAGCAACTCGCGGCCGCCGTCGCCTGGGACACCGACCGCGCGTCAGCCGCGTACGCGGCGAACCCGGCCGGCGTCACCGCCTCCGGCAGCGAGAACGCGGGCCTCGCCCCCGGCCTCGCCTTCGACGACAACGGCGCGACCCGCTGGTCCAGCGACTTCGCCGACAACGCGTGGATCCGCCTGGACCTCGGCCAGACGATCCGCATCGACCGCGTCACCCTCGACTGGGAAGCCGCCTACGGCAAGCGCTACGTCCTGGAGGTCTCCAGAAACGGCACGGACTGGACCCCCTTCTACACGGAGACCGACGGCACCGGAGGCTCGGTCACGGCGCACACCTACCCCCAGGAGGTCACCGGCCGCTACGTCCGAATGCGCGGCATGGAGCGCGCCACCCCGTGGGGCTACTCCCTCTACTCGTTCAAGGTGTACGGCGGCGAACCGGCCCCCGCCTCCACGAGCCGCACCAACCTGGCCCTGAACCACCCGGCCTACACGAACTTCTACCAACACGCGGGCAACTCCCCGGCGTTCATCACCGACGGAGGCCGGCCCGCCGACCTGAAGGCGGACCAGACCCGCTGGTCCAGCGACTGGAACGCGGACCGCTGGGTCTCCGTCGACCTCGGCGCACCCTCGACGATCGACACGGTCGACCTCTACTGGGAGGCCGCGTTCGCCGTCGACTACGAGCTCCAGGTCTCCGACGACAACCGCACCTGGCGCACGGTGTACCGCCCTTCGGCCGCCGAAGTGGCGTCCCGCCGGGCGAACGTGAAGTCCCCGGCGGAGGCGGTGGGCCTGCACGACTCGATCCGCCTCCCGCAGCCGGCCACCGGCCGCTACGTCCGCATGCTCGGCAAGGAACGCCGCTCCTTCTACAACCCCGCCCCGGCGACGGCCCAGTTCGGCTACTCGCTCTACGAGTTCGAGGTCTGGGGCACCGGCGGCAGCGCGGCGGCGGCCTACCCGGCGCTCCCGGCGGACCAGTCGGGCACGTACCGCACCACCTTCTTCGACGACTTCACCACCGCCGCCCTGGACCGCGCCAAGTGGCGCGTGGTTCGCACCGGCACGGAGATGGGCTCGGTCAACGGCGAGTCCCAGGCGTATGTCGACTCCCCGGACAACATCCGCCAGGAGAACGGCCATCTGATCCTGGAGGCCAAGCACTGCAAGGGCTGCACCCAGGCGGGCGGCGGCACCTACGACTTCACCTCGGGCCGCATCGACACCAACACCAAGTTCGACTTCACCTACGGCCGGGTCAGCGCACGCATGAGGCTCCCGGTGGGCGACGGCTTCTGGCCCGCGTTCTGGCTGCTCGGCAGCAATGTCGACGACCCGTCGGTGTCCTGGCCGGCCTCCGGCGAGACCGACATCATGGAGAACATCGGCTACGGCGACTGGACCAGCACCGCCCTGCACGGCCCCGGCTACTCCGCCGACGGCAACATCGGCGCCCGCCAGATCTACCCGAACGGCGGCCGTGCCGACCAGTGGCACACCTACGCGGTGGAGTGGACCCCGGTCGGCATGCGCTTCTACGTCGACGACCGTCTGGTTCAGGAGACCTCCCGCAACAAGCTGGAGTCGACCCGGGGCCAGTGGGTCTTCGACCACAACCAGTACGTGATCCTCAACCTCGCTCTGGGCGGCGCCTACCCGGCCGGCTGGAACAAGGTCACGACCCCGTACTGGGGTCTCCCGCAGTCCAGCGTGGACCGCATCGCGGCCGGGGGAGTGCGGGCGGAGGTGGATTGGGTGCGGGTGGAGCAGAAGTGACCCGCACCTGACGCGAGCGTCGGGGTGGCTCAGCGTTCCGCCGGGAGCCACCCCAACCCGCGTGAGATCCCCCGCGCCGCGATCCGTACCGCCGGGGCCAACACCGGTACCTGGGCGTTGATTTGAGGCACGACCACCGACACGGCGGCAACCACTGCCCCTCCGGGTCCGCGGATCGGGGCGGCCACCGACAGGGCGTCGGCGGTGACCTGACGGCTGCTCACCGCCACGCCGATGCGCCGCACTTCGGCGAGTTCGCGGCGCAGGCGGGCGGGGTCGGTGATGGTGTAGGGCGTGAAGGACTCCAGCGGGCCCGCGCAGTACTCCTCCTGGTGGGCCGGGTCGTCGTGGGCCAGCAGAGCAAGGCCCACCCCGGTCGCGTGCAGCGGCCAGCGGGCGCCGACCCTGATGTGGACGCCCACTGCCGAACGGCCCGAGAGCCACTCGATGTAGACGACCTCGGCGCCGTCCCGCACCGCCAACTGCACGTTCTCATGGGTTGCTTCGTACAGGTCCTCCAGATACGGCAGCGCGACCTGCCGGAGGGCGAGGCCGCGCGGTGCCAGTGCCGCGAGCTCCCACAGCCTGAGTCCCACGTGGTAGACGCCGGCGGAGTCCCGCTCCAGCGCGCCCCATTCGGTGAGGGCGCCCACCAGGCGGTGCGCGGTGGTCAGGCTCAGTCCGGCCCGCCGGCTGAGGTCCGTCAGGCTCAGGGCCGGGTGCTCGTGGTCGAACGCGGCGAGCACGGACAGCAGCCGGTCGGGCGCGGAGCGAGGGGTCATGGCCGGGCGTCTCCCGGGTGGGCGAGGTCGTAGGGGCGGGGGTAGGGGGCGGGTTCGTACGCGGTATAGCGGGGCTCGGCGGTCGGATCCTCTTGCTGCGCACGGGAGTTGAGAGAACCCGGTGACGCGTCCCAGCGGCCCGTGTCCAGCCGGGACTCCAGGGTCCGCAGCGCGCCCACCATCTCGCCCGGGGTGAACGTGCAGTGGCCCGGCGCGTCAACATAGGCCTGCGCCAGCAGAGTGCCGGATCCTGCCGCTGTGGCGGCCCTGCGGTAGGCGCTCTCCGACTGTACGGGGATCAGCGTGTCGCCGGTGGTGTGGATGTTCAACTGGGGGTCCGAGAGGCGGCCCTTGAAGACGCTGGTGTCGCGCATCCACCGTACGGCCGAGGCGTCGGCGGAGATGCGGGGTGCGCGGTTGAGGGTCTTGAGGTCGGCGCGCAGGGAGACCCCGGCCTCCTTGTACAGCCCGGCCACCTCCTTGTAGAGCGGCGAGCGGTGGAGCATCGCCGTGTAGTCGACGCCCGTGTTCCAGGACGGGTTGCCACCCGCCCGGCTCTCCGCCTCCTGGCGCCAGCTGAAGGCGGGGAGTTGGATGAGTCCCGGTACGGCGTCGCCGGGGACGTTGTGCAGGGCTGCCGCGAGGGCGATGCGGGCGCGGCCCTGCGGGGTCCCCTGGGCGGCCGTGACGTCCGCGGTGAGCGTCTGCGCGGCGCCCTGTGCCTGCGCCTGGTCCGCGAATCCGGTGAGCCGGACGTCCGAGCCGAGCAGCGTGTTCAGCGCGAACACCGGGTCCAGGGTGCTGTTCCAGTTCGCCACTCCGCCCTGCACCAGACCGCACATGGACAGGGAGCCGTCGAAGCGGGCGGCGTGCCGTTCGGCGAGGGTCGTCGTGACCAGACCGCCGTAGGACGTGCCCCAGGCGAGGGTGCGGTCGGCCTTGCCGAACTTCTCCGTGAAGACGTCGAGCGTGGCGAGTTGGTCGGGTGCGGCGTCGGTCACGGCCCAGCCGGTGGTGGCGTAGGAGGAGCCGATGAGGGCGTATCCCTGGTCCAGGAGCTTGTCCCGGGTGGCTGAATCGGGCGCGTTCTGGGGCGGGTTGGGCCAGCCTGCGGCCCGGTAGCCGTGGCTGTACAGCAGGACCGTGCCGTTCCAGTCCGCGGGTGTGTCCATCAAGTAGGTGGCGCCCGAGGGGAGTTGACCCTCCAGGTGGGTGTCCGAGGCGGGCAGTGCGGCGGCTGTCGTGAGGGTGACGGCCAGCGCGACGGCGACGAGGGTTCTCAACGGGGTGTCCCTTCCGGGGCGGGCGTCGCGGCATGGGCCGGGGTGGGATTCAGTGTGTCGGTGTGTGTCTCGCGGAGTCGCCACACCGTCAGCGCGGTGATCGCCGCGCCGCCGCACAGCAACAGGGAGACGGGCGTGCTGCCGCCGCCGTTCGAGGCGAGCAGGCTGCTGGCGATCAGCGGGGAGAAGCCCGCGCCGAGCAGGGTGGCCGCCTGGTAGCCGAGGGAGGCGCCGGTGTAGCGGACCCGGGTGCCGAACATCTCGGTGAGCAGGGCGCCGAGCGGGCCGTACATCGTGGACTGGGCGACGCCGTGGCCGAGGGCCAGGGCGAGGATCAGCAGTCCTGGGGAGCCGGAGTTGACCAGGGTCAGGACCGGGAAGGCGAGCGCGGCGGAGGCGATCGCGCCGGTCAGGACCACGGGACGGCGGCCGATCCGGTCGGACAGGGCGGAGGCGGTGGGCAGCACCAGCAGGGCGACACCGGAGGCGACGGTCACGGCGGTGAGCACCTGCGAGCGGCTGTAGCCCTCGTCCACGGCGTACGTGATCATGAAGCTGGTCAGCAGTGACTGCGCGGTGAACGCGCCGATGCCGACGCAGGCCGCCAGCATCACCGGCTTGGGGCGCCGCAGCACCTCCAGCACGGGTGGCTTCTCGCTGGGCGCGGGCTTGGTGAACAGTGGGCTCTCGGCGACCCTGAGGCGGACGAACATACCGACGCCGAGCAGCACGACGCTCAGCAGGAACGGCACACGCCAGCCCCAGGAGCGGAAGTCGTCGTCGGGCAGCGTGGCGACCAGGGTGACGACTCCGGCCGAGAGCAAGGAGCCCAGCGGCGCGCCGAGTTGGGTGAAACTGGACCACAGTCCGCGCCGCCCGCTCTGGGTGTGCTCGGCGTGCTCGACGACCATGAGGGTGGCGCCGCCCCACTCACCGCCGATCGCGATGCCTTGCACGACCCGGAGCAGGACCAGCAGTACGGGCGCCCAGACGCCGATCGCGTCGTAGGTGGGGAGCAGACCTATCAGGAAACTGCCGCTGCCCATCAGGAGCATGGTCAGCAGCATCATCGACTTACGGCCGACCCGGTCGCCGAAGTGGCCGAAGAGGATGCCGCCGAGGGGCCGGGCCAGATAACCGGCGGCGAAGGTGCCGAAGGCGGCGATCGTGCCGACCGCGGGGTCGGCGTCGGGGAAGAACAGGTCGCCGAAGACAAGCGCGGCGACCGTGCCGTAGACGAGGAAGTCGTAGAACTCGACGGCGGTGCCGAGCAGGCCGGACAGGGCGACTCTGCGCAACTGCCGGGATTCTGGGGTGATGTGGGATGGCTGCACGGTGGGCTCCCTGGGGGACGGTGCCGATGCCTCCGTGAAGTTAGGCAGTTGCCGTGCAGCCGTCAATCATTTGCACAACATCAGTTCAGAGTCCGTCCTGCGCGATCCGCAGCAGCAGGGCGTGCAGGGTCTTGCGCTCGCCGGCGTCGAGCGGCTCCAGGAGTTCGTTGGTCACCTTCAGGCCCGCCTCGTCGGTATCGCGCAGAAAGGCGCGGCCGGCTTCGGCCAGTACGACGATCCGGCTGCGGCGGTCGTCGGGGGAGGGGCGGCGCTCGGCGAAGCCCGCCTTCTCCAGGTCGTCGACCAGGCCGACGATCGCGCTCGGGTCGTAGCCGAGGCGGGCGCTCAGCTCGCGCTGGAGGGCGCCTTCGCAGGTGGCGAGGTAGCGCAGCACCGCGTAGTGGCGCAGCCGCAGTCCGGACTCCTGGAGGCAGGAGTTGAACAGCTGCCCGGAGCGCAGGCCCAGCCGGTACAGCAGGTAGCCGGTGTCCGCGTGCAGCTCGCGCATCCAGGGCTCGTCCGCGTCGATCGGCGTCGTTTTCGTGTTCATGGCCCCAGTCTTTCGCAGCTTGCGGTCCGCGACAACTATTGACGTCACCAATTATTGCTCTTAGCTTCGATCTCCGTCACGTCAGCTCGTGAAGGGACTCAGCTGTGACCGGCATCGATCTCACCGGCAAGGCCGCCGTCGTCACCGGCAGTGGCCGGGGCCTCGGCCTCGCCTACGCGCACGCCCTGGCCGCCCATGGCGCCTCGGTGGTCGTCAACGACCTCGACGAGGCCCTCGCCGAACAGGCCGCGAAGTCGATCACCGAGGCGGGCGGCACGGCCGTCGCCGAGGCCGTCGCGGTCGGCACCACGGAAGCCGCCGAGCGGCTCGTGAACCGCGCGGTCGAGGCCTTCGGGCGGCTCGACATCCTGGTCACCAACGCCGGCATCCTGCGCGACAAGGTGCTGTGGAAGATGACCGACGACGACTTCGACGCCGTGGTCACGACCCACCTCAGGGGCACCTTCACCTGCGCCCGCGCCGCCGCCGTCCGGATGCGCGAGCAGGGCGAGGGCGGCAGCCTGATCCTGGTCGGCTCCCCGGCCGGGCAGCGCGGCAACTTCGGGCAGACCAACTACGCGGCGGCCAAGGCGGGCATCGCCGCCATGGCCCGCACCTGGTCGATGGAGCTGGCCCGCGCGAACATCACCGTCAACGCGATCGTGCCGGTCGCCGCGACCGCGATGACCGAGACGATCCCGGCCTTCGCGCCGTACATCGACGCTCTACGGGCCGGTGAGCCGCTCCCCGACTTCCTCCGCAAGGGCGAGGGCTTCGGCACCCCCGAGGACTGCGCGGCCCTCGTCCCCTTCCTCGCCTCCGCGGCGGCCCGCTCGGTGACCGGTCAGTGCATCGGCATCGGCGGCGACAAGGTGGCACTCTGGTCGCATCCGCAGGAGATCAGCACGGCCTACGCCGACGGCGGCTGGACCCCCGACACCCTGGCCGACGCCTGGCACACCTCGGCCGGCGCCGAACTCCAGACGGTCGGCATTCCGGCGCCGAAGCTCCCGGAGGCGTGATGGACCTGGACAAGCTGGTCGCCATCGACGTCCACACCCACGCGGAGGTCTCCTCCCAGGGCCACTCCTCCCTCGCCGACGATCTGCACGCCGCCTCCTCCGCCTACTTCAAGGTCGAGGGCAAGCGGAAGCCGACGCTCGAGGAGACCGCCGCCCATTACCGGGAGCGGAACATGGCCGCCGTGATCTTCACGGTGGACGCCGAGTCCGCGACCGGCACGGCACCGGTCCCGAACGAGGAGGTGGCGGAGGCCGCGGCGGCCAACTCCGATGTCCTCATCCCCTTCGCCTCCATCGACCCCTTCCGCGGCAAGGCGGGAATCAGGCAGGCCCGCCGTCTCGTCGAGGAGTACGGGGTGAAGGGGTTCAAGTTCCACCCCAGCATCCAGGGCTTCTTCCCGAACGACCGCTCGGTGGCGTACGGCCTCTACGAGGTGATCGAGGAGACGGGCACGATCGCCCTGTTCCACACGGGGCAGACGGGGATCGGCGCCGGAGTGCCGGGCGGCGGCGGTATCCGGCTGAAGTACTCGAATCCTCTGCATGTGGATGACGTCTCCGCCGACTTCCCGCACCTGAAGATCATCCTGGCGCACCCGTCGTTCCCCTGGCAGGACGAGGCCCTCGCCGTCGCCACCCACAAGCCGGGCGTGCACATCGATCTGTCCGGCTGGTCGCCGAAGTACTTCCCGCCGCAGCTCGTGCGGTACGCCAACACCCTGCTGAAGGACAAGGTCCTCTTCGGCTCGGACTTCCCCGTCCTCACCCCCGACCGCTGGCTCGCCGACTTCGCGAAGCTGGAGATCAAGGACGAGGTCCGGCCGAAGATCCTCAAGGAGAACGCCGCCCGTCTGCTCGGGCTGACCAAACCGTAAGGGGTGCCCGATGCGCAACGAGGGAACCGGGTCATGGCCCGCACGCCGGGCCCGCAAGACCCCGCACCGCACCGCCCTGATCCACGGCGACACAAGCTTCACGTACGCCGCCCTGTACGACCGCACCACCCGCCTCGCCCACGCCCTGCGCGCCCGCGGCATCAGACGCGGCGACCGGATCGCCTACCTCGGCCCCAACCACCCCTCCTACCTGGAGACCCTGTTCGCCGCGGGCACGCTCGGCGCGGTCTTCGTCCCGCTCAACACCCGCCTGGCCGGACCCGAGATCGCCTACCAGCTCGCCGACTCCGGCGCGAAGGCACTGATCCACGGCCCGTCGCACCTCGTGGCCGGCACGGACATCCGGCTGTACGTCGAAGTAGGCGCCGCATACGAGGAGTTGCTGGCGTCGGCCGACGCCGACCCCATCGACGAACCGGTCGGCCCGGACGACACCTGCATCATCATGTACACCTCGGGCACCACCGGCCGCCCCAAGGGCGCCATGCTCAGCCACGGCAACCTCACCTGGAACGCGGTCAACGTCCTCGTCGACACCGACCTCGTCACCGAGGAACGCGCCCTCGTCTCCGCCCCGTTGTTCCACACGGCGGGCCTGAACATGCTGACGCTGCCGGTGCTGCTCAAGGGCGGCACCTGCGTGCTGGTCGAGTCCTTCGACCCCGGCGCCACCTTCGACCTGGTCGAACGGCACCGGATCAGCTTCATGTTCGGGGTGCCCACGATGTTCGACCAGCTGGCCCGGCATCCGCGCTGGGCGGACGCAGACCTCTCCTCCCTGCGGATCCTGACCTGCGGCGGCTCCCCCGTGCCCACCCCGCTGATCGCCGCCTACCAGGAGCGCGGCCTGACCTTCCTCCAGGGCTACGGCATGACCGAGACCGCGCCCGGCGCGCTCTTCCTGGACGCCGAACACGCGGTGAGCAAGGCGGGGTCGGCGGGCGTGCCGCACTTCTTCAGCGATGTGCGGGTGGTGCGCCCCGATCTGACTCCGGCCGAGGTCGGCGAGACCGGGGAGGTGGTCGTGCGCGGGCCGCACGTCATGTCCGGCTACTGGGGACTGCCCGAGGAGACGGCCGCCTCCTTCGCGGACGGCTGGTTCCGCAGCGGGGACGCGGCCCGCATCGACGACGACGGCTATGTCTTCATCGTCGACCGCATCAAGGACATGATCATCTCCGGTGGGGAGAACATCTACCCCGCCGAGATCGAGGACCTGCTCCTCGCCCACCCGGACATCGTCGAGTGCGCGGTCATCGGCGTGCCCGACGACAAGTGGGGCGAGGTCCCGCGCGCGATCGTGGTGGCCCGCGAGGGCGCCGCGCTCGACCCCGACGACATCCTCGCCTCCCTCTCCGGCCGCCTCGCCAAGTACAAGATCCCCAAGTCGGTGGTGCTCGCGGACGAACTCCCGCGCACCGCCTCCGGAAAGCTCCTCAAGTCCCGTGTCCGCCATCGGTACGGCAACAACTAAGGAACCCCATGAGCATCACCGTGAACGGCCTCGACGAACTGAAGAAGCTGGCCGGCAGCGACCTCGGCACCAGCGAGTGGATCGAGGTCACCCAGGAGCGCATCGACACCTTCGCCGACGCGACCGGGGACCACCAGTGGATCCACGTGGATCCCGAGCGAGCGAAGGACGGCCCGTTCGGCGCGCCCATCGCCCACGGCTACCTCACCCTCTCCCTCTTCATCCCCCTCTTCACCGAGCTGCTCGACGTCCAGGGCGTCACCACGAAGGTCAACTACGGCCTGAACAAGGTGCGTTTCCCTTCGCCGGTGAAGGTCGGGTCGAGGATTCGGCTCGTCGGAAAGCTGGCTGATGTCGAGGAGGTGCCGGGCGGTGTGCAGATCACCGTCGACGGCGCGATCGAGATCGAGGGCGGGGCGAAGCCGGCGGCCGTGTTGCAGAGTCTGTCGCGGTTCTACGCCTGATCCTCGCGCACCGGCACCAGGTCCAGCAGACGTTCCGCGGCCTCCTGAGCGAGCGGCGTGAGCCGTTCATGGACGGCCCGGAACGTCTTCTCGGCCCGGTCCGCCGGCCAGTCCTCCGGCAGATGGCGGACCGGCAGCCGGGGGTCACGGCGGATCAGGCGCAGCCACTCCGCCTGCAAGAGCAGGCGCAGCGTGAGCGCGTCGTCGGCGTCGGGGGCTTCGGTCTCCCAGGGCTGCCAGCGCTGGACGAACGCCTCGTAACGGGCTGCCAGTTCGGACAGCTCCCAGGTCTCCTCGATCATCGCGCCGATGTCGGTGCCGGTGTCCGCGTGGGCGCGGAAGACCTTCACATGGGCGGACAGGCCGAGTTCGGCGACCAGTTCCGTCACATCGATCTGCCCCGGCGCGATCCACAGGCCGTTGAACAGCGGTCCGAAACCGCTCCAGGTCAGCTGGGAGCGCAGATCGTGGCGCTGGCGCTGCCAGGACTCGGGGAGCGAGAAGCCGAGCAGGGTCCAGGTCCCGTCCCACTGCCGGTTGACCGCGCCGGTGTGCCAGATCCTGCGCTCGCCGTCGCGCAGCACGGCCGTCGAGCGGTCCGTAAGACCGAAATACATCCGCCGGCCCTCGCGCTGGCGCCGCAGCAGACCGCGGTTGACCATCCGGGTCAGCGTCGAGCGCGTCGCCTGCTCGCCGATGCCCGCGCGGGCGAAGACATCGATGACGCTGCCCGAGTACACGCAGACGTCCCGGCCGAGCACCTGCTCGCCCAGGAACGTCAGCATGAGGGACTGGGGCCGCAGCGACTCTTCCGTGGTCACGCGGCCCACCGTAACCCGAGGTCGATCAGTTGGTGACCTGGTGGTACGAGTACACAGTCGTCGACACCGCGCACACGCCCGGCTGGATCACCTCGGCGCGCAGGGTGCCGCTGTGCACGTCGTAGTCCACGCCCTCCGTCTCGAAGGTGCCCGTGCAGATGCTGCGCTGCGGCAGGGCGAACAGGGCCTTCACGGCGCCGGTGATCGGCTGCCCGTCCAGCTTGCGCGGCAGATCGACCTGGAGGAGCGGGCGGATCTCCGGGAAGAGGGAGCCGGTGGCGTCGTTGGAGGCGCAGACCAGCCGGGTGTCCGTGATGAAGTCGCAGCCCTGGATGTCCCGTACCGGCTTGTCCAGGGTGATCTGCCAGGCCTCCTTCAGATCGCCGCCGGCCGGCGGGGTGGAGGGGTTCAGCAGCGGGGTGGGGAAGACCTGGAGGCGGTTCTGCTCGCCCCACTCGCCCGACACCATCCACTGTCCGTCCGGCGAGACGGTCGCGAAGGAGTTGTTCAGCTTCTCGCCCGGGTTGAGCTGATGCACGTACTCGTAGCGCTTCCCGGCCGGTGTGGTCACCGCGAACATCTTGGAGGTGGCCGTGTCCGGGCCCTGGTAGGCGTCGAAGACATGGCCCCGGGCGGTGTCCGGGTCGCCGACGTGGTTCCAGCCCTTGATCCGCAGCGACAGCGGTATGTCCACCAACCCCCGGTACAGCAGCGAGCCGTCGGCCCGGCTCGCGAGGCCCTGCCCGCCGCCCAGGGTGTCGGTGTATGCCGTGCCGGTCTCCTCCCAGCGCGGATCACCGGCCGCCGAGGCGGTGCCCGCGCCGAGCACGAACGCACCCAATAAGGCGGCCAGGGACACGAGTTGACGCTTCATCAAACACCCTTCACGTCGACGAATATCGGGTTGGAATAGAACCACGTATCGGCCCACGGGTCACCGTTGCCGGGCTCATGGACGATCGGCCCGTGCGGGTCGACCGACGCGCCGAGGTGCCCGGCGCCGTTCCGGTTGCCGTCGCTGCCGCGCAGCCGGACGTAGAAGGGCTCGTCCCCGGCGACCAGCGGGATGCGCAGGGTGTACGTCCCTTTGCGGCCGCTGACGTCCCTGGTGTGGACGACCTTGGTGTCGGGCGCCCGCCAGCTGTCCCGGTCGGCCGCCGGACCGCGCACCGCGCCCCGGATGACGTCCACATGCGCCAACTCCGGCAGGATTCCCTGGGGGTTGGGGCGGGAGGCGCTGGTCACCGTGACATCGAGGGTGAGCCGCTCGCCCTTGCGGACGCGGAGCCGGCCGCCCAGGGTGACACCCCGGCCGTGGTCGCAGTCCCGCTTCAGCCGGACCTCCAGCCCGTCCAGCAGATGCCCGTGGTCCAGCCAGACCCGGCCCGCGCGCAGGCCCGCCATCACCGAGCGGTAGCCGTAGCGGGTGACGCCGACGTGGGTGCGGGAGAACTGTCCCGGCCAGAAGTCGGAGCCGGGCTGCGGGGTGTCGGTGTTCACCGGGTCGGGCAGCCGGCCGGTGTTGTCGAAGGTCTGGCCCGGCAGCCAGTCGCCGTTCTTCCAGGTGTCGAAGACGATCCGGTGGGCGTCGGAGTTGGTGGTGATCGAGAACAGCCGGCCCTCCGCCAGCATCGCGTCCCACAGCCCGCCGACGGTTGCCGTCGCCCAGTCGAAACCGCCGTAGGTGCGGTACGCCTCCAGCGGATACCCGGGCCAGGACTGCGCCGACGGCTTGTTCTCGTATTCGCCGCGGATCCCGGTGGTGCCCCGCCAGCCGGGGATGGCGGCGCCCTGGGCGCCGGGCGCGCCCTCCATGCCGATCATGATCTCGGGGGCCGCGTCCCGCCAGTTGCGCATTTCGTGCGGGGAGTCGATGCCCAGACGCATCGGATGGTTGGCGAGGACCAGGACGTCGTCGACAAATCCGGTACGGCGCTGCTCGGCCAGCCACTGGATCGCCTTGACGGCGTGCGCCTCGTTGCGGGCGGTGTCCGCGGCGCCGACGGCGCCCTCGGTCCAGCCGAGCAGCTTGCCGTCGTAGGCGCTCTCGAACAGGGTGAGCAGCTCGACCTCGTTGGGGCCGGGCGCGGTGAACACCGTGCAGTGCTCGGCGGCCGGGATGTACCACTCCAGGCCCTGGAAGATCAGCTGGCGCGGGTTCTCGGCGCGGGCCTTGAGGATCTCCTCGTGCTCCAGCGGGGCGCCGTACTTGGCGTGCCCGAAGTTGGAGTGCTCGGTGAAAACCATCCAGTCCAGGCCGAACTTCGCGCCCGCGGCGGCCAGTTGGGAGAACGTGTACTTGGCGTCGTGGCTGTAGACGGTGTGGATGTGGTGGTCGCCGACGAGGTAGGAGAGGCGAGGATCGTCCCCGGATTCGGAGGCCGCGGCGGGTACGGCGGCCGAGCCGAGCGCGAAGGCGGCGCCGAACAGGCCCGCGCCGCGCAGGAGTCGGCGCCGGGACACGCCCTGCGGGTCGAGCGAGGCGGGGGAGACGGAGGGGTCGGCCCAGGCGGGCAGCTGCTGGTCGTTCACGGGAGGTCTCTTTCGCGGGAGTGTCAGTGGTTCATGAACGACGTGACCGGCAGCGCCCGTCCGACGATCCGGACGTCGCCGAGGCGGCCGTACAGGATCTGGTCGATCTTGCCGCCGTACTCGTAGCCGCCGAGCAGCCAGGGCAGGCCGACCGTGGTGAGGCCGATGGCGGGGGCATGTGGGTTGCGGGCGACCGGGCAGCCCTGGACGTACATCGTGGTGCGGGTGCCGTCGTTGACGACGGCGACGTGCCACCACTTCTCGCGGGCCGTCTCGTCGCCCCAGTTGGTGGCGATGCCCTGCTGGTTGAGCGGGCGCACGGCCCACTGCGGGCCGGGTCCGTCGGAGAGCGAGAGGGTGGCGAGCGGCTCGTCCGGGTCGCCCTCGGTCTTCCCGGCCGCCCCGCCGGTGCCGGTACGGCTGACCAGTCCGCCCCAGGCGTTGCGGGAGGCGGTCCAGTCGCCGGGGAGCCAGTAGAAGGCCTCGATGGTGTAACCGGCCTTGAAGGTGGCCGAGTTGAGGGGTGCCCCGTCGATCGTACGGAGGTAGGCGCCCTTCAGCGGCGGCTTGCCGCCCCGGAAGTACAGGCTGCCGTGGCCCGGCTGGTCGGGGTGGTGGGCCGTGGACCAGGTCAGGCCGGCGTCGCCGACCTTGACCACCGTCAGGTCGTTGCCGTTCCCGGACAGATCACGGACCCTGCCCTCGACCGGCGCGCCCTCCTCGTGTCCGTCGAACCGCCAGTACGCCAGCGTGCCGCGCACCAGCATCTTGGCGGCGGGGCGGGACGGCCGCTCGGGTATCGGCGCGAACCCGGCGAAGCGCTCGGCGAAGTCGATGTCGACGGAGAACCGGTCCGCGTCACCGGACAGCTCCATCTCCTCCCGCTCCAGCTCATTGAGCCCCTTCGCGGCCCGGCCCAGGATCCACGGCGACAGCGTCTCGACGTCGATGGTGTTCCGGTCCAGGTCGAAGTGGTAGAGGCGGATCATCGCCGCGCCGCCGTAGTAGCGGTTCTGATAGTTCGTCAGGTGCAGGTGGACGTCGTTCCCGGCGGTGTTCTTGCGGACCGCGCGGGCGGCCGGCCAGTAGTGGCCGTTGAGGGTGAGGAAGATCTGGTCGTGGTCCTTGACCAGCTTGTCCCACAGCTGCTGGCCGTAGGAGGACAACGCGTCGTCGCCGTAGACCAGTTCGTGCGTGGTGAGGATGACGGGCGTGCTCGGGTGCTGGGCGATGACGTCCTTCGCCCAGGCGTAGCCCTTGTCCGACAGCCGCCAGTCCAGGGCGAGGACGAGCCACTCGCGCCCGGCCGCCTTGAAGACGTGGAAGGTGTTGTAGCCGTCGGGCGAGGCCCCGCCGAAGGTCGGCTTACCGGCGAAGCGGTCCGGGCCGAAGGTGTCGAGGTACGGCGTCGCACCGCGCTGGTCGTTCGTCGAGGAGCGGACATCGTGGTTGCCGGCGAGGACGCTGTAGCCGACGCCGCGCCGGTCGAGCAGCTCGAACGCCTCGCCGATCGCGTCGCATTCGGCCTTGGCACCGTTCTCCGTGAGATCGCCCAGGTGGGAGAGGAAGACGATGTTGTCCTCCCGGCCGTGCTCCAGCAGATAGCGCAGCGAGGCCTCGACCGGCGCCGCGTTGATGCTCGGGCCGTCGAAGAGGTACTGGGTGTCGGGCATCACGGCGAACGTGAAGCGACGACTCTCGGTGTCGGGCCGCCGGCTGCGGTCAACTGCCGCCGCTTCAGCGATGGTTGGAAGGGTGACGGCGGTGGCCGCCGCGCCGATCAGCGCGGTGGCCCTGAGGAAATTGCGTCTGCCGGCGTCGGCGCAGGCAGACTCCTGCCCAGGCTCGTGCGAGGTGCACACATCGTCTCCGATGAGAGTTCAGATGAACGTGAAGGGAGGGGGTCAGAGGGCGCGCAGGGTCCAGGTCCAGCGGTGGATGCCCGTGGGGATCAGATAGGAGGCCGAGGTGTCCGGGCCGCACGAGGCGGTGCCCAGTCCCCGGTGAGCCGCGTCGATGTGCACCACGCACCCGGACCGCGGGATCAGCTCGTCATGGTGGGCGGCGGCGGTGAGGTCGGTGGCGCGGTATCGGGTGACCGAGATCTGCCGGGGCTCGTCGAGCCGTACCGCGAGACCCGTGGCGTCCGGCGCCGACAGCGTGAAGTGCCGTACACCGTGCCGGCCGCCGCTTTCCTGCGGGCGCAGATAGGGGGTGAACAGCTCGTCCACCGGCACCCGATGGTGCCCGACCGGAGCTCCCGCGCTGCGGTCCGGGTACGACTCCCAGGGGCCCTGCCCGAACCATTCCAGCAGGTCGAGCCCCGGTACCGTCTCGAAGACCGAGCCCACGCGGGCCACGTCGGCGAAGGCCTCGGGCAGCTCGGCGGACTCCTCGATCCGGACACCGCCCTCGACGGGAGTGAACCTCTGCACATGGCGGACGACGCCGACCGTGCCCGCGTACTCCGCGTGCACCGTTACTCGTCCGTCGTCCTCGTGTACCGCCACCACCTTGCGGACCAGTGCGTCGAGACCCCAGGTCCGCCAGCGCGGTGCCATGCCACCGAGCTCGTCGTTGTCGGTGGGCGCGCGCCAGAGGGACAGGGTGGGGGCGGCGGTCAGGAGCGGATGGACCAGCAGGCCCTCGGCGTCGACCTCGACGGGCGGACCGCTCGTGACGGTCGCGTCCCGTGGAGTCGGCGCCGCCGCCCGCAGCCGCAGTTGGGGCGCGCACACCTCGGTGCCACGCGGCCCCCACGGCTCGTCGTCCTTCGTGGTCACCCGTAGCGTGACCCAGGCTTCGCCACCGTCCTCGGGCAGCGCGAACGGCAGCGGCACCGCCGCCGTCTCGCCGGGCCGGAGATCCGGCAGCTCGGCGGGAGCGGTCAGGGTACGGCCGTCCGCCAGCGTCAGCTCCCAGCGAGCGGCCAGCCAGTCCAGGCCCCGGAAGCACTGGTGGTTCTGCACCACCAGACCCTCATGCCGGTAGGACTGCAATAGCACCGGCGCCGCGATCTCCCGGTGTTCGTACATCACGGGCTTGGGCGTGCGGTCGGGGAAGACGATCCCGTCGGCGATGAACGCGCCGTCGTGGACCGTCTCGCCGAAGTCGCCGCCGTACGCCCAGCGATAGCCGGGCGCGGCGACACCGTTGTCGTACAGCCCGGCGCCGGAGCGCCCGGCGGGTCTGCCGTCTGTCACGTGCTGCAGAATTCCGTGGTCCCAGAACTCCCAGATGAAGCCACCCTGAAGACCCGGCGTTGACTCGATGGCGGCCCAGTGGTCGGCCAGCGTGCCATTGCTGTTGCCCATGGCGTGCGAGTACTCGCACTGGATCAGCGGTCGCGTCTGCTCCCCGGAGAGCGCGTGCGCGACACAGTCCTCGATCGGCGCGTACATCGGGCAGGCGAGGTCCGAGGCGTCGTCCGTCGCCGCCCAGTCGAGCTTGGCCGCCCCCTCGTACTGGATCGGCCGCGTCGGATCGTGCCGGCGCACCCAGCCCGCCGCCGCGTCGTGGTTCGCCCCGTAGTCGGACTCGTTGCCCAGCGACCAGATGATGATCGAGGGGTGGTTCTTGTCCCGCAGCACCATCCGCGAGACCCGGTCCACGAAGGCGTTCAGATAGCGCGGGTCGTCGGCGATCTCATGGGCGTGGTCGTGCGACTCGATGTCCGCCTCGTCGACGACGTAGAAACCCAGCTCGTCCGCGAGGTCGTACAGCGCCGGGTCGTTCGGGTAGTGCGCGGTGCGGATCGCGTTGAAGCCGAAGCGCTTGAGCAGGACGAGGTCGGCGCGCATGTCGTGGTACGACACTGTCCGGCCGGTCAGTGGATGGAAGTCGTGCCGGTTCACGCCCCGGATGTAGATCCGCTCGCCGTTGACGAGCAGGTCCCGGCCGATGATCTCGACGTCACGGAAACCGATGCGGTGGTGCGAGGTGTCGGCGACCGTTCCGTCGGGGCGGTGGAGGCGGACCGTGAGGTCGTACAGCTCGGGGGTCTCGGCGGTCCAGCTGCGGACCTCGGGGACGGTGGCGAGGATCCGCGCCTCGCCGAGGAAGTCGGAGACGCGCTCGTCCTCGGCGTTGAGCCGGTCGAACTCGGGGTCCTGGGTGAGCGGCTCGCAGCCGTCCAGGTGGCCTGTGACATACCACCCGTCGGGCAGCGCACCGCCGCCATGGCGCACCTGGCAGTCGACGCGCAGCTCACCGTCGGCCCGAGAGCGCACGGTCACATCCGCCAGATACAGCGGATCCGTCGCGTACAACAGCACCGACCGCGTGATCCCGCCGTGCCACCACTGGTCCTGGTCCTCGATGTGCGAGGCGTCGGACCACTTGACGACGGTGAGCCGCACGGTCGCGGGCGAGCCGGGACGCACGAGAGGGGTCAGCTCGAACTCGGCCGCCAGATGGGAGTCCTTCGAGATCCCCACCGGCCGCCCGTCCACCTCCACCAGCAGCACGCTCTCCGCCGCGCCGACCTGGAGCACGATCCGCCGCCCGGCCCATTCGGCGGGCACGTCCACCTCACGCTCGTAGACACCCGTCGGGTTCTCGGACGGCGACGACGGCGGGTACTCGGCGAACGGCATACGGACGTTCGTGTACTGCGGGAGGTCACCGGTGTCCTGGAGGGTCCAGGCGCCGGGGACGTACGTGGAGGACCAGAGGTCGCTCAGGCTCGCGTCCGGCGACGGCAGCAGCTGAAAGCGCCACTCGCCGTCGAGTGACATGGCACCGGCCCGCCGGTCGACCGCGGACATCGGAAGCCGCCCCCAGGAGGTCACCTCGGGTGTCTCCCAGGGGCGGAGCGCCAGCAGGGCGTTCATCCGCGCACGGCCCCCTTGGCGAGGTCGCCGATGATCTGCCGGGCGCCGATGGCGAAGACGATCAGCAGTGGGACGAGGGCGAGGAGCGCGCCGGTCATCACCATGCCGTAGTCCGTCGTGCCGTGGGTGCCGTTGAGCTGGGAGAGGGCAACCTGCAAGGTCACATTGTCCGGGTTGGTCAGGGCGATCAGCGGCCAGGCGTAGTCGTTCCACTGGCCCATGAACGTGAAGATGCCGAGGAAGGCGAGCCCCGGCCGGACCACCGGGAGCGCCACATGCCAGTACTGGCGCAGGAAGTTGGCGCCGTCCAGCTTGGCGGCGTCCAGCAGCTCGTCGTGGATGGCGCTCTTCATGTACTGGCGCATCCAGAAGATGCCGAACGCGTTGGCCGCCGCGGGGACGATCAGCGCGGTCATGGAGCCGATCCAGCCGAGCTTGGCCATGATGACGAACTGCGGGATGGCGGCCAGCTGCGCCGGCACCATGAAGATCGCCATCATCAGCGCGAAGAGCAGCCGCCGCCCCGGGAACCGGAACTTGGCGAAGACGAACGCGGCCAGCGAGTCGAAGAACAGCACCAGAAAGGTGACCGAGGTCGCGACCAGCAGCGAGTTGAACATCGACCCGAAGAAGTCGATGTTGTCGAAGAGACTGCGGACGTTCTCCAGGAAGTGCGAGCCCGGCAGCAGCTTCGGCGGATAGGAGAAGATCTCGGTCGACGTGTGCGTCGACATGATCACGGCCCAGTAGAACGGGAAGGCCGACAGCAGCAGGCCGATGACGAGGACCGCATGGAGGGCGATGCCCCGGCGCCGGGAACCCTTGATGGATGCCATGGTGACCGGCCTTCCTATTCTTCGCCCCGGCGCTGCACCAGGCGCCAGTTGATGATCGAGAAGATGACGACGACGAGGAAGATGCCCCACGCCACGGCGGCGCCGTAGCCGAAGTCGTTGTTGTCGAAGGTCTGTTGGAAGAAGTAGAGGACCATGGTCCGCCCTGCGTGGTCGGGACCGCCCGAGAACGTCGACTCGTTGGCCGTGGTCTGCAGCAGCACCTGCGGCTCGGCGAAGCTCTGCAGTCCGGTGACCGTGGAGACGACGAGCACGAACAGCAGCGTCGGCCGCAGCAGCGGCAGCGTGACCCGGAAGAAGGTCTGCACGGGACCTGCGCCGTCCACCCGGGCCGCCTCGTACAGCTCGCCGGGGATCGTCTGCAGACCGGCGAGGAAGATGATCGCGTTGTAGCCGGTCCACTGCCAGGTCATCAGGGTGGCGATGGCGACCTTGATGCCCCACGGAGTGTTCAGCCAGGCCACCTGATCCAGGCCGACGGCCTGCAACAGGGCGTTCATCAGGCCGAAGTTGGTGGAGAAGATCGAGCCGAAGACGATCGCGATGGCCACGATCGAGGTGACGTTCGGCAGGAAGTACGCGAAGCGGTAGACGTTCTTGAAGCGGACGGCGGAGTTGAGCATGACGGCCGTGACCATCGCCAGGAAGATCATGGGGAAGGTCGCGAGCGCCCAGATGATCAGCGTGTTGCCGATCGAGGACCAGAAGTCGCTGTCGGACAGCAGGTATTGGTACTGCGACAAGCCCGCCCACTCCATGGAGCCGAGGCCGTCCCAGCGGTGGAAGGAGAGATAGAGCGAGAAGCCGACGGGGATCAGGCCGAAGGCGAGGAAGAGGAGATAGAAGGGAGAGATCGCCGCGTAGAGATGCCAGTACTTGCGGAAGCCCGACTTGGGCCGGATGGGGGCGGGCTGCGCCACCGCGGGCGGGGTCTGCTCGAGGACGGCCATCAGTGGCTCACCCCCAGGTGGTCCGCTATACGCCGGCACTTGCTCATGGCGTCACTCCAGGCCTTGTTCGGGTTCTTGCCGAGGACGCCGACGTTCTTGATCTCGTCCCGGATCGGCTGTCCGAGCGCGACGTCGTACGGGCTGTTGTAGGCGACCGGGATCTTCTCGGCCGCCGGGCCGTAGACATCCATCGTGATCTGGCCGCCGAAGAACTTGTCCGGCTCCCGCAGCTTGGCCATCTCGTACGAGGCCGGAGTCGACGGGAAGAGCCCGGCCTCGACGAAGCCCTGGGCCTGGTTGTCCGCGTTGAGCATCCAGGTGATGATCTCGAAGGCCCGCTCGGGCTCCCGGCACGCCTTGGTGATCGCAAGGAATGAGCCGCCGACGTTCGAAGGCCCGCCAGGACAGCCCGCGACCCGCCAGTCGCCCTCGGTCTTCGGGTACTGGAGCTTGAGGTCACCGGCCGCCCACGAGGCGTTCAACTGACTGGGCAGCTGCCCCTTCTCCGTGGCCGAGATCGAGTCGGGCGTGCCGGTCACGATGTCCGACACGATCCCGCGCCGCTTGGCCTCCACCGCCCGGTCCCAGCACGCGCGCACATGCGCCCCGTCACCGATGAAGTTGCGGTCCTTGTCGACGAATCGCGCGGTCCCCTGACCGATCGACATCTCGAAGACACTGCCGACGTCGGTCAGGATGTACGTCCCCGGGATCCGCTTCTTCAGCTGCTCGCCCGCCGCGAAGAACTTGTCCCATGTGTCCAGTTCCCTCGACACGTCGTCCGGCTCGTACGGCAGCCCGGCCTTCTCGAAGACGGCGGTCTGGTAGTAGTGCACGACCGGGCCCACGTCGATCGGGAACCCGATGAGGCTGCCGTCCGGGGCGACCGCCTGCTCCCACTTCCAGTCCAGATACTGGCTCTTGAGGTTGTCCGCGCCGAGCGTCCGCAGATCCACGAACTGGTCGGCGTTCGGGAGATACGAGGCCATGTCCTCACCCTTGAGCCCCGCTATGTCGGGGATATGGGCCCGTCCGGCCATCGTGGTGATCAGCTTCGACCGGTAGTAGCCGCCGATCTGCTGGGCCTTGAGGGTGACGGCGTCGTCGTAACGCGCCTTCGCGTTCTTGACGACCGTGTCGCTCAGGCCGCCGCTCCAGTACCACAGCACCATGTTCCGGCCGGTCGACCCGGTCGGTACGGCACAGCCGGTCGCCAGACCGCCGAGTGCCGTGGCGGCCGTACCGGCCAGGCCCGCGCGCAGCAGGCCTCTTCGTGAGAGCCGCACAGCTCCCACCGCCTTTCGGGGTTCACGTACCAAGGGGGATGTTCGGGGGAGTCACGGGGGCGTGCCGTACCGGCGGTCCCGGGTCCGGCGGCAGCCGGTCGGCGAGAAAGCCGTACGAGCGCCGCAGTCCGGGATCGTCGAGGGAGTGCCACCAGTGGTGGATGCCGTACCAGCCGGGCGCCGCAAGTGCCCCGCCGTGCCGCCGCACGGACAGACCGGCCGCCAGCACCGCGAACCGCAGCCGCTCCGCCAGCGGCCAGCCGCCGAGTGAGGCCGCGACGAAGCTCGCGCCGAAGACGTCACCGGCGCCGGTCGCGTCCAGGACATCGATGTCGAGGGCGGGGACCTCCGCGAACTCGCCCGTGGTCTGGTCGACGGCCATCGAGCCGTCGCCGCCGCGCGTGACCACGGCCACCGGCACCAGTTCGGCGAGCGTGCCGAGCGCCGCGCGGGCGCTGTCGGTGCGGGTGTAGGCCATCGCCTCGGTCTCGTTGGGGAGGAAGGCATGGCACAGGGAGAGCTGGTCGAGCAGGCTCGCCGACCACTGCTGGGTGGGGTCCCAGCCGACATCGGCGTAGACCAGCGTGCCGTTCGCGGCCGCCTTGCCGATCCACTCGCGCGGTTCGGCCTCCAGATGCACGAGTGCGGTGCGCGCCTCGGGCGGGTCGCCCATCAGCGCGTCCTGTGAGTACGGCGGCTCCTGGCCGTGGGTGACGAGGGCGCGGTCGGCGCCGTACGCGAGGGAGACGGTGACCGGGGTGGGCCGGCCGGGGGCGGTGCGTGAGAGCGCGAGGTCGATGCCCTCCTGGTCGGCGAGGACGGCACGGCAGTGGGTGCCGTAGAAGTCGTCGCCGAAGACCGTGGCCAGGGAGGTCTTCAGGCCGAACCGGGACGCGGCCACCGCCAGGTTGGCGATGCCGCCGGGGCTGCTGCCCATGCCCTCGGTCCAGATCTCCTCGCCGGGCGCCGGCGGCTTGCCGAGACCGGTCAGGACGAGGTCGTAGAAGAGCAGCCCGGTCAGCAGCACATCGGGCCTGTCGTCGTCCACGCGCACATCCCTTCGTCGGAAGCGGTGGGAGGTCGTCAAAACTCTTCATTTCGGTGACCGGAATCGTGCGCCGCTCGACGACATTGGTCAATACCCGAGCAGAACTGAGCATAGAAATGATTGAAGATGACGAGTAGTGTTCATGCCGTGCTGGCAGAACGACGACATCAACTCATCCTGCGGGCCCTGCGCTCCGGCGGTCCCGCGGCCGTGACCGATCTCTCCGAGCAGCTCGGGGTGAGCCCGGCCACCATCCGGCGTGACCTGCTCAAACTGGAGGAGGAGGGCCTGCTCACCCGGGTCCACGGCGGCGCGGTCGTGGACGAGGGCGACCAGCCGTTCGCGGAGGTCGCCGAGGTCCGCGTGGCCGAGAAGGACGCCATAGCGGAACGCGCCGCGGCGATGATCAAGGACGGTCAGTCGGTGCTGCTCGACATCGGCACCACCGCCTACCGCCTCGCCCGCCAGCTGCACGGCCGTCGGATCACGGTGATCACCAGCAATCTGGTGGTCTACGAGGAGCTCGCCGACGACGAGGGCATCGAGCTCGTCATCCTCGGCGGCATGGTCCGCCGCGAGTACCGCTCACTGGTCGGCTTCCTCACCGAGGACAATCTGCGCCAGCTGCACGCCGACTGGCTCTTCCTCGGCACCAGCGGAGTGCGCCCGGGCGGGCAGGTGATGGACACGACGGTGGTCGAGGTGCCGGTCAAGCGGGCCATGATCGCGGCGAGCGACAAGGTCGTCCTGCTGGCGGACTCGGCGAAGTTCCCGGGTACGGGTATGGCGAAGGTCTGCGGTCCCGAGGACCTGGACGTGGTGGTGACGAACGCTCCCGTGGACACGGCGACCCGGTCCGCCCTGGAGGAGGCCGACGTGGACGTGGTCATGGCAGGAAGGGTGCAAGCGTGAAGCTGACGATTCTGGGCGGCGGCGGATTCCGGGTGCCGCTCGTGTACGGGGCGCTGCTCGGCGACCGTGGCGAGGGGCGGGTGACCGAGGTCGTCCTGCACGACCTGGATCCGCAGCGGCTCGGCGCAGTGACCCGGGTACTGGCCGAACAGGCTGCCCAGGTCCCCGACGCGCCCGAGGTGACCGCCACCACCGACCTCGACGAGGCGCTGCGCGGCGCCGACTTCGTGTTCTCCGCGATCCGCGTCGGCGGTCTGGAGGGCCGCGCGAACGACGAGCGGGTGGCCCTCGCCGAGGGTGTCCTCGGACAGGAGACGGTGGGCGCAGGTGGTATTGCATACGGCCTGCGGACCGTGCCCGTCGCCGTCGACATCGCCCGGCGCGTGGCCCGGCTCGCCCCCGACGCCTGGGTCATCAACTTCACCAACCCCGCCGGCCTGGTCACCGAGGCCATGTCCCGCCACCTCGGCAACCGCGTCATCGGCATCTGCGACTCACCGGTCGGCCTCGGCCGTCGTATCGCCCGAGTCCTTGGCGTGAAGAACCCGGCGGAGGCATGGATCGACTACGTCGGCCTCAACCACCTCGGCTGGGTCCGCGGCCTGCGCGTCGCCGGCCGCGACGAACTCCCGCGGCTGCTCGCCGACCCCGCCCTGCTCGGCTCCTTCGAGGAGGGCAAGCTCTTCGGCCCCGACTGGCTCCAGTCCCTCGGCGCGATCCCGAACGAGTATCTGCACTACTACTACTTCAACCGCGAGGCCGTACACGCCTACCAGGAGGCCGAGCAGACCCGCGGCGCCTTCCTGCGCGACCAACAGGCGCGGTTCTACGACCGGATGACCGACCCGGACGCCGAAGCACTGGCCTCCTGGGACCGCACCCGCGCCGAGCGCGAGGCCACCTACATGGCCGAGAACCGGGAGACCGCGGGCGCCGGCGAGCGCGACGCCGACGACCTCTCCGGCGGGTACGAGAAGGTCGCCCTCGCGCTGATGCGGGCCATCGCCCGCGACGAGCGCACCACCCTGATCCTCAACGTGCGCAACCAGCACACCCTCTCCGCCCTCGACCACGACGCCGTCATCGAGGTCCCCTGTCTCGTCGACGCCAACGGCGCCCACCCCGTCGCCGTCGACCCGCTGCCCGATCACGCCACCGGACTCGTCTGCTCGGTCAAGGCGGTCGAGCGCGAAGTCCTCGCCGCCGCCGAGTCCGGCTCCCGTACGACGGCCGTGAAGGCCTTCGCCCTGCATCCGCTGGTCGACTCGGTGAATGTCGCCCGCCGGCTCGTCGAGGGCTACACCGCGGTCCATCCAGGCCTCGCGTACCTTGTGTAAGCGCTTTCCCCCGCTCGCTCCCTGGAGACTTTCATGCACGACGAACGCCGACGGATCGAGGAGCGCGTCGAGCGCCTCCACAACCAGCGCATCAAGCCCGCCCTCTACGCGGCCACTGCTCCCTTCGCGGTCGAGGCCTGGCAGGCGCCGGGCGAGCCGGTCCCCTTCGAGGAGGCGGCGGCAGCCTCCTACGCTCCCTTCGCGATGGACACCCCCTGGGGCCCGCCCTGGGGCACGACCTGGTTCCGGATGCGCGGACAGGTCCCCGCCGAGTGGGCGGGCAGGCGCGTCGAGGCGGTCATCGACCTCGGCTTCGTGGGGGACTGGCCCGGAAACCAGGCCGAGGCGCTGGTCCACCTCACCGACGGCACCCCGCTCAAGGCGGTCAACCCCCTCAACCAGTACGTCCCGATCGCCAACCCGGCGACCGGCGGCGAGCAGATCGACTACCTGGTCGAGGCGGCCTCCAACCCGGACATCCTCGCCAATGACTTCGCGGGCCCGACCCCGCTCGGCGACGTCCTGACCGCCGGCGACAGGCCGCTCTACACCTTCAAGCGCGCCGACCTCGCCGTCCTCGACGAGGAGGTCTTCCATCTCGACCTGGACATCCAGGTGCTGCGCGAACTGATGCTGGAGCTCGGCGAGCACGACCCGCGCCGGCACGAGATCATGCACGCCCTGGACCGGGCGATGGACCTGCTCGACCTGGACGACATCTCCGGCTCGGCGGCCGCGGTCCGCGAGGCCCTCAAGCCCGTACTGTCCAAGCCCGCCCACGCCAGCGCCCACATCGTCTCCGGCGTCGGCCACGCGCACATCGACTCCGCCTGGCTCTGGCCCATCCGCGAGACCAAGCGCAAGACGTCCCGGACCTTCTCCAATGTCACCGCGCTCGCCGAGGAGTACGACGACTTCGTCTTCGCCTGCTCGCAGGCCCAGCAGTACGAGTGGGTGCGCGACAACTACCCGAAGGTGTGGGCGCGTATCCAGGAGTCGGTGAAGAAGGGGCAGTGGGCGCCGGTCGGCGGCATGTGGGTGGAGGCCGACGGCAATCTGCCCGGCGGCGAGGCGGTCGCCCGGCAGTTCATCCACGGCAAGCGGTTCTTCATCGAGCACTTCGGCATCGAGACCAAGGGCGTGTGGCTGCCGGACTCCTTCGGCTACAACGCGGCCTACCCGCAGCTCGCCAAGCTCGCGGGCAACGAGTGGTTCCTCACCCAGAAGATCTCCTGGAACCAGACCAACAAGTTCCCCCACCACACCTTCTGGTGGGAGGGCATCGACGGCACCCGCATCTTCACCCACTTCCCGCCCGTCGACACCTACAACGCCCGCTTCAGCGGCGTGGAGATGGCCCGCGCGGTCCGCAACTACCAGGAGAAGGGCGGCGCCACCCGGTCCCTGGCCCCCTTCGGCTGGGGCGACGGCGGGGGCGGCCCCACCCGCGAGATCATGGAACGGGCAAGGCGTCTCAAGGACTTGGAAGGCTCGCCCAGGGTCGAGATCGAGCACCCCGACGCCTTCTTCGCCAAGGCCCGCGAGGAGTACCCCGACGCCCCGGTCTGGGTCGGCGAGCTCTATCTGGAGCTGCACCGCGCCACCTACACCACCCAGGCCCGCACCAAGCAGGGCAACCGGCGCAGCGAACACAAGCTCCGCGAGGCGGAGTTGTGGGCGACGACGGCCGCGTTGCACGCGCCGGGCTATGTGTACCCGTACGAGCAGTTGGACCGGCTGTGGAAGACGGTGCTGTTGCACCAGTTCCACGACATCCTGCCGGGGTCCTCGATTGCTTGGGTGCATCGGGAGGCGGAGGCCGAATACGCCAGGGTGGCAGGGGAGTTGGAGGCGCTGACGGCCGAGGCGGTCGGTGCGCTGGGGGCGGGGGAGACGCGGGTCTTCAACACCAGCCCGTTCGGGCGGCGCGAGGTGGTGCGCGACGGCGAGATCCGCTTCGTGGAGGTGTCGGCCGGGGCAAGCGCCCCCGTCTCCGACGCCTCCCCGAACGACCTCGTCATCGTCGAGGACCGCGCCCTGGACAACGGCATCGTCCGCGTCGAGCTGGCCGAGGACGGCACCCTGTCCTCCGTATACGACCGGCGCGCGGGGCGTGAAGTCCTCGCCGGCAAGGGCAACTTGCTCCGCCTCCACACCGACCTGCCCAACTACTGGGACGCCTGGGACGTCGACAAGCACTACAAGAACCGCTACACGGATCTGCTGGACGCCTCGGAGATCACGGTCGTCGAGCGGGATCCGCTGCTCGGCGCGATCCGGGTCGTGCGGTCCTTCGGCAAGGGCTCGAAGATCACCCAGACCATCACCCTGCGCGCCGACAGCCCCCGGATCGACTTCGAGACCGAGATCGACTGGCACGAGGCGGAGAAGTTCCTCAAGGCGGGCTTCCCGATCGACATCCGGGCCCCGCACTCCTCAGCCGAGATCGCGTACGGCCACATCCAGCGGCCCACGCACACCAACACCACCTGGGAGGCGGCCCGTTTCGAGGTCTCCGGCCACCGGTGGGTGCACATCGGCGAGCCTGGCTACGGCGTCGCCGTCATCAACGACTCCACCTACGGCCATGACATCTCCCGCACGGTCCGCGAGGACGGCGGTACGACCACCACGGTCCGCCTCAGCCTGGTCCGCGCCCCGCGCGTGCCCGACCCCGAGGCCGACCAGGGCAAGCACCGGTTCACGTACGCGCTGCTCCCCGGCGCGTCCATCGAGGACGCCGTCGCCGAGGGCTACGCCCTCAACCTGCCGCTGCGCGTGGCGGACGCGGCGGGTGCGCCCGAGCCCGTGGTCTCCGTGGACGGCGAGGGCGTGACGATCGAGGCGGTCAAGCTCGCCGACGACCGGTCCGGCGATGTCGTCGTACGGCTCTACGAGTCCCGCGGCGGCCGCGCCCAGGGCGTCCTGCGCCCCGGCTTCCCGCTGACCGGCGCCCAGGTCACCGATCTGCTCGAACGCCCCCTGTCGGAGGCGGAGCTCAACGACGGCGCCGTACGCGTCGAACTGCGCCCGTTCCAGATCCTGACCCTGCGTCTGGCGAGGAGCTGACGAGTGCCGATACAGCCCTGGTTCACCGACGCCAAGCTGGGGATCTTCGTCCACTGGGGGATCTACGCCGTCGACGGCGTCCAGGAGTCCTGGTCGTTCTACGACGACCACGTGCCCCACGACCGGTACCTCTCCCAGCTCGACCGCTTCACCGCCGAGCGGTACGACCCGCGCGCGTGGGCGAGGCTCTTCGCCCGCGCCGGCGCCCGTTACGCCGTGCTGACCAGCCGCCACCACGACGGAGTCGCCCTGTGGGACACCGCCCACGGCGACCTGAACGTGGGCCGCGACCTGATCGCCGGTTACGCCGACGCGCTGCGCGAGGAGGGCCTGAAGGTCGGCCTGTACTACTCGCATTCCGACTGGAGTCACCCCGACTACGCCTCCACGCGCAAGCCGGGCCGGCCGCCGGAGCAGGAGGACAACCGCTACTCGGAGGTCGCCGCCGAGTTCGAGGACCTGGCGGCCTGGGAGCGGTATCTCGCCTACCGGGACGGCCAGATCCGCGAGCTCACCTCCCGCTACCAGCCCGACCTGATGTGGTTCGACGGGGAGTGGGAGCGCAGCGAGGAGCAGTGGCGCATCCCCGAACTGGCCGCGCTGATCCGCTCCGAGGTGCCGGACGTCGTCTTCAACGCCCGCATGCTGAGCGAGGGCGACTACGCGACCCCCGAGCAGGGCGCTCCGGTGATCCCGCCGGACGGCCCCTGGGAGCTCTGTCTGACGATCAACGACTCCTGGGGTTTCCAGCACCACGACCACAACCACAAATCGCTCGGCCAGCTGGTCCGCTACTTCACCGAGACGATCGGGGGAGGCGGCAATCTCCTCCTCGACGTCGGTCCGCGCGAGGACGGCACCATCCCGGCCGAACAGGTGGAGCGTCTGGAAGGGCTCGGCGACTGGATCGGGCGGCACGCGGACGCCGTGTACGGCACCGCGCGCGGGCTGCCCGCCGGGCACCACTACGGGCCGAGCACCCTCTCGGCGGACCGGCGCACCCTGTATCTGACCCTGTTCGACATCCCGCGCGCCGAGATCGGGGTACGCGGACTGGTCAGCAAGGCGCGCCGGGTCACGGTCCTCGGCAGCGGACGGGAACTGCCCCACCGGGTCATCGGCGGACTGCACGAGGCGCCGGGCGTGCTGTGGATCGACCCGCCCGCCGCGGCGGACCTCGACCCGTACGCCACGGTCCTCGCCGTCGAGCTGGAGGGGGAGCTGGAGCTGTACCGGGGGTCCGGACGCTTCTGATCGTGCACAGGTTGTGCGGAAACTCCCAGGAAGATTTAAGGAACCGGCAAAGCGCCTGGTCGCACCCGGAATCGGGCCCTCCGTGACCATGGCGCTTTGCCTTGCGGACACCTGGAGTTTGCCTTCTGCCTCTGGGATGCGGAGGCAGGAGTAAGAGAGAGGTGTGACGGTGCGAGACTCGCGCAAGTCTGTGATCGGCAAGGGGCTCAGGCGTCGGGGCAGGCTGATGATTCAGGCGGTGAGCCCGCCGCGCCGCACGCTGGACGCCATTCCCGCGCCCCGGGCCGAGGCCCAGCCCAAGGAGCCGTCGTACGTCGCTCCGCGCGCCCCGCGCCTGGTGGACTCCCCGGTGTTCGTGCTCTCCTCGGTGCGCTCGGGATCGACCCTGCTGCGGGTGCTGCTGAACAGCCACAGCCGGATCCGCGCCCCGCACGAGATGCATCTGCGCACGGTCCATGTCCAGCTGGCCCGCAGCTTCACCGCGGACGCCATGAAGGCGCTGGAGCTGGACAGGATCGAGCTGGAACACCTGCTGTGGGACCGGGTGATGCACCTTGAACTCACCCGCAGCGGCAAGGACCTCATCGTCGACAAGACGCCGCCGAACACCCTCATCTGGCCCCGGCTGCACCGATGTTGGCCGGACGCCCGCTACATCCTGCTGCTGCGTCACCCGGGCGCGATCATCGCCTCCCTGACCGACCGCCGCAAGGACCCCGACCACGAGGAGATCCTGGCGGAGGTGCTGAACTACTCCGAGAAGCTGGAGGAGGCGCGCCGGACGCTGGACGCCCATGTGGTGACGTACGAGGAGCTCACCGCGGAACCGGAGAAGGCCACCCGCGCCATCTGCGAGTACCTCGGCGTCGAGTGGGAGAGCGGCATGCTCGACTACGGCAGCAAGGACCACGGCAAGTTCCGCCCGCAGCTCGGCGACTGGAGCAGCACCATCAAGTCGGGCCGCATCCAGGCCGCCCGCACCGCCGACCCGGCCGTCGAACTGCCGCCGCGTCTCAAGGAGATCGCGAGGGCGTGGGGGTACGAGGTCTAGGACCCGGTGGGGATACCCCCACGCCTGTCTTGCGTCAGCCGGTGAAGCCGGCCGTGATGGACGTGAACTGCCAGTTGCTCTGGCTGATGCCGGAGCAGTGGCTCACGACGCCCCCGCCCGGGCACGGCCGGTCGCGGTTGACCGACCAGAAGGCGAGCCGGGCGATGTGATGGGAGTTCGCCCAGTCACGGATCTGCGTCCAGGTGGCCGGCGAGGTGAGCTCCTGCTGATCGCTGAGCCCGTTCATGCCGGAGATCCCGATATGGGCGTAGGCCGTGGCGTCGTCCCACCCGAAGGTGGACTTCAGCTTGTTCTTCAGCCCCTCCGTCGCGTTCACGGTGTTGCCGTACATGTCGGCGCCGCCGCCGAAGTCGAACGGCATGATCGTGAACACATCGATATTGGCGTTCAGCGCCCTGGCCTGGTCGATGAGCCGGTTGCCCCAGTAGTTCGGGCCCGTGGTCGTCGTACCGAAGGTGATGATCGTGCGCAGGCCCGGGTTGTTGGCCTTGACGATCTTCAGGGCGTTGAGAATGCGATCCTGCACCACCGCGTTCTCGAACTCGTCGGTGTTCTCGATGTCGACGTCGATGGCCTTCAGCCCGTAGGCGTCGATCACCCGCTGGTAGGCCCCGGCCAGCGCCTCCGCCGTGGAGCAGTTGGGCCCGAGCTTGTTGCCGCTCCAGCCGCCGATCGACGGGACGATGTCACCGCCCGCCGCGCGGATCGAGTTGATCGTGGACTGGTCGACACCGCCGGTGAGCGGACGGCCCTGGTCCCAGACGGGGTTGCAGCCGCCGGAGGCCAGGATGAACGCCATCGTGAACCATTTGATGCCGGTCGCGCTCATCACCGAGGTCGCGCTCGGCGGATCGCCCCAGCCCAGGTACAGATAGGGCGCGGCCTGCTTGAACCCGGTGCCCGGGGTGCCTGGGTCGGTGGTGACGGACACGGAGTTGGAGGCCGCCGAGGCGTTCCCGGCCGCGTCCCGCGCCCGCACGGTGAAGGTGTAGGCCGTACTGGGCGAGAGCCCGCTCACCGTGGCGCTCGTACCGGAGACGCTGAGCACCTGGCTCGAGCCCCGGTAGATGTCGTACGAGGTGACGCCCACGTTGTCCGTCGAGGCGTTCCACGCCAGCGAGACGCTGGAGGACGTCTTGCCGGTGGAGCGGAGGTTCGAGGGTGCCGTCGGGGCCTGGGTGTCCGAGCCGCCGCCCGGGCCGTCGAGGCTGATGTCGTCGGCGTGGTAGGTGCCCTGCGCGTACCAGCCGTGCGTGTAGACGGTGGCCGAGGTCTGCGCGGCGCCCGTCGTGAACGACACGCTGAGCCTGCTGTACGCCGATGGCGACGTGGTCCAGGTGGAGGCGCCGCCGTCCACGCCGAGGTACACATAGCTGCCGCGCACCCAGCCGCTGAGCGAGTACGCGGTGTTGGGCTGGACGCGCACGGTCTGGCTGCACTTGGCGATGTCGCTCGAACTCACCGCGCCCGCAAGGGCTTTGGTGCCGCCGTGCACGGGCGAGGAGACCACCGAGCCGAGGTTGCCGGTGCAGGACCAAGGAGAGAGGGCGCCCGACTCGAAGCCGGGGTTGGAGAGGATGTTGGCCGCATGGGCCGTACCGGGAAGGGCCACGGCACCGCCGACCGCGAGGGCGGCGGCGCCGAGCAGGGCGAGAAGCCGACGTCTGGAACGTCTGAACAGTGAGGTGCGCACGCGAACTCCCTGAAGGAATGGGGGTGGTTCGGGAGGTGGTGCAGAAGAAGGGTGCGCAACCCAAATTGGTATGGACCAACGAACCTGTCAAGGAGCTGTGCGTCAATTGGTCCATACCGGTGAGCTTTTACAGCGGCAGAGCCTGACTCGCCCTCACCTCAACGGAGTTGACGGGGGCGGGCACGGCCGGAAGGGACTGCTGGTGCTCCTCCACCCGCTGCTGGGGCAGCGACACCGAACGCAGCGGCCGAGGGCCGGAGACGACCGTGTAGTCCTGCCCGAGGAACGGCGGCGCGATCTCGCCCGGGTCCTCGCCGAGCGCCAACTGCACTGCCGCCCAAGGGGCGTTGACCCCGCACAGCGACAGCTGATGCAGCCCGCCCGCCGGACGCGTGTTGACATCCATCAGCACCGGCCGGTCCCCGAACATCCGGAACTGGATGTTGGACAGATAGTGCAGCCCGAACCCCTCCGCGATCGCCCGCGCCGGCTCCAGCCACTGCTCGTGCAGCGTGAACCCCCGTCGGCGGCCGTTCTTCGTGCGGCCCACCGCCATCCGGATCCGGTTGTCGGGGCCGGTGAGACAGTCCACCGACACCTCCGGCTGTTCGAGGCGCGGCATGACCAGCCAGTCGACCTCTTCCTCGGCCTCCGCGAGAGCGTCCAGCACCAGATCCAGCGGTACGTACGGGCCCGGGAAGCCGTTGAGATGCATGAGTGAGAAGGGGGCGCGGGTGATCACGCGGAAGCCCACCCCGCCTGCCCCGGACGCCGGCTTGAAGCACGGCTTGTGCCCGCCCGCCTCCAGCTCCTCGACCGCGGCGACCAACTCCTCGGCGCTGCGCACCCGCCACCACGGCGGCACCGGCACCCCGATCGCCTGCACGGCCTCGTACGCGATCACCTTGTCGTGGAAGACGGCCACCGCCTCCGGCGGCGGCGCCAGCAGCGCCGTACCGACCGCCTCGAACTCCGCGCGGTGCGCGACGACCGCCGACTGGTGCAGCCGCGGCACGAACACATCGATCCCGCGTCGCGCGCACTGGTCGAGGGCGTACTCGACGTACGCGGCCGGGGACAGACCCTCCGGCTCCAGATCGGCGGTGTCGGCGGCGGCCAGTACGGGGGAGTCGGCGTCGCCGTGCGTCGCATGGATCTCGACGGCCCGGTCGCTGGGATTTCGCCGCAGCTGATCCATGAAGAACACGTTCTCCGCGTACGTGCGGTTGAGCCAGACGCGTACGCGAGAGACCATGCAGGCCGCCTTTCACGGTTCGCGGGCACGGCGAAGCAGGCCGGGCCCGGCCAAGGTGGTTGGAGGGACACCAAACCGCCCCGTGCGAAGGGAAGTTCATGGCGGTGGTGTTGGGGCGATCATACGGCTTTGCCGGGGCCCCGCGTGCAACGTCCGTGTTACGGATTTTCCGATCATGCACGGGTGGATCATGAGCCACCGCGCTCGGTTGTCCGACACGCACGCCGTGGGCGCGAACCCGCCTTGTACCGTAACCGTGAATGTGTTCTGGTGGTGGTTTCCACGTGCGGAGGGGGACAAGAGGTGGCGTCGACGGTCGGCGGTGCCGGACAGCTGCTGGCCATCAGTGACCTGCACATCGGCTACGAAGAGAACCGCGCCTTAGTCGAGAAGATGCGCCCGGAGACCGATGACGACTGGCTGGTGGTCGCCGGTGACGTCGCGGAGACCGTGGCCGACATCCGATGGGCCTTGCAAACGCTTTCCGGTCGTTTCAAGAAGGTCATCTGGGCCCCGGGCAACCATGAGCTGTGGACCCACCCGCGCGACCCCGTCACCCTGCGTGGCGTCGCCCGCTACGAGTATCTGATCGCCCTGTGCCGGGAACTCGGCGTGACCACCCCGGAGGACCCCTACCTCGTCTGGGACGGCGTCGGCGGCCCCGTCGCCGTCGCCCCGCTGTTCCTGCTGTACGACTACTCCTTCCTGCCCAAGGGCTGCGCGACCAAGGAACAGGGCCTGCAGTACGCACAGGGCACCGGCATCGTCTGCAACGACGAATACCTGCTGCACCCCGACCCCTACCCCTCCCGCGAGGCCTGGTGCCGGGCCCGGGTCGCCGAGACCGAGCGCCGCCTCGCCGCGATCCCCGACGAGCTGCCCACGGTCCTGATCAACCACTACCCGCTCGACCGGCACCCCATGGAGATCCTCTGGCACCCCGAGTTCGCCATGTGGTGCGGCACCGACCTCACCGCGGACTGGCACCGCAGGTTCCGGGTGGAGACCATGGTCTACGGCCACCTGCACATCCCGCGGACCACCTGGCACGACGGCGTCCGCTTCGAGGAGGTGTCGGTGGGCTACCCGCGCGAGTGGCGCAAGCGCCCGGAACCGCCGGGACGGCTGCGCCGCATACTGCCCAGGGAGGTCGGGGCCCCGTGATCGAGGAGCTGCTGCCGGACTCGGTGGTGACCGTGGAGTCGTACGGTGAGGAGGACGCCGGGCCCGCGCTGCTGTACCCCGAGGAGGCGGCCGTCGTCGCGCAGGCGGTGGACAAGCGCCGCCGTGAGTTCGCCGCCGTACGCGTCTGCGCTCGCCGGGCCATGGAGAAGCTCGGGGTGCAGCCGCAGCCGCTCGTGCCCGGCCACCGGGGCGCACCGCGCTGGCCCGAGGGTCTGACCGGCAGCATGACCCACTGCGACGGCTACTGCGCCGCCGCCCTGGTCCGCGCCGCCGACCTGGCCTCCCTCGGCATCGACGCCGAACCCAACGCACCGCTCCCGGACGGGGTGCTGGCCGCCGTCTCCCTGCCCGGTGAGGCCCAGCGGGTGCGCAGGCTGTCGTACGAACGGCCCGACATCCGCTGGGACCGGCTACTGTTCAGCGCCAAGGAGTCCGTCTACAAGGCGTGGTTCCCCCTCACCGGCAAGTGGCTGGAGTTCACCGAGGCCGACATCGACCTCTTCGCCGACGCGGACGGACGGACCGGCGGCGGCTTCAGCGCCACGCTCCTCGTACCGGGACCCCTGGTCGGCGGCCGGCGCGTCGGCGTCTTCGAGGGCCGCTGGAGCGTCGAGCGCGGTCTGGTCGCCACGGCGGTCACCGTGCCGCACAGCTGACAGGCGTCACGGCTCGGGGAACCAGCTCTGCAAGAGCCGGAAGAACTCCTCCTCATTGCCCGTGAGCCCGGCATCCGCCAGCGCCCGCTCCGCCTCCGCGAGCACGCTGGGCGGCACCACGGGTGGTCGTGCCTCACCGGGCGGGCCTCCGGCGGCATCGAAGGCGGCCCGCACGGTGTGCAGCAGCCGTAGATACGCCTGCACGGCGATGCGTTCGCGGTCGGTCAGTACGGCGGTGGGCATCGGTCGGCTCTCCCCAAAGTCGGCGTCGTCTCCCGCCCCGCAAATGAGGGCGCACCACCAGCTTGCCGTCCACCACTGACAATCGGGTCGGGCCACTCGCCGGTTCGCCCACTCAGCGCAGCCCAGGAGGGGCTCAGCCCTGCGGCCCCCGGTACCCCAGCGACGCCTCGATCCGGCCGGCCAGATGGTCCTTCTGGACCGGCCCCCGCAGCGACGAACCCGCGAGCCAGGTACGGCACTTGCTGGCCAGCAGCAGCCCGAAGCTCTCGGCCTCCTGCTCGTCGGTCAGATCGAAGCGGCTGCGCGCCGCCACCTGCCGTACCGTCGCCTCCAGCTGGGCGTCGTCCTGCAGCAGCCGCGCCGCCACCGCCGCGCCGTCGATGTGATGGCCGTGGTGCCCGGCCTTCATGTGCCACAACTCGTGACCGAGGATCACCAACTGATGGTCGGGGGCGGTGCGTTCCTCGATGACGACGAGGTCCTGGTCGGCCATGTCGAGCCACAGCCCGCTCGCGGTGCCGGGCGGGAAGGCGGCCGTACGGAAGCGGACCGGGCGGCCTCGGCGTCTGGCCATCGCCTCGCACAGCGCGCCGTACAGGTCCGCCGGGTGCGCCGGAGCGGGGAGCTCCAGCTCGCCGACCAGTTCGCCGCACAGGCGGTGCATGTCCCTACGGATGCCCACAGTTCTCCCCCGGGTCACGACTCGGGCCGCTTGACGCTTTCCAGGAGCATGTCCAGCCATTCGGCGACCTTGTCGCGATGCTGGTCGGTGGGCAGTTGCGCGGCCCGCCAGGCGATCCCGCGCACCCCGTGGTCCTGCAGCAGCCGCTCCAGCGGGTCCTCGGCCGCGGCGGCCGCCTCCCGCTCGGCGAGCTGCTGGAGGAGCTCCTGTTCCGTGCGCTGGAGGGCGCCCGCGAGCGCCTCGGGGTCCTCCGCGGTGAGGAAGCCCGCGTGCACTCTGAAGAAGCGCTGGATGGCGTCGCAGTGCTCCATCGTGGGGCGCCGGTCGCCGTTGATCAGGGCGCCCGCCTGCTGCCGTGACATGCCCGCGCCGTCGGCGATCTCCTGCTGGGTGTACTTGCGGCCGTTGGGCTTCAGCCGGGTGCGCCGCAGCAGGTCCAGGCGCTGCAGAAAGCGGGCCTGTACGTCGGGTTCGCCCGCGGGGCGGCCGCTGAGCAGCGCCTTGACCACGGGCTCGGGGACACCGGAGGCGACGGACAGCCGACCGGTGGCGAAGACCTCGGTGTGCGGCACGCCCAGCCGGTCGGCGAGCGCGGTCACGCGGACGACGACGGCCGGCAGTGCCGCCGTCCCCGTGGCGCCCGGACTCTCGAAGCCACCCGTCACCGACAGAACTCCTACGTCTCTCACCGACTTCTCACCAGCAGTACGCGCCGTGAACTTCCCGGAGAGTAGCGGGTGGTTCGAACTCGCATCCAGGTCTCGCCACAACTGTGGCCAATTTCAGCCGTCAACCGGCATGAAATGCCACGATAGTTGACACCGCTTGCATCGGGGCAGCAGGATCGGGGCGCCGCGTCAAGGCCGCACAGGCAAGAGGGGTGACCTCCCGATGGCATATCAGGCAGGAGGGCAGCGATCGGCACCGCGGCCCGTCCCCGAGAATCCCGAGGCCCAGGCCTATCTCCAGGACTACGCCAGCCTCCTGGAGGCCGTGTCGTTCCCCTCCGTCGTGCTCGACCACCGCTGGGACGTCGTCCTGGCCAACACCGCTTTCGCGTCACTTTTTGGTGGCGTGGGCCCGCATCCGACGGCCATGCCCGGTGACAACTTCCTGCGCTTCGTGCTGTTCCACCCCGACGCGAGCACCGTCCTCGGCGACCACGAGTCCAGCTGGTGCCTGCCGTTGCTGGCGAACTTCGCCGCCGCCGTGGAGCGGCACGGCCATGACCACGGCCTGCAGACCATCCGCCGGGACATCGCCCAGGACCCGATCATGGAGGCGGCCTACCGGCACGGCCTGCCGCACTGGATCCGCACGGTCGGCGAGCAGGCCCTCGCACACGACGGCGCCGTACGGCCGCTGCTGCACCCGGACCCCCGCTGGGGCGCCACCGACTGCCGGATCGTCGACGAGACCCCCGGCATCCTGAAGGACATGGGGTACACACGGATCACGCTGGTGCTGCGCGAGATGCGCCGCCCGGCGCACCCCTCGCGCAGAACGGGACGCCCACGGCGCACGGCGGCCCACCTGAGCGTGGTGCCCGCTCCCGAGGCCTGACGGGCACCGTCGGCGTTCAGGTCGCCGACGGCGCCTCGTCAGCGCCCGCCGGTCAGCCCGCGTACTTCCGCAGCCACGCCTCGACCTCGTCGGCGGAGCGCGGCAATGCCGCCGACAGGTTCTCGTGGCCGTCCTCCGTGACCAGCAGGTCGTCCTCGATACGGACGCCGATGCCCCGCCACTCCTCGGGGACCGTCAGGTCGTCGGGCTGGAAGTACAGGCCCGGCTCGACGGTGAGGCACATACCGGGCTCCAGGACACCGTCGACGTAGTCCTCGGTGCGGGCCCGGGCACAGTCGTGGACATCGAGGCCGAGCATGTGGCCGGTGCCGGCCATGGTGAACCGCCGCTGGAGGCCCAGCTCGTACGCCCGCTCGGCCGGGCCCTCGATGAAGCCCCACGCCACCAGCCGCTCGGCCAGCGACCGCTGGGCGGCCTCGTGGAAGTCGCGGTAGTGCGCGCCCGGCTTGACGGCGGCCATGCCCGCTTCCTGGGCCTCGAACACGGCGTCGTAGACCTCGCGTTGGAGGGGGCCGAAGGTGCCGTTGATCGGGAGCGTGCGGGTGACGTCGGCGGTGTAGAGGGTGCGGGTCTCGACACCCGCGTCCAGCAGCAGGAGTTCGCCGGGGCGGACCGGGCCGTCGTTGTGCTGCCAGTGCATGATCGTGGCGTGCTCGCCGGCCGCGCAGATCGAGCCATAGCCGACGTCGTTGCCCTCCAGCCGGGCGCGGCGGAAGAAGGTGCCCTCGATCCACCGCTCCGAGGTGGCGACCGCCTGCGACAACTCCCGTACGACGTCGGTGAATCCGCGGACCGTGGCGTCCACGGCGCGGCGCATCTCGCCGATCTCCCACTCGTCCTTGATCAACCGGAGGCCGGAGACGGCCTCTTCGAGCGCGTCGTCCCGGTCCTCGTCGGTGGTGAGCGCGGCCTCCAGGGCGGGGTCGATGCCGCGGACGATACGAGTGGGGGCGGGGGAGGACTTGGCGAGGTCCTCGGCGATCGTGCGTATGTCCCGGCACGGCAGCCCGAGCACCAGCTCCGCCTCGGCGAGCGTCGGGCGGCGGCCCATCCACAGCTCGGCGGTGTAGCCGGACCAGAACTCGTCGCTGTCCCGGCTGTCGCGGGGGAGTTGGTAGCAGTGGGCGTCGTGGCCGCCGTCGGGGCGGGGCTCCAGGACCAAGGCGCCGTTGCGGGCCTGATCGCCCGTCAGGTGGACGTAGCCCGAGTACGGACGGAACGGGTAGTGGCTGTCGTTGGAGCGGATCTTGAGACCGCCGGAGGGGATGACCAGCCGCTCGCCCGGGAAGCGGGCGGAGAGCGCGGCGCGGCGGCGGGCCGCGTGGGGCGCCTGCTCGGTCGGCTCCAGATCCCTGCGCTCGGTGTCGGCCCAGCCCGTGCGCATCAGCGCGGACAGCTCCTCGGAGATTCCTCGGTACAGACCGTTCTTTCGGCCCTTGGCCACGTCGGGCACCTCTTCCATGAGTGTGGTGGCGTTCCCAGCAAGAGAAGCATGTGACATAGTACTGCCGTGAGCAAGCGATTGACCTGCGATGTCGTGGTCGTCGGAGCCGGGATGGTGGGCGCGGCCTGCGCCCTGTACGCGGCCCGGGCGGGCCTCGACGTCATCGTGGTCGACCGCGGCCCGGTGGCCGGCGGCACGACCGGAGCGGGGGAGGGCAACCTCCTCGTCTCCGACAAGGAGCCGGGCCCGGAGCTGGACCTCGCGCTTCTGTCGGGGCGTCTGTGGGCGGACCTCGCCGAGGAATTCGGGGAGATCATCGAGTACGAGGCCAAGGGCGGCGTCGTCGTCGCCTCGACCCCGCAGGGGCTCGCGGCTCTGGAGCGGTTCGCCGACGGACAGAGCGCGGCCGGTGTTGTCGCCGAGACCGTGGAGGGCGACGGGCTGTACGACCTCGAACCGCACCTCGCCCCCGGGCTGGCGGGCGGCATGCACTACCCGCAGGACTGCCAGGTGATGCCCGCCCTGGCAGCCGCCCACCTGCTCCGCGCCTCCGGCGCCCGCCTGCTCACCGGCCGTACCGTCACCGGCATTCCACGCACCCCCGAGGGCGCGGTGCTCGGCGTCCGCACCGACCACGGCGACATCCACGCCCCGGCGGTCGTCAACGCCGCCGGGACCTGGGGCGGCGAACTGGCCGCGCTCGCCGACGCCCACCTGCCGGTCCTCCCGCGCCGAGGCTTCGTCCTCGTCACCGAACCCCTCCCGCGTCTGGTCCGCCACAAGGTCTACGCCGCCGACTACGTGGCCGACGTGGCCAGCGACTCGGCCGCGCTCCAGACCTCGCCGGTCGTGGAGGGCACGGCAGCGGGACCGGTACTGATCGGCGCCAGCCGCGAGCGCGTCGGCTTCGACCGGTCCTTCTCGCTGCCTGTCGTACGGGAGTTGGCGGCCGGCGCGACCCGGCTCTTCCCCTTCCTGGCGGACATCCGCGCCCAGCGCGCCTACCTCGGCTTCCGCCCCTACCTGCCCGACCACCTTCCCGCCATCGGCCCCGACCCGCGCGTCCCCGGCCTGCACCACGCCTGCGGGCACGAGGGCGCGGGCATCGGACTCGCCACCGGCACCGGCCACTTGATCGCGCAGACGCTGACCGAGAAGGCGCCCGAGCTGGACCTGGCGCCCTTCCGCCCCGACCGCTTCCCCACTGATGCGGAGGAGACCGCGTGAGAACCCCGCTCGACCTCGCCGACGCCCGGCCGGGACCGGCCTTCACGGTCACCCTCGACGGCCGCGAAATCGAGGCGTTGCCCGGGCAGACCGTCGCCGCCGCGCTCTGGTCGGCGGGCGTCACCTCATGGCGTACCACCCGGGGCGAGGGCCGTCCGCGCGGCATCTTCTGCGGCATCGGCGTCTGCTTCGACTGCCTGGTGACCGTCAACGACCGTCCGAACCAACGCGCTTGCCTGGTGCCATTGCACCCGGGTGACGCGATCCGTACGCAGGAGGGGACGGGCCATGATGCCTGAACTCGCCGTGATCGGAGCGGGTCCGGCCGGACTAGCCGCGGCCCTGGCGGCTGCCGCGCGGGGTGTACGCGTCACGTTCATCGACGCGGCGACGGAGGCGGGCGGGCAGTTCTACCGGCAGCCCGCAGCGGCCCTGAACGCCCGCAGGCCCCAGGCCCTGCACCACCAGTGGCGCACCTGGGAGCGGCTCAGGGACGGACTGCGGACCCACGTCGGAGCAGGTGTCGTAAGGCATTTGACGGACCATCACGTGTGGTTCGTGGAGCGGCGCACCGACGGCTTCACTGTGCATGCGCTGCTCGGACCGGAGCAGGAGAAGCCGGCCGAGGTACACGCCGACGCCGTACTCCTGGCCACCGGCGGCTACGAGAAGGTGCTGCCCTTCCCCGGCTGGACCCTCCCGGGCGTCGTCACCGCAGGCGGTGCCCAGGCCATGCTCAAGGGCGGCCTCGCGGTGTCCGGACGTACCGCCGTGGTCGCCGGGACCGGGCCTCTGCTGCTGCCGGTGGCGAGCGGGCTCGCCGCGGCGGGCGTCGAGGTGGCCGCGCTCGTGGAGTCGGCCGACCCGCCGGCCTTTGTACGCCGGTCCCGCGCGCTGGTCGTCCAGCCCGGCAAGGTTGCCGAAGGCGCCGGGTACGCGGCGCAGTTGCTCCGGCACCGGGTGCGGACCCTCGTCCACCACACCGTCGTCGAGGCGCACGGCACCGACCGCCTCGAGGCGGTCACCGTGGCCGCGCTCGACTATGACGGGCGGGTCAGGCCGGGCAGCGAACGCCGTATCCCCTGCGACACCCTCGCCGTCGGCCACGGCATGCTGCCGCACACCGACCTCGCCGAGACCCTCGGCTGCCGACTCGACGGTCTCGCCGTGCACGTCGACGACGAGCAGCGCACCGACGTACCCGGCGTCTGGGCCGCGGGCGAGACCACCGGCATCGGCGGCGCCGCGCTCTCCCTCGCCGAGGGTCACATCGCGGGCCGCTCCGCCGCCGCGCGACTGCACGGCACCGCACCCGACCCGCGCGCGTGGGCGGCGGCCGCGAAGACCCGTACCCGGCTGCGGGCCTTCTTCGCCGCGCTCGACACCGTCTATGCCCCGCCCGCGCACTGGACCGAGCAGATCACCGACGACACCGTCGTGTGCCGCTGTGAGGAGGTCACCGGCGGGGCTGTCCGCGAGGCCGTCGAGGAGCTCGGTGCCGGTGACGTACGGACCGTGAAGCTGCTGACCCGGGCCGGGATGGGCTGGTGCCAGGGGCGGGTGTGCGGACCGGCGGTCGCGGGACTCGCGGGGTGTGCGCTCACGCCGTCGCGGCGGCCGTTCGCCCGGCCCGTGCCGCTCGGCGTGCTGGCGCGGGCCGGGGAAGCCGACGGCGACTGACCACGCGTATCACTATGCGCATCTCCTTTCCCAACAGTAAAATGTCACACCGCATTGAGAGGGATCCACCCAGATGACTGCCACCGAGAACCACCCCTGGCGCGGCGTCCTCGTCGCCACGGCCCTCCCGCTCCGCGACGACCTCTCCGTCGACCACGCCAAGTACGCGGAACACTGCGCCTGGCTCGTCGAGAACGGCTGCGACGGCGTCGTGCCGAACGGCTCGCTCGGCGAGTACCAGGTCCTCACCCCCGAGGAGCGCGCCAAGGTCGTGGAGACGGCCGTCGCCGCCATCGGGGGCGAGCGGGTGATGCCCGGTGTCGCCGCGTACGGCTCCGCCGAGGCCCGTCGCTGGGCCGAGCAGGCGCGCGATGCGGGCTGTGCGTCCGTGATGCTGCTGCCTCCGAACGCGTACCGCGCCGACCAGCGGTCGGTGCTGTTGCACTACGCGGAGGTCGCGAAGGCGGGCGTGCCGGTCGTGGCGTACAACAACCCCATCGACACCAAGGTCGACCTGGTGCCGGAACTGCTCGCCGAGCTCCACGCCGAGGGCCATATCCACGCGGTGAAGGAGTTCTCCGGTGATGTCCGTCGCGCCTATCAGCTCGCGGAACTCGCCCCGGAACTGGACCTGTTGATCGGCGCCGACGACGTCCTGCTGGAGCTGGCGCTGGCCGGCGCCAAGGGCTGGGTGGCGGGCTACCCGAACGCGCTGCCCCGTGCGAGCGTCGAGCTCTACCGCGCGGCCGTCGCCGGTGACCTCGCCACGGCCAAGAAGCTGTACGAGCAGCTGCACCCGCTGCTGCGCTGGGACTCCAAGGTCGAGTTCGTGCAGGCCATCAAGTTGTCCATGGACCTCGTGGGCCGGCCCGGCGGTCCCGTGCGCCCACCGCGCGTCCCGCTGCTGCCCGAGCAGGAGGCGGCCGTCCGAGCCGCCACGGAGAAGGCCGTCGCGGCCGGATTGGCCTAGGGATCATGCGCAGCAAACTCGTCCTGCACGCCGTCGACTCGCACACCGAGGGCATGCCCACCCGCGTGATCACCGGCGGTATCGGCACGATCCCCGGCGCCACCATGAACGAGCGGCGGCTGTACTTCCGGGAGCACCGCGACGACATCAAGCAGCTCCTGATGAACGAGCCGCGCGGGCACTCGGCGATGAGCGGAGCGATCCTCCAGCCGCCCACCCGGCCCGACTGCGACTGGGGTGTCGTCTACATCGAGGTCTCCGGCTATCTGCCGATGTGCGGCCACGGCACCATCGGGGTGGCCACCGTGCTGGTGGAGACCGGCATGGTCGAGGTCGTCGAGCCGGTCACCACCATCCGGCTCGACACCCCGGCGGGCCTGGTCGTCGCCGAGGTCGCGGTGGAGAACGGCGCCGCGAAGGCCGTCACTCTCCAGAACGTGCCGTCCTTCTCCGTCGGCCTCGACCGCAAGATCACACTCGCCGACGGGCGCACGGTGACATATGACCTGGCCTACGGCGGCAACTTCTACGCCATCCTGCCGCTGGCGGAGTTCGGGCTGCCCTTCGACCGCACCCGCAAGGACGACATCCTCAAAGCGGGCCTGTCCCTCATGGAGGCGATCAACGCCGAGGTAGAGCCCGTCCATCCGGAGGACCCCTCGATCCACGGCTGCCACCACGTCCACCTGTACGCGCCCGGCGCGACAGCCCGTCACTCCCGGCATGCGATGGCCATCCACCCGGGCTGGTTCGACCGCTCACCCTGCGGCACCGGCACCAGCGCCCGCATGGCACAACTGCACGCGCGCGGTGAACTCCCCCTGCACACGGAGTTCGTGAACGAGTCCTTCATCGGGACGCAGTTCACCGGCCGCCTCCTCGGCACCACCGAGGTCGCAGGAATCCCCGCCGTCCTGCCGAGCTTCACCGGCCGGGCCTGGATCACCGGCACCGCCCAGTATCTGCTCGATCCCACCGACCCGTTCCCGGCCGGATTCATCCTCTAGACCCGGCGCCGGGCGCGGACACCGGACGCGTCCTCCGGGCCCCGCCGGGGCTGGGATAATGACCGGTGACGCGTGACATTGCACTCCCGAGGAGACACCCCTATGCCCGCCCAGCCCGTCGGCGCCCCCTCCCTCCCCACGCTGGGCGGCAAGAAGCGCAGCTACCGCGAGCGGGTCGCCGATGCCCTGCGGGCCGCGCTGATCGCCGGTGAACTGCTCCCGGGCGAGGTGTACTCGGCGCCGACCCTGGCCGCCCGTTTCGGCGTCTCGGCGACGCCGGTGCGCGAGGCCATGCTGGACCTCGTCAAGGAGGGCCTGGTCGACACCGTCCCCAACAAGGGTTTCCGGGTCACCGCGGTCTCCGAGAAGCAGCTCGACGAGTACACCCACATCCGCGCGCTCATCGAGATCCCCACCGTCGTCGAGCTGGCCAGGACCGCCGACCCGGTCTCCCTGGAGGCGCTGCGCCCGGCCGCCCGGGAGATCGTGCAGGCCGCGGCGGCCGGTGACCTCATCGCGTACGTCGAGGCCGACACCCGCTTCCACCTCGGTCTGCTCGCCCTGGCCGGCAATGCCCACCTCGTCGAGGTCGTCGGCGACCTGCGCGGCCGCTCCCGGCTCTACGGGCTCACCGCGCTGGTGAAGGCGGGCCGCCTGCTGGCTTCCGCCGAGGAGCACCTGGAACTCCTCGACGCCCTGCTGGATCGCGACGAGCAGGCTGTGCGAGAGGTCATGACCCGGCATCTCGGCCATGTCCGGGGGCTGTGGGCCGCGAAGTAGGCGGCCCGGCTCGACGAACCGATCCGCAATTCAACGCAAGCCATTTGCATTCCTTGCGCTATTCTTGCGTGCATGACGCGACGACTTGCTGAGGTGGCGAAGAAGGTCGGGGTCAGCGAGGCCACGGTCAGCCGGGTGCTCAACGGCAAGCCCGGAGTCTCCGAGGTCACCCGGCAGGCGGTGCTGTCCGCCCTGGACGTGCTCGGCTACGAGCGGCCCACGCAACTGCGCGGTGAGCGCGCCCGGCTCGTGGGCCTCGTGCTGCCCGAGCTGCAGAACCCGATCTTCCCGGCGTTCGCCGAGGTGATCGGCGGCGCGCTCGCCCAGCTCGGTCTGACTCCGGTGCTGTGCACCCAGACCAAGGGCGGCGTCTCAGAAGCGGACTACGTGGAACTGCTGCTCCAGCAGCAGGTCTCGGGTGTCGTCTTCGCCGGCGGCCTGTACGCCCAGGCCGACGCCCCGCACGACCACTACCGGCAGCTCGCGGACCGCAACATCCCGGTCGTCCTCGTCAACGCGTCCTTCGCCGACCTGGGCTTTCCCGGCGTGTCCTGCGACGACGCGGTGGCCGTCGAGCAGGCCTGGCGCCATCTCGCCTCCCTCGGCCACGAGCGCATCGGGCTGGTGCTGGGGCCGCAGGACCATGTGCCGTCGGCTCGGAAGCTGGCCGCGGCGCGGGCCGTGGGGGAGCTGCCCGATGAGCATGTCGCACGGGCCATGTTCTCCATCGAGGGCGGTCACGCGGCGGCCTCCCGGCTGATCGACCGCGGGGTCACCGGCATCATCTGCGCCAGCGATCCGCTCGCCCTCGGTGCCATCAGAGCCGCCCGCCGCAAGGGACTTGAGGTGCCGGGGCAGGTGTCGGTCGTCGGCTACGACGACTCCGCGTTCATGAACTGCACGGAACCCCCGCTGACCACCGTCCGCCAGCCCATCGAGGCCATGGGCAGGGCGGCCGTGGAACTGCTGAACGCGCAGATCGGCGGCGGTTCCGTGACCCCCGAGGAGTTGCTCTTCGAGCCCGAGCTGGTGGTCCGGGGGTCCACGGCACAAGCCCGTCGTAGCTGAGATCCACTCGACTGTCGAATAATTACAGATTCTGCGCGACATCTTGCGGACTGATGTCGCCGGTGCTTGAGTGTGCGGCGCGCCAGCACGGCGGGGCGCTCGCGCCCTCCGCCGTGCCTCCCTGCTCCTGCCCAGAGGGGTCCACCGATGAGAAGCACCGGGTTCCGCCGTACGTTCGTCGCGCTCAGCGCCTGCTCGCTCGTCCTCGCCGTCACCTCCTGTGGGTCCGATGACGACGACTCGGCGAGCGGCAAGACCCGCATCACGGTCAACTGCATGCCGCCCAAGAGCGCCAAGGTCGACCGCCAGTTCTTCGAGGACGACATCGCCTCCTTCGAGAAGCAGAACCCGGACATCGACGTCGTCCCGCACGACGCGTTCCCCTGCCAGGACCCGAAGACCTTCGACGCCAAGCTCGCCGGCGGGCAGATGGAGGACGTCTTCTACACGTACTTCACCGACGCCAAGCACGTCGTCGACATCAACCAGGCGGCCGATCTCACGCCGTACCTCAAGGAGTTGAAGATCTACGAGACCATCCAGCAGCAGCTGCGGGACATCTACACCGTCGACGGCAAGGTCTACGGCATCCCGCGCACCGGCTACTCGATGGGCCTGATCTACAACAAGCAACTCTTCGAGGAGGCGGGCCTCGACCCCGACCGGCCTCCGGCGACCTGGGCCGAACTCCGTGCCGCCGCGAAGAAGATCGCCGGGCTCGGTGACGGCGTCGTCGGATACGCCGACTACTCCGCCCAGAACCAGGGCGGTTGGCATTTCACGGCCGAGCTGTACTCGCAGGGCGGTGACGTGGTGAGCGCCGACGGCAAGAAGGCGACCATCGACACACCCGAGGGCCGGGCCGTGCTCCAGACGCTGCACGACATGCGCTGGACCGACAACTCCATGGGCAGCAAGCAGCTCCTCGTCATCAACGACGCCCAGCAGATGATGGGTTCGGGCAAGCTCGGCATGTACCTCTCCGCCCCGGACAACATCCCGATCCTGGTCAAGGAGAAGGGTGGCGACTACGAGGACCTCGCGCTCGCGCCCATGCCCGGCGGCGAGGGCACGCTGATCGGCGGCGACGGCTACATGTTCAACAAGAAGGCGAGCCGCGAGCAGATCAGGGCCGGCCTGAAGTGGCTCGACCACATGTTCCTCACCCCCGGAGACGGCTTCCTCGGCGACTACGCCCGCGCCAAGAAGGCCGACGCACCGGTGGGCCTGCCCGAGCCGCGCCTGTTCACCGGCGCCGCCGACGCCAAGGACCAGCAGGTCAAGAAGGCCAACGCCAATGTGCCGGTGGAGAACTACCAGGCCTTCCTCGACGGCAACCAGAGCCTGGAGATGAAGATCGAGCCGCCGAACGCCCAGCAGATCTACTCCGTCCTCGACGGAGTGGTCTCCGCCGTCCTCACCAAGAAGGACGCCGACATCGACCGGCTGCTGAAGGATGCCTCCGGCAAGATCGACGGCATCCTCGCCCGAGGCTGAGGCCGACCGAGATGCCCAAGACCGCCGCACGAGAGCCCGTCGGGGCGATCACGGTACGTCCGATGCAGGCGCCGCCCCCGGCAGGGGACCGGAGGCGGCGCCGCCTCACCGACCAACTGCGCGCCCACGCCTTCCTGATCGGCGGCCTGACCTGCTTCGCCCTGTTCTCCTGGTACCCGGCGATCCGCGCGGTCGTGATCGCCTTCCAGGAGTACACACCGGGCTCGGACCCCGAGTGGGTCGGCGTCGACAACTTCACCCGCGTCCTGGACGACCCGGAGTTCACGGCGGCCTGGCGCAACACCCTCACCTTCACCCTGCTCGCCCTGCTGATCGGCTTCGCGATCCCCTTCGTACTCGCCCTGGTCCTCAATGAGTTGAGGCACGCCAAGGCCTTCTTCCGGATCGTGGTCTATCTGCCGGTGATGATCCCGCCGGTGGTCAGCGCCCTGCTGTGGAAGTGGTTCTACGACCCCGGCGCCGGCCTCGCCAACGAGGCGCTGCGCTTCCTCCATCTGCCCACCTCGAACTGGTCCAACGGCGCCGACACCGCACTGATCTCCCTGGTGATCGTGGCCACTTGGGCCAACATGGGCGGCACCGTCCTGATCTATCTGGCCGCCCTTCAGTCCATCCCCGGAGAGCTGTACGAGGCGGCCGAACTGGACGGCGCGAACCTGCTCCAGCGCATCCGGCATGTGACGATCCCGCAGACCAGGTTCGTCATCCTCATGCTGATGCTGCTTCAGATCATCGCCACGATGCAGGTCTTCACCGAACCGTTCGTCATCACCGGCGGCGGTCCCGAGAACGCCACGGTCACCGTCCTCTACCTGATCTACAAGTACGCCTTCCTCTACAACGACTTCGGCGGCGCCTGCGCGCTCAGCGTGATGCTGTTGGTGTTCCTCGGCATCTTCTCCGCCGTCTATCTGCGGCTCACCCGCAGCGAAGGGGAGGAGACCGCATGAGCACCCGCACCCTCGTCTCCCCGGCCGCGCTCGCCCGGCCGCGTGGCAAGGCGGTCTACTGGACGGTCTTCACCGGGATCCTGCTGCTGTTCACGGCAGCCTTCCTCTTCCCCGTCTACTGGATGCTGACCGGCGCCGTGAAGTCACCGGACGAGGTGGCGCGGACGCCGCCCACGATCGTCCCGGAGGAGTGGCACCTCAGCGGCTACACCGACGCCTGGGAACTGATGCAGCTGCCGACCCATCTGTGGAACACGGTGGTCCAGGCGGCCGGCGCCTGGCTGTTCCAGATCGTCCTGTGCACGGCCGCCGCCTACGCGCTCTCCAAACTCAGGCCGGTCTTCGGCAAGGTCATCCTCGGCGGCATCCTCGCCACGCTGATGGTCCCGGCCCAGGCACTGGTCGTACCGAAGTATCTGACCGTGGCCGACCTGGGCCTGCTCAACGACCCTCTCGCGATCTGGCTCCCGGCGGTCGCCAACGCCTTCAACCTGTATCTGCTCAAGCGGTTCTTCGATCAGATCCCGCGCGATGTGCTGGAGGCCGCCGAGATCGACGGCGCGGGAAAGCTGCGCATCCTGTGGTCGATCGTGCTGCCGATGTCCCGGCCGGTGCTCGGCGTCGTGTCGATCTTCGCGCTGGTCGCGGTCTGGCAGGACTTCCTCTGGCCGCTGATGGTCTTCTCCGACACAGACAAACAGCCGATCAGCGTGGCACTCGTCCAGCTGTCGCAGAACATCCAACTGACCGTGCTCATCGCCGCGATGGTGATCGCCTCCCTCCCCATGGTCGCGATGTTCCTGATCTTCCAGCGGCACATCATCGCCGGGATCAGCGCGGGCAGCACGAAGGGCTGACACCGCACCCACCCAGAGAAAGGCAGGCACAGTGGCACAGCCCACGCACGCCCTCACGCAGACCGACTGGTGGCGCTCCGCCGTCATCTACCAGGTGTACGTCCGCAGTTTCGCGGACGGCGGCGGCGACGGCACCGGCGACCTCGCGGGCGTCCGCTCCCGGCTGCCGTATCTCGCCGAACTCGGCGTGGACGCCCTGTGGTTCAACCCCTGGTACCTGTCCCCGATGAAGGACGGCGGCTACGACGTCGCCGACTACCGCGCCATCGCCCCGGCGTTCGGCACGCTCGCCGAGGCGGAGAAGCTGATCGCCGAGGCGCGGGAGCTGGGCATCCGGACGATCGTCGACATCGTGCCGAACCATGTCTCGGACCAGCACCCCTGGTTCCGGGCGGCGCTCGCGGCCGGGCCGGGCAGCCCCGAGCGCGAGCTGTTCCACTTCCGTCCGGGGCGCGGCCCGCACGGCGAACTCCCGCCCAACGACTGGCCGTCCCAGTTCGTCGGCTCCGCCGAGCCGGTCTGGACCCGCCTGCCCGACGGCGACTGGTACCTCCACCTGTTCACCCCCGAACAGCCGGACCTCAACTGGGCCCATCCGGCCGTCCGCCGGGAGCACGAGGACATCCTGCGCTTCTGGTTCGAGCGCGGGGTCGAGGGCGTCCGCATCGACTCGGCCGCGCTGCTCGCCAAGGACCCGGCCCTGCCCGACCTCGTCGAAGGCGACCCGAACCCGTTCCTCGATCGCGACGAACTCCACGACATCTACCGCTCCTGGCGGGCGGTGGCCGACGAGTACGGCGGCATCTTCGTCGGCGAGGTCTGGCTCCCCGACCCCGAACGCTTCGCCCGCTATCTGCGCCCCGACGAGCTGCACACCGCCTTCAACTTCTCCTTCCTGTCCTGCCCTTGGGACGCGACAAGGCTGCGTACATCCATCGACGACACGCTCGCCGAGCACGCCCCCGTCGGCGCCCCGGCCACCTGGGTCCTGTGCAACCACGACGTCACCCGCACGGTCACCCGCTACGGCCGCACGGACACCGGCTTCGACTTCGCGGCCAAGGCCTTCGGCACCCCCACCGACCTCGCCCTCGGCACGCGGCGCGCCCGCGCCGCCGCACTGCTCTCACTGGCCCTGCCCGGAGCCGTCTACCTCTACCAGGGCGAGGAACTCGGCCTGCCCGAGGCGAACATCCCCCTCGACCGCATCGAGGACCCCATGCACTTCCGCTCCGGCGGCACCGACCCCGGCCGCGACGGCTGCCGGGTGCCACTGCCCTGGGCCGCCGAGGAGCCGTACGCCGGATTCGGCGGCGAGCCCTGGCTGCCGCAGCCCGGCGACTGGGCGTCGTACGCGGCCGACCGCCAGGCGGTGGACCCCGGCTCGATGCTCAGCCTCTACCGCCGGGCGATCCGCACCAGGCCCGTCTTCGGCGACGGCCCGCTCACCTGGCTGCCCGCCCCCGAAAGCGTCCTCGCCTTCACCCGGGCCGAGGGCGTGCTGTGCCTGGTGAACCTCGGCGACCAGCCGTTCGACCTGCCCGACCACTCCGAACTGCTCCTCAGCAGTGCTCCGTTGGACACCGAAGGGAGGCTGCCGAAGGACACCGCGGTCTGGCTGCGTGCCTGAGACCGTGCCCCCCACTCCGAAGGGATCAGCTCATGCATAGATCTGTCAGGCTCATGCCAGTTTCGCTGGTCGCCGCCTTAGCGGCGGGCCTGCTCACCGCCACCGCCCCCACGGCCCACGCCGCGGGCGCCACCCTCCCGTTCACCTCGGTGGAGGCGGAGTCCGCCACCACCACCGGCACCAGGATCGGCCCGGACTACACCCAGGGCACCCTCGCCTCCGAGGCCTCGGGCCGACAGGCCGTACGGCTCGGCTCTGGCCAGCGGGTCGAGTTCACGGTGCCCCGCGCGGCCAACGCCGTGAACGTCGCCTACAGCGTCCCCGACGGCCAGTCCGGCTCGCTGAACGTCTACGTCAACGGCACCCGGCTCGACCGGACCATCCCGGTGACGTCCAAGTACTCGTACGTCGACACCCCCTGGATCCCGGGCGCCAAGACCCACCACTTCTACGACAACGCCCGGCTGTTGCTCGGCCAGAACATCCAGGCCGGGGACAAGGTCGCGGTCGAGGCGAGCGGGGTCCAGGTCACCGTCGACGTGGCCGACTTCGAGCAGGCCGCCGGTCCCGCCGCGCAGCCCGCCGGTTCGGTCTCCGTCACCTCCAGGGGCGCCGACCCCAGTGGCCAGGGCGACTCCACGCAGGCCTTCCGGGACGCGATCTCCGCGGCCCAAGGGGGAGTCGTCTGGATCCCGCCGGGTCAGTACCGGCTGACATCCTCCCTGAGCGGCGTCCAGAACGTCACCCTCCAGGGCGCCGGGCACTGGCACTCGGTGGTGCGCAGCTCCCGCTTCATCGACCAGTCGAGCTCCTCCGGAGGCGTCCACATCAAGGACTTCGCGGTCATCGGCGAGGTCACCGAGCGCGTCGACTCCAACCCGGACAACTTCGTCAACGGGTCCCTGGGGCCGAACTCCAGCGTGTCCGGCATGTGGCTGCAGCACCTCAAGGTCGGCCTCTGGCTGATGGGCAACAACGACAACCTGGTCGTCGAGAACAGCCGCTTCCTCGACATGACCGCCGACGGCCTCAACCTCAACGGCAACGCCCGCGGGGTCAAGGTCCGCAACAACTTCCTGCGCAATCAGGGCGACGACGCGCTCGCCATGTGGTCGCTGTATGCCCCGGACACCAACAGCAGTTTCGAGAACAACACGATCACCCAGCCGAACCTCGCAAACGGCATCGCGATCTACGGCGGCACCGACATCACGGTCCGGGGAAACCTGATCTCCGACACCAACGCCCTCGGCAGCGGGATCGCGATCTCCAACCAGAAGTTCCTCGACCCCTTCCACCCGCTGGCCGGCACCATCACCGTCGACGGCAACACCCTGGTGCGCACCGGCGCGATGAACCCCAACTGGAACCACCCGATGGGCGCGCTCCGGGTCGACTCCTACGACAGTGCCATCGAGGCACAGGTGCGGATCACCAACACCACCATCACGGACAGCCCGTACAGCGCCTTCGAGTTCGTCTCCGGCAGCGGCCGTGGGTACGCGGCGAAGAACATCACCGTCGAGGGTGCGACCGTCCGCAACACCGGCACGGTCGTCGTCCAGGCGGAGGCGCCGGGTGCCGCGACCTTCCGTAACGTCACCGCGACGGCCGTAGGAGCCGCGGGAATCTACAACTGCCCCTATCCGTCCGGTTCCGGCACCTTCGCGCTGACCGACGGCGGCGGCAACTCCGGCTGGAGCAGCGTCTGGTCGGACTGCTCCACCTGGCCGCAGCCCGGGCAGGGCAACCCGGACCCCGATCCGAGCCGCAACCTCGCCAAGGGCCGCCCGGCCACGGCCACCGGATCGCAGGACGTCTACACGCCCGGCAAGGCGGTCGACGGCGACGCGAACAGCTACTGGGAGTCGGCCAACCACGCCTTCCCGCAGAGCTGGACCGTCGACCTCGGCAGCACCGAGCCGGTACGGCGTCTGGTGCTGAAGCTGCCACCGCCGAGCGCCTGGCAGGCCCGCACCCAGACCCTGTCCGTGCAGGGCAGCACCGACGGCTCCGGGTACTCCACGCTGGTCGCCTCCCGGGACTACCGCTTCGACCCGGCCACCGGGAACACGGTCACCGTCACCCTGCCCGGCACCGGCGTGCGCTACCTGCGCCTGCATGTGACCGCCAACACCGGCTGGCCCGCCGCCCAGTTCAGTGAAGTGGAGGCGTATCTGACTTCGTGACCGACACCCCGCGCTTCGCCGCCTGGATCTGCTCGTACACATGGGTCCGCAGTTCGGCGAAGCGCGGGGCCACACGTGTGTGCAACTGGTCCCGCTCGTCGGGCAGATCGACCTTCAGCTGCTCCTGGACGACCGTGGGGGAGGCGGACAGCACGACCACACGCTCGCCCAGATACACGGCCTCGTCGATGTCATGGGTGACGAACAGGATCGTGATGCCCCGCTCCCGCCACAACCGCCGTACGAGATCCTCCAGATCGGCGCGGGTCTGTGCGTCGACCGCCGCGAACGGCTCGTCCATCAGCAGGACGCGCGGCTCGTAGGCCAGTGCCCGGGCGATGGCGACCCGCTGCTGCATCCCGCCGGACAGCTGCCAGGGGTAGGCGTCGGCGGCGTCGGAGAGTCCCACGGACTCCAGCGCGTCCCGCACCAGCTCCCGGCGCCTGTTCCGGTCCAAGTCCTTCTGCTTCAGCGGGAGTTCGACATTGGCGCCGACCCGCATCCACGGGAACAGGCTGCGCCCGTACTCCTGGAACACGAACGCCATCCCGGGCGGTGGCCCGGTCACCTTCCGGCCCTCCAGCAGCACTTCGCCGCCCGTCGGCGCGAGCAGGCCGCCCATGCACTTCAGCAGGGTCGTCTTGCCGCAGCCCGACGGGCCGACGAGACAGACCAGTTCGCCCGCGTTGACAGTGAAGGTGAGATCGCGCACCGCCTCCACGCGGCGCCCGGATCCCTCGTACACCTTCTTCAGGCCGCGCACGTCGAGCATGGGTTGCCCTTTCAGGAGGCTCACGAGGACCGCCGGGTGGAGGCGCGCAGGCCGTGGTACCAGCCGAGGACACGCCGTTCGACGAGTTGGAAGACGACGGACAGCAGAAAGCCCAGCAGACCGAGGACCAGAATGCCGGTCCACATGTCGGGGATGGCGAAGCTGCGTTGGAACTGCACGATGGTGAAGCCGAGGCCGTTGCTGGCGGCGAACATCTCGCTGATGACCATCAGGATGATGCCGATGGACAGCGCCTGGCGCAGGCCCGCGAAGATCTGCGGACTCGCAGAGGGCAGCACTACATGCCGAAGGCGCGCCACGCCCGTGACGCCGTAACTGCGCGCGGTCTCCGCCATCACCGGGTCGACCGCCCGCACTCCCTCGACGGTGTTGAGCAGGATCGGCCAGACACAGCCGCTGGCGATCACGGTGACCTTCATGGTGTCGCCGATCCCCGCGAACAGCATGATGACCGGCACCAACACGGGCGGCGGCACCGCCCGCAGGAACTCCAGCACCGGCTCGCACACTGCCCGCACCCGCCGATAGGAGCCGATGACCGTGCCGAGCGCGACGCCCACCACGGCCGCGAGCGCGTAGCCGCCGGTGAGCCGCAGCACGCTGGGCGGGACGTCGTCCTTGAGGCGGTCGCCGGTCCAGACGTCCGGGAAGGTCTCCAGAATCGTCCGCAGCGGCGGCCAGTACACGTCCGTACTGCCGTCGGACGCCACCCACCACACGGCGACGAGCACGGCAGGCAGCGCGAACACGAAGGCGATCCGCAGAAACAGCAGCCTCACACCGCCACCTCCCCGCGCACCGACTGGTGCCAGGCCAGCGCCCGCCGCTCCACCGTCCGCGCGCCCACGTTGATCAGCAGCCCCAGCAGCCCGGTGACCACGATCAGCGCATACATCTCGGGCACCGCCTGCGAGGTCTGCGCGACCGCGATCCGGGCGCCCAACCCCGGGGCACCGATGACGAGTTCGGCGGTCACGGCGAGGATCAGCGCCACCGCGGCGGCGAGCCGGACCCCGGTCATGACGTACGGCAGCGCGGTCGGCCACAGCACATGCCGGATCCGCGCCCAGGTGCCGAGACCGTACGACCGCGCCGTCTCGTCGGCGACCGGGTCGACGTCCTGGACGCCGTACAGGACCTGGATCAACACCTGCCAGAACGAGGCGTACACGACCAGCAGGAGGACCGAGCGGAGTTCGGTGCCGTACAGGAGCACGGCCAGCGGGATCAGGGCGACCGAGGGGATCGGGCGGAGGAACTCGATGGTGGAGGCGGTGGTTTCGCGGAGGTACGGCACCACCGAGATCACCACTCCCGCCACGATCCCCGCGCAGGAGGCCAGGATCAGGCCCAGCGCCCAGCCGGTCAGGGTGTCGCCGAGGGCGCTCCAGAAGGCGGAGTCGGCCACCTCGTCCCAGAACGCCTCGGCGATCCGGCTGGTCGGCGGGAAGTACGCCTCCTTGACCAGGCCGAGCCGCGGCACCGCCTCACCCAGGGCGAGGAAGGCCGCGAGCCCGGCCGCACCGAGTACGGCGTTCTGGCCCCTCACGACAGCAGCTTGTCCAGGTCCGGGGCCGTCTTGAACAGGCCGTCGTCCTCACCGAGTTGCATCAGCTTCTCGATCGAGGCCCGGTTCGGGTCCGCCGGCCACTTCGGCAGCGTCACCTGCTCCAGCACCGCGGGCGGGATCTTGGTGTACGTCGTGACGATCTGGCGCACCTCGTCGGGGTGGGCGTCGGCGTAGGCGAGGGACTCGGCGGTGGCGTCCTGGAACTTCTTCACCAACTCCGGGTTCTCCTGCGCGTACTGCGTGGAGGTGAAGTACATCGCCACCGTGAGGTTCGGGGCCACGTCGACCAGGGACGAGGCGATCTCACGGGCGCCCTGGCTCTTGATCGTGGCCAACGCCGGCTCCACCACCATCGCCGCGTCGATCTGCCCGGCGTCGAGCGCTGCGGGCATCTGGTCGAAGGCGAGCTCGACGAACTGCACCTTGTCCGGGTCGCCGCCCGCCTTGCGCACCGACTCGCGCACCGCGGTCTCGTTGATGTTCTTCAGCGTGTTGACGGCGACCTTCTTGCCCTCCAGGTCCTTCGGCGACTTCACCGCGCTGTCCTGCTTCACGGTGAGCCCGCCGAAGTCCTTGCCGTCCTCGCCGGTTGAGGCGATGCCATTGGCGATCGCCTTCACGGGAACGTTGTTGGACTGGGCGATCATCAGCGAGGTCATATTGCTGAACCCGAACTGGTACTGCCCGCTGACGACAGCAGGCACGATCGCCGCGCCGCCCTGAGCGGTCGTCAACTTCAGCTTCAGGCCCTGCTTTTCGTAGAAGCCCTTCTCCTGACCGAGGTAGAGGGGCGCGACGTCGACGATGGGGATGAGCCCCACGGTGACCGTCGTGACACCGCCGGACGAACCCTTCCCGTCCGACGAACCACCGTCGTCGGACGAGCCGCAGGCCGTCACGGCGAACAGAAAAGTGCCGGCCGCGACAGCGGCGAGCAGACGACGCATGACTCCTCCTGTGCAGACAACGGTGTTCCGACAGGCTGTGCGCTGACCGCACAGTAGTGCTCAAGCGTGCTCAGCGGGAAGGTAGAGCCCCGTACCGATCGGGTCAACCAGTCCCGCCGGTTTCGCTGACAAAATTGTTGACACTCCAGGAGGCGATGATGCCCGAGCCGGACCGCGGACGCCACTTCGTGAACTCCTTCGCGCACGGACTCGCCGTCATCCGCTCCTTCGACGCCGAGCACCCGACCCGCACGCTCAGCGAGGTCGCCCGCGACTGCGAACTGACCCGCGCCGCCGCCCGCCGACTGCTGCTCACCCTGGCCGACCTCGGCTATGTCCACCAGGACGGACGCCAGTTCCGGCTCACCCCGCGGGTGCTGGAGCTGGGCTACTCCTACCTCTCCAGCTTCACGCTGCCCGAACTCGCCGAACCGCATCTCGAGCAACTCGTGGGCCGGATAAGGGAGTCGTCGTCCCTGTGCGTGCTGGACGGGGACGACATCGTCTACGTGGCCCGTGTGCCGACCAGTCGGATCATGACCGCGTCCATCACGGTGGGCACCCGCTTCCCGGCGCACGTGACCTCGGTCGGCCGGGTGATCCTCGCGCACCTGGCGGAGGAGGAGATCGAAACCCGGCTGGCGCGGGCGGACTTGAGCCCGCTGACCCCGCGCACCATGGTCGCGCCGGACGCGTTGCGGGCCGAACTGCGCCGGGTGCGCCGACAGGGGTACGCGATCGTCGACCAGGAACTGGAGTTGGGGCTCCGCTCGGTCGCCGCCCCGGTACGGGACCGGGGCGGCGAGGTGACGGCGGCCGTGAACATCGCGGTGCACGCGGGCCGCAACTCTCTGGAGTCCGTACGCCGTGATCTGCTGCCGCCGTTGCTGGACACGGTCGCCCGGATCGAGGCCGACCTCAGGATCACAGGTCCAGCACGAGCCGCTTCCCCCGGCACCGGGACACACAGATGAGCATGGTCTCCCCGGCTTCACGCTCGGCGTCGGTGAGGACCGAGTCCCGGTGGTCGGGGACGCCTTCGACGACATCCGTCTCGCACGTCCCGCAGGTGCCCTCGGTGCAGGAGTACAGCACCTCGACACCGGCGGCCCGCACGGTGTCGAGCACGGAGACGCCGGGTGGGACGGTGAGGGTACGGCCGCTCTGGGCGAGGACGAGCTCGAACTCGGCGTCCGTTCCCGCCGGTTGCTCCTTCGGCTGGAACCGCTCGATGTGGAGGAACCCGGCGGGGCTGAGTGCTTCCACGGCGTCCAGGAGCGGGCCCGGCCCGCAGCAGTAGACGAGGGTGCCGTCGGGAAGGTCGTCGAGGACGGGCGCCAGGTCCAGCAGCCCGGTCTCGTCCTGGGGTGCGAGGGTCACGCGGTCGCCGTAGCCGCGGAGTTCCTCGGTGAAGGCCATGGAGGCGCGGGTGCGGCCGCCGTACAAGAGGGTCCACTCGGCGCCCGCCGCCTCGGCCGCGGCGAGCATGGGGAGGATCGGGGTGATGCCGATTCCCCCGGCGATGAAGCGGTAGCGGGCAGCCGGCTGGAGCGCGAAGTGATTACGCGGACCGCGCACCTGGACCTTGTCGCCCTGCCCCAACTGCTCGTGAACGAAGGCCGATCCACCCCGCCCGTCCGGCTCCCGCAGCACCGCGATCCGCCAGGCGGAGCGGTCGCCGGGGTCGCCGCACAGGGAGTACTGCCGCTCCAGACCCGGACCGAGGAGGAGGTCGACATGGGCGCCGGGCTCCCAGGCCGGGAGCTGCTCGCCGAGAGGATGCCGGAGGGTCAGTTCGAGGACGTCGTGGGCCACGAAGTCCCTTTGCTGGACGACGAGTTCGATCATTGGTCGTGTCCTTCGGGGTGGCCGAGCATCCACTCCCACATCTCGACGGGGTCCTCGGCGGTGTGCTGGGCGCCGCAATGGCAGGTGCCGTGCAGGACGTCGGTGCCCGGCAGCCAGTCGATGCGGTAGATCTCGCCGGTCGGAGAAGTCACAGCACCTTCTCCACGGGCTTGTCGCCCTCCTCGACCAGCCGGGCGAGGATACGGCGGGCGGCCAGGCCGCCGGTGTCGATGTTGATGCTGAGCTCCTGGTAGCCGTGTCGCTCGGTGCCGAGCGTGCGCTGGAGCAGAGCGAGCGCGGTGACGTCCTGCATGACGACCGTGCGGTTGTTGCTCCGCAGAAACTCGGTGACCTCGGCGTCCTCCGTCGCCCAGTCCCGGGAGACCGCCCAGAAGTCGTACACCTTGCCGTCGGCGGACGGGGTGATGGCGTACGTGATCTCGGTGTGGAAGCCGCCCGGGTCGCTGCCGTCGGCCTCGGGCACGACCCCGACCGGAGCGACCCTGCTGTGCAGGAGGTAGAGACAGGGTGCGTGGTACTCGATGTCCTGCCAGCGCATGATCCGGCCGTTGATACCGGTCGACTTGGCGTAGAACGGCGGACACTCGGCGTCGTCCATGTGCCGGCTCACCCGCACGATCCCGGCCCCCTCGTCGACCTCCGTGGTGATCGGCGTCTCGGCGACCTCGGGGGTGCCGATGTAACCGCCGTGCAAGTAGGTCTCGTGGGAGAGGTCGAGGAGGTTGTCGACGAGGAGGCCGTAGTCGCAGTCGATGGGCTCCATGCCGCGGACGGTGGTCCAGCCGGGGGAGTCGAGATGCCGGGCCCGGGGGATGACCTGCGGATCGGCGAGCGCCGGGTCGCCGATCCACACCCATACCAGCGAGTCCTGCTCGACGACGGGATAGGAGGCGACGCGGGCGGTGCGCGGTACGCGCTTCTGGCCCGGCACATACACGCACGTGCCGGTCGTGTCGTACGTGAACCCGTGGTACCCGCAGACGATCCGGTCTCCGTCGAGCCGGGTCGGCGCCTCGGACAGCGGGTACCGGCGGTGCACACACCGGTCGTGCAGCACCACCGGCGTGCCGTCCTCCTCGGTCCGGTAGAGGACGAGCGGCTCCCCGAGAACCGTCCGTCCGAGCAAATCGCGGCCGACCTCATGGCTGTAGGCGGCGACATACCACTGGTTCCTGGCGAAGGCGGTGATGTGCGGCATCGTTGCGGCTCCCGTCTGTCTGCGGTGGTGGCATCGTCCGGAAGGGCGTCACAGCGCCGCAATAGCTCTTCCGTCTCACGGAAGTTCCCCGCTCCTGGTTCAGTGAACTCCCCTTGCGCGTACGGGGGTGGGTGGCGGCCATGCCGGAAGAGCGTCTCTGATCAGCTTGGTGATCCTATGCAAGACCTAGGGTCTGGCATGGCTTGTGCCCACTGTGGAGGGGTGGCGTGGGCGTGCAGGTGGAAGCCCGCGCCCAGTGCTGCTCCTCGTGACCGGTGTCGGCGGGTGGTGGGTGTGCTGATCGTCGTCACGCCCTGGTGCCGGTGGGCTGCGCGGGGCAGCCGTCTCCGGCCCGGTGGTGCGTGTCCCTCCGGACGCTTGCCCGCCGGACCCGAGGGTCTGGTGGGGGAGGGTGCCCTGCGTCGCCTGGGCGCGGGGCGTGCGTTTCGGCGCCGGGTGGGGCCGGCCTTGGACCGGTCGGCCCGGCTGTTCTGGGCGGTCGGGGTGATGACCGAGGCCGAACTGGCTCAGAAGATCGTGAACAGTGCGTACACCCAGGTGAGTTCGCGCTGACTCGGGCGGGCGTGCTCTTCATTCCCGATGCAACTCCCGTGCTCATGCAGCACACTTGACCCGAACACCGCATATCGGGGGAGGCGATGCGCCATGCAGGTACAGCTGCGACTGATCGACGAGACCGGGGCGGAGACGACAGGTGCCGATCTCGTCGCGATCCGCAAGCAGTTGACCGCGCGGCCCGAGCTGCGCGGTCAGGTGGACGTCGTGCGCGGTGACGCAGAAGAGGGCGAGATGGGCAGCGGTCTTGAGCTGCTCCTCGTCGGTCTCGGCAGCGGCGGTGCCATCACCGCGCTCATCACCACGCTTCCCGCGCTGCTCACGGCCCGGCGGTCGCCCACGTCCGTGGAGATCACACTGGCCGACGGACGCAGCGCCAAGATCACCGCGGACTCGGTCGAGGACGCGCGGACCTTGCTGGAGGAGGCGTTCCGGGACCATCTGAACCCGGCCCAGCCGCCTCAGCCGCCTCAGCCTCCTCAGCCATGAAGACCAGACTGCCGGACCCCCGAGGGTCGCGGGCGGTCCTGATCGGCACCTCCTCCTACGACAGCCCGGACCTCAAACCCCTCCTGGCCGTGCGCAACAACCTGGAGGTGCTGTCCGAGCTGCTCACCGCGGACAACGGCGCGTTCCTGCCGGGCCGCTGCACCGTCGTACAGGACTCCGCCGACCCGCGCGGAGTGTGCCGCACGATCCGGGAGGCGGCGGCCGACGCCCCCGACACGCTGCTCGTGTACTTCTCCGGGCACGGCATCCTCAACCACGACTACAGCGAGCTCCATCTGGCGCTGAGCGGGGCCGACCAGAACGATCTGCGCTGGACCACCGTGCCGTTCCAGGTGATCCGGGAGATCTTCGAGACGGCGTCCTGCCGGAACAAGATCCTGATCCTGGACTGCTGTCAGAGCGGCTGGGTGCTGGACTCGATGATGGGGGACAACAGTGGGGAAGCGCCGCTGGAGATCAGGGGGACGTACCTGCTGACTTCTTCCTCCGGCGACCTGAAGTCGTACGCGCCGCCCACGGATCGCTACACCGCCTTCACCGGGGAACTCATCCAGCTGCTGCGCGACGGCTTGCCCGGCGGCCCCGAACTGCTGCCGCTCAGCGCGCTGTTCGACCCTTTGGCCGAGGCGCTGGAAGGGCGGTCCATGCCGCGGCCGCAGCAGCAGGGGTCGGACGGGCATGCGGCGTTGGCGTTGGTGCGGAATCGGGCGGTGGGGGAGGGCGAAGCCGTCGACCGGCCTGTGGCCGTGAAGGACGCGGGCCCGGTCTCCATGACACGGTTGCGGCCCCAGGTCTGGCACCGGCGCCTCATGGAGGGGGCGATCGTCCTCCCGGCGTTGTTTGCCCTCCTCTGGGTCTTCGCGCGGTTCGGGCCGAAGGACGGGGAGCCGTCCGGGCCGGGCACCCCGGCCGGCACGGTCATGATCGGGGTGCTCGCGGCGCTGATCCTGCTCTTCGGCACGGTGGGCCGCGTCAGTCCCAGTGGCTATTCCCTGGCCATCGGTTCGGACGGGATCGAGGTCCGCTACGGCAAGGACCACCACTTCTACTACCCCTGGCACCGGGTCAGCCGGGTGTGGGTCGTCGCCCGTCCGGGCGGACGGCTGCGCGGCCCTCGGTACACCCTGATGCTGCGTCCCAAACCGGGCGTCCTGATCAAGACCGCCAGGCGTGGCGCGCCCGGCCCCAGCCTGGACCTTGGAACGGGCGCACTTCGCTTCGCGCGCCTGACCCATCTTGACTCACCGCCCTCCGTGGTGGAGAGAGCCCTCTCCCAGGCCGCGGGATCGGCGTGGACCCCCAGCAGTGGCCCGCTCGGGCAGGCCCCGCCGGACGAGGACGGCGCGGCGGTCCTTTCTGCGGAAAGGGGTTTCCTCGTCGTCGCAGCCCTGTTCGCCGCCCTGCTCGCGTACCTGCGCTTCCCCAAGGGGGCGCTGACCGACCCCATCCGTCTCTGGCTCGCCGTCCCGTCCCTGTTTCTGTCGTCCGTCGCCTGCGCGGTGCTGTGGCTCGCCCTCGCCCGGCTCGTGCACCCGGTCCGCCTGGTGATCAGTGCGGCCGGGGTGACGCTCACCCGGGCGGAGACCGAGATCGTGCACGCCTGGACCGAGATCGAGCGGATCGGCATCGTCCACTGGCGCCAAGGCACGGACAGAATCGGCTTGTTGGTCCTGCGGCCCGTCGACCGTGGCGCCCGCGACCCGGGCGACCGGGGAGTGAGGCGTCTGCCAAGATTCGGCGCCGGAACTGTCACCCTGTGCGCCGTCCCCGAAGTGACCCTGGATCCGGACGAGTTGCGCAGCGCGCTCGCCCGATTCGCCGCCCCGGATCAGCTTGCCCCGCCGGGGAACGGATGGCTGAAGTCCACCCCGGCCGAGCCCGTCCCGCCCGACGGGGGGACGACGTTCGAGGGCCGCAGATCCCAAGGCGCCGCGATGGCGCTCGGCGCACTGCTCGTCGCGCCCCTGGTCGCCTTCGCCCTCTCGACCGACGGCAGGGATGTGCCGATGCTCCTGTACGCACTCCAAGACCTCGTCCTCGCCCCGCTCCCTCTCTTCGGCTTCGCCTTCTACTTCCTGACGGGCCGCCACCGAGTAACTCTCCACGTGGGCGCCGCCGGCCTCACCGTCACCCTCTCCGCATCGCGCCCCCGCACCCTCCGCATCCCCTGGGGTGACATAGAGAGCGTCGGCATCATCGCGACCCAGCACCCCTCCACCCGCCACTCCTTGGTGATGTGGCTCAGACCGGGTGCCCGTCCCCCGCGCTTCCTCTGGTGGCCCTATCGCCAGGAGTACGGCGGCCTGCGCCTGATCTCCCTCGAGGGCAGCCGCCTGGACACCAGCCCCGAGGAACTCGACCGCGCCCTCGCCCACCACGCAGGCGGGCGACACTCCCGGATCCAGCGACTGACTCATCCCAGCCACTGACACCACCCGTACCGCCGACTTTCACACAGCCGCCACCAGACCCTTCCCTGACGTTTGGTGCTCTTGGAACACTCCTTCCGCGCACAATCGGTCAAACAGATCCGACCGGTCGAACACCCTCAAGGGGAGAGGTCCCTCACTCATGCCCGAAGTCAACCGGCGTAGATTCCTTCAACTCGCGGGCGCCACCTCGGCGTTCACCGCGCTGTCGAGCAGCATTCAGCGGGCCGCCGCCATCCCGGCGAACCACCGCACGGGGTCGATCGAGGACGTCGAGCACATCGTCGTCCTGATGCAGGAGAACCGTTCGTTCGACCACTACTTCGGCAAGCTGAAGGGCGTCCGCGGCTTCGGCGACCCGCACCCGGTGACGCTGGACAGCGGCAAGTCGGTGTGGCACCAGTCCGACGGCACCAAGGACCTGCTGCCCTTCCATCCCACCGCCGACGACCTCGGCATGCAGTTCCTGGAGGGCCTGCCGCACGGCTGGACCGACGGACAGGCCGCCTACAACAAGGGCAAGTACGACAAGTGGATCCCCGCCAAGGGCACCACGACGATGGCGTACCTTAACCGCGAGGACATCCCCTTCCACTACGCCCTCGCCGACGCCTTCACCATCTGCGACGCCTACCACTGCTCGTTCATCGGCTCCACCGACCCGAACCGCTACTACATGTGGTCGGGATACACGGGCAACGACGGACAGGGCGGCGGCCCGGTCCTCGGCAACGACGAGCTCGGCTACGGCTGGACGACCTACCCGGAGCGCCTGGAGGCGGCCGGGATCTCCTGGAAGATCTACCAGGACATCGGCGACGGTCTGGACGCGGCCGGCTCCTGGGGCTGGATCAACGACGCCTACCGTGGCAACTACGGCGACAACTCGCTGCTGTACTTCAACAAGTACCGCAACGCCCAGCCCGGCGAGCCCTGGTTCGACAAGGCCCGCACCGGCACCGACGTCAAGAACGGCGACGGCTACTTCGACCAGCTGAAGGCCGACGTCAAGGCCGGAAAGCTGCCGCAGATCTCCTGGATCGCCGCGCCCGAGGCCTTCAGCGAGCACTCCAACTGGCCCTCCAACTACGGCGCCTGGTACATAGCTCAGGTCCTGGACGCCCTCACCTCCAACCCGGAGGTCTGGTCGAAGACGGCCCTGTTCATCACGTACGACGAGAACGACGGCTTCTTCGACCACCTGGTGCCGCCGCTTCCGCCGAAGGACGCCTCCCAGGGCAAGTCCACCGTCGATGTCTCGCTCGACCTCTACCCAGGTGACAGCCGGCGCCCGGCCGGCCCCTACGGGCTCGGCCCGCGTGTGCCGATGCTGGTCGTCTCGCCGTGGAGCAAGGGCGGTTACGTCTGCTCCGAGACCCTCGACCACACCTCGATCCTGCAGTTCATGGAGCGCCGCTTCGGCGTGAAGGAGACCAACATCTCCCCGTGGCGCCGGACCGTGTGCGGCGACCTGACCTCGGCGTTCGACTTCTCCCGCAAGGACAGCCGCCCGGCGGCGCTGCCGGAGACCGACGAGTACGAGCCGCAGGACCGCGAGCGTCACCCCGACTACAAGCCGACGCCCCCGGCCGACCCGGACATGCCCCGCCAGGAGCGCGGTCTGCGCCCCGCCCGCCCGCTGAAGTACGCGCCCCATGTGGACGGCTCGGTGGACGCGGCGGCCGGCAAGTTCACGCTGACCTTCGCCTCCGGCGCCAAGGCGGGCGCCGCCTTCCTGGTGACGTCCGGCAACCGCACCGACGGGCCGTGGACGTACACCACCGAGGCCGGCAAGAGCCTCGCGGACACCTGGAACTCGGTGTACTCGAACGGCTCGTACGACCTGAAGGTGCACGGCCCGAACGGCTTCCTGCGCGTCTTCAAGGGCCCGAACAAGACCGCGGGCCCCGAGGTCACCGCGCGCCACACCGGTGACGCCGTCCAGCTCACCTTCACCAACAAGGGCTCCGGCACCGTCCGCCTCAAGGTCACCAGCGGCTACGGCGGCTCCGCACGGACCTTCACCGTGCGCCCCGGCGCCACCGTGCGGCACACCGCCGACCTGACGGCGAGCCGGCGCTGGTACGACCTGACCGTCACCTCCGACGCCGACCCGGCGTTCCTGCGCAGGTTCGCCGGCCACGTCGAGAACGGGCGTCCCGGGGTGAGCGACCCGGCGATGATCGTCGAGTAAGGCGAGTAAGGCGAGACGCCCGGCTCACAGCGGAGTGAGGTGCCCCGGCCCCGACGGCTGGGGCACCAGCCCCGACTCCGGCTGCCGCGGCACCAGCACCGGTTCCGCCGACGCCCGCCCGGGCGCCGGCACCACATCGGCCGAGGCAACGCCCGGCTCCAACGCCCGCACGGCGTGCCTCGGCTCCGGCCGCCTCAGCACGAGCCCCGGTTCAGCCGCCGCCGTCGCCGGCTCCAGCCCCTGTACGGCGTGCCTCGGCTCAGGGCGCCTCAGCACTAGCGCCGGTTCAGCCGACGCGGTAGCCGGCTCCAACTCCCGTACGGCCCGCCCCGGCTCCGACCGCCCGCGCACGAGCGCCGGTTCAGCCGACGCCGTCGCCTGCTCCAGCCCCCGTACGGCCCGCCCCACCTCCGGCCGCCTGGACACGAGCGCCGGTTCGACCGACGCCGTGCCCGGTTCCAGCGCCAGTACGGCGGCGACGGGGTGGTCCTCCTCGGGCTGGGCAGCCACCGGCTGGTGCTCGGGTGCGACTCGGGTGAGCAGGATCACGCCCCGGGCCGCGAGGCCCGCGCCCGCCAGTGCGAGCAGCATCCCGGGCACGCCGCCCTGGAGGCGCTCGCCGAGCAGGAGCAGGCCGATGAGTGCGGCGGCCACCGGGTTGGTCAGGGTCACCACCGCGAGGGGGGCGTCCAGACCGCCGCGGTAGGCGGTCTGCGACAGGAACAGCCCGCCCACCGCCAACGCCGCGACGAGCAGCGCCACCCCGATCACCTGCACGCTGAGCAGCGGACCCGAGCGGTCCGTCGCAGCCACCGTGACGGTCTGCGTGAGCGCCGAGGCGACTCCGGAGGCGAAGCCGGACGCGGTCGCGTGCCGCAGCCCCGGCCGGGTCCCGGGCCGCGCCAGCAGACCGATCAGCACGGCCGTGGTCCCGGCGACGCCCAGCGCCTCGGGGGTGCTGAGGACGTCGTCGGGGGCGGGCCCGGAGGCCGTGACGAGGATCGCGGCCAGACCGAGGAGCGTGAGCGCGGTGCCCCGCCACTCCACCGCGCTGACCTTCCGGCCCGCGACCCGCGCGCCGAGCGGCACGGCCGCGACCAGGGTGAGCGCGCCGAGCGGCTGGACGACCGTGAGCGGCCCGTACTTCAGCGCCACGACATGCAGCAGCGCGGCGGAGCCGTTGAGCCCCACGGAGGCCCACCAGGCGCCGGAGACCATCAGACGCACGAGCCCGGTCTCGGGGGCCCGGGAGGCGAGCCGCTCCTGGGCGACGGCGGCGGCCGCGTAGGCGACGGCTGAGAACAGGGACAGCACTACCGCGACGAGTGTGGCGTTCATCGGCCCGCTCCCACGAGAGTCGGTTCTTCGACGGGTACTTCGGCCGGTACGAGGCGTTCGGTGCCGCGTCCGGCGGTCGTGCGGGTGCGGTGCGGCAGGTGAATCACGGCGAGGGCGAGACCGAGCAGCGCGGCCGCCACCATCGCGTCGAGCCAGTAGTGGTTGGCCGTCCCCACGATCACCAGCAGGGTCAGCGTCGGGTGCAGCAGCCACAGCCAGCGCCAGGGCGACCGAGTGGCGACGATCAGCCCGATCGCCACCATCAGGGCCCAGCCGAAGTGCAGCGAGGGCATCGCGGCGAACTGGTTCGACAGCTGGTCGCTGGAGGGCGGGCCGTACACCGAGGGGCCGTAGACCCGGGCGGTGTCGATCAGGCCGGTCGCCTCGAGCATCCGCGGCGGGGCCAGCGGGAAGAGCAGATGGCCGACCAGGGCGACGGCGGTGACGGTGGCCAGGATCCGGCGGGCCCACACGTAGTGCGCGGGGCGGCGCAGATAGAGCCAGACCAGGAAGGCCGCGGTGGCCGGGAAGTGGACGGTCGCGTAGTAGGTGTTCGCGACATGGACCAGGGTGTCGCCGTGCAGCAGCACCGACTGCACCGCGCCCTCGCCGGGCAGATGGACGGCTCGTTCCAGGTCCCACACGCGGTGCGCGTTGTGGAAGGCCTCGCCGGTGTGGCCCGTGGCCAGCTGTCGGCCGAACTTGTAGACGAGGAAGAGCCCTGCGACAAGCAGGAGCTCACGGACGAGCGGCGGACGCGCTATCGCGTCCGACTCGCCTTCTGCAGGCTCGGTGCGGGCATTCATTCCCCCGGCCCTTTCGCTGACGGTGGTGCGTGGGTGGTGCGGACGGCGGCCCGCAGGGCTTGTGACCCCGCGGACGCGCCGAACTCATCGATACGGGTAGGTACCGAAACGACACTGTACCGATACGGCAGTGTACCGATACGGTCGGGTACCGGTACACTGGCGTACCGATAGACATAGGCCACACTGGGAAGCACGCACCCGCCGAGCGAGGAGAAGAGCCGATGACGTCGCAGGCCGCGGACGGACCGGAGACGGTCGCCGCCTCGCGCCGCTCCAAGATCACGCCCGAGCGTGAGAAGGAGTTCTTCGACGCCGTCCTCGACCAGATCCGTGAGTGCGGTTACGACGCCGTCACCATGGAGGGCATCGCCTCGAGCACGCGGTGCAGCAAGTCCACGCTCTACCGGCAGTGGAAGACCAAGCCCCAGTTCGTCGCGGCGGCACTGCGCTCCAGTCGCTGCCCGCGCTTCGCCGGCATCGACACCGGCACGCTCGCGGGCGACCTGCGCGCGGCCGGGCGGGCGGCGGGCGACGCGTACGGCGACACCACGATCCTGCTCCAGGCCTTCGGGCACGCGGTCACCCAGGACCCCGAGCTCCAGCAGGCCCTGCGCGAGGCGCTCGTCGAACCCGAGCTCGCCGCGCTCCGGGCGATCCTCCAGCGCGGGGTCGAGCGCGGTGAGATCGCCGCCGACCATCCCGCCCTGCCGTATGTCGCCGCGCAGATCTTCGGCGTACTGCGCGCCCGGCCGGTCCTGGAGGGCGAGTTCGCCGACCCCGACTACCTGCTCCGCTTCGTGGAGGCCGCCGTACTGCCCGCGCTGGGCCTGACATAAGAAGACTCAGGCCGCCGTCCACGGGATGACTGGACGGTGACCTGTAGGCGCCGCACCGTGGGGACGGGGGCGGCGCGCACCCCCCGGCCGGGTGGGGTCCCTCTTGAGCGGAGAGGTGCTCCACCCGGCCGTCTGCTGTGCGGGGGCCTCAGACGTCCTGGCCGTTGCCGCCGCCGGACGCCACCTCGATGCCCTTCGTGATCTCGTCGATCACGGACTGAGGCTCGCCGACGTCGACACCGAAGCGGACCACCACGATCTGGCCGGAGTCGGCGGGGGAGGGGAAGGCCAGCGACTCGACATAGCCGTCGGCGCCCTTGCTGGTGACCGCCTTCCAGCGCACCAGATAGCCCTTCTGCCCGGCGACGGTCACCGCCTTGGACGCCAGCACGTCGTGCGAGGTGATCTCGCCGTACCCCTCGCCGTAGGACTGCTGGGCGTTCGCCTCGATGTCCGCCTTCGCGACCTCCTCGGCGGTGGTGCCGGTGGTGCCGAGCACGCGCGCGGGGGCCGAGTAGGCGCCGCCCTTGGTGCAGTTCTGGGAGGTGTCCCCGGGGCACTTGTACGACTGCTCCGAGGTCACCGAGGCGCCCACGGTGATCTCCTGGCCGTACCAGCCGTCCGGCACCGGCAGGCTGATCCCGCTGATCGAGTCGGTCACCGAACCGCTCTCGATCCTCGGCGCCTCGGACTCCTCCGGGGACGGGGACTGGCCACCGGAACCACCGGAACCGCCCGAGCCACCGGAGCCGCCGTCGTCACCGAAGGGGCCGCCCGGTCCGCCCGTGTCGCCCTGATTGCCGGGCCCCGGCTGGGAGTTGGCGGTGCCGCTGTCCGAACCCCCGCTGTCGGCCAGCGCGTACACGCCCACACCGATGCTCGCGAGGACCGCGGCGGCCACCGCCACGGCTATGCCCGTCCGCAGTCCGCGCCGCTGACCGCCGGGCGGAGGCGTGGGATATGCCGGATAGGCCGGGTATGTCGACTGGGTCCCGGCGGCCGGCGACGGCGCCGGCGGACCCCATGCGGCGGCCGATCCCGCGGGGCGGGTCTGGTCCGTCCATGCTCTGCCGTCCCACCAGCGTTCGGTGGCGGGACCGTCATTTGTCTGCCCCGGGTCGGGGTACCACCCGGGAGGAGTCACCTGCGTCATGCCCCCACCGTATGAGGCAACGGTGAAAGCCGTATGAGAGGGACCCCGGCCACCGTCCTGTCATCCTGCCGAACGCACCGTCACCCATGTCGGCAACAGCTGACCGGACCGCCCTCCAAGCGGACGGCCGGAGGGCTACGCTCAATGCCTGTACGTCGTTCGGGCGACTTGGGGAGGTAGCGGGATGACGGAGGTACGGCCCACGGCGGCCGCCTCGGCTTCCCTGTGGGAGCGCGAGTCCGAAATCGCCGACGTCGTACGGGCGGTGGACACCTTGAGCGCCGACCGCGACTGCCCGGGCAGCCTGTTGGTGATCCGGGGCGAGGCAGGCTTCGGCAAGACCGCCCTGCTGGCCGAGACCCGGCGCATCGCCGAGGCCCGCGGCTGCCATGTGTGGTCGGCCCGCGGCGGCGAGGCCCTCAGGTCCGTCCCCTTCTACGTGGTACGGCAGTTGCTCCAGACCGCGCTGGTGGAGCTGTTGCCGGAGGAGGCCCGCGAGTACCTCGGTGACTGGTTCGACATCGCGGGCCCCGCGCTCGGCATAGCGGAACCGGCCGAGCGACGGCCCGACCCGCAGGGCGTGTGCGACGGCCTCGTCGCCGCCGTACGGCGCCTTGCGCGCCGCGACTGGCCGCTGGTGCTGCTCATCGACGACGCGCACTGGGCCGACCAGGAGACCCTGCGCTGGCTCGCCGCCTTCGCCGAACGCCTCGACGACCTGTCCGTACTGGTCGTGGTGGCCCGCAGGCCCGGGGACGTCCGGGGCGAGAGCGCCCGGCATCTCGACGCGGTGGCCGCCGCCGCGAGCAGCCCGGTCGCCAATCTGAGCGCCCTGAGCCCGGGGGCCACTGCTCAGCTGACCCGCGCCACCGTCGGGGGACACACCGACGCCGCGTTCTGCCGCGAGGTCTGGGCCGTCACCGCCGGAAACCCGTACGAGACCGTCGAGCTCCTCGCCAAGGTGCAGGACAGCGAGATGGAACCGGTCGAGTCCTCCGCGGCCGAACTGCGCGCCCTGAACCGCTCGGCCCGCGGCGGCGGACTCGTCGCCCGCCTGGAGGGACTCGGCATCGAGGCCACCCGGTTCGCCTGGGCGGCCGCCATCCTCGGCGCCGGTATCACCGTCGACCTGGTCGCCGAGCTCGCCACCATGGGCCACGACGACGCGGTCCGCTGCGCCGAACTCCTGCGCAACGCCCGTATCCTCACCACCCCCGACCCGGCCTCGGGGCCGGTGGAGGAGGGCGACCTGGAGTTCGTCCACCCGCTGATCGCCACCGCCGTCTACAACTCCATCCCGCCCGCCCTGTGCACCGCCATGCACGGCATCGCCGCCCGCGTGGTCACCGACTCCGGGCGCGGGGCCGCGGCCGCCTCCCGCCATCTGCTGGAGGTCCACCCGGACAACGACGTGGAACTCGTCGGACAACTACGCGAAGCCGCGGCCGAACACCTCGCCGTCGGCGCCCCGGACGCGGCCCGCCGCTGTCTGGAGCGAGCCCTGCGCGAACCGCCCCGGCCCGAGGTCCATCCGCACGTCCTGTACGAACTCGGCTGCGCCGCCCTGCTGACCGCACCCGCCACCACCATCAACCATCTGCGCAGCGCGCTCGCCATGCCCGGACTCGACGGCCCCGAACGGGTCGACGCCGTCTACCGCCTGTCCCAGGCGCTGCTCCACAACGACCAGATGGAAGAGGCGGTCCGTACGGTCGAGGCGGAGGCGGCCCGGCATGAATCCGGCCCCGCCAGGCTCCGGTTGCAGGCCGTGCAGTACATGTGGGAGAGCATCCACGCGGGCGAGGCCACCTCGCCCGAGAGGTCCGAGCGGCTCGCCGAACTCGCCCGCACCTGCACCGGCCGGGACAACTCCGAGCGCGCCGTCCTCATCCTGCGCGGCTTCGACGCGATGGCCCACGGCGAGAACGCCGAGGAGGTCGTCGAGCTGTGCGACCGCGCCCTCGTCAACGGCCGCCTCGCCCCCGGACTCGGCTGGACCGATCCGGAGTGGGGCATCGAGCTGCTGATGATGCTGGCCAACGCATACGCCTTCGCGGACCGCCTCGACCGCGCCGAGGCCCTCTACACGGAAGCCCTGCGCGCCTACGAGTCGGCCGGCTGGAGCGGCGGCCACCTCGCCCTGGCGCATGCCTACGTCGGCGTCGGACACCGCAGGCGGGGCCGGCTGCGCGAGGCGGAGAAGTCCCTGCGCGAATCACTGCGGCTCGCCGAGCGGGTCGGCCGCAGGCTGCCGCTGTACTGGTCCGCCACCTGCAACCTCGTCGACACCCTGCTCGCCCGCGGCCATGTCGAGGAGGCCTGGGAGGTCGCCGAACAGTACGGCTTCGCACCGCCGTACCCGTCCACCATCGTGCTGCCCGACCCGCGCTCGGTGCGCGGCCGACTGCTGCTCGCCGTCGGCCGTACCAAGGACGGCATCAATGAACTGGAGGAGGCCGAGAAGGCGGCCACCGCACGCGGCCACCACAACCCCATCATGGTGCCCTGGGCATTCGACCTCGCCCGGGCCCTCGCCACCGAGGACCCGGCGCGGGCCGCCCAACTCGTCGCCGACGTCCGCCGGCACGCCGAACGCTTCGGCACCGACACGGCCATCGGCGAGGCCCTGCGCTGCGCCGCCGCCCTGGAAACCGGACAGCGTGCGGTACGGCTCGCCGCGCAGGCGGTCACCTACCTCGACGCCTCGCCCTGCCAGTACGAACACGCGGCCGCCCGCATCGAGTACGGCATCGCGGCCCGCTCCACCGCGGAACTCAACCGGGGCCTGACGCTGGCCCGGCAGTGCGGCGCCGACGGTCTGGTGGCGAAGGCGGAGGAGATGCTGGCGACGGGAACCGGGCTGGATTAGCTCAGGTCGCTGTCTTTACACGGCCAGCAGTTGACCGGTCGCCGCCGACAGCCGCGCCCGCACCTCCGGGTCGTACGCTGCCTCGTGCGCCCGCGCCGGGGACGTGCCGTCGAAGTAGCCGCCGCTGCCCGCGTCCTGGGTGGCCAGGGCCAGCACCCCGGGCGCGCCGTCGGCGACCGTGTTCCAGGGCGTGATACCGCCCTCGCGGACCATCGCCGTGTCCATGAAGGTGGCCGGATGCAGCACGTTCACCGACACGCCGGTGCCCGCGAGCTCCTCGGCGAGCGTGAAGGTGTGGGCCGCGAGCGCGAACTTGCTGCGGCAGTACGCCGCGAAGCCCTCGTAGCCGCGCGTGAACTCGGGGTCGTCGAAGTCCAGGGGCTCCTGGCCGGCCGAGCCGACGTTGACGATCCGGGCGGGCGCGTTGGCGCGCAGGGTGGGCAGCAGGGCGCGGGTGAGCGCGACCGGCGCCAAGTAGTTGACCGCCAGCCGCAGTTCGTGCCCGTCGGCGCTCAGCTCCCGGCCCGAGCCGCTCTGCCCGCTGCCGACACCGGCGTTGTTCACCAGCACATCGAGGTCCGGACGGTCCGCGGCGACATGGGCCGCGAGCTCGCGCACCTGTTTCAGCGAGGCCAGGTCGGCGACGAACCCCTCCGCGTCGCCCTCGGTGCGCAGCTCCTCGACGAGCCGCTCGGTGCGCCCGGCGTCGCGGCCGTGGGCCAGGACGACATGTCCGGCGCGGACCAGCTGGAAGGCGACGTAGCGGCCGAGACCGGAGGTGGCGCCGGTGATCAGAATCGTGGACATGCCTCCACCGTAGGCACGCGACGGAGGAAACCGCGGCTTCCTGCTGAGGCTACGACCAGCAGGGTCACCCTTCGTCCTCCTCGGCTAGCACCCGCTGAGCGGCCGCGAACGCCGAGTTCGCCGCCGGCACCCCGCAGTACACGGCCGTCTGCAGCAGCACCGCGCCGATCTCCTCCGGGGTCAGACCGTTGCGCCGCGCCGCCCGTACGTGCATCGCCAGCTCGTCGTAGTGGCCGTGGGCGACCAGCGCGGTCAGGGTGATCATGCTGCGCTCGCGGCGGCTGAGCGTCGGGTCGGTCCAGATCTCGCCCCAGGCGTAGCGGGAGATGAAGTCCTGGAAGCGTGCGGTGAAGGGGGTCTGGCGGGTCTGAGCGCGGTCCACATGCGCGTCGCCGAGCACCTCCCGGCGCACCTCCATGCCGCGCAGGGCGCCGCCGTCGAGGTGGGCGCGCAGGGCGGTGAGGACGGCCTCCGGGCACTGCGCGGGCGCCAGATGGGAGGCGCCGGGGATCTCGACGAGCGCGGCGCCGGGCACCGAGTCGGCGATCTCCCGCAGATGGATCGGCGGGGTGGCCGGATCCTCCCGGCCCGCGATCAGCAGCGTCGGCGCGGAGATCTCCGCGAGCCGGTCGCGCAGATCGAACGCGGCCAGCGCGTCACAGCAGGCGGCATACGCCTCCGGGTCGGCGTCCCGATGGTCCTGGACGAGCCGCGGCACGGTGAACCCGGCAGTGAACCAGCGGGAGTCGGCCGTCCCGGCCAGCTCGGCGAGCCCCTTCGCGCGCACCAGCGCGGCCCGCTCCTCCCACGGCTTCGCCCCGTTGAAGTGGGCCGAGGAACAGATCACGGCGAGCGACGACACTCGCTCGGGATGGTCTACGGCCAGCTGCAGACCCACGGCACCACCGAGCGACACCCCGGCGTACGCGAACCGCTCGATGCCGAGCGAGTCGGCGAGCCGCAGCACCAGGTCGGCCAGGTCACCGACGGTGGCTCCGGGTCCGATCAGCTCCGCCGCCGAGCCCCCGTGTCCGGGCAGGTCCCAACGGATCACCCGATGCCCGATGGACAACTCGGGTGCGACCGCGTCCCACAGGGCGTACGAGGTGCCCAGCGACGGCCCGAGCAGCAACGGCGGAGCGGAAGCGGCGCCCTCGATACGGTGGTTGAGCAGAAGGTCGGTCAACGTCGCTCCAGAGCACGGTCGGTGAGGGCAGCGGCGCTGCCCGTGTAGCGGACGGGATCGGAGAGCTCGTCGAGGTCGACGTCCTTCAACTCGGGCTCTTCGGCGAGGAGTTCGGCAAGCGTCCGGCCCTCGGTGTGGGTGCGCCCGGCCAGCTCCGTGAGCAGCGACTTGGCGCGGGCGCGGCCCAGCACCGGGGCGAGCTCGGCGGACAGTCGCTCCGAGACGATCAACCCGTGGGTGAGATCCAGGTGCTCGCGCATCGCGTCCGCGTGGACCCTGAGTCCCTGGACGAGTTCGGCCGCGTCCCGGGCGGCCCCTCCGACCAGCCGGAGCAGCTCGCGCAGCGGCTCCCACTCGGCGTGCCAGGCACCGGCGGGGCGCTCGTCCTCGGCGGCCAGCGACCCGTACAGCGTGGCCGCGAGCTGCGGCGCCCGCCGGGCCGCGGCCGCGATCAGCGTGGACCGTACGGGATTCGCCTTGTGCGGCATGGCCGACGAACCGCCGCCGCTGCCCTCCGCGAGCTCCGCGATCTCGGTACGGGACAGCGTCAGCACATCCGCCGCGATCTTGCCGAGCGCCCCGGCCGTGAACGCCAGACACCCGGCCAGATCGGCGATCGGGGTGCGCAGGGTGTGCCAGGGCAGCGTCGGCGCCGCGAGCCCGGTCTCCCGGGCATAGGCCGCGACCAGCGCGGTCGCGTCCTCGGCGCCGTACGCCGTGAAGGCCGCCAAGGTCCCGGCCGCGCCGCCGAGTTGGGCGGGCAGCGACTCCCGTACGGCGATGACGCGGTCCCGTGCGTCCAGCACCAGCGAACGCCAGCCCGCCGCCTTCAACCCGAATGTCGTCGGTACGGCGTGCTGGGTGAGGGTGCGCCCGGGCAGCGCGGTGTCCCGGTGCTCGGCGGCCAGTCGCGCCAGCGCCGACTCGGTGCGGGCCAGGTCGGCGAGGAGCGGGTCCAGGGCGCGGTGCGCGACCAGCATCGTCGTGGTGTCCATGATGTCCTGGCTGGTCGCGCCCCGGTGGACGTACGGGCCGTACTCCTCGCCCACCGCCTTCGTCAGATCGGCGACGAGCGGGATGACCGGATTGCCGCCGGCGCGGGCGCGTCGCGCGATCGACGGCACGTCGAACCGTCCGGCCTCGGCCGCCTCGGTCACCGCCTCGCCCGCTTCGGCCGGGCCCTGGGCGCGGGTCAGCGCGGCCTCGGCGTCGAGCAGGGCCTGGAGATAGGCGGTGTCGCTCGTCGCGGAGGCGGCGGCGCAGTCCGCCCACCCGGGGCCGAGGAGGCTGTCGTCATCGGCAGAACTCACTGGAACTCCAGGAAGACCGTCTCGCCTTCGCCCTGAAGGCGGATGTCGAAACGGTAGGTGCCCTGCGGCTCCCGCGCGGCGATCAGCGTGGCGCGTCGCTCCGGATCCACCCGGGACAGCAGCGGATCCGCGGCCAGTGCCGCCTCGTCACCCGGCAGATAGATCCGTGTGTACAGGTGCACGAGCAGTCCGCGCGCGAACAGGCACACGCTCAGGTACGGCGCGCTCTGCCCGCGCGCCCCCGGCCGTAGCGTCCGCGCGGTCCAGTGGCCGTTGGCATCGGTCTGGACGCGCCCCCAGCCGGTGAACTCCACGCCGTTACGGCCCAGGAAGCCACCGCTCGCGGGATCGCGCCGCATGGAACCGTCGACCTGCGGCACATTCCCGTCCGGGTCAGGACCCCACAACTCCAGGAATGCGTCCGGCAGCGGATTGCCCTCGCCGTCGTAGACGTACCCCTGAAGGGCGATCGTGTCCGGGTGGCCGACCGGGGCGATGTCGCCGCCGCCAGGGAAGGGCAGGGCATGGCCGTAGAAGGGGCCGACCGTGTGGGACGGGGTCGGCAGGACGGTCTCCGGGCGACTGGTGTCGATCTTCGTCATGGCAGGTCAGCGCCCTTCTTCGATCCAGGTGGCGTTCGGGCCGTCGAGCACGATGTCCCAGTGGTAGCCCATCGAGAACTCCGGCACCGACAGACTGTGGTCGTAGGTCGCGATCAGCCGCTGGCGGGCCGCGTCGTCGGTGACGGACTGGATGATCGGGTCGTACGGGAACAGCGGGTCGCTGGGGAAGTACATCTGCGTCACCAGCCGCTGGGTGAACGCCGTACCGAAGACCGAGAAGTGGATGTGCGCGGGCCGCCAGGCATTGAGGTGCTGGCGCCAGGGATACGGGCCCGGCTGGATGGTGGTGAAGGTGTAGAAGCCGCTGTCGTCGGTGAGGGTGCGGCCGACGCCGGTGAAGTTCGGGTCCAGCGGGGCGTCGTGCTGCTCGCGCTGATGGGCGTAGCGGCCCGCCGAGTTGGCCTGCCAGATCTCGACGAGCTGGCCGCGGATCGGGCACCCGTTCCGGTCGAGGAGGCGGCCGGAGACCGTGATGCGCTCACCGATCGGCTCGCCGTTGTGCTGCCGGGTCAGATCGTTGTCGATCTCGGTGATGTCCCGCTCCCCGAAGGCGGGCGAGGACAGCTCCACCAGTTCCGGGTCCTTGCTCACGTCGATCGCGATCGGCGGCTGCTTGGGGTGGCGCAGGACGGAGGAGCGGTACGGCGCGTAGTCGCGGCGAGGATGATGCTCCACCGGCGCGCCGTCGGCGATCCGCTTCTCGTACTCGGCGTGCTCGGCCGCGATCTCCTGGTCGATGTCGTGCTGTGTGAGAGTCATGGGGTTTCCTCGGGGGGTCTTAACGTTCGAGGACGAGGGCGAGGCCCTGGCCGACGCCGATGCAGAGGGTGGCGACGCCGACTCCGCTGCCCTTGCGGGCGAGTTGGTGGGCGACGGTACCGGCGAGACGGGCGCCGGAGGCGCCGAGGGGATGGCCGAGGGCGATCGCGCCGCCTTGCGGGTTGAGGATCGTCGGGTCGAACTCGGGCCATTCGGCGACACAGCCCAGTACCTGGGCGGCGAAGGCCTCGTTCAGTTCGAGGACGTCCAGGTCGGCGAAGGTCTTGCGGGCCTTGGCGAGGGCGCGGTTGACGGCTTCGACCGGGGCGAGCCCGAAGTAGTGCGGGTCGAGGGCGTGGACGCCGGTGGCGGAGACGCGGGCGAGGGGCTCACGTCCGGTGGCCTTCAGGCCCTCCTCGTCGACCAACAGCAGGGCGGCGGCACCGTCGTTGAGCGGCGAGGCGTTGCCCGCGGTGACCGTGCCGTGCTCGGCACGGAAGGACGGCTTCAGCTTGGCCATCGCGGCAAGGGACGCATCGGGGCGTACGCATTCGTCGGCGGCGAAGACGACCGGGTCGCCCTTGCGCTGCGGGACGGGCACGGGTGCGAGCTCGGCGTCGAAGAGGCCCTCGGCCTGGGCCTTGGCCGCCTTGTGGTGGCTGTGCAGTGCGTACTCGTCCTGCTGCTCCCGGCTGATCTTGTGCTTGTCGGCGATCAGTTCGGCGGACTCGCCGAGCGGGATCGTCCACTGCGGCTCCATGGCCGGGTTGACCATGCGCCAGCCCAGGGTGGTGGAGTACAGCTCGGTGTGGGCGGCCGGGAACGGCCGGTCGTTCTTCGGCAGCACATACGGCGCCCGCGTCATGGACTCCACACCGCCTGCTACGGCGATGGAGGCGTCGCCTGCCGCGATGGCGCGGGCCGCCTGGATGACCGCCTCCAGGCCGGAGGCGCACAGGCGGTTGACGGTGACGCCCGGTACCGAGGTCGGCAGCCCTGCGAGCAGCGCGGCCATGCGGCCGACGTTGCGGTTCTCCTCGCCGGCGCCATTGGCGTTGCCGAAGTAGACGTCCTCGATGCGGGAGGGGTCCAAGTCCGGCGTACGGCCGATCAGTTCACGGATGGCATGGGCGGCGAGGTCGTCGGGCCTGACGCCGGAGAGGCCGCCGTTGTAACGGCCGATCGGGGTGCGCACCGCATCGACGATGTAAACCGGGTTCACAGCAGATCCTCCGCAATGGTCAGTTTCGCGTCGGTCTTCGCGATGATCTCGTCCACGCTCACCCCGGGGGCGGTCTCGATCAACAGCAGACCGTCCGACGCCACGTCGATCACACCGAGATCGGTGATGACTCGGTTCACACACGCCTTGCCCGTGAGCGGCAGCGCGCACTCCTTGAGGATCTTCGGTGAGCCGTCCTTCGCGGTGTGGGTCATCACCACGATCACGGTCCGGGCGCCGTGCACCAGATCCATCGCCCCGCCGATCCCGGTGATCAGCTTCCCCGGGATGGCCCAGTTCGCCAGATCCCCGCCCGTCGACACCTGCATGGCACCGAGCACCGCGACGTCTATGTGCCCGCCCCGGATCATCGAGAAGGAGAGCGCCGAGTCGAAGAAGGAGGCGCCCGGCAGCACGGTCACGGTCTCCTTCCCGGCGTTGATCAGATCAGGGTCGACCTGCTCGTCGGTCGGGTAGGGGCCGGTGCCCAGGATCCCGTTCTCCGACTCCAGGATCACCTCCACCCCCTCCGGCAGATAGTTGGGGATCAGCGTCGGCAGACCGATGCCGAGATTGACGTACTGACCGTCCTGAAGCTCATGCGCCGCCCGCGCGGCCATCTCTTCCCGCGTCCACGCCATCAGCTGCTCACCGTCCGCTGCTCGATCTTCTTGTCCGTCGCCTGCTCGGGCGTCAGCGCGATCACCCGCTGCACGAAGATCCCCGGCAGATGCACCGCGTCCGGGTCGATCTCGCCGGGCTCGACGAGTTCCTCCACCTCGGCGATCGTCACCCGCCCGGCCATCGCGGCCAGCGGATTGAAGTTCCGGGAGGACTTGTTGAAGACCAGATTGCCGTGCCGGTCGCCCTTGGCCGCCCGGACGAGGGCGAAGTCGGTACGGATCCCGTGCTCCAGCACGTACTCGGTGCCGTCGAAGTCGCGGACCTCCTTCGGCGGCGAGGCGAGAGCGACGCCGCCCTGTCCGTCGTAGCGCCAGGGCAGTCCGCCCTCGGCGACCTGCGTACCCACCCCGGCCGGGGTGTAGAAGGCGGGGATTCCGGCGCCACCGGCCCGCAGCCGCTCGGCGAGCGTGCCCTGGGGGATCATCTCGACCTCCAGCTCACCGGCCAGGTACTGCCGGGCGAACTCCTTGTTGGCGCCGATGTAGGAGCCTGTCACCCGCGCGATCCGTCCGGCGGCCAGGAGCACCGCCAGGCCCGACTCCATCGCCCCGCAGTTGTTGGAGACCACCGACAGACCGCCGATGCCCCGCTCGTACAGCGCCCCGATCAGCACATTCGGCACACCGCTCAGCCCGAATCCGCCCACCGCCAGCGATGCACCGTCCGGCACATCAGCCACCGCCTCGACGGCCGTGGCGACCACCTTGTCCATCCGTCCAGCCCCATCTCGTCCGAGCGCCCGGCCTGGAATTAGTCAGGGCACTGAGTATTTCAGCGACGTGTCCTTCACGCTGCCACCGGAGAGCCGAAGCGTCAAGACCTCAGGAAAACGGCAGGTCGCCGGTGCAGACGGTGCTCATCGATACGGGTATCGTTCAGTGCACCAACGAATTCGACGACGGGAGCGCACATGGCCGCGGTGGATCTGACCACCCACCCCGGGCACCTGGCCCGGCGGTTGCAGCAGGCGCACTACCTGCTGTGGAACACGATGGTCTCGGAGGAGATCACCTCACCGCAGTTCGCCGTGCTGAACGCGCTCGTCGCCGAGCCCGGTCTTGACCAGCGGACGGTGGGGGAGCGGGTGGGGCTCGACCGGTCCACCATCGCGGAGGTCATCAGCCGGCTCGGCCGCCGCGGGCTGCTGGACAAGGTCCGTGACCCCTCGGACGGCCGGCGCTTCCTGCTGCGGCTGACGGACGACGGGGTGCGCACCCACCGCAAGCTCACCGTGCGCACGGCCCGGATGAACCAGGTCTTCCTCGCCCCGCTCTCCGCCGAGGAACAGACCGTCTTCTTCGACCTCATCCGGCGGGTCGCGGACGCGGCCGAGGGGCTCCGCAATCCCGCGGAACCCCTCGTCGCACAAGGCTGACGGTGCTTTTCGGACCTCAGGCCGCCCTCGCGAACACCACCCACACCTGGCCCTCCGCGAAGTTCACCGGACTGCCGTCCGAGGTCGTGAACTCGGTGCCGTCCGCGGCCGTCGCGCGCTTCCAGTCGACGTCGTAGGCCCGTCCGTCGCGCAGCACCTTTGCCTTCCCCGAGCCCACCGTCTGGGTGTACGGCGTGTAGTTGCCGAGGGAGTCGTGGTACTCGGACTTGCGGATGTTCACGTACTGCACGACCACCGTCGCGGGCGCCACTCGCTTGCCGTCCGTCTGCACGGTCGGCGCGCCGTCCTGCGAGACCAGCCAGCGGTCCCGGCTCTCGGACCAGGAGAAGGTGAAGCTCGCGGCCGGGTACTGCACGGTCTCCGAGGTGTCCGCCGTACCGCCGGCGGGTGCGGTGCCGTAGCGGAAGCCGGTGGTCAGTGCGTCGGCGCCGGGAGCTGCGGGGATCAGGCGGTCGGGGCGCAGGTAGAGGTTGTGCGGGGAGGGCTTGTCGGTGCCGCGGAAGTAGGCGTCGGAGGTCTCGCCGGGTGGCTGCGGGTTGATCGGCGCCTGGTCGATCAGTGGCAGCAGCTTGCGCTGGGCGCCGGAGAAGGCGAGCGTCGGCTCGTCGAACTGGCGCAGCAGCTCCAGGTCGGACTCGCGTGCGCTGCGCACGGGGCCGATGACGTCGGGGAGCTTGGTGGCGTACACCGCCATCAGGCGGCTGAGGCCGCCCTCGACCTGCTCGACGTAGACGATGTCCGCGGAGTCGAGGCCCGTCTGAGGCTTGGCCTTGCGGACGTTGTCGATCTTCACGGCGAGGACCGAGTCCGTTGCCGTGGGGGTCTGTTCGGGGCTCTGTGTGCGTTCCCGCTCGGGTGCGCGCCCGTCGTCGCGCTTGTCGTCCGGCGTGCTGCAACCCGCTGCCAGGGAGATCGTCATCGCCGTGGCCAGCAGTACCGCGGTCGTCGCGACGCGTCTCGCACGCGTCCTGCGTCCCATGCCCACCGGTGCCACCCCGTTCTCTGTCATGATTGTGCGCTTATAAGTTCATTGATGGCCATACCCGCTCGAATCTGATTGCCCGCGCGCAATACACCGATCGGCGCACGGCACGGTTCACGGCAGTGGCCCCGGGTACCCGGGGCGCGGATCTGATGGAGGGAGCCGGTGGCGTGAAGGCTGTGACATGGCAGGGCAAGCGGGACGTCCGCGTGGAGAACGTGCCCGATCCGACCATCCAGGAGCCCACGGACGCCGTCGTCCGCATCACCTCCAGCGGGCTGTGCGGCTCCGACCTGCATCTCTACGAGGTGCTCACCCCGTTCATGACGCCGGGCGACATCCTCGGACATGAACCGATGGGCATCGTCGAGGAGGTCGGCGCGGGCGTCATGGACCTCATGGCGGGCGACCGGGTCGTGGTGCCGTTCCAGATCGCCTGCGGCGACTGCTGGATGTGCCTGAACGGACTGCCCACCCAGTGCGAGACCACCCAGTGCACCGGCGAGGGCATGGGGGCCGCCCTCTTCGGCTACACCCGGCTGTACGGCGCGGTGCCGGGCGGCCAGGCCGAGTATCTGCGGGTCCCGCAGGCGCAGTACGGCCCGATCAAGGTGCCCGAGGGCCCGCCCGACGACCGCTTCGTCTACCTCTCCGATGTGCTGCCCACCGCATGGCAGGCGGTCGCCTACGCCGGAGTCCCCGAGGGCGGCAGTGTCGCCGTGCTCGGACTCGGGCCGATCGGCGACATGGCCTGCCGGATCGCCCAGGTGCGCGGCGCCGGGAGCGTGTTCGGCGTGGACCTGGTCACCGAGCGGCTGCACCGGGTGCGGGAACGGGGTGTGGAGACGTTCGACCTGAGGGAATTCGACAGCGAGAAGGAACTGATCACCGCGATCCGCGACCGCACCGACGGCCGCGGACCCGACGCCGTGATCGACGCGGTCGGCACCGAGGCCCACGGCAGCGCGGCCGCCCGCCTCGCCCAGCAGGCAACCGGCCTGCTCCCGCGGGCGCTCAGCGGCCGGCTCGCCGAACGGTTCAGCATCGACCGGCTCGCCGCCCTGCACACCGCCATCGACCTGGTCCGCCGCGGCGGCACGCTGTCGCTGGTCGGCGTGTACGGCGGTACGACCGACCCGCTGCCGCTGCTGACGATGTTCGACAAGCAGCTCCAGATCCGCATGGGGCAGGCGAACGTACGCCGCTGGGCCGACGAGATCATGCCGTACCTGACGGACGAGGACCCGCTCGGCGTCGACGACTTCGCCACCCACCGCGTCCCGCTGACCGATGCGCCGCACGCGTACGAGATGTTCCAGCGCAAGCAGGAAGGCGCGGTCAAGGTGCTGATGCGGCCCTGATCCCGATCAGCCGCATCCTGCCGCTTCCTGATCAGCCGCTTCCTGATCAGCCGCTTCCTGATCAGGCGCCGAGGATCTCGTCCAGGTCGTACCGGACCGGCTCCTCCAGCTGGGCGTAGGTACAGCTCTCCGGGGTCCGGTCCGGGCGCCAGCGGCGGAACCGGGCGGTGTGCCGGAACCGTTGCCCGTTCTCCATGTGGTCGTAGGCCACCTCGCACACCCGCTCCGGTCTCAGCGGCACCCAGGACAGGTCCTTCTTGCCCGACCAGCGGCTCGGCGCCCCCGGCAGCCGGGCCGTCTCGTGCGCCGCCTCCTCGGCCCAGGCCGCCCAGGGATGTCCCGTGACCTCGTCCATGCGCAGCGGCTCCAGCTCCTCGACCAGCTCGGCGCGCACCTTCATGGAGAAGGCGGCGGACACCCCGACATGCTGGAGGGCGCCCCGGTCGTCGTAGAGCCCGAGCAGCAGCGAGCCGACGACGGGCCCGCTCTTGTGCAGCCGGTACCCGGCCACGACCACATCGGCCGTCCGCTCGTGCTTGATCTTGAACATGGCCCGCTGGTCCTGCAGATACCGGGAGGCGAGCGGCTTGGCGATCACCCCGTCGAGCCCGGCCCCCTCGAACTCCTGGAACCACTGCTCGGCGACCTCGACATCGGTCGTCGCGGGCGCCACATGCACGGGCGGCGTCGCCCCGGCCAGCGCCCTGGTCAGCAGCTCCCGCCGGTCGCTCAGCGGCACGTCCAGCAGCGACTCGTCGGCCAGGGCGAGCAGATCGAAGACGACGAAGGACGCCGGGGTCCGCTCGGCGAGCGTCCGCACCCGGGAGGCCGCCGGATGGATCCGCTCGGTGAGCGCATCGAAGTCCAGCCGCCCCTCCCGAGCGATCACGATCTCCCCGTCCAGCACACACCGCTCGGGCACCCGCTCCTTGAGCGCCACCACCAGCTCGGGAAAATACCTGGTCAACGGCTTGGTGGTACGACTCCCCAGCTCCACCTCGTCGCCATCCCGGAACACAATCGCCCGAAACCCGTCCCACTTCGCCTCGTACTGCATCCCCACCGGAATCTTCGCCACCGACTTGGCGAGCATCGGCTTCACGGGGGGCATCACCGGGAGGTCCATGCATCCGATTCTGCGCGTAGACGCAGGGCTCTGCCCGGTGTGCGAGGTGCAGGAGGGGCGCCTACCGTGGCTCGCATGGGTGAAGCGGTGGAGTTGGAGGCGGGCGGGCGTACGGTGCGGCTGTCCAGTCCGGGCAAGGTCTTCTTTCCTGAGCGTGGTTTCACCAAGCTGGATCTCGCCCGGTACTACCAGGCCGTCGGCCCCGGCATCCTGCGTGCCCTGCGGAATCGGCCCACCACCTTGGAGCGCTATCCGGACGGGGTCAACGGCGAGAACTTCTTCCAGAAGCGGGCGCCGAAGAACATGCCCGACTGGATTCCGACCGCCCACATCACCTTCCCCAGTGGCCGCAGCGCCGACGAGATGTGCCCTACCGAGGAGGCGGCCGTGCTGTGGGCCGCCCAGTACGGCACGCTCACCTTCCACCCCTGGCCGGTGCGCCGCGACGACGTCGACAGTCCCGACGAACTCCGCATCGACCTCGATCCGCAGCCCGGCACCGACTATGACGACGCGGTCCGTGCAGCCCACGAACTCAGAGCCGTTCTCGACGAGTTCGGTGGCCTGAAGGGCTTTCCCAAGACCTCCGGCGGACGCGGACTGCATGTCTTCGTGCCGATCGAACCGCGCTGGACGTTCACCCAGGTCCGCCGCGCCGCGATCGCCGTCGGGCGGGAGATGGAGCGCCGGATGCCGGAGCAGGTGACCATCAAGTGGTGGAAGGAGGAGCGGGGCGAGCGCATCTTCATCGACTACAACCAGACCGCCCGCGACCGCACCATCGCCTCCGCCTACTCCGTACGCCCCCGCCCGCACGCCCCCGTCTCCGCACCCCTGCGCTGGGACGAGGTCGGCATCGCCCACCCCCGCGACTTCGACCTGGCGACCATGCCGGTGCGCTTCGCCGAACTCGGCGATGTACACGCGGACATGGACGACCAGCGCTACTCGCTGGACGTGTTGCTGGAGCTCGCGCGCCGCGACGAGCACGACCACGGGCTCGGCGATCTGCCGTACCCGCCGGAGTATCCGAAGATGCCGGGGGAGCCCACGCGGGTCCAGCCGAGCCGGGCGAAGAAGGAGCCGGGCGGGACGTGAGGTCCTGGGATCAGGCCTCCAGTGCTGTCACCAGCCGACGGCAGTCCTTCAGCAACCCCTCGTCCGCGGCGACGTCGTAACGGATCTTCAGGCCGGAACTGTCGTCGTCACGGCGGTCGTTGTTGTGGCGGCGTGGCGAGGACAGCTCCGCGCGCATCAGGGGAAGGGCCGGTGCGGCTGCGGGACCCATGTCGATCAGGCAGGTAGTAATGGCCGGTCGGGATCTCGGGAGGGTCGTCCACTTGTCGAGCAGTATCGGCAGCAGTCCGTCCACGTCCCGCGTGGTCTTCCACAGCGCCACGAGTATGTCCGTGTGCGCGTCGTGTCCCGCGAGCAGCTCCCGCAGCCGCGGAGCCAGCGGCGCACCGGCAGGGCCCAGTGAAGCCGTGGCTTTCAGGGCGGCGGACAGCGCCGGCCAATGGTCTGCTTCCAGGCCGTCCCGGACCAGGGGCAGGATGCGGTCGGCCTCGCCGGTCAGCGCCATCAGTGTCCCTGCCGCGTTCAGTCGGATTTCGATCGGCATGGAGGTCTCCGCGGCCAACTCCCGCAGCCGCGGGGCGGCTTCGGCCGCCGCCGGTCCGTACCGGGCGAGGGCACGCAGCAGATGCCACATCCACATGCGCCCGCCGCCCGGCTCGGCCAACTCGACGAGGAGCGGCAGGGACTCGGCGTGGGCGAGCACGCCGAGCGCGTCGACCAGCCGCTCCTGGGAGGGGGTGCGGCGGTCGGACGGCGCTGCGGTGAGCCGGCGGTGCAGCACGGGCCCCAGCGGGGCCGCGGCCTCGGGGCCGATCCTCTCGACCCAAGTGCCCAGGTACTCCGGGACGGTGCCCTCCTGCGCCAGCACCTCGGCCAGCGCGGGTACGGCCCGCTCGTCGCCCTGAAGCGCCAGCGCCTCCAGTGCCTTGCCGAAGAGAGTGCCCTCCCAGTCGCCCGGCGTCCAGGTGTCGTCCCACTCCCGCACACACACCGCGAGGACGTCCGAGACGGCGTGGGCGATCGGAGCCACGTTGCACAGCTCGGTCAGGGCCCGCCGGGAGAGCCGGGGCTCGTGCTCGGCCAACTGGTGGGCGAGGAGGGCGACCGGCAGGTCGTTCGGTGCCCGCCAGCCCGTCAGCAGGGCGCCCGCCATGTCGACCGCGGCCATGCGCTGTCCCCAGTCCGGGCTCTGCAACTGCCCGGCGAGCAGCTCGAACCGCGGATCCGTGCGATCGCCCAGCGCGCCGTGCAGCGCTTCCAGAAGGTCACCGGCCGTCGAGGCGTCGACGCTCCGGCGCTGTGTGGCCTCGAGCTCCCGCAGATACGACACCATCGTGTCCGTGCGAGGCCGCTGCTCTTCGGGCACCTTCTGCTCGTAAGCGAGCCGCATGATGTCCAGGACGCTCTCCACCAGGTCCTCGGGCAGCGACGCGGGTCCGCAGCGCGCCAGTTGGACCAGCCCCGCCAGGCGCTGCTCGGGATGCGACGCGACGGAGACGACCTCCCGCAACACCGCCCCGGCCTCGGCCCCCAGCGCCTCCCGGTGCGTGGTGCCCAGCCTGCCGATCGCATGGACGAGCGCGCCCATGGCCTGCGGATCCCGCTCGACGACCAGCCGCTCCCGCAGTGCGCCGAGGACCCGGGCCGGATCCGGGTGCACATGGGCCGACGCCGCCGCGGCCGCCGTGCGCACCTCGGCGTCCGGATCGGAGAGCAGGCCGAGGAAGACGTCCGCGTGTCCCCGGACCGCGGCCCAGGCGTCCAGGAAGGGCTGGACGAACGCGGCGTCCTCCTCCTCGTCCTCGAAGAGGCCGCCGATCTCCTCCGGGTCGGGCTCCCGCTCACCGGCGATGCTGCACAGCAGGTGGACGACCGTGTCCCGGTCGGCGATCGCCGGTGTGGTCGCGAGTTCGAAGAGGAACGGTATGCAGGCGACCGTGCTGTCGTAGACATCGCCCTGGTGGTGCACTGCCCCGTACATGCCGTCCAGGGCGATCTCCCGGCCGGCCGGGTCGTCGGATGCCAGGCCGCGCAGCAGCTCGGGCACGTCCGAAGCGTCGCCGTAGGCGTGGTGCAGGGACGCCCAGTCGACGTCCTCGATCCCCGTGAACACGCGTCTTGCCCCCGTTCGTCCGTGGCGTGCGACCGCCACTGATCACAGCATGCCGCACGCCACTGACAATCGATCACGTGCCCTCGGGGACGGTCCTCACAGCTCCTTGATCCGGATGTCCCGGTACGACACGACGTCCGTCGTGCCGTGGACCTGGAGCCCCAGGTAGCCGGAGGCGAACCGGCGTCCGTCCGTGCCCGGGTCGTCCGAGCGGGGCGGGGTGAAGTCCTGGCCGCCGAGGTTGTCGAACTCGTTGATCAGTACGCCGTTGCGGTAGACCGAGTAGTGCTGGTCCACCACCCGGATCTCGTAGTCGTTCCAGGTTGCCTTCTCGGTCACGCCCGCGCCGGCCAGGCCGACCCGGTCGAAGCCGTAGATCGAGCCCGTCTTGTACATGTCGCCGTCGGGACGGTCGAGCACCTGCACCTCGTGCCCGTACTTGATGGCGACCCATTCGGGGCGGGCCTCCTCCGGGTGGTCGTGGACCCAGGGGAACCGCACGAACACACCGGAGTTGGCGTTCCCGGTGCCCGGAGCGTCGTCACGCCACTGCAGGCGCAGCGAGAAGTCGCCGTACTTGCGCTCGGGGAACCACAGCATGCCGAGCCCGGCCTTCGTGGTGTCGCTGGTCATCGACCCGTCGGCGTTGAGGCCGAACGAACCGCCACCCACATGCTGCCACTTGGCGAAGGAGCCCGAGCTGCCGTCGAAGATCGTGCGGTAGCCCTCGGTCTGCCCCGGTTTGCCGATGCCGGACTGGCGGGCGGCCTTGGTGATGGCGTTGTACTCACGCTGGTCGACGACGCCTTCCTTCAGCAGCCGGTCGAGGACCGTCTTCACATGCTTGAGGAACAGCGCGTGGGACGTCCACTCCTTCTCGTCCTCGATCAACTCATTGATCCGGCAACGGTTGTTGGTGAGCCGGTTCGGCACTCCGGAGTCGACCGTGCCGACGATCACCGTCAGCCGCTCGTCGTACTCCGGGCAGGGCGGCGCCGGCACCCCGCCCGGCACGACCGTGAAGCTCACCGTCCGGGCCGCGGCGGTGTTGCCCGCCTTGTCGGTCGCCCGGTACGCGAGCGTGTGCGCGCCCGCGCGGTCGACGATCACAGGTGCGGTGTACGTGAGATAGGGCCCGCCGTCGAGCGAGTACTCGATGGTCGCGATCCCTCCCGCGTCGGTCGCGCTGACCGTGACCTTGGCGTTCGCCACATACGCGCCGTCGGAGTTGCGCGTGCCCTCCACGGTCACGCCCGTCACCGGCGGGGTCGTGTCCTGCGGCGGCGCGGCGACCACCGTGAACTCCACGCTCTTCTCCGCCGCCACGTTTCCCGCCTTGTCGGTGGCGCGGAACCGGACGGTGTGCGTGCCCACCTGATGCACCATCACCGGGTTGGTGTACGGCTGCCAGGCGCCGGAGTCGCCGATCGCGTACTCGATGGTGTTGACGCCCGAGCCGGTGTCGGACGCGGTGACGGTCACCGTGGCCATGTCGATGTACGTGCCGTCGGGATTGCGCTCACCGCTCACCGTCGCCGAGGTCTCCGGCGGAGTCTTGTCCTCGGTGGGCGGCGCGACGACCGTGAACTCGGCGCTCTTCTCGGCGGAGACGTTCCCCGCCTTGTCCGTGGCCCGGTAGCGCACCTTGTGACTGCCGACCTGATCCACCACGACCGGTGTGGTGTACGGCTGCCAGGCGCCCGCGTCGCCGATCGCGTACTCGATCCGGTCCACCCCGGAGCCGCCCTCATCCGTGGCGTGGATCATCACGCTCGCCGAACCGACGTACTGGCCCTGGGAGTTCTGTGTCCCGGTGACGTGGGCGGAGGTCTCGGGCGGGGTCGTGTCCTCGCCGGTGCCCTCGGTGACGACCAGGATGCCCTGCATTTGGCCATGCCCCGGGATCGTGCACGAATAGAAGTAGCGGCCCGGGGTGAGCGTGACCTCGGCGGTGTGGCGGCCGCCCTGGTCGTCGCTCGGGGTCGCGAGGATGTTGAGCTGGACATCGCTGTTGAACTCGGGGTCGTTGGTGGCGAACGTCAGCGTGTGCGGCATGCCGGTGGTGTTGCCGGTCGCCGCGCTGTTCTCGAAGACGATCGTCGCCGTGCCCGCCACCGCCGTGGTGGGCGCCGAGTTGTACTTGGTGATGTCGTCGCCCGCGGTCCAGGTGAGCACCTGGTCGGCGGCAGTCTGCTCGGTCCGCGCGGTGGATGGCGCGGCCTGCAGCCCGAGCATGATCAGTACGGCGGCCAACAGGGCGGTCCAGAGTCTTCGTTGCCGCATCATTGCACTCCTCTCGCCAGCTGGTCGGTGGTCGGCGTCGGCCCGCCGCCCGAGTAAGTGACCCGCCACAGCGCCGACTTGGCGTCCGAGGTGAAGAAGCCGCGGCCGTAGTCGAGGACGTAGAGCGCGCCGTCCGCACCGAACTTCCAGTCCATGAGGTTCTTGATGCCGTCGTTGCCGATGGGCACGATCTTCTTCAACGACTCCGAGTGCACCGGGAGTCCGCCCTCCCCGTGGTTCCTCGGGTCGGTGATGACCGCGTTGCGAGGCTGGTCGGCGTCGTAGAAGTCGCCGACGAACCACTTGCCGTCCCAGTACGCGGGCCACTTGGTGGTGCTGGTGCTCGCCGAGTCGTAGCGGTAGACGGGTCCGTTCATCGCTGCCTGGCCACCGCCCTTGAGCCACGGCAGCAGATACTTGGACTCCTCCTGCTTGTACGACGGGATCCCGTTCACGTCACGTGGGAAGTCCGGGGCGCCGCCCTGGGGCGAGTACCAGATGTTGTTGCCGGTCACCGGCGGCAGGTTGACCAGGCCGTCGTTGTTCGGCGACTCGTTCTTCGGGTGATCGCAGTCGTACCAGCCGAGCGGCTTGGTCGGATCCGGCAGATTGCGGTCCCGGTAGGGCTGCTTGTTGCCCATGCAGTACGGCCAACCCCGGTTGCCCGCCTTGGTGATGACGGCGAAGGTGTCGTACTTGGCCGGACCCCAGGTTGTCGAGGGCGCGCCGGCGTCCGGGCCGACCCAGCCGGCGTAGAGGATGTCGGTCGACTTGTCGACGAAGATACGGGCCGGGTTCCTGACCCCCATCACATAGATCTCGCCGCGCGTCTTGCCGCCGCCCTCGTCGGGCTCCCGGCCGGTGAACAGGTTCCCCTCCGGCAGGGTGTACGTCCCGTCCGGCTCCGGATGGATGCGCAGGATCTTGCCGTTGAGGTTGTTGGTGTTGCCGGCGGTCCGGCGCGCATCGGCGAAGGAGACGCCCTTGTAGTCGGGCTCCGGGTTGTTGCCCGAGTAACCGTCGCTGAATCGGCTGGAGTTGTTGTCGCCGGTCGCGATGTACAGGTTGCCCTTGGAGTCCCAGGCCATCCCGCCGCCCGCATGGCAGCAACTGTGGATCTGCACCGGCCATTTGAGCAGCACCTTCTCGCTGCTCAGGTCGAGCTTGTTGGTGGCGAGGTCGAGCGTGAAGCGGGAGACGCGCCGCTCGGCCATCCGGGTGTCACGGTTGATCCGGGAGTGCGGGGTGTAGTGCAGATACACCCACCCGTTCTCCTGGAAGCGCGGGTCGAGCTCGATACCGAGCAACCCCTCCTCGACCTTGACCAGTTCGTCGCCGCCGCCCTTGTTGCCGAAGACCGTGAGGGCGCCCGCGAGGGTGACCTTCTCGGTCTTCGGGTCGTAGACGTGGATCTCGCCCTTGCCCTTGCCGATGTCCGGGTTGTTCCAGTCGGTGATCACCGGCTGGGAGGAGTCGGCGCCGCCGCGCCCGATGTAGAGCACGCGCCCGTCGGGGGCGGTGACCAGGCCGTGCGGTTCGCCGATCTGGTCGTTCTGGCCCGGCTGGTTGGGCTGGGTGAGCCGCTTGGCCGTGTAGTTCCCGGTGATGGTGGCCGTGCAGTCCGCCTGCACCAGCCGGGTCGTCCACAGCAGGGCGCCGCGCAGATGGGCGCGGAAGTCCGTCTCGTCGTACGAGGAGACCGTGCCGCCCATGCCGGTGTAGAAGGACCGGCCGCCGTCGTAGTCCCGGCACCAACTCACTGGGTGGTCCCAGCCGTTGGCGCCGGCGCCGGGCTGATAGGTCGACTCGCGCACGCGGGCGACGGTGTGCACGGCGCCGGTGGGATTCTTGGTCCAATTCAGCCATCGGTCGGGACGCTTCCACTGCACCGGCAGATCCTTGGAGGCCGGATGCTTGCGGTCGCCGACCTCAACGGTCGCCCGCTGCACGGTGCTTGGGCTGGTAGCGGCCGGCCGGGCTCCGATCAGCCCGGTGAACCACTCCGAGTACGGCTCCGCGCGCGCCGCGTCGTGCAGGCCGACGAAACCGCCGCCTGCTTCCATGTAGGCCTCAAGTCCCGCTTCCTGCTCGGGATCGAGGACATCGCCGCCGCCGGTCGGGAACACGATGGCGTTGTAACGGCCCAGCTCGGCCTCGTCGGTGAAGACCGAGGCGTCGTCGGTCGCCTCGACCTTGAAGCGCTGGTTCACCGGGCCCGAAAGACCGATCTTCTCGATCGCCTCGATCCCCGCGTTCACCAGAGGTGACTCGTCACCTGCGGCGGCAGAGCCGTAGAAGATCAGCACCCGTACGTTCGCGCCGCCCGGTGGCGACTTGATGGACATCGTTGTCAGGGACGGATCCGGGGCCGGACGCGCACTCGCGGGCGGGCCCGACATCAGTCCGGCGGCGACGGCCCCGGCCGCTACGGCCGCCGCCCAGCCGCGTCTTCTTGTGCTCAACCCTCGTAAGTGCATGGGCACCTCCTCGGTCACAGCAATAGCGCCATGGAAGCTAGACCTCTTTGCATCACTCGCCAATACCTATGGCCGTAATGGAACGAACTTTGTCCTGAGTGTGGATAAACCACTCCAGTCCCGCTACTGTCTCGAACTCCGTACCGGAACAGGGGAGTTCGGCATGGACAGACGCGGCTTCAACCGGCGGGTACTCCTGGGCGGAGCGGCCCTCACGACATCGTTGTCCCTGGCGCCGGAGGCGATCGGCGCCGACCGACCGGCGCGGGCGGCAGCCGCCGGAGGCGAGGTCAGACACATCAAGCTGTACGCCGAGAAGCTCGCCGACGGGCAGATGGGCTACGGCTTCGAGAAGGGCAGGGCGACCGTCCCCGGCCCGCTGATCGAGCTCAACGAGGGCGACACCCTGCACATCGAGTTCGAGAACACCATGGACGTGGCGGCGAGCCTCCATGTGCACGGCCTGGACTACGAAATCTCCAGCGACGGCACCAAGTTGAACAAGAGCGACGTCGAACCCGGCGGCACCCGCACCTACACCTGGCGCACCCATGCCCCCGGCCGCCGCAAGGACGGCACCTGGCGGGCGGGCAGCGCGGGGTACTGGCACTACCACGACCATGTGGTCGGCACGGAACACGGAACGGGCGGGATCAGGAAGGGCCTGTACGGCCCGGTGATCGTGCGGCGCGCGGGCGATGTCCTGCCGGACATGACGTACACGATCGTCTTCAACGACATGCTGATCAACAACAAGCCGGCGCACTCCGGGCCCAACTTCGAGGCCACCGTGGGTGATCGGGTCGAGTTTGTGATGATCACCCACGGCGAGTACTACCACACCTTCCATATGCACGGTCACCGCTGGGCGGACAACCGCACGGGCATGCTCACCGGGCCCGACGATCCCAGTCAGGTCATCGACAACAAGATCGTGGGCCCGGCGGACTCGTTCGGCTTCCAGGTGATCGCGGGGGAGGGGGTCGGCGCGGGCGCGTGGATGTACCACTGCCATGTGCAGAGCCACTCCGACATGGGGATGGTGGGGCTGTTCCTCGTGAAGAAGACGGACGGGACGATTCCGGGGTACGAGCCGCACGAGCATGTGCACTGAGCGGGTCGCCGCAGTGCGGCGAGAGCGCTCTCACCAGCGCGGGGCGCCCGGGCTATCCTGATCCGATGAGGAGCCCGACATGACCGCGCCGCGCCCCACGCTGGAGGCCGTGGCCGCACGGGCCGGTGTCTCCCGGGCCACCGTGTCCCGGGTGGTCAACGGCGGGGACGGGGTCCGGGAACCCCTCGTCGAGCGGGTGCGGCGGGCGGTGGAGGAACTCGGGTACGTGCCCAATCAGGCGGCCCGCAGTCTGGTGACCCGGCGGCATGACGCGGTGGCCGTCGTCGTGGCCGAGCCGGAGAGCCGGGTCTTCGCCGACCCGTTCTTCGCGCTGCAACTGAGGGGCATCAGCAAGGAGTTGACCGCCCACGACAACCAGCTCGTCCTGCTGCTCACCGAGGGCCGCGACGATCATGCCCGGGTCGCCCGCTACCTCGCCGGCGGACATGTAGACGGCGCCCTGGTCTTCTCCCTGCACCTCGACGACCCGCTGCCCGGGCTGATCCAACAGGCCCGGATCCCGACGGTGTTCGGGGGGCGGCCCGGGTGGAACGGTGACCGCAGCGATGTGGTCTACGTCGACAGCGACAACCGGGGTGGGGCGCGGGAGGCCGTACGCCATGTCGTGGGGCTCGGCCGGAGTCGGGTCGCGCACATCACCGGTGCGCTTGATCAGACTTCGGCGGTGGACCGGCTGGACGGGTACCGGGATGTCATGGGGGACGCCGATCCGCGGTGGATCGCCGAGGGGGACTTCACGCCGGGTGGGGGCGAGCGGGCGATGCGCGAACTCCTCGACCGGTGCCCGGACTTGGATGCCGTGTTCGCCGCGAACGACCTGACTGCGTCCGGGGCCCTGCGGGTGTTGCGGGAGCGTGGGCGGCGGGTGCCGGAGGACGTTGCCGTGATCGGGTTCGACGACATGTTGCCGGTGGCGGAGCAGACGGATCCGCCGTTGACGACGGTGCGTCAGGACATCGAGGAGATGGGGCGGTTGATGGCTCGGTTGCTGTTGCGGGGGCTGGAGGGGGAGCCGTCGAGTGTGGTGTTGCCGACCACGCTGGTGCGGCGGGGCTCGGCCTAGGCGGGGGTGCGGAGCGTCTCCAGGGCCTTCTCCAGCAGCTCTGCGCGGTCCTCGGGGTCCGGGTAGAGGTCGTCGTCGCAGGGCAGCTCGGGCCACTCGTTCCGGCCGAGGCGCTCCAGGAGTCGCGTCAGTTCCGCGCGGATCTCATCGGTGGCGCCGCTGTTTTGGAGGCCGCAGATGAAGTGGGCGACTTCGACGAACGCGGGCTCCACATCGGGCCGTTCGAGCTCCGCGGTCAGACGCGCGAAGCCTCCGGCCTCGTTCCGGAAGAGCGCCCCTTCAACGCTCGACGCACGCACGCGTGCGTCCACCGCGTCGGCCTTGAGGGCCAGTGCTGCCGACGCCGCAAGGGTGTTGGCCTCCTCGGAGCACACGATCAGCGCGAGGGAGTTCGCGGCGGAGCGCACGACGGCGATGTCAGGATCGTGGTCCATGGTGTCGATCAGCGCGGCCACGGCCCGCGCCTCCTGAGGCAGTCCGCCGCTCGCGTCAAGGCCGAAAGCGGCGGCGGCCCGCACACGGCCGTCCGGATGGCTCAGAGACGTAAGGAAGAGGTCGACCGGGGGGTCGGCAATCGCCCGTTCGTTCTGCAGCTGGGAATAGCAGCGCAGCACCCTGGCGAGAGCGTGGGGCGGCTGGTCCTGTGCGCAGAGCCGGTCGAGGGTCTCCCGGACTGCGGCGCGCTTCAGGGTGTCCTCGTAGACGAGCAGGTACTCCAGCGCCTCGAGCCCCAGGGCAGCCCGGTTCGGTTCGGCGCTCCGGCACAGGGCGAGGACCTCCTCGATGCGCAGCGTGGCCAGGGAACGGTCCGTCCATGATTCGGGGTCGGGGCGTTCGCAGAGGTCGAGCAGGATGTCGCCGCGCTCGTCGCTGTCCGCCGGGTGGGGGAGGGCCCGCTCGAGGGCGTCCCGGGCCTGCGCTCGGGCGCGCTCGGCCTCCTCGGCGGACAGGGGAGCCGTGCGGCGGATCGCGTCGTGCAGCACCTCGACAGCCGTGCCGAAGGCGACCATGTACTCGAAGGCGTCCGGCCGCATCCGCGCCAGCTCATGGGGGCGCCAGCCCTGCTCCCGCAGCCGTTCGAGCCTCCCGCGCACCTCGTCGGCGAGATCGTCGTCGACCGACTCCATGGCCGCACCGACTCCGTACTCCGCCAGGAACGCGGTCCAGTCCCGCACCAGGCCGACGGGGTCGTCGACACGCGACGCGAACATGTGCTCGACACGCCGCCGCGTGTCCCGGTCCCGGTACAGGACGTCACCGAACGGCCCCGCGATGGCGTCGAAGGTCTCCGGCGTCGGCTCCCGGTCGAGCGCCAGCGCCAGCTCCCGCACCGCCCACTCCCAGTCGCGCTCCTCGGCGATCTCCTGGGCCGCGGCCGCCCGGACCTCCTCCTCGGGTGAACCCAGCCGTTCGGACAGGCCCTGCTGCCGCTCCCGCGCCCCGCGCCCCCTGAAGAACATCCGGACAGCCTAGGACGCGCTCCGACGGCGATTGTCAGTGGGCGGTGGAAGACTCGGCAGAGCAGGCAACGGGATCCCTCAGAGGAGGGCATCATGCTCACCACCCGTTTTGTTCAGGGCGCTCCCAACTGGGTCGATGTCGGCACCACCGACATCGAGGGCGCCGCCTCCTTCTACCGCGCCCTGTTCGGCTGGGAGTTCCGGTCGGCGGGGCCCGAGGCCGGTGGCTACGGCTTCTTCCAGCTCGACGGGAAGACCGCCGCCGCCGGCATGCAGACCACGCCCGAGCAGGGCCCGCCCGCGTGGAACGTGTACTTCCAGAGCCGGGACGCGGACGCCACCGCGAAGGCGGTCGAGCAGGCCGGAGGCCGGGTGCTCGTGCCGCCCGACGACGTGATGGGCCAGGGCCGGCTGGCCATCTTCGCCGACCACGCGGGCGTGTCCTTCGGCGTCTGGCAGCCCGCCGCCCTCAAGGGCCTCGAGATCGTGGGCGACCCCGGCTCGCTGTGCTGGCTGGAGCTGTACACGCAGGACATGGCCCGGGAGGCCGCCTTCTTCGACGCCGTGTTCGGCTGGGAGACCTCGGCGATGCCCTTCCCCGGCGGTGTGTACACCTGCATCAACCCTGCCGGCGAGGGCGAGGACGCCATGTTCGGCGGCCTGGTCGCCCTGGCCGACGTCCCCCCGGGGACCGAGACCGAGCCGTACTGGCTGCCCTACTTCGAGGTCGGGGACACCGATGCCGCCGTCAGCAAGGCGCAGGAGCTGGGCGGCAAGGTCCGGATGGCCGCCACCGACGTGGAGAGCGTCGGCCGGATGGCCAAGCTGGAGGACCCGTATGGCGCACGCTTCGCGGTGATCAAGAGCGCCGCCCCGCAGGAGGGCTGAGACCGCCGAGAAACCCGTCGGCCGTACCGCGCGCCGCCGTGCGTCCGCGCGACCGGCGGGGCCATCATCGTGCGGTCACTCCAGGGGGCTTCCGCGCCGCGTTGATCCGGCGTTGATCGAACGTTTTTCGCCGCCGGGCACGCTTCGGGCCATGTTCATCGACACAGTCACCATGCCCGACCTCGCCTGGCAGCAGGAGGCGTTGTGCGCGCAGACCGGGGCGGACTTCTTCTTCCCCGAGCCGGGCAGCTCCGTACGGGAGGCGAAGCGGATCTGCGGCCTGTGCCCGATCCGCTCCGCCTGCCTGGAGTACGCCCTGGACAACGACGAGCGTTTCGGCGTCTGGGGCGGGCTGTCGGAGAAGGAACGCCTGGCCCTCAGGCGTACGTCAGACTGAATCGCCGCGTCCCGGCCGGCACCCGCACGTCCCGGCCCGTGACCGGCAGCTCCCGCCCGTCCGCGTGCACGGACCGCACCTCACCGAACGCGCACGGATAGACGAACCGCACCCCCTCCGGCGCCTCGGTGATCTCCACCGTCACCGTCCGCTCCGCCGGGTCGTGCCCGAGCCGGTACCCGAAGGGCGACCCGAAGAGGGTGGGCGCCGCGTCCACACCGACCCGTTCGCCGCCGGGCACCCAGTGCGGCCGTACCCCTGGCGCGATGTACAGATGCCGGTCGCGGTCCTCGTCGGCCTCGAAGAAGAGGATGTCGCGGATCAGCAGCAGATACTCGGCCGCCGCCCAGCCGTGCGGGATGTCTCCCATGTACCAGCGCGAGTACGGCACTTCGGCGAAGTCGGACGCCACCGGGTACGCATGCTGCTCGTTCCAGGCGCCCAGCGCCGCCGAACGACCGGCCACTTCCGGGAAGCCGGCGCCGACCGTCCAGCCGAGCAGCGCGTCCATCCGCTCCGGATTCCCGGCGAGCAGGTAGGCGTGCGCCAACTGCATGGTCAGATACGGCCCGTAGGCGTACCAGGCCGCGTCGTGCCGGAAGCCGCCGGTGACGAAGTGCGCGTACATCGTGTCCAGCGTGAAGCGGGCCGCGAGGTCGATGTCGTCGCCCAGCTTGCTGCCCATGTGCAGGCGCAGCGGATGGAAGTAGGCGGCCGCACCGATCATCGTCGAGTCCAGCCGTCCCACATCCGCGGGCCCGGTCGGGATGTACGTCTCCCAGGCGCCGCGCCTGCGCTGCTCGCCCAGCACCCAGCGGACCGAGTCACCGGTGGCCCGCTTGACGTCGTCGAATGCGCCCCAGAGTTCGGGGACTTCGGGCGCCCCGATCCGCTCGGCAAGGCGCGCCGCCTCGTACAGTCCGGCCAGCGCCCACAGGTCGTCCCAGTAGTGCGGCTTGTCGCGCTCGCCGAGGTGCTCGGCGCTCCAGCCGCTGTGCAGCAGGCCGTACGGGTCGCGGTTGTCGCGGATCCAGCGGGCGGCGTCGAGGACGTAGGGGACGTACAGCTTGGCGCCGAAGGCCGTGCGCGGGCCGCTGGTGCGGTCGTAGCGGCCGATCGCCCACAGGGCCTGGCCGTTGCTGTCCCACTCGCGGTCGTCCTTCTCGTGCGGACCGCCGTAGAAGCCGTATTCGGCGCACGGCCCGATGCGTCCCGTGCCGCGGTTGAACCTGAGCGGGTAGTGAGTGCCCAACTGCCGTTCGGCCAGGGCCGCGTCGCCGACGAGTGAGCATGCCGTCGCCTCGACGGAGGAGTCGCGGATCCAGAAGGAGTCGTAGACGGTGGGGCCGGGGTGGATCTCGCCGTGGTCGGAGAGGATCAGCAGCTGCGAGCGCGCCTGCCGGAACAGGTCCGTCAGATGCGCGACCGGGCGCGGCAACTCCGGTTGCAGCCCCTGTTCGAGGAGCTTCGCCGACCAGAACTCCCCGTTCGTGGCCTCCAGTTCGGCCGTCGGTGTCCCCCGCAGCTCGGCCAGGTCGCCCGGGCCGTCGAACCCGTCCACCGGGATCCGTACGGCGATCTCGAAGACCTCGTCCTCCGCCACCCGGAACGGCCAGGCGAACACCGCGCTGCACAGGCCCGCCACCTGGTCCTGCGCCTCCAGCGCACCGTTCAGCTTGCCGCCCACTACCAGGTCGTGGAACGGGCTGCGGGTCAGATACGCGTCCGGGTCCAAGGTGAAGTCCGGGTTGCCGTACACCCCGAACTGCTCGGGAGCGGTGTCGAAGACCGGGCCCCAGCCCGTGTTGGTCTCCACCCGCTGCTCGTTCGGCAGATGGCGCAGGAAGGTCAGCCGCCGGTCGGTGATGTGACGGCCGTTGCGGTCGTGCCGCTGGAAGCCGCTCGGCCCGGCCGGCAGCACCGCCGCGCACAACAGCCCTTCGCGGAGCTGCCCCGTGGGACTGCCCACGGTCACCCGGGTGACGACCAGGTCCCGTTGCCGGGGCCCGACCGGGACGGCGAAGGTGCGCTGCACGAACTCGACGTCCTCCGGAGTGCGGAACGTCGTCAGCGCGACCGGCAGATGCGGCGCCTCCATGCGCTGCTCCACCCGCCCGCCCTCCGGGAGCTGGGGCAGGCGCAAGGTGCCGGTCGCCGGGTCGTGCAGGAAGAACGACAGACAGTACTTGTCGTAGACCGGCTCGATCTCGCCGGCCTGTCCGATCAGGGATTCCTGACGGTGGTCCTTCACCCCGACCATGTGCCAGTAGCGGTACAGGGCGTTGGAGGCGAGGGCCGCCTCCTTGGATTCGTAGGTGCCGGAGTCGAAGTCGTCGCTCCAGCGGCGGAAGGCCTGCTGCGCCCACCAGGGCACGGGATACGGGACCCGGTCCCGCCCTGTCCAGCCGCGCCACATGACCTCGTAGAACATCCACTCATGGGTCTGGGCCATGGTGTTCACCCCCTGCGGGCACCGTTGCACCGCGGGGGCCGCCCGTAAATCGGTGCTACCGGCCGTTCGCGGTGCGGTTAGGATCCGGGGGCGCCCGGACGTGGAGCAGAGGCAGACTCGCCGCCCTCTCAAGGCGGATACGCCGGTTCGAATCCGGTCGTCCGGGACGCGCGGGGGTCGGTAGCGCAGAGGCAGGCGCACCTCTATGGCATGGAGGAAACGCCGGTTCGAATCCGGCCCGGCCCACGGCACAGTACGAACAGGCGGGGACGGATGGGCGACGGCATCGACGAGGAGGAGCTGGCTGCCTTCCACCGTACGGTCGGCAAGCTGCGGGCCCTGCCCGTCGACGACCCGGTACGGCTGCGGGCCGAGCAGGTGGCGGCCTCCTTCGCCCGGGACGGGCGGCTGCGGCGCCGTAAGACCCGCGGCGCGGAGGCATCCGCGGCCGACGCGGCGGCGATGGCGGCGACGGCGACCGGGGCCGTGGACCGGCGCGAGGACGCGCCGCTGGCCGATCCGGGCGTCTCGGGGGCCTTCCGTAAACCGCGCAGTTGCTATGTCTGCAAGTCCCCCTATCGACAGGTCGATGCCTTCTACCACCGGCTCTGTCCCGACTGCGCCGCCGACAACCGCTCCCGCCGCGCCCTGAGCACCGACCTCAGCGGGCGCCGGGCGCTGCTCACCGGTGGTCGGGTGAAGATCGGTTTCCAGCTCGCGCTGATGATGCTGCGGGACGGCGCCGAACTCCTGGTGACCAGCCGCTTCCCGCACGACACCGTGCGCCGCTTCCGGGCCGAGCCGGGCAGCGAGAAGTGGCTCGACCGGCTGACCGTCCTCGCCGTCGATCTGCGCGACCCGCGCCAGGTGCTGGGCCTGTGCGAGGAACTGCGGGCCGAGGGCGAGCCGCTGGACATCCTCGTCAACAACGCCGCGCAGACGGTACGGCGGCCCCCGGAGTCGTACGCGCTGCTGGCCGCCGGGGAGTACGACGCGCTGCCCGAGGGGGCCCGGCAGGCGCCCGGCTTCACGCCGATGCGGATGCTGTCGAGCGGCGCCGCCGCGCTGCCCGCCGCACTGCGCGAGGCCGACGAGGCGGGGCTGCTGCCCGACCCCTCCCCGGAGAACTCCTGGTCGGCACAGCTCGGCGCCCTCGACCCGGCGGAGGTTCTGGAGACTCAGCTCGTCAACGCCCTCGCCCCGGCCCTGCTCTGCGACCGGCTGCTGCCCCTGCTGCTCGCCTCCCCGCACGCGCGCCGGTATGTCGTCAACGTGACCGCGGTCGAGGGCCGGTTCGCCGTCCGCAACAAGATGGCAGGCCACCCGCACACCAACATGGCCAAGGCCGCCCTCAACATGCTCACCCGCACCAGCGCCGCCGAACTCGCCGCCCAGGGCGTCCACATGTGCGCCGTCGACACCGGCTGGATCACCGACGAGAACCCGGCACCCAAGAAGGCCCGCATGGCCGGGGCGGGCTTCCGGACACCGCTGGACATCGTGGACGGGGCGGCCCGCGTGTACGACCCGATCGTGCGGGGCGAGGCGGGGGATCCGGTGTCCGGGGTGTTCCTGAAGGACTACCGGGAGGCGGAGTGGTGAGCGACGAGGGCTCGCCGGAGGGCGGCTGACCTCACCGCCGCATCCCCATGAACACCTCCGTCCAGAACCGCTGTTGCTGCTGCGACGCCCCCACCAGATACGTCGCCCGCAGCTTCGCCGGCAGCAGGGCGACCAGGCGGGTCACCACCGTCCGATGCTTCTTCAGCTGGGACAGCTCCGCGTTGGCCAGGATCTGGTGGACCACGTCGCTGTCGTTCGCGCCTTCGTCGCCGGCCTGCGCCGCGCGGCGCAGGCGTGCCTCCCACGCGTCGGCGTCGCGGGCGAGCTCGCGCAGGCCTGTGACCGGGCGGCCCTTCAGCCGGTCGATCAGGGCCGTGAGCGGGACGGGCGCGTACTCGCCGTCGCCGAGGTAGACCGTCGCCATCTCCAGCGGCAGTCCCCGTCGGTGCAGCTTGATCAGCCGCTCCAGGGTGCGCTTGGTGATCCAGGCCCGGCCCTCGTCGTCGATGTCGTGCTTCCACCACTCCAGCACGGTCTCGGCGTCCTGGCCGTAGCGCGCGAGCAGCCACTCGTTGGCCGGGATGTCCTCCGGCTCCACCTGGAGCGAGGCCGTGAACCGGGTCGCCTGCGCGATGTTGTTCCGCGCGACCAGCAGCTTGCGGCCCAGGTGGTACGGCGGGTTCTGGACCGCTATCTGGGCGCGCAGGTTCTCGATCGGCCGGCCCGCCAGCGACCACTCCTGGGTGACCTCCATCAGTTTGGCGAACGCGGCCTTGTCCTTGGGCCGGTTGTACTCGTCCCACACGATCGCCTTGGGCTCGGGCCCGGTGAACTTCGCGGCCAGCAGATTGTCCAGGGTGCCGTCGGCCGAGGGGATCGGTGCGCAGAGATCCTCGACATTGGTCACCGGCAGCGAGAAGTACAGCGCCTCCCGGCCGAGGCCCTCCCGCAGCGTCTGCCGTACCAGCTCCGTCTTTCCGCACCCCGGTGGCCCCTGGAGCAGTACCGTCCAGCGGTTGCGCAGCGCGGCCCGCACCACCTGGCGCACCGGGTCCGGGATCGTGGACGGATTGGGCACGCCCACCGACTTGGCGATCCGGTCCAGGATCTCGGCCGTCCGGTTCTGCCCGGGCTTTCCGTCCGGTCCGGGCTCCGCGAGGCGCAGCCGCTCGCCGTCGACCAGGGGCAGCCCCCAGCGCAGCGGGAAGCCCTCGCGCGCGTTGGCCAGGACATGGTCGAGGGTGCGCGGGGACAGCCGCTCACGCAGCGCCGGTGACAGCGAGGCCCACAGGGAGAAGACCTCACGCAGATCCCACGGGCGGTACTTGGCCGCCAGATGCTTCCGCCAGGACGTGTCGTTCGCCGTGATCCGGATCGTCACCATGCGGTCCAGCAGCGCGAGATCGCCGCGCCGCGCCGAGGTCTCGGCCAGCGACTCGTTGTCGGTGAGGAAGACACCCACGCAGCCGAGCGCGCGCAGATCGTGCTCGCCCAGCGTCCAGTTGCAGGCGATCTGCATCAGCTGCGACTGGATCGTGTCGCCCGCCTGGAGCGAGTCGTCGATGAGCAGCACGAAGGGCCGGCCTGGTTTCAGCTGGCTCATCACCAGCTGGCGCAGCACCAGTTCACCGGTGCCCGCGTCGCGCACCGGCGCGTTGACGAGCAGATCGTCCGGGGTGAGGTTCGCCGCAGGGACGTACACCAGTGCTGTGTCCGGGTGCGCCCGGGCGATGTGTGAGAAGAACGTCGCCGTCTTGCCGATGCCGTGCTCGCCGAAGATCTGCCCCGTCTGCCCCATGTCGATCATCGCGTCGATGAAGGACTCCAGGCGAGAAAGGGTCGGCTGCTTCACTTCCGTGGTCATTACCCTGATCCTGTGGTGACGCGATGGCAGTCCATCGCGGGGGTGTGCCTCTCGGGCCATTCGTCGCCGCCCTCGGTGATCAGCCAGATCCATTTGTCCGGCTCGGCGGGCGTGATCGGCGGCGCGTATCCGTCGGTGAGCATGACGACGGCGTCCGGTATCTCCTCGAAACGGCGCCCGTTCACCTCCGTACGCCCCTCCACGTACTCCGCGACCACCTGGAAGCTGGTGCCGCCCCCGCCGTAAACCCGCTCACCGGGGACGAAGGGCATCACCACCGCGTCGAAGGACAGCCAGTGCGCCTGAACCCCGTCTATCCGGCCGACGAGTTCCGTGAGCCAGGTGATCACACGGCTCGGCATCGAGCCCGAGGTGTCGTAGGCGATGACGAGGACCTTGTCCCGGACCGGACCGCGGCGTGAGAGCACCGGGTCCTGGCCGAGCGCGGCCAGCAGCGCGCCGCGCTTCTTGGGGTACACCAGCCGCTCCCCCTCGCGCAGTTTCGAGGCGAGCACGTCGACCAGCCAGCGCTGCCACCAGTCGACGGTACGCGTACGCGTGGTCTCGCCGCGCAGGATGCCCGCGCCGAGGTTTCCCCAGAGCTTGGCCGCACGCGCGTTGCCGTCCTCGGTGCGGCCCATCAGGTCCAGCAGCTCCGCCTCCGCGCCCGCGTGCCCCCGCCGCGCCGCCAGCAGGGAGTTGAGCAGCGCGGAGGAGGCAACCAGGTCGACGGTCTCCTGGTCGGCCGGGACCGCGTCCGCCACCAGGTGCACGCACAGCCGCCGTTCGGGTACCGGCGGGCGGTGCATGCGCTTCAGCTCGCCGTAGACCCGCATGTCGGTCGCCACGAACCCCTCGTACTCCAGCGGCTCCAGACCGTGCGCCGTCAGATCCGCGCGGTACAGCTCGTACACCTCGCGCGGGTTCACCCCCGTCGGCCTGCCGTCCAGCACCGGCAGCTCCTGTCTGCCGAGCCGGATCAGCGCCACATGATTGATGGACACTTCGGAGGCCAGCTCGAAGACCGGGTCGGCGCGCAGCTCCGGGTCGGCGAACAGGTGCCGGTGGACCAGATGCCGGGCCTCGTGGAAGAGCACGAACTTCACGCCGTCCAGGCCAAGGCCGACGAAGAAGTCCGGGTTGTACAGCAGCAGACAGGAGCCGTCCCCGGAGGCCACCACGGCGGCCGTGTCCACCGCCGTCGTCGGGATCTGGTGATGGCACTTCGCATACAGCCACGACGCCACGGCCGACTCGGTGAGCCCGAAGTCCAGCAGCGCGGCCTCCTTCAGCCGCCGCGCCTCCTCGATCACCTCGGAATCCGCCGGGCGGTACCGCTCCAGCGCCCTGCGGTCCGCGAGATCGACCACCGGGGCGCGCCGCCCCCGCTCCCCGTACGCCATGTGCCGCCCCCCGTACTGGATTTCCCCCGTGGATCATTGGTACCAGGGCCCACTGACAACGGGCCATGGCATTACGATCTGCCCCAAGGGCGGGGTCGTAGCGCAGAGGCAGGCGCACCGGTCTCCAAAACCAGAACACGCCGGTTCGAATCCGGCCGCCCCGCCCCCCTTCGGCCGCCCCGCACTCTTCTCAGCGCCGGTCAGGCGATGGCACCCGCGGTGACGACCAGCTCGGGCGCGGTCCCGTGGAACGTCTCCATCAGCTGCGCCAGCACCGCCCACGCCTCCTCACGGTCGCCCAAGTGCTCCCGGACGAGCGGTCGCAGCGCGTCCTCGGCCTCCGGCACCCGCCGGGGGAAGAGCACCTGCCCCATCGCCAGCACCTCAAGCACGCTGACGGCGGGGTCGTACGACAGCGCGAAGTCGGCCGGTCCCTCCAGCACGCCGGCCTGCCGCACCCGGTGCGTGAACTTGGCGTGCGAGCCGAACCCGGCGCGCACGGAGGGCGGGCAGTCAGGGCGCACGGACAGCGCCCAGCGCGTGTAGCCGGGCAGCGGAGCCTCGCCGTCCGCCTCGGCGACCGTGGTCCAGTCGGCGCGGGTGAGGACCATGGACGCGGCGGCGCGGCCCTCGCTCATCGAGGTGACCGCGCGCAGACAGCCGACGAGGCCATGGCGGACGTAACTCTTCGGGACCTCGGGCTCCTGGCCGACGAGCAGGGGGTCGACCCGGACCGGTTCGGTGCGGCCGGGACCGAACGGGATGCCGCGGACGACGGCGCGGCGCAGACCGGCGTCCGTCTCCAGGTGGCGCCACACCACGGCGTTGAGCGTCGGGTCGTCGTTCTCCAGGATCCAGAGTGCGAGGGAGACCGGCAGCAGCAGCCGCGACCACGTCCACGCGCGCTGGAGCCGCCGTACGGACGCTTCGGGGGCCTCGGGCCCGGGCAGGCCGGTGCGGGCCCGGACCCGGGCGGCGGTCTCCTCGTCGACCAGGCCGAGCAGAAACCCGACCGCCTGCTGCGACCTGCTGTTCTCACCCATGGCTTGCATGATGCCGCAGGCCCGCGATCTTCCCCAGGGAAATACCGGGAGGGCGTCAGCCCGCCGCGCGTGCCGCCATGCGGGCCTTGCGTGCGGCCAGCTTCTCGTCGAACTTCAGGGCCTCGGCGTCCAGGCCGCCCATGAACAGGCCGAGTTCCTCCTGGGCCTTGAGGCCCTCGGGGCCGAGCCCGTCGATCTCCAGGACCCTCAGGTGGCGCAGCACCGGCTGGAGCACGTCGTCGTGGTGGATACGCATGTTGTAGACCTCGCCGATCGCCATCTGCGCGGCGAACCGCTCGAAGCCGGGCATGCCGTGGCCGGGCATCCGGAAGTTGACGATCACGTCCCGGACCGCCTGCATGGTCAGGTCGGGCGCGAGTTCGAAGGCGGCCTTCAGCAGGTTCCGGTAGAAGACCATGTGCAGGTTCTCGTCGGTCGCGATGCGGGCCAGCATGCGGTCGCAGACCGGGTCGCCCGACTGGTGGCCGGTGTTGCGGTGCGAGACGCGGGTGGCCAGCTCCTGGAAGGCGACGTAGGCCACCGAGTGCAGCATCGAGTGCCGGTTGTCCGACTCGAAGCCCTCGCTCATGTGGGCCATACGGAAGGCTTCCAGCTTGTCCGGGTCCACCGCGCGGGAGGCGAGGAGGTAGTCGCGCATCACGATGCCGTGGCGGCCCTCCTCGGCGGTCCAGCGGTGCACCCAGGTGCCCCAGGCGCCGTCCCGGCCGAAGAGCGAGGCGATCTCGTGGTGGTAGCTGGGGAGGTTGTCCTCGGTCAGCAGGTTCACGACGAGCGCGATCCGGCCGATCTCGGTGACCTTGGACTGCTCCTTGTCCCAGGCCTCGCCGTCCTCGAAGAAGCCGGGGAAGTTACGGCCGTCGGACCACGGCACGTACTCGTGCGGCATCCAGTCCTTGGCGACCTTCAGATGACGGTTCAGCTCCGTCTCGACCACTTCCTCCAGCGCGTAGAGCAGCCGGGCGTCGGTCCAGGCGGAGGACGGGCTACCGAGGTGCGGGGAAGTGATCGTCACGGGAACTCCAGGGGGACGTAACACGAGCGGAAGCGGACCGGCGAGCGGTCAGTGGAACCTACGGAATCGTAGGCTACGAATCCGTAGGTTACGTAGCCGTAGGTTAAGAGCGGTGTAAAGACTGCTGATCAGACCGGGTTCGGACCGGGTTCCCAAGGACGTTCAGGGCATGCCAAACAGCCCCGGGAATTGCAGGTCCCGGGGCTGGGGGGAGTGGCTCGTTCACTCGTCAGGCATACAACTCGCGCATCCGCACCGAGAGACATGTCACACATCCTTCGAGCTTCTCGAACTCGCTGATGTCGACCACGACCGGCTCATGGCCGAGGTCGGCCAGTAGCTCCGCCGTCTTCGGCGCGCTCGCGGAGATCAGCAGCTTGTGGCCGCCGAGCAGCACCACATGGCCGCCGGCCTCCTCGGGCACCGACAGGAAACGCGGGAAGAGCGCCGGCCGGTCGACCTTGGGGATATGTCCGATCACCGTGCCGTCGGGCAGCGCCGTGACCGCGGACTTCAGATGCAGCACCTTGCTCACCGGTACGGCGACCACCCGCGCCCCGAGCGGTTCGAAGGCGGCCCGCACCTGCTGGACGCCGGCCGCGTTGGTGCGCCCGCCGCGGCCCACGTAGATCGTGTCGCCGACCTTCAGCACATCGCCGCCGTCCAGGGTGCCGGGCTCCCAGATCCAGTTCACCGAGCAGCCGAGTGAGGCGACGGCCTCCTCGACGCCGATGGTCTCGGCGCGGCGGGCCTGGGCGCCGGGGCGGGTGATCAGCGCGACGTTCTTGTACATGACGACCGTGTCCTCGACGAACACCGAGTCCGGGCAGTCGTCGGCCGGATCCACCTCGACCGTCTCCCAGCCGTGCGCGCGCAGGGCCTCGACGTACGCCTCCCACTGCTCCGTCGCACGGTCGACGTCGACCTTCTCCCGCTCGATATGCGTCACCAGCCCCTCGGCGAGACGCGGGCTGGGGCGGCGGACGAGGGCCTTCTTGCTGGGCACGAGGTTCTCCGAATCGGCGGCAGTTCCGGCGCCCATCATCCGGCACCGGTCCGCCATCATGCAGGCCGGGTCGACCCCGGCAAAACCCTCGTCACCAGGCTGTGGCCCTCCTGAGATGCTCCGCGGTGAAGGAGTCCGGGACGTCGAGGAGCTGCCGCGGAGTACCGGTGAAGATCACGTCCCCACCGTCGCGTCCGCCGTCCGGACCGAGGTCGACGATCCAGTCGGCGTGCGCCACGACGTCCAGGTGGTGCTCGACGACCACGACCGTGTTGCCCGCATCGACGAGCCGGTCCAGCAGGGCGAGCAGCGCGTCGACATCGGACAGGTGCAGGCCGGTCGTCGGCTCGTCCAGGACGTACAGCGCCCCTTTGAGGTGCAGCCGGGTCGCCAGCTTGATGCGCTGACGTTCGCCGCCGGAGAGCGTGGACAGCGGTTGGCCGAGGGTGAGGTAGGTGAGGCCGACATCGCGAAGGGCGAGCAGCCTTCGCCGTACGCCTGTGTCGGTGAAGAAGTCGAGCGCCTGCCCCGCCGTCATCTCCAGGACGTCCGCGATGGAGCGGCCGTCGACGGTCAGCCGCAGCACCTCGTCCTTGAAGCGTCGCCCCTCGCAGTCGTGGCAGGTCGTGGTCACCGGGTCCATGAAGGCAAGGTCGGTGTAAATGATGCCGCGGCCCTCACAAGTGCCGCATGCGCCCGAGGAGTTGAAACTGAACAGCCCCGCCTCCGCGCCCGTCTCCCGGGCGAAGATCTTCCGGACGCTGTCCATGATCCCCAGATAGGTCGCGGGAGTTGACCGCGCCGAGATCCCGATCGACGACTGGTCCACGACCACCGCGTCCGGGTGCGCCCCGGTCAACTCCGCGACCAGCGTGCTCTTCCCCGACCCGGCCACCCCCGTCACCACGGTCAGCACCCCGGTCGGGAACTCCACCGTGACATCCCGCAGATTGTGCCGGTCCGCACCTTTCACCCACAGCCCGCCCGTCGCCTCCCGCACGGCCTCCTTCACGGTGGTACGACGGCCCAGACAGCGCCCGGTCAGCGTCCCGGAGGCGGCGAGACCGTCCGGCGTGCCCTCGAACACCACCCGTCCGCCTTCTGCGCCGGCCCGCGGACCCATGTCGACCACATGGTCCGCGAGCGCGATGACATCCCGGTCGTGCTCGACGACAAGCACGGTGTTCCCCTTGTCCCGCAGCCGCAGCAGCAGATCACCGAGCCGCCCGACGTCCCGCGGGTGCAGTCCGACGCTGGGCTCGTCGAAGATGTACGTCATCCCGGTCAGGCTGGAGCCGAGGTGCCGCACCGTCTTCAGCCGCTGCCCCTCGCCGCCGGAGAGCGTGGTGGTCTCCCGGTCCAGGCTGAGATAGCCGAGCCCGATCGCGTCGATCCGCTCCAGCGCCGCCGCCGCGGCCCCGGCGATCGGCCGGGCCACCGGGTCGTCGATCTCCTTCAGTACGGCGATCAGGTCGGTGACCTGCATGTGCGTGCAGTCGGCGATGGTCCGGCCGTTGATCCGGGTGGCGAGGGCCGCCGCGTTGAGACGGGCGCCGTGGCAGGACGGGCAGACGCCGTCCACCATGAAGTCCCGTACCAGATCACGGGTCTTCTGGCTCATCGCCGACAAGTCCCGCTTCAGATACAGCCGTTCGAAACGGTCGGCGAGCCCCTCGTACTCCGTGGTCCAGGTGCCGCCCGAGCCTTTGACGGTGACCTTGCTGCCGGGCTTGCCGTGCATCAGGAACTCCCGCTCGGCGGCGGTGAATCGGCGTACCGGCTTGTGCGGGTCCAGGTCGTCGGAGTTGGTGTACGCCTGCCCCTGCCAGGTGCCCGCGGCGAACGGCGGGAAGCGGACCGCGCCGTCGGCCAGCGACCGCTCCTCGTCCAGGATGCGGCCCCAGTCCGGCCGTACCGCCCGCCCGAGACCGTCGCACTCCGGGCACATGCCCGAGGGGTCGTTGAAGGAGTACGCGGTCGCGGGACCGGCGCTCGGGGTGCCGTGCCGGGAGAACAGCACCCGGATCACCGAGTAGACGTCCGTCATCGTGCCGACCGTGGAGCGCGAGTGGCCGCCGATCGGGCGCTGGTCCACGACGATCGCGGGGGAGAGGTCCTCCAGCGTCTCCGCGTGCGGCCGCTCGTACTTGGGCAGCCGGTTGCGCACGAACCAGGTGAAGGTCTCGTTCAGTTGCCGTTGCGACTCGACCGCGATCGTGTCGAAGACGACCGAGGACTTCCCCGATCCCGAAACGCCGGTGAACACGGTCAGCCGGCCTTTCGGGATGCGGAGCGTGACGTCCTTGAGGTTGTTCTCCCTGGCTCCGGTGATGGTGATGAACTCGCTCATGCCCTCGAAGCTAGGCGGGATACCCGACAGCCTCTGGCGTGATTTCCTTCAGTTCTCCGTCGAGCAGCAGCCAGCGGGTGATGCCGATCGACTCCAGGAACGGCAGGTCGTGGCTGGCCACGATCAGTGCCCCCTCGTACGACTCCAGGGCCGTGGTGAGCTGTCGTACGCTCGCCATGTCGAGGTTGTTCGTCGGTTCGTCCAGCATCAGCAGCTGCGGCGCGGGCTCGGCCAGCATCAGCGCGGCCAGCGCCGCCCGGAAGCGTTCGCCGCCGGAAAGCGTCGCCGCCTTCTGGTCGGCGCGGGCGCCCCGGAACAGGAAGCGGGCGAGCCGCGCCCGGACCCGGTTGTTGGTGGCGCCCGGCGCGAACCGGGCCACGTTCTCGGCGACGGTCCGCTCGTCGTCGAGCACATCGAGCCGCTGCGGCAGGAAGCGCATCGGCACATGCGTCCGCGCCTCGCCCGAGACCGGCTGCAGCTCCCCGGCGATCGTGCGCAGCAGCGTGGTCTTGCCCGCGCCGTTGCGCCCGATCAGCGCGATCCGCTCAGGACCGCGCAGATCGAAACCACCGGCCACACGCGCGCCGTAGGCGAGCTCCAGATCCAGGAGCGTGAGGACCTCGCGGCCCGGCGGTACGGCCGTGTGCGGCAGATCGACGCGGATCACGTCGTCGTCCCGTACGGCCTCCACCGCCTCGTCCAGCCGCTCCTTGGCCTCGACGAGCTTCTCCTCGTGCATGATCCGGTGCTTGCCCGCGGACTCCTGCGCCGCCCGCTTGCGCGCCCCCATGACGATCTTCGGCTCGCGTTTTTGGTCCCACATCTTCTGGCCGTACCGCTTGCGGCGGGCCAACTTGACCTGGGCGTCGACCAGTTCGCGTTTCTGCTTCTTGAGATCGGCCTCGGCGACCCGCACCATGCGCTCGGCCGCCTCCTGTTCCACGGCGAGCGCCTCCTCGTACGCCGAGTAGTTGCCGCCGTACCAGGTGATCTCCCCGGAGCGCAGATCGGCGATCTGGTCGACGAGGTCGAGGAGTTCACGGTCGTGGCTGACCACGACCAGGACGCCCGGCCAGGAGGAGACCGCGTTGTACAGCCGCCGACGCGCGTACAGGTCGAGATTGTTGGTCGGCTCGTCCAGGAGCAGGACGTCCGGCCTTCGCAGCAGCAGCGCGGCGAGCCGCAGCAGCACCGATTCACCGCCCGACACCTCGCCGACGGTGCGGTCCAACTGGATGTGTCCGAGGCCGAGTTCGCCGAGGGTGGCGAGGGCTCGCTCTTCCACGTCCCAGTCGTCGCCGACGGTCTCGAAGTGCTCCTCGGCCACGTCGCCGGCCTCGATGGCGTGCAGGGCGGCCCGCTGGGCGGCGATGCCGAGCGCCTCGTCGACGCGCAGCGCGGTGTCGAGCGTGACGTTCTGCGGGAGCCAGCCGACCTCGCCGGTGACGCGGACGGCGCCGTCGGCGGGGGTGAGTTCACCGGCGATGAGCTTCAACAGGGTTGATTTTCCCGACCCGTTCACCCCGACGAGCCCGGTGCGGCCGGGGCCGAAGGCGGTGTCGAGGCCCTCGAAGACGGGGGTGCCGTCGGGCCAGGTGAAGGAAAGGGACGTGCAGGTGATGGAACTTGACATGCGGGCCTCCGCGGTTGCTCGAAGCGATCAAGGGCAAACGCGTATCGAGACACCTGCGACCCGCGGGGAGGCCTCGGCGGGGCATGAGAAAAGCCCTGTACCGGAGGACGGCTCGAACACCGAGGTCGCACGCGGCAGCCACACCTCAGGGGTGTGACAGCGGTGTCTCAGGACCTCAGACGAGCAACGTCCTTCTCCAATCGACGGCAACAGGACCGATATACACCGTAGGAGGGGCCCGGGAGGCTGTCAACGGAATTAAAACGGCGGCCGTCGGGATTAAGTGGCCCGCCGTCGGGGGCCGCCTTCCGCTAGCAGGCGTCCCGCATCAGTTCGGCCAGGTCGTGGTCCAGGTCGAGCTGGAGGTGCTCCAGGCCGACCGGCACCAGTTCGCCGGTGGCGTCCAGGAAGCGGCGGATCTCGCTGCTGCGGACATGGACGACGGCCGTGCCTTCGGGGGCGTGGAACTCCAGGACCGTGCGGTCGTAGCCGTAGGGCCGGACGCGGACGTCGCCGTGGCCGACGCTCTCCCGCTGGCCCTCGGTGAGGAGTTCGCGGCTGAAGGTCCAGCAGACCTCCACGCCCTCCAGGGTGGCCGGGGCCGGGAAGGTCATGCGGACGGCGAACGGGTCGCGCCGGTCGTAGTGCAGCGTGGCGGGAATGCTCGGCATCCGCGGCGCGGCGGCGACGAGACGGGCCTCTACGGGCTGCTCGATGACGTAGGACAACGCCTTGCTCCCTTGCGACGGCTGGACGTGGCTCCGGGCGGATGAGGCCGGGCACTGTAAGAGACGACGGAATCGACGAATCCGTGCACACGGAGGGCGAGTGACCTCGGTCACCGCCTTTCATGCACGGGAGTGACGTGGTTGGCCTCCTGGTCTTGTTCAGGCCGTATGAGGCGGTCTGGACGGCGCTGTGGGGGTGGGCTAGCTTCGCCCGCCATGAGGGCCTTGGGGAACACGCGACGGTGGGGACGCACGTTTCGTACGACGGCCGCGGGGGTGGTGTGCGCGGCGGCGCTGGCCGCGCTGACGGCCGTACCCGCGCAGGCGCACGAGCCCGCGCACTGGGAACCGAAGGACACCGGCAGCCCGACGGTACGGTTCCGCGGGCTCGCGGCCGTCGACCGGGACACCGCCTGGTTGGCCGGGAGCGCCGGCACGGTCCTGCGGACGACGGACGGCGGGGCGAGCTGGCGGAACGTCTCTCCGCCGGGCGCCGGGGAGCTCCAGTTCCGGGACGTCGAGGCGTTCGACGCGCGTCGGGCCGTCGTGCTCGCCATCGGCGAGGGCGAGGCGTCCCGGGTGTACCGCACCGAGGACGGCGGAGCGACCTGGACCGAGGCCTTCCGCAACACCGATCCGCGCGCCTTCTACGACTGCATGGCCTTCTTCGACCGCCGCCACGGCCTCGCGATGAGCGACCCGGTGGACGGCAGGTTCCGCATCCTGTCGACCGCCGACGGCGGCCGCTCCTGGACGGTTCTGCCCAGCGAGGGGATGCCCGCAGCGCTGGACGGCGAGGCCGGGTTCGCGGCCAGTGGCCAGTGCCTGGTGACTGCCGGGCCGAAGGACGTCTGGCTGGCCACCGGCGGCGCCGCACGCGCGCGTGTGCTGCACTCCGCCGACCGCGGACGGACCTGGACGGCCGCCGACACCCCGATCCCGGCCGGCGACCCCGCCCGGGGCGTGTTCGCCCTTGCCTTCCGCGACCGGGCCCACGGCCTCGCCGTCGGCGGCGACTACCGCCCGGACCAGACCTCCCCGAGCGCGGCGGCCCGCAGCACGGACGGCGGCGCGGGATGGCGGCCGGCCACTACCCCGGTGCCGGCCTACCGCTCCGGCGTCGCCTGGCTCCCGCACAGCCGCACCGCCGCCCTCGCGGTCGGCCCCACCGGCACGGACCTGACGACCGACGGCGGCCGCAACTGGCGGACCGTCGACACCGGCTCGTACGACACCGTCGACTGCACCGCCGACGGGGCCTGCTGGGCCGCGGGCGAGAAGGGGCGCGTGGCACGCCTCGCGAGGTGATCCCGGAATGTGGGTACTCGGCCGCTGACCGTGAGAGGAGTGAGCGCACATGCCACGCGGTTCGAGCCCCAAGCGGGAGCGGCAGTACGAGCACATCAAGGAGAGCGCGCAGGAGCGCGGCGAGAGCACCGAGCGGGCCAAGGAGATCGCCTCGCGCACGGTGAACAAGGAACGCGCCCGCTCCGGCGAGTCCAAGACGGCCAGCCGCACCTCGACCGAGGACATGTCGTCCGGCAAGCGGGGCGGCCAGCGGTCCGGCCAGGGCTCCCAGGGCCCTACGTACGACCAGCTCTACGAGGAGGCCAAGCGCCGTAACATCCAGGGCCGTTCGGACATGAACAAGAGCCAGCTCAAGCGTGCCCTGGGTGGGAAGAGCTGACACCGGGGCCCGTACGCTCGTCCGCATCATGACGACCGTACGCATCCCCGCGGGCTGGCCCGCCACCGAGGAAGACGCCCGCGCCGTCCAGGACGAGCTACGCGCACGCGTGGTGCTCGACGAGCCGGGCCCACCGCCCGGCACCGGGCATGTCACCGGCGTCGACGTGGCCTACGACGACGAGCTGGACGTCGTGGCGGCAGCGGCAGTCGTCCTGGACGCGGCCACGCTGGAGGTGGTCGCGGAGGCGACGGCCGTCGGCCGGATCTCCTTCCCGTACGTGCCGGGCCTGCTCGCCTTCCGGGAGATCCCCACGGTCCTGGCCGCCCTGGACGCCCTGCCGTGCCCGCCGGGCCTTGTGGTCTGCGACGGCTACGGCCTCGCCCACCCCCGCCGCTTCGGCCTCGCCAGCCACCTCGGCGTCCTCACCGGGCTGCCCACCATCGGCGTCGCCAAGAACCCCTTCACCTTCTCCTACGACGAGCCGGACGCAGCGCGAGGAGCCTCGTCCCCGCTGGTCTCCGGCACCGAGGAGGTAGGCCGCGCCCTGCGCACCCGGGACGCCGTCAAGCCGGTCTTCGTATCGGTCGGCCACCGCATCACCCTCAACAACGCCTGCACCCACACCCTCGCCCTCACCCCGACCTACCGCCTCCCGGAGACGACACGCAGAGCGGACGCGCTGTGCAGGCGGGCGCTGCGCGAGGCGACGGCTCCGAACGAACGACTCGCCGCACAAGCGCGGGCGGACAAGCGCCGGTCATGGGGGCGCACCCTCTTCGAGGCCCAGCGCAACCCGGTGGCCTGGGCGGGCCGTGTGCTCGAAGCGGCCGTCGCGGAGGGGGACCGGACACCGGAACTCGATGCCGTGCTGGCCATGGCGGCCGACCGGGACGAGTGGAGCCGTGGCAGCGAGCTCTTCGGACGGGTACGGGGCGCCGGAATCGACGCCGAGAACCAGCTGGTGTTCCGGCTCGCGGAGCTGGTGGGCAAGCTCGCCCACAACGCGGCAGGTCCTCCGCCGTACTTCGACTATCACGCGGGCTGGGAGATCGGTCCGCTCGCCTGCCGGCTCGCGGCCGCGTCGGAAGATCCCGCTCTCCGGGACCGCCTCGAAGCCGCGCTGGGGGACTGGCCCCCGTCCGAGTCAGTCTGAGTACGTCGTCTGAGTACCCGTACGGATGTCCGCGCCCGGTTCGCTCGACAGGCTGGGCGCATGACGTCCCACCGTATGACCTCCCAACGCTCCCCGAAGCCCCTTGCCGACCCCAACCGCCCCGTCGAGCGGGCCGTGACGGCCGCGCTCGTCCTTGCCGTGCTTGCGGGGCTGGCCTGGATCTGCGGGATGATCTACACCGTGGCTCAGTGGCCGCTGTAGGGACCTACCGGCTCGCGGCTACCCGGAACACGATCCCCGCGCGCTGGAGCCGTTCCGTCAGCGCGTCGCCCATGGCCACGGCTGTGGTGATCTGCCCGGCCGTGGGCGGCAGTTCGTCGAAGGCCAGGCAGAGCGCCGACTCGGCGAGCATCTTCGCCGTCTCGTCATAGCCGGGGTCGCCGCCCGAGACCTCGGTGAAGACCCGGCGGCCACCGCCCTGTCCGACGAAACGCACCGAGAACCAGCTCTTCGCCCGCTTCTCCGGGCTCGGGCCGTCCCCGGGCCTGAGCCGGTCCGACAGCCACCGGCGGGCGGGCGGCAGTTGGGCGGCGGCGGCGAGGCCGCCCACGCCCACCACACCGGCCACCGCGACGGGCAGATGCCGTACGGCCGCGTAGTGCCGATACCGGAAGTCGGGACCGTAGCGCTCCAGGGCCTTCGCCGAGCGGCGCACGATCTGCGGGTCGATGGTCGGCAGCGGCAGGGCCCAGGCGCCGACCTCCCCGGCGTACCGGGGCGCGCCGGTCAGGGCGAGGGCCCGGCGGCCGACAAGGCGCGGCTCGTGCCGGTGACGGTCCCGCGCGGCGGCGATCATCTGGCGTCCGCGCGCAAACTGGCCCAGCGCCGAGGCGAACGTCCCGCCCGAGAACATGGCGTTGGCGGTCACGAACCCGTCCACCGACAACGGCACGCCCTCCGGCAACTGCCGGACCGTGAAGTACACGCCCAGATCGTGCGGCACGGAGTCGAACCCTGCCGCGTGGACGATCCGGGCGCCGGTCTCACGCGCGCGTGCGTCATGGCGGACGTACATCAGGTCCACGAACTCCGGCTCACCGCTGAGGTCGAGATAGTCCGTGCCGCTGTCCGCGCAGGCGGCGACGAGCTCCTCGCCGTACTTCACATAGGGGCCCACCGTCGTGGCCACCACGCGCGCGTGCCGGGCGAGTTCCCACAGCGAGGCGGGGTCCGCGACGTCCGCGCGCAGGACGCCGACCCGCTCGCCGCCGGGCAGCCGTTCGCGCAGCCGCTCCAGCTTCGTCTCGTCGCGGCCCGCGATCGCCCAGCGCAGCCCGTCGGGCGCATGCGCCGCGAGGTACTCCGCGGTGAGCGCCCCGGCGAAGCCGGTGGCTCCGAAGAGCACGATGTCGTAGGGACGGTCCGTCTTGCTCAGCCTGCTCATGACACCTCTCGGTCCCGCACCACGCGCCGTTGTCGGTGGCCGAGGCTAGCGTGAGGAGTGCGGAGCCCGACGACGAGCCCTGGAGGCAGCGGATGGCCGTGGACCGGAACGCCCTGAAGAAGTGGGAGAAAGTACGCCAGTTCGCCCTGGGCATGCCCGGCGCGACCGAGGAGTTCCCCTGGGGCGAGACCGTCGCGAAGGTCAACAAGAAGGTGTTCGTCTTCCTCGGCGTCGACGACGGCAGCTATCCGCTGGGCCTCACCGTGAAGCTCAAGGACGAGGCGGCCCACGCCCACGCGCTGACCTGCCCCGGCGCCGAACCGGCCGGCTACGGCCTCGGCAAGTCCGGCTGGGTGAGCATCCCGCTGGAGCAGAAGGGCGCCCCGACGGCCGAGCTGCTGTGCGACTGGGTGGAGGAGAGCTACCGCACCATCGCGCCGAAGCGGCTCATAGCGGAACTGGACGGCGGCTGAGCGGGCGCCGAAACTTTCACTAAGCGCTTGCTCGCCCAGGTCTTGTGCTCACTGGAACAAGTTCCTAACATCCTTGGTGTTACATCAGTAGTGTCACACCAACCCTGGGGACCGGATGGCAAAGACGCCAGGAGACGGCCCGCTCACCGGCGTGCGCGTCGTGGAGCTGGCCGGTATCGGGCCCGGCCCGTTCGCCGCGATGCTCCTCGCCGACCTCGGCGCCGATGTCGTCCGCGTGGACCGGCCCGGGGGCCCCGGACTCGCGATCGATCCCGCGTACGACGTCACCAACCGCAACAAGCGCTCGGTGATCGTCGACCTGAAGGCCCCCGAAGGCCCCGCGCGCGTGCTCGACCTCGCCGCCCGCGCCGACATCCTGATCGAGGGCTACCGCCCCGGCGTCGCCGAACGCCTCGGCGTGGGCCCCGAGGACTGCCGGGCCCGCAACCCACGGCTCGTCTACGGCCGGATGACCGGCTGGGGCCAGGACGGCCCCCTCGCTCAGCGCGCCGGCCACGACATCGCATACATCGCGCTCACCGGCACCCTCGGCATGATCGGCGCCCCCGACGAACCCCCGCCCGCCCCGGCGAACCTCCTCGGCGACTACGCGGGCGGCTCCCTCTATCTCGTCGTCGGCGTCCTCGCCGCCCTGCACCACGCGCGCGCGACCGGCGCCGGCCAGGTCGTGGACGCCGCGATCGTGGACGGCACCGCCCATCTCGCTGCGATGATCCACGGCATGCTCGCCGCCGGCGGCTGGCAGGACCGCCGCGCCGCCAACCTCCTCGACGGCGGCTGCCCGTACTACGGCACGTACGAGACCGCCGACGGCAAGTACATGGCGGTCGGCGCCCTGGAGCCGCAGTTCTACGCCGAGTTCGTGCGCCTGCTCGGCATCGAGGACCAGGCGCCGGCACGCAAGGACTGGACGCGCTGGGGCGAGCTGCGCGAGGCGGTCGCCGCCCGCTTCAAGAGCCGTACCAGAGACGAGTGGACGACCGTTTTCGAGGGCTCCGACGCCTGCGTGGCGCCCGTCCTCTCGCTGACCGAGGCCCCGCACGATCCGCATCTGGCCGCCCGTGGCACCTTCACCGACCACGGCGGCATCACCCAGCCCGCCCCCGCGCCCCGCTTCTCCGCTACCCCCACCGCCGTCCGCTCAGGGCCCGCGCAGCCCGGCGCCGACACCGCGGACGTGGCGCGCGACTGGGACGTACCCGACCTGATGAAGGGCCTCGAATGAAGCGGCGGATCTTCTCCGACGAGCACGACGCGTTCCGCGAGACCGTGCGCAGCTTCCTCGCCAAAGAGGTGCTGCCGTTCTACGAGCAGTGGGAGAAGGACGGCATCGCCTCCCGCGACGCCTGGCGCGCGGCCGGAAAGCAGGGTCTGCTCGGCCTCGCCGTGCCCGAGGAGTACGGGGGCGGCGGCACCGCCGACTTCCGCTACAGCGCCGTACTCGCCGAGGAGTTCACGCGCGCGGGCGCTCCCGGGCTCGCGCTCGGCCTGCACAACGACATCATCGGCCCGTATCTGACCGGCCTCGCCACCGAGGAGCAGAGGCGCCGCTGGCTGCCCGGCTTCTGCGACGGCTCGCTGATCACGGCCATCGCCATGACCGAACCCGGCGCCGGATCCGACCTCCAGGGCATCCGGACGCACGCCGAGGACCGCGGCGACCACTGGCTGCTCAACGGCTCGAAGACGTTCATCTCCAACGGCATCCTTGCCGACCTGGTGATCGTGGTGGCGAAGACGACTCCGGAGGGCGGTGCGCACGGATTGTCCCTGCTGGTCGTCGAACGCGGCATGGAGGGCTTCGAGCGCGGCCGCAACCTCGACAAGATCGGCCAGAAGGCGCAGGACACGGCCGAGTTGTTCTTCCATGACGTGCGCGTGCCCAAGGAGAACCTCCTCGGCGAGCTCAACGGCGCGTTCGTGCACCTGATGACGAACCTCGCCCAGGAGCGCCTGAGCATCGCCGTCTCCGCGATCGCCGCCGCCGAACACCTGCTGGAGATCACCACGGAGTACGTCAAGGAGCGCGAGGCCTTCGGCCGGCCCCTGGCGACCAAGCAGCACATCCGGTTCGAGATCGCGGAGATGGCCACCGAGTGCGCCGTCACCCGCACCTTCCTCGACCGCTGTATCGAGGACCACTCGGCCGCGGAGCTCGACGCTGTGCACGCCTCCATGGCGAAGTGGTGGGCGACCGAACTCCAGAAGCGGGTCGCCGACCGCTGTCTGCAACTGCACGGCGGCTACGGCTATATGAGCGAATACCCCGTCGCCCGGGCCTTCACCGACGGACGCATCCAGACCATCTACGGCGGGACGACCGAGATCATGAAGGAGATCATCGGCCGTTCCCTGCTGGGCTGACCCTCACCGAAAGGCTTCCCTGTGAGCACCGAAGCGTATGTGTACGACGCGATCCGCACCCCGCGCGGGCGCGGCAAGGCGAACGGCGCCCTGCACGGCACCAAGCCCATCGACCTGGTTGTCGGACTCATCCACGAGATCCGCGACCGCTTCCCCGGCCTGGACCCGGCGGCCGTCGACGACATCGTGCTGGGCGTCGTCGGCCCGGTCGGCGACCAGGGCTCCGACATCGCCCGGATCGCCGCCGTCGCCGCCGGACTTCCGGACACGGTGGCCGGCGTACAGGAGAACCGCTTCTGTGCGTCGGGCCTCGAGGCCGTCAACATGGCCGCGATGAAGGTCCGTTCGGGCTGGGAGGACCTCGTCCTCGCGGGCGGTGTGGAGTCCATGTCCCGGGTGCCGATGGCCTCGGACGGCGGCGCCTGGTTCAACGACCCGATGACCAACCTCGCCGTCAACTTCGTGCCGCAGGGCATCGGCGCCGACCTGATCGCCACCATCGAGGGATTCTCCCGGCGGGACGTCGACGAGTACGCGGCCCTCTCGCAGGAGCGGGCGGCGACGGCCTGGAAGGAGGGCCGCTTCGAGAAGTCGCTCGTCCCGGTGAAGGACCGCAGCGGCCTGGTCGTCCTCGACCACGACGAGCACATGCGTCCCGGCACCACGGCCGACTCCCTGGCCAAGCTGAAGCCGTCCTTCGCGGACATCGGCGACCTGGGCGGCTTCGACGCGGTGGCGCTGCAGAAGTACCACTGGGTCGAGAAGATCGACCACGTCCACCACGCGGGCAACTCCTCCGGCATCGTGGACGGCGCCGCGCTGGTCGCCATCGGCTCCAAGGAGGTCGGCGAGCGCTACGGACTCACCCCGCGCGCGCGGATCGTGTCCGCCGCGGTCTCCGGCTCCGAGCCCACGATCATGCTCACCGGCCCGGCCCCGGCCACCCGCAAGGCCCTGGCGAAGGCCGGGCTGACCATCGACGACATCGACCTCGTCGAGATCAACGAGGCTTTCGCGGCGGTCGTCCTGCGCTTCGTCAAGGACATGGGCCTGTCGCTGGACAAGGTCAACGTCAACGGCGGCGCCATCGCCCTCGGCCACCCGCTCGGCGCCACCGGCGCGATGATCCTCGGTTCGCTCGTCGACGAACTGGAGCGCCAGGACAAGCGCTACGGCCTCGCCACCCTCTGCGTGGGCGGTGGCATGGGCATCGCCACCATCGTCGAACGCATCTGAAGACCCCAGCGGCCACACGAGACTTCTACGGAGATCCCCTCATGACTTCCACCATCCGCTGGGAACAGGACCGCGCCGGGGTCGTCACCCTCGTCATCGACGACCCCAACCAGTCCGCCAACACCATGAACCAGGCCTTCCGCGACTCCCTCGCGCAGGTCACCGATCGCCTGGAGGCCGAGAAGGACACCATCCGCGGTGTCATCATCACCTCCGCCAAGAAGACCTTCTTCGCCGGCGGCGACCTGCGCGATCTGATCCGGGTCACCCCCGAGACCGCGCAGGAGCTGTTCGACGGCGGCATGGCGATCAAGCGCAATCTGCGCCGGATCGAGACCCTCGGCAAGCCGGTCGTCGCCGCTCTCAACGGCGCGGCCCTCGGCGGCGGTTACGAGATCGCGCTCGCCTGTCACCACCGCATTGCCCTCGACGCGCCCGGCTCGAAGATCGGCTGCCCCGAGGTCACCCTCGGCCTGCTCCCGGGCGGAGGCGGCGTGGTCCGCACCGTCCGCCTGCTCGGCATCGCCGACGCGCTCCTCAAGGTGCTGCTCCAGGGCACGCAGTACAACCCGCAGCGCGCCCTCCAGAACGGCCTCGTCGACGACGTGGCCGCCACCCAGGAGGAGCTGCTCGCCAAGGCCCGCGCCTTCATCGAGGCCAACCCCGAGTCCCAGCAGCCCTGGGACAGGCCCGGCTACCGCATCCCCGGCGGCACCCCCGCGAACCCCAAGTTCGCGGCCAACCTGCCCGCCTTCCCGGCCAGTCTGCGCAAGCAGACCAACGGCGCCCCCTACCCGGCCCCGCGCAACATCCTCGCGGCGGCCGTGGAGGGCTCCCAGGTCGACTTCGAGACCGCGCAGGTCATCGAGGCGCGCTACTTCGTCGAACTGGCCGCCGGGCAGACCTCGAAGAACATGATCCAGGCGTTCTTCTTCGACCTCCAGGCCGTCAACTCCGGCGCCAACCGCCCCAAGGGCATCGAACCGCGCCAGGTCCGCAAGGTCGCCGTGCTGGGCGCCGGGATGATGGGCGCGGGCATCGCGTACTCGTGCGCCCGCGCGGGCATCGAGGTGGTCCTCAAGGACGTGTCGCCGGAAGCGGCGACCAAGGGCAAGGCCTACTCCGAGAAGCTGTGCGCGAAGGCGGTGAGCAGGGGTCGTACGACCCAGGAGAAGGCGGACGAGCTGCTGGCCCGCATCAAGCCGACGGCCGACCCGCAGGACGTGGCGGGCTGTGACGCGGTGATCGAGGCGGTCTTCGAGAACCCGGAGCTCAAGCACAAGGTCTTCCAGGAGATCCAGCACATCGTCGAGCCGGACGCCCTGCTGTGCTCCAACACGTCCACTCTCCCCATCACGGTCCTGGCCGAAGGCGTGGAACGCCAGTCGGACTTCATCGGCCTGCACTTCTTCTCGCCGGTCGACAAGATGCCGCTGGTCGAGATCATCAAGGGTGAGCGGACCGGCCAGGAGGCGCTGGCCAGGGCCTTCGACCTGGTGCGCCAGATCAAGAAGACCCCGATCGTGGTCAACGACTCACGCGGCTTCTTCACCTCCCGGGTGATCGGCCACTTCATCAACGAGGGCGTGGCGATGGTGGGCGAGGGCATCGAGCCGGCCTCCGTCGAACAGGCGGCGGCCCAGGCGGGCTACCCGGCGAAGGTCCTCTCCCTCATGGACGAGCTGACGCTCACCCTCCCGCGCAAGATCCGCAACGAGTCCAAGCGAGCCGTCGAGGAAGCGGGCGGCACCTGGCCGACGCACCCCGCGGAGGCCGTGATCGACCGCATGGTCGACGAGTTCGACAGGCCGGGCCGCAGCGGGGGAGCGGGCTTCTACGACTACGACGAGGAAGGCAAGCGAGCGGGCCTCTGGCCGGGCCTGCGCGAACACTTCACGCGCGAGGGCACCGAGATCCCCTTCAAGGACATGCAGGAACGCATGCTCTTCTCGGAGGCCCTGGACACGGTCCGCCTCCTGGAGGAGAAGGTCCTGACCTCGGTGGCGGACGCCAACATCGGCTCCATCTTCGGCATCGGCTTCCCCGGCTGGACGGGCGGCGTCCTCCAGTACATCAACGGCTACGAGGGCGGCCTGCCGGGCTTCGTGGCACGCGCGCGTGAACTGGCGGAGGCCTACGGCGACCGCTTCACACCGCCGACGCTGCTGGTGGAGATGGCGGAGAAGGGGGAGCGGTTCCGGGACGCGTGATCGGGGACGCGTGAGGGGAGTCGTACCGCTGAGCGACACGCACGGCTTGCTCCTCACGCGACCGCTCACCGACGCTGACCGCGAAGCGATCCCGTCCCGAGGAGCCCCGCATGGGAACCCGTCCCGCCCTCGCCCTCCTGGAGATCCTCCAAGGCGAGGGCGTGGACCGCATCTTCGGCAACCCCGGCACCACGGAACTACCGTTCCTGGCCGCCCTGTCGGCCGCAAAAGATCCGCCCGAATACATCCTCGGCGTCCACGAGGGCGCCGTAGTCGCCATGGCCGACGGATACGCCCGCGCCACCGCCCGCCCCGCCTTCGTCAGCCTGCACATAGCCGCCGGCCTGGCCAACGGCCTGATCGGCCTCCTCAACGCCCGCCGCTCCCGCACCCCCCTCGTGGTCACCGCAGGCCAACAGGACCGCAGACACCTCCAACAGGACCCCATGCTCTCCGCCGACCTCATCGCCCTGGCGGCCCCCGCGGTGAAGGCGGCGTACGACATCCAGCACGCCCGAGACCTCCCCCTGGCGTTACGCCGGGCCTTCGCCCTCGCCACCCGCCCACCCGCAGGCCCCGTGTTCCTCTCCATCCCCATGGACCTGCTCACCGAGAACACCGAGGTGGACGTCCCACCCCGCACCCCCACCCCACCCCAGGGCCCCGCACCGGGCCTGGAACGCGCCGCCCACCTGCTGGCCGGAGCCGCCCGCCCGGTGATCGTCGCAGGGGACGGCGTAGGCCGAGAGGGCGCCCTGGACGCACTGGTACGCGTGGCCGAGACCTGCGGCGCCCCCGTGCACCACCAGCCGATGGCCGACTGCCTCGACTTCCCGACGACGCACCCCCTGTACGCCGGCATGCTCCCCCCACGCCACGAAGCCATCCGGGAGACCCTGGCCCCGCACGACGCGGTCCTCATCGCCGGCGCCCACGCCTTCACCCCCCACCACTACAGCCCGGGCCCCGCGCTCCCACCCCACCTCACCGTCGTCCAACTCGACTCCGACCCCGACGAGATCGGCCGCAACTTCCCCGCCGAGACCGGCCACGTAGGAGCCCTGAAACCCTCCCTGACCCACCTGGCCGAGCTGCTGCGCGACCGAGTCCCCGCACACACGGCCAAAACCCGCGTCCTGCGCGCAGGCGACCGCCACACCGCCGACCGCGACAGAGCCGATGCCGCCGCCCGCGCCGCCTACTCCAAGGCCCCCCTCGCACCCTGGGCCGCGGCCCACGCCGTCGCCCGCGCACTCCCCCCGGACTCCGTGGTCGTCGAAGAGGCCATCACCGTGGGTCTGCTCCTGAGAAGGCTCGTACGACTCACCCGCCCCGGCAGCTACACCCACACCGTCGGCGGCGGCCTCGGCTGGGGCATCGGCGCCGCGGTCGGCCGAGCCCTCGCCGAACCGCACCGTCCCGTGGTCGCCGTACTGGGCGACGGCAGCGCCCTGTTCGGCCTCCAGGGCCTGTGGAGCGCGGCCCGCCTGAAGACCCCCGTCCTGTTCGTCGTCCTGGGCAACGGCGCCTACCGCACCCTCCAGGACACTTACGCGGCGATGGGCGGCCAGGGCAGCTGCCCCGGCACGGAACTCGGGCAACTGGACTTCACCCGGGCGGCAGGCTTCTTCGGGGTCGACGCGGTACGCGCCGAGAGTGCCGACCATTTACGTGAACTGGTGGCAGGCGCAGCGAAGTTGACGGGCCCGCTGCTGATCGACGTACCCCTCGGGCCATAGGGGACTCACAGCGCCGCGCATCTTGTCACCCCGCCCTCCGACCCCGACCATCGGTCCATGACGGACCGTCCGCCGCCCAAGTCGGTGCTCGCGCGCGGGGCGGCGTTACTGCGCGCCTGCGGGGACTCCGGTACGCCACTCACCCTCGCCGAACTGGCCCTGCGCACCGGCCTGCCCAAGCCCACCGCCCACCGGCTCCTCGGTGAACTGGTCCGGCTCGGGCTGATGGAGCGTACGGCGGAGGGCAGTTACCGCATCGGCCTCGGCCTCTTCGTGCTGGGCCAGTCCGCCCTGTCCGTGTGCGAGTTGAGGGACGCGGCCCTGCCCTACCTCGGCGATCTGCACGAGGCCACGCACGAGAATGTGCACCTCGCCGTCCCCGACGGCACCGACACCCTCTTCCTGGAGAAGGTCACCGGCCGCCGCGCCACCCCGATCGTCTCGCGCACCGGAGGCCGGCTGCCCGCCCACTGCACGGCCACCGGCAAGGTGTTCCTCGCCCTGGACCCCCGCCCGCCGCGCCGCGTGCTGCCCCGGCTGACCCCGCGCACCCTGGTGCTCCCCGGCCAGCTCGCCCGCGACCTCGCCCTGACCCGGGCCCGTGGCTACGGCGTCAACCTGGAGGAGGCCGAGATCGGCGTCTCCGCTGTCGCGGCCCCCGTCTACGCCCACGGTCCGGGCTCCCGCCCGATCGCCGCGATCTCCGTCACCGGCGGCACCCGGCGCCTCGACGTCGACCGCGTGGGGGCGAGGGTGTGCGCGGCGGCGCGCGCACTCACCCGAGCCCTGTCATCGTGACGTCGGCAAACCCTGCTGCATCGCCACCGCCAGACCGTGCTCCGTCAGCCGCTCCCCACGCACCTCACCCACGACCCGCCCGCGCACGAACACCAGCACCCGGTCGCACACCTCGGTCAGCTCCGCGAGATCGGTGGAGGCGAGCAGCACGGCAGCTCCGCCGGACGCCAACTCCCCGATGATCGTGTGCATTTCGGACCGCACCCCGACATCGACCCCTCGCGTCGGATCGTCCAGCACGACGATCCTCGGCTCGGTCGCGAGCCACTTGGCGAAGACGACCTTCTGCTGGTTCCCCCCGGACAGCCGCGCCACCGGATCGTACGGTCCACCTCGCAGTCGCAGACGCTCCGTCAGCTCCATGGTCCGCCGTACCAGTTCGGCGCGCGAGGGAGCGATTCCGCCGCGCCCGAGTGCCAGCCAGCTCACCGCGGTGGCGTTCTCCCACACCGTCCGGTCGACCATCAGCCCGTACCGCTTGCGGTCGCTGGGCACAAAGGCGAGCCCCGCGCGGACGGCGTCCCGCAGCGAGCGAGGCCGCCCGCGCCCGCCGACGTCCACCCGGCCCGCCGAGACCGCCGTACGACCGCACACCACCTCCAACGCGGCCAGATGCCCCGCCCCTTGCAACCCCGCGACCCCGACCACCTCGCCCGCCCGCACACTGAAGGTCACGTCCGCGAGCCGCCCCGGCACACACACCCCGGACAGCACCACCGGTGGCGGCAGATCGACCGCGGTCCGGGTCCGCCGTACCGGAGGCTCGGGGCTGCCGCCCAGCATCGCCGTCACCAGCTCGGGCACGTCGACGTCGGCCCGGCGCGCCCCGGGCAGCGCCACCCGCCCGTCCCGCAGGACCGTCACCCGCTGCGCGAAGCGCATCACCTCCGCCAGGAAGTGGGTGACGTACAGGACGGCGATGCCCCGCCCGGTGAGCGTGCGCAGCACCCGCTCCAGTCGGTCGACGGCCGCGGCGGGCAGCGCCGACGTCGGTTCGTCGAGGATCAGCAGCTGCGGGTCGAGCAGCAGGGCGCGGGCGATCTCCGTCAACTGCTGGTCGGTCAGCGGGAGTTCGCCGAGCCTCGCGCCCAGGTCCACGTCCAGGCCCAGTTCGGCGAGGACCGGCTTGGACGAACGGTCCATCGCGCCTCGGTCGAGCAGGCCGAGGCGGGTGCGGGGAGGCCGCATGGGGAAGAGGTTCTCCCGCACGGTCAAGTCGGGAAACAGGCTCAACTCCTGTGAGACGACGGCGATCCGCGTGCCCGGCTCCGTCCGCACCTCCCCGGCGTCCGCCGCCGCCGTCCCCGACACGATCCGCACCAGCGTCGACTTGCCCGCGCCGTTCTCCCCGACCAGCGCATGCACCTCGCCGCCGCGCAGCCGCAGGCCCACGTCGTCCAACGCCCGTACTCCGCCGTACGACTTGACCAGTCCCCGCGCCACCAGCACATCGCCCATGTCAGCGCGCTTCCTCGAGCGGGCGCAGCTGGGCCTCCTGGTCGCCGAGCAGCTTGTCGATGGTCGGCTGGTACCAGTCGTAGGCGGCCTCGGCGGACTTCTGCCGGGTGATGATCTCGTCGATGTTGGAGGAGTCCACGACCCCGCCGGGCGACAGGAACCAGCCATCCGGCAGCTTCCCGCCCTTCTCGCGCACAGCCTCGATCAGCATCGCCGTGGAGAGGTAGCCCTTGAGGAAGTGCTGGGGGTCGATGGTGACGAAGTTGGAGCCGTCCTTGACCGCGTCCAGGGTCTTGGGGTCGACGTCGAAGCCGGCCGAGAGCCACTCGCCCTTCCGGGACTTCTTGATCTTGGCGAGGTTGTAGCTGTCGGCGTCGCCGACGCCGAGGAAGGCGAGGGCGTCGGGGTGCGCGTTCACCTGCGAGGACCAGGAGTTGTAGTTCTGGCCGGGGTCGCTGTACGTCTGGAAGGGACCGAGCACCTTGACGCCGGGCGCCTGCTTCGAGAACGTGTCGGCGATGCCCTCGGCCCGGTTGTCGAGCACCGGCGTGCCGGGGTTGGGCACTCCGATGACGATCTCGCCCTTCGGGTCCTCGCCCAGCCGTTTCAGCGCCTCCTTCGCCATCAACTCGCCCAGCGCGTAATTGTCGTTGCCGACATAGAAGGTGACCTTGCTGCCGTCGGTGGGGGAGGTGTCGAGGGCGACGATCGGGATGCCCTGGTCCACGGCCCGGGCGGCGGGGCGGGTGAAGATCGGCGGATCGAGGTTCTCCAGCACGATGCCGTCCTTGGCGCGGGTGGTGAGGTTCTGGAAGAGCTGCACCTCGGCGGGCCCGTCCGTGTTCGGCGGTCCCACGGCCTTGAAGTCGACGTCCCCGGCCTGCTCGGCCGCGCTCTCGGCGCCGAGGACCATCTCGTGGGCGAAGTTCAGCGAGATATTGGCCACGGCGATGCCCATGTTCAGCTCACCGCTCTTGCCGGGGCCGCTGTCGCCGCAGCCGACGGCGGTGAACAACACCAGCGCGGCGGCGGCCACCGTACGGAATCGGGGGTGCATCACGGCCTCCAAGGCTCACTCACGGCGGCGTCCGGTGCGCCGCAGCGCGCTGTCCGCCGCGACCGCGACGAGGATCACCCCGCCGGTCGCGAACGACGTCCAGTTGATGGGGACTTCGAAGAACACCAGTCCGGCGGCCACGACCGAGAGGATCATCGCGCCGGCCACCGCGCCGACCACCGAGCCGCGGCCCCCGGCCAGCGGGGTGCCGCCGATGATGCAGGCGGCGATGGCCTGGAGCTCGTAGCCCTGGCCGAGGGTCGGATCGCCCGCGCCGTAGAAAGCGAGTGCCAGCGCGGCGGCGCACGCCGTGGTGAGGCCGGACAGGGCGAGGGCCTGGACGCGGGTGCGGACGACGGGGATACCGCTGAACGCGGCGGCGTCGGGATTGGAGCCGATCGCCCGCACCCGGGCCCCGAACCGGGTGCGGGCCAGCACCACGGCGAGCACGGCCACCACCGCGAGCAGCACCCACAGAGCGAACGGCACGCCGCCCGGGTCGCCGCCCGCGAAGGTGAAGAAGGAGTCGTCCAGGGGCAGATCGGTGATCTGCTTGCCGTCGGCGAGCGCAAGGCCGATCCCCCGGTACAGCATCAGCGTGCCCAGCGTCACGATGAACGACGGCAGCCCTAGCAGCGTCGTCACCAGCGCGTTGAACACGCCCAGCACGGCGCCGGTGACCAGCACGACCGGCACCGCCAGCCAGGGCGCCATACCGTCCCGCACCAGCAACGCCCCGACCACCAGGCACATCGCGTAGGTGCCGCCCACCGACAGATCGACCTCGCGCATGGCGAGCGCGAACACCATCCCGCACGCCATCAGCGAGATGTAGACCGAGTTGTGCGCGGTGGACAGCAGATTGCCGGTGTCCAGGAAGTCCGGGTACGGGATGCCGATCGCGGCGATCAGCAACCCCAGGACCAGCAGCACGCCCAGCTCGTCCCGCACCAGCCGGCGCGGCGCCAACCACCGTGTCCCGCCCGGGTGTTCACGGGCGCGCTCGGCGTCGTCCACGGCACGCTCGGTCTCGGTCATCGGACACGGCTCCCGTACGGCGGTGCTGGGGTCGGGGGGTCGCCCCGCAGCGTCGGCCCGTGCGGCGTGGGCGGCAACTGCGGCGTTCCGGCGAGTGAAATGGGCACCCTTGCCCAGCGCCTGACGCCTCGTCACACTCGCCGCATGGAGACGCGCAGCGCCCTGGTGACCGGAGCGGCACAGGGCCTTGGACAGGAGTTCGCCGTCGCGCTCGCCGGGCGCGGTTACCGAGTGGCCGGGCTGGATCTCGTGCCCCAGCCGGAGACCGCGGGGAGGGTCCTGGACTACGTCGAGCTGGTCGCCGACGTCACCGACGAGGCGCAGATATCGGCAAGTCTGGAACGTGTCATCGATCAGTTCGGCGCCCTGCATGTCGTCGTCAACAACGCCGGTGTCTACCCCGCGAAGCGCTTCGAGGAGACGACGGCCGAGGACTGGCGGCGGATCATGCGGGTCAACCTGGAGGCGCCGTTCCTGGTCGTCCGGGCAGCGCTGCCGTATCTGAAGGCCGCCGGGTGGGGCCGGATCGTCAACATCGCCTCGTCGGCCGTGTTCACCGCACCGCCCCTGATGGTGCCGTACGTCGCCTCCAAGGCGGGCCTCATCGGCTTCACCCGCGCCCTGGCCTCGGCGCTCGCCCCGTACGACATCACCGTCAACGCCATCGCGCCCAGCATGGTCCGCACCGCCACGGCCGAGCGGACGGTCGGCGCGGACGGCGGCTTCGAGCAGGTCCGCGCGGGACAGGCGATCCAGCGCACGCAGGAACCGTCGGACCTGGTGTCGACCCTGCTCTACGTCGTCGACGAGGGCAGCGGCTTCCTCACCGGGCAGACGCTCAATGTGTCAGGCGGATCCGCCTACGTCTGACCCGCCTACGTCTGACTGGGCCCATTCCCGCAGCTCCTCCTTGAGGGAGCGCTGGAACGACGTCAACAGGGCCTGTACGACGAGCGGTTGCATATCGGAGGAGAGCGACTTCACATCGGGGGCCGCGCGCTCGGACACCTCGCCACGGAACAGTTGCGCCAGCTCATGGGCGGCCGCCCGCGAGTGCTCGATCAACACCTTGCGCGCGGCGAGGATCGCCTCCTGCGACAGCGGCATGTCGAGCAGCCGCACCCCGAGCCGCAGCAGCCCGATGTCCACCCGGAACTCCTCGCCGTCGGCCCCGATCACGCCCATCGCGGCCAGCCGCTCCACGTCCTCGTCGGCCAGCTCCCGCCCGGCCCGCCGCTCCAGCTCCGCGCGCGGCACCGTCTCCACGGCGTCCGGGGCCCAGGAGGCCACCACGGCCCGGTGGATGGCGAGATCGTCGGGACTCAGCCCGGGGGGCAGGCGCTGCATGTACCGCTCGATCGCCGCCAGCGTCATCCCCTGCTGCTGAAGCTCCTCGATCAGCGCCAGCCGCGCCAGATGATCCCGGCCGTAGTGCCCCACCCGACGCGGACCGATCACCGGCGGCGGCAGCAGCCCCTTGGTGCCGTAGAACCGCACGGTGCGGACCGTGACGCCCGCCCGCGCGGCCAGCTCGTCGATGGTGAGGGTCGGGTCCTCGGCGTCGGTCTTCATGTGCAGCAGTATCGCTGTCTCACCACTGCTGTGAAACCTGTCCGGGCACCCGGAGATGATCACGAGGAGTTACTCGGAAGTTCATGTGCCGATCATGTGAGATGTTCCGCTCTGTGACGTCCGCCACCGCGTGATCGACCGCCGGTAGGGGAAGGTGACGCCTTGGTCTGCGCTCTTACCGAGGGCGCGGGCCATACGTACGTCCGGACACCCGAGCGCGATCCGCTCGGGCGCACCAGAGAGTGGTACCACCCGTGAGCAAGGACGCCGTGGACACGGCACAGGCCGCATCCCCCACCGTGGCGGCCCAGACGCCCGCGGATGCGGGCGACGCCGGTTACAGCAAGGACCTCAAGGCCCGCCACGTCAACATGATCGCCATCGGCGGCGCGATCGGCACCGGACTCTTCCTGGGCGCCGGAGGACGCCTCCACAACGCCGGACCTGCGCTGGCCATCGCCTACCTGATCTGTGGCATCTTCGCCTTCTTCGTCGTACGAGCCCTCGGCGAGCTGGTCCTGTACCGGCCCTCCTCCGGTTCCTTCGTGTCGTACGCGCGCGAGTTCCTCGGCGAGAAGGGCGCCTACGTTGCCGGCTGGATGTACTTCCTGAACTGGTCCACGACAGGTATCGCCGACATCACCGCCATCGCGCTCTACACGCACTACTGGAGCGCCTTCACCGACATCCCGCAGTGGGTGCTCGCCCTGATCGCCCTCGCGGTGGTGCTGGCCGTGAACCTGATCTCGGTGAAGATCTTCGGCGAGATGGAGTTCTGGTTCGCGATCATCAAGGTCGCCACCCTGGTGGCCTTCATGTTCGTCGGCATCTTCCTGCTGGCCACCCAGCACGAGGTGGGCGGCACGACGCCCGGCCTGGGCGTGGTCACCGACAACGGCGGTGTCCTCCCGCACGGCCTGATGCCGGTCGTCCTGGTCATGCAGGGCGTGATCTTCGCGTACGCCGCCCTGGAGCTGGTCGGCGTCGCCGCCGGCGAGACCGCCGAGCCGGAGAAGGTCGTCCCGCGCGCGGTGAACTCGATCATGTGGCGCGTGGGCCTGTTCTACGTCGGCTCGGTCGTCCTGCTCGCCCTGCTGCTCCCCGGCTCGGTGTACTCCGCCGACGAGAGCCCCTTCGTCACCGTCCTGTCGAAGATCGGCGTCGAGGGCGCCGGCGATGTGATGAACCTGGTGGTCCTCACGGCCGCCATGTCCTCGCTCAACTCCGGCCTGTACTCCACCGGCCGCATCCTGCGCTCCATGGCCATGGCGGGTTCCGCCCCCAAGTTCACCGCCCGGATGAACCGCAGCCAGGTGCCCTACGGCGGCATCCTGCTGACCTGCGCGGTGTGTGTGCTCGGCGTCGGCCTGAACTTCCTGATGCCGAGCCAGGCCTTCGAGATCGTGCTGAACGTCGCCTCCCTCGGCATCATCAGCACCTGGGTGATCATCATGATCTGCCATCTGATGTTCGTCCGCCGCGCCAAGGCCGGTCTGGTCGCCCGCCCCTCCTTCCGCCTCCCCGGCAGCCCGGTCACGGAGATCGTCACGATCGTCTTCCTGCTCGCCGTGCTCGGCCTGATGTGGAACGACCCCGAGGTCGGCCGCAAGACCCTGCTGCTCATCCCGGTCATCGCCGTGATGCTGGTCGTGGGCTGGTTCGGCGTCCGGCGCCGGGTGGCGAAGACGCAGGAACAGGAGCTGGCCGAGCTCACCAAGTAGCCCGCCCCCAAATCCAGAGGCCACTGTCAGTGGCAGCGCCTACGGTGGCGTCATGTCGGAGATCACTTACATCCGGGGTGACGCCACCGTGCCGTCGGTGAAGGGCGTCAAGGTGATCGCCCATGTCTGCAACGACATCGGGGGATGGGGAAAGGGCTTCGTGCTCGCCGTGTCGCGCCGCTGGCCGGAGCCGGAGAAGGCGTACCGCGCCTGGCACCGCGACCGCGCCGGGAACGACTTCGGCCTGGGCGCCGTCCAGTTCATCCAGGTCGAGCCGTACGTCTGGGTGGCCAACATGGTCGGCCAGCGCGGCATACGCACCGGCAGCAAGGGCGTCCCCGTCCGCTACGAGGCGATCGACGCGGCGCTGGAACGACTGGCGGCCAAGGCGACCGAGCTGGGCGCGTCCGTGCACATGCCGCGCATAGGGTGCGGGCTGGCGGGCGGCAAGTGGTCCCGCGTCGAGCCGCTGATCACTGACCGGCTGGCGCGGAGGGGGATATCGGTCACGGTCTACGACCATGAGTGACCGGGCGGGGTGGCCCAGGCCCGATGTACCCGGGCCACCCACAGCCTCCTAGTGGTCGTGCACGTCGCCCGTCGCCGTGAGCTTCTTCCACGACTTCGGCTGCTCCGGAGCACCCGATTCCCGCGCGATGGACGCCTCGCGCGCGTCAGGCGCGGCGGGCTTCGACGGCTGGAACAGCCAGGTGTCGAAGAACGTCCCCAGCGGCTGCCCGGACACCTGCTCGGCGTACGCCTGGAAGTCGGCCACGGTCGCGTTGCCGTAGGCGTACTTGTTCGTCCAGCCCTTCAGGATCGCGAAGAAGTCCTCGTCGCCGATCTCGTTCCGCAGCGCCTGGAGCGCCAGCGCGCCCCGGTCGTAGACCGCGATGTGGAACTGGTTGTCCGGCCCCGGATCACCGGGCCGCACCGTCCAGAACGGATCCTCGGCCGCGCGTGAGGCGTACACGTAGTCGGCGATCTCCTGCGCCGTCCCCTCGCCCTCGTGCTCGGACCACAGCCACTCCGAGTAGCGCGCGAAGCCCTCGTTGATCCAGATGTCCTTCCACCCGGCCACCGACACGAGGTTGCCGTACCACTGGTGCGCGAGCTCGTGCACGACCAGGTAGGTGTTGGTCCCGTTCGCGAACCGGGACGGGCTGTAGAAGGGCCGGGTCTGCGTCTCCAGCGCGTACCGGGTGGTGGTGTTGGGCACATACCCGCCGAGCGCGTTGTAGGGATACGGCCCGAAGTACTCGCTCAGCCAGTCGGCGATCTCCCCGGACCGCTCGATGCTCGCGCGCGCCGCGTTGTAGTTGTCGCCCAGGTCCTTGCTGTAGGCGTTGACGACCGGGATGCCGCTCTCGGTCGTCCCCGTGGTGATGTCGAACTTGCCGACCGCGAGCGTGGCGAGATAGGTCGCCTGCGGCTTGTTGGACCGCCAGTTGTAGCGGGTCCAGCCGAGCCGTGAACTCGTCGACTGGAGCGTGCCGTTGGAGATGGCCTGGGTGCCGTCCGGGACCTGCACCGACACATCGTAGGTGGCCTTGTCGAGCGGGTGGTCGTTGCTCGGGAACCACCACCAGGCGGCCTCGGGCTCGTTGGCGGCGACCCCGCCGTCCGCGGTGCGGTGCCAGCTGGTGAAGCCGTACGCCTTCTCACTGGACGGCACCCCGCTGTAGCGCACCACGACGGTGACCGGGGTGTTCTTGGCGAGCGGCTGCTTCGGGGTGATCTCCAGCTCGTGCTCGCCGGAGGTCGTGAACGACGCCTTCACGCCGTTGACCCGCACCTCGCCGACGTCCAGCAGGAAGTCCAGGTTGAACCGCGACAGGTCCTGGGTGGTGCGGGCCAGCAGGGTCGCCGTGCCCTCCAGACGGTCGGTCGCGGGCTGGTACTTCAGTCGCAGGTCGTAGTGCGAGACGTCGTAGCCGCCGTTGCCGTAGGCCGGGTAGTAGGGATCGCCGATGCCCGGGGCGCCGGGGGCGGAACTCGCGGCCGATGCCGGGATCGCCAGCAGTACGGAGGCGGCCACGAGCGCGCCCGGCGCGAAGAATCTGCGGTGCACGAAAGCTCCAAGTCGTAGGGGACCGAAGGCTGTTCGAACCCTATTCACTCCCTGTGTCCCGCGCGTGTCCACAGGCCCGGCTGTCACACGATCGCCATTCGGCCGACACGAGCCAACAGCTCCCTTGGACCACGGCCGCGTCCGGTTGCCCTCTTCTGCACGGGAGTTGACCGATGTACCGTCCCGCGCATGCCGATACGCACGCGCTTCACGATCTGGAGACCGCTCGCGACGGCGGCCACGGCCGCCCTGATGGCCACCTTCCTCACCCCCGCCACGGCCGCCCAGGCCGGCCCGCGCACCAGCGAACCCGTCTACTCCTACGACTCCGCCATCCGCGAGGCCGTGTGGGTCGACACCGGACTCGACGGCGACGCCGACGGCCGCACCGACCGGGTCGCCGTCGACATCGTCCGCCCCCGCGAACCCGCCCAACAGGGCCGCAAGATACCCGTCATCATGGACGCCAGCCCCTACTACTCCTGCTGCGGCCGGGGCAACGAGAGCCAGCGGAAGACGTACGACGCGGACGGCGACGTCGTCCAGATGCCGCTCTTCTACGACAACTACTTCGTGCCCCGCGGCTACGCCTTCGTCGGCGTCGACCTCGCCGGCACCAACCGCTCCGACGGCTGCGTCGATGTCGGCGGACGCTCCGACATCCAGTCCGCCAAGGCCGTCGTCGACTGGCTGAACGGCCGCGGCAAGGCCTACACCACGCGCACCGGCACCACCCGCGCCAAGGCCACGAGCTGGACCAACGGCAAGACCGGCATGATCGGCAAGAGCTACGACGGCACCATCGCCAACGGCGTCGCCGCGACCGGAGTCGAGGGCCTGGAGACGATCGTCCCCATCGGCGCCATCTCCTCCTGGTACGACTACTACTTCGCCCAGGGCGCCCAGCTGTTCGACTCGGGCCCCGACTGGCTGTCGAACTACGTCGAGAGCCCCGACGCCCGCGCCCGCTGTGCCGCCGTACAGCAGAGGATCGTCGACGGCGCCCCGCGCACCGGCGCCTGGACGCCGCTGTGGAGCGAGCGGAACTATGTGCCGGACGCCGACGAGGTCGAGGCCAGCGTCTTCGTGATCCACGGCATGCAGGACCTCAACGTCCGCGCCAAGCACTTCGGCCAGTGGTGGGACGCCCTCGCGAAGAACGGCGTCGAGCGCAAGATCTGGCTCTCCCAGGTCGGCCACGTCGACCCCTTCGACTTCCGGCGCGCCGAATGGGTGGACACCCTGCACCGCTGGTTCGACCACGAACTCCTGGGCTACGACAACGGCATCGACGACGAACCGATGGCCGACATCGAACGCCACCCCGACCAGTGGGTCACCTCACAGGTCTGGCCGCCACGAGGCACCGACAAGACCACCCTGCGCCCCGCCGAAGGAGCCCAGGAAGGCGTCGGCACCCTCGGCCCGACCCCCGGCACCGGCACCGAGACCTTCACCGACAACCCGGAGCACGACGAGACCGACTGGGCCGCCCACATCGACCAGCCCACCCCCGACAAGGCGGGCTTCGCGACCGGACCGCTCACCCGCGACCTGCGTCTTTCCGGCTCCTCGAAGGTCACCGTCACCGCGACCCCGACCACCTCCACGGCCCACCTCTCGGCCGTCCTCGTGGACCTCGGCCCCGACACCATCCGCGACTACGCCACCGCGGGCGAGGGCATCACGACCCTCACCGAGCGCACCTGCTGGGGCGCGAGCAGCACCGGCGACAGCGCCTGCTTCAAGGAGACCGCGGCCAAGACGGCGGACGTCGACTACACGATCCTCAGCCGCGGCTGGGCCGACCTCGCCTCGACCGGGGGAGCGCCGCTCACGCCCGGTAAGCCGTACAGCCTCACCCTCGACCTGGCCGCCACCGACCATGTCGTCCCGGCCGGACACCGGCTCGCGCTGATCGTCGCGGGCACCGACAAGGACCTCATCGAACCGCCGTCCACCAAGCCGACCCTGACGCTCGATCTGTCCCGCACCTCGGCCCGGGTGCCGCTGGTCGGCGGCGCCGAGGCCCTCCGCAAGGCCACCTCGGGCGCGACCGCCGTACCCGGCGAGGCCGTCCTCGACGGCGTCCGCGAGCCGCGTACCGCCCAGCGTGTCCCGGAGGCCTCGTGAAGTCCCGTATCGCCGCGGTGATCGCGGCCGCCCTCGCCGCACCCCTGCTGTCGATCCCGGCGCACGCGGCGGACACCCCGCCCCGCACCGGCTTCGAGGAGTCGGGCGGCGCCCGCTGGACCAGCCAGCCCGAGGAACAGGACTTCCTCGCCACCGTCGACGAGGCGAGCGACCGAGTGTCGATGAGCCGGATCGGCACGACGAAACAGGACCGCCCGCTCCAACTCGTCCGCATCGGCACCCGACCGACCACCCGCACGGTCCTGCTGGTGTGCAGCCAGCACGGCGACGAGCCCTCGGGCCGCGAGGCGTGCCTGACCACGATCCGCGATCTGGCCTACGGCGACGACGAGCGGACTCGGCGGCTGCTGAGGACCACGACGGTGCTCGTCGTGCCTACCGCCAACCCCGACGGCCGCGCCGCGAACACCCGCGGCAACAGCGACGGCGTCGACATCAACCGCGACCACATCGCCCTGCAGACCGCCGAGGGCCGGGCGCTGGCCGCGGTGATCCGCGACCGTAAGCCGGACGTGGTCTACGACCTGCACGAGTACGGCGGCACACCCCCGTACTACGAGAAGGACCTGTTCGACCTGTGGCCGCGCAACCTCAACACGGCCCCGGACGTACATGAGGAGGCGCAGAGCCTGTCGTTGGACTACGTGCGGCCCGCGGCCGAGGCGGACGGCTACACGACCGGCACGTACGGCATCTGGACCGATCCCGTCACCGGTGATCCCATCCGACAGGTCGCCGGGGACGGCCAGGAGCGCATCCTGCGGAACATGTCCGGAATCAAACACACCGTCGGCCTGCTCATCGAAAGCCGCGTGGAACCCCTGACCGAGGTGCCGGAGCCGATCAACAACCTGCGCCGGGTGAACTCCCAACTCTCCGCACTGGAGGGCCTGTTCGCCTTCGCGGGGGAGCGGGGACGGCAGGTCGACGCGGCCACCTCCGCCGCCAGGATCGCCGGCTGGCGCGACACCGGACCGGTCTACGTCGGCGGCGCCGACAACGACCCGCCCGAGCCCGCCGAAGTGATCCAGGACCCGCCCTGCGGCTACCGGCTGACGGACGAACAGTACGCGCAGCTCAAGGACGAACTCGCCCTGCACGGAGTGCGGACGCAGGGCACCTACGTCCCGCTCCGCCAGTCCCTGCGCGCCCTGGTCCCGCTGCTCCTCGACGAACGCGCCCCGTACCACCTCACGGTCGCGGAGCCCGACACCGACTGCTGAAACAGCTTCGACCGGCGGCACCTGTGGTACTCCGTAGCAATGCTTTACGGGAGAAGGTGCCGCAAATGACGGAAGACCTGAAGAAAAGGGGTGGCTGGGAGGGTCTGCCGGACGTTCCCAGCCACCAGCCCACGGACCGTGTGGTCTTCGGCGTCACCGCCGTCATCACCGTGGCCTTCGTGATCTGGGGCTCGGTGGCGACGGACTCGCTGGAGAGCGTCTCCAGCAAGATGCTCAACGGCCTGATCCACAACGGCGGCTGGGCCTTCATTCTGGCCGCCTCCTGCTTCGTCGTCTTCGCCCTGTGGCTCGCGATCAGCCGCTACGGCCGCATCCACCTCGGCGCCGAGGGCGAGGAGCCCGAGTTCCGCACGGTGTCCTGGGTCGCGATGATGTTCAGCGCGGGCATGGGCATCGGCCTGATGTTCTACGGCGTGAGCGAACCGCTCTCGCACTACACGACCCCGCCACCGGGCACCGACCCCGCCGACTCCGCGGAACGCATGGAGACGGCGATGGCGACCACCCTCTTCCACTGGACGCTGCACCCCTGGGCGATCTACGCGGTCGTCGGACTCGCCATCGCCTACAGCACCTTCCGCAGGCGCCGCCGCCAGACCATCAGCGCCGTCTTCACCCCGCTCATCGGGGAGAAGCACGCGAACGGCACCGGCGGACGGGTCATCGACATGCTCGCGATCATCGCCACTGTCTTCGGCTCCGCGGCCTCCCTCGGCCTCGGCGCCCTGCAGATCGGCTCCGGTTTCCAGGAGCTGGACTGGATGGACGAGGTCAGCGAGGGTCTGCTCGTCGCCATCATCGCCGTACTGACCCTGGCCTTCGTCGCCTCGGCCGTCTCCGGCGTCGAGCGGGGTATCCAGTGGCTGTCCAACACCAACATGGTGCTCGCCCTGATCCTCGCCCTGTTCGTGTTCATCGCGGGCCCCACGATCATCGTGCTCGATCTGCTGCCCACCTCGATCTTCTCCTACCTCGGCGATCTGCCCCAGCTCGCGGGCCGCACCGAGGCCAGCGGCGGCGAGGGAGTCGCGGACTGGCTCGGCAGCTGGACCGTCTTCTACTGGGCCTGGTGGATCTCCTGGACGCCCTTCGTCGGCATGTTCATCGCCCGGATCAGCCGCGGGCGCACCATCCGGCAGTTCGTCGGCGGTGTGATCCTCGTGCCCAGCACCGTGAGCCTCGTCTGGTTCGCGATCTTCGGCGGCTCGGCGATGAAGCTGAAGGAGGGCGGCGCGCTGGCCGGCGAGGACACCCCCGAGGGCCAACTCTTCGGTCTGCTCCAGGAGTTCCCCATCGCCACCGCCACCAGCGTGCTGGTGATGATCCTGGTCGGCATCTTCTTCGTCTCGGGCGCCGACGCCGCGTCCATCGTGATGGGCACGCTCTCCCAGAAGGGCGCGCTCGAACCCGGCCGGCTCGTCGTGGTGTTCTGGGGCGTGGTGACCGGAGCCGTCGCCGCCATCATGCTGCTCGTCGGCAGCGGGCAGGGCGACGCGCTCACCGGCCTGCAGAACCTCACGATCCTGGCCGCCGCGCCCTTCGTCCTGGTGATGATCGGCATGTGCGTCGCCCTCATGCGCGATCTGCGCCAGGACCCCGTCATCGTGCGCGGCGCGATGGGCAACGAGGCCGTCGAACTGGCCGTGATCGCGGGCCACCGCAAGTACGACGGCGACTTCGCCATCAAGATCGGCCCGGGCCCCGGCACCGAGACGGAGGGCGACCCCCTGGGCCACGACCACGTCTGAGAGCCTGGGCGCGCTCAGGGGGAGGTGAGGGCGGCCGCCTCCTCCGCGCAGCCCCAGGCCACTGTCACTCCGGCGCCGCCATGGCCGTAGTTGTGCACCAGGACCCGTCCGTCCGGCAGGAGTTCCCGCTCGAGACGGACCGCGTCCCGCACCGGCCGCAGCCCCACACGGTGGTCCAGGACCCGCGCCCCGGCGATCTCCGGCCGCAGCTCGGCACACCGCCCCACGATCGCCTCGGCCACCTTCGGATCGGGCTCCAGCGACCACGCGTCCTCGACCGCGGTCCCACCGAGCAGCAGCCGCCCGGGCTGCGGAAAGAAGTACGCCATCTCCCCGGAGGCGTCACTGGAGGTGAGCCAGGTGTCGATGCCCGGGTTCTCCACGACCACCAACTGCCCCCGCACGGGCCGCACCGACGGATCCGGCACCAGCTCCCGCGCGCCGAGCCCCGTGCAGTTGACCACGACCGGCGCCTCCGCCTCGGCGAGCGCCGACACCTCACGCGTCTCGATCGACCCACCCGCGCTGAGGAACCGTTCCCTCAGCCACGGCAGATGAGTCGACATGTCGATGAGCGGCAGCCGGGCCGACAGCCCCACCCCGCCGTGCTCGTCGGCTGTCGCCGCCCGCAGCCCCGGCACCCGCCCCGCCGCCCAGGCGTCCGCCCCGTCCAGGTCCCCTTCGCCCAGTACCCCTTCGACCATGCGTACGCCCGTGGCCTCGGAGCGCTCCGCGAGCTCCGTGTACACATCGAAGGACCGCAGCGCCCAGTCCCGGGCCAGGGCGACGGGTTCGATCTTGTACGGCCACCACAGCGCGCCCGCGACCGCCGAGGTGGTCCGCTCGACGGGGTCCCGCGTCCACACCCGCACCCGACGGCCGCTCTCGGCCAGGACCAGGGCCGTGGTCAGGCCGATGACCCCGCCTCCGACCACGATGACTTCGTCGTTCCGCCGCTTCTCCACCCAGGGACGGTAGCGGAATGTGCCATGCCGTGCTCACATCACCCCCGCGCTGGGGATACTCACAGCATGTCTGCCGAGTACGCGACCTTCGGCCTGGCACCGGCGATGCGTGCCGGTGGAGTCCTCGCCAACGGTGACTACCAAGTCCACCGGGACTTCGTGGACTTCATCGTCGACGGGCGCCCGCTGCTGTTCCAGCTCTCCGACCTCGACGCCGTCTCCCCACTAGCCTCCGACGTCCCACCCGCGATCTTCACCGCCCAGGTCCAGAGCCTGCTGCTGGAGGCGGACCCACCGCTTCCGGACGGCCGGTACGTCATCTATGGCTGCCCCGAGTGCGAGAGCCTGGCGTGCGGCGCGGTCACCGCCGCCATCGACAGAGACGGCGACGACTTCATCTGGCGGGACTTCGCCTGGCAGACCGACGAACACGCCGATCTGGAGCTCAACGGCTATCACGGCATAGGGCCCTTCCGCTTTGAGGGCGCCGAGTACCGTGCCGCGCTGGCCTCCCTCCTCGACGAGGCGCCCGTCGGCTACCGCCGCCGCGTCCTGCTGATCGGCGCCCGGGTCGCCGTGCTGGCCAAGCTCGCCGCCGCCCTGCGCACCATCGGCATCGGCGCCGACATCGCCGCCGACGCCGAGGGCGTCCCCGCCGACGAACTGCGCGCCTACGGCGCCGTCGCCTTCGGCCGCGCCGTCGGCCAGGAGGAACGTGCCGCCGTACGCCGCGCCTTCGACCGCGCCGGTGTCGAGGTGGCCTGCGTCGACGGCCTGGCCCCGATCGTCCCGCTGCTGGTCGCCCAGATAGAGAACGCCCTGGACCGCAGCCCGGTACAGCAGCGCCGGCTGACCCGTCTGGTCGCGGTGGACGGCGAGGCGGGCGTGGAGGTCACCTCGCCGTGCCGGGTCCGCCTGACCGCGTACCGACTGGACCGCCTGTACCGTACCCACGCCCATGAGGTCTTCGACGGCATCCTGGAGCCCGGCCGCCATCGCATCGCCCTGGACGCCAAGGCGGTGAAGGGGGAGGCGTATGTGGTGGCGCGGACCTCGGGAAGCGTGCTGGTGGAGGCGATGGCCCGGTGAGACAGCGGAATGAAGCCACCGGGCCGGGGCCATTAGGATCGGGGCCTGATGACTGCCACCCTCGTCGTGAAGAACCTCGCCGCCGGCCACGGCGACCGCGCCCTGTTCAGCGGGCTCGACCTCGTCGTCGCGCCCGGAGATGTGATCGGCCTGGTCGGCGCCAACGGTGCCGGAAAGTCCACGCTGCTCAGGATGCTCGCCGGCCTGCTCGCGCCGGAGGAGGGCGAGCTGCGCCTCTCCCCGCCGACCGCGACCATCGGCCACCTCCCGCAGGAGCCGGAGCGGCGGCCCGGCGAGACCGTCCGCGAGTTCCTCGCCCGGCGCACCGGCGTCGCCGAGGCCCAGCGCACCATGGACGAGGCCACCCAGGCCCTGGTCGACGGGGCGCCCGGCGCCGACGACGCCTATGCGACGAGCCTGGAGCGCTGGCTGGACCTGGGCGGCGCCGACCTCGACGAGCGCGCCGAGGAGATCGCCGACTCCCTGGGCCTGGCCGTGGACCTGGACCAGCCGATGACCTCCCTCTCGGGCGGCCAGGCGGCGCGGGCCGGTCTCGCCTCACTGCTCCTGTCCCGCTACGACGTCTTCCTCCTCGACGAGCCCACCAACGATCTCGACCTGGACGGCCTGGAGCGCCTGGAGCGCTTCGTGAGCGGCCTGCGCGCCGGCACCGTCGTCGTCAGCCACGACCGCGAGTTCCTCACCCGCACGGTCACCAAGGTCCTCGAACTCGACCTCGCCCAGCAGCAGATCAACCTCTACGGCGGCGGCTACGCGGCTTACCTGGAGGAGCGCGACGTCGCCCGCCGACACGCACGCGAGGACTACGAGGAGTACGCCGACAAGAAGTCCGCCCTCCAGGACCGCGCCCAGATGCAGCGCTCCTGGATGGACAAAGGCGTAAAGAACGCGCGCCGTAAGTCGGGCAACGACAACGACAAGATCGGCCGCAAGTTCCGCAGCGAGGCCAGCGAGAAGCAGGCCGCCAAGGCCCGCCAGACCCAGCGCATGATCGAACGCCTTGATGTAGTCGAGGAGCCGCGCAAGGAGTGGGATCTGCGCATGGAGATCGCCTCGGCCCCGCGCTCGGGAGCGGTTGTCGCGACCCTGCGCGACGCGGAGGTCCGCCGAGGCGACTTCACCCTCGGCCCGGTCTCCCTCCAGATCGACTGGGCGGACCGGGTGGCGGTCACCGGCGCCAATGGCGCGGGCAAGTCGACCCTGCTCGGGGCCCTGCTCGGCCGTATCCCCCTCACCGCGGGACAGTCGACGCTCGGCTCTGGCGTGCTGATCGGCGAGGTCGACCAGGCCCGCAAGCTCTTCCACGGCGAGGAGGCACTGCTGGACGCCTTCTCGGCCGCGGTCCCGGACACGGAACCGGTCGAGGTGCGCACCCTCCTGGCCAAGTTCGGTCTGAAGTCGGACCATGTGCTGCGCCCGGCGGCCACGCTCTCACCCGGCGAGCGTACGAGGGCCGCCCTGGCCCTGCTCCAGGGCCGGGGCGTCAACCTGCTCGTCCTCGACGAGCCGACGAACCACCTCGACCTCCCGGCCATCGAACAGCTGGAGTCGGCGCTCGACTCCTACGAGGGCACGCTGCTCCTGGTGACCCACGACCGGCGCATGCTGGACGCGGTGCATGTCACCCGGCGCCTGGAGGTCGCCGACGGCAAGGTGACCGAGCGCTAGCTCTTGCCCTTCAGCAGGGCGCAGACGAAGTTCTCCTGGACGGCACGCAGTTGGCGCAGGAGATCGGGCTTGAGGGCCTGGTTGATCTGTGTCGTGGTGGAGAAGGTCAGGGACTTGCGCCCGTCCGGGGTCGCCGCGACCAGCTGGGTGTAGCCGGCCGTGTTGCCGGTGTGGCCCAGGACCACACCGCAGCGGGTCGTGTACCGGAAGATGCCGAGCCCCGCCTTGTTCCGGCCGGGACCGGCGGGCTGGGAGGCGCCCTCGATCCAGTCGCGCTGCTGCTGGACGACGTCGTCGCCGTAGAGCTCGCCCCCGGCGTAGCCGCGGATGAAACGGGTCATGTCGGCGGGGGTGGAGACGATGCCGCCCGAGGCCCAGACGCCGGACATGCCGATGAGCTCGCTCACGTCCTCCGGCGGCTCGGGAGGGGACACGTCGTAGCCGTGCAGATAGGGCTCCGGCATCTGATAGCCCTGCGGCAGGCTGGTGCGGTCCAGGCCCAGCGGCCGGTACACCAGCTCCTCCAGCAGCCGCTCGTACCGGGCGCCGGTGGCCGCCTCGGCCATCAGGGCCACGGCGATGTTGTCGGAGTTGGAGTACTGGTACCGGGTGCCCGCCGGGAAGCGCAGGGAGCGGTTGACCACGTAGTTGAGCAGCTTGCGCGAGTCGAAGCGGTGCCTGGGGTTGGCGAGCAGGGTCTCCCGGAACTCCCGCGACTCGGAGTAGTCGGGCAGGCCGCTGGTGTGGTTCAGCAGTTGGCGCAGCGTTACGGCGCCCCAGGCGTCCGGCAGGTTCGGCAGCCGCTCGCCCAGGGTGTCGTCCAGGCTCAGGTCGCCGAGGCGGACGAGGGACAGCGCCACCGCTCCGCTGAAGGCCTTGGCCGCGCTGGCGATGCGCATGTGGTCGTGCGGCCTGAGCTTGCGCCCGGTTTCAAGGTCGGCGACTCCGGCCGTCACGACCTGGGTCTTGCGGCCGTCCTTCAGCACGGCGATGACACCGGGCGGACCGCCGGGACTGCGGACCAGGGCTTCCAACTGGCGTTGGAGAGCGGGGTCGGTGTCCGGCTTTGGATGCGTGGCGGCGCCCGCGGCGGCGGGGGACAGCGTGGTCAGACAGACCGCGACGAGGGAGACCGTACCCAGACGGGGTCGGCACAGGACACGGCGGCGGATCGGCATGGGCACTCCCGGGAGGTGCTGGCTGGTCGCGGTCCAGCCTGATGCCCCGCGCGCCCGAGGGCCGCTCGTGTTGCTGCACACGGCCCAACCGGCCTCCCCGTCGTGGCGGGGAGGCCGGTTGGGCCGTCCGTCAGCGCTTGCCCTTCTTCGGGTCCAGCAGTCCCGCACGGCGCAGCGCGTCGGCCATCGCGCTGTTCGCGGGCGGCGCCGCCTGGCGCGAGCCGCCGCCACCGCCGCCACGCCCCTGCCGCTGCTGCGGCGGACGCCCGCCGCGCTGCTGACGGCGCTCGCCGCCGCCGGACGGGCCCTGCGGGGCGGCCTCGTCGTCCAGCCGCAGCGTCAGCGAGATCCGCTTGCGCGGGATGTCGACGTCGAGGACCTTCACCTTGACGATGTCACCCGGCTTGACGACGTCCCGCGGATCCTTGACGAACGTCTTCGACAGCGCGGAGACGTGCGCGAGACCGTCCTGGTGGACACCGACGTCGATGAACGCCCCGAACGCCGCCACGTTCGTCACGACGCCCTCCAGGACCATCCCGGACGACAGATCGGAGATCTTCTCGACGCCCTCCTTGAAGGTGGCCGTCTTGAAGGCGGGTCGCGGGTCGCGCCCGGGCTTCTCCAGCTCCTTGAGGATGTCGGTGACGGTCGGCAGACCGAACGTCTCGTCCACGAACTCCTGCGGCTTCAGCGACCGCAGTACACCGGTGTTCCCGATGAGGGACGCCACTTCCTGGCCGGAGGTCTTCACCATCCGCCGGACCACCGGGTAGGCCTCCGGGTGCACGCTGGAGGCGTCCAGCGGGTCGTCGCCGCCCCGGATCCGCAGGAAGCCCGCGCACTGCTCGTACGCCTTCGGGCCGAGCCGGGCGACCTTCTTCAGCTCGGAGCGGGACTTGAACGGACCGTTGGAGTCGCGGTGCGCCACGATGTTCTCGGCGAGTCCGGAGGTGATGCCGGAGACGCGGGAGAGCAGCGGGGCGGACGCGGTGTTCACGTCGACGCCGACGCCGTTCACACAGTCCTCCACCACCGCGTCCAGCGACCGCGACAGCTTCACCTCGGACAGGTCGTGCTGGTACTGGCCGACGCCGATCGACTTCGGGTCGATCTTCACCAGCTCGGCGAGGGGGTCCTGGAGCCGGCGCGCGATGGAGACGGCGCCGCGCAGCGACACGTCCATGTCGGGCAGCTCCTGCGAGGCGAACGCGGAGGCCGAGTACACGGAGGCGCCCGCCTCGGACACCATCACCTTGGTGAGCTTCAACTCCGGGTGCTTGGTGATGAGTTCACCGGCGAGCTTGTCGGTCTCCCGGGAGGCGGTGCCGTTGCCGATCGCGATCAGCTCGACCGCGTGCTCCTTGGCGAGCCGGGCCAGCTTGGCGATGGCCTCGTCCCACTTGTTGGCCGGGACATGCGGGTAGATGACATCGGTCGCGACGACCTTGCCGGTCGCGTCGATCACGGCGACCTTCACGCCCGTACGGAATCCGGGGTCCAGGCCCAGCGTCGCGCGCGTGCCGGCCGGCGCGGCGAGCAGCAGGTCCCGCAGGTTCGCCGCGAAGACATTGACCGCCTCGTCCTCGGCGGCCGTACGCAGCCGCAGCCTGAGGTCGATGCCGAGATGCACCAGGATCCGGGTCCGCCAGGCCCAGCGGACGGTGTCCTTCAGCCACTTGTCGGCCGGGCGGCCGCGGTCGGTGATCCGGAACTTCGAGGCGACGATGCCCTCGTACGAGGACGGCCCCTCCGTCGGCTCCTCCGGCTCGAGATTGAGGTCGAGGACCTCCTCCTTCTCGCCGCGCAGCATGGCGAGGATCCGGTGCGAGGGGAGCGCGGTGAACGGCTCGGCGAAGTCGAAGTAGTCCGCGAACTTGGCGCCCGCCTCCTCCTTGCCCTCGCGCACCTTGGCGGCCAGCCGCCCGCGCACCCACATGCGCTCACGCAGCTCGCCGATCAGGTCGGCGTCCTCCGAGAACCGCTCGGTGAGGATCGCCCGGGCGCCGTCGAGGGCGGCCTGCGGATCGGCCACGCCCTTGTCGGCGTCGACGAACGCGGCGGCCGCGGCCAGCGGTTCCACGCCCGGATCGGCGAGCAGCCCCTCGGCGAGCGGCTCGAGGCCCGCCTCGCGCGCGATCTGCGCCTTGGTCCGCCGCTTCGGCTTGTACGGCAGATAAATGTCCTCCAGGCGCGCCTTGGTCTCGGCGCCCCGGATCCGAGCCTCCAGCTCGTCGGTGAGCTTGCCCTGCTCGCGCACCGACTCCAGGATCGCCGTCCGCCGCTCCTCCAGCTCCCGCAGATAGCGCAGCCGCTCCTCGATCGTGCGCAGCTGCGCATCGTCGAGCATCTCGGTCGCTTCCTTGCGGTAGCGGGCGATGAAGGGCACCGTCGAACCGCCGTCGAGCAGCTCGACGGCAGCCTTCACCTGCCGCTCCCGTACGCCGAGTTCCTCGGCGATCCTGCCTTCGATGGACCCTGTTGCCATGGATCCGCTGGACCCGGGTGTCGTCACGATCCCGTACCGCCTTCTCACTGAGGTTGCGCGGCAATTGTGGCAGGTGACACCGACAGCCGGGGATCAGGGCGGGTCCGAGTCAGGCCCTGCGCCGTCGCGCGCCGCCGGACGCGCCGCTGAAGAGCCGGGCGAGCGCCCGGAACGGCAGCGTCACGACGGTCGCCACGGCCGAGCCGATCTGTCGCAGAACGTCTGCAATGGCACGGAACACGAGCGTCCCCTTTCCTCTCCGGCCAGGTCGGCCGGTGAGCACCGGGTACCTCGCCCGTACTCCGGCATGCGCGGACGATCAGGCCTTGCCGATCAGATCCGCGGGGAACGCGCCCGCGGCCAGTGCCGTACGGACGAAGCCCGAGCCGAGTTCCGTCAGCCGGGCCACGCCTTCCGCGCCCAGGTGCTCATAGGGCGCGCGGTCCAGGCGGTCGGTCTCTCGTTCGATCTCGTCGCGCAGGGCGATGCCCTGTTCGGTCAGTTCGCCCGAGTCGTCCAGCAGGCCGCGCTCGCGCAGCCGGGCGCAGGCCGCGTCCCACTCCTCCTGGTTCCAGCCACGGGTGACGAGCTGCCACCTCGGGGTGAAGCCCCGGCCGGTCGCGGTGTGCGTCACCAGCGCCTCCAGGCCGTCCAGTTCAGCGGACATCAGCGCGGCGAGGTGCCCGTCGCCCCGGTGTTCGCGCAGCAGCGTGGCGGCGTGGAAGTACGCCAGGTGCGGCTCCTCGGGAACCGGCAGGTCCGCGTGGGCGGCGTACAGCGGCCGCGCGTGGCGCGCGCACGCCTCGGTGGCCCGCAGCGCCAGTTCCGCGGCCTCGGCCAGCTCGGCGGAGGCGATGACCTCCTCGCCCAGCAGCCGCCGCAGCATGGCGTCGACGGCACGCGCGCGTGCCGCGAGCACCTGCTCCGGCGTGGCGGTCTGCCACACGGCGGGGACATGCCGGGCCACGGCCTCGTACTTGTAGTTGTAGAAGGTGGCCGTGACCGTGCCGGGCCCGACGGCGCCGAGGGCGGCGGACCGCACCGCGAAGTTCACGGCCTTGGGGTGGGTGATCCCCAGCGCGCCCGCTTCCTTGCCGAGTTCGGGCGCGAAGTAGTGCATGGAGTGCAGCGTGTTGAGCGCGTTGTGGCAGCGGCGGCCCGCGCGCGGGTCCAGGGCGGCTGTAGTCATGCCGGGCAGGTTACCGACCGCTTGGTATCCCAGGTCCAGAAGGGTGCAGGGAGGTGGCAGAAAAGGTGGGGAACTCGTCATTGCGGCCATGAGCGCGCCCGCCAAGAATCGTGGGCATGGCGCAGCGAACGGTTCTCCTGGTCCTCTTCGACGGTGTGCAGAGCCTCGATGTCACCGGCCCGCTGGAGGTCTTCACGGGCGCGGAGAACCAGGCGCCGGGCAGCTACCGCCTCCGCACGGCCTCCCTGGACGGCGCCCCCGTCCGAACCTCCAGCGGCCTGACCCTCGTACCGGACACATCCCTCGCCGACGCACCCGCCCCGCACACCCTCCTCGTCCCGGGCGGCCAGGGCACCCGCGGCCCGGACCCGGGGCTGGCCGCCTGGCTGCGCGCTCACGGACCGCGCGCCGAGCGCCTCGTCTCCGTCTGCACCGGAGCGATCCTGCTCGCCGAGGCGGGTCTCCTGGACGGCCGCCGGGTGACGACCCACTGGGCGTACTGCGCCAAGCTCGCCCGCGACCACCCGGCCGTCCGGGTCGACCCCGATCCCATCTACGTCCGCGACGGCCATGTCTCCACCTCCGCCGGTGTCACCGCCGGCATCGACCTCGCGCTGGCCCTGGTCGAGGAGGACCTGGGCCGGGACACCGCCCTGACCATCGCCCGCTACCTGGTCGTCTTTCTGCGCCGACCGGGCAACCAGGCCCAGTTCAGCGCGCAGCTAGCCGCCCAGACGGCCCTGCGCGAACCGCTCCGGGACGTTCAGCAGTGGATCACCGAGCACCCGGCCGAGGACCTCGGCGTCGAGTCGCTCGCCGCCCGCGCGGGACTCTCCCCGCGCCACTTCGCCCGGGCCTTCCGCGCCGAGACCGGCACGACTCCCGGCCGCTATGTCGACCAAGTCCGCCTGGAACACGCCCGCCGTCTCCTGGAGGACACCGCCGGGGGCGTCGAGGAGATCTCCCGCGCCAGCGGCTACGGCACCCCCGAGGCCATGCGCCGAGCCTTCCTGAAAGCCCTCGGCACGGCCCCGGCGGAGTACCGCCGCCGCTTCCACCCAGCCCCGTCCATCTGAAAGGCCCTCGATGCAGATCGCCATCGTCCTCTTCGACCGCTTCACCGCCCTCGACGCCGTGGGCCCCTACGAGACCCTTGGCCGCCTCCCGGACGCGGAGACCGTGTTCGTGGCCGAGCGGACCGGACCCGTCCGCACCGACACCGGAAACCTCGCGCTCACCGCCGACCGGACCCTGGCCGAGGTGCCGAGCCCGGACATCGTGATTGTGCCGGGCGGCCCCGGCCAGACCCCGCAGATGGAGAACGCGGCGCTCCTGGACTGGCTGCGCGCCGCCGACGCCACCAGCATCTGGACGACGTCCGTGTGCACCGGCTCCCTGCTGCTGGCCGCTGCGGGGCTCCTGAAGGGGCGCCGGGCGACATCGCACTGGCTGGCCCTGGACTTCCTGAAGCAGTTCGGTGCCGAGCCCACGGGGGAGCGGGTGGTCACGGACGGCAAGTACGTCACCGCGGCCGGCGTCTCCTCCGGCATCGACATGGGTCTGACGCTCCTCGGGCGCATCGCGGGCGACGAACACGCCCAGGCCGTACAGCTGTTGACGGAGTACGACCCGCAGCCGCCCTACGACGCAGGCTCCCCCGAGAAGGCGCCCGCGCACCTCGTCGCGGAGTTCCGCACGAAGAGCCGCTTCATCCTGACGTAGGAACGCTCCAGGTGAAGTGCGGCTTCCGACGCTGAAGGAACGCGGCGACGCCCTCCGCGAGGTCGTCACTGCCGCGCGCCTGCTCGCTCCAGTGGGCGTCGCGGTCGAGGCGGCCGTTCGCGAACTCCTTGGCCGCCGCCTGGGTCAGCTGTGAGCGGCCGACCAGGATCCGGGTGAACTCCGCCACCCGCTTGCCCAGTTCGCCCGCGGGCAGCACCTCGTCGACCAGACCCGTGCGCAGCGCCCGCGCGGAGTCGATCAACTCGCCCGAGAACAGCAGGTACTTGGCGGCGGCCGGGCCCGTCAGCGCCACCAGCCGCCGGGTGGAGGAGGCCGGGTACACGATGCCCAGCTTCGCCGGGGTCACCCCGAACAGCGCGCCCTCCTCGGCGAACCGCAGATCGCAGGCCGCCGCGAGCTGAGTCCCGCCGCCCACACAGTGCCCGCGCACGGCGGCCAGCGTCGGCTTGGGGAATGCCCCGAGCGCGTCCTCGGCGCGCTTGGCGAGGCCCTGCGCCTCCTCGGGCGTGTCCTGGAGCGCGCCGATGTCCGCCCCCGCGCAGAAAGTGCCGCCCGCCCCGGTCAGCACCAGCGCCCGCACCTGCGGATCGGCGGCCAGCGTGCCGAGCAGCGGCGGCAGCGCGGCCCACATCGCCGACGTCATCGCGTTGCGCTTCTCGGGGTGGTGGATGACGACGGTGGCCACCGAGTCGGTGACGCTGTGCAGCAGCTGCGGCTCCATGCGCCGGATGCTATCCGGCCCGCCGGACGGCCGATCAGGAAGGGCGGCGCCGAGAGTTACGGCACAGGCTGCACAGGGGACCCGGAGAAGCAGGATCGATCGAGGAGGCGCTGATGGCCGACTCCACCCAGCAGCTGCGCCGCGGTTTCGGCTGGCTCGCCGCGCTCGGCGTGCTGCTCGTCCTCGCCGGGCTCGTCGGCCTGATCTACACCGCGGCCGCCACCCTCACCTCGATGCTGCTGTTCGGCTGGCTCCTGCTGATCGGCGGTGCCGTCGGCCTGCTGCACGCGATCCAGGCGCGCGGGACCAACTTCTTCTGGCTCGGTGTGGTGGTCGCGGCGCTGAACATCGCGGCCGGTGTGGTGATCATCGCCAAGCCCGAGGCGACGGCCGAGGCGCTGACCATGTTCGCCGCGCTGCTGTTCCTCACCGGCGGGGTGTTCCGGCTGGTCGGCAGTGCGGTCGTACGCGGCCCCCAGTTCGGCTGGACACTGCTCCAGGGCACCTTCGACCTGCTGCTGGGCATCCTGGTGCTGGCCTCCTGGCCGAGCGACAGCAAGTACGTCATCGGCACCTTCATCGCGCTCGCGCTGCTCTTCGACGGGCTCGGACTGATCGCGACGGGCTACGGCGGGCGGCGCGTGGTGGGCATGGTCTCCGACGCGATGGGCGCCGAGACCAAGGCCGCCGCGGCCTCCGTACCCGACACCACCAAACCCGTACAACCCGAATAGTTCGTAAAGTCGGCACAGGTGGGACAGGACCGGTCCCGCACATGACCATGTCATGCGTCATCGATCAGAAAGTGCTCGAAAATAGCTGACTTGTGTTCAGTTCCATGGACCGGAGCGGCGCGTTACCAACACTCGACTCGTGGTGACAATCGAGCGCAAGGGTGGCGACCGGACGATGGAGAACCACGGGCGCGGGCCCGCCCCACGCCCAACAGGCGACCCACTGCCCTACGAGGGTGTGTGGCGGTTCACCGCCTCGGCCGTCGACGCGTCCGTCCCGCAGGCGCGGCACGCCGTACGGGATCTGCTGTACCGACAGGGGGTGCCGCTGACGGACGATCAGGTGCACGCCCTGCTGCTGATCGTCTCGGAGCTGGTCACGAACGCCGTCCGGCACGCGGCGCTGCTGTCGCCGATGCTCGCCGTGGAGGTCGCCGTCGGTGCCGAGTGGGTGCGGGTGTCCGTGGAGGACAACCACCCCTACCGCCCGACCGCCCTGGAGGCCGACCACGGCCAGACCGGCGGGCGCGGGCTGCTGCTGGTGCGGGAGGTCACCCGGGAGGCGGGCGGCGCCTGCGATGTCGAGCACACCGCGAGCGGCGGCAAGGTGATCTGGGCCGCCCTGCCGCTCAAGCCCGCGCACGTGGTGCCGTAGCGCTCACCAGCCGGCGGTCGGGCCCGTCAGCTCGCGCACCGCGGGGCGGGCCGCGTCCAGCACGGTCATGAACCAGGACGAGAAGGTGTCCTTAGCGTGCCGCTCCGCCAGTTCCTCGGGCGTGACGAACGCGGTGTCGCCGACCTCCTCCGGGTCCGGGCGCAGCGGGGACTGCACCAGGCCCACGAAGAGGTGGTTGTACTCCTGCTCCACCAGGCCCGAGTCCGGGTCCGGGTGGTTGTAGCGGACCGTGCCCGCCTGGGCCATCAGCGACGGCGAGACCCCGAGCTCCTCGTACGTCCGCCGGGCCGCCGCCGCGAAGGGCGCCTCACCGGGGTAGGGGTGGCCGCAGCAGGTGTTGGACCACACACCGGGGGAGTGGTACTTGCCCAGCGCCCGCTGCTGGAGCAGCAGCCGGCCCCGCTCGTCGAAGAGGAAGACGGAGAAGGCGCGGTGCAGCTGCCCCGGCGGCTGGTGGGCGGCGAGCTTTTCCGCGGTGCCGATCGTCACACCGTTCTCGTCGACCAGTTCGAGCAAAATCTCGTCTGCGGAGCCGTTCGACGGAGTGTGCGTCGCGGCGGCAGGTGTGATCGGCATACCCATCCTTCACATCGGTTGTGCGCCCCAAGTGTGCCGCACGAATCCGGCACTCCCGGCAGTTGATCGTGCCCGGCGCGGCGAAGGCGGAACCCTGGCGGCGCCCCGCTGTGGGAGTGAAGACGCCGTCGCGCGCCGGACCGCTGCGCTCCGTCGCGGACCCATTTCAGTGGCAGAGCTTCGCCTCGTGTTCGGCGTGCCCGGAGGGCTCCAGCTGGAAGGTGCAGTGCTCCACGTCGAAGTGGTCGCCGAGGCAGCCCTGGAGCTCGTGGAGCATCTTCTCGTGCCCGATCGCGCTGAGCGCCTCGGAGCTGACGACCACATGCGCGGAGAGCACCGGCATACCGGAGGTGATGGTCCAGGCATGCAGGTCGTGGACGTCCTCGACGCCGTCCAGGGCAAGTATGTGGGCGCGCACCTCGGTCATGTCGACGCCCTTGGGGGCCGCCTCCAGCAGGACGTCGAGGGTCTCGCGGAGCAGCTTGACGGTGCGGGGCACGATCATCAGGCCGATGACGAGCGAGGCGATCGGGTCGGCCGCCTGCCAGCCGGTCGTCAGGATCACCACCGCGGAGATCAGCACCGCCACTGAGCCCAGCGCGTCCGCGGCCACCTCCAGGAACGCCCCGCGTACGTTCAGGCTCTCCTTCTGGCCGCGCATCAGCACCGCGAGCGAGATCATGTTCGCGATCAGACCGATCGCGCCGAACACAATGGTCAGCCCGCCCTCGGTGTCGGCCGGCGTGATGAACCGCTGGATCGCCTCGTACAGGACGTAGCTGCCGACGCCGAGCAGCAGGAGACAGTTGGCGAGCGCGGCGAGGATCTCGGCGCGGGCGTACCCGAAAGTGCGGTTGCCGGTCGCCGGGCGGCTCGCGAAGTGGATCGCCAGCAGCGCCATCGCGAGCCCCACCGCGTCGGTCGCCATGTGCGCGGCGTCCGCGACCAGCGCGAGCGAGTCGGCGACCACACCGCCGATGATCTCCACCACCATCACGGTGAGCGTGATCGACAGCGCGATGCGCAGCCTGCCGCGGTACGCCGAGGTCGCCGTACCGCCGGCGTGACCGCCGTGCGCATGTCCGTGGTCGTGCCCAGCCCCCATGGAAAGCCGCCTCCTGTCATCGCTTCCGGATCACAGTGAACTACGGGTGGGGGGTATCGGGCAACGCGGCACTGAACACCGTTGTCATATGCCCTGACCTGCAGAAACGATGCGCAGGTCAGGGCGCTGCGCGATCATCCCCCGTGGTGCAGCAGCCATCCGCGCCAGGCCGAGTCGACCATCTCGCGCACTGAGCGGGAGGCGGTCCAGCCGAGCTCCTCGGCGGCTCGCGCGGCCGAGGCGACGGCCCGCGGCGCGTCCCCGGGGCGGCGGCCCTCCATCACCGGCGGCCGGGCGTCGCCGGTGACCTCGCCGATGACATCGATCAGCTCGCGCACTGAAACACCCTCGCCGCGGCCGATGTTGACCGTCAGATCGCCGCTCGGGTCGGCGAGCCGGCGGGCGGCGGTGAGATGGGCCTCGGCGAGGTCGGCGACATGGATGTAGTCACGGACACAGGTGCCGTCCGGCGTCGGGTAGTCGTCGCCGAAGATCCGGGGGGCCTCGCCCCGGGTCAGCCGGTCGAAGACCATGGGCACGATGTTGAAGACGCCGGTGTCGGCGAGTTCGGGCGCGGCGGCTCCGGCCACGTTGAAATACCGCAGACAGACCGTGGAGATTCCGTGTGCCTGTCCGGCGGCCCGGACCAGCCACTCGCCGGTGAGTTTTGTCTCGCCGTACGGATTCACCGGCGCGCACGGGGTGTCCTCCGTGATGAGGTCCACATCCGGGTTGCCGTAGACGGCGGCCGAGGAGGAGAAGACGAACCGCCGGACGCCGGCCTCGGCCACCGCGTCCAGGAGCGTGACCAGACCGCCCACGTTCTCCCGGTAGTAGCGGGTGGGCTGCGCCACGGACTCGGCGACCTGCTTGCGTGCGGCGAGATGCACCACACCCGTCACCTCGTGCTCCGCCAGCACCCGCTTGAGCAGGTCGCCGTCGAGGGAGGAGCCCTGGATCAGCGGCACCCCGGTGGGCAGCCGCGCGGGCACCCCGGCCGAGAGGTCGTCCAGCGCCAGCACGCGCTCACCGGCCTCGGTCATGGCCCGCGCCACGTGTGCCCCGATGTACCCCGCCCCGCCTGTGATCAGCCATGTCATGGTCGCCCACCCTATGCTCAGCCCCCGCGACCGTAGAAAATGCGGCAAATGTCCGCTCTGGAAGCGCAGTTTGTGGGCCGGGCCCCGTTTCCCCGATGATGATCGCGGCAAGGCGTGTGCGAACCACGTCGATCGGGCCGTGAAACGGGCGGTGAACGCCACGTTCCCGGTATCCGATAGCCTCTGCCGACATGCCGCCCGGGTGTCACGGACCAGGGGCGCCCCACCATGTCAATGACCGGCGCCCGCGCGTCGGCACCCAGGGAGTGAGTTCGGTTGTCGACCGCCATCCTCACCGGCCAGCCGGTCCCCGGATCGTCGATCGAGGGCGATCTGCGCTCCCTCGGCTTCGATGTCCGGACCGCCGCCGACGCCGCGGAGGCCGAGACGCTGCTGGCCCGGGTGCCGGGCCAGGAGCGGGTCGCCGTGGTCGACGCCCGCTTCGTCGGCCATGTGCACGCGCTGCGCCTCGGCCTGACCGACCCCCGCTTCCCGCTCGCCGCGATCCCCGGTGCCGTGACGGCCCAGCCCGCCGCCCGCCAGGCCCTGACCCGCGCACTGGCCCGCGAGAACTCCGCCGGCGGCACCACCCTCGTGGACAGCCTCGCCGACCGCCTGGTCGAGGCGCTCGATGCCGAGGTGCACCGCCCCGAACTCGGCAGCCTTGTCGCGGAGGTCCCCGCCGACCCCCAGGCCCGCAACGAGGCGCGGCAGTCCGTCGCCGCTGTCGACGACGAGGCCGTACGCCTGAAGTCGGCCGTGAAGGCCCGGGACGGCTTCTTCACCACCTACTGCATCAGCCCCTACTCCCGCTACCTCGCGCGCTGGTGCGCCCGCCGGGGCCTGACCCCGAACCAGGTCACCACCGCCTCCCTGCTCACCGCGCTCATAGCAGCGGCCTGCGCGGCCACCGGCACCCGCGGAGGCTTCGTCGCTGCCGGTGTGCTGCTGCTCTTCTCCTTCGTGCTGGACTGCACCGACGGCCAGCTCGCCCGCTACTCGCTGCAGTACTCCACCCTCGGCGCCTGGCTGGACGCCACCTTCGACCGGGCCAAGGAGTACGCCTACTACGCGGGCCTCGCCCTCGGAGCCGCCCGGGGTGGCGACGACGTATGGGCGCTCGCCCTCGGCGCGATGGTCCTGCAGACCTGCCGCCATGTCGTGGACTTCTCCTTCAACGAGGCGAACCACGACGCCACCGCCAACACCAGCCCCACCGCCGCCCTCTCCGACAAGCTCGACAGCGTCGGCTGGACGGTCTGGGTGCGCCGCATGATCGTGCTCCCCATCGGCGAGCGCTGGGCGATGATCGCCGTCCTGACCGCGCTCACCACACCGCGGATCACCTTCTACGCCCTGCTCATCGGATGTGCCTTCGCCGCCACGTACACCACGGCGGGCCGCGTGCTGCGCTCCCTGACCCGCAAGGCAAACCGCACGGACCGGGCCGCGCAGGCGCTGGCCGACCTCGCCGACTCCGGCCCGCTGGCTCAGGGCCTCGCCGAGGCGTTCAAGAACCCCGCGCGGAGGCTGCCGGGCTTCACCGCCCCCGCCGTGGCCCTGCTCGGCGGTCTCGCGGTCGTCGCCACCGCCGCACTCACCGACTTCGGCGGACCGTGGCCCGTCGTCGCCGCCCTCTTCTATGCGGCGACCTCGGCCCTCGCCGTCGCCCGCCCCCTCAAGGGCGCCCTCGACTGGCTGGTCCCGCCGTTCTTCCGGGCCGCGGAGTACGGCACCGTGCTCGCCCTCGGAGTTAAAGCCGGGGTAAACGGAGCCCTTCCTGCGGCTTTCGGCCTGGTGGCCGCTGTCGCCTACCATCACTACGACACGGTCTATCGCATCCGCGGCAACGCGGGCGCGCCCCCGCACTGGCTGGTGCGGGCGATCGGGGGGCACGAGGGCCGGACGCTGATGGTCACGGTGCTGGCCGTGCTGTTCACCGCCGCACAGTTCAAGGTCGCGCTCACGGCGCTCGCCGTGGCCGTGGCCCTGGTGGTGCTCGTCGAGAGCATCCGCTTCTGGGTCTCCGCTGGAGCCCCTGCCGTACACGATGAAGGAGAACCCGCATGATCGGCCTCGTGCTGGCGGCCGGCGCCGGACGGCGTCTGCGCCCCTACACCGACAGCCTTCCCAAGGCTCTGGTGCCGGTGGGCCCCGCGGGCATAGAGGGCGAACCGACGGTTCTGGACCTGACGCTCGGCAACTTCGCCGAGATCGGTCTGACCGAGGTCGCGATCATCGTCGGCTACCGCAAGGAGGCCGTGTACGAGCGCAAGGAAGCCCTTGAGCAGAAGTACGGCCTCAAGCTCACCCTCATCGACAACGACAAGGCCGAGGAGTGGAACAACGCCTACTCCCTGTGGTGCGGCCGTGACGCCCTCAAGGACGGTGTGATCCTCGCCAACGGCGACACCGTCCACCCGGTCTCCGTCGAGGAGACGCTGCTCGCCGCCCGCGGTGACGGCAAGAAGATCATCCTCGCCCTCGACACTGTGAAGTCGCTCGCGGACGAGGAGATGAAGGTCGTCGTGGACCCCGCCAAGGGCGTCACGAAGATCACCAAGCTGATGGACCCGTCCGAGGCCACCGGCGAGTACATCGGCGTCACCCTGATCGAGGGAGACGCCGCCCCCGAGCTGGCCGACGCCCTGAAGACGGTCTGGGAGACCGACCCGCAGCAGTTCTACGAGCACGGCTACCAGGAGCTCGTGAACCGCGGCTTCACGATCGACACGGCGCCGATCGGCGACGTCAAGTGGGTCGAGATCGACAATCACGACGATCTCGCCCGCGGACGGGAGATCGCGTGCCAGTACTGACCCGGCTGATTCCCTCCCCCGTCGTCGTCGACATCCGCCCGGGTGCCCTCGACGACCTGGGCTGTGTCCTCGCCGACCAGCGCATCTCCCACTCCGGCAAGCTCGCCGTCGCCGTCAGCGGCGGCTCCGGCGCCAAGCTGCGTGAGCGGCTGGAGCCGAGTCTGCCCGGTGCGACCTGGTACGAGGTCGGCGGCGGCACCCTCGACGACGCGGTGCGGCTGGCCGGCGACATAAAGGCCGGCCACTACGACGCGGTCGTCGGGCTCGGCGGCGGCAAGATCATCGACTGCGCCAAGTTCGCCGCGGCACGGGTCGGCCTCCCGCTGGTCGCCGTACCGACGAACCTCGCGCACGACGGTCTCTGCTCGCCGGTCGCCACCCTCGACAATGACGCGGGCCGCGGCTCCTACGGTGTGCCGAACCCCATCGCGGTCGTCATCGACCTCGACGTCATCCGCGAGGCCCCGGTGCGCTTCGTGCGCGCCGGGATCGGGGACGCCGTCTCCAACATCTCCGCCATCGCGGATTGGGAGCTGGCCAACCGCGTCAAGGGCGAGAAGATCGACGGTCTGGCGGCCGCCATCGCCCGGCAGGCCGGCGAGGCGGTGCTGAGGCACCCGGGGGGCATCGGGGACACCGACTTCCTCCAGGTGCTCGCCGAGGCGCTGGTGCTCAGCGGTATCGCCATGTCGGTGTCGGGCGACTCCCGCCCGTCCTCCGGCGCCTGCCACGAGATCAACCACGCGTTCGACCTGCTCTACCCGAGGCGGGCCGCCGCCCACGGTGAGCAGTGCGGACTGGGCGCGGCCTTCGCGATGTATCTGCGCGGCGCCCACGAGGAGTCGGCCTACATGGCCGAGGTGCTGCGCCGGCACGGGCTTCCGGTGCTGCCGGAGGAGATCGGCTTCAGCACGGACGAGTTCGTCCGGGCCGTGGAGTTCGCCCCTCAGACCCGGCCAGGGCGCTACACGATCCTCGAACACCTCGACCTGAAAACCGACCAGATCAAGGACATCTACGCCGACTATGTCAAGGCCATCGGTAGCTGAACTCCGTCCGGTCGTCCACCCCGCGGGGGTGAAGGACCGGCGCAGCGGTGAGCACTGGATGGGACGCCTCTACATGCGTGAGGTGTCCCTGCGGGTCGACCGCTACCTGGTCAACACCAGGGTGACGCCCAACCAGCTCACGTACCTGATGACCGTCTTCGGTGTGCTCGCGGCCCCGGCACTGCTCGTGCCGGGGATCCCGGGCGCCCTGCTCGGCGTGGTCTGCGTCCAGCTGTATCTGCTGCTGGACTGCGTCGACGGCGAGATCGCCCGCTGGAAGAAGCAGTACTCGCTCAACGGCGTCTACCTCGACCGCGTCGGCGCCTACCTCACCGACGCCGCCGTGCTCGTCGGCTTCGGACTGCGCGCCGCCGACCTGTGGGGCAGCGGCCGTATCGACTGGCTGTGGGCCTTCCTCGGCACGCTGGCCGCGCTCGGCGCCATCCTGATCAAGGCCGAGACCGACCTGGTCGGTGTCGCCCGGCACCAGGGCGGGCTGCCGCCGGTCAAGGAGGCCGCCGCCGAGATGCGCTCCTCCGGCATGGCGCTGGCCCGCCGGGCCGCCGCCGCGCTGAAGTTCCACCGGCTGATCCTCGGCATCGAGGCGTCCCTGCTGATCCTGGTGCTGGCGATCGTCGACCAGATGCGCGGCGACCTGTTCTACACGCGGCTCGGCGTGGCGGTGATGGCCGGCATCGCCCTCCTGCAGACCCTGCTGCACCTGGTCTCCATCCTCGCGTCGAGCAGGCTGAAGTGAGCGCGCCGATGAAGGTCGGCGCGGTCATCATCACGATGGGCAACCGCCCCGACGAGCTACGAGCCCTTCTCGACTCGGTCGCCAAGCAGGACGGCGACCGCGTCGAGGTGGTCGTGGTCGGCAACGGCTCGCCGGTGCCCGATGTCCCCGAGGGCGTCCGGACGATCGAGCTCTCGGACAACCTCGGCATCCCCGGCGGGCGCAACGTCGGCATCGAGGCCTTCGGCCCCAGCGGCCGCGACGTCGACATATTGCTCTTCCTCGACGACGACGGACTTCTCGCCCAGCACGACACCGCAGAGCTCTGCCGGCAGGCCTTCGCCGCCGACCCCAAGCTCGGCATCGTCAGCTTCCGCATCGCCGACCCGGACACCGGCGAGACCCAGCGCCGCCACGTCCCCCGGCTGCGCGCCGCCGACCCGATGCGCTCCTCCCGGGTCACCACCTTCCTCGGCGGCGCCAATGCCGTCCGTACCCAGGTCTTCGCCGAAGTCGGCAGCCTCCCGGACGAATTCTTTTACGCACACGAGGAAACCGACCTGGCATGGCGGGCCCTCGACGCGGGCTGGATGATCGACTACCGGTCCGACATGGTGCTGAACCACCCCACGACCGCTCCCTCCCGGCACGCGGTCTACCACCGCATGGTCGCCCGCAACCGCGTCTGGCTCGCCCGCCGCAACCTCCCCGCGCTGCTGATCCCGGTCTACCTGGGCGTCTGGCTGCTGCTCACCCTGTTGCGCCGCCCCTCGCGGCCCGCGCTCAGGGCGTGGTTCGGCGGCTTCCGGGAAGGCTGGACGAGCCCGTGCGGCCCCCGCCGGCCCATGAAGTGGCGTACGGTGTGGCGGCTGACCCGGCTGGGCCGTCCTCCTGTGATCTGACAAGCTTCACTGAACGCACAGGAGGTCCACACAAGGGCCTCAGGCCCACGGCATGCCCGCACAGGCTGCGCATCCCGAAGACGAAAGTTTCCACTAGTGAGTGAGACAACGCACGACGGACAGGTCGCGGTGACCGCGCCTCCGTCGCCCGACGAGGGACTCACGGCGGCCGACCTGGCCGCCAAGTACGGGCTGAGCGTGAGCGGCGCCCGCCCCTCGCTCGTCGAGTACGTCCGCCAGCTCTGGGACCGGCGTCACTTCATCCTCGCCTTCTCGCGGGCGAAGCTGACCGCCCAGTACAGCCAGGCCAAGCTCGGCCAGCTCTGGCAGGTGGTGACACCGCTGCTGAACGCGGCCGTGTACTTCTTCATCTTCGGCGTCATCCTGGAAGCCGACCGGGGCATGTCCCGCGAGGTGTACATCCCGTTCCTGGTCACGGGCGTGTTCGTGTTCACCTTCACGCAGAGCTCGGTGATGGCGGGCGTCCGCGCGATCTCCGGCAACCTCGGCCTGGTCCGCGCGCTGCACTTCCCGCGCGCCGCGCTGCCGGTCTCCTTCGCACTGCAGCAGCTTCAGCAACTGCTCTTCTCGATGATCGTGCTGTTCGCGGTGACCGTCGCCTTCGGCAGTATTCCGGACCTGTCCTGGCTGCTGATCGTTCCGGCGCTGGGCCTGCAGTTCTGCTTCAACACCGGACTCGCGCTGATCATGGCCCGGGCCGGCGCCAAGACACCCGACCTGGCGCAGCTGATGCCGTTTGTGATGCGTACCTGGATGTACGCGTCCGGGGTCATGTACTCCATCCCGATCATGCTCGCCGACAAGCCCCAGTGGATCGCCGACGTCCTGCAGTGGAACCCGGCGGCCATCTACATGGACCTGGTCCGCTTCGCCCTGATCGACGACTACGGCTCCGAGTGGCTCCCCAACCATGTGTGGGCGGCCGCGGCCGGCTGGGCCCTGCTCTTCCTCGTCGGCGGCTTCGTGTACTTCTGGAAGGCGGAGGAGAGGTACGGCCGTGGCTGACACCCGAGTTCCCACCGTCATCGCCGACGAGCTGCACATCGTCTACCGCGTCAACGGCGCCAAGACCGGCAAGGGCAGCGCCACCGCCGCGCTCAGCCGCATACTCAAGCGCGGCGAGGAACGGGGTGTGCGCAAGGTGCACGCCGTCCGCGGTGTGTCCTTCACCGCCTACCGCGGCGAGGCCATCGGCCTGATCGGCTCCAACGGCTCCGGCAAGTCCACCCTGCTGCGCGCCATCGCAGGGCTGCTCCCGGCGGAGAAGGGCAAGGTCTACACCGACGGCCAGCCCTCCCTGCTGGGTGTGAACGCGGCCCTGATGAACGACCTGACCGGCGAGCGGAACGTCATCCTGGGCGGGCTCGCGATGGGCATGACCCGTGAGCAGATCAAGGCGCGCTACCAGGAGATCGTCGACTTCTCCGGCATCAACGAGAAGGGCGACTTCATCACCCTGCCGATGCGCACCTACTCCTCCGGCATGGCGGCCCGACTCCGGTTCTCCATCGCCGCCGCCAAGGACCACGACGTCCTGATGATCGACGAGGCGCTGGCCACCGGCGACCGCAAGTTCCAGAAGCGCTCCGAGCAGCGCATCCGGGAGCTGCGCAAGGAGGCCGGCACGGTGTTTCTCGTCAGTCACAACAACAAGTCGATCCGAGACACCTGCGACCGTGTGCTGTGGCTGGAACGCGGCGAGCTGCGCATGGACGGCCCGACCGACGAGGTCCTCAAGGAGTACGAGAAGTTCACGGGCAAGTAGTCCACCCCGGACCGGCTCACCCGGCCCACCCCGCTTCCCACGGCCCCGCCGGAACCCTTCCGGCGGGGCTCCGCGTCTGCAAAGGAGACGTCAACTTCGGCTGGCGTCAGGAATCTTGGGACCAATCGGTGTGTTCTTGTGATGCGCAGGACACCCCGGCGAACCACCGTGCGTTGTACAACGTAAGCTGTACCGGTCCCCAATCGCGGCAAGTGGGGCCATAATGCCCCACACCCTCTGCGGGGAAGCCGCGCGGACGGCCGGGCGGCGTGTCCGAAATAGTGTGCATTGGGTCGGCGGTGTAGAACGGGAGATGTGACGGCAATGGCTACGGAAACTCCCCAGCTCAACGCAGCATGTGCCGTCCCCGCCCCGGGCAGTCCGCGGTGACGGGATCCGGCATGTCGCACGCCGGTGACGCGGAGCGCGGCACGCTCGAGAAGGCCGCGCACGAGAACTTCCCCGTGGCCCCGTTCTTCCTGCCCCGGGCCTGGCGCACCGACCTCATGGCCGTCTACGGCTTCGCCCGCCTCGTCGACGACATCGGCGACGGCGATCTGGCCCCCGGTGGCGCCGACGCCCGGCTGCTCGGCGTTTCGGCCACGGACGCCGACGACCGCCTGCTGATGCTGGACGCCTTCGAGGCCGACCTTAGACGCGTGTTCGAGTCGACTCCGCGCCACCCACTGCTGCGCCGCCTGCAGCCCACGGTCCGCCGCTGCTCGCTGACCCCCGAGCCGTTTCTCGGCCTGATCGAGGCCAACCGCCAGGACCAGCTCGTCAGCCGCTACGAGACCTACGACGACCTGCTTGCCTACTGCGAACTGTCCGCCAACCCCGTCGGGCATCTCGTCCTCGCCGTCACCGGCACCGCCACCCCCGAGCGGATCCGCCGCTCCGATGCGATCTGCACCGCCCTCCAGATCGTCGAGCACCTCCAGGACGTCGCCGAGGACCTCGGCCGCGACCGCATCTACCTGCCCGCCCAGGACATGAAGCGCTTTCACGTCCAGGAGGCGGATCTCGCCACGAAAACCGCGGGCGCCTCGGTGCGTGCACTGGTTGCATACGAAGCACAACGCGCCCGCGATCTCCTGAATGAAGGCGCCCCTCTGGTGGGTAGCGTCCACGGCAGGCTGAGACTGCTGCTCGCGGGGTTCGTGGCGGGGGGAAGGGCGGCGATCCACGCGATCGCCGCCGCCGAATACGACGTACTTCCCGGCCCGCCCAAGCCCGGCAAGATGCAGTTGCTGCGCGAGGTGGGCGTGACTCTGCGAGGAGAGGGGTGATCCGGACCGTGGAGTTCGCACCACACGCGTCCGCACCGGTACTCGCCGCGTACAGCTATTGCGAGGCCGTCACCGGACAGCAGGCACGCAACTTCGCGTACGGCATCCGGCTGCTGCCGACGCCGAAGCGCCGTGCGATGTCGGCGCTGTACGCGTTCTCGCGCCGTGTCGACGACATCGGTGACGGGGCGCTGGCAGGCGAGGTCAAGGTCGCCAGACTCGAGGACACCCGGGCGCTGCTCACCCGGGTACGGGACGGCGCGGTCGACGAGGACGACACCGACCCGGTCGCGGTCGCCCTCGCCCATGCCGCCGAGGTCTTCCCGATCCCGCTCGACGGCCTGGACGAGCTGATCGACGGCGTGCTGATGGACGTACGCGGAGAGACCTACGAGACCTGGGACGACCTGAAGGTCTACTGCCGCTGTGTGGCGGGCGCCATCGGGCGGCTCTCGCTCGGGGTGTTCGGCACCGAACCGGGGGCGCGCGGTGCCGAGCGCGCGCCGGAGTATGCCGACACGCTCGGGCTCGCGCTGCAACTCACCAACATCCTGAGGGACGTGCGCGAGGACGCCGAGGGGGGCCGCACCTATCTGCCCGCCGACGACCTCGCCAAGTTCGGCTGCTCGGCCGGGTTCGCCGGGCCGACCGCCCCGGAGGGCGCCGACTTCGCGGGCCTCGTGCACTTCGAAGTGCGTCGGGCCCGCGCCCTTTTCGCCGAGGGCTACCGGCTGCTCCCGATGCTCGACCGGCGCAGCGGCGCCTGTGTCGCCGCCATGGCCGGTATTTACCGCCGCCTCCTGGATCGCATCGAGCGCGAGCCGGAGGCGGTGTTGCGCGGGCGTGTCTCGCTGCCGGGACGCGAGAAGGCGTACGTCGCCGTACGCGGTCTGTCGGGTCTGGACACCCGGCATGTGTCGCGGCGGACCCTCAGGAGGCGAGCCTGATGGACAATTCGGTCCAAGGTGATGCCACCGGCGAAAAGTGGCAGGCAACCCTCCGCGGTGAAGCGGCGTCCCTGACTGAGACGGCCGACCGTGCATCGTTCAAACACCGCGGCGGCCGTTCGGGGGAGGGCACACGATGACCGACGGCATCACAACCGGAGGCGACGCCGTCGTGGTCGGCGGCGGACTCGCCGGCATCACCGCGGCGCTGGCGCTCGCCGACGCCGGAGTACGCGTGACCCTCCTGGAGGGCCGGCCCCGCCTCGGCGGACTCGCCTTCTCCTTCCAGCGCGGCGACCTCACCGTCGACAACGGCCAGCACGTGTATCTGCGCTGCTGCACCGCCTACCGCTGGTTCCTCGACCGTATCGAGGGCACCGCGCTCGCACCGCTGCAGGATCGTCTCGACGTGCCCGTACTCGACCTGGCCAAGCCCGAGGGGCGGCGTCTTGGCAGGATCCAGCGCGATCCGCTGCCCGTGCCGCTGCATCTGGGGCGCAGCCTCGCCACCTACCCGCACCTCTCCCTCACCGAGCGTGCCGCCGTCGGGCGTGCCGCGCTCGCGCTGATGGGGCTCGACCTCGCCGATCCGGCCCTGGACGCACAGAACTTCGGCACCTGGCTGGCCGCGCACGGCCAGTCCCCACGTGCCGTCCAGGCCCTGTGGAACCTGGTCGGGATCGCCACCCTCAACGCGGTCGCCGAGGACTCCTCACTGGGGCTCGCCGCGATGGTGTTCAAGACCGGTCTGCTGTCCGACCCGGGCGCGGCCGACATCGGATGGGCGCATGTCCCGCTGGGCGAACTGCACGACCGGCTGGCCCGCAAGGCGCTCGAGTCCGCGGGCGTGCGTACCGAGGTCCGTACACGCGTCACCTCCATCTCCACTGAGGACAACGGCCGTTGGAGCGTCCAGGTTCCCGGCGAGACACTCCGGGCGGACGCCGTCGTTCTCGCCGTACCGCAGAGCGAGGCCCACGACCTGCTGCCCGACGGCGCCCTGGACGACCCCGGACGGCTGCTTCGGATCGGCACCGCGCCGATCCTGAACGTCCATGTCGTCTACGACCGCCCGGTGCTCAGCACCCCCTTCTTCGCCGCCCTCGGCACTCCGGTGCAGTGGGTGTTCGACCGGACCGACTCCTCCGGGCTGCGCGAGGGGCAGTACCTCGCGCTGTCCCAGTCGGCCGCGCACCACGAGATCGACGCGCCGGTGGCCCAGCTGCGTGACAAGTACCTGCCGGAGCTGGCCCGGCTGCTGCCGCTGGCCCGGAAGGCCGAGGTGAAGGACTTCTTCGTGACCCGGGAGCGCACGGCGACGTTCGCCCCCACCCCCGGTGTCGGGCGGCTGCGGCCCGGCACCCGTACCAAGGCCCCCGGCCTCTATCTGGCCGGAGCGTGGACCGCCACAGGGTGGCCCGCGACCATGGAGAGTGCGGTCCGCAGCGGTGTGAGCGCGGCCGACGCCGCGCTGAGCGCCCTGGGTCGGCCCCGCCCGAGTCACCTCTTCGAAGTGGAGGAGGCGGCATGATGCTCGATCAGCACCCGGCGGCAGGCCCCCGCACCCCCGGTACCGCAACAAGAGGAGAGACTGTGCCCACTGTGCCCCCGGCCTCGAAGGCCGCTGGAGCGACCGCGGTGGACGTGACCGCGCTCCTGGAGCGCGGCCGGACCCTGGCCACACCGGTACTGCGGGCGGCGATCGACCGCCTGGCGTCTCCCATGGACACCGTTTCCGCCTACCACTTCGGCTGGATCGACGCCCAGGGCAGGCCCACGGCCGGGGACGGCGGCAAGGCCGTGCGCCCCGCCCTCGCCGTGCTCTCCGCCGAGGTGACCGGCGCCGCGCCCGAGGTCGGCATCCCCGGCGCGGTGGCCGTCGAACTGGTCCACAACTTCTCGCTCCTGCACGACGACCTGATGGACGGCGACGAGCAGCGCCGGCACCGCGACACGGTGTGGAAGGTGCACGGCCCCGCCCAGGCCATCCTGGTCGGCGACGCCCTGTTCGCCCTCGCCAACGAGCTGCTCCTGGAGCTCGGCACCGTCGAGGCCGGCCGCGCCACCCGCCGGCTGACCACCGCCACCCGGGCCCTGATCGACGGACAGGCCCAGGACATCTCCTACGAGCACCGCGACCGCGTCAGCGTCGAGGAGTGCCTGGAGATGGAGGGCAACAAGACCGGCGCCCTGCTGGCCTGCGCCAGCTCCATCGGCGCCGTGCTCGGCGGCGCGAACGACCGCACCGCCGACACGCTGGAGAAGTACGGCTACCACCTCGGCCTCGCCTTCCAGGCCGTCGACGACCTCCTCGGCATCTGGGGCGACCCGGTCTCCACCGGCAAGCAGACCTGGAGCGATCTGCGCCAGCGCAAGAAGTCCCTGCCGGTCGTGGCCGCGCTCGCGGCGGGCGGCGCCGCCTCCGAGCAGCTCGGCAAGCTGCTCGCCGCCGACGCCAAGAGCAGCGACTTCGAGAACTTCTCCGAGCAGGAGTTCGCCGCCCGCGCCGCCCTCATCGAGGAGGCCGGCGGCCGCGAGTGGACCGCCCAAGAGGCACGCCGTCAGCACACCATCGCCATCGAAGCCCTGGACGCCGTCGACATGCCCGACCGGGTGCGGGACCAGTTCGCGGCGCTCGCCGACTTCGTCGTCGTACGAAAGAGATGATCACTATCGGTCGAATAGCCCTCGCGTAGTCGCCGGCCGGTGTCGCGGGTACATGCGCACCGGCCGACGGCGGACCCACAGCAGACGCACCATTTGCACACTGCACGAAGGGGAAGCCATGACAGCGACGACCGACGGAAGCACCGGGGCCCTGCAGCCCCGCGCTGCCGCGGCCAGCGAAACCGACAGCACCACCCCCGCGGCGGCGGGGGTTCATGACGCCGCCGAGCGTGCCGTGCGGCGTGCCACCGACTTCCTGCTGTCCCGGCAGGACGCCCAGGGCTGGTGGAAGGGCGACCTGGAGACCAACGTCACCATGGACGCCGAGGACCTGCTGCTCCGTCAGTTCCTGGGGATCCGGGACGAGTCCACCACCCACGCCGCCGGCCTGTTCATCCGCGGCGAGCAGCGCGAGGACGGCACCTGGGCCACCTTCTACGGCGGACCGGGCGACCTCTCCGCCACCATCGAGGCCTACGTCGCCCTCCGCCTGGCCGGCGACACCCCCGACGCACCGCACATGGCGAAGGCGGCGGAGTGGATCAGGGCCCAGGGAGGCATCGCCGCAGCCCGGGTCTTCACCCGGATCTGGCTGGCCCTGTTCGGCTGGTGGAAGTGGGAGGACCTGCCCGAACTCCCGCCCGAGCTCATCTACTTCCCGACCTGGGTGCCGCTCAACATCTACGACTTCGGCTGCTGGGCCCGCCAGACCATCGTCCCGCTGACGATCGTCTCGGCCAAGCGGCCGGTACGGCCCGCACCCTTCCCGCTGGACGAACTGCACACCGACCCGGCGAACCCCAACCCGGCCAAGCCCCTTGCTCCGGCGGCGAGTTGGGACGGCGCATTCCAGCGGCTCGACAAGGCGCTGCACCAACTGCGCAAGGTCGCCCCGCGCAGGCTGCGCCGGGCCGCGATGAACAGCGCCGCCCGCTGGATCATCGAGCGGCAGGAGAACGACGGCTGCTGGGGCGGTATCCAGCCGCCTGCGATGTACTCGATCATCGCTCTGCATCTGCTCGGCTACGACCTCGAACACCCCGTGATCCGCGAGGGTTTGGCCTCGCTGGACCGTTTCGCCGTCTGGCGCGAGGACGGGGCCCGCATGATCGAGGCCTGCCAGTCCCCGGTGTGGGACACCTGCCTCGCCACCATCGCGCTCGCCGACGCCGGGGTGCCCGCCGACCATCCTCAACTGGTCAAGGCGGCCGACTGGATGCTCGGCGAGGAGATCGTCCGGCCCGGCGACTGGGCCGTGAAGCGGCCGGGGCTGCCGCCGGGCGGCTGGGCGTTCGAGTTCCACAACGACAACTACCCCGACATCGACGACACCGCCGAGGTGGTCCTGGCGCTGCGCCGGGTCAGGCACCACGACCCGGAGCGCGTGGAGAAGGCGATCGGGCGCGGGGTGCGCTGGAACCTCGGGATGCAGTCGAAGAACGGCGCTTGGGGCGCCTTCGACGTCGACAACACCAGTCCCTTCCCCAACCGGCTGCCGTTCTGCGACTTCGGTGAGGTCATCGACCCGCCGTCGGCCGATGTCACCGCGCACGTCGTCGAGATGCTCGCGGTCGAGGGCCTCGCCCACGACCCGCGCACCCGGCGGGGCATCCAGTGGCTGCTGGCCGAACAGGAGCCGGACGGCTCGTGGTTCGGACGCTGGGGCGTCAACTACGTCTACGGCACCGGGTCCGTCGTACCCGCCCTCACCGCCGCCGGAATCCCCGCCTCGCACCCGGCGATCCGCCGGGCCGTGGTCTGGCTGGAGTCCGTCCAGAACGACGACGGCGGCTGGGGCGAGGACCTGCGGTCGTACAAGGACGTCAAGGGCTTCAGCGGCCGGGGCGCCTCCACCGCCTCGCAGACCGCGTGGGCCCTGATGGCGCTGCTCGCCGCGGGGGAGAAGGACTCCAAGGCCGTGGAGCGCGGCGTCGAGTGGCTCGCGGCCACCCAGCGCGCGGACGGCTCCTGGGACGAGCCGTACTTCACCGGCACCGGGTTCCCCTGGGACTTCTCCATCAACTACCACCTCTACCGGCAGGTGTTCCCGCTCACCGCGCTCGGCCGGTACGTGCACGGCGAGCCCTTCGCCGGATCCCAGGGGGGCTGATGAGCACACAGCCCGCTCCGGCGCCGCTGCTGATCGCCTGCGCGCTCGGCATCGAGCACTTCGCCCTGCGCACCGGCGGTCACAGCGAGGCCGGCGGGCCGGTCACCGTCCTGCGGACCGGTATGGGACCCAAGGCGGCCGAGCGGTCCGTCACCCGGGTCCTGGCCGACCCGGCGCTCGCCGGGGCCGCCGTGCTCGCCACCGGCTTCTGCGCGGGGCTCGCCCCCGGGATGCACCCCGGTGACCTGGTCGTCGCCGAGGAGACCCGTGATCCGCGCGGGACCACCGAGTGCGTCGCGACCGAGCTGCTCGTCAAGGAACTCACCCGCGCAGTACCGGGGCGCACCGTCCACACCGGACCGCTCACCGGCTCTGATCATGTGGTCCGTGGTCAGGAACGGTCCGATCTGCTCTCGACCGGCGCAATCGCGGTCGACATGGAGTCGGCGGCGACGCTCCTGAGCGCCGTGCGCGCGGGTGAGCGCCCCGTTGCGGCCGTACGGGTGGTCGTGGACGCTCCAGAACATGAACTCGTCCGGATCGGCACGGTGCGCGGGGGAATATCAGCGTTCCGTGTCCTTAGGTCGGTCCTTCCCGCTTTCTTCGAATGGCACCGTTCTTTGCTGCTCCCCAGGAGGTGAGCCAGATGGCCATGCCGCTGCGTCAGTCCATCAAGGTCGCTACTTACTTGGTCGAACAAAAGCTCCGCAAGCGCGACAAGTTCCCGCTGATCGTCGAGCTGGAACCGCTGTTCGCGTGCAACCTCAAGTGCGAGGGTTGCGGCAAGATCCAGCATCCGGCGGGGGTGCTCAAGCAGCGCATGCCGGTCGCACAGGCCGTGGGAGCGGTGCTCGAATCCGGCGCGCCGATGGTGTCCATCGCCGGCGGTGAGCCCCTGATGCACCCTCAGATCGACGAGATCGTGCGACAGTTGGTGGCAAGGCGGAAATACGTCTTCCTGTGCACCAATGCCATGCTGCTGCGCAAGAAGATGGACAAGTTCAAGCCCTCGCCCTACTTCGCCTTCGCCGTGCACATCGACGGCCTGCGCGAGCGCCACGACGAGTCGGTGGCGAAGGAAGGCGTGTTCGACGAGGCCGTAGAGGCCATCAAGGAAGCCAAGAAGTGCGGCTTCCGGGTGACCACCAACTCGACCTTCTTCAACACCGACACCCCGCAGACCATCATCGAGGTCCTCAACTTCCTCAACGACGACCTGAAGGTCGACGAGATGATGATCTCCCCCGCCTACGCCTACGAGAAGGCGCCCGACCAGGAGCACTTCCTCGGTGTCGAGCAGACCCGCGAGCTGTTCAAGAAGGCCTTCGCGGGCGGCAACCGGCGCAAGTGGCGGCTCAACCACTCCCCGCTCTTCCTGGACTTCCTGGAGGGCAAGGTCGACTTCCCGTGCACCGCGTGGGCGATCCCGAACTACTCCCTCTTCGGCTGGCAGCGCCCCTGCTACCTGATGAGCGACGGGTATGTGCCGACGTACCGCGAACTCATCGAGGAGACCGACTGGGACAAGTACGGCCGCGGCAAGGACCCGCGCTGCGCCAACTGCATGGCGCACTGCGGCTACGAGCCCACCGCTGTCCTCGCCACCATGGGCTCCCTCAAGGAGTCGCTGCGCGCCATGCGCGAGACGGTCAACGGAAACCGGGAGTGACGTCATGACCGCCATCTCCTTGGGCGTCCCCGAGGTACCGGTCCGGCCGATCGCCGAGCGGCGCGTGTCGCGGCGGATCCAGGTCGGGCCGGTGGCGGTCGGGGGCGGGGCCCCGGTGTCGGTGCAGTCGATGACGACGACCCGTACGTCCGACATCGGTGCCACCTTGCAGCAGATCGCCGAACTCACCGCGTCCGGCTGCCAGATCGTCCGCGTCGCCTGCCCCACGCAGGACGACGCGGACGCCCTGGCGACCATCGCGCGCAAGTCGCAGATCCCGGTGATCGCGGACATCCACTTCCAGCCCAAGTACGTCTTCGCCGCGATCGAGGCCGGCTGTGCCGCCGTACGCGTCAATCCCGGCAACATCAAGCAGTTCGACGACAAGGTGAAGGAGATCGCGCGGGCCGCGTCCGATCACGGCACGCCTATCCGGATCGGGGTCAACGCGGGGTCGCTGGACCGGAGGCTGCTGCAGAAGTACGGCAAGGCGACGCCGGAGGCGCTGGTCGAGAGCGCGCTGTGGGAGGCGTCGCTCTTCGAGGAGCACGGGTTCCGGGACATCAAGATCTCGGTGAAGCACAACGATCCCGTGGTCATGGTCAGCGCGTACCAGCAGTTGGCCGAACAGTGCGACTATCCGCTGCACTTGGGCGTCACCGAGGCCGGTCCGGCCTTCCAGGGGACGATCAAGTCGGCGGTGGCCTTCGGGGCGCTGCTGTCGCGGGGCATCGGCGACACGATCCGCGTCTCGCTGAGCGCCCCGCCCGCCGAGGAGGTCAAGGTCGGCATCCAGATCCTGGAGTCGCTGGGGCTCAGGCAGCGGCGGCTGGAGATCGTCTCGTGCCCGTCCTGCGGGCGCGCCCAGGTCGACGTCTACAAGCTCGCCGACGAGGTCACGGCCGGCCTGGAGGGCATGGAAGTGCCCCTGCGGGTGGCCGTCATGGGGTGTGTGGTCAACGGTCCCGGCGAGGCCCGGGAGGCGGACCTCGGGGTCGCCTCCGGCAACGGCAAGGGGCAGATCTTCGTGAAGGGCGAGGTCATCAAGACCGTGCCCGAGTCGAAGATCGTGGAGACCCTCATCGAGGAGGCGATGAAGATCGCCGAGCAGATGGAGCAGGACGGCGTCGAGTCGGGGGAGCCGGCCGTCACCGTGAGTTGAGCAGCACGGACCGAAGGGGGCCCGACGTGACGATTCTGGAGAACATCCGGGGACCACGCGATCTGAAGGCGCTGTCCGAGGCGGAACTCGGGGAACTGTCCGACGAGATCAGGGAGTTCCTGGTGCACGCGGTCGCGAGGACCGGCGGTCATCTCGGGCCCAATCTGGGGGTGGTGGAACTCTCCATCGCGCTCCACCGGGTCTTCGAGTCGCCGGTCGACCGGATCGTGTGGGACACCGGCCATCAGAGCTACGTACACAAGTTGTTGACGGGGCGTCAGGACTTCTCCAAGCTGCGTGGCAAGGGCGGCCTGTCCGGCTACCCCTCGCGCGAGGAGTCCGAGCACGACATCGTCGAGAACAGCCATGCCTCCACGGCGCTCGGCTGGGCCGACGGGCTCGCCAAGGCCCGCCAGGTGCAGGGCGAGAAGGGACATGTCGTCGCGGTGATCGGTGACGGCGCGCTCACCGGCGGCATGGCCTGGGAGGCGCTGAACAACATCGCCGCCGCCAAGGACCGGCCGCTGATCATCGTCGTCAACGACAACGAGCGCTCCTACGCGCCGACCATCGGGGGGCTCGCCAACCACCTCGCCACCCTGCGCACCACCGACGGCTACGAGAAGGTGCTGGCCTGGGGCAAGGACGTCCTGCTGCGCACACCTGTGGTCGGCCACACCGTCTACGAGGCCCTGCACGGCGCCAAGAAGGGTTTCAAGGACGCCTTCGCCCCGCAGGGCCTGTTCGAGGACCTGGGCCTGAAGTACGTCGGACCCATCGACGGACACGACATCGGCGCCGTCGAGTCCGCGCTGCGCCGCGCGAAACGCTTCCACGGGCCCGTCCTGGTCCACTGCCTCACCGAGAAGGGCCGCGGCTACGAACCCGCCCTCGCCCACGAGGAGGACCACTTCCACACCGTCGGCGTGATGGACCCGCTCACCTGTGAGCCGCTCGCGCCGTCCAACGGGCCTTCCTGGACCTCGGTGTTCGGCGACGAGATCGTGCGGATCGGGGAGGAGCGCGAGGACGTCGTCGCGATCACGGCGGCCATGCTGCACCCGGTGGGTCTTGGCAAGTTCGCTCAGAGGTTCCCGGACCGGGTCTGGGATGTCGGCATCGCCGAGCAGCATGCCGCGGTGTCCGCCGCGGGGCTCGCCACCGGCGGTGTCCATCCCGTCGTCGCCGTCTACGCCACCTTCCTCAACCGGGCCTTCGACCAGCTCCTGATGGACGTCGCCCTGCACAACTGCGGGGTCACCTTCGTTCTGGACCGGGCCGGTGTCACCGGCGTCGACGGCGCCTCCCACAACGGCATGTGGGACCTGTCGATCCTCCAGGTCGTCCCCGGCCTCAGGATTGCCGCGCCGCGCGACGCCGACCAACTGCGGGCGCAGCTACGGGAAGCGGTCGCCGTGGACGACGCGCCGACGCTCATCCGGTTCCCGAAGGAGTCCGTCGGCCCGGCGGTTCCGGCGGTGGACCGGATCGGCGGACTGGATGTGCTGCACCTTGGGGAACGGCCCGAGGTCCTCCTGGTCGCGGTCGGCGTCATGGCTCCCGTCTGCCTCCAGGCGGCCGAGCTGCTGGAGGCGCGGGGCGTCAACTGCACGGTCGTAGACCCGCGTTGGGTCAAGCCCGTCGACCCCGCGCTGCCCGGACTCGCCGCCGGACACCGGCTGGTGGCCGTCGTCGAGGACAACAGCCGGGCCGCCGGGGTGGGCGCCGCCGTGGCGCTGGCCCTCGGTGACGCCGATGTCGACGTCCCGGTACGGCGGTTCGGGATCCCCGAGCAGTTCCTCGCCCACGCCAAACGCGGCGAGGTGCTGGCCGACATCGGGCTCACGCCCGTCGAGGTCGCCGGACGGATCAGCGCGAGCCTGGCCGTCCAGGAGCCAGTCAAGGAGACAGCGGAATGACCACGGAGTTCGACCTCGGCGCGCTACTGGCCGAGCGCGGAGCCGAGCGCTACGAGCTGCACGGCAAGTATCTGAACCACCAGCTCCCGCGCATGCTGCACACCATCGGCTTCGACAAGGTCTACGAGCGGGCCGAGGGCGCCCACTTCTGGGACGCGGACGGCAACGACTACCTGGACATGCTCGCCGGGTTCGGGGTGATGGGCCTGGGCCGCCACCACCCCGTCGTCCGCAAGGCGCTGCACGACGTCCTCGACGCCCAGCTCGCCGACCTCACCCGCTTCGACTGCCAGCCCCTGCCCGGGCTGCTCGCCGAGAAGCTCCTCGCGCACAGCCCGCACCTGGACCGGGCGTTCTTCGGCAACAGCGGAACGGAGGCGGTAGAGACCGCGCTGAAGTTCGCCCGCCGGGCGACGGGCAAGCCGCGGATCCTCTACTGCGACCACGCCTTCCACGGGCTGACCACCGGCTCCCTGTCCGTCAACGGCGAGGACGGCTTCCGGGACGGCTTCGCCCCGCTGCTGCCCGACACGGCCCTACCCCTCGGTGATCTCGACGCCCTGGCACGGGAGTTGAAGAAGGGCGACGTCGCCGCCCTGATCGTCGAGCCGATCCAGGGCAAGGGCGTGCACGAGGCCCCGCCCGGCTATCTGCGGGCCGCCCAGGAACTGCTGCACAAGCACAAGGCGCTGCTCATCGCCGACGAGGTGCAGACCGGGCTCGGCCGGACCGGGGACTTCTACGCCTACCAGCACGATGACGGCGTGGAGCCGGACCTGGTGTGCGTGGCCAAGGCGCTTTCCGGCGGCTATGTGCCGGTCGGCGCCACTCTGGGCAAGGACTGGATCTTCAAGAAGGTCTACTCGTCGATGGACCGGGTGCTGGTGCACTCGGCGAGCTTCGGGTCCAACGCGCAGGCCATGGCGGCCGGGCTCGCCGTGCTGGCGGTCATGGAGAACGAGCAGATCGTCGCGAACGCCCGCGCCACCGGCGAGCTGCTGAAGTCCCGGCTCGCCGCACTGGTCGACAAGTACGAGCTGCTCGCCGACGTACGCGGCCGGGGCCTGATGATCGGCATCGAGTTCGGCAGGCCCTCCTCGCTGAAACTGCGCAGCCGGTGGGCCATGCTCCAGGCGGCCCGCAAGGGTCTGTTCGCGCAGATGGTCGTCGTACCCCTGCTTCAGAGGCACCGGATCCTCACCCAGGTCTCGGGCGACCATCTGGAGGTGATCAAGCTGATTCCGCCGCTGATCGTCGGGGAGCGGGAGGTGGAGCGGTTCGTCGAGGCCTTCACCGAGGTGATGGACGACGCGCACAGCGGGGGCGGGCTGATGTGGGACTTCGGGAAGACGCTGGTGAAGCAGGCCGTCGCCAACCGATAGCGCCTTGCCTCTGGCCGTATTGCCTCTGAGGCAAGAAATTTGCCGCAGAGGCAAACCTTCGGCTGAATGGAGAGCATGAGCTCTCCCGAGACCGGGCCGGTCGACGACCTGCCCCTGGTGGCGCCGCAGCTCCGTGCCCTGCGACGCCGGGCCGCCCTCACCCTGGAGGCCGCGGCCCGCTCCGCCGGTCTGTCGCCGGCCGCGCCTGACGGAGCGGAAACCAGTCGTATCGCTCCGTGACGCACCTGATACGCTCGGTGGCCCATTGGGGGTGACAGCCAAGTCCCCAATGATCCGAGTGAGTCCCGTACTTGCTCCGGCGGCCGGAAGGGTCGTCGTCGGACAGGATGACCTGTCAAACTCCCCGGAGTGATCCAGGGGAGAATCTCCCGGCTCAGTCGGGAGAGAACTTCAAGGTACGACCGTCTCGGAGCCGATGAGACAGTTGCCGACGGGGACGCGGCGCGCAGGCGCTGCCCGTCCGCGTCCCGTCCGGCACCGGGCGACAGCGCCCACTTCGACTCGCTCACCCCGCACCGCATCGCCGCCCTCGACGCGGACGGGGTCGAGCTCCTGTTCGTCCACACCCTGCTGCAGAGCCCCACGGCCGCACTGTGCCTGGGCCCGACCCCTGGAGAGCTGCCATGAGCGACATGGAGGAGAAGTTCCCGCGCGCCCTGTGGGTTCGGCTGATCATCTACCTGGCGGTGGGACACGCCTTCGCCGCGTTCATCTACCTGCTGTTCGAGCTCGGCGCCAAGCAGTAGCCGCTGGGCTCAGTCGAGCAGCCGGTCCCGCAGCCGCTCGCGGATCTCGGGGGTGAGCCCCAGCGCCTGCTCCAGGTAGGTGTCGACGTTGCCCCAGGTCGCCTCGATGGTGTCGAAGGCCGCCGTGAGGTACTCGGCGCGCGCGTCGAACAGAGGGCTGAGCAGCTCCATGACCTCGGGGGTGTAGGTGTTGTTGCGCTGCACCTTGTAGCGACGGTGCTTGGCGTTCGACTCCAGGTAGTCGGCGAGGATCGCCTCGCGCTCGACGCCCAGGGCGAGCAGCGTCACCGCGATGGACAGGCCGGCCCGGTCCTTGCCGGCCGCGCAGTGCATCAGGGCCGGGACGCTGTCCTCGGCGAGGGAGTGCAGCACCTGGGAGTGCTCGGCGGTGCGCTCCTTGACGATCGTGCGATATGACTCGATCATCCGGTTCGCGGCTTTGCCGTCGTCCAGGATCTCCCGCAGCTGCTCGATCTCGCCGTCGCGGACCATCTTCCAGAACTCGGCGCCGTCCGCGGGGTCGGTCAGCGGGAGGTTCACATTCCGGACACCCGGCAGCTCGACGTCGGGGCCCTCCAGCTTCTGGTCCGCTGCGTTGCGGAAGTCGAAGATCGTGTGCAGGCCGAGGGAGTCGAGGAACGCCGCGTCCTGTTCGGTCGCGTGCGCGAGGTGGCCGCTGCGGAACAGCACTCCGTGCCGCACCCGCCGTCCGTCCGTGGTCGGCAGCCCGCCCACATCACGGAAGTTGCGCACTGCGGCCAGCTCGGGCTCGGTCGACGGGACCTGCTGCGTCACTTGGGCTCCTCCCACCGGATCCCGCCGACTCGGCTCGCCGACGGGCACGCCTCGACGATACGACATGAGTACTGGCCGGCCATTGAATGAGGCAAAACGGGCGAACAACGTTGAAACCCTGCTGATTCATCGCGGGTTTACTGGTCGACCTTGATGTGACACTTCGCCGCCTGCGTCGCTTCTGAGTGTTCTGTCCGAATTGCAGCCTTCATTCCAACTCGCTCTGGAATAAAGGAGTGTGGAGCATCGTCACGTGAGCAGCGTCATATTCGTGACCGAGCGTCGCCCGTCATGTTCACGTAATTCAGGCGGTTTTCAAGGGCATTTGCCGGAACCGGGCATGCCTTAATGCACAGAAAGTGACTGGGAATTCTCACAAGGGATCAAGAGGTATGCCTTCGGGTGGAACCTTCTGCTTGTCCCTTTGCGTCTTGGTCGCTTACGTTCGCCACCAATCCGAGCGGACGCCGAATCCTGCCACTGCTCGGAATCCGCACACACTCACCCGTACATGGCAGGAGCGGGGGACCCACAGGCACCACCGCCTGGTCCGGTCTCCGGAACAGGCTTGGGGTCAAGTCGCGCCCAGCGCGCGGCCGGACATCTCCAGTCCGAACCCGACAGCTCACCTCGTAGGCGCCGGAGAGGAATTCGCCATGCCCGCGAAGGGTAAGCACCGCCGTCCCAAGACCTTGCGCTTCACCCGCTCGATCGCCGTCGCCGGAACCGGTGGCGCCGCGCTCGCCCTCCCGTTCCTGGGAGCCACCGGCGCCCACGCGGCCCCGTCGCAGTCCGTTTCGGAAAAGGCCGTTCAGTCGGTCCAGTCGGCTCAGACCGCGGACAAGAAGGCGGCCGAGAAGAAGGCCACCAAGAAGAAGGCAGTCGCGAAGACGTACACGGTGCGGTCGGGGGACTACCTTTCGAAGATCGCGAACGAGCAGAACGTCAGCGGTGGCTGGGAGAAGCTCTACCAGGACAACCGTGAGGCCGTCGGCGACGACCCGGCGCTGATCCACCCCGGCCTGAAGTTGTCGATCGGCAAGAAGGCCGCGACGACGGACACCGCCGAGAAGCCGGCTGCCAAGTCCTCCGCGAAGTCCTCTTCGAACTCCGCCAAGTCATCGGAGGCTTCGCAGTCCGCCGAGTCCAAGGCGACCACCACCACGCAGGCCGCCCAGTCCTCCGCCAGTGGCTTCACCGCTCCGGTCTCCGGCTCCGGCGTCGGCACCGCTTACAAGGTCGCGGGCAGCATGTGGTCCAGCGGCTACCACACCGGCGTCGACTTCGTCGTCCCGAGCGGTACCTCCCTGAAGGCCGTGGGCGCGGGCACCGTCGTCTCGGCCGGCTGGGCGGGCGCGTACGGCAACCAGGTCGTCATCCAGCTCGCCGACGGCCACTATGCGCAGTACGCCCACCTGTCCTCGCTGTCCGTCTCCAGCGGTCAGTCGGTGACGGCGGGCCAGCAGGTCGGTCTCTCCGGTTCGACCGGCAACTCGACCGGCCCGCACCTGCACTTCGAGATCCGCACCACGCCGGACTACGGCTCGGACGTCGACCCGGTCGCCTACCTCAGCTCCAAGGGCGTCTCCGTCGGCTGACGGACGTATCGCTGAAGAACCACCTGCCTGACACGCCTCCGAAGGCCGGACCCCCGATCCCCGGGTCCGGCCTTCGGTGTTGTCCGGCCCTCCGAGGGGTAAGCGCTTTCTGTCGCTGATCACCCGAAGGAGCCGTGTCCCATGACGACCACACGTAGAGCATTCGGTGCCCTGGCCGCCGGAGCCGCCCTGGCGGCCCTCGCCCCGGCGGCCGCGAGCGCGTCGCCCCGCCACCGCCGCCTCCTCGCCCGCGACGACTTCCACCATGGCCTCCGTCAATGGGCCGTGGAACTGGAGAAGGGCGGCAGTGTCACCGCCGCCCGCGGCACCCTGGAGGTCGACGTGCCCGCGGGGGCGACGATCTGGTTCCGGGAGCGGTTCGAAGGCCCGTACGTCCTGGAGTACACCGCCACACCCGTCTCCGAGGGCGGGGTCAACGACCGGGTCTCCGACCTCAACAACTTCTGGAACGCCGTCGACGTCCGTTCCCCCGACGACCTCTTCGCCACACCGAGGGGCGGGGCGCTGGCCGAGTACGACTACCTCAAGACGTACTACTCCGGCTACGGCGCCAACTACAACACCACGACGCGGCTGCGCCGGTACGTCGGCGAGGCCGGGGTGCGTCCGCTGCTCTACGACTACACCGAGCCGCTGCTGGTGCCGAACGAGCCGAACCGGGTCCGGATCGTCTCCGACGGCCCGACCGTCCAGTGGTGGAACAACGGGCGGCTCGTCTTCGACTACACCGACCCCGAGCCGTACACGGGCGGGCACTTCGCCTTCCGTACCACCTGGAGTCATTTCCGGATCACTGACTTCCGGGTGCGGCGATTGACTCCGTCTGGCGATTGACGCCTCAACAGCCCTGATCCGAGGTCTATTCCGGAATTGGTGAAGGCTTTAGGAGTGGCTTATCTCACCGCCCGTCAACCCCTGCCTACGGTCGCGTAGGTCACATTCGAAGGTGAATCATGAGCCGATGTGGCAGACGATTCGAAGAGTGACAACAGAGCAGTGATCGGGTCGTACGTGGCGGTGGGGGACAGCTTCACCGAGGGCGTCGGTGACCCCGGCCCGGACGGGGCGTTCGTCGGCTGGGCCGACCGGTTCGCGGTGCTGCTCGCGGACCGCCGGCCCGAGGGCGACTTCAGTTATACGAACCTGGCTGTACGCGGCAAGCTGCTGGACCAGATCGTGGCGGACCAACTGCCGAGGGCCCTTGAACTCGCCCCGGACCTGGTCTCGTTCTGCGCCGGCGGCAACGACATCATCCGGCCCGGCACCGATCCCGACGAAGTCGCCGAGCGCTTCGAGCGGGCCATCGCCCGGCTCACCGAGTCCGTCGGCACCGTCATGGTGACGACCGGCTTCGACACCCGTGGTGTGCCGGTGCTGAAGCATCTGCGCGGCAAGATCGCCACGTACAACCTCCATGTGCGGGCCATTGCCGACCGGTACGGCTGCCCGGTGCTCGACCTGTGGTCCCTCAAGACCGTGCAGGACCGGCGCGCCTGGGACGACGACCGGCTGCATCTCTCTCCCGAGGGGCACACGCGCGTGGCGCTGCGCGCGGGCCAGGTCCTCGGCATGGAGGTGCCGGCCGACCCGGACCAGCCATGGCCACCGCTGCCGCCGCGCGGCACGTTGGAGGTTCGGCGGGACGATGTGCACTGGGCGCGCGAGTATCTGGTGCCGTGGATCGGGCGGCGGCTGCGTGGGGAGTCGTCGGGGGACCATGTGACGGCCAAGGGCAGCTTGTCGCCGGACGACATCAAGATGCGGATCGAGTCGGCGGTGTGAGGGTGCGTGGAGCGTGGGTGTGGCTCTGTCGGTAAAGGCGGCGGCCTGAGGTTCCCCGCTGCCGCGTCCGGCGTGCTCGACCAGTGAGGTGACCGCGGGGGAGTGGTGCACGCGTGCGTGCGGGGCCCGGTGCTGGGATGGGCGCGAACCGTCCCCGACGTCCGGAAGGTCGGCACCGTATGTCCGCACCGCTGCCCCGCACCACCGCCACGCTCGCCGTCGCCCTCCTCGCCCTCGGCCTGCCGGTCCTCGCCGCCGCTCCGGCGACCGCGCTGACCGCATCCGCCGCCCCGGTCGTACGCAACGCGCCGGCACCGTCGACCGTCACCGTGACCGGTGTCGGCTCCGCGACCGCCGCCCCCGATCTGGCGCTCGTCAGCGTCGGCGTGGAGGCCGTCGGCAAGACCGCGCAGGCCGCGCAGGTCGCCCAGAGCAAGGCCGCGAACGCCCTGCTGGCCGCGGTGCGTGAGCGCGGCGTGGCCGAGCAGGATGTCCGTACCGAGGGGCTGTCCCTCACGCCCGTGTACAAGTACCAGGACGGCAACTCCACGCTGACCGGGTATCAGGCCGCGCAGAACTTCACGCTCAAGGTCCGCACGGTCGCCCGGACGGGCGAGATCCTCCAGTCCGTCACGGACGCCACGGGCGACGCGGGCCGTATCCACGGGGTCGTCTTCGATGTCGCCGACCGCACCGAACTACGGGCACGCGCGCGTGAGGCCGCGCACAAGGACGCGCATGCGAAAGCACTCCAGTACGCCCGGCTGAGCGGACGGCACCTGGGCCGACTGATCTCGCTCACCGAGGGCGCGTCCGGTGGCCCTTCCCCGGTCCCGGCTCCCGCGGACGTCGCGGGCGGCGGGGCGGGCGTGCCGATCGCGCCGGGTGAGATCCAGGACGACGTCAGGGTTACGGCCGTGTACGAACTGGTCTGATCCTCGGGCGGCGGCTCAGCGGGCCGACGCGGTCAACGCCCCGCGCTGCACTCCCAGTTCGCGCGCCAGTGCCTCGTCGGCCCACTCCTGGGCACGCGCGTGTGACAGTGCGCCCGGGTAGGACGTCAGCTGGACGGCGAGGCCGTCGAGCAGCGCCGTCAGGCGCAGGGCGGCGCCCTGAGGGTCGGGGCAGTGGAACTCGCCCGCGGCAACCCCTTCGGCGATGACCTCGGCGATGGCCGCCTTCCACTCCGTGTCGAGGGCCTGGGTGACCTCGCGCAGCGCGGGTTCGCGCAGCGCCGCCGCCCAGCCCTCGATCCACAGCCGCCAGCCCTTGGCCTGGCCGGTGGGCGCGTACCAGCGCACGGCGGTGCGCAGTCGGCGCAGCGCGGTCGTGCGGCGGCCGAGCAGCTTGCGCAGATGGGCGAGGTCGTCCTCGGCGGCGTGGGCGAAGGCGGCTGCGACCAGCTTCTCCTTGGTGGAGAAGTGGTAGAGCACCAGGGCGTTGCTCACGCCGAGCGCCGAGGCCACGTCGGCGATCCTGACCGCCGCTACGCCCCGCGCCTCGATCTGCTCGATGGCGGCCCGCAGCAACTCCTCACGCCGCTCCGCCACACTCAACCGCACCCTCGCCACGCGGCTCACCCTACCGTCGGGGGTGGAGTCGCCTTGGGGGGCACGGGGTCAGCGGCCACCGGTCGGCGGGTGACAGCCAGCGCTCGGGCGAGCGCGTCCCGGGTTCGCGCCGATCGGCGGGACGGGTTCATCGGTGGCGGCCGGGCGGCTCAACTCCCGTCCTTCGGGCAGGCCCTTCCTGGTCTCGCGCCGATCGGCGGGACGGGTTCATCGGTGGCGGCCGGGCGGCTCAACCTCGGCCCTCTGGCCAGCCTTCCCGGGTTCGCGCCGATCGGTGGCACGCGCTCACCTGTGGCGGCGGGGCGGCTCAACTCCATGCTCGGGCCAGCCCCTCCCCGGTTCGCGCCGACCGGCAGCACGCGCTCACCGGTATCGCCCGTACCGCTCCGCGATCACCGGCAGCTGGTCCGCGGCGATGGCGTGGGCTGCCGCGCGTGGGGTCGTTCCGTCGGTTTCCGCGCGGGTCAGCATGCGGTCGGTCAGGGCCCGCATCGAGTGGCGCGTGTGGGTGAAGGCCTCGGTCGGGTCGGGGCCGATGTCGCCGAAGAGGGTCCACCACCACCAGGCGTTCGTCCCGGAGTTGACGACGACGTCGGGCAGCACGGTGATGCCCCGCGCGGCCAGCAGTGCCTCGGCCTCGGGAAGTACCGGCATGTTGGCCGCCTCGACGATCCAGCGGGCGGTGATCCGCTCCTGGTTCACGGTGTCGACGGCGTAGGACACGGCCGCCGGCACCAGCACCTCCGCGTCCACCGACAGCCAGGCGTCGCCCGGCAGTTCACGGTCCCCGGGGCGCAGCGCGGCGCGGTCCACGGTGCCGTACGCGTCCCGCGCGGCGAGCAGGCTCTCGATGTCCAGGCCCGCCGGGTTGGCGACGGTGCCCTTGAGGTCGGCCACGGCCACCACCGTCAGCCCCGCGCGCGTGAGGAACCGTGCCGTGGCCCCGCCCATGGTGCCGAGCCCCTGCACGGCCACGCGCGTGCCCGCGTACGGCATCCCGGCCCGGTCCAGGGCCGTGAGCACGGACTCCGCCACCCCGCAGCCGCCGACCAGTTCGTCGAGCCCGATGCCGTCCACCTCCACGGCGAAGGCGTCGGCCAGCCGCCGCCGGGCGGCGGCCTCGTCGTCGAGCAGGGGATACACGGCCTGGATCGACGACACCAGGCCCGCCTCGGTCGCCGCCCGGTCCACCAGGTCCTGGCTGAGCCCGAGGTCCTCACCGGTGGCCCAGAAGCTCGCGATGTACGGCCGTACGGCCCGCAGATAGCGCACGAGCAAGTCGTACGCCGCCGGATCCCGCGGATCGCAGTCGATGCCGCCCTTGGCGCCGCCGAGGGGGATGTAGCGGCCGTCCGGGTCGTAGTGCAGCGCTTCCTTCATGGACATGCCGCGGGCGAGCCCCGTGACCTCGTCGAGAGTGCAGCCCTCGCGCATCCGCAGACCGCCGCTGCACACCCCGCGCACCAGCCCGTCGATCACGAGAAAGCCCTGGCGGCCGGTGACGTCATCGGCCCAGGTGAGCGACAGGAAGGGGGTGGTCATGGGGACTCCTTACTGAATCGCGAGTCAGTATCTTGAACGGGCTCCCGCACTGTCAATGTGCTGAACCGATCTTCAGCAAGGAGCGGGCGGCGGTCGTTGTCGGAGGGGCCGACCATAATGGGATGCCTCGACGACTCCACATGGAGGTACCGTGACCGGTTTCCGTTCCCTGAGCTCCGTGCTCCGCGCGCTGGAGCCGGCGGCCTTCGGCGCGGAGCCGACCGGCGAGCGCATGGCGCGCATCCGTAGATCGCCCCATTTCAAGGACGGCGTCTTCCAGAACCCCGGAGGGGTCGCCCGGACCCGGCCCTCCGGCTCGATGCTGGAGTTCGCGAAGGTCTTCTTCGCCAAGGACGAGCGACCGCGCAGATCCCCCCGGGGCACCGTCCCCGTGCACGCCACCACGCTTGCCGACCTCGCGCATCCGCCCGCCACCGGATTGCGGATCACCTGGATGGGGCACTCCAGCGTGCTCGCGGAGATCGACGGGCACCGAGTGCTCTTCGACCCCGTGTGGGGCGAGCGCTGCTCCCCGTTCTCCTTCGCCGGGCCCAAGCGACTGCACCCGGTGCCGCTGCCGCTGGCCGCGCTCGGCCCGGTGGACGTCGTCGTGATCTCGCACGACCACTACGACCACCTGGACCTGCCCTCGATCAAGGCGCTGGCCGGCACGGACACCGTGTTCGCGGTGCCGCTCGGCGTCGGCGCCCACCTGGAGCACTGGGGCGTCTCCGCCGACCGGCTGCGCGAGCTGGACTGGCACGAGTCGACCAAGATCGGCGGGCTCACCCTCACCGCCACCCCGGCCCGGCACTTCTGCGGCCGCGGCCTGCGCAACACCCAGCACACGCTGTGGGCCTCCTGGTCCGTCGCCGGATCCGAGCACCGGATCTACCACAGCGGCGACACCGGATACTTCGAGGGCTTCAAGGGCATCGGCGCCGAGTACGGCCCGTTCGACACGACGATGATCCAGCTCGGCGCGTACAGCGACTTCTGGCCGGACATCCATATGACGCCCGAGGAGGCCATGCGCGCCCACCTCGACCTGCAGGGCGGCAAGCCGCACGGCGTGCTGCTGCCGATCCACTGGGCCACCTTCAACCTCGCCACGCACGCGTGGGCGGAGCCGGGGGAGTGGACCCGGGACGCCGCCGACGAGGTCGGCCAGGCGGCCGCCTTCCCCCGGCCCGGCGAGCCGTTCGAGCCCGCCGGACTGCTGCCCGTCCAGCCCTGGTGGCGAGCCGCCTCCGCACCCATTCCCCACCCCTGGCGCGGCCCGGAGCCGGTGGCGACGCCCGAGGAGAGCCCCAGGAGCGACCTGGATCTGGCGGGCGACCGCTGAAGCGGGGCACAGCGGCGCCGACACGGCGGGTGACGGTCGGGCCAGAACCCCCGAGAGTGTGAAAACGGCATTGGCGGGTTGACCGCAGTCGGAGAAAAGACGAACGGCGAGGGCCGGGGCGCGAGTGGCGCCCCGGCCCTCGCCGTTCGTCCGCGACCGCTTCCGACCAGGTGTGATCGATGCCGTGTCGTTCGGGAGCGAAGTCTGCTGTCAGCTGTCGATCTCCCGTACGAGCCCTCATACCAGAGCCGGACGGTCCGCGTGCGAGTTTGTCAACTGCCCACCGCACATGATGCGTTGCCGACTACTGTCAGTGTCCGTCGGGCGACGCAGGGCCGATTTTTTCGGCGCTCTCGACCGACACCGCGATGGCGCACGCCCGACGCGCAGACCGAGCCGGGCGTCGTGTGAAACAGGCCGCCCCCCGCCCACGCTCCGGCCCGGCGGCACGCCCGACGGACAGTACGAGGACCCCCGATGTCTCACCTCCGCGCACCGGCCGCACGCGCAGACCGCCGTGAAGGCGGGCGGCACGGTCGGCCGGTCGCCCGCCCCACCTCCGCGCTGCCCGAGACGCACATACGGCCGCAGCTCCTGCGACTCGCCGTGCTGCCCCCGGTCGCGGTCGCCCTCGCCGCCTGCGCCGCCGTGCTGTTCACCATCCGCACCACCGGCGCGCGCCCCAGCCTCACCCTGTGGGGCATGCTCGCCGGCGCCGTCGCGGTGGCCTTCACGGCCATCGTGATCGCCGCCGTGGTCGCCGACCGCACCGCCGGATCCGTGAGCGAGCGCATCGGCGCCCTGCGCCGCAGCAGCGCCTGCGGGGAGGCCGACCTGCGGGCCCTCGTCGAATCGCTGCGCCGAGGTGACGGCCCGCCCCGGCGCAAACCCCGCAGCGGCCCGCCCGAGGACGCCGACGACTTCGAGCTGCTCGCCGCCGACCTGGCCCGCGCCCACGACGGGGCCGTCACCGCCGTCGTCCAGGCCGCCCAGCTGTCCAGCCAGGCCGGCAGCGAACAGAAGCTGGAAGTCTTCGTCAACCTCGCGCGGCGCCTGCAATCGCTGGTGCACCGCGAGATCTCGATCCTCGACGAGCTGGAGAACGAGATCGAGGACCCCGACCTGCTCAAGGGCCTCTTCCACGTCGACCACCTCGCCACCCGGATCCGCCGCCACGCGGAGAACCTCGCCGTCCTCGGCGGCGCCGTCTCGCGCCGTCAGTGGAGCAACCCGGTCTCCATGACCGAGGTGCTGCGCTCGGCCATCGCCGAGGTCGAGCAGTACTCCCGGGTCAAGCTCGTACCGCCCATCGACGGCACCCTGCGCGGACACGCCGTCGCCGACGTCATCCACCTGCTCGCCGAACTCGTCGAGAACGCCACCGTGTTCTCCGCCCCGCACACCCAAGTCCTGCTCCGGGCCAACCTCGTCACCTCCGGGCTCGCCGTCGAGGTCGAGGACCGCGGACTCGGCATGCCCGTCGGAGAACAGGAGCGGATGAACGCCCTGCTCGCCGACCCCGACCAGGTCAATGTCGCCAGCCTGCTGGCGGACGGCCGCATCGGACTGTTCGTGGTCTCCCAACTCGCCCGGCGGCACGGCATCAACGTCCGGCTGCAGACCAACATCTACGGCGGAGTGCAGGCCGTCCTCGTCGTACCGCAGGGGCTGCTGGGCACCGTGCCGGGCCCCGCGGCGGCCGGCGGCGCCGGGACGGCCGTAGCGCAGCAGCCGCCGCAGGCGCAGTCGGCCGCGCGGCCTCCCGCACAGGCGGCACCGCAGCGGCCCGCGCAGAACGGCAGACCAGTACCGCTGCCCGTGCGCGGAGCCCATGAGGAGCGGCGCAATATCGCGGAGGCCGTGCCCGGCATCCGGCCCGAGGACCGGACGACCGTCGCGGAGCACACCCTCGCGCCGCCCGTCCCGCGCTCCAGTGCCGTGCGCGGCACCATGGGCAAGCCCCAGCTGCCCCGGCGCCGCGCCCAGGAACACATCGCGCCCCAACTGCGCGACGGCCCCGCCCCGCGCCAGGAACCCGAGCACCTCGCCGGACACGACCCCGGACTGATGGCCGCCTTCCAACGCGGCATCGGCCTCGCCGAGGCCCAGCAGCACCTGGAGTCGGAGCACCTGGACCAGCTGGGCTCCGACGCCCTCACCGCGGACTTCATGGAGGCGGACGTGACCACGGTGCGCATAACCGAGGCGCGCCCCGCGCATCTGTCCCGCCCCGAGCACACCAACCGGCACGACGGGAGCGCATCAGCCGGATGACCACGCATGCACCCACCCCCACGCCCAGCGCTCCCGCAGACCTTCGTACCTCAAGGAGTCGATCCCCCATGGCGAGCGAAGCGCCAACCGGCCATGCATCCGATCTCGACTGGCTGATGAGCGGCCTCGTGCAGCGCGTACCGCACACGAGCAGTGCGGTGCTCCTCTCCTGCGACGGGCTGGTGAAGTCGGTTCACGGCCTCGACCCGGACAGCGCCGACCACATGGCGGCGCTGGCCTCCGGCCTCTACTCCCTCGGCCGCAGCGCCGGGGTCCGCTTCGGTGACGGCGGAGACGTCCGCCAGGTCGTCGTCGAACTCGACTCGACCCTGCTCTTCGTGACCACCGCCGGATCGGGCACCTGCCTCGCCGTGCTGGCCGGACGCGAGGCCGACGCCGCGGTGCTCGGCTACGAGATGGCGATGCTGGTCAAGAGCGTCCGCCCCTATCTGGTGACCGCGCCCCGGCAGCACACCGTCGAACCGTCGGCGTCGAGGCCTTGAGCGTGGCCGCGGCCGGCGACGGGCCCTGGCTCGACGACGCGGCCGGACGGCTGGTGCGCCCCTTCACGGTCAGCAACGGCCGGACCCGGCCCACCGTCGCCCTCGACCTGATCTCCCAGGTGATGGCCACCGGGGCGACCCCCCTCGGCTATCTGGGCCCCGAACACACGGAGGCGCTCCAACTGTGCCGCGCCCCCGTCTCGGTCGCCGAGGTCGCGGCCCACCTGAAGCTGCCGGCGGCGGTGACCAAGGTGCTGCTGTCGGACCTCGTCGACTGCGGGGCGCTCACCACCAAGCCCCCCGAGTTCCACCACAACCCCACTGACCGGGCCCTTCTGGAGGCAGTGCTCGATGGACTACGACGACAGCTCTGACTACGACGGCGGCGCCGACCCGTTCCCCACCGCGCTGAAGATCTTGGTGGCGGGAGGATTCGGGGTCGGCAAGACGACCTTCGTCGGCGCCGTCAGCGAAATCGCACCGCTCAGCACCGAGGAACTGCTCACCACGGTCAGTGCCGCGACCGACAATCTCGACGGCATCGAGAACAAGGTCGAGACCACGGTCGCCATGGACTTCGGCCGTATCACCCTCGACCCCCAACATGTGCTGTACCTGTTCGGTACGCCAGGACAGGAGCGGTTCTGGTTCATGTGGGACGAGCTCTGCGAGGGCGCGCTCGGCGCGGTCATCCTCGCCGACACCCGGCGCCTGGAGGACTGCTTCGCCGCCGTCGACTTCTTCGAACAGCGGGGCCTCGGCTTCATCCTCGCGATCAACGAGTTCGACGGCTCCTACCGCTACGACCCCGAGGAGGTCCGCGCCGCCATCGACCTCGACCCCGGAATCCCCGTCGTGCGCTGCGACGCCCGGATCTCCAGCTCGGGCGTCCAGACCCTGCTGACCCTGGTCAAGCACCTCATCGCGCACACCCCGGCCCCCGCGACCGGGTACGGCGCCCATATGTGATCCCCGCACACCCAACGGAGCCCGCCTATGCCATACGCCCACATCGACGGAGTGCGCCGATGAGCTACGACCCGCCCCGCACGGCCGGTCGACTGCTGCTCACGCCCGAGGACAAGGAGGCACCAGCCCGAGCGGACCGGCTGCGCCGACTCGGTCTCGGGGAGCGGACGGAACCCGTCCTCGACGCCTACGCCGACGGTCTCGCCGAGGTGACCGGAGCGCCGTACGCCATGGTCAACTTCATTGACGAGAACCGGCAGTTCTTCGCGGGCCTGCACCTTCCGGCGGCAAGTCTGTTCGTGAAGGGCGACGGCACCAGTCCGCAAGTCGGCCGCACCCTTCCGCGCGACCATGGGTTCTGCCCCCATGTGGTGGTCCGGCGCAAGGCGCTCGTCCTGGAGGACGTCTGCGACTATCCGCGGTTCGCGGGCAATCCGGTCGTCGACGAGTTCGGCATCCGCTCCTATCTGGGCGCACCACTGATCGACGCTACGGGGATGGTGCTCGGCACCGTGTGCGTCGTCGATGTGGAGCCGCGGCCGTGGGGGAGGCCGGGCCTGGAGACCATCAAGGCGTCGGCCGCGGATCTGGTCGCCCGGCTGGAGCGGCGGGCGGCGGACGGGCTGCCGTTGCCCTGACGGCAGATCTAGAACCCTCGCCACACATTGTCGAACGCCGCGTTCTCGATCAACCGCCGCTGCCGTACCGCCTCCAGTTCCATCACCGCGTCGCCGACGGCGGCCAGTACGGTCGTGACGGTGTCGTCGGTGAGGTTCTCGGGGGTCTCGGCCGGCTGCTCCTCGATGCCCGCGGCTGCGACAAGCGCGGTCAGGACGGGCTCGCCGGACGCCCGGCGCGCCTCGGCGCTGCTGCGCGCCGGCGACTCGACCGGCACCGTCTTTCCGGTCCGCAACGGGAAACGGGGGCCGCGTCGACGGGTGGTCAGCCCGATCTTCTCCAGATCGTCGACGTAGGCCGAGGAGAGCTCGCTGCCCCGGCGCCACAGCCAGTCCTCGATCGTCTCGAAGGGCTCCTGCCGGACCAGCGACGCCGCGGCCTCGTCCAGCAGGCGGTCACCCGTCGCCGACTGCGTACCCGGTACGAGGCGGTCGTCGTCCAGTGTGAGCGCCCCGGCCTCGACCAGGTCCAGCACCTCGGCTCCCGCGAGCGCGAGCGAGAGGTCGCCCTGCTCCAGGGAGCGGCCGGGCGGCACGTCCAGGGCGACGATCGCGAGGTCCCGTGCGGTGTTCATGAGCGGCTCCAGGTCGGTCGGCCGGGGCGGTGTCCCCCGTTGATTGTTGCTGGTGTCGCGGGGGCGTGTGCGGTCTTACGGCAGGACGCCCGGCCCCGGCGTGAAGGAGAGCTGCGGCGCCGCTTAAGAAATCCTCGATGGACCGGGGGTGGCGTCGTAGGGCAGATTGCTGAGCGATTCCACCCCTCTCCCCGGATACGGGCGCTTCGGCATGCCCGGGCCCGGGGTCGCACCCACAGGAGCCGTACGCGTGAAGGCGCTGGTCAAGGAGAAGGCGGAGCCCGGGCTCTGGCTCGCGGACGTCCCCGAGCCCGCCGTCGGACCCGGCGACGTACTCATCAAGGTGCTGCGCACCGGCATCTGCGGCACCGATCTGCACATCCGGAACTGGGACGGCTGGGCGCAGCAGGCCATCCGCACCCCGCTCGTGCTCGGCCACGAGTTCGTCGGCGAGGTCGTCGAGACCGGCCGCGACGTCACCGACATCAGGCCCGGCGACCGGGTCAGCGGTGAGGGCCATCTGGTGTGCGGCAAGTGCCGCAACTGCCAGGCCGGACGCCGGCATTTGTGCCGGGCGACGGTGGGACTCGGGGTCGGCCGCGACGGCGCGTTCGCCGAGTACGTCGCCCTGCCCGCCGCCAATGTCTGGGTGCACCGGGTCCCCGTCGACCTCGATGTCGCCGCGATCTTCGACCCGTTCGGCAACGCCGTGCACACCGCGCTGTCCTTCCCGCTGGTCGGCGAGGACGTCCTGATCACCGGCGCGGGCCCGATCGGTCTGATGGCCGCCGCGGTCGCCCGGCACGCGGGTGCCCGCAACGTCGTGATCACCGACGTCAGCGAGGAGCGCCTCGACCTCGCCCGCAAGATAGGCGTGAGCCTGGCGCTGAATGTGTCGGAGACTCAGATCGCTGATGGGCAGCGGGAGTTGGGGCTGCGCGAGGGCTTCGACATCGGCCTGGAGATGTCCGGCCGCCCCGAGGCCATGCGCGACATGATCGCCAACATGACGCACGGCGGCCGGATCGCCATGCTCGGCCTGCCCGCCCAGGAGTTCGCGGTCGACTGGGCCCGCATCGTCACCTCGATGATCACCATCAAGGGCATCTACGGCCGCGAGATGTTCGAGACCTGGTACGCGATGTCGGTCCTCCTGGAGGGCGGCCTCGACCTCACCCCCGTGATCACCGGCCGGTACGGCTACCGCGACTACGAGGCGGCCTTCGCCGACGCGGCGAGCGGCCGCGGCGGCAAGGTCATCCTCGACTGGAACGCGTAACTCTTAGGAGCTTCTTCGATGTTCGACTCCGTGCGCGACGATCTGCGCGCCACCCTCGACGAGATCCGTGCCGCCGGGCTGCACAAGCCCGAGCGGGTCATCGGCACCCCGCAGTCCGCGACCGTCAACGTCACCGCGGGCGGCCGTCCCGGCGAGGTCCTCAACTTCTGCGCCAACAACTACCTCGGCCTCGCCGACCACCCCGAGGTGATCGCAGCCGCCCACGAGGCGCTGGACCGCTGGGGCTACGGCATGGCCTCCGTGCGCTTCATCTGCGGTACGCAGGAGGTGCACAAGGAGTTGGAGGCGCGGCTTTCCGCCTTCCTCGGCCAGGAGGACACGATCCTGTACTCCTCCTGCTTCGACGCCAACGGCGGTGTCTTCGAGACCCTGCTCGGCCCCGAGGACGCGGTGATCTCCGACGCCCTCAACCACGCCTCGATCATCGACGGCATCCGGCTGTCCAAGGCCCGCCGTTTCCGCTACGCCAACCGCGACATGGCCGACCTGGAGCGGCAGTTGAAGGAAGCGTCCGGTGCGGGCAGGAAGCTCATCGTCACCGACGGCGTCTTCTCCATGGACGGCTATGTGGCGCCCCTTGCCGAGATCTGCGACCTCGCCGACCGCTACGGCGCCATGGTCATGGTCGACGACTCGCACGCGGTCGGTTTCGTCGGCCCCGGCGGCCGCGGCACCCCCGAGCTGCACGGTGTGATGGACCGCGTCGACATCATCACCGGCACCCTCGGCAAGGCGCTCGGCGGAGCCTCCGGCGGCTATGTCGCGGCCCGCGCGGAGATCGTCGCCCTGCTCCGGCAGCGGTCCCGTCCCTACCTCTTCTCCAACACCCTCGCCCCGGTGATCGCCGCGGCCTCGCTGAAGGTGCTCGACCTGCTGGAGTCGGCGGACGACCTGCGTATCCGGCTGAACGAGAACACCGCGCTGTTCCGCCGCCGGATGACCGATGAGGGCTTCGACATCCTCCCCGGCGACCACGCCATCGCACCCGTGATGATCGGCGACGCCTCACAGGCCGGCCGGATGGCGGAGCTGCTGCTGGAGCGCGGTGTGTACGTGATCGGCTTCTCCTACCCGGTGGTGCCGCAGGGCCAGGCCCGCATCCGGGTGCAGCTGTCCGCCGCGCACTCCACCGAGGACGTGAACCGGGCCGTGGACGCCTTCGTCGCCGCACGGGCGGAGCTGGCCGGCTGACCTGAGAGAATCGATCCGTGATCGAAGCGCGGCGGCTCCACATCCTCCGTGCGGTGGCCGACCATCGCACGGTGACGGCGGCTGCCGCCGCGCTGTATCTCACGCCCTCGGCCGTATCGCAGCAGCTCACCGCGTTGGAGCAGGAGACCGGCCACCGCCTGGTGGAGCGGGGCGCCAAGGGTGTACGGCTGACTCCGGCCGGTGAGATCCTGCTCAGCCACGCCAACGCCGTCCTCGCTCAACTGGAGCGCGCCGAGGCGGAGCTGGCCGCCTACGGCTCCGGCGCGGCCGGCACGGTCACCGTCGCCGCCTTCGCGACCGGCATTGCCCAGGTCGTCGCCCCGGCCGTGGCCCGCCTCGCCGAATCGGCGCCCGGCATCAGGATCCGCGTCCAGGACGCCGAGGGCGACGCCAGCCTGCCGATGGTGCTGGACCGGCAGGTCGACATCGCGGTCGCCGTCGAGTACCGCGGGGCCCCGCCCGCCGACGACCCCCGGCTGAGCCATGTCCCGCTGTATGCCGAGCCCTTCGACGCGGTGGTGCCGATGACGCACCGGCTGGCCGATACGGCCGAGGTGCCGCTGGGGGAGCTGGCCAAGGACCCGTGGATCGGGCCGTACCCCGGCAATCCCTGCCATGACGTGGTCGTCCTCGCCTGCGAGAGCGCCGGATTCCAGCCACGTCTCGAACACTCCTCGGACGACTTCCGCGCGGTCGTGGCGCTGGCCTCGGCGGATGCGGGCGTCGCCCTGGTCCCACGCTCGGCGCTGCGCGGCATGGACCTCACCGGGGTGGTCGTCCGCCCGGTCGACGGGGTCGCGCCCACGCGCCGGGTCTTCGCGGCCGTACGCCGTGGCGCCGAGGAGCATCCACTGATCCGTCCGGTGCTGGACGCCTTGCAGGCGGCGGCCGAAGGGTAATCGCTGGACTGTGTGACGCTGTTGCGGATCTGGGATATCGTCCCAGATATGAAGCAGAGCGTGGACGTGGACCCCGTCGACGCCCGGCTCGGTGCCCGGCTGGCCGAGTTGCGGGCCGAGCGCGGGTGGTCGCTGGGTGAGGTGGCGGAGCGCAGCGGGGTCAGCAAGTCGACCCTGTCCCGGGCAGAGCGGGCGGAGATCAGCCCCACCGCCTCGCTGCTGAACCGGCTGTGCGGGGTCTATGGGCGGACCATGTCCCAGCTGCTGAGCGAGGTGGAGTCCGAGCCGGCGCTGCTCGTACGCGCCGCCGAGCAGCAGGTCTGGGAGGACCGGGCCTCGGGGTTCGTACGGCGATCCGTGTCGCCGCCGCATCCCGGACTGCGCGGCGAGCTGGTCGAGGGGCGGCTCGCGCCGGGTGCCGACATCGCCTACGACCGGCCGCCCGTGCCCGGTCTGGAACAGCACATCTGGGTGCTTGAGGGGGCGCTCGACATCACGGCTCAGGACGCCGAGCACCACCTGGACGCCGGGGACTGTCTGCGACTGCGGGTGTGGGGGCCGACGCGGTTCCGGTGTGGTGGGCCGGATGAGGTGCGGTATGTGCTGGCGGTGGTGCTGCCGTGATCGTGTCGCGACTGGACCCTGGGCAACTGCTGGACCGTACCGGCGAGTTGGCGGAGTTGCTGGTGGACACCGTCGACGGGGGCGCTTCCATCGGCTTCCTCGCGCCCCTGGACCGTGCCGAGGCGGAGGCGTGGTGGAAGGAGCGGGCGGCGGGGCCGTTCGCGGTGTGGGTGGCGCTCGACGGCGGGCGGATCGTCGGCACCGTCAGCCTGGCCTTCCCCGACAAGCCCAACAGCCGCCACCGCGCCGAGCTGGTCAAGCTGATGGTGCACCGGGACGCCCGTGGGCGCGGCCTCGGCCGTACGCTCCTGACCACCGCCGAGGAGGCGGCCGCCGCCGCGGGCATCACCCTCCTCCACCTGGACACCGAGACCGACAGCCCCGCCGAGCACCTCTACCGCTCGGCCGGCTGGACCCGGGCCGGAATGATCCCCGACTATGCCGCCGACCCCGGCGGGGTGCTGCGCGGGACGACTCTCTACTACAAGCACGTGGGCTGACTGTCAGTGCAAACGGCTACGGTGCCTGCCATGCAGGATGCCGAAGACGTACGCCGTGTCGCCCTGTCCCTGCCGGACACGACGGAGAAGATTGCCTGGAGCATGCCCACGTTCCGGGTGGCGGGGAAGATGTTCGCGACTTTGCCCGAGGACGAGACCTCCATCGCGGTGCGCTGCCCCAAGGAGGAGCGCGACGAACTGGTGCTGGCCGAGCCGGGGAAGTTCTGGATCGCCGACCACGAGGCGCAGTTCGCCTGGGTGCGGGTCCGGCTAGCGGAGCTGGAGGACGAGGACGAGCTGCGGGACATCCTCGCCGATTCCTGGCGGCAGGCGGCGCCCACCCGACTGCTCGACGCCTACCCGGAGTTGGGGCTGCCGACCGGGGAATGAAAACCCCTCTGGCGTTGTCAGTGCTGCGTGGCATGATCCGGAGGCGAGCGTGGGAGCCGGGGCGGAGGGGGCCTCGGCTCCCGCGGAAACGCATGTGAACCGGGGGGTTCGCGGGGTGCGTCGGGGAGGGGAGCGCGGGAATGGCAAGGGGGCTGTCGAAGCCGAAGCTGAAGCCGGAGGGCGCCGGCGGTGTCTGGTCACGTGACTTCGCCCTGTTCTTCGTCGCCCGTGCCGTCGCCCGGCTCGGCGACACCATGCTGCCGGTGGCCCTCGCGGCCGGACTGCTCCAGCACGGGTACGGCGCGGGCGCGGTCGGCCTTGCCATGGCCGCTACGGCAGCCGCCTTCGCCGGGTTCGTCGTCTTCGGGGGAGTGATCGCCGACCGCTTCAGCACACGCAGGTTGATGATCGGCGCGGACCTGGTGCGCCTGGGCACCCAGGCCCTCGCCGCGGCCCTGTTCTTCAGCGGCCGTGTGGTCCTGTGGGAGATCTGCGCGATCGGTTTCGTCAACGGCGTCGCGGGCGCCGTCTTCCAGCCCGGCGTCGCGAGCACGACACCCCGGCTCGCCACCGACGTCCAGGGCGCGAACGGCGCCATACGCATCGCGGAATCCGCAGCCCAGCTCGCCGGGCCCGCGCTCGCCGGTCTCCTGGTGGGCCTCGCTTCACCGGGCGGCGTCTTCGTGGCCCACGCGGCGACGTACGCGGTGAGCGCCCTGTGCCTCCTACTGCTCCGCCTGCCCCCGCTCGCCTCCGGCAGCACACCGATACCCAGCACCTTCCGGGCCGACCTGGTCGAGGGCTGGCGCGAGTTCCGGGCCCGCACCTGGCTCTGGGGAGTCATAGCCGTCTGGTGCCTGTACATGCTCATGGTCTGGGGCCCGACGCTCCCCCTGGTGGCAACCGAGGTGGTCCAGGACCACGGCCCCGGCGCCTACGGCCTGATCAACTCCGCCCTGGGCGCAGGCACGGTGGTCGGCGGCCTCCTCGCCCTGCGCCTGCGCCCCCGCCGTATGCTCCGCGCCGGCGCGATCGGCCTCTTCGCCTTCGTCGGCTTCCCGGTGACGGTGGGCCTGGGCCTCGACGTACCGGCGATGGCGGCGGGCGCCGCCGTGGCCGGGGCGGGCATGTCCTTCTGGGGCGTGATGTGGGCGACCACGGTCCAGACCCAGGTCCCCCCGGACGTCCTCAACCGCATCCACGCCTACGACGTGGCAGGCTCCCTCGCGATGATGCCGGTGGGCCAGGCCCTGGCGGGCCCGTCCGCGTCGGCCCTGGGCGCCGAGAACGTGCTCATGGTCGCGGGCGTGATGAGCCTGGTCGTCGCTGCGATCCTGCTCGCCGTACGACCGATCCGGGACCTGGAGCGGGCCGATGTGCCGACCGCCGGATCGGTACCCGCGGGGGAGCCGGAGCGGGCGCGCGCCGAATAACCGGTGCGCGCCCACGGACCCGAGTGCGGTATTGTTTCCATGTTCGTTCGGCCCGGGGAAAGCCCAGGTCAGGCGGGCATCGGGACGTGGCGCAGCTTGGTAGCGCACTTGACTGGGGGTCAAGGGGTCGCAGGTTCAAATCCTGTCGTCCCGACCAGCTTCACGCAGGTCGGAGGCCGTCTTCTCACGATGAGAGGACGGCCTTTGTCGTATCCGGAAGGCCTACAGCCGGACCGCCGGCTCTACAGACGGCCGGGCCGGCCGACGGGTGTGTCGGCCGGCCCGGGTGTCAGGGCTGTGTCGCTCAGACCAGGTCGAAGCGGTCCAGGTCCATGACCTTGGTCCACGCGGCGACGAAGTCCTTCACGAACTTCTCCTTCGCGTCGTCGCTCGCGTAGACCTCCGCGAGCGCCCGCAGCTCGGAGTTGGAGCCGAAGACCAGGTCGGCGCGGGTGCCGGTCCACTTGACCTCGCCCGAGGCCAGGTCACGGCCCTCGAAGGTGGTCTGGTCGGCGGACGTCGACTTCCACTCCGTGCCCAGGTCGAGCAGGTTGGCGAAGAAGTCGTTGGTCAGCTTGCCCGGCGTCTCGGTGAGGACACCGTGCTTGGAGCCGTTGTGGTTGGCGCCCAGGACACGCAGACCACCGACGAGAACGGTCATCTCGGGGGCGCTCAGCGTGAGCAGGTTCGCCCGGTCCAGCAGCAGGTACTCGGCCGGCAGGCGGTTGCCCTTGCCGAGGTAGTTGCGGAAGCCGTCCGAGGTCGGCTCCAGCGCGGCGAAGGACTCCGCGTCGGTGTGCTCCTCGGTCGCGTCCACACGGCCCGCCGTGAAGGGGACCTCCACGGCGACGCCGGCGTCCTTGGCGGCCTTCTCCACGGCGGCGGAGCCACCGAGGACGATCAGGTCGGCCAGGGAGACCTTCTTGGCGCCGGAGTTGAACTCGCCCTGGATGCCCTCAAGGGTGCGCAGCACCTGAGCGAGCTCGTCGGGGTTGTTGACCTCCCAGCCGCGCTGCGGCTCCAGGCGGATTCGGGCACCGTTGGCGCCACCGCGCTTGTCGCTGCCGCGGAACGTCGAGGCCGACGCCCACGCGGCGGAGACCAGCTGCGAGACGGTCAGACCCGAGTCGAGGATCTTGGCCTTGAGGGCCGTGACGTCGGCGGCGTCGATGGCCTCACCCTCGGCCTGCGGCAGCGGGTCCTGCCACAGCAGCGTCTCCGCGGGGACCTCCGGGCCGAGGTACAGCGACTTCGGGCCCATGTCACGGTGGGTCAGCTTGTACCAGGCGCGGGCGAAGGCGTCCGCGAACTCCTGCGGGTTCTCGTGGAAGCGCTTCGAGATCGGGCCGTAGATCGGGTCGAAGCGCAGCGAGAGGTCGGTGGTGAGCATCGTGGGCAGACGCTTCTTCGACGAGTCGTGCGCGTCGGGGATGATCGCCTCGGCGTCCTTGGCCACCCACTGGTTGGCGCCGGCCGGGGACTGGGTCAGCTCCCACTCGTAGCCGAAGAGGATGCTGAAGAAGTCGTTGCTCCACTGGGTCGGCTTGGTGGTCCAGGTGACCTCGAGACCGGAGGTGATGGCGTCGCCGCCCTTGCCGGTGCCGTAGGTGGACTTCCAGCCCAGGCCCTGCTGCTCCATGTCGGCGGCCTCGGGGTCGTTGCCGACCGCGTCGGCCGGGCCGGCGCCGTGGGTCTTGCCGAAGGTGTGGCCACCGGCGATGAGGGCGACGGTCTCCTCGTCGTTCATCGCCATGCGGCGGAACGTCTCACGGATGTCGCGGGCCGCGGCGATCGGGTCCGGGTTGCCGTTCGGGCCCTCCGGGTTGACGTAGATGAGGCCCATCTGGACGGCGCCGAGCGGGTTCTCCAGCTCGCGGTCGCCGCTGTAGCGCTGGTCGTCGAGCCACGTGGTCTCGGGACCCCAGTAGACGTCCTCGTCGGCCTCCCAGACGTCGGCGCGGCCGCCGCCGAAGCCGAAGGTCTCGAAGCCCATCTGCTCCAGCGCGACATTGCCCGTGAGGATCATGAGGTCGGCCCAGGAGATGGACTGGCCGTACTTCTTCTTGACCGGCCACAGCAGACGGCGGGCCTTGTCGAGGTTGCCGTTGTCCGGCCAGCTGTTCAGCGGCGCGAAGCGCTGCTGGCCGCGGCCGCCACCACCGCGGCCGTCGCTGATGCGGTAGGTGCCGGCGCTGTGCCAGGCCATACGGATCATCAGCGGGCCGTAGTTGCCGAAGTCGGCGGGCCACCAGTCCTGCGAGGTGGTCAGCACCTCGGCGATGTCCTGTTTCACGGCCGCCAGGTCGAGGCCCTGGAACGCCTCGGCGTAGTCGAACTCCGCACCGAGCGGGTTCGCGACAACAGGGTCCTTGGCAAGGATCTTCAGGTTGAGCCGCTCCGGCCACCACTGACGGTTTCCGCCACCCTGGGTCGGGTGCGCGGCTCGCCCGTGCGCGACGGGGCAGCCCCCCGTCCCCTCCTCCGTCTTGGGGTCGGTGACGATTGCGTCGGGGTTCTCAGCCATGGCAAATCCTTCCGGGCTTGGTGGATCGGGTGCTCAAAGAATTTGGGGGGTCGAGCAGTCGGGGCACACGCCCCAGTAGATGACCTCGGCCTCGTCGATCGCGAAGCCGTGGTCGTCGGAGGCGGTCAGACAGGGCGCGTCGCCCACCGCGCAGTCGACGTCGGCGACAACACCGCACGACCGGCACAGGACGTGGTGGTGGTTGTCCCCGACGCGTCCCTCGAACCGGGCCGGGCTGCCGGCCGGCTCGATACGGCGTATGAGTCCTGCAGTGGTGAGGGCGTGCAGACCCTCGTACACGGCTTGCAGGGAGATATGGCCCACGCGGTCCCGCACCCCGGAGGCAATGGCCTCGACGCCCAGGTGGTCGCCGTCCCGGACGGTCTCCAGCAGCGCGACCCGGGCGGCCGTCACCCGCAGGCCCGCGCCGCGCAGCTCCTCGGCGGTGGTCGGGGTTCCGGATGAGCTCATGCGCCGAACCTACCCTCAAAAACACGAACGATTCAAGAAAACGAACGGTTCAAATTTGGTGGCGCTCAGGCGTCGCGGGGAGGGCCGGTCCGCGAGGTCTTGTCACTCGTACGGCAGCACCCTCCCGTAAACGCCTCCATTCCGCCTCGAGGCCCGAACGAGAAACAGTCCGTGACCGTCAGATCACACAGCCGACATGGGCCAGCGCCTGCTTCAGCAGCACTCCGTGGCCGCCCGGCATCTCGCTCTGCACCGCGGGGGACAGGGCCTCCTGCGGGCTGAACCACACCAGGTCGAGGGCGTCCTGGCGGGGGCGGCAGTCACCGGCCACCGGCACCACATAGGCGAGGGAGACCGCGTGCTGGCGCGGGTCGTGGTACGCCGTGACGCCCTGTGTCGGGAAGTACTCCGCGACCGTGAAGGGTTGCAGAGAGGCCGGGACCCGGGGCAGCGCGACCGGGCCGAGGTCCTTCTCCAGGTGCCGAAGGAGGGCGTCGCGCACCCGCTCGTGGTGCAGCACCCGGCCGGAGACCAGGGTCCGGCTGACCGTTCCGTCCGGTCCGATGCGCAGCAGCAGGCCGATGCTGGTGACCTCGCCGCTGTCGTCGACGCGCACGGGCACGGCCTCCACATAGAGGATCGGCATGCGGGCGCGAGCCATCTCCAGCTCGTCGGAGGTCAGCCAACCGGGCGTGGTTTCGGTCATATCAGACATTGCTTGATCATACTTTCCGGGATCGACGCGCGCTCAGTCGCGGCGGGGGACGGTTGCGGAGGGAAGTCCGTACAGGCGGCGGGCGTTGGCGGAGCCGGCCCACTCGGCGATCCGTAACGCGTCCGGCAGGCTCAGTTCGTCGGCGTCGACGCGGGCCTGCAGCAGCGCGCCGAGACCCTGCCGGAAGGACAGCGCGCCGAGCGGATAGAACTCGGCCAGACCATAGGCGTCGGAGCTGTACAGCAGCTTGCGGAACGGGGTGATCTCCAGCGCCTCCTCCAGGACCGCACGCGCGCGGGCGGGGCCGACGTGGTGCAGGGTCAGGCCCACATCGAGGTACACCTGCTCGAACACGGCGGCCAGATAGGCGGCCTGGCGCTGATAGGGCCAGCAGTGCAGGAGCAGGACGGGGATCGTGCCGGCCGTCAGATGCAGCCAGTCCGTGAGGTGGGCCGGGTCCACGCGGTGCAGCCGGATGTCGTTGTCGCCGAACCCGGTGTGCAGTTGGAGGGGCAGACCCAGATCGACGGCCGTCCACAGCAGATGCCGTACCAGCACCGGATCGGCGAGGCGGCCGCCCGTCGTGAGCCAGCGCCGGGCCGCCTCGGTGACCTCCGCGTCCGTGGGGCGGGCCGGGTCCAGCTCGAAGCCGGTCCGGTAGGCGGCGACGGACTTCACCGCCACCACGCCGGGCTGTCGTACGGCGTCCTCGGCGGCCTTGCGGAAGGTGGCGCCGTACGCGTCCGGCTCGACTCCGGCCCGTGCGGTCGACTCGGCGACGTTCTCCAGTCGTACGACCTCGAAGGCGCTGCCTCCGGCCGCCTCGGCCAGTTGGTGCGGAGCGGTGAGGGGGTGCGGGGTGTAGCCGGTGTCGACGCAGAAGACGTCGGTGCCGGCGGCGGTGAGGAAGCGGCGGTTCACCTCGTCGGGGCCGAGTTCGGCGCGCCGGGCCAGGTACTCCTCGGCGGGCGCGTGCCGGGGCAGGTCCAGCAGGGGTGCGCAGTGGCGGCGTACGGCCACGCCCACCGGGGTGTCGAAGGGGGAGATCCCGGGCCAGGCCGCGCCCTCGGTGAGCAGGGACTCGAAGCCCGGCCGGTCCAGGGTGTCGGTGACCACGCCGTGGCAGTGGTGGTCGATCAGTCGGTGGGCGGCGAGGGTCTCGTGGACCGCGGTGGCCGTCACCTCAGTACCGCCAGCGGTACGCCGCCGCGATCCGTGCGTCGTCGAGCCCGTCGACCGCGGCGATCTCCCCTTGTCGTACGGCGATCACCGCGTCGGCGAGCACCGGGCCGAGCGCGCTGCGCAGCACCTCGTCACCGCGGAACGCGTCCACGGCTTCGCCGAGTGAGGTCGGCAGCCGGCGCACACCACGGGCGCGAGCCTCCTCGGCGCCGAGCGCGGCCGGATCGCCGGTGATCTCCTCAGGCAGCGGCGTGGACTTGGCGATGCCCTCGAGGCCGGCGGCGAGGACACAGCCGAGGGCGAGGTAGGGGTTGGCGGCCAGGTCGACCGGCTTGATCTCGATGTTCGCCGCCTGGTCCTGGAGGCCAGCGGTGCCGGTGACCACCCGCACGGCCGCCTCGCGGGTCTCGCGGCCCCAGGCCGTGAACACCCCCGCCCACTGGGACGGCTTGAGCCGCAGATAGCTGGCGGGACTGGGTGCGGTCACCGCCGTGAGGGCCGGGAGGCGGGTGAGGATTCCGGCCGTGAAGGACTCGGCGTCGGCCGTCATACCGTGGCGGCGATCGCCACCCGCGTGGAGGTTGGTGCCGTCGCGCCAGGCGGAGAGGTGGAGGTGGCCGCCGTTGCCGACGCCCTCGGCGAAGACCGCCGGGGCGAAGGAGACCACCAGGCCGTGGCGCTGGGCCACCGCGCGGATCGTCTGGCGGACCAGCACACTGCGGTCGGCCGCCGCCACCGGGTCCAGCGCGCCCACCGACAGTTCGAACTGCCCTGCCGCGTACTCGGGATGGATCTGGTCGACGTCCACGCCCTGCTCGGCGAGCGCGGCCAACAGGTCGGCGGTGCAGTCGCTCAGCTCGATCTGCCGGGTGGCGCCGTACGCCGGACCGGTCACCGCGGGTCTGAACTCGCCCTCGGCCGCGGGGCCGTGGCCGACGGCCCACTCGATCTCGATCGACGCCCGGAAGGTCAGGCCTTGGCGGGCCGCCTCGGTGACGAGGTGCCGCAGGAAGGTGCGGCTGCAGCCCGGATGCGGGTCGCCCTCCTGGGTGATCCGGTCCACGGGAGCCCACGCCCAGCCGGGCTGTGCGGACAGCACCACCAGCCGGTCCAGGTCGGGGTAGAGACGCAGATCGCCGTCCGGGGAGCCGAGGACGTCGGTGGTGACGATGGAGTCGTTCGCCAGGAATGTGTCGAACACCGGGGACATCCCGACGCCCCAGGCCGCCGCCGAGGCCAGCTTCGCCGTCGGGATCGCCTTCACCCTGCCGATCCCGGAGGTGTCCACATAGGCCAGCACGATTCCGTGCACACCCCGCCCGGACAGCTCCCCGCTCAGCGCGGTGGCCCGCTCGATGTCACCGGGACGCCCTCCGGGCACGGGATCGGCAAGGGTGGTCATGCGTTCTCCTCGTCGAGCTGGGCCGCCGCGCAACACGCTGTGCGCGTCAGGGTTTCACGGCCACCGCGCCGTACTGCGGCACCGCGACGGGAGAGTCGGACCCGGACCGCCACACCGAGCAGGACACCAGGCCCGGTTCGAGCAGCTCCAGGCCATCGAAGAACGCGGCGATGTCCGCGCCGCTGCGGGCGGTGATCGGCGGCGTGGCGTTCTCGTTCCAGAACTCCATCGCCGGGATCTGGCCCGCGCCGCCGACCTCGTCGTCGAAGGTGGGGTGGGTCAGGACCAGGAAGCTGCCGGAGGGGACCGAGGCCATCACCCGGCGGGCGATGTCCCGGGCCTTGTCGGCGTCGAGGACGAAGTTGAGGATGCCCAGCATCATCACCGCGACCGGCTGGGTGAAGTCCAGGGTGCCCGCGGCGCGTTCGAGGATCGCCTCCGGGTCGTGCACATCGGCGTCGATGTAGTCGGTGACGCCCTCGGAGGTGCCGGTGAGCAGGGTGCGGGCGTGCAGGAGGACGATCGGGTCGTTGTCGACGTAGACGATCCGCGCGTCCGGGGCGACGCGCTGGGCGATCTCGTGGGTGTTGTCCGCCGTCGGCAGACCGGTGCCGATGTCCAGGAACTGCCGCACCCCGTGCTCCTCGGCGAGGAAGCGCACCGCCCGCCCGAGGAACTCGCGGTCCGCGCGGGCGATGTCCCGGATGATCGGGAACATCCCGGCGACGTGTTCGCCGACCTGCTGGTCGATCTCGTAGTTGTCCTTGCCGCCGATCCAGTAGTTCCACACGCGCGCGTTGTGCGCCACACCGGTGTTCAGCTTCGCCGGCCCGTCCGCCGGGGTGTGGCCTTCGGTCACGACTCGTTCCTCTCCTCGCACGAACGGCCGAACCCGGCCGTAGGAGCCATTGTGCCGTCCCTTGATCACTCTGTCTCCGGAATCGGCACAGGACCAGCGGCGCGCGCGTGCCCGTGCTGCCAGGCCCAGGCCGCGATCTCGACGCGGTTCCGGGCGGCCGCCTTCCGGGTCGTCCAGGGACGGTCACGGGTGGGAAGTGCGGGGGAGGTCAGGGTTTGATGCCGACACCGCCGTAGAGGGAGACCGGCGCGTCCCCGATCGGGGCCTCGTCCTGCGCGAGGTCGGGGCGCCAGTCCTTCACCGACACGATCCCCGGCTCGATCAGCTCAAGTCCCTTGAAGAAACCGCCCACTTCGGCGTGCGAGCGGGCGACGAGCGTCACTCCGCCCGCCGAGTACCGCTCGATGCCCTGCCGGACGTTCTCCGGCTCGAAGTCGGCGGTCATGCACGACAGGACCAGACAACTGCCCGGCGCCAGCGCTTCGACGAGGGTGTCCACCAGGTCGTACGCGCCGTCCTCGTCCGCGACGAAGTGCAGCAGGGCGATCAGCGACAGGGCGATCGGGCGGTCGAAGTCGAGGACGCGGGCGGCCTGTTCGAGGATCGCGCCCGGCTCACGGGCGTCGGCCTGGACGTACTCCGTCACGCCCTCCGGGGTGCCGCGCAGCAGCGCCTCCGCGTGGGCCAGGACGATGGGGTCGTTGTCGACGTAGACCACGCGCGCGTCCGGTGCGAAGGACTGGGCGATCTGGTGGAGGTTGGGCTCGGTGGGTATGCCGGTGCCGATGTCCAGGAACTGGCGGATTCCCGTCGCTCCGGCGAGCCGGCGGGTGGCCCGCTGCATGAACCAGCGGTTGCTGCGCGCGGCCCGTGGCGCTCCCGTGTCGATCGCCATGATCTGCCGGCCGAGCGCCTCGTCGACCGGGTAGTTGTCCTTGCCGCCGAGGTACCAGTCGTACACCCGGGCCGGATGGGGCCGGGTCGTGTCGATACGGAGGGCCGGCTCGGTCCCGGTCACACGGTGCTCCTCTGCTCGCTCGCCAAGGTCTGCGCTGCGGGCAGTCTTTCACGATCATCCGGCGCGACGGAGACTGTCTTCGGCCACCTCCGGGCACGTCAACGCCCGTGCGGGCGCGGCCGGTTCGGGGTTCACGGTTTCAGCGGGTCGTGGCCCAGTGACATCAGCTGGTGCCTGCGGGAGGAGTCCTCCGCCTCGGGTTCGTTCTCCACGTCCGCCTGTTCGGCGACCTTGTCGACCACCTCGTACATCACCTGGATGTCGTCGTCGGTGAGGTCCGTGCGGCGCTTCTGCAGGATCGCCAGGACATGCTGTCCCGTCGGTGTGCCCGCGTGCTCGGGCAGGGGTTCGCTCTCCTCGGAGGCGTCGCTGACCCGTAGCCAGGCGGCCAGTTCCTGCGAGGTCATGTTCACGGCGCGGTGGAAGTCCTCCCACAGGGCGTCGAGTTCGAGTGGGTCGGTCATGACGCGCTTCTCTTTCTCATGCGTTGCGTGGACGTGCGGAGCAGTACGGCGCGTTCCTCCTCGCAGGTCCCGCCCCATACACCCGAGGCCTGTCCGCTGTGCAGCGCGAAGGCCAGACACTGGGTGATCACCGGGCAGCGGGCGCACACGCGTTTCGCGGCCGCGACCTCCCGCAGCGCCGGCCCCCTCGTGCCCACGGGAAAGAACAACTCGGGGTCCTCACCCACGCAGGCCGCTCTCCGCAACCACTCCATGCGGGCGCGGGTGCCCAGGTCGTACTGGTGCAAACGCGGCGATCCGCCGTCTCACCTTTTGAGTACGTCGTCCAGGAAGCGGACCAGGTCCTCGAAGACCTCGGCCTTGTTCGTCTCGTGGAACACCTCGTGCCGGGCGCCCGGATAGATGTGCTCGGTCAGCCGGTCGCCGCGCAACTCCTGTACGCCGGCCCGGCTTCCGGTGAGCGGCACCAGACGGTCCTCGTCGCCGTGCAGCCACAGCAGCGGCAGCGGTCCCACGTCCCCGCCCTTGGACACGGTGTCCAGCGCCCGCGTGAAGGCCTCCACGGTCGGCCGCTTCATCGGGCCGTGCCAGACCAGCGGATCCTCCGCGTACGACGACCCCACCTCCGGGTCGCGGGAGAGCGCGCCCGGACTGATCGGGGTGTCCGGGATCTCGTCCAGGGCGAGCAGCCGGCGCGGCAGCGCCCAGTCGCCGATCACCGGCCCGGACAGCACGAGGGCGGTGAGCTCGTCGCCGTAGCGCTGTGCGAAACGGGCCGAGATCAGGCCGCCCATCGAGTGCCCGACCATGACCAGCGGGACATCGGGGTGGGCGGCCCGGGCGAGTTCCGCCACCGCGTGCACATCGGTGACGACGTCCTCGAAGTCCTCGATCACGACCCGCTCGCCCGAGGACTTCCCGTGCCCCGTGTGATCGGGAGCGAACACGGCCGCGCCGTGCGCATTGAGGACCCCGGCCACCTCCTCGTACCGACCGGAGTGCTCCCCGTAGCCGTGCACCACGAGCGCGAGGTAGTGCGGCTCCCGCCGGTGCCACTCGCGTACGACGATCGGGCCGTGGGTTGCGGCGAGGATGTGTTCGCGGGTGTCGGCCATGTCTCCTCCGGCTGCGTCGGTGAGGGTCCTCGGGGATCTTCCCAGGGGGACGGTCGGCGGTCTATAGTCCAAAACTAGCGGTGCTAATTAAGAGGCCCGCTGGTCATGGCCGGTCATGAGACCGCCGGCGCCGTCGGTCAGGAGTCCTTCTCGTGCGTCCCGTCCACTTCGCGGCCGCCCGCCGCACGCCCATCGGCAAACTGCGCGGCGCCCTGTCCTCCGTACGGCCCGACGATCTCGCGGCGGCCGTGATCAGGGGTCTTGTCGCCGAGGTGCCCGCGCTTGATCCGGCGCGGATCGACGATGTGTACTGGGGCGCAGCGAACCAGGCGGGCGAGGACAACCGCAATGTCGCCCGCATGGCCGCGCTGCTCGCCGGGCTCCCCGAGTCGGTGCCCGGCGCCACGGTGAACCGGCTGTGCGCCTCCGGCCTGGAGGCCGTCACCACCGCGGCCCGTACCATCGCCGCAGGCGAGGCCGACATCGTCCTCGCGGGCGGTTCCGAGTCGATGAGCCGCGCGCCCTTCGTCCTGGCCCGGCCCGACGAGGCGCTGCCGCACCGCATCGAGACCGTCGACACCCGGCTCGGCTGGCGGCTGGTCAACCCGGCGATGAAGGAACTCCACGGCCTGCTGTCCATGGGGGAGACCGCGGAGGAGGTCGCCTCTCGGTACGGGGTCGCGCGTGAGCGGCAGGACGAGTTCGCGCTGCGCAGCCACCAGTTGGCCGCCGAGGCCCGTAAGAACGGCCACTTCGACGACGAACTGCTGCCGGTGGAACGGCCGGACGGCGTGGTCGTCGACCGTGACGAGTGCGTGCGCGAGGACACCTCGTACGAGAAGCTCGCGCGGCTCAGGCCCGTTTTCCGGGAGGGTGGCACGGTCACCGCGGGCAATGCCTCGCCGATGAACGACGGTGCGGCGGGGCTGCTTCTGGTCAGCGAGGAGGCGCTCAACGAGCTCGGTCTCGAGTCGCTCGGGCGGTATGTCGCCGGTGCGTCCGCGGGGGTGCATCCGGATGTGATGGGGATCGGGCCGGTTCCGGCCACGCAGAAGGTGCTCGCCCGCGCGCAGTGGGGCGTGGCGGACATCCAGGAGGCCGAGTTCAACGAGGCGTTCGCGGCGCAGGCGTTGGCCTGTGTCGACCGGCTGGGGATCGATCCGGAGCTGGTGAACCCGAGCGGCGGGGCGATCGCGCTGGGGCATCCGCTGGGCTGCTCGGGTGCGCGGATCCTGACGACGCTGCTGCACCGGATGCGGCGCACGGGCGCCGAGCGTGGACTCGCCACGATGTGCGTGGGCGTCGGACAGGGCAGCGCGGTGCTCGTGGAGCGCCACTGACCCGATGCCATCACCATCTGGTGAGACGGTGCTGACGGCGTTGGTTGAATGTGCATACCATCGGTCTCCGCATGGACACGATGACGTTGTGGCACATCACCGGCTGGGAGTTCGCCGCGCTCGCCTTCGCGGCGCTGCTCGTCGGATTTTCGAAGACCGCTGTGAGCGGGGCCAATACGGTCAGTCTGGCGGTCTTCGCCGCGGTGCTGCCCGCCCGAGCCTCGACGGGTGTGCTGCTTCCGGTGCTGATCGCCGGGGATGTGCTCGCCGTGCTCACCTACCGGCGGCACGCCCACTGGCCCACGCTGTGGCGGCTGTTCCCCGCCGTCGCGGGCGGTGTGGTCGCGGGCACCGTGTTCCTGATGTGGGCCGACGACGGCATCGTCCGGACGTCGATCGGCGCGATCCTGCTGCTGATGGCCGCCGTGACGGTGTGGCGGCGCCGGGCCGCCGACGCCGAGCGGGATCCGGACGCGGTGGTGACCCGCGGTGGCCGGATCCAGGCCCGTTCCTACGGCGTCCTCGGGGGGTTCACCACCATGGTCGCCAACGCCGGTGGCCCGGTGATGTCGATGTATCTGCTCGCGGCGGGCTTCCGGAAGCTCGGCTTCCTGGGCACTTCGGCCTTCTTCTTCCTGATCGTCAATGTCTCGAAGGTGCCGTTCAGCGTCGGCCTCGGCCTGATCGACGGCCGCTCGCTGCTCCTTGACGCGGCGCTCGTGGCGTTTGTCGTGCCGGGTGCGTTGATCGGCAAATGGGCTGTGAACCGGATCAACCAGCGGCTGTTCGAGCAGCTCGTCATCGCGGCGACCGTGGTGGGCGGCGTCCAGCTACTGCTGCCCTGAGCCGCGCAGCAGCGCCGGCAGATCGGCGAAGGAGTCGATCACATGGTCGGGACGGCCGCTCGCCTCGCGCAGGGTCTCCGGGAGGAACTTGCCGGTCCTGACCAGCACCCCGGTGACCCCGGCCCGCTGCGCCGCCAGTACGTCCGACTCCACGTCGTCCCCGACCATCAGCGCCTGGTCCGCGCCGACGCCGAGCCGGGCCAGCGCCGCCTCGAAGAACGCGGCCGACGGCTTCCCCGTCACCTCGGCCTCGGTACGCGCGGCCCGCTCAAGACCGACCAGGAAGGCCCCGGAGTCGAGCTGCAGCCCGTCCTCGGTACGCCAGTACAGATTCCGGTGCATGGCGATCAGCCGCGCCCCGCGCTGGAGATACCCGAAGGCCCGGTTCAGCGCCGCGTACCCGAACTCCTCCCCGGCGCCCCCGACGATCACGACATCAGGAGCCTCGTCGACAAGGTCGACGCCTTCCAGATCCTCCGCCACGTCCCCACTGTTCAGCAGCGCACACCGCGCCCCGGGAAAGTGCTCGGCGAGATGGGCCGCCGTAACCGAAGGCGCGGTCAGGATGTCCTCCGCCGACACCGCGAACCCCGCGTCCGCCAGCACCCCGGCGATCGACGCCCGCGTCCGCGAGGTCGTGTTGGTGACCAGCGCGACCCCGAGCCCGGCCTCGCGGATCTCCCGCAACGCCTCGACCGCACCGGGGAGCGGCTGCCAGGAGACGGTGAGTACACCGTCGATGTCGATGAGCACGCCACGCACGGATTCCATGCCCGGACGATAGCGACCGGGCCGCCTCGGGGCGCGATCCCGACCCCCGCGACACGGCCCCACCCGCCTCCTGAGCGGCCGACATCCCCGGCCACCGCAGCCCGCCCGGACGGCCGTAGGCTCACCCCATGTCCCCGCACGTCCTGATCCTCGGAGGCACCACCGAGGCCCGTGAACTCGCCGCCGCGCTCACCGCGCTGCCCGGCATCCGCGTCACCACCTCGCTCGCGGGCCGCGTCAAACGGCCCGGCACCGTCACCGGGGACGTGCGCATCGGGGGGTTCGGCGGTGTGGAGGGGCTCGCGAACTGGCTCCGCGAGGAGCGCGTGGACGCCCTCGTCGACGCCACCCACCCCTTCGCCGCGTCGATCACGGCAAACGCGGCCCGCGCCGCCGCGACGACCGGCGTCCCGGCGGTCGTGCTGCGCCGCCCCGGCTGGCGGCCCGGACCCGAGGACCGCTGGCACTCGGTCCCCTCCCTGGACGCGGCCGCCGACCTGCTCCCGAGCCTGGGCCGCCGGGTCTTCCTGACCACGGGGCGCCTGGGCCTCGCCGCCTTCGCCCATCTGACGGATCTGCACTTCGTCGTACGGTCCGTGGAGCCGCCCGAGCCGCCGCTCCCGCCGCGCACCGAAGTCCTGCTGGCACGCGGCCCGTTCACGGTGGCCGACGAGACCGCCCTGCTCTCCGGTCACTGCGTCGACGTCCTGGTGACCAAGGACAGCGGCGGAGAGGCCACGGCGGCGAAACTCACGGCCGCGCGCCATCTCGCGTTGCCCGTGGTGGTCGTACGGCGGCCTCCGCTGCCCGAGGACGTGGTGGCGGTGCCGGATGTGGCCGGCGTACTGGAGCGGCTGGGCCTCAGCCCTCGATGACGGCTCGGCCTCAGCCCTCGATGACCGAGGCCCGCATCCGGTCGATGCGGCGCAGCACCTCGGTACGGTTCTTGGCGCTCTTGATCCAGGCGGGGAGTCTGCCGACGAGGGTCATCTTCCGGCCGTGCTCGTACCAGGGATCCCGCTCCCGCAGGTCCGCCGCGACGAACCGGCGGATCAGATCCAGGTGTTCGAGGTTGTACGCCCACAGCACACCGTGCCGGGTCTCCGTCCGGAGCCACAGCGTCGGCCAGGTGCACTGGGCGGCGGGGCCGCACAGCCCGCAGGACCGGCAGATCACCCTGCCCGGCTTGGAGAAGTGGGCGATCCGGTCGCAGCGTGGACAGCGGACCAGCACCGAGGCGCGGAACGGGTGGGTGGTCGTGCCCGGATCGTGGAAGCGGACCGGTGCGGGAGACATGGCTCGATCATGACGGTGACCGGCGCCGCGGAGCAATCGGCTTTCAGCGGGCGGTGGCCGTCGCCGGTTCCTTGAGGCGGGCCGGCAGGCCGTTGCTGAGGTCCTCCACCAGCAGCCGCTTGGCGATCGTGTCCACGGCGGCGCGCAGGGCCGTGCCCGAGGGGCGGCCGATGTCCTGTTCCACCCGTTCCTCGAGCCAGGTAGCCCAGGAACGGCTGATGACCTCGGCCTCGCGGGCGCCCGCCTGGGTGTGCGTGAGCAGCGAGCCGTCGCGGGTCAGATACCCCTCGTCGACCATCCGGTCGAAGACCGGCAGCAGCACTTCCGGCGGCATATGGCGGCGGGCGGCGATCAGCCCGAGGCTGGCATGCCCGACCACCCGGGTGAGCAGCTCCACCTGCATCACCGCCCAGGCGCCGGCCACGTCGAGGCGGGTGTCGGAGGCCCGCACCAGCCGGCGTGCGGTGTCCAGGTCGGTACTGCCGATGATCTTCGCGACGGACGCTTCGAGCACCGCTTGCGAGTCCGCGGAGCGCGGCTGCGCGAACCCCTCTCCCATGTCCGTCGACCCCATCCGGGCGCTGTCGCGCAGTTCGACCTGCTTGAGGAAGAGCGCGACGACGAAGCCGAGGGCCGCGACCGGCACCGTCCACAGGAACACGGTCTGGATCGTGTCCGCGTAGGCGTCGATGATCGGGGCGGCCACGTTGGAGGGCAGCTCGTGCACGCCCTCCGGGCTGGTCGCCGCCTGGGCGACGGTCGCCGGATCGGCTCCGGGGACGGCGGAGGCCGCGGCGATTCCCTCCCGAAGGTTGGGCGCGAGGCTGTTGGTGTAGATGGTGCCGAAGACGGCCGTACCGAAGGAACTGCCCAGCGTGCGGAAGAAGGTGACGCCCGAGGTGGCGGTGCCGAGATCGGCGTACTCGACGGTGTTCTGCACCGCGATCGTCAGCACCTGCATGCCCAGGCCGATGCCGGTGCCGAGCACGAACATGTACAGCGACTCCAGCCAGGTCCCCGTCGACGGCCCCATCAGGGACATCAGATACAGGCCGAGGGCCATCACCAGGGAGCCGATGATCGGGAACAGGCGGTACTTGCCGGTCTTGCTGACCACATTGCCGCTGAAGATCGACGCGATGAGCAGACCGATCACCATCGGCAGCGTCCGTACGCCGGAGACCGTGGCCGAGTCGCCGTCGACGTACTGGAGATAGGTCGGCAGAAAGGTCATCGCGCCGAGCATGGCGAAGCCGACGATGAAGCTGAGGATCGAGCAGACCGTGAAGACCGGGTTGCGGAACAGCCGCATGGGCAGCATCGGTTCGGGCGCGCGGGTCTCCACCCAGCAGAACAGTCCGAGCGCGATCAGTCCGCCGACGAACAGGCCGATGATGACGCCCGAACCCCATGCGTACTCGTTGCCGCCCCAGCTCGTCGCGAGGATCAGCGCGCTGGCGCCGATCGCGACGAAGGCGATGCCGAGGTAGTCGATGATGGGCCGGGCGGCTGACTTGACCACGGGGATGGTGCGGGCGGCGGCGAAGACGACGACGATCGCGATGGGGACGTTGATGTAGAACGCCCAGCGCCACGAGAGGTGGTCGGTGAACAGGCCGCCCAGCAGCGGCCCGATGACCGTGGCGACCCCGAACACGGCGCCGATCGCGCCCTGGTACTTGCCGCGCTCGCGCAGCGGGATCACATCGGCGATCAGCGCCATCGACGTGACCATGAGCCCGCCCGCGCCGATGCCCTGCATCGCCCGCCACAGGATCAGCAGCGTCATATTGTCGGCGAGGCCGCACAGGAACGAGCCCGTGATGAAGATGATCGCCGAGACCTGGAAGACCACCTTGCGGCCGAACATGTCGCCGAACTTGCCGACCAGCACCGTCGCGACGGTCTCGGCGAGCAGGTACGACGTCACCACCCACGACATGTGCTCGGCGCCGCCGAGGTCCGACACGATCGTCGGCAGGGCGGTGCCGACGATCGTCTGGTCCAGGGCGGCCAGCAGCATGCCGAGCATGATCGTCACGAAGACGATGTTGCGGCGGCGTGCGTCCAGCACGGGGGGTTCGGCGGCGGGCGGCCGCGCGGCTTCCTCGGCGACTGTCACGACGTCACGATCACATCGGAGCCCCGCCCGCGCACGCGGGGCGGTCCGCCCGGGTGCCTCAGGTGCTCTTCGGGTTGCGCCGCAGCAGATACGTGTCCATGATCCAGCCCTTGCGCTCCCGGGCCTCCGCGCGCAGCCGCTCGATACGGGGCGCGGCCTCGGCGATCGGTCCCGAGGCGAGGATCTCGTCCGGGGTGCCTATGTAGGCGCCCCAGTAGATGTCGATGTCCTGGTCGGCGTACTGCCGGAAGGTCTGGTGCGCGTCGAGCATCACCACCACGTCGTCCACGCCCTCGGGGAACCCCTCGGCGAGCCGCCGCCCGGTGGTGATCTGCACGGGCCGGGCGACCCGGTTGAGCCCGGTCCGATGGCGGGCGACGAGCGCGGAGACGCTGCTGATGCCGGGGATGACGTCGTACTCGAAGGCCACGGCCCCCTTGTGGAGCACCTCCTCCAGGATCCCCAGCGTGCTGTCGTACAGCGCCGGATCGCCCCAGACCAGGAACGCGCCGGTCTCGTCCTCCCCGAGCTCCTCGCTGATCATCCGCTCGTAGATGCCGGCGCGGGCGCTGCGCCAGTCGCCGACGGCGGGGGAGTAGGCGGAGCCGCCCGCCGAGCGGTCCCGCTCCGGGTCGCGCGCCTCGACGACGCGGTACGTCCCCTCCGGCACATGTGCGTCGAGCATGTCCCGGCGCAGCTGCGTGAGGTCCGACTTCACCTCGCCCTTGTCCAGGACGAAGAACACGTCCGTGCTCCGCAGCGCCCTGACCGCCTGCAGGGTCAGCTGGTCGGGGTCGCCCGCGCCGATACCGATGACATGAATCTTTCGCACGCCCCGAGTCTGCCGCACCCCACGGACAGCGCCGACACCGCCTGCGCCAGGGCCCGTCCGGCGGACGGGTCGGCTGCCAGAAAGGGCGTATATCAGCGCAGATGCCAACGCCGGGCCCAGCCCAGCGACGCCGACACGGCCCCCCTTAACGCAGCCGCGGCGCGGACTCCGCGGCGTCGATCACCGCCGAGCCGCTCTCCACGGTCTCCGCCAGCCGCCGCGCCCAGGCGGTCACCCCCGCCAGATCCATCCCGTACGGCCGCTGCAGCCCGGAGCCCCTCGCCCACTCCTCCACCGCACCGGCCCCACGCCGGAGCAGGCGGGCGCCGCCGGTGACGTTCCCGCGAGCGGCGTGGGTGAGCCCCACGGCGAGCTGGGCCAGCCCCCGCCACAGCCCGCTCTCCTCCTCCGGCCCCGACTTCCAGGCGTCCTCGAAGACCTCGTGCGCGTGGAAGGGCCGCCCCGCGTCCAGCAGCTCCTGCGCCTCGGCGACGGTCTGCTCCGGCGTGCGGACGACACCCTCGGGCTGGCGGGCCACGCCGTCCGCGCCGTACGGCAGCGGCCGCCCGAGCCCGTCCCGGGGCCGCGCGTTGCGCGCCCGCCCTTCGCCGTCCCTGTCCCGTGCCTTCGACGATGTGCTGCCCATACGCCGATTGTCCCGCGCCCGGTGCCCCCTTCGAAGCCGCCCCCGGCGTGGGGTAAAGTTCTGTTCGCGCGATCACACATCTCACCGTGTGTGAGCGCACCGGGACGTGGCGCAGCTTGGTAGCGCACTTGACTGGGGGTCAAGGGGTCGCAGGTTCAAATCCTGTCGTCCCGACGGTGTTCACCAGCGGGTCTGCCGGAAACGGCAGGCCCGCTGAGTGCGTTCCGTGGGTCAAGGGCGGCGGAGTTCTTCGGCCGCGGTGCGCAGGTGTGCGGCGAGCCGGGTGCCGAGGGCTTCGGCGGGGCTGGGCGCTGCGGCGTACTGCCGGCGCAGCCCGGCGGCGTCGGCCCGGGCCTGCTTCCGTACCTCGGCGTCGTCGGACACCGTCCGGCGGGCCAGGTCGGCCGCCTCACGGACGGCTTGCGCCAGGGTGTTCAGCGCCGCTGTCGGGGAGGCGGTCAGCTCGCGGGGATCCTTGCCGGTGCGCTCCGCGAGCCATGCCATGCCGGGGCCAGGTGAGTCGTTCACTTCTCCTCCTTCGCTCGCGATCGCCTCACCAGCCGACCACGTCGAGTGCCCTTTCGAAGTCCCGGATGATGTCGACATAGTTACCGCCCTGGACTGCCGCGAGATCGGCGAAGGTGAGGTCGGCGACCCGACCGACACCTTGGAGGCGGTACCAGACGCCGATCGGGTCGTCGAGATGCTCGGCGGGGATCCCCGCCTTGTTTCCGTTCCAGACCCACTTGTCGAAGTCGGTCATCACGGCGATCGCGAAGGCGTACGGCCCGTCGTTCCTGTGCTGGCGGTAGAGCACCCGCAACCAGTCATGGAACGCCTTTGACAGGGCGGTACCCGCGCTGTGCCTGCCCCGTTCGTCCGTGCTGAAGGAACCGACGTGTCCGGCGGGCGCGGGGTCGAAGTGCCACAGCACGTAATTGGTCTCGCTGCGTAGTTCGTACTGGAACTCGATCCACTTGACCGCGAGGGCGAGGGCGGCTGGATGGAGGTTCGCGTCGAAGGCCTCGCGCAGCAGTTCCGGAAGGAGGTTGGTGGGAATCCACTCGTGCATGCCTTTGATGCGGAAGTGCCGGTTGAGCCATTCCTTCGTGGGCTTGTCGGTCCAGGCCCACTGGAGACGGACAGCGCTGTAGTCGTTGAAGGAACGGTTTCGGGCCATCCCGAGGAGGAACGACCTGATGTCCTGGGCGCGCTCGACGAGGGCCTGGTCGGGCTCGCCTCCGCGCCCCGGCAGAGGGTCGAACGCGCCATAGGGCCGCGTGCCGCTCTTGTACTCGACCGATGCGACTGTCTGGGACAGCTTGGAGTCGACCGGGTCGATGTTCTGCGGCGGGCGGGAAGCCATCTCGCTCCGGTACGCCTCCCCGAGCGTGGTGAGGAAGCCCTGCCGGACCGGATGGCTCTGCCCGGTTTCGACGAGGGCGTAGTCGCCGAAAGCTCCGGTGCCGGCGCGTCGATCGGTCTTTCCGCCAGTCGTGAAGTAGGGCAGGAGCTCGCGCTGGATGTCCTGTCGCCCCAGGTATTCCTGGCCTGCGGCGATGGTGGGCCCGGCCAGTTCTGCCGGGTTCCACACCGCGGCTGGCGCGGAGGCGTTGAGCGGGACGTAGAGCGGGGGGCCCGAGTAGCGCCGTGCCCACAGGTCGGTCACATCGCCCGCCCTGGCCCTGCCGTGCACGGGCAGGTTGGCGGCGATGTCCGCGAGGTAGGTCTCCTCCGAGCCGCGTTCGTCGAAGATCTCGAAGAGTTCGCGGAGCATGCCTGCCACGGCGCGTTCCCGCGCTTCCAGAGCGCTGTCGTTCGGCGGTTTCACGGAGTCGTTCGGATCGCGGTTCGCCTCGAGGAACTCTCGCGCGAGCACGTCGCCCTCGGCGTTGGCTTCATCTGCAACGGCCGCGAGGGCGTCGAGTTTCGTGGCCGTGGAACCCCGCTGTTCCTCGTCGAGCTGGTCGAGCCTGCCGCGCCACTCGGCGATCTTGCTCTCGATCGGCTGTGGTGCCGAGGCGACCATGAGCGCCGAGTCGTCGCCGGCGACCTTGAAGAAGAGCCGGTGGCTGTCGTGCGCGGCGGAGAAGCGCACTGTTGTACCGAGCTCGTTGTCTCCGCCGCCCTCGGTGTCCTCCTTGGCGCCGATACCCAGCCGCTCGAGCAGCGCGATCGCTTTGGCTGCCAAGAAGCCCACGATGCGCTCCATCGCGGCGTACACCACCTCTTGGAGGCGGGTGATGACCTCGGCCACCTCGGTCGGGAGTTCGCCGAGGTGGAGCAGGCCGGCGAGGAAGTCGATGACCGGGGGGATCAGTGAGGCCAGCGCCTTCTCCACGGATGTGGCCAGGCCGGCGATGTTGCCCGCCACGACGTCGGCCAGTCCGTTGACGATCGCCTCGACGAAGCGGAAGATCCTGGCGGCGTTGCGGAAGATCCATGCGCACACCTGGTAGATCAGGTCGATCGCCTGGGCGATGGCTCCCACCGGGTTGAGGAGCCCGACGATCCGGACGACCACCTGCTCGATCAGCGTCTCGACCAGGTAGTCGACCGCCGCCTCCAGGATCAGTCCGACGATGTTCTCCGGGGTCAGCTGCTCCTTGACGAGCTCGACCAGCCCCTCAGGACCTTTCTCGATCAGTACGGAGACCAGCTGCCAGGCCGTCTCGACGACCTCGACCGCGGTGGGACCGATATGGCGTACGAGGATCTCCCGCACCCGCGGCCAGGTGATGCCCATGAGCTGCAGGGCGAAGGTGAACAGGGACTTCGCGGAGAGATCGCGCGGCATGGGGACGGGGGTCTTGAGGCCCGAGAACAACCAGTCCCAGAAGCCCTGCAGGACGTGGGTGCCGAAGTTGTCGAAGAACTGCTCGAAGCCCTGCTTGACGCCTGCCACGAGGTTGTTGACGAAGTTCTCCGGATCATCGGCGATGTCCGAGATGACCTGCTCGATCTTGGCGACCAAGGCCCAGAACGCGGCGGGCGGGATGCCGACCAGCCGCAGCAGCCCGTTGATGATGGCCCGGACCGGGTCGTCGATGAACTCCTCGATCGCCGCGACCACGCGCCCGATCAGCCCGCCGGCCTCCTCACGCAGCGCCTGCGCCTCCGCGTGCACCTGGTTGACGGCCGTGACGGCACGCTGGGAGACATCGCGGACGAAACCGCTCTGCGCCTCGCTGACCCGCCGGTTCAGGCCGTCCAGCATGCCGCCGAACCGGGCCCGCTCCTGCGCCGCCCACTCGGGGAACTCCGCTTCCATCGCCTGGAACACGCCGTCGATGTCGGTGCGGGCGTGCTGGACGACGGCCTGCGCCGCCGCGATGACCCCGTTCACATCGCTGGAGATGTTCGTCAGCAGTTCGCAGACGCCGTCTCCGAAGGTGCGTTCGGCGCGGTTGTACTCGTCCGTGACCCAGTCCGGCAGGCCGCTGATGTAGTCACCGATCGCGAGGAGGGTGCCGCCGACGCCGGAGTGCCGCTCGTCGATCCAGCGCTTGACCCGGGCGAGCGCATCGTGGAACTCCTGCGACAGACGGGTCAGGCCCGCCTCCCAGCGCGCGATCGCCGTTCGGGTCAGCGGCTGCAGCAGCGCGTCGACCTGCTTCTGGGCGTCGTCGTAGATCTGCTGCGCGCGGCGCGAGACCGATTCTCGCGTGCGTTCCTCCGAGGCCACGGCCGCGCTCTGGCCGCCGCCGACCGTCTTGACGGTCCCCGACCGGGCGCCGCGCAGGGCCGCGACGGCCTGCTGCTGGAGCTGGGCCATGTCGGCCTGGGCCGAGTCGATGGCTTGCTGCTGCTCGGCCTGGATCTGCTGCGGAGTGCGTTCGGCGGCCTCGCCGAGACCCGCACGGGCGTCCCGCGCCGCGGCGAACGGGCCGTCCGGGATCTCCCGGGTCACCCGGGTGTCGATGCCGGAGTCGGCGATCTTCTGATCGGTCGCGGCGACGTCGGCGTCGAGGGTGGTGTGCTCGGGCGGGATCGGATCGGGGGCGGCCGAGCCGGCGTCGACGCCCATGCCCGGGGAGGTGGGGGACGGCTTGTCGAGCGGATCCGGTGTCAGGGCGGGCGTCCCGGGCGGCGGCGCGGCCATGGCGTCGTAGCTGCTGCCGACCTGCTGGACCTGGCCCTCGACCGAGCCGGTGATGGTGGATCCGGCCTGCTGCGCCTCCTTCGTCGGGTCGGACTCCAGGAGCTCGTCCTCGTCCTCGGGCCGGTTCGAGCGGATCGCCGTGCGGATGCGTTCGCACAGCTCGACGATCTCCGGGCTCGGTGCGGGCCGCGCGCCGAGCTCGGCGGCGAGCTCCTCACGGGCCCGCGCGGCGGTCTCGGCGGCCGGCTCGGTGACGGCCGCCCGGGAGTCGGCGACCGTGGCCTCGGCGGAGGGCAGATCGCGGGCGGCCCGTGCAGCTCCGCCCGCCCCACCCTTGACCGCCTTGCCCCGGGCCGCCGCTGCCGGAGTCAGATCGGTGGGCGGCTCCGGCATGATCAGCTGGACGGGGGGAGGCGTCGGGGCCTCGGCGGAGGGTTCTTCCGGTACGGCTTTGGCCGCGCCGCCTTCCGTGACGGGAGCGGTCTCCGGCGGGGCCGTCTCCGCGTTCTCCGCACCGGTCCGCTCCGTGGGTCCGGTCGGCGCTTCCGGCACGCTCGCCGGGACGACGGTTGTCTCTGCCGGAGGCGACTTCGTCCCGGCCGGTGAGCGCAGCACCACCGGCGCGGGCTCCCCGCCGACCGCGCCCAGCAGACCGGTCAACGCCGCCCGGACCGCGGCGTCCAGGACCCGCAGAGCCTCCGGGCTGTCCACCCCGTGGATCCCCGGCGCGAGGAACAGGTTCTGGTCGGTGACGAAGGCCGGAGCTCCGCCGACCGGGGTGTCCGGATGCACCCGCAGCCGCGAGACATCGAGTCCGAGACCGCGGTAGACCTCCGCCACGCGAGGGCTCAAGGGCAGTCCCGGGGACATGGCGTCGCCCGGCAGGTGGACGACGACCCGGTCGCCGCGGCGGGGGGCGTCGATGCCGGCCGGGGCCTTCCAGGCCGCGCCCTGCGGCAGCGGCCCCAGGTCCACGGCGAGGGTGCCGCCGCGCAAGGTGACCGTGGGGATGGCCAGCGGCGCCTCGGGGCTCCAGTCGTCGACCGTCCACGACAACTCGCCCAGATCGAGGCCCAGGAATCCCACCCTGGTCCGCATGCGCACGACGCCGTCGAGAGAGCCGTCGGAGCGGAAACCCGCCCTGCCCGTGACGTCCGCGAACGGGGTGGTGCCCGTGAGTACCACCACTCCGCCGTCCACACCCCACTCGGCGTGAAGCGCCGTCAGCCCGCCCGCGACGAGCGGTCCGAGATCCACGACGGTCGCCTCGCCCTCGGGCCTCGGGACCTTCGTGAGGGACGGGTTCGCCTCGGCGACGACCGGCGAGGACGCCGCAGCCGTCCGCTCGGGCTGTGCCCGCTCGGCGACCCGACTCACGCCGGCACCGACCTTCCGGACTTCTCGTACTGGCGGCGGATTCCGGTCAGGAGGTGCTCACCGGTGACGACACGGCCGTCGGCGGCTGCCAGATAGGCGGCCTCCAGGGTCGCCTCGCGGATCTGCGCCCCGGTCAGCGGATAGCGCTGCGCCAGTGCCTTCAGGTCGACGCCCCCGTCCACCGGCAGCCGGGAGGGGGCGACCGTGGACCACAGCCGTGCCCGCTCGCCCGGCCCCGGTTCGGGAAACTCCACCAGCACATGGATCCGGCGCTGGAACGCCGTGTCGATATTGGCCATCAGATTGGTCGTCAGGATGACGATCCCGGGATGCTGCTCGATACGCGACAGGAGGTAGGACACCTCCTGGTTGGCGTACCGGTCGTGGGCGTCGTCGATCTCCGTGCGGGCGCCGAAGACCGCGTCGGCCTCGTCGAAGACGAGGACGCAGCGCTCCCGGGCCGCCCGGTCGAACACCTTGGCCAGCGACTTCTCGGTCTCCCCGATGTACTTCGAGACCAGCGCCGACAGATCCACCAGGTAGGCGGGCAGGCCGACCGTCCGGGCGATCGTCGCCGCGGTCATCGTCTTGCCGGTGCCGGGCGGGCCGTGGAAGAGCGCGATCAGCCCCGCGGCGTTGTCGTGGTGCTCCCCGAAACCCCATTGCTCCACGACGACGTCACGGTGTGCGATCCGCTCCGTCAAGTCGTCGATGCGGGCCCGGGCGGTCGTGGGCAGGACGACGTCATCCAGGGTGTGCACCGTGGTCAGCGGCCGGGCCGGGAAGTCGGACGTCGCGACGCCCGGCTTCGACGGCTGCCCCAGGAGCCAGGCGAGCACCTGCGGGTCCGGCCGCAGCACCCCCGACAGGTCGCCCGGCGGGTCCAGCGACAGCAGGCCGTGTGTCTGCAGCCGCCCCTGCGCCGACAGCATGACCGCCGCGTCCAGCCGGCCCCGGAACGAGCGCGCGGCCAGCGTCCGGGCCACCTCCCCGGTCAGCGCCGAGACACCGGGGCGGTCGGTGAGCATGCCGTAGAGGGCATCGAACCGTTCGTCGACGCAGGGGGCGACGGCTGCCGTGAGGACGACGGCCTCGGCCGCCGAGAGGCCCGCGGCGGTGACGATCTCCGCGAGCGGGCCGAAACCGGCGAAGCGCCGGACGTCGGGCAGCCCCTCTGTGTCGTCGTCGATGCTCAGCCGCCGCCCGCAGGGCCCGCCGCGGCGCTCCTCCAGCCGTACCTGGATCAGGGCGTCGAGCATCTCCAGGGCGGCACGCAGCTCGGCGACGGGCGCGGGGACCGCGGTCATGGCCGGAACCGCACGGTCAGCGGCGGCGACCACGGCAGCTTGATCAGGCCCACGGGGTACGGCAGTTGCGTCAGCACGACGTCGAGTGGACGGGTGGCCGCGGTGAGCAGTACGGGATCGCGATCGCGGTCGACAACGCCGAGGCGGGTGATCCAGGAGCCGCGGACGTAGGCGGGCGAGGAGCGCTCGAACCCCGGCAGCAGGGCGGCGAACGAGGCCAGCACGTGTACGGCCGACTCGGCCACCTCGGCCTGCCGGGGCAACGGCACCCGCGGCGCGTCCGGTTCGGGGGAGGTGCGCCCGGCCAGCAGGCCGATGAGCGGGTCGTTCGCGAGGGCGGGATCGTCCGGGTCGACGAGGGCGGCCAGGGCGGCTTCCCGGACCGCCAGGGCGTCCAGGCCCGGATGGAGGTCCTCGGCCCGGCGGCAGTGCTCGGCCAGCCATGGGTACAGCAGGACCAGGCCAGCGCCGCGCGTGATGGCCGCGGTGTCCACGGCAGCCGTCGACTCGTCCACCAGCTGCGACAGTTCGGCGAGGACGTCGAGGACTTCGCCCAGCCTGAAGGGGAGTTGGGCTCTCGCCGGGAGGGAGTCCGCCTCGTCGGCCGACCGCTGCTCCGTGCCTGCCCCCTCGGGCGCGGCAGATGGGAGCGCAGGCCGGGGTACAGGGACTTGAGCCGGTGCTGCCCAGCCGGTTGCCGGGGCCGGATCCGGCACCGGCAGCCGTAGTGCGCGGGAGAGTCTGTGCAGCAGGGACGCCCACCCGTCGGCGCCGAGTTCTTCGGCGACAGCTCGCGCCGTCCCGGAGTCGGCGAGATCCAGGACGGCCCGGGGCATAGGGGTGCCCGGTTTCGCATCCGGCGTGCAGAGTGCGTGCACGGCGGCGAGTACATCCCGCGGCCCGGGCACGCATCCGCCCGCCGGATCGCCGGCCGACGGCCGAGGGACGATCGGCGCGGACTCCCGCCGTACGGCGGTCAGTTGGGCGCGGATGGCGTCGGCCCACAACACGGCGAGGGTCTCGTCGTCGTGGGCCGTCACGTCCACGTCGAGCCGCACCACGAGGTTGTCCACCTGAACATCGCCGACGTCCGCCAGGGCGCGTTCGAGGGCGGCGGGCAGCGCGCGTGCGGCGACGCCCGCCAGACGCCGCGCATGCGGGCCGCGCAGGCGTACGGTGTCCACCGCGATGTCGGTCATGTGATCAGCCCGCCGAGGTTCCGCAGCTGTGTGTCGAGTTCGCGTCCGTGTTCCGCGGCGACCCCGGAGGCCTTGACCATCGTGCGGACGCTGCCCAGGACGGCGAGCGTGGCCTCGGTGATGCGCTCGGGGTCGGCTGCCTCGATCGCGGCATCCAGCTCGGCGCGGGCCCGTTCGGCCTCGGCGGTGTACCGAGGGAAGTTGGTGTTGGGCACATCCGTCAGCGACCGCATCGCGGCCACGGTGGCCTGGGCGAAACCGGAGATGCCCTTGCCGAGATTCCGGTCGACGACCTTCTCCCTGGGCACCTTGGCCAGGACGTCCACCTTGCCCTCGACCAGGGAGATACGGCGCTGGACCTCCTGGAAGTGCGTCAACTGCGCCTCGGCGGCGGCGATCCGGACGCCGTAGCCGCTGGTGTCGAAGGCTCCGCCCTTGTAGGACTGGAAATCGCCCCGGAGCGTGCTGAATTCATGCTTGAGGCCGGAGAAGTCCGCCTCGGCCGTGTCGATACGGGTCACCACCGTCGCGGTGAGGCCGCGCAGTTCGGTGGCGGCGGCCTTGGCGTCGGTGGCGGCGGCCACTGCCTTGGGCAGCTGGGCGCCGACTTCGCGTGTGTTGCGCACGGCGGGGACGCGGCCGGTCGCGACGACCTTCCCGGCTGTGTTCTTGGTGAGCACGATCGTGTCCGACGGGCTGAAGCCGCCCGACGGCAGATAGCCCTTCAGGGTGTCGACGGCACCGATGTCGACCACCTGGACGTCCGCCACGCCGCCCTTGTCCTCGATGAACTGCTTCAGCACGTCCTTGACGGTGTCGGCCGGCCGCCCCAGATAGTCGGTGGCGCCGATGACCCCGTCCTCGAAGAAGTCCCAGCCGTCGGTCTCGTAGATCTTCCACGGCTGCTTCCACTTCTCCTCGAAGGGCGGATACCAGATCGGATCGCGCGGGTGGAGCTTCCAGGAGTCGGCCCACTTGTCCGGGAGCCGCACGGGAGGGAGGAAGATGTTGACGCACTTGCCCCGGACGAGGATCGAGCCTTTCGGGCAGAACACCGGGGGCTTGACCTCGCCCTGTGGCAGCGGATCCGGTGGTGCGAAGCCCGCGAGCAGTGCCTCCAGTTCGTCCCGGAGCGGGGATGTCGGGTCACCGCACGTCCCCCCGTAGATCGCCTCGGTCAGCCCCCTCGGCGGCTCCCAGGCATGCCGGTAGGCGCACTCGAACTCCCAGACGCCGCCGACCTGGTGGACCCAGCCGAGCACCACGCCGGGGCGCGTGGTCGTCCGGTCGCAGCCGAGGCGCAGCAGGGCCCTGGCCCTGAGCAGGTCGAGGGTGGCGAACAGCACCATGTTCAGCCAGCCGCTCTTGTAGCCCTTGACTCCGGGCGAGTCCGCGGCCGTGATGGAGGTCGCCTTCAGCTTCGCGATCAGGGCGGCGTCGACAAGCGGTTCGGTGCCGTTGGTGAGCCGGTCCGTGACCTTGTCACGCAGCGCCGTGTAGGAGTTGAGCGGCGTCGAGTCCAGGGCCAGGCGGATCGGCTCGGCCGTCAGCAGCTCGTCCTCGGAGAAGTCCATGCGGGTACCGGTGACCCGGCCGGCGACGGCGTGCAGCGCGACGTCGACGGTGTGCAGCGTCGCATGCCCGGCACAGTCGTTCTCGCCGCAGTCCGGGACGTCGTCCGGTACGTCCGTCGCCTCCAGCACGACGCTGAAGCCGCCGGGAGCGGGGTCGATGAAGTCGTACGACGATGTCGCCGCCGCGGGATCGAAGGTGACCGGCCGTGCGGTGGGCAGCACGAGCGGTTCGCCCCGCTGGTCCACGGCCAGCCCCGGCTCGACGGTCACCGTGGTGCCCGAGGCGCTGCCGCCGAGGCCGCAGTTGACCCCGAAGCCGGTCATCCGCCCGACCAGGCGGTCCCGGGCGTGCTGGAATTCCCGGACCATGTTGAGGTCGGCGGCGGTGAGGGTCTGACCGCTCTCGAAGAACGGGTACTGGTTCGCGGTCATACGATTCTCTCCTTGACTGCCTGCGGGCCGTCACGTCGTGGGCAGGCGTCCGACCCCGAGCCGGTCGTGAGGGCGGCCCTCGTCGATGCATGCGTGGATGTGGATGCCGTTCTTGTGGTCGATCTCCGACACCGTCGAGCACAGCAGCGCGTTGAGTTCCTGCTGGTGCGTGGCGACCGCGTCGGCGTAGGCCTGCAGCTCCGCCTCGGTGGGGGAGTCGGGCAGCACCGGCGGGTTGCTCAGCGGTGGTTGTGCGAACCGGTCGGGATCCACGAAGCAGACCCGCATGCTCACGTGGGCGGGCGCGTAGCGGTACACGAAGTCGACCGCCTCCTGACGCCGGGCCCATTCGGTGAAGCGCGGGGCGGGGACGAAGAGCGTCGCCGTGTACGGCGCCAAGGTCGCGACGTTGCCCGGCGTCTTGTAGTGCTCCAGCAGGTAGGGCAGCCGGTCCACGCCGGCCAGGCCGAAGTACAGGGCGAACCAACTGAGGAATCCGCGGGGTGTGCCCCGTCGGCGCCACAGCCGGGCCGACCGCGCGAGGAACTGGCGGCGCCGGGCCAGCCCCGCCTCTGTCCTCGGCCAGCTCTCCGGGAACACGAAACCGGTCCAGGCCGCCACCTCGTCGTAGGTCGCGAGGTAGGAGCGCAGCAGGGCGTCGGCCCCGGCGTCCAGCGGTACATCGGCGGGCCAGCGCAGCACGGCGTCCGGGCCGAGGCCGGTCAGCAGGTCCTCCAGCCGCTCGACGATCGCCCGGTTCAGTTCGTCGGCCAGTCCGAGATAGGCGTCCACCTGGGCGAAGGACACCGGGTTCTGCTGGTAGACGGCCGGCAGCTGGGTGGCGAGCCGGGTGTAGTCGGGGCTACGCATTTCCGCACTCCGTGACGAGGGCGAACCGCACTCGCAGACAGTCCGCTTCGGCCAGCTTCGGCACGGCGTTGGCGGGAAGATCGAGGCTGCCGTGGGCCACCGTGCGGAACTCGGCCCCGTCTTCGATCTTCATCTCCAGGTCCGCGACACCCTGTACCGCGGTCTCGGCCACGATCGCCTCGACCACCTCGCTGAACCGGATCGGGGCGCCGGGAATCCAGCCCTCGGCCGGCTGGTCGCTGCGCGGCCACGGGCCTTCTACGGTCCGCTCGGATGCGGGCGCCCGTGATTCCGGCCGGCCCGCGGCGAAGAACGCGGAGATCCGCGCCAGCACGGCCCTGACCAGCGCGGACCGGTCGACCCCGACGCCCGTGATGAGCGTGCCCTTGACCAGGATCTTCCGCTCCTCCAGCAGGCCCGCACCGACCTCGTCGCAGATGACACGGCGAGGCCCGATGGCGTTCACGCCCGTGCGCCAGTCGGGGAAGGGCGTACCCGCTTCCGGGCCGATCGCCGTCCGCAGCACGGCACGCAGGAAGGCGTCGCCGTCGGTCGGATGCTTGTCCTTGGGCTCCACCACCAGCGTGATCGCCGGCGCCTCCGGGTCCACGGGGACGGCCGGCGACGCCCCGGTGGGCAGGCCGTTCCAGGCGATGCCCTTGAGCCTGCCGCGAACCGCCCAGGCCCGGCGGACCCCCCGGTGCGCCCGGGCCCGCCGCGCGTAGTCCTCCGCGGTCACCGGTTCGCAGGTCAGCGTCTGGATCGGGTGCGGCGGCCAGACATGGGTGCGGCCCCCGGCGTCCTCCAGGTCCTCCGGCACCAGGTCGGGCGGCTGGGGGCCGGCGGCCATCGCGATCTTCACCTCGGCCGGGTCGAGACCGTCCCGGGTGAGCGCGGCCCGGGTCGCGGGGGCGGTGTCCGTCGTGGCCGCGCGGACCTCGGCCAGCCGGGCGACGAGCGCCTCCTGGGTCAGTCGGCGCCGCTCCCGGCGTACCAGGGCGACGATCTCCTCGTCCCACAGCGGCAGCATGCCGGTCAGCTCGGCGGCGGCCCGCGCGTCCCGGACGGTGACATGATCGGTCGAACCCCGCTGCGCGGCGACGGCCTCGGCGACGATATGGGCCTGCTCCTGCGCCACTTGGCGGACCAGCCGGGCCCGCATCAGCGCGATCACGGCCGGGCGCCGGCTCGCGGCGAACGCCTTGCTCCACGGCTTCGTCGACAGCAGGGCGCCGGCGTCCACCGCCGACCGACAGGCGCGGATCCTGGGTTCGAGTACGGCGGCCGAGGTGGGCCCGGACGAGGCCAGGGCGGCCGCGAGCGCCGTCAGCGAGCCCTGGGGGAGCGTCGCGTGCCAGGACCGGTCGGCGTCCGGCTCCCAGCCCCGTACCTCCAACGGCCAGGCGTCGAAGTGCCGTTCGGCGACCCGGTAGTGCAGGTCGGCCAGGCCGAACGCGGCCGCTTCGACCAGGGTGACGCCCGGATCCACCGGGTTGTGGTCGCTCCACGCGTCCGGGACGGCGCGGGCGAGTCCGTCCATCACGCGTGCCCGGACGGTCTCCCAGTCGGCGTCCGGCTCGACGGGGACGAACGGCACGAGCGGTGTCGTCTGCTGCGGGGTCACAGTTGCTCCTCACACGTCAGCACATGAGCCCCGGACGAGCAGTACAGTCCGCGGCACCGGTCCACCTCGACCACCTCGACCGGCGTCCCCTCGGCGTCGCGCAGCTGGAACGCTGTGACGACGTCGATGTCCGGCCGGCGCTCCAGGAACGCGATCAGCGTCGACGCGTACAGGGACTGCCCCCATCGCGTGGGGACGGTGCTCCCCGGATGGAGCAGCGCCTCCAGTGCGGCCGTGATCGACTCCTTGCCGGTCAGGGCGTCGATGCCGCGGCGCAGGGTGATCGTCGCGACGACGGTGACGGGGGCGTAGCTCGGGCAGAGCACCGCCACCTCGGCGCCCAGCGGGCGGGCCGGGGCGACGGCGTCCATGATGTTCGCGGCGAGGCTCACCGAGGGGCGCGGTGCCGGGTCCGAAGGGCGGTCCGGCAGGACGACCAGAGCGACCTTCCCGCCTTCCCGGGCGCCGTCCCGGTCGGTGTGCGGCAGGCACCGGACGGCGGCGACCTCGGGGAAGGCCTGCGCCACCTGCTGTTCGTAGTCCCAGGGCAGCACCGCACGGTCACGGTGACGAGTGCGCGCGGACGCCCTGGCGCGGTAGGCCGGATCGGGCTCCGGGCCCCGGCCGGGCAGCGAGGCCAGGTTGGTCACCTTCCTGACCCCGCGCAGCGGCGAGAGGGTGCCCTTGATCGTCCCCGGCGGCAGTGCGTGGGCCGTACTCGGGTCGGCGCCCGGATCGGGGGCCGCGGAGACGAACTCGGCCACCACGGCGTCGACATGCACGCCCTGGATCGTGCCGAGCCGCTCGGGCGCGGTCGTCACCAGGCGGAACCAGCGGCCCGTCGCCGCGCCCAGGTCGGCGCAGCCCGTCGCAGAGCCGGCCGGGACGACGAAGCGCAGCAGGCCGGACTCGCGCAGCTGCCGGGATCCGTCCGCGACGGGGAGGTCGTGCCAGATCGTGCCGTCCCAGCACTCCCACCGCGCGGCCACCGGGTCGGCGGCGCCGCAGGGCGCGGCCGAGTCGACGTCGAAGTACAGCGAGACACTGGACCCCGCGGCCGACGCGGGCAGGTCGAGACCGATCGCCACCATGCCGGTGGCGCCCGTGTCCGAGACCGCGCGGCGGAACGGCCGGAACACCCCGCCGTCCTGCTGGACCGTGTGCCGCCACCCGCTGCGGGACTCCACCCGGGTGGCCGCGACCGGCATGGTCGTGTAGGAGATCGTCACGCCGGAGGCGACCGGCGGCACGGGGGGCGTCGGCATCGTGGGCTTCGGCGTCGTACCGGCCACCGCCCTGGTGGCGAACGCGGCGATGGCCTCCTGGTAGGCCGTCCACCCGAAGTCGCCCTCGGACAGGAAGGCCCGCACATAGTGCCCCGGCTGTCCCGCGACGGCGAACCGCTCGGACCCGAGGGCGCCGGACACGTCGGCGCTGACCGTACCGAACCGGTCGCCGGCGTCGCCGATCTGCCGCCACTGCCCCTCCACACGGCGCTGCCACACCACCGTGGGGTCGCCCCGGTCCGCGAGGAAGTCGAAGATGACGCCGAAGTGCTTGGTGTGGGCCGCGCCCACCTCCGCCTGAACGGTCGAGAGCCGGTCCCTGAGGAAGTCCGCCGTGACCGCCGGGATACCGCTGCCGCCGGCCGAGGCCGAGAGGATCCCACCGGCCGCCTGCATCAGGGAGACCGTGACGGTCAGCTGCCGCAGTGCCTTCGAGAACGCTTCGTCCGAGCGCAGATAGAAGGCGTCACCGCGCTTGGCCACGGCGCCGAACGGCTGGAACTCCTTGGTGACGTCCACAGCGCCGTCGTTGTGGAAGGCGGCCTGCGGCACGAACGGCGTCCGCCCGGCCACCGCGACCTCCACCGTGGCGAACGCCAGCTCCTCCGGCACGGGCACCGTGGCCGGGACGACGCACTCGAGCCACGGGGTCTGCCCCTCGGGAGCCCCGCATCCGTCCGACAGCGTGACCGTGATGGTTGCGCCGGAGACCGTCCCCGTCGTGGTCGGACCGACCCCGCCGTCCGCCGTGGAGCACCGCCACACGGCAGGGGCCAGCAGATGCACACCGATGCCGTCGCCGAAGGTCAGTTCGGCGATGAGGTCGCCGCTCTCGAAGGCCAGTGCCGGGGAGTACACGCGCAGCGTGTGGACGGCGTCAGGCCCGGTGAAGGGGGTGAGCGGAAACTCCGGCGCCTCGTTCGCGATGCCCGGCCGTCCGGGCTCGGTCCCGCCGGGGTGCAGTGTGCGGACGGCGACCAGGGGCGCGCCGTGGGCGGTGAGACTGTCGAGGGTGGCGTAGTGCCGTTCGTTGCCGAAGGCGTCCTTGCCACCGCGCAGCAGGGTGCCGCGCGGGACGACGGCCGGCGCGAGTCCGGGCTCGACGGTGACGTGGGCGATCACCCGGTCGGGCAGGGCCGGCAGCCGGGGGATGCCGAGGAGTTGCTCCAGCCAGGCCACGTGGGTGCGGGCCGACAGGGTGGCGGCGTGCCGGTCGAGTGCGGCGTACTCGCGGGCCAGCACGGAGAGCAGGGCCTGGTCCGGCTGTTCGGGCCGCGCGAGGACGTCCGTGTCCTCGTCGTCCGCGCGTGTGAACAGCACGTCGTACCAGACGGTGTTGTCGTCGAACGGGGCGAGCCGGGCCGCGGCCGCCAGTGCCGAGACGATGTCTTCCGGGGGCCGGGTCATCGCGCACCTGCCAGGTAGAACGGGACGACGAGGTTGTTCGGGCGGCGATGGCGGTCGATGCGGTAGGAGACGATCACGTCGACCCGGTCGTCGGCCTCCTCGGACGGCACCGCTTGCACGGAGTCGACGATGACCCGGGGTTCGCCGAGCAGGAGTGCCCGGCGCACGTCGTCCGCGAGCCGGTGGCAGGCGTCGGGGGTGCGGGGCTCGAAGACGTACCGGTCCACACCGGCGCCGAAGTCCGGCCGCATGACCCTGCTGCCCGGCATGGTGTGGAGCAGGACGACAAGGGCGTCGGCCAGGTGGTCCTTGCCCTCCTCCGTCACCAGGGACACCGGCCCGTTCACCGGGTCGGACTTCGGGCGGGCCCACGTCGGCGGGAAGGCCCAACCTCGGCCCACATGGGGGTAGTCGCCGCTCATCCGATCACCACCGTGGGGTGGCCGACGGCCACCGATGCCCCGCAGGCACAGGAGTCGCCTGCGCGCAGCGCGGGCCGGCCCTGGATCAGTACCGTGGCCGAACCTGCGAGGAACGGCGTCGACGGAGGGTGCGGCGGGGGCGAGGGGATCACGCAGACGTGCATGTCCCCCAGCACCGCTGCGGGCATTCCGCCGATCAGCACACCGGCGACCCCCGGTCCGACGACCGTGCCCCCGTGCACCGTGGTGTCTCCGACCCGAGCGGCCGCAGGCATGGCGATCTCCCCAGTTGCTAGTTGATGGTGACGAGTGAGCCGTTGAGCGCGAGCGACCCCGACGCCTTGAGGCCGAAGGTCGCGGAGGTCTCGATGGTGGACGGTCCCGAGGCCTTCGCCCGGAGCCTGAGCGAGTCGAGCGTGATGCTCCCGGCCGCCGACGACAGCTTGATGTCGCCCTGCTTCGCGACCAGTTCGATGCCGTCCCCGGACAACCGGACGGCGTTGCCCGACTCGGCGTGGGTGAGGACGACCGCGGAGTCCGTGTCGTCGAGTACGAGGCTGTGGCCCTTGCCGGACAGCAGCTTTGCCGCCGCCGATGCGCCGTCCTCCAGGCGCAGGGCATGGCCCTCCGGGGTCGTCAGGGCTCGGACGGCGTTGGTGTCGGCGTCCACCACGACCGGCGGTCGCTGCGTGCCGTTGTAGAGGGACCCGAGGACGACGGGTGTGGCCGGGTCACCGTCGACGAACCCGACGAGGACCTCCTGTCCGACGTTCGGGACCACGACGGCGCCGTATCCGTCGCCGGCGTCGAGGTTGGCCGTACGGGCCCAGACACCGTCTCCGCCGTCCGCCCGCCAGGGCAGCCGGACCCGCACCCGGTTCAGCGACTCCGGGTCGTCGAGCGCCTCCACGACACCCAGTACGAGTCCGCGCTCGCCGGTCCTCGACGGCGGGACCAGGGCGGGTGGCGACCCCACTTGGAACTCCGTCAGATAGCCGCCGGCGGTGAAGCGGTGCCGGGCGGCGGTGACGTAGTGCGGTCCGGACATCCGGGTGCCGACACCGGCGATCGACACCCAGCCGTCGCACCGCAGCGCCGGATCGCCGTGTACGACACCGGAGCCGAAGCAGTGCGCCAGCGCGGCCCTTCGCTGTACGGCGACGGCGCGGGCGTCGGCCTCGTCCGAGCCGGCGACGGCCGGGGAGGCGCATCGCTCGTCCCGCGCCGGCCAGCCGGAGTCGGCCGCGGCGGTGTCGTGCGCGGTGCGCTCACCGACGTCGATGCCCGCCGCGGTGGCGCTCTGCTCGGACTCGGCGGCCTCCAGCGAGGCCACGTCCCAGGCCACGCCGACGGCCGAACCGATGGCGCGCGTCAGGTCCTGGGTCAGATGCAGCTCGACGAGGTCGCGGGTGTAGTCCAGCGCGATCGGCTGCTGTTTCGGCGCGGGCGGGCGCAGGACGAGCGTGCCGCCGCGGACGTAGGTGACCCAGCCCAGCTCGGCCGCGCGGCGCTTGAGCAACTCCCAGTCGCCGATCCGGTCGCTGACCACGAAGGGACGGTGGACGCCGTCGGCGGCGTCCGTGGTGAGCGCGTAGTCGGCGGCGATGGCCGAGGCGACATCCGCGTCGGAGACCTCGGCCAACTGGCGGGAGCGGGGCGGGTGTTCCAGCAGGATCGACCTGCTGCGCCCCTCGACGCGCAGCACGGGGCGGCCGCCGCGCGGGAAGTGCGTGGTCAGGGATGCGATGACGCCGTCGAACACGGTGGTGAGCCGGGAGTGGTAGCCGAGCGAGACCGCGATCGCCGCCCCGGGTTCGAACGGGCCGTCGTCGCTGTGCCGCACGCCGCGTCGGTCCGCGTCCCAGTTCTGGACGATCAGGCTCAGCCGGCCGTGCCGGTTCACCTCCTCGGAGATGTCCAGTTCGACGATGTCCGCGGTCACCAGAGGCTGCAGCGCCGTACCGGCCACGCGCACCTCGAAGGCGGGCCGGTCCCGCTCCGCCGGGCTCATCGTCCGGCCGCCAGCGGCGGGAGGACGAGCAGCTGACCCGTGCGCAGACCGCGCGGGTTGGCCAGACGGTTCGCCGAGGCCAGCGGACGCCAGTAGGCCGGGTCCCCGTACACCCGGGCGGCGATGGCATCGAGGGTCTCGCCGTCCTCGACCAGCCAGGTCTGGCGCAGGTCGGGGGAGGTCGGGCGGTCCTGCGCGGCCGTCTCCTCGACCGACAGTGCCTCCTTCAGCGACAGTTTGACGGTAGCCCGCAGCGGTTCGCCCGCCCGGTCGAACAGCTTGTACGTGACATCGGCCTGGGTGAGGATCCCGCGGAACGAGAATCGCCCCCAGTGGGCGTGCACGTAGTACGGCTGGTGGGTGTCGCCCTGGAACCGGGTCAGTTCCAGCAGGGCGTCGAGCAGGGGGCCGATGCTCCCGGGCTCGCCGACCACTCCGGTGCCGTCCAGCAGCAGGTCGATCTGGACCTGGTCGGGCTCGCCGCCGCTGAACGACTGCTGCGGGGCGGAAGTCCCCGCGGACTGTGTGGCCTGGTACAGGTTCTTGCGGGAGAAGGACAGCTCGGTGGGGTTGAGCAGGGCCTGCCAGCGGATTCCGGTGGGCTGCTGGAACTTGATGTCCGCGTAGGCGTCGATGGTCAGCTTGGCGAGTTGGGTCGCGGTCAGATTCACAGGTCCCACTCCCGGCGGAGGATCTCCAGCACACGCTCGGCGGCCCGGCGCACGATCACGTCCATGTCCGCATCGCCCCGGGGCTCGCCGGGCGGCGGCACCTCGGCCGATGCGGGGGCGAGCACGGTCTCGGTGACGATCTGTCCGATCACGACGGCCATGTCAGAGCACCTTCTTGAGGGAGAGCCCGTGGTGGGCGATCTCGATGACGTCGATGGCCGCCGCGGACGACTGCGCGTCCAGGTCGGGTCCGGTCAGCTTGGCGGGCCAGCCCCTTGTGAACGCCCACACCCGGACCGGGGCGATCGCCCCTTCGACGGAGCTCATCAGGACGACGCTGCCGTCCCGCGGCGCGACCAGCCCGCTGACGTGGAACTCGGCGAACCAGTCCCACAACTCCCCTACTGGCCCCGCGCCCTGACTGAGCACCAGGTTCGGGAACGAGGCCCGGCTGGGAAAACGGTGGGCGAACCGGTTCTCACCGCCCTCCTGGTACTCCTCCACGCCGACCTCCCCGGCCAGGCCGGTGCACTTGGCGAAGCTCACCGACGCCAGGCCGTCGATGGCCAGGACGAAATGGGCCGTGGTGAACGGCCTGACGAGGGGCGAGGCCAGCGGCAGCATCAGGTCACCGGGTCTCGATCAGGATGCCTTCGCAGGCGAACTCGACCGACTCGATGGCGACGTCGGTGCCCGTGGACTTCAGGCCCGGGCCTTCGAGCTTGACCGGCCAGGCCTCCCTGATCTTCCAGGTCATCACCGGGTCCCGCTCCTCGTTGAGGAGACTGACCGTGACATCACGGCGGTCCACCGAGCCGATCGTGATCGAGTTGTACCACTCGAAAAGACCGTTCCCGGCCTCCGTCGGGGCGATGCCCCGCTTCATCGTGACGTTCGAGAACTTGCGCAGCCCCGGCTGTTTGCGCGTGGAGAACTGCGGGTCGGCGCCCCCGCGGTACTCGATGACCTCGGCTTCCATCGTCAGACCGCTGACCTCGGAGAAGCTGGAGGTCTGCTGTGTGTCCCCCCAGCTCACCGCGAAGTGCAGGGTGGTCATGGGATACATGCGTCAACTCCTACTCGGACAGCCGCTTGTGGCTGAAGCGGACGACGACGAACTCGGCGGGTTTGGCGGGGGCGATCGCGACCTCGGTGATCACGAGCCCCAGATCGATGTCGGCCTCGGTCATGGTTTCGCCGAGTCCGACCCGTACCCGGTAGGCCTGCTCGGGTTTGGTCCCGGCGAGAGCTCCGGCCCGCCACTGCTGGTCGAGGAAGTTCTCCACCGAGACCTTGATCCGGATCCAGGTCTGGGCGGTGTTCGGTTCGAAGACGACCCACTGCAGGGCCCGGTCGACCGAGGTCTCGATCATGTTGAACAGCCGGCGGACATTGATGTAGCGCCAGGCGGTGTCGTCCGTGGCGTTGCGGGCGCCCCACAGCCGGGTGCCGCGTCCGGGGAAGGCGCGGATGAGGTTGACGCCGGCCGGGTTGAGCAGGTCCTGCCGGCGCTGGGTGTAGGTCTGGGTCAGCCCGATGGCGCCGGTGACGATCTCGTTGCCCGGAGCCTTGTGGACACCGCGCAGCCGGTCGGTCCGCGCGATGACACCGGCCACGAAGCCCGACGGCGGCACGGTGGTGAACCTGTCCGGCGAGTCGGGATCGATGGTGACGATCCTCAGGTGCGGTGCGTAGGCGGCCGCGTAGGTGGACGACAGGGTGGTGTCACGCCACTTGACGAGATCCGCGTCGACGTCCGTGCCCGGACCGCCGGTCAGGTCCGGGGTGTCGATCACGGCGAACCGGCGGAAGTTCTCGCAGTGGGTGACGACCTGACCCACGAGGTCGGCCTGCAGCTGTGAGTCTTCCACGGTGACCAGGTCCGGGCAGATCACCATCGCGGGCTCGTCCACCTCCTCCAGCCGCACCAGGCCCTCGCGGAAGTCGTCGTTGGTCGCGGGCTTGTCCGCGCCGATGTTGTCCGCGGCGGCATAGAACGGTGCGGAAGCCTGTGACACGGCGGGGGCCGCGCTGTCCCGGGGAGCGACGGTGACGAGCCCCGAAACTCCGTTCACCACGCCGTCCTTGGCGAAGTACGAGGGGTGCTCGGGGCTGAGGGACAGTCCGCGGAAGGTCTCGGCGGCGGTGCCGTCCACCGTGACGGAGAGCGCGAACCGCTCGGCCGCAACCGAAGCGCTCTCCACCGCGAACAGCCCGAACCGGGTCTGGCCCGTGTCCCCGACCGCCGTTCCGGTGGCGAAGCTCAGCACGTAGATGTCGCCGCCCGCGGCGTCGACACCGGTGATCGGTGCGAAGGCCGTGTGGATCGCGAGGCGGTCCCCGACCCGTGGCTTGACGGCACAGCGGACGGCGATGCCGGTGTTCGCGTTTGCCTGCAGGGTGAAGGAGGCCTCGGTGTAGGTGTGCGCGTCGTTGGGCGTTGGTACCAGGTCGAAGCCGGAGTCCGTGCGGGTGGCTTCGATCGAGGGCACGCCGGTGCCGCCCTTGTACGTGACCTTCGCACCCTTGGGCAGGAAGCCGTAGGAGGCGGAGACGTCGGCCTGGGCGAGCTTCGTGATGCTCAACCCCGTATCGGCCAGGAGCACCGCGGACACGGGCGCGTTCACCGTGACGGGCCCGCTCGGTGGTGGTGTGGTGCCCGCGATCTCGAAGCGGTTGCCGCCCGTCCACTCGCCGGTGCGCCCGTCGGCCATCGTGATCCGGGCGGCGGCGCTCTGCGGCGCGGTGGCCGACAGGTCGGAGGCGGCGGGTGCGGTCAGGGGACGCTCGAAGCTCAGGGCCGACATGGGCACGTTGGTCGTGGGCGGTGTGCCCGACGGTGTGTTGGTGAACATCGCGCGAGCCGGGAAGTCGGCCCGGCGGAGCACGAACGCGGCCCCGAAAACGGCGCCCGGTGCGGCGGCCAGGGTGAGCGTTACCGAAGTCCGGGCGGCGACGACATCCGTCACCTGCGCGCCGGTACGTGCGCCGTTCGGCGCCGTCGTCACGACCACGTCTCCCTTGTGGAATCCCTTGCCCGACGGCAGGAACAGCGTGGTGCTGTTGTTCGCCAGCGCACCCGCGACGATCGAACCGGGAGCCATCGTTGCCGCGCCGCTCGCGGTCACCACGACAGTGCTGGACGTCACCGAGTCGACGGTCGCGGTCACCGGTGGGGCCACGCTTCCCGAGTCGGGGATCGGCACGAGCACGAGGGCGTCACCGGGCCGTAGACCGGTCGTGGACGGCACCTGCAGGGTGGCGGGGGTGCCTGCCGCCACCGTGACCGCGGTGACCGTTTCCGCCCGGTAGAAGGCCCCGGAAGCTCCCCCGGTGTCGGGCCGGACGCCGATGCCCAACGACGTCGCCCAGGCCCCCGGCGAACCGGCGGTGACGGCGAAGCTCTTCCTCGCGGACGCGTCGAAGACCTGCCAGGACGCCGCGGTCGAGGGATCCACCCGGATCACCCAGGCCGCCGGCCCGCCGTTCTCGAAGTAGCCGAAGACGGACTCCCCGGTGAAACCGCGCGAGGAGGGAGCACCGAACGTCCGGACGTAGTCCCCCCAGCCGGTGACGCGGGTCGGCTTGAGCGGCGGCCCCTTACGCGTCGTGCCGAGGATCGCCACCACACTGGTCGGCGCGGCGGCGATCGGCTGCGGCCCGGACGGAACCTCCTCGATGTACACGCCGGGCGATAGATACGTCACGCGTCCTCCTCAGCTGATGGTTCATGTCGTGTCGACCAGTCGGATCCGGGTCGCCACGGACAACCCGTTCACGGAGACGGTGCGCAGCAGGCTTCCGTCGACCAGGAGTTCCGCCGGGGTGAAGGCGGCCGTCCACTCGGTCGGGGCCGAGGCGTAGACGCCGGGCGCCACTTCGGGCAACGCGATCTCGGGCTTCGGGCTCGGGCCCTTCGTGGCCCGGGCGGTGACCGTGCGCCCCGTGCGGAGAGCGCCCGTGGTCGGCGTCACGAGCGTCACGCTCAGGGTCATCGGGACGGGGTGCAGCGGCTGCTCGATCTCGGTTGCGTTCAGCTCGACCAGCAGGGTGTACGGCGGCCAGTCCGGCTCCGGAGCGAACACGAGCAGCCGGGCCAGGGCACCGTCCGTGACGGTGATGGCGAGGTGCGGGGGAGTGGACGGGGCGGCGACGTCCGTGCGCGCGGTGACGACGACGCCGTCGGGCACCGTCCGGACGGCCCATCCGTGCCGTGCTGCGGTGAGCCGGGCGGTGAGCGGGCCGACCGATGCGCCCGTGGAGGCGTGCACCAGGCGTACGTGGTGCCGTAGGAGGGTGGTGCTCGTCGCGATGCTCACGGCGCCCTCACATAGTCGACGCGGTGCTCGACCACCCGGCCCGCTCCGTCCTGCTGGAGCACCGGGACGGGCGCGACGTCCACTTCGTAGAAGAGGGCGAGCCGACCGGGTCGGCCGAGCGCGCCCCAGATCTGGTTGCGCTGGTCGTGGGTGGGGCCGACCAGCCGGATCGTGAGGGTCTCGACCTCGTCGGCCAGCGGGAGCTTGAGCATGTGCCGGCGCAGGATCGGCGTGGTGTGGAAGGCCTGGACGATACGGGCCAGCCGGCGCTGTGTCTCGTCGTGGTCGCCCATGAAGGTGGCCACGTAGTGCAGTTTCAGGGCCAGCGGTGCGCGGACCAGCCCGGCCGCACCTTCGGTGAGGGGGAGATTGCGCAGGTGCTCGTGCTCCTCCAGGGCGATGAGCGCGAGGACCCCCTTCGCGTCGGGCAGCGGTGACTTGTCGGCCTGGGAGAGGGAGTGCAGGACCATCCAGAGACCGTGCTCGGGAGTTGCCTGGTGGATGACGTCGCACAGGGCCTCGCTGACCTCGGTGATCACGAGCACCCCCTTTCTCGCGTGGATTCAGCGTGGTGTTGGGCACTCACGGGAGAACCACGGGTGAATCACGGGCCCGTCACCGTGGCGTTCGGTGCGGAGGGTCCGCTGACAACCAGCGGATTCCTCATGATTCATGGACACCCTGCGTGATCAGGGCGACGAAAGGTCCTCGTGCCGGGTGTCTCCTTCGTACGGGGGAGACGGACCGGTCGACTGGGCGAAGGCCGGGCATACGAACGCCATCACTCAGGACATGCCGCGGAGCTGGTCGAGTGCTCGGTCCATGGCGGTGGCCAGGCGCCCGACGTCCCGCCGGGCTCGTTCGAACTCGGTGATCAGCGCGGCCACGGCCCGCGATCGGCTGCTGCCTCCGGTGTGCAGCCGCGCGTAGGTGGCGACCGTCTCGGGCATGGGATCGACGCCCAGTTCTTCGAGCAGGACGGCACGGCACCGTTCGAACTGCCGCTCCGCCAGATCCAGTCGACCGGCGGTGCCGTACGCGCGGATCAGATGCCGGTGCAAGTCCTCGCGGAGCGGCTCCAGTTCCAGGGCGCGTTCGCCGTACGTGGTGATCGCCGGGACGTCACGGCGTGCGCCGTAGTGCTGGATCAAGTGGTCGAGTGCGGCGAGGTAGAGGGTGTCGATCCGGCATCGGGCGGTCATGACCCAGTGGTCGTCGCAGGTCTCGACGAGCCGGCCCCTGCGCAGCAGCACGGCGCTGTGCAGTCGGGCGACGTCCGCCTCGTCCAGGTCGGCCGGTGGCACGCGGAGGACCGACTCGACCAGGCCCTGGAACCTGGCCGCGTCCGTGGCGACGCCGACATCGGGACTCAGAGCCACCGTGCGCCAACTGTCGCAGGCCACGATCTCCAGGCCCGTGCCGGACCGGACTTCGCACCTGAGGCGCCACAGTGCGGTGTTGAGACGTCGACGGGCCAGGCGCTCGGAGCAGTCCTCGAAGAGGTGGGCGGCGGCGACGGAACGTGGCCGGCCCTCCGGCGGTGCGAGCGCGAGGTAGGCGCAGAGGGTGGTGGCGCCCGGCGAGAGTCGGACAGGCTCGCCCTCGAAGGACACGCTGGGCGGTCCGAGCAGCTTGAGGCTCAGCGTGGGCGGTGGGGAGAGCTGGGCAGAGGGCACCAGGAGCGCCCCCTGAGGCGGGCCGGTGTGCTTGGGCGTCGCTGGTCCTTCAGGCGTCATCCATGGCCTCCCCCTGGCCGGTGGGCGCAACCGCAAGTTACTCCGAATTCGTGCGTGGGGGGACCTAATTGGTGGAAACGTGACAGGGCGCGACAACCTGAGGCGGCGCCCTCCGCGTAGGTGTCATGAGTGCGTCAGGAAGGGCTCTTCTTCCAGCTGAGCCCCCGGCGTGTATCGATCCCGTGCCCCTGGGTACGCGGACCCCGCGGCACGGGAATGGGGTGACGACCATGACGCTGTTCCGTGATCGTGGGCATGCCGGACGGGAGCTGGCCCAGGAGCTGCGGAGCCGACACGAGAAGCGGGCCTTCGAGGATCCTGTCGTCCTCGCTCTCCCCCGCGGCGGTGTGACCGTCGCCCAGGAGGTAGCCCGCGCGCTGGACGCCCCGCTCGATGTGCTGGTCGCACGTAAGATCGGCGCGCCCTTCCAGGAGGAGTTCGGCGTCGGCGCGATCTGCGGCGACGACCCTCCGGTCTTCGACGACTGGGCCCTGGGCCGGCTCGGCCTCACCCCGACCACGCTGGCACCGGTCGTGGCCCGGGAGCGCGCGGAACTCCATCGCCGCGAGGAGCTCTACCGGCACGGCCGTCCCGCCCTCGACCTGCGCGGACGTACCGTGATCGTGGTCGACGACGGACTGGCGACGGGAGCGACCGCCCGGGCCGCGCTGCGCTGGATCCGGGGCCGCTCGCCGGAGCGGGTACTGCTGGCGGTGCCGGTCGGCTCGCCCGAGGGCGTGGAGCTGATGAGCCGGGAGGCCGACGAGGTGGTCTGTCTGCACCGGCCGGTCGACTTCATGGCCGTCGGGCTCTGGTACGACGATTTCCAGCAGCTGACGGACGCCGATGTGCTGGCCGCGCTGCACACCGACGCGTGAGGGCAGACGCTGGACATCGACGCGTGATGGTAGAAGCGGAGCATGACTCCATCTCTTGTGCCCGGAATCGACACCCCCGACCGCCGCGGCCGTACCGGACTCGACCGGACCGGCCTGGACCTGACCGGCAACCCGCGCGTGAAGGTGCGGGACGTGAAGCTGCTCTCCAGCCACTGGTACATCGAGCGGACCACGACCTTCGACTTCCGGCATGCCGACGGCACCTGGAGCACCCAGGAGCGCGAGACCCACGACCGCGGCAACGGCGCCACGATGCTGCTGTACGACGCCGAACGCCAAACCGTGCTGCTCACCCGCCAGTTCCGCTTCCCGGTGTATGTCAACGGCCACCCCGACGGGATGCTCGTGGAGACCCCGGGCGGGCTCCTCGACGAGGACGACGAGCACCCCGAGATCGCCGTGCGCCGCGAGGTGGTGGAGGAGACCGGCCACACCATCGGGGCCGTACAGCATGTGTTCGACGTCTATATGAGCCCGGGTTCGGTCACCGAGCGGGTGAGCTTCTACGCGGCGGAGTACGGGCCGTCCACCCGAACCCATGAGGGCGGTGGTCTGGACGAGGAGGGCGAGGACATCGAGATCCTCGAACTGCCCTTCCGCCGGGCGCTGGAGATGATCCGGACCGGCGAGATCGCCGACGCCAAGACCATCATGCTGCTCCAGTGGGCGGCGCTGGAGGGCCCGTTCGCCAAGTAGCTTGACTTGAAGTGCGCTTCAAGCTGAAGACTCCCCCTCACGCACCCAACGGGAGGGATTTCCGCATGAAGTACCGCACGATCGGCACCGACCCACAGCACCGCCGCGAGGTCAGCGTTCTCGCGCTCGGCGCGATGCTGTTCGGCTCACGCACCGACGAGGAGACGTCCTTCGCCGTACTCGACCGCTATGTCGAGGCCGGCGGGAACTTCATCGACACGTCCGACAACTACGCCTTCTGGGAGGACGGCGGCCAGGGCGGCCAGAGCGAGGAACTGCTCGGCCGGTGGCGGCGCAGCCGGGGCGTCGGCGACGAGATCGTCATCGCCACCAAGCTCGGCGCCCGCCCCCTGGCCCCCGGCACCGGCTACGTCGACAACCCGGAGGGCCTGTCGGCGAAGGTGATCCGGGAAGCCGCCGAGCGCAGCCGGGAACGGCTCGGGGTGGAGAAGATCGATCTCCTCTACGCCCACATCGAGGACCAGCGGGTGCCGCTCGCCGAGACCGTCGAGGGATTCGGCGCGCTGGTCGCCGAGGGCACCGTCGGCCTGCTGGGCGTCAGCAACCACGCCGTGTGGCGGGTGGAACGGGCCCGCGCGCTGGCGGCTGCCGCCGGACTGCCCGGCTACCAGGTGCTCCAGTACCAGCACAGCCATCTGCGCCCGCGCTTCGACATGCCGAGCGACCTCTTCCCCGACGGCAGCCTCGGCCACGCCGGCGCCGAACTCCTCGGCTATCTGCGCGCCGAGCCCGATCTCACCCTGGTCGCCTACTCGCCGCTGCTCGCCGGCGCCTACACCCGGCAGGACAAGCCGCTGCCACCGGACTACGACCACCCGGGCACCCCGGCCCGCCTGAAGGTGCTGCGGGAGGTCGCCCGGGAGGCCGATGCGACCGTCAACCAGGTGGTGCTGGCCTGGCAGATCGGCGCGGAGCTGCCGGTGATCCCGCTGGCCGGGGCGTCCTCGGTGGCGCAGCTGGAGGAGAACCTGGCGGCGGTGGAGCTGGAGCTGACGGGGGAGCAGCGGGCCAGGCTGGATGCCGCTCACTGAGAACGGGGCCGCAGTAGGCTCCGAGATGGAGCCGAAGGAGAGTGGATCATGCCTCTGTTCCCCACTGAGCGGTCCGTCCGTACCACCCCCGAAGGCCTGCTGTGGGAGCCCTGCGAGCGCTGGGTGCGCGGGGTGAAGGGCGAGGTCACCGTCGTCGACAGCCGACACCCCGTCCTCGTCTGGGAGCCCGAGGGGATCCCCGTCCCGCGCTACGCCTTCCCGCGCGAGGAGGTCCGCACCGACCTCCTGCGCCCGGCGGAGAAACCCCCGACGGGCACCCACACCGGCTCGACGATCTTCTACGACCTCGAAGTCGACGGAGCGCGCATGGCGAACGCCGCGTGGACGTTCCCCGCCGCCGATCTGGCCGGACACATCGCCTTCGAGTGGTTCCTGCGCCGGGACGACGGCCTGGACCACTGGTACGAGGAGGAAGAGGAGATCTTCGTCCACCCGCGCGACCCGCACAAACGCGTGGACGCGGTGCGCAGCAGCCGGCATGTCCAGGTGGAGATCGACGGCACCGTGGTCGCGGACACTCGCCGCCCGGTGCTGGTCTTCGAGACCGGACTGCCGACGCGCTACTACGTCCCCGTCGAGGACGTCCGCCTGGACCTGTTCGAGCCGACCGAGCACCGAACGTCCTGCCCGTACAAGGGCACAGCCCGCTACTGGACCTTCGCGGGCAGGGCCGACGTCCCGCGGAACATCGTCTGGAGCTACCCGGAGCCACTGCCCGCGGTCGGCGCCATCGAGGGATATCTGGCGTTCTTCAACGAGGCCGTCGACCTCGTCGTGGACGGCGAACGCCTGGAACGTCCGGTCACGCTCTTCAGCAAGTCGCTCACGAAGTGAACCGGTCGAGCAGGGCGTCCAGACCGGCCGCGAGGCCCTCCGGACCGCCCCGCTCGGCCAGTGCCGGGGCCGCCTCGCGCAGCCGGGGCAGCTCCTGGGGCGGCATCCGGTGCAGCCCCAGCCGGAACGCGGGATCGGGCTCGTCCGGGTTGTCCACCATCTGCCGCAGCTCCACCGACACATAGCCGAGCAGCCAGGCGGTGTAGGCACGGAACACGGCCGTGGCGCGCTCCTCGTCGAACCCGGCCTCCCTCAGCAGCGCCAGCACCCGCTCGTGATCCTTCAGTACGGCCAGCGGGCGGCGGGCCAAGGGCACCGCGAGCATGCGCGTGGACAGCAGCGGCACCGCCTGCGGATGGGCGAGGCAGACGTCATACATGGCCCGGGCGATCCGGTGCAGGCGCGCCCGCCACTCGGTCGTCTCGGGCCCGGCGGCCAGGCGCTCCTCCAGCTCCAGATAGAGGGCCTCGACCAGGCCGTCCAGCAGGGCGTCCTTGCTGGACGCGTACCGGTACAGCGCCATCGCCTCCACGCCGAGCTCTCCGCCGAGCCGCCGCATGCTCAGCGCCGACAGGCCCTCCCGGTCCACCAGCTCAAGGGCGCTGGCCAGCACCCGCTCCCGGCTCAGTCGGCCGTAGCGGCCCCGGTCTCCAGCACGTCTGCCGGGCGCAGGCTTCTTGTCACTCGCCATGTTCGCGACCTCGGGTCTCTGTCAGGCAAACGGCGTGCACGTACGGAGGAAGCGTACAGAGTATTCCGGGCGCCGTCAGCGCTTGCACGCCTTCATTTACGGCCTTAGATTGGTATTATATTTAATCGTTAGGGGCTGATCGTGAACTCGGAAAAGGGAGCGCCCATCACGGTCATCGGTGCAGGGCCGTACGGCCTCGCTGTGGCCGCCCATTTGAAGGCGCAAGGAATTCCGTTCAGGATTTTTGGCGAGCCGATGGAAGGCTGGCTCTCCCATATGCCGAAGGGCATGTATCTGAAATCCTCTCCATTCTCGTCATTCATTTCCGCCCCGATACCCGGCTGGAGACTTGCGGATTACCGTGTCTCAGAAGGTAGGGCTTCCGGTGACGAGCGGGATCCGGTACACATTTCCGAGTTCGTGCGGTACGGACTCTGGTTTCAGCAGCACTGGGCACCCGAACTCGAACAGGTGACAGTCCGCCGAGTGGAAACGGGGCGTGGCAGAGGTTTTTGGATCACCCTGGATTCTGGTGAGGGGTTCGAAAGCCGAGCCGTGGTCCTTGGCGTGGGAATTGTGCGATTCGCCAATGTGCCGCCCGTGCTGGCCCATATGGTGGACGACGGTCTTGTCTCCCATACGGCGGAGCACGTGGACCTGTCGGGGTTCGCCGGACAGCGTGTGGCCGTAGTGGGGGCGGGACAATCGGCGCTGGAGAGCGCCGCTCTGCTGCACGAGTCGGGTGCGCAGCCCACGGTCCTCGCTCGTGCCGGCTCGCTGGTCTTCGGTCCTCCACCGCAAACCGAGCGCCCTGTGGAACGTTCGGTACGGGTGCGGCTGATGTACCCCAATTCCCTGCTGGGTGATGGATGGCCGCTCGTGGCGTGCAGCAGCGGGCCCGCCGTCTATCGGCATCTGCCCGACCGGGTTCGCGCCCGGCTGCTGCGGACCATTCTCGGACCATACGGTGCGTGGTGGCTCCGGGACCGGGTCGAGGGGCGCGTGCCGGTGCGGTGCGGCGTCCGCATCGGCTCGGCGAAGCCCGACCTCGCCGGGGGCGTACTGCTTGAGCTGGAAGGCCCGGACGGAGACCGGCAGACGCTGGAGGCCGACCATGTCATCGCCGGCACCGGTTACCGTGTGGATGTCGACCGTCTGGAGCTGCTGAGCGCCGAACTGCGCCGCGAGGTCGTCAAGAACGCCGGTGCCCCTCGGCTCTCGGCCGATTTCGAGTCCTCGGTTCCGGGTCTCTTCTTCACCGGGCTGGCCGCGGCTCCCACGTTCGGACCGCTCCTGCGGTTCGTCTCCGGATCCGGATTCGCCGCCCGGCGTATCAGCCGTGCGGACGCAGTGGCTTGGTGAGACGCCGCCCGACCGTGCCTCCGAAGCGGACCGATTCGGCAACCGCCGGCCAAGGGTCATCCCAGCTCAGCCATGCTCGTTCGGTGCCGCGGCGGGGCAGTACCGCGGGCGGGACGCGCCGTTCCTGCCAGGCGTCGATGGTGGCCGACAGAAGATCCAGCTGACCGACGACGAACATCCGGCCGTAGGTCTGCTCCGCGCGGGGAATCTGCTGCCCCGTCAGGTCCAGGTACATCGCCCGGACCACATCGACGCCCTGCCCGGACTCGAAGAGCCGGAACTGTGCCCCGATACGGGGGTTGAAGTCGACCAGCTTGTAGAGGCCGTCCCGCCGGTCGAATCGCCAGTCGAGATCGGCCACGCCGCTGTACCCGATCCGTCGGCACAGTTCCGCGGCGAGTCGGGCGAGCCCCGGGTTGGGCCGCGCCCACGCCCTCGTGGTCGCTCCGCTGCGCACGGGCCAGGACCGGACCTTGTACCCCGTGAAAACGGCCCGGGGTGCGCCTCGCGCTCCGCAGTAGAGGTGGGTGATCCAGTCCTCGGCATCGGCGGGCGGGATGTACTCCTGCATCAGGACCGAGGGAGTTTCGCGTGGCCCGATGAGGGCGAGCAGTTCATCCTCGTTGTGCACGACGGTCGTGTGTGTCACGACGGGCGAGCGCACCCGGGTGTAGGCCTCCAGGTTCTTCAGCACCAACGGATAGCCCAAGTCGCGGGCGTAGGCGAGGAGTTGTGTGCGATCGGCGGGCGCGTGGGCCCGTGGCGTGGGCACGTGGTGCTCGGTGCAGACGCGGCGCAGGCCCTCCTTGCTCGCCAGTGCGCGGGGCAGCGCGGAGGGCACCGGCGGCAGCACAAACCATTCGGCGAGGGCTTCCGCGTGCTCCGCCAGCAGTACGGCGGATTCGTCGTCGGTCGGCACGGCGACGGTCCTGCGGCCGATCGTACGGCCGAGGCGCAGCAGCGCGGAGACGAGTGTCCGGGGCTCCTCCAGACCCGTCGTCGGTACGACGAACCGGTCGGCGAGATGGCGGGACACGGCGCACGGGGTGAACCGGTCCTCGACCATGGCGTACACGGGCACGCCCGCCCTGCCCAGGCTTCGCAGCGCGCCGAGGCAGCCGTGGTTCTGCGGGGAGGGGCCCACTTTCACGAGCAGCGCAGGCACATCGTGGTTCATGGCGGCCCCGGCCCTTCGTCAGTACGCCCCGGTCCCGCGGATTACCGCGCCCGGGGTGCGTGCCAGGATGCGCAGGTCCAGCGCGGTCGACCAGTTCTCCACATAGCTCAGGTCGAGGCGCACCCGTTCCTCCAGCGGAAGCTCGGAGCGTCCGCTCACTTGCCACAGTCCGCTCAGTCCGGGCTTCACCAGCAGGCGGAGCCGTCTGATGTCCTCGGGCAGTGCGAACGTCTCGTCCGGGGTCAGCGGCCGTGGGCCGACGAGGGACATCCGGCCCGTCACCACGTTCAGAAGCTGGGGGAGTTCATCCAGCGACCAATGACGGAGGAACGCTCCCACCCGGGTGATCCGGGGATCATCGACGATCTTGAACAGTGCGCCGTCGCCGTACTGGTTGAGTGCGGAGAATTCGGCCCTGCGGCGCTCGGCGTCCTGGTACATGGTCCGGAATTTCAGCACGGTGAACTCCTGGCCGCGCAGCCCGATCCGGCAGTGCCTGAACAGGGCGGAGCCGGGGCTGTCGAGCCGTATCAGGGCGGCGACGGCCAGCATCAGCGGGGCGAGGAGGACGAGGCCGGCAGCGGCGAACGCCCGGTCCGTGAGTTCCTTGGGGATGCGGGGGAACCGGGAGAGGGTCGGCGCGTGAAGCTCCATCAGCGGGAGCCCCGCGAACGGCGTCACTGCCACCCGGGCGGCCGCCACATCGGCCAGTACCGGTGCGAGCAAGAGCTCTGCTCCGGCTGCTTGGAGCTGCCAGGAGAGCCTCCGGAGCTCATCGGCCTCCAGCCCGGGGCTCGGCAGGGCGATCACCGCGTCGCAGCCGCTCTGCCGTACCGCCGCGGCCGTGTCGTCCACGCCGCCGTACGAAGGCACCCCGTCGGGCACGACACGGCCGGCGTGGGCGGGATCGGTCAGGCAGACGCCGACGATCTTGAGTCCGCAGTCGCTGTTCCGGTGCAGCAGGGAGATCAGGTCGGCGGCCGAGGAGGCGGGTCCGACCACCACCGCCCGCTCGAGGTTCCGTCCGTGGTGCCAGGCCGCGCGCATCCGCAGTCGCCGGGCCTGGCGCAGCAGGAGCGTGGCCGCCACGGTGAGGGGCAGCGCGAAGAGCGTGTCATGCAGCGGGCCGGCCTCGGGCACGAACCACCAGGCCGCGCTCGCCCCCACGGCGATCAGTCCCGCGGCACGCAGCACCCGGCGGAACTCCTGTGTCCCTTCACGCAAGCAGTGCTGCTGGTAAGCCCCATGCAGGGCGAGGCCGAGGACCCATGCGGCAGGCAGCGCGGCGAGGACGAACCACCGGTCGAAGAGGAGCAGGACGGTGACGGAAGCCGCGAGTGCGGCGGTCAGGTCCGTGGCCATGAACGGGATCGTCGGCACATGACAGCCGCCGGTCCGGTGTGGTGTGTCGGGGACCGCTCGCTTCACTCGCCGCGGCGTGTCCCTTCGGGCTGTCCAGAGCGTGCTCATCGGGTAGCGCCCCTCGGAACTACGGTTCCCCCCTATGTATATTTACGTTGTAAATATACATATTCTCCCCAGGTGCTGGTCGAGGTCAAGTGCTGGGCTTGACGCGACGGAGCTGTGGCGCGGAGAGTGTATGTATACGACGTAAACCAGGCGTCCGTGTCCGGGGAGGCCGTTGACATGTCGACGATGCCGAGCAGCCGGAGCATCCTGCACATCGCGCAGTCGAGCGACGGGGGTGTCGCCACCGTGGTCGCCGGTCTGGTCGGCGGGCAGTGTGCCAGGGGCGACCGAGTCGTCGTCGCGTGCCTGCCGGGGAGCCGGCTGGCCGCGCGAGCCGCGGGGGCCGGTGCCGAGGTCCTGGCGTGGGAGGCCCGCCGAGCCCCGGGTCCTTGGCTGCTCCGCGAGGTGGACGCGCTGCGGGGCGTCGTGGACTCGGCCCGCCCGGACGTCGTCCATCTGCACAGTTCCAAGGCGGGTCTGGCCGGGCGGATGGCTCTTCGTGGGCGTCTGCCCACGGTGTTTCAGCCCCACGCGTGGGCCTTCGATGCCGTGACAGGGCTCTTGCGCCTGGCCACCGTTCGGTGGGAAAGGACCGGGGCTCGGTGGACGCACCGGCTGGTGTGCGTCAGCGAGGGGGAACGCGCGCAGGGCGAGGCCGCCGGAGTCCGGGCTCCGTATGTGGTGATTCCCAACGGGGTGGACCTCGATCACTTCGATGACCCGGGCGGCTCGACACGCGCGGCGGCCAGACGTCGCCTGGGCGTGGCCCTCTCGGCACCGCTCGCGGTGTGCGTCGGGCGACTGTGCCGACAGAAGGGTCAGGACGTGCTGCTCGGGAGCTGGGGCGGAGTCGTCGACCGTATCCCCGACGTGCGACTCGCCCTGGTCGGTGACGGGCCGGACCGGGAGATGCTGGAGGAGCGGGCATCCGCGGCGGTGGTCTTCGCGGGAGCGGTGGAGGACCCCCGGGACTGGTATCTCGCGGCGGATCTCGTGGTGCTTCCTTCGCGCTGGGAAGGGATGGCACTCGCACCGCTGGAGGCCATGGCGGCGAGCCGTCCGGTGGTGGTGACCGACGTGGCGGGCGCACGCGAAGCGCTTCCGCCGGGCCACGCCTCGCGCTCAGTGGTGCCGCCGGACGATCCGCGGGCCCTCTGTGACGCGGTGGCCTCCCTGCTGTCGGACCGCGCGACCTGTGCGGCGCTGGGCCGGCAGGCCCGCACCCATGTGCGCCGACACCACAGCGTGGACCAAGTCGTCGAGCACATGTACACGGTGTACGAAGCTGCCTGCGGCACCTGGGACATGAGCAAAGGCCGCTCGCCGAGAGCCCCTGCCGCTCACCGTGTACCGAGGACCGGACGGAGAGTCGGCGGCTGAGAGCCGCGTCGGACCTCCGGCCCGCTCAGTGCCGGCGATCCTTCATCCGCAGGGTCAGTCCGTGGACCGCCCCCGCTGTCTTGGCGAGATCACGTACGGCCGTGACCAGGGGGATGACGGGCACGGCGGACCAGTGCCGCCCGCGCACGGCCCGCGCCACCGGCAGCGACAGGTAGGTGAGGGCCGCGGCGGCCGCGAGGGCCCGGGCACCAGGGCCTCGCCGTACCGCGGCAGGGGCCGCGAGGTAGGCGACCGCTCTCAGGATGTCGCGGCCCAGCAGTCGGCCGTCGGCCAACTGCCCGTTGCCCTGGCCGTACCGGTAGTACATCACCGCGGTCCTGCGCATGGTGGGCCGCTGCGCCCAGTCCACTTCGGCGGACGCGACCAGTGCCGCACGACGGCCTGCCGCAAGGACATCCCGGGCGAACGCCAAGTCCTCGGCTGTCTTGAGGTGTTCGGAGAACCCGTCGGCGTCCTGCCACGCCGCGCGGGTGAAAGCCATCGAACGACCGCTGGGCGTCGACGCGTCGAACGCCCGGCCGAAAAGGCGGGTGTACACGCGCGTCCAGGGTCCCGGATGGCGGACCTCTTCCGGCACCGGGTACCCCACCAGGGCCATGGCCTCGGCCGACACCCCGTCACTGCTCACTCGGTACGCGCCCGTCAGCAGGTCCGCGGGGAGCGGTTCGGCCCATGCCGCGCGCAACCGGGCCAGCCAGTCCGGAGCAGGGACGCAGCCGGCGTCGGTGCAGGCGATGAGGGAGTTGCGGACCGCACGGACGCCGACGTTGCGCGTCGCGGGGAGACCTTGATGGGGGCATCCGAGGACGCGCACCCTGGAGTCGCGGGCGGCCCAGGCGGTGGCTCGATCCGCGGTGTCGTCGGTGGAACCGTCGTCCACCACCACGATCTCGTCGCCGTCCACGGTCAGTTGCGGCAGCAGCAGTTCCAGGAGCCGATCGACAGCCTCCCCCTCGTTCCAGAAACAGGTCATGACCGAGACCGGAGCCGTCCCGGTCAGCCCGGCGCCGGACAGCCGCGCGGCCTCGGCCAGAGCCTGCGCCAACAGGTCCGCGCACGAAGGGAGACCGGGACGAGCGGCGGTCGCAGACGGCACGGCCCCGCCCGCCTCCGCGGGGCCGCCATGCGCCGAGAGCCGATGCAACGCCGCCGCGAGTGCGGCCGGTTCCGCGGGCGGCACCGTGACGACGACCGGTTCTCCCGGCCCCCGGGTCCGGTCGGCGGCCGGATCCGGGACCGTGGTGATCACGGGAACGCCGAAGGCCATCGCCGCGCTCGCGACCGGCCCCGGACCGACCGGCTTGGGCCCGTCGCCCTGTGGCGTCCTCGGCAGTACTGCGACCGCGTCGGCGGCGGACAGCAGGCACCCCATGTCGGACCTCCGGCTGGTGAAGTCCACCCGGTCGGCCAAGCCCAGGTTGTTCGCCAACGCCACAAGCCGCCTGCGCTCGTCCGGTCCGGCAGGATCGGGGGGACCGATCACGGCCAGCCTCCAGCGCGACAGTCCGGGCTCGGCGAGAGCCGTGATGGCGTCGTCCACACCACTGTTGCTCACCGTGTGCGCTGCCGTGAGCAGCAGCAGTTCGTCCTTGCCGAGTCGTACGCCGTGCCGGACCAGTTCCGCACGCGCGATCTCGGGGGCCGGCCCGGCACGGTCCGAGGCGGGACAAGGCACCAGCGTCGCCTCGGGATGCTTCGAGGCGTGCACCAGGGCGGGGGCGGTCGCGACACAGCCGTCGGTCAGCGCGGCCAACAACGCCATGACAGGTCCGTCGAATGTGTGGTCGTGCTTGACCCACACGCACCGAACCCCGGCGAGCCATGCTGCCGGAGCGGCGATCAACGACGCCCCGACTCCGTTGGCGAGGAGCACATCAGGGGGGTTCGCGCGCAGATGCCGTATCAGCCACAGGGTCGTGGTGCCGAGAGCCGTGACGGAATCGCCGGTGGCACGCACGAAGCTCGGTATCCCTCGGTGCGTGAACTCGTCCCGCAGGGGCCCGTCCGTCGGCAGCACCGCCTCGACCGCCAGCCGGTCCGTGGCATCCAGCAGGGAGAGCAGCCAGGTCTCGGCCGCACCGACGACACCGGTGGGTGTCACCACGGTGACGCGCAACTGATCCGTCATGGGGAATCACTCTCATCCATCGTTGCCTGGGACCTGGTCACGTCCGGCCGGCCCGGCCGACGAGGGAGTGCAGGGCCGGACGCAGCCCGGGGACCCGCCCGGACATCCGCCGTAGCGTCGAGTAGCCGGGGCGTGTCTTCATCCGGAAGGTGGTGTCCGTGTCCACGGCGTTGACATCGACACGGGGCTCGGCGAACCGCCCCGCCTTCTCGTAGATACTGAACGCGACGTCGAAGCCCGCCTCGGCGACGGCTGCGCGCGCGGTGCCGTCATGTTCCCCGTACGGGTAGGCGAACGCGCGAGGCCGGCGCCCCGTGAGTTCGGCCAGCGCCCGGGCGGCGTCCGTGACATTGCGGTTGAGCGTCTCGGTATCCGTGCCCGGCAGATGGCTGTGGTCCCATCCATGGCTTTCGACGTCCAGCCCCGCGCCGACCATCTCCCGCACCCCGTCGGCGTCCACGAGGAGCTCGTCAGGCATGTCGGCCATCCAGCGGGACCTGCCACCGAGCAACCCGCTGAGCACGAAGACGGTGGCGGGCACAGCCAGCTCCCGCAGCACGGGCAGCCCTTCTTCCAGGAACGACTGATAGCCGTCGTCGAAGGTGAGCAGCACACTGCGCCTCGGGGCATCACCACGCAGGTACGCGTCGAGAGTCAAGGGTGTCCAGCCGCGCTCCAGCAGCATGCCGAGCTGTCTGCGCAGCCGCCCCGGCGGAACGAACAGATTGTGGGGATCACGCTGCGTACTGCGCGAGCCGATCGCGTGATACATCAGCACCAGTGCGTCACTCATCAGGTCTCCTTGGCAGCTCGTCGATCGAGGTGCCGGACCCCGAAGGCCACCCAGCCGCCGATCAGTACGGCCGCGATGACCGCCACGGTCAGCAGCAGCGTGCGTGAAGGAGTGTGATGCGCGGCATCCGGATCGGCGGGAGCGGTCACCTCGCCAAGGATCAGCGCATCGTTGTCGGTCGCCCGGGCGACGGAGGAAGCGATGGCGTTGGCTGCTGCTGCGCCCTGCTCGGCGTCCGCGTCCTCCACCTCGATGTCAACGTTGGCGGTGCCCTGTGGCACCGTCACCGAGAGGTGGTCCCGGAGCTGAGTGCTGGTCATGGCGCTGCGATCGGCCGCGAAGTCCAACGTCGACCGCGCCCCCGCCGTCACCGCGTACTTGGTGGCGGCCAACTGCACGATTTCCGCGCTGACATTGGGCTGCGAGCGAGATGCGAAGGAGACCGTACTGGTCACCGCGTAGCGGTCGGGCTGCAGTTCGATCACGGTCACGCCGATGCCGAGCACGACCAGCCCCGCGATCAGCCCGGCCAGGAGCGGGCGCCGGTAGGTAGGGGCGGGGGCTGACGGTGTCTTTCGCTTCATGTTCGGCCACCTTCGGGATCAACATCGTCGGGCATGGTCGACCGGGTTCTGGCACATGCTGCGAGCAGGCCGATGAGCAGCCAGGTCATCGTTCCCAGTACGGGATTGCGCAGGGAGTAGTCGACGACCCCCTGGGCGCTGACGGCCGCGAGAGCCGCGGCCGCCGCGGCCGAGACACCGCTGTACGCCGGTTCAGGCGGAGCGGACGCGGAGTCGCCGCTGCCGCTCGTGGAGTGCGTGACCGCAGCGCGGTTGCGCAGGGCTTCCCGCGCGCCGACACCGATCGTGGTGACGAGCGCCGCGACCCCCAGCGCCCCCTGTTCCGCGCCCACGGTGAGGTACAGGACGTGGGCATGATCGACCTGGCGCACATCGGTGAACTGGGCCACCCCCTGCGCGGCCGCTGCCTGATAGGCGGCGGGGCCGCTGCCCAGCAACGGGCTCTGACCCATCTGCTGCACGGCCCCGGCCCAGGCCGCCGGGCGCTCGTCGTAGGGACTGCGCTCGCCCGTGAAGATCGAGGAGAGGCGGTCGGCGAAAATGGACGAGCCCGAGGTCGCGGGTGCGGCGAGCACGAACACCACCGCCGTCACGCTCACCGCCGTCAGGCAGATCAGCAGTGGCCGACGCGCCCCCCGCAGCAGTGCGATCAGGACGGCCAGGCCGACGATGCCACCGATCCAGGCACCACGGGAGAGGCTGAGCACGAGGGCCACCAGCGCCAGGGCCGAGGCGACCGCGCACACCACGCTCAGCGCGGTGCGCCGCCGACGCCACATGACGATGGCCATGGCCAGGCTGAAACACAGAATCATCGCCGCGCACAGGCCAAGCTCGTTGGGCTGCGCGAAGGTTCCCACGGGCCGGTTGTCGACCAGGGTCGCGTGGTAGCGGGCCTCCAGGTTCGGAACCGAGGTGAGGACGGCGCCGCACAGCCCCGCCCCTCCGACGACGAGACCCATCGCCGCCACCAGAAGGTCGGAGCGCCGCGCCGTGGCCGCGACGACGGCTGCCGCCAGGGCCAGCCCGACCAGATAGTTCACGCACATCGTCAGCGAGCGGCTCAGGGCGAAGCTGGTGAGCGAGGACAGAAGCGCGGACACCACGAGGAGCACCGAGGCCGCGAGCAGCGGAGACCAGCCGATGGCCCGCCCCCGGCCGCTGATCCGGGCCGCGAGCACGGCCATGGCGGTCAAGGCGGCAAGGACCTGCACGAGGTTCATCGCCATGGGCAGCGCGATGCCCCCGGCCGGAAGGAGTACGGCGAAAGCGGCCACGGCCACCACAGGTCGGCGGAGGGCGGCGGCCGTCAGCAGGATCAGCACCGGCACGCCGAGCAGAAGGCCGAGGCCGAGCGGCAGGCTCCGTCCGGAGACCCAGATACCGACGGCGGCGAACAGGACCGCGCCCGCGATCCCGAGAGCCCTGTGCCGCTCCAGCGCCATCGCCCCCGTCATGAGGCCCCGCCTCCCTCGGAGGCGTACGACTGCGCGTTCCTCCCGGCGCGGCCGACCAGCCCGCGCAGGGCCCCCGCGGCGCGGGCCGTCATGAGAGCGCCCACGACCACCGGAACCGCGGGCAACGCGGCCCAGCTGCCACGGCGCACGGCCCTGGCGACGGGGAGGGAGAGGTAGGCGCCGACCCCGGCGGCCGCGACACCCCGGTGGGTGCGCGCCAGGGCCAGTGCGCCCGCATACCCGACCGCCCGGACGGCTCCACCGGTCAGCTGCCTGCGGTTCGCCGGGCGACCCAGCTCCACACCGTGCCGGAAAGCCTGGCGAACCGCCTCCGTCCACGGCGTCGGCACTTCCTGGCCGACCTCGGCGGAGCCCACTACGACCGTGCGGCGGTCCGTTTCCGCCCCCGTCCGCACGAAGAGCACCTCGGCGTCCGGCGCGGGCCCTTCGCGGGAGCCGTCGAGGCGGGTGAAGGCGAGCGCACCTCCGGACGATCCGGTGGTGCTGAGCCCCGGACCGAAGAGCAGCCGGTGCGTCCGCGTCCATGGCCCCGGACCGCGCCGGGACTCTTCGGGGAGCGGATGCATCAGGGCCGCGGCGTTCGAGAAAGCCCCGTGACCTGTCACCCGGCAGACCCCGACCAGTAGGTCGGCCGCCTCCGACTCGTCGGCCGCGGCACGCATCCGGGCCAGCCAGTCCGGCGCGGGCGCGCAGTCCGCGTCGATACAGGCGACCAGCGCGTTGACCGACGCCCCGACCCCGGCATTCCGCCCCGCGGCGGCACTCGCGCAGGGGTGGACGAGCGGCCGGATCCGGGCGTCCTGGGACGCCCGGTCGACCACGCGCCGGGCGGTGTCGTCGGTCGAGCCGCGATCCACCACCACCAATTCGTCACCGTCCACGGTGAGCTGGCGAAGCAGCGACGCGAGGAGCCCGTCGATCGCCTCGCCCCGGTTCACCACCGTGACCGCGACCGACGCCGGTGCCGTCCCCGCCAGGCCCGCGCCGGGCAGTCGCGCGGCCCTGGACAGTGTCCGGGCGAGGAGGCGGGCACATTCCTCCGGACCGGGGTTGGCGGCCGTCCTGCGGAGTCCGGCCCGGCCCATGGCCGTCCGGGTGTCCGGGTCGGCAAGCCGGCCCAGGGCCTCGGCCACCTTGTCGGGGTCGGCGGGAGGCACGGCGATCCCGCCGGGAGGCGCCGGCGCCGGACCGGCCACCCGGTCGGCGACCGAACCCGGCCCAGTGGTGATCACCGGTACGCCGTTGAGCATGGCTTCGACGGCGGTCCCGCCGAACGCCTCCTGCCCCGGACCCGTTCCGTCGGGCTTGGTGAGCACGGCGACGGAGTCGGCCGCCGGGATGACGCGCCAGGCCTCCTCGATCCAGCCGGCGAAATCCACCCGGTCCGCCACTCCGAGCTCCTCGGCCAGCCGTGTCAGCCGCCGCCGCTCGCCCGGATCGCTCGGATCTTCGGGGCCGACCACGGCGAGCCGCCAGTGTTCACCGCCGGGCCGCGCGAGGGCTGTGACCGCGTCGTCCACGCCCTTGTAGGAGACCAGCCGGCTGATGGTGAGCAGCAGTCGCTCGTCGTCCCCGAGCCGTGCCCCGCGCCGGATCAGCTCCTCCCGGGCCGCCGTACGGCGAAGGGCCGTTCCGCTCGGTGCGGGAACCGGTACCAGCGAGGGCCGAGGGTGCTGGGAGGCGGCGATCAGGCCGGGCTCGGTGCCGATGCACATGTCGGTGACCGTCGCCAGGGCCCTGGTCAGGAGGCCGTCGTAGGAGTGGTCGTGCTTGGCCCAGACGCAGGGCACTCCGGCGAGCCAGGCGGCCGGGGCGGCCGCCGCCGCGGCCTTGACACCGTTGGCGAGGACCACGTCGGGTCTCGCGGTACGCAGTTGGGGCAGCAGCCATGCGGCGGTGCCCGCGATGGCGGCGGCGGAGCGGCCCGTGGGACGCACGGCAACCGGGATGTCCCGTCGGGCGAACTCGTCCCGCAGCGGACCGTCGGCCAGCAGTACGGCATTCACATCGAGGCGGTCGGTGACATCCAGGAGGGAGAGCAGCCAGAGTTCGGCGCCTCCGACCACCCCGTAGGGCGCCACGACGGTGACCCGCAACGGACAGCTCATGTGATCCTCCCGCGTCGGAGCATCCTGCGCAGGACCTGCACCTGATGGGGATCGATGCGGTGTGTGACCAGCAGCCAGGTCGGTACGTAAAGGACCGTGGCAGCGATCAGGGCCGGTAGGAACGGCCATGGCGCCAGCAGCGGTCCGGCGGCGACGGCGGATGCCACGGTGGCGGGCAGCATGGCCCGCGGCAGCCTGGGCATTCCCGCTCGGGCTCGCCCCAACAGGATCAGGGCAGCCGCGTAGATCGCGTAGGACAGTGAAGTGGTGAACGCGGCCGCGAGGCCCCCGTAGCTCGGGATGAGGGCGAAGTTCAGGCCCAGGTTGATCGCCAGCGCGATCAGGGAACCGGTGAGGGCGCGCAGGGTCGGACCGGCCGCGACGATGGCGTACGAAGCCAGATAGGACAGGCCGTAGAGAAAGGGGGCGGGAGCCAGCCAGGCCAGCATGCCGGTCCCCTCGTCGGCGAACTGCCGGCCGTACAGGATGTCCAGCACGCTGTGCCCCCGGCACCACAGGAGCACCATGTACGGCAGGAAGACCGCCGCCATCATGCTGATGCCCTGCTCGCTGTACCGCTGGATCCGCTCGGGCTCGGGGGTGCTCGCCATCAGGGGGAAGATGGTCCGGGCGGCCACGAAGCTGACGAACAGCGTGGTTTCGAGCAGTCGGTAGACGGCGGCGTAGATACCGACCTCGCGGGTCCCCGCGAACCAGCCGATCATCAGCGTGTCGATCCGGAACAGCACGATCAGCACCACGGAAGCGACACCGATCATCCAGGTTCCCCGGTTCAGGTCCATCAGCCCCGCCCAGGAGACGCTTCTCCAGTCGGGCCCGAAGCCGGTGCGGCGCATCAACACCGCGGCCGTCACCGGCCCGAAGAGGGTTCCGGCGAAGAAGGCCACGGCCAGCCCGGTGAGTCCGGTGTCGGCGAACAGCGCCAGCAGGGCCGCACCGGCGGTCAGCAGCCGCTGCACCAGGTGGACGACAGCCATGATGTTCTGCCGCTGCAGCGCGGCGGTGGCGGAGCGGTACGCCTCCGTGTACGTGTCCATCAGGACGGCGGCGACGATGAGCAGTCCGACCGCCGTTTCATTGCCGCCCGAGAGCGAGGTGAGCCCGGACAGTCCGCCGACGATCGCGAAGATCAGGACGACGAGGAGCGTACGCATGACCAGGAGTTCGGCGAGCAGTTCCCGCAGGCGCGTCCGCTCGGCGCTGGCTCGCTGGATCACCGTCACGTCGTAACCCCACTGGGGCACCACCGCCACGAGCGTGCCGACCGCCAGCGCGTAGGAGAAGGCGCCGAAGTCGGCCACGCCCAGCATCCGAGCGGCGCCCACGGTGAGGATCAGCATGGACAGCTTGCCGATGATCTCGGCGACCCCGAGCACCAGCGCGGTGCGGGCTGTGTGCACCGGTCTGTCCCGCACGAGCCTTTGGCCGTCGGGCTCCTCCTGCCCGCCGGTCCGCCGCGGCCCGCGCGGGGAATCCCCGCGGGGGCACATCAGCCCCAGGCCCCACCGCGAGCCGAGGGTGGCGGGGGACCCCGTGGCGAGGCATCCCACGGGTGCAGAGAGAAGGGGCGCCCCTACCCGCGCGGAGGCGGCAGGAACGCAGCGGTTCCCCTGCAGATGGTCCGCCATCGAACACCCTGAGTTCGGTTCCCCGAGTCACTCACGATCAATGCTTGCCCATCCGTCCCACCCGTGCCAGCGGAGGATCCCTGCCCCACCGGGAACAGATCGGCGGCACTTCAGGGTCGGTCGCCGTGCGCGGCAATGGCGCCACGCAGCGCCTCGAAGGCGGGCTTGGCGCTGCCGTCGGCGCGGCGCAGGCCGAAGAAGTTCTCCCGCGACGATGTGTCGGTGCTCTGATCGCGGTCGGTGTACCAGATCAGCGCTCTCACGCGCGGGGTCCTGGCGGCCATGGGCACCGCGTCCGCGGCGATCGCGGCCTGCTGTTTCTCGGTCACATGAGTCGTCGTCGCTCCGGTCGCCCCGCGCCGTCCGTCCGAAGCCCTGCCCGGGCCGTTGGTCGGGGCGCCGAACTCGGTGATCCACACGGGCAGATCGGGCGTGCCGTGCGCGGACAGGATGCCGTGCAGGCTGTCCTGCGAAGCGTCGATTCCCTGCCAGGCCGTGGCCGACGACGACGGGGCGCTCGCGAGCTGCGGATACGTGTAGGGGTGATAGCCGACGGCGTCGACGAGCCGGTTGCCGCCCCGCGCCGCCACGGCCGCGAGGAAGTCCGCGGGTGAGATGTCCCCGTTCCTCGTGTTCGCCACGGCGAGCCCGCCGAGGATGACGTAGGCCGACGGGTCCACCTGCCGCAGTGCCCGGCTCGTCGTCCGAAGGAGCGTCGTATAGGCGGTGGCGTCGGGTGCGGGCCGCCAGAAGTCCTGGATGTTGGGTTCGTTCCAGATCTCCCAGGTGTGGATGCCCTCCGGCGCGTATCGTGTCGCGGCCTTGGCGACGAAGGCGGCGAACGCCTCGGGATCGGCGGGTGCGCAGTTGTCGCCGGCGCAGCCCGCGGGCCGCGCCCATTTCGGCGTGTAGGCGAGCACGGGCAGGACGGACAAGCTGCGTTCGGAGGCCGCCCTGACGACACGGTCGAACACGTACCACCTGTGGCGGTCCGGCCCGTCCGGCTGGATGTCCCCCCAGGCCAGGTCCGCCCGCACCCACCGTGCGCCCACCGCGACGGCGTCGTCGAGGGCCGCGGCGAGATCCTCGTCGGACATCCCGACGAGCCGGTTGCCGTACGCGATGCCGAAGGAGGGGGAGGGGGCGGTGGACTGCGGCTCGTGCGAGGTGCAGCTGGTGGCCAGGAGCACCAAGGCCACCAGCACGATCAGCGCCGTCCATGCCCGCGCGGCTGCCGCGGGCGGGCTCGGTGGACTGGCGGTGTTGACGGTGCGCACCTGCCGTCGCATGGTGTAAGTATACGTCGTACATATACGTCATGGCGGGTGGCGCGGGCCGTCATTCCCCAGGCGTGGGCCCGGGAGTTCGATATGACCGTGCGAGACCCGTGGCCACAGTGGGAAACGAGGCGGAGAAGCGGGCGCAGGCATCACCTCCTGCGCACCCTGCTGGTCCTCGGCCTGGCCACCGTTCTCGCCCTGGCCGGTCTCGCTGCCGGAGCCGTGTGGTGGGGCACCAACCACTACGGCGACCAGGTCACCCGCATTCCCGACGCCTTTCCCACCGGCCAGCGTCCGCCCAGGCCCGCGGACCACGACGGCGGTACGACCTTCCTGCTCGCCGGTGTCGACAGCCGCTCGAAACAGCCGACCACGGGCAGTGACGCGACGGCGCGACTGTGGACGTACGGCGCGCAGCGCAGCGACACGCTGATGCTGGTGCATCTCAGTGGCGACGAACGTGCCGTGCACCTGATGTCCATCCCGAGGGACAGCTGGGTGCCCATCCCCGGCCATGGCTCGGCGAAGATCAACGCCGCGTTCTCCTGGGGCGGTCCACCCCTCATGATCCGGACGGTGGAGCAGCTCGTCGGGACCCGCGTCGACCACTTCGGCGTCATCGACTGGCATGGCTTCAGGGCTCTCACCGATGCCGTCGGCGGCGTGTCCGTGACCGTGCCCGCGGACTCCTACGATCCGGTGCGACAGCAGCACTTCACGGCCGGAACTCAGGTCATGCACGGCGAAGAGGCGCTCGCGTACGTCGGCCAGCGCAAGGGACTGCCCGGCGGCGAGCTGGACCGGATCAAGCGTCAGCAGCAGTTCCTGCACAGCGTGGTCGACGAGATACGCGGCGAGGTCCGCCTCACCGACCCGCTCGGCGGCGCCAGGACGCTCGACGCGATCACACGCACGGTGAGCGTGGACGACCGGATGTCAAACGGCGGCCTGCGCAACCTGGTGTTCGGTCTGCGGCACCTGGAGGCGTCGGACGCCCGGTTCACCACGGCGCCGATCGTCCGGTCGGAGATGATCCGCGGGCGGTACGCCCTGATCCTGGACCGGTCGGAGCTGCGGGAGCGGTGGCATGCGGTCGAGGCGGGTCGGAGCGGATGACCGGTGTGGGGAGCCGGGGAAGCTTGACCTGGTGAGTTCCATGGGGTGATGATGAACGTATACGTCGTAAATATACGACTGAAGTGATCGATGATCATGAACGCGCCCATCGAGGACTACGCCCTCCTCAGCGATCTGGAGACCGCCGCCATGGTCGGCCGGGACGGTTCCGTCGACTGGCTGTGTCTGCCCCGCTTCGACTCGCCCGCCTGCCTCGCCGCCCTGCTCGGCACGGCGGACAACGGCTTCTGGCGCCTCGCGCCCGTCGCCGCCCGGGGCCCCTGCACGAGCAGGGCCTACCGGCACGACACCCTCGTCCTGGACTCCTACTGGGCGACCGCGACCGGAACCGTACGCGTCACCGACTTCATGCCGCCACGCACCCAACTGCCGTGCCTGATCCGGATCGTCGAGGGACTGTCGGGTTCGGTGACCCTGCGCAGCGAGCTGCGGCTGCGCTTCCATCAGGGCCGGGTCGTGCCCTGGGCCCGGACCGACGCCGACGGCACGGTGGCGGTCGCGGGACCCGACGCGGTGTGGGTGAGCACCGACGGACCCGTGCGGGTGCTGGGCGGGGAGCCGTCCACCGTCGCCGAGTTCACCGTCACCGCCGGACACCGGCAGGCGCTGACCCTCGCCTGGTCGCCCTCGCACCTGCCGGGCCCGCCCGCGCCGCTCGCGGTCCCGGCCGAGACGGTTCTCAAGGAGACCGTCGACTACTGGCGGCGCTGGACCGGCCGCTGCCGCTACGACGGACCCTGGCGGGACGCCGTCGTACGCTCCCTGATCACCCTGAAAGCCCTCACCTACGCCCCCACCGGCGGCATCGTCGCCGCCCCCACCACCTCGCTGCCGGGCTGCCTCGGTGGCGAGCGCAACTGGGATCAGCGCTACTGCTGGCTGCGCGACTCCACCCTCGCCCTGTCCTGTCTGCTGCGCTGCGGCTACCGGGAGGAGGCGACGGCCTGGCTGGACTGGCTGGTGCGGGCCATCGCGGGCGACCCGGCCGATCTGCAGACCGTGTACGGCGTGGGCGGACAGCGCCTGCTGCCGGAGACCGAGGCACCCTGGCTGCCCGGCTACGAGGACTCGCGGCCGGTGCGGTTCGGCAACTCGGCGGTCGGCCAGTTCCAGCTCGACGTCTACGGCGAGGTCCTGGACACGCTCTGTCTGTCCCTGCTCGCCGGCATCCCCATGCCCGCCCATGTGTGGAACCTGGTCGAGTCGATGATGGGCTTCCTGCAACGGCACTGGCGCGAACCGGACCGGGGACTGTGGCAGGTGCGCGGACCGCGCCGGCAGTTCGTGCACTCCAAGGTCATGACCTGGGTGGCCGCCGACCGCGCCCTGCGCATGGGCGAACTCCTCGGCCGCAACGGCTCCTCGGACCGCTGGCGGGCGATGCGCGACGAGGTCCGCCGCCAGGTCTGCCGCAAGGGCTGGGACCCGGCACAGCGCTCCTTCGTCCAGGCCTACGGCTCACCGGCCCTGGACGCCTCCGCCCTGCTGCTGCCCAAGGTCGGCTTCCTGCCCGCCGGGGACGCGCGGGTGCGCGGGACCGTCCACGCGATGAGCGGGCTCGCCGAGGGCGGGTTCCTGCGGCGGTACGCGCATGGCGGCCCGGGCATGCACGAGGTGGACGGACTGCCGGGCCACGAGGGCACGTTCGTGTCCTGCTCCCTGTGGTACGCCGACGCCCTCGCCGCGACCGGCCGTGCCGCCGAGGCCCGGGAGACCTTCGAACGCGTCCTCGCCGTCCGCAACGACGTGGGGCTGCTCTCGGAACAGTGGGATCCGGCGGCCGGACGGCAACTGGGCAACGCTCCCCAGGCGTTCAGCCACCTCGCCCTCGCGGAGACCGCGTTCGCGCTCGCAGGGATCGGCAACCCTACGGCTTCTGCCCCCGCGCGGACCCCGCGTACCCGAGCGGGTTGAGCTGCTGGAAGCGCCAGCTGTCCCGGCACATGTCGGCGAGATCCCGAGTGGGCCGCCAGCCCCAGGCCCGGTCCACCGCACTCGCGTCGGCGACCAGCTCGGCCACGTCACCGGGACGGCGCGCCGTCACCTCGTAGGGCACCGGCCGGCCGCATGCCCTGGAGTACTCGGCGACCACGTCGAGCACCGAACTGCCCTGGCCGAGCCCGAGGTTGAACACATGCATGCCCGGTGCGTCGGCGAGATGGTCCAGCGCGACGCGGTGCGCGTCGACCGTGTCCATCACATGCAGATAGTCGCGGACCGCCGTCCCGTCCCCGGTTGGATAGTCGCCGCCGAAGACCTTGAGCCGAGGGTGCCGCCCGACGGCCGCCTGCGCCAAATACGGCATCAGATTGTCGGGCGTGCCCTGCGGGTCCTCGCCGAGCAGTCCGCTCGGATGGGCGCCGGCCGGGTTGAAGCAGCGCAGACACAGCACGGTGTACTCGGGGCAGCGGCGGCACACATCGGCGAGGATCTGCTCGCAGGCCCACTTGGAGGCCGCGTAGGGATGGACGGGCCGCGGGGGCGTGGCCTCGCCGAGCGGTCCCGGACCGGCGTCGCCGTAGACCGAGCAGGACGAGGAGTACACCAGCTGATGCACCCCGTGCTCGTGCATGGCACCCAGCAGGGCCGTCGTACCGCCGACGTTGACGTCGTAGTACGCGACCGGCGCCCGCAGCGACCCGGACCCCGACTTCATGCCCGCGAAGTGCAGTACGGCGTCCACAGTGTGCCGGTCGAAGACGGCCGACAGGGCGTGCCGGTCCCGGATGTCCAGGTCGTAGACGGCACCGACGAAGCGGCCCGCGATGCGTTCGACGCGCGCGAAGACCTGCGGGGAGCTGTTGCTGTAATTGTCGACCACGATCACTTCGTAGCCGTGGTCGAGCAGCTCCACGCAGGCGTGGCTCCCGATGAATCCGCCCCCGCCGGTCACGAGGACGGTTGACGGTGCGCTCATGGGCCCGGCTCGCCTTCTCGTGACCGGGAAACACCGTATGTTTACGACGTATATCTTCGACTCTGCTCCCCTTGGCCCCGACAGTCAAGGGCTCAGTTCCGGACCAGCAGCTGGAAGTCGAACGCGTAGCGCGAGGCGCGGTAGATGTGGGTGCCGTACTCGACCGCGCGGCCCGAGTCGTCGTACGCAGTGCGCTGCATGGTGAGCAGGGCGGCGCCCTTCTTCTCGTCCAGCCGGGCCGCCTCCTCGGCGGTGGCGCAGCGGGCGCCGATGGTCTGGCGGGCGCTGTGCAGGGTGAGGCCGGCCGAGCGCATCATCCGGTACAGGCCGGTCGACTCCAGGCGGGCCGTGTCCAGCTCCAGGAGGGTGGCGGGCAGGTAGTTGCACAGCAGTGCCACCGGCTGGCCGTGGGTGGAGCGAAGTCGCTCCAGAAGTGTCACCTCGGCGCCCTCCGCGAGGCCGAGGGCGGCGGCGACGTCGGCTGCGGCCGGGACGGTCTCGTTGCGTACGACCTGCGTGGTCGGGCCCTGTCCGGCCGCCTCCAGGTCGTCGTAGAGGCTGCTCAGTTCCAGCGGTCGCTTGACCTGGCTGTGCACCACCTGGGTGCCGACCCCGCGCCGCCTGACCAGGAGCCCCTTGTCGACGAGGGACTGGATGGCCTGGCGGACCGTGGGCCGGGACAGGCCGAGCCGGGTGGAGAGGTCGATCTCGTTGCCGAGGAGGTTGCCGGGGGCGAGCTGCCCGTGCTCGATAGCCGCCTCCAGCTGCTGGGCGAGCTGGTAGTACAGCGGTACCGGACTGTTGCGGTCGAGGGCGAAGTGCAGGGCGTCGAGCGTGGCGCGGTTCCGGGGCTTCGCCATCGACGTACCTGCCTTTCGTGGTGGCGGCTTCAGGGGTACGGCCGACCGCAGCGGGTAGAGATCGTCCTCGTCGCCTCCCAGGTGTAGGCCCTGGGTCCCGGGCCTGTCAATGGTTTGTACTTACATTCGGACCTGAGAGTGAAATGATGTCTTAACAAAGTATTGACAGCGGGCTCATCAAGGGATTGGATCCGGGACCAACGCATCAGCCGCGTTTCTTTCCCGTCGTTCCCCCGTCGCACAGTGAGGTGCAGGAAAGATGGACCGCTCTTCGCACTCCCGCTCCCGCAGAATGACGCCCCTGGTGGCCCTGGCCGCTGCGGCAGCACTGACCCTCGCAGGCTGCTCCAGCAGCTCCGGCGGCAAGAAGGCCGAGGAAAGCGCGGAAGGCGCCTCCGCGGGCAAGGCCAACACACCGCGGATGACGGTCGCCCTCGTCACCCACCAGTCGCCGGGCGACACCTTCTGGGACATCGTCCGCAAGGGCGCCGAGGCCGCCGCGGCCAAGGACAACATCAAGCTCATCTACTCCAACGACCCGAGCGCGGGCGTCCAGGCCAACCTCGTGCAGAACGCCATCGACCAGAAGGTCGACGGCATCGCCGTCACCCTCGCCAAGCCGGACGCCCTCAAGGACGTCATAGCCGCGGCGAAGGCGGCGAACATACCCGTGGTCGGCCTCAACTCCGGGGTCAGCGAATGGCAGAAGCTCGGCCTGATGGAGTTCTTCGGCCAGGACGAGACCGTCGCCGGCGAGGCGCTCGGCAAGCGACTGAACGAGGCCGGCGCCAAGAAGGCCGTCTGTGTCATCCAGGAGCAGGGCAACATCGGCCTCACCCAGCGCTGCGACGGCGTAGAGAAGACCTTCTCCGGTTCGGTCGAGACGCTGAACGTCAACGGCACCGACATGCCGTCCGTGAAGTCGACGATCACCGCCAAGCTCGCCGAGGACAAGGCGATCGACTACGTGGTCACGCTGGGCGCACCCTTCGCGCTCACCGCCGCGCAGTCGGTGTCGGAGTCGGGCAGCGAGGCGAAGGTCGCCACCTTCGACCTCAACAAGGACCTGACCGGAGCCATCAGCAAGGGCACCATCGAGTTCGCCGTCGACCAGCAGCCCTACCTCCAGGGCTACTTGGCCATCGACTCGCTGTGGCTCTACAAGAACAACGGCAACTACATGGGCGGCGGTGAGCAGCCGGTGCTGACCGGCCCGGCCTTCGTCGACAAGTCCAACGTCGAGGCGGTCGCGGCCTTCGCCGCGAAGGGCACCCGGTGATGAGCATGACCCAGCATGCCGAGCCGGCGGTGACCTCACCGCCGGCCCCCGGCCCCAAGGGCACCGACGGGCGGACCGCCGAGCGGCCGCTGGCGCTGCGGCTGCTCGCCCGGCCCGAAGTGGGCGTGTTCCTGGGCGCCGTAGCGGTGTTGGTCTTCTTCCTCATCGCCGCCCCGCCGGTGCGCGACGGCGACTCGATGGCCAACATCCTGTACCAGTCGTCGACCATCGGGATCATGGCGCTGCCCGTGGCCCTGCTGATGATCGGCGGCGAGTTCGACCTGTCGGCCGGTGTCGCGGTGATCGCCTCGGCCCTGACCGCCAGCATGACCGCCTACCAGCTGAGCATGAACGTGTGGGTCGGCGTGATCGTCGCGCTCGTCGTGTCGCTCGCGGTCGGGCTGTTCAACGGCTGGATGCTGGTCAAGACCGGCCTGCCGAGCTTCCTGGTCACCCTCGGCACCTTCCTGATCCTGCAGGGCGCGAACCTGGCGATCACCAAGCTGGTCACCGGCAACGTCGCCACCGACGACATCAGCAACATGGACGGCTTCGACCAGGCCAAGGCCGTGTTCGCCTCCTCCTTCGACGTCGGCGGCGTCCAGGTGAAGATCACCATCGTGTGGTGGCTGGTCTTCGCCGCGCTCGCCACCTGGGTGCTGCTGCGCACCAAGTACGGCAACTGGATCTTCGCGGTCGGCGGCAACAAGGAGTCCGCGCGGGCCGTCGGTGTGCCGGTGACCTTCACCAAGATCTCGCTGTTCATGCTGGTCGGCTTCGGCGCCTGGTTCGTCGGCATGCACCAGCTGTTCTCCTTCAACACCGTGCAGTCCGGGGAGGGCGTCGGCCAGGAGCTCATCTACATCGCCGCTGCCGTCATCGGCGGCTGTCTGCTGACCGGTGGTTACGGCTCGGCGATCGGCCCGGTCTTCGGCGCGTTCATGTTCGGCATGGTCCAGCAGGGCATCGTCTACGCCGGCTGGAACCCCGACTGGTTCAAGGCGTTCCTGGGCGTGATGCTCCTCGGCGCCACGCTCATCAATCTGTGGGTCCGCCGGACGGCGACCCGGAGGTGACCGCAATGACGACCCCTCACGGAGCCATTCTCAAGGACACGGTCCCCGAGGAGGACCGGCCCATCGTCGAACTGCGGCAAGCGGGCAAGTCCTACGGCAACATCCGCGCCCTGCACGGCGTGAGCCTCGCCGTCCACCCCGGCAAGGTGACCTGTGTGCTCGGCGACAACGGCGCCGGAAAGTCCACCCTCATCAAAATCATCTCGGGGCTGCATCAGCACACCGAGGGCGAGTTCCTCGTCGACGGCGAACCGGTCCGCTTCACCACCCCCCGCGAGGCCCTCGACCGAGGCATCGCCACCGTCTACCAGGACCTGGCGACCGTCCCGCTGATGCCGGTGTGGCGGAACTTCTTCCTCGGCTCCGAGATGACCAAGGGCCCCTGGCCCGTCCGCCGCCTCGACATCGCCGCGATGAAGCGGACCGCCGATCACCAACTGCGCGAGATGGGCATCGTCCTCGACGACCTGGAACAGCCCATCGGCACCCTCTCCGGAGGCCAGCGCCAGTGCGTGGCCATCGCACGCGCCGTCTACTTCGGCGCCCGGGTGCTGATTCTGGACGAGCCGACCGCCGCCCTCGGCGTCAAGCAGTCCGGTGTGGTCCTGAAGTACATCGCCGCCGCCCGCGACCGCGGCCTCGGCGTCATCTTCATCACCCACAATCCGCACCACGCCTATATGGTCGGAGACCACTTCAGCGTGCTGCGGCTCGGCACCCTGGAGCTGTCCGCCTCCCGCGACCAGGTCAGCCTGGAAGAACTCACCAACCACATGGCGGGCGGCACTGAACTCGCCGCCCTCAAGCACGAGCTGTCGCAGGTGCGCGGCGTCGACGTCGAGGAACTCCCCGAAGAGGAAGACCTCACCGCACCCGTGGCCGGTACCCCCGAAGGAAAGGCGTGAACATGGCGGCACTCGACCGCATCCGGGTCGGCTCGGCCCCGGACTCCTGGGGCGTGTGGTTCCCCGACGACCCCCAGCAGGTGCCCTGGACACGCTTCCTGGACGAGGTCGCCGAGGCCGGATACCAGTGGATCGAACTCGGCCCGTACGGCTATCTCCCCACCGACCCCGCCCGGCTCACCGACGAGGTCGCCCGCCGCAACCTCAAGGTGTCCGCCGGCACGGTCTTCACCGGTCTGCACCGCGGCCCGTCCGTCTGGGAGTCCACCTGGGAGCACGTCAGCCAGGTCGCCGCGCTCACCCAGGCGATGGGCGCCCGGCACCTCGTCGTCATCCCCTCCTTCTGGCGCGACGACAAGACCGCCGAGATCCTGGAACCGCCGGAGCTGACCGGCGAGCAGTGGGCCCACCTCACCAAGGGCATGGAGCGGCTCGGCCATGAGGTCAAGGAGGCCTACGGCCTCGACATCGTCGTCCACCCGCATGCCGACACCCATATCGACACCGAGGACCATGTGGAGCGCTTCCTCGACTCCACCGACTCCGACCTCGTCAACCTCTGCCTGGACACCGGGCACTACGCCTACTGCGGCGGCGACAGCGTCAAGCTGATCGAGACCTACGGCGAGCGCATCGGCTATCTGCACCTCAAGCAGGTCGACCCGGAGATCCTCGCGGACGTCGTGAAGAACGAGGTCCCGTTCGGTCCCGCCGTCCAGCGCGGTGTGATGTGCGAACCGCCCTCCGGCGTCCCGGAGCTGGAGCCGGTTCTGGTGGCGGCGCAGCGGCTCGGAGTCGAGCTGTTCGCCATCGTCGAGCAGGACATGTACCCCTGTGAGCCGGACAAGCCGCTGCCGATCGCGGTGCGCACCCGGAAGTTCCTGAGGTCCTGTGGTGCCTGAGGCCGCACCCCTGGGAGTGGCCGTCATCGGCACCGGCCGCATGGGCGCCGACCATGTCCGCCGTATCCAGGAGGTCATCAGCGGGGCCCGGGTCACCGCCGTGGTGGACGTCGACGCGGAGCGGGCCAAGGCCGTGGCCGCCCGCGTCGACGGCTGCGCCGTGCACACCGACCCGGCCGCGGCGATGGCGTCGCCGGACGTCGACGCTGTCCTCGTCGCCTCCCCGGGCCCGGCGCACGAGGCGGCGCTCATGGCCGCCTTCGCGCACGACCTGCCCGTGCTGTGCGAGAAGCCCCTCACCCCCGACGCGGCCTCCGCGCTGCGCCTCGTCGAGGCCGAACAGGCCCTCGGCCGGCGACGTGTCCAGGTCGGCTTCATGCGCCGCTACGACCCCGAGTACGCGCGGCTCAAGGCGCTGCTGGAGACCGGGCAACTGGGCCGCCCGCTGATGCTGCACCAGCGCCACCGCAATGTGGCCAGCCCGGCCTTCTTCACCTCCGACATGCTGATCACCGACTCCGTGGCCCACGAGGTCGACGTGACCCGCTGGCTGCTCGGCCAGGAGATCACGGCGGTCACGGTGCTGCGCCCGACGGCCTCGGCCGGCGCACCCGAGGGACTGCTCGACCCCCAGTTCGTCGTCCTGGAGACCGCGGGCGGCGCCCTCGCGGACGTGGAGATCTTCGTCAACTGCGGCTTCGGCTACCAGGTCCAGGCCGAGGCGGTCTGCGAACGCGGCACCGCGCGCGTGGGCGACGGCCACGCCCTGGTCACCAATATGGCGGGCCGCTGGGGCGGCAGCATCGCCCAGGACTGGACCGAGCGGTTCGCCGACGCCTACGACCGGGAGGTCCAGGCCTGGGTCGACGCCACCAGCCGCGGCGAGGTCACCGGACCGAGCACCTGGGACGGCTACGCCGCGGCGGCCGTCTGCGAGGCAGGCGTACGGGCGCTGCGGGACGGCGGCCGGGTCGAGGTGGAGCTGGTCGAACGGCCGTCGCTCTACGACTGAGCGCTCGACAGGCCATTGTCAGTGCCGCGCGTTAGCGTGCACAGCAGTGACCGTTCCCGCTCCGGGAGGCTTTTGATGGCTTCGCGACTCAACCCCTACCTCACCTTCGCCGGCACCGCCCGGCAGGCCATGGAGTTCTACAAGGAGGTCTTCGGCGGCAAGCTGGACCTGAACTCCTACGGCGACTTCGGCCAGAAGGACAGCCCGATGGCCGACAAGATCATGCACGGCATGCTGGAGACCCCGAGCGGCTTCACCCTCATGGGCGCCGACAACCCGGAGGGGACCGACAAGCAGGGCGAGCACAAGTTCGCCGTGAGCCTCAGCGGCGACGACGACGCCGAGCTGCGTGGCTACTGGGAGAAGCTGTCCGCGGGCGGCCAGGTGTCCGTGCCGTTGGAGAAGCAGATGTGGGGCGATGTCTTCGGCATGTGCACCGACCGCTTCGGCGTGCCGTGGATGGTCAACATCAGCGAGTCGGCGGGCTGACCGTCGTGCGCGGCCGGGGCTCGAACCCGGCCGCGCGATAGCTCGCGTCGATCAGCGTCATCGTCGCCAGCGCGTCGTCCGCGTCCAGCGGCAGCGGCGCCCCCTCGCGCACCCGCGCCGCAAACGCCTCCAGCTGGTAGGTGTACGAGGAGCGGGTGCCGAGCTGTTCGGTGCGCTCGCCGTCGGGGGTGCGGACGACGACCCGGTCGTCCAGATGCGGCAGCACGAAGTTCGGCGCGTACGCCTCACCCCGGGTGCCGACGATCCGGCAGCTCATCTCCAGGCCGTCGTACGCCATGTGGCAGCGCGCCGATGCGCTGGCCCCGCCCGGGAACTCCAGGTCGGCGTCGAGCCATTCGTCGACGCCGGGTGCGCCGGCGCGTTCACCGCCCCGGGCGTCGGTGAGGCGGGGCGCGCCGCCCGCCCAGCGGGCGAGGGACCGTACGGCATGCAGGCTGTAACAGCCGAGGTCCATGAGCGCCCCGCCCGCCAGCGGCAGCGACCAGCGCGGGTCGCCCGCGTCGGGCGCGGGGATCGCGACCAGCGCCTCCACGCGCTGGAGCGCGCCGAGTTCGCCGCTTTCCAGCAGCTCGTGCAGACGCCGAGTGACCGGGTGGAAGAGGTAGTGGAAGCCCTCCATGAAGACCGTCCCGGCCCGCGCCGCCGCCTCCCGTACCTCGGCGGCCTCCTCGGCGTTGCTCGCCGACGGCTTCTCCGACAGCACATGCTTGCCCGCCGCGAGGGCGGCGAGGTTCCACGGCCCGTGCAGGCCATTGGCGAGCGGGTTGTAGACGACCTCGACCTCGGGGTCGTCGAGCAGATCGGCGTAGGAGTCCGCGACCAGCTCCACGCCGTGCGCCGCGGCGAACGCCTCGGCGCGGGACCGGTCGCGGGCGGCCACCGTCACCAGACGGTGGCCGGTGGCCCGGGCCGGGTCGACGAGGGCGCGTTCGGTGATACGCGCCGCGCCCAGTATCCCGATGCGCAGTGGTTCCCGGCCCGGTTCGCTCATGCCTGCCGTACCTCCTCGATCGTGACGGGGCGGTGCTCGTGCAGCGACAGTGTGCACGCCTCGGCGATCCAGCCTGCCTCCAGGGCGTCCGCGACCGTGCACGGGGAGGTCCGGGTGCCCGCCACGAGCTCGGTGAACGCGGTGAGTTCGGCGCGGTAGGCGGCGGTGAAGCGGTCCATGAAGAAGTCGTGCGGGGTGCCGGAGGGGAAGGTCACCCCGGGTTCGACCGAGCGCAGCGGCAGCTTGTCCTCGAGGCCCACGGCGATCGAGTCCGTGAAGCCGTGGATCTCCATGCGGACGTCGTAACCGCGGGCGTTGTGGCGGGAGTTGGAGACCACCGCGATGGTGTCGTCGTCCAGGGTGAGGATCGCGCCCGTGGTGTCGGCGTCGCCCGCTTCCTGGATGAAGTCGGCGCCCCGGTTGCCGCCGACGGCGTACACCTCGGTCACCTCGCGCCCTGTCACCCAGCGGATGATGTCGAAGTCGTGCACCGAGCAGTCCCGGAAGATGCCTCCGGAGGCGGCGATGTACGCGGCCGGCGGCGGCGCGGGGTCCAGCGTGGTCGACCGTACGGTGTGCAGCTTGCCCAGCTCTCCGGCCTGCACGGCGGTGCGGGCGGCGACGAAACCGGCGTCGAAGCGGCGGTTGAAGCCGATCTGGATCGGCACGCCGGAGCCCTCGACGGCCTTGAGTACCTGGACGCCCGCGGCCATGGTCTTGGCTACGGGCTTCTCGCAGAAGACGGGGACACCGGCCTCGACCCCGGCCAGGATCAGCTCGGGATGGGCGTCGGTGGCCGCCGCGACGACGATGCCGTCCACCCCGGCGGCCAGCAGGGCCTCGGGCGAGTCCACGACCTCGCCACCGAACCGCTCGGCGGCGGACTTGGCCGCGTCCGCGAACGGGTCGGTCAGGACGAGGGAGTCGACGGCGTCGAGTCCGGAGAGGGTCTCGGCGTGAAAGGCGCCGATGCGGCCGAGGCCGAGGATTCCGATACGCATGGTGGTGCAGCTCCTGGATGAGGGTTTCAGTCGAGTCCGCCGAGCACGTTCTGGTCCCAGTCGATCACCGATCCGGTGACCACCCCGGAGCGATCCGAGAGCAGGAACACCACGAAGTCGGCGATCTCGTCCGGTTGGCCGAGCTTGCCCATCGGCAGCCGGGCGGCGGCACGCTCGCGCCAGTCGTCCCCGGCGCCGTGGAAGGTCCGCTGGGTCGCGTCCTCGCCCTCGGTCTGAGTCCAGCCGATGTTGAGGCCGTTGATCCGGATCCGGTCGAAGCGGTGGGCGTGGGCGGCGTTGCGGGTCAGCCCGATCAGTCCGGCCTTGGCGGAGACGTACGGCGCGAGGAACGGCTGTCCGCCGTGTGCCGAGGACGTGATGATGTTGACGATCGTGCCGGGCGCCTCCCGGGCCACCATGTCCGCGACCGCGGCCTGCATGGCGAAGAAGGGCGCCTTGAGGTTGATCGCGATGTGCTGGTCGAACAGCTCGGGCGTGGTGTCCAGCAGCGTGCCCCGGGAGGTGAGCCCCGCCGCGTTCACCAGGCAGTCGATCCGGCCGTGGGCCGCCACGACCTCGGCGACGGAGGCCTTCGCCTGCTCGGCGTCCGCCAGATCGGCCCGGACGAAGAGTGCCTTGCCGCCGACGGCGTTCAGCTCCGCCACCAGTGCCTCACCGGGCTCGGCGCGCCGACCGGTGACGGCCACCGTCGCTCCCTCGCGCACGGCCGCCCGCGCGACGGCGGCACCGACGCCCTGGGTACCGCCGTTGACGAGGGCGACCTTGTCGTCGAGAAGTCCCATGTCGTTCCGGGTCCTTTCAGCTCTGGCGCCGCGCGGCGCCGGCCCTCAGTTCGAGGCGCAGGGCCTCGGGGGTCCAGGCCTCGCGCAGCGCGCGCCGTACGACGTCCGCCTGTGAGGGCGGGGCGAGTCCGTCGACGGGCGGGTCGTTGTCGAGGTTGGTGGGGAAGGGGTAGCCCTCGGCGCTCGCGGCGATCACGTTCTCCAGCCGGGCCTCGGCCACACCCTCGGCCCGGCGCTCCAGCAGCACGGGGTAGACGGTGTTCACGATCGCCCTGCGGTCCACGGTCTCCATCGCTCGCCCGAACGCGGAGGACACCTGGAGGAGGTTGGCGATGCGCCGCACGTCCGTCGAGCGGTTGGTGCCGGCGGCGTGGAACAGGGCCGGGTTGAAGAAGGCCGCGTCGCCCTTCGCCAGAGGCAGTTGGACGTGGTGGGCGTCGAAGTACTTCTGGAACTCCGGCCGCCGCCAGGCCAGATAGCCCGGCTCGTAAGTCTGCGAGTACGGCAGGTACATCGTCGGTCCCGACTCCACCGGCATGTCGCCGTGCGCGACGGCGCCCTGGAGGGTCAGCACGGGGGAGAGGCGGTGTACGTGCGCCGGATAGGCGGCCGCCGTCTCGTCCGAGAGGAAGCCGAGGTGGTAGTCGCGGTGCGCGGTCTGGGCGGCGCCGCCCGGGTTGACGACGTTGACCTGTGAGGTGACCTGGTAGCCGGGACCGAGCCAGGCCCGGGACACCAGCGCAAGGACGTCGTTGGCGTAGTAGTCGGCGAAGGCCTCCGGGTCGTGGAGGGCCGCCTTCTCCAGGGCGTTCCAGATCCGGTCGTTGGACCCGGGTTTGGCGAAGTGGTCTCCGGCGTTCGCACCCGAGGCGCGCTGCTCGGCGATCAGGGCCTCGAACACTCCGGTGAGCCGGTCGACCACCGCCGGGTCCGGGAAGGCGCCCCGGAAGACCACGACACCAGGACCGTCGGTGAGGGCGCGGATCAGCTCGTCACCGGGCGCGGTCCCGTCGTAGACGAGCACATTGCGCTCGACGGCGACGGCGTGCGGGTAGTCGGCGGGGTCGGTGGTCCGCTCGACCAGCGCCCGGAAGGCGTCCAGGTCGCAGTCCTCGGCGGACAGCCAGGAGGTGAAGGACATCGGTGTCCTCTCGGTGACAGGAGTGCGGCAGCGCTGTCATTCTTGTCAGGACAAAGCCGTCGAACAACCAGCAGGCAGCCATCAAAAACCCCTCAAGGAGCAGCGGTATGGGCCACCCCTTCCCGATCCGCGAGATCGCACGTCAGGCGGGTCTGAGCGAGGCCACCGTGGACCGGGTGCTCAATGGCAGGGGAGGGGTGCGGGAGAGCACCGAGCGCGAGGTCCGCCAGGCCATCGCCGACCTGGACCGGCAGCGCACCCAGGTCCGGCTGGTCGGCCGTACCTTCATGGTCGACATCGTGATGCAGACCCCGGAGCGCTTCTCCACCGCCGTGCGGGCCGCGCTGGAGGCCGAACTGCCCTCCCTGCACCCGGCGGTGGTGCGCTCGCGCTTCCACTTCCGGGAGACGGGCCCGGTGGCGGAGCTCACCCGGACGCTGGACCGGATCGCCCGGCGCGGCTCGCAGGGCGTGATCCTCAAGGCGCCCGACGTCCCCGAGGTCACGGCCGCCGTCGGACGGCTGACGGAGGCCGGGATTCCGGTGGTGACGCTGGTGACCGACCTGCCCTCCACCCCGCGCCTCGCCTATGTCGGCATCGACAACCGGGCGGCCGGCGCGACCGCCGCGTACCTCATGGGCCAATGGCTCGGGGATCGTCCCGGGAATGTGCTGACCAGCCTCTCCAGCGGCTTCTTCCGCAATGAGGAGGAGCGCGAGATGGGCTTCCGCAGCGCCATGCGCGCCCGCCACCCCGAGCGCACGCTGGTGGAGATCGCCGAGGGCCAGGGCCTGGACGCCACCCAGTACGACCTCGTCCGGGCCGCCGTCGAACGCGACCCCGGCATCCGCGCCGTCTACTCCATCGGCGGCGGCAACATCGCCACGCTGAGGGCCTTCGAGGACCTGGGCCGTGAGTGCGCGGTGTTCGTCGCGCACGACCTCGACCACGACAACACCCGGCTGCTGCGCGAGCACCGGCTGTCCGTCGTCCTCCACCACGACTTGCGCCAGGACCTGCGCGAGGCCTGCCACCACGTCATGCGGGCGCACGGCGCGCTGCCGCCCGCGGGGCCCTGGCAGCCGTCCGCGATTCAGGTGGTGACGCCTTACAACATGCCTGCGGCTTGAGGCAGTTCGACCCAGGCGCCGGTCTCCGCCGAGCGCGTCATCGCGTCGAGCGCGGTCGCGCTGTGCACGGCGTCCGTGAGCGTGGCGCCGTACGCCTTGTCCTCGGCGATCGAGCGCAGAAAGCGGTAGGCCTCTACGACCTTCAGGTCGTCGTAGCCCATGGCGTTCGCGGCGCCGGGCTGGAAGGCGCCGAACTCGCCGTCGCCCGGGCCGACGTAGACCGTGCTGACGGGCTGGTCCTGGTAGGTGGTGCCGCGGCTGATGCCGAGCTCGTTCATACGGCGGAAGTCCCAGAAGACGGCGCCCTGGGTGCCGTGCACCTCGAAGCCGTAGGAGTTCTGCTCGCCGACCGAGACCCGGCAGGCCTCCAGGACGCCTCGGGCGCCGGAGGCGAAGCGGAGCAGGCAGCTGACGTAGTCCTCGTTCTCGACCGGGGCCAACTCGCCGCCCGAGGCGCGGGAGTGGCCCGCGGTGGCGCCGGTCGGCCGCGCCCGCTCCGGCACGAAGACCGCCGTGTCGGCGGTGAGGGACGTGATGTCGCCGAGCAGATACCGGGCCAGGTCCACACCGTGCGAGGCGAGGTCGCCGAGGACTCCGCTGCCGCCGCGTTCCCGCTCGTAGCGCCACGTCAACGCGCCCTCCGGATGGGCGGCGTAGTCGCTGAACAGCCGCACGCGCGCGTGCGTGACCGTGCCGATCTCCCCGGCGGCGATCAGGTCGCGCGCCTTCTCCACCGCGGGCGCATTGCGGTAGTTGAAGCCGACCGCGCTGCGCACCCCGGCCTTCGCGACGGCGTCGGCGACCGCGCGGGCGTCCTCGGCGGTCAGGCCCACCGGCTTCTCGATCCACAGGTGCTTGCCCGCCTCGGCCATCGCGACGCCGATCTCGCGGTGCAGGAAGTTCGGGGCGGTGATGCTGACCGCCCGCACCCGGGGGTCGGCGGCCACCTCGCGCCAGTCGCGGGTCGTCGAGGCGAAGCCGAACTGCGCGGCGGCCTCCTCGGCCCGCCCCGGTACCTCCTCGGCGACGGTGATCAGCTCCGGGCGCAGTGGCAGGTGCGGATAGTGGTGGCGGACGCGGGCGTAGGCCTGGGTGTGCACCCGTCCCATCCAGCCGAATCCGACGACGGCGACACCGAGCGCATCCACCATGACAGCCCCTCTTTGGACCGGTCCAGAACCTGTCCAACCCACACTGGGCGGGATTTGCGGCCGATGTCAACCCTTTGACAAGGTCACCGGGCCCATGGAACGGTCCATGTCATGAGACCGCCGACGATCCGTGACGTGGCCGACCGGGCCGGCGTCTCCAAGTCCCTGGTCTCGCTGGTGCTGCGCGGCTCCGAGCAGGTGCGGCCCGAGAAGCGGGAGGCCGTGCTGCGGGCCGTGCGCGAACTCGGCTACCGGCCGAACACCGCCGCGCGCAGCCTCAGCGAACGGCGCACCCGGACCGTCGGTGTCCTCCTGAACGACCTGCGCAACCCCTGGTTCGTGGACCTGCTCGACGGGCTGAACTCACTCCTGCACGACAACGGCCTGCACATGCTGCTCGCCGACGCCCGGCTCAATCGCCGCACCGGACAGGACCCGGCCGACCCCTTCCTCGACCTGCGCGTCGACGGCCTGGTCGTGGTCGGCACCCTGCCCGACCCGGCCGCGCTCGGGGCGGTCGCCGCGCGGATGCCGGTGGTCGTGGCGGGCGCTCGTGAGGCGGTGCCGCCGCGCGTGGACGTCGTCGCGGGGGACGACGAGCAGGGCGCGCGGCTGGTCACCGAGCACCTCATCGGCCTCGGCCACCGCCGGATCGCGCACATCGCGGGCTACGGCGCGGTCGGCGAACTGCGCCGCCGCAGCTTCGAGGCGACGATGCGGGCGCACGGACTCGCGGACCACGCGCGCGTGGCGCCCAGCGACATGACCGAGGAGGGCGGCTACCGCACGATGGTGCGGCTGCTGGGCCGCCCCGACCGGCCGACCGCCGTGTTCGCCGTCAACGACATCGCCTGCGTCGGCGCGCTGTCGGCGGCCGAGGAACTCGGCCTCGAAGTACCGCGCGACCTGTCCGTCGTCGGCTACGACAACACCAGCATCTCCCGGCTGCGGCACCTGTGGCTGACCACCGTGGACGGCGGCGGCCATGACGTCGGCCGGCGCGCCGCCCGCTGCCTCCTCGACCGCTTCGACCGCCCCGAGGCACCGGGCCGCGTCCATCTGGCCGCCCCCGCGCTGGAGATCCGGGGCACCACGGCCCCGCCGCTCACAGATTGATCGCGTACGCCTTGCGCAGCGTCTCGTGCACCGTCCAGGTCGTACGGTCGCCCTCGCGCAGCACCGCCAGATCGCCGGGCCCCACCTTCAGCGTCGGCCCGCCCTCGACCTCGATGGTGGCCGACCCGCTGATCACCACGAACAGCTCGTCCGCCTCGGTGTCGGTGACGACGCCCGGGGTGATCTGCCAGACCCCGCGGATCCGGCGGCCGTCCTCCGACTCCCAGACCACCTTCCCGGTCACCTCCGGTGTGCCGGAGACGATCTGCTCCGGGGCGAGGGGCTCGGGTTCGAGCTCGGCGTCGGGGACGTGCACAACGAAACTGTGGCTCATGCCCGGACCCTATCCAGCGGGAGTGGATCTCGGCCGTGGACAGAGTGTGGGGTATCGGCCCAGGTGGGAGGACACTTCGTCGCGACTGGCGGGGTGGCCGGGGCCGGGTGATCGTGGAGGGCATGGCGCAGGAGACCACGGTCGCCATCGCACAGCCGCGTCGGCACGACACCCGCGAGGCCGTCCTGTTCGGCGGTGTCTACGGCTCCGTCCTCGCGTGCTCGATGGTCGCGGCCCTCACCCAGTACGGCCACTCCTCCCAGGCCAGCCGCCGCTACGACGCCCTGTGGCTGCTGATCACCGCGCTGGCCTCCGCCCTCGCCCACGGCTATGCCCACTACATCGCCGAGCGCTCGCCGCACAGCCGCTGGGGCGCGCTGCGCGCCCTCGGCGACGAGTGGCCGCTGGTCCTGGCCGTGCTGCCGACGGTCGTGATCCTCGCCGGGGCGGGCTGGGGCTGGTGGCCGGCGAGCCGAGTGGAGTACCCCGCCTTCACCCTGAACATCGCCCTGCTGTTCACCCTGGGCCTGGTCACCGCCCGCTGGTCGCACCGCTCGTGGTTCGTCGCGGTGCTGATCGGCGTGGTGGATGCGCTTCTGGGGGTAGGCGTAGTGGTGGCGAACGCGTTCATCAAGTGACGCGGCAGGTGTCGTACACCAGTGACCACCAGTGACCTCGCCGGACCGACAAGTGACGCGCCACGACCTCGTACGGGAGCGATCGTGAAGGACAAGGACCCCCTCGCATTCATCCACGAGTCCCCGCCCGTGCGGACCGTCCTGCGCCCCGGCGCCGCCACCGCCGCGACCCCCGAGGAGGCCCGGCGGCTGGGCCTGCGACGGCTGCTCGTGCTCTCCGGCCCGCGCGGCGCCGACACCGCGCGGGCCGTCGCGGACTCCCTCGGCCCGCTCTGCGCGGCTGTGCACACCGAGGCGCGGATGCATGTGCCCGTGGAGGTGGCCGACCATGCCGTCGAGGCGGCGCGCGCGGCGGGCGCCGACGGGTGCGTCGCCGTCGGCGGCGGCTCCGCGATCGGCCTCGGCAAGGCCGTGGCCCTGCGCACCGGCCTGCCGCTGATCGCGGTGCCGTCCACCTACTCCGGCTCGGAGATGACCCCGGTCTGGGGCCTGACCGAACACGGCGTGAAACGCACCGGCCGCGACCCCGTCGTACAGCCGCGCAGTGTCGTCTACGACCCGGAACTGACCCTCTCCCTGCCGGTTCCGCTCTCCGTGACCAGCGGTGTCAACGCCATCGCGCACGCCGTTGAGGCCCTGTACGCGCAGGACGCCTCGCCCCTGACCCGGCTGACGGCCGAGGAGGGCGCCAGGGTGATGGCCGCCGCGCTGCCCGCGGTGGCCGACGACCCCGAGTCGCTGGATGCCCGCAGCCGCGCCCTCTACGGGGCCTGGCTGTGCGGGGCGAGCCTGGGCGCCGCCACCATGGGCCTGCATCACAAGCTGTGCCATGTCCTCGGCGGCTCCTTCGACCTGCCGCACGCCGAGACGCACACGCTGGTGCTGCCGCACGTCCTCGCCTTCAACACCCCGGCCGCCCCCGAAGCCGCCGCGGCCGTCGCCCGCGCCCTGAACACGGACGACGCCCCGCGCGCCCTGTGGGAGCTGCCCAGGCGCCTCGGCGCACCGCGCTCTCTCGCCGAACTAGGCCTGTCCGACGCCGACTTGGCGCTCGCGGCGGCACAGACCACGGGCGAGGTGTCCGTCAACCCCCGCCCGGTGACGGCGGACGGGGTGCTGCACGTGCTGCGCGGGGCATACGAGGGTGCGCCGCCGGCGTCGTACGAAACGCTCTGATCCTCAGTCTCGGTCGTCGAAGGTCACGACCACCTTCTCCGCCGCCCCCGGCGTCATCGCGAGCGCGAAGGCCTGCTCCGCCTCGGCGAACGGGACGCGGTGGCTGATCAGCCGGGCGAACCGCTCCTGGTGCTCGATGAGTTGGGGGGTGACCTCGAAGATCTCGGTGGGGTAGCCCTGGGAGGCGATCAGGGTGAGCTCGCTGCGGAGCATGCCGCCGAGGTCGATGGCGTCGGACTTCTTCTGTACGGCGACCATGACCATCTTCGCGCCCCACTTGGCGGAGTCGATGACGGCGTTGAAGACGGCGGGGGCACCGGCGGCGTCGATGTAGATGTCGGTGCCGGCGCGGGGCTGGCCGAGGGCGTTGGCGGCCTCGCCGTGCAGCTCGGTCAGCCGCTCGGTGACGTTCTCCGTCGCGGAGTTGACGACCGCGTCGGCGCCGACCGCGAGCGCGGTCTCCAGGCGCTCCGGGATGACATCGGCGACGACCACATGCTCGACGCCGCGCAGCTTCAGCCAGATCGTGGCGCCCAGACCGATGGGCCCGGCGCCGAAGACGACGACCTTGTCGGACGGCTTCGCCCCCGAGCGGTTGACGCAGTGCAGGGCGACCGCCATGGGCTCGTTGAGCGCGGCCACGTCGAAGGGGACATGGTCCGGGAAGACGGCGACACTTCTGCCGACCTCGGCGTTCTCGATGAGCAGATACTCACTCAGGCCGCCGAGCGGTCCGCCGCAGCCGATGATCCCGGACGGCGCGCCCTGCGGATTGACCACGACCCGGTCGCCGGCCTTCAGTCCCGAGACCTCGGCGCCGACCTCGACGATCTCACCGGCCGGTTCATGCCCGAGGGGGAGGGAGGTCATCGATCCGCCGGGGCCGAAGGGGCCACCGCCCAGGTGCAGGAAGAAGGTGTCGGTGCCGCAGATGCCGCAGGCGCGGATCCGGACGAGGGCGTCCTTGGGGCCGGGCGCGGGACGCTCGGTCTCGATCACGTCGATCTGGTTCTGCGGGCCGGTCTTGACGGACTTCATCGTGGCCATGGGATGACTCGCTTTCCTTTGCTTGCTTTAGGCAAGCATGCGCGGATTGATTAAGTCAAGCAACTGACTGACTCTCCCTTGGGTGAGGCAATACCTCGGACAAAATTGTTGACAATTCTGTTTGGCTAGATTTAGGTTCGACAGGCACTCACTCAGGGAGGGCAACGATGCCGAATGAAGCCCGTCCGAGCACCGGGGAGCAGGCCAAACAGCACGCGCTCGCGCGGCTGCGGCAGGCGATCCTGCACGGCGAGATGGCACCGGCACAGCGGCTGGTGGAGAACGAACTCGCCGAGCAGTTCGGTGTGACACGGGCGAGCATCCGTGCCGCGCTCATCGATCTGGAGGCCCAGGGCCTCGTCGAGCGGATCCGCAATCGCGGTTCGCGGGTGCGGGTGGTGACGGTGGAGGAAGCGGTCGCGATCACCGAGTGCCGCATGGTCCTCGAAGGGCTGTGCGCGGCGAAGGCGGCCGTCGCGGCGAGCGATGAGCAGCTGGCCGAACTCACCGAGCTGGGCACGGCGATGACCAAGGCCGTGGCCGACGGTGAACCGGTCACCTACTCCGACCTCAACCACGAACTGCACACCAGGATCCGGGAGTTCTCCGGCCAGCAGACCGCGCTGGAGCTGCTGGAGCGGCTCAACGCCCAACTGGTGCGCCACCGGTTCCAGTTGGCACTGAGGCCCGGGCGTCCGCAGCAGTCCCTGAGTGAGCATCTGGCGATGATCGAGGCGATCAGGGCCAGGGACCCCGAGGCGGCCGAGGCGGCCGTCCGCGCCCACCTCGGCAGCGTGATCGAGGCGCTGCGCGACTGAACCTCGCGCGAGGCGGGCGCCCACCTGTCATCAAGGAGTTCGCAATCATGACTCAGGCCAACGCGCCCGCCCCGCCACGTTCGACGCTCGTCGTCACCGCGCATGCCGGGGACTTCGTGTGGCGGGCGGGCGGTGCCATCGCCCTGGCCGCCGCCCGCGGGGAGAAGGTCACCGTCGCCTGTCTGACCTTCGGTGAGCGCGGCGAGTCCGCCAAGGCGTGGCGCGAGGGGAAGAAGCTGGCGGAGATCAAGGCGATACGGCGGGACGAGGCCGAGCGGGCCGCCGCCACCCTCGGCGCCGAGGTCCGCTTCTTCGACGCCGGCGACTACCCGCTGATCGCTACGCCGGAGCTGACCGACCAGCTCGTCGAGGTCTACCGCGAAACTCAGCCGGAGGTCGTCCTCACCCACCCCACCGAGGACCCGTACAACCGCGACCACCCCGCCGCCAACCGCATGGCCCTGGAGGCCCGGGTGCTCGCCCAGGCCATCGGCTACCCGGGCAAGGGCGAGATCATCGGCGCCCCGCCGGTCTTCTTCTTCGAGCCCCACCAGCCCGAGATGAGCGGCTTCAAGCCCGAGGTACTCCTCGACATCACCGAGGCCTGGGAAACCAAGCGCAAGGCCATGGAGTGCCTCGGCGCCCAGCAGCATCTGTGGGACTACTACACCGACCTCGCCGTCCGGCGCGGCGTCCAGCTCAAGCGCAATGCCGGACCCAATCTGGGTCTCGCCCACAAGACCATGGCCGAGGCGTACATGCGTCCTTACCCGCAGATCGCGAAGGAGCTGGCATGAGCGGCGTCATCGTCACCGGCCCGCCCAAGGCGGACGCGAAGGATGTCGAGGCGCTCGCCGGGTTCGGGGTGGCCACCGTCAGTGAGGCGATGGGGCGAACGGGCCTGCTCGGTCCGGGAATTCGCCCGATCCAGCAGGGCGTACGGGTCGCCGGTACCGCGGTGACCGTGCTCAGCTGGCCCGGCGACAACCTCATGATCCACGCCGCCGTGGAGCAGTGCGGCGAGGGGGACGTCCTGGTCGTCACCACCACATCGCCCTCCACGGACGGCATGTTCGGCGAGCTGTTCGCGACCGCGCTCCAACAGCGGGGCGTCAAGGGGCTCGTGATCAACGCGGGCATCCGGGACACCCAGGAGCTGCGCGAGATGGACTTCCCGGCCTGGTCCCGTGCGGTCTCGGCGCAGGGCACGGTTAAGGCGACCGGCGGCTCAGTCAATGTCCCCGTCGCCATCGACGGCCAGATGATCCGCCCCGGCGATGTGATCCTCGCCGACGACGACGGCGTGGTCGTCGTTCCCCGCGAACGCGCCCGGGAGACGGCCGAGAAGTCCGAGGCCCGCGAGGCCAAGGAGGAGAGGTCGCGGGCGGCGTTCCTGGACGGCCAACTGGGCCTGGACCGTTATGGGTTGCGGGAGACGCTGGTTCGGCTGGGCGTGACATACCAGTCGTACGAGGAGTACGCGGGAGAGCGACCGTGAGCTCTCTGCCCGACGGGCTGCCCTGTCTGCTGATGCGCGGCGGGACCTCCAAGGGCGCCTACTTCCTCGCCGGTGACCTGCCCGCCGAACCGGCCGCCCGGGACGAGCTGCTGCTGCGGATCATGGGCAGTCCGGATGCGCGTCAGATCGACGGGCTCGGCGGAGCCCACCCGCTCACCAGCAAGGTGGCCGTGGTGTCGCCGTCGGCCGACCCGCACGCCGATGTCGACTACCTCTTCCTCCAAGTGGCCGTCGACAGACCCGAGGTGAGTGACCGTCAGAACTGCGGGAACATCTTCGCCGGGATCGGCCCCTTTGCCGTGGAGCGGGGGCTCGTCGCGGCGGGGGAGCGGGAGACCGTCGTCCGTATCCGCATGGTCAACTCCGGTGACTACGCGACGGCGACCTTCCCGACGCCGGGCGGCCGGGTCGACTACACGGGGGATGCCGAGATCTCGGGCGTGCCCGGGACGGCCGCGCCCGTGGTGATCGAGTTCCCGCCGGGCGCCTCGGCCCTGCTGCCCACCGGACACGTCCGGGACGAGATCGACGGCGTGCAGGTGACCTGCGTGGACAACGGTATGCCGACGGTTCTCATGGCGGCCACCGCGCTCAAGGTCACCGGGTACGAGTCACCCGAGGACCTGGAGGAGGACACCGAACTCGCGGCCCGACTACGGGCGATCCGGCTGAAGGCGGGCCGCCTCATGGGCCTCGGTGATGTGTCCGAGACCACCGTCCCGAAGCTGACGCTGCTCGCCCCGCCCCGCCACGGCGGTGCCGTCACCACGCGCACCTTCATCCCCGTACGCTGCCACACCTCGATCGGGGTGCTGGGCGCGGCCAGTGTGGCCGCGGGCCTGCGGATCGACCGAGGCGTGGGCGCCGACCTGGCTCGGCTCGACCCCGGCTGCGACCGCGTCCGTATCGAACACCCCACGGGCTTCCTGGACATCGAGAGCAGCCTCGGCACCGATGCCGAAGGACGGCCGTCCGCCCGCCGTACCGCCGTGGTCCGCACGGCTCGCAAGATCTTCGACGGCACCGTCTTCCCCAGGGCCGCCGCCGCACAACCCCTTGGAGGTCCCCGATGACTCCGCCGCTCGGCGACATCGCCCACATCGGCCATGCCCAACTCTTCACCCCCGACCTGGACGCCGGCGTCGCCTTCTTCACCGACTATCTGGGCCTGACGGTCAATCACCAGCAAGGCGACAACGTCTACTTGCGGACCTTCGACGACTACGAGCACCACAGCCTGGTCCTCACCGCCCGCGACCGGCCCGGCCTCGGCCGACTCGCCCTGCGCACCTCGAGCGAAGAGGCACTGCACCGTCGTATCAAGGCAGTTGAGGAGTCGGGCGGCTCCGGACACTGGGTCGAGGACCAGCCCGGCCTCGGCAAGCTGTATGTCACCACCGACCCCGACGGCCATGAACACGCCCTGTACTGGGAGAGCGAACACTACGAGGCGCCCGAGGAGTTGAGGCCTGCGCTGAAGAACCAGCCGCAGGCCAAACCGAATCGGGGCGTGGGCGTACGACGGCTCGACCACATCAACTTCCTCGCCGCCGACGTGCTCGCCAACGCCGAGTTCCAGCAACGCGTGCTCGGCGCCCGGCCGACGGAACAGATCCGGCTCGACAGCGGGAAGATCGCGGCGCGCTGGCTGACGTACACGAACAAGTCGTACGACGTCGTCTACACCTCGGACTGGACCGGCAGCGCGGGGCGGCTGCACCACATCGCCTTCGCCACCGACACCCGCGAGGACATCCTGCGCGCCGCCGATCTCGCCATCGACAGCGGGGTGTTCATCGAGACGGGACCGCACAAGCACGCCATCCAGCAGACGTTCTTCCTCTACGTCTACGAGCCGGGCGGCAACCGGATCGAGCTGTGCAATCCGCTCACCCGGCTGGTGCTGGCGCCCGACTGGCCGCTGATCACCTGGACCGAGGAGGAGCGGAAGAAGGGACAGGCCTGGGGCCTGAAGACCATCGAGTCCTTCCATACGCACGGGACGCCACCGGTCGCGTAGCGCGATCGCGTCAGGGCCGTACCGGTCGGGCGGCGAGATTGTCGATGAGATTGTTGACAAAAACGTTGACTCTTTCGTACGGCTCCAGCATGCTGGTCGGCGCCCTGACCGCCGGTACCGTCGCGGACCGGATCGGGCGCAAGAAGCTGATGGTCTCCTGCGTGGTCCTGTTCTCGCTGGCCTCGGGCGGGTGCGCGATCGCCGACTCCGTCGCGGTCTTCGGCCTCGGCCGGACGCTGGCGGGCGTCGGCCTCGGTGGGCTGCTCCCCACCGCGATCAGCATGGTCTCCGACTACGCTCCGCGCGGCCGCGGCGCGATCATCATCGGCCTGCTGATGACCGCCCACCACGCGGGCGGCATCCCCTCCGCCTACGTCGCCAAGTGGCTCATCGAGCCGGCCGGCTGGCGCGCCGCCTTCTGGGTCTGTGTGCTCCCGCTGCTCTTCGCCCCCGTGCTCGCCAAGTTCCTGCCCGAGTCCCTGAGCTTCCTTCTCGCCAAGGGCCGCACCGAGGAGGCCCGCGCCCTGGCCGTCCGCTACGACGTCGAACTCCCCGCAGCCAAGACCGACAAGCCGGGCTCCGCCGACCGCTGGGCCAACCTCGTGGGCCTGTTCCGCGGCGGCGAGTGGATGCAGACCCTGCTGTACTGGCTCGCCTCCTTCGGCGGACTGCTGCTGGTCTACGGCGTCGCCACCTGGCTGCCCACCCTGATGCGCGCCGAGGGCTACGAGCTGGGCTCCGCGCTGACCTTCGTCGTCGTCTTCAACCTCGGCGGCATCGTGGGCATGCTGGTGGCCGGCCGCGCCGCCGACCGCTTCGGCGCCCCGCGTATCTCCGCGATCTGGTTCGCGCTGACCGCGGCCGGGGTGTTCCTGCTCAGCGTCCATATGCCGCTCGGGGTGACCATGACGGTCGTCTTCCTCACCGGGGTGTTCCTCAACAGCGCCCAGACGATGATCTACGCGACGGTCTCGATCCGCTCGACCCCCGAGAACCGCGCCACCGCCGTCGGCTGGACCTCCGGCATGGGCCGCTTCGGCGCCGTCTTCGGACCGTGGCTCGGCGGCCAGCTGCTCGCCGCGAACAACGGGGATTGGGGCTTCACCGCCTTCGCGCTCGCCGGTCTGTCGTCCATGGTCTTCATCGGGATCGCCGCGCTGCGGGGCGGGCGCAAGACCACCTCCGACAGCACTCCGCAGGAGCTGGTCACCACGCACTGAGCAGGCGTGACGCCGGCCACCGCGTGAAGAGGCGGGGCCGGCGTCGTCGTAAGGTCTGCACCTATGCATGACGAAAGAGACCCGCGGATCGGGCGAGCCGCACTGATCGGTGCCGTCGTCGGTGCGCTGCTCTGCGGTGCGATCGCCTTGGGCGGCCTGGCCAAGCTCCACGCGCCGGGGTGGGCTGGGGCGATCGGGGTCCTCATGATCCTGGGGCTCGGCGCCTGGACCGGCACGAGCATCGGCCGCCGGCGTGGCGTACGCGACGCGGTTCTCGAACCGGGGGAGGAAGTGCTCGGCACCTACACGGTCCGGCCCCCGTATGCCGAACACACCCCGCCCGATCTCCACAACGGCCCGCAGTACGCGGTGCGGGTGACCACGCTTGGCATCCAGCTGTGGGAGCGCTCGGTGCTGCTGTGGCGGTACCCGTGGCCGGAACTGCGCGTCCTCGTCGACGGTCCGCGGCTGCGGCTGCACCGCGAGGGTGAGGAGGTCGGGACCCTGCTGCTGGAGCCGCCCGGCAGCGTGCACGAGATCGTGGCGGCCGCCCGGCGATACGGGACCGGCTGAGTTCCGGGCCCCTTACGCACATTCGCGGCCACCGAGGTGTGGACGGATGTCTTGAGGGCCGCGGTCTGGATGATCTCCGAGCCTCGGCGACGACCGTACGGGCCGCCCGAGTACGCGCCGGTCAAGAGCAAGGCGGCCGGCAATTACATGATCGGCACGGTCAGCAAGAACGAGGCCCTGCGCGCCGGTTTCGACGACGCCCTGCTCCTCGACGACCGCGGCAATCTGCCGGTCAGCCGCATCGATGATCATTACTACGACCTCGGCGGCAACGACCTGCTGCGCGGGATCATCACCGGATACCGGCAACTGATCGAGGCAGCAGGCTCCACCAGGGAGCCGTAAGAGCAGAGGCGCGTGCATGGGAGCGGTAGAGGCTCTGGAGAAGCTGGCACCGGTGGTGCTTGCCTTCGGCTGCGGGGTCGTCCTCGCGAGGCGGAAGGTCGTACCGGCCGAGAGCTCGAAGGTCTTCGCGGACTACGCCTTCCTCTTCGCCGTGCCCTGCTTCCTGTTCGGGAACATCTACCGCAGCGATCTCGGGGCGCTGTTCGACTGGCGGGCCATCACCGGCTACGCGACCGCGGCCGGCGCCGCGGCCGTACTCACCGGAGTGGTGGCCCGGGCCAGGGGCGTACGCGATCCCCGCGGGGTGGCGCTGCGCATCATGGCCGCCGTCCAGGTGAACACGGCCTATTTCGCCGTGCCGGTATTCATCATGCTGTTCGGGGACGCGGCACCGATCTTCCCGGTGCTGCTGTTCCAGGTCTGCATCCTGTCCCTGGTCATCATCTCGATCATGGAGTTGGGGCGCACGGACCGCGTCGGCAGCCCGGCGCGGCGGCTCGGATCGGCCGTCACCGCCTCGCTGTTGACCCCTGTGGTCATCGCCTGCAACGCCGGGATCCTGCTCAACCTGATGCCCGTGACGGTGCCGGGGGTGGTGCTCGACAGCTTCGCGTTCGTCGGCGACAGCGCCTCGCCCGTGGCGCTGTTCGCCCTCGGACTGCACCTCGGCGGCAGCGGCCTGAAGGTGCGCGGCACCACCTTGGAGGAGATATGGATCATCGCCTTCAAATGCGTCGCCTTCCCGCTGATCACCTACGTGGTGTGTCACCACCTCTTCGGCGTCGGGGGCGAGTGGCTCGGCTACCTCGTCCTCATAGCGGCCATGCCCGCGCCGCAGAACCTGTTCATCTTCGCCCAGCGCTACGACGTCGGCGTCGACTTGTCCGCCGCCCTCGTCATCAAGAGCTCGGTCGTCGCACTGCTCCTGCTCCCGCTGTGGACGCAGTGGGCGGGGCGGACGGCCTGAGCGCCGTATGGCCATCACCCGTGAAAGGCACCACGGTGGCCGAGATCCGCCAGGCCGTACTGACGCATCGCGTCGTGTTCTTCCGGGGCCAAGACCTCACCCACGCCCAGCACATCGCCTTCGGCCGCCGCTTCGGCGCGCTGACCCGGCGCCCCGGCAAGAAGCACGGTATCCACCCCGAAGGCCACCCGGAGATCCTCACCGTCGACCCCAAGCGCGACATCGAGCGCTGCGGCGCCGACTTCGAGCAGCACTACCGCCGCAAGTGGCTCTCCCCGCTCGCGGGTTGGCCGCGAGATCCTCAAGATCTACTGCGAGGACCCGCAGGTCGCCGTCCACCCGGTGGTACGCGTCCACCCCGAGACCGGCGAGAAGGCGCTCTTCATCAGCCCGGGCTCGACCACCCGCATCACCGGGTTCACCGAGCTGGAGAGTCGCCATCTGCTGGACCTGCTCTTCCAGCACATGACCAGCACGGAGAACACGGTCCGCTTCCGCTGGGAGCCCGGCTCCATCGCCCTTCTGGGACAACCGCACCACCTGCCATCTCGCCCCCACCGACCCGGAACAGGCGGTCATGCCGTTGCCGCTGGGCGGTGCGAAGGGCTCGGGCATGTCGCTCGCCTTCGAGCTGCTCACCAGCGTGCTCGTCGGGGCGCCGAACTTCTCCGCCTTCCACTCGGACGACCCACAGGGCCGTAAGCACCGCCAGAACGCCCTGCTCATCGCCGTGGACCCGGCGGCCTTCGGGGATCCGGGCGCCTTCACGGCGGCGGTGGACGACACCTTGGCCACGCTCAAGGGGCCCGGCGAGCGCAGCGCCGCCGTGGCCGCCGAGCGGGCCGAACAGGGGATCCCGGTCACGCCGAAGGTGTGGCGCGAACTGACGGAGGCGGCCGGCAGGTTCGGCATCACACCGCCGCCCGCCTGAGAAGACGGTCGCCGGCCGACCCGGGGGACGGCCGGCAACTCCTCCGGGCAGACCGGAGCATCCGGCCGCATACGGTAAGGTTTACCTGCATGTTCTCGCGGGCCACCGCGAGAAGGGCACCGGGACGTGGCGCAGCTTGGTAGCGCACTTGACTGGGGGTCAAGGGGTCGCAGGTTCAAATCCTGTCGTCCCGACTTGCGGAACAGCAGGTCAGAAGTGGCAGGTCAGAGGTCGTAGCGGTAGCCCGCTACGACCTCTGACCTTTTTTGCTCAGGGGCCTGGCCAGGCCGGCGCGACTGCCTATCCGAGCCAGGCCTTGACCTTGTCGGGGTTCGCGTCCACCCACTTCTTCGCCGCCGCCTCCGGCGTCATCTTGTCCAGCGCTATGGATTTCGCCACCGTATTCTGGTCATCGTTGGTCCACTTGAAGTTCTTCACCAGGTCGTAGGCCGGGCTGCCCGACTCGGCGAACTTCGCGCTGACGATCTTGTCGAGGTCGAACACGGGATAGTCGCAGGCGACCTTCGCCGGATCGGCGTCACAGCCCTTCGTGTACCTGGGCAGCTCGACGTGGACCAGCGGCACCTCCGAGAAGAACCACTGCGGCTCGTAGAAGTAGCCGATCACCCATTTCTTGTTCTGCTCGGCGTCCCGGAAGGCCTGGATGAGCGCGGTCTCGCTGCCCGCGTACACCACCTTGAAGTCCAGCTTCAGGTTCTTGACCAGGGCCTCGTCGTTGGTCTGGTACGACGGGTCGCCGTCGAGGAGCTGGCCCTTGCCGCCCGACTCGGAGGTCTTGAAGTTGGCCGCGTACTTGTTGAGGTTCTTCCAGTCGGTGATGTCCGGGTACTTCTTCACGATCCACGGCGGGAGGTACCAGCCGATGATGCCCTTGTTGCCGGTCGAGCCGAGATCGACGGCGGTCTTCTGCTGGGTGATGTACTTCTTTTTCAGGTCCTCGTGGCCCCAGTTCTCCAGGATGGCGTCGACCTCGCCCGTCTCGAACCCCTGCCAGCCGATCTCCGCCTTCAGGTCCTTCTTCTCCACCGTGCAGCCGAGTTCGTGTTCGGCGACATACGCGACGACCGCCGCGTCCGCCTCGTAGCCCACCCACGGGTTGACCGCGAGGTTGAACGTGCCGCACTTGCCCGAGCTGTCGGAAGCCGAGGAGCTGTCATCGCCCACCTTCGTCCCGCCGCACGCGGTGAGGGTGAGGCCGAGGACGGCCAGGCCGGCTGTGCCGGTTCTCCATGGTCTTGTCATGGTGTTGTGCTCCTTACGCGTCCGCGCGTTGCGCTGAGGGCTGAGGGCTGAGTGAGGGTGTCGAAGTCCAGGGCGCACCGGAACCCGACATTGCCGGTTGCCGAGTCCGGGAACAGGCCTTGCCTCGCGGCGACCCGGTACCGGCGGCAGTAGGAGGCATGGCACAGGTAGGAGCCACCCTTGGCGACGCGCCGCTGTTCCTGGCGCGTGAGGGAGAACTGGTCCTCGCACCATTCCCAGACGTTGCCGGTGGCGTTGTACAGGCCGAAGCCGCCCGGCTCGTAGGCGTCGACCGGGCAGGTGCCGTACCAGCCGTCGGCCGTCGGGTGCCGGTTCGGGAAGTCGCCCTGCCAGACGTTCATCCGGGGGCGGCCGCCCGGTTCGAGCTCGTCGCCCCAGGGGAACACCTTGCCGTGCAGTCCCCCTCGGGCGGCGCGTTCCCATTCCGCCTCGGTGGGCAGGCGCTTGCCGGCCCATGCGCAGTAGGCGCGGGCGTCGTCCCAGTCGACGTGGACGACGGGATGGTCCGGTCGGTTCTCCCAGGTGGAGTGCGGTCCGTCGGGACGGCGCCAGTTGGCCCGCTCGACCTGGCGCCACCAGGGGGCGCCCACCACGCCCCGGGTCGGCGGGAAGTCGTCCGGGAGCAGGCCGGCGAAGACGAACGACCAGCCGATCCGCTCGGCGGAGGAGCGGTACCCGGTCGCGGCGGCGAAGCGCGCGAACTGTGCGTTGGACACCGTGCAGGCGTCCATCCAGAAGGCATCCACGTGCACGGTCCGCACCGGACCTTCCCCGTCGGCCGGGTAGGCGAGCGCGTCCTGGCTTCCCATGAGGAACTCGCCGGCAGGCACGGCCACCATGCCCTCGGTGGTCGAAGGGCGGACCAAGGTGCTCGGGGTCGGTGGCCGGTCCCCGCGGCCGCCGGACGGCGCACAGCAGCTCACTGGGCCCCCATGACGCGCCGGTGCAGCCCACCCTCGAAGTCCGACGGGTCGCCGGCCGCCGGGTCCAGGTCGATGCGCACGGTGTGCACGGTGCCCGTGAACTCGTTGTCGAGGACGGGATAATCGTCGGTCACTGGCGTACTGAGGTCCACTCCTACGTCGAGCGTCTCGTCGAACGAGAAGTAGTACGGGATGGTCCGCTCGACGCGTCCGGTCGCCCGCCGTTCGCCGTCCACCAGGAGCACGGTGGTCCCGCCCCTGCCGAGTCCGCCGCCGTCGTAGCCGAACTCGAGCCGTACCTCGTGCCGTCCCGGTGTCAGTGGTTCGTCGGCGCGCACGGTGTACAGGCTCATCCCGAAGTAGTTGTAGGCGTAGGCCGGTCTGCCCTCGGTGACGTACAGGCTCCAGCCGCCGAACCGGCCGCCCTGCGCGATGAGTACGCCCTCGGCGGTCGTGTCCGGCACGTCGATGTCCGCGGTGATGCTGTGCGAGCGGTTCTTGACGTTGGGGGTGGTCTCCTCCGTGAACCGCCGCATTCCGCCGCGGTAGGTCACGGACGTGCGGTCGCCGAGGAGGTCGATCCGCCCGGCCACGGCGGGGTTCTCCCGTTCGGTGACCCGGTCGTCCAGCGGGAAGACCTGGTACTTGGCCGCTTCGATCAGGAACAGATCCTGCAACTGGCGCAACTTCTCGGGGTGTTCGCGGGCGAGGTCGTGCGCCTGGCTCCAGTCCTTGTTCAGGTCGTAGAGCTCCCAGACGTCGTCGGAGAACCGACGGCTGCGGTCCGGCACCATCTCCCAGGGGATGCCGTGCCGGGTGACCGCCATCCAGCCCTGGTGGTAGATGCCCCGATTGCCGCACATCTCGAAGTACTGGGTGTGATGGAACTCGGGCGCCCGCGGATCGGCCAGCGTGCGCCACATGCTCGTCCCCTCCAGGGGCTGCTGGGGCACCCCGTCGACGCTGAACGGTGCCGGGACCCCCGCACAGTCCAGAATCGTCGGCAGTACGTCGATCACGTGCGAGAACTGGTGGCGCAGGCCGCCGCCTTCGGGGACTCCTCGGGGCCAGTGCAGGATCATGCCGTCCCGGGTGCCGCCGAAGTGCGAGGCCACCTGCTTGGTCCACTGGTAGGGGGTGTTGAGCGCCAGCGCCCAGCCCGCGGGGGCGATCGGATAGCTGTGGGGCCCGCCGATCTCGTCGAGGTGGTCGATCATCTCGTCGGGGTCGTCCACGATGCCGTGCCCGAGCCGGTGCTCGACGATCGTGCCCTCGATGCCGCCCTCGCCGGAGGCGCCGTTGTCGCCGAGGATGTAGAGGACGAGGGTGTTGTCCAGCTCGCCGAGCTCCTCCAGCGCGTCGAGGAATCTGCCGACCTGCACGTCGGCGTGTTCGGTGAACCCGGCGAACGTCTCCATGAACCGGACCGCCAACCGGCGCTGGTTGTCGGAGAGTTCGTCCCAGTGGGGAACGCCCTCCGCCCAGCTCGCGAGTTCCGCGTCCTGGGGCACGACCCCGAGTTCCTTCTGCCGTTGCAGGGTCAGCTCGCGTTGGCGGTCCCAGCCGTGGTCGAAGTGTCCGCGGTACTTCTCCTGCCACTCCGGGGCGACATGCAGGGGCGCGTGCGCGGCACCGAGGGCGAGGTAGGTGAGGAAGGGGCGGCCCGGGGTCAGTGTGCGCTGGGTGCGGACCCAGTCGATGGCGTGGTCGACGAGGTCCTCGGAGAGGTGGTAGCCGTCCTCGGGCCGGCGGTCCGGCTCGACGGGGGTGGTGCCCTGGTACAGCAGCGGGTACCAGTGGTTCATCTCGGCGCCCATGAACCCGTAGAAGGTGTCGAAGCCCTCCCCGGTCGGCCAGCGGTCGAAGGGCCCGACCGCGCTGATCTCCCGCGGCGGGGTCTGATGCCATTTGCCGAAGGCGGCCGTGCTGTAGCCGTTGCCCTGGAGGATCTGGGCCATGGTGGCCGCGCTGCGCGGCCGGAATCCGTTGTAGCCGGGGGCCGCCGTGGTCATCTCGGTGGTGCCGCCCATGCCGACCGAGTGGTGGTTGCGGCCGGTCAGCAGGGCCTGCCGGGTCGGCGAGCACAGGGCCGTCACATGGAAGCGGGTGTAGCGCAGCCCGTTTCCGGCGAGGCGCTCCGCGGCGGGCATCTCGCAGGGCCCGCCGAACGCGCTGGACGTACCGAAGCCGAGGTCGTCGACCAGCACGATCACCACGTTCGGGGCGCCCGGGGGAGGGGGAACCGGTCCGATCGGGGTGAAGGGGGTCTCCTGGTCGTGGACGTCCATCGCGGTGGTGAGCGGCCGGCGGCTGTCCGGGCGCGGGAGTATGTGCCGTCCGGCATCGAACTCAGTCATGTATTTCTCCGATGCGATGCCCGGCGGGGAAATGTCACACGCTCTTCGCGTGGCCGAATTACCGGCGTAATGAAACGCACTCGGGGGCGGTCCGGGAATCCCGCCGACTTTCGTGCAGCAAAAATGGCAGTCACCGCCGACAGCGGTCAATAAGCCGCCTTGAATCCTCTTGAACCGGTTTTGAATGGGGGCGGTAGAAAACTTCTATACCGGCAGCGGGGTTCAGGCCTCGGCGGGTGCGGCCGCCAGGTCCACGAAGGCCTGGGCGGCGGGGGACAGCGGGCCCGACCGCCAGACCAGCCGGCCGTGGCGCAACAGCCGTGGCCGGTTGGACAGCATCCGGGCCCCGCGCAGCGCGGCGTCCCGGGCCATGGAGCCGGGCAGGAGTGAGGCGCCCACGCCCGAGAGGATCAGCGGCACGATCATCGCGCGGTGCGCGGTCTCCACCACGATCCTCGGGGGGACGCCCAGCGCGGTGCACACGTCGTCCACCGCCGCCCGGGTCTCGGTGCCCGGCGGTGTCACGATCAGGTCCAGCGCGGCCAGTTCGCGCGAGGTGATGGTGGCGCCCGGCGGATGCGGGTGGTCCGGGGGCAGCACGACGTGCATCTCCTGCTCGGGCAGGTCCATCCCGCGCAGGTCCGCCGTGGGCACCGAGGCGTCCACCAGGCCGAGTTCGCACTGACCGGCAGCGACCATGTGCGCCACGGCGGGGCCTTGCTCCGGGTCGACCACGCGTACGGAGACCTTCGGATGCACGCGATGGAAGTGCCCCAGCATGCCGGCGAGCGGATCGACCGACAGGGTCGTCTGGGAGACGATGTCGAGCCGGCCGCCGCTGAGCCCGAGGACTTCACGGACCAGGGAACCGGCCGTGGTCAGATCGCGCAGCACCTGCCGTGCCGGCTGGACCAGTGCCTCGCCCGCCGCGGTGAGTGCGACGCCGTGCGGGAGGCGATGAAAGAGTTTTCCGCCGAATTCGCGCTCCAGGGTGCGGATCGCATGGGAAAGCGAGGGCTGGGCAACATGGAGTGCAATGGCCGCGGCTGTGAATCCGCCGTGCTCGACCACGGCGATGAAGTATTCCAGCTGGCGTCGTTCCATCGGGTCTCCGTAAATTCCAGGCAACGCTATCACCGGTCGGCGGGCCGCCGTGTGGCCCGGGTTTCCTCCGGCTGCTTCCGGCCGACCGCGTCCGGGAGCCTTGACCCCCAGGTGACCCTCCCCGATGCTGTGTTGCGACACGCGAGATGCGTGCCGCAATGAGCAACATCTGACTCAGGTCTCGTACCAGCCGAGGAGTGGCCATGACGCATCAGGTCCGTGCTGTCGTCGCGCGGGGCAAGGGTGCCCCCGTCAGCCTGGAGACGATCATCGTGCCCGACCCCGGTCCGGGGGAGGCGCTGGTGAAGATCGAGGCCTGCGGGGTCTGTCACACCGATCTGCACTATCGCGAGGGTGGTATCAACGACGACTTCCCCTTCCTGTTGGGCCATGAGGCCGCGGGTGTCGTGGAGTCGGTGGGGGAGGGCGTCACCGATGTCGTGCCCGGTGACTTCGTCATCCTGAACTGGCGTGCCGTGTGCGGACAGTGCCGCGCCTGTCTGCGCGGACGCCCGTGGTACTGCTTCAGCACGCACAACGCCAAGCAGAAGATGACCCTGCTCGACGGCACCGAGCTGTCTCCGGCGCTGGGTATCGGCGCCTTCGCGGAGAAGACGCTGGTCGCGGCCGGACAGTGCACCAAGGTCGACCGGGCCGCGTCGGCGGCCGCCGCCGGACTGCTCGGCTGCGGGGTGATGGCGGGCATCGGCGCCGCGATCAACACCGGCAACGTCGGCCGCGGCGACAGCGTGGCGGTCATCGGCTGCGGCGGCGTCGGGGACGCGGCGGTCGTCGGGGCGAACCTGGCGGGCGCGGCGAAGATCATCGCCGTCGACATCGACGACCGGAAACTGGCGACCGCCAAGAAGCTGGGGGCGACCCACACCGTCAACTCCAAGGAAGCGGACGCCGTCGAGGCGATCCGCGAGCTGACCGGCGGCTTCGGCGCCGATGTCGTCATCGAGGCGGTGGGCCGCCCGGAGACGTACCAGCAGGCCTTCTACGCCCGCGATCTCGCCGGCACGGTCGTCCTGGTCGGTGTCCCCACCCCGGAGATGAAGCTCGAACTGCCCCTGCTGGACGTCTTCGGCCGTGGCGGGTCGCTGAAGTCCTCCTGGTACGGCGACTGCCTGCCCTCTCGTGACTTCCCGATGCTCATCGACCTCTATCTCCAGGGCCGCCTCGACCTGGACGCCTTCGTCACCGAGACCATCGCGCTCGACGAGGTGGAGAACGCCTTCGAGCGGATGCACGGCGGCGACGTCCTGCGCTCGGTGGTGGTGCTGTGATGGCCGCCCGCATCGAACGCCTCGTCACCTCTGGGCAGTTCACTCTCGACGGCGGCACGTGGGACGTCGACAACAACGTGTGGATCGTCGGCGACGACCGTGAGGTGATCGTCGTCGACGCCGCCCACGATGCCGACGCCATCGCCGAGGCGGTAGGTGACCGTCGGCTCAAAGCCGTCGTGTGCACCCATGCCCACAACGATCACATCGACGCCGCCCCCGAGCTCGCGGCGCGCACCGGTGCCCCGATCCTGCTCCACGCCGACGACCTGCCGCTGTGGAAGCAGACCCACCCCGACCGGACCCCCGACGGCGAACTCACCGACGGTCAGGTCCTCACCGTGGCGGGCGTCGAACTGACCGTGCTGCACACCCCTGGCCACGCGCCCGGTGCGGTCTGTCTGTATACAGCGGCCCTCACCGCCCTCTTCAGCGGCGACACGCTCTTCTCGGGCGGGCCGGGGGCGACGGGGCGGTCGTACAGCCATTTCCCGACCATCATCGACTCGATCCGGGGCCGGCTGCTCGGCCTGCCCGGCGACACCGTCGTATACACCGGACACGGAGAGACGACCACCGTCTCCGCCGAGGCCCCGCAGCTCCAGGAGTGGATCGACCGGGGTTTCTGACCGTCCGGCAGGCGTTCGGCAGCTTCGCCTGCTGTTTTACATTGCGCACACTGTTGCGTAACAAGCAACTATCGTCGACGGGGTCCCTCGGCTCCTGAACTTCTTGACAAGGGTTCGGGGCGACCTCAGACTGATGTTGCGCTTACCGCAATCCGTTTCGCTATACGCACCGAGGTGTCATGATGATTCCCGCGTGCCGTCTCGCGGATCTTCCGCGAGGTGAGGCCTACCGGCTCGACATGGATCCGCCGGTCTCGGTGTTCCACACCGACGACGGCGAGGTCTTCGCCATCGACGACACCTGCACCCACCAGGACGCCTCGCTCGCCGACGGCTGGCTGGAGGGCTGCGAGGTGGAATGCCCGCTGCATGCCTCGAAGTTCGACCTGAGGACCGGCGCCGTCGACGCCCCGCCCGCCAAGCTCCCGGTCCGGACGCACGAGGTCCTGGTCGAGGACGGCATGATCTACGTCAGGGTGTCCACGGACGCCCCCAACCTGCCGCCCTGCATCGCGTCCCGGCTCGCCGCGGGTCCCGCGTGAAGGCCGTGGCTGTGGTGGGCGCCTCGCTGGCCGGTCTGTCAGCGGCGCGCTCGCTGCGCAAGCAGGGCTACGACGGGCGGCTGGTGGTCATCGGTGACGAGACCCACCGCCCGTACGACCGGCCGCCGCTGTCCAAGGAGTTCCTGGCCGGCACCCTCGGCGAAGCTGACCTCGCGTTGGAGGCGGACGACGAGGACCTGCGGGCGGAGTGGCTGCTCGGCACCCGCGCCGACGGACTCGACCGTACCCGGCGCGCCGTCCGGCTCGCCGACGGACGGGAGGTCCGCGCCGACGGCATCGTCATCGCGACCGGCGCCGCCGCACGCACCCTGCCCGGCAGCGAGGGGCTCGCGGGAGTGCACGCCCTGCGCACCCTGGACGACGCCCGCGCCCTGCGCGACGAACTGGCCCTGGGCGGACGGCTGGTGGTGATCGGCGGCGGTTTCATCGGCGCCGAGGTCGCCTCCACCGCGTACGCCCTCGGCCTCGACGTGACGGTCGTCGAGGTGGCCCCGACACCGCTCGCCGGACCCCTCGGCGAGACCATGGGCGGCATCGTCTCCGCCCTTCACACGGACCACGGTGTACGGCTGTTGTGCGGCGTGGGAGTCAAGGGGCTGAGCGGAGGGACCCGCGTCGACGCCGTCCTGCTGGAGGACGGCCGCAGCATCCCCGCCGACATCGTCGTCGTGGGTGTGGGGGCACGCCCGTGCGTCGAGTGGCTGGAAGATTCCGGCGTCGAACTCGACAACGGCGTCAAGTGCGGCGCCGACGGCCGCACCAGCCTGGCCGGGGTGGTCGCGGTCGGGGACTGTGCCAACTGGTACGACCCCCGCCTGGGCGCTCACCGCCGCGTCGAGCACTGGACCGGAGCGCGGGAACGCCCCGACGCGGCCGTCGCCACGCTGCTGGCGGGGGGTGCGCTGGAACCCGGTGTGCCCAGGCCGCCGTACTTCTGGTCGGACCAGTACGGCGTGAAGATCCAGTTCGCCGGTCACGCGGGTGTCTCCGACAGTGTGACGGTCGAGGAAGGTGCTGTTGGCGACCGTAATGTCCTGGCCGTCTATCGGCGTGCCGGGGAGCCGGTCGCCGTTCTTGGGATGAACCAGCCTCGGCTTTTTGTCCGCTGGCGCAAGCAGTTGGCTGTGCCGGGATCGCGGTGATTCACCCGCGGGCCGGTGGGGGCTTGTCGCGCAGTTCCCCGCGACCCGATACCGAGTTGACCGATCCCTACCACGACGTTCCCGAGGAGTGCACCGTGACCTCGACCAGCCTGCCGGACAGCCTGATCGCCACTCTCCCCGGCTCCTCCTATACGGATCCGGCGATCTTCACCCAGGAGCAGGAGCGCATATTCGAGACCATGTGGTTCTGCGTCGCCCGCGCCGGTGAACTGGCGAAGCCCGGCGCCTTCCGCACGGTCGACGTGGGCCGCGAGAGCATCCTCGTCACCCGCGCGCGGGACAACTCGATCCGCGCCTACTTCAACGTGTGTCGGCACAGGGGTGCCAAGCTCTGCACCGAGGAGACCGGCGAGGTCAAGCGGGCCTTCCAATGCCCGTATCACGCCTGGACGTACGGCCTGGACGGCAAGCTCGTCGCCGCGCCCAACCTCACCAAGATGCCCGACATCGGCCGCACCGAGTACGGCCTGGTGAGCGTGGCCGTCCGTGAGTGGCTCGGCTATGTCTGGGTCTGCCTCGCCGAGAGCCCGCCCGACTTCGACGAGGACGTCATCGGTGACGTCGTCGCCCGCCTCGGCGACGTCGAGTCGATCGAGCACTACGACATCGAGAACCTCTCCGTCGGCAAGCGGATCGTCTACGACGTGCAGGCGAACTGGAAGCTCATCATCGAGAACTTCATGGAGTGCTACCACTGCGCGACCATCCACCCCGAACTGACGGAGGTGCTGCCGGAGTTCGCGGACGGTTACGCCGCCCAGTACTACGTGGGTCACGGCGCCGAGTTCGGCGAGGACGTTCAGGGCTTCACCGTGGACGGCTCCGAGGGTCTGGACCGCATTCCCGGGGTCGCCGACGACCAGGACCGCCGCTACTACGCGATCACCGTCAGGCCCCAGGTCTTCATCAACCTCGTCCCCGACCATGTGATCTTCCATCGGATGTACCCGGTGGCCGTCGACCGCACGATCGTCGAGTGCGACTGGCTCTACCTCCCGCACGTCGTCGAGAGCGGCAAGGACGTCAGCCGGTCCGTGGAACTCTTCGACCGGGTCAACCGCCAGGACTTCGACGCCTGCGAGCGCACGCAGCCCGGAATGAGCTCCCGCATGTACGCCAAGGGCGGTGTGCTGGTGCCCAGCGAGCACCACATCGGCGCCTTCCACGACTGGGTGAACGAACGCCTGGGCACCGGCGGACAGTGACCGGGGCCGGTCAGCCCAGGTGGCCCATCCGGTGGCTGATCTCCTCCGCGCCCTTGAGCAGTACCGGGGAGAGTTCGTGCAGGCGCTCCTCGGTGAAGCGGTACGAGGGTCCGGAGGCGCTGAGCGCCGCGATGACCTGGCCGTCCCGGTCGCGGACCGGCGCGGCCATGGCGTGCAGGCCGATCTCCAGCTCCTCCAGGGCCAAGGCGTAGCCACGCTCGCGGGCCTCCGCGAGGTTCTTCTCGAGCTTCGTCTTCGCGGTGATGGTGCGCGGGGTGACCTTGTTCAGGCCGGCCCCGGCGAGCAGTTCGGCGCGTTCCTTGGCAGGCAGGTGGGCCAGCAGGATCTTGCCGCTGGAGGTGGCGTGCAGCGGGGTCAGCTGGCCGACCCAGTTGTACGCGCTGACGGCTCCCGGGCCGCGCACCTCGTAGAGGTTGACGGCGTAGTGCTCCTGCATCACGGCGATGTTGACGGTCTCGCCGATCTCCTCGGCGAGCTGTTCACAGACCGGACGGCCCTGCTGGGTGATGTCGATGCGTCCCGTGACCGCACCGGCCAGGCGTACGATGCCGAACCCGAGGCGGTACTTTCCGCGCTCGCCCGCCTGCTCCACCAGGCCACGCACCTCCAGGGCGCCGAGCAGGCGGAACGCGGTCGACTTGTGAACATCGATCTCGGCGGCCACCTCGCTGACCCCTGCCTCGCCGCGCTGGGCCAGGATCTCCAGGACGCTGATGGCGCGGTCGACCGACTGCACTCCGCCGGACTGCGAATTTGACGTTTCGGTGTCTTGGCTGTGGTTGCTCACAACGAAACTATACGCGCAGTAAACAACACCATCGCAAGTAACAGGGGCGAAACCCGGGGCTCGTAAGTTGCGTGGCTCGCAACCTGGTGCGTATAGCGATACTGGTACTAGCATGCCTCGCGTATCTACGGCGCGAGCGAGACGAGGCATCATGGCTCCCCTGCAATACGACTTCGTCATCGTCGGCGGCGGATCGGCCGGCAGCGCACTGGCGAACAGGCTCTCCGCGGACCCGGCGAACCGGGTACTGGTTCTGGAGGCCGGCCGCTCCGACTACCCGTGGGACGTCTTCATCCAGATGCCCGCGGCGCTGACCTATCCGATCGGCAGCCGCTTCTACGACTGGAAGTACGAGTCCGAGCCCGAGCCCCACATGGGCGGCCGGCGTGTGTACCACGCGCGCGGCAAGGTGCTGGGCGGCTCCAGCAGCATCAACGGCATGATCTTCCAGCGCGGCAACCCCATGGACTACGAGCGCTGGGCGGCCGACCCCGGGATGGAGACCTGGGACTACGCGCACTGTCTGCCGTACTTCCGGCGGATGGAGAACTGTCTGGCGGCCGATCCGGACGACGAGTTCCGAGGCCATGACGGGCCCCTCGTCCTGGAACGCGGCCCGGCGACCAATCCGTTGTTCGGCGCCTTCCTCAAGGCCACCGAAGAAGCGGGCTACGCCCCCACGGACGACGTCAACGGCTACCGGCAGGAAGGCTTCGCCAAGTTCGACCGCAACGTCCACCGCGGACGCCGGCTGTCGGCCTCCAAGGCGTACCTCAAGCCGGTCAAGAAGCGCCCCAACCTCACGATCAAGACGCGTGCTCTGGTCACCCGCGTCCTCTTCGAGGGCAAGAAGGCCGTCGGTGTCGAGTATCAGCGCGGCAGGGGTGCCCTCCAGCAGGTCCGTGCCAGGGAAGTCATTCTGTGCGGCGGCGCGATCAACTCCCCGCAGCTGCTCCAGCTCTCCGGCGTCGGCAACGCGGAGGAACTGAGCGCCCTCGGCATCGACGTCGTCCACGACCTCCCGGGCGTCGGCGAGAACATGCAGGACCACCTGGAGGTGTACGTCCAGTACGCCTGCAAGCAGCCGGTTTCCATGCAGCCGTACATGGCGAAGTGGCGTGCCCCCTTCATCGGGCTCCAGTGGCTCTTCCGCAAGGGCCCGGCCGCCACGAACCACTTCGAGGCCGGCGGCTTCGCGCGCAGCAACGAGGATGTCGACTACCCCAACCTGATGTTCCACTTCCTGCCCATCGCGGTCCGCTACGACGGCTCCTCGCCGGCCGGCGGCCACGGCTACCAGGTGCACGTGGGTCCCATGTACTCCGACGCGATCGGCTCGGTGAAAATCAAGAGCAAGGACCCGCGCGAGCACCCGGCGCTGCGCTTCAACTACCTCTCCACCGAACAGGACCGGCGTGAGTGGGTCGAGGCGATCCGCGTCGCCCGCAAGCTGCTCAGTCAGCCCGCGATGGCCCCGTACAACGACGGGGAGGTCTCGCCCGGGCCGAAGGTGGACTCGGACGAGGAGATCCTCGACTGGGTCGCCAAGGAGGGCGAGACCGCCCTGCACCCGTCCTGCACCTGCAAGATGGGCCCCTCCGCCGACGAGATGGCTGTCGTCGACCCGGAGAGCATGCGCGTGCACGGCGTCGAGGGCCTGCGTGTCGTCGACGCGTCGGTGATGCCGTACGTCACCAACGGCAACATCTACGCCCCGGTGATGATGATCGCCGAGAAGGCCGCCGACCTGATCCTCGGCAAGGAGCCGCTGCCTGCCTCCAAGGCCGCCTACTACCGCCTCCGCGACGCCGAGAAGCGGGCCGAGTAGACCTTGGGCGGCTCGGGGCTCCGGACGCTGCTGGACAGCGTCCGCTACGAGGTGCTGCCCGCCAAGGCGACCGAGGAGAAGGTCCTCGCCCATGTGCCGCGCGACGTCGTCGTCACCGTGACGGCGTCGCCGGTCAAGGGCCTGGAACCGACCCTCGGCCTCACCGTGCGGCTCGCGGCACACGGTTACCGCGTCGTCCCGCATGTGCCCGCGCGGCTGCTGCGGGACGACGCGCACCTGAAGGACGTCGTCGACCGGCTCGGCGAGGCGGGCGTGGACGACGTGTTCGTACCGGCGGGCGACGCCGACCCGCCGGCCGGGCCCTACGACGGGGCGCTGCCGGTGCTACGGCGGCTCAGCGAGCTGGGTAGCCCCTTCGCCCACGTCGGCGTCACCGGCTACCCGGAGAGCCACCCCCTCATCGACGACGACCTCACCATCCAGGCGATGTGGGACAAGCGCGAGCACGCCACGTACATCGTGAGCAACCTCTGCTTCGACCCGCGCGTGCTGGGGGAGTGGCTCGCCCGGATACGGCGGCGGGACGTCACCCTGCCCGTCCACCTGGGCGTGGCGGGGCCCGTGCAGCGGGCGAAGCTGCTGGCGATGGCGACGAAGATCGGCGTGGGGGAGTCGACGCGCTTCCTGACGAAGCACGCGTCGTGGTTCTTGCGGTTCGCGGCGCCGGGTGGTTACTCGCCCGACCGGCTGCTGGCGCGCACCCAGGAGGCCCTCACTGCGCCTTCGGCGGGGGTGGCGGGACTGCACCTGTTCACGTTCAACCAGATCGCCGAGACCGAGCGATGGCGCAGAGCTGTACTGGAGCGGCTTGACCCCCCTTCGGCCTGAACGGCCTCGTCCTCAAACGCCGGAAGGGCTGAGTTGCCCGTCCGGCGTCCGTATACAGAAGTGCTCAGCGGAAGACCACCGTGCGGTGGCCGTCGACCATCACGCGACCCTCGCTGTGCCACTTCACCGCGTGCGCGAGCACCTGTGCCTCGACGTCCCGTCCGACCGTGACCAGTTCGCCCGGGTCGAGTGAGTGGTCCACCCTGACCACGTCCTGCTCGATGATCTGCCCCTCGTCGAGATCGGAGGTGACGTAGTGCGCCGTCGCGCCGACGAGCTTCACCCCGCGGTCGTAGGCCTGCTCGTAAGGGCGCGCGCCCTTGAAGCTGGGGAGGAAGGAGTGGTGGATGTTGATGGCCCGGCCTTCGAACTGCTTGCACAGGTCGTCGGAGAGGATCTGCATGTAGCGGGCCAGCACGACCAGGTCGATGTCCAGCTCGCCCACCAGCTCCAGCAGCCGCGCCTCGGCCTCGCCCTTGGTGTCCTTGGTGACCGGGATGTGGTGGAAGGGGATGCCGTAGGTCTCCGCGAGCCCCTCGAAGTCGCGGTGGTTGGAGACGATCGCCGGGATCTCGATGTTGAGGGAGCCCGTGCGCCGGCGGAAGAGCAGGTCGTTGAGGCAGTGGCCGAACTTGGACACCATGATGAGCGTCCGGGTCGGCGTCGAGGCGTCCCACAGGGTCCAGGAGAACCGGTAGGCCTCCGCCACTGGACCGAATCGGTAACGCAGAGTTTCCAGATCGGCGTTTGGGTCGGAAACGTCGAAGTGGACCCTCATGAAGAAGCGGCCCTGGAGTCGATCATCGAATTGCCGGCTTTCGAGGATGTTGCCGGAGTTCCGGACGAGGAAGCCGCTCACCGCGTGGACGAGTCCCACGCTGTCGGGACAGGAGAGGGTGAGGACGTACTCACGGCCAGGCTGAGGACGAGGGGACATGACGGCCTCCGTCGGTGCGTATTGCACAACAAGGTGAGCGATACGCAACATGGTCGGCTCGTCGCCGCTTGCGGTCAAGGGCGACCAGGCAAGTGCCCACAAGGTGAAATCGTCATCCGCGAACCTCTTGACGTATGTCTGCACATTCGCCAGGGTGTTCCACCACAAGCAATTGAATGCATGATGCGCAACGCATTTCAGCTGAAGGGCTTGGCGCGTGGCACACCTGTATGTGGACGGTTCATGGCGGGATCCGGTGGCCGGAGGCCTCCGCGAGATCCGCTGCCCCGCTGACGGCACGCTCTCGGCGACCGTTGCGGAAGGGACGCGTCCGGACGCCGAGGCGGCGATCGCCGCGGCCCGCCGCGCCTTCGACGAGGGGCCCTGGCCGCGCACCCCCGAGCGCGAGCGTGGCGCGCTGCTGCTGCGGACCGCCGACATCATGGAGCGCGACGGCAAGGAGTTCGCCCGCGCCGAGTCGCTGGACACCGGCAAGCGGCTGGTGGAGAGCGAGTACGACATCGCCGACGTCGTCTCCTGCTTCCGTTACTACGGGGGGCTCGGCGGCACCGACGCCGGCCGGGTGATCGACACCGGACGCGACGACGCCGTCAGCCGCGTCGTCTACGAGCCGGTCGGTGTGTGCGGGCTGATCACCCCTTGGAACTACCCGCTGCTCCAGGCGAGTTGGAAGGTCGCCCCGGCCCTCCTCGCCGGCAACACGATCGTCCTCAAGCCCAGCGAGCTCACCCCCTCCACCTCGATCCTGCTGATGAGGGCACTGGAGGAGGCCGGGCTCCCGGCAGGCGCCGCCAACCTCGTCCTGGGCACCGGGCCCGAGGTGGGCGCACCGCTCTCCGAGGACCCCGCCGTCGACCTGGTCTCCTTCACCGGCGGCTTGGAGACCGGCAAACGGATCATGGCCACGGCCGCGGCGAGCGTGAAGAAGGTGGCGCTGGAGCTCGGCGGCAAGAATCCCAACGTGGTCTTCGCCGACGCCGACTTCGAGACGGCCGTGGACTTCGCGCTCACGGCCGTCTTCCTGCACTCGGGGCAGGTCTGCTCGGCCGGCGCCCGGCTGATCGTCGAGGACTCGCTGCACGACCGCTTCGTCGACGAGGTCGTCCGCCGGGCCCGGCAGATCCGCCTCGGCGGTCCCTTCGACGCCGAGGCCGAGACCGGGGCGCTGATCTCCGCCCAGCACCTGGCGAAGGTCGAGGCGTACGTCGCCGCGGGGATCGCCGAGGGCGCCGTCCTGCGCTGCGGCGGCGCACGGCCCGACGATCCGGCCCTGGCGAGCGGCCACTACTACCCGCCCACCGTCCTCGACGAGTGCCGGCAGGACATGCGCGTGGTGCACGAGGAGTCCTTCGGACCCGTGCTCACCGTGGAGCGCTTCACCGACGAGGACGACGCCGTACGCATCGCCAACGACACCGAGTACGGACTGGCCGGAGCCGTCTGGACCCAGGACGCGGGCAAGGCCCAGCGGGTCGCCCGGCGGCTGCGCCACGGCACGGTGTGGATCAACGACTACCACCCCTATGTGCCGCAAGCGGAATGGGGTGGCTTCGGACACTCGGGCGTGGGCCGGGAGTTGGGACCGACCGGCCTGAACGAGTACCGAGAGCCCAAGCACATCTGGCAGAACATCCAACCCCGGCCGCAGCTCTGGTTCCGCGGCTGAACGCCGAAGAGAGGTCGATCGTGACCCCCACACAGACCGAGGTGCCGCAGCGGCGCGGTACGCCCCAGGAGTCGGACGGGACTCCCGTCATATCCGTGCGCAATCTGTGGAAGGTGTTCGGGCCGAAGGCAGACCGGGTACCGGCCTCCGAGGAGCTGCGCGGGCTCACCCGACGCGAGCTCATGGACCGCGCCGGATGCACCGCCGCCGTACGCGACGTCAGCTTCGAGGTCGCGCCCGGCGAGGTCTTCGTCGTCATGGGCCTGTCCGGCTCCGGCAAGTCCACACTGGTGCGATGTCTGACCCGGCTGATCGAACCCACCACCGGTGAGATCGTCTTCGAGGGCGAGGACATCCGTGACGCGGACGCGAGGCGACTGCGCGAACTGCGCCGCCGTAAATTCTCCATGGTCTTCCAGCACTTCGGGCTGCTGCCCCACCGCCGCGTCGTCGACAACGTGGGCTTCGGTCTTGAGATCCGCGGCATGAGCAGGGCCGAACGCACCAAGCGGGCCCTGGAGGTCGTCGAGCTGGTCGGCCTCTCCGGCTACGAGAACTCCTACCCCGACCAGCTGTCCGGCGGCATGCAGCAACGCGTCGGCCTGGCACGGGCGTTGGCGGGCGACCCCGACGTCCTCTTCTTCGACGAGCCGTTCTCCGCACTCGACCCGATGATCCGCCGTGACATGCAGAACGAGGTCATCCGGCTGCACCACGAGGTCGGCAAGACGATGGTGTTCATCACCCACGACCTCTCCGAGGCGCTCAAGCTGGGCGACCGCATCCTGATCATGCGCGACGGCAAGATGGTCCAGTGCGGCACCGGCGACGAACTCGTCGGCGCCCCCGCCGACGACTACGTACGCGACTTCGTCAAGGACGTCCCGCGCGGCGACGTCCTCACCCTGCGCTGGATCATGCGCCCGGTGGAGGACGGCGACGCCCTGGACGGTCCCGAGCTGGGCCCGGACGTCGTGGTGAAGGAGGCCACCCGGGCCGTACTGGCGGCGGACAAGCCGGTCAAGGTCGTCGAGGACGGCAAACTGCTCGGCATCGTCGGTGACGAGGAGATCCTCGCGGTGGTCGCCGGGCAGGAAGGCGGCGCGTGATGACCGTCGCCGTGGAGAAACCGGAAAAGACACAACAGACGGAGAAGCCCGCGCCACCCGTCACCCGGGTCCGCCAGGTCAGCCGGCGCACGATGGTGGTCGCGATCCTGGTCGCCTGGCTGGTGCTGTTCGCCCTGCTGCGCGGCAAGCAGACCCTGGCGCTCGCCGCGGCCGACCTGACCGACCTGCACCGGTGGTTCAACGACCTCAACGACTCGATCGGCGCGAACCGCAACTCCAACCCGCTCTTCCTCTACTTCTTCAACGAGATCCGGCTGGTCATCGACAACCTGGTGACCTTCGTCCAGGAGCTGATCTCCCAGCCCTCCGGCACCCGCCCCGTCCCGCAGATCGGCTGGCTCGGCGTCGTCGGCATCACCGGCTATGTCTCCTGGGCCGTGGGCAACTGGAGAGTGGCGCTGCTGGCGGTGGCCGGCTTCACCTTCCTCGGGCTTCAGGGCCTGTGGCAGGAGAGCATGGACACCCTGGCGCTCACCCTTTCCGCCGTCTTCGTCGCGCTGCTGTTCGCGATCCCGCTGGGCGTGTGGGCGGGGCTCTCCGACCGGTTCAACCGGATCGTGACGCCCTTCCTGGACTTCATGCAGACGATGCCGACCTTCGTCTACCTGGCCCCGATGACCCTGTTCTTCCTCATCGGCCCCGCCTCCGCCACCATCGCCACCGTCATCTACGCGGCCCCGCCGGCCATCCGCATCACCGCGCACGCCATCCGCTCGGTGCCGGAGACCACCGTCGAGGCGGCCGACTCGCTGGGCGCCACCCAGCGGCAGGCGCTGCTCAAGGTGCTGCTGCCGATGTCCAAACGGACCGTGGTGATGGGCGTCAACCAGTCGATCATGGCCGCCCTGGCCATGGTGACCATCACCGCCCTGATCGACGCGCCCGGCCTCGGCAAGACCGTCCTCCAGGCACTCCAGTCGCTCGACGTCGGTACGGCCTTCAACGCCGGCCTCGCCATCGTCGTCATGGCGATCGTCCTGGACCGGGTCACCACCGCGGCGAGCACCCGCGAGGAGGCCGCCCGGAAGTCGTCCGGCCGGTTCCTCGCCTGGCGGCGGCCACTGCTGGGAGCGGGCGCCGCGGTCACGGCCGTACTCGTCTACATGTCGCACACCTACCTGTGGGCGGCCGAGTTCCCCGGCGAGGGCACGGCCGGAAGCAAGATCGCGAGCGCGGCGGACACCGCGACCACCTGGGCGCAGGACAACCTGTCCGGCCTCACCAACGCCTTCCGTGATGCGATCACCAACGGCCTGCTCAACCCGTTCCAGTCGCTGCTCACCGACTCCCCGTGGTGGCTCGTCGGCGCCGCCCTGATCGGACTCGGCGTGGTGCTCGGCGGCCCGCGCGCCGCGATCACCACCGTCGTGTGCGTGGGACTGCTCGTCGGCACCGGGGTGTGGTCGGACGCCATGACGACGCTCGCGTCCACCGCCGTCGCGACCGTCCTCGTGATGCTGCTCGGCATCGTCTTCGGGGTGTGGATGGGGCGCAGCCCGCTGGTGGACCGGCTGATGCGGCCCACCCTGGACGCGGCGCAGGTCATGCCGCCGTTCGTCTATCTCGTGCCGTTCCTGGCGCTGTTCGGCGCGACCCGCTTCACGGCGATCGTCGCCGCGATCGTGTACGCGGCTCCCGTAGCCATGAAGATCATCGCGGACGGGGTTCGGAACGTGCCCGCCACCACCGTGGAGGCGGCCACCTCAGCCGGGTGCAACACCTGGCAGATCATCACCAAGGTCCAGCTGCCGATGGCACGCGGCGCCCTGACTCTCGCGACCAACCAGGGCCTCATCTATGTGCTGTCGATGGTTGTGGTGGGCGGCCTGGTGGGGGCAGGCGCTCTCGGCTACGACGTCGTGGCCGGCTTCTCGCAGGGACAGCTGTACGGGAAGGGGCTTGCCGCGGGGCTGGCCATCGTCCTTCTCGGAGTCATGTTCGACCGGATCACTCAGGCAGCGGCGCGACGCACCAGCGCATAAGGAGCAACTGACCATGGCAAGGCAAGCAAGACAATGGAGAGTCGGCGCGGCCGGCATAGCGGGCGCAGCTGTTATCGGACTGACCCTCTCCGCCTGCGGCGGTGCGAAGGTCGGTGACAACTCCTCGGACGCCGGCGGCTCGGACAGCTCCGGCAAGTGCGGCACCTTCAACCTCGCGGTCAACCCGTGGGTGGGCTACGAGGCCAACGCGGCCGTCCTCGCCTACGTCGCGGAGAACGACCTCGGCTGCAAGGTCACCAAGAAGGACCTGAAGGAAGAGATCGCCTGGCAGGGCTTCGGGACGGGCGAGGTCGACGCCGTCGTCGAGAACTGGGGCCACGACGACCTGAAGAAGAAGTACATCACCGACCAGAAGACCGCCGTCGACGCCGGCCCGACCGGCAACGAAGGCCTCATCGGCTGGTATGTGCCGCCGTGGCTGGCCAAGGCGCACCCGGACATCCTCGACTGGAACAACCTCAACAAGTACGCGGCCGAGTTCAAGACGTCCGAGTCCGGCGGCAAGGGGCAACTCCTCGACGGCGACCCGTCGTTCGTCACCAACGACGAGGCCCTGGTGAAGAACCTGAAGCTGGACTACAAGGTCGTGTACGCGGGCAGTGAGACCGCCCTCATCCAGGCCTTCCGCAAGGCGGAGAAGAACAAGGAATGGGTGATCGGCTACTTCTACGAGCCGCAGTGGTTCATGTCCGAGGTGCCGCTGGAGAAGATCAAGCTGCCGGAGTACAAGGAGGGCTGCGACGCCGACCCCGAGAAGGTCGACTGCGACTACCCCGTGTACAAGCTGGACAAGATCGTCGCTGCGAAGTTCGCCGAGTCGGGCAGCCCGGCCTATGACCTGGTGAAGAACTTCACCTGGACGAACGACGACCAGAACGTCGTGGCGAAGTACATCGCGGTGGACAAGATGACCCCCGAGGCCGCGGCCGAGAAGTGGGTCGAGGCCAACCGCGACAAGGTGGACGCCTGGCTGAAGTAGCCCGGGGTCGACAGCCGGTCGGACATGCCCGGCGGGCGGTGCGCACAGGGGTGCACCGCCCGCCGGGCATTGCCATGTCCAGGGCTGGGTTCAGGCCGTGTTTCGGGCTGTTTTCCGGTCTCAAGGACCCCTTGACACCCCCTCCCCGGGGCAGGCACATTGAGTTGCGCAACCTGAACCATGTTGCGCACAAAGCAACTTAACCGGCTGGACTGGTTTTCAATCGGAGGTGCGGCGATGGCGGGACCCCGAGTGGTGATCATCGGAGCGGGCGTCGTGGGAGCGGCCCTCGCGGACGAGATCTCCGCACGAGGCTGGACCGAAGTGACCGTGGTCGACCAGGGCCCGCTGCCCGCCACCGGCGGCTCCAGCTCGCATGCCCCGGGCCTGGTCTTCCAGACGAACTCCTCCAAGACCATGACGGAACTGGCCCGCTACACCGTCGAGAAGTTCTGCTCCCTCGACGTCGACGGCAAGCCCTGCTTCCTCCAGGTCGGCGGCCTCGAAGTGGCCACCACCCCCGAGCGCCTCACCGAACTGCACCGCCGCCACGGCTGGATCACCGCCTGGGGCATCGAGGCCCGCCTCCTGACCCCCGACGAGTGCGTCGAACAGCACCCGCTGGTCAACCGCGACAGGGTCCTCGGCGGCCTCCTGGTCCCGACCGACGGCCTCGCCAAGGCCGTCCTCGCCGTCGAGGCACAGATCCGCCGGGCCACCGAGCGAGGCGTCAGCTTCCTGGCCCGCCACGAAGTCCTCGACGTCCAGCAGGCCGACGGCAAGATCACCGGCGTCCTCACCGACCAGGGCGAGATCCCCGCCGACATCGTCGTGTGCTGTGCCGGCATCTGGGGCCCGAAGATCGCCCGCATGGTGGGCATGAACCTCCCACTCACCCCGCTCGCCCATCAGCTCGCCTGGACCGGCCCGGTACCGGCCCTCGCCGGCCAGACCGAGGAGGCCGTCCGCCCGATCCTGCGCCACCAGGACGCCGACCTCTACTACCGCGACCGCTACGACGGCATCGGCATCGGCTACTACGGCCACCGCCCCATGCCGATCACCGCCGACGAGATCCTCTCCGTGGACGAGGCCGCCGACATGCCGTCGGTCCTGAAGTTCACCGAGGACGACTTCGCGGACGCCTGGACCGAGACCCAGTCCCTGCTCCCCGCGACGAAGGAGGCGAAGGTCGAGGAAGGCATCAACGGCCTGTTCTCCTTCACCACCGACAACTTCCCGCTGCTCGGCGAGTCCCCGGACGTCAAGGGCTTCTGGGTCGCCGAGGCCGTCTGGGTCACCCACTCCGCGGGCGTCGGCCGGGCCATGGCCGAATGGCTGGTCGACGGCCACTGCTCGTCCTTCGACCTGCACGAGTGCGACGTCAACCGCTTCGAGCCGCACCAGCTCACCCCGGAGTACGTCCTGGCCCGCGACTGCCAGAACTTCGTCGAGGTCTACGACATCCTCCACCCCCTCCAGCCGTCCGGGAAGCCGCGCCCGATCCGCACCAGCCCCTTCCACACCCGCCAGGAGGAGCACGGCGCGTTCTTCCTGGAGGCCAATGGCTGGGAGCGCCCGCAGTGGTACCAGGCCAACGCGAGCCTGGTGGAAGGCCGTTCCATACCCACCCCGAACGACTGGGCCGCGCAGTTCTGGTCGCCCATCGTCGGCGCGGAGGCCCAGGCCACCCGCGAGACCGTCGCCATGTACGACATGACGGCCCTCAAGCGCCTCGAAGTCAGCGGCCCCGGTGCCGCGGCCTTCCTGGAGCGCCTGTGCACCGGCAAGATCGACAAGTCGGTCGGCTCGGTGACATACACCCTGCTCCTGGACCACGACGGCGGCATCCGCAGCGACATCACCGTCGCCCGCCTCGCCCGTGACCTCTTCCAGGTCGGCGCCAACGGCAACCTCGACCTCGACTGGTTCACCCGCCACCTCCCCGCCGACGGCACGGTCCAGGCCCGTGACATCACGCCGGGCACCTGTTGCATCGGCCTGTGGGGCCCGCTGGCCCGCAAGGTCCTCCAGCCCCTCACCGACGAGGACTTCACGAACGACGGCCTGAAGTACTTCCGCGCCAAGCGCGCCCACATCGGCAGCGTGCCGGTGACGGCGATGCGGCTGTCGTACGTCGGCGAACTCGGCTGGGAGATCTACACCACCGCCGACCTCGGACAGAAGCTCTGGGACACCCTCTGGGCCGCCGCCCAGCCTCTCGGCGGCGTCATCGCCGGCCGCGGCGCCTTCAACAGCCTCCGCCTGGAGAAGGGCTACCGTTCCTTCGGCACCGACATGACCTACGAGCACGACCCCTACGAGGCCGGCGTCGGCTTCGCCGTCAAGCTCGACAAGGACGACTTCATCGGGAAGGCGGCCCTTGAGCGCCGTAAGGCCGATGTACGACGCAAGCTGACCTGCCTCACCATCGACGACCCGCAGGCGGTCGTCATGGGCAAGGAGCCGGTCTACGACGGCGACCGCTCCGTCGGCTACGTCACCAGCGCCGCCTACGGCTACACCATCGGCAAGGGCATCGCCTACGCCTGGCTGCCCACGGAACTCACCGCCCCCGGCACCACCGTGCACATCGGCTACTTCGACCGGCGGGTCGAGGCGGTCGTCGCGGAGGAGCCGCTGTTCGACCCGACCATGTCCCGTCTTCGTGGCTAGCAGAGGGGTATCGCCGGTGACCGCACGACTCCTCGACGGCAAGGCGACCGCTGCCCGGATCCGCGGTGAACTCGCCGAACGCGTGGCCAAGTTGACCGCCGACGGCGGCCGTGCGCCCGGACTCGGCACTGTCCTGGTCGGCGACGACCCGGGCAGCCGCGCCTACGTCGCCGGCAAGCACCGCGACTGCGCGCAGGTGGGCATCGCGTCCATCCGCCGGGACCTGCCCGCCGACGCTTCCCAGCGGCAGGTCGAGGACGTCATCGACGAACTCAACGCCGACCCGGCCTGTACCGGCTACATCGTCCAACTCCCGCTCCCGGGACACCTGGACGCCAACGCCGTACTGGAACGCATGGACCCGGCCAAGGACGCCGACGGTCTGCACCCCGTCAACCTCGGCCGGCTCGTCCTCGGCGTCGAGGCCCCCCTGCCCTGCACCCCGCGCGGCATCGTCGAACTGCTGCGCCGGTACGACGTCCCCATCGCCGGAGCCCGGGTGTGCGTGATCGGACGGGGCATCACGGTGGGACGGCCGATGGGGCTTCTGTTGACCCGCCGTAGCGAGAACGCCACCGTCACCCTCTGCCACACCGGAACCAAGGGCCTGGCCTGGCATGTGCGCGAGGCGGACATCGTCATCGCGGCCGCCGGCTCGCCGGGACTGATCACCAAGGACATGCTGCGCCCCGGCGCGGCCGTCCTGGACGTCGGCATCACCCGCACCGACCACGGACTCGTCGGCGACGTGCACCCGGAGGCCGCCACGGTCGCCGGATGGCTCGCGCCGATGCCTGGGGGCGTGGGCCCCATGACCCGAGCCATGCTGCTCGCCAATGTCGTCGAGGCCGCCGAGAGGAACGCGAACATCGCCATGGCGCGCTAGACCTCGGGGCACTGCACGGCGGTTCCCTCGACGCGCCGGCCGTCCGGGCCCGTGACACTCACCAGGACCGGTTCGGTCCCGGGGTCGGCGACGCGCTGCGCGGCGGCTGCCGTGCAGATGATCTGGGCCGCCGCGATGTCGCTCAACTTGCCTGCCGACTGGTCGAGTTCGACGGAGATTCCGTCGTCCCGCGTCGTCACCCGGAACAGGTCGGCCCGGCGTCTGTCCTGTGGCACGGCGCTGGCGCCGTCCGTGGCCGGGGCGGCCGGGGCCCGCGTGGGCAGGCCCGGGAGCAGTGGCAGCTGGGTGGTGATCAGCTTGCCCCGCTCCGTGTCGGTCGGGCCCAGGAGCAGGATCTCAAGGGCCTTCTCTACGTCGACCGGCGCGGAGGTCTGGCGGGGGACGGAGATCAGAGTGCTGTCGGCCACCACGAAGTAGACCCGGATCGTCGGCACGACCCCACTGGCGGGACCGCCCGCCTCCACCACGCCGGTCGTGGGGATGCCGCAGGAGGTGAGCGCACACAGGGCGGCGAGGCACAGCGCCGATCGTCGTGGGGGAGTCATGAGCCGCTCTCCGGGGTCAACTCGTCGCCGGGCAGGGGGAGTCGTACGGTGAAAACGGCGCCCCCTTCGGGCCGGTTCGCCGCGTGGACGGTGCCGCCGTGCATCCGGACGTTCTCGGCGGTGATCGCGAGGCCCAGGCCGCTGCCCTCGGTGCGGGTGCGGGCGGCGTCGGACTTGTAGAACCGTTCGAAGACATGGGGCAGCACGGTGTCGGGGATGCCGGACCCGCTGTCCAGCACCTCGATCACCGCGAGCCGCTCCCCGCCCTCGTAGAGCCGCAGTCGGACAGGACGCGCGCCGTGCCGCAGGGCGTTGCCGACGAGGTTGGCGACGACGACGTCCAGACGGCGCGGGTCGACTCGGCCGCGCAGGGCGCCGGGCGGTGGCAGCTCGCAGTCGACGAGCTCGGTCCAGGCGCGCGCGGAGAGGGTGCGCCGGAGCGACTCGGCGAGGTCGATCTCGTCCAGGTGCAGCGTCGCGGCGCCCGCGTCGAAACGGGAGATCTCCATCAGGTCGTCCACGAGACGGGCCAGTTTCACGGTCTCCTCGCTGATCAGCCGGACCGCGGTGGCGGTGTCCGGGTCCAGCCCGGCGGCGTCCTCGTCGAGGACGTCGGTCACCGCCGACATGGCGGCCAGCGGGGTGCGCAGTTCGTGCGACACATCCGCGGCGAACCGGCGGGCCCGCGCCTCCATGCCGCGCAGTTCGGCCACCGACTCCTCCAGCGCGGCGGCCGTCTCGTTGAACGTGTGCGACAGAGCGGCGAGTTCGTCGGACCCGTTGACGGCGAGCCGGGTGTCGAGCCGGCCCTCGGCGATGCTCCGGGTGGCGCGGCGCAGCGCCCGCACCGGCCGCAGCACCCCGCGCGCGGCGAGCAGGGCCAGCAGCACGGCGAGCGCCAGGGCGGGCACGGTGGCCCGCTCGACCGCGGAGACCAGGGCGTCGACGTAGGCCCGTTCCGTGGTCTGCGGCACCGTCAGAAAGACCCTGACCCCGGAGGGGTAGGCGCCCCCGTCGATCGAGGTGAACAGGACCGACATACCGACGACCAGCGAGGTGTGGTCGCCGCTGTCCACCCGCTGGAAGACGGTCGCCATGCTGGAGTGCACGGCCTCGCGCAGGGTGGGGGTCAGTTCCTCGAAGGGGTCGCCCGTGGCGGAGGTCGCGCTCAGGTCGTCGTAGGTGGCCAGGACCCGCCATGTCCCGGAGGGGTCGGCGCGGGCCACGTCCGTCGCGAACCGCCGCAGTTCGTCCTCGCCCGGCGGGAAGGCGAGTTCCTCGGCGAGCCGGCCGACCTGGGTGCGCAGGAGCTGGATCACGGTGTCCTGGCTCTGCTGGAGCACGCCGATGCGCGCCTCGCGGAACGTCAGGGCGCCGGTGGTGGCGGCGGTGATTGCGGTGACCAGCGCGAAGGCCACCACCAACCGCATCCGCAGGCCGCGCAGTTGCGGGAACCGGGGTCGCCTCACCGCGCCGCGAACCGGTAGCCGAAGCCGCGCACGGTCTGGATGTAGCGCGGCTCGCGCGGCGGCTCGCCCATCTTGGCGCGCAGCCGCTTCACACAGGCGTCCACCAGCCGGGCGTCCCCGTGATAACTGTGCTCCCAGACCGCCTCCAGCAACTGCTGCCGGCTGAACACCTGGCCGGGGGAGGCGGACAGGGTGAGCAGCAGCCGCAGTTCGGACGGGGCGAGCGCGATCGGCACGCCTCCCCGGGCGACCGAGAGACCGGCCCGGTCGACGGCCAGATCCCCGTATGTGTCGATCTTCGGTATGCCGGCCTCGGCGGGTGCTCCGGCCGCCCGGCGCAGCACGGCACGGATCCGCGCCTGAAGTACCCGGGCCTGCACCGGCTTGACCACGTAGTCGTCGGCTCCCGCCTCAAGGCCTACGACGATGTCCTCGTCGTCCCCCCGCGCGGTCGCCATGATGATCGGCAGGGTCTGGTCCAGGGCGCGTATCTCACGGCACACGTCCAGGCCGGGCATTCCGGGCAGCATCAGGTCCAGCACCACGACATCCGGCCGGAACGACCGCACCCGCCCGAGCCCGTCCTCCCCGGTCTCCGCGGCGGCGACCTCATGGCCCTGGCGGCGCAGGGCGAGTGCGACTCCCTCCCGCACGGCGCGGTCGTCTTCGATCAGCAGTACGCGTGGCATGCGCTCAGTATCCGTAAGAGGCCCGACCGCCTGGGATTTTGTTACGGGACGATCATATAAACCCGCACAGGATCGCGCGTTATCGTTTCGTTATCGCTTGAGCCAGGTTCGATCACACTGCGATCACAACCTGACGGCCATGACCACGCGCAGAGCACACGCGTCCCCGAGCAAGCGGAAGGGACCGCTGTGGGGAGGCCTGGCCGCACTGGCCGTCCTGGGGGCGGCCGGGTTCGCGGCGGTGGACCGGATCGAGCGGCCCACCGCAGCCGGCGCCGCTCCCACCGAGCGCGCCGAGGCCGGCGCAGCCTCCGCCCGGCCGACGGACACCCCCCGTCCCAGCCCCAGCCCCACGCCCAGCCCCTCCGCCGAGCCCGACATCCCGTCCACGGGACCGGGTACGTTCACCGCCGCGACCGGATCGAGCGCCAAGGCAGGTTCAGCAACACCCCTGCGCTACCGGGTCGAAGTCGAGGACGGCCTCGACCTCTCTGCCGCGGAAGTCGCCCGACAGGTCGAGCGCATCCTGGCCGACCCACGCGGATGGACCGCGGACGGCCACTCCGCATTCCAGCGGGTGCCGAACGGCCCGACCGACTTCGTCGTGAAGGTCGCGACACCCGGCACCGTGGACGAGATCTGCGGACAGTACGGCCTGGACACCGGCGGCGAGGTCAACTGCAATGTGGGCCGGAGCGTGATGGTGAACCTCAAGCGTTGGCTGCTGGCAACCCCCGTCTACGCCAAGGACGTCACCGCCTACCGCGCCCTGATCATCAACCACGAGGTGGGCCACTTCCTCGGCCATGGGCACGTCGGCTGCCCGGGCGCAGGAGAACCGGCCCCCGTGATGATGCAGCAGATCAAGGGCATGCACGGGTGCACGCCCAATGTCTGGCCGTACGACGAGAAGGGCCGGTACCTGACAGGACCGGCCCTTCCCTCTGGTTGATCAGGCGTACGGGTCGAACGGGATCCCGGACGGCTTGGAGTAGGCGAGGGCGTACTGGAAGTCGCCGTCGTCGATCTTGATGCTGGCCGAGCCGAAGTCCGCGCTCAGGAGCTTGTCGCGGTATCCGGCCGGGTAGCCGTTCCAGCCGACGAGCCGCGGGAAGAACCAGTTGCCCGTGGCGTTCTCGGCCGGCTCGTCATTGCTGTTGGCGAAGCGGAAGCAGTGACTCGATACGCCGTCCTTGTGGTAGACGATCTTCGGGTGGGTGCCGTCGAAGCGGATCGCCGAACGGGCCGCCACCTGATACGTGTTGTGCTGGGACACCGACACGTACTGGACCTCGTTGTTGTTGACCCACACCACCACGTGCTCCCAGTCGTGGGTGTGCCCGAGGGCGGCCGGGCCCAGGGTGATCTGGTCCTTCTCGAAGTAGCTGGCGTACATCACGGCACACCAGCCGTTGTTGCACTTGGCCCGCGAGTAGGTGTTGGCACTCGCCAGCTGGGCGTAGTCGTGGCACTGGCCGTTGACGTCGCCGCCCAGCTGCAGGCCGGGGTTGAGCGTGCCGTCGGCGCCGATGGCGGCGGTCGTGTAGCAGCCGTCGCCGTCGTAGTCGTAGGCGGGGGAGAAGGTCTGCTCCAGACCGTCGGCGTTCTGGGGCAGCGGGGTCAGGACACTGGCGTGGGCACTCGCCGGTACCGCCACGACGAGCGTCAGCGCGCCGAGGGTGCCGAGGAGCAGCTTGCTCAAGGATCTGCGCATCACGTCACCCGGTTCAGCAGTAGAGGTTGCCGCCCGGCGAGACGCCGAGGATCGAGGTGAACCGGTTGTACGCGTCGACTCGGCTCTGGACCTGCGCCGGGTTCCTGCCGTCGCACTCCAGGGAGCCGTTGATGGAGCGGATGGTCTGGCCGAAGCCGGCCTGGTTGACCATGGCGTTGTGCGGGGTCATGGTGCCGGGGCCGGTCTGGGTGTTCCAGTACCACAGGCCGGTCTTCCAGGCGACGGAGGCGTCGTTCTGCACCAGCCAGGGGTTGTTGAGCAGGTCGATGCCGAGCGCGTCCCCGGCCGCCTTGTAGTTGAAGTTCCAGGACAGCTGGATGGGGCCACGCCCGTAGTAGGCGGCTTGGCCGGCCGGGCAGCCGTACCACTGGCTCCAGTCGCAGTAGTTGGGGTAGTTCGCGGTGTTCTGCTCGACGATGTGGACCAGACCGCCGGTCTCGTGGTTGACGTTGGCGAGGAAGGCGGCGGCCTCCTGCTTCTTCACGGTGTCGCTGCCGGTGTTGGCGAATCCGGGGTACGCGCTGAGCGCCGCGGTGAGCCCGCTGTAGGTGTAGAAGGAATTCCGGTTCGGGAACATCTGGTTGAACTGGGCCTCGGTGACCACGAACCCGGACGGGTTGGTGCCGCCTCCGCTCGCGGGCGCGGTCCACTTCTGGTTCGCGCCGCCGGAACAGGTCCAGATCTGCAGCCGGGTGCCGTTGGCGCTGCTGTTGTCACGGACGTCCAGGCACTTGTTCGCGGCCGGGTTCACGATGTCCCGCGCCGAGGTGACCACCCATTGCTGGTTGGCACCGCCGGAGCAGTCCCACAGCTGGACCGCGGCGCCGTCCGCGGTGCTGCGGTCGACGACGTCCAGACACTTGCCGAGCGCGCGCAGGGTCCCGTCACCGGAGTTGGACCAGATCTGGGCGCCGGAACCATTGCAGTCGTAGAGCTGTACGGCGGTGCCGTTGGCGCTGCTCGCGCCGGCCACGTCGACGCACTTGCCGGCGAGGCCGGTGATCGCCCCGGAGGCGGCCTGTGCGGGAGTCGCGGTGAACAGTGCGGCGAGGAGGGCGGCGAGCACGGCGAGAACCGTGCTCCGTCCTATGACGCGGGGGGTGGACATGAGGAACGAGGCTCCTTCTACGGGTAGTTGCTGAGGTTGGCCACGTTGGTGGTGGAGTTGGACGGTCCGCCGCGGTCGTTGATGACATGCCGGATGGTGCCGGTGCCGCCGAGGGAGACCGTCACCATGCTGGTGAAGCGGACGCCCGCGTTGTTCGGAGCCTCGAAGGCGCGCTCGGCGGTGACGCTAGGGTTGACGTTGAAGTAGCAGTAGCTGCCGAGGCCGTAGGCCTGGTGGGTCGTGACCGAGTCGGCGACCTTGTAGGCGGCGTAGCCCTGGGTGGAGCCGTTCATCCAGGCGGCCTGGTTGGGCGGGTCGTACGGCATCTCGTTCTGGTAGAAGTACGTCCGGCCGCCGTTGCCGTTCCAGATGGTCTGGTACTTCTGGTAGTGCTCGACGAACAGGCCGTACATGGTGACGTTGTCACCGTTGACGATCAGGCCGGTGTCCCCGGTGTTGCTGGTCCACCCGATGCCGGAGCCGTGATCGCCGCGCCAGATCCAGGTGTGGTCGCCGATGACGTGGTCGCTGTTGACGACGAGGCTGGTGGTCGCCTTGCCGACGGCGGCGCCGCCGACGCGGAAGTACACGTCGTGCAGGGACGTCGGGTTGGCGGCGTGCGAGGCGGACGCGTTCGCCGGGCCGACCTCCATCAGGGTGGGCGAGTTGGTGGTGCCCGCGTCGAAGAGGATGCCCGCGACCTTCACTCCGTCGACGTCGGCGACCTTCATGGCGGTGATGCCGTTGTCCGGGATGAACGTGGCGAGGCCGAGCCCGAGGACAACGGTGTCGGCGCGGTTGACCTGCAGCGTCTGGTTGAGGTGGTACACGCCCGGGGTGACCAGGAGGTTCTTGCCTGCCGCCAGCGCCGCGTTGATGTCCGCCGCGGTCGCGCCCGGCTTGACGACGTAGAAGGAGTCCAGGGACAGCGAGCTTCCGGACGGGGAGCCGTTCGCCCAGCTGGTCGCCGTGGAGTTGGAGCGAAGCGACGGCACGAACACCTTGTAGGCGCCGTCGCCGTCGACGTACAGGAACGGCTTTTCGCGGGTGACCGGACTCTGCGCGACCGTCGTGTACGGCGGGTTGGGGAAGCTGGTGCCCGGGACGCCCTGGCTGCCGACGAAGACCATGTTCCAGTTGGAGCCGGTCCAGCTGCCGAGCTGGGAGTTGCGGGTCAGCCACTGCTGCTGGGTACCGGAGTTGACCTGTCCGTCGATCTTGCTGTCGGCGAGGAGGCCGCCGCTGGACCAGCCGCCGTCGTCCAGGGCGAGGTTGCCGCGCAGATGCATCCGGCGGTACGGCGCCGCCTGGGAGACCGCCCAACGGTCCCTGCCGTTCGTCGGGTTGACCGAGAGGTTCTCGGCGCCGCGCCAGAAGTTCTGGGTGGCGTTCTGCGGCGGGAACCAGTCGGCCTCGGCGTGCACCGCGCCGTTGATGGTGACCGCGTCGGGGGACAGGCCGAGGCCCGCGACCTGGGTGTAGAAGCCGACGTTGACGTCCGCGCTGTAGGCGCCCGGCTTGAACAGCACGGCGTGGCGCTGGGAGCCGAACTGATTGGTCTCCTGCTGCTGGAAGATCGTGTTCAGCCGGGACTGGATCGTCGAGGACGACATCGAGGGGTCGAAGACGGCGACGTTCGGACCGAGGTCCGGATTGGCCGTCGACTGGGTCACCGGCACCACCTGGAACCGCTGGGCCGCGCTGCCGTTGCAGGTGTACTGCACGAACTGGACGCTGTCGGCGGTCGATGCGCCCGGGTCGTCCAGGCACTTGCCGCTGTGCCGATTGACGAAGTGATAGGCGCCGCCGCCCTCGTCGACCGGCAGCCACTGCTGGTTGGCGCCGCCGCCGTAGGTCCACAGATGGACGGGCGCGTTGTCGGCCGTGGACACGTCCGCGACGTCCACGACCTGGTTGGTGCTGTTGGCGTTGTTGATCCGGACGTAGCCGTCACTGGTCGCGGTGAGGCTCCACCGCTGGGCGGTGCTGCCGTTGCAGGAGTACTGCTGGACGACGGTGCCGTTGGCGGTACCGGCCGCACGGGCGTCAAGGCATCTGCCGCTCGCGGCGTTCATGACGGTGGCGAATCCGGTGGGCAGCGCCTCGGCCGCGGCGTTCGCGGGCGTGGGGAGGGCGCTGAGCAGACCGGCGGACAGGGAGAGGACAGCGAGGGAGACGGCCGGGGGGTGGGATCTTGGCATGCCCACGGAACCTAAAGGTATGGACCACTTGCGTCAAGAGGTGAAGTAAGGTTTGATGAAAGTGAGTTGCCGCATCGGTCGATAACCTCGCAGAACGCAAACGCGGCCGGGATCGTCCCCCTCCCCCGAAGGTGACGATCCCGGCCACTCCCCCGGCGCCGGACTGGTGGTCCGTCCGCCCGCGTGCGGCTGTACCCGTGCCGTTACCAGCACATCACCGCGGTTTCCCCCGATCCCCAGGTGGAGTACAGGCGCACACGGACGAAGTAGCGGCGGCCCTTGACGAGATGGGCCTTGATCGTGGCGTTGCCAGGCGTGCCCCCGTCGTCCTGGCCGGTGAGGTAGCGGGGTTCGCCGTCCCGTTCCTCGAAGACGACCACGACGGTGTCGCTGTCGCCGAAGGTGGCCACCGTGTACTCACGGGTCTCCGGCGGCTCGACGGCGAAGTCGGCCTGCTCACCCGGGCCGAGACCGATCGGTGCCGAGTGGAACGGCACCAGCGCGGGCGGCCGCGGCGGACCGGCCGGCGGGTACCAGCGCAGGACGTACTCCTTGTCGGCGGGGGAGAGCGCGCCGGGCGGGTTCAGACCCGCGCGGAACTGCTCGGGCTCCAGGATGAGCCCCGCCTCGAAGGGGTACTCCATGATCGACTGCGGGTCCCAGACGGTGCCGTTGACCTCGTCCGGGTCCAGCTTGCGCAGGATGTTGAAGAACGTCGTCTCCCGGCTCCAGAAGTTCGGCGGGCCCGCGAGGTCCGCGAACACGGCCTCGTCGTCCCAGTGGATGCCGGCGAACGGGCTCTGATGCTCGTGCAGCATGCCGAGCGCGTGCCCGATCTCGTGCAGGGCCGTCCCGCGCTCCGAAGGCACGGTCAGGTCCCAGCCGAAGTTCATGGTGCGTTCGTTCAGACCGACCTGGAGCGCGTCCTTGCCCACGGTCGACCACGAACCGTCACCCAGCTGGAACCCGATCCGCAACTCGGCCTCCGAGCGGTCCGAGACCTCGGCGAACAACACCCCGATGCCAAGGCCCTGCCACTCCTGGAAGCACTCGCGCACCACGTCCTGCTGCTCCTTCGAGCCGACCCACGACACCCGCCGGGACCCCCCGGTCCCCGGTACGGGAATCACGGACGCGTCGCTGTCGCCGTCGAAGAAGTAGTAGTGCAGGACCGTGTGGTTGGCCCACATCCGGCGGCCGCCGATGAGCGCGCGCTGCCGCTCGGCGGTCAGCCCCGGTGCCAGAAGGGGGGCCGACTGCTGCGCGAGGGAGCAGTAGCGAGCGGTCATGCGGCAAGGTTGCCGTGGCGGCCCGCCCCGCGCCTGAGTCGGGGGCTACTCAAGTCCCCGTGTATCAAGTGTGAGTAACCGCGCTCATGTAGATGTGATGACATTCGAACGGGATGCGAAGACCCTTGAACTGCCCTGGCCGTTCAGCGGACGGGACAGCGAAGTCGAGTTGATCCGCCGGTCCCTGTCCGCCGGCCGGCACGGCATCGTGGTGACCGGACCCGCGGGCTGCGGCAAGACCCGGCTCGTCACCGAGGCCACCCGTGGCACCGACTGCGCCAAGGTGGCCGGCACGCCCGAGGCCCGCACCATCCCCTTCGCCGCCTTCGCGCACCTGCTGCCCGAAGAGGTCACCCTGCACCGGGCCGTGCAACTTCTCTCCTCCGTACGGCTGTTGCTCGTCGACGACGCACACCTCCTCGACGACGCCTCCGCCGCACTCGTCCATCAGCTGGCCGTACAGGGCCGCACCCGGCTCCTGGTCGTCGCCACCGACGGCGTCCCCGCGCCCGGCGCGATCTCCCGCCTGTGGACCGGCGAACTGCTGCCCCGCCTCACCCTGGACCCGCTGCCCCAGGAGGCGACGGCACACCTGCTCGGCGGCGGCCTCGATCCGCTCACCGTGAACCGGCTGCACCGCCTGTGCCAAGGTGATCTACGGCTGCTGCGCGACCTGTTGGGCGCGGTGCGCGAGCGCGGACTGCTCACCCGGGTCCCGGACGCGGACACCTGGGCCTGGCGGGGCCCGCTGCCGCTGACGGCGACCGTACGCGAGCGCACCGCGCACGTCCTGGACCGCGCCCACCCCGAGGAGGGCGAGACCCTTGAACGCCTGGCCTTCGGCGAACCCCTCGCCCCGCACATGGACCTCTTCGACCTGTGGGCCCTCGAACGCCTGGAAGCCGACGGCCTGATCCGCATCGACGACCAGGGCGCCGTCCGCCTCGCCCACCCCCTGCACGGCCCGGTGCTGCGGGCCGCGGCCGGCCGGCTCCGGGCGAGGCGCCTGGCCCGCACCCCGGACCAGTGCGCGGCGGCCCTCGACGCCGAGGCGGCCGTACTGGCACGCAGTGTCCGACTGGCCGACGTACGGGCGGTGTCGGCGCCCGTGGGGGAGTGGCTGGTGGACGAAGGGGCGCGGGTCCCGGCCGGGTACGCGGCCGTACGCGCCCGGTTCGCACGGATCGGCGGGCGGTTGCGGGAGGCGGAGGCGTGGGCCAGGGAGGGCCTGCGGGATGCGCCGGAGGACCGGTTCTGCCGCGATGAACTCGCCCTGGCGGCGGCGCAGTCGGGCGAGGTGACGGCCGTGGCCGACGACGTCAGGAACGGCTGGCCCGCCGTCGCGCGCGGTGACATCGACGCCGCCCTGGCAAGTGTGGAGCCGTACGACGCCGTACGCCTCGGCGCTCCCGAACGCGCCGCCGGACGGCTCGACGGCGTCTTCGCCCAGCACGCCGACGCGCTCGCCCGCGGCGACGGCCCCGCGCTGGACCGGGCCGCCGAGGCGCTCCAGGAGCGCGGGCTGCTGCTGTACGCGGCCGAGGCGCACGCCCAGGCCGTACGGGCCCACCGCGACCCCCGGGCCGCCCGGACCTCCCGCACCCGTGCCGTCGCCCTCGCCCGCCGCTGCCAGGGCGCCCGCACCCCCGCCCTGTCCGGCCTGGTCCTCGGCGAACTCACCGCCCGCCAACGCCAGATCGTCACCCTGGCCGCCGCAGGCCTCAGCAACCGCCAGATCGCCGAACGCCTCACCCTGTCCGTCCGCACGGTCGGCAACCACCTCTACAGCGCGTACGCCCGCCTCGGCGCGAGCGACCGGGGCGCCCTGCCATGGCTGGTGGAACTGCCGGACGCGCAACCGGCGTGAGATCCGAGGGAGTCAGGCCGCGCCCTCAAGCCGCCCCGAACGCCGAGAACGCCCACCCCGTAGCCTGATGCACCGCATCCCCCGGCAACGCCCCGCGCGCGTCACGCAGTGCCTCTGCCAAGGACAGCCCCGCGGTCAGCCCCTTGTGCAGCGCGACCATCAGCGGCACCACCGCGGCGTCGTTGACGGGGGCGGTGCACGCCACCACCCCCGCCGTGCCCAGCGGGAGCAACGCCGTGACCAGACCGAGGAGTTCGTCGGCGCCCACCGAGGCGAAGCGGGCCGTGTCGCAGCAGGAGAGGATGATGCGGTACGGGCTGCGGTCGAGGCGTTCGAAGTCGTGCACGATCAGCGGGCCGTCGGCCATCCGCAGTGCGGAGAACAGCGGGCTGTCCGCCCGGAAGGTGCCATGCGCTGCGATGTGCGCCAGCGCCGCCCCGTCCAGCTCCTCCAACACGCGCGGCACGCTCGCGTCGTCGTCCTCCAGCAGCGTCGGCGTGCCGTACCGTCCGGCCAGTTCGGGCACCTCCGCGCCACCGGTGGCAAGACCGGGGCCGCGCACCAGCACCTGGCGGCCCCCCGGCGGCGGCTCGGTCTCCCGGGCGCGCAGCCAACTGCTCGCCGACGGCGACACGCTGACCACCCGCTCCCGCAGCGACGGCAGCAGCGCCCACGGCACCCGGTGCAGCCGACCGGGCGGTACGACCACGACAGGGCCGGTGCCCAGATGCTCCGCCGCCGGGCCCAGCAGCAGCTCCTCAAGCCGTCGGCCCGACGCCTCCAGCACCGGCAGCCGCCCCTCGGCACCCGGGTGGGCCAGCCGTCGCAACCCGGCCTGCACATGCTCGGCCTCGGTCTCCGCGTCGGCGAGCAGCCCGCCCTCGTACCGCCGTACCCGCCCCTGCCCGCACAGCAGCACCTGCACCCGCCCGTCGACCACGACCAGTTCCAGGAGCCGGGTGTCGTCGCCGAGCCGTGCCAGCAGCCGCGCCGGATCGAAGCGGTCGCCGTCGCCGGGCTCCTCCCCGCGCATGTGCAGGGTGCGTGAGCGGATCTCCCGTTCCAGACGGCGCTGTTCACGCTCGAGAGCGAGCACGGGCCGCCCCTCCATGCGGGCTTCCTCCGCGCGGGCCGCGATCTCCCGGAAGGCCGTGAGTCCACTCTGCAGCGCGGGATCGGCGGGCGGCCGGGTCGGCGGGGCGCTCAGCACGGTGGCCCGCCAGCGCTCGCTCCACACCAGCAGCCGCCGCGGCCCCCCGGAGTCCAGGCTCACCCGCTGGGCCAGCGCGGCGAGTTCGGCGCCCTGAGCGGTGGCCCGGGCCCTGAGCTCGGAGGCGCCCAGCGTCGTACGGTGGTCGTCGAGCACGTCCAGGCCGCGTCGGCACGCCTCCAGGACCCCGCGCCCGGAACCGGCCGCCCGCGCCCGCAGCGCCTGCGCCGCCCAGCCGGTCATCCGCGCCAGCGGCGGCCCCGCGTGCCTGCTGCGGGCGGCGGTCCCCAAGTGCCGTTCGGCATCAGCCCGCCAGCCCAGCGCGAGCGCGATCCGGCCCGCGAGCAGGGATGCCTCGGGCGCGGCCGGAGCGCCGAAGGAGGCCAGCCGGTCGGCGACGGCGGCGGCGTCCGCGACCAGCCGTCCCGAGGCGCGCCCGGTGAGGAGCCGCGCCTCGATCAGCACCAGCCGGGCATGCGTCTCCCACCAGGTGCGCCGCTGCCCGGCGAACAGCCGTACCGCGAGCGCCGCGCGCGCGATGGCGGTGTGCGGATCGCCCGCGAGCCGGGCCGCCCGGGCCGCGACCAGCAGCAGCTCCGCCTTGCGCGTGGACTGCCCGCCGATCTCGTCGAGCACCCCGATCGCCGCGTCCGCCTCGGCGAGCGCCTCCGGGGCGAGTCCGGCGGCCATCAGCACCTCGCAGCGCCGGATGTCGAGCATGAACGTTGGCGTGCCGAGCTTGGCGTACCGCTCCTCGGCCTCGTCCAGCAGCCGCAGCGCGGCCGGGATGTCGCCCGACCGGAACGCGGCAAGGCCCCGGCTCTCCACGGCGTCCGCCTTGTCGTGCTCCTGGCCTGTGGTGTCCCACAGCGCCTCGGCCGCCGTGAAGTCCGCGTCCGCCCGCTCCACCGCGCCGAGCGCCAGATGCACGGTCGCCCGCAGGGTCAGCGCCCGCGCCGTCCAGATCACATCGTCCGCCTGCCGCAGCACCGGAATCGCCCGCCGTACGTCCTCCAGCGCCTCCCGGTGATGCCCCAGCACCCACCAGACGTACGCCCGCCGGTACAGCACCCGCGCGCGGGTGTGCCCCGTGCCGCGGGCGACGCCCCGCTCGAACGCGGCGAGACCCTGCCGGGTGCGGCCCGCGTGCACCAGCGCCACGCCGAGCGTGCCCAGCACGTCCGCCTCCCGGTCCGCCGAGTCCGCGCGCGCCGCGAGATCGCGGGCCCGCCGCAGATGGGCCAGCGCGAGCCGCAGATCGCCGAAGTCCCGCTGCCAGATGCCGATCACCTGATGGGCGACGGAGGCGTGCAGCGGTGAGGGATCGGCGCCGAGCACCTCTTCCGCCCCGGCCAGAGCCTCACCAGGAGCCGCGAACACCTTCGGCAGCAATTCGAGAACCGAGTCGCTTCCCGCTGTCACTCCACGGATGGTAGTGCTCCCTCTTGCCGCCCACACAGGTTTGGCGCTGTATCAATCGACGGCTCCGCGGCTCTGTCTGAAGACCGTCGTACCAGCGGGAGGACTCGCCATGGCACCACAGCGATTCAACGAACAGTTCGACCAGATCCAGCGCTCCATGCCCGACGTCCCTCTGGCGATGGGCCCCGACGACTCCGCCGAGTTCATGTACGAGAAGGGCGTCGTGCTGGCCAGGGACGGTGAGGAGGCCCGCGTCGTCGAGGACGCCGTGCGCGAGCACTTCACGACGTTCACCGGCCTGACCGCCGACCATGTGCGCCGGGCGAGCCCGGAGACCAACCGCTCCGGCATCACCCGGATCCAGGTCGGCGACCCCGGACACGGCGACCGGCGCGGTGACCGGGCCGTCGCCGGTGCGCTCAGGGCCCTGCGCTCGGCGGAGGGCCGGGCCGGACGGCGCCTGGTCAGCCGTAACCATGTGGTGTCCATCGCCGTCAACGCCTGCCCGGGCGACGAGCCCGTACCGGCCCCGCTCACCCAGCCGCCCAACCCCTCGGCGGCCGAAGGGCTTTACGACGCGGACACGGCCGTCGGCGTCCTCGTCATCGACACCGGACTGATGAAGGACTACCGCTCCTACCCGCTGCTCGCGCACACCGACGGCGACGCGCAGATCAAGGAGTGCGACGACGACGGCATACTCCAGCAGTACGTCGGACACGGCACGTTCATCGCCGGACTCGTCGCGGCCGTGTCGCCCAACACCGAGATCACCGTCCGCAACACCCTCAACGACGCGGGCGCGATCCTGGAGTCGGAGTTCGGCGACAAGCTCTTCGAGGCTGTCGACCGCGGCGGTTGGCCGGACATCCTCAGCCTGTCCGCCGGCACCTCCAACGGCCGTAACGACGGACTGCTCGGCCTCGACGCCTTCATGACGGAACTGCGCGCCCAGCGCACCCTGTTGGTCGCCGCCGCAGGCAACAACGCCAGCGCCACACCCTTCTGGCCCGCGGCCTACGCCGACCTCCCCGACTACGCCGACTCCGTGCTGTCGATCGGCGCGCTGCGCGGCGACGGCGAGCACGGCGCCTGCTTCAGCAACCACGGCGCCTGGGTGAAGGCCTACGCCCCCGGAGAGCGCCTCACCAGCTCGTTCACCGGGTTCGACGTGCCCGTTCCGTATGTGTACCAGCACTCCACCTACGACTCCTGCCGGTACGGCTTCGCCTACATGTGCACCTGCCAGTCGCCGCGGCACACCGGCCTGTTGAGCGAGGAGCGGGCCGCGACCACCACCGGCAAGCCGGACCAGGTGATGTTCGAGGGGTTCGCGCACTGGAGCGGCACCTCGTTCGCCACCCCCGTGGTCGCCGGCATGGTCGCCGCGCACATGGCCGCGCACAAGGAGACCGACCCCCGCGTCGCCCGGACCCAACTGCTCGCCGGGAACACCGAGTACGCGGAGGTGCGCGGGGCGCATGTGCCGGCGCTGCGCCCGCCCACCTGGCGCCCGGTCCCCGTCGTGCCGCTCACTCCTCCGGCATGAGGTTCGGAACCGCCCCCTCCGCGGCGTACGATGACTTGCCGTACACGAGGGGTGGGGCCGTGGATCGTGCAGATGTCGGCGCGCTCGTCCAGTCCGCCGTCGACGGTGAAGCGGCGGCCTGGAAGGCGCTCGTGGAAGGGCTGAGCCCGCTGGTGTGGTCGGTGGTGCGTTCCCACCGGCTCTCGGACGCCGACGCGCACGAGGTGTACCAGACCGTCTGGTTCCGCTTCGCCCAGCATCTGGGCCGTATCCGCGAACCGGACAAGGCCGGGTCATGGCTCGCCAGCACCGCCCGGCACGAGAGCCTGAAGGTCCTGAAGAACCTGCGGCGGCTCACGCCGACCGACGATCCGCAACTGCTGGACCGGGTCAGCGAGGACCGTACGCCCGAGGAGTCGCTCCTGGACTCCGAGGAGGCGGCCGCCCAGAGCGAGCGCGTCCGGTGGTTGTGGCAGGAGTTCGAGGAACTCGGGGACCGCTGCCGTCAGTTGCTGCGCGTGCTGATGTCCACACCGCCGCCCAGCTACCAGGAGGTGTCCGCCGCACTGGGCATCGCCGTGGGGAGCATCGGGCCACTGCGCCAGCGCTGTCTGCGCCGCCTGAGGGCACGACTCGACGCACGGGGAGCGCTGTGAACGACGACGACATGAACCATGAGCTCGACGCATTCGACGAGGACGGCTTCGACGGCGCGCTGCTGGAGGAGGAACTCCGGCGGGCCGCCGCCATCCTGGACCCGGTCCCGGCGGAACTGAGCCGGATCGCCGTCGACGCCTACGCCCTGCATGACCTCGACGCCCGTATCGCCGAGCTGACCTTCGACTCGGTGGTCGACGCCATCCCCGTAAGGGGAGCCACGGACGTGCCGCGGATGCTGACCTTCCGCGCGGGCGAGGTCACCGTCGACGTCGAGGTAACAGGTCAGGGCCTGATGGGGCAGGTGCTGCCGCCCCAGCCGGCCCGGATCGAGGTGCTCAGCGGCCCCCAGTCGGCGGCGCCCCTCACGGCGGACGCCATGGGCCGCTTCGCCAGCGACTCCCCACCCACCGGCCCGTTCGCGCTACGGCTGCGGACCGGCGGGGAGGTGGTCGTCACGGAGTGGCTACGCGCCTAGGGTCTGGTCACCAGGCGCAGGGCAGGGACTGCGGGCCGCGGATCATGGTCCTACGGCGCCACACCACCTGGTCGGGTGGCACCGCGAGCCGCAGTCCCGGCAGCCGCTCCAGCAGCTCGGGGCGGGTGAGCAGCAGATACAGCATCTGCCCGCAGTTGTGGGTGACGGCCTCGCCGCCGATCTGCAACGGTCCGGCGAGTCCGACGGCCTCGGTCTCGCTGATGTCACCGCGCTGCACGGCGGCCCCGAGCAGCGAGTACACATCGTCGCCGGTGCTGTGCGAAGTCGGTGCCGTCGAGGTCCAGCGCGGGCCAGTCCCGGACCGGGGGCGGGGCCTGGCCGGTGAGCGTGGTGGTCTCCTCAGTCATGCCACCACCCTCACCCCCCCGCCCCGCTGTCGCCCGGGAGTGCTCCAGCCGGTGGTCACCCGGGCAGAGCGTCGACCAGCCGCGCGAGCGCCGAGGCGAGCCGGTTGAGCCCCGGCCCGGCGGGCCCGCCCGGCTCGGTCATGTACGTGTCCCGCCGGATCTCCACCATCAGCGCACTGACCCGCGGATCGCTCCCGTAGAACTCCAGCGGCACGTACGTCCCGCTGAACGGGCTGTCGAGCCCGACGTCCCCGCACTCCTCGAAGGCCTCGCGGGCCGCGGCGAGCAGCCCCGGAGGCGTGTGAAAGGAGTCGGTACCGAGGCAGACGGGCGGCCGCGGCCCCTCGCCGTGCAGCTCATAGGGCAGGGCCCGGCTCGGATAGGAGTGCACATCCACGATCACGGCCCGCCCGGTGGCCGCGAGCCGCCCCGCGACGGCGTCGGTCATGGCCTGTGCGTAGGGCCGGAAGTACCGCGCGAGCAGCGGCTCGGGATCGCCGTCCGCCTCCCGCAGCACGTCCTTGTGCGTCGTCCGCGTGTATACGGCGCCCATGCCGACGGCGAGCATCTCCTCCCGCTCGTCGGGGAACCGCTCGGGGTCGACGACGAGCCGGGACAGCCGGTTGGCGAACACCCAGGGTGTGCGAGCACAAGCCGCCGCTGCCGCACCGGCGATCCGCTCGGTGTGCGAGTCGGTGATGTGATCGAGCTCCCGGGTGAGGGCCGCGTCCTCCAGCACGATGCCGGTGCGTACGTCGGCGGGTATCTCCCGTGCGGAGTGCGGGACATGAAGGATCACGGGGGAGTGGTCGGCACCGGGGGTGACAGTGAAGTTCATCGGTCGGTTCTACTGCCCCACCCGGCCGTCGACGCACTCGCGCAACAGGTCGGCGTGTCCGCAGTGCCGGGCGTACTCCTCGATGCGGTGGACCCACAGCTCACGGATGGAGTTCTCGTCCTTGCCCACCCGGGTACCCGGATCCGGATACCCGGCCAGCACGGCGTCCGTCGCCGCCTGTTCCCGGTGGAGGTCGGCGAACGCGCTGTCGACCAGTGCCTGTTCCGCGGCGACGTCGTCGAAGTCGGCGTCACGGACCCCGTACAGCTTCGGTTCCGGCTCGCCCGGCACGATCCAGTTCCGCCAGTCCCGCTCGACCTCGGCGAGATGGCGGACCAGACCGAGCAGCGACATGGTCGACGGCGGCACCGAGCGGCGCGCCAGCTGCTCCGGATCCAGCCCCTGGCACTTCATCTCCAGGGTCAGCCGGAAGTCCCGCAGGACGCTCCGGTACGTCTCCAACTCGCCGTCCGGACCAGGGCCCTCGTTCTCGCGGGGGTCCTTGTCGGGGTCCGCCCACATATCGGGGTACACGCTGGCCTGGGTCCACCGCTCGGGTACGTCAGTCACCCTGCTCACGATGATGATCAAAGGCGCGGCGCGCAAGCGATTATCGGCGCGCCGCCCAGCGGTGGGTCAGGCGCCTTCGAGGGATCGGAAGCCCGCCGCCGCGACCTCGAGTGCCTCGGTCAGTGAGGCGACTTCACGCAGGACTCCGGTCGGCAGCACGCTCACTCGGTAGTGGTCCTCGTCCTCCGACAGTGGGGTGATCTTCGCAAGGCCGGACTCCAGGTCGTGTTCGAACGGATTTCCGCTGAGCATCAGGCTGTGGTGGCTGATGTCCGGGTAGAACCTCCGCAGTTCAGGGTGGTCGTGGGCGGCCCGGAGGAGCGGGCGATCGGCCGAGTGCCAGTCGCTGGACAGCAGTTCGCGCCACTTCGCGGGGACGGGGTCCCCGTCCTCGAAGCCCTGCGCGAGTTCGCTCCAGCTCATGAACGGGAACCGATCGTGCAACTCCCGCAGTCGGCAGCCCTGGCGCCACAGACCCACCACTCCCATCACGGTGACGAGATCGTCCGTCCAGCCTTCCGACAGGGCGAACGTGCGCCGGAGCTGAATCCGCACATGGAAGTTGTCCACCGCGCGCGGGAACACGAGCACAGTCCCGCGCTCGGCAGGCGTCTCGGCCCCGGCGTCCGGTCCGGACACCGCCCGCAGCTCGCCCAAGTCGATGCCGTGCTCCCGCGCGATGCCCTCCAAACGCCGGACAAACTCCACAGACGCCCCATCGCCCGTCACCATGCACACCCCCACGATCACTGTCACTCGAACGGCCACGACAGGCCGGTGCGTGCGCCGGTCCGGTGTCCGGCGCACGCCGCCTTCTGGCTACGTCAGTTCAGCGGAGCCGGCAGGGGAGTGCCGTAGAAGGTGACCGGCGGCCAACCCCGGGACACGGCCAGCTCGTTGAGGAACTGGGCGATCTCCAGCGGGGCGATGGAGTACGACTCCGGTGCCTCGGACGTCGAGACGCGGAACTCGATGCGCACTTCCGCGGGGTTGTCGTTGATCTCCATGGAAGAACTTCCCTTGAAGAACGTGCCGGGCTCGAACTCGGTCGCCGTGGCCTCCGCGCCGGCCTCCGCCGCCTGGGCCGGCTGTGCTGACGCCGCGCTGCCGAGCACCGCCCCCGCCGCGGTCGTACCGGAATAGCCGAGCAGGGATCGTCTGGACAGGCTGGACATGGTTCCCCTCCCTGAGTGGCCGTACGGGTGTCTCCCGTGGCCGCGGGAGTGATCGTAAGCATGATCGACGGCCGCGCAGGGCTGAACGAGATCGTCCGGAAAAGCCGGAGGGCCGGCACCAGGTCGGTGCCGGCCCTCCGGATGAGCTCAAGGCATCAGCTCAGGGACGCCAGCGTCTCGTTCCAGGTGGCCGACGGGCGCATGACCGCCGCCGCCTTCGCCGGGTCCGGCTGGTAGTAGCCGCCGATCTCGGCCGGGGAACCCTGCACCGCGTTCAGCTCCTCGACGATCTTCTGCTCGTTCGTCGAGAGCGTCTCGGCGAGCGGGGCGAAGGCCTTCGCCAGCTCCGCGTCGTCGGTCTGCTTGGCCAGCTCCTGCGCCCAGTACAGGGACAGGTAGAAGTGGCTGCCGCGGTTGTCGATACCGCCGACGCGACGGGTCGGGGACTTGTCCTCGTTGAGGAAGGTCGCCGTGGCGCGGTCGAGGGTGTCGGCGAGGACCTGGGCCCGGGCGTTGCCCGTGGTCTTCGCCAGCTGCTCGAAGGAGGGGACCAGGGCGAAGAACTCGCCGAGCGAGTCCCAGCGCAGGTAGTTCTCCTTGACGAGCTGCTGGACGTGCTTCGGTGCGGAGCCGCCGGCGCCCGTCTCGAACAGACCGCCGCCCGCCATCAGCGGGACGACCGACAGCATCTTGGCGCTGGTGCCCAGCTCCAGGATGGGGAAGAGGTCGGTGAGGTAGTCGCGCAGGACGTTGCCCGTCACCGAGATCGTGTTCTCGCCGCGGCGGATGCGCTCCACCGACAGCTTGGTGGCCTCGACCGGAGCCAGGATGCGGATGTCCAGGCCCTCGGTGTCGTGCTCCGGCAGGTACGCCTTGACCTTGGCGATCAGGTTGGCGTCGTGCGCGCGGGTCTCGTCCAGCCAGAAGACGGCCGGGTCGCCGGTGGCACGGGCCCGGGTGACGGCCAGCTTCACCCAGTCCTTGATCGGCGCGTCCTTGGTCTGGCAGGCGCGGAAGATGTCGCCCGCGGAGACCGTCTGCTCGATGACCACGTCACCGTTCTGGTCGACCAGGCGGACCGTACCCGTCACCGGGATCTCGAAGGTCTTGTCGTGGGAGCCGTACTCCTCGGCCTTCTGCGCCATGAGGCCGACGTTCGGGACCGAGCCCATGGTCGACGGGTCGTAGGCGCCGTTGGCGCGGCAGTCGTCGATCGCGACCTGGTAGACGCCGGCGTAGGACGAGTCCGGCAGCACCGCGAGGGTGTCGGCCTCCTGGCCGTCCGGGCCCCACATGTGGCCGGAGGTGCGGATCATGGCCGGCATGGAGGCGTCGACGATGACGTCGGACGGCACATGCAGGTTGGTGATGCCCTTGTCGGAGTCGACCATCGCGAGGGCCGGGCCCTCGGCCAGCTCGGCGTCGAAGGAGGCCTTGATCTCGGCGCCCTCGGGCAGGCCCGCCAGACCCTTGTAGATACCGCCCAGACCGTCGTTCGGGGTCAGACCGGCGGCGGCGAGCTGCTCGCCGTACCGAGCGAACGTCTTCGGGAAGAAGGCGCGTACGACATGGCCGAAGATGATCGGGTCGGAGACCTTCATCATCGTGGCCTTGAGGTGCACGGAGAACAGCACGCCCTCGGCCTTGGCCCTGGCGACCTGCGCGGTCAGGAACTCGCGCAGCGCGGCGACGCGCATCACGGAGGCGTCGACGACCTCACCCGCGAGGACCGGCACCGACTCACGCAGCACGGTGGTGGAACCGTCGTCGCCCTTGAGTTCGATCCGCAGCGAACCGGCCTCGGAGATCACGGCCGACTTCTCGGTGGAGCGGAAGTCGTCCACGCCCATCGTCGCCACGTTCGTCTTGGACTCGGAGGTCCAGGCGCCCATGCGGTGCGGGTGGGTCTTGGCGTAGTTCTTGACCGAGGCGGGGGCGCGGCGGTCGGAGTTGCCCTCACGCAGGACGGGGTTCACGGCGGAACCCTTGATCTTGTCGTAGCGGGCCTGGATCTCCCGCTCCTCGTCGCTCTTCGGGTCGTCCGGGTAGTTCGGCAGCGCGTAGCCCTGGCCCTGGAGCTCGGCGATGGCCGCCTTCAGCTGCGGGATCGACGCCGAGATGTTCGGCAGCTTGATGATGTTGGCCTCGGGCGTCTTCGCGAGCTCACCGAGCTCGGCGAGGGCGTCCGGGATGCGCTGGTCCTCGGTCAGGTACTCCGGGAACACCGCGATGATGCGGCCGGCCAGCGAGATGTCCCGCGTCTGCACGGCGACACCCGCCTGCGAGGCGTATGCCTGGACCACCGGCAGGAAGGAATACGTCGCCAGGGCCGGGGCCTCGTCAGTGTGCGTATAGATGATGGTCGAGTCAGTCACCGGGTGCTCCGCTCCACGTCTGCAACATTGCTCGACATCAAGATATCTCGTGATCGCCCCCGACTCGACAGGGGTCCGCACACGGGCGGGCCGGGGGTCCGCACAGCGGCGGGACGGGTGGGACAGAAGTTTCGGGCGGAAGTGCAACCTCCACGCCCGCTCCGGCGGTCATGCAGGTGGATCACTCATCCCAGGCGATGGCCGGACCTGACCAGCCGGCCGCCGAGCGAAAGCAGACCATGAGATATCGCACCAGAGTGACAGCCCCGGCCGCCCTGATAGGCACCGCGGCGGCCCTGACCGTGGCACCTTCGGCCCACGCCGCTCCGGGGAAGAGCGGCACACCGGGCCCCGAGACCCTCGGCGACCCCGTCTACCCCGCCCTCGGGAACGACGGCTACCGCGTCTCGGCGTACCACCTCGATTTCTCCTACGACGCGACGACGCAGCTCGTCGACGCCACCGCGACCCTGCGGATCCGCACCACCCAGGCGCTGACGCGGTTCTCTCTGGACGCCCTCGGCCTGGACATCCGCGCCGTCCGCGTCGGCGGCCGCGCCGCGACCTTCGAGCAGGCCGGCGAGAAGCTGCGCATCACACCGGCCGTCACCCTGCCGAACAAGGCCGGCGTCACCGTCTGCGTGGAGTACTCCGCCGACCCGCGCCGGGCCCTGGCACACACCGGCTGGGTGCCCACCCCGGACGGTTTCGCGGTGGCCTGCCAGCCGGACTCCGCGCACACCGTCTTCCCCTGCAACGACCACCCGGTTGACAAGGCCGACTTCACCTTCCGGCTCACCGTCCCCACCGGGCTGCGCGGCGTCGCGAGCGGGCAGCTCGTGCGCACCGAGACCCTCGCCGGCGGCCGGACCGCGTACACCTACCGCTCCCGCTCGCCGATCGCCACGGAGGTCGTGCAGATCACCGTCGGCGACTACGTCATCAAGGACCGGCAGGGCCCGCACGGGCTGCCGCTCCGGGATGTCGTGCCGACCGCGCGGGCCGCCGCGCTGGAGCCCGCGCTCGCGCTCACCCCGGCCCTCGTCGAATGGGTCGAGCGGCGGCTCGGCGCCTACCCCTTCGAGACGTACGGCCTGCTGCCGTGCAACTCCGATCTCGCGGAGCCCTTCGGCTTCACCGGCCTGGAGACCCAGACGCTCACCATTTACCGGCCGAAGTACCTCCTCCAGGAGGAGTCGAAGATCGGCTCGCACATGATGCACGAGCTGGTCCACTCCTACTTCGGCAACAGCGTCAGCCCCGCCACCTGGGCCGACCTCTGGCTGAACGAGGGCCACGCCGACTTCTACGGGCTGCTCTACCGCTACGAGCGCGGCTGGCCCGACTCGATCGGCCTGACCTCCATGGAAGCGCGGATGAAGGACACCTACGCCAAGGGCGACCAGTGGCGCAGCACGTCCGGTCCGGTGGCCGCGCCGAACGCCGTCAACCTCTTCGACTCCCAGCGCTACCTGGGCGGCGTCCTCGTCCTGTACGCCCTGCGGCAGGCCGTCGGCGAGGACGCCTTCACGGCGCTCGAGCGCGCCTTCCTGGAGCGGTACCGCGACTCGTCGGCGACGACGGAGGACTACATCGCCGTCGCCTCCGAGGTGTCGGGGCAGGACCTGTCGGGCTTCCTGCGGGACTGGCTCTACGGCACGAAGACCCCGCGGATGCCCGGTCACCCGGACTGGACGGTGAACCCGGTGATGTCGTCGCCGAAGGCCGGACCGCGCAGGCGGGACGGCCACCACGACAACTCGGCGACCCTCTAGGACGTCAGTCGAGCCGGGCGGAGGGGAGTTCGCCCGGCTCGTTCTCCGGGCCGCGCTGCTGCGGAATCGCCACCGAGCCCTGCTGGAGCGCCACCGTCCGCGCGGGCGCCGGGATGCGGATGCCCTCCCGGCGGTAGCGCTTGTGCAGGCGCTTGATGAACTCGTGCTTGATCCGGTACTGGTCGCTGAACTCGCCGACGCCCAGGATGACGGTGAAGCCGATCCGGGAGTCGCCGAAGGTGTGGAAGCGGATGATCGGCTCGTGGTCCGGGAGGGCGCCCTCGACCTCCGTCATCACCTCGGCGATGACCTCGTTGGTCACCCGCTCGACCTGCTCCAGGTCGCTGTCGTAGGCGACCCCGGCCTGGAGCAGGATCGTCAACTCCTGCTCCGGGCGCATGAAGTTGGTCATGTTCGTCTTCGCGAGCTCCCCGTTGGGGATCACGACCAGGTTGTTGGACAGGTTACGGACCGTCGTCTGGCGCCAGTTGATGTCCTCGACGTAGCCCTCCTCACCACTGCTCAGCCGGATGTAGTCACCGGGCTGGACGGTCTTGGAGGCGAGGATGTGGATGCCCGCGAAGAGGTTGGCGAGCGTGTCCTGCAGGGCGAGCGCGACCGCGAGGCCGCCGACGCCCAGGGCGGTGAGCAGGGGCGCTATGGAGATGCCCAGGGTCTGGAGCACCACCAGGAAGCCGATGGCCAGGACCAGGATCCGGGTGATGTTGACGAAGATCGTGGCCGATCCGGCGACACCGGGCCGGGACTGGGTGACCGTCCGCATCACCCCGGCGATCCCGCGGGCCACCGCCAGCGTCACCACGAAGATGAGCAGCACGGTCAGGATCTGATTGACGTTGTGCTGAACCGTCTTCGTCAGCGGCAGCGCCGCCCCCGCGGAGGCCGCACCACCGAGGAACGCCGCCCACGGCACCACGGTCCGCAGCGTGTCCACGATGAGATCGTCGCCGCTCCAGCGCGTCCGGTCGGCATGCTTGCCCAGCCAGCGCAGCAGCATCCGGAGCAGAAACGCCGCCAACAGGCCGGCGGCCACGGCGATTCCGGCGATGACCAGGTCGTCCATGGTGAGATCCCGCTTCACCGGTCACCTCCGGGGTGGGTAGCGGCGGCGAAATACTCCGCCGACGACCGGATGTGAAGTTTCGTCACGTTGTCACCTGCTCGAATTCCGGGCTGCACAGTCGCACGCCGAACGGGCGCGACGGCTCATCCTGCCGTATCCCGCACAGCAGTTCGTACCAGGTGCGGGGTCTTCGGCCGCCGGCGCCGGAGGTGGGTGCTGAATCTGGCGGAGCGCGGACAGGGAACGGCCGTGCGCCCGCGTGCGCCCTGGTCCTACAGGTCCCCGAAGGCCCCGTGCCGCCCCGCCCCCGCAGCGAACCGCGCCGCCCCCTCCAGGCTCTCCGCCAACACCCCGACTCCGTGCCGGAGTTCCGACCGCAACGCGGCCGTCTCGTCCAGGCCCTCCTGGTCAAGCACCGACGCCCGGTCCGCGCGCAAGCAGGACTGCGGGAAGCGGGCGATCTCGGCGGCCAGCGCCTCGGCCTCCGCGCGGGACGTGCCCGTGGGGACCACCCGATTGACCAACCCCATCCCGTACGCCTCCGGCGCCGCCACCGGCCGTCCCGTCAGGATCATGTCCAGCGCGCGGCTCGTGCCGATCAGCCGGGGCAGCCGTACCGTTCCGCCGTCGATCAGCGGGACGCCCCAGCGGCGGCAGAACACGCCGAAGACGGCGTCCTCCTCGGCGACCCGCAGATCGCACCAGAGGGCCAGCTCCAGGCCTCCGGCCACGGCGTGCCCGGCGACCGCCGCGATCACCGGCTTGGACAGCCGCATCCGGGTCGGGCCCATCGGGCCGTCGCCGTCCTCCGTGACCTGGTTGCTCCGTTCGGTGCCGAGCGCCTTGAGGTCCGCGCCCGCGCAGAACGTCCCGCCCTCACCCCACAGCACCGCCACCCGCGCCTCCTCGTCCGCCTCGAACTGGCGGAAGGCGTCGGCCAGTTCGTGGGCGGTCGGTCCGTCGACGGCGTTGCGGGCCTCGGGGCGGGACAGGACGACCGTGGTGACGGGGCCTTGGCGTTCGACGCGGACGGGCATGGTGGAATCCCCTTCGGTTAGGCGACGACCAGGGGAGTGTTCCATGGCGGTACGGGGTACGGGCGAGCCCGTCGCGGTGGTGACCGGTGGCAACCGCGGCATCGGGCTCGAAGTCGTCCGGCAGCTCGCGGAGCGCGGATACCGGGTCGTCCTCGGGGCGCGGGACGAGGCCAAGGGGCGGGCCGCGGCCGCGCGGGTCGATCCCGGCGGGGAGCGGGTGAGCGCCGTACGGCTCGATGTCTCCGACGACGCGAGCGTCACCGCCATGGCCGCCTGGGTGACCGAGCGCCTCGGCCGTACCGATGTCGTCGTCAACAACGCCGCGATCCTCTACGACACCTGGGCACGGGCCCGCTCCGCCGACCTCGACGAGGTGCAGCGGGCCCTGGACACCAACCTTTTCGGCGCCTGGCGGGTCACCCAGGCCCTGCTCCCGCTGCTGGAGCGCAGCCCGCATCCCCGCGTGGTCAACGTCAGCAGCGAGGAGGGCTCGCTCGCCGGGATGCGCGGCGGCACCCCCGCGTACAGCGTCTCCAAGGCCGCGCTGAACGCCCTCACGCGGCTGCTTGCCGGTGAACTCGGGCCTCAGCGGGTGCTGGTGAACGCCGTCTGCCCAGGTTGGACCGACACCGATATGGGCCGCGGCGGGCGTCCGGTGCCCGAGGGGGCCGCCGGAGTCGTATGGGCGGCCACGCTGCCGGACGACGGACCGACCGGCGGATTCTTCCGCGACGGCAGGCCGGTCCCTTGGTGAGCCTCAGATCACCTTCCAGCGCACCAGCGCCCCCAGCGTCAACGCGCCGGGCAGGATCGGCAGCCACACCGTGATGATCCGGTACGCCAGCACCACCGCCGTCGCCACGGCCGCCGACCCGCCCGCCGCCACCAGCGCCACGATCAGCGCCGCCTCGACCGAGCCGAGACCGCCCGGGGTGGGGATCAGCGCGACCGCGACCGTCGCGGCGAGGTAGGCGACCGCCATGTGCAGGGGCGGCACGTCGAGGCCGAGCGCCTCGCCCACCGCGACCAGTCCGGCCGCCTGGAGGGCGGGGAACGCGAACGCGCCGCCCCACAGCGCCAGCGCCCGGGACGCGCGCGTGTGCACCGAGCGGGCCTCGCCGAGCGCGGTGCGCAGGAAGGAGAGCACGGTCGTGCGCACCCGGCGGATCAGCGCCAGGACGCCGGCTGTCACGAACAGGACCGCCGCCACTCCCAGCAGCAGCGGGCCCACCGCCCCCTCCGGCAGCAGGCTGCTGAGCCGTAGCGCGTCGGGGAACGCCAGGAGCAGCGCCGCCAGCAGGGCCACCCGGCCTATGGACTCGGCGAGGAGATAGAGCGCGATGGCCGCCGAGGAGCGGGCGAGCGGCAGCCCGCACACCGTCATGAACCGCAGATTGACCGCGCTGGCGCCCAGCCCCGTCGGCAGCAGATGGTTGGCGGCGCCCGCCGCGAACTGCGTGGCGAGCAGCCGGGCCGAGGGCAGCCGTTCGACCACGGCACCCTGCCGGGAGCAGGCCGCGGCCACCCACGTCAGACAGGTGGCGCCGGCCGCCGCCAGCAGCCAGGGCCACTCGGCGGTGCCCAGATGCGCGAAGCCCTCGGCGAGCACGGCGCGGTGCTGCACCGCCACCACCGCGACCAGCACGAGCGGAAGCAGACACAGGATCTGCCGGACGGGGACGCGTCGGGGGCGTCGTCCCTTGGGCGGGGCGGGGAGTTGAACGGCTGTCACACTCGGAGAGGTTTTCCGCGCCGCGCCAACTGCGGGTTGCGGAATCAGGGCTTCCGGCTTACGTCCGGTCATCGGGACCCTCGGTCCGGCCGGTGTGTTGACCTCAATAAAGCTTGAGGTTCTACGTTCTCTCCCATGAGCATGGAGACCACAGCGTGGACACAGCTGCACACCGTCATGAACGCCGAGGAGGAGCGCCGCCCGTTCGCCCGCGACACGCTGCGCCGCATCGGCGCCTTCGCCCGCCCCCACCGCAGACGCATCGCGCAGTTCGTCGTGCTCGGAGTGATCACCGCGCTGCTCGCCGTGGCGACGCCCGTGCTGGCCGGCGGCGTCGTCAACGCGATCGTGTCGGGCGGCGACGAGGGCAAGGTCGTACGGCTCGCCCTGCTGATCGCCCTCATCGCGGTCGTGGAGGCCGCGCTCGGCATCCTCGCCCGGCGGCTTTCGGCGACGCTCGGGGAGGGACTCATCCTCGATCTGCGGACGGCCGTGTTCGATCATGTGCAGCGCATGCCGGTCGCGTTCTTCACACGTACCCGTACGGGAGCGCTCGTCTCCCGTCTCAACAACGACGTCATCGGCGCCCAGCGGGCCTTCAGCAACACCCTCTCCGGGGTGGTGAGCAACTTCGTCACCCTGCTGCTCACCCTCGTCGTCATGCTCACCTTGTCCTGGCAGATCACCCTGCTCGCGCTGGTGCTGCTCCCGGTTTTCGTGATCCCGGCCCGCCGCATGGGCCGCCGGATGGCCCGGATGCAGCGGGAGGCGGCCACCCTCAACGCGGCGATGGGCACCCGGATGACCGAGCGCTTCTCCGCCCCCGGCGCCACCCTCGTCAAGCTCTTCGGCCGCCCCGAGCAGGAGTCCGAGGAGTTCGCGGCCCGCGCCCGCCGCGTCGCCGACATCGGGATCCGCACCGCCACCGCCCAGTCGGCGTTCATCACCGCCCTGACCCTGGTCTCCGCCCTCGCGCTCGCCCTGGTCTACGGCCTCGGCGGCTTCTTCGCCCTGCGCGGCAGCCTCGAACCCGGCGCCGTCGTCGCGCTCGCCCTGCTCCTGACCCGGCTGTACGCCCCGCTGACCGCCCTCGCCGGAGCGCGCGTCGAGGTGATGAGCGCCCTCGTCAGCTTCGAGCGCGTCTTCGAGGTGCTCGACCTCGAACCCCTCATCCAGGACAGGCCCGACGCCAAGGACATCCCCGAGGGCCCGGTCTCCGTGGAGTTCACCGACGTCCGCTTCGGCTACCCGTCCGCCGACAAGGTCTCCCTCGCCTCCCTGGAGGAGGTCGCCTCGCTCGACACCCGCGGCGGCTCCGAGGTCCTGCGCGGCCTCTCCTTCCGCGCCGAGCCCGGACAGACGGTCGCGCTGGTCGGCTCCTCCGGCGCCGGCAAGTCGACGATCGCGAGCCTGCTGCCCCGGTTGTACGACGTCGACGGCGGCGCCGTACGTCTCGGCGGCGTCGACGTCCGCGAGGTGAGCGCCCGTTCCCTGCGCGCGACCCTCGGCATGGTCACCCAGGACGGCCATCTGTTCCACGACACGGTCCGCGCCAACCTGCTGCTGGCCCGCCCCGCCGCGAGCGACGAGGAGCTGTGGGACGCCCTGCGCCGCGCCCGCCTCGACCACCTCGTCCGCGCCCTGCCCGACGGCCTGGACACGGTGGTCGGTGAGCGCGGCTACCGGCTCTCGGGCGGTGAGCGTCAGCGGATGACCATCGCCCGGCTGCTGCTGGCCCGGCAGCGCGTCGTCATCCTCGACGAGGCCACCGCCCACCTTGACAACACCTCCGAGGCCGCCGTCCAGGAGGCCCTCGCCGAGGCGCTGGAGGGCAGGACCGCACTCGTCATCGCGCACCGCCTGTCGACGGTACGGGCGGCCGACCAGATCCTGGTGGTCGAGGACGGCCGGATCGTGGAACGCGGCACCCACGACGAACTGCTGGCGGCGGACGGCCGGTACGCCGAGCTGTACCGGACGCAGTTCGAGGAGCGGCCCGGCGAGGTCGAGGCGGCGGCGTAGACACGCGGGCCGGCACCGGAGCTGAGGTCTGCATTCAGCCACGTTCGGCCAACTCGCCACTCGGGAACACACAAAGACCGACAGCATCGTTGCTTCACTCGGGATCGCATCCTAGGGTTCGTTCGGTTTACCAACAGCATCGAACAGGATCTGACGCTCCCTCACGCATTGCAGAGCCGCACTGTCGTCCCGAGGAAGGCCACGGTCATGCCGCACTCTCCCGAGTCTCCCGGCCACCCGATCCGCCCCCTGCCGGTGAGTCGCCGCCGTCTGCTGGAGGGGGGAGCCGCCGTCCTCGGCGCGCTCGCCCTGTCCGGTCCGCCCGCCCCGGCGCGGGCTGCCGACGGAACCGGGGCGGCCGCCGGCTCCCCGGAGTGGAACGGCAACATCAGCCTCTTCCAGGTGGGCGCCGAGCCACCCCACACCACGCTCATGCCGTACGCGGACGTCAAACAGGCCCTCGCCGCAGACCGCACCAAGTCGCCGTACCGGCTGAGCCTCGACGGCACCTGGAAGTTCGCCTACGCCGAGCGCCCCGACGACCGGGACACCGACTTCCACCGCACCGACGTCGACGACAGTGACTGGGACACCATCCCCGTCCCCTCCGTGTGGCAGACGCACGGCTACGACCGCCCGATCTACCTCAACATCACCTACCCCTACTGGGGCCCCAACGGCCTGGGCGAGGAACCGCAACCGCCCGCCGCGCCGACCCGCTACAACCCGGTCGGCCAGTACAGAAGAACCTTCACCGTCCCCCGCGACTGGGCAGGACGGCGCACGTTCCTGCACTTCGAGGGCGTGAAGTCCGCCCACTACGTGTGGATCAACGGCGAACTCGTCGGCTACCGCGAGGACTCCTACACCCCGGCCGAGTACGACATCACCGACCACCTCCGCCCCGGCACCAACCGGATCGCGGTGGAGGTCTACCGCTACTCCGACGGCGACTGGCTGGAGGACCAGGACATGATCCGGCTGAGCGGCATCTTCCGCTCGGTCTACCTCTACTCCACCCCGGCCGTGCACCTGCGCGACTTCAAGCTGGACACCCCGCTGAGCGGCGACTACAAGTCCGCCCAGCTGTCGGTGACGGCGAGCGTGCGCGCCTACGACAGCGGCGCCTCCGGTTCGTACACGGTGGAGACCCAGCTGTACGACGCCGGCGGCCACGCCGTCTGGTCCCGCCCCCTTCAGCAGACCCTGGACGTCGGACCGGCCGGCGAGGACACGACCGTGAACGCGGCCAAGTCCGTGCCTGCGCCGAAGCTGTGGTCGGCCGAGTACCCGTACCTCTACACCGCCGTGCTGCGGCTGCGCGACCCGGCGGGCAAGGTGATCGAGACGCTGTCCCACCGGGTCGGGCTGCGCGAGTTCGCGCTGAAGGACGGCCTGATGCGCATCAACGGGCAACCGGTGTCTCTCCGCGGCACCAACCGCCACGAGATGCACCCCGACCGCGGCACCGCGCTCACCCGCGCCGACATGGTCCAGGACATCGAGATCATCAAGCGGCTGAACATGAACACGGTCCGCACCTCGCACTACCCGAACAACACCGTGTGGTACGAACTCGCCGACGAGTACGGCCTCTACCTCGTCGACGAGACCAACCTCGAAACCCATGGCATCCGCGGCCAGTACCCCGGCAACCACGCCGACTGGACCGAGGCCTGCGTGGCCCGCGCGCAGAACATGGTCCACCGCGACAAGAACCACGCCTCCGTCGTCATCTGGTCCCTCGGCAACGAAGCGGGCACCGGCAGCACCTTCAACGCCATGTACGACTGGATCAAGTCGTACGACACCACCCGCGTCGTCCAGTACGAGGGCGACGACCGGCCCGGCATCAGCGACATCCGCTCCGAGATGTACGACACCCCCGCCCGCGTCGAGTCCCGTGCGAAGGACACGGCCGACACCCGGCCGTACGTCATGATCGAGTACTCCCACGCGATGGGGAACTCCAACGGCAACTTCAAGAAGTACTGGGACCTCGTCCGCCGCTACGAGGTCCTGCAGGGCGGCTGGATCTGGGACTTCGTCGACCAGTCCCTCAGCTGGCCGACCCCGACCCGCAAGCTGCTGACCGAGACCGGCCCCGTCGGCCTGCGCGGCGAGATCCTCGCCCCCTCCGGCACCTTCGACCGCGCCAAAGGCATCTCCGGCGGCACCGTCTTCGCCCGCGACCCGCGCCTGGATCTCACCGGCTCGCTCACCCTGGAGGCCTGGGTCACCCCGCATGTGACCGGCTACCACCAGCCGATCATCGCCAAGGGCGACACCCAGTACGCCCTGAAGCAGTCCAGCAAGAACCTGGAGTTCTTCATCCACGGCGGCGGCCAGTGGATCACCGCCACCTGGCCCCTGCCGGCCGACGGATGGACCGGCACCGAGCATCACATCGCGGGCGTCTTCGACGCGGACACGGGCACGCTCACCCTCTACGTCGACGGCGAGGCCAAGGCGACCCGCACCACCACCCGCAGACCCGGCAGCAACACCGCGCCGCTCGCCCTCGCCACCGACGTCGACAACTCGACCCGCGAGTTCAGCGGCACCATCCGCCGCGCCCGCGTCCACGCCCGCGCCCTGAGCGCCGCCGAACTCGCCTCCGACCGACGCGGACCCGGCGACGAGGACGTGTGCTTCTGGTTCGACGCGGCCACCGTCGGCTTCACCGAGAAACGGCCGAAGGAGAAGACGTTCTTCGCCTACGGCGGCGACTGGGGCGACAACCCCAACGACGGGAACTTCGTCGCGGACGGCATCGTCACCGCCGACCGCGGACACACCGGCAAGGCCGCCGAGATCAAGCACGTCTACCAGGCGATCAACGCGACCCTCGGCGAGGGCGGCGCGATCACCCTCACCAATGAGTACCTGTTCACCAACCTCCGGGAGTTCGACGGCAGTTGGACCCTGCTGGCGGACGGCAAGGCCGTCCGGCGGGGCAAGCTCAGCCGGGCCCAGCTCGATGTCCCACCGCTGTCGAGCAAGGACATCACCGTGTCCGTGGAGCCGCCCGAGGCGGCCGAGTGCTTCCTCCAACTCTCCTTCACCACCAAGGAGTCCACGAAGTGGGCCAAGGCGGGCTTCGAGGTGGCCCGGCAGCAACTCGCCCTGGACTCCGGCAGCCCGGCCGTGACCCCGGTGCGGCTGGACAGCGTCCCCGCTCTGGCGCACGTCGACGGCGAGGGCTCCGTCACCGTCACGGGCGAGGACTTCTCCGTCACCGTCGACAAGTTGAGCGGCATCATCACGTCGTACGAGGCCGCGGGCGCCCGGCTCATCAGCTCCGGGCCCGCGCCGAACTTCTGGCGCGCGCCGACCGACAACGACAAGGGCAACGGCCAGCACACCCGCAACCAGACCTGGCGGGACGCCGGCACCCACCGCAAGGTGACCGACGTCAGCGTCCGCCCCCTGGGCGACCGGGCCGTCGAGATCAAGGTCAGCGGCACCCTGCCGACGACCACGGAGTCGACGTACACCACCACCTACACCGTCTTCGGCAACGGCGAGATCAAGGTCGACAACACCCTTCATCCGGGCGCGAGTTCACTGCCGTACATCCCGGAGGTCGGCACGCTCCTCTTCCTCCCCGGCCGTCTGGACCGGCTGCACTACTACGGCCGCGGCCCCGAGGAGAACCACTGGGACCGCAACAACGGCACCGACGTCGGCCTGTACTCCGGCACCGTCGCCGAGCAGTGGACCCCGTACATCCGCCCTCAGGAGAACGGGAACAAGACCGACGTCCGCTGGGCCGCCCTCACCGACGGCGGCGGCGTCGGGCTGCTGGTCAGCGGCGAGCCCCTGCTGGAGATCAACGCCTCCCGCTTCACCCCGGAGGACCTGTCGGCCGGTGTGCGCCACGACTACCAGCTCACCCCGCGCGAGGAGGTCGTCCTGCGGGTGAACCACCGCCAGATGGGCGTGGGCGGCGACAACAGCTGGGGCGCGCACACGCACGACGAGTACAAGCTGCTCGCGAACCGCGACTACGCCTACACCTACCGGCTGCGCCCCCTGACCGACGTCGCCGAGGCGACCCGGGCCTCGCGGCGGCCCACCGCGACGGACTGATCAGACGCGGCGGCCGGGCGCGGCCGTACGACCGACCGCCGCGGCCAGTTTGCGCAACCGGCGCCAGTCCAGGCCGGGTTCGCGCCGGGCGAGCCCCGGCCGTTTGCGGGGCACGCGGACGGACAGGGCGCCGGGTGCGATACGGCAGTGCACCGGGGCGGGCAGGACGAGGGCCTCGCCGTCGAGGCCGATCTCGACCTCCGGACGGTCGGACTCGACGACGACCTCGGGCGCAGTGTGGACGGTCAGCGCGGCCGGGGCCGGGTCGAGGAGCAGCGTGGCGGCCTCGGCCGCGCTCTCCACCCGTATCCCGAGGACGCCGAGCACGCCGGTGTCGAGCCGGTCGCGCCGGCCGAATCCGAAGGGATCGCCGGTCCGGTACGGGTTGTTGCTCACGAGTACGGCTTGCGGGGCATCGAGGGTGACCTCTCCCGCGCGGGCGGTGAGCCGCGCTCCCTGCCGCCCGGTGAGCAGATCGGGCAGCAGCTCCAGGCTGGTGCCGAGCTTGTCGTCGCGGTACGAGGGGCTCTGCACGATCGCCGCGTACGCCCCGAAGGAGGCGTTGTTGACGAAGGGGCGGTCACCGGCGAAACCGAGGTCGACCCGGAGTTCGACGCCGTCGGTCAGCGCGTCGAGGCAGGCGGCGGGGTCGTCGCGGTCCAGACCCAGGTCCAGCGCGAAGTGGTTGCGGGTACCGGCGCTGATGACCAGGAAGGGGATGCCGTGCTCGGCGGCGACGGCCGCGACCAGCGCCTGGGTACCGTCCCCGCCCGCGGCCCCGAGCAGATCGGCACCGTCGGCGACGGCGGCCCGGGCCAGCGCGGTGACATCCTGCGGCCGCTCGGGATCGAGTACGACGACCCGGGCGCCGAGCTGTTCGGCCCGCTCTTGGAGGCCGTACCGGACGACCTTCCCGCCGCCGGAGCGCGGGTTCATGATCAGGAACGGTTGCTTCGGCGGCGGACACCGGCGCTCCTTGACCCGGTGGCGTCCGGTGCCGCGCAGGGCGTACCGGCCGCACCAGACGGCAAGGCCCCACAGGGCCAGTGACAGCGGGAGGGCCCAGAAGAGGGTGGTGGCGAACAGTGCGATGAGACACGCGGGTACGACGAGGGCGACCAGCGCCGCCGCCCACCTGAGCGGCCCTCGCAGACTTACCGTCCACCACACGGCGGCCGCGGTGACGGCCAGTCCGACAGCACCGCACACCAGCAGCAGCATCCCACCGAGACCGCCGTACCCGAGCGGCACGAGCACGGCGAGCCCGGCAGCCGCCAGCGCCGCCCTCGCGGCCCACCGCTGTGTGCGATAGCTGCGTCCGCTCACGTCGTCGATCACGCGGTCATCGTAGGTCCCTATGGTGGGATAACCACACGGCCCCGAACGAGGGAAGCCGACTCCTCCTTTACGGGCCATGCGCCGGAACCGGCGTGTCACCGCCGTGCGCGGGCGCGTTGCACCGGCATGGATTGCACAGCCACGACCGGCCCGCTCCTTGTGGGGTGCGAGGACCGACCGGCGTCCTACGGCGCACTCGCCGCCCTGATGCGCCGACAGGACCCGCCCATCTATGCCGCGATGGTCACCGAGTGGCTCGCCCGCGGCCGGACGGTGCCCGGCACGCATGACGCACAGTGGACCGCCCTCGCCTCCGGTGCGCCCGCGGCGGCCGGAGGCTCTTCGGCGGACGCGTAGGGGTCAGTCCCTGCCGCGTTGAAGCGACCGGGTGGCCGGTGCCCCGCACATCGGGCACCGCCGCTTCGAGTCGGCCTGTGCGGCGAGTCGGCCGAGGGCGAACTGGAGGGCCAACTCCACGGCGGCGGGGACGAACAGGGCGCCGGTGCCGTCCGGTGGAACGAGCCAGCGCAGCCGCCCGCCGAGCCGGTGCGGCGCGGGCACCGCGATCCACGAACCCTGGCCCGCGTAGCGGATGCCCGAGCCGATCCAGCGGCCCTGCGGGTCCGGCGGCAGGAAGAAGGCCACGCGACGGGCGGCGGCGTCCGCCAGCGCGGGACCGGGAGGCTGGGGGATGCACAGCAACACGTCCAGGGCGAGCACGCCCAGTTCCTCCGGCACGCTCAGCACGTCCCAGAACCGTCCGCAGGCCAGCACCGCGATCCCGTCCACGTCGTGCCACTGCCGTTTGCACATCCGCGGGTCGGTCGCGGCGGCGGCGAGCCATTCCACAGCCTGCTTCGTGCCAGTGCGCAAGGTGTCCTCCGGGGTCCATCGGCCCGCGCGAGCGGACCGCACTCTTCCCTCACTGCCAGGGCGGCCGACCAGGCGCTTTTCATGCTGGTAGATATTTCTATCGGGCGGAAGGGGTGGCGAACCATGGCGAATTCCTCGACACCGGCCGGCCGTACGCCACGGAGGCGTTCCGTGTGGCAGGGGTCATAAAGGGCGCGCGAAGGTGGTTGCGTACGCTGGTACGGGTCGGGCCACCGGCTCGGCCGCATAGTTGGGAAACAGCCCTTGACCTGCGAGAACGCGGGCAGGGAGCCTAGTCTCAGGAGTACCTCGATGCTGCGCACCATGTTCAAGTCCAAGATCCATCGCGCCACCGTCACCCAGGCCGACCTGCATTACGTGGGATCGGTGACCATCGACGCGGACCTGCTCGACGCCGCCGATCTGCTGCCCGGCGAGCTGGTGCACATCGTCGACATCACCAACGGCGCCCGGCTGGAGACGTACGTCATCGAGGGCGAACGCGGCTCCGGTGTGATCGGGATCAACGGTGCCGCCGCCCATCTCGTGCACCCCGGAGACCTGGTGATCATCATCAGCTACGCTCAGGTCACCGATGCCGAGGCGCGGGCGCTGAAGCCTCGGGTGGTGCATGTGGACCGTGACAACCGGATCGTGGCCCTCGGCGCCGACCCGTCCGAGCCGGTGCCGGGCTCGGACCAGGAGCGCAGCCCGCAGGCCGTACCGGCCTGACCGACCCAGGACCAGGAGCGTGTCCATGAGTGACATCGAGATCCGCGACGACCGGGCGGCGGGCCGCCTGGAGGCGTTCGCCGGTGATGAAGTGGTCGGCCACATCGAGTACTTCGTCCTCGAAGCCCCCGGGCACGCCCTGGTCCCCGTCCACACCATCGTCGAGCCCGCCCACGAGGGAAAGGGCATCGCCGGCTCCCTCGCCCGCGAGCTGTACGGCATCGCCGAGCGCGAGGGCACGGTCGTCGCCCCCCTGTGCCCGTACGTCGTCAAGTGGGCGGAACGCCACCCCGACGAGGCCCCCGCCGCCGACCCCGAGCTGCTGCGCGCGGCGAAGGACTGGCTCGTGGCGCACCCCGGCCGCTTCTGATGTCCCTCGCCCTCCTGCACACCTCACCGGTCCACGTCCCCGTCTTCGACGCCCTGCGCGACGAGACCCTTCCGGGTCTGGAGCTGCGTCACTTCGTAGACGAGCGGCTCCTGGAACGGGCCCGTGGCGAGGGACCCGACGCGGTCGCGCCCGACGTAGCGGCGGCTCTTCACCGCGCCGTCGCCGAGGGCGCGCGTGCCGTGCTGTGCACCTGCTCGACCATCGGAGGCGTGGCCGAGGCGGCAGCCGCCGACATCGGGGTGCCGGTCCTCCGCGTCGACCGCCCGATGGCGGCCACCGCGGTCGCAACCGGCCCCCGGATCGTCGTCCTCGCCGCCCTGGAGAGCACACTCGGCCCGACGGCGGCCCTGATCGAGGAGGAGGCCGAGCGTGCCGGACGCCGGGTCACGGTGGAGACCCGCTTCGTCGAGGGAGCCTGGCCGCGCTTCGAGGCAGGCGACACGGAGGCGTACGTACGGCTGATCGCGGCCGCCGCCGACGCAGTGACCTCCGCCGACGCGATCGTCCTGGCCCAGGCCTCGATGGCCCCGGCCCAGCACCTGACGACGACCACCGTTCCGGTCCTTTCCAGCCCGCGTCTCGGCCTGGCGGCCGGGGCCCAGGCGGGTGACTGCACGGGCGAGCCGGGGTACGCGGGGGAGTAGTCCAGAGAGCCGCTCTTCATTTCAGGCTGGAGGACACGATGACCAACCCGTACCCGGACCCGGTCCACCCGGACCCGACCCCCGGGCCCGCACCGACCCCGCCCCCAGAACCACACCCGTCCCCGGGCCCGGTCCCCACACCCCCGCCCCCACCGCCGGGCCCGCAACCGGTCCCGGATCCCAACCCGTCCCCGATCCCGCCGGGTCCCGAGCCGGTACCGAACCCGGAACCGGGCCCACCGCTCAGCTAGCCCTCAGGCGGAAACCTCAGACCGATCCCCGCCCCACAACGTGTGGAACGACCCCTCCCGGTCCACCCTCCGATACGTATGCGCACCGAAGAAGTCCCGCTGCCCCTGCGTCAGCGCCGCAGGCAACCGCTCGGCGCGCAGTGCGTCGTAGTACGCGAGGGCCGCGGAGAAGCCGGGCGTCGGTACGCCCTGCCGCGTCGCCGCCACGATGACCTCGCGCCAGTCGTCCTGCGCCTCCGCGATCTCGCGGGCGAACGTCTCGTCGGAGAGCAGGCTCGGCAGATCCGCGCGCGCGTCGTACGCCGCCCGGATCCGGTCGAGGAACGCCGCCCGGATGATGCACCCGCCGCGCCAGATCGCGGAGACGGCACCGAGGTCGATGTCCCAGTCGTACTCCGCGCGCGCCGCGTCGATCTCGTGGAACCCCTGCGTGTACGACACGATCTTCGACGCGTACAGCGCCTGCTCCACGCGGTCGGCGAACGCGGCCGCCTCGGAGTCGCTCAGCGGAGTGGCCTTCGGACCCGCAAGACCGCGCGAGGCCTCGCGGAGCGCCGCGTGCCCGGACAGGGAGCGCGCGAAGACCGCCTCGGCGATGCCGGACACCGGCACGCCCAGGTCCAGCGCGATCTGCACGGTCCACCGCCCCGTGCCCTTCTGCTCCGCCTGGTCCACCACGACGTCCACGAACGGCTTCCCGCTCGCCGCGTCCACATGCGCCAGCACCTCGGCCGTGATCTCGATCAGGTAGGAGTCGAGACGCCCGGTGTTCCAGGTCCGGAAGATCTCCGCGATCTGCGCGGGGGAGTAGCCCGCGACATCGCGCAGCAGCTGGTACGCCTCGCCGATCAGCTGCATGTCGGCGTACTCGATGCCGTTGTGCACCATCTTCACGAAGTGCCCGGCGCCGTCCGGACCGACATGCGTCACACAGGGCGCCCCGTCCGCCGCCTTCGCCGAGATCTTCTCCAGCATCGGGCCGAGCGAGTCGTACGACTCCTTCGGGCCACCCGGCATGATGCTCGGTCCGAGCAGTGCGCCCTCCTCGCCGCCGGAGACGCCCATGCCGACGAAGTGGATGCCCTGCTCGCGCAGTTCGCGCTCACGGCGCCGGGTGTCGGCGAAGTGCGCGTTGCCGCCGTCGATGATCATGTCGCCGGGCTCCAGGAGCGGGGCGAACTCCTGGATCACCGCGTCGGTGGGCTCGCCCGCCTTCACCATGACGACCAGGCGACGGGGCCGCTCCAGCGCCGCCACGAAGTCCTTGGCGGTCTCGGCCGCGATGAACTCGCCCTCGTCACCGAACTCCGCCACGAGCGCGTGCGTACGCGCCGACGTCCGGTTGTGCACCGCGACCGTGTAGCCGTTGCGGGCGAAGTTGCGGGCGAGATTGCGGCCCATGACCGCGAGACCCGTGACGCCGATCTGGGCTGAATTGCTCATTCCGTTGGCTCCTAAGGAATCCGGTATCGGTGGTGCCGGTCGTGGCCGCCAGTATTGCCGCAGTGACCATCTTGACGTGCCGGTACTCCGGCCGCACTTCCGGGTGGCTCGATGTTTCGCAGGCTGATACGCACGGGAGGGCCGAGCCGCCTCAGCCGTTTCTCAACCGGAGTTCCTGCCTTGCCTCTTGAGCCACATCGCGGCCGATTGCTGTCTTGTCATGGCCTGTTACGGGCGCTTACTTTTGGCCCTCCTGACGCATGTCGAGGGGGCACCGATATGGCCGTACGCGGCCGGCACCGCCGGTATCAGCCGAACAGGATCAACCGCGCCTCGCTCACCGTGACGGCGGGCAGCGCCGGAATGGCGATCCCGCTCATCGGTACCGGAACCGCGCAGGCGGCGGACGTGGAGACCTGGGACAAGGTCGCCGCGTGCGAGTCGACCAACGACTGGAACATCAACACCGGCAACGGCTACTACGGCGGCCTCCAGTTCGCCCAGTCCACCTGGGAGCAGTACGGCGGCACCCGGTACGCCCCGCGGGCCGACCTGGCCACCAAGGACGAGCAGATAGCCGTAGCGGAGAAGGTGCTCGACGGGCAGGGCCCCGGCGCCTGGCCGGTGTGCTCGGTGCGGGCCGGGCTCACCCGGGGCGGCGACGCCCCCGAGATCAAGACCTCCGTGCCGGACGTCCGGCCGCAGACCACACCGCAGTCCCGGGCCGGCAAGGCCGAGATGTACACGGTGGTGCGCGGTGACACCCTGTCCACGATCGCCGACGAACAGGACGTCCGGGGCGGCTGGCAGCGGCTGTACGACGCCAACCGGACAACCGTCGGGGCGGATCCGGACCTGATCCTGCCCGGGCAACGGCTCGCCCTCGGGGGCAAGTCCGTCACGAAGACGACCCCGGCGGCCGCCAAGTCCGCGCCGAAGCAGAGCACTTCCGAGAAGACCGCTTCCGAGAAGACGACTTCCAAGAAGTCCGATTCCAAGACGTCCGATTCCGCGAAGAGCTCTAAGAAGTCCATGGTCTCCCCGGTGAGTGCGCCCACCGGAACGCCGTACCACAAGGCGGGCGCCTCCTGGTCGAAGGGCTACCACACCGGCGTCGACTTCCCCGTCGCCACCGGCACGTCCGTGCGGTCCGTGGCCGAGGGCACGGTGGTGAGCGCGGGCTGGGAGGGCTCCTTCGGTTACGAGGTCGTCGTCCGGCACTCCGACGGCCGCTACACCCAGTACGCCCATCTGTCGGCGATCTCCGCGAAGAGCGGCCAGCAGGTCAGCGCGGGCCAGCGCATCGGCCGCTCCGGTTCCACGGGCAACAGCACGGGCCCGCATCTGCACTTCGAGGTGCGGACGGGGCCCGGCTTCGGGTCCGACATCGACCCGGTGGCCTACCTGAGGGCGGGCGGAGTCAGGATTTGATGCGCAGCCGGTGCCGGTCCAGGACCGGCATCGGGACGTACGGGCCGCCGTAGAACGGGCCGTACAGGTGCGGTGAGGCGGTGCTCGGCGTCGCCTCCTGCTGCGCGGGGAGCACGATGACCAGCTCCTCAGCGGGCGCGGGAGCGGGCGCCGGCGTCGCGGGGACTTCCGCTACGGGCTGTGCGGGTGCCGGAGTGCGTTGGATGCGCTCCGTCGTCAGCAGGATCAGGCCGCCCGCCGCGACCACACCACAGCTCAGCGCCAGCGCGGTGCCGGCGGTGCCGTAGCGGAAGGTTTCGCCGAACATCGTGATGCCGACCGCGGCCGCGATCACCGGGTTCACGACCGTCAGCACCGCCAGCGGGGCGGCGAGTCCGGCGCCGCGGTAGGCGGCCTGCGACAGCAGCAGACCGGCCGTGGCGAAGACACCGATGGTGGCCAGGGTCGGCAGGTCGCCCGCAGTCACCCCGCCGCTCCAGTCGACCGCGACGATCTTCGTGAACACCGAGGACATACCGAAGGCGATACCGGACGCGGTCGCGAGCACCACGCTGCGCACCACCGGGTGCCGGTGGGCCGCCCGGCCCGCGATCATCAGGGTCACCACGGCGCCCGCGGTGACCAGGGCCACGCCGGTGCGCTGTGCGGTGTCGAGCGACTGCGATTCGGAGGCGCCGACCAAGGAGAGCAGTCCGGCCAGACCGACGGTCGCCATGATCGCGCCGCGCCAGGCGGTCGACCCGGCCTTGCGGCCGACGAACAGGGCCGCCATCGGAAGTGCGAAGACGATGGTGAGCGCTCCCAGCGGCTGGACCAGGCTCAGCGGTCCGAAGGCGAGGGCCGCCACGTGCAGCAGTCCGCCGAGGCCGTTCAGCGCCACCGCGGCCCACCAGACCGGGCGGCGCAGAGGCGCGTACTGCTGTCCGGGCGTGGACACCGCGACGCGCTCCTGCACGATCGCTCCGCCCGCGTAGGCGACGGCGGAGACCAGCGACAGGAGCACGGAGAACGCGAGGGCACTCATGCGCGGCTCCTCTGCGTGAGGCGGGGGCTCTTCGTCCCGCACGGCCAACGGTCGGCTTCCATAGCCAACACGATGCCCTTAAAAGTTCTTCCCGTCGTCGTACCTGAGCAGGCAATGCCTCCTACTGCCGATGGAGTACAAAACGCCCTCCGTCCTCCCCAGGGTGGGTGGCACCGCGTATGGCCCCTACGCCCGGCCTTGGTACTACTGCTCCTCGTGGACCTCGACCCCGAACTCACTGCGCTCCGCCGGCTCGGCGGCTTCTTCGTACTACGGACCTCAGGAGCGCCCGGCGCGCCCCTGCCGACCCTGGCCGAGACCTACGACCGAACATCATCGGATGTTTACGAAAATTCTATGACTTTCCGCGTCCAGAAGGTGGCGGAATCCCTGCACGCGCCCGAGTTGCGGATCGCGGCGTCGGTGGCCCAGCAGGGGCTCGCGGCCCGGCTGTGGTCGGTGGCGCTCGGCTGCGCGGTCCTGTACGGCCGCCTCCCCGACCTCGACCCCCGCCTGCTGCGCTGGGACCCCGACGCCGGCGCACCCGACGACCTGTGGCTGACGGAAGTGCGCCCCTCGGCCGCGGACGCGGCGGACGCCGTACTGCACGCGCACCTGGAACCGCTGACCGCGCTGGTGCACACGCGCTACCGGGTCGCCGAGGGCCTGCTGTGGGGCAACGCCGCTTCCGCGCTGGCAGGCGCCGCCCGGCAGCTGGAGCGGTGGGCGCGGGAGCACGGCCGTACCGAGGACGCCGTACGCACGCGTGCCCTGGCGGCCGGACTCCTCGCGCACCCCCGCCTCGCGGGCACCCTCGACGCGACCTTGCGGCGGCGCAGTTGCTGTCTCTACTACCGGGTGCCCGGCGGCGGTGTGTGCGGGGACTGCTGCTTCACGCGGGCCCCGCGCTCTTCCCCGCGCGCCGCATCTGGGTGACCATGGGGGCACCGGCCGAGACAGGGGGTTGCGGGTGCGAGTGGGACTGCTGACCCGGGAGTACCCGCCGGACGTGTACGGCGGCGCCGGCGTCCATGTGGAGTTCCTCGCCCGGGAGTTGAGGTCCCTGGTCGACCTGGAGGTGCACTGCTGGGGCGAGGGCCGCGCCGAAGGCGTCCTGCGCCACCGCTCCTGGTCCGCCCTCGACACCGCCAACGACGCGCTGCGCACCTTCTCCGTGGACCTCGTCATGGCCGCCGCCCTGGAAGGCAGCGAACTCGTCCACTCCCACACCTGGTACGCCAATCTCGGCGGCCACCTCGGCAAGCTGCTGTACGGCATCCCGCATGTGATGACCGCGCACTCCCTGGAGCCGCTGCGCCCCTGGAAGGCCGAGCAACTCGGCGGCGGATACGCGCTGTCGAGCTGGGCCGAGCGCACCGCGATCGAGACCGCGGACGCGGTGATCGCCGTGTCGGGCGCGATGCGCGAGGACATCCTCGCCTGCTACCCCACGCTGGACCCCGCGCGGGTACGCGTCGTGCACAACGGCATCGACACCAGCCTGTACCGCCCCGACCACGGCACCGACGTCCTCGACCGGATCGGCATCGACCGCGGCCGTCCGTATGTCCTGTTCGTCGGCCGGATCACCCGCCAGAAGGGCGTGCCCCATCTGCTGCGCGCGGTACGGGACATCGACCCGGCCGCACAGGTCGTGCTCTGCGCGGGCGCCCCCGACACGCCGGAGATCGACCAGGAGTTCCGCGAGCTCTTCGAGGAGCTGAGCCGGGTGCGCGCGGGCGTGCACTGGATCCCGCAGATGCTGCCGCGCCCCGAGGTGATCCAACTCCTCACGCATGCCGCCGTGTTCGTCTGCCCCTCGGTGTACGAACCCCTCGGCATCGTCAATCTGGAGGCGATGGCGTGCGGCACTCCCGTCGTGGCGTCCCAGGTCGGCGGTATTCCGGAGGTCGTCGACGACGGCAAGACGGGGCTGCTGGTGCCCCTGGACGACGCCTTCGAGGCGTCTCTCACGCGGGCCCTGGATTCCGTGCTCGGTGATCCGGAGGGCGCCCGGGCGATGGGCGAGGCCGGACGGGAGCGCGCGGTGGGGGAGTTCGGCTGGGACGCGGTGGCGCGGCGCACGGTCCGCCTCTACGAGGAGATCCTCGAACAGGCGTAGGGGACCGTGCACGGGGGCAGGCATGGATCAACCACGGTGAGGGGAGCGGCCATGCGTCGTGGCGGACCTTCGGTGCTCGGAATCGTGCTGGCGGGCGGAGAAGGCAAACGCCTGATGCCCCTGACCGCGGACCGCGCGAAGCCAGCGGTCACCTTCGGCGGCACCTACCGCCTCGTCGACTTCGTCCTGTCCAACCTCGTCAACGGCGACATCCTGCGCGTCTGCGTGCTCACGCAGTACAAGTCGCACTCGCTGGACCGGCACATCACCACCACCTGGCGGATGTCCAGCCTGCTCGGCAACTACGTCACCCCGGTCCCCGCCCAGCAGCGCCTGGGCCCGCGCTGGTACCTGGGCAGCGCGGACGCCATCCTTCAGTCGCTGAACCTGATCTACGACGAACGTCCCGAGTATGTCGCCGTGTTCGGCGCCGACCATGTGTACCGCATGGACCCGCGGCAGATGCTCGCCCAGCACATCGAGTCCGGCGCGGGCGTGACCGTGGCCGGGATACGCGTCCCGCGCGGCGAGTCCCCGTCGTTCGGCGTGATCACCCCCGGCTCCGACGGCCAGACGGTGGAGCGCTTCCTGGAGAAGCCCGCCGACCCGCCGGGCCTCCCCGACGACCCCGAGTGCGTGTTCGCCTCGATGGGCAACTACATCTTCACCACCAAGGCCCTCATCGAGGCCCTCCAGCGGGACGCCGAGGACGACAGATCCGTGCACGACATGGGCGGTTCGATCCTGCCCCAGCTCACCGACCGGGGCGAGGCACAGCTGTACGACTTCAGCGCCAACCATGTGCCCGGCGAGACGACCCGGGACCAGGGGTACTGGCGGGACGTCGGCACGCTCGACGCGTACTACGACGCGCACATGGACCTGATCGCCGAGCGGCCCGCCTTCAACCTCTACAACCGGCAGTGGCCCATCTACACCCACTCGGGCCAGCTCTCCCCGGCCCGCTTCAACGCCGGCGGCATCGCGGGGGAGTCGATCATCAGCGCCGGGTGTCTGATCCGGGGCCAGGTCACCCGGTCCGTGCTGTCGCCGGGTGTGGTGGTGGACCCGGGGGCGGTGGTGCAGGGGTCGGTGCTGCACGACAACGTCCACATAGGGCGCGGCGCGGTCGTGCGCGGGGCGGTGCTCGACAAGAACGTGGAAGTGCCGCCGGGCGCGACGATCGGCGTCAATCCGGAGCGGGACGCGGACCTGTACACGGTCTCCAAGGGCGGGGTCATCGCGCTGGGGAAGGGTCAGCGGGTGTCCTGACCTCCCGCTCGCCGTGATTCCTGTTGCTTCTGTGACGACTGAGGCGTCGGGATACGGCCAAGGGGCTGGACTTAATCTGCTGTTAACTGTGCGTAGCTTGATCGTACTTGACCGTAATCGCCCCAGGGCGATTGACTGCTTGCCCACCCGTCGTCGACGCGAGGCAAGCCCTTGACTTCAGATCTGCTCGCCCCTCTCGACCTGGCGTTCTGGAACATCGAGTCCGAGCGGCACCCGATGCACCTCGGTGCCCTCGGCGTCTTCTCCGCGCACTCGCCCACGGCCGGGGCCCACGCCGCCGACCTGCTCGCGGCCCGCGCCGCGGCGGTCCCGGGGTTGCGGATGCGTATCCGGGACGTATGGCAGCCGCTCGCCTTCGGCGCCGCCACCAGGGAGCCCGCCCGCGACTTCGATCCGCTGGACCATGTGCGGCTGCACGCCCCGACCGACGACTTCCAGACGGTCGCCGGACGCCTCATGGAACGCCCGCTGGAGCGCGGCCGGCCGCCGTGGGAGGCCCATGTGCTGCCCGGCGAGGACGGGGTGTCCTTCGCCGTGCTGTTCAAGTTCCACCACGCCCTGGCCGACGGGCTGCGCGCGCTGACGCTCGCCGCGGCCGTCCTCGACCCCATGGACCTGCCCGAGCCCCGGCCCCGCCCGGCCGAGCCCCCGCGCGGCCTGCTCCCGGATGTGCGCAAGCTGCCCGGCCTGGTGAGGGGCGCCCTCTCCGACGTGGGCCGGGCCCTCGACATCGGCACCTCCCTCGCCGTATCGACCCTGGGCACGACGCTCGCCGCGCGCAGCACCGCCGCGCTCACCTCCGAGCCCAGCGGCACCCGCCGTACCGCCGGAGTCGTCATCGACCTCGACGATGTGCACCGGGTGCGCAAGGCCGTCGGCGGCACCGTCAACGACGTGCTGATCGCGGTCGTCGCCGGCGCCCTGCGCCGCTGGCTCGACGAACGCGGGGACGGCAGCGAGGGCGTCGCGCCCCGCGCCCTGATCCCGGTCTCCAAACGCCGCCCGCGCACCGCGCACCCCCAGGGCAACCGGCTCTCCGGATACCTCATGCGTCTGCCCGTGGACGACCCCGACCCGCTGCGCCGCCTCGACACGGTCCGCGCCGCCATGGACCGCAACAAGGACGCGGGCCCCAACCGCGGCGCCGGTGCCGTCGCCCTGCTCGCCGACCACGTCCCGGCGCTCGGCCACCGCCTCGGCGGCCCCCTGGTCAGCCAGGCCGCCCGGCTGTGGTTCGACATCCTGGTCACCAGCGTCCCGCTGCCCAGCATCGGCCTGAAACTCGGCGGCAACCCGGTCAATGCCGTCTTCCCCTTCGCCCCGCTCGCCCGCGGCCAGTCCCTCGCGGTGGCGGTCTCGACGTACCGCGGACGCGTCCACTACGGGCTGGTGGCCGACGCGGCGGCCGTACCGGATCTCGATCTGCTGGCCGCGGCGCTGTCGGCGGAGGTGGAGACGCTGATCACGGCCTGCGACCCTTGACCGTCCCGCTTTTTGGTAGTGACGCCCGGTGCTCCGTAGAATTCCCCGTTCGAAAGCGGACGCGGTCGGAGCGCCGCACGGGTGAGCAGGGAAGCGGCAGCGGCGATGACGGTGACAGAGGACGGGTCGACGACCACGGAAGAGGTCGTGTACGGCCCCGGCATCGACCCCGAGCGGCTGGCCGTCTGCCTCAGCGTGCTGGACGAGCTCGACAAGCTGGAGGTCGACCACCCCGACGCCATCGCCGTGCGCCGGGCCACCGCGGGCGTCTACCGCACGGTCAAGCAGCGCCGCCGTCAGGAGCGCCGGGCCGCCAAGACAGCCCACGACAAGGCGGTCACCGAGGCCACCGCGACCGGCTCCGCACAGCGCATCGACGACGAGACCGAGGGCCTCCTGCCGTCGTCGGTCACCGAGGCGGGGCGGATCGCGGGGATACTCCAGCGTCCGCGCTCCTGCTACACCTGCAAGACGCGGTACGTGGAAGTCGACTACTTCTACCACCAGCTCTGTCCCGAGTGCGCCGCGCTGAACCGCGCCAAGCGGGACGTCCGCGCCGACCTGACCGGCAAGCGCGCACTGCTCACCGGCGGCCGCGCCAAGATCGGCATGTACATCGCGCTGCGGCTGCTGCGCGACGGCGCCCACACCACCATCACCACCCGGTTCCCGAAGGACGCCATCCGCCGCTTCAAGGCCATGGACGACTCCGCGGACTGGATCCACCGCCTGGAGGTCGTCGGCATCGACCTGCGCGACCCGGCCCAGGCCGTCGCCCTCGCGGACCAGCTGGCCGAGCAGGGCCCGCTCGACATCCTGATCAACAACGCGACCCAGACGGTACGGCGCCTGCCGTCGGCCTACGCCGCCCTGGTGGACGGCGAGTCGGCCCCGCTGCCGGCCGGTGAGCTCCCCGCCCACCATGTCATCGGCGCCTTCAACTCCGGCGCTGTCGACGGTCTGACCGCGCTGCCCGTCGGGGTCTCCGGTCTCGACGCGCAGAAGGTGGCGGACCTCGCCCTGGTCGCGGGCCACGCCAGCGTGGAGCGGCACCGCGACGGCACCGCCATCGACGCGGGCGGCCTGGTCCCCGATGTCGTCGACACCAACACCTGGGTGCAGACCATCGAGCAGATCTCCCCGGTGGAACTCCTCGAGACCCAGCTGTGCAACTACACGGCGCCGTTCATCCTGATCAGCAAGCTCCGCCCGGTGATGGCGGACGCGGCGCGCAAGGCGTCCTCGGGCCGCGCGTACGTCGTCAACGTCTCCGCCATGGAGGGCGTGTTCGGCCGCGGCTACAAGGGCGCGGGGCACCCGAACACCAACGCAGCCAAGGCCGCGATGAACATGGTGACCCGGACCAGCGCCCAGGAGATGTTCCAGACCGACGGCATCCTGATGACCTCGGTCGACACCGGCTGGATCACCGACGAACGCCCCCACTACGACAAACTCCGCCTCGCCGACGAGGGCTTCCACGCCCCCCTCGACCTGATCGACGGCGCGGCCCGCGTCTACGACCCGATCGTGCGCGGCGAGGTGGGCGAGGACCTGTACGGCGTCTTCCTGAAGGACTACGAGCCCGGCAAGTGGTAGGCCGGGTCGTGTCCGCCGGCTGCTGATTCCGGAGAAACGCGACCGCCTGATCCGCGGAAGGCATCCGCGTCGCGATTCGACACTGCATCCTTGGGAATCGTTCAAATACCCACAGGACGCCGGGAAACAGCATGCCGCGTATGACCGATCTGCTCGCGTTCATCGAGACCGCGGTGTCGGGCTCGGACGATCTGGAACCCACGCTCGCTGCCGTGTGCGGCAGCGAGCGGCTTCGCGAACACCTGCTGGCCTCGGCGAAGGAACGCGCCTCGCTGTCCGACACGTTGTCCGCAGTGATCGGCTCAGCCCGCGGGGCGTTTCTGCTTCTCGATGTACTGCATGACGACGGTGAAGGTTGTGGACGACGTGGCCGGTTCTGACATCGGGATTCGAATTCCAGCGCGGTGACGTAAATGCAGTAGGGCACCGTCGACGAGCCCGGCAAGAACGTCAAGGTCCCCGCCCCGAACACCTCCCGACGCTGCTCCGCGTGCGGCTTCCAGTGCAACGCCGACTGGAACGCAGCCCGCAACATCTTGCACCTGTACCGGATCGGCCACGTCATCGTGGAGGTCCCGGCCGCCGGAAGCCGCGGTCGCAGGGCGGGTAAAACCGTCAAGCCTGTCGCCGCAAGGTAGACAGGAATCCCCTTGGGGTTACGGCAGGTCAGTGGGGGTTCGGGTGCGGAGCGCCTCCTGTACGGCGCTCCCCGGTGCCGGCTGGGCCGCCCGTACCCGTGTCCCCCCGTCCACCACCAGATCGGCGCCGGTCACCCACTGGGCCGCGTCCGAGGCCAGCCAGGTGACCGCTCGGGCGATGTCCTCGGGCTCGCCGATGCGGCCAAGTGGCATGGCGGCGGTGATCTGTTGCTCGGCGGGCTCCCAGACGAAGCGGGCCATGTCGGTGCGGATCAGGCCGGGGGAGACCGAGTTGACGCGGACCTTCGGGGCCAGTTCGCCCGCCAGTTGGCGGGTGAGGTGGAGGAGAGCGGACTTGCTGGTGCCGTAGGCGCCTATGCGGGGGCCCACGTGTTCCGCGCCCTCCGTGCAGGTGTTGACGACCGTGCCGCCGTGGTCGCGCATCCAGGCTCGCCAGGCGTGCTGGATCAGACGCAGCGGCGCCTCGACGTTCACCGTGAACGCATGGCGCCAGGCGAGCGGGTCGATCTCCATCAGCGGGCCGTAGGGCTGGTTGGTCGCCGCGTTGTTGACCACGATGTCGAGGCGCCCGAGTTCGCGTACGCAGAAGTCGGCCAGTGACTTGAGATGCGCGGGATCGGCCACGTCCCCCGGCAGTCCCGCGCCGCCCAGCTCCGCCGCCGTGCGCCGTACCTCCTCCGCGTCCCTCGCGGTCACGCACACCCGTACTCCGGCCTCGGTGAGCGCACGGGCGACGGCGAGTCCGATACCGCGGGTGGCGCCGGTGACCACGGCGGCCCTGCCCTGGAGTCCGTACGGCGACGTCATCGCCGTACCGTCTCATGACGGTCCGTCAGTCGACAGCCCCGAGGCGGGAGTTACGGGCCGCGAGCAGTTCCAGTACGGTGCGCCAGTCCTCCAGGACCCCGGCGTCGAAACCGGCGGTGCGGCTCTCCTCGGCCGCCTGTCGCAGCCGTAGCAGATCGTCGTCAGAGGGGTCGCAGTCGTGGCCCTCGGCGCGGACGAGGCGGGCCACTCGCTCACCGAGCAGGGAGCGTACGGCGTGGGCCGCGCAGTCGGGTTGGGCGGCTGGGTCACCGGGCCTGAGCAGGGGGCCGATCGCCTGGACCAGCCCTGCCACCTGGAGCTCCTTGTCGGCGGGGCGGCGCCGGCGCAGCAGCGCGGCGGTGCGCAGCGCGTGCTGGTGCAGATCGGTTCCGGCGCCGGTGCGGCCGGGGGCGGGCCGTGCGCCCCGGCAGGCGTACAGCAGATCCATCAGCTCTTCGACACTGCGCAGCTCCATGCGCCAGTCCTCCCGCGGGACAAGCCGTTGCCTCCGTCAGCAGATCATGGGTGGCTTGCGATTCGGCCAACGGGACTTGAACTGCGTGACGTGGTCGATGGTGTACGGGACGGAGGCCACGGCGGCTCGATCCGTACGGTGTGGTCGCCCCATCCGTCCGCCCAGGGCACTCGTTCCCCCTGGTCCCATGCAGGGGTGAGAGGACGAGGGGAGAAAACAGGACGTCTTCAGACAGTAACCCCGAGTTTTCAGCCCCATCGAGCGGGCACCCGCTCATTTGGTTACTCTATAGCGGACGGACAGCAGCACGGGGTCCCACCCACACCCACGTGCTCCGTACGAGAACCGGCGCCACCGCGTCCGAAATGCCTTTCGACTCACACCCGAGCGGGCCTCAGACGCCGGGCGCAGCGGCCCCGGCGCAGTTGGTCCCGAGGGTGACCCGACACATAAGGAGTGCGCGGTGACACCGGAGAAGACGAAACGCGAACCACGTCCCAAGGAACGTCCGGAACGCGCGGGCCGTCGGCCCGGAGAGCTCGGCAGCCTGGACGTGTGGGCCCGATCCGCCCCGATCCGGCTCGCGGGTTACGAGGACGACCTCGCCGAGCCCCACATCCTGCCCAGCGTGGACTGAAGCGCCGAGAGGCCTTCGCGATGGACGATCGCATGGGCGTGCGAGACTGGCGCCCATGCTGATCAGAGAAGCCGCGGCCGAGGACTGGCCGCGGATCTGGCCTTTCTGGCACCGCATCGTCTCCGCCGGCGAGACCTACGCCTGGGACCCGGACACCTCCGAGGAGGCGGCCCGGGTCCTGTGGATGAACCCGGCGAAGCGCGTGTACGTCGTCGAGGACGAGACCGGCACCGTGGTCGCCTCCGCGTACATCACCCCCAACTACGGCGGCCCCGCGGCCCGTATCGCCAACGCGGGCTTCATGGTCGACCCCGCCCACGCGGGCCGCGGCATCGGCCGCCTCCTCGCCGAACACGTCCTGACCACCGCCAAGGCCCTCGGCTACCACGGCATGGTCTTCAACGCCGTCGTCGAAACCAACCCGGCCGTCCAGCTGTGGACTTCCCTCGGCTTCACGATCCTGGGCACGGTGCCGGATGCCTTCGACCATCCACGGCATGGCCTGGTGGGGCTGCACATCATGTACAAGGCGCTGTGAACGCCGCTCCTCAACTGACCCGCCAGGGACGGAGCTTCTCGGGGTTTCGCACCGCCCAGATATGCCTGATCCGGTCGCCCGCGATCTCGAACGCGAACACGGTCGAGAGCTTGCCGTCCTGCCGCGTCACCAAGCCGGGCAGTCCGTTGACCGTGCACTCCAGGAACGTGGTGCGGTCGCCCGACACCCGGGCGATCTCGGCGTAGGCGCGTGCGATCCGCTCACTGCCCACGATCGGGTGCAGGTGGGTGACAGCAAGACCGCCGCCGTCGGCGGTCGCGACGGCGTCCGGGTCGAGCAGGCCGATCAGGGCGCCGATGTCCTTGGCCTCCCACGCCGTTCTGAACTCCTTGACGATGCCGGCCTGCCCGGCACTCGGGCCCGCCGGGCTCTGCGCGGTGCGGACGCGCCGACGGGCGGACGAGGCCAGTTGACGGCACGCCGCCGGAGTGCGGCCGACGATCTCGGCGACCTCGCCGAAGGGATAGCGGAAGACGTCGTGCAGGACGAACGCGACGCGCTCGGCCGGGGTCATCGCATCGAGCACGACCAGGAAGGCCATCGTCACCGACTCGTCGAGGGTGACCCGGTCGGCCGGGTCGGTCCCGCCCGCGTCGGGGCGCCCGGTGATCCACTCCGTGGGCTCGGGCAGCGGTTCCGGGATCCACTCGCCCACGTACGTCTCCCGCCGGGCACGCGCCGAACCGAGCAGGTTCAGGCAGATGCGGCTCGCGACCGTCATCAGCCAGGCGCCGGGCGACTCGATGGCCTGCTGCTCCCGAGCGGACATGGCATACCAGCGGGCGTAGGTCTCCTGCACGACGTCCTCGGCGTCGGCAAGGGACCCGAGGAGTCGATAGCCGAGATTGATCAGCCGACGCCGCTCACTCATGATCGCGCCGAGGCTCGGATCGCTCTGATCGTTGCCTGGCTCGGCTCCGGTGCTCATGGTCTGACCGTCTCCCTCGCTCGCTGTGCCTCTACCCCTTACGACAAGACAGCGCACCGGAATGTGAGACCGAGGCCCCGCCTCACATTCCGAAGCGCCGCGTTGTCGTACCGGTGAGAGCGACCACACGACGGAGAGGGGACTTTGATGAACGACTTCCAGGCCATCGCGGACCGCGTCGAGATCGAGGCACTGCGCGGCGAGTTCACCGACGCCGCGATGATGCGCGACCGACCCCGCCTGGCGTCGCTGTTCACACCGGACGGTGCCCTGCGCATGCCCAACATCCCCGTCGAGCAGATCGGCCGCGAGGAGATCCTCGCCGGGGGCGAGCGGCTGCAGCGCCAGTGGGACTTCTTCGTGCAGAACACCCACCCCGGCACGATCCAGCTCGACGGCGACACCGCGACCGGCCGCGCCTACATCCAAGAACTCGCGCGCGCCCTCGACGGACGCCAGGGTCTCAACTACGCCGTGTACCACGACCGTTACCAGCGCACCGAGGAAGGCTGGAGGTTCGCTGAGCGGGTGTACGAGGTCAGGTACCTCGACACCTCCTCGCTGGCGGGCTCGGCGCCCCACTCGGCGCAGGGCTCATCCTTCACCGACCCGGCAACGGCCGACCAACTGGAGCGGGTGGCCGCCGCGCTGCGCGCGGGCGGTTTCGACGCCGAGATTCTTGACGACGCCGCAGAAGCGCGCGCCCGTATCAAGGATCTGATCCCCGAGGGCGCCTCCGTGCTCACCGGAGCCAGCGAGACCCTCCGACTGTCCGGCATCGACGAGGACATCAATGCCGGCGGCCAGTACGACGCCATCAGGCCGCGCGTCCTGGCCATCGACCGTGCCACCGGCGCCGACGAGATCCGCAGGCTGCTCGCCGGCCCCGACTTCGTCGTCAACAGCGTCGCCGCGGTCACCGAGACCGGCTCGCTCGTCCTCGCCTCCGGCAGCGGCACCCAACTCCCCGCCAACGCGGGCGGCGCCGCCCACGCGGTGTGGATCGTCGGCGCGCAGAAGGTGGTGCCCGACCTGAGCACAGCCCTGCGCCGCATCGAGGAGCACGCCCTCCCGCTGGAGAACGCCCGCGCCCAGGCGGTGTACGGGATGCCCAGCGCCGTCAACCGCCTGCTCATCCTCAACGCGGAACCCCGTCCGGGGCGCGGCACCGTGCTGCTGCTCCGAGAGGCCATCGGATACTGACCGTTCGACTACCACGCCCTAGTCGACCGAAGGAGCCGTCCGCTGCCAAGGCCGCTGCTGCTCCAACTGGGCCGCCAGGTCCAGCAGATCTGTCTCCGCGCCCGGGCGGCCCACCAGTTGTACGGCGCAGGGGGCGCCGGAGGGCAGGGTGCCGGTGGGGATGGTCAGCGCCGGCCAGGCGGTGAGGTTCCAGGGTGGGGTGAAGGGGGAGTAGGCGGTGTTGGCCATGATGTTGCGCAGCCAGCCCCGTTCGTGCCAGTCGGCGGCCTTGGGGGAGCGGCGGGCCAGGGCGGGGGTGAGCAGGATGTCGTACTCGTCGAAGAAGGGGGCGAGGGTGCGGCGCAGCTCCTCGCGGGCCTTGCCCTTCTGGGCCTGACCCACGAAGCGCCTGCCTATCGCCGCGTGGACCCTCGTGCGGCGGGTCAGCAGACGCGGGTCCAGGCCCCGGGCGTCGACCGAGGTGCCCGCCGTCCAGTGGGCGAGTGAGGTGAGGCTGAGGGAGAGGGGGTACGGCGGATCTGCGCGGCGTACCTGATGGCCCGCCTTCATCAGGAGCCCCGCCGCCTCGCGCGCCGCCGCTCGGAACGGGGCGCTCACCGCGATCCCCGCGAGCGGGCTGCGCAGCGACACTGCGATGCGCCGCGCTCCCCGCGTCGACGCGGGCGGGAGTTCCGCGTCGGCCAGCACCGCCAGCATCAGGCGCGCGTCCTCGACCGTCGTGGCCAGCGGGCCGTTCTCCGACATGCCGAACCAGTCGCCGTCGCCGATGCCCGCCGGGACCACCCCGCGGCCGGGTTTGATGGTGACCAGTCCGCAGTTGGCCGCCGGGATGCGCAGGGAGCCCATGCCGTCGTTGCCGAGGGCGATCGGGACCAGGCCCGCGGCGACCGCGGCCGCGCTGCCGCCCGAGGAACCGCCCGCCGAGCGCGAAAGGTCCCACGGGTTGCGGGCGATGCCGTGCACGCCGTCCGTGGTGCCGAAGACGCACAGCTCCGGAACGTTCGTCAGGCCTACGACGACCGCGCCTGCCGCCCGCAACCGGGCCACCGTGACATGGTCGTCGGCCGCCGGGGCCTCCGAGGTCGCGGCAGAGCCCATGCGCAGCGACTCTCCGCACACCGCCAGGTTGTCCTTGACGGCCACCGGCACGCCCGCGAGCGGCAGTTCGGCCAGGTCACCGCGTGCTGCCACGGCGTCGGCCTCGGCGAGCGCCGCCTTTGCCCGCACCGTACGGAAGGCGCCGATCCGGTCGTCCAGACGCTCGATCCGGTCGAGGTGCTCGGCGACCACCTCCCGGGGCGTGGCCCGCTTCTCCCGTACGGCGGCGGCGATCTCGGCGGCGCTCCGGCCGACCCAGGTGGTCACAGAAGGCTCCATGAGGTGGGATTACTCGCTGGTACGTGGGACAGAACTCTGCCTGCCGAGGGTCCCCGCGTCGAGAGCGCGGCTCAACGCAGATGCTTCTCGAAGAATGCTGTTGTCGCCTCCATCGCGTCCGGCCACTGGGGTCCGAACGTATGCCCCTCGCCCCGGTACTGGCGCAGTTCCACGTCCTTCCCGGCCGCCTCGAACGCCGCGACCGTCCGCTTCGACCAGGCGAGCGGGCAGGTGTCGTCCGCGGTGCCGTGATGGATCAGCAGCGGCTCGGTCGCCCGGTCCACGAAGGTCAGCGGTGAGACGTTCCGCCAGAACTGCGGGTCCTGTTCCGGCGTACCGTGTGCGGTGTCGATCTCGGCGGCGATCGGGTCGCCCTCACCCCGCTGGAACCGGTCGATGTTGTCCTGCGGCCTGCCGCTGACCGGCGCGAAGACCACGGCCGCGTCGACCAGCCCGGGCGCCACCACCAGTGTGTTGTATACGACCCCGCCGCCCATCGAGCGCCCGAGCAGCCCGATCCGGTCACCGTCGATCTCCGGCCGGCCGGAACCGCGCAGCGCGAGGACCGCGCCGATGACGTCGGAGGTGTAGCCGAGGCGCAGATTCACGTCGTTGTCGGGGTCGTCGTCGGACCGGGCGTGGTTGCGGTAGTCGGTGTGCAGGACGACATAGCCCTCGCGGGCGAGCAGGTCCTGTTCGCGGGCCAGACCCCGGCCTGTGGTGTAGACGGCCGGGTCGATGTAGCCGTGCGCGAGCACCAGCGCCGGGAACGGGCCCTTGCCCGAGGGGATGTTCATCAGCCCCGAGATGGTCAGACCGTCGCTCTCGTACGTCACCGCGTACGAGGTGTAGGCGGCGGTGCGGGCCAGGACGGTACCCAGGCGGAGGTCGGAGCCGCGGTGGTCGCGCTGGATCAGCGCCTGGATCGACACGGGGTCCACAGGGGAGGGCGAGGGGGAGGCGGTTGTCGTACGAGGGCTCGGGCTTGCCGATGGCGTCTCGCGCGCACCCTCGTCCCCGCCGCCGGTGCAGCCCACCGCCAACAGCAGCGACAGCCCGGCGGCGGCACAGGCCAGTCCCCGCAGCCGCATGCGGCCATTGTCCCCCGGCGGGGCGTGGACGGGGAGCGGGTTCCTCAGGCCGCGTGGACGGGGGAGCCGGTTTCCTCAGGTCCCCCGGGCCACCCCCGTGCTGTCCCGCTCGATCAACCGCGGCACTGGCACCCGTACGGTCCGGGCCGGCCCCCCGTCCAGCAGTGCCGTCAGCTCCCGCGCCGCCGTACGGCCGAACTCCACACTGTCCCGGGACAGGGCCGAAAGCCACGGCTTGACCATGCGGCACAGCGCCGAGTCCTCCCAGGCGACCACCGATACCTCCGTAGGCACCGAGAAGCCCAGCTCGGTCGCGGCGGCGACGCCGGCGACGGCCATCACGTCGTTGTCGTAGATCAGCGCGGTCGGGGGAGCGGCGGCCTGGAGGACGCGTCTGGTCACCGCCGCGCCCGCCGCGTCCGAGTAGTCCGTGGTCACCGACTGCACCTGCGTCAGCCCGCGCCGCCCGGCCTCGGCGGCCAGGGTGCGGATACGGCGCTCGGTGTGGGCGAGGCCCGCGAGACCCGCGATGTGCACGATCCGCCGGTGCCCGAGGGCGTGCAGCCCGTCCACCACCGACGCCATCGCGCCCGCGTCGTCCGCCCACACCGTCGAAAGGCCCGGATGCCGTTCCTCGGGTGCGCCGCCGATCACCACGGCGGGCAGGCCGAGTTCGTCGAGGAGGTCGGGGCGCGGGTCGTCGGTGCGGGGGTCGACCACCAGGACCCCGTCCACCCGGTGCTCGGCCCACCAGCGCCGGTACACCGCGCACTCGTCGGCGATGTCCTCCACCACCTGGAACAGCAGCCCGAGATGACGCTCAGCCAGCACCTCCTGGATGCCGGAGACGAGCTGGAGGAAGAACGAGTCCACGCCCAGCGTGTCCGCGGGCCGCGCCAGTACGAAGCCGACCGTCGCCGCGCCCTCCCCGGACAGGGCGCGAGCCGCCGTGCTCGGCCGCCAGCCCAGCTCCTCGGCCACCTGGCGGACCCGCTCCCGGGTGTCCTCCGAGACCCCGGCGCGCCCGTTCAGCGCGAAGGACACGGCGCTCTGCGAGACCCCGGCATGCCGCGCGATGTCCTTCATCGTGGGCCGCCGGGCCGGTGACCGCTTGCCGTGCACGGTTTTCCCCATTCCTCCGACGCATTCCGGCCACCAGTGTGCACTAATGCGGTTCAGCTGCGTCAACCTAATGCGTATTAGTCACTAATGAAATTAGCTCCGCGAGATGCATTGACGGGCCCTCGGAGCGGCGTGCAAGGTCTGCGTCGGCGACCGAATCCCCCTGCGGTCGCCCACCAACCCCGCCGCCAAGGAGGCCGGTTCACGGTGCCCATTTCCCGTAGAAACCTCGCTGCCGCTCTCGCCGTCTGTGTCGTCCTGCCGCTCAGTGCCTGCGGCTCCGGAGACGACGGAGGCGGCTCGTCCGACGCCTCCGGCAAGATCGAGGGCGACATCACTTTCCAGACCTGGAACCTGAGAGCCAACTTCAAGGACTACTTCGAAGGCCTGATCACCGACTTCGAGAAGAAGTACCCCGGCACGAAGGTCAAATGGGTCGACCAGCCCGCCGAGGGCTACGCCGACAAGATCAGCGCGGACGCGGCCGGCGGCACCCTCCCCGACGTCGTCAACGTCTCGCCGGACCTGGTCGCGCCGCTCGCCAAGGCGGGCCTCGCGCTCGACCTGGACAAGGATGCCGCGCAGTACAAGAAGGAGTACCTGGAGGGCGCCTGGGCCAGCCATCAGATACCGGGCATGACCGGTACGTACGCCTTCCCCTGGTACCTCAACACCGGCCCGCTGTTCTACAACAAGTCCCTGTTCCAAGAGGCCGGGATCGACCCCGAGCAGCCGCCGACGACGTACGACGAACTCTTCGACGACGCCCTGACGATCGCCGAGAAGACCGACGGCAAGGTCGCCACGCTCGCCAATGTCCCCACCGTCGAGGACTTCGGCCGTTACGGCGTCCCGCTCATGAACCAGGAGGGCACCGCCTTCGCCTTCAACGACACGAAGGGCGTCGAACTCCTCACCAAATACAAGGAGTTGTACGACGCGAAGGCGCTCGACCCGCAGGCGCTGACCGCCACCCCCGAGTCGTCCGGAAAGAAGTTCCTCACCGAGGCCGTCGCCATGAACCCGGGCAGCGCGCTCGACCTCGGCAACTTCAAGAAGCAGGCGCCGAACCTGTACAAGAACATCGGCATCACCGACCAGATCACCAGCACCGGACACGTGAACATGTACGTGATGGGCGTGATGGTCAACTCCCAGAGCAAGCAGACGCCCGCCGCTGTCGCCTTCGCGCACTACGTCACCGACGCCGAACATCAGATGTCGTTCGCCAAGAAGGTCGCGATCTTCCCCAGCACCGCCGGCTCGCTCGACGACCCGTACTTCACCAAGGAGGACGGAACGGATGAGACACGGGTGCGGGTGGCCGCCGCCAAGTCGCTGAAGAGCGCGGTCAATTACACGCCGGTGCTGTTCAGCGAGCAGATGAAGACCGAGCTGCGCAACGAGGTCGCCAAGGCGCTCCAGGGCAAGGAGAGCCCCAAGGAAGCGCTTGACAACGCTGTCGAGGCCTGCAACCGGCTTCTCCAGCAGCAGGGATGACGATGTCCACGGTGTCTCGGGTGCGGCGCCAACTCCCGCTGAGCCCCTGGCTGTTCGCCGCCCCGGGGCTGTTGGTCATCGGCGCCTTCATCCTCTACCCGTTCGTCTCCACGCTGATCAACGCCTTCACCGACCGACGCACCCTGATCGAAGGCAAGTTCGTCGGGCTCGACAACTTCCGTGAGCTGCTGCACGACGACATGTTCTGGATCGGCCTGCGCAACAGCACGCTGTACGTCGTCGGGGTCGTGCCTGCGCTGGTTCTGCTGCCCCTGCTGCTGGCACTGCTCGTGCAGAAGAACATCCCCGGCATCGCCTTCTTCCGCTCCGCCTTCTACACCCCGGTCGTCGCCTCGATCGTCGTGGTGGGGCTGATCTGGGTGTGGCTGCTCGACGAACGCGGCCTGGTGAACTCGCTGTTGGAGACCATCGGCGTCGGCCGGGTCGGCTTCCTCAGCGACCAGTGGCTGTTGCTGCTGAGCGCCATGGCCGTCACGGTCTGGAAGGGCCTCGGCTACTACATGATCATTTACCTGGCGGCCCTCGCCAACGTCCCCCGCGAACTGCACGAGGCCGCCGCGGTCGACGGCGCGGGTGCCGTACGGCGCTTCCTCACGGTCACCGTGCCCGCGGTCCGGTCGACCATGGTGCTGGTCGGGGCGCTGTCGTCGGTTGCTGCCTTCAAGGTGTTCTCCGAGGTCTACCTGATGGCGGGGCCGAGTGGCGGTCCTGCCGGTGAGGACACGACGCTCGTGATGCTCGTCCAGCGCACGGGTACGGGTCTCACGGGCCGCGTCGGTTATGCCTCCGCGATCTCCGTCGTCGTCTTCGTCGTCACCGTCGCGCTGATGCTGCTCGTCCTGCGTGCAGACCGGAGGGACGAGTCATGAGCGTGCTGGAGAAGGTGCGCCCGGCGCGCGTGGTGAGCGAACCCCGCGTCACCGACGAGCACGGCCGCCGCGTACGCGTCTGGGAACTCGCCCTGCGCTATGCCCTGTTGCTCGCCGTCCTCGCCCTCACCGTCGGCCCGTTCCTCTGGCAGCTCTCCACCTCGCTCAAGGGCCCGACCGAGGACATCTACACTTCCCCGCCGCGGTTCCTGCCGAGCGACCCGACGTTCCACAACTACGAGCGCGTCTCCGAGACCATCCCGGTCTGGGACTACGCCCTCAACTCGCTGAAGGTCGCCACCGCCAACGTCGTCACCAACTGCGTCGGTTCGGCGCTCGCCGGCTACGCGCTCGCCCGCCTGCGCTACCGGGGCCGCCGTGCCGCCACGCTCGCGTTCATCCTCGCGATGCTCGTGCCGGTGGAGGGCATCATCATCGCCCAGTTCACGACCATGCGGGAGCTGGGCCTCAACAACACCCTGGTCGGCGTCGTCCTGCCCGGCTGCATCGGCGCCATGAACGTCCTGCTGATGCGCAACGCCTTCCTCAACCTGCCGTACGAGATCGAGGAGGCCGCCTTCGTCGACGGCGCCAACGTGTGGCAGCGGTTCGTGCGGATCGCGCTGCCGTCCGTGAAGGGCACCCTCGCCGTCGTCGCGATCTTCGCCTTCATGGGCGCCTGGGACGACTTCCTGTGGCCGCTCATCGTGCTGAGCGATCCGTCGAAGTTCACGCTGACCATCGGCCTCAACTATCTGCACGGCACCTTCGCCAACGACGAACGGCTCGTCGCCGCGGGCACGGTCATCGCCGTCGCCCCACTGATCGCGCTCTTCGCCTGTCTCCAGCGGTACTTCTTCCGCGGGGTCGGCGAGGGAGCGGTGAAGGGCTGAAACCCCGGTGAAGGGCTGAAACCCCCCTCTCGTGTTCGACAAGGACCCCGTATGCCTGCTGCCGTGCGCTTCGGCGTCAACTACACCCCGAGCGAGGGATGGTTCCACCACTGGCTCGACTTCGACCTGGACTCCGTACGCGCCGACCTCGACTCGATCGCCGCGCTGGGCCTGGACCACGTCCGGGTGTTCCCGCTGTGGCCGTACTTCCAGCCCAACCGCACCTTGATCCGGGGGCGAGCGGTCGAGCAGCTCGTCCAGCTCGCCGACGCCGCCGCCGAGCGCGGGCTCGACGTCAACGTGGACGGTCTGCAAGGCCACTTGAGCAGCTTCGACTTCCTGCCCGCCTGGACCCGCACCTGGCATCGCCGCAACCTCTTCACCGACCCGGATGTCGTGGACGGCCAGGCGACCTACCTGCGCACGCTCGCCGCGGCCCTCGCCGACCGACCCAACTTCATCGGCATGACCCTCGGCAACGAGGTCAACCAGTTCTCCGCCGGACCGCACCCCGACCCCGACCGTGCGACCAGCGCCCAGATCGACGCCTGGCTGGAGCGCATGCTCGCCGCCTGCGAGGAGGGCGCCCCCGGCCGGCTGCATCTGCATGCCGAGTACGACGCCACCTGGTACCAGGACGACCAGCCCTTCACCCCGGCCCAGGCCGCCCGCCGCGGTGCCGTCACCGCGGTGCACTCCTGGGTGTTCAACGGCACCGCCCAGCGCCACGGCCGCACCTCCGTGCCCACCGAGCACCACGCCGCGTATCTGATCGAGCTGAGCAAGGCCTGGGCGGACGATCCACGGCGGCCGGTCTGGCTCCAGGAAGTCGGCGCACCCGCACCCCTGATCCCGGCCGAGCACGCCGCCGCCTTCACCGAGGCGACCGTCGCGAGCGCGCTGGACTGTCCCGACCTGTGGGGCGTCACCTGGTGGTGCTCGCACGATGTGTCCCGGGGACTCGCCGACTTCCCCGAACTCGAGTACGGGCTCGGGCTGTTGACCAGTGAGCGCGCGCCGAAGGACACGGCTCGGGTGCTGGCACGGGCGGCGGCGGCCGGGAGCCCGGCCGCGCCTTCCCCTCGTACCACCGCGCTTGTCGTCCCGGCCGACCCCGGCGCCCGCTCTCTCTGCGCCCCGGGCGGACCCGTCTTCGACGCCTACTTCCGGCTGGTCGCCGAGGGCGTCCGGCCCACCACCGTCCTCGATGTGCGCGCCGACGACAAGGACCATCTCGCCGCGCGTGGCATCACCGAGGTTGTCACTCCCGACCAGGTACTCCCCATCCCCCAAGGAGGCACCCGCTCGTGAAACCCACCAGACGCACGGTCCTGATCGCAGGCGCTGCGGCCGCTCTGACGCCCACGCTTCCGGCGGCCGCCGCTCCGAAGGCGGCGGCCACCCCGCCGTACGCCTCGTACTGGTACCCGGACTCCCTGCCCTCCGGCAGCCCCGGCACCGGCATCACCTGGCGGAGCCTCAAGGCGTGGCGGGCGGCCGACGACGTCGATCTCGCCTTCAACGCGGCGTCCGTCCCGCTGGCCACCCGGTTCACCCCGGCGCCGGTGAACCCGACCGCCCGCTCGGGCCAGGCCCGTATCCAGTCCCTCGTCTCCTTCGGGCCCACATCGAGCAACTCCGCGCAGGGCTCGGCGACCGCCGACTACTACGCCCTCACCCACTGGGCCTACATCGACGAGCTGGTGTTCTGGGGCGGCTCGTCGGGGGAGGGGCTGATCCTCGCCCCCAACGCGCCGATCGTGGACGCCGCCCACCGGCACGGCGTGCCCGTGCTGGGCAACATCTTCCTGCCGCCCGTGGCGTACGGCGGGCAGTTGCAGTGGACCCGGGACCTCGTGCAGAAGGACTCGGCCGGGCGGTATCCGCTCGCCGCCCAACTCGTCGCGGTGGCACGGGCGTACGGCTTCGACGGCTGGTTCGTGAACCCCGAGACGGGCGGCGGCAATGCGGCTCTCGCCACCGACATGCTGGGCTTCCTGCGGGAGTTGAAGTCGCGGGCGGCGGCGGTCGGACAGCGGGTGACCTGGTACGACTCGATGACCGTGAACGGCGGTGTGAGCTGGCAGGGGGCGCTGAACGCGCAGAACCAGCCGTTCTTCGAGTCCGCCGACGACATGTTCGTCGACTTCCGGTGGACGGCGAGCGGCCTGGCGTCCTCGGGGCAGCGGGCCGACCGGATCGGGCGCAGCCGGTACGAGCTGTGGGCGGGCGTCGATGTGGAGGCGAGCGGCTGGAACAAGTCCGTGAACTGGGACGCGATCGTGCCGAGGGACCGGGCGCATGTCGTGTCGGTCGGGTTCTACCGGCCCGAGTGGACCCGCAATCACCTGCCGGCGGGGCGGACGCCGGGGGAGTTCCATGCCGCCGACGACCGGTTCTGGAGCGGTCGTTCGCTGGATCCCTCGCGGCCGGACGGTACCGACGCCTGGCGGGCCCCGGCTGTCTCGGTGGTCGACCGGTCGACGGTGACGTCGGTGCCGTTCGCCAGTGTGTTCAACACGGGGCACGGGCTGCGGTGGTACGAGCGCGGGGCGGTGACGTCCCAGGCGCCGTGGAACCATCTCGGGTTGCAGGATCGGCTGCCGTCGCGGCGCTGGCTTGTGCACACCGCCGGCGCGCGGCCCGCTGTGAACTTCGATTTCGCGGACGCGTGGTGTGGCGGCAGCAGTGTGCTCGTCGAGGGTGAACTGACCGCGCCGGCGGTGCTGGATGTGTACGCGACCCGGCTGCCGGTGGGTGTTGACACGGTTGTCGAGCTCACGCACCGGACGGACGCCGGCGCTGTGAACGTCGAGTTGGCCGTTGCCACCGCCGACCCAGATCCCGGCGCACCCGGGTCGACAGCGCCGTACACCTATTTCCCTGTGAACTCGGTCAACACCTGGCAGACGTCGACCGTACGGCTCACAGGGCTGACCGGCACGATACGGGCGATCGGCGTTCGGCTCACCCCGCGCGACAGCGGCAGTGGCCCGGTGCGCTGGCGGCTCGGCGGTCTCGCTGTCCGGTCTGCCGCGCCCGCTACCCCCGCCGCACCCTCCGGCCTCCGGATCACCGGCGCGAGCGGCGGCGATCTGCGCTTCGTCTGGAACCCCGCGCCCGGAGACGTACGCCACTACACCCTGCACCGCCTCCTCCCCGACGGCACCCGGCGCTTCCTCGGCGGTACCTGCCAGCGGGCCTACTTCGTCGAAGGGCTCCGGCCCGAGCAGGGCGAGGCGGCGGCGCGGTTCGAAGTGCGCGCCGTAGGGGAGCTGTACACCAGGTCAGCCCCTACGACGGTCACCCACTCCTGGTGACCGCCCCCACTTGGTAACCCCACCCGGACGACCTACGGAGCACCCCGTATGCATGACGACCGCAGCCTGGTCGAAGCCCGCCTCAGGCGCGTTCTCGACGAGCGCATCCGCCCCGCCGTGTACCCCGAGTCCGTACCGCTCGACGTGGCGGTGTGGCATGCGCCCGGTGAGCCCGTCCCGGTCGGCGAGGGGCTTGCGGCCGAGCCCGAGCCGATCGAGGTGGGCGCCCGTTGGGGTGCTCCGTGGGGCACCAGCTGGTTCCGGGTCACCGGGACCGTGCCCGAGGCGTGGGCCGGGCGGACCGTGGAGGCGCTGCTCGACCTCGGGTTCGACGAGAACATGCCCGGCTTCCAGTGCGAGGGCCTGGTCTACCGGCCCGACGGCACCCCGGTGAAGGGCCTCAACCCGCGCAACCAGTGGGTGCGCATCGGTGCGCCCGTCGAGGGCGGCGAGGAGGTGCGGCTGCACATCGAGGCCGCGTCCAACCCCGTCATCCTCGACTACCACCCCTTCCTGCCCACCCAGTTGGGCGACAAGGAGACCGCGGGCCGCGCACCGCAGTACACGCTCACCCGCATGGATCTCGCCGTCCTCGACGAGACGGTGTGGGAGCTGGTGATCGACCTGGAGGTGCTCGGCGAGCTGATGGCTGAGCTGCCCGTGGACTCCGCGCGTCGCTGGGAGATCCTGCGGGCGGTCGAGAAGGCGCTGGACGCGATCGACCTCCAGGACGTGAACGGTACGGCGGCACAGGCGCGGGCGCGTCTGGAGACGGTCCTGTCCGAGCCGGCCGTACCCTCCGCCCACCGCATCAGCGCCGTCGGGCACGCGCACATCGACTCGGCGTGGCTGTGGCCGTTGCGTGAGACGGTCCGCAAGGTGGCCCGGACCACCGCCAATATGACCGCGCTGCTGGAGGACGAGCCGGAGTTCGTGTTCGCCATGTCCCAGGCTCAGCAGTGGGCGTGGGTGAAGGAGCACCGGCCCGAGGTGTGGGCGCGGGTGAAGAAGGCGGTGGCGGACGGGCGGTTCGTGCCGGCCGGCGGGATGTGGGTGGAGTCGGACACCAATATGCCGGGCTCGGAGGCGATGGCCCGGCAGTTCGTGCACGGCAAGCGGTTCTTCCTCGACGAGTTCGGCATCGAGAACGACGAGGCCTGGCTGCCCGACACCTTCGGCTTCGCGGCCGGGCTCCCGCAGATCATCAAGGCCGCGGGTGCCAAGTGGCTGCTCACGCAGAAGATCTCCTGGTCCCGGACGAACAAGTTCCCGCATCACACCTTCAGTTGGGAGGGCATCGACGGCACCCGGATCTTCACGCACTTCCCGCCCGTCGACACCTACAACTGCTCCATGAAGGGCAGCGAAATCGCCCACGCCGCCCGCAACTTCAAGGACAAGGGCGTCGCCCGGCACTCCCTCGCGCCCACCGGCTGGGGCGACGGAGGCGGTGGCACCACCCGGGAGATGGTCGCCAAGGCGGCCCGGCTGCGCGACCTCGAAGGCTCGGCGACCGTCGTATGGGAGACCCCGGCGGAGTTCTTCGCGAAAGCCGAGGCCGAGTACCCGAACCCGCCCGTCTGGGTCGGCGAGCTCTACCTCGAACTCCACCGCGCCACCCTCACCAGCCAGGCCAAGACCAAGCAGGGCAACCGCCGCAGCGAACACCTCCTGCGCGAGGCCGAACTGTGGGCGGCGACGGCGGCCGTGCGTACCGGATTCCCTTATCCGTACGAGGAGTTGGACCGCATCTGGAAGACGGTGCTGCTCCACCAGTTCCACGACATCCTGCCCGGTTCGTCCATCGCGTGGGTGCACCGGGAGGCCCGGGCGACCTATGAGCGGCTCGCCACGGAGCTGAACGGGATCATCGACGCGGCCCAGCGTGCCCTGGCGGGCGACGGCTCGACTCCGCTGGTCTTCAACTCCGCCCCGCACACCCGCGACGGCATTCCGGCGGGCGGCGCGCGGGCCCCCGTCGACGAGGGCCGGACCACCCTGACGCGGCGCCGGGACGGCGGGCACGTCCTCGACAACGGCCTGCTGCGGATCGAGATCGACGCCCAGGGCCTGGTCGTCTCCGCCTACGACATCGAGGCCGACCGCGAGACGATCGCGCCCGGACGGGCCGCCAACCTCCTCCAACTCCACCCCGACTTCCCGAACATGTGGGACGCCTGGGACGTGGACGAGTTCTACCGGAACACCGTCACCGATCTCACCGACGTGGACGAGATCGCTCCCGTGGGGGACGCCGTGCGGATCGTACGGACCTTCGGTGACTCACGCGTCACCCAACTGCTGTCCCTCGCGCCGGGGGAGCGACGGCTGCTCGTGGACACGGAGGTGGACTGGCACGAGACGGAGAAGTTCCTGAAACTCGCCTTCCCGCTCGATGTGCACGCCGAACGGTATGCGTCCGAGACCCAGTTCGGGCACTTCCACCGGCCCACGCACACCAACACCTCCTGGGAGGCGGCCAAGTTCGAGGCCTGCAACCACCGGTTCGTGCACCTGGAGGAGCCGGGCTGGGGTGTGGCGATCGTCAACGACTCGACGTACGGCCACGATGTGACCCGCACCGTCCGCACCGGCGGCGACCGCGGTACGACCACCACGGTGCGCGTCTCCCTGTTGCGCGCCCCGCGCTTCCCCGACCCCGAGACCGATCAGGGCGTCCACCGCTTCCGCCACGCCCTGGTGCCGGGCGCGGACATCGGGGACGCGGTCCGTGAGGGCTGGCGGATCAACTTGCCCGAGCGGCGGCTGACCGGCGCCGGGGAGGTCGCCCCGCTGGTGAGCGTCGACCGGGACGCGGTCGTCGTCACCGCGGTCAAACTCGCCGACGACGGCAGCGGGGACGTCATCGTCCGCTTCCACGAAGCCCACGGAGGCCGCGCCCGGGCGACCCTCACCGCCGGCTTCGAGGTAGCGGACGTCATGACCACGGACCTGCTGGAGCGCCCGCTTCAGGACGGCGCCGTGGAGCGCGACGGCAACAGTGTCGCCGTACGACTGCGTCCGTTCGAGCTGGTGACGTTGCGGCTCAGCAGGGTGTGACGGGAGTTCATCTCACGCGACAGCGGTCCCCTCCAGCTCGACCATCAGGTCGGGGACCGCCAGTCGTGTCACCCCGAGCATGGTGGTGGTCGGCGCCACCCCGGCGGCGCCCAACCGCCCTGCCAGCACGCCGTAGTGCTGGAAAAGGAGATCGACGTCCGTGGTGTAGACGTTGAGCCGAACCAGGTTCGCGAGGGACATGCCGGCCTCGCCGAGCACGGCCTCCAGGTTGTCGACGGTCAGCGCCAACTGCGCCGCCATGTCACCGGCATGCTCGGGCTTGCCGTCACCGCTCATCGCGGCCTGCCCCGAGATGTACAGGGTCCGGGTGTGACCGGAGACGATCTCACCCTGGCTGTAGCCCAACTCCACCGACCACGTCCACGGGTTGACCGTCGATCGCTCCATCGCCACAACAACTCCATTCGATTCATCGGCAGTACGTGCGTCCAAAGGCCCGGTAGCCACCGGCTTCGACGTCACGTGGGTAAGCCTCCCTGCAAATCACGACATCCTTGGTCACGTATTCCGCTAGCGTTCCTGTATGCGTGCCGACCGGTTGATCTCGTTGGTGCTGCTGCTGCGTCAGCGCGGTCGGCTGACCGCGACCACGCTCGCCCGCGAGCTGGAGGTCTCCACCCGCACCGTGCTGCGCGACATCGAGGCGCTGTCCGCGGCCGGCATCCCGGTCTACGCCGAACGCGGCCGGCGCGGCGGGTTCGCGTTGTTGCCCGATTTCCAGACCGACCTCAGCGGACTGAACCACGACGAGGCCCTTGCCCTGCTGACCGCCGGATCGGGGCGCGGCGAGCAGGTGTTCGGCCTCGGCTCGGCGCTCGCTTCGGCCATGCGGAAGGTGGTCGACGCGCTGCCTGAAGGCCATCGGGCCACCGCGAGCGACGCGGCCCAGCGATTTCTCGTCGACCCGGAGACCGACCTGCTCTCCCGTCGACTGGTCACCGAGGAGGTACCCGACACCACGATGATCGTGGTCCGGCGCGCGGTACTCGCCGGACACAAGCTGCGCATCCACTACGCGGCCACGGACCAGCCGCCACAGTGGCGCACCGTGGATCCGATCGGCCTGGTCACCGTGCGCGACCGGGCCTACTTGCTGGCCACGAGAGGCGGCGCGGACCGCACCTACCGGCTGTCGCGGGTGTTGGCCGCCGAGGAACTCCCCGAACCGGCGCAGCGACCGAACCAGGTCGATCTGGACCGGATCTGGCGGGAACGCTGCGCGCGGTTTCTGTCCGACGGCGACCAAGTCACCGTGCGGGTACGGGTGAACCCCGCGCGGCGGGAGGAACTGGTAGACAGCGCGCTGGCCGTCCGCGCCGAGGAACCCGACGCGAACGGCTGGCCGCGGCTGGAGGTGACCTTCCAGGATGCACGACATGCCGAATGGGCGGTGTGGCAGCTCACCACGGACGTCGAAGCCCTGGCCCCGCAGTGGTTGCGCACCGCCCTGCGCGACCGGGCCGCCGCGATTGTCTCCCGCTACGGAGACTCATCCTGAGCCGTACTAGGAGACTCATCCTGAGCCGTACTAAGCGACGGTGAGCACGATCTTGCCCTGGATATGCCCGCGGGCGGCGCGTTCGTGCGCGGCCCGGGCGTCCGCGAGCGCAAAGGTGCTGTCGATCGCGACGCGAACCGTCCCCGTGTCGAGCAGGCGGCCCAGTTCGGCGAGTTGAGCGCCGTTCGAGCGGACCTGGGCGATCGAGACCGTGACGCCCAGCTTCGCGGTCTCTCCTTCGTCGAAGTCCCCCGGAAACACCGGGAAGAGGGCGCCGCCGCTCCTGAGCGTGCGCAGGAAACGGCTGCTGTCGGGGCCGCCGACGGTGTCGAGAACGAGGTCGACGTCGTGCACGAGTTCCTCGGGACGACTCTTGGTGTAGTCGATGAACCGGTCTGCGCCGAGCTTGCTCAGAAACGATTCATGCGCGCCCGATGCCACAGCGACGACCTGGGAGCCCTTCCACTTCGCCAGCTGGAGCGCGAAGTGCCCCACGCCGCCCGCGGCGCCGTTGATGAGCACCGTCGTGCCGGTGTCGAGTGCCGTCGGGCGGTGCCGTGTCTCCTGGAAGGGCGAGGGGTGATCGTGTCCGACCTCGATCAGGAACTGCCATGCGGTGAGCCCGGCCATGGGTGCCCCGGCGGCGTGCACGTGGTCGATGCCGGCCGGCTTGCGGGCGAGGTCCGACGCGGGCGCCGCCACGTACTCGGCGTATGCGCTGCCGTCGAAGCTGGGAAAACGCAGCAGACCGAAGACTTCATCACCTACGGCGAAGGCGTCCACGTCCGCCGCGACGGCCTCGACGACGCCCGACACGTCCGTCCCCGGAATCACCGGCAGGCCGACCGTCGATTCCGTCTCCCCGGGCATCCTGGTCAGCCCGCCGCGCAGATACCAGTCCGGAGGATTGACGCCGGCCGCGTGCACGCGCACGAGCACCTCACCCGGCCCCGGCTCGGGAATCGGCACCTCGTCGTAGCGCAGCACTTCAGGGCCGCCGTGCTCATGGAGCCGGACTGCCCTCATCGTCTGTGTCGGCATCGTTCTCTCCTGCCCGAGCTGCGGGATAGGCTTATTCGGATCAGCGGTCCACATAAACGGACCACTGATCCGAATATATGGACCACTGATCCGGATAGCAAGAGGGGCAGATGCGGGCCGACGCCAGGAAGAACCGTGATCACCTGCTCGCCGTAGCGGGCGCCGCCATCACCGAGCAGGGCGTCGACGTGTCACTGCGCGACATCGCGCGCAGGGCCGACGTCGGACTCGCCACGCTGCTGCGGCACTTCCCGACGCGCGAGGCGCTGCTCGAAGCGCTGCTCCGCACGAGCTTCGACGAACTGACGGCAAAGGCGGGCGAGTTCGAGACGTCGAGCTCACCCGAGGACGCTCTCGTTTCATGGCTGCGCGACTGTGTCGCGTGGACAACCGAGTACCGGGGCGTGACCGTGCTGATGGCTGCCGCCATCGACGACACCGAATCCGCACTCCACGCTTCGTGCGTCACCCTGCGCGCAGCCGGTGCGCGACTCCTCACCCGTGCCCAGGCCGCGGGCGTGGCGCGGCCCGACATGGACGGCACCGATCTGTTCGCGCTGATAGCGGCGCTCGCTTGGCTCGGCGATCAACCCTCGCTCGCGCCACGCGCCGATCACCTCTTCGAGCTTGTCGCGAGCGCGATTCTTAAGTAGCCCGCCGCTAGCCCCCCAGCTGCGCCCGCAGCCACTGCTCGACCTCGCCCACATGGGCGGCCGCCGCCGCGCGCGCCGCCTCCGGATCGCGGGCCACCAACGCCCGGTGAATCGCGGCGTGTTCGCGGCGCGTCCGTTCGAACGCGCCCTCCTCCTGATAGCCCCGCCACACCCGGGCCCGGAAGGTGCGTGAGGACAGGCCCTCCAGGATCGCGGCCATCGTGTCGTTGCCCGCGGCCGCGGCGATCTCACGGTGGAAGGCGAGGTCGTGGGCGAGGATCTCCTCGGGGTCGTCGGTGGCGTTCATCGCCTTCAAGTGCTTCTCGACCTCGGCCAGTTGCTCGGGCGTGATCCGTGCCGCCGCCAGCGCGGTCGCCGTCGACTCCAGGATGCGGCGCACCTCCAGCAGCTCCACCAGGCGCGGGCCCCGGGACAGATCGGCGACCACGCCGAAGGTCTCCAGGAGGTCGCCGGCCTCCAACTGCGTGACGTAGATGCCGGAGCCGTGCCGGGCCTCCAGTACGCCCATCACGGTGAGCGCGCGGATCGCCTCGCGCATCGAGCTGCGGGAGATGCCTATGTCGGCCGCGAGGTCACGCTCGGTCGGCAGCCGCTGGCCCGGCTCGAGACGCCCCTCGGCGATCAGCGCCTTGATCCGCTCGATGGCGCGCTGTGTCACGGTGCCCTTCTGCGGGGCTGTCTCCTCGTCCACGCCATTCCTCCACTCACCGGGTGAGCCGCACGGGGTGAGCCGAAGTGTATCCAGCGAAGTGGTCCGACCACCACGGATGTGGTCGGACCACTGGAGCCTGAAATCCAGGAAATCTGCTGCCGGAGGGTGTTCCTCCGTGCAAGTGGTCTGATAAGTATGCCGACATCTGCTCGTACACCCTCAACGAGGAGCCGCCAGATGCACGGCAGGACAGTGGGGAAGCGGAACAGGTTTTGGATTATCGGCGTGGCCGCGAGCACCTCGCTCGTGCTGGCCGCCTGTGGCAGCACGAAGGACTCGGCCCCCTCCGCCGGCGGGGGAGGTGACGGCTCCGGCAAGGTCGGCGTGATCCTTCCGCTGCTCACCTCGCCGTTCTGGCAGTCGTACAACGACTACGTGCCGAAGATGGCGAAGTCCGAGGACGTCGACGCGATGAAGACGGTCAACTCCAACAGCGATCCCTCGCAGCAGATCACCGACATCAACAACGTCCTCAACCAGGGCGTCAAGGGCCTGGTCGTGGCCCCGCTGGACAGCGCCGCCATCGAGGCGGGCCTCGACCAGGCCGAGCGCAAGGGCGTCCCGGTCGTCGCGGTCGACGTGGCCCCGGACAAGGGCAAGGTCGCCATGGTGGTCCGGGCGAACAACGTGTCGTACGGCGAGAAGGCCTGCCAGTACCTCGGCGAGCAGATACCGTCCGGCAAGGTCGTGCAGATCATGGGCGACCTGGCCTCCGTCAACGGCCGCGACCGCTCCGAGGCGTTCCGCACCTGTGTGAAGGAGAACTTCCCGAAGCTGAAGGTGCTGGAGATCCCCGCCAAGTGGGAGTCCGACACAGCCGCTTCGAAGCTCGACACCCTGCTGAACGCCAACCCCGACATCAAGGGCATCTACATGCAGGCCGGCGGCGTGTACCTCGCGCCCACCCTGCAGACCCTCAAGTCCAAGGGCATGCTGAAGAAGGCCGGCCAGGCGGGCCACATCACCATCGTCTCCAACGACGGCATCCCGCAGGAGTACGACGCCATCCGCAGGGGCGAGATCGACGCCACCGTCTCCCAACCCGCCGACCTCTACGCCAAGTACGGCATGTACTACGTCAAGGCGGCGATGCAGGGGAAGACGTTCGAGCCCGGCCCCACGGACCACGACTCCACCATCGTCAAACTGCCCAGCGGCAATCTCGAGGATCAGCTGCCCGCGCCTCTGGTCACCAAGGAGAACGTGGACGACCCCAAGCTGTGGGGCAACACGGTCGGATGAGTACGCCACTCGTAGAGGCCCGTGGCGTCGTCAAGCGCTACGGCCCCACCACTGCCCTTGCCGACGGCCGTCTCACCGTCCTCCCCGGCGAGTCCCACGCCCTCGTCGGCCGCAACGGCGCCGGCAAGTCGACCCTGGTCCACATCCTCACCGGACTCCAGGCGGCCGACGAGGGCGAGGTCCGCTTCGACGGCGAGCCCGCCCCCGCACTGGCCGACCGTGACGCCTGGCGCCGCAAGGTGGCCTGCGTCTACCAGAAGCCCACCGTGGTCCCCGAGTTGACGGTCGCCGAGAACCTCTTCATCAACCGTCAGCCGACACAGCGCGGTTTCATCAGCTGGCGCAGACTGCGCGCCGAGGCCGCCGCACTCCTCGACACCTGGGACGTGCACGTCGACCCCGAGGCCCGCACCCGCGACCTCAAGGTCGAGGACCGTCAAATGGTGGAGATCGCGCGGGCGTTGAGCTTCGGCGCTCGCTTCATCATCCTCGACGAGCCCACCGCCCAGCTCGACAACCGTGAGATCGAGCGGCTCTTCACCCGCATGCGCGCACTCCAACAGTCCGGTGTCACCTTCCTGTTCATCTCACACCACCTCCAGGAGGTGTACGAGGTGTGCCAGACCGTCACCGTGCTCAGGGACGCCCGCTGGATCGTCACGGCTCCCGTCGCCGACATGTCCCGCGCGGCCCTGGTCGAGGCCATGGCCGGAGAGACCATCGCCGAACAGGCCGTACAGATCAGGGAGGTCGACGACACCGCCCCCGTCCTCCTCGACGCCAGCGGCCTCACCTCCGACGCCTACCAGGACGTCGACCTCACCGTCAGCCGCGGCGAGGTCGTCGGGCTCGCCGGGATCAGCGGCAGCGGCAAGATCGAGCTGGCCGAGTCCTTCACGGGACTGCACATCCCGACGGGCGGGACGGCCCAACTGGACGGCAGACAGCTCCCGTTCGGTGATGTGCAGGCCGCGCTGAAGGCCGGTGTCGGCTTCGTCCCGCGCGACCGGCATGCCCAGGGCCTTGTCTTCGGCATGACCATCGGCGACAACGCCACCCTGAGCGTCCTCGACCGGCTCGGCCGTTACGGCTTCGTCGGCGCCGAGCGCAAACGCGGCTTCGCCACCGAGCTGATCGACCGCCTCGACATCCACACCGAGGGCCCCGACCAGCCCGTCTCCGACCTGTCCGGCGGCAATGCGCAGAAGGTCGTCATGGCCCGCGCCCTCGCCTCCGAGCCCCGTCTGCTGGTCCTCATCAACCCCACGGCGGGCGTCGACGTGAAGTCCAAGGAGTCCCTGCTCGCCCGCGTCGACACCGCCCGCGACGACGGCACCGCCGTACTCGTCGTCTCCGACGAACTCGACGACCTGCGCCGCTGCGACCGGGTCCTTGTTCTCTTCCACGGCCGCGTGGTCGCCGAGCATCCGGCGGGCTGGCAGGACCGTGAGCTGATCGCTTCCATCGAAGGAGTGGCCCATGGCTGATACCAAGGCTCCGCCGGTGAAGCCGGTGAGCGTCCCCGACGCGCGCGCCGCGCGAGCGGTGCTGCTGCGCCGCGCCCGCGAACTCGCCCTTCTGCCCGCCCTGTTGGTCGTTGTGGTGATCGGCGCGTTCATCAACGACTCGTTCCTCACCGAGAACAACATCATCTCCATCCTCGGCTCCTCGGCCGCGCTGGCGATGGTGGTCCTCGCCGAGGCGCTGGTGCTCATCACCGGCAAGTTCGACCTGTCCCTGGAGTCGGTGGTCGGCATCGCCCCCGCGATCGGCGCCCTGCTCGTCCTCCCGGCGGCGAAGGCGGGCTTCGGCACCGAACTGCCCACCGGACTGGCCATGGTGGCCATCCTGCTGGTCGGCGCCGCGATCGGCCTGTTCAACGGGTTGCTCGTGGTGAAGCTGAAGCTCAACGCCTTCATCGTCACGCTCGCCATGCTGATCATCCTGCGCGGTGTCCTGGTCGGCGCGACCAAGGGCAAGACGCTCTTCGACATGCCGGACGCGTTCTTCTCCATGGCCACCACCACCTTCCTGCGCATCCCGGTCTCGGCCTGGGTGGCCGGCCTCTCCTTCGCCGTCGTCGGCGCCGTCCTCCGCTACCACCGCGTGGGCCGCTCCCTCTACGCCATCGGCGGCAACCCCGACGCGGCCCGTGCGGCCGGCATCCGCGTGGACCGCGTGATGCTCGGCGTATTCGTCACCGCGGGCCTGCTCGCGGCGGTCGGCGGCCTCATGAAGACCGGCTATGTCGGCGCCATCAACGCCAACCAGGGCCAGAACATGATCTTCACCGTGTTCGCCGCCGCGGTGATCGGCGGCATCAGCCTCGACGGCGGCAAGGGCACCATGTTCGGCGCCCTGACCGGCGTACTGCTGCTCGGCACCGTCGACAACATGCTCACCCTGGCCCAGGTGCAGCCGTACTGGATCCAGGCGATCTACGGCGGAATCATCCTGCTCGCCCTGATGATCGCCCGGCTGACCACCGGCCGCGCCCAGGACTGACCGGCCCCTGCCACCGACCGAAAGGCATTCCGTGTCCCCGACCCCGGCCCGCATCACGGCGGTAGACACCTACGACATCCGCTTCCCCACCTCGCGCGAGCTCGACGGCTCCGACGCGATGAACCCGGACCCCGACTACTCGGCGGCCTACGTCGTGCTGCGCACCGACGCGGCCGACGGGCACGAGGGGCACGGCTTCAGCTTCACCATCGGGCGGGGCAACGAGGTCCAGGTCGCCGCGGTCGACGCACTGCGCGGGCATGTCGTGGGACGGCCCCTCGACGAACTGTGCGCCGATCCGGGGACGTTGAACCGCGACCTGATCGGCGACAGCCAACTGCGCTGGCTGGGACCCGAGAAGGGCGTGATGCACATGGCGATCGGGGCGGTCGTCAATGCCGTATGGGATCTGGCCGCCAAGCGCGCGAACAAGCCGTTGTGGCAGCTCCTCGCCGACGCCGACCCCGAATGGCTCGTCCACCAGATCGACTTCCGATACCTCACCGACGCGCTCACCCCCGAGGAGGCGCTGAAGATCCTGCGCCGGGGCCGGGAAGGCGCCGAGGAACGCAAGAGCCATCTGCTACGACGCGGCTACCCCGCCTACACCACCTCCGCCGGCTGGCTCGGCTACGACGACGAGAAGCTCACCCGGCTCGCCGCCCAGGCCGTCGCCGACGGCTTCCGCCAGATCAAGCTGAAGGTCGGCGCCGACCTGGACGACGACATACGGCGCTGTCGCGTTGCCCGCTCGGTCGTCGGCCCGGACATCCGCCTCGCGATCGACGCCAACCAGCGCTGGGACGTCGACGAGGCGATCCGCTGGACCCGGGCCCTCGCCGAATTCGACCCGTACTGGATCGAGGAACCCACCAGCCCCGACGACATCCTCGGCCACGCGACCATCCGCGAGGCGGTCGCCCCGGTGAAGGTCGCCACCGGCGAACACGTCCAGAACCGGGTCGTGTTCAAGCAACTCCTCCAGGCCGGAGCCCTCGACATCGTCCAGATCGACGCGGCCCGCGTCGGCGGCGTCAACGAGAACCTCGCCATCCTGCTGCTGGCGGCCAAGTTCGGGGTACCGGTCTGTCCGCATGCGGGCGGGGTCGGACTGTGCGAACTCGTCCAGCACCTCTCGATGTTCGACTACATGGCGGTCACCGGAACCACCGAGAACCGGGTCATCGAATACGTCGACCATCTGCACGACCACTTCCTCGACCCCGTGGTCATCCGCGAGGGTCACTACACGGCACCCACCGCGCCGGGCTTCTCGGCCGCCATGCGGCCCGAGTCGATCGCGCGGTACACGTTCCCGGACGGCGCCTTCTGGGCGGCGGACCTCCAGACGCAGAAGAAGGGGCAGGCGGCATGACCGACTTCGAGGGTCTCAAGGCGCTGGTGACGGGAGGCGCCTCCGGCATCGGCCGAGCCACCGCCGAACTCCTCGCGGCGCGCGGCGCCCAGGTCGCCGTCCTCGACCTCGACCCCTCCTCGGTGGAGAAGCCCCTGCTCGCCCACCGCGCCGACGTCGCCGACGACACATCCGTCCGCGAGGCGGTCGCCGCCGCCGTCGCCGACCTCGGCGGACTCGACGTACTGATCAACAACGCGGGCATCGGCGCCCAGGGCACCGTCGAGGACAACGACGACGCCGAGTGGCACCGCGTCCTGGACGTCAACGTCGTCGGCATGGTCCGCACGACCCGCGCCGCCCTCCCGCACCTGCGCGCATCGCGGCACGCGGCGATCGTCAACACCTGCTCGATCGCCGCCACCGCGGGCCTGCCGCAGCGCGCGCTGTACAGCGCCACCAAGGGCGCGGTGTACTCGCTCACCCTCGCCATGGCCGCCGACCACGTCCGTGAGGGCATCCGCGTCAACTGCGTCAACCCCGGTACGGCGGACACCCCATGGATAGGCCGCCTGCTCTCCAAGGCGCCCGACCCGGCCGCCGAACGCGCCGCCCTGGAGGCCCGCCAGCCCACCGGCCGCCTGGTCTCGGCCGCCGAAGTCGCGGGTGCCATCGCCTACTTGGCGAGCCCGCTCTCCGGAGCCACCACCGGAACGGCCCTCGCGGTCGACGGCGGTATGCAGGGCCTGCGCCTGCGGCCGGTGACCGAGTGAACCCGCTGGACTTCGGCGAGCCTGCGCCGCAGGCCGGTGCCCCGCTCGGCTTCGGCGCCGCAGCCCTCGGCAACCTCTACACCGAGGTGACCGAGGGGCAGGCGTACGAGGCGATCGCCGCCGCCTGGGAACACGGCATCCGCTACTTCGACACGGCCCCGCACTACGGCCTCGGCCTCTCCGAGCGCCGCCTGGGCGCGGCCCTGCGGGAGCGGCCCCGCGAGGAGTACACGGTCTCGACGAAGGTGGGCCGCCGACTGGTTCCGTCGGAGGAGGGCGGCGGCGACCTGGCCCACGGCTTCGCCGTCCCCGCCACCCACCGCCGCGTCTGGGACTTCACCGCCGACGGCATACGACGCACCCTCGACGCCAGCCTGGAACGCCTCGGCCTCGACCGCGTGGACCTCGTCTACCTCCACGACCCCGACGACCACGCCGAAGAGGCCTTCCGCGAGGGCTATCCGGCGCTGGAGAAGCTCCGCTCCGAGGGCGTGGTCGGCGCGATAGGCGCGGGGATGAACCAGGCGGAGATGCTGACTCGCTTCGTCCGCGACACCGACGTCGACGTGGTGCTCTGTGCCGGCCGCTACACCCTGCTCGACCAGAGCGCGCTCAGCGAACTGCTGCCCGCCGCCGAGGAGCGGGGCGTCTCGGTGGTGATCGGTGGGCCCTTCAACTCCGGGCTGCTGGCGGATCCGAGGCCGGGAGCGACGTACAACTACGCTCAGGCGCCGGAGGAGTTGGTGGCAAGGGCCTTGCGCCTGAAGGAGATCGCCGAGCGTCACGGCATCACCCTGCGCGCCGCCGCCCTGGCCTTCTGCGCCGCGCATCCGGCGGTCACCAGCGTGCTCGTGGGTGCCCGTTCAGCGGCCGAAGTCCACGACTGCGCAGAGCAGTTCGCCACTCCGATTCCGCCCGCCTTCTGGCAGGAGCTGAGGGAGCAGCCGTCATGAGGGTCGCCCTGCACACCAAGGTCCGCCCGGACCGTATCGCCGACTACGAGGCCGCCCACCACGAGGTCCCGGCCGAACTCACCGACGCCATCCGTGCGGCGGGTGCCCGTTCCTGGACGATCTGGCGCAGCGGCACCGACCTCTTCCACCTCCTGGACTGCGAGGACTACGCCCGTCTCCTCGCCGAGCTGGAGAAACTCCCGGTCAACGTGGCCTGGCAGGCACGCATGGCCGAGCTGCTGGACGTGGTGCACGACTACTCCGGCGAGGGCGCGGACGCCGGCCTGCCCGTCGTATGGGAGCTGCCATGACAGTGGACGCACACGTCCATGTCTGGGACCTGTCCGTACGGGACCAGGACTGGATCGACGGGGACAGCCCGATCCGACGCGACTTCACGGTCGCCGACCTCGCACCCGAGGCGCACGCCGCCGGAGTCGACCGCGTGGTCCTCGTCCAGACCATCACCGTGCGGGAGGAGACCCCGGAGTTCCTCGCCCTCGCCGCCGAACACGATCTCATCGCCGGAGTGGTGGGCTGGACCGATCTGACCGCCCCGGACATCGCCGAGGAACTCGCCCGTCTGCGGGAACTCCCCGGCGGGCGGTACCTGAAGGGCATCCGGCATCAGGTGCAGGGGGAGCCGGACCCGGAGTGGCTGCTGCGGGCGGACGTACGCCGAGGTCTGGCCGCTGTGGCGGCGGCAGGGCTGACGTACGACCTCGTGGTCCTGCCCCACCAGCTCCCGGCCTGCACCAAGGCGGCCGCCTCCCTACCCGAACTCACCTTTGTCCTCGACCACTTGGGCAAGCCGCCCGTCGCCTCGGGCGCCCTCGAACCCTGGGCGAGCGACATCCGAGCCCTCGCGGCACTCCCCAACACCGTCTGCAAACTCTCCGGCCTGCTCACCGAGGCCGACCCCGCCACCTGGACCGTCGACGACCTGCGCCCCTACGCCGACACAGTGCTCGACGCCTTCGGCCCGGACCGCCTGATGTACGGCTCGGACTGGCCGGTGTGCACACAGGTCGCGCCGTACGGCGAAGTGCTCGAAACAACACGCCAGTTGGCCGGCGCGGAGCGGGAAGCGGTCTTCTCGCGGACCGCGTCCCGCGTCTACGGCGTGTGAACTCCTCCGTCCCTTCCGTGTCGCACGGCACGAAGGGCGCGGCGCGCCGCTCCGCGACGCGTGCACCGGATCACTCCGCACGCCCTCGCGCCGGGGCTGGCTCGGGCTCGGTGGTGGGGCTTCAGTGAAGTATGTCCTTCACCACAGGCACAGCACCCGGAGCGATTCCCGGCCTGGGACACATCTGGCCCCTGATGCGCAGCCCCATCGACTTCCTGACCTCCCTGCCCGAATACGGCGATCTCGTCGAGATCCGGCTCGGGGTCACCCCGGGGTACGTACCCTGCCACCCGGAGCTGCTCCGGCAGACGCTGATCGACGACCGCACCTTCGACAAGGGCGGCAAGTACTACGACCGGGCCCGCGCGATGGCGGGCAACGGCGTGGCCACCTGTGCCCACAAGGACCACCGCCGCCAGCGGCGCATGCTGCAACCCGCCTTCCATCACCAGCAGTTGGAGCGCTACGGGGCCGTGGTGGAGGAGGAGATCGCCGCCCTCACCGAGCCCTGGGGCGACGAACAGGTCATCGACGCCTACAGCGCGCTCTACGGCCTCTCGCTGCGCACGGTGACCCGGACGCTGTTCGCGGCGAAAGTGGACGAGGAGGTCGTGGAGGGCATCCGGCACTCCTTCGACATCGCGTTCAGCGGCTTCTTCCGGCAGATGTTCCTGCCCCGCGCGGTCCTCGACCTGCCCCTTCCCGCCAACCGACGCCACCGGCGGGCCCTGCGGCACCTCAGCGACACCGTGCACCGGGTCGTCGAGGACTCGCGGTCCACCGAGGGGGACGAAGGGAACGTACTGGCGGCCCTGATGGCCTCCGACCCCGACGACCAGGAGATCCACGACCAGGTCGTCACGGTGCTCGCCGCCGGCAGCGAGACCGTTGCCTCCACCCTGACCTGGGCCCTCTATCTGCTCTCCGGGCACCCGGAGGCCGCGCGGGCCCTGCAGCACGAGGTCGACACCGTGCTGGCGGGCCGTCCGGCCCGCTGGCAGGACATCCCCCGCCTGCCCGCCCTCCACCGCGTCGTCAACGAGACCATCCGGCTCTATCCACCCGGCTGGCTGTTCACCCGCGTGACGACACGCGATGTGGAACTCGCTGGCACCCTGCTGGAGAAGGGCAGCACCGTCGTGATCACCCCGGTGCCGGTGCACCGCAACACGGGCATCTTCGAGGACGCCGCCACCTTCGCACCCGACCGCTGGCTCCCCGAGCGCACCGCCGACCTGCCGCGCGGAGCCTTCGCGGGCTTCGGCACGGGACCGCGCAAGTGCGTGGGCGACGACTACGGCGTGGGCGAATGCGTCCTGGCGCTCGCGGCGATCGTCGGCGGATGGGACGTACGGTGCGAGCCGGGCGCGGATACCCGCCCGGTCCCCCTGGCCGCGTTCTACCGGCCCCGACGGCTCGCCCTGCGCCTGATACGGCGGGCGGGACACCATGGCTGACGCGAGCCGCGCGCTGGTCGTCGGCGGGGGATACGCCGGACTGGTCACCGCCCGTGTCCTCGCCGACCGGTTCGACGAGGTGACCATCGTCGAACGGGACGGCATCACGGACCGCTCCGGCCCCGCCCACCGCAGGGGCACCCCGCAGAGCCACCACCCCCACGGCATGCTCGCCCGAGGCGCGCGCACCCTCGAAGAGCTCTTCCCCGGGCTCCGCAACGAGTTGGCCAAGGAAGGCGCGCCCCTGACCGACTTCGGGTGCCTGCCAATGCTGTACCCCGCGGGATGGTCGCCCAGCGTCCCGACCGGCCTTGCGACCCAGACGTACAGCCGTCCCCTGCTGGAGGCCGCGTTACGGCGCCGGGTGCTGGCGCTGGGGACGGTGACCGTGCTCGACGGGACGCGGGTGGAGGGGCTGGTCCGCGAGGGCCGTGTCACCGGAGTGCGGACGGACGTGCATGGCGTGCGCACCGCCGACCTCGTGGTCATCGCCACCGGCCGGCACGGTCGCGCGCTCACCTGGCTGATGGAGATCGGTGTGCCCAGGCCGGCCGTCCTCGCCGTCGACGGGAGGCTCTCGTATGCCTCCCGCCCGTACCGGCGGGACCCCGTCGACCGGCCGGATCTGCGGACGTCCATCCAGGCCACTCTCGCGCCCACCGCGCGGCGCGGCGGCGTGGTCGTCGCTATCGAGGACGACCGGTGGCTGGTCTGCCTCTTCGGGGCCGACGGCGAAACGGCTCCCACGGACCCGGAGGGCTTCGCCGACTACGCGGCCTCCCTGGCGAACCCGTACATCCGCACCGCGGTCCGGGACTGCGAACCACTGGGCCCGGTCCATCGCTACGGCGGACTCGGGGGAGAGTGGTACCGCTACGACCGGGTGCGCCCCTGGCCGGGCGGTGTCGTCGTCCTCGGCGACGCGCTGTGCGGGCTCAACCCCCTGTACGGGCACGGGATGACCGTCGCGGCCGTCCAGGCGCGGCTGCTGGGCCGGACACTGGACCGCCACGCCCCGGACCGGGCCTGCGCGCTCTTCCAGCGCCGAGTCGCCCGTACCCTCCTGCTGCCCTGGTATCTGTCCACCAGCCTCGACCAGGGCTGGCGCACCGACCGCGTCCCGGTCACCGCCGCCCTCGCCCGCCGCTGCCTGGACCGCGTCCTCGGCCGGATCCCCTCGGACCCCGAGCTGTACCGGAGGTTCCTGCACGTCCAGCACATGGTGGCCTCGCCGCTCACCCTCCTCGCCCCGGCGGCACGCCGTCGGCCCAGGGGTGCCCGCCCATGACCGGCCGCATCGACGGTCTCGACCTGCTGGACACCCTTCCCGAACCGGGCCACATCCTCTACGCGTTCCCGTCCCGCCCCGCCGCGGACCGGCGCCTGCTCGACGACCTGGCGGTCGACTGGGCGGCCGGGAAGGACCTCTTGAACGCTCCCGGAGCGCGCGAACGGCTGCGCCACGCCTGCGTGGGCGACCTGCTGGCCCGCGCCTATCCAGGACTCCGACCGGACCGGGCGGCACCGCTGGCGGCCTGGCTCGCCTGGCTGTTCGTCATCGACGACCATCACGACGTCGACGATCATCACGGTGTCCACGACCATCACGACCGGGCGCGCCAGGACCGCGAGGAACTCAGCCGCCTGGCCCGGGCGCTGGCCCACATCTGGCGGCGCGTCGCGCCCGCGCAGAGCCCGGCCTGGCGGACCCGCTTCCTCACCCATGTCAGGGAGTTCCTCTCGGCGTTCCGCGACGAGGGGGCCAACCGGCGCACCGGCCATGTGCCTGCCCTGCGCGACTACGTTCCCCTGCGCCGGGCCTCGGGCGGCATCACCCCTTGCCTGGACCTCCTGGAGTACTCCACAGGCCTGGAGGTCCCGCCCGCCCTGCACGACACCGAGCCTCTACGGGTGATGTTCGACCGGGCCGCCGACGTCGTCGTCTGGGTCAATGACGCGATCTCCCTGAAGAAGGAGCTGGCCATCGGGGAGACCAACAACGGCGTCCTCGTCGTCCAGCGGGAACACGCGATGAGCCTCCAGGACGCGGTACGGCACGTCTACGCCCGTGTCACCCGGGACGTCCAGGAGTTCCTGGCGGCTGAGCGGGAACTGCACAACGGCCGCGCGCGGATCTCCGACAGCGAGCGGACGGCACTGCTGTCCCTGATCACCGGGATGAAGGCCTGGATGCGCGGAAACCTGGACTGGTCCGCACGCGCCGGGCGCTACGGCCCGGACGGGATCTCGCGGCCCTGAGCCGTCGGCGCCAGCCGGGTCGGCGGCATGTACTCCCGCACGTATGTCCGCTCCCAGCACGCGCCCGTCTCCCGCAGCTCGCGCCAAGTCGTGTAGCGGTAGCGGAAGAGACGGGCGCGGATGTAGCGGGGCGGCGCGTCGGACGGAAAGGGGGAGCGGCGCAGGAGCTTCAGCGTGGCCGGGTCGTTCTCCAGGAGACGTTCCACCATGGCGCCGAACCAGGAACCGGCGTAGGCGGGGGACAGGGCGGCGAACCACATCAGCCAGTCCAGCCTGAGGTGGTACGGCGCGAACTGCCGGGGCCAGTGCCGGGGATCGCCGGGCTTGCCCTTGAACTCGTACTCCCGCCAGTCGGAGTCCTCACGCGGTACGTCCTCGTCCGTACCCTCGACCACCACCTCGTAGCGGACCCGGCTGACGCTGCCGAACGCGCCGTAGGTGTTGACCAGATGGAGCGGGTCGAAGGAGCGGTTCATCACCTGGCGGCGGGAGATCATATTGCGGACCGGGCGGTAGCTGAGGGCGAGGAGCAGCGCGGAGACCGCGAGGACGACGGCCAGGTACCAGGCGGGCGCGTCCGGTACCGAGGACGGTGCCGTGTCGGGGAGCCGCAGCGCCGAGACCGCCAGCACGATGGTGATCCAGTTCAGCCAGGAGAAGTTGCCCGACAGCACCAGCCACAGCTGGGTGAGGATCATCAGGGACGCGGCGGCCGTGGCGATGGGCTGCGGGGTGAACAGCAGGAACGGCACGACGAGTTGGGTGAAGTGGTTGGCGGCCACCTCGGCGCGGTGCAGCGGCCGGGGGAGATGGTGGAAGAACCAGCTCAGCGGGCCGGGCATCGGCTGGGTCTCGTGGTGGTGGTACAGGCAGGTGAGCTTCCGCCAGCACTCGTCGCCCCGCATCTTGATCAGGCCCGCCCCGAACTCGACGCGGAACAGGATCCAGCGCAGCAGGAACAGCACGACGATCGGCGGGGCCACCTCGTCGTTGCCGAGGAGGACGGCGAGGAAGCCCACCTCCAGCAGCAGGGACTCCCAGCCGAAGGAGTACCAGGTCTGGCCGACGTTGACGATCGACAGATACAGCGCCCACGGCACCAGCCACAGCAGCATGCCCGCCCACAGCGGGAGCAGTCCGTCGACGCCCGCGAGCAGTGCCGCCGACACCGCGCAGCCCGACCAGGCGCACACCGCGAAGAAGCGGTCCGAGTAGCGGAAGTGGAACAGGCTCGGCGCCGCCTTGAACGGCACCTGCGCCACATAGCGGGGGACGGGCAGCATGCCCCGCTCGCCGATCAGCGCACGGAACTGGAGCGCCGCCGTCAGGAACGCGACGAGGTACACCCCGGCCAGGGCCCGCTGGAAGACCAGCCGGCTCAGCCAGTATTCGGGTGCGGTGAACCACTCCACGGCCTGCGCTCCTTCGTCCATTGTCCTGCCGGAAGCCGTTTGTGCCGCTGACAGCCTCCATCGTCCGGTCACTCTCTGTATGTCTCCGGTTGCGTAACCCAAGTGGGTGAAGCAGACAATAGTGACGAACTGCCCGAGAAGAGGCGGGAGAACGTGGTGCGAACACCCAGAGGGATCCTGGTCACGGCCTGCGCGGCGCTCCTTGTCGCCGGCTGCGGATCGGGAGGCGACAAGGACGCCGCGGCGAGCGGGGAACTGTTCCTCCAGCCGGTCGCGGCCCAGGGACCCGATCCCTTCACGGCCTCCACGGCCACCTCAACGGCTACCCCGCCGCCGGTCACCCGAACACCGCAGCCCGACGGTGTGCGCTCCTACGCCGGGTCCACGCCCGGCCTGTACGGCGGCACCGAAGGCGTCGGCAGCTGCGATGTGAACCGGCAGATCGACCACCTGACCGCCGACCAGGGCAGGGCGCACGCCTTCGCCGGGGCCGTCGGCATCTCCCGGTCCGGGGTCCCGGACTATCTGCGCGGCCTCGCCCCGGTCGTGCTGCGCGCCGACACCCACGTCACCAACCACGGGTACCGCGACGGGCGGGCGACCACCTACCAGTCCGTCCTCCAGGCGGGCACCGCCGTCCTCGTCGACAACCGGGGCGTGCCGCGGGTGCGCTGCGCCTGCGGCAACCCGATCGAGCCGCCCGCGGCGACGCACGGCAGCCCCGCCACCAGCGGCCGCGCGTGGTCCGGCTACCGTCCGACGCAGGTCATCGTGGTGACCCCGGCACCCCAGGTGATCACCAACATCACGATCATCAACATCGTCAACAACACCTGGATCGAACGGCGGATCGGCCACGACGTCCAGCACGACCGGCCCGTGCCCCGTCCCGAACCGCTGAAGCCGACGCAGAGGCCCAGCACTCCGACGCCCAGCACTCCGAGCCAGGACGGCCACGGCCTGACCCCGAGCGACGAGAGCACCGAGCCGTCCGACGAGCGCACGGGCTCCACCACGCCCGAGGGCACACCGACCGACTGTGTGACCCCCACCGTCACCGTCACGCCCGGCGCCACCGAGGACGTACCACTCGAGCCGCCCGCATCGGCGGACTGTCCCACCGCCACCGTCACGGCCACCCCGCCGATGACCGAGCCGGAGAGCCCGCTCGTGCCCACGGAGGAGGACACCGGAACCGAGCCGACCGTGCCCAACTTCGGCGGCACCGTCCCCGACGAGCCCGGGACCTCCCTCGACTCCACGGACGAGATCGGCCCCGAGGCCGTGCCGGACACCCCCGACGTGCCCGACGGCGGCGGACTGATCCCGGATGATCCCGAGGACCGTTCCGTCTCCGGCAGCATCTTCGGCAGCCCGACGGATGTCTTCGACAGCTGACGGCGCGCTGCCGGGAGCCGGCGGCGCGCTGCCCGGAGCTGAAGGGGCGCTGCCCGGAGCTGAAGGGGCGTTGTCAGGAGCTGAAGGCACGCTCCTCGATCAACCCTCCCCAGTCGAAGAATCGGACAAATCCTGGCAAGGTGGGCCCATGGTTGATCGGGGAGCGAGCGCCCTGTCACTCCCGGACGACTGGCCCGCCCACCCGGATCCGATCCTGGCGCTCAACCGCATGGGCAGCTTCGACTGGGACCTGGACACCGGCCTGTTCCACATGGACGCCCAGGCCCACGAGGTCTTCGACCTGCGCCCCGACGAATACGACGGCCACCCCGAGAGCCTCGCCGTCCGTGTCCCACGGGCCGAGGGATACCGTCTGGACGCCATGGTCGCCCAGGCGATGAAGGACGGCAGTGAGAACTACGGCGCCTACTTCCGCATCCGCCGCCGCGACGGCAACCTGCGCTGGACCCACACCCAGGGCTACATCCGGCGCGACGAGACGGGCCGTCCGCGCCGCATCATCGGCATCGTCCGGGACGCCACCGAGGAGCTGAGCGAGAGCGCGGCGCGCCGTGACCAGGCCCAGTTGGACGAGGCACGCCGCCGGCAGACGAACGTCGTCGAGCTCACCACCGCCGCGCTGGCACACGCCCGCACGGTCCAGGACGTCATCGACGTACTGAAGGACACCCACGGCCTCACCCATCTGGGCGCCACCAGCCTGGTCATGGGACTGGTCGAAGCCGGCCGGATCCGGTTGATCGCCGAGGGCCCGGCGGGCAGCTTCGTCCCCGGCACCAGGGTCACCCGGATCGACGAGCCGTATCCGATGAGCGAGGTCGTACGGACCCTCACCCCGCGGTTCATCGAGTCACCGGAGGAGTTCGCCGACGGCTATCCCATCCTGTGGCCGCACATCACCGACCTGGACATCACCTCGGCCGCCTATCTGCCGCTGATCGCCCAGGCCCGGCCGATCGGCGCCATGGGCCTGCTCTACAGCGACCGGCGCGGCTTCTCCTCCGAGGAGCGCAATGTCCTGGTCGCCCTCGGCAGCAGCATCGCGCAGAGCCTGCAACGGGCCATGTTCTACGAGCAGGAGAAGGACCTGGCCACCGGCCTCCAGCAGGCCATGCTGCCGCGCACCATCCCCAGCGTCCCCGGCGCCGACGTCGCCGTCCGCTACCGGGCCGGCACCGCCGCGGGCACCCTCGGCCGGGACATCGGCGGCGACTGGTACGACCTGATCCCGCTGCCCGGCGGCCGCGTCGGCGCGGTCATCGGCGACGTCCAGGGCCATGACACCCACGCCGCCGCCGTCATGGGCCAACTCCGTATCGTGCTGCGCGCCTACGCCGCCGAGGGACACACCCCCGCGACGGTGATGGCCCGCGCCTCCGTCTTCCTCCACGAACTGGACACCGACCGGTTCGCGACCTGTCTGTACGCCGAGGCCGACCTGTCCACCGGAGTGGTCCAGGCGGTGCGCGCCGGGCACATCGACCCGCTCGTACGGCAGCCCGACGGCACCTGTCGGCGGGTGGCCGTGGAGGGCGGGCTGCCGCTCGGTCTGTCGGCCGAGTTCGGGCGCCTGGAGTATCCGGTGCGCACCCTCGAACTCGACCCGGGGCACACCCTGCTGCTGTGCACCGACGGCCTGGTGGAGCAGCCCGGCTTCGACCTCGACGAAGGCATGCAGACGCTCACGGCCCTGGTTGCCGACGGCCCGGACGACGTCCGTAAACTCGCCGACCGGCTGATCGACGTGGCCGAGGAGCGCGGCGGTGACGACGACGTGGCGCTGCTTCTGCTGCGCCGCCGGGGCCTGGACGCCCCGCAGGCCGGGGGACGGCTCCAGCAGCATGTGGCGCCGGGCGACCCCGAGGCCCTCACCCAGGCCCGGCACATGATCCGCGCCGCCGTGCGCGCCTGGGGCTCCGGCGAGCGGGCCGACGAGATCGAACTGGTCGCCGACGAGCTGATCACCAACGCCCTGATGCACACCGAGGGCTCCGCGATCGTCACCCTGCGGGTCCTCACCGGCGCCGACCGGCGGCTGCGCGTGGAGGTGGAGGACTCCTCCAGCGCCCTGCCCCGGCGCCGCGAGGCGGGCGACGACGGGGTCTCCGGACGAGGGCTGCTGCTGGTCGAGCTGCTCACCGACGTGTGGGGGGTGGAGGCGCGCGGCGGGGGCAAGGCGGTGTGGTGCGAGTTCATGGTCCCGGGGCGGAACTGAGCCGCCCCCGGTGGCACTCTGGACCTATGCCGGAACTCCCCGAGGTCGAAGCGCTCAAGGACTTCCTCACCGAGCACCTGGTCGGCCACGAGATCGTCCGGGTGCTGCCCGTGGCGATCAGCGTCCTGAAGACGTACGACCCACCCCTGGCCGCCCTCGAGGGCCACGAGGTCACCGCGGTGCACCGGCACGGCAAGTTCCTGGACCTCGGCACAGCGGACGGCCCCCATCTGATCACCCACCTCGCCCGCGCCGGCTGGCTGCACTGGAAGGACCGCCTCCCCGACGGCCCGCCCAAACCGGGCAAGGGCCCGCTGGCCCTGAGGGTGGCCCTGGAGACCGGCGAGGGCTTCGACCTGACCGAGGCGGGCACCCAGAAACGCCTGGCGGTCTACGTCGTCCAGGACCCGCAGGAAGTCCCCGGCATCGCCCGCCTCGGCCCCGACCCACTCGCCGACGACTTCGACGAACCCCGCCTGGCAGCCCTCCTGAAGGACGAGCGCCGCCAGATCAAGGGCGCCCTGCGGGACCAGTCCCTGATCGCCGGTGTCGGCAACGCCTACAGCGACGAAATCCTGCACGCGGCGAAGATGTCCCCGTTCAAGCTGGCGGCAAAGCTGACGCCGGAGGAGACGAGCACCCTGTACGAGGCGCTGCGCACGACCCTGACGGAGGCGGTGGACCGCTCCCGGGGCCTGGCGGCGGGCCGGCTGAAGGCGGAGAAGAAGAGCGGCCTGCGCGTCCACGGCCGTACCGGCGAACCCTGCCCGGTCTGCGGAGACACCATCCGCGAGGTCTCCTTCAGCGACTCCTCCCTCCAGTACTGCCCGACCTGCCAGACCGGCGGCAAGCCGCTGGCGGACCGGAGACTGTCCCGGCTGCTCAAGTAGCCGGTGGGGAGCGTCAGTTGGCCCGGGGCCACCACTCGAACATGAGGATCGTCGCGTCGTCCCGCAGCCGGTTGCTCGGCGTGTCGATGATCGAGTGGATGAGCCGGCGCAGGGTCTCCGGCGCCAACTCGCCGGCCGCCGTGGCCCGGATGACGTAGTCGGCGAACCGCGTCAGGCCGAACTCGCCGCCGTCCGCGGCCCGCGCCTCCGTGACCCCGTCGGTGTACATGAGCACCCTGTCGCCGGGTTCGAGGGCGATCTCGTGGGTCTGGCGCGGCTTCACGGCGAACCGGCCCGGCAGGCCCATGGGGGGATCGGCCTCGTGCTCCATGGCGTCCACGAGCAGTCGGCGGCCACGGATCAGCAGCGGTACGGGATGCCCGCAATTGCTCCAGCGCAGCATGCCGCTCTCCAGGTCGAGCTGGGCGAGGATGCCGGTGCAGAACTGGTCCGGGAGCCACTGCGCCAGCGCGTCGTCCACGCACGACACCAGCTCCGGCAGATCCGCCCCGGTGCGCCGCGCGTTGCGGAAGGCAGCGAGCGAGACGGCGGTCGTCAGTCCGGAGGCGAGGTTGTGCCCCATGGCGTCCAGTACCGCGGTGTGCAGGGTGGTCTCGGTGAGGGAGTGGTCGAAGGCGTCGCCGCCGATCTCGTAGGCGGGTTCCAGCACTCCGGTGGACACGACGTGCGCGGTGCCGATCGTTGCGCGGCGGCAGGAAGGCGCGGAGCATCTCGGCGGGCAGTTGCATCGGCTCGGAGCGGGTGCGCCGTACGAAGGAGTCCTTGTACGCCCGCTTGGACGTGATCAACATGGCCAGGAGGGTGGCGAGGGTCCGGCCGCGGCGCAGGGTCCGCGCGGTCAGGGACGGTGCGTGCACCGCGAGGACGCCGAGCCGCTCCGCGCCGTCCACCAGGGGGAACCAGCCCGTCAGACCGCCGCTCTCGGACTCCTCCACGCGCAGGGACTGGGTGCGGTACGTCCATCCCGCGAGCGAGCCGTCGATCTGGAGCGCGGAGGCCACGTCGGTGAGCGGGACGAGCTGGTGCTGCTGGAGGTCGGCGAGGTAGACCACGGAGTGCTGCAGGCCCAGCGCCTTGGAGCAGCGGGCCACGGCGGTGGACAGGTCAAGCGCGGCGTTCGCCGGATCGGCGAGGAACTCCTCCAGCGGACCGTCGCCGGCGTCGGGCGTCCCCACCTGCTCTCCCCTCGTCGGGACCACGGCCTGTCGGGTGCGTCCCCAGCAGTGTCACCCCGGGGTGCCCGGCCCGCTCGCCGACAGAGGCCGACGCGTCAGGCGGAGGGAAGCGTCACCAGATGCTCCCCGTCCGAGGTGCGCAGCTCGTAGCGGTCGATCTCGTCGGAGTGGAAGGCGGCGGCGCCCATCATGGTGTTCTCGCGGGCGTCGTGGCGGGCCACCGTCCAGCTGGTGACCATCTGTTCCGAGCCGTCGCGGCCGACGGCGATCAGCCGGCAGGAGCGGGGGCCCGCGCCGTCCTTGACCTTCAGCTCGACCTGGGTGCCCCAGGGCTCGTTCTCGGCCGTCACCTGGGCCCACACCCCGGAGCGTTCGTCGGTGGCCGAGACCCGTCGCGCCGTCGAGCTGTCGTCCGTCGCCATCATCACGGCCCCCGGTGCGGCCAGCGCCACCGCCGCCGAAGCGGCCAGCCCGAACAGCAGCCGCCTGCGGCCCGTACGGTTGCGTCCCGCCACCTCGCCCAGCAGGCGGTCCAGGAGCCGGGGACCCGGCTTGGCCATGGGGTGGACGGAGCGGGGAGTTGCGCGGCGGTACAGCATCAACTGCCGGGTCGCGGGGCCGAATTCCGTCACGTGTGCCGCGCAACTGGGGCACTCCATGAGGTGATCCTCGAAGCGGAAGGCGTCCGCCTCGTCCAGCACGCCGAGCGCGTACGCGGCGACGTCGCGATGCCTCTCCAGGGACCTCATGCGGAATCCTCGTGCCGTTGGGTGCGGGGTGGGTTACTCCTTGCTCCCACCCGTACGCACCGGACCGCCGAATCACTCAAGGCACACACAGAATCGCAACCCAGGGATTCGGAGCGGCCAGGGCGGCGGATTGGTCCCGTTCCGGAAAAAGTTTCCGGACGACGTCTCCCGCGTCAGCTCCGCCTAGAACAGGTGGATCGCCAAGTGCCCCAGCGGCAGCCCGAGCTGCCACGCAGGCGTCCACACCTTCGGGCCCTCGTCCTCACTGCCGAGCGCGCCACCGCCCGGCACCGCGTTCAGATCCGGTGCGAGCAGCTCGGTCTCCTCCAGCCAGCGCCAGGCAGCCTCGGCGAGGTCGAGGTCGGGCGCGGGGGCGCCGGACTCGATCGCCTCGGCGGCCAGCTTCGCCATCCGTTCGCGCACCCAGTCCTGCCAGGGCTGGTCGTACGCCGTCAGCGACAGCCAGGTGTCGAGCTGGGACACGACCCGGATGCCGGACAGCTCACCCCCGGTGTCGGACAGGAAGATCGTCAGCGCCAGCGCGTCCCGTCCCGCGCGGAACTCGAAGGACGTCGGCGGCATCAGATCGCCGGTCCGCAGCAGCTCGTCGGCGATGTACTCGGCGTACAACCACGCCATGGGGACGGTGAGTTCACCGCCGCCGGTGCCGTCCGTGCTCTCTTGGCCTCTGTGCAGCATCCCTTCCTGCCTTCCTCCGGTGCGTACGCGTCGCCCGACCCGGGGCCCAAGCCAGGACCCCATCCGGAACACGGATGAAGACAGCCGATTACTCAACCATGGTCCACGGCAAGGCGCTTTACGGAGGTTTGACTCGGCTTACGGTTTCACCGCAGGTCGGCCGCGTATCCGGGAAGCACCCGGCGCAGGGCGCGCAGCGCGTAGTACGCGCGGGACTTCACGGTACCGGGCGGGATGCCGAGGGCCTGCGCCGCTTCCGCCACACTGGCCCCCTGGAAGTACACCAGCACCAGGACTTCACGGTGCTCCGGAGTGAGTGTCTTCACAGCCTCCCGCACATCGAGGGTCGCCGCCGCCCGTTCGGCATGATCGGCGCACACCCTGGCGTTCTCCAGGATCGCGTCGCCGACCTCGGGGGGCCGCGCCTGCCGGGCCCGCCGCGCATCGATCGCGAGCCGCCGGCCGACGGTGAGCAGCCAGGGCCGTACGGAGTCGAAGTCGTCGGCGCGCAGGGCCTCGGGGTGCTGCCAGGCGCGTACCAGGGTCTCCTGCACCAGATCCTCGGCGCGCTGCCGGTCTCCGTCGCAGAGCCTGAGCAGCAGCGCGAAGAGAGGCCGGCCGTGCTCGCGCTGCAGTGCGGCGAGCTCGTGCTCGGCGGTCGTCCCGTTGATGAGAGTGGTTCCGGCCGTCATGGCCGTATGGCATCGCAGGGCGACGTTCGAGGACAGGCCGCGCACACGGATCTGCGACGGACGGTCGATCGCGTCGACGAACGGTTCGACGAACGGTCCCGGCCACCGTTCGCGCGCGGCCGGACGGGCTAATGGGCGTGTCGGAACCAGGTACCGAAGCGTCGCGATTCTTACCTATTGATGTGTAAATACGACCACATCGGGGTGAGTGATGATCGCACGCAGTCGACAGGTGGCCCTGGCCCTCACGGCCGTCCTCGCCGCGGGCGCGGCCTGCCAGGCCGGCCGGCACGACTCCCCGGGGCATCCCGCCCCGTCCGCCGCCGACTCCCGCGGCTTCACCCTCGTCGCCTCCGGTGACGTCCTCCCGCACAGCTCGGTCATCGACCGCGCCCGCTTCGACGCGGGCGGCACGGGCTACGACTTCGGCCCCATGTTCGCCGGGGTGAAACCCCTCGTCGACCGCGCCGACCTGGCCCTGTGTCACATGGAGACCGTCTACGGCGAGAACGGCGACTACACCGGTTACCCCGCCTTCAAATCCCCGCCCGAGGTCGCCGCGGGCCTCGCCGCCACCGGCTACGACGGCTGCTCCACCGCCTCCAACCACAGCCTGGACGACGGCGCCGACGGCATCCGCCGCACCCTGGACGCCCTCGACCGGGCCGGGGTACGGCACGCCGGATCCGCCCGCACCGAGGGCGAGGCGCGCACCGTGACCGTGCTGCGGGCGGGCCAGGCGCAGGTGGCGCACCTCGCCTACACCTACGACACCAACGGCTATCCGCTCCCGCCCGGACAGCCCTGGGCCGTCAATCTCATCGACGAGGGCCGGATCCTCGCCGACTCCCGGGCCGCTCGCCGGGCGGGCGCCGATGTGGTCGTCGTATCGCTGCACTGGGGCACCGAATGGCAGGACGAGCCCGACCAGCGGCAGCTGACCCTGGCCCGCTCCCTCACCGCCGCCCGCACCGGCGACCGCCCCGCCGTCGACCTGATCCTCGGCACCCACGCGCATGTCCCGCAGGCCTACGAGAAGGTCAACGGCACCTGGGTGATCTACGGCATGGGCGATCAGATCGCCGGCCAGATGTACAACCACGGCGGCGCCCCCGACCCGCGCGGGAACCAGTCCACGATCGGCCGCTTCACCTTCGCCCCGCCGGCACGTCCGGGCGGGCGCTGGCAGGTGACCAAGGCCGAATTCGTGCCCCAGCTGTTCGACATCGACGCCGGGCGGGCCATCAACCTCAGCCAGGCGCTCGAACAGGGCGCCGACCTCATGGGCGTGCGGGACCGGATCCGGGATGTGGTGTTCAGCCGGGGCGCGGACAAGGACGGCCTGGTGATGGGGGAGTAGGAAGCTCCTTGGGGTTGTCAGTCGATGTCGACGTGGTCGAAGGTCTTGAGGATCTCCGTCAACACCTTGACGCACGCCCGCACTTCGGCATCCGTCAGATCGCCCCCGACCTGCCGGTTGAGCTGGTGCTCGCGGGCGAGGACGGCGGTGATGACGTCCCTGCCCCCGTCCGTGAGACGGATCAGCGAGGAGCGCTGATGCGCCGGGTTGGGGGTGACCTCCACCCAGCCGTGCTCCGCCGCCTCGTTGACCATGCGCTGCATGAACTGCCGGCTCAGCGCCAGGATCCGGCCCATCTGCGGCACGGTCAGCGGCCCGTGGCGCCGCAGCAGATCCAGTACCGAGCGCACGCCGATCGACGCCCCCTCGAACTGCTCGCCCTGCTCGACCTTGCGGAAGGCGCGCCGGTAGAGGGGGCCGATGAGGTCGTACACCTCGTTGAGGCGGTGGCCCAGTTCGTCGGGGTCCAGGGGGGCGTCCGTGTCGCTCATACGGCCATCATGACACCTTGGTTGCCAAATCCTGAGCGAGATGACACCTTGGTTGTCATGACTGGTGCTTCGGACCTTTGCTTCTTCCCGTCCTCCGACGGTGACCTCGCCTACCTCGACTCCGGCTCCGGGGACCCGGTGGTCCTCCTGCACGCCGGATACGTCGACCACCGCTACTGGGCGGACCAGATACCGGCGCTCGCCGCCGAATACCGGGTCATCGCGCCCGACGTACGCGGCCACGGCTTCTCGGCCAACGCGACCGAGCCGTTCCGCTGGGCCGACGACCTCGCGGCGCTGCTGCGCCACCTCGACGCGGGGCCCGCGGTCCTGGTCGGTGTGTCGATGGGCGGAGTGATCGCCACGGACACGGTGCTGGAGTACCCCGAACTCGTCCGTGCCGTGGTCACCTGCGGTGCGGCCACCGGCGACTTCCAGTACTCCGACTCCTGGACCCGCGAGATCCAGGCCGAGTACGCCCGCACGCTGGGCGCCGGTGACATCGAGGGCTGGCTCGCGGCCTTCTTGCGGGTCGTGCCCGGCCCGCACCGCACCGCCGCCGACATCGACCCGGAGATTCCGCGCCGCCTCAACGAGATGGCGCTGCACATGATCACCAAGCACACGCCCGACGAGAAGGACTGGCATGTACGCGTGACCGACTCCTGGTCCCGCCTGTCGACGATCGAGGTGCCCCTCCTCGCCCTCAACGGCACCCTCGAACCCGCCGAATTGATCGACGCCGCCGAACGCCTCGTCCGTGAGGTCCCCAACGGGCGGACGGAAACCGTCGAAGGAGTCGGCCACTACATCAACATGGAGAAGCCGGACGACTTCAACCGCGTCGTGCTGGAGTTCCTGCGCTCCCTGTGACCCGGTGCTCGACGGCGAGGGGCCGTGCGATCTCAGGTGACGTCCGCGTCCCTGGTCAAGTAGTCGGCCCGGCCCTCGTCGTCGAGCTCGAACGGGCCTTTGGGGATGACGCAGAACTCGGTCCCCTCGGGATCGGCCATGACGAGGAAGCCTCCGGGGTCGTACTCGGTCAGCCGCCGTCCGCCCAGCGCCTCCACCTTGGCCTGCTCGGCTGCCGGGTCCTGCGACTCCAGATCCAGGTGCAGCCGGTTCTTCCCGGCCTTGGAGCCGTCGGTGCGCTGGAGGCCCAGGCCCAGCCCGTTCTTGCGTTCGAGCCAGACGTACGGTCCGAAGCGCGCGACCACCGGCCGGTCGAGCAGCTCGCTCCAGAAGGCCGCCAGCCGGTCCGGATCAGCGGAGTCGACGATCACGCAGTTGATGTCCATGGTCACCAACCTGCCAGTAAGGGGATTACGGCACCACGGTCACCGGCCAGCGCCCCGCCTTCACCAGCCGGACCGCGACCGAGCCGACGATCCGGTGGCCGGCCTGTTCCGAGGCGCCGACCACCACGGCGTCCGCCTTGAGGTCGTCGGCCGCCTTCACCAGGCCGTTGTACGGGTCGCCGCGGAAGGTGTGGAACTCCCAGCGCACATCGAATATCCCCTTCGTGCGCTCGGTGGCGTCCCGGATCTGCGCCACCAGATCCTCGGCGATCTCGTCGGTCACCTCGGCGACCGGCGCCCCGAACGCCGCGCCCGTCGGCATCACCGGCTGGACGTACACCACGGCGAGCAGCGCGTGCTGGCGCCGGGCGAGACCACCCGCGTAGGCCGCCGCCCGCAGTGAGGAGTCGGAGCCGTCCACCCCGACCACGATGACCTTCGGCCCGTCCGTACCCCGCTCGAACCGGTGCGCGTGCTGTTCCGTCACGGCGTGAGGCTATCGGAACGGGCGGCTCCCACTGTCGACCGAGGGGATGGAGCTGGACGAGGACTTCCTCGACGCCCCCCGTCTGACGTTCCGTTATGGGCCGGGTGGGTGGAATCCTGCCGCCGCTGAGGTGTCGTCGTGGTGCGTCGGGGTCCGGCCGGGCGACTGATGAGTCATGCAGAAGGATCAGTTGCTCACCCGGCTGCTCACTCGCCGCCGGGCCCTGCTCGCCGGCGCAGCCGCCGTCGGAGCGGCCGGTACCGCCGGACTGTTCGCGCTGGGCGCGGACGCCGAGCCGGTCAGGCCCGCCGCCCAGGCCGCCGGCCCCCAGGCGCGCCGCGCCCTCAAGCCCTCCGCCTACCGACTCCAGCCCCTGACCGGCTACGGCCCGCCCCGGGCGGCGCCCGGCCGCACCCTGGTCCGCCGCACCCCGCTGCTGCGGGTGTCCGGCCGTGGCCGGACCATGGTGCTGACCTTCGACGACGGACCCGACCCCCGCTACACGCCCGCCATCCTCGACACCCTCGCCGAGTACGAGGTGCGGGCCATGTTCTTCGTATGCGGGGAGATGGTGGCCGCCCGCCCGGACCTGCTGGAGCGGATGGCCGAGGAGGGCCATGTCGTCGGCAACCACACCTGGTCCCATCCGCTGCTGACCCGGCTGACGCGCGGTCAGATCCGCTCCCAGATGGAACGCACCTGCGACATCGTCGAGGAGGCGTACGGCGACCGCCCCCAGTGGTTCCGCGCGCCCTACGGCGCCTGGAACCGCGCCGCGTTCCAGCTCGGCGCCGAGCTGGGCATGGAGCCGCTGGCCTGGACGGTCGACACCCTCGACTGGACCACCCCCGGCACCCGGACCATCGCCCGCCGGGTGGAGAACGGCGCCGCCCCCGGCGTCGTGGTGCTCTCGCACGACGCCGGGGGCGACCGCACCCAGAGCGTCCACGCGCTGCGGGACTATCTGCCCGAGCTGCTGGACGCCGGCTATCACATCACCGTCCCCAAACGGCAGTACGCCTGACGGGCCTTCGCCCGCCCGGCCGGGGAACGCTCAGCGGACCTCGACCAGGCGGGCGAAGACGACGACATTGCCGTTGTAGCCGTTCTGTTTGGAGAAACCGCCGCCGCAGGTGATGACCCGCAATTCCGCGGTGCCCTTCGAGCGGTAGACGCGGTCGCCGGGAAAGTTGTTCTTCTCGAAGACCTCGATGCCGTAGATCTCGAAAACGGTGGTCTTTCCGTCCTTGCGCGTCACCTCGACGCGATTGCCCTTCTGCAGGGCCCCGAGCCCGTAGAACACCGCGGGCCCCTGCTGGTTGTCGACATGCCCCACGACGACCGCGGTGCCCTTCTCGCCGGGGGAGACGGCGCCGCTGAACCAGCCCGCCAGGTTCGGGTCCTCCGGCGGCGGCGCGCCGACCCAGCCCGCCGCGTCCAGGCCCACCGGCATCATCGGCGCGTCGACCCGGATCGCGGGGATCCTGACCCGGTCCGGCTCGGCGTACGGCAGTGGCGCCGGGGCGTTCGTGAAGGTGCTGCCCGGCACTCGGCTGTCGGCAGCGGCGGCCGACGCGGGCTGCGGAGGGCCCACGTCGAATTCCCCCGAACCATTGCGAATGAGCGCGAGGCCGGTCAGCAGAACAAGCGCTATCACGCCCCAAGGAGCGCGCTTCTTCCGCTGCTCCTCCTCTTCGGCCAGCTCGGACGCAGACATTCGTTTCCCCTCTCGACGCGGCCGTCGCCACGTCATTCGCGCATACGAGAACGCTAAATGCCGAGCGGGGAACAGGCGACGGGTGCGGAGGCGAACGGGTGGCCCCGACGCCTTTCGGCATCCCGTGGTGCGCCATCCGAGTTGCCGTGACCAGGAAATTTCTGACGGTCCGTGACCTGCGGCAATATCCGATTGTGCGGTTTTCCTTCGGCGTGTCCTCTCACCAGGACGGACCATTCCCGAAATGCGGCCCGGTGCGGGGCATCTGAGGGTCTTTCTGGGAGGCGCTTTCTCGCCGATCTACCGGGGACGGTTCCCGGGGCGTCTTCCGCGGAGGATCAGATGCGTAACTATCGTGCCCTGGCGGTGTCAGCGGCGGCGGTCGCCGCCCTCGGGATCGCCGCCCCCGCGGCCGTCGCCTGGGACCAGCCGAGCAACATTGTCGCCCTGCCCAGTGTCATCGCCCGCGGCGGCCAGATGACCATCACCGTCGACGGCTGCCGGGACGGCGGCACCGCGAGCTCCGACGCCTTCCCCACGACGACCCTGTCACCCATCCACGGTGCCAACGAGACCGCGAAGGGCACCGCGACGATCCACAGCAACGCCCGGCCCGGCTCACACGACATCCGGGTCACCTGCGGGGGCCGGACGCTGACCCGCCCGGCCGCCTTCACCGTCATCGGCGGTGTGCAGGGCGGTATCGGCGGCAGCTCCACCTCCGGGGCGACCCCGACCGACATCGCCATCGGCGGCGGGCTCGTGGCCGCGGCGGTTGTCGGCGGTGCGTTGTTCTGGATGCGCCGCAGGTCCGAGAAGCGGATCTGAGCGCTTCTGTTACGGCTCTTTTCGGCTTCTTCGGGGATCGCACGCCAGGCCTTCGCCCCGGCCCCCTTGCGGGGAACCGGGGCGAAGGCCTGTGCGCGTCGCGGTGGCGTCAGCCGCCGTCCTCCGAGGTGCGCTTGCGGGAGAGGTGGTACGCCGCCCCGATGGAGCCCGCGATGAGCGCGGCACCGAGACCGATCTCCTTGAGATCGAACCCGGCGAAGCTGCCGCCCCCGCCCGCGTGTACGCCCTTCGGGGTGAGCGGCTGGGGAATCGGATGGCTGGTGGGCTGTCGGCCTCCGGCGATGGTCAGATCCGTCGAGCCGCTGACGTTGTCACAGGTGAACGTCACCTTGTACATCGCGCCCGGCTTGGCGTCCCAGTCCACGACGGCCGTCGCCTGGGAATGGTTCGGGTGGATGGTGACCGTGTCGAAGACCGCCGAGGTGACCGTCGCCGGACCTTTGCAGCCGCCGTCCCGGTCGATCCGCAGGGTGACCTGTCCGCCCGCGGCGATGGTGGAGGGCAGGACGCTGAAGCCGAACGGCGTGATGTTCTCGTCGCCCTTCGCCAGGGCGGCCGGCGCGGTGAGGGTCAGGGCGGTCATGCCCAGCAGTGCGGCCGAAGCGACGCGTATCGCGCGCATGGTGGTTCCTCCGGGTCCCCGAGGAGCAGCTGCGGACCTTTTCCGCTTGCGCCAGAAATGCACCTCGATGATCGAAACGCTAGGAAGGTGCGCACACCTGCGCGAACGCAGTCGTGCGAATGGGGCAAGCGTGTGGTCCGCTCAGGGGACAGCCGTTCCTGCGGCCGGGGGACGGCGGCGGCGTGGCGCCGTCGGCCCCCGGCCCTCGTGCTCCGGGTGAGCCTCCGTCAGCCCTTGACGTCCGGGAAGAGGTTCAGGAACGGATCCGCGGACGCCGTGATGCCACGGCTGTAGGGCGCGTCGAAGTCCCAGATGAGGAAGAGCAGGAAGGCGATCAGCGCGGAGAACAGCACGGCGAGGATCAGCTCGCGCGGTGTTCGCCGGATCTGCAGGGCGAGGATCATGCCGATGGTGACAATGGCCCCGGCGATCAGCCCGAACCACACCACCCCCGGCATGGTCTCGCCGGTCGAGCTGGCTCGGGCGTTGCGGGCTTGGTCCGCGGCGGCGACCTGGTCGACCAGCGGCTGGTAGGCCTGGGCCTCGAAGTCGTCGCGGGGCTGGTAGTCGGTGACGTCCTCACGGACGCGCTGCAGCAGTTCGGCGCCGCGGTCGGTGACCTTGCCGTGGTCGGCCATCGTCTGCCACTCGGTGGTCACGACGTGTCCGACATAGGCGTTGACATCCTCCCGAATACGGTCACGGACGTCCGGTGGGTACACCCGGACCCGTTCCGAGATCTCGTGCAGGGCGACCGCCTCCGCCTGGACGTGGTCCTGCGCTGCGCTGCGTCCCTCCCACACACCCGCGATGGCCAGGCCCAGGACGATGGCGTAGACCACACCGATCCACATCGTCATGTACTCGATGACGTCCGGTGTGTCGGAGGGGTCCTCGTCGTCCGCCGCCGTGCGATGGCGGACGAACGTGATGGCGACCACCACGACGCAGGCGGCCAGCATCGCGAGGGTGAGAACAAGCCATTCCGGCAAGGGATGCCTCCAGGGGGGTCAGCGCGGGCGCAGCGCGGCGACCGCGACGATCGCGGGCACGGCGATGAGCAGGACGAAGGTGAGGGGCGCGGTGGCGCTGCGGGTGACCGGCCGCTTGGCCGAGGTGCGGTAGCGCGGGTAGTGCACCGGGGCCACGGAAGGACGCGGGGTGGGCTTCGCCGACGGCGTCGGAGTCGGCTTCGGGCTCGGCGTCGGGGTGGGAGTGGGCGGCGGCGGGGTCGGCTGTGGGCGGGGGGCCGCGGGCGCGGGAGCCGGGGGTGGCGGGGGCTTCGGGGTCGGCGTGGGGGTCGGCTTGGGCGGCTTCGGGGTGGGCTTCGGCGGGGGTTCCGGGGTCGGCGTGGGCTTCGGCGGCTTCGGGGTGGGCGTCGGGGTCGGGCAGGGCGTCGGCGGAGGTGGGGGCGGCGTCGGTGTGGGGCACGAAGGGGGAGTCGGCCAGGTGGCGCTCCCGGCGACCGCCACCGCCTCGGTACCGCCCGGTCCGGTCGAGGCGTATGCGCAGGCGTCGGCCGCGGCGGTACCGGCCGGTGCCCCCACGAGCAGCCAGCTCAGCGCCAGTAGCGCCAACACCCTTGCCGCGAGGGCGGATTGGGTCGATTCGGGTCCATGCACGACACAAGATCCTGGTGCCTGACGGCTGCTCACGGGCCGTACTGTCCAGGGGATTGCCCCGAAGGAGGGACGGGGGCGGCGGGCGGCTTGATGGGCGGCCCGCTCGCGTGTCCGTCGGCCCGATCGCGTGTGCGAGTGGCGCGGGGTGTCACAGGTTTCGGAAAGAAATTTGTGCCGCGGTTGAACACGACCATGGTCCCCGTGCGTACCCAGTGTCGTGCGGCGGCGCAGCAGGGCGCTGCAACACCCGTATGAATATGGGGAGTTGACGATGAAGACCTCGTGGCGGAGCGCCTCGCTCGTGGTGAGTGCCGTGGCAACGCTGGCGCTGACGACGGCGTGCGGTCAGGAGACCACCCCGCCGGCGAGCAGCCAGAACGTCGGTGCGACGGCCGCGGCCGGAGACTACGGAACCGCTGGTACGGGCCTTGGAAACGGCACCGAGTCCGGCACCGAGTCCGGCACCGCCGGAGCCGGTGCGCAGGGCGCCGCGACCCAGACGACCCCTGCGGGCGAGCTGTCCGTGTCCACCAACGCCGAACTCGGCCAGGTGCTGACCGACAGCGCCGGGCTCACCCTCTACCGCTTCGACAAGGACACCGCCGAACCGCCCAAGACCAACTGCGAGGGCGACTGCGCCACCACCTGGCCGCCGGTTCCCGCGGACGACGCCAGCGCCGGTGCCGGCGTCGACAAGTCGCAGCTCGGCGAGGTCACCCGGCCCGACGGCACGAAGCAGCTGACCATCGGCGGCTGGCCGGCGTACCGCTATGCCAAGGACGTCAACGCGGGTGACACCAAGGGCCAGGGCGTGGGCGGCACTTGGTTCGCGCTGGCCGCCGACGGCAAGAAGGCCAAGGCGGCCGACCTGCCCGGTCTGTCCACTCGTAAGGACCCCAACCTCGGTGAGATCGTCGTCGACAAGAACGGCATGACGGTCTACCGCTTCATGAAGGACGAGGCCTGGCCCAAGCCGGTCTCCGCCTGCACCGACGCCTGCCTGGAGAAGTGGCCGGTGGTGGCTCCGGTGGCGAACAACGACACCAAGGGCGTGCAGAAGAAGGGCCTGATGAGCTTTACCCGGCCCGACGGGGCCAAGCAGCAGACGGTCAACTGCTGGCCGATCTACACCTTCGCCGGTGACAAGGCTCCCGGTGACACCAACGGTCAGGGCGTCGGCGGCACCTGGTACGCCGTGGCGCCCGACGGTAAGCCGGTCGGCGCGCCCGACAAGGAGTAGGAGGCGAAGTCTCCCCAGGTCCACCCCCTTCGCACCGCGCGGAGGGGGTGGACCTGTGTGCCTGCCAGGACCCAACTCCCCGTCCCCTTCAGCATGATTCGGAACTCTGTGGAATGCTTCGGACGCATTTCGTAGCGGATTCACGGCCGGAGAATTCGGCACGTGCCGCAGGCAGTGACCGGGAACGGATGGTCAATTTCCGTTTTGGCTCGCTCCTTTGGCAGGCGATCAGTAGCCTCAGCTCGAACACTGGATCGCCTGAGCCTTGGAGAGGTAGATGGAGCGTCCTGCCTGGGCCCCACGGAGCATCGACATCTCGGTGCCGAGCGTCTCGCGAATCTACGACTACTACCTGGGCGGTTCACACAACTTCGAGGTCGACCGGGAAGCCGCCCGCAAGGCCATGGGCTTCCTGCCGGGACTCCCCAAGATCATGCAGGCGAACCGGGCGTTCATGCGCCGCGCCGTGCGCTATGCCGCCGCCGAGGGCATCACCCAGTTCCTCGACATCGGCTCGGGCATCCCGACCTTCGGCAACGTCCACGAGGTGGCCCAGGCGGCCACCCCCGGCGCACATGTGGTCTACGTCGACCACGACCCGGTGGCCGTCGCGCACAGCCAGGCGGTCCTGGACGGCGACGAGTTCACCGATGTCGTCGCGGCCGATCTGCGCAAGCCCCAGGAGATCTTGACGAGCCCTCAGGTCGAGCGGCTGATCGACCTGAACCGTCCGGTGGCTCTACTGCTCGTTGCCATACTGCACTTCGTGGAAGACGCGGACGACCCGTACGCTGCGGTGGCCGAGCTGCGCGACGCGCTCGCGCCCGGCAGCCTGCTGATCCTCACGCATGCCTCGTACGAGGGAATCCCGCTTCCCGCGGAGCGGGCCGAGGGCACGGTGGGCGTATACAAGGACATTCGCAACCCGCTGATCATGCGCTCGCGCGAGGAGATCGCGCGGTTCTTCGAGGGGTACGACATGGTGGAACCCGGACTGGTGTCGATGCCGCACTGGCGCCCGGACACCGCACCGGAGGAGGAGGACCCATGGGCCTTCTCCGGTCTCGCGGGCGTGGGGCGCACGGCGTGAGCGCCGAGCCGGACGGGCCGGAGGACAGACTGCGCCGGTTCGCGACGATCTGGAGCCGGGCCGTGTTCCCGGTGACCTCGACGTCGTCGACCCGGCCCGAGTTCGAGGAACAACTGCTGCCGCTCGCCCGTCGGTTGAGCCACGCGCTGCGGGCCAGGACCTTCGACGCGGACGAGGGCAGGGCGGTGGGCGCCGCCCTTGTCTCAGCGCACTGCACCGACCCGGAGGCGCTCAGCCACAGCCTCGACTGCGTCGACGCCTACCTGGTGCTGTACTGCGGCGACGGCGGCGTCCAGGAGGACCTGCGGGCCCGCTCCGCGCGGCTCCAGCACGCCATGGCCGCCGGATACGCGCAGGCGCTGCGCGAACGGACGCTGGCCGAGCAGGAGGCGATCTCCGCGGCCGCCCTGAAGGCGCAGGGAGTGGTGGCGCAGGCGCTGCACGCCAGCGAGGCCCGCTTCCGCGCCGTGTTCGAGGGCGCCGCCATAGGGATCGGCATCGCCGACCTCGCGGGCAACATACTGCAGGTCAACGGCGCGCTGGTGCGCATGTTCGGCGGCGCCGAGCAGCTTGTGCGCGGCCGTAACGTCATGGAGTGGACGCACCCCGAGGACGCGCCGCAGGTCTGGAAGCTCTACGAGGAGCTGGTGCGCGGCGAGCGCGAGCACTACCACGTGGAGAAGGCGTTCTACCGCCCCGACGGAACGGTCCTGTGGACCAATCTGACGGTCTCCCTGCTGCGCGACGCCGACGGCAACCCCGAGTACCAGCTCGCCCTCATGGAGGACACCACCGAGCGGCGGCTGCTCAACCTGCGGCTGCGCTACGAGGCCACGCACGACGCGCTCACCGGACTGCCCAACCGCACGCTGTTCTTCGAGCGCCTGGAGAAGGCGCTCACCGCGGGCGAGGGTCAGCGCTTCGGCCTGTGCTATCTCGACCTCGACGGCTTCAAGACCATCAACGACAGCCTGGGCCACGGGGCCGGCGACCGGCTGCTCGTCGAGGTCGCCGACCGGCTGCAGTCCTGCGCCACCGCGCCCGGCGAGATGGTCGCCCGGCTCGGCGGCGACGAGTTCGTGGCGCTGACCACCGGCCCGGACACCGAGCGCGAGGTCGACGAGCTGGCCGCACGGATCATGAACGTGCTGATCGCCCCGATCAGCGTCGACGGCCGGGAGCTGACCGTCCGCGGCAGCATCGGCATCGTCGAGGGCCCGGCGGGCGAGCGCAGCCCGGCGGAGGTGCTGCGCAGCGCCGACATCACGATGTACCGGGCCAAGTCGGCGGGCGGCAACCGCTTCGAACTGGCGGACCCGGAGGCCGACGCCCGCGCGATCACCCGGCACGGGCTGACCACGTCGCTGCCGACCGCCCTGGACCGGGGCGAGTTCTTCATCGAGTACCAGCCGCTGGTCCACCTCGGCGACGGCAGTGTCCGGGGCGCCGAGGCCCTGGTGCGCTGGCTGCACCCGCAGCACGGTGTGCTCGGCCCCGACCGGTTCATTCCGCTCGCCGAGCACACGGGACTGATCGTTCCGCTAGGCCGCTGGGTTCTGGAGCAGTCGGTGCGCCAGGCCCGGGAGTGGCGGGAGCGCCACTCGGACGCGGGCCCGCTGCGCATCAACGTCAACCTCTCGCCGTGCCAGCTGACGCACCCCGGCCTGGTGCAGGACACGGTGGACATCCTGGAGCGCACGGGTGTCGACCCCGACGCGCTCTGCCTGGAGGTCACGGAGTCGGCGCTGATCGGCGCGGACGACGACCTCTTGAAACCGCTGCGCCGCCTGGCCGAGATGGGCGTCGACATCGCCCTGGACGACTTCGGCACCGGCTACTCCAACCTTGCCAACCTGCGCCGCCTGCCGGTGAGCATCCTCAAGCTGGACCGCTCCTTCACCCAGAGCATGCAGCAGTTCCCGGCGGACCCCGTCGACCTGAAGATCGTCGAAGGGATCGTTTCCCTTGCCCACAGCCTGAACCTCGCGGTCACGGTCGAGGGCGTGGAAACCGGCGCCCAGGCCGAGCAGTTGCGCATACTCGGCTGCGACACGGCCCAGGGCTGGTACTACGCCCGTCCGGGCCCACCGGAGCGGCTGCACGAGCTGGCGCTGGTGGACGCGACGGGGTGAGCCCTTACGGGGTGTTCGTGGCCGTGGGCGACGGCAGGCTCGGGGGCACCTCCGGTGCGGTGAGGTCCCCGGCCCAGGAGGAGGCCAGCACGGTGACCGCGGCGGCGACGGCCGCCACGAGCACCGTGCTGACCGGTGCCGCCAGCGAGGACAGCCGGCGGAAGTTGCGCACATGCCCCCACAGCAGGTCCGCGCGGTGGATCAGCCTGACCTCCCAGTACAGGGCGAGCCCCAGGGCCATCACCGCGCTCTGGGCGAGCAGCAGACACACCGTCAGCGCGGTCTGGTCGAACGGCAGGCGCAACCGGGGCCACAGCAACAGCAGTTGGACCGGCGCCATGACGGCCCACAGCCAGCCCGCCTTGGACACCGGGCCGCGTCCGCGGATCCACGGGTACAGATAGCCGTACACGAACCCGTGCGCGAGCCACACCCAGGTCGCGGCGCCCGCCACGGTCACCGCCTCGGGCAAGCCGCTGTAGCTACGGCCGTGCCAGGCGGGCCATGCGGTCCACGGCAGGGTGAGCAGACCGGAGACCAGGGCTGCCGCAACGCCGTTGGCCCAGGCGGCTGTTCCGCCGGATCCGCCGAGGGCGGCGGCGCGCAGGCGGGCGGCCTCGCGGGCCGCGTCGGGGGCCGTCGGCGCACGCAGGCTGCGCCACCGTCGCTCCCACTCCTCGGGGGAGACCTCGGAGTCGGCGAGCGTGCCCCGGGAGGCGGTGAGGAACCGGTGGCGACCCTCGGCGTACAGCAGGGCGCGGGCAAGGGAGTTGACCAGGCGGGCGTGGGCCGCACCGGTCAACGCATGTAGGCGTGCGGCCCGTTGCTCGCGCTCGGCGGGCAGCAGAACATTTGCTCCGAGCCATACGACGGCCAGGGCGGCCGCCGTTGTCCAGTGCGGCAGCCACACTTCCGGATCACCGGCGATCGGGGCGAGGGCGGCGAGGAGGAGCAGAGCCGTGCAACTCGCGCGCGCCGAGGCGCCCCAGGATCCTGGTGAGCGGCCCGCGCCGCGCAGTTGGGCGAGCAGGACGAGGACGCAGGTCAGCCAGATCACCTGGAAGGTGGGGGCGATGACGCGGATGCCGCCGAGGAAACTCTCCGCGGGCCGCTGACCGGTGAGTTGGACGAGCAGCGGGAAGGACGGCGGATGGGCGTAACCGGCGTCCAGGTACGGCGTCCACCAGGGCAGCAGGGCCGACACGAGCAGCGGGACCAGGGCGATACGAACTGTCCTGCTCAGGTGCGGGACGATGAGCACGAGGAGCGCCGTCACCCAGGGCGCCAGCAGGAGGTACGTCAGCGGCCAGGACACCAGGCCGGGGCGGAAGGGCACGCCGATGCCCTCGCTCGTACGCTCCAGTGCCACGGGGACGAACTCCAGTGCTACCGAGGCCGCCACGCCCGCGAAGACCGCGGCGGAGAGAACAGGCGCCCATGGCCGTGCCGCCCCACCGGCGAGGATCGACGCGAGGAACACCGCGCCCGCGGCCGCCGACGCGGCGAGCGCGCAGGCCACCATGGGCCACGTCCACAGTGAGCCGCCCAGCACCCTGGAGGCGATCAGCAGAGCCGCCGCGGGCAGGGTGAGGGCGACCACATGCCGCAGGGGCGGCGGTCTGTCGGTCCGTACGAGACGCTCTCCGCAGACGGCGAGCAGGGGCAGGGCGAACAACAGCGTGCCGAGGAGTACGCCCTGGAACCCGAGCTCGAACGGGGTGCCGTTGGCGGGCATCTCGTAGGCCCAGTACTGGGCGGCGGCCCGCAGCCAGTACAACTCCTCCCAGAGCTCGGTGACGAGGTCACACACCAGCAGGCCGAGACCCGCGCAGGCGAGCAGCCCGGTGCCGAGGGTGAGAGAGCGCCGCAGAGCGGAGGCGCCGACGCTCCGCGCGAAACCCAGCCCGGCGGCGATGGTCACGGCCACTGCCGCCAGCAGGGAGAGCACGGCCTTGATCCCCGTGACCGTCACGGTCCCGGCGTCGGCCTCCTCTCCCTGGTAGGTCGGCTTGAACACCACCTCTACGAACTCCGGCCGGGTCTTCGCCGACAGGACGAAGCGAACCGAATCCGTCGTCTGGACCGTGGGACTGCCGCTGAATCGGAAACCCCACGGAGCGGGTGCCTCCAGGCTCCACGACCACTGGCCGGGGGGAGGTGCCACCTTGAGTCCGTTGCTGTCCTGGACGTCGTTCACGAAGCTGTAGTTCAGCGTCTTCAAGGGGAAGAGATTGGCCTCGGACCGTGATGTCGTGTGCTCGGCCGTCACGGTCACGGTCCCGTCCTGGGGGTCTTCGCTCAACCGGCACCACCGGGGTCCGCCCTCGTACGACACGTCGAAGAATCCTGAGTTCAAGCTCGACACCAGTCCGCCCGGCAGAACGGCGATCACGTCCTCGATGAAGGTGGGGTCGATGCGCAGCTCGTCGACGAGCGGATCCGTGTGCTTCAGCGACAGGCGGTACCGGGTGGTGAGCAGCCACTCGTCCTGCCCGCGCCGGTGCAGTCGTACGGAGATCTCACCGCTGCCGCCCCGGCCTGGGCGGGCCCTCTCGGTATCCGCAGCGTCCGGCTCGCCGGAAGGCGGCCCCGGCGAGTTCCGCTCCACACGATCGTTCGCCGCGATGAGTGCGTAGGCTGCCCGATCCCACCGCTCAAGCGCCCACCACCCGCACCCGACCACGAACCCCAAGGTCACCAGCGCTCCGACGACCCGGACCCCCCACCGTACCCCCGGCATCGGTTCCCCCTTCCGTGCCCGCCGCGCCAGGGTAGGGCCGGGCGGACCGCTCCGGGGAGGGATTGACCTGGGTTCACCGCTCCAGCAGCATCCGCTGGAGTTCCCGCGCCGCCCGAGGCGGAGCCACATCGCTGCGGTGCGCCAGCGCGATCGTGCGGTGCAGCCCGGGCCGGGCCAGCGGGGTGACTCGTAGACCACGCCCTGCCCGCGCCGCCACCATCCGCGGTACGACCGCCACACCCAGGCCCGCCCGGGCGAAGCCCAGTACCGCGTCCATTTCGCCGCCCTCCACCGCGAAATCGGGCTCGAAGCCCTCCGCGCGGCAGGCGGCGACCGTGAGTTCGCGCAGGTCGTAGCCGTGGCGGAACATCACCAGGCGTTCGCCCTCCAGGTCGGCGATGCGGACCGAGCGGCTGCCGTGGCCGGGCTTGGGGGCGTCCGGGGAGGAGACCACCACCAGGTCCTCGCGGAGGAGCTCCACTGTGGCCAGGGCGGGGGACGGGGTGGGGAGGGGGAGCACGACCAGGGCCAGGTCCAGGGCGCCGCGGGCCAGCTCCCGTACCAGGTCGTGGGAGCCGCCTTCCTCGATCAGCAGGCGGATGCCGGGGTAGCGGTCGTGGAAGGCGCGCAGTACGTCCGGCAGGAGGCCCGTGCACACGCTCGGTGTCGCCCCCAGCCGGACCCGACCGCTGCGCAACTGGACCAGCTCCTGAACCTCAAGCCGTGCTGTATCCGCGTCGGCCAGGATGCGCCGGGCCAGCGGCAGCAGGGCCTCGCCCGCGTCGGTGAGCGTGATGTTGCCGCGGGCCCGCAGGAACAGGTCGGCGCCGAGCTCCCGCTCCAGGGCCTTGATCTGCTGGGACAGGGACGGCTGCGCCACGTGGACCAGGTCGGCGGCCCGGGTGAAGTGCCGGGTCTCGGCGACCGCCACGAAGTACTGGAGCTGCTGGAACTGCATAGGCCTCACGATAGCCGTTGGCTATGGAAACGAGCCGGAGGATGTCTTGGACCGATCGGGCACTGTACCCCTAACTTCTAGTGACATGGCTCTGGCAACGCGGACGGACCGACGACCGTCCATGGCACGCACGGTGTGGGACAGCTCCGTCGGCAAGAAGACCGTGATGGCGGTCAGCGGGCTGATCATGCTGTCGTATCTCGTCGTCCACATGATGGGAAACCTGAAGATCTTCTTCGGGGCCGGTGAGTTCAACGAGTACGCGCACTGGCTGCGCACGGTCGGCGAGCCCTTCATGCACTACGAGTGGACGCTCTGGCTCGTCCGGATCGTGCTCGTGGTCGCGGTGATCGCGCACGGCGTCTCCGCGTACCAGCTCAGCCGCCGTGACATCAAGGCGCGGCCCAGCAAGTACGTGCACAAGAAGCCGCGGGCGAGCTACGCCACCCGCACCATGCGCTGGGGCGGGATCATCCTCGCCCTGTTCATCGTCTGGCACATCCTCGATCTGACGACCGGCACCGTGCACTCGGGCGGCTTCGAGGAGGGGCGCCCGTACCAGAACGTCGTGGACACCTTCTCCACCTGGTACGGCAACGTCATCTACATCGTGGCGGTGCTCGCGGTCGGCATGCACATCCGGCACGGGTTCTGGAGCGCCGCCCAGACCCTGGGCGCCGGCAGCCGCAGCCGCGACCGCGCCCTGAAGGCCGTAGCCAACGTTCTCGCGCTTGTGCTCACGTGCGGCTTCCTCGCCGTGCCCGTGGGCGTCATGACCGGAGTGGTGAGCTGAGATGACCTACACCGACTACCTGACCGGCGAGCCGGTCGTCGACACCAAGGCGCCGCAGGGCCCCGTCAACGAGCGCTGGGACAAGCGCCGTTTCGAGGCCAAGCTGGTCAACCCCGCCAACCGGCGCAAGCACACGGTGATCGTGGTCGGCACCGGCCTGGCCGGCGGCTCGGCCGGCGCCACCCTCGCCGAACAGGGCTACCACGTCGTCCAGTTCTGCTACCAGGACTCCCCGCGCCGTGCCCACTCGATCGCCGCGCAGGGCGGTATCAACGCCGCGAAGAACTACCGCAACGACGGCGACTCCGTCCACCGCCTGTTCTACGACACCGTCAAGGGCGGCGACTTCCGGGCCCGGGAGTCGAATGTGCATCGGCTCGCGCAGATCTCGGTTGAGATCATCGATCAGTGCGTCGCCCAAGGTGTGCCGTTCGCGCGCGAGTACGGCGGTCTCCTCGACACCCGCTCCTTCGGCGGCGTCCAGGTGTCGCGGACCTTCTACGCCCGTGGCCAGACGGGTCAGCAGCTGCTGCTCGGCGCCTACCAGGCGCTCAGCAGGCAGATCGCCGCCGGGAACGTGGAGATGCACCCGCGTACCGAGATGCTCGACCTGATCGTCATCGACGGACGGGCCCGTGGCATCGTCGCCCGGGATCTGATCACCGGCAAGATCGACACGTACTTCGCGGACGCCGTCGTACTCGCGAGCGGTGGTTACGGCAACGTCTTCTACCTGTCGACGAACGCCATGAACTCCAACGCCACCGCGATCTGGCGGGCCCATCGGCGCGGCGCCTACTTCGCCAACCCCTGCTTCACACAGATCCACCCGACCTGCATTCCGCGCACCGGCGACCACCAGTCCAAGCTGACGCTGATGAGTGAGTCGCTGCGCAACGACGGCCGGATCTGGGTGCCGAAGGCCAAGGGCGACGACCGTCCCGCGAACAAGATCCCCGAGGACGAGCGCGACTACTACCTGGAGCGCATCTACCCGTCCTTCGGCAACCTCGTGCCCCGTGACATCGCCTCCCGCGCCGCGAAGAACGTCTGCGACGAGGGCAGGGGCGTCGGCCCCGGCGGCCAGGGCGTGTACCTCGACTTCGCGGACGCCATCAAGCGGATGGGGCGCAAGGCGGTCGAGGCCAAGTACGGCAACCTCTTCGACATGTACCAGCGGATCACCGACGAGGATCCGTACCGGGTGCCGATGCGGATCTACCCCGCAGTGCACTACACGATGGGCGGACTGTGGGTCGACTACGACCTCCAGACCTCCGTCCCCGGTCTGTTCGCGATCGGCGAGGCCAACTTCTCCGACCACGGGGCCAACCGCCTCGGCGCCTCGGCGCTGATGCAGGGCCTGGCCGACGGCTACTTCGTCCTGCCGGCGACGATCAACGACTACCTGGCCCGCAATCCGCACCAGGACACGGTGACCGGCGAACACCCCGCCGTCCAGGAGGTGTTGGCCGAGACCGAGGACCGGATCAACCTCCTGCTCTCGGTGAACGGCGACCGCACCCCCGACTCCTTCCACCGTGAAGTCGGCGAACTCATGTGGGAGTTCTGCGGCATGGCCCGCACCGACTCCGGGCTGCGCAAGGCGCTGGAGCGCCTTCCGCAGATCCGCGAGGAGTTCTGGCGGCGCATCAAGGTGCCCGGCACCGGCGAGGAGTTCAACCAGTCGCTGGAGAAGGCCAACCGCGTCGTCGACTACCTGGAGCTCGCCGAGCTGATGTGCCTCGACGCGCTGCACCGCAGCGAGTCGTGCGGCGGTCACTTCCGCGAGGAGTCCCAGACGCCCGACGGCGAGGCCGAGCGCCGCGACGAGGAGTTTTCCTACGCGGCGGCCTGGGCGTTCACCGGGACCGGCGAGGCCCCGACCCTGCACAAGGAAGACCTGGTCTTCGAGTACGTCCACCCCACTCAGCGGAGCTACGCATGAAGCTCACCCTGCGCGTCTGGCGGCAGAAGAACGCCGATGCCGACGGCGCCATGTCCACGTACGAGGTGGACGGGATCTCCTCCGACATGTCGTTCCTGGAGATGCTCGACACGCTCAACGAAGAGCTCATCCTGCGCGGTGAGGACCCGGTCGCCTTCGACCACGACTGCCGTGAGGGCATCTGCGGCGCGTGCTCACTGGTCATCAACGGCGACGCCCACGGTCCCGAGCGCACCACCACCTGCCAGCTCCACATGCGGTCCTTCAAGGACGGCGACACGATCGACATCGAGCCGTGGCGGGCGTCCGCGTTCCCGGTGATCAAGGACCTGGTCGTCGACCGGACCGCGTTCGACCGGATCATCCAGGCCGGCGGTTACATCACGGCGCCGACCGGTGCCGCGCCCGAGGCGCACGCGACTCCGGTGCCCAAGCCGGACGCGGACTTCGCCTTCGAGCACGCCGAGTGCATCGGCTGCGGGGCGTGCGTGGCCGCGTGCCCCAACGGCGCGGCCATGCTGTTCACCTCCGCCAAGGTCAACCACCTGAACGTGCTGCCCCAGGGCGCTCCCGAGCGGGAGACGCGGGTGCTGGACATGGTGGCGCAGATGGACGACGAGGGCTTCGGCGGCTGCACGCTGACCGGCGAATGCGCCACCGCCTGCCCCAAGGGCATCCCGCTGGTCTCCATCACGAGCATGAACAAGGAGTGGCTGCGGGCTACCCGCAAGGTGGGCAAGCGGTAAGACCCATGGCACGAAGCGTTCGCCGAAGACGTGCGGACGGGCGGGGTCGGGAGGTGCTCCCCGGCCCCGTTTCGCCTTTCCGGCCTCGGTAGGGTGCGCACATGATCTTCGCAAGTCAGCAGCAGGGGCGGTTCGTTCAGGCCGTCGGGCGGTTCGAGTCCGCCGTGCGTGAGCAGGAGCCGGACCGGGCGGAACACGCGTTCCAGGAGATGGGCCGGGGCTACCAGGACGCGGGACCGCAGGAGGTCGCACAGGCCGCCCCGCGCCTGGCCGCGCTGCTGCCCGAGGTGCCTCCAGGGCCACGCGGCACCATAGCCGTGCTCGTCGGCGCCTGCGTGGAGAGCGGTGCCGACCCGGGGCCCTGCGCGCCGCACATCTTCGTGGAGCTGGCCGAGACCCTGGCCGCCGCGGGGGAGTTCGCTGAACGCTGGGAGGAGACCGGCGGCGGGGACTTCCCCGATCCGGAGTCCGGCGAGGTGGATCCAGGGGTCTTCGAACGGGTGGGACCGGAGGCGGCACTGGCCTGGCTGACGCTGCCCCAGTGGGAGATGGCGTCCGTCGCCATGCTCAGCCACCCGGCCGTGCGCATCGCGCTGGACGGCTCGCTGCGGGCCCGGCTGCTGCGGGGGGTGCGGGCCGTGGCGGAGGCTTCGGGCCACGAGTTCAAGTGCCTGACATACGCCCTGTTGGTGCTCGACGACGAGCCGCTGGTCGTCCTGCACCGCCCCTCCGGTACCGGCTACCGGCTGCGGATGAGCGGGATCGGCGACAATTTCCAGCTGCACACCCTGCTCGCGGACCTCCTCGTCGGCGGCGGCCATGTGCCCGGCCGGGCGCCGTCCCCGCAGGAGGTGGCGGTGTGCCGGGACGCGCCGGGGCAGGTGCACACCGTGGGGTCGTTCAACCTGGTCACGCCCGGCGGGGAGTGGGTGTGGAACGAGGGCACGCCCACCGACATACCGGTCGTCGACGGCGTACGACTGCTCGTCCTGGACCCGCCGCCGTACGAACGCGGCTGGCCGGCCGGACGGTTCTTCCCCAACATGACGGGCGACCTCGTACTGGAACGCGTCCTCGCCGAGGAGGAGACCCGGCGCCTGCTGGCGGGCTGCGCGCCCGCCAAGTGAACTGCAGGGCACCTTCCGGCTGACGGTTCGGGCACCGGAACATGGACCGCAGGCACGTGCCCGTGCCGTTCAACATCCCCACATCCCCTCTCCTGACGATGGTCACGCGCCCGACGCCCTGCGTCGGAAGAACTGTTGCGGCCGCTCAACCGTCCCCGGCCCGTGACCAGGAGAGAGCCATGAACGGCGTATCCACGCTCGACCGCCCCCCGCAGCCCGCGGCCCCCACCCGCTACACCGTCACCGTCGCCCGCACCGAGGACGACGTACGGGCCGCCCAGCGGCTGCGGCACGACGTCTTCGCCGGGGAGATGGGCGCCCACCTGTCCACCCCGCAGCCGGGGCACGACATCGACGCCTTCGACGCGTACTGCGACCATCTGCTGGTCCGTGACACGTTCACCGACCAGGTCGTCGGCACCTACCGGCTGCTGCCCCCGGACCGCGCCGCGGTCGCCGGGCGGCTGTACTCGGAGGGCGAGTTCGACCTCGCCCCGCTCGACCCGATCCGCCCGGGCCTGGTCGAGGTCGGCCGCTCCTGCGTCCACCCCGACCACCGGGACGGCGCGGTCATCGGCCTGATCTGGGCCGGGATAGCCCGTTACATGGTCGACAACGGCCACGAGTGGCTGGCCGGCTGCTGCTCCATCCCGCTCGCCGATGGCGGCGCCCTCGCGGCCGGCACCTGGGACCGGGTGCGGGAGAAGCACCTGGCGCCCGAGGAGTACCGAGTCCGTCCGCTGCAGCCCTGGAACCCGGAGGGCGTGGCCCGGCCCGAGGGCCGCACCGAACTGCCTCCGCTGCTGCGCGGCTACCTGCGCCTCGGCGCCTGGGTCTGCGCGGAGCCCGCGCATGACCCGGACTTCGGGGTCGCCGACCTTTACGTGCTGCTGTCGATGCGCCGGGTCAACGCGCGCTATCTGAAGCACTTCCTCTCGCTCGTCCCGGCCTGATGAACATGCTGCGTACGGTGCCCGTGGGTGTGCGGGTCCTGACACCGCGGCGTGAGCGCCGGGCGGCGGCCGCCGTGCCCCGCCCGGTCATACCGACCAGTGCCTGGCTGCCCACCGCGCCCTGCTCCCCGCAGGTCTGCGTCGCCTCCGCCCGCTCCCTGGCGGACGTGCCGCGCGCGGTGCTGCGGCTCGGGGCGCTGCTGGTGACGCTCCTGGTGGGGGTCGCGCTGCTGCCGGTGTTCGGGGTCGTCCCCGCGTCCCGGCGGGACCCGCTGATCCGCGGGTGGAGCCGGGCCGTGGTCCGGGCCTCCGGAGTGCGGGTACGCATCACCGGCGCGGCGGCGCCGACCGGCGGTCTGCTCCTGGTCGCCAACCACATCTCGTGGCTGGACATCCCCCTGCTCGCCGCCGTCCGCCCGGCCCGGATGCTGGCCAAGGCGGAGATCCGGCAGTGGCCGGTGGCGGGCGGACTCACCGCGCGCAGCGGCGCCTTCTTCATCGAGCGGGACCGGCTGCGGGCACTGCCGCAGACGGTCGCCCGGATCGCCGAGGCGCTGCACTCCGGCGCCGCCGTGGTCGCCTTCCCCGAGGGCAGCACCTGGTGCGGCCGGGCCCAGGGCCCCTTCCGCCGGGCGGTGTTCCAGGCCGCACTGGACGCGGGCGTGCCCGTCCAGCCGGTGCGCCTGCACTACCGCTTCGACGACGGCCCGGCGAGCACCGCGCCCGCCTTCGTCGGCGAGGACTCCCTGCTCTCCTCGCTGTGGCGGGTGGTCACGGCACGACGACTGGTCGCCGAGGTCGAGGTACGGTCACAGATCCCGGCGGGCGCACACGCCGACCGCCGCACCCTGGCCCGGGCGGCACAGTCGGTCCCGACGGGGGGCGAACTCGCGTGGGCGCACGCGGCGTTGGCCACTGAGCAGATGCGTGTGCCGAGGGGGCTGGAGGTTTCGCAGCGCGGCTAGGCCGGTCAGGGTCAGGACGTGCACGAGTTCAGCAGCCACAGGACAGCGGCAATGAACAGGACCCACGTGAGGCAGCTGAACAGCATGTCGCCCAGCGCGCCGAGGCAATCCTCGGCCGGCTCGAACCCCACGGCTGCCAGCACGATGAGCACGCCGACGATGACAGCGATGACAAGGACCAGCGACATGCAACACCCCCTGCGACACTCCGTTTCAGTGAACCGCCATACGGACGGGCAGGGAAGGTAGCCATGCGCCGCGTCTCCAGGGGAGCCGCACGGTGTTGGGCTCACCGGTGATGCCGGGGAGGAAGAATGAGCGGCATGACCATGGTGAAAGACATCGACGTCCGTGGCATGCACCACTGCGAGACGACGGCGCTGGGCGTGCTGCTGCGGCATGAGGGACTCGACCTGTCCGAGCCGATGCTGTTCGGGCTCGGCGCCGGTCTTTCCTTCATCTACTGGGACAGCAAGGCCATGGGCTTTCCCTTCCTGGGAGGCCGGGTCAAGCCGTTCGAGCTCACCAGGAACCTGGCCGCCGTACTCGGGCTTGAGCTGCAGGTCCGGGAAACCACCTCTCCACGCAAGGCATGGCAGGACGTGGCGGCGCCCCTCGACGCGGGCCGACCGGTCGGCCTGCAGCTCGACAGCTACCACCTGGACTACTTCAGCACCAAGGTGCATTTCGGCGGGCACGTCGTCGCCATGTACGGCTACGACGAACAGGACGCCTACCTGGTGGACACCGCCCCGCAGGGCGGAGCCGTCACCACCAGCCTCGACGGCCTGGCCAGGGCCCGGGCCGAGCGCGGCCCCATGACCGCCAGGCACCGCTCCTTCACCATCACCGCGCCCAGCAGCCCGACGTCACCGCAGGACCGGATCATCCCCGCGATCAAGACCTGTGCAGACGCCTTCCTCAACCCGCCCATCGCGAACCTGGGCCACCGGGGCATCGAGAAGGCCGCGAAGCTGGTGCCGAAGTGGCTGCAGCGCAGCGGCAATCCGCGGGAGGACCTGCCACGAGCCGCCCTCCTCATGGAGAGGGCTGGTACCGGCGGCGCCCTGTTCCGCAATCTCTACCGGGACTTCCTCGCCGAGTGCGCCCAGTCCATCGACAGCAGCCACCTGCGCACTGGTCACAGCCTGTACGCCGAAGCCGCCACCCTCTGGACCCAGGTGGCTGCGCTCGTCGCGGCAGCTGGAGAATCCGGCGACGCGGAGAACCTCATGGAGGCGGGTTCCATCCTGCACGAGCTGTCCCGCATCGAACGCGACGCGATGCAGGCACTGAGCAAGCTCTAGGGGGCGCCCACCCTCAACGCGCGCGCCAGAGCGAGGACTTCCCGGAGCCGGAGACTCCGGTGAACACGGCCAGCCCGTCCCGCGGGATGTCGACGTCCACGCCCTTGAGGTTGTGCTCGCGGGCGCCTCGGACGCGAACGTACGGGTCGTGCATGGGGGAGGCTCCGTCGGGTGGGGGGACAAACCATGCGATTCTATGGGACCGGCCCGAATGTCCACACGTTGCCCACCGGCCGCCCGTCCCGTCGCAGCACCCTGCCCAGCAGCTCGGTGAGCTCCTCCTCGACTTCGGCGACCAGATCGGCGCCGAAGACGCACAGGGAGGCCTCCACGAAGTTGCCGTACGTGCCCATGCTCAGGTCATCGGTGACCTGGATGACGTTCTCGTCGGTGAGGTAGGAGTAGCTCGGCCACGGGGGCTGGCCGGGGCCGCCGACCCGTGTCGGGTCGCAGACGGTGCCGTTGATGGACCACTTGAGCCGGTAGAGCCGGTCCCCGCGGCGGCCGCGTGCCTTGAGGCCGCGGGCGATGACCGCCTCCACCCGGCGCAGCAGCGGGTCGCGCCAGTGCTCGACGGCCTCCATGTGCCAGGTGACGGAGCCGGGCGGTTCGGCGATGCCGTCGTAGGCGGTCTGGTACGTGACCTCGAACCGCTTCTCGAAGCGGCGCCAGATGTCGTCGTGCTCGGGCTCGGAGAACAGCAGGCGTGCGGGGCGTTCCCGGGCCGGTTCCCCGGGTGGCGCCCACCGGTAGGTGGTGACCTCGGCGACCTGGTGGAATCCCGCCGACCGATGGACGGCGACGAGCTCGCCGCTCGCCTCGGCCACCACGTACCGCGATTTCGGCCGCGACCAGATCTCGCGGGCTGCCCACGCGGCGGCGGCCTGCAGCAGCTCGGGGCGCGGCGCGGTGATCCCGCCGATGGAGGAGAAGTCCGTGCCATGGACCTTCTCCAGCCAGACCAGGTCCACCGGCCGTGCGTAGTGCCAGACGGACAGGATGTCCATGCCGTGCTCCAGCTCGGACACCGGCCGGCGCTGCTCGGGGGCCGCCTGGGCGAGCTGGAGGAGACTGTCCTGGTCGCTGGACCGCAGGCCCGCCCAGTGCGTTCGCAGCTTCGCGTCCGTCTCGGGTACGTCGGCCACATCGGCGACCAGCAGGGAGCGCACGGGCCCCGCGGTGAATCCGGTATCGAGCAGGGCCTGAGTGAGCCGTGGCCCGTCGCGGTCGTACACCTTCCAGGTCACCGGCTCCACGCGCTCGGCGAAGATCTCCTGCGTCCGGCGGACCAGACCAGTGAGGTCGTCGACCGTGGAGAGGTCCCGGTGGTCCACGACGCCATGGGTGCCGTAGTGGACGCGTACCAGCGGCCCGTCCCGCTCGGTGACCACGCCGAACACCTCGGGTTCGCGTGCGCGCACTTGTGTGTCGTACTTGGCCCACAACGCCGAGGCGTCATCGGTCACTCGGTCACTCCCATGATCCCGGCCAGCCGCCGATACGAATCCAGCAGTGACTGACGGTCATATGTGCTGGTGGTGACCAGGATCTCCTGCGCGCCCGTCTCCTTCAACAGGATTTCCAGCTCGTCCGCGACCTGGTCCTCGGTACCGGCGATATGCCCGGCGAGGCCCTGCTCGTAGAAGCCGCGCTCCTTGGCCGTCATCGTGAGTGCTTCGACGCGCTCGGCGTGCGGCAGGGGCGGGAAGGTGCCGTGGGTGCGCGAGTACGCCATCGACCAGGCCTCCGGGATAAGGAGGCGCCGGGCCTCATCGGGGGTCGCGACCACGGCGATCGTGCCGGAGATGACGACGTACGGCTCGCTCGCCCAGGGGGAGGGGCGGAAGTTCGCGCGGTAGTGATCGATACCGCGCTGCATCTTCGCGCGGTTCCTGAAGTCGCCGATGACCATCGGCAGGCCCGCGCGGGCCGCGATGTCCGCGCCCTCGCCCATGGCCAGCACGAACGGCGGCACGCTCAGGCCCTCGGCGGGCCGCGCGTGCACCCCCGTGGGGGAGGTGCCGCGGAACCAGCCGAGCAGCTCGTCGAGTTGCCCGGCGAAGTCTTCGGCGTCGTCCTTGTCCCGGCCCAGCGCCTTGCGCACCCCGTCGGTGAATCCGACCGACCGCCCCAGGCCCATGTCGATCCGGCCCGGGAAGAGGGACTCCAGCACCCCGAACTGCTCGGCTACCACGAGGGGTTGGTGGTTGGGCAGCATCACTCCGCCGGTCCCGATCCGGATCGTGCGGGTCGCGGACGCGACGGCGGCTGCCAGCACGGTCGGCGCGGAACCGGCGACACCGGGCACCCCGTGGTGCTCCGACACCCACAGGCGGTGGTAGCCGAGCTGCTCCAGCTCCCGTGCCAGCCGTACGGTGTCGCGCAGTGCCTCTCCGTCCGGGTGGCCCTCCCGGGTGCGGGAGCGGTCGAGGACGGAGAAGCGGGTCGCGGCGATCACGGAGCTCATACAGGGTTCAACACCTGCGAGCCCGCAGGATTCCTCACGGGGCGATGTTGTGGTTGAGGCGGAACAGGTTCCCGGGGTCGTAGTGCCGTTTCAGATCCGTGAGACGGGTGTAGTTCGCGCGGTAGTTGGCCCGGACGAGGTTCTGGTCGTCGCCGTCGATGAAGTTGACGTAGCCGCCTTCCATGGAGTGTGGTTCGAGCGCCTGGTGGAAGCCGCGTACCCAGTCCTTCTGGGCCTCGCAGTCCGCACGGGTCGTGAGGGTCCCGCTGAGTGCGAACGAGTAGTCGGCGTCCCGATAGGAGAAGGCGGTCTCCTCCGGCCCCACCCGGTGGCAGGCGCCGTCGATGGGGAAGGCGACCGTGACGCTCTGGATGGACGGGGTGGTGGCGCCGTACTCGACGCAGGCCTCGACGGCGCCGTCGGACAGGCCCTGGGTGAACGTGCCCTTCCAGTAGTGGTAGAGCCCCGGCGGCACCAGATCGTCGAAGAGGGTGTTGATCACCGGGTAGGGCATGCGCTCCACGTGCCGGCCCAGCACCGGACCGAGCGCGGCGAGGCGGTCCTGGATCCGGTCGTCCTCGTCCTCCGGGCCGGTCCAGCAGGTGACCACGCCGCACAGCGGCCGTCCGTGCCAGCGCTCGGGCAGGAACGGTACCGGCGGCCCGAGCCCGACGACGAGCAGTGCGCCGAGGTTGTCGTCCGCCTCGGCGACCAGCTCCCGATAGCGGCGGATCACGTCGCCGTCGAGCGGGAAGAAGACCGGCCCGCCGAGGATGTCGGCGATGGGGTGCAGCCGGTAGGCGAAGGACGTGACGACCCCGAAGTTCCCGCCGCCTCCGCGCACCGCCCACATCAGGTCGCTGTGCTGCTCCGACGTGCAGGTCACGAAGGACCCGTCGGCCGTCACCAGATCCACCGAGACCAGGTTGTCGCAGGCCAGTCCGCAGCGGCGGGCCAGGTAGCCCATGCCACCGCCGGTCGTCAGGCCGCCCACCCCGGTGGTGGAGACGACCCCGCCGGTCGTGGCCAGACCGAAGGCGTACGTGGCGTGGTTGACGTCCGCCCAGGTGGCGCCGCCCTCGACCCAGGCCGTCCGGGTCTCGGGGTCGACGCGGACACCGTGCATCAGGCCGAGGTCGAGGACGACACCGCCGTCGCAGGTCCCGTAGCCGGGGACGCTGTGGCTGCCGCCGCGTACGGCGAGCGGCAGGCCCTGGTCGCGGGCGAAGTCCACGGTGGCGATGACATCGCCCGCGTCGACCGCCCGCACGATGATCGCGGGCCGCCTGTCGTGCATCGCGTTGTAGACCTTGCGGGCCTCGTCGTAGTCCGGGTCGCCGGGCTCGACGATGTGGCCGCGCACGGATCCGCGCAGCCGCTCCAGCAGCTGGTGGTCGAGGGTCGGTGTGTAGGTGGTCATGGCCGCCACCTGCTTTCTGGGTCGGCGCCGGGTACATCTCCGGTGTACACGGGCAGCGGGTTCGCGCTCATCGCCGAAATCACCCATCCCGGCCCGATCGGGCATGGGCCGAACAACCCATACGCCTCACGTGAGCCCGTGCTTGTACGCATACGCCGTCGCCGCGGCCCGCGAGGACACGTCGAGCTTGGCGAAGATGTTGTTGAGGTGCCGGGCGACGGTGTGCTCGCTGATCACCAGCTCGGCGGCGACGGCCCGGTTGGTGCGGCCCGCCGCGACCAGCCGCAGCACCTGGATCTCGCGCTCGGTGAGCCCGCCGGGCGACCGTCGGCGCACATCGGCGAGCAGTGCCGCCGCCCGGCGCGCGTCGGGTACGGCGCCGAGCTGCCGGAAGGCCTGCTCCGCGGCCCGCAGCTCCATCCGGGCACCCTCGTCGTCCCCGGCGGCCCGGTCGGCGGCGGCCAGGGTCATCCGCACCTGGGCGGCCTCGTACGGCACCCGAAGCTCCAGCCAGAGTGCCAGCGCCCGGCGCAGCAGGGGCAGCGCGCGGTCGAGGTCATCGGCGGCGAAGGCGACCGCACCGGAGGCCGCCGCGGCGCTCGCGTGCAGCAGGGTCGTCTCCGAGCCGCACCGCCGCTGCCAGTCCCGGGCCAGCGCCTGGAGCCCTTCGGCGGCCGTGCGTGCCTCGTCCGTCCGGCCCAGCGCCAGGCACACCTCCACCTGGGCCGCGAGCAGCCGGCACCGTTCGAGACCGCCGGCCTCGGCTCCGTTCGCGACGGCGAGTCGCAGGGCCGTGGCCGAGGCGTCGGCCTTCCCCTGGGCCAGCCTCAGCAGGGCGAGGCCGGGCTGCGGGTCGCGACCGAGCTCGTGGGTGCGGTCGTACGACTGCTCGGCCGCTGCGAGCTCGCCGCGCCGCCGCTGGATCTGGCCGACCAGGTAGACCGCCTCGGCGGCCATCCGCCGCTCGTAGGGCAGTAGTTCCTCGCAGGTCCGCTCGGCCTCGGCCAGCGCCTCGGGCCAGCTTCCGCGCAGCTCCAGCACCTCCACCCGGTGCACCCGGCACAGTCCGCGGTAGTTGTTCTCGGCCGGCATCGCCGCGCACCACCGCATGGCCGCGTCGGTCCATTCGGCGGCGCGTTCGAGATCGACGCAGGCCATGGACTGCTGGAGGCCCAGGCAGTAGACCCACCCGGTGAAGAAGGAGCTCAGCTCGCCTGCCATGGCCGAGCACATGGCGTCGTCCAGGAGGTCGAGTCCGTCACCGACGCGCCCCTGCGCGACCAGGACGCCCGCCTGCGCCTGGACGCTCATGGCCAGCAGATCCGGGCTGCCGCAGCGCCGGGCGATCCCGGCCATGCGCTGTGCCGCGGCCATCGCTTCGTCGAATGCCCCGCGCTCTTGCGCGGCCTCCGCGTCGACCCAGGCGAGGTAGCACTGCTCGACACACTCCGGCTCCCCATGGAGCTGCTGCCGGGCCCGGCGCAGCCAGCCGGCGGCCACGGCCGTACGTCCCGCGAGCTGATGCTCGTAGAAGAGCAGCCAGGCCATCAGCCCCGCCCGCCGGGCCGCGCCCGCCGCGACATAGCCGGAGTAGGCCCGCATCCGCTGGACGATCGACTCGTCGATCCGGCTCGTCCACCAGGCGGCATCGGCGAACGCGGCACGGTCGTCGGGGCCGAGGCAGGCGGCATCCACCCGGCCCAGCAGCCGGTACGCCTCGCTCCACCCCTCACGGGCAGCGGCGTCCCTGGCCCGCCGCAAGGTGTCCGCGGCCGCCCTGTCGATCGTCCGCTCGGCCACCAGCGGCTCCCTTCTCGCGCTCCGCGAGCAGGACCGGCTCCTCACCAGGATAGGCGGGCGGGGGGCCGGGGGGGATTCGGTGAAGGGACACCGCGTGCGCCCATGAGGAAGTGGCATTCGGCCAGGTCGACAAGGTCCATGCCCCGCTGTCTTCCTTGTGCCCTTCTGGGCAAGGTGGCCGAGTTCGAGGGGCCTTGGGAGCGTTCCGTGCCGGACTCGAGGCTCCGCCCGGGAGGACCGGATGCGAGGCGCGGCTGTGTGTCCGGCCGCCCCAGTGAAGGGCTGTTCGGGCGAAACCCACGGAAAGTGACTCAATCAGCGCAATTTTTTGCATAACCATCGCTGTGACCCTTCGTTCACGAAGCGCCACGTTCATTTCCCTTCCCGACAAGCAAGGGGATTAGATGCGTTCCATCAGAGCCCTCGTCGTCGCCATTTCCGTAGGCGCCCTTACCTTGGGCGCGACCACGGTGTCGCAGGCGTTCGACCTGACTCACCCCGGCGTGAAGCAGACCAGTTCGCAACTCCCCGCCGGAGGCGGGGAGGAGAAGGGCGACAAGGGCGGCAAGAAGCTCCACGTCAAGGTGCACGACCTGGACCACAGCTGCGTCGGCAAGTCGTTCGGCTACTGCACGCAGAAGCTCGTCTACAGCCCGAAGCTGCTCGGCGACATCAATCTCACCAACGGTCTTATCGGCCTCATCGGCACAACAACCACGCCGCCGACCACCAACGGCACGACGACCCCGCCCACGACCAACGGCACGACGACCCCGCCCACGACCAACGGCACCACCACCCCGCCCACGACCAACGGCACCACCACGCCCCCCGCGAACCAGTGGTGCTCCCCCGGCTTCTGGGCTCAGCAACCCGGGGCGTGGATGGACCCGGAGCGCGGGAACACTCAGTACAACCCGGCCCTGACCGTGCCGCCCGGATCGGCCTACCTCGCGTCGTTCCCGGGCGAGGCTCCCCTTGAGCTCACGAATCCCGGCGAGAACGCGGGGGCGCCGCTCAACCCGTCCCTGAGGTACATGCTGCTGAACGCCGAGTACTACGAGGGCCCGCCGTCCCCCGGCGAGCGCCGTGAGCAGATCGCCGACCTGCTGAGCGACGCCGCCGGTCTGCAGTGGACCGACCCCGAGAACCACGCCGGGGCCACCTGCCCGTTCGACGCGGACGAGGCGAACGGCAGCTGATTCAGGTCGCGCGTGAGGTCGGCTCCCGACCGGACAACGGCTTCACGCTTCGCTGAACAGCGACAGACAGGCAGTAGACACATGGCTCGTGTGGTGGGCTCCGACCGCTCACCACACGAGCCGTCGGAGCTGAAGGAACCCGATGGAACCATCCAGGGGCTCGGGCGAACAGGCCCTCCCCCAGCACCCGGAGAGCGGAACAACCGCAACCGCGGCGTTCCCGCCACCTCGGTCCGCGCCGGAGTCCGGCGCGAGCACCGCTTCTCCCGAGGGAAGCCGCCCCCCGAGGTCCCCGTGGTCGGTCGCGGCACTCGCTCTGACCGCCGTCCTGCTGGCGGGTGCCCTGCTGACGCACCTGGCCATGGTGTTCCTGAGTCTGGCTCCGACGAATGCCGTCAGCTCGAAGCACCGGGAACGGATCGACGCCTACGTGCAGCCGGAGTTCGGCCAGGACTGGAGGCTGTTCGCGCCCAATCCGCAACAGCGCAACGAGGCCGTCGGCGTCCGGCTGCGCACCGCGGGCGAGAACGGGACTCCTGCCCTGTCCGGGTGGGTCAACCTCACCGCCGAGGACGTCGAGACGATCAGGGGCAATCTCGCGCCCAGTCATGCCCACCAGAACATGCTCCGCCGGGCGTGGGACGGCTACGTCAACAGCCACAGCCTCAAGGACCGGCCGCGGCGGGGCCCGCTCGGCGAGCTGTCCCGCACGTACCTCAAGCGCGTCGTCCTTCAGCGGATCGGTCGCGAGTGGCAGGGGCGGCGGATCGTCGGCGTCCAGGTGGCGGGTCGCTTCACCGCCGTGCCACCGCCCTCGTGGCATCACGAGAAGGCTTCGGACACCACCGAGTACCGGGTGCTGCCCTGGTGGCCGGTGACGGACCAGGACTACAGGGAGCTGTGAGTTGAGCACCGTACCCCTCCAACGGCTCGCCCGGTTCCTCTGCGCCACGCGCGCCCCCTACCAGGCCGCGGTGTTCCGGATCGGACTCGCCGCCGTCGTCGCGGCCTTCCTCCTGCGCGAATGGCCGCACCGTCGCGTGCTGTTCGGTGACCGCAGTCCCTTGTCGTACGACATGGCCCTCACCCTGATCGAGCAGGAGGGGACCTTCACCGTACTGAGCTGGTGGGGCGGCCGGCTCTGGTTCGAGCTCGTCTACGCCCTGACGATCATGGCGGCGCTCGCCGTCATGATCGGCTGGCGGACCAGGACGATGACCGTCTTGTTCATGGTGGGGGTGATGTCGCTGGAGAACCGCAACACCCTGGTCGGCGACGGCGGCGACAACATCATCCGCATCATGGTGATCTACCTCGTGTTCACCCGCTGCGCCGAGGTGTGGTCGCTGGACGCGCGCCGTGCCCGCGCCGTCCGGGCCCGCAGCGCGGAGGCGCCCGCCGACCCGACCGGGATCGTCCTGTGGTCGGTGACAGGTGCCCTGCTCTTTTGGGCCTTCGGTCTTCCCCCGCAGCCGGGCTGGCCCCTGGTCCTGTGGCTGCTGTGGGCGGTGCACGGCGTCTGGTACGTGGTGAACCGGCGGCAGCCCCGGCACGAGGTGCGCTCGGTGCTGGACGACTGCGCGTCCATGGTGCACAACGCCGCGATGCTGGTGATCGCCGTACAGGTCTGCCTGATCTACTCCACGGCCGGCTGGTACAAGATCCAGGGCCTGCGCTGGCAGGAGGGCTCCGCTCTCCACTACGCCCTGCACCTCGATTACTTCACCCCGTGGCCGTGGCTCTCGGCCGCCGTCGCGGCCAACGCCGTGCTCGTCCTGGCCCTCACCTACCTGACGGTCGCGGCGCAGGTGGCCTTTCCGTTCACTCTCGGCAGCCGCAAGGTGAAGAACGTACTGCTGGCGGTGATGATCGCGGAGCATCTGGGGATTGCGGTGCTCCTCGGCATCCCCTTCCTGTCTCTCATCATGGTCGTGTGCGACGCGGTGTTCCTGCCGACGGCCCTGCTGATGAGGGCGGGCACATGGTGCAGGCGCCTCCCCCTCGGTCGGTCCCGCCGCGCATCGGCTGCCGCCGCCACGCCGCCGCAACAATTGGCCACCCCCGAGCCCGCGCGGAGCGTCTGAGGGCACGAGCAGCAACGTCGGCGCTGCGAGTATCGTCCCGCGGTGCTCCTGTCGGTCTGTGACCCACGTCACATCCCATTCCTGTCAGCAATCGGGGCGCTGTCCCGCTCAAGTCACCGAGAGCAAGCGAACCGACAGGAGCGAAGACATGAAGCACCGCATCGTCGTCCTCGGCGCCGGCTATGCCGGGGCCTACGTGGCCGGGAACCTGGCCCGTCGGCTGTCTCCGCAGGACACCGAGATCACCGTGGTCAATGCCGAGCCGGACTTCGTCCAGCGCATGCGGCTGCACCAGTTGGCGGCCGGCCGGGAGATCGAGGCTCCGAAGCTCGTCGACGTCTTCGCGGGCACGGGGATACGGCTGCGGCTGGCCCGTGTCACCGCCGTCGACCCCGAGCGTCAGGTCGTCGCCGTGGCCGACGGCGACGGCGGCGGCGAGTTCGGCTACGACACCCTGCTCTACGCGCTCGGCAGCCAGGGCGACGATCACGGCGTCCCCGGCGTGGCCGAGCACGCGTTCGACGTCGCCGCCCGGCCCTCGGCGCGGCGCCTGCGCGAGCGCCTGGACCAGTTGGGCGGGCGGGGTGAAAGCGCGAACGTGGTGATCGTCGGCGACGGGCTGACCGGTATCGAGACCGCCACCGAGATCGCCGAGGCCCGGCCCGGCCTGTCGGTGGCGCTGATCGCCCGCGGCGAGCTGGGCACCCGGCTCTCCGCCGGTGCCCGCGACCACCTGCGCCGGGCCTGCGACCGGCTGGGCATCACTGTCCTGGAGAACACCGAGGTCGAAGCCGTCGAAGCGGCGCGGGTGCTGTGCGCCGACGGCACCGCCCTGGCGGCCGACGCGACCGTGTGGACCGCCGGGTTCATGGTCAGCCCCCTCGCCGCCGCCGGCGGTCTTGAGGTCACCGAGAACGGTCGGATCATCGTCGATCGCACCATGCGGTCGGTCTCGCACCCGAACGTCTACGCCGTCGGTGACAGCGTCTACGCCATCGGTGACAACGGTCGGCCGCTGCCGATGTCCTGCGGTTCGGCCGGCTACACCGGACGGCAGGCCGTCGAGGCGATCGTGGGACACCTGACCGGCCGCGAGATCGCGAACACCAAGCTGGTCTACGAGGGCAACCACATCAGCCTCGGGCAGCGGGACGGGATCCTGCAGATGGTCGACCACGAAGGGCGGGCGAAGCCGAAGTACATGGGCGGCCGGAAGGCGCTGCGGATCAAGGCGGTCGTCCTCAGGGGGTCGCTGTGGGCGACCTCGCACCCGACCTTCGGCCTGCCCAAGCGCAAGCGCCGCCTGGCCGCCGCCCCGTCGGACGCCGCCACCCCGTCAAACGCCTCCGCCGAGAAGCGCGTTGCCGCCTAGGGTGATCCGCGTGGACACCGCAACTGATCGCTTCGACACCAGCCGGTTCGAGGCCAGCCGTAACCGGCTGGCCTCGCTGGCCTACCGCCTGCTGGGCACCGCCACCGACGCCGAGGACGCCGTGCAGGACGCGTTCCTGCACTGGCAGGCCGCCGACCGGCAGCTGATCAAGGTGCCGGAGGCATGGCTGACCAAGGTCGTCACCAACCTGTGCCTGGACCGCCTGCGCTCGGCGCAGGTCCGCCGCGAACGCACCGCCGGCGCCTGGCTGCCCGAACCCCTCCTCGACGGCGACCCGATGCTCGGCCCGGCCGACACCTTCGAGCAGCGCGAATCGGTCTCCCTGGCCGTGCTGACCGTCATGGAGCGCCTGTCTCCCGTCGAGCGAGCTGTCTACGTCCTGCGCGAGGCGTTCTCCTACGGCCACGCCGAGATCGCCGAGATCCTCGACATCACCGAGTCCGCGAGCCAGCAGCACCTGCACCGGGCCCGGCGCCGTATCACCGCCGCGCGCCGCGGCGGCGGCGAGGTCGACGCGGCATCCGCCCGCAGGATCGTCGAGGAGTTCCTCGCCGCCGCCTCCTCGGGCCGCACCGAGCGGCTGGTGGCGCTGCTCACGGACGACGCGATCGCCGTCTCCGACGGCGCCGGCGGCACGGCCGAGAAGCTGCTGCGGTTCGACACTCCGCAGCGCATCGCCGCCGTCGTACGGGCCGGCCTCAAACCCACGGCCGCGAAGCGGCGACTGGCCGGCGGCACGCCCGCCATCCACTACGCGGTCGTCAACGGTGCGCCAGCCATTCTCTTCGTGATCGGTGACCGGGTCATCGGTTCCGCGATGTTCGACATCGCCGACGGCAGGATCGCGACCGTGCACGGCATCGCCGCCCCGGCCCGCCTCGCCCGCCTCACCGAGGCCTGGCGGCGGCACGAACCGGACACGCCGCTCATCGCCGAGTGGTGACCTGCTGTCACCGGCTGGCCGCGAGCGCCGCGAGGACGGCGTGGGTGAGGCGGGTGACGTAGGCGTCGTCGGTGGGGCCGCCCACCGCGAGCATCCTGAAGTAGAGCGGGGCGCCGAAGAGGTCGACGGCGAGAGCCATGTCGATGTCGGCGGGAAGTTCGCCGCGGTCCACCGCCTGGCGCACCAGCGTCGCCACCGCCGCGCGCCGGGGGGCGAGGACCGCCTCGTGGAGCGCGTCGCGCAGGGACGGGTTGCGGGCCGACTCGGCCACCAGATCGGGGATGATCCGGCCGACGAGCGGGTGGTGGAGGTCGGCCATGGTGTCCCGGACGAAGCGTTCGACGTCGTCGTGGAGTGAACCGGAGCCGGCCGTCTCGGGAAGGTGTGCGGCGGCGGCCTCGGAGACCAGCTCGACCACCATCGCCTCCTTGGCGGGCCAGCGGCGGTAGAGGGCCGCTTTGCCGACGCGGGCCCGGCGGGTGACGGCCTCCATCGACATCCGGGCGTACCCGGTCTCGGCCAGTTCCTCGAACACGGCCCGTCTGATCGTCTCGGTCACGGACTCCCGCAGTACCGCCGAGCCCGTGGGCCCGCGGTCGAACGCGCTCCGGCTGGTCGACTCCACTGCGGGAGATTAACACCGGACGGAACGGTTGCGTTCCGTCCGGGCCAGGAGTACGGTCCCGCCGTGACGGAACGGCCCTGTTCCGTTCCGTAGGAGGAAAGGGGGCCCGATGAGGTTCCTCTTCGACGACACGGCGTTCTCCTTCCAGGCGCTGCGCACGGCCGGGCATGCCGCTCATGGGGGCGCGGATCTGGGTGAGGTCCTGGCTACCTGTCAGCACATCCCCGACAGTGACGAGGAAGCCTGGTGCAGCGCGTGGACCGCAGTCGCCGAACGCCTGCACCGCATCGGTGACGAGGCGCTGGGCGCCGGCCACCGGGTCAGCGCCCGCGAGGCCTATCTGCGGGCCTCGAACTACTACCGGACCGCGGACTTCTTCCGCGTCGAGGACCGCGAGTCCGACGCCGAGTCGGACCGCCTCGCCGGCAACTCGCGGCAGACGTTCGCCCGGGCGGCAGAGCTGTTCGACACGCCCGTGCTGCCCTTGGAGATCCCTTACGAGGACACCACCCTGCCGGGGTATCTGTTCCTCGCGGACGGCACGGGCAGCCCGCAGCCCACCGTCATCCACCACGGCGGCTACGACTCGACCCTGGAAGAGCTCTACTTCATGGTGGGCGGCGGGGCGCTGCGCCGCGGTTACCACGTGCTCGCCTTCGAAGGACCCGGCCAGCAGTCCGTCCGGCGGGAGCAGGGACTGGTCTTCCGCCCGGACTGGGAACACGTGGTCGCGCCCGTGGTGGACCACGCCTTGTCCCGTCCGGATGTGGACCCTGACAAGCTGGTGCTCTTCGGCACCAGCTTCGGCGGACTGCTGGCCGCCCGGGCCGCCGCCTTCGAGGACCGGATCGCCGCCTGCGTCCTGCACAACGGCATCTACGACTTCTGCGAACTCCCGCTGCGGGCCATTCCGCCCTTCCTCGGCGAGTGGGTGACGGACGGCCGGGACGACGTGGCCGGCCCCGCCCTCGCCGTCACCATGGCCCAGAGCACACGGGTGCGCTGGTTCCTGCGGCACGCCATGTGGGTCTTCGGCGCCAAGACACCGGCGGAGGCGCTGCGCGCCTGCGCCCCGTACAACCTCGACCACGTCGCCGAGCACATCACCTGCGCCACGCTCGTCCTCGACGCCGAGAACGACGTGATCTGCTGCGGTGAGGCCCAGCGGGTGCACGACGCGCTGCGCTGCGCGAAGGACCTGATGGTGTTCACCGCCGCCGAAGGGGCCGGCGAACACTGCCAGGAAGGCGCGGCGCTCCGCTTCCATCAGCGGGTCTTCGACTGGCTCGACGAACGGCTGGGCCGCATATGACCCTGGAGGCCGAAAGCCGGCCGGCCGAGGCGGACGGTACCCGGCGCCGGGCCCGCACCGTCCTGGCCGTGCTGGCGCTCTTCATCGTGATCAACGCCGCCGACAAGGCCGTACTCGGACTGACCGCGGGCCCCATCAAGGACGAACTCGACCTGACGGCCACCGAGTTCGGGACCATCGCCAGCGGCTTCTATCTGCTGTTCAGCCTCTCCGCCGTCTCGGTCGGCTTTCTCGGCGACCGCATCCGCCCCCGGCCCCTGCTCGCCGTGCTCGCCCTGGTCTGGGCGGCGGCGCAACTGCCGATCCTCCTCCCCGCCGCCGGATTCGGCGCGCTCGTCGCGACCCGGGTGATGCTGGGCGCGGGTGAGGGGCCGGGCTATCCGCTGGCCAACTACACCGCCTTCACCTGGTACCCGGAGAAGCGGCGCGCGCTGCCCTCGGCCGTCGTGGTCGCGGGCGGCGCGGGCGGCAGCGTCCTGGCCGCCCCGCTGGTCATCCTGGTCAGTGAAACCCTCGGCTGGCGGGCCGCGTTCGGCCTGCTCGGAGCGGCGGGCTTACTGTGGACGGTGCTGTGGCTGCGGCTCGGCGGGGGTGGGCCGTACACCGCCCGGCTGGGGCCCGGGGACGAACCGTCAGCGGTGAACGACGCGGTGCCCTTCTGGCGCGTCGTCACCACCGGTACCTGGCTGGGCGCCACCCTCTCCACCTTCGCAGTCATGTGGACCCTCGCGCTCGGGTTCGCCTGGGTGCCGCTCTACCTGGAGGAGCAGGCCGGGTTCAGCGACGCGGAGATCAGCGCGATCGTCGGCCTGCCCGCACTGTCGATGGCCGTGCTGGTGCTCAGCGCCGGGGCTCTCGCGCACCGGCTGCTGCGGCGCGGGGTAAGTGCCCGCATCGCCCAGGGGCTGCTCGGCGCGCTGCTGCCGCTGCTCGCCGGGGTGTGCCTGCTCCTGATGACCCGGGCCGCTCCCGCCGCTCTGATGCTGCCGCTGCTGGTGGTGGCGTTCTCCGCGGGCAACGGCCAGACCCCGCTGACCAACGCGGCGATCGCGGACATCTGCCCGCCGGGCCGACGCAGCGCGGCCCTCGGACTGTCGTACGCGCTCGCCGCCCTCTCCAGCCTGCTCGCCCCCTATGTCACCGGGCGGATCATCGACGCGGCGCCCAACGAGGCCATCGGCTACGGCCGGGCCTTCGACCTGGCCGCCTGGCTGCTGATCACCGGAGCCGCGCTCTCGGTGCTCCTGATCAGACCCGACCGGGACGCCCGGGTCCTGCTCGGACACACCGCCCCAAAGCCGACCGCGTCCGCCGCGACCGCAGAGCCCTCAGCGAAGGAGTGACCCCGATGCCCGTAGACATCGCCGTCGTCGAGGGGGCCCGAACCCCGATCGGCCGGTACCAGGGCGCACTGCGCTTCCTCCCCGCCCACCGTCTCGGCGCTCTCGTGATCCAGGAGACGGTCGTCCGCGGCGGGACCGAACTCGCCGCCGTCGACGAGGTCGTCCTGGGCTGTGTCGGCCAGGTCGGCCCCGACGCCTTCAACGCCCGGCGTGCGGCCCTGGCCGCCGGGCTGCCCGTGCGGACCACCGCGTACAACGTCAACAGACTGTGCGGATCGGGTCTCCAGGCCATCTGGTCGGCCGCGCAGAGCCTCACGCTCGGCGAGGCGGACCTCGTCGTGGCCGGCGGCAACGAGTCGATGACCCGTCAGCCTCTGCTGGACTACAGCGAACGCGCCCCCGACGAAGTGCCCGGAGCGTCCACCGTCGACGGCACCCTCTCCCTGGTCACCGACCCCTTCGGGCACTACCCGATGGGCATGACGGGCGAAGTGGTGGCGGACCGGTACGGCATCTCCCGGCAGCGCCAGGACCGGTGGGCCGCCGAGAGCCAGCACCGGGCCGAAGTCGCCGCCCTTGAGGGGCGGTTCCTGGACCAGATCGTCCCCGTCGACACCCCGGACGGCATCGTCGAGCGGGACGAACACCCCCGGCCCGGCACGACGGCGGAGAAACTGGCAGCCCTGCCTGCCGTGTTCGCGCAGAACGGCACCATCACCGCCGGGAACTCCGCCGGCATCAACGACGGCGCCGCCGCCGTACTGCTGATGCGCACGGCCGACCTCGCCCCCGGCAGCACGCCGCTGTGCCGGCTGCGCGACACGGTGGTCACGGCCCTCGAACCGGAGATCATGGGCGTCGCCCCCACCGAGGCGATCCGCGCCCTGCTGCAGCGGAGCGACCTCACCCTCGACGACATCGACGTGATCGAGCTCAACGAGGCGTTCGCCGCCCAGGTCCTCGCCGTCATGGACGGACTCAAGCTCGACCCGGACCGGGTCAACCCCAACGGCGGCGCGATCGCCCTCGGCCACCCCATCGGCGCCACCGGAGCGGTACTGCTGCTCAAGGCCGCGCACGAACTGCGCCGCACCGGTGGCCGGTTCGCCGTGATCGCCCTGTGCATCGGCGGCGGCCAGGGCATCGCCGCACTGATCGAGAACCCGGGTGCCCGCCGATGAGCGCCTACGCCTGGTACCCGGCCCGCGAGCACACCGAGCACAGCAACATCGCGGCCTTCTGCCGCGCGCACGGTGTCGACGGCGGCTACCGAGCCCTGCAGGCCAGGTCCGTCGCCGACCCCGAATGGTTCTGGGAGCGGGCCGTGCCGGACATCGGCATCGTCTGGCACGAGCCCCCCAGGCGCGTCCGCGACGACACCGGAGGCATCGCGTTCACCCGCTGGTTCCCGGGCGGGCGCACCAACCTCGTGGACTCCTGCCTCGACCGCCAGATACGGCAGGGGCGCGGTGGCGCCCCCGCACTGCGCTGGGAGCGGGAGGACGGGACACGCGGAGTGCTCACCTACGGCGAAGTGGCCACGGACAGCGCCCGGGTGGCGGGCGGTCTGCGCGAGCTCGGAGTCACGGTCGGGGACCGGGTGGCCGCGTATCTGCCCCCGGGGCCCGAGGCCTTCGTCCTGCTCTTCGCGTGCGCGCGGATCGGCGCCGTCCTGGTACCGCTGTTCTCCGGTTTCGGAGCCGAGGCGATCGCGCTCCGGCTCGCCGATGCCGAGGCCCGGGTCCTGGTGACCGCGACCGCCTCCGTCCGGCACGGACGCCGGTACGACATGGAGAGCGCCGCCCGCAAGGCACTGGAGCAGGTCTCGTGCGTACGGCATCTCGTCGTCGTCCCGGAGGGCACGACCTGGCCCGATCCGGCCGCCGCCGAGCCCGCCGGAACCGTCTCACTCGCTGCCGACACCCCCTTCCTCCTGCTGCACACCTCCGGCACAACTGGCAGGCCCAAGGGCGCCGTCCACACCCACGGCGGCTTCCCGGCGCAAGTGGGCAGCGAGACGCGGTACAACCTCGACCTGCGGCCGGACGACGTCGTCTTCTGGGTGACCGACCCCGGCTGGATCATGTTCCCGCTCATCGCCGTCGGCGCCACCCTCGCCGGTGCCTGCGTCCTGGCGTACGAGGGCGCGATCGACCATCCGGACCCCGCCCGCCTGTGGCGGCTGCTCGACGACCACGAGGTCACCGTGTTCGGCAGCTCGCCCAGCCTGTCCCGCATGCTGATGGGCCGTCACCTGCCGCACCCGGGGGCACCCGCCCGGCTGCGGATCCTCGGCTCCACCGGCGAACCGTGGACCGAGGAGGCCTGGCACTGGTACTTCGCCGAGTTCGGCGGCAAACGCTGCCCGGTGATCAACATCTGCGGCGGCACCGAGGTCGGCGGCTCCCTGCTCGCCTCCGCGCCCACCCTGCCCCAGTCGCCCTGCGCCTTCGCGGGCCCGTGCCTGGGCATCGACGCGGCCGTCGAGGACGCCTCGGGCGCCGAGGTGCCCGAAGGGCAGGTCGGAGAGCTGGTCGTCCGGCAGTCGTGGCCGGGCATGACCCTGGGGCTGTGGCGGTCACGCCAACGGTTCGCCCAGGCCTACTTCGGCCGCAGGGCGGGCCGTTGGTCGCACGGGGACCTCGTCTCCCGTACCGGCGAGGAGTGGTTCGTCCACGGCCGGCTTGACGACGTCATCAAGGTGGCCGGCAAACGCCTCGGCCCCACCGAGGTGGAGGAGGCGGTCCTCGGCGACCCGGCCGTCGGAGAGGCGGCCGCGGTCGGCATACCGCACCCCGTCAAGGGCGAGGCGCTGTGGTGCTTCGCGGTCCCGGCGGCCGACGGGCCGCTCGGCGCACCGGAGTGCGAGCGGATCCGCGGGCGGGTCGCCGACGCGCTCGGCTCCGCGTTCCGGCCCAGCCGGGTGATCGCCGTGCCCCAGCTGCCCAGGACCCGCAACGGCAAGGTGATGCGGCGCCTGATCCGCGACGTGGTCACCGGCGAGAAGCCCAGCGACCTGTCCACCCTCGTCAACCCCGAGAGCCTCGACGCCCTGCGTACGGCCGTACATCACACCCCGGACCACTGACGACCAAGGGAGTTCCATGCCGACGATCGACATCCTCCTGCCCGGCTTCGCCCTCGACACCGATCAGGGCTACCCCGCCTTCTGCGGAGTGTTCCTGGTCCGTGGCCCGGATGCCGCAGGACGGCCCCGGAACATCCTCGTCGACGCCGCCCACGTCGGCCGCCGCCCCTTCCTGTGGACCGCGCTCGCCGAGCACGGCCTGTCCGCCGACGACATCGACACCGTCGTCCTCACCCACGCCCACTGGGACCACGTACAGAACATCGACCTGTTCCCCAGCGCGACCCTGGTCCTCCACCCCGACGAGCGCCGGTACGCCCACACCCCGCACGCCAACGACTGGGCCACGCCCGCCTGGACGGGACTGCTGCTCGAACAGCTCCCCGTCCGCGAGGTGCTGGACGGCGAGGAACTCATCCCCGGCGTCGCCGTCCTCGCCCTGCCCGGACACTCGCCGGGCAGCATCGGCCTGGTCGTGGACACCGAGGCGGGGCGCGCCACGATCACCGGCGACGCCCTGCACTTCGCGTACGTCGCCACGACCGGGCGCAACCCCCTCGTCTTCTGGGACGCCGACCAGGCCGAGCACAGCATCAGGCGGATCCTCGACGTGTCCGACGTGATCTATCCGGGCCACGACCGCCCGTTCCGGCTCGCCCCGGACGGCGCCATCGACTACCTGGCGCCCTTCGCGCTCACCCTGACCGGGATACGGCCCGACACCACGGGGCTCGGCTTCGCCGACTCCTCGGCCCGGCCGTCGTGGGTCATGCCGGGCATCCAGGAACAGCTCGCGCTGTACGAGAAGAACGCCGACGACAGCCGGCGCCGGATCAGCCGGGTGCCGAGGGTGGTCCGACCGGTTCCGGCTCCCCGAGCAGCCGGGCCAGGGAGCGGTTGAGCCGGGCGAAGAAGGGGCCCGGTTCCTCGCGCGGAAAGAAGTGGCCGCCGGGGACGAGGGACATACGGAAGTCGCGTACGTACCGCTCCCACGCGCGCACCCTCGCCGGGTCCACCAGCGGGTCGTCGACGCCTGCGAAGGCCTCGACGGCCAGGGGCAGCCGGGCCCGTTCGTCGTCCGGGTCCGGCAGCCCCGCCCGGGCATGGCTCGCGCAGATGCGCAGGTCGTCCCGGACGATGGGCAACAGCACCCGCAGCCAGTCCTCCCGCTCCAGGAACTGCGGGTCCATACCGCCGAAGTCGACCAGCAGACGGGCCAGTTCCCGGTCCTCGTACCGGTCGGGCGGCGGCAGTGTCGGCGTCAGATGCGGGGCCGCGTACGCGCCGAGGAACAGCGCCTCGGGGCCGCGGCCCCCCTCGCGCAGCCGGGCCGCGGCCAGGGCGACGGCCACCAGGGCACCCATGCTGTGGCCGTACGCGGCCCAGGGGCGCTCATCGAGGCAGGGGGCGAGATCCCGCCCGAGAACCTCGACGAGCTCCCCGGCGTCCTGGAAGCGGCGTTCCCGGTAGCGGGCCTCGCGCCCGGGCAGCTGCACCGGCAGGACATCCACGCCGGACGGGACGCGGGCGGCCCACGAGCTGAAGAACGAGGCCCCGCCGCCCGCGTGGTGGAAGCAGAACAGCCGCAGCCGGGCGTCGGTACGGGGCGCCCGGCTGAGGCAGGACACGGCGGCGGTGGTCATGCGGGGGCTCCGGCCGACGTACGGTTCAGGCGGCGGCGGGCGCGCAGGACGCGGGCGCGTGCCGAGGCGGCCCGGCGCACCGCCCCCGCCGTGCCCACCATCCGCAGCGCCTGCGACAGCAGCCACAGCCGGGTCTCCGCGGCCTGTTCGGGCCGGCCGCCCAGCGTGTCGTTCTCGACCAACCGCAGCCGCGGCACGGTCCGTTCGAGCAGCTGGGCATCGGAGTAGGGCACGATTTCGTCGTCGCGGCCGGCCACGCAGGCGACCGGGACGCGCAGCCCGGTCAGCCGCTCCTCGTCCACGCCCCAGTCGGCCAGGGCGGCCGGGAGCCGGTCCACCGGCGTGCGCATCACGTGGGACAGGGTGAGGTCAACCAGACGCGGCAGCGGTGTGTGGTCCGCGGCCCGGACGAAGAAGTCCCGCACCGGCGCCCCGACGGTGGCAAGGCCCCGGACGCGATCGTCCTCCAGCACATGACGCAGGGCCAGATGCCCGCCGAAGCCGAGCCCGACGACGCACGTGCGGGAGGTGTCGGCGGCGCGGCCGAGCAGATCGAGGAGGTACGTCAGCATGCGCACACTGTCCGTTCCGTAGGTGAGGGAGTTCTCGCCGACGCCCGGCAGCTCGGTGACCACGACGGCCGCGCCGAGCCGGTCGGACTCGGCGAGCACCGGGGCCCACTGCTCCTTGATGCCGGCGATGCCGCCGATGACGAGGATCAGCGGCAGCCTGTTCCGGATGGACAGGCCCGTGGCCCAGCAGGCGAAGCCCGTGTCCTCGAAGGGCAGATCGAGCCGGGAGATGCCGCGAACCCGTTTGCGCCATCGGTCGAAGGACGCCACACAGGCCTGCTGGGCCGCGAGCCGGTTCGGGCCGTCGACGTACGGGAAGCGGGCCATCGCGTAGTAGCGGACCGCGTCCAGATCGCGGCCACGGAACTCGGCCGCCATCGCGAGGGACGACCAGGCGTGGGTCCAGGCGCCCTCGTCCTCGTCGAGGCTTTGCATGACGCGGTGGATGACATCGCCGGGGATGCTCTGGGCGTACGCGTGCGGGAGGGCGAACCTGCGCAGCTCCGTCGCGGGGATCATCGTGGCACTCCTTTCTCTTCCGGGGTGCGTGTCGGGGCATCGGGCACGGCGTGGGGCGTCGGTCCGCCGCCGTGACCGGTGACGAGCCGGGCGAGACCCGCCCGCATCCGCCTGCCGAGGTCGGGAGACCAGACCACGTCCAGTTGGGTGTCGAGGAACAGCGCGCGGAAGTGCAGACAGGCTTCGGGTTCCTGGGGCGCGGGAGCGGTCATCGGCCCGTCACCACCTGGTGCATCTGCCGGAACGTCCTCGCCTGCAGCAGATCGGCCACCGGGATCCGCCCGCCGACGACGCCCTCCACCACGGTCACCAGACGCAGCAGCAACACCGAGTCCCAGTCGGGAAAGTCGTCCAAGGGCCGGTCCAGGTCCTCCTCCTCCAGGTACAGGCCGAGTTCCTCCTCCAGGAGCGTGCGGAATTCCGCCGTGTCGGCGAGGGCGGTGGTCATGTGCGGTCTCCGTCGTCGGGCCCGAACGCGGCACGCAGCCGCAGATGAGCGGGGGCGGGGGCGATGTCGCGCAGGTCGTGCCGGAAGAAGACGGCGTCGGGATCGTCCGGGTCGGTGCCGATGGGGGTGAAGCCCTGGTCGGCGTAGAACGCGGCGAAGGCGGCGTTGCGCGGCGACGGCAGATAGCGGCCGGCCACCGCCCCAGCCGCGGTGTCGCGGGCGAATTCCAGCACCGCGGCCACACAGGCGCTCTCGATGCCCCGGGCGAACACACGGCAGCTCAGGGCGAAGTTGTCGATGCGCAGCACCTCCCCGTCGCGGCGCAGGAACAGCACGCCGACCAGGCCGTGGTCGCCGAAACGGTCCCGCGCGTGCACCGCGATCACGTGACTTCCCGGCTGCTGCATCCGGTCGGCCACCTGCGGGGCGTCGAGTCGCTCGGTGGCCAGATGGAACTGGTTGGTGCGCAGGGTGAGTTGAGAGACCCGGGCGAGTTCCGGCTCGTCCGGCGGGCGGAGGGTGACTTCCAGCCCGAGGCCGTCGAGATAGTCCCGGTAGGAGGCGACGTCCTCGCGGAACTCCTGCCGCCGTGCCTCGGTGCGGTAGCGGTCGGCCCGTTCCAGGTCGGCCTCGGTGAGTTCGAACAGATCGAACCAGCCGTCGGCCAGCAGCGCGGAAGGGTGCAGGGCGGGTTCGTCGTCGACGCGGACCACGGCGACCTCGGGCAGCTGCTCACCGACCAGCCCGCATTCGAAGAGACTGTCGTCAACGAAGACAAAGCTGTCCAGGCCGAGTCCGAGCCGCTCGGCGATGTCCCGGAGATTGTCATGCTTGGCCTTCCAGTTGGCGTTGACGTGGACGAAGTCGTCCTCGCGCAGCACCATCGCCGGATGCGTCCGCAGCGCCTGGCTCACGGCGTCCGCGTCGTTCTTGCTGCTGACCGCGAGCAGTACCCCCTGGGAGCCGAGCTGCCGGATCACCCGCTGAAACTCCGCGAAGGCCTCGCCGCGCAGTCCCGCACCGAGCTCGATGCCGCCGGGCCCGTCCTCGCCGAGCACCCCGCCCCACAGCGTCCCGTCCAGATCCAGCACCAGGACCTTGCGGGTGCGGCCCAGCCGGGCGCGGACGATGTGCGCGGCCTCGCGGGCGTAGGCGGCGAGCAGCGCTTCGGACAGCCGGGCCCGGGCGTACTGGGCGGCGCGCGGTTCACCCGCGGGCACGCCCTCGCCGATCAGCGGATCGAGGTCCACGACCACCACGCCCGGGTGTTCGGCGGCGAGGGACAGCAGACCGCAGTTGAACTCCCGCCACACCGCGCCGAGCCGGGCGCGGCAGCGCAGATCGACCAGCTGGTGGGTCAAGTGGCGGTGCAACGGGACCGTGTTGAGCACGAGCAGGCCGCGACCGGCCTGCTGATGGGCGTGTACGGCGGCGGAGACCAGGGCGAGTCTGGCCCGCGCCGCGTCCTCGACGTCCTCGGCCCGCCAGGGCACGGTGAGGTCGCCGAGGACCGTGTGCGCGTCGAGCAGGCACAGCATCAGGTCTGCGTCCTGTGCCGGGTCGGCCGGCCGCATCAGGTCCTGCAGATACGACCCGTACGGGGAGACCTTCGCGTCCAACAGCAGCCCATGGCGGGCCAGTTCGGCGGTGAGCGGTCCCACCACCGGTGCCACCGTGGACTCGCCCGTCACGGCCACCGAGACCACCGGCGCGTCGGGGACGTGGCGGCGCACCTCCTCCAGGTCGAGCCGGGCCAGCAACTGGCCCGCGGCCGGGAGATCGGCCCGGGGCATACGGGCCAGCAGCGCCCGCACCGAGCCGTACTCCGCGGCCAGCTTTCCGGCGCGGTACAGGCCGCGCAGGGTGGCCAGGGCCGCCTGGTCGTGCCAGGTTGCCGTGGCGGCCGGGCTCGGGATCCGTTCCTGGGCCTGGGTCATGAGCGCTCCAGCGCGATACCGGACTTGATCCACTTGCTGGACTCGACGGCCACCGCGACGGCGCGCCCGGGCCCGTCCCACTGCTCCAGGAGCTCGGCGAGCTGCAGGAACGGCAGGGCGTTGCCGTTGTTGCCGACGGTGCGCACCACGTTGATCCGGCGGGCGCCCGGGGCGGGCATGGCCGCCGAGATTCGGTCGCTCATCCGGCCGGAGAGCTGCGGGGGCAACAGGAAGTCCACCTGGTCGGCGCCCCATCCCAGGTCGCCGAGGAGTTCCCAGAACATCTGCTGGGCCAGCAGCGGCACGGTCTCCTCGATCGCCTTGTAGTCCTCCGAGATCGCCGGACGGTCGCTGTGCCGGTCGCCGAGTCCGAACCAGTCGATGATCTGGCCGGGTTCCCGGCCCAGGCCCACCAGCCGGTTGAGCACCTGACGGATGGCGATACCCGGGCCCAGCGGTTCGGCGCTGAGCACGGCCGCGCCGGCGCCGTCGCCGAAGAGGGCGTAGTTGATGAGCTCGGCGGAAGTGCGGGTACCGGGGTCGAAGTCCCGCTCCAGGTGCTTGGCGCACACATCGCCGCCGATCACGAGCACGGTGGCGCAGCGCCGGGCCAGCAGCAGGGTGCGGGCCACGTCGAGGGCCTGTACGGCGCCGGCGCAGCCGGACTGGAGCTGATAGGTGGGGACGTTGTCGATGCCGAGCCGGTCCGCGACCAGGTTCACGGTGGCGGGCATCAGATGGTCCGGGGTGGCGGTGCCCATGACGATGCAGTCGATGTCGCGCGGATCGAGGCCGGCCTGCGCCAGCGCCCGGTCTGCGGCGGTCGCCGCGATGTCGGCCAGGCTGTGCCGCACCTGGCCGGTCGCCAGGTCGACGGCGAAGTACCGACTGGTGTTGCCGATGAACATCTCGGCCCAGGTCTCGTCGACGCCGACGAGTTTGGCGAGGGTCGCGTTGTCGACGGGTTCCCCGGGCAGGCAGGTGCCGACCGAGGCCAGGTGTGCGGTGGGAGCTGTCATCAGCCGGTTCCTTCCGGGGTCAATGTCACGGCGGCGTCGGCGAGGTCGCGGCCGCGCAGATAGCGGACGAGGTCGCCGACGGTGCGCATGCTCTCCAGCAGTTCCTCGACCGGGAGCGTGCCGAGCTGTGGCAGCTCGCTCTCGATCCGGGTCTTCAGCTCCATGGCCTGGATCGAGTCGAAGCCCAGGTCCTCGTGGAGCCGGGTGTCGTCGTGCACCAGGTCCGGGTCGTGTCCGCCGACCCGGCACACCAGACGGCGGGCCAGTGCGGCGAGGGAGTCCGGCAGGTCCTCCGCCGGGGTCGGCGGACACGATTCCCCGCGGCCCGTGAGGGGCGGTACCGCGGCGTCCGCGCCGGTGGGGGGCGCAGACGGTTCCGGATGGACCGGGGCGGAGCCGGAGCGCCAGGCGCGGAACGACTCGTCGAACAGATAGGGCGGCAGCCGACGGGGCAGCCGGTCCGACTCGGTGTACAGCACGTCCCAGTCGGGCGTGAGGCCCGCGCACCACAGCTCGCCGAACAGCTGCTGGGGCCGGTGGCCGGGGGCGTGCTCGCCCGGATGCGCGGCGTGCAGGCTCGCCGTGGAGCCGTCGGCCGACCGCAGCCGGGCCAGCAGCGCAGTGAGCACCGCGGCCGGGCCGATCTCCACCACGTGGGTGACGTCGGTGGCGAGCAGTGCGCGGGCGGCCTCGGCGAACCGCACCGGCGCGGTGATCTGGCGTGCCCAGTAGTCGGCGTCCAGGGTCTCTTCGCCGGTCAGCTCCCGGCCGTACACGGTGGAGAAGAACGCAAGGTTCGGGCGCGGGTCGGCGACGTCCGCGCAGGCGCGGTGGAACTCCTCGACGACGGGCAGCATCAGCGGCGAGTGGAAGGCGTGGGAGACCGCGAGGGGCCGGGCGGCCACCTTGCGTTCGGTCAACTCCGTGGTGAGCGCGGCGAGTTCACCCCGGTCTCCCGCGACCACCGTGCGGCGGGGGCCGTTGACGGCGGCCAGGCCGAGCCGCTGCCGCCCCGCCAGCAGCGGCTCGACCTCCGCGGCGTCCAGGGCCACCGCGAGCATCCCGCCGTCCTCGGGCAGCGTCTCCATCAGCTCCCCGCGCCGGGCGACCAGCCGCGCGGCCTCCGCCGGGTCGAGCGCTCCGGCCACACAGGCGGCGGCGAACTCGCCGATGCTGTGCCCGATGACGTACGACGGCACGATCCCGGCCTCGGCCAGGGTGGCGGCCATCGCGTACCCGACCGCGAACAGCGCCGGCTGGGCCAGGCGCGGGCTGTGGATCTCCGGGCCGCCGTCGAGGAGCAGGTCGCGCACGGACCGTCCGGTGTGTGGGGCGAGCAGCTTGTCCACCTCGTCGAGGTGCTGTGCGTAGGCGGGGCACGAGCGGTACCAGGAGGCGGCCATCCCGGGGTGCTGCGCGCCCTGCCCGGTGAAGGCGAACGCGACCGAGGGGGCCGCACGGCGCCTGGCCTCTGTCCCCTCGCCGTGTTCGGCGGCCTTGCGCAGTCCCGCCACCAGCGAGGGCAGGTCGGCGGCGGCGACGGCCACCCGTTGCGGCAGCCGGGACTTGACCCGGTTGCTGGTCCAGCACAGCTGCGCCAGCTGGTCGCCGGGACGGCGGGACAGGGCGTCCGCCTGGGCCAGCAGATTGGCGCGCAGCCGCTCCTCGCTGCGGGCGGAGACGGTGAACACACCCGGTGCCCCGGGGCGGGTCCGGTGGACGACCCGGGGCGCGGAGGCCAGCACCGCGTGGGCGTTGCTGCCGCCCATGCCGAAGCTGCTCACCGCGGCGTGCACCGTGCCGGAGGGCAGTCTGAGCGGTGACTTCAGCAGGGACAGCCGCTGGCCGGGCAGGTTCAGCCGCGGGTTCTCGTCGTGGGCGAACCTGCTCGGTGGCACCGTGCGGTGGTGCAGTGCGAGGACGGCCTTGATGAGCCCGGCGATGCCCGCCGCGCCCTCGGCGTGCCCGAAGTTGCTCTTGACCGAGCCCAGCGCGACGCTGCCGCCGCTGCGGCCACTGGTGAGCCGGCCGAGCGCCTGCGCCTCGATGAAGTCGCCGAGCAGGGTGCCGGTGCCGTGCGCCTCGACGAACCCGATGTCGTCGGCGGTGATCCCGGCCCGCTGCCACACGGACTCGATCAGCTGCTCCTGCGCCCAGCGGTTGGGCGCAGTGATGCCGTTGCTACGGCCGTCCTGGTTGCTCCCGGTCTCCTTCAGTACCGCGTACACCGGCTGACGGTCCGCCAGGGCGTCGCTCAGCCGACGCAGCACCAGCACCGCCACACCTTCGGCCCGCCCGATCCCGTCCGCCTGGGCGCTGAACGGCTTGCACCGGCCGTCGGGCGCCGAGAGGCCGGCCTGGGTGTAGAAGATGTTGATGACCGGCGTCATGATCAGGTTGGTGCCGGCCACGAGGGCGTGGTCGCTCTCTCCCCAGCGCAGCGAGTTCATGGCGAGGTGGACGGCGACGAGCGAGGAGGAGCAGGCCGTGTCCACGGCCAGACTGGGTCCCTTGAGGTCGAGGTGGTAGGAGACCCGGTTCGCGCCCATGAAGTAGCCGTTGCCGGAGCCGTAGCGGGCGGTGATCCGGTCGTAGTCCTTGAGCGCCAGATACGCCCACTCGTTGGCCATCACCCCGACGAACACGCCGGTCGCCGTGCCGGCCAGGTCCTGGGGTGCGATGGCGGCGTCCTCGATGGCCCGCCACGAGCACTGCAACAGCAGCCGCTGCTGCGGGTCCATCGCGGCGGCCTCGCGCGGTGCGATTCCGAAGAAGGCGGGATCGAAGGCGTCGGGGTCGTGGATGAAGCCGCCGCGCACGGTGTTGCTGCGGCCGGGCGGCCGGGCCTCGTGGGCGCTGTCCGGAGCGGACGGGGGAACGGCGTGATAGCGCTCGGCGTCCCAGCGCTGCTCGGGCACCCGGCCCGTGCCGTCCCGGCCGTCCATGAGGAGTGCCCAGTACTCCTGGGCGTCGCGGGCGCCGGGGAAACGGCAGTCGAGACCGACGACCGCGATCGGCTCGCGCACGCTCATGACCGGGCCCCGCCGTCGGTCGCCCGGTCGGCCAGGAGTTCGGTGACATGGGTGGCGATCGCGTGGACGGTCGGGAAGTCGTACGCGATGGTGGGGGACACCGCGATCCGGTACTCCTCCTCGATCTCCCCGCAGATGCTGATCGCCGCGACGGAGTCGATGCCGTAGTCGGCGAGAGGGGTGTCCGGGTCGATGTCCTCGGCCGGCTTGCGCAGGTGGAAGGCGACCCGCTCGGTCAGCCACAGTTCGAGGCCGGGTGCCTTCCTACGGGGCGAGGGCTCGGCGTGCCGGGCGTCGCGGGTTTCGGGGGCGATGCTCATGGTGTTTCTCTCTCTCCGGAGCTGAGGCCTTCGGATCTCAACGGCGGGTGGCGGCGGGCTCGGGCGCCGCGTCCGGGGTGGCTACCAGGGCGGCAACCGCGGGCTGGAGCCGCTGGTGCAGCACCGGCAGGCTGCCGTCGAGGAACAGCTGCCGCATGAGGGTGCGCTGTGTCTTGCCGCTGGTGGTCTTGCGGATCGCGCCGGGGCGCACCAGTACCACGCTCACGGCGGGCAGTTGGAACTGATGGCTGAGCTGGGCCTGGACGGAGGTGCCGAGTCGATCCAGGTCCTGCTCCGCGGCGGCCTGGGCCCGCAGCTCCTGCACCACGACCACATGCGGGCGCTCGGACGCCTCGTCGGTGACGGTGAACACCGCGCCGCCGCCGCGCCTGAACGCCTCTCCGGACTCCTGTACGGCCTGCTCGATGTCCTGCGGATAGAGGTTGCGGCCGTGCTGGATCAGCATCTCCTTGATCCGCCCGGTGACGTAGAGCTCCTCGTCGAGCAGGGCGCCGAGGTCGCCGGTGCGGAAGTAGCCCGCGCGGCCGTCCGCCGTCACCGCCCGGAAGGTCTCGGCGGTCAGTTCCTTGCGGTTCCAGTAGCCGATGGCCACGGAGGGGCCGCGCAGCCAGATCTCGCCGACCTGGCCGCCGGGCAGCACTCGCAGGGTCACCGGATCCACGATGAGCACCTCGGTGTCCTTCGGCCGGCCGCAGCCGACCAGGGTGCGGGCGGGCCGGTCGCTGCGGGCGGGCCGCAGCTCGTCCTGTTCCAGGGCGCGGGCGTCCACGGTGAGTTCGAGGTGGGCGGCCTCGGTGTCCCCGCTGGAGACCAGCAGGGTGTTCTCGGCCAGGCCGTAGCACGGCAGGACGGCCTGCGGGCGCAGCCCGTTGGCGGCGAAGCGGCTCACGAAGGCGCGCAAGGTCTCGGCGCGTACCGGCTCGGCTCCGTTGAGGGCGACCCGCAGGCTGGACAGGTCGAGGTCTGCGGACTGTTCCTCGGTGACGCGGCGAGTGCACAGTTCGTAGCCGAAGTTGGGGGAGGCGGTGCCCTCGACCCGGTAGTCGTGGATCATCCGCAGCCAGCGGTGCGGCTGCTTGATGAAGGCGATGGGCGACATCTGCACGCTGGTGCCGCCCATCCACAGCGGGTGCAGGGTCATGCCGATGAGCCCCATGTCGTGGTAGAGCGGCAGCCAACTGCCGGCCACGACGCCCTCCGGGGTCACCATGGCGGTGCGGATGGCCTCCTCGTTGGCGGCGAGGTTGGCGTGCGTGACCATGACGCCCTTCGGCTCGCTGGTGGAGCCGGAGCTGTACTGGAGGAAGGCCACATCCGTGTCGCGCACGCGGGGCGGCGACCACAGGTCGGGGTCGGCCGCGTTGTCGGCGTCCCCGCCGGTCGCCATGCACAGCACGTCCTGCTCTCCCGCGGCGACCAGCCACGCCCCGATGGCCTGTCGGTACTCCGGGAGCGTCAGCACCGCGCCCACCTTGGCGTCCTGCAGGATGCCGTGGACCCGGGCCAGCCGTTCGCCCGGCTCGTCGGGCAGCGGTGCGGGGATGGCCGTGCGGCCTGCGTAGAAGCAGCCCAGGAAGGCCGTGACGAAGTCCAGGGTCGGCGGGTAGAGCAGCAGGACCGGACGCGAGGGGTCTTTGGACGCGTGCTGCAGTCGGGTGGCCACCAGGCGGGCCCGGCGGTCCAGTTCGGCGTAGCTGAGCTGCTCGGGCCGCATGACCGGCCCGTCCTCGTGCAGGTACACGAACGCGGCACGCTCGGGGTGGCGGTCCACGCCGGTGCGTACGGCGTCCGTCAACGTCCGGTGCTGAAGCTGGTGTGGCACGGGCTGTCCTCTCCAGGGCGATCCTTGCGACGGCACCGAGTGCCATCCGTGCTCTCAGCCTTGGGGTGCCGTGAAAAGGCGGCGTAAAGCGAAAATTGGTGCGCACGTCAAGGGTTTGGGGTTTCACCTATGGTCGAGTGCAACGGTCGGTGCCCAAGAGGACACGTACCGTGCTGGCACGCGGTGCCTGAATGGGTGGTCTGAGGAGGACTTCGTGGCCGGACCGGACGTACGCGTCGAAGCAGGACCGCTCCCGGTCCGCCCCCTGCCTCCTGGCGGGCATGCCGTCTGCCTCGGTCGGCTGGACGAATGGGCGCCCGAGGCGCGTGAACCCGTCGTCCGGGCACGGTCGTCGGGATCCCGGCGGCTGCTGCGCCACGCGGTGGCCGCGGCCGACGGAACGCAACCCCACCGAGTCGTCGTGGGCCGCGATGGCCATGGGCGGCCGGTCCTGCGTGCTCCCGAGGGGCTGGACGTCAGCATCAGTCACACGGCCGACGTGCTCGTGGCCGGCGTGGCCCGCGGTCGCCGTATCGGAGTGGACGTGGAGGCATGGGACCGCCCGCTGCTGGCGCGCGGGCTCGCCGAGAAGTTCTGCCACCCGGAGGAACTTGCGGAGCTGCGCGAACTACCGCCCGCCGAACGCAATTCGATGCTGGTACGGCTGTGGACGCTCAAGGAGGCCTACACGAAGGCGCTCGGCGTCGGGCTGGCGTACGACTTCTCGCAGCTGCGCCCCCGGCCCGTTCCGGGGACCGGCTGGTGGCTGGATCGCGCCGCACCCGGTTGGCGCCTGCGCTGCGATCACGTCCTGGACCGCTTCGTCGTCGCCCGCGCCCTGGGACCTGACGGACTGTAACCGGCACCGCCGCAATCGAGTCAGTCATGTTTCGATACACCGTTGACTCGATTGCTCGCCGGGTCTAGCGTCAACGCCACACGGCACCAGAACGGCACTCAGCTCACGATCACCCTCTTCCTGCCGAGGAGCGGAAAACCGTGGCAACTCCGTCTAGCCGCAAGCCCCCTGACCAAACGTCGCCCACCGCGCACCCGCACCGCTGGCGCGTGCTGGCCGTACTCCTGGTCGGCCTGCTGCTCGTAGTCCTGGACACGTCGATCCTCAATGTGGCCCTGAAGACCCTGGCCGAGCCCGCGCCCGAGGGCCTCGGTGCCTCACCGGGCGATCTGCAGTGGTCGATCGACTCCTACACCCTCGTCTTCGCGGCCCTGCTCTTCACCACCGGTGCGCTCGCCGACCGCTGGGGGCGCAAACGCGTCCTGCTGGCCGGGCTGTTGGTCTTCGGCGTCTGCTCCCTGTGGTCCGCCTACGCCGGCACCGCCGACGAACTGATCGTCGCGCGGGCCGGGTTGGGGGTAGGCGCCGCCCTCGTACTGCCGGCCACCCTGGCGATCATCATGGCCGTCTTCCCGCCCGCCGAGCGAGCCAAGGCCATCGGTCTTTGGGCGGGGGCCGCCGGACTCGCCGTCGCGCTCGGCCCGATCACCGGCGGCGCGCTGCTCGAACACTTCTGGTGGGGCTCGGTGTTCCTGGTCAACCTGCCCATCGTGCTGATCGGCGCCGCCGCCGCGCTCTTCGTCGTCCCCGAGTCCAAGGACCCCCGGCGCGGCAGCCTCGACCCGCTCGGCGCCGTGCTGTCCGTCACCGGGCTCACCGCACTGGTGTACGGCGTCATCCGGGGCGGAGAATCCGACAACTGGGCGGAGGCCGTGGTGTGGGGGCCGATCCTCGGCGGCCTGATGGTCCTCGGCCTGTTCGCTCTGTGGGAGCGCCGCACCGCGCGGCCCGCGCTGGACCTCGCCCTGTTCACCGTCCGCCGCTTCTCGGCCGCCGTGACCGTCATCGGCCTGGTCTTCTTCGCCCTGCTCGGCGCCACCTTCTTCCTGGTCTTCTATCTGCAGAGCGTGCGCGGCTGGACACCGCTGGAGGCCGGGTTCCTGCTGCTGCCCCTGGCCGTGGCGCAGTTGGCCTGCTCGGCGCCGGCCACGCTGCTGGCCAGGCGGATCGGGTCCGGGCCGGTGTGCGCCACCGGCATGCTGCTCACCTCACTCGCCTTCCTCGCCGTGGCCGGCGTCGACGAGCGGACCGAGGTGTGGGTGATCGAGTGCGTCCTGTTCGTCCTGGGCATCGGCATCGCCTGTGTGATGCCGCCCGCGACCTCGGCCGCCATGTCCGCCGTCTCCCAGGACCGGGCGGGCACCGGCTCGGCGGTCACCACCACCTTCCGGCAGGTGGGCGGCGCCCTCGGCGTCGCCGTCCTGGGCTCGGTGCTCTCCGTCGCCTACCGCTCCCGTATCGAGGACCACCTGACGCCGCTGCCCGCATCGGTCCGTGACACGGCGGAGGAGTCCATCGCCACCACCCTCACCGTCGCGCAGGAGCTGGGTCCGCGCGGGGCGCCGCTCGCCGGACAGGCCGTCGACGCGTTCGTCTCCGCCATGCACCTCACGGCCCTCGTCGCCGCCGCCGTCACCTTCCTCGGCGCCCTGGTCAGCCTGCTGTTCCTGCCCTCCCGTACGGCCGCTGAAGCGCCCGACGGCAATGAGGCGACCACGCGAGAAGTCCACACCACGGAGGTCTGATACGTATGCCGCACGCCGACCGAGCCGCGGCCGCCCCGGGGCCCTCCCCCCGGGGCGGTCGTCAGCGCGACCCCGCCGCCGATGAGGCGATCCTGGACAGCACCCTGGGCCTGCTCAGCGAGGGGTGCAGCTTCGGCGACCTGTCCATGGACCTGGTCGCCCAGCGCGCTGGTGTCGCCCGGGCCACCATCTACCGGCGCTGGCGCAATAAGGAAGAGCTGGTGCTGGCCGCGCTGGGCAGCCTCGACCTGCCCGTGCCGCCGCTGGACGGACTGAGCCTGCGGGACCGTCTGGTGGCCCTCGTCGACCAACTCCGCCACCGTGGTCAGGACACCAATCTGCACCGGCTGATCGGCAGTCTGCTCGGTGAGGCGGTACGCCGCCCCCAGCTGGTGGAGCGCTTCGAGAACACGGTCGTCGCCGCCCGGCACGAGGCGCTGCTGCGGGTCCTGCGCGACGGCATCGACGCCGGTGAGCTGTGCGGGGACCTCGACCTGGACGACGCGATCGAGATGCTCACCGGGCCGATGGCCGCCCGGCTGATCCTGCGTCAACGCCCGGTGGAATCCGTGGTGTTCGCCGAGCGCATCGTCGACACGTTCCTGAACGGAACCCGCACGGTCCGTGCCGGGATCAGCCCGGGCACGACACCGGAGCACCTCCCACAACCAGAGGAGCCGCTGCCATGAAATTCCTGTTCGACGACCCCGCCTTCGACTACCAGGCGTTGCGCGCCGCCGGCTATGCCGACTACGGCGGTGCGCAGCTCGGCGAGGTCGTCGCGGTCGCCTCCCGGATCCCCGGCGGAGACACCGTCGCCTGGCGGCACGCGTGGACTGCGCTCGCCGAACGCGTCCACGGCCTGGCCACCGCGGCGCGCGGCGAGGGACGCACCGTCGACGCCCGGGCCGCGCTGCTGCGGGCGCACAACTACTACCGCACCGCCGAGTTCTTCGAGCGGGACGACCCGCACGGCGCCGAGGCCCTGCGGCTGATGCGCCTGTCCCGGGAGACCTTCGCCGACGCCGCAGCGCTCATGGAGCGGCCACCGCAGTTCACCCGCATCCCCTACGAGGACACCTCACTGCCCGCCTATCTCTACCGGGTGGACGACTCCGACGAGCCCCGGCCGACGATCATCCACCACGGCGGGCTCGACTCCACGGTCGAAGAGGGCTACTTCTTCGTGGCCGCGGCAGCCCTCGCCCACGGCTGGAACTGCCTGTGCTTCGAGGGGCCCGGACAGGGCTCCGTCCTGCGTGACCAGGGGCTGGTCTTCAGGCCCGACTGGGAGCAGGTCGTCACCCCGGTGGTGGACCACGCGCTGTCCCTGCCCGGCGTGGACCCCGACCGCCTGGCGCTGGTCGGCACCAGCCTCGGCGGTCTGCTCGCGGTACGGGCGGCCGCGTTCGAGCACCGGCTGGCCGGCTGCGTCGCCCATGACGCGGTCTGGCAGCTGGGCGACGTCGTTCCGCTGCCGCCGTTCGTGCTGGACTGGGTCGAGCAGGGACACGACGACTTCGCCAACCCGGTCATGTGGGGGATCGCCGCCCAGCAGACCTTCACCCGCTGGCTGCTGCGGCACGCCCTGTGGACCTTCGGCGTCGACACCCCGGCCGGGCTGCTGCGCCGACTGCCCGCGTTCGGCCTGTCGGAGGTCATCGGCAAGGTGCGCTGTCCCGTGCTCGTCATGGACGCGGAAGAGGACATGTTCTTCGCCGGCCTCGAACACGCGAAGAAGGTCTACACGGGACTGAACTCGCCCAAGACGCTTCAGGTGTTCACCGCGGACGAGGGCGGCGGGGCGCACTGCCACTCGGGTGCCATGCGGCTCTTCCACGACCGGCTCTTCTCGTGGCTGACGCAGAGCCTCGGGACGGGACGGGCGGTCGCGGTCTGACCGTCGCCACAGCAAGCGCGCGGTGCCCGGTCCGCTCGTCCGCGGGCCGGGCCGTTCGCGTGACACGATTCATGGCCGATTCAATTCGAGCGGCCGAATTTCATTCCCGAAACTCGTATCCGGGCGGCCCGAGTTCTATTGTCCTTAATAGCGGTGTAACGGGGAGGGGGTGGCACCGAAGGAGGAGCTAGCATATGCTTCACGCACTAGTGGCGATATTGCCGACTATGTGGCGTCCCAGACCTGAGGGCGGACGGGGGAACCAGAATCAGTTGAATGCGTACCTACGCATTCTGGGGGGTTTGCTGTGGCCCTGTCCTCTGTACAGGCTGACCAGCCACTGCGCTATGACCTGCTCGGGCGCCTGCGGGTGACCCGGGACGGTTTCGACCTGACGCCCGAGCCACCGAAGCTCGCGAAACTCCTCGCCCTGCTCCTGATCAGGTCGGGTGAGCCGGTGGCCGGCGAGAAACTCGTGGCAGAACTGTGGGAGCAGGATCCGCCGCGCTGCGCGTTCGCCAGCCTGCGGGTGTACATCTCACAGCTGCGAAAAATTCTGAGCAGTCCGAATGGCATCTCACCCATCATCACGACGCCACTCGGATACATTCTCGACACGACGGGGACGGTGACGGATCTCCACGAATTCGAGCTGCTCTACACCCGTGGCCGGGAACGCTATGTGTCGGCTGATTTCTCACATGCGTCCGAACTTCTCCGCCGGGCGCTGTCCCTGTGGCGAGGCCCCGTTCTGGAGGGCATTCCCGGCTCGCTGGTCATCGATTCGTTCACCGCTGTCCAGGACGAGAGACGGCTGAATTGCACCGAACTGAGGATGCACGCGGCGCTGGCTCTCGGCTGCCATCACGAGACGATCGAGGAACTGCGCGGCCTGGTCCTCCAGCACCCGCTGCGGGAGCCCTTCCACCACCAGCTCATGGTCGCCCTGTACCGGGCGAACCGCCAGGGAGACGCGCTGGCCGTGTACCGCAGCGCCCGCCGGGTGCTCAGAGAGGAACTGGGAGTCGAGCCGGGCCCGTCACTGCGCCTCGCCCATGAGGCGATCCTGCGGGCGGACCCGGAGCGACTGGAGGCCGCCGGGGTCATTCCGGCCCTGCGCTGAGCGGGTACGTGGCCTGGATGAGTCGTCCTGGGTCGTTCGTGGCCGCCGGACGGAGATCGAGCCCGGCGCCGAAGAGCCCTCGGTGTAGGGCACGAGTTCGGGTGTGGCACTGAACAGGTGGCGGAGGCGGCCGGGGATCTCCATCCCCGGCCGGTTCCGCGCCCTTGGTCAGTGTGGGGGATTGGACCGGAGGGCATCCGGGGTGATGCCATCGGCCTCGGCCGCGTCGGCAAGGGCCGCGGCAGCGGCTTCCTCGGCCTGAGCTTTGTCGTCGGCGGCTTGGGCGGCGCTGTCGTCCGAGGGCTTTTCCCGGGTCGCCGGCGACTGCGGCAGCACCTCGCTGAAGGCGCGGGACACGCCTTGGAGCGCGGCGGTCACCTCGCTGGGAATCACCCAGAACGTACTGCCCGAGTTCTGCGCGATCTGGGGCAGCATCTGGAGGTACTGGTAGGCGAGCAATTTGGGGTCCGGGTCGTTGCGGTGCACGGCCTGGAACACCTCGTCGATGGCTCGGGACTGCCCCTCGGCCTGGAGGATCGCAGCGGTACGGTTGCCCTCCGCGCGCAGGACAGCGGCCTGCTTGTCGCCCTCGGCGGTCAGAATCTGTGACTGGCGCTGCCCCTCGGCCCCGAGAATCGCGGCCCGCTTGTCCCGCTCGGCCCGCATCTGCTTCTGCATCGCGTCCTTGATGGACTGGGGAGGGTCGATGGCCTTGATCTCCACCCGGTTGACCCGCAGCCCCCACTTGCCGGTGGCCTCGTCCAGCACGCCGCGCAGCTGGCTGTTGATGGTGTCCCGTGAGGTGAGGGTCTTCTCCAGGTCCATGGACCCCACGACGTTGCGCAAGGTCGTGACGGTGAGCTGCTCGACCGCTTGCAGGAAATTCGCGATCTCGTAGAAAGCCGCTCGTGGATCGGTGACCTGGAAATACAGTACGGTGTCGATTTCGACGACCAGATTGTCTTCTGTGATGACTGGCTGCGGTTTGAAGGAGACGACCTGTTCCCGAAGGTCGATCACCGGATGAACGCGGTCGATGTAAGGGATGACGAGGCTGAGGCCGGGAGTCAGGGTCCGGTGATAGCGGCCGAGTCGCTCGACATTGCGAGCGCGTGCCTGTGGCACGATACGGACCGCCCGTATCACGGTGAAAACCGCGATCAGCGCGACGATGAGTCCGGCGATGAGCAATGCGTCCATGGTTTCAGTCCCGTGGGTAGACGATCGCGGTGGCGCCGTTGATCTCTATGACGTCGACGGTCTTACCGGCGGGAATCACCAGCGTCTCGTCGTACGCGCGGGCCGTCCACTCCTCGCCGTCGATCCGGACCCTGCCGTCCAGGCCCGTCACCTCGGAGATGACGTAGGCACCCCTGCCGACCAGCGCATCTATACCGAACCGCTCGGTTTGAGGCTGGAGCACATGGCGCAACGCAATGGGGCGCACGAATACCACGGTGACCGTGGAGACGAGGGCGAACACCAAGAACTGGAAGGGCGGCGACAGCCCGATCGCGGCGGACCCCGCCGTGACCAACGCGGCCACACTCAGCATTCCGAGCGCAGCCGTCAGGGTGAAGATCTCCGCCCCAGCCAACACAGCTGCGATGATCAACCAGATCAGCCATGGATCCATTGCGTGCCTCTTCTGACCGATACGGGGACGGAAGGGCTTGACTCTCTCCATTGGACCCCGATACGGCTGCCGGCGATACCCCCGGGACCGGAATCCCCATCGAGCGATCGAGTTGTACTGACGCAACGCCCCGCAAAGACGCTCCACCAGGTCAGCCACTGTTTCCGCGTCAGCCGGTCTCAGTGCGCGGCCACGCCGGCTTCGTGGTCGCAGGCCTCGTCGATACCGTAGGTGTCCCAGTCGGGGAACGGGTCGGCGGGTGGGAGGCTCTCGCCGGGGGCCATCAGGCAGCCGGTGAGAGCCGATTGGAGTGCCTTCGCATCCAACTGCGTGCCGATGAAGACCAGTTCCTGGGCATGCGGGGCCTCGTCGTCGCGGGCTGCGGAGGGCTCGAAACGGGCCACCGAGCCGGCCTGCGACCACAGCCCCGTCACCCGAGGGCGGCTGGCGAGGGTGAAGAACCCCTTGGAACGCAGCACCTTCCCGTACGCGCCGCTGTCGAGCTCCTCGGTGACGAGCGCCCACAACCGCCCGGGGTGGAAGGGGAGTTCGGAGCGGAACACCGTCGACGAGATCCCGTACTCCTCGGTCTCGGGGACGTGGTCGCCGTTGAGTTCCCGCACCCAGCCGGGGGCCTGCTGGGCGCGCTCCAGGTCGAACAGCCGGGTGCCGAGCACCTCTTGGAGACGTACGTGTCCCTGCACGGCGTCGACGATCCGCGCGGCCGGGTTGAGGCGGCCCAGTGCCGCGCGCAGCCGGTCCGCCGTCACCTCGTCGACGAGGTCCAGCTTGTTGAGCACGATGACATCCGCGAACTCGACCTGGTCGACGAGGAGATCGCTGACCGTGCGCTCGTCGTCCTCGTACGGGGCGAGGCCGCGCTCGGCGAGTTCGTCGCCACTGTCCAGCTCGGTCAGGAAGTTGGCCGCGTCGACGACCGTGACCATCGTGTCCAGGAGGGCCAGATCGCCGAGGGTGGCGCCGTCGTCGCGGGCGAAGGCGAAGGTGGCCGCGACAGGCATGGGCTCGGAAATGCCCGAACTCTCAATGAGTAGATGGTCGAAGCGGCCCTCGCGGGCCAGCCGGTCGACCTCCTCCAGCAGATCGTCGCGCAGGGTGCAGCAGATACAGCCGTTGGTCATCTCGACCAGGCGTTCCTCGGTCCGCGACAGCGCGGCCTCGCCGCCGCGCACCAGCGCCGCGTCGATGTTGACCTCGCTCATGTCGTTGACGATGACGGCCACCCGAAGGCCCTCGCGGTTGCTGAGGACGTGGTTGAGCAGCGTGGTCTTGCCCGCCCCGAGGAACCCGGAGAGCACGGTGACGGGCAGGCGGCGGTCGTCGGTCATCCGCTCAGCCCTCGGGGCGCAGCAGCCCGCGCTCGTACGCCTTGACCAGGCGCTGCGGTACGAGGTGCTGGACGCCGTCGACGGTGACCGGCACCAGGGTGGGGGTGGCGGCCTTCCACTGCGCTCGGCGGTGGCGGGTGTTGCTGCGGGACATCTTCCGCTTGGGGACAGCCATGACGAACCTCCTCGGTGGGTGAACACCGAGGACGCTACATGAAAATGGATCCCATTAACAATCAGTGCTTCCGCAGGTCAGCGCCGCGAGCGCACCCTCGCATCCTTCGGCGCCTCGATGAACTGCAACTCCAGCGTCACCGGCGGCTGCGCCACGCCCGGCCCGCCGGCCGCCACCCAGCGCACGACCTCCTCGGTGCTGTCGTCGTCCGTGGCGAAGCCGATCCACGTCGGCCGTCCGCCCGCCCGTCGCCCCGCCGCCGAGGGGCCGACGACCATGACGTTCGCCTGGTCGCAGGGGCCCAGACAGTCCGTCGTACGGATGCGGAAGCCGTGCTCGGCGGCCGCGGCGCGCAGCAGCTCCAGTTGGCCCGCGTGGTCCGTACCCGGGTGCTTGCGGGCGTTGCCGCAGCAGCAGCCCCGGCAGACGACGAGCGAGCAGGCGGAGCCGGTCATGGATGTGCGGGGCGTCGAAGGCATGACAGAAGTGTGAGGCCTGCGGAGATCGTTCTGATCACCGGGCCCGCCCGCTGCGGACAGAGATCGTTCTGATCACCGGGCCGCCCGCTGCGTAGAGTTGGCGCCGTGACCGACAGCAGCAAGCGGCCGCTCGCCGTGTTCGACCTCGACAACACCCTCGCCGATACCGCCCACCGGCAGCGGTTCCTGGAGTCCAAGCCCCGTGACTGGGACGCCTTCTTCGCCGCCGCGCCCGCGGACCCGCCCATCGCGGAAGGGATCGCGCTCGTACTGGCCGGCGCCGAGGAGTGCGAGGTGGTCTACCTGACCGGGCGCCCCGAGCGCTGCCGACCGGACACGCTGGAGTGGCTCGCCGCCCAAGGGCTGCCCGAAGGGCGTGTGTACATGCGCCGCAACGACGACCGCAGGCCCGCCCGGCGCACCAAGCTGGAGATCCTCCGCCGCCTGGCCAGGACCCGGGAGATCCGGGTCCTGGTGGACGACGACGAGCTGGTGTGCGAGGACGCCGAACGGGCGGGGTTCACCGTCGTACGGGCGCGGTGGGCCGCCCCCTCCGCCGCGCTGAAGACCGCGCAGGAGCGGGAGGGGCGGACCTGAGGTCCGGCTTGCTCAGTCGTTGTCCTCCAGGCGGAAGCCGACCTTCATGGTCACCTGCCAGTGCGCGATCTGCCCCTCCTCGAGCTGGCCACGCACCTCGACCACCTCGAACCAGTCCAGATTGCGCAGGGTCTGCGAGGCCCGCTCGATGCCGTTGCGGATCGCCTGGTCCACGCCCTCGGGCGAGGTACCGACGATATCCGTGACCCGGTAGGTGTGGTTCGACATGTGGGTGCTCCTCTCACACGCGTCACTCCACCGTGCCCCAAGGCGGGACATCGCGCGAGCCGTCCGTCACCGTGCCACGCTCAGCGACAGCGCGAACCGGCCATCGCCGTCCGTCCACCAGTGGGTCAGCTCAAGACCCGCAGCGGACAGTTCGGCGCGCACGCCCTCCTTCCGGAACTTCGCCGACACCTCGGTGTGCAGCTCCTCCCCGGCCGCGAAGTCGACGGCGAGATCCAGCGCGGGCACCTTCACCGTCTGTGCGGTACGGGCCCGCAGCCGCATTTCGATCCACTCGTTCTCGGCGTCCCACAGCGCCACATGGTCGAAGGCGCCGGGATCGAAGTCGGCGCCGAGCTCACGGTTGACGACCGTCAGGACGTTCTTGTTGAACGCGGCCGTCACCCCGGCCGCGTCGTCGTACGCCCTGACCAGCACTTTCTCGTCCTTCACCAGGTCGGTGCCGAGGAGCAGCGCGTCGCCGGGGGTCATCAGACCCCGCACTCCGGCGAGGAAGGCCGCGCGCTCGGCAGGGAGCAGGTTGCCGATCGTGCCGCCGAGGAACGCCACCAGCCGGGGACCCGGCGTGTCGGGCAGGGTGAGCCCGCCGGTGAAGTCGGCGATCAGCGCGTGCACGTCCAGTCCTGGCCGCTCCTCGATGAGCGCCTGCCCGGCCTGGGTGAGGGCGCTGTCACTGACGTCGACGGGGACGTACGTGTGCAGTTCGGTGAGCGCGTCGATGACGTACCGCGTCTTCTCCGAGGAGCCGGAGCCCAGTTCGACCAGGGTGCGGGCGTGTGTGGCGGCCGCGATCTCGTCGGCTCGGGCGATGAGGATCTCGCGTTCGGCGCGCGTCGGGTAGTACTCGGGCAACTCCGTGATCTGCTCGAAGAGTTCGCTGCCGTGGGCGTCGTAGAACCACTTCGGCGGGAGGGTCTTGGGGGTGCGGGTCAGGCCCTGCAGGACGTCGGCGCGCAGAGCGGCCTCCGTGGCGTCCTCGGGCAGTTGGCGGGTGAGAAGGAACGGGCTCACGTGCGGGGCTCCTTGGAGGCTGCGGGTGCCGAGGTCTCGCCCGGCTCCTTCAGGGGAGTGAGAATGACGTCCGTGCGGCTCGCGACGAGGAGCGTGCGGTCCGGGACCTCGTGCCAGAGCGGATCGTCGTCGTACGGTTCGGAGGCCACGACCGTGCCGTGGCCGGGTGTCGTGAGGTACCACAGCGTGTCGCCCCAGGCGGTCGCCGTGATGGTGTCGCCGCTGGTCAGCAGCAGGTTCAGACGGGCGCCCGGCGCGGCCTCGGCGACTTCCCGGACCGTGTCGGCCAGCGCCTGTCCCTCGTCGTCCCCGGCGCGCAGCCGGGCCAGGACCAGCGCCCACACGAACGCCGAGTCGTTACGGGCCTCCAGCGACAGCAGATCCGTCGCGGACAGGGTCCGGGTGAGCGGCGCGAGGGAGTCGGGCCAGCCCGGTACGGCGCCGTTGTGGCTGAACAGCCAAGCGCCGGAGGCGAAGGGCGCCGCCGCGGCCTCCGCGTCCGCACCGGAGAGGGTCGCGTCGCGGACCGCCGCCAGCAGGGAGGTCGTCCGTACGACGCGGGCGAGATCGGTGAAGGACAGGTCCGCCCAGATCGGCCCGGCCCGCCGGTAGCGGGCCGGTACCGGATCGCCTTCCGCATACCAACCGACGCCAAAACCATCGGCGTTGACCGTGCCGTACCGCTGCCGCCTGGGTGCCCAGGATTGGCGGTACAGGCCGTGCGGGGGCTGCACGAGGTATCTGCCGAGCGGCTCCTCGGGCCCCAGATACGCCAGATGACGGCACATCAGACGGCCTCCGAGCGGGCCGTGCGGAACCCGGAGAAGATCTGCCGGCGGATCGGGTAGTCCCAGTTGCGGAACGTGCCCCGGCAGGCGACCGCGTCCACGGCGAACGCACCGCCGCGCAGCACCTTGTACTCCGGCCCGAAGAACACCTCCGAGTACTCCTTGTACGGGAACGCCACGAACCCGGGGTAGGGCAGGAAGTCGCTCGCCGTCCACTCCCACACGTCGCCGATCAACTGGCGTACGCCGAGCGGCGATTCGCCCTCCGGGTAGCTGCCGACGGGGGCCGGGCGCAGATGGCGCTGGCCGAGGTTGGCGTGCTCGGGGGACGGGTCGGCGTCGCCCCAGGGGTAGCGCGTGGAGCGGTCGCCGGCCGGATCGTGGCGGGCGGCCTTCTCCCACTCGGCCTCGGTGGGCAGTCGCCGTCCGGCCCAGCGGGCGTAGGCGTCGGCCTCGTACCAACTCACATGCAACACAGGCTCGTTCGGCGGCACGATCTCGGTGACGCCGAAGCGGCGGCGCAGCCACTGCTTGCCGTCGCGGTGCCAGAACAGCGGGGCGTGGATGGAGTGCTGCCGGATGTGCGCCCACCCCGCCGGGTCCCACCAGCGCTCGTTCTCGTAGCCGCCGTCCTCGATGAACGCCTGGTAGGCGCCGTTGGACACGGGTGTGGTGTCGATGTGGAAGGGTGCCACCTCGCGGCGGTGCGCGGGGCGTTCGTTGTCCAGTGCCCATGGCTCGTCCGAGGTGCCCATGGTGAACGGGCCGCCGGGGACGAGGACTTCGGCCGGTCCGGTGAACAGCGGGGCCGGTTCCGGGTCAGGGGCGGTCAGGGCCTGCGGGCCCTTGCGAAGCTGATGGGTGATCAGCATCGTTTCGTCGTGCTGCTGTTCGTGCTGGGCGATCATCCCGAAGGCGAAGCCCGCCTCGGTCAGCCGGGTCCCGTGGAACGCGGTGCTCTCCAGCAGGTCCAACACCCGGCCGCGCACGTCGGCAGCGTAGGTGCGGGCCTCGGCGGGCGGCAGCAGCGGCAGGGTGGGGCGCTCGGAGCGCGGGTGCTCGAAGGCGTCGTAGAGGCTGTCGATCTCGGGGCGCATGGCCTCCCGGCCCGCGACGGCCCGCAACAGCCACTGCTCCTCCTGGTTGCCGATGTGCGCCAGGTCCCACACCAGCGGCGACATCAGCGGGGAGTGCTGCGCGGTGAGGTCGGGGTCCTCGACGCAGCTGGTGAGCAGGGTGGTGCGGTCGCGGGCGGTGACGAGTGTGGTCACGGCCCGTTCCCTCAGCGCCTCGGTGTCGATGGCGGGGTCGGTCATGTGCGGATGTCCTTCCCGTGCAGGCGGTCGAGCAGATCGTCGGCGGGGGAGCGGCCCCGGCTGATGTAGCGGTCCCGGTACGCCGCGACAGCCGCCGTGACCTCGGGTGTGGCACCGAGCCGGGGCAGCGCCTCCAGCGCCGCCCGGAAGCATGTGACAGCCGCCTCGTGCAGCTCGGGGTCGGACAGGCCGTGCCGGGCCGCGTCCGCCCACAGCGGGTTGTGCGGCGCGGGCACCGGCTGGGCCCGCTCGGCCAGCGGCTTGACCGCGCGGTAGGCGGTCTCGGCGGCCTCCGCGTCGTCGAACAGTGCGGCCGTCACGGCGAGCGGGACGATCCAGCCGTCCTCGCCCGGCTGTGCGTCGATCATGCGCAGTTCGAGATGGCCGCGTGGTCTGACCGGCGGAAACAGGGTCGTGAGGTGATAGCCGAGGTCCTCCTGGGTGGGCGGTCTCGGCACCGCCGATCTGGTCCACTCCCGGAAGGTGAGCTCGTCCGGGACCTCCCACGGCCCGCTGTCCCGGCGTACGCACATCACCGGCGCGTCCAGGACGTGCCGGGCCCATGCGGCGCGCGGATCGCCGTCCAGCGGGGGAGCGCCCGCCCGGTCCGCGCCGATCTCCATCCACATCAGCTGACGGGTGGAGCGCCAGCCGGTGGGCTCGTTCCCGGCGAGGGGGGAGTTGGCGAAGGCCGCCACCAGGACCGCGCCGAGCTGATGGGCGAGCCACCAGCGCCGTACATGGCCGAGCGGTCCCGGCTCCTCGTGGCCGGCGTCGAGGCAGACCTGGACGGAGGCCGAGGTGCACATCATGGCGCGGCCGGCCGGACCTCTGCGGTCCAGACAGGCCTCCATGGCGTCGTAGCGGGGTTCGCGCAGATAGCGGCGGGGTTCGTGCCAGGGATCCTGGCCGATGCCGACCAGTCCGAGACCGTGCTCGCGCAGGGTCGCGCGGACGGCGTCGAGGTCGGCGGAGACGGTACCGATGCACTCCATCAGGGAGGCGGCGGGCGGCGAGCTCAGTTCCAGCTGGCCGCCGGGCTCAATGGTGAGCGCCGACCTCAGAGGCACGGTCCGCAGGGCGGCGTAGGCCGCTCGCAGTCGTTCGGGTGTGACGGGGAGCTGCGGGCTGCGCAGCTCATGGACGAGCCATTCCACCTCGACACCGAGGGTGCGGGGCGGGCCGGTCTTGAAACAGATACCGCGGACCAGGGCCTCGACCTCGGCCTCGGAGACCGAGGTGCGGGGCTTGGTACAGCCGCTCGGTGAAGAGCCGCTGGATGAATCGGGCATATCGGAATCCTCCTGATATTCCACCATGCCACCGGCCCGGCATTTCGGGTGGGCCGGGACAGCACACTCGTCCCACCCAAGACGGTGAACCGGCTCCGCACAAGGGCGCGTCTCGGGATGTTCCGGATCGGTCACATCCAGTTCCCGCACGTTTTCGGGGGCGTTCGCGGACCCGGAAAATCTGTTGCACCACCTGTCGAGCATCGCCCACGATGCGTGCATGAGCACGACGGGGGAGCACGCCCGGCGCGCGCTCACGGCGCTCACGGGGGTGGCGCCATGAGCGCGCGCCTGCGGGGCATCGCACAGCAGACGGAACAGATCGTGGCGGCGGGTTTCTACGGCGCCTCCGACGGCCGCGAGGTATCGATCGCGGCGGAGGTGTCAGCCGCCCGGCGAGGGACGCGCATGTACGGGCCGGGTGCGGTCCCGGTGCCCTCCGCGCCTTCCGTGGAGACGTTCTTCGAGGTCACGGGCGAGAGCAGCCTGGAGGCTGCGCGCCGGCTCGGCGCCGGGACAGCCGTACTGAACTTCTCCTCGGCCCGCAACCCCGGCGGCGGCTACCTCAACGGCGCACAGGCCCAGGAGGAGGCCCTGTGCCGCGCCTCCGCGCTCTACACCTGCCTGATCGAGGTCCGCGAGTTCTACGACCACCACCGAGCCCACCGCGACCCCTTCTACACGGACCGTGTCATCCACTCACCCGCCGTGCCCGTCTTCCGCGACGACCGCGGCCGACTGCTGGACTCGCCGTACACGGCCGGCTTCCTGACATCCGCGGCGCCGAACGCCGGAGTTGTCAGGCGTACGGCACCGGAGCGCGCCGCGGAACTCCCGCGGGCCCTCGCTGTCCGCGCCGAGCGGGTGCTGGAGGTGGCCGCAGCCCACGGCTACCGGCGACTGGTGCTGGGCGCCTGGGGCTGCGGGGTGTTCCAGAACGACCCGGTGCAGGTGGCGGGGGCGTTCCGGGCGTTGCTCGGGCCGGGCGGACGGTTCGAGGGCCGTTTCGAGCACGTGGTGTTCGGAATCCTGGACCGCACGCCAGGGGCGACGACCAGGGCGGCCTTCGAACGGGCGTTCCCGGAGCCTCAGCTCCAGCCATAACGCTCCCGCAGCCGATGCCGGACCGAGTTGAACCGCATCCGGTCCAGCGCACACGCCTCGCGCCGCATACCCCGCTCGTGCAGCCGCAGCACCCGCTCGACGTCGACCCAGGAGTCCCGCCCGGACTTGTCCCAGGGGCCGTTCCCGATCGGCACCCACTCGCGGTCCCCGTCATGCCGCTTGCTGGACAACTGCACGGCGAGGAAGGTGCCACCCGGCTCCCGGGCCACGACCAGCACCGGCCGGTCCTTGCCCCGGCCGTCGTTCTCCTCGTACGGCACCCAAGTCCACACGATCTCCCCGGGATCCGGGTCGCCGTCGTGCGCGGGCGAGTACTCCGTGCGCACCCGGCCCACCTCGCGGGGGTCGGCCTCGACGGTGGCGAAGGGGCCATGTCGGCCGGGGGCGTTCTCTTCGGTCTCTTCGGTGGACGCAGTCACGGGGATCACGTTAGAGCGTGCCGCCGGGCGAACCGACGCCGGGCACCCCGCCGTTGACCTACGCCATCGAGGCGACCTGCTCCGGTGGCCAGGCCTCGTGCCAGCGCAGCTCCGCTTCCAACTGGGCGGCGAGCGACAGCAGGAGGGGCTCGCTGTGGGACGGTCCGAGGAGTTGGGCGCCGACGGGAAGGCCGTCCGCGACGAATCCGGCCGGGACGTTGACGCCGGGCCAGCCCAGCACGTTCCACGGCCAGGCGAAGGGACAGGCGGCGATCATCGCGCGGTCGGTGGCGAGCCCGCCGAGCCCCAGCATCGCGCCGATGCGCGGCGGGGGAGCGGCCGTCGTGGGGGCGAGCATGACGTCGTACGACTCGAAGAAGGTGCCGATACGGCGGTGCAGTACGGCTTCGGCGCGCCGGGCCGCCCGCAGGGGAGCCCCGCCGAGCAGTCGGCCGAGGCGGGCGGCGTCCAGGGTGCGCCGGTCGAGGAGGGCCGGGAAGGGTGACTCGGTCACCCACTCGGCGATCCCGACGGTCGCCCGTGGCACGAAGGTCAGCCCGATCTGCCCGTACGGCGGATCGGCCTCCTCGACGGTGTGCCCCAACGCGGCGAGTTTCTCCGCGAGTTCGACGACCTTCGCGCGGACCTCGGGCTGGAGCCGGGCGGGCAGTGCGGTGAAGGGCGGTTTGAGGGAGAGGGCGATGCGGAGGCGGCCGGGTTCGCGGCGGAGGGCTGCCGAGGCGTCGACGGCGGGTGGCCGGTGCGGGTCGTTGTCGTGGTTGCCGCTCGCCGCGTCCAGCAGCAGGGCCGCGTCGGCGACCGTACGGGCCAGGGTGCCGTTGACCGTGATGCCCTGGAAGGACTCGCCGCGCGGCCAGGTCGAGATCCGTCCGCGCTGCGGCTTGATGCCGACCAGGTTGGTCCAGGACGCCGGGATCCGCACCGACCCGGCGCCGTCCGAACCGAGGGCGGCGGGCACCAGCCCGGCGGCGACGGCGGCGGCGGAACCGCCCGACGATCCGCCCGGGGTGTGCTCGGGGTGCCACGGGTTGCGGGTGTCACCGAAGGCGGGGCCCTCGGTGAACGGCCACTGCCCCAGCTCGCAGGTGTTGGTCTTGCCGACGATCACGGCCCCGGCCGCACGCAGCCGCCGTACCGCCTCACCGTCCTCGGCGACCGGCGGAAACTCCCCACGGCAGCCGAACGCGGTGGGCTCCCCGGCGACATCCATGTCGTCCTTGACGGCCACCGGCACCCCGAGCAGGGGGCGCCGCACGCCTTGGGCCAGCTCCTTGTCCGCCGCGTCGGCCTCGGCGAGCGCCGCCTCGGCCCGGACGATCCGGAAGGCGTTCAGCGACCCCTGCGTCGCCTCGATGCGCGCCAGTGCCTGCTCGACCAGCGCCCGGGACGTCACCTCCCCGTCGGCCAGCGCACGGGCGGATTCCGCGAGGCCTGCGGAACGGTCGAACGTCATGCGGGACACCTCCGGTGACGGCGTTGTCTACCGAACAGTAACCTCCAGGGGCCCCGGGATGGAACGACCTCGGGGCGAGCCGAAGTTGGCTGCATGCTGCAACTTTTCGGTCGTGCGCGAACCATTGACGCACTCTCGCCCCACCCCTACCTTCTGATCGACTTTCCGAACCACGTTCGGAATATCGGACGATTCATGTCATGTATCAGAGGGAGAGCCGCCCATGACCGCAGGACCCCCCACCCCGTCCCGCCGCACCCTGCTGCGCGCGCTGACCGCCGTACCCGCCTCCGCGCTGCTGCTGTCCGAAGCCCCCGGACTGCTCGGCACGGCAGTGGCCGCCGCGCCGCCGAGCGGCTCCGCCACCCGCTACACGATCGTGCCGTTCCTCAACAGCAACGACGGCACGGTGAACGTCTACCAGTCCGACGACGCAACGGACTTCCGCCTGCTCCGCTCCTCCGCCTACACCCCGCCCAGCAACCGCATCCGCGACGCCAGCGTCATCAGGCATACGGACGGCTACTACTACGTCACGTACACGACGCACACTTGGCAGGACACGAGCACCACGATCGGCTTCGCGCGCAGCGCGGACCGGCTCAACTGGACGTTCCTCTACGACTATCCGGTCCCGATCGCGAACCTCTCCCGAGCCTGGGCGCCGGAGTTCTTCGTCGACAGCGACGGCAGCGTGAACATCATCGTGTCCTGCTCGACGACGAACGACGAGTGGATCTTCACCCCTTACCGGCTGAGGGCGACCAACTCCACGCTGACGGCGTGGAGTTCACCGGTGGCCCTGTCGGGCATAGGCGCCAACCACATCGACACCTTCATCGTGAAGCTCGGCTCGACGTACCACGCCTTCACCAAGAACGAGACGACGAAGTACATCGAGTACGGCACGGCGTCGAACCTGACGGGCCCTTATGTGATCTCCCGTACCGGCAACTGGGCGGGCTGGGGCAGCTACCGCGAGGGCCCGGCCCTGATCCAACTCGACAACGGCGCCTGGCGCCTGTTCTTCGACGGCTACGGCGACGGCCGCTACTACTACAGCGACAGCTACGACACCTTCGCGACGTGGTCGGCGCCGACGGCACTCCCCGCGATCTCGGGTACGGCACGCCACTTCACGGTGGTGAAGGAGACGGTGTCGGGCGGCCCGAGCCTGGCTCGGAACGTCACGCGCTCCTTCCAGTCGGCCAACTACGCGACGCGGTATTGGCAGCAGCAGTCGGCTTTGGTGAACCTCCCGGTGGTGAGCGCCTCCAGCACGACTGCGGAGAAGCAGGCATCGACCTTCACAGTCACCGCCGGCCTGGCCGACGCAAACGCCTACTCCTTCCGCGACGCCTCCGGCAACTACCTCCGCCACTGGGACTTCCGCGCCCGCTTCGACGCGAACAACGGCACGTCGACGTTCGCGCGGGACGCGACGTTCATCGCCCGGACGGGCTCGGGGACGGGTTCGCTGCGCTTCGAGTCGTACAACTACCCGGGGTATTACCTGCGGCACTACGGCTATCAACTGCGCGTGGAGCGCTCGGACGGGACGGACCTGTTCCGGCAGGACAGCTCGTTCGTGCCGGTGGGGGCCTGGGCATGAGCTGTGCTCAAGCAGACTACGGAGCAGCCCCGGTCAGTCGTGTGCCAGCGCTGGTCCACGAATGGGACGGTCGTGCCGGCCTTCTGCCGTTCGGCGACTTCCGCTACAGCGGGATCGACGGCGAAGGACGTGTTGGGAATGGCGGGCAGGGTGGCTCCGGAGCGGTTGTACAGGTTCTGTCCCTCCTCGGATCCCAGGAAGTCGATGAACCTGAGCGCCGCCGTGCGATGCGCGCTGTCGGCGTTGAGTCCATACGCGGCCGACACGGCGCCGGGCATCCGGGTCTCCTCGGGATCGTCGGTGGCCGGCAGCGCGGTCATGCGCAGATCCAGGTCGGGAGCGGCGGCCCGAAGGGCGGAGAGCGTACTGGCGACCTGCACCACGCCCACTGCGCCGCCCTCCGCGACCTGGTCCAGGGCATCCTCGTAGGTGGTGTCGAGCGGCTGGGAACTGAAGCAGCCACGGTCGTTCATCGCGAGGTACTTCTCCATGGCGGTCCGCCACCCGGACGCGGCGAGGGTCCGCTTGTCCCGATCCATCAGCTCGTCGAAATCGGGCTGATCCGCGTACACGGTCGTCGCGACCAGGGCATAGTCGAAGAGCTGGGTCACCCAAGGGGTGGCGTTGCCAAGAGCGAACAACACTTTGCCGTGCTCCCGTGCGGTTGCGCACAGGTCGAGCAGTTCGCTCCAGGTGGTGGGGACAGCACCGCCGATCTCGTCCAGAGTGCGCTCGGAGTAGATGGCACCGATCGCGCTGAAGCTCATGGGCACCGCGTAGGTGATGCCCAGCACTTCGGTCACGGGTCTGACGCCTTCCGGAACGGTCCCGCTGAAGCGGCGCAGGGCCAGATCCTCCAGCAGGTTGTCGCGTTCGAGCGCCGTGACGGAGGCCGGGTTGTGTCGGCGTAGACGACGCTGACGTGCATGTCGGCGTTCTGCCGATGGAGGGCCGTGACGACACTGCTCATGGAGGACTTGTCGGTGACGTTGGCCATGACCGTGATCACCGTGTCCCGCCCCTCGGACGTGTCGAGGAGGGAACAACCGGCCAGCAGTGCGGATGCGCAGATGATCGCGAGCGCTGAGCGCGAAAGGCGTGTGGTGACGGGCACGAACGGACTCCGGAAGCGAGAGGGGAGGTCAACCGATGCTCAGGATCCGCTGTGCCGTCAGGCTGCGGGACGAGCGCGTCGCCTTCCGAAAGGTCATCCTCCCCGCCGCGGGGTCCAAGCGGCTCGCCCTGACCATCCCGGCGCAGGACCTCACCGTTTGGAAAGCGGGTGCCTGGACGCTCGTCCCCGGCTCCTACACCTTCGCTACGGCAGGCGGCGCGGTTCGGCCTCCGCCGCTGTCGGCAGGGCGGCGTACACCTGGACGACGTCGGTGCCCTGGCGGCGGCCCGTGTTGGTGACCGTGACGCTGAGGGTGACGCTCTGGGCCGCCTGGTCGTAGGCGGCTTCGACGGAGCCGTGGGCGAAGTTCGTGTACGACAGCCCGTGGCCGAAGGGGAAGCGGGGCTGCTGGCCCTGGGCGTCGTAGTAGCGGTAGCCGACGGCGATGTCGTCGTCGTAGGAGACGGTGCCGTTCGTGCCGGGATAGTGGTCCAGAAGGCACGCAGGATGCCGGCGCCGTCGATGGTGGCCGCCTCGAACAGTTCCCGAAGATGGTCAAGGGCATGGGCGGCGCGATGGACCTGGTCCACGGCGCCCGCCGCGTCATCGTCCTGATGGAGCACACCGCCAAGGACGGACGGGGCACCGAAGATCCTCAAGGACTGCACCCTGCCGCTGACCGGCGAGCGCTGCGTGCACCGCATCATCACCGACCTGGGCGTCCTCGACGTCACCGACGACGGCCAGGCCCTGGTGGAGACGGACGCGGGCGTCACCGCGGAGGACATCGCGGCCCGTACGGCCCGTACGGACGCACCGCTGCGCATGGACGTCTTTTGATGCGCGTTCCGCGTGCGCCGAAGGCCGGTGAGGTGGCGAAGCCGCCGAAACGGTCCGGGCCACTCCGCCACATCCGTGGGGGTGCCGGACCAGCGGCGTGACCATTTCGGAGGCTCTGGCTCAGCCCGGTTGGCTGGGTGCGGTACGCGGTCAGGCGGTGGTCACCCGGGTTGCGGTTTCCTTGCGGATGGCGGGGGCGACTTCGGTGGCCAGGAGCTCGATGGAGTCGTGAACCATGCCGGGCGGCATGCCACCGAAGTCGATCTGCCCCATGAACCGGTCGATGCCGAGAAGTTCGCGTTCGGTGAGGACCTTGTCGATGACTTCCTGCGGGCTGCCGGTCATCAGCGCGCCAAGAGGGCTCGCGACGGCTTCGAACTGGTCGGCATCGATGAGCCAACCGCGGCCATTAGGGGTCTTCGGCCGCAGGTACTCGCGGTAGTACGGGTAGAGGGCATCGCGGGCGCCCTGGGAGGTCTTGGCGACGTAGAAGTGGCTGGTGAGGCCTAGGCGGAGCGTGTCGGGGGTGTGGCCGGCGGCCTGGCCGGTGGCGCGGTAGTGCTCGGTGAGGGGCCGAGCGCGGCGGATGTCTCCGCCGATGAGCCCGAGGGTCATGGGCAGGCCGAGGCGTGCGGCGCGTTCCGCGCTGGCGGGGGTGCCGCCGACGCCGAGCCACAGGGGCAGTTTCTTCTGCTGGGGGCGGGGCGGGACGGGCACGTTGTCGAGGGCGGGGCGGTGGCGGCCGGACCAGGTGACGTGCTCGCCTGCGCGGATGGCGAGCAGGAGGTCGAGCTTCTCGGCGAAGACGTCGTCGTAGTGGGCGGGGTCGATGCCGAAGAGGGTGAAGGCTTCGAGGAAGGCGCTGCGTCCGGCGATGATCTCGGCTCGGCCCTGGCTGAGGTGGTCCAGGGAGGCGAAGTCCTGGTGGAGGCGGACGGGGTCGAGGGTGGAGAGGACGGAGACGGCGCTGGTGAGGCGGATACGGGTGGTGGCCTGGGCTATCGCGGCCAGCGGGACGGCGGGGTTGGCGACGGAGAAGTCGGGACTGTGGTGTTCGCCGAGGCCGAAGACGTCGAGGCCGGCCTGGTCGGCGGCGATGGCGTAGGAGACGATCTCGCGGGTGCGGCGGGCCGGGTCGTGAAGGCGGCCGGTGGCGGGGTCGGTCTGCAGGTCGGACAGGGAAAGGATGCCGAGTTCCACGGCACGCTCCTTACGGGGGAAAAGTCCCGTCGCTCAGGTCGACGGTGGCCGTGCGCAGCCCGCGCTCGGCGAGTCCGGCGAGTCGGTCGGTGGTGCGGCCGAGGGCCAGGATGTCGTCGGCGGCGGTGCCGCGCTGGAGGAGGGCGTCGATGGTGAAGGCGCCGAACCTGCCGGTGGCGCCGATGATCGCGACGGTCACGGGGATGGTCTTCCTCGTGTGCGGGGGTCAGTTGCTGATGGCGGGTGCGCGGCCGATGTAGGTAGTGTCGTCGACCTGCGCAGCGGTGAAGGCGGCGATGTCGGCGCGGCTGACGGCGAAGCCGAGCTTGTCGGTGCCGAAGAAGCCGGTGCGCACCCTGGACTGCCTGGGGGTGTCCTTGGGGGCGATGAAGCGGACGATGGTCCAGTCCAGGCCGGAGTCCATGATCCGGCTCGACATGCCAGTGATCTCCTCGTAGGCGCGCGGCATGAAGGTGCGCGGCATGAAGGCGATCAGGCGGGTGACGAGGGTCGGCTTCTCGTGCGGGTCGAGGATCGCCGGGGTGGCGTGGCCGATGTAGCGGCGCACGCCGTGGTGTTTCATGGCGGCGAGGATGTGGCCGGTCCCGGCGACGAGCGGCAGGCCGGTGGCCTTGCGGTCAAGGCTCGGCCCCAGCGCGCTGACGACGGCGTTCGCTCCGGCGACGGCCGAGTCGATGGCGTCCTTGTCGGACATCTCACCGGCCACCACGCGGACGCGGTCGCCCCAGGAAGCGGGGATCTTCTGCGGATTGCGGGCGTAGGCGGTGACCTGGTGGCCGCGGTCGACGAGTTCGGCGACGGTCAGGGAACCGATCGCGCCGGTGGCACCGAAGACAGTGACGTTCATGCGGGTTCGTTCCTTCAAGGGGAGTGGAGAGGGGCGGCGGTGGCCAGGCCGCGGGACGGCGTGGTGGTCAGGCGCAGGTGACGGTGATCTTGCCGAGGGTCCCGGCGCCGAAGGCGTCGAATGCCTCGGGCCCCTGCTCCAAGGAGTAGGTGGCGGTGACCGGGACGCGCAGCGCCTCGGAAGCGGCATGGCCGGCCAGCGTGTCCAAGGTCTGGGTGCTGGGGTCGGCCGTGATCGAGTGGACAGTGACACCTTCGGTCCCGACGGCCTCCTGGGTCAGGCCCAGGGTGGAGGCGATCCGGCCACCCTCGCGCAGCAGGCCCACCAGCTGCGCGGCGTCGCCCGCCATGTGCAGCACCGCGTCGATGCCCTCGGGGGCCAGCGCTCGGACCTGGGCGCCGAGATCGGCCGTGTAGTCCACGGCCGTGACATCGGCGTCGGTCAGGCCGGTGACGAAGTCGGCCCCGGCGCCGGGGCGGGCGGTCGCGATCACCCGGGCACCGCGGGCGGCGGCCAACTGCACGGCCAGCGCACCGACACCGCCGGTGGCGCCGGAGACCAGCACCGTCTCACCCTTCTCAAGAGCTGCCGCCTCCACGCTGTTCAGCGCGGCCGTGCCCGCCAGCCCGAGCGCACCCGCGTCCTTCACGTCCAGGCCCTCGGGGATCCGGGCGACGCCGTAGCCGGCGCTGACAGTGACGTACTCGGCCAGCGCACCGCCGCCGAGGTACGGCTTCATCGCCACACCGAAGACCGCGTCTCCGGGCGAGAAGGCGTCCACGCCCTCACCGACGGCCTCGACGGTGCCGGCGAAGTCCATGCCGAGCACCAGCGGGAAGCGGTGCTCCATCATTCCCTCCAGCAGGCCCGAGGTGACCGACAGGTCGAAGCCGTTGACCGACGATCCGGCGACCTTCACCAGCAGCTCACCAGCCGCGGGCGTGGGGGTCTCGACCTCGGCGAGGGCCGGGGCGGAGGGGACCTTGCTCAGTGTGAGTGCACGCATGACAACAACCTCTCGACAATTGGAACGGCCTTCCCGTTTCCATATTGTCCAGCGTAGCAACACAAGTGGGCCGCTTGTTCCACTTCGGTAGGGTGTTTCCATGACTTCTTCCGCAGCTTCCGAAGCAGCCCCGGCCGAGCGACCCGGAACCGGGCTGCGCGTCGACGCCGAACGCAACCGCGACCGCATCCTCGCCGCCGCCCGCCGTCTCTACGCCCGCGAGGGCCTCGGTGTCTCCATGGCCTCCGTCGCCCGCGAGGCCGGTGTCGGCAAGGCCACCCTTTCCCGCCGCTTCGCCACTCGGGAGGACCTGATCAACGCGGTCTTCGCCGACCGCATGGACGCCTATGCGGCGGCCGTCACCGTGGCCCTGGAGGACCCCGACCTCTGGCACGGCTTCACCGGCTACCTCTACGCCATCTGCGCCATGCAGGCCGCCGACCGGGGATTCGCCGACGTCCTGACCATGACCTTCCCCGCCGCCAAGGCCCTGGAGGCGCGACGGGCCGAGGCGTACCACGGCGTCCTGGAACTCATCTCCCGCGCCAAGGAGACAGGACACCTGCGCGAGGACGTCACCGACCGGGACCTGCCCATCCTGCTCATGGCCAACGCCGGGGTCGTGAGCGCCGCGGGTGCCGCCGCTCCCGACGCCTGGCGCCGCCTGGTCGCCCACATGATCCGCTCCTACGCCGCCCCCGGCGCCCCGATACCGCCCATGCCGGAGGCGCCCGCACCCACCGCCCTCTACCGCGCCATGGTCCGCCTCGGCCGGCCCGGCTGACGCGAAGGCCCGCGGCCGGCGATGCCGCTCCGGCAGGCCTCCCTCCGAGCGTCAGGGGCGCCCGACAGCCCGCAGAAACGCCTCGGCGAAGATCTCCACCGTGTCCTCCGTGGCGGGCAGGTCCGCGCCGTCCAGGTGCTCGGCGACGGGACGCAGGCGGAGGTGGAGCGCCAAGGGGCCGATCATCTGCTGGAGCAGCGGTACCACCGGCAGGTCACGGATGCGTCCGGCGGCGATCTCGTCGGCCGGCCAGCGTCCGACGCCATCGAGCATGCGGGGGAAGTAGCGCTCATGCAGGGCCTGCATCACCGGATCGCCGGGCCGGGCGAGGGCATCGGCGAGCATGGCGGGCCACGCTTCAGGGCGTCGGTCATGAGGCGGTAAACGGTACGGACGGTCTCCGGCAGATCCCCCCGCGGGCCGGACAGCATGTTCTCGATGTCCAGCACAGGGTTGTAGCGCTCGTAGACGGTGAACAGCAGCTCGTTGCGGCCACCGAAGGTGGCGTACAGGCTCGGCAGGAGCACTGGGCCTCGGCGGCGACCTTCTCCAACGTGGCGGCGGCGAGACCCTCGGCACTGATGAGCGTGGCCGCCGCCGCCACCGCCCGCTCACGGAGAGCCGGTGCCCGCCCGGGTCCACGCCGGCGGCACGCACCGCCTCGTCCAGCGCATGACGGGTTCCCCCCAGGCGCCGCAGCAGGGTGCTGCGGGAGATGCCCGCCTCCGCGGCCACCACGTTCACAGGGATGTCGGCGACGGGCACGCCTCGTCCCTGGGAGGCACGAAGCGCCGCTCGCACCACGTCCTCCAGTCCGCGCCCGGCCGACGCGCTGCCACCGCACCCCCGCTCTGGCCCCGCCCGCCCCCTTCTCAGCGGCGAGTGAGCAGGGCCGAAGGAGATCACGAACCGCATGTCCGATCTCTCACCGCCACGACCGGGCCGGCGACCCGGCGGTCCGGCAGCAAGCGGAAGCTCGTCGCCGTCCTGCTGGGACTGACCGCCGTGGTCACCCTCATGCTGTGCGCCTTCGCCCTGCCCAGCGTCAACAGCGGCCCGCACGAAATGCCGGCCGACGTCACCGGCACACACGCCACCGCCGAAGAGCTCGCGCACAAGCTGAACGGCTCCGAGTGGGACGTCACTGTGTACGACAACACGGACGCCCTCGCGTCCGCCATCAAGGAGCGGGACATCACCGGCGGCATCGCGGTGATCGAAGGCCGCGTCGACGTCTACACCGCCACCGCTGGCGCCCCCATGGGCAGCAGCGCGCTCACCACCCTGGGCAACACCCTCGCGGCGCAGCTGGACACCAAAGCCACCGTGCACGACCTCGTGCCCTTCCCTGACGACGACCCACGCGGTGCCGCCGCCGCCGCACTGCCGTTGATATTCGGTGGCATGGTCCCCGCCGCCCTGCTGAGCCGCCTCTTCCCCGGGCACGCCGGGCTGCGTACCCGCCTCGCGGGCGCCATGCTGTTCTCGCTGCTCGCCGGCGCCGCCGTCACCGCGTTCCTGCGGTACGGCACCGGATCGCTCAGCGGCACCTACTGGCTCACCGCCCTCGGCGTCAGCCTCGGCATGGCCGCCCTCTCCATGATGTTCCTGGGCAACCCCCTGTCCGGACTGAGCAGCGGCCCCCACTGGCTGCCCTCCGGCTGGTCCACCTTGGGTCAGCTCCTGCCGCCCGGCGCCTCCGGCAGCCTGCTGCGCGCCAACGCCTACTTCGACGGAACCGGCGCCATGCCCCCGGCCCTGGTGCTCACCGCGTGGGTCGCTCTCGGACTCGTGCTCGTCTTGATCGCCGACCGCCGAGGCCCGAAGGCTGTCGCCCCGACCGCGACCGTCTCGCCGGCACAACCCATCACGGCCTGAACCGGGTACGGGAGGCAATCTCCTGGGGGATCAACGAGCACGTCCCGCTTATCACCTGGTACTCGGTCAGTACTCGGTCATGCTCGACGAGAAAGGCAGTCGTCAGACCCGCGCAACCCCACGAAACCGCAGGTCAGGCGTACGCACCCGGTCCCGCGGAAGTGACCGGGCTGCGCACCCCGCGCCGTGCCGCAGTCCAGTCACCTCGGGGGACCGGTCAGCGTGGCTCGCGGATCACCGTGACGCCTCCCGGTGGGACGGTGACGGTTCCGGTGATCGGTGTTCCGGTGAGGAGTTCGACGCCTTCGGCGGGTGCTTCGGCGCCTTTTCCGGTGTGGTCGATGAGGAACAGGTAGTCGGCCTCGGTGCCGCGGCGCCGGACGACCTCGACTCCGGCAGGCGCCTCGTGTTCCGGTGCCACGTCGGCCTCCTGGCGCATGCGTTGGAGCAGCGCGGCGAGCGTGTCCTGGTCGGGGTGCGTGGCCACGTACCAGGCGGTGCCGTTGCCGTGCTGGTGCCGGGTGACGGCAGGATGGCCGGCCAGGGGGCCGTCGGCGTAGGAGGCGACGGCCAGCGCGCCGGTGAGCCGGATACGCTCCGACCACAGGTCGGCCGTGGCGGCGGGCGGTACGTCGCCGGTCAGGCCGGTTGTCTCGCCCGGCAGCAGAGGGAAGAGTTCGTCGGTGACCACGCCGAGGACGTCGCGGAACGCGCCGGGGTAGCCGCCCAGGTGCACGTGGCAGTTGGCGTCGACCATGCCGCTGTGGAATCCCACGGCCAGTGTGCCCCCGCGTTCGGTGAACCGGGCGAGGTTCGCGGCGGCTTCCTCCGTCACCAGGTAGAGGGACGGTACGAGGACGAGTTTGTAACGGTCGAGTCCGGGGTCGTCGGGGCGTACGAAGTCGACGGCGACCCCCGCCCGCCACAGGGGCGTGTACCAGTCCCGCACCAGGTCCTGGTAGCGCAGTTCGCCGCTGGGCTGGGAGGGCAGTTCCAGGGCCCACCGGGCGTCCCAGTCCCACACGATCGCCACCTGTGCCGTGCTGGTGGAGTCCCGCACTTCGGCCAATGCCCTTAGGTCCGCGCCGAGTTGGACGACGTCGCGCCAGATCTGGCTGTCGGTGCCGGCGTGCGGAAGCATCGCCGAGTGCCACTGCTCGGCGCCCGCCTTCGCCGCCCGCCACTGGAAGAACGCGATGCCGTCGGCACCGTGGGCCACGTGCGCGAGCGCGTTGCGGCGCATCTCCCCAGGGAGCTTGGCGCGGTTGACCGGCTGCCAGTTGACGGCGCCGGTCGAGTGCTCCATGAGGAACCACGGGCCGCCCGCGAGCGAGCGCATCAGGTCGCCGTGGAGCGCGATGTCGACCTCGGCCTCCGGGTCGTCGGACATCAGGTAGTGGTCGTTGGAGAGGATGTCCAGCTTGGGTGCCCAGCGCCAGTAGTCGAGGGCGTCGATGGTGCGCAGGACCAGGAAGTTGGTGGTCGCCGGGGTATCCGGAGCGGCCCGGCGCAGTACCTCGCGTTCGGCGGTGCACAGCGAGAGCAGCTCGTCGGAGCAGAAGCGCCGCCAGTCGAGTTGGTGGGTGGGGTTTGCCGGAGCCGCGGTGGTGCGGGGCGGCAGGATCTGCTCCCAGTCGTAGTACCACTGGCTCCAGAAGGTGGTGCCCCAGGCGTGGTTGAGGGCGTCCAGATCGTCGCCGTAGCGGGCGCGCAGCCAGGTGCGGAAGGCGGCGGCGCTGGTGTCGCAGTAGCAGGCGTCGTTGTGGCAGCCGTACTCGTTGTGGATGTGCCACATGACGACGGCCGGGTGGTCGGCGTAGCGCTCGGCGAGGGCTCCGGCGATCCGCAGCGCTGCTCGGCGGTAGGCGGGGCTGGACGGGCAGAAGGTCTGGCGGCTGCCGTACGACAGTGTGCGGCCGTCCCGGTCGACGGGCAGTGCCTCCGGGTACGCCTTGAAGAACCAGGCGGGCGGGGCGGCGGTGGGGGTGGCCAGGTCGGCGGCGATGCCGTTCTCGTGGAGCAGATCGAGGATCTTGTCCATGCGGGCGAAGTCGTAGACGCCTTCGGAAGGTTCGAGCAGCGCCCAGGAGAAGATGCCGACGCTGACCATGGTGACCCCGGCCTCGCGCATCAGGCGCATGTCCTCGGCCCAGACCTCCTCGGGCCACTGCTCGGGGTTGTAGTCACCTCCGTAGGCGATTCCGGGAATGCGAAGACGGCGTGCGGTACTCACTGGTGGTGCTCCGGGAGGGGTGTAGGGGAGGGGCAAGTGGGGGCGCTTCAGCCCTTGTTGGCGCCGAGGGTGAGACCGCTGACGAACTGCCGCTGAAGCACGAAGTACACGATCAGCGTCGGGATCGCGGTGAGCAGCGCGCCGGCGGCGACCAGGTTGGGGTCGGTGAAGTACGTCCCGGTGAGGTTGTTCAGCGCCGAGGTGATCGGCATGTTCTCGCCGGTCGAGATCAGGACGAGGGCCCAGAAGAAGTCGTTGTAGATCCAGATGGACAGCAGTGTCGCCAGGGCCGCCATCGCCGGACGGCACAGCGGCAGCACGATCTGCCAGTACATGCGCCACACCGAGGCGCCGTCCACCAGCGCGGCCTCGGTCAGCTCGTGCGGCAGCGTGCGCATGTAGTTGCTGAGCACGAAGGCGCAGAAGCCGGACTGGAACGCGACGTGGATGAGGACGAGGCCGAGCGCGGAGTCGTACAGCTTGCCGCTCATCGTGATGCCCGGCAGGTCGATCAGCAGGTAGAGGCGGTACAGCGGGGTGATGATGACCTGCTGCGGGAGCAGGTTGCCGGCCGTGAAGACCAGCAGCAGGGCTAGGTTGAGGCGGAAGTCGAAGCGGCTGACATAGAAGGCGACCATCGACGACAGGAACAGCGTCAGCAGCACCGCCGGGACGGCGATGACCAGCGTGTTCACGAAGTAGTGCGTCATGTCCGACTGCTGATACGCGTTGGTGAAGTTGTCGAAGTTCAGCGTGTCCGGCCAGGACACATATCCCTTCTCGCTGGTCTCGGCGTACGGCCGCATCGCCGCGTAGACGGCCCAGAGCAGCGGCGCGAGCCAGGCCAGGGCGGCGCCCGCGAGGAAGAGGTGCAGCAGGATCCGGGCGGGGCGGATCGGCGTCTTCGGCTTTTTCAGAGCGAGAGTGCTCATGCGCGCCGCTCCTTCCGGAAGGTGGCGACCAGGTACGGGACGATCACGACGAGCGAGATCAGCAGCAGCACGACCGCGATGGCGGAGCCGTATCCGATCCGGCTGGACTCGCCGATGATGTTGCTGGTCACGAGGATGGAGAGCAGCTCGGTGCCCTCGGCGCCGCCGTTGAAGACGTAGACGAGGTCGAAGGCGCGCAGGGCCTCGATGATCGTGACGACCAGGACGACCGTGTTGGTGGGGCGCAGGGTCGGGAAGATGACGTTCTTGAACGTCTGCCACTCACTCGCCCCGTCCAGCGCGGACGCCTCCCGCAGCGAGGGGTCGACGCCCTTCAGACCGGCCAGGTAGAGGATCATCATGTAGCCGGCGTGCCGCCAGGACGCGGCGATCAGGATCGCCCAGAGGTTGAGGTCCGGGTCGCCGATCCAGTCGATGTACTTGCCGGGCTCGTTGGCGCCGATGAGGCTGTTGATCAGGCCGGTGTCGGGGTTGTAGATCAGCTGCCAGACGAAGCCGATCACGGCCATCGACATCACGACGGGCAGGAAGAAGGCCGTCTGGTAGACCCGGCTGAAGCGGATCTTCTTGTCCAGCTGCACGGCCAGGAACAGGCCGAGCGGGGTCGGGATCACGATCAGTACGGCGAACCAGATGACGTTGTGCTGGACGGCGGGCCAGAACTGCGGGTTCTGCTCGAACAGTTCCTTGAAGTTCTGCAGGCCCACCCACTGGATCGAGTCGAAGCCGATGCCGTCCCAGGTGGTGAAGGCGAGCGCGATCGAGGCGAGGGCGGTGACCCAGACGAGGGCGATGTGCAGGATCGTCGGCAGACCCGCCATCAGACCGAGAGTGAGCCGGTCGCGGCGGGTCAGCAGGCGCTGGTGGCCCTGCGGAACCCGCCTCTTCGGCGTCGCGGCGCCCGGAGGCGGCACCGTGGCCGCCTCCGGGATCTTCGTGGTCGTTTCGGAGCTCATGGTGTCGGTGTTCATCCGCTTCAGAAGGGGGGTCGGACTCAGTCGGACGCGAAGATCGTCTTCTTCTGGCGCTCGATCGAGGACAGCAGGCTGTCGATCCCCTTGGGGTCGCGGATGAACTTCTGCAGCGCCGGCTGCATCACCGTGGAGGTGAAGTCCGGGCGGCTGTCACGGTCCATGAACTGGGTGAGATGCTTCGCCTGGGTGATCATGTCGTAGCCCTTCTTCTGAAGGGTGCTGTAGCCGGAGGTGTCGGCCTTCGAGGAGGCGGCGATGAGGCTCGGGTCGGCCTTCAGGTAGATCTCCTCGGCCTGGGCCGTGCCCAGGAATTCGAGCAGCTTGACGGAACCGGCGTGGTTCTTGGGCTTCTTGCTGAGCATGATGCCGTCGGTCGGCGCCTCCACGGTGTCCTGACCGTACGCCGGGTCGATCTCCGGGAAGGCGAAGAAGTCGAGGTCGTCCAGGTCCGCCTTGTTGCTGAACTGCTGGGCCACGAACATGCCGAGCATATACATGCCGGACTTCTTCGCCACCAGGGTCTGGGCGGCGTCCTGCCAGGTACGGCCGACCGCGCCCTCCTGGTGGTAGGGGAGGGACTCGGCCCAGGTGTCGAAGACCTTGCGGACCTTCGCGTCGGTCCACGAAGCCTTGCCCGCCATCAGCTCGACGTGGAACTCGTAGCCGTTGAGGCGGAAGTTGATCTGGTCGAAGGAGCCCATCGCCGGCCAGGCGTCCTTGTCACCGTACGCGATGGGAACGAGGCCGTCCTTCTTCATCTGCTTGCAGAGAGCAACGTACGCGTCCCACGTGGTGGGGACCTCGTAGCCGTACTTCTGGAAGACGCTCTTGCGGTAGAAGACCGCCCACGGGGACGTGGTGAGGGGCACCAGGTAGTACTTGCCGTCCTGACCCTTGCTCAGGTCGTGCATGGCACTGGGGAAGTTGCCCCCGATCGTCTTCCACACATCGTCGATCGGGGAGGCGAGCCCCTTGGCCGCGAAGAACTGCATCCGGTAGCCGGCGAACCACTGGAACACGTCGTCCGGCGTGCCCTGCAGGTAGGTGTTGATCTGCTCCTGGAACGTGTTGTGGTCCTTGGTGTTGATGTCGACCGTGATCCCGGACTGCTTTGTGAAGGCCGCGTAGACGTCGCCGTATCCCTTCTTGGGGACGGCGTCGGACGCGTTGGAGCCCACGGTGACGGTCTTGGGGTCCGACGAGGCGGAACTGCCGGCGCAGGCACTCAGCAGGGGGATGCCGGCACCCAGTACCGCGGCTCCGCCGAGCCCGCGGAGCACGGTGCGGCGGCTGGTGCCAGGCATGGGCTGACCAAGGGATGAAGGGTGCATTTCGACTCCTGACAGGGCTGGCGGTACCCAGACTTGGCGCGTCAGCCGGAAGAGGGTTGGCGGAGAGACAGCCGCTGAGTGACCAGAATCAAACACGATCAAACAAACACGATCGGTGGACGCCAGGAAGCGTGAACGCTCTGTGTCCTCGCTGTCAAGACTCCGCGTCCGCCAACTCGTGATGGATCAGGTCCGGTCAGTAGCCCGACGCGCGGGCAACCGGAGCGGACGGACAGTACTGGCATGGCTGGCCGTCGAGTCGTCCCGTACGGAGTAGTAGGCGCTTGAGCTGCAGCAATGCGTGCCGGGCGTGCTTCCTCGGCCACTTGCGGGACCCCCTCCGCCCGGTCGCGGGCCCCGGTGTCCGCTCGCACCGGAGGCAATCGGCATTGCGGGAACTCTTGACGCGGGCTCGGCGGATGCGTACACATTGACCGCGCGGTCAGACCGCGCGGTCATGCAACTGACCTCGTTCGATGGAGAACACACGGCCAGGGGAGACTTCATGACAACAGGGGTGGAGCGCGGTGGCGGCTCCTCCGCGCCGCGCAGTGAGGACGTGGCCAGGCTGGCCGGCGTCTCACGCAAGACGGTCTCCCGGGTCCTCAACAACGAGCCGTACGTCTCCGACGAGTCCCGCCGACGCGTCCTGGCCGCCGCCGAGGAACTCGGCTACCGGCTGAACCACGCCGCCAGGGCACTGGCCTCCGGCCGTACCCGCTCCATCGGTGTGGTCGCTCTGGGAACAGCCGGGTATGGAACCGCCTCCCTGCTCGTGGGCATCGAACAAGCCGTACGGGACGCCGGTTACGCGCTTCGCGTGGTCAACACACCGGACGGCAACCCGGAAAGCATCGCCGCCGCGCTGGAATCACTCCTGGAACAGGGCGTGGACGGGATCGTCGTCTCCGAACCCATTGTCGAAGGTGAAGTCCCGCTCGGCGTCGACGTGCCGGTCCTCTTTCTTGGAGCCCCGCCCGCCTTCGCTGCCGCCCGGACCCTGACCGTCGGGGTGGGCGCCCATCAGTTGGCGCGCGCGGCCACTGATCACCTCCTGGACCTGGGGCATGCGACCGTCCATCATCTCGCCGGGCCGCGGCGGTGGTACGCCACGACGGACCGCATCGAGGGATGGCGGGCCGCTCTGGCGGCCCGGGGCGCGCATGAACCGCCCGTGCTGAACGGCGACTGGTCGGCGGCCTCCGGGTACGCCGCGGGTCGCGAGCTGGCCGCGGACGGCTCGGTGACCGCGGTGTTCGCCGGGGGCGACGAGATGGCCATCGGCCTGATCCATGCCCTGCGGGAAGCCGGGTGCCGGGTGCCGGAGGACATCAGCGTCGTCGGTTTCGACGGAAACCCGGTCTTCGCCTACGTCTCCCCGCCTCTGACCACCGTCCGTCAGCCCTTCGAGGCCGCGTCGAGCGAAGGAATCCGGCTTCTCCTCCACGCCATCGAGAAGCCCGACACCGCTCTGCCGCCGGCGAACGACCCACCGGTCGAACTGATCGTCCGCGGCTCGACCGCGCCTCCGCCCTCCCACTGACCAACCCCACCTAGTACCACTGCTCCGGCCCCCCACACGCCGGGGCGCCCCACCCGCCCTTCCGCGCTTGTCGCGCCGCACCCCCTGCGCTCGCGCGTCGCGCCCGGCAGCGGCGCCCGGCTGCCCCCGGGGCCGCGCCCAACGAACTCCGCCGCGTCACTCCGGGCCGTTCCGAGCCGGCGGAAACCGAAACACACCTTCCCCTGGGAGCCGCAATGTCCCCTGCGCAGACAGGCGCCAGACCCGGCGCCGCTCCGCGTTCCCGCCCAACCTCCTTCTTGGCCTTGGCCTTTATCCTGCTCGTCACGGCGATGACCATGGTCCTGCCCGTCGGCCGGGCGGACGCCCTGGCCCGCCCCTCGCAGACGATGTACACCCCGCCGTCGGGCGCGCCCTCGCCCGGGTCGCTTTACCCGCGGGCGATGCGCATGCAGCACAACGGCTCCGCCAATGGCACCATCCTCGCGACGTTCGAGCAGTACACCTCCGGCAGACCGGTCCTCCCGATCTACCGCAGCACCGACAACGGCGACTCCTGGTCGAAGATCTCCGAGGTCGCCGACACGCAGAACGGCTGGGGCATGCGCTGGCAGCCCGAGCTGTTCGAACTGCCCACCGCGGTGGGCGGCTTCCCGGCGGGCACGATCCTGGCCGCCGGCGCTTCGGTCCCCGCCGACCGCTCCGCCATCAAGATCGATGTCTATGCCAGCACCGACCGTGGACAGACCTGGACTTTCGTCAGCAACATCGCCACCGGCGGCCCGGCATACGACCAGAACGGCAACGGCAACACCCCCGTATGGGAGCCCTTCTTCCTCTACGCCAACGGCAAGCTGATCGTCTACTACTCCGATCAGCGCGACCCCGACCACGGACAGAAGCTCGTGCACCAGGTCACCACGGACCTTCGCACCTGGGGTCCGGTCGTGGACGACGTGGCGATGCCCACCTACAGCCAGCGCCCGGGTATGGCCACCGTCGCGAAGCTGCCCAACGGCAACTACATCATGACGTACGAGTACGGCGGCTCCCCCTCGGGCAACTTCGCCGTCTACTACAAGATCTCCTCCGACCCGGAGGCGTTCGACTCCGTCACGGGCATTCCCCTGCGGTCGACGGACGGCGTGGTCCCCACCAGCACCCCGTACGTCACATGGCTGCCCACCGGCGGTCCGAACGGCACGCTTGTCGTCGGCGCCTACAGCACCAGCGACCTGTTCCTCAACACCCAGAACGGCGCCGCGAACACCTGGACGCGCATCAGCTCCAACGTCGCAGGCGGCTACAGCCGCGGCATGCTGCCCCTGCCCGACGGCCACAGCCTGCTCGTGCTCAGTGGCGGCAACGGAGGCAGCAACCTCTCCAACCCCGTCACCTACAGCACCATCGACCTGGGTGGCGGCATCTCGGACGGTGCGACCTACACCGTGTCGAACGCTGGCAGCAACCTCCTGCTGGGCATCGCGGGCGGCTCCACCGCCAACGGCACGAACGCCACCCAGCAGAACGCCGACAACGCCACTGACCAGCAGTGGCGCTTCGTGCAGCAGCCCTCCGGCTACTTCAAGATCCTCAACATCGCCAGCGGCAAGGTCCTCGGCGTGGAGAACCAGTCCACCGCCGACGGAGCCAAGATCCTCCAGTGGGACGACAACAGCACCCTGGACCACGAGTGGGCCGTATCCCCGCACCAGGCCGGCGGGTACAGCATCACCAACCGTGTGACCGGCAAGTACCTGGAGATCCCGAACGCCTCCACCGCGCCCGGCACCGCCGCCGTCCAGTGGAGCGGCACCAGCTGCGCCTGCCAGCGCTGGAACCTCACCCAGACCGCTCTGCCGCCGCTGGGCACCGGACAGTACGTCCTGGTGAACAAGAACAGCGGTAAGTACCTCGACATCCCCCAAGGCTCCACCGCCTCTGGAACGGCCGCGAACCAGTGGCAGAACTCGGCCTGCTTCTGCCAGCTGTTCACCTTCCAGTCCGCCGGCGGTGGAGCCTGGACCATCAGGAACGTCAACAGCAACCTGAACCTGGACATCCGTAACGGCTCCACCACCGCCGGAGCCGCCGTCGTCCAGAACACGCCGTCCGCGGCGAACTCACAGAAGTGGACCCTCACCGACGCGGGCAACGGCTACTACGAACTCAAGAACGTGGGCAGCGGCCTCAATGCCGCCATTGCCCAGTCCTCCACCAGCAACGGCGCGGCAGTCGTGCAGTGGAACGACCTGAACATCGACGACCAACTCTGGAAGATCGTCCGCATCAACTGAGTTGGCCGTCCGAAGAAGGACGTGTCAGGCGGTTGTGCCGGTCACCGAGTTCCCGGACTCGGTGACCTGGTACGTCACCGTGGCGCCGCTCCAGAAGTGGAACGTGAGCGTGATGGCGTCGCCGGTGTAGGCAGTGTCCCCTTGCGTGGCCGGCAGGTCGCCGCGGAACCGGGTGGGGATGGTGTACGAGTCGGTTGCCCCGTGGCTGTGCCGGCCGTCCCCTCCGTGATCGGTACGGTGGTGCCGGGACGACGAGAGGGGCGGCGCGGCCGTGGGTGAGGAAACGGGGATCGGGACGGCGAAGGATGCTGCCGACCATGAGCTGATCCTGGCGTTCGGGCGGTTGCAGGGGGCGGCGAACCGACTGGAGTACATCCTCGGCCGGGCCCTTGAGGTGGAGTGCGGCATCAGCCATCTGGTCTTCGAGGTGCTGCTGATCCTCGGACGGGCGGGCGAGCCCGGGTTGTCCATGCGGGCCATCGCCCAGGAGCAGGTCCTCACGACCGGCGGCGCCACCCGGCTGGTGGATCGCATGGAGACGGCTGGTCTCGTGACGCGCGCGGAGTCCCCCGACGACCGGCGCGGGAGGCTGGTGCGCCTGACCCCGCTGGGCGAGGAGACCGCCGTACGCGCTGCCAGGGTGCACCTGGAGAACATCAAGCGGTACTTCGTGGAGCCCCTCCCGGCGGCGGACCGCGAGCGGTTCGCGGAGGATCTGCGCATCCTCAGCCACACAGCCCGGGACGTACTGCCTCGGCTTCCCTGACCTGCGGACCGACAGCAGCACGGGGCTGATGGTGTTGGCGACACTCGTGTGTCCCAGTTCACACAGGTCGAGAAATATCTGACGAGTCAGCTACTGTTTGGTCAGATGAATCGCTCGCAGTCGGCGGGCGCCCTTCTCTGCCGAGGTCTCCGATGAAGCTCGTCTACGTCTTCGACGCCTATTGCGGCTGGTCGCACGGATTCACCGCGACTCTGCGCGAGATCACCTCGCGCCATCCCGACCTGCCAGTAGAGGTGGTCTCCGGGGGTCTGTTCACCGGGGCGCGCCGGGTGCCGATCCGCGAGTTCGGGTACGTCCAGGGCACGAACGCCAAGATCGCCGAGTCGACTGGTGCCACATTCGGCCAGGCATACGAGGAGTTGATCGCCGACGGCTCGTTCGTGATGGACTCCGAGGCCGCCGCCCGCGGTGTCGCGGCCCTGCGCCAGGTGGCCCCCGACCGCGCGGCGGAGCTGGCCGCGGCCTTGCAGCACGCCTTCTACGTCGACGGCCTGAGCCTGTCGGAGGCTGCCACCTACCGGACGGTCGCCCAGGCGGTCGGGCTCGACGCCGATGCCGTCGTCGCCGCCTTCGAAGCGCCCGAGGCACAGACCGCGGCCCGCGCCGACTTCCGTCGCGCGGCCCAGCTCGGGGTCACCGGTTTCCCCACCCTGCTGGCCGTCGACGGCGATTCCGTCACGCCACTGGCCTACGGTCACGCCACCGCCGACGAGGTCGACGAACGCCTCGCCGCTCACTGAACTTCCCCCGTCCCCACCCCATCCCTTGCGAAAAGGAGCGCCCAGCATGAGCACCCTCGACTTCAAGGTCCTCGACCTGGACTTCCCGGCCGGCAGCAAGAACAAGACCGCCACCCTCGTCACCGGCGAGAACGAGGCGCTGCTGGTCGACGCCGCCTTCACCCGCGCCGACGGCCACCGTCTGGCCGCCGAGATCCTCGACTCGGGCAAGAAGCTGACCACCGTGTTCGTCAGCCACGGCGACCCGGACTTCTACTTCGGCGCCGAAGTGATCGCCGACGCCTTCTCCGACGCGAAGTTCGTCGCCACGCCGATCGTCATCGAGCACATCAAGCACTCCTACGAGGGCAAGCTGAAGGCCTGGGCGGCACTCGGCCCGAACCTGCCCACCCGCCTGGTCGACCTTGAGCCGCTGACCGGCGACCTCACCCTGGAGGGCCACCGCTTCGAGCTCAAGGGTGGCTCCGAGGAGCTGTCCGACCGGCACTACCTGTGGCAGGCCGAGTCCCGCGCCGTCCTCGGCGGTGTCCTGCTCTTCCAGCAGGAGCACGTCTGGGTCGCCGACACCGCCACCCCCGCCTCCCGCGCCGCCTGGATCAAGCTGCTGGACGAGATGGCTGCTCTCGACCCGGAGCTTGTTGTCCCGGGCCACCGCCTGCCCGGCGCCGCGGCCGACGCCTCCGCGATCACCGCCACCCGCGACTACCTGGTCGCCTTCGAGGAGGCGCTCGCCAAAGCCGCCGATGGTGCCGCGCTGACCGAGGCGCTCGTGGCGCGCTACCCGGACAACGGCATGCTGATCGCCGCGCAGATCGGGGCGAAGGTCGCCAAGGGCGAGATGAAGTGGGGCTGACCATGAGCGAGTTCGCCACTTCCACCGCCCCCGCCGACGTCGTACGCCGCCAGTATCTGGCCTCGGCCGCGGGCGACCTGGAGGCCCTGCGCGCCACTCTCGCCCCCGACGTGGAGTGGAAGGAGATGGCCGGCTTCCCCCTCGCCGGCACCTACCGTACGCCCGACGGCATCACCTCCAACGTCATGGAGCAGCTCGGCAAGGAGTGGGACGGCTGGACCGCGCACGACGACACCTATGTCGTCGACGGTGAGAACGTCGTCGTCCTGGCCCGCTACACCGCGACCAACAAAGCCACCGGCAAGCCGATCGACGTCCGCGTGGCCCACCACTTCGTCGTCCGCGGCGGGCTCATCGTGCGGTTCGAGCAGTTCGTCGACACGGCGCTGGTGCGCGAGGCCATGACCGACTGACGCGGGCGTACCACCGCAAGGCACAATCCCGACGCGCAGGACGGCCCGCGGGCGTTTGTCGGCTACGTCCACTGCGCGAGCAGTTCCCCGAGCTGCGCCTGGACATCAAGCGCCCGATCGCCGAAGGGGACCGGTGCCGAACTGACGGCGCGTCACCTCATCACCAGTCAGCTCTTCCACACCGTCGGGGACACGACCGCCCAGGGCACCGTCTCCCTGCTCGGCTACGGCGGACCCACCCCCGTCCGCAAAGGCCCCGCCCTGTATCCGGTCGCGAGACCGCACTCATCGTCGAACTGAACGACCACTACGGGCTCGACAACGGACACTGGAAGATCACCTACCACGCAGCCCACCCGATCCTCGCCCCAGCCACGGACTGATCGCCCCCACGGGCGAAGAGCCGCGACCGCATGGAAGCAGACCTTCGCCCTGCACTTCGGAGAGGTCAATGGCGACCCGTCACCCGGCTGACTCGGGCTGCCCCCGGGAGCCTGACGCGGATCGCGGCGGCACCCAGGCCACGGCCGTCCTCCCGGCAGAGGAGGGAAGGCCGTGGCCCGGGGCGGTACCTCGTGCATCGGCACGGAGTGCCGGTTCCGCCGGCGTCACCGGTTGGCTTCCCGACGCCGACCCTGCGTGTCTGGGCTCGTCGACGCCCCCGGCCGCGCCGTCCGGCAGATCCCGGCCAGTGTTGACCAGGGCAGCACTGCAACGTCGTCGTGTGCGGAGGCGGCAACGACGGTACGTCGACTTCGGGATGGCGCGGCGGGAAGCGCAGACGTGACACGGCCAATGGTCGACTCCAACCGCCCGGGTCTGGGCGCAACGGCGCGGGAAAGCTGGGCGAAGGGTCGTACAGCATGGCCCATGTATGGCTCCAGGAGCGCGAGTTCGCCACCGCCGTCGGAGAGGACTCCGCGCCGGCCCGTGCCCCAGTCGGCGCCCTCCTTGCCGGCAATCGCCATATCGCCAGGCCATGGTCGTCTCCGCACCCGCATCGCCATCGCCTGCGTGCCGGCGGACACGGGACGGTCCCTCGCTGTCGGCAGACTCGGCCACGGCGTGAATGCGTACTACCGGCCAAGGCCGCCGCCCTGGGCGGTGCCCGGGCCGGTTTGTGAGAGGCGGACCATGGCGCGGTAGAGGGCAGTGGGCCTCGGGGCTTCGGGTAGTGGGGGTATAGGTGCGCCGGGAGCGGCGTAGGAGCGGAGCATGTGGCCGACGAGGCGGCGCCAGGTGTCGGGGGCGGAGTCGCCGGTGGCGGTGACGACGCCGGCGTTGGCGATGAGCAGGATGACGACGTCCTGGTGGGTGAAGTCGTCGCGCAGGTGCCCGGTGTTCTTGGCGCGTGTGATGAGTTCGAGCAGCCGGTCGTACGCCTCGGCGCGGCAGGCCTCCAGGGTCTTGGCGGCGGGGAAGGTCATGGTCAGGACGTCGGCGAAGCCGCGGTCGGCAGCTTGCATGGCGCAGACGGCGTGGAGGTAGCCGATGAAGCCGTGCCAGGGGTCGGGGTCGGCGAGCGCCTCGTCGACGGCGTCGACGTAGGCATCCATGCGGTCGGTGAAGACCGCGTTGACGAGTTCCTCCCGCGTGGCGAAGCGGCGGCCGAGCGTGGCCTTGCCGACGCCGGCCTCGCGGGCGACGGAGGCCATGGAGACTCCGAGCCCTTCAGTGGCGTAGAGGCGGCGGGCGGCGGCCAGGATGCGGTCGCGGTTGCGCTCCGCGTCGGCGCGCAGTCCCGTACAGGGCTGCTGGCACGGCGTCTGGTCGGAAGGCGGGGAGGTCATGCGCCCACTCTACCCAAGTGGAACGGGCGGGCCGGTTCTGCTGTACGGTGGGTGGTAGTGAAAGTGGGAAGCCTGTCCCAGTTATTGAAAGGGTGCTGCCATGCGCGCTGTCACGCTCGAATCCGTCCCTTCGACCCCGGCCGTGACCGAGGTGGACACGCCTCGCCCGGAGGCCGGCGAACTGCTGGTCAAGGTGGCCGCCGCCTCGTTGAACGGCATCGACCTTGCCACCGCCGCCGGCTACACGCAGGCGTTTATGGAGCACCGGTTCCCGCTGGTCCTCGGCCAGGACTTCGCGGGCTCCGTCGAGGCGCTCGGCGAGGGCGTGGAGGGCTTCGTGGTCGGCGACGCGGTCTTCGGCGTCGCGCTGAAGCCGTACCTGGGCGCCGGGTCGCTTGCCGAGTACGTCACCGTGCCCGCCGCGCACGGCGTCGCCCGCATCCCCGCGGGCGTGAACGCGGGGGACGCGGGCGCGCTGGGCGTGGCCGGGGCCACTGCCGTGGTGAGCCTGGACGCGGTGGCCCTGTCCGAGGGCGAGACGGTGCTGATCGTCGGGGCCTCCGGCGGGGTGGGTTCACTGGCCGTGCAGCTCGCCGCCGCCCGTGGTGCGAAGGTGATCGCGACCGCCCGCCCCGGCGCGCAGACCGACTTCGTCACCGGCCTGACCGGCGCGGAGGTGCACGTGGTCGACTTCACCGGTGACCTGGAGGGGCAGGTTCGCGCGATCGCCCCGGAGGGGGTGGACGCGGTGCTGCACCTGGCGGGCGACGGCGCCCAGCTGGCCGCTCTGCTGCGGCCGGGCGGACAGCTCGCCTCTACCACCGGCCTGACCCAGGACGACGTCAAGGGTCACGACGTCACCGTCCACACGATCATGGCCAACCCCGACGCCCGGATCCTGACCTCCCTGGCCGAGCAGGTCGCCTCCGGTGCGCTGCGTGTGCCGGTCACGGCCACCTACCCGCTGGAGCAGGCCACGGAGGCCTTCGCCGCCTTCGGCGCCGGGACCCCGGGCAAGATCGCCGTCTCCTGCTCCTGACATTCATCGCTTCACGGAAAGAGATCTGACTGTGCCCACTCTTGCCATCGTCGGCGCCGGCCCCGGTATGGGCCTGGCCATCGCCCGCACCTTCGGCAGCCGCGGCTTCGACGTCGCTTTGATCGCCCGCACCAAGGAGAAGCTGGAAACGCTGGTCGACCAGCTCGGCCAGGAAGGCATCACGGCCGAGGCGTTTCCCGCCGACGTCCTCGACCGCGCCTCACTGACGGACGCCCTGGACGCCGTGAAGGACCGCTTCGGCGGTATCGACGTACTGGAGTACTCGCCGGCGCCGCACTCCCCGGTGCCCGGTCACGCCCTGGCCACTCCTTCGGAGGTCACGGTGGACAATCTGCAGCCGCAGATCGAGTACCTCTTCTACGGCGCCGTCACGGCGGCCCAGGCAGTCCTGCCCGCGATGCGGGAGGCGGGCGCCGGGACCCTTCTGTTCACCACCGGCGGCGGGTCGGTGGATCCCATTCCCATGCTCGGCAACGTCAATGCGGCCGCGGCAGCCCTGCGCAACTGGGTCATCAACCTGGACAAGGAGCTGGCAGGCAGCGGCGTGCACGCCGCGCACGTGGCGATCAGCGTGTGGATCGGCGGGGGCGGCCCGGAGGGCATTCCTACGGCCACGCCCGAGCAGATCGCCCCCCTGTACTGGGACCTGCACGAAGACCGTGATCGCTCCGAGGCCGTCTTCACCGCCTGACCGGTCGGGCCCACCCCGCTCATGGGGAGGGGGCATCCGCTCTCTCCCCATCCCGTCCCCTCTGTCAAGGACCGTACGTGAACGTCTTCTTGTGGATCGTCCAGGCCGTGCTGGCCGCCATGTTCGCCATGGCCGGCGTGATGAAGTCCACGCAGCCCAAGGACAAGCTGGTCGGCCAGCTGCCCTGGACGGCCGACTTCTCCCAGGGCACCGTCCGCTTCATCGGCATCGTGGAGTTCGCCGCCGCCCTCGGGCTGATTCTGCCCGCGGCCACCGACATAGCCCCCGTGCTGACCCCACTGGCCGCGACCGGCCTGGTCGTGGTGATGGTGCTGGCCGCGATCACCCACGCTCGCCGCAAGGAACCCAGCGCCATCGGCTTCAACGCCGTCCTGCTGATCCTGGCCGCCCTGGTGGCCTGGGGACGCTTCGGCCCCTACAGCCTCTGACCCTCCACCCTTTCGATCACCACCGCGAGGAAGCATCCCTGATGCGTGTCACCGTCTTCGGCGCGACCGGCGCCATCGGCCGCCTGGTCGTCCAACAGCTGCTGGACGACGGCCACCAGGTCACCGCCCTGGTCCGTACCCCCGCCAAGCTTGTCCTCACCCACTCCCATCTCACGGTTGTCACCGGGCAGTTGTCCGACCGGGCTGCCGTCGAGCAGGCCGTCACTGGCGCCGACGCGGTGATCAGCGCGCTCGGCCCGTCCCTGAAACGGTCCACGACCGGCACCCAGGTGACCGACGGCACCCGCACCATCGTGCAGGCCATGCAGGCGCAGAAGGTGGCCCGGTTCATCGGCCTGGCCACGCCCTCACTTGCCGATCCGCGGGACAAGCCGCACTGGAAGCACAAGGTGCTGCCCGTCATGGCCAGGCTGATGTTCCCCAACGCGCTGGCCGAGTTGAAGGGCATGACCGCGGCCGTCACCGACTCCGATCTCGACTACACCATCGCCCGTATCAGCAACCCGACGAACAAGCCCGCCACCGGCCGTGTCCGCTCCGGCTTCCTCGGCCACGACAAGGTCGCCTCCGCCATGAGCCGCGCCGACATCGCCGCGTTCCTCATCTCCCAGCTCACCGACACCCGCTACCGACGGGCCCTGCCCGCCATCAGCAACTGAAGCCAGGACCCCGCCATGACCTTCGAACTCGGCGTCTACTCCTTTGCCAACACCCCGCGCCTGCCCGACGGCAGCCGCGGCCCCACCGCCCAGGCCCTGCGCGATGTGCTGGAGGCCATCAAGCTCGCCGACGAGGTGGGTCTGGACTTCTTCGGGGTGGGCGAGCACCACATGCGGGCGATGCCGCTGTCCTCACCCACCTCCGTGGTCAACGCCGCCGCGGCCACAACCAGCCGGATCAAGCTCAGCACCGCGGTGACCGTCCTGTCGACCGATGACCCGATCCGGGTCTTCCAGCAGCTCGCGACCGCCGCGTCCCTGGCACCCGGACGCATCGAGCTGGTCGCCGGACGCGGATCGTCGACGATCACGTTCCCGCTGTTCGACCACAACGAGCACGACTACGACATGCTCTACGCGTCCAAACTCGCCCTGCTGATGGCCGTCAACTCCGGTGAGAACGTCACCTGGCACGGCCCGCACCGCAGGCGGCCACTGGAGAACGTCACCGTCTTCCCCCGCCCCGAGGAGCCGCTGAAGATCTGGCTGGGCACCGGCGGCAGCCCGGATTCGGTCTACCGCGCCGTCGAGCTCGGGTTGCCGATGTTCCTCGGCGTCCTCGGCGGCACTCCCGAGCACTGGGCGCGCTACGGGCACGCCTACCGCGCCGCCTGGGCCGAGGCCGGTCACCCCGCCGAGCGGGCCGACATCGCGGTCTCCGCGCACGGGTTTGTCGCCGACACCGGCGACAAGGCCCGGTCGACTTACCTGGAGTACGAGCACCGCATGATGGCCGAGGGCATGGCCGAACTGGGCCGCCCCGCCCCCTCCCGCGCCTCCCGCGCCGCAAACTACGGCCCCGACGGCATGGTCTTCGTCGGCAGCCCCGACGAGATCGCCGACCGCATCCTCCACCTGCACGGACTCCTCGGCCACACCCGCCAGATCCTGCAGATGGACGTCGGCGGCATGCCACAGCGCGACTTCCTGCGCGGCATCGAACTGCTCGGTACCAAGGTGCTCCCTCAGATCCGGGCCGAGCTGGCGAAACCATGAGCTGGAGCCGTCCCGCCACGGCGGCCTCCACCTGCCGCCCCGGTATCTCCGGCATACGGCCGGCTCGGCGCCCCTGACCACGGAGTGAGGCGTCTGCGGTCCCTGCGGTCTGCCCCAGGGCCGACAGCCGACGACCCCGTCGAAACTTCTCACCACCGAAGTCGCCCCCGTCGTCCGCCGGGAGTTCGCCGCGCCGCCCGAGGCGACCGCGGCGTAAAGACCGTTGCCACCGGCTTGCACACCCGCGCCCCTCCGACTCTCCTCACACCCCGGGCGGCTGATGTCCGCCCTCAGTGATCCCCCCACCACGAAGGAGCAGACAGCAATGACCACGATCACCGACCCGTCCTACGTCAACTCGGCGCTGATCAACCCTCGTGCCTTACGTCTCGTCGAGGCGTTCAAGGACGCCCTGGCCCGCCTCCGCGACGAGGAGGGGCTGACCTTCGACGACATCAACGCCGTCACCGATGTGCTGCAGCAGATGCAGCAGGCCACCGGCGTCCCCCTCGCGCTGGCCGCCATGCCTCTGTACGGCGAGCTCTTCCAGGGCGGCCAGGACGGCTACACCCCCTCCGAGGATGTCAACAGTCCCACCTTCGTCCCCGGCTCCCCGCGTATCGACAACCCCGGCACCCTGCCGATGCGGCCGGACGAGCCCGGCATACCGCTGGTCGTGTCCGGCCGCGTGCTGGACGGCCACGGTCAGCCGCTCACGGGCGCCAAGCTGGACATCTACCACGCGGCCAACAACGGCAACTACTCCGGTCTGTGGGACGACGGACAGCCCAAGTACAACCTGCGCGGGCACCTGTTCACCGACGAGGACGGTCGCTTCACCTTCACCACCATCACCCCCGTCGCCTACGCCGATGCCACCACCATGGCGGTCGACAGGGTCGTCGAGGCCGCCGCCGCCCTCGGCCGCAGCCTCTACCGTCCGGCCCACATCCACTACGAGGTCCACCACCCCGACCTGATCACCCCCTGGCGCGGCGAGACCTACTTCAAGGGAGACCCCGTCATCCCCGTCGACTTCGTCGGCGCGAAGATCGCTCACCCGGCCCTGCAGGGGGACACCAGCTTGCACGAGGACCCCGAGGACATCGCCGGACACGGTTTCCAGGGCCCCTACCGGACCATGGAGTTCGACTTCGTCCTCAAGACCCGCACCAGCCCCGACACCATCACTCCGAAGGCGGGGAAGGCATGACTCCCGAGGACGCCACGGCCTGGTCCCTGGCCCGGCTGAACACGGCCTTCTTCCACCACTACGACCGTCGCGAGTACGACGAGCTGCTCGAACTGCTCGTCCCCGACGCCCGGTACGAGGTCCGTGGACGCAAGCTGCGAGGCCATGCCGAGATCCGAGCCGCGCTCAACACCCGTTCCGGCCCCGAGATGACGGTCCGCCACCTTGTCACCAGCCAGCACGTGCACAGCATCGGGGACGGGACCGCCCAGGGCACCGTCTCCGTGATCGTCTACGCCGGACCCACCCCCGTCGGCGAGGGCCCCGCCCGCTACCCGGCCGCGAATGCCGGACAGCTCTTCGAGATGAACGACCACTACCGGCTCGACAACGGGCACTGGAAGATCACCCAGCGCACAGCCCACCCGATCCTCGCCCCGGCCACCGACTGATCGTGGCCGCCCGCGGGGGTGCTGGTCGCGGGTGGACTGTCCATGGCAACTCTGCTGGGCGCGAGCGGAGCTGCCGGTGCGGTCGGCTCCTTCTCGGCGACCGGTAGCGGACCGATGCCGTAGGCGGCGAACGACGCTGCGGCGGCGACCGCGAGCGCTGTCTGTGGCGGCCGCTACGTCTACGACAGCCAGGGCAGTCTCGTCGGGAACCCGGGCGGCACCTGGTGGACCGCCACCATGTGGATCGAGTGCATCTGACACCGGGTAACCGCCGTCAGGTAGGCGGATGAACCCCTGACACTCCCGCCCCCCCCTCGTGCGAGCGGGAATCATGTGGGAGTCAACGCGACGTCTCCTGTGCGGCCGCACGGGGGCATCCCCACCCGCCGAAGGGCTGGTGGGGATGCGAGGACGTTGTTATACGGCCCGGAATCCTTCGGGCCGACCCGTACGGGGCCTGTCGGGGGTCAGGCGCCGGGGTGCAGACCGGGCCACCCGGGTGTCGGGTCGCCCTTGACCTCGCCGAAGTAGAGGGCGAAGGTCTGCTTCAGCCGCTCGACCTGGGACCGGTCCTCCATGAAGCGCGGGAACCCGTCCACGTTGGCGTTCGGGTACTCCCAGATCGGCTTCAGGCCGGTGGGCGGCGCGATGTCGGTGCGTACCGACCAGCTGTTGGAGGTCTGACGCTCGGTGGACAGCTGCCAGTTGAGGTAGAGCTTGGCCGCTGTGGGGTTGGCGGCCTGCTTCAGGATCGCGATCCGCTGTCCCCATGCCATGAACGGGTGCCCGTCGGTCATCATCCAGCGGTTCGGGGTCGTGATGAGCGGGCTGCCACCCGTGCCGACGCCGATGATCTTCTCCTTGTTGGTGACCGCGGTGCCGGGGGAGAAGGAGCCGCGGGCGAACTGCGGTTGCTGGGCGGCGAAGTCGGCCATCCAGTCCCAGCCGTAGGTCTCCGCGTAGAGGGCGAAGAGGTAGAGCACAGCGTCGTCGTCGTGCGGGTAGGAGGAGGCGATGGCGCCCTTCCAGCGCGGGTCGACCAGGTCCAGCGGCGTCTGCGGCGCGTGGGCCCCAGCCGCCGCCACGTCGTACAGGTAGCTGAAGGCGATGACCATGCCGGCCACCCAGGCACCGTCCGGGTCCCGGAACTTCTTGTGGAGCTTGCTGAAGCCGGCGGGCTTGTAGTGCAGCAGGCGTCCCTGGCGCTTCCAGCGGGTGAAGTCGTGCAGCGTCTGCAACTGCACCACGTCGGGGACCAGGGTGTCGGTCGCGAACTGGTTGTCCACGCGGACGTCGTGGTACTTGCTGTAGTCCACGATGAGGTTGAGGTCGATCTGCGGGAACCGCTGGCGGAAGGCGGTCCGGGCGCCGGCGCCGCTGCCGGAGTTGGCGAGGTCGCCGCCCGCGTAGATCACGAGCTTGCCGCCTTCGGCGATGGCGGCCTGGTACAGCTCGTCGAGGCTTCTGGTCTCCTCGGCGCCGGCGCCGCGTGCGGATGTGGACGGGGCGGCCGCGGCGGGGGTCGCGGTGGTGCCGAGCGAGCCGAGTCCGATTGCGGCGCCCGCTCCGGTGGCAAGGAGGCGCCGTCGACTGGGGAGGTTGGTCACTGGGGTAACCCTTTCTGCGTGGGGGCAGCGATGTTCCCGGAGTACGGGCGGCGGACCGCCTCGGCCGGGACAGCGGGAGGGGAAACGGCGAAGCCGGTGTTCTGGTACGGCGTGCTCAACAGGCCCATATCAACCCCATGTCATCTCGCCCCGGCGTCCGTGGCCGTGGCTGGCGAACACGGTCGTGAGCTTCTTGCCGGGATTGAGGAGCTTGGCGGCGAGTCGGCGATGTTCGCGGGTGGGACCGACGTTGACCGGCATCGCCTCCTGCTCGCCGGTGGCGAGGGTGGTGGTCTTGTTCGTGCCGCCGACCGGAAAGTTCAGGCCGAGGACCTGTGAATTCGAGCGTGCGCATCAGGGCTCTTCGCTCTTCGTACGAGAATGGGGCTCGCTGGGCGCGAGCGGGTCACTCGATGGTATCTGACGAGTCAGATGTTCTCGTGCTGGATGCGCACGGTGTGATCCGAGTCGCATGGCCTGCTGTGTGGTCAGGGCGGCTGGCGTGGGCGCCGCGCCCCCAGGCGTCGGGGTGGGATCAGATCGGCGGGGCGACGGAGACACCGCGGTCGGGGTCAGCGGGCCACCAACACAGCGAGTTGACGGTGCGTCAGGCAAGCTCGCCGCCGCGCGGAGGGGAGTGTGCGTGACGTGCACCTTCGCTGTGATTGCTGCTTCCCGCTGGTTGTTCTCTGTCGTCGGCGACAGCTGTTCGGGGAAGGTCACGCCTGTCAGTCCAGATGCCGGCTCTCGCCGACCTGATGATCGAGGAGGGGCAGCGCAGGGGCGAGGTCCGCCAGGGCCCGGCGGACGAGATCGGCCTGTCGGTCGTGGCCGCCCTGCACGGCTACGCCCCCTAGCGATCGCCGGAGCTGTCCCCACCGACAGAATCGAACGGGGCCTGGAGGACATGGTGGCCTTCGTGCTGCGCGGGTGCGCGCCGTAGCGGACGCGCGCCCGTCACTCCCGTCTGCGCTGCCAGCCCCTCGCTCTCGTCAGCGCCGGCCCCTGAACTCCCACGCCCGTGTCGACCACTTGCTACTGCGTCCGCGTCGAGTGGGGCTCAGCTGTTCTTCTCGGGCTTCGTGCGGTACTGCGGGCCGGGCTGGCGCGGAGCATGGACTTGCAGAGAGCGTCGTGCTCGGGCGGGGCGGGCAGGGGTCTCGATCGAGGGGCTGCATCATCCGGGCGACGACGCGCCGCCAGGTGTCGGGGGCGGCGTCGCCGGTGGCATTGACGACACCGGCGTTGGCCATGTGGATCAGTACCAGGTCCGAGGGGTCGAATTCCTCGCCAGGCACTCCCACCTGACGACGCGGCCGCGGTTTGACGGTCCGTTCTGTCAACTACGGCCGAACAGCGCCACGAGGAGAGCGTCCCTCGCTTCGTCGAGGTCGGCGGCGCCGGCCGCTTGGGACACGTTCCGCCACAGGCCGAGCTGGCCGTGCAGGCCGCTCCACAGAAGCTTGGCGGCGAGTTCACTGCGGTCCGGGTCGCGGCCGGTGGCGACCAGGTAGGGGGTGACGGCCGTGCGCCAGGCGTCGAGGAGCCGGTCCATGGGGTGGTGGGGGAGGCCCTCGGGCGGCGGCAGTCCGGGGCCGATGCGGAAGAGCAGGTCGTACTGGTGCGGAGCGTCGGTGGCCAGCCGACAGTAGGTGTCGACCGCGGCGCGCAGCCCGGCCCAGGCATCCTCCGCGGGAGCGGCCTGCTGAGCGGCACGCATCGTCTCGGCCAGCGTCGCATAGACCGAGTCGAGCAGTGTCCACATCAAGTCGGCCTTGTCCTTGAAGTGGCTGTAGACCGCCCCGGCGGTGATTCCGGCCTCCCGGGCGATGCCCCGCAGGGAGATCTCGTCCGGGCTGTTGGCCTGTTGGAGGAGGCGTCCGGCGGCGTCGAGAATTTCCTGGCGCAGCTGCTGGCCCTCTCCCCAGCGGTTGGGGACCCGAGTCCGGCTCGTCCTCTCGGCATCCAGGTCGGGCTCTGGGGCGCTCATCTCGCTCTGCTCCACTCTTCCTGCCGGCCGTGCCGGGCTCCGGTCTGCTCGTTCCCAGTGTGATGCCGACGGCTCGAAGTACTCAAAGCGGCTCCTGACTTTTCAGATCACGCCACACGCTATACAGTGTTCAGCAAGTTACTGAACACCGTACAGCGACTTCCGTTCCCGCACGGAAGCAGAGGAGTTGCGTGTGTCACCGACCCCCCACCGCCACGCGAACGCTCCGGTCGACCTTCCACTGCCGTGCCCCGGCCCTTTCGGCCCTTTGGCCGGCCACGCCCGGCTTCGGCGTGAGCGTCCGGTCGCATCGGCCCGGCTGCACGGGTGCGACGTGTGGCTGGTCGGGAGGCACGACGATGTCCGCCAGCCCCTGTCACACCCGCGGCTTGGCTCGGACCGCACACGGCCGCACGCCGATCCGGATAGACGCTCATCGTCTCGGGACGGGCGCGCTGCAAGGACGGCACACCCATCTCGGGTGCCGAGATCGATCTGTGGAGCGCCAACAACGCCGGCGACCGCTCAGGACTGACCTCCCGACATGGGCGCACCCTTGGCCCTGGAACTCGCGACCGTGTGCCCAAGGGCAACTTGCGCTGGAGAGCCTCGGCGTGCCGGAGGGCAGCCCACTGGACCGGGCCGGGGGTCCGCCCCGCTGCACATCCACGCGATCATCAGCGCCGACGGTCTCCACATCCTGGCGGCACATTCCCGCTGCTCCGGTGACCAGATCGCCGACCGCACCTCCGAGCCGTTGTCGCCGCCGGCGTCGACCGTGTTCGACACCCAACTCCACGAAAAGCTGCAGGAGTTCAAGGCCCTCGGCCTCGCCGCCCCTGCTACCCGATGACCAGCGACCCCGTTCTGCGCCGGTCGCTCCGGCGATCTGCGTCCACACCCGCACAAGCCTGGCCCAGTGGCCGAACCCTGCCGGCCACTGGGCCGCCGTACCGAAGTCCGGCCCGTCCGCGCACCTCGGATCCGTTTCACCGCCGCCCGCGGTCGCGGGCTGCCTACCACCAGGGAGAGACGAATGAGCCCCATCAGCACACCCCCTGTCCACGACGATTTCCCCGCCGCCTTCCGCGGCGCCGTCCTGCGCCCGGGCGACGACGGCTTCGACCAGGCCAGGGTCATCTGCAACGGCCGGGCCGGCGACACCGTCCCCGCCTTGATCGCACAGTGCGTGGACGAGGACGACGTCGCCACCGCCCTGCGTTACGCCTCCGCACGCGACCTCCCGGTCGCCGTCCGTGGCGGCGGTCACGGCTCCGACGGTCACGCCATGCCGGGAGGCGCCTTCGTCCTCGACCTGTCCGGCATGCGCGGGATCACCGTCGACCCGGACACGCGCACCGTGCGAGCCCAGGCCGGTGTCCTCCTCGGCGAACTGGACGCGGCCACCCAGGAACACGGTCTGGTGGTGCCGTCCGGCACTGTCACCAGCACCGGTGTCGCCGGACTGACCCTCGGCGGCGGCATCGGTCACCTCCATCGGCGCTTCGGCGCCACCGTCGACAACCTGATCGCCTGCGAGATGGTCACCGTCGACGGCCGGAAGGTGCGCGCGGACGAGACGGAGAACCCGGACCTGTTCTGGGCACTGCGCGGAGGAGGCGGCAACTTCGGTGTGGTCACCGCGTTCGAGTTCCGCGCCCACCCGCTGGGCCCGGACGTCTGTTCCGGCATGATCGTCTTCCCCGGAGAGGAAGCCACGTCGGTTCTCAACCAGGTGTCCGGCTACATGGCGGGCGCTCCGCGCGAACTCGGCCTGGCGACCTCGCTCACCATCGCGCCGCCGCTGCCCGACCTGCCCCACGAAGTGCACGGCAGGTTGATCCTGATCCTCCTCCCCGTCCACACCGGTGACGCCGAGGAGGCGGAGAAGACCATCGCGGACCTCGCCGCGCTGGGAACACCGTTGCTCAACACCGTGCGGCGCGCCACGTGGCTGGAGACGAACAGTCAGCTGGACGCGCTCTTCCCCTACGGTCTGCGCGCCGGGGCGCGCGGCGGCTATCTCGCGTCACTCACCGAGGAGACGGTCACCGCACTGATCGAACGCGCGAGCGCTTCCCCGAAACTGCCGGGCACCGCCACCGTGTGCAACGTGTGGGCGTTCGGCGGCGCGTTCTCCGAGGACGTCGACGAAGACGCCACCGCCTTCTCCCGTGCCGGGGCCTCCTGGCTCTGGGAGGCAGGTTGCCAGTGGGCGGAGCCGGAGCACGACGCGCGCATGGACGCCTGGGCCGACGCCACCTTGGCCGCCATGCGACCGCACACCCTGCCCAACTCCTACATCAACCTCACCGAGGACCAGGGCGAGGAGTGGCGCCGCGGCGTGTACGGAAGCGAGGCCAAGTACCGGCGCCTCACCGAGATCAAGGCCGCCTGGGATCCGAAGAACCTGTTGCGCCACAACAAGAACATCACTCCCACCACGAACAGGTAAATCGGTAGTTCGGTGTTGCCGCCGCCTCCGGCGCGCCCGCCACCCATAGAAGGCACCCTGGGCCGGACGGCTCGGCCGTAGTCGGCCCGGGCCAGCCCCGGCGTGGTCTACACACCCGCCTACGAGGTCGCGGGGGTGAACCGCGAGCAGGTCGAGTCCGTCATACCCCTCATACCTGCCGGGCGACTCGGTCTGGAATCGGACATCGCTGCCGCGATCGTCTTCCTCGCCTCCGACGACGCCTCGTTCGTCAACGGTGCCAACCTGGTGGTCGACTGCGGGCAGACAGAAATCGTCTGACCGTTCCACGGCAGCTTGCCCATTAGCCGGTGGGCAAGCTGCCCGGGAGACCGCTACCGCAAGGCTTCGGCCAGCCGTTCGATCTCGTCGAGGTCGTCAATGGTCGGGTTGAAGAACAGCTCGTCGCCCACGACGTAGGTCCGTCCCCTCTTGGACTCGTCCAACGCGAAATGGACGGTCCCGACGAGGTACGGCCTGCCCTCCCGACCCGCATCCGTCCATGCCCGGAGGGCGCCCGTCGGATCACTTGCCCTACTTGGTCATCCGCTTCAGCGCTGCCAGTTACGGACCGTGTGCAGCGTGGTTTTGACGTTGTTGCTGACTGTCGAAGTGTTCGTCAGTGATTTCTTCGAGCTCGACTGCTTCGGAGGTTCCGGCGGTCATGTCCACCTTCGTCGCAGCGGCCTCCAACGCCCGCTGCCCGCGGCCGGTCACGTGCCGGCTTCGGTGAATCGGCGTGCCGTGGCGAGTCCGACACGTGCACCGTTGCCGGTGGTGACTGCGACCTACCGTCGCACTACGTGACCGACTCAGCCGGCGCGCTGGTCGGCGGCCTTGGGGGAGGGGCCGTACTGGTTGGCGCCCGAGGCGCTGTCCACCGTCATGCCCACGAGGTAGAGGACGGGGCCGACGGCCGGGATCAGGGCGATGAGCATTCTCCACCCGGACCTACCGGTGTCGTGCAACCGGCGGACGGAGACGCTCAGCATGGGGACGATGAAGGGCACCAGCAAGACGCTGAGCAACAGAACCCCGATCGCGAAGCTGACCCCGACGATCACGGCGGCGGCGCCCATGTAGAGCACCGAGAACCACCAGTACTCCGCGCGCCGTGCGCGACCGGAGAACGTGGCGAACTTGGAGGTGAGGCACGTGCGTGCCGCATCGGTGAACGACATGCTGGTCACAGCGGTCCTTTCGCAGAAGTGTCAGGGGGTGTGGTGGATCGGGCGGCGAGAGTGCGGCCGTGCCCTCAGCGCCGGGACCACCTCCGCGGAGTAGGCCGTACGAGTCGTACGACCGGGCTCGACTTGGACAGCTCTATCCACTCGGCCTGCCGGGGTGGGGTCACCGGAATGCTGACACCGTCCCGCACGTGCGGCGAGGTGCGCGGTCCGGGGGCTTTTTCTGCCACCGGCATGCGACTCTGCGACGGACGCCGCGGAGCCTCTGTGGGCCGGTTGCACCGCGTCCGTTAGCGCACTTTCAGGACGGTCTTCCCCAGAGCGTGGCCGGCTTCGACCGCGGCAAGAGCCGTCGCTGCCTCAGCGAAGGGCACGACCTTTGTGACGTGGGGGGCCAGCGCGCCGGACGCGACCAGTCCGGCGAGGGTGGAGAGTGCCTCCCCGTTCTGCGTCACTTGGAAGTAGCCACCGCCGAGCTCGGACGCTGCCGTCGGATCTGCAGCAGTGATGACCCTGGACCTGTCCGCGGCGAGACCGGCGACGGCGTGCAGGGCGTCGCCGCCGACCAGATCGAAGATGGCGTCCACACCGTTCGGGGCGACCGCCGTGACCCGGTCAGCCACTCCTTGTCCGGAGGAGACATGGGTGGCTCCCAGGGAGGAAACGAACTCCGCCTTACCCGGACTGGCGGTGCCGATCACCGTGGCGTCCAGGTCACGGGCGATCTGCACGGCGGCAACGCCGATACCACCACCGGCTCCGTTCACCAGAAGGGTGGCACCGGGCTTGAGGTTCAGCCGGCCTATGCCCTGGTGGGCGGTGGCCGCCGACACCGACAGGGTCGCGGCGTCCGTGAACGACACGGCGGCCGGCTTGTGGGCCGCCGCCTGGGCGGGCAGCAGCGCGTATTCGGCGTAGCCGCCGGTCAACGGCAGGGCCCCGAAGACCTCGTCTCCGATGGTGAATCCCTCGACCCCGTCGCCGATTCCTTCTACGACGCCGGAGATCTCCGTGCCGAGGGTTGCCGGCAGCGTCAGAGGAAGCACCTCCGCCAGGTAGCCGGCGCGCACCTTCCAGTCCACCGGGTTCACCCCGGCCGCGTGCACCGCGACCAGAAGCTGACCCGGCCCCGGAACGGGCCTGGGCAGGTCGATGAAGGTCTGCGTCTCGGGACCGCCGTACTCGGTGAAGACGTATGCCTTGGGCATGGCTCCTCGTTCTGCTCGATGTCGGGGGAATGCTCGGGTGAAGGGTCGGTCGCTCGGGCGTGGCCCTCGGGAGGCCCTCCGGGGAGCCCCGCCGATGTCATCGGGCCGCCAGGCCGTGGAACTCTCCTTGGCGGGCACCGGCCGAAGTGTGGGCAAGTGCGACGTGTCCACCGAGGCCGCGGCGCAGTGCCGTGAGCATGTCGGCGAGTACGCGTCTGCCCGCCGTTGAGTCGGGGATGAGGCTCCGTGCAGGAGCCCTGTGCAGAGGGCGAGTTCGGCGGGGACATCAGCGGGTGCGAGGCGCTGGGCGTAGTTGATGTCTTTGTAGGGGAGCGAGTTGTGCCGGCAGGCGGTGATGAACGCGGGAGGCGGTCGTCGAAGGCGTCGGGAGCCGCGAGCGCGGCCGGAGCCCTCTGCCGGATCGCGCCGCCGCGGCGGGAAACGCGGTCACGCGATCCGGCTCCGACGAAGAAGGGTGGTGGGGGCCTGGTGCGGTGTCAGAGGCTGAAGACGAGTTCGGCCTGGTCGCGCTTGGTGGTGTGCAGCTCCCAGTAGACGGGGGAGATCTCCTCGGGCTGGGCCGTCGGGAAGCCGGGGACGGCCGGCGTGCCGATCGACACGTCGATGCCGACGTGGGCGGCCTGGATGCCGGTGCCGTCCAGCTCCTTGTGGAGGTTGATCACCCAGTTGCGCAGCGCGGCGGCGGCCGCGTTGACGTTGCCGACCTGCGGCACGGGGTCGATGGAGCCCGCGCCGGTGGTGTAGAGCAGTGTGCCCGCGCCGGCCTCCCGCATCGTCGGCAGCACCGCCCGGGTGGCGGCGATGGCACCGTAGAGCTGGAACTCGATCTCGTGCTGTATGTGTGCCGGTTCGGCCTCGGCCGGGGTGGTCAGCGCAGTGGCGAGGCCAGCGACCGGGGAGTACTCCAGTACGTCGACGCTGCCGAACTTCATGGCGGCGTCCTTGAGGGCCTGGGTGAGCGCGTCGCGGTCGAGGACGTCCGCGGGGAACGCGGCGGCATTGATGCCCTCGGCGGTGAGCTTGGCGACGAGACCGTCGAGCTTGTCGCGGTTGCGGGAGATCAGGGCGACATCGAGGCCCTGACTGCCGAAGGTACGGGCGATGGCCAGGCCCAGCTGGGGCCCGGCTCCGACGATGGCGATGCTGGTCACAGCGATCCTTTCAAAATGAAGGAAGCAGAAATCCGGAAAGCCCTATCCATATCAAGATCCGGATAGGGTCTTCCGGTTCGCGGCTGTCACCGTACCATTAAAAGTGGATAGGGCAATCCGATTGCTAGACTCCCCGGCATGACCCCTGGCGCCCACCATCCCGACGACGCCCAGCCCCTGCGCAGCGACGCCGAGCGCAACCGCGGGCGGATCATCGCCGCCGCGCGCGAAGTGTTCGCGCGTGATGGCCTGGGAGCCTCGATGGCCTCCGTGGCCCGCGAGGCGGGGGTGGGGATCGCCACCATGTTCCGCCGCTTCCCCACGAAGGAGGAGCTGGTCGACGCCGTCTTCTTCGACCGCATGGACGCCTACGCCGATGCGGTCGCCGTCGCCCTGGACGACCCCGACCCCTGGCACGGTTTCGTCGGCTACATCGAGGCCGCCTGCGCGATGCAGGCCGCCGACAGCGGCTTCGCCGACGTCCTCACCACGACCTTCCCTACTGCCAAGGCCCTGGAGCGGCGCCGCAACGAGGCCTACGAGGGCATGGTCGAACTCATCAACCGGGCCAAGGCGACGGGCCGGCTGCGCGAGGACTTCGACTCCTCCGACCTGGTGCTGCTGCACATGGCCAACGCCGGTGTCGTCAACGCCATCGGCGACGCCGCCCCCGACGCCTGGCGGCGCGTCGTCGCCCTGCTGGTCCAGTCCTTCGAGGCCCCGGCCCGCGGCCCGCTGCCCGCCTCGCCCGAGCACGACGCCCTCTACAGGGCCATGCTCCGCGCCGCTCCGGCGGGTGTCGCGGCGCCGGAGTCGGGCGCCGGTGACAACTGACTCGGGGCTGGGGCCGTCTCGCGGTGCTCGACTCCTCGCCGCGCTCGCCGTGATCTCTGCTCGTGGAGCGTCCTCGGGTGAGGCTGGCTGTGCGTGAGACTGTTGGGTCCTGTCGCCGTCGGGCGGACCGGGCTTCCCTCGCCTGACGTGCGACCTCGGGGCGTGGATCGACCTTGTGGGGTGGTGAGTCGCTGCGCACCCCCGGAAGGCCTCCAACGGACGCCGGAGAACATCAGGCTCAGGGTCACTGGAGTACCCACGGGTTGCGGACCAGTAGATGCACCGTGAAGAAGGAAGTCAGTAGGCGGGCAACCTTTGTTCTCTCTCCACACCTACCGGCCTTGTTGCTCAAGGCGCTGGAAGTCGCGCTGGTAATAGAGGGTTGGGATGCCCTCGCTGAGGCGGACGTTGTCGACGCGACCGAGGGGGATTGTGTGGTCGCCGGCCGGGTGGATCTCGTAGGTGCTGCATTCGAGGGTGACCGCGGCCCCGTCGAGCATGGGAAGTCCGTGTTCGTTGGGGGCGAAGCTGGGGTGCGCGAACTTGTCGGCGCCACGGGTGGCGAACCGCACGGCGAGTTCCGTGTGCTCGTCGGTGATGACGTGGACGAGCCAGCGTGCGGCGCTGGTGAAAGCGGGATGACATTCGGCGCTGGCCGCCAGGCACACCAGGATCAGTGGGGGTTCCATCGAGACCGAGCAGAACGAGGTCGCCGTGAAGCCGCTCCACTGTCCGGTCTCGTCGGCGGTGGTGACGATGGTGACGCCGGAGGGGAAGGACGCCATTGCCTCTCGGAAACGGCGGGTTTCGGTGCTGATGGTGTCTGTCATAAGAGTGTTCACTCCCACCAAGTGCGTGATGGAGATTGAGTCTCGTGCGCGTGGTGCGCAGGAGGGCGATGGGGCGGGGCGCGGGCTCGGTGGGGTGGCGCCGTCGAAGGCGACTCCCGCCGGCACTCCGGTAGTTACGGAGCCGGCCAACTGGCCGCGATCGACGAGGCGTTCAGTGTGGCTTGGACAGGTCCGGGCTCACCGTTGCGGACGCGGATCCGCATGTTCTGGTGGAGGTGCTGAGCCCGGACGGGCCCTCGCGGTGAAGGCCGTGTCGGCCTCAGAGCACGCAGCCGATGTGCGCCTTGGTGAACGGTAGTTCCACCGGGGCGCCGAACAGCATGGTGGCGTACAGGCCGGCCTGGTTCTCGTAGATCGCGATGGGCTGGTTGCGCATGCCCATCAGGTCGCGCAGGTAGTGCTGGAACAGCTTGTCGCTGCCCATGACGGCGCCACCGCCGATCTCGAACACCTTGTTGACCGCGCCGAGACACTGGGCAATGGCGTGGGAGGCCTCGAACCGGGATTGGACGCGCCTCTCGGCCGAGACCGGCACGCCGGCGACGACGTCGGCGTAGATGGGGTCCCAGGTGCGCGGGATGCGCGCACGCGCGTCCCTGACCAGGGTCACGGCCTCGGCCAGCCGGGTATGGAGGGCCGCGTTCTGCGCTGCCGGCGCGCCGGTCACGGCCGACACGCGGCGCCTGTTGTCGTCGATGAAGGCGTCGAGCGCTCCGGTCGCGGCACCGATCGCGCAGGACGCGATGTTGTAGGCCCACATGGACATCCAGGGAAGGTCGAAGATCGGGCCGGTGTTGACGGCCTTGCCCGGCTCGGTGTGGTGGTAGAGCGCGTCGACGGTCAGGGTCCGGTACTCCGGTACGGCGGCATCGACCGTGACCTCCTTGCTGCCGGACCCCTGGAGGCCCGAGACCCGCCAGCTGTCCTGGTCGATCTCGTAGTCGGAGGCCGGCACGAGGAACGCCCGGAACTCGGGGCCGTCGCCCTCGTCCGGGATGACGCCGCCGAGGAGGATCCACTGGGCGTGGTCGACGCCGCTGAGGAACTTCCACCGCCCCGTGAGACGGAATCCGTCACCGACGCGCTCCACCGTGCCGGTGGGAGCGAAGGACGAGGCCGCACGGGTATCCCGGTTCTCGCCCCAGACGTCCTGCTGGGCCTGCTGGGAGAACAGGCCCAGGTACCAGGCGTGCCCGCCCAGGAGGGCGCCGACCCAGCTGCTGGCCGGGCACGCCGAACCGAGCCGGACCAGCCCCTCCTCCCAGGTCGACGGGTCGACCTCCAGCCCGCCCCACTGCCGGGGCTGCACCGCGCGGAAGACCCCGGCATCCGTCATCGCCCGAATGCTCTCGTCGGGCACGCGCCGCAGGTCGGCTGCCTTCAGGGTGTTCGCCCTCAGCACCGGCAGGATGCCGTCGATGCGCTCCAGGTAGCGCGCGGATTCGTCGGACGGTCGGGGCGCGTCGGCTTCGGCGGGCCGGGATGTCTGGAGAACTTCGGCGTGGGGGGTCCGTGACATGGGTCGCTTCTCCTCGGTTCGCAATTACTAAGGCTTGCCTTACTTCAGTAGTACGCTACAGTTTCGTACTGTGCAATCCCAAGCCAAGATCAGAGAACGCGAGCGCCACATCCTCAACGTGGCCGTGGAGCTGCTCAGCGAGGTCGGTTTCGACCGGCTGACGTTCGACGCCATGGCGGCCAGGGCGGGCGTGTCCAAGACGACCCTCTACCGACGCTGGCCGACCAAGCACGAACTGGTCATCGACGCCGTACGCCGCCGGGTGGGCTTCTCCTTCACCGTGCCCGACCAGGGAAGTTTCCGCGCCGACGTACTGGAAGCGCTGCGGCTGGTCAGCAACTGGCTCAAGCGGGACGGCGCCATGCTGCGCAACCTCGTGGACGCCATCCGCCGTGACGCGGACCTGCGCGAGGCGACCGAACGCCGGCTCGCCCAGCCCCTGGACGGCATGTGGGAAGAGGTCATCGACCGGGCTCACGGCCGTGAGGAACTGCGTTCGGGCGTGGACCTGTCCTGGCTCAGTGAGCTGGCGCAGGGCGTGCTGATGAATCGGATCCTCGTGGCGGACGTCCCCGTCACCGACGCGTTTCTCGAACGTCTGACGGACGAGATCCTCCTGCCCGCCTTCACGCACTCCGCCTGACCCACCCCACCGGGAGCTCCACCATGCCCCGACACAAGTCACCGCCCCGGCGGAGAATGCTCCGCGCCACGGTCGCCCACACCGCACGCACCAGCCCGAGCTTCGTCACCCTCACCCTCCAGGGCCCCGACCTGGCCGACTTCGAGCCGATGGGCGTCGACCAGTCCTGTCGGCTGTTCTTCCGCCGCGACGGCCAGCAGGAACTCGCCATGCCGACCGCCTCGCACAACGGCTGGCTGGCCCAGTTCATGCTTATGCGGCCGGCCGTCCGCCCCTGGGTCCGTCTCTACACCGTGCGCGCGTTCCGCCCCGAAGCATGCGAACTGGACATCGAGTTCGTCCTGCACGGCGACCACGCCGACGTGGGCCCCGCCTCCGCGTTCGCCTCGCATGCCCGCCCCGGCGACCCGGTGGGGCTGTTCCCCGAAGGAATCGGCTACCTCCCCACCCCGACCGCCCAGTCCCAGCTGCTCGTCGGCGACGAGAGCGCCCTACCGGCTCTCCTGTCCATCCTGGAACAGTCACCGCCCGAGCTCACCGGCGACGCCTACCTCGAAGTGCCAATCGGCAGGGACATCCGACCGGTCGCGGCACCGGCCGGAGTCACCGTCCACTGGCTGCCCCGCGAGGACCACGCCGCTGTACCGGGACAACTGGCCCTGAAAACGGTCACGTCCTCCTGGAAGCTCCTCCCGGGGCAGCGCATCTACTGCTGGGTAGCGGGCGAGAGCGGCCTGCCCACCGGCCTGCGGCGCCATCTGGTCAAGGACCAGGGCGTCCCGAAGTCGGACGTCTCCTTCCTCGGCTACTGGAGGCACGGCAAGAGCAGCCACGGCTGAGAGGCATCCCCCGACGCGTGCCTCCCGCGTGCCACCGCGAGCGACTCTTCCTCCCCACACGGCACTCGACGACGTGCCGCCCGCCCTGTGTGCCCATTCCATCCGGACCGGCACCGGCTTTGACACCCACGTCACTTCCCTGTCCCGGTGAATGACCTTTCCGCGCCCCTCGCCCACTCTTTGGAGTTCTCCCTTGTCTGCCTACAGCACCACCACGACCCCCGGACAGCCGGGTACCGATGCGTCCGGGGCCTCCCCAGGCGGGCGGCACCTCGGCCTGGCGCTCTTCGTGATCGCCACGGCCCAGCTGATGGTGATCCTCGACGCCACGATCACCAACATCGCCCTGCCCGCCATCCAGACCGACCTGGGCGTCTCCAACGCGAACCTGGCGTGGATCGTCAACTCCTACGCGCTGGCCTTCGGCGGGCTGATGCTGCTCGGCGGCAAAGCGGGTGACCTCTTCGGACGGCGGCGGATGTTCCAGGCAGGCATCGCCGTCTTCACCCTCGCCTCGCTGCTGGGCGGACTCGCCCCGAACGAGGGCCTGTTGATCGGTGCCCGTATCCTTCAGGGCGTAGGCGCCGCCCTCGCCGCGCCCAACGCGCTGGCCCTGATCACCACTACCTTCCCGGCGGGCAAGTCCCGCAACACGGCCATGGGCGTGTACGCGGCCATGGCCGGCGTCGGTGCCACGGTCGGCCTCCTCCTCGGTGGCACGCTGACCGACGCGCTCGACTGGCGCTGGGTGTTCTTCATCAACATCCCCATCGGCCTGGCCGTCCTCGCCGGCACGAAATCCCTCGTCGAGGCCGAGCGGAGCCCCGGCCGCCTGGACGTCCCCGGCGCCATCACCGGCACCGGCGGACTGATCGCCCTCGTCTATGGCATCACGCGCGGCGGCGAGCACGGCTGGACGACCGGCCTGACGCTGGCGTCCTTCGCGGCGGCCGCCGTACTCCTGGCGGCGTTCCTCATCATCCAGGCGCGCGCCGCGGAGCCGATGATGCCGCTGCGGCTGTTCAAGGACCGCAACCGCTCCGGCAGTTTCGGCACGATGCTGTTCATCGGTGCGGGCCTGTTCGCCATGTTCTACTTCCTGACGCTCTACATGCAGCTGATCCTCGGCTACAGCCCCATCAAGACCGGGTTCGCCTTCCTGCCCTTCACCATCGGCATGGGGACCGCCGCCGGCCTGAGCTCCAAGTTGATCGCCCGCATGTCTCCCCGGCTGATCGCCGGACCGGGCCTGCTGGTCGGCGCGGGCGGCATGCTCTGGTTCGCCGCCCTGGAGCCCGACTCCTCCTACGCCGGACATCTGCTGCCGGCGATGTTCGTCACCGCGGTCGGGCTCGGCATGAGCTTCGTCCCGATGACGCTGGGTGCGGTCAGCGGCGTCGACCACCAGGACACCGGCATGGCCTCGGCGCTCCTGAACACTGCCCAGCAGATCGGTGGCGCACTCGGGCTCGCGGTCCTGTCGACCATCTCCACCTCAGCCGCGAACGACAAGCTGCCCGACGCCGCCTCGTCCCTCTTCAGGGGCCAAGCCACCCAGGACCTCACCTTGGTCGCGAAGGCGGGCGAGGCGCTGACCCACGGCTACACCATGGCCTTTATCGCCTCGGGCGCCATGTTTCTGGGCGGACTGGCGGTCACGGTCCTGGCCATCAACGCGGGCAAGCAGGAGCACACCGAGGGCGCGGCGCCCGTCCACATGGGCTGACCGCTGCGATCGTCCACGCGGGCCGATCCCGCACAGGGCGGCGTACCGCGCCCGCAACGATCACGACGACGTACGGCGGAGGCGCCGCACCGGGACGCCTCCGCCGTACAGGACTGGACACCCATGACGACCCCGCAGCGCATCGAGGCCGTGCACTGGTCCGAACTCCCGCAGCCACCCGAGTCCGTCCTTGCCCTCACCCGGGCCTTCGCCCTCCCGGCGAGGGACTCGCTGGGGTCGGGCACCATGCCCACGCCTGAAGGAGGCGAACCGGCTGATCAGCAGCGAACGGGCACCGGTGGAGCACGGCTTCGCGGACCTTCAGCTGGCGGATCTTGACGAAGGTCCGGATGAATGTCCGTCACGCAGCCTTGCTGCTGCGGGCGTTGCGGGTCCTGACGAACTCCGAGATGGCCCGGTGATGAACGATCACCCGAACACGATCGTGCCGCCGACCGGCCCGAGCATCCCACCCACGGCTCACAGCAGGGCCCAGTCCAGCTTGGAGGCGTACTTCACCCGCCTACTGGTGGTCCGCCGCCTTCTTCACGGCAGGCCTGATCGTCACCGCCGTCCTCTACCGGCGCGGCGTCCCGGCCACCGGCGTATTCGATCGTGGTCGTCCAACTGCGGCCCCACCGCCGGCTGACCGGGGCGGGCGAGGCCGTAGTGGGCCACCGTCCGTCAGGCGGCCCGCAGCTCGAACCAGTCGAAGGCCGCGCTGCCTTGGGTGGCGTACTGCCGAAGACGCCGCCGGTGAAGCGCCGTTCGGCGAGGATCTCGCTCGGTCAGCCGCCGAGCCGGGCGTTGATCCGGTCCATCACGGACGCGTCCGCGAGCGTGGTGACGTCGCCGACCTCCCGGCCTTCCACGACGTCCCGCAGCAGGCGGCGCATGATCTTGCCGGAACGCGTCTTGGGGAGTTCGGGGACGACGAGGATCTGGCGGGGCTTGGCGATCGGGCCGATCTCCCGGGCCACGTGTTCGCGCAGCGCGGCCACGGAGGTGTCGGTCTCCCGGGTGGCCCCGCCCAGGATGACGAAGGCGATGATGGCCTGGCCGGTGGTGGCGTCCGAGGCGCCCACCACCGCGGCCTCGGCGACATCCGGGTGCGAGACGAGGGCGGATTCCACCTCTGCGGTGGAGATGCGGTGTCCGGAGACGTTCATGACGTCGTCGACCCGGCCGAGGACCCAGATGTCGCCGTCGTCGTCGTAGCGGGCGCCGTCGCCGGCGAAGTAGTAGCCCTGCGGGGTGAACCGGGACCAGTAGGTGTCCCGAAAGCGTTCCTGGTCGCCCCAGATCCCGCGCAGCATGGACGGCCAGGGCCGGTCCAGCACCAGATAGCCGCTGCCGCCCTTGTCCACCGGCTGCCCCTCGTCGTCGACGACCAGCGCCGAGACGCCGGGCAGTGGTGTCTGGGCGGAGCCGGGCTTCGGCTCGCCGGCCCCCGGCAGTGGGGCGATCATGACGGCGCCGGTCTCGGTCTGCCACCAGGTGTCCACGACCGGTGTCCGGCCGCCGCCGATGTGCTCGCGATACCAGCGCCACGCCTCGGGGTTGATCGGCTCGCCGACGCTGCCCAGCACGCGCAGCGAGGACAGGTCGTAGTCGGCCGGGATGTGCTCGCCCCACTTCATGAAGGTGCGGATCAGTGTCGGGGCGGTGTAGTAGATCGAGACCTCGTACTTCTGGATGATCTCGAAGTGCCGTCCTTCGTGCGGGGTGTTGGGCGTGCCCTCGTACAGCACGGAGGTGGCTCGGTTGGCCAGCGGGCCGTAGACGATGTAGGTGTGGCCGGTGATCCAGCCGATGTCGGCCGTGCACCAGTAGACGTCCTGGCCGGGTCGGTGGTCGAAGACGGTGCGGTGTGTGTACGCGGCCTGCGTGAGGTAGCCGCCGGAGGTGTGCAGGATGCCCTTGGGCTGTCCGGTGGTGCCCGAGGTGTAGAGGATGAACAGCGGATGCTCCGCGTCGAACGCCTCCGCCTCGTGCTGGTCGGGCTGGGGCTCCACCAGGTCGTGCCACCACAGGTCCCGGCCCTCGGTCCACGCGACCGGGGTGCCGGTGCGGCGGACGACGAGAACGTGCTCGATACCCGGGCAGTCGGCGACGGCCTGGTCGGTGCCGTCCTTCATGGGTACGGCCTCGCCACGCCGGTACTGTCCGTCGGCGGTGATCAGCAGGCGGGCGTCGGCGTCCTCGATGCGCGAGCACAGCGCGGCGGGGGAGAAGCCGCCGAAGACCACGCTGTGCACCAGCCCCAGCCGGGCGCAGGCAAGCATCGCGAACACGGCCTCCGGAATCATCGGAAGCTGGATGGCGACCCGGTCACCGGCCTGAAGGCCGAGCGTAAGCAGGGCGTTGGCCGTCTTGTTCACCTCCCGCCGCAGGTCCGCGTAGGTGATCATCCGGGTGTCGCCCGGCTCTCCCTCCCAGTGGAAGGCGACCTGGTCGCCGTATCCGGCCTCGACGTGCCGGTCCACGCAGTTGTGCGCCACGTTCAGCCTGCCGCCTTCGAACCAGCGAGCGAACGGAGCGTCACTCCAGTCGAGGACGGTCTGCCACGAGGTGTCCCAGTCGAGCTGTCCGGCCTGCTGAGCCCAGAACGCCTCCCGGTCGGCCTCTGCCGCGGAGGGGGGAACGGCCGCCTCGGTCGACTGCTCACGGGGGGCGGGTGTCGTCATGGCGAGGCCCTTTCGATGGGGGCGGGATGCCGGGAACCTGCCTGCGGTACGAGATCTCCCGGGGGCGTCGGCCCGGTGGCGTTGCGCGGGCCTGGTCGGCTCTCCGCCCGGCGGAAACGTCCTGCTCAGTGTGGAGAGCGCCGCGTATGCCGGACAGCCGACGTACGTCGGCGATTCCCCGCCAGTCGGCGGGGGAGCATCGCGCCCCTGGGGAGATGTCGCCCTGCCCCGCCATCTGTCGGGGAACTCCCACTGTTCGGCGGCTCACCGATCCGGATGGCCGCCTGAGAATGTTCGTACGACCTGCGTGGACATGCCGGGTCGTGTCAGTCAGGAGGAATCCATGTCCCTGGTACCGCCCCCGTTCGACGCCGAACTCGCCGCCGCCCTGGCGGTGGTCTCCGAACGGCTTCCCCCGGTCTTCACCCTGGACGTGGTCGCCGCCATGCGAGGGGGCGAGGCCGCGATGCGGCCGAGCGACGAGCAGCTGAGCTGCGGCGGGTTCTTCCAGGTCGAGGACCGGACGGTGCCGGGCCCGGACGGGGACCCCGACGTCTCCCTGCTGATCTGCCGTCCGGTTGCCCCGAAGTCCGGCGGCCCGCGGCCCGTGCTCTATTACGCGCACGGTGGCGGGATGCTCATCGGCAACAACAGAATCGGCGTCGATCTCGTCCTGGACTGGGCGCGGGCACTGGACGCGGTCGTGGTGTCCGTCGAGTACCGGCTGGCGCCGGAGCACCCCTACCCGGCGCCGGTGGAGGACGTCTACGCGGGATTCGTGTGGACGGCGGAGCACGCCGCGGAACTCGGCGGCGACCCCGAACGGATCATCGTCGCGGGCACCAGCGCAGGTGGCGGGCTGACTGCGGCGCTCGCCCTGCTCGCGCGGGACCGAAAGGGACCGCAGCCGCTCGGACAGGTACTGATGTGCCCGATGCTGGACGACCGCAACGACACCCTGTCCGCCCGGCAGATGGCGGGCCGCGGGGTCTGGGACCGCGCCTCGAACGAAATCGGCTGGACGGCGCTGCTGGGCGAGCGGCGCGGCGGCCCGGACGTCCCCGCCCACGCAGCACCCGCCCGGGCCGAGGACCTGTCGGGACTCCCGCCGGCTTTCATCGACGTGGGCTCCGCCGAGACCTTCCGCGACGAGGCCATCGCCTACGCCTCCGCCATCTGGCGCTGCGGCGGCGTGGCCGAGCTGCACGTGTGGCCCGGCGGTTTCCACGGCTACGACGGACTGGCTCCGCACGCCGCGCTGTCCCAGGCCACCGTGGCCGCTCGCCTGCAGTGGCTGCGCCGACTTCTCGGCGAGTGACCGGACGGCGGACCATGGACGTATGAGAGAACTGGTCGGACGCCTGAACGCGCTGGATCCGGACGCCGGCGCCGCGGTCAGGGTCATCGCCTACTTCGACCAACTGGACGAGTCCCGGGCCGGACTGGAGGCGTTGGTGCGGGGTGCCGCCGTCCTGTCCGGCTGTCCTGCCCGGCTCGACGACGCCTCCCGGCGGGTGCACGTCCGTGTCGAGGCCGACGGCGCACGCGCCGACACCAGCGGCCCGGCGGACCCCGCCTGGCCGTCCGCGCCGCTGACCCCGGGTGCCGCCCCCGCCTTCTGGCTGGAGCGAGCCGGGGACGCCTCCGTGGTCGACGCGGTCGTCCTCGAACGAGCGGCCGGTGCCATCCGCCGCGTCCTGGATCGCACACGCGGCCACGCTCCCGTCGTACCGGCCGACGATCCGGCAGCCGTCGAAACCGTGCTCGATCCCACCGCGCCCGAACAGGCCCGGCTGCGCGCGGCTGGACACCTCGGTCTCGACACGTCCGATCCTGCGGCGCGCGCATGCGCCCTCGCCCCGCTGGGAGGGCGCCCCCGGGTCGTGCCCGTGTCGGCATCCGGCCTGCCTGCCTCCGCCGACCTGTCGGCGGGCCGTCTCGGGATCGGCCCCGCCGTTCCCGTGCTCGACCTGCCGAGGTCCTGGGCCGCCGCCCGCTCCGCGCTGCGCTTCACCGCGGAAGGCACCCTGACGGATCCCGGCCCATCGGTCGTCCATGCCGAGGCCCTGGGAGACATCGCGCTCCTCGCCGACCACATCGCTCCCGGTTCGCCACCGCCGCCCGACGCCCGCGCCGTCGACTCCGCAGCGGGGGACGCCCCTTGGATGCTCGCCACCCTCCACGCGGTCGCCACCTCACCGAGCCTGCGGGCGGCCGCGGCCATCGCCCACGTCCACCACTCGACCCTGCACGACCGTGTCGCCCGCGCCGAGGCGCTGCTGGGCTGGCCCCTGCGCAACTCGGAGGGCCGTCTGCGGCTGCATGTGGCCCTGACGACGCGACGCCTGGCCCGGGGCTGAGCCGGTGGAGCCCACGGCACCCGCCCCTTGACAGATGTTCAGCTCCGCTGTTCGGCCTGCCCTTCTCGGAGGACGACGGCGCTGGTGCGATTGGTGTTGGCGTCCTGCAGGCAGCCGCGCAGGCGCATCACGTCGTGCTGCGGCAGGGCGGGGCGGATGACGGCGGTGTAGACACCGTCGTTCATGCGGTTCAGCGTGGCGTCGTCGTTGCGGGCGGCGGTGGAGCGGCGGCAGGTCTCCCACAGGTCGGTGGCTGCGAGCTGGACCGCCTGCGGGCTCTGGTCGCCGTAGGTCTCGACACGGAAGACCATGGTGGTGCTCGCCGCGGCGGGGGCCGGTTCGGGCCTGGTCTGGGTGGCGTCCGCCAGAGCGGACCACAGCAGGGGCACCAGGATCAGGCCGCCTACGGCTGCCGCGACGGCGAGTGCCTTGCGGCCGGTGCGGGCCGGCGGTAGCGCAGGGTGGCTCTCCAGGGGGACGGTCGCGGTGAGCGGCGGGGCGGTCAGCGCCGCCAGGCGTCCGGCCAGTCGGCGTTCCGCGCCCGGTCGCGCGGTGGCTCCGGCGATTTTCTGGATGACCAGGGCGAGACCGGACAGGGCCGCGCCGGCCACCATGAGGACGGGGACGAAGACGAAGGTGCGCTGTGTGCCGTTCAGTTCTGTCCGGTCGACGGCGGCCAGCCAGTTGAAGTGGTTCGGTACCGGATCGCGGGTCTGTTCGAGGCGCTTGCGCACCTCCTCGACGCGGGCGTCGGACTGCTCAAGGCGGTCTTCCAGGCGGCTCAGGCGGGTGAGCAGCAGGACGGTGGCGAGGAAGACCTCGACGACGATGAGCAGGGCGGCGGAGATCAGGGCGCGTTGCCATTCCCAGCGGGTCAGGTAGAGCACGGTGTAGTAGCCGGCGTAGGCGGCGGACAGGCCGCCGAAGGTGTAGCCGACCAGTCTGATGGTCTTCATGCCGCCGACTCCTCACGGATCGATGTGGGCTCTGGTGCCGTGCCGGGGGTGTCGTTCACGGTCACCTCTCCTGTTCCGCCGTCCACGGTCAGCGGCGTTCCGGCGGGGAAGCGGTCGACCGCCGCCGGAACGCCCACTGCGGTGGGCACCCGGTATTCGCGGGCCAGCACGGCGAGGTGGGACAGGGCGCTGCCGGTCTCCGCGACGAGCCCGGTCAGGCCGGGCAGCAGGGGGGCCAGGGCGGGGTCGAGGGACCGGACCACGAGTACGGGGTGTTCGGGGCGGGTGCCGTGGCCGTCCCAGGCCGTTCCGGTGCCGAAGCCGCCGCCGGCCCCCTGGCCCTCGCCCGAGGCCCGGTGTCCGGGCGGGATTTGGGCCACGGGGCGGCCGTCGGCCAGGCGGAACGCGGCGGGCAGCGGGCCGGTGTCCTCGCGGGGCAGTCGCTCGGTGAGATCGGCCGGCAAACCCTTGCCGTCCGCTGCGTCGACCAGTTCCTCCCAGCGCAGCAGCACCAGACGGGAGGACCCGAACCCGCACTCACCGGGTTCGACCCGCTGTGCGAGATCCCGCACCATCTGCGCCTGCATCTCCTGCACCCAGCGGATGCGCAGCCGCAGCCCCTCCCGTACGGGCAGCGCGCCCACACCGCGCGGTGCCGTGGTCCACCCGGTCTGTGTGGGCAGCGGCGGGCGGTCGCCGAGGGTCGGTGGCAGCAGGGCCAGCAGAACAGGGTGGCGTTCCAGGAGCTGCTCGTCACTTAGGCCTCGTCTACGGCCTTCTGTCAGTTCCGCGAGCGCTTCGCCCGCCGCGGTGGCGCCGCTGCCCGCGCCGAGCAGCGCGCCCGCCAGGGACTCCTGGGCATGCAGGGACCCAAGGACCTGTCGGCCCCACGCGACGGCGTCCAGCAGCTGACCGCTGAGCATCTCCCGGGGTGGCGGGAAGTCGGCCAGCTGCCGGTCCACGTCCGCCATCAGGTCGACGGCCAGCAGCGGCAGTGCGGAACGCAGCCGCCCGATCCGCCAGGCCGCGCCCGCCCGGCGGGCCCCCGGTGCCGGGTTGATGAAGTCCAGGACCGGGTGGGCGGACGGGATGGCGCCCAGTAGTCGCAGATCGGCGGCGGCCTGTCCGTCCACGGTGGTCACCACCGGCAGTTTGCGCAGCTGACGGCGGGGCGCGGAGCCGGCGATGTCGAGGGCGAGGGTGAGGCCGTGGGACATCGGGGTCACCCACAGGTCCTCCTCCAGCGGCTGGAGCACCCCGGGCAGGGTCTCGGCGACCGGACCGGGGCCCAACAGGCGCGCGCCGCGCGGCGGCCGTGCGCCCATCGCGGTGATGGGCCGGGCCTGGAAGAGCCACAGCTTTCCGTCCGCGTCGAAGCCGAACTCCATGTCTGGGGTCCGCCGAACGCCCGCTCCGTCTTCTTCGCCAGGTCCACCAGCGCCACCCGTCGCCGATGGGACAGCAGCCGGTGGCCACGCGCTTCGGCCGCAGGAAGTCGCTGGCGGCGGCGCCGGCGAAGTAGCCGAGGAGCACGTTTCCGATGCCCCAGATCAGCGAGGCGAGCGTGCTGAAGAGGAAGAAGCGGCGGTACGGCATGCCGGACGCCCCGGCGGCGAAGGGGATGAAGGCTCGTACGAATCCGATGAACCGGCCCGTGACGACCGCTGCCCCGCCATGACGCGTAAGGAAGTCATGGGCCTGGCCGATCCGACTGCCGGGCCGTACCCAGCGGGCCAGCCGCGTGTGCGGGCGTCGCCCGTACCAACGCCCCAGTGCATAGCCGAGACTGTCGCCGGTCATGCCACCGGCCACGACGAGGACAGCGAGGAGCACCGGGTTGAGGTCGCCTCGGCCCGCGATCGCGGACGCGAGGAGGATGACGGTCTCGCCGGGCAGCAGCACACCGATGAATGCGCTGGTCTCACCGGCCGTCACGGCGAACACGACGATGTACGACCACCATCCGGCCGCCTCGATCAGAGCGTCGACGTCCATGGCCGTCAGCCCGCCTGCCGCAGCGGGGCGGGTACCGGGGTGTCCGTCGGCTCCGGCGCCCGGGTGCGGGGCCGGAACGACAGCACCCGTCCCTGCGAATCCCCGGCGGGCAAGGCGTTCGCGCCCCCACGTGAGTACTTCTCTTTGTCCTGCGGGAGGTGTCCTGCAGCGACCCACGCCAGAAGCGGTACGACCACGGCCGGCAGCGCTGCGAGCCAGGGGCTGTCCCCGTTCGACGCCGCTGCCACTGCCGCGAGCAGCGCGATCAGCAGTACGGCCGCCCGCGGCCAGGTCTTCGGGATGGTGGCGATCACCGCCAGCGCCATCAGCACGTACCAGCCCGCACGTACACCGGGCAGTGTCACGTAGTCACCGAGCAGGGACGCCTCGTCCACCGGCCACCCCCGCACCACGGCGAATACGCCGAGACCGGCCGTGCCGGACATCAGCAACGCGATGGCAAGGCGCATATAGACGTGCTGATCCCGTCGGGCCAGCCAGAACAGGCTCAACACCGCCAGGGGCAGCGAGGCGGGGGCAAGGATCCAGGTCAGCGCCTGTACCCCATCGTGAAGGAACGCCGCACCTCTCTCCGCGACAGCAGTCCCAAAAGTGCGGAGATGTTCGGCGGCGGATGACGTCCAGCCGACCTCGACGAGGGACTCCTGCTCACGGACGGAGACGGCGAGGAGGCCGGAGTACACGAGCAGCGTCGCCGCCAGGCCCGCCATCGCGCGCCGCAGGTTCCGCCGGACGTGCGCCTCCTTCGGCACGGTCCGGCTGAGAGTCGGCGTGCGCCGGGATCCGCGGCTGCGTGAACCGCGGGCGGCGACGCAGCTCATCGGGCCCCTCCGGCATCGTGCGCCACGCTCCTCAGGCGCTGCGTCCTGGCCGCTTCCCACAGCGGCATGACGCGTTCGGTCTTCTTCCTCGCCACGCCCGACTGCGGGGATGTGCCGTCCCGAAGCGATATGGACTGGGTCACGGCGGCCTCCTGATCAGTCAGCGGCGCGTCATCCGAGGGCGCGCCGACTGTCTCGTCTTACTGATCAAAATAAGTGGGCCGCCCGGTCCATTTATTTCTGCGGCCGGGTATGACGTGCGTCACCTGTATGTCCCGCCCCCTCGCGCGCGCAGTGGCGCCCGGGGCCAGTGCCGGTACTGATAGGCCCGGCCTATACGGGGCATCGATTTTTGGTCGTGGACCCCTGACGTGTGGCCCGATTCACTGTGGCCCAAGCTGGCGCGTGCCGATCGGGCTCGGTGTCGCGCGATCAGGGAGGCTGCAATGACGCAAACCCCGGACAACGAGCGAGCCGCACAGGCCACGCGCATCGCGGCGAAGCCGTGGTACCGGCAGTTGTACGTCCAGGTTCTGGTGGCGATCGTGATCGGCATCGTGCTGGGCTGGCGGTGGCCGGAGCTCGCCGCCGCCATGGAGCCGCTCGGTACGACGTTCATCACCGCGATGAAGATGCTGATCGGCCCGATCGTGTTCCTGACCATCGTCGGCGGCATAGCGGGCGTCGCGGACCTGAAGAAGGTCGGGCTCACCGGGATCAAGGCGCTGGCATATTTCCAGGTCGGCACGATCGTCGCCATGGCGGATCGATTCCGCGGCCGGCGGTCGCTCAGCTCATTCGGTGCTACGGGAGATCCCCCCGCGGGTCGAGTACCGGCTCCCCCCGGCGGTGAAGGGCTGCGCGACGTCCGCGACGCCATGGGTGCCTGTGCCCCTCACGGTCCCGGACGGCGAGCCCGACGGCGCTGACCTGTCGTAGACACGTCTTGGCCCACCGCTACTGCGCGGCGCGGCCCTTGAGGAGGCCGACGCCCGCTCCGAGCGCGACGGCGCCCATACCGGCGCTCGTGAGAAGGCCCTGTGCGCCGTCGACGGCGAAGGGAGCGACCGCGGCGACGGTGAGGTTGAACAGGAACAGGAACCACAGGACGGGCGGGGAGGAGAGGAGCGCTTTCACGGGAGATTCCTTTCGGGGAAGGGCCGTGGACATCCCCGGCGGGGAGTCGCTTACCTTGCGAGATCAACGATCCCGTGATCGGCCCGTCGCCACGAGGGAGCCGCCTCCCGAATCAGCGGTGTAGCCCGCTACACCCCTCTGCCGGGCTGGGCGTTGCCGGCTTTGCCGTGTCATGCCCGCGGTGCGTGTGCCAGGTATGCCAGGACGGCGAGGACTCGGCGGTGGCCGGTGTCGCTCGGGGGAAGGCCCAGTTTGAGGAAGACGTTGCCGATGTGCTTGTGCACGGCGCGTTCGGTGACGACGAGGGTCTTGGCGATGGTGGCGTTGTCGTGGCCCTCCGCCATGAGCTTCAACACCTCGCGCTCGCGGGGGGTGAGTGAGTCCAGCGGGGTGTCGCGGCGGCGGGTGAGGAGTTCGGTGACGACTTCGGGGTCGAGGGCCGTGCCGCCGGCCGCGACGCGTTCCAGCGCGTCGAGGAACTCGTCCACGCGGCCGATCCGGTCCTTGAGCAGATATCCGATGCCGCTGGTTCCGCCGCTCAGCAGCTCGGTGGCGTAGGACTCCTCGACGTACTGCGAGAGCACGAGCACCGGCAGGCCGGGAATCTTCTGCCGTGCTTCGAGAGCGGCCCGCAGGCCCTCGTCGCGGAAGCCCGGCGGCATCCGCACGTCGAGTACGGCGGCGTCCGGGCGGTGCTCCAGCAGCGCGGGCATGATCTCGGGTCCGCTGCCGGCCACGGCCACGACGTCGTGTCCGGCCGAGGTCAGGAGCAGTACGAGCCCTTCCCGCAGCAGGGCGTTGTCCTCGGCGATCACCACACGCATGGCAGCTCCACTTCGATCACGGTCGGCCCACCGACGGGGCTGGACACGTCCATGGTCCCGTCGAGTGCGGCGACCCGTCGCCGCATGCCGAACAGCCCCGAGCCGGCGGATTCGTCGGCACCGCCCCGGCCCTCGTCCCAGACCCGCACCCGCAGACCGCGCCGGACGCGGGCGAGCCGGACCTCGGCTCGGGTCACGCCACTGTATTTGGCGATGTTCGTCAGCGATTCGGCGACCACGAAGTAGGCGGCCGCCTCCACCGCAGCGGGCGCCCGCACACCCTGGTCCAGGCCGCCGTCGTCCAGCGAGACCTCAAGCCCGCTGCTGCTCACCAGCGCCCGCACCGCGCCGACGAGGCCGCGGTCGGTCAGGATCGGCGGGTGGATGCCGCGCACGACGTGCCGCAGTTCCGTCAGTGCCTTCTCGGCGTGGTCCTGGGCCTCGTCCAGCAGCCTGAGTGCGGTCTCGGGGTCACGTTCGTAGGCGCGCTTGGCGAGTCCGATCCGCATGGACAGCGCCACGAGCTGCGCCTGCGCCCCGTCGTGCAAGTCCCGCTCGATACGGCGCAGTTCGGCGCCGTGCGCGGCGATCGCGTCGGCGCGGGTCGCCGCCAGCTCCTCCACCCGGGCGGTGAGTTGTGCCTGCGGGGACGGCTTGAGCAGAGCGGTCGACCAGTCGGCCTCCAGGTCCGCGAGCCGCACGATCAGCGGCAGGACGACCGCCTCGCGGCGCAGCAGCCCGCACCACACTCCGTCGACGATCAGCCCCACCGGCCACAGCGGCAGTGCGAGGGCGAGCAGCGCGCCGTAGAACCAGTAGGCGACCATCCAGCGCAGATCGGTGTGTGTGCCGGGGTCGCGGACGGCCTTCAGGAACCGCTCGCGCATCGTGCCGGTCAGGGGCTGGTAGACCTCGGGGATCTTCACGCCGGTCCACGCGGCGGTCATGCTCCGCTTGGCGCCAGCGATCCGCCGGATCAGCAGCACCGTCTCGGGCAGCAGCCAGGCGCCGACGACCACCACCGTGCCGATCGCGGTGATCAGCAGCACGGTGATGAAGATCCACATGCCGAACGCCATCGCCGCGGCCACGAAGAGGTGGACCGTGGCCCAAGCGGCGCGGCGCACCATTTTCCACATGCGGCAACGCTAGGGGGTCTCGGCCTTGGCCATGATGGAGCACACTCTCCTTTCCAGGGTGTAGCCAACTACACCCTGTCTGTCGCCGGTTGCCGGAGGTCTCAGCCCTTGCGGGTCTTGATCTCCTCGGTGAGCTGGGGGACGACGTCGAAGAGGTCGCCGACCACGCCGTAGTCGACCAGGTCGAAGATCGGGGCCTCGGCGTCCTTGTTGATCGCCACGATCGTCTTCGAGGTCTGCATACCCGCGCGGTGCTGGATCGCGCCGGAGATACCGGAGGCGACGTACAGCTGCGGCGAGACCGACTTGCCGGTCTGGCCGACCTGGTTGGTGTGCGGGTACCAGCCGGCGTCGACGGCGGCACGCGAGGCACCGACGGCCGCGCCGAGGGAGTCGGCGAGCGCCTCGATGATCGCGAAGTTCTCGGCGCCGTTGACACCACGGCCGCCGGAGACCACGATCGCGGCCTCGGTCAGCTCGGGGCGGCCGGTCGACTCACGCGGCGTGCGCGCGGTGACCTTGGTGCCGGTGGCCTTCTCGGAGAAGGCCACGGCGAGGGCCTCGACCGCACCGGCGGCCGGGGCGGCCTCCACGGCCGCGCTGTTGGGCTTGACCGTGATGACCGGGGTGCCCTTGGCGATACGGGACTTGGTGGTGAAGGCGGCGGCGAACACCGACTGGGTGGCCACCGGACCCTCGTCGCCGGCCTCCAGGTCGATGGCGTCGGTGATGACGCCGGAGCCGATGCGCAGCGCCAGACGGGCGGCGATCTCCTTGCCCTCGGCGGAGGACGGGACCAGCACGGCGGCCGGGGAGACGGCCTCGTAGGCGGCCTGCAGGGCCTCGACCTTCGGTACGACGAGGTAGTCGGCGTACTCGGAGGCGTCGTGGGTGAGGACCTTCACCGCGCCGTGCTCGGCGAGGACGGCGGCGGTGTCGGCGGCGCCGTTGCCCAGCGCGACGGCGACGGGCTCGCCGATACGGCGGGCCAGCGTCAGCAGTTCGAGGGTGGGCTTGCGGACGGCACCGTCCACGTGGTCGACATAGACGAGAACTTCAGCCATGGGATTGATCTCCTGCGGAATGCGAAGTCTGAGGGGGCGGAAGGGTGTTGGGCCTTAGATGAACTTCTGGCCCGCGAGGAACTCAGCGAGCTGCTTGCCGCCCTCGCCCTCGTCCTTGACGATCGTGCCGGCGGTACGGGCCGGACGCTCGGCCGCGGAGTCGACCACCGTGTAGGAGCCCTCCAGACCGACCTCGTCGGCCTCGATCTCCAGGTCCTCCAGGTCCCAGGACTCCACCGGCTTCTTCTTGGCCGCCATGATGCCCTTGAAGGACGGGTAACGCGCCTCGCCCGACTGGTCGGTGACCGACACGACCGCCGGGAGGGAGGCCTCGAGCTGCTCGGAGGCGGCGTCGCCGTCGCGGCGGCCCTTGACCGTGCCGTCCTCCACGGAGACCTCGGACAGCAGGGTGACCTGCGGGACGCCCAGGCGCTCGGCGAGCAGCGCGGGGACGACGCCCATGGTGCCGTCGGTGGAGGCCATACCGGAGATGACCAGGTCGTAGCCGGCCTTCTCGATCGCCTTGGCCAGCACCAGGGAGGTGCCGATGGCGTCGGTGCCGTGCAGATCGTCGTCCTCGACGTGGATCGCCTTGTCGGCGCCCATCGAAAGGGCCTTGCGGAGCGCGTCCTTGGCGTCCTCGGGGCCCACGGTCAGAACGGTGATCTCGACGTCGTCGTCCGAGTTCTCGGAGATCTGCAGCGCCTGCTCGACGGCGTACTCGTCGAGCTCGGAGAGCAGACCGTCCACGTCGTCCCGGTCGACGGTCAGGTCATCGGCGAAGTGCCGGTCGCCAGTGGCGTCGGGCACGTACTTCACAGTGACAACGATCCTCAAGCTCACCATCGAAATTCTGTCAATCAGCGAGGGCGTTTGTGCGCATCAATGTAGCCTCGAATTTGCTTGAGTTAGGCAATTAGTATACCGTGTGCGTATGCCCACACCGCCGTCCGCACCGGTCGCCCGGTCGCAAGTGACCGAGATCGAGCAGGCCCTCACGCGCATCACCTATCTCGCGGGCCGGGCTCGCCAGCACGAGAGACTGATGGGAGTGGCTGGGCTGTCGCTCGATCGGGCCGCCGCCGCGATTCTTCGGCACGTTGCCGAGAGTGAGCCGCTCCGGCCCGGCGTATTGGCCGTCCGGCTTTCCGTGGAGGCTTCGCACGTCACGCGGCAGCTCCGGCAGTTGGAGAGTTCCGGCTTCGTCAAGCGTGTGCCCGACCCGGACGATCGCCGAGCCCAGCGCGTACAGATCACTGAATCCGGCCTGGCCGCGGTCGACCGCATGCGGGAGGCAAGCCGCCGGGGCATGGAAATTGCGCTGGCGGACTGGTCGGAGGAAGAACTGCAGCAGCTCGCCACGCTGTTCCACCGACTGGTTGCCGACTTCGTCAGGCATACCGAGGCCGCCGTCGACGGGCCGCCCTCCGCCTGACGGTGTCCGTCCCGGTCGCTCGGTGCCGCGCCCTCGCGGGGCGCGGCACCGTACCCGACTTCGTCAAGTCCCCGATCAGTCCTCGAAGGTGACGACGACCTTCTCGGCGGCCCCGGGCGTGAGGGTGAGGTCGAAGGCGCGGTCCACCTCGGTGAAGGGCACGCGGTGGCTGATGAGCTTGGCGAAGCGGTCCTGGTGCTCGACCAGTTCGGGAGTGACTTCGAAGATCTCGGTGGGGTAGCCCTGGGAGGCGATGAGGGTCAGCTCGCTGCGGAGCATGCCGCCGAGGTCGATCTCGGAGCCCTTCTTCTGCACGGCGACCATGACCAGCTTGGCGTGCCACTTCGCGGAGGCGATGACCGTGTTGAACACGGCGGGCGCACCGGCGGCGTCGAGATAGATGTCGGTGCCGGGCCGGGGCTGGCCGAGCGCGTTGGCGGCCTGGCCGTGCAGCTCGGTCAGCCGCGCGGCCACGTCCTCCTCCGCCGAGTTGATCACCGCGTCCGCCCCGACGGCCAGCGCCTTCTCCAGCCGCGAGGGGATGACGTCGGCGACGACAACGTGCTCGACGCCCCGCAGCTTCAGCCAGATCGCCGCGCCCAGGCCGATGGGCCCGGCGCCGAAGACGACGACCTTGTCGCCGGGCCGGGCCTCGGAGCGGTTGACGGCATGCCGGGCCACGGCCATGGGCTCGTTGAGCGAGGCGACGTCGAAGGGCACGGTGTCGGGGAAGACCGCGACGCTTCTGCCGACCTCGGCGTTCTCGATGAGCAGGTACTCGCTCATGCCGCCGTACTTGCCGCCGCAGCCGATGATGCCGGTGGGAGCGTCCTGCGGGTTGACGACCACCCGGTCGCCGACCTTGAGGCCGGTGACCTCGGCGCCGAGCTCCACGACCTCACCGGCCGGTTCGTGGCCGAGCGGGACGGGGACCATGTCGCCGCCGAGGTGGGCGCGGGCGGGCATACCCCCCATGTGCAGGAACGTGACATCGGTGCCGCAGATGCCGCAGGCGCGGATCCGCACGAGGGCGTCCTTCGGGCCGGGGACGGGCCGTTCGACATCCACTGCGTCGACCTTGTTCACGCCGGCGGTCTGCACGGACTTCATGGTGGTCATCGGGGATCCTTTCTCTGGGTGTTGCATGTGTTGCCGGGCCCGGCCGGGCCCGGACGGATTCCGGGGAGTTTGACCCGCCCGGAGCGCGGATGCGTCAGACGGCCGACCATCCGTCGTGGACGGGCAGGGCGAGGCCGTTGACTGCGCGGGCGGTGTCCGAGGCGAGGAAGGCGATGGCGGCGGCCACGTCCTCGGCGCTGCCGCCGACGCTGCCGGCGCGGAAAACGGCGTTGGCGCGTACCCCGCTGCCGCGGTACCTGTCGGCGAGTGACCGCACCAGGCCCATGACGCCGTGATCCGCGGCAGTGCGGGCGGTCCCGGTCCCGCTCCCGTACGGGCACGCCCCGGAGAGGGCGAAGACGACCGAGCCGCGCCCGGCGGCGAGCATGTGCGGCAGCACGGCGCGCGTCAGCAGGAAGGGCGCTGTCAGGTTGACCTCCAGAACCCGGTACCACTCGGCGATCTCGGTCTCGCCGAGAGCCGAGATGCCGTCCGTGATGGTGGAGCTGTTCACGAGGACGTCCACACCGCCGAAGACATCCAAGGCGGTGTCCGTGACGTGTTCCGCCACCCGCTGGTCGCTGAGGTCGCCGACGACCGCTGTGCCGGTGCCTCCCGCATCGGTGACAGCCTTGAGGGTCCTCTCGACACGCGCCCGTCTCAGGTCCGTGACCAGGACACGTGCGCCCGATTCGGCGAGTCGTACGGCTGTGGCCCGGCCGACGTCGGACCCGGCGCCGGCGAGGACGACGCTGCGTCCGCGGAGACCGGTGTTCATGGTGGCGGTGCTCCTTGCTCCGTGTGGTGTGGGGGAGAGGCGGTGCGCGGGCGAGCCCGACGTACCGGGGAGGTCAGCTCTCCAGGGCCTTCAGAACGGCGTCGGCCATGCCGCGCTCCCCGCGTGCGTTGGGGTGGACGGGGGCTGCGGAAGCGGTGGGGACCAGGGGTTCGATCCAGCGGGTGTCCTCGGCGGCGCAGGCGCCGTGCCCGCGGGAGGACGTGTAGGTGTCGACGTACTCGGCGCCGCCGGCCTCGGCACGCTCGCGCAGCATGACGTTGAGCTGCCGTTCCTTCTCGTGGAGGAAAGCCACGTCGCCGGGAGCGAGGGACATGGCCCGGAGGCAGTCGTCACCGCGGGACGGCAGGATCTCGGGATACCCGACGACGTACACCCGTGCCTGTGGCGCCCGCCGTCCGATCTCACCGAGCGTGTCAGCGAGATGTTCACCCGCCGCATCGATCTTCCGCCGTACCTCGTCGGTGCCGTGGGAGACGTACTGCTTCTCGCAGGGAGAGTCGTCGGGGACGTACTTCCCGCTGCCCAGGGCGCGGTAGAGAGCCCCTGCGCCCACGCACCGCTTGATCATCGGACTGAAGTCGATGTCGTTGCCGCCGATTCCGAGCGTGACCAGCCGGGTTCGGCCGGACAGCGCCGACAGCTGGGCCGGGTTGGTTCCGTCGTCGGTCGACTGAGGTGCGGTGAGGTCGGTGATGACGGCGCCGCTGCAGCTCATGTCGTGGAAGTCGGCCGTCTTGAGGTCGAGCCGTTCCGCGACGAGGGCCGGATAGTTGCGGTCGGAGCGATCGCACCCGGCGGGATCTCCGCTGTCCTGGGAGATGCCCGGCCCGGCGGTGTAGGAGTCGCCCAGGGCGACGTACGGGCCGCGCGCCAGGCGGCTCGGGCTCCCTGTGTCGCCGTCGTGCTGAGTGATGACGGCCGCGGCGATCAGCGCGCCGCAGGTGAGGACGCCGACGAGGCTGGTCCGTGTCTTCGGTCGCATCGGTGTGTCCTGTCTTCGGGCGGGGCCGCACATCGGGTTCGAGGGGGGCGGCGACAAGGGATCGCGGGATGCGGTCGCCGTATGCCCCCGCACCGGGCGGCGGACGGGGGGAGGGGTCCGCCCGCCCGGTACGGGGAGCGCCGATCCCCGTCCCCACGGGCTTCGACGCTGTGGGGCGCCTCCGCTCAAGAACGCCCCGGTCTGCGAGCCGCGGTGCTGCCACCGGCTAGCTTGCTTAACTTAGGCAACCATGTGGCGATTACTTAAGTCAAGCAAGCTCTGTGGGTTTTGCTTGCGCTTTGTAAACAGTTCGGGCTTGCTCGGAGGAGTTGGGTCACGTTGCTGATCAGTGAGCGAACGTCAGCGAACGTCAGGCTGTGGACCAGACCGAGGCCGGTGGTGATCAGGAGTTCGCCGTCCGCGTCTACCGGGAACTGGGCTCAGGGTGTCGGCGGTGCTGTCCGGCACTTGGCGAGGAACTCGGCGTGACCGGCACGTCGACCGCCGGTGTGCGGGCGTCGCCCTGCACGTTGCCGTGGGACATGCCCCTGCGGATCGGTCGCTTGGCTGTCCGCGTCCGTCGGCCTCGAAGGGCGCCTTGCGGCGGGGCCCGCCTGATTCGGGCCCGCACCATCCTGAGACTCTCTCCCATGGGGTGCGGGCTGCGGCACCCCGTGCAATCAACCGTTCGGTGGAACGCCGATTCCTCTTTCGCGAAGTTCGGTGAGGGCCATCATCCCGCCGCGGGCAGGGACTTCCACTCCGCCTCGGGGTCGAGGGGCAGGTCGGGCCGGTCGCGCTTGAACGCCTTGGCGCGCTCCTCGACCTTCGGCAGGGCGTGGTCGGGCGCGCCGAATCCGCGGAACAGAGTCGCGCAGTACTCACGGGACAGGAACGCCGCGTCCCACTGCCCGTCCGGCTGCACCCATTGGTAGGTGTGATTGTGCAGGTTGAGGAACTGCAGGGTGGCCAGCCGCGGCGGCATCGCACGGAAGGTGCCCTGCTCGACAACCTCCGCGAGCAGCCCGGAGATCAGTTGCTCGAAGTCGGAACGCTGGCCCAGAAGGGCCTTCAACTCCGCGCCGCTCAGACTGCGGTAGTCGTGCTCGTAGACCCAGATGTGGTCGAGCCTGCGGTAGATGATGGTGAGCAGCGATTCGGACAGCAGGCGCAGTCGCAGCAGAGGATCCATGTCGAGGTCCGCGATCTGCCGGGCGCGGGAGAGCAGCGGCCCCATCACCCGCGACTGGATCTCGACGAGCAGGTTCTCCTTGGAGCCGATGTAGTAGTACAGGGCTCCCTTGGCGAGCCCGACCGCCCGGCCCAGGTCGTTGATGGACGTCGCCGCGTATCCCTGCCGGGCGAACAGCGACGCCGCGACGTCGATGATCTTCTGGCGTCTGACCTCGAAGCCCGGTCCATGGCCCGGCGGTCGTGGCATTGCTTCTCTCCCCGATTGACGTGGTGTCGATCAAGAGCGGCTCCCGGGACCGCGTCGGACGCCTTTCGGTAGGTCCGGGGGAAGCGGACTCCGGGACATCGCTCGGTTTGCTAGACCAGACGGTACGTCAAAGGGCTGGACTCAGGTGGTGCGCTGGTGAGGCACCCACTTGAAGCAGCAGGACAACCGGCTCATCATGTGCCATATGGCGCATGTCGACGCGGTGGCGATCGTCGATCACCGTGGCGTCGTCACGGGGTGGGGCGACGGCGCCCGCGAGCTGACCGGTTACGCGGCCGAGGAGGTCGTAGGGCGGGACGCGAGGGAACTGCTCGCGGAGAACTCTTCAGACGGTTCGGCGGGTGTGATGGGTGTCCGGCACAAGGACGGACACATCCTTCAGCTGGCCTTGCGGTTCTCTCCTCTGCGGGACGGCGGACGCGGAACGTCGGCCTTTCTGGTCACCGCGTCGGCCCCTGGCCTGTTGGAGCCCTCGGTGGCGGAGCAGACCTTCCAGCAGGCGTCGGTGGCACTGTCCGCCTTCGACACCGAGGGCCGCATTCTGCGTTTCAACGACGCGGCCGGCCGTGAGGTGGGGGGCACGGAGGACAAGCTGGTGGGGCACGACATCACCGAGGGGGCTCCTGGCATCGACTACGAGCTCTACCTGCACCATCAGGCCGAGGTGGTCCGAACCGGGGCCCCCGTGCACTTCGAGGGCTACGGAACTCCGCCGTCCGGCGGCCGGGAACACGCCTGGAACGTGGAGATGTGGCCGATCCGGGACGCCTCGGGCGAGGTGGTCGCGGTCGGCACGGCATCGTTCGACAGCAGCGAGCAGCACTGGGCGCGCCAGCGGCTGGTCCTGCTGAACGAGGCAGCGCAGACCATCGGGACCACCCTGGACGTGGTGCGGACCGCCGAGGAACTCGTAGGGGTGGTGGTGCCACGCTTCGCCGATTTCGCGAGCGTGGACCTGTTCGACTGGGTGCTGAGTGCGCGGGAACCGGATCAGGTCACCGAGTACCTCGCTGTCGTGCTGCACAGAGCCGCGCACCGGTCCGGTACGCCGGGGACACCGGAGGCCGTGGTCGCCCTGGGCGACACGGACACCTACCCGCCGTACTCGCCGCCCGCCCGGGCGCTGACGGGCGAGCTCCCGGTGCTCACCGGGGCCGGGGATCCGGACTTCGACCGGTGGATCGCAGGGCACGACGCGCGACGTGCCAGGCTTCGTGAACACGGGGCCGCCGTCCACTCGCTGCTGGCCGTGCCGCTGCGGGCCAGGGGCACCACCCTGGGCGTCGCCGTCCTGGTCCGCGCCCTGTGCCCGGATCCGTACACCGCCGACGATGTAGCCCTCGCCGAAGAGCTGGCCAGCCGCGCCGCGGTCTGTGTGGACAACGCCCGCCGGTACGCCCGGGAGCGGGCGACCGCGCTGACCCTTCAGCGCAGCCTGCTGCCGCGGCGGCTGCCCGGTCAGGCGGCTGTGGAGGTGGCTCACCGCTATCTCCCGGCGGGCTCCGGGGCGGGGGTCGGTGGCGACTGGTTCGACGTGATCCCGCTGTCGGGCGGCCGGGTCGCCCTGGTCGTCGGGGACGTGGTGGGGCACGGCCTGCACTCCTCGGCGACCATGGGCAGGCTGCGTACCGCCGTGCGAACCCTCGCCGACGTGGACCTGCCACCCGATGAACTCATCACCCATCTCGACGACCTGGTCGTCCACCTGGCGACGGAGACGAGCGGTGGCGAAGACATCGCGGAGCTGTGCGCGACCTGCTTGTACGCGGTGTACGACCCGGTGTCGCGGAGCCTGTCCCTGGCTGCCGCCGGGCATCCGCCGCCGGCCGTCCGGCGCCCCGACGGCACGGTGGAACTCGTCGCGATGTCCACGGGGCCCCCGCTGGGCATCGGCGGTCTGCCCTTCGAGGCGACAGAACTCAAGCTCGACGAGGGCTCGTTGATCGCCTTGTACACGGACGGACTGATCGAGGACCGTGACCGCGACGCCGATCAGGGCACCGCGGAGCTGCGCCGCGCCCTGAGGGCCCCGAGCCACTCCCTGGAAGCCACGTGTGATGCCGTGCTGCAATCCCTGCTGCCGGAGAAGCCCAGTGACGACGTGGCGCTGCTGCTCGCCCGTACCCGTGCCCTCGGTGTGGACCAGGCGGTCACCTGGGACCTACCACCGGATCCCGCGCATGTCTCCGTCGCCCGCCAGAACGCCACCGAACAACTGGAGCGGTGGGGACTGGACGACGCGGTCTTCGTCACCGAACTGATCGTCAGCGAACTGGTCACCAACGCGATCCGCTACGGCGAGCCCCCCATCCGCCTGCGGCTGATCCGCGACCGTGCGCTGATCTGCGAGGTGTCCGACGCCAGCTCCACCTCACCGCATCTGCGTCGCGCCCACATCTACGACGAGGGCGGCCGCGGTCTGATGCTGGTCGCCCAGCTCACCGAGCGGTGGGGCAGCCGGCAGACCTCCGAGGGGAAGACGATCTGGGCCGAGCAGCCGCTGCCTCCGGGACTTGGCGGTCCGAACGGCCGCGGACCGTCCGTTTGACGGTGTAGCCGGCTACACCATCGGCTCGGGAGCCCGCTCCCTCGTGGCGGCGTGCGGGCGCAGGGATCGTAGGGCGCAGAGATCGTTCCAGATGAAGGGACCCTTCCATGGTCGCCAAACGCCGCCGACGCATCACCGCCATCGCCATGGCCGTAGCCGCCGTCACGCTGACCGCCGGACTCGCCACCGGCTGCGAGTTCGACGACTCGCTGGACTGCCTCTCCAACGCCGACACGATCGCCGACAGCATCACCGCCATTCACGAGGCCGGCGCGGACGCGATCGAGGACCCCACGCGGACCCAGGAGTCCATCGACACCATCGAGAGGAACGTCGACAAGATCGACGAGACCACGGACGACAGCAAGGTCGACGACGCGGTCGACGACCTCAACAAGGCGATCGCCGACTACAACAAGGCCATTCTGAACGGGGACACCGACCCGGACTCCAGCAAGATCGACGCCGCGGCCGACGAACTGAGGAGCGTGTGCAGCCCATGAGGCCGAGAAGTCGGACGGGTCAGGATGGCGCCACCCGCGAGACACTCATCCTGTGACGAGTGTCTCGGGTGAGGAGTGACGCATGACCACGGTAGGTATCGCCACCGGCGCCGGTCGCGGGACGGGAGAGGCATGCGCGCGTCGCCTGGCCGACATGGTGGACGTGCTGCTGCTCGCCGACCGGAACGAAGCGGCCGCGGCCGCGGTGGCGAAGGACCTGTCCGGCTACGGCGGGAAGGCCGTCGCCGAGCCGTTCGGAGTGGACGTCACCGATCGGGAGGACCTCGACCGACTGGCCGGGCGGGTCAGGGAGCTGGGCACGCTCCGGGCAGTCGCGCACACCGAGAGCGTCGCGCCGGAGGAAGCCGACTGGCGCCGCATCCTTGAGGTCGACTTCATCGGAACCGCGCTGCTCGCCGAGGCGCTCCGCAACTGGCCACCGCCGGCACGGCGTTCGTGTACTGCGCCTCGGTGTCCCCACTGTTCGCTCATATCGACCCCTCCCCGCAGGTTGCGGCCGTCCTCGACGATCCCATGCAGGACGACATCCTCGACCGGATCCGCGACGCGATCGGCCCGGCCGTCGAGGATCCCGCGTGGGCGTACCCGTGGGCCACGTACGGCGTGCACCGCTTCGCCCGCGCCGAGGCGGTGCGGCTCGGGCCGGTGGGCGCTCGCGCGTGCTCCCTGTCACCCGGCGCCATCGACACCCCGGAGACCCGGCTGGAGGCGGCGCGGCACGAGTCGGTACGGCAGCTCATTCAGCGCACGCCCCTGGGCCGCACCGGCCGGTGCGAGGAGGTCGCCGCCGTCGCCGCGTTCCTGGTGTCGGACGAGGCGAGCTTTGTGAACGGCGTCGACATCGTCGTCGACGGCGGCCTGTGCGCCGCCGTGGGGGACGAGTGACATCGCACGACGCTTCGTGCAACCGGCTCAGCAGGCCATGGCCTTGAGCTTCTCGATGTCGGCCAGGCGCCGTGCCGACGTGTGGGCCAGGGCGCGGACTTGGAGGGTGGAGACTCCAGCGGCCCGGAAGACCGCGAGCCGTTCGGCGGGGACGGCGGCCGCGGCCTCGTCCTTGCGGCCGGACAGGTAGAGGTCCTGGATAGTGGCCGCCTCGGCCTCGTAGCCGTAGCGTTGGGCGAGGTCGTGGTAGAAGTTGTGGCCGCGCGCCCCCATCCCGCCGATGTACAGGGCGAGTTGAGGCCGGGCCAGATCGATCAGGTCGTCCACGCCTTCGCCGATGGCCAGGGGAGGGGAGACCACGATGTCGAGTGGCCCGAGGGCGGGATCCCGCAGCGCCGATCCTTCGGCCAGCGCCGGGCCTCATACCTCGTCCGCCTTCTCCGGGTGGAAGAACATCGGCATCCAGCCCTCGGCGATCTCGGCGGCCAGAGCCACGTTCTTCGGCCCGATGGCGGCCAGCACGACCGGGATCCGTTCGCGCACCGGGCGGTTGATGAGCTTGAGCGGTCTGCCGAGCCCGGTGCCCTGGTCGGGTGGGAGAGGGAGGCGGTAGTGACGGCCCTCGTGCACGACCTTCTCCTGGCGCCAGACCGACCGGCAGATCTGCACGATCTCACGGGTGCGGGCCAGGGGAGCGGTGTACGGCTGCCCATGGAAACCCTCGATCACCTGGGGCCCCGAGGCGCCGATGCCCAGGGTGAACCGACCGTCGGAGACGGTAGTCCAGGCCGACGGCCGTCATCGCGGTCAGGGTGGGCGTGCGGGTGTAGATCTGGAGGATCCCGGAGGCGATCTCAAGCCGATCGGTGTGCGCGGCGATGAAGCCGAGCTGGCTGATCGCGTCGAATGAGTAGGCCTCGGGGACGAAGACGACGTCGAGCCCGGCCTTCTCGTAGTCGCGGAGCTCGTCGACGGTCTCCTTGAAACCCCCGCTGTAGCTCAAGGGCATACCGATGCGCATCCCGATCCCACCCCTCCCGCGCCCTGACAAATAAAGTACACTCTATAAGTCACTGGATGGAGATGGCGCGGGGCTGGTGCGGGTCCGGCCGAGAAGGGAGACCGGAACCGATGACAGGTGTTGACGTCGCCCGGTACACGCTGCGCGCGGTGATCGGCGGCACGATGATCGCGCACGGGGTGCGGCACGGCCGTACGCTCGACGGCACGGCGGGATGGTTCGGCTCCGTGGGGTTCCGCAGGCCGCGGCTGCAGGCGGCGGCCAGTGCGGTCGTCGAGATCGGGGCGGGCGCCGCACTCGTGGCCGGAGCGGCGACGCCGCTTGCGGCATCGGCGGTGGTCGGCACGATGGGTGTCGCCGCACGGTCGGTGCACGGACCCAACGGGTTCTTCGTGATGAACGAGGGCTACGAGTTCGTGCTCAACCTGGGCGCCGCATCCGTGGCGCTCGCCGGGCTCGGGCCGGGCCGGTTCAGCGTCGACCGGGCGCTCGGTCTTGACGCGAGGCTCGGCGGTCCGCGGAGTGCGGCCCTCGCGGCCGGACTGGGCCTCGCCGCCGCTGCGGTGCAGCTCGCGGTCTTCTGGCGGCGCCCGGAGCCCGAGCAGGACTCGGAGCCGAGGGTGGCGGAGTAACCGTATACTCTTTTCGTTTCAGGGTGGCGAAGTCCGACCACACCCGCCAGGAGCTGCGATGAAGCCGCACACGGGTCCCCCGCGGGTGGAGGCGGACGATCCCGCCGAGTCCGTACGGCGGTGGCTGCGCACCCTGGGGGACCTTCCTGCCCCGCCAACTGCCGCGCCCGCCACCGGATGTCCGCTTCTGGGCTGGGCGGCCTCCGGTGCCATGGCGCTGACCGGCGAGGCGGACGGTCCGCCTCTCCTGCCACCTGGATCGACGACGGCGCTCCTGCGGGAGGCGGGGGCCGCACTGGCGCACCTCGCCGGCCGCCCGCTCGCCTTCGATCCCGCCCTCGTGCTCAGTGGCCGGGCAGGCGCCATGAACCTCACCCGGCGCGGCCGCATCTCCGCGGGCGGCGCGACCCGGCTGCTCCGGACTTCGGACGGATGGTGCGCGGTGACCCTGAGCCGTCCGGACGACGTCGAACTCGTCCCGGCCATGCTGGGCGGCGTCACGGTGACAGCTCCCTGGCAGCAACTCGCCGCGGCCGCACGCGGCGCCGGGGCGAGCGAATTCGCCGACCACATCCGCATGTTCGGTGTTCCCGCCGCGGCCCTGCCGCCCGAGGCACCCCCTGTTGACGTCCCCTGGCGGGTGTCCCCGATCGCGGCCCCCGACGGGGCGGCGCGGGTGGAGGGTGCCCTCGTCGTGGACCTCTCCTCGCTCTGGGCAGGACCCTTGTGTGCCCGCCTGCTCGGCCTGGCCGGAGCCAGAGTGGTCAAGGTGGAGAGCACCCGGGCGCCCCGACGGCGCCCGCGCCGGCAACCGGCGCTTCTACGACTGGCTGCATGCCGGACACGAGAGTGTCGCCGTCGACTTCACCACGTCGGAAGGGCGAGGCGCGCTCGCCGACCTGATCCGGGCCGCCGACGTGATCATCGAGGCCTCCCGCCCGCGTGCGCTCGCCCAGTTGGGGCTGGCTCCGGAACGGCTCGACCATCGGGCGGGCAAGGTGTGGGTGAGCATCACCGGGTACGGCCGCACTCACCCCGACCGGGTCGCCTTCGGCGACGACGCGGCGGTCGCCGGCGGGCTGGTCGGCCGGTCGGCGGACGGCGAGCCCGTGTTCTGCGCCGACGCGGTCGCCGATCCGCTGACGGGGGTCGTCGCCGCACTGGGCGCGATGGGCGCCCTGGCGTGCGGCGGGGGACGGCTGATCGACGTCTCGATGCGGGACGTGGCGGCGGCGTTCGCCGCGGTTCCACCGGCCGGTCATGGGCCGCATCCGGTACGGGCGGCAGCGGCCGGGGCGGTGGTGGAGTGCCCGGCGCTCGGCCGGACCCAGGTGGTTCTCGCGCCGCCCGCGCCGGCACCGGACGGGACGGCGGCCACGATGGGCGCCGACACGGTACGGATCCTCGGTCGAGGTGTTGAGGTGCGTGGGCGATCTGGCCCTTGGTGAAGGTGGCGCGCGGGTAGAGGCGTCCGGAGTCGTGGCGGATCCTCGGTCGAGGTGTTGAGGTGCGTGGGCGATCTGGCCCTTGGTGAAGGTGGCGCGCGGGTAGAGGCGTCCGGAGTCGTGGCGGATCCTCAGTCGAGGCTCTGAGCTCCGTGGACGATCCGCCCCTCGATGAAGGTGGCGCGCACATGGCCGGCGTCCGGAGTCCGCAGGGCGTCCCTCAACGGCCGGTCCAGCAGGACGAGATCGGCCGGTCGCCCCACCCGACCCGCCGTGCCGGGCCGCCGGGATCGTCCAAGGGCGAGAGCAGGCCCCGCAGGGTCACCTCCGCCGGAACCCGCTCCTCGATCCCGAGCACACGACCGGACGGCGTCAGCCGCTCGGACGCGGCCCGCACACCGGCCCAGGGGTCGGGATCGCCGTACGGGGCGTCGCTGCTCGCGGCCACCCGGACCCCGGCACGCAGCAGACCGGCGTACCGCCACAGATCCGGCCGGTCCCCGGGATCGACGCGCCCCCAGTAGTCGTCGCCCCGCAGGGCGATCAGCGTCGGCTGTGTGACGACCCGGATGCGACGGGCGGCCAGCTCCTCGGCAGCGGCACGGTCGGCGACGGCGCAGTGCTCCACGCGGTCCCCGTCCCGGCCACCCGCCAGGTCGAGTGCCGCCAGGGTGAGCGCCAGGGCCGTACGGGTTACACAGTGCACGGCGACGGGGCGGCCGTCCGCATGGGCCCGCCGTATCTGCCCGGCGAGGTCGTCGGCGTCCGGGAGGGCGTGGTCCGCGACCACCAGCTTCAGCGGACCGAGGCTCAGCCGTGGGTGGGGCGGGAGATCGGCTCCGGCGGCCATCACCATGACGTGCTGGGGGAGTTCCGCCCGCCGCACCGCCTCCGAGACGACCGCGGCCGTATCCCGGTGTGGTGTCGCGTCGGCGACATGGGTGACCCCGAGGGCGGCCAGCCGTGCGCCGACCGCCCGGAGGGACGGAGGCCGCCCGCCGAGGGCCTCGCGCAGCCAGGCGTCGGCGCGCCACAGCCGCCCGGTCGGTCGGCCCGCCGTATCACGCTCGATGCCGCCGTGCGTGGCGGACTGGGCGCCGAGCCGTTCCAGACCGGGGGAGTTGACGACCCACAGCGCTCCTGACCGGTGCTGCACGCGCACCGGCAGCACGCGGTTCCACCCGTCGAGGAGGGTCCGGTCCAGATCGCCGTGGACCACGTCGTCGTACCCGACCGCCCGCACCCAGCCGTCCTCACCCGCCACCGCTTGTGCGAGGGGGGACGCGACACTGTCCCGGGAGAGGGCGGACACGTCGAGTGAGGCATGCTGGGCGGCCATGGCCGCGAGGTGGGCATGGTGGTCGGCCAGACCGGGCAGCAGCGCGCCGCCGTCGCCGCGTACGACGAACTCATCCTGCCGTGGCCGCAGTCGACGGCCCACCTCGGCGACCACACCGCCCCCGGATCCGGCAGTCGACCGGCGCCTGACGCGGGTGAAGTTCCACGCCGCGCAGGAGCACCTCACCGCTCACGGCGCGTCGTCGATCTCATCGACCAGCCCCCACTGCCGGGCGGTGGCGGCGTCGATCCGGGCCCCGCTCAGCATCATCCACGCCGCCCGCCACCGGCCGATCCGCCGTGGCACGCTCACCGTGCCGCCCGCGCCGGGCACCAGGCCCATCGCGACCTCGGGCAGTTGGAAGAACGCCCCGGGTGACGACACAAGACGCCCCGCGAACGCGGCCATCTCCACACCCGCACCCACCGCCGCGCCCTGCACCCGCACCGTCACCCGCTCCCGCATCCGGTCGATCAGACGCCAGGGTGCCCGGTCCAGCCGTACCAGATATGCCGCCCCCAGGTCCGTTGCCGTACCGAACTCGGCCAGATCGCCGCCACTGCAGAAGACCGGCCCGGCACCAGCCAGTTCCACCCTTTCGACGGTGTCGTCGAGGACGGCGACTTCAAGAGCCTCGAACAGTTCCTCCCGCATCCGGAAGCTGAACGCGTTCCGCCGGTCTGCGCGGTCGAGCAGGACGGACAGCCGGTCGTTCTCCCGCCGGACGCGGACCAGCGGCCGATCCTCATGAGAAGCCCGAGGCGTACTCCGGTCGGCGAGCCAGGACGCGAACTCCGTCCCGCCGAGCAGCATCGAGTACGCCGCTGCTTCGGCAGCCAGGCCCTGAATGGTGCTGAGCTCCGGCGTCTGCCGGAGCAACTGCCCCAGGGCGAGGCCTGCCCGAGGCCGACGTTCGACGAGCCGTGCCAGCTCGTCGAACGAGACCAGCGGATCGTCGACGGGGACCAACTGCGGTGCTTCGGCGTCGACATGGGGCGCCGCCAAGGTCAGCGTCAGTGCCTGCACCAGCGGTCGCAGCCGCTCCGGCGGCTGCCGGGTCGCGATGCCGAACGTCAGATGCAAGGCGTCGGCCAACCGGGCAGCCGCGGCCTCGACCCGGCTCGCATCCGCGTCGTGCCAGTCGTCGAGAACCAGGCACCGCACGGGATTCTCCACCCGCCCGTCGGAACGAAGTGTCAGTCCTTCGTCGCTGTACACCGAGTTCATCGGTCCAGTCTGAGGGACCGGAACCCTGCGCACTTCGTCGGCCGGCGAAGACGAAAAGGCGCAGGACCAGGAAGCGGCCGATTCCGGCGAGGCCGGAGGCGCTGAGGTAGACGATCTGCTCGGTCAGCATCGAGGGCGCTGACTGGAGCAGGTGCAGGAGGAACATGGCCGCGCACGTCACGGCGTACGCCACCGTCGCCGAGCCTGCCGACTGCCAGTGCTCGCGCCAGCCGGCGCGTCGGCCGGCCCCGAAGGTGAAGCGGGCGTGCAGTTCGGTGCACACGAGGGTGGAGGCGACGGTGATCACTGCGTTCGCCAGGCCCCAGGGCATCAGGGCGGCCAGTAGTGCCACGGCGAAGCTGGAGAGGACCCCGATACCGCCGCCGCACAGCACGAACCGGGCGAACGAGACGAGCGGACCGGGGGCGGCCGGGGTCCGGGTCGCGTCGTCCATGGCGGTCTCCATCCGATTCGTACGCCGCAGCGCGGGGCCGCAGTGCTTGTTTGCTTAACTTACTCAAGTATATGGAATTACTTGACTTACGCAAGTTCATCGGATGTTGCGGCGGTCACGTGGACGGCCGGAGCGGACGTGAAGAGGCCGCCGCCCCGCGGGTGCGGGGCGGCGGCCTTGTCGGGTCCGGCTGTTGCGGGGGTGTTATGCCTTGACCGCGGTGACCTCAGCCGTCTCGGCCGTGGCTTGTGCCGGGGCGGGGCGCTTCTTGGGGACGAGGGAGGCGATGCCGAAGGCGAGCAGGGCGGCTCCGGCGCCGATGGCCATGACCACCTTGAAGCCGCTCTCCGAGGGCAGCGCGTGGCCGCCGAAGTCGGTGGTCATCTGGGCGAGGATGACGCCCGCGAGGGCGCTGGCGAAGCTGGTGCCCAGGGAGCGCATCAGGGTGTTGAGGCTGTTGGCGGCGCCGGTCTGGGACGGGTCGACCGCGCCCATGATCAAGGCGGGCAGGGCGCCGTAGGTGAAGCCGACACCGCCGCCGATGATGCAGGAGACCAGGACGAGGTGCCAGACCTCGCTCATCAGGACGATGTTCAGGCCGTAGCCGGCGGCCACGATCAGCGCGCCGATCATCAGGGTGACCTTGGGGCCCTTGGCCTTGGTGATGCCCGCGGACACGGCGGACATGGCCATCATGACCAGGCCCTGCGGGGCGAGCACCAGGCCGACCGTCAGCATCGACTTGCCCAGGCCGTAGCCGGTCTCCTCGGGCAGCTGCAGGAGCTGGGGGAGGACCAGGGACATCGCGAACATCGAGAAGCCGAGGGCGATGGAGGCGAGGTTGGTGAAAAGCACCTGCGGCTTGGCGGTGGTACGCAGGTCGACCAGTGGCTGCTTCGCCTTCAGCTCGTAGAGGCCCCAGGCGAGCAGGATCAGGACGGCTGTGGCGCCCAGGCCGAGCGTGGTGCCGGAGGTCCAGCCCCAGTCGCCGCCCTTGGAGACGGCCAGCAGCAGGGAGACCAGCCCGGCGGTCAGGCCGAGCGAGCCGACCAGGTCGAAGCGGCCACCGGTGCGCACCTTGGACTCGGGCACGATCAGCAGCACCAGCGCGAACGAGACGGCGCCCAGCGCGGCAGAGGTCCAGAACAGGATGTGCCAGTCCCAGTTGTCGGCGATGAACGCGGCGGCCGGCAGACCCAGCGCACCGCCCACGCCGAGCGAGGCGCTCATCAGCGCGGTGGACCCGGCCAGCCGGTCGGCCGGCAGCGCGTCCCGCATGATGCTGATGCCCAGCGGCACCACGGCGGCCGCGAGCCCCTGCAGTGCGCGTCCGATGATCATCGGGACGAGGGAGTCGGCGAGGGCGCATACGACAGAGCCGGAGATCAGCAGCAGGATGCTGGTCAGGAGCATGCGCCGCTTCCCGATCATGTCGCCGAGGCGGCCCACGACCGGGGTGGCCACCGCGGCGGCGAGCAGGGTGGCGGTGATGGCCCAGGCGGTGTTGGAGGCCGAGGCGTTCAGCAGGGTGGGCAGCTCCGGGACGATCGGGATCACCAGGGTCTGCATCAGCGAGACGACGATTCCGGCCAGGGCCAGCACCGCCACCACGGCGTTCGGCCGGGGCGGGGCGGATGTCCCCGCGGCGGCGGGCTGGGCGAGGGCGTTGGACATGGTGGGGCCTCCAGGCGGGCAATTGCTTGACTTACTCAAACATATGTAGCTTGCTTGACTTACGCAAGTTAACTTCATGTGTCCGGGGCACGCGGCGCGGCCCGACGCGTCAGATCGGTTCTGTCGCGCCCGAGGCAGGCGACTGCACGGGCAGTTCCGTGACGACTTCGAAGCCTCCCTGTGAGCGGTGTCCCATGCGGATGTGACCCCCTGCGGAACGGACCCGCTCGCGCATGCCGACGAGTCCGTAGCCGCAGTCCGCAGTGGGGGAGGCGGGCTTCGCGTCGCCGCCGTTGGTGACGGTGACGGTCAGCAGGTGGGGGGAGTGGACGAGGCGTACCTCGGCGGTATGTGTGGCGGCGTGCTTGGTGACGTTGGTCAGCGCCTCCTGCACGATGCGGTACGCCGTGAGGTCGGTGCCGACGGAGAGCGGCCGGGGATCACCTTCGGTGATGACCGTGACCGCGAGTCCGGCGTCGCCGAACGAGGCGGCCAGCTCGGGGAGTCGGTCCAGCCCGGGCGTCGGTTCGGGCGGTGTGTCCGCGCTGCCCGCGGTGCCGCCCGGTTCGTCGGTGTGGTGGCGCAACAGGCCGACGGTGGCTCTGAGTTCACGCAGGGCCGAGGAGGTGCTGCCGGCGAGAGCTGCGGCTGTGCGCTCGGCCTCGTCGGGCCGGGCGTGGAGGGCGCGGGTGACGGCGCCGGCCTGGAGGTTGGCCAGGACGAGGTGGTGGGCGACGACATCGTGCAGGTCGCGCGCGATGCGCATGCGCTCCTCCACGACACGACGCCGGGCCTCCTCCTCCCGGGTGCGCTCCGCGTGCTCGGCGCGGGCCCGCTCCGCGTCCAGGTAGGCGGCGCGCAGCCGGGTCATGGTGCCCAGCGAGGTGGGCAGCAGCAGCCAGGCGGCAGGGCCGAGCAGCTTGAACAGCGGGGGTTCCCCGGCCGGACCGGCGAGCGCCTCCGTGGCCGTCAGCACGGCGATACCGGTGAAGGCGAAGGTGTTCGCCGTCCTCCGGTTGGTGCCGACGGCCAGCGAGTACAGCGCGACCATGAGCGGCCCCAGCAGCAGCACCGTGAGGAGGTAGCCGAGCAGGGCGATGGCCGTCGCGCAGACGAAGGTCACGGCCACGGCGATGCGCGGACGGCGACGGCACCACATCAGTACCGCGCAGGACACCCCGGTCAGGAGGACGCCGGGCCACCAAGGGACCTGCAGGTCATCGCCCGGGAGCGTGATGACGCTGCCGGGGAAGGAACAGGCGAAGAGCGCGGCGGCGACGACCGCGTCGGTGACACGGGGGTGGTCGCCGTACCGCCGTCGTGCGGCGTCGGTGACGGAGGTCATGGGGAACGAGGCAGGCATGGGGGTCATGGGGGTCTCGGGTGGTGTGGATGGAGCGTGGGGACGACGACCTTCTCGCCCGCTCCCGGCGTCATCGCCGGCTCCAAGGCACCGTCGGCCTCCGTGAACGGGACCCGGTGGCTGATCAGCTCGGCGAACCGCTCGTGGTGCTCCACGATCTCCGACGTGACCTCGAAGAAGCTGACGGCGACGCCGGTTGCGTCGATGTAGATGTGCGCGGGTCCCGTCCGCTCACCGCTGAGGAGGGGTGACACGGCGCTGGGGCGACGTCGGCCGGTATGTCGCGGCCGGCGGCGGGCTGGGGGAGTCCGGTCGCCGGCCTTGGCGTGCGCAAGGGAGGTGTCAGGCTCGCTGCGTGCGGCTCCGGAGCAGGCCCATGCCCGCCCCGAGCGAGACCACGCCCATGCCGGCGCTGGTGAGGTAGCCCTGGGTGCCGTCGACCACGAGGGGTGCGGCCACGGCGACGGTGAGGTTGAACAGGAAGAGGAACCACAGCACGGGCCGGGACGACAGCAGCGCCTTCATGGGAGTTTCCTTTCGGGGAGAGCGGGCCGGGGCTTCCCCGACGGGGAGCCGTTGACCTTGTGAGTTCAACGATCCCGTCACCGGCCCGCCGCCACGAGGGAGTGCTCTCCCCGGTCTGTGGTGTAGCGGGCTACACCGTTCCGCCGGCCGGGATGTTCACCGTGCGGGCGTTGACTCGGAGCCGGATACGGAGCCTTCGGCCTTTACGCGTACGCCGCTGCCGGCCCGCACAGCCGCCGCGGCCCCGCACCGGTTCACGTCAGGCCACGCCGCATGGCGTCGGCGACGAGTTCGCCGATGAGGACAGCGGTGGCCGCCGGGCCCCGCAACGGAGGCGTCGGCAGGATCGATGTGTCCGCGACGCGCAGACCGCGGACGCCGTGGACCCGTCCGTAGGGGTCGACAGCCGACCGTGGATCGTCGGCGGGGCCGAGGGGAACCGTGCCACAGGTGTGGTGGGACGTGCCGAGATGCCCGAGGATCCACTGGTCGAGCCGACGGTCGTCGTCCAGCACCTCCGCCACCGGTTCCGTGAGCCCGCCGGAGACCTCCCCGAAGTCACTCGTGCCGACCAACTCGGCGGTGACGCGCACCGCTTCGCGCATGCGCCGCCGGTCCCGCGCGGCCGACAGATAGCCGTAGTCGAGGCTCGGAGGCGTCGCGGGATCGGCGGAACGGGTGCGCATCCGGCCGCTCAGCCGCGGTGTCTGGACGGAGACGAGGAAGGCGAGGGGCGCGCCGGGAACGGACACCTGCCCGCCCGTCAGTCCTGCCATGGGGACGAGGGACTGCAGGATCTCCAGGTCGCCGGGGTGGCCCCCGTCGGACGAGGACAGGTGCAGGGCGCCGCCGAACCATGAGCCGGTGGGCTCAGGCATGGACAGCCGGGGCATCCATTCGAGGACCACTTGGGGATGGTCGCCGAAGCGGGCCCCGACCGCGGGAGCGTCCCTGACGACGGGGACACCGAGGGCCTCCAGCTCGTGGCGCGGCCCGATTCCCGACAGGTGCAGCAGGTGAGGGGAGTGGAACGCCCCCGCGCAGAGCACGACTTCGCCGCCGTACAGCACGCTGCGGCGCCCGCTCCGCTCGACCACCACGCCGGTCGCGCGGCCGTGTGCGACGACGACCCTGAGGACCGTACTGTGCCCTTCCACCCGGAGGTTGGGACGGCCGGAGCCGCCGAGCAGATAGCTCATGCCCGTATTGACGCGCACTCCGTCCACGGCGTTGGACGGCACCGGGCCGAAACCCGGCGCGTCCTGGGCGTTCTTGTCGGGCTCCTCGGGAAAGCCCAGTCGGTGAGCGGCCGCCCGGAGCGCGACGGCGGCGGGGTGATGAAGCTCCGTGCGGCGGACAGGCACCGGCCCGCGGTCGCCGTGCAGCGGACCGGCACCGTGGTCCAGGTCGGTCTCCAGGGCGCGCAGAAACGGCAGCACCCCGTCGTACGACCAGGCCGCGCCGCCCACCGCCGACCAGCGGTCGAAGTCGCCTTGCCGGGCACGGACGAAGTACCCGCCGTTGACGGTGGTCGAGCCGCCGAGCAGGCGCCCCCGGACCACGGTGTACGGACGCGTCGGAGTGAGGTGCACGGCGTACGGCTGGACGGCCGCGTGTCCGGGCCGGGCGCCGGGGACGAGCCGTGCGTCCAGCAACCCGGGTGCGAACGCCGAGGCGTGACGCGGCACCGGGCCCGCTTCCAGCACCAGCACGGTGCGGCCGGGGTCCTCGCTGAGCCGCGCCGCGAGGGCGGCACCGCTGCCCCCGGCGCCCACCACGATGACGTCCGGGCGGCGGAACCGGCCGCAACCGCGCTCGGTCTGCTTCATGGGCAAGCGATTCAAAACGCGGTGACCGCCGCGCGGGGCGGCCCGTTCCGGTCACTGGGACCGGCCGCTGTGCTCGGCGTACCGGTGACCTACCGTCGGACGCCCCAGACGCGTCGGGTGACCGCGGCGCCACAGGATGCCCAGGGAGAGTCGCATGAACGAGCTCCACTCCGCCCCGTCCGACGAGACCGGCATCGAGGCCGAGGCCCACCAGAGCGCGGCCACGGCTTCGCTGATCGAAGCCGAGGATCTCCTGGAGGAGATCTCCATCGACGGCATGTGCGGCGTCTACTAGGAGTCGCCGGATGACAGGCATGGACCTCGACCGCGCCCGGGACCTGCACCCACAGGTCTCGGTGCGGCCGGAACCCTTCGGCGCGCTGCTCCACCACTTCGGCACGCGCAAGCTCACGTTCCTCAAGGACCGCCGCCTGCTGGCCGTCGTCCAGGCCCTCGCCGACGCGCCCACGGCCCGTGCCGCCTGCCGGGCCGCCGACATCGGCGAAGCCGAACTGCCCCGGTACGGGCGGGCGTTGGCCGCGCTCGCCGAGTCGTCGATGGTCGTAGGAAGGGCCTCATGACCACCACCACGTCCCGGTTGGTCGACCTGTTCGAGTACGGACTCGACGCGCCGATCTGCCTCACCTGGGAACTGACCTACGCCTGCAACCTGGCCTGCGCCCACTGCCTGCCCAGCTCCGGCCGACGCGACCCCCGCGAGCTGAGCACCGAGGAGGCCAAGGCCGTCATCGACGAACTGGAGGCCATGCAGGTCTTCTACGTCAACATCGGCGGCGGCGAGCCCACCGTCCGCGCCGACTTCTGGGAGCTCCTGGACTACGCCACGGCACACCACGTGGGAGTGAAGTTCTCCACCAACGGCGTCCGGATCACTCCCGAAGCCGCCGAGCGTCTCGCCCGCAACGACTACGTGGACGTCCAGATCTCGCTCGACGGCGCGACCGCAGAGGTCAACGACGCGGTGCGCGGGCGCGGTTCGTACGCGACGGCGCTGCGCGCGCTGGGGAATCTCGCCGCCGCCGGAATGAGCAACTTCAAGATCTCCGTGGTCTGTACCCGGCACAACATCCCCCAGCTGGACGACTTCAAGGCCCTCACCGACCGCTTCGGCGCCCAGTTGCGCCTGACCCGGCTGCGCCCCTCCGGACGCGGCGCCGATGTCTGGGACGACCTGCACCCCACGGCCGCGCAGCAACGCGAGCTGTACGACTGGCTGCTCGCCCATGGTGAGAACGTGCTGACCGGGGACTCCTTCTTCCACCTGTCCGCCTACGGTCAGGCACTGCCGGGCCTCAACCTGTGCGGCGCCGGACGCGTCATCTGCCTCATCGACCCGGTCGGCGACGTGTACGCCTGCCCGTTCGCCATCCACGAGGAGTTCCTCGCCGGGAACGTCCGCGAGCCGGGCGGCTTCTCGGGAGTATGGCGCGGCTCCGAGCTGTTCCGGCGGCTGCGCACCCCGCAGCACGGCGGAGCCTGCGCTTCCTGCGCGTCCTACGACACCTGCAAGGGCGGCTGCATGGCCGCGAAGTTCTTCACCGGGCTTCCGCTGGACGGCCCCGACCCCGAGTGCGTGCAGGGACACGGCGAGAAGCTGTTGGCCCACCGCGACGGAACCCGGGTGCCCAAACCGTCCGGTGACCACTCCCGCAGGACCGTGGATCTCGTCCTCACCCGCCGGCCACCGATGGGCGACTGCGACGAGAACCCGCTGGCCGGGCTGGATCTGACGCCGACCGGAAAGGACGCGGCACATGCCTAGGAACCCCTGGTTCGAGACGGTCGCGGAAGCACAGCGCAGGGCCCGGAAGCGGTTGCCGAGCTCGGTGTACGGCGCGCTCGTCGCTGGCTCGGAGCGCGGCCGTACGATCGACGCCAACCTGGCGGCCTTCGCCGAACTGGGCTTCGCCCCACGGGTCGTCGGCCACCACGCCGAGCGGGACCTGTCCACGACCGTCCTGGGCGTGCCCACCGCGCTGCCTGTGCTCATCTCGCCGACCGGCGTGCAGGCCGTCGACCCCGACGGGGAGGTGGCCGTGGCCCGGGCCGCCGCGAGCCGGGGCGTCGTCATGGGGCTGAGTTCGTTCGCGAGCAGGCCGGTCGAGGAAGTGGCCGACGCCCAGCCGGACTTCTTCTTCCAGCTGTACTGGAGCGGCACCCGCGAGGCGATGGCACGACGTATGGACCGGGCCAGGGCCGCCGGGGCCAAGGCGCTCATCGTCACCCTCGACTGGTCCTTCTCCCACGGCCGCGACTGGGGCAGCCCGGCCGTCCCCGACAAGCTCGACCTCAAGACCGCTCTGCGGTTCGCGCCCGACGTGCTGCCCCCGGCCCGCCTGGCTGTGGAAATACGCCAGATCCGGCCGCCTCCCCGACCTCACCGTGCCCAACATGAGCGTTCCCGGCGGCACGGCGCCCACCTTCTTCGGCGCCTACGGCGAGTGGATGCAGACCACGCCCCCGACCTGGGAGGACGTCAAGTGGCTGTGCGAGGAATGGGGCGGCCCCTTCCTCCTCAAGGGGGTGACCCGGGTCGACGACGCCAAGCGGGCCGTCGACGCAGGGGTGACGGCCCTGTCCGTCTCCAACCACGGCGGCAACAACCTGGACACCACCCCCGCCACCATCCGCGTCCTCCCCTCCATCGCGGAGGCGGTCGGCAACCAGATCGAGGTCCTGCTGGACGGCGGTGTCCGGCGCGGCGGCGACGTGGCGAAGGCGCTCGCCCTCGGCGCCCGCGCCGTCCTGATCGGCCGCGCCTACCTCTGGGGTCTGGCGGCGAACGGACAGGCCGGTGTCGAGAACGTGCTGGACATCCTGCGCGGCGGGCTCGACTCGGCGGTCCTGGGCCTCGGGCACTCGTCCGTGCACGAGTTGGGGCCCGAGGACCTGGTGATACCGCCGGGCTTCGCACTGACCTTGGGCGGCGGGGACATACCAACGGCCCGCCCCGCACCGGTCGCCTGACCATGGCCGCGCTTCGAGCCCTGGCCGACGCCGTCTGGCCGGCTGTCCCGTCCGGTGCGCTCGTCCTGGTGCCGGTCGGGTCCACGGAGCAGCACGGCCCGCATCTGCCGCTCGACACGGACACGGTGATTGCGCGCGCCGTGGCGCGAACGGCGGCGGAGGCGCTGGCCCCGCGAACACTCGTGGCACCGCCGATGGCGTACGGCGCCAGCGGAGAACACGCGCACTTCCCGGGGACCGTCTCGATCGGGCACGAAGCGCTGCTCGCGGTGATTGTGGAGCTGGCTCGCTCGCTGTCCCTGTGGGCGGGCCGCGTCGTCTTCGTCAACGGGCACGGCGGCAACACCGCCACCCTCGACACGGCCCTCGGACTACTGCGTGCCGAGGGCCACGACGTCGCCTGGACCGGCTGCGAGGTACCCGGCGGCGACGCGCACGCCGGCAGTACGGAGACCTCCGTACTGCTGCACCTGGCACCGGAACGCGTACGACTGGACGCCGCCGTCGCCGGTGACACCCGACCGCTGGCCGTCCTCCTGCCGGACCTGATAGCCCGCGGTGTCCGCGCCGTCTCGCCCACGGGCGTACTCGGCGACCCCGCCGGGGCCTCGGCCGAGGAGGGCCGCCGGGCGATGGAGTCGATGGTGTCCGCCACGGTCCGCCGGATCACCGCGTGGACCGTTGACGGCCGGGGCCGCCTCGCCGATCCGGCACACCCGAGGGTCGTACGCCGATGACGCTTCCTCTCGGCTTCGTGGTCGAACTCGACCGCCACACGCGCGTGGTCGACGGCGGCCGGGCGCTCCTCGGCGGGTTCCCGACCCGGCTGCTGCGGCTGACCCCGCGGGCCCGGCGGCTCCTCGTCGACCGGACCCTCCCGGTACGGGACGCGGCGGGCGCGCTTCTCGCGGACCGGCTGCTGGAGTGCGGCATGGCCCACCCCGTCGCCGCCTCGCTCCCGGCGCCCGACGATCCCCGCTACACGGTCGTGGTGCCGGTCCGGGACCGTCCGCGTCAACTGGACCGTCTGCTGCGGAGCATCGGCGCGGACCCTCCCGTGATCGTGGTCGACGACGCCTCACGGCACCCGGCGGCGGTGGCCGCCGTCGCCGCCCAGCACGGTGCCCGGCTGGTCGCTCTGGCCGCCAACGTCGGCCCCGCCGGCGCGCGCAACGCCGGGCTCCGTCTCGTCACCACCCCGTACGTGGTCTTCGCCGACTCCGACATCGTGCTGGACCCCGACACGGTTCCGACTTTGCTGAGGCACTTCGCCGACCCCCGGGTCGCCATGGCCGTCCCCCGCATCACCGGTCTGCTCACCGCCGCCACGACCTGGATCGAACGGTACGAGAACGCCCGGTCCTCGCTCGACCTCGGCGCCCACCCCGCCTCGGTGCGCCCCGGCACCCCCGTCTCCTGGGCCTCCTCGGCCTGCGTCGTGGCGCGGGTCGACGCGCTGGCGGAAGGCTTCGACGAGGGCATGAGGGTCGGGGAGGACGTCGACCTGTGCTGGCGGATCGTAGAGGCGGGCCGACGCGTGCGGTACGAGCCCGCTGTCCGGGCCGCTCACGAGCATCGCGTGCGCGTAGGGGACTGGTTCCTGCGCAAGGCCGTGTACGGCACCGGGGCCCAGCCCCTCGCCCAGCGGCACCCCGAGTTCATCGCCCCCGCTGTTTTCGCCCCGTGGAGCACGGCGTTCGCCGTCGCGCTGCTCGCCCAGCGGCGCTGGTCGGTTCCGGCCGCGTGGGCCGTCCTCGGCGTCGTCACCGTGCGCATCGCCCGCAAGCTCGACGGCACCCGTCACCCGTACCGCCTGGCCGCGCGTCTCACCGCCAACGGCGCGCTCGGCACCCTGGCCCAGACCTCCGCGCTGCTGACCCGCCACTGGTGGCCGCTGGCGGTCGTCGGCTGCATGGGCTCCCGCCGATTGCGCAGGGCCACGGCGGTCGCCGCTTTGGCCGACATCGCACTTGAATACCGGCGCGATCGCACCCCTCTGGATCCCCTCCGCTACGGCATCGCCCGCCGCCTGGACGACCTCGCCTACGGGGCCGGCGTATGGTTCTCGGCCCTGAAGGCCCGCTCCGTCGCCGCGCTACGCCCCCGAGTCACGCGCTGAAGCGGCCTGGGCGACCCTGGCGAAGTCAGCTGCGGTAGGGCAGCGCCCCGAAGGAGCGCGGGGAACTGCGCGACCAGCCAAAGAACACCCGCAGACGACCGCGGCCCTCCCAGCGGAGCGCCCTGTCCCGGTCAGCGGAAAGCGGTCAGCGGGTGCTGGTCCCACGCCCCGACACTGTCACCATCCCGCCGCCGACAACGCGCGGCACATGCGATGGATGAGTCACCAGGAGGTGTGCGGCGTGACGCATGAAGTGGTCGGCCGTGTCGAGGAGCTGGGTGCCGAACTGGCCGCACTCGCAGACGAGAACGAGTCACTCGGCAAGTTGAGCGACAGGACCGTCGAACTGGTCCGTTCCGCGGGGGTCATCCGGCTCCTGCAGCCCAAGGAGTTCGGCGGATTCGGCGCTCATCCCCGGGACTTCGCGGCAGCCGTGATGGCGGTCGCGCGGCATGACGGAGCCGCGGGCTGGGTGTGCGGTGTCGTCGGGGTGCACCCCTGGGAGCTGGCGCAGATGGATTCCCGGCTCGCGCACGAGGTCTGGGACGACGACCCCGACACCTGGATCGCCTCGCCGTACATGCCCAACGGCATCGCCGAGCCGGTGGACGGCGGCTATGTCCTCAGCGGACGCTGGCCGTTCTCCTCGGGCAGCGACCACTGCCGCTGGGACTTCCTCGGCGCGCTCGTCGGGAACGGCCGGGGCAAGCCCGCCGAGCCCATCACGGTCATGCACGTGGTGCTGCCTCGCTCGGACTACGAGATCATCGACGGCACCTGGGACGTGATCGGCCTCGCGGGCACCGGCAGCAAGGACGTCGTCGTCGACAAGGCGTTCATCCCCGAGTACCGCACGATCAGGCAGGAGGCGGTCCAGGAGGGCGCGGCCGCGGAGGCGGTCGGGCTGACCGACACGCTGTACAAGCTGCCCTTCAGCTCGATGTTCCCGCTCGGCATCACCGCCGCTGTCATCGGCATCTGCGAGGGCGCGCTCGCCGTCCACCTGGCCCAGCAGAAGGACCGGGTCGCCGTGACCGGCGTCCAGGTGCGCGACGACCCGTACGTCCTCTACGCCGCCGGCGAGGCCGCCGCCGAGATCGCCGCCTCAAGGGTCCAACTCATCGACGGCATCAGCCGGTTGTACGACCTGATCGAGGCCGGCCAGCCGGTGACCCTGGAGGACCGGGCGAACGTACGGCGCAATCAGGTCCGTTGTGCTGGTGGGCCGTCTCTGCCCTGGACGAGATCTTCGCGCGGTCCGGCGGCAACGCGATCCGCCGCAACAACCCGATCCAGCGGTTCTGGCGGGACGCCCACGTCGGACTCCAGCACATGATCCACGTCCCCGGCTCGGCGTACCACGCCAACGCCCTGGCGCAGATGGGACTTGAGCTGCCCGAGCCGATGCGCATCCTGATATGAGCGACGGCGTGACGCACTCCCGGACGGCGAACGTGGACGCGATCGACGGGCGGCAGTTCCGCGACGTCCTTGGCAACTTCCCCACCAGCGTGGTCGCCGTCACCACCACGGACGCCGAGGAACGGCCGCACGGCATGATCGTCGGCACCTTCACGTCCGTGTCACTGGACCCGCCGCTGGTGTCCTTCCTGGCGGACCGCTCCTCCACGACCCTGCGGACGATCAGGGCCGCGGGCCGGTTCTGCGCCAACGCGCTCGCGGGCAACCAGGAACGGCTGTCGCGGAAGCTGGCGACCGGTCCGGCCGGTCAGCGGTTCGAGGGCACCACCTGGCAGGCGTCCCCCCTGGGCAATCCCGTCCTTGACGGAATCGTCGCGTGGGTCGACTGCACGGTGGAGCAGATCGTCGAGATCGGTGATCACTTGTTGGTCGTCGGGCGGGTCCATGACCTGCGCGTCGAGTCGTTGAAGACCCCGCTGCTGTTCTTCCGGGGCGGGTACGGCGACTACCTGTCGAACGCGGCGCAGCTGCTCGACAGGCTCGTCGGCTGGGACGAGATCGGCCGGTAGACACCGGCCTGCAGAAAACGGAGCCGCAGATGAAGAACGACCTCTACATAAGATTGCAGCGCTGGTCGGCGTGGTGCGGAGTCATCCTGTTCGTGGGATTCTTCGCCGCCTTCGCCGTGGGTCACCTCACCCCGCCGATGAGTCCGACGGAGAGCCCCGAGGACATCGTCGCCTTCCTCAAGGACCACCGCACCGGCATCCTCACCTGTGTCGCCCTGATGGTCCTGCTCGTCCCGTTCGAATACCCGTACGTCGTCGTGACGAGCATGCAGATGCGCCGTGTCGAGGGCGGCTGGGGCCTGCTCTCCATGATCCAGCTCACCACGGGCGTGGTCGCCCCGCTCGGGTTCTTCTTCCCGCTCGCGATCCTCGCTGCCGCGGCTTACCGACCGGAGATCCACTCTCCCGACGTGCTGTCCGCGATGACCGACACCTTCTGGCTGATGTTCGTGGGCAACGCCTGCATCTTCGTGCTGCAGGTCTGGTCGATCGGGTACATGTCGTTCATCGATCACAAGCGCGCCAAGCCGGTCTTCCCCCGCTGGTACGGCTGGCTCAGCATGGTGCTGGGGGTGCTGCTCATCCCGGGCGCCTTCGTCTTCCTCAACCGATTGTCTCTCGGCATCGCCGTCGAATCGGTCCGACCGGGCACATGCGCGTATTCAGCAGTCCGTGCTCGGCGCGGCATCGCAGGCGCCGCCGTGGGCGGTGCGGACGCGGGCCAGGAGTGAGTGCAGGGTGTCGCGCTCCTGCGGGTTGAGGTCGGCGAAGAGCTCGTCCTCGACGCGGCCGATGGCGGCGTCAAGTTTGGTGACGGCAGCCGCGCCCGCTTCGGTGATCTCGACAATGTGACGGCGGCGGTCGGCTGGGTCCCGGCGCCGTCGCACCAGGTCACGGTCCTCCAGCGCGTTGAGCAGAGCGACCAGGACGCTGGGGTCCACGCTCAGCCGGGCGCCGAGGTCGCGCTGGCCGAGCTGACCGCCGTCGAGGTGCATGAGCACGATGGCGTGGCGGGGGGTGACCCCGGAGGCGGTGAGCGCCTCACGGATCCAGGCCTCGGTGACGCCACCGTGCCGCGCCAGGAGCAGAGAGAGGCGGGACTCCGGGCCGGCGGATTCGCAGGCGTCGTCGCCGGGGGAGCTGACGGGAGTGCTGGTGGCGGGGGCGGTGCCGCCGGGTCGTCGTGCCATGGCTCGACCATAGCAAGCCGGGGATGATCGGTTGTCATTAATCGTTGAAGCACTTACATTATCCGCTGCGGCTCATCGTTTGCCGCGCCGCGTTCGTGGACCGATCGGCGGTCCCGTCCCCGTTTCCCCCTCTGGAGTTCTCCGTGTTCATCGCGTATGTCGTCCTCGCCGTCCTGCTGTCCCTGCTGTTGCTCGTGTCCGCCCGTGGCGACATCACCCGCGACCCGAAGATCACGGAAGGGCTCAAGGCGGTCGGGGTGCCCGACAGCTGGTTGCTGCCGCTCGGCCTCGTCAAGATCGCGGGCGCGCTGGGGCTGCTCGCCGGCATCGCCTACCGGCCGCTGGGCATCGCGGCGGCGATCGGCGTCGTCCTCTACTTCCTGGGCGCCGTGATCACGCACGTCCGGGCGGGCGACAAGAAGGGGGTCGGCACGCCGGCCGTCATTATGATCGTTTCCGCAGCGCCGCTGGTGCTGGGCCTCGCAACGGTCTGAGGGTCCTCCACGATCGCGATCGGACGCGGGCAAGAAGGCGCCGGGCCGCTACGCGCGGGTACTCCCGCGGGTAGCGGCCTCAGGACGCCGAGCCGGCTGCACTTTCTACCGCCGACCTTGCGGTTTCCGCCTCGGGCATCGTGCGGGGGTCAGGCACCGTGGCCGCTGCGGCGAGGTCGAGGTGGGAGGTCATGTCCAACATCGGCGTTGGTGGGCCGCCTCTGCCGGTAGAGACCGCCGGGCGGCACGCGGATCAGCGTGCCGCCCAGCTGACCGTCTTGGTCTGCAGATACTCGTCGAGCCCGAATTCGCCCCACTCGCGGCCGAGTCCGCTCTGCTTGTACCCGCCGAACGCTGCCCGGGGGTTCACCCCCGCGGTGCCGCCGTTCAGGACGACGCCACCGGTCCGGATGCGGGACGCGATCTCGTACGCGGTCACCGTGTCGGCGCTCCAGACGGCCGCGGACAGACCGTACGGGCTGTCGTTCGCGATCCGTACCGCCTCCTCCTCCGCGAGCCGCACCAGGTCCTCCAGCGCAGCGAACAGCTCGACACCGCGCGCGGCCACCCCGGAACGCTCCCGGCCGAGGCTGCTCATCGCCACCCGCCAGCCGTCGTTCACCCGGCCGATCACGTTCGCGGCCGGGATCCGGACACCGTCGAGGAAGACCTCGTTGAAGTCGGTGGTCCCGGTGATCTCGCGCAACGGCCGGACCTCGACGCCCGGGCTGCGCATGTCCACTACGAGCGCCGTGATGCCCTTGTGCTTCGGGGCGTCGGGGTCGGTGCGCGCGAGCAGGTAACCCATGTCGGCATGGTGGCCGTTGGTCGTCCACACCTTCTGGCCGTCGACGACGAAGACCGCGTCGTCGCCCTCGCCCTCACGGCGCGCACGGGTGCGCAGCGCCGCCAGGTCGCTGCCCGCCTCCGGCTCGCTGAACAGCTGGCACCACACGTCCTCGCAGGTGCGGATGCGGGGCAGGAAGCGCGCCCGCTGTTCGTCGGTGCCGAAGTCGAGGAGGGCTGCCGAAGCGAGGGAGGCGGCGCCGACGGGCGGCCAGGTGCGGGCGCGGGCGATCTCCTCGGCGACCACGGACGGTTCGAGCGGGTGGGCGTCGGGCCGGCCGCCGTACTCGGCGGGCCAGTCGATCCCGAGGAGACCCGCGTCGTACAGCTTCGCGGTCCACTCCCGGATCGCCGGCATGAGCGTCAGCTCGGGTGCGCGCACCCCGGAGTGTGTCTTGACGCCGGGCGCGTGCTCCGCAACGAAGGCGCGCACTTTCCTCCGGAACGCTACGAGTTCGGGTGTGGGCTCCAGTCGCATCGCTGCCGGCTCCTTGGTCCTCATGCAAGCGATCTCTAAATGAGGGTACTCTAATCGGGCGACTGGTCCTGTTGCCAGAGGGCTCGCACGCCTCCTGCCTCGGTGGCGAATAGACTGGGGATCCGCAATATCCCCTCAGAGGAGTTGGCCCATGGCGACTGCCGTCGACCGCGAGCCCGCCGACGGCGAGACCGGCATCCCGGTCGGCAAGCTGGCCGCGCAGACCGCGCGGCGCATCGAGGCGACCGTGATCCGCCAGGGCTGGCCCGTCGGTGAGTCGCTGGGCTCCGAGGTGGACCTGCGGGAGCAACTCGGGGTGAGCCGTGCGGTGCTGCGCGAGGCGGTACGGCTGGTCGAGCATCACCAGGTGGCCAGGATGCGGCGCGGCCCGGGCGGCGGCCTCATCGTCTGCGCCCCCGACGCGGGACCCGCGACCCGGGCCATGGTGATCTACCTGGAGTACGTCGGCACCAGCGTCACGGACCTGCTCCAGGCCCGCCAGCTCCTCGAACCGATCGCCGCCGGACTTGCCGCCGACCGGATCACCGAGGAGGGCATCGCCACCCTCCGTGCCACGCTCGAATCCGAACTCGGCCACTGGGACGACCCGTCGGTCCACTCGCAGGACCCACTCCACCCGGTGCTCGGCCAGTTGTCGGGAAATCCGGTGCTGCACCTGTTCATCGATGTGCTCACCCGCCTCACCGCCCGGTACGCGCACACCTCCCGGCGTATCTCCAAGACGGAGATGCATGCGGCGAAGGAGACCTCGCACCGCGAGCACCGCGCCGTTGTCGACGCGGTCATCGCCGATGACGGAGCACGTGCGCAGACCGAGCTCACCGCGCATCTGGAGTCGGTGGCCGCCTGGATCGAGAAGCACCGGGTGCGCCGCGGGCAGCGGATCTCGGGGAACGTGGTCGAACCCGAGCTGGTCGAAGGCCCGCGGGCCAAGCTCGCCGAAGTCGTGGCCGCCCGCATCCACGACGACATCGCCGCGCGGGGCTGGCAGACCGGCATGGTTCTCGGTTCGGAGACGGATCTGCTGGCCCGCTACGAGATCAGCCGGGCCGTCCTGCGGGAGGCCGTACGGCTGCTGGAGTACCACTCGGTCGCCCGAATGCGCCGCGGTCCCGGCGGCGGACTGGTCGTCACCGAGCCCGAGCCGCAGGCCAGCATCGACACCATGGCGCTCTTCCTGGAGTACCAGGGCGTCACGGCCGACGACCTGCGGATCGTCCGCAACGCCATCGAACTCGGCATCGTCGCCAGGGTGACCGCGCGGCACGCGGCGGGCGACACGGAGGTTGCCGAGCGCCTCGCGAAGGCCGTCCGCTGGACCACTGAGGGTCCGGCCGACGACTCCCGTAAGGCCGACCTGTTCCACTCCGAACTGGCGGCCCTGGCCGACAATCCGGTCCTGTCGCTCTTCCTCGCCATCATCACCGAGCTGTTCCGCCGGCACGCGTCCGGCCACGACCGGCCGCTGCCCGGAGACACGGCGGCCGACGAGGTCCAGCACGTCCACCAGCGCATCCTCGACGCGATCGTCCAGGGCGACGCCGGGGTCGCCCGCCACCGGATGCGACGGCATTTGGATGCCCTCATTCCCTGGTGGCACTGATCACCCTGGACCGAGCGGTCTAATTACGTATACTCAATAAGGTCCCGATCGAAGGAGATTCGATGCGCCGGACCCTGTTCGAACAGGACCATGAGGACTTCCGTCTCCTGGTCCGTGACTTCATCGCCCGCGAAGTGCTCCCGGTGTTCGTAGTCCCGGGCGAGGCGGCGATGGGCGGTGAGCCACGAGGTTGGGTCGGCCGCGCGGTGAGGTGCCCGCCGAGGCAGGTCCTGTTCCGCGCGGCCTCCCGCCGAACCGGACATGACGGTTTTCCGGCCATCCGGCTCTCCAGTGACTACCGCGTGACTGTTTTGGCAGGCCGTTTTGAGTGGATTCGGCCATGGCAGGTGTCGCAGGCCACGACGGTCTTGCGACGCCGATGCAACATGACGCGCGCCCAGTCGGAGGGCTGCCATCCGGCATGCGCGAGATCGGCGAGGGCGCGGACGTGGTGCACTTGCACGTTGCCCTCGCTTCCGCAGATCTCGCAGGTGTCCGCCAGGAGTCTCGCGATGAGTTCCTTTTGCGGATAGTCCACCCGGACCGGTTCGCGGTCGGTGATCTCTGCCGTCCGCTGCCGCTGGAGTGGAATTCCGCCGAACCGCGCCACCAGTGGCTTCCTGTTCTTCCGCTCGATGCGGGCCTCGAAACAGACTCGGGGCCCGTTGGGGGTGTCGATTCGGGCCTTGTGCCTGCCGGCCATCTTCGGCACCGATGAGCGGTGCTTGGCCGCAAGAGTCTTGAGCATGGATGTCTCCATGACCCATTGCAGCCGATGCAGCCGGAAGGCATCTCCGGCAAGCAGGTAGTACTGGGCTATGCCCCGGTAAACGGCCCCGAACGTCGCAACGATCGCGTGATCACTGCTGTTGATCAGGGCCGTTCTCTTCGCGGGTTTCCCGCGGGCGACATATGGGGCGGACTTGGCTTTGATCACGTCCCGGGGGACACGGAGTGCAATCTGGCCGTTGACGCGTCGGTAACGGCCGGTCTTCTTCGTGTCGTTGTGCTGGGTCGTGATCTCGTAACCGAGAAACCGCGCTGCCCCGGTGCGGGCATGAGTGATCAGCGTATTGTCCTGGTACAGCTCCAGCCTGAGTTCATCACGCAGGAACTGTGCCAGGCGCTGCTTGATCTGCTCGGCCTCGGCTTTCGGTCCGGCGAACCCCAGGAGATGATCGTCCGCGTAGCGGATATAGCGCAGTCGCCGATATCCCGGGTCATTCGGGTCCGAGCTCGGCAGGCTGCCCATCCGCTGGCGCAGCATGCGGGCCTGGGCCCGGTCGCCGCGCCGGCGGGCTTTCGCCAGCAGATTCTGCATCTCCAGATAGGCCGGGTTGCGGGCCCGGCGATCTCCTCGGGTGTACTCCGGGATCAGAACTGTCTCGACGAACTCATCCAGCCTGTGCAGGTAGATGTTGGACAGGATCGGGGAGGCCACTCCGCCTTGCGGCGCTCCGGAGAGCGTGGCACCCCACCTCCAGTCCTCCAGGTATCCGGCGTTGAGCATGTTGCGCACCAGCCGCAGAAACCGCTGGTCATGGATCCTCTCGCCGAGGATCGACAGTAGGACCTGGTGGTCCAGGCTGCCGAAGCAGTCGGCGATGTCCCCTTCGATGAACCAGGAAGTCCCGGTCCAGGTGTGGTCCACCTCCCGCAATGCGGTGTGGCAACCTCGACGGGGACGGAACCCATGAGAGTGGTCGGAGAACGTCGGCTCGTAGTACGCCTCCAATAACAGACGGACCACTTCACCAACGAGCTTGTCCGACCAGGTCGGTAGCCCCAACGGACGCAACTTCCCGTTCTTCTTCGGGATATGGATGCGCGGCATCGGACGGAACCGATAACGCTCGTGACGCATCGTCTCGACGATCCGGCTGATCTTCCGTTGGGACATGCCGTCCACGGTTTCTGACGTGACCCCGGGCGTCATCGCGCCACGGTTGGCGTAGATACGTCCGTAGGCCAGCAGATACAACTTCGGGTTGAACAGCTGCCGATACAGTTCATCGCACGGCAGGTTGCGCCTGCCGCGTTCACGCAGGACACCCAGCACCGTTGCGGCGCTCTGCATTTCGCATACCTCCCGGGTTTCAAGGTGTCCGAATCACCTGGCCCCCTTCGCCCTGCGGACGGCTTTCCCGTCCTCCCTGGCCGGGCGTTAATCCGGCGACTACTACGGGGCCTCCGTCGCCCTAGGACTCGCATCCCGTAGGCGATCCCACGTTCGTCTCTGCATGTACGTTCTAGCGCGACACAGGCGTCCCACTCATCTCCTTGAATGCCCTCGCTGGGCATCGCTCCGCGCCCGGGAGTTGCTCCGGCCGCACCATACGAAGCCAGAGCAGAGCGCGGCGCCGGTTTCAGTTGTCTTTCCGGCGGATGGGAACTTGCATCTTCTGGAGATTGGGCTTCAAACAATCCAGTCTTCGCCATATCGCGCGGGCCACCCAGCACCCCGTCCCTGACAACTGGGCCCGGTCACTGGTTTTCTGACATGCTTTTGTCCCCTTCACCTTTCGGATCCAGTTAAGTCATCGGGCCCAGGAACTTCCTTCCGAGTTCCTCCCGGGTCAGCCAGGGATACAAACAGAGCGCCTCGTGGCGCACAAGGTGCGCTCGATCGCCCAGCGCTTGGGCTGGACCTCGAAGCCGCGCTGGCCGGGATACTTGCGGACGATGTCCAGCTCGCGGCCGAGGATGTGGGTGGTCCAGTCGACCAGGCGGCCGGCGAAGCCCTGGTCCGCCCAGATCTTCCGAATCTGCGGATGGTCAAGTCGAGCCCACAGCAGCGGCCGCTTCGCGCCATCCCGATCCTGGACACGGGCCGCGACGACATGGATCGCGACGAGCAGGCCGAGGGTGTCGGTGACCAGGAACCGCTTGCGGCCCTTGACTTTCTTGCCCGCGTCGAAGCCCCTGGTCGCCGCTGGCACCGTGTCGGCGGTGCGGACAGACTGCGAGTCGATCAACCCTGTGCTCGGCTCGGCGTTTCGGCCGTCAGCCTCACGGACCCGGCCGCGGAGGACGTCATGGATGTGCTCGACCGTGCCGTCATCGTGCCACCTGGTGAAGTGCCAGTACACAGTGGGCCAGGGCGGGAAGTCCTTCGGCAGCTGCCGCCAGGCGCACCCGGTCCGCACCACATAGAAGATCGCGTCCACGATCCGACGCCGCGGATGCTTCTCCCGACGCCCGCCCCTCGGTCCCACCCGTGCCGGCGGCAGCAACGGCTCCACCAACACCCACTGTTCGTCCGTCAGATCCGACGGATAGCCGCCCCCAACACCACTCACGCGGACCTCAACGACCGCTCCACCGCACAGGCACGGCAGATCTCAAACGCGGTCTGAGCACGCGGATTGAGTAGCACGGCCGGTGTCCGAGTGACAGTCGAAGCTTCGACGGCTACGGAGAGGGCAACGCTGCAGTCGGTCCGGCCGGTTTCCTTCCCGTGCATGGCTGAATGTGCATCAGCACAGTCACCCACCTCCGGCGTTGGGAGCGGACAACGGCGTGCCCGAAACGCATGGACCGACTGGTCGGTACGTGCTCTGGTGGGCCCGCATCAGGGGCAATGCCGTCAGGGGCAATGCCCGCGCAAGGCATCGATCGGATCAGGCGATGCGCGCATCCCGCCCGCCAGGAGAGCTCCATGGCCCATCAGCACGCCCCCCAGCTCCATCAAAGACCCCGGCCCCACCTGCCCGGCAAGTCCTTCCTGCTCGTCAATGGACTGACCTTCGCGGTCCACCTCCTGCTCGCCTGCACCGCCGAGGACCTGCTGGCCACGCGAGTCGCCGGACAGATCACCGTCGGCGTCGTCGCACTCCTCGCCCAGGCTGTGCTCCTGCTGTGGACGGCGGTGCGCTACGACCGCGCCCCCCACGACGAGGCCCCCTACGGTGAGGCCCTCTACCGCGAGGCCTCGTACGAGCCGCAGGGGGAGCGCTGATGCTTCCTCAGATGCTGCTCGACGCAGGGGCACCCGGCACTCTCGATCTGGACGCGGACACCCGCTCCTGGGTCCTCGTCGGCTTTCTGACGTTCATCGTCCCGATGCTGCTGATCTGTGTGCTCAACGGCCCCGAGCGCGACCGGGTCAACGAGTTCTACACCGCGGGCCGCAGGCTGCGCCCCGTGCAGGGCGCCATCGTCCTCTCCGGCGTCTATCTCTCCGCCGCGACCGTGCTCGGTACGACGGGAACCGTCGCGGTCTTCGGTTTCGACGGCCTGTTCGTCGCCCTGTGCACCGTGCTGTCGCTCGGAGTCCTGCTCCTGCTGGCCGGCCCGCTGCGCGAGCGCGGCAGCTACACCCTCGGCGACACCTTCGCCCTGCGCGCCCCGGGGCCCGCCGTGCGGATCGCGGCGGCCGTCGTCACGCTGAGCGCCTGTATCCCGTATCTGATCGTCCAGCTCTCCGGCGCGGGCCGGACCACCGCCATGCTGCTCGGCCTTTCCGGGCCGGGTGCCGAACAGACCGTCATCGTCATGATCGGCACGCTCGTCGTCTGCGCCACGGCCTTCGGCGGGATGCGAGGCATGATCGCGCTCCAGATCATCAAGACAGTGTTCCTGCTCGCCATGGCGCTCGCCCTGGCCGCGGTGCTGCTCCACCGCTTCCACTGGAGCGCCGACTCCCTCATCGACACCGCCGCTCGGGGCAGCGGCCGGCCCGAGGGCTATATGCGTCCGGGCCTTCGCTTCGCCGACGGCGGCCCGGTCGAGAGCACGCTCGACTTCATCGGCCTGATGATCACCGTGGTGCTGGGCGTGGCGTGCCTGCCCCATGTCGCCACCCAGCTCAACACCGCGCCCGACCCGGCCGCCGCCCGACGTACGGTCCGTCACACCATCGGGATCGTCGGCGCCGTCTGCCTCGTCACCACCGTGTTGGGCTTCGGTGCCGCGGCGGTGATCGGTGCCCCGAAGATTCTGGCCGCCGATCCCGGAGCCACCAGCAGCCTGCTGATGCTCACCGGGGATCTGGCGGGAGGATCGTCGGCGCGGACGGGCGAGGCATGGCTCGTCGTGCTGGTCGCGTGCGCGGTGTTCCTCACGACCCTTGCGGTCGTCGCGAGCGTGACCCTGGCGGCGGCGGGCGCGGTCGCCCACGATCTCGTCACCAACGTCGTGCGCCGCGGGCGTACCACCGAGGGCCGGGAGGTGGCCGCGGCCCGTATCGCGTCCGCCCTGGTCGGCGTGGCGAGCATCTTCTGCGCGGTGTGGGTCCAGGGCTGGAACATGGGCTTCCTGTCCACACTTTCCCTGGCGGTGGCGGCCTCCTGCCTGCTCCCGGCGCTGGTGTACGCGTTGTTCTGGCGCGGCTTCACACGCCGGGGACTGCTGTGGACGCTGTACGGCGGCCTGGGCTCCGCGATCGGACTCCAGGTGTGCAGCCCCGTCTTCTCGGGCAACCCGATGGCGCTGATGCCCGAGTGGCACATCGACTGGTTCCCGCTCCAGACAGTCGCCCTGGTGTCGCTGCCCGTCGCGTTCCTGCTCGGCTGGCTCGGCAGCGTGACGGGGCGGCGGCATACGGCACCGGTGGCACAGGCGCCGGTCAAGCCTGACGCACTGACGTACTGACGCATGAAGGCGGCGGTCGGTGGAGCGCCCTCACACGCTCCACCGGCCGACTTGACCTGTAGTTGGATCAGCGGGCCTTGTGGCGCATCTCCCGGGGGCTCACCCCGAAGCGTCGGTGGAAGGCCGTACTCATGGCGCTGCCCGAGGAGAAGCCCGAGGCGTACGCCAGGTCCGTGATCGTCATGTGTGCGCAGTCGGTGCACAGGAGTCGCTCGCGGATCAGCCGGAGGCGCTCCTCGCGGATCAGGTCGCGGGGCGTGGTGCCCACGTGCTGGAGCGCGAGCTGGATCTGGCGGAGGGACCAACCGAGGGCGCGGGCCATGGAGTTGCCGGACAGGCCGGGGTCGGCGGCGTGTTCGCGCACGTAGCGGCGGACCATCGCCTCGACCTCGGTCAGATGCCCCGGTGTGCCGGGACGGTCGTCGCCGCAGGCGAGCATGCACAGCAGCTCGACGACCCGGTCGCAGACGGCGTCGAACTGCGGGGTGGTGAGGTGGTCGCGCTCCTCGTTCAGGCTGCGCATCACGGAGTGCACCACGCGGCCAAGACCCTTGGTCAGATCGAGCCCGGTGGCCAGCGGTGCCTTCCGGTTCAGCGGGCCGTCGATCTCCTGGGCCGGGATCGACATGATGACTCCGCGCAGGGACGCGCCGTGCATGAGCTCGAAAGGCGCGCCGAGGGCGAACAAGCTGCCCGTGCCGGGCGTCAGCCGCACTTCCTGGTCGTCCTGCCGTAGCCGCAGTTCGCCGGAGAGCGGGAAGAGGAGCCGGTAGTCGGGGTCCGGCATCTGCCGGATCAGTCCCGGTGTGCGGACGTACTCGATCTGGTCGCTGTGCCAGGTGACGACCTGGTAGGTGCCACTGCGCTGCCGGATCATCTCGCCGCGGAAGACCTCGGCGCGGGGGTACCTGTAGTCCATCCGGGTCTGGTACGCCCCGACGCGCTCACTCCACAGATCGGTCTGCTCGCCTGCCGCGACCTCGGCGGTCCTCGTGGTCTCCACGACGTAGCTTCCCGTGGGCAACGCATCCCCTCCCCGACGGCTGTCACCCGCGCAGACTAGGGACCAGCAATCGGTTTCCGGAACTCGTCCCAGCCTCATTGGCCTATGCCGGAGACAAGCCTGGCGCGATCGGCCCGTCCCACGAACGCGCCTGCGTCCCACGGCAACTTCCTTGCGCGCACGGACAAGTGCGCACCCGGACGCGCCACTACCGTCGTGCGCTCGTCGACCGCCACGTGCTGTGAGGACTTGATGACGGAACAGATACCGGAGGCGGTGTTCTGGTGCCTGGCCGTGGGCCTGATCGCCGTCACCGTGCTGCTGGTGCGCGAGCGCGGCATCACCGCACGGCAGCGCAGACGGAACGCCGAACTCAGGGACGGCCTGCGGGCCCGGGACGAGGAACTCCTCCACCTCGTCTCGGCCCGGCTGCCGGCCCTCGATGACGCGCCTCACCAGCAGGTCCCGGCCGTCGGTCCGCTCGACGACCGGCTCGCCGACACCGAGTTCGCGAAATGCCTCGACGCTGTCCTGGAACGGTTCGCCGGCGCCGTCGAGCACGCCCGCTCGCGCGCCGACCAGTCGGCGAAGGCCGCCCTGAAGGCGTCGATGCGCTCCATCCAGGCCCTGGCCAACGAACAGCAGGTGTCCATCGCCGAGATGCAGGACCGGCACGACAACCCCGGCGTGCTCCGCGACCTTCTCGAAATCGACCACACCAACGCCCAGTTCGGCCGCCGCGCCCAGGCCATCGCCGTGCTGTGCGGCTCATGGCCGGGCCGCCAGCGCGCCACCTCCGCGCTCGTTGAGGTCGTACGCGGCGCCACCTCCCGCATCCGCGACTACCGACGCATCCGCATCACCGGCGAGGTCGACATCGCCGTGCGGAGCCGGGCGGTCGAACCGGTGGTGCTCGCGGTCGCCGAGCTGCTCGACAACGCGGCACGTCACTCGCAGCCGGGCACGAGCGTCGAGGTCACCGTCCAGACGGTGCACAACGGCGCCTGCGTGGTGATCGACGACGCCGGGGTCGGCATGGACGGCCGGGCCGCCGAGCATGCCGCCGAACTCCTCGCCGGCACCCACGCGGTGGACATCACCCGGCTCGGCGACCCGCCCCGCTTCGGCTTCGCCGTCATCGGGGCGCTCACCGAGCGCTACGGGTTCAGCGTCTCCGTGGGCACGGTCTCCCCGTACGGCGGTGTACGCGCCGTGGTATTCCTGCCGACCGCTCTGCTCACGCACCTGGACGCCGCCGTCCAGACGCCCGCACCGTCCGCAGTACCGCCCGCATCCATCCCGGATACCACCGCCGATCCGGCCCACCCCGATCCCGAACCCACCCCCGAGCCTGAACCCCCGGCGGCGACCACGCCCGGAGGCCTGCCCAGGCGCCGTCGCCGATCCGCCCGGCGACCGGCCGCGGAGCCCGTGCCGGCCGACGAGGTCGGCGGGCGCTCGGCCGAGGAGAACGCCCGGCGCATGGGCGCCTTCGCACGGGGCACCCGCTCCGGCAGGTCCGCCCAGCACCCGCTCCACGACGACGAAGGGAACAGCCACGAATGACCGGGCCCACCAACAACACGTTGGGCTGGATGCTGGACGAGGTGCTGAAGGTTCCGCATGCGCGTCACGCGATCCTGCTCTCCGCCGACGGCATGCTCCGCGCCTTCTCCAAGGACATCGACCGGGACGACGCCGAACGGCTGGCCGCGGGCCTGTCCGGCGTCCAGTCGATCAGCCGCAGCACGGCCGAGTTCTGCGGCACCCCGCACACCCCGTGGCGACAGACCCTGATCGAGTTCGCGCACGGCTACGTCTTCCTGGTCGCCGCCGGCGAGGGCGCCTACCTCGCGGTCTCCACCGGTGAGGACGTCGACATGGAGGCGGTCACCTACCGCATGCACAAACTCGTCGACCGGCTCGGCAAGGAGCTGACCAGCCCCGCCCGGCAGGACACCGGCAGCCCGGCATGACACCCCGGCGCCGCCCCGCAGACCGGCTGGTGCGGTCGTACGTCGTCACGGACGGCCGTGCCCACCCGACCCGCAACACTCTGGACCTGGTCACCCTGCTGATCGCGGCCGACGATCTGCCGCTGACCGGACTCAACCCGGAAAAGCGCAGGCTCATGGAGCTGTGCCGGCCCGGAGCCCTGTCCGTCGCCGAGGTGGCCGGCCATCTGTCGCTGCCGGTCGGCGTGACCAAGGTGCTGATCGCCGACCTCATGGACAGCGGCCACATCGTCACCCGCACGCCGATCCCCACAGCCCGGCCGACCGACGCCCGAATCCTCCAGGAGGTGCTCGATGGACTCCGCGCCCGCCTCTGACGACGTCTACCTGCGGCCCAGCGTGCAGACGGCGGTCAAGCTGCTCGTCGTGGGCCACTTCGCGGTCGGCAAGACCACGTTCGTCGGCACACTCTCCGAGATCCGGCCGCTGCGCACCGAGGAGGTCATGACCGAGGCCGGCGCCCTGGTCGACGACCTCGCGGGCCTGCGGGACAAGACGACCACCACGGTCGCCCTCGACTTCGGCCGGCTCACCCTCAACGACCGCCTGGTGCTCTACCTCTTCGGCACCCCGGGCCAGCAGCGCTTCACCCGGCTGTGGCAGGACATGACACGGGGCGCGCTCGGCGCGCTCGTCCTCGCCGACACCCGCCGCCTCAGCCAGTCGTTCGACGTCATGGGCGTACTGGAGGAGCACGGACTGCCGTACGCGGTCGCCGTCAACCAGTTCCCCGGCGCTCCCGCACACCAGCTCGACGAGGTGCGCGAAGCCCTGGACCTGCTGCCCGAAACCCCCCTCGTCCGCTGCGACGCCCGCGACCGGGTCTCGTCCACGCGGGCTCTCATCAGCCTCGTCGAGTACCTCCTGAACCGCACCGGCCACTTGGAGCACGCGTGACCTCCGCATCCCCCGTACCGCCCTCCCCGCCGCCGGGCTGCCCCGCGCACGAGTCCCTGTACGGGCCGGAGTTCGCCGCCGATCCGGCCGCTGTCTACCGGCGGCTGCGCGACGCCGGCCCGATCGCGCCGGTCGAGCTGGCACCGGGCGTGCGAGCCTCGCTCGTCGTCGGATACGACGCCGCCCTGCACGTCCTTCGCAGCACCGAGACGTTCTCCAAGGACCCCCGCCGCTGGAAGGACATGGCGGACGGAACCGTCCCCCCGGACAGCCCGGTCGTGCCGATGATGATGTACCGGCCGAACGCGCTGTGGACCGACGGCGCGGAACACCGCAGGCTGCGCGGCGCGATCACGGACAGCCTGGCCCGGGTCGACCCCGCCACCCTGCGCGGTTACGTCGAGGCGAGCGCGGACACGCTCATCGACCGCATCGCCCCGGCCGGGAAGGCGGATCTGCTCGGCGAGTACGCCCAGGTGCTTCCCCTGCTGGTGTTCAACCGCCTGTTCGGCTGCCCGGCGGACTACGGAGAGCGGCTGGTGCGGGGGATGTCCGGGATCTTCGACGGAGTGGACGCCGAGCAGGCGAACGAACTGCTCGCGACGACGCTGCTGGACCTCGTCACACTCAAGCGCAGGCGGCCCGGGCCGGATGTGACGTCCTGGCTCATGGCCCATGCCGCCGACCTCACCGACGAGGAGATGGTGCACACCCTCGTCCTGCTCATGGGCGCGGGGACCGAGCCGCAGCAGAACCTGATCGCCAACAGCCTGCGGCTGCTGCTGTCCGACGACCGGTTCGCGGGCAGCCTCTCGGGCGGCAGCATGCCGGTGGAGGACGCCCTCGACGAGGTGCTGTGGACCGACCCGCCCATGGCCAACTACGCCGTGCACTACCCGATCCACGACGTCGTGTACGAAGGGGCGGTACTGCGGGCGGGGCATCCGCTCGTGGTCAGCCTCGCCGCGGCGAACACCGACCCGTCCCTTACGGCGGATCAGCGTGCGGGCAACCGCGCCCACTTGGCGTGGAGCGCGGGCCCGCACAACTGCCCGGCGCAGAGCCCGGCCCGGCTGATCGCGGCGGTAGCCGTGGAGAAGCTGCTCGACCGGCTTCCCGACGTCGAACTCGCCGTACCGGTAGAGGAATTGGCCTGGCGGCCGGGCCCCTTCCACCGTGCGCTGGCCGCGCTGCCGGTGACGTTCCCGGCGGCCACCATCGCTCCGTCCACCGTCGGCGACGAGCCGTCCGTGGAGCGCACCGCAGCGACACCGCGCCCGGCCGCGGTGCCCGAGGCCGGCCGCGTGCGGCGCGGATGGGCCGGTCGGCTGCTGGCGTGGTGGCGCGGCGAGTGATCAGGGCAGGCGTACCGGAAGACTGCGGTGGCCGTTGGAGATGAAGGAGTCGACCGGCTCCAACTCGGCCTGGGGAACGGCGAGTCGAAGGCCGGGGAAGCGATCGAAGAGCGCCCGCAGAGCGATGCGGGCCTCCAGTCGGCCCAGCGGGGCACCCAGGCAGAAGTGCACGCCGTGGCCGAAGGCGAGGTGCTCCTTGTCGGTGCGGGTGACGTCGAAGCGGTCGGCGTCCTCGCCGTACTTCCCGGGGTGACGTCCGGCGGCCGCGTACGCGGCGAGGATGGCCTCGCCCTTGCCGATCACCACCCCGTCCGGGCCGCCGAACTCGCTCATCTTGAGGTCCTCGACGGCGTACCGCAGCGGCAGGCTGGCGACGGGCGCCTCCACGCGCAACGCCTCCTCGACCACGTCCTCCCACGGGACGCGACCGGAGCGGACGTGGGCGAGCTGGTCCGGATGGGTCAGCAGGAGGTGGATGGCGTTGTCGATCAGGTTGACCGTGGTCTCGTGGCCGGCGCTGACCATGAGCACCAGGGTGTCGAGCAGCTCCAGCTCGCTCAGCGCGGTGTCGCCGTCGTCGCGGACCGCGATGAGCGCGGAGGCCAGGTCGTCGCCCGGCGACCGCCGCTTGAGGGCGACGAGTTCGCCCAGCGCCGCGTACAGCCGCGCGTAGTTGTCGGTGACTTCCTCCGGGGTGGCGGAGGTGTGGAAGACGCCGTCCACGACGGCCCGTAGCTCCGCACCCTGTTCCTCGGGCAGGCCGAAGAGCTCGCTGATCACCCGGATCGGCAGCGGATAGCAGAACTCCTCGCGCAGATCGACGACTTGGCCGTGCCGTCCGGCCTCTTCGATGCCGTCCAGCAGGCTCGCGGCGATCTCCTCGATGCGGGGCCGGAGTGCAGCGGTGCGGCGTGCGGTGAACGCCTTGGAGACCAGGGCGCGCAGCCGTTTGTGGTCGCCTCCGTAGGCGGTGAACATGTTCTGCACCGCGACCCAGGTGAACAGCGGCCATACCGGGGCGATCTCGCCGTTGATCCACCGGGGCCAATGCTGGCGCGGGTCCTTGGAGACGCGTGGGTCGGTGAGCAGGCGCTTGAGGAGGTCGGGACTGCTGACGGCCCAGGCCTGGACACCGTCGGACAGTTCGACGAGGGTCACCGGTCCGCGCTCGCGTATCCGGGCGGCCTCGCCGTGGATGTCACGGCCGGTCGGGTCGATCACTAAGGGGCGCGGGTGTCCCACGGAAGCCTCCCTGACGCTCGATCAACAATACGACCGGTAAAGCTACTTGGACGTAGCGTGTGCGTGCGAGAGCCCTCGGCACATGCTGCGCACGGGGACAACTTCTCTGCGCCCGGCCGCAAGTCGCAGCCTCGCTTCCGCCCTACGGTTCGGGTGTCGGATCGGAAAGCCGGTGAGGGTGATGGCAGTCGGCAGGACCTCGTGGTGGATGCAACCGGGCAGTGTCGAGGTGCGGACCGTGGCCGCGGGCAGCTGGTGGGATGCCGTACGCGTACCGCTCGGCCTCGGGACCGACGTACTGCGGCACCTCGGCGACGAGACGGGAGCCGTGATCAGGGACGGCTTCGGCCAGCGCCTGTACTGGATGATCCCTCCTGGCTCCGCCGCCGGCTGGAGCCTCCCCCAGGTCCGCGTCCTGGGCCGGGGCTGCCACGTGGCGATCCCCCCGCTCCACCGCGTCATGTGCGCCGGCCTGTGCTGGCAGATCCCTCCGACAAGGGACCGCGAGTGGACCAACACCCCCCGCCTGCACGCCGCTCTTCGCACCGCCCTGCGCCGCGAGAAGTCCCCGACCCCCTGAACACCCGCCCCGGCCGATCCTGAGCCCGGCCGGGGCGGGACCTCGGGCTCAGGAGAGGTCGAACCGGTCGAGGTTCATCAGTTGACGAAGAAGTCGTTTGTCAATGTCTCCGGGCGGTCGGTGAAGACGCCGTGCCGGGATCGCTTGAATCCGGTATTCAGGGCCCGCATGCCGCCGATCAGAACCGTCATCTCGGGAGCAGTCAGCGCCACCAGGTTGGCGCGGTCCAGCAGGAGAGTCTCCGGCGACAACTTCTCCCCCGACCGGAGGTAGTTGCGGAAACCGTCCGCCTTGGGTTCGAGCACGGCGAACGACTCCACGTCGGTCTGCTCCTGCGAGGCATCCGTGCGCCCGGGAGCGAACGGAACGGTGATGTCGTGCCCGGCGTCCTTCGCGGCTTGCTCGACGGCCGCGCACCCGCCCAGGACGATCAGGTCAGCGAGTGAAACCTTCGTTCCGCCGGTCTGTGAGGCGTTGAAGTCCTGCTGGATCCGTTCCAGGGTCTGCACCACCTCGGGCAGCTTGTTGACCTCCCAGTCCTTTTGCGGTGCCAGTCGAATCCGTGCCCCGTTCGCCCCGCCGCGCTTGTCGGTGCCACGAAAACTCGCCGCCGCCGCCCAAGCGGTGGTGACCAGCTGGGAGATGGACAGCCCCGAGGCGAGGATCCCGGCCTTGAGGGCAGCGATGTCCTCGTCCCCGACCAGCAACCCGGGAAAGGGCTGCATCCCATTCGAACCAGTGGCTCGCAATTCAACCGGGCGGAGCTGACAGGTGGATGAGGATGCCGCACACCTCGTCCACGATCTCCCGGACCTCCCGCTCGTCCACGCAGTCGCCCAGCTCGCGCGCCGCCCCGCCGATCACCGTGGTCAGCACGCGCACCCGGACCCGGCCGGCACGTCGCGTCTCGTCCACCTCCAGGAGCCGGGCGTTGCGCCTCACCCACGCGCGGTCCCACTGGCGGCGCAGCGCGTCGAAGCCTGCGGGGCCGTCGTCGCCCACGAGGAGCAGGGCGAGGCGCCGGTTGTCCCAGGCGCCCTCCAGATACGCCCTGGCTCCTGCGACGAACAGGGCGATGGGATCGTCCACGCCACCGTCACGTCCGGCGGCCAACGCGGCCGCGGTCCGGCGCTCCTGCTCCTCCCGGAACTCCTCCCACAGGGCGAGGTACAGGCCTCGTTTTCCGCCGTAGTGCTGGAAGAGGCTGCCCACCGGGAGGCCGGAGCGTGCCGCGATCTCGGTGAGACCGGCCTCGGCGTAACCGCGCTCGGTGAACACCTCAAGCGCGGCATTCAGCAGGGCGTGCCGAATCGAACCGTCCCGCTCGGCCGTCTCCATGATGCCGCTCACTCGTCATCCCCACCTTCCCCGGCCCCGTCGCGGATGGCGAGGGCGACCAGCAGTTCCAGGAGGTCGGCGATCCGGCGCGGGTTGCGCCCGGTGCGTTCCTCGATCCGGCGCAACCGGTAGTGCGCCGTGTTGTGGTGTATCCGCAGCCGGTCGGCGGCCAGCCGCAGGTTGAGATCGGCCTCCGCGAAGGCCCGTATGGTCGCGGCCAGGGGGTCGCCCCGTTTGCGGTCCTCCTCCAGCAGCGCACGCACGCGGGGATCGACCAGCTGGCGGGCCAGATCGTCGGCGCGCAGTGCCAGATAGTCGAAGGGGGACAGGCGCGGCAGCGCCGCCACCCCGCCCCCGCTCGGCACCAGGTCGAGGGCGGCCCGTGCCTCCTCATAGGCGCGCCGCAGTTCGCCGGCGCCCCGGGCGACCGTGCTGATGCCCATGGAGAGCATGGTTCCCTCCCGTGCGAGCCGCCGCTGCACGGCCTCGAAGTGGGCGCAGATGTCCTCCGCGTCCATGCCGGTGCGGACCACGGGAACGGCCACCACCTCGCCGTGGCGTACGACGACGAGGGTGCGGCCGGCCCACGGCCCGGCGACGCTGATGGACGCGCTGGCGGCGTAGCCGTGCTCGGCCGAGGTGAAGTCGCCGGTGCGGGTGTCGCCGACGCACACAGCCACGACCGCCATCATCGGAGAGTGCGGCCCGATGCCGTACGCCTGCGCCGCGGCGAGCAGCGGACCGCGCGTCGGTGCCGCGCCGGCCAGGAGCTGGTCCAGCAGGTCGCGGCGCTCCCGGTCCGCGTCCGCGACCACGTGCTGCTGGTACTCGACATAGGCCTGCGCGGCATGGGTGCTGGCGTAGTCGACGTACCGCATCAGCGGGGTGACGAGGGACAGCGCCGCCTGCTGTGCCTCGGCGGAGGTGCCCGCGCATTCCAGCAGCGCGTCCCACAACACCTGCCGGCCGACCCGGAAGGCGCTGATCCAGTCCTCCAGGGCGAACCCGGCGCGTGCTCGGCGCATGGCCGCCGCGCGGCTGAAGACCAGGTCTTCGGGGGCCATGTCCCGGTCGCCGGCCAACGCCGCCAGCTGCATCCGGTAGTGCGTGAGGACCTGGTCCCGCACGTCGTCGAAGAACCGCTTGTCCTGCAGCGCGTACGAGGGGATCTCCGTGCGCATCACCGCGACGGTGGTCTGCGCCACCTCCTCCAGCCGGTCCTGCACGGCGTGCAGGATCCGGTGCCGCTCCCGGCTGAGCGGGTCGGCGGGTGCGGGGCTGCCCAAGGCGGGTCCGCGAGGCATGGGGCCGATCGTCGCCGTCCCCCTCGTGTCCCGTCAACAGGCTTCGGGAAGGACATGCCGGGAGAACTGGGCGCGGCGCACAAGTCGGTGGCCGCGAAGTTGGGTGCTCGTACCCAATGTGCGCGTGGAAGACCCCCACCTACTGTGACGCTCGCCCACCTCCCCCCAGCACCTCGGAAGGGGCGTCACTCATGCTCGCGGTCGACGGTATCAGCGTGCGCTTCGGCGGGATCACGGCACTGGACGGTGTCACGTTCACCGTCGAGCCGGGCACCGCCGTGGGGCTCATCGGACCGAACGGAGCCGGCAAGACCACCTTGTTCAACTGCCTCACCCGGCGCTGCACCCCCGATGCGGGGACAGTGCGGTTCGAGGACGAGGACCTGCTCGCCCTCCCGCCGCACTCCGTGGCCGGGCGCGGCATCGCCCGCACCTTCCAGAACCTGGGGCTGTTCCCACGGCTCACGGTCCGGGACAACGTCATGATCGGCGCCCACAGCCGGGGGCGCACCGGACACCTCGCCGCGGCGCTCCGGCTGCCCCGCGTCCGGCGGGAGGAGAGGGAACTGCGTGACCACGCAGAGGAATTGCTACGGCGTCTCGGCCTTGCGGACGTCGCCGACCACCCCGCCTCCGGGCTGCCGTTCGGCACGCTCAAACGCGTCGAGCTCGCCCGCGCGCTCGCGGTACGGCCCCGGCTGCTGCTGCTCGACGAACCCGTCAACGGGCTCAGCCACGGCGAGGTCGGCCAATTCGCAGATCTGGTCCGGACGGTGCGCGAGGACTTCGACCTGACGCTGGTGGTGGTCGAACACCACATGGGGTTCGTGATGGGCCTGTGCGACACGGTGGTCTGCCTCGACTTCGGGCGCAAGATCGCCGAGGGTCCGCCGGAGGAGATCCAGCGCGATCCTGCGGTCATCGAGGCGTACCTGGGGGTGGCCGCGTGAGCGAGCCCACCACCGATCGCACAGAGTCCCCGGCGACCGCGGAGCCGGACTTCCTCAAGGCCTCCGACCTGCACGCCGGATACGGCCAGGCCCGCGTTCTCCAGGGCCTGGACTTCTCCGTCGCCCGCGGCGAGGTGTGCGCGATCCTCGGACCCAACGGCGCGGGCAAGACCACGACCCTGCGGGCCCTGTGCGGCATGGTCCGCGGCCGCGGCTCGGTGACCTTGGACGGTACGCAGCTGCTGGGCCGCTCGCCCGAGCAGGCCGCCCGCCTCGGCGTGGCGCACGTGCCCGAGGGCCGGGGCACCTTCAACGAGCTGACCGTCGAGGAGAACCTGCGCGTCGGCGCCCACCTGCGCCGGGGCCGTGCCAGGCGCGCCGCCGTGGCGGCCGACCTGGACCGCATCTACGGCTACTTCCCCAAACTGCGCCAGCGGTCCCGCCAGGCCGCAGGCAGCCTCAGCGGCGGCGAGCAGCAGATGCTCGCCATCGGCCGGGCCCTGATGCTGCGGCCCTCACTGCTGCTCCTTGACGAGCCGTCGCTGGGGCTCGCCCCGCTGGTCACCCGCGAGCTGTTCGAGATCGTCCGTGCCGTCAACGAGGAGGAACGCACCACCGTGGTCGTCGTCGAGCAGAACGCCCAGCTCGCGCTGGACATCGCGCACCGGGCCCACGTACTGGAGGCCGGCCGGCTGGTGATGTCCGGACCGGCCGACCGGATCCGCGAGGACGGGCAGGTCGCCGAGGTGTATCTCGGTGTCTCCGTCCGCACCGGAACGGGCGGGTGAGCACCGTGACCGAACTGCTCCAGCAGGTGGTGGAAGGGGTCGGCTCCGGCGCGGTGTACGCCAGTCTGGCGCTGGCCCTGGTGCTGATCCACCGGTTCACGGGGATCGTCAACTTCGCGCAGGGCGAGCTCGCCATGATCTCCACCTACGTGGCGTGGCAACTCGTCGCCTCCGGGATGTCGTTCTGGCTGGCGCTGCCGGTCACCCTCGCGGTGTCGTTCGCCGGCGGCATGCTCATCGAGCGGCTCGTCATCCGGCCCGTGCAGAACGCGCCCGAGCTGACGATGGTCATCGTCACGGTCGGCCTGTTCATCTTCGTCAACGCCGTGGCCGGCCTGATCTGGTCGTTCACCGTGAAGGACTTCCCGCAGCCCTTCCCCGACGGCGGCATCGAGCTGGCCGGGGTGCGCGTGGACTGGTCGACCCTCGGGATCATCGCGGTGGTGGCCGTCGTGATGGGTCTGCTGTACCTGCTGTTCCAGCACACCTCCGTCGGCCTGGTGATGCGGGCCGTCGCCTGCAACCCCGCCTCCGCCCGGCTGTCGGGCATCCGGGTCGGCCGGGTGCTGATGCTCGGCTGGGGACTGGCCGCGACGGTCGGCGCGATATCGGGCGTGCTGGTTGCCCCGCTGCTGTTCCTGGAGCCCAACATGATGGGCGGAGTGCTGATCTACGCGTTCGCCGCGGCCACCCTCGGAGGCTTCGACAGCCCGGTCGGCGCGGTCGTCGGCGGCCTGCTCGTGGGCGTCGCCGAAACGCTGGCCGGGGCGTACGTGGACGTCATCGGCGCCGATCTGAAGGTCGGCGTACCCCTGGTGACCATCCTGGCGGTGCTGCTGGTGCGGCCCCAGGGCCTGTTCGGCCGGGCGGCGGTGGAACGCGCATGAGCACCATCGTCGCCACCCTCGCCACCGACCGTGCCCGCCGCGTGCGGGCCGCGCTCACCGCACTGCTCGCGGTGGCCGTCGCCGTCGGCGCACCGTTCTACTTCGCCCCCTTCCAGGTCTTCCAGCTGACCATGGTGCTGCTGTACGCCGTGGCGCTGGCCGGACTGAACCTCCTGGTCGGCTTCGGCGGGCAGATATCGCTCGGCCACGGCGCGTTCTTCGCGGCCGGGGCCTACACGGCGGCCGTCATGCTCGACCGGTACGACACCGGCCACCTGGCCACGCTGCCGGTCGCGGCCGCCGGATGCTTCCTGCTCGGCCTCGGCTTCGGAGTGCCCGCGCTACGGCTGCGCGGCCTGTACCTGGCCCTGGTCACCCTCTCGTTCGCGGTGTTCCTGCCCCCGCTGCTCAAGCGGCTCGAACCGGTGACGGGCGGCTCCATGGGCCTGACCGTCGACAAGCTGCAACCCCCGGCATGGAGCGGCCTGGCCGAGGACCAGTGGATGTACTTCGTCGCCCTCACCGTCGCCGCGGCGGCCCTGCTGCTCGCCCGCAACCTGCTGCGCTCCCGGGCTGGCCGGGCCCTGCTCGCCGTACGGGACAACGAGAGCGCCGCGGAGGTCATGGGCGTACGGCTGTCCCTGCACAAGACCCTCGCCTTCGCGTGGAGCGCCCTGTTCGCCGGCGTCTCCGGCTGTGTGTACACCTGGGTCATCGGCTACGTCTCACCCGACTCCTTCAGCTTCGTCCTGTCCATCACGCTGCTGGCCGGACTGGTGGTCGGCGGACTGGCCTCGCTGTACGGACCGCTGCTGGGGGCGGCGTTCGTGATGTACGTGCCCAGCGTGGCCCAGGACATCAGCGACGCGGCGCCCGGTGTGGTGTTCGGCCTCCTGATCATCGTGGTGATGTTCGTGGCGCCGACCGGAATGGCCGGCCTGGTGGGCCGGGTCCGGGGCCTCGCCGCCGGGCCTCTGACCCGTACGGCCCCTGCCCCCGACCGGACGCCCGACACGGGCTCCACACCTGTATCCGAATCCTCCGCGCCCCCCACTCCTGCGGATCCCGCACCTGCCGACGCCGAACCCGTGGGCGCACCGCCCCGCACGGAAAAGGAATGAGTCATATGCGCAAGACGACCGCTCTGCGGGCGGCCGCGGCCGCGTCCGCCGCTCTGCTCCTCGCCACGGCCTGCAACAGCCAGCGCGGGGAGGACGAACAAGGCACCGCCGCCGAGGGCGCGTGCAAGGGTCAGCAGACCACCGGGATCACCGACACCACCATCAAGCTGGGCGGAATCTATCCGCTGTCCGGACCGGCCTCCGCGTACGGCACGATCAGCAAGGGCGTGGGCACCTACTTCAAGCACGTCAACGACCAGGGCGGCATAGACGGCCGCAAGGTGGAGTTCGTCGTCCGCGACGACGGCTACCAGCCGCCTAAGGCGGTCGAGGAGGCCCGCAGACTGGTCGAGCGGGAGAAGGTGTTCGCCGTGTTCCAGAGCCTGGGCACCCCGTCCACCGCGGCGGTGTGGGACTACCTCAACAAGCAGCAGGTGCCGCAGCCGTTCGTCGCCACGGGCGCCTCCGTGTGGGGCACGGACGACCAGCACCCCTGGACCATCGGCTGGCAGCCCAACTACGTGTCCGAGGCACGGGTGTACGCCAAGTACCTCAAGGACGAGAAGCCGAAGGCCAAGGTCGCGGTCCTCTTCCAGAACGACGACTTCGGCAAGGACCTGCTCGGCGGATTCAAGGAGGCCGTCGCCGGCAGCGGCATCGAGGTGGTCGCCGAGGAGAGCTACGAGGTCACCGACCCGTCGGTGTCGGCGCAGATGACAAGCCTCGCCCGCTCCAAGGCGGACGTCCTGCTCAACATCACCACCCCCAAGTTCGGCAGCCAGGCCCTCGCCTCCGACGCCAAGAACACCAAGTGGAACCCGCTGCACATCGTCAACAACGTGTCCTCGTCGGCCGCCGTGCTCAAGCCCGTCGGTTTCAAGAACGTCCAGGGCGTGGTCTCGGCGACCTACTTCAAGGACCCCGCCGACCCGCAGTGGGCCGACGACGCGGAGATGAAGGCGTACAACGACGCGCTGGACAAGTACGCGCCCGACTCCGACCCGACCAACCAGTTCAACGCCTACGGCTGGGCCGCCGCCTCCAGCCTGCACAAGGCCCTGGACGCCATGAAGTGCCCGACCAGGGAAGGGCTGCGCGACGCGGTGCGCGACCTGAAGGACGTCAAGGTGGACATGCTGCTGCCCGGTGTCACGCTCTCCACCGGGCCTGACGACGCCTTCCCCATCGAGACGATGCAGCTGATGCGCTTCAAGGGCGAGCGCTGGCAGCTGTTCGGCGAACCGGTGGACACCCGCAAGGAATTCGGGTCGCCGGGCAACTGAGCCGCGGCAACTGAGCCGGCGGGGGCGGTCCTTGGTCGATGCCCAGTCACTCGGGGACCGCCCCCGCCCCTGCCCTACTGCCCGATCGGCCACCTGGGGCACCGCCTGCGCTTCCTCTAGAGTCGGCCGCATGACGGAGGCACCGGCCCAGGGCCGCGGCGCACGGTCCCGGGACGCGATACTCGACACCGCCGGTGACCTGATGGCCCGGCACGGCTACGCCGCCACATCCATTTCGATGATCTCCGCCGCGTGCGGCCTGCCGGTCAGCTCTCTCTACTGGCACTTCGGCAGCAAGGACGGGATCTACGTCGCGGTGCTGGAGCGGGCCAGGACCACCCTGCTGGCGGCCCTGCCCCCGGCCGAGGTGCCGGGCGCCGACGTCGACGAGCGCCTGGAGGCCTTTCTCGCCGAGGTGGGGGACGCGTTCCAGCGTCATCAGCATGGTGTGCGGCTGCTGCTGGGGCTCGGGATGGTGCAGCAGGACGCCAGTGCGGCGGCCGTGGCCGAGGTGCGGCACTACCGGGACGCGCTGGTGGTCTGGGCCCGGGACGCGCTGAGCGCCGTCTTCGGACTGGGCGATCGCCCCGAGGTCGCGGACGAGCTGGCGCGCTTCACGCTGAGGATGGCGAGTGGAACGGCCGTGGCCCGCTGGTTCGATGCGGGTGCCGCCTTGGAGATCGGGCCGTTGTGTGTGGCGTTGCGGGCACTGGCGGCCCATCACGGTGTGGCGGTGGAGGGTGGCTGCCCCCACTGAGTTGAGGCGGGCTGCGGCCAGAACGCGCAATGGTGATCGGCCGCGAACCCGGTGGTGGGGCCGACCCGGTCGGGTGCCAGTACCTGGATGCGGTCTGCGTCGGGCGTGTAGCGCGGCCAGGAGGGCGTTCCGGGCCCGTTGGGGTCGCCGCTCGCGGCGAACCGGGCCCAGTAGGCGGTCATCGTCGCGGACAGGCGGCGCTGTGCCGGTGTCAGGGGCCGCACCGCGTCCATGGGGAAGAGATAGGCCAGTTCGGAGGCGTGGAAGGCGCCCTGCGGTGTGTGCGGTGCCGGGATGAACGGTGGCGCCTGGGGGTCGGCGAACTCGTAGGCGTAGACGGGCGCCCGAGTGCCGTACAACCGGCTGTCGGACCGCGCCGGGCAGGCGAACCGCTGATCGGTGCCGACGGCGGAGTACGCCAGGTTGGGAGAGGCATACGCCGACGCCGGGTACGCGTCGAGGACCGCGGCCGCGCGCTCACCGTACTGGAGCCGGATCAGCGCGGCGTACGACGCGGGAGTCAACGGGCCGCCGCCGAGCAGATCCACGTACAAAGCGGTGAAGTAGCGGTACTCGTCATGGGTGTTGCCGCTCAGCGTCGGCACCGCGTTCACGCGTCCTTCGGCCCACGCCTCCTGCGGAGCGTACGGCAGGACGCGCGGCCCGGTGTTCGGACCCCACAGGGACGCCGCCCCGGTCCCGGCGGTGCGGATCAGCTCGGCGACCGGCACGGCACGCAGACACTCCGCCGCGGTTGTCGGGTCGGGGCAGCCCGCGGAGGCCGCGAAGCCGCTGCCCTTCCGCTCGGCCGCGTCGAGCGTGAGCGCAGTGACCGCGCCGGGCGAGGCGCAGCTTCCGCTCTGCTGGATCGCCCGCTGGAACAGCCCCTTCGCGGTCGGCGAGACGATGTGGGCGCAGGTGTCCGCCGATCCGGCGGACTGGCCCCCGAGCGTCACCCGGTTCCGGTCGCCCCCGAAGGCACCGATATTGCGCTGCACCCAGCGCAGCGCGGCCTGTTGGTCCATCAGGCCGTAGTCCCCGGAGGCGCGGTCCCCGCTCTCGGCCGACAGGGCCGGATGGGCCAGGAACCCCAGTGCTCCGAGACGGTAGTTGACGGTCACCACGACCATGCCCCGCGGGGCCAGCGCCGAGCCGTCGTAGTCACTGCCCGCGCCGTAGGCGTTGCCGCCGCCGTGCAGCCAGACCAGCACCGGCAGGGGCCGGCCGGTGGTGTGGGCGGGGGCCCACACATTCAGATACAGGCAGTCCTCGGCGGTGCTGCCGGTGCGGTTGGACTCACCGGGCAGGACGGGGCCGCCGTCGGGCAGCAGCCTTAACGGCAGTTGGGGACACGGGTGGGCCGCTGCGGTGGCATCCCGTACGCCCTGCCATTGCGCGACGGGTCGCGGCGTACGCCAGCGCAGCTCACCGGTCGGCGGGGCGGCGAACGGGATCCCCTGGAACACCCGCCCGCCGTCGCGGCCGGCCGCGCCACGCACCCAGCCATGGTCGGTGCGCACGACCACGGAGTCGTGGCCGGCGTCGGCGCGGGCCGTGGGCAGGGGAGTGGTGAGGGGCAGCAGCAGGGCCGCGACAGCGGCCATGGCGCGGGCAAGGGTGTGCCGCAGACTCGGAGAGCTCATCTCATCCTCATCGGTCCTGATGCCGGTGCGGGGCGGAGGTCAGGGCGTGTGCTCGTAGGCGCCGATGTCACAGGCGGCGCCCTGGGGGCGGGCCATGCCGCGCTGATCGGTGACGGGGCAGTCGTCGGCCGCGTCGAGGGCGGGGCTGCCCGGCAGCAGCGCCGCCGTGTCCGTCGGGCCGCCGTTGTCCGCGAGCGGCCCGAGCAGCGGGTCACGGCTGGGCAGATCGCCTGCGGCGGTGAGGTGACAGCTTCCGCCGGCGTCGATGTTGTTGCCCAGCGAGACGATGGTGGCGAAGGCCTTCTCGCAGTCGGCGCTCGCGCCGTCGACGGTGTTGCCCGCGACGACGGAGTTGCGCAGGGTCATGCGTCCCAGGGGCAGATCGACGATGTCGGGGAGGGGCGCGGGCAGGCTGTCGAGGTAGGCCGGGGCGATGTTGATGCCGCCCCCGCCGTCGCTGGAACGGTTCCCCGTGATGGTCGAGTTGAGGATCCGTACGGTTCCCAGGCCGCGGATGTCGATGCCTCCGCCGTAGCCGCCGAGGCTGCCGGGACGGCCACCGGGATCCGTCACCCGGTTATCGGCGATCGTCGAGTTCGTCACGGTGCCGCTGTCGTCGAATCTGATGCCCCCGGCCTCTCCTGCCGCGTTCCGGCTGACCGTGCTGTCGACGAGATCCAGATGAGAGTCGGGGACGTTGAAGACGCCGCCCCCGTAGCCGGCGGAGTTCCCGGTGACAGTGACTCGACGCAGTGTCAGATGCTTTCCGTTGGCGATGCCGCCGCCACCGGTGTCGGTGAAGGGCAGTTCGCGCTGCCTGGCCCTGCCCCCGGTGATCGTCACGTCCGAGATGCGGGTGTCGGCCCGCAGGCGGAAGACCCGGTCCAGGAGGTTGGCGTCGATGACGGTGTTACGCGCGCCGGATCCCCTGATCGTGGTGGGCGCGTCGACGTTCAAGTCGCCTGTGGTGGGGTCGGGATGGTCGCCGATGATCAGCCGGGGGTCGGGCGGGATCGTCAGCCGGTAGTGGCCGGGAGGCAGCGTGATCGTACTGCCCGGCCAGGAGTTGGCGGCCATCACCGCGGCGCGCAGACTGCACGCTCCCGACGTGGTACGGCACCAGCCGTCCGACGGGTCGGCATCCACCGCGTCGGAGGCGGTGTCCACGGTGAACTCCGCAGGGACGGCGGCCGGGGTCGCGGAGGCATCGGCGGCGGTGGCGGTGATGGCCAGGACGATGGCGGCGAGTGTCGCAGGGGTGACTCGGACTCTCATGCGGTGAACTCCTCACAGCGAGGAATCTGGGCGTACGAGGAATCAGGCGCTGCGAGATCTGCGCACTGGGGGGGATGCACGGCGCGGAAGAAGAACCGGCGGAGCGGGAGAACAGGTCCGCGTCTCTGTAGGGAGCGTTCCATTCAGCGCGAACCGTGTCTACACACCGGCAGGGAAAGGCCGAAACGGCCCCTCGGGGCACCGCACCCCCGACATGGTTGCCCTGGGCTACGTGTGATTCATCACAGTCAGTTACGTTGTGCACAATTGAATTGGTGGCTAGCGTTTGAGATCGACACCACCGCACAGGGAGGCAACACCATGGATCCCGTCCGTTACGAGGATTACCGTCCCGCCGAACGTCCGGCTTACCAGGAGGAGTTGGACGCAGTGGTCGCACAGGTGGCGCAGCGCACCCGCGCCTCGGTCGAGCGCGGGCCGGGCGGGCGCGCCGTCCGGACCGCCCATGGAAAGACGTACGGACTTCTCAAGGCCACCGTCACCGTCGGTGACAACCCGGGCTTCCACGGGCAGGGCATCTTCGCCCGGCCCACCGTGTACGACGCCGCCGTGCGCTACTCCAACGGTCTGGGCCACCAGCGTCCCGACCACCAGCTGGGCGCGGCGTGCGGGATGGGCATCAAGCTGTTCGGGGTGCCCGGCACCTCACTGCTGGACGACGAACCGGACAGCGGTACCTTCGACCTCAACCTGATCAACAATGAGGTCTTCTTCGCGAACACCGCCTACGACTACATGGTCATCGAGGAGTTGTTCGCGGAACTGCCCGAGGGCCTGGCCAACCCCGCCCGCCGCAAGTCCTGGATGGCGGAGTTCTTGACCCGCCGGGGCACGCTCACCGACCCCGACGGGTGGCTGTGGGACGAACTGTTCGCCATGCTCTCGTTCACCACCGTCCCGCGCAGGAACCTGCTGTCGTACAACTACAACAGCATGGGCGCCTTCCGGTACGGCGATCACATCGCCAAGATCCGTACCGTGCCGACGGCCGAGTCTCTGGCCTCCCTGACGCACCAGATCGTGGACGTGCGCGCGGACAACGAGGCATTCCGCCGCACCCTGGTCGCCGAGGCCGCGGAGCGGGACCACTCCTTCGAGCTCCAGGTGCAGCTCAACACCGATCTGTCCCGCATGCCGGTCGACAACACCTCGGTGAAGTGGCCCGAGGAGTTGTCCCCCTGGGTGACCGTCGCCCGAGTGGACCTCCCGCGTCAGGACATCGGCGACGACGACAACGTGGCGGCCGCCGACGCCACGTCGATCACACCGTGGCGCTCACGCGAGGAGCACCGGCCCATCGGCGAGATCCAGCGGGTGCGGCAGGAGGTGTACCGTCGCTCGTCCATCGAGCGGCACCGCATCAATGGACAACAGCGGCGCGAACCCGTCAGCAGCGCACAACTGCTCGGCTGACGCGGCCAAGGCCCACTCCCGCCGCCCGCGCTGTCCTACCCCTGCTCGGGAACGGCCATCTCGCCCAGCAGTGACCAGTCGTCCTGCGGAATGTTCGCGTTCACGATGAGTGGTGTCTCGATCAGATGGGGCGGCAAGGTCTGCTGCGCGGCCCTGAAGTGCGCCGACTGCACGTGAGCAGCGCCTGCTGCGTCATCGCGGAAGGCCTCGACCAGGACGTACTCCGTGGGGTCCGTCACGCTTCGCGACCAGTCGAACCAGGGCAGCCGGGCTCCCGGCGCGTGGCTTCGGTGAAGTCGGCGGTGATCTCCGGCCACCGGTCGGCATGCTCGGGACGGACCCGGAACTTGGCAGTGATGAAGATCATCGGCCTTACTGTCTCCTCGTGATGCGTGATGCGTGATGACAAGACCGTACGACGACGTCAGCCGCGCATGAGCAGTTCACCCGCACCAGGAGGTGCCCCTGTATGAGAGGGAAGCCCTGTCTTCCCTCTCATGGACAGGGTCAGCCGGTGGGGTCGAGGAGAATCTTGCGGACGCCGTCGGAGCGGTTGGCGAACAGTTCGTACGCCGCCGGGCCTTCGGAGAGAGGGGAAGCGGTGGGAGACGACCGCCTCCGTGTCCCGCACGGCGGCCTTCGCGTCCTCGCCCTCGACCGGCTCGACCCCCAGGCCGGCGGCGAAGGCGCGGCGCTCCGCGACCAGGTCCGCACCGAGCACGCGGGCGGCGCCCATCGCGAAGGCGGACTGGGCGGCCATCAGGCCGACCGGGCCGAGGCCGATGACCAGGACGGTCTCGCCGGGCTGGATGCGGGCGCGGCGGCAGCCGTACCAGGCCGTCGGGGCGTTGTCGGTGAGGACGACGGCGGCCTCGTCGGAGATGCCCTCGGGCAGGGGCACCAGGTTGATGTCGGCGTACGGCACGGAGAGTGCCTGGGCCTGGCTGCCGGGGAGTTGGGGGCTCACGCCGTAGCAGAGCTCCGTACTGGACTTGGCGCGCTCGCACCGGGCGGTGAACCCGGCCGCGCACGACCGGCACAGTGTGCAGCCGGCCGAGGCGGGCACCAGGACCCGGTCGCCTGGCTTGAAGCGGGTGACCTGGTTGCCGGTGTCGACGACCACGCCGACACACTCGTGTCCCGGTGTGTAGCCAAGTTCCGGGCTGAACGGGTTGCCCTGGTAGATGTGCAGGTCGCCGTCGTCGTGAACTGAGATGGCTTCGCGACATACCAGCCGGTCGGTATGGCTCGTGAGCGCACGGTGCCGAGGCGTGGGAGGCAAGAGATGCCGGTCTCAGGAGGGGGTCGTCACCTGCCCACGGGATCGCCTTCGGCGCCGTCGGCCTGCGTGCGCAGCACCATGTGGCCGCCGTGATGCAGAGGCGTGTCGAGCTTCAAGCGGGCTGATTCGCTGCCGGTTCGCGCGTCGAAGACGTGGACTTCGCCGTGGCCGCCGCGGGTGACGGCGATCCAGTCCGCGCCCGGTGAAGCGGCCACCGCGCGGCGCTGGACGCCGTCCCAGGGGGTGCCGCCGCGGCGGGGTGCGCCGTCCATGGCGGGCAGGGGGACGCGGCGGGCGGTGTCGTCGGTGTCCAGGAGGATCAGTTCGTCGCCGTCCGGGTGGATGCGGGTGAACGCGGTGTGGTGTCGGGCGAGCGCCAGTCGGAAGACCAGGCCGGGGCCGAGCTCCGTCAGTGTCGTGCGGTTCGTCTCCAGGTCGTGGCGCCACGCCTGATTGGTCCACTCCGGCCACCGCAGCGGGTCTGCGGGGCCGCCCCGCAGGGTCGACCACAGCATCCGTTGCCGGGTGTCGAGCCGCAGGTACCAGCCTCGGGCGGGCGAATCCCAGGGGATCACGGGCTCCGGGACGAGCGCGTCGCCCTCGCGGCGGGCGCGGTGCACGCCGTCTCCCGTGGCCGCGAACACCTCGCCGGAGTACGGCTCTTGGGCGTCTCCGTGTCCGTCGTCCGGCAGCGGCAGGTGCGTGTGGGGTGTGACCGGAGGGCAGCCGGGCGGGGCTTCGAGGAGGTCGGCGAACCGGTGGACAGCCAGTGCGCCGGGCTCCCGGTGCCGCAGGACGACCAGCGGATCGCCGTTGCCCAGGACCGTCACACCAGGTTCGCCGACCCGTGTGCGTACGCGGACCGTGTCTCCCGTGGTGAGGTCGACGACCGTCAGCAGGTCCGACCACGGCTCGGCGTTCTCGCCCAGACCGGTCGTGACGGCGATCCACCGGCCGGACGGGTCGCAGGCGAGGTGCTCGGCCGGCACGGCGACCGGGATCGCCGTTTCCACCAGTTCATCGCCGAAGGGGTCCAGTACCAGCAGCTCGCCGTTGCGGTCGTCGACGCAAGCCGCCCGCCCGCCCGGCAACGCCAGGAACCCGGCGTGCTCGGAGAGATGGCGACCGGTGAGGCGGCCCGTCTCGGTGCCGTCCGGCACGGTCAGCGCGTGGACAGAGCCCTCCACGTGATCGGAGACGAGCAGCAGGGGAGGGGCGGCGGTCATCGATGCCTCCATCGAAACGAGAGTGCTATTGAAAACGATTATCATGTATCTTCAGGGCGTTCCAGGTTCCTGAGAAGAAACGAGGGCATCGATGCTGCGCTCACCGTCGAAATTCGTCCGTAGCTGGATCACCGCAGCCCTGGTCGGCTCGGTGCTGGTGGGGTGCGGATCGTCCACCGAACCCGCGAGCGAGAAGGCCGCCGCGGCCGGCCCGAAGACCGATGTCACCGTCGAACCCATCAAGGCGACACGGGAGTTGACCGACACGGGCGGCGTCAAGGTCTCGCTCAAGAAGGAGCCCGAGCGCATCGTCTGCCTCTTCGCGCTCTGCGACGACATCCTGACCGAGCTGGGTATCGTCCCCACGGCCACGAACAGCGCGCTCCTCGCCCACCCCGACTTCCTGGGGGAGGAGAAGGCGAAGCAGGTCGACGTCATCCCCGGCGGGTTCATCGCGCCCGAGGTCGAGGCGATCCTCTCCCACAAGCCCGACCTCGTGATCGGCCTGGAGGACACCCACGGCAAGCTCGCCCCGGCCCTGAAGGACGCCACCACCTTCTGGCCCATGCAGCCCGCGACGTGGCAGGACAGCGTGGGATACCTGCGCGATGTCGCCGCGCTGACCGGCCGTACCGACGAGGGCGAGAAGGCCGAGAAGTCCTTCCGTGCCAAGCTCGCCGAGGCCGAGAAGACCAAGAGCGACAAGACCGCGCTCATCATCTACGGCAGCGACGAGAACTTCGGCGTCGCCACCCCGGAGACGGACGCGGCCGCCAGCCTGTTCCCGAAGCTCGCCGACTACCCCTGGAAGTCCCGTGGCGTGGAGGGGAGTTACAGCCTCGAGGAGATCCTCGCGGCCGATGTCGACGTGCTGTTCGTCGAGACGATGAGCTTCGGTGAGGCGGACGGCAAGCTGTCGGAGAAGCTGGCGGAGAACCCCCTGTGGGGCAAGATCCCGGCGGTGAAGAACGGGGACGTCCACGAGGTGAACTCCGAGGTGTGGGCCAAGGGACGCGGTACCCGTTCGCTGGGCATCGTGCTCGATGAGGCCACGGCCGCGCTGCGGTGAGCGTGCCCACCGCAGCGGGTGACATGGCAACGGGCGTACGACGGTCGGTGACCCTCGCGGGAAGACGGCAACTGCTCGTCCTGGTCGCCTTGTTGGTCGCCGCGTCCGCCTGCGCGCTGAGCCTCGGCACCCCCTACGTCCCCCTGCACCAGCTGCCCGGTGCGCTCCTGGAGGGGGACACCACACTCGCCGGGATCGTCGTCACCGAACTCCGCGTGCCCCGGCTGGTTTTGGCGCTCGTCGCCGGTGCGTGTCTGGGCGCGGCGGGGCTCGTGCTCCAGGAGGCGCTGCGCAATCCCCTGGCCGTCCCCGAGATGCTGGGCGTGTCCTCGGGCGCCGCGCTCGGGGTGGCCGCGCCTCTGGTGCTGGCGGTATCCGTGCCCGCCGCCGTCCAGCCCCTGCTGGCCATCGGCGGGGCCACGCTCGGCGGTGGACTCACGCTGCTCGCCGCCGGGTTGGGGCGCAGCCCGTCCGCCGTACTGCTGACCGGCGCCGCGGTCGCCGCCGCGCTGCAGGCCGCGCTGCTTGTGCTGATGGTGATGGCCGACCAGCTCGACCTCCAGCTGATCTACCGCTACCTGCTCGGTTCGCTCTCCGCCCGCACCTGGGACGATGTCACCGGGCTGTGGCCGTGGCTGCTCGTCGCGGTTCCCGCGCTCGTCCTGTGCGCGCCGGTGCTCTCGGTGCTGCGGCTGGGGGACGAGGACGCCGAGGCGCTCGGCGTGCGCGCCCAGCGGGCACGGCTGGCCGCGCTGGCCATCGCCGTCGTCCTGATTGCGCCGGTGACGGCCGTGTGCGGGCCGGTGGCATGGGTCGGGTTCCTCGCCCCGCACCTGGCCCGCTGGTTCAACCCCGGGGCGGACGCGGTGCGTTGGCTGCCCTGGTCGGCGGCCTGGGGTGCCGTCGTCGTGGCCGTGTCCGACGTTCCGGCCCGCCTCGCGCTGGCGCCGGTGGAGACGCCGGTCGGCGCGTGGACGGCCCTGCTCGGCGTGCCCGCCGGGGTCGCCCTGCTGCGGTCGGGCAACCGCAGGCCGAAGGCCGGGCGCCGGGCGGTGGGTACCGCGGTCTCTTCCGGAGCGTCCGCCACACACCGTGAGAAGGAGGTCCGGTGAGCCGGCGTTTCGCGGTGCTGGCCGCACTCATCGCCGTATGCGCCGGTGCCGAACTGATGGCCGGGCGGGGTATCTCCCCGGCCGTCGTCTGGGACGTCCTCGGCGGGGGCGGCGATACGACGGAACGGCACATCCTGTTCCAACTCCGGCTGCCCCGGCTGCTGGTGGCCCTCGGTGCGGGGGCGTGCCTCGGTGTGGCGGGCCTGGTGCTGCAGTCGGCGCTGCGCAACCCGCTGGCCGGGCCCGAGGTGACGGGTGTGACTCCGGGCGCGGTGCTCGGAGCCGTCGCCGCGACCGGCCTCGGACTCGCGGGGTGGGAGTCGCCCCTGGCCGTGGTCGTGGCCGCGTGCGTGGGTGGCTGTGCCGGGGCCGCGCTGCTGTGGCTGCTCACCGGACGGGGCCGCAGCGACCCGGCGCAGATCGCCGTGCACGGGGTGCTCGTGTCGGCGGTGCTCGGCGGGCTCACGGCCATGGTGCTGCTCGTCGCGCCCGGTGAGCTGGGCAGCGTCGTGCAGTGGCTCGTGGGCACGACCGAGGGCCGGGTGTGGGAGCACTGGCACCTGCTGTGGCCGTGGGCGCTGGCCTGGGGCGCCGTGGCCTGGCTGCTGGCCGGGCCGCTGACCCTGCTGCGCTGCGGAGACGAACTCGCCCTGGCCGCCGGGCTGTCCTCCGGGCGGGCCCGGACCCTCGCCCTGCTGTGCGCGGTGGCGCTGACGGCGGGTGCGGTGGCAGCCGTAGGGGCGCTGGGGTTCGTCGGGCTGCTCGTACCGCACGTCGCCCTGGCCCTCTTCGGCGCCGACCTGCGGGTGACCCTGCCCGGCGCCGCCCTGGTGGGCGCGGCCGTGGTGTGCGGGGCGGACGCGGCGGCACAGCTGTCCTCGCGGCTGCTGGCGGCCGTACTGGACTCCGGGCGGCTCACGCTGCCGGTCGGGGCCCTCACCGCCTGCCTCGGGGCCGCGCTGCTGCTGGTCGTCGTGCGCCGCTCACCGAGCAGTACGTTCTGATGTCGACGGAGGACAGAGCATGACCGAGCCCCTGGGGATCCGCGTCGAGGGGGCCCACTTCGGCTACCCCGGACAACCCGTGTTGCGGGGAGTCGACATGACCGTCGAGCCGGGTGAGCTGACCGCCCTCATCGGGCTCAACGGCTGTGGAAAATCAACCCTGTTGCGGCTTGCCGCGGGATTGCTGCGGCCGGACGAGGGGCGCGTGCTGCTCGGCGCGGACGACCTCGCCCGGCTCTCCCGGCGCGCCACCGCCCGAAAGGTCGCGCTGCTGCACCAGTCGGCCCCGGCCGTTCCCGGTATGACGGTGCGTCAACTGGTCCGGCAGGGGCGGTACGCGGCGCGCGGCCCGCTCGGCATGCTGCGCGAGGGTGACGACCCCGTCGTACTGCGCGCACTGCGCGATGTCGGGGTGGAGCAGTGGGCCGAGCGTGACGTCGACGCGCTGTCCGGGGGCGAGCGGCAGCGGGTGCGGCTCGCGATGGCGCTCGCCCAGGACACCCGCGTCCTGCTGCTGGACGAGCCGACCACCTATCTGGACCTGCACCACCAGCTCGACGTACTGCAGACCGTGGTCCGCCTGCGTGAGGAACGCGGCCTCACCGTCGTGATGGTGCTGCACGACCTGGCCCACGCCGCCCGGTTCGCCGAACGGATCGTCGCCCTGCGCGACGGCCGCGTGGTGGCCGACGGGACGCCGAAGGAGGTCGTCACGCCGGGGCTGCTCGCGGACGTTCTCCGGGTGGCCGGCCGGGTTGGCCAGGACCCCGAGGGGGGCTGGCCGGTGTGTTACCCAGATCACCCCCTCCCAGCACTAGAATATGAAAATCATATTCATTAGAGTCTGCTGTGGCGCTCGCCCGAGCGCTGCATCTCCCGCACGAACAAGGAGAGTTCATGGAAAACGAGCAGATCTTCAACCCCATCGCCGACCAGGGCCAGCTGGCCCACGCCTCGGCCACCCACTCCAACGCGCTCGTCGAGAACCCGTTCGAGGACACCGAGGAGTAAGCGAGGGTTCAGCTCCCTCGACCGTGGGCCCGCCCGTCACCTCAAGGGCGGGCCCACGCCCTTCCAAGGCCCCTTCCCCACAGGAGTATTGACGTGTCCCGCAGCCAGCTCGCACCCGGTGTCGAGATCGTCGCCGTACCCGGGCGGGGCCTCGCCGTCCGTACGGCCGAGGGGGAGTTCCTCAGCGTCAGGACCGGGGACGTGGACGAGGACGCCCTGCTGTCCCGCCTGTCCGGTACGGCAGCAGATGAGCCGGACGACGAACTCGACCGCATCGTCCGGGCCTTCGAGAACGCCGGGTACCTGGCGAACGGGCCGCGGCCCCCGCAATGGCCCGCCGACCGCCGGGACATCCGACTGCTGGGCGACCCGGTACTGACCGAACCCCTGGCCGCGCTCCTGCGCGCACTGGGCGCCGAGCCGACAACGACAGCCCCCGACAACACCGCTGACGATCCGTCCGCTGTCGTGTGGTGCCTCGACGGGCCCGTACCCGACGGGCTGTGGGACGCCGCCGACCGGCTGCCGGAGCGCGGCATCGCCTGGCTGCGCTGCCACCGCGAGGGCTGGCAGGCGTACGTCGAGCCCCTCGCCGTCGCTGCCGGGGACGTCACCTCGGCACACGTCCGGGCCCGCCGGCTCGCCGCCACCCCCGCGCACCGCGAGCTGACCGCCTACTGGAGCGGGGCCCGTACGTCCGGCGCGCCCGCTCACCTCACCGCCCCCGCAGCGGGCCTGCTGGCCGCCCTGCTGGCGGACGACCTGAGCCGGTGGATCAGTGGTGCGCTCGATCTGCCCGCCCGGCGTCGGCTCCGGCGCGTCGACCTGCGCACGCTGACCGTCACCGAGCACGCCGTACTGCCCGTGCCCGACGTCGCCCAGACACCGAAGAGGGCCGGATGACGCCGTTCACCGTAGCTGTGGAGGGGCTCGCCGCCGACGTCCACCTCCCGGACGGCGACGGCCCCTTCCCGGCCGTCCTCATCCGCACGCCCTACGACCGCCGACGGCACCGCGCCGAACTGTGCGGCTGGGCCCGCCGCGGGTTCGCCGCGCTGGCCCAGGACGTACGGGGTCGGCACGCGTCGCCGGGGGAGTGGCACCCGTACGAGAACGAATCCGCTGATGGAGCGGCGACCGCCCGCTGGATCCGCCGACAGCCCTGGAGCGACGGTCGGTTGGTCGCCGTAGGTGCCTCCTACGCCGCCCACTGCGCCCTCGCCCTTGCGCTCGATGCGCCCGCGGAGGACCGGCCCGACGCCGTCATCGCTGCTGTACCCGCGCTGGGCACCGTAGATACTGCTCGTGAACCCTCGGGTGTGGAACGGCTGTTGGCCCGCGCCGGATGGTGGGCAGCCCACGGCGACCGGCCGGACTCCGACGAGAGCGCCCTGGACAAGGCCCTTGCGGCGGACCCCGGTCTGCTCACCCACCTGCCGCTGACCGGCCTCCCCGAGCGGCTCGGCCGGAGCCTGCCCTCATGGCCGGACGTGTGGCGGCACCACGAACGCGGCCGACTCGCCGCGAAGGCGCAGCACGCCGGAATGCCCCTGCTCGCCGTCGGCGGCCACCATGACCACTTCACCGAGGACACCGTCGCGTTGTGGCGCGGCTGGGGCGGTACCTCGGCGCGGCTGCTGCTGGGCCCGTGGGGGCACGGTCTCGTCGGCGAGCCCGGACCCGACGCCGAGCCCGCGCATAGGGTCGGCCTCGGCGAGCTCTACGTGCGCTGGGCCCGCCGCGCCCTCGCCGGGGACCTCGGCCCTGGGCGCCGTGGCGCGGTCGGGCTGGGCGGCAGTCCGTTGTGGGTGCGCGCCGACACCGAGGGAGAGCTGGGCACGCAGCGCGTACGGCTGCTGCACGGATCCTCCTTCACAGCCGATCCCGAACGCCCCATGTCCTCCGAGGACTTGGCCGTCCCCACGGACGGTACGCCCGACCGCTGTCTGCTGGTCACCCCGCCACTGCCGCGTCCGCTGGACGTGGTCGGGCCCGTGGAGGTGCGGCTGCGGGCCACCGCCCACACTCCGTCGGCCGACTGGGCCGTCCGGCTCGTCGCCGTCACGCCGACAGGGGTGGCAGAGCGGCTCGCCGTCGGTGTCGTCCGACGCGAGGAGCCATCAGGCGAGTTCACCGTAGGGCTCGGCAGGCTCGCGCGGCGGCTGCTCGCGGGCACCCGGCTCCGCCTGGAGATCGCCGGGCACCACTTCCCGGCCCACGCCCGCAACCCCCACACCGGCGACGACCCGGTCACGGCCACCCGGCTGCTTCCCTCCCGGCGCGAGGTCGACGCCGGGAGCGTGGCCCTCCGGCTGCCCGTGCTCAGGTCCCGTCCCACTCCCACCGATCCCGCAGAGGAGATCCTGCGATGACGACGCTGCCGCTGGAAACTCTCGTCGACCCCGTCTGCGGCATCGTCCGCGCGGTCAAGCCCGTTGAGCACCCTGCGGGCGCACCGCCCCGCTACACCGCGCTCACCGCCGAGATAGCCGACGCCCGCCGGCTCGGTCTGTGGCCCGCCGACCGGGTGTCGCTCGGCACCACCTTCGGCGACCCCGAGGGTGCCCGAATAGCCGCGATAGCGGAGGGGATCGAGCGATACTGCGGCAACCGCGTGCCGCCGCCCGGCCACCCCGACGCCCCTCTGCGGGCCACGGCCGCCGAGCTGGCCGAGAAGGGGCTGCGGCTGTACGGTCCGGACGCGCTGCCGACGTACGCCGACTGGCAGTACGGCCGCGAGAAGTTCCCCTACCGCCCCCTCACCCCGGACACGCCCGCCCTCTGGACGCGCGGCACCGAACGGCTGCCCGGCGGAGACACCGCCGAGGTCTGGGCGCCCGTCGCACTCACCCACCTCAACTGGCGCCAGGGCGAGCTGCGTTCACTGCCTCGCACCCACCACCTCAACTACGCGGGGATCGCCACCGGACAGGGCTTCGACGACGCTGCCGAGCGCGGGCTCCTGGAGATCATCGAACGCGACGCCCTCGAACTGTGGTGGCACCTCGACGGCCCGACCCGCGGCATCGACCCGGCCGGCGTGCCCGGTCTCGCCGACGACCTCGCCGGATGCGCGCTCGACGTCCATCTCGTCGAGATGCCCTCGGAGTTCGCCCCCTGCATGGCCGCACTTGTCCACGATCCCCGACTCGGCCTGTACGCCGCCGGGTTCGCCTGCAAGTACGACCCGGCCGAGGCTGCCCGCAAGGCCGTCCTCGAAGCCGTCCACACCTGGGTCTTCACCCAAGGTCTCACCGGCCCCGACGGCTGGGTCTTCCAGGCGGTCGAGGCCGGGCTGCTCGCCCGTGGGCTGTACCTGGACCACCGTGCCGACGGCCGTTATCTCGACGTGTGCGGCGAACAGTTCGAGCACGTACGGGACTTGGGCGCGCATGTCCAGGTGTGGCTGGACGAGCGGATGGCGTCCGAGGTCCGGCGGTTCAGTGAGCCCGCGCATGGGACCGTGTCGATCGACGCGGTCGAGCCCGGCAGCCGGGACCGGCTGGAGCGCGCGCTCCACGAGGGCGGTCACCGCATCATGACGTTCGATCTCACCACCGAGGACGTGGCCGAGACGTCCCTGCGTGTCGCGCGGGTCCTCGTCTCCGGGCTCCTCCCCAACGCCCCTGCCGCATTCGGGTACTTCGGCTGCCCGCGCCTGGCCGGCGCCGCCATCGCGCGCGGCTGGCGTACGACCGCACCGAGCGGGCCGGAGGACTTCACGTTGGCTCCTCCGCCCCACATGTGAGGGCCGTGCCGTGAAAACCCGCCCCGTGGAACACCCAGAGTCGGTGGACCTCGTCACCACCCTCGCCCGCGCCCGCACTCTGGAGGATCCCGGCCCGGACACTCCCGCCGGGCCGGCCGTCCGTGCCTGGCCGGGACCGCCGAGCTCCCTACCGGAGCCCGACCCCGGTGAGCTGGACTTGCGGGCCCTGCTCGGCCTCTCCCTGGCGGCGTCGGACGGTTCCGGGCGGCTGCGGCCCGCGCCCTCCGCGGGTGCGCTGCACCCGGTGGACGCCCAACTCGTCGTAGGCACCGGCTGTGCACTGCCGCCCGGGCGCTACGGCTACGACCCTCTGCGCCACCGTGTGCACCGCCTCGGCCGGGAACCGGACGGCACGCTGCCCGGCGCGACCGTCGAACTCTCCGTCACCGCGCGGCGCACGGTCTCCCACTACGGTCATCGCGCCTGGCCGCTGATGCTGCTGGACACCGGGCATGTTGTCGGGGCGCTGTGGCTCGCGGCTCGCGCGCTGGGCACGGGCGCGTCCCGGCCTCGGCTGGACGGGCTCACCGAGGAACCTCTCGCCACGGTGCACGTCGCTCCAGCTGAGGGAGCGCGCCCGGACTCGGGCGCCGAACTACTGGCCCGCCGCAGCGCGCCCCCACCACTACGGGGCACCCCGCCCTCGGACGTTCTGCGCGCGCTGCTCGCCACCGCCGCCCAGGCGAGCGCCGGGGAACTCGGCTGGTGCGCGGCCGTCGGTGGACCGGAGCCGGAACTGGTCGAGTTGGCCCCCGACGGCACACTGCGGCGGCTCGCGGCGGGGGAGGCCCGGCCGACGCTCGCCGTATGGGGTGCGGGGCAGCCGTGGATCGCGGACGCGGGCGCCGTCCTGCTCGCCTACGGCTGCCCGTCCGACGCCGATGCCCCGCGCATCCGCCGAGCGCACCTGCGCGCCGGATTCGCCGTCCACCTCGCTCACTTGGCCGCCGTACGACACGGTCTGGCCGCCCGCCCTGTCGGCTCCTGGCAGCAGGCGGATCTGGGTGCTGCGCTCGGCGCCCCACCGGGCCGGGACTGGATCGTCCACGGCCTGGCCCTCGGCACCACCCACTCCGACGAGGAGAAGACCTCGTGATCGTCCACCCCGAGCTGCGCCGTGCCGCACGCCACGCACGGCGCCCCCTGCTCGCGGCCACTCTGCTCCAGGCGGCCGTCACCCTCACGCACCTCGGGCAGGCCGTACTGCTGGCCGTTGCCCTCGCCGACCTGGCCCGCGGGGACACGGACCGGCTCCCGCTGCTCCTCGGCACGGTGCTCGGCGTCGTCGCCGCGCGTGCCGGGCTCGACAACTGGCAGCGGCGAACCGCGACCCGTGCCGGGGTCAGGGTCAGGGTGGCTCTGCGGGACGAACTCGTGGCCCACCTCGGACGGTTGGGACCCGCGCACCTGACGACCGCGCGGGCCGGGGCCGTCCGTACCACCCTCGTCGACGGGGTGGAGGGCGTCGACGCCTATGTCTCCCGCTATCTGCCCCAGCTCCTGATCACCCTCACCGTGCCGCCCCTGCTGCTCGCGGCCTTGGCGGTCATCGAACCGGCCGCCCTCCTCGGCCTGGTCCCCGCCCTACTGCTCGCCCTCGTCGGACCGCGTGCCTGGGACAGGCTGCTGGCCAAGCGCGGAAAGGAGCATTGGGACACGTACGAGGAACTCGGTGCCGACTACCTGGAAGCTCTCCAGGGCATGCCCGCGCTGCGGGCCGCGGGCGCCGTCGGGCGGACCCGGAAGCGGCTGGAGAAGCGGTCGGCGGAGCTGCACCGGGCCACCGTCGCCAAGCTGCGCGTGTCCCTCGTCGACACCGGCATCACCGACCTGGCCATCCAGGGCGGCACCGCGGCCGCCGCGCTCCTCGCCTGCTGGTCGGCCGTCACCGGATCCACCGCGGCGACCGGCACCTACCTGGTGCTGCTCCTGGCCTCCGAGTGCTTCCGGCCGGTCCGTGATCTGTCCCGCGAGTGGCATGCCGGGTATCTGGGCGTGTCGGCAGCGGACGGGCTTGCGGCGCTGCGCACCGCCGAACCCGCCGTCCCCGACACGGGAACGGCACCGGCGCACTGGCCGGGCCCGCCCGAACTGCGTTTCAAGGACGTCGAGTTCACCTACGACGGCGCCGAGACGTCTGCGCTGAGCGGCATCACCTTCACCGCCGAGGCCGGACGTACGACCGCGATCGTCGGCCCGTCAGGCGCCGGCAAGTCCACGCTCCTCGCGCTGCTCCTGCGCCACCACGACCCGCAACGCGGCCACATCACCCTCGACGGCCGCGAGGTGAGCGAGTACGCGCTCGACTCGCTTCGACAGGGCATCGCCGTGGTCTCCCAGGAGACGTACCTCTTCCACGCCACCATCGCCGACAACCTGCGCCTGGCCCGGCCGGACGCCACGGACGACGAGCTGACACGCGCCACCCGAACCGCCGGCATCCACGACGAGATCGCCGCCCTCCCCGACGGCTACGCCACCGTCCTCGGCGAACGGGGCGCCACCCTGTCCGGCGGCCAGCGGCAGCGGCTCGCCCTGGCCCGCGCCCTGTTGGCCGACGCTCCGGTCCTCGTGCTGGACGAGGCCACCAGCGCGGTCGACGAACGCCGCGAGGCGGACATCGTCCGTGAACTGGTGGACGCCGCAGGAGGCCGGACCGTCCTGGTGGTCGCCCATCGGCTCGCCGCCGTCCGGCACGCGGACCGCATCGTCGTGCTCGACGGCGGACGCGTGGACGCCGTCGGCGAGCACACCACCCTCATCGAAGCCGGGGGCGTCTACGCGGAGCTCGTCAAGGCAGGCCACGCTTACCAGGGAGGGCTCGCCGCATGAGCAGCAGCACCACCACTACCGATCTGCCCGCGCGCGGCTCACTGCGCGCCCTGCTCCCCGCGCTCGCCGGGCACCGGATCATGATGGCCCGCACCTGTGCCGCCGCGCTCATCGAACAGGGCTCGCTCGTCACGTTGCTGACGCTGGCCGCGCACACCGTGGGAACCGCCGTCATCGAGGACAGCGCGCCCTCGGCCGGTACGGTCAGCGCGCTCATCGTCCTCGTCCTCGTACGCGCCCTGATGACCTGGCGCGAGATGGACCTCTCGCACGACCTGGCCTACCGGGTGCTGGCCGAGCTACGCGTACGCGTCTTCGACGGGCTCGCCCGCAGCGCGCCCGCCCGCGTCGCCGGCCGGCGCAGCGGGGACCTGGCCGCCACGGCCATGGCAGACGTCGAGGCGCTGGAGTTCTTCTACGCACACACGACCGCCCAACTCCTCGCATCGGGAGTGGTGTTCACCGGCGGTGCCACTGTTCTGGCTTCTGTGGAGCCATGGTTGCTGGTGGCGGTGGTGCCGGTCGCCGCGCTGCTCGCCGTGGCGCCCTTCGCCGACGCGCGCGGACGCGCGGCGCGCGGGGCCCGCACCAGGGCTGCCGCCGCGAAGCTGTCGGCAGACACGGTGGAGACCGTCGACGGGCTGCGTGAGCTGCTCGCCTTCGGTCGGCTGGGCGAGCGGCGCGGCCGTCTCGCCGAACAGGGTCGGAGGGTGGGTGAGGCACAGCGTGCCGAGGCCACGTGGGAAGCCATGGCCGCCGCCGTACGCGATCTCCTCATCGTGCTCGCGATCCTCGGCGTGGTGGCCGCCGCGGCGCAGTCCGTCACCTCCGGGCGGTTGCACGGCGCTTGGGCCCCGGCCGCGATGGCGCTGGCCCTGTCGGTGCTGGGCCCCGTCGCCGAGTCGGCCAGGGCACTGAGCCAGGCGGTGGGCCTGCGGGCCGCGGCCGCCCGGGTCAACGCGGCCCTGACGGCGCCCGCTCTCGCCCCGCCGCCCGCCACACCCCGTCCGCTTCCTTCCGGCCCGCTGGGCGTCCGACTCCACCAGGTGAGCTTCGACTACGGAGGCAAGCCCGTACTGGACGGAGTCGAGCTGAAGGTCCGCGCAGGGCAGACCCTGGCACTGGTCGGTGCGTCAGGGGCCGGCAAGTCGACCTGCGCGCACCTGCTGGCCCGCTTCTGGGACCCGTCCGAGGGCACCGTCCATCTGATACCCGGCGACGGCGATCCCGTCGACGTGCGTGACGTGAGCGATGCCGAACTTCGACGTGCCGTGGCCGTGGTGGGCCAGGACACGCCCCTCTTCCACGGCACCCTCACCGACAACCTTCGGCTGACCGCGCCCGAGGCGCACGGGGACCTCCTCACCGAAACGGCCCGGCTGTGCGGCGTCGACCGGATCGCCCCCCTGGACACCCTCGTCGGCGAGCGTGGCTCCACCCTCTCCGGCGGCCAGCGCGCCCGGATCGCTCTCGCCCGCGCGCTGCTGGCCGAGCCGAGAGTTCTCGTCCTCGACGAGACCACCGCCCACCTCGACAACGCCAGCGACGCCCAACTCGCCGCCGCTCTCGGCAAGAAGGACCGCACCACGATCGTCATCGCCCACCGCCCCGCCACCATCCGCCGCGCCGACCGCATCACCGTCCTCGAAGCCGGCCGCATCACGGAGGAAGGCACCTGGGACGAACTCACGAGCCGCCCCGACAGCGCGCTGAGCCGCATCCTGGCCGTCACCCCGTCCTGAACTCAGGAGCCTGGACGAAGTCCACGCGTCGCGAGGTCAGCTGCGGCAGCACCCCGCTGCCGCAGCTGAAGCCATCGGCTCAGAGAGCGCCCTGGGCCCAGGGGCCGGTGATCGCGAAGGTGATGCCGGGGGTCTGGATGTTCACGAACAGCCAGTTGCCGTTCTTCGGTTCGAACACGGAGCCGGCCCACTCGGAACCGCGGTGGTCGGCCGCCGGGACGTTCTTGCCCGCCGTACCGCCGCGCAGGTCGACGTTGTTGGTGGCGAAGCGGAAGATCTCGCCCTCGGTGGTGAGGCCGTGGACATACTCAGTGCCGCCGCCGTCCTCGCAGAGCACGAGGGCGCCGCTGGGGCTGACGCACATGTTGTCCGGCGCGTTGAGGACATCGGCGCCGGGCGAGGCGAACAGGACGCGGAACTCGTCAGTGGCCGGGTCGAGTTCGAAGACCTGGCCCTGGCGGGCGGGACCGCCGTCGGTCGTGATCACGTAGATGCGGTCGTTGCCGTACCAGGCACCTTCGAGGCGGCTGAAGACCGCGGCGCCGTTCGCCTGCGCCTGGAGCCGCACGGTGTCCGTCGCCGGGTCGACGTCCTCCACGGGCACCCAGGAGACGGTGCCGTACGCCTTCTCGGCGTCGAGGCGGGTGTCGTACGTCGTCGTGCCGATCCGCAGGGCCTCGAGGCGGCCGCCCTTGGACAGGTCGCCCGGCACCGCCGGGACGAACCGGTACAGCGAGGCGTCGCCGCGGTCCTCGGTCTCGTACACGTAACCGGTCGCCGGGTCGACGGCGATGGCCTCGTGGTTGAAGCGGCCCATCGCCTTGTACGGCTCGGGGTTGCCCTTGCCCTCCGAGGCCACCTCGAAGATGTAGCCGTGGCGCTTGCCGGCGGTCGTGGAGAAGGTCTCCTCGCAGGTGAGCCAGGTCTTCCACGGGGTGGGACCGCCGGCGCAGTTGCGGATGGTGCCGCCGAGGCTGCCGTAGGACTCCAGCCACTGGCCGGCGTCCGGGTCGAAGACCAGGGTGGTGGTGCCGCCGCCCGCCTCGGGGTTGTACGCCGGGGCGGTGAAGGCGGGTCCGGCGCCGCGCTCGTGGTTGCGGACGAGGTGGACCTTGTCGCCGTAGCGGAAGGCCGCCATGCCGTCGTGCGCGCTCGGGGTGCGCAGGCCGTCGTCCATGAGGTCGTTCGTCCACCCGTAGGAGATGTACTCGAACCCGCGCGGCAGGTGCAGCAGTTCAAGACCGGTCGCCTGGTCCTTCACCGGGCGCAACGGGCCGTATCCGGCGTCGAATTCGCGCTTGACCGGCTCGGCGGCCGCCGTTCGCGCCGCGAGGGCCTGGAAGGGGACGGAGGCGGCCGCGGCCACCGCCGCACCGCGCAGAATCGTGCGTCGTTCAACACCGCGACCGGTCGAAGATCCGGCGGACATACCTGACATGGGAGTCCTCTCGATACAACGAACCGGGGGGCGGCGGCAGTCACCTTAGGAGCGATCCCTTGTGCCGATTCCCAACGGAAAGTGACCTTTGAGAGAAGCTCTTTCTGATTGTGGTCATGGGGTGTGCGAGGAAGCGGCTTCGTTGACCTTCAGCCGAACCTGGATGTCGTCCCTATGGATGTGCATAGCAACCGGTCATGTAGGCGGACGTGGCGAGGAGTTCGAGATCCTTCGTCTTCAGTGGAGTGACGTGATCCGCGCGCTCCAGAGCCTTGCAGGCATCGACCCAGGCCCCCAAGGCGTACGCCGCCGACCCCGCTCAAGATCGCCGGTCACAGCCACGGCGGAGGCGGGCTCGCTGATGCTCAGGCCTGAGGCGTCGGTGCGATCTCCTCCACCAGGCCTTCGACCAGCTTCTTGATCTCGTCCCGGATCGGCCGTACGGCCTCCACGCCCTGGCCCGCCGGGTCGTCCAGCTGCCAGTCCAGGTACCGCTTGCCGGGGAAGACGGGGCACGTGTCGCCGCAGCCCATGGTGATGCAGACGTCCGACTCCTTCACCGCGCCGACCGTGAGCATCTTCGGGACCTCGGCGGAGATGTCGATGCCGACCTCGGCCATGGCCTCGACGGCGGCCGGGTTCACGTGCTCGCCCGGGTTGGAGCCGGCAGAGCGGACCTCGACGCGGTCCCCGGCCAGGTGGGTCAGCCATGCGGCGGCCATCTGGGAACGGCCCGCGTTGTGGACACAGACGAAGAGCACGGAGGGCTTGTCGGGCATCGGAGGTCTCTCTTGTCTCACGACGGCATCAGGCGCGCTTGGCATCGGCACCCGGTGGTATCAGCCACCACTGATGTGACAGTATCAGCGCATGCTGACGTCAGTCGACACTGACCTGATCCGGGTTCTGGCCGACCCGCTCAGGCTCCGGATCGTGACCCTGCTCGCCAAAGAGACGCTGTGCACCACCCACCTCGTGGAGGAGACCGGTGCCAGGCAGACCAACCTCTCCAACCATCTGAGAGTGCTGCGCGAGGCCGGGGTCGTCGAGACGGAGCCGTGTGGCCGGTTCACCTACTACCGGCTCAAGCCCGACGTCATCGACTCGCTCGCCGGTCGGTTCGCCGAACTGGCCGCGTCCGCCCGCACCGCAGCCGAGAACAAGAGGGCCTGCCCGTGATCCCCGCCGACACCGCGACAGCCGCTGTACCCGCTGCCGTCGAGCCCTCGCCGGGCAGCCCCCTCGTCTCCCGGGCCGCCGCCGAATTCATAGGTACGGCGCTGCTGGTGGCGGTCGTGGTCGGCTCCGGCATCCAGGCCACCGACCTGACGACGGACGTCGGCCTGCAACTGCTGGCCAACTCCCTGGCCACCGTCTTCGGCCTCGGCATCCTGATCCTCCTGCTCGGCCCGGTCTCCGGCGCCCACTTCAACCCGGCCGTCACCCTCGCCGAGTGGTGGACGGCGCGACGCGGAGGCGCCGGAGTCACCCTGCGCGAGGCCGCGGTATACGTGCCCGCGCAGATCGTCGGCGCCATCGCGGGCGCGATCCTGGCGGACGCGATGTTCGGCGAGCCCCTGGTGGAGTGGTCCACGCACGACCGCTCCGCCGGACACCTGCTGCTGGGCGAGATCGTCGCCACCGCCGGCCTGATCCTGCTGATCTTCGGCCTGGCCCGCGCCGACCAGCTCCGTTTCGCCCCGGTAGCCGTCGCGTCCTACATCGGCGCGGCCTACTGGTTCACCTCGTCCACGTCCTTCGCCAACCCGGCGGTCACGATCGGCCGAGCCTTCACCGACACCTTCGCGGGCATCGCACCGGGCTCGGTCCCGGGCTTCATCGGCATGCAACTCGTCGGCGCCGCGGTCGGTCTGGCGCTGGTGGCTCTCGTCTTCATGCCGGGGCGAGCGGCCGAGTGAGGCAGCGCTCGCCGAGCATGCCGACTGTGGCTGGAAGGACATAAGCACAGGCAAGGGATGGTGGCATCGCACACTGCCGAGGCGGACGCCACGTACTGAAGACTGACGGCCATGACCACGACTCCCGATGCCGATCGCTCCTCGACACCCGAACAGGAGCTATGGCTGACCCCGGGAGTACGGGGGATCGGCGCCGCCAGCTTCCTGGCGGATGTCGGCCACGAGATTCCCACCGCTCTGCTGCCCTCGCTGCTCACCTCCACGCTCGGCGCACCGGCCGCCGCGCTGGGCGCGATCGAGGGCGTGTCGGACGCGCTCGCCGGAGCCGCCCGCTTCGGCGGCGGGGTCGTGGCCGACGATCCGAACAGGCGCCGCAAGGTCGCCGTCGGCGGCTACACCGCCACGGCGGTACTCGGCGCCGCCACCGCGGCGGCCACCTCGGTATGGCAGGTCGGCGTTCTGCGCGCCGCGGCGTGGACGGCACGCGGACTTCGGGTGCCCGCGCGCAACGCGCTGCTCGCGGACCTTGTCCCGGCGGGGAGCTATGGGCGGGCGTACGGCTTCGAGCGGATGATGGACAACCTCGGCGCCATCTTCGGCCCGCTCCTCGCCCTCGGTCTGGTGGCCTGGCTCGGCGTGCAGTGGGCCATCGGGCTTTCGGTGATCCCGGGCCTGCTGGCAGCCGCCGCGGTCATCTATTCGATCCGCCACACGCCCAGGCCGACCGGCCGGGACAAGGTGCCGCTGAAGATCCGCGTACGCCCCTTGCTGCGGGGCGAACTGGGGCGGTTGATGACCGCGGTCGCGGCGTTCGAGGTCGGCAACGTGGCCGCGACCCTGCTGATCCTTCGCGCGAGCGACCTGCTCACCCCCGGACACGGCACGCAGACCGCGACGACCCTCGCGCTCGGCCTCTACATCGCCTACAACATCGCCGCCACCCTCGCCTCCGTCCCGGCGGGACGCCTGGCCGACCGGCTCGGTGCGCGCGGTCCGGTGCTCGTCCTGGCGGGCGGAGTCGCGGCGTTCGCCGCCTCGTACGGCCTGTTCGTGGTCACGGGCGCCGACCTGGCCGTACTGGTGATCCCGTTCGTCCTCGCCGGAATCGGCATCGGCGCCGTGGAAACGGCCCAGCACTCGGCCGTCGCCGCCCTCGCCCCAGCCGATCTGCGCGGCTCGGCGTTCGGACTGCTGGCCACCGTGCAGTCCCTGGGGAACCTCGCCGCGTCGACGGTGGCCGGTGTCCTGTGGACGGTGTTCTCCCCGGAGGCCGCGTTCGCCTACCTCACCGCGTGGATGCTCCTGGCCCTGGCGGGGCTGCGGATCAGGCCGCGACCGGCGTAATGGTCAGCAGCCTGCCCATCGCGGCCAGGACTGACGGCTCGACGCGGTAGTACACCCAGGTTCCGCGCCGCTCGGAGGTGAGCAGCCCCGCTTCCTTCAGCTTCTTCAGGTGATGGGAGACGGTCGGCTGCGAGACGCCCACGTCGGAGATGTCGCACACGCACGCCTCGCCGCCCTCGTGCGAGGCCACCAGCGAGAACAGCCGCAGCCGGACCGGGTCGCCCAGGGCCTTGAACATGCGCGCGGCCGTCTCCGCCTCGTCCGCGGTGAAGGGGCGCTCGGTCAGGGGCGGGCAGCATGGCGCCACGGTCTGGTCGGGCGTGGGCTCCAGCAGCGGCAGCACCTTCGTATTCGACATACGTCTATGTTGACATACGTCGAACCAGTGGGGTGATCAATGAACCCTGATTCGGCCAATGTCTATGTTGACGTTTGTCGAATCAGGTGGGACTCTGGGCTGCGTAGAACATCGACGAATGTCGAATCAAAGGGGAGTCCCGTGAACACGCCCAAGCTGCCCGTCGTCGTGATCGGAGCCGGTCCGATCGGCCTGGCCGCCGCCGCCCACCTCATCGAGCGCGGCCTCGAACCGCTGGTGCTGGAAGCCGGACCGTCGGCCGGCAGTGCCGTACGAGGCTGGGTGCACGTGCGCCTGTTCTCCCCGTGGGCCGAGGTCACCGACCCCGCCGCCGAGAAGCTGCTCGCCCCGACCGGCTGGGTCCGCCCCGACGGCGGCACCTACCCCACCGGCGGCGACTGGGCCGAGCGCTACCTCCAGCCGCTCGCCGACACGCTCGGCGACAAGGTCCGCTACGGCACCACGGTGACCGGCGTGGCCCGCGCGGGCCGCGACCGCATCGTCGACTCGGGCCGTGACGAGCAGCCCCTCACTGTGCACATCCGTACCGCCGACGGCCACGAGGAGCGGATCACCGCCCACGCCGTCATCGACGCCTCCGGCACCTGGTCCACCCCCAGCCCGCTCGGCGCCGACGGACTACCCGCCCTGGGTGAGAAGTCGGCAGCCGATCGCATCGCCTACGGCGTCCCCGACCTCAACGACCCCGCCGTACGCGCCCGTTACGCGGGCAGGCGCACCGCGGTCGTAGGCTCCGGCGCCTCCGCCTTCACCGCCCTGGCCCAACTCGCGGACCTGGCCAAGGACGAGCCGGGCACGCACGCGGTGTGGATCCTTCGACGCGGACTCACCGGATCCACCTACGGTGGCGGCGAGGCCGACCAGCTCCCGGCTCGCGGCGCCCTCGGCCTGCGCGCCAAGGCCGCCGTAGAGGAGGGGCACGCCAGCGCGGTCACCGGCTTCCGCACCGAGTCCGTCGAGCGCGACGCCGACGGCCGACTGGTCCTGTCCGCCGAGGACGGCCGCCGCCTCGACCCGGTGGACGAGATCATCGTCCTGACCGGTTTCCGCCCTGACCTGTCCTTCCTCTCCGAGCTCCGCCTCGGCCTCGACGAACGCCTCCAGGCCCCGACCGCCCTCGCCCCGCTCATCGACCCCAACGTCCACTCCTGCGGCACCGTCTATCCGCATGGCGTGAACGAGCTCTCCCACCCGGAGCAGGGCGTCTACCTGGTCGGAATGAAGTCCTACGGCCGTGCCCCCACCTTCCTCGCGATGACCGGCTACGAGCAGGTCCGCTCCATCGCCGCGGCCATCGCCGGCGACCGCGAGTCCGCCGAGCGGGTGGAACTGACCCTGCCCGAGACCGGAGTGTGCGGCGGCGCGGGCCTGTTCGACGAGCCGGAGAACGCCGAACAGTCCAGTGGCTGCTGCGCGGCCCCGGCGACGCTGCAGATCGGCGCCCCCGCGCCCTCGGGCGGCTGCTGAACTCCCTGCCCACTCAAGGAGGTTCGCCATGTCCCGCGTACAACTAGCCCTTTGCGTCCCCGACCTGGAGGCGTCCATCGCCTTCTACAGCAAGCTGTTCGGCACCGAGCCCGCCAAACTCCGCGACGGCTACGCCAACTTCGCCATCGCCGAGCCCCCGCTGAAGCTCGTCCTGTTCGAGGGAACGAAGGGCGAGGCGACCCGCATGGACCACCTCGGCGTCGAGGTGGAGACGACCGAGGCGGTCCACGCCGCCACCGCCCGCCTGAGCGAGGCGGGCCTGGCCACCGACGTCGAGTCCAACACCACCTGTTGCTACGCCCTCCAGGACAAGGTCTGGGTCCACGGCCCCGGCCAGGAACCCTGGGAGGTGTACGTGGTCAAGGCGGACGCGGAGCAGAAGGGGGGTTGCTGAGAACCCGGGTCAGACCAACTGGGGCTGGCGGCCCGGCTCTTCCACGGCGGCCTCGCGGGGTCCGCGCCGGTCGGCGATCAGGATCAGAGCGAGGCCCAGCAGAACCCAGCAGCCGAGAGTGAGGGCGGATCCGCCGCCACCCGTTCCGTCGAAGAACGCGTTGGCGCGCAGCAGGCTGCCGGAGGCGCCGGGCGGGAGAAGCTGGCCGAGGGTGGCCCAGCCGTTCGGCAGCCAGTGCGGCCCGCTGGCGAGACCGGACAGGGGGTTGCCCAGCAGCATGACGACGGCCGCGCCGAGACCGAAGCCGGCCATGCCCATCAGGGACTCCAGGCCCAGGAGCGTCAGGCAAAGGGCCGCCATCCCCAGCGACAGCCCGAGGCTGGTCATCAAGTAGTCGCCGCTCAGCGATCCCGTGCCGTACTGGAGGAAGGCCGCGACGGCAAAGCCCGCCACGACAGCGAAGGCGATACCGCCTGCCAGGCGCAGCCGCAGTCCGGCGTGGCCGGGGAAGAGGCGCGAAAGGATCATGGCGGGGATCATGCCGCCGAAGATCATGGGCAGGGCGGCGGAGGAGAAGCCCGAGCCCCTGGGGTCCTCGGAGGGGAACGGCCTGAGGTCGGTGACGGTGACCTCGGCCTGTTGCTGCTTGGCCAGGGCGGTGGCCGCGCTGGTCAGCGTGGCCGCGGACTGGGCTCCTCCGGCGGTGGCGGTGTACGCGGTGAGGTGTCCTTCCGCCGGCACGATGCCGCCCATGACCTCGCGGTCCTTCACCGCGGCCGTGAGGGCCTTCTCGTCGTCATACGTGCTGACGTCCCACTCCTCGCCGGACAGGGCCTTGGACAGCGCCGCCGTGGCGTCCTGTGAGCCGGTGACACCGACGGGGATGTTGTGCGGGCCGCTGTTGACCGAGGGCAGCGCGAAGGCGCACAGCATGGCGACGACGACGGCAGCCAGGCCGACCACGATGACCGCGAGTTTGCGAGCCTGCCCGGCGCGGTCTGGCGTTGTTGCGCTTTGGTTCATGGAGGCTTCCTTGCAGAGGGTGGGCGCCGGTGCGAGTACCCGACACAGTGGCTTGATACACGATTACAGGGTAGATTGAATCGTGTGTCAAACAGTGAGTCTCCCGCCCCCGTCCCGTCCGAGCTGGTCCAGGCCGCGCTGCGCGTCGCCCGGAAGCGCAAAGCGGCCGTAGCCGACGTGCCCCTGCAGGCCATCGCGCTGGAAGTCGGCATCTCCCGCAGCACGCTGCTGCGCCGCCTCGGTGGTGGCCGGCAGGCCCTCGACGAGGCGGTACGAGCCGCAGGCGTCGACCCCGGCGGCCAGAAGCCCGTACGCGAACGGGCCATCGAAGCCGGAGCCGCCCTGATCAGCAGCCACGGACTGGCATCCGTGTCCCTCGAACGCGTCGCCGCTGCCGCCCAGTGCTCGGTGCACAGCCTCTACGCGGCGTTCGGCGGCCGGGACGAAATGCTCCAGGCGATCTTCCTGCGCTACAGCCCTCTGGTGGACGTCGAGGCAGTCGTGGCCGCGCAGCCCGAGGACCTGGACAGCACGGTCCGGAAGATCTACGCGCTCCTGGCCACGGCTCTCCAGCGCGAACCGCGAGTCCTGCCGGCCATCCTCGCCGAGTTCCTGGCACGCCCGCAGGACGAGACCCTCCAGCCACTCGTCCAGTACGTCTACCCGCGTCTGTTCGCGGGCGTCGGCAAGTGGCTCACCGCTGAAATCGCGGCGGGCCGCATTCGCGACCTACCGCCGCTGCTGATCATCCAGCAGCTGTCGAGCCCCCTGGTCATGCACCTCCTCCTCCGGCCGATCACCCAACAGGTCCCCGACCTGCCGGCCCCGCCCATCGAAGAGGTCTGCGACACCTTCGCCGACGCCTTCCTCCGCGCCGTCGCACTGCCCTGAGCACCACATGCCCCACCGTCACCTGAAGGCGCACAATTGAGGTGGCCGTACTGAGCCGCCCCACGGCCGGACTCCGCGGAGGTCCTCATGCATCCCGCAACTGTCGCCGGTGCCGCACTTGGCCGTCTCGCTCACCACGCCGTCTCCGGTGTGGTCGGAGTCGCCGTCCTGAGGGGTGCGAGCAAGGCGGCTCCCAGGGCCAGGCCCGCGGCGCGCAAGGCCATGGTCAACGGGCTCGCCGGAGGCATCGTGGCCGCCCGGTGGCTCGGGTCCGCGGCGGAGGAGGCCCGGCTCAAGGCGGGGGACATGCTGGCCGAGGCCCGCTCCTCGCTCGGTGAGGAGGCACCGCCCCCGTCCGCGGTCGACATCAACAGCCACGACCACGACCACCAGCACTGATCATGTCCGGCGTCCTGGTCCGTTCCGCCGCCGCGGGCCGTGTGCGGCTGACCGTCCCCTGGCTGAGGGCCCGGCCGGGCTGTGCCGGCCTTGTCGACGACCGGCTCGCGGATCTCCCGGGTTTCCGTGCGCTGCGGATCTTCCCGCGCACGGGCAGCGTCATCATCTGGGTCGAGCCGTCCGATCTGGACGTCGACCGGCTGGCCGCGGCGCTGGAAGAGGCTCCCCCCTCCGCCGTACCGGACAAGCGGAGCCGGTCGGTGGCCGACTCCTCCACCGGTGAGGTGGCCCGGCTCGTGGTGGGCGGGGCGGTGCTCGCTGTAGTGGCCGTGCACCGTCTGGTGCTGCGCCGGTCCCCGTGGGTCACCGGCGGCCGCTCCGGGTTCCTCGGCGCCGTCACGGTCTTCAGCGGTCTGCCCTTCTTCCGGGGCGCGCTACGGACCATGACGGGCCGTCAGCATCCAGGCACCGACACCCTCGTCACCGCCGCCACCGTCATCTCCCTGCTGCTGCGCGAGAATGTGGTCGCCCTCACCGTGCTGTGGCTGCTCAACATCGGTGAGTTCCTCCAGACGGTCACCCTGCGCCGCACCCGCCGCGCCATCGAGGAGCTGCTCAGCATCGGCGAGGAGCGGGTCTGGCTGGTCCGCGAGGGCGTCGAGGTCGAGGTCGCGCTGGACGACGTAGAACCTGGTGACGTGGTCGCGGTCTACGAGCACCACAAGATCCCGGTCGACGGGACCGTGCTGAGCGGCGAGGCGCTCGTCGACCAGGCCGCGATCACCGGCGAGGCCCTCCCGGTCTACACCCGGGACGGCGCCGAGGTGTACGCCGGCACCCTCGTCACCTCCGGGTCGCTCACCGTCCGCGCCACTTCCGTCGGCAGCGACACCACCGTCGGGCGGATCATCAGCCGCGTCGAGGAGGCCCAGGCCGACCGGGCGCCGATCCAGACCGTCGCCACCCGCTTCACCCGCCGCTTCGTCCCCGTCTCCCTGGCCCTGGCGACGGGGACGTACGTCGTCACCCGCGACGCCCGGCGGGCCATGACCATGCTCCTGGTCGCCTGTCCGTGTGCGGCCGGGCTCGCCACTCCCACCGCGATCAGCGCGGCCATCGGCAACGGCGCCCGGCACGGCACGCTGATCAAGGGCGGCACCCACCTGGAGGGCGTCGGCCGGGTCACCGCCGTCGTCTTCGACAAGACCGGCACCCTCACCTTCGGCCGCCCGCTGGTCACGAGCGTCGTCGCGTTCCACGAGAACTACACCGCCGACGACGTCCTGAGCCTCGCCGCCTCCGGCGAACTGCACGCCCGCCACCCGCTGGCCCAGGCCATCGTCACCCGGACCGAGGAGCAGCACCTCAACATCCCCATCCACCAGGCCTGCGAAGTCGTCCTCGGCATGGGCATGCGCGCCGAACTCGACGGCACCCGCCTCCTGGTCGGCAGCCCAGCCCTGTTGCGCCGCCACGGACTCGAACTCACCCCGGTCGCCCAGGAGTGGACCGAGCAACTGCGCAATCAGGGCGAGACCGTTATCTGCCTGGCCCACGACGACGCCCTCATCGGCATGCTCGGCGTGTCCGACGCGGTACGCGCCGCAGCCGGCACGGTCGTCCAGCAACTGCGCGACCTCGGCGTCCAGCGGATCATCCTGCTGACCGGCGACGCCCCCGAGACCGCCCAGGCCGTCGCCGACGCCCTCGACATCGCCGAAGTGCACGCCCACGCCCTGCCCGAAGCCAAGCTCCAGCTGATCCGCGACCTCCAGGAGGAGGGCCACATGGTCGCCATGGTCGGCGACGGCACCAACGACGCCCCCGCCCTCGCCCTGGCCGACGTCGGCATCGCCATGGGCGAACACTCCTCGCATGTCGCCCTGGAGACCGCCGACATCGCCCTCGCCGGCAACGACCTCCGCCAGGTCGCCGCCGTCGTGGAACTGAGCCGCCACACCCTGCGCGTCGTACGGCAGAACTACGGCCTGGCCATCGGCGTCAACCTCGCAGGACTGCTCGCGAGCGCGGGCGGCTCCCTCAACCCCGTCGCTGCCGCCTTCCTGCACAACACCAGCAGCATCGCCGTCGTCGGCAACTCCGCCCGCCTGGTCAGGCACACCCCGCATCTGCCCAGAGAAACGGGCCGGCCCCTGGGCGCGGCACCGCTGGAGGAGACCCGGCTGCGCTGACCTACGGCAACTGGAACAGATTCATCCGGTACTCCTCCACCTGCGGCAGCCGCTGCTCGGCCAGCCCGGCGAGCATCTCTCGCTCCGCGGCGGGCAGCCGGTCGTGCACCGGCGCCGGAAGGCTGGAACCTTCTCCCGGTAACCGGACATGGTCAGTTCACTGCCGTCCCGAGTACGCCAGATGTGGATAGAGGCGTCCTGGTTGCCGCTGCAGATCCACTTGCCGGTCGGGGAGACGGCGAGAGCCAGATGCGAGCCGACATAGGGGTACGTCACCACAGGACGCTCGGTGTGGCGCTCGTGCCCGCGCACGGCACCGTACGCCGCCACGGCCAGCCGCCGCCCCTGCCGCAGCCAAGCCAGGTCGGTGACGGTGGACGGAGCGGATTCGGTACGCCACAACTCCTCACCGTCCGGGCCGAGTACGAGCGCCCGCCGCCCGAAGGCTACGGCGACGCGGGAGTCGTCGGCCCAGGCCACGGCACCTGACCAGACGCCGGACTCACGCACGGTCGCGGTCCCGTCCGAGCGCCGCCACAGCGCGTACCCCATGGGTCCGTGTGCAGCCAAGTGCGCGGCGTTCTGTGAGAGTTGAACACCCAGCGCGCCACCGGAGAGGCCGAACGCGCCCAACTCGGCACCCATGGCCGCGTCCAGAACCTTCACCGTCCCCTCGGCGCCGGTGACGGCCACCAGGTCGCCGCGCGCGCTGAGGGCGACGGGCGCGTCGTCCACGGTGATGTCCCAGGCGACGGTCGGCTCGGCATCGACGGTGAGATTCACGCGGCCACCCCTGCCGTGGCCAGGCAGGCCGCGAAGCCGCGCTCCAGCGCCTCGCGGTCGAGGTCTCGGCCGATGAACACCAGCTTGTTGCCGCGTGGTTCGCTGTCGCGCCACTCCCGTCCGAGGGTGCCGTCGAGCAGCATGTGGACGCCCTGGAAGACGTACTGCTTGGGCTCCCCGGCCAGGGCGAGGATGCCCTTGGAGCGGAAGATGCCGACGCCCTTGATGCGCAGCAGGGTACCGAGCCAGGCGTTGAGCCGCTTCTCGTCCAGTTCGCCCTCGAGCTCGATACCGAATGAGGTGACGGTGGTGTCGTGCTGGTGCTCGGTGTCCGTGAGGAGCGACGGGTCGTCGGCGAGCACCCGCTGGAGGTCGAACGCGCCGACGTCCAGGACCTGTTGGAGGTCGATCCGGGCGTGCCGGGCGCGCAGGATCTGCACCGGCGCGTTGATCGACCGGATCCGCGCCTCGATCTCGGTGAGGGTGCTGTCGTCGGCGAGGTCGGTCTTGTTGAGGACGATCCGGTCGGCGAAGGCGATCTGCTCGACGGCCTCGTTCTCCACGCCCTCGGGTTTGACCTCGTCGAGGTGCGGGAGGACATGGGCGGCATCGACGAGGGGGACGATGGCGTCCAGACGCAGCTGTGAGGCGATCTCATCGTCCATGAAGAAGGTCTGCGCGACCGGCGCGGGGTCGGCGAGCCCGGTGGTCTCGATGAGGATGTGGTCGAACTTCTCGCGGCGGCGCATCAGCGCGGCCAGGATGCGGATGAGATCGCCGCGCACGGTGCAGCAGATGCAGCCGTTGTTCATCTCGAAGATCTCTTCCTCGGCGTCGAGGACGAGCGCGTCGTCGATGCCGACCTCACCGAACTCGTTCTCGATGACGGCGATCCGCAGCCCGTGGTTCTCGGTGAGGATGCGGTTGAGCAAGGTCGTCTTGCCCGAGCCGAGGAAGCCGGTCAGGACGGTGACGGGGACACGTGCGGCACGGGTTTCCGGGGATGCCGGGGTGGTCAACCAGGTCTCCTAGCAGCTGTGTTGTCCGGGGGAGAGGGGGCGGCGGCCCGCAGATCGCCCTCCGTGATCTGTCGGCTGTTCAGCCGGCACGGTTGGCAGTCGGCGCAGATGCCGCTGAGTTCGACGGTGTGCTCCACGGCCGCGAATCCGGTGTCGGCGGTGATGCGGTCGGCCCACTCCTCGACGACCGCCGAGTCCACCGGGCGGCTGTGGCCGCAGCCGCGACAGATCAGATAGTGGCGGTGCCCGTCGGCGGGCCGTCGCCGGTACAGCCGTTCCCCGGAGTCGTCACGGATGACATCGACGCCGCCGGTGGCCGCGAGTTCGCGCAGCGCCCGGTAGACCGTGGTCAGCCCGATCCGATGTCCGCGCGCCGACAGCAAGGCATGCAACTCCTGTGCCGACACGAAGTTCTGGCAGCCCGTCAGTCCTTCCAGGACCGCGGCCCGCTGCCGGGTCGTGCGGTTACTCACGGCAGGTCACCTCCACGGGATGTCGCCGGGGCGGCACAGTGAAAAGGCTAGATGAAAATGACATCCATATCTATATGAATCGTTGGTCATGTCTCGGCGGTGCCTGGGCTGGAGGGCGGGCTTCCAAGTCGATGCATCAATCCAGATTGATGTATTCTCGAGATATGGGACCCCGACCCCCGGACGCGACAGCCGCGCCGCCGGAATTCGTCCGGCTGGCCGCGCATCCGTTGCGCTGGCGGCTGCTGACGGAGCTCGCCGGTGGCGACTATCGGGTCCGTGAACTGGTGGAACGCGTCGGGGAGCCGCAGAACCTGGTCTCGTATCACCTACGGCTGCTGCGCGACGGCGGTCTGGTCAAGGCCCGGCGCAGCAGCTTCGACGGCCGGGACAGCTACTACCACCTCGACCTGGAGCATTGCGCTCAGGCGCTGGCCGCCGCCGGAGCGGCCCTGCACCCGGCGTTGAGCCAGACCCCCTCACCACCCCGTCGTCCGGTCGCCCGGGCGGGATCCCGCCGACCTGCGGTGCTCTTCGTGTGCACCGGCAACAGCGCCCGCTCGCCGATTGCCGAAGCCCTGCTGCGCCACCACACCACCGGCCGCGTGACGTCGGCCAGTGCGGGCACCAGCCCCAAGCCACAGGTGCACCCGCATGCCGTCCGGGTCCTGCGCGAGTCGTTCGGCATCGAGCTCTCCGGTCACCGCACCCAGCACGTGGACGACCTGGCCGGACGGCGCTTCGACCACGTGATCACCCTGTGCGACAAGGCTCGCGAGGTCTGCCCGGAGTTCGGCTCGCGGCGGGTCCACTGGAGCATGGCCGATCCGGGCGCGGCCGATGACACCGGCCAGGGCGGCTACGCGGCCTTTCAGCACGCGGCGGCAGACATAGACACCCGCGTCAGACACCTGATGCCGCTCCTGAACACCCCCGAGACCGTTGCGAGGTCCGAGCCATGACCACTCACGACGAATACGTCAGCGTCCGCTACCTCGTCGATGACGTGCAGGCCGCCACCGACTTCTACACCACCCACCTGGGGTTCACGCTGAACTCCAGCGCCGCCCCCGCCTTCGCCGACGTGGTCCGCGGTCGACTGCGGCTGCTGCTGTCGGGCCCGGCGAGCTCGGGCGCCCGGGCCACCCCGAAGGAGGCCGCCGTCCCGGGCGGCAATCGCATCCACCTCACCTACGAGGACCTCGACGGCGAGATCGCCCGACTGCGCAGCGCCGGTCTCTCCTTCCGCAGCGAGGTCGTCTCCGGTCCCGGAGGACGTCAGATCCTGCTGGCCGACCCGGCGGGCAACCTCATCGAGCTGTTCCAGCCCGCTCGACACTCTGGTGGTAAGCACAACTGACGATTCGTCGATGATTCGAGGGACGGCATGTCCACGATCGTGATGACAGGCGGCACATCAGGATTCGGAGCGATTGCCGCGGAGCGGCTGACGCGGTCGGGCGGCGCTCGGGTGATCCTCAGTGCGCGCCAACCGATCTCTGCCGGTGAGTCGTTCCAGCTCGACCTGACGGAACTCGGCTCGGTGCGTGCCTTTGCGACACAGGTCCGCGAACGACTGGACGGAACTCCCGTCGACGCGTTGCTGCTCAACGCCGGCATGGTCCGTCCCGACGTCACCGGTCGTACGGTCGACGGCTACGAGACGACGTTCGCCGTCAACCACCTTGCGCACTACCTGTTGTTGCGCCTGCTGCTGCCCGCTCTGGCAGAAGGGGCGATCGTCGTGCTGACCACGAGCGGCACACACGATCCCGCCACCGGAGCCGGACTGGCACCGCCCCGGCATGCCGACGCCGAGTTGCTCGCGCATCCCGATCGCGACCCGGGGTGCGACACCCGGCCGCGCAAGTCGGGCGAGCACGCGTACACCGCTTCCAAGCTGTGCGCCGTACTCACCGCACGCTCGTTGTCCGAGCACCCCGCCATCCGGACCCGGCACGTGACCGCACTCGCCTACGATCCAGGGCAGGTCTTCGGGACCGGATTGGCCAAGGACCTCTCGCTCCCGTTGCGGACCGCCTGGTCGCTTCTGGGTACGCCGGTGCTGGGGTGGCCGCTGCGCCTGCTCAGCCCCACTCTCAACAGCCGCACCGCCGCCGGCACCACCTTGGCCGACCTGGCTCTCGGCCGCGCGACGCCTCCGAAGGGACACACCTATGCCGCCCTGCGACGAGGACAGCTCAGTTGGGCGGACCCATCGGAACTGGCGCGCAGGGACGATCTGGCCCAGGCGCTGTGGAACGACAGCGCCAGACTTGTCGGCCTGCCGGACTGACGCAGGTCTTCAGGGGCCGTCAGAGTGCGGCGAGGCGCCGCTTGAGCAGGCAGAACTCGTTGCCTTCTGGATCGGCGAGGACGTGCCAGGACGCCTCCGCGGGCTGACCGATGTCGACGAGCTTGGCCCCGGCGGCGAGGATGCGCTCAAGTTCGGCGTCCTGATCGCGGTCGGTGGGGTTGACGTCGAAGTGCAGCCGGGCATGTTCGTTCTTCGGCTCGTCGTTGCGGATGAGGAAGATCGTCGGCTGCGGGCCGCCGAACCCTTCGCGCGGACCGATCTCGACGCAGCCCTCCGCTTCGCGATCGAGCACCACCCAGTCCAGCACCTCGCACCAGAACCGCGCCAACGCCTCGGGGTCGTGGCACTGGAGCACGATCTCACTGATACGGCATGCCATTGACGGAACCTACTTTCAGCGCGGGAGCAGGATCGCGACCGTACCGGGCGAGGCGAGCGGGATCGAATTGATTTCAGGCCCTGGCCGATGGTGTAGCGGGCTACACCATCTTTCTCGCGCTGCCGCTGTGGCCGATCGGCCTGGTCGTCGACGGTGTGTGGTGCGCGCTGCTGCGCCGTGAGGCGGTTGTGCTGCCATTGATCACTCGGCTCGCCGACCTTGAGGCCGACTGGTCCCAGTCCTTGCTCAAGCCCTCACCGAAGGCACAACTGGCGGCCCGCGTCGAGGAGTTGGCCGCCACTCGGGCGGGCCCGATCGCCGCCCACGGCGCCGAACTGCGCCGTATCGAACGCGACCTGCACGACGGCACACAGGCCCGCCTGGTGGCGCTGTCCATGCGGATCGGGTTGGCCCAGCGCGCCTACGACCAGGACCCCGAGGCCGCCCGCAAGCTGCTGGCCGACGCTCAGGACCAGGCCGAGGAGGCGCTGGCGGAGCTGCGGCAGGTGGTACGCGGCATCCACCCGCCGATCCTCACCGACCGCGGGCTGGTGGGAGCCGTACGGGCGCTGGCGGCGAGCAGCGGACTTGAGGTGAGCGTGCGCGTGGACGGGATGGACGAGGTGCGAGCCCCGGCGGCGGTCGAGGCGGCCGCCTACTTCGCCGTCGCCGAGACCCTCACCAACGCCGCCAAGCACAGTGGCAGCGAGCGGGCGGCGGTCGTCATCGAACGGCTGCGCACCGGGCTGCGGACCGTCGTCCGGGACTACGGCGCGGGCGGCGCCGACGAGAGCGTCGGCTCGGGTCTGATGGGCATCCGCCGCCGTGTCGCCGCGCTGGACGGGACGGTGACCGTGACCAGTCCCGTCGGGGGACCGACCGTGATCGAAGTGGAGCTGCCGTGCGTGTGGTGATCGCCGAGGACAACGCCCTGCTGCGGGAGGGCCTCGTCCTCCTGCTCACTTCGGCCGGGCACGAGGTCGCAGCCGTCGCAGGCACCGGCCCCGAGATCCTGCCCGCGCTCCTCGAACACCGCCCGGACGCTGCCGTGTTGGACGTACGGATGCCCCCGCACTTCCGTGACGAGGGCTTGCGTGCGGCACTTGAGGCCCGGAAGGAGATTCCCGGCCTGCCCGTCCTCGTCCTCTCGCAGTACGTGGAGGAGTCGTACGCCGCCGAGCTGCTGGGCGGCGGTGCGAGCGGGGTCGGCTATCTGCTCAAGGACCGGGTGGGCAGGGTGGACGAGTTCCTCGACGCCCTGGAACGGGTCGCCGGCGGCGGCACCGCCCTCGACCCCGAGGTCGTCGGCGAACTCCTCACCCGCCGCCGCGACTCACCCCTCGACTCCCTCACTCCACGCGAACGCGAGGTGTTGAAACTGATGGCCGAGGGCCACGACAACACCACCATCGCCCAGACCCTCGTCGTCACCGAGCGCGCCGTCAGCAAGCACATCGGCAACGTGTTTCGCAAACTCGGTCTCCCACCGAGCGACAGCGGCCATCGCCGGGTCCTGGCCGTGCTCGCCTATCTGAACAACCAGTAGGAGCGGCAGCCCGGCTTCTTCGTCGGCTGCTCAGGCGGGGACGGGCTCCAACTCGGCGTCGTCAAAGGGTGGATAGCTCTCGCTGCCCATGCGCTCGGCCGCGTCGATGTAGTCGGCGAGAGCGTCACGGGACTGAGCGAGTCTGGCCATCCGGTCGTCCAGTCGTCGCAGCCGTGACCGCATCGCCGCCAACAGCTCGGGACATCCGGGGAGTTCCGGGGCCTCACCGACCGCGCAGGGCAGCAGGTACGCGATGTCCTCCGACGATAAACCGGCGCCCAACAGGTGCCGGATCTGCTTCACCCGCAGCACGGCGCTCTCGTCGTACTCGCGGTAGCCGTTCGCGCCGCGGTCCGCCTCCAGCAGGCCCTGGGCCTCGTAGTAACGCAACTGATGGGCGTTGACGCCCGTACGACGACTCAGTTCGCCGATCCGCATCGAAAACCTCACTTGACCTTCAGACCGGTATCAACGTTGACGATGCTGCCATGAACAACAAATCCGAAACACCCGTGACTGTCATCGGACTTGGACTGATGGGTCAGGCGCTCGCCGGCGCCTTCTTGAACGCCGGGCATCCCACCACCGTGTGGAACCGTACGGCTTCCAAGGCCGACCCGTTGGTGGCCAAGGGGGCGCGGCTGGCGCCCACGGTGGGCGACGCGCTCAAGGCAGGTTCCCTGACGATCATCTGCGTCACCGACTACCCGGCCATGCACAAGCTGCTCGGCGACGCGAGCGATGTCGAGCTGGACGGCACGACGTTGATCAACCTGACCTCGGGCGACTCGGCCCAGGCCCGGGAGGCCGCCCGATGGGCCGACCAGCGGGGCGCCCGCTACCTGGACGGCGCCATCATGGCCGTCCCGCCGGCGATCGGGACCGCCGAGGCCGTGATCCTGCACAGCGGGCAGCAGTCGGACTTCGAGGCGCACAAGTCCACGCTCGACGCGCTCGGCACCGTCACCTACCTCGGTGCGGACCATGGGCTGGCGTCCCTCTACGACGTGGCAGGCCTCGCCATGATGTGGAGCATCCTCAACGCCTGGCTCCAGGGCACCGCCCTGCTCAGGACCGCCGGTGTCGACGCCGCCACGTATGCGCCGTTCGCGCGGCAGATCGCTGTCGGTGTGGCCGAGTGGCTGCCCGGCTACGCCCAGCAGATCGACAGCGGCTCCTTCCCGGCCGAGGTATCGGCCCTGGAGACCGACGCGCGGGCGATGACACACCTGATCGAGGAGAGCGAGGCGGCGGGCGTCAACGCCGAACTGCCCAGGCTGCTCAAGGCGATGGCCGACCGCTCGATCGCCGCTGGACACGGGGGAGAGCAGTATCCCGTGCTGATCGAAGAGTTCAGCAAGCCCAGCGACGCGTGACCGACGGCGGTCTGTTCGTGATCACATCCTCTCGGCCCCCGCCCTGATCGCCTCCCGGATGCGGAAGTACGTCCCGCACCGGCACACGTTGCGGATCCCGTCGAGGTCCGCGTCGGTGATCTCGCGGCCCTCCTCCGCGGCTCGGCGCACCAGCGCTACGGCGGCCATGATCTGGCCCGGTTGGCAGTAGCCGCACTGGGCCACGTCCTGGTCGAGCCACGCCTGTTGCATGGGGTGGAGGTCCGCGCCGACCGTGGCAGGGAGGCCCTCGATGGTGGTGACCTCGTCCGTCGGATCCAGGTCCCCCACCGGGATCGCGCACGGGTTCACGGCCTTGCCGTTGAGGTGACTGGTGCAGGCCTTGCAGACGTTGATGCCGCAGCCGTACTTGGGCCCTGTGACGCCCAGGATGTCGCGCAGGACCCACAACAGCCGTACGTCGTCGGCGACTTCGACGGTGACCTGCTCGCCGTTGAGGCGGAAAGTGTGCTCGGGCACGGGGCTCCTCGGAAGTCAGCGGTCAGCAGTCAGCGTTCACCGGGCGTGGTCAAGGCCGTCGGTGGGGGAGGGCGGGATCGGCGGGACGGTCGGTTTGGGAGTGAAGGACAGGGTGCCGTGGTTGATCGGGAAGCGGGTGGGCATCGTGCCGGTGGCACGGCCGTACGCGCAGGCGACCGCGGCCATGGAGGCCGCCACGCCCAACTCGCCTGCCCCGCCGGGCTCCCCGGTGGTCGTCGGCATGACGATGATCTCCAGCTCGGGCGGCGTGTTCCACTGCCGGGTGTAGAAGTAGTTGTCCCAACTGGCTTCCAGGAAGTGGCCGTCACGCAGGTGCAGGCTGGACGTCAGGGCCAGCGCGATGCCGTCCATGACGCAGCCCATCATCTGCGCTTCCAGACCACGCGGGTTGACGGCGAGACCGACGTCCACGGCGAACACGGCTTTGGTGACACGAGGCCCGGCAACCCCGTCCCGGATGGGACGGTCGACGGTCTCCGGGCGGCAGTCGAGCTCTACCAGTGCGGCGCTGACGGAGTGGTACTCGGAGTGGAAGGCGATGCCCTGCGCCGTCCCGCCCGGCATGGTCCGGCCCCAGTTCCCGACCTCGGCGACCTTCTCCAGAACGGCCCGGGCGCGGTCGTCGCGCAGGAAATCGCGCCGGAACCGGAACGGGTCCTTGCCCATCTTCGCCGCGAGCTGATCGACGATGAGCTCGCGGGCGCAGGTGGCGTCGGGGGAGTAGACGTTGCGCATGCTGCCCGTGTTGAAGCTCTTGTTCGTCTCGTTCAGCAGCCGGGTGCCGGCGCCGAAGTCGTAAGGCATCGACTGGGAGAGCTGGAAGAACGTCTCGGAGAATCCGATGTCGCCCACAGGCAGCCTCGCCGCCAGCGCGGTGAAGACCTCGCCGAGCCCATGGCCGAAGTCGGTGGAGACACCGGTGTGCCGCTGCTGGTAACTGAGCACGGTGCCGCCGAGGTAGGCGACTCGCACCCGCGAGGTGGCCATGGGGTGGGTGCGCCCCTGGCGGCAGTCGTCGGCGCGATGCCACATGAGCTTGACCGGTTTGTGGAGCTTCTGGGAGATCTCCGCGGCTTCCAGCGCGGCGTCGAAGAAGAGCTTGCGCCCGAAGGAGCCGCCGCCCTGGGTGACATGCACCTTGACCGCGTGGGGCGGTAGCCCGAGCTTGGCGGCGATCGTCTGCTGGGCGACGATCGGTGACTTCAGGGACGCCCAGATCTCCGCACGGTCGGAACGCACGTCGGCTATCGCGCAGTTGGGCTCCAGCGCGCTGTTGCCACGGAAGTGGAAAGTGAACTTCCCTTCCACGCTCGGCGTCAACGGCGGTAGGCCCAGCGGCAGTTCGGCGCGTCTCAGGTCCTCCAGCACCGACTCATCGGACTGCCCCTCCGCGGTACCGGCCCGCCACGCCACACGCAGGGCACGCACGGCGTCGATGCACTGACCGAAGGTCTCCGCCCGTACGGCCACCCCGGTGGAGATCGCGACGGCATCGGTGACGCCGGGCATCGCGCGGACCTCATCGAGGTTGGAGACAGACCCGACCCTGCCGTTGATGGTCGGGGGACGGCACACCATGGTCGGCTTGGCGTCCGGGACATCGAGGTCCATCGTGAACTGCTTGCGCCCGGTCACCGCGGCGAGCGCGTCGATACGGCCGCGCGGGGTGCCGATGACGGTGAACTCCTCGCGCGGCTTGAGCTCCACGGACACCCGCTCGGTCCGTACGCTCGCGGCCTTCTCGGCGAGTTCACCGATCCCGATACTCCGGCCCACGAGATCGGTGACGACCCCGGCCTTGAGGGTCAGATCGGTGACCACCGCGCCGAGTTCGAGCGCCGCGGCCTGAAGCAGCCGGCCCCGGGCGACCGCGGCGGCGACCCGGATCGGCACGTAGGTCGAGACGGTCGTGTTCGAGGCGCCGGTGAGCTGGTTGAACAGCAACTCGGGGCGGGCATCGGCCAGCGTGACCCGCACCCGGTCCAGCGGTACGTCCATCTCCTCGGCGATCAGCATGGCCGTGGACGTGGTGATGCCCTGCCCGACCTCGGCCCGCGGCAAGGCGAATGAGACGGTTCCGTCCGGGTGGACCTCGACCGTGATGAGGTTCGCGGTCGGTAGTGCTGCCGCGGTCAACACGTCGTTGAGGTCGAGCAGTTCCGTGATGTCGGGCGAGGGGACGGCGGCTTCGGCCTCCGGTACGGGACCACCGAGCTCGGCGGCGGCGACGAGGGTCGGCGCCGCGAGCACGTATCCGAGGAACCGCCGCCGCCCGACGGCCTGGGCGTCTGATCCCTGGGGAGTCGTTCGGTCGCTGCGCAATGTGGTCACCAGCCAACTCGGTGCTCTGGTCACGGACTCGGGAAGATCAGGGGCGAACATAGGGGGTGCTTCCCGGGACGTCCAGACCGCCGCAGCGAGCCGCCCAACGGAGAGTGCGAGGATCAGCAGGCGCGTCGGGAACCGCCAAGGCGCCAGTCACACTCTGTGTGTGCGGGGATGCCCCGTCGAACCGCGTAAGCATGGGGGTTGTGGTGAGCCAGTTGCTCTATGGCGAGCGGTCGTGGAACCCGCTGGCGCGTACCGTCGAGCTGACCGAGTACGGGCTGCGCAGGGGCGGCAGGACCACGCCGCTCAGCGAGCTGAACCTCGGTGCCATGGCCGACGCGTTCCTGCGCGGGTACTGGCTCGGAGGCGGCGGCGCGGAACGTCCGCTCGGGCGGCTGACGGACGGGCCCGGGGCCGTCCCGGTGACCCGCGCCACCGGCACCACCAAGCCCGTGAAGGTGCGACAGGTCGCCGAATTCGCCCGCACCCTGGGGGAGTTGGCGGTCCGGCACTGCGGCGGGCCGGAGCAGGTGACCGCGCTGGCGGCGAGGGCCCACGCCGAGGGCGTACCGCTGTGGATCGCGCGCCGGTTCGCGCCGGGACCGGTCGGGCCGATCGCCGTCGCCGTGGACCGGAGCCTGGTGCGGGTGGACGTATGGGGGCCGCACGCTCCCGTCGTACGGATTCGGGCGCCGTACGGCTTCCAGGGCGAGGCCGGCACCGATCCGTCCCAGGGGCTGCACCTGACCATCGGCAACGATCCGGCGCAGCTCCTCATCAAGCGGAAGGTGCGCAAGTCCAAGAGCCGCGTGGAGGTTCGACTGCGCGGACAGCACTGGGAGTTGCGGCGCGAGAACGCGAAGAGTTCGTGGCTGCTGCGCAACGAAGCGCGGGTCGCCCTGCTCACCCGCCCCCGAGGCCGACCGGAACCCGAGCCCGGCACGATCCTGCTGCCCCTGACCCCCATACACCACGAGAGCCCCGACCCCCTGGACGCGGTCATGGCACACCTCTTCGCGGTCGCCTTCGGATTCGGCGACACGACGGGCGCTGCGCGATTTCGCCGAGAGCGCCGCCGCCGGCACGGCATCGAGCCGATTGCCCTGGACGAGTGGTGGGACCGGGCCTGGTACAGCAACCTCGGGCAGGGGCGGGACGACAACGAACCCGGTGGCTCCGACGGCTGGGGCGCGGACGGCGGCGACGGCGGGGACTCCGGTGGGAGCGACGGCGGAGGCGGGGGCGGGGACGGCGGTGGTGGTGGGGGCGGCGACTAGGCCGCTTTCGCCGCCGGCCCGCCACCTTCACGGTGACCCGACCCACGGATCGCGAGTGCTCGGAGAGCCTCTGTAGGACAATGAAAGAAGTGTCCCGGCGCTGAAGGCGGTGGGAAGCATGGTGTTGCCCTTGGTCGTGGGAGTCGACGGCTCGGAGCCCAGCCTCCATGCCGTCGATTGGGCCGTGGACGCGGCGGTGCGTCACGGACTGCCGCTGCGGATCGTCCACGCCTCGCTGTGGGAGCGGTACGAGGGGGCGGCCCTGGAAGACACCCCGGGTGCCGTCTCGGACGTAGTGACCGAGCACGATCTCGCCGAGAGTGTCGTGGGGCTCGCCGACCAGCGTGCCCGGCAGCGCGCGTCGACGCTGGAGATCAGCACCGGCGTACTGCCGGAGGATCCCGTGTCGGCGCTGCTGCGCGAGGCGCGCCTCGCCAGTGGCGTCGTGACCGGGGTACGGGGCAGGGGCCCGATCAGGGACCTCCTGCTGGGCTCGGTCGGCCTCTCGCTCGCGGCCCGGGCCCCCTGCCCGGTCGCCGTCGTACGCGGCAGGGCGGAGAACCGGCAGACGGCCAACGGTCGCGTCGTCCTGGGCGTCGGCGAAGCCACGGCCGCCGCCGCGGTCCGGTACGCCTTCCGGGAGGCCGCGGTGCGTGGGTGCGAGATCGAGGCCGTACGGGCCTGGCGGCGCCCGGCACACCGGACGGCACCGCATCCGCTGCTGACCGGGGAGCCCGCCCACGCCGAGGAGGAGCATGCCGCGGAGCTGCTCGACAAGGCGTTGGACAGCGTTGCCGAGGAGTACTCCGACGTGATCGTGCACCGCGCGCTGGTCGAGGGCTCCACACGCCATGCGCTGGTGGCCCGGTCGTCGGCGGCCGACCTCCTGGTCATCGGGGCCCATCGGCGCCATGGCCACCTCGGACTGCAGCTCGGCCTGGTGGGACACACGGTGCTGCACCATGCCGCGTGTCCGGTGGCGGTGGTTCCGTGCGGGCCTCCTGGCATGATCACGACGTGACGAGTGAGCTTGTGCAGCCCAGCCCCAGGAAGTACGTCCTCTTCGATGTCGACGGTACGTTGATCGACGCCGTGGCCAATCAACGGCGGGTCTGGGAGACGTGGGCGGGGCGATACCGGCTGGACGCGGACGAGGTGTACCGGGTGGCGCTGCGGACGCGGCCGATGGAGACCTTCGCGCAGGTAGCTCCGGACCAGGATCCGGTGGAGTGCCTGGCCGCGCTGCACGAACTGGAGGACGACGACGTCCGGTCCGGCGTCTACGCGGCCTTCGACGGTGCGTCGGAGCTGCTGGCCACCCTTCCGACCGCGTCCTGGGCGCTGGTGACCTCGAACTACGAGCACCGGGTACGTGGGCGTTTTGCCCGGACGGGCCTGCCCCTCCCGCGCGTCATCGTCGACGCCGCCACTGTGGAGGAGGGCAAGCCGTCTCCCGTGCCCTACCTGCTGGCCGCCGAGCAGCTCGGTGCCGAACCCGAGGACTGCTTGGTCATCGAGGACGCGCCGTCCGGCATCGAGGCAGGGCTGCGGGCCGGTATGACGGTGTGGGGGGTCAACACCGCCGCTGCGGTGGCCGGTGTGCACCGTCACTTCGGAAGCCTGCGTGAAGCGGTCCCTGGCATCCTCGCTTTCGCCCGGGCGTGAGGCGGGCCGGTGATCAGGCGTCGTCGGCCCAGCGGGCGTAACTGCGTTGGTCGGGCAGGGCGATGAGCGACAGGTCCATTCCGTCGCGCTGCTTGCCGGGCTGCAGCAGCGGCTCGATCACATACCGGGTGGGCCAGCCCGGCCGGCGTTCGATCGCCAGGAGCCGGCCGACGCTGTCAGGGTCGAAGTCGCCGGTGGTGAACGGCGCGAACTCCATGACAAGGTCGCCGGGTTGGGGGTGGTCCATGCGGTCACGGAGCTGGGCCACCACCGGGGCCGGGCTGCCGAGATGGGTGGCTGCCCATAACGCGCGGCCCACCTGGGCGATGTGTTCCACCAGCTGCTGCGTGGTGGGCCTGTTCGGCGGCGTCGTGCTCACGCCCCTCCTCCTGTACGGGTTTATCCCGACGACGCGGACAGCCGGGCTGGGCAGACCGGCTGGTGGGGGAGGGCGGCGGGTCGCTCGCAGCCTATACAGCCCGTGCGCGGTTGTGTGCGGGGTGTCCACGTGATGTGATCTTCCCGCAACTCTGGGCGCGGCCGGTGGCCCGGCGGCCGGGTGTGACATCTGCACCGGCCGGTGCGCTGTAGTGGATGGGTGCACCCGAGGCCTTCGGCATGCTTCTGTACGCTGGGCACACATCGGCGTGAGTGTGTTCAAAGCGCATGATTTTCGGCCGCGTTGAGCCATGCTGTTCTCGGGGGAAAAGTGAGTGTGCACGTGCTCGTGGCGGATCGGTACCGGCTCGACGAACCGTTGGGCCGCGGTGCGATGGGCGAGGTATGGCGTGCCGCCGACGAGGTCCTCGGTCGGCCGGTCGCGGTGAAGCTTCTGCACACGGACGGACTGGAGCAGGTCTCGGCCACCGATGCCGAGCGCTTCCGCTTGGAGGCCCAGACCGCCGCCCGCCTCAACCACCCCCACGTGGTGGGTGTTTACGACTTCGGCTCTCAAGACGGCCGGCTCTACCTCGTCATGGAACTCGTCGACGGCTGGACCCTGGCCCAGGAGAAATCCCTGCGCGGCACCCTGCCCCCGCAAGAGGCGGCGGGGATGGTGGCGCAGATGGCGGCCGGCCTGGGCGCCGCCCACCGCCAGGGCGTGATCCACCGGGACATCAAGCCCGCCAACGTGATGCTGGCCGCCGACCGTTCGGTGAAGATCACCGACTTCGGGATCGCCCGCTTCGCCGACGAGGCCGCCGGCACGCTCACCGCCACCGGCCAGATCGTCGGCTCCGCCGCCTATCTGGCCCCCGAGCGGGCCCTGGGCCGCCCCGCCCAACCCGCATCGGACGTGTACTCCCTCGGCTGCGTACTGTACGAACTGCTCACCGGCCGACCGCCGTTCACCGGGGCGACCTCTCTGGCCGTGGTCCATCAGCACGTCGACGCCACCCCGGTTCCGCCCACCCGGCTGCGCCCGGAAGTACCCGGCCCGCTCGCCGACTACGCCATACGTCTGCTGGCCAAGGACCCCACCCAGCGCCCCACCGCCGACGAGGCCGCCGCCTGGCTGTCCAGCCTGCCGGTACCGCCCGGCCCGCAGCAGCAAGCGTCGTCCCCGGCTGGGCCGCCGCCGGCTGCGCCGCTACCCCGGACGGAAGGTCTCGCGGCGGTACGTCGGTCACGTGCCGCCCGGCGGTCCGGCCCGTCTCCGAGGGCCCTGCTCGCTGTCGGTGGGGTCATCGTGTTCGCGGTCTCGGCGGCCGTTGGCGCGGCGCTCACATCGGACGACGGCGACGGCGCCGCACCGAATCCCGTGAACACGCCCCCGGCCGCCACCTCCTCGCCGGAGGTGGAGAGTCCCACGACCGCGCCGCCGACGTCGGCGTCCTCCGGACCAGTGATCGACGACGACTACGACCAGGAAGAGCGCAAGGAGGAACGGGAGGAACAGAAGCGGCAGGAAGAGGAACAGAGGGAAGCCGCTGAGGAAGCGCGCGAGGACGAAGACGACTGATGTCGAGTGGCAGCGACGTGGGAGAGCGGCACGGCGTGCCGTACGACACAGGCGGTCTCGCTGCCGCCGTGGCGGACGCGCGTCGCGGGAGCGAGGATGCCTTCAGGACCCTCTATCGCGCCCTGTATTCCCCGCTGTTGGGCTACCTGACCGCCCGGCTGGGACGTGACGAAGCGACAGCGGCGGCTACGGCCGTGTGGCAAGAGATCGCCCAAGGCGTGTTCTCCTTTCATGGCGACGGCACCGACTTCCGCGTCTGGGTCATGTCCCTCGCCCGACGTCAGGTCGAGGACCATCCGCAGCAGGTCCGCCCGGCCGGGACCGACACCGATGACCTCCGGCGCGCCCTGACGGCGCTGCCGTCCGATCTATCGGAGGCCCTGCTGCTGCGCGAAGTCGTCCGGCTCGACGACGCGGCAGCCGCCCGCGTGCTCGGCACCACCGCCGTGTCCGCGCGGGCCGCGGCAGACCGCGCAGCATGGCTGGTCGCCGACTGCCTCGCCTCCCGGCCGGAGCCCGGCGGGCCACGTACGGAGCTGGCCTGCGCCTGGTGCTGAGGCGGCAGGTGGGCGCACGGCACGATGTGGCGCATTACTCCGGGTAACGTCCCCTGGCCTGTTCTTCACCCGCCGGAGAAGGTGTGGCACGGCCCGCTGCGGATACTCGTAGCAGGTTGGGACGAGAGCGAGCATGGAGGTGCGTCGTGAATCAGCCGATGCGCCGAGGCGGCGGTCCTCCGGAGCAGCGTCGCCGCCCGCCCTGGGGGCTGGGGGAGTGGAATCCGTTCACTGAGTTCGAGAACCTGTGGCGGGACATGACGCACGCCTTCGAAGGCGGGGCGGCCCCGGTATGGGGGAGCGGGTGGGTGCCCGCGGTCGAGGAGGACGAGACCGACGACGCCTACGTCGTCCGGGCGGAACTGCCCGGCATACCGCGCGAGAACATCTCCGTGGACGTAGACGATCACGAACTGCAGATCTCCGGCGAACTGACCGAGGAGCAGCAGGGCCGGGTGCTCTCGCGGCGGGCCGGACGGTTCTTCTACCGCACGAGTCTGCCCAGCGGGGTGGACGCGGAGAAGGTCGAGGCCGAGCTCACCGACGGCATCCTGACGGTCCGGCTGCCGAAGTCCGGCGCGCCCAAGCGGCGCAGGATCTCCATCGGAGGCAAGGGGTAACGCGAGACCCTGGAGAAGGACGGAGCGAAGACTCATGGTGACTGGAGGCGATCCGGCCGAGGCCGTCCTCGTCGGGATCGACGACACGTCGTACTCGTGGCTCGCCGCGGACTGGGCGGCCGAGGAAGCGGAGCTGCGCGGCTGCGCGTTGAAGGTCGTCCACGCGGTCGGCCGGGGTGTGGATGGGGAGGGCCCGACGGAGCGAGTGCTGGAGGCCGCCGCCGGTGTGCTGGACGATGCCCGGGCCAGGCTCGGTGACGCCCGTCCCGGGGTGCCGATCGAGACCGAGCTCGTCCGGGACGATCCCGCGGAGGCACTGCTGAACGCGTCCGGGGGTGCCGGCATGGTGGTCGTCGGCACGCGTGGGCGCGGTGGTTTCGCCGGACTGCTGCTGGGCTCGGTGAGCCGGAAAGTCGCCGCCCATGCCGACCGGCCGGTCGTGGTGGTGCGCGGGGACACGGGGAAGGCCGACGGCATCGTGGTCGGCGTACGCGATTACCGGGACGAGGAAGCCGTACGATTCGCGCTCGCCGAGGCGGAGCTGCGCGCTGGGGGTCCCCCCTCTGGGGGAGTGCGTCTGGTCCATGCCTGGACGCCACTCGTCCATGCCGGCCTCGCGGTACCGCAGGTCACCAATCTGGACGAGGAGCGGCAGGCCCACGCGCAGTTGCTGAACCATGCCGCACGCCCTGTCGCCGAGTATCCGAAGGTGCAAGTGGACACCGAGCTGATCGCCGACTCGCCCGCCGCCGCCCTGGTGGACGCATCGACCCGGGCCGGCCTCGTGGTGCTGCCACGTCACCCCGCCGAGGGCCGGCTCGGTCTGCATCTGGGCAGCGTGGTCCACGCCGTACTGCACCACGCGAGCTGCCCCGTGGCCGTCGTGCCCGTGGGCCGGTGAACGGCGTCCGGCGGGGCCGTGCCCGTCGACGTGGGCGTGGGTCGGCGCACCCGCCCACTCGGCTCGGCTCGTGGTGCAGGACTTCCATACACCCTCAACGTCAAACAGTCGATGAAGTGCTGCGTGGAGTCGGCTACCGCGAGCAGGTCTGCGCACACATTTCACCGCGCACGGCTCCAAGACCCTCCGCACGAGGCCTGTCGACGAGGGCGGCACGTCGCCCGCCTCCGTCCGTCTCAGCCTTCGGTGGCGGTGGTTCGCTGGTAGATGTCGGGGATGCCGTCGTGGTCCTCGTCGCGGGTCTCCTCCTCGTACAGGCGGCGGTAGATCCCGTTGCGGCGCTTGATCAATATCGCGGCGAGCCCTGCCGCGGTCAGCGAACCGACAAGGACCGCGGCCTTGACGGGCTGGGCGGCGGCCGGGTCGGGGAAGGCGAGTTCGCCGATCAGCAGGGCGACGGTGAAGCCGATGCCGGCCAGCGCCGACAGGGCGAAGACGTCCGCCCAAGCCAGCTCGGGGTTGAGCCGGGCGCGGGTGAAGCGTGCGGCCAGGTAGGTTCCGACGAAGATGCCGAGGGCTTTGCCGACGACGAGGCCCAGGACCACGCCGAGCGGTTCCGGCCGGGTGAACACGTCGCCCAGTGAGGCCGCCGAGACGCCGACACCGGCGGCGAACAGGGCGAAGAGGGGTACGGCGACGCCTGCCGAGACCGGGTGCAGGAGGTGCGAGGTGCGTTCGCCGGGGGAGAGGTCCTCGTCCTTGTCGCGGACGGTGCGCAGGATGAGACCCATCGCCACACCGGCGACGGTGGCGTGGATGCCGCCGTTGTACATCAGCGCCCAGATCGCGATCCCGAGCGGGGCGTACCACCACCAGCCGCGGACGCGGAGCCGCTGGAGCAGGTAGAAGACGACAAGGCCCGCGAACGCTCCCGCGAGAGCTGCGAGGTTCAGGTCGCTGGTGAAGAAGACGGCGATGACGAGGATGCCGCCGAGGTCGTCGACGACGGCGAGGGTGAGCAGGAAGGCGCGGAGCGCTGCGGGCAGGTGGGTGCTGAGTACCGCGAGCACGGCCAGGGCGAAGGCGATGTCAGTGGCCATGGGAACGGCCCAGCCGTCGAGGCTGCCGCCTCCTGCCGAGGCGGTGACGGCGTAGCACACGGCGGGGACGATCATGCCCGAGAAGGCGGCGATGACCGGCAGGGCAGCGGTGGCGGGGGTACGGAGTTCGCCGACGGTCAGTTCACGCTTGAGCTCGATGCCGGCGATCAGGAAGAAGAGGGTGAGCAGGCCGTCGGCGGTCCAGTGCCCGAGGGAGAGGTCAAGACCGAGCGCCGGTATGCCGAAGTGGACATCGCGTATGCGCTCGTAGGTGCCGGACCAGGGACTGTTCGCCCACACCAGCGCGACCACGGTTGCCGCCAGCAGAACCAGCCCGCCGACCGTTTCCGTCCTCAACGCCTGGGCCACGGCCGTGCGTTCGGGCAGCGGCAGTAGACCGAGGAAGGGGGAACGCTCGCGCGGGGCGGCAGCCATCGGGAAGACCTCCGGGATCGGGATGAGGGCATACGGGCCCCTGACGCCGACCAGACTTCCCGGCACACCGCGCGTCCGCCGCAGCCCCTCAAGGGCTGACCCTGACGCGTTCCTAACACCCTAACTGGCCACCTCTGTATACCGCCAGATGCCCTTTCACCTGCTGAAATGCGAGGAGAAGGTACGACGAGCGGGCCCGTGCACACCAAGGCGCGAGGTGTGCACGGGCCCGCTCAGAAGCCGGGCCGCGGGGGCGGTCAGACGGTGGTCTTCACCGGCTCCTGGTCATCGTCCTCCTCGATCTCGCCGGCCTTGCGGGCGCGGACGAACTCCAGGAAGGAGTTGAGTTCGCGCTTGACGACCGGGGCGAGCAGGTACAGGCCGATGATGTTGAAGACGGACAGCAGGAAGAGCGCCGAGTCCGCGAGGCTGATCAGCGAGTCGAGGGACATCAGGGCGCCCACGACCACGAACAGGCTCCAGACGACCTTGAAGACGGTCTCGCTGGTCCTGCTCTTGCCGAACAGGTACGACCAGGCCTTGAGGCCGTAGTAGCCCCAGGTCAGGATCGTGGAGAAGGCGAACAGCAGCACCGCGACGGTGAGCACGGTCGGGAACCAGGGCAGCACGGTCTCGAAGGCGTCGGAGGTGATGGTGACGCCGCCGATGCTCTCGCCGGCGCGGGCCTCGCCCCAGCTGGCCGGGTTGGCGATGACGATGGTCAGCGCGGTCATGGTGCAGATGACGACCGTGTCGATGAACGGCTCCAGCAGGGCGACCAGACCCTCGCTCGCGGGGTGGTTGGTCTTGACCGCGGAGTGGGCGATCGGGGCGGAGCCCAGACCGGCCTCGTTGGAGAACGCGGCGCGCTGGAAACCGATGATCAGGGCACCGATCACACCGCCCGCGACGCCGTCGGCCTCGAAGGCGCCCTGCAGGATGGTCTGGAAGGCGTCCGGCACGTGGGTGACGTTGACCAGAATGACGACCAGGCAGGCCACGATGTAGATACCGGCCATCGCGGGGACCAGCCGGCTGGTGACCGAGGCGATGGAGCGGATGCCGCCGAGCAGCACGACACCGACCAGCGCGGCGACGACCAGGCCGAAGAGGACGGCACCTGCGGAGGAGGCCAGGAAGCCGTCCTCGCCGCCGAAGGTCGAGGCGACCTGCGCGTAGCTCTGGTTGGTCTGGAACAGGTTGCCGCCGAACAGGCCGAAGAAGAGGACCATGATCGAGGCGAGGACGGCGAGCACCTTGCCGAGCTTGGCGCCGTTCTTGCCGAAACGCTCGGCGAGGCCCTTGGGCAGGTAGTGCATCGGCCCGCCGGAGACCGTGCCGTCGGCGTGCACCTCGCGGTACTTCACGCCGAGGGTGACCTCGACGAACTTGGTGGCCATGCCGAGCAGGCCGCACAGGATCATCCAGAACGTGGCACCCGGGCCACCGATGGAGACGGCGACGGCCACACCGGCGATGTTGCCGAGCCCGACCGTGCCGGAGACAGCGGCGGTCAGCGCCTGGAAGTGGTTGACCTCGCCGGCCGACCCCTTCTCGTCGTACTTCCCGCGCACTACGTCGAAGGCGAGTCTGAACTTGCGGACCTGCACGAATCCGAACCAGCCGGTGAAGACCAGACCGGCGACGACGAGCCAGGCGACGATGAGGGGAAGGTCCGTGCCTCCGACAGGGACGGAGTAGAAGACGACTTCCCCGAGCCAGGTGGCGATGGGCTCGAAGAATCCGCTGACTGCTTCGTCGACGGATGTGGTGATGGAGTCGAGTGACACTGTGGCTACCTCGGTGGCGCGGGACCGGCGCATGGGCCTGCGCCGGTAAGAAGTGCGGTGTGTGAGCGAACGCCGTTGTCCGATCGGCGACCCGGGTGTGACGTGTCCGCGGATTTCGGAACGTGATCACCCTGGTCGTGCAGCCGGCTTGTGCGCCGACGCTCCACGCGGCGGCGAGGGGTGGGGCCACCTGCGGAGTTGGGTTGTTCTACCACGCCTTTACGGATCCTTTAGTGATCTGTTTCACATTGCTCTCAGTAATCTCTGAAAGTGCCAGCAAGCGAGATCGGACCGTTATCCAGGAACGGGAGTCCGTTCATCGGACACCTATCTCGGCTGTTGCGGGGGGCGGGGGCACGGTGATGGTCGTGAAGCGGGCGGGCAGGCCCAGCAGTACTGCGAACACGCACAGGGCCGTCAGGGCGACGGTCGGCCCCGACCGTCCGTCGGCATCGCTCAGTGCGGCCATGAGAAGGAACGCACCGGCGAAACAACGGCCCACGCAACGTCCCGCAGGCTCAGCTGAGCTCGGCGAAGGCCTCCACCGCGTGGGTCTTGCCGGTGACGACGATGACGTCGCCCTTGCGGACGACGGTTTCGGCGGTGGCGTAGGTGAAGTCCTCGCCGGGGCGTTTGATGCCGACGACCGTGATCCCGTACTTGCTGCGGACCCGGCTCTGGCCGAGTGGGATGCCGGTGGCGATGTCCGGGGCGACGGTCTTCACCAGGGCGTAGTCGTCGTCGAACTCGATGAAGTCGAGCATGCGGCCGGTGACGAGGTGGGCGACGCGTTCGCCCATCTCGTGCTCGGGAAGGACGACGTGCGTAACGCCGAGGCGTTCGAGGATCTGGCCGTGCTGGCGGCTGATGGCCTTGGCCCAGATGTTGGGCACCTTGGCGTCCAGCAGGTTGGTGCTGACCAGGATGCTGGCCTCGACGTCCGTGCCGATGGCGACGACGGTGCTGGTGAACTCGTGGACGCCGAGTTGGCGCAGGGCTTCGGGGTCGGTGCAGTCGGCGACGGCGGCGTGGGTGAGGTCGTCGCTGTACTTCTGCACCAGGCGGGGATCGGTGTCGATGCCCAGGACGTCCCAGCCGCGCCGCATCAGCTCGTTGGCGAGGGAGTAGCCGAAACGGCCGAGGCCGATGACGGCGACCCGCTGGTCCCCGCCGGGGGCATGGGACTCCGTGCCGCGCTTGCGGCGCCGTTGGCGCAGGGAGTGCAGATAGTCAACCAATGACGGGTCGCTCCTCGGGCAGTTCGTAGCGGCGGGTGCGCTCGCGCAGAGCGAGGGCCGAGACCAGTGTGATGGGGCCGAGGCGGCCGACGAACATCAGCCCGATCAGCAGCAGTTGGCCGGCTGCCGGAACATCCGCGGTGATGCCGGTGGACAGGCCCACTGTGGCGAACGCGGACACCACCTCGAACAGCACCGCCTCCAACCGCTCCTCCATGAGCGTGAGCAGGAGGAGCGTCGAGGCGATGACCAGGCCGATGGCGAGCAGGGCCACGGTCAGCGCCTGGCGCAGCACATGCGGGGCGAGGCGGCGGCCCAGGATCGCGGAGTTGGGCTCGCCGCGCACCTCGGCGATGATCGCGGCGAGCAGGACCGCGAAGGTGGTCACCTTGATGCCGCCCGCGGTTCCGGCGCTCCCGCCGCCGATGAACATCAGCACGCAGGTCATCAGCAGCGTGGAGGCGTGCATCGCACCGACGTCGACGGCATTGAAGCCGGCCGTGCGTGACATCGCGGAGTGGAAGAAGCCATTGAGGATCTTGCCCGCCGTCGAGTGCGGGCCGAGGGTGCCGGCGTTGTTCCACTCCAGCAGGCAGGTCAGCAGGGTGCCGGTGACCAGCAGTACGGCGGTGGTGATCAGGGTGAGCTTGCTGTGCAGGGTCCAGTTGCGCCGTCCGGTCGTGCGCCGCCGGTTGCGGTGGCGCAACAGCTCCAGCAGGACGGGGAAGCCGATACCGCCCAGGATCACGGCGACGGCGACCGGCAGTATGACCCATGCGTCCGAGGCGTAGCGGGTGACGTTGTCGGCGCGCAGCCCGAATCCGGCGTTGTTGAAGGCCGACACGGCGTGGAAGTAGCCCAGGTACGCCGAGTCTCCGATGCTCTCGCCGTACCCGTACCGAAAGCGCAGGGCGAGCATCGCGCTCACCCCGAGCTCGACGATCAGCGTGGTGCCCGCGACCCCGAGCAGCACCCGGCGCACGTCCCCGATGCCGAGGCTCTTCGTCTCCGCCTGCGCCGTCAGCTGCATCCGCAGCCGCAGGCGCCCTGACACCAGCAGCGCCAGCAGCGACGCCATCGTCATGATGCCGAAGCCGCCGACCTGGATCAGGGCGAGAATGACGCCCTCACCGAAGCCGCTCCAGTACGTCCCCGTGTCCACGACGGCCAGACCGGTGACACACACAGCGGAGGTTGACGTGAACAGCGCGGTCAGGAATCCGGACGCCGCCCGTTCCTCGGATGCGAGCGGGAGTGCCAGCAACACCGCACCGGCGAGAACGACGGCGGCGAAGGCGACGACGACCGCGCGAGCGGGATGCGTCGCCAATTTCGACGGCATCGACCGCGCCCGCGTCATCAGTCCCGCCACCCGCTGCTCCCTTCCCCGTCTGCCCTGACGGCCGTAGTCCTCGTCCGTTTACGTCAAGATCCCGGCCGCACCATACCTGCGAGCACGGCGAGACAGCCCCCAAGACCGTCCCGGCACACCGGCCGGATACCGGTTCCAGCGCCGGGGGCACCGAAAGATGGAATCAACCGCCGGTCTACGGCAGGGTGATCTTCATGTCTTCCCTGCCGCGCCAGCTGCCGCCCGACTTCCGCAACGGGCACATGATCGTCTGTGGTGATGACGGCCTGGGCCATCGGCTGGCCGACGAGTTGCGCGAGGTCTACCGCGAGCGGGTGACACTCGTCGCCCCCAGCCGGGCCGGGGCGACGCCGACGCCGACCGGGCGGGCGCGGGCATCGGCGCTGCTCGACCGGGTGTCATCGGCGATGACGCGTACCGCGGACACCGCCCCGGATGTCGTCGACAACTGGCACGTGGTGGAGGCGCAGGAGGTTACCGGCGAGGTGCTGGCCGCCGCCGGGGTGGCGCGGGCCGCAGCGGTCGCGCTCGTGCACGGGGACGACGAGGTGAACATCCGTACGGCGTTGACCGCCCGGCGTCTCAATCCGCAGGTGCGGCTGGTCATCCGGCTGTACAACCGCAAGCTCGGCCAGCACCTGGAGGAACTCCTGGACCAGGCCGCAGCCGTGGCAGGGCTGGACCCCGTGGCCCTGGACACCTCCACGACCGTCCTCTCCGATGCGGACACGGCCGCCCCGGCGCTGGCCGCCACCGCGGTCGCGGGTACCAGCAAGGTCGTCCAGGCGGACGGGCTGCTGCTGCGGGCCGTGGAGCGCACCCCGCCCGGACGTGGCGGCGTCACCGACCCAGGCCTGTGCACACTGGCTCTGCTGTCGGCCACCGACAACGACCCTGCGGGGACGGAGGGTTCGGACCGCAGTGGCGCCGAAGGGCCCCAACTGCTACCGGACGGGGACGCGGTGACTGCCGCCGCCGGGCGCGGGACGGTGGTGCTGGAAGCCGTCTCCTACACCGGGCCCGTACTGCCGCCGGGACGGCTGGCCAACCGGGGTGCCTCTCTCGGTCAGTTGTTCTCACGGCGGCTGCGCTGGTCGCTGTTCGGCCTGATCGCCTGCGTCCTGGGCCTTGCTGTCGCTTCCTGGCTGACCACAGGGGAAGACCCCGTGCCCGCCGCATACCTCACGCTGCTCGACCTGTTCGCCATCGACGATCCGGCGATCGGTGAACCCCTCAGCCGTCAGATCATCCAACTCCTCTCCGGTTTGGCCGGGTTGTTGCTGCTGCCGGTGATGACCGCTGCCGTACTGGAGGGGCTGGGCACCTTCCGTAGCGCCTCCGCCCTGCGCCGCCCACCGCGTGGCCTGTCCGGCCACGTCGTCCTGCTCGGCCTCGGCAAGGTCGGGACGCGCGTGCTGGGCCGGTTGAAGGAGCTCGACATCCCGGTCGTCTGTGTGGAGCTGGATCCCGAGGCGCGCGGTGTTCCGGTCGCCCGACGCCTCGGTATCCCTACCGTCATCGGAGACGTCACCGAGGAGGGCGTCCTGGAGTCCGCGAAGATCCATCGCGCGCATGCCCTGCTCGCCCTCACCAGCAACGACACCATCAATCTCGAAGCCGCCCTGTACGCCCGCTCGGTCGAGCCGGATCTGCGTGTCGCCCTGCGCCTGTACGACGACGACTTCGCCACCGCGGTCTACCGCACCCTGCGTGCCGCCCACCCGCACGCTCTCACCCGCAGCCGCAGCGTCTCCAGCCTCGCGGCCCCCGCATTCGCCGGCGCGATGATGGGCCGTCAGATCCTCGGCGCCATCCCCGTCGAGCGCAAGGTTCTCCTTTTCGCCGCTGTTGTGGTCGCGGGGCACCCACAGCTGGAGGGCCGTACCGTGGCCGAAGCCTTCCGTCCCGGGGCCTGGCGCATCCTGGCCCTGGACGCCGCAGCCCCCGCCGACCGCCGCCCCGACCTCGCGGCGGCCCATCCGGCCGACGGTGACGAACAGCCTCCTGCTCTGGTCTGGGAGCTGCATCCCGGATACGTCCTGCGGCCCGAGGACCGGGTCGTGTTGGCCGCCACCCGTCAGGGCCTCGCCGAACTCCTCGGCCGCCATCCACGTCCGCACCATGCCGCGCCGTAGGGCTGCTGGGGGATGATTCATGGCGCTCGGTGGCGAGCGGCGGGGTTGGCCATCAGGTGGCGCGGATCGGCGGCCCGGGTGATCGCCGACTCGACGGCGGAGACCCGGTCCGCGAGGAGACCGAGGGCGGCGACGGCGCGGGTGAGGGGGTCACTCTCTGGGCCGCCGAGGGTTTGCGTGCGCACGTAGGCCGCTTTCAACTCGGACCAGCGCGCCGCCTGTTCCGTGGTGAGCGTGCCGCACAGTTCGGCCAGTTTCAGGAGGTTGGCTTCGGCACCGGTGGTGAGGGTCTGGGCCTCGGCCGAGTAGTGGTCGTCGATCAGGGCCGCCAGCTCGGCGTCGTTCATGACCGGCTGGACGCGCTGGACGATCTTGTTCATGTTGCGGTAGGAGCCCTGGAGTTGGAAGGGCGGTTCCGTCCGAGCGGCGTCGGACTGGGCTGCCGAGGCGATGTACGCGGCGTTCACCGCCAGGACCGTCTCGCGGGTCGTCAGCAGGTGGCGCAGGACGGCAAGGATCCGCTCCAGTTCAGCGGTGGAAAAGGGGTGGCTCAGCCGGTCACCGCGGGCCGTCGAGTCGCCCTGTGCGAGACGGATCAGCAGGTCCAGGTCGGCGCGGTCGCGGCCGGCGAGCGGCGCGAGGACCGGGCTTGCCGTGAGGGCGTTCTCGATGAAGCTGAGGGCGAAGGAGTCCTCCTTGCCGGTCAGGACGTCGCCGAGGTTCCACACGTCGGCGCGGTTGGCGAGCATGTCGGGTACGCGGAAGCGGGTGCCGGACTCGGTGTAGGGGTTGCCGGCCATGCAGACCGCGAACCGTTTGCCGCGCAGGTCGTAGGTGCGCGGTTCGCCGTTCCACACGCCTTCGATACGGCGGGTGGCGTCGCACAGCGGGATGAACTTCTGCAGCAGCTCGGGGGAGGTGTGCTGAATGTCGTCCAGGTGGAGGAGGGTGTTGTTGCCTGCCTCCAGCGCGAAATTGATCTTCTCGATCTCCCGGCGGGCAGTGGCGTTCGGAGCCTCGGCCGGGTCGAGCGAGGTGACGGTGTGACCCAGCGCCGGGCCGTTGACCTTGACCAGGAGCAGGCCGAGTCGGTCGGCGACGTACTCCATGAGCGTCGTCTTGCCGTAGCCCGGCGGTGAGATGAGCAGGAGCAGGCCGCCGGTGTCGGTGCGCTTCGACTCGCCGGTGGTGCCGAGCTGCTTGGCGAGGCTGTCACCGACCAGCGGGAGGTACACCTCGTCGATGAGCCTGCTGCGCACGAACGCGGACATCACCCGCGGCCGGTACTCGTCCAGGCGGATCCGGGCGCGCTCGGCGGCCACCAGCGCGGTGCGGCGGCGCTGATAGGCGCGGTGCTCGGGCACGTGGTGGGCACGGAAGGCCCGTGTTCGTTCGAGGAGTTCATCGATGCGGATCGTGAGCGTACTGTCGTTGATGCGCGGGTGGGTGCCGAGCAGTCCCTGCACGGTTTGGGTGAGCGGTGCCTCGGACTCGTAGCGGGCCAGGTCCGGGCAGAGCTCGGCGGCCACCGCCTCGGCCAGGTCGCCGGGGGCGATGTCCAGGCCGGTGGCGGAGGTGTACGAGGACAGCCACGCTTCGACGAGCTGCTTGCGGGCGGGCAGGCCACTGAGGGCGGCGAGATCGTCGTCGTAGGCCGAAGTTCCGACGGTACGCCGGAACTTGTCGAGCAGTGTGCGCGCGTGGGTGCTGATGAGGAAGCCCTCTGGGCCGCTGGTCAGCTCCTCGAAGAGGTAGGCGGGGGCGCGCGCTTCGGCCTGGTCGCCCATCGCCTCCGCCAGTTCCCTCTGGAAGTCGGTGATCGCCGGGGCGAGCCCGAACGTCTCCCGGGCGCGGGCGAGAGACACCGCACGGCGGGTCCACGAGGCGCGCTCGTCGGCGGTCGTTCCGTGCGCCCAGAAGAGCTGAGCCATGGCCCGGGCCGCCGGCTCGTGGCGCAGGAGGGCCGCGCCCTCGTGCAGGCGCAGGAGAGCCGTGAGGATCAGTACCGCGTCGTGGTCGTGGACCCCGCGCTCGTATCCCTCGTCATGCGCCGCCTCCGCTGCCTGGCGGACCAGGGCGGGCAGGTCGGCCTCGGCCAGTGGCGCCGGGCCGTGCTCGTCCAGGAGGCGGGCCGCGAGGTGCTCGGCGCGGTAGACCTCGGGCGACTCCGACGGCAGGGGGCGATCCCAGTACGGGCGGGTGGCGGCGAAGTCGGGATCGGCGACGGGTGAACGGTAGTCCGTGCCGGTCAGCGCGAAGGCGAGGCCGTCGCCGTGCGGGACCAGGGTGAGGTCGAGGGGCTGGGAATTGACGGCGAAACGATGGTTGCCGAGGCGGATCGTGCGGCCGTCGTCGGTGTACAGGTCATTACGGTCGCGCAGGGAGCGAAGAGCCTCTTGACGGGCGGACTTCAGCCGGCCCTCCAGCTCCTCCGCCCTCACCTGGTCACCGAGCTCACGGAGCTCGTCCGCGACACGGCGGACCTTGGAGGTCATCGGGTCGGAGGTGAAGTACGTGGCAACGGCGTCCGCGTCGGCGAGCGTGGCCGCACGCCGGGCCACTGTCCGAAGGACACGGGCTGCCGAATCAGCGAGTCGTTCGGCCCGCCGGGCGCGGGTGTCGGCGAGGGTCTGCTTGCGAGCGGAGAACGCCTCGTGGACCTCGTCACGCTTGTCCGCGAGTCCGTCGAGGAAGTCGTCGAACTCGGCGAACCGGGACTCCAGATTCTCCAACTGCAGGAGTACGCGGGCGAGTTGTTCGTCGCATGTCTCCGGAGTGTCGGCGGCTGCGAGCGCGCCGGTCACCGCCTGGCCGAGCAGCGTGAACTCGGCGGCGAACTCGGCGCGTCCCTCGCGGTCGAGCAGGGCGCGGCTGCGACTGTCGAGCGTGGCGCGAGCGCGGTTGACGCCGCCCAGGACCTCTGCAATCCGCTCCAGGATGGACGTACGGACGGTGGCATCGCCGATGTCGAGTCCGGCGACGACCTCGGTGACGGTGTGCAGTCCGCCGGCGAGTTCGTCGAGACGAGCGGCGACGGGCGCGGCCTCGGCGACCGTGGAGATCGCTTCGGCGTCGCCGACGAGCCGCTCGACATCGGCCTGATGGTCGGCGAAGGCGTCCTCACGGGCGAGGTGGGTGACGGCCCGCTGCCCGAGGGTGGCGAGGTCGGCATCGACGCCTGTGGCGAGTTCGTCGACACGGTCGGTGTCCGCATACCGCAGGTCCTTGAGAGTCAGCAAGTGTCCCTGGGCGTGGCGGAGTTCGGTCAGCCCGGCGACCCAGGCCGCGGCGTCCCGAGGGGCCTCGCCGCGCAACCGTCGTACGATCGTCGCGACGCGCGCGGCGGCCTCGGCGAGCGCGTCGGCGGCTTGCCGGGTGAGGGCCTGGACGGTCTCGAACTCGGCCAGCACCTGCTCGGCCGTGGCCCGGACCTGCTCCAACGGCGTGTGCAGATCACCGAGTTCGGACTCGGCCAGCCAGTGATAGGAGTCCGCCGTCCGGACGCATGCGGCGACCAGTGCCGCGTACACCTCGGTCGTCGGGGTCGTCTCGGCAACAGCCCGGGTGAGGGACAGGCAGTCGGAGATGCCGCGGACGAGGTCGGCGTTGCCGACACGGGCGAGCGGGCCGCTGCCGACGGGCTGGGCGGCGGCCTGGGTGTCGGAGACGTACGGGGATTTCCACCGCTGCACGGGATGCACACGCTGCGGCTCGTCGCTGTCGGCGCGGAGCACGACGAGCGAGCCGTCGCCGAAGAGCGCCCAGCCGTGGCAGGACAGCGGGGTGCTGACCTCTTTGCGGATCATGTTGTACGGCAGCAGCAGGCTGCGGCCTTCCGCACGCGCGTGGAAGGCGAACAGCACGTCCTCGCCGTTCGGGGAGCGGACCACGCGCTCGAACTCCAGGTCCCCGGTGTCGACGGCATCGAAGGTCTTGTGCGTCCCCGTGGCCAGGCAGTAGCCACCGGGAAACACGATGCCCTGGTCTTCGGGCAGGCGTCGGCACGCTTGCCCGATGCCGTCGAGGCGGACGACGGTCCTGGTGAGGGTGTTGAAGACCAGGTAGCGGTGAGCGTCCTCCTTGTAGGGGCGGATCCGCATCAGGATCAGGGCGCCCACGCGCGCGTGCGCGATATCGGCGTCGGCGAGGGACTGCAGCGGCTCGTCCACCGGCTCGGCGTAGATGCCCTCGCCCGTCTCGGTGTTGTCCTCCACCTTGACGGTGAGCGTGCCACCCACCGTTTCGACGAAGATCTCGCCCTCGACGGACACGTGCGGGTACCGGCCGAGGACGTGGTCCTCGCGGGTCGTCGCACGCCACTCGAAATCGTGGGAGGGCGGGAAGACGTGGTCGCGTTCGCCGCGGGCGTCGAGGAAGCGGGCTTGCCCGTCGTCGGACAGGGTCCAGCGCAGGACGCGGATGTCCTCGGCCTTCTCGCCGATCTGGAAGACGGCCAACAGCTTTCCGTCGACGCGGCGGAGTTGCAGCAGGTGGGCCTGGCGGTAATAGCGGTAGAGCGCGGTGAACTCCCGCCGAAAGGCCGGGTCGTCGAGCAGCCCGGGTACAGCGTCGTCGGGCAGTCGGTTCAGGTCGCGGTCGTGCAGTGCGAAGACGTCGCCGATGGTCGTCTCCGGCTTCAGACCGAGGAAGACGTTGTGGCCGAAGAGCAGCACGTCACCGACGGCGACGATATCGCGGGGCACGCAGTTGTGCTCGGTGCGCAGCCGCTCGGTGCCGGCGAGTTCGAGCCGCGTCGAGCCGAACTCCTCGGTGCGGCGGACGTTGAGCGCCTCGGCACGGCGGGCGAGTTCGGCGCCCTGCGCGGTGAGCCGGTCGCGCAGCACCTCGTACGTGCTTGTGTCCAGGCCGGTGGTCATGGGTCCTCTCACGAGGTCGGAGTGAGGGAGGTGTCGGCGAGACCCAGCTCGCCCGCCTTGTCCAGCAGTTGCTGGAGCTGTCCGGAGTTCGCGCCGCCCGTCTTCATGAGCTTCATCAGCAGCGCGGAGGCGGTCAGGTTCTGCACGTCGGTGGTCGACACCGAGCCGAGGATGCGGCTCAGATCGTCGGTGAAGTTCGAAGTGCCGTCCAGCCACGGCCCCGCGAGTGCCTGGGCGGTCTCGGAGTGCTGGACGAAGGCGTCGACACTCTTGCCCAGCGCGATCGAGGAGACGAGGCGGTCGAAGAAGACCGACTCGCCGCCGACGATGTTGATGTCGGCGTTCTCCAGCCCCGTCGCGAGCACCGTGGCTTGGGCCTCGGCGACCTGCCGCTGTACCTCAAGACCCGCAAGCCGGATGTCCTTCTCGGCCTCCAACCGCAGCCGGTACTCCTCGTGACCGCGGGACGCCTCGTCGAGCGCGGCCATCGCCGCCGCCTTCTCCGTGAGACCGGCGGCCTCCGCCTTGAGCTTCTCGCCGATGGCGTCGGCCTCGGCCAGCGCCTTCGCCTTCGCGCCCTCGGCCTCCGCCAGCATGCGCGCCTGCGTCGCCTCGGCCTCCGCGCGGCCGGCCTTCTCGATGACCTCGGCCTCCTTGTCGCGTACCTGGACGGCGGCCAGGCCCTCGGCGGCCGCCTCCGCCTGAATGCCCTCGGCGAGCCGCAGCTTGGCCTGCGCGTCCAGGTCGGCGCTCTTCAACCGGGCCTCGGCCAAGGTGAGTTCCTCGGCGGCGCGGTGTACAGCGGCCTGTTCGGCGGCCTCCGCGGCCTTGATGTCCTTGACCAGTTGCTCCTGCGCCTCGGCCTCGGCGGCGATGATCACGGCCTGCCGCTTCCGCTCCGCCTCCTCCACGGCGCGCAGCTTCTTGATGGACTCCTCCTGTTCGGCGACCGTACGGTCCACCGCGACCCGTTCCCGGATGACCTCGGCGATTTCCCGCTTCTCCGCCTCGACCTCCTTCGAGGCGGCGATCCGGGTCAGTTCCGTCTCCCGGTCCCGGGCGATGACTTCGAGAAGACGGTCCTTCTCGATGCGCTCGTTCTCGACGGCGATGACCCGCTCGCGGTTCTTCGCCGCGACGGCCACCTCGCGGGCCTGATTCTCGCGCTGGATACCGAGCTGCTCCTCGGTCCTCAGGAACGCGCCCTGAGCCCGCAGCCGCTCCTCCTCCACGACGCGTGCGGTCTCGGCCTCCTCGCGGGCCCGTACGGTCTCGATCTCCCGCCGCTGCTTGATCTCGGCATCCGTCTGGCGTCGCTCCAGCTCCAGGATGGCCTCACGGGCGTCGACGTTCTGCCGGGTGATCTCCTTCTCCTCGGTGCGCTGGGCCTCGTTGGTGCGCACGTGTTCCACGGCCGTCAACTCGGTGATCTTGCGGATGCCCTGGGCGTCCAGAACGTTGGCCGGGTCGAGCTGGGTCAGCGGCGTCTGCTCCAGGTAGTCGATCGCCGCGTCCTCCAGGTGGTAGCCGTTGAGGTCGACGCCGATGACCTCGATGATCCGGTACCTCAGCTCCTCGCGCTTGGTGTACAGGTCGGTGAAGTCCAGCTGCTTGCCGACGGTCTTCAGCGCCTCGGAGAACTTCGCGTGGAACAGTTCCTGCAGGGTGTTCCGGTCACTGGCCCGCGCGGTGCCGACGGCCTGGGCGACCTTGATGACGTCCTCGACGGTCTTGTTGACCTTGACGAAGAACGTGATCCGGATGTCGGCGCGAATATTGTCCCGGCAGATCAGCCCCTCTTTGCCGGCACGGGTGATCTCGATGGTCTTCACCGAGATGTCCATCACCTCGGCCCTGTGCAGCACAGGCAGAACGACCTGCCCGGTGAAGGTCACATCGACCTTCCGCATCTTGGACACGATCAGCGCCTTGCCCTGCTCCACCTTGCGGAACAACCGGGCGACGACGAGTACGAGGAGCAGGCAGACGGCGACGAGCACACCGACGCCCAGAATCATGGCAGTCATGGGTACGTCCTTGAGGCGTAAAGGAGTTGAGGCGTAAGGGAGGAAGGCCGCAGGTGGGATCGGGGAGCGTTTGCGGCTCAGGCCGCGTGATGCCACGAAGGGAGCATGGTGTCGTGCGAGGCGCTCCAGCGAGGATCGTTGCCCTCGATATCCAGCGGCCCGGGTTCGTCCGGGAAGGGGCGGTGCAACGGCCGTACGATCAGGCTTGTCGTGGGCCAGGCCACGAACAGTGCACCCACTGGAACGGCCAAGCGCAGCAGCCCGGTGGCCGGCCCCGGTGGCGCGACCGTGGTCAGCGCGACAGTCGCCCCGACGCTCAAGGCCCAGCCGATCACCGTCAACAGTGAGAACGCGACCGCGACAGGCACCCCGCCCATGCGCCACGCCTGAAGATCCACGTCCGTGTCGAAGCTGTCGGGGGCGGCGACGCGCACGGCGACCAACAACCAGAACACGGCGACCACGACGAGTGCCGCGGTCAGCAGGATCGTGGGCAGTCCCGTGGCGGCAACAAGAAGGGTCCGCATGTCCCCGATCCCCCTCTCCGCCCGCCCCGCGCATGAGTCTTGTGCGGTGGTGCACAGCTCTTCCGGGTTCCGGTGCCGAACACAGACGGGTGGTGGGTGTCCGGCACCGGGGCTCCCCTCGACCCATGCTGTACGACCGGCCCACGGCCATGCATTGCCGGTTTCCGGCAGTGTTCATCAGGCTTTGCATGCCGGTGCCTGTTAAGAGCGCGTCAACGCCCCATCAGGCGGCGAAGGCAGCGGATCGCACCAGGGGTTGTACGGTCGTGCAGCTCTCCCATCAGCCGATGGTCTGCCACTCTTGTCCATCGTGCGTGAGCAATACGCCACGAGTACGTCAAGATCAGAGGAGGACGGGTGACCGGGCGCGAGATACCCGACGAATATCTGGAGGGGTATGCCCGGATACTGGCCGAGGCGAGCGGGACGGGCCGCCGACTCACCCGGGACGAACTGGAGTCCCTGCGGTCCAGGGGAGAACGCGCCGCCGAGGCCGGCCTTGGGCTACGGGCCCTCGTCCGCCGCTATCTGACCGCGACACGCCAGAGCTGGCCCACCCTCTCCGCCACGCAGGCCGACCGCGCGCTCGCCGTCGTCGAGCAGGCGATCGACGCGTTCGCCGAAGGCCACGAGCGGGCGCAGAGGCTCGCCGTACGGCAGGAGGAAGCCATGCGCCGGGAGTTCATCGACGACCTCCTCTACGGCCGCAGCGACCTGGGCCGCCTCGCCGAACGTGCGGAGCGCTTCGGGCTGCTTCTCTCCCGGGCGCACGCGGTCGCCGTCGCCCAGGGCAGCAAACCGGTGGAGGACACGCATCAGGCGACCCGGCAGGTGGAGAGCGCCCTGGTCAGCAGGTTCGGCGAGCGGCGCATCCTGCTCACCACCAAGGACGGACGGCTGATCTGCGTAGCCCCCGGAGAACAGGACGAGGTTCTGGCGTTCTTCGCCAAGCAGGCGCACGCGGCCACAGACGGCGGGCAGGTCGCCATCGGGCGCGCCCACCCCGGTGCCGGCGGTGTCGTCCACTCCTACGAAGAAGCCCTCAACGCCCTGGATCTGGCCGATCGGCTGCACCTCCACGACCCGGTGCTCCACACTGCCGATCTCCTCGTTTATCCCGTCCTGACCCGTGACCGGCAGGCCATGGCCGACCTCGTACGCAACACTCTGGGTCCGCTGCAAAGCGCCCGCGGCGGAGCACAGCTGTTCGTCGACACGCTGACCACGTACTTCGACTCCGGCTGCATCGCGGCCGAAGCGGCCCGACGGCTGAACCTGAGCGTGCGCGCCTTCACCTATCGCTTGGAGCGTATCCACAAACTCACCGGCGCCGACCCTGCGGATTCAGTCCACCGTTACACCCTGCAGACAGCGGTGATCGGTGCCCGGTTCCTGGGATGGCCGGGCAACGAGATCTGACGGTGAGCCCGGCGAGCTTCTCCGGTACCTCTGCGAGGTCCCGGTCATCGATCACTGCCGCGCGAAGCGGGTCTTCCGTCGTCGGTGCACACGGGCGGGTAGGGCTCGGCGAGTTCACGCGCCGACATGGCTGTTCTCCTTGGTGGTGCGGGGCGCCGGGGTACCGCCGTCCACGCCGGCGAGGTCGTCGACGTGGAAGAGCCGGGCGATCGGTACGTCGGTGGAGCTGTGCGCGATGATCGAGAAGGCGATGCACACGGCGATCAGCGTGAACGCCTCCTCGCCCTGCGGGATCCCCGCCTGGAGCACCAGCAGCCCGTAGACCACGGACGCGAAGCCCTTCGGGCCGAACCAGGCCGCGACCAACTTCTCCTGACGGGTGAACCGGGTCCCGATCAGGGACATCAGCAGCGAGGCCGGACGGATCAGCACGATGGCCAGGACCACCGCGACATACCCGCCGAAGGACAGGTCCCCGAACAGCGACGGCGTCAGCAGCGCGCCGAACACCAGCAGGGCCGCGAACTTCGCCAGCTCGGCCAACGCCTCCCCGAGCGGCTCGAACGCCTCTTTGGACTCCAGCGAGCGCGCGGTGAGCACCGCGCCCGCGGAGAATGCGGCGAGATAGGGGTTGGCGTGGGTGAGGTGGCAGAGCGCGTAAAGGATCACGCCGATCGCCAGCGGCAGCAGCGGCTGGAGTTTGGGCTCGGCGCCCAGCAGCCGGAACCGTACGAGCTCGATCACGACAAAGGGGAGTACGACGCCGAAGGCCAGTCCGAGGACCAGCTCCAGCGCGATCTTCCCGAGGCCGGCCTCGGCGTGCCCGGAGGTCGGTCCGGCCGCGGCGATCAGGATGAGCACGACCGGCAGGGCGAGCCCGTCGTTGATGCCGCTCTCCACGTTCAGCAACTGCCCCAGTTTCGCCGGTACTTCCTTGCGGCCGACGATCGCCGAGGCGAACACCGGGTCGGTGGGCGCGAGTACGGCGCCGACCAGGAAGGACGTCGTCCAGTCCAGGCCCACCAGGAAGTGCGTGATAAGCGCCATGCCGACGAACGCGAGAGGCATGCCAAGCCCGAGCGCGCGGGCCGGGTTCTTCCAGTTCTCGCGCAGCTTGGGGAAGGAGACGTGCATGCCGTCGGTGAACAGCACCGCGAACAGCGCCAGATCGGCCGTCACGGACACCATCTCGCTGTCCGGCGTGATGTGGATCAGCCCGAGGAAGCCGTCACTGACAAGTGCGCCACCGATGAGGAAGAGAAAGGACGTGGACAGTACGGTCCGGGCGGCAAGCCCCGACAACAGTACGGCGACGAGCAGCGCCACCCCGAAAACCACGACAAGTACCATGACCCGGACCCCCGATCGGCAAAGACACCTCTGTCAAAGACCGCCGACCAGACTTCCCGGCACACCGAAGGGAACCCTACACGTTCTTTACGCGGCTTTGACAGATCCATGATCTGCAGCCTGGAGGCGTGCACACTGCCGGGTCCCGGCAGTTGGACTGGGCTCGGTTCAAGGCAGGCGTTGCCCGACGGCGGCGCCCAGCCGCACGAGCGGAACGGCTCGTCCCACCTCGCGGTACGACCTCTCGGCGCCTTCGTCGGGTGTGAGGAAGTGGGCGGTGACGGCGTACGGGCGATTGCCGGACTGGATGAGGGTCTTCGACCGGGTCCAGCTCCCGACTTCGAGTACCACCATGCGGTCGAGGCCGCTCACTCGGCCGGTGAGGCGCAGCAGAAGCAGCCGTTTGCAGAAGAGGGGGGCCGAGCCCCGCGCGGAAGAGCAGGATCGGCAGCCGCATGGCCAGGCGTCGCCAGCCGATGGGGAGTTGCGGCCTCGATTGGGTAAAGGACCGGGGCCGCGAGCGGCCTCGCGGATGCCACCTTTGCATAGTCTAAAGATGAAGGAGGGGCGCCTGCGGGGACGAAAGACGGCTCTCATCGAGGCCGCCTCACCGGCGTATCCGGGCAGTCCGGTCCCCGGAGAAAATATGGGGGTTACACCGTGCACGGACCTCGCGGATCGTGCGGGCTCAGCGGCTCGTCGCAGCCGAAGAGCCTCGCGCCAGATCATGAAGCGTGGTTGGGCGGACTCGTGTGGGTCGGGACCGGCTGTGAGCGCAGAGCAGAGGGACCGAGCGGGCTGCCGGTGGCGGCCTTACGGTTCGGTGACGTCAGCCCGCGGTGACCTTGAGACGTTCGGCGTCGAGGACGGCGGTCACTCCTCGGGTCGGCGCCGTTGGCCGGGGCCGGGGGTGCCGTCGGCGTCTTCGTCGGCCGTCTCCGCCTCGTGCAGCCGCCGGTACCTGTTGTTCCGCAGCCTCAGCAGGACACATGCCACAAGCGCGGCGGTGAGGGAGCCCAGCAGAACGGCGGCCTTGATGCGCTCCTGCTCCGCCGGGTCCGAGTAGGCCAGTTCGCCGATCAGCAGCGAGATGGTGAAGCCGATACCGGCGAGCACGGCCAGCGCGAACACGTCGGCCAGAGCGATGCCTGGACCGAGCCGGGCGCGGGTGAACCGGATGGCCAGGTACGTGCCGCCGAAGACACCCAGGACCTTGCCCGCCGAAAGTCCCAGTGCGACGCCCAGTGGTTCCGCACTGGTGACCACGCTCCCCAGCGTGTCGCCGGACACGCTCACCCCGGCCGCGAACAGGGCGAAGAGCGGAACGGCGACTCCCGCGGAGAACGGTCGGGCGAGGTGGGCGATGTGCTCGGCCGGACGGTGACCCGTCTCTTCGTCCCTGGCCACGCGCAGCAGCATCCCCATGGCGACTCCGGCCACGGTGGCGTGGACACCGCTGGCCTGCGTCAGGCCCCAGATCAGCACGGCCAGAGGGACGTACCAGTACCAGCCATGCGCCTGTTTGCGCGCATGCAGGTAGAAGAAGAGGCCGAGCGCGAGGACGGCGCCGATCAAGGCCGGAAAGTGAAGGGTGGACGTGTAGAACAGGGCGATCACGATGATCGCGCCGACGTCGTCGACGATGGCCAGGGTGAGCAGGAAGGCACGCAGCGCGGACGGCAGGTGGGTGTCGATCACGGCGAGCACGCCGAGGGCGAAGGCGATGTCGGTGGCCATGGGGACCGCCCAGCCGTTCCAGGTTCCTCCTCGGGACGTGGCGACTATTCCGTAGAGGAGGGCGGGTACGGCCATGCCGCTGAGTGCCGCGGCCACCGGCAGGGTCGCGGTCCTGGCCTCGCGCAGTTCGCCGACGACGAGTTCGCGTTTGAGTTCGGCGCCGGCGACGAAGAAGAAGACGGTCAGCAGCCCGTTCGCCGTCCAGTGGGCCACGGAGAGGTCCAGGCCCAGCGCCCCGATACCGAAGTGGAAGTCCCGCACCGCCTCGTAGGTGTGAACCAACGGCGTGTTCACCCACAGCAGCGCCGCCGCTGCCGCGGTGAGCAGCACGACGCCACCGACGGTCTCCGTGCGCAGGGCGTCTGCCACGAAGGCGCGCTCCGGCAGCGGGAGTCGGCCGAGGACAGTGCGTGGCGTGCGGTTGCGGCGGGGCATGCGGCCCAGTTGCCTTTCGCGGGGAGAGTGTGCAGGTCAACGGGGCGCGGACACGGCCGGAGCAAAGCCCTTGTGAGGTACCGGATCCTTGTCGGCCGGCTCCGGGTTGCTGTTGAGTATCGCGGTGATGAAGAGGCCCAGGAAGGCGATGACGACGAACACCGTGGTAGCGATCAGCCATCGGTTCCGCTGCTTCTCCTCTTCCGCAGCCACCTCCTCGTCGCCGTCGCCCGACTGTGCCTTCGGCTCGTCGGGGAACTGCTGGTTGAGCGCGGTCATGGTCGCGGCCAGGGCGGGATCGTCCTCGGCAAGGCGTCGTTCGAGCTGTGCGAGGATGCGTCGCTCGTCCATCTCGGGGTTCATGCCAACCACCTCGGGCGCTAGGTCTTCTCCGCAGTGATGGGGGACCGGGGCTGTCGGAGCATGTCGACGAGGCGGAAGATCTCCATCGGCAACGGGACGATGAGGGTGGAGTTCCGTTCGGCGGAGATCTCGGCCATGGTGGACAGGATCCGCAGGTGAAGGGCGGCGGGATGTCCTTCGAGGCGGTCCGCGGCGTCGGCCGGCGTCTCGGCGGCCTCGTACTCGCCCTTGGCGTGGATGACCTTCGCGCGCCGGTCGCGTTCGGCCTCGGCCTGGCGGGCCATGGCGCGCCGCATGGGCTCCGGCAACTCGACGTCCTTGACCTCGACGAGGGTGACCTTGACACCCCAGGGGTTGGTGACGTCGACCCCGCGCTCCGAGTCCTGCGGTCCTACGGCGACCCGGCGGCCGTCCAGTTCGGTGAGCAGGGCTTCGCGTGACGGCGCCACCGGGTCGACGACGTCGGTGCGTACCGCCTCCCGGTCGGACACCGACGTACCTTCACGAACCATGTCCCGGGCGAAGTCCGTGTTGCGGCCCCGCTGTTCGGCGATGGACACGGCGAATGCCGCAGCATCAGCGACCACCGTGTCACCGGCTTCCTCGCCCTGGCCGGTCACCGGCGTGCCGGCCCCGATGTGTGTGCCGGGAGCCATGGCGGCGACATGCGCGGACATCGCGATGTAAGCGCTTGCCGACACCGCGCGAGCACGGGAGGGGGTGACGTACAGGATGACCGGAGCATCGGATTCGAGAAATTCCTGCACGATCTCCCGGGTCGACTGCAGCAGCCCTCCGGGGGTGTCCATCTCGATCAGACAGGCCGCGTGGTGTTCGCGCTCGGCCGTGCGCAGGCCGTCTTCGAGATGCTCGGCGATGACGGGGGTGACGGTGCCGTCGAGCCGTGTGACGAGCACGCTCGGCGTCCGGGCTCTCACGGCAGGGGCGGCGAGCAGACAGGCGAGCATCCCCAGGAGGACTGGGGTGAGCCTTCGGATGACAGCTGGGCGGTGGCTTCGGGGCACGGCACGCCACCCCCTGGTCCCTGCCGCGATCTCAAGTGGTCGTGTGATCCACGGGGTACCCCTGCCGTTCGGCACAACCCTTGCCCTGGACGCTCGGAGGCGGCCGTCTCAGCGGGTGAAATGTTGCCGAGCACCGGCAATGTGGCGGCTTACGAGCTCAGAACCCACGTGTCCGCACGGATACGGGTCGTCGAGGTCCGTCACGCAGGAGCGAGCGTGCGCCATCTTGCCGAGCGACGGCAAAATGTAGGTGTACTCGCAGCTCGCTCAGCGGACAAAAGGGGTGCCGCGCGATGGCCGGCAGCAGCGATCTTCCAAGGGACGGGGCGCGCATCGGACAGCCCCATGAGGAGATGCTGGCCCGGTCCCTTGCGCAGACCGGTGACCTCGGTGCCGATGACCGCGCCCGTCTGCGCGAGGAGGCAGCTCATGCCGCGGCCCACGGCACCCCCCTGCGCGAACTGATCGACAGGTATCTGGGTGCTCTGTGCGGTACCTGCCCCTCGTCGGCGGCCGAGGCTGCACGACGTCCCCTGTCGCCGGTCGTCGCGGCGGATGCGTTGCATGCGATACGAGATATCGCGGTCACACTCACCGAGGGGTACGAGGCCGCTCACCGTGCGGCGATCCGGCGGGAGGAGGAGATCCGCCACTCCTTCGTCGACGAGCTGCTGCACGGCGCAGGCGATCTCGGCCGGATGGCGGCGCAGGCGCACCGCATCGGCTTCCGGCTCGCCGGACCTCACCGCGTGGCCGTGGCACGGTCCGAGGCCGCCTTCACGGCCGCTGACCCGGCCACCCGGTATGTCGAGGAGGCCATGTCCACGGGGCATGACGCCTGGGAGAGCCTGGTCGTGGCGAAGGACGGACAGTTGATCTGCATCTGTGCCGGAAGCGTCACGACCGCCCCCGAACGCTTTGCCGACCACGTCGAGCGTTCAGTGGCCCGACACCCCCAGACTGCTGTCAGCCGTCCCCGGCCAGGGGCTAACGGTGTCGTCCGCTCCTACCGTGAAGCACGCGAGACATTCGACCTCGCCGACCGTCTGGGCGACTCCCGACCCGTGATCCACGCCTCCGACCTGTTGGTGTTTCAGGTGCTGGGGCGGGACAGAGCGGCGATCACCGACCTCGTGGCCACGGTGCTGGGCGGCCTGGAGCAGGCCCGCGGCGGGCCGGGGCCCCTGCTTGAGACTCTGACCATGTACTTCGACAGCGGCTGCGCCAAAACAGTCACCGCCCGACGACTCGGTCTCAGCGTCCGTGCGGTGACCTACCGAATGGCCCGCGTCCGCATCCTGACCGGCTACGACCCCACCATTCCCGACCAGCGTTACGCTCTCCAGACCGCCACCCTCGGAGCGCGCCTGCTCAACTGGCCCACGATCCCTTTGCAGCCTTCCGATTGAGTGGTGAAGGTCAGGGCAGTGGGCTCAGGCGTAGAGGTGTCGTCCGGGTTTCTCGTGCACCGCGCGGGCGACGCCGCACAGGTCATGGGTCCGTACGCTGTTGCGGTCGGTGACCGAGCGGCCGAGGGCGTGGTGTGGCCACAGACCGCCGGCCACCCGGCGGCTGCGCTCGCTCCACTCGCGGGCCGCGGCGCCGCCCGCCTTGTAGTGGTTGAGGGCGTAGCCGCCGGAGTGGATACGCAGCAGGCAGAAGCCGCCGGGATAGTCCTTGACCGCGCTGACCTCCTGCATCGTGACGTGCGGGGCCCGCGGCAGGACCGTGCGTTTGTTGCGGTGGGTGTGGCCGGCGTGGTGGAGGAAGACGCCCGGCGCCCCGGCGTACGCGTCGAGCACGGCACGCGCCTCCCGCCGCTCGATGCGCTGCCCGCCCGTCACCGGGAAGACCGAGCCCCGCACGGTCAGCGGATGATGTCCGAACACCACCGTGGGCTGCTCCCGCTCCTCCCTCAACCGCGCCCGGAACCACGCCAGTTGCTCAGCACCGAGCCCACCGGAGTCGGCCCCGCCGCCGTCCTTCGCATACGTGTCGAGCCCGATGATCCGCAGCCCGCCCAGATCCCGGGCGAAATACGAGGGTTGTCCGGAGGCGGCAGCGAACCGGGCTCGGAAGCCGTCCTCGCAGCCTCCCGAGCAGGCATCGCCCGCCCGCGACCGGCAGTCCGCGTGCCGGGCCCGGTCGTGGTTTCCGCGTACGACGAAGTAGTCCCGCCCATGGGTGCCGAAACCGTCCAGGATCCGCCCCGCCTCGGCCAGCTGCCACGGATGGCCCTCGGCCGAAATGTCACCCGCGGCCAGCAGCACGTCCGCCCCGCGCCGCCGGGCCTCCTCCACCACCGCCCGGCTCATGATCTCCGGGTACGGGGCGCGTCCGCGCTCCTGCGACACGCCGCGCAGCAGCGGCAGGCCGGCTATCAGGCCGGCGGTGGTCTCTCCGAGGTGCAGGTCGTTGCAGAGCGCGATCGACAACAGGTGCCGGCCCGACGGTGGCTGCGGGGTGGTGAAGGAGTACGGGCCGTCCGAGCCGAGCCCAAAGGCGTTGGTCCCGACGGCGTTGCCGCGCACCAGGTGCAGCGGTGTGGGCGTGGCGGCCACGCCTCGTGAACGGGCCTGGTAGTAGTACGTCTGCCCGGGCTCCAGGTCGGTGAGTTCCACGAGGTGGTGGGCGGTGGGGGCGTCCTCGGACGCGGTGCGGAGCAGGCGTGACGGGTGGGTGCCGTAGACGACCTCGCCCTCGGTGACCGCGGGAAGTAGGTGGCCCAGACCGTCGTCGGTGCCGGGAACTCCGGTGTACCAGGTGATGATCGCGCGGTCCTCGGTCAGCGTGACCAGCTCCAGATGGACCGCGGCCACGAGGCCGGTGTGACGGTGCTCGCTCCGGCGTGCCGCTCGCAGCAGGGCCGGGGCCAGGAGCGCGCCGGAGCGCACGACTTCGCAGGGGGAGGGAAGAGCGGACAAGGCTCTGAGCGGAGCGGAGAGACAGCAGCGCATGACCCATACGTGCCCGACGGACATGAACGGGTGCGGTGGCGCCGACGGCCGCACCGGGTACGGAGCGCGACGACTCCCTCGGCAATGGAAACGGAGGGTTACCAGGCGGGTCGGCCGTCCCGCCACGTACGCTCAACATCGTTGCACCGCGAGGGACTTGGAAGGCGGGACCATGAGGCGTGACGAGCTGATCCGGCCGGTGCCGGAGCTGTTGAGGGAGCACGCCGGGTCGGCGCCGGAACGGGTCGCCTACTCCGACTCCTCCCGCGCCGTCACCTACGGCGAGCTGGAACAGCGCACCCGCGCGCTGGCCGCGTACCTCGTCCGCACCGGAATCAGCCGCGGTGACCGTGTCGCCATCTGCCTCGGCAACTGCGTGGAAATGGTGGAGAGTTGCCTCGCCGTCCTGCGAGCCGGTGCGGTCGGCGTCCCGGTCAATCCGCGGTCCTCCGACGCCGAGCTGGCCCACTTCCTCACGGACAGCGGCGCCGCCTTCGTCATCACCGACGCCGCGCACCTGGCGCGACTGCGGCACCTGGGACGGCCGTACGACCGCCTGGGCGCGATGGTCACCGGACCGGGCCCGGCCCCGGACGGCGCCGAGCTGTTCGAGCGGGCGGCGGCCGGGAGCGAGCAGGCCGCGGAGATCGATCTGCTCGGGCTCGACGATCCCGCCTGGATGCTCTACACCTCCGGCACCACCCACCGCCCCAAGGGCGTGCTCTCCACGCAGCGGGCCGCGCTATGGTCGGTGGCCGCCTGCTACGCCCCGATCTTCGGCCTGTCGTCCGACGACCGGCTGCTGTGGCCGCTTCCGCTGTTCCACAGCTTCAGCCACTCTCTCGCCCTGCTGGGAGTCACGGCGGTCGGCGCGAGCGCGCGGATCGCCGGTGACCTGTTGCCGCCGGGCGGTCTGCGACAGGAACTGCTCACGGGGTACGAGGGGCTCGGCGGGCCGTTCACCATGCTGGCCGGCGTGCCCACGACGTATCACCGGCTGGTCGACTCGGCCGGTGCGGCCCCGCCCGCGCTGCGGATGTGTGTCGTGGCCGGTGCGCCGAGCGGTCCCGCGCTGCGCGCGGCCGTGGAGGAGACGCTGGGGGCGCCGCTGCTCGACGCCTACGGCAGTACCGAGACCTGCGGCATGATCGCGGTGAACCGTCCGGACGGGCCCAGGGTCGACGGTTCCTGCGGGCCGCCCGTGCCCGGCATGGACGTACGCGTCGTCGATCCGGGCAGCGGCGCGGACCTCCCGGACGGGGCCGAGGGCGAGGTGTGGGTGCGCGGGCCGAGCCTGATGACCGGGTACCACGACCAGCCCGAGGCAACGGAAGCCGCGCTGCGGGACGGCTGGTACCGCACCGGTGACCTCGGCCGGCGCGTCGAACACGGGTATCTCGAACTCACAGGCCGGGTCAGCGAGTTGATCATTCGCGGCGGCGAGAACATCCACCCGACGGAGATCGAGCAGGTCCTGTCGCAGTGTCCGGGCGTGGCCGACGCCGTGGTCGTGGGCGTGCCGCACGACGTACTCGGCGAGGTGCCGGTCGCCTGCGTCGTAGCGGGTCCGGACGGTATCGACGCGCGGCGGGTGCTCGCCGAGTGCCGTGGTCGGCTGGCCGACTACAAGGTGCCCGTCGAGATCCGCGAGATCGCCGCCGTGCCGCGTACGGCATCCGGCAAGATCGCCCGGCACACGCTGGTCGTGCCCGCTCGGTCGACGGATACCGCGCTGCGCGAGCGGCTCGGGCCGCTCTCGAGAGAAGAGCAGGAGCGCGCTCTGCGCGAGACGGTGCTCACCGAGACGGCCGGGCTGTGCGGGCGCACGTCGGGTGATCTGGCCGACACTCCCTTTGCCGACCTCGGTATGACGTCCGTGGGCGCGGTCGAGCTGGTCGACCGGCTGGGTGCGCTGACCGGCGTGAGCCTGCCGACGACGCTGGTCTTTGACCATCCGACGCCGGCCGGCGTGGCCAGGTATCTGCGGACGGCGATGTTCGAGGCCGAGCCCGAAGGCCGCCCGCGGTCGCACAGCGGTCGGTCCCAGGAGGACGATCCCGTCGTCATCGTTGCCATGGGCTGCCGGTATCCGGGTGACGTCAACTCACCAGAAGAACTGTGGGAGTTGGTGTCGCAAGGCCGGGACGCCATCACGGAGTTCCCGGCCGACCGCGGCTGGGACCTGGACGCCCTGTACGACCCCGATCCCGACCGCATCGGCACGTCGTACACGTGCCACGGCGGATTCCTGCACCGGGCCGCGGAGTTCGACGCCGGAATGTTCGGGATCTCGCCGCGCGAGGCGCTCGCGACGGATCCGCAGCAGCGCCTGCTCCTGGAGACGTCCTGGGAGGTGTGGGAGCGGGCCGGGATCGACCCGGCGTCGCTGCGCGAGAGCGACACCGGCGTGTTCGTCGGCGTGATGCACGGCGACTACGCCGCCCGCTTCACCCGCTACCACGAGCTGGAGGCCCATCTGGGCCTGGGCTCCGCGGGCAGCCTCGCCTCCGGGCGGATCTCGTACGTGTACGGACTGCGCGGTCCCGCCATCACGGTCGACACCGCCTGCTCGTCCTCGCTGGTGGCGCTGCACTGGGCGGCGCGGGCGCTGCGCTCGGGCGAGTGCTCGCTGGCGCTGGCAGGCGGTGTCACGGTGATGTCGACGCCCAAGCCCTTCCTCGCCTTCAGCCGGCAGCGCGGTCTTTCGCCGGACGGGCGCTGCAAGTCGTTCTCGGCGGCGGCCGACGGCACGGCCTGGGGCGAGGGCGTAGGACTCGTGCTGCTGGAGCGGCTGTCCGACGCGCGCCGCAACGGGCATCCGGTGCTGGCCGTGCTCCGTGGCTCCGCCGTCAACTCCGACGGCCCGTCCAACGGGCTCACCGCGCCCCATGGCCCGGCCCAGCAACTGCTGATCACCCAGGCGCTGGCGGACGCGGGACTGCGCCCCGGCGACGTGGACGCGGTGGAGGCCCACGGCACCGGCACCAAGCTCGGCGACCCCATCGAGGCGCAGGCTCTGCTGGCCACATACGGCCAAGGCCGCGAACGGCCGCTGTGGTTGGGGTCCGTCAAGTCCAACCTGGGACACACGCAGGCCGCCGCCGGAGTCGCCGGAGTCATCAAAATGGTGCAGGCCATGCACCACGGCGAACTGCCCAGAACCCTGCACGCCGAGCCACCCACACCGCATGTGGACTGGTCCTCGAGCCGGGTGGAACTGCTGACCGCCGCGCGGCCGTGGCCGGGCTCGGACCGGCCGCGCCGTGCCGGGGTCTCGGCCTTCGGCATCGGCGGGACCAACGCGCATGTGATCCTGGAGGAGGCCGCCCCGGAAGCCCCCTCCCGGGAGTCGGCGACTACGTTGCCCGTGCCGTGGCTGCTCTCCGCCGCCGATGAAACCGCCCTGCGCGCCCAGGCCCGACGACTCCTGTCCGCGGTGGCGGACCGCTCGCCCGTGGACGTCGGCTACTCCCTGGCCGTCTCGCGCGCCGCGCTCACGCACCGGGCGATGGTGCCCCCCGGGGAGCGGACCCGGATGCTGGACACGCTCAGCGCCGTCGCGGAGGGCCGGGGCCACCGGCAGCTGGCGGACCCGGAGATCCGCACGGCGTTCCTGTTCACCGGACAAGGAGCCCAGCGCCCCGGGATGGGCGGCGAACTCCGCGCCGCCTTCCCCGTCTTCGCCGCAGCCCTGGACGAGGTCTGCCGCCACCTGGACGACCGCCTTCCGCTGAGCGCGGTGCTGTCCGCCGGGCCCGGCTCACCGGAAGCGGCGCTCCTGGACCGTACGGACGTCACGCAGGCCGCCCTGTTCGCCTTCGAAGTGGCGCTGTTCCGGTTGCTGGAGTCGTGGGGTGTGCGGGCCGACCACCTGGTGGGCCACTCCGTCGGCGAACTGGCCGCGGCCCATGTCGCCGGCGTACTCGATCTGCCCGACGCGGCGACGCTCGTCGCCGCTCGCGGCCGGTTGATGCAGGCGTTGCCCGAAGGCGGCGCGATGATGGCGCTGGACGCGACCGAGGACGAACTCCTCCCGGCCCTGGCGGAGTTCGGGGAGCGGCTGGCCATCGCCTCCGTCAATGGGCCGCGTTCCGTGGTGATCTCGGGTGACCGGGACGCCGTCCTCGCGGTGGCCGCCGACTTCCAGGTGCGCGGCCGCATAACCGTACGGCTGCGGGTGAGCCATGCCTTCCACTCACCCCTGGTCGAGCCGGTGCTCGCCGAATTCCAGGACATCGCCGGGGAGTTGACCTTCCGTCCGCCGCGCATCCCGATCGTCTCCACCGTCACCGGTCGACCCGCCGAGGCTGCCGAACTGTGCTCGCCCGAGTACTGGGTGCGGCACGCCCGGCAGACCGTGCGCTTCGCCGATGCCGTACGCCATCTCGCGGACGACGGGGTCTCGGCGTACCTCGAACTCGGTCCCGGGCCCGCGCTCACCGCGGCCGCCGCCGACTGTCTGACCGACGGCCCTGTGCTCGCGGTGGCGACACGAGGCGGTGAGCCGGAACCGTCGACGCTCCTGACGGCGGTGGCCCAACTGCATGTGGCGGGGGCCTCCGTCGACTGGTCCGCGGTGTACGCGGGTTCCGGCGCGCGACGCGTGGACCTGCCGACGTACGCCTTCCAGCGGCAGCGCTACTGGCTGGACGCGCCACCCACGGCTCCCGCCGATGCTCCGGCGCTGCTGGGCCCGGCCTTCCCGGTGCCGGACACCGAACGGGCCGTGTTGAGCGGGCTGTTGTCGACCGCGACCCAGCCGTGGCTGGCGGACCATGTCGTCGCCGGGAACGTGGTCGTGCCGGGCACGGTGTTCGTGGAGATGGCCGTGCAGGCGGGCGACGAGACCGGCTGCGGCACGGTCGACGAACTCGTGATGCGGGCGCCGCTGGTCCTGTCCGGCTCCGCCGGAGCACGCGTCCAGGTCGTGGTGGGCGCACCGGACGACTCCGGGCGGCGCCCGCTCGACATCTACTCCCGGCCCGAGGAATCCGTCGACGACACACCGTGGACCCGGAACGTCTCCGGGCAACTGGGCCGGGGACGCGCGGCGGAGGGCGAGCCGACCCCGTGGCCGCCCGAGGATGCCGAGGCGCTGGACCTCACCGGCGCCTACGACACCCTCGCCGACGTCGGGCTTGCGTACGGGCCCGCCTTCCAGGGGGTCGGCGCGGTGTGGCGGCGCGGTGACGACATCTTCGCGGAGGTCCGGCTGCCGGAGGCCTCGGACGCCGGGCGCTATGGACTGCACCCGGCGCTGTTCGACGCGGCACTGCACGCCCCGCTGCTGGCCGGGCCCGCCGCATCGGGTGCTGTCCGGGTGCCGTTCGCGTGGAGCGGGGTGAGCCTGCATGCCTCGGGCGCAACGGAGTTGCGGGTCCGGGTGACCCGTACGGCCGCGGACACGGTCTCGCTCACCCTCACCGACCCGACCGGCCGACTCGTGGCGCGCGTGGACTCCCTGACCACCAGGGAACTCCCGGCCGACCGGACCGGCACCACCGACGACCTCGTACGAAGGGCTCTGCTGCGCCCCGAATGGTCCGCGCTCGAACCGCCCGCCGACACCGGAGCGTGTGCCTGGGCGGTGCACGGGCCGGACGAGCTGAACCTCGCCGAGTTCCTGAACGGCGGTACCAACCCCGAGTTCGTCGCGGTCACCGCCGTCTCCCGGGAGACCGACCCGCTCGCCGCCGTGCATGAGACGACCGGCCGCGTACTGAAGACATTGCAGGACTGGCAGGACGATCCGGGGACCGTCGGTGCGCGGCTGGTGGTGGTGACCCGGGACGCCACCGCGCCCGTCCCGGACCTGGCAGGTGCGGCCGTGTGGGGACTCGTGCGTACGGCGCAGTCGGAGCTGCCCGGTCGGGTCGTGCTGGTGGATGTGGACGGGCGGCCCGAGTCGCTGCGGCTGCTGCCCGCGGCCGTCGCCACGGGCGAGCCGCAACTCCGCGTGCACAGCGGGAAGTTGACGGTCCCACGACTGGCCCCGGCCACCTACCTCTCGGACGCGTCCTTCGATGCGGAAGGCACGGTGCTCATCACGGGAGGCACCGGCGCACTCGGCGCGGAACTGGCCCGGCACCTGGTCACCGCCCACGGCGTACGGCATCTGCTGCTGACCGGACGCCGGGGACCGCAGGCGCCCGGAGCCGGGGAACTGCTCCGGGAGTTGGAGGAGTGGGGAGCCGAGGTCCGTATCGTCGCCTGCGACGCGGCCGATCGGGGTGCGCTGGCCGAGGTGATCAAGGGCTGTGAACCGCCCCTGGCCGCCGTAGTGCATGCCGCCGGGGTCCTCGACGACGGCGTGCTGGACGCCCTGACTCCGGAGCGGATGGCGGCCGTGCTGCGGCCCAAGGCCGACGCGGCCTGGCATCTGCACGAACTGACCCGGGACTTGGGGCTGTCGGCGTTCGTCATGTTCTCCTCCGCCTCCGGACTGCTGGGCCGGGCGGGTCAGGGCAACTACGCGGCCGCGAACGCGTTCCTCGACGCCCTCGCCCACCGCCGCGCCGCAGAAGGACTGCCGGCGCTCTCCCTGGCGTGGGGCCCGTGGGAGCACACCGGCGGCATGGCGGCGCCGCCGTCCCGGTCCCGGGAAGTCCTCGTGCCGGTCTCCACACAGCAGGGTCTGGCCCTGTTCGACGCCGCGCTGCGCTCCACCGAGCCGGTGCTGGCGCCGATCCCGCTGGACCGGGCCGCGCTGCGGGACGGCGCACGGCAGCTGCCGGCGCCGCTGCGCGGACTGGTCCGTGAGGACCGGCCGACAGCCGCGGCCTCCGGCGCCGAGCAGATGCTGGAGCCGGGGGCCTGGCAGAAGCGGCTGGTCTCGCTGCCTGTCGGCGAACGGGAGGCGGCGCTCATCGAGTTGTTGCGGGCCGATGTGGCCGCGGTGCTCGGATATCCGCACGCCGACGCGCTCCCGGCCGGAAAGTCCCTCGCCGACCTGGGCTTCGACTCCCTCACCGCCGTCCAGATCCGCAACCGGCTGAGCATGGCGCTGAGGCTACGGGTGTCGGCGGCGGTGGTGTTCGAGCACCGTACGGCCGAGGAACTGGCCCGGCATCTGCTCGGCCTGCTGGACGGCGAACCGGCCGAGGCCACGCCTGCGGCCGAGCCGCCCGCGTACACCCTCTCCGCACTCTTCCGGAAGGTCAGCGCCTGCGGACAACCGGCGGCGGCCATGCACCTCCTGGTCACCGCGTCCTGGGCGCTGCCCACCTTCACCGAGTCCCAGGGCCGCGAGCACGCGCTGCCCCCGATCCGCCGCTCCACCGGCCTCCGTGGCTCCGGACGGCCGACGCTCGTCCACTTCCCGGCCTACCATCCGTCGCTCCCGTCGGATGCCTTGAACGCCTTCGACGTGCTGGAGTTCCCGCACCCGGGCATCGGCGCCGGTGCCGCCGTACCGCAGGACCGTGCCGCGCTCGCGCGGACGCACGCCGAGAGCGTGCTGCGGCATGTCGGGGACGGGCCCTTCGTCGTCGTAGGACAGTCGGCGGGCGGCAATGTGGCGCACCTGGTGACCCAGCGGCTGGAGAGCATGGGCCGGGCACCGAGCGGCCTGGTGCTGCTGGACACCTACCACATCACCGAGGACAACAGCGGCAAGGACTGGCTGCTGTCCCTGGGCGCGCCCGCCTTCTCCGCGGATCACGACGGCGCGCTGGCCGCGATCGGGGCCTACAACCGGATCTTCCTCGGCTGGGATCCCGAACCGGTCGACACACCCACGCTCCTGGTGCGGGCGCAGCGTCCGACGCCCGGCATGGCGGCGATGGCGGACCCGGACGAGTGGCGCACCTCGTGGCCGTTGCCGCACGACGTCGTGGACGTCCCCGGCGACCATCTGACGATGATGCAGGAACACGCGGAGACAACCGCGTCGGCGATCCGCACATGGATCGACGCGCGAACGGCGAAGGGAGAACGGTGAGTTCGGTGGGGACCCAGCAGGATTTCGATGTCGTCGTGGTCGGCGGCGGCCCGGCCGGGGCGACCGTCGCGGCCGCCGTCGCCCTGCGCGGCCACCGCGTCCTCCTCGTCGAGAAGGAGACCTTCCCCCGGTACCAGATCGGCGAGTCGCTGCTGCCGTCCACCGTGCACGGCGTGTGCCGGATCCTCGGCGTCGAGGGCGAGTTGGCCAAGGCGGGCTTCAAGACCAAGCGCGGCGGTACGTTCCGCTGGGGCCGCAACCGGGACCCCTGGCAGTTCTCCTTCGCGCTGTCGCCTCGGCTGGCCGACCCGACCTCGTTCGCCTACCAGGTCGAGCGGTCCCGGTTCGACGCGATCCTGCTGGACAACGCCCGCCGGGTCGGCGTCGATGTACGGGAGGGCTGCCGGGTGACCGACGTGATCGCCGACGAGGAACGGGTCCGCGGGGTGCGCTGGGCCGGGCCCGACGGCGAGATTCAAGAGGCCCGCGCCCGGTACGTCGTTGACGCCTCCGGCAATGGCAGCCGCATCCACCCGCACGTCGGCGGGAAGCGGACGTACTCCGCCTTCTTCCGCAATATCGCGGTGTTCGGCTACTTCGCCGGCGGCGCACGGCTCCCGGCGCCGAACGACGGCAACATCTTCTGTGCCGCCTTCGACGAGGGCTGGATCTGGTACATCCCGCTCCGGGACGACCTGACGAGCGTGGGAGCCGTGGTCGCCCGCGAGCACGCCGAGAAGATCCAGGGCGACCCGGCAACCGCCTGGCGCCGTCTGATCGACGCCTGCCCCGAGATACGCGGCCTCCTCGACGGCGTCCCCCAGGCCACCGAGCCGCCGTACGACCAAGTCCGCGTCCGCAAGGACTGGTCGTACGGCAAGGCACGGCTGTGGCGGCCCGGCATGGCGCTCGTCGGCGACGCGGCGTGCTTCGTCGACCCGGTGCTCTCCAGCGGAGTCCACCTCGCGACCTACGGTGCGCTGCTCGCCGCCCGCTCCATCAACAGCGGCCTCGCCGGGACCCTGGACGAGGACCGCCTCTTCGCCGAGTTCGAGACCCGCTACCGGCACGAGTACGGCCTGTTCCACGACTTCCTGGTCTCCTTCTACGACCTCCACCAGGACGAACGGTCGTACTTCTGGAAGGCGCGCAACGTCACCAACGTCGGTACGACGGACCGCGAGGCCTTCGTCGACCTGGTCGGCGGTCTGGCCTCCGGCGACGCCTCGCTCACCGCCGTCGCCGACGACTTCGAGCGCGCCGTACGCCGCCTCCCCGACGCCGACGACCTCCGCAATCCGCTCTACGAGTCCCAGAGCTTCCGGCAGGTCTTCCAGGAGGGAGCCGTCCTGCAGGAACGCGGGCTGTTCGGCGGGCCGTTGGAGGAGGAGGCACCGCTGCGTCCCGGGGGTCTGGTGGCGTCGGAGGACGGGTTGGGGTGGGTGGAGGCCGCAGGGCGGCATGCGTGATCATGACCGGATGGACACTCCTTTCCTTGGTATCGCCGAGTTGGTCGAAGTCCCCTCCGTGGCGGTGGTAGTTGACGTCATGCGTGCTTTTACGGTGGCTGCCTGGGCCTTTGGTCAGGGGGCGGAAAAGATCGTTCTCGCTGAGTCGCTGGACGAAGCCCTGGCGCTCAAGGCTCGCCACCCGGATTGGGTGGCGCTCAAGGACGGTCCGCCGGCGCCCGGGTTCGACATGGTCAACTCGCCGGGCCTGCTGCGGTCAATTGACCTTGCCGGACGGACCGTTGTGCAGAAGACCACGGCAGGGACGGTCGGCGCCCTCGCGGTCAAGGAGGCGTCGCTGGTGCTGTGCGCCGGATTCGTGGTGGCGGAGGCAACGGCTCGGGTCTTGCGGACGCGCGAGTGCGACAGCGTCACGTTCGTGGTCACTGGCGAGGATGGACAGGCCGATGAAGATCTGGCGTGTGCTCAGTACATCGCTCGGAGGGTCAGCGAGGCTGAGACGGATGCCGCTGAGTTCCTCCGGCGCGCCGCCGAGTCGCGCGCCGCTGTCGAGCTGACGGAGGGTGTGCGTCTAGGAGTCCATCCTGATGACGTCGCACTCTGTGTCGAGCTCGACCGGTTCCCCTTTGCCATGGTGGCGACCTTGGAGGACTCGCTCATGGTCCTCCGTCCGTGTGCCGTGCCTTCGCTCTGATCGCCTGGTCAGCCGGGCTTATGCCTGGCGGGAGTTGAGGGTGACCGCGTGCAGGAGGGCGTCTCGGCAGGCCTGGACGGCGGGGTGCCGGCTGCGGCCGCGGCGGGCGACGGTGAAGATGCGGCGGGTGCGCTGGCCGCGGGGGAGCCGGTGCAGGGTGATGGTCGGGGGCTGTCCGCTCCAGACAAGGCCGGGCAAGAAGGCCGCGGCGTGCTTCTGCTCCACGAGGCGCTGGTGGAGCAGGAGGTCGGTGGTCTCGAACCGTACGTCGGGTTCGAAGCCGACGCTGCGGCACAGGGTCATGGCCCAGTGCCGGGCGGCCGTGTCCTCGGGTTCCATCACCCAGGGGTGATCGGCGAGTGAGCGCAGCGCCGCCGTCGGGCCGTCGGCGTCCCCTGTGTCGGTCGGCTGAGGCAGGGCGAGGTACAGGGGGTCGTCGAGCAGGTCCTTCTGTTCGAGTTCGGCGGGCCGCGGATTGGGGTTGCCCGGGTATTCCTCGGCGAGGACGAGGTCGAAGTCGCGGGCCTGGAGCGCGGGCAGGGCCTTTTCCGGTTCCATGTGCGTGACGTGGACGCGCAGTTGGGGGTGCTGGTCACGCAGCAGGCCGAGCGCGGTCGGGACGAGGGCCAGGGCGGCCGTCTGGAACGAGGCGATGCGCAGGGTGCCGGTGAGGTCGGTCAGGGACGCGGCGATGTCCGCCTCCGCGCGCTCCAGACGCTCGAGGACCGCTTCGGTGTGGGCGACGAGGATCTCGGCCTGCGCGGTCAGCCTCACCCGCCGTCCGACCGGCTCCAGGAGCGGGACGCCGACCTCGGCTTCGAGTTGGGAGAGCTGCTGGGAGACGGAGGAGGGGGCGTAGGAGAGGGCGGTGGCGACGGCCGCCAGGGTGCCGCGGTGCTTGAGTTCACGGAGCAGACGCAGCCGATGCAGATCGAACATGGGCAGCCCGCTCTCCTCGCCCTCGCGGACGGAGAGCTCAATGGTCGGTTTTTCCGACGAGTATAGATAGGAAAGATTCGCTGGACCGATCGTAGGTGCGCATCGGACGCTGATCGTGTGTCCGACAACGCTTCCTCGCTGCCCTGGTTCGCGCGACCCGATGCCCGTGCCTGGCGGTGTGAATCCGCGCCCGCAGAGGTGCGGGTCTTCCACTCCTCGCTGCCCGACTACGCGCCCACGCCGCTGACCGAACTGCCGGTGCTGTCCGCCGAGTTGGGGGTCGGCCGGGTCTTCGTCAAGGACGAGTCATGCCGTCTGGGGCTGCCCGCGTTCAAGGCGCTGGGCGCGTCCTGGGCGGTCCACCGCACTCTTGCGGAGCGGGCGGCGAGCGGCGCAGAACACGGCCCGGTCACCCTGGTGACCGCGACCGACGGCAACCACGGACGTGCGGTGGCCCGTATGGCACACCGCCTTGGTCAGCGCGCCCACGTGTTCGTTCCCCAGGGCGTACATCCGCAGGCCGTGGCGGCCATCGTCGCCGAACGGGCGAAGGTGACCGAGGTCTTGGGGCCGTACGACGAGGCCGTACGTCTGGCTGCCGAGGCGGCTGCCGCGCCGGACGCGGTCCTGGTCCAGGACACCGCATGGCCGGGCTATGAGCGGATCCCGGGGTGGATCGTCGAGGGTTACTCCACGCTCTGCGCCGAGATCGATGAGCAGTTGGAGGCGGCGGGGGTTCTTGAAGGCCCCGATCTCGTCTCCGTACCTGTGGGCGTGGGGTCGTTGGCCCAGGCCGTGGTCACCCACTACCGCAGCCGACCCCTCGGGCATGCTCCGGCGCTGCTGTCGGTGGAGCCGGAGGCCGCGGCCTGCGTCCTGGAAAGCCTCACCCTCGGCGCACCCGTCAGTGTCACCACGACGGAGACCACCATGGCCGGGCTGAACTGCGGCACCCCGTCCAGCATCGCCTGGCCCCACCTGCGCGGCGGTCTTGACGCCGCGGTCGCCGTCGCGGACGCCGACAGTGCCCGCGCGGCCGGTGATCTGGCCGCTGCCGGTGTCTCTTCGGGTCCCTGCGGCGCCGCGGCGCTGGCCGGTCTGCGCGCGGCGCTCACCGGCGCGGGAGCCGAGGAACGCCGTACGGCCCTGGGGCTGGGGCCGACTTCGGTGGTCGTGCTGCTGAGCACCGAGGGCACGGCTGCCAATCCGCACTCCAGTCACTGAACGCGCAACCTCGAAAGGAGGTCGGCAGCATGGTGACCCACTTCGTGGCCGCGATCGGTGTCCTTGGGCTGCTGACCCTCGCACCGGGCTGCTGCCCACGCTGGCACCGCCCGGGCTACCGACCGCCTGGGCCATGACGCTCCTCGTCCTCCTCCATACCGCCCTCACCCTCGCCTGGCTGGGCGGCTACGCGCTCCTGCTGTCCAAGGCCGGGCCGGTTCTCCACAAGCCGCGGATCCACCGTGCGCTCGGGCGGACCACGGGCGTCGCGCTGATCGCCTTCGGCCTCGTGGTCGCCACCGGTGCGGGCTGACCAGTACCCACAAGGAATCGAAGCCCCTTCGCGGTGTTCACCAGCTGATCCCGGCCGCCACCGGCAGATGATCGCTCCCGGTTGCCGGCAGCACCCACGAACTCCGCGGCTCCACGCCGCGGACGAGGATCTGGTCGATCCGCGCCACGGGGAAGGACGCCGGCCAGCTGAAGCCGAAGCCGTCCCCGGCCTCCTCCTGGACCGAGCGCAGCTGCGAGGTGATGCCGTCGAGTGCGCGGTCGTCCATGGTGCCGTTCAGGTCGCCGAGCAGCACCACCCGCTCGTTCCGCTCGGCGGCGACGGCCTCGGCGAGCGCCTGTGCGTTACGGTCCCGGCTGTCCGTCCAGAAGCCGGTCCTGGGCATCAGGCGTACGGACCCCAGGTGGGCCACATACACCGCCAGCGGACCCTGGTCCGAGGCCACCGTGGTGCGCAGCGCCCGGTTGTAGGTCATCTTGACGTCGGCCGGCTTGGTGTCCCCCAGCCGCCCGACGTCCTGCTGGATGTCGACCGGCCGGATGTCCGACAGCGGCAGCCTGCTCCACAGCCCGACCGTGCCCTGCACCGTGTGGTGCGGGTACGCCTCCGCCAGCGCCTTCTCGTACGTGCCCCGGGCCTGCGGGGTCAGCTCCACCAGCGCCAGCAGGTCTGCACCGGAGGCGGTCAGGTCGCGGGCGGTGCCGACCGGGTCCGAATTGTCGGCGCCGACGTTGTGGCTCACCAAGGTGAGGTCGCTGCCCGCATGGGACTTGTCGCCGAGCAGCCCGCCGAAGAGGCTCACCCACGCCACGACCGGCAGCAGCAGGGCGACCACCGCGGAGGCGGAACGGCGCCAGAGCGCCCCGGCGAGCAGCACCGGGATGAACACGCCGAACCACGGCAGGGAGGTCTCCACCAGGCTGCCGAGCCCTCCGTTCCCGTTCGGGATGTGCGCGTGCAGCAGCATGAGCAGGCCAAGGAGCAGCGCCAGCGCCGCGAGTACCAGGCCGCGCTTCCATGGCCCCGGCCGGGAGAGGAGGCGGATCGCCCGGTGGATGATCGCGCGCCCCCTACCGGAGCCGCCCTCTCCGGTCTCCGCCTTCTTCGCCGTCTCGGCGCGCTCCTCTGCGTCGACCTGCTGGCGCGCATCAGCCACGTCCGACATTGCTTCACTCACTGATCAAATCCCTGAACTCTTGGCTGAATGCGATGGTGGGGCGGGCAGTTGAACGACGATGCGGAGTCCGCCCGCAGGTCGCGGGCTGATGGTGAGGGATCCGTCGTGCACCTGGACGATCCTCTTGACGATGGCCAGGCCGAGGCCGACCCCCGCATGGTCGTCGTGGATGCGTTCGGTGCCGCGCTGAAAGGGCTCGGTGAAAGTCGAGACCAAATCTGGGGAGAGCTTCTCGCCGCTGTTGTCGACGGTGAGCACCGCGCTCCCGGGGCGGACGCCGGTATGCACCGACACGGAGCCCTGTGCGGGCAGGTTGTGCACGATCGCGTTGTGCACAAGGTTCGTCGTCATCTGCAGCAGGAGCGCCGGCGACCCGAATGCCGGGGCGATGTCACCGGAGGCGTCGATGGTGACACCGCGCTTCTCGGCGAGCGGGAGGAGTGTCTCGGTGGCCTCTTCCATGAGCAGGGACAGGTCGACGGGCTCGCGGGTGAGGGACCGCTGGTCGGCGCGGCTGAGCACGAGCAGTGCCTCGGTGAGGTCGATCGCTCGGGCGTTGACGGCGTGCAGGCGGTCGAAGAGTGCGCGGGGGTCCCGTGTCGGATCGCTTCGGGCCACGTCGAGAAGGGCCTGCATGGTCGCCAGCGGGGTGCGCAGTTCGTGCGAGGCGTTGGCGGCGAATCTCTGCTGTTCGGCGACGTGTGCTTCGAGCTGCGTGAGCATGGTGTCGAAGGCGTCGGCGAGCTCGCGGAACTCGTCCCTGCGGCCCGGCAGCCGGATGCGATGGGAGAGCGATCCGTTCGTGGCCATGCGGGTGGCGTGGGTGATGCGGGTCAGTGGGGCGAGCATGCGGCCGGCGAGGATCCACCCGCCCACGAGGCCGAAAACCAGCAGGAACGCCATGACCGCGGCTGCCCTCGGAGCGAAGACGCGCAGGAGCTCGGACCGGACGGGAAAAACACCCTCGGGGTTGTCATCGGGGTTGATGAGCATCGCGCGGTCGGGGACGTAACGCAGGAGGAACACCCACACCGCCGCCATCAGCAGCGCGCCGGCCAGCATCAGGAACCCGGCGTAGCTGAGGGTGAGTTTGACGCGGACGCTCACACCGGGCTGTCTATCCACGCTCGCGCCTCTCACGTCCGGTGTCGATGCGGTAGCCGACGCCCGGCACGGTGGCGATGATCCCGGGTTCGCCGAGGCGCTTGCGCAGGGCCGAGACGGTGATCCGCACGGCGTTGGTGAAGGGATCGGCGTTCTCGTCCCACGCGCGCTCCAGGAGTTCCTCGGCGCTGACGACACCGCCTTCGGCGGCGACGAGGACTTCGAGCACGGCGAACTGTTTCCTGGTCAGGGCGACATAGCGGCCGTCGCGGTGGACCTCCCGGCGGAACGGATCAAGGCGCAGACCCGCGATCTCCCGCACGGGAGGCCTACTTTGCGCACGCCTGCGGTCGAGGGCTCTGAGCCTGAGCACGAGCTCTTGCAGTTCGAACGGCTTCGTGAGGTAGTCGTCGGCGCCGAGCTCGAACCCGGTGGCCTTGTCGTCGAGCCGGTCGGCAGCGGTGAGCATGAGGATCGGCATACCGCTGCCGGAGGCGACGATGCTCTTGGCCACCTCGTCACCGCTGGGCCCGGGAATGTCCCGGTCCAGGACGGCGATGTCGTAGGCGTTGACGCTCAGCAGCTCCAGAGCGGTGTCGCCGTCACCCGCGATGTCCGCCGCGATCGCTTCCAGGCGCAGGCCATCGCGAATGGCCTCTGCCATATAGGGCTCGTCCTCGACGATCAACACACGCATGATTCGAGGCTACGAGTCGCTACATATCGTCGGCATATCGAAAACCACATACGTGCCGGCAACACCGCACTGCCTTGACTGCGGGCATGTCCTACCGCGAACCAGCACGAACAGCAGCCCGCCGTACCCGATGGACAGTCCTCGCGGCCCTGGTGATCGTCAGCGCGACAATCACCGGCGTCCTGATGTGGCCGCGCGCGTCCTCCCCGACCGCATCACTTGCCCCGGCCGCATCACCACCCGTCGAGACGCCCCAGCGAGACCACAAACGTGATTTCGGCGAAGCCGACGGCGCCCTCCCCGACGGCGTGACCGTGTTCGATGACGGGTATCCCGGCATAACCAACCTTGACCCCGATCTGCTCGAGGCCCTGCGCGAAGCGGCGAAGGATGCCGCTGCCAACGGCGTCAAGCTCTACGTCAACAGCGGCTGGCGTTCCCCGGAGCGCCAGGAGCAGCTTCTTCGTGAGGCGATCTCGAAGTACGGCTCGGAGGAGGAAGCCGCCCGATGGGTGGCCACGGCGGACACGTCCCCTCATGTGTCGGGGGACGCGGTCGACATCGGCCAGTCCAATGCCACCACGTGGCTGTCCGAGCACGGCGCGGAGTACGGACTGTGCCAGATCTACGGCAACGAGCCCTGGCACTACGAACTGCGCCCCGAAGCGATCGATGACGGCTGCCCGCGCATGTATGCCGACCCGTCCCAGGACCCGAAGATGCGCCAGTGACCGGCACGCCCGGCGACAGACCCGCCGGATCCCGGCCCGGGAGAGTGAAGCGAGGTGTGTTAGGCCTGTCCGTGGCCAGGTTCACATGGCGTACGCGAGGTGTGGCCGACACCATGGTGGCTCTCACCGGCAGGCGAAGGGATCACGAATGTTCCGCAAGGTGCTGGTCGCCAACCGTGGCGAGATCGCGATTCGGGCCTTTCGTGCGGGCTACGAGTTGGGCGCGCGGACCGTCGCCGTCTTCCCGCACGAGGATCGCAACTCGCTGCACCGCCTGAAGGCCGACGAGGCCTACGAGATCGGCGAGCAGGGACACCCGGTGCGCGCCTATCTCTCCGTCGACGAGATCGTCGGTGCCGCGCAGCGCGCGGGCGCGGACGCCGTCTACCCCGGCTATGGATTCCTCTCGGAGAACCCCGAGTTGGCCCGCGCGTGCGAGGCGGCGGGCATCACGTTCGTCGGACCGGGCGCCGACATCCTGGAGCTGACCGGCAACAAGGCCCGCGCGGTGGCCGCGGCCCGCGAGGCCGGTGTGCCGGTGCTCGGCTCCTCCGCGCCCTCCAACGACATCGACGAACTCGTCCGCGCCGCCGAGGACATCGGCTTCCCGGTGTTCGTCAAGGCCGTCGCGGGCGGCGGCGGGCGCGGAATGCGCCGCGTCGAGGACCCCGCCCAGCTCAGGGAGTCCATCGAGGCGGCCTCCCGCGAGGCGGCGTCCGCGTTCGGCGACCCCACGGTCTTCCTGGAGAAGGCCGTCGTCGAACCCCGCCACATCGAGGTGCAGATCCTCGCCGACGGGCAGGGCAACGTCATCCACCTCTTCGAGCGGGACTGCTCGGTGCAGCGCCGCCACCAGAAGGTCATCGAGCTCGCGCCCGCCCCCAACCTCGACCCGGCCCTGCGCGACCGCATCTGCGCCGACGCCGTCCGGTTCGCCCGGCAGATCGGCTACCGCAACGCGGGCACCGTGGAGTTCCTCCTCGACCGCGAGGGCAACCACGTCTTCATCGAGATGAACCCGCGCATCCAGGTCGAGCACACGGTGACCGAGGAGGTCACCGACGTCGACCTGGTCCAGTCCCAGCTCCGCATCGCCGCCGGGGAGACCCTCGCCGACCTCGGCCTCGCCCAGGAGACCATCACCCTGCGCGGCGCGGCCCTGCAGTGCCGTATCACCACCGAGGACCCCGCCAACGGCTTCCGCCCCGACACCGGCCGGATCAGCGCCTACCGCTCACCGGGCGGCTCCGGCATCCGGCTCGACGGCGGCACCACCCACGCCGGCACCGAGATCAGCGCCCACTTCGACTCCATGCTGGTCAAACTGACCTGCCGGGGACGGGACTTCGCCGCCGCGGTGGGCCGCGCCCGGCGTGCCGTGGCCGAGTTCCGCATCCGCGGCGTGGCCACCAACATCCCCTTCCTCCAGGCGGTGCTGGACGACCCGGACTTCCAGGCGGGCCGGGTCACCACCTCGTTCATCGAGCAGCGCCCGCATCTGCTCACCGCCCGCCACTCCGCCGACCGCGGCACCAAGCTGCTGACCTACCTGGCCGACGTCACCGTGAACCGGCCGCACGGCGAACGGCCCGACCTCGCCGACCCGATGGCCAAGCTGCCCCCGGTGCCGGAGGGCCGGCCGCCCGCGGGCTCCCGGCAGCGGCTCATCGAGCTCGGCCCCGAGGGCTTCGCCCGGAGCCTGCGCGAGGCACCCACCCTCGGCGTCACCGACACCACGTTCCGCGACGCCCACCAGTCGCTGCTCGCCACCCGGGTCCGTACGAAGGACATGCTCGCCGTCGCCCCGGTCGTCGCCCGCACCCTGCCCGAACTGCTCTCCCTGGAGTGCTGGGGCGGCGCCACCTACGACGTCGCCCTGCGCTTCCTCGCCGAGGACCCCTGGGAACGGCTCGCCGCCCTGCGCGACGCCGTGCCCAACATCTGCCTCCAGATGCTGCTGCGCGGCCGCAACACCGTGGGCTACACCCCGTACCCGACCGAGGTCACCGACGCCTTCGTGCAGGAGGCCGCCGCCACCGGCATCGACATCTTCCGCATCTTCGACGCCCTCAACGACGTCGACCAGATGCGCCCCGCCATCGACGCCGTACGCCAGACCGGGACCGCCGTCGCCGAGGTGGCCCTGTGCTACACCGCCGACCTGTCCGACCCGTCCGAGCGGCTCTACACCCTCGACTATTACCTGCGCCTCGCCGAGAGGATCGTCGACGCGGGCGCCCATGTGCTGGCCGTCAAGGACATGGCGGGGCTGCTGCGGGCCCCGGCCGCCGCCACCCTCGTATCGGCGCTGCGCCGCGAGTTCGACCTGCCGGTGCACCTGCACACCCACGACACGGCAGGCGGCCAGCTCGCCACCTACCTCGCCGCCATCCAGGCAGGCGCGGACGCCGTGGACGGGGCGGTGGCGTCGATGGCGGGCAGCACCTCGCAGCCGTCCCTGTCGGCGATCGTGGCCGCGACCGACCACTCCGGGCGCCCGACCGGCCTCGACATCCAGGCCATCGGCGACCTGGAGCCGTACTGGGAGAGCGTCCGCAAGGTCTACGCCCCCTTCGAGGCGGGCCTGCCCGCGCCGACCGGACGGGTCTACCACCACGAGATCCCAGGCGGGCAGCTCTCCAACCTGCGCACCCAGGCCATCGCGCTCGGCCTCGGTGACCGCTTCGAGGACATCGAGGCCATGTACGCCGCCGCCGACCGGATGCTGGGCCGGCTGGTGAAGGTCACCCCGTCGTCGAAGGTCGTCGGGGACCTGGCGCTGCACCTGGTGGGCGCGGGCGTCGACCCCAAGGACTTCGAGACGGAGCCCGACCGGTACGACATCCCCGACTCCGTCATCGGCTTCCTCCGCGGTGAACTGGGCACCCCGCCCGGCGGCTGGCCCGAGCCCTTCCGCAGCAAGGCGCTGCGCGGCCGCGCCGAGGCCAAGCCGCCCGCGGAACTCACCGCCGATGACCGCGCGGCCCTGGTCAAGGACCGCGGCGCGACCCTCAACCGGCTGCTGTTCCCCGGCCCCACCCGCGAGTTCGAGACCCAGCGCCACACCTACGGCGACACCAGCGTGCTGGACAGCAAGACCTTCTTCTACGGGCTGCGCCCCGCCAAGGAGTACGCCATCGATCTCGAGCCCGGGGTGCGGCTGCTGATCGAGCTGCAGGCGGTCGGCGAGGCCGATGAGCGCGGTATGCGTACGGTGATGTCCTCCCTGAACGGGCAGTTGCGGCCCATCCAGGTCCGTGACCGGGCGGTGGCCTCGGACGTCCCGGTCACCGAGAAGGCCGACCGCTCCAACTCCGGCCATGTCGCGGCGCCGTTCGCGGGCGTGGTGACCCTCGCCGTCGCCGAGGGCGACCAGGTGACGGCCGGGGCGACGGTCGCCACCATCGAGGCGATGAAGATGGAGGCCTCCATCACCGCCGGCAAGGACGGTACGGTCTCCCGGCTCGCCGTGGGCCGGATCCAGCAGGTCGAGGGCGGTGACCTGCTGGTCGAGATCGCCTGAGGTCAGCGGCGGCAGTGCAGGTACAGGTGGGGCTCGGGACCCGCTCCGGGGTGGTCCGGGGTGAAGACGGTGCTGTTGTGCGACAGCACCGTCAGCCCCGCCGCCTCCACCATGGCGGTGAGGTCCTCCTCGGCGAAGCTCGTCGCCCGGACCGGGCGGCCCATGAACACCACCTCGATGTCCTCCACGTCCGCGGGCACGGTGGCCAGCACCAGATGGCCGCCGGGCTTCAGGGCCAGGGCGAGTTTGTTCAGCACTGCTGTCTGCTCCGCACGGGTCATCTGGAGCAGCGAGAAGAACACGCACACTCCGTCGAACGACTCCTCTTCGAGGGGAAGATCGCGGATGTCGGCGCGGCGGAACTCGGCCTCGGGGACCTGTCGGGCGGCGAGTTCGACCATGACGGGAGAGACGTCGACGCCCAGCACCGAGTGGCCCGCCGCGGTGAGTGAGGCAGCCGTGGGTCGTCCGGTGCCGCTGCCCACGTCCAGCGTCCGGGCGCCGGGCGGGAGTCGTTCGAGGAGCCACTCCAGTGCGTACAGATGCGCGGGGGCGTGGGCGAAGGCCTTCTCGTAGTCGGCGCCCAGCGCGTCGAACAGTACGGCGGCGGGCGGTAGTTGGTCCTCGTGCGGCACGTCGGTTCCCCTTCGCTCGTCGGCCGCCCGCATCGTCGCACTCGGCCAAGGCGTGCCACAACCGCGGCCCGGTGCGCGTCCCCGCGCGTCGAGCAGGGGAGAATGAGGCCCGTACACGACGGTCGACCGTGTGGAGGAGCGGGGAGATGCAGGACGAGCGAGCGGGGCAGGTCGCCGGGCCCGAGGACCTCATCGATGTGGCCCGTCTGGTCACGGCGTACTACGCGCTGCACCCCGACCCGGCCGAACCGGGCCAGCGGGTGGCGTTCGGTACCTCCGGACACCGCGGCTCGGCCCTCGCGGCGGCGTTCAACGAGGACCACATCGCCGCCACCAGCCAGGCCATCTGCGAGTACCGCAGCGCCCAGGGCACCGACGGCCCCCTCTTCCTCGGCGCCGACACCCACGCCCTGTCCGAGCCCGCCCGGATCACGGCGCTGGAGGTGTTCGCCGCCAACGACGTCACGGTCCTCATCGACCAGACCGACGGCTACACGCCCACCCCGGCGGTCTCCCTCGCCATCCTCACCCACAACCGCAACCGCACCTCCGGCCTCGCCGACGGCGTGGTCGTCACCCCCTCGCACAACCCGCCCGCCGACGGCGGCTTCAAGTACAACCCGCCGAGCGGCGGCCCCGCCGGCTCCGAGGCGACCTCCTGGATCCAGGACCGCGCCAACGAGATCATCACCGGCGGCCTGAAGGACGTACGGCGCACCCCCTACGCCCGCGCCCTGGCCGCACCCGGCACCGGCCGCTACGACTTCCTCGGCACGTACGTCGACGACCTCCCGAACGTGCTCGACCTGGACGCGATCCGGACCGCCGGAGTGCGCATCGGCGCCGATCCGCTGGGCGGTGCCTCGGTCGCCTACTGGGGCCGTATCGCCGAACAGCACCGGCTCGATCTGACCGTGGTCAATCCGCTCACCGATCCCACCTGGCGCTTCATGACGCTGGACTGGGACGGCAAGATCCGCATGGACTGCTCCTCGCCGTACGCCATGGCCTCGCTCATCGCACAGCGCGACCGGTACGACATCGCCACCGGCAACGACGCCGACGCCGACCGGCACGGCATCGTCACCCCGGACGGCGGCCTGATGAACCCCAACCACTATCTGGCCGTGGCGATCTCGTACCTCTTCTCCCACCGGGAGCAGTGGCCCGCGGGCGCCGGGATCGGCAAGACCCTTGTGTCGTCCAGCATGATCGACCGGGTCGCGGCGGACGTCGGCCGGCCGTTGGTCGAAGTCCCCGTCGGATTCAAGTGGTTCGTGGACGGCCTGTCCGACGGCAGCCTCGGCTTCGGCGGCGAGGAGTCGGCGGGCGCGTCCTTCCTGCGCCGCGACGGCTCGGTGTGGACCACCGACAAGGACGGCATCATCCTGGCGCTGCTCGCCTCGGAGATCGCGGCGGTGACGGGCAAGACCCCCTCGGAGCACTACGCCGGACTCACCGACCGCTTCGGCGCCCCCGCCTACGCGCGTGTCGACGCCCCGGCCTCCCGCGAGGAGAAGGCCCTGCTCGCCAAGCTGTCCCCGCAGCAGGTCACCGCCGACACCCTCGCCGGGGACCCGGTCACCACGGTCCTCACCGAGGCCCCCGGAAACGGCGCCGCCCTCGGCGGCATCAAGGTCGCCACCGCCAACGCCTGGTTCGCGGCGCGGCCTTCGGGTACGGAGGATGTCTACAAGATCTACGGCGAGTCCTTCCTGGGGCAGGATCATCTGCGGCAGGTCCAGGAGGAGGCCCGGTCGGTGGTGCTGGCGGCGCTGGGCGCCTGACGTGTCTTGAAGGGGGGCTGGGGTGGACGAGGCCGTGCTGACGGCGCTGATCGCCGCCGGTGCCGCGCTCGCCGGCGGCGCGCTGACGGGCGTGTTCACCTTCACCGCCGCCAAGCGCCAGGCGGCGGCCGCCTGGGCGGCGGGGGAGCGGCAGGCCGCGGCCGCCTGGGAAGCCGGACGGCAACAGGCGGCCGCCGCCTGGGACGCGGGTCAACTCCAGGCGACGGCCCAGCTCGACGTCGCCCGCCGCACCCTCACCGAACAGACGCTGGCGAACCAGCGGGCCGTGCGGCGAGCGGCGTACGTCACGTACCTGAGCCGGACCGACAGCGCCCAACAGGCGCTCGTGGCCTGGCAGAACGCCATCGGCACGGTGGACGAGGCGCCGCGGCGCAGGGAGTACGACGCCGCGATGGGGGCGGTCGGGGAGGCGCTGAATATCGTACGGCTGGAAGGGCCGGACCCGGTGACGGCGGCGGCCGAGACCCTGCGCGGTTCCCTCGCCGCCACAGCTCCCGGAAGCCAACACTCCGTCGCGCAGGGGGAGTTCCTGGACGCGGCCCGTGCGGCACTCACGCTTGCTTAGCGGTTCATCTCAGTCGGTGACCTGCGAATCCTGCTTCCAGTCCTGGGCGAGGAGGCCGAGCAGCACCTCGTCCAGGAACTCGCCCATCACCCAGGCCGAGGAGCGCAGCACGCCCTCGCGGACGAAGCCGTTGCGCTCGGCGGAGCGCAGCATCGCGGTGTTGTCCGCGAGCGTCTCGATCTGCAGCCGGTGCAGGCCGCGCACGACGAAGCCGTAGTGGCACAGCACCGCGACCACGTCGGTGCCGTAGCCCTTGCCGCGGGAGGACGGCAGCAGTCCAAGGCCTATGTGCGCGTACCGGTTGTGGGTGTCGATGCCCCACAGGTTCGCGCTGCCGACCAGGGTGCCGCCCTCCAGCTCCACCACGGAGAATGGGACGTGGCCCTGCTCCTTGTCGTCCACCACGAGCCTCGGATCCTTCGATCCGGGCCCGACCGGCCGCCACGGCCCGGCTTCGGCCCGCGAGGCGTTGACCACGTCGTTGAAGAGCTCGGCCCGCAGGATCGGGATGTCGTCCTCGTGCCGGGCCCTGAGCCCGACCTTGCTGCCTGTAAGCATGCAAGCTTCCTATCCGGCCGGACCGGGCGGCGGCAAACCAATAAGTGGTCGGGCCGATAAGATCCCGTGAGCCCGAGGTTGAGGGGGGCTGGTGCAACTGAAGGCGTGCTGGTCGTCACGAGCGAGTGGGTGAGCGGCGTTTTGTCCGAGAACCGACTGACGAATGACTTCCGTATCCACGACACCGTGCCGAGCGCGGTCGCGAATGCTGGCGGCGCGGAGACCCGCGTTGTCGTGTCGGACGGTTGCTCGTACGAGCACCTGACGGACAGCATCAGTGTGGCGAAGGTGACGGTCGAACTGGACGTCTCTACCGCGGGGGCCATGCGCAAGATGCTGGTCGACCTGGTGAAGCAGGGCAGGTTCTTTCTCGTCGTCGATCTGACCGGTGTCGACCACGTCGATTCGACCGGCGTGGGTGTGTTCATCGGTGTGCTGAAGCGGATCCGTGCCCACGACGGGGCGCTGGCGCTGGTCCTGACGTCCGACGGAGTGCTGAGGTACTTCCGGTGGGCCGGGCTGACCAAGGTGTTTCCGATCTTCGGCACAGTGGACACCGCAGTCGAGTTTCTTGGCCGAGAGGTGCCCAACGCGCATGCCTGACGGCGAGGCCCGCCTGCGCACCGCCACCCAATGGGACCCCGTACGCCTGGGAGTTCACCCCGCCCCCGGCCCGGACGGCACCGTCGACCTGCCGCTGCCGGAGTACCTCCCCCGCCCCCACGACGAGACGCTGCGCCGGCGGCTGGCCCGTACGGCGGCCACGAATGACGCCGTGTTCGTCCTGCTCGTGGGCCGGTCCGCGAGCGGCAAGACCCGTGCCGTCTACGAAGCTGTGGCGGCCGTCCTGCCCGACTGGCCCGTGGTGAACCCGGCGGACACGGACGAACTGATCGCGACGGACATCGGCCCCCGCACCGTGCTCTGGCTCGACGAGACGCAGCGCTATCTGAGCGGCGCTTCCGGCGAGCGGGCAGCCCGGGCGCTGGGCCGTCTGCTCGACCAGGTGGCGCCGCTCGCCATCGTGGGCACCATGTGGCCGGAGCACCTGAGGCGACTGACGGAGAACAGCCGGGGCAGCGAGGACGAAACCCCGCACACCCGCGCCTTGTTGACGGGCCGTCATGCAAGGATCACGGTGCCGGACACGCTGTCCGCAGACGCCCCCGACGTAGCCGCGGCGGCGGCCCGTGACCCGCGTCTGGCCGCCGCCGTACGCGCCGCCGGACCCGGCAGCCGCGTGCTGCAACACCTCACCGGCGGACCGGAGTTGGTCCGCCTCTGGGAGATGGGCCCCGATCAGTGGTTCACCGCACCCGAGCACGCCGTGCTCACGGCGGCCGTCGAGGCACGCAGGCTCGGCCACGCCAGCGCCGTACCCGCGCGTCTCCTGATGGAGGCCGCAGCCGGGTTCATGGACGCCAACTCCCGTGCCACCGCGGGCAAGGAGTGGTTCCCGGCGGCCATCAGCGCCCTGACGGCCGTGGGGCGCGGCCCGGCGCCGCTGATCGCGGAACGGTACGCACGGGATGTCGGCGACCCCGACAGCTACCGTCCGGACGACTACCTGGAGCAGCACATCCGCCGGGTCAGGGCGCATCGGGCGCCACCGGCCGTGTTCTGGACCGCGGCGGCCTACGCCAGGACCCCCGACGACCTCTATGCCTTCGGACGGGCCGCCGAGCAGCGGCGCCGCTACGGCTGTGCCGCCGACCTGTACAGAAAGGTCGTCGAACAGGGCCACAGCCGGGCCCGGGCTGCCTGGGCGGTATTGCGGGAGACCACCGACGGCCGGGCCGCCGCCGAGGAGGCAGCCGCGACCGACCCGGCTGCCTGGGCGGCCCTTGCCGTGTCGAGGGAGACCGGCGGAGACAGGTCTGCTGCGTACGACGCCTACCGCTGTGCCGCCGAGGCGGGTGACGCATGGGCCTGGTCGGCCATGGCCCGGATCCGTGAGGAGGAGGGTGACCCGGCGGCCGCGGACGCCGTCGCGGCCCTGGCAGCGGCGGCGGGGCAGCCGCTCGCCTGGCGGACGCTCGGCCGGATGCGGTCGGCCCACGGCCCGTCGGCGGCGAAGGCGTTCGAGCAGGCGGTGTGCGCCGGCGACGGGTGGGGGCACGTCGGGCTCGCGCAGGTCGCCGAACGCGCCGGTGCCCTGCCCGAGGCGGTGGAACACGCCACCCGGGCGGCCGAGGCGGGGGTCACCGCGGCCTGGGCACGACTGGTACGGCTGCACTGGGCGCTCGGCGACCACACAGCAGCCGTGGCAGCGGCCACCCGCGGCGCGGACGCCGGAAACCCCGAAGGCTGGACCCTGCTGGCCCAACTGCGCAATCAGGCAGGCGACTTGACGGGAGCGGCCGCCGCCCATCGCGAGGCGGTCGCCCTGGGGGTCGGCGCGGCCTGGCGCGAACTCGCCCTGCTCGCCGAGTCGGAGGGTGACAGCGTCACCGCAGAGGAGGCCGCCGCGCAGGCGGTTCGCACCGGTGACCCGGAGGCCTGGACCGCTCTGGCCGAGGTCCGCGCGGAAGAGGGCGACGACACAGGCGCCGCTCACGCCGCGGCTGAGGCGGCACGTGCCGGTGACGTGGAGGCATGGATCACGCTGACGCGCGGCCGGGAACGCGCCGGGGACACGGACGGCGCCGAGCTCGCCGCCGACCTGGCCGCCGACCGAGGGTCCCCGGCGGCGTGGGCCGCGTTGTCCCGGATGCGGGAGCGGGCGGGTGACCGGGACGGATCCCGGCGAGCGGTGGAGACAGCGGCGGCTCTCGGCGCGTCCGACGCCTGGACCGCACTGGGCCGCGTACGGGAGGAGCGGGGCGACAACGCCGCCGCCGAACGCGCCTACCTCCGCGGCTGCGAAGCCGGCGACACCGAGGCGTACGCCGCGCTCGGCGCCCTGCACCTGGAACAGGGACGAACGACCGAGTCCTGCGCCGCCTACCGCTCGGCCGTGGACGCGGGCCTCCCCGACGCCTGGGAGGGACTGCTGGCGGCGCTGGCGACACAGACGCCACGCGCGACGTGGGCGCAGGCGGTGCGGAGGCTACGGACGACGGGACTGCCGGGCGAGGGTTGAGCACGGCGCCGACTGGGCGGGCGCGTGGTCAACGGGGCAGCCGCGCCCGGCCGCCGCTGCCCGCGTGCGGTCAGTCGGGCCCCGGAGGCCGCTGGATGGGCTTGCCGTCAAAGGGATGGCTTCGCCCGGCTGCCGGGCGTGCGGATCCCCGGATCCCCGGATCCCCGGATCCCCGGATCCCCGGATCCCCGGAGGTCAGTGGGCGGGCGTGCCGTCCCCAAGACAGCCAGGCCGGACCCCGCCGGCCGTAGCGCCGGGCGTGCGATCACTGGGCGAGCCTGGCCCGGGCCCCCGCCGACCGTCGCGCCGGGCCGCGGTCAGCCGGACAGTCCAGCCCGGCCCCCGTCGCGCGCCCGTGCCGTCACCGTGACAGCTTCGCCCGGACCTCGCCCGCCGTCGCCGCCGGGCGAGCAGTCGCGCGTACCGAGCGGCTCACCAGGTGGGCGTCCCGGCGCAAGTCCTTCGCGGCGTGTCGGCTGCGCCAGGACAGGGACGGGGATGCGCCGGTGTCGTCGGCGGTGATCAGTAGGCCGCCGAGCATGGAGAGGTTCTTGAGGAAGTGGATGCGCTGCTGGGTGCGCTGATCCGGGTCGTCCTCCTCCCAGAAGCGGTGTGCGGCCAGAGTGGTGGGTACGAGGGTCGCCGCTATGGCGAGTGCGGCGATGCGGGGCATCCGGCCGATGCCGAGCAGGACGCCCGCGGCGACCTGGACGGCGCCGTTGAGCCGGACCGCCTGCTCCGTGCGGTCCGGGAGGATCTCCACCCGTTCGGTGATCGGCTGGACGACGGGCTCCGCGATCGGGGTCACGTCCTTGGGGCTGCTCAGGGAGTCCAGACCCCCGGCGACGAACATCGAGGCGAGCATCGGACGTCCGGCTACACGCAGCAGACTCATGGCACTCTCCGGGATTCGTGGCGGAATGCGGCGATCACCGGGTTCCCGGCCGGAGCGGGCCCATGCGAGGGCGGGCTGTCACACCGGCGTGACGAGGCGCAGTTGCATCAGGGTCAGGTCGTACCAGCGGCCGAACTTCGTCCCGGCCTCCCGGACCGTGCCGACGTGCTCGAAGCCCCGGCGCTCGTGCAGCCGTATCGACGCGGTGTTCCCCGACTCGATACCGGCGATCATGCTGTGCCGGCCGGTGGCACGGGCCGTCTCGATGAGCGCCGTGAGCAGGGCGCCGCCGATGCCCAGACCGTGGTGGTCGTCGCGGACGTAGACGGAGTCCTCCACCGTGTGGCGGTAGCCCTCGAGGGCCCGCCAAGGGGCGTAGGCCGCGAACCCGGCGATCTCGCCGGCCACCTCCGCCACCAGGGCCGAGCGGCGGTCGAGGTGGTCGGCGAACCACGCCTGCCCCTCGGCGGGGGAGTGCGGTACCTGCGTCCACAGGGCCGTCGAGTGCTCGACGGCGTGGTTGCGGATCGCGACGACGGCCTCGGTGTCCTCCGGCCGGGCCGCGCGGACCGTCACGCCCCCTCGCTTCTCGTATATTGGAATCATGTCCAATATGATAGATCCTCTGGTGGAGCGGATCGCCACCCGGATTCGGGCCGAGCGGGAGCGCCGCCGGTGGACGCTGGCGCAGCTCGCGGACGCCTCCGGGGTCTCCCGGGCGATGATCAACCGGATCGAGCGCGGCGAGAGCAACCCCACGGCCGTCGTCCTCGGCAAGCTCTCCGCCGCCTTCCAGCTCAGCGTGGCCTCGCTGCTCGCGCAGGCAGAGGAGACCCCGGCCGAGGCGCCTGCGGGCGTGCGGCGGCGCGCCGACGACGTCGAGTGGGCAGACCCGGACACCGGGTACCGGCGCCGCCAGATCACCTCTCCCCGCTTCCCCGCCGAGATCGCGGAGATCCATCTGCCGCCCGGCGCCCGCGTCCCCTATCCGGCCGCCGCCTTCGCCTTCCTCCACCAGCTCGTCTGGGTCCTGGAGGGGCACCTCACCTTCCACGACGGCGACACGGTCCATGAACTCGGCGCGGGGGACATCATCGAACTCGGTGATCCCGCACCCCGCGTCTTCGCCAACACCGGTACCGACGAGTGCCGTTACGCCGTCGTCCTCAGCCGCACCGACCGGCCGTGACCCGCCCCTCGCGCCGGGGCGGCACCGCCCTGCTCGCCGCCATGGCCGGCACGGCGATAGCCGACAACTACACCCTCCAGCCCGCACTCACCGTCGTCGCCGCCGACCTGGACGTCCCGCTCTCCGCGATCAGCCTCGTCCCCTCCGCCGCCCTCGCCGGCTCGATGACCGGCTTCGCCCTGCTGCTGCCCCTCGCCGACCGCATCGCCCCGAGCCGGCTGGTCGCCGCCCACTTCACCGCCCTCACCGTGGGCCTGGTCCTGGCCGCCACCGCCTCCGACGCCGCCGTGCTCGTGGCCGCCCACCTGATCATCGGCGCCGCCGCCTCGGTCGCCGCCCAGGCGAGCGTCATCGCCGGACGCCTGGCAGCACCGGGCCGCCGCGGAGCCGCCGTCGCACTCGTGGCGACCGGCCTGTCCGCCGGAATCCTGCTCAGCCGGCTCATCGGAGGCGCCCTCACCGACCTGATCGGCTGGCGCGCGATGCTCCTGGTCTGCGCCGCCCTCGCCCTGCTCTGCGCCGGTACTGCCGCAGCCCTCCTGCCCGCAGAACGACCCCGGGCCCGCGACTCCTACCGCACCGCGCTGGCCACACTGCCCCGGCTCCCGCTGCGCGAGGCGCGGCTGCGACGCGCGGTCGCCACCGGAGGGCTCTGGTACTTCGCCTTCACCCTGCTGTGGGTCGGCCTCGCGCTCTCCCTGGCCCGGCCACCGCACTCCCTGGACCCCACCGCCATCGGCCTGTTCGGCCTGGCCGGACTGCTCGGCTTCGCCGTACTGCCGTTCACCGGGCGGCTCGTCGACCGCCGTACACCCCACACCGTGATGACCGCCGCCGTGGCGGTCGCGGCGAGCGGCACCCTGCTCATCGCCCTCGCGCCGGACTCCGTCCCGGCCATCGCCATCGGCCTCGCGGTGTTCGACGCGGGCTGCTTCGTCGCCCAGGCCGCCAACCAGAGCCTCGTCATCGGCATCGACCCCACAAACTCCGGCAGCCTCAGCGGCGCCTACCTGATGCTGTACTTCGCCGTCGGCGCCCTCGGCACCGCCCTCGCCGGACCGCTGCTGGACGCCATCGGCATGCAGGGCACGACGCTCGTCGCGCTGAGCGCGTTGGCCGGAGCGGGCCTGCTCGCACGGGTACGGGCGCCCAGCCCCTCGTACGAGTGAGACAAACTGGTGAGAGCCGGGGCAGACCAGTTGCCCTCCGGAAGAATTGCTGTCTCCGATTCGGCGGCACCGTCAGGAGAGACACGTGGAGTACTACGACCTCGGCCCGCACGGCCGGACCGTCACCACCGCATCGCCCGAGGCCCAGCTCTGGTTCGACCGCGGGCTGACCTGGACGTACGCCTTCCACCACGAGGAGGCCGCCGAGTGCTTCCAGAAGGCGGCCGAGGCCGACCCCGACTGCGCCATGGCCCACTGGGGCCTCGCCTACGCCCTCGGACCGAACTACAACAAGCCCTGGGAGTTCTTCGACGAGCGTGACCTGATGCGGACCGTCGAACGCACCCACAGCGCCGTCGAGTTGGCCCACGCCAAGGCGGCCGGCTGCACCCCCGTCGAACAGGCCCTGATCAGCGCCCTGCGCGCCCGCTACCCGCAGGCGAAGGCCGTCGAGGACTGCTCGGTGTGGAACGCGCCCTACGCCGACGCCATGCGCGCCGTCCACCAACTCGCCCCGGACGACCCGGACATCGCCACGCTGTACGCGGACGCGCTGATGAACCTCACGCCGTGGCAACTGTGGGACCTGCACACCGGACAGCCCGCCGAAGGCGCCCGCACCACCGAGGCCAGGGAGGTGCTGGAGCGGGTCGTGGAGTCCCCCGGCGGGCGACTCCACCCGGGCGTGCTGCATCTGTACATCCACCTGATGGAGATGTCCCCCACCCCCGAAGTCGCCCTGACGGCCGCCGACCGGCTGCGCGGACTCGTGCCCGACGCCGGACACCTCCACCACATGCCCTCCCACCTGGAGGTGCTCTGCGGGGACTACCGGCGGGTCGTCTCGGACAACACCACCGCGATCCTCGCGGACGAGAAGGTCCTGCGGCGCTCCGGGGCGATGAACTTCTACACCCTGTACCGCGCGCACAACTACCACTTCAGGATCTACGGCGCGATGTTCCTCGGCCAGTCGCAGATCGCGCTGGAGACCGCCGACCAGCTGGAGGCGGCCGTACCGGAGGATCTGCTGCGGGTGCAGAGCCCGCCCATGGCCGACTGGCTGGAGGCCTTCCTCGCCATGCGGGTGCACGTCCTGATCCGCTTCGGCAAGTGGTCCGAGATCCTGGAGCTGCCGCCGCCCGCCGATCCCGAGCTGTACTCCATGACGACGGCGATGCTCCACTACGCCCGCGGTGTCGCCCTCTCCGCCACCGGCCACGTCCCCGCGGCCGAGACGGAACAGCGCCTGTTCCAGGAGGCGGCTGCCAAGGTCCCCGAGACCCGCATGCTGTTCAACAACACCTGCGCCGACATCCTCGCCATCGCCGAAGCGATGCTGGAGGGCGAACTGGAGTACCGCAAGGGCCGGTTCGAAGCCGCCTTCGCCGCCCTGGAACGCTCGATCGAGCTCGACGACAACCTCCCCTACGACGAACCCTGGGGCTGGATGCAGCCCACCCGGCACGCCTACGGCGCCCTGCTCCTGGAACAGGGCCGGATCGCCGAGGCCGAGGCGGTCTACCGGGCCGACCTGGGCCTGGACGGCACCCTGCCGCGCGCCTGCCAGCACCCCGGCAACGTCTGGTCCCTGCACGGACTCCACGAATGCCTGATGCGCCAGGGCAAGGACGGCGAGGCCCGCATCATCGCCCAACAGCTGCGTATCGCCGCCGCGCTGGCGGACGTACCGATCGAGTCGTCCTGCTTCTGCCGCCTCGACACGGGCGCCGGTACGGGGGAGTGCTGCGGTTCGTAGATGGGTGCTGTCCCCGATGGTCGCGGCCCCCTCGGTAGTGGTGACGTCGTACCGGCGAAACCGCCGCCACCCCGGACGAAGGAGGGCCGCTCATCCACCCCCGCACGGTCGCCCGCATCCCGAAGGTCCACCGGTCCGAGGGGGTGAAGCATGGGACACGCGCTCGTCCGTTCCCCAGCAGCAGATCATCCGGGACTTCGGCCGCGCCCGCGCCAAGGCGCACAAGGACATCACAGGGCGCCTGCCTACGGCACGCCGGGCCGGGATGCCGAAGTGGAAGACCAAGCGTGAGGCGCTACCGACTCTCAACTACACCCGGCGCGGATTCCGGTTGAAGGACGATCGGCTCCATCGCGCGCACTGCGATGCGAGAGCCAAGCATCGCCTGCCGCTGGGTGAGCGCACCTACACCTGTACCGCATGCGGAACGGTGACCCCACGGGACAAGAACTCCGCAGGCGTGATGCTCGTCCGGGCTGGTCTCAACCCGGCTGGTACCGATGGCGCAAGACCTCCTGGAGCGCCTACAACGCGACGCCCGCACCCGAACGCACCGAGGTCGGCGCGCTCGTCGCGACCTGGGACCACGACGACGACCCCGCCACCCCCGACCGGGTCGACTGGGTCTGCTCCGGAACCATGATCGACACGAACACCTTCCTGACGGCCGCCCACTGCACCACGGACTGGCCGGACAACGTGCGCTTCTACGTGTCCCTGGACCAGGACGTGCAGTCCGGACTCGACGCCGCCGCCGTGAAGTACCCGGGCAACCCGTCCGCGCAGGCGAACGCCGTCGCCGTCGAGGGCGCCGCCCACAGCCACCCCGGCTACCCGGGCCCCGCGTCCGACACCCACGACATCTCCGTGATCGAGCTGCCCGCGGCGAAGGTGGCGGCCCGGTGGAGCTTCACCCCCGCCACCCTGCCCACCGCGAACCAACTCGGCACGCGGCAGCTGAACTCGACCGACTGGTTCGTCGCCGGATACGGCACCCAGGAGGCCGTACGCGGACCCGGCGGCCACACCCACCCCGGCGGTGGCGTCCGTATGAAGGCACCCGTCACCTTCAACGCGCTCAACAACTCCTGGGTCCGCCTCGCCATGACCGCGCCCCAGGGCAACGGCGGTGCCTGTTACGGCGATTCGGGCGGCCCCAACTTCGCGGTGCTCGGCGGGAAGACCGTGCTGGCGGCCACCACGATCACCGGGGACTCCCCGTGCTACGCGACGAACGTGACCTACCGCCTGGACACCCCCGGCGCCCGGGCCTTCCTGTCCCCGTTCGTGAAACTGCCCTAGACGGACACGGCTCTACGCTGCCGTCATGACGGAAACAGAGGAGGGGCCGGCGGCAGCGGCGGCCCGCTTCACGGGCAGCGCCGTGCTCGACGCGCGGCGCCTGTCCGGCACACTGACCGAAGTCACCCTCGACGGGGGGAGGGTGGTGATGGTCAAGCGAGGGGACGGCGGGCCCGGGGCGACCTGGGCCGAGGCGGCCGGACTGCGGTGGCTGGGGGCCGCCGGGACGGTCCGCGTGCCCGCCGTGCACGGGCACGACGAGGAGTGGCTGGTCACCGACCGCGTCCCGGCCGGCCGCCCGAGCCCCGAGGCGGCGGAGCGACTCGGCCGGGAGCTGGCAGCGCTGCACGCGGCGGGCGCCCCGGCGTTCGGCGCGCCACCGCCCGACGGCCCGCGGGAGGCGTACATCGGACTGGCACCCATGCGGAACGTCGACGGCCACGACTGGCCGCGCTGGTACGCCGAGCACCGGGTGCTGCCGTACGTGCGCCGGGCGGTCGACGGCGGCACGCTCGGCGCCGCCGAGGCCGCGGACTTCGAGCGCGTCTGCGACCGGCTGCCCGAACTGGCGGGCCCCGCCGAGCCTCCGGCCCGACTGCACGGCGACCTGTGGAACGGGAACGTCCTGTGGGCCGCGGACGGGCACGCCTGGCTGATCGACCCGGCCGCGCACGGCGGCCACCGCGAGACGGACCTGGCGATGCTCCACCTCTTCGGCTGCCCTCACCTGGACCGCCTGCTGGACGGCTACCAGCACACGGCCCCGCTGGCCGACGGCTGGCCCGCTCGCATCGCCCTCCACCAGCTCTTCCCGCTCCTCGTCCACGCGGTCCTCTTCGGCCGGGGGTACGCGGAACAGGCACTGGCGGCGGCGAGGTCGGCCTTGGCGCGCTGACGCGGCCAAAGGCGGCCTCTGCACGCGGTCAGACGGGAACCCGGAGCGTCTCCACGGCCCGTACCAGCGGGGCGAGTTCGGGGTTCAGGGCCGCCTCGTCGAGGGCCTCGCGCAGGGCGGACTCGTTGGTGGGGCGGGCCTCTTCGAGGAGCTTCAGGCCGGCTTCCGTCACGTCCGTGTAGATGCCGCGGCGGTCGGTGGGGCAGAGGTAGCGGGAGAGCAGGCCTCGGTCCTCCAGGCGGGTCACCAGGCGGGTGGTGGCGCTCTGGCTCAGGACCACGGCGTCGGCGACCTGCTTCATCTGGAGGTGGCCGCCCTCGCCGCTGTGCTGTCGGCTCAACACGTCGAGCAGCGAGTACTCCCGCACGCTGAGGTCGTGTCCGGACTGCAGCGCGCGCTCGATATGGGCCTCGATCCGCCCGTGCAGCAGGGAGAGCGCGCACCAGCCCTGGGCGAGGGCGGTGAGTGCGGGATCTGTGGCGGTCATGGGCCTGTCTCCTCCGTCCCGGTGTGACTCCCACCAGGATATGCCATCCGCGAAATTGTCGTCGTACGCAATTATTGATCGCTTGCAAGTGTTTGGTGCAACTCGCTGGCGCCGCCCCTTGTTCCCCCGCTAGCGTCAAGATCCCTGCCCGGCCGACACCGACGACCGGCGACCCGTACGGAGTGCGACCCGCGATGACCAGCCGCCCGCCCGCCACGACAACCCTCTGGCGCCCCACCGGCCCCGAGGAGCTGGCCCTGGTCCGTGAGCTGGAGTGGCGGGCCTGGCCGCCGCGTCTGTCGGAGCAGCCGATTTTCTACCCGGTCCTCAACGAGGACTACGCGGTGCGGATCGCCCGGGACTGGAACGTCAAGCACAGCGGCGCCGGCTTCGTGACCCGCTTCGAGGTCGAGTCCGACTTCCTGCGCCGCTACCCGGTCCAGCAGGCGGGCGGCGAGACGATCCTGGAGCTGTGGGTGCCGGCCGAGGAGCTCGACGAGTTCAACGCGCACATCGTCGGAACGATCGAGGTCGTGCACGAGTTCCGGGCTTAACTCCGGGCCAAGTGGCGCATCGCCAGCGCCAGTTGGAGCCGGAAGCGGCCCTGTGGTGTGCGTACCGGCCAGCCCAGCAGGTGCTCGGCGTGGGTCAGGCGGTCCTGGAGCGTGGAGTGGTGGACGCTGATGTCTACGGCCGCCGCCCGCAGGCTCGTCGTGGAGGCGACCGCGTGCAGTGTGGTGAGCAGCCAGGGGGTGGTCGATGCCGCGCGCTCCAGGGCCTGGACATCCGCCGGCGGCTCGGCGCCCAGCACCACCAGCTCGGCGATCCGGGCGACGTCCCCGAGATCGTCGGCGTACACCACCCGTGATCCGGGGTCCCGGGCCGTGCCCTCCGCGGTGAAGCGCAGCGCGGTACGGGCGTCGGCCCACGACCGTGGCAGGTCGAGCACGGGTACGGCGGGGCCGACCCCGACCCGGCCGACGGGCAGATCGCCCTCCGTCTCCGCCGCGACGATCAGGGGCGGCCCCCCGGACACGGCCAGCGCACGCGCCCGGCCCGCGGGATCCAGGCCGAGGCGGCGGGCCGCGTGCAGTCGGGTCGGCTGCGGTGCCGTGGCGTCGAGGAGCGTCTCCATCAGGGCCGGATCGTCGGCCGGGGCCCTGCCGCGGGTGCGGTCCAGCACCAGCCGTACGGCACCGGCGGCCCGCTCCAGGATCACCGCGTCGACCACGCTGGGCGCCGCCCCGGACCGCTCCAGCCACAGCGCCGCCGAGCCGCCCGGCGTCAGAGCGGCGGACGGCCAGGCCGGGTCCGGCGGCAGCTCGGTGTCGCTGCGGGTGCCGTCGGCCTCGACCCGTACCCGCACCCGCCGCTCCGCGTCGACCAGCCGCGCCGGCACCCCGGCCAGCACGGCGGCTCCCCTTACCAGCGCCTCCACACCGGCCCGTGACTCGGCCAGTCGATCGAAGTAGGCGATGACCCGCACGGCGGCGCCGGCGTCCGGGTCCAGCGCGGTGAGGCGCCCGGCCAGCTCTTTCATACGTTCATAGTGCGTCGGCCGGGCACCTTTCGAGGAGCCCCTGGCTAGCGGCGGATGTCGACCGTTACATGCGCCGACAGCGCGCCGAGGAAGTCGGCCGCGTCGAAGGCCGCCCCTGCGGACGCGACACCCACCGTCCTGGTTCGCCCGGTGAGGACACGGGCCACCGCCTCCACCGCGAGGGGCGCGCTGACCGCGTAGATGTCCCGGCCCCGCGCCACCGCACGGCGTTCCCGGCCGGCCGAGCGTACGACGACGTCGACGAGGAAGGTCTGATCGGAGCGTCCGCGCTCGTCGGCCGCCGTCGGCTCCGGTGTGTCCGGGGTCGCGATGTCCCTGGCCGCCTCGGTCGTCATGTACGTACGCACGTCGGGCACGGTCAGATGGCTGGGTACGGTGACGACGTCGGCCATCGTGAACTCGGCGACGACCGGCCGGGTGCCCAGCGGCTCGGGGAACGGCCAGTCCACGACGGCCGGCGCGTCGTCGTGGTACTCCAGGCGGCCCTTGGCATAGCGGACCCGTCGGCCCCCGCGCCGCTCCCGGGAGACGTCGCCCGCGATCCGCGTCCCGGCGGTGGGGTGCCAGCCGTTCAGGCCGTAGGCGATGTGCACCTCGTCCGCGCTCGTCCAGTCGCCCATCGCGGACGTGACGAGCAGATCGCCGAGTCCGCCGTAGAAGGCCATCGCGGGCACGATCAGCGTGCCCGCCGCCCGGGCGCGGTCGGTGAACTGCGTGAACGTGTCGTCGTTCGCCTCGATCTCGGCCGCCACGTCCACGTACGGGATCCCGGCGCGCAGCGCCGCCTCGATCACCGGCGCGGCGGTCGTCGCGAACGGCCCGGCAGTGTTGATCACGGCCGCCGTACCCGCCAGCGCGCGGTCCAGCGAGGCCGGGTCATCGACGGACGCCGGACGGACGTCGAGGCCCGGTGCGGCCGCCGCCCGCAGCTTCTCGGCGTCACGGCCGGACAGCACCGGGACGAACCCCCGCGCCAGCAGTTCCGCCACCACGAACCGCCCGGTGTGCCCGTACGCGCCGAACACCGCCACCTGCTGCCCCATGACTTCTCCCCGTTCTCGTGCGTTCCGTTGTGATCATCCTGGCAAGGACGGGCACCCCACCGTGAGTGTCTGGAACGACACTGCCCATACAATTCCGGACATGGCCTCAGTCGCGTTCGCCGTCACCAACGGGATGCTGCACTTCGAACTGTCCATCGCCCAGGAGGTGTTCGGCGCCGCCCCGGACGGGGTGCCCGGGCCCTGGTACGACATGGCCCTGTGCGGAACGGGCGCGGTGCGGGTCGGCGGGTTCCGGGTGGAGCCCGACCACGGGCTCGACCATCTGCCGCGCGCCGACACCGTGATCGTCCCCGGCTGGGCGGACATCGACGTCGACCCGCCCGCCGAGCTGGTCGACGCGGTGCGGGCGGCGCACGAGGCGGGCAGCCGGGTGGCCTCGCTGTGCACGGGCGCGTTCGTGCTGGCCGCCGCGGGCCTGCTGGACAGCAGACGCGCGACCACGCACTGGGCGCACACCGAGACGCTGGCCGCCCGCCATCCCCGGGTCGAGGTCGACCCGGACGTGCTCTACGTCGACAACGGCACCGTGCTCACCTCGGCGGGCAAGGCCGCCGCCATGGACCTGTGCCTGCACCTGGTCCGCCTGGACCGCGGCTCGTCCGTCGCCAACGCCGTCGCCCGGCGACTGGTCGTACCCCCGCACCGGCCCGGCGGCCAGGCCCAGTTCGTCACCACGCCGGTGCCCGCCCGGGACGACCACCCGCTCGCCGCGCTGCTGCCCTGGGTGATGGAACGCCTCGACCAGCCGCTGACCGTGGAGGACCTGGCACGCCGCACCCGGACCAGCTCGCGCACCCTCGGCCGCCACTTCCGCGCGGCGACCGGCACCACCCCGCTGCAGTGGCTGCTCACCCAGCGCATCCGCCGCGCCCAGGAGCTGCTGGAGACCACCGACGACAGCGTGGACACCATCGCGACCACCACCGGCATGGGCACCGCCACGACGCTGCGCCGCCACTTCAACCGCACGCTGGGGGTGCCGCCGGACACCTACCGGCGGACCTTCCGCGCGTCCCGGGACAGCTGAGCCTCAGCCCGCCAACAGCCGCCGCAGCCACTCCAGTTGTGCCGCCCGCGCCGTCTGTGACAGCGCCGCCTGCGGGGCGAAGCCGTCGAAGCCGTGGAAGCCGCCCGGCCAGACGTGGAGTTCGGCGATTCCGCCCGCCTGCCAGATCCGGGACGCGTACGTGACGACCTCGTCCCGGAAGGTCTCCGCGGAACCCACGTCCAGGAAGGCCGGGGGCAGTCCGGTCAGGTCCGTGGCGCGGGCCGGGGCCGCGTACTCGGGGACGTCCGGGCCGCCGCGCCGGGCGCCGAGCAGCGCGGTCCAGCCGGTCTCGTTGGCCGTACGGTCCCAAACACCGACCCCGGCCATCTGGTGCGCGGACGGGGTGTCGTTACGGTCGTCCAGCATCGGGCACATCAGCAGCTGGCCCAGCGGTCGGGGGCCCTTGCGGTCCCGGGTCAGCAAGGTCAGCGCCGCGCACAGGCCGCCGCCCGCGCTGGCCCCGGCGAGGACGATCCGCTCCGGGTCGGCACCCAGCTCCCGCGCATGCTCAGCCGTCCACACCAGACCGGCGTACACGTCCTCGATCTGCGCCGGGTAGGGGTCCTCCGGCGCCAGCCGGTACTCCACCGACACCACCACCGCGTCCAGCTCCCGCGCCCAGGCGAGCGGCGCGTCCACCCCGGCCCGGTTGTTCCCGAGGACCAGGCCGCCGCCGTGGACGTGGTAGACGACGGGCCGCGGACCGGCCGCCGCCGCGCGGGGCCGGCAGATCAGCAACGACACCTCCGGCGCGCCCTCGGGACCCGGCACCGTCCGTTCCTCGGCCTCGAAGAAGCCGTCCATGGTGACATCCAGCTCGGACAGCAGCTGGATCGCCGGGCCCTGGCGCACCTCGTCGAGCTGGTCCAGCGTCAGGCTCGGCGACAGCACGTCTTTGATGAGCTCCAGCGCGGCGGCGAGCTCGGGGTCGAACGGGGGCGGGACCTGGGACATGGCGGCTCCTCACGACGGCGTCTGATGCGGCCATGTTCCGCGCACCGGACCCCGCCCGGGGGCCGCCGTACGGCGGAACCTGCCCGCCGGACGGCGGGTGGCACCCAGGTGACGTCGCCCGGGCAGGACGCCGACTGGTCTCCGGGCCATGCACAGCACCCTGACGGAGCACGCCCGGTGCCTCTACGGAGACGAGTACCGACCCACGCCGGAGTGCGGGCTCGAACACCGGGAGCACCACTTCGTCGAGGAGCTGACCTTCGCCGACGCGGACGCCATCCTCGCCATGCTGCGTGAACTGTGCCCGCACGTGGTCGACGGCCACCTTCCGGTCTGGATCCGGAACCTGGCCTATCGACTGGTGCTCCTGCAGCGGCCGGACGAGCCGGCACTGATGCGAGAGGCGGCCGAGAACCTCTGGCTGCACGGGCCCGACTGGGACGGCATCGCGGCTGACCTGGTGCGGCGAGCCGACGTCCTCGAAGCAGGCGCGGTGGGCCAGGGAAGCTAAGCCGCGTCCGGTGCCGCCTTCGCGCGCATCATTACGCAGTCGAACTCCACCACCCGACCGGTGGCCCGTTCCCGTGTCACCGGGTACATGCCGGTGATCTCGAAGCCGCCGTCCTCGTACGCGGCGACGGCCTCGTTCATCGGTGGGCTGCCCTCGTACAGGCGCAGCACGGCGACCTCCGACTGCAGGCCCACGAAGTCGGCGATGCGTTCCCCGGCGCCGGCGTACACCTCCAGGTCGTAGCCCTGGGTGTCCATCTTCAGGAAGGGGCGCGGGTCGTCGATGCCGTCGAGGGCTTCGTCCAGTACGGCGTCCAGGCGGCGGATGCGGATCTGCTCGGTGCGGGTGGTGTGGAAGCGTTTGTAGCGGTCGCGGCCGTAGTCGCTGGCCGGGAGCAGGGAGTTCATGGTGTTCCAGCCGACGTGGATCTCGGCCGTGGTGTTCTCGCGGCCCAGGCCGCAGTGGTGCACCTGCCAGTTCGGATCGCCTTCGGCGGCCTTGCTGAGGCGGGCGAAGGCCTCCTCGGTCGGTTCGAAGGAGACGATCCGGCCCCGGTAGCCGTGCTTGCGCAGCCTCTTGGCGTACTGGCCGTTGTTCGCGCCCACGTCCAGCACGCAGTTCACGCCGTACAGCTCGAGCATCGCGGTGACGTGCTGCATGCACAGGTACTCGGCCGCCGCCATCTGCAGCTTGCGCTCGTCCGCCGCCGACGTCTCACCGAGGACCAGCCGGGCCCCGCTCTCGCCCAGCGGGACGGTCGTCCAGGCGCTCGGGGCGCCGCGGAGGACCATCCAGGCGTCCTTGCCTGCGGCTTTCACCGTGTACCGGCCACGACGGGAGACCAGCGAGGTTCCCGGGGCCAGGTCCGTCACCCGCACGCCGAAACGGGGCATCAGCTGGAGCAGTCTGCGGTAAAGGGTCTGCATCCGCCCACCCTGGCAGAGTTGACCGGAATCGGTCCCCTGTTTGAATGCATTTCAACGAGCGGATGACGTACCGGAGTTACCGCTTGACTTCGAGAGCGCTCGAAGAACTAGCGTCACCGGCGACGGTGGCAGGTGGGGTGGACGGAGACGGACATGCAGGTGGGCGTGCACATCAACCGGTTCGAGCACTCCGGGGGCGGCCCCGCGCTGGGCGCCGAGCTCGCGGCGGCGGGCCGGGCCGCCGAGGCGGCCGGGGTGAGCTGGCTGTCGGTGATGGACCACTATTTCCAGATGGAGTTCAACGGCGGCGCCGAGGCTCCCATGCTGGAGGCGTACACGACCCTCGGTTTTCTCGCGGGCCACACCTCCACGGTCCGGCTCGGCGCGCTGGTCACCGGCGTGACGTACCGCCATCCCGGACTGCTCGCCAAGATCGCGACCTCGCTCGACGTGCTCTCCGGCGGCCGGGCCACCCTCGGGATCGGGGCGGCCTGGTACGACCGTGAACACCGGGGCCTGGGCGTCGAGTTCCCGCCCGTCGCCGAGCGCTTCGAGCGGCTCGACGAGACCCTGCGGATCTGCCGCCAGATGTGGGACCCGGCGAACAACGGCCCCTTCGAGGGCCGCCACTACCGGCTCGCCGAGACCCTGTGCGTCCCGGCCCCGGTCAGCAGCCCGCACCCGGAGATCATGATCGGCGGCGGGGGAGAGAAGAAGACCCTCCGTCTGGTCGCCCGCCACGCCGATGCGTGCAATCTGTTCGCGAGCAGCCCGGAGGAGGTCGCGCACAAGCTGGACGTGCTGCGCGGTCACTGCGACACCGAGGGCCGGGACTACGACGAGATCCGCCGGACCGTCCTCTACGCGGGCGAGGGCGACCTCGACGCCTTCACCCGCGACATCACCGGCTACGCCAAGCTCGGCATCGACACGGTGATCCTCGCCCCGCGCACCGGCGAGGCGGCCGCGTTCATCGAGGACTTCGCGGCCCCGGCCGTTCAGCGGCTGGCCGGGCTGGACTGAGCGGTCACCGGCGGCCTGCTGCGGGAGACGACGCGCACGCCGTTCGCGTCCACGACCCGGACCTGGAGCGAACCGCAGCCGCACCGGGTCCACACCGTGCGGCCCGCGGCGGTTTCGTGCCGGGACACCACCTGGAAGGGCTCGGTGCCGTCGGGCCAGCCGCAGTGCGGGCAGACGGTACCGGTGGTGCTGGTCATGGCAACTCCTCCTGTGCGGTGATCGGTTCACTGTCCAGGGTGCGGCCGGTGTTCATGTACGTCCAGGTTGACTTTCTGCATCCCACCTTGAAGCGTGGACTTCATGATTGACCTGCGCCGACTGCACGTCCTGAGGGCCGTCGCCCACTACGGCACGGTCACCGCGGCCGCCCACGCCCTGCACTTCACTCCGTCCGCGGCCTCCCAGCAGATCCGCCAGCTCGCCCGCGATCTGGGCGTCGACCTGCTGGAACCGCAGGGGCGCGGGGTACGGCTCACCCCCGCCGCACAGAGCCTGCTCGCCCACGCCGACGCCATCCAGGCCCGCTGGGAGGAGGCCGAGCTCGATCTGCGCGCCGAGCACGGGGCTCCCGCCGGACAGCTGCGTGTCTGCGGCTTCACCACGGCCGTGTCCGTGCTGCTGGCGCCGATGGCGGTACGGCTGCGGGAGCGGTATCCGCGGATGACCGTACGGATCCAGGAGACGGCGGTGCCGGAGAGCTTCGACCTGCTCTTCGAGGGTGAGACGGATCTGGCCGTGGTGGATGTGACCCCGCGCAACCCGCCGCTGAGCGACGCGCGCTTCGATCAGCAGCCGCTGCTGGACGATCCGTACGACCTCGTGGTCCCCGAGGACCATCCGCTGGCCGGACGCGGGTACGTTGATCTCGCGGAGGCGGCCCACGAGGACTGGATCGCTCCGGTGCCGGAGAGTCCCTGCCGCCCGCATGTGATGTCGGCGTGCGGGGCGGCGGGGTTCACGCCCGGAGTGGTCCATCACGCGCTGGACTGGAACGTCACCGCGCATCTGGTCGCCCACCGGCTCGGCGTGGCGCTGATCCCACGCCTGGCCCAGCTGACTCCGCACCTGCCGATCACGCGGGTGCCCTGCGCCGGGAACCCGCACCGCAAGCTGCTGAGCTGTACCCGCCGGGGTTGCCGAACCCGCCCGGCGGTGGCCGCGGCGCTGACGGAGCTACGGGAGCTGGCGCCGACGGCGGTGGCCTGACACGACGAAACGGGGCGGGAACCGTATGGTCCCCGCCCCGTTCACGAACAGCTGCCTCAGGCGGCGGCCGTCTCGCCGGCGTAGCCGTGCACCCGGGCGATGACCTCGGTCAGCTGGGCGGCGACCTCGGCGTCGTCGGCCGGGTGGGTCTCGGCGAAGCGGGTCACCGAGCCGGGGATGGAGAGCTTGACGTCCTCCAGCACCTTGCCGCCGGCGATGCCTACGGCCTTGCGGGCCTCGTCCTGCGCCCACACGCCGCCGTACTGGCCGAAGGCGGTGCCGACCACGGCGACCGGCTTGCCGCCGAAGGCGCCGGCGCCGTACGGGCGGGACAGCCAGTCGATGGCGTTCTTCAGCACGGCCGGGATGGTGCCGTTGTACTCGGGCGAGAACAGCAGGAACGCGTCGGCGGACTGGGCGGCCTCGCGGAGCTTGGCGGCCGGGGCGGGGACGCTGCCCTCGACGTCGATGTCCTCGTTGTAGAAGGGGATCTCCGCGAGGCCCTCGAAGAGCTCGACCTCGGCGCCCTCGGGTGCGAGCTTCACGGCCGTCTCGGCGAGCTGGCGGTTGTGCGAACCGGTGCGAAGGCTGCCGACGAGCGCGAGGATGCGAACAGACATACGGACTCCAGATGTGAAACAAGCGGGCGGGGAGCAACCGGACCGAGGTCCGTTTAGTTTCTAGCACTCTAAGCGGACCGCGGTCCAGTTTCATTCCCGATGCTTTACGCTGGCTTCATGTCCGCGTCCCTGCCGCCCTTTCCGCTGCCCCAGGAGCCCGTCGACGAGCCCGAACTGCTCCAGCTGGGTTCCCCGGAGGACGATCCCTGCCTGCGTGCCGACGCCGCCCGCAACCGGGCCCGGCTGCTGGAGGCCGCCGGGCAACTGGTGGCGGAGCGCGGCGCGGCCGGGGTCACGATGGAGGCGGTGGCCGTGGCGGCCCAGGTCGGCAAGGGCACGGTCTTCCGCCGCTTCGGCGATCGCACAGGGCTGCTCACGGCCCTGCTCGACCATGCTGAGAAGAACTTCCAGTCCGCGATCATCACCGGGCCCCCGCCGCTGGGCCCCGGGGCGCCGCCACTGGAACGGCTGAAAGCGTTCGGCTGCGCCCTGCTGCGCCGCTCGGCCGACGAACTGGAGCTCCAACTCGCCGCCGAGCCCGTCGCCGAGCGCCGCCACTCCAACGCGCCCCGCCGCTTCCTGCGCGGCCACGTGCTGATCCTGCTGCGTGAGATCGTCCCGGACGCGGACTGTGAACTGCTCTCCCTGACGCTGATGGCGTACCTCGACCCGCCGATGATCCACTACCGCAGCAAGGTCTGCGGGATGTCGCAGCAGCGGGTGGAGGCGGGCTGGCTGGATCTCGTCGACCGCATCACCAGGACCGCACCGCCCTGTTAGCGGCGTAACAGCCCCGCCCGGACGGCCGTTCACAGGCTCTGCAAAGATGCCGTACGTCATGGTGCAGATACCGAAAACGCCCGCGTCCGCGTCTCCCGCACCGCGCTCCGTGCCGACGAGCGCCGATGTGGCCCGCCTGGCCGGCGTCTCGCGCGCGACCGTCTCCTACGTCCTCAACAACACCAGCGCCGTACGGATCAGCGAGCCCACCCGCCGCCGGGTGCACGAGGCCGCGAAGGAGCTGGGGTACGTCCCGCACGCGGCCGCCCGCAGCCTGCGCGCCGGGCACAGCCGGATGGTCCTGATGCCCGCCCCGGCCTTCCCGGTCGGTCCCCTCTACAGCCAGTTCATCAGCGACCTCCAGTCCGCCCTCGGCCGCCTCGACTACACGGTCGTGCAGTACGGCAGCGTCGGCCTGCACGGCGACGAGGCCGCCCGCGCCTGGGCGGAGCTGCGGCCGGTCGCCGTCCTGGTGCCGGGCTCCGGACTCGGCCCGCAGGGCGTGACGGTCCTCAAGCGCTCCGGCGCCCGGGCCGTGGTCACCGTCGGCCCCGAGTGCGTCGAGGGCGCCCATGCCCTCCAGATGGACCACTCGGCGGTCGGCCACAGCGCGGGGCGCCACCTCTACGAGCGCGGCAGGCGCCGTATCGGCGTCGTGGTCCCCGCGGAGCCCGGCCTCGAGGCCTTCTCCGGGCCCCGCCTCGACGGCGTGCGCCGGGCCCTGACCGGCACCGACGCCACGGTGACGGAGCTGCCCCTCGGCTACGACGAGGAGGCCGCCGCCCGGCTCGCCGCGCGCTGGCGCGAGCTGGATCTGGACGCCGTGTTCGCCTACAACGACGAGTACGCGATGCTGCTGATGAGGGCCCTGCAGGACGAGGGCGTCGCCGTACCCGAGGACACGGCCGTCATCGGCGCCGACGACCTGATGCTCGGCAGGCTGCTGCGGCCGAGACTGAGTACCGTCCATATCGAGCTGCCGTCCGGCCGTGACCTCGCCGAACTGGTCGACCGAGCGGTGCGCGACCCCGCCGCCGCGCCCGAGACGCACAAGGTACTGGGAGCATCGGTGGTGCACCGCGACTCCAGCTGACGTACGGGAGGCACTCCATGCGTACGACCGTCGGCATCATCGGTGGCGGCCCCGCCGGGCTCCTCCTCGCCCGTCTGCTGCACCGCGCCGGGGTCGACTGCGTCGTCCTGGAGAGCTACACCCGCCAGTACGTCGAGCACCGTCAGCGCGCGGGCATGCTGGAGCAGGGCACCGTCGACACGCTGCGGGAGGCCGGTGCCGCCGACCGTCTGCGGGCCGAGGGCATGGTCCACAACGGCATCGAGTTGCGCTTCGAGGGGGAACGGCATCACATCGACTTCCCGGCCCTCACCGGCGGCCGTACCGTAACCATCTACGCCCAGACCGAGATCGTGCGGGATCTCATCGCCCTCCAACTGGCCGACGGGCCACCGCTGTTGTTCGAGGCCCAGGCCCTGGCCGTCGAGGGCGTGGAGGGCGAGCGGCCGGTCGTGCGGTACCTGCACCAGGGCCGGGAGGCGACGCTGACCTGCGACTGGGTCGTGGGCTGCGACGGTTTCCACGGCGTGGCGCGCGAGGCGGTTCCGGCGGCGGTCGGCAGGGTGTACGCCCACGACCACCCGTATGCCTGGCTCGGGATCCTCGCCGAAGTGCCGCCGTCCTGCGAGGAGTTGGTCTACGCCCGCGGTGAGCGCGGCTTCGCCCTGCACAGCATGCGCTCGCCCTTCGTGTCCCGGCTGTATCTCCAAGTCCCGGTCGGCACCGTTCCGGAGGACTGGCCCGACGACCGGATCTGGGACGAACTCACCGCCCGCTTCGCCATCGACGCCGACTGGACCCTGGAGCGCGGGCCCATCACCGCCAAGTCCGTGACGCCGATGCGCAGTTACGTCCATGAGCCGATGCGCCACGGCCGGCTCCTGCTCGCCGGGGACGCCGCCCACATCGTCCCGCCGACCGGCGCCAAGGGCCTCAACCTCGCCGTGTCCGACGTCCGCTTCTTAAGCCGTGCGCTCGCCGCATGGCGTTCCACAGGCGAGACACAACTGATCGACAGATACTCGGAAGTGTGTCTCGCACGCGTGTGGCAGGCCACGCGTTTCTCCTACGACATGACTAAGATGTTGCACGCTCAACCAGACGGGGATGCGTTCGATCAGCGGATGCAGCTCGCACGTCTGCGCCGGATCACCGCATCCCGCCACGCGGCCGCCGAACTGGCGGCGAACTACACGGGACTTCCGCTCCCCGAGTGAGTCCCGCGGTGACCGAACGGAGAGCCGTCATGTCGTTGCTCGACCCCAAGTCCTGGCAGCCCCGCCCCCTCGCGGGCCCCGAGCACACCGTCACCGAGCCCGCCACCGGCGACGCGCTCGGCACGGTCACCCTCGCCGCCGCCGAGGACGTCGCACCGGCCGCCGAGGCCGCCCGCGCGGCACAGGCCGAATGGGCGCGGCTGCCGCACTTCGTGCGCGCCGGGGTCCTGCGCAAGGCCGGGGACCTGTTCACCGCGCACGCCGACGAGCTGCGCGAATGGCTGGTGCGCGAGTCGGGCTCCATCCCGGGCAAGGCCGACTTCGAACTGCACGTCGCCGCCCAGGAGTGCTACGAGGCCGCCGCCCTCGCCTCCCGCCCCGCCGGACAGGTCCTGCCCACCGAGGCGCCCCGCCTTTCCTACACCCGCCGGGTCCCGGTCGGGGTGGTCGGCGTGATCGCCCCCTTCAACGCCCCGCTGATCCTCTCCATCCGCTCCGTGGCCCCCGCCCTCGCCCTCGGCAACGCGGTCGTCCTCAAGCCCGACCCGCGCACCGCGGTCTGCGGCGGCCTGGCCCTCGCCGCGGTCTTCGCCGAGGCGGGCCTGCCCGAGGGCCTGCTGCACATCCTGCCCGGCGGCGCGGAGACCGGAGCGGCCCTGGTCGCCGACCCGAGGGTGCCGGTGATCTCCTTCACCGGCTCCACCGCGGCCGGCCGCGCCGTCGGCGAGTCCGCCGGACGCCATCTCAAGCGCGCACACCTGGAGCTGGGCGGCAACTCCGCCCTGATCGTCATGGAGGACGCAGACATCGACGCGGTGATCTCCACCGCCGCCTGGGGCTCCTTCTTCCACCAGGGCCAGATCTGCATGACGACCGGCCGCCACCTCGTCCACCGCTCGCTGTACGCGGAGTACGTCGAGCGGCTGGCCGCCAAGGCCGACTCGCTCGCCGTCGGCGACCCGCACCGCGACCAGGTCCACCTCGGTCCGCTCATCGACGGCACCCAGCTCGCCAAGGTGCACGGCCTGGTCGAGGCCAGCGCCGCGCGCGGCGCCAAGCTGGCCGCGGGCGGCACCCACGAGCTGCTGTTCTACCGGCCCACGGTCCTCGCCGACGTCGCCGACGACACCCCCGCCTACGCGGAGGAGGTCTTCGGCCCGGTCGCGCCCGTACGGTCCTTCACCACCGCCGACGAGGCCGCCGCCCTCGCGGCCGACGGGCCCTACGGACTCTCCCTGGGCATCGTCACCCGCGACGCCGCCCGCGGCCTCGACCTCGCCGAGCGCATCCCCACCGGCATCGTGCACATCAACGACCAGACCGTGAACGACGAGGCAGTCGCGCCCTTCGGCGGTACGGCGGCCTCCGGCACCGGCGCCCGGTTCGGCGGCGAGGCCAATCTGGAGGCCTTCACCGACGTGCGCTGGACGACGGTGCGCGGGGACGTGGCGCCGTACCCCTTCTAGGGGTTACTGGCCGTTCGCCTCGGCCTGGGCCTGCTGCTCGGCCACGGCCTTGCGGACCTCGTCCATGTCGAGCTTGCGGGCCTGCCCGATGACGTCCGTGAGGGCGGCCTCGGGCAGGGCGCCCGGCTGCGCGAACACGGCGACCTGGTCACGGACGATCATCAGCGTCGGGATGGACTGGATACCGAAGGCCGCGGCCAGCTCCGGCTGCGCCTCGGTGTCCACCTTGCCGAACACGAGGTCGGGGTTCTCCTCCGCCGCCTTCTCGTAGACCGGGGCGAACTGCCGGCAGGGGCCGCACCAGGCCGCCCAGAAGTCGATCAGGACGAACTCGTTGTCCGTGACCGTCTGGTCGAAGTTCTCCTTGGTGAGCTCCACGGTGCTGCTCATGGCGTGTTCCCTCTTCCTGTGTCGGGGCGAAGCCGTCGGCACAACACGGCCGGACGGGCAGGTATTCCGTGCGCGGACAGTCACGCATCGGCGCACGTACCCGTGTGGCCACGGCGCACACCACCCACCAGACTGACCCCATGACGGAATCGGAATCCATCGCTTACGACGTCGTGGTGCTCGGAGCCGGACCCGTGGGGGAGAACGTGGCCGACCGCACCCGCGCGGCCGGTCTGTCCACCGCGGTCGTGGAGAGCGAACTGATCGGCGGCGAGTGCTCGTACTGGGCCTGTATGCCCAGCAAGGCCTTGCTGCGCCCGGTCATCGCCCAGGCGGACGCCCGCCGCCTGCCCGGCCTGAGCGCCTCGGTACAGGGCCCGCTCGACACGGCGAAGGTGCTCGCCCGCCGGGACGAATTCACCTCCCACTGGAAGGACGACGGACAGGTCGGCTGGCTGGAGGGCATCGGCGCCGACATCTACCGCGGCCACGGCCGCCTCACCGGCGCCCGCACGGTCACCGTGACCGGCCCCGACGGCGCCGAGCACGTCCTGACCGCCCGGCACGCCGTCGCCGTCTGCACCGGCACCCGCGCCGTCCTGCCCGACCTGCCCGGCCTCGACCACGTGAAGCCCTGGACCAGCCGGGAGGCCACCAGCGCCAAGGAGGCGCCCGGACGCCTGGTCGTGGTGGGCGGCGGAGTGGTCGCCACGGAGATGGCCTGCGCCTGGCAGGCCCTCGGCTCGCAGGTCACGCTGCTGGTCCGGGGCAAGGGCCTGCTGTCCCGGATGGAACCCTTCGCCGGCGAACTGGTCGCCGAGGCGCTCACCGAGGCGGGCGCCGACGTCCGCACCGGCACCTCGGTGGAGTCGGTGACCCGCGAGAACGCCACGGTCGTCGTCACCACCAACACCGGTGACCGGATCGAGGCCGACGAGATCCTCTTCGCCACCGGCCGCGCCCCGCACACCGACGACATCGGCCTGGAGACGATCGGCCTGGACCCCGGCTCCTGGCTCCCGGTCGACGACAGCCTGCGCGTCACCGGCAGCACCTGGCTCTACGCCGTCGGCGACGTCAACCACCGCGCCCTCCTCACCCACCAGGGCAAGTACCAGGCCCGCATCGCGGGCGCCGCGATCGCCGCCCGCGCCTCGGGCGTGCCGCTGCTGGAGTCGGACCCGTGGGGCGCCCACGCCGCCACCGCCGACCACGCCGCCGTCCCCCAGGTCGTCTTCACCGACCCCGAGGCAGCGGCGGTGGGCCTGTCCCTGGCGGAGGCCGAACAGGCGGGCCACCGAGTCCGCGCGGTGGACTACGACATGGCCAACGTCTCCGGCGCCTCCCTCTACGGCGACGGCTACCGAGGCCGCGCCCGCATGATCGTCGACCTGGAACGCGAAATCCTCCTCGGCGCCACCTTCGTCGGCCCCGGCGTCGGCGAACTCATCCACTCGGCGACGATCGCGGTCGCGGGGGAGGTCCCGATCAGCAGGCTGTGGCACGCGGTTCCGTCGTATCCGACGGTCAGTGAGGTGTGGCTCAGGTTGCTGGAGACGTACCGGGGCTGACCCGTCTCAGGCGGAGAGCAGGGGCCCGAGGGCCCTCAACCGCAAGGCCAGCCAGTGCTCGTCGACGAGGACGTACACGAGGTCGGGCGCGACCGCGGAGACATCGGTGGCCGCGCCCGGCAGCGGGACGGTCAGGGGTTCGCGGTCGGGGCGCGTGGGGTTCCAGACGCGGAGGGTGTCGTCTTCGCAAGCGGCCACGATCAGGTCCTGGTCGGGGCGCTCCAGCCGGGTCCAGTGCGTGATCGGGACGCCGGAATGACGCAGGGAACGCGGGTCCGTGGTGACGCCGACGGGTCCCAGATCCATGATCTTGATTGCGTCCTGCTGCTTGGTGCGGACGAGGAACGCGAACTGCCCGTCACCGGTCGGCGTGCGCACGGTCACCGGTGGCAATGGGCTGCGCTTCCGGCGGCTTTGGGCCACGACGCGGACGTCGTCGACGGAGTCGCCGTGCACCTCGATCAGCCCTTCGCTGTTCATCACGACCGTCTGCCCCTCGAACGGCACGGCGATGCGCGCCGAGTCGTCGTGCCTCCTGACCCGCGGCCTGCTGCCCGGCAGCCACACCACGCTACGAGGCCCGGCGACCTCGTAATGCACCACCAGAGCCGCGACCCGGCCGGCAGCACTGTAGACGTGCAGGGAACTCACACGGTCCACGGACAGCACGGGCGGGATCAGCCCCTCGGGCGCCCCGAACTCCCGTCCCGTCCCCACGTCGACGAAACGGACCTGTTTGTGCTCCTCCTCGACCAGGGCCACGATCGGATGCCCGTCCGGCGGCGTCACCGCGGTAAGCATCCGGACTTTGCGGTGTGCGGGCCACAGCTCGGTCCGCCTCTCTCCCCGCGCGTCGGTCAGCCACACACCACCGTCGCGCCCCGCCACGGCCAGCGCCCAGGGCACCCCGTCCGCGGGATGCGGCAGCGCCGCGATACAACGCGCGCGCAGGCCGTCGTAGTCGGGCTGGTCGGGACGTCCACCGAGTTGCGCGTCCCACAGCCGTACGGTCCCGTCCCAGCCCGCCGAGGCGAACAGCCCGGCACGGCTGCCCGTCGCGAGCGGGGCGAGCGCGTACGACCCGCCCTCCGCGAGCGGCTGCGTGTCTCTGGGCAGGGACGAGGCGACGACTTGACGGCTTGTGACCCCTCGGGAAACGAACTGGTCGGCCGTGGCGGCGACGCGGTTCTTGAGCGAGTGCTTCAGGGAACCGGTCGACGGCTCGACGACGGTGATGCGGGAGCCCGTTCCGGCAGCCGCGACGAAGGTGCGGCCGACCGCCCGGAAAGGCGCCAGCGAGCGAACTCCCCGTACCCTCCCGGGAATTACCCGCACGAGAGCCGACCGCCCCACGTCCCAGACCCGTACAGTCCCGTCGTCCCCGCCCGACACGGCGAGGGTCTGGTCGTCCGCCGGCTCGAGACAGGCGAGGGCGTAGACCGTTCCGGTGTGCCCGTGCATTACTCCGGCCGCCTCGGGACCGTCCACGTGCCAGCGGCGTACGGTGCAGTCCGCACCCGTGGACAGCAGGACGTGCCGCCCGTCGGGCAGCCGTCCCGAGGTCACCGCGGTCACCGGACTCAGGTGGCCCGTCAGCACCGTCACGCTCCAGTCGTGCGGACGCCAGAGCCGCAGCGTGCGGTCCTCACCCGCGGAGACGAGCAGAGGTGACGTCGCGTCATGGACCGCGGTCAGGCTCAGCACCGTGTCCGTGTGCCCGCGCAGCACGCGGACCTGGGCGCCGGTGCCGAGGTCCCACACGTACAGGTCACGTCCGGCGGCGGCGACCAGCAGCCGGTGGCCCTCGGCGTCGGTGAGCCGTGTCAGCGCCGTAACCGTCGTGTCGGGGCCGGTCAGCACCATCCGCGTCTCACCGGTGTCGGGCTCCCACAGCCGTACCGTCGCATCCCCACCGGCCGAGGCCAGCAACTCCCGTCCGTCACCGGTGTCCACGGCCTCCAGGGCCACCACCGGACCCGCGTGCCCGCGCAGTACGACGCTGAAGTCGTCCGAAGGGGCGGAAGCTGCCTCCAGTGTCGCGGGTACGACGGCATGGCCCCGGAACAGCGCGGACAGGGAGGGTTCCTCGAAGGTGGCGGTCATTTGTAGCGTGCGCAGTCGCTCATGAGGGGTGAGCGGCGGCAACCGGTGCGCGGTGCGGAGGTACAGACGGGCCACCGGCAGGGCGAACCGATCGGGCAGGGAGCGCACCGCGGCGGCCGTACGAGCGGGGTCGGCGCAGGTGAGGAAGCCGAGGTCACGCATCATCTCGGGCAGCAGACCCGCCGCCAGCGCGTGCGCCGCGAGATGGCGCCGTAAGTACGGGTGGGCGGTCTCCCAGGCGGCCGGGCCGCGGCCGGGGAGGGTGGCGCGCAGGGCGCGGGTGATCCGGGCGTGCGCGTCCTGCGGCGAGGTGTCGCGGAAGTGGTCGATGAGCGCCTGGTGGTAGAGCCGGTACACGGTCTGGCCGGACTCGCCCGACTCGACGACGTGGAATCCGGCGTGCTCCAGCACCCAGGCCACATCCTCGTCGCGGTAACGGCGCCCGTCGGCGGAGAGCGCGCCTGCCAGCACCGGCCACAGGTCGCGGCGCGGCAGCCCCGCCCCCTCGGCCCAGGCCAGCGGCCGCAGCAGATCGCGCAGGCGCTCGGGGTCGGGGGAGCGGCCGAACTCCTCGTCCAGTACGGCGGGAAGACCGCTGGACAGCAGCCGCTCCAGCTGGAGGTCCCGGCCCATGACACCGGAGCGGGCGAATTCGTCCAGGACGGCACGGGTGGCGATCCGGGCATACAGGAAGATCCCGCCGCTCGCGTCGGCGACCCGCTCGGCCCACCGGCGGGCGAGCGTCTCCCGGCCCCGCAGCGGCGAGTGCTCGGCACCGAGCAGGCGGCGCAGCGCGTACGCGGTGAGGTCGGCCTCGGTCTCCGGCTCCTCGTCGAGTACGGCCGTCTCGTCGGCGGCCAGGGCTTGGAGCAGCGGGCCCGCGTCGGGGCTCACCGAGGTGCCTCCGGCCCGGTGCGGGCGCGTCCCGACCAGGACCCGTACCCCGGGCAACTCGGCGAGCGGGCGCAGCAGATCGGCGGCGATGGGCACGGCCTCGGCGGGTTTGGCCTCGTCCAGACCGTCGATCACGACGGTGACCCGACGGCCCAGTTCCCCGACCTGCCGCACTACCTCTGCCGCGCGGAGCCAGCCGGTTCCGCCGGGCAGGCCGAGGGCGACGGCGACCGCGCGCAGACAGTCGTCCAGCGTCTTGTTCCGGCAGGACAGGGCGAGATCGACCGAACCCAGCGGCGGCAGCTCGGAGTTGGGCGTGTCGTTCAACGCCCCCTCCGCCTCCGCCACGGCCCGCAGACCGGGCACCGAGAGGGTGGCGATCCGGCCGAGCAGGGCGGACTTCCCCGTGCCCGGCGACCCGGTGACCACGAACAGCCCGCGATCCGCCTCCGCCAGCCACCCGATGAGGCGCCGCATCAGCCGCTGGCGACCGCAGAAGTACCAGCCGGTCTCGCCGACCTCGATCCCACGGGCGGAGAGCACCAGATGCTGGTCCACCTCCGCCGCCCGCAGCCGGCGCAGCCGCTTGGTCTCCACGTCCTCGTCCGGCACGGTGGCCGAGGGATGCAGGGGATTGCGCAGCGCGGGAACGGGCGCGCCGAGCGCGACGTAGGCGGTTGCGCCGTCGCGGTCCGCCATGATCCGGCCCATCACGTCGGCCAGTTCGTCGGAGCGGATCGTCTCGTCGTGCTCCGTCCACCGGCGGTCCTCGGGGCCATGCCGTACGACCTGCTCCAGGGCCTCGGCGAACACGCCCTCCTCCGCGCTGTCATAGCCGCGGGTCGAGGCGATCACCGCGTACCGCCGCTCCGGCCCCGCGGTGCTGGTGTGGTTCAGGACCTGGCAGATCTGGGTGGCGACACGGGAGGCCGCGACCCCGCTCGCACAGCAGTCGAGGAGGACCAGGACCTCGCTGAACTCCCGGTGGGCGAGGAAGCGGGCGAGATTCCTGGCGGTGATCGCGCGCAGGTCGTCCAGGCGGGTGCCGGGGGAGTCGGACGCGATCAGGAAGTGTTCGCCCGCGTCGACACAGCCGTGGCCGGTCCAGTACAGCACCAGCCGTGAGCCGTCGCCCTGCCAGGCCCGCAGCCGCTCCGTGATCCAGGCCCAGTCGCCGCCCGCGGCCAGCTCCGGCAGGTCGTGGCCGAGCCCCAGGGAACGGAACAGCTTGTACAACCGGTCCACGCTGGCCGGAACGTGGCGCAGCCGCGGCCAGCTCGCGTCCTGGTAGTCGCCGACCCCGACCAGGACGAAGCGACCGTCATCCGTCATTCGCGCCACCGCACTGTGGTGTGCTCCCCGTTGTTGTAGGCGGCCGTAGCATGAGGCCGACCGTCAACCAGGCGCATAATACGGCGAATTGAACAACAGGGGGGACTCGTGCGCGGCACTCCCGTGACGGATCTGGTCGTCGTGCTGCCTGGCATCATGGGCAGCGTCCTGGCGCGTGACGGACACGAGGTGTGGAACCACACCCTCGCCGTCGCCGGACGGCACGCGCTCGGAGGTCTCGACGGGGTACGGCGGCTCGCGCTGCCGCCGGACGTCGGAGATGCCGACCCGGGCGACGGCGTCGAGGCGGTGGGTCTGATCAAGGGCCTGCACATCCTGCCCGGGGTCTCGGCGATCGACGGCTACGAGACTCTGCTGACGTTCCTGGAACGGCGGTTGGGCCTGTCCGCGCGGTCCGGCAACCTCCTGCCGTTCCCGTACGACTGGCGGCTCTCGGTGCGGCTGACGGCCCGTCGGCTGGCCGCCCGGGTGGAACCGGCGCTCGCCGCCTGGCGCCTGCGGAGCGGTAACCCGGAGGCGAGGGTCGTGTTCGTGGCCCACTCCATGGGAGGACTCGTGGCCCGCTACTACCTGGACGTCCTGGGCGGAAGCGCGTACGCCCGGAGCCTGGTCACGATCGGGACGCCCTATCGGGGATCGGTCAACGCCCTCGTCTCGCTGCACGCGGGGGTGGCGCCGCGCCTGGGGCGTATGTCCGAGCCGTTCACCCAGCTGGCCCGGTCGATGCCCTCGCTGTACCAACTCCTGCCGACGTGGCGCTGTGTCGTCGACGGGGGCGGTGCCCGGTCGGATCTGGGCCGTACCCGGGTGCCGGGTGTGGACGCGGGGCCGGCGGCCGACGCCCTTGGCTTCCACGAGGAACTGGACCGCGCCGACGGCGACGGATACGCCTTGCACGTCTTCGGCGGCTGCCGACAGCCCACCCGCCAGTCCGCCCTACTCGCGGCCGACGGCCTCGGCAGCCGCCGGGATCTCGACGGCACGGATCACCTCGGGGACGGCACGGTGCCCCGGTTCTCCTGTTTTCCGGCTCAGTTGACGGACGACTCGACCGTGCGCTTCTTCGCCCAGAAGCACGGAGCGCTCCAGAACGAGCGGACTTTGCTCAACCAGCTGGAAGCCCTGCTGACCGCCCGTGATCCGCGGCAGTTCCTCGACGGCGGACAGGAGCTGGGCGTCGACCTGCCCGAGGTCGCCGACGGCGGTGACTGCCCCGTGGAAGTCGTGGCCGACGACGACCGGCTGACCTTGTCCGCCACCGCCGTGGACGTCGAGACGGGCCACGTGGGCGCAAGCCGATCCCTGCGTAACCGCGGCGAGGGCATCTACAGCACCCGGCTCACCCTCCCCGGCCCGGGCGCCTGGCGCGTCACGGTAGGGGACCCGGTGAACCCCGGAAGGGTGCATGAGGTGAGCGGCATCGTGCTGGTGGGGGAGTAGGCCGTACCGGGTTCAGCGGGGAAGGTCGAACCCGAGCGCCGCCGCCGCCTCCTGCGGGGTCGCCTGTGTCCAGCGCTCGGCCATCGCCTGGTTCGACGACAGCGAGCGCAGCTCTGCCCGGTCGAGATAGAGCATCCCGTTCAAGTGGTCCGTCTCGTGCTGCACGATGCGGGCGGGCCAGCCGGTGAACACCTCGTCGATCGCACGGCCTTGCTCGTCCTCGCCCGTCAGGCGTACCTCGGCGGGTCGGGTCACCACCGCCTGCCAGCCCGGCACGCTCAGGCAGCCCTCGAAGAAGGTGGCTCGGGCGGGTCCGACGGGTTTGTACGACGGGTTCACCAGCACCCGGAACGGTTGGGGGACCCGGCCACGGGCCCGGCGTACTTCCTCCGTCACCGGTGCCGGGTCCTCGAGCACGGCGATCCGCAGCGGGACGCCCACCTGCGGTGCCGCCAGGCCCACGCCCGGGGCCGTGTGCATGGTGAGGCGCAGGGCCTCGATGAAGCGGGAGAGCAGGGCTGGGGGCAACTGGCCGTCGTAGCGCTCGGATTCGCGTCGCAGTACCGGCTCGCCTGCGGCGACGATCGGCAACGGGCCGTCCGTGGCGAGGAGTTGTTCGACCAGTTCGGCCAGTGGCGCGTGATCACTCGGGGATGCCATCGCGTCAGGATGCCATGAGCCCGCCGCCTGTGACGCAGGTCACTTCAAATGCCGGGAACTCCAGGGCGCCTCGGTCCGACTACTGGACCGCTACAGCAGAACCAGCGTCCCCAGCCCGGAGAGGCCCGCCGATGTCCACCGCTCCCTCGACCACCAAGGACGAGGCCCAACAGCCCGACGCCGCCCCAGCGCCGGCCCGCCGCACCTGGGCGCCCCTGCGCCCGCTGATCCTGCGGCTGCACTTCTACGCCGGAGTGCTCGTCGCCCCGTTCCTGCTCGTCGCCGCCGCGACCGGCTTTCTGTACGCCGCCTCGTTCCAGGCCGAGAAGATCGTGTACGCGCACGAGCTGACCGTCCCCGTCGGCGACGAGAAGCTGCCGATCTCCGAGCAGGTCGCCGCCGCCCGCAAGGCCCACCCCGAGGGCGCGGTCACGGCCGTACGGCCCTCGCCCGAGGACGACGCGACCACCAGGGTGCTGCTGTCCGGGGTCAAGGGCGTCGACGAGACCCACTCCCTCGCCGTCTTCGTCGACCCGTACACCGCCGAGGTGCGCGGCTCTCTCGAACAGTACGGCTCCACCGGCGCCCTTCCGCTGCGCACGTGGATCGACGAGTTCCACCGCGATCTGCGCCTCGGTGAGAGCGGCCGGCTGTACAGCGAACTCGCCGCCAGCTGGTTGTGGGTGATCGCCCTCGGCGGTCTGGTGCTGTGGTTCTCGCGTCGGCGGGCCCTGCGCAAGGTGCGCGGCACCAACGGGCGCCGCCGCACCTTGGGCCTGCACGGCACGGTCGGCGCCTGGGCCGCCGCCGGGTTCCTCTTCCTGTCGGCGACCGGTCTGACCTGGTCGCAGTACTCCGGCGCCAACATCGACGAACTGCGCACCTCGCTCGGCGGGGCGACCCCGTCGATCTCGGCGAGCGCGGGCGGCGAGCACTCCGGTCACGGCTCCTCTGCCGCCGCCGGGGACGCGGCGCACGGCGTCGGCCTCGACAAGGTGCTCGCGGCGGCCCGCGCCAAGGGGCTCGGCGACCCGGTCGAGATCGTGCCGCCCGCGGACGCGGAGTCGGCGTACGTGGTGAAGCAGGTCCAGCGCAGCTGGCCGACGAAGCAGGACTCCGTCGCCGTCGACCCCGCTACCGGCCAGGTCACCGACGAACTGCGGTTCGCCGACTACCCGGTGCTCGCCAAGCTGACCCGCTGGGGCATCGATCTGCACACCGGCGTGCTGTTCGGTCTGGTCAGCCAGATCGCCCTGATGCTGCTCGCGCTCTCGCTGATCGTGCTGATCGTCTGGGGCTACCGCATGTGGTGGCAGCGCGGACGGGGCTCCGCATTCGGTCGGCCGATCCCGCGCGGCGCCTGGCAGCAGGTGCCGCCGCAGATCCTGGTGCCGCTGGCGGTCGTGGTCGCGGTCATCGGCTACTTCGTCCCGCTGCTCGGGATCACCCTGGTGGCCTTCCTCGCCGTCGACATCGTGCTCGGCGAGATCGCCCACAGGCGGGGGACGGTGAGCACCGAGTAGGCGTGACTACTTGAGCTCGGCGTTCGCCCGCTCGGTGATGAGCGTCAGCACCCGTCCGGCGACTGCGAGGTCCTCCTTGGGGATGTCGGCGTAGATCCGGGCGCTGATGGGGGCCGTCTCGGCCGACGTCGTCCCGAACAGGTCGCGTCCGGCGTCCGTGATCCCCACCTGAGGGGTCAGCAGCTCCTTCGCGATCAGCTCATCGACCACGGAGTGGGCCTCCGCTGTGTCGATCTTCAGCGCGCCGACGACACCGTCGACGAGCCGGTCCCGCTCGACCGGTCCGTCGGCCGTGGCGACGAGGCGGAGGGTGACGGACTGCTGGAACGTCACCCCGTGGCGGGCCAGCACGCTCTCCAGAACCGCGCGGCCCGCGTAATGGGCCAGGGCGATGACACGGGGGTCGAGCAGGGGAGTGGTGGTGGTCATGACTGCTCCTCAGTGTTCGCTGCGTTCTCGGTGTTCTCGCTGAACGGATCGAGCGGTGCGTCGAGCAGGGTGGCCAGGTCGGCGGTGAACTCCCGGGCCCGGCGGCTGTCGAGCCCCCCGAGCGGCTCCAGCAGTTGCTGGAGAAGACCCTGGACGACCTTGATGGCCTGGCCCGTCACCTCGCGGCCCCGCTCGGTGAGCGCCAGTTGGACAGCGCGTGGGTCCTTGGGGTCACGGGTGCGCTCCAGGAGCCCGGCGGACTCCAGGGCGCGGGCCAGCTTGGAGACGTAGAGCGGTTCGAGTCCGGTGTGGTCGGCCAGGCGCCGCTGGCTGGGGCGCAGTCCGGAGCGGTACATGCCGTACAGCGACGCCACCAGGGCGTACTGCGCGTGCGTCAGCCCCAGCGGGGCCACCGCGCGGTCGACCGCGACCCGCCACTTCATCGACAGACGCCAGACCAGGAAGCCGGGCGTCGCGCCCTCGGATGCCGTACTCATGACCAATAGAGTACATAGCTACTATGTACATGGCTACTATTTTGGGGTGAGGGCGTGAAGTCCGCCGGAGTTGGCCTGACGGAAAGGCCCCGACGGGGCTACTTTGGGCGGCATGAGCAATCTTGATCGCGAGCCCGTGCCCGCGGTGTGCGGCGGCCGTGGCTTCGTCGTGGCGGAGCCCGTACGGGAACTCCTCAGCCCGCGCCGGGTCAAGCTCGGCGAGTCCTCCGAAGTGCGCCGACTCCTGCCCAACCTGGGCCGCCGCATGGTGGGCGCCTGGTGCTTCGTCGATCACTACGGTCCCGACGACATCGCCGACGAGCCCGGTATGCAGGTGCCCCCGCACCCGCACATGGGTCTGCAGACGGTGAGCTGGCTGCACGAGGGCGAGGTGCTGCACCGGGACTCCACCGGCAGCCTGCAGACGATCCGCCCGCGTGAGCTGGGCCTGATGACCTCGGGTCGGGCGATCAGCCACTCCGAGGAGAGCCCGAAGCCGCACGCCCGCTTCCTGCACGGCGCGCAGCTCTGGGTCGCCCTGCCCGACAGCGACCGCCACACCGAGCCGCACTTCGAGCACCACTCCGAGCTGCCCGTCGTCACGGCGCCCGGCCTCACCGCCACGCTGATCCTCGGCGCCCTCGACGGCGCCCGCTCACCCGGAACGACGTACACGCCCCTCGTCGGCGCCGACCTGGCGCTCGCCCGCGGCGCGGACGTACGCCTGCCACTGGAGCCGGACTTCGAGTACGCCGTGCTGTCCATGTCCGGCGAGGCCCACGTGGACGGCGTACCTGTCCTCCCCGGTTCGATGCTCTACCTCGGCTGCGGCCGCACCGAACTCCCGCTGCGCGCCGAGTCGGAGGCGGGCCTGATGCTCCTGGGCGGCGAGCCGTTCGAGGAGGAGCTGATCATGTTCTGGAACTGGATCGGACGGTCCCAGCAAGAGATCGAACAGGCGCGTCAGGACTGGATGTCCGGCACCCGCTTCGGCGAGGTGAAGGGGTACGACGGTGCTCCGCTGCCCGCCCCCGAGTTGCCGGCGGGGCAGTTGAAACCCCGGGGGCGGGTGCGTTGACCTGCAGGAATGCCTGAGCTCCTGTGGTTGACGGGTGGGAAGTGGCCGGGTGCTGCCTCTCGCCACTCGGTCGCTCATGGAAGGCTGGCAGATCTCTTGCTGACCTAATGCAGACTCTGCTGATGCCTTGCCAGGTGGGGTTGAGCTGCTCTTTACGCAGCTCCGTGGTGCATGGCGGTCTTGCAGATTCGGTGGCGGCCAGACAAGTGCACGGCGGCGAAAGGCCCGGAGCATGCGGGCGAGGGCAGCCACTGCATGTCACAGCGCCCACCGCTACCTGCCCGTCGAGGCGTTATCGACGCGGACGAGTCGATAGCTGTGTTCGTACGTCGATTCGCCGCGGCCGCGTGCCGCGAGGATGAGTGCGTTCACTCGGGGGTGATGTCGGCGCAGCCTGTTCAGGGCGTCTATGGGGACTCCTGGAAGTGCAGCCGCCGGCTGGATGCGGGCGCCCGCGCGAAGCTCTTTGAGTAGTACCCGCAATGCGATGGGCGTCATCGGGGCAGGCGTGCCGTTGGTGGCGAGCGCGTGCGACTGCGCGAGCGTGCTCGCACTCGCCATGGCTGCGGCGAACGCGGGTTCCTGGATCTGCCAGGTCCAGAGCTGGCGCTGCGGCACCCCCGCGGCCGCGGCGCAGCCGGCCGGCCCCAGACCGGGCGTCGCCGCCCAAAGGGCCTTCGCCATGTGGGCCGGTGTCTCCTCGCGAAGGCTGGGACTTCTTCCCAAGGCTGCGAGGAACTCGTTATCGAGCTCGTCTTGTGCGGCGACGCGTGCCACGACGCCGTCAGCCCAGGCCGCCAGGCGGCGGTCGGAATCATCCATTGCATCCACCAGGGCCCTCAGCCAGAAAGTGCACGGGCCCCCGGCTGCAGTCGGGCGGCTCCACCTCACCTGTATACCCCCTAGGGGTATGTTACGTTTGCGGCCGCCAGGTACCCCCCAGGGGTATATAGAGAAAGGTGGAGCCATGTCAGCCGTCAATCCCCGGCGCTGGTGGGCGCTCGTCGTGCTCGCCGCTGCCCAGTTCATGGTGATCATGGACACGTCCATAATCGGGGTGGCGCTCCCCGAGATGCAGAAGGACCTCGGCTTCTCGCAGGGCGAGTTGCAATGGGTCTTCAACGCCTACGTCATCGCCTTCGGCGGGCTGCTACTGCTCGGCGGCCGTCTCTCCGACCTACTCGGCGCACGCAAGATCTTCAGCACCGGTTGGGTCGTGCTGATCGCCGGTTCGATCGTCGCGGCCGCCGCGCAGACGGCCTGGGTGGAAGTCATCGGCCGCGCTGTGCAGGGCGTTGGCGGTGCGCTCATCGCGCCTTCGGCCATGACCCTGCTGATGATGCTCTTCGCGCACGACCCGAAGGAGCTCGGCAAGGCCATGGCGCTCTACGGCGCCGCCGCCCCCGCGGGCGGTACAGCCGGTGTCTTCCTCGGTGGCGTGTTCACCGAGTGGCTCAGCTGGCCGTGGATCTTCATCATCTACGTCCCGATCGGCGTCGCCACCCTCGCGGCCACCAAGCTGCTGCCCGCCGTCGGCAGCCGACGCGGCGCCGTCGACGTGCTCGGAGCAGCCGCGGTCACCGCCGGCCTGGCGCTCGCCGTCTTTGCCATCGTCCGTGCGCCCGAAGTCGGGTGGGTTTCGGGTGGCACGGTGCTTCAACTGGTCGGTGCCGCCGCCCTGCTCGTGCTCTTCTTCGTGATCCAGAAGACGGTGCGCGAGCCGCTGATGCCGCTCGGCATCTGGCGTGTCCTGCGGCTCGGCTCGGCCAACCTGGCGATGACCCTGCTCGGTGCCGCGTGGATCCCGATGTGGTACTTCCTCAACCTGTACCTCCAACAGGTGCTCGGCTATGGGGCCTTCGCGTCCGGTGCCGCGCTGCTGCCGATGACCGGCCTGTTGATGATCTTCATGACGGCCATCACGGCGAGGCTGATGGCCAGGTTCGGTGCCAAGCCGCTGATTGGCGGGGGCCTGCTTGTCCTCGCGGCTGGACTGCTGTGGCTGTCCGCCGTCGAGCCCACCGGAACCTTCGTGGTCGACGTCCTGCCCGCCTCGCTGGTTGCGGCTCTGGGTATGTCGCTCGCCTACATCCCGGCGATGATGGCCGCCATGTCCGCCGCGCCGCAGGAGCAGGCGGGCCTGGCTTCCGGCATCGTCAACACCACGTACCAGGTGGGCTCGGCGCTCGGTCTCGCGGCGCTGACCGCGGTGGCAACCTCGCAGGGCGCCGGCCAGTTGGGCAACTTGCCCGCACTGACGGACGGCTTCAGCGCGGCGTTCATCTGGGCCGCCGCGATCGCCGCGGCCGGTGGACTGATCACCCTGCTGGTGATGCGAAGCGACAAGGCGACTGCCACGCAGGCCGACGCCGCTCCGACGGCACAGGAGGAGCGGGTCGGCGTCCGGTAGCACTGTCAACGCCCGGTGGGCCGGTGGAGCCAGTCGGCACCTGGCCCCTCGCTCACCGGACGAGGGCTTTCTTGTTGCTGGTGGTCTGCTGCTCCGGCTCGTCGCCCACTGCCAAGCTGAGCTCGGCACTCAGCTGGAAGACCTGGTCCAGTACAGCCAGCGGGCGGCGTAGTGGACGAGCTCTCGAAGACTGAGCCGGCTGAGGAAAAGCCAGGGCGCGCACACTGAGGCGAGTGGCTCCCGCCGGACGCCGGCGGGGGCCGCGTCCGAACGTGGCGCTCAAACGAGGCGGCGCAGGCGTCAGGGGGAGGCGCGTGCACACTCGCCGCAGCAAACCGGCCATTTGCCTGGCGAGTTAACCCGACGTTTCCGGGATGGTGGTCGATCAACGCCGGCAAGCCGCTAGGATCACGGCATGATTACGGCTTGGTCGACCTGGCGCACAGCAAGGACCCGCTCCGGTGCGGGTCCGTTGTTGCGCGTGCTGGCCCTGGCCGTGCTCCTGTTCGGTGTCCTCGTGACACACGGCGTGCACGTCGAGAGTGTCCAGGGGCATCTCTCCACCAGCGCAATGACCTCTGCCGCAGCGCCGTTCGATGGCATTCACCTCGCTGTCGTCGAGCCTGCACCGCAACTCGCCGCAGGAGCGGACGATCACCATGGTGGTCACGAGTCGTCGCATCCTGGCGAGCAGTGCGCATCCGGGCAGCCTCAGCAGGGTCCTGTCCTGGTAACACCCTGCTTTGCAGCGTCGGTTCGCGAATCAGCCAGTGCCGAAGATGCCTCGGCCGTGCGATTGCCTGCTGCTCGTGACTCAATGAGCGGGGCGTCATCCGGGACGCTGAGAGCAGCATCCGTGGTGCAGCAGGTCTAGAAGTACGGAGTCCTCCAACTGGCCTGCCGGTTGTCACCGGTTCGGCTGATCACGCGCGACGAGCTCCCGATTCCATGCCCATGATGGGCCGATCACGTTCGTCGATGCCGTCCTGCCCCCCACCCATGTCTGCGCCTCCCTCCGTCCTCGTCGGAGTGGCGGCAGCAGCGCGGAGGACCTGTGCCGACACATTTCCGTACGCCCGCGCGGGGCCCATGGGGCCCATGCGGCTCACCCCGATGGCGCCGACTCGTCTCGGCGATCCGCGGCACTCTGGTGATGGCGCTCATGCTGTGCGCCGTCATCCATGGAGTGCCTGAGGACACACACGGGTCGGTACCCGTCCCCACCGCTTCCTCGGCGACGACTGCGGACGGAGAGCCTCACGGGCCCCACGCTCCCCACGGGGCCGAGGACTGCGTGATGGACGTGGCCATCCGTACCGTGGCCCAGTCGACCGAGGATCTTCCCCTCGCAGCGCTGGCTGTCGTCGTACTCGTCGGCGTGTCCTTGTCGGTGGGAAGACCCCTCGTACGGCATGAATCCCGCAGACGTCGCAGCGCACGCACTGGCCGCGTGGCGCTCGTGCGCACGTCGCGGTGGCGGATCTAGACCACTCGCTCGCAGCCCGACTTCACCGGCTGCCGCGCACCCATGGCCTGAACGTGGACCCACGGTCTGCGCTTGTCGCCCTGGGCCGCGAGATGAACCCGCATCGTGCCTTCATCGAGCGAGAGCGAACACACAGACATGCCTTCATTGACCAAGACCACGGCCGTCTCCGGCCAGTCGGCCCTTTCCCGGCTGGTGGGCAACACCCCGCTGCTGCGGGTATCGGAGCCGCTGACCCCGGCCGGGCGCGGCTTCTGGGCGAAGCTTGAGGGGTTCAACCCCGGCGGCATCAAGGACCGTCCGGGTCTGCACATGGTGGAGCGGGCCCGAGCCCGTGGCGACCTGCGGCCCGGCGGGCGGATCATCGAGTCCACGAGCGGCACCCTGGGCCTGGGGCTGGCCCTGGCCGGGATGGTGTACGGCCACCCGGTCACCCTGGTTACCGACCCGGGACTGGAGTTGTCCATGACCCGGCTGCTGACCGCGTACGGCGCCCAGGTCAACGTCGTCTCCGAGCCGCATCCGACGGGCGGCTGGCAGCAGGCCCGCCGCGAACGCGTACAGCGGCTGCTGGAGCAGCACCCCGACTCGTGGTGCCCGGACCAGTACAACAACCCCGACAACGTCGCCGCATACACTCCGTTGGCTCTTGAACTCGCCTCCGAAATGGGCCACATCGATGTGCTGGTGTGCAGCGTGGGTACCGGAGGCCACTCGGCCGGCATCTCACGGGTGCTGCGCCAGCTCTACCCGGATCTGACCGTTGTCGGTGTGGACACCACCGGCTCGACGATCTTCGGCCAGCCCGCCCGGCCCCGACTGATGCGCGGGCTCGGCTCCAGCATCTATCCCCGCAACGTCGCCTACGAGAATTTCTCCGAGGTGCACTGGGTCTCTCCGGCCGAGGCGGTGTGGACGTGCCGCCAACTGGCCGCCTCCCACTACGCCACCGGCGGCTGGAGCGTGGGCGCGGTCGCACTGGTCGCAGGTTGGCTGGCCCGGACGAAGCCCGCGGACGCGCGGATCGTCGCGATCTTCCCCGATGGTCCGCAGCGGTACCTGGGGACGGTCTACGACGACGACTACTGCGCCGCCCACGGTCTTCTGGACTCGCCACCGGCGCCCGAGCCGGAGTTGATCGGCCGCCTGGACGAGAAGGAGGTCGCTCGCTGGACCCGGTGCACCACCGTCGTCGATCCCCTCACCCTCGCCGAGGACGCCGCCGACAGCCTGGACGCCGTTTCGGACGTGCCGGAGGAGGGCCGGTGAAGGGGCTGTTCACTCAGGTTCGGTCGTACGAACGCAGCGTCCAACTGTTGATGGTGAACCAGTTCACCATCAACCTCGGCTTCTACATGCTGATGCCCTACCTGGCCGCCCACCTCTCCGGCACCCTCGGGCTGGCAGGTTGGATCGTCGGACTCGTCCTCGGTGTACGCAACTTCAGCCAGCAGGGCATGTTCCTGGTCGGCGGCACCCTCGCCGACCGGCTCGGCTACAAGCCGATGATCGTCGCGGGGTGCGTGCTGCGGACCCTCGGTTTCGCGACGCTCGGGCTGGTGGACTCGCTGCCCGCGCTGCTGGCCGCGTCCGCGGCCACCGGGCTGGCCGGGGCGCTGTTCAACCCGGCCGTGCGGGCGTACCTCGCGGCCGACGCGGGGGAGCGCAGGGTGGAGGCGTTCGCCTTGTTCAACGTGTTCTACCAGGCCGGCATCCTGCTGGGTCCGCTGGTCGGCATGGTGTTGACCGGCGTGGACTTCCGCATCACCTGCTTGGTCGCGGCCGGAATCTTCGCGCTGCTGAGCGTCGTACAGATCCGCGCGCTGCCCGCCCGGCGGGCCAAGGACACCAAGCGGCAGACGAGCGACGACGGTCAGGGTGTGCTCGCCCAGTGGCGCGGCATCCTCGCCAACCGGCCGTTCCTGCTCTTCTCCGTCGCCATGATCGGCTCGTACGTGCTGTCCTTCCAGGTCTATCTGGCGCTGCCGCTGGAGGTGCGTCGGCTCGGCGGCGAAGGGGAGTTCGGCACGGCGGCTGTGGCGATGCTCTTCGCTGTGTCCGGGCTGAGTACGATCCTCGGCCAGACGCGAGTGACGGCGTGGTGCAAAGCGCGGTACGAGCCAGGGCAGGCGCTCGTGCGAGGGCTGGCGGCGATGGGGCTGGCCTTCGTTCCCTTGCTGCTGGCCACCGCCGTGCCCGTACCGGATTCCGGTGTCGGACTGTGGCTGCTCGCGGCGGTTCCGCCGACGCTCGCCGCGCTGCTGCTGGCCGTGGGCACGATGATCGCCTACCCGTTCGAGATGGACACCATCGTCCGCCTCAGCGGTGACCGCCTCGTCGCCACCCACTACGGGCTCTACAACACCATCTGCGGCATCGGCATCACCGTCGGAAACCTGGGCACGGGCGCCGCACTCGACGCCGCCCGCGCGGCCGGGATGCCCGCGTTGCCGTGGATCACGCTGTGCGCGCTCGGCCTGGCGTGCGCGGCTGCCTTGCACGGCCTGCACCGCACCGGCCGACTGGCGGCGCCGCCAGTCGCCCAGCCGCTGCCCGCCACCGTCTGACCCACGGCCCTCTGGTCAAGGGGCGGGGCACCGCGTGGTGCCCCGCCCCTGCGGCCCGCGCCCCGCAGCCCGCACGCCTCGACATCCCTGGCGCGCTGCTGGTCACCGCGGGCACCGCAGCCCTCACGGCCACCACCCGCCCGGCATCGAGGTCGCTCCACTGCACGATGGCCGCCCCGTCGGCGGTGGCGTAGTTGTAGAAACCAGCGCCTTGCCCGAGTGCTGTGCCTTGAGCCGGTAGTAGCCGCCGCCCGAATCGATGAACTGGAACCGCTGGTTGGCGCTGTCGATGCGGGTCCACTGCTGTAGGGACGCGCCGTTGCCGGTGTCCGCGCCGGAGACGTCGAGTGCCTTGCCGCTGCACCGGTGGACCAGCACGTACCAGGCGTTCGGGTCCACGGTGGCCGCTTGCGTCGGCCCGGCGGCGCCCATCGCGGACAAGAATGCTGCCATGAGGGCGATCACCGCGGTGAGCACCGCTGGTCGTCGGCCGCGCCTCCACCCGGAAGTGGCTTCTCAGCCCCACGCACGTCACGCGGACTCGCGCCGAGCTCGCGGCGGCAGGCCTTGTTGAAGGCCTGGAGATCGGCGATGCCCACGGCCGCGGCGATGGCGGTGATGGACAGGGTGGACGACAACAGGAGGTGGCGGGCGCGCTGCAGCCGTCGGTGCCGGATGTACGACACCACCGTGAAGCCGGTCTCGGCACGGAACACGCGCGTCAGGTGCGTATGGGAGATGCCCACCGCGCGAGCGATGTCCGGTACGGACAGCGGGTCGGCCAGATGCTCCTCGACATAGGCCTGTGCGGCGGCCACGAAGGGGTGGCGGCGCCCGGCACCGTCGTCCCTCGGCAACTCGGCGATGCGCCACAGAGCGGCCCAGACCTCGGCGGTGGCTCGTGAGGGCGAGGTCGGCATGGCCGTCACGGCGTGCCGGAGCAGCTCGGCGAGGCGTGTGCTCTCGGCCGCGGCGTCCTGCATCACCGGGACCACACGCGCGGTGCCGCCGTCGTACAGCCGCAGATGGACGTAGAAATGTTCCGACCTGCCCCGGTAGTGAAAGTGCACCTCCGTGTTCGGCGGCACGAGGCTGACGTGGCCGGGGCGGATGGGGTGGACCGCCTGTCCGAGGGACAGGGTGCCCTCGTAGTTGTAGAGATGCAGCTGCCACAAGTCGGGCAGCCGGAAGACGTCGTGGGTGGTGGAGACGCCATGTATCCCGATGCCGGCATTGACCACGGTGGGCGGCTCGTCGAGCCAGAGAGTCGCGTGCTTCACGAGGACGGAAAATTACCAGCAGTGGGCGATTTCAGCCCACGACTCAGTGGGATGGGCCACGTACGTTCGTCGCATGCCAACCAGCAAACGACTCCTGACATCGGTTCAGGTGGCGCGCTTCGTGGCGCAGGGATTTCTGCGCCTGGACGGGGTGGCGCCGCACGAGATCAACGAACGGGCCATCGCGACCCTGACCGAGGGCATACCGGACGTGCCCTACGGCACTCCGCTGGGCAAGGCGTTCGCCCAGGACACCTTCGTCCACGAGTTGCTTGCCCTGCCGGTCGTCGCAGGCGCCGTCGAGAGCCTGGTCGGCCCCGAGCCGACCGTCGACCACCATGCGGTGCATGTGCGCGAGCCGCAGGAGGGACAGGCGCAGCCCCTCCACGGGGACGCGATCATTGATGTACGGCCGGACGCGTTCGACATTCAGCTCATGTACTACCCGCACGAGGTGACCGCCGAGATGGGCGGCACGCTCAGTGTGCCGGGAAGCCATCTGCGCAGGATCAACGAGACGGACATCGGCCGCGTCCAGAACCTCAGGGGACAGACACGGCTGACCTGTCCGGCGGGCACGGTCGTCCTCGTGCACCACGGCATCTGGCACGGCGGCCGCCGCAACGACACCGAGCGCCGCCGCTACATGTACAAACTCCGCCTCAACCCGACCGTGCCGCAGGTGCGCCTGTGGGACACCTCCGACCTGCACGACCCGGCCGTGACCACGGAACTCAACACCTACTTCCCCTGGTACGAGCAGGCCACCGCCCGACTGGAGATCTACAACCGGGTCCTGTTGTGGCGGGCCCTGACCGGCGACGACTCGTTCGACGTCGAGTACTGGGTCACTCGCGTCAGCAACCGGCCGGCCCTGAGGAGTCACGTATGAGACAGCAGGTTCTCGTCCTCTACCTCTCGACGTCGGCGCTCGACTCCGACGTCGTGGGCTGGTCCCGATACGACGGAACCGGCCGGACCCGCCCGACGACCGGTGACAGCGACGAGCCGCCCTACCCGACCGGGCTTGCCGCGCTGCACGACGGGTGGCGCCTGTTCCAGGCCTCCCAACTGCTGCCGCCGCAGCCCGGCCACGAGTACGACGTCTCCTTCCTCAAGCACGAGTTCTTCTTCGAGAAGCTGGATCAGTAGCCGTAGATCATCTTGTAGGCGACTTCGGGGAGGAAATCTCCGGCCGAGGAGCCGGAGCCGACGCCGCAGTTGCCGTCGGACTCACCCGGGACCTTGATCCACAGGAGCATCTCGGCGCCTCCGCCCAGCCGGGTGGGGGTGCCGATACGGCGGCCCGAGGGGTTGCACCACTGGCCGTTGGAGCCGTTGCCGTTGCGGCTGGTGTCCACGACGAACGGCTTGGTGTAGCCGTACCGGGCGGCCAGTTCACTGTTGACGGCGTTGCCGTACGCGGTGTTCTCGGCCGTGGTCAGGTAGTTGGAGACGTTGAGCGAGAAGCCGTGGGCCTGTCCGAGGCCGGCTTCGTGGAGGCGCCGGGCCATGGTCGCCGCGCTCACCCAGGCCGGATTGCCGGCGTCGAGATAGACCCAGGTGTTGGGAGCCTGGCGGTTGAACTCGGCGAGCGCGCCGGTGAGCATGCCCTCGCGTTCGTCGATCTGGGCCTGGGTCATGCAGCCGTAGTCGCCGAGGGAGTCCGGTTCGAGGACGACGACGGCCGGGCGGCCCGCGATCCCGCCCGCGAACTGGGCGATCCAGTTCCGGTAGGCGGACGGGGAGGAGGCTCCGCCCGCAGCGGCCACGAGTGCGAGCAGTCTGCGGCGCATGACGGTACCTCGGTTTTCTGACAGGGATGAGTCCGACGGTCGGCGGTGAGCGTGGGGGAAGGGTGGTGCGCTCCTCCCTTCGTTCAGGGCGTCGACAGCTCGAACCGCGTGACGTGGACCGCGCCGCCGAGTGCCTGCGTGGCGTGGTTGAAGAGGGCGAACCGGTAGCCCATGAAGAACCGCCAGTCGTTGCCCATGGAGAAGGCGGGCCCGAGGCGGGTGAAGGTGATGCCGTCGGTGCTGTAGGAGAAAGTTCCGGGGCGTGGCGCACCGGGGCGGATGTCCGCGCTCGCGCGCAGCCAGACACGGCCGCCCGATGCGGCCACGCTCGCGACCTCGGTGCCGGTGCCTGTGGTGTTCCAGTTGCTGTCCATGGTCAGCCCGTTGACCATCACCACCCGCGTCATGCCGCCGTCGCGCTTGACGCCGATCCAGGCGGATGAGTCACGCAGCAGAGCGAGTCCGGCGCGGTCGCCGTCCCGCATCGCGGAGTGATCCAGGTGGACGGTGGCGGCGGAGGTGGGCCCCTGGATGCGGTGTGTGAGGGTGTTGCGGGCCCAGTACAGGTCGTTGGTGACGGTCGCGGTCCGCAGGGTCAGGCCGTTGTTGACCGACCACTTGGAGTTGTCCGGGTTGTGGTTCCACTCCCACCTCGGTTTGAGGGTGGTGCCGTCGAAGGTGTCGACGCCGGTCATGGGGGTGACCTGGCGGGGTGGGGTGGGCACGGCCGGGCTGGGATATGTGGTGCCCCATGCGCCGTTGACGAGTTGCACGACGGGCCAGCCGTCCGAGGTCCAGGTGACCGGCGCCAGGGCGGGCATCCGGCCGCCGGGGTACGCGTCGACAAAGGCCAGGTAGTACCAGGCACCGCTCTGCGTCCGCACCAGCCCGCCCTGGTGCGGGACACCGCCGCCGGGGATCGGCCCGCGCAGATCGAGGAGGACCTGGCGCATCGTGTACGGACCGAAGGGGCCGCTCGACGACTTCAGGATGTACTGGCCGTTCGCGGGGCGGGTCAAAAAGATGTAGTACTGCCCGTTGATCTTGTAGAAGCGGGCGCCCTCAAGGGTGCCTACGCTCGACGGAGTCGTGAACACCTGCTGCGTGCGGACCTCGCTGCGGCCGTCGGGCGAGAGCTGGGCCACGCTGATCGTGGTGTTGCCGTACGCCACGTACACGGTGTCGTCGCTGTCGACGAGCAGCCCCGCGTCGTAGTACGGCGTGCTGATCGTCGTCAGCCTGCTCCACGGCCCCTCGACGGTGGTGGCGGTGTAGATGTACGTCCGGGCGAAGTCGATCTGGCCCAGCCAGTAGAACGTCCTATTGCTCGGACGGTAGGCCAGTGACGACGCCCAGATGCCTCTGACATAGCCGCGGGCACCGTTCAGGTCGTACTTGGCGCCGAAGTCGAGGACGGGCACCGAGTGACCGGCGATCTCCCAGTTCACCAAGTCGTACGAGCGCAGGACGGGCGCACCCGGGGAGTAGTGCATCGTCGAGGCCGAGGCGTAGTAGGTGTCGCCGACGCGGATGACGTCGATGTCCGCGAAGTCCTGCCAGATCACCGGGTTCGTGTACTGCGCGGCGGCTGCGTCGGAGGGGCCGGCCGCGGGAAGGACCGCGCCGGCGGCCAGACCAGTGGCGGCAGTCAGGGCGCGACGACGGGACAGGTAATGATGAGGGCATGACAGATCCATGTGGGGGTACTTCGGTGGGGAGGCCAGTGCGTTCGGGGTATCGAACGTGGATCGATTTGCCGAGCAATCTGGATGATAGGGAGGCGCGGAACCGCGTCAATACTTCTCGCAGGATTCGCCAGCTGCTTCGAAAGTTTCGACACCTGGAGGCGCGAATCGCCGCATTTCAAGGGGGTGTTCGGCGATCGGTGTTGACATGTCCATCCGCCTCCCTAGTATCCGTGGGCACCTGAGTTTCCGAATGGCATCCGAAATTTCGGACCCCTCTTTCATGTGGCGCCCTCCCAGAAAAGGAGCCCCTGGTGCCCAGACGATCAGGCGGACTGCTCCGCCTCCTTGCCGCCGCCGCGCTGACGGCCACCGCGTGCGTGACGGCCCCCGTCCACTCCACCGCCTCGGCCGCCCCGGGCAGCCCGGCGCTCACCCCACCGCTCGGGTGGAACAGCTGGAACAGCTTCGGGTGCGGGATCACCGAGGCCCAGGTGCGCCAGGCCGCAGACGCGATGGTGTCCTCGGGCATGCGGGACGCCGGCTACCGCTATGTCGTGGTCGACGACTGCTGGTTCGACCCGCAGCGCGATGCGGCAGGCAACCTGCGGGCCAATCCGGCCAAGTTCCCGAGCGGGATGAAGGCCCTCGGGGACTACATCCACAGCAAGGGCCTGAAGTTCGGCATCTACCAGGTGCCGGGCGAACGCACCTGCGCGCAGACGACCGGCGCCTATCCCGGGTCGACGGGCAGCAGGGGGCACGAGGTCCAGGATGCCAACATGTTCGCCTCGTGGGGCGTCGACTACCTCAAGTACGACTGGTGTTCCTCCGAGGGCACCCGTGACGAGCAGGTCGCGCGGTTCTCGCTCATGCGTGACGCCCTGCGGGCCACCGGGCGGCCGATCGTCTACAGCATCAACCCCAACAGCTTCCACGCCATCACCGGCGCCACGTACAACTGGGGCGAAGTCGCCGACCTTTGGCGGACGACCGAGGACCTGCTCGACATCTGGCAGAACGGCAACACCAACAGCTATCCGATGGGCGTCGGCAACGTCCTGGACGTCACCGCGCCGCTGGCGGCACAGTCGGGCCCGGGCCACTGGAACGACCCCGACATGCTCGTTGTCGGCCGTCCAGGCCTGTCCCTGACCGAGTCCCGCTCCCACTTCGCCCTGTGGGCTCTGATGGGCGCCCCGCTCATGGCCGGCAACGACATCCGCACCATGTCCGCCGATGTGAGCGCCATCCTGCGCAACCCGCGTCTGCTGGCGGTGAACCAGGACTCGCTCGGCGCGGGCGGGCGCCGGGTGCGCGACGACGGCGCCACCGAGGTGTTCGCCAAGCCCCTGTCCGACGGCTCGGTGGCTGTAGGCCTGTTCAACCGGTCGGGCGGCACCGCGACGGTCACCACCACGGCCGCACAAGTCGGTCTGTCCGGCGGGCAGTTCACACTCACAGATATGTGGACCGGTGGCACGTCGAGCACGTCCGGGCAGATCTCGGCGAGCGTCCCCGCGCATGGCGTGGCCGTGTTCCGGGTGACCGGTGGCAGCCCGCTGGCCGCCACCACCTCGCGGCTGCGCGGCACCGCATCCGGCCGCTGCCTGGACGTGGACAACGCCTCCACCGCCGCCGGGGCCACGGTCCTGCTCTGGGACTGCCACACGGCCGCCAACCAGCTGTGGACCACGTGGACGGGCGGCGAGATCCGCGTGTACGGCGACAAGTGCCTGGACGCCCACAACCAGGGCACCACCAACGGCACCCGGGTCGTCACCTGGCCCTGCAACGGCCAGAACAACCAGAAGTGGACCGTCGGCGCCGACGGCTCGATCCGCAACGTCCACGCCGGGCTGTGCCTCGACGCCAACGGGGCCGGCACCGCCAACGGCACCCCGCTGGTCCTGTGGACCTGCAACGGGCAGGCCAACCAGAAGTGGACCCGCGCGTGAGCAACCGCTGCGTCAGAAGGGGAGTTTCACGACCTTTCCCGGCCGGGGAGCCTCGGGCACCGGTACTTCCTGATGACCATCATGGCCACCATGTTCTTCGGGGCCGGTCTCATCCCGACGTACCTCCTCGTGCAGGCGCTCGGCCTCACCGACACCTATCTTTCGCTGATCCTTCCCAGCGCCGTCAGTGTCTTCAACGTTCTCGTCCTGCGGGCCTTCTTCATGGGGATCTCCCCCGAACTCACCGAGTCTGCCCGCATCGACGGGGCCGGCGAGCTGCGGATCCTGCTGACCATCGTCATGCCGCTGTCGCGGGCGGTGATCGCGGTCATCTCCCTGTTCTACGCGGTCGGTTACTGGAGCGCCTGGTTCAATGCCTCCATCTACCTCACCGATCAGGAGATGCTGCCGCTGCAGAACGTGCTCATCCAGCTGGTACAGAAGAACACCGAGGCGCCGACCGGTCTCCAGCAGGCGGTCCGCACCGGCGAACTCTCGTCGCTGGGGCTGCAGATGGCCGTCATGGTCCTCGCGCTGATCCCCGTCGCGGTTGCCTCCCCCTTCGTCCAACGGCACTTCAAGAAGGGCATGCTCACGGGAGCCATCAAGGGCTGACCGATCGCCTATTGAGTGGCGCCGACGGCGGGACCTGTGCCCTGGCCGCACGAGGGAGCGGGCGGCCAGGGCGAGGGGACGGTCGTCAGGAGACCGTGCCGGTGACCGAGCTTCCGGACCTGGTGACGTGGTAGGTAACGGTAGTGCCGCTGTAGAAGTGGAAGACCAGCGTCGCCGGTTCCCCGTCGCGGAGCGTGTTGAGGAACTCGGGGGTCAGGATGATCGTGCTGTTCGGGTAGTCCGGCGAGAACGCCTTGTTGAACTCCTGGTACGGGGTCCAGCTGGTCTGGCCGGCGTTGCTGCCGTCGGCGTATGTGGCGTGCATGGTCGCCAGGCCGTTACCCCGGTACTGGGTGGGAACGGTGAATGAGCTGGTGGTGCCGGTGGCGTCCGTCAAGACCGGGACGTCGTCGGTGACGATGTCGATGTTCCAGGGCAGCCCACTGGTGAACCGGGCCTGGAGCGTCGAGTTGACGCCGTAGTCGCGGTCGCCGACCAGGCGGGTCAGCGCCTTGGCGGTGAAGGTCAGCTGGTTGCCGGACACGGTGTAGTCCCGTCCCGCGACCAGCTTGGTGTTGCCCTGCCACACCCCGCGGAACTTGGTGCCGTTGAGGTTCAGGGTGAGCGACTTGGCGGTGACCGGGCTGGACTTCGGCACGAAGACCTTGTCGAAGGAGGCCGTGCCCGAGCGGGTGGTCCAGCTCGACTTGATCCAGTCGAACAGGGCCTGGTCACGCCACTGGAGGGTGTCGCGGTTCAGGTACGAGAACGGGTCCCACAGGGCGGTGGTGATGCCGTACCTGCGCGCCGTGTAGCCGACATGCTCGTAGTACTTCAGCGCCTCGCCCCGCTCGACGCGCGAGGGGTGGAAGTGATTGGGGTACTCGAGCAGACCGTACTCGCCGATGTAGAGCGGGATGCCCCTGGCGACGAAGGTCTTGTGCATGTTGGCGAAGGTGTCGTCCAGGTGCTTCTGCGCGGTGGCGTCGTAGTGGGTGCCGCCCGCGACGTTCACGCTGAACGGATACCAGCTGTAGAAGTGCACCTGCGCCACGAGCTGACTGTCGTTCAGCGTGGTGATCGTGGTGTACAGGTTGTCCATGAAAGCCTGGTCGGGGCTGCCGCCGGGCGTGGTCAGACTCAGCAGGCGGCTCACGTTCGTGCCGCCCGAGGCGCGGACCACGGAGTGGAACGAGGTCTGCAGCTCCCGCAGGTACTGGAACTTCTGCGCATCCGTCGCGCCGGCGAAACTCGGCTCGTTGATGCCCTCGAAGATCAGACTGCGCGGCGCGTCACGGAAGGTCGTGGAGATCTGGGACCAGGTGGAGTTGAACCGGGCCATCACGTTGTCGTGGTCGCTCGTGATCTTCTCGACCCACTGCCACGAGTCGTGGTGGACGTTGAGCATGACGTACAGGCCGCTGTCCTGCGCCCAGTCGACGAGCTGCTTGACGCGGGCCATGTACGTGGCCTCGATGGTGTACGGCGCGGTGGCGGACTGGTGGTCGCTCCAGGTCACCGGGATGCGGACGCTGCGGAACCCCTCCGCGGCGATCTTCTCGAACGTCGCCTTGGTGGTCTGCCCGTTGCCCCAGGAATCCTCATTGGGAATGGCGTCCAGGGTGTTGCCCAGGTTCCAACTGGGCTGCATCGCCGCGACGGCGTCCATGGCGGATGCCGGAACACTGACCGCCGACGGTGACGCCTTCCTGGTGCCGTCGGGCGCGGCCAGCGCGGTGCCGCCGGTCAGCCCCAGCATGACGACCAGTGTCAGCAGCAGGGTGGCCAGGCGGCCTGGGCCCCGGCTGCGATGGTGCGCGGGTTGCCGTATGTCCTTCATATGCCATGCCTTTCGGTCGGTCGTACGGGTGGTCCGATCCGTGGGCGGGGTTCCGGTTCAGTCGTCGAGGGGCTCGTAGTCGAACCAGTCGAAGTGGACGGTGCCTTCCGCGGCGTACATGCCGATGACCCGGCCCGTGAAGCCGCCGGCGACCTCGGTCGACAGGTAGCGGCCGTCGAGGGTCGCGAGCTCGGTGAACGTGCCGTCGGGCTCCTCGATGCCCAGGGAGACGACGTCGGGTCCGGTGCACGGTCCGTGCGGAGACGGCGGCTGCGTGATCGTGACGGCGAGGACCACCGGCCCGGCGGGCACGGACCGCGTGGCTACGGCCGTCCGCAACGAACCGATGCGCGCGGTCACTTGGACCTCTGTGCCGGACGCCTCGATCGCGTAGTGGTGCCGCTCGTCCAGCCGCACGGCGAGGCCACCGCTTCCCTCCGCGGCATCGACCAGAGTGCGCGCCCGGCATGACAGATGCTGCTGGCGCCGGCCCGCGAACACCACGTCGGGCTCGTCCAGGGAGCCGCCCCGCGCGCGGAGCGTCAGCCATCCGGGGCGCTCCTTGGTGGTGCAGTGCTCGGCGAGCCGGTCGCGCAGGGAGATCCAGTACGGCCGAAGTTCGGCGAGCTCGAAGTCGTCCCGGTGCTCCTCGACAGGGCCGGGGGAGAGCGGCCACGGGAGTTCGGGCAGGTCCAGAGCGACCTCGCCGACGACCGGCCAGTCGTCCACCCAGGTCACGGGGGCCAGGAAGGTCTCCCGGCCGAGCACGTGCCAGCCCGGCGTGCCGCCGCCCGGTCGGACGCCGAGCAGCACCATCCACCAGGAGCCGTCGGGGCCTTGGACCAGGTCGGCGTGCCCGGTGTTCTGGACGGGGTGGTCGGTGCCGCGGTGGGTGAGGATCGGGTTGGCCGGGCACGGCTCGAACGGGCCGCTGGGCGTAAGGCCGCGGGCGATCGAGACACCATGGCCGCGCTCGGTGCCGCCCTCCGCGATGAGCAGGTACCAGTAGTCGCCGATCCGGTACAGGTGAGGCGCCTCCGGGGCCTTGGCGCCGGGCCCGCCGGCCCAGAGCTGGTGCGGTGTGCCGTAGGTCTGCCCGGTGGACGGGTCGAAGCGGACCTGTCGGCCCCCGGCGACCGTGCACCAGCAGGTGCCGTCCTCGTCCCAGACCAGGTCGGGATCGATGCCGGGGACCCCCGGCGCCCAGATGGGGTCCGACCACGGTCCTGCGGGGTCGGTGGCCGTGACGATCAGATTGCCGCCGCCCTCGCTGCAGTTGGTGACGATCAGCCAGAACCGGCCGTCGTGGTGGCGCAGCGTGGGTGCGTAGATCCCGCCGGAGGACCCCGCGTCCGACAGCCGCAACTGCTCCGGCCGGTCCAGGGCGTTGCCGATCTGCGTCCAGTGCACCAGGTCACGGCTGTGGAAGAGGGGAACCCCGGGGAAGTACTCGAAGCTGGAGCAGGCCAGGTAGTAGTCGTCGCCGACACGGCAGACGCTGGGGTCGGGGTGGAAGCCGGGGATCACGGGGTTGGCGAAGCGTCCGTCCGGCCGGCGCAGAGGGGGCACCCGATAGGTCCTCTCGTCGATTTTGTGATGCGGGCGTGGGGTGGTTCAGGCAGCGCCGAGTTCCGTCGCGGTGATGCGGAGCAGGACGGCGGACGGCGCGGTGGGCAGGGTCAGGTTCAGCTCGGCCGTGTCGGGCACCCAGGCGGAATCGGCCCGACTGACCGAGGGGTCGTCAGCTGCTTGCCGGGGAGCGTGCACGAGGCGGTTTAACTCGATCGTGTGATGGTTGGCTTCCGGGCTTTGGGAACCGACCTCCCGGGCCCGGACCACGCACAGGATGCGTGTCGCCGCCCCGGGGTTGAGTACGCCGGGGACCAGTGCGCCCAAGACCGTTCGGGGCGTGCGGCTGAGCGGATTCACTCCTGCTCAGTCCAGAGGAACGGTAGAGCAGGTCGGCACGGGCGGCGGTGTCCCGCAGGTGGGGCAGCTGAAGCGTCGCCGTGGTGTCGTTTCCGGGGCGGCGCCAGGCGGTGAGGTAGGTGGTGGCGGGAGTACGCAGGGCCAGGGCGACCCAGGGGTGGTCCCAGGCAGGAAGGCCGAGCGGCCAGGACGGCACGGCTTGCGGCACCGGCCGAGGAGCGCGTTGGCCATGGAGAAGGCCGGGGTGGGCGCTGGTGCCGGAGCCGGGGTCGATGTTGTGGTCGAGCTTGAGGTAGCCGACACCCCACTCACCCACCAGGCGGTCCACGACCTGGTCCAGGTGGGCAGGGGCAGCCGGGTGGCGCAGGTCCAGGTGGTGCCGGCCGGCCTCCGTGACACGGACGCCGTCGCGGCGGAAGAACGCCTCGTCGGGCAGGGACTTGGCCATGGGGCTGCGCACGCCGATCACCTCCGGCTCCAGCCACAGGCCGGGAACCATGCCGCGCTCCCGGATGCGGTCCAGCACCTCGTGGATCCCGCGCGACCCGGGGAACCGGGAGGCGGCAGGTTCCCAGGCGCCGACGCTGTCCCACCAGCCGCCGTTGTCGCCGTCGTACCAGCCGGCGTCGATCACGAAGTACTCCGCGCCCGTGTCGGCCGCCGCGTCGATGAGCGGCAGCAGCTTCTCGGTCGTGGGGTCGCCCATGAGGCAGTTCATGTAGTCGTTGAAAATGACGGGCAGGCGCTGGTGGTCGGCGTGCGGTCGGCGCTGGGCACGGCGGTAGCGGGTCAGCGCGGCGAACGCGGCGTCGGGGCCGCCGTCGGCGCTGAAGGACAAGGCGGCGGGTACGGTGCGGAAGACGGCGCCGGGTTCAAGGGAGTGCCGCCAGCCGTGGTGGGTGTCGGTGGGTCCGAACAGCGCCGCGTAGGCCGCCTTGTCCCGCTCTTCGCACTCCCAGCGCCAGTCCCCGCCGTTGTGCTCGATCTGCCACACCCAGGTGCGGCCGGTACGCCGGTCCGTCAGGCCGCCCATGGGGAGGTGTCCGCAACTGGACCAGGCGCCCTGTCCGTTGAGGGCGAAGCCCGCTCTGCCGTGCCCGTAGCTCACGCGTCCGCTGAGGGACGGTGTGGTCAGGCGCATCGGCTGTAGCTGCCAGCGGCATTCGGCGAGCCAGTCGTTCTCCGCCCACAGCAGGTCCGCGGCGTCGAGGGCCGCCGGATCCTGAGGGGTGAGGCAACCCACCGCGAGCGAGCTGACCGACTCCAGGTGCAGCGTGGTCTGCCCTGCGTTGCGCAGGGTCACCTCGCTGCGGAGCACGGGGATGCCGTTCGGTGATCGGTAGGTCACCTCCGCGACCAGCCCGGTTTCCGGATCGTGGAGGTGCACGGTCAGTGTGTGCCAGTCGCCGTCGCGGGTCGCGCGGTGGCTCCGGTGGCGCAGCCGCCCGCCGAGATCGGTGCCCACGAGGCGGTTGCCCGACCAGCCACAGCCGTGACCCGCGGCCGTCACCTCCACCAGGGGCAGGGATGTAGCCGGGACTCTCTGCGCTTCGCCGGGCCGAGGTACGTGAGGCGCGGGCTGCCGTCGTCATCGAGGACGATCTCGAGGTGAAGGGCCTCGTGCCCCCAGCGGAAGGTCCCTTGTTCCTTGGTCATGGCGGCCCTTTCGAGGTCAGCGCCCGCGCAGAACCGCACAACCGCCGGGCGGCAGTTCGTGCGCGAGGCCATCGGAGAGCAGGTCGTGGGCGGGGTCCGGCAAGGGCACGGCCACGGGGTTGTGATTCAGCAGGACCTGCCAGCGGCGTCCGTCGGGTGCGTTTCGCGTGACGGCTTCGACACCGGCCGGCAGGCCAGGTACGTCCGGTTCGACGCCGGCCTCCTTCAGCAGTCGGCCGACCAGGGCGGCGTAGTCGGCGTCGTCCAGGCGCGTGGACAGATACCAGCCCTGCCCGGTGCCGAAGCGGTGCCGGGTGAGGGCGGGGCTGCCCGTGAGCATGCCGTGGGTATAGGTGGCGAGCGTCTGAGCGCCCTCGGTGCGCAGGCACTCGCTCCAGACCGTGCCGTACGCCCCGTCCGACAGGGTGATCCGCTCGTCCTGCCGCAGCGGGCGGTACTCCTCGACGCGGATGCCCAGCGCCTCGCGCAGTGGTCCGGCAGGGTATCCGCCGAGCCGGGCGTGCATACGGTCGTCGACGTATCCGGTCGCGTGCTGGACGAGGAGCGTGCCGCCGCCCTCGACGTAACGGCGCAGGTGCTCGGCGCCCTTGTCGGACAGCAGGAACAGAGCTGGGGCGATGACGAGCCGGTAGCGGCTCAACTCGTGCTCCGGCCGGGCGAAGTCGACGGTGGCCCCCGCGTCCCACAGTGCGCGATGCGCCCGGACGAGTGCCGCGTGGTAGTCAAGGCGGGAAGAGGGCAGCCCGTCCACGCCGAGCGTCCACCAGGCGTCCGGGTCGTCCAGCACGGCCACCGACGCGGTGACCGTCGACCCCGCCAACTCGCCCAGCCGGGCGACCGCCTCGCCCACCTGCGTGACCTCGCGGAAGATACGGCTGTCCGGACCCGCGTGCGGGACCATCGCCGAGTGCCAGGTCTCGGCGCCGGCCCGGGACTGCCGCCACTGGAAGAACAGGGCGCCCTCCGAACCGCGGGCGATGTGGCCGAGGGTGTGGCGCAGAATCTCGCCGGGCTCCTTGCCGAGTATCCGGCCGCTGTCGTAGACGGTATTGGTGCCCTGTTCCATCAGCAGCCAGGGGCGTCCGCCGCCCAGGGAGCGGGTGCGGTCGGCGTGGCAGGCGGCGCTGGCTGCGGCGTCCAGGCCGGGTGCGGTCGGATACTGGTCGGAGGTGACGACGTCGAGTTCGCGGGCGAAGGCCCACAGGTCCACGTTCTGGTAGGCGGGGAGCATCAGGTTGGTCGTCACCGGCCGGTCGCTGTGCGCGCGGATCGCGTCGCGCTGCTCGCCGTAGGCGGTGATGATCTCGTCGGACCAGAAGCGGCGGAAGTCCAGTGCCTGGCCGGGGTTCTTGTGCCACTGCGTCGCGCGCGGCGGCAGCACCTGCTCCCAGGAGGTGTAGTGCTGACTCCAGAACGCCGTTCCCCAGGCCTCGTTGAGGGCGTCCAGTGAGCCGTGGCGGGCACGCAGCCACACCCGGAAGGCTGCGGCCGTGTGATCGCACCAGCAGAGCGTGCCGTACTCGTTGTGCACGTGCCACAGCGCGAGGGCGGGGTGGTCGCCGTACCGTTCGGCGAGCGCGGAGGCGATCCGGCGGGCCGCGTTGCGGTAGGCGGGGGCGGCGAGGCAGTACGTGTCGCGGCTGCCGTGGACGAGGCGGGTGCCGTCGGGGGCGACCGGCAGCGCGTCGGGGTGGGCCAGGGTGAACCAGGGCGGTGGGGAGGCGGTCGGGGTGGCGAGGTCGACGGCCACACCGTTCGCGTGGAGGCGGTCGATGTGGGCGTCGAGCCGGGCGAAGTCGTAGCGCCCCTCCTCCGGTTCGAGCAGGGCCCACGAGAAGACGCCCAACGTGGCCAGGTTGACCCTGGCCCGGCGCATGAGCTCGTCGTCCTCCTTCCAGACCGGCTCGTCCCACTGCTCGGGGTTGTAGTCCCCGCCGAAGGCCAGGCCGCCCAGGCGGTCGGTGATGCTGCGAGTCGTCATGACGGTTCCTCGGGTTCGGAGAGTCGAGTCGGAGCCGTTGGCAGCAGTACGGCCGTTGTCGAAGCGCTTCACTTCCTGGCGCAAGGTAACGGACAAGTTTCAGGTGAAACAAGGGCCTCTACCGCCAGAGACTTTCTATTGCTGGCCCATTGACCAGTCGCTCGGGGGAGTGGCATCGTCGAAGCGCTTCGACATTTGCTCAGTCAAACGGGTGCTGTCCGAACAGGACCTCACCGCGGCCCGGGCTCGGGGAGGGTTTGCGCGCACCAGATCGTCTTGCCGTTGGTGGTGTGCCGGGTGCCCCACCCCTGGGTGAGTTGGGCGACGAGCAGCAGGCCACGGCCGCCCTCGTCGAAGGCGCGCGCACGGCGCAGGTGCGGTGCGGTGTTGCTGGCGTCGGAGACCTCGCAGATGAGGGAGGTGTCGCGAATCAGCCGCAGCCTGATCGGGGGCTCGCCGTATCTGATGGCGTTGGTGACCAGCTCGCTGACGACCAGTTCGGTGACGAATGAGGCCTCCTCCAGGCCCCAGGCGTCCACCTGTTCGACGGCGAACTTCCTGGCGCGCGGCACCTGCGCGGGGTCGGGCTCTACGTCCCAGTCGGCGACGTGGTGGGGATCCAGCGCGTGAGTACGAGCGAGCAGCAGGGCGGCGTCGTCGGTGCGGCGTTCGGGGAGCATGGCGTCCATCACCGTGTCGCACAGGGCGTCCAGCGAGGTGGCCGAGTGGTTCAGGACCTGCTGCAGTTCGGCGATCCCCTGGTCGACATCGCGCTCGCGGCTCTGCACCAGTCCGTCGGTGTAGAGGGCGAGCAGGCTGCCCTCGGGCAGTTCGAGCTCGGTGGCCTCGAAAGGCAGCCCGCCGATGCCGAGCGGCGGTCCCGGCTGTGCGGGCACCGGTGTCATGGTGCCGTCCGGGGAGATGACCAGCGGCAGGGGATGGCCGGCGCTCGCCAGAGTGAAGCGCCGGGAGACAGGGTCGTAGACGGTGTACAGGCAGGTGGCCCCGGACTCGCCGGTCGGCTGGAACTGGCCGGCGGACTGGAGGTCGCTGGCGAGGTGGAGGACCAGGTCGTCCAGGTGGGTCAGCAGCTCGTCCGGGGGCAGGTCGACGTCGGCGAGGGTGCGGACTGCTGTGCGCAGCCGGCCCATGCCGGCCGAGGCGTGCAGGCCGTGGCCGACGACATCGCCGACGACCAGGGCGACCCGGGCGCCGGACAGCGGAATGACGTCGAACCAGTCACCGCCCACTTCCGCGCCGGTCCCGCCGGGCAGGTAGCGGGATGCCACGTCGACCGCCTCCTGGTTCGGCAGCCCCTGCGGCAGCAGGCTGCGTTGCAGGGTCAGCGCGGTCGTGTGCTCGCGCGAGTACCGGCGGGCGTTGTCGATCGCGACGGCTGCCTTGGCGGTCAGCTCTTCGGCGAGGATCAGGTCGTCGGCGGTGAAGGCCTCGGGCCGGTCGCGGCGGGAGAAGGCGACGACGCCGAGCAGCGCGCCGCGCGCCCGGAGCGGCACCGTGATCCGGCCGGTCAGCCCGTCCGCGGCGACGGACCCGTCGATCAACGGGTTGCCCGGTGGCCAGTGCGCCGGGTCGGCGGCGAGCCCGGGCCCGAAGGCCCATTCGCCGCCCTCGCCGGGCTCAGCGGCGAGCTCGACCGTGGACCTGCCGGTGGCCAAGCAGCGGGCGGCGACGGAACCGGGAGTGTGGCTGACCGGCGTCGTGGGCCCGGGAGGTCGGTCGGTTTCCTCCCTCGCGCTGTGCTGGGCGGCACGGCTGAGCGCGAGGGGCTCGCCGGGGGTGAACGCGGACGCGGAGGGCGGTTCCTCTCCGCGCAGCACCTCGTCGAAGAGATCTACGGTGACGAGGTCGACGAATCCCGGCACGGGGGTCCTGGCCAGTTCCTGGGCGGTGCCGATCACGTCGAGTGTCCGGCCGATGCCACGGGTGGCCTCGTTGAGCAGGAGCAGGCGCTGCCGAGCCCAGTACTCGGCGCTCATGTCGAATCCCCAGTTGGCGACCGCGCGGACCCTGCCCTCGCCATCCCGGACGGGCCAGATGCTGGTGGCCCAGGCGTGGCGTAGTTACTGCCGCGCGGGCGGAAGACGGTGATGAGCCGCGCGGGCTCGCCCGTCCTCGCCACTTCGGCGAGCTTGTCGGTGTAGGGCTTGTCGTCCCTTTCGGGAAACAGCGTGCGGTCGAATTCGGGCAACACCTCGCGGTACTTCTTACCGAGCACTTGCTCCTCGGAGTGCGCGATCACCCGGCATGAGGAGGCGTTGATCCACAGGAACCGCAGCTCAGGGTCGTAGATGCCCAGGGCGAAGGGGGACTGCTCGAAGGCCCGGTCGGCGATCACCGGGCGGCGTCCCCAGCGCTGGACGGTCACCACGTGACCCAGTGCCCGCCCGTCGGGGCCGAACAGTGGGTGAGCCGTCACCACGGCGTCCACCGTGGAACCGTCCCGGTGCCGCAGCGGGATGAACCCCGTGGGGTCGGGGCCGGCGCCGTAGCCCTCGGGGAAGCCGGGTGGCGGGGGATCGACCAGCAGGTCGGTCACGGGGCGGCCGACGGTGTCCTGCGCCGTCCAGCCCAACAGCAGCCGCCCCCCGTCGCTCCAGCCGCTCACCAGGCCGTCCGGGTCCACTACGACAGCGGCAGTGGGGGCATCCTGCTTGTCGGCCATGTCCACGCGCCACGCCTCCGTCCGGACAGCCGTACCGGTCAGGGCTGGTTTCCAGCGGCTGCTTCCAGCCTAGATCCGCCCCCGCGCCATGGCGCTCCGGCCGATGCGTCCGGGATCGCCGGGGTGCCGGAGCGAGGCCGGCCGGGGGCCTCGGCACACTCACATTGACACCGAAGGCGCCGTGCGGGCCGAGGCCGAGCCGGGCCTCGCGCCCTGCTGGTCGCGTTGATCACCTTGCGGGTGGAGGCCGGCCCTTCCCGTACGGCGAGGGAATGGTCCCCCGTTCATCCCCTTCCTCGCACACCGCGTGCCGCGCGCAGCACGGCGCCGCCGAACAGGAAGACCGCCAGCCCCGCGGCCGGGAGCCCCACGGCGCCGCGCTCGACCGGGCCGGCGGCGAGACCCAGCAGACCCAGCACGCAGGCCGCGTAGCCGACGGAGGTCGCGAGGGCGCGCGGTCCGGGGCGGCCGAGCGCCCGGGGTGTCCAACGGCTGTGCGAGGGCACCGCGCCGCGCCGTTCGACCCGGCCGGCGAGGGCCACCAACGCGCCGAGCACCAGGAGGAGCAGGACCAGCCACGGCAGTTTCCACAGCAGCCAGGCGCCGGTCCGGCCAGGGGGTTCAGGCAGCGGGAACAGACCGAAGCCGTAAACGGCACCGGCGACGAGCACGAACGCGCTCATGTGCCACAGCAACACCGTCAGGATCACCGAGTTCACCGCGATCACGGCCATCCACGGCCCGAGCTGTCGCAGCCACCGGCTCGCCGGGTCGCGCAGCAGCAGCACCAGCCCGAGCTGAGCCGTTGCCAACGCGAGCAGCGCGAGGGTCGGCGGTGAGAGGTTGCGGAACGACGTGCCGGGAACGTCGACCATGCTGACCGGGTAGGGGCCGCCCACCGTCAGCAGTACGGCCACCCCGGCTCCGCCCACCAGCAGCGGCACGGCCACCGTGGGCCGGACCGGCAGCGTCCCGTCCTGCCAGGCGAAGCCGATCTGGTGCACCGCCAGCCAGGCGAACAGGTAATTGCCCCATTGCGGCGCCGACGCGTCGAACACCAGCCGCGCCATGTCACCCGCGGCGACCAGCCCCACCAGCACCAGCGGCACGACCAGCCCCCACCTGCGGTGCAGGCCGTGCATCAGCGGTGTCAGGAAGACCACCACGAGATAGACCAGCACAAACCACAGCGGGATCGAGGCCAGCCACACCGCCCGGCCGACCTGAGCCGGGTCGACGCCCGCCAGCCGGGCGATCAACGCGGCGGCGGCAAGTGTTGCCAGCAGCACGGTCGTAGGCCGTACGAGCCGGGCGCTGCGGTCCAGCAACCAGTCCCCGGCGTCGCCGCCCCGACGGGTGCGTGACATCAGCGAGGCGGCATTGGCATACCCGCCCACAAGGAAGAACACCGGCATCACCTGGAGCAGCCAGGTGATCGGGCGGCCCCACGGCAGCACTTCGAGGGCACTGAAGCCGTCCAGGCCGCCGGACCCGCCCGTGACCACGATGACCGTCCAGTGGCCGAGCACCACAACGACGATGGCCAGCGCCCGCAGCAGGTCGATATAGCGTTCCCGCTCCGGCGGTGTGCCCTCCGCGAGCTCGCGCAGGCCGCTCATGCGGCCATCATAGGAACGGCGACCGACGGCGATCGGCAACCCGCCCAGGCGGTGTCTGCGCTGCGGAGGACTATCGGCGATCTACGGTGGTCTGATGCGACTTGTCCCTGTATGGACATTGCTCTCGTCCGGATGCGCGCCGGTGCTTCTGGTGGCCGGGTGGGCCATCGCGGCGCTGCTGGAGGGATCCGCCTATGACTCGGCCACGCAGACGATCAGCGTCCTGGGGGCCTACGGAGCCGCGGGTTTCTGGGTGATGACCGTTGCGCTGCTCGCCGTCGGCGTCTGTCACCTGCTCACCGCCTGGGGACTGCGTGCGGCCACGCGCGCCGGTCGCATGGCGCTGGCGGGCGGCGGCGTTTCGGCCCTGGCCGTGGTGGTGGTGCCGGCGCCGAACAGCGGGGGCGACCTGCGCCATGGTTCCGTTGCCGTGGTCGGCTTCACCCTCCTCGCGGTGTGGCCGGTACTTGCAGCGCATCGCGGCCGAGCCGCCCCATGGGGTCTCAGGCCCACGCCCTCACTGTTCGCGACCGCTCTGATGGGCCTGGGCGCCGCCTGGTTTCTGCTCGAGGTGCGTTATCAGGGTGCCATCGGTGTCGCGGAACGCCTGGTGACGTTCATGCAGTCGCTCTGGCCATTCGTGGTCGTCGTCTCCTGTCTTCGCTATTCGACAGCGACAGCGACAGCGACGGCTGACGGCTGACGGGTTTCAGCCGTTGCCGGCTCGGTGAGCGTGATCCGTCCGTGGCTAGCATCCAGTCATGGCCACTGACATCACGGGAACCTCGGGCTCGGTTTTCGACGCCGTAGTCGACCGCCGTAACTCCAACTCCATGAAGTGGGGCACCGCCCACCAGCTGCTGTCGGCCGACGAAGCCGCGGCCGACCCCCTGCCGATGTGGGTCGCGGACACCGACTTCAAGGCTCCGCAGGCAGTGATCGACGCGCTCCACGAGGCCGTCGACTACGGCGTCTTCGGCTATCCCGGCGGAGCGAGCGACAGCTACCTCGACGCCGTGACCGGGTGGCAGGCCAAACGATTCGGCTGGGAGGTGCCGCGGGAGTGGGTGCTGCAGACCGCAGGCATCATCACCACGCTCAAGACAGCGGTGCAGGCGTTCTCCGCCCCGGGCGACTCGGTCCTGATCCAGCCGCCGGTCTACGCCCACTTCCGCGACGACGTCCTGCTCAACGGCCGACACCTCGCGCTCGCCCCGCTGGAGCGGACCGACGACGGCTACCGGTTCGACCCCCGGACGTTCGAGGCGGCCATCCGGCCGGACACCAAGCTGTTCATCCTCAGCCACCCCCACAACCCCACCGGGAACGTCTGGACCGAGGACGAGCTGAGGACCATGGGAGAGATATGCGCCAGGCGCGGCGTCCTGGTCATAGCCGACGAGATCCACCAGGACCTCATCATCAACCCGGACAAGAAGCACATCCCGTTCGCCTCGCTCGGCCCGGAGTTCGCGCGGAACAGCATCACCTGCACCGCCCCCAGCAAGACGTTCAACCTCCCCGGCCTGCAGAGCGCCAACGTCTTCGTCCCCGACCCGCGGCTGCGCGAGGAACTGGCCCGCCAGTACGAGCGCAACCTGTTCCCGCTGGTCAACGTGCTCGGCATGGCCGCCGCCGAAGCCGCCTACGCACACGGCGAGCCATGGCTGGAGGAACTGCTCACCTACCTGCGCGGCAACCACGCGCACTTCGCGCAGTCGGTCCACGGAGCCACCCCGAAGGTACGGGTGCTGCCGGCCGACTCCCTCTACCTGGCGTGGATGGACTGCCGGGGCCTCGGGATGTCGGCCGAGTCCCTGGACACCTTCATGCTCACGAAGGCGCGCCTGTGGCTGGACAAGGGGCAGAAGTTCGGGATCGAGGGCCACGGCTACATGCGCGTGAACCTGGGCTGCCCGCGCTCCACGGTCGATGAAGCCGTACGGCGACTGATCGCGGCGGTCGAAACTCTCGGAAAGAACTGCCCGTGACGAGCACCGCTCCGGACACCAGCGCCGGTATATCCCCCCGGCCCGAGACCCAGCGCCGCATCCTGGCCGTACTGATCACCTCCCAGATCCTCAGCGGTGCCGGGCTCGCGGCGGGCATCACCGTCGGAGCGCTGCTCGCGCAGGACATGCTCGGCGCCACCGACCTCGCGGGACTGCCCAGCGCCTTGTTCACCGCCGGATCCGCACTCGCCGCGGTCGCCGTCGGCCGGATCTCCCAGGCGAAGGGCCGCCGCCCCGGCCTGGCTGTCGGTTACCTCACCGGAGCCATCGGCAGCGCGGGAGTTCTCGCGGCCGCCGTCGCCGACAACCCCGTCCTGCTGTTCATCGCGCTGTTCGTGTACGGCGCCGGCACCGCAACCAATCTCCAGGCCCGCTACGCCGGGGCCGACCTCGCCGCCCCCGCCCACCGCGCCCGCTCCGTCTCCACCGTCCTGGTCGCCACCACCCTCGGTGGTGTCGTCGGCCCCAACCTCGCCGCCCCTACTGGCGACTTGGCCGAGTCCCTGAACATCCCCGCACTCGCAGGTCCGTTTCTCCTCGCCGGTGTCGCGTATGCCCTCGCCGCGCTGGTCCTGGCCATCTGGCTGCGCCCGGACCCGCTGCTGCTCGCCCGCAGCCTCCACGCGCGCCAACTGGCCGCCGCCGAAAGCGCCGGTGACACCGGGCCGGCGCCGGTCCAGACGGAGACACTCAGTCCGACCCTGATGCTGGGCGCGCTGACCATGATTCTCACCCAGCTCGTCATGACCGCTGTCATGACGATGACCCCGGTCCATATGCACGACCACGGTCACGGCACCGCGGCCTCCGGCCTCGTCATCGCCATCCACGTCGGCGCGATGTACCTGCCCTCACCGCTGACCGGCTGGCTCGTCGACCGCTACAGTCGCACCGCCGTCGCGGCCGCCGCCGGCCTCACCCTTCTTACCGCCGGCATCGCCGCGGCCGCGGCGCCCGGGGACTCCGTCGCGCTTCTGGCTCTCGCACTCGCCCTGCTCGGAATCGGCTGGAACTTCGGTCTCGTCTCCGGCACCGCGATGATCACCGACGCCGTGCCGCTGGCGACCCGCGCCAAGACCCAGGGCCTGGTGGACGTCTCCATCGCCATCGCCGGCGCCACCGGCGGACTCGCCTCGGGCCTCGTCGTGTCCACCACGAGCTACCCCATCCTCGCCATCAGCGGCGGCATCCTCTCCCTGGCCGTACTCCCCGCCATCGCCGCGACCGCCAACGCCCGTCCAGCTCGGTGATCCACCACCGTTTACGCCTCGTCACCGACCTTTATGACCAGCGCCAGGTCCGCGGCTGCCCGGACATCCACCGTGAAGTTCCGGTTGTTCCGCAGTTCGTCGAGGGTGTCATCGGCGAAGCCGATCCGGTTGGTCAGATGGATGGTGTACTCGTCGTCGCGGTCCCTCGAATCGACCAGCATGCGCAGGGTGTCTTCGCTGGGGTGATGGTGTTTCACCCCGTCTGCCGAGATCACGTAGTGATCGGCGTGGATATTTTCGAAGAAGTCGCTCTCCACATTGCGATCACTGCCGTGGTGGGGAAGTTTCAGCAGGTCGACGTGGAGCGGTCCCGTGTCGTCGAGCAGCCCGGTGGCGCGCAGCCCGGCGAGGATGCGGTCGCCTCGGGCGTCTCCGGTGAGCAGTGCGGTGCGTCCGCGGTGCGTCAGCATCAGGACGATGCTGGAGAGATTCGGTATCGAGTCGTCCGCGTAGGCGGATGTGATGACGCTCGGGTCGCGCAGCTGCCGCGCCTTGCGCCAGCGCTCGGTCAGCTTCTGCAGGGCGGTGTTGTCCGGGGCCACCACCGTGATGTGCAGCTGGGCGAGTGTCGTCTCCTCGCCTTCGATGAGCGGCCCGTCGAAGAGCGGGTTGCCGTCCAGACCCAGTGCGGCTGCCGCGTCCCGGATGGCACGTCCCTGGTTGTAACTGGCCCTCACCGCACGGCTCTCCTCGCTCGCGCGGTCGATGATCTCCTGGGTCGAGGCGCTCAGCCCGGGCGAAACACGGTCCACCAGTTCGTCCACGGAGTTGAACCAGACCCGCTTCACGGCGAAGGGATCGGGTTCCTGGTCGTCCCTGGCGTGCTCTATCTGCCTGAGCAGCTTGAGCAGTCCGACGGCGTGGTCGTCGTCGACGTGGGACAGGCAGACGATGTCGATCCTCGGGATGCCCTGGGCGTCCGCAGGGAGTTGTGACAAGCGCTCGCGCAGCGACTTCTCGAAGACCTGGCTCGGCCCGCCGTCGACGAGCATGACCTTCGCCTTGGGCGATCCCCACCGAACCAGGAAGGAATCCCCGTGCCGGGCGTTGAGGAAGTCAAAAGTGAACATGGCGCGCTCCTTCCGAGCGGGGCCACCTCAGATGGACTGCATCGCACGCAGGACATCGACCAGGCCGAATCCCTGGAAGTGCCGCTCCCGGCCCAGATCTGTCGCCGTCCCGCACAGGATCTCCTTCACGCGTTCCGGCCGCCCGATCAGTTCCCGGTTGCGCGCCAAGAGCATCGCCGCGGCTCCGCTCACATGGGCCGCGGCCTGACTGGTGCCGTGCAACGCGGCGATCCCCTCCTCGGGAACGGGTCCGTCGATGTCCTCACCCGGTGCCAGAAGGTCGGGCTTCGGCCTGCCGTCGCCGGTGGGGCCGCGGCTGGAGAAGTAACTGACGCCATGGCGGTACGGATTGCTGCGATGCGTGGAACCCACCGTGATGACGGCCTCCGCGTTCCCGGGATCGGAGATGCTCGTACCGCGGTAGTCCTTGCCCAACGTACGTACGGCGCCCGCGTATCCGGAGTTCCCGGCCGCCGCGACGACCACCACACCCGAGCGGACCAGACGGTCGCATTCGACGCACACCGGCGTCCACCCGGTCGAATGGCTCGCCACGTCATGCGGCACGGAGAGGCTGATATTGACCCCGGCGATGACGAACCGTCCCGCCTGTTCATTGATGTACCGGATGGCCTGCAGGGCCGTGACGATGGAGAACTCGTCCCCCGTCCCGTGCTCGTCGAGGACCCGGAAGTCGTACAGCCGGATCCGAGGACAGATGCCGCGGAACTCCTCCTCGGGACGCGGCCACCAGCCCCCGAGGATCCCGGCGATATGGGTGCCGTGCGGGTCGAGCGGCGGGGTGTATCGCTCGCGGCGCGGGATCTCGGAGGGCTGAGCCGCGGCCGGCGCCATGGGCAGATCGATCTCGATGAACGGCAGGGCCCGGGACCAGTCGATACGCCCGTCGTCCAGCGCGTCGAGGGACAGCGTGTCCCGTACGCCGACGAAGTTGAAGGCACGAGGAATGCGTGACTGGAGCCGGACCGGCTCCGGTTTCGCCGTGGTGTCCCAGTCGTGGAAGGCGGGGTGCTCCGCGTCGATGCCGCTGTCGACCACGGCCCAGCCGATCGCGCTGCAGTTCACGGAGAAGACCTGTTCAGCCGCGTCGGCCTTGATGGTTTCCCGAGAGCGCACGACCGCGGAGACCGCCGGCCGGTTGGCCGTCACGGAAGTGATCGGATACCGCTGTCTCCGGTCGAGGACGCCTTGCGCCGCGGTATCCGACCGATCGGTTTCCGACGGCTCCAGATGTACGCCGAGCAGCATCTCGGCCACCCGTGCGCTGACCGTCGGATCCGACACCGGTCGGCCCCGCAGCGACCGATCCGACTCCGCGACGATGGCGGCCAGCAGTTTGAGGAACCATCTCAAGTGCCGGTTGCGCTCCTGGCGCCGCGCGGAGTGGTCGGGGATGTCGCTGGCCCGGGCTTCCGTCGGCGGGTCGTTGCGGAGCGCGTCCGCGATGCCGGCGACCTTCTGCCGGCGCACCAGGTCGTGTGCGTCCCGCAGGACACGGTTGAGGTTGGTCCTGGGCAGCACGCTCTGGACGAGTTCGCGGAGCGTCAACTGCACCGCGATGAAGCTGCCGGAGGCGATGGGCCGGCACTCGTCCAGCATGTCCAGGGTCCTGAACCGCTGGAGGATCTGCAGGACGCCGTGTTCTTCGTTGATGGCGAGGATCAGGTCCTCCCGCGGTTCCGTTCCGTCCTCGGAAGACTGGGCGAGAGCCAGCAGGGCATCGAACCGTACCGGGCAGTCCGTCGCCCATGGAACGGGCCTGGGACCTTTCCCGTAGAACAGTCCCTCGAGCGTCTTCCGGTCCATCTGGTCCTCAACTGCCGGTGCGGATGGTGAGCTCCCAGCTGCGCAGGGTCCCGGCGGAGCCCTGCACCGCATCGGTGATCTTGAGCTTCCAGCTGCCCGCCACCGCGTCGCCGACCAGCGGCGCCAGGAGCGACGGAGGCTGTGAAGTCAGGGTCAGACGAAGGTTCTTGGTGTCGCCGCCCGTGCGGTTGTGGATCAGGGCCCGGCGGCCCGACGGAGCCATCAGCACCACGCGCAGATCGCCGATGCGGCGGTGCTCGATGTCGATGGTCACCGTCAGATCCCTGACCGTGCCCGTGCCCTCCAGCGGGATCTCATCGGTGAGACCGCCGGCGTTCTTGTCGGGGATCGCGGCGTTGGGTTCCCGACTGCCCGCGATCTCGGTGCCCGCGACGCCGTGCTCGCCGGTGCGGAAGGCGATGACCTCCCCCGGGGGACCGATCTGCGAGATCGTGAGTCCGGACTCACTGCCGTCCCACCACAGGGACGCGGGGCGGCTGCTGTGCGAGACCGCGGTGCCGGCCGTCGGTCCGAAGAGGTCCGCGCCGTCGCCGAAGTTCCGGCCGGTCTCCAGATCCAGGTGGCCGTCCGCCTGCAGTAGCGCGCACTGGTAGTGCTGTACCTGATTGCCCTGCTGGAACTCGTTCGACCCCTTGGTGTCGCAGTGGTAGACCGCGATTCCGCTGGAGGTCAGATCGGAGTCGAAGCCGAGCCTGCTGCGGTTCTCGATCATGTAGTACTCGACGTCCTTGCGCCTCGGGTTGTGGTAGATCAGCGCCGTGTCGTACTCGCCCTGCCTGGCCTCGTAGGTACCGGGCTCGGAGATGTCGACGTCCCGGGTCCAGCCCACGAGCCGGCGCAGATAGGCGCAGACCGCGGACGGGAGGAATCCGTCACCCAGGTGGTCCCCGGCCGCCATGGCGCAGTAGGTGCCCATGCCCGCGCTGGTGAAGTCGTCACCCTCGCGTTCGACGGTTCCGTAGTCGTAGAGGTCGGGCCAGCGGCACAGCAGATGCCCGCTCTCGTGGCAGAAGGTGCCGATGCTCAGGTCGGCCGCCGTGTCGCCGATGCTCGTGATGGTGTAGAAGTCCGACTGCACATCGCCGATCTGGGCGGGGAAACGGGAGTTGTGCGGCCACAGGTCCTCCCGGAACTCCGTCTGGCCCGCGTACATGATGCAGATGGAGTCGACGATGCCGCGCTCGAGGGAGTCGAAGCGACTGAAGTCCACACCGGCGTCGAGGGCCGCCTGAAGCGCCTCCGGGATCAGCTTGCCCCGGTGCTTTCTGAGTCCGTACGCCAGCCTGGGCCGGCTCATGCGGAACGGGCCGACGACGGTGTTGGTGAAACGGAGCTTGTCCGTCGACATGGTGCGGAAGTACTCCTTGACGGAGCAACGGTTGCCGTTCGCCGTGAAGTTGGGGCTGTTCAGCAGGGCGGAGACGTCGTCGACCGTCACATCCGTCGGTGTGTCGGGGAAGTCGACGAGGATCGTCAGGCCCTGGATCTCGCCCTTCGTCAGGGCGAATCCGGGGAGCAGGCCCTTGACCGGACCGAAGGTGAGCAGAGTATCGGGGTCGGTGTCGGCCCGCTCCTCCTCCGGAATCATCTGCAGCATCCGGTCCTTGAACACCTCTCTCCGATAGAGCTGGCCCTCCCTCAGATGCCGGGGGAGCCCCTCGGGCGGCGGCTCGGTGATGAGGACGCCGCTGGAGACGAACCGGCGTTCGGCGCCGGCGCTGTCGGTCTCCGCATAGCAGTAGGCGCCGCGGTCGGCGTCGTAGACGGCCGAGTAGCCGTCGAGGGTTTCGTAGCGCGCGTACTTGTCGTCCCCGAAGGCGACGAGCTGAACATCGCCGCCCTCCTCCTGGCTGAGGGTGAGCGTGTCGCCGAAGATGCCACTCATCGCTGAACCTCCCGGAATCGGGCGCAAGAGGGCTCTGGCCTTCAGTGTCGTGCGGGGGAGGGGGAACGCACAGGGCAGAAAGGCCCACAGTCGGCAGGGGTAGCGCTACCCCTGCCAGGAGGCCGCCGGGATGATGTCGTGCGTGATGGCGAAGCGCGTCAGGTCGGCCCGTCTGCGGGAGCCGATCTTGTCGCGGAGCCGGTCCAGGTGGGAGTGCACGGTGTGCTCGCTGATGCCCAGCCGGACGGCGATGTCGTGATCGGTCTCCCCGTGCGCGATCAGCTCCAGGATCTGGCGCTCGCGATCCGTGACCCGGCAGGACGGCTCGGTGACCGGACGTACGGCGAGATCCGCGGAGACGTAGGAGCAGCCCTCGGCGACGAGACGGATCGCGGCCAGCAGCTCGCGCTCGTCGGCGTGTCGGCTGACGCAGCCCCGGGCGCCGGCCCGCATGGCGGGCACGGCGTGGTGGTCCAGGCCCGAGGCGAAGACCAGGACCGAGACGCCTCGGGCGGTGAGCCGTCGCACCGATTCCGCCAGACACGCGGCCGGCACCTGCAAGTCCACGAGCGCGATGTCACCCGGTCCGAGCGCGCCCGCGGCCTCGTCGGCCGACCGGGTGGTGAGGGCGAGCGCGAGGCCCTCGGCGTCCTCGACGACGTGGGCCACGCCCTTGCGCAGTAACGGGCAGTCACCGACGACGGCGACACGTCTTACGTCCGCACTCATGGGCGCCTCACTCCGACCGGGCCAGGGCGCCCGCATGCGGGCATGGCCTCACAGCCCCAGTCTTGTTCCTCCGGGGCGGTCCGGCATGCCGAGGGGGCCCTTCGTGCCTCAAGAACTCGGAGTGGCCGAAGCAACCGCGGACGCGGCCGGCAGCACATGGTCGCCGATCTTGTCCGTGCTCAGGCACAGCGAGCAGACCACCGCGTCATGGGTGGCGCAGGCCGTCACATCGGGGCGCTCGTAGGGCTGGTGGCAGACATGGCAGTCCAGGGTGACCGCGCTCGGGTTGCCGTCCGCGTCCAGCAGCGGCTCGTCGATGCCGTCGTCGGTGCGCCGTACGTAGTACTTGCCCCTGGTGACGATCGCCATGAGCGGGGTGACGACGAAGGCGATCAGGGCCGCGGCCACGGGGGAGTACGGCTGGAGGGTGTCGCCGAGTGCGTGGAAGTACAGGGCGATCGACAGACCGGAGGCGGCGAGGAAGGCCACGACCCCGACCGGGTTGACGGCGTAGAGCATGCCGCGGCGGAACTCGGGCTGGAGCGGGGAGAGTTTGAGTACGTACTTGTTGATGCCGATGTCGGTGGCCACGGTCACGACCCAGGCGATGGCGCAGTTGGAGTAGAAGCCCAGGATGTCGTTGAGGAAGCTGAACATGTCGGCCTCCATCAGGGCGAGCGCGAAGCCGAGGTTGACCAGGACGAAGACCAGGCGTCCCGGGTAGTGCTTGGTGACGCGGGTGAAGGAGTTCGTCCAGGCGAGCGAACCGGAGTAGGCGTTCGTCACGTTGATCTTGATCTGGCTGATGACGACGAGGGCGACGGCGAGCGGGAGAACCAGCCAGGACGGCATCATCGTGTCGAAGGCGCTGCGGAACTGCTGGATCGGCTCGGGCGCGGCGGCCGGGCCGACCTCGGCGAGGATGTAGACGGCGAGAAAGACGCCGATGGCCTGCTTGAGCGCGCCGAGCACGACCCAGCCGGGCCCCGCCATCACCACGGCCGTCCACCAACTGCGCTTGTTGGCCTCGGTCTTGGGCGGCATGAAGCGCAGATAGTCGATCTGCTCGCCGATCTGTGCGATGAGGGAGAGACACACGCCCGCGCCGAGCAGTACCGAGGCGGTGTTGACGCCGCCCTCGCCGTCGGTGCCGGCGTAGGCGAGGAACCGGTCGACCGTGCTGGGGTCGGTGGCGACCAGATAGACCAGCGGGGCGACCATCAGCACCAGCCAGATCGGGGTGGTCCACACCTGGAGCGTGCTCAGGGCCTTCATGCCGTAGATCACCAGCGGGATGACCAGCAGCGTCGAGACCAAGTAGCCCAGCCACAAGGGCAGTCCGAAGCCGAGCTTCAGGCCCTGGGCCATGATCGAGCCTTCGAGGGCGAAGAAGATGAAGGTGAAGCTGGCGAAGATGACGCTGGTCAGCACCGAGCCGTAGTAGCCGAAGCCGGAGCCGCGGGTGATCAGGTCGAGGTCGATGTTGTAGCGGGCGCCGTAATAGGCGAGGGGGAAACCGGTGATGAAGATGACGACGGCCGCCACGGCGATCGCCACCAGCGCATTGCCGGTGCCGTGGGCCAGGCCGATGCCGGCGCCGATGGAGAAGTCGGCCATGTAGGCGATACCGCCGAGGGCCGTGGTCGCCACGACCATAGGGGTCCAGCGGCGGTAACTGCGGGGTGCGAAGCGGAGGGTGTAGTCCTCCAGCGTCTCTTTGACGGCCTGGTCGGCGGCGGTCTGCCCGTCTGTCGTCGTCCGCGACTCGGTGGTGCTCATGCCACGCCCTTCCCGGTGGGCTCGTTCGCGACTGCGATCTCTCGGCCGGTCACGCTAGGCAGCGCTTGTTACCGCCGATTTCGGTTGTCGTGAACGCGACGTTTCCGCAAGTCGGGCCGGCGTGGCGCCCTGACCTGCCCATCACGCCCCTGGCATATGACAAGTCGCAGGGGCGTCCACTCTGTGCCACCGTGAATGAGGCATCCGCGGACACGCTCAGGCGGTTTCCCCCGTCAGGGGTGCCCGGCGTACGGGCACCGCGGCCCCGGGTGACTCATCGGTCAACCGTCCCATCCAGGCCCTCGCCGTCACCGGCGGACCTGGTGCTGCCGACTGTGCGCTGACGCGGCCGGGTCGAAAGGACGTCCATGAATGACATTGCCGTCCCTCATGAGGCAGACGTACTGATCATCGGCAGCGGCCCCGTCGGCTGCACCTTCGCCCGGAGACTCGTGGAGGCCGGCAAGAACGTCCTGATGATCGACGCCGGGGCCCAACTCTCCCGCCGCTACGGCGAACACCTCAAGAACAGCTATCTGTTCCAGAAGAACATCGACCTGTTCGTCTCCGTCATCAAGGGCCATCTGCTCCCGCTGTCGACCGCCACCAACAGGGAACCGGTGCTCACACTCGACCCCTCGGCGTTCTCCTACGACCCCGACAAGTACGCCGGTTTCTCCCTGCGCAACCAGAACCCGGAGCAACGCAAACACCTCAACCTGCCTGCGGCGGCGGCCACTTACGCGGTGGGCGGCATGGCCACCCACTGGACCTGCGCGATACCCCGCTTCCACCCCGAGGTGGAACGCCGGCACGCCGGCCAGAACTACCCCATCGACGAGAAGGACATGAACCGCCTCTACGACGAGGCCGAGTCCCTGCTCGCCCGCAGTACCTCCGTCTTCTCCGCCTCCGCCCGCCACTTGCTGGTCAAGCGGGTGCTCCGGCGGGCGGGCGAGGAGTTCGCCGACGTCACCGAACTGCCCCTCGCCGTCAGCGATCGCGCCGACTCCGCGCAGACCTCCGCGGTGACCTGGTCGGCCGCCGACACCGTCCTCGGCGAGCTGGCCGACCCCGCCCACACCCCGCCGCAGGGCTCGTTCACCCTGCTGCCCGAGCATCAGTGCGTCCGGCTGGAGATCACCGGTTCGGGCAAGCGCCAGAAGGTCCAGTACGCGGTGGTGCGCAACCTGCGTGACGTACGCGAGGAGATCCGGCTGCGGGCCGACACCTACGTCGTGGCCTGTGGCGCCGTACCGACACCGCAGTTGCTGTTCAACTCCGGCGTCACCCTGCCCGCGCTCGGCCGCTATCTGACCGAACAGCCCATGTCCTTCTGCCAGGTGGTCCTGGAGCAGCAGCACATGGACCACGTCGAGGAGATCCTGCGCACCGAGTCCGGCGGCTCAGCGGATCCTGCGTCGGCCGCCGCCGACCGGGTCGCCGACCACCGCGCCGCCCAGCTGAAGCAGTTGCACGCCGGGGACAAGACCGCCGACCCTGTGCCCTTCCCGCCCTGCGAACGGGACCCGAACCTGGCCCTGTTGGTGTCCGAGGGCCGCCCCTGGCACTGCCAGATCCACCGGGACGCCTTCACCTACGGCGCCGTACCGCCCAATGTCGACCCCCGGCTCATCGTGGACCTGCGCTGGTTCGGCATCTCCCGGCCCCGCCCGGAGAACAAGGTCACCTTCTCCCGCAGACTCCGCGACACCTTCGACATGCCGCAGCCCACCTTCTCCTTCCGTCTCGACGAGGCAGAGCGCAAGGAGACCGAGCGCATGAGCCGGCACATGATGCGCACCGCCGCCGCGCTGGGGGGCTTCATGCCCGGCTCCGAGCCCGTCTTCCTCACCCCGGGCCTGCCGCTGCACATCGCGGGCACCACCCGGATGGGCAGAAGCGCGCTGGACAGCGTCGTCGACGAGTACTCCAAGGTGTGGCACATCGACAACCTCTACCTCGGCGGCAACGGCCTGCACCCCTTCGGCAACGCCTCCAACCCCACCCTCACCAGCGTCGCCATGGCGCTGCACGCGGTCGACACCATCGTCAAGGGCCACCCCGGACACTGAGGACCCCACCATGCCGGCACCCACCACCCCGCGCCCCGACGGCATCCACCTGGGCATCACCCCCACCTGCTGGACCAACGACGACTTCCCGCTCATCGGCAATGAGATCCCCATGGAGCAGTGCCTGAGCGAGATCGCGCTCGCCGGATTCGAGGGGTGCAGCATCGGCCACACCTTCACCACCGACGTCGACGCGCTGACCGCCGCGATGCATCTGCGCGGGCTCAGCGTCAGCGAGCCATGGGTGAGCACGTACTTCACCGTGCCCGACGGCTCCGCGCGCACCGCCCGCGAACTGCTCAAGGTGCTGGAGTTCCTCAAGCAGTTCAACGCCGACGGCCCGCCGGTGCGGACCACCACGATCGGTGTCGCCGAGTTCGGCAGGTCCGTCCATCTGCAGTCGCTCAGCCTGCGCAGCAACAAACCGGAGTTCACCGACGAGGAGTGGGCCGACCTCTGCGACGGGCTGAACAAGATCGGGGAGATCGTCGCGGGCCAGGGCTTCACCCTCGCCTACCACCCCCATATGGGCACCGGCGTCCAGACCGAGCAGGACGTCGACCGGCTGATGCGGGACACCGACCCGCGGTATGTCGGACTGCTGCTGGACACCGGCCATCTCACCTGGGCGGGCGCCGACTTGACCGAGCTGATGGAGCGGCATCGCGACCGCATCGCGCACGTCCACCTCAAGAACGTCCGCGGCAGCGTCCGCGCCGACCGCACGCTGGCCGACGGCAGCTTCCGCGAGTACATCGAGGCGGGCATCTTCACCGTCCCCGGGGACAGCGACGGCGACATCGACTTCGACGCCGTCCTCAAGGTCCTCCGCCCGGGCGAGAGTTACCGCGGCTGGCTGGTGGTGGAGGCCGAGCAGGACCCGCAGAACGGACACCCGCCGCTCTACTACGCCCAGACCGCCCACGCCTACCTCGCCCGGACCCTCGGCTGACCCCCTCACCTCTCTCCGCACTCGGAAGGCACCCACCATGGCCCCCCTGAACATCCGCGTCCCCCGGTTCACCCGCGAAGTCCTGGAGGACAACCTCATCGAGGGCTACTGGCTGGAGGCCCCCGACATCGACGGCGACACCCGGCCCGACCTGGTCGGCCACGGCCTGTACCTGGGCGAGCTGTACTGGTACCAGAACCCCGACTGGCAGAAGCGACTGGTCGCCGACGGCTTCCACATGCCCATCGGCGCCCACCACGGCGACATCTCCGGCAACGGCTACCCCGACATCGTGGTCTGCTACGAGCTGTACGGCGCCCGAGGCCGTATCGACGACCCCGACCCCGAGGGCGGGAAGATCGACTGGATCGAGAACACCGGCAAGTTCGACTCCGAGACCCGCTGGAAGCGCCACTACATCGGCCGCCACACCGCCATGCACCGGCTGCGCCTGGGCCACTTCACCCAGACCCGCAAACCCGAGCTGATGGCCCTGCCGACCGTAGGTGCCCACCACGTCCACGCCCTCGTCCCCGTCGTACTGTTCAGCCCGAACAACGACGTGCGCCAGCCCTGGGACAAGCGCATCGTCGACGACGCCCACTACCGCATGATCCACGGAGTGGAGATCCAGAAGAACCCGCTGCCCGGCAGCGAGCACCTCGACTCGATCCTGCTCGCCACCGAAGAGGGCGTCACCTGGCTCCACTACGACGAGCGCGAGCACCGCTTCACCACCACGCACATCGGCGACGGCGAACACGAACGGTTCGACGCGACCGGGTTCAAGGGCAGCGGCGACGTCGGCGCCGGACGGATCGGCGACGACCCGCACGCCTACGTCGTGGCCACCGAGCCCTTCCACGGCAACACCGTGGCCGCGTACATCAAGGAGCGGCCCGGCACCCCGGTGGCCGAGGCGAGCTGGCGCCGGATCGTGCTCGATGTCTTCGGCGACCCCAATGAACTCGGCGAGGGCCCCAGTCACCAGATCGTCTGCGCGGACTTCGACAACGACGGCGACGACGAGTTCCTGGTCGCCCTGCGCGGGCCGCACCCCTGGCAGGGCGTCTTCTACTACAAGTGCCTGGACATCGCCGCCGGTGTGTTCACCAAGTGGCGGGTGTCCTCGGACAGTGCCGCACGGATCGCCATCGGCGACTTCAACGGCGACGGCCGGCTCGACTTCGCCACCATCGCCTACAAGGTCGACAAGTACTTCCTCGCCGACGACGCGAAGCTGTGCCTGTTCCGCAATGACATCGAGGACGCGGCCGTCCGGCCGTAGCGATGAGTCGCAACACAGTGCGCTGGCCCTGGCTCATCGGGGCCGTCGGCGCCGCGGCGCTCGTCACGGTGGTGGCGCTCGTGATCGGCTCGGGCGCCCAGGCGGCCGCGACCTCCCTGAGCGTCCTGATCTCGGCCACGGCCGGCCTGTTCAGCTGGTCCTGGCACCGGTCACGCCCCGCCGCCCCGGCCACCCGAACCGAGCTGGAACAGGCGGCGGAGGCGCTCGCCGCCATGGTGCGCCGCCAATGGACCGAGGAGGCGGCGGCCCAAGGCCTGCTGGATCCCCATCCGTTGGCGGTGCGCTGGCGCAGTGGCCAGACGGAGGCGGGCGATCACGTCCGCATGGTCGGCCGCACCGTGTCCGGCCGCAGCGACGACATCGCGGCCTTCGCCGCGGCGTACCGCGCCCTGCCCCGCAGGCGGTTGGTGGTCCTGGGCGAACCAGGCGCGGGCAAGACAGCGCTGGCGATCCTTCTCGTACGAGAACTGCTGCGCGACCCGCAACCGGGGGAACCAGTCCCCGTCCTCCTCGATCTCGCGCCGTGGAACCCGCGCAAGGAACCGCTGCTGGACTGGATGGCCCGGCGTATCCACGAGGACTATCCGGCGCTGCGCAATCACGAGACGTACGGCCGGGACGCGGCGCGCAAGTTGGTGGCCGAGGGGCGGGTACTGCCGGTCCTGGACGGGCTCGACGAACTCCCGGCCGAGCTGCGGCTCAGGGCGCTGGCCGCCGTCAACCACGCCATCGCCGTGCACGGTCCGCTGATCCTGACCTCGCGTCAGTCCGAGTACCACCGGATGGTGACGGACACCGACGTGGTCACCGCGGCGGCCGTGGTGGTCGCGGATCCGGTCGGGGCGGCGGACGTGGCGGAGTATCTGCGCAGTGTGGTCCCGCCCCGGCGCAGCGCGGCCTGGCAGCCGGTGCTCGACGAACTCACCCGCCGTCCCGAAGGTCCCGTCGCCCAGGCGCTGTCGGTACCGCTGAACGTCTGGCTGGCCCGCACGGTGTACGCCTTACCGGCCAGCGACCCCGGCGAACTGATCCGCTTCACCGACGCGAGCAGCCTCCAGCACCATCTGCTGGACGCACTGGTCCCGGCGGTGTTCTCGCCGGAACCGACGGCCGTGGACCCTTCGGTCCCGGACGTCCGCCGCACCGCCGCCACCCGCTGGCATCCCGACGACGCCCGGTCGTCACTGAGCTTCCTCGCCTCGCACATCAAACGGCAGGGCACGGACGACATCGCCTGGTGGGAACTCCACCGCGCGCTACGGCCGGATCCGGCGGGGCCGTTGTCGGGGCCGGTGGCGGGGGCGGTGGTGGGCCTCGGCGCGGGATGTATGGCGGGGGACTACTTCCACTGGGCGTTGTCGCCGCTCGCGCGGTTCGCCTGCTTCGTGGTCATCACGCTCGCCACGGCCGTGGGCGCCACCGTGGTGATCCGACTCGCCTATGACAGCGGCGACGGAAGGCGGCACACCCTCGGGGAGTTCGCGTCCAGGGCGGTCGTCGGGGGCATCGCTCTGCTTCCGGTGGCGGTGGTGGTGGGCGCGGCCGTGGAGCACTGGGCGAGCGCGGCGACACGGGCGACCCTGACCTTCGAGGTGGGCGTGGCGCCGTACACCTGGGCCAGAGCGGGCGTCGCATGGCTGCTGTTCATGGCGGTGCTGAGCCTCGGTGCGCTGTGCGCCGCGATGCTACGGCGGCGCTCGGCGGCGAGTCCGCGCAGTGCGGGAAGCCGCCGCGCCCAGGTACGGCGGATCCTGCTGCTGGCGGTGCTGTTCTGGCTGGGTGCGGAACTCGGCGGCTTCCTGGCCTACGGGTCCATCCGTCAGGTGACCGGAGGTCAGGTCACCGACCTCTCGTTCCTCGACCCGAGCGAGGCGCTGACCTTCGTCAACCGGCGCGCGGTCTTCCGTACCTGTGTCTTCCTGCTGATCGTGACCGTCATCGCGGGACTCGACCTGCCGGGCGCTTCCTCCCGCCCCACCCGCCTGGACCTTCGTGCCTCGGGCCGCGTACTGGTGGGAATGCTGCCGGCCTGCCTCGCACGGGGGTTGCTGCTCGGTACGACCTTGGGCGTGGCGCTGGCCTTCGTCTCGCCGTGGGGGTGGATGGTTCCCTGGTCGGAACGCATCCTCGCGGCCGGGGCCTTCGGCGCCTTCTTCGGGGCGCTGCTCGGCTTGGGGCTCGCCGTGCTCAGATGGGCTCGCGTCCCGGCCGACCTCGAACAGGAGACACCCCGGTCGACCCTGCGCGGTGAGCGGACGGTCGCCATCGCACTGATGCTGTTCGCGGTGGTGCCGCCGCTGGGCAAGTGGATCATTACGTCCCTGGGGCACTTGACCAGCAGCGACACCGTGGCAGTGCTCGTCGTCGGCGCCTGGCTGGAGACCCTGGAGGCCAATCTGGGGCTCGGACTCGCCGCCGGACTCGCCGGCGTTTCCAGTACCGCCTACTTCAAGTACCGGGAAGTGTGCCTGCGGTTGGCCTCGGCCAAGCGACTACCGCGGCACCCGCTGTCCTTCATGGAGGACGCGAGGCTCCTCAGTGTGCTGAGACGGGTCGGACCGGTCTACCAGTTCTGTCACGACGAGTTCAAAGACCGCATCGTCGACGGCGGCGACGTGGCAGCCGACTTGATACGGCCCGGCCCCGAGCGGGTGTGACAGTTCACGGGGCGTCGATCCACAGGCGGTTCTCGGCGATCCGCCGTTTGACCTCCGACGGCGCCACGAATCTGATGTCCATCGGATCGGCCCCGTCGGGCACTTCGACCAGCGTGCCCTCGGCCACGACGAAGCATCCCTTGCACGTGGCGCACTTCTTCTTCTCGTGCCAGGCGGTGTTGGCGGCGGCCCAGTCGACGATGTCCCGCGCGGTCCACTCACCGTCGTCCCGGTGCGGAAGGTCGACCTGGATACCCCAGGCCTCGATCGAAAAGGCGTTGTCAGCGACCATGCCCGTCATGGGTCCATCCTCCTGTCGTGGGATATTCCGCACGCATATGCGGAACTTCGGCCCACGCTAGAGCCACCCCTGAACCGCCGCCACCGGAAGTCACCACCCCCCTCACCGAAGCGGCGCCGCCCCCATGGCCTCCCGGTGCCGCTCGGCGCACAGCACATCCACCACGGCCGCCGCGGTGTGGGCCCGCTGGATCCGGCCGCCGAACGCACCACTGCGGAGCAGGGGCCAGGTTTCGGAGAACCGAGCCTGCACGCGCTCGGCCACGCGGAGGCGTCGGTCCCCGTCCCAGCGGTCCGGAAGGGTGAACTCGCCCAGCGCCACAGGGGTTTCCGAGAGGTCCGCCTGGACGAGCGCCGTCAGGTACTCGTACGCGTCGAAGGCGTCCGAGATCGCCCGGTCGCTGTCCGCGCCCGGCTCGGCCAGTACATCGCGGAGCCGTTCCCGCAGCCACGTGCTGTGCGAGGTCAGGACGAGGGAGGGCGGATACGGCTCCGCCAAGAGCGCGTTGAGGAAGTCGCCGTCGCCGAGCACGTCCTCCGTGCGCAGCGCCAGTACCGCCGGTCTGGGCTCCGAGGGGCCGGCCAGGGACGGTTCCAGCAGCAGCCGGCCGAACAGCTCGTCCCGGCCCGCCAGTACGGCCGCACTGCCGGCGGCGGACAGGGCGAGGAGCGCGGGGTACAGACTCCCGGGGGCGCTCAGCAGCCGTTGCACCGCCCGCACCCACACCGCCGTATGCACCCCGCCCTCGTCATGGAACGCGCCCACCGCCAGCAGATGCAGCAGCGTGTCGCAGTCGCTCTGGTACCGCAGCAGGAGGTCTCGGTACGTCCGAGGGTCCGAAGGGTGCTCATCGAGCGGATACCGGTCGCTGTCCGAGAGGCGCTCCACCACCCGCGTCGCCTCGGCGTCCACCAGTTCGTGCAGTTCGATGCGGCGCACGGGGTCGGGGAGTGCGCGCTTGAGGCGGGCCACGGACAGTTCGCGGGTCGGCGCGGGTTCCGTCAGCCGGTCCAGGGCCTCGACCCGGTCCAGCAGGCCGGGGAAGAACTCCTTCGCTGTCACACCCCGCACCACCACGGCGCCGTGCCGGGCGACGAGTTCGGCGGCCTTGCCGTGCGGGCCGTGCGGGGCGGCCCAGAAGAAGGGGTAACGGCGGGTGGCGCGGCGCTCGAAGCAGGCGGACAGGGCGTGGTCCCACTGGGCGGACCAGCCGCAGACGATCAGCCCGTACTCGTCCAGCACCTGGTCCACCAGACCGGCCCACGCGGCCGGATACGCGCTCAGCTCGTGCTCGGTGTTGCGGGCCTCCAGGTCGGTGAGATCGCCGTGCAGTTTGACGACCGTGGCCCGGGCGTGCGCGAGCGGAGTCATCCCGCGCAGACTGTCGGGGCTGTGGATGACCTGCGGCTGCACGCCCGCGGCGGCCAGCGCCTGTTCCGTGAGCCGGTCGAAGTTGGTGGTCAGCACCACCCGCACCGAGCCCCGCGCCATCAGCCGGGCCACCGCGTGATGCGCCACGCCGGGCCGCCTGAGCCCCTCCTCTCCGGGCTCGAAGTACCCGCGCAGCAGCTTGTGCCGGGCGGCGGGCGTATCGCCGAGCGCCTCCAGCAGGCCGGAGTAGCCGAGCGGCCCGCCGTCCCCGTGGCGGGCCCACCAGGCCTCAGGGTCGGCGGCGGCGAGGTCCTGGTCGGCGCCCTTGGCGACGGCGGCCCGGCGCACCAGATCCGTGACGATCTCCCACCCCGTGGGCACACCGGCGTCCCGCGACATGCCCGCGCCGAGCAGCAGCGCGTACACACCGGGCCCGGCGTGCACGCACATGGCGAGCGAGATCAGGGGGTCGAGACCGCGCACCGCCGCTGCCGCCGGGGGCCTGTCGTGGTGGTCCGTCATGCTCTCAATGTGCGTCGAAGGCCTCCGGGCCGCCTCCCGACGGCACCCCCTCGCCGATTGCGTCCGATATGACCATCTTCATTCGGGTATGGGTCATCGGAGACGGAAGGACTACCCGCACATGACCACGCAGAACGCGATCAACTGGCCCGAGAAGTACCTGCCCGGCACCGGCGACAACTTCGTCTCCAACGAGGTCGTCGTCCCGGGTGTCACCGCGGCCCAGGTCTGGCGTGCCCTGACCGACACCGCCACCTGGGAGTCGTACTTGGACCACATCACCGCGATCGCCTTCCCGGAGGGCGGCGGCCCCGTGCTGAAGGACGGCGTCCACTTCACCTTCGACCCCGTCGGCGTCGCGTCCGTGCGCACTCAGCACGCCCATGTCGTCGAGTGCCAGGCCCCCGCCGAGGGCGCCCCGGGCCGACTCTCCTGGACCGCGGAGCAGGACGGCACGCCCGAGGAGCGGCTCCAAGTCCTGCACGGCTGGCTGGTCGAGGACCTGCCCGGCGGCCGGGTCCGCGTCCTCACCCAGGAGACGCAGATCGGCCGTATCGCCGCCGAACTGGCCCGTCAGCTCCCCAACCCGATGCTCAACGCCCACCAGACCTGGCTGAACCGCCTGATCGACTTCAGCTCCGGCAATGGACGGTGATCTTCGAGGCTGGCGCCCGTGCCTGCTCGCCGGAGCGGTGTTCGCGGTGTGCATGGCCGGTACGACGCTCCCGACCCCCCTCTACGGCCTGTACCAGGAGAAGTTCGACTTCTCCGAGCTCACCGTCACGGTCGTCTACGCCGTGTACGCCTTCGGAGTCATCGGCGTGCTGCTGGCGGCGGGCAACGCCTCGGACGCCGTGGGCAGACGGCCGGTGTTGTGGTGGGGCCTGGGCTTCGCGGCCGCGAGCGCCGTCTGCTTCCTGTGTGCCACCTCGCTGGGCTGGCTGTACGTGGGACGGCTGCTGTCGGGCCTGTCCGCGGGCCTGTTCACCGGGGCCGCCTCGGCGTACGTCCTCGAACTGGCACCGCCAGGCTCCCCACGGGCCACGTTCGTGGCGACCGCCGCGAACATGGGCGGCCTGGGCTGCGGTCCCCTGCTCGCCGGGGTGCTCGCGCAGTACGCCGACTGGCCGCTGTACCTGCCGTTCGTCGTCCATCTCGCCCTGGTGGCCTGCTCGGCCGCCGTCCTGCTGTGGCTTCCGGAGACGGTGCGGGAGCGCCGACCGCTGAACACCGTACGGCCGCAGAAGCCCGGGCTGCCCCCGAGGGTGCGGGCGGTCTTCGGACCGGCGGCGGCCGCGTCCTTCGTGGGGTTCGCCCTGTTCGGGGTGTTCACCTCGGTCAGCCCGTCCTTCCTCGCCCACTCCCTGGACGTGCACAACCGCGCGGTGAGCGGACTGGTCGTGGCACTGGCCTTCTTCGCCTCCACGGGCGGACAGTTGGCCGTCGGCCGGGTCGGCGTCGCCAGATCCCTCCCGCTCGGCTGCACCGCGCTCCTGGCCGGCCTGGCGCTGCTGGCAGGCGCGCTGCGCTGGGATCTGCTGCCGCTGGTGGTGCTGAGCGCGCTCGTCGGCGGCGCCGGCCAGGGCCTGTCGTTCCGCGGTGCGCTCTCCGCGGTGGCCCAGGTGTCCGAGGAGGACAAACGCGCGGCCGTGATCTCGGCCCTGTTCGTCGTGGCCTACGCGGGTATCTCGGTACCGGTCATCGGTGTGGGCCTGCTGGTGGGGCCGATCGGCCTGGAAGGCGCGGGTCTGGTGTTCATCGCATGTATGGCGCTGCTGGTGACGACGGCCGGCGTGTACTTGCTGCGCCGCCCGGTACCGGTGACGGAGGCGGGCAGCGTGCGCTAGCGCCCTGGCCGCGTCAGGCCTCGGCCGAAGGCCAGGTCTTCCGGACCAGCTCCAGGCGCTCATAAGCGTCGTCGAACCAGGAGTCGTCCATCGGCACGGTCACCGTGACCGACGTAAGGGACCCTGCGCTGTCCTTGACCGTGACCCGCGCCCGCTCCTCCTCCACGTCACGCTCGACGAACATCGAGGGCCCCCGCGAGAACTCACGCCACGCCACATCCCGCCGGCGTCGAGCCAGTCCAGCACTTCCTGCCACTCGCGCAGGTCCTGGGGGAAGACCCAGAGGTCGAGAGAGCCCTTCACAAAGGGCGTGTCGACGACGAAGGCACCGGTCAGGACCTCACCACCGGCGGAGCCCTGGCCTTCCGTCCCGGTCATCCGCAGGACGACGCTGTTGCCGTCGCCCACCAGGCGCATCAGATCGATCGGTCCGTCAGTCACCGGTGCCCTCCCCGTCCGCTTGTCCGGTCGAAGAATAGCCGCCGGTCAGACGACCGGTGGCATGTCGCTCGGGCGGGAGTCCAGGCCCGTGCGGTGGTTGACCCAGGAGCCCCGGGTGAAGTCCGGGACCTGGACCGGACGGCCGCCCGCCGCGAGGGACTTGACGCTCAGGGGGATGGGCGAGCACCAGACCGCGCCGTCATAGACGTCCATGTCGGGGACGAGACCGGCGCGCATCTGCTGGACCGTACGCCACTGCAGGACGTAGTCCATGCCGCCGTGTCCGCCGTTGTTCTCCGCGTCGTCGCCGATCTTCAGCCACAGCCAGTGGTCGAACTCCTTGCGGTAGGCGTCGAACGCCCGCCAGCTGTGGCCGCTGTGGTCCGGTTCGAGGTAGATACGGCCACCGCTCGCGGACGTCACGCCCGCGTAGTCCTCGAAGATGCCGCGACTGCCGGCGAGTGAGTTGATACGGCTGTACGGGCGCGGCGAGCTGACCTCGTGCTCGGCGCGGATCACCCGGCCCTGCGCGGTGTCGATCAGGCAGGTGACGAGGTCACCGTTGATGTACGTCTCCTGCCAACTCGGGTGGGACTTGGGGATGAAGCGCTCGCGGTAGTCGGCGAGGCCCCGGGGCTCGGTGGCCGTCGCCCGCAGCGTCGTCATCCGGTCGCCGCGGTTGACGTCCATGGCCGCCGCGATCGGGGCCAGACCGTGCATGGGGTAGAAGGACGCGGTGCTGCGGGTGTGCCACAACCTCCGCCAGGAGTCGGTGTAGTACGTGTCCGAGAAGAGCAGGGCTCTCAGGTCGTGCAGATAGCCGCCGTGGCCGTTGGTGACCTCGCCGAACAGGCCGTCGTGGGCCATCTTCAGCATCGCCAGCTCGTTGCGGCCGTAGGAGCAGTTCTCGGACAGGATCAGATGCCGACGGGTGCGCTCGCTGGTGTCGACCAGGTCCCACAGCTCGTCCAGCTCGGTGGCGATGGGGAGTTCGACGAGGACGTGCTTGCCGGCGAGCAGGGCGGCGCGGCCCTGCTCGTAGTGGAACTCCCAGGGCGTGGCGATGTAGACGAGGTCGATGTCGTCGCGGCGGAGCATGCGTGCGTAGGCGTCGGCGGAGCCGCCGTACTCGGCAGGCCGGGGGCGGCCCTCGGCGACGAGCCGGTCGGCGGTGCGTCTGGCACGGTCGGCGCGGATGTCGCACACGGCGGTCACGGTGCATCCCGGGACGGCGCCCCAGCCCGAGGACATACCGTGGCCCCGGTTCCCGAGCCCGATCATGCCGACGCGGACCGTCGGATACTCACCGAACGGCACCCCGATCATCGACTTCTGGCCCGGACGCCGGGCCGGTGTGCCCTCGGCGTCCGGGGCGTCCTGGGCTGCGGAGGCCCTGGTGCCGAGTCCGGCGACCACGGCACCGGAGGCCAGGGCGCCGCCCATGACGGTACGGCGTGAGACAGCAGGGGTTTCATGCATGGCGCGGATCGCTCCCTAATGCGTGGCGGCCGGCTGCTCTTGCTGCCGCATGACTTTGTCCGCGCGAGCCTCATGTGTCAATAGGTGCTTGAAAAGATGCTGTTGCGAGCAGAAACGAGCAACCGGACCCGTGTCCGGGCGGCGCGGCGCGTGTACGCGGGCATGCTCGACAGCCGTCCTGGATGACCCAGGACGGCTGACCCACGCTCAGCGACTTCGCGTCAGACGGCGGACAGCACCTCGGTCACCTGACGGCGGACCAGATCCCTGGCGGCCGCGGGAAGCCCCCCGATGTCCGTGGTCTCCACGGCGTGCAGGACCGCGTCGACGTCGGTGTCGTAGGCCGCCGTCGCGGTCAGGAACTCGTAGCCGTCGCGGACTGCCAGGCGTAGCCGCTTCGTGCCGTCGGGCTCGGCGTGTACGGCGGTGGCGACCACGAAAGGTGGCGGGCCGCCCGGGTCGCTGTCCTGCTTGTGGTAGCCGCTGGTCAGCGGGGTGCGCCAGTTGAGGCTGAGGAGGACCGGGCGCTTCGCGAGGAGTTCCGTCAGGTCGGTCTCGTAGACGCCGGCCGCGTCCAGGACCGTTGCGCGTGTGTCGAGGACCAGGGCGGCGGGGAGGAGACAGCGCAGGGTGCTGCCCACGATGTTGCCGCCGACCGTGGCGGCGCGGCGTACGGCGCCGGTGCCGATGGTGCCGGCCGCCCTGCGCAGGACCTCCGGTACCCGGTCGTCTATCCGGTGCAGGACCACCGCCGAGCCCAGGGTCTCGGGCCCGAGGACATTCGCTTCCGGAAGGTTGCGCAGGGACATGGCCCGGTCGGGGAAGCCGTCGCGTTGGAAGGTCGCCCAGACGAGGGTCGCCCCGCCTATCGGCAGCGCCCCCTCGGCTATGTGCTGCTGGACCTCGGACACGGACGTGGGCAGATGCAACAACACGGAACGGCCTGCTTTCCCGATGGGACACGATCAAACGCGTATCGCATTCTCCCCACGGGACAGGGGGCGCATGCAGGGTTCACGGGCTCACTCCGCGCGCCCCCTGCGGCACTGCCCAGTGCTCCGGCGCACCACCAGCTCCACGGGCACCAGCGACTCGACCCGCGGCGGCCCCTCGTGGCCGTCGATACGGTCGAGCAGCAGCCGCAGCGACCGCGTGCCGATCTCGGCGAAGTCGGTCCGGACCGTCGTCAGCGGCGGGAGCAGATGCGCGGCCTCCGGGATGTCGTCGTAGCCGACCACGCTGACCTCGCCGGGGACCGAGCGCCCCGACTCGTGCAGGGCGTGCAGCAGGCCGAGCGCCATCTGGTCGTTGGAGGCGAACACCGCCGTGACGTCGGGGCGTCCGGCGAGCGCGCGGCCCAGGTCGTAGCCCGAGTCCGCGCTCCAGTCACCGACCAGCGGTTCGGGGATCTCGGCGCCGTGCTCGCGCAGACACGCCTGCCAGCTGTCGCGCCTCTGGTCCGCGGAGCTCCAGCCGGTCGGGCCCGCGATATGCCAGACGGTGGCGTGTCCGAGCCCCAGCAGATGCTCGGTGGCGAGGCGGGCGCCGGTCCGGGAGTCGCCGGTGACCATCAGGGTGTCGGCCTCGGGGCCGGTCTCCAGCACCACCAACGGTGTGTCCAGGCGGGTGTCCGCCAGTGCCCTGCCCACCCAGGCCTGGGGGGCGATGGCGATCACGCCGTCCGCGCCCTCCGCCGACAGCCGGTCGACCGCCTCGGCCACCGTATCGTGGTCGGCCGTGTCCAGGGCGATGGAGCTCACCAGGTAACCGGCTTCCTGCGCCGCGGTGTTGATCGCGGTGAGAATGGAAGCGGGGCCGTAGCGGGCGGCGTCGAAGGAGATCACGCCGAGCATCCGGGTCCGTCCGCTGGCCAGCGACCGGGCGCTGCGGCTGGGCCGGTAGCCGAGCGTGCGCATCGCCGCGGTGACCGCCTCCCGCGTCTCCGGCCGCACGGACGGATGCTCGTTGAGCACTCGGGAGACGGTCTGCTTGGAGACACCCGCCAGCCGGGCCACATCGCCCATCACCGGACGCGAACCGGCGAAGTTCCGCCTGGCACGCCCCTTGGGAACGGAGGAACCGGCGGGGCTTGGGCTCATGATCGCAGTTTCCTCGGCGTCGGCACGGCGGTCCGGTCCCGCCCGGTCGGGACCACAGCATAGGCACGACCGCCCAGGGGCTCCTCAGTCCACCCGCGCCGTCCAGGAGCGCGTGGTCACCCACTCCGCCCCGGTGACGGCGGCCGTCCGCGCGTCCACCGCCGCGCGCCCCGGCAGATACACCGGAGCGTCCGGGTGCAACGGCAGCACCCGCAGCCGTAGCGCCCCGGCCGGCAGCCGGTCCACGCCGATGTCCCAGACCCGCCCCGAGAAGAACTGGTCCGCGACGAGCCGGTCGCCCACGTACGCCCGCCCCACGTCTCCCGTCCAGGTCAGCCGCAGCACGGTCCCGGTCGGCAGATCGTCCGGCACCTCGACGCGGTATTCGGCGGCCACGCTCTCGAAGTACTTGTCCGCGGGCGCACTGGCCCGGCCGAGGACACCTGCCACCGGTTCAGGCGCGGGCCCGGCGGGACGCACCTGCGTCAGGTGTACGTCCCCCAAGGCGTCGGGCACGTCGAGCGCGTACCGGGTGAACACCCCGTACGCCGTCCCCGTCACCGCCGTACCCTCCACCACCGGATCCCGTTCCGGCGCGGCCAGTACGGCGAACGACGGCCGGGCCGCCGGGCTGTGCACGCGGACGTCACCCCGGTCGAAGACGACCCCGTCCGCACACAGCACCAGCCGCTCGACACCCCAGGCCTCGCCCCGGTAGACGCAACGGGCCGTCGCCGCGTCGAGGACCAGCACACCGACCCGCCCGCCGTCCGCCGTGCCGACCTCGACCAAGGCGTCGGTGCCCGGGCGTAGACCGGTCACCAGAACCCGTCCGTCGACGTGGGCGACCTCGCCGGACGGCGTGTCGACGGACGTCACCGTGCCCGCGTCCAGGGCGAGTTCGGGGGCGATGCCGTCCGTGGCGGCCAGCACCAGCACCGTACGGCCTTCGTCCTGGACCGTGCACACCGGCTGCGCGGTGGCCCACTCCAGCCGCAGACCCGCCACCTCCAGACGCAGCGGCCAGCAGAAGTAGGCGCCGGTAGGGATGGTCACCGGAACGCTCGGCAGACTCAACTCACCCTCAGCATCGGGTAGTTCAACGCAGAACGTCGTCTCCGGGTGATCCGGCAGCGGCTCGTGCGGCTGGTGGTTGTTGACGAACAGGAAGCCCGAGTCGCCGTCGCTGCGGACCGCCCAGCGCAGGGTGTCCCGGTCGTCCTGACCGGTCGGCTGCCGCTCGGGCAGCACCGCCTCCATCGGCGCGATGAGCTGCCCGAAGTCGGCCAGCATCAGGTGCTGGAGGCGCAGTTCGTGGTACGAGGGCCGGTACTGGCCGTACTCGCCGAGCGGCGCCTGGAAGTCGTACGTCAGCACCGGCAGGTCGTTGGGGTAGTCGCTGGCGTGGGACTCCTGGAGGGCGCCGGGTGGGTTCGTGCCGCCGTGGAACATGTAGTAGCCCTGCCAGACCGAGCCGCAGCCGATCTTCGTCAGGCCCAGTGCGCCGATGTCGGCGGCTTCCACGCGCGGCCGCCGGTGATACGCCACCGCCATCCCGCCGCCCAACTCGCAGGTGGCCCACGGGAATCGGTCCGTCGGGGCCGGTTCGCCGCCGCGGACGGTGGCGGGCCGCAGGTCGGCGCCGATGCCCTCGTCGTCGCGCTGGTCGGTGAAGAAGAAGTGCTTGCGGCAGGTGTCGGGCCAGCCGCCGTCCCACTCCGTCCAGAACGTCTCCGGATAGCCGCCGTACAGCGGAAGCAGCTCGTCGGGCGGGAGTTGGACACCGCCCCAGGCGGTCGACGTCCACAGGGGTGCGCTGAGGCCGGCCTCCTGGGCCATGCGCTTGAGGGTGAGGAGGTGGCCGGGCTGGTCGTAGAGCTCGTTCTCGATCTGGATCGCGACGATCGGGCCGCCGTGCGCCCGGTCCAGGCCGCGCAGTTGCTCCGCGACGGCCGTGAACCAGGCGCGTACGGGCCCCAGATAGCCGGGGTCGTCGGTGCGGGGTGTGCAGTCGCGGGCCAGGAGCCAGTCGGGCAGCCCTCCGTTGCGTACCTCGGCGTGGCACCAGGGGCCGATCCGGGGGATGAAGTCCAGGCCGTGCCGGGCGCAGAGCTCGGCGAAGCGGCGCAGATCGCGGTCGCCGTCGAAGCGGACCCGGCCCTCGATCTCCTCGTGGTGGATCCAGATGACGTAACTGGCGACGGCACTCACCCCGCCCGCCTTCATCTTCAGCAGCTCCTCCTCCCAACTCCCCAACGGATACCGGGAGTAGTGGAACTCGCCGGAGACCGGGAACCAGGGGCGGCCGCCGCGGGTGAACCAGCGGCTGGTGACCTCGATCGGGTCGGACACGCCGGGCGCGTCGGTGAAGGGCAGATGGCCGGTCAGCGGGGGAGCGGTGGGCGCGGGGACGCGCAGGCGGTGCGTCATGAGTGGTTCTCCGTGCCGAGGTCGGCGGTGTCGGTGAGCTGGGCGCGGGTGCTGGTGGTGGCGTGGAGTTCCAGCAGGACGAGGTCGTTGGCGCCGGGGCGCAGGATCGGGGCGGGGACGTACAGGGTGCGCTGGGGGCCGCGGTTCCAGTAGCGGCCGAGGTGGAAGCCGTTGACCCAGGCCTGGCCCTTGGTCCAGCCGGGGAGGGAGAGGAAGGCGTCGGCGGGGGTGTCCACCTCGAAGGTGCCGTGGTGGAAGGCGGGTTCGGTGCAGGCTCCCGGTGTGAAGGGCACCTTGTCCAGGTCGGTCAGCGGCAGGGGGTGGCAGTCCCAGCCGCGCAGCGCGGTGCCGTCGAGGGTGACGGGGCCCAGCAGGCCCTTCGGGGCGCCGATGCGCGGGCCGTAGTTGACCCCGCCCTGGTTCTCGACCAGGACGTCGAGCGTGGCGCCGGGGTACGGGACTCGCAGGCGCAGTGTCTCGTCGTACCGCTCGCGTTCGAGTACGCCGACGGGGGCGCCGGCGACGAAGACCTGGGCGCGGTCACCGACTCCGCCCGTGAAGTGCAGCAGACGGTCGCCCGCTGTGGGGAGGGTCGTGCGGTAGAGCACGTAACCCGCGTGCAGGCCGAGGGCGTCCATGGTGAGCGGGTCGCCGTCGGTGTGGACGGGCTTGGAGAGGTCGGTCAGGTGCGGCAGCAGCGGGGCCCGCTGGGTCAACTCGACTGGTGTGGGCGGGAGTTTGGGTGCCGGGGCCGGGACGGGTTCGTCGGGTACCGGGGCGTGGCGGGCGATGACCTCGCGGAAGGCCTGGTACTTGGGGCTCGGGTCGCCGTGCTCGGTGAGCGGGGCGTCGTAGTCGTACGACGTGACGGTCGGGGCGTAGGTGTGGTGGTGGTTGGCGCCGTTGCTGAAGCCGAAGTTGGTGCCGCCGTGGAACATGTAGATGTTGACGGACGCCCCGGCCGACAGCAGCCGGTCCAGGTCCGCGGCGGCGTCGGCCGCGTCCCGGCCGTGGTGCGGCCCGCCCCAGTGGTCGAACCAGCCGATCCAGAACTCCATGCACATCAGCGGCCCTTGGGGCTGGAAGGCGCGCAGCTCGGCCAGATTCCGGTCGATCCGGCTGCCGAAGGTGGCCGTAGTCAGGACGCCGGGCAGGCTCCCCGCGGCCAGATGCTCGGGGTTGGCCTGGTCGCAGGTGAACAGCAGCTCCTCGACACCGCGGGTGCGGAATGCCTGCTCCAGGTGCTTGAGATAGGCACTGTCGTCGCCGTAGGCCCCGTACTCGTTCTCCACCTGCACGGCGATGGCCGGGCCACCGGACGCGGCCATGTGCGGCAGCAGGGGTGGGATCAGCAGGTCGAGGTAGCGGTCGACCGCCCCGGTGAAGCGGGGGTCGGAGCTGCGCAGGCGGATGCCGGGGTCGGAGGTGAGCCAGGAGGGCAGGCCGCCGCCGTCCCACTCGGCGCAGATGAACGGGCCGGGGCGCAGCAGGACGTGCAGGCCCTCGGCCTGGGCGAGGCTCAGATAGCGGGGCAGGTCGCGGAAGCCGTCGAGGACGAGGGGGCCCTCGGGGTCCGGCTGGTGCAGGTTCCAAGGGACGTACGTCTCCACCGTGTTGAGGCCCATCAGACGTGCCTTGCGCAGGCGGTCGGCCCATTGGTCCGGGTGGACGCGGAAGTAGTGCAGGGCGCCGGAGATGATGCGCAGCGGCTCGCCGTGCAGCAGGAAACCGTCGGACGTGGTCGTCAGGGCGGGCATGCGGGGCTTCCCTTCGCTTCGGGTTCAGGGGTGGGTTTCAGTGCGACCGGGCGGGGGCTTCAGCGCGACCGGGTGGCGCGCACCAGCCAGAGCGTCGCCGTCAGGCAGAGTGCCGAGACGGCGCCGAGGAGCAGGGGGACCGTGCGGACGCCGGCCCCCTCGATGGCCTTGCCGAGGGCTGGGCCCGCCACCACGCCGCCGGCCATCGAGGCGGCGATGACCACGGCTGACGCCCGGCGGGCGCGCGGGACCGAACGGTTCAGCCAGGGCAGGCCGGTGGGGAAGATCGGCGCGATGAACAGACCGACACCGGCGTAGGCGTACGGGGCCAGCGCGGGGATCGTGGCGAGCAGCAGGCACACCGTCATTCCCGCGCAGGACACGGTGATGATGGTCTGGGGTGAGTAGCGCAGGGCGAGCGGGGCGACCAGGAAGCGACCGACCGTCATCATCAGCCAGTAGACGGAGGTGGCGGTCGCGGCCAGTCCGGCGCCGTAGCCGACGGTCTCCAGGTGGGTGGGCTCCCAGCCGCCCACGCCCGCCTCGATACCGACGTGCAGCACATACAGGGCGATGAACACGGCGAGTACGGATCCCAGGCTGCGAGCCAGGGCCTGGCTCCGGGGCTCCGCCTCGGTCGGCGGCGGCACCTGGTCGCGTACGCCTCTCAGGCACAGCAGGAGGGGCAGGTTGGCCAGGGCGAAGGCCAGGAAGACCGCCGGGTAGTGCTCGGCGCCGATCAGGCCGATCAGCGCCGGGCCGAGGATCGCGCCGATGCCGAAGTGGGCGTTGAGGATGTTGAGCATGGCCGTCGAGCGGTGGCCGAAGCCGACGGCGAAGAGCTGGTTGAGGCCGTAGTCGACGCCGCCGAACCCCAGACCGGCCAGCAGCGCCATGACGAGGGCCACCGGCCAGTTCGGCGCCAGTGCGAACCCTGCCGCGCCGACGGCCATGAGCAGATACGAGGCGCCGAGGATCCGCCGGTTGCCGATCCGCCCGAAGAAGCGGTCGAAGAGCAGTACTCCGGCCACTCCGCCGACGAAGTGGGCGCTCAGTCCAAGTCCCGCGGCCGACGGGCTGAGCCCGAACTCCTCGCGGAAGGCGGGGATGGCCGGTCCGTACAGGGCCTGAAGGGCGCCGAGAAGCACGAATCCCACGCAGGAGGCGACCACCGCGGTCGGGCTGAAGACCTGTCTGTCCCGCAGCAGCACGGCACACACCTCTCGTTCACGGCCAGCGACGACTGTTGATGTTACCGGTAACATCGCCGCCGTCAAGGGTCTCCTGCAAGCGCTTTCGGTGGCGAGATCTGGGCGTTGTCGCGAGGGAAGAGTCGTCACTAGGGTGCGATTGACGTTTCAAAGGAATCCGTCAACTTCTCGTCAATAAAGGGGAGTTGGCGTGAGCAAGCGCTTACTCCGCATGGCCTTCGTTCCTCCTCGTCCCCACGGAAGGCAGCCACAGTGCGCAAGGAAACGCTCGACTGTCTCATCATCGGCGCTGGTCCCGCGGGCCTCCAGCTCGGCCAACTGCTGCAGTCGGCCGGACACGACTACCGGATCCTGGAGAGCGGCCCCACCCCGGGCACCTTCTTCCGGACCTTCCCCCGTCACCGCCAGTTGATCTCGATCAACAAGGTCCACACCGGCACCACCGACCCCGAGCTCAACCTCCGGATGGACTGGAACTCACTGCTCTCCCCGGACCCCGAGCTGCTCTTCACCCGCTACAGCAAGCGCTACTTCCCGCACGCCGACGACCTCGTGCGCTACCTCGCCGACTACGCCGAGACCTTCAAGCTCGACATCGCCTACGACACCCGCGCGCAGCGCATCGGGCGCGGCCCCGACGGCTTCACCGTCACCGACCAGCACGGCCAGGACCACCATGCCCGGCGCCTGGTCATGGCCACCGGACTGACCCGGGCCCATATCCCCGACATCCCCGGCATCGACACGGTCGAGGACTACGCCGACGTCACCGTCGACCCCGAGGACTTCACCGGGCAGCGGGTCCTCATCCTCGGCAAGGGCAACTCCGCGCTGGAGACCGCCGACAACCTCGTCGAGACGGCCGCCGTCATTCACGTCGCCGGACCCCACTCGATCCGCCTGGCGTGGAACACCCACTACGTCGGCCATCTGCGCGCCGTCAACAACAACTTTCTGGACACTTATCAACTCAAGTCGCAGAACGCCCTGTTGGACGGCGACGTCCTCTCGATCGACAAGGGCGAGGACGGCTACCGCGTCCGCTTCAGCTTCGCCCGCGCCGACGAGGTCGTGAAGGAGCTGCGCTACGACCGGGTCATCGGCTGCACCGGATTCCGCTTCGACGCCTCGGCGTTCGACCCCGACTGCCGTCCCGAACTCGTCATCAACGACCGCTTCGCCGCGCTCAGCCCCGCCTACGAGTCCGTGAACATACCCGGCCTGTACTTCGCCGGCACCCTCATGCAGCAGCGCGACTTCAAGAAGTCCACCGGCGGCTTCATCCACGGCTTCCGCTACGCCGTACGCGCCCTCGCCCGCATCCTCGACGAGCGGTACCACGACACCCCATGGCCCGGCCGGGACCTCGACGCCTCTCCCGCGGCCCTCGCCGACGCCGTGGTGGACCGCGTCAACCGGAGCTCGGCGCTGTGGCAGCAGTTCGGCGTGCTCGGCGATGTGGTCGTCGTCAGGACCGGCGAAGCGGCCCGCCACTACGAGGAGATGCCGGTCGCCTACGCCCACGAGTGCGAACTCACCCAGGGCGCCGACTATTTCACCATCACCCTGGAGTACGGGCCCGACCACGACAAGGTCGACCCCTTCGACATCACCGTCCGCCGCCCCGCCCAGAACTCCGTGGCGCAGGCCTTCGACGCGGCCTATCTCCACCCCGTGATCCGCCACTTCCGAGCCGGTGAGCTCCTCGGCACCCACCACATGGCGGAGAACCTGGAGAACGAGTGGAACGACCCTGACGTGCACACGGCTCCGCTCACCGACTTCCTCGCCCGCGAACTCGATCCGCAGACCGCGGGGACGGGGCGGTGACGCGGCCGTGATGCTGTCCGCGAAGGACTTCGAAACCGCCGCCCGCGAAAAACTCGACCCCGTGTACGCCGACTTCATCGCCGGCGGCGCACGGGACGAGATCACCGTACGGGCCAACGAGGAGGCGTTCGGCCGGCTGCGGCTGCTGCCCCGCGTTCTGCGCGGCAGCGCGGTGCGCGACCTGGACGTCACCCTGTTCGGCGAGCGCGCGAGCATGCCGGTGCTGCTCTCGCCGACCGCCTTCCACAAACTCGTCGACCCGGAAGGGGAGTCGGCCACCGCACGGGCCGCCGCGGCCGCCGGGGTGATCATGATCGTGAGCATGGCGTCGACCGTCGCCGTGGGCGAGATCGCCGACGCGGCCCGCGGCGCCGCGGGAGCGGTCCCCGTACCGCTGTGGTTCCAGCTCTACATCCAGCCGGACCCTGAGATCACCGAGGCCCTTGTACGCCGGGCCACCGACGCCGGCTGCACCGCGCTCGTGGTCACCGTCGACTCCCCGGTGCTGGGCGCGAGCGAACGCAACCGGCGCAACGGCTTCCACGACCTGCCGCCCGGATTGCGCTGCGAGAACCTGGTCGACCTGCGCGACGGCGAGCGCGGTCATGTGCGTCAGATCGCCATGTCGGCGGAGCTGTCCTGGGAGCACATCGACCGGCTGCGCGCCATGACCACCCTGCCGATCCTGCTCAAGGGCGCGCTCCACCCGGAGGATGCCCGCCTCGCCGTCCGCCACGGCGTGGACGGGCTGCTGCTGTCGAACCACGGAGGACGCCAACTGGACGGTGTTCCGGCCACGTTGGAGCTGCTCCCCGAGATGGTCGCCGCGGTCGCCGGACGCATCCCCGTCCTGCTGGACGGCGGCGTGCGCCGGGGCACCGACGTGGTCAAGGCCCTCGCGCTCGGCGCCCGCGCGGTCGGCATCGGCCGCCCGGTGATGTGGGCACTGGCCGAGGGCGGCGAGAAGGGCGTACGGCGGCTGCTGGAGCTGTTGCGCGAGGAGATCGAGGAGACGCTGGCGCTGTGCGGGGCGGCCGGTCTCGATGAACTGACGCCCGGGCTCGTGCGCCCCGCCTGGTCGGGGCCGCTGTTCGACGGGGCGCTGTCATGACCGCCGTAACGTGGGCGGCCGTCGCCGCCGGGGCGGGCCTGGTCCTCAGCCTGCCGTACTGGCTGCCCCGAGTCGTCGTCGCGCTGCGTGTGGCGATCTTCGCCCGCGTCAACGGTGACGAGGGCATCACCGCGCCCGGCCGGGAGGTGCCCGTGGCGGAGTTCCGCCAGGTGTACGGGCACCCCGCCGCGAACGGCCGGAGCCGGGGCGCCGCGCTGTCCGACCTGTTCTGGTACTGGCTGGCACCCGGACCGGAAGTCCACCAGGAGCACCTGGAGCCCGGGCCCCGCTATGACGACGTGGCTCGTACCACGCGGCAGATCCTGGCCGGACCGTCCCGGGCGGAGTGGACTGAGCTCGTCAACCGGTGCACGCGCCGTGTCCTCGACGAACTGGGTGAGGCGAGCGTGCACCAGGTCCGGCTGCGCGACCTGATGATGCCCGTGTGGGCCGAGGTCTACCACGAGGTCGTCTTCCGCGAACCCTGCCCACGCCCCGTCCGCGACCTGATCACCGGCAACGCCGACGACGTCGTCAGCGCACTCAAGTGCACGGGCCTACGGCACATGGACCGCCGCGCCCGCCTCACCGCCCACCTGAGCGAGCGGCTGGCGAACGATCCGCCGCCCGTGCCGCTGCCGTCGACGCTCACCGAGCGGGAACGGGCGTACTACCTCCAAGGGACCTTCTTCAACACGGCCGTGGTGCAGATGTCGGAGGCGATGGCCCACCTGCTGCTGGCCCTCGCCACCCACGGCGACGTACAGGACCGGCTGCGGGCGGGCGCGGAGGACTCCGACTATCTCGACCGGGTCATCGACGAGACCCTGCGGCACTTCCCGCTGTTCGGCGTGGCGCATCGCATCACCACAGGGGAGATCCCGCGCTCCGGACGGCCCGCCATCCCGGCGGGATCGGTCCTGCTGTTCAACTACCCGGAGTATCAGCGGTCCGGTATGTCCGCGGCGGAGCGATTCGATCCGGACCGGTGGCTGGCGAAGGACACCCGGCCCTCGGCGTACATCCCGTTCGGGGTGAGTGCCAACCGGCCCTGCCCGGCCCGCGGCTTCGCCGTACTGACCATGCGGGTGGCCGCCGAGGAGGTGCTCCGGCGGTTCCGTCTGGAGTCGTCCGCCGAGCACACTCGCTCCCTGCCCAATCGCGGGCCGTGTCTGCTGGTGCCGCACTCCGCCGCCCCGGGCGGCATGAGGCTGCGGCTGGCGGCGATGCGGCTGGGCGACCGCTGGGCCGCGGTGCCCCGCAGCCTTACCCAACTGGTCCTCGGCACCTACATGGTGTGGGACGCCCGCCGCCAGGGACTGTGCCGCACCTACTTCGCCGACCGGCCGGGCGGGTCTGCCCCGACCGCCGTCGGCAGCCGATGAGGGGGTGCGGACATGACTCGTGTGCAGCTCGCGCCCGCCCGTGAGGGGGGCGCGGACATGACTTCCGTGAAGCTCGCCTCCGCTGTGAAGGGGGCGCGGACATGACGCCTGTCGAACTCGCCCCCGCCGTGAGGGGAGCGCGGACATGACCCCTGTCGAACTCGCCCCCGCCTTCTTCGCGGCCGCCGTCGTGATCCTGCTGACGTGCCGTCTGGTCGTCGCGGTCGCCGCCCGTTTCGGCCAGCCGCCGGTCGTCGGCGAGATGATCGCCGGTGTGCTGCTCGGCCCCTCCCTGTTCGGGCTGCTCGCCCCCGACGTCTCCGCCGCCGTCTTCCCCGACGACCTCAAACCGGTGCTGTACGTCGCGGGCCAGATCGGCCTCGTCGCCCTGATGTTCAACGCCGGCTACGAGTTCCGGGCCCACGCGGGCCGTGGCCTGGTGAAATCGGCGGTGGCCGTCTCCTCGGCCGGAGTGCTCGTCCCGCTGCTGTTCGGGGCGGGGCTGGCCTTCGTGGCCCACGGCCGGGTGGACATCTTCGTCGACGGGGTCTCGGTGTGGGTGACCGCGGCGTTCGTCGGGGTGGCCCTGGCGATCACCGCCTTCCCGATGCTGGCCCGCATCATCACCGAACGCGGCCTCGCCGGCACCCGCTACGGCTCGCTCGCCCTGGCCTCGGGCGCCACCGACGACGCCGTCGCCTGGATCCTGCTCGCCGGTGTGCTGAGCGCGGCCTCGGGCGAGCCGAGCCACATCCTGACCGCCGTCGGCGGCTCCCTGCTGTTCGTGGCCCTGCTGCTGACGGTCGGCCGACGGCTGCTGGTGTGGATCGTGGCGCATCGGACCATGAGCGACGAGACCCGGCTCCTCGGCACCGTCGCCGCGCTGTTCTGCTGCGCCTGGTTCACCGACATCATCGATCTGTACGCCGTGTTCGGGGCGTTCTGCATCGGTATGGCCATGCCGCGCGGAGAGACGTCGGAACACCTGGTGCGGACCGTCCAATCGGTGACCCAGGTGCTGTTCGTCCCGATGTTCTTCACCTACTCCGGCCTCAACACGCGCTTCGACGTGTTCGCCGACCCCGCCGTGATGCTCTTCGGCGCCGCGGCCGTCGTCCTGGCGGTGATCGGCAAGTTCGGCGGCTGCTGGGCGGCGGCCCGGCTGCGGGGCGAGCCACAGGCGGTGGCGGTACGGGTCGGGACGCTGATGAACGCCCGGGGCCTGATGCAGCTGATCGCCCTGAACATCGGGCTGGCCGCCGGGATCGTCACCTCCGCGATGTTCTCCGCCCTGGTGCTGGTCGCCCTGGTGACCACGGTGATGACCGCGCCCCTGCTCAGCTGGCTCGACCGCAGGGACGCGAAGTCACGTGAGGCCGATAAGCCCCAAGAGCCGACGCCGGCGGTGCTGACGTGACACACACCGGCGCGGAACTGCTCGTCCGGCAGCTCGAACAGGAGGGCGTGCGCCATGTCTTCGGCGTGCCGGGCGTCCAGCTCGACCATGTCCTCGACGCCCTCGCCCGCGCCAGGGCCGCCGGTGGCCCGATCGAGTATGTCTCCGCCCGCCATGAACAGGGCGCCGCCCATATGGCCGAGGCCTACGCCCGGACTACGGACCGCCCGGGCGTCTGTCTCGTCGTCCCCGGCCCGGGCGTGCTGAACGCGCTGCCCGCCCTGGCCACCGGGTACGCGTGCTCGTCACCGCTGCTGTGCCTGGCGGCGGACATCCCGTCGGCGCTGTCCGGCCGAGGCCTCGGCATGCTGCACGAACTCCCCGACCAGGAGGGCATGCTGGCGTCCGTCACCACCTGGTCGGCGCGGGCCCGTGGCCCGGACGCGATCCCACGGCTGTTACGGGAGGCGGTACGGCGGTCACGGACGGGACGTCCACGACCGGTGGCCGTTACCCTTCCGGCGGACGTCCTTGCCGCGTCGGCGGCACCGGGGACCGACGGACAACTCGACGGCGCCGCACCGGAGACCGACGTACAACTGGACGGCCTCGCACCGGAGCCGGCCGTACCGGAGCCCGACGCCGGCACCGTCGCCGACATCGCCTCCGCCCTGCGGGACGCCCGGCGACCGCTGCTCTACGTGGGCGGAGGCGTGCTCGCCGCGCGGGCCGGGGACGCCCTGACCGCACTGGCCGAGGAGTTGGACGCTCCGGTGGTGACCAGCCGCAATGCGGGCGGCGCGATCCCGGCCCACCACCGGCTCGCGCTGCCCGCACTGGCCGGTCCGAGCGTCCTGCCCACGGCGGACGTGGTGCTGGTGGTCGGCAGCCGCTTCGTCTCCCCGCGGGGTACGGCGCTGCCCACGGCCCCCGGCGCGACCGTGATCCTCGTCAACGCGGACCCCGCCGACCTGGGCCCGCCCCGGCGGGCGGGCCTCACCCTGTGCGCGGACGCCGGGACGGCCCTGGAGGCGGTCCGCGCCGCGCTCCCGCCCCGGGCCCGGCGCGGGGAGTGGAGCGCGGAGGAACTGTCCGAGGTCCGGGCGGGGTGCGCGCGGCGGGTGGCGGCGGTCGAGCCGCAGTGGTCGTACGTGCGGGCCCTGCGGGAGGCGATCCCCGACGACGGGTTCCTCGTCAACGAGCTGACCCAGGTGGGTTATCTGGCCGCCGTCGGCTACCCCGTCCACCATCCGGGCACCTTCCTCACCCCCGGCTACCAGGGGACGCTCGGCTATGGCTATCCGTCGGCGCTCGGAGTGAAGACCGCTCACCCGGACCGCGCGGTGGTCTCCGTCAACGGCGACGGCGGCTTCTGCTTCAACCTCCAGGAGCTGGCGACCGCGCGGCGGTACGGCATCGGGGTCGTCGCGGTGGTGTTCAACGACAACGCCTATGGAAACGTCCGGCGCATCCAGTCGGACGAGTTCGCCGGGCGGTTCATCGGCAGCGACCTCACCAGCCCCGACTTCGTACGCCTCGCGGAGTCCTTCGGCGTCCCCGGCGTGCGGGCCGACTCACCCGGCGCCCTCGCCGGCGCGCTGAAGGAGGCGCTCGGCGAGCCAGGACCCTCGGTGATCGAGGTGCCGGTGGGCGAGATGCCCAGCGTCTGGCCGCTGCTGCTGGGGGGTGCGCCGGGGTCGGTCCGCGACTGACCGAGCTTGGACTGTTTGTACGGGACCTGGACGTATGGTCTGGACAGGGCTCGGCGGGGAGGCCCCGTCGAGCCCTGGGTCAGGTACGGACAGGAGCGAGCGATGGCGGCCGAACAGGCCCTGGACGCCGAGCGGGACGCGATCATCACGGCGCTGACGCCCGTCGCGGACGGGCTCGTGGCGACCGTCGGGCCGCTGTGCGAGGTGGTCCTGCACGACTACCGCCGGCCGGAGGAGTCCGTGGTCGCGGTCGCCGGTTCGGTCACCGAGCGGTCCGTCGGCGGTGCCATGAGCGAGACCGCCATGCGGATCGTCGCCCGCGGCGCCGAGGCGGACGACGATCTGAACTACGTCACCCGGACCCGGACCGGAACGCTCGTCAAGGCGTCCACCATGGTGCTGCGGGACTCCACCGGCGAGGTCTTCGGCGCCCTCTGCGTCAACCTGGACGTCACCGCGGTCAATGAGGCCCACGCCCTGCTCGGCGCCCTCGCAGGCATCGGCCGCGACAGTGCCGAGGCGCCGGTCACCACCTTCGGCAACGACATCGATTCCGTCGTCGGCGCCATCCTTGACGCCCACCGGCTCCGGCAGAACCGCGGCTGGGCGGAGCTCGACCGTGCTCAGCGCCTGGAGCTGTTCCGCGGTCTGGACGGGCGGGGTGTGTTCGCCGTGCGGCGCTCGGTCGAACAGGTCGCCGGCCGGCTCGGCATCTCCCGCGCCTCCGCCTACAACTACCTCGCCCAGGCACGCGCCACGACCGGCCCGACCGCCGACTCCGACGGATCCGATGGAGGACAAGCGTGACCACCAGCACCCCGCCCCTCACCCTCGACGACATCCGGGACGCTGCCGTACGCCTCAAGGGCGTCGCCCACCGCACGCCGGTCCTGCGCTCCCGCACCCTCGATGCCCTCGTCGGCGCCGAGGTCTTCCTCAAGTGCGAGAACTTCCAACGCGTGGGCGCCTTCAAATTCCGCGGCGCCTACAACGCCGCCTCCCGGCTGTCGTCGGAGCAGCTCGCCCGGGGCATCGCCGCCTACTCGTCCGGCAACCACGCCCAGGCCGTCGCCCTCGCCGCCCGGGAGCTCGGCACCACCGCCGTGATCGTGATGCCCGAGGACGCCCCGCCCTCCAAGCGGCAGGCGACCGAGGGCTACGGCGCCGAGATCGTCACCTACGACCGCTACACCGGCGACCGTGTCGCCATCGCCGAGGCCCTGGCCGCCGAGCGGGGCCTGACCGTCATCCCGCCCTACGATCACCCCCACGTCATGGCGGGGCAGGGTACGGCCGCCCTCGAACTCCTCGAAGAAGTCGGCGAGTTGGACGCGCTGCTGACTCCGGTCGGCGGTGGCGGGCTCATCGCCGGGTGCGGCACCGCCGCCAAGGGGCTGTACCCGGATCTCCGGCTGATCGGCGTCGAGCCCGAGGCCGGGGACGACACCAAGCAGTCTCTCGAAGCCGGGCAGCGCATCGAGATCCCGGTGCCGAAGACCATCGCCGACGGCCAGGCCCTGCACACGCCCGGCGAACTCACCTTCTCCGTCAACCGACGTCTCGTCGACGACATCGCCCTGGTCAGCGACGACGAGATCCGGGAGGCGATGCGGTTCGCCTTCGAGCGCCTGAAGATCGTCGTCGAGCCGAGCGGCGCCACCCCGCTGGCAGCCCTGCTCTCCGGCCGGGCGGGTGCGCTGCCCCGCCGGGTCGGAGTAATCGTCTCCGGTGGCAACGTCAGCGCCGACCGGTTCGCCCGGCTCTGCGGCGGCACGATTTGAGCGAGTGCTCCCGAATGGCGGCTCCGGATGGACGGGCGGACGATGGAGTGGTAGGGGGCCGGCTGCCGACGACGGTGCTCGGATCCGCCGGGAAGACTGGCCCCGGTCGCGGTGAACCGCGGCCGGAAGGGAGTTCGTCATGTTGGAAGTGAAGACACTCGAAAAGCCGGACGAGCGGCGTGATTTCCCCCACGGCCACATGGAAGCCGTCCACATGGCGGAGCTCGACTTCGCCTTGGCGACCTTCGAGCCAGGCTGGCGCTGGACCCAGGACGTGGCCCCGATCGCGGGCACGGACACCTGTCAGATGCACCACAACGGCTACGTCCTCCGAGGCCGCATGCGCATCCGCATGGACGACGGCGGTGAGAAAGAGGTCGGCCCCGGCGACGTCTTTGTCGTTTCGCCCGGACACGACGCCTGGGTTCTGGGCGACGAGCCGTGCGTGGTCTGCGACTTCCAGGGGCAGACGGCGAGGGAGTTCGCGAAGAAGCAGGAGTAGCGCAGGCCGGCCCGCGCCGACCCGTCACACGGTGATGACGACCTTCGCGCGCGCGTGCTCCACCTCCAGATACCGAATGGCCTCGGCCGCCTCACTCAGGGGATACGTCCGCTCGACAACCGGCGCTATCCGCCCGGACTCGGCCAGCTCCTTCAGAGTCGCGAGGTTCTTCTTGCTCTGGTGAGCCGGGAGTTCGAGCAGCCGTTGACGCGTGAAGGGCGCCATCAGACGCCGTTTGAAGAACAGCCCCATGGGTCCCGTGAGGCTGCCGCCCTCGTACACCCCGCCGCCCGACAGCACCAGGGCGCCGGACGGGGTCACCGCGCGCCGGAACGCCGTCAGTGAGTGGTTGCCGACCAGGTCCAGCACCACGTCGTAGCGCCGGCCCGCTCGGGTGAAGTCCTCGCGCGCGTAGTCGATGACATGGTCCGCGCCGAGCGAGCGGACCATGTCCGCGTTGCGCGCGCTGCACACCGCGGTCACCTCCGCGCCGTACTCCTTGCCGAGCTGCACGGCGAACGTGCCGACGCCCCCCGACGCGCCGTTGATCAGCAGCGTCTGCCCCGGCTGCACCGCGGCCACGTCCCGCACGCCGATCAGGGCCGTGTTCCCCGCGAGGGGTATCGCCGCGGCCTGCTCGAAGGTGAGGTTGGACGGCTTCGGGCCCACCGAGTCGTCCGGCGCGCACACATACTCCGCGAAGGCACCGTCGGCCTCGCCGAACACCTCGTCACCGGGCTGAAGATCCGTGACCCCGCTGCCCACCGCCTCCACCCGGCCTGCGAAGTCCCGCCCTCGGACCCGCGCCTTCGGCCCGCGCCAGCCCATCATCCCGCGCGCCAGCTTCGGATCGCCGTGCATGAAATGCCAGTCGTAGGCATTGACCGACGCCGCGTGCACCCGCACCAGCACCTCACCGGGCCCCGGCACCGGCCGCTCGATGTCACTGAACTCCAGCACGTCCGCCGAGCCGTACCGGTCCTGCGTCACTGCCTTCATGTCCTCCCCCTTCGCCACTTTCGAGAGTAGGGATCCGGCCAGGCCCGGGCATCAGGGGCGAACCCTGATTCTTTCCCAGGGGCGACCCCCGCTTGCCCTGAGGAAACCGATCGGTTTACATTGGGATCCAGGAAGGGAAACCGATCGGTTTCCGCCTTGTGAGATCGCCGTGCGCGAGTCGGGAGAGTTCCATGACCACCATCGAAGGTTCCGTCGCCCTGGTCACCGGCGGCAGCCGCGGGATCGGCCGGGCGCTGGTCGCCGCCCTGTACGAGCGGGGCGCGAAGAAGGTGTACGCCACCGCCCGCGACCCGCGCACTGTCACCCACCCCGATGCCGTGCCCCTGGCCCTGGAGGTCGGCGACCCGGCGTCCGTCGCGGCCGCCGCCGAGCAGGCCCAGGACGTCACCCTGCTGATCAACAACGCCGGTGCCAGCGTGAACGCCAACTTCCTCGACGCCCCGGTCGAAGACGTCCGCCGCGAATTCGAGACCAACTTCTACGGACCGCTCCTGGTCACCCGCGCTTTCGTCCCGGTCATCGAACGCAACGGCGGTGGCCATATCCTCAACGTCCACTCCGTGCTGTCCTGGATCGGGCTCGCCGGCTCCTACAGCGCCTCCAAGGCCGCCCTGTGGTCGCAGACCAACTCCCTGCGCCTGGACCTCAAGCCGCGCGGCATCGAGGTCACCGGCCTCCACGTCGGCTACGTCGACACCGACCTGACGGCGAACATCGACGCGCCGAAGTCCACCCCCGAGGGCGTCGCCGCCCAGGCCCTGGACGGCATCGAGGCCGGAGCCTACGAGGTGCTGGCCGACGACATCAGCCGGCAGGTCAAGGCCGGTCTGTCGGCGGACGTCTCGGCGCTCTACCCGCAGCTCGCGGCCTGATCACACCGGCAGCAGCCGGGACACGAGATCGCTGAGCTGGCGGGCGTTGCGGCACTCGTGCATCTCGACCAGCTCGGCGTAGGCGGGCGCGGCCGAGTCGCCCGTGCCCCAGCTCGCGGTCTGCTCGGGGTTCAACCAGTAGAAGCGGCGCGCCCGTTCGGCGATATGGCGGACGGCCGCGAGGTTCGGGTCGCTCATGTTGGTGCGTGCGTCGCCGAGCACGAACACCGTGGTGCGCGGGCCGACCGCGTCGCCGTACCGCTCGGCGAACTCGCCCAGCGCCATGCCGTAGTCGCTGCTGCCGTGCCAGCCCGTGAGCGTGCCCTCGGCCTGTATGCGGGCGCCGAGCCCCTCCGGGTCGGCCCTGCCGTGCACGAGGAGGCCGGTCACCTCGTCGATACGGTTGACGAAGGCGAACACCCGCACCTTGCTGAACTGGTCGTGCAGCGCCTGCACCAGCAGCATCGTGAAGTCCGAGAAGCCGGACACCGAACCCGACACATCGCACAGCAGCACCAGTTCGGGCCGCGCGGGCCGCCGTCTGCGCAGCACCGGCTTCATCGGCACGCCGCCCGTCGACAACGAACCGCGCAGGGTCCGCCGTAGATCGATCGAGCCGCGCGCGGCCCGCCGCCGACGTGCCGCCAGCCGGGTCGCGAGCTTGCGGGCGAGCGGCTGAACGGCCCTGCGCAGCTCGGCCAGTTGGGCCTTTCCGGCGAACAGGAAGTCCACTCGGTCGGCGCTCGGCGCCACGGCCCGCCGGGCAATCTCGTCCCGGCCCCGCCGCTCCGCCACCCGGCGCCGCGCCTCCGCGGTCACCAAGGCCCGGAAGGCCTCGATGCGCCGCCGGATCTCGTCCTCCAACAGCCGGTCGGTGAACCCCGGACTCCCGCCCCGCGCACGGACGTCGTCGCGGACCCGGGCGAGCAGGGTCTGGGGACGCAGACGGTCGAGTGTCTGGTACGACGACCAGCCGTCCGACGCGGGGGAGGAGCCGTAGCCGCCGAAGCCGTCGACCGCCTCCGCCGCCAACTCACCCATCGCCGCCCGGTCGTTCGCGGCGAGCGCCGCCGCCAACCGGTCGCGCAGGTCGTCCCGCCCCGCCACCTCTCGCTCCGGCGCGCCGACACCGCGCGGGAAGTACAGGTCGAAGACCGGGTCGAACACCGGCCGTTGGGCCGTACCGTGCAGCAGCGTCGCCGCCAGGCCCTCGCGCAGTCGCTCCCGGTCCGTGAGCCCGAGCGCCGCCACCGCCTGCGCCGCGTCCACGGTCTCGCCGGTGCCGATCCGGATGCCGTGCGCCCGCAGCGCCGCGACGAGCGACGTCAGCCGCTCGGCGACCCCCGCGGGCGTGGTCACAGGGCGTCCAGGTCGAGCTTGGCGGTGGCCTTGAGGACGTCGTCCTGGTGCTTGAGGAGTACGCCGAGACTGTCCCGTACGACCGTCTCGTCCAGGGTGTCGGCGCCGAGCGCGAGCAGGGTGCGCGCCCAGTCGATGGTCTCGGCCACCGACGGCAGCTTCCGCAGGTCCATGGCGCGCAGCGCGCCCACCACCCGCACCACCGAACGGGCCAGCGCCTCGTCCAGGCCCGGCACCTTCAGCCGGACGATCTTCCGCTCCAACTCCTCGTCGGGGAAGCCGATATGGAGGAAGAGACAGCGGCGGCGCAGCGCCTCGGACAGTTCGCGGCTGGCGTTGGAGGTGAGGACGACGAAGGGGCGGCGGGTGGCCGTGACCGTGCCGAGTTCGGGGACCGTCACCTGGAAGTCGCTCAGCACCTCCAGCAGCAGGCCCTCCACCTCGACGTCCGCCTTGTCCGTCTCGTCGATCAGCAGCACCTTGGGGTCGTCGCCGCGGATCGCCGTGAGCAGGGGGCGCGGGAGCAGGAACTCCTCACTGAAGATGTCCGTGCGCGTCTCGTCCCATGTCTCGTCGCGGCCCGCGCTGATGCGCAGCAGTTGCTTGGCGTGGTTCCACTCGTACAGCGCGCGGGACTCGTCGACGCCCTCGTAGCACTGCAGGCGGATCAGCTGAGCTTCGGCGACCTGGGCGACTGCCTTGGCGAGTTCCGTCTTGCCGACCCCGGCGGGGCCCTCGACCAGGAGCGGCTTGCCGAGCCGGTCGGCGAGGAAGACGGTCGTGGCGACCGCGGGCGAGGCGAGGTAGCCGGTCTCGGCCAGTCGCGTGGCGACGTCGTCGACGGATGTGAACAACGGGGCCTCCAGGTCAGATGCTGCTCCTATCTAAGCGCTTGTTCAGGGCTCGTGTCACGTAGAACGCCAGCCGGATACCGATCGGTTTCCGAACGGCTCCGGCGCGCGGTAACCTCGCCGTATGGCCACAGACAAGGCGTCCACCAAGGACCGGCTCCTCGACGCGGCCGGCGAGCTCTTCTACCGCGAAGGGGTCTCCATCGGCGTGGAGGCGCTGTGCCGGACCGCCGGTGTCTCGAAGCGCTCGATGTACCAGCTCTTCACGAGCAAGGACGAGGTCCTGGCGGCGAGCCTGGAGCGGCGGATCCCGGCGTACGAGGCCCTGCTGGTCGGCGATCCGGACGACGCCGCAACCCCACGCGAGTGGATCCTGCACCTCTTCGAGCATCTGGAGGACGCGTCCACGCGGCCCGACTACTGCGGCTGCCCCTTCCTGGCCGCGCTGGTCGAGCTGAAGGACCCCGAGCACCCGGCGAGCGTGGTCGCCCGCACGGTGAAGGAGCGCCTCCAGGGCACCTTCCGCGACCGGGCCGAACAAGGTGGCGCAAGGGACCCGGAGCTGCTCGCCCGCCAGCTGATGCTCGTCTTCGACGGGGCAAGCGCCCGCTCCGGGGCTCGCGTCGAGACGCTGGACGGACTGACGACCGCCACGGTCAGCGCCCTCATGGACGCGGCCGGAATGCAATGAGAAGGGCGGCCGCCGTAGCGACCGCCCCACCTTCGTTTCCCCAACGCGACCGCGACTCTACGAAGCCACCGCCACCGCCCCCACCGCCGGACTCCGCAGCACCCGGCGCGCCGTCACCAGGCTCGTGCCCAGCGTCGCCGCCGCCGCGATGGCGACCATCCCGGCGCCGATGCCGAACATCTCGCCCGGCAGCACCTGGTCGGTGCGGACCACGGTGAACGGGACGATCCCCGCCAGTGCCGCCACCGCCCCGAAGGCCACTCCGGTCAGCGTGAGGATCAGCCCCTCGGCACCCACCACACCCAGCACCTGACCGGGCGTCGCCCCCACCAGCCGCTGCTGGCCGAACTCCCGGCCCCGGTAAGTGGTGGCCGCGTACAGCGAGTTGACCAGCATCACACAGACGAAGACCACGATGATGCCGACGACCGTGAAGTTCAGCGTCTCCAGGTTCTTGGCGTCGACCGACTTCACCGCACCCGAGGCAGCGAGGGCGTCGCTCTCCACCGCCTGCATGGTGAGCGTGGCCGTGGACACCGCCGTGAACAGGATCAGCGACATCAGGGTCCCGGCCAGGTCACCGGCCCGCTGCCGCAGGTTCCGCACGGCCAGCCAGCCGCTCGCCCCGCTGAGCGCCAGCCGGTCCAGCACGCCCCCGAGCAGCCGGGGCGCCATCAGCGCGAAGCCCACCGACAGCAGGATCGCCCCGTACGCGGCCGGCGCCATCAGCGCCTCGTCCGTCGCCGAGAAGGCGAAGGTGGAGCACACCGACAGGGCACCGGCGGCCAGCGCCGCGTAGGTGAGGTACGTACGAGCCCTGCCGTGCCGCCGGGTACCGCGCGTCGCCCGCCGTACGGCGAGAAACGCGGCGCCCGCCGACGCGAGCAGCGTGATGTCGACGCCCGTCATGAGCGCGACCGTGCCGAAGGAGTGGTCGACGGAGTCGGCGACCTGACCGCTGTCCTGGAAGACGTCCAGCAGGGCCTGCCCGCCGAGCATCGCCGGGCCGATCGCCAGCGCCGCGCCCACCAGGGCCACGGCCACCGCCTCACCCACGACCATCCGCTTGAGCTGCCCCGGGGTCGCCCCCGAGCAGCGCAGCAGCTCCAGTTCGGCCGTCCGCTGACGGACGTTCACCGTCAGAGTCGAGGCCACCGCGAAGAACACCAGCAAGGTGCCGTAGCCGCCGACGACGCTCGCCGCCGTGGTCAGCGTCTCCGCGCTTGTCGAGTCGACGCCGTCCTGTGCCGCCGTGTCGTGCAGCGAGTTGAACGTCATGATGATCGCCGCGCCCAGGAAGGCGGCGAGCAGAGTTGCCAGGAACCGTCCGGGCCGCTGCCGGATCGACCGCATCGCCAGCATGAACATCGCTCACACCTCCGTCGCCACGGCGTCGCCCAGGTGCGCGAGGCGCTCGGCCACCGCGTCCGGGGTCGGCCCATCGATCCGGCCCGCGAGCCGGCCGTCCGCCAGGAACAGCACCGAGTCGGCGTAGGAGGCGGCGACCGGGTCGTGCGTCACCATCACCACGGTCCGCCCGTGCACCCGCACCGCCTGCTGGAGCAGCGTGAGCACCTCCCGGGCGCTGCGCGTGTCCAGGGCGCCCGTCGGCTCGTCCGCGAAGATCACCCGAGGTTCGGTGACCAGCGCCCGGGCGATGGCGACGCGCTGACGCTGGCCGCCGGAGAGCTGGTCGGGACGGTGACCGAGTCGGTCGCCGAGACCGACGGAGGCCAGCACCTCCCGGGCCCGCCGCTTGTCCACGCGGCGCCCGGCGAGCTTGAGCGGCAGCACCGTGTTCTGCGCGACGGTCAGCGTCTCCAACAGGTTGTACTGCTGGAACACAAACCCGATCCGGCCGCGCCGGAACTTTGTCAGCGCTGTCTCGTCGCCGCCCGTCAGCTCGGTGCCGTCCACCCGCACGATCCCGCTGTCGGGCCGGTCAAGACCCGCCGCGCAGTGCAGCAGCGTGCTCTTGCCCGAACCCGACGGGCCCATCACCGCGGTGAAGGTGCCGCTCCCCAGACCCAGCGTGACCTCGCGCAGGGCGGTCACCGCACTGTCGTCCGTCCCGTAGGTCTTGGTGACCTTGACCAGCCGCAGCGCCTCGGCGGCGGGTCCCGTGTCGTGCGTGCCTGAGCCTGTGCGAAACATCGTCATCACTCCCCGGTCGGGCACTCCCTGTGCCCTGACCACGAAGCTACGGAGACGGCGGGCCCGGCACATTGGGCGCAGAACCCGTATCGGCGGGTGTACTCAGCGACACCCCGGACGGGTCACCACAACGGGCAGACCCTGTGGCCCACCCGATGCAATGGAGCCGTGACCGCGCCCCCCGACGACTGCCTCGCGCGCAACGAGTGGATCTGCGGCGAGTATCTGAGCACCCGCAGCGAGATCCTCTGGGACGCGGTGGTCCAGCATCTTCAACTGACGGCGGTCTCCGTCCTGCTCGGCCTCGTGCTCGCCCTGCCGCTGGCTGTGCTGGCGCGTCGCTGGGGCTGGGCCGCCGGGCCCGTGCTCGGCGTCACCACGATCCTCTACACGATTCCGTCCCTGGCGATGTTCTCGCTGCTGCTGCCCGTGTACGGCCTCTCGGAGAGCCTGGTCGTCGCCGGGCTCGTCCTGTACTCGCTCACCCTGCTGGTGCGCAACATCCTGGCCGGACTGCGCGCGGTCCCCGAGGAGACCCGGCAGGCCGCGCGCGGCATGGGCTACGGCCCCGTCCGCCTCCTCCTCACCGTTGAACTGCCCCTCGCCCTGCCCGCGGCCATGGCCGGACTGCGCATCGCCACGGTCTCTGCGGTCTCGCTGGTCACGGTCGGCGCGATCGTCGGCTTCGGCGGGCTCGGCAACCTCATCTACGCGGGCATGAACACCTACTTCAAGGCACAGGTGCTCACCGCGTCCGTGCTGTGCGTGGTGATCGCGATCGTCGCCGACGTCCTGCTCCTCGGCGTGCAGCGGCTGATGACACCCTGGACCAGGGCGGTGCGCGTATGAACACCCTCGCCGACGCCTGGGACTGGCTCACCGACTCGGCGCACTGGGCCGGAGAGGACGGAATTTGGCAGCGGCTGCTGGAGCATCTCGTGCTCACCGTCGTATGCCTGCTGATCAGCTGCCTGATCGCGCTGCCGGTCGCGGTCGTGCTGGGCCACCTCGGCAAGGGTGGGGCGCTCGCCGTCAACATCTCCAACATCGGCCGCGCGGTTCCCACCTTCGCCGTGCTGGTCCTGTTGCTGCTGACTCCGGTCGGGCGGTGGGGCGAGGGGCCGACCGTCGTCGCCCTGGTGCTGTTCGCCGTACCGCCGCTGCTCACCAATGCCTACGTCGGGATGCGCGAGGTCGATCGCAGTGTGGTGCGGGCGGCGCGGGGCATGGGGATGACGGGGCGACAGGTGATGTTTCACGTGGAGCTGCCTCTGTCGCTCCCGCTGCTGCTCACCGGCGTCCGGATCGCAGCCGTCCAGCTCGTCGCGACGGCCACCATCGCCGCTCTGGCGGGTGGGGGAGGGCTCGGTCGGATCATCACGGCAGGGTTCAATCTGGCCAGTACGCCGCAGGTGGTGGCGGGGGCGGTGCTGGTGGCCGCCTTCGCGCTGGTCGTCGAGGGCGTGTTCGAGGTCGCCGAGCGGCTGTCGCCGCGGTGGGCCAAGGGGGCCTCGTGAGGCGGCACTGGTGCTGGGTGGCCGCACTGCTCCTCACCGGCTGCTCCACCGGCCCCTCCTTGGAGACCCAAGGCGAGGTCACGGCCCCGCCCGGCGACAGCCGCAGCCTGACCATCGGATCCGCCGGATTCACCGAGAGCGATCTGCTCGCCCAGATGTACGCGCTGCTTCTGAACCAGGCCGGCTACCAGACCTCGATGCTCACCGTCGCCAACCGCGAACTGTACGAACCCGCCCTGGAATCCGGGCAGATCGACGTCGTGCCCGAGTACGCGGCCACCTTCGCGGACTGGCTCAACGCCAAGTCCAACGGCGCCGACGCCGCACCGGTCGGCTCACCCGACCTCGACACGACCATGACGGCACTGCGCCGACTGGCCACCCCCCGCGGCCTCACCGTCCTGGACCCCGGGCGGGCGGTCGACCAGAACGCGTTCGCGGTGACCGCCGCCTATGCCCGCCAGAACGACCTGAAGACCCTCAGTGACCTCGGTGCCTCCGGCCTGGAGGTGCGGCTCGCGGCGGGCGACGAGTGCGTCCAACGCCCCTACTGTGCCCCCGGGTTGAAGGAGACCTACGGCATCGACGTCACCGGCGTCGACCCGAAGGGCGTCGGCACCACCCAGGCGAAACAGGCCGTTCAGAGCGGCCAGGACCAGATGGTGCTGACCACCACGACCGACGCCACGCTGGACGAGTTCGGCCTGGTCCTCCTCGCCGACGACAAGCACCTCCAGAACGCCGACTACGTCGTCCCCGTCGTCAACCGCGCCCGCGCGGGCAGCGAGCGGGTCGGCAAAGCCCTCGGCCGCCTCAACGACGTCCTCACCACCGCCGATCTCGCCTCGATGAACGAACAGGTCGACAGCTGGCGGCGGTTGGCGACCGATGTGGCCCGGACCTATCTCCAGGGCAAGGGCCTGCTGAAGTGACGCGCCCGTGACAACCGTCACCGTACTGGTGCGGCGCGCCGCCTTCCGGGCCGTCCCGCGCGGGGGTACAGGTACCTCATGACGGTCGACGGGGGACGCCGCCACCTGTGGTGGCAGGGACTACGCGAGTCGGTCGAGGGGGCGGACACTGATCTGCGCCCCGAGGGACTGACCCACATCGTGCCGGCCGGACTCGGCCCGGCCTACGTGAAGTTCGGGGACGTGTACCCCGAACAGCAGCTTCAACTGCAGCTCTTGTACGGCGCCTCGCAGCGCGCCTTCGAGCGCAACACCCGAGTCGCGGCGCGCGTCACCGTGCAGCGCGTCCTCGGTAACGCGCTGAGCGATCCACGGCTGGAGGACGCCAAGCCGAACGACCACCTGGTCGAGTACCTCGACGAGGAGATAGCCGACCTGCGGGGACGGCTCGCGCAGGACAGCGCGACCGCCGTCAGCCGTGGCCTCAACGTCGGTCTGACGCTGGGCTCCGCCGCCAGCCTGGTGCTGCTCGGCGTACCGCTGCTGTGGGGCGTCGGCATGCTCCAGGCGCTGGGCGTGACGCTCAACTGCACCAACCGCTGGCATTTACTGGGCGCGTTCGTGTGCGGCGGAGTCGGCGCGTTCGGCGCGGTGCTCAGTGTGCTGGTCCGACTGCGCGGAAACGCCGAGCAGTTGACGAAGCGTCAGAACAGCGCCCGGGACGGACTGATCGTGCCCGGCCAGATGGCCCGCAGCATGCGCCACGAGGGCGTGTACCGGGTGTTCGTCGGGTGGATCCTCGCGCTCGCGGTGTACTTCCTGCTCAGCGGCGGTCTCGTGCCCGTCTTCGAGGTACCGGCCACCGCGGCCGAGATCTGCCCGTCCGGCGGGAACCCCGGATCGGCCGCCAAGGGCACGGACTTCTGGGGGTTCTGGTGCGCCATAGGGTTCATCGCCGGGTTCAACGAGCGGTGGGCGTTCGGCATCCTGGGGCGCGAGGCGACACGTAAGCCGAAGGGCTCCTGACGGTCACGCGTCCGCGACGGAGTCGAACCGCACCTGATCCCGCGGCACACCGAGCGCGTCCGCGTCCACCGAGCGGCGCAGCGCCTCGTGCAGCTTCGCCGGGGTCAGTACGCCCAGGAAGCGTGCCCCCTCCAGCACAGCGACCCAACCGGCGTCGTGCTGGAGCATCACCCCGAACGCCTGCTTCAGGGGCGCCCCCACCGGCACCCACGCGTTCATCCGGTGCGCGTGATCGCCGACGACCCCGCCCGCCTCGAGATCGTCCACCCCGGCCCAGCCGTGCAGCTCGCCCGCGTCGTCGAGCACGACGACCCACCGCCCACCCTCCGCCCGCAGCCGCTCGGCCACAGCGGGCCCCGCTTCCTCCGGCCGGGCGACCGGCGGCTGCTCCAGATCGTCCGCCTCGATCTCGGTCACCGACAGCCGCTTCAGCCCCCGGTCCGCGCCCACGAACTCCGCGACATACGGCGTCGCCGGCGTCCCGAGCACCGCCCCGGGCGTGTCGTACTGCTCGATGCGCCCCTGTCCGTACACCGCGATCCGGTCGCCAAGACGTACGGCCTCCTCGATGTCGTGCGTGACCATCAGCACCGTCTTGCGCACAGCGGCCTGCATCCGCAGGAACTCGTCCTGCAACTGCTCGCGCACCACCGGGTCCACCGCCCCGAACGGCTCGTCCATCAGCAGCACCGGCGGATCGGCGGCCAGCGCCCGTGCCACGCCCACGCGCTGCCGCTGCCCGCCCGAGAGCTGATCCGGATAGCGCGGCCCGTACGTCTTCGGATCGAGCCCCACGAGATCGAGCAGCTCCGCCGCCCGGGCCCGCGCCTTGGCCCGCTTCCAGCCGACCAGCGTCGGTACGGTCGCCGTGTTGTCGAGGATCGTGCGGTGCGGAAAGAGCCCGACCTGCTGGATGACGTACCCGATTCGCCGGCGCAGCCGCACCGGGTCGACCGTCATGACGTCCTCGCCGTTGACGAAGATCTGCCCGGAGGTCGGCTCGATCAGCCGGTTGACCATCATCATGGTCGTCGTCTTGCCGCAGCCGGACGGTCCCACGAGGGTCACGAGCTCACCCTCGTTCACCTCGAAGCTGAGCCCGTCCACGGCCGTCGTGCCGTCCGGATACCGCTTGCTGACCTGCTCGAACCGGATCATGTCCGCACACTAACGGCCTGGCCGGAACCCGACCCTCCAGCGCTGCCGAATGGCGGACTCCGTTTTTGAACGGTTTCAATCAAGCCTCGCTTGCCGATTGGTTCTGTCTGAATCTGTCGAACTATTTCGCTGCTCAAGCTGTGGACACGCGCCACAACTGCCACTAGCTTCAACCGCCGACCGAGCTGAATCGATACAACTCCGAGCGAGCCGAAGGGACAACGGCATGACCGACGGAGTCGACAGCACGAACGGCGGCAACGGCAGGACCGTGCGCCGCAGAACCGTCCTCACCACCGCCCTGGGCGCTGTACCGGTCGCCCTCGCGGGCGGCATCGGCGGCGCGGCGCCCGCGTCGGCGGCACCCACCGCTCAGCGCAACGCGGTCACCGGACTGACCGTCGAGCACCGGACCGACCCACTCGGCGTGGACGCGCAGCGCCCGAGGTTCGGCTGGCGCACGGAATCGCCGGTGCGGGGCCGACGGCAGACGGCGTACCGGATTCTGGTGGCGTCCACTCCGGAGCGGCTGGCGAACGGCCGCGCCGACGTATGGGACAGCGGGCGCGTCACCGCCGCGGACTCGGTGGCCGTGCGCTACGGGGGCAAGCCGCTGCGCCCCGCCACCCGCTACCACTGGACGGTCCGCGTCTGGGACGAGAACGGCCGCGCGATCGGCGGCGCCCCCACCGCCCACTTCGAGACGGGCCTGCTCAGCACCGACGGCGTGCAGGGCTGGGACGGCGCCCGCTGGATCACCATGGCCGGCAAGGCACCGAACAGCCCCGGCGCCCCTCTGCTACGGCGCCAAGCAGCCCTGAAGGACCGGCCCGTCCGTGCGGCCCGCCTCTACATCTCCGCCCTCGGCGTGTACGACGCCCACGTCAACGGCCACCGCGTGACCGTGCCCCACGGCAACGGAACCACCCAGGAACTGCTCACCCCGGGCTGGACCAACTACGACACGACCATCAGCTACCTGGCCTACGACGTGACCGAACTGCTCGCCGGGGAGCGGCAGGTCACCCTCGCCGCGGTGCTGGGCAACGGCTGGTACAACGGCCGGATCTCCGACAACAGCGCCTACTACTCCGCCGACGGCAACCGCCTCGTCCTCAAGGCCAAGCTCCTGATCCGCTACACCGACGGCTCCACCCAGACCGTCGTCACCGCACCCGGCACCGACTGGCGGGCGACGGACACCGGCCCCTACCGCGCCGACGACATCTACGACGGGCAGACCTACGACGCCCGCAAGGAGCTGGCGGGCTGGACGGCGAACGGCTTCGACGCCTCCGCCTGGTCGGCCGTCGAGGAACACGACTTCGCGACCCGGTTCCCAGACTCCCGGCTGCTCGCCTACCCCGGCGAGAGCGCCCGCCTGGTGCCCGAGTGGGACCGGCCCCCGCAGTCGGTCAGCGTGTACACGGGGGTGAGCGGGGAGGGCAAGGGCCGTATCGTCGTCGACCCCGACCGCACGACCGCCACCGATGTCACCCTGCGCCCGGGAGAGACCGCGGTCTTCGACCTCGGCCAGAACATGGTCGGCGTCCCGCGCTACACCTTGCGCGGACCCGAGGGCGCCGAAGTCACCTTCAGATTCGGCGAGATGCTCAACGACGACAGCGCGGGCGCCGACGGCCCCGTGGGCTCCGTCTACCGCGCCAACCTGCGCAGCGCCAAAGCCACCAGCACATACACCCTCAAGGGCGACCCCGACGGCGAGACCCACCAGGACTCGCTGACCTTCTACGGCTTCCGCTACGCCTCCGTCACCACGACCGCCACCGTCACCCTCACCGAACTGACCGGCCGGGTCGCCACCTCGGCGCTGAAGGACATCGGCACGATCACCACCGACGACTCCGACATCAACCAGCTGATCAGCAACGTCCGTTGGGGCCAGCGCGGCAACTACCTGTGGGTACCCACCGACTGCCCCCAGCGCGACGAACGCTGCGGCTGGACCGGCGACACCCAACTCTTCTCCAAGACAGGCCTGTTCAACGCCGACGCGGTCAACTTCCTCAGCCACTTCCAGGACATGCTGATCGACTCGCAGCGCACCTACGGCCAGGACCAGGCCCAGTTCACCTGGATTGCCCCGGGTGCCCGCTACAACCAGCCCGTCCCCGCGAGCGGTTGGGCGGACTGCGGTGTGGTCGTCCCCTGGTCGGTGTGGCAGATGTCCGGCGACACCACGGTCATCGACCGGAGTTGGCCGGCGATGAAGGCGTACCTGGACTGGATCCGTGAGCGCACCGGCGACACCTACGCCGGACAGGGCGCGATCTTCGGCGACTGGCTGGCGTTCCAGCAGACCAGCACCCAGCTCATCAGCGATGTCTACTACGGCTACAGCGCCCGCCTCATGGCCGACATGGCCCGCGCCACCGGCCGCACCGCCGAGAGCGAGGCGTACGAGGACCTCTTCGCGCGGATCAAGCGGACGTTCGTCGCCAAGTATCTGAGCACCGACGGCGGCACCCTCACCGTGCGCTCCAGCCTCGGCAACCCGCCGCCGTGGACGGGCGGCAAGACCGAGGACGACAGCCAGACGGCCCTGCTCTGGGTCCTCAAACTCGGCTTCTACGACACCGAGGCCCAGCGCCGCGCACTTGTCACCCTGCTCGCCGAGAACATCGGCAACGACGAGGCGTACAAGGCCGCCCACCCCGACAGCACCCGGGTGGACTACGCCGAGAACACCCTCGCCGTGGGCTTCCTCGGCGTGAACGTCCTCGCCCCGGTGCTGACCGACGAGGGCCGCGCCGACCTCGCGTACAAGCTGCTCCACCAGGACGCGATGCCGTCCTGGCTGTACTCCGTGCAGAACGGCGCCACCACCATCTGGGAGCGCTGGAACTCGTACTCGAAGGAGGACGGCTTCGGCCCGGTCGACATGAACTCGTTCAACCACTACTCCTACGGCGCGATCATGGAGTGGATGTACGAGAGCATGGCCGGCATCGCGAGCGACCCCGCCCACCCCGGCTTCAAGCACTTCCACCTGCGCCCGCACCTCGACCCGACCGGGAAAATCACGCAGGTCAGGGGCTCACACCGGTCACCGTACGGCGAGATCGTCAGCGAATGGACGGTCGCGGACGGCAGGCTCACCTACCGGGCCACGGTGCCCGCGAACAGCACCGCGACCCTGCGTCTGCCCACCGCCGACCCGGACACCGTCCGCGAGGGCCGGACACCTCTGTCGCGCGCGGAGGGCGTGAAGTACCTCGGGGTTGCCGACGGGATCGCCTCCTACCGACTCCCCTCCGGCCGCTACGCGCTCTCGTCCGCGCTCGCCTGACCGCTCACCAGCACCACCTCCAGGGTGCGCGGACCGTGCACCCCCTCGACCCGGTCCAGCTCGATGTCACTGGTCGCCGAAGGACCGGAGATCCAGGTCAACGGCCGGGCCGGGTCGAGGAGTTCGAGCGCTTGCGGCACGGAGGAGACGACCTGCTCCGGCACCCGTACGACGCAGATGTGGTGGTCGGGGACGAGGGTGATCCGGCGACGGCCCTGGTCGGGGCTGCCGTCGAGGACGAGGGTGCCGGTCTCGGCGATGGCGAGGGCGCAGCCGGTGACCACGCTCTCCACCTTGTCCAGCTCGTGCGGTGTGCTGACCGCGCGATCGTGCACCCGCGTGGGGTCGGCCGCCGACATCCACTCCGGCGGCAGGCCCGGGGGCACGAGCACATATTGCGGTCCGCGCTCCGCGAGCAACCGCATGATGAGGTACGGCAGCTCCTCGTCCGAGCACCGGTGTACGACGGCCCGATAGTCCGCGAGATTCTCGGCGAGCAGATCCACCGTCTCCTCGACACTCCGCTCCCCGTGCTCCCTCAGATAGGCGCGTTCGATCGGGGCGTCCTCGCCCTGCACGTCGGCCAACGCGCGCCGCACCCGGCCCAGGATCCGTTCCCTGCTGCTCACTTGGCGCCGTCCTTTCCACCCTGCGTCCGCTTCCACCAGTCCCGGAACGGCTCGGGCGGCACCGCGGGCAGGTCCCGTGTGTCGCTCCACGCCTTGCCGGGACCGGGCAGGCTGCGCGGATGCAGGCGCCGGGTGCGAGAGGCGAGCCGTTGGCCGGTGCGCAGGGCCGCCGGGCGGGCGAAGGCCCAGCCCGCCGCCCGCATGGCGGCCCGCTCTGCGGCGTGCCCCTTCGCCGGCTTCAGCACGACCTTGTTGCCGCGCTGTATGACCTGCCCGCCCTGCACGACCCGCTCCCGCAAATGCACCAGCACTTCGGGGATGTCGATGGCGACCGGGCACACCTCGTAGCAGGCGCCGCACAGTGATGAGGCGTACGGCAGGGAGGCGTCGATCTCGCTTGCGGTGCCCCGGAGTTGGGGGCTGAGGATGGCGCCGATCGGGCCGGGATAGACCGAGCCGTACGCATGGCCGCCCGCCCGCTCGTACACCGGGCAGACGTTGAGACACGCGGAGCAGCGGATGCAGCGCAGGGCCTGGCGGCCGACCTCGTCGGCGAGGGTGTCGGTGCGGCCGTTGTCGAGGAGGACGAGGTGGAAGTTCTGCGGCCCGTCCTCATCCGTGGTCCCCGTCCATGTGCTCGTGTACGGGTTCATGCGCTCTGCGGTGGAGGAGCGGGGGAGGGTCTGGAGGAAGACCTCCAGGTCCTGCCAGGTCGGCACGATCTTCTCGATGCCGACGACGGAGATCAGCGTCTCGGGGAGGGTCAGGCACATGCGGCCGTTGCCCTCGGACTCCACGACGACGAGGGTGCCGGTGTCGGCGACCATGAAGTTGGCGCCGGAGATGCCGACTTTGGCGCGCAGGAACTTCTCGCGGAGGTGGAGGCGGGCGGCTTCGGCGAGTTCGGCGGGGGTGTCGGTGAGGCCCTCGGGGGCGGGACGGCCCCACTCGCTCATCTCGCGGGCGAAGATGTCCCGGATCTCGCCCCGGTTGCGATGGATCGCGGGGACCAGGATGTGCGAGGGCCGGTCCTTGCCCAACTGGACGATCAGCTCGGCGAGATCGGTCTCGTAGGCGCGGATGCCCTCCGCCTCCAGGGCTTCGTTGAGCCCGATCTCCTGTGTGGCCATCGACTTGACCTTGACGACCTCCGACTCCCCGGTCGCCTTCACCAGGTCCGCGACGATCCGGTTGGCCTCGTCGGCGTCGGTGGCCCAGTGGACGGTGCCGCCCGCCGCGGTGACCGACTCCTCCAACTGCACGAGGTAGCGGTCGAGATGACGCAGCGTATGGTCCTTGATCCGCGCGCCGGCGTCCCGCAGCTCCGCCCAGTCGTCGAGTTCCGCCGCGGCCTTCGCCCGCTTGCCGCGGATGGTGTGGGTGGCGTGGCGCAGATTGCCGCGCAGGGTCTGGTTGTGCACGGCCTCGTGCGCCGCCTTCGGAAAGGCCGGCATGCCTACGAATGTCCCGCTCATACGGCCGGTTCCTCCTCCGTGCTGGCCAGGATCTCGGCGATGTGGACGGGCCGCATCCCGGTCCTGAGCCGGGCCATGGTCCCGCCGATGTGCATCAGACAGGAGTTGTCGGCCGAGCACAGCACCTCCGCGCCCGTCGACTCGGCGTTGCGCACCTTGTCGGCTCCCATCGCCGCGGAGACATCGGAGTTCTTCACGGCGAAGGTGCCGCCGAAGCCGCAGCACTCGTCGGCGCCCGGCAGCTCGACCAGCTCAAGACCCTTGACGGCCTGGAGGAGCCGCTGGGGCTTGTCGGCGAGACCGAGTCCGCGCAGGCCGTGACAGGCCGGGTGGTAGGTCACCTTGTGCGGGTAGTACGCCCCGACGTCCGTCACCCCCAGCACATCCACCAGGAACTCCGTCAGCTCGTAGGTCTTCGGCACCACGGGCGCGAGGGTGGCCGCGAGGGTGTCCCCGCGCCCTTCCGCCCGCGCCCGCTCGCCCATCCGCGGGTACAGCTCCCGCACCATCGCCCCGCACGACCCGGATGGGGTGACGATCGCCTCGTACTCTCCGAAGACATCGGAGAAATGCCGGGCCAGTGGCTCCGCGCCATGCCGGTAGCCGGTGTTGTAGTGCGCCTGCCCGCAGCAGGTCTGGGCCATCGGGAAGTCGACCTCGACACCGAGCCTGGTCAGCAGCTTCACCACGGCGCGCCCGGTGTCCGGATAGAGCGTGTCGTTGACACAGGTCAGGAACAGAGCGACACGCATCGCGGCTCCTTGTCGTCGATCATCGGATGAGTGCAGGGTAATGCGGGGTCGCGGCCCGGGGGAGACCCCGCTCACCCGTGGGCGAGCCGGGCCGCCGCCTCCCGCCACCGGGCGGCGTCGCCCCGTGGCTCGTACCGGGTCAACGGCTGGGTACGGGTGAGCAGTTGCCGCCCGTCCGCGAGGTCACGGACGAGGCCGTGCGGGCGCGCCTGGACCAGGACATTGCCGAGGGCCGCCGCCTCCGTCGGACCCGCCACCACCGGCAGCCCGCAGGCGTCGGCGGTGAGCTGGCAGAGCAGGGCGTTACGGGTGCCGCCCCCGACGATGTACACGACATCCACCGGCCGGTCGGCCAGCCGCTGGGCGTCCGCGACGGCCCTGCGATGGGCCAGCGCGAGCGAGTCGAGGATGCAGCGCGTGATCTCGGCGGGCGACTCGGGCACCGGCTGCCCGGAGTTCCGGCAGGCCTCGGCGATCCGCTCCGGCATCCGGCCCGGCGCGAGGAACGCCGCGTCGCCCGCGTCCACGACCGACCGCAGCGCCGGCGCCTTGGCCGCCTGGAGCAGCAGCCCGCCCAGATCCGGCTCGCCCCAGGCGCGCAGGCACTCCTGGAGCAGCCACAGGCCCATGATGTTCCGCAGGTAGCGGACCGTGCCGTCGAGCCCCAGCTCATTGGTGAAGTTGGCGGCCCGGCTCTCCTCGGTGAGGACGGGCGCGTCCAGCTCCATGCCGGCCAGCGACCAGGTCCCCGTACAGATGTACGCGAACCGCTCACCGGCGGCGGCCGGGACGGCGGCCACGGCGGACGCGGTGTCATGCGAACCGACCGCTGTCACCGGCACCGGCCCGGCGAGCCCTGTCTCCTCCAGCACCTCGGGCCGCAGCACGCCGGCCGGGTCGCCGGGCTGCCGCAGCGGTGCGAAGAGGTCCAGGTCGATGCCGACCCTGGCGGCGATGTCGTACGACCAGTCGCGGGTCCGGGGATCGATCAGCTGGGTGGTGGAGGCGTTGGTCAGCTCGGTGCCCTGCTCGCCGGTGAGCCAGTACGTCAGCAGATCGGGGATGAGCAACAGGCGCTGCGCACCGGCGAGATGATCGGCCACCAGCTGGTACAGGGTGTTGAAGGGCGCGTACTGCAGTCCCGTCGCGGCGTACAGCTCGGGGGCGGGCACGGTCGCCCACACCTTCTCCGCGACGCCCTCGGTCCTGGCGTCCCGGTAGTGCACGGGATTGCCGAGCAGCGCCCCGTCCGCGTCCAGCAGCCCGTAGTCCACGGCCCAGCTGTCGATGCCGACCGAGTCCACCTGGCCCGCCGCCCGGAGTCCGTCCAAGACGCCGCCGTAGAGCGAGAGAATGTCCCACCGCAGCCCTTCCGGCACCCGCACCGGCCGGTTCACGAACCGGTGCGCCTCGCTCAGCTCCAGGCTGTCGGGCCCGACGCGGCCGACCATGACACGTCCGCTGGACGCGCCGAGGTCGACCGCGGCGTACGACTTCATGGACCCGCTCACCGCAGGAAGGCGGCCGCGACGCCGGCGTCGACCGGGACGTGCAGCCCCGTGGTGTGCGTCAAGTCGCCGCCGGTGAGGGCGAAGACGGCATTGGCGACATGCTCCGGGAGGACCTCCCGCTTGAGGATGGTGCGCTGGGCGTAGAACTCACCCAGCTTCTCCTCCTCGACCCCGTACACGGCGGCCCGCTGGGCACCCCAACCAGCGGCGAAGATCCCCGAGCCGCGTACGACGCCGTCCGGGTTGACGCCGTTGACACGGATGCCGTGCTCGCCCAACTCGGCGGCCAGCAGCCGGACTTGATGAGCCTGGTCGGCCTTGGTGGCGGAGTAGGCGATGTTGTTCGGACCGGCGAAGACGGCGTTCTTGGAGGCGATGTACACGAGGTCGCCGCCCAGCTCCTGCGCGATCATCACGCGGGCGGCCTCCCTCGACACCAGGAAGGACCCGCGGGCCATGATGTCGTGCTGCAGGTCCCAGTCCTTGGCCGAAGTTTCCAGCAGTGGCTTGGAGATGGAGATCCCGGCGTTGTTCACGACGAGGTCGACCCCGCCGAAGGCGAGCACGGCGGCCTTGAAGGCGTCGGCGATCTGCTGCTCGTCCGTCACATCCACGGTGACGGCGACGGCCTTGTCGGAACCGCCCAACTCCTCGGCGACGGCGGCGGCGTTCTCGGCATTGAGATCGGCGACGACGACACACGCACCTTCGGCGACCAGCCGATGCGCGATGGCCTTCCCGATCCCACTGCCGGCCCCGGTCACCAGCGCGACCCGAGTCGCGAGCGGCTTGGGCTTCGGCATCCGCTGAAGCTTGGCCTCCTCAAGGGCCCAGTACTCGATACGGAACTTCTCGGACTCCTCGATCGGCGCGTACGACGACACCGCCTCGGCGCCCCGCATCACATTGATGGCGTTGACGTAGAACTCACCCGCCACCCGGGCCGTCTGCTTGTCCTTGCCGAAGGAGAACATGCCGACACCGGGGATGAGCACGATCGCCGGGTCCGCGCCGCGCATCGCGGGGGAGTCGGGCAGGGTGTGCCGCTGGTAGTAGGCGGCGTACTCCTCCCGATACTCGGCGTGCAGCTCCTTGAGCCGGGCGATGGCCTCGTCGAGCGGCGCGGTCGGCGGCAGGTCGAGAACGAGCGGCCGCACCTTGGTCCGCAGGAAGTGGTCGGGGCAGGAGGTGCCGAGCGCGGCGAGCCGGGGGTGCTCGGCGCGGGCGAGGAAGTCGAGGACGGCGTCGGAGTCGGTGAAGTGTCCGACCTGGGGCTTGTCCTGAGAGGCGACGGCACGGAGGTAGGGCGCGAGTGCCGCGGCCCGCTCCTTGCGCGCGCCGTCGCCGAGAGCCTCGTACTCCTCGATGACGGGCCCGAAGGGCTCCGCCTTCCCCTTCTCCTCCAGGAACGCCTCGGCGGTCCGGATGATGTGCAGCGAGTTCCGCTCGCACTCCTCGGAGGTATCACCCCAGGCGGTGATGCCGTGGCCGCCGAGGACGCACCCGATGGCCTGCGGGTTGGCGGCCTTCACGGCGGCGATGTCGAGCCCGAGCTGGAACCCGGGACGACGCCACGGGACCCACACCACGGTGTCCCCGAAGCACTCGGCGGTCAGTTTCTCCCCGTCAGCGGCACAAGCGAGCGCGATCCCGGAGTCAGGGTGCAGATGATCGACATGAGCGGCCTCGACCAGCCCGTGCATGGCGGTGTCGATGGACGGAGCGGCGCCCCCCTTGCCGTGCAGGCAGTAATCAAAGGCGGCGACCATTTCGTCCTCACGCTCGACGCCCGGATACACATCGACGAGCGCCCGCATCCGATCCAGCCGCAACACGGCCAGCCCGCTCTCGGTAAGCGTCCCGAGATCCCCACCGGACCCCTTGACCCACATCAGCTCCACATCACCCCCCGTGACGGGGTCGGTGTCGGTGCCCTTGGCGGAGGCATTGCCGCCGGCGTAGTTGGTGTTACGGGGGTCGGAGCCGAGCCGATGGGACCGGGCGAGGAGGGCGGCGGCTTCGGGATGGATAGCCATGGAAAATTCCTTACTTCTTGAAAAAGGGCGAGTGCACTTCCCTAGGGGCGCGGGGCAGTGTCGATATGCGGCTCCGCCGCGTGGGCGCGACCAGCCACATACAGCCCGCACCCCGCAACGAACAGAACCGGGCAGACGCTCACGCGCCCCAACCGGCCTGTTCCCCTCCAACCCGCTCAGCAACGATCTTCTCGGCCCACCCGGACCGCGCATACGCAGCAAGAGGCTCGGGGTCCAACCCCATCTCCTCCCGCACCTCACGAAGAAGCGGCCGCACATCGGTGTTGTACGCGTCCATCACCACCGCATTGGCCCCGAGAACATCACCGGAAGCCTGCGCCTCGGCAAGAGAGACGCGGTCCACCAGGAGCGCCTTGGCCGTCGCTTCCTGCACATTCATCACCGACCGAATGATCGCCGGGATCTTCGCCTCGATGTTGTGGCACTGGTCGAGCATGAACGCGACGTCGGAGGTGAACCCGCCCCCACGCACCACCTCGTACATGATCCGGAACAGCTGGAAGGGATCCGCGGCCCCGACCATCAGGTCATCGTCGGCGTAGAACCGCGAGTTGAAGTCGAACCCGCCGAGCTTCCCCTCCCGCAGCAGCGTGGCGACGATGAACTCGATGTTGGTCCCCGGCGCATGGTGTCCGGTGTCGACGACGACCTGCGCCTGCGGACCCAGCTTCAGACAGTGGGCATAAGCGGTACCCCAGTCCGGCACATCCGTCGTGTAGAACGCCGGCTCGAAGAACTTGTACTCCAGCAGCATCCGCTGCCCGTCGCCCAGCCGTGCGTACACCTCGGAGAGGCCGTCGGCGAGCCGGTCCTGCCGCGCACGGATGTCGTCCTGCCCCGGATAGTTCGTCCCGTCGGCGAACCACAGCTTCAGATCGGTGGAGCCCGTCGCGTCCATGATGTCGACGCACTCCAGCAGATGATCGACGGCCTTACGGCGCACCGCCGCCTCGGGATGGCAGATGCTGCCGAGCTTGTAGTCGTCGTCCTGGAAGGTGTTGGAGTTGATCGCACCCAGCTTCACCCCCCGCTCCTCGGCGAACTTGGCGAGAGCCGTGTAGTCCTCGACCCTGTCCCAGGGGATGTGCAGAGCCACCGTCGGCGCCACACCCGTGAGCGCGTGCACCTGGGCCGCGTCCTCCAGTTTCTCCTGCGGTGTCCGCGGCACGCCCTGCTGGGCGAACACCTTGAACCGGGTCCCCGAGTTCCCGTACGCCCACGACGGCGTCTCGACGGCCTGGGTCTTGAGCGCGGCCTTCACCGCTGCGAGGTCGGTCACTTAGGGCTCCTGTGACGTCGGGACGGAAAGTCTTCAGAAACGCATCACTGTGAAACGATTCAAGACGGGAAGCTATGAGCCACCCGGAGGGGTGTCAAGCCCCAAGCCCAAGGCTGTTGCTCGTGACTCCGCCGTGACCTTCATTCATCGAAACTTTTTCGATACGAACCCATTGACGTGACATGGGCGGCGTGTCTAACGTCCCGGCAACCAAGTTGAAACCTTTCACGACGTCGCGAGGGCCGTCCCGCCGACGTCGTCGAGGAGCCCCCATGACCCACCCGTCCACCACGGGTCCGGCCCCGGTTCTTGCGCTGAGGGACGTTTCGAAGTCCTTCGGCGCGGTCCGCGCCCTGCGGGACGTCTCCCTGGAGCTGTTTCCCGGGGAGGTGCATGCCCTCGCCGGAGAGAACGGCGCGGGCAAGTCGACCCTCATCAAGACACTCGCCGGAGTGCACCGACCGGACGCCGGCCAGGTGCTGCTCGATGGCGCACCCGTCGTCTTCCACGGCCCCGGCGATGCCCGGGATGCCGGCATCGCCGTGATCTACCAGGAGCCGACCCTCTTCCCGGACCTGTCGATCGCCGAGAACATCTTCATGGGCCGCCGGCCCCGCCGCGCCCTCGGCCGGATCGACCACAAGGCCACCCACGCGGCCACCCTGGCGCTCATGCAGCGCCTCGGCGTCGAGCTCGACCCCGACCGCCCGGCGCGCGGTCTGTCCATCGCCGATCAGCAGATCGTGGAGATCGCCAAGGCGCTCTCCTTCGACGCCCGGGTCCTGATCATGGACGAGCCGACCGCCGCCCTCACCGGCAGCGAGGTCGCCCGTCTCTTCGGCGTCGTACGCACCCTGCGTGGACAGGGCGCCGCGGTGCTCTTCATCTCCCACCGGCTGGAGGAGATCTTCCAGATCTGCCGACGGGTGACCACCCTGCGCGACGGCGCCTGGATCGCCAGCGAGCCGCTGGACGGCATGACCGAGGACGACCTGGTCCGCCGGATGGTCGGCCGCGACCTCGACGAGCTCTACCCCAAGCAGGACGTCGAGCCGGGCGAGGTCGCCCTCAGCGTCCGCCGCCTGACCCGCGAGGGCGTCTTCACCGACGTCTCCTTCGACGTCCGGCGCGGCGAGATCGTCGGCCTCGCCGGACTCGTCGGAGCCGGCCGTACGGAGGTCGCCCGGGCCGTGTTCGGCATCGACCGCTGGGACGCCGGCGAGGTCTCCGTCGACGGCAGGGCCCTGACCAACGGCGCCCCCTCCACCGCCATGGCCTCCGGGCTGGCCCTCGTCCCCGAGGACCGGCGTGCCCAGGGCCTGGTGATGGACATGTCCATCGAGCGCAACATCGGCCTGACCGGACTGCGTACGACCGTGAAGGCCGGACTCATGGACCGCGGCGCCGAACGCAGCCGTTCCCTCGACTGGGCCGTCAAGCTCCAGGTGAAGTACGCCCGGATCGCCGACACCGTGAACACGCTCTCCGGCGGCAACCAGCAGAAGGTCGTCCTGGCCAAGTGGCTGGCCACCGGCCCCAAGGTGCTGATCGTCGACGAGCCGACCCGTGGCATCGACGTCGGCACGAAGGCCGAGGTCCACCGGCTGCTCTCGCAGCTCGCCGCCGACGGGGTCGCCGTCCTGATGATCTCCTCCGACCTGCCCGAGATCCTCGGCATGGCCGACCGCGTGCTGGTGATGCACGAGGGCCGGCTGACCGCCGAGATCGCACGCTCCGAAGCCACCGAGGAAACCGTGATGGCCGCAGCCACGGGGAGGGCCGCCGCATGACGGTGACCACCCCTCAGCAAGCCCCCGTCGCCGAGGTGCCCAAGTCCAGTGGCACCCGGCTGGTCGACCGCGTCTTCAAGATGCGCGAACTGGCCATCCTGGTCGTCTTCCTGGTGATGATCGCCGTGACCCAGGCGGGCAACAGCGAGTTCCTCACCGAGCAGGGCATCAAGGATCTGCTCCTCAACGCGACGATCCTGGTGCTGGTCGCCGTCGGCCAGTCCCTGGTCGTCATCACCCGCAATGTCGACCTTTCGGTCGGCTCGACGCTCGGCATCAGCGCCTTCGCCGCCGGTACCTATCTCCAGGGCGGCGGAAACTCCGTCGTGGCCGTACTGCTCGCGGTCCTGATGGGCATGGGCTTCGGCCTGCTCAACGGCCTCCTCGTCAGCCTCGGCCAGGTGCCCGCCCTCGTGGTCACCCTCGGCACGCTGTACATCATCCGCGGTATCGACTCGATCTGGGTCGGCTCCCGGCAGATCACGGCGGCCGACCTGCCGGACGGCTTCGTCGACTTCGGCTCCGGCGGTCTCTCCGCGGTGCCGTGGCTGGCGCTGATCGCGCTGGCGGTGCTGGTGGCCACCGCGTACTACCTCAAGCACTACGGCAGCGGGCGTGAGCTGTACGCGCTCGGCTCCAATCCGGAGGCCGCCCGCCTGGCCGGTATCCCGGTCAGAAAGCGGATCCTCGCCGCGTACACCTTCTGCGGCGCCCTCGCGGGCCTCGCGGGGGCGATGTACCTGGCCCGGTTCGGCAACGTCGACTCCGGTACCGGCAACGGCTACGAGCTCACCGTCGTCAGCGCGGTCGTGGTCGGCGGTGTCGTCTTCACCGGCGGCTCCGGCAGCGTCTACGGCGCCGCCCTCGGCGCGATGCTGCTGACCTCCATCAACAGCGTGCTGCCCGCCCTCGGCGTCAGCTCGGTGTGGGTGCTCGCCATCAACGGCATCCTGCTCATCCTCGCCATCGCGGTCGACCGGATCGTCGCGCTGCGCGTGGCCTCGGCCCTGAAGAAGAGGAACGCCCGCCATGCCTGACTCCCTGACGCGCGCGATCCGCTGGGACACGGTGGTAGGCGCCCTCCTGATCGTCGTGCTCCTGCTGTCCTTCGGATTGGTCGACGGTTTCGGAAACTCGTTCAACCTGTCGTTCCTGATCGGGAGCACTCTTCCGATCGCGTTGATCGCCCTGCCGATGACGTTGTTGGTCGTCTCGGGCGAGATCGATCTTTCGGTCGCCTCCACCGCCGGTCTGTCGGGCGCCGTGATGGGCGCCCTGTGGAACCAGGGCATGACGATCGAAGCGATCATTCCGATCTGTCTGCTGCTCGGTGTGGTGTGCGGACTGATCAACGGTCTGCTGGTGACCAAGCTGGGGCTCCCGTCCCTCGCCGTCACCATCGGCACCCTCGCCGCCTACCGGGGCATCGCACAGATCGTGCTCGGCTCCGACGCGGTCACCGACTTCCCCACCCAGTACCTGGACTTCGCGGCCGGACGGATCGGCGACACCTTCATCCCGTACGCCTTCCTGCCCTTCCTGGTGCTGCTCGCCATCGCTGTGGTCGCTCTGCACGCCACGCCGTTCGGGCGGTCGTTGTTCGCGATCGGCGCCAACGAGGAGGCCGCGCGGTTCGCCGGCATCCGCGTCAAGCGCCAGAAGCTGATCCTGTTCACGCTGACCGGCCTGATGGCCTCCCTCACCGGTATCTTCTGGGCCCTGCACTACGCCAGCGCCCGCTATGACAACGCCACGGGGCTTGAGCTCTCCGTTGTCGCGGCGGTGTTGCTCGGCGGCATCGACTTCGACGGCGGCAAGGGGACGCTCGGCGGCGCGATCGCCGGTGTGTTCCTGCTCGGCGCGCTCCAGAACGTGATGAGCCTTCAGGACGTGTCCGCCCAGTCGCAGATCCTCGTCACCGGTGTGCTGCTCGTGCTCTCCGTGCTCGGCCCCCGCGTCGCACGGCAGGTCGCCGTCGCACGGGCCGGACGCAGAGCAGCCGCCCCCGCACCGGTGCCCAAGGCCCCCACCCCAACCCCGTAAACCCTCCGCTCACCCCAGCCTCCCGTAAGGAAGAGCCGTCATGCGCAAGTCATCCCTCCGTCGTTCCTGCGCGGCCCTCGCCGCCGCCACCTCCCTCGCCCTCGCCCTCACCGCTTGTGGCGGCACCACCAAGGAAGACGTCGCCAACGAGGACGCCTCCGCCGCCACCGCCGGCAAGGCCGACCCGAATGCCGAACTCAAGAAGGGGCTGACCGTCGGCTTCCTGCCCAAGCAGGTCAACAACCCCTACTTCACCTCCGCCGACAAGGGCGGCGAGGCGGCCGTGAAGGAGCTGGGCTCCAGCTACAAGGAGGTCGGTCCCTCCAGCGCCACCGACACCGCCGGGCAGGTGAGTTACGTCAACACGCTCACCCAGCAGCAGGTCGACGCCATGGCCGTCTCGGCGCAGGACCCCGGCGCCCTGTGCACCGCGCTCAAGCAGGCCATGAAGAACGACATCAAGGTCGTCACCTACGACTCCGACACCAAGGCCGACTGCCGCAACGCCTTCGTCTCGCAGGCCTCCGCCGAGGACCTGGGCCGCACCGAGGTGCAGCTGCTCGCCGAACAGCTCGGCTACAAGGGCGAGATCGCGATCCTGTCCGCCGCGCAGACCGCGACCAACCAGAACACCTGGATCGAGTTCATGAAGGACGAGCTCAAGGATCCCAAGTACAAGGACATGAAGCTGGTCAAGGTCGCCTACGGCAATGACGACGCGCAGGCGTCCTTCCAGCAGACCCAGGGCCTGCTCCAGGAGTACCCGAACCTGAAGGGGATCATCTCCCCGACCACCGTCGGCATCAAGGCCGCCGCCCAGTACCTGTCCGGCTCCAAGTACAAGGGCAAGGTCAAGCTGACCGGCCTCGGCACCCCGAACGACATGCGCAAGTACGTCAAGAACGGCACCGTCGACGCGTTCGAGCTGTGGGACCCGGCGAAGCTGGGCGAGCTGGCCGCCCGTACCGCCGTCGCGCTGGTGTCCGGGCAGATCACCGGCAAGGAGGGCGAGACCTTCACCGCCGGTGACATGGGCGAGTACACGATCGGCAAGGACGGCGTGATCAGCCTCGGCAAGCCGACCGTGTTCAACAAGGACAACATCGACCAGTTCAACTTCTGATCGACAGGGGGCTGTTGATGCAACGTGTGTGCTTTCTGCTGAAGGTCCGGGCGGACCGCCTCGACGAGTACCGCGAGCGGCACGCCGCCGTATGGCCGGAGATGCTGGACGCGCTCTCGGCCACCGGCTGGCACAACTACTCGCTCTTCCTGCGTGAAGACGGCCTGCTGGTCGGCTACTTGGAGACCGAGGACTTTGCCGCCGCCCAGGCCGGCATGGAAGCCGCCGAGGTCAACGCCCGCTGGCAGGCGGAGATGGCGCCGTTCTTCGAGTCGCTGGACGGCGCCCGGCCCGACGAGGCCATGAAACCGCTCACGGAAGTGTTCCACCTCGCCTGACCCCGCTCTTCCCGCTTCCCGCACCTCGCCGACAATGGAGTCCCCCGAGATGAAGAGACGTACTCTGCTGGGCGCCGCCCTCGCTGGAGCCGTGATTACCCCCGCCCTCACGTCCGGCACCGCCCGGGCCGCCGACCCCGGGCCCTCGGTCACCCTGACCGGCACGACCACGCTCGACACGCAGGCGCTCTTCTTCGTGTCGTACGACGGCCTGGTCAACAACAACGCCTTCCAGAAGAACGGCCTGCTGACCTACAAGGGCTACCAGTACGCCGTTTGGTACACCGCCGACCGCAACGCCGTCGTCGGCCGCCGCGTCCTCGGCTCCAGCACCTGGTCCACGGTCAAGGTCGGCCACACGCTCCGCTACAACGACTCCCACAACGTCATCTCGATGGGGATCTCGAAGGTGGACGGCCGCCTCCACCTCAATATGGACTCGCACAGCGATGGCTTCACCTACGTCAAGTCGGTCGCCGGTCTCATGGACAACCCGGCCGGTCTGAGCTGGACCACGAGCCGCTTCGGCGCACCGCAGTCCACGCTGGACGGGCTCGCCCTCACCTCACAGTTCACCTACCCGCAGTTCGTCTCGACCCCCGAGGGCCGGCTGCAACTCAGCTACCGCGTCGCCATCTCCGGCAACGGCCGCAACGCGCTCGCCGAGTACGACGGCACGAGCTGGACCAACCTCGGCGAGTGGACCAGCTCAACCGGCACGTACACCAGCGAGCACGGCTCCTCCACGGCCCGCAACATGTACCTGCACGGCATCGACTACGACAGGAACGGGCGCCTGCACTCCTTCTTCACCTGGCGCGAGCAGAACGGCGCCGTGATGTGCAACGGCGGCGGCATCACCAACCACGACACCGGCTACGTCTACTCCGACGACCGCGGCCGCACCTGGCGCAACAACGCCGGCACCGTCGTCGGCACCACGGGCGGCTCCGACAAGGTCGCCGTCACCGACGCCGGGCTCGTCGTGGACCCGCTGAACCCGGACCACTCCCTGATGAACCAGGAGAGCCAATTCACGGACTCCGCCGGCCTGCCGCACGCGATCATCAGTTACGTCCCCGGCCGCTTCGGCCAGTGCACCACGAACTACGTCACCGACCGCACCGCCAACGGACGCGCCTTCCACGTCCGCAAGAACGCCTCGGGCACCTGGCAGAAGACCGAGATCCCGGTCCCGCTGAACTCCAGCCAGCGCACCAAGCTGATCCTGGACAAGTACGACAACGCGTACGCGATCTTCCCCTTCTGCCGGATAGCCGGAGCCTCAAAGGCCTCCGGGTACACGGACTGGACGATGCTGTACGACGGCGTCACCGCCGGGCTGAACGCATTCGGCGAGGTCGTCATCGACGAGACGCGGATCGGCCAGGACAACTTCCTGTCGATCATGTACCAGGAGAAGTCCAGCGGTACGACGCCCTCGGCGCTGCGCAACCTCAACTTCCGTCTGCCTGCCTGATCGGGGCCGGTGTGGGCGGCTTGACGGTAATGTGCCTTCCCGCCGCCCCACGTCCGATCGCGTCTTACTGGAGGTCCCTGCCCGATGTCCCAGTCGGTGGGTATCAAGGACGTTGCCCGCGCCGCCGGAGTCTCCGTCGGCACGGTCTCGAACGTCATCAACCGTCCGGACACGGTCGCGACCGAGACCCGGGCGCGGGTGCAGTCCGCGATAGACCGGCTGGGCTATGTCCGCAGCGAGTCCGCGCGCCAGCTGCGCGCCGGCCGCAGCCGGATCATGGGGCTGCTCGTCCTCGACATGGGCAACCCCTTCTTCGTCGACGTGGCGCGGGGCGCCGAGCGGGCGGCGCGTGAGGCCGGGCTCGGCGTGATGGTCTGCAACAGCGCGCAGAGCGCGAGCGAGGAGGCCGAGTACCTGTCGCTCTTCGCCGAGCAGCGGGTGCGCGGGGTGCTGCTGACCCCGGCCGACGCCACCGGGCGGAACATCGAGACATTCCGGCGGCACGGCATCCCCTTCGTCCTCGTCGACCGGGTCGCCGAGGGCACCACCGAGTGCTCGGTCTCCGTCGACGACGTCGCGGGCGGCGCGCTGGCCGTCCGTCACCTCGTCGACGCCGGACACCGCTCCATCGCCTACGTCAGCGGCCCGCCCAGCCTCAACCAGGTCCGCGACCGCCGCACCGGCGCGCTGTCCGCGCTCGCCGAGGCCGGCCTCGGCCCCGAAGTGCTGCGCGAACTGCCCACCGAGCGCCTCGACGTCGCCGCGGGCCGGGACGCCGGCGCCCGCCTCCTGGGCCTCGCCGACCGCCCGACCGCCGTCTTCTGCGCCAACGACCTGCTCGCACTCGGCGTCCTGCAGGCCATGTACGCGGCCGGCGTCAGCGTCCCCGACGACCTCGCCATCGTCGGCTACGACGACATCGAGTTCGCCGCCGCCGCGGCCGTCCCCCTCACCTCGGTCCGCCAGCCCGCTGTCACCATGGGCGCCCTCGCCGCCGACCTGCTGCTGGAGGAGACGGAGAGCGAGGGCGGCGCGCGCCGCCACGAGCACCGGAGGGTGGTGCTCCAGCCCGAGCTGGTGGTGCGGCGCTCCAGTCTGTCCGCCCGCTGATCCGGCGTTCAGTACGATTTCATGATCCCGGGGATCGGATATCGGACGCCCATGTGCTGAACTGGGACGCGCCTGCACATCCGTCCGTCCCGGGAGCCCTGTTGACCGCGACCTACCGCCAGCCCGGCGTCGTCCTCACCGACCGCCACTTCACCGTGCCCCTCGACCACGACGACCCGGCGGGGGAGACCATCGAGCTCTACGCCCGTGAGGTGGTCGCCGGTGACCGGGTGCACCAGAACCTGCCGTGGCTGGTCTACCTCCAGGGCGGCCCCGGCTTCGGGGCGAACCGGTTCGTCGGCAAGCAGGCCTGGCTCGGCCGCGCCCTCAAGGAGTACCGCGTCCTTCTGCTCGACCAGCGCGGCACCGGCCACTCCACGCCCGCCAACCGCCAGACGCTCCCGCTGCGCGGCGGCCCGGCCGAGCAGGCCGACTACCTCACGCACTTCCGCGCCGACTCGATCGTCCGGGACTGCGAGGCGATCCGCCCGGCCGTCACCGGTGGCGCCCCCTGGACCGTCCTCGGCCAGAGCTTCGGCGGCTTCTGCACGGTCAATTACCTGTCCACCGCCCCCGAAGGCCTCAGCACCGCGATCATCACCGGCGGCCTGCCCTCCCTCGACGGCCACGCCGACGACGTCTACCGCGCCGCCTACCCCCGCATCGAGCGCAAGGTCACCGCCCACTACGCCCGCTACCCGCAGGACGTCGAGCGGGCCCGCCGTATCGCCGACCACCTGCTCCACCACGAGGTGGTGCTCCCGAACGGCTACCGGTTCACTGCCGAGGCCTTCCAGTCCCTCGGCATCGTCCTCGGCGGCGGCGAGGGCAGCCACCGCCTGCACTACCTCCTGGAGCACGCCTTCGTCCGCACCCCGCAGGGCATGGTCCTCTCGGACGCCTTCCAGGAGGAGGCCCAGGGCCTGCTGTCGTACGCGAGCCACCCCCTGTACGCCCTCGTCCACGAGGCGATCTACGGCCAGGACGCCCGCCCCACCGCCTGGTCCGCCGAGCGTGTGCGCGCCGAGTTCCCGCAGTTCGACGCGGCGAAGACCCTCGCGGGCGACGAGCCGCTGCTGTTCACCGGCGAGACCGTCCACCCCTGGATGTTCGACTGCGACCCGGCCCTGCGCCCGCTGCGCGAGACCGCCGGTCTCCTGGCCGCCCGCACCGACTGGACACCCCTGTACGACCCGGCCCGCCTCGCCGCCAACGAGATCCCGGTCGCGGCGGCCGTCTACCACGACGACATGTACGTCGACACGGCCCACTCCCTCGCCACCGCCCGCACCATCCGCGGCCTGCGCACCTGGGTCACCGACGAGTTCGACCACGACGGAGTGCGCGCCGGCGGCCCCCGCGTCCTCGACCGGCTGCTGGCGCTGACCCGCGACGAGGTGTGACAGCGGGGTTAATCTGCGGGCATGACCGATCAGTTGATCACGCAACTCCGGCCCATGCCCGACGACTGGCAGCGCGCACTCGCGGTAGTGGCGCACCCGGACGATCTGGAGTACGGCTGCTCGGCGGCCGTCGCCGCGTGGACCGACCAGGGCAGGGAGATCGCCTATGTCCTGGCGTCCCGGGGCGAGGCCGGCATCGACACCCTGGAACCCGCGCAGTGCGGCCCGGTGCGGGAGCGTGAGCAGCGGGCCAGTGCGGCGGTGGTCGGGGTGTCGGTGGTGGAGTTCCTCGACCACCGGGACGGGGTGATCGAGTACGGCACCGCCCTGCGCCGGGACATCGCGGCGGCGATCCGGCGTCATCGTCCCGAGCTGGTGATCACCCTCAATCACCGGGACACTTGGGGCGGCGTCGCCTGGAACACCCCCGACCATGTGGCGGTGGGACACGCCACCCTGGACGCGGCCGGCGACGCCGGGAACCGGTGGATCTTCCCCGAACTCGTCGAGCAGGGCCTGGAGCCCTGGGCCGGAGTCCGCTGGGTCGCCGTCGCCGGGTCGAGCACGCCCACCCACGCCGTGGACGCCACGCCCGGTCTGGAGCGGGCGGTGCGCTCGCTGCTCGAACACCGCACCTACATCGAGGCGTTGACGGACGAGGACCCGGAGACGTACGCGCGCGGCTTCCTGACCAAGTACGCCGAGGCGACGGGGGAGCGGTTCGGCGGGAGGCCGGCGGTGGCGTTCGAGGTGTTCGGCCGATGACGACCGAGGAATCGATACTGGCCGAGCGCCTCGAGGAGCACCGCGACCGGCTGAACGCGGTGGCCTACCGCATGCTCGGCTCGCTCGCCGAGGCGGAGGACGCCGTCCAGGAGGCCTGGCTGAAACTGAGCCGCAGCGACACCGACGACATCCGCAACCTCGGCGGCTGGCTGACCACGGTGGTCGGCCGGGTCTGCCTGGACATGCTCCGCTCGCGCACGACACGCCGCGAGGACCCCCTGGACGACACCTTCGTCCCGGATCCCGTGATCCGGCCGCTGTCGCAGATCGACCCGGAGCAGGAGGTGCTCCAGGCCGACTCGGTCGGCCTCGCTCTGCTGGTGGTGCTGGAGACGCTGGAGCCCGCCGAGCGGCTGGCGTTCGTGCTGCACGACATGTTCGCGGTGCCGTTCGACGACATCGCGCTGATCGTGGAGCGCAGCCCGGCCGCGACCCTCCCCCAGTGCCTGAACGGCCTGGGGGGACCCCCATGCTGGCCAGCCGGGCCCGGCGCCGGGTCAAGGGCGCCGCCCCGTCGACCGAGCCCGACCTCGGGCGGCGGCGCCAGGTCCTCGACGCGTTCATGGCGGCCTGCCGGGCCGGGGACTTCGACGCCCTGCTCGAACTCCTCGACCCCGAGATCGTGCTCAGGGCCGACTCCGGGCCGCTGGTCGGCGGCGCGGCGGCGTCGAAGCTGGTGCGCGGAGCGCGTCCGGTGGCCGAACAGGCCATGCTGTTCCGGCAGTTCGCGCAGTACGCCCAGTTCGTGGTGGTCAACGGCGAGATCGGCATGCTCAACGCGCCCGAGGGACAGCTGCTGTCGGTCACCGGCCTCACCATCGCCGACGGCCGCATCACCGGCATGTACATCCTGGCCGACCCCGAGCGGCTGGCCCGGCTGGACCTGCCTGACCTGGGGGACTGAGCCGCGGACGGTCGCCCGTAGGCTGGTCGGTATGCGAGACCTCACCCTCGACCCGGCCGGCCTGCACGGCGACTGCGCGAACTGCTTCGGGCTGTGCTGCGTCGCCCTGCCCTTCACCGCCTCCGCCGACTTCGCGGTCGACAAGAAGGCCGGCACGCCCTGCCGCAACCTCCAGGACGACCACCGCTGCGGCATCCACGCCCGGCTGCGGCAGCAGGGCTTCAACGGCTGCACTGTCTACGACTGCTTCGGCGCCGGACAGCGGGTCTCGCAGGTCACCTTCGGCGGCCAGGACTGGCGCACCGTGCCCGCCGAGCAGGCCCGGCGGATGTTCGACGTGTTCCCGGTGGTGCGTCAGCTGCACGAACTGCTCTGGTACCTCACCGAGGCCCTCACCCTGCCCGCGGCCCGCCCGATCCACGCGGACCTGCGCCGACTCCTGAAGAAGACCGAGGAGCTCGCCGAGGGCACCCCCGAGGAACTGGCCCGGCTGGACGTGGGCGCACACCGCCAGGAGGTGGGCGCGCTCCTGACGCAGGTCAGCGAACTGACGCGGGCGGGCCTGCGCGGCCGTAGGAAGGACAGAAGGGGCGCCGACCTGATGGGTGCCCGGCTCAAGGGCGCGGACCTGCGCGGCGTCAGTCTCCGTGGCGCGTACCTCATCGCCGCGGATCTGACAGGCGCGGACCTCAGGGGGGCGGAGTTCTTGGGCGCGGACCTGCGAGACGCCGATCTGACGGATGCCGACCTGACCGGGGCCTTCTTCCTCACGCAGCCGCAGCTGAACGCGGCGCGGGGGAGTGAGGGGACCAAACTGCCGGGGTCACTCGCCCGCCCTGCGCACTGGACAGCGCAGCTCTGAGCCGACGTCCACCGCAGCCCGGCGCTCAAGGCCCATCCGCAGTCCCTCCGGCATCAGCGTCAGCCGCTCGGTCACGCGCAGTCGGTAGGCAGGGTCCGAGAGGAACTCGTAGCGGCGCAGCAGCAGGCCCAGGATCAGTGTCGCCTCGTGCAGCGCGAACTGGCGGCCGATGCAGGCCCGTGCCCCGGTGCCCCAGGGCTTGAAGGTGTGCGGCGGACGGGACCGTACCGCCTTCGGCTCGAAGCGGTCCGGGTCGAAGTGTTCGGCGTCGGCGCCCCAGACCTCGGGGTCGCGGTGGAGCATCGGGGTCAGGACCAGCGCCCAGGCGCCTCGCCGCATCGGATGCTCCCCGGCCAGCACCGTGTCCTCGCGGGCCTCCCGGGCGAAGGCGGGCGCGGTCGGCCATAGGCGCAGGGACTCGTCCAGGACCCGGCGTACGTACCGCAGCTTGGCGACTTGGTCGTATTCGGGCAGGTCCGCGTCGCCCCAGACGCGGTCCACCTCGGCGCGGGCGCGGGCGGCGACATCCGGGTGCCGGGCGAGGTAGTACAGGGCGAAGGACAGCGCGCCCGAAGTGGTCTCATGGCCGGCCACCAGGAACGTGATGACCTGACGGCGGACGTTCTCGGCCGACAGCCGCTCCCCGGTCCGAGGGTGGGCCGTCTCCAGCATCCGGTCGAGCAGATCGCCGTCCCCGCTCGTCGTACGGCGGGCCCGGACCAGATCGTCGACCGTGCGGTTGAGATAGGCGATGTCCGCTTCGTTGCGCCGGGCGGACCTGCGGAGCAGGAACGGCGCGGGCACGGTGTTCATCCGCTGCGCGTGGGCGAGCGTGCCGATCATCGCCGTGACGAAGGGATGCGGCCGGGACCGTTCGAACGAGCCGAAGTCGTGCCCGAACCCGGTGCGCGCGATGGTCTCCAGGGTCAGCTTGGTCATGTCGCCGGGCACGTCCACCGTCCGGCCGGCCAGGGCCGCGCGGTCCCAGTGGTCGGTCAGCCGCCCGGCCACGTCCAGCATCATCGAGTGATAGCCCTCCATGGCCTCCCGGCTGAACCCCGGGGCCAGGACGTCGTGCGCGAGCTGCCAGTTGGGCTCGTGGTTGTACGCCGTGAACAGCGCGTCCCCGACGACCGGCCGCAGATTGGCGATACCGAGGCCCACGTGCTTGGCGAACCGCGACTCGTCCGCGAAGTCGGCGGTGAGGGCCGCGCCCCACACGAACACGAACTCCCGGCCGAACGCCTTGCGCCGGAAGATCGGCCCCAGCCTTCGCGCATGCCGCACGGAGTCCTGCAGGGGTGTGGTCCGGCTCGCGCCCAGGACGTCGCCGAGCAGCGGCAGCCGATGGGGCGGGTGCGGGATGCGGTGCAACTCGGGCCAGCCCTGCTCGGCACTGCGGAACCCCTTGGGCAGCGCGGACCTGGTCGTCGTCTCCGCCATGACGCGAACTCCCTTGACCTTGCGGCAGGTTGAGCGTGTTGTACGTGGGTTCAATAACGCCCTTCAGTCTGGTCCGGTTGTTGAACCGGCGTCAAGTAAGGTGCGGACATGAGTGCGAACCAGGGCGAGCGCACGCGCCGTCGGCTCAGCACCGAGGAGCGCCGGGAGCAGCTCCTCGCCGTCGGGGCGCGGCTGTTCTCGGAGAGCCCGTACGACGAGGTGTGGATCGAGCAGGTCGCCGAGATCGCCGGGGTCTCGCGCGGGCTGCTGTACCACTACTTCCCGACCAAGCGGGACTTCTTCGCCGCCGTGGTGGACCGCGAGAGCGCGCGCATGCTGCGGATGACGGCCGCCGTGCCCGGCATCCCGGTGCGCGACCAGCTCACCGCGAACCTCGACACCTACCTGGTGTACGTCGAGGAGCACGCGCACGGCTTTCGAGCCTTCCATCGCGCCGAGGCATCCGGCGACCACGCCGTGCGCAAGGTCTACCGGCGAGCCCTGGCCGCACAGGAGAAGCAGATCCTCGAGGCGATGGCGGCGGACCCCGAGTTCGGCCCGGTCTTCGAGCGGCGTCCCGACGTCCGGTTCGCGGTGCGGGGCTGGCTGGCGTTCACCACCGCCGTCTGTCTGGAGTGGCTGCGGGGCTCGGAGGAGCTGACCCGGGATGAGGTGCGCGACCTGTGCGCCCGCGCCCTGTTGGGCGTCATCGCCCCCTGAATGCGTACCGTGACGCCGCGCACGATCGCGGCTGGTGGTTGGCGTGCGCCCCGATCTTCGATAGGTTAGGCAAGGCTTACCTAAGGAGGTCCGAGGAATGGGTGACAGCCAGAGCTGGACTGCCACGCCTGCCGCGGCGGAACGCGCCCGGTCGGTGCTCGCCACGGCGTGGTCCTGCGCGGTGACCGCGGAGGGCAGCAAGGAGGAGTTCGTCGGCGCGCACACCGTGACCGAGGACGGCCGGGTGCTCCTGCAGGTGCCCGAGGACAGCGCCCTGGTCACGGCCGCGATCTGCGCGCCGCGCGGAGAGCCGTCCGCGGTACTGGAGTTCGCCGACGTCGCGCCCGTCCCCGTACGCAACCGTATCCGGGCCCGGCTGTGGATCGCCGGCTGGTTCGGCGCCGCGGAGGGCCACCTCGCCTTCCGGGCGACGCGCGTGGTGCTGCGGGAGCCGAGCGGCGCCGTCGTCGTCGACCTCGACGAGTTCGCCGCCGCCGCACCCGACCCGCTGGCCACGGCCGAGGCCCGGCTGCTGACCCACCTCGCCGACTGCCACTCCGACGCGGTCGAGCGGCTCACCCGGCTCGTCGAGCCCGAGAGCCTGCACGGCGCGGTCCGCGTCCAGCCCCTCGCCGTCGACCGGCACGGACTGACGCTGCGCATCGAGCGCACCCGCGCCCACGGGGACGTACGACTGCCCTTCCACCGGCCCGCCGACGACGTCGCCCAGCTCACCGAGCGGATGCATGTGCTGCTCGGTCAGGCGAGCGCCGCCTCCTGCCCGCGGACGCTACAGCGGCAGCGCACAGACGGCGACGGGTGACGCGAACGGCTCGCCCGCGAGCCGCAGTTCACCACTCGCGTCGTCGACCCGGAAGACACTGACGGTGCTGGATCGCTGATTGGCCGCGAAGAGCAGCCCGCCGTCCGGCGAGAGGGCGATCTGGCGCGGGAAGTCACCGGCCACCGGCACCGTGCCCAGCAGCCTGAGCCGGGCCCCGTCCGCCTCCACCGCATACCGGGACAGGCTGTTGTGGCCCCGGTTGGCGAGATACGCGTACCGGCCGTTCGGCGTCACCACGAGCTGCGCCGGGTAGTTGGTGCCCGCGCCGGTGCCCGTCGACTGCGCCTCGCCGACGCTGATCCGGCCGGTTGCGGGGTCGTAGGCGCAGACGGCGACGGTGTTGTCGACCTCGTTGGCGAGATAGGCGTACCGGCCGTCGGGATGGAAGGTCAGCTGGCGCGGCCCCGCACCCGCGCGGGTCCGCGCCCGGGAGACCTCGGCGAGCGTGCCCTTCGACGCGTCGAGCCGGTAGGTGTACACCGTGTCCGTACCCAGGTCGACGGCGAGGACGTGGCCGCCGTCGGGGCTCGTGACGATCTGGTGGGCGTGCGGTCCGTCCTGGCCCGGACCCGGCGCCGGACGGGAGTGCGTGACCAGGTCGGTGCGCTCCCCGAGCGCGCCCGAGGTCTCGACGGGGTGCACGGCCACACTGCCGGTGCCGTAGTTCGCGCTGAACAGCCAGCGCCCGCCCGGATGCACCGACAGATGGCACGGGGCCGCCCCGCCGGTGCTCCGGCTGCCCAGCACCTTGCGGTCGGACAGCCGGACCGCGGTCACGGCACCGTCCTCCCGCTCGTTCACGGCGTACAGCGTGCGGCCGTTCGGATGGACGGCGAGATACGACGGGTCGGCGATGCCCTCGATGGTGCCCGCGCCGGTGACACGGCCCGTTTCCGTGTCGTACGACGCGACACCGACGCCCTTGCCGCCGCCCTCGGCCGAGGTGTACGTGCCGAGGTACAGCGGGTGGGGACCGGAGGGCCTGGCGGCCTCGCGTGAGGGACTCGGGGCCGCCTCTGTCGTCTCCTTCGCAGGTGCCGACGCCTCGTCGCAGGCCGGGAGTGCCACCGCGGCGGCGGTTCCCGCGAGGACGCCGACGAACCGGCGCCTGCTCACGCCACCACTGCGCATGTCCACACCTTCAGGTCGTCCGTCGTCGCGACAGCCACCCTTGCGTGGATCACCCGGCCGGTGCAACCGAAGGGCTACCAGTCCCCGTCCTCCACCGGCTTGCCCGGCGCGTCCTTCAGGGGCTTGACCTGGCCCGGCGACGGCTGCTGCCAGGGCTCGTAGTCGTCGCCGATCCAGTCGCCGACCGGCTTCACGGCCCCCAGCGTGTCGGTGGGCGCCAGATCCTGCGCCTGGTCGTCGTAGTAGTCGAACCAGGGCAGTCCCGCGCGCGTGTAGGCCGCGCGGTCCACGGGGGACGGGGGCGGCTCCTCGCCGGTGATACGGCGCCACTCCGGGGGCGTCACCAGGTGGACGAAGACCCGTCCGGCCGGCTCCTCGGACCAGTCCGTCGCCGGGCGGTCGTCCTTGTAGACCTCCTGACGCATGGAGCCGCCGACGCCCAGGCCCATCGCCGGGGCGGATCTGGGCGCCGCACCCGGGGCGGGCGGCGCCGCCATCGCCATCGGCATCGCGGCGCCGTAGCCCCCGCCCGCCGCGAACCCCCGAGTCCGCTCGGCGGCCCGCAGCCGCTCCTGTTCGCGCCAGTGGGCCAGCGCCTCGGCGCCGAGCGGGAACGACTGGAGCTGTACGCCGCCCCAGACCTCCTCGCCGGTCACCTGGCCCTCCACTGTCGCCCCGAGGCCCAGCGGTACGGCCACGAACTGGCGGACCGTGCCCTTGCCGGAGTTGATTCCGTCCAGCCAGGGCTGGCGGGGGAGGACGAGGTAGTTCTGCGGGTCCCGGGTCAGTCGCTCGCTCCACGGCTTGCCGGAGACCGCGCACACCTTGCCGACGCCGACCTGGAGCGCCGCGGGTTCGGCGGTGCCGGCGAAACTCAGCCACATCGCCTCGCGCAGATACATCGGCAGCATCACACCGCCGCGCGCCCGCCATGCCTCGGGAACCGTGTCCGCGAAGTCCGCCACCCGCCGCAGCGGGAACTCGCCGAGCCCCGGCGGCAGCGGATGCGTCCCCGTCTCGGGCAGGCGCAGCGTGCGAATGAACCGCACCGCCACCCCGCCCGGCAGCTGCAGGGTGTTCCCGTCGATCCGTACGCCGTCGCCGCTCATGCACACGCCCCCTCTGGTGACTTCGTCACCTAGAACGACGGACGGAGGCCAGACGGTTCCTGCCCCCTTGCAGGCTCTCCCTGAACCGGGTCAGCCGCGGCATGCGTTCGCGCTGCTCCTGCGAGACCCGGTCGAGCTCCTCCAGCAGCCGGCGCGAGCGGTGCTCGGTGTCCAGCTCGTCGAGGATGCGGTTCACCTCGGTCAGCACCGCGCCGTGCAGCTGCCACTGACGGGCGTCGCGCTGGACCTCCTCCAGCAGCAGCTGGGCGAGCTTGTCACGGGTCGCCGCGGCATGGCGCAGCTCGGAGGTGAGCCGCTCCTCCGCGGACTCGGCGTTCTCGCTGACATGGGCGGTGACCAGCACCGCGAAGCTCACCATGGCGTCGGCGATCTCGGACAGCAGCTGTTCCACCGCGGCACCGATCTCCGGTGCGAACAGGGGTTCGGGATCGCGTTCCTTGGCCAGGTCTGTGAGGGTGCGGGCGATCACCCGCAGGACGACGGTGCAGATCTCCAGGGTGTCCAGGCCGGTGCGCAGCACCACCCGGTGCAGTACACCCTCGCGGACGCGCGGATTGAGCCGCAGGCTGTCCTCGGCCTGCCGGAGCGCCGCGTCCACCCCGACGATGTCGTGGTCGAGGCGGCGGGCCTCGTGCAGCCGGGCGGCCGCGCGCTCCACGGGCGTACGGCCCGCGGCCTCCTCGCCCATGCTCAGCATCAACTGCCGCACCCGTCGGGCCAGGTCCTCGATGGACTCGCCCGCCTCGCCGACCCACACCGGCGGCGGCAGCAGCACATTGATGGAGAGGCCCACGACCGCCCCGATCAGCGTCTCCACCACGCGCGCCCAGGCGTAGTCGCCGACGGCGGTCACGCCGAGCACCAGCATGGCGCTGATCGCCACCTCGGGGACGTACTCGTCGACCCGGACCAGATGGCCCACGGCCAGCGAGGCCACGATCAGCAGGGCCAGGCTCCACCAGGTCAGACCCACCAGCAGACTGAACGCGATGGCCACCAGGACGCCCGCGACCACCGAGTTCACCCGGCGGATGCCGTTGGTGAGGGTGGCGTAGAGGGTGACCTGGACGACCAGGAGCGCGGTCAGGGGGGCGGTGAGCGGCGGCGCGTCGTCGGGGCTCAGGCGCAGGGCGAGGACGTACGCGATCGTCGCCGCGGCCGACGACCGCAGTGCCTGTACGACCACGGGGTCCCGGCCCCACTTCATCAGCCGCTGCCGCGACACCCGCCACTCCTGTACGTCTTGCATCCTTGGGGTTGTTCCCCTCTCGCGGAGCAACGAACACGATCCCGGCCGCGGCCCCGCCGCTCAGGCGTACAGCTTGTCCAGGAACGCCTTCAGATTGCCCTCGGCCCGCGCGATCTGCTCGTCCAGCGTGAGGCTCTCCTCGAAGCGGGCCCCAGAGTCGGGGAGCTTCTTGCCGCGGACGTAGAGGGAGCAGGCGAGGTCGGTGCACATGTACAGGCCGACCGAGTTGCCCTCGCGGCCGGCCGTACCAGCCTTGCGTGCGGTCATCAGGGAGACCCCGCCGCCCCGATGGGTCGTCAGACACAGCGAGCACATGCTGCGGTGCAGGAACCCGCGCTGAGAGGAGGGGAACCGGAGAGTGATCCCGACGAGCCGCCCGTCCCGCTCGGTGACGAGATAGCTGCGGTCGGGCGCCCCGGGATCTCGCCAGCCCAGAAAGTCCAGGTCGCCCCACGGAAGTTGATCGAGATCCCGGGGTACGGCCAGCCGCTTGGCCTCACCCTTCGAGCAATTGACGAAGGAGTTGCGGATCTCGGGCTCGGTGAGCGCTTTCATCGGGGCCTCCTGGGATGTGCTGTAAACCTAGGATGCCTAGGTTTCTGGCTAAGGCTAAGCATCCTTCTCCAGAAGGGGCCAGTGAATTTCGAATGCAGTGTGCGGAGGCGTTTCGTACCCTGTATCGCAAGCACAGGCCGCGGGGGAGAGGTGGGGGCACAGTGGCGGACTCCTGGGAACGGGCCCGGCGGATCCTGGGGGCGGTGGGCCTTCCCCCCGACGACCTGACCCGCGTCCGCCCGCTGACCGGCGGCACCTACAACACCGTAGAGGAGCTCCTGCTCACCGACGGCAGCCGTTATGTGCTGAAGGTGCCGCCCGCGCAGACCGTGCCGGGGCTGCGGCATGAGCGGGAACTGCTGGTTTCCGAGGCCGAGTTCTATCGCGCGGCCGCCACCGTCGGCGTAGCGGGTCCGCGGGTCGTCGCCGCCACCTCGGGTGAGCTGCTGATGACGGCCTGCCCCGGAGATCCGTGGGACGGCTCGCTCACGGATGCCGAACAGCAGGAACTGCGTGCCGAGTTGGGACGACAGGTGGCTCGGCTGCACCGGGTGAGCGGGTCGGCGTTCGGTTACCCGTCCGGCGCCCTCGGCCCGCTCGCCGCCGACTGGCGGACCGCCTTCACCGTCATGCTCGACGCCGTCCTCGACGATGCCCGCCGCTACCGGCCCTGGCTGCCCCGCTCTGTCGAGGAGGTGGCCCACACGCTCCGGGCCGCCGCCCCCGCGCTCGACGAGGTCACCGTCGCCCGCCTGGTCCACTTCGACCTGTGGCAGGGCAACATCCTGGTGGACCGTTCGACCGGCGTGCCCCGCATCGGCGGGCTCATCGACGGGGAGCGGATGTTCTGGGGGGACCCGGTCGCCGACTTCGTCTCCCTGGCGCTGCTGGGGGACATCGAGAAGGACGCGGCGTTCCTCGCCGGATACCGGGAGGCCGGTGGCCTGGTCGAGTTCGACACCCCCACCCGGCTCCGGCTCGCCCTGTACCGCGCCTACCTGGACCTGATCATGCTCACGGAGACCGTGCCGCGCGCCGTCGACGAGGGGCGTCTGCGCTGGGCGCGCGAGACCGTCGGCCCCGACCTCGTCGCCGCGCTGGACGAGATCGCGGAACTGAGTCGCTGAGCAGGTATCTTCCAGGTCGGACGGCGTGTCGAAGGGGGAGCCACATGGTGGGGCGGAACAGGCGAACGGTACGTGACCTCAGGCGGGCCAACCGCTCGGTAGTCCTCCAGCGCCTCTACTTCGACGGCCCTCTCAGTCGCTTCGAACTCGGCCCGGCCACGGGCCTCAGCTCCGGCTCGGTCAGCAATGTCGTCGCCGACCTGCTCGCGGACGGCGTGCTGGAGGAGGCCGGCAACGTCGACTCCGACGGCGGACGGCCCCGCACCCTGCTGAGGGTGGCGCCGGGCAGCGGCCACATGATCGGCGTCGATGTAGGTGAGACCCGGGTGCGGGTCGAGCTGTTCGACCTCGCCCTGACCGAACTCGCCCGTTCGGAGCGGTTGTTGGGGCCCGAGGGGTACGAGGTCGATGTCGTCGTCGGACACATCCGCGACGCCGTCACCGAGGTGCTCGCCGCCGCCGACATCGTCCCGGAACGGCTGCTCGGCGTGGGCATCGGCGTCCCCGGCATCGTCGAGCACACGCCCGACCGCGGGGCCGTGGTGCACGGGCAGACGGTCGGCTGGGACGCGGTGGCGCTGGAGTCGCTGCTCCGGGAGCGCTGCGCGCTGCCCCCGACGGTCCCGTACTTCATCGACAACGGCGCCCGGACCCTCGGTCAGGCGGAGATGTGGTTCGGCGCGGCACGCGGTGCCCGCAGTGCGATCGTTGTGCTCTTCGGCTCCGGCGTCGGCGCCTGTGTCGTCACCCCGGAGGCCGAGGACGGGCGCGCGGTCGAAGGCGGGCATCTGACCGTACGGGTGGGAGGGCGCCGCTGCCGGTGCGGCGCGCTCGGCTGCCTGGAGGCCTACGCCGGTGCCGAAGCGCTTCTCGACCGCTGGCGCGAGAGCGGCGGGCGCCCGCCGGAAGGGGCCGACCAGGAGAGCGCCCTGGCCGCCCTGGCCGCCGACCCCGAGGCCCGGGTCCTGCTGGCGGAGACCGCGGAGTACATCGGCGCGGGCCTGTCCGACCTGATCAACCTCTTCCAGCCCGAGCGCATCCTCATCGGCGGCTGGGCCGGCCTCAGGCTCGGTCCCGCGCTGCTGCCCGACGTACGCCGGCACGCGGCCGCGTACGCGCTGCGCCACCCCGCCGAGCGGGTCACGATCGACCTCGGCGGTCTTGGCCCCGACGCGGTCACCGTAGGGGCCGCCATCCTGCCGCTCGCGGACTTCTTCACCCACGGCGGCCGCCGCGCCGACCCGGCCCCCGAGAGCCCGCAGCCCGCGTGGCGGGCGGCGCTGGAGGAACGCGCGCCGCGCTGACGTTTCGCCACACGGCACCGGAGGTACTCGGCTGGGCCTCTGGCGACGCGAGGGAAGGAGGACGCCGTGACGGACGAGAACGGCGAGCCCGTCCCGCGGGACCTGCCGGACCAGCAGGCGGGAGAGGGCCAGGATCCCTGGGACGTGGACCCCGCCCCCGAGGACGAGGAACAGGACGACGACGTCCCCGACTCCGACGAGGCCGGGTCGGCCCGCAAGGGAGCCCCACGGGACGCGAACGTGCACCCCGAGCACCCGGCGCCGGACGAGTCACCGGCCTGACCGGCGGGGACGGCAAAGCTGTCGCCCCGCTCTCAGCTCGCCTTGCGGCCCTGCAGCGGCGCCGTGGCCATGCCGGCGCCCTGCCGGAGGCCGTGCAGGAACTCCTCCAGGACCTCGGAGGCCGTGTGCCGGGGCTGCCAGCGCAGTTCCGTGCGGGCACGGGTGCAGTCCATCAGGGGCAGGCGCAGGACCGCGTCGAAGAGATGCGGCGAGGCCGGCAGCAGATGCAGCCCCCACGCGGCGGCGATGGCCGAGCGGGCCGCCGTAGGCGGCAGCCGTACCGGACGGGCGTCGAACATCTCGCCCAGCAGCTCCGCGTCCACCGGCGGCTCGGCCGCCAGATTGAAGGCGCCGCGCACATCCGAACCGATCGCGAGCCGGTACGCCTCGGCCGCGTCGTCGGTGTGCAGCGCCTGCACCCTGAGCCCCGGGATGTCGGGCAGGAACGGCAGCAGCTCCGGTCGCGCCAGCGGTCCCGGCACGAAGCGTCCGCCGAAGATCCTGCGCTGCTCGCTCGCCGACTCCCGCTTGAACAGGAACGCGGGCCGCATCCGCACCACCCGTACCCGGGGGTGGGCCCGGTCGAAGGCGTCCAGCGTCCGCTCCAGATAGGCCTTCTCCCGGCAGTACGCGGCGCCCGGCCAGCCGTGCGTGGGCCACGACTCGTCGACGGCGTGGTCCTTCGACCCCGGCGAGTACGCGCCGACCGACGAGGCGTGCACCAGCGTCGGCACCTTCGCCGCGGCCACCGCCTCGAATACGCGGATGCCGCCCAGCACGTTCGTCCGCCAGGTCACCGCCGGATCGTGCGTGGGCTGGAACGCCCAGGCCAGATGGACGACGGCGGTGGCGCCCTCGAACAGCTTCGTCAGCTCGGCCTGCGCGGACGCCAGGTCGACCGCCGCCCACTCCGTCTTCCGCGGCGACCACTCCGGGATCCTGCGGGCCAGACCCAGCACCGAGCCGACCTCGGGGTCCTCCGAGAGAAGCCGCACCACACTCGTACCGACGTTCCCCGTGGCGCCGGTGACAACGATCCTGCTGTCCTGTGCGCTGGTCACCTTCGGCTCCTCTCGGCCGCTGCGGGGGAGTAGCCGAGTACCCCCGGGAGGGGCACGGCATCCGAGAAGGCCGGGCACAGGAAAAAGCCCCGACCGCGACGGGGGAATCACGATCGGGGCGATCAGGGGCGGGTACGGATGGCGGTCGCCTCTCGGCGAAAGGCTCCACAGGGCTTCAGCCGAACGATCGTCCCTGTGGGCAAAAGGTGAGGCCCGGGGACACTGTCCCATCCGTACCCACGCCTTGTTCAACGGGCAACCACCCGGGGCTGTTCCACGGCCGTCGGTGATCCGTGTCACCTCCGCGTCAGCCCGCCACGCGCGACGGCACCTGCCCTTCCCGGGTCCACGCCAGCAGCTCCTCCAGCGTCCAGGTGGTGACCACGCGGTCCGCGGGCACCCCGCACTCCTCGGCCCGGGCACAGCCGAGGACCTGCCAGTCCAGCTGGCCGGGCGCGTGCGCGTCGGTGTCGATCGAGAACAGCACCCCCGCCTCCACCGCCCGCCGTAGCAGCCGTCGCGGTGGGTCGAGCCGCTCGGGCCGGCTGTTGATCTCCACGGCCGTGCCGGTCTCCGCGCAGGCGGCGAACACCTCGTCCGCGTCGAATTGCGACTCCGGCCGTGGCTTGCCCCCGTCCCGCCCGGTGATCAGCCGCCCGGTGCAGTGCCCGAGCACGTCGGAGTGCGGATTGCGTACGGCGCTCACCATGCGCCGGGTCATCGAGCGGGCGTCCATCCGCAGCTTGGAGTGGACCGAGACCACCACCACGTCCAGCCGCTCCAGCAGCTCCGGCTCCTGGTCCAGCGAGCCGTCCTCCAGGATGTCGCACTCGATACCGGTCAGCAGCCGGAACGGCGCCCAGGTCTCGTTCAGCGCCGCCACCACGTCCAGTTGCTCCCGCAGCCGCTCCGCCGACAGCCCGCGGGCTACGGTCAGCCGGGGGGAGTGATCGGTCAGCGCCGCCCACTCGTGCCCGAGCGCGGCCGCGGTCCGGCCCATCTCCTCGATCGGGCTGCCGCCGTCCGACCAGTCGGAGTGCAGATGGCAGTCCCCGCGCAGCAGCGCCCGCAGTTCGGCGCCGTCGGCCTCGGCCGGCGTCTCGGCCTGGAGCTTCTCCAGATAGCCGGGCACCTGCCCGGCCAGCGCCTCCCGCGCCACCTGCGCCGTCTTCGGACCGACACCGGTGAGCGACTCCAGCGTCCCGGCGGCGGCCCGCTCGCGCAGCTCCGCCTCCGGCAGCGCCGCCAGCGCCCGGGCCGCGGTGCGAAAGGCCCGTACCCGATAGGTGGGCGCGAGGGACCGCTCCAGCAGGAAGGCGATCCGCTCCAGTGCCTCTACGGGATCCATCGCCACCTCCGCCTCCAGGGTTCCGCAGGGGTGCGGGGTCCGCACGACGGACCGGCCGTCCGCAGGGTTCGGAACGGCCGGATCCGCTTTAGGCTCTATTGCATGACCGAAATCGCGAGCCCGTACATCTCCCACCCACGGATCATGGTGCTCGGGGTCCAGCCGGGCACGCCCCCGTTCCGCATCGTGGAGATCGACGGCATTGTGGTGGGTGAGGCGAAAGCCGTCACCGATGTCCTGTCCGCCGCCGCAGCGTTCGGCATCACGGTCCATGATCTGGACGACCCGGATGTGGTGCGCTGGGTCGGCGGCGACAAGTTCACCTGGACCCGGCACTAGGAATCAGCCGACGGTCCACTTCTGGTTGGCGCCGCCCGTGCAGGACCAGATCTGCAGCCGGGTGCCGTTGGCCGAGTTGTTGCCGGTCACGTCCAGGCACTTGTTGGCCTGCGGATTGACGATGTCTTGTGCCGCGGTGACGGTCCAGCGTTGGTTGGGGCCGCCGGTGCAGTCCCACAGCTGGACGGTGCTGCCGTCCGCAGTGCCGTTGCCGGTGACGTCCAGACACTTGCCGAGCGCCCGGAGCGTGCCGTCCGTGCCGACGGTCCACTGTTGCGCGGCGGTGCCGTTGCAGTCGTAGAGCTGGACGGGGGTGCCGTTGGCGGGGTTCGCCCCGGCGGCGTCGACGCACTTGCCGGCCAGGCCTCTGATCGCGCCGCCCGCGGGGGTGTCGCCCGTGGTCACGGTCACGTGGTCGACCACCAGTTGCTGCGGGAAGACCGTGGAGCCGTCCGGGTCTCCGGGCCAGTAGCCGCCGACCGCCAGGTTGAGGATCAGGAAGAACGGCTTGTTGAACACCCAGCTCCGGCCGCCCAGGTCGGCCGGTGTGCGCCGCTGGTAGACGTTGCCGTCCACGGACCAGGTGATCGAGTCGGGCGCCCAGTCGATGGCGAAGGTGTGGAAGGCGTCGGCGAAGGCCTGTCCGTTCGGGAGCGAGTAGGCGGCGCCGATGCCGCCCGCGCCGGAGTAGCCGGGGCCGTGGATCGTACCGTGGACCGTGGAGGGCTCGTAGCCGACGTTCTCCATGATGTCGATCTCGCCCGAGTCGGGCCAGTTGACCGGCGTGCCGAGCATCCAGAACGCGGGCCACATGCCCTGCCCGCGCGGCACCTTGATGCGCGCCTCGATATGCCCGTACTGCGCGGTGAACTTGCCCGCGGTGTTCAGCCGGGCCGAGGTGTACTGGCAGGTCCCGTACCAGCACTGATAGTTGGCGGGGTTCTCGCGCCGGGCCGTGATGACCAGATGGCCCTGGCCGTCGAGGGCGGCGTTGCGGTTGCCGGCCGTGTAGTACTGCCGCTCGTGGTTGTTGACGTTGTCGCCGGTCTCGATCTGCCACTTCGAGGAGTCGACCGCGGATCCGGCGGGCCCGTCGAAGGTGTCGGAGAACGTCACCGCGGCGACGCCGACGTCCGCTTCGTCCTCCGCTCGGGCGGGTCCGGTGGCGGCGGTCGCGACCAGGGCGGCCGACAGCGCCGCCAGTAGCCAGGTGCGGAGTCTGCGGGAAGAGGGCACGACTCTCCCTTCCGTCGGCGTCGCGTGAGGTGCGGGTGCCGACCGAGGTGGGGGGTGAAGGTGTCGCCCTTGATTTAAGGAGTGAGATAAGGCCCCGTCAATACCTTGGTGCAGACCAGTAGTTGGCTCAGTCGTGCACCACCCGGCCCAGTCGCCGCCCCAGCAGCAGATAGCCGATCAGCGCCCCCGAGGTGTTCAGGATGACGTCGTCGATGTCGAAGGCGCGGCCGGTGATCAGGGCGCCCTGGGCGAACTCGACCAGAAGCATCACCGTCGCCGTCAGCAGCAGCACCCGCAGCACGCCGCGTGCCTGCGGCGCGAGGACCGGGGCGAGCACCCCGAAGGGGATGCCCAGCAGCAGGTTCCCGCCGATCTGCTTGACGGCGTCACGCAGCTCGGGCTGGTCCAGATAGGCCCTGAGGGACCGGCCCGGACGCAGGTTGGTGTGCGTCAGGGACTCCGAGGCGGGGGAGGGCTCCAGGGTCAGCTTGGCGAGCACCACCGCGAACGCCACCAGCAGCGTGAACGCGCAGAGCATCGCCACGAGCTGGGCCAGGAAGCGGAGCGGGCGGGCCGAGCGGGACGCCTTCTCGGGTTCGGCCGCCGGTACGGACTTGCGGGTGCGCGGACGGCGCACCCCGGTGCGGGAACGTGAGGCTGCACGGGCCATTCGGTCCTCCAGTCTTCAACTTCCCTATGTGCTAAGGCGGTTACCCGCAGAGCGGCCGAGGATGCCGCCGAGTCGTTTCTCCGGGCGCTGCCGGGGCACTCCGGGCGGAGACCCGCGCGCCGTCACGCCCCTCGCCGGGCACGGTGTTTGGATGGCGCGCAAAGCGACGTAAACGGACATCGTAGGCAAGGGAGGCGGCATATGAGGCGCACGGCCGAGTTCCTGATCTGGTGGGCCGCGCTTCTCGTCCTCTGGCTGGTTCTCGTCACCACGGTGGACACCCTGGAACTCGCCGTCGGCGCGGGCGCCTCCGCCCTCGGCGCCCTCGCCGCGACCGCCGCACGCCGGGCGGTGACCCCCTCATGAACGGCTGGCTGCTCACCGCGGGCGCGGTCCTCGCGGGCGGCGGGGCGGCTGCCCTGTTCGGCGTGGCCACCGGACCGTTGCGGCGCCGCGTCGTCGCCCAGAACCTGTCGACGGCCTTCGCCTGCCCCGGCCTGCTGCTCCTCGCCCAGGCCTACGACCGCCCGTCCTACGTCGATGTCGCCCTCGTCCTCGCCCTGCTCGGCCCCGTCGGCACCCTCGTCTTCGCCCGCCTGCTCGCCGAGGACCTGGCCGCGGACCCACCGCGCGCCTGGGCCGTCACCTGGGCCGCGGCGGGCCTCGGCGCCGCGGTCGTCCTGGTGCTGTGCGCCGCCACCGGCCCGAGCCGCGCCCTGGTCAAGCTCCTCGTCATCGGCGCGCTGCTGATCGGCGGCAACGTCATCGCGTCCCGCGCCCTGGCCGGTGGTTTCGCGGGGGTGCGTGGTGGCTGACGCGGTGATCCTTGTGGCCCTGCTGCTGGTCGCCGGGTGCGCGACCATGGCCGTACTGGTCCGCGACCCCGTCCACCAGGCCCTCGTCCTCGCCGTCCTCGGCACCGTGCTCGCCGTGCTGTTCACCGTCCTCCAGGCGCCCGACGTCGCGCTCTCGCAGCTCGCGGTGGGATCCGCCCTGACGCCGCTGCTGATGCTCCTCGCGGTGCGCAAGGTCCGGCGCAAGGGACGCGAGCGATGAACCGGCGCACCCGCCTGTGGCTCGTCGCCGTCGGCGGCGCCGGACTCGCCGCTCTCCTCGCCGCCGCCTGCCTGGAACTCCCCGCCTTCGGCGGCACCCGGCACCCCTACGGCGACCGTGCCGTGCACGAGTCCCTCGCCCGGCACACCGCCAACACGGTCGCCTCCGTCAACTTCGACCAGCGCGCCTTCGACACCCTCGGCGAGATCAGCATCCTGTTCGCCGCCGTCCTCGGCTGTGTCGTCCTGCTCCGCCAGACCCGCGACGAACACCGCGCCAGGCCCCAACCCGCCGACGTGGCCCGCCCGGTCCGCCGCTACGCCCTCGCCGTCCTGCCCATCGCCCTGCTCACCGGCCTCTACGTCATCGCACACGGCCAGCTCAGCCCCGGCGGCGGCTTCCAGGGCGGCGTCGTCGCCGCGACCGCCCTGCACCTGCTCTACCTGGGCGCCGACTACCGCGCCCTGGAACGCATCCGCCCGGTCGGCCTGTACGAGGTCGGCGACGCCCTCGCCGTCTCCGCCTACCTCGTCAGCGGCCTCGCCTGTCTGATCGGCGCCGGCTCGTTCCTCGCCAACACCCTGTTGCTCTACGGCACGTTCAACACGCTGTCCTCCGGCGGCACCGTGCCCCTGCTGAACGCGGCCGTCGGCATGGAGGTCGCCTGCGCGGTCGTCGTCCTGCTCGCCCGCTTCCTGGACCAGGCCGTCGAGATCGAGGAGGAGAACGGCACGTGATGGACGTGTTCCCCTACCTGGTCGCCGCGTGGATCTTCCTGGCCGGCTGCTACGGCCTTGCCACCAGCCGCAATCTGATCCATGCGGTCGGCTGTCTGAGCGTGTGCCAGTCCGCCACCTATGTGCTGCTGCTGGCCGTCGGCTACCGCGACGACGCCACCGCCCCCGTCTTCTCCGACCTCGAGCCCGGCTCCCGGCCGGTCGTCGACCCGGTCGTCCAGGCCCTCGCCCTCACCGATGTCGTCGTCGGCGCCACCGTCACCGCCCTGCTCCTCGCGCTCGTGGTGCAGATCGCCAAACGGCACGGCACCCTCGACCCCGACGAGCTCTCCGAGCTGCGCGGCTGATGGACGACCTGCTGCCGTTGCTGGTCGCGGTCCCGCTGCTGGGCGCCGCCCTGCTCGTCGCCGGGGGCCGCCGTCTGCACCGGGTCGCCGCCGAGTCCATGGGCTGCGCCGTCTCCGCCGGTACGGCCGCCCTCGCGCTGGTGCTGCTGCTGAACTCCTCGCCGCCGTACGTCGAATGGGTCGGCGGCTGGACCCCCGTGGACGGCCGCAGCGTCGGCATCGTCCTGGTCGGCGACGGTCCAGGGCTCGGCATGGCCGCGCTCGCCTCGCTGCTGACGCTCGCGGCCCTGGCGTACTCCTGGCACTACTTCGACGAACCGCCGCGCCGGCACGCCGGGTCCTTCCCCGCGCTGATGCTGTTGTTCCAGGCGGGCATGTGCGGATTCGCGGTCGCGGGCGACCTGTTCAACGCCTTCGTCTGGTTCGAGCTGATGAGCGTCGTCGCCTACGCCCTGACCGGCCACCGGGTCGAGGAGGCCAGGGCCGTGCAGGGCGCCCTGACGTTCGCCGTCGTCACCTCGCTCGGCGCGTACGCCATGCTGATGGGCATCGCGCTGCTGTACGCCCGTACCGGCGAACTCGCCATGAGCCAGATCGGCCGGGGCCTGGACGCACACGGCCCGCCCGACGCACTGGTCCTCGCCGCCTTCGTCCTCGTCCTGACCGGAATACTGGTCAAAGCGGCGGCCGTGCCCTTTCACTTCTGGCTCCCCGACGCCCACGCCGTCGCCCCCACCCCCGTGTGCATGCTTCTCTCGGGCGTCATGGTCGAACTCGGCGTGTACGGCGTCTGGCGGGTGTACGGCACCGTCTTCGCCGGACCCGGCGGCGTCCCGCCCGCCGACCTGGAGCGGGTGCTCGTGACGCTCGGCGCGCTCACCGCGGCCATCGGCGCCGTCATGTGCTGGTACCAGCGGCACATCAAACGGCTGCTCGCCTACTCCACCGTCGCCCACACCGGACTCTTCCTGACCGGCGTCGGCGTCCTGACCCCCGAGGCCGACGACGGGGTCGCGCTGTACATCCTCGGCCACGCCGGAGTGAAGGCCGCCCTGTTTGCCTGCGCGGGCATCCTGCTGGACCGCTACGGCAGCGTCGACGAGCACGCGCTGCACGGACAGGCACGCGAACTGCGCGGAGTCGCCGTGCTGTTCACCATCGGGGCGCTCGCCCTCGCCGGACTGCCACCCTTCGGCACCGCGCTCGGCAAGGCCCTCACCGAGGAGGCCGTCGGCGGCCCGCTCACCGTCCTGTACGTGGCGGCGACCGCGCTGACCGCCGGGGCGGTTTTGCGGGTCGCCGCACGCGTCTTCCTCGGCCTCGGCCCCGCCCCGGGGGACGCGACCGACTACGAGACCACCGGTTCCGGCGAGCGGCCCGAGACCCGGCACCGGCTCAGCCGGGTCCCGGACACCATGACCGCGGTGCCCGCGCTGCTGCTCGCCGCCGCGCTCACCGTGGGCGTGGCGCCCGGCTTCGCCGACGTCGTCGCGCACTCCGTCAACGAGGCCGGATCGGCGGGCGCCGTGGTCGCCTCCGTGCACTGGACCCCGGTCGGCGTACTGCTGGGCCTGCTGTCGACCCTGCTGGCCGCCGCTCTGGCCGCCGTCGCGGTGGCCCGCCCGAGGTGGCTCGCCGCACCCGGCTGGGCGGACCCGCTCAGGCGCCTGCAGTCCGGCCACGTCGGGGACTACGTGGCCTGGCTGCTGGTGGGCGCCGTAGTGCTCGGCGCGCTCGCCCTGCCCGGTGTCCTGACCGCCTGATCACGCGGCCTGATAGGTGACCTTCACCTCCTTGAAGCCGAGCGAGCCGAGCAGGCCCTTGAGCATGTCGGTGGTGTTGCCCTCGGCGCGCTCGGTCAGCGCGCTCTCCTTCGCGGCCGCGCCGATGTGCTTCGCCGCGAGCTTCTGCACCGCCTGCTCACTGTTGGGGTTGTCCGAGAAGAGGTCGCCGATCCGGTCGAGCAGCCCGCGCTGCTTGGAGACGGCGTAGGAGCGGTCGGGGTCGAGCGCGGGCTCCCCGAGTGCCGCGTGCGGCAGCCGGAGCGTGGCCGACGTGCGGTCGTCGTTGACCTTGACGTCGTTCTCGCCGACCTTGCCGAGGTCGACGTAGGCGTCCACGGTGCCCGCGCCGACGTACAGCGTGCGGGAGCCGCGGATCGCGTCGGGCAGGTACTTGGCGTCCTTCTCCAGATCGACCACGACCTGGAAGTTGCCCGAGGCCGCGTCGTAGCGGCTGATGTCCTGGATGGACTGGAGCAGAGCGGGGCCCGAGCGGTCGTGGGTCTCCGTGCCGAACAGGTCCTTCAGGCCCGGGATCACGCTCAGCCCGATCCCGGCGAACAGTACGGCGAGCACCAGTACGACGGCGCTCACGGCCTTCGCCCAGCCGGGTATGCGCCTGGGGAGGCGCCTGATGGGAGTCGTCATGGCGACGGCCCTCCTTCCTACCCTTCGGATGCCCCCCAAAAGCCTTGCGAGACCCGGTGGTTGGCCGAATGGCGCCCCTGACGTAGGCATATGGGGCGCATTAGCGTGAGAGGCCGTCCTCACCCCTTTTCGGCCAGGAGACGTGGATGAGTCGGTCCCTTTGCCCCATGCACCGCGTCACGTTCCCCAAGCCGGGCCCGCCCCGGCTCGCCACTCTCGCCACCGGCACCCCGGTGTGGATCGTGACCCGGCACGCCGAGGTGCGGCAGGTGCTCATGGACCCCCGGTTCGACCGCAGCTCCCTGCACGCGCCGGACGCCCCTCCGCTGCTCGCCGTACCGAATCTGCTCGACGACCCCGACGGGCTGCTCAATCAGGACGGACCCGCACACCAGCGGCTGCGCGGGACGGTGCAGCGGGCGTTCACCCCGCGTGCCGTCGCCCGCTGGCGGCCCTGGGTGGCGTCGGTCGTCGAGGAACTGCTGGACGCCTTCGCCGAGCGGTCCAGGCCGGCCGACATCGTCGACGGGTTCGCGCTCGCGCTGCCCGTGTCGGTGATCTCCCGGCTGATGGGCCTGGAGCACGTCGAACGCGACCGGATCCGCTCCTGGGCCGACCACGCCCTGTCCGGAGGGGCGCACACCGTCGATCAAGTGATCGCCGCCATGGGGGAGTTCGGCGCCTTCGCGGCGGAACTGGTCGCCGAGCGGCGGCACAAGCCGGGGGAGGACCTGGTCAGCGCGCTGGTGGCGGCGGGGGACGGACTCGGCATCGACGACCGGCAGTTGGTGTCCCTGGTGTGCGGTCTGGTCGTGGCGGGACACGAGACCACCATGACCGCCCTCGGCAACATCCTCGTCTACCTCCTCACCGACCGGCGGGACGCCTGGCCGCGGCTCGGCCAGGACCAGGAGGCCGCCTCGACGGCGGTGGAGCAGCTGCTGCGCGCCGTCCCGCTCAGCGAGGGACGGCTGCTGCCCGGACTGATCCGCCGGGCCGTCGAGGACGCCGAGATCGGCGGGGTGAAGATCCCCGCGGGCAGTGTCGTCGCCGTCCAGACGAACTCCGCGAGCCGCGACCCCGAGGTCTTCCCGCCCGGCCGGCCCGACCTGTTCACGCCCCTGACCTCGCCCAGCGTCGTCTTCGGCGCCGGACCCCACCACTGCCTGGGCGCCTGGCTCGCCCGCCTGGAACTCGGCATCGCGCTGCACCGCCTCGCCGCCCGCTTCCCGGGGCTGCGCGCCGAGTTCGGCACCGACACCATCGACTGGCGGGAGGGACAGATCACGCGCAGCCCACGGCGGCTGCCCGTGTCATGGTGAGACCGATCCGCTCAGTAGCATGAGGCCGGCAGCCGGAATGATCATGCGAGGAGCGGATTCGTGCGAGACATCGCCGTGTTCAGCGGTAGCGCCCACCCCGAACTGGCGGCGGAGGTCTGCGCGCATCTGGGCGTGCCGCTCAGCCCCACCCGGGTCAGCCGCTTCGCCAACGACTGTCTGGAGGTGCAGCTCCAGGCCAACTGCCGGGAGCGGGACGTCTTCCTCATCCAGCCGCTGGTCGCCCCGGTCCAGGAGAACCTCGTCGAGCTGCTGCTGATGTGCGACGCGGCACGCGGGGCCTCCGCGGGCCGGATCACCGTGGTCATGCCGCACTACTCCTACGCCCGCTCCGACAAGAAGGACCAGCCCCGCATCTCCCTCGGCGGACGCCTGGTCGCCGATCTGATGGTCGCGGCCGGCGCGAGCCGGGTCCTCGCCATGACCCTGCACTCGCCCCAGGTGCACGGCTTCTTCTCGGTCCCGGTCGACCATCTGCACGCCCTGCGCGAACTGGCCACCCACTTCCGCCACTACGACCTGTCCCGCACGACCGTCGTCTCGCCCGACCTCGGCAACGCCAAGGAGGCCGCCGCGTTCGCCCGGATGCTCGGCGCCCAGGTGGCCGCGGGCGCCAAGCAGCGGTTCGCGGACGACCGGGTCAGTATCAACTCCGTCATCGGTGAGGTCGCAGGCCGCGATGTCATCGTGCTGGACGACGAGATCGCCAAGGGCAGCACCGTCCTCGAACTCCTCGACCGGCTGCGGGAGTTGGGGCCGCGCTCGATCCGGGTCGCCTGCACCCACGGACTGTTCACCTCCGGCGCGCTCAAGCGGATCGGTGAGCAGCCCGACGTACTGGAGATCGTGTGCACCAACACCGTGCCGGTCCCGGCAGAGGAGCGCACCGACAAGCTGCGGGTGCTCACCGTCGCTCCCCAGCTCGCCGAGGCCGTACGCCGTATTCACAACGGTGAGTCCGTCAGCGCCCTGTTCGACGCGCCGCGAAACGAATAGACATGAGGTAGAGCAGGGCGACCCCGGCCTCATCCAGGTGACCAGGAGGGCCAGCTGTGGCGAAGGCGAAGTTCCAGCGGACCAAGCCGCACGTGAACATCGGCACCATCGGTCATATCGACCATGGCAAGACGACGCTCACGGCGGCCATCACCAAGGTGCTGCACGACAAGTTCCCCGACCTCAATCCGTACACGCCGTTCGACCAGATCGACAAGGCGCCCGAGGAGCGGCAGCGCGGGATCACCATCTCGATCGCCCATGTCGAATACCAGACGGAGCGGCGGCACTACGCGCACGTCGACTGTCCGGGGCACGCGGACTACATCAAGAACATGATCACGGGCGCCGCCCAGATGGACGGCGCGATCCTGGTCGTCGCCGCGACCGACGGGCCGATGCCGCAGACCAAGGAACATGTGCTGCTGGCCCGGCAGGTCGGTGTGCCGTATGTCGTCGTCGCGCTCAACAAGACCGACATGGTCGACGACGAGGAGATCCTGGAACTGGTCGAGCTGGAGGTGCGGGAGCTGCTCAGTGAGTACGAGTTCCCGGGCGACGATGTGCCGGTGGTCAGGGTCTCCGCGCTCAGGGCTCTGGAGGGCGACGAGCAGTGGACCCAGTCCGTGCTCGATCTCCTCGACGCGGTCGACTCGGCGGTGCCGGAGCCGCAGCGTGACGTGGACAAGCCGTTTCTGATGCCGATCGAGGACGTGTTCACCATCACCGGCCGAGGCACCGTCGTCACCGGCCGGATCGAGCGCGGCACGCTGCACGTCCACAGCGAGGTCGAGATCATCGGCATCCACGAACAGAAGACGAAGACCACCGTCACCGGCATCGAGATGTTCCGCAAGCTCCTCGACGAGGGCCGCGCCGGGGAGAACGTCGGACTGCTGCTGCGCGGGGTCAAGCGGGAGGACGTCGAGCGCGGGCAGGTCGTCATCAAGCCCGGATCGGTCACCCCGCACAAGGAGTTCGAGGCGCGGGCGTACATCCTGTCCAAGGACGAGGGCGGCAGGCACACGCCCTTCTTCCACAACTACCGCCCGCAGTTCTACTTCCGCACCACCGACGTCACGGGCGTGGTGACCCTGCCGGTTGGCACCGAGATGGTGATGCCGGGCGACAACACCACCATGTACGTGCAGCTGATTCAGCCGGTTGCCATGGAGGAGGGGCTGAAGTTCGCGATCCGCGAGGGCGGGCGGACGGTGGGCGCCGGACAGGTCACCAAGATCGTGAAGTAGCCGCGGTATTGATCCTCACGCCTCACACTTCATACCGACCCGGACGTGGCCTCGGGCTGGCCCAGGGCCGCGTCCAGCGTCGGATGCGGAGGCAGCAGCTTGGCCAGGCCGGTCAGCCGCAGCACGCGCAGGGTGAGCGGATGGACGCAGACCAGATGGAGCTGTCCGCCGTGGTCGAGGACCCTGGTGCGCGCCCGGTACAGCAGCCGCAGTCCCGAGCAGTCGAAGAACTCCACGGGCCTGAGGTCGATCACGATCCGCGCGTGCGGACGGGACGTCATCCGGTCCAGGTAGGGGAGGAGTTCGACCGCCGCGGCGATGTCGATCTCGCCGTGGAACTCCAGCACCGTATGTTCCCGGTGCCGGCGGACGCGCAAGTGGCGGGTGAGCGGCGCAGGCTCCTGCTGCACGACGACATCGCCTCCAACCTGCTCCTTCGGCTGCGGGGTTGCAGGTCACCGGGGGCCGGGGTGACATCGTGCAGCGAGCGTACGAGCGCTGGGCCGTCACCGGGCACCGAGTGAGAGCAAAACCGTTCCCCGCACTGCAAGTTACCCCTGATGGAGTGAATCTGAGCATGTTCGATTGACATATGTCTGTGAATTGCGCGCCGGCGTGTTCGGGGCGCGGTCACGACAGTGCGTGCCAGGCCTTCGACAGAGCCTGGCGGAACTGCTCGGCCTGGTGTGCCGTGAGATCCCGCACCATCCGCTCCTCCAGCTCCCGCACCGGTTCCTCGTGCCGGGCCAGCAGCTCGCGCCCCTCTTCGGTCAGCAGGATCAGCAGCTCCCGCCGGCTCTGCGGATTGCGCTCCCGCCGGACCAGACCGCGGGTCTCCAGTGACCGTACGAGATCGGCGATGGACTGGGCGGTGACGAACGAGTCGCGGGCCAGCTGGGCCGCCGAGAGTCCGTCGTGCCGCTGCAGCACGGTCAGCGCCGTGTACTGGAGCGCGGTGATTCCCGAGGCTCTGACCAGCTCGTCCAGGTGGGAGCGCACCACGAGCTCCACCTGTTTCACCATGTAGAGAAGCGAGGGAGGTGCCTTGGTCGTCTGGGTGCCGGTCATGGGACCGAGCCTAGGGCATTGACAGGAAACCTGTCTGTAATGAGACTGCGACCCAGACGGTGAATCAACAGGAATCCTGTTGGTTGAAATCTTGGCGATGAAGCTGAGGAGTGGCGATGACCACCTTCGAGATCGAACCCGGCCGACTGTTCATCGGGGGCCGGTGGCGCGAGGCCGCCGACGGGGCGCGCACCGAGGTGGTCGACCCGTCCCGGGGCGCGGTCCTCACCACGGTCGCTCAGGCGGGCCCCGCCGACGTGGACGCGGCCGTCCGGGCCGCCCGGGAGGCCTTCGACAGCGGGACCTGGTCCGGGCTGAGCGGACGCGAGCGCGGCCGGGTGCTGCACCGCGTCGCCGAGCTGATCCGCGAGAACGCCGACGAGATCGCCCGGCTGGAGAGCCTCGACGTGGGCAAGCCCATCACCCTGTGCCAGGCCGTCGATGTCACCAACGCCGCCAACGACTACGAGCACTTCGCCGCGCTCGCCCACTCCCTGCACGGCGCCAACCGCGACACGCCCCTGAACGCCCTCGCCTACACCCGGCGCGAGCCGCTCGGCGTGGTCGCCGCGATCACCCCCTTCAACTTCCCGCTGATCCTGGCCGGTTCCAAGCTCGGCCCGGCGCTCGCGGCCGGTAACACGGTCGTCCACAAGCCCGCCGACGAGACCCCGCTCAGCGCCCTGTACATGGCCGAACTGCTGCAGAAGGCAGGCGTCCCGGACGGCGTGGTCAACGTCGTCACCGGCACGGGCCCCGGGGCGGGCGAGGCCCTTCTGCGCCACCCGGGCGTGGACAAGGTCGCGTTCACCGGCTCCACCGCCGTCGGCCGGCATGTGGCGAGCGCCGCCGGGGAGGCCCTCAAGCCCGTCACCATGGAACTCGGCGGCAACGCCGCCCACATCGTCTTCGAGGACGCCGATCTGGAGAAGGCGGTCGGCGCCGTCATCAAGGCCTTCGTCTTCAACACCGGCCAGTTCTGCATGGGCGGCCCCCGCCTGCTGGCGGCCCGACCCGTCTACGACACCCTGCTGGGCATCCTCGCCGAGGCCGTCCCCGGCGTCCCGGTCGGCGACCCGCGCAGGCCCGAGACGGTCGTGGGCCCGATGGCGGGGGAGAAGCACCTGAGGAAGGTCGAGGAGTACGTCGACCTGGCCCGCAAGGAGGGCGGCAGCATCGTCTGCGGCGGTGAACGGCTCGACCTGGACGGCGGCTACTACTACCGGCCCACTGTGATCGCCGACCTGCCCAACGACTCCCGGGTCGTGCAGGAGGAGGTCTTCGGGCCGGTTCTCACCGTGCAGCCCTTCGACTCCGAGGACGAGGCGGTCGCCCTCGCCAACTCCACGCCGTACGGCCTCGCTTCGGGCATCCAGACCGGCAGCCTCGCCCGCGCCCACCGTGTCGCCGAGCGGCTCCAGGCGGGCATCGTCTGGATCAACGACTGGGCGATGCTCGACCCCGCCGTCCCCTTCGGCGGGGTGAAGGACTCCGGGTTCGGCCGTGAGTACGGCCCCGAGGCGCTCGCCGCCTACACCAAGGTCAAGTCCGTCGTCGTCTCGCTCGCCTGAGGAGTTCCCTGCGATGCCCATCCCCACCCGCGCCGCCGTCGTCGAGTCCGGCGGCGCCCCTTTCACCCTCGCCGACGTCGTCCTGGACGACCCCGGTCCGCACGAGGCGGTCGTCCGTATGGTCGCGGCCGGCCTGTGCCACACCGACCTTTCCGTCGCGAGCGGCGGACTGCCCTTCCCGCTGCCCGGAGTTCTGGGGCATGAGGGCGCGGGCGTGGTGGAGGCGGTCGGATCCGCCGTCACCGCGGTCGCGCCCGGCGACCATGTCGCCCTGTCCTTCACCTCCTGCGGCGACTGCCGCAACTGCCGGGGAGGACACCCGGCGTACTGCGCCACCTGGCTGCCGCTGAACCTCATCGGCGGTCACCGGGCCGACGGCACCAGCACCATCGGCCGGGCCGGCGAGCCGCTGGGCGGCCACTTCTTCGGCCAGTCCTCGTTCGCCGAGCGGGCGTTGGTGGACGAGCGCAGCCTCGTCAAGGTCGACGCCGACGTGCCGCTGGAGTCTCTCGCCCCGCTGGGGTGCGGCGTACAGACCGGTGTCGGCGCCGTGTGGAACGTACTGAAGCCGGACACCGGCGACTCCGTCGTCGTCCTCGGCGCGGGAGCGGTCGGCCTCTCGGCGGTCATGGCCGCCGCCCTCACTCCCGCCACCACGATCGTCGCCGTCGACCGGGTTGGCGAACGCCTGGCGCTGGCCCGCGAGTTGGGCGCCACCCACATCATCGACGCGGCTGAGCACGACCTCGGGGAAGCCCTCGCGGAGATCACCGGCGGCCGGGGCGCCGACGGTGTCGTCGAGACGACCGGCAACGTCGGCGTGCTGCGCCAGGGCACCGACGCGCTCGCCGCCCGCGGCACCCTCGTCGTGGTGGGCGCCCCGCCGTTCGGGACCGAAGTCGCCCTGGACGTCAACGGATTGCTGGGCGGCAAGCGCATCGTCGGCCTCACCCTCGGTGACGCCGAGACGCAGACCTTCGTACCCGCCCTGGTCCGTCTGGTGAAGGAGGGGCGGCTGCCGCTGCACCGCCTGATCAGCACGTATCCGTTCGCGGACATCGATCAGGCGGTGCGGGACATGCGCGCGGGCAAGGCCATCAAGCCCGTGCTGGTGTTCTAAAGCCCGGTCACTCGCCCAGCAGGACCAGCTTCCCGGTGGTCCGGCCGGTGTCGCCGAGGCGGTGTGCCTCGGCGGCGTCGGCCAGCGGGAAGGTCCCGGCGATGGTGGCGCGCAACTCGCCGCGCTCGACGAGGTCGGCGACGGCCTTCATCCCGGAGTGCGAGGCGTCGACGAGCATCCGCAGCGCGCGCACACCGAGCCGCTCGGCCTCCGTGTACAGCTCGTCCGAGCCGACCGGCAGGATCGACACCAGCAGCCCGCCCGGCCGCAGCACCCGCAGCGAGCGCAGGCTGTAGTCGTCGCCGATCGTGTCCAGGACGACATCGACGTCCCGCACGGCCTCGGCGAAGTCGGTCGACCGGTAGTCGATCAGCTCGTCCGCGCCCAGCTTCCGCAGAAAGTCGTGCTTGCCCTCGCTCGCCGTGCCGATGACGTATGCGCCGCGCGCCTTGGCGATCTGCACGGCCACATGGCCGACCCCGCCGGCCGCCGCGTGGATCAGCACCCGCTGCCCCGGCCGGACGTCGGCCGTCTCGACCAGCGCCTGCCACGCGGTGAGGGAGACCAGCGGCAGCGCGCCGCCCTGGACGTGGTCGATCACGGCGGGCTTCAGGGCGAAGGCGCGGGCCGGGCCGGTGACGAACTCGGCGTGCGAGCCATGGCCGAAGGGGTACGGCAGCATGCCGAAGACCTCGTCGCCGGGCTGGAAGCGGGCGACACCGATACCCACCTGCTCGACCACGCCGGAGACGTCCCAGCCGAGGACGAAGGGCGGCTGCCCCAGGAAGCCGCCGTGTTCGCGGTGCTTCCAGTCGGTCGGGTTGAGCCCGGCGGCCCGCATCCGGACCAGAATCTCGTTCGGGCGCGGCGACGGCCGCTCCAGCTCCACTTCCTTGAGGACCTCGGGACCGCCGAGGACGTCCTGACCGATGGCGCGCATGGTGTTCACAGTGCTCATGGTCATTCAGCCTGCCCTGGGCGGCGAGCCCGGGAAATGGCACGATTGCCAACCTTCGATAGGATCGTGCCATGCATGAGCAGCACAGAGAACGCGTGGTCGTCCTGGCACTCGACGGGGTCTACCCCTTCGAGCTGGGCATCCCCGCCCGGATCCTCGGCGCAGCGAACGGCCGGTACGAGGTCCTGACCTGCAGCGTCGACGGCCGCCCGGTGCGCACCAATGCCGACTTCACCATCGGCGTCGCACACGGCCCCGAGATCCTCGCCACCGCCGACACGGTGGTGATCGCGGCGATCGACGCGTCATGCATCACCGAGGAACTCCCCGACGAGGTGAGCGCCGCCCTCGCGCTGATCCGCCCCGAGGCGCGCATCGTCTCCATCTGCACCGCCGCCTTCGTGCTCGCCGCGGCCGGACTGCTCGACGGACGCAAGGCCACTACCCACTGGCACCTGGTCGACCATTTCCGGCGGATGTACCCCCACATCGACCTCGACCCGGATGTGCTCTTCGTCGACGACGGCCGCATCCTGGCCTCGGCCGGCGCCGCCTCCGGCATCGACGTCTGCCTCCATCTGGTCCGCAAGGACCACGGCAGCCGGATCGCCAACTTCGTCGCCCGCGCCTGCGTCGTCCCGCCCTTCCGCGACGGCGGCCAGGCCCAGTACATCGAGCAGCCGGTCCCCGACGAGGCCGCCACGAGCACCGCGGCCACCCGCGCCTGGGCCCTGGAGCGCCTGGGCGAACCACTGACGCTCGCCGATCTCGCCGCCCATGCCCGGATGAGCGGGCGCACCTTCGCCCGCCGCTTCAACGACGAGGTGGGCCTGAGCCCCGGCCGCTGGATCGTCCAGCAACGCGTCGCCCGCGCCCGCCACTTGCTGGAGGCCAGCGATCTGCCGGTGGACCACATCGCCGGCGAGGTCGGCTTCGCCACCGGCGCCTCCCTGCGCCAGCATCTGCACGCGGCGATCGGCGTCTCGCCGCAGGCCTATCGGCGCACGTTCCAGGAATCCCGCCGCGCCTGAACGTTCTTGCCCGTTTCCGCGTCGGAGGAGCGAAGAACGGCACGGAAAACAGGGGGTGGGAATGCGCACAAGGCTGATGGCGGTGGTGTTCGCGGTGGCCGTGACCGCGGTGGGATGCGGTGACGACGGCGAGGGTGTGGTCGTCGAGGGGCGCGGCCCCGGCCAGGCCGTACAGCGGGCCGCTGCACGTACCCGCGCAGAACCTCGACGAGGACAGCCCCCGGGCGACGCGCATCGAGTCCGGGGCCGCGGGCCGCGCCCTCGAGTGCGACGGGGAGATCTACTCGGGCGGCGGCAGCGAGCCGTGGAGCGAGGGGGACGGGGGCTCCACCCCTGCGGAGGGCCTTGAGGCGTACTTCGAGATCGAGCAGGCGGACGTGCCACGCAGCGGCTACCGCGAGGAGCGCCGGGAGGGCGACCGGGTGCTGTACTCCTTCGACGTGGAGGGCCGTACCAAGGTCGCGGTGATCGTCGCCAAGGACCGGAAGAACCGGCCCGGTTGGGGACCGGAGACCAGCGCCTCCTGCGACCCGGCCGAACTCCTCGAGAGCTTCACGGACGCCCAGGGGTACGAGATCTGGACCGACCGGGACGAGCGGCGGGTGCCGATCACCAAGGTGAACAGCAACGTCGGCCCCGAGCACTGCGAGTGGCAGTCGGCCCACTTCCTGTCGACGGGCCAGGGGAAGGACGGCAGGCTCTACGCCCGCGACCCCGAAAAGGTGCTGCCCCCGGACTCGCTCACCTCCCCGTACGACGGCGACGTCCGTCTGCCCGCCGACGCCCGCGACACCGGATACCGGTACCAGGACCGCCAGTTGTGGCTGACGGACGACGACCCGACCAAGGCGTACATCCGCACGCCCGACGGAGTCGAGCTGTGGCCCCAGGTGAAGGACGGCGTCGGCTGCGCCTGAGGCTCAGCGGCTGGCGTGCAGCGCGACCAGCAACTGCCAGACCTGATGGGCCACCTCCTCGGACGTGGCCTCGATCAGGCCGTGCAGCCAGTCGCCCAGCACCCCGGCGAACGTGGCGGCGACGGCGGACGCTACGAGGGGGGCGTCCGCCGCGCCGGCCAGTTCCCGCTCCCGCAGGCTGTACGCCCTGAGGTCCCGGTGCAGCACCCGGCCCAGCGGGCCGCCGCCGCCCGGGCTCAGCAGCTCCCGGTACAGCCCGGCGTGCGGGGTGAGCGATGCGAAGAACTCCACCAGCGCGGGCGGCGCGTGCACCGGGTCCGGGCGGCCCCGCCAGGCGTGCAGCGCCTGAACGGCCTCCCGCACCACGTCCGCGCAGGCATCGACGGCCAGCGCCTCCAGACCGTCGTAGTGCAAATAGAACGTGGCCCGGCCGACCTCGGCCCGGCGCACCACCGCGGCCACCGAGACCCGGGCGAGCGGCCGTTCGGCGCACTCGTCGAGCAGGGCCCGGCGCAGCCGCTCCCGGGTGCGGGCGGCCCGTGGGTCCTCGGGCGGGGGCGTGCTCATCCGGCGACCAGGACGGCGGCCAGGGCGAGGGCTCCGGGCAGCGCCTGGGCGATCAGGATGCGGGGGTTCGCGGTGGCCGCGCCGAACACGCCCGCGATCACGACACAGACCAGGGAGAAGATCTGGACGCGGTAGCCCGTGGGATCGGCCGCGATCAGCCCCCAGATCAGACCGGCCGCCAGAAAGCCGTTGTACAGGCCCTGGTTGGCGGCCATCGGCGCGGTCGCGCGGGCCATTTCCGGATCGAAGCCGTGCAGCCCTCGCCCGGGCTTCTTCTGCCACAGAAATATCTCCATCACCAGGATGTAGACGTGCAGCGCGGCCACCAGGCCCACCAGCACGTTCGCGACCGTTTCCATGGCGGCTCCACTCTCTAGATCATGGACAGATCCTGGACAGGTGTCCACTGTACATGGACACCTGTCCAGGATCGATTCGGACCGATTCCTGGCGGAGAGTGACGGAACCCTCACCTCCATGGACCGGGCGTGGTTGATCCTTAAGCCCTGGAACCCGATAAGCTCCCGTACGGCGCTGTGAGTTGACCCGGTCGCGATCGGTTCTCTCGCGGTGCGTACTCATGAGTGCGGTCCCTTGCACACCCCCCTTGTTCGATCGTGTTGGTTCGAAGGATGCAGATGGAACTCGCCACTCCGCCCCCGGCGGCGCGGGCCCCTGTCGCCTGGTACAGCTGGTGGCTGATGCCGCTGGCTTTAGGAGGCGGGACGGTTGCCGCTACGTTCATGAGCTCCGAGCAGATAACCGCCGCCGTCGCCGGTGCCGCGGCGACCGCGGCCAGTACCGTGTGCGTACGGCTCCTGATCCGCACCCGGACACAACTGCGCCGCGCCGAGAGCGAGTTCCGTGCCTCGCAGGCCGAGCACTCGCAGCAGTGGCAGCAGCATGTGTCGGGCCTGGAACGGAAGTTCGCGGCCGAGCGCGTGGCCCACGACGGCGAGCGCGCCGCCGTGGAGGGCCGGCTCTCCGAGCAGGCCGGAGCCTACGAGGCACAACTGGCCGAACAGGCCCGGGCGTTCGAGGAGCGACTGGCCGGACAGGCCCAGTCCTACGAGGCCCAGCTCGCCGACCAGGCCGAGGTCTTCAAGGAACAGCTGACGCACCAGTACGACGCGGTCGCGCGGCTCGCCGATGAGCAGCTGCCCGAGGCGCTGGAGCGCCTGCGCGCCGGAGAGGCGGTCGACGATCTGCTGCCGGCCGTCAACCAGTGCGCCAAGGTCAGTTCCGAACTCCAGGCCGAACTGCGCAAGGTCCTGCGGACCTCCCTGATCGGTGTCGAGGCGGAGTTCAACCGCTCGACCTCCGCCGAACAGGCCGTGATCAGTATCGGCAACCGTATCCACGTCCTGACCAGCAAGCTGCGCGGACGCCTGCACGAGATGCAGGGCGAGCACGGACGGCTGCCCTCCGTGGCGCGCGGTCTGATGGAGCTGGACCAGGCGATCGGCCCCGCCGACTGTCTCGCCGCGAGCGTCGGCGTGCTCGGCGGCTCGGACCGGCCCGGCCGGCAGTGGCAGGAGCCGCAGCGGCTGCTCAGCGTGGTCCGCGGCGGCATCGGCCGGATCAAGGACTTCCACCGGATCGAGGTACGGCATCTGCCCGAACTCGGCGTCGACGGCGGCCTGGTGGACCACCTCACGCTGATCTTCGCCCACATCCTGGACAACGCGGCCCGCTACTCGCCGCCCACCGAGCCGGTGGTCGTCTCCGGCAAGGAGGTGCCGAACGGCGTCGGCATCGAGATCCAGGACTCCGGCAAGGGTCTGAGCGAGGAGAAGAAGCGCGACGCCGAGCACGCCCTGGCCGGCACCGCGCCCGGCGCGGGACTCGGCGGTATCTCGGAGGACGCCAGCATCGGCCTGCGGGTCGTCGGCGCGCTGGCCCGCCGCTACGGCATCCGGGTCACCTACGCCGACTCGCCGTGGCTCGGCACCTCGGTGGTGATCGTGGTCCCGCACAAGTACTTCAGCCCGCTGGCCGCGTCCGCCACCGCGGCGGCCGCACCGGCGGCCCGGACCGCGGCGACCGCCACGGGTCTGCCGACCCGTACCCCGGCCACCGCCACCGAGCCGGCCGAGGCGGAAGTGGCGGAGGTGGGCGACGACGTGGAGACCACGCCCGGAGGTCTGCCCCGGCGCCGCAGCAAGCGCAGCGAGGCGGCCCGCCACGAGCCGGCCGAGCGCGCCGAACGCAGCGAGGGGGCCGCGGTCGCGGCCGTCCCGCCGGACGCGTCCTTCACCGGTCTGGCGGCCTTCGCCACGGCCGGCCGGGACTCCGGCGAAGACGGCTTCGACGCCACTGCCGGACGCGCGTCCACCGAGCACCAGACTGAAGAGAGCGACAAGTCCGTATGACGCAGCAGGGAACCGACGTGAGCTGGGCGCTCCGCGATCTGGTGGAGTCCATCCCGGAGATCCGCTTCGCCCTGGTGGCCTCCAGTGACGGCAAGGCCATCACTTCCTACGGCGCCGAAGACCCCGACGACGTGGACCGCTTCGCCGCCGTCGTGGCCGGCCTGCAGGCGCTGGCGCAGCCGGTCGCCGAGCAGTTCCCCAAGTACGCGGGGCAGCTCAGGCTGGCGATGATCGAGGTCGACGGCGGCCACCTGTTCGTCGTACGCGCGGGGGTGGAGACGTATCTCGGCGTCCTCGCCCGGGAGGGCCTCGACCAGGGGCTCCTCGGACATCAGATGAGGGACCTGGCGCGCAGGATGGGCGAACTGCTCGGCACCACTCCGCGCCTGGAGGAGCACTCTGGATGAGTGCTCCCCGCCGGCCCACGGACCCGTCCGGTCTCGAGCGCTACTACGTCCTCACCAAGGGGCGCAGCGGACCGGGCGGTTCGGCGTCGAGCCTTGACGTGGCGACCCTCATCGTCTCCCGCGCGACCTCCGTACCGGGGATGCAGCACGAGCACGAGGAGATCCTCCGGCGCTGCCGCGATCCGCTGTCGGTGGCCGAACTCGGCGCCCACCTCGGATTGCCCTTCAACATTCTCGCGGTGCTGCTGGCGGATCTGCTCGAGGCAGGCCGCGTCGAAGCCCGTGACCCCATCCCGGTGCACGGCGCCGGCCGCGGGCCCGACCTCGCGCTCCTTGAGGAGGTACTCAGTGGACTTGAAAGGCTTTGACCACCCCGGCGGGCCGGCCGGGGGCGGCGGCACCCGCTCGGTCAAGGTGATGATCGCCGGCGGTTTCGGCACCGGGAAGACCACCATGGTCCGTTCGGTGAGCGACATCAAGCCGCTCACCACCGAGGAGACGCTCACCCAGGCGAGCGCCGACGTCGACCACCTGATCGGCGTCGCCGACAAGACCGAGACCACGGTCAGCCTCGACTTCGGCAAGATCAGCATCAACGACAGCCTGATGCTGTACCTGTTCGGCACCCCGGGCCAGGAGCGCTTCTGGTTCCTGTGGAACGGCCTGTTCAAGGGCGCGCTCGGCGCGGTCGTCCTGGTGGACACCCGCCGACTCGCCTCCAGCTTCCGGGCGATCGAGGAGATGGAGCGGCAGGAGGTCCCCTTCGTCATCGCCCTCAATGTCTTCCCCGACTCCAAGGACCATCCCATCGAGGAGATACGGGATGCCCTGGACATCTCCCCCCACACTCCGGTCGTGGTCTGCGACGCCCGCGACCGGGCCTCCAGCCGAGATGTGCTGATCACCCTGATGCGTCATCTGAAGGAACGCTCTGCCGTCGCACTGGAGCCCCGATGAACGACCAGAACCTCGACAGTCCCGACGCCCCCCGCGGCTGCCCGGTCGCGCACGGTTCGGCAGAACCGGCCCGGCTGTACGGGCCCGAGGCGGCGACCGACCCGCGCGGCATCTACGAGCGGCTGCGCAAGGAGCACGGCTCCGTCGCGCCGGTGCTGCTGGAGGGTGACATCCCCGCCTGGCTGGTACTGGGCTACCGGGACAGCCGGCGAGTGCTCGACAATCCCCGCCAGTTCGCCCGGGACGCGCGGAACTGGCGGGACATGCGGGAGGGCCGGGTCGCGGACAACTCTCCGCTGGTTCCGATGCTCGCCTGGCGCCCCGACTGTGTGTCCCAGGACGGCGAGGCTCACCGCCGACTGCGCGGTGCCGTCAGCGACGGGCTGCAGTCCGCCGCCGACCGAGGTATCCGGCGCCACGCCACGCACTTCGCCAACAAGCAGATCGACGCGTTCGCGGACTCCGGCCGCGCCGATCTGGTGGCGGACTACGCCGACTTACTGCCGATGCTCGTGGTGGCCCGCATTCTGGGGCTTGCCGAAGCGGAGGGGCGTCGCCTGGTCGCGTCCTGCGCCCAGGTGATGAAGGGCGGCGAGGATGCCGTCATGCACGACGGCGTGATCAGGGAGATCTTCGGTGAACTCGCCGAGCGCAGGCGGTCCGAACCCGGCTCCGACCTCGCCACCGGCCTGCTGGAGCATCACGCGGGTCTCGACCACGACGAGGTCGTGGCCCACCTGCGCGCGGTGCTGATCGCCGCGCACGTCACGACCAACCTGCTGGCCCGGGTGCTGGAGCTGGTCCTGACCGACGCCTCCCGGCTCTCCGGGCTGATCAGCGGTCAGCTGACCATCTCGGCGGTGGTGGAGGAGGCCATGTGGAACTCTCCGCCGCTGGCCGTCCTGCCGGGGCGCTTCGCCGCCAGCGATGTCGAACTGGGCGGGCACCGCATCGAGGAGGGCGACCTGCTCGTTCTCGGTCTCGCCCCGGGCAACGTCGACCCCGAGGTCCGGCCCGACCCGGGTGTCTCGGTGCACGGCAACCAGGCGCACCTGGCGTTCGGCGCGGGCCCGCACGAGTGCCCCGGGCAGAACATCGGGATGTCCATCATTGAGATCGCGGTGGACGTCCTGCTGCACCGACTGCCGGGCCTGCGTCTGGCCGTGCCGCCGGAGGACCTCACCTCGACCGCGTCCACATGGATGTCCCAACTGGACAGCCTGCCGGTCGAGTTCGAGGTATAGACCCTCAGACGCCGCTGCCCGGCCGGGTCACCCGGCCGGGCAGCGGCGTTATCCGTCGAGCCAGTCGCCCGCGAGGTCCGAGGGACGGTACCCCGTGGCGTTCCAGAGGAAATGCGGGTGGGCGCAGCCGAACATGTAGGCGAGCAGTGCGGTGTCCTCCCTCCCGGTTTCAGGGTCGTACAGGGCGTAGAAGAATTCGGATCCGACTGCGCCGGAGTCTTCTTGGACCTGACGAGCGCGGGCGGTGGACGGTGCGGCCCTGGATGCCTCCACTGCGGCGATGTACGTGCGGCGCAGGGTCTCCCAGGTGCTGTCGGTGTTCCCGTGCCAGGGGCCGTGCAGCGCTTCGAAGGCATGGAGCTCGGCGTCGAAGAGGGGCCATGTCTCGGGGTATTGGGCTCGGCAGCGCGCGGACAGCTCGGCGGTCCGGCTGCTCAGCGTTGGTGCGGTGGGCCGCGGGCTGATGGTGAGGGTGGTGCCGTGGGTGAGGATGCCGGTGCAGGTGTTGGGCTGAAGGTCGCACAGCGGGCACTCCTCGGCCGGAGGGAGGCCCTGGGTGATGCCGTCGAACCACAGGGCGTGGCGGCCAGTGAGCCCCATCCAGACGATGGTGCTGGGCATCAGCCAGGTGTTCCACATCGAGGAATGCGCCTCGGGCATGCAGCCGTACTTGATCAGGGCGATGGCGCAGGCAGCGTAGAGGGCCTTGGTGTGGGTGGGCATGTCGGCGAGCCAGAAGTTGCTGATCTCGCCGGTGAGCGCGTCGACTCGTACGTCGGTCATGTCGTCGACGACGCGGCACAGCAGCAGGGAGGCGAGGTGTTCTTCCTGCCAGAGTTCGGTGTCGGGTGAGACGTGCCAGAACAGGCAGTCCATCATCTGGAGGACTGAGTAGGTGCTCTGGCCGAGCGGGTTGGTCTGGGGGAGTGCGACGCTGCCCGCCTGGTGCTGTTGGAGCCAGTACTCGTCGACGGACCGCTTGTGGGCTGCGTAGAGTCCGCAGACCAGGGCCCGTGCGCTGTTGGTGCTGAAACTCTCGGCCAAGCGGCCTTCGATGAGTTGGGTGAGCTGCGTGGTGTCTATGGTGTCGATCACGCGTTTGTATTCGTGGAAGAGCAGGATGTCGTCCTCGAAGCGGTGGCGGTAGCCGAGGTCTCGCTCGAGATCGTTCATCTGCCGGACCACGGACCATCCACCGGTGAGGACGCTGTCGAGTTCCGGGCGGTACGGCCAGGTCTTGACGGTGAGGGGACGACCGGCGCTCTGCCGCCAGTTGTAGTCAGCCGTCGTGCGTTCGGGGGGCGTGGGCAGCCGACGGCACAGAGGGCAGGCGCAGACGGTTGTCTGCTCGTCCTCGCGCGGCGGGGTGAGTGCCCGGCTTCTCCAGGCCCCTTCCAGCATCGTGCAGGTCAGTCGGCAGACCTCGACATCGGTACCGACTTCGGGGAAGGCCTCTTCGATCATGCGCAGGCTTGCATCGAGTCGCCTCAGCCTGGCGTAGCCCTCCTCGTCGGGCGGGAGGAACGCGCGCGGCGCCGGCCGGAGGGCTCCCTCCACCTGCAGCGTGGTGCTGGAGTGGGGGGAGCCGAATGCGTCCAGCCGCTGCTGAGCTGCGTCCTGGCAATCCCGGTGCTGCTCCGTGCGCCCGTTGATGTGTCTCACGAAGAGGCCGGCCAGGGTGTCCCCCGCCGCCGGGGACGTCTCCGGAGCACCGCCTACGACTTCAGATTTCACTTCGGGGAGATCGAACCGGACGTCCTGAGGCATGGGGGTTTGGGTTCCTTTCGAACTCACTTTCTCGATACGGAAGTTGAATCGAGAAGCGGAACGAGACTGCCCAGAGCGTAAATGATCTACACCGTGACCCCGCCGTGATATCCGTTACTGCTCAAGCCACTTGAGCTGCGTATACTCGCTCGCCCCCCACATAGGTCAGCGCCACCCGTGTCTCCGCGATCTCCTCCGGCGGCCCGGCGAACGGATCGCGGTCCAGGACCACGAGATCCGCCAGCGCCCCCGGCCGCACCACTCCGGTGTCGTCGAGATGGTTCACATACGCCGATCCGGCCGTGTAGGCGGTCAACGCCTCGGTCAGGCCGATGCGTTCGGCGGGCAGGAACACCGGCCCCGGGTTCTCGGGCGTCACCCGGTTCACCGCCACATGGATGCCCTCCAGCGGGTCGGGGCTGCTGACCGGCCAGTCGCTGCCCGCCGCGAGCCGGGCACCGGAGCGCAGCAGCGCGCCGAACGGGTACTGCCACCCGGCCCGTTCGGTTCCGAGGAAGGGGATCGTCAGCTCGTCCATCTGCGGTTCGTGCGCGGCCCACAGCGGCTGGATGTTCGCCGTGGCCCCGAGCGCCGCGAACCGCGGTACGTCAGCGGGGTGCACGACCTGGAGATGGGCCAGGTGAGGCCGCGTGTCGCTCGGTCCGTTCGCCGCGCGCGCCGCCTCGATCGCGTCCAATGCGTCGCGTACGGCCCGGTCGCCCAGCGCGTGGAAGTGGCACTGGAAGCCGAGCGCGTCCAACTCGGTGACATACTTGGGGAGTTGATCCGGGTCGACAAAGCTCGTACCCCGGTTGGCGGTGGCGCAGCCGCACTTGTCCAGGTAGGGGTCGAGCAGCGCGGCGGTGCCGTTCTCGGCGACCCCGTCCAGCATCAGCTTCACGGTGCCGGCCCGGAACCGGCCGTACCGCAACGCCTCCCGGCGCTCCACGAGTTCGGGGATCTGCTCGGCCCCGCGCCCGCGGTCCCACCACAGGGCGCCGACGACACGCGCGGTCAGCGAGCCGTCGCGGGCGGCCGCGAGGTAGGCCTCGGCCGGGTCGTCCATGCCGAGGAAGTCCCCGACGAGCGCGTCCTGCCAGGCGGTGATGCCGAGGGAGTGCAGATGGCGCTGGGCGTGCAGCAGCGCGGCGAGCCGGTCCTCGGGCGTGGCGGGCGGGGTGAGCCGGCCGACGAGCTGCATCGCCCCCTCCTGGAGCGTGCCGCTCGGCTCACCGGCCGCGTCGCGCTCGATCCGCCCGTCGGCCGGGTCGGGCGTGTCGCGGGTGACCCCGGCGAGCTCCAGGGCCCGGCTGTTGACCCAGGCGCCGTGGTGATCGCGGTTGGGCAGATACACCGGCCGGTCGGGTACGACCGCGTCGAGCAGCTCCTTGGTCGGCGTACCGCCCTCGAACGCCTCCATGGACCAGCCGCCGCCGGTGATCCACTCCCGTTCGGGATGCGCCTCGGCATACGCGCGCACGGCGGCGACGGACTCGGCGGCCGTCTTCGCCCCGGTCAGATCGCACTGGGTGAGCTCGAGCCCCGCCGGCACCGGGTGCACATGCGCGTCCTGGAACCCGGGCAGCAGCAACCGCCCTGCCAGCTCGACCACTTCGGTACGCGGCCCGGCGAGTTCCCGCACCTCCTCCCGTCCTACGGCGGTGATGCGGCCACCGGTGACGGCCACGGCGGTGGCGGTACGGCCCTCGGGGGTGAGGACGGGGCCGCCGGTGAAGAGCAGATCTGCGTGCATGTTCCGTTTCCTAGTGGGGTGTCGGGATCAGTTGCGGAGCTTCGGCGTCGGTGCCCTCGCCGGTGCGGAAGTACGGCGACTTGCGCACGAAGCGGGCCCACGCGGCGGCCAGGAAGCCGGACGCGATCATCGCCAGGGGAGTGGCGAGCAGGAACCAGCCGTTGTCGGCGCTGACTTCGAAGTGGTCGGCGGAGGTGTAGAAGGACCAGCCGAGGTATCCACCGAGCCCGAGCAGGGCCAGGGCGCTCAGCGTGGGCAGCACCACCGCCCGTACCCCCTGCCACAGGTCCTCGCGCAGCAGGGAACGGAAGCGGACGGCGGCGGCGAGAGCGGTGAGTGCGTAGGACAGGGCGACCACGATGCCCACGGCGCTCACCGTCGCCATGATCATGTCCGCGAGGCGGGGGATGATCAGGGCGAGGGTCGCGACCGCCGCCGCGAGCGCGCCGATCAGCAGCGTCCCGGCGGCCGGAGTCCCGTACCGGGGGCTGACCTTGGACCACACCGGCCCGAGCGTACGGTCCCGGCTCATCGCGAACATTCCCCGGGCCGCCGGGATCACCCCGGCCTGGAGCGAGGCGACCGCCGAGAACATCAGCGCCACCAGAGGGAGCGCCGCCAGCGGCTGCGAGGCCAGGCGGTCGCCGAAGAACGCCAGCCCCTCGGCGCCATGACCGGCCAACTCCTCCTCGGACAGGACGCGTTGGAAGGCGACCGAGCCGAGCAGGAACAGTGCCAGCATGGTGAACAGGGTGGTGAAGCCGGCCCGCGAGGCGTCCTTGGGGTCGCGGACCTCCTCGTTGACGGTGAACGCCGCCTCGAAACCCCAGTAGCAGAACACCGACAGCAACAGGCCCTGGGCGAGTGCCGTCGCCGAGGGGATCGCGAACGGGTCGAACCAGCTCAGGCTGAAGGCGTGCGGCCCGGTGACGATGCCGTATCCGCAAAAGCCCAGCAGGACGGCGTACTCGAAGACCAGGAGCCAGCCCTGGAGGCGGGCCGCTTTGCGGACGCCGGTCACGGCCGTCAGGGTGACCGCGGCCAGGACCACGATGCCCACCGCGGTTGTCTGCGCGGTCGAGCCCGGGTCCAGGTCCAGGCCGGCCACCCGGTGCACGCCCGCGTCCCCGGCGAGCTGGATGAGGGCCGAGCCGGTGACCGCCGTGGTGTACGCGAGGAACGCCACCACGGCCACGATGCTCACCCAGCCGACCAGGAAACCGAGCCAGGGATTGAGTGAACGGCCCACCCACACATAGCCGTTGCCCGCGTTCGGCTCGACCCGGTTGAGCCGGGAGTAGGCGCCCGCGATGCCGAGCACCGGCAGGAACGCCAGCAGCATGATCGCCGGCAGATGCAGGCCAACCACCCCGGCGGTGACGCCGAGGCCGATCCCGATGCTGGTGGTGGCCGCCGTACTGGACGCGGCGATGGCGACGCCGTCGAGGACGCCGAGGGACTTGCGCAGCGCGGGTGGGTCCACGGCTGGGGGAGTGTCGGTCATGGCGGGCTCCGCTCGCACCAGGGGGCCTGGTCGGCCCCGGTGACCGCACATGAAACTGGTCGTGCACTTCACAGGTCAACGGTGTTGTCATAAAGTGCGCCCACCGGGCCCCAGCGAGGAGCAGCCATGACCGACCGTGTCGTCCCGGCCGCCGACCGGCGGCGCAGGCGCCCCACCAAACAGGGCGTGGTGCTGTCGGAGGAGCTGATCGTCGCCACCGCGCTGCGGCTCATCGAGGAGCACGGCGCGGAGGCCCTCTCCGTGCGCCGCCTGGGCCGGGCCCTGGGCGCCGACCCCAGCTCCCTGTACCGCTACTTCCGGCACACCGACGACCTCATGCTGGCCATCGCCGACGAACTCATCGGCCGTACGCTGCGGATCTGGCGGCCGACCGGCGACTGGCGTGCCGACCTGCGCGACCTGGGCCTGCGCATCCACGCCGGGGCGCTCGCCCACCCCCGGGCGGCCGTGCTCAGCTCCTACCGGGTGACCGGGCGGGTGCACGAGATCCAGGCCGTGGAGAGGGGCCTCGGCGTGCTGCGCGGAGCCGGATTCCCCGACGCCGAGGCGGTGCGCATCTACCACGCCTTCGTCGACCAGGGCCTCGCCTTCGCCGCGCTGGACTCGGCGAGCCTCGCCCTCCCGAAGGCCGCCCGGGACGCCGAGAACGCCGTATGGGAAGCGACGTATGCCCGGCTGCCCCCCGACACCCACCCGCACATCGCCGCGACCGCCCGCCATCTCGTCGCCGACATGCGGCGCAGCTCCTATCCGGCCGCGCTGGACCTGCTGCTCGGTGCGGCGGCCGCTCGGCTCGCGGAAATCCAGGGACGTACGTGATCATCCGCTGCCAGACTGGTCCGCACCGACCGACGTCCCGCCAGGAGGCTGTCCCCGATGACCCCGCCGCCCGCACGTCCCGAGAAGCAGCGCAAGCTCGACACCCTGCACCGTCTTGAGCACGACGAGGATGTGTGGGTTGCCACCGCCGGGCCGGACGGGGGAACGCCGTACCTCGTGCCGCTGTCCTTCCTCTGGGACGGCGAGACGCTGCTCCTCGCGACCCCGGCCGCCAGCCCCACCGGCCGGAACCTCCAGGCGACCGGCGCCGTGCGGATAGGCCTCGGGCCGACCCGTGACGTTGTGATGATCGAGGGCTCCGTCGACGCGCTCACCGTGGCGGAGCTGCGCGCGGGGGAGGGCGACCGGTTCGCCGCCAAGACCGGCTTCGATCCGCGCGAACTCACCACCGACTACCGGTACTTCCGGGTGCGGCCGCTGCGCGTCCAGGCCTGGCGCGAGGCGAACGAGCTGGCCGGGCGCGAGCTGATGCGCGACGGAGCGTGGCTGGTCGCGGACTGATTCCGGCGGGCCGGGATATCCGAACGGTGGAGGGTGGCGGGGCAGTTCGGCCCCGCGCCCGCAACCGTACGGAGGAGACATGGCACTGGTGAAAGCGGGCGTCGTGGTGCTCGACTGTGCCGAGCCCGAGAAGCTCGCCGTGTTCTACAAGGAGTTGCTGGAGGCCGAGCAGACCGACGCGACCGCCAACCGCGTGGAGATCAGGGGCGCCGGTGGCACCCGGCTGGCGTTCCGCCGCGATGTGAACGCCACGCCGCCGAGCTGGCCACGCCCGGAAAACTCCCTCCAGGCGCATCTGGACTTCGTGGTGGAGGACATGGACGAGGCCGAGCGCAGGGTGGTCGGCCTGGGCGGTCGCCCGCTGGAGACCAAGGACGCCTCGGGCCCCTTCGAGGAACGCGGGTACGCCGACCCGGCCGGCCACTCCTTCACCCTGCGCCGGGTGACGCCGACAGCGCCGAAGCAGGGCTAGCTGCGGGCGGTCAGGCGCTCACCTCGGTCTTCTTCTTGTCGGCCTTCTGCTCGCCGCTGGGCCACACGCCCGTGGACCGTTCGATGGCCTTCGCGCCCGTGCGGTTCACGGCGCTGCGCACCACCGCGAAGATGGCGCCCTGGATCGCGGCGGCCAGCAGGATTTCGCCCCAGCCGCGCTCCCGGTCCAGGGGATCGGGGGCGTCGTCCTCGTGCCGGATCGCCTTCCACGTCGCCTGGAAGGCGAGGCCCGCGAGCGTGCCGCCCGCCCAGCCGATCACGAACCCGAGGGGTTTGTAGGCGAGGGGGAGTTTGAGCTTCTGCTGCTTCTTCTTGGCCACGTCTGCCTCCTGTGCGGTCAGGGCCTCAAACCTCCTCGGCCGCGGGCACCGGACCGGGCGGCGTGCCGGTGCCGAAGGGCCGACCGCCCAGCCTCTCGCGATCATGCGGGCTCCGCCAGCCGGACAGGTCCGGTCCGAGGGGCACGATGCCGGTCGGATTGATACCGGTGTGCACCTGGTGGTAGTGCCGTTTGATGTGGTCGAAGTCGACGGTGTCACCGAAGCCGGGCGTCTGGTAGAGGTCGCGGGCGTACGCCCACAGCACCGGATTCTCCGCCAGCTTCCACAGATTGCACTTGAAGTGACCGTGATACACGGCGTCGAAACGCACCAGCGTGGTGAACAGGCGGATGTCCGCCTCGGTGATCGTGTCGCCGACCAGATATCGCTGCCCCTCGAGCCGACCGGCCAGCAGCTCCAGCCTTCGGAACACGCCCGTGCAGGCCGCCTCGTACTCCTCCTGGTCCACGGCGAACCCGGCCGCGTACACCCCGTTGTTGACGTCCTTGTAGACCTCCGCCATGACCGTGTCGATCTCGCTCCGCAGCTCCCGCGGATACAGATCCGGCGCCCCGTCCCGGTGCAGGGCCGTCCACTCCGTGGCCAGGTCCAGGGTGATCCGCTGAAAGTCGTTGGTGACCAGCTGTCCGCTCGGCACGTCCACGATCGCGGGCACGCTCACCCCGCCCGGGGCGTCCTTCTCGCGCGCGTCGTAGGCCTCGGCGAGGAAGCGGATGCCGAGGACGGGGTCGCGGCCGTCCGGGTCGAGGGTGAAGCGCCAGCTGCGGTCGTCCTGGATCGGGTCGGCGACGGCCATCGACAGGGTGTCCTCCAGGCCGAGGAGGCGCCGGGAGATCACCGCCCGGCTCGCCCACGGACAGGCACGGCTGACGACCAGCCGGTAGCGGCCCGCCTCCACCGGCCAGCCGTCCCGGCCATCGGCGGTGATCCGGTCGGCGAAATGGCTCTTGGACCGCTTGAACGACTTGTGGCCGTAGGCGGCGTTGCCGTCGTCGGGCATCACGCCCTCCTTCCTGCACGACATCCACCGGGTCCCCCGATTTCGCCGGTCGGCACGGTGTGATCCGGTGTGATCCGCCCCTTCCTGGGCATTCGGCGAAGGTGAGCGGCAAGGCGACAAAGGCGGACCGCAGGACGCGGGTCACCGTGCTGGTGGCGCTCGCGGCCAACCTGGTCATCGCCGTGGCCAAGACCGTCGGCGGCCTGCTCGCCCAGTCACCGGCGCTGCTGTCGGAGGCGGCGCACTCGGTGGCGGACAGCATGAACGAGGTCTTCCTGCTGGCCGCGCTGCGCCGCAGCCGCCGTCCCGCCGACCGCCGGCACCCCTTCGGCTACGGCAAGGAACGCTTCTTCTGGTCGCTGCTGGCCGCCGTCGGGATCTTCGTCATGGGCGGCTGCTTCTCCTTCTTCCAGGGCTTCGAGGCCCTCAGGACCGGCGGCGAGGAGAAGCTGGAGGGCTATGTGGCCGGCCTGATCGTGCTCGGCGTCGCCCTCCTCGCCGAGGGCGCCTCGCTGGCCCGGGCCCTGCACCAGGCGCACCGGCAGGGCGGCGTCGGCAAGGGCGGACTGCGCGACCCGGCCCTGCGCACGGTCGTCGCCGAGGACGGCACCGCGGTCCTCGGCGTGAGCCTCGCCCTCGCGGGCATGGCCCTGCACATGGCCACCGGCCAGGTGGTCTACGAGGCGGTCGCCTCCCTCGCCATCGGCGCCCTGCTCGTCTACGTCGCCTACCGCCTCGGCCGCGACGCCCGCGACCTGCTGATCGGCGAGGCCGCCGACCCCGAGGCGGCGGACCGGATCCGGTCGCTGCTGCGGGAACAGCCCGAGATCGACAGCGTGGAGGCGCTGTTCACCATGAAGACAGGGCTGGAGACGGCTCTGATCGCCGCCCGGGTCGACCTGGTACCGGGCCTGGACAGCGAAGAGGTCGAGGAGGTCGCCGTACGGATCAAGCGAGCCGTCGCCGACGCCGTGCCCGAGGCGGAACAGATCTTCCTGGACATCACCGACCGCGCCGCCCAGGAGGCACGGCAAAGCCCCGCCGCGACGGGGGAACGCGGCGGGGCCTGACGCTCGGGTGCCCGGCGAGGGCAGGTTCATGCGTCCCGGAAACAAGAATCTTTACGAGGGCCCGTCAGTCACCGTCGACCGGCTCCAACACGAACACCGGAATCTCGCGTTCGGTCTTCTCCTGGTAGTCGGCGTACGGCGGATACGCCGCCACGGCACGCTCCCACCACTCGGCCTTCTCCGCGCCGGTGACCTCACGGGCCGTCATGTCCCGCTTGTCCGGGCCGTCCTGGAGCTCCACCAGAGGATCGGCCTTGACGTTGTGGTACCAGACCGGGTGCTTGGGCGACCCACCCAGGGAGGCGACGGCGGCGTAGCGGCCCTCGTGCTCCACCCGCATCAACGGCGTCTTGCGGATCTTGCCGCTCCTGGCGCCCCGGGTGGTCAGCAAAATCACCGGCCGGCCGGTGTCCATCAGGGTCGTCCCCTTGGTGCCGCCGGAGCTCTCGTACAGCTCCACCTGCTCGCGCACCCACTGGGTCGGGCTGGGTTCGTACTCGCCCTCAAGAGGCATGGCATCGGTCCCATCGTCGTGTTCCGCGGCTGACTCTCTCCTCCAACACTGATGCATGCGCGTTTCATCCGCCCGGGATGCTGCGGGGCCGCGCGCCCGTCCCGTGGAAACCCGGCGACACGATCCAGGGGTGCTGGAACTCCCCGTGGCCTGGTAAGAGGCTGACGGTCATGCACATCGACATCGACAAGGACGTCTGCATCGGCGCCGGGCAGTGCGCCCTGGCCGCGCCAGGCGTCTTCACCCAGGACGACGACGGCTTCAGCACCCTGCTCCCCGGCCGGGAGGACGGCACCGGGGATCCGATGGCCCGAGAAGCGGCGAGGGCCTGCCCGGTCGGCGCTATCAAGGTCTCGGCCTAGCGGGGCGCCAGCAGCCGCCGCGCCGCCTCGCGGGCCTCCACCGCCGGGCGGGTGCTGCCCGTGATGCCCGCCGTCACCATGGCGCCCTCGGCCAGCAGGAACAGGGGACCGGTCAGGTCGGTCGGGAGGCCCGCGTCGGCCACCAGGCTGCCTAGGTAGTCGCGGAACGCCTGCTTGTGTGCCCGGACCTGGTCCGCCACCCGGGCCGAGGTGGCGCCGAGTTCGCCGTAGGAGTTGATCCAGGCGCAGCCGCGGAAGCCGGGCTCGGCGAACCACAGTTCCAGCCAGTCGAAGACGGCCGAGATTCGCCGGGCGGGGTCCGGCTCGCGCTCCACATGGGCGGCGAGGCGTCCGCGCCAGCGTTCGTCACGGCGCTCCAGATAGGCCTCGACCAGCTGTTCCTTGGCGGGGAAGAGCTGGTAGAGCCGCTTGAGGGAGACCCCCGAGGCGCCGCGGAGCTCGTCCATGCCGACCGACTGGATGCCCCGGCCGTAGAACAGCTCCTCCGCGGCGTCCAGGGCCCGCTCCCGGGCGGTTGCGCTGTCCATTTCCGGCCACTCCCTGTCCGACGGCTCCTTGACGCGAGAACGCACGTTCTCCTACCGTGTCGATCGTAGCGGAGAACGCTCGTTCTCTCGTACCGGACCCAGGAGGACGCCATGACCGACCGCCCGCCCCTGCCCCCCTTCACCCGCGAGACCGCCGCGCAGAAGGTGCGGGCCGCCGAGGACGCCTGGAACGCCCGCGATCCGCACAAGGTGGCGCTCGCCTATTCCGAGGACTCCGTCTGGCGCAACCGCGACACCTTCCTCACCGGCCGCGCCGAGATCGTCGAGTTCCTCACCGCGAAGTGGGCGCGCGAGCGCGAGTACGCGCTGCGCAAGGACCTGTGGGCCTTCGACGGCAACCGCATCGCGGTCCGCTTCCAGTACGAGTGCCGCGCCGCCGACGGCCAGTGGTGGCGGTCGTACGGCAATGAGCTGTGGGAGTTCGACGAGCACGGGCTGATGACCCGGCGCGAGGCCAGCATCAACGACGTCCGCATCGAGGAGAGCGAGCGCCGGATCCTCGGCTCGCGAAGGGAGCAGCCGCTGCCTGTTCAGTAGGGTTCCGGGATGAGCGAACAGGCCGGGAAACCCTTCCTCTACGTCGTTGTCTGCGCCGCCGGGATCGCCTCCGGCGTCAGCAAACTCGTCGCCGCCGCGCAGGAGCGGGGCTGGGAGGTCGGTGTCATCGCGACGCCCGTCGCGATGAACGGCTTCTTCGACACCGCCGCCGTGGAGGCGCTGACCGGCCGCCCGATCCGCTCCGCCTGGCGTACCCCCGCCGATCCGCGCCCCTTCCCGCCGCCGGACGCGGTCGTGGTCGCGCCCGCCACCTTCAACACCGTCAACAAGTGGGCGCAGGGCCTCGCCGACACCCTCGCCGTGGCGACCCTGTGCGAGGCGTACGGCCTTGGTGTCCCCGTCGCCGCCCTGCCCTGCGTGGCCGACGCGCTCGCCGCCCATCCCGCCTACCGGGAGAGCCTGGTGCGTCTGCGTGGGATGGGTGTCCGCTTCGGTGAGCCGTACACCGGCGACCCCCAGGAGGACGGCAGGCGGCCGGAGTTCGGCTGGGAGCGGGCGCTGGACCTGCTGGGCTGACCTATTTGCACCCCTGAGGTCAGGCCGGGGAGGCGTCTGCCGTCCGGCTGCAAGAACCGTCAGAAAGTTTCGTCAACTTCTTGCAGTCGAAGTCGATCACTGTTTAACTCAGGCGCTGTTGATCGCAGTTGACGGCCAGCCGGTGTTCTCGCCGGCCGATCCAAGGAGTGTCGTGACGGCGCAGACTCCTGTTGCCGAGCCCGGAGTCCGGGGCGACGACGGTGGTTTCACCCTCAGTGCCCCGGAGGGAACCGCGTACCGCGTGGACCTGACCAGCGATGTGCTCTCCCCGCGGAACCCGCTGCTCGCGGAGTACTGCGAGGGCCGTCGGGTCGTCGCCTTCGTCGGTCCGACCGTGGAGCGGCTCTACGGCCGCAGCCTGCGCGCCTATCTGGCCGCGCGGCTCGCGCCGGACAGCTGGAGTGTCGTCGTGCTGTCGGGCGGCGAGGATGCCAAGACCATGGACACGGTCGAGGAGATCTGCGCCCGGGCCAAGCTGGCCGGTCTCGACCGGCGCGGGGTGATGCTGGCCGTAGGCGGCGGCGTCACCTGCGATCTCGTGGGCTTCGCGGCGGCGATCTACGCCCGGGGCGTGCGCTACATCAAGGTCAACACCACGCTGGTCGGCCAGGTCGACGTGGGCGTCGGAGTGAAGACCGGCGTCAACGCCCTCGGCACGAAGAACATGCTCGGCGCGTATCACCCCGCGCATGCGTCGATCAACGACCCTGGGTTTCTGGGTAGCTTGACGCCTCGTCATATACGGTGCGGGCTCGGTGAGATAGCCAAGATGGCGATCATCAAGGACGCCCGTCTCTTCCGGGTTCTGGAGGAGTGCCCGACCGTCTTCCAGGAACCCTGTCCGACGCCGGACTGGCTCCTCGACGCGGGACTCGGACGGCGTGGCGTCGAGGACTACGTCCTGCGCACCTCCATGGCGTCGATGATGGAGGAGCTGTGCCCCAACCTCCGTGAGCACGATCTGGCCCGGCTGGTCGACTTCGGGCACACCTTCGGGCCGGTCATCGAGACGGCCAGCGACTACCGCGTCGCACACGGCGAGTCGGTCGCCGTCGACATGGCCCTGTCCGCTCAACTCGCCCGGATCCTGGGCATCTTGGGTGCCGATGACTGCGAGCGGATCATGCGGCTGATCGCCGGGCTCGGCCTGCCCCTGTACGACCCGCTGACCTGCACCCCCGAGCTGATGGACCGCGCCCTGAGGGCGTCCTGGGAACGGCGTGGTCGCCGCCTGCACCTCGTGGTGCCCGACGGCATCGGCTCGGCGGTCTTCGTCGACGACCTCGACGACATCCCGCCCGAGGGGCTTGAGGAGGCGCTCCGGGCCCTCTCCGCCCGGGCGGCGGCGCTGCCGGAGGCGCTGGTGGACTCGCACTGAGCCGGTCCCCGCGCCGTTGCCGAGCCGCCGGTGGCTCGTGCTGAAACCCGCCGCGTCCTTGCCCGAGCCGCCGGTGGCTCGTGCTGAAACCCGCTGCCGTCCCTGCCCGAGCGGCAGGCCTCTCGCCACCGTCGTGAATCGCGGCGCCCCCCGAGCCCCTCGCCCCGAGCCGCCGACGCCCCCTTCCCCCCTGCCCTTTGGAGCCGCGCCGACATGACCCAAGCCCAGCCGCCCGAGCCCACGCGGACCCGCGTCAGCAACCTCCACGACGGGCTCCTGCGCGAGGTGACCGGCGATCACGGCGGCAACGGCACGATCCTCGCCCACCGCGCCTACCTCAAGGAGGGCGCCCGCGCCCCCGTCGCCTTCATCGACCTCGTCGTCCTGCCCCCGCACACCTCCATCGGCCTGCACCGCCACGCCGACGACGAGGAGACCTACGTCATCCTGTCCGGCCGGGGCCGAATGACCCTGGACGGCGAGGAGTTCACCGTCCGGTCGGGGGACGTCGTACCCAACCGCCCCTACGGAGAACACGGGTTGGCCAACGACTCGGACGCCGACCTCACCCTGCTCGTCTTCGAGATCGGCCCCCTGGACGGCGCCCGATGACCGGCCCGCTCCAACAGGAGCTGCTGAACCGGGAGGCGGAGCATCTCGCCCCTGGCGCCTCGGAGGAGTCCGCCCTCGGCCGCCGTGTCTTCGTGGAGGGCCGCGGCGCTGTCCTCACCGACCTGGACGGCAACCAGTACATCGACCTCGCCGCCGGCACCCTCACCCAGTCCCTCGGCCACTGCCATCCGGAAGTCGTCGCCGCGCTGACCGAGCAGGCGTCCCGGCTCTGGAACGTCCACGACTTCGCCACCGCCGACCGCGCCGCCCTGTGCGATCTGCTCGCCGAGCTGCTCCCGGACCAGCTCGACACCTACAGCTTCTTCTCCACCGGCGCCGAGGTCGTCGAGGCCGCCCTGCGCACCGTCCAGGCCGTCGCCGAGCCCGGCCGCAACCGGATCGGGGCGCTCAGATACGGCTTCCACGGCAAGACCCAGGGGGCGAGGATGCTCGTGCACTGGGACATCGGCAACCAGGCGTTCGCGGGCAACAGCGTCCTCGGCTACTCCCCGTACTGCTACCGCTGCCCGCTCGAACTTCAGTACCCCTCCTGTGGGGTGCGCTGTGCCACGCTGGTGCGCCGCCACATCGCCGAGAAGTCCAATGTCTCCGCGCTGTTCTTCGAACCGGTGCTGGGCGCGGCCGGCGTCATCGTGCCGCCGCCCGGCTACTGGGAGCAGATCGCCGACAGCTGCCGCGAGCACGGTGTGCTGCTCGTCGCCGACGAGGTCCTCACCGGCGGCGGACGCACCGGAACCTTCCTGGCCAGTGAGCGGTTCGGCGTCGAACCGGACCTGGTGACCCTCTCCAAGGGCATGGCCTCGGGCTTCCCCTTTGCGGTGCTCGCCGGGCGCTCCGAGGTGCTGCGCCACCCGCAGGCCGGGCGGGCCGGCTCCACCGCGTCCACTTACGCCGGCAACCCCCTCGGCATCGCCGCGGCCAAGGCCACCCTGGAGGTCGTACGCCGGGACACGCTCATCGAGCAGGTGGACGTCCTGGGCGCGCTGGTGGACGAGCGACTCGCCGAACTGCACGCCAAATACGAGGTGTTGGGGGATGTGCGCGGCCTCGGGCTGCTGCACGGCCTGGAGTTCGTGCGGGACCGCGCCACCCGTGAGCCCGCGCCGGAGATCGCGCAAGCGGTGTACCGGGCGGCGCTCGATCTGGGGCTGCGCACGGCGATCGGTGGTCACATCATCCGGCTCGCCCCGCCGTTCACCATCGACCGCGCCCTGCTGGAGGAAGGCCTCGCCCTCCTCGGCCGGGCGCTGGAGCGGGCCACGGGGGAGCAGCGGTGATCGTCGCGGAGAACCTGGTCAAGGAGTTCCGGGTCGCCGAGCGCAAGCCGGGGCTGCTGGGCAGCCTCAGCACCCTCTTCAGCCGCGAGTACCGGCTGGTGCGGGCGGTCAGCGGGGTGTCCTTCGAGATACCGGCCGGAGTGAAGGCCGCCTACATCGGCGCGAATGGCGCGGGCAAGTCCACCACCGTCAAGATGCTCACCGGCATCATGAGCCCCACCTCGGGCCGTGCCCTGGTCGGGGGCCTGGAGCCGTATCGGGAGCGGCGGCGCAACGCTGCCAACATCGGGGTGGTGTTCGGGCAGCGCAGCCAGTTGTGGTGGGACCTGCCCGTGCCGGACTCCTTCCGGATCCTGCGCCGTATCCATGACATCCCCGACGCCGTCTACGAGCGCAATATGGGCCTGTTCCGCGATCTGCTCGACCTCGACGCCCTGGGCAACACCCCGGTACGCCAGTTGAGCCTAGGCCAGCGGATGCGCGCCGAGGTCGCGGCCAGCCTCGTGCACGACCCGAAGGTCGTCTTCCTCGACGAGCCCACGGTCGGCCTCGACCTGGTGCTCAAGGAAGCCGTACGGAAGCTGGTCAACCATGTCAACGCCGAGCTCGGCACCACGGTCCTGCTCACCAGCCACGACATGGGCGACATCACCGCCATCTGCGACCGGGTGCTGGTCGTCAACCACGGCGAGGTGGTGCACCGGGGCACCATGCACGAGCTGCTGCGCACTGCCGACACCCGGGCGGTCGTCTTCGAGCACCAAGGCGGGCAGGAGCACGCAACCGAGCTGATTGAGAAGGGACTTGACGGGGCGTCGGCTCATCCGCTCGACGGCGGCCGGATCAAGGTCGAGTACCCGGTCGCCCGGTGGTCCGCCCGTCAGGTGATGAGCTTTCTCCTCGACCACTTCGAGGTCACCGACTGCGTCGCCCCCGAACCCGACCTGGAGATGGTGCTGCGCCGCATCTACGCCGGCCAGGTGGTGGCATGAACCGGTACACCCCGTTCGCCACGGCCGGGCTCCAGAGCCTGCTCCAGTACCGTTCCACCTTCCTGATCAGTGCCGTCACCGCGACCACCGCGGTCGGTGTGCAGGTCTTCCTGTGGCGCGCGGTGTACGCGGGCCGTGAGTCGGGTCTGCTCGGCGGCTACGACCTGCCCACTCTGACGACGTACGTCCTGCTCGCCCAGATCCTCGGCCTGGTGCAGGCCAACCGGGTCGACGAGGAGGTCTCCGGCGAGGTCCAGCGCGGTGACATCGCCGTGTCCCTGCTGCGCCCGGTGAGCTACCCCCTCTCCCGGTTCGCCGCGGGCCTCCCGGTCTCCCTGACCAACGCCGCCCTGGTCGCCGTACCCGTGCTGCTGCTGTACGCCTTCCTGCTGCCGCTCACCGCACCCACCTGGACGGGAGTGCTGCTGTTCGCGTGCTCGGCGGCGCTGTCGCTGGTCATCGGCTTCGGGGTGAACCTCCTCGTCGGGCTCGCCGGGTTCGTCACCACCAACATCTGGGGCGTCCGGGTCGTCAAGGACAGCGTCGTCGCCTTCTTCGCCGGGCAGGTCGTCCCGCTGGCGCTGATGCCCGGACCGCTGGCCGCCGTAGCCCACGCGCTGCCCTTCCAGGGCATGATCGACGGCCCGCTGCGGCTGCTGCTCGGCCGCTACGACGGCCTGCTCGGCGCCGCCGGGATCCTCGCCGTCCAACTCGGCTGGGCGCTGGCCCTGACCGCGCTGGCCGCGTACGCCTGGCGTGGCGCCGTACGCCGAGTGGAGGTGCTCGGCGGATGACACCGCTCACCACCGCGTCCCGCTACGCCCGGCTCACCTGGCATCTGAGCGCCGTCAGCGTGCACCGGCTGACCGAGTACCGCATGGACTTCCTGCTCGGCGCCGGCGGACTGCTGCTGCGGGTGATCTGCCAGATCGCCGTGATCGACATGGTCTTCCGGCAGGTCCCGCAGATCGCGGGCTGGCGCTACCACGAGGTGCTGTTCCTGCTCGGCTTCTCGCTGCTGCCGCGCGGCCTGGACCGCATGTTCACCGACCAACTGTGGATCCTCGCCCGCAAGCTGGTGCAGAACGGCGAGTTCTTCCGCTACCTCATCCGGCCGGTCCACCCATTGTTCTCCCTGCTCTCCGAACGGTTCCTCTACCCGGACGGCTTCGGGGAACTCCTCACCGGTATCGCCCTGACCTGGTACGCCGCCGAGCACCTGGATCTCTCCCTGAGCGCGGTGCAGTGGCTGCTCGCCCCGCTGCTGGTGCTGTGCGGCACGCTGATCCTCGCCGCGCTGAAGACGCTGTTCGCCTCACTGGCCTTCTGGACCACCAGCAGCTTCCCCGCCCTGTACGCGGCCAACCAGCTCGGTGACTTCTCCGGCTACCCCCTCGACCTCTACCACCCCTCCCTGCGGTGGCTGCTGACCTGGCTGCTGCCCTACGCCTTCACCGCCTACGTCCCCGCGTCCTACCTGCTCTTCGGGCATGCCGCCATGCTGCCCTGGCTGTTCGTGGTGACCGCGGGCCTGGTGACGCTCGCCCTGGTCGTCTGGCACCGGGGCGTCGACCGTTACGAGATGACCGGGAGCTGACACCTTGGACACCCTGCTGCTCGGCAGCCCGCCGCCCGCCACGGTCGACATGCTGCGCGCCGCCCCCTGGATGGACGACAGCGCCCGCCGCACCGGACGCGTCGAACTCCTCGACGAAGCCCCGCTCGGCGAGCTGCGGCTCCTGATCGTCGGCGCGGGCGAGGCCCGCTGGTTCGTCCCCGTCCACGCAGCCGACCCCGGCCGCGGCGCCGAGGGCACCCCCGCCTTCGACCGGCTCGTCGTGGACGCCCTGCGCGAGGGACTGCGGCTGTCCACCCGGGCCGGCAACCTGATCGAGTTCCGCGGTGAACCGGCCGCCTACCGGGGCCCGTTGCCTTTCGACCCCGGCTGGTGCTCCAACGCGCTCTCGCTGCTCGACCTGGGCGGCACGGCCCACGCCCACAAGACCTACCGCCGTATCGACACGGGCACCCGCGAGCCCGAACTGCTGCGGCTGATGGCCGACAGCGGCCGCACCCAGCGGCCCGTCGGCACCTACACCTACGTCGACACCGGCACCGGGCGCCGCGAACCCCTCGGCGTGCTCTACCGGTACGCCGAGGGGGACGGCCTGAACGTGCCGCTGCGCGGCGGCATCCGGGCCCTGTGGCCGCTGCTCGCGGCGGGCGCCGACGCCCGGGCCGCCGTGGCCGAGTCGCAGCGCGGCCTCACGGAAGCGCTGCGCGCCACCGGCCGTTTCCTCGGCGGCTTCCACCGGGAGCTCGCCGAACGCCTCGGCCCGCACCCCGAGTTCCCCACCGAGAGTTTCCTCGCCGAAGCCGCCGAGAAGCTGACCGCGCTCACCCCGCACCTGCGCGCCGACGGCCGTATCCCGGCCGAGGTGAGGGAGGCCGCCGCCGCGGGCCTCGCGCGGGAACTGGCCCGGATCGCCGAACTGCCGCCCCAGCCCTGGCCCGCGGGCCCCTGCCACGGCGACCTGCACCTCTCCCACGTGCTGCGCCGCGAACTCCCCGACGAAGATTGGGAGTTGTGTGTAATAGACCTCTCCACCCCGGTCTCGGACCCGGCGGACCCGGCCACCGCCCAGTCGCCCTGGCAGGACCTCGCCGCCCTCCGACGCGGCCTGGAGATCTTCACCGCCGACGAGTTCTCCGACCATGCCGCGGACACCCTCGGCATGGACCCCGAGGACACGGCCCGCACGGCGCTTCTCCAGGCCACCGGAGTCCGCCCCGACACTCCGGGCTGGACACCGAAGAAGCTGGCCGAACTGGACCGGCTGAGAGCGGCCGCGGGCCTGTGGGCCGCCCGCGCCGGAGACCTGCTCGCCCCCGCACCCCCGGGCGACCACCCCGCCTGGCGGCTGTTCCGGCTGCGCCGCCTCATCCACGAACTCGACTACGCCTACGCCCATGACCGCGCCTACCACGCGGCGATCAACCTGCGGCACGCCGTGGAGGCCGGCAGCCTCCCGGCCGCCGGGTGAGGACGACGACACCCGTGCACATCATCGAGACCTACTTCGAGTGCGGAGGCTTCGACCACCGCTTCCTCCAGGGCGGAATCTCCGTCTACCTCTGGAATCTCTCCAAGGCACTCGCCGACGAGGGCCACCGCGTCTCCGTCGTCACCCCCGCCCACGGCCGCCTGGACGACCTGCGCGCCTCCTACGACGTAGAGCGCCTCGACTACGAGGACACCTATGAACTGCCGCTGGTCCTCGACCCCGACACCTGGGGCGAGCGCTTCCCCGCCGAGGTGCGCATCCCGCTCACCACGACCGCACACCGCGTCCGACTCGACGGCGTCGACCTGTACTTCCTCTCCAACGACCTGCTCGACCGACTGCCCGACCGCTTCTACCCGCCGTACGACAGCAAGGGCAGTGACCTCGTCTTCTTCAAGCCACTCGCCTATCAGGTGGACACGATCCGCTTCATCCGCAGCCGATTCGGCGGCGAGAAGGCTCTCGTCCACGCCCACGAGCCGTACTACCACTACCTGTTGCCCGCGGCCTTCCGCGACGACCCGGACAAGTTCGTGGTCGGGACCGTGCAGAGCAACATGCCCATCACCAAGAAGGTCTACCGGCCCAAGGTCGAACGGCTGCTGGAATTCCTGGACGCCCAGGTCGAGCCGGCGGCCGAGGACCCGCGCGAGGCAGAGATCTCGGTGCTGAGTGCCTACCAGCAACGCACCCATCTGCACTACGACTACGGGCCCGGCCACATCCGCGTCTACGACCTGGTCGCCGACCACGCGGACCTGGTCGACTTTCTCTCGCCGGGCCACCTGGAGTTCTACACCGCCTTCGCCGACACCCCCTTCGAGGAGCTGTTCAACCGGCTGCCGGTGCGGGACACCGTGCGGCGCAACGCGCACAAGAGTTTCGTCGGCGGCTGCGCCATCGGCGACCGCTGGCGCGCCGAGGACCGGCCCGCGGTCGACCGGACGGCCGTCCTGGAGGGCATCGGCCTCGACCCCGCCCTGCCGACGTTCTTCCACAACGCCCGCTACGCCGTCCATCACAAGGGCCAGGTGGAGCTCTTCCGCGCCGTCGACCGGGTCCTCGACGAAGGCCTCAAGGCCAACTTCGTGCTGCGCTGCCTCAGCGACGGCGGCATCGACGATCCGTACGTCCGCGAGGTCGTCGAACGCCACAAGGACCGCGTCCACTTGGAGTGCGAGCGCGTCGACGAACGGCGGGTCGTCGAATACGCCGCCGCCAGTGACTACTGCCTCTTCCCGTCCAAGTTCGAGATGGACACCTTCCTGATCGCCCAGGGCGAGGCGATGGCCGTCGGTGCCGTCCCGATCGCCACGGCCCAACTGGGCATGGCCCACTTCGGACATGTCGCCGATCCGCTGAACACCCCTGAGGCCACCGGCTTCGCCGTCAACCGCTCCTTCGCCGAGGACGACACCCTGCTCGTCAACGCCCTCGTCGAGCGCATCCACACGGCCGCCGCTCTGCTGCGGGAGCGCCCCGAGGAGTACCAGCGGCTGCGCGCCAACGCCATCGCCAAGGCGCGTGAGTTCACCTGGCAGCAGGTCGCGGCACAGCACTTGGCGGCCTTCACCCCGCTCTGGGAGGGACAGCGGCCCGTCCCGAGCATCGAACTCCTCCTGAAGTACGGCTGGTTCGACCTCCTCCCCGACGAGGCTCATGACGCCCACCGCGACGCCATCGCCGAAGCGACCGCTCGATTCGCCGACCGCGACCTGCGCGCCCGCCACTCCGTCGCCGACGGCCGCATCACCTACCGCCTGCCGCACGCCGACCGAGTCGAAGCGGTCGCCCTCGCGGAACCCGACCCCGAGCACCCCTGGCGCCGGGACGTCACCGTTCGCCCCCTGGAGCGCACCGGGCCCGGCGAGTTCACCGGACTCCTCGATGAAACTGGAGGGGAAGTGCATCTGCTCCTCACCCTGTCCTCCGGCCGCTCCGCCTGGGACGTGGTGCGCCATGGCTGACGGAGTGCGCGCAGCGCTGCTCGCGGGCGGAGAGGGCCGCCGGATGGGCCCGCTCGGCCACGGCCGGCTCAAACCGCTGGTGCCCTTCGGCGGCTCCTGCCGCCTGATCGACTTCTCGCTCGCCAACGCGGAGGCCTCCGGCCTGGGTGAGGTCCTGCTGCTCTCCCAGTACGAGGAGCGGCAGCTGATGGACGACCTGCACCGCACCTGGTGGCGGCCCGGCTTCCGGGTCCACTTCGGGCCGTACGACCGGGCCTACCGCGAAGGCGCCGGATACCGTCCGCCGGAGCAGTCCTGCCCGCCGGAGCGGGGGACCGCCGACGCCCTGATCCGCAAGGCGCCGTACCTCTTCGGGCCCGGCACCTCCGAGGTGCTGGTGCTGCACGCCGACCACGTCTACCGCTTCGACTACGGCCCGCTGATCGCCGCGCACCGCCGCTCCGGCGCCGCGCTCACCCTGGCGTACCAGCGCATCGAGCGGCGCTACGTCCACCTCTTCGGCATGGTCGAGTTCGACGGCGCCGGGCAACTCACCGCCTTCGTGGAGAAGCCCGCCGAGCCCACCAGCGATCTGGTCTTCGCCGCGTTCTGCGTCTTCGACGCCGCCAGGCTGCACCACTATCTGGAGCTGCTGGACGGCACCGACTGGCAGCACGACATCAGCCGGGACGTCATCCCCGCCATGCTCGCCGGCGGAGAGCGCATCCTCGGCCATGAGGTGCCGGGACACTGGGAGGACATCGGCACGGTCGACCGCTATCACCGGGCCCATCTGGCGCTGCTGGACGAGAATGCCGGGCTGACGCCCGATCAACTCCCCCACACGGTACGGCCAGAGGTGCCCCGCGAGGTCGTGACGGCGCCCGGCGTCGAGCGCAGCCTGATCCCCGCCGACCTGGTCAACGACGGCCGTGTCGAGCACAGCGTCGTCTTCCCCGGTGTGCGCATCGGCAGCGGTGCGCGGGTCCGCCGCAGTGTGCTGCTGCCGGGCGCGCAGGTGCCCGCCGGAGCTGATATCGACTCGGCGATCGTGCTGGAGGACGGCACAGTGCAGGGAGACATCCATGTCTGAGCCCGCCTTCACCGTCGTCGACCTGGGCGGCACCACCCTGCGGATCGCGCGGTACGACGTCGCCACGGCCACCGTGGACGACGTACGCCGTGTCCCCACCGACGGCCTGGCCCGCCACCCCGGCGACCCGGTGCCCCTCCTCCAGTCCAAGGTGGCCGAGCAGTTGGCCGCGCTCGCCGAGCAGGCCGTCGCACGCCACGGCAGCCGCGCCCTGGCCGTCGCCTTCGCCGGGCCGGTCACCGCCGACGGCCACGCGCTGACCGCCCCCACCGTCTGGGGCGAGCGCGGCGCACCCCTGCCGTTGCGCCCGCTGCTGGAGGAGCGCCTCGGCATTCCCGTGGTCGTCGTCAACGATCTGACGGCCGCCGTCTGGCGCTATGTCGACGGCCCCGACCAGCCGCCGTTCTGCCTGATCACGGTCAGTTCCGGGATCGGCAGCAAGGTGTACCGGGCGGGGGAGGTGCTGCTGGATGCCGAGGGGCACGGCGGGGAGCTGGGCCACTGGCGTTGTGACCTCACGCCGGACGCGCCGCCGTGCGACTGCGGCGGACGCGGTCACCTCGGCGGGATCGCCTCCGGGCGAGGTGTGCTGGCCGCCACGCGACGCGCCGCCCTCGCCGACCCCGGCGGCTACGCCCGCTCGGCCCTCGCCCGAACAGCCCCCGATCCACAGCTGTTGGACAACCCGACGCTGGTCGCCGCCGTACGCGCCGAGGACGCCTTCGCCACGACCGTCCTGCGCGGCACGCTCACCCACCTCGCCTCCGCCATCACCTCCGTGTTCACGTCGATCGGCGTCCGCCGCTACCTCCTCATGGGGGGCTTCGCGCTGGCCGTCGGACCCCGCTATGTCCGCCTGCTCACCGAGGAGTTGGAGCTCCTCGGCTGCTTCGGCCTGACCCCGGCGGAGATTCGCCGCATGGTCGAACTCGGCGCCCCGGACGACGATCACGGCCTCCTCGGCGCGGGCCGTCTGCTCGCCGCGCGTGGAGCGGGGCATCCGGCGGTGACGGCGCCATGACGGTCACCCTCATCGTCGGCAGCGGCTTCGTCGGACGCGCCGTGGCCGCCCGGCTGGCCGCCGAGGGCGGCAACCCCGTCCTCGCCTCCCGCCGGATGCCCGCCGGCTCCGACGCCCCCTGGGTCCGCCTGGACGCGGCGGACGCCGAGGCCTGCGAGCGCGTCGTCGAAGCCGTGCGGCCCGACCGACTCGTCCTGGTCCACGGCCCGTCCGACGTCACCTGGTGCGAGGCCGACCCCGAGCGCGCCCTTGCGCTGCACAGTTCGGCGGCGGCGCATCTCACCAAGGCCGCGCAAGGCCGCCGTACCGTATTGATCTCCACCGACAACGTCTTCGACGGCAGCCGCCCCGACAACGACGAGAACACCCCCACGGCCCCCGCCAACGCCTACGGCAGGGCCAAGCTGGCCGCCGAGCGGATCCTGCGGGAGGGTGCGGACGCGACGGTCCTGCGGGTCAGCCTCGTCTACGGCTGGGAGCCCGCCGCCTCGGCCAAGTGGCTCAACTTCTTTGCCGGATGCGCTCATCGGCTCAGGAACGGCGAGCGGGTGGAGGCCCCGGACGACCAGTGGACCACCCCGGTCCACGTGGCCGACGTCGCCGCCGTGACCGCCGCCGCCCTCGCCCCCGGCACCCCCGGCCTGCTCCACCTCGGTGGCCCCGACCGGGTCTCCCGGGCCGAGTGGGCGGAGGCGATCGCCGAGGGGCTCGGCGTGCCGCGCTCCCGGGTCGTGCGGGTCCCCAAGGCACAGGGCCGGTATGCCAGCCGCCCCACCCACACCTGTCTGACCAGCACCCTCCTGGACAACGTCCTGCGCCGGCACGGCCTGCGCGTGCGCGGCGTCGACGAGGGGATCCGCGACCTGCTGGAGGCCGCCCCGTGATCCGCACCGTGCGCTCCCGCGAGGTCTACCGCAACCCCTGGATGACCGTCCGCGAGGACGACATACGACGCCCCGACGGCAGCCCGGGCCAGTACGGCGTCGTCGACAAGCCGGACTACGCCCTGGTGATCCCACGGGACGACGACGGCCGGCTCCACCTCGTCGAGCAGTACCGCTACCCCGTGCGCGGCCGCTACTGGGAGTTCCCGCAGGGCTCCTGGCCCGCCGGGCACGAGGGCGAGGCCCCGCTGGACCTCGCCCGCGCCGAACTGCGCGAGGAGACAGGCCTGCGGGCCGCCCGGATGACCTACCTCGGCCGCTTGCACGTCGCCTACGGCTACGCCAGCCAGGGCTGCCATGTCTACCTCGCCGAGGAGCTGACCGAGGGCGAGCCCGAACGGGAGGCCGGCGAGGCCGACATGCGTCAGCGCTGGGCCGACCCGAACGAGTGGCGGGCCCTCGTCGGTGCCGGCCGGGTCACGGACGCGGCGACGCTCGCCGCGTACACCCTGCTGGACCTGCACAGGGGAGAGAGCGCATGACCTACGCCGTCGTCGCCACCGACCTGGACGGCACCCTGCTGCGCGGCGACCTCACCGTCTCCCCGCGCACCCGCGCCGCGCTCGCCCGGGCCACGGCGAGCGGCGCCCGCCACCTGGTGGTGACCGGCCGCCCGGCCGCGGGCTGCCGCAGCCTGCTGGAACCGCTCGGCTACCGGGGACTCGCCATCTGCGGCCAGGGCGCCCAGCTCTACGACGTCGGCGCGGACCGCCTGCTGGCCTCGGCGACCCTGGACCGCGCCACCGTACGGGCGCTGGTGGACCGTATCGCCGAGGCGGCCGGGCCGCTGGAACTCGGCGTGGTCACCGCAGGACTGGACGGGGAGTTCCTGGTCACCGCGGGCTTCGGGGAGCGCGTCCGGCACGGCTGGCGGCTGGTCGAGGACCGCGCCGCGCTGTGGACCGGACCGGTGGAGAAGGTGCTGATCCGCAGCCGCCGCCCGGACCTCGACGACGACCGGCTCGCCGCCCTCGCCCGGCGCGTGTGCGCCGACCGGATCGCGGTCACGCACTCCGGGGAGGGCATGGTCGAGCTGCTGCCCGCCGGTGTCAGCAAGGCGAGCGGAATGGCCGCCGCTGCCCGGCGCCTCGGCTTCGGCGCGGCCGGGACCATCGCCTTCGGCGACATGCCCAACGACATCCCGATGCTCGAATGGGCCGCCCACGGCGTCGCCATGGGCAACGCCCACGCCGAGCTGCGCGGTTGCGCCGACGAGATCGCGCCCACCAACGAGGAGGACGGCGTAGCGGCCGTTCTGGAACGCCTGTTTCCCTGACCTGGAGAGCTGAGCCGCACCCATGTCCCCAGTCACCACCGACACCTGTGAACTGACCGAACTGGCCCGTCAGTACGGCGTCGCCACGCACTACACCACCGACCTCGGCCACCGTGTCGACACCTCGCCCGACACCCTGCGCGCCGTGCTCGCCGCCCTCGGCGCCGACACGTCCACGCCCGGCGGCATCCGGGACGCGCTCGCGGAGCGCAGACAGCAGGCGGCCGAGCGTCTGCTGCCGCCGAGCGTCGTCCTGCGTGCCGGGCGCCCCTCGGCGCCGCTTGCCGTGCCGCCCGGCACCGAGCTGTGGGTCGAGACGGAGGACGGCCGCCGGGTGTCGGAGCTCGCCGCACTCCCGGTCGGCCGCCACACCCTGCACGCCCTGCGCGGCGCCCGCACCGAGGCCGTACCGCTCCTCGTCGCCCCCGAGCGGCTGACCGGCCCCGCCGGACGCCACTGGGGCTTCCTGGTCCAGCTGTACTCGGTGCTCTCCCGCCGCTCCTGGGGCATGGGCGACCTCGGTGACCTCGCCGAACTCGGCCGCTGGGCAGGCGGTTTGGGCGCCGACTTCGTGCTCCTGAACCCGCTGCACGCCTATGTGCCGGGACCGCTGTCCGACCCGTCCCCGTACCGGCCGAGCAGCCGCCGCTACCCCGACCCGATGAACCTCCGGATCGAGGACATCCCCGAGTTCGCGGCCCTGCCGGCAGAAGCCGCCCGACTCGCCGCACGCGCCCGGGAGTTGACCTCGGGTGTCCTGTCGGGCGGGCTCATCGACCGGTCGGTCGTACGAGCGCTGAAAGTGGCGGCCCTGGAGCTGGTGCACCGCGTCCCGCTGACCGGGGAACGCCAGGACGCCTACCGCCGCTACACCGAGGCCGAGGGCAGCGGGCTCGACGACTACGCCCTGTGGTGCGCACTCGCCGAAGTGCACGGCCCGAACTGGCGCTCCTGGCCGTCCGGACTGCGCAGCCCGGACGGGCCCGACATCCCCGCCGCCCGGGTCGCGTTCGCCGACCGCGCCGAGTTCCACCGCAAACTCGCCTGGCTGGTCGACGAACAACTCGGCGCGGCGCAACGGGCGGCGACCGGTGCCGGTATGGCCGTCGGGCTGATGCTCGACCTCGCCGTCGGCGTCGACCCCGACGGGGCGGACGCCTGGCACTTCCAGCGGTATCTGGCCCAGGGCGTCACCGTGGGCTGCCCGCCCGACGACTTCAACCGCAGCGGCCAGGACTGGGGCCAGCCGCCCTGGCGCCCCGACACCCTCGCCGAGGCGGGATACGCGCCGTTCGCCGAGGCCCTGCGCGGCACCCTGCGCCGCTGCGGCGCGCTGCGCCTCGACCACATCATGGGCCTGTTCCGGCTGTGGTGGATCCCCGAGGGAGCCCGGGCGAGCGAAGGCACTTACGTCCGCTACGACCACGAGGCACTGCTCGGTGTGCTAGCCCTGGAGGCGCACCGGGCCGGCGCCATGGTGATCGGCGAGGACCTCGGCACCGTCGAGACGGGGGTGCGCGAGGATCTGGCCGACCGGGGGATCCTGGGCACCTCGGTGCTGCGGTTCGAGTACCAGGGCGGCTCGGCGCAGCGCTCGGGCCCGCTGCCGCCCGAGCAGTGGCGCGCCGACTGCCTGGCCACGCTCACCACGCACGACCTGCCGAGCACGGCCGCCTGGCTGGACGGCGAGCAGGTGCGGCTGCACGACAGCCTCGGACTGCTCACCCAGCCCGCGGAACAGGCGCAGGCGGCGGCCGCGGCGGAACGGGACGGCTGGCTGGGCGAGCTGAGACGTGTCGGGGCCTTCGCGGCCGACGACGACGAAAAGGCCCTCGCCCAAGAGACCCTGGCCCTGCACCGCTTCCTCGCCCACACCCCCGCCAAGCTGCTCGGCGTCTGGCTCCCCGACACCGTCGGCGACCGCAGACCGCAGAACCTCCCCGGCACCCTCGACGAATACCCCAACTGGCGCCTTCCCGTGGCCGATCCGGACGGCCGCCCGCTGCCCCTGGAGGAGCTGACCGCCCACCCCGGACCCGGCGAGGTCGCCGAGATATACAAGGCGCTGCCCACCAGCGGAAACTAACTTGCCGAAATTTGCTGCAAGTTCTTGCAGTCCCCGTAGTGGGCTGTTTGACTCACCTCCCCGAGCCGAGAGGAACGACGTAACCCCATGAGCATTGAGACCGACGTCCTCGTCCTGGGCGGCGCGGGCGTGGACACCATCGTCCACGTCCCCGAACTGCCCGTCCCGTACGCCGACAGCTACATGATCCGACCCGGCATCAAGACCCGCGCGGGACAGAGCGGGGACTTCGTCGCGCTCGGCCTGAGCGCCCTGGGCCTGCGCACCCACCACCTCGACATGATCGGCGACGACGTGGAGGGCGATCTGGTCCGCGCCCTCCACCGCGACCACGGCATCCCGCTGACCGCCGTACCGCAGCCCGCGGGCACCAAGCGCGCGGTCAACCTGGTCGGCCCCGACGGGCGACGGCTGTCCCTGTACGACGACACACGCTCCCGGGAGGCCGACCGCTTCCCGGAGGAGACGGTGCGCACCCTGGCCGCCGCCGCCCGTCACGCGCACGTGGTCATCACCCACCCCTGCTCCCAAGCCCTGCCGCTGCTGCGGGAGTCCGGGCTGACCGTCTCGACGGACCTGCACAACTGGGACGGCGAAAACCCCTACCACGAGCCCTTCGCCCTCGCCTCGGACCTCGTCTTCCTGTCGACCACCGCCCTCGCCGACCACGAGCGCACCATGCGGGACATCGCCGCCCGCGGCCGGGCGCGTATCGTCGTCGCCACCGCCGGAGCGGACGGCGCCTACCTGCTGGCCGACGGCGCGCTCACCCACATCCCCGCCGTCACCCCGCCCGCACCGGTGGTCGACTCCAACGGCGCGGGTGACGCCTTCGCCTCCGCCTTCCTGCTCGGCTGGCTGAACGGCGAGGACCCCGCACAGTGCGCCCTGTACGGCGCCGTCGCCGGGGCCTACGCCTGCACCGTCCCCTCCACCCGCACCGACGCCATCGGCCGCGACGGACTCCTCGACCGCGTCGCGGAGTTGGCGGGAGACCCCGTATGACGGGTGGCTACGACGTCGTCGTCCTCGGCGGGGGAGTGGCCGGCTGTGTGCTGGCCTCCCGGCTGAGCGAGGACCCCGGGCGCACGGTGTGCCTGGTGGAGGCGGGTCCGGACTACGGCCCCGACCACGGCGCCTGGCCGCACAGTCTGCGCGATGCCCACGCCCTGCCACGGGACGACGTCTGGGAACGCCGCACCGAGGTCCACCGCATCCGCGCCCGCGTCCTGGGCGGCTCCTCCTGCGTCAACGGGTGCTGGCACACCTGGGGTTCGGCACATGACCACCAGGAGTGGGAGAGCGCGGGCGGACCCTCCTGGTCGGCGGCGGCCATGGCGCCGTACCGGCACAAGGCCGTGGAGCGGATGCGGCTGCGGCAGGTGCCGGACCGGGAGTTCTCCGTCTGGGCCCGCGCCGCCCTGGCCGGAGCGCGCGAACTCGGCTACGAGGACGTGGACATGGGCGCGCCGGGCGGGCCCGGTTGCGGCACTCCGCTGATCAACGCGCTGGACGGTCTGCGCTGGAACGCCGCCTTCGCCTATCTCGACCGCAATCGTCCGAACCTGACGATTCTCAGCGGCGCCACCGCCGACCGGCTGACCGTGCGGGACGGGCGGATCACGGGCGCCGAGGTCGTCGTCGACGGGCGGCGCGAGACTCTGGCGGCGGATACCTACGTGGTCGCCTGCGGTGCCTTCGGCTCGCCCGCGCTGCTGATGCGCAGCGGTATCGGCCCTGCGGACCATCTGCGGGCGGTCGGCATCCGTCCCGAGGTCGACCTGCCCGGGGTCGGCGCCAACCTCACCGATCAGCCAGGGGTGTTCGTCCCGCTGACTCCGACGCCCCATCTGAACGACGCGCTCGCCGCGAAGGAGCGCGAGGGCGAACTGTATGTCAGCCGCATGCTGATCAGAGCGGCGAGCCCCAACTGCCCTGACGGGGCCTGGGACTTGCACATCCTGCCCTCCGCCGGCGACCCGCTGTTCGGCTCGCTGCCGCCCGGCCAGTACGAGGCGGGCATCTCCGCCTTCGTGATGAAACCCGCCTCCCGTGGCACGGTCCGCCTGCGCTCGGCCGACCCCGACACGCCCCTGGACATCGACCCGGCGTTCCTCAGCGATCCGGAGGGCCGCGACCTCGTCACGCTCCGCCACGGCCTGGAGATCGTCGAGCGGCTCGCCGCGACGACGGCGCTCAAACCCCTGGCAACCGGGCACCCGTCGCGCGACCTGTCCGACGACGACCTGCGCACCCGGCTCGGCACCTACTGGCACCCCGTGGGCACCTGCGCCATGGGCCGCCCGGACGATCCATCGGCCGTCGTCGACGGCGAGGGCCGGGTCCGGGGCATCGCCGACCTGCGCGTCGCCGACGCCTCCGTCCTGCCCACCGTCCCCGCCGCGAACACCCAACTACCGGTGCTCGCCCTCGCCGAACTGCTCGCCGACAAGATGAAGGAGGCACGATGACCCGGCTGATCCAAGGCTGCATGGGCCTGGGCGGCGCCTGGGACCGCACCCCCTATACGGCAGGCGACATCGAGCATGCCGAAGCCGCTGTGGCAGCGGCCCTGGACGCGGGCATCACCCGCTTCGACCACGCTGACATCTACCGCTTCGGCAAGTCCGAGGCGGTCTTCGGTGAGGTGCTGGCCCGCGCCTCCGGACTGCGCGAGCGGATCGAGATCCAGACAAAGTGCGGTATCCGCCTCGCCGAGGGCGACCGGCCAGGCCTGTACGACCTGCGCGCCGAGACCATCCTGGCCCGCGTACGGGAGAGCCTCGACCGGCTGTGCACCGACGTCATCGACACCCTCCTGCTGCACCGCCCCGACCCCCTCGCCGACCCCGACGAGATCGCGAAGGCCCTGCACACGCTCCACGACCAGGGCCTGGTACGGCGGTTCGGCGTGTCCAACATGAGTGCCGCCCAGATCACCCGCCTCCAGGCCTGTCTCGACGTACCGCTGACGGTCGATCAGCTGGAGATGAGCCTGGCCCGGCGCGACTGGGTCGAGGCCGGGGTGCTGGTCAACACCCCCGCGGCGGCCGGAATCGGCTTCCCGGAGGGCACCCTCGAGCACTGCGCCGCCCACGGCATCGAGCTCCAGGCCTGGGGCCCGCTGGCCCGCGGCCGCTACAGCGGAGGCGAGCCCTCCCCGGCGGCGGACCTTGTCGCGGAACTCGCCCGACGCCACGACACCACCCCGGAAACGGTCCTGCTCTGGTGGCTCCAGCGCCACCCCGCCGGGATCGTCCCGGTCGTCGGCACCAGCAGGCCCGAGCGGATCCGCGCCTGCCGGGACGCAGCCGTACGCACCCCCGAACTCGCCCACGAGGAGTGGTACGAGCTGTGGATCGCCGCCCGCGGCGCCCCGCTGCCGTAACCCGCCCGCCTGCCCTCGCCCACCTACGGACGGAGAACCCACCACCGTGACCGCCAGCCCCGGACTCCTGCAGTCCGCCCGCTTCTACATCACCTTCCGCTGCAACTCGCTGTGCGGCTACTGCAACGTCTGGCAGGACGACAAGTTCAAGGGCTACGAGGAGCTCACCCTGGAGCGGGCCCGGCAGATCCTCGACGAGCTGTACGAACTCGGCGTGCGCTACGTCGACTTCACCGGCGGTGAGCCGGTGCTGCACCCGCACATCGACGGCATCGTGCAGTACGCCAAGTCCCTCGGCATGACCGTGGAGATCACCAGCAACGGCATCCGGTTCGCCAAGCACATCGACGCCATCGTGCCCTACGTCGACACCATGAACGTCTCCCTGGACACGCTCCGGGCCGACCGCTACCGGCAGATCCGCGGAGTGCCCACCCTGGACCGCGCACTCGACGTCATCCAGCGCGTCATCGCCACCGGCTCCGGCAACCTCAAGCTGATCTGCGTGGTCACCCGGGAGAACGTGGACGAGGTGCCGGAGCTGCTGCGCTTCGCCCACGAGAACCGGATCACCATCTACTTCTCCGGCATGTTCGAGTACTTCGACGAGCAGGACACCGTCCGCGACATGAACCGGACGGCCCGCAAGCTGAAGCTGATCGAGCAGAACGGCAAGCCGCTCGCCGACGCCGACCGCGCCGGGCGCCTGGAGGAGTCGGAGGCGACCGGCACCACCATCGCGGACGAGCTGATACGGCTGCTCTACCAGCCGTTCGCCCTGATCAACCTGCACTTCCGCAAGTACATGGAGACCCTGGACCCCACGGCGCCGACCGACTGCTTCGCCAACAAGCGCATCCTCACCGTCGGCCCGGACGGGCGACTGGTGCTGCCCTGCTACCACGCCTTCGACAACTCGGTGCAGTGGGACCGGCCGCTCAGAGAGCTGGTGCAGGACCCGGAGTTCCTGCGGGTGCGGGACGAGGAGGTCGGCCATCGCTCGGAGTGCCGCAGCTGCACCGTCTTCCCGTACATCGGTCTCTCGTTCAGCTACCGCTTCGACAAGATCTTCCTCTACCAGGCCCTCTCCGAGGAGATCGCCAAGATCAAGACCCGTTTCGCCGACCCCCTCCACCCCCGTCTCAGCCTGCCCCATGACGAACTCCACGAGCGCTACACGGAGTTGGAGCGCCTGATCGACCGAGCTCTGCCCACCCCGCGCCCGCCCCAGAACTCCGACCACTTCTACCGCTTCGAGACCACCGGCACCGGCATCCGCACAGAACTCCTCGCCGGCGAGATCAGCCTCGCCGAGCTGCTCGGCGACCACGCGCAGAGCGAGTGCTGGGGCATCCAGCGCTCACCGCACACCTGGATGCGACTCGTCTACCGCGACCTCGTACCCGCACTGCAGGACCTCGTGGACGAGAGCACCTACGAGTCCTTGGTCGGCGAGCTGTACGCCGTCCAACTCGCTTGGTGGCAGGGTTACTTGGCGCGCTACTACCGGGGCGGCGACCAGGCCGACACGGCCGGTCCCGAGAAGGTGCTGACCGGCTTCCTGGAGCGTACGGCGGCCGCACTGCCCGACACTTCGCGCGCCGCACGCGTCCGCGAGGTGCTGCTGCACGCCGGGTGCGTCCTCGGCCTGCCGCCCGAAACCCTCGTACCGCTGGCCGTGCGCACCCCCTTCCCCGAAGCCGCGCTGATCGCCAAGCACCTGCTGCTCATCGCCGACGACACCGACCTGCCGCGGTACGCGGACCTGCTCCCCGAACAGGCCGCCGAACCGCTGCGTCGCGTCGCCGGCGCCCGCCTCCCGGACGCCGACAACGCCCCGCTGGACCCGGAGACCGCCGCCCTGCTCGGCCTTGCGCCACAGGCGAGCGTCGACCAGGCCACGGCCGAACGCCTGGTGGCCGCAGTGGCCGCCCTCGCCCCCGAAGAGCGCACCACGCTCGCCGAACGCCTGCTCACCCACGAACTGGGTAATCCCCGGGCCCTGCGCGAGAGGAGTCAGACGCACTCGACCGTGGGCCCCGCCAGCATGCCCCCCGTGTAGAGAGCCTGCCCCTGGGGCATCCAGTAGCCCAGCTTGGAGACCACCGTGGAGCAGGTGTCCCGCTGGGCGACCCGGACGACCACGGTGGCGGGGCGGCCCGGCTGGAGGTCGGTCAGGGCGCAGTCGAGGGCGTACAGGTTCCGGGTCGTGGAGGGGTGGCGGCCGACCAGCGGATTGACGCAGCGGGCGTCGTCGGTGGCCAGCTCCACCCCTGAGGCCTCCTCCCCGATCAGCCCGAACCGCGCGCTGCCGTCGCCCCGTTCACTGTCGCGGTACACGGTGTACGTCAGGGTCGTCGCCGTACCGCGCCGCAGCGTGCCCCGGTCGACCTCGACGCGATGCGTGGGTGCCGCCTTCGGCGCGCTGAGCGTGAGGCCGGCCCGGACCGTCCCGGTCAGGTCCACGCCCGCGGGATCGGAGCGGACCCGGACCTCGGCCTCGACGTCGTAGGTTCCGGGACCGGGGTACTCCCGCGAGCCGGGCAGCGTTCCGGAGGCGACCGTCACGCCGTCGCGCCGCGCGGTCCAGGTGCCCGAGGTCAGACACGCCGCCCGGGCGGGCGACCCGGCCCGGCGGCAGGTCGCGGGCGCCGAGACCGCCATCATCGCCGTACCGCTGCCCAGGCACAGCGAGACCGAGGCCCGTTGCCCGCCCGGGCCCTGCAGGACGCCGGCCGGCGCGCACAGCGTCGCCGGACCCGCCACGGCCGGTGCCGGCGGCGGGTCCGGCAGGCCCCACGCGGGTGCCGCGACGGCGAGCGGCAGCACCGCGGCCGCCCCGAGCAGATTCCTCAGACTGGTCAGACGTGTCCGCACCGCGTTCCTCCGTACGGCCGCGACCGGCCGTCCGCCGGTCCTCTGCGCCGAGGATGAGGGAGCGATCCGGCCACCGAGCCGCTCCCACGCCGCACGGTCACCTGCGGGCAGCAATGCGCCGCGCACTCCACGTCGTACGCTCGCCCTGGTACCGACCCCGAAGGCAGGAGCAGCAACGATGCAGTACGTGAAGCTCGGTTCGACGGGCCTGGACGTGTCGCGGATCTGTCTGGGCTGCATGACCTACGGGCTGCCCGACCGAGGTGTGCACGACTGGACGCTCGACGAGGAGGCCTCCCGCCCGCTGATCCGGCAGGCGCTCGAAGCGGGCATCAACTTCTTCGACACCGCGAACGTCTACTCCGACGGCACCAGCGAGGAGATCGTAGGCCGGGCGCTCGCCGACTTCGCCCGGCGCGACGAGTATGTGCTGGCCACCAAGGTGAACGGCCGGATGCGGCCCGGGCCCAACGGGGCAGGGCTCTCCCGCAAGGCGATCCTGGCGGAGATCGACCACAGCCTCAGCCGCCTCGGCACCGACTACGTCGACCTGTACCAGATCCACCGCTTCGACCCGCACACCCCGGTCGAGGAGACGATGGAGGCGCTGAACGACCTGGTGAAGGCCGGCAAGGTGCGCTATCTCGGCGCGAGTTCGATGTACGCCTGGCAGTTCTCCAAGATGCAGTACACCGCCGAGCGGTACGGCTGGACCAAGTTCATCTCCATGCAGAACCACTACAACCTCCTCTACCGCGAGGAGGAGCGCGAGATGCTGCCCCTGTGCGCGGACCAGGGCGTCGGCGTACTGCCCTGGAGTCCGCTGGCCCGGGGCCGCCTCACCCGCGACTGGGGCACCGTCACCGAACGCAGCGCGGGCGACAACTTCGGCAGCCGTCTCTACCAGGAGAGCGACCGCACGATCGTGGAGGCGGTCACCCGAGTGGCGAACGACCGGGGAGTCCCCCGCGCCCAGGTGGCCCTCGCCTGGCTCCTGCACCGCGACACGGTGGCGGCCCCGATCGTCGGCGCCGCCAAGCCTCAGCACATCGAGGACGCGGCGGCGGCGGTCGAACTGACGCTGAGCGAGAAGGAGATCGAGGAGTTGGAGCAGCCCTACACGGCTCGGGCCATCGTCGGGCACTGACCTAGTGCGGTCCGTGCGGCACCCCGAACTCGGTTCCGCACGGACCCGCGCCCGCGCTCTCCGGCAACGGAACCCGCTCACCGTGCATCGACAGGGTCCGGTAGTACCCACCGATCCGCTCGGCCGACCGCCCGGCATAGTGGCCGATGAACGAACGCCGGAACCGATCGGCGCTGCGATTCGGCTGAGAACCGTGCACCAGGCTGCCGTTGAAGAACAGCACATCCCCCGGCGCCATATCGACGGGCACGGATGCGAGTCCCGGCGGCGGCGGAACGTACTCCCGGGCGAACGACACCCCCGCGTCCGCCTCCTCCGGACAGAACACCTCCATACGATGCGTGCCGGGTACGACCTCGAGCCCGCCGTTGTCCCGGTCGATCACGTCACACGCGATCCAGGCCGCCACACAGGTGCCCGGCTCGACCCGCAGATAGAAGTTGTCCTGGTGCAGCGCCTGCCCCCGAGCCCCGGGCGGCTTGAAATAGAACATGCTCTGCGCCGCGAGCACCTCCTCGCCGAGCAGCAGCTCCAGCACTTCCCGCAGCCGGGGATCGAGCAGCACCCTGAGCGACAACTCGTCGATCTCGTGCGGCTGCATCACGCGCGGATACTCCCGCAACGGATCGCCGTCCGCCGCCCGCGGCTCGAAATGCCCCGGTACCGGCCCGCCCGCATGCAGCGCCGCGAACCGCTCGCACAACCGGTCGATCTCGTCGTAGCCGAACAGCCCGCGCGCGATCATGAACCCGTCCTCGCGGAACTGCCGGAGCCCGGCGTCGATGTCCGTGGCTGTCATGCGTCCACTCCTTCGGTCAGGGGGTGTCTGTACGTCACGCTAGGGCGATGCCCGCCCGAGGAGGATGCCCGTGGGTGCTGACGGATTGCCCGAGACTGCCGACCCGGCCCCACCGCCCGGCCTGGTGGTCGTCGGCCGCTTCGACCAGCCGCCGGGATACCACGTCAACCGGCCGGAAGGCGCCGACAGCTGGCTGTTCACCTGGACCACCGGCGGCCACGGCCGGCTGCGCCAGGGCGCGGCGGAGACCCGGGCATCACCCGGCGACCTCGTGGTGCTGGCGCCCGGCGTCCGGCACCGCTACGGAGTCGAACCCGGCGCCTCCCACTGGCAGTTCTGGTGGGCGCACTGCCAGGCCCGGCCGACCTGGCAGGCCTGGCTGCGTCCGTACGACGCCGGGGACGGTCTGTACGTCGTCTCACCGACCCCGGACGCCCTGCGCGACCGCGTCGACGCGGCATTCGGGCGGATGCTCGCCGACGCCCGCTGGACCGGCAGCGGCGCGCCGCCCGACACCGGCGCCGAGGCCGACCGGGTAGCCGTGGCCCACGGTTCGGCGGCTCGCGAACTCGCCCTGTGCGCCCTGGAGGAGGCCGTTCTGCTTACCGCCGCCACCGCGCGCCCGAGCTCGCCCCTGCCCGGAGTCGATGCGCGGGTGCGCCGCGCGGAGGCGCTGATCGCCGCTGATCCGGGCGCCCCGCACACCGTTCGCTCGCTCGCCGGGCACGTCGCCCTGTCACCGTCCCGTTTCGCCCATCTCTTCACCCGGCAAGTCGGCGTGTCGCCGATGCGCGCGCTGCGCGAGGCGCGACTGCGCCATGCCGCACGGCTGCTGGAGGGCAGCGACCTGTCCGTGGAACGGATCGCGACGGCTTCCGGATTCGCCAGTCCTTTTCACTTCAACCGGGTCTTCCGAGAACGCTACGGCACACCCCCCGGCGCCTTCCGGGCGAAGGGTCCAATGGTTGAAGGCGTGGACCAGGGCGCGGGCGGCCGGTGATTTCCGGCCAGCCTGACGCGTCGCTTCAATGGTTGTGGAGACATCCGTCCGCGCTTGATGAATACGGTTGTCCCGCCCGACAGCGATACGCACCGAGTCTTTACTGACGCATGTTCAATTACTGGCATCGCGCACACTGTGCTCAAAACCGAGGGAACTCTTGTTCCCTGTTGCTGACCTGTGCAAAGGTGTGCCTCGCTCCCATACGCCTGATGCTTCAAAAGAGCCGCGCCCGGAGCATACCCATTGGTATGGACCATTAATGCCGCATGCCCTCCGGAGGAATGCCGCGTGCACGACGCAGGCTTGCCGAATTTCCCAGGAAACGCCCACCCCCTGGAATTGACGGACGCGCAACTGAGCGCCGAACTCAAGAAGTGGACGGGGGCGTCGCCCGCGCTGCAGCCCGTGGGTGAACTCCTCGACCGGCACTGGGCGGCGGGCTTCGCGTATGCGCGGCTGTGCACCAGTACCGCCCGTGCCGCCGGCATGCTCACCACCGCGGCGTTCACGAGGCTCTTCGGACAGACCCTGCGGCAGACCGGACCGACCTCCGCGTGGCGCCCCCAACTCCTGGTCACCGTACGGCGTGTCGCCGGGGAGTGGGACACCGACCAGCGGCGTGAGCTGCTCCACCCCGAGCTGCGGACCGAGGCTGCCGGGGGTGAGCGCGCCGCCGCCCGTCTGCTGCCGCCGGCCCACCGCCGTCTGCTGTCCGGCGCCTTCCAGCGGCTGCCCCAGTCGTCCCGCTGTCTCCTGTGGCACACCGAGGTCGAGGCCGAACCGCTGAAGACACCGGCCGGGTTGCTGGGCCTGGACGAGGAGGGCGCCCGCGTCGAACTCGGCCGCGCCCGCGACCGGTTGCGCGAGGAATGCCTCCAGGTCCACCGCGAACTCGCCCCCGACCAGGAGTGCCGCCAGTACCTGCGCCTCCTCGACGTCACCTACCGGCGCGGCGGCGTCGACATCGACCCCGATCTGCGCGGGCACCTGGACGGGTGCAAGCACTGCCGGGACACCGCCGACCAGTTGGACTGCTTCAACCACGGACTCGGCGTGGCTCTGGCGGAGGCGGTGCTCGGCTGGGGCGCGCAGGAGTACGTGGAGTCCAGGGCGCGCAGCGCGGACGACGAGAGCGTGCCGGTGGCGGAGGCGGCGACCGTGGTGGGGGAGGACTTCGGCGAAGGCCAAGCGCCTGACATGACCCCGCTGCCCTCTTCCAGCCGTACCGCTCGCAAGGCCGCCCGCCGTGCCGTGCGGCGGCGCAATCTCACCGTGGCCCTCGTGACCGTCGGCGCGCTGGTCGTGATCCCGTTGGTGCTGTGGTCCGCCCTGGGCTCGGAGGAGGGCACCGCAGGATCCGGACAGGCCACCGAGGCCGCCGGCTCCGAGGGCCGTACCCCGACGACCGGCCCCTCGTGGGCCGGGGCCAAGGAGGCGGCGCAGGGCACGCTGACCGGGCGGCTGCACAACATCGCCTCCGGGCTGTGCGTCGGCATCGTCGGAGGCAAGGCGGTCAAGGGCGCCGAGACCGAACTCGCGGAGTGCTCCGCGCAGGCGGGCCAGCAGTGGGTGTACGAGACCGACGGCCGCCTGCGCAGCGCCGCCGAGCCCGACCTGTGTCTGGACTCCCACCTCGGCTACTCGGTACGGCTCACGCCCTGCACGGACACCAGAAAGGTCCGCTACGACTTCACGCTCCAGGGCACCCTGGTCCCGCGCTGGGACCAGGAGCTGGCCCTGACCCCCGCCGCCACCGACGGTTCCGGCGCGCTGGTCCTCAAGACCCGCAAGGACGACTCGGCCCAGCGCTGGGTGATCGACACCTCCAAGCCCGAACTCCAGCTGGAGGCGGTCAACTGGGCCGAACCCGCGACCCCAGTACCGCCACCCGCGCCGACGCCGAAGCCCACCCCCACGCCGTCGAAGACCCCGAAGGCCACCGCGACGCCGTCGCCCACACCGACGCCCTCGGCCACCGGCGACTGCTACACGGACCCGTACTCCTGCTCCTGGGACGGCGACAACGGCTGGGGCGGCGGTTACGGCGGCGGACGCCGCTGACGGTCAGGGCTGTCCGGGCCCCGAGCCGGGGGCGAACACCGTCAAGGACACCGAGGAGGCGTTGCCGGACACCGGCACCGCACCCGCCGTCCAGGGCACCTCGATCGGCTCCCGCTCGTCCGGCGGGGTCACCAGCAGCGCCGCCGGCCGGGCGGTGCGCGCCCCGCTGATTTCCGGGCTGGAGTACGAAAGACCCGCCCACGCGCTGTCCCCCGGCGCCAGCGTCACCCGCGCCGGCGAGCCGGGAGCGCGCTCGGGGTCCGGGCCGAGCTGCTCGCCGGACGCATCGACGAAGGCGGCGCCCGGATAGCCGTACACCGTGCAGGTGCGCGCGGAGGCGTTGGTCAGGACGATCGGGAAGTTCCGCTGACCGGCACCGGGATCCATGCGGCCGACCTCGGCGCGCAACTCGCCCGTGTGGCAGCGGGTCGACTGCTTCGTGCCGCCGGCCGCCGAGGGCGAGGGTGCCGGTTCAGTGGCGGCGGCTTGTTCGCTCGGGGAGCTGCTGGTGGCCGTGCGGTCCGGCGAGGTGGGCGGCTGCCGGGGAGCGGTCGTCGTACCGTCGGCGCCGCCGCAGGCGGTCAGTGCGCCGAGCGTCGCGACCGCACTCGCGAGCAGGGCGGCCCGGCGCACGGACGAGGACGTGTTCGCCATGTTCTCCACGCTCCTGAGGGTTCGTCATGTTCCCGAGTGTCCGCCGTACGCAAGGAGAAACGCGGAAAGCGTACGCCGCTCAGTCCTCGTCGAGGAGGGTGAGTTCCGCCCAGATCGTCTTGCCCTGGGCGGTGTGCCGGCTGCCCCAGCGCTGGGTGAGCTGGGCGACCAGCAGCAGCCCTCGGCCGCCCTCGTCCCAGGTCTTGGCCCGGCGCAGATGCGGTGCCGTGTGGCTGGCGTCGGACACCTCGCAGATCAGCGTGGCCGCGTCATGGATCAGCCGGAGCCGGATCGGCTGCGAGCCGTACCGGATGGCGTTGGTGACCAGCTCGCTCACCACCAGTTCGGCCGTGAACGACGCCTCGCTCAGCTCCCAGGAGTCGAGCTGCTCGACGACCTGCTTGCGGATCGGCGAGACCAGCGCCGGGTCGGCGGGGATGTCCCAGGTGGCGACCTGGGAGGCGGGCAGGCCCCGGGTGCGGGCCAGCAACAGGGCCACGTCGTCGGGGACGCCGCCGGGTGGGAGCAGGGCGTGCAGGATCCGGTCGCAGGTCTCCTCCAGCGATTCCGTGGAGATCGCCAGGGCGTCCAGGAGCAGCGCCTGGCCGGCGTCGACGTCCCGTTCGCGGTGCTCGAGCAGACCGTCGGTGAAGAACCCCAGCACACTGCCCTCGCGCACATCCAGCTCGGCCGACTCGAACGGCAGCCCGCCGAAACCCAGCGGCGGCCCGGCGGGCATGTCGATCTGCCGGGGCGCACCCTTCGGCGGGACCAGCACGGGCGGCGGATGTCCGGCCCGGGCCAGCGCACAGCGCCGTGACACCGGGTCGTACATGGCGTACAGACAGGTGGCGCCGACCTCGCCCGGGCTGCCCTCCCCACCGGCCTCTTCGGACAGCCGAACGACGAGATCGTCGAGGTGGGTGAGCAGCTCGTCCGGGGCCAGGTCGATGTCGGCCAGGGTGCGGACGGCGGTGCGCAGCCTACCCATGGTCGCCGAGGCCTGGATGCCGTGCCCGACGACGTCCCCGACGCACAGCGCGACCCGCATCCCGGACAGCGGGATCACATCGAACCAGTCGCCGCCGACGCCGGAGCGGGCGGCGGGGAGGTAGCGGGAGGCCGCGTCGACTGCGGGCGTGCGGGGGAGTCCCCGGGGGAGCAGGCTGCGCTGGAGGGCGAGCGCGGTCTCGCGTTCGCGGGAGTAGCGGCGGGCGTTGTCGACGCAGACGGCCGCGCGGGCCGTGATCTCCTCGGCGAGCAGCACATCGTCGGGGGTGAAGGGGTCGGGGCGGCGGAACCGGGTGAGCACCGCGACGCCCAGGGTCAGGCCCCGGGCCCGGATCGGCACGGACATCGTGGAGTGGATGCCGTGCTCCCTGACCCGGGCGCTGCGTTTCGTGTCCCGGCTCAGCCACTGGTCGAGGTCGCCGGAGGGTACCGAGGCGACGACGGTGCGGCCAGCCGTCAGCGAGGCGGCCTGCGGGGACTCGGCCGGGTAGAGCTCCAGGTGCCCGGGTTTGACCACGGCCTCAGGGTCGCCCGGGGTGATCGACCGGTGCGCGGCGCGGCGCAGTCCGACCGGCGCGGTGATCGGCGCCGGCGGGCCCCCGCCCTCCTCGTCGGGGTCGAGCAGGTCGACGCTGACGAAGTCGCCGAGCGCGGGGACGCACACATCGGCGAGCTCCTGTGCCGTCCGGGTGACGTCGAGGGTGCTGCCGATGCGCACGCTGGCCTCGTTGACCAGGTGGAGCCGCTCGCGGGAGAGGTAGTTCTCGGTGAAGTCATGGGCGGCCAGGCACACGCCCCGCACCCGTCCATGGCCGTCCGTGACGGGCGCCATCCGGGCCAGCCAGGCGTGTGCGCCGGCCTCGCCGCCGGTGCGCATGTACGTCTGCACATCCCGGGCCCGGCCGGTGGCCAGCACGTCGGCCATGTGCTCCTCCAGCTCCTCGCTCTGCGCCTTGCCGCCGATCTCGGACAGCCTCAGCCCCTGGATGCGGTCCTCGGGCAGCCCGATCACCTCGGCCATGGCGTCGTTGATCCGGTTCAGCCGCAGCCGCTCGTCGTAGACGGCGACGGCGCACGGCGACTGGGTGAGCGCGGCCGTGGCCAGCGGGTCGTCGGGGGAGCGGGGGCCGCCCGGCTCCAGCGGGGTGACCACGAGCCAGTGGGCCGGGCGGTCCTCGCTCGGTGGGCGGTGGTGGGCCAGCAGCCACACCCGGACCCGGTGGCCGTCCTGATGGCGCAAGGGGACAGTGCCGTCCCAGCGGGGGCCCGCCGGGACGGGCAGCGAGCCGTCGGCCAGCAGCTCGTCTGCGGGGCGGCCCACGACGTCGGCGGCCGGCCAGCCCAGCAGCCGCCGGGCACCGGCGTTCCACTCCACCAGGGTGCCGTGTTCGTCGATGACAGCACGAGCCGTCGCGGCGTCGTCGATCGGTTCGTGCGGGCTCATCGTCGCCACTCCCACGCGGACACTCACAGTGACTAGTGGTCACTTGAGTTCCAGCGTAGTGGGTCCCGGCCCCGGACGGACGGGGAACTCCTGTGCGGGCGGCCGAACGGTCAAGGTCGATTTCCGGCCGTTGTGACAGCTGGGTGCAAGCGCTTGCTCCCGACCCTTGACGCTGCTGTGTGCCTGCCGGTCAGAATCTGCGTGTTCGCGATCAGTTGTGAGTATTTCTGTTGCACCTGATGAGGGAGACCCGTATGACGGTCACTCGCAGATCGGTTCTGATCGCCTCTACGGCCGCGCCGGCCGCAGGAGCGCTGACAGGCACCCCGGCGCAGGCCGCCGGGACCGCCGGGGACCGCTCCGGCCGCCGTACCGTCCCGCTGCGCGACGGCTGGCGGTTCGCCCTGGTCAACCCGGGCGGGATCACCGATCCGACCGGCGCCTACGACGGCGCCGCGGAGCCCGCGTACGACGACTCGGCATGGCGGGAGGTGGCCGTCCCGCACGACTGGAGCATCGAGCTCGCCCCGACCACCGAGCACGGCACCACCAGCGGCACCGGCTTCTTCCCGGGCGGCCTCGGCTGGTACCGCCTGGCCTTCACCCTGCCGCCCGCCCTGGCCGGGAAGCGGATCTCGGTGGAGTTCGACGGCGTCTACATGGACTGCGTCGTGCACTGCAACGGCCGGGAGATCGGCCGCCACCCCTACGGCTACACCGGCTTCGCCCTCGACCTCACCGAGCTGCTGCACACCGACGGCACCACCGAGAACGTCCTCGCCGTCATGGTCCGCAACCAGCTCCCCAGTAGCCGCTGGTACTCCGGCAGCGGTATCTACCGCGAGGCCCGGCTCGTGGTGACCGAGCCGGTGCATGTGGCGCGCTGGGGCACGTACGTCACGACACCCGAGGTCACGGCGGAACGCGCCCTCGTGCGGGTGCAGACCACCGTGGCCAATGACTCCGGCAGCGGCGCGGACGTCGAGGTCGTCTCGCGGATCGCGGGCCCCGGCGGCCGGACCGTGGCCCGTACGTCCTCCACGGTCGCCGTCACCGACCGGGCGACGGAGACCCATGAACTCGCCCTCACCGACCCGAAGTTGTGGGACTTCGAGTCCCCGCACCGCTACACCCTCCACACCGAACTCCGCGTCGGCGGAAGGACCGTGGACACCTACCGCACGCCCTTCGGTATCCGCACCTTCCGCTTCGACCCGGAGGAGGGCTTCTTCCTCAACGGCGCCCACACCAAGATCCGGGGCGTCGACCTCCACCACGATCTGGGCGCCCTCGGCGCCGCCGTGAGCATCGACGCGATCCGCAGACAGCTGACCATCATGAAGTCGATGGGCGTCAATGCCCTGCGCACCTCCCACAACCCGCCCGCGCCCGAAGTCCTCCAGGTCTGCGAGGAGATGGGCGTGGTGATGATGGTGGAGGCGTTCGACTGCTGGCGCACCGGCAAGAACCGCTACGACTACGGACGGTTCTTCGACGAGTGGGGCGACAAGGACGCCACCGAGATGGTGCTCGCCGCCCGCAACTGTCCGGCCGTGGTCCTGTGGTCCATCGGTAACGAGGTACCCGACTCCACCTCCACCGCCGGGCTCGCCATGGCCGACCGTGTCATCGACGCCATCCGGGCCGCCGACGACACCCGCCCGCTGGTCATCGGCTCCGACAAATACCGCCGACTTCCGGCCAAGGGCTCGGCGGCCGACCGGATGCTCGCCAAGCTGGACGGCCTCGGCCTCAACTACAACACCGCGAAATCCGTGGACGCCCTGCACACGACCTACCCGCACCTGTTCCTCTTCGAGTCCGAGTCCTCCTCGGAGACCTCCAGCCGCGGCACCTACCAGGAGCCTGAGCGCCTCAACACGGGCGAGAACTACACCCCGGGCAGACGGGCGACCTCGTCGTACGACAACAACCTCGCCTCCTGGACGATGAGCGGCGAGTACGGGCACAAGAAGGACCGGGACCGGAAGTGGTTCACGGGACAGTTCCTGTGGTCCGGTATCGACTACCTCGGGGAGCCCACGCCGTACGACGTCTTCCCCGTGAAGGCGTCCTTCTTCGGCGCGGTCGACACGGCCGGATTCCCCAAGGACATGTACTACCTGTTCCAGAGCCAGTGGACGAGCGAGCCCATGGTCCATCTGTTGCCGACGACCTGGAACCACGCCAAGGGCGACACGGTCGAGGTGTGGGCGTACGCCAACGTCGACACGGTCGAGCTCTTCCTCAACGGACGCTCCCTCGGCACCCGGACCTTCGACACCAAGAAGACCACCGACGGACGGGTCTACCTGGAGACCACCGAGGCCACCGGCGACGACAAGACCTTCACCGAGGCCCCCTATCCCGGCAGTTACACCAGCCCGAACGGGAGCGCGGGCAAGCTGCATCTGACCTGGAAAGTGGCGTACGAGCCGGGCGAGTTGAAGGCGGTCGCGCGCAGCGAGGGGACGGTCGTGGCGACGGATGTGCTGCGGACCGCGGGCAAGCCGCACGCCGTACGGCTCACCACCGACCGTGACTCCCTTGCCGCCGACGGCCGTTCGCTGCTGTTCGTGACCGCCGAGGTCGTCGACGCGCGCGGAGTGGTCGTGCCCGACGCCGAGGACCTGATCGCCTTCGACGTGGCCGGCGGCTCGGTCGCCGGGCTCGACAACGGCCGTCAGGAGAGCGCCGAGCGTTACCGGGCGAGCACCCGGACCGCCTTCCACGGCAAGGCACTTGCGATGGTGCGGTCCGGCACGAAGGCGGGCGTGCTGAAGGTGACCGCACGGGCGGAGGGGCTGCGGTCCGGCACGCTGACCGTGCGCACCACCCGAGCCGACTCGGTCGCGCTCACCCCGGCCGCGGCCTTCGAGCCGGACCTTCCGGCGCCGACGAACTACCCTCATGCGGACGCCAGTTACTCCGGCCGCCCGGACACCCTCCCGGCCGCGATGCTCGACGGTGCCCCGGCCACCGGCTGGTCCAACGGCTTCCACAAGGCGGCCACGGCCCTGCTGCCCGCCTTCGACGGCGCGCGGGCGGAGGACTGGGTGAGCGTCGACTTCGGGCGGTCCCGGACCCTCGACCGGGCCGAGGTCTCCTTCACCGCCGACGCGACGCACACCCTGCCCGCCGCCATCGAGGTCGCCGTCTGGGACGGCCGCCGATGGGTCGCAGCCACCGGGATCTCGGTCGACTGGGCCCCCGCCTCCGACGCGCCGACGGCGATCACCTTCGACCCGGTGCGCGGCTCCCGGCTGCGCCTCACCCTGACCAGCGCCCACCCAGGTCAGGCGCGCGGCGCGGTCCGCATCAGCAAGCTGGAGGCGCCGGGCGCCTGAAGTCGCCTTCTCGGTCCGGGCGGAAAGCATTCCCGTCCGGACCGTTGACGGGGTGTCACACCTGCAACAAGCATGTCCTGCGTCCGCATCTGGGAGCGCTCCCATCGGGGGGCGTCACCCGTACCTCCCGCCGAGGAGCCCAGACGTGAAACGACGCAGAACCGCCGTACTGTCCCTGACGACCCTGCTCGGAGCGGCCCTGGTCGCCCTGCCCGCCCCCGTGGCCGGTGCCGACGAGGTCGAACAGGTCAGGAACGGCACCTTCGACACCACCACCGAACCGTGGTGGACGAGCAGCAACGTCACCGCGGGCCTGTCCGACGGACAGCTCTGCGCGGACGTGCCCGGCGGCACCACCAACCGCTGGGACGCGGCCGTCGGCCAGAACGACATCACCCTCGTCGAGGGAGAGTCGTACCGCTTCTCCTTCACCGCCTCCGGAGTGCCCGACGCACACGTCGTGCGCGCGATCGTCGGCCTCCAAGTTGCTCCGTACGACACCTACTTCGAGGTGTCACCGCAGCTCAGCGTCTCCGGGAACCGCTACTCGTACACCTTCACCGCGCCTGTCGACACCGCCCAGGGCCAGGTCGGCCTCCAGGTCGGTGGCAGCGCGGACGCCTGGCGGTTCTGCATGGACGACGTCTCGCTGGTGGGCGGGGTGGAGCCGGAGCCCTATGAGCCGGACACCGGGCCGCGGGTGCGGGTGAATCAGGTCGCCTATCTGCCCGCGGGACCCAAGAACGCCACCCTCGTCACCGACGCGACCGAGCGGCTGCCGTGGCAGCTTCGCGGCGCCGGCGGAACCGTGGTCGCCCGTGGTTGGACCGTGCCACGCGGCACCGACGCCTCCTCCGGGCAGAACGTCCACTCCATCGACTTCGGCTCCTACCGCGCCCGCGGCACGGGCCTCACCCTGATCGCCGACGGCGAGACCAGCCGCCCCTTCGACATCGACGCGAGCGTCTACGAGCGGCTGCGCCTGGACGCCGCGAAGTACTACTACACGCAGCGCAGCGGCATCGCGATACGCGACGATCTACGACCCGGTTACGCCCGCCCCGCGGGCCATGTCGACGTCGCGCCCAACCAGGGCGACGGCGCCGTGCCCTGCCAGCCCGGCGTATGTGACTACACCCTCGATGTCACGGGTGGCTGGTACGACGCCGGGGACCACGGCAAGTACGTCGTCAACGGCGGCATTTCGGTCTGGGAGCTGCTCAGCACCTACGAGCGCGCGCTGCACGCCCGCACCGGAGACCCGGGGAAGCTGGGCGACCGTACCCTCGCCATCCCCGAGAGCGGCAACAAGGTGCCGGACCTTCTCGACGAGGTCCGCTGGGAGCTGGAGTTCCTGCTGAAGATGCAGGTGCCCGCGGGGCAGCCGTTGGCCGGCATGGCCCATCACAAGATCCATGACGAGCAGTGGACGGGCCTGCCGCTGCTGCCGAGCGACGATCCGCAGAAGCGGGAACTGCATCCGCCGTCGACCGCGGCGACCCTGAACCTGGCGGCGACGGCCGCCCAGGCGGCGCGTCTGTACAAGCCGTACGACCGGGAGTTCGCCGCGAAGGCGCTGGCCGCCGCGCGCCAGGCATGGTCGGCGGCGCTCGCGCATCCCGACGTCTACGCCTCCGACAGCGACGGCATCGGCGGCGGCGCCTACGGCGACAACAACGTCACCGACGAGTTCTACTGGGCCGCCGCCGAGCTGTATCTCACCACCGGTGAGAAGCAGTTCGCGGACCGCGTCCTGAACTCCCCGGCCCATACCGCCGACATCTTCGGCGCCAACGGCTACGACTGGGCCAGGACAGCGGCAGCGGCCCGCCTCGACCTGGCGACCGTGCCGAGCAAGCTGCCCGGCAAGGACAAGGTGCGCCAGTCCGTGATCAAGGGAGCGGACCGCTACCTGGCCACGCTCAAGTCACACGCGTACGGCATGCCCTACGCCCCCGACGGCAACCTCTACGACTGGGGCTCCAACCACCAGATCCTGCACAACGCCGTGGTCATCGCGACCGCGTACGACATCTCGGGAGCCTCGAAGTACCGGGACGGCGCGCTGCAAAGCATGGACTACCTCTTCGGTCGCAACGCGCTGAACATCTCCTACGTGACCGGCTACGGAGAGGTCAACTCCCAGAACCAGCACGCCCGTTGGTACGCCCACCAACTCGACCCGAACCAGCCGAACCCACCGGCCGGCACCCTGGCCGGAGGCCCGAACTCAAGCATCCAGGACCCCTTTGCACAGAGCAAACTCCAGGGCTGCGTCGGCCAGTTCTGCTACATCGACGACATCCAGTCCTGGTCGACCAACGAGCACACCATCAACTGGAACTCGGCACTGACCCGGATGGCGTCCTTCGTGGCGGACCAAGGATGACGACCCGCTGAGCCCGCTCGGGCGGCACACTGGGCGCATGAACTCACCGGTTCCGCACGCAGATCCCCGTCGCACGACCGTCGTCGTGGTGGGCGTCGACGCCTACGAGGCGGGGGCGCACTGGGCACTCGACGGCCCCGTGTCCGACGCGCTGCGGTTCGCGGACTGGTTCCTCGCCCGGGGTGTGCCGCCCGAGCGGATCACCGCGCTGCTGTCCGCACCGCCCGAGCGGGCGGATATCGCGGGGAAGGTGCCGTACACCGTCCTCGGCGCGGACCGGGCCACCGTGCACAGCACGCTGCTGCGGACCGTCGCTGCGGAGCAGAGCGAGCTGCTGTGGGTGGTGTGGGGCGGGCACGGCGTGGTGGACGCGGAAGGCAGACGGCGGCTCTTCTACGCGGACGCCACCTCCGACGACCCGCTCAACCTGGACTTCGACGCGCTCCTGACGTACTACCGCGCCGCGCTCCGCCACCCCCGCCAGATCTGGCTGGTCGACGCCTGCCAGCTCCTGCACAACCCGTGGCGCGCCCGACGCCAACTGCCGCGCGAGGACTACGGCACCCCGATGCCGCGGACCGCCCGCGACCAGGCGGTGCTGTTCGCGGCCCGGCCGGGAGAGGCCGCGACGAACCTCTCCGTCCCCGGGACGGGCCTGTTCAGCCGTGAGGCGCTGGCGGTCCTCACCGACGACGAGACCATCGGCACCGGCTGGCCACCGGACCCGGGCGCGCTGATGGACCGCCTGCGCGAGCGCTTCACCGGCCTGCGCGCGGAAGGCAGCGCCTCCCAGACCCCCACATACTTGTGGTCCCGCACCTGGGACGGCGACGAAGGTCAGCTCCTCTCCCGCGGTGCCCCCGACCCTGTGAGCCCCATGCACACCGACCTGCCCCCCGACCGGCTCCGCGCCTTGACGGACGCTCTCCTGGCGGTGGAGGAGTTCGTCGAACCGCAGGGGCGGGAGGAGATCCTCGGCCTGCTGCGAATCGGCGTACGCGCCGCCATTCCCCGGCACAGCCGCCCCCGCATGGACACCATCAGCATCCTGCGCACCTGTGCCCGCAGACCGGGCGCGCTCAGGGAGTTGGCGGAGGCGGTGCTGCTGTGTGCGGGGGGCAGTCCGGAGGCGGAGAGCGCGCACCGGCTGATCGTCGAGGCGTCTGCGTGAGGTGTCCCGAGTCCCTTACGATCGGGCCCCATGTACGAGTCCTGTGATGCGGCACAGCCCGCGAGCGTCGAGTCCTGGCTGCCCCGCCTGTCCCACCTTTCGTTGGACGAGCTTCCCCAGGTAGGGCAGGACGCGCTGCGGCCGGCGGTGGACATGCTGCTCACGAGCGTGGACCGGCCGTTCAGCACACGGGGTGGCAGCGAGCCCAGTTGACCGAGAACCGACTCACCGTAGGCCCCGGCCGGTAGGGTGCGCTGCAACCGTGGACACCGTGGGTGAGGAAGCGTTCGTGGGCACGTCGTCTGAAGCCGCTGAGGAATCCGAGAACTCCCCGCATGCCTTGCGGCCCCATCGCCTCGATGACGTCTCCTTCGGGATGCTCTGCTCCACCGGCGAACGGCTCCGCGCGACGCACGCACTCCTCGACGCCGAGTACAGCAGGCGCCTTCTGCTGCTGCGCGTCCTGGTGGACGAGGTCACCGCCCGCCCGGCGGCGGTCGGCGACCTCGCTCCGGCGCGTGAGGCATGGGATCTGCTCGCGCGGGCCCAGCGGCAGCGCCCGGAGGCCGTGCACCGGCTGCTGATGGACCCGCAGACCGGGCTGTGGGCCGCCCATGTGCTGCGCCGGCTGCGCGGCTCGCAGGACGCCGACGCGCCGCTCTGGTCCGACGTGGGTCAGCTGCACGCCCTGGCCGCCGCCGGTGCCGTCCTCGCCGGTGTCGACTTCCGGATCCAGGTCCCGTCCCGGGACGGTGCCGTCCTCCTCCCGTGCCTGGGCCGGGCGCAGTCGGTCGCTCGCGAGCCGTGGGGAGTGGCCGAAGTCGGCGCGCAGAACGGGACGGCGCGCGTCCGCCCGCAGGGCGACGGACCCGTCGTGACGGTGCCGAAGGACGCCACCCAGGACGGGCCCGGCTGGACCGGCATGCGTCGGCTGTCCGTCAGCCACCACGAACTGACCCTCACCCTCACCATCGACGACCTGGCCCGCTACCCCGTCATCGCCGGTACCAGCGGGCCCGACCGGCTCGACGCGACCGCGCTACGGCACTGGCGGCGCGTCCTCGACCGGGCGTGGGCGCTGCTCGTCGAGGACCACCGTGAGAGCGCCGAGGCCCTCGCGGCCGGACTCTTCTCGCTGGTTCCGCTGCCGCCCGCGGAGCGCTTCCGGCCGCGCAGCGCCTCCGCCTCGGAGGCCTTCGGCTGCGTGATGCTCTCCGCGCCGCACGCCCAAGTGACCGACGACGAGGCCGCCGTGGAACTCGCGGTGACCTTGGTCCACGAGTTCCGCCACACCCTGCTCAACGGCCTCATGCACCTCACCCCGCTGGCCGACGACTGCCCCGACCTCTTCCACGCGCCCTGGCGGGACGACCCCAGGCCGCTGAGCGGTGTGCTGCACGGCGCCTTCGCGTTCTCCGGCGTCGCCCGCTTCTGGCGGGACCGCTGTGCGCGTGACAGCGGCAGCGCCCGCGAGCGCGCCCGCTTCGAGTTCGCCCTGTGGCGACGGGAGTCCCGCGCCACCCTGGAGACCCTGCACGCCCATCCCGCGCTGACCGAGACCGGCCGCAGACTGGTGCGCGCCCTGCTCGCGGACATCCGTTCCTGGGACGCCGAACCGGTGCCCGAGACGACGCTGCTGCTGGCCGAGCGGGCCGCCACCCACCAGCGCGCCGCCTGGCGCGCCCACCATCTGGTACCCGACGAGGCGGCGGTGCGGTCGGTTGCGGACTCCTGGCTGCGCGGCACACCGCCGCCGCTCGCGGTGACCGAGGAGACCGGCGGGGACGTCGTCACGGATCCCGCGGGCTGCCGTCTGGACGCCTACGCGCATCTGGTCCGCCTGCGGATCACCGACCCGCACGCCTTCGCCGAGGCCCGCGAAGGCGGACCCCGGCCGAAGGACGTCATCTCCGCGGACCTGGCCTACGTGGCGGGCGACTCGGACGCGGCCGCCGCGCTGTACGCCGAGGAGACGTCACGGCCCGCCGCCTGGGGCGGACTCGGGCTGCTGTTCGGCCAACCGCCGGAACTGCTGCGTGCCGTCTCCCAGGAGATCACCCGGACTTCGGGGCAGACCCCGCCGCCGTCCGAGCTCGCCCGCTGGCTGGTCCACACGTGGGACGACGACGGCGCTCACAGGGGAAGCGGATCGATGTCGCAGTCCGCCCGGTGTTCCCAGTCCACGGCCTGACGCACGGCAGGATGATCCGCCCCGAGCACACGGTTGAGCCGCTCCGCCGTCGCGCTGTGCAGGCGCTCGGCCTCCTCGTGCTCGCCCAACGCCCGTAGATCCAGCGGGAGGTTGGCGGCGCAGGCCAGGGTGGAGGGGTGCTCCGCGCCGAGCACCTCGGTGGAGAGCGCCAACGTCTGCTCGTCCAGCTCCCGGGCCGGCTCGTACTCGCCGAGCGCGTACAGGTCGCTGGCCAGGTTCGTCGCGCACGCCAGGGACGAGGGGTGGCGCTCCCCGAGGACCCGGCGGAAGTCCGCCAGCGCCCGCTCGTCCACCGTACGCGCGGCCTCCGCGTCGCCCAGGAGCCGGTGCGTGACGGCGAGATCGACCTCGGCCGACAGGGTGTGCGGATGCGTGCCGCCGTACGTCTCGGCGTACTGGGCATGGATGCGCGCGCCGAGGTCCCGCGCGGTGGTGAGGTCGCCCGCGTGCCTCAGATCGATCGACAGTTCCAACGTCGACGCCATGGAACCCGGGTTGTTCTCGCCGTACCGGCTGACGAGAGCGGTCTGGGACTGCTCGGCCATGGCCTGCGCCTCCTGGTGCCGGCCGGCCTTGCGCAACGCCACGGCCAGATGCCGGTCGTTGGACAGCGTGAAGGGGTTGTTGTGCCCGAGCAGCCGGGTGGTCCGCTCGGTCAGCTCGCGCTGGTAGGTCAGGGCCGCGTGGTAGTCGCCCAGTTCACGGATGTCGAGGATCAGACTGAGCCAGGTCACCAGACTCAGCACATGGTCCTGGCCGTAGAGCTGTTGCTTGCTGTGCCAGGTGTGCGCGTCCAGCTCCCGGGCCCGTGCGAACCGTCCCGCGAGCCGCAGGCTGACGCCCAGATTGTGGGCAGCGCGCAGGGTCTCGGGGTCCTCCTCGCCGAGCAGCCGTCCATAGCGTTCGTGCACCGACTCTGACAGCTCCAGCGCCGCCGTGAAGTCGCCCTTGACGCGCCGGTCGATCGCCACATTGCCGAGCGCGTCCAGGGTGTCCTCGTGGTCCTCGCCGACGGTGCGTCGGTAGGCCTCCAGGACCCGGTCGTTGACGGCCGCCGCCTCGGTGTTGCGGCCCATCGTGTACAGCACGGCCCCCATCCACTTGGAGACCTCCAGGGTCTTCGGGTCGTCCTCCCCGCTGTCCTGCCGCCAGGACTCGTAGGCGGAGCGGGCCAGTTGCAGGGCCGCCTCGTAGTTGCCCCAACGCAACAGGTAGAGGACCTCGTTGATGATCAGCTGGCGCACGTAGGGGTCGGCGGACCCGACGGCCTCGGAGACGATCAGGTGGGCGTACAGATCGCCGTAGCGCGGCCAGTGGTGCGCGTCGTGCGGGTCGTTGGGGTCGTGGGCCGCCAGCAGCAGATGGATGCCGTGTCGCATGCGCTGCTGTTCGGCCTCCGTCATACGGGAGATCAGGGCCGTCTGGACGAGCCGGTGCATCTGGAGGGAGTTGGCGCGCGGGTCGAACCGGGCCAGTGAGTACCGGCCGATCTCCCGAATGGCCTGGCCGAGACGGATCGGATCGCGCAGGACCGCGTCGAGTTCGGCGGTGATCGAGGCGCCCGGACGTCCCGCGAACAGGCTGCGCGAGATCGACTCGGGCGCGCAGAAGGCGCACAGCTGCAGCAACTGCATGGCGGCGGGGTTCTTCGTCTCCAGCTGGTCCAGCGAGACGTTCCAGGCGGCGATGACCGGCAGCTGGTAGTCGAGCGGTGCGGCCAGGCCCAGGAGATCGACCTGCTTTTCGTCCAGCAATCGCAGATACTCGTCCGCGGGCATCCCGGTCTCGGCCCGCCAGGCGGCCGCCTGCTCGATGGCCAGCGGCAGATCGCCCAGGGCGTCCGCGAGCCGGTCGGCCTCGTCGTCGGTGATGTCCGGGCCGCGCCGGCGCAGCAGGTCCACGCTCTCCTCGCGCCGGAAGACATTCACCTCCAGCGGTTTGGCGACGCTCGCCCACTGCGGATTGCGCGAGGTGACAAGGATGTTGCCCGGCCCGCCGGACGGGAAGTAGGGGCGCACCGCCTCGGGGCTGTCGGCGTTGTCGAAGACCAGCAGCCAGTTGTCGTACGGCTCACCGCGGCGCAGCGCCTCCAGCACCGCCGTCACCGACCAGGTCGCCTCGCTGCCGGCCTCGAGACCGAGCCGCGGCGCCAGCTCCACCAGGGACAGCGCGATCTGGGCGGTGCGTTCGGCGGAGATCCACCAGACGAGGTCGTAGTCCCCGAGATGCCGGTAGAGGTACTCCACGGCCAGCAGTGTCTTGCCGACGCCGCCCATCCCGTGCAGCGCGTTGGGCAGCACCGCCGTCGCCTTCTCCTTGCGGAGCCTGCGGCGCAGGGCGTCCAACAGCTCCTCGCGACCGGTGAAGTTGGGATTGCGCGGCGGTACGTGGCCCCACACGGCCGGGGTGCCGCGGCCGCCGCCACGGCGGTCGGCCGGACCCGGGGGCGTGCCCGGCGGGACGTCGGTGCGCGGCTGCGGTGCGTTGCTCGGCTCGTTCACCAGGTCCTCCTGCTTCCGCAGGTGCGAAGGGGGTGGGGCGGGGGCAGCCCGGGTGGCGCTGCGCGCTCCGGACGCGGCGGTCATGCGCTCCAGCGCCCGTGCCTGGGCGGCGTGCGGGCCCGACAGGGCGTGCAGTACGGCGATCTGCGGCTCGGCCCAGGCGCGGGTCTGCGGGTCCGGGCCGAGCGGCAGCGGGAGTCGGCGGCCGGCCAGGAGCTCGGGGACCTGCCACAGCCGGTGGGCCGACGGGCCGAGCGCCTCACCGACGACGTCGACGACCCGCCGCAGCTCCTCGGTCCGTCCGGCGGCCAGGAGTTCGCCGCGGACGTCCGGGGCGAAGTCGTAGGCGATCCGTGCTCCTGTGACCGGGTGGATCAGCCCGTGGGTGAGCAGTTGCGTGAAGTCGGAGATCCGGGCGCCGGGACGCAACCGGGAGAGCACGCGCCGGATCACGGGGACCCCCAGGGGCGTGGCAGCGAGCAGGGTCGCGAGGCCCGACACCTCGGGCGACACCGAGCGGCGGAAGGCGGCGACGCGGTCGGCGGCGGACCCGGGGCCGGTGTGCGCGGGGCGGGGGCCTTCCGGTCGCGGGGCGGTGAACGTCAGCGGGAGCCGGGTCCAGGTGCCCCGGGCGCCGTTGATCAGCCCTACCCACGACTCCAGGCTCCGCGGGGCCAACTCCAGGACGGGAACCGGCAGATACGGGCCGCTCTCCTCGGGCGCGCCGAGGCCGAGCTGCCGTGGCCGGGTGCCGTGTCTGCGGTTCGGCGCACCGGGTCCCGCCGAACGCAGCGACAGCGGCCAGGTCGGGACGCCGGACTCGGGCCAGGCCTGATGGGGCAGCAGATGGACGACCGCCAGGGTGCCGGCTGCCGCCCAGCGGTGCAGGACCTGTCCGAGGGCTCCGGTGCGCCAGCCGGGCGCGTTGCCGTCGGTGACCGCCAGCGTCAGCCGCCCGGGAGAGGGGTGGCCGGGCGGCAGTGCGCGCAGAGCGCACCGGTCCACGCGGCGAAAGACGCGCGAGCGGCGCAGCAGATCGGTGAACTCCACCGCCGTGTCGTGCCAGACCGTCATCCCGGGGTCCGGGTCGACCGCCACGACCACGTCCCAGGCCTGCTGCCCGCGCAGTCCGCGCAGCGCGCGCAGGATGCCCTGCGGGTCGGTGATGTCCGTCCAGCGCGAAGACGCGGTGTCCCGGCGGTCGACGGACGTCATCATGGCCCCTCCAAGGCGGCCCGGCGCCACAGGGTGTCGAGGGCCGCGCTCCCTCCCCCTTCACCTTCCCGGATCGCGTCCAGGGCACCCGTGTTCACGAGGTGCAGCGCGTCGAGGAACGGCCCCGCCCCGGCGGGTTCCCGCTCGGCCCGGTCGAGGAGGGCGTCGAGCACCTCCGCCGGGACGTCCGGGAACCGGGCCCGGGCCAGCTCGGCCAGCCGCTCCCGCGTCATCGGGGAGAGCTCAAGACGCACGCAGTGCCGTACGAAGGCGGGCGGAAGGTCGCGCTCACCGCCGGTCGTGACGACGACCAGCGGCGGCTCATGACACCGTACGAGCCCGCCGCGGACCGTTGCCGTGCCGCCCGGCTCCCAGGTGTGGACGAGGGCGCTGTCGGAGCCGAGGAGTCCGGGGATCGTGAACTCCCCGTCGTGCAGGACGGCCAGCAGCTCGTCGGGGAGGTCGAAGCCGCCCCGGTCCAGGTCGTCGACCAGGACGACGCGCGGTAATCGGCGCGGGAGCAGGGCGGTGCCCAGCGGCCCCAGCCGGACCGTGCCGGGGCCGGCCGGGCCGTACAGGGCCTCGGCGAGGGTACTGGCGCCCGTGAGGGGCCAGCGCAGCACCGGACCCAGGCCCAGTTCCCGGGCGATCCGGTGGGCGAGGGCGGACTTGCCCGTGCCCGGCTCGCCGCCGACCAGCAGCGGACGGCGCAGCTGGAGTGCCGTGTTGACCCCCGCCACCTCGTCGGGATCCGGGACCCAGGGGGTGCCCGTGGCTCCGAGGACTCGGGTGGCCGTCTCGTCCCGCGGTGGCGCCGGTGGTTCGTCGGGGCCGCCGCAGTAGATGCGCCAGGGCGGTGGGGCCGGCCACCGGCGGTCCCGCTCGGCCGGGTCGAGCGGGATGCCTGTGCCCCGGTAGAGCCACCAGGAGTCCATGGACGTTTCCTCTCTGCGCAGCGGCGTCACAGCGGTTTGCGGTCGGGGTCGTCCCACAGCACCGCGAGGTGCCGGCCGATGTGGTGCTCGGGCGCACCCGAGCCGAGCGCGGCGGCCTGCCGGCGGAAGCGGGTGATGCGCGGCAGCAGATCGGCGAAGCCACCGGCGAACAGTTCGCCGAGCACCTGCCGGAACTCCGTCGTCGACTCGCTGGTGCGATGCCATACGACGACCGGATAGCCCGTGCGCAGCGCCGTCCTGAACTCCAGGCAGCCGTGCGTCCGGCCCTCCTCGGGGGGTTCGCTCAGCACGGCCGCGACATGCTCCTCGTCCAGCAGCCCGGCCACGACCCGGCGCGGGTGCTGAGGGCTGTTGTTCGGGATGCTCATGTACACGGAACCGGCGGTCGGCTCCTGCCGCAGCTTCTGCCAGCGCAGCCGCCACCAGCCGTGCCAGCGCTGGTCGAGCAGCCGGTCCAGACTGCGGATCACCACCGCCGGATAGCTCATGCCGAGCGGCAGATGCGGGTCCTCGGCGGCGTCCAGGGGCCAGGACTCGACGGGCAGATTGATCAGCTCCAGCGGCAGCACGAACTCCAGCCTCAGCTGCCCCGGACGGTCGCCCTCGGCCCGCTCCACCTCGGAGATCACCTCGCTGACCGTGCGCTGGAGTTCGGCGAAGGGGATCACCGCGCTGTCCCGGCGCCCCTCGAAGTCCGGCCCCCGGGCATCGGAGTGGAACCAGTACGACACCGTGTAGTGGCCCTCGTCGAAGGGCGCCGGCATGATCCGGATGGCCAGGTGCTCGTCATGGATGGCCGGCTGCAGCTCCGCCTGCCGGACGTACCGTCTGCGGTCCAGCGTGTCCCCGAACTCCCAGCGCACTGCCCGCTGTCGGTTGATCGCCCGGATCTCCTGGCGGTGCGGCGCGTCCATCCAGGCCGAGGCCTCGTCCAGGTACGCCATCCACGGCGGCACCTGTCCGGGTGCCGTGTTCTGGCCCACCAGGTAGAGGAAGTCCGACCAGGGCGTGGTGGAGTGGTCGGGCGGGGTGCGTAATCGGGACAGTGTCGCCCGGGCCAGCAGGCGGCGCCGCTCGTCGTCGGGGAGCCGCAGCGCCTTCAGGCAGTCACCCAACAGGCCCCAGGACTCGGCGAATTCGGCGGGCAGCGTGCGCGCGGCCCGCCACTCGTCGCAGAGCCGGAACATCAGCAGGGACTCCGCGGAGCCGGGATCCAGCAGGTCCAGGGCGGCGGCGAGACACGCCAGGCCGTCCGGACCGTGGCCGCCCGGCGCGTCCTTCATGCAGAACAGCAGCAGTGCGACGTACTGCTTGCGCGGGATGGCGTGGCGGGGGAGCCGGCCGTTTTGCCCGAGCCGGTCGAGCACCAGGTCCAGGAACTGCTCCCGGTCCTCGGGCGACCGCAGACCGTCGCAGCCCACCAGGACGTCCACGGCGGCGCGCCGTATCCGGTCCTCGATCTCCTCGCGCAAGGAGGCCCCCCTCCGACGCCCCGCCCGGGGGCGTGCTTCCTCGCCCTGTCCGACGACTCGCTCGTACCGTCAGTGACACAAGATTAGGGGTCACGGTCGCTGACGGAAGAGGATCGGCGAACAGGGCGGGACAGCGCTAGGGGATCTCCGCCCGGGATTCCTGTTCGACGAATTCCCGGGGCCGTTCGTGGGCGGTCAGGGTGTGCAGGCGGGCCTGGTCGAGGGGTTCGTGGAGTTCGATGTACTCGCCGTGCGGGAGGCGCTTGATGATGCCCGTCTCGCGGCCGTGCGCCACCAGCTCCTTGTCGCGGAGTTGGAGGCCCAGGCAGATACGGCGGGTGAGGACGAAGACCGCCACCGGGAGTACGAAGACCGCGATGCGGATCGTCCAGGTCACCGTGTTGATGGACAGGTGCAGTTGGGTCGCCACGATGTCGTTGCCGCCGCCCGCCAGGAGGACCAGATAGAGGCTGATCCAGGCCGCGCCGAGGCCCGTGCGTACCGGGTGGTTGCGGGGGCGGTCCAGGAGGTGGTGTTCGCGCTTGTCGCCCGTGATCCAGGACTCCAGGAACGGGTAGATGCCGATCAGGACCAGGAGCAGAGGGAACACGACGATCGGGATCAGGACACCGAGGACCAGCGTGTGGCCCCACAGGTTGATCTCCCAGCCCGGCATCACCCGCACCAGGCCCTCCGCGAAGCCCAGGTACCAGTCGGGCTGGGCGCCCGTGGAGACCTGGTCGGCGCGGAACGGGCCGTACGCCCAGACCGGGTTGATCGTGGCGACCGCGGCCAGGAGGGTGAGGGTGCCGAAGACCAGGAAGAAGAAGCCGCCCGCCTTGGCCAGGTACACCGGCATGAACGGGGCGCCGACGACGTTGCGTTCGGTGCGGCCGGGGCCCGCGAACTGGGTGTGCTTGTGGTAGACGACCAGCAGGACATGGGCGACCACCAGGGCCGCCATGATGCCCGGCAGGATCAGGATGTGCAGCGAGTAGAAGCGCGCCACGATGTCGTCACCGGGGAACTCGCCGCCGAACACGAACATGGAGAGGTACGTCCCCACGATCGGGACGGCCAGCAGCGCGCCGTTGACGAACCTGAGCCCGGTGCCGGACAGCAGATCGTCCGGGAGCGAGTAGCCGAACAGTCCCTCGAAAAGTCCGAGGAACAGCAGCAGCCAGCCGAACAGCCAGTTGACCTCACGGGGTTTGCGGTACGACCCGGTGAAGAAGTGCCGCATCATGTGCGTGAGCATCCCGGCGATGAACACCAGCGCCGCCCAGTGATGCAGCTGCCGGATGAGCAGTCCGCCGCGCACGTCGAAGCTGATGTCGAGGGTGGAGGCGTACGCCTCCGACATGCGCACCCCGTTGAGCGGGACATAACTGCCCTGGTACGTCACCTCGTTCATCGACGGATGGAAGAACAGGGTCAGCCAGACCCCGGTCAGGATCAGCACCACGAAGCTGTACAGGCAGATCTCGCCGAGCAGGAACGACCAGTGGTCCGGGAACACCTTGCGCAGGTACTTGCGGCCCAGCGTATGGATGCCGAGGCGGCCGTCGAACCAGTCGGCGGTGCGCTCGCCCTTCGAGGGGCCGGGAGTCCTGGAGGCCTGCGTCACGCCTCCTCCTCTTCCTCGCCCCGTTCGACATGCGTGAGCTTGTCGGGGTTGCTGACGATGTAGACGCCCGAGATCCGGTCGCCCTCCGGGGTGAGGTCCATGACCATCACCGCGAACGGTGAGTCGCCCTGGAACAGCACCGCCGCGTCGTCGCCGTTGACGCGCCGGTAGCGCAGCTCCAGTTCGCCCACGCCCTGCCGGGCGGCGTGCCCGGTGAGCAGCCGGACCACCTTGTCCCGGCCGTGCACCGGGCGCAGCCCCGACGGCTTGCGGTTGCCGCCGCCGTCCGACCACACCGTGACGTCCGGCGCGAGGATCTCCATCAGCGCGGCGATGTCCCCGCCGAGCGCGGCCCTGACGAACCGCTCCGTCGCCTCCCGCCGTACCCGTGGATGCGCCTGGTACAGCGGCCGCCGCGCATGCACATGGGCGCGGGCGCGCCGGGCCAACTGCCGTACCGCCGCCGGGGTGCGGTCCAGGATGTCCGCGATCTCGGTGTGCGGATAGCCGAACACCTCGTTCAGGACGAACACCGCGCGCTCCAGCGGAGTCAGCGACTCCAGTACCACCAGCAGCGCCAGTGACACGGACTCGGTGCGCAGGGCCGGGTCGTCCGCGCCGTCGTCGGACGCGACCAGTGGCTCGGGCAGCCACGGTCCGACGTATGTCTCCTGGCGGCGGCTGATCGCGGCGCGTCGGCGCAGGGCGTGGTTGACGGCGACGCGGACGAGATACGCCCGGGGGTTCTCCACCCCGTCGAGCGGGGCGCCGCCGCCCCGGGCGGTCCAGGACAGCCAGGTCTCCTGGAGGACGTCCTCGGTGTCGGCGACGCTGCCCAGCACGTTGTAGACGACGCCGAACAGTAGCTCGCGATGGGCGACGAAGACGCCGGTCGCCTGGTCCAGCCGGTCGGCGGTCTCGGGATCAAGCCGGTCTTCGGTCTCGGGAAGTGATATCTCGGACATACGGGGGCCTCCGCAGCGGTGCGCTCACCACTGGGAGGCCTCGAGGGGGCCGGTTTGTGACATCGACGGGGGGTAATGTGACCCAGATCTCACGCGGCGTCGTGAAAGACGATCCCCAGCGCGTGCCGGCGGCCCGAGCGGACCGTGCTCACCCCGTGCCGCATCGCCCCCGCCGACCAGCCGCGCTTGGTGCGCACCGGGCGCTCACGGGTCGTGAAGACCAGCCCGTGGCCCTGTCGCAGCACGGTCGAGGTGCCCCGGGACTGGGCGCGCGGCCGCTGCTCCACCATCAGGAACTCGCCGCCGGTGTAGTCGGTGCCGTACTCGTCGAGGCCCACGACGACCTGGAGCGGGAAGACCAGGTCGCCGAAGACGTCCCGGTGAAGGGCGTTCCAGTCGCCCTCCGTGTAGCGCAGCAGGATCTGTGCCGAGCGGTCCTGGCCCGCCGTACGGCAGCGCTCCAGCCACTCGGACAGGGAGTCCGGCCAGGGTGCCGGGCGGCCGAGGCGGGCGGCCCAGTCGCGGGCGATCGGCAGCAGACGCGGGTAGAGCGCGGCGCGCAGGGCGGCGACCGGGGCCGGCAGTTCGTGGGTGAAGTAGCGGTACTCGCCCGAGCCGAAGCGGTGGCGTGCCATGTCGACGGTGGTCCGGAAGAGCTCCGGCTTCTCGTAGAGCGCGGCCAGGTCCCGGCACTCCGCGGGCGTCAGTAGCGGTGCCGTGAGCGCGCTGCCGTGCACGTCCAGCTCGGCGGCGAGCGCGTCCCAGTCGGTGGCGGCGATCCGGCAGCGGGCGGTGTCGGCGGTGAGGGGCATGAGTCTGTCGTCCTTCCTTCTCCCTCCGAGTTTGTGTCCCTGCTCGCCCGCCGACCGGCGGTATTCGGACGGCGTCCCCAGGTACCGTTACAGACCCCATCTGACCTGGCCGTATTTACGGGTAAGTACCCGCGCGGTACCGTGAGGTCATGCCAGCTCTCAACGTGGAGTTCAGCGACCGCGAACTTGAGGATCTGCGGCAGATCGCCAAGGAGCGCGGTACGTCGATGAAGGCGCTCGTACGGGAGGCGGCGGCGGCCGACATCGCCCGGCACCGGGCGCTCCAGGAGGGCGCGGAGGCCTTCCGCCGGTTCTTCGCCTCGCACGCCGACGAGTTCGCGGAAGCGTTCCCGGACGACGAACCACCCGCCAAGGGCGAGGGGCGGGCGGCCTGAGTGATGGCCCCCGTCATCCACATCGACGTGCCCTGGCTGCTCCAGCGGCACGAGGAGGTCCTGCCGGACCAGCCCACGATCAACGACTTCTCGGCGCTCGTGGCCGCCGTAGCCCGGCACCGCGTCGACCCGCCGCGCCTCGGCGTGAACTCCGACCCGGCCTGGCGGGCCGCCGCGCTGCTGCACACCATCGCCCTGCTCAAGCCGCTGCCCGCGGCCAACGCCCGGTTCGCCTGCGCCTCGGCCGTGGCGTACATGTTCGTCAGCGGTGTCGGCATCGATCCGCCGTACGGCGCCCTCGTCGACCTCGCCCGGGATCTGATCGACGGCAAGACCGATGTGTTCGGCGCCGCGGACCGGCTGCGGTCCTGGCAGATCTGAGGCTCTTGAGGCCGCGCGGATCCCGGGCTTTGGGGCCGCCGGCCGGGCCCGCCCCCCTCGGGGCCGCCGACCGAGGGCGGGAGGAACGGGGTCGGCGGCCCTTTCGCACAGGAGAGCCGTCCTGCGCGGGGCCTTCCGAGGGGCCGGTTCCAGTGCACCGCTCGCGCGTCCGCGCCGGGAGCGTGCGTGGCGCTCCGGCGCGGGTGCGTGATTCACACGGGGCGCGGGGCAAAGCCGAAAGTCGGTGCGGGTGACGGGAGTTGCCGTCGTTTCTGACTTTCTTTCAAAGGTGCGGATGTTGCCCGAGTGCCTTGTTGGTCGTGAGTGTTTTGTGCGAGGGTTAAGTGCCCGTGCGGGGGGTAAAAGCCGGGTCGCATTCGTACCGATGGGGGATCGGGCTCGGATGAGGTTTGGTGAATTCACGCTCCCCGCGCTCTTCTCTGCGCGTGGGAAGGAATCCGCTCAGTGCCCACCCCCCACCCCCCTCGCCCCCCTTACCCGCCGCCCGTCGGCGTCCCCGAGGAATCGGACGACGGCCTCGCCGCCCGCCTCAGAGGCAGACCGGACGGCGAGACAACCCATACGGTCGCCCTGTTGATGGCGCGACACTGGCAACCCGCCCAGGAATACGCGGTGATCTGCCTCGCCTCCCGCGCGGAGATCGCCGCCATGGTCACCTCCGCCGCCTTCCATCAGGTCCTCGACCGGCTGGCGCTGGGCGAACCTGCCACGGCGCTGCGCCCCCGACTGCTGGTCGCCGTACGGGACACGGTCCGGGTGTGGGCGGCCGAGGAGCGAATATCGGCCGTCCTGCCGGATCTCCGGAAACCGGCCGGCGGTCGCGGTATGCGTGCCGCGAAGTCCATGACTGCGGAAAATCGCAAGTTGGCCGGACGTTCATTCAACGCCCTTCCCGGACTTGCCCGGTGTCTGCTGTGGCACACCGAGGTGGAGGCGGAAGCGATAACCGTGCCCGCCTCACTGCTGGGCATGGATACCGACACCGCGTCGGTCGCAATCGAACAGGCGCGTGAAAAATTCCGCGAAGGCTGTGTACTCGCCCATCGAGAACTCGCCCCGACGAAGGATTGCCGCTTCTACAACCGCCTCCTCGACGTCCCCATTCGCCGCGGTGGAGCCCTGCTGCCGGACGTCCAGCAGCATCTGTCGGAGTGCCGTTACTGTCGTTCGGCCGCCGAACAACTGAGCCATTTCGAGGGCGCTTTGGGCACCCTGCTCGCCGAATCCGTCCTCGGCTGGGGCGCCCGCCGCTATCTGGAGTCCCGCCCGGGCCGTACCCAGCAGAGCCCGCACCCCCGCGGTTCGGCCCGGCACGGCCGCGGACGCCGACGCCTCCTGCCCCGTATCCCCGCGCAAGTGCGCCGGGTGACGGAGGGGCCTCGTCCGTCCCGGGTGCTGTTCACCGGGGTGGGCATCGCCTCGGCGGGGCTGCTCGCGTCGGTCCTCGCGGCCGGTGTCTGGTCCGACGACGACGGCTCCAGCCCGGCCGCCTCCGCGACGAACGGCGGCACCGGCGCCGAGGCCCCGCCCACGGTGTCCACCGCACCCCCGGGCACTGCCCAACTCCCCGTCCCGCCACGGCAGACCCGGCTGCGCAACGCCGAAGCCGACCTGTGCCTGGACATCCGCGACGAGCCCGAGGCCGGCGCCGGAACCGAGCTCGCGGCCTGCTCGGCGGCGGACACCCAGCAGTGGTCGTACGAGGAGGACGGGCTGTTGCGCAGTGCCGCGGAGCCCGAGCTCTGCCTGGACTCGCATGTGGACGCGGGGGTCGTCGTCCTCGGGCGGTGCGCCGACGAGGACGACGACCGGGCCGACGATGTGCGTTACGACCTCACCGTGCAGGGCGAGTTGCTGCCCCGCTGGGACGAGCAGCTCGCCCTCACCTCGACCAACGGCGAAGCGGGCGCTGACATCGTAGTCAAGGTCCGTAACGGCTCCGACGACCAGCGCTGGCTGGCGGATCCGGGGGAGTCGGCGAACCCGGGTTCGCTGTCGGTGGCCGCGCCGTCGGCCCGCGCTGACTGACCACGTCGCGCGGCTCCTTGCCCGACAGGAACCCGGTCACGTTCTCCACCGCGGCCAGCGCGATACGGACCAGGGTCTCGCGGGTGACGCCGCCGGCGTGCGGGGAGAGCACCACATTCGGGGCCCGCAGCAACCGCAGGGCCGGGGTGGGAGGTTCGGGATCGAAGACGTCGATGCCCGCCCCGGCCAGGGCGCGCTTCTCCAGGGCGTCCGCGAGGGCGTCCTGGTCGATCAGGGCGCCCCGCGCGGTGTTCACCACGAACGCCGTCGGCTTCAGCAGCGCCAGCCGGCCGGCATCGAGGAGGTGCCGGGTGTCGTCGGTGAGCGGGGCGTGCAGGGAGACGTAGTCCGCGGTGCGCAGCAGGTCGTCGAGCGGGACATGGCGGGCGCCGCCGAGTCGCTCCTCCACCTCGGGGGAGACCCGGTTGCGTCCGGCGTAGACGACGGTCATGTCGAAGGCGACCGCGCGGCGGGCGACTTCGCGGCCGATCTGGCCGAGGCCCACGATGCCGAGTGTCTTGCCGGACAGTTCGGTGAGGGAGCTCTGCAGACGGGGCAGCGCCCAGTCGCCCTCGACGAGCGCGGTGTGGGCGGGGATCAGCTGCTTGGCGAGGGCGAGCATGAGGGCGAAGGTCTGCTCGGCGACGTTCTGCGCCTCCGCGCCGCTGGAGCCGATGTTGCACACCTGCACGCCCCGGTCGCGGGCGGCCGTCAGATCGACGTAGTCGAAGCCGTGGCTCGCGCACTGCACCAGCTTCAACTCCGGTGCCGCGGCGAGGTGTTCGGCGGTCACGGGGCCGAGCCCCGTGATGATCACATGCGCGGCGCGCAGGGCGGCCGGGTCCTCGTCCGCCGTCTCGACGACGGTGACGTTCGCCTCGGCGGGGAAGAGGGTGGCGAGTCCCGCTCCCACGTTGCGGCCGCCGACATGCGGGGCGATGACGGCGAGGACGTTCATGCGGACTCCTCCACGAGGTCGGCCGGGCTCAGGGTGGCGGGGCCCGCGTGCCCGGACAGGGCGAGGGTGAGGTCGAGTTCGGCGAGCAGACACCGGATGACGTGCTCGACACCCGCCTGTCCGTCGAGCCCGAGCCCGTACACGTACGGCCGTCCGACCAGCACCGCCCGCGCGCCGAGAGCGAGCGCCTTGAAGATGTCGTCGCCGGTGCGGATCCCGCTGTCGAAGAGGACGGTGAGCCGGTCGCCGACCGCCTCCACGACCCGGGGCAGCGCGTCGGCCGCGGCGAGCGAACCGGCCACTTGGCGCCCGCCGTGGTTGGAGACGACGACCCCGTCCATGCCCGCGTCGGCCGCCGCACGCGCGTCGTCCGGATGCAGGATGCCCTTCAGTACGATCGGGCCGTCCCAGTTCTCCCGCAGGAACGCCAGGTCCGGCCAGGTCTTGCCGGGGTCGGCGAACATCCCCACGAAATGCATCACGGCGGCGTTCGGGTCCTCGTGCACCGGCTTGGCGAGGCCCGCCTGGAAGGCCGGGTCGGTGAAGTAGTTGGCGGTGCCCACACCGTGCAGGAACGGCAGATACGCCTGGTCCAGATCGCGGGGCCGCCACGCCAGCAACGGGGTGTCCAGAGTGACCACCAGGGCGGTGTACCCCGCCGCCTTCGCCCGGTTCAGGAAACTCCGGGCCACCTCCGGGTCCCTCGGCCAGTACAGCTGGAACCAGCGCTCGGCGTCCCCCATCGCCTCGGCGACCTGCTCCAGGGGGGTGCTGGACGCCGAGGACATGATGAACGGCACGCCCTGGGCGGCGGCGGCGCGGGCGGCGGCCGATTCGGCATCCGGATGCATGATCGACAGCACGCCGACCGGGGCCAGCGCCAGCGGCGCGGGCAGGGCGCGGCCCAACACCTCGACGGACAGATCCCGTTCGTGTACGTCCCGCAGCATGCGCGGCACGATCCGGTGCCGCTTCAGGGCGGTCCGGTTGGCGCGGGCGGTGCTGCCGTCCCCGGCGCTCCCGGCGACATAACCGACCGGACCCGGGCCGAGGCGCTGCTCGGTCAGCTCCTCCAGCCGGGTCAGATCGGTGGGCAGCCGGGGTACAGCACCCGTCATGCCGTTCAGGTAGATCTCGTACTGGAAATCCGCCCAGTGCTTGGCCATGTCGTACATCCCGCCTCTCGTCGCTGAGAACGCGCAGTACGCAGACCATACCGACCAGTAGGGAGGGGTGGTCAGGTGGCCGACGCCTCCAGGATCGCGGCGAGTTCGCGCGGGCGCGAGAACATCGGCCAGTGCCCGGTGTCGAGGTTCACCAGGTTCCAGCGCTCGCTCTTGAGCAGCTCGGCCGCCGCGCCCCAGGGCTCCTCGCCGTCCAGGAGGCACTTGACGTAGGTGCCGGCCAGTTCGCCGAACGGCCGGGACAGGACGGCCGGTTCGGTGAGCGTGGCGCCGGGGTGCGAGGTGGCACCGGCGACGAACTTCGCCACCTGGTCGTCCGTCAGCCCCTGGCCGGTGAACTCGGCCGGGTCCGGGCACGGCCAGAAGCCGTCGTGCGCGGCGATGGCCTCCCGCACGGGGTCGCTCGGCCAACCGGACAGGAACGACTCGCCGTCGACCGGGACGTTGGCGTCGACGAGCACCACCCGCCCCAGCCGCTCACCGACCCGCTCCGCCGCCTGCCCCACCGGCACCCCCGCGTAGCTGTGCCCCACGAGGACGACATCCCGCAGATCCAGCCGCTCGACCTCGACGACGATGTCCTGGACATGAGTCTGCTGCCCGGCGGGCTCGCCCTGTTTCTCGGCGAGGCCCGACAGCGAAAGCGGATGGACGTCATGCCCGGCGGCCCGCAGCTCCGCCGCCACCTCGTCCCACGCCCACGCCCCGAGCCACGCACCTGCCACCAGTACGAAATGAGTCATGCCCGCAACGTAACCGACGGGTCCGACAACGGCCCCTCGGTGCCGGGCCCGGTGATCGGCGGCACCGGGGCCTCGACCGTACGGGCCAGCCGCGCGCCCTCCGGCCCGTAGACCGCCCGGGGTTCGGGGAACAGCCGCAGCAGGGTCAGGAACAGGACGGCTGCCACGGCCATGGACAGCGGCAGGCTGATGTCGACGCCGTTCGCGAGGTCGCCGAGCGGGCCGACGAACTGGCCGGGGATGTTGGTGAAGAGCACGCCGAGCAGCGCGGAGACCCACCAGGCGGTCATGCCGCGCCAGTTCCAGCCGTGCGCGAACCAGTAACGGCCGCCGCGCTGACGGCGGTTGAAGACCTGGAGGGCGTCCGGGTCGTACCAGCCGCGCCGGGTCCAGAAGCCCAGCATCATCACGACCATCCATGGAGTGGTGCAGGTGATGATCATCGTGGCGAAGGTGGAGATCGACTGCACCAGGTTCAGGCCGAACCGCCCGATGAAGATGAACGCGATGGCCAACACGCCGACCAGTACCGTCGCCTGCACCCGGGACAGCCGCGGGAAGACCGAGGAGAAGTCGAGCCCGGTGCCGTACAGCGCGGTCGTCCCCGTCGACATGCCGCCGATCAGCGCGATCAGGCACACCGGCAGGAAGAACCAGCCCGGCGAGATGGCGAGCAGTCCGCCGACGAAGTCGGGGGCGGCCGGATCGACGTACTCGGGCGCCTTGTTGGCGATGATGCTCGCGGTCCCCAGACCGAACACGAAGGGCAGCAGGGTCGCGATCTGCGACAGGAACGCGGCGCCGACCACCTTGCGGCGCGGGGTGCTCGCCGGGATGTAGCGCGACCAGTCGCCGAGGAACGCCCCGAACGACACCGGGTTGGACAGCACGATCAGGGCGGCGCCGATGAAGGACGGCCAGAACAGCGACTGCGTCTCGGCGTCGGCGGAGTCGGTGAACACGCCCGCGTACGAGGGGTCGAAGTCGCCGGCGAAGGCCACCGCGCCGAGCACGAACAGCACGCTCGCCGAGATCACCGCGACCTTGTTGACGAACAGCATGAACCGGAAGCCGTACACGCACACCGCGAGGACGAGACCGGCGAACAGCGCGTAGGCGACGACGTACGACAGATTGCCGCGACTGAGGCCGAAGAGCCGGTGCGCGCCGCCGACCAGGGCGTCGCCGGAGCTCCACACCGAGATCGAGAAGAAGGCGACCGCGGTCAGCAGGGAGAGGAACGAGCCGACCACGCGGCCGTGCACACCGAGGTGCGCGGAGGAGGAGACGGCGTTGTTGGTGCCGTTGACCGGGCCGAACACGGCCATCGGGCACAGGATCAGCGCGCCCGCGACGACCCCGAGGAGGGTGGCGGCCAGGCCCTGCCAGAAGGAGAGCCCGAACAGGATCGGGAAGGCGCCGAGGACGCAGGTGGAGAAGGTGTTGGCGCCACCGAAGGCGAGCCGGAACAGGTCCAGCGGGCCGGCGGTGCGGTCGGCGTCGGGGATGCGGTCGACGCCGTGGGTCTCGACCTCGGTGAGGGACGGGGGAGTCGGGGACAAAGGGGGCTCCAGCGGCGGGGGCGGGCGGTGGAGCGCGGGGTGACGCGGCGGCGGGGGAAGGGACGGCCGTTCGCCGGCGCGGGGGTGTGCGCGGCGGAGGGAGGCCGTCCCTCAGGGGTCTGCCGACCGTACGGCCATGGTCAAGAGCCGGGCCAGGTGACGGTTCATCCATCTTTCGCTTCGCCAGTGGATGAATCCTCCACCGTCGACGAGTCGGGACCCTGTGCCCGCACCCGCTGGACATGTTCCAGGGACTCGCGCAGTTCGGTGAGCCAGTCGTCGGTGTGCTGCTGGACCAGCCGTACGCACCAGGCCAGGGCCTCGCTGCGGCTGCGCGCCACCCCGCCGGCGATCAGGGTGTCGAGCACCTGGCGCTCGGGCTGGCGCAGCCGGGTCATCACGGGCGCGGCGACATGCGTGAACAGGGCGCGCTCGGCGCCGCACTCCACACCCCAGGAGACCTTGCGGGCGAACTTGTGCTCGGCCTCGCGGGCCACTGCCATCCGGGCCTCCCGGGTGCGCTCGCGGAACTCCTGGACGCGTCCTTGCACGGCCGCGTCCCGCTCGGCGTCCGAGGCGTCCTCGGCGAGCCGGGGTTCGGGGATGCGGCCGATCACCGTGATCTCCTCGCGGTCGACCGTGACCTCGGTCAGCTGCTCGAAGAGATCGTCGGGCAGGCGGCCGGCGAACCAGCCGCGCAGCTTCTCTCGCTGCTCTGTCGTAATCATGTAATGACGATTACTCCGCTCGAACATGAACACAAGGGGTCGCGGAGAGATCGGCCGAGAGCGGAATCGGAATGTTTCAGGCCTATTAAGGAGCACATGTAATTCGGCCACTTGGCTGCTTCGGGCGATCAAGATCCGCCCGCCCAGGGGGTTGGAACGTTCGAATTCCGTTACTTCACGCCACTGATTCAACACGCAAGGTTACTGAAACTCGTGGGGTCGATGTGTGTTCCGGCGGCGGACTCGGCAGACTCGCGCTCGCTGGTTCCGGCCCGATCGGGCGGGAGCCGGCACACCCCCGTTTCGAGCGGAAGGATGCACACAATGCGGAACACCGCGCGCTGGGCAGCGACCATCGGTCTGACGGCAGCCGCCGTCTGCGGCCCCCTCGCCGGAGCCGCCCCCGCGGCCCCCGGCAACGCGCCCGCCTCGCTCTACGCCCCCTCCGCGCTCGTGCTCACCGTGGCGCACGGTGAGAGCGCGGCGCTCGCCGCACCGGAGCGCGCCGTCACCCTCGTCTGCGCCCCCGCGCCCTCCGGCACGCACCCGGCGGCCGGCCCGGCCTGCGCCGAACTGCGTGCCGCTCAAGGGGACTTCGACGCCCTCGCGAGCGACGACGACATGCTGTGCACCAGGGAGTACGACCCCGTCGTCGTCACGGTCGACGGCGTCTGGCGGGGCGAGCGCGTCTCCTATGAGCGGACCTACTCCAACGAGTGCGTGAAGAGCTCCCTCGGAGCGAGCGTCTTCGCGTTCTGAGGGCCGGGATCGCACGGCTCCCGTGCACATGTGCAGCGGCTCGTAGCTGGGGAGTGCGAGTCCTGTCTCGGGACCTTGTGATCTCGTACCGAGGGCCGGCCGGGCGGAGTGGGGCCGCCCGGCCGGCACCTCGGATTCAGAGCCTTGTGTCAGCTCTTGGCGACCGGCTTGAGCACCACGAAGTCCGCGCCCGCCGGGTCCACGCACACGGCGAGGCGGCCGACGTCCTCGGCGTCCATCGGGCCCATCTGCACACTGCCGCCGTTCTCGGTGACCTTGGCGACCGCGGCGTCGCAGTCCTCGACGTCGAAGACCGGGTGCCAGTACGGCTTGCCCCCCGTCAGGGCGAGGTCCTCCTTGGACAGGGGCATGATGCCGCCCTGCATCCGCTCCTCGGGCAGCCCCGCCGGGGTGATCAGGGTGTACGCGCCACCGCCGCCCGGCAGTTCCATGTCGCTGTACGACCAGCCGAAGACATCGCCGTAGAACTTCTTCGCGCCCTCGGCGTCGGTCGTGTAAAGCTCGGTCCACGACAGCGAACCCGGCGCGTCCACCAGCTCCACGCCGCCGTTGGTGCCGGGCTGCCAGACGGCGAACTGGCCGCCCAGCGGATCGCTGAACTGGGCCATGCGGCCCCACTCGTCGAGGTCCATGGGGGCGACGCGCACGGTGCCGCCCGCCTTTTCGACCGCTTGGGTCGTGGCGTCCGCGTCGGCGACGTTGTAGTAGATCATCCAGGCCGAGCGCGCACCCTCCTCGGTGAGCTTGCCGAGCCCGGCGACGATCTTGCCGTCCCTGCGGAACATCCCGCCTTCCATGTCCTCGCCGCCCTCCATGGCCTCGTACTGCCAGCCGAGCACGGCGCCGTAGAACGCCGCGGCGGCCGGGAGGTCGGGGGCGCCGAGGTCGAGCCAACAGGGGACGCCGGGGACGGGGTCGGTGGTGATCATGTGCTTTCCCTTCGAAGGTCCGTGCATGTCAGCCTGGCACCGGCCCGTCCGTCGCGCAGGGCGACGCTTGGCCCGTACGGCCGACTCCTGACCCCTTAGACCGGACCCGCCCCCGAAACTCATCGCTGTTCGGCTCGGCATCCCCAACTGCGCTGTTCAGCTTGGCGCCCCCGCGACCCGCAACGGCACCGGATCGCGCGCGGGCTGCTCGTCGGCGACGCGAGCCACCTGCGCCCACCAGGACGCACCGTCCTCGATGTGCCGCAGCAGGACTCCCTCGCGGATCGCCCACGGGCAGACGGTGACCGTCCGCAGCCCGGTCAGCTTCATCACCGTGTGCCCCACCACCGCACCGGCCAGACTCTGCGCGGCCCGGGGCGCGGAGATACCGGGCAGCCGGGCGCGCTCGGCGGCGGTCAGCGCGGCCAGCCGGTCCGCGGCCTCGCGCAGGTCACGGCGGTGCAGCAGCCGCTCCACGAACGGGCCGTCGCGCCCCGGCGCCGCCCCGCACAAGCGGCCCAGCTGCTGGAAGGTCCGCGAGGTCGCCACCGCCGTACGCGGACCCTCCCAGCGGATCCGCGCCGCCACGTCCCGCAGTTGATGGCGCACCTTGCGGCGCAGCGCCCGCACCTGCTCGGCGGACGGCGGATCGTCGCCGTCGAAGAACTCATGGGTCAGCCGTCCCGCGCCGAGGGGTAACGAGGCCGCGAAGTCCGGCAGCCGGCCCCGGCCGAACGCCACCTCCAGTGATCCGCCGCCGATATCCAGCAGCGCGAGCGGCCCCGACCGCCAGCCCATCCACCGCCGCGCCCCGAGAAACGTCAACTCGGCCTCCAACTCACCCGGCAGGGTGCACAGATCCACCCCCGTCCGCGCCCGGATCGCGCACAGCACCTCGCGCCGGTTCGGGGCGGCCCGCACCACGGCCGTGGCGAAGGCCAGGGGTTCGGTCGCCCGCCACCGCGTCGCGGTCCTGCTCGCCTCGGTGACCGCCTCCACGAGCCGTTCGACGGCCTCTTCCGGAATCGCGTCCCCCGGTCTGACGTACTCGGACAGCCGCAGCCGCCACTTGGCGGTGTGCACCGGCAGCGGCACGCCGTCCTGGGCGTCCGCCACCACCAGCCGGACCGTGTTCGAGCCCACATCCACCACGCTGATTCGCATGGCGCCGTGAGTACCCCGTTTTTCGGAGTATCGAACGAGGGGCCGCCGTCTCCCTGCGGACGGCGGCCCCTCTTCGGCCAGGTGACAGGACGGTCACATGTGTACGACCGGTGCGGCGGAGGAGTCCTGCTCCGGCACCCCGCGCCGGAAGAGGAGGAACGCGATCACGGAACCGGCGGCGAACAGGCCCGCCGACCACCAGAAGGCGGTGGTGTAGCTCTCGATCGTGGCCTGCGCCTGCACCAGCTCGCTGGTGGCGTCCCGTCCGGTGAGGTAGTCCGTCGCGGCGCTCGCGGCAAGGGTGCTGAGCAGCGCCGTACCGATCGAACCGCCCACCTGCTGCATGGCGTTGACCGTCGCGGAGGCCACACCGGCGTCCTCGGCGGCCACCCCGCCGGTGGCCAGCTGCATGGCGGGCGGCATCACAAGGCCCAGGCCGAGGCCGATGACGATCAGCTGGGGCAGCACGGCCGTCGAATAGTCCGAGCCGACACCGATCCCGGTCAGCCAGGCCATGCCCCCGGCGGCGATCGCGAAGCCCAGCGGCAGCACGGCCTTCGGCCCGATCCGCGGCACCAGGACCGTGGTGCCGACCTGCGCCGTCACCATGAGCGCGGCGACCATCGGCAGGAAGGCGACACCGGTCTTCGTCGGGCTGAAGCCGAGGTTGAGCTGGAGGTAGTAGGTCAGGAAGAGGAACACGCCGAACATGCCCGCGCCGGAGATGAGCACCGCGAGGAAGGAGGCCGCGCGGTCGCGGTCGAGCAGGATCCGCAGCGGCAGCAGCGGGTGCGCGGCCCGGGTCTGCCACCAGGCGAAGGCGGCCAGCAGCACTCCGCCCGCGAGCAGGAAGCCCCAGGTCAGGGGGGAGCCCCAGTCGTGGCTCTCGGCGTTGGAGAAGCCGTAGACCACGGCGAACAGACCGGCGGCGACCAGGATCGTGCCCGGCACGTCGAGCTTGGAGTTGGTGGCGTCGCGGTGGTTGGACAGCAGCAGCCAGCCACCGGCCAGGGCGACCAGGGCGATCGGCACATTGACGTACAGCGTCCAGCGCCAGTCCAGCGCGTCGGTCAGCACCCCGCCGAGCAGCAGGCCCACCGCGCCGCCGGCCCCGGCGATGGCGCCGTACACGCTGAACGCCTTGGCGCGCTCCCGGGCGTCGGTGAACGTGGTGTTGAGCAGCGAGAGTGCGGCCGGTGCGAGCAGCGCGCCGAAGACACCCTGCAGGGCGCGCGCGACGACCAGCATCTCGAAGCTGGTGGCGGCGCCGCCGAGCGCGGAGGCGGCGGCAAAGCCGAGGACCCCGATCAGGAAGGCGGGCTTACGGCCGAACAGATCGGCTATCCGGCCGCCGAGCAGCAACAGGGAGGCGAACGCCAGCGCGTACGCGGTGACGATCCACTGCCGGCTGCCGTCGGAGAAGCCGAGGTCGGCCTGGGCCGACGGCAGGGCGATGTTCACGATGGTGGCGTCCAGCACCACCATGAGCTGCGCCAGGGCGACGATCGCGAGGATCCACCAACGCTTCGCCGAGGCGGCGGCCGGCTGTTCGGCCGCACGCACCGGTGCGCTGTCGGTCACAGTCTTCTGGGACATGGGGAAACCACTCCAGGGAAAGTCGTTCGGACGATACCCGGTCCTGAACGAAACGGTTTCGTACACATCGAGACTAGAACAGTTTCATCGAAACGGCAACGTTTCGCTTGGGAAGGAGAGCGCAGGTGCGCACCGAGGTGTTCGAGGTGGATGGGGCAGGGCTCTACTGCGAGCTGCGGGGGAGTGGCCCGGCGCTGCTGATGATCAGCGGTGCGCGCGGGGACGCCGGGTACTACACGGGGGTCGCGGAGGAGCTGGCGGACGCCTTCACGGTCATCACCTACGACCGGCGCGGGAACTCGCGCAGCACGGGCCGGTCCGGTGCGCCGATGGACCTCGCCGAGCAGGCGGCCGACGCTCGCGCGCTGATCGAGGGCCTGGCGGGCGGACGGGCGCTGGTCTTCGGCAACAGCGGCGGCGCGATCATCGGCCTCACGCTGGCCGCGCGGCACCCGGAGGTGATGGCGGGCCTGATCGCCCATGAGCCACCCGCCGTGAACGTCCTGCCCGACGGCGACCCCGAGCGGGGCTTCTTCGCCGAACTGGCCTCCCGCTACGCCGAGGGCGGAGCACCGGCGGCCGGCCGCCGCTTCGGCGAGACGGTACGCGGCGAGGGCAGCTACCGCTGGCCGGACGACCTGTGGCGCCGCTTCCTCGGCAACCAGGACCACCTGTTCGGCACCGAATGGCCCGGCTTCGCCGCGTTCCTGCCCGACGAGACCGCCCTGAAGTCGACCCCGTTCCCGATCGTCCTCGGCGCCGGCGCGGAGGACCGGGGCACGTACTACGCCCGCCCGTCGATCGAGATCGCCCACCGCATCGGTGCGCCCTGGGCGGAGTTCCCGGGCATCCACCTGGAGTTCCTGCGTGACGCGTCCCGCTTCGCGGCGGCCGTGCGCGCGCTGGCGACCCAGATGCACAGCGGGGGCGGGCAGGTGCCCCCGCAGTGGTCGGCGGGGACCGACGGTCAGGCCATCTGACGCCGTACCAGCTCGTGCAGCCGTCCGCCGGTGTCCGCCAGGAGCTGGGCGGGCGGCCCCTGCTGCGCCACCTTCCCGTCCTCCATCACGATCACCCGATCCGCGTCCAGGACGGTCGACAGCCGATGCGCGATCACGATCCGCGTGGCGTTCAGGGCCTTCGTGCTCTCGATCACCGTCCGCTGTGTCTCGTTGTCCAGCGCGCTCGTCGCCTCGTCGAAGAAGAGGATCCGAGGCCGCCGGATCAACGCCTGGGCGATCATCAGGCGTTGGCGCTGGCCACCGGAGATCGCGCCGCTGCCCGAGACGATCGTGTGCAGGCCCATCGGCATCCGCTTGATGTCCTCGGCGAGGCCCGCCATCTCCGCCGCCGCCATCGCCTCTTCCGGCGTGTACGGCTCCGTGCCGCAGATGACGTCCAGGATGGAGCCGGTGAACGGCTGCGCGTGCTGGAGGACGACCCCGCACTGGCGGCGTACGGCGGACTGGTCGAGGGCGGCCAGGTCCTGGCCGTCGTACAGGACACTGCCCGAGACCGGTTTGTCGAAGCCGATCAGCAGGCGCAGCAGTGTCGACTTGCCGCAGCCGCTCGGGCCGACGATCGCCACGAACTCGCCCGGGCGGACGGAGAAGGAGACGTCGTCCAGGACCAGGGGACCGTCGTCGGAGTAGCGGAAGGACAGCCGGCGGGCCTCGATCGCGCCCGTGAGCGGGCCCGGGCGGGTGCTCGCCGTGCGGACCTCCGGGGTCGCGTCCAGTACCGGCTTGATCTCCTCGAACAGCGGCAGCGCGGCCACCGCCGAGACGAACGCGCCGGTGATCTGGGTGACGGAGGTCAGCAGCATCGTCACCGAGGTGTTGAAGGTCAGGAACGCCGCCGCCGACATCGAGCCGCGCGCCGGGCCCGCCAGCAGCATGAACATCAGCAGGGTGCACAGCGGCAGATACACCGCGCCCAGCACCGTGGTGAGGTTCTTGATCCGGCCGACCTTCTGCTGGAGCTCCCGGCTGCGGGCGAACTGCGCGGCCCAGGCGGCGTACGCGTAGTTCTCGGCCGCCGCCACCCGTAGCTTGGGCAGTCCGCGCAGGGTCTGGAAGGCCTGGTTGTTCAGCTTGTTGCCCAGCACGACGAGACGCCGCTGCCAGCGCACCTGCCACAGACCAAGTCCCAGGAACACCGCGGCGATGACCACCAGCATGCCGATCGCCGCGAGCGCCATCGGGACGCTGTACCAGAGCAGCAGGCCCAGGTTCATCGCGCCGACCGTGACCGACTGGGCGACCGTGGGGCCGACTCCGGCCAGCAGTCGGCGGATCGCGCTGATGCCCATCGCCGCGCTCGCCAGCTCGCCGGTCGAGCGCTCGGTGAAGAACTTCGTCGGCAGCCTGAGCAGCCGGTCCCAGACGGCCGGTTGGAGGGTCGACTCGATACGGCCCTCAAGGCGCAGGATGGTCAGGTTCTGCAGCAGCATGAAGGCCGCCGCCACCACACCGCTGACCATCACCGCCAGACACACCTGGACGATCAGGCCGGTCTGCGCCTTCGGTACGAACTGGCCGAGCACCTTGCCCGTCGCGATCGGCACCAGTGCTCCGATCGCGACCGTCACCAGACCGCTCAGCAGCAGGTTCGTCAGATCGCCGCCGGTGCCGCGCATGGTGAACCGCAGCAGCCGCAGCGGGCTGAGCGCACGGTCGGGCAGTGGCCGGTAGAACATCACCGCGCGCGGCTCGAACTCCTCCGCGTTGGCCTTCTCGATCGGCGTCTCCCGGCCCGTCGCGGGGTGTACGGCGACATATCCGCCGCGCCGCCACAGCAGGGCGACCGGTGCCCCGGACAGGGCCCGATGGCCCACCAGCGGGCCGACGTTGTCCCGCCACCAGCGGCCGTCGAGCCGCACGGCCCGGGTGCGGACGCGGGAGGCGATGGCCACCCGTTCGACCGGGTCGAGACGGTCGCTCTCGGTGCCGCTCTGCGCGGGCTCGGCCAGGGCGATCCCGGCTGCCTCGGCGACGAGCTTGCAGGCCGCGTAGCTGGCGTCCGCGTCGGCGGCCGTCGTGCGCTGGTCGCTCCGCTTGCCGATGGACGCCAGCAGCGTCCGGTCGGCCTGGGCGCGCACCGCCTCACCGGCCCTGATGCCCTCCGCGGTGCGCGTCTCGTGGGTGCGCTCCAACTGCTCGATCCAGCGGTCCAGGGTGGTCAGCAGGCGGTACTGCTGGTCCACCATGGACTGCCAGACCGCCGGGTCCATCAGCAGGTCGGCGGCGGCTTCCTGGCCGTACAGGGAGCCGTACTGGACGCTGCCCGGCGGGACCTGCATCCAGAAGACGTCGTCGTCGGTGATCTCGGCGGCCCGTTCGGTGGCCATCGGTGCCTGGAAGAGGATGGACAGGCTGCGGCCGACGCCGAGGGCGAGGGCGTACTCCAGCGGGCTCGTCGTCGGCGGGACGTACTGCGGGTTGCCGTACTCGTCGTAGGACCAGGTCTGGGTGTTGGCGGGCTGGTACAGCTCGCGCAGCCCGATGCGGTGCACGACGCAGTCGCGCAACGGGCGTGCCACCAGGGTGTGTTGCGGTCCCGCGACCGGGCCGAGCAGGAGTGAGCCCGCCTCCAGGCGGCCCAAGTGGTGCCAGTGGCCCTGCTGTTCGGCGTCGACCGCGAACAGGTCCACGGCCCCGGACGCGACCAGCCACAGCACCTGCGGGCCTTCGAGGTCGAGGCGGTTGAACCCGGCGCAGTCGATCCGGCTGCCCATCGAACCGAGCGCGTTCAGGACGAGATCGCCCTCGTGTACGGAGGTCATCTCACCGCTCCCTGACCAGCGTCGCGTACGCGCCGCCGCGCGCGACGAGGTCCTCGTGCCGGCCGCGCTCCACGATCGTTCCGTGTTCGAGTACGACGATCTCGTCGCTGTCGCGCACGGTGCTCAGCCGGTGCGCGATGACCACACAGGCGCAGCCGCGCTTGCGCAGGTTGTCCATCACGACCAGTTCCGTCTCGGCGTCCAGCGCGCTCGTCACCTCGTCGAGGACGAGGATGCTGGGCCGCCGCACCAACGCCCTCGCGATCTCCAGGCGTTGGCGCTGACCGCCGGAGAAGTTACGGCCGTCCTGCTCGACCCGGCTGTGGATGCCACCTGGGCGGCGCGTCACCATGTCGTACAGGGCCGCGTCCCGCAGCGCCTCGATCACTGCCTCGTCCGGGATGGACGGGTCCCACAGCGCCACGTTGTCGCGGACGGTGCCCTCGAAGAGGAACACCTCCTGGTCGACGAAGGAGACGGAGGCCGCGAGGGCGCCGCGCGGGATGTCGTCCAGACGCTGCCCGTCGATACGGATCACGCCCTCCCAGGGCGTGTACAGACCCGAGATCATCCGGGACACGGTGGACTTCCCGCTGCCCGAGCCGCCGACCAGGGCGACCTGCTGACCCGGGCCGACGGTGAGGTCGAAGCCGGTCAACAGGGGCTTGTCCAGCGGGTTGTAGCCGAAGGTGATGTTCTGCAGCTCCACATGCCCATGCAGCCGGCGCGTGGAGTCGGCGCCGCCCGGGCGGTCGTAGAGCGGGTCCGCCTGGAAGTTCTCCACGTCCTTCAGCCGGGCCACGTCGGCCGCGAAGTCCTGGATGCGGCCCGCGACGCCGTTGAGGCGGGTCAGCGGGGCGGTGAAACGGGTGACCAGGGCCTGGAAGGCGACCAGCAGGCCCACGGATATATGGCCCTCGACCGCGCGCATACCGCCGATCCACAGGATCAGCGCGCTGTTCAGCGTCGCCAGCGTCGGCGCGACCACGCCCAGCCATGCACTCGGCACCCCGAGGCGCTGCTGCTCCTCCAGGGTGGTGGCGTGCTGTCCGGCCCACTTGCGGAAGTAGCCGTCCTCGCCGCCGGTCGCCTTCATCGTCTCGATCAACTGAAGGCCGGTGTAGGCGGTGTTGGTGAGCCGGGCGCTGTCCGCGCGCAGCTTCGCCGTACGGGTGGCGCGCAGCCGGATCACCACCCGCATCGCCACGATGTTCAACAGGGCGACCCCGATGCCCACGGCGGTGAGCTGCGGGTCGTAGGTGTACAGCAGGAGGGCGTACAGGATGACGACCACCGCGTCCACGCCCGCCGCCGCGAGATCGCGGGCCAGGGTTTCGGCCACCGCGTCGTTGGACTGCAGGCGCTGCACCAGGTCGGCCGGACTGCGCTGGGAGAAGAAGGTCACCGGCAGCCGCAGCAGATGGCGCAGGAAGCGGGCGCTGGAGAGGGTGGAGGAGATGATCCGGCCGCGCAGCAGGTTCGCCTGCTGCAGCCAGGTCAGCACCACCGTGAGCAGGACGGACGCCCCCATCGACGCGAACAGCACGCCGAGCAGGGAGGTCTGGCCGCCGATGAGGAACATGTCGATGTAGGTGCGGCTGAGCGCGGGCACCGCCGCACCGACCACGACCAGCAGCAGGCTCGCCAGGACCGCGGCGGGCATCGTGCCCGCGGTGCCGCGCAGCCGGGCCGGCATGGCGCCGAGGACACCCGGCTTGCGGCCGCCCTTGCTGAAGCCCTCGCCGGGCTCCATCACCAGCACGACACCGGTGAAGCTGCCGTCGAAGTCCTCCATCGGTACAAAACGGCGGCCCTTGCCGGGGTCGTTGATGTACACCCCGCGGCGGCCGAAGCGGCGCCCCATGCCGTCGTAGACGACGTAGTGGTTGAACTCCCAGAAGAGCACGGCCGGGGTCTTCACTCCGGCGAGGGCGGCCGTGTCCATCTGCATGCCCTTGGCCGTGAGGCCGTAGCTGCGGGCGGCCTTGAGGAGGTTGCTGGCGCGCGAGCCGTCCCGGGAGACGCCGCAGGCGATGCGCAGCTCTTCCAGCGGCACGTGCTTGCCGTAGTGGCCGAGCACCATCGCGAGGGAGGCGGCGCCGCACTCCACGGCCTCCATCTGGAGCACGGTGGGCGTACGGACCGTCTTCGCCCTGCCCTTGGGTACGGGTCTCTTCGGCGGGGCGGCGCGACGGCGGCCCCGCGTGTCCTGGGCGGCGCTCACGGCAGCAGCCAATCGACGGGACGCTCATCGGCCAGCCGGACCGAGGCGTCGGCCATGGTCATCGAGGTGAGCGAGAACGGCGGCCCGTCGGCGGAGGACCACTTGTAACCGCTCTTCGTGCCTGCGGACTTGTCCAGCTTCACCAGTACGGCCACCGGCCTGCCGTCCTTCGTGAACTGCTCGCCGAGCTGGCTGTCGCCGAGGAAGGAGGTGATGGACTGCGCGGACTGGGCGCTGCGATCCACCGACTTCACATGACCGCGCAGTACGCCGTACTCCTGGGTGGGCACCGACTGGACGGTGAGGTCCACGGCGGCGTCGTCGGGGATGGAGGCCGCGTTCTCGGCGGGCACGTACACCGTCGCGTACAGCGGGTCCTTGGCGTGCGCCACCTTCTCCACGGCGGCCACGTTCGCGCCCGTGGAGATGATCTGCCCGATGGTGGCGGCGAGCGCGGTGACCCGGCCCGCGGCGACCGTGCGCACGACTGTGTCGCCCTCGGCCGTACGGACCTTCAGGACGGGGGAGTCGGCGGGCAGCCGCTCGCCCTGCTCGGCGAGGACCGCGGTGACCTGCCCGGCGACCGGGCTCTGCAGGATGTAACTGCCCTGCCCGTGCGTGAGGATCGCCGGTGCGCTGACCGTGGAGGTCACCGAACCGGTCACCGCCCACACGGAGGCCGCCGCCATGACGACGACCGTCACGGACAGCGTGAGCCAGCCCTGAGGACGGGCGAAACGCACCGGAAGATCGAGCTCCTCCGGCGACTGGAGCTTGGCGAGGGCCTGTTGGCGGAACTGCAAGGAACTTCCCTCACCTGTGCGGGAGAGCTGTTACGGCATACGGGAGCTCTATGGCACCCGAAGAGCCCCGGAGCCGGGGTACGGCTCCGGGACTCGACGTCACAAAAGGCGCGATCAGAGACCGGCGACCAGGCTCGTGACCGGCGCGGTGTTCAGGCCGGTGACACCCTCGACGGTGCCGACGGCCGTGTTGAGCAGGCCGGAAACCGGGGCGATGCCGTCCACCAGGCCGGTGACGGTGCCGAGGGCGTTCACGGAAAGGCCGCCGGAGACGTTGTCCAGCTCGGCGTCGGAGATCTCGACGGTCTCAACCTGGGGGGTGGAGTTCATGATGGAACTTCCCTTCGTATGGGTATTTCACAAGGGGGGGAGCGGCCCCCTCTGGGGACAGATGGACGGCCGCCAACCGCAGGCGCCCGGCGCCCGTTTCCGGGTGCCGTTGCGGCCCCCGCGGTGCGATGGATCAAAGCACGCTGCGGGTGCGCGCTTCCAATCAACCAACTGCCTCACCTGGGCACTTGAGCCTCAGAAGCGGTCATCCGTGCAGGCGTACGCACGGCTTGTCGGCGACTTCTTCACATGCGTCACGGCTTCGGCTCGTGCGCGCTCTTGCGGGGCGGAAGGCGAAAGCGACACTCCCGCCCCAATGGTGTAACTGGCGGTAGCGGGTTGTGTGGGGATGCGGTCGCCGGTGACTTGGTTGGGCATTCGATGTGCAGATTCGCTGAAGCCGGGATTCCGCTCGACGCCCGCAACTGACCGTTGTCGACCGGATGCGGTGCGTGTCGGCCCGGAATCAGCGCGTACTTCAGCCCAGAATCGCGTACACCGTGCTCGCCCGGGCCGCGATCTCGCCCGTCCCGCCGTCGGTCAGCGTGATGTCGGCGAACGCCATTCGGCGGCCCAGCTTGGTGACCACCGCCTCGATCAGGACATCCGAACCGGACACCGCGCGCTGGAAAGTGGTGGACTGCTGCACCGTCGTCATCGGCCCGTACGCCCCGCGCGCCGCCGACACGGCGATCACCGTCGCGGTGTCGGCCGCCGCCATCAGGGCCTGGCCCGACAGCGCCCCGCCCTCCCGTGCCAGCCGGTCCGACCAGGGCAGACGCAGAATCGCACGATGGTCGTCCAACCCCTCCACAGTGAGACCGAGTTCAAGGACCCAGGGGGCGAAATTGTCGGCGAGGATCTTGTCGGCTTCGGCGGTGGTCATCGTCATATGGGGGATTGTTCCCGGCCCCGGCCACCGGGACGTGGCCCTTGGCCGAATCGGCGTTTCGAGTGGGGCGCGCGCAAACGGAATTGAACGCCCCGAGTGACCCGTGCGTACCACTGGCCATCCAGGCGCCCTGAACAGCCGCCGCAGATACGGCGGCACGGACCCCGTCCCCCCAGGAGGTCGAGAAGGTTGAGTCACAAGCGAATGCCGAAGCGCAAGGCCGCGATAGCGGTGGGTGGCGTCGCGGCGCTCGGAGCGGCCGCGATTCTGCTGCCCAACGCCAACGCGTCCCAGGACGGCGCCTCGGACGACTCCGCAGCGCCCAGGACTCTGAAGGCGGCGGACGCCTCGGATCTCGCCTCACAGCTCGCCGGACTGCTCGGCGACGCCTTCGCCGGCTCGTACTACGACGCCGACAGCCAGCAGTTGGTCGTCAATGTCGTCCCCGGCGACAACAACAACATCATTGTCCAGGCCAAGAAGGCCGGCGCGACCGTCCGCGAGGTCGACAACAGCCTGGCCGAACTGGACTCCGGCGCGCAGACCCTGAAGTCCGAGGCGACCATCCCGGGCACCGCCTGGGCCGTCGACCCCCGGACGAACAAGATCCTGGTCACCGCCGACAGCACCGTCACCGGCGCCAAGTGGGACCAGCTGGAGTCGACCGTGGAGAGCCTCGGCTCCGGCATGGCGACCATCAAGAAGTCCGAGGGCACCTTCAAGACCTTCCTCTCCGGCGGCGACGCGATCTTCGCCGGTGGCGCCCGCTGCTCGGCCGGCTTCAACGTCACCGCGGGCGACGGCACCCCGGCCTTCCTGACGGCGGGTCACTGCGGGGTGGCCGCCGAGGCGTGGGCGGACGCCGAGGGCGGCGAGCCGATCGCCACCGTCGACCAGGCCACCTTCCCCGGTGAGGGCGACTTCGCGCTGGTCAAGTACGACGACCCGGCCACCGAGGCGCCGAGCGACGTCAACGTCGGCGGCGGCCAGACCGTGCAGATCAGCCAGGCCGCGGACGCCGAGGTGGGCCTTCAGGTCTTCCGGATGGGCAGCACGACCGGGTTGAGCGACGGCCAGGTCCTCGGTCTCGACGCCACGGTCAATTACCCCGAGGGCACCGTCACCGGGCTCATCCAGACCGACGTCTGCGCCGAGCCCGGCGACAGCGGCGGCGCGCTGTTCACCCAGGACGGCCTCGCGATCGGCCTGACCTCGGGCGGCAGCGGCGACTGCACGGTGGGCGGCGAGACCTTCTTCCAGCCGGTCACGACCGCGCTTGAAGCGGTCGGCGCGACCCTCGGCGCGGGTGACGCGGCGGGCGGCGCGGGTGCGGGCGAGGAGGCCGGCGCCGGCGAGGAGGCGGGCGCGGGCGAGGAAGCCGGTGTCGGCGAGGAAGTGGGCGCGGGCGAGGAGGCCGGTGTCGGCGAGGAGGCGGGCGCGGGCGAGGAGGCCGGTGTCGGCGAAGAGGCGGGTGTCGGCGAGGACGCCGGTGCCGGTGGAGCTGACGACTCCGGGCTGACCGAGACGCACTGACCCCCGTCACCGTACGAGCCCGGGTGGCCGGCCCTTCGGCGGGAGGGCCGGCCACCCGGATGTGACGTAATCCTTACGCCCACCCCCAAGGGACTGACGTGGACGTATCCGGCGGTGTGAACTCCTGATCGAGACGATCGTCGATCTTGCGATGGAGCACTCATGAGATGGATGCGTTACGTGATCGCCGTGGCCGCGGGCCTGGCCATCGCCTTACTCGGTGTTCCGGGCGCCGCGTGGGCCGCCACCCCCGAGGTCCCCGAGGCGCTGCGGATCTCCAACGGGCCCTACGAGGGCTTCCAGCAGTGCGGCGCGCAGACCCCGCCGACCTTCAGCACCACCAACAGTTTCGGCCCGCAGTTCGCGGCCTCGGTCCGGGGCGTGGAGCCCCAGCCCAACCTGGCCGGGACGCTGGAGCTCGCGCGTGCGGGCGGGCAGCCGCTGCACACCTACTCGGTCAACACGGGGCCGGTCGGGCACGTGTGGGCCATCCAGATTCCGACCAGCACCTTCAGTCCGGGTGACTACCAGTGGCGGATCCGCGCCGAGAACGGCGACGGCACCTCTGCCTGGTCCGCCTGGTGCGCGTTTACCGTGACCGGCCCGGCGGCCACGCCCACGGAGTTGACCTACAGCCCCGACGGCGGCGCGCACTGCCTCGATGTCAGCGGCGCGAGCAAGGAGAACGCCGCCAGGGTGCAACTGTGGGACTGCAACGGTTCCCTGGGGCAGACCTGGAGGATCACACCCGAGGGGACCCTGGTGAACCCGAACTCGGGCAAGTGCCTGGACGTGGCCAACGGGGCCACCGCCAACGGCACCAAAGTCCAGATCTACACGTGCAACGGCACCGACGCCCAGCAGTGGCGCTACGACACCCCCGGCCCGGCCGCCTTCACCAACCCCCGGTCCGGCAAGTGCTTGGACGTTCCCTACGCGAACTTCAGCAACGGCGTCCAGCTCCAGATCCACGAGTGCAACGGCACCAACGCCCAGCTCTGGAAGCAGCTCACCCCGGCCTGATCACGCGCGAACCCGGGTCCGCACGTCGTCCGCTTCATCCCCGGGCCCGGGCCCGCAACAACAGCACCGCCACATCGTCGATCCGCCCCCGAGGCATCGCCCGGGACTCCAGGAGCCGGTCGGCCAGCTCGTCCAGCGGCAGGTCCCCCGTCTCCGCGAGCACCCGCCCGAGATCGGCGAGCGCGTCCTCGATATCGGTGCCCGGCGACTCGATCAGCCCGTCGGTATAGAGGGCGAGCACGGATCCGGGCGCCAGATCGACCTGCGTCGTCTGATAGGTGGCCGAGCCGTCGATGCCCAGCAGTGGACCCCCGGCCAGGTCCAGCACCCGCACCCGCCCGTCCGGCCGTCTCAGCAGCGGCGGGGGATGACCCGCCCGGGCCATCACGGCCCGCCCGTGCTCCGCATCGAGCCGCAGATACAGACAGCTCGCGAACAGATCGGCGCCCAGGTCGATCAGCAGCCGGTTGGTACTGCGCATGACCTCCGCGGGCGGCTGCCCCACGGTCGTGTACGCCCGTACGGCCGTACGGATCTGTCCCATCAGACCGGCCGCCGTCACATTGTGGCCCTGCACATCCCCGATCACCGCCGCGGCCTGTCCCTGCGCGGGCACCAGGTCGTAGAAGTCGCCGCCGATGTCCATGCCCTGAGTGGCCGGCAGATAGCGGGCGGCCGCGTCGATGCCGGGCAGCGGCGGCAGGGAGTGCGGCAGCAGCGCTGCCTGGAGGCCGTGGGCCAGTTGGTGCTTGGCGTCGTAGAGCACCGCCCGCTCCAGGGCCTGCGCGATCAGCCCGCCCAGGCTCGTCAGCACCGCACGCTCGTCGGCGGGGAAGCCGTGCGGCTCGGTGTAGGCGAGCACGAGGGTGCCGACCGGGCGGCCGGAGGCGATCAGCGGCAGATAGGCCCAGGCGGCGAACCCGTCGGGCGTGGCCTCTCGGGCCGGGTACAGCCGCTCCAACTGCTGCTGGTCCTCGAAGAACGCGGGCACACCCGTGGTCAGGACATGCGTGCCCGGTGTCCGCTCCAGCAGCGGCAGCCCGTCGAACCGCTCCACGACGTGCGAGTCCGGGTAGCCGTGATGGCCCAGCACATGGAGTCGGCCCGCCCGGGAGCCGAGCACCACCAGGGCCTGGCTGCCCACCGCCGGGGCGATCTCGTCCGCGGCCAGTTGCACCACGTCCTGCACGCCCACCGCCTCGGTGAGCGCTCCGGCCAGGCTCAGCACCTGGGAGATCGTGACCAGGCGTGACGGGGCGTCATCGGCCGGGCGGTGCCCCCGGTTCATCTCGGCCACCGCTCGCGCCCGCGTAATGCGGACGCTCAGCCCCGAGGTGCTCGGATACAGGCGGAACGACAGCCAGTCGCCCGGCGGTCGCAGCGCCACGAAGGAGGTGCTCTGCTGGCTCATCAGCGCGGCCCGGTAGCGGTCCTCGTAGACCGGGTCGTTGAGCCACGGCACCGACGCCCACAGCTGGGTGCCGAGCAGCCGGCTCACCGGGACGCCGATCAGCTCGGCCGCCGCCGCGTTGGCGAAGGAGATCCGGCCGTGCAGATCGAGCGAGCAGAGCCCGTAGGGCAGCCGGGCCACCATCCGCGCCGACTCGACCGAGCCGAGCGTGCCGGCGGCGCCGGCCAGGCCGGGGCCGCCGAGCAGATCGGGCTCGGGCAGCAGCGGGACGCTGTCCTCCAGGGCGCGCGCCAGCCGGGCGGCGAGCCGGTCGCAGGCGGCGCTCAGATGGGTGCGCTCCCGGTCGGACAGGTCAGGCGGATGCGATCCCGGCCAGGTCACGAAGACCGCGCCGTAGGCCGTGGACTCGGTGGCCACCGGCAGCGCCGCGAGCGCGAAGGGATAGGGCAGGACGACGGAGATCCGCGGATACAGGCGGGCCATCTCCTCCTCGCCGCCGACCCACACCAGCCGCCGTTCGCGCACCGCGTCGGCCACCGGGATCGGCGCGCTCAGCCCCACCCGCTCCCAGGGCGCCGCGAACGCTCGGGGGAGTCCAGCCATCACCGCCATCTCCAGTACCGGCTCCTTGCTGGCCAGCAGATAGACCGCGCCGGAGTGCGCGTGGACCTCGTCCATCATCGAGGCCAGCGCGAGCGACAGCAGCGGCCGGCCGATCCGCGTCCGGGCGGTCGCCGGTGCCTGGGCGGACGGTTGACCGTCGGACACGCCGACCACCTCCTCGCACGGCCGGGTGACGGGTCCCAGGGAACAAATCTCCCTCCTGGCGGCCCGGCGCGCACGGCGAGCGGGACCGGCCGCGAGGGTGCGGGCCGTACCCCCTCGGTCCCGGCCCACGCCCGGCAGTAGAAGCGCTTGCCGGGGTACGGGATCCGCGTGTGCGCCCCCGCGCCCCGTGATGGCTGGTTCTACGCGCGCAGGAAGGGAGGACGGAGCGAAAAATGGGGCACGCGCTCCTCACCTATGGGACCGGCGAACGGTGACGCGAAGGGACGACCAGTGATCCGGGTTCTTCTGGTGCACGACGAGTGTCTGGTCCGATCGGTCCTGGCGGACTGGCTGCGCCGCGAATCGGACCTCGGGGTGTTCCACTCCCCGTGGCGCAGCGCCTCGGGGAGTGTGCGCAGCGTGCGGCCGGACGTCTGCGCGGCCGACCTGGAATGCGCGGACACCTACGGCATACCCCCGCTGGGTGAGCTCGGCGAGCGGGTGCACGGCGTGGCGCCGCCTCGGCTTCTCGTCCTGGCGAGCGCGAACCGGCCGGGTCTGCTGAAGGGCGCGGCGGAGGCGGGGGCGCTCGGCTATGTGGACAAGGAGGGTGGCATGCCGGAGCGCCTGGTGGAGGGGATCCGGCTGGTTGCCGAAGGAAAACGTTTCGTTGATGACTCGCTGGGCTTCGGATTTCTCCGGGCCGCCGAAATGCCGCTGACCAGACGGGAGCTGAGTGTCTTAGTCCTCGCCGCCGAGGGGGCCTCCGTCGCGGAGATCGCCGGGAGCCTGCACCTGTCCAACGGGACCGTGCGCAATTACATGGCGGCCATCACCCGCAAGACCGGGGCCCGCAACCGCATCGACGCGATCCGTATCTCGCAGGGCGAGGGCTGGCTGTGACGGTACGGGCGTCCAGCCCCCGACGAGGTCCCGGTACAGCGCCGAGCGGCCCAGCAGCTCGCCGTGCGTGCCGTACGCCGTCGTACGGCCGTCCATGACCAGGACCCGGTCGGCGCGGCGCGCCGAGCTGATGCGGTGCGCGACTACCACCAGGGTGCCCCCGGGCCGCGCGGCGAAGGCCCGCTCCGCGCGCTCCTCGGCCCGCGGGTCCAGATGACAGGTCGCCTCGTCGAGCAGGACGAGCGGGGCGTACGACAGATAGGCCCGGGTCAGCGCGACGAGCTGCCGCTCTCCCCCGGACAGCGCCGCCGGTTCGACCGTGGCGTCGGGCCCGCCGAGCGCCTCCAGCAGCGGCAGCAGTCCCACCGCCTCGGCCGCGGCGAGCAGCTCCTCCTCGGGTACGGGATCCGGCCGCAGCTGCCCGAGATTCTCGGCGAGAGTGCCGGTGTGGACGTACGCCTGCTGCGGGATGAGCACCCGACACGCCGAGGCCTCGGGCCCCGGTACGGGGTGCCCGCAGACCTTTATGGCCCCCCGTTGTGGTTCCAGCAGTCCGGCGACCAGCGCGGTGAGCGTCGACTTGCCGATCCCGCTCGGACCTACGACGGCCAGGTGGGCCCCCGGCGGGAGCACGAGGTCGAGGTCCTTGACGACGGGGGCTGCGGTGGGGCCGTAGGCGAAGGTGACCGAGGTGAGGGAGAGGGCGGGGGTGCCGGGCGGCGTTGGGGAGGGGCGGGGGAGTCGCCGGGGTGGCTCCGGAAGTGTGCCGCGCATCAGCCGCCGTAGCACCACCGCCAGCCGCGATCCGCTCGTGCCCACGCCGTGGACGAGATTGCGCAGGGCCGGCAGCAGGGACTGGGTGACGTAGGCGAGCGCGCCTACCAGGGCGCCCGGGGTGACTCCGTGGCCGAGGAGCCAGGGTGCGGTGGCGAGGAGGAGGACAATCGGGAGTTCGCCGCCGATGGTCAGGGAGGCCACGCGCAGGACGCCCCAGCGGGCCAGGGACGTCGCGGCCCGCTGTTCCGCGTCGATCCGGTCCTCCGTGCCGGTCGCGACCCTCGCCTCCGCTCCGGCCGCCGTGATGTCCCGCAACCCGGGGCAGACCGCGCCGAACCGCTCGGCGAGCGCCTCGTCGGCGACGAGGAACGTCTCCTGCCGATGGGCCAGCGGCCGCAGCGTCACCGCGAAGAGAGCCACCCCGGCGAGCAGCGGCAGCCCGACGACCAGCAGAAGCGGCGGGGCGAGCGAGAACAGGCCGATGAGGGCGCCGACAGCGGTGAACACGAACGAACGCGACACCAGCACAAGACCGGCGAAGGTGTCCCGTGCGATCTCGGCCTGCTGGGTGAGCCCGGACAGCGCCGCGGAGTCACCCTCCCGGACTCCGCGGGCCACGACCCGGGTCACCAGACCGTCCCTGAGGGGTTCGACCAGCTCGGCCACCGCGGCGTACACCCGTGCCGTCCCGTACGCCCCGACGAGTACCCCGAGCCCGGCCACCGCGAGCCACGCGAGGCCCGTGCCGGTCCGGCCCGCCAGGAACCCCTCGTCCAGGGCGCGCGCGGGCGCGTACCCGGTGAGGAAGGTCTGTCCGGTCTCCAGCACCGACCAGCCCGCGAGCCGCGCCACGACCCGCCATCGCTCCCGCAGGAACCGCAGCCCCAGACGCGGCAGATTCATGGCCGCTCCCCGTCCGCGAACGCCGCCCGGTAGCCGGGGAGTTCCCACAGCTGCTCGTGCGGTCCGACCGCCTGTATCCGCCCCTCGTCCAGCCAGGCCACGGCGTCCGCACGGGCCGCCGTGGCGGGCCGGTGGGCGATCAGCAGCCGGGTGCCGTCGCCCATCAGGGAGTCGGTGATCTGCGCCTCCGTCACCGTGTCGAGGCTGGACAGGGCGTCGTCGAGGATGAGGAGCCGTCCGCCGTGGGCGAATGCCCGGGCCAGGCCGAGGCGTTGGGACTCCCCGCCGGAGTGCGGCGCGTCGGCGCAGAGGGTGGCGTAACCGGCGGGCAGGCGGCGCACGAACTCGTCCGCGTGGGCCCTGCGGGCCGCTTCCCGGATCCGATCGGGGGAGCGGGGTAGCGGGCCGAGGCTGATCTCCTCCTCGAGGGTGCCGCCCAGCAGCGCGGGCCGTTCGAAGGCGTGGCCGATCGCCCCGCGCAGCTCGTCGTGGGACAGCTCGTGCAGCGGCACCCCGTCGAGCAGGACCTCCCCGGCGTCGGGCTCGGTGAGGCGCCCGGCGACCGAGGCGAGCAGGGTCTTCCCGGCGCCCGAGCGGCCCACCACGGCGAGCGTGGTCCCGCCGGGCACGACGAGATCGACGCCGTCGAGGACGGTCCGTCGGCCGCGCCGGGCGGTCACCCCGCGCAGCTCGAGACGGCCGGGGCCGGGTGGCAGCCGGCGGTCCCCGTAGGCCGGGGGCGGTTCGGTGAGCACCTCCGTGAGGCGTCCGGTGGCGGCCCGGGCGCGGGCGAGGCTCGCGAGCTGTCCCACCAGTACGCCGATGCCCGTGGCCAGCACCGCGTACCGCGACGCGGCGAGCAGCTCACCGACCGTCAGCCGGTCCCGGGTGAGCAGGAACCCCGCGACGGCGACGACCCCGAGCTGGAGCAGTGGAGCCACGGCGGCGGACTGTCCGGCGGCCCGCCCCTGCACTCGCCACATGCGACGTCCTGCCCGGGACAGCTCGGGCAGCGGCCGCAGGATCCGCGCGGTCTCCCGTTCTGTCGTACCCGCCGCCTGGATGGTGCGGTGTCCGCCGATGGCTTCCGAGAGCGCGCCCGCGATCCGTCCCTGCACTTCCTGGTAGCGGGCCACGCAGTCCCGGGTGTCGCGGGTGAAGGCGCGCAGCAGCAGCGCGAGCACCGGTGCTCCGGCCAGCAGTACGGCCGCGAGCCACGGGTCGATCAGCGCCAGGGCCACGAGTCCGCCGACCGGTCCGGCGAGCGCGGCGACCAGGGCCGCGCGTGCCGAAGGTGCCGTGCCGGCCTGCGCGGCGTTGCCGACGAGGCGGGCGACGAGGTCTCCGGAGCCGAAGCGATCGGCGGCGCGCGGGCCCACGGCCAGGACATGACGGTTCAGGCGCCGACGCAGCCAGCCGGTGGTGCGGGCGTCCACCGTGCCGCCGAGCACGGTCTCGCCCGCGTCGAGCAGGGCGAGCAGCAGGACCAGCGCGGCGCAGTACAGCACCCAGCGGGTCGCCGGGGCGTCGGCCAGCAGCAGGTCCAGGGTGCGGCCCAGCGCGGCGGGCAGCAGCAGCCCTGCCCCGGTGGCGGCGGTGCTCGCCAGGCACAGGGCGAGCCAGCGGGCGGGGACCGGACCGAGCAGGCCGGGCTCCCTCGTGCGCGTGGTCATGCGGCGCCCTCTCGGTGTGCGGGACCCCGGGGGCCCCTCCCTCACGGGAGCGGACCGCCCGGGGCCGTGGTCGCGCGGTGCCGTCAGAGACAGAGGGTGATGCTCGCCGCGCTCACGCAGGACAGCAGGCTCAGCGTGCTCACGCCGCCGGTGCTGGTCTGCTCGTCGGACTCCATCGTCTGCAGGTCGAGAAGTGCCATGTCGATTCCTTCCGTTGGATGTCGTCACCCGTGGGGACGGGGTTGGATCACGGCTCCGTCAGAGAGCGGAACCGCGCTGTGGGGGCCGCCCGAGCGGCGGCAGGAACGGCAGATGAGCGTCTGCCCCGCTGCCGAGGGCCGCGCCGAGCGCGAGCAGGCACCCTGCCGTTCCGGTGCCCAGGTCCATCGACAGCCGCATCATCTGGTGTCCGGGGAAGGCCAGTTGGCCCTGGTAGGACATGGCGAGCCAGCCGAGCCCGGCGATCTGGTCGGTGAGCCGCTCCCGGCTCGCACCCGGCGTGGTGGTACGGGCGAGGTGCAGGATCATTCCGGCCCGGCCCTGCAGGAGACCCGGCTGCACATAGAAGCGGCAGGTGGCGGCGGCGAGGATGCCCGCGCGGGCCCGCTCGAACTCCCCGTCGGCGTCGGCGGCACGGGCGAGGAAGTCGTCCAGGACCATGCCGATCCCGGCGCTCCCCTCCCCGAGGTACGGCAGCGTCCGCCAGCCCTCGTCGACCTCCAGCGAGCCGTTCTCGTGCGTGACACAGCACTCCAGGTCCCGCCGCAGCGCCACCCCGGCCGCCGCCAACAGCCGTGCCTCGCCGGTGCGTTCGTACTCTCGGAGCAGGAACAGCGCGGGCCCGCTCGCCCCGCGCAGCAGCCCGGCCCGGCGCCGCCGCGGGGTGTCCGGAAGGGGTTCCGCGAGACGTCGTACGAGGATGTCGGCGGCCTCGGCGGCACGGTCCCGCAGCTCCGACTCGCCCGTCCTGTGCGCGAGTTCGCCGAGGACCAGGCCGAGCCCCGCCAGTCCGCCATGCAGGTCGGAGGCGAGGTTCTGCCAGCGCTCGGCGAGGATCGACTCGACCAGGTCGAGGGCGCGCTGCCGGTGCCCCAGCCGGTCCAGCACATGGGCGACGCCCGCGAGACCGTCGTACAGCCCGAGCGGGGTGCCCGTCGGCGGCGGTGCGGTTCGGGCGAGGAGCCAGCGCTCGCCCTCCTCGTAGCGCTCGGCGCCGACCGCGTCCAGCGCGTACAGCACCCCGGCGGCGCCGTGCGCGAGACCGAGGCCGCCGCCGTCGGAGAACTGGGTGATGTCGCCGGGGAAGAGCCGGTCGTCGCGCTCCGGGGTGGCCGAGGCGAGAATCGCCTTGACCATGGAGTCGCGGCTGTAGGGCCAGTCGCCGGGCTCCACGAAGGACTGCCTCGGCGCATCCCGGGTGATCTCCGAAACCGCCTGTTCCAGGAACTCCGGTGGCACGTCCGGGAACTGACGGCCGATCACCTCGGCGAGATGCGCCGCCTTCCCCCGGTCCACCACGAACAGCGTCGTGACCGGTAGGAACAGGGCGATCCGCAGACAGGCCAGCGCGTAGCGGTCGACGTCGATGCCCGTGCGGTCCGGCGGGGCGAAGAAGCCGGGGTGGGCGACCACCTGGCGGCCCTGTTCGGTGACCGGGGCGGCGGCCTCGAAGTCGAGCAGGGACACCGACTCCTCGTCGGGCGCGACCATGATGTTGAAGACATGCAGATCGTTGAAGACGATCCCGCGCGCGTGGACAGCCTCCACCGCCCGCTCCACGGCGCCGTAGATCTTCAGCGCCCAGGCCGTGAAGTCGGCCACGTCCTTGGGGTCGGGGTCGGGCGTGAGCAGCGGATGCCGTTCGGCGAGGTAGGAGTTGAGCGGCCGCCCCTCCAGGAAGTCCATCACCAGGAACCGGTGGTCGCCGAGCGTGAACCAGTCGCGGACCTCCGGCACCACACCCGTCCCGGCCGCCTGCTCCAGGGCCTGCTTCTCCCGCTCCAGCCGCGCGATGGCGTCCGCCCCGTCGGAGGCGAGCCCCGCGTGCGGCCGCCCCTCCTTGAGCACGACCCGGCTTCCGTCCCGGCTGTCGGTGCCCGCGTACACCCCGCCGCCGTTGGAGAAGTGCAGCGCCTTCTCGATCCGGTACGGCAGCTCGCCCACCGTCGTGGTGTTGCGCGCCGCCAGATGCGGTGCGAGGAAGGCCGGCAGCGTCACCCACTCCGGGACCTGGAAGGACGGCGCCCGCCGGTCCGGCACCAGCCGCCCCGCGCCGTCCCGCACCGCCGGCACCAGCGAGCCCCGCTCGTCGACGACGAAGGTGCGCGCGAAGGCGCCGTAGCGCACATAGAGCGGACCGTCGCCCCAGCGCAGATCGGTCAGGATGTACGGCCCTTCGAAGCCCTCCAGCAGTTTGCCCAACTCGCGCAGTACGACATGCAGTTGCTCCTCGTCGGCCGGATACACCGTGACGAACTTGCCGCTGCTGTCGCGGGCCGCGTACTTGGTGTTGCGCAAGTGCAGCAGATGCGGGCCCGGCACGAACTTGAACGGGATGCGTCGCGGCACGCAGTAGTCCCACACGATCGCCGCGATCCGCTCCGCGTTCGCCCGGGTGGCCGAGGCATGGATCTTCCAGCCCTGGGCAGGGCCGGCCACCGGGGCGCCGTCCGGGCCGAGCGGGGTCAGGTTCAGCCAGTCGCCGATGCGCGCCGCGTCCCAGCCGTCCGGCACCTCGCGCCGCGCCGCCTCGTACAGGGGCGCCGCCTGCCGAGCACCCGCGGACAGCCGGTCCGGCGTCTCGTAGAAGTGCCGGTCGGCGAGCGCGTACACCTCGTACCGCTTGTCCATGCCTCCCCCTTCGTGGCCCGGCAACGAGCTTCCAGGCAGCCACCGGGGCGCGGACAGTCGCCTCTGTCACGAGACCACCGTGCGGAACGCATGCGTCAAGACCTGTTCGGTGGGTTTCGAGCGTGGCCTTCGCAGGCACTCCATCGAACGCGCACAGGGGCTGCGCACGTGTCTCATAAGCGCTGTAATGGCCAACGTGGGCGGTGAGGGCGCTGCGAGAAGCAGATCGAGAAGACAGCGTGCCGAAGATGCCCTCAGCACGGTCGCCGACGACCCCGAGACGCCCGACCGGCTGCGCCGCATCCTCGAACAAGCGCTCGTATTCGCCCATGCGGCCTTCGCCGCCGTGTACACGCTGACCGAGGACGGCGAGCTGTTGTGCCTGGTCGAGTGGGCCGGGGCGCCGCGCACCCAGTACGGGCTGCGCGAGAGCTATGCCGTCACCGGCGGCTCCGCGGTGGCCGACGCGCACCACACGGGGCGGCCGGTGTGGCTCGGTCCGAAGGAGCTCGCCGACCGCGCCCAGTCCCGGCGGGTTTCGGCGGGCGACTTCCATCTGGCGGTTCTGCCCGCGCGCGGGCAGGACGGCGACGGCTGTCTGGTGGCCGTGAGCGAACACGCCAAGGGCTTCGACACCGAGGACCGCGACTGTCTGGAGCTGATCGCCCGCACCTTCGCCTGGCCCACGCCCGTGGGGCGCGCCGAGGGCGGCGAACTTCCCGCCAATGCCTTCAGCCTCGCCATGGACACCGGCCGCGTCGAGGTCGGCGACGACATCCTGGACCTGTTCGGGATCGGCCCGGACGAGTTCGACGGCAAGGTGGAGACCCTGCTGGGGCTGACCGTGCCGGAGGACCTGCCCTCACTGATGTCCGTCGTCGAGGCCGACCACATGTCCATCGGCGACCGCGAGCTGGAGTTCCGCGTGCTCCAGCCGACGGGCCCGCCCAAGTGGCTCAGGCTGCGCGGGCGGCTGCTGCCCGGCGGCGAGGGGCAGCAGGCCCGGCTCGCGGGCACCGTCGCCGACGCCTCCAAGCTGCGCTCCGACGTCACCGACGTGGCCCGCGTCCAGCGCCTCGCCGCCGCCCTCGCCACCGCCGGCACCGTCCGCGACGTCAGCCAGGCCGTCGTCGCCGCCCTGCGCACCCCCCTGCGCGCCGACCGGATCGCCCTCGCCGAGCTGGAGAGCGACCGGCTCGTCGTCACCGTCCTCGACCCGCCCGATCCCGAGTCCTGGCCCGAGCTGTGGCGCCTGGAATGGCGCACCGAGTGGCCCGACGCGCCGGTGCGCGCGATGCCCACCCTCGCCGCGGCCCTGCGCGAGGGCCGCGCCCAGATCTGGCCGGCCGGCACCCCGCTGGAACCCGCCCTCGCCGAGGTCGGCCCCGGCGGCCTGGCCGTCCTGCCGCTGCCCGCCGCCGGCCGGATGGCGGGCGTCTGCCTGATCGGCTGGGACGCCCCGCACCACTTCGGAGCCGATGAACGCGCCCTGCTCACCGCCTCCGCCGGACTCACCGGGCAAGCCCTGATGCGCGCCCGCGCCTTCGACGCCGAACACGAACTCGTCGGCATGCTCCAGCGCCAGCTGCTGCCCCGCCGCCTGCCCCGGCTGCCCGGCGCGGAAGCCGTCGCCCGCTATCTGCCGAGTACGGCCGGTCTGGAACTCGGCGGCGACTGGTACGACGTGATCCCACTGCCCGACAACCACGTCGCCCTAGTCATCGGCGACGTCCAGGGCCACAGCGCGGCCGCCGCCACCCTGATGGGCCAGATGCGCACCGCCCTGCGCGCCTACGCCGCCGAGGGCCACCCGCCCGACGTGGTCGTCTCGCACGCCAACCGGCTGCTGATGGAGCTGGAGACCGACCTCTTCGCCACCTGCGCCTATGTCGACGTCGACCTGGAGGAGGGCACCGCCTGGTGCGTGCGCGCCGGACACCTCCCGCCGGTGCTGCGCCACCCGGACGGCACAACGGACATCGCCGAGGCCGAGGGCGGCCCGCCGCTCGGCGTCATGACACAGGCCGATTTCCCGATGAGCCCCCTGCGGATCCAGCCCGGCACCCTGATCGCGCTGACCACCGACGGCCTGGTGGAGTCCGTCGAGGCGGACATCGACGCCGGGATGGACGGCTTCGCCCGCGGCCTGGCCGGCTCCGACCCGGCCCACCTCGGCCTGGTCGCCGACGCCCTGCTCGGCAACGCCCGCCGCAGCGACGACGTCGCCCTGCTGCTGATGCGCTACGACGGCATGGCACTGCGCCCACTGCGCGAGAGCTGGACGGTGTGGCGGGTGCCCGAGGCGGTCGGCCACGCCCGCCGCTTCACCCGCCGCACCCTGCGCACCTGGGGCCTGGCGGGCGAGCGGGACGCGGTGCTGCTGGTCGTCTCCGAGCTGGTCACCAACGCCCTCGTGCACACCGAAGGACAGGTCCGCCTCGACCTCACCCTGATCAACAGCCGGCTGCGGGTCTCCGTCGCCGACACCTCGCCCCGCAGCCCCGTCAAACCCACCAGCATCGGCTGGGAGGCCACCGGAGGCCGCGGCATCCTCCTGGTCGAGGCCATGTCGGCGTCCTGGGGGACGGTCCCGGTCAGCGGCGGCAAACAGGTCTGGAGCGAGATCGAGCTGAACCGCTGAGCCGCGGGTACCCGGGGGCCAGGGAGCTGAGCGAAGGAGTACGTCATGGCCCAGCACGTCCGCGACATCATGACCGGCGTCCTGCTCACCGTGGAGCCGCAGGCCTCCGTGGCGGCGGTGGCCCGCATCATGCGCGACCAGGATCTCGGCGCGGTCCTGGTGACCGACGGGGACCGGCTGCGGGGGCTGGTCACCGACCGTGACCTCGTGGTCCGTTCGCTTGCTCAGGGCGAGGATCCGGAGCAGACCACCGTGGCCGGAGCGTGCAGCGACGACGCTCTGGTCACCGTCGGGCCCGACGACGAGGTGGGCACGGCGGTACGGCTGATGCGCGAGCACGCCGTACGGCGGATTCCGGTCATCGAGGAGGGCCGCCCCGTGGGCATCCTCTCCCTCGGCGACCTGGCGATGGAGCGCGATCCGGACTCCGCGCTCGGTGGCATCAGCGCCGCCCGCTCCAACATCTGACCAGTCGGTTACGCGGGAACGACGCTATGGTGAACCAGATGAAGGCTCTCGTGCTGTCCGGCGGAGCCGGCACACGGCTGCGGCCGATCACGCACACTTCGGCCAAACAGCTGGTGCCGGTTGCCAACAAGGCTGTGCTGTTCTACGGGCTGGAATCCATCGCCGAAGCCGGCGTCACCGATGTCGGCGTCATCGTCGGCGACACCGCCGCCGAAATCCAGGACGCGGTGGGCGACGGCTCGAAGTTCGGTCTCCAGATCACCTACATCCCCCAGGAACGCCCGCTCGGTCTGGCCCATGCGGTGCAGATCGCGCGGGACTATCTCGGCGACGACGACTTCGTGATGTACCTCGGCGACAACTTCATCGTCGGCGGCATCAGCGCCCTGGTCGAGGAGTTCCGCCACCATCGCCCCGACGCCCAGATCCTCCTCACCCACGTCCCCGACCCACGCGCCTTCGGCGTGGCCGAACTCGACGGCTCGGGACAGGTGGTGGGCCTGGAGGAGAAACCCGAGCACCCCAAGAGCGACCTCGCACTGGTCGGCGTCTACCTCTTCACGCCCGCCATCCACGCGGCGGTGCGCGCCATCAAGCCGTCCTGGCGCGGCGAGTTGGAGATCACCCACGCCATCCAGCACCTGATCGACGCCCGCGCCGACGTCCGGTGCACGGTCATCAAGGGCTACTGGAAGGACACCGGGAACGTCGACGACATGCTGGAGGTCAACCGGACGGTCCTGGAGGGGCTCGACCGGCGGATCGACGGCGAGGTCGACGAACTGTCCGAGACGGTCGGCCGGGTGGTCGTCGAGGAGGGCGCCCGGATCATCAACTCCCGGATCGTCGGCCCCGCCGTCATCGGCGCCGGATCGGTCGTCGACAACTCCTACGTCGGCCCATTCACCTCCATCGCCGAGAACTGCCACATCACCGACAGCGAGCTGGAGTTCTCCATCGTGCTGCGGGACTCCTCGATCGCCGGCGTCGGCCGCATCGAGTCCTCCCTGATCGGCCGGCACGCCGAGGTGACTCCGGCGCACCACGTCCCCAGCGCCCACCGATTCGTCCTCGGCGACCACAGCAAGGTGCAGATCCACACATGAACGTCCTCGTCACCGGCGCCGCCGGGTTCATCGGCTCGGCCTACGTCCGCATGCTGCTGCGGTCCGACGGCCCGACGATCACCGTGCTCGACAAGCTGACCTACGCCGGATCCCTCGACAACCTCCCCCTCGACCACCCCCGCCTGGAGTTCGTGCAGGGCGACATCCGCGACGCCGAACTCGTCGCCAAGCTCACCTCCCAGGCCGACCACGTCGTGCACTTCGCCGCCGAGTCCCATGTGGACCGCTCGATCAGCGGGGCGTCCGACTTCGTGCTCACCAATGTCGTCGGCACCCAGACCCTGCTGGAGGGCGCCCTGCGCGGCGGCGTGTCGACCTTCGTGCACATCTCCACCGACGAGGTGTACGGCTCGGTCGACTCCGGCTCCTCCGACGAGGAGTACCTGCTGCGGCCCAGCTCCCCGTACTCCGCCTCCAAGGCCTCCTCCGACCTGCTCGCCCTGGCCTACCACCACACCCACGGCCTGGATGTGCGGGTCACCCGCTGCTCCAACAACTACGGCCCGCACCAGTTCCCCGAGAAGGTCATCCCGCTCTTCGTCACCAACCTCCTCGACGGCCATCAGGTCCCGCTCTACGGCGAGGGCCTCAACGTCCGCGACTGGCTGCACGTCGACGACCACTGCCGCGGCGTCGAACTCGTCCGCACCCAGGGCCGCCCCGGCGAGGTCTACAACATCGGCGGCGGCACCGAACTGAGCAACAAGGAGCTCACCGGACTGCTCCTTGAGGCGTGCGGGGCGGACTGGGACCGGGTGACCCATGTGGCGGACCGCAAGGGCCACGATCTGCGCTACTCCGTCGACTGGAGCAAGGCCCGCGAGGAACTCGGCTACCGGCCCCGGCACGACTTCCGCTCCGGGCTCGCCGAGACCGTCGACTGGTACCGCGCCCACCGCGCCTGGTGGGAACCGCTGAAGCGGCGGGTGGCCGAGGAGCACGCATGAGGTGGCTGGTCACCGGCGCGGGCGGCATGCTCGGCCACGACGTCGTCGCCGAACTCCGCGCGCGCGGCGCCGAGGTGACCGGCCTCGGCCACCACGCCCTGGACATCACCGAACCCGCCTCCCTGGAGCGGGCGTTCACCGCGCACCGGCCCGAGACCGTCGTCAACTGCGCCGCCTACACGGCCGTGGACGACGCCGAGCAGGACGAGGCCACCGCCCTGCGCATCAACGGCGAAGGCCCCCGCCTGCTGGCCCGCGCCTGCGCCGCCCACGGCGCCCGGCTGATCCATGTCTCCACCGATTACGTCTTCTCCGGCCAAGCCCGTACCACCCCCTACCCCGAGGACCATCCGCCCGCCCCGCGCACCGCCTACGGCCGCACCAAACTCGCCGGGGAGCAGGCCGTACGCGAGGAACTCCCCGAGGCGAGCACCGTGGTGCGCACCGCCTGGCTCTACGGCGTCCACGGCCCGAACTTCGTCCGCACGATGATCGGCCTGGAGGCGAGCCGCCCCACCGTAGACGTGGTCGACGACCAGCGCGGACAGCCCACCTGGAGCGCCGACGTCGCGGCCCGTATCGCCGACCTCGCCCCGGACACCAACGGGGTTCTGCACGCCACAAATTCGGGCGAGGCCAGCTGGTACGAGCTGGCCCGCGAGGTCTTCCGGCTGCTCGGCGCCGACCCCGAGCGGGTACGCCCCACCGACAGCGCGGCCTTCCCCCGGCCCGCACCCCGCCCCCAGTACAGCGCCCTCGCACACGGCCGCTGGCAGACGCTCGGCCTGCCGCCGCTGCGCGACTGGCGCACCGCCCTGCACGAGGCACTTCCCCGCATCCGCAAGGAGTCCCCTTCGTGAAACGCCACGAGTTCCTGAAGGAACTGCACAAGGTCACCGCCAACCGCAACTACCTGGAGATCGGCGTCAACGACGGCCGCAGCCTCAGACTGTCCCGGGTCCCCAGCATCGCGATCGACCCCGCGTTCAAGGTGGTCACGGAGATCCGCTGCGACGTCCACCTGGTGAAGGCCACCAGCGACGACTTCTTCGCCCGCGACAACCCCCTCGCCCACCTCAAGGGCGGCCGCCATCCCGTGCGCAACCTGCGCCGCGGCCGCAGCCCGCTCGGCCACTGGCGGCGCACCACCCTCGACCTGTCGTTCATCGACGGCATGCACCTGTTCGAGTACGCGCTGCGGGACTTCATCAACGTCGAGCGGCACTCCGACTGGGCCAGTGTGATCGTCTTCGACGACATGCTGCCGCGCAACATCGACGAGGCGGCCCGCGACCGCCACACCGGCGCCTGGACCGGAGACGTCTACAAGCTCACCGAGATCCTCGCCCGGCACCGCCCCGACCTGGTCACCGTCCTCGTCGACACCCAACCCACCGGACAGCTCGTCGTGTTCGGCGCCGACCCGCACAACACCGTGCTGCGGGACAAGTACGACGAGATCGTCGCCGAGTACGACGTGCCCGACCCGCAGAAGGTGCCCGAGACGATCCTGGAACGGACCGGAGCCGTCCACCCCGAGACCCTGCTGGAAGCGGGCCTGTGGCGCCCGCTGGCCCGGGCCAGGAATCTCGGCGTACGGCGCTCCCGGGGCTGGCCAGCGCTGCGGCGCCTCCTGGAAGAGCTCACCATCCGCTGATCAGCGGGGAACCGCTTCCAGCACCTGGAAGTGCGTGGGCGCCAGCGGATCGCCCACACCGGTCAGTTCGAGTCCGGCCGAGTCGAGCAGGGCGGCGTACTCCGCCGCGGTGCGTTCCCGGCCTCCGGCCATGACCAGCATGTTCAGATCGCTCAGGACGACGCTGAGCTCGGCCGCGGGTCCGTTCTCGTCCGGCAGGACCGGCTCGACGAGGAGCAGCTTCGCCTGCTCGGGCATGGCCTCACGACAGCGCCGCAGCACAGTGCGCGCCAGCTCGTCGTCCCAGTCGTGGATGACGCTCTTGAGGACATACGCGTCGCCCCCGGCCGGTACGGCGGTGAAGAAGTCGCCCGTGGTGATCTCGCAGCGGTCGGCGACACCGGCCTCCGCGAGCACCTTGGCGGCCTCCCGCACACCGGTCTGGGTGTCGAAGAGGACGCCCCGGCTGTCGGGGTGCGCGCTCAACAGGGCGGCGAGCAGGGTGCCGTTGCCGCCGCCGACGTCCACGACGGTGGGGAAGCCGGAGAAGTCGTAGCCGGCCGCCACCACATCGGCCGCGCCCTGCGCGGTCTCCGCCATCGCAGCGTTGAACAGGGCGGACAGCTCCGGCTGTCGGCCGATGTAGGCGAAGGCCGGCATGCCGAAGACCGTCTCGAACGCCGTCCGGCCGGTGCGCACGCTCTGGTGCAGCTCGCCCCAGGGCCGCCACACCGCCGCAGAGGTGAACAGATCGGCGAGCGCGTGGGCCGGGGCGTCGGCGTCGGACCGCAGAACCTGGCCGAAGGAAGTGAGCGCGAACCGGTCGGTGCGGCCGGGGCGTTCCACCAGACCCAGGGCTTCCAGGGCCCGCAGCAGACGGCGCAGCGCGTCCTGGTCGGTGTCGGTGGCCGCGGCCAGCTCGGCGCAGCTCTTCGGGCTCTCGGCCAGCCTTTCGGGGATGCTCAGGCGGACGGCGGCGCCGAGCGCCTGGGAGGCCATGTAGCCGTGCACCAGGCGCAGGGCCCGGGCCTGGTCCTCGGCGCCGGCCGCCGCGGTGGCCGGGCGGTGCTCCGTCGGGTGCGATGCGCTGTCGGTCACTGCCGTGTGTCCCTTCGGGCCGGGCGTCGTCACCAGGCGACGTGCAGGGCGACGGGGGCGTGGTCGACGAACTGCCGGGCCATGCGGACCGGGCTGTCCGGTACCAGGTGCAGCCCCGGGAGCCGGGTGGTCAGGGCCTCCAGCGTCACCGCGAGCTGGAGCCTGGCCAGCCGGGCGCCCACACAGGCGTGCACGCCGTGGCCGAAGGTCAGGTGCCGGGTCATCTGCCGGGTGATGTCGAACGTCTCGGGCTGGTCGAACTCCTCGGGGTCCCGGTTGGCCGCGCTGTAGAGCGCCACCACGTCGGCCCCCGCCGGCAGGGTCCGTCCGCCCAGGCTCACTTCGCGCGTGGTCATCCGGAAGAAGGCGTGCACGGGGGTGTCGTAGCGGGAGATCTCCTCCACGGCGCCCGGGATCAGCTCAGGCTGCCGGCACAGCAGTTCCCACTGCTCGGGGTGGGAGAGCAGATGCCACAGTCCGTTGCCCAGCAGGGCGGTGGTGGTCGAGTGCCCGGCGGTGATCAGCCCGATGAACGTCCATACGAGTTCGGCGAGTTGCTCGTCGTCGATGGGTCCCGGGGGCGCGAGCACCTCGGCGATCTCACTGAAGGCGTCCGTGCCCGGCCGGTCCCTGCGCTCGCGCACATAGCGCGCCATGACCTGCTGGAACTCCAGGAACAGCTCGGCCGCCCCGACCTCTTCCTCGCGGGAGGCGCCGCCGGTGATGACCGCGACGCAGGCATAGGCGCCGTCCCGGATGATCGCCCGGTCCTGCGCGTCGATGCCGCACATGTCGCTGATGGTCTCAACGGGCAGCACGCGCGCGTACTGGCTCATCAACTCGGCCGAGCCGTCCGCCGCCATGGCGTCCACGAGCGCCGTCGCCCGCTTGCGGATCTCCGGCTCCATCACGGCCACCGCGTCCGTGCCGAGCCGCTTGGCGAGCGGGGCCCGCACCTTCAGGTGCCGGTCGCCGTTGACGTTGATGATGGCGGAGGAGGGCGGGAAGCCGCGCTCCAGCACGGCGAGGGCGTCCGGATGCAGCGGAAGCGGGGAGCGCAGGGCGTTCGCCGTGGAGAACGTCTCGTGCCGCTGCAGCACCGTGCGCACATCGTCGAACCGGGTCACCACCCAGGCCCGCAGCACCTCGGAGTAGAAGACCGGCTCCTGCTCCCGCGCCAGCGCGAAGAAGGGATACGGGTCTTGAAGATGCGCGCCGAGGGGGTCGTACGACTCGCCGATGGAGCTTGTCATCGCGCCCGTCTCCTCACTGAGAAAGGGCCATCACACCGCCACCGACGATGCCGCGCACGGCTCGCTGGAGGCTTGAACTCCGGTCAGGGGCCGGTACTCAGCCGCCGCGCAGCCACCGGTAGCGGGCGACACAGTCCTCGTACGACGGCAGGAGCCCGGTGCGCAGCGCCTGGGCCAGGGGCGGTGCCTCGGCGTCCTTGGGGGACAGCACGGGCTCCATGCCCTCGGGCCAGGGCAGCCCCAGGTCCGGGTCGAGCGGGTGCACGCCGTGCTCGCGGTCCGGGGCGTAGCCGGTGGAGCACAGGTAGATGACGGTGGCGTCGTCGGTGAGCGCCATGAAGGCGTGCCCGAGGCCCTCGGCGAGGAACACCGCGTGCCGGGTGTCGTCGTCGAGCCGTACCGCCTCCCACTGCCCGAACGCCGGGGATCCGGTGCGCAGATCGACCACCACGTCCAGGACGGCGCCGCGCACACAGGTCACGTACTTGGCCTGACCGGGCGGAACGTCGGAGAAGTGCACGCCGCGCACCACGCCCCGCCGGGAGACGGAGCAGTTGGCCTGCGCGAGCGTCAGGTCGTGTCCGGTGGCCTCGCGGAACTCCTCGCCCCGGTACCACTCGTGGAAGCTGCCCCGGTCGTCCGGAAAGACCTTGGGCTCCAGCACCCAGGCACCGTCGATCCCCAGTGCGCGCACTCCATCACCTCCGTGGAGCCCTGAGCAGGGCCTTCGCCTTGCGTACCAGTCGGCGCAGCACGCTGGGGCGGGGCGTGCGGCGCACCTGCACGCCGTGCGCCCCGGCGCGCAGCGCGAACGGCAGTGCCAGCAGCCGCGGTTCGGCGGCGTCCGGGACCGGGACCAGGGAGGTCCGCCAGGTCGTCCCGCCCATCACCAGGGCGGGCAGCGCGGCCGTCAGCAGGGCCCCGGATCCGTCGGGCACGGGGGAGAGCGTGGCGGCGGCGTCCAGTTCCTTGCCCCGCGCGGTCAGCCGCAGCAGCACGTCCGTGTCGCCCGGCACGTACAACGGCATCGGGGCGCTGAGCCGGTCGTGCGCGACGGTGACCTCCTCCAGGGCGACCCGCCCGAGCCCGAGGTTCCGGCTCGCGCGGTCGACGTCCAGGGCGAGCGTGAGGTGCCGGGCGGTCCAGTACGGCAGCACCACACGCCCGGCGACGACACCGGCGTACGCCATCGGGCGCTCGGTGCGCGGCACAAGCGCGAGCCGGCACTCCTTGGTCCAGCCGCCCAGCTTCACCCGGACCACGGCGTCCCACAGCCCGGCCAGGGGAGCGTCGCCGGCCGCCTGCGCCGGGTCCACGGTGGCCGTGGCCCGCAGCACCAGCCGGAACCGCCCCCTGTCCTCGGTCGGCACGGTCTCCCGGGTGAACTGCACCGGCTGGAAGTACTGGGCGGCATTGGAGCGTTGGCGCAGCAGCAGGTCCGCGGTCGCGGAGCCGAACCGGGCAACGGTGTCGGCGCCCACCCAGGCGATGGCCTCGGTGACGTCCTTCGGCGGGGCCTGCAGTGGATCGCCGCCGCCGGTGGCGCCGAACGTCAGCGGCGCCCCGCCGGAGTGGTACTCCGCGGCGAAGGACACCCGCAGCGTGCCGTCCTCCCACTCCAGGCCCTCCGGAACGGCCTTGAGGACGACGCCCGCCTCCCACTCGGCGAACGCCTCCACATCGCCGTACCGGTCCGCGGCGATCAGCGCCGCCACCACCTGCTGGGTGGGCTGAAGACCGGCCGCCACACCGGGCCCGAACCGCTCGACGACGACGGAGTGGATCTCCCGGAACATCTCCTTGCGGTAGTCGGCGGGCATGGCCAGCAGCCGCTTGCCGCGCATCCGTTCGACCATCTCCACCCGCAGCCAGCGGCGGAACAGCCGGTCGCGCACCGCCCCCGGCTCGGTGTACCGCTCGACGACGTCCAGGGCCTCGCGCAGGTTCTTGAAGTAGCCGACGGGGTCGAAGCGCTGGAAGCCCGCGTTGGCGGCGTCGTCCCGGCGGACGTGGTAGTAGCAGACGTAGTCGCTGAGCACCGAGACGTTGTCCGCCCGCAGAAACGCCTCGGTGACGAAGACATGGTCCTCAAGGCGCCGCTTGCCCTCGGGGAAGCGCAGGCCGATACGGTCCAGGAAGGCGCGCCGGAACATCTTGTGCGGGGTGAGGCTGTCGATCAGCGGCGCGCTCTCCACCGTGGCCCGCGGATGGTTGCGACGGAACAGCTCCACCGGCACCCCGCGGCCCTGACCTGCCATTTTTCCTACGACGACATCGGCGCCGTTGGCCACGCCGTAGTCGTACATCCGCTCGAGCGCCTCGTCACCGAGGTGATCGTCGTTGTCCACGAACATCACGTACTCGCCGCGGGAGGCGGCGACGCCGACGTTGCGGGGCTTGCCCGACCAGCCCGAGTTCTCCTGGTGCACGACGGTCACCCGGGGGTCCTCGGCGGCGAGCTCGTCCAGCCGGCCCGGCGTGTCGTCGGTGGAGCCGTCGTCGACGAAGATCACTTCGTACTCGTCCGGGGGCAGGGACTGCCGCAGCAGCGAGGAGATGCAGTCCTCGATGTACGCCCCCGGGTTGTACACGGGAACGATGACGCTGACCTTGACCGGCATCGCGCTCGAAGTCCCCTCGGGTCGTCGCCTGCCTTGTATGGGTCTCGCCCGATGCTAACCCGCTCCCCGTCGCTTGCCACCTCCGCCCAGGCCGGTGCCCGTAGCCTGGCGGAGTGCGTCTGCTGCTGATGTCCGACACCCACCTCCCCGTGCGCGCCCGCGCACTTCCCGACCAGCTCCTCGCCGAACTCCCGCACGCCGACGTGGTGATCCACGCCGGTGACTGGGTCGACACGGCCACCCTCGATCTGCTGGAGAGCCGCAGCCGCCGGCTGATCGCCGTGTACGGCAACAACGACGGCCCCGAGCTGCGGGCCCGCCTCCCCGAAGTGGCCCGTGCGGAGCTAGGCGGCCTGCGTTTCGGCGTGGTCCACGAGACGGGCCCGGCGGCCGGCCGCGAGGTGCGGTGTGCCGCGCGCTTCCCCGACCTGGACGTCCTGGTGTTCGGGCACAGCCACATCCCGTGGGACACCTCCGCCCCGTCCGGTCTGCGCCTGCTCAACCCGGGCTCCCCGACCGACCGGCGCCGCCAGCCGCACTGCACGTACCTCACCGCCTCGGTCGCCGACGGCGGCCTCACGGACGTGGAACTGCACCGCCTGCCACTCCGCTAGCGCCTCCTGTGCCGCCACCGCCAGGCGACCAGAACCAGCAGGGCGGCCGCCAGCGGTGGGCCCACCCGTCGGGCGACGGGGAGGGCGGCCGTGCGGGCGAGATCGAGGGGCGCGGTCTCCTCGGGTGCCGAGGTCGCCGGTGCCGTCTCAGGCTCCGGCTCCGGCCCGGTGAGGCGTTCGGCCAGGCACTCGGCGAACTGCGAGACCAGCCGGTCGCCCACCTCCGACAGCAGCCCCCGCCCGAACTGCGCCGGACGCCCGGTCACCGACAGATCGGTGAGCACGGTGACCGCCGTACCGTCGTCGCCTTCGGTGAGTGTGCCGGTCACGGTGGCCCGCGCGGTGCCCTGCCCGCGGGCCTCCCGACCGCTCGCGCTCAGCACCATCCGGTGCTCCTGCTCGTCCCGCTCCTCGAACACCCCGGTGCCCTTGTACGTCAGGGTCACCGGGCCCACCTTGACCTTCACCGATCCGGTCACCGTCTTGCCGTCGTAGTCCGTCACGCTCGCTCCTGGCAGACAGGGCGCGACCCGCTCGATGTCGAGGAGCGCCCGCCAGGCGTCGTCGACCGGTACGGGCACGGTGAACTCGTGGCGCAGTTCCATGACTTTCTCCTCACGCTCCCCGTGGATGGATGGCGCCGGCGGTCGCCGTCAGCGGGGCGCCGGTGCCGCCCCAGCGCAGGGCGACGATCTCGGCGGCGACCGACACGGCGACCTCCTCGGGCGTACGGGCCCCGAGGTCGAGCCCGACCGGCGAGCGCAGCCGGGACAGTTCGGCCCCGGTGAGCCCGGCCGCGGCCAGTCGTCGCATCCGGTCGTCATGGGTACGGCGGCTGCCCATCGCCCCGATGTACGCGGCCGGCCTGCGCAGGGCCTCCTCCAGCAGCGGCACGTCGAACTTCGGGTCGTGGGTGAGGACGCAGATCACCGTGCGGTTGTCGGTGTCGGTGCCGTTCAGGTAGCGGTGCGGCCAGTCGACGACCACCTCGACGCCCTCCGGGAAGCGTTTGGGCGTGGCGAAGACCGGGCGGGCGTCGCAGACGGTGACCCGGTAGCCGAGGAAGTCGCCGATCCGGGCGACGGCGGCCGCGTAGTCGATCGCGCCGAAGACCAGCATCCGCGGCGGCGGCGCGAAGGAGTGCAGGAAGACGGCGACGGCGTCCTCACGGCGCTCGCCGTGCGGCCCGTAGTGGCGCAGTTCCGTGACGCCGAGGGCGAGTTCGCCGCGCGCGTCGGCGGTGACCGCCGCGTCCAGGCCCGCCGCGCCCAGCGTGCCGAGGACCCGGTCGGGCCAGACCGCGAGGGTCGCGCCGCGTGGCGCGGGTCCGTCGGCCACCGACGCCACGGTGACCGGCTCACCGGCGGCGACGGACTCGGCGACCGCGCCGAAGGCAGGGTCGGAGGCGGCCGTCACCGGACGTACGAGGAGGGTGATCTCGCCGCCGCAGGTGAGCCCCACCGCGAACGCGTCCTCGTCGCTGTACCCGAAGGTCTCCACGCGCGCCTCGCCGCTCGCCACCACCTCCTGGGCCAGCTCGAACACCGCCCCCTCGACACAGCCGCCCGACACACTGCCCACGACCTCGTCACCCGGCCCCACGGCCATCGCGGCCCCCGGATCACGCGGCGCGCTGCGGCTCGTCGCAACGACGGTGGCAAGCCCGAACGGCGACCCGGCCGCGTACCAGCCACGCAGCACCGGCAGTACGTCACGCATCGTCGGCTCCTCTCACCGCCGCGGCCAAGTGCTTCAGGGCCGTGAGGCTGTGGCTTGGGGCGGGCGCGTCGACACTCGGCGGCGCCGCGGCCATCGAGGCCGCGTACTCGTTCCCCTGCACCGGCAGTACGTCACGCATCGTCGGCTCCTCTCACCGCCGCGGCCAAGTGCTTCAGGGCCGCGAGGCTGTGGCTTGGGGCGGGCGCGTCGACACTCGGCGGCGCCGCGGCCATCGAGGCCGCGTACCCGTTCCCCTGCACCGGCAGTACGTCACGCATCCTCGGCTCCTCTCACCACGGCCGCCAGGCGTTCCAGCGCCGCGAGGCTGTGGCCCTCGACGAACGCGTCCACGCTCGGCAGGGCCGCCGCCATCCCGGCCGCCAAGGGGGCGTAACCGGGGCGGGCCTTGAGCGGGTTGGCCCAGATCACCCGGTGGGCCAGGCGGTGCAGGCGGCGCATTCGTTCCGCGAGCAGCTCCGGGTCGCCGCGCTCCCAGCCGTCGGACAGCACCACCACGATCGCACCGCGCGCCATACCGCGCTGTCCCCAGCGCTCCAGGAACACGCCCAGCAGCTCACCCAGCCGGGTACCCCCACGCCAGTCCGGCACCGCCGACGCGACCGCGGCCATCGCGAGGTCAGGGTCCCGATGCGACAGCTCCCGCGTGACCCGGGTCAGCCGTGTCCCGATCGTGAACACCTCCGTACGGGCCCCGCGCACGGCCGCGTGCGCGAAGCGCAGCAGCGCGTCCGCGTACGGCGCCATGGAGCCGCTGACGTCCACGAGCAGCACCACCCGGCGCGGATGCTCCGTCCGGGCGTACCGGAGCAGCCGCGCGGGCTCCCCGCCGCGCCGCAGCAGCTCCCGGACCGTGCGATGCGGATCGACCTCCCCGCGCCGAGCAGGACGCCGCCGCGCGGACCGCCGTACCTCGCCCCGCAGCGCCAGCGTGGCCAGCAGCCGGCGCACCTGCTCGCGCTCGGCGCCGCTCAGGCGGGCGAAGTCGCGGTGGCGCAGCACCTCGGAGGTACTGGCGAGGGCGGCCACGGGTGGTGCGTCCGGCGCCTGCGCCGTACGGGCCTCCCCTTCCGCATCCCGTACGACGAGCCGCAGCCGGGGCGCGCGGGGGACCGTGACCGGGCGCCGAGCGGCTTGCCCGGTGCCGCCGAAGAAGGCCGCGAACACCCGGTCGTACCGCTCCAGATCGTCCCGTTCCCCGCACAGCGTCAGCCGCCCCGCCCAGTAGACGTCCGCCGGCAGGACATCCACCGCGGAGAGGAACGCGTGCACCCGCTCCGTACTCGCCTCGACGCCCGCCGCGCGCAGGGCGCGGGCGAAGCCGAGGAGCGCGGCGTCGACGCCGGGCATCGTCACGCACCCCGCCCCGCGAGCACCGCAGCCAAGTCCAGCCCCCGGGCCCGCTCCGCGTCCTCCCGGTACTTCAGCACCGAACCCAGCGTGGTCACCGCCAGCTCGGCGTCCACCTCGTTCGCGCCGAGCGCGTCCAGGGCCTCGGCCCAGTCGATCGTCTCGGCGACGCCCGGCGGTTTGAGGAGGTCATGCGTGCGCAGGGCCTGGACCAGCGCGGTGACCTGTTCCGCGAGGCGCGCCGACACCCCGGGCAACCGTCTGCGCACGATGGCCAGTTCGCGGGCGAAGTCCGGATGGTCGAACCAGTGGTACAGGCAGCGCCGCTTCAGCGCGTCGTGCACCTCACGGGTGCGATTGGAGGTCAGCACGACCACCGGAGGCACCTCCGCGCGCAGGGTGCCGAGCTCCGGGATCGTCACCGAGAACTCCGACAGCAGCTCCAACAGGAACGCCTCGAACTCGTCGTCCGCCCGGTCGATCTCGTCGACCAGCAGCACCGACGGCTGCGTCTCCAGCGCCTTGAGCAGCGGCCGGGCGACGAGGAAGCGCCGGTCGTACAGCTCGCCCTCGAGCCGGGCCGCGTCGGTGACCCCGGCCGCCTCGGCGGCCCGCAGATGCAGCAGCTGGCGCGGGAAGTCCCAGTCGTACAGGGCCTGCGAGGCGTCGATGCCCTCGTGGCACTGGAGGCGGATCAGCGGGGCGTCGAGGGCCTCGGCGAAGGCGGACGCGAGCGCCGTCTTGCCGACGCCCGCGTCGCCCTCGCAGAACAGCGGCCGGTGCAGCCTCAGGGCCAGGAAACAGGCCACGGCCAGCCCTTCGTCGACGAGGTACCCCGTCTCCTCCAGGCGGGCCCGCACCTGTTCCGGCCCTTCGAAGTCCGTGATCGCCCCTCACCCCATTCCGGCGGCGGTCAGCACCGCCCGCCTGGTGAGCACCCGGGCCAGATGCGCCCGGTACTCGGGCGAGGCGTTGGTGTCCTGGGCGGGCCGTGTGCCGTCGGCCGCCTCCTCGGCCGCCCGCGCCACCGCATCGGCGTCCCCGGCGCCGGCCAGGGCCTCCTCGGAGGCATAGGCACGCAGTGGCGTGGAGCCCATATTGGTCAGCCCGACCCGCGCCTCGGCGATGCGCCCGTCGTCCCGCCGCACCAGCGCGGCCACGCCGACGATCGCCCAGGACTGCGCGACCCGGTGGAACTTCTCGTAGTGGAAGCCCCAGCCGTCCGCCTTCGGCACCCGCACCTCGGTGAGCAACTCGTCGGGCGCCAAAGAGGACTGCAGGTAGTCGACGAAGAACTCCCGCGCCGGGATGGTGCGCTTGCCGCCGGGCCCCTGGGCCACCAGCTCCGCGTCCATCGCAAGCACCACGGCGGGCAGGTCCCCGGCCGGATCGGCGTGCGCGAGCGAGCCGCCGAGGGTGCCGCGATGCCGCACGGCGGGATCGGCGACCGTCGCCGTGGCGGCGGCCAGCAGACCGGCGTGCCGACGGACCAGCGGATCCCCGATCACCTCGTGATGGGTGGTCATGGCGCCGATGACCAGGGCGTCGCCGTCCTCGCGCACCCCGCTCAGACCGGGGACGCGACCGACGTCCACGACCAGTTCGGGAAAGGCGAGGCGCATCCGCAGCAGCGGCAGCAGGCTCTGCCCGCCGGCCAGCACCTTGGCGTCCTCGCCGCCGTCGGCGAGCGCGCGCACCGCCTCGTCGACGCTCGTCGGACGGGCGTAGTCGAATGCCGGAGGAATCATGACCGAGCCTCCTCGATGGCCTTCCAGACCCGCTCGGGGGTACAGGGCATACGGACGTCCTCGACGCCCAGCGGCCGTAGCGCGTCGATGACCGCGTTGACGACGGCGGGTGTGGAGGCGATGGTCCCGGCCTCGCCGACTCCCTTGACGCCCAGGGCGTTCGAGGTCGCCGGTGTCTCCGTGCGGTCCGTGACGAATTCGGGCAGGTCCGGTGCCGACGGGACGAGGTAGTCGGCCATCGTGCCGGAGATCAGGTTGCCGTCCTCGTCGTACACGGCCTCCTCGTACAGCGCCTGCGCGATGCCCTGCGCGAGCCCGCCGTGCACCTGGCCCTCGACGATCATCGGGTTGATCACCTTGCCGATGTCGTCGACGCAGACGTACGAACGGATCCTGCTCTGCCCGGTCTCGGTGTCGACCTCGACCGCGCACAGATGGGTGCCGTGCGGGTAGGAGAAGGTGTCCGGGTCGAGCAGGTGCTCGGCGTTGATGGTGGGTTCCATGCCGTCGGGCAGATCGTGCGAGGAGAAGGTCTCGAAGGCGACCTCCTGGATGGTCCTGCGCGCCTCGGGGGAGCCCTTCACGGAGAAGACGCCGTCGGTGAACTCCAGGTCGTTCTCGCTCGCTTCGAGCAGATGGGCGGCCACCTTCCGGGCCTTGTCCACCACCTTGCGCGCCGCGTGGTGCACGGCCAGACCGCCGACCACCAGCGACCGCGAGCCGTAGGTGTCCATGCCCTGCGGGGCCGCCTTGGTGTCGCCGTGCACCACCTCGACGTCGTCGAAGGGCACGCCCAGCACATCGGCCGCGATCTGGCTCCAGCAGGTCGCGTGTCCCTGGCCGTGCGGGCTGGTGCCGGTGACCACCTCGACCTTGCCGGTGGGCAGCATCCGGACGCTCGCCGCCTCCCAGCCGCCGGCCACATACCGCAGATCCCTGAGGATCCGGCTCGGCGCGAGGCCGCACATCTCGGTGTACGTCGACACACCGATGCCGAGGCGTACGGTGTCCGCGCGGTCGTTGCGGTCGGACTGCTCGGCACGGAGCTTGTCGTAGTCGAACAGCTCCAGTGCTTTCGCCGTCGCCGCCTCGTAGTTGCCGCTGTCGTAGGTCAGGCCCGCGATGGCGGTGTACGGGAACTCCTCGTGCCGGATCCAGTTCCGGCGCCGCAACTCCACCGGATCCAGGCCGAGTTCGGCCGCCAGCTCGTCCATGGTCCGCTCGATGGCGAAGGTCGCCTCGGGGCGTCCGGCGCCGCGGTAGGCATCGGTCGGGGTCCGGGTGGTGAAGACGCCGGTGCAGGTGAAGTCGTAGGCGTCCATCTTGTAGATCCCCGGGTACATGAAGGCCCCGAGGAGTGGGGTGCCCGGTGTGATCAGCATCAGGTAGGCGCCCATGTCGACGAGCAGGTCGACCTTGAGCCCGAGGAGCTTGCCGTCGCGGTTCGCGGCGATCTCGATGTCCTGGATCATGCCGCGGCCGTGGTGGGTGGCCAGGTAGCCCTCGGAGCGGGACTCGGTCCACTTCACCGGCCGGCCGAGGCGCCGCGCGACGGCGAGGGCGATGGCCTCCTCGCCGTACACCTGGAGCTTGGAGCCGAAGCCGCCGCCGACGTCCGGGGCGATCACCCGCAGCTTGTTCTCGGGGATTCCGGTGACCATGGCCATCAGAATGCGCAGGATGTGCGGGATCTGGGTCGAGGAGTACAGCGTGTACTCGCCGGAGGCGGCGATCGGGGTGACCACGACCGCGCGCGGCTCCATGGCGTTGGGGATGAGCCGCTGCTGGTGGTAGCGGCGCTTGAGGGTCACCTCGGCGCGCTGTCGTACGGCGTCGAAGTCCTCGCCCGTCTTCAGCGGCCAGGTGTAGCAGCGGTTGGTGCCCTTGTCGGAGTGGACCAGCGGGGCGTCCTCGGCGAGGGCTTCCTCCAGGTCGAGTACCGGGGGCAGGGGGTCGTAGTCGACCTCGATGGCCTCCAGGGCGTCGGCGGCCGTGTACCGGTCGCGGGCCACGACGACGGCGACCGGGTCGCCCGCGTGGCGGACCTCGTCGACGGCGATGGGCGGGTGGTCGGGCATCACGATGTCCTCGGTCACCGGCCAGACGCAGGGCATGGAGGCCAGGCCCTCGGCGAGGTCCCGGCCGCTGAACGCGGCGACGACGCCGGGGCGTTCGAGGGCGGGGGAGACGTCGAGGCGCTCGATGCGGGCGTGCGCCATCGGGCTGCGCAGCAGCGCGAAGTGCAGCAGTCCGTTCACGTCGATGTTGTCGGTCCAGGTGGTCTGCCCGGTGATCAGATGGGCGTCCTCCTTGCGGGGCCGGGCGCGGCCGACCTCGCGCTCCACCGTCTCGGTCATGCCGTGACCTCCTCTTCGGAGGCGGCCAGGACGGCCCGCACGATGTTCTGGTAGCCGGTGCACCGGCAGAGGTTCCCTTCCAGGCCCTGCCGTACCTCGTCGGCGGTGGGATGCGGGTTCTCGCGCAGCAGATCGCGCGCCGCCATGATCATGCCCGGGGTGCAGTAACCGCACTGCAGGGCGTGCCGCTCGTGGAAGGCGCGCTGCAGCCCGGTCCACTCCCCGTCCTGGGCGAGCCCCTGCACCGTGGTGACCTCACCCCCGTCCGCCTGGACGGCGAGCACCGAGCAGCTCTTGACGCTCTCGCCGTCGAGGTCGAGCGTGCAGGCCCCGCAGTTCGAGGTGTCGCAGCCGATCGGGGTGCCGGTGAGTCCGAGCCGGTCGCGCAGGTAGTGGATCAGAAGGAGACGGGGCTCCACCTCGTCCTCGTACGTCGTGCCGTCCACCTTCACCGTGATGTGGGTCATGGGCCCTCCAGAGAGGGGAATCGTCGGCCGAACGTGATGTACGTCACTCTATGGCGGCGCCGGGGAGGCGGCGAGTGCTGCGGCGGGGTTCGTTGAGCGTTAATCCATTGCGCGTGCGTGGCCCGTCCTGCTGCACTCCTCGGGACCCGTTGTCACCCGCCGAGGAGCAGCTATGCGAACTGCGTTCATGTCCCCCCAGGAAGGAATGACCCCCTCAATGAAGGACATGACGCTTCGTGCCGTTGCTCAACCTCGGAATTCTCGCCCATGTCGACGCCGGTAAGACCAGCCTGACCGAGCGGCTGCTGCACTCGGTCGGCGTCATCGACGAGATCGGCAGCGTCGACGCCGGGACCACCCGGACCGACACCCTCGCGCTGGAGCGCCGGCGCGGGATCACCATCAAGTCCGCCGTGGTCTCCTTCCCGGTCGACGATGTGACGGTCAACCTCATCGACACCCCCGGTCACCCGGACTTCATCGCCGAGGTGGAGCGGGTGCTCGGCGTCCTGGACGGGGCCGTCCTCGTCGTCTCCGCCGTCGAGGGGGTCCAGGCGCAGACCCGGGTCCTGATGCGGACGCTGCGCCGGCTGCGCATCCCCACCCTGATCTTCGTCAACAAGATCGACCGGCGCGGGGCACGGGAGCAGGACCTCCTCGGGGCGCTCACCCGGCGCCTCGGCATCGCCGTCGCGCCGATGGGCCGCACCACCGGGCTCGGCACCCGCGAGGCCGCGTTCACCCCCGGACTCGGCCCGTCCGCGCTCGATGTGCTCGCCGACCACGACGACGACCTGCTCACCGCGTACGTCGAGAACACGGTCTCCTACGACCGCCTGCGCACCGCCCTCGTCGAGCAGACCCGGCAGTGCCTCGTCCACCCGGTGTACTTCGGCTCGGCCGTCACCGGAGCGGGCGTGGACACGCTGATCAGCGGCATCAAGGAGCTACTGCCCGCCGCCGACGGAGACCCCGGGGGGCCGGTCTCGGGCACCGTCTTCAAGGTCGAGCGGGGTCCGGCGGGGGAGAAGATCGCCTACGCGCGGATGTTCTCGGGAGCTCTCGGCGTCCGTGTCCCCGTGGTGTTCGGTGACGCCCGTCAGGAAGGCAAGGTCACCGCGGTCAGCGTCTTCGAGCACGGCACCGACGTCCGCCGCGACACGGTCCCGGCGGGCCGGATCGCCAAGCTGTGGGGCCTGGCCGACATCAGGATCGGCGACGCGCTCGGCGTACCCCGCAAGCCGGACGGCCACTTCTTCGCCCCGCCGACCCTGGAGACGGTCGTCGTCCCCGGCCCCGGCACGGCTCCGGGGGCCCTCCACGTCGCGCTCACCCAACTTGCCGAACAGGACCCGCTGATCGGTCTGCGCCACGACGAGGTGCGCCGGGAGACCTCCGTCTCCCTCTACGGCGAAGTGCAGAAGGAGGTCGTCCAGGCCACGCTCGCCGACGAGTTCGGGCTGGACGTCTCCTTCCGCGCGACCACACCGCTGTGCATCGAACGGCCGGTCGGGACGGGCGCGTCGGCCGAGTTCATCAAGAAGGACCCGAACCCCTTCCTGGCGACGGTCGGCCTGCGCGTCGACCCGGCGCCCGTCGGATCCGGCGTGGAGTTCCGTCTGGAGGTCGAACTCGGCTCGATGCCGTACGCCTTCTTCAAAGCCGTCGAGGACACCGTGCGCGAGACTCTCGGCCAGGGCCTGCACGGCTGGCGGGTCACCGACTGCGCGGTCACCATGACCCACAGCGGCTACTGGCCGCGGCAGAGCCACGCCCACCAGGGCTTCGACAAGAGCATGTCCAGCACCGGCTACGACTTCCGCGGTCTGACCCCGCTGGTCCTCATCGAGGCGCTGCGCCGGGCGGGCACCCAGGTGTACGAGCCGATGCACCGCTTCCGCATCGAGGCACCGGCCGACACCCTCGGCGCCCTGCTGCCGGTGCTGGCCGGGCTCGGAGCGGTACCGGGGGCCACCGAGACCCGGGGTACGACCTGTGTCCTGGACGGCGCCGTACCCGCGGCCCGGGTGCACGCCCTGGAGCAGAAGCTGCCCGGCCTCACCCGCGGCGAGGGCGAGCTGGAGAGCGCCTTCGACCACTACGCGCCGGTCACCCGCGGCACGGTCCCCGAGCGATCGCGCACCGACCACAACCCGCTCAACCGCAAGGAGTACCTGCTGAACGTGACGCGCAGAGTGGGGAGTTGACCGCCGACCCGGCGCTCGACGAGGTCGAGGCGGATCTCGCGCTGACCCGTGGCCGGGTCGTGCATGCCCGCCTCCTGGAGGAGCGCGTCGAGGACGTGCGGGAACTGGAGCTCTTCGAGCGCGCCGCACGGCTCTACGCGCAGCTCGGCGACGCGCGCGGCGAGGGGGAGGCGCTGCGAAGGAGTGAGTTCGACGTGGTGGCCGAGAATGAACTTACTTGTGAGTCAGGAGTGTTGACGGTGTCCTGAAATCACCGGACTGTAGTGGACATGCCGAATATTCGGGCACGTCTGCTCGCTGTTCTGGTTGTCCTTCTCGGATCCCTGACGGTGGCGGGAACCCCACCCGCCACCGCCGCGACCCTCCCCTTCGACGGCACGGCGCTCACCGTGTCCGACGGCCGCTTCATCGACGGCCACGGCCGCGAGGTCGTCCTGCGCGGCTACAACGTCTCCGGCGAGACCAAGCTCGCCGAGAACAACGGCCTGCCCTTCGCCTCGGTCGCCGACGCGAGGAAGTCCGCGACCGCGCTGCGCGCCCTAGGTGGCGGCAACTCCGTCCGCTTCCTGCTCTCCTGGGCCTACGCCGAACCCGTCCGCGGCCAGGTGAACACCGCCTACCTGTCCGCCGCCACCGCCCAGATCGGCGCCTTCCTCGACGCCGGCATCCGCGTCTACCCCGACTTCCACCAGGACCTCTACTCCCGCTGGCTCTTCGACGCGGACAGCTGGTACACCGGCGACGGCGCCCCCAAGTGGGCGGTGGACCTCGGTGACTACCCGGACGAGTACTGCGGGATCTGCCCCTTCTGGGGCCAGAACATCACCTCGAACGCGGCCGTGACGCAGGCGTCGTACGACTTCTGGCACAACACCTACGGTCTGCAGGACTCGTTCCTCGACACCGCCCAGAAGACGATGATGTACCTCAAACAGAACCTCACCGCCGACCGGTTCGCGGGCATCGTCGGCTTCGACCCGTACAACGAACCCCACGCGGGCGTCTACGACTCCGGCCAGACCAGCCGGGCCTGGGAGAAGGACGTCCTGTGGCCCTTCTATGTGAAGTTCCGGGCGCGCATGGACGCGGCAGGCTGGCAGGACAAGCCCGCCTTTGTGGAGCCGAACCTCTTCTGGAACGCCAACCTCGACTTCCAGAAGCAGGAGGGCGGCCTGCTCGACGCCGGTCAGCTCGGACCGCGCTATGTCTTCAACACCCACTTCTACGACCAGAAGGCCATCTCCGGGATCTTCATGTGGGGCAAGGCCGAGGACGGGCAGTACGCCGGTGACTTCGGCACGGTCCGCGACCGGGCGGCGGCGACCCGGACCCCGGCGATCGTCAGCGAGTTCGGGCATCCGCTGGCCGGCTCGGTCTCCGACAAGGCCCCGACCGTCCTGAAGGCGATGTACCAGGCCCTCGACTCCCGGGTGAAGGGGGCGAGTTGGTGGTCGAACCCGTCGGGCTCGGGGCCGGTGCTGTCCGGCAGTCAGTGGCAGTGGGACATCTACAACGGCCGCCATCACGAGCTGATGAACGGCAACCCCGACAAGGTGCTCACCGCCGGGGACGCATGGAACGACGAGGACCTCTCCGCCGTACGCCTCGACGACTCGGGCACCCCCGCCCTGCGCCAGGACGCCCGCCTCCTGGACCGCGTCTACCCGAGCGCGACCTCGGGCACGAACCTCGCCTTCACCTACGAGGACCGCTCCCGCGACGGCTCCACGACCCTGACCTGGAACCCGGTGCCCAGCTCCCTGCCCAATGTGTCCCGCCTGGTCGGCACCGGCCAGTACGGCCTACTGATGTGGCGCTCGAACAGCGCCTCGGCGCCGACCGAACTCCACCTCCCCGCGTCCTTCCCGACCGGTTCCACGACGGTCGTTTCCGACCTGGGCACGGCGTACTCCCCGCCGTCGTACACCTCGACGACCCCCGTCGCCGTGGCCCCCGAACCCGGCGGCACCGGCAGTCGCCGACTGCTGCTCACCGACACGGACTCCGGCGCGCTGCATTATGCGCTGGTGACCAACGGGGCCTCGTCCCCGTCGGCCGAGTTGCTGGCCGCGGCCCGCTCCGAGCTGACGGCATGGGCCGCCGGACAGTGACCGTTTGACCCTCCCCTTACGTCAGGCTGCACGCTGTATCCCGACGAAAGGGCAGGTGAATGAGTTACTCCGTGGGGCAGGTCTCGTCCTTCGCCGGGGTCACCGTGCGCACGCTGCACCACTACGACCGGGCGGGACTGCTCTCGCCCAGTGGCCGCAGCGGCGCCGGTTACCGGCTGTACAGCGACAGCGACCTGGCCCGGCTCCAACAGATCCTCTTCTATCGCGAACTCGGCTTCTCCCTCGACGAGATCGCCGAGATCCTCAAGGACCCGCAGGCCAACGCCGTAGTGTATCTGCGGTCCCGGCTACGGCAGTTGAGCGAGGAGATCGGCCGTCTCCAGCGGCTGACCGAGGTTGCCGAGCAGGCCATCGAGGTCCAGCAGACGGGGGTGTCCCTCACCCCCGAGGAGCGCTTCGAGGTCTTCGGCGAGATCAGCTTCGACCTCAGCTATGCCACCGAGGCGCAGCTCAAGTGGCAGGACTCCGGCGGGCAGCGGGAGTCGATGGCCCGCGCCGCCGCCCACAGCAAGGAGGACTGGCGGCAGCTCATGGGCCAGGCCGCGGCCTGGCGCGGGGAACTCCTCGCCGCCTTCGACGAGGGGGAACCGGCGGACGGGGAGCGGGCCATGGACCTCGCCGAGGAGCACCGGCTGCACATCGCCCGTTGGTTCACCACCTGCCCGCCGGACATGCATGGCCGTATCGCGGACGACTTCGCCGCCGATCCGCGGGCCTTCGCGCTGGTCGTCCCGCCGTCCCAGCAGCGGCCGGGGCTGGCGGCCTATCTGTGCAAGGCCGTTCACGCGAACGCGGCACGCCGGGCGGTGACCGAATGAGGATCCTGATCGCCGCTGCCGGATCACGCGGCGACGTCGCGCCCTACACCGGACTCGGCGCCGCCCTGCGACAGGCCGGGCACGAGGTCGCCCTCGCCACGACGGACGCCTTCGCACCCCTGGCCCGGGCGGCGGGACTGGGGTTCCGTAGCCTGCCCAGTCGCCCCGAACCCCACGGCGACGTCTCGGACAAGCGGGAACTGATGCGCGCCGCGTCCGCCTTCGTCACCGAGCTGGGGCAGGGTTTCGCCGAGGTGCTGGCCCCGGACACGGACCTGCTCCTGCTGTCGGCCACCACCGCCCCGCTCGGCTGGCAGCTGGCCGAGGCCACGGGCGTGCGGACCGCCGGGGCCTATGTCGTACCGGCCCACCCGACCGGCGACTTCCCACCCGTCGTCATGGGCGAGCGCTCGCTGGGCCGCCTCGGCAACCGTACGGCGGGACGCTTCGCGCTGCGCATGGCCGACCGCGTCTACCGGCAGGGCGTCACCGACCTCCGTGACCGCCTGGGCCTGCCGCCTCTCGCGCCCGCCGCGATGCGCAGGCGGCAGGAACAGGCGAACTGGCCCGTCCTGTACGGCTTCAGCACGGCTCTCGTGCCCCGCCCGGCCGACTGGCGGCCCGGCCTCGACGTCGTCGGCACCTGGGAGCCGTACGTCGCTGCCGGCGCCGCGCTGCCCACCGAGCTGGAGGACTTCCTGGCCGCCGGGCCCCGGCCGGTGTTCATCGGGTTCGGGAGCATGGCGGGCGGCGTTGGGGAGCGGCTGAGCGAGATCGCGGTGGGGGCGCTCAGGCGTGCCGGGTTGCGTGGGGTCCTGCAGATGGACGGCCCCGCGGGCGACGACATCCTCACCATCGGCGACGTACCGCACGCGCTGCTGTTCCCGCGCCTGGCCGCCGTCGTCCACCACGCGGGCGCGGGCACCACCGCCGCCGCGCTGCGCGCCGCAGTCCCCGCCGTCCCGGTCCCGGTGGCGGCCGACCAGCCCTTCTGGGCCGGTCGGCTCGCCGCGCTCGGCGCCGCCGCCGCGCCGATCCCCTTCGCGGCCCTCACCGAAGAGCGGCTGGCGGAGGCGCTGCGCGAGGTCGTGCGCCGGCAGGCCTACGCCCGCGCCGTCACGGAAGCCGCACAGCACATGGCGACCGAGGACGGCGTGGGCGCGGCGGTGAAGGCCCTGACCTGATCAGCCGCCCGCGGGGGAGGTCCAGTCGGACTCGACATGGCCGAGCCGGACGCGCTGGGGATGGTCGCCGACCGGGACCGACACCTGCTTCTGCCCGGTGGCGAAGTCGATGGCCGTGACCTGGTCGGTGCCGCTCTCGGAGACCACGCAGGACTTGCCGTCGCCGCTGACCGTCGCCCAGTACGGCTTGGCGGCGGTGACCAGGGGGCCCTCCTGGAGGGTGGCGCGGTCGACCACGGTCGCGTAGTCGTCCATCGTGCCCGCGACACACAGCTTGCGGCCGTCGGGGCTCATCGAAATGCCGTGGTGGCGCGAGTCGTTGACGAACGTGGTGCGGTCGTCGCTGGTCGCCGGGTTCTTCGGCAGGGTCTTGGTGCGGACGATCTTGTCGGTGGCGAGGTCGTACTCGAAGAGGCCGTTGAAGAACGAGACTTGGAAGTACAGCTTGGACTCGTCCGGCGAGAACACGGCGGGGCGGACCGCGTCGGAGTAGTCGGTGAGGCCGATCGCGTCGAGTCGCTGCCGCATGTCGATGACCTTGACCCGCTGATACGTGGTCGCGTCGACGACCGTGATGTACCGGTTGCCCTTCGTCCAGTCCAGCCAGGGGGCGTCGGTCTGTGTGTTCACATCGCCGATGCCCATGTTGTAGATGTACTTGCCGTCCTGCGTGAAGATGTTCTCGTGCGGCTTGTCGCCGGTGGCGAACTTGCCGAGCTCCTTCCCGGACACGATGTCCAGCACATGCACGGTGTTGGAGGTCGAGGCCGATACCGCGACCCGCTTGCCGTCGGGGGAGACGGCCATGTGGTCGGAGCGGTAACCCGACACGGGGAAGCGCCAGTTGATGGCCCCGGTGGCCAGGTCGATGGAGACGACGTCGGCGAAGCTCGGCCGGGAGACGACCACCGAAGAGCCGTCCGGCGTGGAGTACATGTCGTCGACGAACTGGTCGTGGCCCTCGCCGACGCTGTTGCGGATCGCCATGAAGTAGATCCACTTGATCGGATCGGCGTTGATCTCCGCCATCCGCTGGTCCTTGTCGGGGATGACGTTGATCCGCCCGATCTTCGCGAAGTCACCGCTGGAGCGGATGACATCGGCGGTCCCGTCCCAGTTGTTGCCGACGAACAGCACCTCGCGCAGGGCGGCGGCGTCGGGGGCCGCCGAGGCGGCGGTCGCGGGAGCGGTGACGGTCAGGGCGAGGGCGGCGGCGACGGCACAGAGGTGCCTGGTTCTGATGACAGGCATGAGTGCGCTCTCCTAGGGCGGCGAGGGGTGTATGGCGTGTGCATGCCAAGCTGGAATCTGAATACGGGGTCGTTCAGAGTTTGACTTACTGGAAAGTAAGGAGCGATGGCCCTTCTCCACAAGACTGCGTACACGACAAAATGGCGAACAGCTGAGGAGAGGAGGGACGTTGGCGGGCAGGCTCAGGGCGCCGACCGGCCGCTACGGCGGCAAGTCGGCGGAGGAACGCAAGGCCGATCGCCATCGCCGCTTCCTGGACGCCGCGCTCCAGCTCTTCGGGGACACCCCCGGCTACCGCGCCACCACCGTCGCGGCGCTCAGCGAGGCGGCCGGCCTTTCGACGCGCCAGTTCTACGAGGAGTTCCGCACCCTGGAGGACGTCCTCGCGGCCCTCCACCTCCAGGTCAACGGGTGGGCGGAGGAGGCCGTCCTGGCTGCGGCGGCCGACGCGGAGGGCCTGCCGCTCGCCGAGCGCGCCGCCGTGATCTTCCGCGCGTACGCCGCGAACGTCACCTCCGACCCGCGCCGCGTCCGCATCACCTTCGTCGAGATCATCGGCGTCAGCCCCCGCCTGGAGGAGCAGCGCCTCGCCCGCCGCGCCCGCTGGGTCGACCTCGTCTGCAGCGAGGTGGCGTCCGCGGTCGCCCGTGGGGAGGCGGCGCCGCACGACTACCGTCTCAGCGCGACCGCGTTCATCGGCAGCGTCAACGGGCTGCTGCACGACTGGAGCGCCGGCTGGGTGGACGCGACCCTCGATGAGGTCGTCGACGAACTCGTCCGCCTCCTCCTGGGCATCCTCCATCCGGCGGGGCCGCGGCTCACCGCCCCCTGACGACGGTTCCGGGCCCCGCCGGGGTCAGTCGTTGTCGTTCTTCTCGCTCTCGTCGTCCGCCACGCTGCTGAGGACCTTGAAGTCCTTGTCGAGGTGGACGTCGGTCTGCTTGCCACTGCCGAGGGTGACCTCGACCTCGTAATAGCCCTCTTCGTCGCCGACCTCGGTGTCGGTGACCTTGCCGCCACCGGTGTGCTCCAGCGCGGCGGCGCTCGCCCGCTCCAGCGCGCTGCCCGTGATGGGCTTCTCCGTCTCGGAGTCGTCCCCGCCGACCGTGGCCAGGGCGATTCCGGTGCCGCCGCCGATGAGTGCGGCCGAGGCCACGCCCGCGACGATCCACTTGCCCTTGCGCTTCATGTCCACTCCCTGTGCCGCGCGGTGCGGTGCCGCCCTGTCGTACGGTCCGACCTGCGCTTCCAGGATGCGCTCCGCTCGCTGAACGCACGCTGAACGAAGCTGAACAGCGATTCAGCCGAGCCGGTTCACCGCATCGAGCACGGGAGCCACGCCGTCCTCGGCGCGCAGCCCCTCGGCCAGGGCCCGGGCGCGGCGGCCGTACGACGGGTCGCCGGCCGCCTGCCCTACGGCCGCCGTCAGCGCCTGAGCGGTGAGCTTCCGCAACGGCACAGCGCGCGGCGCCACACCGAGCTTGACCAGCCGCTCCGCCCAGAACCCCTCGTCGAACTGGATCGGCACCGGTACGGCCGGCACCCCGGCCCGCAGTCCCGCCGCGGTCGTGCCCGCGCCCGCGTGATGGACCACGGCGGCCATCCGTGGGAACAGCGCGGAGTGCGGCACCTCGTCGACGGACAGCATGTCGGCGCCGTCGGCCTCAAGACCGCCCCACCCCCGCTGGATCACCCCGCGCAGCCCGGCCCGCCGCAGCGCCCGCACGATCTGGGCACTGAGCCCACGAGGATCGGGCACGGTCGCGCTGCCCAGGCCCACGAAGACCGGCGGATCGCCCGCGTCGAGGAAGTCCTCGAGCTCGGCGGACAGTTGGGGGGCGCGGTCGTACGGCCACCAGTACCCGCTCACGTCGAGACCGCGGGGCCAGTCCCTCGGGCGCGGCACGACCAGCGGGCTGAAGCCGTGGAGTACGGGCAGCTCCTCGCGGGCGCCGGAGGTGCGGGACAGTCCGAGCCGGGTCCGCACCGACGGCAGCGTCGACGCGAAGATGCGGTCCATCACGAGGTTCACGCCGTGTCCGGCGACGCGGTTTGCGACGGGGCCCAGGGAACCGCCGCCGAGCACGGCGGGCGCGAACTCCCGGGTGGGGGCGACGGGCTGGAGGTAGACGCCCAGGGCGGGCAGCCGCAGCCCCTCGGCGATGGTCCGCCCGAGCGGTGCCAGCGAGCTGGACAGCAGCAGTACGTCACTTTCGCGTGCCGCCGCCACCAGATCGTCCGTCATCTTCCCCACCACCGCCCGCGCCAGCGCCGAGACCCGCATCAGCTTCCCGACGCCGGTCGCACTGCGATGCAGCCCGCGCCCGCGGGAGGACTCCAGCTCGGCCCGCGGATCGACGGGCAGGGGATGGAACCGCAGCTCCGAGCCCGCCACCAGTCGCTCGAAGCAGCCATGGGTGACCAGGGTGACCTGATGTCCCGCCCGGGCCAGTGCATGCCCCAGACCGGTGTAGGGGGCCACATCGCCCCGGGAGCCCGCCGTCATGATCGCTACGCGCACGACGGCCAGTATGGCCCCCGGAGCCGCCTCCTCAACGCAGCGCGACGACGATTCCCGCCACCGCCATGACCGCGGCGCACAGCAACAGGCCTCTCCCGAGCAGCCGACGCCGCATGGCCCGGTACCGCTCCTCGTACTCGGCCCGCAACTCCTCGGCCCGCTCCGCCGTACGCTGCCACGACAGCCGCGCGAGTGCCATGTACTCCGACTCGAACCGCCGCTCCACCTCCACCCGCTGAGCCTCCGTCAGCCAGGGGGCCAGTGGAACGCAGAAGCGTTCGGCGGCGGTGCGGCCCTCCTCGCGGGTGGCGGCGACGAGCAGATAGCCCTCGATCTGGCCGACGAGCCCACGGCCCTCCATGGCCGTCACCGTGCGCTCAACTCCCGTTCGGGGACGTCCGTTTGCGGGTGATGGAGGTCGAAGGCCGGCGATTCGCTGCGGATGCGGGGCAGGACGGCGAAGTTGTGCCGCGGCGGCGGGCAGGATGTCGCCCATTCCAGTGAACGGCCATAGCCCCACGGGTCGTCGACCTCGATCTTCTTGCCGTACTTGGCGGTCTTCCACACGTTGTAGAAGAACGGCAGGAACGACAGGCCGAGGACGAACGTGAAGACGGTCGACACGGTGTTGAGCGTGGTCAGTCCCTCCACCGCCAGATAGTCCGGAATTCGGCGCTGCATCCCGTTCGTGCCCAGCCAGTGCTGGACCAGGAAGGTGCCGTGGAAGCCGATGAACAGCGTCCAGAAGGTGATCTTGCCGAGCCGCTCATCGAGCATCTTCCCGGTGAACTTCGGCCACCAGAAGTGGAAGCCGGAGAACATCGCGAAGACGACGGTGCCGAACACCACGTAGTGGAAGTGCGCCACCACGAAGTACGAGTCGGAGACGTGGAAGTCCATCGGCGGCGAGGCCAGGATGACACCGGTCAGACCACCGAACGTGAAGGTGATCAGGAAGCCGGTGGCCCAGAGCATCGGGGTCTCGAAACTCAATGACCCCTTCCACATGGTGCCGATCCAGTTGAAGAACTTCACGCCGGTTGGTACGGCGATCAGGAACGTCATGAAGGAGAAGAACGGCAGCAACACTCCGCCGGTGACGTACATGTGGTGCGCCCACACCGTCACGGACAGACCCGCGATCGAGATGGTCGCCGCGATCAGGCCCATGTAGCCGAACATCGGCTTGCGGGAGAAGACCGGGATGACCTCGGAGATGATCCCGAAGAACGGCAGGGCGATGATGTACACCTCTGGATGGCCGAAGAACCAGAAGAGGTGCTGCCACAACAGCGCGCCGCCGTTGGCGGAGTCGAAGATGTGGGCGCCGAACTTGCGGTCCGCCTCCAGCGCGAACAGCGCGGCGGCCAGCACCGGGAAGGCGAGCAGGACCAGCACACCGGTCAGCAGCACGTTCCACGTGAAGATCGGCATACGGAACATCGTCATGCCGGGTGCGCGCATGCAGATGATCGTGGTGATGAAGTTGACCGAGCCGAGGATGGTGCCGAAGCCGGAGAAGGCCAGACCCATGATCCACATGTCGGCGCCGATGCCCGGCGAGCGGACCGCGTCCGAGAGCGGGCTGTAGGCGAACCAGCCGAAGTCGGCGGCGCCGTCGGGGGTGAGGAAGCCGCCCACCGCGATCAGCGAGCCGAACAGGTACAGCCAGTAGGCGAACATGTTCAGCCGCGGGAAGGCGACGTCGGGGGCACCGATCTGCAGCGGCATGATCCAGTTCGCGAAGCCGGCGAACAGCGGCGTCGCGAACATCAGCAGCATGATCGTGCCGTGCATCGTGAACGCCTGGTTGAACTGCTCGTTCGACATGATCTGCAGACCCGGACGGGCCAGCTCGGCGCGCATGAACAGCGCCATCACGCCACCGATGCAGAAGAACGCGAACGACGTGATCAGATAGAGCGTTCCGATCGTCTTGTGGTCGGTGGTGGTCAGCCACTTGATACTGGTGACGGTTTGGTCTCTCACGACCCGCCTGTGTCCGCGCCCGATCGGAACGTCACACTCGAACGACGCGACAAGAATCACCGAACCCGGGTGTGACCATCCCGGGGATGCCGGACACGAACGGAACATGAGCAACGACGAGATCTTCGCCGCTGCCTATCGCGAGCACTACTGGGCGGTCAGCCGCTATGTCGCGCGACGCCTTGACGGGCGGACGGACGAGGTCGAGGAAGTGGTGGCGGAGGTGTTCACGGTGGCCTGGCGGCGCCGCGGCGACCTGCCGGCGACCCCACTGCCCTGGCTGTACGGCGTGGCACGCAACTGCCTGGCGAACGCGGTACGCGGCTACGGACGGCGCCGCCGACTGGTGGACCGACTGGGCAACGACGAGACCGCACACGGCCGGCAGATCGTGGACAGCCCCGACGCGGAGGCCCCGGGCGGCTGGGTGCACGAGGCGCTGGCCCGGCTCTCCGCCAAGGACCAGGAGGTACTGCGACTGACGGCCTGGGAGGAACTCGGCATCGACGACCTCGCCGTCGCCCTCGGCTGCGGCACCCGCGCCGCGTCGATGCGCCTGCACCGGGCCCGCCGCCGGCTGAGAGCCGAGATCGACCGCATGAGCCTCACGACACCCTCCAAGGAATACGGCCGTGACTGACGAACTCGATCTCCTGCGCCGCGCCAACCCGGTCCCCGTCGACGGCCCCCACTTCGGCGACGGCCCCCTCGACCACCGAGCCGAGCGACGGCTCAACCAGCTGCTGCAGCAACGGAACTCCCGCCGCCGCCCCCGCCTGGTCTGGGCCCTGACGGCCACCGCGATCGTCGCCGCCCTGGTGTCGGCACTGCTGTTCACCGGCCAGACGACCGCCCCCGCGGTCGCCGCACCCCGCCCCCTCGTCGTGCAGGCCGACTCCACCCCCGTACCCCTGAAAACCCTGGCCGAACGCGCGCGGTCGGCAGCGGCGGACGGGTCGCCGAAGCTCCGCAAGGGCACGCATGTGCAGACCTGGAGCCTGGCCATGAGCGACGACAAGCCGCCGGTCACGCTCCCCGAGGAACGCATCGTGCGCTGGAGGGCGGACGGCAGCCACACCGAGCTCGTCGCCGAGGACGGGGACGTCGTCTCCCGGCAGACCTATCCGCCGAGTTGGAGCGACGCCCCGCCGCAGTCCCCGCCCCCGCACAACGCCGAGCGGCTGCGCGCCTACCTGCAGGAGGCCACCTACAGCGAGTCGCTGAGCACGCCCCAACTCCTGGATGCCGTAGGCGTCCTGCTCGACACTTGGACCCTCGGCGCCCGCGAGTCGGCGGCCCTCGCACGGCTGCTGGCGCAGGCCGAGGGGCTCAGGCCCGTCGGACAGGTGACGGACCGGCTCGGGCGGCCCGGACAGGCGTATGTGTACGACGGTTCGGGCGCCCGCCGGATGCTGATCCTGGACCCGGCCACCGGCACCGTCCTCGGCCTGGAGACCACCTTCACCAAGGACCAGCCCGAGTACGGCGTCAAGTCCGGCGACGTCATGCAGTACAGCGCCTGGACGCGCTGATCACACCCCGAGCTGGCGGGCGGCGGCAGTGACGGTCTGCTCCAGCAGCGTGGCGATCGTCATCGGCCCGACCCCGCCCGGCACCGGCGTGATCAGCGAGGCCCGCTCGACGGCGGAGTCGAAATCGACGTCGCCGATGTTGCCCGCGTTGTAGCCGGCGTCGATCACGACAGCGCCGGGCTTGATGTCCTGACCTCGGATCAGCCGGGGCCGCCCCACGGCGGCGACCACGATGTCCGCCTCCCGGACCGCGGCCGACAGATCCGCCGTACGGGAGTGGCAGTACGTCACCGTCGCGTCCCGGGCGAGCAGCAGCATGCCGGCCGGCTTGCCGAGGATCGCGCTGCGGCCGACGACCACCGCCCGCTTGCCGGACGGGTCGACGTCGTAGGCGTCGAGCAGCCGCATGATGCCGCCGGGCGTGCAGGACACGAAGCCCGGCAGCCCGAAGCTCATCGTGGCGAAGGAGGCGAAGGTGACGCCGTCGACGTCCTTCTCCGGCGCTATCGCCTCGAAGGCGGCCCGCTCGTCGATGTGCGCGCCCATCGGGTGCTGGAGCAGGATGCCGTGGACGCCGGGGTCGAGCGACAGCTTCTCGAGCGTGGCGACCAGTTCCTCGGTCGTGGTGGCCGCGGGCAGTTCCACATGCCGCGACTCGATGCCGGCCTTGCGGCAGCGGTTCTGCTTCATCCGGACGTAGGTGACGGACGCCGGGTCCTCGCCGACCAGCACCGTCGCCAGACAGGGCGCCGTGCCGGTGCGCTCGGTGATGCGGGCCGCCCGCTCGGCGGTCTCCGCCACGATCGTCCGGGCGAGGGAGGTGCCGTCCATGAGCCGTGCCTGAGACATGATCCACTCCTGGGCTGGTGTTCCGGTTCGCCCAGGCGCACGGCATCGACTCTGCGTAGGCCGCTCCCCGGTGGTACTCCACCTCAGCGCCAGTCACGGCCCGCCCCCACCCTAACGGAGGCTCCCTTCGGCTATTCGTCCCAGGCCTGGATCATCGTCTGCTCGACGATCTTGCCGTCCCGCAGGGACGCCATCGACTCGGCGAGCACGCGGACGCCGTCGGCGTACTGACAGGACTCGCTGAAGGCGACGGTGTCGCCCTCGACGACGCAGCGTTCCAGCTTGTGGCTCATGTCGCGGCTGTAGACGTCGTCCAGCAACTCGCTGATCTCGTCACGGCCGTGCAGGACCCGGGGACTGCTGGGCTGGGTGTTGCGGTCCACGACGCGCAGTTCGGCGTCGTCCGCGTAGAGCGACAGGAGCGTCGTCGCCGTGTCTCCCTCGATGCCCCGGCGCAGGGCTTCGGTGTCGAAGCCGGGGCGTGCCGCACTGCCCATGGTGACCTCCTCGAAGGCCCGCGGCCTCGGGGGAGCGGGCCGCGACGGCCTCTCCTTAGAGGCTCCTCCGCCCCGGCGGGCTCGGCAAGCGCAGCCGCGCGGTCCGCCTGTCGGGTGAGCTGCGCGGTGCGGCCGTGTCCGGCGGGGGGCCGTCGGCGTTGCTCCGAACATGATCTCAACACGACGTATCGTCGCCGCCGTCGGTCTGGCCGTCTCGGTCACCGGCCTCGCCGCGCCGCTGGCGAGCGCGGCCGAGGCGGAGGCCCCGGGCGCCGGTCTCAGCCCGATCCGGATGCTCGACTCGCTCACCGTGAGCGACATCCCCGAGGAGCACAAGGCGGAGATCCCGCGGCCCTCCGCACAGCTGAACCAGCTCAACCGGGTCCACGAGCTGAACCAGCTGCACCAGGTCACCGACATGGTCGCCCCGGTCACCAATCTGGTCCCCGGCATCGAGTACTGACCAGCCGCACCCCCGAGGGCCGTCCGCACCAGCCGGGCGGCCCTCGGCATGTCCTCCCGGGAGATCGTGAGCGATGCCGCAGCCACCGGACCGGTCGGTGCACTGGCAGCCCGGCTTCCCCGTGGACGCCCGCCTGACCCTGCAGAGCCTGCGCCGCGGCTTCCACGACCCCACGCACCGGGTCGAACCCGACGGCACCGTGTGGCGCACCGCGCGCACCGCCTCGGGACCGGTCACCTACCGCATCCGCCAACAGCGCCTGGACGACGTCCACATCGACGTCTGGGGACCGGGCGCGACCGAACTCGCCGACTCCGTACGCCGCGAACTCGGCGCGGACGACCGACCCGAGCTGTTCCGGCCCCGGCACCCGGTCCTCCGCAGCGCAGTGCACCGGCTGCGCGGCCTGCGGATCCCGTGCACCGGACGCCTCTTCGAGGCCCTCGTCCCCGCCGTACTGGAACAGCGCGTCGTGGGCCTGGACGCCGCCGCGTCCTTCACCCGCCTGACCCTCCTGTACGGCGATCCACCACCCGGACCTGCCCCCGACGGCATGCGCCTGCCGCTCCCTCCCGAGACCTGGCGAACCATCCCGAGCTGGGAATGGCGCCGCGCCGGCGTGGACCTGCACCGTTCCGCCACCATCATCGAGGCCTCCCGCCACGCGGCCCGCCTCGACCACGCGGCCGGTGATCCGGCATACGCCTACGCCCTGATGGCGAAGCTGCCCGGCGTCGGCGTCTGGACCGCCGCCCAGGTCGGCCACCGCGCCCTGGGCGACGCGGACGCCCTGCCACTGGGCGACTACCACCTCGGCACCATGACGGGCCTGGCCCTCCTGGGCCGCCCCTTGGCGGACGACGAGATCGAGCCCTTCTACGAACCCTTCCGCCCCCACCGCTACCGGGTCGTCCGCCTGCTCGAACTCACCCCCGGCGCGGCCCCGCGCCACGGCCCCCGCGCACCCCACGCGGGACCGCTCGGCTAGTCGCTCCGCCGGTTGGGAGGCAGCTGCGCCAAGGCGTCGCGCAGAGCGGGCCGCTGGCGTGTCATCCACAGGTGACCGCACACACGTCTGATACGGATCGAGCCCTGGCCCCCTCGCCCCCCGCAAGGAGATCCCCCATGGCTCCCACCGAGCCCACCTACGCCGTCACCGGTGCCTCCGGCCGTCTCGGCGGACGTATCGCCCGTCGGCTGGCCGCCGCCGGCATCCCCCAGACCCTCCTGGCCCGCACCCCCGCCCGCGCCCCCGAACTGCCCCGCGCCACCGCGGTGTCCGGCGCGTACGACGACCACGACGCCGTCGTACGCGCCCTGCGCCCCACCGACCGGGTCCTGATGGTGTCCGCCTCGGAGACCCCCGAGCGGGTCCAGCAGCACCGCACCTTCATCGACGCGGCCGCCGCGGCCGGGGTCGCGCACCTGGTGTACATCTCCTTCTACGGCGCCGCCCCCGACGCGACCTTCACCCTGGCCCGCGACCACTGGCACACCGAACAGCACCTGCGCGCCAGCGGGGTGCCGTTCACCTTCCTGCGGGACAACCTGTACGCCGACTTCATGCCCGCCCTGGCCGGAGAGGACGGCGTCATCCGCGGCCCCGCGGGCGCCGGGCAGGCCGCCGTGGTCGCCCAGGACGACATCGCCGACGCCGCCGTAGCGGTCCTGCGCGACCCGACCGAGCACGCCGGACGTACCTACGAACTGACCGGCCCCGAGGCGCTCGGCCTCATCGACATCGCGGCCACCATCGCCGCCGTCACCGGGCGCCCCGTCTCCTACGTCCCGGAGACGGTCGAGGAGGCCTACGCCTCCCGCAAGGGCTACGGCGCCCCCGACTGGCAGCTCGACGCCTGGGTCTCCACCTACACCGCGATCGCCGACGGCTCCCTGTCCGGGGTGACCACCGCGGTCGAAGACCTGACCGGCCACCCCGCCACCTCGCTCGAGCAGGTGCTGAGGGCCTGAGCGGCTTCTCGCCAGTAGATGCCGTTTCCGATCAGTCACGCGTAGGGTCGAGGAGACGCACACCGCCCTACGGAAGAGGGGTCAGCACCATGGCGCAGCAGGTACGCGGCGTGATCGCACCGGGCAAGGACGAACCGGTACGGGTGGAGACGATCGTCGTACCCGACCCGGGTCCCGGCGAGGCCGTCGTACAGATCCAGGCCTGCGGTGTCTGCCACACCGATCTGCACTACAAACAGGGCGGAATCTCCGACGAGTTCCCCTTCCTGCTGGGCCATGAGGCGGCGGGCGTGGTCGAGTCGGTCGGCGACGGCGTCACCGATGTCGCACCCGGCGACTTCGTCGTCCTCAACTGGCGTGCGGTGTGCGGGCGTTGCCGGGCCTGTCTGCGCGGGCGGCCCTGGTACTGCTTCGACACCCACAACGCCACGCAGCGGATGACCCTCACCGACGGCACCGAACTCTCCCCGGCCCTCGGTATCGGCGCCTTCGCCGAGAAGACGCTGGTGGCGGCCGGGCAGTGCACCAAGGTGGACCCGGCGGTGTCCGCGCAGGTCGCGGGGCTGCTCGGCTGCGGTGTGATGGCCGGTATCGGTGCCGCGATCAACACCGGGCAGGTGGGCCGGGGCGACACCGTCGCGGTCATCGGCTGCGGGGGCGTCGGGGACGCCGCCATCGCCGGGGCCAACCTGGCCGGCGCCGCGAAGATCATCGCCGTCGACATCGACGACCGCAAGCTCGAAAAGGCCCGCACCATGGGCGCCACCGACCTCGTGAACTCCCGAGTGGCCGACCCGGTCGAGACGATCCGCGAACTCACCGGCGGCTTCGGCGCCGACGTCGTCATCGAGGCCGTGGGGCGCCCCGAGACGTACAAACAGGCCTTCTACGCCCGCGACCTGGCCGGAACCGTCGTCCTGGTCGGCGTCCCCACACCCGAGATGAAGCTCGAACTCCCGCTCCTCGACGTCTTCGGCCGCGGCGGCGCCCTCAAGTCCTCCTGGTACGGCGACTGTCTGCCCTCCCGGGACTTCCCCATGCTGATCGACCTGCATCTGCGGGGCCGCCTGGACCTGGAGGCGTTCGTGACGGAGACCATCGAACTCACCGATGTGGAAAAGGCCTTCGAGCGGATGCACGAAGGCGACGTCCTGCGCTCGGTGGTGGTGCTGTGATGGCCGCGCGCATCGAACGCCTGGTCACCTCCGGGCAGTTCAGCCTCGACGGCGGCACCTGGGACGTCGACAACAACGTCTGGCTCGTCGGGGACGACGACGAGGTCGTCGTCATCGATGCCGCCCATGACGCCGACGCCATCGCCGAGGCCGTCGGCGACCGCAGGCTGACCGCCATCGTGTGCACCCACGCCCACAACGACCACATCGACGCCGCCCCCGCCCTCGCCGACCGCACCGGCGCCACCATCTGGCTGCACCCCGACGACCTGGCGCTGTGGAAGCAGACTCACCCCGACCGCGACCCGGACGCCCACCTGTTGGACGGGCAGGTCATCGAGGCCGCGGGCGCCGACCTCCGGGTCCTGCACACCCCCGGGCACGCCCCCGGCGCGGTCTGCCTGTACGACCCCGGACTCGGCACCGTCTTCACCGGCGACACCCTCTTCAAGGGCGGCCCCGGCGCCACCGGCCGCTCCTACTCCCACTTCCCGACGATCATCGACTCGATCCGCGACCGCCTGCTCACACTCCCGCCCGAGACGAAGGTCCTCACCGGGCACGGCGACGCCACCACGATCGGCGCCGAGGCCCCGCAGCTGGAGGAGTGGATCGCCCGGGGCCATTGACGGCTCGGCCGTGACCCGCCGTAAAAGATGACAGAAGATGTCCGGCTTACCGGGGACCGTGGAACCAAAGCCGTCACACGGAAGGCCGGACATGTCACAGCCACTGAAGGGCAGGGTCGCACTCGTCGCCGGAGCGAGCCGGGGAGCCGGACGAGGGATCGCCGTGGAACTCGGCGCGGTCGGCGCCACCGTCTACGTCACCGGCCGCACCACCCGCGAGCAACGCTCCGAGTACGACCGCCCGGAGACCATCGAGGACACCGCCGACCTCGTCACCGAGGCCGGCGGCCACGGCATCGCCGTACCCACCGACCATCTCGAACCCGACCAGGTCCGCGTGCTCGTCGACCGCATCGCCGACGAACAGGGCCGCCTCGACGTCCTCGTCAACGACGTCTGGGGCGGCGAGAAGCTCTTCGGCTGGGACACCCCGATCTGGGAACACGACCTCGACAAGGGCCTACGACTGCTCCGGCTCGCCGTCGAGACACACGCCATCACCAGCCACCACGCCCTGCCCCTGCTGCTGCGCCACCCCGGCGGCCTGGTCGTCGAGATGACCGACGGCACCGCCGACTACAACCGCGACCACTACCGCAACTCCTTCTTCTACGACCTCGCCAAGGCGTCCGTCCTGCGCATGGCCTTCGCCCTCGGCCATGAACTCGGCCCACGCGGCGCGACCGCCCTCGCGCTCACCCCGGGCTGGCTGCGCTCGGAGATGATGCTCGACGGCTTCGGGGTGCGCGAGGACAACTGGCGCGACGCCCTCACCCAGGTTCCGCACTTCGCGATCTCGGAGACCCCGCGCTACGTCGGCCGCGCCGTCGCCGCCCTCGCCGCCGACCCCGACGTCGCCCGCTTCAACGGCGCGTCCCTGTCCAGCGGAGGCCTAGCCCAGGAGTACGGCTTCACCGACCTCGACGGCAGCCGCCCCGACGCCTGGCGCTACCTGGTCGAGGTCCAGGACGCGGGCAAACCGGCCGACACGACCGGCTACCGCTGATCCGGCACCGGTTCCGACACCGGGAGCCGCCACCGTGCCGCATGGCCCGGCGGCAGGCCCAGGTCCTCCCGCACGGCCGTGTAGTAGCCCTCGCGCCCGGCACGCTGCCGCGCCAGCAGCGCCTGCCAGGCATCCGGATCCCGGCGGCCCTCGCGCACATACCGCTCCATCTCCATCACCGTGACGACCCAGGCCCGCGCCGTGTCCACCACCTCGACGCTGCCCAGCATGAGCAGCGCCTCGCCCGAGGGATCCCGTCCGTTGTTCGCCTCGGCCAGCAGCGGCTTGGCCTCGTCGAGGGAGAGCGGGTCCGGGTGCGTGCCGCAGCCCAGCGCGGCGGCGACCCGGTACGTCACCGTGACGGTCTTCTTCACCGACCGCGCGTAATCCCCGTACACCGCGAGCCGCCGTTCCTCCCACCGCGCCGCCTGCTCCCGCCCGAACCGGGCCTGGTCGCTGCGTACGAGTGCCAGATACGAGCCGAGCGCGCCGACCACGACGCCTATCAGAGCGGGCAGTTGTTGGAGGAAGACAGACATGGGTGCACGGTATCTGCCGAGTTGATCTCGACGGCACTACCGTGCTGGAGCATGACGGACACAACACGCTTCGAGGGGTACGGGGTTCTCGTCACCGGCGCGGCCCGCGGCATCGGCGCGGCCACCGCCCGCAGGTTCGCGGCGGAGGGCGCGCGGGTGCTGGTGACGGACGTGGACGAGACGGAGGCCGAGAAGACGGCGGCCTCTGTGCGTGAACAGGGCCTCGCGGCCGAGGCGTTCGGCTGCGACGTGGGGGACCGCGCGTCCGTCGAGGCGGCGGTGGCCCGCGCCGTGACCTCCTTCGGCTCACTCGACGTCCTGGTCAACAACGCCTACGGCTGCACCCCCGACGCGCCCCTCTTCGAGGACGAGCCCGACGAGGTATGGGCCCGCGACCTCGACCTCACCCTGACCGGCGCCTACCGCTGCTGCCGCGCCGCCCTGCCCCACCTGGTCGCCTCCGGCCGGGGCGCGATCGTCTCCATCGGCTCCGTCAACGGCATCCAGAGCTTCGGCAACCACGCCTACAGCGCCGCAAAGGCGGGCCTCGCCTCCCTGACCCGCACCCTCGCCGGACACGCGGCCCCTCGAGGAGTCCGCGTGAACCTGGTGGCCCCCGGCACGGTACGCACCACGGCGTGGGCGGGCCGCGAGGGCGAACTCGACGCGGTCAGGCAGGCGTACCCCCTGGGCCGCGTCGGCGAACCGGAGGACATCGCCGCCGCTGTCACCTTCCTCGCCTCCCGCGACGCGTCCTGGATCACGGGGACGACGCTGGTGGTCGACGGCGGTCTCACGGCGGTGAACTCGGGTTTCCGGCTCGCCCTGCCGTCGGACGATCCGAGCTGACGCGTCCGAAGTTCTTCATTTCGTCACAGCCCGAGCGCGCCTACAACCTCCCCGTCCGCGCACCGGTCTAGCACGCAGAGGTCGCGGGACATCGCGACGCACAGGCGAAAGGGAATGTCCGACATGGGGGACATACGCAGACGAGGAGCCGTCATCCTCGGCATCACCGCACTGACGGCACCGCTCACCCTCGCGCTCGGCACCGCGCCGGCGCAGGCCGCGAGCTGTACCGCGCAGACCGGGCCGTACCAGAAGCAGGTGGAGAAGTTCCTCGGGCTGCCGGTCGACGGCAAGCAGTCCAGCTCCGACTGCAAGGTCATCCAGGCCTTCCAGACCAAGCACGGCATCACCCCGAACGCCGGTTACGCGGGTCCCGTCACCTGGGGCGTGATGGACCTCATGAACAAGCAGAAGGCCGTCGGTAACAAGCCCAACAAGGACGGCAAGTGCCCGGTCAACAAGGGCCGTATTGCCTGTGTGAACCTCACCCTCCAGCTGAGCTGGATCCAGGACGGCGAGAGGCTCGTCTATGGTCCGGTGCCGGTGCGCACCGGTCGTAACGGCTACGAGACCCGCACCGGCCTGAAGAAGATCTACTGGCGCAACATCGACCACGTCTCGTCCATCTACGACGTGCCCATGCCCTACGCCCAGTTCTTCGACGGCGGGCAGGCCTTCCACTCGGTCGGGTTAGCATGTGGAACCCGCCCGGCTCCCACGGGTGCGTCAACATGACCAAGACCACCGCCAAGAAGTACTGGTCGCTGCTGAAGAAGGGCGACGACGTCTTTGTGTACGGCCGTAAGCCGGGCACCTGAGTCGGCCCCAGGTACCCGGCTCGCTCGGGCGCGTCACGCGTCGGGAGCGTCCCCGAAGTCCGGGATCGTAAGCCTTGCCCCGCCCTGCCGCGCGGACTCGTGCGCGATGATGCCCGGCAGGGTGTAGCGGGCCGCGACCCACGCGTTCACGGACGGCAGGGTGCGGGTGTTGACCGCGGTCACGAAGTCGTCCACCAGGAAGTGGTGGCTGCCCTCATGGCCGTTGGGCATGTTGTCGAAGGACCGCGGGAGGCCCGAGCGGTCGTGCACCGGGGCCGAACCCGAGGTGAAGGCGGCCCGCAGTTCCGGTGCGATGTGCTGGAGTGACGGGTCGTCGGGGGACATCGTGGGCTTGGGCTCCAGCAGTTCGCTGATGTCCTTCACCCCGTTCTTGTCCTGCCAGAAGGCGACCGTGGCGAGCTGTTCCATGCTCGCCTCCGTCCCGAAGAAGCGGAAACGCGATTCCCGTATGTGGGAGGGGTATCCGACCCGCCGGAACTCGTTCGTACGGAACGATCCGCCGCCCGCGACCTCGAACAGCGCGGTGGCGTTGGAGATGTCGTTGCCGAACTGGCTGACGCTCTTGTCGAAGACGCCGTCGCCGCGCTCGTCGACCACTCCGATCGCGGAGACGCTGACCGCGTGCGTCTGCCAGGCCCCCAGCACCCCGCCCACCGCGTGCGTCGGGTACAGCAGCGGCGGATAGGACGCGGTGGCCTTCCAGTTCTCGCCGCCGCTGTACTGGTACGCCTCGTAGAACCCCAGATCCATGTCGTGGACGTAGTCGCCCTCGGCGTAGAAGATCCGCCCGAAGGCGCCCTCGGCGATCTGGTTGCGGGCGTGCACGGTTGCCGGGTTGTACTGGCTGGTCTCGCCCATCATGTAGGTGAGTCCGGTTGCCTTGACCGCCTCGGTGATCGCGGCGATCTCGTCCGTGGTGATCGCCATGGGGACGGCGGAGTAGACGTGCTTGCCGGCGTTGAGGCCCTGGAGGACGAGCGGGCCGTGGGTCCAGCGCTGGGTGAAGATCGCGACCGCGTCGATCTCCTTGGACTCCAGCATCGCTTCGTACGAGGGGAACGTGCCCGACAGCCCTTCGACGGCCGCCAGTTGCTCGGCACGCTCCGGCAGCAGGTCGGTGACGTAGACGTCGCTGACGCCGGGGTGGGCCAGGAACAGCTTGGCGAAGCTGCCGGAGAACTGCCCGGCGCCGACGATGCCGAGGGAGAACGTCATGGGGTGAGTGCCTTTCACTGGCCGAGGATGAAGTTGATCTGGTCGTTGGTCTTGGTCAGTCCGCTCACTGGGGCGTCGTTGGCGTAGACGTCCTGCATCGCGGGGCGCATCAGGGCGTACACGTCGGCCGCGTAGTCGGTGATGGGGAAGGAGAAGGTGGTGGAGTCCTGCTGGTCGGTGACCGGTTCGGTGAACGCGGACACATCGATGCCCTTCTTTTCGTACGCGGCCACGGCGGCCTGGGTGCCGTCAGGTGTCGCCGGGAAGACGATGCCGTAGCCGCCGACGGTCTTCTGGCACTCGTTCGAGCCCAGGTACTGGACCCACTTCTTCGCGCCCGCCTTGTTGTCGGCGTTCTTGGTGATGGAGTCGGCGAGGCCGTTCATCATCGTGGCCCGCTTGCCGGTCGGTCCGGTGGGGGTGACGGCGGTGCCGACGTCGAGGCCCTTGGTGCCGAAGTATGTGGAGATCATCCACGCGCCGTCGAAGGAGGTCGCCGCCTTGCCCGAGGCGAGCTGGGCGTTGGCCGGGTTGGCGCCGTCGGTGTAGTCGGTGAAGGGCGCGAGATAGCCCTTCTTCGCCAGGCCGAAGTACCAGTCGATCACCGACTGGAAGGTCTTGCTGCCGTACTGGTACTCGCTGCCCCAGCGGGCCTTGTCGGTGTAGTGCCAGCCGGCCGAGGCGGCGAACGGGCTCCAGGTGGTCTGTCCGTCGCTGTCGCCGGCGCCGCCGGTGGCGAGGCCGTACACCTTGACGTTGTTCTTGTCGAAGCCCGGTTCGTCGCCGCGTTTGCCCTTGTTGTCGACGGTGAGGTGGGCGATGGCCTTCTCGAAGGTGCCGCCGTCCTCGGGGTTCCAGGCCAGGGTGTTGAGCTGCTCGGCGGTGAGGCCGGCCTCCTTGGCCATCTTCTGGTTGTAGAAGAGGGCGACGGTGTCCCAGTCCTTGGGGGCGCCGTAGCGATGGCCGTCCTGGCCGGTCCAGTTGGCGGCCAGGCCCTCCTGGTAGGCGGAGTCGTCGATGCCGAGGTCGTCCAGCGGTTCGAGGACCTTGAGGTCGGCGAACTGGCCGAACTTCTGGATGTGGTCGGTGAAGACGTCGGGTTCGGTGCCCGCGATGAAGCTCGCGGTGAGCTTGGTCCAGTAGTCGGCCCAGCCCATCTGGGTGATCTTCACCTTCAGGCCCGGGTTCTGTTTCTCGAAGCCCTTGGCGCAGGCCTGGTACGCGGGCAGTTGGTTGGCGTCCCACAGCCAGTACGTCACCGTGTTCGCCCCCGATCCGGCCGCGCCGCCCTGCGCGCATCCGGACACCAGGGACAACGCGAGCGCTCCGGTCAGCGCCACGACGGTACGAATTCGCATCCCAGTCCCCTTACTTGATGCCCGTGAAGCTGATGGTGCTGACGATGCGGCGCGCGAAGAACCCGAAGAGCAGCAGCATGGGGAGCGCGGCGATGAGCGTGGCCGCCATCAGGCCGGACCAGTCGTAGCCGGTCTGCGGGGTCTGCGCCCGGAACATCGCCAGCGCCACGGTGAGCACGCGCGAGCTGTCGCTGTAGGACACCATCAGCGGCCAGAAGTAGTCGTTCCAGGCGGTGATGTACGTCAGCACGCCCAGCGTGAGGATCGGCGTGGACGCCATCGGCAGCATGACCCGGAAGAAGATCCGGATCTTCCCGGCCCCGTCGAGCAGGGCCGCCTCCTCGACCTCGCGGGGCACGTTCATGAAGAACTGGCGCAGGAAGAACACCGCGAACGGGGTCATGAACATCGTCGGCAGGGCGACGCCCAACAGGTTGTCGACCAGGCCGAGTTCCTTGATGAGTACGAAGTTCGGCAGCAGTGTGAAGATGGTCGGCACCATCAGCCCGGCGAGGAACAGGGCGAACACCTTGTCCCGGCCGCGCCAGCGCAGCCGTGCGAAGGCGTAGGCGGCCATCGCGGAGAAGAAGATCTGGCAGACGGTGATCAGGGTGGACACGATGACCGAATTGATCAGATAGCGCCAGAACTTCAGCCCGCCGCCGGCGCCGCCCTGGGCGATGGCCTCTTCGGTGGACTGAAGACCCAGGGCCCGTTCGAAGCCGCCGGTCGTCAGGTCGACGGGGAGGAGATCGCCGGGGTGGGCTGCAAGGGCGGTGTTGGAGGAGAGCGCGGTGCGCAGGATCCAGTAGAACGGCAGCAGGGTGATCAGCGTGATCGCGGCCATCGCCGTCCAGGCCACTATCCGGCCGGGGGAGAGCCCGCGGCGCCGGGCGGGCCGTACCTTCGTCACCTTTGTCGGTGTAGCCGTCACGGCAGTCATATCGGTCGCTCCCTTCCGTCAGCCGAGGTCGGTCTGGCCGGCCCTGGTGAGCCGGTACTGGAGGAATGTGATCGCGCTCAGCACGACGAGCAGGGCGACCGACATCGCGGACGCGTAGCCGAACTGGAAACGGCCGAAGGCGGCGCCGTAGATGTAGTACTGGAGCACGTTGGTGGCGTTGGCGGGTCCGCCCGCGGTCGTCACTGCGACCGTGTCGAACACCTGGAAGGAACCGATCACCGTCATGATCAAGACGACCGCGAGGACCGGCCTGAGCAGTGGCATGGTGATCCGCCAGAACATCCGCCACTCGCTCGCGCCGTCCACCTTGGCCGCTTCGTACATGTCGTTCGGGATCGCCTGGAGCCCGGCGAACAACAGCAGCGCGGTGTAGCCGACATGGCGCCACACATTGATCAGAGCGATCGTCGGGATCGCCCAGGTCTCGTCGGCGAGGAAGGGGATCCGGTCGGCGCCGACCGCGGCGATGATCTCGTTGCCGATGCCGAGCTGGGTGTCGAGCATCCACAGCCAGACGATGCCCGCGACGACGTTGGACATCAGATAGGGCGTCAGCACGATGCCGCGCAGCACCGCCGACTGCGTCAGCCGCTGGAGCAGGACGGCGATGGCGAGCGCCGCCACCGTCTGGACGCCGATGTTGATGACGACGTACTCGACGGTGACCCACAACGAGTCCCAGAAGATGGGGTCGTTGACCATCCGGACGTAGTTGTCCAGGCCCACCCACTCGGCGGGCGTGAGCAGGTTGAAGCGGGTGAAGCTCAGATAGATGCCTCGCAGCGTCGGCCAGAGCAGAAAGACCACGAAGCCCAGCAGGGCGGGTGCGAGGAAGACGGCCGCAAGCCGCCCGTCACCCCCCGCTTCCCGGGCTTTCGCCGCCCGGTCGGTTTTCGGCCTGGTCCGTGCCCCCTCGGCGCCGCCCAAAGGCAGGCGCGACGGTGGGCTGCTGGAGGCGATGGTCATCGGGAACTCCCTCGTCCGCGCGGCTCGTCCTCGGTCACTTACTTTTGAGGCGAAAGAATCTGGACGTCAAGAGGCGTGCAGACATCTTTTCCCGGCCAGGTATCCGGCCGTACAGTGACCTTGTTGTTTCCGTAGCGAAAAAATATGTACTGAGAAGACGAGAGGGCCGAACGTCATGACCGCAGCCGTCGCCGACTGGCTTCCGCTGAGCGCTGGGGAGCGCTCGGTGGCGATCGAGGTGCTCGTCGGCGGACCGCTGTCGCGCACCGAGCTCGCCCGGCGCCTGAACCTCTCACCCGGCAGCCTCACCCGGCTGACCAAGCCGCTGATCGAGTCCGGACTGCTGGTCGAGGTCCCCGAGGCGGGCGCCCCCGCCGAGGTCCGCCAGGGCCGCCCCTCCCAGCCCCTCGACGTCGTCGCCGAGTCCCGCTCCTTCGTCGGCTACAAGATCACCGGGGATATGGTCTACGGCGTCGTCACCACCCTCCGGAGCGACATCGTCGCCCGCCTCGACCGCCCGCTCACCACGCACGACCCCGCCGAAGTCGCCGACCTGCTGGCGGAGATGACCGCCGAGCTCGCCCAGGACTTCCCCCGGCTCGCCGGAATCGGCATCGGCGTCGGCGGCCTCGTCCAGGGCCGGACGACGGTCGCCGAGTCCCCGTTCCTGAACTGGCGCGACGTCCCGCTGGCCGCGCTCGTCGAGGAGCGCGCCGGGCTGCCCGTCGTGGTCGAGAACGACGTCGCCGCCCTCACCGAGGCCGAGACCTGGTTCGGCTCGGGGCGCGGTCTCGACCGGTTCGTCGTGCTCACCATCGGCGCGGGGCTCGGCTACTCACTGGTCCTCGGCGGACGGCGGGTGCCCTGCGACGAGGAGGACCGTGGCTTCGGACGGCACTGGATCATCGATCCGCACGGCCCGCTCACCCCGGACGGCGCCCGCGGCAGCGCTGTGTCGATGCTCACCATCCCCAACATCCGCTACCAGGTGCAGGCAGGTACCGGCCGCAACTGGACGTACGAGGAGATCCTCAGGCTCGCCGCCGCAGGCGACCCGCTGCCCGCCCGGGTCGTCGACGAGGCGGCCCGCGCCCTCGGCATCCTGGTCGCGCAGATCGCCAACTTCGCCATGCCGCAGCGGATCCTGCTGGCCGGCGAAGGGGTCGGCCTGATGGACGTCGCCGGGGACAAAGTGACGCAGACCATCTGTGACCACCGCCACCCGCTCGCCGCCCCCGTCGACCTGGAGACCCGGATGTCCGACTTCCACGACTGGGCGCGCGGCGCCGCCGTCCTCGCCATCCAAGTGCTGGTCCTGGGCGCGGCCGAAGCCTGAACGGGGGCGCGGGCCTTGACGTATGGCCATGATCGGACGTGATCAGCAACACGGTCCGGTATGTCCGTATTGGGCATGCTTACTCACGCCGCCTTCACCTCCATGGCCGTATGCTTCACAGCATGTCCACCAGTGTTGAACCCGTTTCCGATCGATCGGCTGACGAGGTCAACGAGGAGATCCGGGCCCTGTGGCGCCGGGCGGGCGGGACACTGAGCGTCGAGGAGCGCGAGGAGTACCAGCGACTCGTCATGGAGTGGGCCGCAGCGGCCCCGCAGCCGGCGAACGCGGCCTGACGCTCCCCGAGGACCGCCGAGCCTCGAAGACCCCAGCGGGCACCCTGACTTGACGGGTGCCCCTCTTACTTCCCCTACGAAAGTGGCGGCGCCGCATCCATCAAGGCGCCGCGCCTCACCCCCAAGTCGCCGAGTAGTACCGCTGATACGCCTTGCGGTCCTGCTCCGCCCGGATGAACCGCGTCGCCACCAGGGCGACCAGCGACCCCGCGATGATCAGCAGCCCCGGCCCGACATTGCGCGGATCGGCCAGCCGCGCCAGCAGCTGAGACCCCTCGACCCCACCGCCGACCGGCGCCGACGACCCCGGCGAGGCCGCCCCCGGCGCGATCGCGCTCTGCGTGCCCGACGCCGACGGCTGAGGCGAGGGCGCCGCACTCTGCTGCCCCGCGCCCGCGCCCTGCGGAGCCGCGGTGATCAGCTGGACGCCCACCTCGGCCATCGCCTTGGTCACCGGCTGGAAGAATGTCGTGCCGCCCGAAGCGCAGTCCCCGCTGCCGCCCGAGGTCAGACCGAGCGCGACGCCCTCGGAGAACATCGGCCCGCCGCTGTCCCCGGGTTCCGCGCACACATTCGTCTCGATCAGCCCGGTCACCGTGCCCTCGGGATAGTTCACCGTTGCGTTCAGCGCGGTCACCGTGCCGTCCCGCAGCCCGCTGGTGCTGCCGCTGCGGAACACCCGCTGCCCGACGGACGGTTCGCCCGCCCCGGTGATCCGCACGCCCTGTCCGTCGCCGATGGCCACCACGTCGGCGCCGTTGCCCGCGTCCCCGCTCGCGTACTGCACCAGCGAGAAGTCGCCGCCGGGGAAGCTCGTCCGGACCGTGCGGCCGACCTGTTCCCGGCCGCGGCTGTCGGTGAACCAGACCGAGCCGTTGGGCCCGCAGTGCCCGGCCGTGAGGATGAAGTCCCGCTGCCCGTCGGTCACATTGAAGCCGGCCGAGCAGCGCCCGGCGGTCGACAGCAGGGGCAGCGCGCCGTTCAGCCGGGTGGTGAAGGTGCCCTCGGTGCGCTCCATACGGACGAAGGTGCCGATACCGCCCGCGACTTGCGTCAGCTCCGACCAGTCGTCCGACGAAACGGTGCTGTCTCCCCGTACCACCACTTGGTTGGACCGGTAGTCCATCGCCCAGGCCGTGCCGGGCACCCGGGGCGCCGAACCGAGTGTCGAGGTCGCCGACTTCAGCTCGTTCATGCTGTGGGACACCATCTTCGGCCGGCCGCCCGCCCGGCGTACCTGGTCGGCGGCCTTCTCGTCGGTCACGGCGACGACGGGCCGTCCGTCGGCGTCGAGCCAGCTGCCCGCCGTACGGGAGGTGCCGAGTTGTGCGACGAGGTCGGAGCCCGTGTCCACGGCCGACCGGACGGTCGCGTCCTGCGCGGCGGGCGGCTCGCTGGCGACGGCGCGTGTCACCATCGCCGAGCCCAGCAGCAGTCCGCCGACGGCCGCCAGCCGTGTCACTCGCCGGACGATCCGTCGTCGTGCGTGCCTCATGCCTGGCTCCCGAACCCGAGCAGCGCGGTGACAACACCGCGGGGCGCTCTCGGAGTTGAGCGCCCGCACTCCATACGTGGCCGGGCGCCGCAGCGTTCACCGCTTGCGGGCGACCCCGCCGTACAGCGCCACCTCCGCCGGTTCGACGCCCTCCGGGCGCCACCGCGAGCACGACACCACACCCGGTTCCAGGAGTTCGAGCCCGTCGAAGAAGCGGGCGACGGCTTCGGGGGAGCGCTGGGTCAGCCGGGGAGTGCCGGTCTCGTTCCAGAACCGCACGGCCCGGTCCACGTCCGGCATCGACGGGCTGCTCACCGTGTGCGACAGCACGAGATGGCTGCCCGGCGGCAGCGCGTCCAGCAACCGCCGCACGATCCCGTACGGATCCTCGTCGTCGCGCAGGAAGATGAGCACCGAGAGCAGCAGCAGGCCGACCGGGCGGCTGAAGTCCAAGGTGGCGGCGGCGCGTTCGAGGATCGCCTCCGGGTTGCGCAGGTCCTCGTCGAGATGGTCGGTACGGCCCTCGGGGGAGCTGGTGAGCAGGGCCCGGGCGTGGACCAGCACCAGCGGGTCGTTGTCGACGTAGACGATCCGGGCGTCCGGGGCGAGACGCTGGGCGACCTCGTGGGTGTTGTCCGCGGTGGGCAGCCCGGTCCCGATGTCGAGGAACTGGCGGATTCCGGCCTCCACGACGAGGTGCCTCACCGCGCGGCCCAGGAAGAGCCGGTCGGCACGGGCGTAGTCGCCGATGGCCGGATGCAGTTCCCGGATCCGGTCACCGGCGACGCGGTCCACCTCGTAGTAGTCCCCGCCGCCCAGCCAGTAGTTCCAGATCCGGGCCGTGTGCGGCTGGAGGGTGTTGATGCGAGTACGCAGCGACGCGGCGCGGTCGTCGGCGGCCGGCGAGTTCACGGGACGGCTCCTGCGATGGCTGGATCGGTATGTGTCAACCGGCAATCTAGACGGCTGAGTTGATGTTTGCCGAGGGGGCTGCACAACCCGGTCCGAGCAGGATCCAACTGGCTTCGTCGCCCCACACGGACGCCGGATCCACATACGGGCGCAGCAGCTGCGTCAGCGCGGGGTCGCCGCGGCCGTTGAGCTCGTCGGAGGCGATCTTGCGGGCGATCCCGGCGAGGAAGTCGGCGAGCTGCACCCGCGGGTCCTCCCGTGAGACCACCAGATGAACCCCGGCGAGACGGATCCCGGACCGGCGGGCCCGCTCCTCGATCCAGGCGATCCGCTCCGGCGTCAGCATGTTCTGCCGGTCGTGCACGATCCGTACGGCCGCCCCGCCCGCGCTCCAGTACGCGGCCGTGGCGACGATGGCGGGCAGCAGGGGGTTGAGCACCGGAATCAGGGTCGGCAGCGCCGCCCGGTAGGAGTCCGCGCGGGACCGGGCCGCCGCGATCCGCCCCAGCGTCTCGGCCACCTCACCAGCGGCGGCCATCGGCCGCAGCGCGCCGACGGTATGGAAGAAGGCGTCGACCGGCGCCTCGGGCTCGCCGTAGTTGCGCACCCGCAGCAGTTGGTTGGCGGCCTGGAGAAACTCCCGCCAGCGCTCGTCGCCGAACAGGTCCCGACCCTGGCGGAACAGGGGCAACGCCCGGGTGGCGTCATCGAGCAGCAGATCCACCGCCCGGTCCACCACGAAGTACGCCTTCTCCGTCAGATGCACCTGGGCGGTGCCATGGATCGGCCCCGAGGGGGCGAGCAGCCACTCCAGAACCGCCCGGTGCTTCTCCCGGAGCAGATGGTTCGCCTTGTACTCCGAGGCGGGGGAGCGGATCCGGTCCCGGATCTCCTGCACATACGCGGCGGCCACGGGCACCGGTAGCCGCACACTGGCATGCGCGAACACGTCCGTGTTGCCGCCGGTGAGGTTCTCCCCGTCCGAGCCCGACTCGTCGCAGCACACCTCGACCAGCCGGCGGCTTGCCGCCGGTAGCCGATCCCCGCCGTTTCCCGTCACGCGCAGCCCCCTGTCGTGTGCCCCAGACCCAGCATCCCCCACGACAGGTCCGAGAAGCTCCTGCATAAACTGCCGTCCATGGACGACACGCCGCTGGAGCGGCTCGCCACCGGCCAGTACCTGCTGATCACCAGCTACCGCAAGAACGGCACGCCGGTCCCCACCCCGGTGTGGGTGGTGCGCGACGGCGACGCCCTCGGCGCGTGGACCGTCGCCGACTCCTGGAAGGTCAAGCGGATCCGGGCCCGCTCCGATGTCCTCGTCGGGCCCTGCGACCTGCGCGGCAGGCCCACCGGCGACCAGATCCCGGCGACCGCGGAGATCACCGACCGGGAGACCGTGGCCCGCTATCGCAAGCTCCTCGCCCGCAAGTACGGCATCGTCGGCCGCCTCACCCTGCTCGGCAGCCGGATCCGCAGGGGCGCGGACGGCACGGTCGGCATCCGCGTGACGCTCACGCCGTAGGACCGCCCCGGCCGCCCCGGCCGCTCAGGGCGCGCCCTGGCCCCCGGCCCCGGCTACCAGGTCACCGCGCTGTGCGCCCCGAGTCCCACCCGGATGGCCTTCCACAACCGTCTGCTGACGGCGAGCGAGGGCTGTCGCGTCATGGTCAACGGCAGCGGCGGACGGCTGGAGCTGGAGGTCGAGGAGAGCCGCTGGCAGCCGCGCCGGATCCGGGTCACCGCCGCCGAGCACGCGGGCGGCGCGCGCCTCACGCTGCGCCCGCTGTGGCAGCCGCCACGGGACATCCCCCTGGTCACCGCGCACGAGGCGCACGGCGGGGGAGACCCACGCATGCTGGACGCCCTCTTCGGCCCGGTCGAGCCCGGGCAGCCGACCTCCCGTGTCCGGGCGGCCACCGAACGGGACGGTGCGCTCGCCCTGACGGTCGGGCTCGCCGCCAACCGCTGCTTCGAGACGGGCCGCCCGGTGGCGGTGGATGAGGTCGTACGGCTGCCCTGACGGGTGGGCGAGGTCGTACGGCTGCCTCGAGCGCCGCTCAGGTCCAGGCGCGGTAGGGCTCGTCGACCAGTTGGAAGACGGGCTCGCCGCGGACCGGGTCCTTGGCCTGCGAGAGCCGGACCCGGTCCCCGCTGTGGATGCCGATCGGCGGGCCCATGACCCGGCCGCGCACCACGAAGCCCTCGGCCATCTCGACGAGCGACACATTGCGCGCGGCCGGGGTGTTGCGGTGCACCACTGTGGAGTGCCGCACCGTCCCGGTGCCCTCGCTGCGCTCCGTGCGCAGGTCGCTGCCCTGGCAGACCGGACACAGCAGCCGGTGGTACATCGCGGTGCCGCACCAGGTGCAGCGCTGGAAGTGCATGGCGTCCGAGTCCGGGGCCGCGCTGGTGGTGTCGAGCACGCCGACCGCGGAGCCGGCGGTCGGACGAGCAACGCTGCCTGAGTGGTGGTACACGCTGGTCAACTCCCTGCGCTCGGCCGGAAATCCGACGCGCGCGGGACGGCCGCGCACGCCTGTGCCCGGTCGCTGTGCCACCGTGCACACGGCCAGCGTATGGCACTCAGTGCCACAGGTAAAGGCACTGCGTACCCTCAATCTGAGTCGCGGCCCAGGGTGGTCTCGATCTCCTGGACGACCCGCCACAGGGGCGCACCCCGGCGCGACACCACGACCACCACATCGTCGGGCTGCTCGTCGGCCCGGGGCGCGGGAGCGGCGCCGAAGGCGGACTGCACATAGCCGAGCGCGTGGTCCACGGTGGCGCTCGCATCGCTGCGGCCGTCCGAACGCAGCCAGGAGCGCAGCGCGTTGTTGTGCGCCGCGACCACGGCCGCCGCGATCACATCGGCCTGGAGCGTGCCGTCGCGCCGGGCCGCGAAGCGCGCCCGCAGATACTCCGCGAGCGCCCGCTCGTAGCGCCACACCACCGACAACTCGTAGGCGCGCAGCCCCGGCACCTGCTTGGTCAGGCGGTAGCGCTGCACCGAGAAGGTCGGGTTCTCCGCGTACATGCGCAGCACCAGACGGGCCGCGTCGCACACCCGGCGCACCGGCTCCGCGTCCTGCTCACCGGCGGACAGGAAGGCCGTCATATCGGCCAGGCACCGTTCGTGATCCGGGAAGACGACGTCCTCCTTGGACGGGAAGTAGCGGAAGAACGACCGCCGCCCCACTCCGGCCAGCGCCACGATGTCGTCCACCGTGGTCTGCTCGTACCCCCGCTCCAGGAACAACTGGAAGGCAGCCGCGACCAGCGCCTCCCGCATCGGCGGCTTCGCGGGTGCGGCCTGCGCCTTCTCGCCTGCGCTCATGGTCGGGAACGTAGCACCTGATCACCCCCGATGGCACTCAGTGCTGCACTTGAAGGGAACTGAGTGCCCTTCGTGTGGGCAGGAGAAAATGGAGCCCCTGCCGTCCGACCCCGGGGGAGCGATGTGCTGGAGTGCGGAGGCCGACCTCATAGCGGGCGTCGGCATAGCCGCCGTGGGCGTGGCCTGTGTGGCGCGGGCCCGCCGCGTCCGTGATCTGCCGCTGGCGGCACTGCCGTTGCTGCTGGGCGCCCATCAGATGGTGGAGGCGGCGGTCTGGGCGGGGGACGGCGGCACCGGCCCGGCCACGGTCGTCTGGGCGGTCATCGCCCTCCCCCTGCTGCCCCTGTGGGTACCGGCGGCAGTCCTGGCCGCCGCACCCCGGCCCGGACTCCTCGTCCCCCTGGCCGCCGGAGTCGCCACCGCGGCGGCGCTCACCTACGCCCTCGCCACGCGCCCGGTCAGAGCCGAGATCCGCGGCCACACCGTCGGCTACGTCCTGGACCTGCACCACGCCGAGCTGCTGATCGCCGGATACCTGATCGCCACCATCGGCTCGCTCCTGCTCTCCGGCGACCGAGGGCTGGTCGGCCTCGGGGTGCTGGTGGCGGTGGGCGCGCTGATCTGCGCGGCGCTGTGGCGGATGGAGTTCGTCTCGACGTGGTGCGCCTTCGCGGCCGTGTGCTCGGTGGTCCTGCTGGGCTGGGTGCGCAAGGCGCCGGCTAGGGCGTGAGCAGCCGCTCCTGCTCCACCGGGGGTGTGCCGTCGTACCAGGGCACGACCTTGCCGAAGCGGAACAGCTCGCCGTACAGGCGCGGGTCGACGTGCTCGGCGAGGATCACGTCGAGTACGGCCGCGGCGGCGTCGGCCGGTGACTGGGCGTGGCGGTAGTCGCTGAACCAGGGGCGCGAGGTGGCGGTGTCCACCATGCCGGGGCACACGGCCGCGATGAGGGTGCCGGTGGCGAGGTCGCGCTCGCGGCGCTCGGCGGCCATCGCGCGGACGGCGGCGACCTGGGCCACCTTGGAGGGCACGTTCAGCCACAGCGGCCAGCCCGCCTCCCGCGCGATCCCGGCGTGCACGGCGCTCCGCCAGGACTCGACGGCCCGCTCGACCTGATCGAGGCTCACCCCGTCGAACAGAGGGTGCAGCCGTGGGTCGAGATGGCCGAGCGTGCCCAGGCTGCTGGCCACCACGAGGAGGCGCCCGCCCGGGCGCAGGACCGGGCCGAAGGAACGCAGGATCGCGTGGGTGGCGGTGTTGGAGACATCGATGAACTCGTCGGCGCGCGCGGCCTGGGAATCCTCGGGCAGTACCCGGGCTATGGCGTTGGACAGGACGATGTCGACCCCACCGTGCAGGTCCTCGGCGAGACGGGCGATGGCGTCGGTGTCGGTGACGTCCAGGACCCGGCCCTCGACACGCGCGCGCGTGCCGGGCAGTACGGCGACCGCGCGGGCGGCGTCCGTCACGCGCCGGTGGTCGCGCCCCGTGAGCAGGACCAGGTCGTCCGGGTCCATCCGGGCCGCCAGTCCCTCGACGAAGGCACGGCCGAGACCTTGATTGGCGCCCGTGACAAGGGCGATGCGTGAAGTGGTCATGCACGCCACGCTAGAAACGCCCCGTCCATGCGTCCAACGAAACTTCGGCACATCTAGTATGCGTAAACGTCATGGACTTCACGGATGTCTCGCTGACCGCGCTGCGCGTCCTGCGCGCCGTCGCCGAACAGGGCACCTTCACTGCGGCCGCCGCGACGCTGGGCTACACCCAGTCGGCGGTGTCCCGGCAGATCGCCGCGATCGAACGGGCCGCGGGCGCCGAGCTGTTGGAGCGGCGGCGCGAGGGAGTACGGCTCACCGCGGCCGGACGCATCGTCCTGCGCCGCGCGAGGGTCGTGCTCGACGAGATCGACGCCACGGCACGGGAGCTGTCCGGCCTGCCGGGGCAGGCGGGAACGGTCCGCCTGGGCTGGTTCCCCAGCGCCGGGTCCTTCCTGCTGCCCCGAGCCCTGACCGCGCTGCGCGACACACACCCCGGTCTGCACGTCGTCAGCCGCGAGGGCACGACCCCGGCGCTGGTACGCGCCCTGCGGGCCGGCAGCCTCGACCTGGCGCTGCTCGCGTCGGCGCCGCCCTTCCGTGCCCCGGACACCGAGTCGCCCCCGCTGGTCCTGGAGACGCTCACCGAGCGGGCGCTCCGCCTGGCGCTGCCCGCGACCCACCCGCTGGCCCGCGGCGACTACATCGACGTCGCCGATCTGCGCGGGCAGCGCTGGATCGCGGGCTCCCGCTCGGGAGAGGACGGGCTGATGGGCGTATGGCCGGGCCTGGACGAGCGGCCCGAGATCGCCCACACCGCCCGTGACTGGCTCGCCAAGCTCCATCTCGTCGCCGCGGGCTGCGGGCTGACCACCGTGCCCGCCGCCTTCGCCACCGCCGCGCCGCCCGGCGTCCGGGTCCTGCCCGTCCGGGGCGGGCCCCGGGAACAGCGGCGCCTGCTGCTGGCCCGGCTGCCCGGCCCGCCGGCCGAACCGGTGACCCAGGTGGCGGCAGCGCTGCGGGCCGCGGCGATCGACGGCTGAGTGAGTCTTTCCCTGTTCTCCGCCGAGGTCAGTGCACTCCGCCGAGGTCAGTCCCGCTTTCCGCGCCCGCTCAGCGCGTCCCTCAGCCGGTCGACCATGCCGACGCCGGGGGCCAGCAGCTTGTTGGCGGGCGGGGTGTCCGGGGCCGAGGGATGCGGGCGGGTCGGCGCCGTCTTCTTCGCCATCCGGACCTTGTCACCGAGATCGTCGAGAGCGGCGGCGGGACAGGCCGCGCGCAGCTTCGGGAAGAGGTTCGCCTCCTCGTCGGTGATGTGCGAGCGGACCTCGATCATCAACATGCCGATGAGCCGGTCGAATTCAGGATCGCCGACATCGCAGCCCTCCAGGTCCTTCATGGTCCGCTCGGCCCTGGAGTGATCGTCGATCTCCCGGTCCGCCAGCACATCCCCACCGGGCAAGTGCTCGCGCACCGCCGGGTACAGGTAGGCCTCCTCGGCGACGGAGTGCCGCACCAGCTCCATCGTGGCCTGGTCGGCGTACAACTTGCGGTCCTTGTGCCCGGGCGGCAGCGCCTCGATCCTGCCGAAGAGCTCCTCCACCTCGCGATGGTCGGTCACCAGTTCCTCGATCACGTTCCCACCGTGACCCATGGTCTTCACCTCCAGTCCCTGACGGCGGCCCGGGCGGACGCGCCGCGGCCACCCGAGTGCCCGCCCGACGCGCACCCACACAGGCCACCACCGTCATCCGGACATCGTCTCCACGACACGGGTACTCGTCGCGGAACGGTGGCCTCCGCCGCGGAAAGGACGGGCGGCGCGGCGGCGCCCATACTGTCCCTACGGGCGACTCCGCCCCCGGTCCCGCACCTCCTTCGCAAAGGAGTTCCGGATGACCCTCGACCAGTTCCCGCCATCTCCTGCGCCGGACCTGCGGATCGGCCTGCTCGGCTCCTACGGCGGGTGCAACACCGGCGACGAGGCGATCCTGAAGTGTGTGCTGAGCTGCCTGCGCGCCCACCGCCCGCAGGCCCGGCTCGTCGTCTTCAGCCGGAACGCCGACCACACCCGCACCCATCACCCGGCAGCCGACGAGGTCGTGGACTGGGAGGGCGTCCCGCAAAAACCCATGCTCGACACCCTGGCCGGCCTGGACCTGCTGGTCCTCGGCGGCGGCGGGATCCTGTACGACGGAGAAGCGCGCCGCTATCTGCGGCTGGTGCGGGCGGCACACGAACGCGGCGTGCCCACCTTCGCCTACGCCATCGGCGCGGGCCCGCTGCGCGAGAGCGACGACCGCGAGGCCGTACGCACCGTCCTGCCCGCGATGACCGAGGTCGTCGTACGCGACGAGGAGTCCCGACTGGTCCTGGAGGAGGTCGGAGTCGACCGCGACCTCACCGTCACCGCCGACCCCGCGCTGCTGCTCCCGCCCGAGCCCTTCACCGAGCAGATGATGCGACAGGAAGGCCTCCCCCTGGACTCCCGGCTGGTCGGGATGTCCGTACGGGAGCCCGGCCGGGCGGCCGAGAAACTGGACGAGGACGACTACCACGCCCTCCTCGCCGACGTCGCCGACTTCCTGGCCCGCCGCCTGGACGCGCACGTCGTCTTCGTCCCGATGGAACGCCAGGACGTCCGGCACGCCCACGGCGTGCTCTCCCGGATGAGCGCCCCGGACCTCGGACGCATCCTCCACAACTCCTACAGCCCCGGCGAGATCCTCGGCTTCATGAGCCACCTCGACATCGTCGTGGGCATGCGCCTGCACGTCGTGATCTTCGCCGCGCTCAACGGACTGCCCGTGCTGCCGCTGCCGTACTCCGGCAAGGTCTTCGACTTCGCACGCCGTACCGGAGCGCCCGCACTGGTCGGCGTGGCCAGGGAACAGGCCGGACTGCTGCTCGCGGAGGTGGACCGGCTCTGGGACGAGTTCCCGCTGCGCCAGGAGGACCTCAAGGCCCGAGTGCGCGGTCTGCAGGAGCGGGCCCGGGAGACCTGTGTGCGCCTGGGGGACCTGCTGGACTCCCTCGACGGCGGCGCGCGGGCGGAACACGCCGACCTGAGCCTGTTCACGCCGGGCTCGTGAGCGGTCCGACGGGGGCACAACACGCAGCCGACGGGAGAAGCGATGCCGATCCTGCAAGCACCTGACCCCGACCGCACCGTCACCCTGCCCCCGCGTGCGGCCCGCCACGGCGGGCGCACGGACGTGCTGGTCGTCGGCGGCGGCCCGGCCGGCACCGCCGCGGCCTACGCGGCGGCCGACGCCGGTGCCGACGTCGTGCTCGTGGAGCGCTACGGCTTCCTCGGCGGCAACGCCACCGTGGCCCTGGTCATGCCGCTGATGTCGTTCCACAACGAGCGCAAACAGGCCGTGTTCGACGGCGCGGGCCACAGCGGTCGGCTGCTGCCCACCGACCACGGCGAGGGCGACCCCGTGGTGGCGGGATTCCTCTGGCTGCTCCTGGACCGGCTCACCGAGCGAGGCGGCTGCGTTCCGCCGTCCCCCGAGACCGGCTACACCGTCCCCTTCGACCCGGAGATCTACAAACTCGTCCTCCTCGATCTGCTCGACGAGGTAGGCGTCCGCATGCTGTTCCACTCCTTCGCCTCCACCGCGCTGCCCCTCGACGACGGCTGGCGCGTGGTCTTCGAGACCAAGTCGGGCCCCGTGGTGATCGACGCGGGCGTCGTCGTCGACGGCACGGGGGACGGCGACATCGCCGCCGCCTGCGGGGCGCCGTACGAGATCGGCCGGCCGGAGGACGGTCTGGTGCAGCCGATGACGCTCATGTTCCGCATCGTCGACTTCCTCCAGCCGCGGTTCACCGAGTACGTCAGCGAACATCCCGACCAGTGGCGGGGCGTGCACGGGCTGTGGGACCTCGTCCGGGCGGCCACCGAGACAGGCGAACTGCGGCTGCCGCGCGAGGACATCCTGTTCTTCGGCACCCCGCACCCCCGGGAGGTCAGCGTCAACAGCACCCGGGTCACCCGGGCGCTCGGCACCGATGTGTGGGACCTCAGCCGCGCCGAGTTCACCGCCCGCCGCCAGATGGCCCAGATCGACCGCTTCCTGCGCCGCCACGTACCCGGCTTCGACGACGCCTACGTGGTGCAGAGCGGCGTCCAGATCGGGGTACGGGAGACCCGCCGCATCCTCGGCGACTACCACCTGACCGGCCACGACATCCTCGCGGCGCGCTCCTTCCCCGACGCCGTCGCGCACGGCGCCTACCCCGTCGACATCCACAACCCCCGGGGCAGCGGCACCGTCCTCAAACGCGTCCCGCGCGGCAGCTTCTACGACATTCCGCTGCGCTGTCTGCTGCCCCGGGACACGGAGCGGCTGCTGGTGGCCGGGCGGTGCATCTCGGGATCGCACGTGGCCCACTCCTCGTACCGCGTGATGCCCATCGCGATGGCGACCGGGCAGGCGGCCGGAGTCTGCGCCGCCCTGTCGGTCCGGCTCGACCGCAGTCCACGTCAGGTGCCCCACCACCTGGTCCAGCGCACACTGCGCCGCCAGGGCGCGCACCTGCGCCTGGAACCGAGGGAACCGGTGCGGACGGGGTCGGACTAGGAGTCGTTACTGACCCTGGCGATCGTATTGAGCGCAAACGATCGATACGATTGGGGGCGTAGAGTAAGCGCTCCTGATCACGCCACTGTCCTGGGGGAATCATGCGACTCCATGTCGACCAGCGCCATGAGCGCGTGCTCGAACTCGTCCGCGAACGGCGCAGTATCCGGGTCGCCGAACTCGCCGCCGAACTCGGCGTGTCCGCGGTGACGTTGAGGCGGGACGTGGAGGCGCTGGCCGCTCAGGGGCGGGTGCACCGGCTGCACGGCGCCGTGGTGTGGCCGGAGGAGACGGCGGTCGAGCCGCGTGAGCGGCCGCAGGGCGCCGGGGGCGCGGTGATCGGAATGATCGTGCCGACCACGAACTACATCTTCGCCGACATCGTGCGCGGTGCCCGGGAGGCCGTCGCGGCCCAGGGCGGACGGCTGGTCCTCGGTGTGTCCGGGTACGTCGACGCGGAGGACTCCGTCCAGGCCGAGCACCTCATCGCCGGCGGCGCGCAGGGACTGCTCGTCGCGCCCAGCTGGTTCGGGGGCGTACCGGAGGGCGGCCAGGAGAAGTGGCTGCTGGAGCACGATGTGCCGGCCCTGCTGGTGGAACGCTCGGCGCCGCCCGGCAACCCCGCCGCCGTCCTGGACCGGGTCCGCACCGACCGCGCCCACGGCGCCGCCGTCGCCGTCGGCCACTTCGCCTCCCTCGGCCACCGCAAGATCACCGCCGTGCTCCAGGAGGGCCCGCACGCCGTCCAGATCTCCGCCGGATTCCGGGCCGCGGTGCAGGCGCTCGGGCTCGACGTCGACATCGACGCCCCCGCGGTGCGCGAACACGGCGACTACGAGGCGAGCGTCGACCATCTCGTCGACGCCGTGCAGAAACGGGGCGTGACAGCGGCGCTGGTGCACAGCGACGAGGACGCGATCGTGCTGGTGCCACGGCTCCAGGCCGCCGGTGTCCGGGTGCCGGACGACCTGGCGCTCATCGCCTACGACGACGAGGTCGCCGGAATGTCCGACGTCCCGCTCACCGCGATCGCCCCGCCCAAGCGCTCGGTGGGGGAACTGGCCGCCAAGCTGCTGCTCCAGCGGCTCGCCGAGCGCCGCGGCGGACAGCAGCCCGGCCCTGGTCAACACCTCGATCTGCTGCCCGTATTGAGGATCCGCTCGTCCTGCGGCGGTGCGGCGATCACTCTGTGAGCGTTACGTTCGTTGCGCGATCGTTTTGATTGTCTTGGTCGAACGCTCTTGACGTCGATCGTCCGGGCACAAAAGATGTCCTGCGACCGCCTCTTCCCGTACGAGGTCTCGTAGGAGACGTGCAATGACGCGCACTACACGTTCGTTCCGCAGCACCGCCACCCTTGCCGCTGTCGCCGCCCTCGGCCTGCTCGCCACCGCCTGCGGCGGCGGCGACTCGACCGACACCGCCGACGGCGGCAAGCCGGTCACCCTCACCTACTGGACCTGGACACTCGGGGCCAAGTCGACCGTGGAGGCGTTCAACAAGACGCACAAGGACATCAAGGTCGAGCTCACCGAGATACCGAGCGGCACCGAGGGCTACAGCAAGCTCGCCAACGCCGTGAAGGCGGGCAACGCGCCCGATGTGGCCACGATCGAGTACCAGATGGTCCCCGAGTTCGCCAGCCAGGGCAATTTGATCGATCTGACCGAGTACGCAGGCGAAACGGTCAAGACGAAGTTCCCGCAGGCCGTCCAGGACCTGGTGACCTTCGGCGGCAAGACCTGGACCGTTCCCTACGACGCGGCCCCGCAGCTCTACTACTACCGCACTGACCTGTTCAAGAAGTTCGGCATCGAAGTCCCCACCACCTGGGACGAGTTCAAGACGGCCGCCGAGAAGGTCAAGAAGCAGGACAAGAGTGTCCGCCTCGCCTCCATGCCGAAGAACGACCCCGCCCTGCTGGCCGCCCTGTCGTGGCAGGCGGGCGCGAAGTGGTTCTCCGTCGAGGGCGACGCCTGGAAGCCCGCCGTGGACGACGCCGCGACCAACAAGGTCACCGGCTACTGGGACGGCCTGATCGAGGACGACCTCGTGCAGTCGTACACCGGCTACAGCCCCGAGGAGACCAAGGCCCGCACCTCCGGCAAGACCCTCTCCTTCCTCGGCGCCTCCTGGTCCGCGGGCGGCATGAAGACCGCCATGCCCGACCTCGCCGGCAAGTGGGCCGTCGCCCCCATGCCGAACTGGGGCACCGCCGCCACCGGCAACTACGGCGGCACCTCCTACGGCGTCCTCAAGGGCAGCGACAACGCCGAGGCGGCCGCCGAGTTCATCACCTGGCTCACCACGAACAAGGCCGGTGTCCAGGCCCGCCTCGCCGACCTGGAGTCGCCGAGCAGTGCCCTGCCGGCCAACCCCGAGATGCGTGAGGTGGCCGCGGCGAAGTTCGACACCGCGTACCTGAACGGCCAGGACCTCTACGGGCTCGCCTCCGAGCAGGCCGAGGCCATCGTGCCCGGCTGGACCTGGGGCCCGAACCAGATGGACGTCTACACCGCCGTCCAGGACCAGACCGCCAAGTCCGACTTCACCGCGGGCGTCAAGGCCGGGCAGCAGAAGGCCGAGTCGGGCATCACGGAGCGCGGCCTGAAGCTCGCGAAGTAGTCGCGGGGCGACAGATCAGCGGCCGGACCGCCGGGACGCCTCAACGGCCCCGGCGGACCCGCGCCCGCTGTCGCTCGGGGCGATCTGCTCGCCGCACCGAAGGCGCCGTGCGCTCGTCCCGCCTGGCGGCCCGGTGCCCGCCTCGCCTGAGGGCCTTGTGCTCGACATCCCCGGCGAACCGGGGCGGGCTCGTCGGAGCCGGCGTTCAGCGGCCCCGATCTCGCCCCACCCGCCGCACCACACCGCCCGCCCACCCCGCCACCTGCGGCCGACCCGCATACGCCTCCACGGCTCGCCACTATCCAGCGCCAGCCGCCCGTGGCCGCCCCGCATCAGCCGTCCACACCTCGCCCACACCTCGCCCGCACCCTCGCCCGCCTCCCCCCGCCGCCCAACCCCCCCCGCCAAGGAGCCCCTGTGGCAGCACCCTCCGCCCCAGCCGTGCGCCCCGTGGCCGAACGCGCACCCGCGCCCCGGCCGCCCGCCGCCTCGAAGCTGCGGCGCAGCCAGCGTCGCGCCGCCGCCCTGTTCATCGTTCCGTTCTTCGTGCTGTTCGCCGTGGTGATGGCGGCGCCCATCGCCTACGCGGTGTGGATGAGCCTGTTCCAGGAGCGTTCCTCCGGGCTCGGATTCGGCGGCACCGAGCGGGTGTTCGCGGGCCTGGGCAACTACACCAAGGCCCTGTCCGACTCCGGCTTCCGGGCCTCCTTCGGACACATCGCGCTCTACTGCGCCCTGTACATCCCGGTGATGATCGGCGGCTCGCTCGCCCTGGCCCTGCTGGTGGACTCCGCGCTGGCCCGCGCCAAGCGGTTCTTCCAACTCGCGCTGTTCCTGCCGCATGCGATCCCCGGACTGATCGCTTCGATCATCTGGATCTACCTGTACACACCCGGTCTGAGCCCGGTGCTCGACTGGATCGGCGCGTTCGGCGGCTCATGGGACTTCTACCGCAACGACCATGTGCTCACGTCCCTGGTCAATCTGACCGCCTGGCAGTGGACCGGCTACAACATGGTCATCTTCTACGCCGCCCTGCAGGCCGTTCCGCGCGAAGTGATCGAAGCGGCCGTCGTGGACGGAGCCGGCGCCCTGCGCACCGCCCTCCAGATCAAGGTGCCGATGATCGCTTCCGCGGTCGTCATGACCGTTCTGTTCACCTGCGTCGGCGCGATCCAGATCTTCACCGAACCCAAGCTCCTCAACCAGCGCGGAGCCCCCTCCATCGACACCGAGTGGTCCCCGACCCTCTACATCTGGAAGGCCGGGTTCGTGCAGCACGACTACGGCCTGGCCGCCGCCGCGTCCCTGCTCCTCGCCGCCCTCGGCGTCGCCCTCTCCTACCTCGTCACCCGGATCGGCAACCGGTGGAAGGCCGCGCAATGAGCACTCTCACCCAGGACACCGCACCCACCGCCAAGACCCCGGCCGCCACCGAACGCCCCACGGCCGCCCGCAGACGCCCCGCCGGCGCCCTGCTCTCCAAGGGCGTCGTCAACGGACTGCTGATCGTCGCCGCGTTCTACACCCTGATGCCCATCAGCTGGCTGCTCTTCGCCGCCACCAAGAACCACCGCGACCTGTTCGCCACCTCCGGCTTCGCCTTCGGCGACTTCAACCTGTTCACCAACCTCGAACGCGTCTTCACCTTCAACGACGGCATCTATCTGCGCTGGTTCGGCAACAGCATCCTCTACTCCGTCGTCGGCTCCGCCGTCTCCACCTTCATCTGCGTCGCCACCGGCTACGCCTTCGACAAATACGAATTCCGCGGCAAGGAGAAGCTGTTCGGCCTGGTCCTGGCCGGCGTCCTCGTCCCCACCACGGTCATCCAGCTGCCGATGTACCTGCTGGCCACCAAGGCCGGCGTGGTCAACACCTACTGGGCGCTGCTGCTGCCCGCCCTGGTCAACCCCTTCGGCGTCTACCTCGCCCGCGTCTTCTCCGAGGGCTATGTCCCCGGCGAGGTCCTGGAGGCCGCCCGCGTCGACGGCGCCGGCGAACTGCGCACCTTCGCCCGCATCGGACTGCCCATGCTCGCGCCGGGCTTCATGACCATCTTCCTGTTCTCGTTCACCGCCAGCTGGAACAACTTCTTCGGCGCCCTGGTGATGCTCAACGACGAACAGCTCTACCCGGTCAACCTCGGCCTGTTCATGTGGAACAGCGTCACCCAGCAGCAGCCCGAGTTCTATTCGCTCGTCATCACCGGCTCTCTCGTCGCCGTCGTCCCGCTGATCGTCGCCTTCGTCTGCCTCCAGCGCTTCTGGCGCTCCGGGCTGACCGCCGGCGCGGTGAAGTGACGATGCCCGCACCGGAAGGCACCCCCCTGAACAGCACGCCCCGCCCGCACACCGTTCTGGCCATGGGCGCCGAGATCCACCGCCAACTCCTGGCCGAACCCGCCCTGCACCGCCTGCACACCGTCGCCCAGGTCGACACGACCACCACGGTCACCGACCTCACCACCGCCGACCCACGTCAACTCGCCGCCGCCGAAGTCCTGTTCACCCACTGGGGCGCCCCCCTGCTCACCGAGGACACGCTGCGCCTGATGCCCCGGCTGCGCGCGGTCGTGCACGCCGCGGGCTCCGTCAAGCACCATGTCACCGACGCCGTATGGCACCGCGGCATCACCGTCTCCTCCGCCGCCGCCGCCAACGCCCTGCCCGTCGCCGAGTTCACCCTCGCCGCCATCCTCTTCGCCGGCAAACGCGTCCTCGACATCGCCCGCGTCTACGCCGACACCCGCACCCACCCCGACCTGCTGCCGTACTACCGCGGCCACGGCAACTACCACCGCACCGTCGGCATCGTCGGCGCCTCCCGCATCGGCCGCCGCGTCATCGACCTGCTGCGCCCCTTCGACCTCGACGTCCTGCTCTACGACCCCTACATCGACGCCCACGAGGCCCGCGCCCTCGGCGTCGAACCCGTCGGCCTGGACGAACTGGCCCGGCGCGGCGACGTGGTGTCGATCCACGCACCCCAACTCCCCGAGACCCACCACATGTTCGACGCCCGCCGCCTCGCCCTCCTCAAGGACGGCGCCACCCTCGTCAACACCGCCCGCGGCAACCTCGTCGACACCGACGCGCTCACCGCACACCTGGTCACCGGCCGCCTGCACGCCGTCCTCGACGTCACCGAACCGGACGTACCCCCGGCCGACTCACCGCTGTACACGCTGCCCAACGTGCTGCTCACCCCGCACATCGCCGGCTCCCTCGGCAATGAACTCGGCCGGATGACCGACTGGGCCGTCGACGAGGTCGCCCGCTACGCCCAGGGCCTGCCGCTGGCGTACGAGGTAGCCCCGGACGAGCTGATCCGTTCGGCCTGAACACCCGTCGCAGGAAAGGATCTTCATGCCCGACGCCGCCCACCGCGTCCTGGTCGTAGGCATCGACGGCGTACGCCTCGACACCCTGAACCGGCTGTCCACCCCGCACCTCGACGCGCTGGCCGCAGAGGGCTTCCTCACCGAGATCGAGGTGGACGCGGACACGCCCACCATGTCGGGCCCGTGCTGGGCGACCGTCGTCACCGGCGTCACGATCGCCCAGCACGGCGTGTGGAGCAACGACTTCACCGGCCACCGCCTCGACGTCTTCCCCGACTTCACGACCCGGCTCGCCGTCCAGGACGGACTGCGCACCTTCGTCGCCGCCGGCTGGCAGCCCCTGCTGCAATCCCGCGCCGGCGGCCCCCTGTTCGCCGCCCCCTCCCGGTCCGTCCACATTGCACCGACCGCCGACACCCCCGAGGCCTGGGAGCACTGCGACGAACAGATCACCGACGCGGCGGTACGCGTCCTCGCCGACGCCCGCGACGACACGGCCGCCTCCTTCGTCTACCTCGGGGCACCCGACGAGACCGCGCACATCCTGGGCTGCGGCGAGGCCTACGAGGCCGCGATCCGCCAAGCCGACACCCGCCTCGGCCGCCTGTTGTACGCGGTCCGCTCCAGGCCGTCGTACGCCGACGAACGCTGGACCGTCCTGGTCGTCACCGACCACGGCCATGTCGACGCGGGCGGCCACGGCGGCCGTACGACCGTGGAGCGCACGGCGTGGCTCGCCGCCGCGGGCCCCGGCATCGGCGCGCCGACCCGCACCCTGCGCCATGCCGACGTCGCCGCCCAGGTGTTCGCCGCGCTCGGCCGCCACCCCGACCGGCACTGGACGCTCGACGGGGTGCCCTTCGCGGCCGCCCCGCACGCCGTGCTCCTGGACATGGACGGCACGCTCGTCGACACCGAGTCGCTGTGGCTGCGCACGGTCCGCGAGGCCGCGCCGGGCATCGAGCCGGACGACCTGTTCCAGGCCCTCGGCCGCACGGCCGCCGACACCGCGGCCCTCCTGCACGCCGAGGACCCGCGGACCCTGGCGGCGGACCTGGAAGCCCGCTTCCTCGCAGCCGTCCAGCGCGAGGCCACCCCCCTTCCCGGCGCTCTCGAACTCCTTAACCTGCTCCAGGAGTTGGGCATCCCCGCAGCCCTGGTCTCGGCGTCCTCACGCCCGGTCGTGGACGCGGTCCTCAAGACGCTCGGCGCCGACCGGTTCCGCACCACGGTCGCCGAGGGCGAGACACCCCGCACCAAGCCCGCCGCCGACCCCTACCTCGCCGCCGCCCGCACCCTCGGCGTCGACCCCGCCGCCTGCCTCGCCGTGGAGGACTCGCCCACGGGCCTCACCGCCGCCGAGGCCGCCGGCTGCCGCGTCCTCGCCGTCCCCTCGTTCACGCCGATCGAGCCGGGACCCCGGCGCACGGTCCGCCGAGGCCTCGCGGGAATCGGCAGGCGGGAGCTGTGGGCGGCAGGACTGTGACGCCGTAACCCGACATTTGTTCGGTGCACGTGGGCGTGCATACGATCGCCTCCCGTACGCCCCGAGGAGCCCGTATGCCGTCCGCCCGCCGCCGTCTGCTGTACATCACCGACCTGGCCTATCCGGCCCGCGGGCGCCGGTACTGCGACGAGGACATCTTCCTCACCTCCCGGCTGCGCGAGGACTTCGACCTCGCGCTGTGCCATCCGCGGGAGGCGGCCCAGCTGATGGACGGCTTCGACGCCGTCGTCGTGCGCAACAGCGGCCCGGTGCTGGAGTACCCGGCGGCCTACGAGGCGTTTCGCGGGCGCGCGGCCGACACCGGGGCCCTCGTCTACAACGAGCTTTCCGGGCGCGGCGACATGGCGGGCAAGCAGTACCTGCTCGACCTGACCGCCGAGGGCTTCCCGGTCATCCCGACCGTCGACCGCCCCGAGGACCTGCACCGACTGCCGGTGAGCGAGCGGTACGTCGTCAAGCCCAAGCGCGGCGCGGACTCGATAGGCCTGGAGATCGTCTCCGCCGAGCGGGCCCGGGAGCTGGCCGACGTTGGCGTCCTCGTCCAGCCGTGCGTGGACTTCTCCTACGAGGTCTCCTTCTACTTCGTCGACCGCGACTTCCAGTACGCCCTGTACGCGCCGGACCCGGAGCGGCGCTGGCAGCTCCAGCCGTACGACGCCACCGGCGCCGACCTGGAGTTCGCGCGGCGCTTCATCGACTGGAACTCCATCGGCCACGGCATCCAGCGCGTCGACGCCTGCCGTGCCCCGGGCGGGGAGCTGCTGCTGGTGGAGTTGGAGGACCTCAACCCGTATCTGTCGCTGGACGCGCTGAGCGAAGAGTCGAGGGACGCCTTCGTCGTGGCGGTGAAGGCGTCCCTGCACGGGATGTTCAGCCGAGCCTGACCGTGATCCGCTGACTGGCGCCCGCGGTCCCGCTCAGGTCGCCGAAGGTGAGCTGGAGAGAGGCCCCGGTCGTCGCCGAGGTCACGGTGGTCGGCTTGGACGTCACCGAGGCGACCGCGCGGTTCCAGGTGAGCGTCAGGCTGGTCTGCATCCGCATCGGATCGCTGACGCAGATCACCGCGGTGCCGTCACTCCGCTCGTTGATCATCACGCAGCACGGGTTGCTCGCGACGAGATTCCCGACGGTGCCGCCGAACCAGAAGTTGACGCCGGTGAAGCCGAGCGAGGGAACTGCCACGCCCTGCTGGTCGTTGGTGTTGGCGAGGACGGTCAGCCAGCCGGTGGCGGCGGCCCGCGCCTGGGTCTGTGCCGCCGTGGCGCCCGGCATCAGCAGATAGGCGTAGCCGGCGGCGGTCGGGTTCGTGCCGTGGTCGACGTACATCGTCAGGTACTTGCGGTTCAGTACGGCCGTGGAGCCGCCCTTGTTGATATCGCTCCAGCGTCCGTCGCGCGCCTCGCGCAGCGCCTTGACGGTGGCCCCGCCGGGGAACACATAGCCGCCGTGGCCGCCGATGTGCGCCCACTGGGCGCCGGTGAGCGTCTCCGACCAGGGATAGGCGAGCGGCTTGGTGGTGCCGTCCACCGTGAAGGACGTGTTGCCGGTGGGGCCGAGATTGCGGTTCTCGACGGTGGTCTCCACGGCCGTCCCGTCGGTGCAGCGGATACCGGCGCCGAGGCAGACCACTGTGTCGTCGAGGAAGAACCATGACTTCTTTGCCAGCAGCGTGGACTGAAGCCCCTTGAGGTACTGGCCGATCGCCGCCCGTTGCCCGTCCGTGGTGCCGCCCACCCAGTTCACATCGGGCAGGGAGGCGCCCCAGTCGCCGCCGGCCCCGTCCGCGAGCACCTTGCGTGATGCGGTGGTGCCGGGCAGCCGGTAGGGGTCGACGGTGGGCCAGAAGGCGTCGCTGTACTGACCGTTGCCGAAGGTGTCGCCCCACCAGTAGAGCATTCCGGAACCGGTGTGCCAGCCGCGCAGGTTCTCGCCGTTGCCGGTCTCGTAGTACGTGATCCTGCGGTCCGCCATGCTGAGCGAGGCCGCCCAGCCGGGTCTGCGGTGGGTGGCCCGGGCCATGTTGGTGAACAGCCGATGCCCGGTCGGCTCGGCGATCGAAGTGATCGTCGTGTCGTCCAGGACCGATTTGAGACGGGCCAGCTGCGGCAGTCCGATCGACGGGTTGTTCATCGGCGGGCTGTAGTAGTCGCGCTGGAGCCAGCCCTTCACCAGGCCGCGCCAGCGAGCGTTCTCGGTCGTGCTCGCGCCCTGTCCGAGCAGAACGACCGACGCGAGGATCGGATGACCGCGCAGGTGATCGTTCTGCTGGATCTGCTTGCTGTCGGAGGCGGACACACCCCGGCTGATCGCCCGGCCGGAGACGCCGTCCATCACGAGTCCGTTGTAGAGGAAGGGCGCCCACGCGTTCTCCACGGCGTCGAACACGATCTGCCGCTTGGTGTCGGTGACAGCCCAGGTCGATCCGTTGAGCAGTGCGAACAGCATCCCGAGTCCGCCGAGCAGCACCGAGCCGTAGGAGCCCGTGTAGGGCACGGTGGTGTGCTGGATGAACGATCCGTCGGTGTACAGCCCGTCCCCGCCGGTGACATACGGGAAGACGGGGGAGAGGGCGTCCCGGGCGAGCGCCACCTTGGCGGAGCTGCCCCCGACGATGCCGCGCAGCGCCAGCACCCGGCACAGGTCGACGCGGTTGGCCCCGGTGCTGGTCCCGGTGTAGTTGGTGACCGCGGAGTCGGGCACGAAATGGTCCACCGCCGCGCAGTAGTCGGCGAGCTGCGCGGCGGGGAGCGAGTCGTACATCAGCACGCACACGTCCAACAGCGCCTGCGGGGCGCCGATCTGCCAGCTGTACCAGTTGCCGTAGCGGGTCTGGTTCTCGTTGTACACCTCGGAGTAGAGGTGATCGAGCCCGGTCAGAATGGTGGTCTTGAGCGATGCGTCGCCGGTCAGGCCGGTGCCGGGCTGGCAGTACGCCTGGGCGAGCGTGTTGAGCCGGTTGTAACTGGTGTTCAGGTTGCCCGAGTAGCCGTACGACTCCTGATCGGTGTCGGGTTCGGGGTCCGCGTACACCAGGTCCGGCCACAGTGAACCGGAGGCCGGGGCCATGGCGGCCTGCAACTGGCTCGCGGTGCTGCCCAGTTCCGCGAGCCGGCTCTTGAAGGGCTCGGCGGTGGGGGTGAACCCCTCGCCGAGCAGCAGCGTGCGCCACTTGGCCCGCAGCGTCGCGAACTCGTCGGCCTCCTCGGCTGCGCCGGCCGAAGTGGAGAGGGTGAACGCGAGAGCGGTAGTGGTGCTCGCGGCCAGAAAGCCGCGACGTGACCAACGAGTCGTCATGACGGCGCTTTCTAGCATGCCGTCGATCAAACGCTCAATAACCTTGGCTGAATTGAGCGTATCGATCGTTATGCGGTAGGGCGGCGGCTGAACCCCGGGGGTGGCGGTCCCGTATCACTCGTCGGAGTGATTTCGCCCCCGCGCACGGGACGGAAGGAAACGAACCGTGGAGAACAACGGCCCACCCCTGGAACCGGCCCGAGTCCTGCGCCCCCGCCGCACCGACGCCCTCGCCGAGCTGTTCCGCGAGCCGGGCCAGGAGGACTCCGGCGGCTACGAGCCCGTCTCCCTGCCTGCCGCGCCCCACGGCTCCGAGGAGGACACCCAGGAGCTGCCACCCGTCCCCGCCGACTCCGGCGGTCGGCAACGGTCCGGCCGCCCGCTGCCCCGAGTCACCCTGGCGGCCGCCGTGACCGCCGCGGCCCTGATCGGCTTCGGCGGCGCCCTCGTTCTGCCGCACGATGAGGACGACAGCACCGCGCCCGCCCCTCCAACGGCGGTAACGCAAACCCCCACCGTCTCGGCCGCCGCCCCCGACCCCGACGGCCCCGGGACCCTCCGCGAAGGCGACAGCGGCCCCGAGGTCACCGAGCTCCAGCAACGCCTGCTGAGCGTCCCGAACGTCTACAACCCCGGCTCCACCAGCGGCAGCTACGACGCCACCCTCACGGAAGCCGTGGCCCGCTTCCAGCTCTGGTACGGCATCCGCGGCGACGAGACCGGCGTCTACGGCGACGACACCCGCCTCGCACTGGAGTCCCGGACCGCGACGTCCGGCGGCTGAGCAGACCCGGCCGGGCTTCTCGAACGCCGGGCAAGGGGTACGGAAAAGGGCGCGGACGGACCGTCACCGGGCATCAGCATGGGCAGAGGGGCCCGCGCACCCGGCGCCCGCCCCGATCCGACCCGAAGGCCCACCCGATGAACCGCATCCCGGGCCTGGTGCTGCCCGTCGTCTTCCTGCTGGCCCTCGTCGTGGGCGCCGTCTGGTACTGGCGACACCGTCACGACGACTGACCGCGACAGGTGTCAGCGTCGGTCGGCCAGGGCCTGGGAGACCGCCCGTACGCTGCGCGCGATGTGCTGCAGCTGCATGACCTCGGCCGCGTACAGCTTGATCGTGTGCTCGATGACCGACTCGGGCATGCCGAGCGCGGGGAGATCGGCCCGCGCGGTCTGCAGCGCGGTGCGGGCGACCCGGATCTCCTGCTGGACCTGGAGCTGCGCATGACGGGCCAGCAGCACGGGGTGGCGGATCAGTGCCGGGTAGCTGGCGTAGCGCGCCGGCACCAGTTCGCGCAGCCACTTGGCAGCCGAGCGCTCCCAGTCGTAGGTGCCGGGCGTCTTGACCTGGCAGGGCCAGTCCGACGTGATCCGCGTGGTCATCAGGGTCATGGTGATCGCTTCCGGTGTGCGGCGTCGTGAGGGTGGTCCGACGAGGTCGGGGCGGCCCCGGCCTAGGGGATGACCGGGGCCGCCCGGCCGAGCACCCTGGGCGCCGACGCGGGTAGGAGACGGCGGCTGAGGGTGCCCGTCGCGGAGCCCGCGGGGCTGACGGCCTGCGCACGGCGGATGGGGTGACGTGCGCGGAGCGGACCGTCGGCCTGCTGCGGGCGGGTGCGGCGTGGAGAAGTATTTATATATGCCGTCCGCTTTGCAAGACGTATGAAAACATTCATGCTCGAAAAGGGGTGGAAGGTGCCCCTGTGCTCCGTTTTGGCGACGGTGGCGGGGGAGGCTCCTGGTCCCGGCTCGCGTCAGTGCCTCTGCGTCAGTCCCTGAGGAAGAACTGGTGTTGGTCGGAGATCTGCTCGTACTCCTCGAGACGGGCCTGGGTGCGCTCGGGGTCGGCGTCGGTCATGGCCTGGAGCAGCGCCGCGGCCATCACGCCGGGCGCGGCGTAGGAGTCGAAGACCAACCGGGATCCGGTGCCGGTGGCGAAGACGACGTCCGCCGAGTCGGCCACCGGGCCGAGCGCCAGGTCGGTGACGAGCGCGACCTTGAGCCCGGCGCTGCGCGCCACCCGCACGGCCGTGAGCGTCTCCTGCGCATGCCGCGGCATCGAGAACGCCAACACCCACGTGCCGCCCGCCTCGCGGGACTGGAGCAGCGCGTCGTAGGCGACGCTGCCGCCCCGAGTCACCAGCCGGACATCGGGGTGGATACGGCGCGCCGCATAGGCGACGTACTCGGCCAAAGACGCCGAGATGCGCAGGCCCAGGATGGTCAGCGGGGTCGAGCGGGACAGCTCGAGGCCGACCTCGATCACCTGGTCGGGGTTGCCGAAGTCGCGCCGCAGGTTCTCCAGGTTGTCGATCTCGGCGTCGACGGCCGCCTGGAGTTCGTTGCTGCTGTTCTCCTCCGGCGCGCCCCCGGCCAGGGCGCCGAGTGCGATCGACTGGAGCTTCTCCCGTAGCGCCGGGTAACCGCTGAAGCCGACCGCGCCGGCGAAGCGGGTGACCGAGGGCTGGCTGACCCCGACCCGCTCGGCGAGATCGGTGATCGACAGGAACGCGGCCTCGGTGATGTTCTCGATCAGGTACTGGGCGATGCGCCGCTGCCCCGGGGACAGATGGGGTCCGTCGAAGAGCGCTCTGAGCTGGGAAGTCGGGGAGGCCTCCGCCTCTGAAGCGGTCTTCCCCGAGGTGATCGCGGATGCCTGTGCGCGTGCCTGCTGCGGCGATGGCACCGGTGCGCCTCCTTTGTCTTCCACAGTGCCTCAACATAGCTCACACACCGTGCTGACCAGGAGGTTGAAAGTGGGCATCACGGACCAGCGGAGCGCCTGCGGAGCGATGAGCCGCTCGGGATCTGAGGGATGACCACAACGCTCACCTGCGATAAATGCTGATCGAATGCCCGACCGTATCGATCGGACGACTACTGTCGATCAACTCGGCCAGCCGCCCGGTTGCCTTGGCGACCGAGGTGTCCGACACGACCAGCAGTCCGCGCACCTCCCGAGCCGGCACCGTACGCGGGTCGGTGGCCTCGATGCCGTAGAAGGACGGCACACCGCTGCCCTTGTAGACGAGCCAGATCCGTTCGCCCTCGTACTGCTCCCGCAGCCGGTCCGCCAGTCGGCCCAGATCCTGCCCCCAGTCCACCGCAGCGTCGTGCAGCCGCAGATGGGTCTTCGCCGGACCGCCGAACGCCTCATTGGAGTACGGCAGATAGTAGGGAAACGTCCGCAGCGAGCTGACCGCCACGAATGCCACCAGCGCCGCCGTCACCAACGCGGCGCGCACCCGCGTACGGCAGCTTCCGACCGCCGCCACACAGCCCGCCGCCACCGCGAGGAACATCGGCACGAACACCGCGTACCGCGTCCCGAAGTCCCGCGAGCCCTGCATGGCCGCGGCCAGCAGCACCGCCGTGGGCACGAGCAGATACGGCGCCGCGGGCCGCAACCGCCGTACCGCCAAGACCGCCACGGCACCCGCGATCCACAGGGCCAGCATCCCGAGCGGGGTCTTCACCAGCAGCGCGGCGGGGAGGTAGTACCAGAGCGAGCCGGTGTAAAGCCGCCCGAACAGGAATCCCTGCCACGGCTGGTCCTCGAAGGCGAACTGGATCCGCATCCCGTCCCGATACGCCTCCGGGAACGGCAACAGCTCGACGGCCAGGCCCCGCAGCCCGTGCACCGAAGGGACTTCCTGCTCCGGCACCCAGCGCAGCCGCGAATCGACCACCAGATAGGTGGCCCATACGACGGCCACCGCGACCAGCGCCACGACGGCGGCGCCCGCCGCGGCTCGCCGGAACGCCACACGCCGACCCAGCCCCGACGCCCCCCACCACACCGACACCGCGGCAAGACCCATCAGCACCGGCACCGCGGGCAGCGCGCTCATCTTCGTGGCCAGCGCCCCCCCGAGCGCCGCCCCGGCGAGCGGCAGGTACAGCCGTGGCCGCAGGCGCGCCCGCCACAGCAGCCACACCGAGGTCAGCAGGAAGCCCGCCGCGGGTACGTCCAGCGTGGCCAGCGAGCCGTGCGCGACGAGGTCGGGGGAGAAGCAGTACAGGGCCATGGCGGTCAACGCGGCGGCCGGACCGGCCAGTTCGCGCGCGAAGGCGAAGACCACCAGCCCGAACAGCAGCGTCAGCACGATCACCGGAAGGCGTGCGAACAGCATCAGCCGCCAGGGATCGTTGCCCGACGCGTACAGCAGATGCCGCCCCACCTGGCCCTGGTCGCCCTCGAAGGAGGCGTCGTAACGCGGATCGGCGAGCGCCACCCCGGCGCCCACGACCAGCTTGCCCAGCGGGGGATGCTCCGGGTTGAGGCGCAGGCTGTGCTCGTGGAGGTAGACGGCGGCCGTACCCACGTATACGGGCTCGTCGATGGTCGGCGTCTGCTGTACGGCAGTTGTCACCATGGCCACCGCCATCTGGGCGAGCAGCACGACCACCAGGAGCGGCACGAGCCAGGGCCGACGAAGCGGTTGCGGCGACTCGACGGCCACGGGGCGGGTGTCCAGGAGTTCGCGTGCCATCATCCGCCCCGCGGTGCGACCGGCCGCTCGGTGGCGGGAGGGGTGTTGCGGCGCCTCATGCGCCTACTGTGCACCAGCTCCCGCCACCGGGGGCGTCACCGCTTCAGGAGTCGTACCGACAGACCTTCCGCCGTGTAGACGGGTACGGCGCGCAGGCGGTCGGAGTTCAGCTCGATCCGGTCGAACTGGCCGCGCAGCGCCGCGGCATGCAGCACCGGCACCGTGCTGCCCACGGTCGGCGGACGCTCGGTGTCCAGGTGCAGCGAGAGCGTGGCGCCCTCCTCCAGCCGGGCGCGCCGCTTCACCCACAGGGCAGGCGTACGACCCGCGCGCAGCGTCACCGCGAGCGTGCCGGAGTCCTGGACGTAACCGCCCTCGACCCGCGTCGTCGTGGCCACCCGCAGCGTGCCGGCGCCCGTCACCCGCACATCGCCGCGGCCCAGGGCCCGCGACGAACCGGCGATCAGCGCACCGCCCTCCACCACGGTCCCGCCGTCGTAGCGGTTGTTGCCGGTCAGCGTGAGCGTTCCGGTACCCCGCTTGGTCAGACCGCCCTCGCCCACGATGTCGTTGCGCCAGCTGTCGGCCGCGTGGAAGCCGCCCGCCGCCGCGTCCAGCGTGACCGTCACATCGGTGTCGAAGGCGCCGTATCCGTCCGCCGCGGCGAACAGGTTCAGCCGCCCCCACTGCTCGAAGCCGTCCAGCAGGACGTACCCGGAGGGCAGCGCGGTGCCGGCCAGCACCGCGCGCCGCTGCTCCGCGTCCAGGTAGGGCAGCCGCGTCTCCAGCAGCACCTCCGCGCCCTTCGGCACGGTCAGCGGCAGGTCGCGGCCGCGTCGGTCGAGGATGTACGTCAGACGGGGGCGCACGGAGCGGGCGTTGGCGTCCCGGTCGGCGTACGGGTCGGTGTCGGGCTCGGCCGTGTGCGCGTAGGCGTACAGCTCGTCGGCCGAAGCGCCGGTGTGCGCCTGGAAGTACGCCAGGGCCTGGGCGCGGGCCGCGGACTTCAGTTCGGCGTTCGCGGGGTCGGCCAGGGCGGCCGCCGCCAGCGCCGTGGCCATCACCCGGCCGCCGATGACGTCGACGGGGGAGTGCATACCGGCCACGATGCGGGTGTCGGCGAGGGCGAAGGCGTGCGTGACGAGCTCCTGGAAGCGCTCGGGTATCGCGTACGCGAAGGCCAGCGAGGCCAGGTGCAGGGCGTTGGTGTGGCCGCTGGGGAAGCCGCCGTCCTCGGCCGGGTTGGTGCTGCGCTGGCGCAGCAGCTGCGGGGCGACGACGACCTCGGAGTCGTACACCGGGTAGCCGAGCGCGTCCTTCTGTCCGGTGTCGACGACCTCGCTGTCCTCGTTCATGCGCCACGGACGCGGGTACTGGTAGGCGAACTTGGCCGGGTTCCCGGAGGCGAACGGGCCGCGCACGGTGTCGACCAGCTGGGCCACCTTGCCGAGCTCCGAGCTCTGCGAGCCCGCGCCGAGCGCCGATCCGGCCGGGGCGCCGGCGGGCACCGCGTCGCTGATGGTGGTGGCCGGCGTGCCGTCGGGAGCGCTGGTGATCGAGGTGACCGCCTTGGCGCCCGCCCGGTACAGGTCGGCGAGCGGTCCGAGGCCCGCGATCATCGCGTAGCTCTGGTGCTGGCGGTCGACGATGAAAGCCTGCTTCGCCTGCTCCGCCGTCCGCGTGGTCGTGACGCGCACGCAGTGACGCACATTGGCGCGCAGCACCTCGGCCATGAGCGGGGTGCCGGTGTTCCAGGCGTCGCCGGTCTTCCACACCTCGGCGAAGCCGCCGAGGATCCGGACCACCGCGTTGGTCTCGGGCGTGAGGTTCGCGACGATGTTCGTGCGGTAGTCGTCGACGAACGCGGCGGCACCGGCGGCGGCCTTGGCGTCCGCGGCGGCCAGCCAGGTCACGAACGTGGGCGCGGCCAGCACGCCCGCCGAGGCACCCAGGGACGTCCTGAGGAAACCCCTTCTGTTCAGGGCGGTTTCACTGACCGGTGCGGGGGATCGGTGCCCGGCGGTAGACGGCATGCGACTGCCTCTCTGGTGCTCTTCGGCCCTGCGGCCGGGAGGGGATCGAAGTGAGCGACTCGACTGTTGTGCGCGCCTGATGACCGTCTGTACGGAAGGCGGACGGTCCGTGCGCAGAGAGGATCGAGTCGTACGAGCGAAGATCTACGGGCGAGTTGTGTCGGTCGCGGGAGCACTCGGCGACCGGCGCATGTCAGAGAAGTGAACTAGAAAGCGCTATCGCCCCTGTGACCGGCGGTACTGCGAGCGGCTTGGGCCGGGCGTGCGGCGCGCTTTCTGCGAGCGCGGACACGAAGGCGTCGTACAGCGCGGGCTGGGCGAGGATCGTGCCGCCCGCGACGACCACGTCGTCCACTTCGACTCCGCGCGAGGCGAGCCGCCCGACGAGTCCGGCCAGCGACCGGCCGCCCTCGGCGACCACGGCACGGGCGAGCGAGGAACCCGCCTCGGCCGCCGCGAACACCACGGAAGCGTGACTGCCCCACTCGGCGGAGACGTCCTTGGCGGACTCCAAAGCGGCCCCCAGCGCGGGCACTTCGGCGACCTCGAACGCGGCGACGAGCCCCTCGGCCAGCGCATCGGGCGTATCGCCCCGGTCGTGCGCCGCCCACACGGCCCGTACGGCCTCACGGACCAGACCGGCCGAGCCGCCCTCGTCGCCGAGGACCGCGCCCCAGCCGCCGACCTGGAGCGGCGTGCCGTCGGCAAGTCGCCCGGCCGCGACGGAACCGGTGCCGGCCACGAGACCGACGCCCTTGTCCAGGCCCGCGGCGGGGACGAGCAGTTCGGCGTCGCCCACGACCAGCGCGGGCGCGTCGAAGTGGAGTTGCAGAGCGGTACGGATCTGGGCGCACTGGCGCGGGGTCTCGCAGGCGTGTCCGCCGACCGCCACGGCGGCCGGGCGTCTGCCGCTCGGCAGTGCCTCGGCGACCAGTGCGGCGAGCCAGCCGGCGGCGGCCACGGGATCGTGCGGCCGCCAGCCGCTGCTGCTGCGGACGCGGTCGGCGACCGGCTCCGCGCCCGCGACGGCGCGCAGATGCGTCTTGGTGCCGCCCACGTCGATGCCGACCACGAGCGGGGACAGAGGAGAAGCGTCCTGCACGGATTCTCTTTCGTCGTTGCAGTCATCTGCGACGGCGGGCGAACCGCGCCTGGACAGGAAGGGGATGTCGGTCGGGAAGCCTCGGGACAGGCTTCTGAGGAGTGCGGCAGGCGAGTACCGCCGGAGTTCGTTAGGAAGTTAACTAACGAAGTAGGGTGCGTCAAGAGGCGCGGAAATCCCGGCGCTGATTGCCCGATCACCCGACGCCGAACGATCCTTGCGGCCGGACGGATCCACACCGGACGGCCACCGCACGACCTGGGGAGACCATGGACCTGAGCGAGAGCGCGCGTGCGGTGTTCGCCGTGCTGGCCGGGGCGAGCGCCGCCACCCGGCCCCGGCTCGCGGCGGACGCGGGCCTGTCGAAACCGACCGTGTCCTCCGCCGTCGCCGAGTTGGAGGCCGTCGGCCTCGCGGCCCACTCCGGCACCGCGTCCGGCGCCACCGGCCGCTCCGCCGCCGTCTACCGGCTCGGCCCGGCCGCCGGCGCCGTCCTCGCCGTGGACCTCGGCCCCGACCGGACCCGGGTCCGCGGCTGCGCCCTCGACGGCACCCCGCTCGCCGAGGGCGACGGCCCCCGCGCCGAGGCCGCCGACACCGTCCGTACGGCCCTTGCCGCGCTGCCCGCCGACGCCCCGCTGCGCGCCGTCGTCGTCGCCGTCGGCGATGTCACCACCCGCGACCGGGACGGCACCGGCATGCGGCCCGCGACCGCCAAGGCGGGCCCCGTCTACGACGCCATGGCCGTCGCCCTGCCCCAGGGCGTCCCCGTGCACCTGGAGAACAACGTCAACTGCGCGGCGCTCGCCGAACTGCACGAGGGCGCCGCGCTCGGCCGCGACACCTTCGGCTATCTGCGGATCGGCGTCGGTATCGGCCTCGGCATCGTCATCGGCGGCCGGGTGCTGCGCGGCGCCAGCGGCGCGGCCGGCGAGGTGGCCCGTCTGCCCTACCCCTGGGACCAGGGCCGCGAACCGCGCCGCGAAGCCCTGGAGGAACACATCGGCGTGCGGTCCCTGATGCGTCGTACGGCGGCAGCCTGGCGGGACGACGACGGGCCCTGCCCCCGGACCGCCGAGCGCCTCTTCGCCCTCGCCGACCAGGGCCACGGCACGGCACAGGCCGTGGTCGCCGGGCACGCCGCCGACATCGGCAGGCTCGCCGCCGCCGTGGCCGCCGTGCTGGATCCGGGCCTGATCGTGCTCGGCGGTGCGGTCGGCGCGCACCCCCAGCTGCTGTCCGGGGTGCGGGCCGAGCTCGCCGCGCTGAGCTGGCCGACCGACGTCGTGAGCAGCGCCCTCGGCGACAGCGGAACCGTCGTCGGGGCCACCCGGCTCGCGGTGGCCCGCGGAATCCAAACCGTGACCGGCGGGGGCCCGGGCAGGCATTGACGGACTCCTGCCGCTTCTGCCAATGTCCGGACAAGCGCTTTCTGAATCGGCGGGACCCGGTTCAGGGCGGGGCACCGAGCCGTACGGAACGTACGGCGAGCCGGACGAGGGCGTGCTCGTCCGGACACGGCAGGGACGACGGCCGTGGACCCCCGCCCGCCAGGGCCGCGCGACCGGGCGAGGTCGCGGCAGCCGGAAGGTGCCATCCACAAGGGATCCCGAGCCGCATCGGCCGGCGGGCGATCCGTCACGCACATCCAGGGAGGACCCGGTGGGTCACCAGATCTCGCGCAGAACCCTCTTCCGCACCGCGAGCGGCCTCGCTGTCGCCGGCACCCTCGGCAGCGCGCTGAGCGCCTGCGGCGGCGGCACCGGCGCCGGCAGCACCAGCAGCGACCTGACCATGATTTGGTGGGGCAGCGACGACCGGCACGCGGCCTACAAGAAGGCGCTGGCCTCCTTCCAGAAGGACAACCCCAAGATCAAGATCCGGGAGACCTACTCCGGATACGACGGGTACTTCGACAAGTTCAACACCAACATCGCCGGCGGCAGCGCCCCCGACCTGCTCCAGATGGACACCGCGCTGGTCGCCCAGTACGCCCGCAAGGGCGTCCTCGCCCCGCTCGACTCCTACGTCGGCAAGACCCTCGACCTCACCGGCTTCTCCAAGACCCTCCTCGCCGCCGGCACCGTCGACGGCAAGCTCTACGGCGTGCCCTCCGGCATCGGCGTCAACCAGCTCACCGTCAACCGCAGCGGCCTGGAGGAGCTGGGCCTGACGCTCCCCGACCGCGAGTGGACCTGGGCCGACCTCAAGAAGATCGCCACCGACGTCTACAAGAAGAGCGGCGGCAAGACCTACGGTGTCGACGACGGCGGTGGTGGCACCCTGCAGGCCTTCGAGGTCTTCGCCCGCGAGCACGGGGAGACGTTCTTCACCGACGACGGCAAGAAGCTCGGCTTCACCTCCGACACCCTCCAGGAGTGGTGGGAGTACTGGGCCGACATGCGCAAGGCCAACGCCTCGCCGCCGCCCGCCATCACCTCCGCCGCGCACAACGACCTCACCAAGAACGCGGTTGTCATCGGCAAGGCCCTGTTCACCTTCGACTCCGGCGTCTACGGCGCGGGCGGCTCGATCACCGACGCGCAGCTGGACTTCCTGCCCACCCCGCAGGGCGACTTCTCCGGCGCCCGCGAGGGCAACTTCGTCAACGGCGGTGTGCTGCTCAGCGCGACCAAGGCGAGCAAGAAGGTCGCCGACTCGGTGAAGATCATGGCCTTCTTCGCGCAGTCCGAGACGGCGATCAAGGACATGCAGTTGCTGCGTGGTATTCCGCCGACGGAGAAGGCGCGGAATCTGATCGCCTCGGGGCTGACCGAGACGGACAAGCTGAACATGGAGAACGCGGACTACATCTCCCAGCGGGTCTCCAAGGCCACCAACGCCCTGCCCGCCCCGGTGCCCCCGCCGCAGGGCGCCGACCAGATCTGGGACCTGCTGTTCCAGTCGAATCTCGCGGTGGCCTTCGGCAAGAAGTCGATCAAGGGGCAGTTGGGGGAGTTCTTCGATCAGGCGGAGGGCATCTTGGGCGGCTAGGCGTTACAGGAGCTGCCGCGACAGGTCGTCTTTCGGGTGCTGGTCTCGTCGTGGCTTGTCGCGCAGTTCCCCGCGCCCCTGTCGGGGCGCTTCAGCGCCCTGCGTTCGAGAGATACCGGGAGAGGTCCCAGGGAGATGAGTATGACCACCGCGAAGACCGACGAGGTCGTGAAGGAGTCGCCCGCCCCGGCGACCCCCTCCGACCAGCGGGAGCGCGACCGCATGCGGCGCCGCCTCGCCAGACGGCGGGGCGGGGGATGGTGGCCCTACCTCTTCCTGGCCCCCTGGTTCGTGGGGCTGTTCGGGCTGACGATCTATCCGATGCTCGACTCGCTGTATCTGTCCTTCACCAACTTCGACCTGCTCACCCCGGCGCAGTGGGTCGGGACCGACAACTATGAGCGGATGTTCACCGAGGACCCGGTCTTCTGGGACTCGGTGCACGCCACGCTCGTGTACGTCGTGGTGTCCGTGCCGCTGAAGCTGGCGCTCGCGCTGGGCGTGGCGATGCTGCTCAACCGGGATCTGAAGGGCATCGGCCTGTACCGGGCCGCCTTCTATCTGCCGTCGCTGCTGGGCGGGGCCGTGGCTATCGCCATCGTGTGGCGGCAGGTCTTCGGCGGGGACGGTCTGTTCAACGACTTCCTCGGCTGGTTCGGCATCAAGGGCCAGGACTGGATCTCCAGTCCCGACACCGCGCTCTACACGCTCGTCCTGCTGGCCGTGTGGCAGTTCGGCACCCCGATGGTCATCTTCCTGGCCGGTCTCAAGCAGTTGCCGAAGGATGTCTACGAGGCGGCGGCGATCGACGGCGCAAGTCCGGTCACCCGGTTCTTCCGTATCACCCTCCCGCTGCTCACTCCGATCGTCTTTTTCAATGTGGTCCTGCAGATCATCGACGCGTTCAAGACGTTCACCCCCGCGTTCGTGATCAGCAACGGCTCCGGCGGACCGCTCAACTCGACCATGTTGTACTCCCTGTACCTGTACAAGAAGGGCTTCACCGACCTCCAGATGGGATACGCCTCGGCACTGGCCTGGGTGCTGTTCCTGGTCATCGCAGGCTTCACGGCGGTCAACTTCATCGCCAGCCGCTACTGGGTCCATTACGACGACTGACGCCGCCCGACGTCTGAGCGAGGAGTCCTTCACCCCATGCCCGCCATCACCCCGAACGCCTCGCCGCTGGCGAAGCTCCGCTCGGCCACCGGCAGCCGCCGTATCTTCATCCACACCGTGCTGATCGGCGTCGCGGTCGTCATGCTCTACCCGCTGCTGTGGATGTTCAGCAGCTCCCTCAAGCCCGACACCGAGATCTTCACCCACCCAGGGCTCATCCCGAACGCGCTGCGCCCCGAGAACTACTCCGAGGGCTGGAGCGGCTCCGGCAACTCCTTCTCCCTCTACATCACCAACTCGCTGATCGTCACGATCGGCGCGGTGATCGGAAACGTCATCTCCTGCTCGCTGGCCGCCTACGCCTTCGCCCGCTTCGAGTTCCGCGGCAAGAAGATCTGGTTCGGCCTGATGCTCGGCACGCTGATGCTGCCCACGCAGGCGGTCCTGATCCCGCAGTACACGATCTTCTACAACCTGACCTGGATCAACACGTTCCTGCCGCTGATCGTGCCGAAGTTCCTCGCGGTGGACGCCTTCTTCATCTTCCTGATGGTCCAGTTCATCCGCTCCATCCCGCGCGAGCTGGACCATGCCGCGATGATGGACGGCGCCAACCCCCTCCAGATCTACTGGAAGATCATCCTGCCGCTGATGAAGCCGGCCCTGATCACCACGACCATCTTCACCTTCATCTGGACCTACGACGACTTCCTCCACCAACTCGTCTACCTCCAGCAGAACGACAAGTTCACCGTCCCCCTGGGCCTGACCCTGTTCATGGACCAGACGAGCGGCTCCTCGTACGGCGCGATGTTCGCGATGTCGACACTCGCTCTCCTGCCCACGCTCATCTGCTTCCTCATCTTCCAGAAGAGGCTGGTCGAAGGCATGGCGACGTCGGGAATGAAGGGCTGAGAACAGATGCATCTCCCGCACCAGCGCGGCCCGTTGCACCACCTGCCGGCCACACCGGAGGCCTACGACGCGGTCCTCGCCGACGTCACGGAGCAGGCCCTGGCGCGCCTCACACCTGAGGGCAACCTGGAGCACCCCCACTGCGTCGACGACATCGGCGACACCTCGCTCGGGGTGACATCGCTGCTGGCCCTCGCCCACCGGCGCACCAAGGACCCCCGCCTGCCGGAGGCGGTACTGCGCAGCCTCCGCTTCCATCTGCGCGAGCGGGTGTACACGCAGGACAACCCGGGCTACCCGAACCTGAAGGTACACAACTCCGGCTTCCCGTACGCCCGTTACGTCCTTCAGCCCGGGGCGCACCCGATCGGCGACTGGCCGAGCACGGTGTGGGCGCTGCTCCAGCTGGTGAACGTACTGGACACGACGGACGACCTGATCGACGACGAACTCCGCGCGGAGCTGGTCGAGTTGGGACGTGGCTACTGGCGCTGGCTGACGGAGGCGACGTTCTTCAACCCGCAGGAAGCGGGGAACCAGGCGATCGGGTGTGTGGTCGGTGGTCTGATGCTGGCCGGGCACCTGCCGTCGACGGAGGCCGAGGCGGTCCGCACCCGCGCGCTGCGCCTGTACTCCGACGAGATCCGCGCCCACCGGGTACCCGACCGAGGCGCACTGCTGCCCCCCGAGCACGGCGGCGCGTACGACAACAACTACGGCCCGATCTCCCTGTCCTTCCTGGCCCAGGCCCACCGGGTGAGCGGCGAGGACGTGTTCGCGGAGGACGGCGACGCCCTTGCCCGGTACATCGACGCCCGGCTGACGACCGGCGGCTTCGACATCGGCGGCCCGCGCTACAGCGAGCAGCACTCCGGCTTCGAGTCGGTCCTGGGCCTGCGCTACTTCGGCCGCCGTATCGGCGCGGACATCGGCCGGTACCGAGGAGACACCCGCTGGGGCCGCCACGCGGTGAAGGCGGACGGCGGCCTCGACGGTCACTTCGCCTTCATGCTGGTGTGGCAGATCCAGGACACGACACCGTGGCACCGCACGCCGTCCACGACTCCGTCTCGCCACCAACTCCGCGCGGGAGGCGTGTCGGTGGCCTTCGACACCCGTCTGACCCCGTCGCTGATCGAGGCGGCGAACACGTACTGCCTCCCGGCCGCGGTGAACCGACAGCACGGCTTCGGCCCGGTGGTGGACGGCTTCCTGCTGTGCCGCCCGATGGGCGAGGTCCGCGTCCGGGAGGTACTTGCGGAGGGGCTGACGGCGAAACTGGTCACCAAGCCGGTCGTGGGCCGTGACCATGTCCTGCGCCATGTGCGGTCCTTGTACGTCACGGACGGCACGAGCCTGTGGATGACGGTGGCCGTGGAGAAGCTCCCCGGGGCGCCGTACCTGCTCGCGGGCCTGCCGTACGCCGAGGACGACGGCGACCGGGTGCGCCGGACGGCGACCGCGCAGGTGACGGCGGCAGGCGAACTCCGCCTGACCCACCCGGAGTCAAACCGCCCGGACCACTTCGACGCCCGCACGGAGACAACCCAGGAACAGGCGGCCTTCGCACTCGCCGCCGACCCGCGAGGCTACGGCAACCCTGACGAAGGCTGGCGTCACCTGGTCGCGTCGACGGCACTGGAGGCGGGACCGGCTCCTGGGGCGCCTGCGGACCTGCACGTGTTCGCGGTGCGGTACGGCGGAGTGGGCCCCTTCGCGCCGGAGTTCGAGCAGACGCGGGACGGTTTGATGGTCCGGACGGAGAGCTTCACGGCGACGATCGGCGGCCCGGCGGGCGACGCCACGGGTGAACCGTCACTGACCCTGCGGGCGTGAGTCAAACGGGGAGGCCGAGCAGCCCCCACCCCCGCTGCTCGGCTTCGCCCACGACAAAGGCCCACTGGCGCATGAGGTCGGCGAACTCGTCGAAGCCGGCGATCCACCGCCCCGGGCGGGCCGCACGCGAGTCGTAGATCTCGCGAAGCTCCCCCAGCAGCGGCTCGGCCAGGGCCCAGTGGACGGTCAGGGCCGGCAGCGAGGCCGGGGGACAGACGAGCGTGGAGGTGGGCGGCCGCCAGGGCTCGGGGTCGGCAGGGAAGAGCCCCGGCTCCAGGTCGTCGTCCGCCGCCTCCGGGTCCGCTCCCCACCGGATCAGACCGGCGAGAAAGCCGTCCAGAGGCTCGCGCAGCGCGGGATCGGCGTACTGCCGCACGGTGTCCCAGCTCTCGGCCGCCCAGAAGTGCGGCTTGTAGGAGCCGAGGGTGTCCTGGAACTCGTACCGCCCGCACCACGGCACCTGCGGCGAGGCGGGAAATACCCACCCGACGTCGGGCTGCGCGGCCTGGACGGCGTGGTCGTCGGGACAGGCCGCCTCGTAGAGCAGTTCCGCCCGCTCATCCGGGGGCGTCCGCTCCAACTGCCCCCAGTCCACCGCCAGCACGGTGAGGTCCCTGCCCATCCGGCTGCCTCAAGCAGGCCGCGGCACGATGCTCACGGCGCGGTAGTCGTACCCGTCCTGTTGGAATCCGGGGGCTTCCCAGGTGAGTTCGACCTGTTGCCCTGGCGACAGGGTGCGGAAGCCGGTCGCCTGGATGTCGGAGTAGTGGCCGAAGCACCCGCCGGGCGTCTCGGGCGAGTCGAGCACGCCCCACCCTTCCTCGTCGCTCCACTCACGGACAGTCGCGATCACCATGAGGGGAACCTTAAGGCCCGCCTTGGGGGGACCGGAGCGTCGGGGGAGGAAAACCCTCGCCAACGTCATCGGTGCCGATCGGCTCCTTCGTCGGCCAGTAGCGCGCCGAGGTGTCCATCCGGTCCGAGATCGGCGCGCTGCGCCAAGGCCGACTGTGGCTGGTGCTCGGCGCCGCGAGGTTGATCATGGGGAGGGGTGCTGGCGACGTACACCTACATCACGCCGCTGCCCTGCTGCCGCTGATCGCGGGCCTGAAGGGGACGGAAACTGAGACGGCTGCGTTCCTCGTCGCAGCGAGGGAGACGCAGCCGGCCAGCTGTCGAAAGCACCGTCACTCGTGGGAGCTAGGCGGCCTCGGGCCGCTCCGCACGCATGCCCGAGGGAGGACCCTGTACATCGTCGGGCCCGAAGGTCTCGTCGTCTTCCCCGAAGTCCGGGGTCTGGAAGGGGTTGGTGGTCGGAGGCGGCGATGCTGCGGTGGAGCAGCGGGGCTGCCCTTCCAGAGCGGAGAACAGCGACGTCAGATCGATGAGAGGTCCCTCTTTCGGTACAGGTCCCCGAAGGGCCCTGGCGTGCCGTGACCGGGCACGGCGGTCCTACAGCTTGGTCATCTTGGCGTATGGGCTCAAGATCCGCATTTGCGCCGATCCGAAATCCACGAGTGCCGCGATGCCGTCCTCGATGCCGATGACCCGGCCGAGGCCGTACACATCGTGGGTGACCTGGTCGCCCACCGCGAAGTGCTTGGGAGCCGGGGCGACCGGGGCCTTGAAGGGGCTGGTAGGCAGATGACGCTTAGGTGCAGCATGCTTTGTCATTGCTCCCCAGTATGCACCCAGGGCGGCCGTCGGAAGTGCTCCAGGTTGGCTGACGTGAGCATGCGCGGGCGGACTTATCGGTATGTGGGACCGATCGACCTGAAAACTGCGGTCAGCCCCGGCAGCGGCGAAGCCTGCCGAGGGGCCATCTGATCACGCTTCCAGGACCCGGCGCTTCTGCTCCTCGAACTCGGTCTCCGTGAGCACGCCTTGTGCCTTGAGTTCGCCGAGTTGCTTCAGTTGTTCGATCTTGTCCGTCATGTCGGGGGCCGGCGCCGCCGGTGGCGGCTCGGTGGATGAGGTCGGCCGAGGCGGGGGTGCTTCCTGGTACGGCTCCTGTGCCGCCCATCGGCCCTGCTGGCGGCGGGACACACGGTTCGACACGGCGGTCGCCGTTCCGGACACGATGGCGGTGCGTGCGACTCCGCGGAGGAGGCCTGGCATGACGGATCCCTTCAGTGAGCGGTGTCGGTCGCGTCGAGGGCGGCGAGAAGTGCGGGCACCGGGATCCGCCCGGAGGCGACCAGCTGGGCGCCGCCACGGCGCAGGGCGGCGGCGAAAGGCGCGGCCCACCGGTTCTCGTAGACCAGGATTCCGGCGGAGCTGCCCGGCTCCAGGGCGTTGGCCGCCTCGTCGAGGTCGTCCTGGCCCAGCAGCCCCGACGACGCGCCCTCGAAGACGGACAGGTCGAGTTTGCCGTCGCCGGTGAGGTCGGCGATCTCCATGCCGCTCACGGATCCGTCCTCGTCCTTCCTCACGAACATCAAGTCCAGGATCCGGATGATGCCGCGGTCCACGAGGTCGACCAGGAGAGGGAAGCCCTCGCCCGTCATGCGGTTGCCGGGAAACTCGACGACCAGGTAGTCGATCGGGCCCACTTCTTCGAGTTCGTCGCTCACGGTGTCACTCCTGGTCCTCGCGGCTACCCCCAGTGACGCCCCCTCGCCTCAATTCCAGCACCGGGTCGCGGCCCTCGCACCTCAGGCCCCCACATCCACCCCCGGCACCGCCCCCACCGGCACCACAAGATCCGCCCGCTTCCGGGTCCCCGCCACCAGCTCGGCGTTGCGCTGGTCCGTCCGCAGCACCCACGCCACCGCCTCCTCGTGGCTCTTGCCGAATTCCTCGTGGCGGGCGATCAGGCGGCGGAGCCGTTCGTCCTCGTTCAGCTCGCAGAACCACACCTCGTCCAGCTGATCGCGTACGCGGACCCAGGCGCCGGTGTCCAGCAGGAGGTAGTTGCCCTCGGTCACCACCAGGCGGGCCGTCGGCGGTACCGGGATCGCGCCCGCGATCGGCTGTTCCAGGACCCGTTCGAAGCCCGGTGCGTACACCACGTCCTCGTCCGCCTCCACGCGCAGCCGTCGCAGCAGCGCCGCGTATCCCGCCGCGTCGAAGGTGTCCGGCGCGCCCTTGCGGTCGCGGCGGCCCAGCCGGTCCAGCTCGGCGTCGGCGAGGTGGAAGCCGTCCATGGGGACGTGGGCGACCCATGGAGCCCCGGACTGGTTCAGCTCCCGCACCAGATGTTCGGCGAGCGTCGTCTTGCCCGCGCCCGGGCTGCCCGCGATGCCGAGGATCGCGCGGTGCCCGGAGGCCGTGAGGGAGCGGGCCCGGGCGAGAAGGTCGTCGAAGGTCTGCGGCACGGACAGAGTCTGTCATCCGCGATGCGCCGCACAGCAGGCCGTTGCGATGACTTCCGGCCGTCCGGGCAGTCGTCATGGTGAAGGAGGAAGGGGGTGCGCCATGGCCGACGACGAAGCACGGATCCGCGCACTGATCACGAAGTGGGCCGACGCCGTCCACCGGGGCGACCTGGACGGTGTGCTGGCAGATCATGCCGAGGACATCGTCATGTTCGACGTGCCGCCGCCGCACGAGGGCCTGCACGGCCTCGACGCCTACCGCGCCACCTGGCCGCCGTTCTTCACCTGGCAGGCCCAGGGCGCCAACTTCGAGATCGAGTCCCTCGAGGTCACCGCAGGCACCGATGTCGCCTACGCGTACGCCCTGCTGCGCTGCGGCACCCCCGAGGAGCTCACCGAGCGCCCCACCCTGCGCCTGCGCCTGACCCTAGGCCTGCGCAAGGAGGGCGACCGCTGGCTTGTCGCCCACGAGCACCACTCGTTCCCGCACGACTGACCCGTCAGGCACGTGGCCGAACTCAACGCTGCGCACCCGCCCCAGCCGAGTTAGTTTGTCCCTGTTTTCTCCGTTTCCCTGGCTGCTGGCTCCGGCCCGCCGGGCTGTCGGGTCGTAGCGGCCCTACGACATGTAGCGGTAAGGGGTGGACGATGGCCCACGGCACGAACGCCATGCTCGTCGGTATGCGGCGACGCGAAGAGGCGGCCGTGTCCGGCAGGTCCCGGCGGATGCGCGGCAACGCCCTGCTCGCGGCCGTGGCCGGAGCCTTCACCGCCGCACAGCTCGTCCTCGTGTCCCCGTCCATGGGCCTCGGCTGGGACGAGATCGTCTACGTCAGCCAGGTCGGCGACCAAGCCCCGGCCGCCTTCTTCAGCGCCCCGCGCGCCCGAGGCGTCTCCCTCCTCGTGGCGCCGATCGCCTCCTGGTCGTCGTCCACCAGCTTGCTGCGGATCTATCTCGCCGTCCTTTCCGGCATCGCCCTCTACCTCGCCCTGCGCGCCTGGCACGGCCTCTTCCCGGCCCGAGTCCTGGCGGCCGGCGGTGCCCTGTTCGCCTCCCTGTGGGTGACCCTCTTCTACGCCCTCCAGGCCATGCCCAACCTCTGGGTCGCCATTGGCGCGCTGCTCGCCGTCGGCTGCTTCCTGCGCGCCCGCGCCGCGGACGGCCCCGACCGGCGGGCCCTGTGGGGCGTGGCCCTCGGCGCTGCCCTCATGGCGGTGATGCGCCCGACCGACGCCGTCTGGGTCGCCCTTCCTCTGCTCGCCACAGCCTTGGTCGTACGGCATTGGCGGCTCGGTCTGGTCACGACGGCGGGCCTCGTGGCCGGTGCCGTCCCCTGGGTGGTCGAGGCTTACACCTCTTACGGCGGCCTGCGCGAGCGGCTCTCCGAGGCCTCCCGTGTCCAGGGCGGCCTGGGCTGGCACTTCGCCGTCGACGACCAGATGCGCGGTCTGATCGGACGTACCCTGTGCCGGCCGTGCACCGGCTCCATGCCCAACCCGGTCGTCACCGTGTGGTGGGTGCTGCTGCCGCTGCTCGCCGTCCTCGGGCTCGTGATCGCCGTACGGGCCCGTCGCACCGCGCGCACCCTGATCCCGCTCGCCTGCGCCGCCACTGCCGCCGTCCCGTATCTGTTCCTGATCGGCTACGCGGCTCCCCGCTTCCTGCTGCCTGCCTACGCCCTCTTGGCGATCCCCGTCGCAGACGCCCTGCTGCACGTGGTCACCACCCCGAGCGGGCGGTGGCGGCCGTTGGCCGCGTCCCTCCTCGCCGTGGGCCTCGTCGGGCATCTCGCTGTGCAGTACGTCGTCCTGGACCGCACCGCCGACCGCACCGCCGCGGACCGTCGCGCCTGGGCCCGTACCGCCGACGCGCTGCACGGCCTGGGCGTCCGCCCGCCTTGTCTGCTCACCGGGCACGAGGCCATCCCGCTGGCCTACTACGCCGGCTGTTCCTCGGGGCAGATCCGCGGCAACAACGCCAACACCACGACGGCGGAAATCCTGCGCACCGCACACCACGAACCGGTCGCTGTCCTCAGCGTGCCCGGCGGGCGACCGCCCTCCTACGCCCGTGGCTGGGAGCTGCACCGGCTCGACGGGCTGGACGTGCGCATCGCGCCGCCGGTCCGCGCATCGGGATCCGTGGGCCGGGACCTGACTGCTCCACCGGCTCGCCCAGCGGGTTCCGCCGCCCGGGATATGGTCGCCACACCGGCCCTCCCGGCCGGACCCCGTGCCCACGTCCCGGTCACCCCACCACCCCCCGATGGCGGCCCCGTATGACCCCCGAGCCCCTCGCCGCCGCCCCCACCCGCAGACGGGCCGCCTACTGGCACACCGCGCTCACTCTCACCGTTCTCGTCGCCGCGGTCTGGCTGGCGCGGCGGCACTGGCCGGTGGTGGAGACCGGGGCGGTGCGGCTGGCCGTGGCCGATCAGGGGTGGTTGCTGGTGGCCGGGACCGCCGCGATCGGTACCTGGTTGTGTGCCGCGCTCGCGCAGCAGGGTGCGGTGCCCGAGCGGCTGCCCCAAGGGCGGCTCGTCGCCGCGCAGTTCGCCGCCTCCGCCGCCAACCATGTGCTGCCCGCCGGTCTCGGCGCGGGCGCCGTGAATCTGCGTTTCCTCATGCGCTGCGGACTGTCGGCCCCGCGAGCGGCCACCGGCGTGGCCGTCAAGGGCACGGCCGGTGTGCTCGTCCGGGCCGTCCTGATCGCCTCGCTCGCCGTCGCCTGCCCGGGGGTGCTGCGCGTTCCGGACGTCTCGCCGGTCGTCCTCATCGCCGTAGCCCTCGCCGTCGGCGTCGTCGCGCTGCTGGCCGGACCGTTGCGGCAGCGCTGCCGACGGCTGCTCGGCATTGCCCTCGCCGATATCAGGGCCGTTCACGCCCGGCCGCAGCGGGCGGCTGCGCTGTGGGGCGGCTCGCTCGCCTTCGCCGTACTGCATTGTGTGGTGCTGATCGCCGTCACGCAGGCCGTCGCCCTGCCGCTGCCGCCGCTGCGCGTGGCGCTGCTCTACCTCGCCGCCAGCAGCGCGGCCGCCCTGCTGCCCACACCCGGCGGCTTCGGTTCCCTCGACGCGGCCCTCGCCTTCGCGCTCACCGCGGCCGGGGCGCCCGCTGCCGGGGCCGCCTCCGCCGTACTCGGATACCGGCTGCTGACCGTGTGGCTGCCGCTGCTGCCGGGCCTGTTGGTGCTCGGGGTGCTGATCCGGCGCAAGGCCCTGTGACCCGGGCGGAGTTTCCGGCTCACGCCGATCAGGTAGGACTCCCGTTGTCGGCCCGCACACGAGGGGGAGTGCCATGACGCAGGGCGAGTACGGCGGGGGACTGGACGAGGAGTTCTTCGTCCCGGGGTCGTCCTCCTTCACGGAGTTCCTCGCGGCTCACCGCCCGGAACTGCTCAGCACGCGCCGCGTGTTACCGGACGGCGTCCGGGCCGCCCCCGACCAGGTGCCGCACGGCACCACCGTGCTCGCCCTCGCCTACCGCGACGGTGTACTGATCGCGGGGGACCGGCGGGCCACCATGGGCAACCTCATCGCGCAGCGCGACCTGGAGAAGGTGCATCCGGCGGACGACCTCAGCGCCGTCGCCTTCGCCGGTACCGTCGGTCTCGCGCTCGACATGGTGAAGCTCTACCAGGTGGAGCTCACCCACTTCGAGAAGATCGAGGGCACGCCGATGACCCTCAACGCCAAGGCGCGCCGCCTGGCGGGCATGATCCGCGACAACCTCGGCCAGGCCATGCAGGGACTCGCCGTCGTCCCGCTCCTCACCGGATACGACCCGTCGAAGCCCGAGGGGGAGCGCGGCCGCATCTTCAGCTTCGACGTCGCCGGGGGACTGTACGAGAAGCGGGACTTCCATGCCGAGGGGTCCGGATCCCCTTACGCGCGGGGCGCGTTGAAGAAGCTGTTCCACCGGGGCATGTCCCGCCGTGAGGCGGCCCTGACGGCGCTCCAGGCGCTCTACGACGCGGCCGACGACGACTCCGCGACCGGCGGCCCGGACATCAACCGCCGGATCTTTCCCATCGTTTCGGTCATCACGGAGGACGGCTTCGAGCGGCTGCCCGAATCCGAGACGGAGGAGCTGAGCCGGGAGATGGTCGAGCAGCGCAGCGGCAGTCCGGACGGGCCGACCGCGACCCCGTGAGGTCAGACCTGCGGAGCCAACTCCTTGTGCCACTTGGTCAGTTGTTTGACCGGATCGCCGGTGTACGACCACGGTGTGCGGGTTGCCCGTCGGCCCGTCATCCGCAGCAGGGCGGCGCCGATGTCGGGGAGCCCGGCGAGGCAGGCGGCGTGTGTCAGGTAGTGCAGGTCGCGCAGTTCGCCGGGGTTGACCGCGTGCGCGGTGCGGCCCGTGATCCAGCGCTGCCAGGTCCGCCGTACGTCCGCGATCGCGCCGTCGTGGTCCCAGTGCTGGCCGAGCCGCACGGCCCCCGACTGGCCGTGGGCCGCGTCCAGGGCGTAGCGGTACTCCTCGACACGGGCGTACTGGACTAGGACCGGCAGCGGGACGCCCGGCGGTGCGGCGCCGGCCGCGTCGCGGGCGAAGTCGTACATCAGGCCGTGCGTGCCGTGCCAGCGCGCGGAGTAGTAGTGCAGCACCTGGAGGTGCCCCTCCACGCTGAACGGGTCCCGCCGGTGCAGCTCGTCCCACCAGCGCGCCAGCTCCTGCCGCCGTACCCCCTTCGGGTACAGGCGGGCCACCGAGATCAGCGAGATCCACGGTGTGGGGTCGTCGACGTACGCCTCGGCGGCCGTCAGGCATGCCAGTACGGCGGTGTCGATGCGCTGTTGGTCGATGGGGACGCCCCGGCCCGCGGCGATGGCCAGGTTGAAGGCCCGGGCCGTCTCGGTGGCTGCCCGCAGTACCAGCGCGTCGCCACTGTTCGGTTCGGCGGCCAGCCAGGACTCCGTCGTCGAACTGCTCGCGCAGGCCTGGGCCAGCATCCGCACCCGGTGGCCCCGGGAGAGCCAGTCGGGTCCGGTGATCCGCAGCAGGTCGCGCAGTCCCTGCCAGCGTCCGATGACGATGTCCTGGCGGGCGGAGGTCAGGGGCGCGTCCCCGCAGTCGGGGTCGAAGTCGGGAGTGAATCGGTCTCGCGCCATCGCGGGCCCCCTCAGAAGTCGGTGGGGAGGCCCTCATGGACGCCGACGTGCTCGGGCGGGCGGCCCGCGGGGACGTAGTCGGTCTCGATGGTGTGGGTGGCGTCGAGTTTCGCGGGCCGGTAGTAGTCGCTGCCCTGGCGCCAGTACCAGAGCATCGGGACGAGGCCCGCGGCCAGTCCGCCGACGCCGATCGCGATCGCGGCGGGCGCCAGTTCGCCGAGGGACTCCACGAACACCCAGAACATGAACAGGGCGCCGAACAGCGGCCACACTCCGCCGAAGAGGAAGTTGGCCGGGGACTTCAGCAGCATCTTGCGGTACGCGACCACCGCCGCGAGGCCCGTCAGGCCGTAGTAGACGGCGATCTGCAGGCCGATCGCCGAGATGGCGTCGGAGAGGATCTCGCCCACCGAGCCGAGCGCGTTGGAGGCGACGAACATCGCCAGCGCCACCGCGCCCACCACGGCGATGGCCACCCACGGCGTGTTCCAGGTGCGGTGGACCTTGCCCAGCGCGGCGGGCATCGTGCGGTCGCGGCCCATCGCGAACAGGGAACGGGTGACCTGGATGAGCGTCGTCTCCAGGGTGGCGACGGTGGACAGCATCACCGCGACGATCAGCAGCTTGCCGCCCCAGCCCGGCCAGATCTCCTCGCCGAGGACGGCCAGCGCATTGGCCTCGTTGGCGTGGATCTGGTCCGAGGAGAGGATGACGTTCACCGCGATGGTGAACACCTCGAACAGCAGGAAGACGACACCGACCCCGATCAGGCCCGCGAGCCCGGCCGTTCGGCGGCTGTTGCGGGTCTCCTCGCTGAGGTTGCCGGTGACGTCCCAGCCCCAGTAGTAGAAGGCGGCGATCAGCGCGCCCGAGGCGAAGCCCGACACGCCGTCGAACTGACCTAGGCCGAGCCAGGACCAGTCGAAGGCGCGGGCGTTGTCCGTGTGGAAGACGGCGAGCACCGCGAACAGGGCGAGCAGGGTGAGCTCGACCCCGGACATGATGAGCTGCGCGCGGACGGTGAGCCGGGCGCCGCCCAGCACCACCAGCAGCATGAGCAGGAACCAGGCCGCGCCCACCACCGTGGACAGGGCGGTGTTCTCGGCGAGTTGCTCGTCGAACAGGGCGAGCGTCATCGAGCCGGCGGGCAACGACCCGGCCACCATGAAGATGGTCGCCGACACCACCAGCGCCCAGCCGCTGAGAAAGCCCAGGAAGGGATGGAGAGTTCGGCCGACCCAGGAGTAACTGGCGCCCGCGTTCACATCGATGCGGCCGAGATAGCTGTACGCCAGGGCGATGCCGAGCATCGGTATCGCGCAGTACAGCAGCGCGGCCGGACTGGCCGTCCCCACCGCGCCGACCAGGACCGCGGTGGTCGCGGCGAGCGAGTACGCAGGAGCGCTGCCCGCGACCGCCATCACCACCGTGTCGAACGTACCGAGGGCTCCTGCCTGAAGTCCTCTGCCCCTGTTGTTGCTCATTGGCCTGTGCTGCTTTCCGTCGTGCACGTCGTCAGGGAACGGACGGGCCCGGACGACGCTGGGGGGTGGGGGGTGCACCCGCCCCGGACCGTGGAGGGTTGGCCTCGGGCCAGGGGCGCGGCGAAAAGTGTGGGAGCGGTCGGGGTCGTGCAGCCGCAGAGTCGGCATACGATCACACCGCGTGTGCACGTGATGAGTGATGATAGCCCCACCCGGCCACCTCCCCGGACGGGGCGGTGGATTGGCGGCCGGGCAGGGCGAAGTGCGGTGCGGACCAGGCGTGTTGGCTAGTCGTCCATGTGGTCGACCTGCCGGAGCCGGTTGGTCGCGTCCAGGGCGGCGACCTTGTAGGACTCCGCGAGCGTGGGGTAGTTGAACACCGCGTCGACCAGATAGTCGACGGTGCCGCCGCAGCCCATCACCGTCTGCCCGATATGGATCAGCTCGGTCGCTCCGGAGCCGAAGCAGTGCACGCCGAGCAGCGTGCGGTCCTCGGGCGAGACCAGCAGCTTCAGCATGCCGTGCGAGTCGCCGATGATCTGCCCGCGGGCCAGCTCGCGATAGCGGGAGATCCCGACCTCGAACGGCACCCGGTCATCGGTGAGCTGATCCTCGGTGCGACCGACGAAGCTGATCTCCGGGATGGTGTAGATGCCGATCGGCTGGAGCAGATGCATCCGGCGGACGGGCTCCCCGAAGGCGTGGTACGCGGCCGTACGGCCCTGTTCCATGGAGGTCGCGGCCAGTGCCGGATAGCCGATGACGTCGCCGACGGCGTAGATGTGCGGTACCTCGGTGCGGTAGTTCTCGTCGACCGCGATCCGGCCGCGCGGGTCCGCGGAGAGACCGGCCTTGTCGAGGTCGAGTTCGTCGGTGAGCCCCTGCCGGCCCGCCGAGTACATCACCGCGTCGGCGGGGATCTTCTTGCCGCTCTCCAGCACGGTGAGCGTGCCCCGGGGGTGCCGCTCCACCGCGGCGACCGTCTCCCCGAAGCGGAACGTCACCGCCAGGTCCCGCAGCTGGTACTTGAGCGACTCCACCACCTCGACGTCGCACATGTCGAGCATCTGGCCGCGCTTCTCCACCACCGTGATCTTGCTGCCGAGGGCGGCGAACATGGAGGCGTACTCCATGCCGATGACCCCCGCGCCGACGATGACCATCGAGCGCGGCACCCGCTCCAGGGCGAGGACATTGTCCGAGTCCATGATCGTCCGGCCGTCGAACTCGACGCTGGCCGGCCGCGCGGGCCGGGTACCGGTGGCGATGACGATGTGCTCGGCGCTCAGCAGCCGTTCATGTCCGGTGACCTCGCGCAGGGCGACGGTGTGGTCGTCGACGAAGTGGCCGGTTCCGGCGAACAGGGCGACGTGGTTGCGGGAGAGCTGATTGCGGATGACGTCCACCTCGCGGCCCACCACGTGCTGGGTGCGCGAGATGAGGTCGGCGACGGTGATGTCCTCCTTCAGGCGGTAACTCTGGCCGTACAGATCGCGCTGGGTGAGACCGGTGAGGTACAGCACCGCCTCGCGCAGTGTCTTGGAGGGGATGGTGCCGGTGTGGATGGAGACCCCGCCGACCATGTCGGGGCGGTCGATGACGGCCACCCGGCGGCCCAGCTTGGCCGCGGCGATGGCGGCCTTCTGGCCGCCCGGACCGGATCCGAGGACGAGCATGTCGAAGTCGGGCACCCTCAGGAGTGTGGCAGCCGGAAGACCGTTTCCGAAAGGGCGGACCGCGAACGCGCCACGGGAGCAGGGCAGTTACCGGCCCGACGAGCCACGGCAGTGCGACGGCGCGACAATGGCGGCATGGGTGCTCGACTCGATGACGCGAGCGCACCCGCCCGGCTCGCCGCGCCCGACGAGGCGATCGGCCCGGACGAACTCGCGCTCGCCACCAGAAACCACGGCCTGCCGCTCGAAGCCCTGCGCTACGACCTCACCCCGCCGGGCCTGCACTACGTCCTGACGCACTACGACATCCCGTACGTGCCGGACCACACCCCCTGGCCCCTCACGCTCGCCGGCCGAGTCCGCCGACCGCTCCGCCTGGAGCTCGCCGACCTTCGGGCGTTTCCCCAGGTCACCACGCGTGTCACGCTGGAGTGCGCGGGCAACGGCCGGGCCCTGCTCACACCCCGCCCGGTCAGTCAGCCCTGGCTCGTCGAGGCCGTCGGCACCGCCGAGTGGACCGGCGTACCGCTGCGGCTGCTGCTCGCCGAGGCTGGGGTCCGGGGCGATGCCGTCGAGGTGGTCTTCACCGGCGCCGACCACGGCGTGGAGCGCGGTGTCGAACAGGACTACCAGCGCGCCCTGCCCCTGGATGTGGCCCTGGGCACCGAGCCCGAGGTCCTGGTCGCACACGCGATGAACGGCGCCCCGCTGCCCCCGCAGCACGGCCGCCCCCTGCGCCTGGTCGTCCCCGGCTGGTACGGCATGGCGCAGGTGAAGTGGCTGCGGGAGGTCCGCGTCGTCGACGAGCCGTTCACGGGGTTCCAGCAGCGCGTCGCCTACCGGATCCGGGAGCGGCCCGACGACGAGGGCGTGCCCGTCACCCGGATCGCTCCGCGGGCCCTGCTCGTCCCGCCGGGCTTCCCGGACTTCATGTCCCGTACCCGGGTGGTCCCGCCGGGACCGCTGACGCTGGACGGCCGTGCCTGGTCCGGCTGGGCGCCCGTGACACGCGTCGAGGTCAGCGCGGACGGCGGGCACAGCTGGCAGCCGGCCGAGTTGGAGGCCGAGGGCGGGCATCGGTGGGCGTGGCGGCGCTGGCGGTTCGCCTGGACGGCGACGCCGGGCGAGCATGTGCTGAGCGCGCGGGCCACCGACGCCGATGGGCACACCCAGCCGCTGGAACAGCCGTGGAACCGCGGCGGGTTCGCCAACAACCTCGTCCAGCGGGTCCGGGCCGTGTGCCCGGACCCGGCAGGTCTTCGGTGAGCGGCTGCTCAGGGGAGCATCTTGTCGAGGGCCGCGGGTCCCTCCGCCTCCAGCTTCCGCTTGGCCCATTCCAGATTGCGCGGGGTGATGTCCTTGCCCGAGGCAAGGACCAGGTCCTCCGGCGAGACTTCGGTGCCGGTGCGGGTGTGGAGCAGGTCGTCCGGGGTGGCGCGGTCCTCGGACGGCCCGGACGCGGGCTGTGACGTCGGCATGATTTCTGCTCCTCGGGTCCGGATCGCTGGGTGCGGTCCCGGCGCTCTCGCGCAAGGGGTCCGCTATCACCATTCAACGCCTTGGCGCGCCGTGCATCCGGAGGGGCCCGCGGCCTGGAAATGACGCGGTGATCGAATCGGCGTCTAATGGGCACAAGGCATGTCTCGGCGGCCTACGGAGGACACCAAGGTCATGTCACCGACCAGCGAGGACGCGGGGGAGGACAGCGGGGCACGACCCGTACGGGGGCTGCGGCGGCTCGGGGAAGCATGCGCCCGGCATTGCGTGATCGTCATCGTCGCCTGGCTGGTGGCGCTGGCCGCCCTCCAGGTCCTGAACCACACCCATGGCGGCGAGTACTCCGACGACTTCTCGTTGCCCCAGTCACAGTCCGAGCAAGGCCTGGACGTGCTGGAACAGCACGATCCCGCGGCCGGCGGCTACAGCAGCCAGATCGTCGTGCACGACGCGCAGAAGTCCCTGACCTCGCTGGACTCACAGATGTCCACCACGGTCGGCGACCTGCAGAAGCTCGACCACGTCCTGGCCGTCCAGAACCCTCTCACCAGCGCGTCCTCCAGCAGCCAGCAGCCGAACATCGGGCCGCTGTCCACCGACGGCAAGACCGCCTACATCACCGTCCGCTTCGACGTCCAGCCCTCCACCCTCGAAGACAGCTACCTCGACGGCGTGGACGACTCGGTGAAGCCGCTGCGCGGGGCCGGGGCGCAGGTCGAGTACGGCGGGCCGCTCGGCGAACTGGCCCGGCCCGCCGCCGATGACCGGGTGAGCGAATTGATCGGTTTCGCGGTGGCCATCGTCGTGCTGCTCGTCGGCTTCGGCAGTGTGATCGCGGCCGGAATCCCCCTGGTGACCGCTTTGATCAGTGTGGTCGGCGGACTCGCCTGCCTCGGTCTGCTCGCCGCCGCGTTCACCTTCGCCACCGTCTCACCCACTCTGGCCACGATGATCGGGCTCGGCGTGGGCATCGACTACGCCCTGTTCCTGATCACGCGTCATCGCCAGAACCTGATGGACGGCGCCGACCCGGTCCGCGCCGCCGGCCGTGCCGCCGCCACCAGCGGCCGTGCTGTGCTGGTCTCCGGCTGCACGGTGATCGTCGCCCTCGCGGGCCTGTACGCGTCCGGGGTGTCCTTCATCGGCAAACTCGGGCTCGCCGCGGCCGTGACAGTGGTGTCCGCGGTCGCGGGCGCCCTGACGCTCGTACCGGCCCTGCTGGGGCTGATCGGCACCCGCATCGACCGCTACCGGGTACGGCGCCCGGTCGCCGAGACGGACGCCGAACCGGGGGCCACGCCGCACGGCACCTGGCACCGGTACGCGCAGCGCGTGGCGCGTCGGCCGGTGCGCTATCTGGCGGCCGGGGTCGCGACCGTCGCGGTCCTCGCCATCCCCGTCTTCTCCATCCAGCTCGGACACATCGGCGACGGCGCCGACCCCACCTCCTTCACCGACCGGCGCGCCTACGACCTGATGACCGACTCCTTCGGCCCCGGCTCCAACGGCCCGCTGACGGTCGTGGTGGACCAGACCAAGGTGCCCGACTCCCAGCGCTCCGATCTGTCCTCGAAGGTGCAGAAGAGCCTCGACGGTGTCTCCGGGGCCGCCGCGGTCACCCCGCTCACCGCGACGAAGGACGGGGACGTCCTGCTGTCCACCGTGTACTCCAAGACGTCTCCGCAGGACGCCGGCACCACCGACCTGACCAACCGTTTGGTCGACGACACGCTGCCCGACGCGCTCTCCAGCACCGACGCCGAGGGCTATGTCACCGGCACGACCGCCGCCCAGGTCGACTTCCGTGACATCGTGTCCAGTCGGCTGCCGCTCATCATCGGCGTGGTGGTCGCGCTGGCCTTCCTGATCATCCTGGCCGTCTTCCGCGGACTCCTGGTCGCCGTGAAGGCGGCCGTCCTCAACGTCCTGTCGATCGCCGCCTCCTACGGCGTCGTCGTCGCCGTCTTCCAGTGGGGCTGGGGCGGCCCGGCGCTCGGCGTCAACGGCAAAGTGCCCATCGAGAGCTATGTGCCCATGATGATGTTCGCGATCATCTTCGGGCTGAGCATGGACTACGAGATCTTCCTCCTCTCCCGGGTGCACGAGGCCTGGCTGCGCACCCAGGACGCCAAGGCCTCGGTCGCCCACGCGCTGGAGATCACCGCCCGGGTCATCACCTGCGCCGCGCTGATCATGGTGAGCGTCTTCGCCGCTTTCATCGTCAGCGACAACATCGTGGTCAAAATGCTCGGACTGGGGCTCGCCGTGAGCGTGTTGATCGACGCGACCGTCGTGCGGCTGCTGATGGTGCCCGCGGTGATGACCCTGCTCGGGCGGCACGCCTGGTGGACACCCCGCTGGCTGGACCGGATCCTCCCGCACATCGACGCCGAGGGAGAACACCAGCGGGGGTGAGCCCTAGAACGGTGTGAGCGTCAGGCGGATCCCCGTCGGGGCCGTGTCCTGGATGTACGAGGCGAAATCGGCGACGTCGTCGAAGGCGAAGCCGTACGCCCGCCCGTCCTCGGTGGCCGCGTGCAGGGCTGCCGAGTAGTGGTTGGTGAGCGAGCCCCGGTAGAAGGTGGCGGGGTCGGTCGTCGGCTGGGACGGGTGCGAGATGAGCGTCGAGCGGTTGAATCCGGCGCCCAGCACTGCCGCGACCGGCCCGGTCGTACCGTCGTTGGGCGCGGCGAGGGCACCGTCGCAGAAGAGCACGTCCCGGGTCGAGGGCCGGGCGAAGGAGACCGCGGCGGGCCCGGCGAAGGTCAGTCGGTCACCGCGCACCCGCCCCGTGAACGCCCCGGCATTGGTCGTGACGACGAGATCCCGCCCGGTGTACGAGCTCCACACCTCGTCGATGTACGGCGCGAAGTAGTCCTTCGGAAACAGCCCGGCGTCCAGCCCGTGCCCGGGCGCCAGAACCCGCGTGTCATCCACCACCAGCCGCGCGAAATCCGCGTTCTGCCGTACGGCCGCGAAGACGGACGCCCGCCCGCCGGCGCGCAGCGTGCCCGTCGTCTGGTCCTTCGCGCCGGTCAGCCGGATGCTCAGCGGCACGCTGAACATGTCGACCATCGTGGTGTTGCAGAACATGCCCGAGGAGTTGTAGGTGAACTCGGCGCAGTCGTGCAGCACCGGGTAGTTGGGATCCGAGGTCACCCAGCCCGCCGGGTACTGGAGCGCCGCGTTGCCGTTGCCGTCCGTCACGGCCTTGAACTTGAGCTTCTGGCCGAGCGCCACATAGATCCGCCCGGACAGGTACGGCAGCGACAGCCGTGTCTCACCGCTGCCCGCGAGGCTGATCGCGTAGTCGGTGAAGCCGTCGGGGCCGTTGTCCGACAGGGAGATCGGCGCGAGCGTGCCGTCGGGAGTGACGCGGACCTGGCGGCCGTCCTGGTTGCCGACGATGTAGAGGTGGACGTTCGCGTTGTCGAAGGAGCCGCTGTCGTTGACGATCGTCAGCGGCAGGCCGGCGGCCGCGGTGGGGCCCGCGAGTGCGTGCGGCGCGACGGCGGCGACGGCGGGCACCGCCACGGCGGCACCTCCGAGGGCGAAGAGAACCTTGCGACGGCCGAGTTGGCGCTGGTGCCGGGGCGTCATGTGGGGGCTCCTGACGTACTTGTGGGGGTCTGCCGGCGGTGCGCCGGCAGCCTGAGAGCGCTCTCAGAATGCTCACTGTCCCCGGGGAAATCGAGGGTCCGTCAGAAACCGGCGGCCATTTAACGGTGTGCTAAGCGTCTCTTAAAGGAGGTAGGGTCGCGATCTTCGGCTGGCGGAAGCCACCCGGAGTCCCCCTGAGGCTGCCGATGAACCTCGACGACACTCCCGCACGGCTCCGACTCGACCGTGCCCTGGACGGCCTGTCCGTCACCTTCCGCGGTATGACCGCCCGGAGCGACGAGGCTCAGTGCACCTGCCACTGGGGCAGCGAGGACGAGCTCGCGCTGTTGAAGATCCCCGACGTGGAGCTGGACCCGGACCTGCTGCGCCGCACTTGGGACGCCCCCGACTGGAGTGACCACGGCGCGGTGTTGCGCCGGATCCTGCCGCAGTTCGCCAGGGAGCTGGTCGGCGGCCGGGTGGAACCCATCTTCGGCATGCACACGGTCGGCCGGTCGTTCGGGCGCGGACACTGGCGCCAGTGGCCCACGCAACAGAGCGCCGCCGTCTGGGAGTTCCTGCACGCATGGTGGGGCCAGAGCCTCACGGACCCGGAGCCCGTCGTGCCGGTGCACGAGCTCCTCGCCCTGTGCGCCGAGGCATCCGGCACGCTCACGCCGTGGCTCGATACCTGGGAGGCGCTCGATCACCCCGTCGCCGACCGGCACTTGGCGGTGGCCGCCGACGAGTGGGAGTACGAGCTGCTGGGGGACTTGCTGCCCTGGGACGCCTGGGACGACGAGGATGCGCTGCGCACCGAACTCGCGGCCTGGCTGGTGCGGTACGCCCCCGGCAGGCTGCGCGACCTGGACGTACCCGAGGAACTCCTGCACCGCATACGGCTGATCGGACTTACGGGCCCCGCTCGCTGGGAGGACCCGCACTATCCCTTCCGCACGTACTGAGCGGGCGTCAGCCCAGGACCGTCTCCCAGGTGTCGACGGCGTAGTGCACCGTCATGCCGTGGCGGGCGTACAGGCCAGGCGCGCCGGTGGTGTTGCCGGTGTCCACGCCCAGGCCCACCGTGTCCCGTCCCCGGGCGGCGAAGGCGGCGAACGCGTGGCGAAGCAGCAGGCCGCCGAGGCCCAGGGCGCGGGCCTCGCGCAGTACTCCGATGCCGCGGACCCAGCCCATGGCCTCGCGGTCGTCGCGGGCTAGGAGGAAGCCCACGTCTCCCTGGTCCTCGGTGCTCACGATCCACACCAGCGACCAGTCGATCCTCTCGGCGCCGATGTCGTGCAGCCACTGCTCGTAGGTGCGCGGCTGGAAGTCGAAGTGCTCGGCGAAGGTGGCCTGGTTCAGCGCGTGGGCGCGCCTGCGGTCCGCCTCATCGGCGCACGCCCGCAGCCGTACCCCGGGCGGCACCTGCGGGGCCCGGTCCTCGGCGGGATCCACCGGTCGGTGCAGCACGTGGTAGCGCCGTACGACGGACCAGCCGCGCGCCTGGATCAGCGAAGTGTCCAGTGTGGGCGCGACGTTGAGGTGCAGATGGACCACGGCCCTGGCGGCGCCGTTCTCGCGGGCCTTGGCCAGGGCCCTGGCCTCCATCGCCGCGAACAGCTGCTGCCCGGCCTCCTGGTGGTCGGGCAGCACATAGTGGTCGGCGTCGACGCGCTCGCCGCCCGACTCTTCCCACACCAGCCCGTACGCCACCAACCGGCCCTCGTGGAAGGCCAGCCAGGAGTCCTGGGACAGGTCGATCTCGGGGTGCTTGAGTTCGGCCTCGACGGTGTGCAGATCGGTCTCGGGCCGGCCGATCTCGATCAGATCGACCGCGTTCAGCAGCTCGGTGATGGCGGGCGCGTCGGCGAGATCGGCGGGGCGTACGACGTAGGGCATGCGGCAAGGGTCCGGGGGCGGGTGGGGCGACCGCAACGGGATTTCGGTCAGGTGCCTTCGACGGCGGCCGTGACCGGCGTGCCGGTCTCGATCGTGCGGCTGACCGTGCAGAGCCGGTCGTGGGAGGTCTTCACCGCCCGGGGAAGAATCGCGCGGGCGCGGTCGCCGCCCTCGCCCTCCGGGAAGGAGACGGAGAAGGTGACCTCCAGGTCGGTCATCCGGTTGCCCTGCTCGTCGCTGACCTTGTGGCCGGTCACGGTGACGGTGAAGCGGTCGGGTTCCGCGTGGCGGCTGGTGGCGACGTCGACGTCGGCCATGGTGCAGCCGCCGATCGCGGCGAGCAGCAGCTCGACCGGGGTGAAGTCGGCGCCCTCGGTGCCGAACTCGATCGTGCCGCCACGGGCGTTGGCGGCGGTGAAGTGGCCGGGGCCGGTCCGCTCGACGGCGACGGAGCGCAGGGAGTTGTCGGTCATGCCGCAGACCCTAATCGTGCACCGCCCCCGAAAATGTGTGGACGCACCCGAGGAAGAGCCCCTACGGTGTGATCACCACGCCTTGAGACGACGGAAGGAGGCGAGTGCCATGCAGTTCACCTTCTCCAGCGCTCCCTTCACCGCAGTCCCGGCGTGCTTTGTGTGATCCGACCGGGAGCGCTGTTCGCAGCTTGTATCCCGGAGGAATCCCCATGACCGATCTGGTCATCCGTACGCTCGACGAGAGCGACGCCCATCTGTTCGACGCCCTGCCCGACCCGCTGGGCGCGAGCGAGGCACACCGCACCACCCGTCACCGCCCCGACTGGAAGCGCGTGGCCCTGCGCGACGGCAAGGTCGTGGCGCGCGGCGCCTGGTGGGGCGGCCCCGACGACTCGGAGCCGCTGAACATCAACTGGTTCGACGTGGCCGAAGGGGAGGAAGAGGCAGGGGCCGAACTCCTGCGCTCCGTCCCGTGGCAGGTCGACCTGGAGTTCAATCTGCCCGCCGGCTGGCGCGAGATCCCGGCCGTGCGCGCCGCGGCGGACACCGCCTTCGCGGCTGCTCGCGCGGTGGGTTATGAACTTCTTGTCGAGCGCTACCTGTACCGGTGGACGCCGGAGTGCGGGCTGCCCGAGCGGCCCGGACGGCTCGTCTTCGAGGCCGAGCCCGACGACGCCGTGTTCTTCGACGCGCTGCGCCGCATCCACTCCGTCACGCTGGACGCCCATGCCCTCAAGGCCATCAAGGAGGGCGGCCTCGACCAAGCGGCCCAGGAGGAGATGGACTTCTTCCGCTGGTGCCCCTCGCCGCGCGAGTGGTGGCAGATCGCCCGCACCCCGGAAGGCGAGCCGGTGGGCATCCACATCCCGGGGCGCAACCTGACCTCGCCGATCATCGGCTTCATCGGCGTCCTGCCGGAACAGCGCGGCCGCGGCTACGCCTACGACCTCCTCGTGGAGTGCACTCACTTCCTGGTCGAGCAGGGCGCCGAGTTCATCAGCGGGGCCACCGACCAGGGGAACTTCCCGATGGCCGCGAACTTCGCCAAGGCCGGCCACCCGGTGGTCCGGGAGCGGATCGACTTCCATGTCCCGGGCGGGACGCGGTAGTCGGGCTGACTGTCAGTGCCGGATGACATGCTGATCCGGTACTGACAGTGACGGCGTACGGAGGCACGGTGGGATTCGACGGCACGGTGTGGCACATCCGCAGCGGGGACGAGTCGGTCGGGGAGATCGCGATCGACGAGGCCGACTTCCCCTGGCTGTCGGGCCACTTCACCCCGGGTCCCGCCTATGCCTGTGTGCGTGACCTCTTCGCCCGCGAACTCGCCCTGGTGGCGCGGGTCGACGAGGACGTGGAGGAGTGGGAGGCGGCCTACGACGAGATCCGCAGACGCGTCTCCCTCTCCTCCCCGGACGGACCCGTGGCCGAGTTCCTGCTGCACATCGAGGGAGACCGGGCCTGGTTCCGGTGGAGCGACGAGCCGTTCGAGGAGTGAGGGCGCTGTCTCAGCCGTTCAGCAGGGCGTCGGCCTCGGTGAGGATCTCGGTGACACGCAGGCCGAACGCCGCGTCGCACGGGTGCGGCTGTCCGGTGCGGGCGGCGGCCAGCAGCGCGTCCGTCGCCCGCATGAACGCCGGCACCACACCCTGCGTGCTCGCCGGAAGGTGCGTCACCCCCGCCTCACCGCGCAGCTCCACGGCGGCCCCGGCCGCCGCCGACGGGGCGGTCAGGCTCAGCGCCAGCGCGCTCGACGCGCCACCGGCGTGGCCGAGGACCAGGTGCACGGTGTCCCCGGGCCCGTGCGCGGCCGCCGCGACCTCGCGCACCTCGCCCAGGACCGGCAGCAGCACGGACAGGGCATGCGGTCCTACGTCCCACAGGGCGCCCTTCTCCCGTCGCCACGGCGAGTTCGCGAACGGGCTGTCGCCGCCGTTGAACACGGCGCCCAGCCACTGCGCGTGCGCGGTGAACCAGCCCTGCGCGGCGGCCTGTTCGGTGATCCACTCCTCGGTCTCCGGCTGGAACCGGGTGGTGAAGAAGACCACCGAAGCGACCCCGGCCTCCTCGGCCGCCTCGACCACCGCCCGTCCCTGCTCGACCGTCGTCGCCAGCGGCTTGTCCAGCAGCAGATGACAGCCCGCCCGCGCGGCCCGCACCGCAAGCTCGGCCTGGACGGACGGCGGCAGCGCCACGGCGACGGCGTCCACATCGGCGAGCAGGGCGTCGACATCGTCGTAGGCCCGGATGTCATGGCGGGCGGCGAGGTCCTTCGCCGCGTCCGCGCGGCGGCCCCACACCCCGACGAAGTCGACCCCCGGGTGTTCGCTGAGGGCCGGGGCGTGGGCCAGCTGCGCCCACGGGCCGGTGCCGAGCAGTCCGATGCGCATACCGTCGCCTCTCCATGCTGCCGTAACGGATGACGATCGAGCGTTTCACACCGACCCGGGCCCGGGGCAAGCCGGGTCGGGAACGGCAGGGCCGAACGCGGGCGCACGAGACCGGTGACTTTGCCGGTCCCCGGCGCCGGACCGGACACCCACAGTGGCACCGCCAGTCCAACGGCGGTGCCCGCCGGTGCGGTGCTCCCGTGCCGACCGTCCGCCACGACAGAGAGGACGACTCGTCGTGCAGGTCCACCCCCACATCAGGCCCCGCAGGGCCGGAAGACTCGCCGCAGCCGCGGCGGCGCTCGCCGCGGTCCTCGGGCTCGGCACCCTCGCCGGGCCCGGCGCCCACGCGGCGGACAACCCCTACGAGCGCGGCCCCGCGCCGACCACGGCCAGTATCGAGGCGGCCCGCGGCCCGTACGCCGTCTCCCAGACGTCCGTCTCCTCCCTCGGTGTCACCGGGTTCGGCGGCGGCACGATCTACTACCCGACCAGCACCAGCGACGGCACCTTCGGCGCGGTGGCGATCTCGCCCGGCTACACCGCCTACCAGTCGTCGATCGCCTGGCTGGGCCCGCGCCTGGCCTCCCAGGGCTTCGTGGTGTTCACCATCGACACGAACTCCACCCTCGACCAGCCCGACTCCCGTGGCCGCCAACTCCTCGCCGCACTGGACTACTTGACGCAGCGCAGCTCGGTGCGCGCACGCGTCGACAGCACGAGGCTCGGCGTCATGGGCCACTCCATGGGCGGCGGGGGCAGCCTGGAAGCCGCGAAGTCCCGCCCCTCCCTCCAGGCGGCGATCCCGCTCACGCCCTGGAATACCGACAAGACCTGGCCCGAGCTCAGCACACCCACGCTGATCGTCGGCGCCGACGGCGACACGATCGCCCCGGTCGCCAGCCACTCCGAGCCGTTCTACACGAGCCTGCCGTCCAGCCTGGACCGCGCCTATCTGGAGCTGAACGGCGCCACCCACTTCACGCCCAACTCGTCGGACACGACGATCGCGAAGTACAGCGTCTCCTGGCTCAAGCGGTTCATCGACAACGACACCCGCTATGAGCAGTTCCTGTGTCCGCTGCCCCGCCCGAGCCTGACCATCGAGGAGTACCGGGGCAACTGCCCCCACACCGGATGACGTTGTGCCCCCGCACGGCCGCCGCCCGGAAACTCTGGGCGGCGGCACAGTCCGTTTCCCGCCCACAACGTGCACAACCGCAGCTCACAGGCCCAATTCGCGGCCCCTGGGGCCTGGGTGAGTGGCTTCCGCACGGCGTTACGCGTAAGTAACCTCGCGGGAATGATCGGTGACACGAGCGTGCGGGCGGCGGAGCGCGGGCGGGCCGAACTCGCCCGTGGGCGGGTGCAGTTAGGGGACGGGCCCGTCGACGACGCCCGGGAGACCCTGCTGCTGGCCGCGTCGCTGTTGGCGGCAGAGGAACCGGAGCAGGCGGAGGCCGCACGGCTCGCCGCCGTGGACGCGGCCTGGGCGGCCGGTGATGTGACGGGGTGCCTCAAGGCGCTGGGGGAACCCGTCGGCGACGATGTCGTGGGGGACTACCGAGCGGGCATGAAGGCCCTGTTGGAGAGGCGCCCCGACCGGGCGGCGGTCCCCCTGCGGCGCGTGATCGACCACCAGGACGACCGGCCCGAACACCTGCTGCGCTGCGCGACGGCCGCCCTGCTGCTCGGCGATGTCGTCGTCGCCCGCCGGGCCGGCGCCCGCGCCCTCGCCGCGGCCCGGAACTCCGCGTCCCTTCAGGCCCGGGCCCTGGAATACCTGGCCTACGCCGAGCTGCGCGCCGGACGGCACGCCCAGGCGCGCACCCACGCGGAAGAAGGGGTACGGACCGCACTGCGGGCCGGCCGACGGAACACGGCGGCACACCACCAGGCCATGCTGGCGCTGGCCGCCTCGATCGTCGGTGAGACGAGCACCGTCGCGGGGCACGCGACGGCCGCCCTGACCACGGCCCGACGGCACGGCCTGGCGCAGGCGGCGACGCTGGCGCAGTGGGCGGTGGCCCGGACCGACCTGGGCTGCGGCCGTCCCCTCGACGCCGCCGACCGGCTCGGCCCGCTGGTACTGCCGGGCGTGCGGCGCGGTCACTTCGCCGTCTGGATGCTCGCCGTGCCCTGCTTCGTGGAGGCGGCGGTGTTCGCCGGGCGGCCCGAGGACGCGCGGGCCGTCGTAGAAGACTTCGCCGGGTGGGCCGCGCTCGGTGCCGATCCGCATGCGCCCGCTCAACTCGCCCGCTGCCGTGCGCTGCTCGCGCCCGCCGAATGTGCCGACGAGCTGTATCTGCGGGCGCTGGCTCTGCACGACGAGACCGGCGGGGACTTCGAGCGGGCCCGCACCGAGCTGCTGCACGGCAGATGGCTGCGGCGCCGAAGGCGGCTGCGGGAGGCGCGGGTGCGGCTCGGGGCCGCGCTGGTGGGGTTCGAGCGGTGCGGGGCCCGGGCGTGGGCGGAGCAGACGCGGGGGGAGCTGCGGGCCAATGGGGCCGCCGGGCACGAGGGGGCGGGCGGTGAGCTGGCGCGGCTGACGCCGCAGCAACTGCGGATCGCCCGCCATGTCGCCGAGGGCGCCACCAACCGGGAGGTCGCGCTGCGGCTCGCCGTCAGCACCCGCACGGTCGACTACCACCTGCGCAACGTCTTCGCCACGCTCGGCGTGAGGTCCCGGATGGAGCTCGCGCGCCTGGTCGATCAGCACGGCCGGTGACCGCCGACGTGCGGATCTGTGGGAGGCGGGAGGAAAAAGAGCGGTGCACAACCCTAGGGACCGACCGGACGGTATGTCATCCTTCGGGGCAGGACGAGTCGGGCGGCCGCCGCCGCCGTACGGGCGACGCGGGTGACCGGACACCGCAGAGTCTCCCGGCACGAGCGCACCGCCGGGAGTCCGAGCTTGTGGGAGGACCGCGATGCATCCTGCCGTACGGACACGCGCGATGATCCGCACCGGACCGGTGCCCGTTCCGCAGCCGCGGAACGCGCGGCGCGGGCGGTCGCTGATCGACGCCGACGCATTGCGTGTCCTGCACCGGGCCGCGCGCGTCCTGATCGACGACCTGCCGGACCTCACCGACCGGCTGGTGGCCCTCGTCCAGGAGCAGGAGACCGCCTACCGGACCGCGCTGGAGACCGACTACGCGGGCACCTGGCAGGAGGTGCACCGCTCACTGCGGCACAGTGTGATGTCGCTGCTCGACCCGCGCGGCAACCGGGACGCGGCCCGCCGCTGCTCTTGGAAGATCGGCGTGCGCCGTGCCGAGCAGGGCGTGCCGCTCGACGCCTTGCTGCACGCGTTCCGGCTCGGCGGGTCCCTGGTGTGGCAGCGGCTGGTGGAGGAGACCTCCCGGACGGCACCCGAGGACGTACGGCTGCTCGTCCATGTGGCGACCGACGTGTGGAACTTCGTCGACGAGCACTGCACCCTCGTCGCGGACGCCTACCGGCAGGCCGAGCGACAGCTGGCCTGGCGGCGCGAGAACCGGGTACGGCTGCTCGCGGCCGCCCTCCTCGACGGCACCAGCCGTATCGCCGACCTGCCCGAGACCGCCGAGGGCCTGGACCTGCCGGAACACGGCCGGTACGTCGTCGTCGCGGTCGCCGGCGGACGGCCCCCGGGCCCCTCGGGCGCCCGCGCCTCCGCCGTACCGCCCGGCACGCGCGTGCACTGGCACACAGGAGTGGAAGTGGACTACGGCATCGTCCTGGTCGGCGACGAGGATCCGGAGGGCGACGACGACCCGCTGGAGGGCCTGGACCTGGCCCCGGGCAGCAAGGCCGGCGTCGGCAGCGTGGTCACGGGCCTGGCCGCGGTGGGCGACGCCCGGCAGCTCGCGGATCTCGCGCTGAGCATCTGCCCGCAAGCGGGCGGCACGATCCGGCTGACGGAACACCTCCCCGAGGCCCTGGTCGTCTCGTGCCCCGAACTCGGCACGACCCTCGCCGACCAGGTCCTTGGGCCGCTGCTCCGGCTGGAGCCCGCGGACCGGGACGTCCTCCTGGACACCCTGTCCGCCTGGCTGTCCTGCGACGGCTCCGCCCAGCGCGCGGGCGAGCGCCTGTACTGCCACCGCAACACCGTCCTTAACCGCCTGCGCCGCTGCGAACAGCTCACTGGGCGCTCCCTGGCCCGCCCCCTGGACGTGGTGGAGATCAGCTTGGCGCTGACGGCGCGGCGACTCCTGCGCTGAGCCACTGCCCGGGCCGCCCCTTCGGCAACCCCGCTCCACCCCCACCCTGGGCACCCGCACAACCCCCACCCTCCCCGGTTGGGACCACGCAGCGACCCCGCCCCCAGCCCTGTTCCACGCGCCCGCGCCCGTGCTGTCGTGAGCTCCCCTTCCCCCGAAGCCCGTGCCCCTGCGGCACGGATCCGAGGAGCCGTGATGCCCGAAGCACCACCGGACGAGGAACCGGCCCTGCACGTCGAAGGCCTCGACGTGACCTACGGCCGTGCCCTGTCCGCCCTTCGTTCCGTGTCGCTGACCGTCCCGCACGGCGGCGTCGTCGCCCTGCTCGGCGCCAACGGCGCGGGCAAGACGACCCTGCTGCGGGCCGTCTCGGGCACCCTGCGCCTGCACCGCGGCGCGGTCACCGCCGGCCGCATCCGCTACGGCGCCACGGAACTCGACGGCCGCGACCCGGTCGCCGCGGTGCGCGCCGGCGTCGTCCAGGTCCCGGAGGGCAGGCGCGTGTTCGCCGGGCTCACGGTCGACGAGAACCTCCGCACCGGCGGCCTCGGCCTCGGCCGCCGCAGTCCCGCCCTGGTACGCGAATCCCGCGACCGCGTGTTCACCCTGTTCCCGCGGCTCGCGGAACGCACTCACCAGGCCGCGGGGCTCCTGTCCGGCGGAGAGCAGCAGATGCTCGCCATCGGCCGCGCCCTGATGGCGGCCCCCCGGCTGCTCCTGCTGGACGAGCCGTCCCTGGGCCTCGCCCCGCAGATGGTGGCCCGGATCGCCGAGGTCGTCCGGGAGATCCACACCCAGGGCACCGCCGTGCTCCTGGTCGAACAGAACGCCGGCATGGCGCTCTCCCTCGCGGACAGCGCCTATGTCCTGGAGGTCGGCGAGATCCGGCTGTCCGGGGCGGCCGACGAACTCGCCCGCACGGACGCCGTACGGCGGCTGTACCTGGGCGAGACCGCCGACGGTCAGGGGGCCGCGTGAACGACCGCACCACCGCACCGCCCGTGCTCGACGTACGGGACGTCACCGTCCGGTTCGCCGGGCTCACCGCCCTGGACTCCGTGTCCTTCACGGTCGTCCCGGGCACCGTGCACGCCATCATCGGGCCCAACGGCGCCGGCAAGTCCACCTGCTTCAACGTGCTGTCCGGGCTGTACCGCCCCGCCTCCGGAACCGTCCGCCTCGGCGACACCGACCTGACCCGCCTCGCCCCGCACCGCATCGCCGCCCTGGGAGTGGCCCGCACCTTCCAGAACATCGTCACCACCGAAGGAACGGTCGCCGACAACCTGATGCTCGGCCGGCACATCCTGTCCCGCGCGGGCTTCGCCGCCAGCGCGCTGCGCCTGCCGAGCGCCGTGCGCGAACAGCGCGAGCACCTCGCCCGGGCCCGCGAGATCGCCGAGCTCACCGGCCTCGGCCAGCACTTCGACTCCCCGGTCGCGCTGCTGTCCTACGGCGACCGCAAACGCGTGGAGTTCGCCCGCGCCCTCTGTCTGGAGCCCAGTGTGCTGCTGCTCGACGAACCCGTGGCCGGTATGAACGCCGCCGAACGGGCCCGCACCGCCGAGACGATCCGCGCCGTGCGCGCCGAACTCGGCCTGTCCGTCGTGCTGGTGGAGCACGACATGGGCCTGGTGATGCGGCTCGCCGACGAGGTCACCGTCCTCGACTTCGGCCGCGTCATCGCCCACGGCACCCCCGACGAGGTCCGCCGCGACCCCGAGGTGCTGCGCGCCTACCTCGGCACCGAGGCCACCGGGGAGGACGCGGCATGACCGGCTTCCTCGACAACGTCCTCAACGGCCTCGCCCTGGGCTCGGTCTACGCCCTGGTCGCCCTCGGCTTCGTCATCATCTTCAAGGCCTCGGGCGTCATCAACTTCGCCCACGGCTCCCTGCTCCTGCTCGGCGGCTACCTCACCGCCGTACTCCACGAAGACCTCGGCTTCGCGGGCGCCCTCGCGGTGTCCGTGCTGGTCACGGCGGCCGTGGCCGGGCTCATGGACCGGTTCCTGCTCCAGGTCGGCGGACAGGATCCGCAGGCCGCCCATGTGCAGACGATCGTGACGATCGGCGTCGACATCGTCATCCTCACCGACCTGTCCCGTCGCATCGGCGGCGACCTGCTCACCCTCGGCGACCCCTGGGGCGACTCGGTGAGCGGCCTCGGCCCCATCACGGTGGCCGACAGCCGCCTCGCCGCGATCGTGGTCTCCACCGTCGTCATCGCCGGCGTGTTCGCCCTCTTCCGGTACACCAACTGGGGCCTGGCGCTCAGGGCTTCGGCGGAGGACATGGAGGCCGCCGCGCTGATGGGCGTACGGCTGGTGCGGATGCGCACCCTCGCCTGGTGCCTGGCGGGCGGACTCGCCGCGCTGGCCGCGGTGTTCCTCGCCGCCTTCCCGGCCCCGGGCCTTGAGCGTACGACCGGACAGATCGCCCTGAAGGCCTTCCCGGCCGCCATCCTCGGCGGCATGGCCTCCCCGCCCGGCGCCCTCGCCGGCAGCCTCCTGATCGGCCTGACCGAGGCGCTCGTCGCCGGATACCAGACCGAACTGCACGTCCTCGGCGAAGGGTTCGGCGATGTGGCGCCCTATGCGGTGATGGTCCTCGTCCTCCTGGTACGGCCCAACGGGCTGTTCGGCGCGAAGGGAGCGGCCCGTGTCTGACTTCCTGCGCCGCTACCGCGCCTGGACCGTCCTGCTGGTCGTCCTGCTGTGCGCCCTGCCCTTCTACCTGGACGCATTCTGGCTGCGCATCGGCCTGTTCTCCATGGCCGCCGCCGTCGGCGCCGTGGGCCTCGGACTGCTGGCCGGCACCGCGGGCCAGCTCTCCCTCGGCCACGCCTTCTTCCTCGCCGTCGGCGCCTACGGCTATGTCTGGCTCGCCGGAGAGCCCGGCCCGGGCCTGCCACCCGCCGTCGCCGTCGTCCTCGCGGTGCTGCTCGCCGGGGCCGCGGGCGGTCTGTTCAGTCCGGTCGCGGGCCGGGTGCGCGGGATCTACCTCGGCGTCGCCACCCTCGCCCTGGTCTTCCTCGGCCACCATGTCCTGCTCACCGCGGACTCGATCACCGGCGGCTTCAACGGCCGCTCGGTGCCGCCCCTGGAGCTCGGCGGCTTCTCCTTCACCGCCTCCGACCCCGAGATGACGCTGCTGGGCGTGCCGTTCGGCGCCGAGGAACGGCTGTGGTACCTGGGCCTCGCGCTGTTCGCGCTCACCTGGTTCACCGCCCGCGGCCTGCGGCTCGGACGCCCCGGCAGGGCACTGGTGGCGCTGCGCGACAGCGAGACCGCGGCCGCGGTGATGGGCGTGCACGTCGCCCGCTACCGCTCGGCGGCCTTCGTGGTCTCCTCCATGTACGCGGGCCTGGCCGGGGTGATGCTCGCCCTCGCCTTCCGCCGGGTCGTGCCGGACTACTTCTCCCTGGCCCTCTCGGTCGACTACCTCGCCATGATCGTCATCGGCGGTCTCGGCTCGGTCGCCGGAGCCACCGCGGGAGCCGTCTTCGTCACCGCGCTGCCCCTGCTGATGACCCGCTACGCCGACCAGCTGCCCCTGGTGGCGGCCCCCGGCACCACCGACGGAGCGGTCGGCCCCACCGAGGCGGCCCGCTACCTCTACGGAGCGGCGATCGTCCTGATCCTGCTCTTCGCCCCCGACGGACTGCACGGCATGGTCCGGCGCGCCCGCGCCCGGATCCAGCGCCGACGGGCCGTACCCAAGGACGCGGACCCCGCGACCGAGACCCCATCACCCGCCTCAGCTGTACGAGCCAAGGAGCCGACACCGTGAATCACCCTACGCACCGCACCAGGACGGTTCTGGCCGCCGCCCTGACGGCCCTGCTCCTCGCGGGCACCGGCTGTAGCTCCAAGGCGGACGGCGACAGCGCCGCGGACGGCGCCGACGGCGTCAAGGCCGGGCCCGGGGTCACCGACAAGACCATCAAGCTGGGCGCCCTGACGGATCTGACCGGCCCCTACGCCACCCTCGGCAAGTCCATCGTGCAGGCCCAGCAGATGTGGGCCGACGAGACCAACGCCAAGGGCGGCATCTGCGGCCGCAAGGTCGAGATCGTCGTCAAGGACCACGGCTACGACGTGCAGAAGGCGGTCACCGCCTACGCCGACATAGCCCCGGACGTGGTGGCGCTGCCCCAGGTCATCGGATCGCCGGTGGTCGCGGCCCTGCTCGACGACATCGAACGGGACGAGGTGCTCACCTTCCCGCAGGCCTGGGCTGCCTCCCTGCTCGGCAAGGACTCCGTGCAGGTGCTCGGCACCACCTACGACGTCGACATGATCGCCGCCGTCGACTTCCTCACCCGCACCAAGGGCCTGGCCAAGGGCGACACCATCGGCCATGTCTACTTCGAGGGCGACTACGGGGCGAACGCCCTCGAAGGCTCCGAATGGGCCGCGAAGAAGGCCGGGTTGAAGGTCGTGGGCCAGAAGATCAAGGCCACCGACACCGACCTGTCCGCCCAGGTCTCGGCGCTGCGCAAGGCGGGCGTCAAGGCGATCCTGATCAGCGCCGGACCCGCCCAGACCGCCTCGCTGGTCGGCGTCGCCGCCTCCCGCGGGCTGCAGGTCCCCGTCGTCAGCAGCGCCCCCGGCTACGCCCCGCAGCTGATGAAGACGCCCGCGGCGGCCGCCCTGGAGGCCATGCTGCACGTGGTGAGCGCGGCCCCGGCCGTCAGTGCTGACGTGCCCGGCGTGAAGAAGATGGTCGCCTCCTACCAGAAGAAGTACCCGGGCGCGCTGGTCGACTCCGGGGTGCTCTCCGGCTACAACGCCGCCCAACTGATGGGCGCCGACCTGAAGAAGGCCTGCGAGGGGGGCAGCCTCGCCCGGGCGGACGTGGTCGCCGCGCACCGCTCGCAGAAGAACGCCGACGCCGGACTCGGCACCGCGCAGGACTTCTCCGACGTGGCGCAGCCGGCGAGCCGCTCCACCTATGTGCTCAAGCCCGACGCCAAGGCGGTCGGCGCCATGGTGAACGTCGAGGAGGCGCACGAGGCGCCCGGAGTGGAGGAGTACCTGGCCTCGAAGGGTTCCTGACGGTACGTCACCCGGTCTGCGGTGCCGTGGTGGCACCGTGGACCGGGATACGGCGGTACGGCCGAGGAACGCCGCCGGTGCTGGACGTATCCCCTGAAAGGTGCGGAACCCCCGATTCGGGTGCACCATCGGAATCGGGGGAGTTTTCGGCTGGCATCGAGCACCGTTCCACGGTTGAGGAGTCGCCATGCCCATGCTTCTGATCCAGGGGTTCTACGACATCAAGGGCTCGCAGCCGGACGGGGACACGGTGCATTTCACGGCCGCCGACCCGACGCAGTGGAGCCTTGTCGGCGGTGGGCTCGGGCGCGCCGTCGAGCACAGCGCGGTGGGCCGCGCGAAGCTGCGGCTGGACGCGGTCGACACACTGGAGACGCACTACGGCCCGAGCCGGGTCCACCAGCCGCTCCAGTTCGCCCATGCCGCGCGTGACGAGCTGTTGCGCTGGCTGGGCTTCACCGACGTCCAGCGCCGCCCCGACGAGACCGTGACCGCGACCACCCCGGAGACGGTCCCCGGCTTTGTGCTCACCCGTGGTGCCGATGTCCACGGCCGCTGCATCGCCCTCGCGGGACGCGGAACGGCCCCCGGCACGAGCGGCCTGGAGATCGACGTCGACGAAGCCGTACTGCGTACGACCGTCAACCACCATCTGCTCACCCAGGGCCTGGCGTACCCGACCTTCTACCGCACCCTGTTCACCAGCCTGCGGGTCGAGCTGGCCACGGTGTCGAAGCAGGCCCGGGACGAGGGCCGGGGCCTGTGGCCGAGCGACGCCACTCTGAGCGGCGCGAAAATCACCGGACTGGCCTCCCTGACGGACGACGTCGTGATCGTGCCGAAGCTGTTCCGCCGGCTGGTCGACTACCTCCGCCTCGGTATGCCGATGTCCTGCTCTCCGGCCTTCCTGGCCGGCGTCGGGGACCGGTACTCGGTCCTGTCCACCGGTGAGCGGTGCGTGGGCCTGCATCGTGTCGTGGAGCTCACCAACGGCCAGACCATCCGCATGACGCATCCCCCCGAGGACCTGCTCTTCGAGGACGCCTGACACGAGGGTGCGGGCGGGCCACTGGCACGGAACCGTGCCAGTGGCCTGTCATGCCGGCGCCCGGTTCACCAAGTGGGCTTCGCGACACTGCCGTAGGACCAGGAGCCGCCCTTCGACATCTCGAAGTGCAGGTGCGGCCCGCTGGAATTGCCCGTGCTGCCGACCCTGCCGAGCTGCTGACCGGCGGAGACTCGCTGACCAGCCCTCACCTGGCGTTGCGAGAGGTGACTGTAGGTGTAGACATGGCCGTTGTCCGCGGCGAGGCCGATCCACTGGCCGTACGCGCCGCCCTGGCCGTTCGACCAGGCGACCTTCCCGCCGCGTACGGCGACCACGGGGGCACCGGAGGGGGCGGCGAAGTCTTGGCCGGTGTGCCGGCCGAAGCCGTCGGGCTTCCAGGCGTAGGGGCCGCGTTGGAAGAACCCGAAGGTGACCTTGCGGCCCGGCACAGGTGAGGCGACCTTGCCCTTGCCGCGACGCGTCGGCTCGCCGTCGACGCGGAACAGGCCGGTGATACGGCCGAGGTTGGCCAGGGAAGTGGGACCCGGTATGCCGTCGGCGTCGGTTCCTTTGAAGCCCTGCTTGCGTTGCTCCGCCTCGTACGCCTCCTTGGTCTGGCGGCCGAAGTAGCCGGTCACCTCGTCGATCCGGTGGCCCCGCTTGATGAGGGCCTGCTGCACGATGCGCACGTCGTCGTTCTTCTTGCCGAACCGGACGTTGGACACAGCGACCATGGGGGACTCCTAATACCAGTGGGGCGCCCGGCGCGGATCGGCCTGCTGGACGCGGGCGGCGAAGTTCGAGCCGGACTCGTTCACGCGATAGCGGTGGCGCACGTAGTTGACCGTGGCGCACATACAGGCGACCACGTCGTACGGTGTGGTGGCGGTGCCCGCCTGGTGGTAGGTGGCGAACGTGGCCGGAATGCACTGCGTGGCACCCCGGGAGCAGTTGAGAGGGTGCCCGTCGGCGGCCTTCCGGCCAGTCGCGTTCATGTCCGTCGTGTTCACCCGGAATCTGGGGTGGTTCGAGGCGGACTCGCGCTTGGCGATGGTGGACAGCGCCGGGACGCCGAACTCCGGTTCCATGCCGGTCAGTTCGCACGCCTTGCGGGCATAGGCCCGCATGGCCGCCTCACCGGAATCGTCGTCGGGATCACGGAAGGTGACCTGTGCGAGGGTGAGCTTTCCCGCGCCGCCCGACGGCACGGACCCGTCGTCGAGGCGGAACAGGCCGCTGCGGCGGCCGAGTTCGGCCAGGGAGGTGGGGCCCGGTATGCCGTCGGCGTCGGTTCCCTGGAAACCCTGGGCAAGTTGCTCGGCCTGGTAGGCGTTCTTGGTCTGCTCACCGAACAGGCCGGTGGCGCCGTCGGGGATCTCACGGCCCCGCTTGATGAGCGCCTGCTGCACGATGCGTACGTCCTCGTTCCGTTTACCGAACCGGACGTTGGACAACTGGACGTTGGACAAAGCGACCATCACCGCTCGCTCCCGGTCTTCCCCTGCTACCGGCCGATCGGATCGTCAGTCGACGTGGTAGTTGACGTAGTAGAAGGCGATCTCCTTGTTCGAAGGTACGCAAACGGTGTCAGCGCGGCGTCACCGTGCCATCATCGACGCGGTCGCGGGCAGGTGTTCGAGTTGCACGGTGTGCACGCGGAGCTGAAACTGGTGACGACACGCCCTGTCGGAGGGCGCGCCCGGGCGGCACACTGCTCGTGAGGCGGTCACGTTGGTCTCTGCTCATCCCCAGCTGCGTTTGCTCGGCCAGTTCCGTCTGGAGCTGGGCGCCGAGCCCGTGGAACTGTGCCGTAACGGCCAGCGGTTGCTGGCCTTCATGGCGCTGCGGGGGCGGGTGTCCCGAACGGTTCTCGCCGGCACCCTGTGGCCCGAGGTCACCGAGGGGCACGCCAGGGGCAGCCTGCGCACCACCCTGTGGAAGCTCCCGCGCGCCGAGCCGCCCCTCGTCGGCTGCTGCGGGGACGCTCTGCTGTTCGCCCCGGCCCTGCGGGTGGACGTGCACGCCCTCACCCGGACCGCCCTCGGGTTTGTGGAAGGCTGCGGCCTGCCGCTCGACGTCCGCCCGCCGCTCGGCCTGCTGACGGGAGACCTGCTGCCCGGCTGGGACGAGGACTGGGTCGTGATGGAGCGTGAGCGGCTGCGGCAACTGCGTCTGCACGCCCTCGACGCGCTCGCCGAGGCTCTCGTACGACAGGGCAGACCGGCCCTCGCGATGGAGGCGGCGTGGGCGAGCGTCCGCGCGGAACCGCTGCGGGAGAGCGCGCACCGGGCCGTCGTGGCGGCGCATCTCGCCGAAGGCAACATCGGTGAGGCGGTGCGCCACTACAGGGCGTTCAGCCGTCTGCTGGAGGAGGAGCTGGGCGTCGAGCCCTCACCCCGGTTCGCCCGGATGCTGCCCGTGCGGCCAGGAAACCCGGACAGGAAGGCGGCATCATGCATCAGAGCGTCCGCGACTACTGGATCAGCTTCAACGACCCGCTCGAAGGGCGCGTCAACTTCATGTACCTGGATGTGAAGGGGTACGTGAGCACCGGCATCGGCAACAAGATCGACCAGACGGCACGGGACAACTCCGCACCGACCGCGCAGGAACGCGCCGACTCGCTGGCCGCCGCGGGCAGGCTTCGCTGGCTGGTCAACGACACGGGCACGGACGCGACGTCCGAGGAGATCGCCGCCGAGTGGGACACGGTGAAGTCCCATATGGACCTCGCGCCTCTCGGGCACGGCCGGTTCGCGCCGCCGCTGACGCGTCTGCACGTCGACAATGACGAGATCGACCGGCACGTCTTCGAGAAGCTCGACGAGATGGAGTCGGTCCTCCTCGGCCGCACCGGCTTCGGGGAGTTCGCCTCCTGGCCGGCCAACGCCCAGCTGGCCACGCTCAGCATGGCCTGGGCCATGGGCCCGAAGTTCCGCTTCCCCAAGTTCCAGGGCCATGTGGGCGGCCGGAACTGGGTCGGCGCCGCCGACGAATGCCACTTCACCCCGGACGTCGGCACCATCATCATCCGCAACAAGCTCGACCGGGCCCACTTCCTGATGTCCCGTGACGTGGAGGACCAGGGCCTGCCCCTCGAGCAGATCGCGCTGGACCTCTCGGACGTGTTCGGCGTCCAGGGGGCACTGCTCGCCCTGGGCTTCACCCCGCTGTCGCAGGACGGCGTCGACGGCCCCCGCACGCAGGGCAAGGTCAAGGAGTTCCAGTCCGCAAGCGGCCTCGGCGAGAACGGCGCCTTCGACGACCCGGACACCGTGGCCGCCCTCGCCGCCCAGCTCTCGGGCCTCGGTTTCACCGTGTTCGGAGCCTGACCGACGACAAGGCACCAAGGGAGCGCGCCATGTCCGCCTTCACCATCGACATCTCCGGGCCCTTCCCGCCCGGCACCGGCGCCACCGACCTCGGCGGCCCCAACATCGGCGGCCACCAGCCGCCGCACTGGTACGAGCAGTACGGCATGGACTTCGGCGCGCCTGAGGGAACCGTGGTCCGCGCGGCCTTCGACGCGCACATCACCCGTCACAACCCGCATGTGCCGGCCGAGGACACACCCAAGGTGTACGGGGCCCAGCTGTTCATGCGGGCGCACAACGACATGATGGGCGGCTACTTCACCCACATCACCGGAGTGCCGCCCGGGCTGACCGTCGGCTCCTCGGTCAGCAGAGGCGACGCGCTGGGCACCGTCTGCCGCAGCGGCGCGACCGCCACCCATCTCCACTGGGCCCTGGTCGAGATCATCGGCGGCGCGCCGGGCGGCCAGTACCGGGGCGTCGACCTCAACGAGTTCCTGCTGGGCATCACCGGAACCGACACCGTCACCCCGGTGACCTTCGCGCAGGACGGCACACCGCCGGTGCCCGGAGGGGATGTCGGTCCCAGGGTGTACCACCTGGGCTCCCTGCGGGGCATCCAGGAGGGCCTGGCCGTGCTCGGCTACGACCCCGGCCGCATCGACGGACTCGACGGCCCGCGCACCCAGGCCGCGGTGAGCGCGTTTCAGGGGGACCAGGGTCTGCCGCAGGACGGAGTGTGCGGCGGCGACACCCTGCTCGCGCTGGCAGCCGCCCTGCAGGCGAAGGGTTTTCAGGTGGACGGAGTGTAATCAGCAGACGGTATGCGGGTTGAGCAGGTTGCGCAGGAAGGACTCCGGGTTGGGGATGGCGTCGGCGAGAACGCCGAGGTCCATGTCCGGCACCAGGGTGAGGGGAAGAGACAGGGGTCCCAGCACCACCGGTGCCAGGAGTTGCCAGTTCTCCATGTGCTGGATCGTGCGCAGCAGTTCCCGTACCGTCTCGCGCCAGTCCACGGCGGGCACCTGCGCGGGCACGGGGAAGCTGACCAGGTGGCCGGTCTTGCCGCCCGCGGTGGGCATGCGCGCGAGGCCCGCCAGCGGGTCCTGGTGCAGGGCCGGGTCCTCGTTGAGGTGCTCGCCCCAGATCTGCGCGCGCAGGTCACGGACGGACACACCCACCCGGTGCGGCGCGCCCCCCATGGTGCTGTCCGCCAGGTCCGTGTCGAAGACCCCGAGATGCAGTTCCGAATCCGTGGTGTGGGAGCGGAAGTTCAGATTGGCGCTGCCCGCGGCGACGTACTGGTCGTCGGCGATCATCAGCTTCGCGTGGACGTAGATCTGCGCCGAGCTCGCCGCCTGCTCCAGGTGGAAGCAGTGGACATTCGCCGGGGCGGTCGAGGCGATGCGCTGGAGCGCCTCCGTGCGCAGTGCCTCGTGGGCGTCCTTGAGCCCCGGTGCGTCGAAGTCGCGGGCGGTGACCAGGATGAGCTGGACGCCCCGGCCTGCGGCGTCCCGCAGATCGTCGACGAGGGGAGAGGGCCACAGGTACTGGTCCTCGATGTAGAGGTAGTGCCGCGCCCGCTGTATGGCCTTGCGGTAGGCGGCCGTGACGGTGAACTCGCCGCCCGGCAGGAAGGAGTAGACGCCCTTGCAGGTGAGGGTGCGCAGGACCTGCACCGCCTGCGTGCCGGACCGGGTCGGCGGCCCGGGTGCTTCGGACTGCGGGATCGGGGCGGGCGTGGCGTCGATACGGCTGGGCCGGGTCGGGTCGTTCCAGCGCTGGACGAGGCTCTGCCAGATCTGGCCGACGGCCGGCCCGAACACCGCGCACTGCACATCGTGCCAGCCCGGCAGGGAGATCTTCGTTCCCAGGAAGTCCGGCTCCCGCTGCCGTACGGGCGGATCGACGTGGGCGCCGTTGTCCCACCGGTCGAGGCACACGTCGATCCCACCGAGGAACGCGCCCGGCCCCTCGGCGGCGCCCTGCACCACCGCGCACTTCTGGTGGTGGGAGCCGAAGTCGCCCACCCTGGCGTCGAGGATCGCCTCGGCGCCCGCGTCGACCAGGCCGGTGCGGAAGTCGAAGTTGTCCTTGGACGGCAGCGTCGGCACCCGGGGCCTGCGCACGGGAAGCGTGGAGAAGTGCGAGCCGTACAGCAGGGCCCGTACGACGATGCCGTCGGCGCGGAGCTTGCGGAGCCGGTCGAGGATCCCCGGGGAGCCGGCGATCGTCGGGCGCAGCAACTGCTCGGGCGAGAACCGCCAGCCGGCGAACAGCACCCGGTCCCCGGCGAGCAGGGCGTCCAGGCGGTCGGCCAGCAGGTTGTAGTACCCCTCGGCATCGACGAAGAAGTCGACCACGTTGTCGCGGGTGAAGGCGGGGGAGCGGAAGGGTCCGAGTTCGGCGTCGGTCAGCAGCCATTCCTCGGGTGTGACGCTCGGCGCGGGCGGGCGTTCGGCGGCGGCCTGCAGTTCGTCCAGTTTGCGGACCGTCAACGGGCCGACGTCGTCGATCACCTCGGCCGGCGGGACGCCCAGCACCTCGATCTTGAAGCGGGCCACCGCGCCGGCCGTCTCGTCGCCGTAGTCGCCGTCCGCCCCGAATTGGGGCAGACAGTTCGGGTCCCGGTCCAGTAGCGCGATCTGCACCTTGCGCACGGCCGGATCCCTCCGGTGCCGGGTCCGCGAGATCCGGTCCTGGTCGTCGGCGATCGACTCCAGCAGCGCGTCGCCGGCGAAGAGCGTGCAGGTGAGCATCCCGGATCTCCTTACCTCTTGCCGGACCGGGGTGTCACGGGGTCCGGGGCAGCTCTTCGGGCGGCTGCGGCGCCGCGGCCTGCGGCCCGGAGGGCACGGGGGGTATGGGCGGCAGCCCGGCGGCGAGGTCCGGCAACAGCACCGGCTCCAGCCGTACCCGCTCCTGGGCCGTGAGATACCGCTCCAACTGCGGCGGCCGGTATCCCGTATCGCGGTCGTAGCGCTCCTTGGTCGGCACTGCCAGGAACTCGTTGCCGTCGAGTTCGCCCTTGTCGTTCGCCGCCTGTCCGATCGGCCGGTGCAGCGGCTTGGCCAGGCGGTACATGCCGGTCCGGGAAGAATGCAGCATCCCCGAACTGTTCGGCCGTACGCGGAAGTCGGTGCTCTCCTCGGGCCGCATCACCTTGGGCCCGGCCTCGCTGAGGGCGTCGAGGTCGAATTCCAGGCCGTACCTGCGGGCCTGATCGACCATCCACAGCAGGGCGATGTCGGACAGCCCGGTCTCCTTGTAGCTGCCACCGACATCGCAGTGCACGCCGGCGAACCACACCTGCTTCAGCTCCTGGCCCTGCTGGTCGGCTCCGGGCTGCTGGTGCCACAGGGCCGGCCGGAACGCCGAGCGCTGCTCGTCGACGGCCAGCGCGTGGAAGGCCGCGCGGACCCAACTGCTCAACTCCGTGTTGTGGAAGGCCCAGCGGCTGTTGAACCGCGTTGCGTACGGCTGGAGCCACGGCGCGCTCGGCATCGGGATGCCCAGCGAACCGACGGTGTCCCACACCCCGATGAAGCGGACCTCCGTCTCGCGCGCGTAGGAGCGGCGGAACAACGTGGCGGCGGCGCCGTTGGGTTGCTCGATCCGGTCCCGGTACAGGGCCCAGGCCTCAGGGATCCGGTCGGCGTGGTCGCGGCGCAGGATGCCGCCGTTGCGGATCAGCCCGGCCAGGCTGCGGGCGGTGAACGCGCCCCGGCTGAAGCCGAAGAGGAACAGCTCGTCGTCGGGCTCGTAGGTCTCGACGAGGAAGCGGTAGGCGTCGACGACGTTCCGGGACAGGCCCACGCCGAACGCGCCGCCCCGCACCCGCTCGCGCCGCTGGGTGCCGACGCCGCTGTGGTAGTAGACGCGCTGCTCTTTCCCGGCGACGGTCCCGGGGCGCAGCGACAGGGCGACCTTGGCGACGTTGGTCTTGCTCGGCTGATCGGCGAAGTTCCATGTGCCGTCGCAGCAGACGACCAGACGCTTGGCCATGAGCATCCCCTCTCACGAGAGCGGAGCGGCCGGCACCACTTCCATGCTGGCACCACCGGGAAAGCCACGCCATGCGACCGCCACGGACCGGATGCTCGTCGCGACGCCGCCCTTCCCCTACTCTCATGACGGTGCGTTACACGACGGTCGCCGACTGCCACACGAACGCCCGGGGAAGGAACCAGCATGGCGCAGGTGCGAACGGCGTTCTTCTTCCGCGGCGGCAAGTACGTCCGCTATGAGATCGACCCGGTGACCGGCGCGGAGACGGTCAACCACGACTTCTACCCGCGCGGCGTCGCCGAGGCCTGGACCGCGATGCCCGCCTCCTTCACCCAGGGCATCGACGCGGTGGTGAACTGGCCCGACGGCTTCGTGTACTTCTTCAAGGGCTCGCAGTACGTCCGCTGGGACGCCACGAACGACACGGTCGACGCGAGTTTCTATCCCCATGACACGGCCTCGCAGTGGCCCGCGCTGCCCGCGTCCTTCGCCGCCGGAATGAATGCGGCGATCAATTGGGGAGACGGCCGGGTGTTCTTCTTCAAGGGCCCGAAATACGTCCGCTACGACCTCCGGACCGACTCCGTCGACCACACCGTCTACCCCCGCGACATTTCCGAGGGCTGGCCGGACTTCCCGGCCGCTTTCAAGTCCGGCGTGGACGCGGCCGTCAACTGGGGAAACGGAACGGCGTATTTCTTCAAGGGCGGCCAGTACCTGAACTACGACATCCAGAACGAGAAGGTGCGCCCGGGTTATCCCCTGCCGATCACCGAGCCGGGAAAGTGGCCGGAGCTGGTCCGGGCGGGATTCACCGGCCCGATCGACGACGTGATCGAGTGGCCGCAGGCCGATGTGGCGAGCGTGGATATTCCGGCTAGGCTGGTGAGTTGCAGCAAGCGCACGCAGCCTGACGTGCGCTGCGGCGGCGAATTCGAGATGCACGCGGTGTTCGCCGACGCCGATCCGTCGATTCCCGCATGCGGCGAATACCGGCAGTACATCCGTGGTGAGCTCGAGGTGAACGGTCAGCCCGTGCGCTTCATCACCAAGGAGCACGGGGTTCCGACGCCTCGTCTGATGCGCTCCCGGCCGGCGCCGGGCTCCGCCGACGACCACTTCATCGAGGACGGCCAGGCCGCGTCCAGCCCGGCCAACCCCTTCCACGTCGACCTGGACTACGGACACCGCGACGCCGCGGTCGGCAACGCCAACCTCAACGACATGTATCTCGTCAAACGACGCTCCGGAGAGCAGTACGCCGGCCGGGACACACCCGGGGGCGTCGGAGCGCCCGGCACCTTCTTCAAGATCGATGTCGACTTCCGCGGACAGCTGATCGACGTGTGCAACGGCGGAAGAGTTCTGTTCACCCGCGAGTGGACCGTCAACTGTCAGGTGCCGTGAGGAGCCCCATGAACGACGAAACCCCCCGACTCGCCGGCGACTTCTGGGTCTACCCGTCTCTCCACGAGGTGACCGGCACATCGGTGCGCGTCAACGTGGCCATCGCGGTGGAACAGCCCTTCGACCTCCAGGACACCGACGTCGCCGTCGAACTCGTCGCCGGCGGACAGTCCCTGAGCGTCGCGGAAGCGCCGGTCCCCGGCCCGCTGCCCGCCATCGAGATGACCGGCGCCAACGCATACGCCCTGTACCGCTTCGACAACCCGGACGGTCTCGCCCCTGAGTCGGTCACGGTCACCGTGCGCGGCGGCAGCGCGACGTTCGACGTCTCACTGCCCGTCGGCTAGGCACATTCCGGCATGAGGAGGAACCGGTCATGAGCGAGCCCGGTACCGTCGCACTGCGGGCCTCGGAGGACGGCACGGTCCAGGCCGTCGCCTTCAGCCCGGACAACAAGCGCTTCGCGACCGGCGGCAGCGACACCCGGCTGCGGGTGCGCTCGATCGGCATCGGGGCACCGCCGCTGGAGGTGACCACCGACGGATCCGTGACCGGGATCGCCTTCAGCCCGGACGGCACCAGGATCGCCGTGGCCGACTTCGAACAGGTGTTCCTGCGGGACAGCGTCACCGGCACGGCCCTGTGGCAGGGACCGCTCGCCCCGGGAAACTCCATCAACTCCGTGCGGTTCGGCCCGGACGGGCGGCTGATCGCGGCCACCGACACCCTGGTCGCCGTACTCGACCAGGCCTCCGGGGAGATCAAGCAGCGCATCACCGTCGACCCGCCGCTCATCGCCGATGTGGACCTGAGCCGGGACGGCACCCGGATCGCGCTGGCCGTCGACGAACGCCACGGCGGGAACCACCGGCACGCCGGATCCGCTCGGGTGCACGACCTGGCCACCGGCAAGGAGGTCTCGCGGCTCACCCCGAAGGATGCCGTCTTCGCCGTCGCGTTCAGCCCGGACGGGCAGCACGTGCTGTGCTGCGCCGCGGACGACACCACCCGGATGTTCGAGGCGCAGACCGGGAAACAGACCTGGCCCACGGAGCCCGAGGACCAGGTCACCGCTCCGAACTGCCTGGCCTTCGACCCCAAGGGCAAATGGACCGTGGTCGGCGGCGCCGACGGCTTCGCCCGGGTCCTGGACGCCGACACCGGCGACGAGAGGGGCCGGGCACCCAGGCTGAAACCCGGCGTCCCGGAGGAGGAGAGCTTCGGAGCCGTCACGCACGTCGCGTTCAGCCCCAACGGCAAGCATGCCGCCAGCGCCTCCATCGACAACGTCGTACGGCTGTTCAACGTCGCAGGCGATCCCCTGTACACCGTGTCCACCGACGAGGTGCTGGCGCTGCGGTTCAGCCCGAACGGCCGCTGGCTGGGCGTCGGCACCATGAACGGCGCGCTGGTGATCGACAACGGCGAAGCCAACCAGGGGTGAGCCGCATGGACCCGCACGCACTCCTCCAGCAGGTCGCCGGCCAACTGCGCGCGCTGGCCAAGGACGCCGTCGACGGCCTGGTCCGCTCCCTGCCCGAGCTCGGCGAGGACCCCTCGGCCGCCGGGACCGTGCTCGCCGGGCGGCTGCTCGCCGTGCACGACAAGCTGCCGCCCGGCAACTCGCTGGTGGAGCTGGTACGGGAGACGCTCGGCGACCTCGACGCCGCCTCGCCCGTACGGCTGCACGGCTGGCGGCGGGCCCCCGGCGCGCCCCTCGGCGTGGCCCTGGTGCTCGACGACCCGGCCGGAGCCGCGGGCGGACGCGCCGTGCTCGGAGTGACCCCGGACGGACCGGTGTTCGACGTGGTGGTCACCCCAGGGGCGGCCCTGACCCTGCCCCAGACCGTCCACGGGCCCTGGAGCGCCGAGGCGACCGTCACCGCCGCCCAGGGCTGGGACGCCGCCTTCGGGCCGGGCCTGCCGCCCGCGCCGCCCGGTGGCAGCGCCGCGATCCGGCTGCGCCGCACCGGCAGGCTCACCGCCGGAATGACCGACGGCCCGGGCGTGAGCGTCGACGGCATCGGTCTGGCCGTGACCTCGGAGCCGGGCACCCCCGCGGCCGTCGAGCTGGAGTTGCAGGGGTTCACCGCCGCCGTGCTGCCGGCCGCGCTCGCCCGCCTGCTCGGCATCGGCGGCGCGAGCCCGATGTCGGGTCCGCCCGCGCCCGTCGTCCTGCGCGCAGACCGGGCCGAAGGCCTGCGGTTCGCCGGCACCGGCGGCCTCAACGTCCCCCTCCCGCTCCGGCTGAACGCCCCGGGGGTGTCCAGCCGGGGCGCCGCCCTGGAGCTGACCTCCGACGGGGGCGAGCCACGGCTGGCCGTGTCGGTGTCGGCCAGCGCCGGGCTTCCGGGCCTGCCCCTGAGCGTCCACCTGGAGCGCGCCGGGATCGAGCTGCCCGTCACGTTCGCCCCGGCGAACCGCCCGGGCCTCGACCCGAGCCGACTGCGCGAGCTGTTCCCGGACGGCATCGGCACCGAGTTGAAGGTGCCGCCCATCTCCGGCGGCGGCGTGGTCCGGCGTACCCCCGACCAGGGCTACGGCGGTCTGATCTCCGTCGACCTCGGGGTGCTGCGGGTCCAGGCGGTTGCCCTGTTCCGGCCGCCCGACGGCAAGGCCCCCACCAGCTTTCTGGTGCTGCTCGCCGCCCAGTTCCCGACCCCCGGCATCCAACTCGGCCTGGGCTTCGCCCTGGACGCGGTCGGCGGTCTGGTCGGGCTGAACCGGCGCGCCGATGTCACCGCCCTGCAGCAGCTCGTCGGTGACGGCAACGCCGACCATGTGCTGTTCCCCGACCGCGCGGTGGAACGCGCCCAGGAGATCATCGGCTCGCTCGGCTCGGCGTTCCCGGTCGCTGCCGGGCGCATCCTGGTCGGGCCGATGATCCGCCTCAACTGGGGCGGCCGGATGGTGTCCCTGTCCGGGGCGCTCATCCTCGAACTGCCCGCGCCGGCACGCGCTCTGCTGCTGGGACGGCTGCTGGTCGGGCTGCCCGACCCGGCCGTGCCGCTCATCCGCCTCCAGGCCAGTGTGCTCGGGCGGCTCGAACCGGCCGTCCCGCTGGTCGAACTGCTGGTGTCGCTGTCCGGTTCGTGGATCGTCGGGCTCGCAGTGCGCGGCGACCTGTATCTGCTCGTACGCGGCGGCCGGCAGCCGGAGTTCGTCCTGTCCGCCGGCGGCTTCCACCCCCGCTACACCCGCCCCGCCCGGGTACCCGCGCTGAACCGGCTCCAGGTGGACCTGGCCCCCGGCCAGGGCTGGGGACTTCGCATGGAGGCCTATTTCGCGGTCACCTCCAACGCGGTGATGTTCGGCGGCCAGGTCCAGCTGGACGCCACGATCGCCGGCTGCGGGGTGACGGGCTGGCTGGGTCTGGACGCGCTGTTCGTCTTCGACCCGGTGTTCGCGTTCTCCGTGCACGTACGCGCCGGAGTGGCGGTACGCGCCTTCGGGCGCCGGCTGGCCGGGATCGCCCTGGACTTCACGCTGGAGGGGCCCGCCCCCTGGCATGCCTTCGGCACCGGCAGCATCTCGGTGCTGTTCTGGGACGTCGAGCTGGACTTCGACGTCCGCTGGGGCTCGCCGCCCGCCGTCCCGCCGAAGGCCGGACGCGATCCGATCGAGGCGCTGACCCCCGAACTGGCGCAGTCCAAGGCCTGGGCGGCGGAGCGGCCGGCCGCCGAACGCACCGCGCTGGTGTTCACCAGGGAAGCGAACGAGAAGCTGAACCAGGGCACCCTCGTGCACCCCGACGCCACCCTGCGCGTCTCCCAGCGCGTGGTCCCGCTGGGCGTGCCGATCTCCCGGTTCGAGCGGCGGCCGGTGCCGGCGCAGACCTGGACGATCAAGGAGATCACCCTCGGCACCACCCAGCCCGCCGCCGGACTCCCCTCGCTGTCCGAGCGGTTCGTGCCCGGAGAGTACTTCGAGCTCACCGAGGACGCCCAACTCAGCGAGCCCGCCTTCGTCAGCCGCGCGAGCGGACTGCGGGCACGCAGCGACGGCATCGTCCTCGGCGCCGGCCACCGCGTGGACGACGGCTACGAGACCGGCTACGAACCCCCGCTGCCCGAGCGGGAGTTCTCCTTCTGGCCCGGGCTGTTCCGCCTCGAGTCCGTCTTCGCCATCAGCGCCGCCGAACGGCTCGAGCGGTGGCGTACACCGGAAGCGGCCATCAAGGTGCGCACCGCCAAGCTGAGCGTGGCCGCCACCGATTCGCTTCAGCCGCTGCTGGACGACGTCACCCTGGTCGACGCCACCGCCGACGCCTGGGAGGCGATGAGCGGCCAACTCGACCAGCCGCAGGAGGCGTTGCGGCTCGTCGAGAGCTGGGAGGTGCGCCGATGACCGCGCCCCGCGCCTCGCACCGACCCGTCGGGAGCGTCGTATGAGCACGCGTTGGTTCTTCTCCTCCGCGCGGGTCGGCGCCGCCGCCTCCGCCGACGGCCAGGAGCTGCGCACCGCGGTGCGGTTCTTCCGGGACATCGACGGCCGCCGCGAGGAGCCGGAAGTGGCGGGACCGACCCTGTCGCTCGTGGGACCGGGCGAGGTGCTCGGCTTCGACCGCTCGATGGTGCTGCGCGAGGAACCGCCGCCCGGCACACCCGACGCGGCGGAGAACGTGCTGGCGAGCGTGGAGCTGGCCCACGCCGACCTGCCCTGGCTGCTGTCCCCGGCGGCGGTGGCCACCGCGGGCGGACCCACCCCGCAACCCTGGATCGCGCTGATCGTGCTGGCCGAGGACGAGGCCGCCCCGCCCCGCCCCGGGCACCCGCTGCCCGTCCTCACCGCCCCGGTCGCCGCGCTGCCCCCCTTGGCCGAACGGTGGGCCTGGACCCACGTGGAGGCACGGCTGTCCGACGACGTCACCGACCTCGACAGCGCCCGGCGCCTCGTCGAACAGGGCGTGCGCAACCACTCGGCAGGTGTCGTCGGACGGCTGCTGTGCCCGCGCCGGCTGGCCCCGGGCCGCGGCTGGATCGCCGCGGTCGTGCCCGCCACCGCGGCGGGCCGGGACGCGGGCCTGAATGTGACGCCCCGGGCGGCGGCCACCGCGGATGCCTGGCCCGTCCCCGGCCGGGACACCGTCGACCTGCCCGTCTACCACTGGTGGACCTTCCGTACGGGGAAGGCGGGCACCTTCGAGGAACTCGCCCGCCGGCTGCGCTTCCGGCCCGCCGCCGAGTCCGGACTCGGCACCCGGACCATCGACGTCGGCCGGCCCTGGCCCGCCGAGGAGGCCGTCGGCCCGGCCACCGTCGCCATGGACGGCGCCCTGCGGCCGCCCGGCACGGCGACACCCGAAACGTGGTCCGACCCCGCGGCCCAGGACCGGTTCCGCGCCCTGATCCGCGAGCGGGTGGACGCACCGGCCCTGCTCCGCGACGGGCCCGTGCCGCAGGGGGACGGGGAACCCGCCGAGGACCGGGACGTCGTCGCCGTGGCCCCGCCGCTCTACGGCAGCCACCACACCGGCGAGCAGACCGTGCCGGCCGAGCCCGACGTCTGGATGAGCACGCTCAACGTGGAGGTCCGCCGCCGGGTCGCCGCCGCACTCGGCTGCCGCTATGTGCAGTTGGAGCAGGAGTTCTTGATGGCCCGGGCCTGGGAACAGGTCGGCGAGATCCGGCAGGCCAACCGGCTGCTGGCGGCGGGCGAGCTGGCGGCCGTCGCCGCCGAGCGGGCCCAGCGCAAGCACCTCGACCCGCTGGACGCGGCCGACCTCGTCACCGTCATGGCGCCGGTGAGCGGGCGGGTGCCCGTGTCCGCGACGGGACCGGACGCGGAGCCGACCACCCTGGCCGCCAAGCTGGCCTCGGCCAGGCAGGACCTGCCGGTCGGCATGGCCAGTACCTCGTTCGTCCGGCTGACCCGCGCCAACGGCGCGCTGGCCCGACGGGCCGGCCTCGGCACGGACGGCGAGGTCACCGAGTCGTTCCTGGCCGGAAAGCTGAAATTGATGGGGATGGTCAGCGACGACGCGCCGGAGGGCGGCCTGCCGGGCGAACTGCGTGCCGGGCTCAGCCCCATGCGGCTGCAACTGCTGCGTCTTGCCGACCGCATCCCCGCCGACTTCTGGGCGCAGCGCACAGAGGGCGACGACCGCCCGCTGCGGCCGATCATGGCCCACCCGAGGTTCACCGTGCCGATCGCCGAGGAACTGCTGGCCCGCTGGCCGGAATGGGCGCTGCCCGGCATCGGCGCGCTGCCGCAGGACTCGGTGACCCTGCTGGAGACCAACCCCGAGTTCATCGCCGCGCTGCTGGTCGGGCTGAACCACGAGTTCAACCGGGAGCTGCTGTGGCGGGAGTTCCCCACCGACCAGCGCGGCACCCCGTTCGCCCGGTTCTGGCCCGGCGACAGCGCGGACGTCGAGGAGATCGCGTTGTGGCCGCCGGACGCCCCGCTGGGCAGTCAGTTGCGCACCGGCGGCGAGGGCGACCTGGCGCTGCTCGTACGCGGCGATCTGCTGCGCCGCTTCCCCGGCACCGCCCTGCTCGCCGTACGCGCAGTGGACGGCAAGCTGCCGCCCGCCTTCGACGGCGTACCGGCCACCGCGCTGGCGCTGGACGAGTCCACCGTCCTGTACCTGTTCCCCGACCTGGACGCGGAGCGCGCCCGAGCCGAGGACTGGTTCTTCGTGTTCCGCGAACCCATGCGGGGCACCCAGTTCGGCTTCGACACCGGCGACCAGCCCGCCGAGATGAAGACATGGGCCGACCTCACCTGGCAGGGCGTCCGCGTGGAGCCCACCCGATGCGTCCAGCTCGGCCAGGTGCCCGCCACGCCGACCCGGCTCACCCAGCCCGACCCGCCGGCGTGGGCCCGCGACGCGGCCGACATGGCCCGCATCGCCTTCCAGCAGCCGTTCCAACTGGCCTTCCGGGCCACCACGTTGCTGGGCGGCTGACCACCGTGCCGAGGACAGGAGCAGTGGGGACATGACCGACGCCTTCGCCGCCCGCGCGCAACTGGACCGGGCACGCACCGAAGCGGACACCGCGCAGGCCCTCGCCGACGAGCAGGAGGCCGTGGTACGGCGGGTACGGGCGCACATCCAGGCCGGCCTGCCCGATCCCCCCTTCCCGCCCACCGCCGCCGAGGCGCTCGCTGCGGCCGAGGCGGCCCTGCCGGAACTCCAGAGCAGGGCCGAGGAGCTGAACCGCCTGGCCGCCGGGGCCCAGGAGGAGCTGACCCGGGCGCTGGCCGAGGGCGAGGCACTGTTCCCCGAGAACAACACCGCGCCCATCGCGCTGCTGCCGGTGCGGGTCGAGACCATCTGGTGGGAGCCGAGGACCCTGCGGGTGCGGATCTACCCGGACGACATCCTGCTGTCCCACTTCGAGCCCGCGCTCACCCCCGCCGAGGTCGCCGCCGGTACCGCGTACTGGCAGAACCCCGGCCCCGAGGCCTGGCAGGACGTGCTCACGAAGCTGCGCCCGGCCCGCGCCTCCTGGGCGGTCCGCGCCTGCCGTCCCGGCGCCCCCGCGCCCACCCTGCGGACCGACGATCCCCAGGAGCAGCGTCCGCACGCGGTGGCGATGCCGAAGCGCTGGCGCTTCCTCGGTCTGTTCGAGGGCCAGGTGGTGATCGACAAGCTGGGCCGCCCGGTGCCCGACCCGCTGCCGATCGGCCTGCTGCGCGCCGAGGAGGAGGGCTGGGAGACCGACTGGTTCGAGGCGGTCAAGGCCGGCATGGGCATCGAGCTGATCGTCCCGCCCGAGAACACCGAGAACCTGGACCAGTTGCTGGTGGTCGGCGTACGCGACGATGCGCCCGTGGACGGCGCCGCCCGGCTGCGCGACCTGCTGCACGGCCACCGCTACGGCGGCGGCCTCGGCCTGCTGCGCTCCGGCACCGCCACCAACAACACCCCACGCTCCCGCTCGGGTTGGTCCTCGGCCCCCGCCTACCCCGGCCCGGACCCCGACCCGGAGGCGGGGGAGCGGCCGGTCGCCGACACCCTCGCGACCGCGCTGGGCCTGCCGGACGCCGGGTTCCTGCGTGGCTGCCCCGGCGCCGACGACGCCGCGCCGTCGGCCGTCGCCGCCCTGACCCTGCTCACCTGGCCCACGCTCGGCAAGGGCTTCGCCGAGGCCGCGCTGACCACGATCGACCTGGGCACCAGAGCGCCCAGCGGTGTCTCCCCCGAGGGGCCTTGGCGGGCCGTCCGTGAGCACATCGCCGAACACGTGCGCGGCCGCGGACCGCTGCCGATGCTGCGCGTCGGCCGTCAGCCGTACGGCGTGCTGCCCGTGACCGCGCTGGACGACTGGCGCGCCGAACGCGCCGACGACGTCGACGGAGTGATCGCGCCCTGGCTGATGCGGCTGCGGGAACGCTGGCGGGCTGTGGTGGCCCATCGGGTGCTGCACGACAACGGCGAGGAGGAGGTGACCATCCCGCGCGTCGAACCGGGCAAGCCCGTGGACCGGGTCGCGGTGGAGGCGTTGCAGCGGATGCCCGTGGCCACCGGCCTGGCCATGATCCGGATGAGCGGGCCGGGCCGCGCCGTGCCGTTCACCCCGCTCGACGCACCCCCCGCGGCACTCGGCCTGCCCGGTCTGCCGCCCGACGGCCTCGCCCGCTGGACGACGACCAGCAACGGCTGGACCTCACTCGGCTGGAGCCTGGACGAGGCGACCGGCGTCCCCGAGTTCGTCACCCGGCTGTCCCCGGACGCCGAGGCCTTTCCGGCACGTGCGGCGGCCACGGCGGACTACCTGGGTGCCGTACGGGCCTTCCTGGCGGGGGAGTTGGCGGCCGAGGCGTACGACATGGCGTGGCCGGTGGAGCTGTCCAGCGGACGCGAGACCCCGCCTCGGCGCAGTACGTTCTTCGATCTTCCGGCCCTGGCCGAAGAGCCGGTCGGCGAGGAGGAGCCGCCCGGCGAGGGCGAGGAACCGGTCGAGGACGAGGACGGAACCGAGGAAGTCCCCGATGACGAACGGGACATGAGCGGAGTGCTCGACGCGCTGCTGTTCCTGCCCAACTGGTCCACCTTCCTGGGCGACTTCGACCCCGCCGGCGACCCCGTGCGGCAGGCCCTGGCCGTCACCGGCGACGTCGACCAGCTGGTCGCCGATGTGCTGGAGGGCCTGGACGAGAGCGAGCGCACGGAACGCGTCGCCGCCGCCACCCGGGCCGCGGCCGCGCTGCCCCGGCTCGAGCAGGCCCTGCGGACCCTGGCCGCCGTACCGGTGTCCCGGCTCCCCGAGCTGCTGCTGGAGGTCATCGACGTCCACTCGCACCGCCTGGACGCCTGGATCACCTCACTGGCGTCGAAACGGCTGACCGAGCTGCGGGCGTCCGGCACGGAGGGCGTGCGGTTCGGCTGCTACGGCTGGGTGGAGGACCTGCGTCCGCCGGTGCCGAGGGAACAGGTGGAGATCGAGCTGGACGATGTGGCCACGACCGTGGAGCTGTCCGCGAAGGACGGCTACATCCACGCGCCGTCGCTGCACCACGCGGCCACGGCGGCCGTCCTGCGGTCCGGTTTCCTCGGCAACCCCGACGAGCAGAGCTACGCGGTCAACCTCACCTCCCGCCGTGCCCGCGTCGCCCGCTGGCTGCTCGGCGGTGTACGGCAGGGCCAGAACCTGGGCTCCCTGCTGGGCTACCGGTTCGAACGCGCCCTGCACGACGCGGAGTTGGACCACCTCATCGAGCGCTTCCGCCGCCAGTTCCCGCTGCCCGTCGTCCCCGAGACGGCGCCCGAGGGGACCGACGCGGACCTGTGGGCGCGCAGCGCGGAGGCGGTCTCCGCGCGCAACGTCGTCGACGGCATGGCCCTCGCACGGGCCGGGGCCGGCGCCCCCGACCTGGCCGGCGTCATCGACGAGAGCGACCGGGCGGCGGTGGCCCCGCTGCTGGACGACCTCGCCGACGCGCTCGACGCGGTGGGGGACCTCGTACTGGCCGAGAGTGTCCACCAGTTGGTGGGCGGGAACCCGATCCGCGCGGGCCTGACCGCCGACACCCTCGGGCGCGGTGAGGACGTGCCGGACACCTTCCGCGTCCTGCGCACCCCGCACCGGGCCCGCGCCCTTACCCACCGCACAGCCGCGCTGCTCCCGGCCGAACCGACCGCCCCGACCGGCTGGCCCGCCGATGCACTCGCCGCGCTGCAACCCGCCCTGGAGGCCTGGGTCGCCCATCTCCTCGGCCCCGCAACGGGCTGGATCCTCGCCGGCCGACTCGGCGAGGGTCAGGCCGAGCCCCGCCCCTTCGAACTCACCGCCGACCGGCTGGGCCTGGGCGCCCTGAGTGCCGTACTGGACGCTGCCGGTGCCGAACCGGCCGCGTTGCGCAGGGCGGTTCAGGGCGCGATGGGCGTCCCGCCGGAGACCTCCGTCGTGTTCACCGGACCTGGATGGAGCGGGCTGCACGGCCGGGCGGCCCGGATCCGGTCCCTGCTGTCGACCGCACAGCCGCTGCTGCCGTCGCACCTGCCCGACGGCGCGGCCGGCCGCTCGGTCGACACGACGCAGCTGCGCGCCCGCCTCGCCGCCTTCGCCGCGAGCCCGGCGCTCGCCGGGCACCCCGCCAAGGACAGGATCAGCGCACTGGCCACCGGGGCGGTTGCACCGGAGACGACCGACGCCTGGCTCGCGCGGGCCCGCACGGAGCTGTCCCCGGTGCTGGGCGCGGACATCCCGCTGCTGCCCGGGCTCACCGCGACGGCCCCGCCACCGGCGGGCCGCGGCAATCTGCCCGGCGCCGACATCGAAGACTGGCTGCGGCGCAACGCGGCCGTACGCCCCACGGTGCGCACACTGCACGAGACGCTGCTGCTGGCCGGGAACCGGGCCGGACGGGTGGAACGGCTGCGCGCGGACCAGCATCCGACGGCCGAGGGCGACGCCTGGATCGGCGGCCCCTTCCCCGTCGGGCAGCGCCCGCCCGCCACGACCCACCTGGTCTGGCACGCTCCGCACGACATCGCGGCGGACGCGGAAGTCACCGGTCTCGTCCTGGACGAGTGGATCGAACTCCTCCCCGGCTCCGACCAGCCGCCGCCGGGACCCGACCCGGCGCCGGAGACCGAACTGACGGGCGTCGCCTTCCACTACGACCGCCCGGACGCCAAGGCCCCGCACAGCGTGCTCCTCGCGGTCCCCCCGGACCTGGACCGCGGGTGGACCTCCGACGGGCTGATGCAGGTGCTGCGGGAGACGCTGGAACTGGCCAAGCTGCGCGCCGTCGACCACCAGGACCTGAATGCGCTGAACTCGCTCCTGCCCGGCATCCGTATCGCCCAGCAGAGCGCGACCGGCCGGGCCCTGGCCCAGATCGAGTCGAAACGGGACGACACCGACCTGGAGGGCCCCTTCCAGCTGGAGCCCCGGCACCGGGCAACCGACGTCGACGCAGGGCTCGCCGCCCGGGTGCACGACCCGCTGTGGCTGCTCACCCGGCAGTGGCAGTTCGGGGAGTTCGCCGCCCAGGACGCCGGATCCCCGGCCGTGGTGCGGATGAGCGGCAGCAGCGCGCCGGTCGATGCCTGGCGCCCGGGCGGGGCCGCCGACTGGGTGCCGTACGACCTCGGCCAGGGCCCGCTGGACACCCAGATCGAGGACGAGCCCGTCCAGGTCGACGAGCGGCTGCGCGCCGAGGGCGGCGCGGCGCTGCTGCGCATGTCCGACGACGCCGGACTGCTCGCCGCCGCCCTGACGGCCCTGGCCCCGCACCGACTTCGGACCGGGGAGGAGCCGGACGTCGGCCTGATCGGCCTGCTCGACGGCGCTCTGCCCGACGCGGCATCGGTGGCGGCCGCGCTGGACGCGGGCACCTTCGACGCCGGACCTGACCCGCGCCTCGGCGAGGTGGCCGCCCGCTGGCGGAACTGGTGGGCCGCCCAACTGGCCGAGCACGGCCCGGACTGCTTCGACCCGCATCGCGGCGAGTACGCGGCCGAACTGTCCACCGGCGGCACGGTCCTGCGGGCCGAGGAGTACCAGGGCGACGGCCTGGACTGGTACTCCCTCGACGTCCACCCCGACCCCGACGCCGAGGCGGCACCGCCGGGACAGAGCCGGGCGTTCGCGGAGGAGGGCCTGCCCTCGACCGTGCGGTACGGCGGGCTGCCGGCCGACCGGTTCTGGGAGATGGAGGACGCGCGCGTCGACCTCAGCGCGGCGGATGTGTCCGCGCTGGACACCGGGCGGCTGCTGCTGATCTCGTTCGCCACGGTCTTCGGCAACGACTGGTTCCTGGTGCCGCTGGAGGTGCCGACCGCGTCACTGACCGTCCTGGACCGGCTCCTCGTACGGGACGTCTTCGGCCGCCACCACCTGGTCGAGCGGGCCGGCCGCGACGACCCGTCCTGGACGATGTTCACCCTGAGCAGCCCCGACCCGGACCACCCCGCCGCGTCCGGGCTGCTGATCCTGCCCTCCGAACGCGGCCAGCCGGGACAGCCCCTCGAACGGGTCCTCCTCGCCCGCGACGAACTGGCCAACCTCGCCTGGGCGGTTCAGCACCACTACACCGACGGCCGCGGCGAACCGGTCGACCGCCGCGACCGCTGGGCCCGCAACGCACCGCCCGAAACGGCTGTACCCGGACTCGATGCCGTGCCCGCGTACGCGGTCCAGTCCATCGTCCCTGACTACTGGTTCCCCCTGGTCCCCGAACCGGTGCGAGCCGGCCAGATCCGGTTCCGCCTGGCCACCCTCACCGGCCCCGGTCTCGACTCCCGCCCCGAGGGCCGGCTCATCACCCCCGGGCTGTGGCTGCACGAGGAGGAAGTACCGCGCGAGGGAGTCCTGGTCGCCCGCCGCCCCGTCCTGGCCCGCTGGTCCGACGGCACCTGGCACAGCTGGGTACGCAGGGAGAAGACCCCTGGCACGGGCGAGAGCGCGAGCGGCCTGGCGTTCGACACGGTACGGCCTACGGAGCCGTGGCCGTGACGAACGCCAGGCGCGGAAGGGGGCGTTATTGCGAGTCGTCGATCCGGCCGCCGCGCTGCGCGGACGCGCCCTGCATCGCCGACCAGGTGATGTGCCCGCCCTGGAAGCGGCTGACGCGCTGAGAGTCGGAGCCGGTCTCGTCGGAGGTCGGGTAGTGCAGGAAGCTGTTCTCCCAGCCCATCCCGGCCCACAGGTCGCGGATCTGGCCGTGCACCTCGTGGGGACCGGTCTGCGGGGTCCAGTAGATCGAGCCGCCCTCGAAGTGGTTGAACCGGCCCGTTCCGTCGGGGCAGCCCAACTCGTCCGTGACCGGATAGCCGAGGAAGCCGCCCGATCCGCCGCATTGGGCGTACTTGATCCGGATGTCCCCGTGCACCTCGTGGGCGCCGGTCGCGCCGGACCAGTAGATGGAGCCTTGCTCGAAGTCACGCGAGGTACCGCGACCGTCGGGATTCGGCCCCTCGTGGCTTCCGGCTCCCGCGTCGAACGGCATGCCGATCCACTGGATCTGATTCCACTTTTCGTCGATGGCAGTCATGGCACCCTCCAGATCGGTCTCAAGGAGTGGGTGGGGCCAGGGGCACTGGGCGCGATGTCGACCGCGCTCGGCGGGAATCCGGCCGCCCGGCAACCGATTTCAGTCTAAATGTGCCGCTCGGCGACGGCCACCGAAGGGCCACCGCCGACGAGATCGCCACCCCGGACGCGGTGTAGTCCTGGAAGAGATGGGGAGTAAGCGCTTGCCCAAATGCTCACCCCGGACCCTGGGAAGGATCACCGCCCGTGGCCTCGCCGTTGGAAAGACCGCTCGACCACCGTTACCGAGGCGAACACCCCGTCCGCACCCTCGCCTACCTCTTCCGCGCCGACCGCCGCCAACTCTTCGCCGCGGTCGGCGTGTTCACCGTCAAGCACAGCCCGATCTGGCTGCTGCCGCTGGTCACCGCGGAGATCATCGACACCGTCGTCGAGCACCACCCGATCAGCCGCCTCTGGCTCAGCACCGGCCTGATCATGTTCATCCTGCTGGTCAACTACCCCCTGCATCTGCTCTACGTCCGTCTGCTCTACGGCAGCGTCCGCCGCATGGGAACGGCCCTGCGCTCCGCGCTGTGCACCCGGATGCAGCAGCTGTCGATCGGCTACCACTCGCGGGTCAGCGCGGGCGTGCTCCAGGCCAAGGTCGTACGGGACGTGGAGACGGTCGAGCAGATGGTGCAGCAGACCGCAGAGATGGGGCTCGGCGCGTCCACCGTGCTCCTCGGCGGCCTCGTCATCATCGCCGTACGCACACCGGAGTTCCTGCCCGTCTTCCTCGTCGTCGTGCCCGCCGCCGCGCTCGTCGTCGCCCGCCTCAGGTCCCGTCTGCGCACCCACAACGAGCACTTCCGCCACGAGGTCGAGACGCTCTCCTCCCGGGTGACCGAGATGACCCGCCTCATCCCGGTCACCCGCGCCCACGGCCTGGAGGGCAAGGCCCTGCGCCGGATGGACGGCACCCTGCACCGGCTGCTCACCTCCGGGATGCGCCTGGACCTCGTCAACGGCCGCTTCGGCTCGCTGTCCTGGGTGGTCCTCAACGTGGTCGGCGTGCTGGTCCTCGCGGGCGCGGCCCTGGTGTCGTACTACGGCGTCTGGGGCGTCACGCCCGGCGACGTCGTGATGCTGAGCGCCTTCCTGACCACGCTCACCAACTCCACGACGACCCTCGCGGGTCTCGCCCCCGTCATCACCAAGGGTCTCGAGTCGGTCCGCTCCGTCGGCGAGGTGCTCCAGGCGCCCGAGCTGGAGGACAACGAGGGCAAGACCGTACTCACCGCCCTGCGCGGCGCCGTCACCTTCGAACAGGTCGGCCACGCCTACGACGAGGGCGGCCGGGCCGCGGTCCGCGACTTCGCTCTGTCGGTCGCGCCGGGCGAGACCGTCGCCCTGGTCGGCGCCTCCGGCGCGGGCAAGTCCACCGTGCTCAACCTCGTCATCGGCTTCATCCGCCCGACCACCGGCCGGATCCTTCTCGACGGCACCGACATGAACACCCTCGACCTGCGTACCTACCGGCGTTTCGTGTCGGTGGTCCCGCAGGAGTCGATCCTGTTCGACGGCACGGTCCGCGACAATGTCGCCTACGGCATGGACGACGTCGACGAGGAGACCGTGCGGACGGCCCTCGCCGACGCCAACGCGCTGGAGTTCGTCGACAGCCTTCCGCAGGGCCTGGACACCCTGGTGGGGGAGCGCGGGGCCCGGCTCTCCGGCGGTCAGCGGCAGCGGCTCGCCATCGCCCGCGCCCTGATCCGGGACCCCAGAGTGCTGGTCCTGGACGAGGCGACCTCCGCGCTGGACACCCGGTCCGAAGCCCTTGTGCAGCAGGCGCTGGCCCGGTTGATGCGGGGCCGCACCACGTTCGTGGTGGCGCACCGGCTGTCCACCGTGCGGGGCGCCGACCGGATCGTGGTGATGGCGGACGGCCGGATCGAGGAGATCGGCACGCACGAGGAGCTGCTGCACCGGGGCGGCGCCTATACGGCGCTGCACAGCGGGCAGGTCGCCTGACGGACCGTTTCCCTCAGGCCGCGCTGCTGCGCGGAATCCGGTGCGGGCAGCGCCGGTCGTGGTCGCTGCCGAGGCTCGTCCACCAGCGCTCGCAGCAGGCGCCGTCGAGCTCGGCCCGGACGATGTCCTCGGCGGCGTCGGTTTCCGGCCCGGAGGGCGCCGCCGCCCGCCGTGCCCACCCGGCCAGCGCCCGGCGCTGGTCGCAGATCACACTCTCGCGCACCACACCGATGACGGGGACGATGCTCGCGGCGGCGAACAGACACGCGGCCCACATCGGCCCGTACCGGTATTCGAGGACCGCGGTCCAGGCGAGTCCGGCGCTGGTGGCGCCGTAGAGGGCGGCGAGAAGGCGACTTGAGCAGTTCATGGGCGTACACCGTCCGTGCTGAAGGGGGATGCCCCTTGTCCAACGGCGCGCGGCGCCCGGGGACTCGGGTGATTTTTCACTCGGCCCCTTCGAACTGACGTCAGGAACCCGCCCCGGCGCCGGCCGCCTTGGTGTGGAAGGCCGCGCGATAGGCGTACGGGGTGGTGCCCACGACCTTGCGGAAGCGCTCCCGGAACGCGGTGGGCGAGCCGAAACCGGCCTGCCCGGCGATCCGTTCGACGGAGCGGTCGCTGTTCTCCAGCAGATACTGGGCCCGCCGGACCCGCGCCCGGAGCAGCCACTGCAGCGGAGTGGTGCCGGTCTGCTCGCGGAAGCGACGGCTGAAGGTGCGCTCGCTCATGCCCGAGCGGGACGCCATCGCCGCCAGGGTGATCTCCTCGGACAGATGGTCCTCGATCCAGTCCAGCAGCGGCTCCAGGGTCGAGCCCCGCGGCACCGGCGGATGCTCGTGCACGATGAACTGGGCCTGTCCGCCCTCCCGTTCGAGCGGCATCACGGACATCCGGGCGGCGTTCGCGGCGACCGCCGAGCCCAGGTCCCGGCGGATCATGTGCAGACACATGTCCAGGGCGGCCGCGGCCCCGGCCGAGGTGAGGATCTGGCCGTTGTCGACGTACAGCACGTCCGGCGCCACCTCGACCTCCGGATAGCTGCGGGCCAGCAGGTCGGCGGCGACCCAGTGGGTGGTGGCGCGCAGCCCGTCCAGCAGTCCGGCCTCGGCCAGCACGAACGCGCCCACGCACACCGACGCGATCCGGGTGCCGGCCTCGGCGGCCTGCCGCAGCGCCGTCACGACCGCCTCGGAGAGCTCTGGGGCTCCCTCGGCCCGGCCCGGCACGATGATCGTGTCCGCGTCCGCCAGCGCCTCCAGACCCCGGTCCACCCGCAGCGCGAAGCCGCAGTCGGCGCGCACCTCCCGGGTCTCGGCGCACAGGCGGACCCGGTAGGCGGGGCGGCCGTCCGGCAGCCGCGTCCAGTCGAACACCTGCATGGGCGCCGCCATGTCGAACGGCACCACTTCGTCGAGGACAAGGATCGCCACGGTGTGCATGACGGCCACGATAGGCGGATTCCCGCCGAGGGTACGAGCCCAGGTCAGCGGGCTGTCGTACGGGGGTGCGCAGGCACAGCTGTTGGCGAGAATCCGTTGGAAGCTGTCACTTCCGCCTCTGTGCGATCACTTGGGCGCCTCCTAGCGTGGCCGCGTACCCCAGCACACCCGTGGACCAGAGGCGGACGCCCCCCGATGACGAAGTTCCTGCTCACCCTGCACGTCCTGGCCGCGATCGTGGCCATCGGCCCGGTCACCGTCGCGGCCAGCATGTTCCCGCCGGCGGCGCGCACCGCCCAGGAGGGCAGACTGAACACCGTCCGGCTGCTGCACCGGATCTGCCGGGTCTACTCCGGTATCGGCCTCACCGTTCCCCTGCTCGGCTTCGCCACCGCCGCCGCGATGGGTGTCCTGGGTGACGCCTGGCTCATGGCATCCATCACCCTCACGGCAGTGGCCGCCGGCATCCTCGTCGCGTTCGTCCTGCCCCGTCAGGATGAAATCCTCGACCAGCTCACCGCCGACCAGGCCGTCGAGCGCTCCGGAACCGTCCAACTCGCCATGTTCACCGGCATCTTCAACCTCCTGTGGGCAACCGTCACCGTCCTCATGATCGTCCGCCCGGGTTCCACGACAGGCGCCTGACCAGGGGCCGGAGGGCGCCGACAGCGCCGTAGCAGCGAGTCGGCCGCCGTCAAGCCCGATCCCGGAATTAGCACCCCCGTGTGCCCGGGCGCCTACACTCGGCGGTCGTGCCCATGTGGATGGGCCACGACACGAAAGGCGCGTTGACGGGTGTTCCAGGATTCCCCCATTTACGACCGACTGATCTCGGAGCGCGGCGACGTTCCCCTGCAGGTGCGCCGGGAGGCCGAACGCGTCAGCAGGGAACTGGAGTTCGTCATGCAACCGCTGAACTCCTTCGGCGCCCCGCCCGTCGAACGGCAGCCCCATCCGGGCTCCGGCTGGCAGCGCTCCGCCCTGCCGCCCGGAGGGCAGCACTGACTCAGGAGACCGCCGAGTTCGCGCCGTTGATCCGCGCAGGCCGGGGCGCGACGGGCCGGGACAGCCACTCGGCGATCGTCCGCGCGATCGGCTGGCCCGTGTCCACCTCGATGAACCCGAACTGGCCCGACTGGTTGCACTCCAGGAACCACCACATCCCGTCGGCGTCCTCGACGAAGTCGAAGGCGCCGTAGGCCAGTTCGGCGCCCCGCAGGTAGGAGCGCACGCTCTCGGCGATGCGCGGCGGCACCTCGGTCGGCTCCCAGAGCGCGGTGGTCGAGGCGAACCGGACGTCCACCTCGTCCGGATGCGCGTCCGCCGCCACCGGCTTGCGGGCCGCCAGCAGCCGCTCGCCCACGGCGGTGAGCCGGATGTCGGCCCGCTTGGCGACGCGCCGCTGGAGCAGGGTGGGGCCGAAGGCCACGGCGGCGAAGTCGGCGTCGGGGGCGACCCTGCTGGTCGGCACGGCCCGGGGCGGGTCCTGCGGATGGGCGCCGGAGACCGGCTTGACGACCAGGTCCGGGTAGCGGTCGGCGAACTCCCGGGCGGCCTGCGGGAACGTCGTGATCAGCGTGGCCGGCACCGGCAGCCCGCAGCTCTGGGCGAGACGCAGCTGCCAGGGCTTGTGCCGGGCCCGGTGCGCGGCGTCGGGGTCGTTCATCCACCGGGCCCCGCTGGAGCGCAGCATGCCGTACAGGGCCTGCGCGGACTCCTCCGTCAGCCAGGGCGACGGGCGCGCCGCACGGGACGCCGGTGTCCCCGGTCGGCGCACCCATATCGAACGCAGGCTGTCGAGGCCCACCAGCCGCCCCCCGGACGACAGATGGCCGCGAAAGGCGCCATGCACATACTCGCCGGACAGCGCGGCCCCACCGGTCAGGTCGGCGGGATCGAGCCGGACCACCGGCACCGCGCAGGCGTTGAGGTGCACCACCACCATGTCGGCGGTGACGTCCTCTTCGGTGGTCAGAATCAACACGGTCATCGTGGCGGGTTCCGCGTTCAGTCGTCGAAGTGCGTCTTCGAACCTGCCGTGGACGTCGTCGTCCCCAGCTCTCTGAGCAGAGCGTGGTCGCTCGCGGCGATCCGCCCGTCCAGGAGCACGTTCAACTGCAGTCCGGAATCGTAGGCATAGACAGCTGTGACCTCCGCATCCGCTGCCGGACGTGCGTAGTTGAGCGCGAACGGTTGCATCGTCTCTCCCTCGCCGGTGCTGCTTCGATCAAGCGAGGCACCCCCCTGGGAACGTCGCTTGGTCCGCCGACTTCCTTCGGCTTCCACCCACTTATACGAATCGAACGGGTGGTTGGTTTCCTTACTCTGTGTCACCATCGCCGGGGCCGAGGCCCGACTGCCGCCCTCAGCAGGCCCGTTGGCCGACGCAGGGCTCAGGCGACATCCCCGCGTCGACCGACGCCCGAGGGCCCGGAAAGGGCTCCGGGACCACGCCGGTCGACGGACCCGCGCAGGGCGCGCAGGGCCAGCAGAAGTACGCCGATGTCATCCAGATACACCGGATCGGGCAGTAGATCGGCCGGCAGTACGAAGTACGCCAGGGCGCCCCAGAACACCCAGCGCGGCCCGGTCGGCAGGCCCGCGCGACGCAGCCGGCGCCGGGTCCGCACCAGCCGGACCAGCACCGCTACGGCCACGGCCAGCAGGGCGGCCGCGAGGACGGCGGCGACGAGGATCACCGCTGTGGTCGAGTCCACCGACCCCTCCTCACCTCTCTGGCGTGCGCCGGGGGGTGCCCGCGCACACGCGTCTCTTCACGGATTCCCTGCTCCGGCGCGCGTATGGCCCGGGCGCGGCAACCGGAGCAATCGCACATCCGTAAGAACGGGGAGGGGCGGGGTCTCATACCCTTGGCCCACTCGGGTGGCGCGCCGCCTTGGCAACGCCTAGTAATGGTCTCCGTACAGTCGTGTGTCGCTGCGGGGGCGCAGGAGCGGCCGCACACCCTTCCCTGGAGCCGAGGATGACCACCCGCTCTTCATCACCCAGTTCTGGCGACTCCGGCATACCCGCCGCCACCGGCGAGGAGCCCGAGCCCACCCACCTCGACCCGGTCGGCGGCCTGGTGCACGCCGCCGTGGCCGACCGGCCCGTCGAGGAAGTCGCCCAGCTCATCACCTTGTTGGAACGCTCGCCCGAGCACGCCCGGGCCACGCTCGAAGCCCTCCGGGCGGTCGGCGTGGACCGCTCCGTGGAGGACGTCACCCGGCTGGTCGACCTGCTGACCCGGCCGCCGCGTACCGCCGACAGCGCGGACGAGACGATTCGTGCCGCCGCCGAACAGCGCTCGCTGGACGATGTGTCGCTGTTGGTGGCCCTGCTGCACCGCGCCGACCTGGAGCCCCACTGCGGCCAGGAGGCGGTCCGTGCGGCCGCGACCGGGCGTCCGGTGGAGGAGCTCGTCGAGCTGATCCGACGGCTGTCCGAGGAGCGCGAGCGCCCGCCGGCGGCCGAGCCGCTGCCGGAGCCCGCCGAGGACGGCCCGGCCGCCCCGAGGCGCGTGCCGGCCAAACAGGCGACCCGTCAGCCCACCTGGCCCGGCCGGCTCACCGTCGTCGCCCTTGTGGTGTGCGCGGTGGCCTACTTCCCGCTGCACCGTGACGGAGCCTCCCTGCGCGCCTTCGCGCTCGCCCTCGGCATGTCGGTGGCGTGTCTGGCGGTGGCCCTGCTGCTGACGCTGCGGATCACCGCACCGGTCCTGGCGGGCGCGGTCGTGGTGCCGGCGGCACTGGCGGCGGCTCAACTCCTCGAAGGCAGCCTGCCCTGGGCGGGCCTGTCCCGGGCACTGGACCTCACCCTCGCCCCGGCCTGGGCGGCCGGCCCGGCCGCCGTGTGCGCGTCCCTGACGGCGCTGACGGCCCTGATGGTGCATTTGGCGGCGCCTGCGCAGGCCAGCACGGCGGTGGCGGCACGGGAACCGGCCGGGGTCGGTCCTGCGGCGGAGTGATCGCCGGTTGGGGTCGGTCCGGCGTGCCCCCGCGCGTCAGCTGAGTCGGTCCGCGGTGCCTACGGCGCGTCAGTCGGTGTCGGTCCGGCGCCCTGGCGGCCGTCAGTCGGTGTCGATCCGGAGGCTGACGGCCGTCAGTCGACGTCGGTCCGTCGCCCCGACAGCCGTTCAGCTGGTGTCGGTCCGGCGCTCCTACGGCCGTCAGCTGGTGTCGGTCCGGCGTTCCGACGGCCGCCAGCTGGTGTGGTCCGGTGCCCCGGCGGCTCATCAGTCGGCGTCGTTGCGCCGCCCCGACGGCTCCTCGTCCCGTGCGGCATCCGTGCCCGGGCGCAACGCCAGGGCGGTGTCCTTGAGCCGTCCGAAGGTCCGGGTCAGCTGCTGGAGCGGGGATTCGGGCTGCGAGCGCGGCTCGGGCAGGGCGCCGGCCGTGTCGCGGTAGGCGGCCAGCGCCTCATGGGCCTGCTCGGCGGCCTCCCGGTACAGGTCGCGGGACTTCGTCATCGCCTCCAGCGCGTCGGCGTACATGGCCACCAAGGCGCGCTCGCGGGCGAGTTCCTCTTCGAGGGTGAGCAGACGCCACTGCTCGCGCAGCGCGGTGACGGCGTCGTCGGCGCCCTCCGGCAGTGGTCGCGTCAGCGCCGCGAACCGGGTGACGGCGGCGATGAGCTCGGCCGGCTCGGAGCCGTCGAGGAAGACGCTGCGCACCGAGAACCCGGTCGCGTCGTAGTCCGCCGGGGCCGGGGAGCCCGGCAGCACCACGGCGCCGCCCCTCGGCACCTCCACACCGCGGTCCCGCAGCGCCCAGTTCACCACCCGCAGCTGCTGAGGGGCGGCGCGATGCTCCACCACCCGATGCCGCAGGCTCGGCGGCAGCATCCCCGCGAGCGGCGTCCGCCCGCGCTGATCGGTGGTCATCGCCTCGTGGACGACGACATGGATGGTCCAGCCGTCGCGGGCGGCGTCCTTGAGCAGGCGCCGTACCGCCTTGTCGTCCTCGGGCAGGGGATTGAGGTCGCGCAGCCGCCCGCCCGTGACCGGCTCATGGTCCCAGTCGGTGTCCGCGTCCTGCGGCCAGAACACCGTGGCGGGCGACGGCCACCGGGGATCCCAGGGACGTTCGGCCTCGGCCGCCAGCACCCACGCCTGTCCGTCGGAGACGGTCAGCCGGGCCCGTACGGTCACCGTGTCCTCGACCCGCCAGCGGGCCTCGAACACCCGCTCGCCCTCGCTCTGGGCCTCGGCCGGTTCGTGGAAGTCGTCGATGCCGCCGTCGTCCTTGTGCCGTTTCAGACACTGCCGGACCACCTCCTCGGCGGCGGATCCGGCGTGGTGGCCGCGGGCCAGCCACACCGTGGGCGGAGTCGTGGGGCGGACGGTCGGCGAGCTTTGCATGAGTCCTGGGGGCGACGGGGGCAAGGGCTCGTCCCAGTATCGATGCCGCAGGCAGCCACGTGTCACCGGGGGGCGCACACGGGGTGTGCGCGGGCCGCTCCGGATGAGGGCCGTTCACTCGTGGTCCGATCCGGCTCCGGTCATGAAAATGGCGGTGCGCAGGGCCCGCCCACCATCCGCATTGGGGCGGGCCCTGCGCACATCGGGTCAGCCGTGGTATCTGATGTACCCGTTGCCGTCCGGGTCCGAGCCGCTCTTGGTGTACGAGTGCGAGTCGGCGCCGGCGCCCGTGGGCTTGTACAGGTAGATCGAGTCCTTGTCGTTGTTCCAGATGAAGTTGCAGTTGTCGCGGTAGACGACGTTGTTCGCGTCGGAGTCGTTGCCGTGGCCGCCACGCAGCTTTATCTGGTCGCCGGGCTGCAGGTAGTGGTTGGCGGTGAACGTGAACTTGTTCCCGGCCTTGTCCTTGACGACGTAACCCTTGAGGTTGACCGTCTTGCTGGACGAGTAGTTCTTGATCTCCAGGAACTCGGCCTTGGTGTTCCCGGTCGTGCAGTTGTTGGAGTCGCTGCCCGGGGCGTCGTACTGGACGCCGCGGATCTTCAGCGCCGACGAGTACTCGGTGGCGTGGGCCGGAACGGCGGCGAGAGCGCCCAGGGCGCCCGCGGCCGTGGCCGTCGCGATGAGCAGGCGTATACGCATGACGAAGTCCCCCCTTGTGAAGGTTCGGTGAAGAGACCCGATCATATGCACGGGGGAGGGGGCTGTGTTCCGTGGGTCTGAACTTCGGTGCTCATCGAAGTTTGACAGTGGTCGAACTTTCGGTTTGAGTTGGAGGGAGCGGTGAATCACCGGACCGGATGGGGGAGTTGGGGATGGTCAAGGCAGTACGGTTCCACGAGCTCGGCGGGCCCGAGGTGCTGCGCCTGGAGGACGTGGACGTCGCGGAGCCCGGCCCGGGTGAGCTGCTCGTTCGCGTCGACGCGATCGGCCTGAACCGCGCCGAGGCGCTGTTCCGCGGCGGCCACTACATCGAGCCGGTCAGGCAATTCCCGGCGAGCCTCGGCGCGGAGGCGGCGGGAGCGGTCGAGGCGGTCGGCCCCGGCGTCACCGGATTCGAGGTCGGCGCGTTGGTGAGCGTGGTGCCCGCCTTCTCGATGAACGACTACAACGTCTACGCCGAGCGCGCGATCGTCCCCGCCTCCGCGGTCGTACGCCGCCCGGCCGGGCTCGGCGCGATCGAGGGCGCGGCGGTGTGGATGCCCTTCCTGACGGCGTACGGCGCACTCGTCGAGGTCGGCGGGATGCGCGCCGGGGACACGGTCGTCCTGACCGCAGCTTCCAGCGGCGTGGGCCTCGCGGCGATCCAAGTGGCCCGCCGCGTGGGCGCGGTGCCCGTCGCGACGACCCGCACACCGGCCAAGCGGGAGGCACTGCTGAAGGCGGGGGCTGCCGAGGTGATCGTCACCGGGGAGGAGGACGTCGCCGACCGGGTGCTCGCCGTCACCGGCGGCCGGGGCGCCGAGTTCGTCTTCGACGCCGTAGCCGGTCCCGGCGTTGTGGACCTGGCCCGGGTGGTCGCCCCCGGCGGAACCCTCTTCGTCTACGGCGCACTGAGCGGCGAGGCGACCCCGTACCCGGGGATCGAACTCGGCCTGCCCGCGCTGAACATGCGTACCTACACCGTCCTGGAGACCACCCGCGACCCGCACCGGCTGCGCCGGGCCGAGGCATTCGTCTCCTCCGGCCTGAGCAGCGGCGCCTTCGCACCGGCCGTGGACCGGGTCTTCCCCTTGGCCGAGGTCGTCGAGGCGCACCGCTATCTGGAGGCGGGCAACCAGGTCGGCAAGATCGTGCTCACCGTCGACCACTGACCGGCACCGGGGCCGCCACCGACCGACGGCGCCGGGCCAAGAGGCCGAGCCCGGCCGCGCCGAGCGCCCCGGCGGCCGCCAAAGCTCCGGCAGCGCGAGCGACAGGGCAGGGATCGTCCCAAAGGGTCAGCCCGCCAGCCCCGCCCCCACCCGCGCCACGGTCTCACGCAGCCAGATGTGCGCCGCGTCGTGTGTGTGCACCGGATGCCACCACATCGCCTCCTGGAGGGGCACCGCCTCGTACGGCGGATCCATGACGCGTACGGCGGCCACCCCGCTCAGCAGATCGGCCAGGCTCTGCTGCACCAGGGCGATCCGGTGGGTGCCGGCGACCAGGAAGGGCAGCACCTGGAAGCTGTCGACGGAGACCTCGACATGCGGGTCGATGCCCAGCATGCTCAACTGCCGCGCGGCGGGCGCGTCGTAGGTGCGCTGGTAGGTGACCCAGGGCAGACGGGCCAGGTCCGCCATGGTCAGCCGGTCGCCGACCTCGTCGTTGGAGTCGGCGACGAGGAAGGCCCAGCGGTCGGTGAACAGGTCGACGGCGGGGAATCCGCTGATGATGCCGTGCGGCATCAGCAAGCCGTCGGCCGCGCTGAGCATCGTCGCGGTGTCCTCGGTGGCATCGGGCGGGGTCCGCTGGAAGCGCAGCCGCACCCCCGGGGCCTCGGCGTGCACGGTACGGGCGAGTGGGGCGCCGAAGACGGCGATCGCGTAGTCGGAGGCGAGCAGGGTGAACCTCGTGCTCCTCGCTGCCCGGGACGAACTCCGCCCGGCTGCTGAAGACCCGCTCCAGCAGATCGCAGGCGGTGGCGGTGCGGTCGAGCAAGGCCCGCCCGAGAGCGGTGAGTTCGTACTGTCCGCCGACGCGGGAGAGCAGCTCGTCGTCGAAGTGGCGGCGCAGCCGGGCCAGGGCCGCGCTCATCGCGGGCTGGCTGAGCCCGATGCGCTGCCCGGCCCGGGTGACGTTGCGTTCCTCCAGCAGGGCGCGCAGGGACAGGACGAGATTGAGATCGAGGCCCGACAGATGCACAGCGCTTCCCCGGTGTATTTGTGCCGTGGATGATCCTCATCCGAAGAATCGATTTCCCAGATTACGGGATGCGGGGCCAGATTGGGTCCACCGCAATCTGGAGGACATGCCCGTGAAACCCGCCGCCCCTTCCGCGTCCTTCTCCGGACCCTTCGCCCTCGGCACTTTTTCCGCGCGTGACCAGGCCCCCTTCCCCGGCCTTGTGACCCCCGAGGGACGCGTGCTCGACCTTCGTACGCCACTCGGCGACCCCGTCCTGACGACCCGGCGGATATGCGAGCGCTGGGCGGAGTTGCTGCCCCGGCTGCACGAGCTGGCACATGACGAGGCCCGCGACTGGCAGCCCCTGGACGGCCTGCGCGTCCATGCCCCCGTCGAGCCCCGCCAGGTCTTCCAGTCCGGCGCCAATTACCGGCAGCACGTGATCGACCTGGAGGTCGCCCACCGCGCGCCCGACGATCCGCGCACGGTGGAGGAGGCCCGGGCCGAGATCGCCGCGATCATGGACCGGCGGGCCGCCGAGGACCTGCCGTACGTCTTCATCGGCCTGCCGAGCGCCCTCACGGGCCCCTATGACGATGTCGTCCTGCCCGAGTGGGCCGAACAGCCCGACTGGGAGCTGGAGTTGGCGGCGGTCATCGCCAAGCCCGCCTACCGGGTCTCCGCCGAGGAGGCTCTGGATCACGTCGCCGGGTACACCATCGCCAACGACCTCACCGACCGCGCCACCGTCTTCCGCCGGGACATGAAGGCCATCGGCACCGACTGGCTGCGCAGCAAGAACGCGCCCGGCTTCACCCCGCTCGGCCCGTGGATCGTCCCGGCCGGATCGATCGCGGACCCCGCGGACCTGCGCGTCACGCTGAAGCTGAACGGCGAGACCATGCAGGACGAGTCCACCAAGGACATGATCTTCGGCGTCGCGCGGATGGTGTCGTACGCCTCGCAGACGGCCCAACTGCTCCCCGGCGACCTGGTGTTGACGGGCAGCCCGGCAGGCAACGGCATGCACTGGGGGCGGCTGCTGCGCGACGGCGATGTCATGGACGGCGCCATCACCGGGCTCGGCGCCCAGCGCACACGCTGCGTGGGGGAGAGCGAGTGAACCGCCGCGACCCCGAGGGCGCCATCGCCGAGGCCGCCAAGGCGTGCTCCAACTGGGGGCGTTGGGGCGAGGACGACGTCCTCGGCACCCTGAACTTCCTCGACGAGGCCAAGCGGCGCGAGGGTGCCGCGCTGGTCCGGCGGGGCGTGAGCTTCTCGCTGGCGCAGCGGTTCGACATGAACGGGCCGCAGAAGGGCTGGCGGCGTCGCACCAACCCCGTGCACACCATGCTGGACACCGGCACCGACGCGGCCCTCGGCAACCAGGGCTTCCCGCACGGGTTCGGCGGCGCCGACGACGTGGTCGCCATGCCGCTGCAGTGCTCCACCCAGTGGGACGGCCTCGGGCACATCTTCGACCACGGCAAGGCCTGGAACGGGCGGGACGCGGCACGCACCGTCACCTCCGGCGGCGACCTCGTCACCGGCATCGAGCACATGGCGCCGTACGTCGCCGGGCGCGGTGTCCTCCTGGACGTGGGTCAAGTCAGCGGCGTCCAGGGTGAATTGCCCGACGGCTTCGCCATCACCGAGGAGCACCTCACCGCGGCCGCCGAGGCGCACGGAGTCACCGTGGGCCGCGGCGACATCGTCGTCGTACGCACCGGGCGGCTGGCCCGCGCCCGACGCGAGGGCTGGGGCGATTACGCGGGCGGCGACTCGCCGGGCCTGTCCTTCACCACGGCCGACTGGCTGCACCGCACCGAGATCGCGGCCGTCGCCACCGACACCTGGGGATTCGAGGTGCGGCCCAATGAGTTCGACGGCGCCTTCCAGCCGCTGCACCAGGTCGCCATCCCCAACATGGGCCTGCTCATCGGGGAGATGTGGGACCTCGACGCGCTCGCTGAGGACTGCGCCGACGACGGCGTGTACGAGTTCTGGCTCACCGCCGCGCCCCTGCCCGTCACCGGAGCCGTCGGCTCACCCGTCAACCCGATCGCCGTCAAGTGACCCGTCCAACGAAGGAGTTGGCCATGGGAAGAGAGAAAACCGTCCTGGTCGTCGGAGGCGGTACGTCCGGCAACGCCATGACCGTACTGCTGCGCCGGGCCGGCATCGCCGTGGACCTCGTCGAGGCCAAGCCGGACTGGAACGTACGCGGCTCCGGCATCACCCTCCAGGGCAACGCCCTGCGCGTCCTGCGTGAGATCGGCGTCTGGGACGAGGTCCGCGCCCACGGCTTCTGCTTCGACTCCCTGGGCCTGACCGCACCCGACGGCACCGTGCTGCACATCAGCGAGGACATCCGCACCGGGGGCGACGACCTGCCGGCCACCCTCGGCATGCAGCGCCCGGTCCTCCAGCGCATCCTTACCGATGCCGTCCGGGCCGGCGGCGCCCAGGTCCGCCTCGGCACCACCGCCGAGATCCTCACCCAGGACGACACGGGCGTCACCGTCCGCCTCAGCGACGGCACCGAGGGCCGCTACGACCTCGTCGTCGCCGCCGACGGCCTGAACTCCACGACCCGCGCCGCCATCGGCATCGACGACAAGCCGGCCCCGACGGGCATGGCGATCTGGCGGGTCCCGGCACCCCGTCCTGACGGAGTGGAGCGCGCCGACCTCGCCCATGGCGGGCCCTGCTACATCGCGGGCTACACCCCCACCAGCAAGGACACCGTCTACGCCTTCCTCGTCGAGGCCAACCGCGACCGCGCCACGATCCCGCCCGAGTCGTACGCGGGGGAGATGCGCCGACTCGCCGAGGGCTACGGCGGAGCCTGGGACGAGATCCGCGAGTCGATCACCGACCCCGCGCAGGTCAACTACACCTGGTTCGACCGGCTGCTCGTCGAAGGCTCCTGGCACCGGGGCCGGGTCGTCCTCGTCGGCGACGCCGCCCACTGCTGTCCGCCCACGATGGCCCAGGGCGCGGCGATGTCCCTGGAGGACGCCTGGGTGCTGGCCCAGCTGCTCACTGGCGGCGCGGACTGGGACGAGGACCTCCTCAGGAGCTACTACGAGCGGCGCATCGACCGGGTCCGTACGGTCGTCGAGGCATCCGTGCAGATCGGGCAGTGGCAGCTCGACGGCGTACGCGGGGACGTGCCCGGGCTGATGGGCGCCACCATGGCCGTACTCAAGGAACTGCCGTGAGGGCCCCCACCGTCGATGTGCACGCGCACCTCCTGCTGCCGCAGGTCGACGCCCTCGTCGCAGACCTCCCCGGACGTGCCGAGGCCAAGGCGCTGGACGCCCGCCGCAACGGTCCCGCCTCCCTGGCCGTCAGCGGTCCCATGGTCGCCGCGCGCATCCCGCGTCTGACCGATGTCGGCGCCCGCCTGGCCGCGATGGACGTGCAGGGTGTCGACATCCAGCTCGTCAGCCCCTCCCCGTCGCACTACCACCCCTGGGCCGACGAGGACACGGCGGAGAAGCTGTACCGGCTCGCGAACGAGGCGACGGCCGCGTACTGCGCCCGGGCGCCGCAGCGGCTGTACGGGCTCGGACTCGCGCCCCTGCAGCATCCGGAGCAGGCCGTGCATGCCCTCGAACACGCCCTGGACCAGGGGCTGTTGGGTGTCGAAATCTCCAGTCACGCACCTGGACGGGAGCTGTCGGACCCGGCATACGAGCCGCTGTGGGCGCGTGCCGAGGAGACGGGGGCGATCCTGTTCCTGCACCCCTTCGGCTGCACCCTCGACGAGCGGTTGGACCGCTGGTACCTGTCCAACACGGTGGGGCAGCCGGTGGAGAACGCCGTCGCGCTCTCCCACCTGATCTTCTCCGGAGTGTTGGACCGGCACCCGGAGCTGAAGCTGATCGCCGCGCACGGGGGCGGCTACCTCCCCACCCACCTCGGCCGCTCGGACCACGCCTGGCGCGTCCGCCCCGATGCCCGCGGCTGCGCACGGGAGCCGAGCGGCTATCTGCGGCAGCTGTACTTCGACTCCCTCGTCCACGACCCGTACGTACTACGGGAGTTGGTGCGGGTGGCGGGCCCCGACCGGGTGCTGCTCGGCTCCGACTTCCCCTTCGACATGGGCACCGAGGACCCGCTGGGCGCCCTGCGCGCCGCACGGCTGTCCGCGGCCGACTTCGACGCCGTACGAGGCGGCAACGCGGCCGCCCTCCTTCGGAAGGACTGACCACCATGCGCCGGCTCACCCATCTGCGGCACGTCGACCTCGCCGTGCCCGACTACGACAAGCAGCTCGACTTCTACGCCGGCGTCTGGGGCCTGACCAAGGTCGCCGAGGACTCCGGAATCTCCTTCCTGGCCGCCGAGGGCTCGCCCGAGCAGTACGTCGTACGGCTGCGCAAGTCCGGCGAGAAGCGGCTCGACCTGGTCTCCTACGGCGCCGCGTCCGCCGCCGACGTGGACACCCTGGCCGAGCAACTGGCCGCCTCCGGGGTGCAGTTGATCTCGCAGCCCGGGAAGGCCGACACCCCCGGCGGCGGCTACGGCTTCCGCTTCTTCGACGTCGACGGACGCACCATCGAGGTCCTGGCCGATGTCGAGGTACGGCAGCACCGCAAGATCGAGGAGAAGGAGTCGATCCCGGTCAAGCTGTCGCACGTGGTCCTCAACTCCCCGGATCTGAACCGCACTCGGGAGTGGTACGAGCGCCACCTCGGCTTCCGTCTCTCCGACACGCTCAGCTCGCCGCACATGGGCGAGGTCATGCACTTCATGCGGATCAGCAACCAGCACCACTCCATGGCCATCGCCCAGGGTCCGCACACCGCCCTGCACCATGTCTCGTTCGAGATGCGCGGCCTGGACGAGTACATGCGCGGCTCCGGCCGCGTGATGCGCTCCGGAGCGCGGAAGATCTGGGGCCCGGGCCGGCATATGGCGGGCGACAACACCTTCACCTACTTCCTCGACCCGCACGGCAACACGGTGGAGTACACGACCGAGCTGGAGGTGCTGGACGAGGACACCTGGCACCCGCAGGTCTACGACTTCTCCCGGCCCGAGGTCACCGACCAGTGGGGCACGGCGAACCCGATGAACGAGTTGGTCGCCAAGGAGTCGTTCAACGACGTCGACCGCGGCTGTTTCGTCGCCCCGCCGGTGTGAGGCTCCGATGCGCATAGCCACCTACCTGCACGAAGGCCGCCGCTGCCACGGCATCGTCGAGGGCGGTTCGGTCCGCGCCCTGCCCGAGGGCACCTCACCCCTGGAGGCGGCCTACGGAGTACGGCCCGTGGGCCCGGCCGTGCCCCTGACGGACGTACACCTGCTGGCGCCGCTGGAGCCGCCGGCGATCCGGGACTTCGTCACCTTCGAGGAACATGTCGAGGGCGTACGGCGGTCCGTGGACGGCGCCGGAGGAGTGCCCGAAGCCTGGTACGACGCGCCGACCTTCTACTTCACCAACCCGTACGCGGTCATCGGCCCGTACGACGACGTGCCCGTCCCGCCGGGGTCGCGGCTGCTGGACTTCGAACTGGAGGTCGCCGCTGTCATCGGCCGGGAGGGGCGCGACCTCACACCGGAGCAGGCCCGCGACCACATCGTCGGCTACACGATCCTCAACGACTGGTCCGCGCGCGATCTCCAGTCCCGCGAGATGCAGGTCCGGCTCGGCCCCGGCAAGGGCAAGGACACGGCGGCCACGCTGGGGCCGTACCTCGTCACCGCCGACGAACTGGAGCCGTACCGGGACACCGACGGCTTCCTGAGGCTCGGGCTCACCGCCTCGGTGAACGGTGAGGTCATCGGCAAGGACCTGCTGTCCAATATGAGTTGGACCTTCGAGGAGATGGCGGCCTACGCCTCGCGCGGCACCGTCGTCCGCCCCGGCGACATCCTCGGCTCGGGCACCTGCGGCAACGGCGGCTGTCTGGCGGAGCTGTGGGGAGTGCGGGGCGAGCAGTCTCCGCCGCCGCTGCGGCCCGGGGACACGGTCACGCTCACTGTCGAGGGCATCGGGACCGTCTCCAACACGGTGGTCGAGGGCGTCGATCCGGTGCCGGTGCCCGCCGCGCGGCGCCGCCGTCGGGAGCGGCCGTGACTGGCCTGTCCGGCAAGGTCGTGGTGGTCACCGGCGCCGCGCGCGGTCAGGGCGGCGCCGAGGCAGCCGCCCTGGCCCGGGAGGGTGCCCATGTCATTGCCACGGGCGCGGAACCCGTCGGCGACTGCCGCCGCCTCGATGTCACCAGCGCGGATGAATGGGACCGACTGGCCGTGGAACTGGCGGAGTTGTACGGGCAGGTGCACGGGCTGGTCAACAACGCCGGCATCACCTGGCGCGCTCGCCTCGCCGACGTACGCCCCGACGACTTCGCCCGCGTCCACGCGGTCAATGTCACCGGCCCGCTGCTCGGCATCCAGCACCTTGCCCCGCTGATGCCGCCGGGCGCGTCGATCGTGAACGTAGGCTCGTCCGCCGCGCTCACCGGCCACTACCCGGTGGCGTACACGGCCGGCAAATGGGCGCTGCGCGGCCTGTCGAAAGCGGCGGCCACGGAGCTGGGCCCGCGCGGCATCCGCGTGAACACGATCCACCCCGGCTACATCGAAACCGACATGACCGCCTCCGCCGCACCCGCCTTCCGTGAGGCGAACCTCCGCGAGACCCCGCTCGGCCGCACGGGCACGCCTGACGAGGTGGCCCCGCTGGTGGTGTTCCTGCTCTCCGACGCGGCCTCCTTCATCACCGGCGCGGAGATTCCGGTCGACGGCGGCCTGACCGCGCACGGCAGCGCAAAGTCGATCTCCGACGCGTTTGCCAGTGAACCTGTGCGGCGTCAGTAGCGCTGCGCCTTGGCGACCTTCGCCGTCAGTTGCGGCTCGGGAGGCTTGCGGCTGATGGCGAGGGGCTGGGCCCTCTCGCCGGGCTCCAGGTCCTCCGCGCCGACGTAACGGGTCTCCACGACCTTGCCGTCGGAATCGCTGAAGTCGACCTGGACGGCGTAGGAGGCCGTCTCGTCGGTGCTGTTGGTGATGTTGACGACGACCGCGAGCAGCCCGCCCGTCTGGGCTCTGGGCTTGCCGGTGAGCGAGACGTCGGCCGTGGCGTTGCCCCGGCCCTCGACGTCCTCCAGCTGCTCCTTGGCGGCGGCATTGGCGCGCTCCACCTCGGCGGAGACGGAGGCCTCGAACTCGGAGGCGCGCGCCGAGGCGGACGACGCCGCGGCGGAGAGCGACGCCTGGACGGATTCGGCGAGCGAGGCCACGGCGGAGGGCGCGGTGCCCGTGAAGCTCGCGGTGTTCGGCGACCTGGGCGTATCGGTGACCGCGGAACCGCCGTCGTCGTCGTCCGAGCCGCACGACACGAGCGCGGCCGCGCCCAGCACGGTCACGAGCAGCCCGGCCAGCGCCCTGGCCACGGGCTGCCTTGTCGTTCGAAGGGGGCCTGTGCCCATTGCCGGTGATCCTTCCCGTCGGACTCTTGCGCCTCCTGCCACATCGTGCACGATGCGTAGTCGGGCAGCCACTCGGGGTGGCGGACGCCCGAAGGGCCCAGAGCGCATCTGCGCTCCGGGCCCTTCCTGGTGCTACGGCTCAGGCGCCGCTCTCGCGGAGCATGTCCTCGCGCTCGACGATCTTCACGCGCTCACGGCCCTGCGGCTCGCCCAGCGCCTTCTCGGCGGCGTCCAGCTGGTACCAGCCCTCCCAGGTGGTGAAGCGGATCTCGCGCTCGGCGAGGAACGCCTCCACGGCCTGAGGGGCGGGCGCGTCCGGCGTCTGCAGACGGCCGTTCGCGAAGTCGTCCAGCAGGTTGGCCACCGTCTCGTTGGCGTCGCCCTTGGTGTGGCCGATGAGGCCCACCGGGCCGCGTCGGATCCAGCCGGTGACGTACGTCGACGTGAGGTGCTCGCCGGTCTCCTGCATGACCCGGCCGCCCTCGTCCGGGACCGTGCCCGAGCCGATGTCCCAGGGCAGCTTGGGGAGCTTGTCGGAGAGGTAACCCACGGCGCGGTAGACCGCGGAGACGTCCCAGTCCTTGAACTCGCCGGTGCCCTTCACATTGCCGGTGCCGTCCAGCTCCGTGCGCTCGGTGCGCAGGCCCACGACCTTGCCGTCCTCACCGAGGATCTCCACCGGCGACTCGAAGAAGTGCAGGAACAGCTTGTGCGGGCGGTCGCCGACATCGCGGATCGCCCAGTTCTCCAGCGTCTTGGCGACCATGTCGACCTGCTTGTTGGAGCGGCGCTGCTCGATGGAGCCCTCGTCGTAGTCGATGTCCTCGGGGTTGACGATGACCTCGATGTTGGGGGAGTGGTCCAGCTCGCGCAGCTCCATCGGGGAGAACTTCGCCTGTGCCGGGCCACGGCGGCCGAAGACGTGGATCTCCACGGCCTTGTTGGCCTTGAGGCCCTCGTAGACGTTCGGCGGGATCTCGGTCGGCAGCAGCTCGTCCGCGGTCTTGGCGAGGATCCGGGAGATGTCCAGCGCCACATTGCCCACGCCCAGGACGGCGACCTTCTCCGCCTCGAGCGGCCAGGTGCGCGGCACGTCCGGGTGGCCGTCGTACCAGGACGCGAAGTCCGCGGCGCCGTAGGAGCCGTCGAGCTCGACGCCCGGTATCTTCAGCTCGCGGTCGGCCATGGCGCCGGTGGAGAAGACCACCGCGTCGTAGAAGGCGCGCAGGTCGTCCAGGTGCACATCGGCGCCGTAGTTCACATTGCCGAAGAGGCGAACCTGCGGCTTGTCGAGCACCTGGTGCAGGGCCGTGATGATGCCCTTGATGCGGGGGTGGTCGGGGGCGACGCCGTAACGGATCAGGCCGAACGGGGCAGGCATGCGCTCGAAGATGTCGATGGAGACACCGGGCTCGGCGGCCACATCGGACTTGAGCAGCGCGTCGGCGGCGTAGATCCCGGCGGGGCCGGCTCCGACAACGGCTACCCGCAGGGGGCGGGGCATGATCAGGTTCCCTTCGAGCGATGACAAGCAACTCGAGGGGAAGCCTAAGCTAAGGCAACCCTAAGTCGGTACGCGGGTCCGATCTATGAGCTCATAAGTCTGGCTTATGGGATCTCAAAGGCGCACGGGGGCCCGGGTTGCGGGCCCCCGTGCGGGTGTGCTCAGTCGAGGTGGTAGCTGTCCCCGTAGACCTTCCAGTCCAGCGGTGTGACGAGGTCGAGGTTGCCCGCGCGCAGGAAGACCCGCTGGGCCGTGTCGACCCTGCTGGTGTCGCTGTGCGCCTCCTCCTGCTTCATCGCCCACACCCGGGCGTCGAGGAAGGCGTGCAGGTACCGCACCTCGTCACCGCCCTGGGCCGGCGGCCGTGCGCTCTGCAGCGCCCGCCTGCGGATGCTGCCGAAACTGGCGCTGTCGGAGCCGTTGCCGTGCATGACGAGGGCGTCGTAGTACGCGAACTGCCCGAGCACCCGCAGCCCGTCCGCCTTGCCCTGTCGTACGGCCGGGTTGAAGTAGACCCGGTCGCGTTCGTCGTTCTGCGCCTGCTGGAAGGCGCGGTCCTGTGCGGCCCGGCGCCAGTCCCGGGGGTAGTGCGGGTCGAGCCCCTCGTGCGAGTCGGTGCCGTCGACCTCCCGCAGGGCGGGCAGGTACCCGGCGAGCACATTGCCGGGCTTGCGGTCGGCGTAGAGCTCCACGAGGTCGAGCATGTCGCCGGTGCCGGAGCAGAAGCCGATGATCCCGGCGGTGTAGCCGCGACCGTCGCCGATGTCCTCGATGTACTTGTACTGCGCCTTCCAGTCGAGCGAGGAGTTCTCCGCGCTCGAGACGAGCTTCATGGCGATCTCCTTCTTCGCCGGGTCGTCGAGTCCGGGCGCGCGGACGGCGCCCGCGTGCGGAGCGTTCAGCAGGGGTATCGCGGTGGCCGAGACGCCGATCATGGCGAGCAGGGTACGGCGAGTGGGGTGCCTCACGGGTGCTCCAAGTGACGGTGGGGGGTGGGTGGTTGGAGGTTCGTGGCACTGATAGGAAGGTTTACTATCAGATACGGCCGCGCTTGCCCACCCATCGCGTCACGGAAGACTCACGGCAGCGGCTGCTCCGCCCAGATGACCTTGCCCGCCGGTGTGTAGCGGGTGCCCCAGCGCTCGGAGAGCTGCGCGACGAGGAACAGACCGCGCCCGCCCTCGTCCGTCATGGCCGCGTACCGCAGATGCGGTGAGGTGTTGCTGCTGTCGTAGACCTCGCAGATCAGCGTCCGGTCGTGCAGCACCCGCACCCGGATGGGGTCGCCGCCGTAGCGGATGGCGTTGGTGACCAGCTCGCTCAGGATCAGCTCCGTGGTGAACGTCAGGTCGTCCAGCTCCCAGCGGGCGAGCTGGCGGCTGAGCGAGGCACGCACCTTGCTGACGGCCGCCGGGTCGGACGGCACCTGCCACTCGGCGATCCGGTCGGCGGGCAGCGCCCTGGTCCGGGCGACGAGCAGGGCGATGTCGTCGCCGGGACGGTCCGGGAGCCGAGCGTCCAGCACGGTCTGGCAGGTCTCCTCCGGCGAGTCTCCCGCCCGCGCGAGGGCCGCGCGCAGCAGTTCGAGTCCCTCGTCGATGTCCCGGTCCCGGTCCTCGACGAGCCCGTCGGTGTACAGCACCAGCCGGCTGCCCTCCGCCAGGTCCAACTCGGCCGTCTCGAAGGGCAGTCCGCCGAGCCCGAGCGGAGGACCCGCGGGCACGTCCGGGAACTCGACCGTGCCGTCCGGCCGGATCAGCGCGGGCGGCGGATGGCCGGCCCGGGCGAGGGTGCAGCGCCGGGAGACCGGGTCGTAGACCGCGTACAGACAGGTCGCGCCGGTCACCGGCGCGGTGCTGCCCTCCGCCGCCTCGTCCTGGTCGATCCGGGCCACCAACTCGTCCAGCAGGGCGAGGAGTTCCTCCGGCGGCAGATCCAGCGCGGAGAAATTGTGCACCGCGGTGCGCAGCCGCCCCATCGTGGCCGCCGCGTGCAGCCCGTGCCCGACGACATCTCCTACGACTAGGGCGACCCGCGCGCTCGACAGCGGCAGTACGTCGAACCAGTCGCCGCCCACCCCGGCCTGCGCGGGCAGATACCGGTAGGCGATCTCCAGGGTGTTCTGCTCGGGCAAGGTGCGCGGCAGCAGACTGCGCTGGAGGGTCACCGCCATGCTGTGCTCACGGGTGTAGCGGCGGGCGTTGTCGATGGAGACCGCCGCCCGCGCGACCAGCTCCTCGGCGAGCTCCAGCTCCTCGTCGTCGAAGGGCTCCGGCTTCTGCGACCGCCAGAAACTCACCACACCCAGCACCAGTGCTCCGGCGCGCAACGGCACCGCGATCAGCGAGTGGATGCCGTACTCCACGACCTGCGCGGAGCGCTCCAGGTCCTGCGCCTGCCAGCCCGGCGCCTCGGTGAGCCGCGGCTCCAGCACCGCCTGTTCGTCGTGCAGCGCCCGCGCCTGGGGCGACGACGCGACGAACGCGATCTGCTCGCCCACCGGGTAGAGCGGCGCGTCCTTGCGGATGCCGCTCACGGCCGTGCGCCGCAGCGGCGTCACCGTCTCGGCCTGACCGCCACTGAGGACGGCGCCGAACAGGTCCACGGTGACGAAGTCCGCGAAGCGCGGCACGGCCAGCTCGGCCAGCTCCTCGGCGGTGCGGGTGACGTCCAGGCTGGTGCCGATGCCCACGCCCGCGTCGTACAGCATGCTCAGCCGCTCTCGTGCCGCCTCGGCCCGTCCGGACAGGGCCCGCAGCTCGGTGGAGTCGCGCAGAGTGGCCACGCTGCCGGGCGGGCCGCCGCGCAGGTTCGTCGGCCGCTGGTTCACCGCCAGCAAGCGGTCCTTGACCCGGTGCACCTCGTCCGTGGCGACCCGGCCGGAGTCCAGCAGGTCGGCGGTGTCGGGGGCGAGGCCGAGGTCGGCCACCTGCCGACCCTCGGCGTCGGCCGGCAGTTCGAGGAGGCGGTGCGCCTCGTCGTTGGCGAGCAGCAGCCGGCCCTCGTCGCCGACGATGATCACGCCCTCGCGCACGGCGTGCAGCACCGCGTCGTGGTGCTCGTACATGCGGGTCATCTCATGCGGGCCCAGGCCATGGGTCTGGCGCAGCAGGCGTCTGCTGACCAGGGCCGTGCCGCCGGTCGCCAGGGCGAGCGCCACCGCGGCCGCGCTCAGCAGCAGCGGCAGCTGCTGGTCGGCGGTGCCGCCGACGGTCGCCGTCGTGATCCCGGCGGACACCAGCCCGACGACATCGCCGTCGTCATCCTTGATCGGTACGACGGCCTGCACCAGCGGGCCGATCGTGCCGATGATCTCCTCGGTCACGACCTTGCCCTGCAGTGCGGGTTCGATGGTGCCCACGAACTGCTTGCCGATGCGGTCAGGCTTGGGGTGGCTGTAGCGGATGCCGTCGGTGTTCATGACGACGATGAAGTCCACCTTGGTCGCCTTGCGGGCGGCCTCGGCGCGGGGCTGGAACACCGACGAGGGGTCGGGGTCGTCGAGGGCCTCACGGGTGCCGGGCGCGTTGGCGAAGGACTCGGCGACCGCGACCGAGCGGTTGCGGGCCTCGCGGGTGCTGTCGTGCCGTACCTGGAGCACCAGCGCCACCACCGCGGCCACGATCAGCAGCACCACGATGACTGCCTGGAAGAGGAACACCTGGCCGGCCACGCTGATCCTGCTCAGCGGCGACCGCGGCCGTCGGCCGTGCTTCCTGGGGTGCTCGGCGTCCGGCACCCTCTTCGCACGCACTCCGCGGGCGCGGTCGGGCGCGCGGTGGGGGCGCGGACCGCTGCGGCGACGGAGCGACCGGGCCCCGGATCGACCCGAGAGTCGGACCATGAGGCATGTCTACACTGCCCGACCTCAGGAGGCGAGAGGCGTCACACACTGTGACAGCCGGTCTGCGCTCACGTCATGTGTCACGCCAGGGTTCGGAGCGCCGGGTGGCGAGCAGCACGGCGATGTCGTCCGGCCGGTCGGCGGTGTGCCGGGCGGTCGCGGTGAGCCGGTCGGCGATCTTGGCCAGGGACTGTCCGCCGGGCCGCCCGAACGGCGCACCATTCTTGGCGAGCGCCACCCGCAGCGCGCCGATGCCGTCGTCGATGTCACCGCCCGGCCGCTCCACCAGCCCGTCGGTGTACAGGGCGAGGACCGCGCCGGGGTCGATGACCAGTTCCGTCACCGGATAGTGCGCCTGCGGGTCCACGCCGAGTACGACTCCGCCGGGCAGGTGGACGACGTGCGTACGACCGTCCGGGCGGCGCAGCAGGGGCGGTAGATGCCCGGCCCGCGCTGCCTGGGCCACCCCGGTGACGGGGTCGAGGCGGATGTAGCAGCAGCTCGCGAACTGCCCGGCGTCGATGTCGATGAGCAGCCGGTTGGTGCCGCTCAGCACCTCGTCCGGCGACCGGTCCCCGAGCGCGAACGCCCGTACGGCGGTGCGCAGCTGCCCCATTGTCGCCGCCGCCTGCACCCCGTGCCCCTGCACGTCCCCGATGACCAGCGCCAGACCGTCCCCGGCGGCCACGACGTCGTACCAGTCCCCGCCGACCTCCATGCCCTGCGTGGCGGGCAGATACCCCCCGGCGGTCTCCATCAGCGGATGCGAGGACAGCCGCCGGGGGAGCAGGGCCTGCTGGAGGCCCCGGGCGAGCGCCGCCTCGCTCTCGTAGCGCTGCGCCTTCTCCATCGCGTGCGCGATCAGCCCGGCCAGCGCGGTGAGCGCGGCCCGCTCTTCGGTGCTGAAGCTGCGGGGCCGGTCGAAGCCGAGGATGCAGGAGCCGACCGGCCGCCCCGAGGCGATCAGCGGCAGGAAGGCGCGGGCGCCCTCCGTGGCGTCGAGCGCGATGCCGGGATAGGCGTCCATGAGCGCCTGCATCGAGTCGAAGAACAGCGGGCGGCCGTTGGTCAGCGTCTCCACGCCGGGCAGCCGCGCATCGAGCCCCACGCCCTCGAAGGGGGCGAGGAACCCCGTCGGGAAGCCGCTCTCCCAGGCCAGATACAGATGCCGCTCCTGCAACAGGTAGATCGCCAGCCTGCGCCCGCCGAACGCGGGCAGCATCTCCCGCATGACCACCGCCGACACCTGCCGGGCGGTGACCGCCTCGGTGAGCGCCATGGCGAGGACCACCGGCCGGTACAGCGGCGCCATCGACGCGTCCGCGGCCGCCCCTGTGTGCTCGTCCGTGTCCTCGGGCGGCGGACCGGACGGCGCATCGGCCACCCGGTGCGCGGGGCGGAGCGTGCAGGTCAGCAGATCGGGGCCCGGGTGGAGGGTGATGGCCAGCCAGCCGCCGTCGTACGGCTCGCCGCCCTCGATGCCGGGGCGTGCGACGTGGAAGTGCAGCGGCTCCGGCGACAGCAGCGCCCCGCGCAGGTGGTCCTCGCAGGCGGGCTGGTTCAGCCACGGCACGGCGTCCAACAGCTGCCGGCCGAGCAACTGCGGGCGGGGCCGCTCCAGCAGCTCTGCGGCGCGCGGATTGGCGTAGACGACCGTCCCGAGCCGGTCCAGCGCGAACACGCCCTCCGGCAGCAGATCGGCCGCCGCATCGGCCGTGGCGCCGGGTCCGGGATCGAGGACGACGCCATGGACGGCCCGCACACCGGGGGCGTCCTTCGGTTCGTCGTACGACCCCCAGAGCTCGACGAGCCGCAGCGCCCCGTCCGCGTCGCGCAGGTACAGCGGCAGCGGCGGGGGCCTGCCTGCGGCCGTGTCCCGCAGGGCCGCCAGCAGCGGCTGCGCGTCATCGGGGGCCACGGCCTCGGCGAAGGCCTGCCCGCTCCCCACGCACGCCTCGGCGGCCGGCCCCAGCACCCCGCGCAGCCGTTCGTCCAGGGTCACGGCGCCCGCGACGGGATCCCAGGCGAAGGTTCCGGCCCGTCCGGAGGCGTGCAGGGCGGGCGGCCGAACGCACAGGGGCTCACCGTCCCACCAGAGCGCGCTGTCCTCCTCCCTCCGCAGCTGCCGGGCCAGCTCCTCGGCGAGCTGCGCCAGCCGCTCCCGCTCGGGCAGCAGCTCGGTGGCGTCCGCCGCGGAAGGGCGCAGCACGGTCAGCACGCCGTAGGCCGTCGAGTCGGCCGCGACCGGCTCGTACAACGAGCCGAACTGGAACGGCAGACTGGCCGCGAACTGGGGGTAGCGGCGCATCGTCTCGGTCGCGTTGGCCAGGACCACCTCGACGCCCAGCCGGTGCGCGTCGGCGACCGGGAACGGGGACTCCACGTGCAGCCGCCACCAGGGCTCGAACAGGGGGCCCGGCAGCCCGACGAGCACCGACAGGCGCAGCAGTCCGGGCGTGCGGGAGCGCAGGTAGACCCCGGCCGCGTGACCATCGGCCGTCCTGATCGCCTCCAGTGAGGCGTCGATCAGCAACGCCGTCGGCCGTCCGGGCCTCCGCTGCGCGTCCTCGGCGCTCCTTGTCATCGGCCCCTACCTCGTCCGTGCGCCGTCGCACGGGGCGACACAGCAAGAATGCGCCACGAAGCACGCCCACCGCACCCGGGCGGCACGAAGGCTAACGGGGAACCGCTTCGAGCACCTGGAAATGCGTGGGTGCGAGCGGGTCGCTCACGTGGAGCAGTTCCAGACCGGCGGAGGCCAGCAGGGCGGCGTACTCCGTCCGGGTGCGTTCCCGGCCGCCAACCATGACCAGCATGTTCAGATCGCTCAGTACGGCGCTCAGTCGCGCCGCGGGCCCGTCCTCGTCCGGCAGGACCGGCTCGACCAGCAGCAGCCTGGCGTGCTCCGGCATGGCCTCGCGGCAGCGGCCGAGCAGGGTGCGGGCGCGGTCGTCGTCCCAGTCGTGGATCACGCTCTTGAGGACGTAGGCGTCGCCGCCGGACGGTACGGCCGTGAAGAAGTCACCGGTGGCGATCGAGCAGCGGTCGGCGACACCGGCCGCGGCGAGCACGTCCGGGGCCTGCCGTACGCCGGTCGGGGTGTCGAAGAGGATGCCCCGGCTGTCGGGGCAGACGGTCAGCAGAGCGCCGAGCAGGGTGCCGTTGCCGCCTCCGACGTCCACGACGGTACGGAAGCCGGAGAAGTCGTACCCGGCGGCCACGGTCTCGGCCGCGCCCCGGGCCAGCTCCGCCATCCCCGAGTTGAACAGGGCGGACAGCTCGGGCCGGCCGCCGATGTACGCGAACGCCGGCATGCCGAAGGCCGATTCGAACGCCGGCTGTCCCGTCCGCACGCTGTGCAGCAGCTCCCCCCACGGCCGCCACACCAACGGGGAGGTGAACAGATCGGCGATCGCACGGGCCGGGACGTCCGCGTCGGAGCGCAGTACGGCGCCGAAGGAGGTGAGCGCGAACAGGTCGCCTCCTTCGGGCCGTTCGAGGAGCCCCAGGCTCTCCAGCGCCCGCAGCAGGCGGCGCAGCGCGTCTCGGTCCGTGCCGGTGGCCCGCGCCAACTCGGCGCAGTTCTTGGGGCCTTCGACCAGGGCATCGGCGAGGTTCAGGCGGGCGGCGACGCCGACGGTCTGGGAGGCCATGTGGCCCTGGACGAGCTGCAGGGCGTGGACCTGGTCCTCGACTCGGGCCTGCGGGGCGGCGGGTGTCTCCCTGTCGGTCACTGCTGTGCATCCCTTCCGGATCCAACCGCTGTCACCGGGGTACGGGGGCGGCACGGCTGAGGGCGTGGCTGTGCCCGACGACGATGACAGCGGCCGCTCGTGCGCGAGTGGAGGGGGCGCGTCCAGTCAGGATCCGGCCAACTGTCCACGATCGTTGACGCCTTGGTCCCGGGGTGCATCAGGGTGCCACTGGAGTGCGCCACTCCGCTCAGGGGCCCCCTGGTAGTCTCCCTGCGTACTTCAGTCAAGTGCACACTGCGACGGGGGAATTGGGGGGAGTGGACGTCCTTTCACCGGTGTCCGGCGACGGACCTGGAGATCCAGGCCCGTGCTTCGACGTCCGTGAAGCGACCGCCCTGTGGTCGACGCGGCGCCGCGTCGTGCGCGCCGCGAAGAGACTGGGGCTGCGTCCGGACATCGGACTGCAGGCCGTGGTCGCCCGGGTCGCGGAGCTGCGGGGACAGCCGATCGACATCGTCGCCGAACCCCTGCCCCATACGACGACCGGACTGTGCTGCTTCGGCGAACACCGCGACACCATCGTGATCAACGCCGCCGCCGAGCCCCTGCACCGCGTCCTGATCACCCTGCATGAACTCTGGCACCTGATCGAGGAGTTCGTCGGGCCGAGACGGTCGGTCCGCATCTGGCGCCGCTGCGTCCTCTCACCCCTGGAGCGCTGCGGACTGCGCCGACCGCGCCCGCAACAGGCTGCCTTCGGCGACCACTCGGTGTTCGAGTTGGACAATCTGCCGGACGTCCTGAACGCCCTCTCGCCCGAGCTGGTACGGGCCGTGCTCGACGAGCGCCGGCAGGTGAAGATGCGCGGCCCGCACAACCACGGGCGCGACCCGGCCGAGGTGTTCGCCCGCCAGATGCTCCAGATGCTCGCCCTGGACGAGGACACCGACGGGACGGGGTCCATCACCTCGTCGTTCGCCCATCGCCGCACGGGTATCTGAGGCCGATGCTCGAAACCGTCCTCACCACCGTCAACTTGATGATCTTCACGGTGTGTCTCACCGTCGGTCTGGCCAAGACGGCCGCGGCCCGCAGCGACCGTGACACGACCCTGCGCATCACCGCGTCCGTGCTGCTGTGCGCCGCGCTGGTGTATCTGCTGTCCGCACCCGCCGCCTACCGGATCGTCGGCTCCGCGGTCGACTCGCCCAGCCTGCCCTCCCTGCTGGTCAACATCGCCATCCTGGTGTGCGTCGGCCACGCCCACGCCCTCACCCTGCTCTGGCACCCGCGCAGCCGCACCCCGGACGCGCTGCGCCGCTCGGTGCTGCTCTGGGCGCCGATGTACGCGGCGGCGATCATCGCCATGGCGGTCCTGTTCCGGGCCGCCGACCTCGCAGGACCCGCCCGCCCGCTGTCCTTCGCCACCTCCTACGCCCATGTACCCGCCGCCTGCGCCATGGAACTGGTGTATCTCGCGGCCCTGGTGGCGGGCATCCTGGCCACCGTCCGCCAGTGCCGAGGCCCCGACGGAGTCATCGCCCTGCCCGGCCGCCCGGACCTCGAAGGCAGCCTCCGCCTGTTCGCCCTCGCCGTCGCGCTGAACCTCGGCTACGTCGCCTGCACCGGCGCCGCCGTCCTCACCGCCTCCCGGGACAACCACACCTGGGACTTCCTCGCCGCCGTCGGCTCCACCGCCAGCAGCACCAGCGCCCTGGTCGCCAGCTACGGCCTGGCCAAACCGGCGCTCGCGGCGAGGGCGGCCGAACGCGCCGACCACGCCAGGTTGCTGACACTGTGGCGGACCGTCTCCCCCTGCTCCGGCCAGGCCCCCGGCTCCACCCCGGTGACCTGGTGGAACCGGTACGCCCTGGCGGACCTGCTGGCGGAGATCCTGGACGGCACCTATGCCCTGCGGCCCTGGATGACGCCGGACGTCGCCGACACCGTAAAGGACCTGGCCGACGGGCAGCCCGACGTCGCGTACCTGGACGTGAAGTCGTTGCAGGACGCGGCCTTGATCCGGCACGCACGGCAACGCCGGGACAGAGCACTGCGGTTGGGCCTGCCCGTGCCGAACGAACCCGCCTGTCCCGCTGAGACGACCCCGCCCACGCTGGAACGGGCCCGCCAAGTCCGTATCGCCGCGCACCTGTTCCACCCACTGGTCGAGGAGGCACTCTCCCGCGTCCCGCAGGATCGCGCCTGCTGACTCACCCTCAACTCTTGGCTGTGCACCGGGGTTTGCGTTGCGTAATCCAGGGTCGTTCACAATGATTGACACTTTGGTCATGGTCCACGAGGATCGAATCCGACCGAAGATCGCCCCCCTGGCATCGGCCGTATCCGCAGGCCGGCTCGCCGCGGTGACGAAGGAGCATGATGACCGTGCCGGCACGACGGGCCGCCTCCGATTCGGCCGGGGGCGAGTACACCGAAGAGGACGTGGCCGAGACCTGCGCCCACATCACCGAGCTGCTGAGCGAATACGCGAACCTGACGCGCCAGTACGCGCCCGACGGCCGGTGGGAGCCGTCAAGTCCCGACGGGGCGACCACCCGCACCGAGGCCGCCGAACTGCTCGCCACGATGTCCCGCCTGCTCGCCAGGACCCGCCACGACCTGCGCAAGGTCGATGCCCGGGCACGACAGCGTGCGCACGAACTGGAGCATGTTCCCCTGTGGGAGCAGTGACCTCCGGGCTGCCCGGAGCGTCCTTCGCCTCTTGTGCCATGCGGACAGGTCCTACTGCTGCCGCCGCGCGGCGATGACGGCAGTGAGGATCTCGTCCATCGCGTCGGCGTCGCCGCTCAGGTCCTCGCCGCTGCGTGCGGCGATCTTCGTCAGGCCGTGCTCGTAGGCGTCGGCCACCGTCTTCAGGATGTGCAGATGCTTCACGATCGGGCGGAGCTGGGAGAGGAGGGCTTCGCTCTCGGTGTAGCAGCAGAAGCCCGGGAGCGCTCCGAAGAAACGTTCCATGCCGGCAACGCTCTCCGGGCTTGTCTGACGCCCCTCGGTGAAGACGTAGTGCACGGTCTGCCGGCTGAGCCCCGCCCCACGGGCGATCTCCCCGTAGGTGTACGGCCGGGGAGTGCGGCCGCTGAGCCGACGGGTCATGGGGCGCTTGAGCCGCGTGGCCCGCAGAAAAACGAGCCGGGCCAGATAACGCGCCTGCGCCGCCTCCTTGGAGTCACCGGTGTCCGGCTCGGCACCCGCGAACAGCTCGGCGATACGATCCGCCGCGATGCCCGTGTCATAGCTGAGCCTCTCGGGCGACAGCAGCCGCGCCAGGTGTTCCCGAGCCGCCGGCGGCAACGCCCGCTCCAGATCACGGAGTTCCGCCAGTAGTGCCGCCAGGGCGTCCTTCGCGGGGGAGGCGTTCTCGGCCGTCTCGTCGGCGGATGGGTTCACCTGGGCTCTCCGTGGCTGGCCGGCGTGACATCGGGGCGCCTTGAGGCTACCCCGGCGGCTGCCCCGTGCAATGACGATGCGGTGCTACGACCAGAATTCGTCATACGCCCGCCAGTCGACAGGCAGAACCCAGCCCTCGCTGATCCTTTCGTCCCTCATGTGGAAGACGATGGCGTAGTCGAGGTCGAGCTCCTTGCCTTCACGCGACGCCGTGGCATGGAGGAGGGCGACCGTGTGGGCATCGTTGGCGAGGACATCGTGCAGCTGCGTGCGGTAGGTGCCGCCCGTCAGCTGGAACTCCCGGGTGATGTAGGCCAACGTGTCCTCGCGTCCCCGTTGGTCTCCGGACAGGAGGTTGCTGCCCCCGATGTGCCAGACCACGTCTGGGTGGAAGAGCTCCGCCAGCGCCTCCATGTCACCGGCTGAGAAGGCGGCAAGGAGACGGTGAAACACGGCGATGTGCGGATGCTCGGTCATCAGCGGCGGCCGCTCTCCCCGATGTCCACGTTCACCGCTTCGTAGATCTTCGGCTCGACCCTCGGCATACCGCCTGCTTCGAAGATCGTTGCCGCCTTCTCCATGAACGCCGCGAGAGCCTCCTTCGACTCCCAGACATCGACCACGAGCCAGCTGCCGTCCGCCGGGGCCCCCACGTGGGAGATGAAGCCCTCCGCCGGCCACCACGGGGCCGCGTGGATATTCGCGTGATTGGCCTGGTACTGCTCCTTGGTGACACCCGGCAACTCGATGATGGCGATGATGGCCACGGTGCTGCTCCCGTGAGGTCGGGGGAGGGGGACACCTCCAGTCGAGCAGTCCGCACCACCCTCCGCACGACGGCGGGAGCCGACCGGGGTACTCGATGCGGGTGACCTTGTACGGCGGGGGGCCGTACAGGATGTACGTAAGGTCGTCCTGGGCCGGGTCAACCTCGTTCGGTACGGATGGGGCGGACGTTCCTTGCCTGCGGTCCCCTTTCGCTTTGGACGACGCGGAATCGGACCCGTTGTCCTTCGTCGAGTGAGCGGAAGCCCTCTAGGTCGATCGCGCTGTGGTGGACGAAGACGTCCCGGCCGTTGTCCAGGGTGATGAAGCCGTATCCCTTCGCTGTGTTGAACCACTTCACCGTGCCTTCCTGCTGGTAGGCCGGATTTCGGAGGACGAGCTCGGGGGAATCGGGGTCGTAGTGGTTGAAGAGCGAGACGTTACCCGTGTCCCTGCGACGGCGGATCCTGCCGGCGATGTCGGCCAGGCTCAGGAACTCCGGGCCGCCCGGGAGACCCGAGATAAGCACCGAAACGAGTTCCTTCGTGAAGGCGTGGGGAGCCTTTCCCGCCTGCCGTTGTGAGGTCAACAGCGTCCAGCTTCCCCGCGGTGTGATGCGCGGTGCGAAGAGCGACCAGATCCTGTCCATGTGTTCGGCGTCGGCGTCGAGGACAAGGACTTTGAACCGGGCCGGACTTTCGTCCAGCAGCGAACGAAGGTGCCGGATGGAGAGAGCGGACGTGAGCGGGCGGTCGCGACTGGTGTCGGAGAAGGTGAGGAAGGCGTCCTCGGCTGTCTCGATCAGGTGGCCCGCGTAATAGAGGAAGAGCGTGTGCTCGGCCTGCCCGGCCACGTCTGACAGTGCCCGGTCGAAGGTCTCGCGGAATGGGCGGTTCCATACGACCGAGACGTTACCGGCAGCGAAGATGCCGTCCTCTCGTCTGCGTCCCAACGCGTACGCCAGCTCGTGCGCCGCCTCGGCGGCACCGGGCAGCTCCGGGAACTCCTGGTAGCTGTCGACTCCGATGAGCACGGCACGGGAGTGGGTGGGGTCGAGGAGGGCGGGGTTCGGTGACTGTGCAGGCACGGGCGTGGAGATCGGCGTGGGGGCTGTGATCCGCGTGGCGAGGAGCCGGTTGCTCTGCTCGGTGTATGCATTCACCACCCCGACCAAGGTCCCGTGCAGGTCGACAACGGCCGCACCGACTGTGGGCCATGGCGCGGAGACGGTGGGCTCGAGCACGTAGTGGTCGCTCGCGCCGGTCTGGACCCGGCAGCGGAGCAGCGCCAAGGTGGAATCACCGTCATTGTCGAGACCGACGACCATGACCCGTTCCCCGCGGGGTGGCACGGGGGCTTGCGCCAGAGGCGGCACCTTCGCCTGCCACTGGAACCCTGAGGGCGTCACAAGGGACAGATGGGCCTGGCCGTCCCGAGCGGCCGACGGGAATTGTCGCGCAAGCAGGGCGCTTTCCCTGTCCCAGAGGCGCAACTGCACACGCAGCTCCATGTCGGGCTGCTCCCGATGTGCGCGCAGGTACGGAACCTCCGGTATCACCACAACGCCTTGATCGGAAAGGAGGATTCCCGAACTCAGCACGTTCCTCCCGTTCCAGACCCGAACCAATCGTCGCGCGGCATCCTTGATCAGTTGTCCGATGACTGCCGAGGATTCTGCGGTGGCCTCCAGGAACGCGAAGTTGTTGTCGAGGTATCGGGCCACTTCGTCCAGCCCTCTGGCCCGTGCGGACTCGGCGAGAGCCGGCAGTGAATCCGGGTCGGCGTGACGGGCCAGTACCGACCAGAGGGCCTCGGGCGGGTCGATGCGCGGAGTCTGCTGTCGGTCAGCCCATTCCACGGACTCACGGATCAGATAGCTCTCGGGCCGGTCGGGCATCTGGATCATAATCGGCGGTGCCCCGGAAGCCGAGTCGCAGGCATAGGCCAAGGCGGCCGAAAGCCCGTCGTACGACTGGTCCCCATGGTTCTCGTCGTTGAGGTAGACGCCCGTGGCCTCTTCCAACAACTGTCGTGACAGCACAGGTCCATGCCCCAGACGCTGGATGTCCAGCGCCGCCCGGAGCAGGCTCTTGGCGAACGATGGCGCCTCGTGAAGGCGCCTCATCATGGCATCGACCTCTGCGACCCCGGGAGAGAACGGCACGACATCGATGCGACCGAGCAGGAAGCGGAAGCTGTTTGCTTCCTCGGACTCCTCGGTCAGCAGTAAGGCCATGTCCGCGGGGGTGAGTTCGCCGACGACCACAACAGGTCCGTCCGCCGGTTCGGCGAGCCCACGGAGAAGGAGGGGATGGGTATCGGAAGCGAGTGCGAAGGGCAGGAATTCGCGCAGCACCACGACGGAACGAGGACGACGCAACTGGGCTGCCTCTCGGACCAGTTCGTCGGGATCCGTTGGCGACCAGACCGTCCAGTCGCCCGGCAACCCAGCAATCGCCCGCGTGATGGCCGTCGTCTTCCCGGTACCGGCTTCGCCCAACACCAGTACACATGCACTGCGCCCCTGCTGGGCCCGTGAGATCACTTCGCGTAGATGTTCATCCGCCTCGCCCTCCACATAGGCGGACATGGGCTCGTCTTCCGTGACGAGTTCCGCAATCCGCTGTGGCCCCGTTGCGACCCCCGTCCCAACCCGAGCCGCAAAGGGCGAAGCCTGCGCAGCGAGCCCCCGGCTGCCGTCCCCACCCCCCGCACTGCGCCCCGCAAGAAAGTCCCCGCCGCTACTGGCCCCCCGCTCGCTGACCCCTGCCCCCATCTCCCGCCGCACCACCTCCTGCACGGAAGTGATCGCGTCCCGCCGCTGCCCCCCGAGCAGTGCCTCCCGTACCCCGGGCCGGAAGTCGAACGGCACCCTGTCCGGGTCCGCCGCGCTCTCCCCCTCCCATGGCGTGAAGAGGCCGCCCAGCGCAACCTCCGCCAGATGCCCGTGCTCCGACTCGGGAAGCATGATCTGGCGGACGAGGTTCATCACCGGCAGACTCAGCGGTACGGCGGACAGGTACCCGGCGAGCCGTTGGGCGACCGGCGACGCGCCCGCTCTGAACCGCCGTAGGATCTCGTCGACTTCGTCGGCCACCGGCTCCCGCGCAGCGACCGGCAGCACCTGCGCCGCACGCGGAATCGTCAGGCACGGCACCCGCGTCCACTGCCCGTTTCCCGCCACCAGCTTCGCCAGGACTGCGACGGACGCGGCTCCGGCCTCCACCACGGGGATCGTGATGCCTCCCGGCGCCGAACGGCGTCGGCGGCTCCGCGTGGCGGGGCCCAGCCGCCAGGAGGTGTTGGGCGAGGCGGGTCCGACCGAGCGGACCAGTACCGGCTGCGGGCGTACCGCGCCCCGGTCCCACAACCGGCGTGGCAGCACATTCAGCAGTGCCACCGGACCGTGGGCGGACCACTGCCGCAGCATGTGCGCGACGGAGGGCGCGGCCCAGCCGCCCGCCACCGTGTCGGTCACCACCAGGACCAGCCGATGGCCCGACGGGTCGGACACCTCCTGCACGCTACGCGGCTCGCCGTCCGGGGTACGGGCGACGGACAGCTCCGCGCCCGCGTCCGTCCCCCGCAGGTACCACGTCCGCACATCGCGGAAGATGCCCGTCTGTACGAACACGCGCCGCAGTTCACCCACCAGGTCATGCCACAGCACCATCGAATGGTGGGCGTCCACGACGAGCGCGAGGTCCAGCCAGCGGCCCCGGCGCGGGCGCAACACGGGGGTCGGCAGGCGCTGTTCCACCGTCCGGCGGACCGTGAGCTCCTCGTCGAGCTCCAGTTCGACATCGCGGGACCGCATCCGCCTCGTGCTCCGGCCCAGAGGCCGCAACGCCCGCATCAGAGCCAGCGGATCCCGTAGTGATGCGGCGCGGCGCACGCGGACGAGGTCGACGCCGTCCCGGGCCTGACCAGGTGTGTCCGTGACATCGCAAGCGTTGTAGAACTCCTCGGCCGGCCCGGACTCCACCTCGCCAGGGCCCGCCGCAGGGGGCTCGGGCGGCGGCGGCTCCTCGGCCTCGACGCCCATGTCCGGCAGATCGCGTACGGCGGGCTCCTCGGAGCCGCCACCGATCCGCGCGGCCAGCCAGAGGATGTCCGCCACCTCCTCGGGCCCCGCATTCACGCCGGACGCCTCCAGAGCGCGGAACAGCTCCTCGATCACGAAAAGGGGCCCGTCAGCCGTTGCAACACGGTGTCCAGGAACTTCGTACGCTCACCCGCTCCGGACCACGCGCCGCTGAGCCGGAGTTGCACCGCGTTCAGCAACTGGTCGGTGGCCAGGTCGCCCTCGGTCCGGCGGGCGAGGAAGTCCTCGATGAGGTCCCGGTAGCGGTCGTCACCGGTCGTCTCGTCGAGCTTGAGCCGCTTGCGGACGATCTGTGTCAGCTTCTCCTCGCTCGGCGGCTCGACATGCAGCCGGATGCAGCGGCGTAGGAAGGGCGGCGGGAAGTCGCGCTCGCCGTTGCTGGTCAGCACGACGATGGGGAAGGCCCGGCACTGGACACGGCCGCGTTCGATGCCGACGCGCAGTTCCGGATCGTCCTGCGTGCCCACGCTGACCCGCGGCTGTCGCGCGGCGATCCGCGCCAGTTCCGGGATCTCGAAGGAGCCTTCCTCGAAGACCGTGAGCAGGTCGCCGGGCAGGTCGATGTCGCTCTTGTCGATCTCGTCGACCAGCAGCACCCGGGGGCGCTCCTGCGGCAGCAGCGCGGTGCCGAGCGGCCCGAGGCGCAGATACGGCGCGATCGCGCTGCCCGACGAACGAGGCCGGCTCCGCTCCCGGCGGCCAGGCGCGCCACGGCTTGTTTCGAGGTGCCGCAGGTTGGCGTCGTGCAGCCGGCCGATCGCGTCGTACTGGTAGAGCCCGTCCCGCAGTGAACTCCGGCTCGTCACCGGCCAGTGCAGCACCGGCCCGAGCTCCAGGTCGGCGGCGATGCTGTGGGCCAGCGTCGACTTGCCCACCCCCGGTTTGCCGGTGACCAGCAGCGGGCGGCGCAGATACAGGGCCGTGTTGACGGCGTCCACCTCCGCCTCGTCCGGCACATATCCGCTGCCGCGCTCGTACGTCTCGGCCCAGGCGGGCCCGGCGTCGGCGGGCGGGGTGTATTCGGGATCGGGTGCGCCCTTGAACTCCCGCCACGGCGGCCGGTGTTCATCGAGCCGGGCACGCAACTCCTCGACCGTGCCCGTACCCCGGTAGATCCACCAGTCCTTGACGGCGGTGTCCATTCAACTCCCCTTCTCCGGCGACTGATTCACGAGGACAGCGACCGCCTTCCCGGAATCCGCCCGGGGTCGTCCCAGAGCAGGGCGAGCGGGCGATGTCTGGCACGGGCGCGTCTGAGCACGGCGGGCAGGGCCTCCACGTCGAGCACGGCGGGCGGCGTAGCCCCCAGCGCCGTACGAAGGGATTCGTCCGTGCCGGGGGAGGGGCGGCGCCAGACGGCGATCGGTATTCCGCCGTCGAGTACGGCCTCCAGCGCGTCCATGACCAGCGGCTCCGTCACGTCGGCCAGGACGCAGACGGGTGGCTCTTCCAGTTGCAGGACGTCGGCCAGGCCGTCCGACACATCGGCGTCCCCGACGTCGTGCACGGCCTCCGGATGTCGGCCGCCATGGGTCTCGTACCACTGCCATTTGGTCCGCCACGGAGCTTCGGCGAGGCCCTGACGTTCCTCAGGGCAGCGCAGGACGACCTGGTACCGGCCGCCGAGCGCGCAGGTCTTGTTGCCGCGTCCTGTGGACACCTGCCATGTCTCGAACGGCTCCTCCAGCAGGTCGTACGGGACATGGAATTCGATCCGCCCGAGGTTGCGCGCGGAGGCGTTGGCCAAGAGGTGGGCGCCCAGGGTCGTGCGAACGGCGTCCAGGTCCATGGGCCGGTCGTAGTCGCCCACGTTCTCGAAGTCGCCCTGGTACGACCATAGTTGAAGCCAGAAGAGGTCGTCCCCTTCGGGTGTGAGCCGGACGTGCAGTGCAGGGGGCTCGGTGGCCCGCGCGGGAGGGACGGGGACGGGATCGGCGCCGAGTCGTTCGCGGGTGCGCTCCACCCAGGCGTTCGCGGCGGCGGCCCAGTCGGCGAAGGGGGAGCGGGAGGCCAGGTGCCGCATGAACGGCAGCGCGAGCGGGACTGCTCGGCTCGTTCCCTGGCGGCTGTCGAGGTCGCGGACGATCTCCGTCAGGTGCGGGGAGGGCAGTGAGTGCTCGGCGGGGGCGGCACAGCCCGCCACCTCGAAGGCCCAGCGGTAGGCCTCGTACGTGTACGGGGGCACCTTGCGGTCGGTCAGCAAGTTCCCGAGTTCCGTCCAGGCGGGCTGGTCGAGGACGGGCGCGCCGGTCGGTGCGGAGGTGGTGCCGTCGTCCGTCCAGTGGTCTCCGTAGAGAGACGATCCGTCCCAGGCCCTGGCGACCTCGAACTGCGGCTCCTGCCAGGCCGTCTCGTGCGCCTTCATGACAGCGAAGTCCGCCTGGACGTCCCGGGCGATGTCGACCAGGCCCAGGGTCGCCTGCTCCAGCGTCCGGCCCTCCAAGCGCTTGAGCAGGGTGTCCGTGAACTGGCCCGCCTCCAGCTCCGCCCGGTTCCGCGCCGTCTCGCCGGGGCGTGCCGCGTAGAGCGTGAACTGCCGACGGTCGGGGACGGGCTGACCAGCCGGGTAGTCGACCCTGACGAACCCCAGACGGCCGTACCGCCTCTCGTCGATCCGGCAGGAGTCGCCGATGGTGACGAGACGCCGGAAACGCCCGCGGCTCACCTTGTCCGACCGCCACCAGCGCAGCGCCGAGGTGAGGTTGAGGTGGGTGGTGTGACCGGCCGTGGCGTCGGCGTAGGGGAGGAGCAGCTGGTGGGTGGGGTCGAGGAAGCCGTGCCCCGCCCAGTAGAGCCACAACAAGTCGCCGTCGCAGCAGGGGAGTTCCTTGAAGAGCGCTTCGTCGACGTTCTCGCGCGTGGCCGGCTTCGCTTCCACGCCGGCCTCGTTGCGGGTCAGGGGCGACAGCAGCAGACATAAGTTGCTCTTGGGGACACCGGCGGTGCCGGTGAGCCAGTCGGCGAAACGTACGGCGTCGCGGGCCGGCCCGGACAGGTTCATGCGGGGCCGGTCGATCTCGTAGGACTCGATGCCCACGACGAGTGCGAAGGTCCGTTCGGGCGCGATCAGCAACTCGGGGACGGCGGACAGGCCCGTCACCGCAGCGCCTCCGCGATCCGGTCGAACACCGGGTCGAGCCTCCAGTAGGCGCTGTGGGAGACGGGGAAGGGCTGGCGGCTGCGCACCTCGTGGTCGGTGACCCGGCCATCGCCCGCGAAGACCGGTTCGGCGAGGTAGGCGAGCAGGTCCTTGCGGTCGTAGATGTTGAGCCAGTCGGGGAAACCGGAGGGCAGGGCCGCGCCGGGACGGAGGCCGGCGAGCGCGCCGAGTTCGTGGAGGAAGGGGGCCTGCGAGCCGACGGTGACCAAGAGCCGTACGGGCAAGGGCGGTTGACGTACGGCGGCCAGGGCGAGGGTGTCCACCAGGGCGATGCCGCCGAGGCTGTGCCCGATGACGACCGGCGGCTCGGGGCTGTGGCCGATGACCTTCTCCAGGTGGGCGCGCAGCGGCTCGCCGCGTGACTGGTAGCGCAGGATGTCGCCGACTTCCGAGGCCTTGTCGTGGGTGAAGTCCCCGCGCCAGCGGTCGCGTGCGGTCTGTGTGGTCATCCGCTGTGCCAGCTTGAACAGCACCCCCAGCGTCCCCGTCACGACACCGCGGCCCGTGCCGCCGAGCCGGTCGCTGAGCACGTCCACGATCCGGTCCCGCTCGTCACCGGTGCACAGCGTGGTGTCCCGGGCTTCGGAGAGCAGGACGGCGACCACGGCACGGCTGGTGAGCAGGACGAGCTCGGCCGCGATCGCGTCGTCCTCGGCGGCGAGACACGCATCGTGGAACTCCTCGGAGTCCGCTACGGCGTCCAGGGCATACCGATAGCCTTCGACGAGCCCGGTCTCCCGGAGCAGTACGGCCAGTTCGTCGCCCGGATCGAGGACGCGAGGCAGTCCACGCAGATAGTCCCCCACCACCTCCCCGGGGGACTGCACCCCCGGCAGTCCGAACCCGCCGTCATCGGCCCCGGTACCGATCTCGGCGAGCACCCGCAGCTCGCAGAACGGATCGGTCAGGAGCAGCAGCCACTCGGCGGTCTCGGGGTCGTCGTCGAGGTCCGTCGCCACGAGTGGTCGCATCCCCGGCACGGAGGCGCCACCGGCACTGAGCGTCGCGCCGAACTCGTCACCCCAGTAGCACGGTTCGACCTCCGCTCCCGGGAACCGCTTCAACAACCCCGCGCCCACCAGCCGGAACAGCTCATCGAACCGCTCACGACGGACACCGGTCCCATGAACAAAGACGAACCTCATGCGTCCCCCGACCCCAACGTGCTTGTGCGGTAGGAGAATAGTCCGTCGGCATGCCACGGGGAGGTTCTGGGGCAATGTTCCTTCGGGTGTGATGGATCGCCGGTTAAGGGCTCACATGGCGCCCGTATGCTCGTCAATTGCGATAGACAGCCGTAGCGATCTCGACGAACGAGCGGATCAGCGGGTTCGTGTCACCGTGGTTCCACGCCACCACCACCCGACTCGGTGCCATGTCGCGCAGCGGCACCACGGCCAGGTCACCAGGGACTTCATGCCCCAGTGGACTCATTCCGACCGTCCCGTTCCACAACACGGCCTGCACGCACTCCTGGACGGCCCGCACCTCCGGACCCTCCCGGGGCTCACCACCGTTCCAGTACGACTGCCAGGCCGCGTCCGTGCCGTCCGGGAACCGGAACCACGGCCGCCGCGCCAGGTCGGCCAGCTCCAGGCTGTCGCGGCGGGCCAAAGGATCGTCGCCGCGCAGCACCGCGCCCACCGGATCCGCCCGCAGCTCGCACACCACCAGCCCGGTCTCGTCGAACGGTCCCCGAGTCAGCGCGATGTCGACCAGACCCGCACGCAACCCACAGGTCGGATCGGTCAGATCGGTCTCGCGGACGCGGACCTCGACCCCCGGGTGCCGCCGACGGTACGCGGCGGCCAGTCGCGCGGCACCCCGGTCGCCGCCGTCGCCCAGGATGCCGACGGTGAGGGTCGAGGCTGCGGTCACGCGCGCCCGTATCCGTTCGGCCTGGCCTAGCAGGGCACGCGCCTCCTCCAGGAGCGTCGTCCCGGCGGCGGTGAGCGTGACGCCCGTGGGGGAGCGGTGCAGCAGTGCGGCGCCGAGGTCCGTCTCCAGTTTCTTGATCGCCCGGCTCAGCGGGGGCTGGCTCATGTGCAGCCGGGCGGCGGCCCGCCCGAAGTGGAGTTCCTCGGCGACGGTCACGAAGTAGCGCAGCGTGCGTAGCTCCATGACCGGCGACGATACCCGCCCGGTATCGGCCTGACGGAGCCGGTCTTGGACGAGCGCAGGGACTCGGCGATGGAATCGCGGCATGACGGACGAACAATTCCCCGACCCCGCCGTACAGGTCTCCGCCGCCCAGGAGATCGCCCCCGACCTGCTCGTGATCCCGAACCAGCGGGTCCAACTGGTGCCCAGCATCGGCATCATCGGCGGCACACGGTCCGTGCTCGTCGTCGAGACGGGCATTGGCACCGCCAACGCCGAGCAGGTCCTCGCCCTCGCCTCCGAGGTGGCGCGCGGCCGTCGCCTGTACCTCACCACGACCCACTTCCACCCCGAACACGCCTTCGGTGCGCACGTCTTCGCCGACCGAGCCACGTATCTCGTCAACCGCGCCCAGGCGGACGACCTGAAGACGAAGGGACCCGGCTACCTGAAGATGTTCCGTGACTTCGGCGGGCAGATCGCGCAGCGCCTGGACGGCGTGCGCGTGCCCACTCCCGATGTGGTCTACGACGACGCCTACGACCTCGACCTCGGCGGCCGGACCGTACGCCTGCGCCCCACCGGCCGCGGTCACACCAAGGGCGACCAGGTGGTCGAAGTCCCGGACGCGGGCGTCCTGTTCACCGGCGACCTGGCCGAGACCGGGCAGTTCGCCATCTTCCCGTGGTTCCCGCCGTACGACACGGATGTCTCCGGCGTGCGCTGGCTGACTGTGATGGACCGGCTGGCCGACGGCGGGCCGCGGATCGTGGTTCCAGGGCATGGCGACCTCGGCGGCCCCGAGGTGCTCGGCAACGTCCGCGACTACCTGCGCGAGCTACGCGACGAGACCTGGCGGCGGCGGGACAGCGCGATGGGCGAGGAGGAGATCGTCGCCGAGGTCCGGGCGGTGCTCGTCGAGCGGCATCCGGAGTGGGCCGGCCGGGAGTGGATCGAGCGGGGGGTTGGGTGCTTTTGTGCCGAACACGGCGGACGGCCGTTCAGACAGTGACCTCCAGGGGCGAGCCGACAGGCAGCCAGTGGAACCGTTCGCGGACATCGGCGGGGGCCTTCGCCAGCTCCGTCTCGACCGCCCGCCGCCCCTCCCGGAAGTGTGACCATCCCTCGTAGTGCACGGGCAGGACGGTGTGCGGACGCAGCAGCGCGCACAGCTCCACCGCCCGCGGAGTCGTCAGCGTGTAGCGGACCGGGCCGGTCACGGGGAAGCGCACCCCGCCCAGGTGCAGCAGCGCTGTGCCGACGTCGAGTCGGCGGGCCACCTCGCGCACGCCGTCGTGCAGAACCGTGTCCCCGGAGATCCACAGTGTGCCGTGCTCCTGACTTTCCCAGCGCAGGGCGAAACCCGTCACGTCGCCGACGAGTGGACGGGACAGCGGTGGGCCGTGGCGGGCGGGGGTGGCGGTGATCTCGATCGTGGCGCGGCCCGGGGACTCCAGCCGCCAGGTCCTCCACGGGGTGAGGCCGTGGGCGTTGCCGCCGAGGCGGCGCGCCCCGGACGGTGTCGTGAGGACGACTCCGGCGGTGGGCAGCAAGGCGCGTCCGGTTGTGTCCAGGTTGTCGGCGTGATGGTCGTGCGTGAGCAACACGGCGTCCAGGGGCGGGAGCTCGGTCGGCTGCACGGCCGGGCCCGCTGTCTTGCGGGACGAGGTGCCCCAGCCGAAGGAGTAGCGGCGGCCTGGCGGGTCGAACGTCGGGTCCGTCAGCAGACGCCAGCCGGCCGCCTCGATCAGCGTGGTGGGGCCGCCGATGTGAGTGATGCGGGCCATGCGCGGATTCCTTCCCGATGCCCGGGGAGGGCCGTTGTGCCGCCCCGGGCTCGCGGTCTACCGGGCGTGCGAGAGAGCCCAGTCGAGGGCGTGGTCGGCGACCTCCTCCCAGCCGGGTGCCGCGGGCAGCAGGTGCGGCATCCCCGGGAACTCCTCGACCTCGGTGACCGTGTTCGACTTGTAGTGCCGGGCGTTGGACCGCTGCACCTTGGGCGGCATCAGATGGTCCTTCTCCCCGGAGATGAACAGCAAGGGGGCACGGGCGTCGTTGTGGTAGTCGACGTACGTGCTCTGGTGACCGGGGCGCAGGGTGGCAAGGGCACTGTCCCAGAAGATGGCACCGGAGGCGGGGATCGCGTAACGCTCGTACAGCGCCCTGGACTCCTCCGGGGGGAAGGTGTTGGTGAAGGCGTAGTGCCACTGGTCGAGGGTCAGGCCGACCGCGCGGTGCCGGTTGGCAGGGCTCTTCAGCACCGGGAAGGCGGACTTGAGCTGCGTCAGCGGGACCACCGCGACGCCTTCGGTGGGTGCGGAGTTGATGGCTACGCCGGCCACGCCGTGGCCGCGGTCGAGCAGGAGCTGTACGAACACGCCCCCGGCGGAGTGGCCGATGAGGACGGGCGGTTTGTCCAGGCCGCGGACCAGGGTCTCCAGGCTCTCGAGGATTTGTGGGACGGTGACCTTCTCGATCGGCGTGGTGTCGGCGTTGAGGGACTCGACCTCTGCCTCGAAGCCCGGGTAGGCGGGCGCGAGGACGCGGAAGCCTCGTTTCTCGTAGTGGGCGATCCAGTGCTCCCAGCTCCTGGGGGTGACCCAGAAGCCGTGGATCAGGACGATGGTGTCCGGGGTGCTCATGGCCCCTCCTTGCGGGGATCAGCGAGTGGCGCGGTACGCGGCCTCGATGTGCCGGACGACGGTGTCCGGGCGGGACATCATCACGACGTGCGAGGCACCCTTGGCCTCGACGACCTTGCTCCCCGCGCGCTCGGCCATGAAGCGCTGTACGGCCGCCGGGATGACCCGGTCGGCGGTCGCGACGACGTACCAGGACGGCACGGTCCGCCACGCCGGTACGCCGCTGGGTCCGCCCAAGCCGCCGACGCTCCCGGGGCGTTGGGCCGTCGCCATGATCGTGGTCTGCGCGTGCGGCAGGTCCTGGGCGAAGACGTCGTGGAACTTGGCGGGGTCGATGTAGCCGTCCAAACCGGGCTGCTCCGCGCCGGGGATCGGGTAGGGCCGGCCGACGAGGGCGCCCTCCAACTGGCTGCCGGGGAACTTCCCGGCAAGGTCGAGCGCGCTCTCGCCCTCGTCGGGCGCGAAGGCGGCGACGTAGACCAGCGCCTTGACGTTCGCGTGGTCGCGTCCGGCGTTGGTGATGACCTCGCCGCCGTAGGAGTGGCCGACGAGGATGACCGGGCCGGGGATGGTGTCGACGACACTGCGGACGTAGGCCGCGTCACCGGCCAGGTCCCTGAGGGGGTTGGCCGGGGCGATGACCGGGAAGCCGGCCTTGAGCAGCCGGGCGGTGACGGCGCTCCAGCCGGAAGCGTCGGCGAACACTCCGTGGACGAGGACGACGGTCGGTCTGGTGCCCGTGCGGGTGTCCGCCGAGGCCGGTGCGGCGGTGCCGAGGGTGAGGGCGCCACCCGCCGCGAGCAGCCCGCCGAGGACGCGACGGCGGGGATGACGTTCGGAAACCATGCGGGGTTCCTTCCGGGGTCAGGAGTTCAGGAAGTCGAGCAGGTCGGCGCTCAGCTGCTCCTTGTGCGTGTCCGTGATGCCGTGCGGGGCGCCCGCGTAGACCTTCAGCGTCGCGTTCTTGATCCGGGCCGCCGACGCCTTGCCGCCCACCTCGAACGGCACGACCTGGTCGTCGTCGCCGTGGATGACGAGCGTGGGCACATCGACGGCGTCCAGGTCCGGGCGGAAATCGGTGGCGGAGAAGGCCGCGACGCACTGGTAGGCGTTGCGGTGCCCCGCTTGCAGGCCCTGGCGCCAGAACGCGTCCCGGATGCCCTGGGAGACCTCCGCGCCGGGCCTGTTGTTGCCGAAGAACGGCCCATCGGCCAGGTCGCGGTAGAGCTGCGACCGGTCGGCCAGGGAACCGGCGCGGATGGTGTCGAACACCTCGACCGGCACCCCGTCCGGATTGTCGTCGGTCCTGAGCATGAACGGCGGTACGGCGGAGACCAGGACGAGCTGGGCGACGCGGGCGGTGCCGTGCCGGCCGAGGTAGCGGGCAACCTCGCCGCCGCCGGTGGAGAAGCCGACGAGGGTGACGTCCCGCAGGTCGAGGGTGTCGATAAGGGTGGCGAGGTCGTCGGCGTAGGTGTTCATCTCGTTGCCGGTCCACGTCTGGTCGGAACGGCCGTGGCCGCGCCGGTCATGGGCGATGGCACGGTATCCGTGGGTGGCAAGGAACAGTTGCTGTGCTTCCCAGCTGTCGGCGTTCAGCGGCCAGCCGTGGCTGAGGACGACCGGCCGGCCCGTGCCCCAGTCCTTGTAATGGATCCGGGTTTCGTCTGCTGCGTTGACGAATGGCATGGGATCACTCCCGATCGTGGGGAATTCCGGTACTTCGATCCACTTCGGGAGGGAGCATGGCACGCCGGGACAGCCTCGGCTTTGCTGTGCGTGCCAGAACCTGTTCCCAGAGCGCCATGGCGCCCCGGGCGTGGTCGAAACGCATGTCGGCTACACACACGGTTGCTGCGCATGCCCGCGGCAACCGACACTGCCGCTCGGGGAAGCAGCGGCGAAGAGGGCCGCTGCCGCAGTCCGGGGGGATGCCGTGCTGGTTCTCGACACCGACGCCCTGCCTGCCGCCGACCGGATGGAGGCCCTGCACGCGGCGGTCGCCCAGGAGGGAGGAATCTCCTCGGTCGAGGAGAGCGCAGGCGCGGTCGGCATGTGGAAGCGGCTTGAGGTCTGGAACTTCGGACCCCTCATGATGTTCGACACCCAGGGCACAGGGGCGCGCTTCGTACGTTCCCTGCGCAAGACGCGCCGCGAGCTGACGAACCAGGTCTCGATCATGATGCAGCTCGAAGGCCACGGCACCGGCGCCTTCGGCTGCGACGGATTTCAGCGGCGCCTGACCGCGGGTGCTCTGGGGCTGTGTCCCCACATGGTGGCGTCACATGAGTACGGGTGGTCGGGCAGCGGCCGCTCCGTCGCCTTCAGCGTCGACATCGCCCAACTCGCCCTGCCGGTCGACACCGTGCGCGCCGCGGTCCCGCTGCTGCGGCACAGTCCCGTCGAGTCGCTGCTGGCTCAGCACATTCAAGGCCTGCACCGGAACGCGGACCGGCTCAGCATCGGGCCGGAGGCGGAGGTCCTGGCCGAAGCCACCGTGCACCTGACCCGCGCACTGATCCTGTCCGTCGCGGGCGGTGAGAACTCCCGCCGGGAAGTGGCCCACGAATCCCTGCTCGCCCGGGTCCTGACCTATCTCCAGGCCCACCTGACCGAACCGGACCTCACCTCGCAACGCGTCGCCTGGGTGCACGGCATCTCGGTGCGCACCCTCTACCGGCTGTGTGAGGAGGGCGGGATCAGCCTCGAAGACTGGGTCATCCGCCGCCGGCTTGAAGGTGCCCGCGCCGATCTCGCCGCGACCGATCAGGCTCCTCGTACGATCGAAGCCATCGCCCGCTCCTGGGGTTTCGCCAACCCTGCCCACTTCTCTCGCCGCTTCCGCCGTGCGTACGGCATCACACCGAGCCAGTGGCGGCGGCAGTCCCACCACGGCACACCCTGGTCGTGAAGTCGGAACTTCACCGGCGCGCACACCCACGCCGACACCATCCGGGCGGACACGTTCATCCCGTTGGACTTCGCCGCCATGCCGTCGAACGGGAGGTGCGGATGGTGCCGGAGCCCAGTGGGCGTCAGGCGATGCGGTGCACCAGTTGGTTCGTCAGCTCGTAACGCGCTCCCACGATGGCGAGTTCACCGGCCGTCACCTTGGCCGCGAGGTCCGGTTCCGCCGAGAGGCGGTCGCGGACCAGTCGTATGTTGGCGTCGATCGTCGCGTCCACGCGCGCGTCCCCCTCCTTTGTGTGGTCGATGGCGGGGGCGATCTGGTCGGCGAGGTACTGGATGTGGGCGGGCAGCTCCTCGCCGCTCTCCTCGGCCTCGACCGCGGCACGCACCGCACCGCAGGACTGATGCCCCAGCACCAGCACCAGGGGGATGCCGAGTTCGAGCACCCCGTACGCGACGCTGCCGAGCACCGCCTCGTCCAGGACCTCACCGCCGCTGCGGACGGTCATCAGGTCCCCGAGACCCTGGTCGAAGACGAGCTCCGGGGGGACCCGGGAGTCGATGCAACCGAGGACGAGGGCGAAGGGATGCTGACCGGAGACCAGTTCCTGACGGACCGCGTGGGTCTCGTTCGGGTGCTGCTGTCGGAAGGTGCGCCAACGCGCATTGCCGGCCGCCAGTTCGCGCAGCGCTTCGCCGGGGGTGGTCGGCCGGGGCCGCGAGGCGGGCGCGGCTGTCGCGGGGGAGGCCCCGACGGTGAGGCCGACGCCGAGGGCGGCGGCTCCGGTGAGCGCGCCGCGCAGAAGGGAGCGGCGGGCAGGCTTGGACTCGGCGGGTCGCAGGGCGCCCGCGGGAGAATCAGAGTTCACGGACAGAACGTATGTCCATGTGTGCGAACGCTTGCCCGTCCAACGGAATCGTGGGCGGGATGTGGACTGCCCATGGCCAAGTGTTGAGCGTTTCTTGGTGCGAGCCGTCAGGTGGCCGGCGGTCAGCTCAAGCGAGCGGCGATCGTGCGCGCGCAATCCAGGGACTCGGTGTGGGTCGTGTCCATCTCCAGGTCGTAGACGACGCCCTCGTGCACCACGTCCGCCTGCAACTCGGCCATCCCCGGGGTGCGATCGCCCCGCGCGATCTCCCGGCCCGCCGCGACCACGCGCTCGCACCGGACGCCGACCCACAACACCTCGACTCCGGCCAGCGCCTTCTGCCACCGCCGCTGGGACTCCCCTCCACCGAGGAAGACGTCGTCTACGACGATCCGGGCACCCGCACGGGCCATCGCCACGATGCCCTCCACCCAGGCGGCCTGCAGCGCCATGAAGTCGGCCCCGACACTCACGCCGCCGTCCGCGGCGAAGGTGATCCCCGCGTCCGACGCCTGCATCTTCGCGGGCAGCGCGTCCACGAACGAGTCGACCCCGAACGCCAGCCACGGATCAGGCAGTACGGCCTGCAGACACCGTACGATCCCGGACTTCCCCGAGCTGGAACCACCGTTGAGAATGATCACCTGAGTCGTCACCGCGCCACAGTAGGGCGGTCGGCGAAGGGCACGAAACGAATTTCGGCGGGGTGGGGACAGGTCTGTGAGCATCGACATCGATGGAGAGAACCCGCCGCACGATCTGAGCGCCTGGCCGGACGAGCGCCTCGAGGTGATCCGTGTGGTCGCCCAGGGACATGCCTACGACGCCGAACTGCCGGAGGAAGTCCGCCGGCAGTGGGCGTGGCTGTCCGTGCTGGCGAACCGGCGGATGAGCGGGGACGGTTCGGGGGGCCGTGAGGCCCATCAGGAGTTCATGCTCCGTATGTGGGTCATCGACACACTCGGACCCGACCCCGAGTGGAGTCCCATCACACTAGCCGCGGACACGCTGAGCGCGCTTTCACTCACTCCGTCCGAGGCCCGGTCCCTCGCCCGTAACTGGCGTGATCTGCCCATCGACGAGATCAGGAAGCTACGGCGCCACAAGAACCTGACCGCCCACCTGGAACGGCTCATCAGCCACCTCCAGCCCGGCCCGACACGAGACCGACTCCTTCTCTGGACCGAGGTCCGCCGCCTCCTGCCCTGACCGGCCGGAGCAGGGCATCCACAGGCAGCCGACCCTGACAATCTCCGGATCGGCCACGCGGCCCAAGTGGTCTCGCTACCATCGGAGTTGCTTCCATCCATCCGCCTTGAGCGAACCCATGGGGGGAGCCACCGCTTGTGCGGTCACAGCGACTGCACGAGCGGGGGCGAACCGGATGGGAGGTGAAAGATCATGGCCGACGACAAGTCGACCAGGACGACGGCACTCTGTGCGGACATGGCCAAGCGGGTCATCGCCGCGCTGAGCGCCCGTGCGATGTGGGCAGCGCTGCTGTACCTGCTGCACCGCGACGTGTGACGGCCGGGGCCCCGGCACCCGCTTCCCCCCTCTCGGGTGCCGGGGCCCCTCCTTCGCACGGGGCGTGGCGAGGGCGATATCGGATAGCGTGCGAGGCCCGCACACCGGCACGCTGCCCCCATGGAACACGCAGAGGTACTACTGATCGGCGGGCGGGCCGGTGTCGGCAAGACAACGGTCGGGTGGGAGGTCTCCGCGCAACTGCGCGCCGCGGCTATCGCTCACGCCGTCATCGAGGGCGACTTCATGGGCCAGATCCACCCGGCCCCGGACGACGACCCGCACCGCGAGCGGATCACCGAGAGCAACCTGACCGCCGTATGGGCCAACTTCGCCCGACGCGGCTGTCGACGCCTCATCTATACCAACACCGTGAGCGTGCTGCCCGAGGCGACGGGCATGTTCGAACGTGCGCTCGGGGCTGGGGTGCGCATCACCCGTGTCCTGCTCACCGCCTCCGACACCACGGCCCGAGCGCGCTTGGTGGGCCGTGAGCTCGGCTCGGAACTGGATCACGAACTGGCGGGGAGCCTGCGCAAGGCACGGATGCTGGACGCGCGGGCGCCGGCGGAGACCGTGCGGGTGGCGACGGACGGGCGGCTCGTGGTGGACATCGCTCGGGAGGTGGTGGCGGCCACGGGGTGGGCCGGTCAGCCCTCAGCCCGTGACGCGCGGCCGGGGAATGATCACGGGCCCACCGCGGTTGAGCAGCCATGAAGCAAGATGACGCATCAACCATGCCCGCATCCCGCATTCCCCCACCCAGACTGATCGCCACGGACCTGGACGGCACCCTGCTGCGCAGTGACGGCACCTTGTCGCCACGCACGCGGGCCGCCCTGGCGGTGGTGGAACAGGCCGGAATCCGCGTCGTGCTGGTCACGGGCCGCCCGTCACGATCGGTCCCTGCGCTGCTGGAGACCATCGGCCCGCACTACGTCATCGCCGCCAACGGCGCCGCCGTTCACGCCCCCGACGGATCGCTGGCCCACGTGTCACCGATCCCGCCCCTCGCGGCCACCCAGCTCGTGGCCCGCGTACGCGCCGCGGTCCCCGGTGTCGCCTTCTCCGTCGAGTACGACCGGGACTTCGGCCACGAACCGGCCTACCCGACCTGGTCGTTCGGCGACGGTGCCGTCGAACTCGTTGCCACGGCCGAGGCGTTGGTGTCCCGTACCCCGGCCAGGCCGCTGCTGAAGATCCTCGCCCACCACCCGACACTCCCGCTCGACGACTTCTACGAGCAGGCACTGCGCGCCGCGGGCCCGGGCGCCGAGACCACCCACTCCACCGGACTGTCCCTCGTGGAGTTCAGCGCACCCGGCGTCACCAAGGCGACCACCCTGATCGACTGGAGCGCCCGACTCGGCATCCGCGGCCACGAGATCGCCGCGTTCGGCGACATGCCCAACGACCTGCCCATGCTCACCGCGGTGGGCCACTCCTACGCCATGGCCAATGCCCACCCGGACGTCCTGAACGCCGCACGTCACCGCACTTCATCCAATGACGAGGACGGCGTCGCCGAGGTGCTCGAGGGGTTCGCGGACGCGCTTGTTCCGTGAAGTTCTCAGAGATGAGGGCGACGCTCATTGACCTAGGTCGATTCCACGCTCACCCGCAGCGGCGCCCGGAAGGAGAGCAGGCCGAGCATCGGATCGTCCGACGCCGTCATCAGCCGTACCCCCGGCAGACGGCGGGCCGCCGCTTCGAGGGCCACCGCCGCCTCCGTACGGGCGAGGGAGGCGCCCGGGCAGCGGTGGCGGCCGACGCCGAAGGCCAGGTGCCGGCGGATGTTCGGCCGGTGCGGGCACATGCGCTCCGGGGAATCGAAGACCTCCGGGTCCGATCCGCTGCCCAGGAGCATCAGGAGCAGGTGTGCACCTTCCGGCAGGTCCACGCCGCCCAGTGCGACCGGGCGCGCGGTGATACGGCGCCACGTGGTCACCGGTGGCTCACGCCGGAGCACCTCCTCCACCCAGGCCCCCGCGAGGCCGTCCTCGGACGCGACGCGGGACCACATTCCGGGCTCGGCCAGTGCATGGCGCAGCACGGTGGCGATGAGCTGGCCGGTGGTGGACTGGCCGGCGATGAAGACGAAGAAGCAGGCGGCGACGGCGGTCTCCACGTCGAGCCGTTCGCCGTCGGGTGTGCGGTGGTCGGTCAGGGCAGCCACGAAGGAGCCGGGCCGGGCCTTCCCGCCCGCCACCGTCTCGGTCAGCCACCGGTGGAACTCGCCCACCAGCTCCGCCAGTTCGAGCTGACGCTCCGGCCCGGGCCGACCCCAGAACAGCTCCAGAGAGGCATCGCTCCAACGGATCAGCGTCGCCGTCGGGACACCCTCGATGCCGAGCAGGTCCATGAGTACCCGGCACGGCAGAACCTGGGCGAAGGACGTGAACAGATCGCGGCTGCCCGAGGCGTGCACCTCGTCCAGCAGCTCGTCGGCGAGCCGCTCGATCACCGGTACGGCGGCGGCCACGCGCTGGGCGTTGAAGAACCGGGTGACCACCCGCCGCAGTCCGGGGTGGCTGTCGGTGCCGTTGTTGGCCAGGGCGGGCGGGAGGTTGAAGCCCGCCCGCGCGAGCACCCGGAGCACGCCGAACGGCAGCGGGGTGACCGCGTGCTGGGCGTTGTCCGGCAGGTAGTCGTCCGGGCTGAGCAGCACCTGGCGTACGTCCCGATAGCGGCTGACCAACCACAGCCCGGAATTGGGATCGAAATGCACCGGCGCCTGGTCGCGCAACGCCTCCAGCCACGGGTACGGATCGTGAGTGAAGTCGTCGCCGAACAGGTCGAGCGCAGTGATATCGGGTGCCGATGCGCCCAGAGCCGGGGAAGTCACGGCCGGGACGCTAACACGCGCCCGCGTGCCCTCTGCGGGTATGTGCGCGGCATCACTGAGGGCCTGGCAGGGAGTATGTCGACCTCTGGGCTGACGCCCCCGACCGCAGACCTTAGATGATGGATCAACTAACGGCTACACTTTCGGCATGACTGAGACGGTGCGTTGGCTGACGGCGGAGGAGCAGCACGCCTGGCGGTGCTTCGTGCGGCTGCAGGAGAGGCTCGGCGGCCGGCTGGCGCGCCGGATGCAGTCGGAGTCGAAGCTGTCGGCCGCCGACTTCCAGGTGCTGGTCCAACTGACCGACGTACCCGAGGGGCGACAGCGGTTTCTGGATCTTTCCCAGGCGCTCGAGTGGGAGAAGAGCCGGATGTCGCATCACATCGCCCGGATGACCAAGCGCGGGCTGGTGACGCGCGAGGAGTGTCCCGAGGACGGGCGCGGCGCGTTCGTGGTGATCACGCCGGCCGGCCGGCAGGCGATCGAAGCGGCCGCCCCGCTCCACGTCGAAGCGGTGCGCTCCCTGTTCCTCGACCATGTCACCCCGGCGGAACTCAGGACGCTGGCCCAGATCTCCGAGCGAGTCGTCGCACAGCTGGACGAAGACCCCCGTCCCTGACAGGCGTACCGCTGGAATAGCGGAGACCGGGCCCGCGTTACGGCCATATGGTTGATGTATCAACCTCATGGAAAGGCTGATCACGATGCAGTTCGGCATCTTCACCGTCGGCGACGTCGCCACCGACCCGACCACGGGCCGCACGCCCACGGAGCACGAGCGGATCAAGGCGATGGTGGCCATCGCGCAGAAGGCCGAAGAGGTCGGCCTGGATGTCTTCGCGACCGGGGAGCACCACAACAAGCCGTTCGTGCCGTCGTCCCCGACCACGATGCTGGGCTGGATAGCCGCGCGCACCGAACGCATCATCCTGTCCACCTCGACCACGCTGATCACCACCAACGACCCGGTGAAGATCGCCGAGGACTTCGCGATGCTCCAGCACCTGGCCGATGGCCGGGTGGACCTGATGATGGGCCGCGGCAACACCGGCCCGGTCTATCCGTGGTTCGGCAAGGACATCCGCGACGGCATCAGCCTCGCCATCGAGAACTACGCGCTGCTGCACCGGCTGTGGCGCGAGGACGTCGTGAACTGGGAGGGGAAGTTCCGTACCCCGCTGCAGGGCTTCACCTCCACGCCGCGGCCGCTGGACGGCGTACCGCCCTTCGTCTGGCACGGTTCCATCCGGTCCCCGGAGATCGCCGAGCAGGCCGCGTACTACGGCGACGGCTTCTTCCACAACAACATCTTCTGGCCGAAGGAGCACACCAAGCAGCTGATCGAGCTGTACCGGGAGCGGTACGCGCACTACGGCCACGGCACCGCCGAGCAGGCGATCGTCGGACTCGGCGGGCATGTCTACATGCGCCGCAACTCCCAGGACGCCATCCGCGAGTTCCGCCCGTTCTTCGACCACTCACCGGTGATGGGCGGTGGGATCTCCATGGAGGAGTACATGGAGCAGACCCCGCTGACCGTCGGCACCCCGCAGCAGGTCATCGAGAAGACGCTCACCTTCCGTGAGCACTTCGGCGACTACCAGCGGCAGTTGTTCGTGGTGGACGGCGGGGGAGTCCCGCTGAAGACCGTGCTGGAGCAGATCGACCTGCTGGGCGAGGAGGTGGTCCCCGTGCTGCGCAAGGAGTTCGCCGACAACAGGCCGGCCCAGGTGCCCGACGCCCCCACCCACGCGTCGCTGCTCGCCGCGATCGCAAACGAGGACTAACGAGGACTGAGGAGGACTGAGGAATGACGACGGAGAGCTTCAACGACTACACGGCGCACGACGGAGTCGCCCCCGACCGCTGGGCCAGCGCCCTGCACCTGTTCGACAACGGCGCCGGCGTCCCGCACGAGGAGACCGTCCTCGAGCGCTGGGAGAGGGCCCAACTCCTCTTCGGGGCCAAGGACTACATCGGCGCCGCCCGCCTCCTCACCGACGTCGTCGAGGAGGCCCCGGAGCAGACCGGCCCCCGTCTGCTGCTGGCCCGCGCCTACTACCACTCGGCCCAACTGAGCCGCGCCGAGGAGCAGTTGCGCCGGATCATCGACCGCGACCCGGTCGAGCACTACGCCCACCTGATGCTGGGCCGCACGCTGGAACGCCAGGGTCGCCGCGACGAGGCGGCGCCGTGGCTGCGGATGGCGGCGGCCTTTGCGGGCGAACTGCCCGGGGAGGACTGAGCGGCACCTGAGACGGGGCACCGGGCAACCGGTGCCCCGCCCCGTGCCCGCTATGCATGGGCCAGAGCGCTCGGCGTCCGGCAGCCGACGATCGCCGGGGCCTCCTGGACGAGCGTGTCGTCGGTCAGGGCCTCGACCATGAACAGCGCGAAGTCCACCCGGCGGGTGAGATTGCTGGCCAGCACCGGGTCGCCCACGTGCCGGCTCCACACGGGCAGGCCCTGGCTCTCGCCCTCCTCCAGGGAACTGCCGCGCACCACGGTCCACCGGGTGTCACTGGCGAAGATCCGACGGCAGGCCTCGACCTGATCGTCGATCTCGACCGCGCGGACCAGCTTGGCCAGCACGGCGGCGACCCGGACACCCAGGGTGAACAACCGTGAGTACTTGTCCTTGCCGTCGCGCGTGATGTGCCAGCCGCAGGAGAAGATCAGGCGCGCGCCCGGCCGTGCGTGGTCGAGCACCGCCTGCGCCGTACCGGACGAATACTGCTGCACACCCCAGGGCGCCAACACCGTCAGCACTCCGTCGCACCCGGCGACCGCCTTCCGGATCACCTCCGGGTCGTTCGTGGGCCCGGGCACGACGGTCATCCGCCCCTCGAACGCGGCCAGCTTCGGCACACTGCGCTCCCGGCACACGCCGACCACCTCATAGCCGCGCTCCAGCGCGTGCCCGACCATGTACTGCCCGAGCTTCCCCGAGGCTCCGACGATGCAGACCCTCTTGATCCGATCCGTGCTCATGGCGCAGCCCCTTCGCCGGCATGCTGACCTTATGTTGTAAGGCACGCTAGCCTTATGGTGTAAGGCAGTCAATGAGGGAGTGGTGAATGACCGGGGATGGCAAGAGTCGGCGCGTCCCGCTCAGCCGTGAGCGCGTGATCCGTACGGCCGTGGCGGTGGCCGACGAGAAAGGCTCCGCCGCGCTCACCATGCGGGCCATCGCCGAACCCCTGGGCGTCGAGGCGATGTCGCTCTACCACCATGTGAAGGGCCGGGAGGACATCCTCGACGGCATGGTGGACGCCGTGTTCGCCGAGATCGAGCTGCCGCCGGGTGACGCGGACTGGAAGAGCGCCATGCGTGACCGCGCCCTCTCCGCCCGTGCCGCCCTCAAGCGCCACCCCTGGGCCATCGGCCTGATGGACTCCCGCTCCCAGCCCGGCCCCGCGACCCTGCGCCACCACGACGCTGTGATCGGAGCGCTGCGCGCCGGAGGCTTCTCCGTCCCGATGACGGCACACGCGGTCTCGCTGATCGACAGCTACCTGTACGGCTTCGTGCTCCAGGAGCTCAGCCTGCCGTTCAAGGGCGAGGCGGAACTGGACGAGGTGGCGGGCGCCATCCTGGCCGAGATGCCCGCCGACGCCTACCCGCACCTCACCGAACTGGCCACCGAGCATGTCCTCAAGCCCGGCTACGACTACGCCGACGAGTTCACCTACGGCCTCGCCCTCATCCTCGACGCCCTGCACCCGGACGCCTAGCTCGTTCATGTCCATGAACATTGCTCACGTAGGTGTTCAACGGGTGGGCGGCTGTGCCAGACTCCTCAACTCCCGGACCTGACTGTGAAGTTGGAGAGGCGGACGATCTGTGACTGTTTCCCGGCGAACCGTGCTGGCAACTGCGGCGGGTGCCGCGGCCCTTGGCGCCACCTCGGCACAGAACGCGCAGGCACTGCCCGGACAGCCCCCGGCTTCCATAGCGCGCATCTTGCGGGACGCGGCCGACTACGCCGTCGAGAAGATCAGCGCCGTCTCACCGCGTGTGACCGCCTTCCCGTCGGCACCAGGTTCGAGAAGTGGGTCTACTCCCAGAACGGCGACTGGGTAGGCGGATTCTGGCCGGGCACGCTCTGGATGGCCTGGCTCCACAGCGGCGACGACGCCCTGAGAGCGCGGGCCATCGAATCGGCGAGAAAGCTGGCGCCCCGTCAGAGCGACACCACCACCCACGACCTGGGTTTCCTCTTCTACCCCTCATGGGTCACGGCCTGGCGTCTGACCGGCGACGACACCTGGCGAACCGGAGCCCTGAAGGCGGCCGACTCGCTGATCAAGCGCTACAACCCGCGCGGCCGCTTCATCAGGGCATGGGGAGCGCTGAGCGACCCGAACAACGCGGGCCGCGTCATCATCGACACGATGATGAACCTCGACCTGCTGGCCTTCGCGAGCCGGCAGACCGGTGACACGCAGTACCTCGACATCGCCGTCGAACACGCGAAGACAGCCCAACGAGTGTTCCCACGCCCCGACGGATCGACCCCGCACGTCTACGACTTCGACCCGGCGACCGGAGCACCGCTCGGCCCGGGCACCGTCCAGGGATACAGCGCCACCTCGTGCTGGGCCCGCGGACAGGCATGGGGCCTGTACGGCTTCACCACCATCTACCGCCGTACCGGAGACAAGGAGTTCCTGAACACGGCGCGCAAACTGGCCGACTACGCACTCGGCGCCCTGACCGCGGACCACGTCCCCGTCTGGGACTACCGCGCTCCGCAACAACCGCACGACATCAAGGACGCCTCGGCCGGAGCCATCATGGCCTGCGGCCTGCTCGACCTGTCCACGGCAACCGGCAGACCGGAATACCGCACAGCGGCACTCCGTATCCTCACCGCCCTGTCCCAGACCTGCCTGACGCAGAACTCCACCCGGGCCGAGGCGGTCGTAGCCCGCTGCACCCGCCACCGCCCGGCCGAGGACGGGGTCGAGATCTCCCTGCCGTACGCCGACTACTACCTGCTGGAGGGCATCCTGCGGGTGCTGCGACCGCAGGACGTGGACCGGGCGATCGACCTCTCGTCGGTGTGAGGGGCTCCGGCCGACGGGCAAATAGACGGATGTATATTTCATGTGTCGTCGTGAATGCGCGGAGGCACTGATGGGCATACGGGACCGGATCACCGACGAGCTCAAGGCAACCGTGCACGGCGGCGACCTCAAGCTGGAGCGCTATGCGGGGCCGCCCGGTGATCCCGGACTCTTCGGCATCGCCCCGGACAGCCCGGCCTGGCGGGTGCACGGCCATCCGACCGGCATGCTCACCGGCGGCTTCGCGGCGCTCATGCTCCAGTCCCTGCACCCGCTGGCGATGGCCGGCGTCGACCAGCACTCCGACTTCCGTACCGACCCCGTCGGCCGCCTCACCCGCACCGCACGGTTCATCACCACAACCACCTTTGGCTCGCAGCAGTCGGCGCGGGAGGTGATCGACGTCGTACGGCGGATCCATACGCACGTCCAGGGGACGGCGCCGGACGGGCGGCCGTACCGCGCGGACGACCCGGAGCTGCTGACCTGGGTGCACACCGCCGAGGTGTACAGCTTCGTGACGGGTTACCAGGTCCACGCGCCGCGCAAGTCCCGTCTCACCCGGGCCGAATGCGACACCTACTACATGCAGGTCGCCCCCGTCGCCGAGGCGCTGGGTGCGAGGGAGGTGCCGCGCACGGCACGCGAGGTCACGCGCTATCTGGCTCGCATGCGGCCCGAACTCCACGTCACCCCGGCCGCGTTGGAGGCCATGCGGTTCCTGCGCGGCTTCGGTCGCAACCGGCGGGAACGGCTGGTCGCGCGGCTGTTGATGAACGCCTCGCTGGGACTGCTGCCGAGCTGGGCGAGGGCCGAACTCGGCATCCGGCGTCCCGCCCTGGTGCGCGTCGCGTGGGACCGGCCGCTCGCCACCGCGGTCGGCCGTGGGCTGGAGTGGGCTCGCGGCCCGTCCCCGATCCACGCCGCCGCCCGCGCCCGTCTGGCCACGGCGACACCGAAAGCGCAGCCGGGGCCGCTGCGCTGACCCCTCGGGGGGCGAGTTCGGCCTGGCGAAGGCCGCGGAACACTTCGGGGGTCGCCCAGCCGCGCAGCACGGCGTTAACGCCTTCCTGCGCGATCACAAATAGCCGCGCCCACGGCCGTACTGTGGCCACCATCGCCCCACCGTCGACCTCCGGAGGCATCGGCACCATGGACGAGCCGCAACCGCTCACCGGCGACTCGCTCAGCGAAGCGGCGGACGCGTTCGAGCGGCTGCGGCCGCGGCTGTTCGGTATCGCCTACCGCATCCTGGGCAGCGTCGCCGAGGCCGAGGACGTGGTGCAGGACGTGTGGGTGCGCTGGCAGGGCGTGGAGCGCGGGGCGGTGCTGGATGCCGGGGCGTTCCTGGCGAAGACCACCACACGTGTGGCGATCAACGTGGCTCAGTCGGCGCGCGTCCGCCGCGAGGCGTACGTCGGGCCCTGGCTGCCGGAGCCGGTGGACACGAGCGTGGATCCGCAGGTCGGGGCGGAGCGCGGCGAGGCGCTGGAGCTGGCGGTGCTGCTGGTCCTGGAGAAGCTGAACCCGGTGGAGCGGGCGGCCTATGTGCTGCGGGAGGCGTTCGACTACGCGTACGAAGAGATCGCGGGCATCCTGCAGCTGACCCAGGCCAATACACGGCAGATCGTCAGCCGGGCCCGCAAGCGGCTGGCAGCCGAGCGCCGTGCACCCGTCGACACGGCACAGCACCGGCGCCTCCTCGAGGCCTTCGTCGCCGCCGCGCGGGACGGTGACGTCGGCGCGCTCGAAAGCGTGCTGTCGGCCGACGTCGTCACCTACGCCGACGGCAACGGCCTGCGCGGTGTGGCCCGGCTGGCGATCGTCGGCGCCGAGCGCGCGGCCAGGGTCACCGCCTTCGCCCAGAAGTTCTTCCCCGGCGCCGAGTACGGCGTGGTCGAGGCCAACGGCCGGCCCAGCCTGCGGCTCACCCAGGACGGGGCGACGGTGGCCCTCGTGAGCATCACGCCGGGACCGGACGGCATCGACGGTCTCTACTGGGTCATCACGCCGGAGAAGCTGCGCGCGTACGAACGGTCCGCGCGCAGGCTCACCGGGCGGCCGTAGCGGTCAGTTCCGCTGGAGCCAGTCCTCGTAGCGGGTGGCCGCGACCTGCACGGTGTCGTCGCCGGCCAGCACATCCGGCATGCCCGCGAAGAGGCCGGCGGACTCGTCCGTGACGACGGTACGGCCGTCCGGCTTCGCCGCCAGGGTGATCTCACCGAGCCGGTCCAGCCCGTACACCTCGGGCCCCGCGATATTGCGGATGCCGTTGGACGGCTCGCCCTGAGCCGCCCCCGCGACCGCGGCGGCGACATCCGCGGAGGCGATGGGACGCAGACGCGTGGAGGTCAGGCGTACCTCGCTCCCCTCGGTGGACATGTCCATCACCGGAGCGATGAACTCGAAGAACTGGGTGGCGCGCACGATGCTGTACGGCACGCCGCTGCCGCGCACGGCGTCCTCCTGGGCGACCTTGGCCCGGTAGTAGCCGTAGTCGGGCACCTGGTCGACGCCGACGATGGAGAGCCCGACGTGGTGGCGGACCCCTGCCTCCTTCTCGGCCGCGAACAGATTCCGCGCCGAGCGGGTGAAGAAGTCCAGCGCGGGCTCGGGGTCGAAGGACGGCGAGTTCGACACGTCCACGACCACGTCCGCGCCCTTGAGCGCCTCGGCCAGCCCCTCGCCGGTGAGTGTGTCCACGCCGGTGGAGGGAGCGGCAGGCACGACCTCGTGCCCGTTTGCCCGCAGCAACGCAACCACCTGGGACCCGATACGTCCCGTACCGCCGATAACCACGATCTTCATCACTGTCTCCGTCACCTGATTCGCGCTCAACGGACCCCGACGACACCCGCCGGACCCGGTGCGTCACACCGCACATCAGAAGGACAGGACAGCAGCCGGATCTGTGACAGCTCGGCGGCGCCGGTCAGAATGGAGAGGCCGAGACCGGCCCACTGTTTGTCCGAGCGTTGCGTTCAGCCGCGGCATGCCACCAGCCGGGCGGCGACGGACCTACGACCTTGGAGGCGGGCTGATCGGGATGGAGCCCGAGCCGCCGCAGCGCGTCGCCCCGGACACTGACGTCGAACCAGCCCCGCCAGTGGCCTTCAGGCCCGACGCCACAGGCCAGACCCCACTGGATCTCGTCCGGCCGGAAGGGCATCCAGTCGACGCCCCGATCACGCAGTCAAGCGCGGACCGCGGCCATCGGGTGGAGGCAGCCCGGCAGGTTCTCGTAGGCAGCGACGGTGATCCACGAGGTGCTGGAGGTGTCCATGGCATCCATGATGCCGGTGGTCCGCGCACCTGTCACAGCCATTGATCGAGGCCGGTGCAGAGCGCCCCGCCGCCGCCTCCGCCTCCGCCTCCGCAAAGAAACTCGCGTGCCCCACGCAGCCTCGTACGTAGCCGATCCTGCGTTGCGCGACTGTCCAGGCGCACCTCCAGGCCCCCGGGCAGCGGGGTGTCGGCTCGGCGCCCGGTGGGCAGCAGCTCGCTGTCGAGTCCGTCCCGCCGGGCGATGAGCACACCGAGTTCATGGCGGCTCACGGCGTCCGCGCCGCCGAGGTGGAAGACCCCGGCCGCGTCGGACAGTGCGAGCTCCCACAAGGCAGTTGAGAGGTCGGCGACGTGTACCGGACAGCGGATGTCGTCGGTGAACAAGACCCCTTCACGGGTACCGGCCGCCAGAGCATGCACCATGCGCTCGTGGACGGACCGGCGGTGTCCGACGATCAGGGAGGTGCGGGCGACGACCGCGCCCGGTACCAGGAGCCGCACCGCCGTTTCGGCGGCCGCCTTCGCGGCGCCGTACGGCGTGACTGGATCGGGCAGACAGCTCTCGTCGTAGTGAATGTCCGCACCGGAGAACACCGCGTCACTGGAGACATGCACCAGGCGGCAACCTTGCTCGGCCGCGGCCAGCGCCACACGGACCGCGCCGTCGGCGGTGGCGGCCCAGTTGGCCCCGCCGCTCGATGCGTTGATCACCACAGACGGTGTCACGTCGGCGATCACTCGTGCGACCCGAGCAGGGTCCCTTACGTCCAACGGATGCCAGGCGGCCTGCGGAACTGCGCCGGGTCGCGAGGCGAACGTCGCTGCTGTCTCATGCCCCATCTCGGTGGCCCGGCGGACCAGTTCCGTGCCGAGGAACCCACTGCCGCCGATGATCAGGACGGTCATGGACCGACACGGTAGCGAACGCCCGCATTCGGCCTTGCGCCGGACGGCCTACAGCCCCCGAGCCCGCTGTGCGGATCCCTCCCGAACAGCCCCCCGCCGCCGTTCCGCCCACACCCCCGACATCCACCGCATCCCCCGATTGGCCACCGCCGCATATCCGATCCCGAACAGAAGCGCGGCAATCAGCGCCAGCCAGCCCGAGAAGTCGTCGATCAGTGGATAGATCTGCCAGTGCGTCAGATAGATGTACAGCGAGCTGCCGGCCAGCACACCCGCCACTTTGTTGACCACCCCCACGCTCGGCAGACTCCGCACCCACACCAGCAGTACGAACCCGCCCGCGATCACCGCGTCCCGGAACGGCTCACCGGGAAAGAACCCCGGAATCGTCGCCACCGCGACCACAGTCACCAGCACCCGCTGACGCGTGCCGTCCGCCTTCGCCGCCGCCCACCCCAACGCGAACAGCCAGAAGATCACGACCGCCGACGGGATGTGCATGCGATCGCGCAGCCCGAGAAGGTCGTAACGCGTGATGAGCCCCAGCGCCACGATCGACATGGGCAGGGCGAACGGGAAACGCCTCTCGGCGCGGTCCACGAACCGCAGGCCGAGCAAGGCCACGGCAGCCAGCAGGATGTACGTCAGCGCCTCGATGAACCAGAAGTGCATGGCCGTATCGCTGTCGTGCGGCCCGAGGACGCTGTGCAGCAGGAAAAGGTTCGTCAGGCCGTAGTCGTCGGTGAGCGGAAGGAGCACGGCGATCCAGGCCAGGCTGGGCAGCACGATCCGCGCGATGCTCCGCAGCCCGTGCCGGACGCGTTCGCGGCGCTCGGCGGACGGGGTGAGGTGGAAGCGCGCGAGGTTGTACCCCGCGACCGCCAGCAGCAGATGGGCGCCGCCTTTGACGTAGACGACATGGATGTGCGAGCCGACGATCAGGACGATGGCCGCGGCGCGCAACGCGATGCCCGTCTCCAGCGTGCGTCTGCGCGAGGTCTTCAAGGGCTGTGCGGGGCGGCGCAGTTCGCGGATGGGGCGCGTGTGCCAGTCGGGCGGCAGATGGCCGAGCACCTGTTCCAGGTTCAGCGACATTTCGACGTACGACAGTGAATCGCCGCCGAGCGACACGAAGCTGCTGTCCTCGGTGACGTCGGGTCGGTCCAGTATTCGGGCGTACAACTGGCAGAGGTTCGATGGCGGTTCGGACGGTGGTGAGCCGCCGGCCAGTTTCCGCACCGTCTCGTAGTCCGGCTTTCCGGTGGCCAGCCTGGGCAGTTCCGGCAGGACATGGACCGCGACCGCCCGCGCCGGAAGCCCGCACTCACTGGTCACCATGCGCCGTACCGCCTCGGGAGCCGTGCTCCCGTCGCCCGATACGGCCACCACGAGTTCGTCGTCGCGCCCCGCGCACATCGCACGGAATCCGTGCCGCAGCAGCAGTGTCTCCACCCGCTCCGGATCGATCCGCAATCCGAGGATCTTCGCGAACCGGCTGCTGCGGCCGACGATTTCGTACAGCCCGTCCGGCGTGCGCCGGGCGATGTCGCCGGTGTGCAGGTCATGGGTGGTGCGGCCCAGGGCCAGGTCGCTCGGGTGCTCCGCGTAGCCGAGCATGACGTTGGGGCCCGAGTACACCAGCTCGCCGGTGGAGTCGGCAGGCCACTCGGGGTGGGGTTCCAGGTGGAAGGAGCCGCCGGGTATCGGGATGCCGATCGCGGAGGGGTGGGTCGAGGCCAGGTGCGGTGGCAGGTAGGCCATGCGGGCGGTGGCCTCGGTCTGGCCGTACATCACATAGAGGTCCCAGCCGTCGCGTCGGCCCAGCTCGGCGTAGCGGCGCACTCGGTCGGGTGCGAGGCGGCCGCCTGCCTGGGTGATGTAGCGCAGGTGGGGGAGGGGCAGGTCGGCGAAGCCGATGCGGTCGAGCAGATCGAAGGTGTAAGGGACCGCGGCGAAGGTCGTGGCGCGGGCGGCGCGGAAGAGGTCCCAGAAGCCGTCGTCGGCGACGGAGAGGTCGGTGAGGATCAGTGCGGCGCCGCGCAGGAGGTGGCTGTTGATGACGGACAGGCCGTAGCAGTAGTGCAGGGGGAGGGTGGTGGCGGCGCGGTCGGTCTCGCGGATGTCCAGGTAGGTGGCGATGGATTCGGCGTTGGCCTGGAGGTTGGCGTAGGACAGCCGGACCAGTTTGGGGGATCCGGTGGAGCCGGACGTGCTCAGCAGCAGGGCGAGGTCCGGGTGGAGTTCGTGTACGGAGACCGGCCGTCGCTCGTCCATCCGCAGCCGGCCCGCGGCATCGGTGGTCACCACGATGTCGGGGTCGTAGGCGGCGGTCAGCGACCGTACGGCCTCGGGGTTGTCGCCGGGGACCAGCAGGACCGGGTGACCGGCGGCGAGCGCGGCGAGGTAGGTGACCAGGACGTCCGTGGTGTGGGCGCCGGTCAGGAGCACCAGGCGCCGGTCAGCGCCCAGGCGGGTGGCGGTCCGGGTGACCATTTCGGCCAGTCGGCGGTACGACAGTTCGCCGTCCGCGGTCAGTAGGGCCGGACGGTCGCCGTGCGTGGCGAGGTGTTCGGCGAACAGCGGCGAGCGGACGCCGGGTCTGCCGGACAGCAGGTCGGAGGGGTTGAGCACAGGCGCATATTAGGTTTGCCTAACCTCAAAGGAAAGGCACAGGAAGGTCACGGCGGTCGCACGGCGGGCGCACAGATGCGCGCATCGCAAGTTGAGCAACGCCCGTTATCAAGCCGTTCTTGACGGTGAGGTTAGCTTTACCTTATTCATGGCTCATTCACAGCATTCTCCTCGGCACCGCTCCCGCGCTCGCTCCCCTTCGCCGTCCCCACGGCGCGTTGCCCGGCACCGGAAGTGAGCCACTGTCAGGAAGGCCTCACCATGCGACGCTCCTCGGTCAGACGTCTCGCCCTGCCCGCTCTCGCCCTCGGGCTGCTCGCCCCGGCCCTCGCGGCGTGCAGCGACGAGCCGGCCGACCTGGTCATCTACTCCGGCCGCAACGAGGACCTGGTCGAACCGCTGCTGGAGAAACTGGAGAAGGAGCTCGACGCGAACGTCGAGGTGCGCTATGGCGACAGCGCCGAGCTCGCCGCCCAGATCCTGGAGGAGGGCGACAAGACCGAGGCGGGCCTGTTCTTCTCGCAGGACGCCGGCGCCCTCGGTGCCCTGTCGAAGGAGGGAGTCCTGACCCCCCTTCCGCAGCCGACGCTCGACAAGGTCGAAGAGGCCTACCGCGGCGGCGAGGGCGACTGGGTCGGCGTCTCGGGCCGCGTCCGTGTCCTCGCGTACCACCCGGGCAAGGCCGGCACCCCGCCGGACAGCGTGCACGAACTGACCGGGCCGGAGTGGAAGGGGAAGGTCGGGTTCGCGCCGAACAACGCCTCCTTCCAGGCGTTCGTCACCGGCATGCGCGTCCTCGAGGGCGACGACGCCACCCTCGAGTGGCTCAAGGGCTTCAAGGCCAACTCCCCGAAGACGTACGAGAGCAACACCGACATCCTGGAGGCCGTGGACTCCGGCGAAGTCTCCGCGGGCCTGATCAACCACTACTACTGGTACGAGAAGGCCGCCGAGGAAGGCGAGGACAAGCTCACCGCCAAGCTCCACTTCCTGCCCGGCGGCGACCCGGGCGGTCTGGTCAACGTCGCCGGTGTGGGCCTGCTCAAGGGCGCCGACACCAAGGAGGCCGACTACGCGCAGCGGGCCGCCGACTTCCTGCTCGGCGAACAGGCGCAGACCTACTTCGCCGAGGAGACCAAGGAGTACCCGCTGGCCGCCGGCGTCGCACCGGCCGAGGGCCTGCCCGCACTCGACTCCCTGGAGGCACCCGAGATCAACCTCGGTGAGCTCGACTCGCTGAAGGAGACACTGGCCATGCTCCAGGAAGCCGGACTGGTCTGAGGCCGCGGCCCGTCATGGGGGTATCCGTCGGGAAAGACCCCGGCACCCGCCCGGTCCCGCGGCTGCGGCCGCCCGGGCGGGTCCCGTGGGCACTGGCCCTGCCGGCGGCGCTGGCCGCCGCCTTCGCCCTGCTGCCGCTCGTGTACCTCGGCGTACGCGCCCTCGAACACGGGCCCGGCTACGCCTGGAACATCGTCACCACCGAGCGCGCCGCCCAACTCCTCGGCCACAGCGTCGCCCTGGCGGCAGTCGTCGTGACGGCCTGTCTGGTCCTCGGCATCTCCCTGGCCTGGCTGACCACCCGTACGAACCTGCCGTGGGCGCGCGGCTGGGCTGTACTGGTCACCCTGCCGCTGGCCGTGCCGAGCTACGTCGCCGCCTTCGCCTGGCTGTCGGCGGTCCCGGAGCTGTCCGGCTTCACCGGCTCGGCCCTCTCCCTGACCCTGGTGAGCTTCCCGTACGTCCATCTCCCCGTCGCCGCCGCACTGCGCCGCACCGACCCCGCCCAGGAGGAGGCCGCCCGCTCCCTCGGCCTCGGCCCGCTGCGCACCTTCCGGCGCGTCACCCTCCCGCAACTGCGCCCCGCCGCGGCGGGCGGAGCGGTCCTGGTGGCGCTGTACGTGCTCTCCGACTTCGGCGCGGTCTCCCTCATGCAGTACGACACCTTCACCCGCGGCATCTATACCTCGTACCGGGCGTCCTTCGACCGCACCCCGGCCGCCGCGCTCAGCGTCGTCCTGGTGGTGCTCACCGTGGCCCTGGTCGCCACCGAGGCACGCACCCGCGGCCGAGCCGGATACGCCCGCACCGGCACCGGCACCGCACGACCCGCAGACCCCGCCCCTCTGGGCAAATGGCTGGCCCCGGCGCTCGGTTGGTGCGCCGCCGTGACAGCCGCCGCCGTCGCCTTCCCGCTCGCCACCCTCGGCTACTGGCTAGCCGTCGGCAACTCCGCGACCTGGGACCCGGCCCGCCTCACCGAGACCGCCACCGCCACCCTCGGCGTCGCCGCCGCGGGCGCCGCGCTGACGACCGTACTCGCCCTGCCGATCGGCGTGATCGCGGCGAGACACCGAGGCCGCACAGCCCACCTGCTGGAACAGGCGGCCTACGCGGGCCACGCACTGCCCGGCATCACCATCGCCCTCTCCCTCGTCTTCTTCGCCGTCCGCTACGCCCACCCCCTGTACCAGGAACTACCGCTGCTGGTCGGCGCGTACGCGGTGCTGTTCCTGCCCGTCGCGGTCGCCGCCACACGCGCCGCCGTCCTCCAGGCCCCGCCCCTCCTGGAGGACGTGGCCCGCTCCCTCGGCCGAGGGCCCTGGCGGGTCCTGCGCGAGATCACCGTGCCGCTGGCCGCACCCGGCGTGGCAGCGGGAGCCGCGCTGACCTTCGTCGTGTGCATGAAGGAACTCCCCGCCACCCTCCTGCTCCGCCCCACCGGCATGGACACCCTGGCCACCCGCCTGTGGACCGAGACCGGCACCGCCTCCTACGCCGCCGCGGCCCCGTACGCCGCCGCCCTCATCCTGCTGGCCGCGATCCCCTCCTACCTCCTCGGGAGGCACCGAACATGACCGAACTGCGCATCGAAGGACTGACCAAGTCCTACGGCCCGCAGGCCCCGCGCGTCCTCGACGGCCTCGACCTCACCGTCCCCGCCGGCGCCCTGGCCGCGGTCCTCGGCCCCTCGGGCTGCGGCAAGACCACACTGCTGCGCATCATCGCGGGCTTCCTGCGCTCGGACGCGGGCAGCGTCACGGTCGCCGACCGCGTCCTGTCCGCCCCCGGCGTCCACCTGCCACCCGAGCGCCGCCGCATCGGCATCGTCCCCCAAGAGGGCGCGCTGTTCCCGCACTTGAGCGTGGCCCGCAATGTGGCCTTCGGTCTCACGGGCGCGGACCGGACGGAGCGCCGCCGCCGAACGGACGCCATGCTGGAGCTGGTAGGGCTGTCCGGCTACGGCGACCGCATGCCCCACGAACTCTCCGGCGGCCAGCAACAACGCATCGCCCTGGCCCGGGCCCTGGCCCCACGCCCCGCACTGGTCCTGCTCGACGAACCCTTCAACGCCCTCGACAGCGCGTTGCGCGCAGGCGTCCGCGCGGACGTCCGTACGGCCCTGCGCCTCAGCGGCGCCACCGCCGTCCTCGTCACCCACGACCAACAAGAGGCCCTGTCCACCGCGGACCTCGTCGCGGTCGTACGCGACGGCCGCGTGGCCCAGTGCGACACCCCGGAACAGATCTACCGCCGCCCGACCGACCCGTGGGTGGCGGGATTCGTGGGCGACGCGGTACTACTCCCGGCGACGACGCAGGCCGGCGGCACGGCGGAGACGGCACTGGGCGTCGTTGCGCTCGCCGGAGACGCGCCTGCCGGCGCGGGCACGGTGCTGCTGCGCCCGGAGCAACTGGAATTGACGGCCCCATCCCCCGCGACGGCCCACGGCACGGTCACCGACGTGCGCTTCTATGGCCACGATGCGATGGTCACGGTGACGGTTGACGGGCTTGCCGAGCCGGTGGACGTACGGGCGGCGGGGCCGGTCGTCGTACGGCCGGGGGAGCGGACCGGGATTCGGGTGAACGGGGAGGCGGTTCTGCATCCGTGAGGGACGGTAGACCTCCGAGCCGTGCCTGGATAATCGCGGTGTGCTGCTGGGCGCCGCCTTTGAGCGCACCGCTGCAGCCCTCCGGCTCCGTATCCGCGTATCCGCGAGATGGGCCATGTCGGCGTGGCGACGTTCTACGTCTGGCACGACATACAGGCCGGCCAACTCCGTTGCTCAACCGGCTCGGTGGCCGCGGACGACTTGCCCTTCGGCGGCGCATACCTGCCACACGACGACCTCGGCCCGCTCATCGACGGCTTCCTCAATGACCGGCAGCCAGGGGTGATCCCTTGGTCGGACCTGGAAGACGGCCACGACATGGCGCCAGAGCCGGAGGTCGCACCCTTTGCCGTGTGGGTGCGCAGCGTGGGAAACGGCGCGTAGGGGCTCGGTCCGAACGTTCTGCCCTCGACCGGCGTCGTAGCAGCAGTAACCGTGTCGAAGGGACCGCACCATGAACCCACGCGCCCGCGCAGTCTCCGCCGCCCTACTGGTGGGGGCTCTCCTGTCCGTGACCGTCGCCTGCGGCGCCGAGGACGAGGGCAACGGCAGTCCGGCGCAGAGCGGGGCGGTCTGGGAAGAGCCCGCCGCGTACACCTACACACTGGAGTCGACGCAGGGAGAGCGCGCGCTGATCGGCAAGTTCCAGGTGACGGTCCGGGACGGCGCCGTGACCAAGGCGGTCGGACTCGACGACAGCGCGCGACGGCTGGTCGACCAGTCTCCCGACCAAGTCCCCACGATCGGCGACCTGTTGGACGAGCTGAACCAGGCCCGCAAGGAGAACGCGGACAAGGCGGAAGCCGAATACGCCGACGACGGCCACCCTGAACGCATCACCCTCGACTGGCTGGAGAACGCGATCGACGACGAGGCGTTGTACGTCATCAGCGACTACGAGCCGGCCGACAAGTAGGTCAGGCAGCGCGGTTACGAACCCTGCGTGGGCCCCATTCCCTGGAGCCGCCGGATCGTCCCACCGAGCTTCTCGCGGAACGCCCCGAGCAGCTCCGGCTCCGCGCTGACCACCCAGCGCGAACCGACCAGATACGTCCCGCCGTAGACACTGGCCGAGTCCAGCCACGTCCGCTTGTACTTCTCCTCGGGGAACGTGGTGATGAGGTAGTCGGCCTTCTTCGTATGGCACAGCCCCTGGCGCAGTTCGTCCGCCTCGATGCGGATCTTGGCCTTGCAGCCGGTGAGACCGGCGATCACTTCGACCTTGGCGGGCGCGACGACTCCGGCGGCCGGGGCGGCGGACACCGTCGACGACTCGGTCGCCCTGTCCTCCCCGCCACCACAGGCCGTGGCCAGCGGAAGGAACACCAGACTCCCGACGACGGCCAAGCGTCTCGCGGACGCGAAAGACTCCTTACGGCCGATGGATCCCAACGGTTGCTGCTCGGGCACGTCACCCCACCCTGTCCCAGTGCTGATGGTCGTCGGCCGGAAGTACGGATGAACACCCGGCCCCGTTCACCGCGCAGGAACCGCACGCAACATCTAGTCAACGTTGACTAGAGTGAAGTCATGACTGAGAAGACCATCCCGATCCTCCCGTGCCAGACCCTCCAACCCGTGCTCGACTTCTACACCGCCCTCGGTTTCGAGGTGACCTTCGAGCAGCGAAACCCCAATCCGTACGCGGTCGTCGAGCGCGGTGACATCCAGCTCCAGTTCTTCGGCATGAAGCGGTATGAGCCGGCCGACTCGTTCAGCACCTGCTACGTCCAGACCGACGACGTCGACGGGCTGTACGAGGCGTTCCGGGGCGGGCTCAAGGCCGAGTACGGAAGGATTCCGACGCGAGGGCTGCCGCGCATCGGGCCGCTGAAGGACATGTCGTACGGCGTACGGCAGTTCCTCATGACCGATCCGGGAGGCAACTGCATCCGCATCGGGCAGCCGACGAGCGACGACCCGCACCACCGGCCCGCGCCCAAGGATGCCTTCGCGCGCGCCCTGCACCACGCGTCCCTCCTCGCCGACTCCAAGGAAGCCCCGGCAAGCGCCGCGAAGATCGTCGACCGTGTGCTGGACCTGGAGGACGAGCAGCCGACGCGCGTGCAGCTGTTCCAACTCCTGGTGCTGCGTGCGGACATCGCCGGGCACCTCGGGGACAAGAAGGCGGCGGCTTCGGCGCTTGCCCGGGCCGAGGCGATCCGCCTCACCCCCGAAGAACAGCACGCAGCCCGTGATGCTCTCAGGCGCCTGGAGGATCTGGAACAGGGGACGTGACGCTTGTGCGGCCAAAGTCAGTTGAGGCACCGCCACCTGTGAGGGAGGCTCTGCCGTCATGGAGTACCTCTGCTACCACCGCGACCGCCCCGGCTCCCTCCCCCTGCGCGACGAACTGCTCGAAGCGCACTGGTCCTACATGGACGGATACGCGGCGCAGATGATCGCACGCGGCCCGACGCTCGCCGACGACGGCGATACACCGACGGGCAGCGTGCACATCGTCGACCTGCCCGATTCCGCCGCGGCCCGCGCCTTCGCCTTCGACGAGCCCAACTACCAGGCAGGCGCGTACCGGGACGTGCTGGTGCGCCGGTGGCGCAACCTCCTCGGACGCACGATGTGGGACTTCCCCGGCGGCCGCAGCGGCGGCAACCGATACCTCGTACTCGGCCTCGGCGAAGGGCAGCCCGCCGACCTCACCGTGCCACCCGACCGCAACGAACTCATCGCATACGGCCCCCTGCTGTCCGACGACGGCGACACCTGGCTGGGCACCGCGATACTGCTCAGAGCCCCCAACCCGGACACGGCACGCGCCGCCCTGACCTCGGACCGGTACGCCGAAATCGAGGTCCACAACTGGCAGTTCGGCGGACGGGAGTAATGAACCGTACGGCGCCTCGATCGCGCGCCGGCCCTGGCCAGCGCCACCCCGTCCGAACCGACGCTGAGCCGGGTCGCCCCGCCACAGGCGACGCCCAGGACCGCACCGGCGAGGCCCAGGGTTGATCCCCTTCTCAACCCTGGGGTGGAGCAGTGACCGGTTACTCGATGTAACCGGTGGTCGGATCGACCTGGGAGAGGAAGTCCCGGACGGCCTCTTCGAGCTCGGCCCGGCCGACCGGCGCCGGGGGATGGATGCGGAAGCCGAAGCCGTACTGGGGATCAGGTCCGGTCACCCAGCTGAGGTGGTACGTCCCCAGGCTGTCGTACGGCTGAACGACCTCGAACTCCTCGCCGTCGACCGTGATCCGCGACCGCTCGCCGTCCTCCGTCATGACGTGATCCCGGAAACCGTCGCGGCTCGGTCGGACTCGCTGCGCAGAACGCAGAATTCATTGCCCTCGGGGTCGGCCAGTACCGCCCAGCCGGTGCCGTCGGGATTCCGCAGATCCGTGACCAGGGTGGCACCGAGGCCGAGCAGCCGTTCCACTTCCTGCTCACGTGTGGTCTCGGGGCGTAGACACAGATGGATGCGGTTCTTGTCCTTCTTGGCCTCGGGCACCTGGTTGAAGTACAGGACCGGGCCCTCCGCCAACATCACCTGCGTCTCCCGGGCACCCGGTTTGTCCTCCGGATGCAGCGGACGGCCAGTCACCCTGCTCCAGAACAGGGCCAGTTCATAGGCGTCCGCACAGTCGATCGCCACGTTCTGCAATACCGAAACCATGCGCGCGAGCCTTCCTGATTTCCACGCCGGACGCCACCGAGTTCCGCGTCGGCCGTACCGCGGGGATGATGACCCCATGCTCCTTCGCATCGACGCCGACGACCTGCCCGGCCTGACCTGCCTCACCGCCGAGGGCGAGGACCCGGGCTACCGCAACGTCCACGTCGCCGTACAACGCCGCGACCGCCCGGCCGAACTCCTCGACCTCCAACCGGGCGATGCGCCGCACGCGACCTGGACCCTGGAGTGCACCACGACCGCATCGGCCACCGGCATCGACGTGCGGGGCCCGTACGTGCAGGGCCGCCCGGGCGAGCGGTTCATCTACCTGTCCTGGGGCACCGTCGACGAATCCGGCACCTTCACCATGTTCCGCCGCGCCAAGCTCATGCTCGACGCCGTCCCCACCGACATCCTCGACACCGCGGCCCGCGACGGCCTGTTGGTCGGCCACCTGGGCCTGACCGACGCATGCGGCATGCCGCTGTGCGCGCGGGTCGTACCGCCGCGAATCACCTGGACCGCGGAACGCATTCCCGTTCGCCCGGGACAGGCAGGCAGGGTTTCTTGAACGAGGACGATCGGGGGGAGAGCGCAGGCTCCGTATACGACCGCGTTGAGCGGGCGCTCGTGAGCGAGATCGAGGCTGGGACTTACCCCCTCGGCGCGATGCTTCCTCCCCAACGTGAAATGGCCGACCGTTTTGGCGTGTCCCGCGACACGGTGCAGCGTGTGCTGAAGTCGCTGCAGGACCAGGGATACATCGAGTCACGGCAGGGCAGCGGAAGCCGCGTAGTCCGGACACCGAGCGGACGCGGAATTCCAACGAGGACGGCGCGCGTTGCCCCCCACTTACGAGAGGAGACCAGCCGCGGGGAGAACTCAGGCTCCGTACACGATCGCGTCGAGCGGGCGCTGTTGAGTGAGATCGAGGCTGGGACTTACCCCCTCGGTACGAGGCTTCCAACCCAACGTGACGTCGCCCGGCGTTTTGAGGTGTCTCGCGACACGGTGCAGGGCGTGTTCAGGTCGCTGCGGGACCAGGGGTACATCGAGTCACGGCAGGGCAGCGGAAGCCGCGTTGTCCGGACGCCGAGCGGACGCGGAAGCCGGGCGAGGACGGACCAAGGTCCTGTGCGCCTTGACTCCCATATAGACGAGGCCTTCAGGTCCCGGGACGTCACCATCGATGCCTTCACATTGACGGGTGAGTCGCTGGACCTGCACATGCGTTTGTGTGCCGAGAAGATGCGGGCCGGGGAACTCAGGCCCGAGTCGATTCGTGTGCGACTGCTGCAGCCCCGGACCGACGGCGACTTCAAACTGGCCACGCCGGTGGGTGATCCCGAAGACCGACGGGCACTTGAGCGTCTCCGAACTCTGCGGTTTTCGTTCACGGCCTCGATCAGCGGCGTGCTCCGAGAGCTTCAGGCCGTGGGGCAGGTGGCGAGCGTCAGCTTCGAGCACAGGGAGACTCCGATGGCTCCCATGCAGAAGCTGTACCTGTTCAACGGCACCGAGGTCCTCGCCGGCTACTACACCGTCCTACGGCGCCCGGTACACCTCGAGGCGGAGGAACAGATCGAGATATACGACGTCCTCGGACTCGGCGCGGCCCTCTACCACCACTCCGCGACCGGCGCGCCCCCGGATCCGGAGAGCACCGCCATCGTGAACAGGGCCAGGCGATGGTACGAGCACATGTGGGCGAACGCGGAGTAGTACTCGGCACCGGACTGACCCAAGAGCGAATTCCCGCTGCTCACCCCGCGCTATGGTCGTATCCGGCAAAGGGAAGGGCCAAGGGGGCGAGAGGGTTTGCGGGTCCTTTGTATGCACGGCACGGGCGTCGGAAAGTTCCCCGCGGCCCGCCGGTCAGGGTCAGAGGCGGCCGGGTGACCCCTCAGCCCGACGACCTGCCCGACATCGCAGCCCAGCGAACGTACGCCCTTGTGGTCGGGGTGGAGTCCTACGACGTCAGCAGCGGCTGGCGGCTACCGGGAGCGGCCCTCGACGCCCACCACTTCGCCCGCTGGCTCACCGGTTCCGGCCAGGTGCCGCCCGCCAACGTGCGTCTGTTCCTCTCCCCGTTGCCCTCGACCACCGTCCCCTGCGTGGACGACTTTCCGGAGCATCTGCCGGCGACCGAGGCGAACATCAAACAGGCCCTCCTGCATGAACTCCCGTCCTGTGACGGCGACCTGCTGTGGATCTACTGGGCCGGACACGGCTTCGTCGACGACCACGGAGACGCGCTGCTGCCCTACTCCAACGCCGCCGCCCCCAGCATCAGCAATCTCAACCTGGGCTCGGCCCTGCGCTTGTGGAAGTCCACCTCCGTGGCGCATGGACGCTTCCGGCACCAGGTCGCCGTCGTCGACGCCTGCCGCGTGGACCGTCGGCGCACCCCCAAACTGCACTTCGAGGCACACGAATACGGCAAGGGGGCCATGACCGACGAGCGCCGTCAGTTCGTTCTCTACGCGGCACCGCCAGGAGGGGCGGCCCGGAACGAGGCGGGTCGGCAGTCGGGCCTTTTCACCAGGTCGCTGCTGCACAGGCTCGATGGTTTGAGCGTCGGGCAGGGCACGCACCGCCTGACGGCCATCGCGCATGGAGTCCAGGCCGACTTCGATGAACTCCGCCAGGCGAAAGGGGGCATCTGGCAGACACCGACCTTCGAGATCCACCGCGGATGGAACGGCTCAGCGATCTTCGGCGACGCCTGGACCGCATCCGCCCCCAGCGGCGCCCCGCAACTGGACCAGGAGGCCTGGAACCGACTCGCCGCCCTGACCAAGGGCCGTGGTCTGCCGCCGTACGCCCACGACGCCTACCGCTGGGCCTTCGACGTCTGCGAGTGCGCTGCCCCACTGGCCGGCAGCCCGCCCATGGTCGGGCTCACGGAGATCGTCCGCGATCTCGACGCGCGGCAGGGGCGGCCCGGCATCCCGCTCACCCTGCCGTTCGTCCGTTACCTGGCCGCTCACGCCCAGGACCGGGAGTGGGGCGCAAGGCTGGACGCCTGGGTGGAAGACACCCGCGCCCGGATCGGCGCCGGGCCGGTACCACCCGCACCGGAACCCCCGACGGAGCCTGCCGCACTCCACGTCCAACTCGCCAAGGACCACAGGCAGGATGACGCGTACACGGTGCGTATATGGCGGTACGAGGGCCGATTCACCTCGGAGTGGGAGTCCGAGGCCTCCCTCAAACTGTCGGAGGCACGCAGCGAGGTCGGCGGGCGCATCGCGGCCCTCATCGAGGAGTTCGACGACAGGGACCCGCAGGGAATCGCCCCGGGCGTCGGACGCATCGAGGTGCATATCCCTCGCAAGCTGATCGACGAGGAGTTCGAAGGCTGGGCGGTCCCCGCCGGGCCGGAGGGCACGTTCGAGCCCATGGGGGTCCTTTTCGAAGTCGTGGTGCGCTGCCCCGACGAGAGAAGGGGAGCCGCACGTCAGAAGTGGCGGCAGAAATGGGAGTCGTTCGAACGCCACGGCAAAGGCCGGTGGGAGGCGCCCACGCTCGATGCCCGCCACCCGATCTGGCTCCTCGCCGAAGACCAGGCGCCGGGCATCCTCTCCAGGCTCCTGCAAGCCGGGGAGCTACCGGTGTGCGTCCTGGTCCCCGGTGACCGTGCACTGCTGAGTGACGCACTGGACGCCGCGCACATGTCCGGGGTCCCGATCGTGGTGTGGCGGCGGGGCGCACCGCTGAACGGCTCCGCAGGCGATCTACCCTCCGCGCTGACCGCGTCCGGCGACGAGATCGACCTGCGGAACCTGCCGAGCCGGCTGCGCAGACGGCGTATCGAAGCCAGTGTCGCTCTGTCGTCGGAGCAGGCGGACCAGGGCGACAGCCACCCCTTCGCACTCCTGTGGGACGATCCGAACCGGAGACCCGACCCCAGGGCACTGAGACCGTGATCGACAGGCTGCACCAGATTCTCGCGGGCGCCGGCGTGGAGACGGGGCCTGAGGAACTCGCCGACATCCTGTGGCTGGCCCGCTGCATGGCAGCCCCTCACCAGGCCCCGGTGGCGGACCATCACCCCAGCCCAACCGGTCGGCCGGGCCGTGCCAAGGGCCCCGAACCCGCCGTACGGCAATCTCCCGCCCCTGGGCCGCCCCGGCCCAAGTCCCGCCGTACGGGCCCGAAGAGGGGCGACGCCCTGTTCGCCGCCACCGAGCCGCCACGGAAGCCGTCCACCGAGCCCCGGCCCCCGGGCGGTCCCGAAGCCTCGCAGGAGCGAAGTCGACAGTACGGCGTACCGGTGCGCGTCAGCCGGGCAGCGTCCCTGGACGACCCCCTCGCCGTCATGCGTGCGCTGCGCCCCCTGGGCCGCCGCCGTATCGCGGGCAACCGCATGGAACTGGACGAGGAGCTGACCGTCGAGGCCGGCATCGACCATCACATGCTGCTGCCGGTCCTACGCCCGATCCGGGACCGATGGCTCGACCTGACCCTCGTCGTGGACACCCACCGCTCGATGCTGCTCTGGCACGACCTGCTCGCGGAAATCCACACGCTCCTCACCCAGACCGGTCTCTTCCGCACCCTGCGGATATGGTTCCTGCGCGCCACCGACAGCGCGCGACCGGGCGAGCGCATCACCGTGTCCGCCACCCCCGACGGCCAGCCACGCAGCCCCCGGGAAGTCACCACCGGCCGGCAGCACGGCCTGATCCTGCTGGTGAGCGACACGGTCTCCGACGTATGGCACCGGCCCGAACTTCGCGAGACGGTCGGACAGTGGTGCACACACAACGCGGTGGCGCTGCTCAACGTTCTGCCCGAACGCCTTTGGGCCCGCGGTGCCGTCCACCCGGCCCCCTGCCTGATACGCGCCACCGGACCCGCCACCCCCAACATCTCCTGGAGCCTCGCCGCACCGCCCGATGACCCCGCGAGCGGCCAACCCCGTCCGCAGGCCGTGCTGCCGGTGGTCGACGCGTCCCCGCAGATGCTGTCCGTGCTCGCCTCGCTGGTCTCCGGTAGCGGCCGCCGGCACAGCCTGCCCTGCCTTCCGCTGGACGCCGACTGGTCCAAGGGCGAGTTCCCCGGCGAGCCGCAGCTCGGGCCGGGCGACGACGGGCCGACCGACGCCGGCGACACGGACCGGGCCGCGCTGCGCGCGGTGCGCTGGTTCGAGGAGAGCGCCTCGCCCGCCGCCAGAGAACTCGCGGGATACCTCTCGGCCGTTCCCCTCACCCTCCCCGTGATGAATCTCGTACGTCGCGTCATGCTCCCCGATTCGGACCACGGGCATCTCGCCGAAGTGGCGTTGGGCGGACTCCTGGAGCCCTGGGAGGAGTACCACCGGGCCGACCCGACGTATCTGGAGTTCCGATTCCTCCCCGGTGTCCGCGACGCGCTCATCGGCGGCCGGCTCCGGCAGCAGATCGCCACCGTGCGCGAACTCGTACGCCAAGAGGTCACCGCCTACCTGGACGAGCGCCGCACCACCGACGACTTCCCGGCGCTCCGGCACACCACCGCCGAGACCGCCACCCGCATCATCGCCCCCGACGCGGTCCCTTTCGCCCGTACGACGGCTCCCGGGGCCCCGGCCGTCTCCGACCTGCTCCTGGACGGCATCGCTCGCGCCTTCGAGGAACCCGAGGTCAGCATCGACGCTGTCGTCGGCAGTGCCATAGCGCTGCTCGCGGCGGTCCTGCCGCAGGTGCGCCGCATCACCGAAGGGCAGGTGCTGCCCGCGTCGATCCGCGTGCGCCTGCTTTCCCTGGGCGGCGAGGGGGACAGCGGCGACATCGAGGCACTGCGCCACCTGCTGGAAGATGTGCGGAGCTCACCCATCGAGGTGACCTTCGAGGCGAGGGCCTCCGCGTCGCAGCCCCCCACCGAGCTCTACCTGATCAATTCGCGCACCGTGCTGACGTCGTACTTCCACCTGCCCGGGGAGAGCGCGCAGGAACTGCACGCGCAGCCCGAGGAGCGGCTGGAGGAGACCCTGGAGTGGTTCAACTCCTGGTGGGAGCTGCTCGGGGAGCGCTAGCCGCGGCGCCTACGGGGCCTTGCGCACGGCCTCCGCCACCTGAGCCTCGATCCCGCCGAGGGACGCACCCTGCTCCTTCGCGTACTCCGTAACGGCCGTATGGGCGTCCCGCACAAGGTCCCGCCAGGCCCGCCGAGCGGTGTTGTACGTCTGCGTCTGCGTATCCGACCAGCCGACCTCGGCCGGGGGACCGTACTGCTCCCGCAACGCCTCGACCCGGCGGTTCGCCTCGTCCGCGGCGCGCTGCTTCTCGATCAGCTCCTCGAAGGTGTGTGCCACATGATGATCGTAAGAAGCCTTGCCGCGGACCGCGCGCTGAGCGCGGCCCGGTCGCTGTCTGTGAAGGCGTCGGGCGACGGCTTACGATCATCGGCCATGGACTGGCTCGAACGCACCGCGAAGCTCAGGCAGTGGGCGAGAAACGGGACGCGCGCTCCCCATAAACCGCTGCTGCTCCTGTACGCCCTCGGTCGTTTCCAGGAGAACGCCGAGGGCGAGCTGCGGTACAGCGCGGTGGAGGAAGACCTCCAGAAACTGCTGACGGAGTACGGCCCGCCCAACAAGACCACCCCTGCCTACCCGTTCCACCACCTGGTCAGCGACGGCGTCTGGGAGGTGCGCACCGATCGCGGACCCGGCAGCCCCGGACCCGTACTGCGAGAGCTCCGGGAAACGGGAGCCGCCGGACGCCTCGCACCCGAACTGAGATCAGCGCTCCGACGCGACCCCCAACTGCTCGGCCGGATCGCACGCGTACTGCTCGACCTGCACTTCCCGCCCTCACTGCACAGCGAGTTGTGTGAATCCGTCGGCCTGGAAATGGAGCCCGTGGAGACCGAGCGGCTCTCGCCCGCGCGGCGCCAACGTGACCGGCGCATGCGCGAGTTGGTGCTCACTGCTTACGAGTACCGGTGTGCGTTCTGCGGCTACGACGGCAGGATCGGCGCCGTACCGGTCGGCCTGGAGGCGGCGCATGTGCGGTGGTGGGCGTTCGACGGCCCCGACGACGTCGACAACGGACTGTGTCTGTGCTCGCTGCACCACAAGCTCTTCGACAAGGGAGTCCTCGGCGTCGGCGACGGTCACCGGATCCTGGTCTCGCAACGCTTCGTCGGCCACAGCCCCGCCGCCCGCGAGCACGTCATAGCACTCGCGGGCCGCCCGCTCGTCGGCCCACAGCCGGGCGCCCGGTCGGTCGCGACCGCCCACCGCGACTGGCACACCCGCCAGGTGTTCCACGGAAGTCCACGCCCGGCGGCTGCCGGCCCGCGAGGCGAGCTCGCTTGCCGATTCGGCAAGTCGGGCTCCCGGCAGGAAATTCGCTCGCCCGCGATGAGCCCGCGCCGTTAGGCTCCCGCCCCGAAGCAGGGCGCGACACGCGACCGCGAGGGGGAGCCGGCATGGAGATCTCGGGCACGCGAACCGACCGTCTGGGCCTGCTGATCGACCAGTTCGACCGCGCCAGGGAGATGGCCCAGGTACGGCTGGCAGGACTCGGCGACGAGGAGTACCTGTGGGAGCCCGCCTCCGATTGCTGGTCGATCCGGCGCCGGAGCGAGGCGACGACACCCAGGGCCTTCGGGCCCGGCGAATGGGTCCTCGACCAAGGCGCCCCGGAGATCCCTGCGAACGAGTACGAGGAGGTCGCCCGCCAGGCAGCCGGCGGCATGAGCGTCGCCAAGATCGCCGATGACTGGAGCGTGAGTGTCGAGCGCGTCGAGGAGATCCTCAACCACACCGGCCCGCTGGAGCCCGACACGTCACCGGTCACGACCATCGCGTGGCGGCTGGGGCACCTGCACTTCTGCTTCGCGGGAACCTGGGAGTGGACCTTCGGCGAGCGAAAGCAGGAACCGAAGTCACTGGTCGACTTCACGCCTTCCGCCGCCGTAGCGGCCGAGCGCTTCTGGGCAGTGATGGACCGCTGGCGGGCCGGCATCACCGCCCTGACCGACGAGCAACTCGACACGGTCGGCTTCTCGCAATATCCCTACGGCTCCGACCCCGACGAACCGTTCATCAGCGTCCTGTGGGGCTCCAACCTCGAGTTCATCCACCACATGGCCGAAATAGCCCTCCTCCGCGACCTCTGGCAGGCACGCCACAAGAGCGCCCCATGAGTCGACGCAGGCCCTAAAACCCCGCCATCGACTTGTCGAGCACCCCTCCCAGCGCACCGTAAAGGCTGCACCGGACGGAGTGCCTCGCCTTGCGGCGGAGGGCGAACCCGACGAGGAAGAAGAACGCGAAGAGCCCACCGAGGACCGCCGCCACCAGCGGGTCGTAGACGACGTACACGAAGCACGCGACGCCGCCCCACACGAGGATCGGCAGGAAAGAGCCGAGCAGTACCACCCAGAACGGGATGCGTTCAGGGCCCGACGGCAGCACGCGCCCGTGCCACACCTCGATGTGGTCCCTGGTCACGCAGTGCTCAAGACGCATGGAGTCATCAGACCACCACGCCGGCGGGCGCCGACATGGTGGTCCGAAAAGGATCGCCTACGTCGCAGAGTTACGACGGACCCCGCGGCGGTCGGAACCGCGGCCGCCGCTGGCACCAGCGCCGCCCGTGGCTCCGCCGGCCGTCGCGCGTCGGGCGGTTCCGCGGACAGCCTTGCCGGAGGCAGCGCTGGTCCCTGTACCGGCTGCGGCCCGGCGGTCGGTGCTACGGCCGCCCGCGGCGCCGGCAGCAGTCGTAGCACCCGCTGCTCCGGTCCGGCGGGCAGTACCGCGCCCCCCGGTCGTGGAGGTCCCAGCAGCCGCGGGGGTTCGGCGGTCGGAGCCGCGGCCCCCGGTTGCGCTCGTAGTACCCGTCGCCGCTCCGGCCCGGCCACCGTTGCGGCGGCGGCCCTTGCCGGCCTCGGCGCCGGACTTCCGGCCCGGGCGGGACGCCGTCGGTTGCGTCGGCTGGGGGACCTCGATGATGACGGGCACGCCGGAGGGCTCGCGGGCGCCGGTGATGGTGGTCAGTTCCGCGTCGCTCGACGTGATGCGGGCCGTCCGGGGACGGATTCCCGCGTGCGACATGAGCTGGGTGACATCCCGCTTCTGGTCGGGCAGGACCAGCGTGACCACGCTGCCGGAGCCGCCGGCGCGGGCCGTGCGGCCGCCCCGGTGGAGGTAGTCCTTGTGGTCGGTGGGGGGATCGACGTTCACGACGAGGTCGAGGTCGTCGACGTGTATACCCCGGGCCGCGACGTTCGTCGCGACCAGCGCGGTGACCTGGCCGGTCTTGAACTGTTCCAGCGTGCGGTTGCGCTGCGGCTGGGAGCGGCCGCCGTGCAGGGCCGCCGCGCGCACACCGACGGCCAGGAGCCGCTTGGCGAGCCGGTCGGCGGACCTCTTGGTGTCCAGGAAGAGGATGACCCGGCCGTCACGGGCCGCGATACGCGTGGTGACGGCCTTCTTGTCGGTCTCGTCCAGGACATGGAGCACGTGGTGCTCCATCGTGGACACCGCCCCCGCGGACGGGTCCACGGAGTGCACCACGGGGTCGGTCAGGAACCGCTGCACCAGGCGGTCGATGTTGCGGTCCAGAGTGGCCGAGAACAGCATCCGCTGTCCGTCGGACCGCACCTGCTGGATCACCTTGGTGATCTGCGGCAGGAAGCCCATGTCCGTCATCTGGTCGGCTTCGTCCAGCACCGTGATGCGCACGTTGCCGAGCACGCAGTCCCCGCGCTCCACAAGGTCGTTGAGCCGGCCCGGAGTCGCCACGAGGACCTCGGCGCCGCGCCGGAGCACAGCGGCCTGCTTGGTGATGGACAGCCCGCCCACCACGGTGGCCATCCGGAGGTTCACGGCCGTCGCGTAAGGCGTCAGCGCGTCCGTCACCTGCTGGGCGAGTTCACGGGTGGGCACCAGTACGAGCGCGAGGGGCGCCTTGGGCTCCGCGCGCTGTCCGGCCGTACGGGCCAGGAGCGCGAGCCCGAAGGCGAGGGTCTTGCCGGAGCCGGTGCGGCCCCGTCCCAGCAGGTCACGGCCGGCGAGCGAGTTCGGCAGCGTGGCGGCCTGGATGGGGAAGGGGGTGGTGACGCCTTGCGCGGTGAGGGTCTTCAGCAGCCCCGCGGGCATGTCCATACCGGCGAAGTCCTCGACGGCGGGAAGTGCGGGTGTCGTGCTTTCCGGCAGCCGGAATTCCCTGGGCGACGACACGGAGGGTGAGGGGGACGAGGCGCGCCGGTTCGACTTCTGGGGCCTACGGGTCATGCAGTGATTTGCCTTCCTGGAAACAGCACAAACCGGGGTCCGCACCATGCGGTGCGGACCCCGGTCGAGCGGATACGCGTCCGAGCGATTAGGCGGGGACGATGTTCTCCGCCTGCGGGCCCTTCTGGCCCTGCGTCACGTCGAAGGAAACGCGCTGGCCTTCCTGAAGCTCACGGAAGCCCTGCGTCGCGATGTTCGAGTAGTGGGCGAAGACGTCGGGGCCGCCGCCGTCCTGCTCAATGAAGCCGAAACCCTTTTCGGCGTTGAACCACTTCACGGTTCCCTGTGCCATGACGTTCTCCTTCTGGTAGGCAGAGGCCCCATCCGGAGATGCCGGTAAAAACAAAATATGCGCCCGATGGAACATTCCCGTCAGGCGCACATAGGTTCATGGGTACCACAACTGCAACACGAAAACCGTAGCACAGATCGGCGGCCGATGTCGATCACTGAGGCGGGCCTCACCGCCGGATCAGCCCGGCTCGCCGTCGGCGGGCAGCGGCTGCTCCACCCAGATGGTTTTGCCGCGCGAAGTGGGGCGGATACCCCATCGCTCGGAGAGCTGCGCGGTGATGAAGAGCCCGCGGCCGCCCTCGTCGTTCTCCTCGGCACGTCGCAGGTGCGGCGAGGCGTCGCTCTGGTCGGTGACCTCGCAGATGAGCGTCCGGTCGCGGATGAGCCGGAGCTCGATGGGGCCCTGGGCGTACCGGAATGCATTGGTCACGAGCTCGCTGACGATGAGCGCACTGCCGTCGGCGAGGGCGTCCAGGCCCCAGTCGGAAAGGCGCGCGGTCACCTCTTTGCGCGCGCGGGATGCGGATCGCGGGTCGTTGGGGAGTGTCCACGTGGCCGTGTGATCGCTGTCCAGTGGACTGACTCGGGCCAGGAGGAGGGCGACACCCTGGGTCGGCTGCCTGAGGGCGATCGCGTCGGTGATCGCGTCGCACATGGCCTGCAGGGAGGGCGGGGGAGGTGTGGCGACGCGGCGCAGCTCGTCCACGTGCAGGGCGGAACCGTGATCGGCGTCCTGGAGCAGGGAGGTGCCGGACAGCACGAGGGTGCTGTGCTCGGGAAGGACGTGCTTCACGGCGGTGTGCCGGGCAATGCCATGGCCGAGCGGCGGACCCTGGGAGACATCAAGCAGCTCGACGCCACCGTGGGCATGGACGAGAGCGGGCGCCGGATGCCCCGCGCTGACCATCGTGCAGACGCGCCTGACAGGGTCATAGACGGCATAGAGGCAGGTGGCGGGCGAGTCGCGGTCGGGCGAGCGTGATCCGCCGACTGTGTCCCGGGGCGCGGGTACGGGTCCTGCGGCCACGTCGTGGAGCCGCTCCATCAGCTCGTCCGGCGGGATGTCGAGCTGGGACAGGGCCGCGACGGCCGCTCGCAGTTCGGCCATGGATGCGACGGCGTCGAGGCGGTCCCCGGGGCTGTCCCCGGCCACGAGGGCGACGCGAGCACCGGACAGCGGGATGACGTCGAACCAGCCGGCGTCCGTGCCCGTGGGCAGGTAGGCGTGGGCGGTCTCCACGGCGGGGGAGCTGGACGTCGCGGACTGCCGGACGTGGTGGTGCAGCATCCGGGCGGCGGCCAGCTCGCGGTGGTACAACCGGGCGTTGTCCAGACACAGGGCCGTGTACGCCGACAACTGCTCCGCCAGTGCCAGGTCGTCGGCCTCGAAGGGAGCCGGATTTCGCCAGCGGTAGAAACGGGCGAGTCCCAGCAGCCCGCCGCGTGCCCGCAGCGGCATCACCATCATCGAATGGACACCGGTGGCGAGGAGCGCCGCCTCTCGAATACGGGTGGGGTCCAGCCACGTATTGTCCGGGTCCGGGAGGCGGACCACCCGAGGCGCCAGGGTGGACAGCACCTGTTGGTAGGGCGTGCCGATGGGGTGGATGTCGGCCTCTCCCATGGTGCGCGGGTCCGGGGCGTGGGCGCCGACGCCGGCCGGCGCATGGAAGCCCACGCGACGCAGCAGCGCGCTCTCATTCATGGCCAAGGGAGCCGAGGTCTCGCCGCGCAGTACGGGGTCGAGTACGTCCACGGCCACTGCGTCGGCCAGCTGCGGCACGGCCAGGTCGCACATCTCCTCGGCCGTACGGAACATGTCGAGCGTGGTCCCGACGCTGACGGCGGCTCGGTTCAGCAGTCCGAGGCCGGCCTGCACACGGGTCTGCGCGCTGATGTCGGTGACCGCCGACGACATCCCCAGGACCGTGCCGTCCGTGTCGTCCAGACGGAAGAGGGCCACGGAAAGCACGAGCTCTGCCGCTGGATTCCGAGGGGACCTTGCGTGGACGTGCAGGTCGAGCACCGGATTCCCGGTCTCCAGAACACTTCTGGCCGTGTGGAGCACAAAGTCGGGGTCGGTGACGGCGAAGGCGTGCAGTACCTCATGGAGCGGTCGGCCCACCAGCTCCTCCAACGCGACGTTCTCGATACGGCGGGCGGCGGTGTTGGCCCGGACCAGCCGCAGCTCCGTGTCCCAGACCTGGAGGCCGATCGGCGACTGCGAGAAGAGGGCGGACAGCAGCGCGTCGTCCAGACTCCTTCCCGCCGACGTCCGTCCACGGTGCGGCGTACTCACAAGACGGGCCTCCTCGCGGTTGAAGCGGATGCGGAAACCGTCTGCTGAACAACATCCTGCTGAAGAACATCAAAGACCCCACCATGAGACATTTCCATTCGATACGCCTCAAAGTCTCCGCCGGTACGCGGCAGCGCTCGCACGCCTGGTGCGCGAGCGCCCCAGGTCAGGGTCTCGCAGGAGGGCGATAAAACCGTGCGACCGTCGGGCATGCTCGTCCGCTGCCTCCGGCGCCCGATCGGTGTCTGGCCGGCCGTGTGCGTCACCGTGGCCGTGCTCGCGGTGACCAACGTCGCCAACCATCGCTGGGCGTCCCCCATCGAGCCGGTGACGGCGGTCGCGGTCAGCGCGCTGCTGTTCGGCGTCCTGTGGTGGGCCGGCGGCACCTGGGCGGAAGCGGGGCTGGACCCGGCGTCATGGGCGCGTGGCGCGCGCTGGGCAGGGGTGCTGGTCGGCATCGTCGCGGTGGTCTACCTGGCCGGTGCGCTGCTGCCGATGACGCGTGACCTCTTCGAGGACGAGCGCTACGACCGGCTGACGGGGGCGCAAGTGGCGTGGCGGGTGCTGGTCACGGTCCCCTTCGGCACGGTCCTGCTGGAGGAAGTGGCCTTTCGCGGAGTGCTGTACGGCCTGCTGCTGCGGGCGCGCGGCGTTGTGTGGGCCACGGCGGTGTCGAGCACGCTGTTCGGCCTGTGGCACGTTCTGCCGTCCCTGCATCTGACGGCGGCGAAGCCGGCTTTGACACCGGTGTTCGGAGACGCTCCGCTGGGCGTGGTGGCGGCCGTACTGTTCACCGCGGCCGCGGGCGTGCTCTTCTGCGAACTGCGCCGCCGCAGTGGGAGTCTGCTGGCGCCGATGGGCCTGCACTGGGCGGTCAACGCGCTCGGCTACGTAGCGGGCTTCCTCCTGCGATGACCGGGTGCCTGCCGCTGCCGTCTCTCAGGCCGAGGAGGCAGACACCGGGAACAGCATGCAGCTGCTGGTGGCGTGGGCGAGCAGGCGGTCCTCCGCGTCGACCAGCTTGGCCTCGGCGAGCGCAGTCCGCCGACCCCGGTTGACGACCGTGCCGATGGCCCGGACCCTGCCCGTGTCCACGGTGATCCGCTTCAGGAACTTCACGTTCAGGTCGAGCGAGGTGTACCCCATGCCCGGCGGGAGCGTGGACTGGACGGCGCAGCCCGCCGCCGAGTCGAGCAGGGTGGCGTAGACGCCGCCGTGCACGCTGCCGATCGGGTTGTAGTGCTCCTCGCCCGGCGTCAGCGAGAACACCGCCCTGCCCTCCTCCACCTCGTCGAGCGTGAAGTCGAGGGTGGACGAGATGGGGGGCGAGGGCAGCCGGCCCGCCAGCATCTCGCGCAGGAAGTCCATGCCGGAGGCGCCCCCGACAGCGGCCGCCGTGACGGCGGGGTCCTCCCACTCGTACGTACGTGTCCGTCCCATGCCTGAGCATCCTCCCCGCTGGCTTCGTCGATCGAAGCTAGCCCTGCCCGCACCTGACTGTCAATGACGAAGCCAGGGTTCTATGATGTCGGGATGGAGTGGCTCGACGTCAGCACCGACAACTGTCCCGTCCAGCGCACGCTCGACGTGGTCGGCGAGAAGTGGACGCTGCTGATCCTGCGCGACGCGGCCAACGGCGTACGCCGGTTCGACGACTTCCGCCGTCATATCGGCCTGTCCGACGCGGTCCTGAGCGACCGGCTCCGCAAGCTGACCGCGGCCGGCATCCTCACGACCGTTCCCTACCGGGAGCCGGGCAGCCGCGCGCGCAACGAGTACCGGCTCACCCGCAAGGGATGGGACCTCTGGCCCGTCCTGGTCGCCCTGCGCCAGTGGGGCGAGACGTACGATCCGGACCCCTCGGGCCCGGTCCTGGACATGCGCCACGCCGACTGCGGGGCCCCGGTGCACGTCGTCGTCGAGTGCGCGGAGGAGCACGTCGCGCTGGCGCCCAGGGAGGTCGCCGCCAAGCCGGGACCGGGCGCCCGGCGCCTGCGCTGAGACCGGGGGCGCATCCTCACGCAAGCATCCGAGGGGGCGAGGCAGTCACGGTCGGGTTTGTGGCGCCACGGCGGCCATGGCCTTGTCGAGGGCGGCGGCGGTGATCGCCCGCAGGGTCGGGTCCCCGGCGGGGTAGGGGGTTCCGGCCGCGGCGGCGCGTTCGCTCAGCGCGGCGACGATCACGTCCTGCATCTGCTGCTGCTTCGACAGGTAGCCGGCGAGCAGGTTCGGCGTACTGAAGATGACCCGCTGGATCGGCGGATCGACATCGTCGTCGTCGAACCCGGATCGATCCGCACCGGATGGGGCGCCATCGCCGCCGAGACGCTCAAGGAGACCTCCAGCAAGGGCGCGTACGCGACCATGGTCGGCAAGGTCGCCACCAATTGTTCAGGCGTCCGGACTCGGGGGAGGGTAGGCGGCGAGCACGAGGTCGATGAGAGCTTTGGCCGCGGCGGACGGGCGACGGTCGGCCGCGGTGATCAGCGAGGGCACGAACAGCGGTTCTGGCCGCACCCTCCGCAGGGTGACACTGCGCGAGCCCGAGGCCACTGACGCGCTCAGAAACGCGAATCCGAAGCCTGCTCTGACGAGTTCGACGACGGTGGGGATGTCGGCCACTTCGACGGCGACCACGCGCCGCAGACCGTTTTCCTGGAACAGCCGGTCGACGCTGAGGCGGGTGCCCCATCCGGAGGGAACGTCCACGAACGGCTCGCCGTCGAGCTCGTCGAGCGCAATGACCTTGCGCTTGGCGAACGGGTGGTCGTCCGGACAGGCCAGCAACATCGGCTCGGACGCCAGCGGGTGCACCGTCAGGCCAGGCGGATAGTCACTGGGCAACGCGGCGAAGGCCAGGTCGAGTCTGCCGTCGATCACCTGGTTGACCAGCTCGACGGAACCGCCCAGGGCGGCGCTCGGGATGATCTGGACCTGCGGGCGTTCCCGGTGGAAGCGGGTCAGCACGGCGGCCAGGTCGATCACGGTCATCGAGTGCATGATGCCCACCCGCACCGAGCCGCGGAGTCCCCCGTGCACGGCGGCGACGGCGTCCCGGGCGGCGTCCGCAGCGGACAGTGTGTTGCGTGCCTCGACGAGGAGCGCCCGGCCGGAGTCGGTGAGTTCGACGTGGTGCGTGGTGCGATCGAACAGCTGGCTGCCGAGCTCGCGTTCCAGTGACCGGATCGAAACGGACAGCGCCGACTGTCCGAGATGGACGCGGGCGGCGGCGCGAGTGAAGCTGCGCTCCTCGGCGACGGCGACGAAGTGTTCCAGGTGCCGCAGCTCCACGTCATGCTCCGGATCAATGACTTTCTTCGAAATTCTTTGTTGGACAGCATAACCGCACCACAGGAGGCTGAAGGGGCTGGGCGCGGCAACGGGCTGCGGCCATCGATCGTCTATCGCGACAAGGACACCCCCTTCATGTCTTCTGTCATCAGCGCCGGAGGTGAGCGGGCCGGGCTCGGTCACCTGCACCCCTCGCATCCCGCGCATCCGCGACGCCGCCTGCACCACTCGTTCGGTTTCTGGGCCGCGACGCTGGCCTTCCTGGTGAACATGGGTTTCTCGGCGGTCCCGACGCCGCTGTATGTGCTGTACCAGCAGCGCGACCACTTCTCCACGATCATGCTCACCGTCGTGTACGCCGTGTACGCGGTCGGGGTGATCGTCAGCCTGTTCCTCGGCGGTCACCTGTCCGACTGGGTGGGGCGCAAGTGGGTGTTCGTGCCCGCGCTGCTGCTCAACGTGGTCAGCGCAGTGATCTTCCTGCTCGCGCCGAGCCTGTCCGGACTGATGGTCGCCAGGATCATCTCCGGCATATCCATCGGCCTCACGACGGCCACGGCCACCGCCTACCTCGGTGAGCTGCACATCGGGGTGCTCGGCGGCGACACGAGCTCGCCGCGCCGCGCCCAGGTCGTCGCCACCGCGGCCAACCTGGGCGGCATCGGCGTCGGCCCGCTGGCCGCCGGCCTGCTGGCCGAGTACGCGCCGCAACCGCTGCGCCTGCCCTACATCCTGTTCGCCGCCGTGCTGCTGGTGCTGGCCCTCCTGGTCGCGCTCTCACCGGAGACCGCGGACCGGCCGGTTCCCGCCCCGCGCTACCGGCCGCAGCGGATCGCCGTACCGCGGCACGCTCGTGGGATGTTCTTCGCCGCCACCGCCACGGGCCTTGCCTCGTTCTCCGTCTACGGCGTGTTCAACTCGCTGGCTCCGAGTTTCCTGGCCGGCACGCTGCACCAGGGCTCGCACGCGGTGGCCGGCGCGGTGGCATTCGCCGCGTTCGCCGCGGGCGCCGTCGCACAGATCGCACTGAGCCGGGCCGACCTGCAACTGTCTCTCCGCATCGGCCCGTTCCTCCTCATCCCGGGCCTCGCGCTCCTTGCAGGCGGGATGTGGCTGCCGAACCTGGCGACGTTCGTGATCGGTGGCGTGCTCACCGGCGCCGGAGGAGGTCTGGCCTTTCGGGGTGCGCTGGTCGCCGCGGGGTCGACGGCCCCGCCGGAGTCTCGGGCCGAGGTGCTTTCCGGCTTCTTTCTCGGCGGGTACATCGGGCTGTCGGTTCCGGTCGTGGGGCTGGGCATCGCCACGCAGTACGTGTCTGCTCGCCTGGTGATGCTGGTGTTCGTGGTGCTCGTGGCCGCCGCCGTGGTGCTGTGCACCCGCTCGGTGCTCGCGCAGCACGCCCAGGGCGACACGGGGGTGCGACCCGAGTGACCTGGTCGCTGACAAGAGTGACCTGGTGGCGATCGAGAAGGACAACTCCCGCATGCCGTAGAGCAGCCGCGCGTGCGCCTGAAGGGGGAAACAGCCACGACCACCACCAATTCACCCCGGCCGGCAGCTCTTGGGCCGGCTCCGACGGAGAGGGGCCTTCGATGCCTCGGTCCATCACCAACACTCTGGTCTCCACTGCGGCCAGAACCGCGACGGTAGGCGGTAGAACCGGCCGACACCGCGGACAGCGCGCAGAGGATGACGGGCCTGTGCCTGGCACACCCGGCACCGGGCACGGGCGTCACCGCCGCACCGCCCCCGCACTATCGATGCGGTCCGACACGAAACGAGGCGTGCCGGGTCGGGAGCGAATCCGACGCGGAGCGCAGCGCGCGCTTCGAACGGGACGCGCTGGCCTTGCTCGACCGGATGTACTCGGCCGCGCTGCGCATGACCGGCAGCCCGGCCGACGCGGAGGAGCTGGTGGAGGAGACGTACGCGAAGGCGTGCGCGTCGTTCCACCACCTCCGTACGGACAGTGAGCTCAAGGCCTGGCTCTACCGCACCCTCATCAACACGCTCATCGACTCCCACCGGGGGAAGTGGAGCGGCAACGTGGCGGAGATCGAGGCGTTGCCGCCGGCGAGCGGCCAGTCCCGTATGTCGACCGGCATGCGCGGGGCCGATGCGCAGGCACTCGAGGCCCTGCCCGCCGCGCGCGTCAAGGCCGTCCTCCAAGCGCTGCCGGAGGAGGAAAGGACCGCCGTCTTCCTGGCGGACGTGGACGAGTTCACCCGCAAGGAGATCGCCGACATCATGGGCAGGCCCGTCGCAACGGTGAACTGATGCCTGCGCCGAGGGCGGCGACAGCTACGTGGGCTGCTGGAGGACTGCGCACGTGAGCGCGGGCTCCTCCCGGCAGGCGGGCGAGATGGTCAGGAATCGGGCTGGTGAGTGCCACCTTGGCACGGGCCCTCGGCCCGGCAGCCGATCTCTCCTGACAGCACCACGCGTTGCGCCACCTCGCCGAAGGCGTCGAAGTCCCGCGTAGCGGAGGGCGGCGCCAACCTGCCCGCCCTGAACCGCCCTTCGGGCGGTCGGATGGGATCCCGGGCTGACGGCAGATCTGTCCACGACCTTCGAAGAAAGTCGCGTGCAGCGCGCTGATCTGGGGCGACTGGGGGGTGTGCTGTCTCGGGAGGTTGGTGCCGCTAGGCGGAACCAGTGGTGTCGGTCGGCAGGGCCTGTTGATAGAGCGCCACCAACACACCGTGCACGGGCTGGTCCTCGGCATCCTCCTCGGCCTCATCGACCAGTTGGGCGAGGGCTTCGCCGAGTTCTCTTGCCTTCGCAGGGCTCAGTCGCAGGTGGCGCAGTGTCAGGTGAGGCTCGACAGGAGAGCGGTCCAGCTCCTGGGCGACCGCGGCGAGCATCGCGGCGGTGCCTGCCGCTTGGGGTTCGGCTACGACCATCTGGCGGGCCGTGCGCTGGTAGTACTGCTCGGTGCCGCCGCGGACCTGGCGGGTCTCGGCGATGTGGACCAGCCCGGCTTCGCGGAGCACTTTGAGGTGGTGGGCCACGTTGCCCTTCTTCGCGTCGAGCTGCGCCGCAAGCTGGCTGGTGGTGGCAGGCCGGTGGCCCAGGGCGAAGAGCAACCGCTGACGCAGTGGGTGGGAGAGCGCCGCGAACTGCTCAGGCGCACCGATCTCCAGGACGTCCTCAGGAGGCGGCGGATAGGGAGGCTGATCACGCATACCGAAAGTGTCTAAAGCCTTTGACGCTTTCGCAAGGGCAGTGCTCTACTCCCTGCCATGACGACTGTGACGAAGCTTGTGCCGGCCCCTGTCATCGACGAGACGGCACGGCTGCTGACCGAGCACTACGTTTTCCCCGAGATAGCTGAGCAGCTGGCCGGTCTGCTGCAACGACGCCTCACCGAGGGCGCCTACGACGTCGACGACGCCGAGGAGCTCGCCCGCCTGGTCACCGCGGACCTGCAGTCCGTCAACGGCGACCGGCATCTGAGACTGAAGCACCACGCCGCCCCGGTCTCCCCGAAGCAGGGGGCGGCCACCCGGGACGCCATGCGCCGGGACTTCGACTCCTCTCTGGGCGGTGCGCCCCGGGTGCAGTTGCTCGACGGAGGGGTCGCCGTGGTGGAGCTGGCGCCGATGCTGTTTCCGCTGGAGTGGGCCGCCGAACCGCTGAGCGCCGCGCTCACCATGGCCTCCCGTGCCCAGGCGCTGATCGTGGACCTGCGCGCCAACCGGGGCGGCGACCCGGACACGGTCGCCTTCGTCTGCAGCTACCTGCTCGACGAGCGCACCCACCTCAACACCATGTACTGGAGCGGCGGCGAGCGCAGCGAGCAGTCGTGGAGCCTGCCGCACGTTCCCGGCGCGCGCTTCGGCGGCAGCAAGCCGTTGTACTTGCTGTCCAGCGACAGCACCTTCTCTGCCGCTGAGGAGCTGGCGTACGACCTCCAGCAGCTCGGCCGCGCCGTAGTCGTCGGCGAGCCCACCCGCGGCGGCGCGCACCCGTGCCAGGGCTGGACCCTGCACCCACACCTGGAAGCCACCGTCCCCGTCGGCCGCGCCATCAACCCCGTCTCCAGCACGAACTGGGAGGGCACCGGTGTGCAGCCGGACATCCCCTGCGCCGCTGCTGACTCCCTCGACCACGCTCACGCCCTGGCGCTCGACCGACTGGCAGGCTGACCCAGTCCAGCTCATCGACAGCACTGCGCGCAGCTCGACGCGGTCGCGGGTGGCGATCACTCGCGATGTTCATGAGTGTTCAGGCGCCGGCGGGGGGTGTTTCTATGTGTTCGGTCAAGGTCTGCGGGCTTGGTCAGGCTGCTTGTTCGCGCCCGGGTTGGTAGAGGGTGCGGTGCTTGAGCATGGCGTGCAGGACGTCCACGCGGCGGCGGGTGAGGCAGATGAGGGCCGCGTTGTGACCCTTCTTTTCCGCCCGTTTCCTGTCGTAGTAGGCCCGCGACTCTGGGCTGCTCAGCGAGGCGAACGAGGCCAGGAACAGAGCCCGTTTGAGCATCTTGTTGCCGCCTCGGGGTGGCCCTTCGCCGCGGATTGAGGTTCCCGAACGACGTGTGGTGGGGGTCAGTCCCGCGTAGGAGGCGAGGTGGGCGGCAGTGGGGAACGCGCCGGCGTCGCCGACCTCGGCCAGGATGCGGGCACCGGTCCTGACTGCGACCCCAGGCATGGAGGTCAGGACCTTCGCGAGAGGGTGGGCCTCCAGCAGGGCCGTCATGCGGGTCTCCAGGATCTCGCGACGCCTGAGGAGAACGGCGAGAGACTCGGCCAGACAGGAGATGATGTCGCCGGCCGAGGCCGTGCCGTGGTGGGTGGACTTGCCCACGTCCAGGGCGCAGAACACGTCGATGGATGTGAAGTCGTTGCTGGTCACCGGGCTTTCCCTCCCCGGAGTCACCACCGGTGGCCCGCCCAGGCACCGGAGATCGGCAGCCACATTACGCAGCCCTGCCCATCGGCGGACACGCTTCCATCAGCGACCATCCGGTGCCGCCAGAACCGGCGACAGCCCCGGGGAGTTCCGCGTACGCACTCAACGCCCACCGCCCTCTCGGACTCGAACTCCCGCCCGGTGGTGCTGCCGTCGGCTCCCGACGTCTCGTTGGGCGATGCCCGTAGTGGGGGCGGGTGTTGTTCTATGCCGCGAGGACGGGTTCGGTCGGCGTCTGCTGGTGTCTGACCGGTGGTGCGGTCCGGGCCGTGCGGCGGGTGGTGAAGACGTAGAGGCGGAGGGTGAGGTAGCGGGCCGTGCCTGCGAGGGCGGAGGCGCTGAGGTAGACGGTCTGCTCGGTCAGCATGCCGGGGCAGGGCTGTATGAGGTGCAGGGCCCATATGGCGAGGCTGGTCGTGAGGTAGGCGGCGGTTGCTGTGCCGGCTGACTGCCAGTGCTCTCGCCATCGGGCGCCGCGTCCTCGGGCGAAGGTGTAGCGGGCGTGAAGTTCGGTGCACAGCAGGGTGGAGACGATCGTGATGACCGCGTTCGAGGCCGCCCAGGGCATGGCCATGGCCAGCAGCGGTACGGCGAGGCTGGCGAGGATGCCGGTGCCGCCCCCGAGGATGACGAACCGGATGAAGGAGGCGAGGGGGCCGGGGCCTGCCGGGGTCGCCGCCTTGGGCTTGTGTGAAAGCGGCGACTTCATGGCGATGTCCTTCCCGGTGGGTTGGGTGTTCCTGTCAGAGGCTGCGGGCGGTGATGTCGCCGTGGGTGGTGGTGGCGCGGATGTCGAGTTCGGCGGTGCCGTCGTTCTTGAGGGCGTTGCTGATCCGGCCGTAGCCGGTGCCGGCGTCCAGGGCGGCGGAGACTCCGGCGGCGGCGGTGACCGAGATGTCGCCGGACTGGGTGCTGAGGACGACCTCGCCGCGTACGGCCTCGGCGATGCGGATGTCGCCCCGCTGGGTGCTGATCTTCGCGGGGCCGCCCAGCCGGCCGACCTCGACGTCGCCGTCGGTGGCGGTGAGGCGCAGGCTCGCGGCCTCGTCGATCTTGATGCGGTGGTAGGCGCCGTCGAACTCGACGTCCCCGAGGCGGCCGACGACGCGCAGTTCGCCGGCGGCCGTCTTCGCCTCGACGCGGGAGCCGGCGGGCAGCTTGACGGTGACCTCGACGGACCCGGACGGGCCGAGGAGCCGGTTGCCTCCTTCCGGGGCCTGGATCCGCAGGACGCCGTCGTCGTAGCCGACCTCCAGCTGCTCCGCCGCTTTCACGTCACGGGACTTGGCGGCGTTGGCGGGCCGGACCTCGACGACGGTGTCGGGCCGGTCGGCGGCGATGAGCTGGATGCGTCCGGCGGGGATGTCCAGGACGGCGGAGATCGGGGCGGGGGTCTTGAACGTCTGCATCGTGCTCTCCTTCGTCTTCCGGCGGGCGCCCTGTCGGCCCGGCCGTTTCTGACGATGGAAAAGCTACGTTGCGTTCAAGAAACTGGCAACACACTCGTTGCGCTAAATCACCGTCACAGCAGCTCACAGCCGCTAAATCATTGCAACGGCTTGGAAAGTAACGCAACAGCCACACCCTCATCCGTTGCAATGGTGCGGCGATGAACGCTCCCTTGGCCCAGGGCCTCAAGCGAAGGAGGCCCCTCTGTTGTCAGCGGCTCGTGAGACAGTCGCCCCGCGCCGGGCACCGTGGGAGGGGATGCATGAAAGCGATGCCTGAGATTGTCGGGCGGGATGAATTCGACGCTCTGGTCATCAGGACTGACTTCGATGACGCCGCCGCATGGCAGGCGGTGGCGGCGGCCTTGGCTCAACCATGGGGAGACAACGGCGAGTTCGAAGCCTCCGTGTACCTCATCGACGATCCTGCTTGGGCCGAGCTCGGGCCCGATGAGGTCCTCAACGCCGTGAGACGCGACGAAAACCTGAGCGTGGTGTTCCTCGCCGACCGAGTCACGATGCAGTCTGTCCATCACGCGCTGCTGGCCCTCGACATCGCCGAGGACGAAGACGACGACCTCGACCCGATGTACTACCAGGAGCTCATCGACTCCCCGCCACCTCGCGAATTCCGGACTGTTCCGGCGGGCGTCCACGCGGTGCACGGAAACCTGTCGATCGGCAACATGGACTTCGCGGAGTTCGCAGAGGCGGCGTTCGCCGATCCCGACCGGATCTATCGGTCCTTCTGAGCGCGCTGCTCCCGCCAACAGCCTGCTGGAGGCGATGCGCACACGCACGCGGACCGAGAGCGCTGACCTCGCCGTCGAGGAGCGTTGCTGCGCGGGGCTGTTACGGGTGGTTGGTGCGCGGGCGGTCCTGGGCCTCGCCGTTGAGGATGAGGCGCTTGTACGTCCAGAGCTTTGTGCGTTCCTCGCGGGTCAGGTAGTCGGCGAGGCGGTTCACTTCGTCCCAAGCCGCCGAGCGTGCGGTGCGGGCGGCCTGCCAGTCGCGTCGGCGGATGGCTTCCTCCAGCTGTCCCATGAGCTGGGTGAGCTGCTTGCGGGCTGCCTGCTGGCTCCTCGTGAACCCGGCCTGGCGGGGTACCGCGTGTCGTTCCTCCCACGCGGGACCGCCCGTGACCAGATGCACGCGAGGGCGGGGTCGGTGTGCCATGAAAACCTTGTCTGTCGGTAGCCGGGGCACCAGTGTGCCGTGCGGGTGGCTTCCCTCGCCGGCGGGGCCGGGCGCGCAAGGCGGATGGGCCGCCTGATAGCCAGTCAGGACAAGGGCCATGGTGGCTGGTCCGGGGTGCGCGCAGTGCATCGTGTGAGCGAAGCGGGTCTTGATCACTCGTGGATAGGTTTGGGTCGTGACAGGTGACAGGTGACAGGTGACAGGTGACAGGTGACAGGTGACTGGCGGACGGACCGGATCGGTGCTGCTCTGCGTGGCGAGAACCCGACCGTGCTGCGGAGGCTTGAGTCGGGGTTTGCGGTGATCGGCGATGTGCAGTTCCTGCCGGGCTACTCGGTTCTCCTCGTGGATGAACGGAAAGTTCAACGGCTGTCTGACTTGCCGAGGGCGAAGCGGCTGTCGTTTCTGTCCGACATGGACCGGCTCGGCGAAGCGGTCGAACGGGCCTGTCGCCAGCTGGACCCCCAGTTCCGCCGGGTCAACCTTGAGATCCTGGGGAACACCGACCCGTTCCTGCACGCCCATGTCTGGCCGCGGTTCGAGTGGGAACCAGCCGAGTTGGTGGGCCGGCCGGTGTGGCTGTATCCGCGTGAGCGATGGAGTGACGAGCGGTTCAGGCTCGGTCCGCAGCACGATGTGCTGCGGGACGCGATCGCCGGCGAACTGGACAGGCTGCGTTTGATGGGCTGACGGCGCGGGCTCGGTGATCAGTGACGATGGGTGGACGTCGTCGCCAGAAGACTGCCTCCCGCTATTGCGGTGCGATCGCTTTGAGCCAGTCCTCGACGGCGAGGACATCTGCCCACTGAGGGAACAGCCTCTCGGTGAGCATCGTGTGCACCTCGGGGTCGGGGTCGAGGCAGGCATCCGCCAGGACGGTGAGGCCGAAGTCCAGGTCGATGGCGCGCCACAGGGTGGACAGCACTACAGCGCTGGTGGCGATGCCGGTGAGAACAAGGCTGTCGATATCGCGAGCCCTGAGTACCAGGTCGAGGTCGCTGCCCGAGAACGCGCTCCCTCGCCTCTTGGTCACCACGACGTCGCCCTGCTGAGGCGCTACGTCGTCATGGATCTCGGTGCCAGGGGCACCCTCGCGGAACAGTCCGGCCCGCACGGCGTTTGTGATCACCTTGTTGCGAGGGCTGACTTCCGGATCGCCCGGCCGTAACCCCATCACCACGTAGATCACGGGGATGTCGGCGGCCCGGGCACCGTCGATCGCCCTGCGCAGGCGCGGCAGATATCCGGAACCGTCGTCGGCGATGGCCACGACGTCCCGCTGGACGTCCATCACCAGAAGTGCGCTGCTCGCCATGCTTGCCGTCCCTTCTCCGTTGGGAAACAAGAGCAAGTCTGGCTGATCAACCGTCAAACAGATAATCAGTTGCGGGCCGGCGACGGTGGTGGTTGCAATGTGCGCATGATCACCCGGGTGCCCCCGCAACGGCTGGATGAGATGAACGTGTACGACTGTGCCGTGCCTCCCTGCGGTCGGCGCGAACTGCGCTCGAACCGTCACGCGGGAAGCGCCGACGCATGAGTACGCCGCCATCGCCGCCTGGAGCGGCACAGGCTGACGGAACATCAATCCGCATCGGCGCTCTCGTCCCGCTGACTCGGCCTGGCTGGGTCGAGGCGGGTCGGCACCTGCTCGCTGGACTCGAACTCGCCGTTCACGAAGTCAATGACGCGGGCGGGATCCTCGGAAGGCCGCTCGAGTTGGTGGTCCGGGACACCGCTGCTGATCCGCAGAGAGCTGCGGCAGCCGTCGACGAATTGGCCGGCCTGGGCGTGACCGCGGTGGCGGGGGAGTACCACAGCGTTGTCGCCCGCGCCGCTGCCACCAGGGCGGACGCGCTCGGCCTGCCGTTCCTGTGCTCGTCAGCGGTCCTCGACGCGCTCACCGAACAGCCGACGCCATGGGTCGCGCGCCTCTCCCCGCCGCAGTCCCGAGGCTGGCAGCTCTACGCCGACTTCCTCCTCGGCGCGGGCCACAGCCGTATCGCCGTAGCAACCCAGCCGAGTGTCTACTGGGCAGCCGGGACCCGCATTTTGCGGGACTACCTCGCGCCACGCGGCGGCACCGTCATCGAACTCGACATGCCGGCGCTCAACCCCGCGGCCGTGTGCGACGAACTCGCCGACCAACGCGCGACTGCCCTCCTTCTTCTGGTCGGCCACCCGGAGCCGGCCGTGCCGATCGTGAGATCTGTCCGCCGCGACGAGCGCCTCGCCGGGCTCATGATCGGAGCTCCGGCCGGGCAGCCGGAGTTCGCGGAATGGGCCGCGTTGCTCGGCGACGACGGCGCAGGGGTCCCGTTCCTGCGCTACCTGCCCGAGCGCCTCAGCCCACTGGGTGCACGAGTCGAGACTGCCCTGCGCGAGCGGCTGGCCGAAGCGCCCTCCTTCGTTGCCTTCGAGGGCTACGACACGATCGCCGTCCTTGCCGATGTGCTGCGTTCTCACGGCGCGGACCGGGCGCGCCTCGCCGAATCCTGGCCGCGCGTTGCGGTCGAGGGCACCCGCGGGCAGGTCCGGTTCTCCCGTACGCCGGGCATCAGCGTGTGGCAATGGGTCGGGACGCCGATCCAAGTCGTTGATCGAGATCCGGGGGAACCGGGCCGCTTTCGGGTCCTTCACGCAGCGCACGAGACTTCCTGATCTGCTCCCGTCCTCAATTGAGGGGCGGCGCCAGGCCGTCGGTTTGGAGGGTCGTGGCTCGTTCGCGGGCCTCTGCGGCCTCCCGCTCGGCGCCGGCGCGCAGATAGGCGTCGGCGGAGTGCTGCCAGCAGGTGCGCGCTTCGGCCTGACGGCCCATGCTCTCGTAGGTTTCTGCCAGGTATTGCTGTGTTTCGCCTACGGCGTGCCAGTCCTCGAACTCATGGTGGGCCTCGAGAGCTTTCTCGTACGCGTGCACCGCCTCCACCGACCGTCCCGTGGACCACAGTGCGCGTCCCGCGTTCTGCCAGGCTTTGGCCTCGCGGTCCCGGTTGCCGGCCGCCCGGAACAGGTCACGGGCCTTGTTGTGCGCGCTGACGGCCTCCTCCGGGCGGCCCAGGTCCACGAGAGTGAGGCCCAGGTTGTTCCACACGTACGCCTCCCCATTGCCGTCGTTCATGGCTTGGAAGAGCGCGGAGGCTTGTCCGAGGACGTCGACGGACTCCTGCAGTCGGCCGGCCACGCGTAGCGCGGACCCGAGGTAGTTCCAGGCATAGGCCTCTCCATTGCGGTCGCCGACCGCCTTGGACAACTCACGTGCGCGGGTGAGGGCATTGATGGACTCATCGGCGCGGTCCGCCGACCGCAGGGCCAGGCCCAGGTCGTTCCAGGCACGGGCCTCTGCCTCGTGGTCGCCGAGATGCTCGGCGGCCGCCTGGGTGTAGCCGCTGATGACGACGAACTCGTCGAAGTATCGGCGGAAGTACAGATACCTGCCCAGCATGTAGCCCAGCTGGATCACCGCGGTGTTGTGGCGGGCGTCGACGGCCCATTGCATGGTGGCCAGCAGGTTGACCCGCTCGGTGTCGAGCCATGCGATGGCCTGGGCCCGGCTCTCGAACTTCTGTGACACGAGCGTGCCCGGCCACCAGCGCAGCCGTTCCACCGCGGCTGTGGTGCGCTCGAGATAGTGATCGAGTAGGCGCCCGCGGGCGACTGTGGCCTCCTGCATGAACGCGGCACTGCGCTCCGCGACCTCCACGGCGTACTCGCGGACCAGATCGTGCATGCGCCAGCGGTGTCGGCCGCTGCCCCTTTCGACCAGGTGCGCGCGTTCCAGTGCGGCCAGGTCGCCGAGCGGTGGGCGGTCGTCGCCCAGCAGCGCGGTCAGGGCGTCGATACCGGTCTCCGGTCCGGGAGCCAGAGCCAGCATGCGCAGCAGCCTGGCTTGTTGCTCGGGGAGGGCGCGGTAGGAGAGTTCGAAGGTGGCACGCATGCTGCGGTCTCCATCGTCCAGTTGGTCAAGACGGTTGCGAGATGCGCTCAGTGCGCGGCCGAATTCGCTGATGGGCATGTGCTGGTCTGCGATCAGCAGGGCCGCGGCGATTTGCAGGGCGAGCGGGAGGCAGCCACACAGCTGTGCCAGTACGGACGCCGACGTGACGTTGTCCGCCACACGTGCGTCGTCGGGATTGGCCGTACGGAGCGCGCGCCGGAGCAGGTCGCACGCGCTGTCCGTGGATAACTCGTCCAGGGTGAGCAGGCGTGCTCCGAGAGTGGGGAACTTGTGTCGTGAGGTGGTCAGGAAGCGGTGAACGGAGTCGCCGGGCAGGAGGGGACGGACCTGCGTGACGGACGACGCGTTGTCCGCCAAGATCAGCGCCGCCCCCTTCTCGCGGGCAAGTCGGGCCAGCGCGGTGCGGTAGAAGGCGGCCCGGTCCTCGGCTCGTACGGGGATGTGCTTCGGTTGGGTGCCGAGTGCTCGGAGCAGTGACTGCAGCGCCAGGTCGGCGGTGACCGGCGTCTCGTCGTACCCGTGCAGGTCGATGAAGAGCGTGCCACCGGGAAACCAGCCCCGGTTGCGCGCTTCGTGTGCGGCTTCCACGGCCAGTGCTGTCTTACCGATGCCACCGAGGCCCGAGACGGCAGCGACCAGCACGGCCTGCGGCCCCGGCTTGGTGGGGTTGAGCGCGTCGAGCAGGGCGCTCAGTTCGTCGTCGCGGCCGGCGAATCCGGTTGCCCTCGCCGGCAGCGAATCGAGCGCCGTGGGCGCGACCTGGTACGGGTGGTACTCGACCTTGCCGATTACCGGTCCGGTGAACTCCCCACCTGCGAAGTCCAGATGGTCGTCATACCTGGCACTCATCGCGCGCTCCCCCCCCGCAACGGTGTGCCCCAAAGGTACGTCACCGACACGAAGATGGGTGACAGGCTTGTCGTGCTCCTCGTAACGTGGAGGACGGCGAGTCCTGGAGGGGGGATTAGTCAGGGTGAGCGTGATCGCGGATCTTGAACGCGAGCTGTCCAGACGCATCGCGGATTACATCAGCGGCAGCCAAGAGTCCCTCGCCGAAGCCTTGTCCGTAGTGGCTCGCCCCTCGGCCTTTCCCCGTCTGATCTACGCCATCACCAGGGACGAGGACAGGTTCTCCGGCGTCGTCCACCGTTCGGTCGTGCACCCGAACGGGTTCGTCAAGATCGTGCTGCTTTCCACCGTCGACTATCGGCTCCGACTCCACGTCTGGCGCGAAAACGGTACGGCGCCAATGGAGTTCCAGGAGAGCATCCACAATCATCGCTGGGACTTTGCTTCCACGATCCTCGCAGGAGCTTATCGGCATCAGGAGTACCAACTGTCTGAAACCGGAGAGCCGTTCCTCGAATACCGCTACCAGCCGGCCGAGGACCGCCGTTCCTACACGCTCGTCCCCGTGGGAAACCGGACTCTTCGCTGCGTTTTCGACGCCCGCCTTGCCCAAGGCACCGGCTACTCGATGACCAGCGTTGTGCTCCACAGGGTGGTACCTGACCTTGCGCACCCTACGGTGAGCCTCGTGCTGGAAGGGCCGCATCAGCCCACCAGGGTCAAGGTGTTCGCCAAGTACGATCTCGGACTCAAGACGTCGACCTCGTTTGCCACGCTCGCTGCGTCCTCTTTGAAAGACCATCTCGATGCAGTCGTGGCTCTGCCAGTCTTCAGCGGGGGTCCTGCGTGAGTTCGGCAAGGGGGCAGGTGAAGGCGGCTGGGGGATGAGGTCCCGCTGCCGAAGTTGACAGGTGCGCACCTGGGGCCCGTACATCAGGGATCATGCAGCATGCGCCCAGATGACTGGCACCTCACCGAAGACATCGACGACTTCCTCGCCCGAGCCGGTGACTTCCTGCGCTCGCGCCCTGCCCTGCACAACACGCCGCTGACGGACATCGAGAGACTGCGAACACGCGGGGCGGGCGCACCCGGTACCGAAGGCACCTTCTTCGGCCGGCTGGAGTCAGAAGGCGAAGTCCGCGCCATCTGTTACCGCACTCCGCGCGGCTACCTAGGCCTCACCCCCCTCTCCGCAGAGCAGGCCGGCACCCTCACAACTCACCTGGCTGCGCTCGGTTACTCCCCCTCCGGCGTCATCGCGGACCACGACACCGCCACCGCGTTCGCCGAGGCATGGCAGCGAGGCACGGGCGCAGCGCCGGTGCCCTTCTGGCGCACTCATCTCTACCGTCTCGGCACGCTCACCCCACCGCTGCCGCGCCCCGAGGGACGGGGCCGCGTGGCGGGCGAGCAGGACCATGAGCAAGTCGTGCGCTGGTGCCGTGAGTTCTGCGTCGCTGTCGGAGAGAGCGTCACCATAGACCTCATCGACGCCGATGCCTGGGCCGATACACGTTTCGCGGACAAGCACTTCACGTTCTGGGAGACCCCGGACGGCGTTCCCGTCTCCATGGCGGGCTCGACTTCCATGGTCGGCGGCATGGTCCGGGTGGACCCCGTCTCCACCCCGGCCCCCTTCCGGGGCCGCGGCTACGCGGGCGCCGTGACGGTCGAGGTGAGCAGAGCCGCCCTGACCGCGGGCGCGACGGACGTCGTCCTGTTCGCGGACCCGGCCAACCCCACCAGCAACGCCCTCTACCAGCGCATCGGGTACGTCCGCGTGGCCGACTTCACCGGGTACAAGTTCTCCTAGGGCGCACCAGAAGTCTGCGGTACGGATGCAGAGCGGGCACGCAGAACGTCGATACGGCGTGCCGTCTGCGCGTACGGCCCGACCAGGACCGCCTCGTCGATTCGGTCGTCACTTCCCTGACCGAGGCGTATGCGTACGGGGAGGTTGCCTGGCCCCGTGTGACTGAGCGCGCTACTTGGCCACTGCGCGCTTCACTTGGCCAGCTGAGCACGATAGTGGCCCCGAACACCTCGCTCATGGTGTCCTGTCGCACTGAGGCTGTCGGATTCTCACTCGTTCTCGTTCGTGCTGTCGGATTCTCATTGCGTCGTGCGCTGAGCGACGGTGTTTGCCCCGTACGTGGGGTTTGATCTCATTTTCTTGGTCCGGTTCTCGCTGTACCTGTCACGGTCGTTTTCGGCAGGTACGCGGAGCCGGGGGCGGCGATGAATTTGGGTCTGGTCGATGTCGAGTGGGCTGACGGTGAGGGTGGCGGGCTGCGGAAGTCCGTGCTGGAGGCGGTGTCCCGGGTTCGGTTCGAGTCGGTGCTCCCGGTACGGCGGTTCACGTCGTACCGCGGGCAGCGGCACTTCACGGGCTGGTACTGGGCGGCGACGACGCAGTCGCTGGTGGGGTTCGAGTCCTGGCTGGAGCGGGACCGGGCCATGCTCCTCGATCATGACCGGAGGGTGGTGGGGCTGGCCTCGCAGCCGTTCCGGGTGACCTGGCAGGGGGAGAAGCGTCGGCTCTCCCATACGCCGGACTACTTCGCACGGTTGGAGGACGGCTCGGGCCTGGTCGTCGATGTCCGGCCAGCGGACCGGGTCGGCCCGGAGGACGCGGTGAAGTTCTCGGCGACCGAGGCGATGTGCCAGGAGATGGGCTGCTGGTCCTTCGCGCTGGTGCACGAGCCCGATCCGGTGGAGATGGCCAACGTCCGCTGGCTGTCTGGCTATCGGCATCCACGCAACCGGGTCGGCGACGTCGCGAAACGGCTCATGGACGCCTTCGGTGACCCGCGGTTACTCATGGACGGTGCCGAGGCAGTGGGGGACCCGCTGTCCGTCCTGCCGACGCTCTTCCACCTGCTGTGGTGCGGTGACCTGCGTCTTGACCTGGCGGTGCCGCTGGGAGACGGCTCCATGATCGGCTGCGCGGCGGTGAGTCATGGCTGAACTGGCGCCACGCGGGGTTCTGCGGGTCGGGGACCGGATCCGGTTCGAGGGCCGGAACCAGCAGGTCATCGGGCTGGAGGGAACGGCCCTGCGGCTGCTCAGCGACGAGGGTGACACCAGTGTCATGGCTGCGGCTACGTGATGGCGGCCGCCGATTTCGAGGTGCTGGACCGGGGGCTGGAGGCGGTCCAGGAACGAGTCCTGCCGCCGTTCGCGCTGGTGGACGCGTTGCCGCGGTCGGCTGTCGAGCAGGCCCGGTTCTGGGAACAGCACGTGGTGGAAGTACTCACCGGGCTGCCTCCGAACGCTCCGGAGGGCACGTCTCCTCGGCCCGAGTACGACCCGGCCTGGCGGACGCTGATGGAGCGAGAAGCTGCGAAGGTCGCCGAGCTGGCGGCCGGCGGGCAGCAGATCAGCAAGCGGACCTTCCGGCGGATGCGGCAGCGCTACGAGGCCGAGGGGTTGTGGGGACTGGTGGACGGCCGGTCCCGGAAACCGCCGGCCCCGGTCCCCGGCACCGGAAGGACGGACGAGCGCGTCGTCGAGGCGGTCACCGAGGCACTGGCCGGGCAGACGGACCTTTCCACGGGCGACCGCAAGCGGCTCATGCTGCAGGCCGAGCAGATCCTCGCCGCGAAGCACGGCGAGGAAGCGGTGAAGCTCCTGCCGACGAGGGCGACCTTCTACCGGCTGGTGAACAGCCTCGCCAAGAACAACGAGTCCTTCGGGTCGGACACGGTCCGCCGTCAGCGGGCGCTTCGGCCCGTGGGGCCGTTCACCCCGTCCATGGCCGCCCGCCCCGGGGAGATCGTGCAGATCGACTCCACGCGGCTGGACGTGATGGCGGTGCTGGACGACGGAGTCGTGGCCCGCCCGGAACTGACGATCGCGGTCGATGTCACGACGCGCACGATCTGCGCGGCCCTGCTCAGGCCCGCGGGCACGAAAGGCGTGGACGCCGCGGTGCTGCTGGCGAGGATGCTGGTTCCCGAGCCGATGCGGCCGGGCTGGAGCCAGACCCTGGCGATGTCGGACTCGATCCTGCCGCACCAGCGGCTCATGGCGGTGGACGCGCGGTTGGAGAAGGCCGCGGCCAAGCCGGTCATCGTCCCGGACACCATCGTGATCGACCACGGCAAGGTGTTCGTCTCCGATACGTTCTCCTCCGCCTGCTCGCTGCTGGGGATCTCCTTGCAGCTCGCCCGGCCCAGGACCCCGACGGACAAGGCGATCGTGGAGAGGACTTTCGCGTCGATCAACTCGCTGTTCTGCCAGTACGTCGCGGGCTACACCGGCTCCGATGTCACCCGTCGCGGACGCGATCCGGCCTCCGAGGCGGTCTGGACCCTCGCTCAGCTCCAGGACCTGTTGGACGAGTGGATCATCTGCTGGCAGCAGCGTCCCCACGAGGGGCTGCGCAACCCCTATATGGCGGGGCGGACGCTGTCGCCGAACGAGTCGTACGCCATCGCCGTCGCCCGCGCCGGATACTTGCCGGTCGCTCTGTCGGCGGAGGATTACATCGAACTGCTGCCCGCGGTCTGGAGGGCCGTCAACGACTACGGCATCAAGGTCAACTACCGCACCTACGACAGCCCCGAGCTCAACCGGCTGCGGAGGCAGCCGTCCGGGGTGACGGGCAAGCAGGATTTGTGGGAGGTCCACTACGACCCCTACGACGTCTCCCGCGTCTGGGTACGGCGAAGCGACAGCCGCCGGTGGATCGAAGTCCCGTGGACCCATCTGCCCATGGTCCGGGCTCCGTTCGCCGACTTCACCTGGCGCCACGCACGCCAGCTCCTCGCCGACCAGGGCCGCGACGACACCAGCGAGACCGCTATTGCCCAGGTCCTGGCCAAGCTGCTGCGCAGGTCGGGGAAGCCGCCGACCGGATCGGAGCAGGTCATGGCTCGCACCCGGGCAGCCCTTGAGGCCCCCGCACGGCCCGCACTCCCGCCTGCCCGATCCGCCGATGCGGACGACAGCGAGAACGAAGGGCCGGAGGAGGGGCCGGTCACCCCGTTCGGCGTCTTCAACCCCCTGGAAGAGGAAGTGAATCCGCTGTGGTGACTCCGCCCGACGCCCATGACGGCGAGCACAACCCGCTGACCACCAAGGACGGCTGGCGACAGTTCGTCGACGACGCCCCGGCCTGCCCGACCATGCTCTCGCTGCGGGCCTTCAAGGCCCTGACCAAGGAGAAGCGGCTCGCCTACAACGAGCCCCGGCTGGACTACCACTCCCGGCTCGTGATCGTGGCCACCCCCACCGTCCGCAACGTGTTCACCACCGGACGGCGCCTGGTCCTGCTCAACCGGCACCAGATTTCCGGCCGCCGAGGGCTGATCGTCACCGGCCAGGCCGGGACCGGCAAGACGACCGCCATCGCCCAGCTCGGACGCAACCATGAACTCCTGGTCCGCAAACGACTCGGCCCGGCCGCCGCAGGGCGGCTGCCGGTCGTCTACGTCACCGTCCCGCCCCGGGCCACCCCGAAGATGCTCGCCATCGAGTTCGCCCGGTTTCTGGGCCTCCCGGTCATCCGGCAGGAGACCCAGGCGTCCATCACCAACGCTGTCTGCGACCTGCTGATCAAAATGCGCGTCGAACTCGCACTCGTCGACGAGATCCACAATCTCAACCTCGCGACCCAGGCCGGGGCCGAAGCCTCCGACCAGCTGAAATACTTGTCCGAGCGGATCCCCGCTACCTTCGTACTCGCCGGCATCGACGTCGCCGCGAGCGGCCTGTTCAGCGGTGTCCGGGGTCAGCAGATCGCCGGTCGATACACCGTCACCGAGACCGAACCGTTTGCCTACGGCACCACCGCACAGCGGCAGAGCTGGCGGAACCTGGTCGCCTCGCTCGAAGACGCCCTGCGACTCCACCGGCACAAGCCCGGCAGCCTGCTCAAACTCGACGGCTACCTCCACGAACGCACCGACGGCGCGATCGGCAGCCTCTCCCAACTCGTCCGCGGCGCCGCCCTTGAGGCCATCATCAACGGCAGCGAGGCCATCACCCGCAAAACGCTGGAGGCCATCGAGGTCGACCAGACCGCCGAGGACGCTCACCAGGAACACCGCCGCAAGCGGCGTCCCCGCCGCGGGAGGCCGGATGCCGACGCAGCCTGACCGACTCCGCCAGCTGCCTATCGCTCTCGGCCCCGTCCATAACGAGACCCTCGGTTCCTATCTCCACCGCCTGGCCGTCGCCAACAACCGTCCCGCGGGCTTCCTCGCCCGCCTCCTGGGCCCGCTGCCGCCGGAGTTCTCCCCGCTCAGCAACACCGCGGCCGGCTGGACTCCCCACTCGCCTGAACGCCTGGCCACACTCTCCGGGCGCCCAACGTCCCAGCTCGCCCGGGCCCTGCCCGCGCTCGCCGACTTCCTCAGCCCGCATGATCCCGGGCGGCGAACGGAACAGCTGATCAGCCGCCCCTGCCGCTGCTGCACAGCCCGCCGCAGCCCCACCGCTTCCGTGGTCATCACCCTCTCGCCCGCCCACGTCCACCTCTGCCTGCGGCATCAGCTCTGGACCCGCTCCACTCACGACATCCCGCTCGTCTCCTTGCCGGAAGTCATCGAGGCCCAGCGTCGACTCGACCAGCTCGCCCGCTGTCACCGCACGGTCCGGCAAGCCCTCGACCTGGCGCGGAGAATCGTCGAGGACTGGTCGGCCTCCGGAATGCCGATCGACCTCGGAAAAGAGTGGACCGATCGCCTCGACCGAGTCGAAGCTCTCGCTGTCAGCAAGAAGGTCTCGGCTGAGGACCGCAGTCACCTCGCGGCGTTCCCCGAGATCGTGGTGCTGACGCACCTGATCCTCGACCCGCCCACCACTGCCCTCGATCCCAAGGAGCTCTATCTTGCGACGACCGCCGAGCTGAGCCGACAATTCGCGCGGATCTACACCACCCTCGGAACCCAGGACCCCCTCTACCGGCGCTTCTGTCTCTACCGCGAACGAGACTTCCGTGAGGCTCCGGGCTAAGTTCGACTCGTGGACGGCACTGAGATCACCATCAAGCTCACCCCCGACGAGGCACTCGTCCTCTCGGACTGGCTGGAGCGAGTTCAGATGACGGACCTCAGCCGTCTGGTCGACGATCCGGCCGCCTGGGCCCCGATCCACAAGCTCGCGGGGACGCTGGACAAGGCACTTCCCGGGATCTTCGCTGCTGACTACGCGGAGCGTCTGGATGCAGCACGGCGCCGCCTGAGGGAGACCATGGGCAGCTTCGCTGAAGAGCAAGACGGCTGAGTCAGCTATCCCATCCGTCAGCACGATTCCGTGAAAGCCATGTCGATTGAGAACGCTGAGGGCCAGCGTTCTCAATCGACTTGGCACCCCACCAGGTCAGCGGCTCGCCATCTGACAGATGCACTTCGACAGGACAACTCATGTCCAGAAGGTCGTCGTGGTGGTGCTGAATCGGGTGAGCCGTGTGCGGGCGCTTCCTTCCGTGTTCAGCAGTCCTGTGGCGGGCCGAGTATGCGGTGCAGGCCCGGCTCGATGTCCGGGGCGCTGATCGAGCCGTAGCCGAAGACGAAGCCCGGGCGCGCGGAGCGGTTTGCGGCGACCTCCGCCAGGGTGTAGACCGCCACGCCGGATGCCCGGACGCGGCCCGCCCGGTTCGCAAGGGCGTCGGGCTCGGCGAGATGGCCCCGGGTGAAGACGGTCACGTGCAGGCCCGCGGCGGACGGCACCAGCTCGGCCAGGCCCGCGAAGTGGTCGGTGAGCGCACGGGTGATGGTTTGGTGCCGGGTCGCGTACGTGTGCTGCATCCGGCGGATGTGCCGGGCGAGCAATCCGTCGTCGACGAAGCGGGCGAGCGCCGCCTGCGTGGGGACCGCTGTGTGCCAGTCGGCGGTGTACTTGGCGGTGCGCAGCGCTGTGCGCAGTGGGGCGGGCGCGACCAGGAAGCCGACGCGCAGGGAGGGCAGCATCACCTTGGAGAAGGACCCCACGTAGATGACGTGTCCGTCCCGGTCCAGACTCTGCAGCGTCTCGACCGGCCGTCCGCCGAACCGGAATTCGCTGTCGTAGTCGTCCTCGATCACGGCCGCGCCGTGCCGCCGCGCCCATCGCAGCAGCGCCGTTCTGCGCCGCAGGGACATCGGCATGCCGAGGGGGAACTGGTGGGCGGGGGTGACGTACACGGCGCGGGTGTCCGGCGGGATGGCGTCCACCAGCAGGCCCTCGGCGTCCACCGGTATGCCCGTGACCTTGGCGCCCTGCGCCAGAAACGCCAGCCGGGCCGGTGGGTAGCCCGGCTCCTCGACGGCCACCCGGTCGCCTGGTGCGAGCAGCACCCGCCCGATGAGGTCCAGTGCCTGCTGCGTGCCGGTGGTCACCAGCACGTCGTCCGGGCCGGTCCGCACGCCGCGGGAGAGTCCGATGTGCCGGGCGAGTGCGGCCCGCAGTCCGGCGTGGCCGGCCGGATCGCCGTATCCGACCGCCCCGGCCGCCGAGAGGCGCAGTTCCCGGGCGATCAGGGGACGCCAGGCGTCGTACGGGAAGAGCCGGGCGTCCGGCAGGCCCACCCGGAAGTCGTGGGCCGCTGTGGTCGGTCCCGTGGTCTCCGGGGCTGCCCATGGGGACAAGTCCGCCCACAGGGCACGCGGGCGCAGTCCCGAGCCGGTGGTGTCGGTGGCGGTCGCGGTCCCGCGCGTGGGCAGGCCCGTCGTACGCACACGGGTCCCGGAGCCGACCCTGCTGTCCGCGTAGCCCTCGGCGACGAGCCGTTCGTAGGCCACGCCGACGGTGTTGCGGGCCACCGCCAGGCGGCGGGCCAACTCCCGGGTCGGGGGCAGCGGATCGCCGGGCCGTAGCAGCCCGTCGTGGATCGCGGTGCGCAGTTGGCGGTAGATCTGGCCGGACAGGTCGCGCTGCCCATCGAGCCTGACGTGCATGTCCATCCCGGCTTTCCGTTTTCGGCTCGGTTGTTGTTGGCTTTCAGGCCGGCGATTGGCTCAATCGATTGGCAGCTTATTGGCTCTGGAGCTGAACCGCTGTGGATTTTACGCTCCGGCCATGGACATACGACGACTGGACCGCCAGGCGCTGTTGCTGACCGGGGAGGTGGTCTCCCAGGTGAAGACCGACCACCTGAGGTTGGCGACGCCGTGCGCGGATTGGACCCTGTACGGCCTGCTTCGCCATCTGGTCAGCCAGAACGAGGGGTTCGCCGCCTCCGCCCGCGGTGCGGGTGAGCCGTGGGCCGTATGGCGCGACGGCGACCTCGGTGATGACCCGGCCGGAGCGTATGAGGCGTCGGTGGGCGAGGTCACCGCGGCGTTCGCGGAAGACGACGTGCTGGAGCGGCGGTTCGCGCTGCCGGAGGTGGGCGAGGGCTTCGCTGTCCCCGGGCGGACAGCGATCGGCTTCCACCTGCTCGACTACGTGGCGCACGCCTGGGACGTCGCGGTGACGATCGGCGCCCCGTGGGAGCCCGCCGCCGAACTCACCACGGCTGCGCTGCGCGTCGCTGCCTTGGTCCCTGACGAGGGCCGGGGGGCCGGTGCCGCGTTCCGCCGGCAGATCGCCGTTCCCGACGACGCCCCGCCGGGCGACCGGTTGCTCGCCCTGCTCGGCCGCGTCCCGTCCTGGACGCCGGGGCCATGCTGAGGAGCCGCTGGTGCCAGGGCCCGGCCGGGGACATCCTTGGCGACCGTGCCGCAGCGAATGGCGTCGGCAGCGGCATGCGCGGTCGCCGGGACGGCCCGCTGATCGTCAGCGTCACCGACTTCACCAGCGACGCATACCGAGACTTGCCCGGCATCGCGCGCCGCGGCCTCGCGCTGCGGCGCCGCTGGCCGCATCTCGACGGAGCGGTCGGCATGTGGCTATGGGTCGTACCCTCGGCCCGGCGCTGCGGATCGGTCTCGGTGTGGACCGGACGGCGAGCCCTGGCGGAGTTCGTACGCCTGCGGAGCATGTCGCGATCATGGACGAGTACCGCGAGCGAGGCACGATCAGGTCGGTGATCCGGGAGTACCGGAGCTTCGACGCGGCGCGGATCCGCCAGGACGCGGAGGCATGGCTGATGCCGGACGATCGCTGCCGTGCCGCGCGGGGGGCGCCACGGCAGGGCGGCTGACAACGGCTTCTCAGCTCAGGGGCCAAGATCATGAGACAGAACCAGACTGGCCCACGAGCGAGACAGACCCAAGGCCCAAGGTCAGGGCACCGATGAAGGCCAGAAGAAACGAGAACCTACATGAGGTGTAGGTTCGCATTTCGCGTGTCCCTTTCTCATTGACCGTGGCCTTTGTCCGGCCCAAAGGACAGCGCGATGAGACGAACTCCTTGTCCTGTCGCATTGAAGCTGTCGGATTCTCACTCGTTCTCAATCGTGCTGGCGGATCTCATTGTGTCGCGCTCTGAGCGGTGGCGTCGTGTCTCATCTCGTTGGTGTTGGGGCAGTCTCACTGATTAGGTGAGTCAGCTGCGCTGGTCTGGTCAGATGATTTTGATCGAGTCGAGGAACCTAACGGCGTAGTCTGAGTCGCCGGTGATGGACAGGTCATGCTCCCGCCAGTTCTCCCGGCCGGTTGCCCAGGCGGGGAAGTCAATTGACCGGCCAGTGATAGATGCGGCGGCTGTTGGTCCAAGAGTGCCGGAAACGACGGTCAGCCGACCCCCGCCAGCGGGGGAGACTTTCCAGAATCCACCGGCGGGGGCGGTCAGTTTGAGGTCGATGGTGCGGTCGAGCCAGCCCATCGTCGCCGTATTCATCTGTTCCAGCCCCGCCATCATCCATTCCAGTACGCAATACATCCGGTCGAAATCGGTCTGCGGGGTTGGCCTAGCGAGCGCAGGCACGATGTCGTGACGCAGATGGGTGTGCCATTCGAACATCAGGAAAGAGGGGAGGAAACGTAGTGGGTAGCGGCCGAGGTTGCCGAAGGACACTTCGAAAGTATCGAGGCTCCCATGCAGCCGCATGACCTTCAGCACAAGATTGCTCCGCCGGTCGTACTCACGGAGGATGCGACTGGCTGGCCAATCACGGCGTGCATCGACCTGCACCTCGTTCGCAGCCTCGACGTCGTCACTCCTGAGCAGCCTAATTTTAGATAGGTTAGGCAGTATTCGGCAGCTGGCACCAAGGTGCGCCACCACGTCGCGGACCCGCCATCCGCTGGCACGACTGCCAGTCTCCCACTCTGACCCGCCGAGGTCCCGATAAAGGGCCAGCGCTGCCTGTCTCTCGGCGCGCAATGCAGCCAACTGGTACTGGAACATCCCGTCTCCTGGCAGCGTGCTTCCCACCGGGCTCGGCAGGGTAACGGACTCAAACTCGACAAGACCGCTGACGTCAACCCGCCGCCACCGGAACACAACTCGACGCGCGACAGGCCAACTGCCCCATGAGTAGCTAGGTAAACAGGGTCTTCGAAGTAAGCGGTGCGACATGGCCATGCCATCTCGGCGACCGTAGACCAGGAGCCACTCCGGGCAGTTGCCGCACAGACGCCGAGCCGCGCCAGCACTCCCGTCAACGGCTGTCATGTACGCGCGCACCGCTTAACTTCGAAGACCCGGTAAACAGCCCACTGCTGCGCAGCTCAACGGGCTGTCCGGGACCCCCTCTGCCTCCGCGAACGTGACTTCCGCGAAAGCCAAGTTGCTTGAGAACACCGATCGCCCGCCTTCTCAAACCACCTGTCACCCCCGCAGGTCAGCGAACCGATAGCTGCCAGATGCACTTCGACAGGACACATGGCGCCGTAGGTGCCGTGGCCACGCTCCTTAGAGGTCCTAACAGAAGCTGTTGATCATGTGACCTTCGGCTTGGATGGTCGTTGGTCTGGTCGTGGGAAAGCGACAGTCGCGGCCTTGGATCGTGTCGGATGAACTGTGGTCGCTCATCGAGCCGTTGCTGCCCGAGCCGGGGCCGAAGCTGGTGGAGGGCCGGCCGCGGGTACCGGACCGGCAGGCCTTGTGCGGGATCCTGTTCGTGCTGCACACCGGCATCCAATGGGAGTACCTCCCACAGGAGTTGGGCTTCGGCTCGGGCATGACGTGCTGGCGGCGGCTGGCCGCCTGGAACGAGGCCGGCGTGTGGGACGAACTGCACCTGATACTGCTGAAGAAGCTGCGGGTAGCGAAGAAGCTGGACTGGTCGCGGGCGGTGATCGACTCCTCCCACGTGCGGGCCGCTCGGCGCGGCCCAAAAGCGGCCCCAGCCCGGTCGACCGCGCACGGCCGGGCAGCAAGCACCACGTCCTCACCGACGCCCAGGGCATCCCGCTCGCGGTGTCCCTGACCGGCGGAAACCGCAACGACGTCACGCAGTTGCTGCCCCTGCTGGACAAGGTCCCGGCCGTGGCCGGCGTCGTCGGCCGGCCCCGACGCAGACCCGATGCGCTCCTCGCCGACCGCGGCTACGACCACGACAAGTACCGCCGATTGCTCTGGGCCCGCGGCATCCGTCCGGTCATCGCCGAACGAGGACAGGAACACGGCAGCGGCCTGGGCATGTTCCGCTATGTGGTCGAGCGCACGATCGCCTGGCTGCACGGTTTCCGCCGCCTGCGGATCCGCTGGGAACGACGCGACGACATCCACGAAGCCTTCCTCGGCCTCGCCACCTGCCTCATCACCCACCGCCACGTCCAACGCCTTTGTTAGGACCTCTTAGACGCCATCCGCTTATCGATCACGGGGCTGGGCTGGTCGAACAGGGTTCCTGATCGGGTGATCGCGGGAAGGCCGACGCATGGCAGCAGGGCCTCTTGGTAGTTCGGGGGTGCGATCCCAACCGAGCACCAGGAGGCCCTGTTGCCGCAGTCTTTCGCGTCCGCGTGCGTGGAGTCCAACTCGCTGCCACCGTCGTGTGACTGTCTCGCGCACAGGTTCGGCAATGCGGCGGACCGGCCGGACCGCACTGCGAGTTATGGCTCCGACATGACGGAGGCGGAGTGGCGGGTCGTACGGCCGTTGCTTCCGGTTCCGGCCTGGCTGGAGGGGCGAGGCGGGCGGCCGGAGGGCTATTGCCACCGCGTGATGCTCGACGCGGTGCGCTATGTCGTGGACAACGGTGTGAAGTGGGCCAACCTGCCCGCGGACTTCCCGCCGTATCGGCGTGTGCATGCCTTCGCCCGCCGCTGGCAGGTCACGGGGCTGCTCGCTGAACTCCACGACCGGCTGCGCGACCGCGTCCGGGAGAAGGAGGACCGCACGGCGGACCCGACGGCCGCGATCGTGGACTCCCAGTCGGTGCGGGCGGCGGTGAACATCCCGCGCTCGACGTCCGGCTGGGACGGCGGGAAGAAGGTGGGCGGCCGCAAGCGACACCTGGTGGTGGACTGCCTCGGCCTGGTCCTGGCCGTCGCGGTGAGTGCGGCGAGCGTGCAGGACCGCGACGCCGCCGTCCCGCTGCTTCAGCGGCTGCGACGAGAGTACTTCTCCATCCGCCTGGTGTGGGCGGACGGCGGCTATGCCGGCCGGCTCGTTGACTGGGCCCGCGAGAAGCCCCGGCTCACCCTTCAGATCGTCAAACGCACCGATGACACAGTGGGGTTCGTGGTGCTGCCGCGCAGGTGGGTGGTGGAAAGGACGCTGAGCTGGCTGATGCGCTCGCGTCGCCTGGTGCGCGACTACGAAACACTGCCGGCCATGCACGAAGCCATGGTGCTGTGGTCGATGACCATGCTCATGAGCGGTCGCCTGGCCGGACGCCGCCCCGGCGCTTTCAGACGGCCGGCACCGCGAGAGCGGTGAACACTCCCGGCCGCACCTGGAGTGCCCATCCCCGCTCCACCAGGCGTTTCGCCTTCGATCGCAGTCCCTCGACCTTCGCCGGGACGGCCTCGAGCCCGAGAGTGACGGCCAGTTGCTGACAGCGCATGCCCTCCCGGCCCGCTTCAGACTCCAGCACCGACAGGATCCGCTGGTAGTCCGGCGCGAGGGCTGTCGCCGCCATGCCCGTCTCCCGCCGGGGCACCGTCGAACCCGCCACCGCGCTTCCCATCGGCTCCGGGACGACCGAGGGCGGCCCGGCCAGTACCTCGGTCACTGTCACCCGGGCGTCCACCAGCCGCTGAAGCACAGCTTCCGCCTCACCGAGCGCGGCCTGCACCCGCTCGGCCTCCTCCCGCAACCGCGCGATCTCTTCCCGGACCCTCTTCTCCCTGGCCTCCAGCAGACCGAGCACCGACGCCACCAGCGACCTCCACGAACCAGACCAGCGGACGAACCACGCCCATCACTCCCGCCACGAACGGGAGTTCATGCCCACCCACCCGAACTAAACGATCACGTTCGGAAAGCGGATGGCGTCTTAGACCCGAACCGCGCCTGACCGATCCGGCGCCGGTCCCGTACGCACCCGGTAGACGCCGGGGCGCACCTCGTCGGACTGCTCAGCGACAACCGATGCCAACTCGGCAGGCCATGTAGTTTCCCAGTCCCAGATTGCTCCTGGCGGAAGACGCATGCCCACGGCACCCATGAGCTGTGCACCGGTCAGGTCCGCGCCGGCCAGGTCCGCGTAGCTCAGCTCCGCGCGAGTCAGGTCTGCGCGGGTGAGATGCGCCTCGGTCAGGTCCGCGTTGGTCAGGTCTGCACCGGTCAGCTGCGCATCGGTCAGGTCTGCATTGGTCAGCTGCGCATCGGTCAGATCCGCGCCAGCCAGGTCCGCGCCAGCCAGGCGTGCGGCGGGCAGGGACGCGTAGCTCAAGTTCGCGCCGTTCAGGTGCGCTGCGGTCAGGATCGCGTCGCGCAGGAACGCGCGGTTCAGGTGCGCGCCGACCAGGTCCGCGCCGGTCAGGTCCGCGCCGACTAGGCGCGCGTCGCTGAGATACGCGTCGGTCAGGATCGCATTGGGCAGGTGCGCGCGGTTCAGGTACGCGTCGACTAGGTTCGCGCCGGTCAGGTCCGCGCCAGCCAGATTCGTGTCGCTCAGGAACGCGTTGGTGAGGTCCGCGCCGACCAGGCGCGCGTTGGTCAGGTCCGCGCCGCCCAGGTCTGCGCCAGCCAGGTCCGCGCGGCTCAGGTGCGAGCCGACCAGGCGGGCGTTGCCCAGGTCCGAGCCGACCAGGTTCAGGAAACCGCCAGACGGTGGTGAGTGCTTCCTGAGCTCTTGGGCCTCGGGAACGGCCTCTCGGGGTGTTTCCTGTGCGCGCTGTGCGATGGCCTCAGCAGTTGCGGTGATAGCTGTAGCGGGTGCGTCGGGGCACGCGAGATAGAGCAGTCCGCGCAGGGCGGCTGCACGCTGGGCGCGTTCGGCGTCCGTCACCACGTCTCCAGGGTAGGCCGGGGTCTCATAGCGGACCGCGCCGCCGTTTGATGCAGATGGGACAGCGGTAGTCGGGCCGGTTGTTGACTGCCAGCAAGAAGTCGATGGCTGCGTTCTCAGCCTGTCGCACGGTGGCTGCGGCGCCGGTCTGTGGGGCTGCGGCCGTTCCCATGATTGCCTCGATCAGGTAGGTGAAGTGCTTCTCTGCCCATTTCCAGTCCGGTTCGGCGTCCGGTCCGGCGCCTTGAGGGCGATGGCGGGCACCGAACGCGTGGACCGCGGCCTTGACGGCGTCGCTGCCCTGTTCGTACACGTCGTGCAGGGAGATCACGTGTGGGCCCCGGATGAGGGGGGCGGATCGGATTGCTCAGCCAAACGACGCAGTTCGTCGAGGACGTCTCCCAGTTCACGCGCGTGGTGAGCCTGGATCTGCTCGGTGATGACGTAGCCGGCCGCAGCTCCGATGATGGCGGGGATCGCGGCCCATCCAATCAGGGACAGCGGCCACGCGCACCACTGAGGGCGCACGTCCGCGGGGGAGGTGATCCCCGTCAGCACGTTGTAGGCGTTCGCCCACCCGATCAGAAACCCGTCGAGGACGTACAGCGCCCCGCACACCGTGAGCACGACGGCGCCCCGGCTGAGCAGCCAGTAACTGAACCGGGGGAGGGCGTGCCGGTCGGCCCACCACGCCCGCAGTCGTTGCCACCGACCAGGTGGCGGGGGACCGCCGGGCGGGGACACGGGTTCTGTGGACACTCTGATGACCATATGGGCCAGGGCGTCCTCCCGGGAGGAGAACGGCGGTCATGAACTCCCAGAATATTCTGATGAGTTACTTGTCCCCTGCCATCTGAACCAGGACGACGGGCCGTTTTGCAGGCGAAGGGCTTACCGCGTGCGGGCAGGCTCACCAGTCGAACGGTGTGGCCAACTGCCTTGCACAGGGTGGCCAAGTAGCGCACTCAGTCACACCTCGGGTGATCTGCGACGGCGGGCAGGTGGTCGAGTTCGTGATGGCCGGCTTCGACCCGGCGCATGAGGTGGAGCCGTACCGCAGCTATCTCTGGCGGCTCAACATTTCCGCGGACCGGCAGGGGCAGGGGTACGGCACCTTCGCGGTGGCGGCGGTGTGTGCCGAGGCCCGGAGCCGCGGCCAGCGCCGGCTGTGGGTGTCCTGGCAGCCGGGGGACGGCGGGCCGGAACCCTTCTATGTACGGCTCGGCTTCCGGGTATCCGGCGAGGTGGTGGACGGAGAGATCGTCGCCGAACGGGAGCTGTAGCTCCGCTCCGTTGTGGATTCGTGCGCGGCGGACCGCTCACTCTGACGGGCCATCCGAGTACGCCACACCGACCCCCGAGCACGGGCTCAACTGCTTCGATCCGCAAGGAGTTCCCGGCGGCCTTTCGCAAGATGCGTCGAGGCCGTACCTACCTCAATGTCGGCCTGTTGTCTGCACCGCGCCGGATCCTGTGGGGGAGAGGCCATGCCCGCGGCCATCGTGACGGATCCCGAGCGGGAGCTGCGGATCGCGGCCGAACTCGCCGCGGCGCGCGGCAGAGTGGCATGCCTCCAGCTCCCGAGCAGCGACCAGTTGAGCCACCACCCTCGTGACCCGGTGCGCACAGCCGGACTTCTCCCGCCCTCTGCCCGGCCCTTAATCGCCTTTCGTGCCTTGCCGGGCGGGAGCTAGTGTGCGCGCAGGGAGTGACCCATGAGGAGCGAAGACATGGTCGGTCGTCCGAGCACGCGTTGACGTCTGAGGCCGTGAGCGGCCTGTCATCGCGTGCTGCCCTTGATGCGCGGCACAGCGAGCGTTCCTTTTCCCGCTGCCTGACATGTTGGCGGGTCTCGTCTTCGGTCATCCGAGGGGTCCCTGTGCCGTCCTCTTCCTCCGCTGTATCCGATTCCGGTCGGCCTGTTCCGTCCACCCTGTGGCGGGACGGCGACTTCCGCAGGCTCTGGGTGGGCCAGACGGCGTCCCAACTGGGCGAACATACAAGTCTGGTGGTTCTGCCGCTCTTCGCCGTCCTGACGCTCAAAGCCGGTGCCGGCCAGTTGGGCGCGCTGCGCGCGGTGGGGCAGACGCCGATCCTGCTGCTGTCGCTCTTTGTCGGCGCGTGGGTGGACAGGTGGCGGACCCGCACGGTGATGGTGGTGACGGACGCCGGTCGGGCCCTGGCACTGGGCGCCGCTGCCGTGGCAGGCCTCCTCGGTGTGCTCGGCCTGCCGGCGCTGTTCGTAGTCGCCTTCGCCGTCGGGGCTCTGTCCGTGTTCTTCGACGTGGCGTACCAGGCGTCTTTGGTACGGCTGGTGAAACGCGATCAGTTGGTGCGCGGCAACAGCGCGCTCGAGGGCAGTCGGTCCGCTGCGCAGATCGGTGGTCCCGCCCTCGGCGGTGCCTTGGTGTCTGTGCTCTCGGCGCCGATCGCTGCCGCCGCCGGCGCAGTGTTTTTCGCGCTGTCGTTCCTGTCGATCCGACGGATCGGTCGCCGCGAATCCATCCCGGAACGCCCGGAAGGCCCTGCCCGGGTCTGGCGCCGGATCCATGAGGGCCTCCGCTTTGTCGCCGGCGACACCTCGCTGCGGACCGTGTGCCTCGCCTCGGCCGCCTTCCAGTTCTTCTTCGCGGCCGTGATGACGGTCTATCTGCTGCTTCTGACACGGGACCTGCACCTGTCGGGCACCGCCGTCGGGCTGGCGCTCGCGGCGACGGGGCCGGGTGCGCTCCTGGGCTCGCTGCTGGCCGCCCGCCTGCCGAGCCGTTTCGGATATGGCACTGTGCTTGTGTCCGCGGCAGCACTCGGCGATGGCGTGTTCCTGTTGGTGCCGGCACTGCACGGCTCCTCTGTGGTGACGGTTGTGGCCCTCCTTGCGGTCAATTTCGTCTTCGGGACCTTCAGTCAGCTGGTGAATGTCACGGTCATGGCCGTCCGGCAGACCGTCACTCCGGACGGGATGCAAGGCCGCGCGGCCGCGACGATCAACTTCGTCGGCATGGGGCTGACCCCGCTCGGCTCGCTGCTCGGCGGCGCTCTCGCGGACGCGTGGGGGACGCGCACCAGCCTCCTGGTAACAGCCGCAGGCATGCTGCTGTCGCCGGCGCTGATGGCCCTGTCCCCACTCGCCCGCCTGGGACGGACGCTCCCCGCCCCTCCGAAGCCTCCGGTCCCGTCCGCATGAGAGCTTCCAGTGCCGCGAACAGCCGCAACTCCGTCCTGCCCGGGGCGCGGTGGTCAGTAGGTGAGCGCGTCCTCAGCGGTGCCGAAGAAGCTGGTGACCTGGCCGTCGTTGACCGTGACGGGGCCATCGTTGATCGGCACTGTCGTAGGGCTCTCGGAGGCGGAGAGCGCCACCTCCACCTGGTCGGCGCTCTTGCCGCCCGCGGTATCGGCGCGCGAGAACATGATCCCGGCATAGGCGTTCTCACCGGCCTTCAGAATCCAGTCCGCACCGTCGGGTCCCATGTGCTCCGCGGCGCCGTCGAGCCCCGGAATCGTGATCACCAGCTCGTTTGCCGGAAGCAGACAGGGGTCACTGCCCTTGTTCTGGGCGGTCAGCAAGGCGTGGTTGACGGGCCGGGACGCGACGGTGACGTCATAGCTCAAGTCGGTTGTCTCGCACATGCCGACGCCTCCGTCCTGGCCGTCGTCGGCCCCGGGCGCAGCCGACGGCGGGGTGCTGCCACCGCTGCCCGAGGAGCCTTCGCCGGCGCTGTTGTCGTCACCCGGGCCGGCGGTCGGGGGCGTGTCGGAGCCCTGATCCGTACCGGTAGCGGACGGGTTCGCTGTCGCGCTCGGAGCGGCCGTGTCCTTCTCGGCTTCGCTGTCGCATGCGGTCAGTGCCAGGAGGCCGAGCGAGAGAGCGGCCAGTACGGCGGTGGTACGGCGTGAACGAGCTGCGTAAGCCATGTGAAGTCCCCCGGGAGTTGGAATGTCCCGGTGATCGTGCCGTATGGGAGCGATGCTTTCGCCTGCTCACATGGAGTGAGAGCCGTTTCCGCACACGTCTGTGACACTGCGACAGCGACCACGGCACAGCAATAGCGGGCAGGGAGCGACGCCCCTGGCCGCGGTCAACACCTCACGGTGCGGCAGCTGCGTCCGCTGCCGGGCGCCAGCAGGGACGGGTCAGCGTCGGCTGGACACCCGTGCCTGGGCGGGCGGTTGGCCCGGACGTTGGATCGGGGTCGGTTCCGGAAGGGCGGGCCAGTAGTGCTCGGTGAACAGGCGCGCGACCAGCTCGCCCCGGCTGGAGACTCCGGCCTTGGCGAAGACGGTCTTGAGGTGGTCGCGGACGGTGTGTGGGGAGATGACCAGCGTCGTGGCGATCTCGGCGGTGGTCTTGCCGCGCGCGACGAGTTGGGTGATCTGCAGTTCCCGCGAGGTCAGGCCGTACGCGTCGGCGACCAGGACCGCGAGATCGGCGGGGGTGGCGGGCTCGATGACGAGCGCCACCGGGCCCGGCAGGCCGCCGGGGCGGGTGAGGCAGGAGGCATGGCAGGTCAGCCAGCGCCCCTCGGTGGTCCGGATGCGCATCCGCGCGTCGCCGTGGTCGCGGCCGTCGGCAACAGCCCGGGCCTGCAGCGCCGTGCCGATCACCCAGATGGGCAGCCTCAACCCCAGGGGTGACGGGAAGGACGGTCCCTTCGGCAGCAGCGCGAGGTGCTGCCGCGCCTCGTCGTTGATCGACATGGCCTCGCCGGACTCATCGAAGAGGATCAGGCCGGGTGCGGGCTGGCCGGTGCGGGGTTCGGACTCGGGCGGCCGGGCGCACCTGCGCAGCTGTTCGGCGAGCGGGCGGGACAGGCCGGCGAGCAGCATGACGTCGTCCGTGCCGAACGAGTCGGTGGTGCGGAACAGGCTCACCAGGCCCCAGGGCCGTTCGCCGATCCGCAGCACGGCACGCAGCTCGTCGTGCATGCCCTGGCCGAGCATGAGGCGGCGGAAACGGGAGCTGCGGGCGGGCAGATCGCCGGTGGCCGCGCGCAGCCCGGCCGCCGGCACGGAGGCCCGGGCCAGCTCGCGGAACGGTACGACGTTCTCCTCCAGCAGTTCGCTCTCCCAGTAGTCCGCACAACCCTCACCGGAGCCGAGGTTCTCCACCAGCATCGGCGCCGTGATCAGCCCGGTCTCGGGATCGGCTGCCGTCCACACGGCCGCGTCGAACGGCACCAGCCGCCGCAGCCCGGCCGAGGCCCGGCTGAACAACTCGAACGCGTCGACGGCCCGTTCGGCGCCCGAAACCACCCGACTGGTCATACGCATCCCTCCGCCGGCCATCCTGCCCGGCCTGCTGCTCGGCACCAACCGTTCCTATTCAGTGAGCAGGGGTGAGTTGTGGACCCACGCCTGCGCATCTGGCGCATCCCGAACGGTTTTGGATGCACTGGTCGCCCGCTTTCGCTCCGTGTCCGGCGACACGCATCCTGTGCGTGGTCCGGGAATGCGGGGGCGGGTTTCCTCACGCCCGCGGGATCCGTGTCCGGCCTGGGCGGTCCGATGCCCGCGACGATCGCTCCGGTCGTCGCGGGGCGGTGCCGTCCGTCGCCTGATCGGGTGCCCGAGGGCGCGTCTTGCGATGGCCACCGCGGCGGCGTCGTGCCGCGTGGTGGCCCGCTTGGAGCTGGCCAGGGGCTTGCGCCAGTGCTGGGCGCCCCACTTGCTGGTGTAGGCGGGATCGACCGCGACGACGCAGATGCCCAGTTCGGCGGCCATCGACACCAGCCGGGCCCGCAGTCTGGCGGTGGGCATGCCCGAGATCAGCTTGCGAAACCGCTTGTGCCGTCCGTGCTTCTCACGGGTCTTCTCCGCGGCGAAGTCGAGGTCCTCAACGGCGACGGCGAGATGCCGGCGTTTCGCGAAGTGCAGCAGCCGGATCAGGGCGTGCCGGATCTGGGCGTCGCGGTGCGCGGCGGTACCGGACAGGTCGTAGCCGAACCGCAGCGGCGCGCCGACCGGGTTGCCATGCTGGTCCAGGCGCCAGGCGGCGAAATGGTCGGCGTTGGTGTCGATCCCGATCAGCCCCTTGGTGCGTGCCGCCGCCAGCGGCACCTGTGGCACCGGTGGGATGGTCCAGGAGGCGGTGAGATACCAGCGGCCGCGGAGCACGTCTTCGTGGATGCGGTACGCCACGGCCCGGTTCGCGGTGATGCGGTCGCGCCACTGCTCGCCCCGGTGCGCGAACCGCACGCGCGCCGTGAGCACGTACCGGCCGTGCGGCGCGTTGGCCAGATGGACCAGCGGCACGGGAAGCTTGATGCTCACCTCACCCTCTGGCGTCACGCGGATGGTCTCGTTGCCGTACCGCTTGCCCGACTCCCCGTCGGCCGTAAGGAACCGCCGCCCGGCCTCCCACCGCTGCCGCCACTCCTCTTCGGTGAGCTGGGCGGCATCCAGGTGGTGGCGGGTGTTCAGCAGCTGCTTCCCACCGCGCACCACACGCACGACGCCGGCCTGCCGGTCGGCACGCGCCGCCTCAAGCCGGTCCTGAAGCACCCGCAGACGGCGGGACTTCGCATGCCACTCCCGCCGCGAACAATAACCCCCGGGCGCATGCCTGCCCGCCTTCTCCCCCAGAGGCTGCGACAACCGGCACGCGACCGTCCGGACACCGGCCTCAAGCCCCTGGATGTGCCCGAGCTGGGCGCGGCGGGCCAGAGCCCACTGATCGTGCGTGGCCTTCGTGATCGACCCCGCCCACCGCGACGACGACTCCCCCGTCAGCACCCGCTTGCGCTCCGCCCACGCCTGCCCGTCGTGATCCAGCCCCGCCGCACACCGCGCCCGCAGATCACGCGAGGCGAGCGAGCCGAGATGGTCACCGACCAGGCGCAGCACCCGCTCGTCAGCGGCGGTCAGCTCCTTGAGCCGGTCCCGGACCGCCACCCCGGACGGGCCGGGCACCACGAACGGCGCCGCCACGTCCCGCAGACCATCCAACCCGACCACCCCCGCCCACAGACCGACGCTCTCCCCAACACACCCAACGACCACCACCCACAAAAGGTCACCCATTCGACGAAGGAACTCCCGTTCCCCACCCAGGCACGACAGCCTCAATACCCGATCAAGCGCACTCACACACGCCCAAGCAGACTCCTGCACAGCCATCCCGCAACAGTTCACAACCCCTCGTTTGAGGGGGGCGCGCCAAGCCGATCGCCCGCAGGCGGGGGATGGGGCTCTCCGCCGCTGACGGCGAAGGTCGAGGCATACGACCGGCGGAGAGGGAGATCATGGACATCGCGATTGTCGGAGGCGGCGCGGCAGCGGTCGGCCTGCTGGACGCGCTGGCCGCGGCGGAGGAGGGCGAGACCGGCACGATCACGGTCTTCGAGCCGTCCGAGCACCTGTGGCGCGGGCGCCCGTACGGGCCGGACCTGGATTCGGTGCGGGTGAACGCGCCGCCCGCCATCATGTCGATCCGGCACGGCGACCTCGGTCACTACGCGGCCTGGCTGGGCCAACGAGGCAGCGCGCATCTCGACGAGCTCCTGGGGCAACCACTGGTACCCCGTGCGCTGTACGGCGACTATCTGGCGCACACCGCCGAGAAAGCCGTAGCCGCCCTGGGCGAGGCGGGCCGGCTCGTGCGTGTCGTCCCGGCCCGCGTCAACGAGGTCGTCCGCTCCGGTGTCCGTCTCGTACTGCGCACCGAGGACACGCGGGAGTACGAGGCCACCCATGTGGTGCTGTGCGTGGGCGCAGGGGCGCCACCGGACCTGTACGGCCTCGCCGGGGCCCCGGGCTTCACGTCCGACCCATATCCGCTGGCCGCCACGCTCGCCCACGTTGACGCGGGCGACGAGGTGGCGGTCATCGGCAGCGGCCTGACAGCCGTGGATGTCGTCGTGTCACTCGCCGCACGCGGACACACGGGGCGGATCACCCTCCTCTCGCGCACCGGAGTGCTGCCGCACGTCTGGCAGCGCCCGATCGACCGCCGTCCGCGGCACATGACCGCCGAGCGGCTGACGGAGCTTCACCAGGCAGGGGCGGGCCACGTCGGGCTCGACGACCTCATCGGGTTGCTGCGCGCCGAACTGGCGGACGCGGGGGAGGACTTCGACGCGTTCGCGGACGAACTGCTGGCCACCGAGAACGAGGATCCGGTCCGGCGGCTCCGACGCCAGATCGACGCCATCGACGACCCGCGCATCGGCCGACGCGTGCTGCAGGAAGTGGCGCACACGGTCGGGCCGTACGCCTGGCGCCTGTTGCCCGAATCCGGTCGCGCGCACCTGCGGCGCCACCTCCGCACGGCCACCAGCGTGGCCTCGCCCATGGTCCCGGTGAACGCGACCACCCTCATGCGGCTCCTGGATTCACGACAGCTCGCTATCACCCCCGGCGTCCGCGCGATCGAGCGAGTGAACGGACAATTCCGGGTCTACGGCGTTGACCACGGCGAACGCACCGCGGACACCGTCATCAACGCCGTGAATCCGGCGCCGCAAGCCGTACCGGACCGGGCCCGGCAACTGGTCCGTTCGCTGGCGAGCACCGGTCTGGCCACGCTGCACCCGTCAGGCGGGCTGATACCGGCCGACCCGCGCCTGCACGTGATCGGCGATCTGACCGGCGGCGGCCCGTTCATCACCGCGAGCATCCCCGGCGTAGCGGCCCAGGCATCCCGCACGGCACAAGCACTCCGCGCACCGTGATGTTCCTCGCGCCGGCGGAGTGGGCTATGCGCCGTGGGATGTTTCGTGTCCGGGTTTTGCTCCGGCTGTCATGAGGAGTTCGGCGGTCTCGGGATGAGGCCCATGGTTCGCCCAGTCCAAAGGGGACCAGCCCGTTCCGCCATCCTCACGAAGGTTCGGATCGGCTCCGTGCGTCAACAGCACGCGCACCGTCGCGGTGTGTCCCCAGCACGAGGCCGCGCACAACGGTGTGCCTTCCGAGCCGACTCCGCTGCTCTCGGTGGCAGGTGATGCACCCGCTTCCAAGAGCAAGCGCGCCACCTCAGCTTCTCCCTGCACAGCCGCCAGATAGAGAGGCGTGGTGCCCTCGCTGCTCCCGCGCTCGGGATGCGCCCCCTTCCGCAGCAGCGCCTTCACTCGTGCAGGGTCAGCGGCCAGAGTTGCCTCGAAGAGATGACGGGTGAGCTTCTTTTGCTGCCGCTGTTTCATGTCGGCGAGGTTAGCGATCACGGACGCGATGCGACCACTCAAGCCGGTGCGGTGCCAGGATGCCTGATCACGGAGCGCACGCGCCCGCCCCGCAGCACGCGTCGTCGAGGCCCACCGGCCGCGTCGACCAGCTCGCCCTGGCCGTCAAGTTCCATCTCGGCCGTTTCCCAGACCCAGTCCCGCAACGCGTGGCTGTGTCGCCCCCCGTCGAGTGTCGTCAATCTCCGCCTCGGTCCTCACCCTGGAACGCCAACGCTCCAAGAACGCAGTGGCGCAAGGTGCAAGTGGGCGGCGGCTTTTCTCAACTCCTGTATGTGGATGAGCCGCATGGAAGGATGTCGTGGGTGACCGAATTGTCTTCGTCGCCCGTCGCCGGGAGCAGGCAGCGCGACAATGGCCTGGGTTCCCGTGCAGCTGTCCTGCTTGTGTTCGCCTCCTCGGCCGCGGTCCTGGTGGTCGAGATCGTCTCCTTGCGACTGCTGGCTCCCTACCTCGGCCTCACCCTTGAGACCAGCACCATGGTGATCGGCATCGCCCTTACCGCGATCGCCCTCGGCTCCTGGCTGGGCGGGCGCCTCGCCGACCAGGTCAATCCACGCCGGCTCATGGGCCCCGCGCTGGGGCTGTCGGGAGCGGTCGTGGCGCTCACTCCTGCCGTGCTGCGTACCACGGCCGAGTGGGCACCGGCGCTGCTGTTCTTGATTGCCTCGCTGACCATCCTCGTGCCGGGCGCGCTGCTTTCTGCGGTGACGCCGATCGTGACCAAGTTGCGTCTCACCAGCCTCGCCGAGACCGGAACGGTGGTCGGCCGGCTGTCCGGCGTCGGCACCGTGGGGGCCATCGTCGGCACCGTCCTCACCGGTTTCGTTTTCGTGTCGCGGTGGCCGGTCAGCGGCATCCTGATCGGTCTGGGGACCCTACTGGTGGCCGGTTCGGCGCTGGTTGAGTGGCGAACACGCGGGTGGAGCAGTTTCCCTGCCCTGGCACTCGTGATCGTTGCCGGCGGCCTCGCGACCACGGTCGCACCCGGTGGCTGCGACACGGAGACCAGATACCACTGCGCAAGGGTCGTCACAGACCCCGACCGGAGCAGCGGCCGCACACTCGTCCTGGACGGCCTGCGACACTCCTACGTCGACCTCGACGACCCGACCTATTTGAAGTTCACGTATGTGCGCGCCATCGCGTCGGTGGTCGACGCTGCCTTTGTCGAAGCCGAGCCGCTTGCTGCCTACCACCTGGGCGGCGGCGGGCTCACGTTTCCCCGCTACCTTGCGGCCACGCGGCCCGGGACACGCAGCCTTGTATCCGAGATCGACAGCGGGGTCGTGCGTATCAACCGCGACCAACTCGGCCTGAGATCACAGGCCGGCATCGACGTACGCGCCGAGGACGGCCGACTCGGCCTGCGGCGACTGGACGCCGGCAGCCGTGACCTCGTCGTCGGCGACGCCTTCGGAGGCGTCAGCGTGCCGTGGCACCTCACCACGAGGGAAGCGGTGACGGACGTACGGCGGGTGCTCGACGAGGACGGCCTGTACGTCGCCAACCTCATCGATCATGGTGATCTGGCCTTCGCACGTGCCGAAGTAGCCACCCTCAGCGAGACTTTCGAGCACGTCGCCCTCGTCGGCGAACCCGCCGATATCGGCCTCGACCCGACTGCCACCCCCGAGGGCGGCAATCTGGTAGTGCTCGCCTCCAACCGCCCCGTCGACCTACCCGCGGCCCAAGTGGCGCTGGACGACCGGAAGACCGGCTGGAAGATCGCCAGCGACGACGACCTCACCTCCTGGATCGGCGACGCCCAACTCCTCACCGACGACTACGCACCCGTCGACCAGCTCCTTCAGCCCTACAGCCCGCAAAGCAGCCAGTGACGGGACACACGCCCAGGCCCTGCCGGCGCACCTGAACAGAGAACTGCCGCGTGGGAGTCACGGCCGGGCGGCTGACCCAGAACCGGGCAGCCAATCGGGTTGTTGGGGGCGACCGGCCCGGCGGGCCTGAGGCTGGCCCGTCGGCTTCCTCTTACGCTCGCAGGGGATCAAGGGAGGCTGTAGCGCACGCGCACGCAGCCGCGGGTTTCCCCGGCTCCGGCTCCCGAGATTCCGCTCCTCTCCCTGCCGAAAGGTCGCACTGTCGTGCCCGAAACCGCCCTGACCGGCGCGCCGCCGTCGGCCGGCCGCATCCGACGCCGCCGGACCCGCGCCACGCTCATCACCGTCCTGTGCACGCTCCTGCTCGTACTGCCCGGGTCGTTCACGGCAGCCACGGCCGACGAGCACCCGGTCCAGCTGAGGGTCCTGACCCGCAACATGTACCTGGGGGCCGATCTTCGGCCCGTCCTCGGAGCCACCGACAACGCTTCGGTCATCGCCGCCGTGACCAGGGTGTACGCACAGGTCGAAGCCACGAACTTCCCCGAGCGTGCCGAGGCCATGGCCGACGAGATCGCCGACTCCGACCCCCACTTGGTGGGCCTGCAGGAGGTCAAACTGTGGCGGAGTCAGACCCCGGCCGACTTCAGCCCCACACCCAATGCCACCGTTGTCGAGTACGACTTCCTGCAGACCCTGCTCGACGAGCTCGCTGCGCGGGGCAAGCACTACGCCGCAGTCGCGACCAGCACCAACAGTGACCGCGAGATCCCCCGGTCCACGCCCACTGGCCTGCAGGACATCCGCCTCACCGACCATGACGTGATCCTGGCCCGCACCGACCTGCCCGCGAAGAGGTTCTCCGTCGCCAACCCGCAGCAGGGTCGCTTCGACGCCCGCCTGGTGATTCCCCACCCGGTGCTCGGCAGCATCGCCTTCCCGCAGGGCTGGGCCGCCGTCGACGCCACCCTGGGCGGCCGCACCATGCGTGTGGTCAACACACACCTCGAAGCCCTCAGCCCCGCCGTCCAGGCACGGCAGGGCGCCGAACTGCTCGACGGCCCGCTCGACACCGAACTTCCCACCGTGCTCCTGGGCGACCTCAACTCGGCTGCCGGTGGCGTCGGAGCGGTGCCGGGCATGAGCGACACACCGACCTACGCCAACTTCCTGGCAGCCGGCTTCCGCGACGTCTGGACGGAAACCCGCCGCAGGGACCCCGGCTTCACCTGCTGCCAGGCTCCCGACCTGCGCAATCCCACGTCGACCCTCAGCCAGCGCCTCGACTATGTGCTGTTCCGCAACGGTTTCGAGGCCGTGCGGGCCGAGCGCGTGGGCGAGGAGCCGGCCGACCGCACTCCGTCAGGTCTGTGGCCCTCCGACCACGCGGGCGTCGCGGCCGCGCTCAGGCTGCCGCGAGGCTGACGGTCTCGTTCTGCTCGTATGGGCGCCGGTCAGGTCAGGGAGTCGCAGGCTGCTTCGGCTCGGCCGGCGTCAACTGGGTCAGCGTGCATCGCCACCCCTTGCCGTCCCATACGAACAGGTCGGTGGCCCACTCGTCCGCGGTGAACGGGGCACCCCGGAAGGCGCCGCTGTTGGTGCCGCGGGTCGTCACCAGCACCGTCGTGTCAGACACCGACGTTACGCGTTCGACTTCGAGGTTCATGGTGTCGTGGGTCAGCTCGCCGGCGGCCACCAGCTTGAGGAACGTCGAGCCCGGCGTGATGCCGTTGTTGGCGACGAACATCCAGTCCGGGGTGGCGAAGCGCCCGATCGCTTCGGCGTCGTTGGCGACGATGGCGGCGGCCCATTCGTCGAGGAGGGCGGCAAAGGTCTCGCGATCGGCCTTCGGCGCCGCGCCCTCGCCCCGATAGGTGCCGAAGCTCCAGAGGTTGCCTTCGGTATCGCGGACGGTGAAGCCGCGTGAGCCGTAGTCCTCGTCGACAAGGCCACGAACGATCTCGGCACCGGCGGCGACGGCTCGGTCGAAGAGCGCGTCGGGCTCGTCGCACACGACGTACACCGCGTCGTTGCCCGGTGCGCGTCGCCCCCAGGCGGATTCGTCCTTGTCGGCGGTACCCAGCATCACGCCACCGCCGAGCGGCCAGCGCAGCTCGGCGTGCTCGACGATCGAGGGGGCGTCCTCACGGGCGTAGACCGCGCTCTCCTGGAAGCCGAAAACCTCGGTCAGAAAGGCGATCGCGGCGCGCGCGTCACGGTAGGTGAGGCACGGCCAGACGGTAGTTGTCGTTGTCGTGGTGGTTGCGTTCATGCGATGACGATGCCTCTGCGCCATGGGGGCTGTCTTGGACGGATGGAACATCCCCCGCGAGCAGCTCGGTCGGCGTGCAGCCGGCCAGCGCGGCGAAGTCCCGGGTCAGATGCGCCTGGTCGTAGTACCCGCACGCCGCCGCCACCTGGGCGATCGACACGAAGGGCGGCGAGCGCCGCAGCATGTGCTGGGCTCGCTCGAATCGCACCACCCGGGCCGCGAGTTTCGGCGACAGGCCGAACTCGCTGCGGAAGCGGCGGGCGAGGTGCTGGCGGCTCCACCCGCTCTCCTCGGCCAGGTCACGAACGGACACCCCGCCGCTGGAGGCGACCACCCTTTCCCACGCGAAGCGGAGCTCGGGCGCCGGCGCGCCGTCCCCGGCCAAGCGGCCAAGGACGGCGTCGCAGACGGCGAATCGGTCCCCCCATCCGGCAGTTCCCTGCAGGCGTTCCCACAGCTCGCGGCCGACGGCCCCGACCACATCCACGAGCTCGACCGAGACGTTCCACAGCTCGCCCGCAGGCATGCCGAACAGGGCCCGGCTTCCGAGGGGCGTCAGCTCGACCGCCACTCCCTCCTGGTCGCCGCTGTGGGAGATCAGTGCCGACGAAGCCTGGAGGCCGCTCAGCACGCACCCGTAGTGCTGCGGAGGCTGCGCCGGGTCCGTCTGAGCCACCACGTCGATGTCGTCGCCGATGCTCACAATGAACGTCATGTGCCGCGACGGCAGGCCGCGGTGCATCGCTGGCGGGAAGCCCGTCAGCCGGTAGCCGCAGTAGCGCTCGATGTACGGCCGCAGCGGCGACGCCGGTGCGGCGGCCACCCACTCCTCACGCCGCTCCACCATCCCAAAAGTGTACAAGCGGCGCCTCATGGGCAGCAGGACATCTGCTCGCCGACTACGAGGAGCAGCAGCCCGAACTGCCCGTCCCCGTGCTGGGCTGTCCGCCGTGGAGGTCGTCGTCGTGGCCTGCGGCGAGTCTTGCCCATTGCGCGGTCGGCCGTCCGTCCCTGCGGAACTGCTGGCCGAGCGCCTCGTACGGCTGCGGCCAGCCGCTTGGGGAGTCCTCCCAGGTCTCCTGGCGGCCGTAGAGGGTCATGTCGAGGATGCCGTAGGACGGCGCCATGGGTTCGACGCCGCGGCCGGTGGTCCAGTACGTCTCGTAGACGCGGTCCCCGTCGCGCAGGTAGCACGCCTTCATCCCGAAGTGGCGGCCGGCGACGAGCCGTTCATGCGACTCGGCGGGTACGGAGTACCAGGGCATGTCCCAGCCCATGAACCGGCGGTAGCGGTCGGACTCCTCGTAGGGGCCCTGGCAGAAGACGGCGAAGGTGACGTCACGCTGGTGCAGATAGGACAGTTCGCGGACCTGGCCGGTGAAGAAGGTGCAGCCCTCGCACTGGTCGGCGGCAGTGTGGCCGTCGTGCCACATGTGGTACGACACGAACAGCTGGGTGCGGCCCTCGAAGACGTCGATCAGGGGGACGTGCCCCTTGTCTCCGACGAGCGGGGCCGAGGGATCCACCTCGGTCATGGGCAGCCGTCGCCGGGCGGCGGCGATCGCGTCGCCCTCGCGGGTGTGCGCCTTCTCCCGGACGCGCAGGGCGTCTATCGCGGCCAGCCACTCCCGGCGGGAGGCGACCGGCGGCTTGTTCACATCAGTCATGGCCCTACTGACCCTGCAGCTCACAAGAAATCATCGGTGGAGCCGATGGCGGCCGGCGGCACGGACGTCGGAAACGGCGCTCGTAGCGCGGGAGGGGGTGATCAGTCGTTGCTTTTCCGCTCACGCGAGGGGATGTTCGCCTGCCCGGCGCGGCGCATGGCCTCGTAGAGGGCGTCATCCTCCGGCGGGTCCGGCAGGGGCCCCGACGCAGGGGCCTCGAATGACTGCATCATCAGGGCGACGAGGCGGCGCCATGCGTCAGGGAGGGTGTCGCCGGCGAAATTGACGACGCCGGCGTTGGCGACGAGCAGGAGGACGAGGTCCTGGCTCGCGAAGTCCTCCCGCAGGCGCCCGCTGTCCTTGGCGCGGCCGATCAGGTCCAGGAAGCCGTGGTACGCCGCTGCGTGGCGCGCTTGCAGGGCCTCGGAGGCCGGGAAGGTCGCCGTCAGCACGTCGGCGAAACCGCGATCGGCGGCCTGCATGGCGCAGACGGCCTCGATGAACCCGCGGAAGCCGTCCCAGGGGTCGGGGTCGTCGAGGGCGTCGTTGACGGCGGCGACGTACGCGTCCATGCGGTCGGCGAAGACGGCGGCGATCAGATCTTCCTTGGTGCGGAAGTGACGAAAGAGGGTGGCGATCCCCACCCCTGCTTCCCGAGCCACTGAAGCCATCGACGCACCCAGACCGTCGCGCTCGAACGCCGTGCGTGCAGCAGCGATGATCCGCCCGCGGTTGCGCTCGGCGTCGCTCCGCAGGGGCTGAGCAGCGGGCTGCTGGGGGTCTGGGGTCATGCCCGCCACCCTATCAATCGGAATGTCCTATCCATTTTCAGTGTTACGCTGCCAGAGGTAAACGGATAGCACTTTCCGTTTTCCTGGTTCTCAACCGGATAGCCCCGCCCGGTCCGAATCGGCGGGCGCGTGCGTTGCCCGCACCACAGGCAGACACCCACCGCCCCGACATCGCAAACGGTTCCCCCGTGACGCCGTACGAAAGGATCGCTGTGACCAGCATCGCCATCATCGGAGCCGGGCCCCAGCTGGGCCTGGCCATCGCGCGCACCTTCGGCTCCCGCGGCTTCGACGTCGCCCTGATCTCGCGCAACCCCGACAAGCTCGACACCCTCGTCGGCGCGCTCACCGCCGAAGGCATCTCCGCCGCCGCGTTCCCCGCGGACGTGCTCGACCGCGGCGCGCTCACCCAGGCGCTTCAGGACGCCGCCGCACGGTTCGGCGGCATAGACGTCCTGGAATACTCCCCGGTCGGCGGGTTCGACTCGACCGTCCTGACAACTCCGAGCACGACCGAACCGTCGCATGTGCAGCATGAGATGGAGTTCCAGCTCTACGGCGCGATCGCCGCCACACAGGCGGTCCTGCCCGCAATGCGCGAGGCGGGCGCCGGCACCCTGCTCTACACCACCGGCGCCGGATCCATCGACCCTGTGCCGCAGGTCGGCAACGTCAACGCCGCCGCTGCCGCGCTGCGCAACTGGGTGATCAACCTCCACAAGGAACTGGCCGACACCGGCATCCAGGCCGCCCACATCGGCATCGACGTCTCGATCGGCACGTCAGTCATTCCCGGCTTCCCGACGGCCAAGCCCGAGGAGATCTCCCCGGTCTACTGGGAGTTGCACACCAGCCACCGCGAGGAGGCCGAACGCGTCTTCAGCGGCTGACGCCTCACGGGGTCCCGTACCCGCCCTTCGCGGGGGTTCTGATCGCGTCGCGGCCGTCCGGTCGCGACGCGATCCTCAGAGGCCTGCTGCAGCGAGGGCGGACACCGCCTCATGCCTGGCCGACGTGGATCCGGCCGTGTCGCCGCCCCGCACGATGCGAGGGCAGCCGTGGTGGCTGCCGCCCATGTGGTCCGACGCATGGGCGAGAAACACCAGCTCATCGGAAGGGCGTCCTCGACAGACCCCAGTCGTCGAGCCGACTTGGCCGGTCATCCCGCGGAGCCGATAACCCGGTCTGGTCAAGACTCTCCCCGCGCGAGAGCCTGCAGGTGGGAGAGAGCGATTCGCCGTCGAGTGGGGTCGACGTCGAGGATCTTCACGCAGAGAGCGTCGCCGACCTGGATCACGTCCTCGGGGGTGGCAGCGGGTTCCTCGGACAGCTCGGTGATGTGCACGAGTCCTTCGAAGCCATCCTCGCGGTCTTCGATACGGACGAAGACGCCGATCGGCACAAGTTTGGTCACGACACCGGTCACCACTTGGCCGACCTGTTGAATGAACTGAGTCATCGGGTCCACCTGCAATGACTTCAACGACAGCGGCACACGCTCTCTCACCAGGTCGACGTCGAGGACCTCGGCCGCGATTTCCTGCCCGACGGTGACGACGTCGGAGGGATGATTGATGTGCCTCCAGGACAGCTCTGGAACGTTGATCATTGCAGTGAAGCCGCCGATGTCCACGAAAGTGACGCCGAAGTCGGCGATCTCCGTGACCACTCCGGTGACGACCTGCCCGCGGTGGAGATTCTTCAGAAAGGCCCAGTTCCGGTCACTGCGGCTCTGCTCGGTCCTCCACCGGGCCCGCAGAACGCCGTCACTGTCGGGCAGCACGGCGGAGAACAGGGGTTGACGTGAATCGACGTCCAGGGGCAGTGCGGCAGCGGCCCGCGCGCCCGCCACGTGGGCGGCCAGTGCTTGATACTCGGTTTCGTCGGTGATTGTGCTGGTGATGGCGCCGTTCCTGTCTTCCCAAACGAGTTCCACCAGGCCTTCGTCGGGGAGTGTGGCGAGAACGGCATCGACGTCGGCGGACAGGTCCGGCCAGACAGACAACTTGGCGCGTGGGGTGAGCTTGGCGCGTACTGCGTCAAGGGTGTGCTCCGTTATGCGGTGCCAGCGGGCGGCGTTGTCGACGTACGCCTCCTCCAATATGGCTGCCTGCCCCCCTGTGATGGACCAGCGCAAATGGGCCCAGAAGTCCTCGTCGGCGGGGCGCTGCACGCCGGGCTCGTCGAAGTCCGCCTCGTAGGGCGACGCCTGCAGTCGTTCCGGGAAGAGTCCGAGGGCCCGCGTGCGTGCAAGGGCGCTCTCGCAGGGCTGCTCGCTGCTGACATAGACGTACTGGTCCCACCCCACGTGCACAGCGAATGCGTCCTCCACTTCCAGGTGGCACCAGGCGCCGTTGTCGCGGAGCATGACCCGCACCAGCTCCAGACCGACGGAGAGGGAGACCTCTGCGCCGTCGTGGAATCCGCGGAGATCACGTGGGAAGAGATCGTCCAGACCGTGGCCTTCCATGGCCGGCTCCAGGCCGAAATGGGCGACGCCAGGGATCTGCGGCTCGCGAATGGCCAAGTGGTCGATGCCGGCGGCCGCGGCAAAGGCAGCGACAGCCTGCAAATAGGCGGACTCCACTGCCCCGTGGTCGCTGGTCGGCTCCTCGACACCGATGTAGTGGCCGTGCTCGTCGCGATCGGCGGGGTTGTACTTGGTAATCCGGTAGACGAAAGGCGGCACACTGCTCCCTGTGGTGTCAACTGCGCGCTCAGCGGTCGATCTCGTGACCTGGGAGCGTAGGGCAGGGCGGAATGGGCGGACACACGGTCGTGCGTGCCGCGCGTTCGCTCTGGCCTGCCGCCTTGGAGAGAGCTCGGTTCTGCCGGTGCGGGCCTCAGTCGGCTGTCAGGGCCGTGTTCGTCAGACGCAGGTGCAGGCGAAGTGCGCTGTGGCCGTCGGCGGTCAGCTTCACGATCCGTGTGTCGCGTGTGTGGACAAGCCAGGACTCCCCGACGGCGTGTCGGAAGACGGCGGCCCCGACACCGCCCGCCAGGTGGAGCCGTTGCTCGGTCCAGTCGAGGCACGTCCGCACATGCGGGCGGGGCGACGACGCGGCGGGTTCGTCGACGATGCCCAGCTCCCGCATCCAGCGGGCTCCCGCAGCAGTGAGCGTCGGCCCGTAGTCCCAAGTCAGGAACCGTTCCTAAAGACTGAGTGGGAGAAGCTCCTATAGATCGTCAAGCGGCTTGCTTGAACTGTTCGGCGGTGATGTGCGGGCGGGGCAGATGCTGGTAGACCTCGCGGGCGACGAACCGTTTCAAGCAGCGCATGATGTCCTTCTTGGTCATGCCTTCGGCGGTGCGTCTGGCGACGTACTCGCGGGTGCGCTGGTCGTGGCGCATGCGGACCAGCACGATCGTGTGCAGGGCCCGGTTGGCTTGGCGGTCGCCGCCCCGGTTGAGGCGGTGCCGGTTGGTGCGGCCGGAGGAGGCCGGCAGCGGGGCGGCACCGCACAGGTGGGCGAAGGACGCTTCCGAGCGCAGGCGGTATGGGTTGTCGCCGACGGTGGTCAGCAGCTGGCCCGCGCTCTCGGGGCCGACGCCGGGCAGAGCGATCAGCCGTGGTGCGGCCCGGGTGACCAGCGGGCCCAGGTCCACGTCGGCTTCGGTGATTTCCTCCTCCAGCCGCTGGCAGCGGCGGGCGAGCCGTCGCAGCGTGATCCTGACCGCGCAGTGCGGATCCGCGAGGTCGCCCGCGGGCCGGGACCGGGCCAGGGCGTCGATCAGCTCGCCGGTGGCCAGGCCGCGCAGCCTCTCGCGCACCGCGGCCGGTGCGGTGATGATGAGTGTGCGGATCTGGTTGATGGTCTGGGTGCGGGCCTTGATGGCCGAGCTGCGGGCCACCCGCAGGGTGCGGATGGCCTCCACGATCCCGTTGCGAGTCTTCGGAATGCCCGAGGCCCGGCCGGACAGCACGGCGGTCGCGGCGGCGTAGGCGTCCACCGGGTCGGACTTTCCGTTGTCCCGCCTGGCCTTGCGGTCGGGCCGGTCGACCTCGATGACGGTGACACCCTGTGTGGTCAGGAAACGGGCGATCTCGGCACCGTAGGCGCCGGTGCCCTCGATGCCCACTGCCAGAACCTCGCCATGCGAACGCAGCCAGTCGAGCAGGCTCTCATAGCCGGCGGGACCGGTCGGGAACGGCTCGGTGGCCAGGTGCCGGCCCACGGTGTCGATCACGGCCGCCTGGTGCAGGTCGGTGTGGGTGTCGATCCCGCCAATGACCGCTATCTCATCTGCTGCCATGCTGGATGTGCTGTCCTTCCGTACGACGCGTCAGGGAGGGCACGCGCCGGTCGGACGGACGGACAAGACAGTGATGGGACCTTTGGCCGGGCTCCTATGAGGTCACGAACGCCTGACCGGCACGCGCGCGGTGGCACCGCCCGACAGACCGACGGTTCTCCCGACAGACAGCCGAAGCGCCAGTGAGTCCTTGAGTCAGGCCTCCGAGCGGTGCCACCGCAATCATCACTGTGAGTCCTGGTGCCAGGACTCGTGCTCAGCCGAGCGCCCCGAACGGTGTTGGGCGTTCTGGTCGACCGCTTTCGCTCCGCGTCCGGGCGGCACGGATCGTGTCCGTGGTCCGGGGATGCGGGGGCGGTTTCCCTCGCGCCCTGGGGCGCCCGGTGGGGCCTGGACGGTCCGATGCCCCGCACGATCGCTCTGGTCGTGTGGGGGCGGTGCCGTCCGTCGCCGGATCGGGTGCTCCAGGGCGCGCCTGCCGATCGCCACGGCGGCTGCGTCGTGGCGGGTGGTCTTGCGTGTGGTGCTGGTGAGGGGCTTTTGCCAGTGCTGGGCGCCCCATCGGCTGGTGTAGGCCGGGTCCACGGCCACGATGGCCAAACCCTGTTCGGCGGCCATGGAGATGAGGCGGGCCCTGAGTTTGCTGGTGGGCATGCCGGAGATCAGCTGCCGGAACCGTGTGCGACGCCCGTGCTTCTCGCGGGTCTTTTCCGCGGCGAAGTCGAGGTTCTCGATGGCGATCGCGGCTACGCCGCGCTGCTGGGCCCAGTGCAGCAGGCGGGTGATCGCGTGCCGGACCTGGGCGTCGCGGTGGTCGGCGGTGCCGGTCAGGCCGAAGGAGAAGCGGTGCGGGTTGCCAACAGGGTTGCCGTGCCTGTCCAGTGTGTAGGCGGCCAGGTGGTCGGCGTTGGTGTCCACGCCGATGAGGCCGTGGGCGCGGGCCGCGTCCAGCGGGATCGGCTCGACGGGCGCTGCCAGGACGCGGTGAGGTACCAGCGGCCCCGGCCGGTGTCGTAGTGGATGCGGTAGGCGACGGCCCGGTTCGCCTCCACGCGGTCGGCCCATTCGCTGCCCCGGTGCTTGAACTGCACGCGGCCGGTGAGCGTGTACCGGCCGTGCGGGGCGTTGGCATGTGTGGCGAGGGGTGCGGGCAGTTTGATGCTGATCTCGCCGTCGGGGCTGACGCGGATGGTCTCGTTGCCGAACCTCTTGCCGGACTCGCCGTCCGCGGCCAGGAACCAGCGTTCGGTCTGCCACCGCTGCCGCCACTGCACTTCGGTGAGACCGGCCGCCTCCAGGTGGTGGCGGGTGTTCAGCAGTGCTTTGCCGCCGCGGACGATGTGCACGCGCCCGGCCTCGCGGTCCGCCCGCGCCCGCTCCAGCCGGTCACTGAGCACGTGCAGGCGGCGGGACTTCGCCAACCACTCCCGCCTGCTGCCATAGCCGCCCGGCGCCTTCTTGGACCCCTTCGCTCCGAGGGGCTGGGACAGCCGGTGCGTGATGGTGCGCACACCCGCCTGCAGACTCTGGATGTGCGCGAGCTGACTACGGCGGGCCAGCGCCCACTGGTCGTGCGTCGCCTTCGTGATCGACCCGGCCCAGCGCGAGGACGACTCGCCGGTGAGGATGCGCTTGCGCTCAGCCCATTGCTCGCTGCCGTGGTCCGGCCCGGCCTGGCAACGGGCTTTGAGATCACGAGAGGCCAGCGTCCCCAGATGCTCCCCGACCAGACGCAGAACCTTCTCGTCCGCGGCGGTCAGGCCCTTGAGCCGGTCACGAACCGCGACCCCGGCCGGGCCGGGCACCACGAACGACGGCCCCACCTCCCGCAGCCCGCCCACCCCGCCACCTCCCTGCCGTGGACTGAAGATCCTGCCATCACATCCAACGACCGCTACCCGGCAAGGTCACGCACTCGACGGACGAACCTCCGTTCCCCTGCGGCATCACGATCTCCGCGGACAAGGCGCCCACACGCGCACGCCAGAACACACTCATACACAGTCACTGAGCAGCAGCTCCCAACCCCCGCACCACGCATGTGCTCTTCAGTGACGAACTGCACGGCAGGATCGCCCAGTTGCCGAACGTCAGCTCGATCAAGATCCCGGGTGTTCCCGAGGACCCGGCACAGGCCAAGGCCCGGATCGACGCACTGCGGACGCTGGTCCCCGACACGGTCACCATCGGTGTGAGCGGCGACTGGATGGCCGTCCGCGGCCTGAACGCAGGGTGCGACGCGTGGTACTCGGTGATCGGTGGCACCTTCCCGCTGACCGCCCTCGTACTCACCCGCGCCGCTCAGGCCGGTCATGCAGGGTCGGCCCTCGGCCTGTCCGACGCCCTTGATCCCCTGTGGGCACTGTTCCGCCGCCACGGCAGCCTGCGGGTCATGTCCGCCGCTGCCTCCCACCTCGGCCTGACCGGAGAGCCGAACCTGCCGCGTCCTCTGCGTGGGCTGGACGAGACCGCACGTCAGGACGTTGTCGCAGCGCTGGACGCACTCGGGCTCACCGCCTGAGCCCGGTCGCCATGAATCACCATCACATCGCGACCAGAACGAATGCAGTGCCTCGTCAAGGCAGGCGAGTCCTTTGCCGGCGGTCACCTCCTGGCGGTGCCGGCTTCCGCCTCGAGGGGCTTGCCGCCCAGGCCCGGGATCAGCACCGCTGCCACGGCCAGGTGCATCAGTGCGAGGCAGAGTCGGGTGCTGCCGTCCATGCCGTCGCCGATGAACGGCAGGAAGGACACGGCCAGTACGGTGCCGGCCGCCGCGGTCCAGATGGCGCGGGCGCGCCGCGCCCCGGACCGTTCCAGGGCGGCCAGCAGTGCCCAGCCGGAGAGCGATGCGAGCAGTGCGGCGACCGCTACGGGCAGGGCGCCGATGTCGAGTGTCTGCTGGCCGTCGGCGATCCGCAGCCGGTGCCCCAGCAGTGGGTCCGCGACCAGCCACACCAGGACGGGGGCCAGGACGGCCAGGGCCGTAATCCCCAGGCGCCTTCTGGGCGTGCTCACTTGGCGCCCCTTGAGAGTGCCCCGTGCAGGAAGACGTCCACCAGCTCCTTTGGGGTCAGGTCGGGCTCGTCGTCCGTGCGCGGCTGGGTGAACAGCAGCCCGAAGAAGAGGGCCGCGATCTGCTCCGGCGGCCGGCGCAGGTCGGCCTTGTCGGGCTCCAGCAGCTCTGTGAGGGCCGTGCGGATACGGGTCGTTGACTCGTCGCGGCCCGCGCCGCGTACCGTGCCGGGGTGTTTGCCGCCGCGATGGCCCAGCGAGCCGGCGATGGCGCCCATCCTGGACAGGTGGGCCTGCAGCGCTTCGGCTGCTTCCGCGAGCCGGTCGGGCAGCGGCTGGGATACGTCGATCGCGTCGAGCTCGCGGACCGCGTGCTCGGGGGAGAGTGCCTCGGCCATGCAGGCGTGCAGCAGCTCGTCCTTGTCGGCGAAGACCCTGAAGATCGTGCCCTCGCCGATGCCCGCGGCGCGGGCGATCTTCGCGGTCGTCACCGCGGCGCCGTACTCGGCGATCAGCGGGATCGCGGTCTGGATGATCATCGTGCGCCGCTGCTCCGGCGACATGGCGGGGGCGCGGCGGCGGGTGGTCTGGTTCTCCTTCGGTGCTGTCATGACCGCGAGACTACGGAGTGAGGACTCACTCCGTCAATGAGTGAGTCCTCACTCCGCTCGCTGTTTCCGTGATCGACTGCTTGAGGGGCATGTCCAGTTCGGCTGGTGCGGCCGTGGCTACTTGCGAGTAGGATCCTGATCCGTTGTCAGAATTCAGCACCGCCCTGCAGCCAGGAGGACGCGTGGCCGACGACACGCTGACGGATTTCGCCCGGGAGCCGTTCACGCACGAGGGCCGATCGCATGTCGTGCTGCGCTCCGGGACCGGCCCGGCCGTAATCGTCATGGCCGAGATTCCGGGCATCACTCCCAAGGTCGCCCAATTCGCGCGGCGGGTCCGCGACATCGGCTGCACGGTGGTTCTGCCGGACCTGTTCGGCGTCGCCGGCCGCGATCCCGATCCGAAGGCCCACGGGCGGACCGGAGCGGCGATGACAGGCCTGCGCGCTGCCGCCCACATCTGCGTGAGTCGCGAGTTCACCATGCTCGCGGCGGGCCGCACCTCACCCGTGGTCACATGGCTGCGGGCACTCGCGGTCCACGAGCACGAGCGGTGCGGCGGCCCGGGCGTCGGCGCGCTCGGCATGTGCTTCACCGGCGGCTACGCCCTCGCTATGGCCACCGATGAACGCCTCCTCGCGCCCGTGCTCTGCCAGCCCTCCCTCCCGCTCGCCGTCACCGCGCGAAAGCGCCGCTCCCTCGACATCTCCCCGGGCGACCTGCGCACCGTCCAGCAGCGCTGTGAAGCGGGCCTGACCGTGCTCGGCCTACGCTTCCGCGGCGACCGGGTCGCACCTGCCGAACGCTTCGCACTGCTACGAGAAAAGCTCGGCAAGGCGTTCGTCGGGATCGAACTCGATGACGGGGCGGCGAACCCCGACGGGCTGCTTCCCCCGCACTCGGTTCTCACGGAGCATCTGATCGACGAACCCGGCCAGCCCACCCGCCAGGCCCTCGACCAGGTCCTTGACCACTTCCGCACCCGGCTGCTTGCGCTGCCTGATCCGGCGTAGAAGTTCGGGACTGCTCGGCCACGATGGTGCAAGCCGGTGTCGACGACCAAAGCGCCGGATGGCTCTCTCGCGCCCGCACGTGCTGCTGAGGACCTGCGCGTACGCTCCTGTGTCGGTAACAGCCCCACACGGCAAGGAACGCAACATGCCCAGGTGGATCCGCACGCTCCGTCAGGCCGGCATTACCGAACCGGGCTTGACGGCTGCGTACGGTCAACAGCGTGCACTCGTCCGGCGCTTCAAGGCCGAGGAGTATCTGGCGGTCCGACTCCTCCTGCCGACGCGCCTGCACCCCGCGGTGATCGCCGCAGCCGCCTTCATGCACGAGACGGACCGGCGCATCGACACCGGCACAAGCGACGCCCGCAGGAAAGCGCTGGAAGAGTGGGGGACCGCTGCTCTGAAGGCCCTCGACGGCGCGCCTGCCACTTGTGCGACTCTTAGCGCCCTCGGGGACGCGGCCATGCGCCATCCGCAGTTGAAGCAGCGGGTTGAGGCATTCCTGCAGGGAGCACGACACGAGGTGGACTACGCCGGGTTCGGCACTGAGGACGAACTGCAGTCCTATGTCGACGGGTACTCACTGCCCGCCTTCATGCTCCTGGCCTGTCTGCTGGAGCAGGAGAACAGAGCAGAAGCCGCCGCCTTCGAGAGCCGCTGCCGCGACCTCATTGAGGCGATGCAGCGCGTCGACTTCCTCGACGATCTGGCTGAGGACGCGGCACAGGGCCACGTCGGCCTCCCCGGCGAGGAGTTGCGGCGTCACGGACTGTCCGTCGAGGGCCTTCGGGCGCCCACGGAAGCAGTCCGTGCGGGACTTGAGCAACTGGTCCGTGAGCAGGCGGAACTTGCACATGAACGGCTGACCGCGAGCCGGCCACTGGTGAACCTGGTGCCACGCCATACGCGCCCCTTCATCACAGCCATGGTGCAGGTGCAGGAACTCCGGCTCCGAGCAGTCCGCCGGAAGGGCGGCAGCCTGGCAGACGGAGGTGCTCGACCGGCTCTGCCCGCCCTGCTGCGGGTGTTGGCTCGCCAGTACCGTGCCGCACGGCGGACGCGGTAGGCCACTGGCACCGCCGATCAGGCTGACCTTCTGCGGTGTGAACGGGCCGAGGTGAATGGCCGGAGTTCCCCCTGGGCGCGTCCCAGGTGGCTTCCTACGATGCAGTCGCCCCGGCTCTTCACAGAAGCTTCATTGGTTGTCCACACAATCAAACTGGGGAGGGTTCGGCGCATTCACCCCCCACCGATCCGAGCGAAGGGGAGAGACCATGACAGGTGGGCTGTTCCTGAGCGGCGCTGCTGCCGTTCTCACCGCCGCCGTGCTGCCCGCGCACAACCCGTCCACCGGGTTCGTCGACCCGCCCCCGGACAAGATCGTCATCAACGTCGCCACCGTCAACGGCTCAGGCTGCCCGGCGGGTACCGCCGCCGTCGCCGTCTCCGAGGACAACACCGCCTTCACGGTGACCTACAGCGATTACCTCGCCCAGGCCGGGGGCAACTCCGCCCCCACGGCGTTCCGCAAGAACTGCCAGCTGAACCTGGTCGTCCATGTCCCACAGGGCTTCACGTACGCCATCGCCAGCGCCGACTACCGGGGCTTCGCCTCGCTCCAGCCGGGCGCCACCGCCGTCCAGCGAGCCTCGTACTACTTCCAGGGCTCATCGCAGACGGCGTTCGTCAACCACCCCTTCGCCGGCGCCTACAACGACAACTGGCAGGCCACGGACGTCACCGACTGGGCGCAGCTCGTGTGGGCACCGTGCGGGGTTCAGCGCAACTTCAACATCAACACGGAGATCCGCGTCAACGCGGGCACGTCCTTGCCGGACAAGGTCAGCTTCATGACGATGGACTCGACCGACGGGGACATCAGCACCGTGTACCACGTGGCCTGGAAGGAGTGCCCCGGTAGGTGAGTGAAGGGGGGCCGCCCGCTGAGCGGGCGGCCCTGACTCTGGGCCCGGTCAATGAGTGGCCGTCGTGCTCAAAGACCCTTGACCTTGCCGCTTGCGGAGAGTTCGTACACGAGGGTGACCGTGTGGCGGCCGCCGGGTGGTAGGGCGATGTCCCAGCGGGCGATGCCTTCGTCGTCAACCGCGTCGGGGAGAGGGGAACAGTCCTCCTCGCGCAGCCGTACGTTTACTGCCGAGACTTCGGAGACCGGTATCCGTTCCCGCAGCACGACGGTCTGATCGCTCTCCGCCCCCGGAGCGGAGAAGCGGGACAGGTGCAGGCGTACCGTGTGGGTGACAGTGGTCCGTTGGGTCATGGTGGCGGTGTCGTGGGACTCCTCGGCGTACCGCAGCACGCGGTAGTCGTCGTGGCTGCCGAACGCGAGCTCGACCGGTCCGCCGGGAGCGGTGAAATCCAGTGTTCCGCGGCCGCTGAACCCGCTGCCGCGCACCAGGTCCACAGGACCGGCGAGCAGTGCGTGGCCGGAGCAGTTGTCGAACCGCACTACCTGGGTCACCAGCGGCGACAGTTCGGGGGAGCAGGCGTACTCGGTGCCGGCGGGCGTCGCGATGGAGGAGAGCGGAATGCGGTGGGCGCGTCCGTCGGCGGGGACCGAGACGGGTGCGAGAGCGCGCAGCACCCTGGTTTCACCGCCGTCGTCCACGCCGGGCAGGCCGAGCACGGGGGCCGGGCCGAGATCGGCGATCTCCTGCTCGCGCAATTCCACCTCGACCGTGCGCCGCTCGGCGGGGGAGCTGTCGGTCAGCATCAGGCGGTCCTCGACCAGGCGCGGTGGCTCGTTCGCCGAGGCCGAGCGGGCCGTCGACAGCGTCAGGGTGACGTCGGACCAGTTCTCGCCGGTGCGCTGCCAGACCATGGCATCCGTCTCCAGAGTCACGGCTTCCTCGTCGAGCACAGCCCGGTAGGCGGGGCGCCACAGTGCACAGGGGACGAGATGGGTCAGCCGTAGCTGTGCCTGCCCCGCGGCTGCGGACCGCACGGTCAGCTCGACATGGCCGAGCAGCTCGGCGGGTTGCTGCTCGGACAGAAGAATGGCGTGTTCGGTCTCCTGGAGTTCGGTGGCCAGGACCGCCAGCCGGGCCTGTGCGGCGCGCAACTGCTCGCCGTACGCATCGCGTTCGTCGTCCACGCGGTCGAGTTCCTCGGTCCAGCGAGTCGTGTCCGTCTCACCCGTACCGGCTCCCTCGCCGATCTCGCGCAGGAGGTCGGTGGCGAGCCGGCCCAGCAGGTCGAGGCGGGCGCGCAGCCGGTCGGTTCGCTGTTCCAGCGCGAGCCGTTCCTCCTCCAGAGCGTGTACGCGCAGGCGCAGAGCCGAGTCCTCGGCGGTGGGCAGCGGCCCGCGCGGTGTCCAGGCGCGGACGATTCTGGCGTCGAGAATGCTTGCCTGATGGTCGGCGGTCAGCTCGGCGTGCAGCGTGCGGTCGACGGCCAGCGCGCTGACCGGTCCGAGGCGCAGCTGTTGCACGCCGGCTCGCAGGTCGAGGGCGAGGGTGCGTTCGACCTGTGCGCGGTCTTCCAGGCAGGTGACGGCGGTGACAGGGGCGGGGATCAGTTCCGGATCCGTGGGCATGGTGACTGTCAGCTCCTGCGGTTGCCGCCGACCAGGGCCTTCGCGGCCGGGATACGGATTTCGTAGCCGCCGTGCAGGACGGCTGTGCCTCCGGGGGACAGATTGACACGCCACACGCGGGTGCCCGGGGTGTGGTGATCGGGCCCCACGGCGTCGTCGGGGACCGTCCAGTCGGCCCGTTCGTCGATCCGCACGTCCGGATCGGAGGTGACCGGCACCTGTTCTCGGACCTCGACGCAGACGGTCCGGGCGAGCCGGTTGGCCAGGTCCACCTGTACGCGGTGGTCCAGCACGGTGATGTTGTTGCGCAGGCCCGCCGTCGACTCGTTGAGGTGCGCGCGCCGGGTGACCTGGACGCCCTCCGCGGGCCCGAGCCCCATCCGGCGGACGCCGCCGGGTGCGAGCGTGGGCAGCGCGGCGGTCAGTAGGAAGTCGTCGTCGACGGTGACCTCCACCGGGCCGGCCAGCAGTGCCTGGTCGGTGGCGTTGGAGAGGACGAGCGTCCCGTACACCCGTTGTTCCACGGACGGGACGCACAGGTACTCGGTACGCAGACCGACAGGGATCTCGCCGATGGTGACGGTGTGCCAGGTGCCGTCCGAGGGGATGTCCGCGCGGGCGACGGCGTCGTAACGATGGTCGAAGGAGCCTGCCGACTCGCGGGGCCGGACGGCATGCCCGGGCAGCGGCAGCGATGCCACCGCTTCGGCACGACGGCGGTGTTCGACCATCACCGGGTGGAACGGCGCGTCGGGGAACAGACGGCCCCTGCGGCCGGCGGGCTCGTCCGGACCGCTGAGGTGGAGAGCGGCGTAGTCGAGCTCGTCGTTGGTGGGCCGCGGCGGACCGGTCACCGGCGTGGGGGGCGCCGGTGGCGGCGGGGCGGTCGGGTTGGCGGGGGCCGGTGGCATGGAGGCGGGAGCGGGGACCGGCGCGCCGCCTGTTCGGGGACGGCCGAGTTGCTGCGGTGGCGCCTGCGCGAAGGCGGGCGTCGGTGGCATGCGGGTGCTGCCGGGATCGGCGGGCCGCGCGGGCGCTCCGCTGTACGGCGGCGCCGTCGGGGGCACAGGGAGTGGAGGGGGGACGGGGAGTGGAGGGGGGACGGGGCCGCCGACGACCGGTGGCGCGGGCGCGGCTCCGACGGCGGCAGGTGCGGCGTGGGATCGCGGCTGTGGGCGCGGGCCTGCCGCGTCGTACCCGGTGAACAGGTCGGCAAGGCCCGTAGGCGGCTCCCGCCACCCGGATGGCGCGGGAACGGGCTGACGGCGGCCGATCCGAAGGGAGCGCAGCTTCGGCAGATCGGTGCGGCGTCGCAGATCGGCGGTGGCCAGAGCGATACGGACCCCGGTCCAGTCCTCTCCGGTGCGCTGCGCGATCGAGGCACGCAGCACCAGGCTGCCCGAGTCCGCGCTCTGACGGTAGGCCAGCCGGTAGGCCGGTACCCAGAGGGCGCCAGGAACCCCGTACTCCAGCTCCAGTTCCACCTCACCTGCTCCGTCGAGGGTCAGGACGGCGCAGACCGTGGTCTCGACGTGGGCGGAGGGCGCGTCGGTGGAACCCCGGGCCAAGCGGTCGGCTGCGACGGCGAGTTCGTGCTCGACGTGCCGCAACTCCTCCTCCAGCCCGGCGAGGCGGCCGTGCAGGGTCGTCAGCCGTTCCTCCACGAAGTCGGCGAGCGTCAGCCACGCTTCGGCGGGGGTGCGGCGATGCGGGTCCTCACGCTTGCGCGGTGGTGGAACCGGGCGCAGTTCCGTGATCTCCGTGATGCGAGCGAGAAGCCGGTCACGGCGCTCTTGCACCGCGTCATAGGCATCGCGCAGCCGCTCCACTTCCTGCCGCAACCGGTCGGAGGAGTCAGTGCCGGACGGCTCGGCGTCCACTTCCACCCGCACCTCGGTGACTCGCGCACCGCTGTCGCCGACCACGCGGGCGCGCAGGGAACCCGGGTCCATCGAGCGAGGCAGTCCCGTGACCCGCAGTCGCCCCTGCGGCGGCACGGAGCCCCGCGCCCGGCGGCTGCACAGCGCACCCTGCGCATACACCACAACCGCGTCGAGGGCCGATGCCCACCGCGGTGTCTCCTCGGACTTCATATGTTCCGCCCCCGTCATGTCCGTGCCGGGCGAAGCCTAGCGCCCGTGGCGCGGAGGCCTGAAAGCCTCCCCTGGCCTGCCCACTTGGGCCGATGCCGCGCGTCGTGGTGATCCGCAGGACCTTGTCGGCGCTCGAAGGCAGGGGCGGTCAGAACTCGCAGAAGCCCGAGGACTTCAATGCCTCGTTGATCTTCGCAGCCTGTTCTTCCGTAGTTGTCACGTCCTTGTACGTGAACCGCTGCGCGGCGAGATAGTCGAGCATGCCCGCGCCACCGTTGATCGCCGAGCACTGATTGCGGGCCGCGTCGATCGCCTCGTCCTCGTACTGCACGACGTCCGGGGCCGCAGATGCCAGGGTGTCGAGGAGGGCCTGGCGGTCGGCGCCGGTCGGTACGGGTGGGATGCCGGCGGCAGCAAGAGCCTCGTCCTTCTCCTTCTGGGAGACCTCACTCGCGGTGGTTTCCGCCTCGGAGCTGGGCTGGTCGGTACTGCTGGAGCAGGCGGTGAGCGCGCAGACGAGCGCGACGGTGGCGACAGCGGCAGTGCGGATGCGCATGGTTCCCCTTGAGCACGGTGACGGACGGGCATCATCGCGCTGCTGGCGGTGGCGCAGTAGGGGTGTGGCGGTTCTGTGACTTTCCGTTATCTGAGGCAGGGAGTGCGGATGGTCCCGCTGCGAACCGTCAGGGGCAGGCGTACGTGAACTGAGCGGTGACCGTTGTGTGGGTCGGCGAGAGGATCTGAAGCTCGGCCCGTGCTGGGCGGTGACCCTTGCCCTGGAAGGTCCACAGCAGGTGCAGGCGGGCGTGTTTCTGGCCGCGGACCATCACTTCACGCAGGACGTCGGAGGCGGTGCCGTCGCTTCTGGTCCAACGGTAGGTGAGCGTTCCGGGACTGCCGTTCGTTGTGATCACGCCGACGATGTCCGCTGTCTCGTCGCACCCCAGAACCGTCGGCTGGGCCGTGACCGTCACCGTGCTCACCTCGACGGACGGCCCGAGGCGCTGCCAGGCGAGGAAGGCGAGGACACAGATCAACACCAGGGCGGGCAGAGCGTGTCTGCGCAGCGGTCGACGAGGGGGTGCTGGGGGTGCCGTCACTGCGGGGAGTGTCCCGTGCGTGCGGTGCGCGACGGCGGCGGTGACGCCGGGGCCGAAACGCAGGACGGTGCCTTCGACACGGTCGGGCGGGGGCGTCGCCTGTGTCGGTGAGGGGGTCTCCTCGACGAGCGTGGTGTGCGATGTCGGTCTCTGTATCCAGTGGCTGGCCAGCACGGTGGCGCTGTACTCGGCGTCGAGGACGTGCGTCGGTTCCCGATCCTCGGCGGGCGGGGGAGCGGGGTCGTTCTGAGCGGTCATCTGATGTCACACCGCCTGGTCAGGAGCTGTTGAGAGGCATCACCGCCGGCGGCGCCCGGGTCGGTTGCCGCATAAATCGACCAGTAGCAGCCGGTGTTCTGGAACGTGTGGTCGACGGTGATCGAGTACGTGGTGGCTCCGCTGCGCGTGAAGGTCTGAGGAGCACCATCGGCGGCGCCGAGTTGTCCCGCGGCGTTGCTCGTGAACCACGAGGCGGTGATGGAGATCGGCCCGGTGCCGTCCGTGGTGACGTCGATGGTGGCGGTGGCGGTCGTGGGACCTGTCTGGCTGAAGCCCGACACCGCAACGGCCTTGACGGCGGGCGCGGTCGGCGATGGGGGAGAGGCGGTCGTCGGCGTCGCCGTGCTCCCTGTGCCTGCGGTCGGAGTGGTTGTCTCCTCCCCGGCTGATGTGGCGGATGCGGGGGGTTCGTCGTTACCGGGGGTCGCCGGGCCTGTGGGCGACTGGCCGGGTGGCGACGAGGGGCTTCCCGAGGCGGTGGAGGTCGGGGACGGGGAGGCCGACGAAGTCGGCGCTGTGGTCCCGGCCGGTTCCGCGTCGGGCTGGGCGCTGGTCGTGGCCAGGGCTTGGGCCGCCTGCTGCGCCGCGGTCCCGGGGTTCATCGGGATTCCGTAGGTCAGGAGCACTCCGAGGATGACGGCAGCGACCGATACCAGCATTCCGGGTCGGCCGGGCAGCCATGATCGTGCCGGGACGGGGCGCGGCCCTTGGGGCAGGACTGTGCGTGCGGTGTCCGTGGTGGTGCGGGGGGCGCTGTGGGCCGAAGGCAGCAGCAGCGGCAGGAGTGCCACCAGCGCGGCGAGCCGGCCTCGGCCCCGTTCCTCCCAGTCGTGCCCATAGGCGGTGCCGGCGACCGCCTCCAGTTCTGTGACGAACTCCTCTGCCTGCGCGGGCCGTTCCGCCGCGTCCTTGGCCAGGCCGCGGCGGACGAGCGCACGCACGGCTTCGGGGGCCTCCTCGGCAGGGACGGGTGCCTCGACGTGCTGCAGCGCCAGCTCCGCGAAGTTGTCGCCCGAGTACGGCTTGTGACCCGTCAGGCACTCGAAGAAGGTGGCCGTGGCCGCGTACACGTCGGCGGCTGGTGAGGCGGGCGCGCCTGTCCACTGCTCCGGGGACATGTACGACGGGGTTCCCGCCACACCGGCGCTGGTGCCCGAGTCCACCGCGATCCCGAAGTCGACGAGTTTGGACGAACCGTCCGGCACGACCAGGACATTCTCGGGTTTGTAGTCACGGTGGACGACGCCGATGCGGTGGGCGTCGGCCAGGCCGAGCAGTGATCCCTTGAGGATGACGAGCGCGGCTTCAGGGTCGAGGGGGCCGTGGCGGGCCAGCAGGGTCCGCAGGGAGACGCCGTCCACCAGCTCCATCACGATGGCGGCGCCGTGCGGGCTCTCGACGTACTCGTACAGACCGGTGACGTACGGGCTCTCAAGTCCGCCGAGCAGCCGTGCTTCCGCTCGGAAGTCGTACACGAAGCCAGGCCGGGTGAGCAGGGACTCGCTGAGGTACTTCACCGCGACCGCGACGCCGGTTTCCTGGTGGACGGCCAGGACGACCCGCCCGCTCGCTCCCGCGCCGAGTTCGAGTGACTCGGCGTATCCGGGCACTGCCCATGTGCTCATCGCATCCCCCAAGTGGCGGAGCCTCGGCCACTCCCCAGCGGCCATGCCACGCGCTCAGAGACACAATTTCGGCCACGGCGGTTGCGGGGCCAGACGTATCGGTGAGGCGTGCCCGGACCGTGACAAAGCTGTCGCGGGGGCGCCCTGGCCCGCATGGTGGCCGACGGTCGGCCTTCAGAAGCATGATCGGAAAGGGAACAAAGCGATAACGGCGGGCAACGGGAAGGAGGTTGAGGAGGTCTAGTCCGCCATGAAGATCTCTTTCCTGATCCACAACGCCTACGGCATCGGAGGCACGATCACCACGACCTTCAATCTGGCCCAGGCGCTGGCCACGCGGCACGATGTGGAGATCGTCTCGGTGTTACGCCATCGGGAGCGCCCGAATTTCACCCTGGACCCGAGAGTTTCGCTACGACCGCTGGTGGACTTGAGGAAGGAAAAGGACCATCCGCTGCATCTGAGACCTGCGCGGGTGTTCCCGGCCGCCGAATACCGTTACCAGCAGTACAGCGAGTTGACCGATCAGCGGATCGGTGAGTGTCTGGCGGCGACCGACGCCGATGTGCTCATCGGCACGCGACCCGGGCTCAACGTGCACCTTGCAGTTCAGGCCCCGCGACACGTCGTCCGTATCGGGCAGGAGCATCTCACCCTCGACAACCACTCACCGTCGCTGCGCACGGCGTTGCGTCAGGCCTACCGGCGGCTCGACGTGCTCACCACGGTCACGGAGGCGGACGCTGCCGCCTACCGGCGCAAGATGCGGTTGCCCGGCGTCAGGGTGGAGGCGCTTCCCAACAGCGTCCCCGATCCGGTGCTCCCTGCCGCGGACGGCCGCGCGAAGGTGGTCGTCGCGGCTGGTCGGCTGGTTCCGGTGAAACGTTACGACCTGCTCGTCGAGGCATTCGCCCGGGTGGCCGCCGAACACTCGGACTGGCAGCTGCGGATCTATGGAAAGGGGGAGGAACACGCCCGGCTGCGTCAGCTCATCCAGAGCCTGGGCTTGTGCGACAACGTCTTCTTGATGGGTGCGGCCGCCCCGATGGAGGCGGAGTGGGTCAAGGGATCGATCGGGGCGGCCGCGTCCAACTTCGAGCCGTTCGGCATGACCATCGTCGAGGCGATGCGCTGCGGACTCCCCGTGGTCAGCACCGACTGCCCGCACGGACCGGGCGAGATCATCAAGGACGGGGTCGACGGCCGGCTGGTGCCGGTCGGGGACCGTGACGCGCTTGCCGACGCTCTGCTGGAACTCGTCGGTGACGACGAGCGGCGCAGACGGATGGGCCGCACGGCCATGGAGAACGCGCGACGGTTCGCCCCGGTCCCCGTCGTGGAGCAGGCCGAACGCCTGATCGGCGAGGCGATATCGGCGAGAAGGGCCGGGCGGCCGGTCGCACCGGAGCGCGACCGGATCCATCGCGGCCTGATCAGCTGGGGCTTCGCCGCGCGCGACGCCGCCCATGCCGCGGCCGGCAGTGCGCTGCGCGCAGTACGGAGGGGACAGCGATGAACAGGGAACAAGACACGACGCAGGACACGCAACTCCGTGCCCACTGCACGGCCGAAGCGGACGGCCGAATCACCTTTGACCTTCCCGCACTTGAGGCATCGGATTCCCAGTCGGCTCAGCTGCTGCTGCGGTTGCGCCCCAAGAAAGGACAGCCCGAGGAAGTCCTTTGTGTCCTCCCCCTCGAAGCGGTGGACGACGGTGGCCGGCGCGCTGTCCTGGAGTCGCAGCCCCCTCTCGCCGAGGGACGGTGGGACGTGTACCTGCTCCCCGAACCGGGAGCGCCGCGGCGGCGGCTCCGCCCCGGTCTGCGGGACCTGCGAGCGCTGGTCGACGGACACACCCGTGACTGGCCGTCGCCGGTGGCGGTGCGGATTCCGTACACCACCAAGGATGGGTATCTCGCGGTACGGACATGGCTGCGCACCGCCCAAGCCGAGGTCGAGGGCATTGACGTAACGGACCGGTCGATGACGGTCAAGGCGCGGTTGCATGGCGCGGCCCTCTCCGCGGGAGCCGTCGTACGGCTGCGTGCGAGGGGTTCCAACGGCGTGGTACGGACCCGGGAGCCGCAGGCCGCGAGCGCCGGCCGGCGATTCTGCTTCACCGTGGACTTCGAAGAGTTGATCGCCGTCGAGGCCACCGGAAATCGCGTCTGGGACATCAGCGTTCAGACGGGACCCGCCGAGGGCGCGCCTGTCATCCGTGTCGGCCGTCTGTTTGACGACGTGGCGGACCGCAAGGAGATCTTTGTGTATCCGTCGGCCACGGTGGGCGGTGTCGCCGTGCGTCCCTACTACACGGTCGACAACGACCTCTCTGTGGAGGTGACAGCTGCCGAGTGACTACGCCGCCCTCGCACCGGAGGCCTGGGGGACACGACGTGCGCAGCGGCACTCGACCGGTTCGCCGCTGCGCTGCCCGTAGAGCCGGTGGTGCTCTGCACTCAGACCGCCGACGACCGCGCGATGCTGGGGCTCACGGAGGTGGAGCGGTTCGAGGAGAAGTCAAGCCGTGCGGGGCAGTCATAAACCCCGTTGAGGCCGTTCCTGATCTCTCCTAGGTTGGGCCGCGTGACGATCGAGGTGCCCTACGAGCCGCTTCCGATTCACCAGTCGGACGTGCGCTATGCCCATGGCCCCGACTCCGCCGTGCAGTCAGGCGTACCGGCTGGCGAGACGATCGAGCTCGACTGGAGCGACAGCGCGATCTACCCGGGAACTTCACGGAAGTTCTGGTTGCATGTGCCCGCGCGGTACGACCCCTCGGAGCCGGCGTCGCTGATGGTGTTCCAGGACGGATGGTGGTACCTGGACCCTGAAGGGGAGGTCCGAGGCGCGATCGTTTTGGACAATCTCGTCCACCGCGGTGACATCCCGGTCACCATCGGAGTGTTCGTCGACCCGGGTGTCTTCCAAGATGCTGAGGATCCGAAGAACCGCAATACCGAGTACGACGCCTACGACGATCGGTACGTCAGCTTTCTCCTGACAGAGATCATCCCTGAGGTCACGAAGCGCTATTCGATCGTCGAGGACCCCGACCGGTGGGGCATCTGTGGTGGCAGTAGCGGCGGCAACTGCGCCTTTACCGCAGCCTGGCTGCGCCCGGACAAATTCCGCCGGGTGATCGGGTACCTGTCCAGCTTCACGCAGATGCCAGGCGGCAACCCATACCCCGAACTCATCCCCCGCGTCCCTCGCAGGCCGCTGCGCATCTTCATGCAAGCGGGCCATCGTGACCTGCGCTGGAACGAACCCCGGGCAAACTGGCTCGCCAACAACCTGCGCGTCGCGGCCGCGCTCGCAGAAGCCGGCTACGACTTCCGCCTCGTCCTGGGCGATGGCGGCCACAGCCCCAACCACGGCGGGGTCCTGCTTCCCGATGCCCTCCGCTGGTTGTGGCGGTCGGACGATCGCAGGGACCAACCGGTGGGTCGAGGCGCGGCGACTTCGTAGAGGCGGCCGTCTCGGATCAGGGGCGCGCCGGCCAACACCGTCACGATCGGTGTCATCTCCACGGTGCCGCAGCTGCCGTTGGCGCTCGGTCTGGTGCACCTGCTTGGGAGAGCGCACACCCCGCCACGAACAGGGGGCGCTGGGACCGTTCCTGAGCGGACCGTACGGTCCGTTGGGCCTGTCCGAGGAGTACGCTGGGAATACCGAGGATATTTCGCGCACCGGCTTTCAGGCTCGTGTCGTTTTCGGCGATTGAATACGCCGGGCCGGTTACGGCCGGTCCGGGGCAGGGTTCGCGTCATGACTGCGACCATTTCCCTACCGCCGACACTCGAAGCCGATGACCGGTTCTCCTCGTCCTCTCTCCGTCTGTCGCTGGCTCCTGTCGGTTCCGCACCGGCTCTGCTGGACGGCGCCTGGTGGCCCCGCTCTCGCGATCTCGGGGCGGAACTCCCCTCTCTGACCGACGTACTGGATCCGCTGTGGGGGAGGATCACCCGGGTCACGGTGAATCCCACCCACTGGCCGATCGTGCCGCGCAAGGTGCCCGTCGCCGGGCACGTGGTGAAGGTGGGCTGGTTCCTGGCCGAGCAGGACCCGCACGAACTGCTGTTGCTCTCGCTCGGCATGGGCCGCTGGAACCTCCTGGTGGTCCCGCCGCAGACGACTCCCGTCTCGGCCGCCTGGCTGATGGCCGCCGCGAGCGCCCCCCTGGGCACGTCGACCGCGAGCCGGTTGATGGAGGAGGCGGCGCGCCTGCGGACGGTGTCCGAGGCCGACCGGGCCGTGGAAGCGGTCTGGGACTCCGAAGGAGGACATGAGGCCCGCGATCCGGCCGCACGTCCACAGATCCCGACCGTGACCGCCGCGATGCCGCATCAGCCGACGGGGTGGTGAGAACCATGCAGACGCTCGTGACCATGGTGGTGATCCTGGCGATGATCGCCCTTGGGGTGCTTCTCATTCACCTGCTCAACTCGCAGCACAGCGACCGCATCGCGGCCTTCCACTACGGCCGCTCCGGGATGCCCGCTGCGGGGCCGGCCCCGTCGGCTCCGCTGAAGGCCCGAGGTCGGGCGGGGGAAAGCGGCCCCGGCGGCCGCCGTGACCATCGCGACGGCGGACGCGGGCGGCGCCGCCCCCGGCGCCGCACCCGTAAGGGAGCGGGATGATCCCATCGTTCCCGCAGGCTCTCCCGGCCCGTCGAACGGGCCGAACTCACAGCACAGCCCGCAGCCCGAGACCCCGGCCGCAGCACCGCACAGGCCGGGGTCTTCCCGTGTCCTGTGCCCCGAGCCCGGGCTGCCCGGGCTCGGGGACGGCACAGAGCCAAGGAGGCGGATGAGCCGTCCGTGCCTCGGACGGCACCCCTCCAGGACACGATGCCCGCCGGGCGCGGACCTTCCGACCGATTCCACGGCGCATCCCCGGACGACCGATCCGCCCCCGTGCTCGCCAACTCGGGCCGGCGGACCGGCCGTCACCCGTCATCGCGCACCCCCGTATCGGCGGCACGCCGCGACGGCCGGACCCGGCCCTGCCGCGCGGCACTCTCCGACGGGCACCCCGAACCGAGGAGCCATGCCCCTTCCCCAGCTGAATGTCTACCGGCACGACCACACCACCCGTGCGCTGATCACCCTCGCAGGAGAGATCGACCTGGCCACCGCCCCGCTCGTGCGTGACGCACTGGCCGCATGCCTCAGCGACGGTATCCGCTCCGCCGACGTCGATCTCACGGCGGTCACCTTCTGTGACGCCAGTGGACTCAACGCCTTCCTGACGGCATCCCGGCTCGCCACCGGTGCCGGAATGACCCTCCAACTGCACTATCCGCCGCCGTCCATGACCCGCATCATCGAGATCACCGGCTGCGGCTTCCTGCTCCACGAGCTCCACACCGCTCGACCACCATCACTTCGGGTTCCCGCAGCCGCGGGCGGTGCGCCGTGATGGCCCCGCTCCGCCGCGAGCCGCCACGGGGTGAGGCAAGCAGACCGACTTCCGCCCACGCGGTACGTCTGCGCCGGCTGAACCGCTGGCAGGCCGAGACCCTGCGGGAGGACCTGGCCGATCTGTACGTGGAGTCCTCCCGCGCGCAGCCAGGCGAGGAGTACCGAGGCCGGGAGACGTTTCTGCGGCGGCTCACCGGCGACATCCGGCGCGCCGGATTCGCCCTGTTGATCGCGGAGGAAACAGCCTTCGCCGGGTGTGCCTACGGATTCCCCGTACCCCGCGAGGGGACATGGTGGAGGGGGTTCGACGGGACACTTCCGCAGAGCGTCGAGCAGCTCACCGCGTCCGGACACGTCTTCGCGATCACCGAGATCGTGGTGCACCCTCATACGGACGACCAGGACCTCGCCCGCCGACTCCAGCAACGGCTGCTCGCCGACCATCATGCCTCGCTCGGGGCGACACTGGTCGACCAAGCCGACGCTCTGGCCTACGACGCCTTCCTGTCGTGGGGATGGCAGGACATCGGGGCGATGCGTCGGCCGTCGGATCCCACGGTCCTCCGGCCATCGCACCCTGTGCTGCTGCGGGCCCTGGTCCTTCCCTTCGGGCCCCGCACGCACGGCCTCGCTCACGAATACCGCACCCAACGGCCCGACTGACGACCACCACGCGGCCGCGCGAACGTTCGGGCGGCGTCGTTGGGAGCGGGGCGCTCAGTCCCAGAGCGGATAGGACTGGGTCTGCGAGAACCGCTCCGGCCGACTGTCCGTGTACACGAGGGTGATCCGGGAGTAGTGCGAGAGCTGAGGCCGCTTCTTCCAGGGCTGCGGATGGTCGAGCCGTACGGTCACCGGATATGCGTGGAAGCGGCCTGCCGCGCAGTACGGCTTGCAGTCGTTGACCCAGTTCACACCTTCGGCCCGCGCCGAATCCGCGCCCCACTGGGACCAACGCAGTGAGGCCAGGCGGCTGTTGCCGTCGCCGCAGGCAAGCATGAATTCGGATGGACGCACCTGCGGGTGCCACAGACAGTCGACGAGGACCGGAAGACCGGTGCGCTGCTGTGCGGTCTGCGCGGCGGGTGCCGGGGCCGGCCGGGCCCCAGGAGGCGCGCCTGCCGCGGCGGCGAGGGCGGCGACCGCGCAGAGCGTGACCGTCGTCGTGAGTGCGCGTATATGCATGGCCGTTCCCCGCTGCCGCTCGCCGACATGTCCCGGACTCGACGCTACGACCGGGGGCCTGAACGCACCACTCGAACGGAGTAGCGCGCCGTTGGTCATGCGGCCAGGGATCGCAGCGCGGGCGTCAGCGGCCCTTGCGTACCCTGGCCGCCGCGCGGGCTTCCGCGGTCTTGCGGGCCTCGGCGGCTTTGCGGGACTCCTTCGCGGGGCGGCCCGTACGGGAGCCGAGACCGCGGAAGGGGGCGTTGCCGCTGCTCTTCTTCGCCGCGGTCGGCGGGCGTTTCGCGCCGGTGATGGCGGTCAGCGTCGCCTCGCCGGAGCGCACTTGCGTGACCGTGGGCCGGATCCCGGCCTCGGACATCATCCGGTTCACATCGCGCCGTTGGTTGGGGGTGACCAGGGTGACCACGGTCCCGGCCTCGCCGGCGCGTGCCGTGCGCCCGCCACGGTGCAGGTAGTCCTTGGCGTCGGCCGGCGGGTCGACGTTGACGACGAGGTCGAGCGTGTCGATGTGAATGCCCCGCGCGGCGACATTGGTGGCCACCAGCACGGTGATCTCACCGTCCTTGAACTGGCCGAGCGTGTGCGTACGCTGCGGCTGCGACTTTCCGCTGTGCAGGGCACCGGCCCGCACGCCGCTGGCACGCAGGTGACGGGTGAACTGGTCCACGCCGGCCTTGGTGTCCAGGAACATCAGTACCCGGCCGTCCCGCGCGGCGATCTCGGTCGCGGTCGCGTACTTGTCGGCGGCGTGGATGTTCAGCACATGGTGTTCCATCGTGGTGACCGAGCCCGCCGCCGGGTCGACCGAGGCGAGAACCGGGTCATGAAGGTAGCTCTGCACCAGCTGGTCGACGTCTCGGTCGAGGGTGGCCGAGAACAGCAGCCGCTGTCCGTCGGGGCGCACCTGGTCCAGGATTTCCGAGACCTGCGGCAGAAAACCCAGGTCGCACATCTGGTCAGCCTCGTCCAGCACCGTGATCCGTACCTGGTTGAGGTGGCAGTCGCGGCGCGACACCAGGTCGGTCAGCCGTCCCGGCGTGGCGATGACGACGTCGGCTCCGGTCCGCAGCAGGGCCTGCTGCCGGTTGATCGACAGCCCGCCGACCACCGTCGCCAGTCGCACATTCAGAGTCTGCGCGTACGGGGCCAGCGCGTCGCTCACCTGCTGTGCGAGTTCTCGGGTCGGCACCAGGACCAGCGCGAGCGGCCGCTTCGGCTCCGCTCGCAGACCGGCGGTCCGGGCGAGGAGGGCCAGCCCGAAAGCCAGGGTTTTGCCGGAGCCGGTCCGGGCGCGGCCGAGGACATCGCGGCCGGCCAGCGCGCCCGGCAGGGTAGCCGCCTGGATCGGGAACGGCTCCGTCACTCCAAGGTCGGCCATCGTCTTCATCAGCTTCGTCGGCATCCCGAGTGCCTCGAAGGACGCGGCCGGAGGCAGGCCCGGAGACACCGTCTGCGGCGTCGACGGCTTCGCGTTCATGGGGGAACCTTCCTGATCAGGCGCCCCGGAATGATCCGGGGCCCGTACCCCTTGGTACGGGCCCCGGCGAAGTCGAAGCGAGCCTTCATTTTACCAGCGGGTGCCTGGATGCCCGTATAGACCCCGGACACAGCCGCTGCCAATGCCGTGCCGCCGGCGAGGTGGCCTGCTGGACAGAGCGGTGTATGGCGGCCTGAAGCCGCAGCCCGATCGGCGTGTGCGCCGTGGGTGCTCGGGGCGCTGGGATGGAGTGGTGGCGGGGCTACCGTGGGTGCACGGCGTAGGTCAGGTGTGTCACCCGCGACGAGGGCTCCGAACGGACCGGCTCCAGCGCGACCCTGGATGCGTCCACGCCGTCGAACAGACGGGTGCCGGCGCCGAACAGCACCGGTGACAGCGTGATCGAGAACTCGTCGACCAGACCGGCGTTCAGGTACTCCAGGATCGTCGCGCCGCCGCCCGCGATGCGGACGTCGCGGTCGGCGGCGGCCTCGCGGGCCTGGTCGAGGGCGTGCTCGATGCCGTCGTTGACGAAGTGGAACGTGGTGCCACCGGGCCGCTCCCACGGGTCACGCTCGGTGTGCGTCACGACGAAGACCGGGGTGTGGAAGGGCGGCTCCTTCGGCCATGCCTGCTCGCCGAGGTCGAACATGCGCTTGCCCATGACGCTCGCGCCGGTGCGCTCGAACGTCTCTCGCGCGATGTCGTTGTCGCGGCCCTCCTCGCCGCCCTCGCCCAGCTTCAGGTTCTCCCGGAAGAACCGCAGCGGGAAGACCCACTGCTGCAGCTCCGTCCACTGCGCCATCCAGCGCTGAACGTCCGGGTCGCCCTGCCTGTCGGGCGCGAAGAGGTCAACGGGCTCGGGCTCGGGCGCGATGAAGCCGTCCAGCGACATCGTCACACTGAAGAACACCTTCCCGGCCATCAGCCCTCCGCCTCCTTTCGCGCGAGGTCGGTGACGTAGGCCGCCAGGCTGCTCAGGGTCTGCCGGCCGCCCTCGATCGCGTGGTACTTCTCGACCGCCTCGTCGCGCAGTTCCTTGGTGGGGAACACCGTGCGCATCACGATCCGGGTCGCCGCGCCGTCCGGCGCGAAGGTCAGGACCGACTCGAAGGCGTTCGGGTCGTCGCGGGACTCACCGTGCAGCAGCGCGATCCGCTCCGGTGGGGCAATCCGCAGCCAGCGGATCCACTCGGAGTAGTCGGTCCCGTCCGGCCCGTGCAGCACGAAGTCCCACTCCCCGCCCTCGCGGAACTCGAAGGACCGCGTGGTGGTGGTGAACCCCTCCGGGCCCCACCATCGCGACAGGTGCCGGACCTCGGTGAACGCCTCGAACACCAGCTCCCGCGGGGCGTCGATGACCCGGGAGATCACGATCTCCCGGTCGGTCGTCGCCGACTCCGCCCGCGGTTCTTGCCTTGCCCCTGCCATCGGTCATTCCTCCTGCCGTGTCTGCTTGAGGTCCTGCACGTAGGTGTCCAGCCGGTCGAAACTCTCGTTCCAGAACCGCTCGAATCCGCCGACCCACTCGTGGACCGGCCGCAGCCCGCGGGCGTCCAGGCCGTAGAGGCGCTGCTTGCCCACCCCGCGGACCCGCACCAGCCCCACTTCCCGAAGCACCCGCAGGTGCTTGGACGCCCGTGGCTGGCTCATCCCCAGCTCCTGGGCCAGGTCGGTCACCGGCCGCTCACCCGCCCGCAGCAGCGCGAGGATGTCCCGGCGCTGCGGCTCGGCGATCGCATTGAACGCGTCCGACGTCGTCGCTGCTCGTGCCACGGCAGCCATCATATGCCTATATCGGAATATGTGAAGCCGGTTGGAGAGCGGGCGAGTCTTGTCGGATCACGATTGCAGCGTCATACGGCCACGGATGCCCCAACTTTCAGGGGCGTAGGGCGTAGCAGCGGAGCACGTCGAGATCGGCCGTACGGACAACAGACCAGCCCACGGTGAGCATCTCGATTTCGGCTTGAGTGATGCCGAGATTCGTGCGTGGGTCGGATTCGGCGCGGTGGCCGGCGATCTCAGTGACGACCCAGAACGTCCCGCCGGGTGCGAGAACACTACGGACGCGGTTGAGGAAGGCCGGCTTGTCGTCCATCCACCGGTAGACGAGTCGGCAGGTGATGACCGCGTATGGCGGATCGGGCAGCTTGCCGAGGTCGTCGGTGGCGAAGTCCATGCACTGCCATGCCGGGCCGGGGGCGGGGTTGGTGTCCTGGGCGGCGAGGGTGATGGCGCTGGGGGCGCAGTCGATTCCGGTGGTGTGGTAGCCGAGACGGTGGTGGAGGTGGCGGGCGAGGTCACCGGCGCCGGTGCCGATGTCGAGGGCCGGCCGGCCGCGGCCAGGATCGAGATGCTCGGCCAGCAGTCTGGTTTCGGCGTCGGTGATCTGGCGGTAGCGGCGGCCTTGGGCCCACAGTGGCTCCCAGTACGCCTGGGTCGAGGTCGTCATGATGTTCCTTCACGTGTGGGGCGGCACGGCCGCCGGTGTGGGCGAGTTGGGCATCTCGCGCAGGACGCGCACGGAAGGCCATGGTGCTCACGGACGGGGAACACCGGATCTGGTCTGTAGTCCGTTCGGCCAAGAGCTCAACCAGCCGGCCACGATCCGCTCCTCCCTCACCGATCGTGGGGACACCCTGGTGGACCCTCCTCCTTGCGCCCTGCGCGTATTACCGCACCGAGGCCATGTGGGTGCCTTACGGAGTGCACACCCGGACTCGATGACGTACGCCCTGGCCGGCGCCCCTCAGTGATGGTCCCGCCTCGTCTCCGTCTGCCGGAGTTGGGGGTTCGGTTTCGGAATGAATGATCCGTACAACTCGGTGGCGTCCTCGCGGGTCTTCCCCACATCCGGACCATGATCCGGCCCCTCGTGCTGGGAGAACCATGCGCAGGCATTACACCGTGGTCGTCACCGTCGCCCCCCTGGTCGTCCTTGCCGCAGTGGCGCCCGCGGCCCACGCCGACACGACCGTGGGAGACACCCGCATCACGTCCATCACCTTCGGCAAGGCGACCACGGGCGTCGGCGCCACGCTCGGGGCATCGGTCAGCGTCACGCTGACAGCCATGGACGACTCCGGGATCGACAGTGTCATCGGCCCCAAGGTGGTGGGCCCCGACGGGCTGGTCATCCGTCCCACCCGCAACGAGTGCACCGAGCAGAGCGCGACCACCGTGCAGTGCGTCTACAGCTTCCCGCTCTCGCCGGACGGCACGGACGCGCAGGACCTGCGGAACAGTTCGGCGGGCGCCTGGCACTTCAAGGCCAAGGCCGTGGCCGCCGACGGCGACTCGCACCACCTGTCGCCGGGCGCACCGCTCAGCGTCAAGCGGCACGCCAAGCTGGAGAACGCCCAGGCCACGCCCGAGCCGGTCGACAATGGCGACAAACTCACCGTCACGGGCTGGCTCCGGCGGGCCAACTGGGACACCAACGTCTGGGACGACTACGCGGGCAAGCTCGTGGCCCTCCAGTTCCGCAAGTCCGGCACCGACACCTTCAAGACTGTAAAAACGGTCACCACCGACAGCGCAGGCAAGCTGCGCACCACGGTCACCGCGAACACCACCGGCACCTGGCGCTGGCGGTTCACCGCCAACACCATTGCCACGGGTGCGACTTCGCAGGGCGACCGGGTCGTCGTGAGCTAGCGCCGGAGGCGTCCCCGGCACAGGCGAACCGGGAGTCCGCCCTGTCCGCGAGCACCCCGTGCGGACAGGGCCTGCGGCCGCGATCAGGCGACCATGAGCCGGACCAGGGGATCCGGCCGCCCGGCGCGCAGCCCCGGCCGCGGCTGGCCAGCGGCGCGCGGGCGGCTTCTGCAGCGAATTGGATGGCGGGTGCCATCCAATTTTGAGGGGCCTGGGTCACTTACTCATGTGGCTCATCGACGGTCGACGGGTCGGTCCGCACGGCGGCAGGCGTCTTCACGGGCGCTGCAGCCACTCGGTGTACCAAGTGCGAAAACCGGGGCTCACTTGAACGAAACCGCCCCAGTCCGGATCCATCCGCCAGACCTCGCCCGCCCGCGGGCCGTTGAGGATCAGCCGGATGTAGATGCCGCAGCCCTCTTCGGCCAACATGAGCGTGCCCCGGGTCAGTTCATCGCCTGGTGCGTCAATCGGGCTGGGCAGGGGTTCGGTGAGGACGAACGGCTCGGCGAGCCTGCCCGAAAGGCGGTCTTCTTCCCACTCGTCGTCCACGGCCCACTCCTCGCGGGCCTTCGTGCGGGGGACGGCCAAGGGCATCAACCCGTAACCGGGACCGGCGGGGCCGTCGCCTACCTGCGCGACGAAGGACCGGTACTCGGCCGGCAGATCGATGCCGTGGGTTGCCTCGAACGCCCGAATCTCGGCCTCCGGCACTACAGGCGCCAATTCGTACCGGTGCGTGTCCGACCCGAAGCGCTCCCGCCTCGGGTCCTGTGACGCCATCTCCCGTATCCGAGCGCGTACGCCCCCCTGGTCCCAGCTCTCCATCCCGTGACCGTAACAATGACGTCGGCTCCCGGTCCGCCGCACCTCGCCCTGCCTGCGGCAACGGCCGCTGTGCACCAGGGCGTCTCCCTCCTGGAACGACCGAACACCGAGCTGTTGGCGCGGCTGGAGGAGAGGGGTGCGGAGCTGGAGGCTGCCCGGCGGTAAACCCCAAGTTGGTCCGGGCTCTGGATCAAAAGGGGACCGTGGACCGCAAGGGTCGGCCCGGTCGTCCGGCTTCCGGGCGACGTGACGCAAGGTCTGCTCCGCCGGGCACCTGCCGCCTCGACCGTCGCCCCGAGACCGCCGACGCGACCCCGACCGATCTTGTGCAGCACGAGCGGCAGGAAATACTTGGCTAGCCACATGTTTGCTGTTAGGTTAATTATGTGTCCAGCCACCTAAATGGGTGGCGGCACGAGAGGAGTCGTCATGAAAGCCATCCTGTTCGACCGATTCGGCGGCACGGACGTGCTGCGCGAGGCGGACATCGAGGTCCCGCAGCCCGGCCCCGGCCAGGTCCGCGTCCGCGTCAAGGCGGCCGGGCTGAACGCCCTGGACGGCAAGATCCGCTCCGGGGCACTGGAGGCCGTGTTCCCCACGCCGCTGCCCTCCGTCCCCGGTCACGAGCTCGCCGGCGTGGTGGACGCCCTGGGCGAGGGCGTGAGCGACGTGCAGGTGGGGGACGAGGTGCTGGGCTGGTCGGACACCGGCTCGTACGCCGAGTACGCGCTGGCCACCACCGTGGCCCCCAAGCCCGCCGGCCTCGACTGGAGCCACGCGGTCGCGCTGCCGGTGGCGGGCGAGACGGCCGAGCGGGTCCTGAACCTGCTCGGGGTCGTCGCCGGGGAGACCGTGCTGATGCACGGCGCGGCCGGATCCGTCGGCACCCTGGCGGTCCAGCTCGCCACGGCCCGCGGGGCGCGTGTCATCGGCACCGCCGGCCCCGCGAACCAGGAGTACCTCGCCTCGCTCGGCGCCACCGCCACCCTCTACGGCGAGGGCCTGGTCGAGCGGGTCCGGGCGCTCGTCCCCGAGGGCGTGGACGCGGTGTTCGACCTGGCCGGGAAGGGAGCCCTTGAGGACTCCATCACCCTGCGGGGCGGCACCGAGCGCATCGTCACCATCGCCGACTTCCGCGCGCACCAGCTCGGCATCACCTTCGCCAACGGTCCCCAGGAACGCTCGACCGCCCGCCTGGCCGCTCTGGCCCAGGACGCCGCGACCGGCAAGGTCGTCACCACCGTCACCGCCTACCCGCTCGACCAGGCCGCCACGGCCCAGCAGGTCAGCGACGCCGGGCACGTCCGGGGCAAGCTCGTCCTCACCCTCGACTGATCACGCCCGCCACTGCACCATCCGCCGCTGTCCCGATGACCACCTGTTCATTACCGCACCTTAGGACCCACTCATGCTGAACTCCCTGTGGACGCCGATCACCGTCGGTGACATCTCCCTCCCGCACCGCCTGGTCATGGCCCCCATGACCCGTGACCGCTCCACACCTGAAGGCGTACCGACCGAGCTGAACGCCGAGTACTACGCTCAGCGTGCCTCGCACGCGCTCATCATCACCGAGGGAACCCAGCCCAATGCCGACGGCCAGGGCTACCTCCTCACCCCCGGCATCCACAATGACGAGCAGATCGCCGGGTGGCGCAAGGTCACCGACGCCGTGCACGCGGCCGACGGACGGATCGTCATCCAGCTGATGCACACCGGACGCATCGCCCACCCCGACAACACCCCGCACGGGCGCCAGCCGGTCGCCCCTTCGGCGATCCGGCCGCAGGGCCAGATGTTCACCGCGTCCGGGCCCCAGGAGATGCCCACGCCCCGCGCCCTGTCCACACACGAAGTCGCGGCAACCGTCGACGACTTCCGCCGCGCCGCAGCGGCTGCCGTCGCGGCAGGCGCCGACGGCGTGGAGATCCACGCAGCCAACGGCTACCTGGTGCACCAGTTCCTGTCCGACAACACCAACCAGCGCACCGACCGCTACGGCGGTTCCCTCGAGGGCCGCATCCGCTTCGCCGTCGAGGTCGCCGCTGCCGTGGCCGACGAGATCGGCGCCGACCGTACCGGCCTGCGCATCTCTCCCGGCAACCCCTACAACGACATCGCCGAGTCCGACACTGCCGAGCTGTATCCGGCTCTCCTGCGCGCCCTCAGCCCGCTCGGCCTCGCCTACCTCCACGTGATGCACGCGGGCGACGACGCGCTGCTGGGCATCCTGCGCGCGCTGTGGCCGACCACGCTGATCCTCAACCGGGCCGGTACCGACCTGCCCACCCGCGCCAAGGACATCGACCACGGCGCGGCCGATCTCGTCTCCGTCGGCGCCCTCGCGCTCGCCAACCCGGACCTGGTCGAGCGGCTACGCTCTGACGCGCCGCTGAACACCCCCGACCCGGCGACCTTCTACGGCGGCGGAGCGGCCGGCTACACCGACTGCCCCACCCACACCGTCTGAGGAACCAACCATGGCCGCCCCCACACCCCGCACCCCCTCCACGGCGAGCGAGGGACCGATGAGCTACGCGATCTTCCAGCTCGCCCGCGCTCACCGCGCCCGCGCCGCCGCCATGCTCCGGGGGATGGACCTGCATCCCGGACAGGAACTGCTGCTGATGCAACTCCTCGACCGGGACGGCCAGACTCAGTCCGAGCTGCTCGAAAGCGTCGGCCTGGACCACTCCACCGTCTCCAAGTCGCTGCGCCGCATGCAGGACGCCGGCCTGCTCGTCCGCGAGCCGGCCGAACACGACCGGCGCGTCATGGTCGTCCACCTCACCGACAAGGGCCGTGCCATGCGCGAACCCATCGCAGCCATGTGGCAGGCCCTGGAGGAGACCTCCGCGCGGAACCTGTCGGCGCAGCAAGCAGAGTCCTTCGTCCGCACCGCCTACGCCATCGCCGACGCGATCAACAGCCCCGCTCTTCCGCAGGAAGAGTCCGCGTAACTCCCTGCTGTGCACTCCCGGTCCGCGTACGCCATACGACGCATGGAGAAGTTCCGGAGGAGACACGCGGGCACCCCTGCGCGGACAGTGGCCCCTTCCCCACTGCCTGCCGACTGCACATCGAGGACGGCCGCACCACCCGCGTGCGCGCCCCGTCGACGTCGGCGGGCTGCTGCGTGCCGACGCGCCGGGGATGCGCCCACCACAGGCCCGCCCCCTGAGTTGCCCGGTCCGACGGCGCCCACGTCCGCGGCCACCACTGCCCTGCCTGCCCAATCCCCCCACCACTGACCTGACCTGATGGAAAGTGAGCCTCCCATGAGCACCACCCTCCCCGTCCTTGTTGTGGGCGCGACCGGCTCCCTCGGGGGCAAGGTCGTCGACGAACTGCTGGGGCGCGGTAAGGAGGTCCGTGCCCTGGTCCGGCCGACCACCGACGCGAGCAGGCTCAAAAGCCGGGGTGTCGAGATCGCCCGCGGCGACATGCTCGACCTCGACTCACTCGTCGCCGCCATGAACGGCGCCGATGCCGTCATCACCACCGCCGCCGGCTACACCCGCGGCGGCAAGAACGCGTACGACATCGACACCGTCGGCAACGCCAACCTCGCCGAGGCCGCCCACCGCGCAGGCATCCGGCGGTTCGTCCTGACCAGCATCCTCACCAGCGACCAGACGCCCCAAGTCCCGCACTTCTGGCACAAGAAGGTCGCCGAGGACAAGCTCGAACAGCTCGGCGTCCCGTTCGTCGCGCTGCGCCCGGGGGCGTTCGTCGACCAGATCGCGAGCATGGCGGGTGACCCGGTCGACAGGGGCCGCCTGATGTGGGTGGGCAAGACCAGCGTCCCGCTGACCTTCGTCCACACCTCCGATCTCGCGGCGTACCTGGCGGCCGCCGTAGATGCCGAGGCCGACGACGGCGAGCGCATCGACATCGGCTGGGACCGTCCGGTCAGCATGCGCGAGGTGGCCCACCTGATGGGCAGCCGGGCCGGAAAGAAGATCAAGGTGTGGGCCGTCCCTTCCGTCGTCGCCCGCGCCGCAGGAGCCCTCCTCGGCCGCTTCATGCCCTTGGTCAAGGACATGGTCGCGATGTTCGCCTGATTCGACAGCGGCCGTTACGTCGCCGACCCCCGGCGGCAGGAGCAGCTGTTCGGCCCGGTCCCCACGGCCGAGGACGCCCTCGCCCGGTTCACCGACGAGCTGGGCACAGCGCGGCAGCGGTGATGACGGGCCCCGGCCAGGAAGGGGATAACTCGTGGCCGGGGCCGGTGGTTTGGTGCTAAGTGTGGGTGCTCGCCGGTTGTCCGAGGAGCGCCGATTCGTGAGTTCATCCCTGTTTCTGGCAAAGGTGACGCCGGAGAATGTCGCTGCGGTGTGCCGTGTGCGAGTGCGGTCCGATCAGGACCGCTTCGTCGATCCGGTCGTGACGTCGCTTGCTGAGGCGTATGCGTATGGGGAGGTCGCCTGGCCCCGGGTGATCTGCGACGGCGAGCAGGTCGTCGGGTTCGTGATGGCCGGCTTCGACCCGGCGCACGAGGTGGAGCCGTACCGGTGCTATCTGTGGCGGCTCAACATTGCCGCAGATCGGCAGCGGAAGGGGTACGGCAGCTTCGCGGTGGAGGCGGTGTGTGCCGAGGCCCGGAGCCGCGGCCAGCGCCGACTGTGGGTGTCCTGGCAGCCGGGCGACGGCGGGCCGGAACCGTTCTATGCGCGGCTCGGCTTCCGGGTCACCGGCGAGGTCGTTGACGGCGAGATCGTCGCCGAGCGGGTGCTGTAGCGCCGCTGCGCCACTTCCACCCCGGCCCGTCACCGTCGGCCCAGTGTTCCGGGTGGGTCCGGCTGGGCGCGACAGACCTCGTCGCGGGACTTTCAATGGAGGAGTGAGCAGGTTCGCATGGGTTGCTGCGGCCGGGCTGACGGCGCTGCTGGGCGTCACCGCGCCGGGGCCTTCCCCGCCCCCGCCCCAACCGCCGCCCCAGCTCGACGACGCGGATGTGCAGCGGGCCGTCGACCGGCTGGACGGGGTGGTGGAGTCGGCCATGAAGCGCACCGGTGCGCCGGGCGTGGCCGTCGCCGTAGTCCACGACGGCAAGGTGCTGCACCTGAAGGGGTACGGCGTCCGCAAGGCGGGCGAGGAGGGCGCCGTCGACGCCGACACCGTATTCCAGCTCGCCTCCCTCTCGAAGCCGATCGCCTCGACCGTCGTCTCCGGAGCCGTGGGCGTCGAAGGCTGGACCAAGCCCGTCGCCCCGAACGTGCCGGACTTCCGCCTCAAGGATCAGTGGGTCACCTCCCATGTGACGGTCGCCGACCTCTTCTCGCACCGCAGCGGCCTGCCCGATCACGCCGGGGACCTCCTCGAAGACCTCGGCTACAACCGCGCGTACATCTTGTCCCACCTGCGCTACGAGCCTCTCGCGCCGTTCCGTGCCAGCTACGCCTACACCAACTTCGGTCTGACAGCAGCCGCCCAGGCCGTCGCCGACGCCAAGGGCGTGTCCTGGGAGAAGCTCGCCGCCGACACCCTCTACAAGCCGGCCGGCATGGACTCCACCAGCTCACTCTTCGAGGACTACGCGAACGCCGCCAACCGGGCCTGGGGGCACGTCAAGACCGAAGGCGACACCTGGAAGGCCGAGTTCGTGCGGGACCCGGACGCGCAGTCGCCGGCCGGCGGCGTCAGCTCCACCGCCCGGGACATGGCGGTCTGGCTGCAGCTTCAGCTTGCCGACGGCAAGCTCGACGGCAAGCAGATCATCGACGCAGAGGCGCTGCAGCGCACCCACTGGCCCGAGTCGATTGCCAATCCGCCCCATGCCCCGGCCGCCCGGACCGGCTTCTACGGCCTGGGCTGGAACGTGAGTTACGACGACGAGGGCCGGCTCAGGCTCTCCCACACAGGAGCATTCGCGCTCGGCGCGCACACCAACGTCACCATGCTGCCCGGCGAGCAACTCGGCATCGTCGTCCTCAGCAACACCTCACCGGTCGGCGTCGCTGACGCCGTCGCTCTGGACTTCTTCGACATCGCGCAGACGGGCGAGATCAGTCGCGACTGGATCCCCCTCGTGGATGCGTTGTACCAGCAGCAGGAGGATGCGGGCCGGTCGAAGACCGACTACGCCCACCCGCCGTCCGACGCCGCGCCCGCGAAGGCCGCCGACACTTACACGGGGACGTTCGAGAGCGACTATTACGGGCGGGCCCAGGTCGTTGCCGACGAGGACGGGGCCCTGACGCTCCGTCTGGGGCCGAAGCCGCAGACGTACCGTCTCACGCACTACGACGGCGACACGTTCAGTTTCCCGACCGCCGGCGAGAACGCCGTCGGCCTCACCGGAGTCACCTTCACCCCGGACCAGAAATCCTTCACCGTGGAATACCTGGACACCAATGGGCTCGGCACCTTCACCCGCACCGGCGGGGCGTCCAGGTAACCGTGTGGGTCACCGGCGTTGCTCGGTTGACAGCATCGGCACCCAGTGATCCATCACCAGGCGCAGACGCCGACGGTGGTCGGCAATCCAGTTGTCCGGCGGGACGAGCGGGACCCGCACAGTGACCATGGACCCGGACTCGTCCTCCACAACCACCTCCGGGCAGCCACGGTCGCCGGTGAGCTGGATGAAGACGGACGGCCCGCTGCTCATCTGCATCCAGGCCACCTCCTCGCCGGCGTCCAGCCTGTCCAACGCGCGGGCCCAGCCGTCCAGCCGCGCGACGTACAAGGCGAGATCGATACGGCCGGACACGAAGGGCGTCTTCACGACGATCTCAGCGTCGAGTCCAGCGGTCCACCGGGGATTGCGTCCCAGGACATTGACCGCGACGCTGTTCCCCTCGTCATCAGCGAGGGAGATGAGTTCTCTCGGGGAACTGCCGCCCATGGCTGCCCTTTCGTCGGCGAATAGAGAGATCCTCGCCTGCCCGAAGGGCGCCTTCCACTCCATTTGTCGCGGGCGAGTTGAGTCAGCCGGGTACCGTCCAGGCAGTGGCCCGGCTCATATTGAGCACGCCGGTGTAGGTGATACTGGTGAACGTGTATCTGATGCCGGGTCAAGCCCGTCTGAAGTCCCGCACTATCTGGGAGAGTCGTGACAAGTAGGTTCCTGGAGTTGGCCGTTGACTGCCACGATCCGGAGAGGCTCGCGGCCTTCTGGTGCGAGGTCCTGGACTTCAAGGTGATCGAACGGAGCGAGGGCAAGGTCGAGATCGGCTCCTGGGTGCCGACCGTCGAGGATGTTCGGGCCCGCCAGATGCCGCCCACCCTGCTGTTCATCCAGGTCCCCGAGGGCAAGACCGTGAAGAACCGGCTTCACCTCGACGTCAGCCCGATCGACAGCAGCACCGAGGACGAAGTGACCAGATTGCTCGGCCTCGGCGCCTCCAAGACGGATGTGGGCCAGGGCTCAGACCGAAACTGGGTGGTCATGGCAGACCCTGAGGGCAACGAGTTCTGCGTCCTACGCAGCCTGGCACCGCAGAACTAGGCCGCGAGCGGGGCACCCGCACCCGTCACACACCGCATCCGTCACGCTGCCGAGAAGACTACTGTCGCGGGCATGGTCGGACATGATGCCTTCGGTGCCACCCGCGAAGCCTACGACGCTGTTGCGCCCACCTACGCGCAGCTGTTCCGCGGCGATCTGCGTGACAGGCCCCTGGACCGTGCGATGTTGGGCGTCTTCGCCGAGGTCGTTCGTGCGAGTGGTGGTGGGCCGGTCGCGGACCTGGGTTGCGGGCCGGGTCATGTCACCGCCTATCTGGACGGGCTCGGGCTGTCGGCGTGTGGTGTTGATGCCTCGCCCGCGATGATCAAGTTGGCTCGGCAGGCCTACCCGGGCCTGCGGTTCGAGGTGGGCTCGATGGCGGCGTTGGACATCGCTGACGGTGTGCTGTGCGGCGTACTCTCACGGTGGTCCGTCATCCATACTCCACCGCAAGAACTCCCCGTCATCCTGGGCGAGTTCCACCGTGTGCTGGCACCTGGCGGCCACCTCCTGATCGGCTTTTCCGCCAGCGATGGTCCGTCTCACCCGACACAGGTCTTCGATCACACCGTCGCGCCGGCCTATCGGTGGTCGCCGGATCACCTCGCCGCGATGCTGCGCACGTCCGGGTTGGCCGAGGTGGCCCGGATGGTTCGCGAGCCTGAGCCCACTGACCGGCGGCAGTTCCAGGAGGTTCACCTGCTCGCCCGCAAAGCCCGGGCAGGGGCTGCTGCCTGACCCCGAGCAGTTCCTCTGAAGCCAAGGGCTGAGCCGGAGAATGGATGGGTTCTCCATAGATTCGGGATTGCCCGCCGACCACGTTCGGCGCAGATATGGTGACCGGGTGGACCGGAATGAACTGGCGCTCCACGCCTCGTCGTTCGGTGCGGCAGCGGTCGCCTACGCCGCGCACCGACCGGACTACGCGCAGGCCGCGGTGCATTGGGCGCTCACAGACGCGCCCGGCCCGCGCGTACTCGACCTCGGCGCCGGAACCGGCAAGCTGACCGCCACGCTGGTCGCGCTGGGTGCCGAAGTGTTCTCGGTCGAGCCCGACTTGGCCATGCTGACCGAGCTGCGCCGCTCGCTGCCGGGTGTCCGTGCCCTGTCGGGCAGTGCCGAGGCGATCCCGCTGCCGGACGCCTCCGTCGATGCCGTGCTGGCGGGCAACGCCATGCATTGGTTCGATATGGCCGTCGCGGGACCCGAGATCGCCAGGGTCCTCGCGCCCGGCGGCATTCTGGCCGGCCTGTGGAACCTGATGGACGACCAGGTCGAGTGGGTTGCCGGGCTCGCGCGGGTCAGCGGGAGCGCGGCCATCGGCCCGCGTGACACGCCTGCGAGCTGGCGGGCCGAGACGGCCGACATGCACCTGCCGAAGACCGGCGTCGCCGCCCGGTTCGGGTCACCGGAGCAGGCAGAGTTCCCGCACGGGCAGCGCCGCACCGCCGACTCTCTCGTCGCGACCCTCGCGACGCGCGCGGGGATGCTGGTCATGCCCGAACAGGCACAGCAGGCCACGCTCGGACGGATCCGTACATTCCTCGCGAGCCGACCGGAGACCGCCCGCGGCGAGTTCACTCTCCCGATGCTGACCGGGGTGCTGCGCGCCCGGCGGCTGTGAAAGCCGTCGAACGCCCCATTGCACTCAGACAGGCCGTTCCGGCATGAACGGATCGGGCCGGCGCGCCGTATCCTTACCCGATCGAGGTTCGCATTCGGCCGGATTTCTCGGTCTTCATGGGGTTTGTGCACACGGGTCGTGAGTCGTGCGGCCCGGGGGATGGGGGGCGACCATGATGGCGGCGAGTAGCACGGTGCGCACTGGCAGTCTGCTTCCGGTGGATGCCGCGCGCTGGGTGATGTGGACGTTTGTCCTCGTCAACGTGGCGGTTGTCGAGGCGTTGTTCCTCAGTGCCGGTGAGGGCAAGAACGAGGTGCTCACGGTCGCGAAGTTCTTCGGACTGCACGCGGCCCTGCTGATCCTGTTTCAACTGCTGTTGGTGGCCCGGCTGCCGTGGTTGGACCGTCGCATCGGGATGGACCGGCTCACGGTGTGGCATCGCTGGGTGGGGTTTTCTCTGCTGTGGACCGTCCTTACCCACGCCACTTTGGTGGTGCTCGGCTACGCGACACTCGACGACACGTCCATGGGGAAGACCTTCGTCGCCTTGAGCGGTGTCCCGGCCTCCCTGCTGGGCATGCTCGCCGCGGCCGTCATCGTCGTGATCGCCGTGACGTCCACCCGGTGGGTACGACGTCGGCTGCAGTACGAGGTGTGGCACGGTCTGCACCTGCTGCTCTACGTGGCCCTGGGGCTGGCGTTCGTCCACCAGTTGCAGGAGACGACGACGTTCACGTCCTCCGCGTTCGCCACGGCCTACTGGTGGTGCCTGTGGCTGTTCGCGTTCGGTGCGCTGCTGGCCGGGCGTCTCGCCCTGCCGCTGTGGCGCAACGCCTACCACCAGTTCCGTGTTGTGGCCGTGGTGCCGGAGTCGCTGAACGTGGTCTCCGTGTACGTGAGTGGACGGCACCTGGACAAGTTCCCTGCCCGGGCAGGCCAGTTCTGCATCTGGCGGTTTCCCGGGCACCACCACTGGTGGATCGCCAATCCCTTCTCCCTGTCGGCGGCGCCGGGCGGACAGGGGCTGCGTCTGACGGCGAAGGCGGTGGGTGCCAGCAGCGCCGGCCTGCACAACGTCCCGGCCGGCAGCCGCGCCTTCGTCGAAGGGCCGTACGGGGCCTTTACGTCGTTGCACCGGAGTCGGCCCGGCGCTCTGCTGATCGCCGGCGGCGTGGGAATCACGCCGGTGCGGGCCATGCTGGAGGAGCAGTCGACCGGCGATGTCGTCGTGCTGTACCGGGTGCGCAGCGAGGCCGACGCCGTACTGCTGAACGAGGTGCGCCACCTGGTTGCGCAACAGGGCGGACGGCTGCACTTGCTCGCCGGCCGGACTGGAGAGCACGGTGTCCCGCCGTTCGGGCCGAGCGTCCTGCACCAGCTGGTCCCTGACATCACCGAACGTGACGTGTACGTCTGCGGCCCGCCCGCCATGACCGCGGCCGTGCTCTCCGGCCTGCGCGACTTGCAGGTCCCCGCGCGGCAGGTGCATGCGGAGCGGTTCGGCCTGGCCTGACCCGGAAGGGGGACGAGACCCGAGGCGTCACCACGAAGTACTCGTGAGTCAGCCCCTCATGACGGGCTGTCAGCCACTCGTAGGGGACGGTGTGGGCCGCAGCGGGGGCTTGGTCACTGCGGGTGTGTTCTGTGCGCTGCCGGGGGCGAGTCCACATGTGCCGGAACTCCTTGCCCCGTCCAGTCCGGTCAGCTCCACGACGACTTGGCCGTCGGCGTCCTGGCTGTAGGCGATCGTGCAGGTCAGCTGGCGCAGGGCGGTGCTGTCGAGGCCCGCCAGGGCCAGGGGCAGGCGGGTCGTTACCCTGCCGCCCGGGAGGGCCTCGACCTCGACGGTGCCGCGGCGGGCGGGGGGAAGGGCGGTGTCGAGGCCGACGGCCCGGTCTTCCTCCCGGGGTCCGCTGAGCAATGCGGAGACGACCTTCTCCGTCGGCACCGGTCCAGCAGTGTCGCCTGCGGAGCCCGACTCGACGTATCCGTTGCCGAACACACTTGAGGGCCCGGTCGTACGGATCACGGGGCTCAGCCCTCCGTCGGGGGAGCGGAAGAAGAGCAGCATGTCGTAGTCGCGGTTGAGGAAGGCCTGGAAGCTGGCGGGACCACCCGCCTCGATGACGTCCGTCTCCGGGATACCGCAGCCACCGAGCAGCGGTACGGCCGCCGCGAGTGCGGCGGCCGCCGCACGTCGGCGCTTGCGCGCACGCCTCATCCCCCGGCCTCCTCCGCGTGGAGCGGTATCTCGACGGTGAAGACGGCGCCGCCCCCGGGCAGGTTCCCCGCGCGGATCGTTCCGCCGTGCAGCTTCACGTTCTCCAGGGTGATCGCCAGCCCCAGGCCGCTGCCCGTCGAACGGGTGCGGGCCGCGTCGGCCTTGTAGAAGCGGTCGAAGATGTGCGGAAGCACCTCGGGCCGGATGCCGGGGCCGCTGTCCGTGACCTCGGTGATCAACACGAGTGGGCCCTCGGGGCGGGCCGCGGTGCGCAGGCGTACTGCGACGGGCGTGCCGCCGTGCCGCAGGGCGTTGCCGACGAGGTTGGCGATCACGAGGTCGAAGCGGCGCGGGTCGAGCTGGGCCCGGATGCCGCCGGGCAGGTCGACGCGGACCCTGCCATCGGTCCAGTGCCGGTTCTGCAGGGTTTTGCGGATCGCCTCGGCGACGTCGACCTCGTCGGTGTTGAGGTCGGCCGCGCGTGCGTCGAAGCGGGAGATCTCCATCAGGTCCTCGACGAGCACGGCGAGTTTTCCGGTCTCTGCGCTGACCAGCCGTACCGCCCGGGCGGTGTCGGCGTCCAGGCGATCCGCGTCCTCGTCGAGGACCTCGGTGACGGCGAGCATCCCGGCGAGGGGGGTGCGCAGTTCGTGCGAGACGTCGGAGGCGAAGCGGCGGGCGCGTTCCCCGGCTTCGCGCAGTTCCCGTACGGAGCGCTCCAGTTGGCCCGCCGACTCGTTGAAGGTGCGTGCCAGGTCGGCCAGTTCGTCGCTGCCGCGCACCCGGATCCGGGTGTCGAGTCTGCCGCTGCCCATGTTCCGGGCCGCGTGGCGCAGTTCCCGCACCGGGCGCAGCACGCTGCGCGCGGCGATCAGGCCGGGTATCAGTGCGATGGCGAGGCCGGGCAGGGCGCCGTCCCGGGCGGCCATGAGGAGGGCGTCGACGTTGATCTGCTCGTCGGTCATCGGCATGACGGCGTACAGGACGAGTCCGCTGGGCAGCAAGCTGTCCGGGCTCGCTTTGAAGACCATGGGCATGGCGATGGTCAGGTAGGGAACGCCGTCCTTGACGACCCGCTCGAAGCTGCCGTGGGGGTTGGCCCGCGCGGTGCGGCGCAGTTCGGGTGTGATGACGGTGGAGACGGGGTTCTCGCCCGAGGAGGCGCGCAGCGAGCCGTACTCGGCGAACACCACCCAGGGGTGCGGTTTGCCCTTGCGGGCGATGTCACGCAGGATTTCCTCCAGGCCCTCCCCGCCCTGCATGGGCAGTCCGAAGCCCGTTTGCTGGACCTGGTCACGGAACGACGTGACCGCCGTGTCCTGGGCGGTCTCCAGCAGCGCGTTGCGGGCCTCGCGGTAGGTCAGCGCGGCCGTCGTGCCGGCGCTGACCGCGGCCACCAGCAGGAAGGCGAGCAACAGCCGCGTACGCAGCCCGAACGCTCTGACCCGACGGGGACGAGGGGTCGTGATCACAGCGGCCCGAAGCGGTAGCCGAAGCCCCGCAGTGTCTGGACGTAGCGGGGGCTGCCGGCCTCGTCCTCGATCTTGCCGCGCAGGCGTGCGATGCAGGCGTCGACCAGCCGGGCGTCGGCGTGGAAGCTGTGCTCCCAGACGCGCTCCAGCAGTTGCTGCCTGCTGAACACCTGCGCAGGGGCGGCGGAGAGATACAGCAAGAGCTTGAGCTCCGAGGGAGCGAGCGTGAGCCGCCGGCCGGCTTTGGTGACGGTCAGTCCGACCCGGTCGATGGTGAGTTGGCCGTAGACCTCGATGGCCGGGCGGCCGGGGCTGTCGTCCAGGCGGCGCAGTACGGCACGGATCCGGGCCTCGATCACCTCGGGGCGGGCGGGCTTGACGATGTAGTCGTCGGCACCGGCTTCCAGGCCGACGACCACGTCGAAGTCGTCGCCGCGTGCGGTGAGCATGATGATCGGCAGTTGGCTGTGCTCGCGGACCTGCCGGCAGACCTGTACGCCGTTCATCCCGGGCAGCATCAGGTCCAGCAGCAGCAAATCGGGGCGGAATTCGGCCAGCGCGGCGAGACCGGTCTCGCCGGTCGCGGCCGCTCGTACCTCGTGGCCGCGGCGGCGCAGACCGATTTCGACCCCCTCGCGTACGGAAGGGTCGTCCTCGATGAGGAGCACGCGGGACATCGGCGGTTCTCCCTCGGTGGTCATCAGGTCCGGGTCAGTCTGCGGCGTATGCCGGAGAGCAGCGCGTCGAGTTCGGCGAGGCGCAGTGGACGGGCGAGCAGGGCGAAGGCGAGGACGACGACGGCCGCGCCGGCGGTTGCGGCGGCCAGGGCCCCCGCCGGTGCGGCGGCCCAGGCCGCGAGGTGGCTCAGCGCGGTGGCCGGGACGGCGGCGAGCAGCAGCCGCGCGTGCGCGCCGACGGCGGAGGACCGCAGGGGGCGTACGACAGCGAGCCGGCGGCTCAACACCCGGGCGGTCAGTGCCCAGCCCGCGCACAGCGCCAGGGAGTACGCCGCCGCCATGCCCGTCACCGCCCAGCGAGCCGGCAGCAGGTGTGCGGCGGCCACGGACAGCCCTGCGTTGAGGGTGACGATCACCAGGTTGAGCAGGAACGGCGTACGGGTGTCGGAGAGCGCGTAGAAGGCGCGGGAGAGGACGTACTGGCCCGACAGGGCGAGAAGTCCCGGCGCGAAGGCCATCAGGATCCCGGCCATGGCGGCCGTGTCGGCGGCGCTGGTTTTGCCGTATCCGAAGACGAGGGCCATCACCGGCTGGGCGAGGGCGAACAGCGCGCAGGCGGCGGGTACGACGGCGGCGGCGCTGACGCGCAGGGCGTGGGAGACGTCGCGCCGCACGGCGGCGGTGTCCCCGTCGGCGGCGGCCGCGCTCATCCGGGGCATCAGCGCGGTCACCACGGAGACCGTGATGATGCCGTGCGGTACGACCCACAGGGCATAGGCGTTGTTGTACGCGCCGTATCCGGGGCCGCCGTCGAGGCCCGCGGTCGTGGCCAGCCGGGTGGTGACCCAGTAGGCGGCCTGGTTGGCCAGGACCAGCAGCACCAGCCAGCCGGCCGAGCGCAGCGGGCGGGTCAGTCCGCTGCCGCGCCAGTCGAAGCGGGGCCGCCAGCGGAAGCGGGCCGAGCGCAGCGCGGGGACGAGGGCGAGCGCCTGGACGGCGATACCGGCGGTCGTGCCCCAGCCGAGCACCGCGATCTCGGTCGCGGTGAGGGTGTCTCCACCGCCCATGGCCAGGGCGAGGTACAGACCGAAGACGGCCATGACGACGACGTTGTTCAGGACCGGCGCCCACATCATCGCGCCGAACCGGCCCCGTGCGTTGAGCACCTGCCCGAGCAGCGTGAACAGGCCGAGGAAGAAGATCTGCGGCAGGCAGTAGCGGGCGAACGCGGTGGTCATGGCGGCCTGTTCGCCGGTGTAGTCGGTGTACGCGTCGATGATCGCGGACGCCGCCCATACGGCGGTCGCGGTGATCGCCAGCAGGGCGACGACGCAGACGGTGACGAGCCGGTCGGTGTACGCGGCGCCCCCGTCGTCGTGCTCCTTGGCGGCCTTGACCAGCTCGGGCACGAAGACGGCGTTCAACGCGCCGCCGAGGAGCAGCATGTAGACGATGGTGGGCAGGGCGTTGCCGACCGCGTAGCCGTCGGCGGTCGGCCCGATCGTGCCCAGCGCCGCCGCGACCACGGCGGACCGGGCGAAACCGGTGGCCCGGGAGACGATGGATCCGGCGGCCATGACGGCACTGCCGCGCGCCGCGGAGACCGGCGTCGCCTTGGGCGTCGTAGGTGTCACCGACGTCGTCTGGGTCATCGGCGGTTCAGGTACGCCTGGAAGGCGCGGTAAAGCGTGTGGTTGGCGCTGCCGCCCAACGGTCTCTCCCATTCCCCCAACGTCTCGACGACCTGTCCTCCGGTGCCGAGCTTCCACCGCAGCAGTCCGTACGCACGTTCGTGTGGATCAAGGGTGGAGGGTACCCCGCGCATGTCGTAGACGTCGGCGCCGAGGGCGTGGGCGTCCTGCAGCATCCGCCACTGCAGGGCGTTGGAGGGCCGGACCTCGCGGCGGTGGTCGGCGGAGGCGCCGGTCTGGTACCAGGCCCGGCGGCCCACCGTGATCATCGTGTGGGCGGCCAGGATCTCGCCTCGGTGCCGGGCGAGGTACAGCTTCATCCGGCCCGGTTCCTCGGCGTTGAGCGCCGCGTACTGACGCTCGTAGTAGGCGAGCGAGCGGCCGAGCCGAAAACCGTCGCGGCGCTCGGTGATGCCGAGCAGCCGGTAGAACTCGGGGAGTTGGGCGGCGCTGCCCACCACGACCTCCACGCCTTCCTTCTGGGCGCGGCGCACATTGCGCCGCCACTCCTGGTTGAGCCCGGCCCACAGGTCTTGAGGGGTGCGTCCGGCGAGCGGTACGTGGAAGACGTGCCGGGGCTGGGCGTCCCCGTCCTGTCCGTTGCCGTCTCCACCGCAGCGGCGCCAGCCCCGGGCCCGCAGCCGCTCTGCGACGGCGGTGCCGAGCGGGTCGACCTCAGTGGCGAGGACATCGCCGAGGTGCCGGCCCGGTCCGGTGAGCGGCTTGAGCCGGGCGGCGTCCCAGCGCCGGTAGGCGGGTGACGGGCCGATGCGCACGGCGAAGGCGCCCGCGCGGCGCAGGTGTTCCAGCAGAGGACCGAGCCAGCCGTCGATGTCGGGGTCGCTCCAGTCGGCGACGGGCCCTTCGGGGAGGTAGGCGAAGTACTTGCGGGTGCCCGGGAAGTGCCGCAGCAGCACCAGGGCCACGCCCGTCAGCTCGCCCGCCTCCGGATCCGGCCCCCAGCCGAGCAGTTGGGCCCGCCAGCCCTCCTTGACCTCGGCCCAGGAGGGGCATTGCAGGAAACCGGCGCCGAGGGCCGCGCCGTCGGGGGACGCGAGGAAGGCGCGGTAGGTCTCCGGGGTGATGGGGCGCAGGGCAAAGCCCCGGTTCCGTGCCTGGGGCACGCGGCTGGGCGGAACGAGCAGCGCTGACACAGTCTGAGCCTCTCCTTCTCCCCGGTCCGTCGCGGGGACATACAGCAGGCTCACAGCGGTCCATGACCGCTCCGTCCGGCGAATGTGACCGGACCATGACCGTTTCTCACCAGTCGTCGTCACATTGCTCCACGGCGGCTGACCTCGGGTTTTGCGGCTCTACAGTCACGACATCCACCACCTTGTCGCCCTTCCCGGAGGTCCTGTTGTCGCGCACCCGTGTACTCGCCCCTGCCCGCGTCCGGGCCGCCGTCGTGGCCGCCCTACTCGCACCGCTCGCCGCCGCCTGCTCGTCGAGCGGCTCCCCAAGCGCCGCCCCGGACACCAAGGAGAGTGCCGACGACCGCCCGGTCACGGTCACCGTCACGCCCAAGGGAGAACAGGCCGCGGCCGGCGAGCCCGTGCGGGTCACGGCCGCGGGCGGCACACTCACCTTGGTGACCGTCACCGACGGCGAGGGCCACCGGCTCGCCGGCAAGGTCGCCGCCGACGGCCGCTCATGGGTCTCCGACCGCAAGGCCGTACCCGGCGCGGCGTACACGGTGACGGCGCAGGCCCGGACCGCGGGCGGAACGGCCAAGACCACCAAGGCCGCCTTCACCACGGCTCCGGCCGACAAGGTCAACAAGGTCGACTGGCGACCCGGCGCCGACGCCACCGTCGGCATCGCCCAGCCCATCTCCCTGGTCTTCGACCATCCGGTGAAGAACAAGGCCGAGGTCGAGAAGCAGCTCAGGATCACCACCTCGAACGACACCGAGGGCTCCTGGGGCTGGATACGCGACTGGTCGGGCCGCGACCGGGTGGACTGGCGGCCCAGGACGTACTGGAAGCCCGGAACCAAGGTCACGCTGAACGCCGAGCTGAACGGCACCGATTCGGGCGCGGACGGCGGCTGGTTCGTACGCGACTACACGACCACCTTCACCATCGGCGCCCAGCAGATCGTCAAGGTCGACCTCGACAGCCATCAACTCACCCTCGTGCGCGACGGCGAGACGGTCCGGCGCATACCGGTCTCCGGCGGCACGCCCGGCGGTGACAAGCGCTCCTGGCGCGGAACCGCCGTGCTCATGGCCAAGGAAGGCACGATCAACATGAACTCCGAGACCGTGGGCCTGGGTGACGCCTACGACAAGATGGTCGACTACTCGATGCGGCTGACCTGGTCGGGCATGTACGCGCACGCCGCCCCGTGGAACGCCCGCTACTTCGGCAACTCCAACCAGAGTTCCGGCTGCATAGGCATGAGCGACGCGAACGCGGCCTGGTTCTACCGGCAGGTGCGGCCGGGTGACCCGTTCGAGATCACCGGCAAGGACACCAAGGGCGTGGTCGAGGCCGGGAACGGCTTCGGCGCGTGGAATCTCTCGTGGAGCCAGTGGCAGCAGAAGAGCGCGGTGCGTGGATAGCCACGTGAGTTGTCCGGGATCTCTCCCGGAATTGTCCGTGATCTGCAACGGACGGATCCTCCGGCCGCCGTTTCTCGTCCTGCCAGGTGATCGTGAGGCAGTTCGGGATCGATGGGAACTACGGGAAAGCGGGGCGGACATGGCGCGGCACGGTGCTGGGCGGGGCTGGTACGGCAAGCTGATCGGGGCGGCGCTCGGGGTGACGGTGCTCGCCACCGGGGCCTCGGTGTGGGCCGCGCAGGCCGGTGCCGTGGGCGGCTCGTCGCCGAAGCCGAGTGCGTCGGCCACGCCGGGCGGTGACGTCAAGCCGGTCGCGGTGACCATCGCGCACGCCTCGGACAAGGGCGCACGCGGCGTCAACATCACCATCGACGACGGACCCGACCCCGTCTGGACTCCTCAAGTCCTCGACGTGCTGCGGGAGTACGGGGTCAAGGCCACCTTCTGTGTGGTCGGCACGCAGGCGCAGGCCCACCCGGATCTCGTGAAGCAGGTGGTCGCCGCCGGGCACCGGCTGTGCAACCACTCCGTGTCGCACGACACCACCATGGACAGACAGCCCAAGTCCTACCAGTCGGAGCAGATACTCGACGCCGAGCGCATGATCACCGAAGCGTCCGGGGGCGTACGGCCGATGTACTACCGGGCGCCGGGCGGGGCCTTCACCCCCTACAGCCGTACGCTTGCCGCCTCCCGGGGTATGCGTCCGCTGGGCTGGAACGTGGACACCAAGGACTTCGAGCAGCCGGGCGCGGACGCCATCGTCGCCACCGTCGAGCGGGAGCTGCCCAATGGGCCGACGCTCCTCTTCCACGACGCGGGAGGCGACCGCTCCCAGACCGTGGAGGCCCTGCGCCGGATCCTGCCCTGGCTCAAGGACCAGGGCTACTCCTTCGGCTTCCCGGTGCGGTGAGCCGGGGCCCGGCGCGACGGTCCAGCCCGCTGCGCGTCGAGAATCCTGACACCCATCAGCCTTCTGGTCTGGGCCGAAGTATGCGGACGCGTCAGGCCGGTTGAGGGGTGAAGGGATGCAACTCGTCGGCTCCGGCATGTACGACGCCGTAACTGCTCTCGGGCACCTCGTTCCAGGCACCCGGCAGGTCGCCGAGGGGTTCGGACACGATGAGGCGGGTCTCGTCGGACACTTCCTGCAGGAACGTCATATCGGGGTGCAGCCTGCGTAGCGCGTCCACGCGGGTGCTGTAGAACAACGACCGGGAAGCGCCCTGGCTCGAGTAGCGGAAGGCCCATACGCGTTCGCCGTCGGTCACGGCGATCGTCATCTGGAGGGGGAACTCCACACCGTGGTCCCGGCCGCTGCGCTCCACCACTCCCACCATCCGGGCCACGGCGCCCGGCGGGTCCTCGTCCAAGCCGAAGGTGACCGCCAGGTAGAACATCATCTCCGAGTCCGTCGTTCCTTCGATGTCGGAGTACAGCTCAGGGGCGACGAGCAGGGACAACTCGCGGCGCATGAGAGGGAAACCTGCAATGGCACCGTTGTGCATCCACATCCAACGGCCGTGCCGGAACGGGTGGCAATTGGTCTGCTGCACCGCCGTGCCGGTCGACGCCCGTATGTGGGCGAAGAACAACGGGGAGCGGACATGATCCGCGATCTCCCTCAGGTTGCGGTTGTTCCAGGCGGGGCCGATGTCCCTGATCAAGGCTGGCGTGTCGATGTCTTCCTGCGCGTACCACCCGACGCCGAAACCGTCGCCGTTCGTCGTCTCGACACCCAGTTTGGAGTGCAGGCTCTGATCGATCAGTGAGTGCGCCGGTTTGTAGAGGATCGAGTCGAGCAGCAGGGGCGTTCCCGAGTAGGCGAGCCATCGGCACATGAGCGATCACCTGAGTTCCTACCTGCACCTGCGGGAATACCTTGATGCCCCGCTCGCGGCGTCCGGATTCTTCGCTTCCCCCGCCCTCAAGGCGACGCCGTGTCCGCTGATCGGGCGGCTCTTATTTGGTTAGTCTCATTTTCGCCTCCCTCGCCGCGCATCGCCATGCGGGCGCGGATCGGACGGCCGTCACTCCGGGCTCACAGAGTGGCCCGGGACGGCATGGCCTTCAATCCAGTGAACGCTCGCGTCTGATCAACCGTTCGCGACGCGAGGACGGTCCGCGCGACGGACGCGGGCAATCTCAAGGCCCATCTGGCCTACGGGATGCGGCAGTTCATTTCCCAGCAGGACTGGTTGAAGGTCCTTTATTGGTGCTCCTCGAAGTATCGGAGAAGTGCCGCCTGGATGTTCTGAAGTGCGAGGGTGTTCTGTTTGATCCGGGAGAGGCGTGCCGCCGCGGAGCGCGCGTAGCTGTTCTCCACGTCGGGTTCCCCGTTCTTCTCCGCGTCGCCCGCCGCTGCGGCGAGCAGGAACGCGCCGAGTACGTCCACACCCGTCGTTGTGTCGGCGAACTGGCCGGCGGGCACCAGGTAGCGGTCCAAGGGCTTGCTGTTTTCCGCGATGACGTTGGCGACGAGGGAAGGCTGCCAGTCCTCCGCATTGTTGAGCGTGTGATGGGTGTCGAACAGAACGGTGACAGATTCCCCGGGGGGAATGTCCACGCTGTAATAGCCGTCGTCGTTGGTGTAGGCCTTGCCGATGAGAGTCAGATCAGGGCGATAAACACTGACCTTGATCATGAAGATGGGTTTCTTGTCGCTGATGGTTCGCACATGACCGAACATGAGGCTCCCTCTCTCAGCGATTGCACGCGTTCCAAAGCCCGAGCCAACGAACAGGGTGCGTGCTGTATGTGTCGCCGCGGGAAACGGGCAGCTCATCGGCGGGATGACCTGCAAGCCTGCTTGAAGTATGGACCTTTGGAGATAATCCGATCATGGCCTCATTTCAGGCTCTCTCGACGCAGTTGCGCTGTCAACTCCGTGGCCGATCCGTTCCGGTGAGAGACGCGGAGTGTTGGGGGTCTGGTCTTTGAAGGCTCGAGCCGTTGGTGACATGCCGCGTTTTGTGCGATCCGTGAATCACGACGCGGACTTCCCGCCGCCCGTCATCCGCCACCGCCGCTATGAGCGCAAGCCCGAACACACTTCCTCGCCCTGCACGGCCCCCCTCAACCGGTCTGCGTCACGTCCGCCCCGTGAGCCGTGTCTCACCGCGGCAGCGTTGCTATGCAACGAGGTGCATAGGAAGATCGTGGACATGGCGCTCGAGCACGCGATCCTCGTCTCCCTGCTGGAGAAGCCGGGCTCCGGCTATGAGTTGGCCCGGCGGTTCGAGCGGTCCATCGGGTACTTCTGGACCGCCACCCACCAGCAGATCTACCGCGTGCTCAAGCGCATGGAGAGCGACGGCTGGGTCGACGTCCGGGACGTTGCGCAATACGGGCGTCCGGACAAGAAGGAGTACTCCGTCGCCGGGCCCGGACGGGCCGCACTCTCCGCGTGGCTGAACGAACCGACCGAGCCCGAGAGCGTACGGCACGACCTGGCAGTAAAAGTCCGGGGCGCCGCCTTCGATGATCCGGCCGCCCTGATCAGTGAGGTCGAGCGGCACCGGCAGGCGCATACGGACCGCCTCGCCCACTATCTCGCCGGCGAGGCCCGTGACTTCGGGGAGCCCCCGGCGGACGGACCGCTCGACGCCGAACGGGAGCTCCAGCACGTCGTGCTGCGCGGCGGCATCGCGTACGAGCGGATGATGATCGCCTGGCTCGACGACGTCCTCGCCACACTCGCCGGCTTTGACGCCGGTCGCTGACCGGCCGAGAACAGCCCACCCCGGGACCCGTACCCGGACCTACCCTCACCCCTCCCAGCCGAAAGGCGGCACCCATGGCCGACGCGCTGCTCTTCAACCCGCGCACCTACGACCCCGCGCACTTCGACCCGGAGACCCGCAGGTTGCTGCGCGCCACCGTCGACTGGTTCGAGGAGCGGGGCAAGCGCCGGCTGATCGAGGACTACCGGACCCGCGCCTGGCTCGGCGACTTCCTCGCCTTCGCCGCCAAGGAGGGGCTCTTCGCGACCTTCCTCACCCCCGCCTCCGCCGCGACAGAGGGCGAGGGCGACAAGCGCTGGGACACCGCCCGCATTGCTGCCCTCAACGAGATCCTCGGCTTCTACGGCCTCGACTACTGGTACGCCTGGCAGGTCACCATCCTCGGCCTCGGCCCCGTCTGGCAGAGCGACAACCCCGCCGCCCGTGCCCGCGCCGCGGAACTGCTCTCCCAGGGTGAGGTGTTCGCCTTCGGCCTGTCCGAGAAGGCCCACGGCGCCGACATCTACTCCACCGACATGCTCCTGGAGCCCGACGGTACGGGCGGGTTCCGGGCCACCGGCTCCAAGTACTACATCGGCAACGGCAACGCCGCCGGGCTCGTCTCCGTCTTCGGCCGCCGCACCGACGTCGAGGGCCCCGACGGCTACGTCTTCTTCGCCGCCGACAGCCGCCACCCCGCGTACCACCTGGTGAAGAACGTCGTCGACTCGTCGAAGTACGTCAGCGAGTTCCGCCTCGAGGACTACCCCGTAGCCCCGGAAGACGTCCTGCACACCGGCCGCGCCGCATTCGACGCCGCCCTCAACACCGTCAACGTGGGCAAGTTCAACCTGTGCACCGCCTCGATCGGCATCTGCGAGCACGCGATGTACGAGGCCGTCACCCACGCGCACAACCGCATCCTCTACGGCCGCCCCGTCACCGCCTTCCCGCATGTGCGGCGCGAGTTGACCGACGCGTACGTCCGGCTCGTCGGCATGAAGCAGTTCAGCGACCGTGCCGTCGACTACTTCCGCACCGCGGGCCCCGACGACCGTCGCTACCTCCTCTTCAACCCGATGACGAAGATGAAGGTGACCACCGAGGGCGAGAAGGTCATCGACCTGATGTGGGACGTCATCGCCGCCAAGGGCTTCGAGAAGGACAACTACTTCGCCCAGGCCGCCGTCGAGATCCGCGGCCTGCCGAAGCTGGAGGGCACCGTCCACGTCAACCTGGCGCTGATCCTCAAGTTCATGCGCAATCACCTCCTCGACCCGGCCGCGTACGAGCCCGTCCCGACCCGCCTCGACGCGGCCGACGACGTCTTCCTCTTCCGGCAGGGGCCGGCCCGCGGCCTCGGCTCGGTGCGTTTCCACGACTGGCGGCCGGCCTTCGACGCGTACGCCCACCTGTCCAACATCTCCCGGTTCCGCGAACAGGCCGACGCGCTCTGCGAGTTCGTACGCACGGCCGCTCCTGACGAGGAGCAGAGCCGGGACCTCGACCTGCTCCTCGCCGTCGGGCAGCTCTTCGCGCTCGTCGTCCACGGGCAGCTGGTCCTGGAGCAGGCAGCCCTGACGGGCCTGGACGAGGACGTGCTCGACGAGCTGTTCGCCGTCCTCGTGCGGGACTTCTCCGCGCACGCAGTCGAGCTGCACGGCAAGGACTCCGCGACCGAGGAACAGCAGCTCTGGGCGCTCGGCGCGGTCCGGCGCCCGGTCGTCGACGAGGCGCGCTCGGAGCGCGTCTGGCAGCGCGTCGAGGCGCTGTCGGGAGCCTACGAGATGATGCCCTGAGTCACCCCGACGCGGCCTTGAACCGCCTCGCGGAGAACGGCAGCCGCCGCACCCCGCGAGGCGTTCGCCCGCGGGAGCGGCGCACAGGAGGGGTGGCGCCCTCAGCAGGGCGGCCTCGCCCCATCTGAAGCCTCCGAAACGCTCCTGTCCGCCGTGGCGGCCGGGGCCGAAGCCGCCAAGGCGGCCCGGCCCGCACGGACGACGCCGGGACTCGGGTCGCCATCATCCTCGGGTGACGCGCGGCCGGGTGGACGCCCGCTCGCAGCCGGCCGCGCTCAGCCGTCGGAACGCTGGTAGATCGCGCCCATGAAGATCGAGACGAGGGTGTCCAGGAGACGCTCCTCGGCAACGGCCGGTATCTGGCCGCTGAAGGTGCTGAACAGGGCGCGCTCGACCATCCAGTTGAGCGAGATGGCGAGGTCGCGGGCGGGAACGCCCTCCGGAGCGGCCCCGCGGCCGCGCTCGGACTCGATCGCCGCCGTCACCTCGGCCACGAACTGCTCCATCACCTGGGACCACAGGTCCTTGACGGCGGCGCTGGTGTACTGCGCGGCCCACGCCGCCGACGCGATCGCGCGGCCGATGCCATCGACCCCCGTGAGTTCGTCTACGAACGCCTCGGCGGCCGCTTCGAGATGGACGTGCTGGTCGCCAACGCCTGGACGCCGAGACTCACCGTCGCCGACTCCTTCGGCCGGGGCCGCGTCTGGCTCGCGGGCGATGCCGTCCATCAGGTGACCCCAACCGGCGGTTACGGCATGAATACCGGCGTCGGCGACGCGATCGGCCTCGGCTGGGCGCTCGCCGCGGTGCTCCAGGGCTGGGGGACACCTGGCCTGCTGCGTGCCTACGCACACGAGCGCCGGGCTGTGGCCCTGCGCAACCGCAAGGCCGCCGCGCGGCACAGCCTCGTGCGAGCGGCGATCATGGCCACCAACCGGGCCGACCTGCACAGCGAACGCTGGCACGGTGCCCGCACCCGGCAGCGCATCGGCCGCGAGATCAGCGACCTGGGCAACCTGGAGAACGAGGCCCTCGGCATCGAACTCGGCTACCGCTACGACACCTCGCCCACCATCTGCCCGGAAACCGCACCCGGCGCCCGGGCGCCGCGCCAGCCGATGGACGAGTACACGCCCAGCACCTGGCCCGGCGCCAGGCCCCCGAGCGTGCTGCTGGAGGACGGCCGCGCCCTGTTCGACCTCTTCCACCCCACCGGCTTCAGCCTGCTGCGCTTCGCCGACCTGGACGTCACCGCGCTCACCGACGCCGCCGCCGAACGCGGCGTCCCCCTCCGCGTCGTCGACGTCCGCGACGCACACGCCCGAGCCCTCTATGAACGGGATCTGGTCCTCGTACGACCCGACCAGCACGTCGCCTGGCGCGGCGACGCACCACCCGCCGACCCGTCGCACGTCATCGACCGTGTGCGGGGCGCTCAGAACTGAGCGCGCAACCCACGAGCGGTGCGCCCGAGTCGGACCTCGGACTCACCGCTCGCCAGTCCGTCCAGGAGAAGACATGAGCCGACCTGAGAAGACCACCTCCTTCATGTCCCCGGTGTGGTTCCGCGCGGACCTGCCGAGAGAGTCAGCCACCCGTTACTGGGAGGGGCCGCACGCGCAGATCGCCGGGCGGCTGCCCAACATGGCCGAGTACGTGCAGCGGCACTTCTCGCCGACCGATCACGGCTACTGGCCGTCGTCGCCCACCGTGGGCACCACCGTCCCCTCGGACTGGCGCTGCGACGGCGTGGCCGAGGTCCGCTTCGGAAGTACGGTCGCCGCGCTCGGCATGCCGATGCACATGCGGGAGGTGTACCTGGACGAGCAGAACGTGTTCGAACGGGTCCTCGGGCAGGTCACCGGTCCGGGCGGCGGCCGCTGGTGGACCGACGGCCACGACGACGCCGTAGGACACCGCACGGTTCTGCTGCTGCGCCGGCGGCGCGGAGCGCGGGGCCGGGTGTTCCGGAGTTACGTCCACGACCGCATCGGCCCCGCGCTCCACGAGGCCGGCGCCCGCGACCTGCGGACGTACACCTTTCTGCCCTGGACGCGGTACATGCACCCCACGCTCGGTGTCTGCCACCACAACCCCACCTTCCGCCGCTACCACGCAAGCGTCGTGATCGGAGCCGACAGCCGCGCCGCCATGGACGACCTGCTCAAGTCGGAGCAGGTCGCCGGGATCGTGGCCGAGCAGCAGACGGTCCTGACGGCCGTCCACGCGTACACCGTGGAACGGAGCGTGCCGGTCATCCGTGTGTGAGGCGGTCCCGCTTCAGGCCGGGGCTCTGCTTGACCAGCGCGCGCAGCAGTACGCGTTGGGGGGGGGCAGCCGCATCAGCCGGCTGGCGATCGGTATGGGCAGCCCGGTGACGACCACGCCGGGGCACGACGGACGGTGTGGGTGTTATTTGAGGTGGGCGAAGACGACGAGGTTGTCGGTGTAGTCCTTGGCGGCGCGGTCGTAGTCGCCTGCGCAGGTGATGAGGCGGATCTGGGCTTGGGGTGTGTCGGCGTAGACGCGCTGGTCGGGGAAGTCGTCCTTGGCGAAGCTTTCGACGCTGTCGACGACGAAGGTTGCCGTGCGTCTGTCGGCGCGTTTGATGCGGAAGACGTCGCCCTTCTTCAGGTCGGCGAGGTCGGCGAAGACGGCGGGGGAGGTGGCGGTGTCGACGTGCCCGGCGACGACCGAGGTGCCTGCTTCTCCGGGGGTGGGGCCTTTGGCGAACCAGCCGACGAGGTTGGTGTTGTCGGCGGGCGGGGGGTCGAGTTGCCCGGTGCGGCCGATGGCGAGTTCGGTGAAGGGGGCGTCGACGGAGATCTTCGGGATCAGCAGCCGTACGGGTTTGGAGCGGGGCAGGTGCTTGGGTGCGGGATGACGGGCCGGCTGGCCTGCGGGCGGTGTTGATGCGGTGGCGGCTCGTGCGGGGGGTGGGGTCGGCTCGTCGTCGCTGAAGACGGTCATGGCCAGCACGGTGAGGGCCAGGCATGTCATGACCAGTACCCAGGCGCGGAATCTGGGCTTGGGCCGGGTCGTGTCAGAGGGGGGAGTCGTCATGGGGTGTCCACCTGTGGTGGGGGCGGTTCGTTGGTGGCCGTGGGCCGCCACGCGGCAGGTGCGTGGCGGCCGCGGTGGCTATGGCGTGGGGCATGGTCAGGCCAGGGTGGTGGAGTTCTTGCGGCGGCGGGCTGCGTACAGGCCGGTGCCGGCGACGGCGAGGACGGCAAGGCCGCCGGCGGTCACTGTGGGTGTGGCGAGTGCGCCGCCTCCGGTGTGCATGCCGCCCTTGGGCTTGTCGTGGTCGCCCTTCCAGGAGTTTTCGTCGTGGTCGTCTTTCCAGGTGTTCTCGTCGTGCTTGCCGTTCCAGTCCTCCTCGTCCTTCTTTTCGTGCTTGGTGCCGTTCCAGGAGTCCTCGCTGTCGTGCCCGTAGTCCTGGTTGCTGTCGTGGTCCTTGCTGTGGGAGGAGTCTTCGTGGTCGTTGTTGGGTGCGGTGGCGTAGGCGGCGGGAGCGCCGAGGAGGAGGGCGGCGGTGGCTGCCGCGGTGGCGAGCAGGGTGCGTGCAGGGTGCATGTGTGATCCTTTTCTGCCGGCGGGGGGTGGCTGACGCGGTATCAGCTGGTTGCGGTCCCGCTCCGACGTGATCCACGCTCGGTGGGGAATGGGCCGCCCGCCACTTGGGGCGACCCGCCGGGTGACGGACCGTCGGCTACCTGCCACACCGTCAGGCTTTGGCCTGACGCGCCGTGAGAGTCGGCTCGGTGTGGCGTTTCTGGGTGCGCGGGCCCTTCGGCATCGCGATCTCCCGTCGCCGGGGGCACTGGCACCTGCGTCCGCCCGGAGCGGGACAAGTGCCGCAGGCCGGAGTTCTGGTGCGTCGATGCATAGGGCCAAACGGTCCTGTGAGGAACAGGTGCCCTGATCGATCGAGCGCGGAGCTGCTGCATCAGCGGCGCTGGATGTCGAAGGCGCGGGCCCGACTGAGATTGCTCCGCCGACTGTCGTACCGTAACCACCGCGTCGCCACTGCGCGCTCGGCCACCTATGGACCGCCCAGGGGCAGCAGGTCGGGCCGCCCGGCTGGGCCGAAGCGGCCAGCGACCAGATCGTCCAAGGGCAGGCTGGTCAGCCGGATGCGCTCGTCGAAACCGATGTCGTCCCAGCGCTGATACATCCCGTCCGGGAACGTGATCCAGCGCCAACGGTCATCAGTGTTCAGGATGTCCCCGGTCGGCACTTCGCGGATGAACGCGCGATGGTAGGGGTGGATGTTGTTGGTGAACGGCGTGGGCAGCCCGGAGAATACGAAGGCACGCAGCACCTCGTAGTGCGGCGGAATGATCGACTTCTGCTCGTTTTCGAGCAGGTCCCGGTTGCCCTCGGCGACCAGGCCAGTGGTGATCTTGTTCCAGGCTGCTCCGTAGGAGCGGGTGGGGAACCCGGGGGCGAAGGTCGGCACGAGGGCGGCGTAGGTCGTGTATTCGTTGAACCGGTCGTGCAGGTGGCCAAGCTTGATGGCCTCGCTCGGATGATCCAGGAATGCCTCGTGCAGCCAGGCAAGGTCGAAGAAGATGTCCCGGCCGATCCGCACCATGATGGACTGCTCGATGAAGCCGGGGTCGCTGTCCAGCCCGCCGACGACCGCGCCCCCGGCCATGCGTCCGAGACCGGCCCAGAGCAGCTCCTTCGGTGCGGCGAGGTACAGGTCGCGGTAGTAGCCGTACAGGTCGACGATCCGCGCTCGGTTTGCCGCCCACCCCGCCTCCGGCAGCCACTCGGCGTGCTCGGCATTCCGGGCTTTCGCCAGTGCGCGGTTGCTGTAGAACGAGCGCCGGTCCGAGTAGTGCATCTGTTGGTCGTCGAGGCTCGGTAGGGGCTCGCTGTCGAGGCGGTTCATCGTCTGCGGGCCGACCTTGCCGTCCTGCGAGAGACCGCGGGACTCCTGGAATGCGCTGACGGCGCCGAAGGTTTCGGAACCGAAGTCGCCGTCAGCACCGAACATCGGCAGGTCGAACCCCAGGTCCAGCAGCGCCCATTGGACGCGACGCACCGCCAGCCCCTTCTCCTGCGGCCCCATGACGTGGGTGTTCGCCGCGCACTCCTGCAGCACAGTGTCGTCGGCAAATCGCGGATTGCTCAGGCCCATCGTTGATCCCTCCAGGTTCCCAGGTCGATCACGGGCGTCGGCAGCCCGGGCCTGCCGACCTGGGCTCTCATTGCAGAGGAAGGCGTGGGAAGGGATTCTGCTGCGGAAAACACGCTCAGCAGCCGAGAGAATTCTTCCATCGCCAACGCGGCAGCGACCGGCGCGACCCACCGAAGAGACGCGACCCACCGAAGAGAGCGGAACAAGCGAGCAGCCATTGACCAGTTCCGTCACATCGCCCGCTCCGGTTGAACGGCGACACGCGCCCCGCCCCGAACATCGGCCGAGTGGGATCGACGCCATTGGTTGGGCGGCCACTCGTTCGAGAACATCGGACCCAAGGTGTCAGCGCAACCTGACTGCGTGTGGCCTGCCGGTCAGCGGATCTGGGCGATAGACCAGCCCATACTCGCGGCCGAACCGACTGGCTTCAGCAGTGTGGTTCGCGGATCGCTGTCGCTACCCCGTCCCCGCGCATGCCTGCGCCTCTGTCAGGTATCGCGTCACCGGGCCCAGGGTCAGCATTCCGCTGGAGGCGCCGGCGTGTTCTGCGTGGGCATTGCGCAGGGCAGCCTCGGCGCGTGCGGCGGTTTCGCCGTCGTCGAGGCGTACGGCGGCGCGGGCGGTCAGGCACCACAGCGCCTCCTGCATGTGGTCACGCGGTGGTTCGGGCACCGTGGCGAGGGCGGCACGGGCCTCCTCGGCCCGGTCCTGGGCGAGCAGGACGAGGGGTCGCGCCCAGGGTCGGTACGGGCCCCAGTCGAGGTGCGGATCGGTGGGGGCGGGCCGGTCGTGCAGCAGGCGTAGCCCCAGTAGTGCGAGCGCGAACAGGCCACGGTGCAGGCCCGGCATTCCGGCCGTCCGGAGGGCGTCCTCGGCAGCGCGGTAGTGCGCTGCGGCCGTGGCGGGGGTCGGTCCACCGGGTTCCGTGCTGCGGGCGGCCGTGGCCCGGGCCCGGAACCAGCCGGTGAGGACGGAGACGAGAGGCGCCTCGGTGGTGGCGGCGAGCCGTTCGGCCGCCTCGGCGTGCGAGGCTGCGGCGTCGAGGTCGCCGAGGGATGAGGCGGATTGCAGGCGGACGAGCCGGCCGAGTACGGCGAAGTTCGGCAGCCCGTGCCCGGTGGCCAGGTCGAGGATCTCGGCGCCGATCCCGTCCCGCAGGGCTGCGAGCCCGGGGCGGGTGAAGGACTGCAGGAACACTCCGTTGAGGGCGAACGCCAGCAGGGCGGGATCGGCCAGGTCCCGTGCCAGCGCCTCGGCCTGCCGTGCCGCCTGCTGCGCGCGCTTCAGCTCGGTCCCGGACTGATCGGCGCTGCGGCTCTCGACGGCGACCGTGGCCAGGAGGCGGGTGCGCAGGTCGGCGGGGCCGTCGGGGCCGAGTGCGGTGAGCGTGCGTTCGGCGGCTGCGACGACGGCGCGGGACTGCTCGGGGTCGTCGGCGCGACTCCAGAGGGCGGGCACGTCGTAGGCGCCGATGATCCGGGCGGTCAGCAAGGGGTCTCCCGTGCGTTCCGCGGCCTGGACGGCGGCGAGGCGGTCGCGGCGCGAGTGGACGAGCGCGTCGCCACCCGCCAGGGCGAGAGTGCGGGCCAGGTGCACGGTGGTGCGCGGGCCGAGCCGCACACCGGGGCCGGTCCACGCGGGAGGTGCGCCTTCGAGGGGTGCGGACCGGTTGAGGATGTCCGTCTCCAGGCGCTGGAGGTCGGCACCAGGGTCGAGCCCGAGTTGATCGACGAGCATTGTTCGGGCGCGGCGGAGAGTGGCCAGCGCGTCGGCCTGGCGGCCCGCGCGGTACAGGGCGCGGGCAAGGAGCCCCCAGGCCGGCTCGCGCCACGGATGTTCGGCGACGTGGGCACCCAGTTCGGCGACGAGATCGGCCCCTTCCCCGGAGTCGAGGAGGATGCGGGCGCGCAGTTCCACCCCCTCCAACCTCAGCTCCTCCAGCCGGGTCCGCTCGCGCTGTGCCCATGCGGAGCCGGTCACGTCGGCATAGGCGGGTCCGCGCCAGTCCGCGAGTACCGCGCCGAGGTCGCTCACGGCCTCGGGGGCGCGGCGGGTGCGGGCCAGGGTGTCCTGGAACCGATGGACGTCCACGTTCTCGCGCGGCAGGCGCAGTGCGTAGCCGGGACCTTCGGTGACCAGTACGCGCGGGGGATTGCGGGGTGGCCGGTCGGGTTCGAGGGAGCGGCGCAGCGTGGCGACAAACGTACGCAGAGCGCCCACCGCGCGGGTCGGCGGATCGGTCCACAGGTCGTCGACGAGGGTGTCGGTGGTGACCATCCGTCCCTCGGCGGCGACGAGTCGGCCGAGTACCTCGCGATGGCGCGGTCCGCCCAGTTCAACCGGGCTGCCGTCGTCGTGGAAGGCCCGCACGGCACCGAGCACGTCGATTCGCATGCGCTCATCCTCTGTGCCAGGGGTCGACCGCGCCCAACCGTACTGATCGGCTGCTGATCGCCGTCGCCCACGCTGAGCCGGTCAGTCCCCAGCAGAAAAGATGGCCCTTCATGACGCTCACCCTTCCCGGCTTCGATCACATCCGTCTGCCCGGTGCGGACGGTGTGGAGTTGGCTGCCGCTGTCGGCGGCAGCGGCAGCGGCACCCCGGTCGTGCTGTTGCACGGTTTCCCCCAGACCCACCTGATGTGGCGACACGTTGCCGAGCGGCTCGCCGACGAGCACACGGTGATCTGTCCTGACCTGCGGGGCTACGGCGCCAGCGACAAGCCGGCGGCCACCGACCCCGATGTGTACGCCAAGCGCACCATGGCCGCCGACGTGGTGACCCTGGCGGCGGCGCTCGGCCACGAGCGGTTTGCCCTCGTCGGCCATGACCGGGGCGCCCTGGTCGCCTTCCGGGCGGGTTTGGACCATCCCGAGACCATCACGCACCTGGGCATCCTCGACATCGTGCCGACGCTCGACATGTGGAACGTCCTGCACGGCGCCTCGGCGGCGGTCGGCTACCACCTCTTTCTCATGGCGCAGCCGCCGGGCCTTCCGGAGACGATGATCGCCAACAGTGCGGACGCGTTCTTCGGCTCGTTCCTCGACGCCTGGGCCAACGACCCGAGTGCCATGCCGCAGGAGGTGAGTGCCGAGTACCTGCGGGCGAGCGCTGCGGCGGTGCCGTCGGTCGTCGCGGACTACCGGGCCTCGGCGGGCATCGACGTTCTGCACGACCAAGCGGACCTGGACGCCGGGTCGCAGCTGGCCATGCCCGTGACGGTCATCCAGCAGGACTGGGGCGCGCAACTGGGCTACGACGCCGCCGCGGTGTGGAAGGCGTGGTCTCCGGACGTGGATCACCGGCTGACCCGAGCGGGGCACTTCATGGCCGAGGAGGCACCCGACGAGATCGCGGGGGCGATCCAGGACTTGTTGGCCCGTTGAGCCTGGTGTCTCTTCGCGCCCCCAGGACGGCGAAGCCGGGAGGCAAAGAACTACCGATACCGCCGCACTACCGCGCGCGGACAGGCCGAACTCAGGAGCGCAGGGTGTCGCGGAGGGTCGTGGCGGAGTTGGCGAGGGATTGGAGTTCGAGGGTGCGGGGGTCGGGGGGTGGTGGGGCGCCGAAGAGGAGGAGGCTGATGAGACGGTCGAGGAGGGTGGCGGCGCGGGTGCGGTCTGCCGGGGGACCGGTGGGGAGGGTTTCGGAGAGGGTGAGGATCAGGGTGGTGGCTTCAGCCGCGGCGTCGCGTTGGTGGGTCTGCTCGGCGGCGGGGTCAGAAGTGCCGGAGACGAACGAAGTCTCGTGGTGGCGCTGGGAGAGGGCGGTGAGGGCCTCGGCGAGGTTGAGGCGGTGGTCGCCGGGGAGAGCCGTATAGACGCGGCGGAGCAGGTTGGCGGCGCGGACGCTGGGGGTGGAGTCGGGTGAGCCGAAGGAGGCCACTCCGATCAGGCGGGCCAGGTGGGGCGCGATGCGGGAGAGTTCGGTGGCGGGCGCGGCGTGTACCAGGGGGTCGAGGAGTGTGAGGGCTTCGGCGGCGGCCTGTCGCTGGCGGGCCAGTTCGGCGGGTTGGTCGGGGCATCCGGGGACGAAGGCGGTCTCGTGGTGGCGGACGGCCAGGGCGACAAGGGCCTCGGCGAGGTTGAGGCGGTGATCGCCGGGGAGAGCGGCGTAGACGTGGCGGAGCAGGTTGGTGGCGCGGACGCTGGGGGTGGAGTCGGGTGAGCCGAAGGAGGCGACTCCGATCAGGCGGGCCAGGTGGGGCGCGATGCGGGAGAGTTCGGTGGCGGGCGCGGCGTGTACCAGGGGGTCGAGGAGTGTGAGGGCTTCGGCGGCGGCTTGGCGCTGGTGGGCGAGTTCGGCGGGTGGGTCGGGGTTGCCCGGGCGGAAGGCGGCCTCGTGGTGGAGTTGTGCCTCGTTCGTCCAGACGGCGGCGATGTCGAGGGTGTGGTCGCCGGGGAGGCGGGCGTAGAGGTCGCGGGCCAGGGCCGCTGCGGCGGTGGCGTCGGTGATGACGGGGGCGCCGAAGGCCAGGTAGCCGGGCAGGTCGGCGATGCGGGAGGCGAGGTCGGGGGCGGGCGGCTGTTCTGCGGCCAGGAATTGATAGATCTGCCAGGCGTTCTGGGCAGCGGCCAGTTGGAGCGGGACGTCGGTGGGGTGGGCGGCGCGGGCGACGGCGTGGAATTTCTCGGCGGCGGCGGAGAGTTCGGCGGTGCCCAGCTCGGGGGTGTCGAGACGGGCCTGGCGAAATTCGTCCAGGGTCTCGCGGGTGAGGGACCGGGCGATGGTGGTCTCGCCCTTGCGGAGTCGGTCGACGGCCAGGTCCGTGTAGGCGGCCCACAGCCTGTCGTACCAGGTGGGACAGGCAGGTTTGCCGGTGCGTTCGGGGTCGAGCGCGGTCCGGTAGTCGAGGACGAGCGGGGCGTCGGAGCCTGGAGTGTGGATCTCCAGCCGGCCGGTGTGGCCGTCCGAGCGCAGGAACTCGCCGCTGACCAGGGGCAGGGTGTCCAGGTCCGGGGTGTCGCCGCTTTCGTCGGTGATGCGGGCGCGGTACTTGCGTCCTTGGTGGCTGAACCAGATGCGGAAGCGGGTGCCGTCCGGGGCCTGGAACACATGGGACGAGCCGTGCTCCAGGACGGCCGGCAGGTGGGTGTTGGCCTGCAGGATCCGGGTGCGGAAGTCGTCGAAGGCACCGGCCGAGGCCTCGGCGGCGTACACGAACCCCAGGGTGTCCAGGGCGGGTAGGAAGGGCGGAGGTGGCGGCGGAGTGTACGCGGCGGGGGCGCGGTAGACGGCCAGGTGGATGCCGAGGTGGGACAGGTCGGCGAAGATCCACGGGCCGGGTGCGGTGAAGGAGCCGTCACGGGTGACGCGCAGGTTGAGTTTGTCGGCGCCCTCACCCTTCCACGCGAGATGGAGCAAGCCGGCCGCGGAGCCGAGGGCGGGCGGTTGGGTACTGATCTCCGGGAGGGAGACTTTGGACGCGATCCCGTCGATGCCGAAGTCGCCGGCGGTGCTGGCGTACAGCCCGACGCGGGCGACGTTGAGGTTCTCGTTCCCGGATCCGCGCCAGCCGAGATACAGCAGGTCGTCGTGGGTGGTGAGGGCCGGGCCGTGGGTACTGTCCTCGGCGAAGATGTGCTTGCCGTGGAACGTCAGGCCGTCGTCGTCGGAGAACGCGAGGTTGAGTTCCTCGTTGCCGGAGCCGCGCCAGCCCAGGAACAGCCGTCCCGAGTTGGAGGTCAGCGCCGGGGCGCCGTCGCTGGTGTCGCCGAGGACGGTCTTCCGCTCGATGCCCTCGATGTCGTACCTGCCCGCGGTGCTGCCGATCAGCACGACCCGGGCCACATTCAGCTGCTGCTCTCCCTCGCCCGTCCAGGCGAGGTAGACGCGGCCGTTGTGGGCGGCCAGCGCGGGCGCCATGTCGGAGTGGTCGCCGAGAGTCGTGGCGGAAGAGAACGTGCGCCCGTCGTCGGCGGAGACGGCGAGGTTGAGCTGGTTGTTCCCGGCGCCCTTCCAGGCCAGGTAGAGCAGGCCGTTCTGGGAGGCGATGGCCGGAGCGACCTCGGTGGTGAATCCATGGGTGACGACGCCCTGGAGCCCCTCGACGCCGTCGATGCCCAACAGCGTGGTGGTCTGCGCCGTCCCGACGCTGATGTTCTCGTTGCCCGAGCCCTTCCACGCCACATACAGGCGGCCCTTGTGCTCGCACACCGCCGGTCCGTGCGAGCTGGACTGCTCCTCGACGGTCTTCTTCTCCGCCGGACGCAGGTTCGCGCCCGCCATGATGCCGCGGTGGACCCCGAGGTTGACCGAGGACATCTTCTCGGCGAACGGGTCCTCGTCGGGGTCGTATCTGTTGACGGCATACGGATCGAGCTGCAGATCGGGCCAGGGCTCGAACCTGATCAGGTCGGCGAAGGCGACCTCGGCGCCGGTCGGGATGAGCGTGGTGGCCTGGGCGCGAGAGGTCTGCTCCCAACTGTTGACACCGATGTCGAACTCGTCCTTGCCGTAGCCGCTGTTGAGGAAGTTGCCTCCGGCCGTCAGCAGGAACGACGGCGAGTGGTAGTAGATCTCGAGGCCACCGTCGGCGTCGTCGGGTGACGCGGTGAGGCGAGGACGGCTGCCGTGGAAGAAGCGGTGCAGCGCGGGCGGCGTCGTGCGGTCCATCGCGATCAGGTAGGCCGCGGCCGGCGGACGGTAGGAGCTCGTCCCCGCGATCAGCGCGTTGTCGGTGAGGGAGGCCGGGAAGCGGGCGGGATTCCCGGCAAAGTCGATGAAACCCGTATACGCGGCGAACATGCCCGTCACCTGGTCGCCGAAATTGGAGAACAGGTCGTTGCGATCGTTCGCGGTGTGGTTGATCCGGTGCTGCTGACGCCGGAAGGGGCTCACGCGGCGTCCCCGGTTGCTGGAGACGGCGTATTTGACCATGGTGTAGTCGAGCAGGACCCGGGCAGCCGTGCGGATCTGGTCGTCTCGCGCGAAGTCGTATAGGTTGAACAACGGGTGCAGTGCGAGGCGGGCGTAGGGCCGGGAGTTGAATTCCAGGAAGTCGTGTTTGGCGACCCGCTGCAGGTATCCCAGGAGCCAGTCGCGCAGCCCGTTCTTCTCGTTGTCGTACTGGACGTCGGAATTCCGGTCATGCAGGAGCTGGTTGTAGAGGTACCGGCAGCTCTCGATCATGAGCAGATGGTTCTCGGTCTCGGGGACGTCGATGTTGAGGAACGTCACCTCGTAGATCTCGATCTCCGGGCGGTGGCCGCCCGACATGTGGCCGGGGATCAGCGTGCCGAGGATGAAGTCGTGGTCCTCGGCGCCGAACAGGTCGGGGTAGCGGCAGACAGCCGTCAGCAGACCCTTGAGCGCGATGTCGTAGTCGCGTCTCGTACCGACCTCGCCCTTTCCCGGGTGCCATTGCCGCAGCACCTTGGGGACGAGGGTGCGACTGGGCTCGGCGCCGGGGGCGGCGAATACCGGGTCCGCGGCCGCGGCGTGGAGATGGGCAATGAGCGCGGTGGCGGCGTTCTCATCGAACTCCCTGCCGCCCGCCTGAACGAAACCGGCCAGAGGATGTGTATGGGCGTAATGGCGAGCGATTCCCAGAGCCCGTGCCCGATGGCTGGCGTAAGCCGCCTCCGGGGTGCCGTTCAACGCCGTAGCGTCTAAATAAGAGTCGGGGATGGGCATCGTCGCATCACCTTAGCCACGTACGTTGACGTCACTGCACCCTGGCTGCGAACTCAACACCCGCGCTGCAATTCTCGTCAAGGGTGAGAAGTACGACCCGAGTTGACGGTGGTTCCACCCCTTACTGGAGGGCGGGCCTTGGGAATGGGTGTACGGGCGCCTGCTCGGAGGAGGCCGAGAAGTTCGCCTGGACGACCAAGCGGCGGGGTGGTCCGATTTCGGGCTTGCACCATCGGCATCGAAGTCGGCCAGGGGGAAAGCCCGGGGGTTGTTGGTGATCTTCACTCGGTGAGGTGGAAGGCGGGCGGCTGGGGCCGTTTCCTGCTGTGACTCACGGCCCGGCGTAGTGGCGCTCCGAGTCTGCTGCGAGGGGAAGACTTGGTCGTTCTGCGCGGCAACAGCGCTTCGGGGAAGTCGTCCGTCACGGCCGGCCTCCCGCCCATTGAGGGTCCAAACAGGCCAGCTCAATCTCGCTGAACCGGTGGATCACGTCCCGGACGGTGTCCTCGTCGGCCTGGACCGGCTGCGCGATCGCCGGGACCGGGCGCCGTCGCCCGGCGAGGCCGGCAGCATCATCGCCCGCCGGTACCGCACCGAACTGGTGCTTCCCCGACGAACGATCCGCTGCAGCTTCTGCCCCTCCTGCTCGGTCAGTCGGCGAACCCTCACCGGTGACTGCGTACCGCCTGTTAGGCCTGGCCCAACAGTCGGCGTCTGCGCTCCGCCGAGGTCTCCCCGGCACGCACGTACTTCCACTCACGCACAAGCTCGGCGGTGGTTATCCGGCACAGAATTCCCTTGTGGTCAATTCCCCGGACCTCAACGAGCCATGAGCCGTCGGCGACTCGGAACACCTTGCGTGCGGGTGTGTCCCCCGAGGCGACGCTGACCCCTTTGGGGACATACTCCATGGCGAGCTTGCGTGCCAGTCTGTCAGCCGCCGCACGACCTCCGTCCGAGACAGCATGCGTTGCGACGAGCTGCCATCGATGGTCTTCCTCGTAACCGGGGCAGGTCTCGGCCTCCACGAGGACGACCCACCGAGCTTCCTTCGGAACCGCGTCATTGATCACAGCCGCAACGTAGTGCCTGGTGCCTTCGCAACTGAAGGCCCGCAAGGGGGAGTCGACCATGACTGGCGTCCTCATCCGCTTGCACCAAGGGTCGACCGGGACCGAGCTGCGGCATCGGACCTCCGACCAGTTTCGTCTGGATCAGCCGGTCGTCGGGCAACGCAGTGGGTCCACCTGCGGGCGGTTGTACGGGGGCGTGCTGGGGGGAGCAGGCTGTGCCGTCGGCGACGTAGCAGCAAATATCCCGCGGCCGGCTGCCCGGCACATGGCACTGATCAGTCGGCTGCCGCCAATGCCGTGCGCGCAGCGGTGAGGATCTCCTCGGAGAGCGGGGAACCGTTGGTGGCTCGGGCCAGGACGAGTGCGCCGAACATGGTGCACAGCCGCGTGATGCCGTCCTGGTCCTCGGTGGCGAGCCACTCGGCGAAGTCGCGCACGCCCTCGGTGTAGGTCCGACGGGCCTCATGGTCTTCGCCCTCGCGCGCCATGTCGGTGGCGAGTGCGGCGACGGGACACCCGTCCGCCGGGCTGTCGCGGTGTTCGGGGGAGAGGTAGGTGTCGATCATCGCCTGCTGGGCGGCGCCGCGCTGCCCGCCGTGCTGTTCGAGTCCCTCCACATAGTGCTGGGTGAGTTCGTCGAAGGCGTGGGCTGTGGCTTCGTCGATGAGCGCCTCCTTGGAGGCGAACTGCTTGTAGAAGCCGCCGTGCGTCAGGCCGGCCGCCTTCATGAGGTCGGCGACACTGACGTGCGTCCCCTGTTCCCGGAAGAGGCGAGACGCGGTTTCCACGACCCTTCGGCGGTTCGCCTGCGCCTGCGCCTGCGATACGCGGCCCATTGGCCACCTCCCGTTTGGATGTCGACTGGCATCTATTCTAGCAACGTGTTTAGATTGTGCTTGCAATCTAATTTTGCGGGCCGCCTGACAGCGCCCGTAACGCTGGGAGTGGGCATGGAACTGAAGGGCGCGGTCGCGGTGGTCACCGGCGCAACCGTGGACTCGGACGCCATCTGGCCGCCCAGCTCGTGGAGCGCGGAGCGACGACGGGGTATGCGGCGGCCCGGCGCCCCGAGACGGTGGACCTGCCGGGCGTCGCCCCGCTGCGGCTCGATGTGACGGACGAGGAGTCGATCCGGGCCGCGGCCCCCACCGCGTACCGCCGTCCCGGCGCTGCACGTCGGATACATGGACACCGACATGGCCGCGAGCGTTCCTGCCGACCACGGGGTCGACCAGGTCGCCGCCCAGGCTCTGTCCGGCATCGAGGCGGGGCTGCGGCATGAGGCGCCATCGCCCCACCGGCGGCCTTGATGCCCGGCCACAGATACCGCGCCGGCGACGGATGCCCGCCGGATCGCAGAGGGCTCCAGCAAACCGAAACAAACCCCACAAAGTGGGTCGTACTGGCAGAATCCCGGGACGAACAGCAGCCACGTCCCCCTGCGGACGGGAACGGAGACGACGATGAAGGCGTTCATGATCGAGCGGTACCGCGACAAGGGCGGCGGCCGCGTCACCGAGGTCCCGGACCCGCAGGTGGGCGCCGACGACGTCCTGGTCCGGGTCCACGCGGCGAGCGTCAACCCGCTGGACTTCAAGATCCGCGACGGCGCCTTCAAGGTGATCCTCCCGTACCGTCTCCCTCTCATCCTGGGCAACGACTTCGCCGGGGTGGTGGTCGAGGTGGGATCGGACGTCACCCGGTTCGCGGTGGGCGACGAGGTCTACGCCCGGCCCGACAAGGACCGTATCGGCACGTTCGCCGAACTCATCGCCGTCCACCAGAACGACCTGGCGCCCAAGCCGGCCACCCTCACCATGGCGGAGGCCGCCTCCCTCCCCCTCGTCGCCCTGGCGTCGTGGCAGGCGCTGGTCGTGAAGGCACAGGTCCAGCCAGGACAGAAGGTCCTGATCCACGCGGGCTCCGGCGGCTTCGGCACCATCGCCGTCCAGCTGGCCAGGCAGCTGGGCGCCCACGTGGCCACCACCGCGAGCGGGGCCAACGCGAGCCTGGTCAAGGAGCTCGGTGCGGACGTCGTCGTCGACTACCGGACACAGGACTTCGAGGAGGTCTTGGACAGCTACGACGTCGTCCTGGACACCCTCGGCGGCGAGACCCTGGAGAAGTCCCTGCGGGTCCTCAAGCCCGGCGGGAAGGCCATCAGCCTAACCGTGCCTCCCGACGCGAACTTCGCCCGCGAGCTTGGCGTGAACCCGGTCCTGCGGCAGGTGATGAACGCGCTGAGCTGGAAGATCCGGCGCCACGCCAAGCGCCATGGCGTCACCTACTCCTTCCTGTTCATGAAGGCCAGTGGCGACCAGCTGCGCGAACTCACCCGGCTCATCGACGCCGGAGAGATCCGCCCCATCGTCGACCGCGTCTTCCCCTTCGACCAGACCCACGAGGCGATGGAGTACGCCGAGAAGGGCCGAGCCAAGGCCGGCAAGGTCGTCGTCGCGATGACGTGAGGGCCGGCCGTGAGGCCGGCCCCCACCACGACACGATCGGTAAGCCCCGGGCAACGGGAGGATCCCGCCCCCTGCCACCGCCATCCCCACAAGAATCGATATCGATCATGAGCGCACTGCGGAATTCCCCCGGCCCCACGCCCGCCCCCTCGTTGCACAGACGCGCCGAATCGTTCGGTGTCCGTGCGCGGCGTCGACTTCGTCTACCGGCAGATCGGCCCGGAAGGAGACGGCGTACCGCTGATCTTGCTCCACCACCTCGCCGCGGTACTGGACAACTGGGATCCCCGCGTCATCGACGGACTCGCCGCCCGGCGCCGGGTGATCACCTTCGACAACCGCGGAGTCGGTGCGTCGGGCGGCTCCACGCCTGACACGATCGAGGCGATGGCCCGCGACGCGGTGCTGTTCATCCGTGCCCTGGGCTTCGAGCTCGACCTGCTCGGCCTGTCGATGGGCGGTTTCATCGCCCAGGTCATCGCGGCGGAGGAACCGCAGCTGGTGCGCAAGGTCATCCTCGCGGGCACAGGCCCCGCCGGAGGCCCCGGCATCGACAAGGTCACCGCACTCACCCTGCGGGACACCCTGAAGGGCTTCCTCACCGGCAAGGACCCCAAGCAGTTCCTCTTCTTCACCGACACCGAGCACGGCCGACGGGAAGCGCGCGCCTTCCTGGAACGACTGAAGGAGCGCACAGAGGACCGCGACAAAGCCATATCGCTGACGTCGTTCCGCGCCCAGCTGAAGGCCATCCACCGATGGGGCCTTCAGCCGCCGGCCGACCTGTCCCGCATCGGCCAGCCGGTCCTGGTGGCCAACGGCGAGAGCGACCGGATGGTGCCGAGCGAGAACACACTCGACCTGGCCGCGCGGCTGCCCCGGGGCGAACTGGTCCCCCTCTACCGGGATGCCGGACACGGCGGCATCTTCCAGTACCACGACGAGTTCGTCGCACAGACGCTTGGATTCCTCGAATCGTAGGCAGGCCGGGGCTCGACACCGATCCGCGCGGCCCTGTGAGGTGCTCCGTTGCGGACCCGACGTACTCAACTCGTCGTCAGCCACCAAGCCCCGATCCCTCACAGCCGGTGCCAGAGTCCTCTCCGACAACGAGGCGCAGACCTGGTTCGCCCGTACCTCGTCCACCGAGGGACCGCGGTCTCCAGGCAGCGGCGGTACGGCGGTGCGGCGCTCCCAGTTGCGCATAGCCGACCGGCTCGGCTGCCTCCGCCGTGGCGCGCCGTTGACGGTGGCACCCGGCTGACTGGGCAAGGGAGACGTGGTCAGTCGCCTGCGTGCTTCCAGGCGCGCTGGGCCAGAGTGGTTGCGATGGCGGCGAAGGCGACCGCGTGGCCGCGGGCGTTGGCGTGGATGCGGTCGGTGGCGTAGATGCCTGGGTCGGTGGCGAGCGGGTGGTGGTGGGTGTCGACGTGGATGCCGCCGAGTACGTGCGCCAGGCCGGCGGTGATGCGGTCGAGCTCGTCGAAGCGGCGGGCCATGCCGTCGGCGTGTTCCGGTGGGACGAGGCCCGACCGGGCGAGGTCGAACAGGCCGATGGTGACGACGAGGGCGCCGCTCTCGGCGAGGGGCGTCAGGAACGAGGCCAGTTCGGCCCGCAGCGCATCCGAGTCGAAACCGCGGAAGGCGTCGTTGCCGCCCGCGCTCACCATCACCACGTCCGGCTCGAAGTCCAGGGCGGGGCCGAGCTGCTGGTCCCGGATCTCGTCGAGGAGCAGATGAGGCTTGGCCAGGTTGACCGCGGCGAAGCCGGGGCGGGTGGCCGCGAGGGCGTCGGTGAAGCGGTCGGCGAAGGATCGGTCGCGGTAGCCCGGGAGGGGCTCCATCACGCCGGCGGTGACACTGTCGCCCAGCACGGCCAGCCGGTTCCAGGGGAGATCGCGGAGTAGTTCGGCGGCGGCGTCCGGGGCCACGCAGTACGGGTCGGACAACTCGGCGGCGTCGGCGGGCAGATCCTGGACGGAGGGCTGGTCCGGCTGGGAGGTCATCGCTGGTCTCCTTTGAGGATTCGGGCGGCGGCCGGGGCTCGGTCGGCCGAGGTCGCGGGTTGCGGCGGGGGTGGGGCCGTGATGCTCAGGGCGAGACCGCCGACGGCGGCGGCCAGGTTGACGGCGGTGGCGAACCAGTACACGGCGGCATACGGTTCCGCTCCGGCGCCGGAGACCTCCGCGATGATCACGGCCGTGGCGGCGATGCCGAGGCCGCCGCCGATCTGGCGGGCCGCCATGACCATGCCTGTCGCGGCGGCGAAGTGCTGGGGCGCGACGGAGAAGGCGGCGGCGCTGGAGATGCCGACGGTGGCCATGCCGACGCCGACTCCCATCACGGTTCCGGTCGGCAGCCACAGCGTCCAGAAGTGTGGCTCGGTGTCGATCAGCAGGGCCAGGGCGGCCGTTGAAGTGGCGATGAGGGTCGAGCCCGCCGCCACCATCGTGCGCGGGGTGAGGGTGACGGGGAGCCGTCCGATGCCGATGCCGACCACGGCGGTGACGAGCGCCGCCGGGCTCATCGCGAGGCCGGCCTCCAGGGCGGAGTAGTTCCAGGCGTCGGTCACGAAGAGCACGCCGAGCAGCATCGAGGTGAACAGCGCGGCGCCGTACGCGAGTGAGACGCCGCTTGCGACGGCGAAGGGCCGGCTCTGGAAGAGGTCGAGTCGCAGCGCCGGTCGCGGATGCCGAAGCGCCCGCATCACGGTCGCCACGCCCGCGAGCACGGTGACGCCGGCGGCGGCCAGCACGTACACCGAGGACCAGCCGTGGTCGGTGCCCTGCGTCAGGCCGTACACCGCCGAGCCGACGCAGAGGGCGAGCAGCAGGCCGCCTGCGACGTCGGGCCCTTTGCCGGTGCGGGGCTCGCTGGTGAGCAGCTTCCTTCCGGCGATCAGCACCCCGATGCCCACCGGCAGGTTGAGGCAGAACAGCGCGCGCCAGTCGAGCACCTCGACCATGACGCCGCCGATGGCGGGTCCCGCTGCGGCGGCCAGGGCGCCCGCGGCGCTCCATGCGCCGATCGCGGCGCGCCTGCGTTCGGCGGGGATCTCCCCGAGCACCAGCCCCAGCGAGGCGGGGACCAGCAGAGCCGCCCCCAGCCCCTGGACGGCGCGGGCAGCGAGCAGCACGGGCAGGGTCGGGGCTACGGCGATCAGCAGCGACGATGCCGTGAAGACGGCGACACCGATCAGGAACAGGCGGACCCGGCCGACCGCATCGGCCAGCGGGCCGGCCGGGGCGAGCAGGGCGGCGAACGGGATCACATAGGCGGTGGCGACCCACGAGACGGTGGTCAGCGAGACGTCGAAGTCGTCGGCGATCGGCGGCACCGCCAGGTTGGTCACGGTGGCGTCGAGAAAGCTCAGGAAGGTGCCCGCGCAGGCGAGTAACAGGGCGACGGAGGCTCGTCGGTTGGCGGCGGAAGGCGTCATGGCGAGGATTTAAGAGTACGATCGTTCGTACGTCAATGCCGTACGGTCGTTTGCTAAACTGTTGGGTATGGCAGGACGTGCATCGGCTCAGGCAGCACTCGAAACCCGGCGATCGGTACTGCGCGCCGCCGCCGAACTCGCTTCCGTGGAGGGCCTGGACAGTGTCACCATTGGCCGGCTCGCGGACCGGTTGGGGATGAGCAAGGCGGGTGTGATCGGCCAGTTCCGCAGCAAGGAGAAGCTGCAATTGGAGACGGTGGACCTGGTCATGGAGGATGTCCGCGTCCGGGTCTGGGAACCGGTGCGGCACGTCGATGCGGGGCTGCCGCGGCTGTTGGCACTCTGCGCGTCCTGGGTGCGCTACGCCGCCGATCCCGGCTACTCCGGGGGCTGCCTGCTCACCCAGGTCACCTACGACTACGACGGTCGCACCGGCGCTGTGCACGACCGGATCGCCGAGGGCCGCGCCCGCTGGCGGGAAACCCTTCGCCGGGACATCGACCTCGCCGTCACCGCCGGGGACCTCCCGCCCGGGACGGACGCACCCCAGGTCGTCTACGGCCTGGAGTCCCTGGCCGCCGGTATCACCCCGGCGAGACTCCTGCACGGCGACAACCAGACGGAGGACTGGGCCCTGCGCGGTATGCACGCCATCCTGGGCGTCCCCTCGGTTGCCTGATCCCTGCGCAGGAGGGCCCCCGCGACGATAACTACGGGAAGAAGCAGTGCATCCCGCCGGGTGCGGCGCAGGCACCGCCCCAAGTGCGGAACAGCGTCACCGGGCCGGGATCGGCTGAGTGAGGTGCACCGGGTTGCCGTCGGGGTCCTGGATGTGGGCGACGCGCTGTCCCCACGGCATGTCGTTGACGCCGCCGCGGACCGAGCCGCCCAGCGCCGCCACCCGGCCGAGCGTCTCATCGACGTCGTCGACACCGATGCTGAGCAAGACCCGCGGTGCCGCCCCGCTCCCCGGATCCGTCTTGGCCACCAGCCCGAGGTCGGTGTCGCCGATGCGCAAGCCGACGTAGAAGGCAGGGCCTTCCGCCCCCACCCGCGACGAGGCCACCCGTCGTCCTCGCTACCCTCCGGGCTCGGGTCCTCGCCCAGACCAACGAGCCCCACAACAAGATCAAGACGACGCGTTAACGATCTGCGAGCCCCTAGTTGAGGTAGTCGGCGATCAGGGCGGCGAATTCGTCCGGGGTGGCCAGGCGGATACCGAGATCCTCGGCCTTGGCTCGCTTGGACCCCGCGCCGTCTCCGGCGACGACGAGGGTGGTCTTCTTGGAGACGCTGGAGGAGGAGCGGCCGCCGGCTTGTTCGATGAGCTCGTTCATCTGGTTGCGGCTGAGCTTTTCCAGGGGGCCGGCCATCGCGCCGGTGACGACCACGGTCATCCCGGCCAGCGGTCCGCCCGCAGGCACGGTGTTCTCGTCTTGGTCGCCGGTGGCGCCGTCGTATGGGGTGGGTGGGGTGGCGCCGGGTTCGGTCATGTTCATTCCGGCGGCTGCGAGTTTGTCGATGAGCGGGGCGAGCTCGGCGAGTTCGGCGACGATCGAGGGGGCCTTCTCGGTGCCGATGCCCTCGACCTGCTGCATCGCCTCGGCATCCGCGGCGCGGATGTTGTCCATGGTGGCGAAGTGCCGGGCAATACGGCGGGACATGGAGCGGCCGGTGCCGCGGACCCCGAGCGCGCACAGCACCCGCGACAGCGGCTGGCCCTTGGCCGCGGCGAGGGCGGCGAGGAGGTTGTCGGTGCTGGTTGCGCCCATCCGCTCCAGGCCCAGGAGCTGCTCGCGGGTGAGGGTGAACAGGTCGGCGAGATCGGCGACGAGGCCGGCGTTGACGAGCTGGACGACGCGGGTGTGACCGAGGCCTTCGATGTCGAGCTGGTCGCGGCCGGCCGCGTAGGACAGGGCGGCCACCAGGTGGCAGTTGCGTCCGTTCTGGCAGCGCCAGCGCTGCTCGCTGGTGTCAATGCCGGCCCCGCAGCGCGGGCACGTCTCGGGGAAGGCGATGGGCTGCTCGTCTCCGGTGCGCAGGTGGGCGACGGGGGCTTCGATGCGGGGGATGACGTCGCCGGCCCGGTGGACCATGACGTGGTCGCCCAGGCGCAGGTCGCGGCGGGTGATGTCGGCCGGGTTGTGGAGGGTGGCGTAGGTGATGGTGGCGCCGTCGATCTCGACCGGTTCCAGGACGGCGCGCGGGGCGATGATGCCGGTGCGGCCGACGTTCCACTCCACTTCAAGCAGCCGGGTGATCTTCTCGACGGCCGGCAGTTTGTAGGCGATCGCCCAGCGCGGGGCGCGCGAACCCGAGCCTGCTGTGTGCTGGTCGGCGGCGAGGTCGGCCTTGATGACGATCCCGTCGATCCCGAACGGCAGCTCGGCCCGCAGGGCGGCGATCTCCTGCACCCGGGCCAGCACCTGCTCGACGGTGTGGGCGGTGATGCCGGGCACCGCGGTGGTGGCGGTGGTGTTGATCCCGAACGTGGCGGCCTGCGCCATCAGCTCACTGTGCGCGAGTTCGCCCAGCCGCGCGGCGAGCGCCGTCTCGGTATCGGGCAGGGCCAGCAGGCCGTAGCCGAAGAACGTCATCGGCACGGTGTAAGCACGCTCCTTGGCGCGCAGGGAGCCCGCCGCGGCGCCGCGCGGGTTGGCGAACGGCTGCCCGCCGTGCCCAGTGCGCACCTCGTTGGCGTGCTCGAACTGAGCGGTCGTCATCAGGATTTCGCCCCGGACTTCCACGGTGACCGGCTCGGCGAGTGTCTCGGGCAGGCCCTCGATGGTGCCTATCGCGTGCGAGACGTCCTCCCCGGCCGTACCGTCCCCGCGGGTGATCAGCTGTCTGAGGCGACCGTCGGCGTAACGGGCGGCGACCGCGAGCCCATCCAGCTTCGGCTCGACGCTGAACCGCTCGATCTCGTGGCCGATGCGCCGGGCCAGGGAGGCGGTCCAGGCGGTGAACTCCTCCGGCGAGAACACGTTGTCCAGACTCAGCATCGCCACGGTGTGCGGGACATCGCCCTCCACGGCGCCGCCGGCGACCTTCCCCGTCGGCGAGTCGGGCAGCACCTGATCAGGATGCTCGGCCTCCCACGCGGCGATGCCTCGCACCAGCCGGTCAAAGGCGTCATCGTCCAACGCCGACGTCCCGCCCCCGTAGTAGGCGGCCGACGCCGTCACCGCGTCCTCGACCGCCTGCGCGTAGGCGGCGGTATCCGTGATCACAGCTGCAGGTGTTGTCATGCCCGTCATCCTGCCTGCCACCACTGACAATGCCCGGTGCGCACATCTCAGCTCGGGCAAGCACGCGAAGGCGCCTGCCTCGCCAAGGTGGCTGGGGAGAAGGAACAAGAGCGAGCCCGGCGTGATGGACCGGGCCACGTGCTGCGGGGTCCAGGTTGTCCTCCAGGAGGACCCAGAAGCCAGTGAAGATCGTTGCTGTTTCAGGACGGCAGTGGTCTCCGCTCGATCGCCACCATGGCGGCGTCATCCCCGAGACGGCCGCCGACGTGGCGCAACAGGTCCTTGCACAAGTGGGCCAGGAGCGCGTCGGGGCCCTTGTCGGGCCTGCCGGCCACTCGTTCCGTGAGTGGGTAGAACATGCCGTCGCGGTCGCGGGCCTCGATGACACCGTCTGTGTACAGAAGAACGATGTCGGAAGGCTCGAAGGCGAAGACTTCCGTGATCAGATCAGCTTCCGCGAACTCGGTGAGACCGAGAGGCGGTGCCGGTCGGCGGGTTTCGAGCAGGCTCACTTTGCCGTGGCGCAGCAGCAATGGAGGCGGATGCCCACAGTTGATCATGTGAAGGACTTGCTCGTTGTCCGGGATGTCCAGCACGGCGGCGGTGATGAAGGCCTCGCCGCGGTCCTCGGCCGCGCCTTCCAGAGCCGCCGGATCGTCCAGGTCCGAGGAGACGGTGCCCTCCAGGAAGGTGACCAGTGCGGTCAGGTCGGCGCGCCGGTGGGCTGCCCCCCGGAAGGCGCCCAGGAGGAGAGCGGCATCTCCGACCGCCTCCAGGCCCTTGCCCCGGACATCGCCGATGACGAACCGGGTTCCTTGTTCCGTGCGGGCAGCGGCATACAGGTCGCCGCCGATCTGGGCCTCGGATTCGGCGGCCAGATAGACCGAGGCGATACGCAAGGGGCCCACCCGGTGGGGGAGAGGCTTGAGTACCACCTCTTGGGCTGCTGTCGCCACGGACCGCAGCTGGGTCAGCTCCCTTTCATGGCGCTCGCGCCTGGCGGCAAACGAGGTCACGAGCACGGACATCAGAATGAGAGTGATCAGCTGGAAGCTGTGGTTCAGATCAGTGAGGCTGGTGCGCACCACCGCCACCACGGCCTGGGCCAGGACGGCCAGCGCGCCGATACACGCGGTCGCCCGGGGGCCGGCGAAGGAGGCGGTGACAGCCGGTGCGGCAACCAGGAACGGTCCGAGGTGGACGCTGGGCGGGGCCAGGATGTCGATCACAGTGACCAGCACGATCAGCACGACCGGTACCGCCAGCAGCGCGTGACGTGGCTCCCGTGACAGATGCTGGTCTTTGTGGCGTCTCGGAACCATATGTTCTGGATACACCTCAATGAGCCCCGGCGCTCGCGACAGCGGAAGCCGTCCAGGGGCTGGCTGGGAGTGCACCGGCCCGTCGCCGATCCGGGCATGCTCCCAGCCGACGTCCCCAGTGGTTTGCATGCGCCGCCGCAAACATGCGCCGCCGTCCGGCTCGTCGTGCCGTAGGACTCCGGGAGGTCGGCCCATCCAGACTTTGTCCAGTGAATGGAAAAAGAAGAGCCCTACTCGTGCGTAAGTACTACCCAGTCTGGAAAATCGTTGTTACGTTCCTCCCCGACAGCCTGATGGCACAGTGGGCGGGGACAAGGGGAGAGGAGCGATCGTGCGGCGGATGACTGCTCGACCTGAGAACGCGCATCAGGCGCGGCTGCTTCGTCTACTGCGTGACGACGGGTCCAACTCCCGTGCCCAGATGGGCGATCGGGTGGAGTTGTCCCGTTCGAAACTGGCCGTCGAGGTGGACCGGCTGCTGGAGACGGGGCTGGTTGTCGCGGACGGACTTGCCCCCAGCCGGGGCGGCCGGCGCTCGCACAACATCCGGCTCGCGCCGACGCTGCGCTTCCTCGGTGTCGATATCGGTGCCACGTCGATCGATGTCGCCGTGACGAATGCGGAGTTGGAGGTCCTGGGGCATCTGAATCAGCCAATGGACGTCCGGGAAGGGCCGGTTGCGGTCTTCGAGCAGGTGCTGTCGATGGCTGCCAAGCTGAAGGCCTCCGGTCTCGCGGAGGGCTTCGACGGCGCCGGGATCGGGGTCCCGGGGCCGGTTCGCTTCCCGGAGGGCGTGCCGGTCGCGCCGCCGATCATGCCGGGCTGGGACGGCTTCCCGGTACGGGAGGCGCTCAGCCAGGAACTGGGCTGCCCGGTCATGGTCGACAACGATGTGAACCTGATGGCGATGGGGGAGCAGCACGCGGGCGTCGCGCGTTCCGTGGGTGACTTCCTGTGCATCAAGATCGGGACCGGCATCGGCTGCGGGATCGTCGTCGGTGGCGAGGTCTACCGAGGGACGACCGGCAGTGCCGGCGACATCGGGCATATCCAGGTGGAACCGGCAGGCCGTGCGTGTGCGTGCGGCAACCGGGGTTGTCTGGAGGCGCATTTCAGCGGTGCCGCGTTGGCCGCTGACGCGGAGCAGGTCGCGCGTGAGGGCCGGTCTGCGGAGCTCGCTGCCCGGCTGGAGACGGCCGGGCGTCTGACGGCCGAGGATGTGTCGGCTGCCGCCGCAGCAGGGGACACGGTGGCTCTGGAGCTGATCCGGGAGGGTGGGAAGCGTCTGGGGCAGGTCATCGCCGGGCTTGTCAGTTTCTTCAATCCGGGACTGGTGGTGATCGGCGGCGGTGTGACCGGGCTCGGGCACACGCTGCTGGCCAGTGTTCGAACCCAGGTGTACCGGCAGTCGTTGCCGCTGGCCACGGGCAACCTGCCCATCGTGCTGGGGGAGTTGGGGCCGGCCGCCGGAGCCATCGGCGCGGCCCGGCTCATCAGCGACCACGTCTTCTCTCCGGCCTGACCGCTGCCGGGCCCCGCCGGCAACACCATGTCGAGCGCCACTGCAACCCATGGCGCCCTTCCCAACCCACGGCGCCACCACAACAGGCGCCTCGGCAACCTCACCGGCGTGCCGGCCCCGATGCGCCTGGGCAACACCCGTACCGCCACCGCAACACGCACAGCACCGCCGTAGCCACTCCATGGCACCCCGGTGGGCGGCCACCCACCACCGCACATGATTGCCGGGCCATCAGGCCCCGCTCCGCCCTGCCCCTACGCCCGGCGCACACGACGTCGTCGGGCTCCCCAGAGGCGCCCACATACCCGAACCACCCTGTCCAGCTCTGCCCGCTCACGGCCCGCACCTGCCGAGGGGATTGCTCATGGCACCACAACCACCCCTGCTCACCATGTCCGGCATCACCAAGTCATTCCCGGGCGTCCGCGCCCTGGACGGTGTGGATCTCGAAGTCCAGGCCGGGGAAGTCCATTGCCTCCTCGGCCAGAACGGCGCCGGCAAGTCCACTCTGATCAAAGTGCTCGCCGGAGCTCACCAGCCCGACGGCGGTGAGATCACCTGGCAGGGCGAGCCGGTGTCCCTGGGGTCGCCGATCGCCGCCATGCGTCTGGGCATCGCCACCATCTACCAGGAACTCGATCTGATCGAGGGGCTGTCCGTCGCGGAGAACGTCTTCCTCGGACATGAACCGACGTCCGCCGGGTTCGTCGTGCGCGGCGCCGCCGCCCGTACGGCGACCGCAGACCTGCTGCGACGCCTCGGGCACTCGGAGATCGATCCCGCGCGGCTCGTCGGGGACCTGTCCGCGGCGCAGCAGCAGATCGTCTCGATGGCCCGCGCACTGTCCCATGAGGTTCGGCTGATCGTGATGGACGAGCCGTCCGCGGCGCTCGACCCCGAAGAGGTCGACAACCTCTTCAGGATCGTGGGCGACCTGACGGCCGACGGTGTCGCCGTCATCTACATCTCCCACCGGCTTGAGGAGATCCGGCGCATCGGCGACCGGGTCACGGTCCTGAAGGAGGGCCGGTCGGTCGCCGGCGGTCTGCCCGCGGAGTCGACGCCGACCCATGAGGTCGTTGCTCTGATGACCGGGAGGAATGTCGAGTACGTCTTCCCCGAGCGCCCCGAGGCCGGGTTCGCAGCGGGGCGGGAACCGGTGCTGAGGGTCGAAGGGCTGACCCGGCGAGGGGAGTTCGCGCCCGTCGATCTGGAACTGCGGCCCGGTGAGATCGTGGGTCTGGCCGGGCTCGTCGGGTCCGGGCGCAGCGAGATCCTGGAGACGATCTACGGGGCTCGCAAGCCCGACGGCGGCCGCGTCCTCGTTGACGGCACGCCGCTGCGCCCCGGCAGTGTGCGCGCCGCCGTCCGTGCCGGTATCGGCCTCGCGCCCGAGGAACGCAAGGCGCAGGGCCTGCTGATGCTGGAGTCGGTCAGCAGCAACGTCTCGGTCTCCACCCTGTCCCGGTTCGCCCGCGCGGGCTGGCTGGACCGGCGTGCCGAGCGTGCCGCGGCGCACGAGGCGGTTCGGGAGTTGTCGCTGCGCCCGGACAATCCCGATGCCGCGATCAGGACCCTGTCCGGCGGCAACCAGCAGAAGGCGGTACTCGCCCGCTGGCTGCTGCGCGGCTGCAAGGTGCTGCTGCTGGACGAGCCGACCCGGGGTGTCGACATCGGCGCCCGGGCGGAGTTGTACGCCGTGATTCGCCGGCTGGCCGACGAGGGCCTGGCCGTACTGCTCGTCTCCAGTGAGGTGCCCGAAGTCCTGGGGCTCGCCGACCGGGTGCTGGTGCTGCGTGAAGGCAGCGTCGTGCACACGGCGGACGCCCGGGCGCTCGACGAGCACCGTGTACTTGATCTTGTGATGGAAGGGAGCCCGACGCCATGACGCAGCCGGCCACCGCGGAGCAACAGGATGCGCCGACGTCCGCCGCCAAGTCCGCGACGGACAAGGAAAGTTCACGCCGACCACTCGGACTGAGCTGGGACGTGCGCACGCTGTCGTTGCTCGCCGTCCTCGCCGTCCTCGTCGCGGTCGGTGGGATCACCGCACCGGACGAGTTCCTGGCGACGAGCAATCTGCAGCTCGTCCTCACCCAGGCGTCCGTGATCGGTGTCGTCACCGTCGGCATGACGTTCGTCATCACCAGCGGCGGGATCGACCTGTCGGTCGGCGCGATCGTGGCGCTGGCCTCGGTGTGGGCGACGACCGTGGCCACCCAGGAGTTCGGCTTCGCGGGCATCCTGTTCACCGCGGTGATCGTCGGTGTGGGCTGCGGTCTCGTGAACGGTGTGCTGGTTGCCTACGGCCGGATGGTGCCCTTCATCGCGACGCTGGCCATGCTCGCCTCCGCCCGCGGTCTGGCGCTGCAGATCACGGACGGCAGTACCCAGATCGTCACCGTCGAATCCGTCCTCGATCTCGGTGCCAGGGACGCCTACATCCTCGGCATCCCGCCCCTTGTTCTGATCTTCGCCGCGGTCACCGTCATCGGCTGGCTGCTGCTCAACCGCACCACCTTCGGCCGCCGCACCGTCGCGGTCGGCGGCAACGCGGAAGCGGCCCGCCTCGCCGGAATCGACGTCCGCCGCCAGCGTCTGTACCTGTACCTGTTGTCGGGCCTGTGCTGCGGTATCGCCGCGTTCATGCTGATCGTGCTCGCCGGGTCGGGTCAGAACACCAACGGCAACCTCTACGAGCTGGACGCCATCGCCGCCGCGATCATCGGCGGCACCCTGCTCAGCGGCGGCCGCGGCACCATTGTCGGCTCCGTCCTCGGTGTCCTCGTCTTCACCACGATCACCAACATCTTCGCTCTGAACAACCTGGAGACCGCTGTCCAGCAGATCGCGAAGGGCGCCATCATCGTCGCCGCCGTCCTGGTCCAGCGCCGCTCGCTGCACGGCGACGCCTGACGCCGTGCAGCACACCGCCGGACGGCGGGCCCTGACACCGCCGTCCGGCACCCCCACAGCCTCCATCTGACGCACAACGCCCACCGAAGGGTCGATCCGCCATGGCAAGAATCCCCGCCACCAGCCGCAGAGCACTGCTGTTCGGCACCGCCGCCGTTTCCGCCGGCGCGCTACTGACGGCCTGCACGAGCAATGAGCCCACGAACCAGGAACCGGCCGCGGACAACGCTCCCGTCGCGGACGACAAGCCGGGCAAGGCCGTCACCATCGGCTTCGCCGGCCCTCAGGCCGACCACGGCTGGCTCAACGCCATCAACGACAACGCCAAGTCGCGTGCGGAGAGGTACTCCGACGTCACGCTGGAGATCACCGAAGGGTCCAATGACACCGCCCAGCAGATCGGCCAGATCCAGACGCTGATCAACAAGAAGGTCGACGTGCTGGTGATCCTGCCGGCCGACGGCAAGGCGCTCACCCAGGTCGGACTTGAGGCCATGAGGGCAGGCATCCCCGTCATCAACCTGGACCGCGTCTTCGCCTCCCCGCAGGCGTACCGCTGCTGGATCGGCGGCGACAACTACGGCATGGGCCTCAACGCCGGGCATTACATCGGCGAACAGCTCAAGGACAAGAAGAACGCCAAGGTCGTCGAACTCGCCGGGCTCGACAACCTGGAACTGACCCAGCAGCGCACCCAGGGCTTCGACGACGCCCTGAAGAACTACCCGAACATCAAGAAGGTGGCCCGCCAGGCGGCCGACTTCACGGTCGAGTCCGGTCAGGCCAAGATGGCGCAACTGCTGCAGGCCCAGTCCCAGTTCGACGCGCTGTGGAACCACGACGACGACCAGGGCGTGGGCGCGCTGCGCGCCATCGACCAGGCCGGCCGGGACGACTTCCTGATGGTCGGCGGCGCGGGTGCCAAGTCCGCGATGGACGCCATCAAGGCCGGCAACAGCGTGCTGAAGGCGACGGTCCTGTACCCGCCGACGATGGCCGCTTCCGCCATCGATCTCGCCCGGGCGCTCGGCCAGGGCAAGGGCGTCGGCGGCCTCGCCGAGTTCGAGATCCCGTCCTCGCTGACGCTCTACTCGGCCGTGGTCACCAAGGACAACGTCGACCAGTACCTGCCGACCGGCTTCATCTGATCGGCCCGGGCCGTGGGTCCCACGAATACAGCGATGAGTCAGTGACACTCCGACGAGGAGGAATCCGGATGGAACACAGGGGCAGTCGGACCGCACCGCCGACACTCGGCGTGGGCATGGTCGGCTACGCGTTCATGGGCGCCGCACACTCACAAGGGTGGCGCACCGTAGGGCACGTGTTCGACCTGCCGCTGCGGCCGGTCCTGGCCGCGATCGCCGGCCGCGACGCGCACGCCGTGCGGGCGGCGGCCGACAAGCACGGCTGGGCCGCGGCGGAGACCGACTGGCGCGCCCTCGTGGCCCGCGACGACGTACAGCTCGTCGACATCTGCACTCCGGGTGACAGCCATGCGGAGATCGCGATCGCGGCGCTGGAGGCGGGCAAGCACGTGCTGTGCGAGAAGCCCCTGGCCAATTCGGTCGCCGAGGCGGAGGCCATGGCCACGGCCGCCGAGGCGGCCCGCGAGCGCGGACAGTTGGCCATGGTGGGCTTCAACTACCGGCGTGTGCCTGCCCTCACGTACGCCCGTCGGCTCATCGCCGACGGCAGGCTCGGCGCGCTGCGGCATGTGCGGGTGACGTACCTTCAGGACTGGCTGGTCGACCCCGACTTCCCTCTGACGTGGCGGCTGCAGCGCGAACACGCGGGGTCAGGGGCGCTCGGCGACCTCGGTGCGCATATCGTCGACCTCGCCCAGTACCTGGCAGGTGAGGAACTGGTCGGGGTCTCCGCCCAGATGGAGACCTTCGTCAAGGAACGCCCCCGCCTCGACGGCGCCTCCGCCGGCCTGACCGCATCCGGCTCCACCCGGCGCGGGCCGGTCACGGTCGACGACGCGGCGGTCTTCACCGGCCGGCTCGCCTCGGGCGCGCTCGCCACGTTCGAGGCGACCCGGATGGCGTCGGGGCGCAAGAACGCCCTGCGGCTGGAAGTGAACGGCGAGTCCGGTTCGCTCGCCTTCGACCTGGAACGGCTCAACGAGCTGTCCTTCCACGACCACCGGGAGCCCGCCGCCACGGCGGGGTTCCGCAGGATCGTCGTCACCGAGCCCGAGCATCCGTATCTGGAGGGCTGGTGGCCGCCGGGTCACGCGCTCGGCTATGAGCACACCTTCGTCCACCAGGCCCGCGATCTGGTCGAGGCCATCGCGTCCGGCACCGACCCGATGCCGTCGTTCGCCGACGGTCTGCAGGTGCAGCGGGTGCTCGCCGCGGTGGAGGACAGCGCGCAGAAGAACTCCGTCTACACCCCTGTCCAGGCAGTCCAGGCCGAGGTCCGGTAGAGATCCGGCAGAAACACCGTTGGGAGCCGCCATGCCACGCCCGTTCACCCTGTTCACCGGTCAGTGGGCCGACCTGCCCTTGGAGGAGGTCTGCCGTCTGGCCCGTGACTTCGGCTACGACGGCCTTGAACTCGCCTGCTGGGGCGATCACTTCGAGGTCGACAAGGCGCTCGCCGATCCGTCGTATCTCGACTCGCGGCATCAGCTGCTGGAGAAGTACGGCCTCAAGTGCTGGGCGATCTCGAACCATCTGGTCGGCCAGGCGGTCTGCGACGCCATCATCGACGAACGCCACCAGGCCATCCTGCCCGGCGCGGTGTGGGGCGACGGCGACGGCGAGGGGGTACGGCAGCGGGCGGCGGACCGGATGAAGGACACGGCGCGTGCCGCGGCCGCGTTCGGCGTGGACACCGTCATCGGCTTCACCGGTTCCGCCATCTGGCATCTGGTCGCGATGTTCCCGCCCGCCCCCGAGTCGATGATCGAACGCGGCTACGACGACTTCGCGACCCGCTGGAACCCGATCCTCGACGTCTTCGACGCCGAGGGCGTGCGCTTCGCCCATGAGGTCCATCCCAGCGAGATCGCCTACGACTACTGGACAACGCAGCGCGCGCTGGAGGCGGTTGACCACCGTCCGGCCTTCGGTCTGAACTTCGACCCCTCGCACTTCGTGTGGCAGGACCTCGACCCGGTGGGCTTCCTCTACGACTTCCGGGACCGGATCTACCACGTCGACTGCAAGGAGGCCCGCAAGCGCCTCGACGGCCGTAACGGCCGGCTCGGCTCCCATCTGCCCTGGGGTGACCCGCGGCGCGGCTGGGACTTCGTGTCCGCCGGCCACGGTGACGTCCCGTGGGAGGACGTCTTCCGGATGCTGCGCTCCATCGACTACCAGGGCCCGATCTCCGTGGAGTGGGAGGACGCCGGCATGGACCGCCTCCAAGGCGCTCCGGAGGCGCTGGCCCGCCTGAAGGCGTACGACTTCGAACCGCCGTCGGTCTCCTTCGACGCCGCCTTCGGAGGTGGCGACAACTGATCGCTCCACGGGGAGCCGCGTGGTGAAGCAGCCCCAAGTCCCCTTGGGGCGCCGCCGAACCGCAGTTCTTGCCCCGACCTGAGCAGAGCCCGTCCAGGTCAGTGCCCGGCGGTGGGACAGCCGCCGGGCAGGTCCGGGCTGCCCGGACACACCTTTGTCCTGGGTCGGGAAAAAGTTCGTTCCATTCGTTGCGCGAGGGCTATCGGTCGAGGACGAACAGGGCTACGGTCCCTCTCGTGTACAGGCGCCACACAGGGGTTTGAGACTGACGGCACATTCCGGCCGTACGGCTCACCGCTCGTTCGACCGGCCTACGGAGGACATCCGCGCACCGCGCAGGGCCAACAGCCCTCAGGCATCCCGCATTTCGCTTCACCGCCACTCTCACGCCGTCACCGCCAACCACGCGCCAGCCCCTCCTGGGCCGCGGCCGAAACCGTCCCTATGCCGACGGTGGACGGGAGGCCCCCGAGCCCCCGCCCACCGTCCTCCAACCACATCGGATCATCGACATGGCAGGAAGGCAGCCCGTGAACAATGACGGGAACGCATCAAAGCCGCAGTCCGGCGGGCCGACCGTACGCACCGGTGTCTGGTTCGTCGGAGCCCGCGGATCGGTGGCCACCACTGCCGTCGCCGGGTGCGCGGCGGTCACCGCCGGACTGCATCCGCCGACCGGCATGGTCACGGAGACTGCACCGTTCGACGGCACCGGCCTGCCCCGCCTGTCCTCCCTCGTGTTCGGCGGCCACGACACGGCCGACTGCCCGCTGCCCAAGCGGGCCGAACACCTCACCGGCGCCGGCGTCCTGCCGCACGGGCTCGCCTCCGCCGTGTACGCCGAACTCCAGGCCGCCGACGAGGAGATACGGTCCGGCGGCCCGCTCCCGGGAGACACACGCGGCGACGAGGAACTCATTGCGGACTTCGCCGCCGACCTCACGTCGTTCCGCCGGCGCAACGCCCTGGCACGGGTGGTCGTCGTCAACGTCTCCTCCACCGAGCCGCTGCCCGCACCCGACGCCGTACGGCTGCCGCCCAGTTCCCTGTACGCGGCCGCGGCCCTGCGAGCCGGCTGTTCCTACGTCAACTTCACGCCGTCCACGGGGCTGCGCACCCCGGCCCTCACGGAGGCCGCGGCGGCCGGCGGGCTTCCCCACGCGGGCCGTGACGGCAAGACCGGCCAGACGCTGCTGCGGGCTGTGCTCGCCCCGATGTTCGTCCAGCGCGCCCTGGAGGTACGGGCCTGGTCCGGCACCAACCTGCTGGGCGGCGGCGACGGGGCGGCGCTGGCCGACCCGGGAGCGGCCGCGGCGAAGAACGCCGGCAAGGAGCGCGTTCTGGCCGACACCCTCGGCCACACGCCTCAGGGCGAGGTGCACATCGACGACGTACCGGCGCTCGGCGACTGGAAGACCGCCTGGGACCACATCGCCTTCGACGGCTTCCTCGGCTCGCGGATGATCCTCCAGACCATCTGGCAGGGCTGCGACTCGGCCCTGGCCGCACCGCTCGTGCTGGACCTGGCCCGCCTTGTCGCCCGCGCCCACGAGGTGGGCCTGTCCGGACCGCTGACGGAGCTCGGCTTCTACTTCAAGGACCCGGACGCCGGTCCGTCGGGGCTCTCGGAGCAGTTCACCGCGCTGCTGTCGTTCGCCGACCGCCTGCGGGAGGCGAAGTGATCCGCTCCCTCCTGTCCCGCCTCGCTCCACCCGCACCGGTGCGTGCCCCGCAGCCTGCCCGACGTGGGAACGGCCAGGGCCACGCGGGCGCCGCACCGGGGCGCGGGCGGCGGGCGCGGCTGCGGGACTGGGCCGAACTGCTGCGCGTCTCGGCGCTGTTCACCGTGCCCGGTGATGCCCTCGCCGGTGCCGCGGCCGCCGGGCTGCGGCCCAACCGGGGCACGGCGTACGCCGTGGGCGCCTCGCTCTGCCTCTACGAGGCGGGCATGGCGCTCAACGACTGGGCCGACCGCGACGAGGACGCCGTCGACCGCCCCCATCGTCCCCTTCCTTCCGGCCGTATCTCCCCGACTGCGGCGCTGGGTGCGGCCGGACTGCTGACCGCGGCCGGCCTGACCTTCGCCGCCCGCGCCGGCCGCCCCGCACTCGCGGTGGCGTCGGCACTGACCGCCACGGTCTGGGCGTACGACCTGAGGTTGAAGCACACCCCCGCGGCCCCGGCGGCGATGGCGGCGACACGCGCCCTGGACCTCCTGCTCGGCGCCGCGGCGACCAAGTCGGCGCCCACCGCGAGGCCGTCGGGCCGAACAGCCGCCGATACGGCACCGTCCGCGCCCGCCCGCGGCCCGGCGCTTTCCGGCCGGGACGCCCGCACGCCACGAGGCGCAGCCGCCGCCCGGAGAGGGCGCATACAGCCCCCGACGCCTGGGGGATCCCCCGTCACACTGCGCACCGCGGCCCCCGCCGCCGCTGTGCTGGCCGCCCACACCTACGCCGTCACCGCCGTCTCGCGGCACGAGGCGCACGGCGGTTCGACCCTCACCCCGCTGGCCGCGCTCGGTGCGACGACCGCGCTCGGCCTGCTGCTGGCACGAACGCGCGCGAGGGCAGGGAACGTCCCGGCGCTGTCGGCCGCCGCGTACGTCCGTACCGCCGCCGTGCCCTGTCTGCACGCCGCCCTCAACCCGTCTGCGCCCCTCACACAGCGCGCCGTCGGCGGTGGGATCCGCGCCATGATCCCGCTCCAGGCCGCGCTCGCCGCCCGGTCCGGGTCGGCCGGCACCGCTCTGACGGTGCTGGGGCTCGTCCCCCTGGCCCGCGCGCTCGCACGGAAGGTGAGCCCCACGTGAATCGCCGACAGGGACTCCGCCTCGGTTACGGCACCAATGGCCTCACCGACCTCCGACTCGACGACGCCCTCGGACTGCTCGCCGACCTGGGCTACGACGGCGTCGGACTCACCCTCGACCACATGCACCTCGACCCGCTCGCCCCCGATCTCCCCGCCCGCACCGCCCATGTCGCCCGCAGGCTCGGCCAACTCAGTCTCACCGCAACCGTCGAGACCGGCGCCCGTTACGTGCTCGACCCGCACCGCAAGCACGGTCCGTCGCTGCTCGACCCGGACCCCGAGGGGCGTGCCGCCCGCACCCGCCTGCTGATCACGGCGGTCAGGGTCGCGGCGGACCTCGGAGCGCACGCCGTGCACTGCTTCAGTGGCATCACGCCGCCCGGCACCGACGAAGACACCGCCTGGCAGCGCCTTCAGGAGACGCTCGAACCCGTAGTCGACGCCGCGGCCGTCGCCGGCGTACCGATCGCGATCGAACCCGAACCGGGACACCTCCTCGCCACCCTCGCCGACTTCCATCACCTGCGCACCTTGCTCGGCAGCCCTTCCTCTCTCGGCCTGACCCTCGATATCGGCCACTGCCAGTGCCTGGAGCCGGACCCGCCCGCCGAGTGCGTCCGTGCGGCCGCGCCCTGGCTGCGGCACGTGCAGATCGAGGACATGCGTCGGGGGGTGCACGAGCATCTGCCGTTCGGCGACGGCGAGATCGACTTCCCGCCCGTCCTGGACGCCCTCGCCGCCACCGGCTACCAGGGCCTCACCGTCGTCGAGCTGCCCCGTCACTCCCACGCCGGGCCGGAACTGGCCCGATCCTCCATCGAGTTCCTCCGGACCCTGGCAGCCACCACCACGAAGGGAGCGTCGGCGGCATGACGCAACCCCCTGCCCGGACCCGCGACCACGTCACGGCGGCGCTGCCCGACGACACGGCGCGCGCCTGGTTCGACGAAGCGCTGGCCGACGCAGCCCACGCGGCGAAGGCACCCCCGACGGCCCCCACCTCGTACATCGCCCACACCTGGGAGCTGCGGTTCGCCGCTGCCGGGCGGCACTGCGGCCACGACAACGCCGACGCCGTCCGTACGCTGCTGCTGGTCGAGGCCCGGGCGGGACTCGACACCCTGACCCGGCTCTACCAGCACGGCAGCGGCGCCGAACGCCGCGCCGTACTCCAGGTGCTCCCGGATCTGGTCGAAGGACCGCACGCCCTGCACCTCGTCGAGGATGCCCTGCGCACCAACGACACCAGGCTCGTCCGCGCCGCCGTCGGCCCCTACGCCGCCGCCCACCTCGACCCGCACGCCTGGCGTCACGCCGTCCTGAAGTGCCTGTTCACCGGCGTCCCCCTCGACGCGGTCGCGCGCTTGGCGCAGCGGGCGGCCGGCGACGGCGAACTGGCCCGCATGCTCACCGACTACGCCGCCGAGCGCACCGCCGCCGGCCGCGACGTACCCGACGATCTCGGTCGCGTGCTGACCCTGACGGGCGAAGAGCCCAAGGAGCCTTGATGCGTATCTTCGACCCGCACATCCACATGACCTCCCGCACCACCGACGACTACGAGGCGATGCATGCCGCCGGTGTGCGCGCCGTCGTCGAACCGTCCTTCTGGCTCGGCCAGCCCCGCACCTCGCCGGCCGGCTTCTTCGACTACTTCGACGCCCTCCTCGGCTGGGAACCCTTCCGCGCCGCCCAGTACGGCATCGCCCACCACTGCACGCTCGCCCTTAACCCCAAAGAGGCCAACGACCCCCGCTGCACGCCCGTCCTGGACGCGCTGCCCCGCTACCTCGTCAAGGACGGCGTCGTCGCCGTCGGTGAGATCGGCTACGACTCCATGACCCCGGCCGAGGACACCGCGCTGGCCGCCCAGCTTCAGCTCGCCGCCGACCACGGCCTGCCCGCCCTCGTCCACACCCCCCACCGCGACAAGCTCACCGGCCTGCACCGCACCGTCGACGTCGTGCGCGAGTCGAACCTGCCCATGGAACGGGTGCTGCTCGACCACCTCAACGAGACGACCGTCCAACACGCCAAGGACAGCGGCTGCTGGCTCGGCTTCTCGGTCTACCCGGACACCAAGATGGACGAGGACCGCATGGTCGAGATCCTCAGGACGTACGGAACGGAGAAAGTCCTCGTCAACTCGGCCGCCGACTGGGGAAAGAGCGACCCGCTCAAGACCCGCAAGGTCGCCGACGCCATGCTCGCGGCCGGCTTCGGCGAGGACGACGTCGACCAGGTGCTGTGGCGCAACCCGGTCGCCTTCTACGGACTCAGCGGCCGCCTGCGCCTCGACGTCCCCCAGGCGGAGGGCCTGCACGAGGGCAACTCCATCCTGCGCGGCGGGGAGTGAGTCATGCGCTTCCGGCACCCCGACGGGTCCACCGTCCACCTCGCCTACTGCACCAACGTCCACCCCGCGGAAACCCTCGACGGTGTCCTCGCCCAACTGCGCGACCACTGCGAGCCGGTCCGCAGATGCCTGGGACGCGACCGCCTCGGCATCGGCCTGTGGCTCGCCAAGGACGCCGCACGCGCGCTGATCACCGACCCGGTGGCACTGCGGGAACTGCGGACCGAGCTGGACCGGCGCGGCCTCGAAGTCGTCACGCTGAACGGCTTCCCCTACGAGGGGTTCGGCGCCCAGGAGGTCAAGTACCGCGTTTACCGGCCCGACTGGGCCGACGCCGAACGCCTCGCGCACACCACCGACCTGGCCCGGCTCCTGACGGCGCTCCTTCCGGACGACGTCACCGAGGGAACGATCTCTACCCTTCCGCTCGCCTGGCGCACCGACTTCGACGAGCGCGCCGCCGCCACCGCAGGCGCCGCGCTGACCACCCTGGCGGAGCGGCTGGACGCGCTGGAGGAGCTGACCGGCAAGTCGATCCGCATCGCCCTCGAACCGGAGCCCGGCTGCACGGTGGAGACGACCGCGGACGCGATCGGACCGCTCACCGCGCTGCCGGGCGACCGTATCGGCGTGTGCGTGGACACGTGCCACCTGGCCACCTCCTTCGAGGACCCGGCAACGGCGCTGGCCGCGCTCGACGCGGCCGGTATCGGCATCCCCAAGGCGCAGCTGTCGGCAGCACTGCACGCCGAGCACCCTCACCTCCCCGAAGTCCGCGAGGCGCTCGCCGCCTTCGACGAACCGCGCTTCCTGCATCAGACCCGCACCCGAACCGCCGCCGGCCTACGCGGCACCGACGACCTCGGCGAGGCCCTCGGCGGCCAGGCGCTCCCCGACGCGGCGCCCTGGCGCGCCCACTTCCACGTCCCCCTGCACGCCCCGCCCACCCCACCGCTCACCTCCACCCTGCACGTGCTGAAGGAGGCCCTGAACCTGCTGGTGGGAGGCGGGGAGCCGCGCACCCGTCATCTCGAGGTCGAGACCTACACCTGGCAGGCGCTCCCGCCCGAGCTGCGCCCCCGCACGAGGACCCAGCTCGTCGACGGCCTCGCCGCCGAACTGACCCTCGCCCGCGACCTGTTGACGGACCTCGGCCTGAAGGAGCTGCCATGAGCATTCGCCCCACGGCGCTGCTGGTCCTCGACGTGGTCGGCCTCACCCCCCGTCTCCTCGACCACATGCCCCGCCTGAAGGCGCTCGCGGCCTCGGGCTCGCAGGCGAGCCTGTCCACCGTGCTGCCCGCCGTCACCTGCGCCGCCCAGTCCACCTTCCTCACCGGCGCGCTCCCGGCCGAGCACGGCATCGTCGGCAACGGCTGGTACTTCCGCGAACTCGGCGACGTACTCCTGTGGCGCCAGCACAACGGCCTGGTCGCCGGCGACAAACTCTGGGACGCCGCCCGCCGCGCCCACCCCGGCTACACCGTCGCCAATATCTGCTGGTGGTACGCCATGGGCGCCGACACCGACATCACCGTCACCCCCCGTCCGATCTACTACGCCGACGGCCGCAAGGAACCCGACTGCTACACGCGGCCGGCGGCCCTGCACGATGAACTGACGGAGAAGTTCGGCACGTTCCCGCTCTTCCACTTCTGGGGGCCGGGCGCGGACATCGTCTCCAGCCGCTGGATCGCCGAGGCGACCCGCCACATCATGCGCACCCGCCGGCCCGACCTGGCCCTGTGCTATCTCCCACACCTCGACTACGACCTGCAGCGCTACGGCCCCGACGATCCCCGCTCCCACCGAGCTGCCGCCGAACTCGACGCCGTCATCGGCCCGCTGCTCGACGACGCCCGCGCGGAAGGCCGTACCGTCGTCGCCCTGTCCGAGTACGGCATCACCCGCGTCAGCCGCCCCGTCGACATCAACCGCGCCCTGCGCCGGGCCGGACTCCTCGAAGTCCACACCCAGGACGGCATGGAGTACCTGGACCCGATGGCGTCCCGTGCCTTCGCCGTCGCCGACCACCAGGTCGCGCATGTCTACGTGCGTCGGCCCGAGGACCTGGAAGCCACCCGCGCGGCGCTGGAGGACCTTCCGGGCATCGACGCGATCCTCGACGACGAGGGCAAGAAGGCCAACGGGCTCGATCACCCGCGCTCCGGGGAGCTGGTCGCGGTCGCCGCACCGGACGCCTGGTTCACGTACTACTACTGGCTCGACGACGACCGCGCCCCCGACTTCGCGCGACTGGTCGAGATCCACCGCAAACCCGGCTACGACCCGGTCGAACTGTTCATGGATCCCGAAGATCCTTACGTGCGGCTCAAGGCGGCCAAGGCGGTGGCCCGCAAGAAGCTCGGCATGCGCTACCGCATGGCGTTCGTGCCCCTTGACCCCTCTCCTGTTCGCGGCAGCCACGGCCGCCTCCCCACGAGCGACGAAGAAGGTCCGCTCGTCCTGGTTTCCACCCCCCGCGCAGTGTCCGGCCGCGTAGCGGCCACCGATGTGAAGTCCCTGCTGCTGCGGCTCGCCGGCCTCTCCTGAGACGGCTGCCGTCAGGCACCGCAGCACCGTGACAACGAAAGCGAGAAACACTGTGACCGCGTTCAACGACGAAGCCGTCACCGGCGACGCCCTGCGCCGCACGCTCGGCATCAGCCGCCGCCGTTTCCTCAGCACCTGCACGGCCGCCACGGCCGTGGCGATCGCCGCACCGGTGGTCGGCGCCGCACCCGCGCTGGCGCAGGACGGCGCGGAAGCCGCCGTCGAGGACCGGGGCAGATCCGCTCTGGTCCCGCCGCACAAGCGCGGCATCATCCTCTACACCGTCCGCGATGCGATCGGCCGCGACCCGCTGGCCTCGAACCTGCCCTCCGGCTTCCGCGAGGTGTTCCAGCAGCTGTCGCGCTTCGGCTACCGCCAGGTGGAGTTCGCCGGCTACGGCCAGCACGCCAACGCGGCCGGCGGCGCGAACCTGGGCACCGTCGAGGGCGCGAAGCTGATGCGCTCCTGGCTCGACGAGTACGGCCTGCGGGCGCAGGGCAGCCACGGCTTCATCCCGCCGTCCTGGCCGCTGACCCAGGCCGACCTGGACACCTTCAAGCGGTTCCTGGAGATTGCCAACATCCTCGGCATGGACCACATGGGCACCGGTGGCGACCCCACCGGCACCCCTTACCGGGCCGACTGGGACGTCGCCGCGGAGAAGTGGAACACCATGGGCGCCATCGCCCGGAGCGAGGGCGTGAAGCTCTACACCCACAACCACGACAGCGCCTACGACTTCCTGCTCGACGGCGGTCCGCTCGACGCCCAGGGCCGGCCGACCCGCAGCTCCGGCATCCGGAAGCTGGAGTACTTCCTGGAGGTGACGGACCGCAAGAGCGTCTATCTGGAGCTGGACGTCTTCTGGGCGCACGTGGCCCAGTACAAGTTCCACACGTTCACCGCTCACGACGGCTCGCAGCAGGAGCAGGTCTTCGATCCGGCCGCTCTCGTGGTCCGCAACACCAACCGCTTCCCCCTCTTCCACGCGAAGGACGGCGTGGTCAACCCCCAAAGCGGCCTGGGTTACGACATGGTGCCGTTCGGCACGGGTGACATCGACTACCGGAAGTTCTTCACCCGGGTGGGCGCGAAGAACTACCACAACCCGATGGTCGAGCAGGACAACGCGCCGAGCGCGAGCACCCCCGGTCAGTCGCTGGAGTTCGCCCGGGTCGGCTACGACAACCTCGCGGCTCTGCGCGCCTGCCACTGACGGAGCATCACCCGCAGAACCTGCCCGGCGCCTTGGCGCCGGGCGGGCCCCGGGCGTGCCCAAAACGCCCTGAACACCCCGAAATCGCCGGGACAATCTTTCCCTGAGGAAGTTGAAACTTTGTCCTTGACGAGTTGAAAGTGGGCGCTCTAGCGTCCAACTGCCTCACTTCGTACGGGTTTTCACCCGATGTCACTCTGCAGCGGCCAGCCGGGGCCACGCCCTGGGCTTTTGCTGCCGCCGGCCAGAAAACAGAGGAGTTCTGAGTGCGCAACAGACGGATCGTCACCCTGGTGGGGGCGGCTGCGTTGGCCGGAGCCGTCGGCCTCCTGCCTCTCTCTCCAGCACAAGCCGCCAAATCGGATTCCGCACCGCCGGCCCCGTCGGATTTCCAGAAGGTCACCCTCAACGACCGCCCGGGCGAGCCCATGGCCCTCGCCGTCCTGCCCGACCGGCGCGTACTGCACACGGCACGCACCGGGGAGGTCCGGATCCACGACCCCAAGAGCGGCGTGAACTTCCTCGCCGCCGACCTGAAGAAGAGCCCTGCCGGGCTCTATCAGCACGATGAAGAAGGCGTGCAGGGTATCGCCGTCGACCCCGGCTTCGCCAAGAACCGCTGGGTCTACCTCTATTACTCGCCCCGCCTCGACACCCCCATGGACGACCCGGCCACCGCGGGCGTCAACGAAGGGGACGCACCGCAGTTCGGCACGGCCGCGGACTTCGCCAAGTACGAGGGCGTCACGCGCCTTTCGCGGTTCAAGCTCGTGGGCAACAAGCTCGACTTCGGCACCGAACAGAAGATCCTCGATGTCCCGGCCGACCGGGGCATCTGCTGCCACGTCGGCGGCAAGATCGACTTCGATCACAAGGGCAACCTGTTCCTGTCGACCGGCGACGACTCCAACCCGTTCGCCTCGGACGGCTACGCCCCGCTCGACGACCGCCCCGACCGCAACCCGGTCTACGACGCGCGACGCACCTCGGGCAACACCAACGACCTGCGCGGCAAGGTCCTGCGCATCAAGGTCAAGCGCGGCGGCGGCTATGCGATACCCGACGGCAACCTCTTCGCGCCGGGCACCGCGAAGACCCGCCCCGAGATCTACGCCATGGGTCTGCGCAACCCGTTCCGCTTCGGGGTGGACGACAAGACCGGCGAGGTCTATGTCGGCGACTACTCGCCCGACGCCCGCAACGCCAACGCCAACCGAGGCCCCGGCGGCCAGGGCCGCTGGATGGTCATCGACCGCCCCGCCAACTACGGCTGGCCGTTCTGCGTGACCCAGGACATGCCGTACCAGGACTACGACTTCGCCACCCAGAAGTCGAGCGGCGCGTTCAACTGTGCGAAGCCGGTCAACGACTCGCGTCACAACACCGGCCTGAGCGAGCTGCCGCCGGTCGAGGACGCGGAGATGGTCTACGGCTATGGGGCCTCCGAGGAGTTCCCCGAGCTCGGCACGGGCGGCATCGGCCCGATGGGCGGCCCGGCGTACCGCTACGACAAGTGGAACACGGCCGAGAACCGCTGGCCCGCGTACTTCGACGGCAAGCCGCTCTTCTACGAGTGGACCCGCGACCAGATGAAGGCCATCACCCTCGGCAAGCAGAACGAGATCCAGAAGATCGAGGACGCGATCCCCTCGATCACGACGGACGGCCCGATCGACGCCGAGTTCGGCCCGGACGGCGCGCTGTATGTCCTTGAGTACGGCACCGGGTACTTTGCGGAGCTGCCCGAGGCCCAGCTCTCCCGCATCGACTTCACCCGGGGCAACCGCACGCCGGAGCCCAAGGCCGCCGCGGACGTGACCAACGGCACCAGCCCGCTGACGGTCCAGTTCTCCAGCGCCGGTACGAAGGACGCCGACGGTGACGCCCTCAGCTACGCCTGGGACTTCGATGCCGACGGCACCGTGGACTCCAGGGAGGCGAACCCGAAGCACACCTTCACCAAGAACGGCGTCTTCGACGCCACGTTGAAGGTCACCGACCGCACCGGGCGCTCGGCCTCCGTGTCTGTCCCCGTGGTGGTCGGCAACAAGGCGCCGGTCGTCTCGCTCACCACCGACCCGGCTCCGCACGGCGGTACGCCCTTCCACTGGGGTGACACGGTCACCTGGCAGGTCACCGTCACCGACGACCAGCCGGTGGACTGCTCCAAGGTCACCGTCTCATTCATCCTCGGCCACGACTCGCACGGCCATCCGCTCTCGTCGAGCAACGGCTGCTCCGGATCGTTCGAGACATTCGTGGACGGCGGTCACGCCGGCGCGGACGACCTGAAGGCGGTCTTCAACGCCACCTACAGGGACACGCCCCCGGACGGCCTGCCGTCGCTCTCGGGCAGCGCCGAGGTCGCACTGACACCGGCCGACTGACCCGCGGCAACATCACCGAGCCGAGGCACCCCGCTGCCGCGGCCCCCGCTGCGGGCCTCACGGTTCACTGACCGTGAGGCCCGCGAACGCGTGTCCGCTCGGCGTCCACTCGCCGCGTCGGGAAGCTCGCTGAGTTGCTCGGTGAGGCGGACGCGCGGCGCTGCGTGGGTGAGGAGGCACTAACGGCTCGGAGACGGCTGCGAAATGCGAGGGAAACGAGCTGTCCCTAATTTCTGTCACTCGATAGGAATTTCGCTGGAACTCGCCTCCGCGACAGGGGACCGCCATGACCGTGACCACCGATCCCACACCGCCGGCACCTCCCTCACCCGGCGACGCGGGTGACGGCTCGCTCGCCGAGTTCGGCTACCGCCAGGAGCTGCGGCGCCGGATGGGCCGCTACGCGTCCTTCGCCGCCGGATTCTCGTTCATCTCTGTGCTGACCACGGTCTTCCAGTTCTTCGCCCTCGGCTACTCCTTCGGCGGGCCCCTGTTCTTCTGGACCTGGCCCGCCGTTCTCGTCGGCCAGCTGCTCGTCGCCGCCTGCTTCGCTGAACTCGCGGCCCGGCTGCCCATCGCGGGGGCGATCTACCAGTGGGCGAGCCGGCTCGGCAGTCCGGCTTTCGGCTGGTACGCGGGCTGGATCATGGTGGTCGGCCGGGTCGTGGTCGTGGCCGCCGCCGCACTCGCGCTGCAGGTCGTCCTGCCCGCCATCTGGTCCGGCTTCCAGATCGTCGGCGGCGACCCGTCACCGACCACGACCAGCGGCGCCGCCAACGCCGCCCTGTTGGGACTGGTCCTGCTCGCGCTCACCACGCTGCTCAACGTCCTCGACAACCGGGCGCTGTCGGCCGTCAACACCGTCGGCGTCACCGCCGAGATCGTCGGCGTAGCCCTGATCGTCACGCTCCTTGCCACCCACGCGGAACGCGATCCCGGCATCACCCTGCACACCGGTGGCGAGGGCGGCCTGATCGCGGCACTGCTGGTGGGTTCGTTCACCGCCGCGTACGTCCTCATCGGCTTCGAGAGCGCGAGCGAGATGAGCGAGGAGACCGTCAACCCACGGCGCACCGCACCCCGCACGACACTCAGCGCGCTGACGACCTCCGGCCTGTGCGGCGGACTGCTGCTGCTCGGCGGACTGCTCGCCGCACCCAGCCTGACCGACGGGCGGCTGGCGACAGAGGGTCTGAGCTATGTGCTGACCAGCACTCTCGGCGACGGCCTCGGCAAGGTCCTGCTCGCCGACGTGGCCCTGGCCGTCTGCGCGGCGACCCTGGCGATCCAGACCTCGGCCACCCGCATGCTCTACTCCATGGCGCGTGACGGTGTCCTCCCGCAGTCGGCACGGCTGGCGAAGGTGCCGCGGCGGACCGGGATGCCTGGTACGGCCGCGGTGGTGGTCGGCGTCTGCGCCGGGCTGTTGCTTCTGCTCAACCTCGGCTCGCCGCAGGCGTTCCTGGCCATCGGCACCACGTGCATCGCGATGGTGTACCTGGCGTACGCGATGGTCACCGGCCCGATGCTGATCCGGCGGCTGAAGGGCCAGTGGCCGCCGGCGGACGGCGGCGATCGCGACGAGCTCGGCAAACCGCTGTTCTCTCTCGGCCGTTGGGGACTGCCCGTCAACGCGCTCGCGGTCGGCTACGGACTGTTCATGACGGTCAATCTCTCCTGGCCGCGTGGAGAGGTGTACGACCCGGAGGGCGGCCACTGGTACTTCCAGTGGTTCACCGTTCTGTTCGTCGGTACCACGGTCGCCACGGGTGCGGCGTATCGCTGGTACCGCAGCCGCAAGGACGCGGCGTCCACGCCGAAGGGCCCGGACAGCCAGGTCCCGGCCGGGCCCGTCCTGGACGAGGGCGTACGTAACTGACAGTCGAGGCCGTGCGTAACCAAAAGTCGAGCAGGACGCCGCGTCAGGCACCCGCCGCGAGGAGCTGCTGCCCCTCGCGGCGCAGCCGCGCCAGGGAGCGCTGCGGCACGCCCGCGACCCGTAGCGCCGCGTCGGCCGTTGCGGCCGCCAGGGCCTGCGGATCGTGGCCGGGGTCTGCGCGCCGGATGAGGATCACGCTCTCGGTGAGGCCGAAGAGAAGGTCCGTGCGCAGCGCCAGGTCCTCCGCGTCGAGCGCCGCCCCCGGCTCGGTGGCGGCCAGCAACTCGCCGTAGGCTGCCTTGAGTTCGACCCGGACCCGGTGGAAGACGGCGAAGCGCTCGGTCTGCACCTCGGGCAGGAGGTAGAGCGCCCCGAGGTTGTGCGGGCCGCCGCACAGCAGTGCCGCGTCGGAGTGGCACAGCGCCCACAGTCGTGCCTCCGGGGACGTCTGCGTACGGGACACCAGCTCGTGCGCCACCTCCAGCGAGGGGCGGACGGTCCCCTCCAGCAGGGCGGCGAGGATCGCCACCTTGCCGTCGAAGTAGTGGTACAGGGACGCCTGACGCAGACCGGCCTGCTCGGCGACTGCGCGGGTCGTGGTCGCGGTGTAGCCATGGGTCGTGAACAGCTGGGCCGCAGCGGCCAGGACCTCTTCGCGCGGCTCCAGCCCGCTGGCGGGGCGCTCCTGTGCGCGCGGACGGCCGACTCTTCTGCTGCTGCGGGTGTTCACGCAGTGATCCTCGCACAGGCCCGCGCGAGTCCTCCGGGGCGCGCGCGTCCCGTTCCTGCGGAGTGAGAGTTTGCGGTAACTGGCCCGAAACGCACGGGCAATGGCCTCGAATCCCCCGCGCACTAATTTCTGTCGCACGACAGAAATTAGGCCGAGTCGGAGGTTGAGCCGTGGCAGCAGCGTCAGTGACAGCGTCGGCGCACAGCGCCCGCGACCATGCCCGCGCCCAGGAGGGCACGAAGGTCGACACCATGCCCGTACTCCCCGCCCGCAACTGGCCGGCGCCTCCCGAGGGCATCGCCGCCGAGGACATCGTGTGGGCCGAGACCGTGGCAGGCGGCAACTACACCCACCAGGTCCTGGCCCGTGGCACCGAGCTGCGGCTGACCGACCTCACCGGCGACGCGTGCGCGCACCTCCTGCTGTTCAGCGCCGACCGCCCCTGGGAGCGGCTGAACGCTGCCGACACCGTCAAGGTGCTCTGGAGCGCCTACCTCGGCAAGGGGCACCTGCTCCTGTCCGACCAGGGCCGGATCCTCGCCTCCGTCATCGAGGACACCTCCGGCCGGCACGACTCCCTCACCGGCACCTCCACCCTCGCGCGCAACACCGAGCGCTACGGGGACGGAACCCCTCAGTCCGCCTCTCCGGCCGGGCGCGAGCTGTTCAAGCTCGCCGCCCTCAAGAACGGCCTCGCCCCGCGCGACCTCCCGCCGTCCCTCTCCTTCTTCCAGGGCGTGCGGATCGCCGAGGACGGCTCCACCGAGTTCACCGGCTCCGCGGGCCCCCGCAAGGCCGTCACACTGCGCGCCGAGCAGGACGTCACCGTCCTCATCGCCAACGTCCCGCACCCGCTGGACCCGCGCCCCGAGTACACCTGCACACACCTTGAGGTCCTCGCGTACCGGGCTGCGCCGACAGCCCCCGGTGACGCGCTGTGGGACGCCACACCCGAGGGCCGCCGCGTCTTCCTGAACACTGCCGGCCACCTCACCGCCCGGGGGATCGCATGACCACCACCGTTGCAGGCCGCGTCGTCTCCGACGACACCGTCCCCGCCCGCGCCGCCTGGTCCGCCATCGTCCGCAAGGGCCGACTGCTGACCATCACCGACCTGCACGGCAACCAGGCCGCGGACTTCCTCGTCTACGACGCGCACGACACCTCCGTGCGCTACAGCGCTCCCGACACCATCCACGCCCAGGGCAACATCTTCCTGACCACGGGCTCGGTGCTGCTGTCCAACGAGCACACGCCCCTGATGACCGTCGTCGAGGACACCTGCGGGCGGCACGACACCGTCGGCGGGGCCTGCTCCAAGGAGTCCAATACTCTCCGCTACGGCCACCACACCTGGTCGCAGCACGCCTGCGTGGAGAACTTCCTCGCCGAGGGCAGCAAGCACGGCCTCGGCAAGCGCGACCTGGTCTCCAACGTCAACTGGTTCATGAACGTGCCGGTCGAGAAGGACGGCACCCTCGGCATCGTCGACGGCATCTCGGCCCCGGGCCTGAAGGTCGTCCTGCGTGCCGAGACCGATGTCCTCGCGCTGCTGTCCAACTGCCCGCAGATCAACAACCCCTGCAACGGCTTCGACCCCACCGCCGTGCGGATGACGATCACCGAGCCGGACGAGAGCGACGAGGGCTGAGCACCATGACGTTCGACACCCTGCTGGTCGCCAACCGCGGCGAGATCGCGACCCGCATCATCGGCACCGCCCGCAGGCTCGGCCTGCGCACCGTCGCGGTCTACTCCGACCCGGACCGGGGCGCCGCGCACGTCCGGCTGGCCGACGAAGCCGTACGGCTCGGCCCCGCGCCCGCCAAGGAGTCCTACCTCGACGCAGAGCTGGTCCTGAAGGCCGCCAAGGACACCGGTGCCGGCGCCGTCCACCCCGGCTACGGATTCCTGTCCGAGGACGCCGATTTCGCCCGCCGCTGCGCCGACGCCGGCATCGTCTTCGTCGGCCCCACCCCCGAACAACTGAACCTGTTCGGCGCCAAGCACACCGCGCGCGCCGCAGCGCAGGCCGCCGGCGTGCCGCTGGCCCCCGGCACCGGACTGCTGCCCGACATGGCCGCCGCCCTCGCGGCGGCCGAGGAGATCGGCTACCCGGTCATGCTCAAAGCGACCGGCGGCGGTGGCGGCATCGGCATGCAGGCCTGCCACAACGCCGCCGACCTCGCCGACGCCTGGGACCGTGTGCAGCGCGTGGCCGCGGCCTCCTTCTCCTCCGCCGGCGTCTTCCTGGAGCGGCTGGTGGAACGGGCCCGCCACGTCGAGGTGCAGGTCTTCGGCGACGGACACGGCAAGGTCGTCACCTTCGGCGACCGCGACTGCTCACTGCAGCGCCGCAACCAGAAAGTCCTGGAGGAGGCCCCGGCCCCAGGCCTTCCTAACCACGTGCGGCGTCAACTCGCCACTAGCGCACGGGAGCTGTGCGCCTCCGTGGACTACCGCTCCGCCGGCACGGTCGAGTTCGTGTACGACGCCGTCCGCGAGGAGGCCTTCTTCCTCGAGGTCAACACCCGCCTCCAGGTGGAGCACCCGGTCACCGAGGAGATCTACGGCGTCGACCTCGTGGAGTGGATGCTCCGACTGGCGCAGGGCGACACCGCGGTCGTCACCGAGCCCCCGGCCCCCAAGGGCCACGCCGTCGAAGCACGTGTGTACGCCGAGGACCCCTCCCGCGACCACCGGCCCAGCGCGGGCCTGCTGACCCGCGTCGCCTTCCCCACGGACGTCCGCGTCGACACCTGGGTGGAGACCGGCACCGAGGTCACCACCTCCTACGACCCGATGCTCGCCAAGGTCATCGCACACGGCGCCGACCGCGCCGAGGCGCTCGACCGGCTGGACGCGGCCCTCGCCGCGACCCGAGTCGACGGCATCGAGACCAACCTCGGCCTGGTGCGCGCCGCGCTGCGGGACACCGACGTGCGCGCCGCGGTCCACTCCACCGCCTCGCTCACCGAGATCGTCGACCCGACGCCACGCATCGAGGTCGTCACACCGGGCACCCTGACCACCGTGCAGGACTGGCCCGGACGCACCGGCTACTGGCAGGTCGGCGTCCCCCCGTGCGGGCCGATGGACGACCTGTCCTTCCGGCTCGGCAACACCGCGCTCGGCAACGACGAGGGCGCGCCCGGCCTCGAATGCACGCTCCAGGGCCCCTCGTTGAGGTTCACCCGCCCGACGACGGTCTGCGTCACCGGCGCTCCCGCGCGGGCGACGATCGACGGCACCCCCGTACCGCAGTGGGAGCCGGTCACCGTCGACGCCGGACAGACTCTCGCCGTCGCAGCGCCCGAGGAACACGGCCTGCGCACCTACGTGCTGTTCGCGGGCGGTCTGGACGTACCGGAGTTCCTGGGCAGCGCGGCCACCTTCACCCTCGGCCGGTTCGGCGGGCACGGCGGACGCGCCCTGCGCGCGGGCGACGTCCTGCACGGCGCCCAGGCCCGAACGCAGACCTCCGTCGTCCCCCTCGACCAGCGCCCCGTCTTCGGCGGCGAGTGGCGGGTCGGTGCGGTCGAAGGCCCGCACGCCGCCCCCGAGTTCTTCACCGAGGGCGACATCCGCGACTTCTACGCCGCGCACTGGAAGGTCCACTTCAACTCGGCCCGCACCGGCGTCCGCCTGGTCGGACCCAAGCCGCGCTGGGCGCGTACGGACGGCGGCGAGGCGGGCCTGCACCCGTCCAACATCCACGACACGCCGTACTCCGTCGGCGCCGTCGACTACACCGGCGACATGCCCGTCCTCCTCGGCCCCGACGGGCCCTCCCTCGGCGGCTTCGTCTGCCCGGCGACGGTCGTCACCGGGCAGCGCTGGAAGCTCGGCCAGTTCCGGCCCGGTGACACGGTCCGCTTCGTCCCGGTCACCGCGACAGCCGCCGGCGAACTGCGGCGGAACCCGGTCGCGGCCCCGCGGGCCGACCGCGACGTGATCGTCGACGGCGGCATCCTCGCCCGTCTGGAGGAGACCGAGGCCCGCCCGTCGGTCACCTACCGGCGCAGCGGCGACGACAACCTCCTCGTCGAGTACGGGCCCATGCAGCTCGACCTCAGCCTGCGCATGCGCGTCCACGCGCTCGCCGAGGCACTGGCCGCGCGGGAGGTCGACGGCATCGTCGACCTCACCCCGGGCATCCGCTCCCTGCAGGTCCAGACGGACCCCGACGTTCTGCCGCAGGACAAGCTCCTCGATACCGTGCTGCGGGTGGAGGAGGAACTCCCGGCCACCGACGAACTGGTGGTGCCCAGCCGGATCGTGCACCTGCCGCTGTCCTGGGACGACCCGGCGACCCGCGAAGCCATCGCCCGCTACATGGCGGGCGTACGCGACGACGCCCCCTGGTGCCCGTGGAACATCGAGTTCATCCGCCGTGTCAACGGCCTGGAGACGGTCGACGACGTCTACCGCACCGTCTTCGACGCCGAGTACCTGGTCATGGGGCTGGGCGATGTGTATCTGGGTGCGCCGGTCGCCACCCCGCTGGACCCGCGGCACCGGCTGGTCACCACCAAGTACAACCCGGCCCGCACCTGGACCGCGGAGAACTCGGTCGGCATCGGCGGCGCGTACCTGTGCATCTACGGCATGGAGGGCCCCGGCGGCTACCAGTTCGTCGGCCGCACCACCCAGGTGTGGTCGGGCTGGCAACAGCGCGGCGCCTTCGAGCCGGGCAAGCCCTGGCTGCTGCGCTTCTTCGACCGGATCAAGTGGTACCCGGTCGACTCCGGTGAACTCCAGCAGCTGCGCGCGGACATCACCTCCGGCCGCTTCGTACCGAAGACCGAGGAAGGCACCTTCTCGCTCGCCGCGTACCAGACGTTCCTCGCCGAAAACGCCGAGTCGATCGCCGCGTTCCGAGCCCGGCAGGGCGCGGCGTTCGGCGCCGAGCGGGACGCCTGGGAAGCGGCGGGCGAGTTCGCCCGCGCCGATACGGCCATCGAGGTCGCCCCGCCGACCACCGACATCGCCGTCCCCGAAGGCGGCCACCTGGTCGAGGCCGAGTTCACCGCCTCCGTCTGGCAGGTCAACGTCGAGGTCGGCGACAGCGTGTCGGCCGGCCAGCAACTGCTCGCGCTGGAGGCGATGAAGATGGAGTCACGGGTCCCGGCCCCCGCCGACGGCATCGTCACGGCGGTCCTGACCAAGTCGGGCAGCCAGGTCGAGGCGGGCACCCCCCTCGTCGTCCTCGCTCCCGCCGAGACCGCGCAGGCGGCTGCCTGATGCTGAAGTCAAGGGATGAGACGCGGGTGTGGCCGTGCCAGGTAGGGCGTGCGGTCACGGAGCATGGCGTAGACGACGGACGCGGCCGTCGGCCGTGCGAAGGAAGGCAGGGCCGCATGAACCGCACGATCACCGCCGTGGAGCGGGTACGGGCCGCGTACGCGCGTATGGCGCAGGTGGACCGGCCCGAGGTGTGGATCGGCCTGCGCCCGCAGGCCGAGGCGGAGCGGGACGCCGCCGAGGTCGACGCGAAGGTCGCCGCCGGCCGGCGGCTGCCGCTGGCCGGAACGGTGTTCGCGGTCAAGGGCAACATCGACGTGGCCGGGCTGCCGACCACCGCCGGCTGCCCTTCGTACGCGTACCGGCCGGAGGCGGATGCCCCGGCCGTGGCCCGCCTGAAGGCAGGGGGCGCCGTGGTCCTCGGCACCACCAACCTCGACCAGTTCGCGACCGGCCTGGTCGGCACCCGCAGCCCGTACGGCGCGGTCCGCAACGCCGTCGACCCGCAGTACGTCTCGGGCGGCTCCTCCTCCGGCTCGGCGGTCTCGGTCGCGCTCGGCATCGCGGACTTCGCGCTCGGTACGGACACCGCGGGGTCGGGCCGGGTACCGGCGGCCTTCAACGGAATCGTGGGCCTCAAGCCGACCATCGGGCTCGTCCCGACCGAGGGCGTCGTCCCGGCCTGCGCATCGCTCGACTGTGTGACGGTCTTCGCCCGAACCCTCGCGGAGGCCGAGCGGGCGCTGTCCTGCATGGCGTCGCCGTCGGGGCGGCAGCTCCCGGCGCTGGAACAGCGGCGGCCGGGCCCGTGGCGGATCGCTGTCCCCGAGCCCGCGCAACTCGGCGAGCTGGACAAGGGCTGGGCCGAGGCCTTCCGGACGGTCGCCGCCGTGCTCGCCGACGCGGGCGCCGAGCTCCTGCCCATCGACCTGGAGCCCTTCACCGAAGCCGCGGCGATGCTCTACGAAGGCGCGTTCGTCGCCGAGCGCTACACCGCCGTCGGCACCTTCATCGACGAGCACGCGGACTCCGTGGACCTCGACCCGACCGTGGCCGCGATCATCTCCCGGGCCCGGGACATCCCGGCCCACCGGCTCTACGCCGACAACCAGAAGCTGTTCTCCCTCCGCACCAGGGCTCTGGCCTCACTGAACGACGCGGACGCGCTGCTCCTGCCGACGACACCGGGCCATCCGACCATCGCCGAGGTCGCGGCCGACCCGCTGGGGGCCAACGCCCGGCTCGGCCGGTTCACCAACTCGACGAACCTGTTCGACCTGGCGGCGGTCGCCATCCCGGCCGGCGAGGTGAACGGTCTGCCCTTCGGCGTCATGCTGATCGGCCCGGCGTTCACGGACGAGCGGCTCGCGCGCATCGCCGGGCTCCTCAGCGCTCCGCCGCTGCTGCTCGCGGTGGTCGGTGCACATCTGTCCGGGCAGCCGCTGAACGGACAACTGCTCGCCCTGGGCGGCCGGCTGGTGCGTACGACCACGACCGCGGACGCCTACCGGCTGTACGCGCTGAACACGGTGCCTCCCAAGCCGGGCCTGGTCCGGGCCCGCGAGGGCGGCGGCGCGATCGAGGCCGAGGTGTGGCAGCTGCCCGCCGAGGGCCTGGGCGCGCTCCTCGCGTCGCTGCCCCGCCCGATGGCGCTGGGAACCGTGGAACTCGCGGACGGAAGCCTCGTGCCAGGCTTCCTCTGCGAGCCCGAGGCCCTCGACGGCGCCCGCGAGATCACCACGTTCGGCGGCTGGCGCGCCGCCCTGTCCGCCCTCCCTCCCTCGGCAGACCCGCACTGACTCGTCTTCGCCCCTGGGCGGCCCCGCGGCGGGCCCGGTCGACGCCGGGCCACTGCGCTACAGCCCTGGGTCGGCTGCTTCCACCCTGCTGAGGAAGGATTCGAGGACCTGGCGGAAGCATTCCGTCTCCTCCGCCGAGGCCAGATGCGCGCTCTGCTCGAAGATGACCCACTCGGCGTTCTGGATACCGTCGGCCAGCGGGCGGACCACCGCGGGGGTCGTCACGTCGTGGCGACCGGAGGTGATGAGTACGGGCAACTCCAGCTCGCCCAGACGGGCAGTGACGTCCCAGTCCTTGAGGTTGCCGGTGATATTCCACTCCGTGCCCCACATCGTTTCGTACACGTCCTGGCGCCAGTTGGTGAACGAGCGCAACAGGTGATCGGGCCACGGATCCAGTCGGCAGAGCCACCGCTTGTAGAACTCCATGGTGGCTCGCTCATAGGCATCGTCACCGGTGGTGCCCTCCGCCTCGTGCTGGTCGATCACCTCTTGCACCTCAGGGGGAAGGGATTGCTTCAGCCGGCGTGCTTCGGCCTCGTAAGCGGGAGCACTGGCAAGAGGGCTGGCAAGCACCAGTCCCGCCAGTCCGGCGGGTCGACCGAGCGCATACTCGAGGGTCACCTGGCTGCCCCACGAATGGCCGAGGAGGTGCATCCGGCCGAGCCCGAGCGCCTCCCGCACGGCTGCGACCTCCTCGACGAAGGTGTCCATGACCCATAGGGCCGGGTCGTCCGGGTGGTCGGACCGTCCGCAACCGAGCTGGTCGTAGAAGACGACCGGGCGCCCGCTCTCATCGGCCGACGCCGCCAGGTCCTGCATGTAGTCGTGGGGGCAGCCCGGCCCGCCGTTGACCACGACCAGCGGCAGCTTGCCGACGGGCGACGGCAGCTCGCCCACGACCTGGTACCAGGTGCGGTACCCGCGGAAGGACACGGTTCCTTCGGCAACCGACATGACGCACCTCCCGGGGCTATCGGTTCGCCCATCATGGGCATACAGGACAGGCGTTATCGCGGGACTCGCCCATTTCCGAGCCGCCTTGCGCTCCCACCCCCCATGGGGACTCAGGTGTGTCGTGGGTCGGCGGGTTGCTCATGATTCTGCGCTTGCCGCCTCGACCACCGCCTCTCCCGTATGGGTTCGCGCGTACAGCATCTGCCGCCCGTACCGGTGGGCGCTGACCAGGCCCGCTGTGCGCAGGGCGGTGAGGTGCTGGGAGACGCCGCCGGGCGTGAGGCCGGTACGGCGGGAGAGTTCGGTCGTCGAGGCGGGAGCCGTCAGCTCGGCCAGCAGCAGAGCGCGCGAGCGGCCCATCACCCCGGCAAGCGCCTCGGGGACGGGTGTCGGGCGGGTCTGCCACAGGGCGCCGACGCCCCGCGGCGGGTAGCGCAGTGACGGCTGCCACGGCTCGCCCAGCACGGAGAAGATGCGCGGCCACACGAAGGCCGACGGCACCAGCAACAGGCCCCGGCCGTCCAGCGCGCGGGGACCTCGCACGCTGCGGTGGGACAGGTGCAGGGTTCCGTCCGCCCAGGCGACCTGCGGGTCCAGGTCCGCGAACAGGCGCTGTGCGCCGCCGTCCACCAGGCGGCCCGCGCGATAGCGGATATCGCTCTCCAGGAGGGTGAGAATCCTGGGCCAGTACGGGGCGAGAACCAGCTCCCAGTACGCCTCGATGGCTTCTGCCAGGCGGGCGAGTTCCGCTTCCGGGTTCGCGCGTAGTGCCGCCATGCGCTCGGCCGACACCGCCGATGTCGTCCTGATCAGCTCCGGCGGGGTGGCCCGCAAAGTCGCGAGCTCCATGGCGAGCGAGGGCAGCGGAGTCGTGGGTGGCGGGCAGAGGAACGACGGGACGCTGCCCGCCCACGGTGACCGGGACGGCACGGGGACCAGGTCGAACAGCACGCCGAGGTCGAGTCCGGCGGCCGCGAGCCGTGGCCGGGCCCGATCTGTCCAAGTGCGGTGCAGGCCCTGCTCGTCGGCGCCCTTGAGCACCCGTACGCTCGCCACCACCTCCCACAGCGGAGACAGCGCGAACCGCGTACGGGCCACGTCCTCCATGCTGAACCCGACCTCGATCATTCAGCTGAGGCTAAATCAATAGGCGCAGCCGCGGAACGCCACGCACGGTACGCGCATGCATCCACCACCGGAGTCTCCGTGGCGCCTGCGCAGCTTCCGTGCGCTCTTCGCCGCCAGCGCGTTCAGCCATCTCGGCACCAACATCGGCTACGTGGCGATTCCGCTGCTCGCCGTCACCGTCCTCAACGCGGGTCCCGGCCAGGCGGGCGCCCTGGCGGCTCTGTCGACCGCCGCCTTCCTCGTCATCGGGTTGCCCGCAGGGGCCTGGGTGGACCGGCTGCCGCGCCGCCGGGTCCTGGTCGCCGCCGATGCCGCGCGCGCCGCGCTGCTCGCCTCCGTACCCGTCGCCTGGTGGCTGGACGTGCTGTCGCTGCCGCAGCTGTACGCGGTCGTGCTGCTGAACGGCTGCGCCACCGTGTTCTTCGACATCGGTTCACAGAGCGTCCTGCCGGAACTCGTCGGCCGCGAACGCCTGGTGCCGGCCAATACCGCGGTGGTGAGCCTGATGGCCGGCGCCAACATCGCCGGCCGCGGCGCCGGCGGCCTCCTCGTGCAGCTGCTCACGGCTCCGGCGGCCATTCTGGGAGCGGCCATCGCCTATCTGATCTCTGCCGCTGGCCTCTCCGGTGTGCGCGACAGCGACGCCCACACCACCACCTCCACGGCGCCGTGGAGGCGGTTGGGGGCCGAGATCGGGGAGGGTCTGCGCCACGTCCTCGGCAGGCCCGATCTACGTGCGCTGGCGCTCACCGCGACACTCAGCAACCTCGGCGCACAAATGATCAACGCCGTGCTGCCCGTACTGTTCACGCGCGACCTGGGTTTGTCGGCCGGGGCACTGGGTCTGTACTGGGCGGTCGGCGGACTGGGCATCCTGCTCGGCGCCGTCTGCGCCCGCCATGCCGCCGCCCGCTTCGGCCACGGCCGCGCCCTGGCGCTCGCCGGCCTGTGGTTCGCTCCCGCCGCGTCGGCCGTTGCGCTGATCGGACGCGGCCCCTGGCTGTGGGTGGCCGCCGCCGGCTGGCTGGCGGCCACCACGAAGATGGGGTTGGACAACGTCCTCGGCGTCAGCATGCGCCAGCGCCTGACCCCGGACGCATTGCTGGGCCGTATGAATGCCACCTTCCGTTTCCTGCTCACTGGCGCTCTCGCCGTCGGCTCCGCGCTGGGCGGACTCATCGGTGAGACCGCAGGCGTACGCGTGGCGGTGTGGACCGGGGCGGTGTGCTTGGCAGGCGCTTTCCTCCCGGTCCTCTGTTCCCCTGTGCGCCGGATGCGGGAACTTCCCACCAGTTCCCCCACCGCCGGCCGCCGCACCCTGCCCCACCACCACCGCGCAGCCTGACCGAAACGGCACCGTCCGGCGAGAACGGCATACCTAGAGCGCCGCGCGGTGGATGGTGGGCCCCGGGGCAGCCGGTCAGATATGCATGGTGAGGCACTCGCCGCGGCAGCCGACCTTTCAAGGCGGGGGCCAGTGCGAACGCGTGGTGGTCGAGCCCCGTGGGTGCCCGCCGCGCAGGGCGCGTGCTGATCATGCGTCGGTGCTCTCGCCGGCCTCGTCGACCGACGCACCCCGTGCTCTGTGAACGCACCGGGACGACACCGACGAGTAGCCGTAGGCGAAGAGGGCTGTCCGGGAATCCGGCTGTCGCTGGGTTCCCGGACAGCCCGGCGGATCGGTGGGCGTGATGGCCCGGCAGGTCACATGGTGTGGTTGATCCATCGCCGGACCGCGGCGTGGGTCGTGTCGTCCAGCTGGCACAGGGCCTTGATGGCGTCGAGGTCGCCCGGCAGGGGTGCGATACCCGCGGTGGTGAGAGCGGCATGCAGTTCCAGACGGCGACGGTCGGCTGGTTCGAGCGGAGTGGACAGGCGGCTCGCCGGGTCGGGTGCGGGCAGAAGGTAGTCGTCCAGATCCGTGACGCCGAGGGCCGCCGGCGTCTGCTCCGGCAGGTCGTCGATGCGCGCGGCGGGGAAGCGATAGGGGTCGAGATCTTCAAATGCCGCGGTGTCCGTGGTGAAAGCCTGAATTCGAGTCACGAGTGCCTCCTCAGGTGTGATGTCGTTGGAGAGGACGACGGGCAGGGGAGGGAGGGCAGTTGCGGCGCACCGGGTAGTCCACCCGAATGTCCCCTACGGCATCTCTTCACAAGACAGATGAACCAACGGGCCGGGCAGTGCGTACGGGGCGAAACGCCTGCCCCGAACAGGGGACGATTTCACCGAACTTGAGTAGGACGCGGCTGCCGTACGGTGCGGTAGCGCTCGGCGAGCCGGGCCAGGGCGACGGCACCGAGCAGGAGACCGAAGTCGCGTAGGGCGATGTCGTAATGACCGGGGATGGTCAGCAGGTTGACGATGATGCCGGCGAGCCAGGCGGCTACCAGCCAGCCCCCGAACCGCGGGGCCACGGCAACGGTGAGGCCGGCGACGATCTCAATGACACCGACGGCATACATCGCGTCCTGGGCGCTGCCCGGAGCCACGTCGTTGATCCACGGCGCCAGGTAGATCGGCCAGTCCACGAGCAGATTGGCGAACTTGTCCAGGCCGAACAGGATCGGGGCAACGGTGAATCCCGTCCGCAGGATCCAGAACGCCTGGTAGGCCGGGTCGGCAGCGAGGCTGTGCCGGGACGTGGCCGGCGCGTGGGCGGTGGATGACATGACACCCTCCTCTATCGACAACTTTCACTATCGATAGAAGCGCGCCTCGTCTCTTTAGTCAATGGCTGTTGGTTTTACACTGGGTGCGTGGACCACTCGAAGGAAGCGGCAGACGCCGATGTCTCCGCCGTCGCGGCTCTGGACGAGCCGACGCGTCGGCGGCTGTACGAGCACGTGGTGCGCCAGTCGGAGCCGGTCGGCCGGGACGACGCGGCCCAGGCCCTCGGGCTGGCGCGGCAGACGGCGGCCTTCCACCTGGACCGGCTGGCCGATCAGGGGCTGCTGGAGGCGGTGTACGAGCGGCGCAGTGGACGCACCGGCCCTGGCGCGGGCCGACCCGCGAAGCTCTACCGGCGCTCGGGCCGACAGATCAGCGTCAGCCTGCCCGAGCGGCGCTACGAGCTGGCGGGCCGGCTGCTGGCGCAGGCGGTGGAGGAGTCCGACGCGACCGGCGAACCGGTCCGCATCGTGCTGCACCGCAAGGCGGGGGAGCTGGGCGAGCAGTTGGGCGGGCAGGAAGCCGTCGGCGTGACGGACCTGCTGGAGCGCCACGGGTTCGAGCCGCGCCGCGACGGGGAGGCGATCGTGCTGGGCAACTGCCCGTTCCATGTGCTGGCGCGCGAACACACCGAGACGGTGTGCGGGATGAACCTGCATCTGCTGCGCGGCGTGCTCAGGGGGTTGGGCGAAAGCGGCCTTGAGGCGTGCCTGGTGCCGGCGCCGGGACGGTGCTGCGTCCGCCTACAGCCGGCTGTCTGAACGGCGCGCTCGGATTCGCCGCGTGCCTGCCTGCTGATCGGCTCACGGTGAGGCCGTACCGGCGAGCGGTCCCCGACGGCGTCCGCCTGTGGCTGCCGGACGCCGGATGATCGAGGGGCTGCTGCGGCACTGCACCGACGCCGAGATCGAGTCCAACTACGTCGACACACACGGCGCGAGCGTCGTCGGGTTCGCCTTCACCGAACTGCTCAACTTCCGCCTGCTGACCCGGCGGAAGAACATCGGCAGCATCCGCCTGTACCGCCCGGACGACGCCGAACAGGTGCAAAGCCCCGGCCGGGCTCCGATCCGCCCTCCGTCAGGGCGTCTGCCGCACGGCCGTGACACGGTCCGTTGGTCCGCCGCTGGAGGTAGCCTGGGAGTGGATGGTTGGATCTTCAATCAAATCCTTGCTGGAGGCCGCCATGGACGTCCTGGTCCTGATCGGGCGCATCCTCTTCTCGGCGCTGTTCATCGTCAGCGCGGTCGGCCACTTGACCCAGACCAAGGCCATGGCCGGATACGCGACGTCACGCGGAGTGCCGGCCGCAGTTCCCGCCGTGCTCGGCAGCGGTGTGCTGCTCCTGGCGGGTGGGCTGAGCGTCCTCCTCGGCGTGTGGGCGGACCTCGGGGCGCTGCTGCTGGTCATCTTCCTCGTGCCGACCGCCGTACTGATGCATGCCTTCTGGAAGGAGACCGACCCCCAGGCACGTCAGATGGAGATGGTTCATTTCCAAAAGGACATGGCACTCGCGGGCGCCGCGCTCATGCTGTTCGGGTTCGTCGCCCACGTCGGCGGCGCGCTCGGCCTGACCCTCACGGGTCCCCTCTTCGACATCGGCTGAGGGCGCCTGTTCAGCCACGGGTATGGCACGGGCGCGGCCGGCCCGACTAGAGCACAGCGGTCCGCGCGAGCACGATCGGCGGCGACCGGCGTGCGTCCAGGCACGCGAGGCAGACGCCCCCGCGCCTAGCCTCCGGTGCCCACACGGCCTCCGCCGTCGAGGCCGACGGCCTGCCTGTGCAGAAACCTGGGCGTGGGGGCCGCCCCCCATCGGCTGTGCGGGGACGCGGGACGGCATCCACCGATGGGGAAGGCCTTCACAGGATTGCTCGGGAAGAGGTCCGCTCCAGTCCGTACCCGAGGCGGTCGCAGACCCAACGGATCAGATGTGCGGCGGGCACGCGCGCAGCCGTACCGAAAGCATGTCTCGCGTCGGACTCTTCGCGGCCCACAGGCGTCCCGGCGCCTCGGCTATCTGCTCGGCCAAGTGCGCAGGCGCCATGCTGATGTGGGTGAAGGGTGTGCCGCCGTGGGTGGCCATCGCCCAGACGCGCGGGACCTTAATTGCTGCCTTGCCCACCTTCACGAACAGCTGGGTCGGGCGGCTGTGGACGGGAGTTGTGTCGTCATTAGGCGGTCCCGCCTGCGTCATGGGAGCCGGCCACCGCGTCACCCTGGACTTCGTGCCCGGCGAGCACTTCGACGTCATCCACGCGCACGGGATCTTGGTGTGTTGGCGATTCGGTGGGGGAGTTCGTGCTTGTGGTGCCTGGCGCCGTGGGAGCGGACGACTTCGTCCATGGCTCGGGACAGGACGCGTTCCATGGCCTCAGGCGCATTGAGCGTGCCGCTGCCGTCGGGAGGGCAGAGCCAGCGCAGGTCTCCCCAGCGGCAGTGCGGCGCAGGGGTGGCGATCCAGCCGCCTCTTGTGACGTAGCGCGTGCCCTGGCCGATCCAGGTGGTCGCGGGCTCAGGTGGCAGGAAGAAGCCGACGTGTTGCCGCCTGTCGTCCAAGAGGGCGGGGCCGGGATTGAGGCGAGGGATGCCGTCGAGGAGGTCGGCGGCGCGCAGTCCGAGGCAGGTGGGGACGACGAGTACGTCCCAGAAGCGTCCGGCGCCCAGGAGGTGGATTCCGGTAGTGCCGTGCTGCCAGTCGTTCTTGCAGGTCCGTGGGTCCTGTGCGGCTGCGGCCAGCCACTCCATCGCGTTCGTCCACTGTGTCAGTGCCATGAACAAACCTCCTGCGTGGTGCCGGGTCCAGAGTGCCCGGCGGGCCAAAGGTCGTTTCGATCACGACGGGCATCTGTTGCAGCGAGCGGGAGGGAGTGAAGTGGGGCCTCGGTGACGGGCCGGCTGGAGCCGGCGTCGCGGTCAGGACGTCCCACTGTGCATCGCCGCTCCGGCACTATCCGTCCGGTGGGGGCCACTCGCTCAGGAGAGCCGCGTAGAGCGGGCGATGCATCCCTATCGCTGTGCAGTGTGCATCGGATGACCTGCTGTGATCTTTATGCTCTGATTGGCGCCTTGCTTTCGTCGGTGGGCGGTTCGTGTCCTAGTGCTACGGGGCGCACAACACCGCGGTCATAGAGCGGGGGCGCAGTTCACTGGATATGGCGAGCGCCAGCGCACCAAGGGCGCAGATATATGCAGACGAGCGCCGTCGTGTGCTCCTCTGCTGCGCTTGATCAACGAGCCTGTGGGCGAAGCGGCCGCACTGATCACGGTCCTCAACGAGTGGCTATGACTGAGCACTTCGGTCCCCGGCTTCCGTACGGATCACGCTGCTGGCCGCGCCGGCGCTGCGCGGCGGGGCTCGGACGGGTGCGGCGAGGGCGAGGGCGAGTGGCACGGGGAACTCCACCCGCCAAGGGCGACCCGGCACCGTGAATCAGTTGGGGAGGCGCAATGCTCAGCGCTCGCGGGTCTGCTGTAGCGGTGGTGAGGTGCGATCCAGAATTCTCGGGGTTCGGCGGTCTGAGGATGTCGAGAACGTGCCACCGGCTCCGTCCCAGGGACATCAGCGGCCACCACCGGCCGCCCGAGGCAGAAGGGGAAGTCGGCATGGCGATTCAGCGGATGGACAACGTCGGCATCGTCGTCGAGGACATGGATGCCGCCATCGCGTTCTTCTTGGAACTCGGTATGGAGCTGGAGGGCAGGGCGGAGGTCAAGGGCCTCGTCGCCGACCAGTGCACCGGACTCGACGGCGTCCACTGCGGCATCGCGATGGTCCGGACCCCGGACGGCCACAGCCGGCTCGAGCTGGCGAAGTACCGCAGCCCCGCGGTGATCAGCGCCGGGCCGCGCAACCGGCCGCACAACGTTCTGGGCACGCACCGCGTCATGTTCGCCGTCGACGACATCGAGGACACCGTTGCCCGTCTGCGCCCTCATGGCGCCGAACTCGTCGGCGAGATCGCCCGGTTCGAGGACAGCTATCTGCTCTGCTACCTCCGCGGCCCGGAGGGCATCATCGTCGGACTTGCCGAGCAACTGCGCTGAACAGCGGAGCCCCGAGGCCAGCGCCCCGGTGACCGGCCCCCAGGTGTGCTGCAAAGGGGTTGCCCTCGAAGCGGTCGAGGAAGCTTTCGCGGTAGCCGCGCTGGGCTAGCAGATGCTGGTGAGTCAGCTGCGCTCGGTGGCCACGCTCACTCCCTGGCACAGTGAGGCCCGGCCACATACGGTCGCGGCCGGGCCGGAGTTGGTGGCTGATCAGGATTCGGGGCAGAGTGTTTTGCGCAGGCCGACGTTGATGTGACTTCCGTCGTCATCGGTCAGCGTGACGCCGTTGTAGGAGAACCGCTGTGCAGCGCTGTGGTCCGGGTTTGTCGCGCCGCCGTCGAGGGCCGCGCACTGGTTGCGGGCCGCGTTGATGGCCTTGTCCTCGTCATGGGTGAGGTTGGCGTTGACGTCCATGATGGCCGCGAGGACGGCGTCTCGCTCGGCGCCGGTGGGCTCGGGTGGCATGCCGGCGTTCTTGGCGGCGGCGCTGTTGTCTGCGGCGCTCGATGTCTCGGGTGCGGTGCTCTTGGTGGTGTCGGCCTTGCTGTCGCTGCCCTTGTCGCTGCTGCAGCCGGCGACGGTGACGGTGAGTATGGCGGCGATGGCCGCGGTGGCGGTGCGGATGCGCATGGTCCCCCCTGGTATGACACGTGTAGGGACATGGTGTGGCAGGTGGGGCGCTGGGGCTGTAGCGGTGACAGAGTTGTGACACGCTGCCCGTCGAACACGGACTCGCAAACCTGAAGGCGTGGCGCGTCCTGACCAAACTCCGCACTGCCCCCGGCCGCGCCACTGTCGGCGTACACGTGAACGTGGCTCTGGCAAGATCTTCGTAGCCGGGGATCATCTCGGTGACGTGGTCGGCCGGTCCGCGCAGCGGGCAGCCTGTGACAGGGCTCTGTTGAACTGGCCGGCCTGTCATCGCAGTTGGCGGAGATCACGGACGCGCTGGTGGAGTTGCTGACGCGTGCCCCGGGCACGTCGGGGGGTGCCTCTATGTCTTTGGTCAAGCGAGGCGTGGGGTTCTGGGTTCGTAGAAGGTGCCGTCGCGGAGCATCGCGAACAGCACGTTGATCCGTTGTCGGGCCAGGCGGTAGTCGAACCTCTCATCAGCGTCTCCAACGGCGCCTCTCGGGCCCGGTGACACCACCCCCGGGTCATCCGTTGTCCCCGGGGTGAGCCGGGGCGCGGGGTGGCGGTCGGTGGGGTCCTGGTCAGCCGAGCGGGTTGGTGGTGTCGCGCAGGGTGGACAGGGCCGGGGCGTACATCCGGGCCTTGATGGTGCCGAGGGTGTCGCCGGCCTTGGCCACCTGTGCCTGGGCGATGTCGATGGCGGTGGAGCGCACGGCTTCCTCGGTGACCGCCTGGTCGACGATGCCGACGACCGCGGCATCGTCGCCGCCGTAGCGGCGGGCGGTGAGCATGGCCTCGTGTGCGGTCTGCGGGGCCAGCCTGGACTGGATGAGGGCGGCCATGCCGGGCGTGAAGGGGATGTTGATGTCCGCTTCGGGCAGGCACCAGTAGCCGCGGTCGGCGCGCATGACGCGGAAGTCGTGGGCGAGGGAGAACATCGCGCCGGCGGCGAAGGTGTGCCCCTGCAGCGCGGCCACGGTGATGACGGGCAGCGACAGCATCCGCGCGAACAGCTCATGGACGGAGACGACGTAGTCCTGGTGCTGGTCGGCGTGGGCGAACAGCCAGTCCAGGTCGAGTCCGTTGGAGTAGAACTTGCCGGTGGCGGCGGTGACCAGGGCGCGGGGTCCTTCGGCCTTCTCCACCTCGTCGAGCGCGGCACTGACGGCGGTGAGCCAGTCGGGGTGGAAGCGGTTCTCTCCGTCTCCGAGGTCGAGGACGAAGACGTTGTCGTGGCGGTCGAGCGAGGGCATGGTGACTCCTTCGAGCTGAGTTGACTGGGTGAAGTGGCTGCGGGCTACGGCCGGGGCCCGGGTTCGGCGCCAGGGCGGTCGCGCAGGGTGTGGAGGAGCAGGTCGTGGATCTCGGCGGCGGCTGCCTCGATCGGGGCGGTGCTCTGCTCGGCCCGGCACATGATCACCGCGCCTTCGACCGCAGCGATGATGAAGGCGCCGAGTCGGCGGCTGCGTTCCTCGGTCAGGCCGTGCCGCAGGAAGAGGGCCGCGAGGGCCTCCTGCCAGCGGGCGAACACGGCGGCGGCGGAGCGGGCAAGTTGGGGTGCGTCGTCGTTGGTCTCGACGGCCACCGCCACGATCGGGCAGCCGGCCCGGAAGCCGCTCTCCACGAGCCGGTCACGCCACAGCACGAAGAACGCGTCGACGGCCTCCACCGGATCATCCGCCTGCATGGCGGCGTCGATCAGCCCCGCTATGAAGTCCCCGGCCAGTGCGACCGCTTCGTCGATGAGCTGCGTACGCCCGCCGGGGAAGTGGTGGTACACCGAGCCCCGGGGGGCTCCGCTGTGTGCGAGCACCCGGTCGATGCTGGTCGCGCTTGCCCCGTACTCACGCAGCAGCGCAGTAGCACTGAGGATCATCCGGTCACGGCTGTCACTCTTGCGCGGACTCACTTGCCTATCACCCTCCCAACGACGAGATGGCCCGCCGAGCGAGCTACCCGCCGGTAACTTATGGGTTATGGCATAGAACATGCAAGGGGGGCAGGTCGCTCGATCGAAGTTGGCGAGTGTTGTGACCTGCCGGGTTGTTCGTTGTGCTGGTTGGAGGAGCACTTCACCCCGCGAGGGCCGGGCGTTCGTCCTACGCGGGAGTGCGTCAGCCGGCTCGGGGTGCGCTCGACCCCGCACGTGACGGTGCCCGACCACGGAGCTCACCGAAGCCAGGGAGCTGGCACTGGTCGCCTGACCGCAGCCCCAGGCCGAGCGTCCGAGGTCGGTCACGCGGAACGCGGCCGCGGAGGTCATCTCGCGGAGGTGCGGGGGTGGTTCTGGTCGCGCCAGGCCCGGGGCGAGATTCCGTACGCCTGTTTGAACACCTTGCTGAAGTGGGTGGCGTCCGCGAAGCCCCAACTCCGTCCTATCGCCGTGTGGCGTCAACTTGAGGCGGTGCACTACTGACAAAGGTCCGTCCACGGATGACAAAGTCCGTAGCCCACGATGACCCTAAGGTCCATGGACAGGGCTCACTGTGCCCGTCGTATTCGATCCGCCCACTCCGCTCCGAGGAGAGAAATCAATGAAGGTTCTGACCAAAAAGCGTTCCGCGTGCATCCTTTCGGCCGGCGCGCTCCTTGCCGGCCTGCTGGGCGGCGCGATTGCTGCCGCACCGTCCGCCGTAGCCGCTGCAAGCTACGAATGCAACACCTCCAAGAAGCTCCCCACGGGGAGTTATTACATCCGGTTGCCGCACCAGAATTACGCCCCCCGCCGACCCGTACTGGTGCTACCTCAAATACGGGAGCTCGAACAGCGGAGTGAGTGCACTTCAGTTCACGCTGAACAAATGCTATGGGGCGGGACTGGCGGTAGACGGTGAGTATGGTCCCGCAACCAGGTCTGCAGTGATCACAGTTCAGAATCGTGTTGGCGTCGCCGCAGACGGCGAATACGGACCGAATACCCGCGATGCAATGAAGTGGTCGCACCGGACCAGCAGCGGTGCACACTCGCACTGCGCCTAGAGCTGACCTGCGACTACCCCACCACGACGGAGGGGGCCCCGGCGATGCCGCCGGGCCCAGTTGGCTGTGTGGCCGGTCGAGGTGAATGCGTGCCAGAGGTTGTCTGGGCGGAGCCGGATCTTCACGGCTGGGGGGAAGAGGAGCGGTCGGAAGACCCCCCGGTGGGAAGTACACCGTCAAGGTTGCCCGAATCTGCCCTTGCTACGGCGTCCTTGCCTCAGTCGCGCCGGCACCACCGTTGCGATCAACAGGCCGACGAAGACGAGCGCAGCCATCGCCGGGTCTACGGCGTCGAGGGCGTCGGCGATGGTGCGTTGGACGGTTCCCGCCGCGTCGATGACCGGGTCCTGGACGGTGGGGTCGTGCTGGACGCGGATTTCGTACCAGCCGTAGTAGGCCACGTAGGTGCCCACGAGGAGGAGCAGACCGCCGCCGAGGCGGGGTGCGATCGTGCCGAAGCGGCGCAGGCGGGTTACGGCTGTGGCGCGGGTGAGGGCGACGGTGAGCGAGGCGATGCCGACGATCAGGCCCATTCCGCCCGCGTAGGCCGTGAACAGGGCGACGCCCTCGCCGGTGGAGCCGGTGCGGAAGGCGGAGACCACGATGGCGAGGAACGGTGCGATGGTGCAGCCGAGTGAGGCGGTGGCGTAGGCCATGCCGAAGAGCGCCATTGAGGGCAGGGAACGGGTGACGGTGGGTGCCCGGCGTATCTTCGGGGTGAGGGTGGGCAGTTGGCGCCCGGCGAGCATCCAGGCACCCGCGATCGACATGAGCAGCCCGAAGCCGATGGTGAACCAGGGCAGATGCTGTTGCACCTGGCCCGCGACGGGCTGCACGGCGAGGCCGAAAACGCCGAAGAGCGCGACGAAGCCGACCGTCATCGCGGCGGTCGCGGTCAGGGCGCGGCCGATGGAGACGGCTCGGCTGGGGGAGTCGTCGCCGAGGACGAGCAGGGACAGGTAGGCGGGGAGCAGGGCGAAGCCGCACGGGTTGACGGCGGCGAGCATGCCCGCACCGAGTGCGAGGGCGAGGGGCAGGTCGGCCATGGGGCTCAGCCGGTGAGCCCGGCGACCTTGTCGGCCAGGCCATCGCCGCCGGGCAGGACCCCTTCGTAGACGGTCTTGCCGGCCTTGTCGAGGATGACGTAGCGGCTCTGCTCCGTGACCTCGAACCGCTTCCAGACGGCACCGTCCTCGTCGGACAGGTGGGGGAAGGAGCCGGTACCGGTCTCGGCGACGAAGTCCTTCATGGCGGCGTTCGTGTCGAGGCCCGCGACGCCGACCACGTTCGCCTTCCCCGCGTAATCGGCGGCGACCTTCGCGGTCTCGGCGGCCTGGGCGCGGCACTTGGGACACCAGGGGGCCCAGAACCACAGCACGGTGGGCTTGCCCGCGAGGGTCTTGCCGTCGAAGGATTCGCCGTCCACGGTCGTGCCTGAGAAGGCCAGCACCTCGGGCACCCCGGCCCCGGCGCCGCCCGCGTCCGGCGTGGTCGGCTGCTCGGCGGCGGATGAAGCCGCCGATGCTTCCGGCGCCGAGTCACCTGCTGCGCCGGAACTGCCGTCGGAGCCGCAACCGGTCACGGTCAGCAGTGCGGCGGCCAGGGCGGCCGGGACGAGGGCGCGGGCGCGCATGGAGACTCCTCTGGTTGTGGGCTGGCTGTGACTGTAGGTCACCTGGCCCGGCAGCGGCAGGGCGGCGGTCTTACGGTTCGGTGACGTCAGCCCGCGGCGTCCCTGAGGCGTTCGCTGTCGAGGACGGTGATGCGGCCCCGGGCGAGGCGGATCAGGCCGTGGTCGGCGTAGTCGCGCAGCACCTTGGTGCACGTCTCGCGGGAGGTACCGGCGAGGGCGGCGAGTTGTTCGTGGGTGAGGGCCACCTGGGGGCGGCGTCCGACGGGACGCAGGGGACTTGCCGGGGGCTGGGCGGCGGTGAGTGTGGTGAGGGTGGTGGCGACGCGCTGGGCGACGGTCTTGAACACGCTGTCCGACAGCCGTCGTTCGAGGTCGGCGAGGCGGCGACCGAGGATCGCCGTGATGCGGGCGGCGATCCGGGCGTCGGCGAGCAGGAACTTGTGGACATCGGCGCGGCTCATCACACAGACGGTGACGTCGTCGAGGGCTTCGGCGTAGTTGTCGTACATGTGCTGCCCGAGCAGGACCATCTCGCCGAAGATGGTGCCGGGACTGATGATCGCGGTGGTGAGGGCGCGGCCGTCCGCGGAGACCCGGAAGATGCGCACGCGGCCGCGTTTGAGGATGAACAGCACCTCGGACGGCTGGGACGGCGAGTGAAGGATCTCCCCGGCGGCGTAGGTCTTCATCGGCGCCGCCTCGGCGATGGCTGCCATCTCCGGCTCGGACAGATCGCAGAAGATGTCGACTTCGGACAGGCACCAGGTCCGCTCGGTGGGGTCGGCGTCTTCTGCGGCGTCGGCCATGATGTGCGTCTCCTCGCGTCGTCCCGGGGCCCAGGGCGGGGGCGCGGCGCCCCATGCCGGGCCGGCCAGCGCCTCGGCGCTGTCGGCCAGACAGTAGGGCACCGCGCCTTCGTCGCCTGTTATGTCGCGCGGCGTGCCCTCCGGCCGGGGGCTGCCGGGGCTCGGTGTTGACGCGGGCGGTACGGGGCTCATCCTCGGGCCGATCCGCTGTTCTCGCCCATCGCCTGCGAGACGATGGCGTACGTCGCTCCGGCCAGCAGCCCGAACACCAGGTGTGCGCCGAGGCTGGAGGAGGTGACGTCGTTCCACTCGAAGACGGGCATGCCCATGTTGGCGGGCATGATCCACAGTGCGCCGAGGACCCACCACACCATGCCGTAGGCCAGGCCGAGTGCCAGGGCGGGTGCGAGGCGCTGAGCGAACCGGCCCAGCAGGACGCCGAAGCCGACGCCCGCGAAGAGGGCGATGCCCAGGTGGATCAGCCACCCGGCGAAGGCATTGGTCGAGCCGAGCAGCCCGGCCACCATGGTGATCACCGCGGTGTCCATCATGGGCCGGGACACCGACATCCAGATGCCCATCCCGATCCCGCCGGCCAGCCCGGCGGCGGCACCCCACACCGCGTGGACCGGGATGACGGCTGTGCCCGGGGACACCCGCAGGGTGGTTGTCATGATGAGCGCCCCTCTCACATACGGTGACTTCTCCTGTGAGTGCGACGCTATGACTCGTGCACTGGGCAGGTATGTGAGGGCGCTTACGTAAGCGGGAGTGCTTTCGCCGCGATCAGCAGGGCGTAGCCGAGCGTGCCGTCCGCGACGGCGGCACGGGCCGCGTTGAGCACGGCGGGGGCGGCCGTGAGGTCCACGCCGGCGTCGGCGAGGCGGGTGGGGGAGGTGATCCGCAACAAGTTCAGCCGCGCCTCGATCTGGTCGATCATGCGAGCCATCGCCTGATCGTGGCGCTCGGTGAGCGTGACGCGCAGGCCGGCTCGGGACAGGATCTCGGCGTACTCGTCCAGGGGGCGGGCATCGGCGACGCAGGCGATGCGGGCGCCGAGGCCGAGCAGTTCGGGAGGCAGCCGACGCGGGTCGGAGGTGACGTCGGTGATGCCGACGCGCCCGCCGGGCTTGAGCACGCGGGCGAACTCGGAGGCGGCCTGCGCCTTGTCGGGGAAGGTGCACAGGGCGCACTCGCACACCACCGCGTCGAACACCCCGTCCTCGTACGGCAGGTGTTCGGCGTCGCCGGTGACGAACACGGTCTGGTCGGCGAGGCCCGCGGCCTGAGCGGCTCCCTGGGCGAGTGCGGTGTTCGCGGGCGCGTAGTCGACGCCGTCCACGCGCACTCCGTGGGCGTAGGCGAGCCGCAGGGCCGTGGTGCCGCGGCCGGAGGCCACGTCCAGTACACGCATGCCGGGGGCGAGAGCGAGAGCATCGGCCAGGCGGCGGGTGAGGGCGGTGCCGCCGGGGTGGTAGGAGTCGCCGAGCAGCAGGGCGACGATGTCCTTGGAGTAGGCGTCGGCGCAGCAGGACTTGATCTCGTCGTGGTTCACTGCTGGTGCTCCGGGGGTCTGGTGGTCTTCGAGCCGTACGGGGTGTCGGTGAGCCGGTCGGTGAGGGGCAGCGCGTTGGGTGCCACGTCGGCGACGGGCACGCCCGACATCTGGGAACGGACCTGTTCGCGGTAGCCGACGGAGTTGTAGGCGCAGAACGGGATGAGCCTCCCGTCCGGGGTGATCTCCTCGACGCAGCACTTCATCAGCTGTTTGACGTTGAGGGTGTAGGGGTCCTGGAAGTCCTGCACGACGATCATGAACGCCTTGTCGTTGAGGTCCTTCACAGCCTCGGGCAGGTCGATACCGCAGGCCTCCGAGCAATCCAGGGCCTCGGCGGTCGCCCGGAGCTTCTCCTCGGTCGTGGCCGTGCCCATGAACGCGGAGGCGGACCACAGTTTCTCCAGAGCCTCGCGGATGCCGGTGTCGGGCAGCACCCGGTTGGTGACGTAGTCCAAGTAGTCCTCGACGTCCAGCAGCCGCGGGATGGGGACAACCGTGCGGTTGCCCGGCAAGCCGTCCACCAGGAGGTAAGTGATGGAGCGGCAGGTGGGGAAGCAGCACGGCACGGGGAAGAAGTCGCCCTTGGTGAACCAACCGGGCAGTTGCTCGCCGATGAGGCGGATCACGTCGGGGTTGGTGAGCCGGTTCAGCGGGTCGAAAGGGACGTGTCGCCCGGAGTGGGTGACCGGCTGGAAGGCCACCGAGCGGACGGCCGGGTGGTCGACGCCGTACTCGATGATCGCGCCCAACTCATGCTCGTTCAGGCCGCGTTCGACGGCCGCGACCAAGGTGACCGTCAGCCCGGCCTCCGCGCAGTTGTCCAGGGCCCGCTGCTTGAACGTACGCAGATCCCGGCCGCGGATCTCCCGGTGGGTGCGCTCGTCGAAGCCGTCGAACTGGAGGTAGATGTTCACCGACTTCCCCGGGACCTGGTTGCGCTTGCCGAGTTCGGCCACGAGGGTCTTGTCGGTGGCGAGCCGGATGCCGTTGGTGTTGAGGGTGACGTTCTTGATCGGGCGTGCCTGGGCCAGGTCGATGAAGTCGAGGATCTGCTTGTGGATGGTGGGCTCCCCGCCGGAGAACATCACCACTTCCGCCTCACCCTCCGACGCGATGAAGGTGTCGAGCATCCGCTCGCACTGCTCATGGGTGATGGAGTAGCCGTCCGGCTGGTGGCCGGAGTCGGCGAAGCAGATCGGGCAGTCCAGGTTGCAGCCGGTGTTGACCTCGATGATCCCCAGACAGGCGTGCTGCTTGTGCTCCGGGCACAGCCCGCAGTCGGAGGGGCAGCCGTCCTTCACCTCGGTCTGGAAGGCGAGCGGGATCGTGCCGGGTTTGTTGAAGCGCGCCGAGGACAGGTACTCCTCGGCATCCCCGTACACCAGCGCCTCGAACTCCCCGTGATCGCGGCAGCGTTTGCGCAGGTACACCTTGTTGTCGCGGATGTTGACCTGCGCGTCGACAGGCGTCTTGCACATCGGGCAGATCGACTTGGTGAACTCCACGAACACCTCGTCGCGGTCCACCTTGCGCCGGGGAGTGGGTGCCTGGGTCACGCGGAACTCCTCCATGGGTAGGTCTCTTTCAGTCGCCGGGCAACGCCACGGCCTGGGATGTCGTCCGCTTGCGACGCAGGTGGGGCGGGACGGCCGGGCGCCCAGGGCCGCCGCTGAGAGCGGAGCGGTCACGGGATGCCGACATGGCGGCTCGCCTCCCCCCGGTCGACGTGCGAGGGGGTGGGCGCGGTGCGGGCGGAGCGGCGTAGAGCAGAGTCAGGGCGTCTTGGAGCAGCACGAACCAGCTCAGGTGCTGGGAAAGGTAGATCCCGAAGCAGCCACAGTTGCCCACTGGCAGGCCCCGTGCGTACGCCTGCACTGCAAGCAGCGACCACACCACCGACACGCCCGTGTACACCCACACCGGTGCCAGGGCCTTCGACCGTGGGCGGGCCAGGAACCAGATTCCGCACACCAACTCGCCCGCGATCAGCGCCACGGCCGGCGTCGTCGCGGTGCCACCGGTCACCAGCCCGTATGCGGACAGAATCCGCGGCATGTGTCCGAAGGAGGCGATCTGGCCGACGGCCATCGCTGTGTACACCGTCCCGAGCACGATCCTCAGCACCATGATCCGACCGTAGGCCGCTTCGGAGGGCGAGAACTGTAAGCGCGCTCACCGAACCTCTCGCTCGGCCCAGGGACGATCGATGGTGCGCAGCGGTGTTCGCCGCCGCGCGAGCCCGCGTCCCGAGGAATCGGGAGGTGCCGGGTGAACGGTCAGCAAGGCGACCGCCCGCGACGGCGGCAGGCCATCAAGGGGCGCGCGGGAGTGATCGGTGCGGCCACAGTCCTGCTCGTCGGCGGGGGCGTCATCGGCCGGCAGAGGTCAGCGGCCCGTTGAAGGGCACCCGGCTGGACACCGTCCCCTGGTGTGGATCACGTGGAAGCAGTGGCGCATCGCCCATCCCGGCACGGAGGTGCTGTCCACTGACACCGGCGCGCTGCGCAGCAACGGCAGCGCCCGTACGGCGCCTACGACTCCTATCAGGACCGGGGCGGCTACTACGTGAAGGGCCGGCCGATCTTCCCCGTCCTGGCCAGCAGCGACTGCTTCGGCGACAAGGACGTCGTCATCGGGGGCCGGGCAGCAACCGGCGGCTGGCCATCGACAAGGACCTCGCCCGCACACAGCGCCTCGTACGAGCACGGGTCGACGGCACGCAGGTGGAGGCACGCGGGGCGACTACCTGGGCGCCACGCACGTCGTCCAGCGCTCAGGCAGGCGCCTGCGTCAAGCCGGTGACACCGGCGAAGCGGCAGCGCCCACACCCCCTGCTGTCCCGGACACGCAATGACCAAGAGCGTCACGCACGGTTGATCAAGCAGGGCACCTCACACCGACCGCCGCCACCGCTGACGCCGGTCGGTGAGGTCGCGGCGGTTGGCGCATTGGCCGACCGCCGCAACGGTTCACGACTGAGAAGGGTGCTCAGGCGAGAGCGTCCAGGGCGGCGAGGACGTCGGCCGGTTCGGCGCGGGCGGTGTAATCGGTGTCGACGAAGGCCCAGCGGATCGTGCCCGCGCGGTCGATCACGTAGGTCGCGGGGACGGGCAGGGTGCGCGGGTGGCCGGCGTTGGACCGGTGAAGGTCGATGCCGAATCCTTCGTAGACGGCCGCCAGGTCCTCGGGCAGGTCGAAGGCGAGACCGTACTGCTTGGCGGTGTCGCACCCGACGTCGCTCAGCACGTCGAACGCCAGCTCGTTCTTCTCCGCGAACGTGAGGGACTCATCGGGGATCTGCGGGGAGAGGGCCACCAGGCGAGCACCACGGGCAGTGATGTCGTCGTGGTGCTGCTGCAGGGAGCGAAGCGCGATGTTGCAGTAGGGACACCAGGCGCCGCGGTAGAAGGTCAGCACCACCGGACCCTGGGCCAGCAGTTCGTCCAGACCGATCGTCCGCCCGGTCGCGGAGGGCAGGACGAAGGACGGGGCCTTGGCGCCTGTGGCCAGGGCGCGGTCGGCCTGGCCGGAGGCGGCCAGATCCTCGGCGGCCCGCTGCATGACGGCCCTGATGCCTGCGGGGATCTGCTCCTGACGGCTTGCGTAGAAGGCGCGCAGCTCGGCGTTGACGCTCATGAATCTTCCCTCCGAAAATCTTGGAACGGTCGTTTCAAGATAGAGGTTCGAGTGCAGTCCACGTCAACGCCCGAGGCGGTATCCTGGAATTCTCGGTTCAAGATGGGCGGGATGAGGCATGCCGGACGTCAAGCACTTCGACCCGGACGCCGTCCTGGACACGGTGGTCCGGCTGTTCTGGCGGCAGGGCGCGGCCACCACCGGCATCCAGGACATCGTGGGGGCGACCGGGCTCAACCGCTCCAGCCTCTACGCGACCTTCGGCGGCAAGCAGGAGCTGTACCGCGCCGCCCTCGAACGCTACGTCGAGCTCCGCTCCCGCCCGACCCTCGGCAGGCTCACCGAGGACGACCGCGGGCTGCCGGCCGTTGCAGAGTTCTTCGACACACTGATCGACACCCGCTGTACGGGCGAGCACGCCCAATGGGGCTGCATGATCTCCAACGCCCACGCGGGCACCGAGAACAACGACCCCGCAGTGCGCGCCATCCTCGACCGCCAGCACCGGCGACTGCGCGACGCCCTGCACGCTGCGCTCCTCACGGCTCAGCGGCAGCGGCAGCTCGGTAAGGGCGCGGACCCTGGGTGCGCGGCCGACATGCTGGCCCTCCTGGCACATGGCGTGAACCTGCGCTCCCGCGCCGGGGCGGACGCACAGGAACTGCGGAGAACCGTCACGGCGTCGATCGAAGCAGCGACCGGCACGGCCGGAACCTGACGCGACCTGGACTCCGGCCCGGCCGGTCTGCCGCTCATCCCAGGGCCGCGCGCCGCTCCGCTTCCTCCTTGACCGCCGTCAGCGTGGCCGCGACGGTCGCCTCCCAGCGCGGGGCGACCGCACCGCCCCACCACTGGCCCAGCGCCCACAGGTCGGTGCCCAACTTGCCGCGGTACACGAGCCGGGTGCCCGCCTGCTCCTCGGTGAGTTCGAACGTCTCGGTGACCGCCGGGACGGGCCCGCGCACCAGGCGGAAGTCGACCCGCTCCGGCCTGACGAACCGCACGGTCTCCACCGTCGTCGCCGTCAGCCGTCCGCCCGCGACGGGGGTACGGTGCGCGGCGAGGACCATGTCGCTGCCCTGCTCCAGCACCGTGACCTTCTCCCGCATGGCCCGGGTCGCCCGGCCGAGATAGGGCTGAGCGATCACGTCGAAGACCGTCTCGCGCGGTGCGGCGATATCGACGCTTCGCGGGCCGAGCGGTCGCGTGCGCCGGCCCACCCCGAGATCGAGCGGCACCGCGCCGGTCACCAGCCCCAGATACCCGGCCGCCACGCCCGTACCGACCGCGGTCACCGCCGCCAGAGCACCGATCCGCACCATAGTCCCGACCTCTCCGTACGTCCGTCCCCGTCTCCGTCCGACGCTAGGCCCGGCACACCTGCCGATCGGTGAGCGCGCTCACCTTCCTCCCGGCGCGTCGCGCTCTACCCTGAGCCCGAGCCTGGTGCTGGAGGACGGAGGAGCGTGGAGCACGTATCCGACATGGCCGACAGCCGCGCCGCGACCAACGCGCTGCTGGCCGGCCTGCGCGAAGACAACCTCGCCCCGGGCGCCGCCGTACGCTTCCTCGGGCAAGCCGCACACCGGTCGCTGCGCCAGGCCGCACACCGCCCGCGGGCCCTGGCCGAACTCACCGTCCTGCACGGCGTCCTGTACGCACTGGCGACCGGCAGACGGCCCGGACGGCGCTGGGTGGCCACCAGCTGGGCCCTCACCGTCCTGCACCTGGGGCTGCTGGAGCACCGCACCCGCCTTGCCACGGCAGACATCCTGACGCTGACGCGCGCCAACCTCCCAGCCCTGCCCGGCGGGGCCGGCCGTGCCTCCGGGGTGGTGGCGGTCGGTCTGGATCTCGCCGACGGGCGCCTCGCCCGCAGGCACGGTACGACCTCCCCCTTCGGCGACTACGCCGATGCCCTCGCCGACGCCGCCTACTGGACGTGGCTCACCCTGCGCCACGAACCCAGCCGCACCGTACGGATGGCGGCGGTCGCCTCCTGGGCGCTCCCCGTCGCCACAGTCACCGGCCTTGCGCTGCGCCGCGGCACCATGCCCGAGCGGCCCCGCCCTGTCCTCCTCCGCCCCGCCGCCGCGCTTCAGGCCGTCGTCGCCCTGCGGCACCTCACGCGCCGCTGACCCGCTTGGTCGTGCCCTCCACGCGTACGCCCCGCCAGAACGCCACGGTCCTTGATCTTCCGCACCAGTAATAGTTGCCCTCGACGATCACCGTGCGGGGGGTCTCCGCGATCACTTTTCCGTTCCACACATCGAGGACCTGGACTTCGCCTGTCTCCGCGGCCGCCTGAACGCGGGAGCGGTTCTGTGCTGTTCCCTGCCGCTGGGATGCCCTCTCGGGACAGGAGATCAGGTGTCCAGTGCGAGTGCGTTCCTGGCGTGCGCGGCGGATTCCTCCGGGGGCGGCGCGTTCTCCAGGCTCCGTTGCCGGGCCGGGCGAAGCGTTCTTGTGCCTAGTTCTTGCGGACGGTTGCGACGTCGAACGCTGTTCCGTGCATGACGACGTAGACGCCCGGTGGGAGTGTTCTGGCGGCGAGGACCGCGGAACTGAGGTTGAAGGCGGCGTCGCTGTGGCTCATGGCCGCCGGCTGCAGGGCTCCGGTGAGGACGACGGTCTTGTCGTCGGTGCGGCCGATGTGCTTGAGCAGGTGTCGGCCGGTCTCCGGCATGGTGTCGGTGCCGTGGGTGATGACGACGGCCGCGCCGGGCGGGCAGCCGTCGACCAGTTCGGCGAGGCGGTCACGGTCCTCAGAGGTGAGGTCGGGGCTGTCCTTGGTCAGGACGGGGACGATTGTGTGGCCGGTGACGCCTGCCCGATCCAGCAGTTCACCGGCTGCGGGCGGCCCGATCTCCATCTCTCCCTGCAGGGCGTAGATCTTGTCGATGCTGCCGCCGGTGGTCAGGACGTAGACCTGCGATTCGTCGGCGCTCGGCGTGTGCCCGGTCATTCCTGGCCGTCCGCGTCGACGGCTGCGACGGCCTGGACCTCCACAGCCGCGCCGTAGTGCAGGCTGCGCACACCGGCGACCGCGCGGGCGGGCCGGTACGAGCCCAGCCATTCGGCATAGATCGTGTCGAACTCGGGCCACTGGTCGATGTCGGTGACGTAGACAGTCACGGAGAGCAGGTGCTCGCGATCCGTACCGGCTGCCGTCAGGCAGTTGTCGAGGTTGCGCAGGACCATCCGCGCCTGGGTCGCGAACGGCGCGTCCGTCGCGGGCGTACCGTCCGCGTCGAGCGGGAGCTGGCCGGATATGTGGGCGACGCCGTTGTGGACCGCGACGTGCGAGTAGTGGCCGAGCGGGGCAATCATGGCGGTGCTGTTGGCCAGGCGGATGCTGCTGGAGCCGGTCGTCCGGTGGGTCGGAGGGTTGGTCATGGTGCTACTTCCTCGGTCACAACAGGGTTGTTCTGGCGGGTACTTGGGGTGGCTACTTCGTGTAGTTGTAGACGGTCGCCCGGGAGACGCCGAGCCGGTCGGCGATGAGCTGCGCGGAACTCCGGGTCTCGAAGAACCCCTCGCGATGCAGCTGCCGGACCAGTTCGCGCTTCTGGTCGCGGTTGAGGCCGCGGGGGGTGCTGGAGCGCTTGGCGGCGAAGGAGTCGATGGCCGACCGGAGTTCGCGTCCGGTGCGGTCGCGCAGCGTTTCCAGGGCCTCACCCCGGTGTTCGACGTCCGTGGTGACGAGGTTGGCCAGGGTCAGCGCCAGCGGGGACAGCGTGCTGACGTCCAGGTTCAGGCAGAGGGCTGCGACGTAACGCCCGTCGGCGTTCTTGATGCCGATCGAGGTGCTCTTGGCCGGGCGTCCGTCGGGGAACTGGTTGCTGTAGTTCTGGATGACGCTGGGGTAGTCGGGGTCCGCGATGCGGCGCAGCCCCAGTTCGGTGGCGGAGTCGCCGACTTGGCGCCCGGACAGGTTGTTCTCGATGGCGCGGATGGCGCTGTCGGGCCGGCGCAGGTCGTGCAGGACGACTTCGCACAGGCCCGGGAACATGCGCCCGATGGCGACGGCGATGCGCTCGGCTTCCCGTACGAGGTGCTCGTCCTCCTGTACGGGGTATTCGTCCGTGAGATCGTCTTCGGAGGGGTGTGCCATCGCGCTCTCCTTTCCTGGCACGGGCTCAGGCGGCGGGCCCGGCGAACACCGAGGCCATCTTCTCGGCGGACTTCAGCCCCGCACCGGTGAGCACCACCACGGTCGTCTCGCCCGGCGCGATGTCGCCCGTGGCGATGAAGTGGTCGAGGGTCGCCGCGGCGACGCTGCTGGTCGGCTCGGCGAACAGGCCTCGCGCGCTCAGTGCGCGGACCGCGGCGTGGATCTCCGTCTCCGGGACGGCGTAGGCGGCGCCGTCGGAGCGGCGGATGGCGTCCACCGCCTCGGGCAGCCGGACCGGGTGGGCGATGGACGCGCCCTCGGCGATCGTCGGTACCCGCTCGCCGCGCTTGGCCGGGTCGATGCCGTTGAACGTGTCGGCAATGGTCGCCCAGTGCTCGGGCTGCCCGACGAACAGGCGCGGGCGCCTGGCGATCTGGCCGGCGTCGAGCAGCTCGCCGAAGGCGATGTCGCACCCGATGATGTTGCTGCCCGCCCCGGCCACCAGGACGACGTTGTCGGGCGCAGTGAAGCCGAGGGACTCCCACATCTCGTAGGCGATGGTCTTGGTGCCCTGGATGAACATGGGGTGCCAGTTGTGGCTGGCGTAGGGGATCTGCTCCGACTGGCGGATCGCCTCGTCCGAGACCTCGTCGCGGGTGCCGCCCACGAGTTCGATCTCCGCCCCGTAGGCGCGGGCCTGGAGGATCTTGGCCTCCGAGGTGGCGGCGGGAACGATGATCTTGGCGCGGATGCCGGCAGCGGCGGCGTAGGCGGCTACCGCGGAACCGCCGTTGCCCGAACTGTCCTCGAGTACGCGGTCGGCACCGTGTGCCGCGAGGTGGGACATCATCACCGATACGCCCCGGTCCTTGAAACTGGAGGTCGGATTGAACCACTCCAGCTTGAAGTGGACGCGGCGGCCGGCCCAGTCGACCGGGACCATCGGCGTACACCCTTCGCCCAGGCTCACCCGGCGGGCGGCCGGGACGGGCAGGGCCGCGTGGTAGCGCCACAGGGACCGTTCGGCGGTGTCGATCTGCTCGGGACGCAGGCCCGGCAGTGCACTGACGGCGAGCGGGCTGCCGTTCTCGCCCCGCCAGCGGGGGTCGTCCAGGGAGTAGCGCTTTCCGGACCGGTCGTACAGGTCGGGGGCGGTGACGGCTGAGTGCTGTTCGGCGTTCATGGACGGTTCCGGCTTCTCCTCGCTCGACGTGCTGTCGCTGGGTCTCACGACCCGGCTGGCACCCTGCCATCCCCAGGTTAGATGAACTTTCCAGATATAAACAGCAAGTCTAACCGCTCGTCGATGCGCCGCACTGCGCCGACCGGGAGCTGACCGAAGCCGACGAGGTTCAGCAGAGTGATCCGGGCTGGGACGGTGAGCAGCTCCGACTGCGCTGGCTGCGGGGCCTCCCGTGTGGCAACTTCCTCGCGGTCGGCCATCCGCATCAGCTCGACCGGCTACGGCAATGCGCAGCTCGAGCACTTGAAGCGCATCGCCGACGCGCTCGCCGTCACCTTCCCCTTCGAGCCGATCCGGGAAGCCGTGGGGCTGCAGGGCGCCGCATCCGCGGAAAGATTGTGGGCAACTTTCAAAAGCGTCACCGCGCGACCCGTCCGCAGCGCCGTTCACTCCGGATCGGTCTGATCGGCAGCGACGACTTCCCCGCCGAGGCCAAGCGCCAAGCCGCCCGCGACCTCACCTCCGCAGCAGCCGTCGGCGCCCTCACCGTCGTGGGCACCTCACATTTCTGTTCCCACGAGGTTCGTCCTTGCACCGGGGTCCCCGAAGCGGCCTTCACGTCACGGAGCCGGCGTGTCTGCTGCAGAAGCAGGCATGTGCAGCCGATCGGCGAGTTTGACCCAGGCAACACCTCCTACGGTCCCCGCCCGCCTCGGGGCAGATCTCCCCGCGACGCGTGACGATGCAGCCGCGGACCGGCAACTGCCTTCACCGCCCGCCGGGATCCCCAGTGCCGGCGGCGGCCCCAGCGCCCACGCCCGCGCAGAGGGTCACAGTGGGCCGGCGCCTGTCCTGCGTCAGTGAGCGCAGGGCTGAACGTTTACGCTCGGTGCCTGGCGCGGAGATGATCGCGCCCGGTGAGTTTCAACGGGGGAGTGTGCGGTGCGCGCGGGGTGGATCAGGCTGTGGCGGTGGACGGCGTGGGGCGGGATCGGGCTGAGCCTGTACGGAGGTTGGCTGACGGTCGATGACGCACGAGACCGCGCGTCCAGCGAGCGGGAGATCAGTGCGGCGTGCGGTCGGCTCGTGTCACCGGCCACGGTGATGGACCTGCGCGGTGGGATGGTCCGAGCCAAGGCCAGCGACTACGACCGGTTCGACGCGCGTGAGCTGCCCAGTTCCTGCACCATCTACGAGGTGCCCGGTCCGGGCAAGACGATAGGCCTGTTCACGCTGGTCGTGCAGGGCACCAATGCCTCCGAGCCGTTGCACTGGATCGGTGATGACAGCCGACGCGAGCCGTTCTACGGCCTTGACAGCAACGGCAGTCAGAAGCCGGACGTCACCGCTGTCGCCGATCGGCGCCCTGAACCGCAGCCCGTGGGCGATGGCACCTTGGGCTGGTACGGGAACTGGTACACCACGATCCGCGCCGAGTGCGGACCCGGAAGCAGCGCGAGGGCCCCTGAACTGCTGCACGTCACCGCCCGGGCCGAATACGACGACGTCTCCGTAGCAGACCGTCAGCGCCTGGCCCGCATCGCCCGTTCGGCCGCCGAGAAGTTCACCGCCGGGATCGGCTGCCGGACCCGGCTGCCTGCTCTGGCCGAGCGCTCGTTGGCCACCGCGCCGTCCGCCCTTCGCCCCGCGCAGGCGGGCAACGGTTCCTGCCGCTGGTTCGCCCGGCACCTCAAGCAGCAGGGGCAAGGCCGCCTGCCCGACCGCGCCCTCGCGACGCCCACCCAAGACGCGAACCCGGTACAGAGCTGCCTTCTGGCGGTCAGCCCCGATCAGGTGGGACACATCGCCGATGACCTGCCCGAGGACAAGCGTCGTTACGCCCGCAGCGCACTGACTCACTCGCCCTGGTGGCTGCGCACCGTCTCCTACTTCGGCCCAGAGGCACGCACGGTGGGATTCGACAGCCTCGGCAGTAAGGACGAGATCATCAAGACGGGAACGACCGGGCACACCGACGGCGCCTGGTGGGCCTCCTCCATCTGCAACGGCAAGCCGGCCCTGCACACCCTCAGCTCCAGCTACGCCTACGACAACGTGCTCGACTCCCAAGCGCTGTCCGCTCTGTTCCGCGCGTACGTCGACGACATCACGACGCAGCGCGGCTGCACCCACGTGACCTACCCGGATGCGAAGGACTTCCGCAGCCCGTGAGCACGGCCGGTCTGCCCAGCGCGGGGGCTGGGTCGTCATCCGTGTTCAACAGCTCCAAGAGTCCTGGGAGCAGACCTTCCAGTTGGACTGGATGACTGTGATGCGGTCTTCGCCGTGGCGTCGTTGACGTGACGCTGGTGCTGGGATCGAGGCCTCGCGGGCGCCCTTGACGGACTTGGCGCCCCTTGACCGGTCGCCGGCTGCCCGCTTTCCCGCGTGGTCAGTCGGACTGCTGGGGGCTGTCTTCTCCAGCCGGGATGGGAGCGGCGTCCGGGCCGCTGTAGAAGACGGAGTGGCCCTGCTTGCTGCGCTGAGCCTGGCTCTTGGCCACCAGCCCTTCCAGCGTCGTGCGTACGACCGTTGTCTTGACGGTGCGCTCGGGGTACTTCCGTCCAAGCTCGGCAGCGATTTCGGCAGCAGAACGGGGCTCGCTCTGGCCTGCCAGGTGGGCGCGCACGAGCTCGACGAGCGTGGGCGAGGCGGACGACGCGGCCGCTGCCGTGGCGACGCTCTTCGTGCCGGTCCGCTTCCGGGCGGCGGTACCGGTCTTGTCGTTTGCCCGCTTGGCCTTGCCTGATCCCTTCGTGCGCGGCGCAGGCACCGTCGAGGCGGGCTCGGCGTCGGGCACTGAGGGCGTTGCCGCAGCGCCGAGCGCCTGCTGAATGTTGACCAGGACCGTGTGATCGTGCCGCAAGGCAGTCAACTGGGCCTGCAGCGCTGCGATTTCGCCGTCGATGCGTTCTTGCTCCTTGAGGTTACGCTCAAGATCGCCAGCTACTTGGGCGCTGTACTGCGAGGTCAACTCGGTTGGTTCGGCGATGGTTTCGGACATGGCGCTCACACCCTTGCTCGGCGCCGGGGCTACGAGAAACAGCGAGCCCTCGGCGTATGCGAAATTTAACGCGTGCGTCTGTTCTGCCTGGTCTTGTGCCAGCAGTCGTAGTTACTGCCGCACAGTGGCGTCGTAGCGATAGTACGGAAGACACCTGTGCTCGTCTCTGCTCCAGCGCTGAGATACCTCGTTGGAGGTGTCCACTTCGCGTTCATCACTGACGCGATCACTGGCCGCTGGCCGGGATTCGGCGCGCGGCGGATTCCCGACCGGGTGGGAGTCAGGTCAGGCGCCGTCGACGTCCGGTACGCCCATGAGCTGGTGGAGCACGCGGCGGTCGATGATGATGATCGGCGTGGTCAGACGGGCGCCGAACTCGACCAGGGCTGTTTCGATGCCGAGCAGTGCAGCGGTGAGCCTGGCCCGGCCGATGACTCCGGCCCGGACGGCGGTCTGGCTGATCAGTACACGCATCGTGCCGAGCACCCCGGCCAGCTTCGCTGCGGCCTCCCGCCCGTTGAGGGGAAGCTGCCGGATGGAGTTGAGCACGGACTGGAGAGCCGACTGGGTGGAGGGGATCAGTCGTGGCTCGATTCCCCGGGCGGTCAGCTGTCCAGACATGGCGTTCAGCTGGTTGGTGACGAGGGCCTGCGGAGTGCGGCCGATCTCGGGACCGAGGCTGCCCTGCCCGAGTACGACCCCCTGCAGGCGGATGGGATCGGTCTGCCGCAGCACGGTCGCGGCGTTGTTCGTCTCCCGGGCGATCCTCAAGTAGTCATCCGCAAGCTTGAGGACGGGGTCGCACAGGCTGCGTACACGTACCCCGAGCGCGGGTCCGACGCCCTGCAAACGGTTCAAGGCCAGTTCGGCCGCGTCGCGGTGGGTCTGGATGTTACGGGCGGTGTTCAGCACGTCCCCGAGGTGGTTGAAGCCGCCGGGACCGATGACCCCGCCCTGAGCTTCGAACAGCGCGGCCTCGTGCGAACCCTGGTAGATGCCGTGCATCGCGCCCCGTGAGGAGTTGAACAGCGCGACAAGGGCCTGGGATGCTCCAGGATCAGCTCTTCGGTCGGATCCACAGCCTGCGCCCCTACTCCGCGAAGATTGACTGTACGAGGGTCTGCAACTCGGCGTCGTCGAGCACCGGGTCCTCCACGACCGGAGGCTCCTCCTCGACCGGCCGGTGGGAGAGGAGCAGCGCGAACATGGTGACCGTGCGCAGCTCGTCGAGCACCCCCGCCGTCTGCTCTTCGAGCGCCGTGATGGCCTGCGCTCCAGGATCGACCCGGCCGTCGACGATCCCCGTCACAACTGTCTGGTACTCCTCGATCGCCCCGATGGTTTTGGGGCCGACGAGTCCATCGAGGTCCAGCAGGGTCTGGCCGCGCTCGGCGCGGAATACGTTGAGCAGGGCTTGGACGTACTGTGCTTCACGCCGTAGATTTGCGCCGTTACGGCCGACCGACTGGCTGATGGGCATTGGGTGGCCTCCACACAGACTCAACTGGGCCTCGTTCGTCCACAATGACAGCATCGCCGTCCGCCCACCGAGGCCCAGCCCTGGGCTGTCACCCGGGTTCCCTCGGCCGCAGCAAGCCGGCTCTGCGTGGTGAGGGGGCGTGGATGCCGCCGAAGTCCAAAGTCGATCTGTATGAGGCGATCCGCCGTGATTCCCGGGCTGGGCTGTCGAATCGGGCCCCTGCAGAACAAGTACGGGGTGGGCTTCCGCACGGTGCAGAAGGCGCTGACCTCGATCTGGCCGGTGCCGCGCAAGAAACGGCCGCCACGCAAGACCCGGGCTCGAATGGAACAGAACCCCGCGAGCTGACACACCCAGCACAACAGTTGAGGATCGCACGCATCGACGGAGGGCTGATGAGCGCTCTTTTCCGTTCCAACGCCGATCAGAACAGCGGGCTGGAGATCACTATCGCCCTCACTCCATTGGAGACCGATGCGATCGGCGAGGACACCACTCTGATGGCCGAGATTCTCGACAACTGTCTGTGGGCCATGGGCATGCTTCGCACTGGGATCAACTCCCGCGACCGGGGCGCACCTCCACCAACTCCCGGCGACTGGGCCTCGGCTCTCCGTGGCCTTGACCGGCTACCACCACGTGTCCAAGGCGTCTGCGAAGCACTGATCCGAGCCCATGCCGCAGCGAACGGAAAGCTTGAGCACTTGGCCAGCGCCACAAATGTCAGCACGACGGCCGCACAGGACCGCCGCACGACGGTCACCCATCAGCCCCCCCCGGAACCTGGGAACAGTGGGCGGCGACTGTCCGCACAGCACGCCCGACCGACAACGATGCAGACGCCCACGCCTGACCGCTCCTTCACGCATGAGCATGCCGAGGATGCTGCCACGAGCAGAGTGGTGTCAAAACTCGGTTCTGGCACAGATCTTGGGGAATCGTCGCGGAGCGTTACTCAAGCAGGATCATCTTGCGGAGTAGTTCGAATCCGGCGCGTCCGTAGAGCTGCCTCTTGATCTTCTTGATGCGGTTCACGGCGCCTTCGGTGCCGCCTGAACTCCAGTGCAGGGTGAGGCCAGCGGTCAGCGCGTCGAGGTCTCGGAGCAGGTGGAGGGCGAAGTTGGTGAGGCCGGGCAGTTTGCTGGAGTCGACGACGGCGATCCATGCGGGGAGCGTGGAGCCGCGGCGCTGGGTGAGGATCTCGCTGAAGTCGCGGACGTGCTCGGCCGCGGCATCCAGTTCGGGACAGCGAGCCAGGACCTCCTTCAGCGCAGCGCGCTCGTCCTCGCTCAGGGCTGCGAGGTGGCGGGTGAGCCAGCCGGTGACCCGCCGCACGGTCGGTGGAGGAGGCGGCACCTGCGGCGGCGCGGCCCGCAGGGTGGCAATGTAGGCGCGGACCATCTGGTAGGTGACGGGGGCGTTCTCTGCGGTCAGTTCGCGATGCAGGCGTGTGACGTTCGTGGATTCCGCGGCGAACCGCCGCTCCAGATAGGGCTTGAGGGATCCAGGCGACTGGGCCGGGTCCGGTTCTCCCGAAGGGCGTCCTGCCAGGTGACGGCACGTGCGTAGCGCAGCACGGTGTTGAGCCCCCAGCCCAGATGCGGGCTATCGCCCGGCGCGAGTGCCCCTGGGCGAGCAGTTCGTGGACCAGGGCGTGCGCGGCCTTCTTGCGCTGGGCCCGTCGGCCGTCAAGGCCCGGTCCGCTGGGCGCCGAGTCGTCAGTCGACCTCAACACCCGCTGTCGTAGAAGGTGTTGGTGCATTCAGGCACTCGCGGTGTGTGGCGACGCAGGTCTCCACGGCCCGGCCGATGCCCTGCCACAAGTGGAACCGGCCCAGAGTCGCGCGTTGGGAGCACGTCGACCACGCGATGGATTTCCCCGCAAGTCAAGACGGTGGAGTAGATCTGCCCGCGGCGGGTCGCGAAATCGTCCACGCCCAGCACGCGCGGCGTGCTGGGCTGCGGATCGGGCAGTGCCATGACCCTGCGCAGCAAGGTCATCCGTCCGACACGAAAACCCAGTTGGGCAGTCAGTCGAGCCCCGCCCGTCCGTCCAGCGAGGGCGAGCCCGACACTCTCCAGGGTGGGTCCAGCCGCGTGGTAAAGCGTGCGTACGGTGCGGCCAACTGCGCGAACGGCTCAGCAAAAGTGCGGCGCCGACAGTTGGCCGTGCCGCCCTATGGCCCCAGGCAGTCGTCGCCGCACGTACGGATTGTCGGCGAGTCGAGCGTGTGGCGCCGGAATGTCCCCTCCGGCACCTCCACGGCACGCTGCCTCGACAAGATTACGGGCTGGCGCGACGAGACTCGTGAGATCACGCTGGAGGCGATGGTGATCTTCTGGTGAGGGTGGAGTCAACAAGCCCACTTGGGCGCAGACTTGTGTGTGCCGACGCGGCGGCGATTCTTTCACGCTGCAGCGTCAGAGCGATGGAGTTAGCCTGAAAGAGACGTGCGGATCCGCTCTAACCCACCCTCTTGCCTGGCTTAAGGGGCATGACCATGACCAGGGTTATCGGAACGGAAGACGGATCGGACGCCGTAGCCGTTGTGGGGACCTCCACGGGAGAACGTTCCGTCGGGGTGCGCGGAAGCGGTCATTACGGGGTGGTGGGGGAGAGCTCCATTGGAGAGGGAGTTCACGCTCACACGGATTCTCCTGCTTTGGCGGCGCTTGCGGCGTACAGCGTGAATCCGGGCGGTACGGGGTCCGCTGTGCATGCCCATGCGGTGCGGAGTGAGGCGGTCCACGCCCACTCGGAGTCTCCGGACAGGGCTGCCCTGGCCGCCTACAACGTAAATCCGAACAGCACCGGGGCTGCCGCTTTCGCGAAGAAGGAAGGCGAAACCGGGCATGCCGGATTCTTCGCGGGAGATGTGCACGTGACGAGTGACCTCTCCGTCCAAGGCGATGTCGTCGTCACAGGTGACATGGTTCTTCCCGGCGCGGATTATGCGGAGGAAATGACCGCAGGCCCCGGCGAGGTAAGCCCCGGAACGGTGGTCGTTATCGACGAAGCCGGTCAGGTCCAGCCGTGCACCGATGAGTACGACTCACGGGTCGCCGGCGTCGTGTCCGGTGGCAACAACGTGCGGTCCGGTCTCGTCCTGGACCGTCAGGAAGAGGGCGTCCCGGTGGCGTTGATGGGGAAGGTGTGGGTGCTGGCCGATGCCGGAGATCACTCGATACGCGCCGGGGACATGCTGACGACCTCCGCGCGATCGGGACATGGTCAACGGGTGACCGAACCGTCCCCCGCATTCGGAGCGATCATCGGGAAGGCTCTCACGGACCTGTCATCAGGACGTGGAATGGTTCGCATCCTGGTGACCGCGAGCTGAGGCGATTGCCGTGTCGCGTATACGCATGGCGGTCGAGATCCGCAACGAGTCGCACGAACCGCTGGTATGGGATCGTGATGAGCTGGCGTCGGGGGAATGGACCGATCCGTGGTACCCGTCCCGTGCGAGCACGATCGCCCCTGGCGCCACAGCCGAGTGGCGAGCCGAAGGAGACTATTTTCTGGCGCCGACCTCCGGCACCGAGGGTCGGGTCTGGTACAACGTGAACGGGGATCGTGCGCGTCAGCTGTACATACATTTCAACAGTCCGCTCATCGAGTCCCAGTACGGGAACACATTCCACGTCCATGCACCTCCGGGTTCCGCGGCCGCTTACGACGGGGGGCAGGGCCATCACGGGCGGCTGACGGTTCGCTTCCGTGATGCCGTCCGGCGTCAGGTGCGCGGCTTCGCTCCGTCCCTCAATGGGTTCCAGTTCTCGAACTCCTGGGATCCATCCCTGCCGGCGATGACCGTTGGTTATCTCTGGAATCGGCTGCTGGACGAACTTCCCTCCGAAGCCGCCGGACTGCTGGAGATCGCCCATGTCGACGACGAATGGCTGCCCATCACTCATGCCAGTGCCGGACTGTGCGGTGGAATGGTGTTCGCTGTCATGGACTACTTCGAGGCCGGAAAACTTCCCCCCGAAGTCGGCGCAGCGCCCGCCTCGGAAAACGATCCGCTCTTCCAGCACATACGAGACAGGCTTCTGGACAGCTTCGACATAAGCGGCTCTGGGCATCGATGGCTGGGCTACTCCTCGCCTCACTATCCCAACGGGGACGAGGGATTCATGCAAGTGACTGGACTTGCCCGAGGCCGGTCGTGGGTGGCATACCGCGATGAGTGGCCTCGGATCAGGAACGACATCGACAACAACATGCTCTCACCTATCGGACTGATCCAGACCGACTCGCTTGACATCGGGAAGAACCACCAGGTGCTCGCGTATGCCTACGAGCAGAACGGCCAATCGGTGCGGCTGTGGGTGTATGACCCCAATCACCCCCGCGCTGACGATCTGGTCCTTCAGTTCGACATCACCGACACGACGAGCGGCGTCCACGTCACCCGACACGGGTTTCCGAGCCCTGGACCACGGATCTTCTGCATCATCCGCACAGACGGTTACAACCCGCATACCCCGCCCGGCGGGCGCCAGTTGTCCATACGTCAGGCGCTGGAGCGCGTCACTGGTCGCAATTGCGGCCGCGTTCCCGGCGACATCGGGTTCCTCCGACCGGTCTCTCTGCGCCATTGGCTGACCACGTTGTGAAGCGCCGGGCTACCTAGAGCCACGGCATGTTCCCCACGTCGCTTGGCGATGCGCTGACCTTCTGAGATCGCTGTCTGTCCCGCGATAGCCATAGTTCTTACTGGACGCGGCCACGCTGCGATCACGGGTGGCCACCAGAGTGCCGTTGACGTTGTAGACGGTGTCTTTGCGCGGCCGGCGGATGGGCAAGTTGGCCAGCAAGGGTGCCAGGCGGTCGAGGACGCGGTCGGCCGAGACGCCGACCAGGGGCGCCATCTGTCGCAACGTCAGGTTCATGCGCCAGTACATCGCCACTGCGACGCCGCACCAACGCCACTAGCCTGGTGAACTTACTGAGCTTGAACTCGGGTTGTCGTATTGGGTTATGAGGGGTGGAGGGTGAGTCCCGTTTCTGCGAGGCAGCCGTCGAGGAGGGCCGGCCGGTACTGGATCTTGCGGAGTCCCTGGCGGACGGTGCGGATGAGGTGGTCTGTGCTGGTGAAGGCGACGTTGGTGGTGTAGCCGCGTCGCAGCAGCGACCAGATGCCTTCGACCGGGTTGAGCTCGGGAGCGTAGGCGGGTAACTGGACGACGGTCAGCCAGTTCTGGCCGTCGATGAAGCGGCGCATGTCCGCGCAGAGATGAGTGCCGAGGTTGTCCCAGATAAGGATGATGGGGGCGCCGAGCTGACGGTGAGCGGCGATCAGGAGGTCTCGGTAGTCCGTCCAGGCAAAGCTCCGGCGGCCCTCACGTCGGCTGCCATGCCGCTTGGGCCGGTAGATCAGGCGGGAGGGTTGGCCTGTCTTGTAGCAGGCCAGGGCGGCGATGGACAGCTGGCGCGAGGTGCGGCCGCGCACCCTGATCACCGGGGTGTGGCCGCGCCTGGCCCACGTGCGTGCGGTGGGCGGCGTCATCGAGAAGCCGGCTTCGTCCTCGAAGACGACCCATGCGTCGAGCGCCGCCGCGGTGTTTCCACGTGCGGCCAGGTCTCCTTCACCCAGCCACAGATGGCCTCCTCGTCGCGTTCGACGGCCCGTCTGGTCGGCACCTGGCAGGAGAAGCCATGCCTGATCAGCAGCTTGCGCACCCCTTGCAGGGTGTAGCTCTTATGGAAACGCCGGCCGATCACGGTCTTCACCCGTGACAGTGTCCAGCGCTGGTCCGGCCAGCCGTGCGCCACCGGCCCCTTCGCCAACTCCGCCTCCAGCTGGGCGAACTGGGCATCGCTCAACCGGGGAACGGAGGCGGATCCCGCTGACCGCAGGGCCCGCGGGCCGCCCTTGTCCCACAACCGCCGCCACCGCTGCACCGACCGGACGCTGACCCGTAACTCCGCCGCGATCGCCGAACTCGGCTCACCAGCGGCGAACCGCTCTGCGGCCATCATGCGGATCCCCTCGCGGAACTGCCGGCGCTCGTCCGACAGACCGCCGCCCTGCGCGTACCTCATGACAACGGAATACCGCGAGGATCAAGCCCTGTCAGCAACTGCGACAACCCGAGTTCAATCTCAGTAGACACGGCCGCCCAGGGATCGGCTCAATCCACTTCGAATTGTCCGCTGAAATCACCCATCCATGCCCAGGCAACGCAGCAACCACCACACCGCTTACGGGACAACCGCTTACAAGCTTGTGCACGGTAGGCGGTGAGACGTCGAGGGTCCCTAGCCTCGATCTTTCGTGATGGGCCGCTGACGGAGTCGGGGGCCCATTTCGTTGTCGGTGGCCGGGGGCGGGCAGGCCAGGGGCCCGGGTGTCGTCTCGGGTGGACGCCGGGTTCCACTGCTCCGGGCTGGATCCTCTTCTCCGTAGGGACAGGCGAGTTCGCCGGTCAGCCGGGGTTCGGCAGGAGTGCAAGCCGTGCGAGGGCGTCTGCGATCTCGCGGGTCCAGGGCCAGTGGTGGGCGAGGCGGAGGATGCGGCGCCGGCCGGTGGTGACGAGCTGACCGGCCGCGGAGAACAGGCGGAGCCGCAGGCGGCGCGGTTCCCAGAGGCGGGCTCTGCCGGTCAGGGCGAGCACGGGCATCCAGGCCAGCAGGTCGAGAGCGATCTGGACGATCTCCAGCCAGACCGTGTTCTGCGCGGTCTCGTGCAAGGGGAGGTTCCGCAGGCCGGTGGAACGTGCGACCCGGATGCGGTCCTCCGCGCGGGCCCGCAGCCGGTGACGGAGTTCGAGTTCGGCGATCGGCCGGTCGGGGGTGTTGGTGGCGAAGCAGGTGATCCGCATGCCGTCCGCGTCCGTGATTCTCAACTGGGCTCCGGGGTGCGGCCGTTCCTTGCGGACGATCAATCGCATGCCCTTCGCCCATCCGTCGAGCAGGTCACCGGTGAGTTCGGCGACCCAGGCCCCCTCACGGACTTCGCCGCTTGTCTCGACGGCCGGTGTCCAGGCTGAGGCGGGGATCTTCAGGACGTGCTGGTGGACGGCCTCGGTGATCACCATGCCGACCGAGTAGGACAGCCAGCGTCCGCGCTGGGCGAGCCAGGCCACGAACTCATGGGTGCCGCCACCGGAGTCGCAGCGGATCAGCGTCCGCCGCCCTCGCCGGTACTTCCCCGGCAGTTGAGCGAGGGCGAGGCGGGTGGCGGTGATGTGGTCGGCGGCCGTGTTCGAGCCTGCGTTGCCTGGGCGGAGGAGAGCCGCGACGGGTTCTCCGGTTCCTCCGGGGCCGTGGTCGACGAACCCCATGAGCGGGTGGTGGCCGTAGGTTTTCTTCCAGGTCGGGGCGGCGTCCTGCTTGTCCGAGTGCGCGACGACCAGGACCCCGTCCAGGTCCACGATCACCTGCCCGCCGGCATCCGGAGCCTGCTCGCCGGCCAACTCCCAGACCCTTTTGCGTACTTCGGAACGTGCGGCGCGGATCGCGGTCAGCGCCTTCTCGCCCGAAGCGGCGAGGGTGTCGATCAACCGGGAGACCGTCGGATCGGAAGCCACCGGGCCGAACACGCCCGGCTCGGCCCGCAGCATGCCGACGTCGGCCAGGCAGTCGCCGCCGAGTGCGACGGCCAGGGCCACATCCAGCAGGACCTTGCCCGGATCGTGCACGGCCCGACGGCTTGCGCCACGGCGTGAGTCCCGCCGACATTGCCGTGTCCAGGCCGGACTTGCGGACCGTCTCGACCAGCAGCACCGACCCGGCCTGCGAGACCACCCCACGGCCCCCGCCCTCGACACGGACACGCGGGTACGACCCGCTACTCTTCTTCACCTGGAGAGTGCTTCTTTCCTTGCAGCTGACAGGACCCTCGACAAGTCCCATCGTTGCAGGTCAGCAGCACTCTCCATTTATTTGATCAAGACCCGGACAGACCCACTTGCGAAAGCGCGAGGCTAGGTTGGGGTGGATTCTCTGGTGAGGCGTCGCGCTATCAGGGCGATCATCGCGACGTAGATCATGGCGGTGGAGCGGGTCGGCAGGGCTTCGTAGTCGCGGGCCAGCCGGCGGTGGAACATCAGTCAGCCGAGCGTTCTCCACGGCGTCCTTCTCCCGCGCCGCATCATCGCGGTACCCGGAAGTGGCCGGTTCCGTCACTGTCTGCCCGGGCGGGCGGCCGTCACCGGGCGGTGTTTTGCCGCGGGTGGTGGGGGCGTGGCTGCCGTCCCGCCTCCCTGGTGAAACCGCCCGTCGCCGCGGCCGGTGGCAGGGGCGTCGGCGGCTGGTGAACGCCGCGGGAGATTCGGTGCCCACAGAGTCCCGTCGCCCGGAAGGCATGCGGCAGGGTGACTTGAACTCGTCGCCAGGGCAGGGGAGTTGTAAGACCCTCGATTGGGTTGTCAGTGGCCGGCGTCAGCATGGCGAGGAATTGAATGCGTCATCGTAGGCCAAGAAGCGATTCTCGACCTTCTCGGTGAGCCGTTCCCGGTCACGCTTCGTCCCGTCTGAAAAGGTCGGACGGCACCGACGCCTTCGTCGCCGCCGGGGTCGAGGCCGACCGACGGTCTCGTGTCCAGACTGTCCACCTTGGACCACAGCGGCCAACTTGCCGCGTCGACCAGCAGCTTCCAGATGACTTCGTGAGAGGCGCTCGTGGTCACCGGTGAGGACGGCATACTCGGTGACCAGCCACAGCCCGATGCATCGGAAGCGCATCAGCGCGGGATGCCGAACGGGATCCGGCACCGGCTGGGTGATGAACTGGCTGTGGATCAGCGGCCGGTCGAGCCGTCGATCAGTTCGCGCAGGATGTCCGCGTGGCCCGCGTGCCGACCGGTCTCCTCGATCATGTGGGTGAGTGCCCAGCGGATGCTGGGGGCGGAACGGTCCGGCTGCGGTCGAGGGACCGGTGCTCCCAGATCGGTGCACCGGTCGAGCACTTCGTTCGCGCGCTCGACCGCCTCTCGGTAGCGGGCCACGACATCGGCCACACTGTCCGCCGGCGCGGCCTGGAAGGTCGCCTTCCAGTTGGTGACGTCGTCTCCGAGGAACATCGAGCGCTCGACGAATGTCAGATGGTTGAGAAGCCCGAGCAGGTTCGTGCCCGTCGGCACCGCGGCTGTGCGCACCTGTGGTTCGGGAGCGCCGTCGACCTTCGCGGCGATGGAAGTCCGGAGGTAGTCGAGGAATCCGCGCAGGACCTCGCTCTCGTTGTTTCCGGTCCGGGGCGGCGGGGTGTCGCGGCGGCGGTTGCGGCGCGTGGTGCTGGGCACAGGAGTCTCCTTGCTTTCCGGGAGAGGCGGCCGCCCGGTCAGCCGGTGCGGCGGATTAGGAGGACGTGGTCGGTGACCTCGGCGGTGCGCCCGCCCGGGCCAGTCGCGATCCGGCGGGGTGTATCGGCCCGCTCGACCGTCCAGGTGGCCGGGTCCAGATCGATGTCTACGGCGACTGCCCAGGGGCTCGGATAGCGGATGTCGGGATTCTGGTCCCACGACCACGGCGCGGCCGAGCCATGATCGACGACCAGCAGTCGCCCGCCCGCGCGCAGTGCGTGCGCGGCCGAGCGCAGGACGCTTGCCCGGTCCAGGTGAAAGGGAGTGTGCAGGTAGTGGGCGCAGATCAGGTCGAATCCGCCCGACGGAAAAGCCTTGTGCAAGTCGCGCCGCACGGCGATGACGCGCTCGCCCAGACCACGTGAGCGGACGAGGGCGGCGAGCCGCTCGACCGCCACGGCCGAGATATCGGCGGCGGTGACGTGCCATCCCTGACGGGCGAGCCACAGTGCGTCGCCGCCGTCGCCGCATCCGAGGTCCAAAGCGTCACCGGGTGGCAGGTCCGTCACCGTCTCGGTGAGGCGGGTATTGGGCTGCGGGTCGCTGGCTGCCGGTCGGGCCGCATATACGCCATCCCAGAACGCGACCGCATCGGTCGTGGCCATCGAGACTCCTTGCGTCGATATGTGCTCAGTCTTGCGAGCACCCCACGACTTGGCACGGAATCTTGCGGTTATGGCAAGGTGCGTCTTCTGGCCCTGGCCGCGGCAGACGGCAGCCGTTTCGCGCAGCAGGTGACCGGCCGGGGACGTTCGCCGCTGCGTCTCCAGTTGGGAGATGAGCGCAACGGCTCCCTCTCCCGTGCGGGGCACGCTTGCGGCGAGCTCACTGGGTGAACGTAGCGTGCTGCCCAGGCATCGCTTCCTGCGAATGTCCCGGCAGGTGGAGTGGTTATGTCCCGCTGGTGCCTGAGGTGCGGGGGCTTGGGCGGAACCTGGGTCGGGGGAGGGTGGCGTCAGTTTGCCGTTCGGCGGGCCGTGTTCTCTCGCCACTCCCGGCCGATCGATCGCATCAGGGCCGGATACACCCCCAGGTACCGGAAGGGTTTGATGGCCAGCATGTACAGGGAACCGAAGCGGCCGTTGGGCTTGACCAGGACGGCCATCTGGCCGCGGTAGCCGCCGTTCCCGTCGGGAACCCAGCCGATGTGCAAGACACCGTGCATGGTGTTGTTGGCGTACTCGGCGGCCCACTCATTGTGTGTCTGGAAGAGGGATGTGAAGGGCGCCGCGCTGAGGTCGGGCCCCCGCGCTCCCTCGCGCAGGTCGTCCGGCAGCCGGTCACGCAGCGACGCCACTCGGCCGCCGACGCCCGAGTCCGGCTTGTCCCAGCCGAGCAGCGCGCCGAGCTTCCAGCGCACCGCGAAAAGGAATCGGCCCACGAGGTTACCGCCGTCCGGACCGCCCTTGCCGTTCGCCATCTGCTGGACCAGGTGGTGCAGGTCGTCCGGGCCGCCCGGTGTCGGCAGCGTCCACAGATCCTCAAGGCGGAAGTCGCCGGCGATCTCATGAATCCGCCAGGGGCGGGACGTGTGGTCGGTTGAGGGAAGGCGCAGATCACTCATGGCTGGCTCCTGTCTATACGGTGCCGTATAGATCGAGCATAGACCCATCTATACGCCTCCGTATACTGGCTGGGAGTTGTGAAGGGAGACACGGCATGGGCGCGATCCGTACGCCACGGGACAAGTGGATCGAGGAGGGACTGCGGGCGCTCGCCGCCGGCGGTCCCGAGGCTGTCCGGGTCGAGGTCCTCGCCCAGATGCTCGGCGTCAGCAAGGGCGGCTTCTACGGCTACTTCCGCAACCGCGCCGCATTGCTGGAGGAGATGCTCGACACCTGGGAGCGCGGCGTCACCGAGGATGTCATCCAACGGATCGAACGCGACGGAGGCGACGCCCGCGACCGCCTCGGGCGTCTCTTCGACTTCGTGGGCTCCGGCGAGTCGCCGGTGACCAGTGCCGGGGTCGAACTCGCGATCCGCGACTGGGCCCGGCGCGACGACGACGTCGCACGGTGCCTCCGCCGGGCCGACAACCGGCGCATGGACTATCTGCGCGCGCTCTACGGAGCCTTCTGCAGCGACGAGGGCGACGTCGAGGCCCGCTGCCTCATCACCTTCTCGCTGCGCATCGGCGATCACCTCATCGCGGCAGACAACGGACCGCGCAGCCGCACAGAAGTCCTCGCCGCAGTCAGGAACCGGTTGCTGGGCTGATCAGCCGTTGCGGTCGCGCAGGATGCCCCGCCGTCGACGACCCTCGCATCGGCGGCGGGAGCCATGCACCTGCTGAGCAACGGCTCACCCTTCTCGGTGGCCCCGGAAAGCCCGATGCGGGCCTCGCCCTTCTCCGGGACGAAGAAGCTCACGCCCACACGCGTGGGCGGGTCCAGGACGGTGAGCCAAGGGTGGCCGGGACTGGTGCGGACGAGGCGGCCGGTGACTGTGGCGGTGGGGCCACCCGACGAGCAGGCGGCGGCCTCCGTCTCAGGCGGCGCGGACGGGGCAGGCACGGCGACGGCGACAGGCGCGGCGACGGCGCCCACGACGGCCAGGAGGGCGGTGGCGCGCAGGATCCTGTTCAGCATGTGAGGACTCCCACTCATGGGCGTTCGGACACCCCTGATCCTCGCCAACGCCGGTGCCGCTCGACATCGTTCGCAGGCAGGGTCCGCCCCCGCCGCGCGGCGGAGACGGAGATCCATGACCTGAATCCGGTCGGGGCCACTTCGCTCGAAAACGGCGCGCATGCAACGCGACCACGCCCTTGAGGCCAGCGGTGAAGCGCGGGTCGCTCATCACCTTCGCCAAATACACCGCGGTGAGGTTGGTGGCGACCTTGCGGGCGTGGAAGAACGCTTCGGCGTCGCCGAACAGCTCCTCGCGGGCGGTGCGTGTGGCCGGGGCCGGCCACGGCAGCCGTCGCCACCACTGCGGCGACGCTGCTCACCGCTCGCGCCCAGGCCGCTCCCGACGGCGTCACCGGCGCCAACACCGGTACCTATTCCGGGGCGAGCTGTACGTCGACGACCTGCGGGACACACGCGGCGGCCGGAGCGGCACCCCGCCGGGAGGTCGAAGTCGCCGTAGCGGAGGCCGCGTGCGCCCGCAGAACGTAACTGCGCGGCACCTTGACCCGGTTCGACCGCGAGCACGGCGCCCCCATCCGAGAGCGCTACGCCGAGGAAATCGCTGTCGGCAACCGGAGGAAGCTGGCGGCCCTAAAACGGGCAGACCGCCTCGAAGACCGAGGCTGACGCTGAACCCCGTGACACCCATGGGCAATTGGACGGGGACCGTGCGGCCGGAACCCCCTGACCTGACCGCCCGGCACTGCCCGGCATGAACCAGGCCGGGCAGCGCCGAGCCGGCCAAGACGCCGCAGAGGCGGCCGAAGCGCGGGCTTCATCCACGACGGGCCGCATGAACAGAGGCGATGGCCGACGTAGGGGGAGTAGGAGGCGCTTCGCCGGGATCCAGGAATTCAGTGCGGTGGCGGGACCGGGTCCAGAGCGTTGCCGACGGTGCAGCCGCCCTCTCCGGGCATCCGCTGGATCTGGGACGGCACCCACACCGAGGTGTCGCCGGGGCTCACCCGGGCAAGAAGGCAGTCCTGCGCATCGTAGCCGTTGCCCTTGACCCACAGGAGTACGCCGACCCGGCCGCCGTCCGCCTTGACCTCGGTACGGATCGCCGGATCCAGGTCCAGGGCGGCGAGCGTCCGGCGCACCTCGGCCTCGTCCGCCCGGCCGCCCTTGGGCACTCGGGGAAGTTTCGCGTGGAGCTCCTCGTACGGCAGCCGGGGCGGCTCGGGTGGCGGGGCGAAGGCCAGCGCAGGCCCATCCGGGCAGTCCACGTCGCGGGGATCCTCGCGCCACTCCGACTTGGGCGAAACCCGCACCGCGAAACAGCGCTGTACGGCGACCTCCTCCGGGGCGAGCCAGCCGTCGGACGCCGAGCCGGACGTGCGCAGGACCAGGTCGACGCCGTCCCCCTCGTGTGTCGAGGTACCGGTCACCCGCAGCACCTCCACCCCGTCGAGGTCGGAAGCGGAGCGCCCGACCTCCTCCGCGGTGCGCGGCCGCTGGCCGTAGAGCCGCTCACCCGCCTTCCTGGCCACCTCCCGTGCGGCGTCCGTCGCCTCGTCCTCGGGGGACTGCACCACCCCGCAGCCGACGGTGAACAGCAACAGCGGGGCAAGCAGCAGTATTCGGCGCATGCACCCACCCTTCCGGCGCCACGCACGGCGGGAAACCGCTCGCGTACTCAGGGCGCCGTAGGTGATCGTACTCAGCCGGTACGGCGCTCAGACATTGGCGCATCCTGGATCGGCAACGATCAGCAGAACCTGGACGCCCACCTCTCCCGCTCCCTGGCGCCCTGCTCACACTGCCAGATGGAATGGCACGGGCATAAGCACACTCTCGGGACCATCGATGGTGCGGGCCTGTGTCACACCAGAGACTTACGTGGAAGGAGTCAGCAGTGACGGTCAGCCCTCGTGGAGACAGTTGAAATGGTGTCAGCAATATTCGGCTTCGTGGGAGTCCTCCTCGGTTCCCTGACTACGTCCGTCTTGACGATCTACAAGGATCGACTCGTGGCCAGGCACGAGACCATGATCCGAGACCAGCAATACGAGCGAGATCGACAAGCTACCAAGGATGATTTCCAACGGGAGAGCATCCAGGCCCTGCAGTCAGCTGTCTCAGACGTGATCAGGGCCGCCTACGAGGAGTTGGACCGTGTCCTTGCTGAGCTCCGCGAATCAGGGTCGTGGCCCGCACGTCAATGGGAGACTCCGACGGCGAAAGGATGGTCAGAAGCTGTGCTGCAACTTCAACTCATGGCCGCCCGCGTCCTTGACGAGGGGGTGCGTGAACTGGCTTATGAGATCCAGCGCGTTGCAGGTGAGGCTATTTGGGCGGCAGATCTTTCGACCGCAAAGCAGCACAGCCGACGCCTTGAGCCCTTGCATGTTCGGTTCAACGACACCGCTAACAGGATCTTCGCTTCGCTCTTCTGACCCGGGTATTAAGGGAAGTCCGCGCGAGGGGATGCCCCCCGGACTCGGCCCAGTTTCGGTCTTGGTGGGAGTTGAGAGGGCCTCCTGCTGTCGCTAGGGCTGTGTTCGGCAGGTGGCCCAAATGTTGTGGAGGAGGGCGGGGTAATTCTCGCCATAGGTGACCACTGCTGCGAACACGGCGTCGAGGGCCGCCTGGAGGGGGTTGCTTTCGGCGGCGGCCGGCAGCGCGGGTAGGGCCATGTGCGGCTGGGACATGGCGAGGGACTCGACCGGCGTGCCGATGGCGACCGCGAGACCGGGCGAGGTGACCCCGGCGGAGGGCTGTGGCGCTGGTGACTCCACTATGGCGACGCCACGGCCCACGGCCTTGGGCATGGTCGTGTGGGAACCGTCGCAGGCGGGTGGCTGGAACGGGGGCCGCTTGGGCGGGACGGCCCGCCCCACGGTTTTGTCGGGGACGCGCGGGTCGGATGCCAAGGCTTGCCACATGCGGTCCCAGTCGTCGAAGGGCGGCGGCAGCGGACGCCCTTCGGACAACGCGGCGAGTGCTGCGGCGATCCAGTCGAGGTCGGCGAGACCGGCCGCTTCGCACGCGTGGCGGGCTGCCAGCACGGCAACCGCGCGCTGGGTGTCGGGGCCGGCGGCATCGAGGGCGTGGACAAGAGCTGGATCGAAGGGAAGGAGCCCGCGCACATTGCCACCGACGTTGCGCAGGGCCTCACTCGGCAGTTGCCCGCCCCACTCCCATCGGTCGTAGGCGAGTTGACGCTCGATCTCTTGCTGCTCCTGCGCGAGTCGGGTCTGGCGCTCGGCTTCGGCGCGTTCGGCGGGGGAGGGAGGGGGTGGCTGCCGGCGGGCGTAGTCGTGCCAGTAGGCGGCGATCGTCGAAGTCTGCTTCACGATACGGTCCGGTGCCGACGCGGCGGGCCAGAACTGCAGGAGATAGCAGTCCTGTTGGGGCTCTTCGTCGAGCCGGGTGTCGAGCTCGTTCGCCGCGTCCATACCTTTGGCGCAGTACCGCACGCGGTAATCGATCTCTTCGAGGCCGAGCTCCCAGGAATCCTCGCCGGCCCACTGCACGAGCGAGCTGCTGTCCGAGACGGGGCGGAAAGACGCCTCCACGACGTCCTCCCAGTCCGGATCCACCGGCGGGGCCTGATCGTGGACTTCGACGGTGAAGCCGACGTTGCCCGTGTGCAGTCCGGTCATGAGGAACAGGGCACCGGGGACCGCGGCTCCGCACAGCCCGGCCTGCTGCCCGGCGAACGAGTCTGCGAGATCCACGCCGAAGTCGTCGGAATCACTCTCGACGTAGATCTGGCCGTAGTGAACATGTACTTCGCCATCGACAGGCCTGCGCACCCATACCCCCATTGCCTCTCCCGCCCCAGGAAGCGGGCCATGCACAGGAGACTACGACGCGGCACTGACAACGAGTTCCACTCGGTGTCCTGCGGCCCAACGATCGCCCCGTGACGAGCAACGACGCATGGCGGCAACATTGCAGCCTCCAGCGCCTGCTCAACTGTGCTGCATCTCCTAGCTGTTACCCGCAACATCCTCGCCGACCGCGGTCGGTCTGGGCCCGGCCGCGCCCGAGGCGGACACGCAGCCCAGGACGGAAAAGACCCGCCCTCGCCATGTCGCCGGAGCAGCGCCGCGGGTCTTCAACAGCACCAGATGGAGGCAGGCCCTGCTGGAGCGTCGCGCGGGAGGGGATGACCGTCGCACTGCTCACCACGATCGAGCAGATCGCCGCGATCCGCTCTCGCAGGGCACTGGCCGACGCTCTGATCGCCGAGATGGCCCCCTGACTACTCCGGGTTGCACTGGGCGAGGACCGTACCCGGGTAGCTGATGTCGGGCCGCCAGTCCTCGATGTTCCAGGTGTTGCCCGCGAAGGCGGAGAACTGGTGGTGGCAGAGGAACTGGTCGAACAGGCCACCGTGGTTGCGGTGGATGCCGAGAGGCTGCTGGAACTTCGCCAGCAACTCGTCCCAGCCGGCCCGGGCGATGAAGTAGTCGGAGACCTGCGCCCGCATCCAGTTGGTGGGCGTGATCTGCAGCGTCCACTTGGAGACAGCGTGCACCCAGACCCATTTGGCGTCCAGGATCAGATCCATGCCCATCCATGGGTCGGCGACCACGGGGTAGGCGGCACCCTGGTGCCGCACGGTCTGGATCAGCCTGTCGCCCTCGACGCGGTAGTCGGTGGGCACCGCCCGGCCGTCGGCGTCCCTGGCCCACGCCGCCTCGATCCCGCCCACCGGCGTGCCGCGGGCATCCAGTACGGCGATGCTGCCGTCCTCGCCCTGGACGAGCCGCCCGCCGTCCGGCACGTCCACCGGGAAAGCGAACTCCTCAGGCGCCCTGGCGCTCTTGAGTACCGTCTGCACCCGCGCACTGCGTTCCATCGGCTGCACGGCGAGGTCGGTGTGCGGCAGCGCGTCGGGGTAGGCGACGGTGCCGTCATCGGCGACCTCAGCGGGGCGCTGCACCGCCCCCTGGGGCATGCCGAGTGCGGGCGGCGCGTCGGCTGCCCCCGGCCGCGTGAGCGCGAGGGTGTCCTGGCTGCTGTCGGGCAGGTCGATGTTCAGGTCGTCGCCGCGCGCCGCCAGTCCCTGGCCCGCCTCCGTACGGGTCTTGAGGATGTCCTGGCCGACGTCGGGGGCGACCCGCTCGATCCGCTCGGCGATACGCTCCACCCCTTCCGCGTCGCCGTCGGCCTGGGCCGGGACCGCCAACCCCCAGCTCAGCAACACCACCGCGCTCGCAGTTGTGCCCAGGGCGCTCTTCACCACTGCCATGCGGATTCTCCCGTCGCTCTCGTCGACCACGGCACTCGCGATCACCATGGGAACAAGCGGACCTGCGGCGGACCATGGGGTGTTGCGCCACTTCGTTTGCGACCGCTTCGGGCGGGGCCGGTGTGCGCCGGGCGACCACCGCGTCACCGCGGCATGGAGGCACCAGCGCACAGCCGCGCGCCCCGCGGAGGCCGACACTGCGACCCACGGACACGCGTGGCGGAAAGCCACCGACCGCCCGACTGGAAAGCGACTACTCGACGACGCCGGTGTCCGGGCAGGGCGTCTGCGTGACGCTCGCCCAACTGCTCCTCGGTGTCCCGGACTGTGCCGCTCCTCTTCGGTCTCTGCCTTGATGTGAGGCAGGGGCCGGGCTCGCCTCTGCATACGACAGCACGATGCCTATCCGCAGCTGATCAGATACACGATGTGCCGACAGCCGCGTGCGGGCAGGCTCCGAGCGCGACTGCGGGAGACCTCGGCAAGGTCGATACCCCGCATCGGCTCGGGAGCGAACCCGGCGTGGTCGTCCAGGAGCTCGGAGCCGAGTGACCTCGCCGAGGCCGTGCGACAGCCGGACTTGCCCAGACGTCCAGCATCAGCGCCGGCGATGATGGGGCCGGCATCCAGCTTGTCGCGCTCCCAGCAGGGCGGAGGTGCAGAGGAACCCTCTCGGTTGCCGCTGCCGGAACCTGGCCGGCGCAGGCTCCTTGCGCTTCGGTACTGGACCGGACCATCAGGCACCCCTGCCGCCAGCCGATCGAGCAACTGAGCCTTGGCCAGTGTTCATCGCCGTGTCGCCGGGTCGCCGTGCGCCCGGATGATCACGCGGTGTGCAGGCGCAGGCCGTAGCGGTTCAGGATCTCGTTGACCGGCTGGTACCACGTCTGGCCGCCGCTGGAGCAGTTGCCCCACCCGCCGGAGGTGACTCCTTGCGCCTGGTCGCCGGAGATGAAGGAGCCGCCGGAGTCGCCGGGTTCGGCGCACACACTGGTCTTGGTGAGTTGGCGGACAGCGCCTTGGCTGTAGTTCACCGTCTCGTTCTTCGCGAGGACTGTCCCGCAGTGCCAGCGCGTGGTGGAACCGGAGCGGCAGATCGACGCACCGACGGGAGCCTCGTTCGAGCCGCGCACCAGTTGGTCGGGCACGGTACCCCAGCCGAGCACCACGGGTACAGTCCACCAGCCGTTGCCCACACTCACCCAGGCGTAGTCGTTGTCCGGGAACGACGAGCCCTGGAAGGTGCCGACGGCGGTGTGATCCCAGCCCCTGACCGCGGCGCCGCTCTGCCCACAGTGGCCGGCCGTGACGAAGCCGCCATGAACCGAGAAGCCGATGGAACAGCGGACGTTGCCCGTGTAGTAGGGGTCGCCGCCGACGGTTCCAGCGGCGAACGTCCGGGGAGCCGCGCTCACTTCACGGATCTGGATGGGGCCGGCTCTGAGCGCCTTGTCCACGAAGGACCTGACATCGTTATCGGAACGCTGCGATGCGACAACGTCCACCATCACGCGGTTGGCCTTGTGGTCCACTCGCCACGCGGTGACACCCTTGGGCGCTTCGGCCCTGTCGAGGTGCTCCTTCGCGGCGTCCAGCCGGGCTGCGGAGTACACGGCTCGGCGGACGTCGGCGCCCGCGGCGCGTAGTTCCCCGGCCAGGGACGGATCGGTCGTGGCGACCGTCAGCTTGCCGGTGTCCGCGTCGAACCAGCTGCCCGCATAGGAGCTGCCGGCCAGGCTCTTGACGCGGGGGTCCACGGTGATCGCCTGCCGCTCCGCCGTCAGGCGACGCTCGGCCTCGGACTTCGTCAGGTGCAGGTCGCGCTGCATCGCCTGCACAAGCCCCGGTGACATCTCCGGTACATCGGGTGTGGCCTGGGCGGTGGGCGCGAGGGATGCGACGGCGGCTCCGAGGGCGAGCAGCAGTGCAGCAGCGCGTGATCGCGTGTGACGCATAGGGTGCTTCCTTCCGTTCGCTGTGGGGGTACGCCGGCTTGTGGCAGCGGGCGCGCGGACGGTGAGAGCGCTCTCAACGCTAGCCGGGAGGTTACGCCGACATCTCCAACTGGTCCATACCTAGGTGCAGTTGAGATCGGAGACGTAAGGAGGCAGGAGAGAGAATCAGCCACGGGGGTTCACCCGCCCCCTGATCGCCACGTACCGGCACACAAACCTGACGCCGCGTCAACTCATGCAGCCGTTCGGGGTGTTGAATTCCGCTGCGGTGCGGCAGGGCGAGCGATACCCGAAGAAGCGCAACTGATTGCGAACCTTCTGACGATCCTCGTCCATCAGACGGCGATGTCGAGCGCGGTGTCAGGCCCTGCTGCGGCACGAGTGGACCGGTGCCGTCCAGTAACGGTCGCAGAAGGTCCCGGGCCGTGTGGTGGTCCGCCTGCTGCTGGCTGCCGGCTTCTTCGAGGAGGTCAGGAGGGGCGGGTTGCCAGGTGGTCGAGGCCCTGGACGAGTTTCGCGAGCGTGGGTCCGTGTTCGTAGCCGAGCGGCGCGAATTCTGGGGGCAGGACGTAGCCGTCGGGCAAGCGTGCGTAGGTCTGTTCCATGAGCTGTCGGTAGGCGGGGGTGAGCAGGCCGGGCCGGTCGCCGGTCAGCGGCGGGTGCGTGCGGGATTCGGTGGCGAGGGCTGCGTGTGTTCCCTCACTCGCCCGCTGACAGTCGTGCACCGCGTGCGGCACACCCGCCATGTCGACGCGGCTGGTGCCGCTTCCGGGATTCGGCCCGAGCGGCTACCGGCCGCCGCTCTCCGCCTCGAAAGCCCAAGACTCCTGTTCGCTGGCGCGGAGGGCGTCCGGCCGTGGCCTTCGGACAGGGGACCGATCAGCAAGGTCCCGACCGTGGCACGCAGACCGCGTCCAGCGTCGGACCGGGACGAGTGAGGGCGGTGCGCAGCCGGGAGACCTCCTCGTCGATGTCCCGGTCGTCGCATTCGACGAGACCGTCGGTGTACAGGGCGATCACTGTGCCTTCGGGCAGTTCCAGCTCGGCGGAAGAGCGGGAGCGTCCCGAGTCCTAGGGGAGGCCCCGGCGGCAACTCAGGCAGGGTGACGGTGCCGTGCGGCCACACGACGACCGGCGGGAGGTGATCTGCGCGAGCCAGCGTGCACCGGCGGCTTACCGGGTCGTGGACGGCGTACAGGCACCTGGCTCCCATGGCTGCGGCAGCCTCCGTCTCCTCCTCGTCCCGGCTGTCCCGTTCCACACCGCTGATGACCAGGTCGTCCAGATGGGCAAGGAGTTCGTCCGGCGGTAGGTCGAGGTCGGCCAGTGTGCGTACGGCTGTACGCAGCCGTCCCATGCCGGCGGCCGCGTGGATGCCATGACCGACTACGTCACCGACGGCCAGGGCGACCCGGGCGCCGGACAACGGGATGATGTCGAACCAGCCACCACCCGCACCGAGTGAGGCGCCCGCCGGAACGTAGCGGACCGCCAGTCCACTGCGGTTCCTCCGGTCAGCCCGTGGGGCAGCAGGCTGCGCTGGAACGCGAGGGAGACCGTGCGCTGTGCCGGCTCCATCGCGTGGCACCGTCCGGCTGCGCCCGGCAGTGGCCGCCGCTCACATCGACCACTGCCGGGGCTCGTGTACCGCGTCGTTCCCGTCCCCATGGTCCGGCGCGGTGTCCGGGGATGTGCGGCGCTCCGCTGCCGCCGACATCCCCGGGGTCTTTACGGACCAGAGAGCGTCAGACGCGGGCCGGCTCGCGCTCGGCGTCCGGGTCCTGAGCCTCGGCGTTGAGGTGGTTGGCAGGGCCTCGCCCTCCACATCGACGTTGGGCAGCGCCTTGTCGAGCCACTTCGGCAGCCACCAGGCACGCTTGCCGAGCAGCGCGAGGACGGCCGGGACGATCGTCATGCGGACGATGAAGGCATCGACGAAGACGGCGAACGCGAGGCCGAAGCCGATCATCCTGACCATGGCCTCGTTGGAGCCGATGAAGCCGGCGAAGACGCTGATCATGATGACCGCGGCGGCGGTGACAACCCGGGCCCCGTGCCGGAAGCCGGTGACGATCGCCTGACTGGGGCTCGCGCCGTGGACGCACACCTCGCGCATACGGGTGACCAGGAAGACCTTGTAGTCCATGGCCAGGCCGAAGACGACACCCACCATGAAAATCGGCATCATGCTCATGATCGGGCCGGTCTGCTCGACGCCGATCAGGTCGGCGGCCCAGCCCCATTGGAAGACCGCGACGACGGCGCCGGCGCACCGGGGAGTGCACCATGTCACGGGCACGTCGATCAGCAGGGCGCCGGGGAGTTCCTGAAGGTACGGGTGATCATGGCTGAGGCCGAAGGCTGCGCCTCAGCCCGGCGTGAGCAACGTCCAGGGAGGCGCAGTCGGTCAGCAGCGGGCTGAGCGCGGTCTCCTTGGAGCTGCGGCAGCGGTCGAAGGTACGCAGGGACAGGCCGACCGCGTCAGCTGTGAGGACGACCAGGCCTCTCCTACGAAGGCCCAGCAGGCGCTGTCGGAGCGGTGCAGCGTGATTCACCGGATCGCGGCTGACCACTCGCCGTTCCTGTCGAAGCCGGTGGAACACGCGGCTCCCGCTGCCCGGTGCGAGCCAGCAGAGTGTGGCGTTTTGTGGGCAGTGGGTTCTATGCCTCTTGTTGATCACCCTGTTGCAGGTCAGGACTTGTGCCGTGAAGATCGGCAGGAGCCTTGATCAGTGCGCCGTCACGTTGGCCGTGATCAGTCGGAGCAGTTCCTTGGCTGCGGTGTCCTGCTCGGCCGTCAGGCCCATCGCCTTGCCGATCGCGACAGGGACCGTGCGGGCCTTGTCCTGCAGCTTGACGCCGGTTTCGGTGAGGCGGACAGCCACTGAACGTTCGTCCTCGGGGCGTCGCTCGCGTCGCAGCAGGCCCCCTGCTTCGAGGCGCTTGAGGAGCGGTGACAGTGTGCTGGACTCCAAGTGGAGGGCTGCCCCCAGGTCGCTCACGGAGATCGAGTCCTGCTCCCAGAGGACCAGCATCACCAGGTACTGCGGGTAGGTCAGATCGAGCGTATCCAGCAGCGGCCGGTAGCGGGTCGTGACCGCCCGGGAGGCGGCGTACAGGGCGAAGCAGAGCTGGTCGTCCAGGAGGAGTGACCCCTCGGTCGGTTCTGCGGCGGTTTGCCTCACGACGCGGCTCCTGGTGTCTTTGCTGATCATCAATGTCCTCCACCTTATCGTTCGAGTCTCTCTCGATTCTATCGAGCCCAAAACGATCGACCACTAAATAGTTGTGCACGATCTAATCGCGAGCTACTCTTCTTGTCGTGCCACCGTTCCTGACCGGGACTGCCGTCAGGAGTGTGTCCGCGGCACTCGAACCAGGAGGACGCTATGACTGACCCCGCCGCTGCCCGTCCCGTGCTCGAACCCGCCGCCCAGGCCTTCGCCGAGGCCACCGCCAACCCGCCGTACCTGTTCGACCTCGGGCCCGTCGAGGGCCGCAAGACCGTTGACGACGTCCAGTCCGGTGACATCGCCAAGCCGGACGTCGACGAGGAGTGGGTCACCGTTCCCGGCGGCCCCACCGGCCAGGTTCGCGCCCGTATCGTCCGCCCCGCCGGAGCCACCGGCGTTCTCCCCGTGGTCATCTACATCCATGGCGCGGGCTGGGTGTTCGGCAACGCCCACACGCACGACCGCCTTGTGCGCGAACTCGCCGTAGGAACGGGCGCGGCCGTGGTCTTCCCCGAGTACGACCTCTCGCCCGAGGCCCGCTACCCGGTCGCCATCGAGCAGAACTACGCCGTCGCCCGCTGGATCGTCACCGACGGTGCCGCCAAGGGCCTCGACGCCTCTCGTATCGCCGTGGCCGGCGACTCGGTCGGCGGCAACATGAGCGCCGCGCTCACCCTCATGGCCAAGGAACGAGGAGACGTGCCGCTGGTGCAGCAGGTGCTGTTCTACCCGGTCACCGACGCGGCCTTCGACACACCCTCCTACCACCAGTTCGCCGAGGGGTACTTCCTGCGCCGAGACGCCATGCAGTGGTTCTGGGACCAGTACGCGTCCGACGAGAAGCAGCGCGCCGAGATCACCGCGAGCCCTCTGCGCGCCTCGGTCGAGCAGCTGCGCGATCTGCCCCCGGCCCTCGTCATCACCGCCGAGGCCGACGTCCTGCGTGACGAGGGCGAGGCCTACGCCAACCAGCTCCGCCAGGCGGGTGTGCCCGTCACCGCGGTCCGCTACCAGGGGATCATCCACGACTTCGTGATGCTCAACGCCCTGCGCGAAACCCATGCGGCCGAGGCCGCCATCAACCAGGCCGTCGCAACCCTGCGCACGGCCCTTCACTCAGGCTGAACTCTCCTGCGTCAGGCTCCGTTCCAGGAATGAAGCGGAGCCTGACGGGCGCCGTGCTGCCGACCCGCGGGCCAGGTCTGCGACCGCACGTCGCGGCCCCTGGTACCCGACCGGGAGCACCGCGCCGAATCCGCACCCGTAGAACCGCCGCGACCCGTTGCCTGCGGCGCAACGTCGAAAGCATCGGTGTGACAGTGACCAATACGCCGCCGAGGCACGTCATCACGCGAACCGTGTCATTGAGGACTCCATGCGGCGGTGGGACGAGCGCGAGGATCTGCAGGAGCCGGGCGACGCCACGGCCGGCGAACACCCCGGCCATCTCCATCAGGTGCTGCAGCAGCGGGCTGCGGCGCTGGCAGCGCGCCGTCAGCCCCTCGATCCAACCATCCTGGGGAGGCCGTGGTGGCTTGTGCCGGCCGAGCGGACGCGTGACGTGATTCGCCAAAGGCCTTCTCTCCCTTGAGCGGCACCCTGAAGAAGGCTCACTGCCTGGGGGCACCCCACCATGTCCCGTGGTGGCGCCAGACGCGGTTCCATTCTTCGTCGGTTGCGTTATCGGGCACTGCCATGAGCATCGACTTCACTTCGGCATACACATGTTTGGCCTGGGCCGCGGTCAGGTGCCGGCAGTTCCACAGCAGCCGCGCCATCTCGGCCGTCAGAGGATCGTCCGGCCACGAAGGCTGGGGGAGCGCGATCTGGGTGATGGCGGCGAGGTCTGCGGGTGGGATGCCGAGGGTGGTGGCGAAGCCCGCAACCCGCTGGGGGGTCAGCGGTACGCGTCCTCGGCCGATGCCGTGGATCGTGGAGGCGGCCAGGTACACGCGTCCATCCGTGAGCACGGCCAGGGCTTTGGCTGCAGCGCTCACGGAGTACAGGTTCCGGTTGACGCACAGCAGGTTGACGAGCAACGCACCAGCGCTCCAATGGTGCTGGCTGTAGGGACGCGGCAGGTCTCCCGGGTGGTCGCGCGGTTCTCGAGGCAGCTGATCGACCAGCCGGTGGACACGGGTTCTGTCGTCCGGCGGCAGTGCCATCGTGATCCGGACGAGGCCTGCGATGTCGGATCCGGCTGCCGGATGACCGGGCCTGAGGGCGGCCGGCGCTGGAACGTTGGCGATTGCGTAGAGGTCGGCGGCGTGGAAGCCGAGTGCGGGGGCGAGGGCGTCGAGTTGCGACGTCAGCGGCGGCGCGCCTTCTGACAGGGAGCGGAGGTCGTCCTCGGGGATGCCGGACTCCGAGGCCAGCCATGCGACATCCACCCGACGGTGATTCAGCAGTCGAGTCAAGAGCACTCCAAAGCCAGGATGATGCTCCACGGCAAGCCCTCCTACCTTCTGGGATATTGACCAGTTGGGGTGACAGCCAAGCGACGCCCCAGTAGACGGGTTTCGGCAAAGAAGAACTGTCTCCACCAGAGGCTTCGTGTGCTTGTCTATCCGTCCGTGCGGGATGGGTCCAGCTCCTGCCCTGCGGCTCCTCGCTGGGGGTTTTGCGGGAACACTGCCGGTCGCCGGGGTATCCGGTAGCAGCGCTTGGAGCTGGCCGGCTCGATCTGTGGATGGGAGGAGCCCACGCATTGGCGCCCCGGGCACGTCGTCGTTTCTCGTAGGGGGCAGATGTCGGTCGGCTGGCGATCTTCAACTGGTGTGGGGAGTGTGGTGGCTGAGAGTGTGCCAGCGACGCTCGAAGGCATCCAGGTGGGCTGTGAGGTCGTGGGTGGTGAGGCGCTGGTTGTACTGGCCGGTTACGCCGCGCTGGGCTTGTCGCGGTTTCCCTGGAACCGCACACCTCCCAGGTATGAGCAGCCCGAATGGGCGTCTGTTCCCCGGGGCTGGGGTGGCCGCCGCGGAGTAACGCCCGCTAGGACCGCGTCGCCCTCCCGCACTTCTCCCCAGCGGACGCGCCCTGAGCGACCGGCGCGCTGCGGTCGTACGGGTCGATCTCCGTGCCGGACTCGTCCGCTCGGCGGTCTGTGCCGAAGGGAGGCGTGAAGTAGCCCGTGGGGGCGCCGCAGCCGCCGTTGGTGACGTCGTACTTGTACGAGACGACCGAGAAGGTGCCCGGCGCGGTGATCACCTTGTCAGGGTTGTCCCAGCTCAGGACCAGTTCACGCCGGACGATCGTGCGCACGATCTCGTCGTCGCCGGCGTCCGCGCGGATGACTGGGTAGACGAAGGTGACGTCGGCGGTCACCTGGAGCGCGCCGCGCTCGCCCTCACGGTAGGTGAGCCGACCCCGGGTCTTCACGACGTCGCCGACCAGATGGGTGTCGGAGGGCTGGAAGCGGCTGAAGAGGAGGAGGGGGTCGTTCTGCTCGGTCGGGGTGCGAAAAGCGGTCTTCAGAAGGTCTTGGACGTCCTTCTGGTGCGGGTTGATCAGTGCGATCGCTGCCGCCGGGTGCTCGCCACGCAGCACCCGGCGGTCCAGGCCGGACGCGACAAGGAAGTCTCGGCTGCGGGCCAGGGCCTGCTCGACCTCGCCCGCGCTCATCCAGCCGACCGCCTCGGCCTTCGGCACGGTGATCCCCGCGGCTCCGCTCGCCCATCTCGCCGCCGGCGATCCGCGGAACGGCTCCTCCACGGTGGGGCGTTGGGCCTCCTCCGCCGGGGGTGCCTGGGTCGGCCGGGCGGTCTCGGCGGCCAGCGGCGGGGAGTCATCGTCGGCGAACAAGTCCACTATCCGCCCCGGCGCGAGCGCCACCACCAGCAGCACCAGCGAGGCCAGCAGCCCGACCACGTACCAGCCCGTGCGCCGCCTGGGCCGCGCGGGCGTGTAGCTGCGCCAACCCTCCACGCCCCGGCCGGGTTCCGCGCGCAGCCGCTTGGTTACCTCGCGGGCCCGCGCCGACGGCTCCTTGGGCGCCTCGGCGGCACCTGCCGCCGACTCGCGCAGAAACCGCTCCCACTCCTCATCGGACCTGGACGAGCCGTCCGGCTCCGTACCCGCGCCCATCCCCAACCCCTTGGCAATCAGCAGACCGCGGCCCAACTCCCCTGGGACGCGTCCGCATCATGACACAGAGCACTGACAGCGACCCCAGTTGGGCGGCGGTGTGACCCGCGGCCATCGCAAGATCTTCAGTCTTCACCCACCTGATGATCAACGATGGCCGTACCGGTCAATCAGCCGGTATTGAGCACCGAAGAGGCCGTAGCCTTGGACCTGTGCATATGCGCTTCCGAGGCATGCCGGGGCGATCGTCCGCTGCACGTCCGACGCGCCGCCTCGCACGTTGTGCTGTCGCGAGGACGGCCTGGACGAGGGCGGTGATGCGGGTGGTGCTGCACCGCAGCTTGCGCAGGAGACGCCAGGTTTTCAGGGCGGCCACGGCCTGTTCGCCGGGCGCCCGGACCTTCGCATGGGACCGGTTGGCGGCCTGCTGGCCTGTTGACAGCTTGTCCCAACGGCCGCGGTAGGGAACCCGCACGGTGCCGCCGGCACCCTGGTAACCCTTGTCGGCCCAGCAGCGGATGCCGGCCTCGGTCAACGCCTGGATGATGCCGTGGGTACGGGCAGCGCGGAGTCGTGCACCGCGCCGGGCAGCGCGGGTGAGGCCCACAGCAGCCTCCCGAAGGGATCGGCGATGACCTGGACGTTCATCCCGTCCCTTTTGTGCTTGCCGGAGTAGTGCGGCCGGTCGGCTGCGATGCGGTCGATGGGCAGCAGCGTCCCGTCCAGGATCAGATACGCCTTCCGTGCCGCTGCGCGGGCAGCGATGGCGAGGTCGGGTGCCAAGGCCGCCAGGATCTCGACGGCCTCGGCCACGTACCGGTAGACCGTGGTGGTTCCGATGCCGAAACCGGCCGCGAGCTGCGCGTACGTGTGGCCGCACCGCAGGTGGGCCAGCACGAGCACGGCCTGCCGGTCGGCCGGAAGCACACGAAGCTCCGGGCAGACAGGCTGCTCTTGGTCGACAACCCTCTACCAGGGGCTTCACCTTGTCCGCACACGGCGCCCACACCAACGACCGGCCTGCTGAGCCAAGTTGCAACCGGCTCAGCGGCAGAGTGGCCGGTTGCACCCGCCAGCCTTGCGCGTCGGGCTTTGCTGGGATCATGCAACGTTCATCAGCGCCTGCCCGGGCTTCGCCGGTCGGCGCGAGCGGGTCACTGTCCTTGGCGATGCCACACTGACCGGACTGCGGCGCCTGATCCAGACGGTCATGCCAACGCGAGCTGTGCAGGCCGCACCCAGTGTCGCCGTTCGCTGCTCGGTCGGTTCGCAGCCCGAGCTGGTCGTGCTCAGGCGGCCGTTTCACCGGCCTCGAGGACGGCCTCGACGTCGACCATGACATCGACCATGGGACTGACGACCACTCCGCCGCGGTCGACCACGTCGTTCCAACTCACCCCGAAGTCATGTCGATTGATACGCGTCGTGGCCACGAAGCCGGCGCGCAGCCTGGGCCCGAGGTCCCGCCCCTCCTCCCACCAAGGGGTATTCCACTGTCCCAAATATGTGACGTCGAAGGTCACGGGGCGCGTCACGCCACGTACCGTGAGATCTCCGGTGACCTCGAACTCGGTTCCGCTCACCTGGTGAATGCGCGACCCGACAAACGTCCACGTCGGGTGGTGCTCGACGTCGAAGAAATCGGCACTGCGGAGGTGGGCGTCGCGCTGGGGCTGACCGGTGTACACCTGGGTTGCGTCGACCGTCGCCTCGACGCGGGCCTTCTCCGGCTCGTCGGGATCGACCTCCAGCACGCCGTGCACGTTCTTGAGCTGCCCGCGCACGTAGCTGACCATCATGTGCCTGGCGCGGAACTCCGCCGCGGTATGACCGGGCTCGAAGAACCATTTGGTCCTGGCCATGTGCGCCCCTGACGGAATTACCCCTTCAACCAAGGTAGGTCCGATGGCCGGTCACGGAGCGCGTACGGCAGTGGTGGGGCCGACGTGCTCGTGGTGCGTCACCGGTCTTCGTTCACGCCCTCGGCGATGAGGGAGACGCCGATGCCCAGCATCCAAACGTCCTTGGCCAGCGCGATTCCCTGCTCCGTCGGGCGCAGGCTGCCTTCCCGCCGCATCCCCGGCGTCCGCAGGTAGAGCCCGAGGGTGCCAACAGAGAATGCGGTCAACGCAACCCCGGCGACAGCGGCAGGGATGACCGGCAGGAGCAATGAGGTGGCAACGGCGAGCTCCCCGGCGGAGAGCAGCCGAACGAACCTCTGGGCGTCGAGCTTGCCCAGGAACGGGTAGGTAGTGGCGGCGAACTGCTGCAGCCTTTCAGCGGTGGCCTCGTCCGTTCCGCGTTTCGACAGTGCGGAGTTGAGGAAGAACGTGCCGACCGTGAGCCTGAGCGGCAGTTGCCGTGCTGTGGAACGCCATGCTGAACCTGATGCCATGCCGAACCTCCCAAGATTCACCTCACATACCACCCTGCCATCCGCCAGAAACATGTCAAACGGGGACCAAACACATCTTGTCGGTCCCGGAGCCTTGATCAGGTCAGTGCAGGCGAAGCTGCCAGTCCGCCGGGACCTTGCCACGCGGCCCCGGGGTCGGCTGCGAGGCCGGGTGCGAGGCGGGCGGTGCCAGGGGCGGACCCTCGTCGTCCTGCTCGGTCTCGATGTTCCAGAACCAGGACTCGCCGGGCTCGAAGCTCGTCAGGAAGGGGTGCCCGGCCTCCCGGGCATGCTTCGTGCCGTGCTGCGAAGGCGAGGAGTCACAGCACCCGATGTGCCCGCACGCCGCGCAGCGCCGCGGGTGAAACCCACCACCCCGGTCCATCGCCTGCCAGGCACGCTACGCACCCGTCCCCACTCGGCTGTGCAGTGGGATCAATACCGGGGATCTGCTCGTGAGCCATGCGCTGCGCCTCCCTGGCGAGGCTTCGCTCAGATGCCGTTTCGGACGGCGTTTCGGCACTTGGAGCCGAAGTCGAGAGGGTCGAACGTCTTGCTCCAACGTAATCGGCGCAGATCAGGCTCGCAGGCCGTGGAAGCAGCTCGCCCGGGCCGCCAGCGCCGCCCTGCCAGCCCACGAACCCCCCATATAAGCTGTCATGCCTTTTGGCCGGCGGGCTTCTCGAACTCGGTGGTCACCCGTGCCCCTCGGAAGAGCACTGGGAGCCACAGGAGACATGCCAGCAGGGGGACCGCGGCGTAGGTGGCCATGCCCACACTGGAGCCCAGCCCGTCCATGAGCGCGCCGACGACGAGATAGCCGATGCCGATGAGCGCCGACTCCACGAATGCGATCATCGACAGCAGGCTCGCCCGATGGCGCGACGGCACGGCCTCGTTGAACACGTTGTCCACGATCACGGCGGCGATCTCGGGAATCCCGACCAGGACCAGGAACGCGGCGATGGTGACCCAGACAAGGCCGAGGCCGCTCAGGCCGAGCGCCACGGCGAGCGTCATGAGAGACACCGGGACGATGCCCCGATACCCGATGCGCCGGTTCGCGCGGTCCGACAGCAGCGGAGTGAGCCCGCCGGCGAAGAATCCCGCCGATATGACCACGCTGACCAATGCAGTGCCGGCTCCCTGATCGGAGAGGGTCTTCTGCGTGAAAATGATGTACGGCGTCAAAGTCGCATGCATCAATCCGGACACCACGACAAGCGTCACGAGCGCCGGCGTGGCAACCCGAAGCATCGCCCGCCATGCTGTGGCATCGCCGTGCGCCTCCTCGGCTCCGTCCTGCTCGTCCACCGCGTCCGCGCCGCGGATCTCGGGCACCCGTGACATCAGCACCACCACGGCCAGGACGAGGCACGCCGCCGAACCGACGTAGACCACTCCCCAGGAAATCTGCTGCAGTTGGCCGCCTAGGACGATGGCAGCTCCCGAGGTGACCGTCCCGAACATGGTGAACCGGGACTTGATCTTGACGTAGCCGGCCGTTGCACCACGACGCACGAGCAGGTCGTACAGCAGGGCGGTGTCCGAACCGGACACACATGCCATGCCCACGCCCTGCCCGATGAACAACGCCAGGAACACCCAGTAGTTGGAGAACGCCACCTGACCGAGCAGACATCCAGCTATCAGCACCTGGCCGATCACGATGCTGGCACGCCTGCCGATTCGGTCGGCGATGACTCCCGTCGGCAACTCCGCAAGTCCGCTGACCAGGTAGAGCAGTGTCTGAAGGAGGGCCACTTGCCCGGCGGAGAAACCTCGCTGATAAAGGAAAAGGACGAATACGCCACGCTGGAACAGCGAGTTGGCGAGCACGGCGTATACGTAGAACGGGCGCGTGACACTTCGTGCTGCATCGTCGACTACAGACGACCCGCCAAGGACCTCCGTGGTGCCGGTCATGCTGCGGGCTCCCTGGTGACTCCGGTGATCATTGGTGTTCGGCCTCCGCCGCGAACCGGAACCTCCAGTCCATACTTCGCGCAGGATATGAGGCCGACGTCCAAGAGGGCATCTGATATAGGTAGTTGGCGTTCTGGGATGCCTTTGTGACCGGCGACGTTGGTGGTCGTTGCGTGAGGTGTGAGTGCTCGTCGTCCGTATCGCAGTGACGTGTCCGACGCCCGCTGGGCCTTGATCGAACCGGTCTTCACCGCCTGGCGGGCCGGACGATCGGCCCCGGCACGGCGGCCCGGGCACCACCCAGCAGGCCCACGACCTGCTACGCGACCAGACCCGCCGAGCCCACGGCCGCAGCGCTCAGGCCACCGCGGCCGTGGTGAACGCGCAGAGCGTGAAGACCTCGGCAAACGTCGCCGAGACCAGCCAGGGCATCGACGCCGGCAAGAAAATCAAAGGCCGCAAACGGCACCTGACCACCGACACGCTCGGTCTGGTGCCGGCGGCGGCAACGACGTCCGCTCCACCTACACCTGCACTGGGGGGACCAGGAGTTCGAGTCGCTGGGCTGGATGAGCCCACGGCCGTGCGGTACACCATCCCCTCCGGCGTGACGATCCTGGACCTGAAATACCGGGAGAGCGGCTACGACACTGACTTCCCCGGGTCCTTCACCAGCAACGACGCCTTCCTCAACACCCTTTCGACACCAGGTCCCACGCCCTCGGCAAGCAGGCCATCGCGCAGCTGACGTCCTGGCAGAAGTCCAACGGCGTGCTGTACTGCCGGAGGTCTGGCCCTCAGTTCAATTGCACCGAGCGGGTTGAGTTGCCCATGATCATGCGGTCGATCGTGCTGGTGGCGCTGCTGGGGTCGCTCGCGGCGCCGACGGCGGCCAGCAGGGGCACGTAGTGGTCGGCCGTCGGGTGGGCGACCGAGGCGCCGGGCGCCTTGCGCAGGTAGTCGGTGAGGGCATCGACATCGCCCCGCCCGAGTGCGTCGACGGCCCACTCATCGAAGGCTTTGGTGTATGCGGCGAGGTCAGGGCGGCGGAAGACCGCGAAGCTGTGGGTCATGAAGCCCGAGCCGATGACCAGGATGCCTTCGTCGCGCAGGGATCGCAGACGTGCCCCGAACTCGAGCAATGCAGCGGGGTCAAGACTGGGCATCGACAACTGGACGACCGGAACATCGGCCGCGGGATACATGGCCATGAGGGGGATGAACGCGCCGTGGTCGAGACCTCTGTCAGGGTGCTCGTGCACCGTGGTCGCCGGACTGAGCGTGGCCGCGAGCCGACGCGCGAGGTCGGTCGCGTCCGGGGTCGCGTAAGGCAGGGTCTTGTAGCGGGGGTGGAAGCCGCTGAAGTCGTAGTGGAGCGGGGTGCCCGCCGCCGCGCCCGAGATCGCGGCCGGTGCGTCCTCCCAGTGCGCCGAGATGATCACGATGGCTCTCGGTTTGGGCAGGGACTGCGCCCACGTGAACAGGTCGTCGAGCCACTGCGGGTCGTCGAGGGTGAAGGGCGCGCCGTGGCTGATGAACAGGCTCGGCAACGCCCCATCGGCAGGGACCCAGGGCTGCTGTGCCTGGGCTCGGGGGAGGACCCGGTCGAGGTGATCGTCGTAGGCCCCGGCCGGGATGCGGGGGGTGTCCAGGATGGTCATGGCCTGTCGCTCCTTACCGAGCGGATGCGGGCGCGGCTCGGGCGCCCTGATCGTCGGCGGTGTCGGGACGGTGAGTCGTTGCCGACGGCGGTGCTCAACCGAAGATCGGGCTCTCGGTGGTGTAGAGGAAACGGGTCTGGGAGCGGTCGAGGAACTTCTCCTCGTCCGCGGCGATGGTCGTGGTGTAGGTGTCGGAGGTGAACCAGCGGGCGGCGTCGGCGATGTTGTCGACCCACACCTCGGCGACACCGTCATAGACGGCGGTGCTTATGCCGGGGATCTCGTCGCCGGTGGGCAGGAGCTGGACGTAGCGCCGGACCGGGACCTCTCCGGCGGGCAGGCTCGAGAGCAGCGGGGTGTGCTTCTGCGTCCAGTAGTCCACGAACTCCTCGTGGGTGAGGTCTGCCCGCCGGGTCAGGAAGATGCTGAGCTTGATCACAGAGGACTCCTTGAGGCCGCGATTGACTTGCCTGGGCAACTCATAACGTAGATGCGTTGACTTGCCTGGGCAACGGATGTGTGTTGCCCAGGCAAGTAAGATGGATCACATGGACGAACCGTCACCGTGGCTCGACACCGAGCAGCAGGAACTTTGGCAGGACCTTCTCAGCGTCGTGATCGCGCTGCCTTTGGCCCTGGACCGCCAGTTGCAGCGCGACGCGGGCATCTCGAACTTCGAGTACAGCGTGCTCGCCCGGTTGTCGATGGCGCATCAGGTCACCATGCGGCTCAGCGAGCTGGCCCGGGACTGCGGCAGCACTCTTCCGCGGATGTCGAAGCTGATGGACCGTTTTGAGGTGCGAGAGTGGATCGTTCGTCGAATCGACCCGAGCGACGGTCGCTACACCCTGGCCACGCTGACCGACAGTGGTCGGCAGAAGGTGGTCGACAGCGCGCCGGGGCATGTCGCGCAGGTGCGCCGACTCGTGTTCGACCCTCTGACCACTGCGCAGCGCCGCCAACTCGGCGCGGCGCTTTCCAGCGTCGCCGAGACCGTGCGGCGGGAGGCCGCCGGTGGTCCCACCGGGTGAGTGCGCTCACCGCCCGCTCGGCGCGCCGGTCACCACGGCGGTACGAGCTGACCGCGTGGCCGTGCGGGTCGATCTCGGCGAGGGCATCGGCCACGTCCGCGGGCGCGATCGGCTGTACGAGTAGCGGTGGATCGTGGCGACGCCGTCCTGCTCGGTTCAGCTCGTCACCGTCGCGGCGAAGTCGTGGAACTGGGCCGCCGGAACGCGTCGTCAGCGATCCTGTGTCGCTGACGACGCCACCGTGGCATGGCCGGTCGTGCCACGCCCCCCTGGGCAACCTCGCCCAACGGCGGTGATCCGCCGGACGCCAGTCGTCCCGCCGTACTTGACTTGCGTGGAATCCTCGCGGCACGAGCGGAGTCACCCGGCGCAATGCACGCTCTGCCGACCTCGACCTCGACCTCGACCTCGACCTCGACCTCGCCCTCGACCTCGCCCTCGACGGCGACGTCGGCAGCGAACGGCATCACGGTGTCGCACCCCAGCCAGCGACCTCACTCCGGGAAGTTCAGCCCCACCGTGTAGGTACCGCCACCGCCAACCGCGGTCACGGCGAGGCGGTACCACGTGTAGCCCGCAACGTTGTGGGCGAGTTGCTTGTCCGCCCCGGCCTGTGGAGCGGAGCCCACGGTCTTCCAGCCCTCCGTTCCGAAGTGCTGCTGCACGTGCAGGGACAGCGTGGTGCCGTCAGGGCCGTCGAGGCAGGCGGTGGCCGTTCCGTCGTACAAGGGGAGGAAGTAGTTCCCGTTGGGCTCGATCTGCGTTTCCCCCTCCTTGATGTTCCAGCGCGTGACGTGCTCGTAGCCGGTCGTGCAGTCGATGGCGGTCTTCGCCGAGTCGGTGGCGCTCGCGGCCGGGACCGCCGTCATGCTGAGGGGCGCGGCGACAGCAGCGGCCGCGATGATGGTCCGACGGAGCTTCGTCATGCGAGAACACCCTTTCTCATCCGGGAACTTCGGGGTTCGTGGCGCCGGACGTCGGACGTCCGGGCGCTGGGCCGGGGATGGCAGGCCAGGTGTGCAGCATCAAGTCCCGCTGAGCGGGACTGCGGTGAGCCGAGCGCCGCCTTGTCTTCGGCGCGATCAGTCGAGTTGAAAGGTCGTTCCGATGCCCATCCCCGTGATCCATTCGGGGACCGGCTCGTAGCTCGTCCACACCAGGGGCGTACGTGCGGCGGCGAGGCCGATCAGCCAGGTGCGGATCTCGTGCCCGCCACTGCCCGCCCGGTCCTCGAGGCCCTCGTCGCCCAGGACGGTGACGGGTGTGAGGTCGGTGGACATGAGCTGTTCGAGGAACCAGGCGTCCCACGCGGCGTTGACGCGCGCGTGGGGGTCACCGCCCATGGCACGGACCCGGGGTTCGCGCGCGGCAGCGAAGGCGTGGACGTCCTGGCGCCCATGGATCAGTGCCTCGCGTCGGTCCGCCGCGATCGAAGGGTCGCGGGGGTCGTTGGACGGCAGCCAGTGGGAGAGCCCGCCACTGGCGATCAGGAGCACCCGTCCCGCGAACGTGGAGTCGCGGATCGCGGTGCCCAGCGCTGCGCCGAGGAGGGCGCAGCGCTTCAGGCCCGGCAGCGGTGGGGCGGCGGTGTTGACGACCAGGGGCACCATCGGGATGCCGGCCTCGCCGGACACCATCTCGTAGCTCTGTACGAGGCCGTGGTCGACGGTGAGCGCGTAGGACAGTGACAGGTCGAAGCCCGCCTCCGTCAGCCCGTCCCTGATCGACCAGGCCAGCCGCGAGGCGACGGGCAGCGAGCCCGCTCTGCTGCCGAAGTCGCCGAATCCGACGGCTTCCTCGACACCGAGTACGAAGGGAGGCATCACGTCGTAGAAGTTCGCGTGGAAGTGATCGGGGCCGATGACGACGACGGCGTCGGGGGCCAGGCGGGCGACAGTCTCGGTCACCCGGGCGGCTGCGGCGAGGAACGCACCGCCGGGCTGCGACGGCCCGCTCGGGGGGAGCAGGGTGGCGAACGGCGAGTGGGACATTCCGACGAGGCCGATGATCTCGCTCATGCCGGTGCCTTCCCCAGGAGCAGGAAGTCACGGTGCGCCCGCAGGTATGCGTCCGGCTTCTCCCACTGCGGCCAGTGGCCCGCGTCCGCGATCACGTGCAGCCGGGCGTCGGGCAGCCAGTCCAGGAGCAGCTCGGCCTCGTCGAGCCCGCCCGTCGGGTCGTGCTCGGTCCACAACAACAGGGTGGGCGCGGCGATGGCGGAGACCCAGGCCGGGTCCCAGGCGAAGTCCTTGCGCACCTCGGGGTCTTGGAGGACGAGGATGTTGTCGACCGCTCGTAAGAACCCGGGGCGGCTGTAGACCGCGCGCCGCAGGTTCACCAGTTCGTCGGTCACCATCTCCTTGTGGTGGAACAGGAACTCCACCCGCTGGCGGACCGTCGCGTCGTCGGGGTTGTGGACGGCGGCCAGGGTGCTCTCCCGCATCCGGGCCATCACCTCGGGCTTGCCGGTGATGTTTCCGGGTGTGTTCAGCACCAGGCGGCTCACCCGCTCCGGATGGTGCGCCGCCGTCCAGGCGACCACCCATCCGCCGAGCGACTCGCCCGACAGGTGCGCCGCGCCGATGCCGAGGGCGTCCATCAGACCGAGCAGATGGCCGGAGAGGACATCGATCGTGTACGGCGTGTCGGGCAGGTCGGACCAGCCGTGCCCCACCATGTCGTACGCGGTGACACGGAAGTCCTCGGCGAGCCCCGCGATGTCGCGGGCGTAGGCCTCCAGGTGTCCGCCGGTGCCGTGCAGCAGGATGAGGTCGGGTCCGGACCCGGCTTGAAGGATCCGGGTGCGGACGCCGTTGACGTCCACGTGGCGCACCTCGTGGTCGACGTCGGCGAGTTCGCCCCAGATGCTGATGTGCGCGGGCAGTTCGTTCATGACGTGTCTCCCCCGAAGCGGTTGCGGGCCTCCTCGACGGTCGCGAGACCGGCGCTCTGCCGTCGGCCGACGCCCAGCAGGCCGAGCAGGCGGGAGTTCTCGATGGTCAGGAACTCGACCGGATGCCGTGTGGAGTCGTTGTAGTGGCGATGCCACGTCCACGGCGGCGTGTAGATGAAGTCGCCGGTCGACCAGGGAGCCGTCTCGTCCTCGATCTCGCTGTGGCCTTCGCCGGAGATGACGAAGTGCACCGTCTCGTGGTGGTGCCGTTGCATGTCCGAACTCAGTCCCGGCGGGATCGTCTGCCGGAAGATCTCGAACGTGGTGGTGGGCAGTTTGCCGGCGATGGACAAGGTGGTCGGGTTGTGGACCTGGTCGGCCGGCAGTTGCTCCAGTTCGGCGGCCTTCACGACGACCGGGCTCGCGGCGCTCGGCCGCACCCGGTCGGTTATCGCGCCGAGGAAGTCGGCCATGCTGAAGTGAGATCCGGACTCGGCCATCAGATCGTCTCCGTCCTTCCGCCGTCGACCGTCAGTACGGTCCCGTTGACGTAACTCGCGGCCGGGGAGGCCAGGAAGGCCACGGCCGCCCCGATCTCCTCGGGCTGTGCGGTGCGGGCCGCGGGGATGGCCGCCGTGTCCTCGGCGTCGAGTGCCGCGAAAGCGCTGCCTGTTGACCGGGCGCGGTTCTCGAGGATCTCGCGGCGTCGTTCGGTGGCGGTGGCCCCTGGCGCGACGCAGTTGACCGTCACGCCCTTGGCCGCGAACTCCCGCGCGAGCAGCTTGGCGGCCGCCGTCACGGCCGACCTGAGCACGACGGATGTGGCGAGGTCGGGCTGCGGCTGCCGTACCGCCGTGGACGTCACGAACACCACGCGGCCGAAACCCCGCGCGGCCATGTGCGGCAGGGCGATCTGGGCGAGCCGCAGCGGCCCGCGCAGCAACAGGTCGAACGCCTCCTGCCACTGCTGGTCCGTGACCTCCAGGACCCGGCCGGGCGGCGGGCCGCCCGCGTTGAGGACCAGGACGTCGAGCGAGCCGAAGCGGTCCTCGGTCTCACGGACCGCCCTCTCCGCCGCGCCGGGGTCGGACATGTCGCTCACCAGGGGGTGTACGGCTGCCCCCGTGCGCAGGCGCAGCCCCGAGGCGGCGGAGTCGAGCGCATCGGCGCGGCGCCCGGTGATGACGACGCGGTGCCCGGCGCGCGCCAGTTCCTCGGCGGCCGCCCGGCCGATGCCGGCAGCGCCACCTCCGACGAGCGCGGTTCGCACAGCATGCGCGGGAGGCGTGGACGCGAAGTGCGCGGGAGAGGTACGAGCGGTGATGGCCGGCCTCCTCGATCCGTCCTCTGGGCTGCGGGCCGCAGCGGCCTTAGAGGTCCTAACAGAAGCTGTTGATCATGTGACCTTCGGCTTGGATGGTCGTTGGTCTGGTCGTGGGAAAGCGACAGTCGCGGCCTTGGATCGTGTCGGATGAACTGTGGTCGCTCATCGAGCCGTTGCTGCCCGAGCCGGGGCCGAAGCTGGTGGAGGGCCGGCCGCGGGTACCGGACCGGCAGGCCTTGTGCGGGATCCTGTTCGTGCTGCACACCGGCATCCAATGGGAGTACCTCCCACAGGAGTTGGGCTTCGGCTCGGGCATGACGTGCTGGCGGCGGCTGGCCGCCTGGAACGAGGCCGGCGTGTGGGACGAACTGCACCTGATACTGCTGAAGAAGCTGCGGGTAGCGAAGAAGCTGGACTGGTCGCGGGCGGTGATCGACTCCTCCCACGTGCGGGCCGCTCGGCGCGGCCCAAAAGCGGCCCCAGCCCGGTCGACCGCGCACGGCCGGGCAGCAAGCACCACGTCCTCACCGACGCCCAGGGCATCCCGCTCGCGGTGTCCCTGACCGGCGGAAACCGCAACGACGTCACGCAGTTGCTGCCCCTGCTGGACAAGGTCCCGGCCGTGGCCGGCGTCGTCGGCCGGCCCCGACGCAGACCCGATGCGCTCCTCGCCGACCGCGGCTACGACCACGACAAGTACCGCCGATTGCTCTGGGCCCGCGGCATCCGTCCGGTCATCGCCGAACGAGGACAGGAACACGGCAGCGGCCTGGGCATGTTCCGCTATGTGGTCGAGCGCACGATCGCCTGGCTGCACGGTTTCCGCCGCCTGCGGATCCGCTGGGAACGACGCGACGACATCCACGAAGCCTTCCTCGGCCTCGCCACCTGCCTCATCACCCACCGCCACGTCCAACGCCTTTGTTAGGACCTCTTAGCCTGACTCGGGTGGACATCCGGAGCCAACAATGAGTCCCACTGAGCGGGACGATCCTTCAGGGGGCATGGGCGGGCTCGACCGCGCGGCGGCCATTCTCGGTGCCTTCGACGCCAAGCACCGCGAGCTGACCCTCGCTTCGCTGGTCGCGCGGTGCGGCCTGCCCCGCTCGACGACCCACCGCATCGCCGACCGTATGCTCAAGCTCGGCTGGCTGGACAAGCCGCACGGGCGCTACCGCATCGGCAACCGCCTCTTCGAAATCTCCAGCCTGGCCCCGATCAAGCACGAACTACGTGAAGCCGTACTGCCGTTCCTCCAGGACCTGCACCACGCGACCAAGGCCACCGTGCAACTCGGCGTGCTGGAGGGCACCCAGATCCTGGTGGTGGAGCGGATCACCGGGCACCGGCCGATGCCCATGCTGTCCCAGGCGGGCGGCATCATCCCCGCGTACTGCTCGGGTTTGGGGCGTGCGATCCTCGCCTACGCCGAACCTGCGACCGTCGACGCGGTGCTGAGTTCGGAGCTGCCGCGCAGGACGCCTCGTACCCTGACCAGGCCGTTGGCCATCAGGCGGGAGCTGGCTTCGATCCCGACACGGGGCTGGGCGGTCGACCGCGAGGAGGGCGTGATCGGCGTGAGCTGCGTGGGCGCTCCGGTCTTCGGCCCGCTCGGCGACGTGGTGGCCGCCGTGTCCGCGACCGGACCCAACCACCTGATCCGCGCGGACCGCATCGGGCCGGCCGTACGGCTGGCCGCCGCCGCGGCGTCCCGCGCCTACTCCACCCGTCGCTGACCCGGCACCGAAGTCCAAGTCCCAGTGAGCGGGACGCGTCGTTGCGGAACTCCCGGGCCGCCCCCACGCTGTGGTGTCAGACACACCGCGAAGTGGCGGTGCGGTGGCCTCAAGGAGACGACGGTGACTCTAGGTGGTGGCTACATGTTGCCTTCGCGCGGCGGACGCGCGATCGCGGCGATCGGGCTCGGGATCACGGTCAAGACCGACGGTAAGTCGACCCATGACGCCTACTCGATGTTCGAGTACGCCGTACCCCCGCGTACCGACGGCCCACCCCCGCACGTCCACACCCGCGAAGACGAGTCCTTCATCTGTCTCGCCGGACGGCTCGATGTCCACCTCGGCGGCGAGGACTTCGTCCTGGAGCACGGCGACTATCTGTTCCTGCCGCGCGATGTGACACATGCCTTCCGCAATCCGTACGACGAGGAGTCGAGGGTCGTCTCCGTGGTCTCGCCCGCCGGTCTGGAGGACTACTACCAGGCGCTCGCGGACATGCCTCCCGGGCCCAAGGACATCCGGGTGATGACACGCATCATGGCCGACTTCGGCATCGAGTTGCGCCTTCCGCCCGAGGCCCGGTGAGCCATGAGGATCGCGGTCATTGGTGCCGGGGTGGCGGGTCTGGCCACGGCGAAAGTGCTCCTGCAGGCCGGACACCACGTCCAGGTCTTCGACAAGTCTCCCGACGTCGGCGGTGTCTGGAGCCGGACGCGCCGCTATCCCGGCCTGACGACGCAGAGCCCGAAGGCGCAGTACGCGCTCTCGGACCTGCCCATGCCCAAGGACTACCCCGAGTGGCCGACGGGCGCCCAGGTCCAGGCGTATCTCGCCGAGTACGCCGCCGCGTTCGGCATAGAACGGGTCCTGCGGCTGAGCACCGAGGTCACGCACGCCCGCCCCGGTACCGACGGCACCTGGACCATCGAGACCCGCGACAGCACGGGCACCGAGATCCAGTGGGACTTCGACCGTCTCGTCGTCGCGAACGGCGTCTTCTGCGAACCGGCCGTCCCGTCCTACCCGGGGACCGAGGAGTTCACGGCGGCCGGAGGCCGGCTCTGCGCCGGAACCGAGTTCCACGACGCCGAGGACGCCCGCGACAAGCACGTCCTCGTCGTGGGCTACGGCAAGTCGGCGTGCGACATCACCGTTCCGATCAGCGAGGTCGCCGCGAGTACCGACGTCATCGCGCGTCAGCTGCTGTGGAAGATGCCGCGCAAGGTCGGCGGGGTCCTCAACTTCAAGATGCTGCTGATGACCCGCCTCGGTGAGGCGCTGTTCCGCTACATCCGGCTGCGCGGATTCGAGAAGTTCCTGCACGGGCCGGGCAACGGCCTGCGCCGCCGGATGATCAACTCCATCGGTTCGGTGTCGGTGCGGCAGTTCGGGCTCAGGCGCCTGGGCCTGGTGCCGCCCGGCCAGATGGAGGACATCGTCCGCGGTGCCATCGGGCTTGCGACCGAGGGGTTCTTCGAGGGTGTCGCCGCGGGCAGCATCGTAGTCCGCCATGACCGGACCATCGTCCGGCTCCTCGCGGCGAGCGGCAGGCCGTTCGCCGAGCTGAGCGACGGTACGACCCTTCCGGCCGACATAGTCGTGTGCGCCACGGGCTTCACGCAGGGAGTGCCCTTCCTGCCCGAGGAGGTGCGGGAGCAACTTCTCGACGAGCGCGGAAACTTCATGCTCTATCGCCAGATCCTGCCGGTCGGGGTCCCCGCGCTGTACTTCAACGGATACAACTCCTCGTTCTTCAGCCCGCTGAACGCCGAGATGGCCGCGGTCTGGATCGCGGCGGACCTGGCGGGCGCGCTGCCGCTGCCGGACACCCCGACCATGCGCCAAGCAGTCGTCGACCAGCTGGCGTTCATGGACATCGCCATGAACAAGCACCACTGCCACGGCACGAAGATCATCCCGTTCTCGCTGCACAACGTCGACGAGGTACTCGGCGATCTCGGAATCGACATCAAGCGGCGCACCCGGGCCGCGCACTGGCTCAATCCGGTCGACCCCGCGGCCTACCGGCACATCGCTCCGGCCGCGCTCGCACGCAATAAGTCCTATGACCCACAGGCCGGTTCCGGACCCGCTCCGGCCGGCGACACCGCGCGTGCTGTGTGACTCCGGACGAAGTTACTGACCATCCCTGCGGCAGCGCCGACCGCAGGCCCCGGAACCTGCCGGACTCGGGGCCGCTCCATGGCTCCGGCAGCGGTCGCCGGGGAGCCGCGGCGGACTCGTCGTGGGAACTGCGGATCACCCCCGGCAGCTCCCACCACGAGTCCGCCTGGAACCTGGGCGGGCCGGATTGCCGGTCTACGCCACGATCCGGACCCGCGCTGACGGGTGAACCCTCCTCCTACGAGCCCACCGAGTACCGCCTGCAGTCGGACGGCGCCGGCCCTGTGCGCCCTTCAGTAGGCGCGGGTTGCTTACCGAGTCGGGGCCCAGCGAGGATCAGGTCGTGGTCGGGGCTGGTGCGGCCGTTGGTCAGCACCCATACGATCCCGATCGAGGAGCTCGAAGCCCGCTGATGCGGCAGTCTGTGGCGGCTGCGTGTGTTGCTGTCATGCCGTCAGGTTCGGTGAGCGCATCTTTTCGGGGGCTGTCGGTTACTGCTCGCCCAGAGTGGTGGCGCGTTGGTCGACTTCGGTGTCCGAGCGCCGTGCGCCGATGAATCGTGTGGGCCGGAAAGGCCGCAGGAGGTCCTGCTCCTGATCGGTGGTGATCTCGCTCGCGGCCAGTCGTCCCAGAATCGGTGCCAGGGTGACGCCGCTGTGCGAGACCAGGCAGTAGACGCGGGACTGCTTGGAGGTGTAGCCGGCGACGCTGTGGCCATCCGCGGGCAATGACCGCAAGCCGACGCGCAAGTCGATCTGTGGTGCGTGACTCGGCTCGGGCAGCAGTGCCAAGAAGCGCCGGGCGAGGGTGCGTGCAAGGTCCCCGTCCACTGATGGAGGGTTTGCCGGGTCGACGTCCGCGTTCAGATCGAGAGCCTGCAGGACGGTCTGACCGCCGGCCGCGGGGCGGAGGTTGAGGCCCGGGCTGTGGATCACACAGCGAAGGCCGACTTCCGGAGTTCTGGCGTACCCGAGCAGGCCGACGGCCTGCGATCCGCGACTGGTAGCCGTCACCATGGGAATGCTGATACCGGCCCCTGCAGCCAGCCGCTGCGTCCAGCGGCCCGCCGCCAGCACGACGCGATCGCCCTTGACGGTTTCTCCTCCGGCCAGCGTGACGGACACTCCGTCAGCTCGGTCATCAATGGCCACGACCTCGCCGAATGCCAGTCTGGCTCCGTGCCGTTCGGCGTCGGCCAGCAGGTTCCTCATGAAGAGGTCGGGCAGCACGTATCCCTCGCTGGGGAAGTGAGCGATGCACCTGATGGTCTGCGGGATCCGGAGGTCGCCTGCGATTCGCCTGGCTTCGGCAGGCGTGACCCAGTGGGAGGGGTAGCCGAGGGAGTGCAGTCGTTCCACGTTCCCGGCGAGCCATTGCTCGCTTTCGGAGTCCGCCCACTGCATTGCTCCGCTGGGGAAGTAGGACGGCGCGCCGGGCAGTTGCTCGGCGAGCCTGGTGTGCTCCTCCATCCCCGCGAGGTTGAGCCTGTGGTAGTCCGGGTCCAGCTTCCTGCTGGAGTTGGTCCAGGCGAAGGTGGTTGCGCTGGTACCGGTGCCGGCTCCCTGCTGATCCACCAGGAGAACTTCCTCGCCGACCACGGCAAGCTGCCTTGCGACGCTTACCCCCAGCACACCGGTACCGATAATGATGACCTTCATCGTCTGCGCACTCCCTTCCGGCAAAGACACGCTGATCACATCGCGCTCGCGTCGACGTCGAGGACGCCGTCTTGACGGACCGCCGTTGCCATCGCGGTCAGCATGGAATCGAACGCGGCAACAGGACAAGCACACCGTCCTGCACACCGGCGTCTGGTGGAAGTGGAAGCACCTGCCGCAGGAGCTCAGCTTCGGGTCGGGCATGCCAGTTGGCGGCGGCCGCGTGGAAGGCGGCGGAGGGTGTGGGGCCAGCTGCATGTGCTGCTGCTGAGTTTCCCGGGGAACCAGCCGAGGAACGTGCGGCCAGGCGACGGCAGCCGCGAAAAGGACATCCGTGGCACAGAGGCGGCGCAGCAGACTAAAGCGCGATCGACCTCACCCCGCCGGCGCGCTGATCTCCCTTTTGAGGATCTTGCCGCTGGGGCCGGTCGGCAGTGTGTCCACGAGCCACACCTCGCGCGGGTACTTGTACGCCGCCACCCGCTCCTTGACGAACTGCCGGAGCTCGTCGGGTGTGGCCTGTGCGTTTGGGCGCAGCACTACCGCGGCCGCGATCTCCTCGCCCAGATGTGCGTCGGTCACGCCCACCACCGCGGCCAGCGCGACGGCCGGGTGCTCGTGGAGCACCTCCTCGATCTCGCGCGGGTAGACGTTGTAGCCACCGCGGATGATCATGTCCTTCTTGCGGTCCACGATGTACAGATAGCCGTCCGCGTCCTGACGCGCGAGGTCGCCGCTGCGCAGCCAGCCGTCCGGGATGGCGGCCGCCGTCTCCTCCGGGCGGTTCCAGTACCCCTGCATCACGTTCGGCCCGCGCACGGCCAGTTCGCCGATCTCGCCGGGGGCCACGTCCTGGCCCTTGTCGTCGAGGAGCCGCACCTCCACGTCCTTGATCGGGGTGCCGATGGACCCGGCCTTGCGCGGCCGGTCGGGGTGGTTGAAGGTGACCACCGGACTGGTCTCGGACATGCCGAAGCCCTCCAGCACCACACAGCCGAAGCGACGCTCGAAGCCGTGCAGGATCTCCACCGGCAGCGAGGCTCCGCCGGAGACGCACATCCGCAGCGTGGATACGTCGGCCTGTGACGGGTGCTGGAGCAGGGCCGCGTACATGGTCGGTACGCCCTCGAAGATCGTCGCCCCGTCGCGGGCGATGGCGTCCAGCACGGTCTGCGGGTCGAAGCGGGGGATCAGGGTGAGCGAGGCACCGGCGCGGACGGTCACGCTCATCGTGCAGATCTGGCCGAAGATGTGGAACAGCGGCAGACAGCCCACGACCACGTCCTCCGCCGTCATCTGCTGCACATGGACCGCGTTGACGTCGGTGTTGTGCCGCAGCCCGGCGTGGGTGAGCGTGGCGCCCTTGGGGCGGCCGGTGGTGCCGGAGGTGTACAGCAGCACAGCCACGCCCTCGTCGTCCGGCTCACTCACCTCCGGCAGCGGCTCGTGACCGGCCAGCAGGCCGGCGAAGGCGGAGGGCTCGACGGCCATGTGCCGCACTCCGGCGGCGGCCGCGCCCTGCGCGCCCTCGCCCGGCGCCTGGTGCCACTCGAAGAGCATCCTGGCGCCCGAGTCGCGCAGGTGGTACTCGGTCTCACGGGTCTTCAGCAGTGGGTTCATCGGTACGACGACCGCTCCGGCGCGCAGCACGCCGTAGTACAGGACGACGAACTCGGGAACGTTGGGCAGCATCAGAGCGATCCGGTCGCCCGGTCGTACGCCCCCGGACCGCAGCAGCGCGGCTGCGCGGGCGCTGCGCTCGTCGAGCTCCGCGTAGCTGGTGACCTGGCCCCCCAGTCGCAGTGCGGGGCGTTCCGGCTGCCGCCGTGCCGTCTCCACCAGGAACTGAGCCAGATTGGCCATGACCGCCTCCACGAACGTCGCCGTCGAAATCCGCTGTTCACGCTGACGACATCGTGCAGATGTCCGTGGCGACGGCCTATGTGCGGTACGACAGCGTCTGCCCTCCCGAATTGTTCCCGAGAACAAAACAGGCGCGTTACGCTGCGGGAATGAACCTCCAAGGAGTGGTCTCGGCACTTCAGGCGAGGCTGCCGGAACTGGGCGAACAGATGGCGCAGCGCATCCGCTCGGACGTCGACGCCTACAAGGACGAGTCGCTGATCCCCTTCGACTCGCTGCGCAGCTCGTGCACCGCCAACGCGGACCTGCTCCTGAACCAGCTCGGCCGCGCGGGCGCACAGGACCCGAGCCCGGCCCGGGAGACCGGCCGCCTCCGCGCCGAGCAGGGCGTACCGCTGGCGGACACCCTGCACGCGTACCGGATCGGCTTCGAGCTCCTGTGGACGGACATCCTCGCCGAGGCACGCACCCATCCCGACGTCACCGACGCCCAGTTGGTCTCCCAGTCCGCGGAGATCTGGGCCCTGTTCGGCCGCTACGCAGAGGCGGTGGCGGCGGCCTACCGGGAGACCACCGCCGAACTGACCTCGCGGCGTCAGGCACGCCGCTCGGCATTGGTGGAGGCGCTGTTCACCGGCGTCATCGCCGACCGCACGCTGTGGGAGGCCGCCCGCGAGCTGGGCCTGCCCGACCGCGGGCCGTACGTGGTCGCCGTGGCGGCCGCCGACGCTCCCGGCGAGGAGCCACTGGCGGGGACGGAAGCGGCACTGCGTCAGGCCCAGGTCCACTTCGCCTGGCGGCTGCTGCCCGACCAGCAGATCGGCCTGGCCGCCCTTCCCACGCTGACGGCGGAGAGCACCTGCCTGCGCATCCTGCGCCGCGCGGGCGCCCGCGTAGGCATCAGCCCCTGCTTTCACTCGCTGCAGGACACCCCGCAGGCTCTGCGCTTCGCCCGTCTGGCTCTGGCCGGCCTCCAGGGCACCGGACCCGGCCTCGCACGGTTCGACGACAACCCGCTGGCCATGGTCGTCGCCGCCGCCCCGGCCGAGGCGGCGCACCTCGTGGAAGTCGTCCTCCAGCCCCTGCTCGACCTCCCGGCCGCGGAGCGTTCCCGTCTCCTTCAGACCCTTGAGCACTGGTACGCCGCCGCCGGCTCCGCCACGGACGCGGCACGCAGTCTCTTCGTCCACCCCAACACCGTCCGCTACCGGCTGCGCCGCGTCGAGGAGCTGACGGCCCGCTCCCTGTCCGATCCACGAACGGCGGCGGACATCGGCGCGGCGCTTCTGGCGGTCCGCCGGGCGGGCGCGTCATTCAGTTGACGTCATTCAGTGAGCCTTCTCAGCGTGCCCCCCGATCAGATGGCGGCTCCGACGCCCCTGGCATCAAGCACGCGCCGAGGAGGCACTCAGCTGAAAGCGTCGGTCATGCAGTCCAGCCGGCAGTCGGCGGCCTCATAACGCTGGCGGAGGGCGGCAGCTGCCTCTTCGCGGTCCACGAAGAGCCCGTAGTGCCGGCACGCCGCCCTGGTCACGTCTGCGACCGTGACGATGGCCGGTTCGCCGCGTGCGGCCCGGCGGCGCGCTTCGGCGATGGCCAGGTCCGCAGAACGCAGCAGGTTTCTGGAACGGTCCCGGATCACGGCAGCCTGGGCCCGTTTCACCGAGAGGGGGCGCAGGACACGTCCCCGCCAGATGACGCCGGCGGCGACAAGTACGAGACCGAGAGCTACGGACAGGAGTCCGCCGGGGGCGTGAGGCATCTATCCAGTCTTCACCACTCGCGTGGTGATCGTCATGTCCGCGCCGGGGCCGATTTTCGGAGCGACTTGGTGTCACTTGAGCCTTTCAGCGCGGCCACCGGTCGGGGGAACGCCGCCAGGATGCGCAACGCACGAGGTTCCGTCGGTAGGTGTTCGAAGTCTCAACTCAGAAGCCCAGGAGGTCCGTTGGTTCCCCACCGAGCGGCAGCTCGCCGTGACGAGCAGCATTCAAAGTCTGCTGCTGGGGCTGTCTGGCGGGATGCGAGCAACGATCGCGCGGCAGGGGCGGTGCGCTTGAGCGGGGTCGTCCAGCGGCCGGCCGAGCCCTGTGGGCGACCTGCCTCAGCGGCATGGGGTGTGGTGGGCAGCGTAGGGGTGGTGCCCGTGTTGTGCTGTATGACCCCGTTCCCGGTTCGAGCGGCAAGACGCCCGTGGGACGGCACGATGAACGCGACAAAGTGCGGTGGGACAGCGACAAGATGCGCCGGGAAGGGGCAGCCGCCCCCGAGCTGAGCTTGCCGATTTCGGTCCGGTGACCTGGTTCTCGGACCGGATCAGTCGTCGCAGGCTGGTCCGTGCCCTGGCCAGGTGAGCTGCGCTGCGAACGCGGGCGAGGACGGGCCCGCTCCGCGGCGAGGTTGGGAGCGAAGCGCTCGAGCAGGCGGTGGCATGCGGACCCGGGGCCGGCACGTGCGCGGATGATGAGTCCAGGCCGATGACGCTGTCACGCGCTGTCGCGTGTGCCTGGATCCAGCGGGACTTGCCTGCGGCCGGCGGCCCGGTGACGGCGTACAACGCTGTCCGCTCCTCAACTGAGTGCGAGCAGGATGACCCACATGACCCCGGACAGGGTCGGCAGACCGTAGACCACGAGCGGCATGTGGCTTGGGCCTCGGCCCCGGCTGAGGACGCGGATCGCCAGGTAGTCGGGGACGCGGCGTCCCAGCTGGCGGACCATGTTCCGTGCGTATGTGTAGTGGCGGTACATCGCGTAGAGCCAGGCCAGCGTCAAGACGATGCCAAATGCAGCAAGGACGCGGGTTGCGGTGAGCGCGCGGTCTGCGCCATGGCTGCTGCCTGTGCTCGCTGACAGCATCGTGGCGTAGCCGACCACTTGGAGCGACTGGGCGAGGAGGAAGAGATTCCCTCGTTGCAGCAGGGAGTTCTCCAGATGGAGAACGTGCTGCCACAGTCGCTCGTCGTAGGAATGGGGATCGCCGCTTGGGACGGGTGCTGGGTCCGTCATGGCCGTTGCTTTCCCCCGCGCGCTGCGGAACTACCGCGTCCGCCACCTTCGTGATGCTCTCTGCGGCCGCCGTGCGGCAGTGCGGTTGCCCTGGGCGCTGTTGCATCGCCGGTGTGCGGCGGGCGCGTTGGCGGTGGCGGGTACCTCGGTCAGCTTCACGAGCGGGGAGCCGTACCAGTCGGGACTCCTCTTGGGGGTGGCGGTCCGCTTCAGCGGCGGAGATGACGGAGTTGTGGTTCCGTATGGCGTCTGCCCGGGCATTCTGGCTCCCGAGGGGGCGGGGGATGCCGGGACCGTTGCGTTGCTGACGCCGTCCGCCGGGCCCGCGCCCGAATTGGTCCTTGCGCTCTTCGGGGTGGTCGCCCAACTATCCCAGCTCAGCTCTTCATTGGTGTCGGGTACTGCCGAACGGATCGAGGGCCTGGGCCGGTTCGAGCGCACCGAGCGCCTGGCCGCAGCCCACGCGGTCATCGTGGTGGCCCCTACGGTGACGTGCTGGCGCAAGCACAGCCAACGGGCTGCATACTCCCAACAAGTGTCGTTTGTCGATGAGTTCGAATGTCATCCGAGGGCCGTGAGGCTTGGGGTGCATGACGCGTGTTGTTCCTCCCGGTACGGTAGCCCGCTCGCCAGCCGGGACCCCGGGGTGGATGCGGCACGCCTCCGGAAAATTCACGTAGTCCGAGGGAACGTTTCGCGCGGACGGCTCCTCAACAGGACGACATAGTCCAACCTCGCCGCGTAGGAGACCAAATGCCGTGCTGGCCCGGCAATGCCCCGACCCGCGCTGCCGCGCTCGTCGCCTCGGTGCTCACCGCTGACGCTCTGCTCCACCTCTACTGGACGACGGGAGCCACATGGCCCGCCGCCGACGACAGAAGCCTGTCCCACGCGGTTCTTGGTACGGATGTACCGTTCACACCACCGATCCTGCTCCCTCTGGCCGCCCTGCTCCTCACCGCCGCCGCCTTCGTCCTCGCCCACTCTCGCAGGCCCCGCCACCTGCTGCTCCGCGTCGGCACACTGGCCGTGGCCGCGGGTCTGTCACTGCGCGCTCTGGCAGGGAGCTACTGGCTGTTCGCCCAGGAGACCGGCACCGCCTTCTACTGGCTCAACCTCACGCTCTACACCCCACTGTGCGTCGTCCTGGCCGTCGCCGCCCTGCGCGTGGCGCGGTGGAAGGATGCGGCCCGTGCCTGATGAACACCCCGATGACCGGACGGTCCGGCTTGTGCGAGCCGCCCAGCGTGGCGACACCCTCGCCATGGCCGAACTCCTGGACATCCTCGCGCCGTACGTGGGCCGCGTCTGCGCCCCCATAGCCCTGGGCCAGGGCGCGGACGCCGCGCAAGAGGCCCTCGTGGCAGTCTTCAAGTCGCTGCGCACCCTGAAGGACCCAGCGGCACTGCGCGGCTGGGTCCGGGCCATCGCCGTGCGGGAGGCGATCCGTGTCGCGCACCGCGCCGCCCGCACCGTACCGGCCGATCTCAGCGCGCTCCCCGCCCGTGGCGACCCCCAACTCTCCGCCGATATCAGGGACGTACTGGACCGGCTCTCCCCCGAACACCGCGCGGTGCTGGTGCTGCGCGACGTTGAAGGCCTGGACGAGCGCACCGCCGCGGCCCTGCTCGGTGTGCGTACGGGCACCGTCAAGTCGCGGCTGCACCGGGCCCGCAACACCTTCCGGAAGGCGTGGACGTCATGAACGAGCCCTGGCCCATGACCGATCTCGACCCCGTACGCCGCCTGCACGCTTTGGCCGGCGGCATTCGCGGCGCCTACGTGACCGAGGCACATATCGACGCCCCGTTCGAGCGGGTCTGGGACCTGCTGGGCGACCTGGACGGCGCCTTCGGGCAGGTCGTGCCCGATATGGAGCGGCTGCGCGTGGTCCGCCGGCAGGGCGAGCGCGTGGAGGCACTGGCGCGCAGCAAATACGGGATGCGCGCACGTCTGCGTGGGGTGCAGCGGCCCGGCTGGTGCTGGTTGCAGAGCCGGTTCCTGCTGGTCGGGGTGGCGGCGGCGCCGGACGGCCCAGGCACTCGGGTGGCGTTCACCGGAGGCGTGCGCCTGCCGGCCCGCGCCGCGCTGATCCCCCTGGGCGTACGTCGTGAGGGCGGCCGTAGCGTCGAGCGCCTGACGGCGCTGCTGTGACCGGCAAGGCATCAGCCCCTCGTGTGCCCGGAGCCGGTCCACGACTCGAAGCCGACGTGCCGACCGGACGTCGCGGCCAACTCGGCCCTGTCTGATCCACTCCAGCCAAGGGTGCGGGGGCATTGTTCACCGAGAACGGACGGCAGATGGGCAAACTCCCTGACCTGGTCCGCACCCGTGTCGACGTCGTCACCGGCTCGCAGGGCGACGCCGAGGTCGTCGACCGGGCTTTCGCCGACGCAGAAGCTGTCTTCTGGGTGGCCCCGGTGGACCGGGGGGCGTCGAGCCTGGACGTTGCGTACTCCGGGTTCACCTCGCCGCCGCGAAGGCGTTCGCGGAGCACGGAGTCGGACATGTCGTCGGCGTCTCGGCGCTCGGCCGCGGCACTCACGTCGCCAGCCGCGCCGGGCTGGTGACGGCGTCGCCACCCGGGACATCGCCGCGGCTGCCGCAACTCTGCTGCTTGACCGCTCGTGGACGGGGGCGGGCGAGGTCCCGGCACTGGGCCCCGAGGACCTTTCGGCGAACGACATGGCCTACACCATGTCCGACGTGCTCGGCCGCCCGGTCCGCTACGAGCGGCAGGCGTTCGACGCATTCCGCGCCGCACTCGCCGGGCAGGGCGTAGGGAAGGCATTCGTGACGGGCTACGTCGACATGATGCGCTCCAAGGACGAAGGCCTCGACGAGCATGTGCCGCACTCCTCGGACCGCGAGTCCGACGGCCTTCCGTGAGTGGTGCGAGGAGGTCGGTCTGCGGTCCAGGTGCACTTGAAGGCGTGGTAGCGGGCCTTCGACGGCGCGGTCCCCAGCAGGTAACCCGGCCATCCGCCAAGCTGGTGTGTCGGTTGGCCTCGGCAGGGCGGGACAGGAGTGGGGGAAGTCGATAGGGATCCTGCTCGCTCTGCCTCAAGGGATCGGGCACTTCCGTGCTGCCCACAGCACGAGCCCGACGCCCGCGTGACAACGCCTGGCCGAACCGCGCCCAGGGTCGCGCCGACTCTCGTGCTCTTGCGTGCGGCGGTTTCCGTCCGAAGCTTCCTGCACCGCCGAGGAGCGTGCGCCGGCCCGCCGGCTTCTGCCGTCGCCGGAAGGGGATTCCGCCGGTCATCGAACTGATCGGCGGGTACCCCTGGGCATGATCGGGCACGCCCGGCAATGACTTGCGGCGCAACGAGACCATGTGCCGATACGGCCCCCCACGCCCCCGCTATTGACCGTGCTCGGTCAGAACCTTACTCTCCGGGCAGTGTAAGGAAACTTTCCTAACAGTTGGCGGGAAGTGCCCGCGCTCTCTCCGCCTCGGCCGTACCGCCGCAGCGTCACCGCTCCCCGTCCGGCAGCCCCGTACGCCCTGATCAGCCACATCAGCCCACCCTCACAGCGAGGAGACCCCTGGTGTCACCCACTCACTCCCACGCCCACCGCGCCGGAACGTCCCGTCGTGGCCTGCTCGGCGCGGCGGTAGGCGGTCTTGCCGCAGCCGCCCTCCCTGCCTCATCGGGGCTGCCGTCCGGCACCGCGACGGCCGCAACACTCGCCGACTCCTGGGCGTTGCGCTGGGCGCCCTCCCCGGCGAGCGTCGGTCTTGGCGCGTTCGAGACCATGGAGGACGACCGGGCCGACTCCCACACGGCGGGCCAACCGCATGTCTACCCGGTGGGCGACACCTTCCGGTTCAACATGCACATGGTCGACCGGGACACGTCCACGGACCGGCAACGCCAGGAAGTGACCGGCATGCGTACGTCCGGCAGTTCGTACCTGCGGTGGCTGCCCGGCGAGACGTGGCGCACGACGTACCAGATGTACATCCCGAGCTCGTTGAAGGCGACCACGTCCTTCACGCACATCATGCAGACCAAGCAGCCCGGTTCCGGCACCTCACCGATCACGGTGATGTCGCTGCGCCGGGTGAACGGGGTGCAGACCATCGAACTGAAACTGTTCGAGTCGGACATCCTCGTCGGCCGCACCGACCTCGTCCCGTTGCACGACTCCTGGGTCGACGTCGACTTCCAGATGAAGATCGGCGACGGCACCGCAGGCAGTGTGCGGTGGATTCTCCGCAAGGACGGCGTCACGCTCGTCGACGGGACCAAGACCGGGATCGACACCTTCCTTCTCGACCGCGTGCGGCCCAAGTGGGGCATCTACCGCTCGCTCGGCGACACTTCCGGTTCGCTTCAGGACTGCTACCTGCTGCTGCGGAACATGCGCGGCTACCAGCTGGTCGACGGCCCCGCCGCCGACTACCAGGCCGAGGATGCCCTCATCTCGCAGGGCGTCGTCGAATCCAACCACGCCGGCTTCTCCGCAACCGGCTTCGTGAACTACGACAACGTCACCGGCTCGTTCGTCGAATGGACCGTCCCGGCGAGCACCGCGGGCCCTGCCACCCTTGCCCTGCGCTACGCCAACGGCACGACCCTCAACCGACCGATGGACATCGTCGTCAACGGCACGGTCGTCTCCGCCGGGCACGCCTTCAACCCCACCGGCGCCTGGTCCTCCTGGGCGACGGCCACGCTCACCGCGCCACTGACCGCCGGCACCAACAGGATCCGTGCCACCGCCACCACGGCCAGCGGCGGACCCAACGTCGACAAGATCACGGTCAGTTGATCCCCCACCGGAAGGACGTCATGCGCAGGTCCCTGTCAACTCTGCTCGCCGGCGCGCTGCTTGCCGGTCTCGCCGTCGGCCTCGCCCCTGCCCCCGCGGTCGCCGCCACCGCGCCCCCCACCACCTCAAGCGTCGAGATCTCCGCCTCTCCGGAATGGCAGCCGAACACCTCGTACACCGTGGGCACACGAGTGTCCTACGGCGGCAAGGACTACGAGTGCCTACAGAGCCACACGTCCCTGACCGGCTGGGAGCCCCCCAACACCCCCGCCCTGTGGAAGCTGCTCGGTGACAGCAGCGGCGGCACCGACACGACCGTTCCCTCGACCCCGACCAGCCTGCGCACCACCGGCACCACCTCCTCCAGCGTGTCGCTGGCCTGGAACGCCTCCACCGACAATGTGGGCGTAACCGGCTACGTGGTGTACCGCGACGGCACCCAGGTCGCCACGACGACCGGCACCTCGTCCACCGTCGGCAGCCTGTCGGCGAGCACGGCGTACACCTTCAGCGTCCGCGCCCGCGACGCGGCGGGCAACGTGTCGCCGGCTTCCAACGCCGTTACCGCCACCACGCAGAGCACCGGAGGCGGCACGCCGCCGGGCACCACACCCGCCGCGATCAACGGACGGCTCACGGTGTGCGGTGTGAAGCTGTGCAACCAGTACGGCAAGCCGATCCAACTGCGCGGCATGAGCAGCCACGGTCTCCAGTGGTACAGCCACTGCCTGACCAATGGCTCCCTGGACGCACTCGCCACCGACTGGAACTCCGACGTGCTGCGCATCTCCCTCTATGTCCAGGAGGGCGGCTACGAGACCAACCCGAGGATGTTCACCGACCGGGTGCACCAGCTCATCGAGATGGCCACGGCGCGCGGCATGTACGCCCTCGTCGACTGGCACCAGCTCACGCCCGGCGACCCCAACTACAACCTGGACCGCGCCAAGACGTTCTTCACCGAGATCGCGCAGCGCCACCGTGGCAAGACCAACCTGCTGTACGACATCGCCAACGAGCCCAACGGCGTCAGCTGGTCGCGGATCAAGTCCTACGCCGAGCAGCTCATCCCCGTCATCCGCGCCCAGGACCCCGCCACCCCGATCCTCGTCGGCACCCACGCCTGGGGCTCCCTCGGCATCTCGGACGGCCGCGACGAGACCGACATCATCAACAACCCGGTCCAGGCGACCAACATCATGTACACGTTCCACTTCTACGCGGCCTCACACGACCAGGAGTACCTGGACGCGCTCAACCGGGCATCCGACCGGATCCCGATCTTCGTCACAGAGTTCGGCACCCAGGAAGCCACCGGTGACGGCCCGAACAACTTCACCCGCACCCAGCAGTACCTCGACCTGATGGCCACCAAGAAGATCAGCTGGGTCAACTGGAACTTCTCCGACGACGAGCGCACCGGCGCCGTCTTCAAGGTCGGCACCTGCAACAACAACGGCCCCTGGACCGGCACCACTTCACTCAAGCCGGCCGGCGTCTGGATCCGCGACCGCATCAGGACGCCGGACTCCTTCCCCACGAGCTGAGCAGGGCAGGACGCTCACTGGCAGAGCCGGAGGCCGACAACGGACCTCCGGCTCCGCCCACCGCTCGTGGCGTAACCTCGGTTGTCCACCCACCGTCGACCGCCCCGAGAGGTACGCCTGTCATGACCGGCCCCCACTCCGTGGACCGTGCCCTGGCCCTGCTGGACGCGGTGGCGGATGCCGCGGGGCCGGTGAGCGCGAAGGCGCTGGCGCGACAGGTGGGCTGCTCGCTGTCGACGGTGTACCACCTGCTGGGGCCGCTGACGGAACGCGGTCACCTGGTGCGAGGACCGCGCGGATACGCGCTCGGCCCCCGCGTACCCGCCCTGCACCGCTCCTTCCAGCGCCAGCTGGGCGTGCACAGCGCGGTCGGCACCCTGCTGTCGCAGGTGCGGCGGGCCGCCGGTGCGGAGACGTACTTCACCGCGTACAGCGACGGACGTATCACCGTCGTCGACACCACGGCGCCGCCCGCGGACGCCGGGCATCCCTTCCCACCCGGCCCCGAGACCCGGGCCCACGCCACCGCACACGGCAAGGTGCTGCTGGCGCAGCTGCCGCGGGCGGCACGCCGCCGCTATCTGACCGACCACGGGATGGCCCGGTTCACGGCGCGCACGATCACGGACGCGGAGCGCTTCGAGGCGGAGCTGACGGGCGTACGCCACCGCGGCGTGGCCGTCTCCGTCGGCGAGGCCGACCCGGACTACACCTGCGTTGCGGTGCCGTTGCCCGGCACCCCCGGCCGGGCACTGTCCGTCTCCCTGCCGCGCGCCGGGTTCCTGCGCCGCCGCGACGAGGTGACGGGTGTCCTCACCCTCGCCGCGACCGCGTTTCCGACGGTGCCGGAATGACGCCCGCCCCGTCTGGCCGGGGTCGGCCGTACGTCCCAGGGTGGAGGCATGATCTTCATCGCCGTACGATTCACCGTCCGGCCTGATTCCGCTGACACATGGCTGTCGCTGGTCGGGCCCTTCACCGAAGCCACCCGCGCCGAGCCGGGCAACCTCTTCTTCGACTGGTCGCGCAGTGTCGACGACCCGAACAGGTTCACTCTGCTGGAGGCTTTCACGGACGAGGCCGCGGGTGCCGCCCACGTCGGGTCCGAGCACTTCAGGGCCGGGTTGGCCGCGATGGCCGGTGCCGTCGCCGAGACCCCCGAGATCATCAACGTGAACGTGCCCGACCAACACGGATGGGGCCTGATGACCGAGTTGTCGCCACAGGGCTGAGGCCCCGGCCCCGGGTTTGGCCCCCGCGTGCCGGGAGTCTGCCCCACTGCCGGGTCAGTCGCCCTGCGGCCGGCGGACCTCGCCTGTGCCGAGTGTGATCACGGCCCGGGGCCGCATCGGCTCGTTGCCGCGCCGGGAAAGCAGTACCACCTCCGCGACCGCCGCGGACAGCGTGCCGAGCCGGACGGCGCACTCGGCGGCCAGGCGCTTCGGGGTCTGGGTGCGGCCGAGGGACAGATGCGGGGTGAAGCGGCCCTCGCGCCCGTGGCAGAGCGGGAACGGCAGCGCCAGCTTCCGGTGGAGCCGGGCCCACGGTGCCGGGTCTGCCGCGGCCGGGTCGAGCCACACTGTCGCGTAGTGCCGGTGCCGGAAGTACCGCACACCGGCCAGGCGCGCCGTGAAGGCGGTGCACTCCGCTGCCGCGGCGCAGAGCAGCGGCTCGGCCCGGGCGAACTCCTCCTCCGGCACGAAGCCGAACAGCAGATTCACATGCGGCGGCCATCGGCGTACCTGCGGATCGTGTTCCCAGCGAATGTCCTGAATCACCGGCCACAGCTCCCGCGGCGGCAGCCACGCGACGGCCGTCCGGGCCGTCGGCGCCACGCTGAGCGCCTCCACCGGCTCGGCCCGACCGAAAGGCGGGATCTCATCCACAGGGCCATGGTCCCAAAAGGGCTGGCCGTCGACCGCGGATGAGTGTGTTCTGGTGTGCATGAGTGAGCGTCTCGGTCGCGGAACTCGTGAACCTCGAGGGGGCACGGGTGTTCGTCTGTCGAGTGCGTGACCTTGGTGGGTGGCGGTGGTTGGGTGTGATGGAAGGATCTTCGGTTCACGGGCGGGGGGTGACGGGGTGGGCGGGGTGCGGGAAGTGGCACCGCCGTTCGTGGTGCCCGGCCCGGCGGGGATTGCGGTCCGTGAGAAGCCCGGCTCCGGCAGCAGTTACTGCCGGTTGAAGACGGACTAGAAGGACGGGCACAGCGTCACTGAACCTCTTTCATCCTGCGTATTCGCAGGTGAGGAGGGTGTGGACTGTTGCGACCACTCTGCCGATGCGGGTTCGCGGTGGCTGGCGTAGGGGGTGCGGATGGTGGCGCCGGCGCCTTGGTAGGCGTGATCATCCAGGATGAGGATCTGGCGGGCGAGACAGGCCTGGGCGATGCCGTGGACGCGGGCTGCGGTCAGGTCATGGGTGCGTCCCGGCGTTGCCCGCGAAAACCACAGGGGTGTGCCGTCCGGACGCGTGATGACCTGGACGAGCATGCTGTGCTTCTGGTGTTTTGCGAGGAGTACGGCTCATGGGCCGCGATCCGGTCGGTGGGGATGAGCGTCCCGTCGATGATGACGTAGTCGCCCTCTCCCAGATCGGCGAGGGCTTCGTGCAGGCCCGGTGCCCACGCGGCCAGCACTTCCACGGTCTGCCGAGGCAGCGCCAGGCTGTCGCTTCCGATACTCCGAACCGGCGGTCACCTGGGCGTGGATCTCGTTCTTCCGCAGGTGGGCCAGAGCAATGCTCATGACTTGTGGATCGGCCTCGGGTTGGACGCGAAGGGCGTACCTTCCCGAGTGATCGACTTCTGGTCATCGAGTAGGCCGACGTTGCACCGTCGGTCGGGAAGGCACGCCCGTGCTCAGGTAGTGAATGCCGACAGTTCCACCGAGACCGGCTCTCTGATCGACGACATTGTCCGCGAGGGCGCGAGGCGGATGCTGGCAGCCGCCCTGGAGGCCGAAGTCAACGCCTGCATAGATGAGTTGGCCGAACAGCGTGACGAGGCGGGTCGGCGGCTGGCTGTCCGCAACGGCTACCACCGCGAACGCGCGGTGACCACCGCCGCCCGGCCCGGTCGAGGTCAAGGCGCCGCGGGCCAACGACCGACGGGTCGACGAGGCGACCGGCGAACGCAAGCGATTCTCCTCGAAGATCCTGCCGCCGTGGTGCCGCAAGTCGCCGAAGGTCTCCGAGGTGCTGCCGCTGCTCTACCTGCACGGCCTGTCGTCCGGGGACTTCGTGCCGGCGCTGGAGCAGTTCCTGGGCAGCTCGGCCGGACTGTCGTCGGCCACCGTGACGAGGCTGACCAAGCAGTGGCAGGACGACCATGTCGCCTTCCAGGAGCGCGACCTGTCGCAGACCGACTACGTGTACGTGTGGGCGGACGGCGTGCACCCCAAGGTCCGCCTGAGCCCGGCCCGCTCCTGTGTCCTGGTGCTGATGGGCGTACGCACCGACGGCTCCAAGGAGCTGATCGCGCTGGCGGAGGGGCTACGAGAGTCGACCGAGTCATGGGCCGACCTGCTGCGCGACTGCCGTCGGCGCGGCATGCGCGATCCGGCGCTGGTGGTCGGGGACGGCGCGATGGGCCTGTGGAAGGCCCTCGCGGAGGTGTTTCCCGATGCCCGGCATCAAAGGTGCTGGGTGCACAAAACCCGGAATGTCGCGAACGCCCTGCCGAAGTCCGCACAGCCGGGCGCAAAGAAGGCCCTGCAGGAGATCTACAAGGCCGAGGACCGCACCCACGCCGAGAAGGCCGTCAAGGCGTTCGAGAAGGCGTACGGCGCGAAATGGCCGAAGGCCGTGAAGAAGATCACCGACGAGGCCGACGAACTGCTGGCGTTCTACGACCTCCCCGCCGAGCACTGGATCCACCTGCGGACCACAAATCCCATCGAGTCGACGTTCTCCACGGTGAAACTCCGGACCAAGGTCACCAGGGGGCGCGGGCAGCCCGGCCGCCGCCCTGGCGATGGTGTTCAAGCTTGTCGAGTCCGCCCAGGCGCGCTGGCGTGCGGTCACCGCACCCCACCTCGTCGCCCTCGTCCGGGCCGGCGCCCGCTTCGAGAACGGTCACCTCGTCGAACGCCCCGAAAACCCGCCGCAGCGTGACACCTCAACCGACCTACAACTCCTGACAGTTGCTCATGGAACCAGCGCCGGTGGCGCTACGCTGCTGTGTCGTGCAGGAGACGCGTCTCGACACTGCTCGGATCCGGGCGGCTCGCCGGGTAATCGACCCGGTCTTTCTCGACACTCCGCTGTACCGCTGCGAGGCGCTGGAGTCCGGCCTCGGGTGCACGGTGAGCATCAAGCTCGAAACGGCGAACCCGGTCCGCAGCTTCAAGGCCCGCGGCACCGAGGTCGTCGCGAGCCTGCTGGCCGACAATGCCTCGCGAGCCGTGGTGTGCGCGAGTGCGGGCAACCTTGGCCAAGCCCTCGCGTGGTCCGGTCGCGGCCGGGGGCTCGACGTCACCGTCGTGGCATCCCGCTTTGCGACTCGGGCCAAGCTTGATCGCATCCGCGCGTTGGACGCCGGGTTGGAGCTGGTGGACGGCGACCACGAGATGGCTCGCGAGCGGGCGGCGGCCATCGCACGGTACGACGGCATCCGGCTGGTCGAAGACAGCCTGGACATCGAGACCTGCGAGGGCGCGGCGACCATCGGTCTGGAACTGGTAGACACCGCGCCGTCGTTCGACACCGTCCTGATCGCTCTTGGCGGCGGGGCGCTGGCCACCGGCGTGGGTCATGTGGTGAAGGCATTGGCACCCGAAGTCGAGGTGATCTGCGTCCAGCCGCTGGGCGCACCGGCGCTGACACACTCGTGGCGCCAACGACGTGTCGTCACCACCGACTCGACCAACACCATCGCTGACGGCGTCGCCGGCCGGCGTCCCATCCCGGCCGTCCTGGACGACCTCCTCCTGGTCGCTGACGACGCCGTCCTGGTCCAGGAGGCGTCGATCACCGCCGGTATGCGGATGCTCCTCGACCACGCCGGCCTCGTCGTCGAACCTTCCGCCGCGCTCGGCATCGCGGCGATCCTCGAAGACCGTGACCGCTTCGCCGGCCGACACGTCGTCACCATTGTGTGCGGCAGCAACGTCGACGTAGACACCTACCACCAATGGGTCGGCGCGGCTCCCACCCACAGGTCTTGACAATTGCTCGGTGGGCCAGCACCAGCAGGGCTTGCTTGAAGCACCCCAACTTCCGCCAACGTGTGCGAAGTTCCGGCCGTTGGTGTCCTGAGTGAGATCACCACACCAACGACGAGGGGCTTCGCCATGGTGATCGTGGCGCGGAGCCCGGTGCAGGTCTTCGGGGCGGGCAAGGGCTCCGGTCGGGTCCGCCCTGACCGGTGCATTGCTCAGGTGGCAGTTGAGGGAGACCGCCCCTACGGTTCGACGATGTGCCGCAGATAGGCGTGCGGGTCGGCGAGATAGCGGCGCCAGTGATCCACGACGCCGAGCTCCCGCCAGGCGACCCTCCGTATGCCGTGTTCGCCGACCTCGACGATATCCGCGCCCGGCAGCGCAGTCAGCAAGGGTGAGTGCGTGGCACAGATGACCTGGCCGCCCTCCTTGGCCAACCGGTCGATGTGCCCGATCAGTTCGAGGCACGAGGAGAAGGAGAGCGCCGCCTCCGGCTCGTCGAGAACATAGAGCCCGGCGTGTAGGAACTTACCGCGGAATGCCGCGAGAAAGCCCTCGCCATGGCTGACCGAGTCCGGCGAGAATCCCTCCCTGCCCAGGGCGTCCAGCGCGGTCTCGGCCCGCAGGAAGAAGCCTTTGCGGGCCGACCAGCTGCTGACCATACGGCGCCCGCGCGAGGCCGCGTCGAACCTCATCCGCTCGCCGAGCGCCGACTTGCCACGCGGGGAGGCGTAGCGCCAGTCGTGGGAGCCGCCATAGGAGTCCAGACCGAACCCCTCCGCCAGTGCCTCGACCAGGGTCGACTTCCCCGAGCCGTTCTCACCGACCAGAAACGTCACCGGCGCGGTGAAGCGCAACCCTTCGTTGAGCAACTGCCGGACGCAGGGCACGGACCAGGGCCAGGCGTCCTCGTCATACGAGGAGAGGTGGGCATACGCGCGTTCGACAATCACTCGACCAGTGTCGCGCAGGACTCAGACGTCGTACGTGCCCCCAGGTCGTCGGGACCAGCACCTCTTGCTCGTTGCTGCCGTGCGTCCGGTCGCTCGCGCAGCCGTTCCCATGCGTGCCGAGGCAGCTCCTCAACGTCCCCGAGCGGAACTCTGGCCTCCGAGTCGGCGAAACTCGCCACCTGTAGTGCTCAGTCACAGCTGGCCAGGTTGAGGGTGAGGACAGGGAAATGGAACCTGGAGGACCAGGCGGAGGAGCTGACCTTGGGTGTCGCGGCTCGTGTGCGCGCGGAGGGGCACTGACTTCTACCGACCCGGTCAGTCCCGGACCGAGCAGTCCAGGATCCGCCCGTCCACCGTCCCCACGACCAGCCGCTGTTGGTCCGCCCGGTATGCGGCGGACATCGGCGTGACCGGGTGGCCGTGCGCGCGCAGGGTGTGCCGGGCTCGCACCTGACCCGTCGCCGTGTCCAGGATCTCCACCTCGCCGGTGAGATACACGACGTACAACCTCCGCTCGTCGCCGTCGAGATCGGCGAGCGGCTTGTCGGTGCCGTACACCCAGCGCGCCTCGCCGTCCGGCAGCCGGCGGCTCACGACGTACGTCCCCTCGCGGGCTTCCCCGTACGTGGCGCCCCGTTCGTAGGACCGGCCCGCGTGGACGAGGGTGTCCGTCAGCTCGACGGCGGGTCCGTACCAGGGCTGGAGTGCGGACGCCGGATCCCAGCGCAAGGGGAAGAGGGCACGCGAGGTCGCGGGGCCGTGGGCGGCCGGAGGATCGATCACGTGGATCCATGGCGCGTCGTCGTCCGGGCCCGGGCCGTCCACGTACAGCAGGCGGGCGCTGTGTCTGACGCGCAGCGCGGGGGAGTTGGAGCGGCGGGGGGCGAGGTCCAGGCGTGCCGCCTCCTGGTGCGTGGGGGCGAACAGCGGCGTGGCGTGGGCGTCGCGCCCATGCGGGCGCAGGGCGAGCCAACCTTCGTCCGCGGCGCACAGTGCGGGGGCCGACGGCAGGTCCACGCAGTCCAGCGCCCTGCCGTCCGCCGTCGACATCCGCCGAACTGTGGCCGCGCGGTCAACCGTTCGGCCCGTCATCTCGTCGCGCCGGTAGCCCTGGTACGTCACCCACGCCGACTTGTCGTCAGGGGCCGCCTCGACCCGTACGCTTCCCTCCCCGTCCGCGGGAAGGGACCACGCAGGCGCGCCCGACGGATCCCAGCACTCGAGGTCCGTGTGGGGCCCGGTGGCAAGCACCCGGCCGTCCGCCAGCACCGCCAGGTCCCGCACTTCCGCCCGCCGTTGCCACCGGCCGTCCGTCAGCCGCGCGAGGGTGTCGTTCACATGGGGGTCGTACAGGAGCCCGCTCTCGACCATCGGATGGCGTGTGTCGTCGGGGTCGACGAGACCGGCCGGTGCGGACAGCCAGTCGTCCACCGCGACGGCCAGCTCGAAGCCCTTGCCGAAGCCGCCGTCCTTGTCCTCGGGTGAGAGCAGCATTGCGAGCCTGCCGTCCTCAAGCCAGCGCAGGTGGCGCACTTGGCGGCTCTTGCTCAGCAGGTTCGTCACGCGCCCGGTCTCCAGGTGCAGCAGGAGCAGCTGTCCCTGGAAGTCCCACGTGCCGTCGTAGCGGCCGGTGCCGATCGCGACGAGCGGCAACTCGGGATGGGGCTCGATGGCGCACACGGGGTAGGGGGAGGCGACGACGTGGCGCGGACGGAGGGGGCCGGCCTCGTACACGCCGAACCGGTGGCCGAGCCAGTGGCCCGTACCGCGCCACATGACGTGCCCGAGGTCGCCGGCCGCGATGACGCAGCCGTGACGCTGGTCGGTCACCGCCCACATGGGCCGGCCGATCTCGGCGAACGGCTGATCCCCGAGTATCCGACGCACAGTCAGCTCATCCGGCATGACAGTCTCCCCCCAGGTCGCGCACAGTCTGCCAGGCCCGGCCCGGGATCAGGTCCGAGTCGCGGCACACCCGGCAGTACGGCGCGACACCTGCGGGCCGGGATGCTGCCGCCGGTGCAGTGCCGACCCTTGCGGCCTGTCCAGGCAGTGCGTCTCGTGGACCAGGCCGTGAGCATGGCCTCTCCTCCCGGTCTCAGACCGCCGCGCTCTTGAACGCCGAACTTTCCTGCCGCCGACCGCGCTCCCCGCCTCGCGCGGCCGTAACCGACTGCTCACGCGCGAGTGCTCCACCGCGGCCCACCCGCTGTGCAGCGAGCCCCACTGTGGCGCGCCAAGGGCTGTCCACAGGGGGTACGGGTCGGCGACGACGGTTCGGTGAGCTGTGCAACGCCCCAGCGCTCTCTCGGCAACGCGGTTTCGCGCCGCTCGCCTGCGTTCCGCCCCTTCCAGTCGGCTGCCCGCCCCGTCAGCGCAGCAGCATGGGCGCCCTCAGGGGCGCCCGCTCATGACGCTGCGCAGCAGGTCGACGATGGGCTGCACCGGGACGGTCGGGTCGAAGGCGCGCTGGACGCCGAGCCCGATGCCGAGGCTGAGGAGGGTCAGGGCGGCGGTGTCGGCGGGCAGGGCAGGTGTGATGCCGAGTTCGTCCGCCTGCACCCGGATCAGGTCCGCGAGCGCGTCTGTGACGGTGCGCCGACGTTGGGCGAGCTGCTCGCACACCTGCTTGTCGTGGCGGTTGGCGGTGGCGAACTCGACTTCCAGCGAGGTCCACGAGCTGTCGCCGATGGTCTCGTCGGCCCAGCGGGCGAATCCCGCGATCCGGTCCTCGAAGCGGGGCGCGGTGCCCATCGCGGCGGCCAGCTGTGTCACCTGTTGTGTGGCGATGCGGTCGAGCACGGCCAGGCACAGCTCGTTCTTGGTGGCGAAGTTGGAGTACACCGCCCCCTTCGAGTAGCCCGCTGCCTCGGCGACACGCTCCATTGACGTGGCTGTGAAGCCGTCGCCCAGGAAGAGCGTGTACGCGGTGTCGAGGACGTGTTCGCGGGTGCGGGCCTGGCTTTCGGCCCGGGTCAGTCTTGCCACCCCCGGAGGATACCGCTAGCTTTCGGATTCCCTTGGAATCCAAATACCAGGAGAATCCATGACGGGGTCTCAACGACGCGGGCTGGTCGTCGGATGTGGCGGCACCCTCGGCTTCGCATGGGCGGTTGCGGCGCTGGCCGCGGTCGAGGAGCAGCTCGGCTGGGATACCCGCACGGCAGAGGTGCTGGTGGGGACGTCGGCGGGGGCGGAGATCGTGTCCGCGCTCGGGTCCGGCCGCTCGGTCTGCGACCTGCTCGCGGCACTGCAGGGCCGGTCCGACGCGGACCCGCTGCTCCTGCGGCACGTGCGCGCGCACCCGGGCGCCCTGCCACCGGTTCCGTGGCCAGGACTGCCGGGCGCCGGGCTGATGGCGGCGGCAGCCCGCGGTCGTGTCCCGCTCGGGTCGGGGCTGCTCGGCCTCCTGCCGCGCGGCCGGGGGGATGCGGCGTGGCTGCGGGGCTACGGCGCCGCGCTGGCCAACGGTCATACGTGGCTCGCCTCGTCACGCACGTGGCTGGTGGCGACGGAGACGCGCTCGGGTAGACGGGCCGCGTTCGGTTCGCCCGACGCCCCGGTCGCCGACATCGGCAGCGCGATGGCCGCGTCGTGGGCGATCCCGGGCTGGTTTCCTCCCGTACGCATCGACGGGCGCGCCTACCTCGACGGCGGGATGGTGTCGCCGACATCGGCCGACCTCGTGGCCCCGCTCGGCCTGGACGAGGTGGTGATCGTCGCCCCGATGACGACGTCCGGGGGCGCCCCCGCCACCGGGCTGAGCCGCCTCGAACGCGTCGTCAGGCGCTGGATGACCCGGACCCTCGACGCGGAAGAACACCTGCTTCGGGCAGCGGGGACCCGCGTCGTCCGGATCGAGCCCGGCGCCGAGGAACTGGCCGTCATGGGCTTCAACCTGATGGACATCGCCCGCCGCCCGGCCACCCTCGAGGTCTCCCTGCGTACCGCGCCCGACCGTGTCACGCGAGCCATCGAACGGAGCACCACGGCATGAGCGCCCATTTCGAGGTCATCGTCATCGGTGCCGGCATCTCCGGGGTCGGCGCGGGGGTCCGGTTGCGCGAGGCCCGGATCCGGGACTTTCTGATCATCGAGGCCGCCGACGACTTCGGCGGCACCTGGCGGGCCAACACCTATCCGGGCTGCCAGTGCGATGTGCCGTCCCGGCTCTACAGCTACTCGTTCGCGCCGAACCCGGACTGGACGAGGGTGTACGCGCATCAGCCGGAGATCCTCGCCTACGTGAAAGGGGTCGCCGACCGGCACCGGCTGCGCGAGCACACCCGGTTCGGTGTGCGCATGACCGAGGCGCACTGGCAGCCCGACGTGGCACGGTGGCGGATCAGCACCAGTGCCGGCGAGTTCACCGCACGGTTCCTGATCGCCGGCGCCGGGCCGTGGAACGAGCCTCTCCTCCCCGATATCCCGGGCCTTGCGGAGTTTCCCGGCGAGGTGTTCCACTCCGCGCGCTGGAACCACGACTACGACCTGCGCGGCAAGCGGGTCGCGGTGCTCGGCACCGGGGCATCCGCCGTGCAGTTCGTCCCGGCCGTCGCCCCCCAGGTCGACCGGCTCCACCTGTTCCAGCGCACTGCCCAGTGGGTGCTGCCCAAGCCGGACCATCGCATACCGAAGGCCGAGCGGTGGGTGATGCGGCACGTGCCCGGAGCCCGGACCACGCTGGCCGCGGTGGAGTACCGGGCCATGGAGATGCTGGGCCGCGGGTTCCGCAGGCCCTCGCTGCTGCGCGGCGTACAGGCCCTGGCACGCGCACACCTGCGCGCCACCGTCCGGAACCGTGAACTGCGCCGCAAGCTGACCCCCCATTACACCATCGGCTGCAAGCGCATCCTGTTCTCCAACCACTACTACCCGGCCCTGACCCGCCCGAATGTGGACGTGCACGCCTGCGCCGTCCGCACGATCGACGGCAGCACCGTGCTCGGCGCCGACGGCAGCAGCGCCGAGGTGGACGCGATCATTCTCGGGACGGGCTTTCACATCCTCGACATGCCCCTGTCGAGGATCATCCACGACGGGGCCGGACGTTCCCTCGCCGACCACTGGCAGGGCTCACCCGAGGCGTACCTCGGCACCGTCACCGCCGGGTTCCCCAACGCGTTTCTGCTTCTCGGTCCCGGCCTGGGTACCGGACACAGCTCCGCGTTCACCATCCTCGAAGCCCAGCTCGATCTCGCCTTCGGCGCGATCCGCTCAACACGCGCCCAGGGGTGGGCTTCGGTCGAGGTACGCCGCGACGTGCAGACCGCCTACAACACCGAACTGCAGGCCGCCCTCGCGGGCACCGTCTACAACACCGGCGGATGCCGGAGCTACTACCTGGACTCCAACGGCCGCAACAGCTTCAGCTGGCCCTGGTCCACCGACCGGCTCCGCACACAGGTGGCACGCTTCGACCCCCGCGACTACACCGTCATCCACCGTTCCTGACTTGTTCCATTGATCCCAGACGCGCGGTTCGCGGCCGTAGCGTCGAGGGTGCCGGACAGCACGGGCTCGACCTGTTCCTTCCCGCCCCCGGGCTGGCTCTTCTTTAGCGTGCCGCCGCCGTCCGGTACCCGCGCGGTGTGGCTCGACAGAGGCATGAACATCTGGTGACGCTGATCGGGGCACCGACGGGGTTGCCGCTCAAGGTAGTAGGCGGCCAGGTGGTCGGCGTTGGTGTCCACGCCGATGAGGCCGTGGGACGCGGGCCGCCTACAGCGGGATCGTCCGCACGGCAGGGCGCTGCCAGGACGCGGTGAGATACCAGCGGCCGCGGCCGGCATCGCCGGAGATACGGTGGGCGACGGCCCGGTTCGCCACCACGCGGTCGGCCCACCTCGCCCTCTTCACCGGCGCGTTCCCGCACGACGGAACATCGGTCACCGACTCCGTTCGGGATGCCCTCGCCCGCTCCGACGGCCCTCTCCAGAAACTGTGCGACGCTGCCGCCTACACGCTCCCCGGCGACAGCCACCACGAGGGCGCGGCCATCCTCCTCGCACGAGCGGGCACCGTCCCCGCAGGACAGTTCGCTGACCTACTTGGCTCACGATCCGACAGCCCCCGCGGTAGCCCACGCGTCCACCCGCGGCCGCCTCACGAAGTGGGACCTCGACGACGAAACGGTCTTCGCGGCCGAGCTGATAAGTCCGCGACAGCAGCTCTGCCGCACCTAGGTGCTGCTGGTGTGCAGATGCCTCGGAGACTGTGAAGCAGAACCTGAGATCCCACAGCTGGTTGGAGGGTCTTGCGATCGGCCTCCTGTGGCGGCGCTGTGACCTGCGCCTTCCGCGCTGTCTCAGGCCGCTTCATCGGTGGGCCGTATCAACCCCGCCGCACTTCCCCGTGGTTCGCCAGGCCGCACGACGGACACCCAGGCTGTACGCCCTACTTCGGCGCCTCGAAGCCGCCGATCTCGTGCTCGAGCAGTTCGGCCAGCCGAAGTGGGGTGCGGTCCTCGAACAACGGGCCGATGAGCTGCACTCCCACCGGCAGACCCTCGGGGGACCGGCCTGCGGGTATGGCGGTGGCGGGTAGGCCGGGCATGGTGGCCACACCGGCCCAGACCAGCTGGTCGAAGTACGGGTACTCGACGCCGTCGATGTCGATCCGGCGTTCTCTTGGATCGGGGTTGTGATCGTGCGGGAACGCGGGAGTAGGCGTGATGGGACACACCACGGCGTCGAACTCCGCGAAGAGCTGCCGCCAGCCATGGCGGTGGAGCTCGCGACGGTTGTTCGCCTCGATCCAGTCACGGTGGCTGAACGCCATGCCGCGTAGCCGCGCCGCATCGAGACTCTGGTCGTCTGCTCTCAGCCCGGCGGCGCGCGTCCGCAACTGCTCGTACGCTTCGACGCGGAAACGCGCAAGGGAGCTCGAAAACAGCAACTGTGTGTAGAGCGTCGCGGCTTCGGTCAGATCGGGCAGCAGCGGACTGTGCCGTTCGACGCGGGCGCCGCCGTCGACAAGGGCGTCGGCCACCCGGTTCACGCCCGCCCGCACAGCGGACCCGGTCGGAATGAGCGGATGCTCGTCGACGACCAAGATCCGGAAGTCGCCGAGCCGCTCGTGCCGCGCGGGCGGCAGCGTCAAGTCGTGCGCCACACCGAGCGTCAGCGGGTCCGGTCCGGCCATGACATCGAGCAGGAGCGTCAGGTCGCGGGCACTGCGCGCCATCGGACCGACGACGGCGAGGTCGAGGTCGACCGGCAATGGCGGTGCCGGCGGCGCGACCATGCCGCGGGTTGCCGCCAGTCCGAGTGTCGGCTTGTGCGCATAGATGCCGCAGAAATGCGCGGGGGTGCGCAGCGAACCGGCGAGGTCGGAGCCGATGGACAGCGCGCAGAACCCGGACGCCAGGGCCGCCGCTGATCCGCCGGAGGACCCGCCCGGCGTGCGATCGTGATCCCACGGATTGTTCGTGGTGCCGTAGATCTCGTTGAAGCTCTGGATATCTTGCAGCCCCAAGGGCACATTGGTCTTGCCGAGCACCACCGCGCCCGCGGCCTTGAGCCGCGACACCTGTACCGCGTCCTCGGCCGGCACATAGGCCCGGTGTTGCGGCAGGCCCCAAGTCGTGGGCATGCCAGCGATGTTGTAGGACTCTTTGACCGTTACCGGAATGCCGAGCAGCGGCCTGTCCTCACCGTCGGCGCGCGCTTGGTCGGCGCGGCGCGCGGCGGCCCGTGCACGGTCGAAGTCCGGCACACAGATAGCGTTGATCGCCTTGTCGTCCCGCTCGATACGGGCGATCGCCTCGTCAGTCAGTTCTGCCGAGGTCACTTCACCGGCACGCAAGGCAGCCGTGATTTTCTCGGCCGTCGGAAAAATCTGCTCCATGAATCGGACCGTATCGACCCCTGGACGAGGGCAGAAAATGCTGCTTCACACAACCAGTTGGATGTCCCATCCACCACCCGCGCTCTGGGGAGGCTCCCCGGCCGCGGCCGGCCAGTTCCCGCGAGTGCCTTGACACCTTCGCTGCCCGCAGGGGCCCACCGGGCGTTGCGGTCGCGAGGGGAGTCCGCTGGTTGTAGGGATGTCCCGTAAAGATCCAGCTGACTGCCTCGAGCCTGAGGGTGGCCAATGAATCCGAGGTAGTGCGCCAGCACGAGCCCTACGGGTTCGGGGGCAGGTCCAGGGCGCGGCCGAGGGCGGCGGTGGCAGGGGCGGCGTATTCACGCAGGTGCAGGGTGGCCCAGGCGGCGGCTAGTTGGAGGAAGTCGATCAGGTCGCGCTCTGCGTCGGCAAGTAGGCGACGCAGGTCGGTGACGGGTAGCTCGATCACTGGGCTGTTGTCATGCTCGGCGTCGAGGGTCAATCGGACGATTTTGCCGTCTCGTTCAGCGAGCGGAGAGGGGTCGTGACCGAAGGACGCCCAGCCGTTGCCGTCGATGACCTCAAGCCAGTCGCGCCTCTCATCCAGCCCGTTGCAGCAGCCCGGCAGCAGCGTGATGTCCCTTGCGGTGTCGGTGACCCGCAGGCCGCCCGAGGCGAAGAGGTCGTTCATGGTGAGCAGTCCGTGCAGGAAGCCCCCGAGTGGGTCGGCGGGCCGTGGCGGGCGACCATCGTCCTCAGGATCGATGTTGTTGCAGTCGGCAATGCGCATCACGGCTGTGCCGACCTCGGCAGGATCGAGTGCGCCGCTCAGCGGCAGGAAGCCGTACGGCGCGGACTCTGCGACAGGCCACAGGGTGAAGCCGTCAGAGGCGTAGATCTCCAGGACGGGCTGCAGAACGATCACCCAGGAAGTCTGCGGCACGCCTGCTCGCGCCGCACTGCGATTTCCGCGCGACGTTCTGCTGTCTCGCAGCTGTACGCCATGGCCACGGCGTACGTGGCCCAAGGCGCTGCCTGAGGGCCGGGGCCGCCGCTCTCGTCGATCGGAGCCCTCGGCGTAGCGGGCGCCCTGATCGCCGCGGTGAGGGCGCAAGCCCCCGGACCCCAGTCCGGCACGTGCTCTCCGCGCCCGCGGGGATGGTCTCTGGTACCCCCGCGCCTGCCGCCACTGCATATCTAGTGCTCTGACCGGAAACGATCACCGGAGTGGTGTGACTGCGGGGTGTCGGCAGCGGTGGATGTCGCGCAACTCAAGGTCGTGACGCGGCCTGTCAGTTCTCGGGTCTAGGGTCGCCCGCATGGCTGAGCCCTCCTTTCTGACCGCCGTCCGCGACTCGTACGACACGGTCGCCGCCGATTACGTCGAACGCGTCCCGCCTCCTGCCGAGATGGACCCGCTGTCACGCGCGATGCTGGCCGGGTTCGCCGAGTTCGTGCGGACGGCTGGTCTGGGGCCGGTCGCGGACCTGGGATGCGGCCCCGGCCGCGTGACGGCGCACCTGGCCGGGCTGGGGGTGTCCGCCTTCGGCGTCGATCTGTCGCCGAAGATGATCGGGCTGGCCCGACACGCCTATCCGCACCTGCGGTTCACCGCGGGCTCGATGACCGCGCTGGAGATGAGGGACGACGAACTCGGCGGCATCCTGGCCTGGTACTCCACCCACCACACGCCCCCGCAGTGGCTGCCGGATGTGTTCGCCGAGTTCCACCGCACGCTCGCGCCCGGCGGCTACCTGCTCTGGGGAGACTATGTCGGCGATGAACGGCTGCAGCCGACCCACGGCTATGGCCATCCGGTGTCCTACGAGTCGTACCTCCTGCCCCTGAACCGCATGGTCGACCTGCTGGAGCAAGCCGGACTCGTCGTCACCGCGAGACTGGAACAGGAGCCCGGCGGACGCGTGAACAGACCGCACGCCTGCCTGCTGGCCCGCAAGCCCGAAAAGCCCTGACGGGCCTTGGACCTGCGGCGAGGCCGCTCGTGTCAGATCGCCGACAGTCACGGCGCGGCGCTCAGGCCGCGGGGTTGAGAGGGCGGCCGCCCCAGCGGATGCCCTTTCTCGCTGCGGAGAGGGGCGCGTTCCCGGCGCTGGGCGGCCAGGACGCCTTGATGGCGTGCTTTCTGGTTGCGCCAGTGCAGGTGGAGGTGCAGCGCCCGGGTTTGGACGGTGTGGTTGGGATGGCTGGAGTCTGCGAGGGTGGACCGCCGCAGCGGCCCGAAGTGCGCCTCGATCGGGTTGGCCCAGGACGCGTTGGTTGGCGTGAAGCAGAGCTCGACTTTGTTCCTGGCCGCCCATCGGCGGATCCTGCTGCCTTTGTGGGAGGAGAAGCTGTCGAGGATGACGTAGATCTGGGCGCCGTCCGGGTGGACGGCCCGGATGCTCTTGAGCGCGGCGAGGCTGTGATCGGCGCCCTTGCGATTGCCGGTTGACACCCCGGAGCGTGTCGTCGCCGACGGAGTAGCAGCCGTGGAAGTAGCGCACTCCGTGGGTGCGGTGGAAGGTGGCCGGGGGCCGGCCGGGCTGCCCTGCCTGGCCGAACAGGTCCCGGCGGTCGGGGGTATGCCGAGTGGGCCGAACTCGTCGAAGGCGAAGGTGCGGTCGGGGCGCTCGTTGAGGGCGCACTCGATCCGGTCCGGCTTGGCGTCCTTGTCCGGGTCGGTGGACTCCTTCCACGCCTTGGTCCGTTGAAAGGTGATCTGGGGTGGGATGTGCAGGCACCGCAGGGTCTCCCTGCCGATGCATATGCACCGTCCCGGGGCCCTGCGTAGGTAGGCGGGGCGATATTGCGCACCGACCAGCGCGTGAACGGCAGGCCGAGCAGGCTGGGGCGGGGACCTTCACCTCTGACAGGGGACTGCTGAGACTGCTCCATACGCGACTGCGCTGGCGCAACGCCAACACCCGCCACCGCGACGTCCTGGCTGCCGAACGCCGCGAACGCGCCCGCATCCACCGCGAGAAAGGCATCCGATGGGGCGGGCGCCCCTTCAAAACCGCGGCCTGACCGCACCCGGGGAACCGAACTTATGCCTTCACAGCACTAGCCACGAGATGCCTCCGCCCGGTCGCCCTCGGTCGGTGCCCCCATCGGCGCGGGCCGAGCCGGCCGCGTCGGTGTCGGCAGGATCACGCCCGCCAGCACACCGCCGAGTGCGAGTGCGGCGGCTACCCCCATGGCCGGCCCGAATCCGTCGCTGAACGCCGAAGCGGAGGCATAACTGCCCCGCGCGCCGAACACGGCGGCCGCGATCGCGACGCCGAACGCGCCGCCGAGCTGACGCATCGTGCTGTAGGCGCCGGACGCCTTGCCGATGTCGGCTGGTGCGCTGGTGCTCACCACCGCCTTGGTGACAGCGGGAATCGCCAGCGCGAAGCCGATGCCCGCGAGGCTCATCGGCACCACCTGCGCCGCGTAGGAAAGGCGAGGCGCGGCGATCAGTGCGATCCACGCCATTCCGGCGGTCTGCAGGACGAGACCGGCGACGACCAGCGAGCGTTCGCCCAGCCGGTCGGCAAGCGCTCCGGCGCGCGGCGCGAGCAGGACCACCGCGATGCCCCACGGCAGCATGCGCAGACCGGCGCCCAGCGGGCCCTGTCCGAGGGCGATCTGCTGGTACTGGGTCAGGAAGAACACCGCGCCGGTCATGGATGCGTTGAGCAGGAAGATCACCGCGTTGCCGACGGAGAAGGCGCGGGAGCCGAACAACCGCAGCGGCAGCATCGGCGTACGGGTCCGTGACTGCCAACCGAGGAACACCGCGACCAGCACCGCGCCCGCGCTGAGCGTGCCGGTCACCTCGGGGCTGCCCCATCCGGCGGAGTCCGCCCGGACCAGGCCCCACACGAGTCCGAACGCGGCCAGCGTGAACAGCGCGAGGCCGGGCAGGTCCACCGTGGCGCCCCGGCCGAAGCCCTCGTCGATCCTGGTGAGCACGAACGGAATCGCGGCCAGGCCGACCGGCACGTTCAGCCAGAAGATCCACTGCCAGGCGAGCCCCTCCGTGATCACACCGCCCAGTACCGGGCCGAGCAGCACGGCGAGGCCGCTGACGCTGCCGTAGATCCCCAGCGCCCACCCGCGTCGCTCCGGCGGGAACGCCGCGTTCAGCAGGCCCAGGGCGAGCGGCATGATGATTGCCGCACCGACGCCCTGCGCGGCGCGTGCCGCGATCAGGGCACCGGCACCGGGTGCCAGCGCACACACGGCCGACGCGACGGCGAACAGGGCCAGCCCCGCGACGAACAACCGTCGGCGGCCGAAGCGGTCGCCGAGGGACGCGGCGGTCATCAGTAGGGCCGCGAAGCTGAGGGCGTAGGCGTTGACCGTCCACTCCAGGTCCTCGATCGACGCATGCAGGTCGCGCTGGATCGCGGTCAGCGCCGTGGCCACCACCAGCAGGTCGAGCACGACCACGAAGGACCCCACCGACGCCAGGGCGAGCGCCCAGCGCTGCGCCGCCGTCACTGTGCCGGATTTTTCACTGCTCACTGATGGTCCCGCCGCTGTGTTGTGTGTTGCCGGTGGTGGAGACACGAGGTGGCACGGAAACTGGGCGGCGCCCCCTCGCGTGTTGGGCGGCGATATCTCCGGGCTGAGCAGCGACCACTTTCGGACGCGGCTGGTGTCAGTACTGGCGTCGGACCGAAGCGTGGGAGGCGACGTGATGCAGGACGAGGAGACCCTGGAGCGGGCGCGAGCCGGCGACGGGCAGGCGTTTCGCAAGCTCACCGAGCCCTACCGGCGCGAGTTGCAGGTGCACTGCTACCGCATCCTCGGCTCGGTTCAGGACGCCGAGGACCTGCTGCAGGAGACCCTCCTGGCGGCCTGGCGCGGGCTCGAGGGGTTCGAGGGCCGCTCGTCGCTGCGTTCCTGGCTCTACCGGATCGCGACCAACCGCTGCCTGAACGCGCTGCGGGACAGCACCCGCCGGTCGCGTGAGCAACCGGCGTACCGTCTGGAGATCCCGTTGCCCGAACCCACCCGTCGCAGCGATCCCAGCTGGCTAGAGCCCTACCCGGACGTCCTACTCGACGAGTTGCCGGATCATGCACCCGGACCTGAGGCGCGTTACGAGACCAAGGAGTCGGTCTCCCTGGCGTTCCTCGTCGCCCTGCAGCAGCTACCGCCCCGGCAGCGGGCCGTGCTGGTGCTGCGGGACGTGCTCGGCTTTCGCGCTGCCGAGGTCGCCGGGATGCTGGACACCACCGTGGACTCGGTCACCAGCGCGCTGAAGCGGGCCCGCGCGACACTCGCGACCCGGCTGCCCGAGGGTGACCGCGACGACACGGCGCCGCCGTACTCGCCGCGTGAACGCAAACTCGTCGACGACTTCGCCCGGGCTTTCGAGCGCGCGGACGTCGACGCGATCCTCGCCCTGCTCACCGACGACGTATGGCTGACCATGCCGCCGCTGCCGTTCGAATACCAGGGCCTCGGCGCCGTCGGCCACTTCCTGTCGACGATCGCCATGCGGGACGACCGCCGGTTCCGGCTGGTGCCCACACACGCCAACGGCCAGCCCGCGTTCGGCTGCTACCTGCTCGATCCGCGGACCCCGATCGCCCACGCCCACGGACTGCTCGTCCTCACGGTGTCCGGCAATGGGATCTCGTCCCTCACCCGCTTCGTCGACAACAGCCTGCTACCGGGCTTCGGCCTGCCTCGGACGCTGGGCGGATAGTGCCGCCGGCCTTGAGCGGAGGGGGCCTGTCTGAACCCAGCTGTGACAGTGATTTGGACTGCTACGTGCCGGGAGCGCGGTACTGGACTTGCTCGGCTTTGCGCAGGGCATCGATTGTTTCATCGACGGTCAGGAGAACAGTCGTCTCAAACGAGCTGAGCGCGCCGCCGCCACTGATCGCCAGCGCAACTGCGGCCATGGACGTGTTGTCGGGGGCCTCCCACAGGTTGTAGCCGTCGTGCGTGCCGAAGGCATACCAGAAGCCATGGAGCTTGCCGCCGACGGACTCGATATACGACTGCGCGGCCTTTGCGCGGTCCTCGGGGTGGTCGATCAGCCTCGCCCAAGTCTCCGGCGTGTAGCTGAACCTCGATAGATAGAGCGGCATCATGTCTCCCTTTCGTTCCATCAAGGGATGCCCGGCGGGGCGGGAAACGCGCCGGAGGTGGCGCGCGTATCCCCCGAACGGCGGGAGACGACCGGCATGGTCACTGCCGGCGGGTGAGCGACGCACCAGGCGGAGCCATGTTCAAGAGCTGGGGGAGCGCGTGAAGGGCGTAGTCTCCCGCGGGATCTGGGTGGGATCTGCCAGATGGAGCACGACGAAGGCCCTGACACCGGTGAACCGGACAGAGGCCCGCGTCAGCCCAAGTGGGCGGCTGCGGGTGGATACGAGACTCGCACTTGTGAGGGGTTGCCCATGACGTTTGCCAACTGAAGTGGTGGGCTCTGGGGCCTCGGACAGGGCCGTTCACGTGCGCTCATCGACGGCCGGTCGTGGGCCCGGCTACCGCCTTCGGTCTCGTCTGAACGGCCGTGCACGGCGCTGAATGAGAGGGAACCTGAGACGGGCGTTGGCGTCCAACCGGCACAGATGTCGTCGGGCTAGAGGCCGCGAAGTGCCTCGTAGAGGTCGCCGTAGGCGCTCCAGCAGATGACGCTGCCATCGTCGTTGAGACTGCCCATGTACCAGTCGTCATCGTTGACGGCTTTCACCAGGCAGAGCCCGTGGAATCCCAAGACGATTTCGGGGCGAAGCCGCTCGGATTGTGCCGGCCAGCCTGTCACGACTCGATCGGTGTCGAGAGGTGTGGCCTCACGGTCGCCGGAAACCCTACGGATCTCCTCTTGGGTCCAACCTGCCGGGAGTTGTCTGCCTGCCATCCAGAGATTATGACAGTCACCGCACGCGCCGAGTGCAAGTGTGGCTCAGCGTGGACGCCGTGCACCGTGTCCCCGTTGACGGTGTCCACGCTGCGCCCCTGTCCTGGGCGGAGTTGGCAGAGTTGAGTCGGGCAAGACCAAGTCGGCCACAGTCGCCACCCCCGGTGCCGATGACGCCAAGGCGGTCTTCGAGGTCCGCCGCTGTCTGGAGCGGGAGACCGTCCACCTCGCCGCCGCCACCTGGGACCGCAGCGCATCCGCGGCCTTCACGAGGCATGTGGGCGCCGAACGGGACGCCACCGACCAGCAGAACCACCGGCTCTGCGGCCGGCTTGCGGCGGAGTTCCATATCAAGCTCGGCGAGCACTGCGGCAATCCGCTGATGGAGCGCTATCTGTCCGAGGTGGTGTGGCGCTGCGCGCTGATCCTGGTGGTGCACGGCCACCCGCACGACCAGAGCGAGTCAGTCGCCGAGTACCAGGAGCTGATCGCCCTGCTCGACGCGGGGGAGGCGGACGCTGCGGAGCAGCTGGTCCTCCGCCACATCGGCGCCGTCGAGTCCCGCGCTCTGGCCCGCACCCCCGAAGTCGCACCGCCCGACCTCGCGGCGATCCTGAGCCGCTACTGACCGGCGGCACGCACAGGACCCCCATCACGGCCGCCCCGGCCGATCGGACATCACCGCACATCCAACCGTCTCGAATACCAACAAGGCGAACCTGTGCGGTCACAGCACCAAGACGGCAGATCGCACTCAGGGCATCCGAGACGGAGCCGCAGAATGTGAGCCGGGCTGCACCGCAGATGGCACTCTCCACGCTCACAAGGCCTCCTATTCCTCCACACGGTGGAGCCTGCGGCCTGTGCCGGTATTGATAGGCCTGGCCTATGCGGGGCATCGATTTTTGGTCGTGGACCCCTGATGTGTGGCCCGATTCACTGTGGCCCAAGCTGGCGCGTGCCGATCGGGCTCGGTGTCGCGCGATCAGGGAGGCTGCAATGACGCAAACCCCGGACAACGAGCGAGCCGCACAGGCCACGCGCATCGCGGCGAAACCGTGGTACCGGCAGTTGTACGTCCAGGTTCTGGTGGCGATCGTGATCGGCATCGTGCTGGGCTGGCGGTGGCCGGAGCTCGCCACCGCCATGGAGCCGCTCGGCACGACGTTCGTCACCGCGATGAAGATGCTGATCGGCCCGATCGTGTTCCTGACCATCATCGGCGGCATAGCGGGCGTCGCGGACCTGAAGAAGGTCGGGCTCACCGGGATCAAGGCGCTGGCATATTTCCAGGTCGGCACGATCGTCGCCATGGCGGCGGGCCTGGTGGCGATCAACATCTTCCGGCTCGGCGACGGCGTGCACGCCGACGCGTCGACCCTGGATACCTCCGGCGACGCGGGCGAGTACATCGAGAAGGGCGAGCACCAGCAGTGGTGGGAGTTCCTCACCCACATCGTGCCGGACAGCTTCTTCGGCCCGTTCGTCGAGGGCGACATCCTCCAGGTGATCTTCCTGGCGGTGATCTTCGGCATCGCGCTGAAAGCGGTGGGGAAGACGGGCGAGCCGGTCATCGCGGGTGTGCACCGGATGACCGAGGTCGTCTTCAAGGTGCTGTCGTACGTCATGAAGGTCGCGCCGCTGGGCGCCTTCGGTGCGATGGCGTACGCGATCGGTAAGTTCGGCCTGTCCACACTGAGCAGCCTGGGTTCGCTGATCCTGCTCTTCTACGTCACCTCGATCCTGTTCGTCGTGGTGGTGCTCGGCGGTGTGCTGGGCGCCTACGTGAAGCTGAACATCTTCCAGCTCTTCCGCTACTTCAAGGAGGAGTACCTGCTGGTCCTGGGCACGTCCACCGCCGAGCCCGCGCTGCCCGGACTGATGCGCAAGCTCCAGCACATGGGAGTGGAGAGGTCCACGGTCGGCCTGGTCGTGCCGACCGGCTACAGCTTCAACCTCGACGGCGCGGCGATCTACCTCTCCCTCGCGACGCTGTACATCGCCCAGGCCACCGACACCCCGTTGTCCGTCACCCAGCAACTCGGGCTGCTCGCCGTCATGTTGCTGACCTCCAAGGGCGCCGCGGGCATCATGCTCGTCTTCGGCATCGACAAGTTCATGTCCGAGTGCCGGGCCATGGTGAACTTCTCCGGCAACGCCGTCGCCACCCTCTTCATCGCCCGATGGGAAAACACCCTGGACCTGGCGCGGGCACGCGAGGTGCTGGCGGGCAGGGCGGTGGAACCTCCGGTGACCACCGAGACAGAAGCGGAGCCGGAAGAGGAGAGGCAAGCGGAGCCGGAACCGGCGAAGAGCCGACCGGCCGTGGCGCCCAGCGCCGAGGTGGCGTCCTGATGGTGTCCGTCCTGGTCGCCCCGGACAAGTTCAAGGGCTCCCTCAGCGCCGACGAGGCCGCCCGCGCCCTGGAGCACGGCCTGTTGGAAGGTGCCCCGCACGCACAGGTCCGACGGCTCGCGCTGGCGGACGGTGGCGAGGGCAGCGTGGCCGCCGCCTGCGCGGGCCGGTTCCGCCCCGAGAAGATCACGGTGACCGGGCCGACCGGGCAGTCCGTCACGGCCCCGGTCGCGGTGCACGGCCGTACCGTCCTCATCGAGGCAGCGGCCGTCTGCGGACTCGGCGTTCTGCCGGGCAGCCGCAAGGCACCACTCACGGCCACCAGCCGAGGCATCGGCCAGGCCATCCGGTACGCGCTGGCGGGCGGGGCGGACACTCACCGGCCCGCGCCCGGCGCAGGTCCTTGCCCCGGTCCCGCAGGCCGACCTGGTCCGGGCGAGCGTGGCGGGTATCCCCGGCCTGCTCGACGACCTGGAAGGCGACACCCGCAACGTCCTGCTGACCTTCGCCCGCATCTGGACCACGCTCGCCACTGGCCAGATCAAGTCGAAGGACGCCGCCGCCGACTGGGCCCTCGCCCAGCTCCCGCCCGAGCACCGTCCCGCCCTCGAGCACGCCAGGCAGCTCTATCTCAACTGCCCCTACGCCGAGGAGAGCTGGAGCGACGCATTGCAGGCGCAGGTGCGACCGCATGTGGACCGCGTGCTCGCTGAGATCGACCGGCTGCGCACCCGAACCCCGCAGACGTGAGGGCCGCTACCTCAGTGTCAAACCCGGCGGTGATCCACCTGCGTCCTGCCGAGCCCTCCAGCAGGGAATGAGCAGCCCGGCGACGACGTCGCACACCGCACACGACTAAGAGGTCCTAACAGAAGCTGTTGATCATGTGACCTTCGGCTTGGATGGTCGTTGGTCTGGTCGTGGGAAAGCGACAGTCGCGGCCTTGGATCGTGTCGGATGAACTGTGGTCGCTCATCGAGCCGTTGCTGCCCGAGCCGGGGCCGAAGCTGGTGGAGGGCCGGCCGCGGGTACCGGACCGGCAGGCCTTGTGCGGGATCCTGTTCGTGCTGCACACCGGCATCCAATGGGAGTACCTCCCACAGGAGTTGGGCTTCGGCTCGGGCATGACGTGCTGGCGGCGGCTGGCCGCCTGGAACGAGGCCGGCGTGTGGGACGAACTGCACCTGATACTGCTGAAGAAGCTGCGGGTAGCGAAGAAGCTGGACTGGTCGCGGGCGGTGATCGACTCCTCCCACGTGCGGGCCGCTCGGCGCGGCCCAAAAGCGGCCCCAGCCCGGTCGACCGCGCACGGCCGGGCAGCAAGCACCACGTCCTCACCGACGCCCAGGGCATCCCGCTCGCGGTGTCCCTGACCGGCGGAAACCGCAACGACGTCACGCAGTTGCTGCCCCTGCTGGACAAGGTCCCGGCCGTGGCCGGCGTCGTCGGCCGGCCCCGACGCAGACCCGATGCGCTCCTCGCCGACCGCGGCTACGACCACGACAAGTACCGCCGATTGCTCTGGGCCCGCGGCATCCGTCCGGTCATCGCCGAACGAGGACAGGAACACGGCAGCGGCCTGGGCATGTTCCGCTATGTGGTCGAGCGCACGATCGCCTGGCTGCACGGTTTCCGCCGCCTGCGGATCCGCTGGGAACGACGCGACGACATCCACGAAGCCTTCCTCGGCCTCGCCACCTGCCTCATCACCCACCGCCACGTCCAACGCCTTTGTTAGGACCTCTACTGAGATTGAACTCGGGTTGTCGCAGTTGCTGACAGGGCTTGATCCTCGCGGTATTCCGTTGTCATGAGGTACGCGCAGGGCGGCGGTCTGTCGGACGAGCGCCGGCAGTTCCGCGAGGGGATCCGCATGATGGCCGCAGAGCGGTTCGCCGCTGGTGAGCCGAGTTCGGCGATCGCGGCGGAGTTACGGGTCAGCGTCCGGTCGGTGCAGCGGTGGCGGCGGTTGTGGGACAAGGGCGGCCCGCGGGCCCTGCGGTCAGCGGGATCCGCCTCCGTTCCCCGGTTGAGCGATGCCCAGTTCGCCCAGCTGGAGGCGGAGTTGGCGAAGGGGCCGGTGGCGCACGGCTGGCCGGACCAGCGCTGGACACTGTCACGGGTGAAGACCGTGATCGGCCGGCGTTTCCATAAGAGCTACACCCTGCAAGGGGTGCGCAAGCTGCTGATCAGGCATGGCTTCTCCTGCCAGGTGCCGACCAGACGGGCCGTCGAACGCGACGAGGAGGCCATCTGTGGCTGGGTGAAGGAGACCTGGCCGCACGTGGAAACACCGCGGCGGCGCTCGACGCATGGGTCGTCTTCGAGGACGAAGCCGGCTTCTCGATGACGCCGCCCACCGCACGCACGTGGGCCAGGCGCGGCCACACCCCGGTGATCAGGGTGCGCGGCCGCACCTCGCGCCAGCTGTCCATCGCCGCCCTGGCCTGCTACAAGACAGGCCAACCCTCCCGCCTGATCTACCGGCCCAAGCGGCATGGCAGCCGACGTGAGGGCCGCCGGAGCTTTGCCTGGACGGACTACCGAGACCTCCTGATCGCCGCTCACCGTCAGCTCGGCGCCCCCATCATCCTTATCTGGGACAACCTCGGCACTCATCTCTGCGCGGACATGCGCCGCTTCATCGACGGCCAGAACTGGCTGACCGTCGTCCAGTTACCCGCCTACGCTCCCGAGCTCAACCCGGTCGAAGGCATCTGGTCGCTGCTGCGACGCGGCTACACCACCAACGTCGCCTTCACCAGCACAGACCACCTCATCCGCACCGTCCGCCAGGGACTCCGCAAGATCCAGTACCGGCCGGCCCTCCTCGACGGCTGCCTCGCAGAAACGGGACTCACCCTCCACCCCTCATAACCCAATACGACAACCCGAGTTCAAGCTCAGTAAGCAGGTCCAGTACCCATCAAAAGGCACACCTCGGCCAGGTCGAGACGGAGTGAACGCCGCGCCAGGGGCGACTCCCTCGCCCCACCATCGTCACTCCCAAGCGCCGAACTCAGTAACGTCCGTGATGCGGCCCTCGTTGACGCCCGAGCTGTGGACGGTTGTGATCAGTTGGGCGACGGCGTGCTGGTCTTTGCACAGGGCTCCGGCGCCACCGGCAAGCGGTGCCAGCCCGCTGTGGGAGAGCTCGTCGAGCCGGCCCGGCAGGGGCGTGGTGTCGCGGTTGAGCGGTCCTACCAGCCCGTGTCCCGGGCCACCTCCGCCTGCGCGGTGGCGATTTCCTCGCTCGTCGAACCGGCGATGTCGGCATCGACGTCGGACTCCAACCGACTCAGCAGGACGACCAGGGGCCTGCTTCTGCGAGGGATGAGTGATGGGCACCGCGTCGAGATCGGTACTCATCAACCAGTCGAACAGGACGACGGCGCCGGTATGCCACAACCGCACGGTCACCGTCGGCAGATGGGGTTCCATGGCACCCATCGTGCCCGGTTATGCCGCGGTTGGCAGAGCGTACCTGCGCCAGGACACGACTCCCGGCGGCCCCATGACCGGGCCGTCGCGACAGCTCCCCTCCACGGTGCGAGTCTCCCGCCTGGTTCGGCAGTTCAGTGGGGGAGCCGGATGTTTGGTCGCTTGGGGGGACGTCAGTGGACGTTAACTCCGATCTTCCTCGGTTCGTGATCGCTCGATCGTGGTACTGATCGCCGCACGGGCCACCGGTTGGGCATGTCCATGCCGAGATGCTGGGCATGGAGCGAGAGGCGTACCTCAGCGACTTGCCGGACGAGCAGTGGCTGTTGAACGAGCCGATGATTACGGCCTGGAAGCAGGACCGGGTGGCACGGTCGGCGACCGGCGATCCCGGGGCCTGCGATCTGAGGGAGGTCGTGAACGCGATCTTCTACCAGAACCGGACGGGCTGCCAGTGGCGCTATCTGCCCCACGACCTCCCGTCCTGGTCAGCGGTGTTCTCCTACCTCGGGCTGTGGCGCGAGGACGGACTCGATCAGCGGATCCAGGAACTTCTTCGCTGCCAGGTGCGCGAGAGAGCCCGCCGATTAGAGGACCCGTCCCTCGTGATCATCGACACCCAGTCCGTCCGCGCGGCCGCCGGTGTCCCGAAGACCACGACGGGACTGGATGCCAACAAGAAGGTGTCGGGCCGCAAGCGGGGACTGGCAGTTGACGTTCTCGGGCTGATCATCGGCGTAGTCGTGCTGGCCGCTTCCGCTCACGACAACACCGCCGGCGCCGCCCTGCTCGACCAGGCCGCCGAGCGGTGCGGCAACCGCCTGGAGAAGGCCCTGGTAGACCAGGGCTTCAAGGATGAAGTCGTGATCCACGGCGTCCTGTTGGACATCAACGTCGAGGTCGTCCGCCGCAACCCCGAAGACCAGGGAAAGGGCTTCGTTCCGCAACCGAAGCGGTGGATTGTGGAGCAGGTCAACGGCACGTTGATGCTGCACCGGCGGCTGGCCCGCGAGTACGACCACCGGCCCGACACCTCCGCCTCGCGCGTCTACTGGGCCTCCATCGCGAACATGACCCGCCGCCTCACCACACCCGCCGCCACCTGGCGCGACATCCTCCAGCTGGCCGCATGAACATCATCGAGCTCCTGGCAGACCTCCAGGCGCGGCACGACAAGACCACGACCCGGGCCGGTGAACTACGCGACCAGATCGAGCACTTGACCGCAACCCCTGGCCGAGACCGAAGCGCGCCTCGCGGACCTGGCCACCGCCCGGGAGATCATCGCCGAACTCACGCCGGCTGGAGGCGAATCCGAACCACCCGAGACGAGCACCGCTTACCAGGCCATCGTGAGCGCCTTCAACCAGCACCCCGACCGGGAGTTCCGGGCCCGTGAGCTGCACGAACTCCTCGGCATGCCCACCGACGAGGCATCGGTCAACGTCACCCGCGCTCGTCTCGGACGCCTCACCCGCCAAGGCTTCCTCACCCAACCCCGACGAGGCCGCTACCAGAAACGGACTTAACGTCCCCTCAGTGGGCGTTTAGGGATGTTCAGAGGCATGTATCACCTTTGAGGCCAGCAGCTTTCATGACGCTTCGCCCTGTAGGAGCGCATTCGCACACTCCGAAGTGTCGATCGGACCGCCCGTTTAGTTCGCACACGCCGCTCGAATTCCGTCTCGTTTAGCAATGGGATGAAAGCTCCCTACTGGTAGGGAGCTTCCAGGCGTTTCAGGCCATGCGCGTTGGTAATCAAACCAGGCAAAGTATGTTGAAACGGTCGGCGCGAATCAACATCAAATGCCCACTGAACCTCTTTCATCCTGCGTATTCGCAGGTGAGGAGGGTGTGGACTGCTGCGACCACTCTGCCGATGCGGTTGGTCGAGCATCGGGCTTGTCGTAGCAGCCGCCAGGACTTGAGGCGGGCGAAGGCGCGTTCGCCCGGAGCGCGGAGACGGGCGTGGTCCCGGTTGTACTGCTGGTAGTGCTCGGGGAGTTCGCGGTGGCCGTAGTAGGGGGTGCGGACGGTGGCGCCGGCGCCTTGGTAGGCGCGATCGGCCAGGACGAGGATCTGGCGGGTGAGGCAGGCCTGGACGATGCCGTGGGCGCGGGCTGCGGTCAGGTCATGGGTGCGTCCTGGCGTTGCCCGGGAAAACCACAGGGGCGTGCCGTCCGGACGCGTGATGACCTGGACGTTCATGCCGTGCTTCTTGTGTTTTTGCGAGTAGTACGGCTCATCGGCCGCGATCCGGTCGGTGGGGATGAGTGTCCCGTCGACGATGACGAAGTCGCCCTCTCCCAGACCGACGAGGGCTTCGTGCAGGCCCGGTGCCCATGCGGCCAGCACTTCCACGGTCTCGCCGACGTAGCGCCAGGCTGTCGCTTCCGATACTCCGAAGCCGGCGGCCAGCTGGGCGAGGGTCTCGTTCTTCCGCAGATGGGCCAGCACCAGCAGGGCTTGCTTGAAGCACCCCAACTTCCGCCAACGCGTGCGAAGTTCATGCCTTCGGGCGTAGATGAGCCACGAGACGTGCTCAACCAGCTCATACGGGACGTCGAGCATGGAAGGATACGGAACCAACGAAGCCCCCCGGCCGATGGCGTGCTGAGTGAGATCACCACACCAACGACGAGGGGCTTCGCCATGTCACCCCACCTGACCAGCCCATTTCATCCCCACGGCGCAGGATGAAAGAGGTTCACTCAGGCGTTGAGGATCCAACGGCTCCACGAGCTGCACGAGTCGCCGAGGCATGCCTTGACCCGCACCCGACTGCCCACGCCGCCGTGGGCGTTCTTGCTGCTGTACTCGTACATCTCCTTGTTGCAGGACCCCTGGGTGCCGGAACCGCCCGACCACGTGCACTTTCCGTTGCGGTAGAGCCCCCAGTTCCCATTGCTGTCACGGAGCTCGTTCTGCCACTCGGTGGTGGCGGAGGCGCCGTCTTTAAATTCGTCGCCGGCGAAAAGGACATCGCCGGACGGCTTGAAGCAGGCACGGGCGGTGGTCCAGAGGTCGTCCTTGACCACGCAGTAGTAGTCGTTGACCGACGTCGTGTCCTTCACCGCGGTGTCGTACTCCATCGTGGCGGCGGCTGCCGGGTCGCTCATCGCCAGAACGAGCATGCCTGTGGCGGCCATGCCCAATACGGTTCTTATCGCGCCGCGCATGCGGACGCCTCCCGTCGGGTCGAAGCTGACTGAACTCCAACCCTGGGGTACGCAGCGCCACGGCGGTACCTAGAACGTTTCAGGGTGCCCTGAGTGGCCGCTACCAGAAACGGACTCAACGCCCACTCAGAGAGTTTTGCAGCCGTCTCAGCGCTCGTCTGTGAGTCTGCCGCGGGCGGGATCGATGGTCATCAGGGGGAGTTTCTCTGTCAAGTTCAGCATGTTGACGTGCAACGGCGCGGCCGGCCGCGCGCGGCAGCGTGGTGGTGCGGCCGGTGTACTGCAGCCGCCCGCCCTGGTCATACCTCCCCAAGCAGGGTCCGCGGTCCGGTCAAAGGCCACTTTGGAGGTTCCGACATGCTCGTCGGGCTGCACTGGTGCCTGTGCGGACGAGGTCAGCTCGAAGCCCCGAGACCTTGGTCTCGGGGCTTCGCCGATCTCCGGGCCCTAGCCTGCCCAGACGACATCCAGGACTTCTCTGAACTAGCGCGAGGCCCTTCAGCCGCCCTAGAAGAGCCGCTGAAGGGCCTCGCGGGTTCAAGTCAGTCGTCGCTTAGACGCCATCCGCTTATCGATCACGGGGCTGGGCTGGTCGAACAGGGTTCCTGATCGGGTGATCGCGGGAAGGCCGACGCATGGCAGCAGGGCCTCTTGGTAGTTCGGGGGTGCGATCCCAACCGAGCACCAGGAGGCCCTGTTGCCGCAGTCTTTCGCGTCCGCGTGCGTGGAGTCCAACTCGCTGCCACCGTCGTGTGACTGTCTCGCGCACAGGTTCGGCAATGCGGCGGACCGGCCGGACCGCACTGCGAGTTATGGCTCCGACATGACGGAGGCGGAGTGGCGGGTCGTACGGCCGTTGCTTCCGGTTCCGGCCTGGCTGGAGGGGCGAGGCGGGCGGCCGGAGGGCTATTGCCACCGCGTGATGCTCGACCAATGCCACGTAGTTAAGGGCGAGTTGGCGGTGTCAAGCCATCAGGGAATGTGATCTTGTAGGTGCTCGGTGCCGTACGAATGAGCCGTCCGTTTCGGGCCCAGTAGCAGAGTTGCGCGTTGAAGCCGCTGAGGATGCGTCCCGTAACGGTGAGGCCGAGGCGTTGTGCGATCTCACGGGCGTGCATGGACTCGTTGGAGTTCATCGCCAAGATCTGGCAGACCCTGTCCCAGCGGCCGGAGTCAGCCCTGTGTCGGGCATGCGTGCCGGTGAGGCCCGGTGGACGAACGCTGATCTCGATGGTCGTGATCGACGTGCTGCCGCGAGATCGACCATCGCGATTCCAGTTGTTGTAGCGGGAGGTTCCGCATTTCACGATGCGGGTGGACAGCCGCATCCGACGGCCGGGAAGCAGCGTCTGGAGGACGCGGGCACCGATGCGTCCCACCAGGTCGCAACCGATGATCGGCTCAGCGGCGGGAGTGGATCCGGCTGAGCTGATGACCGTGTCGCGGGCGGCTTCCAAAGCGACGGTGAAAGCGGCTCGGTCGGGATCGCAGCCGGATGCCGTCTCCACCGCGGTAACCATGACAGAGCGCAGGGCTTGATAGAGAGTGAGCAGTGCCCACATCTCCTGCGTCAGCCCCACCGGGTCCTTCGAACGCAGGACTCGCCCCTGGAGCAGAGTGTGACGGAGCGCCAGGTATGCGATCTCGATCTCCCAACGCTCGTGGTAGAGATGCACCAGGTGGTCGGCGGGGTCGCTGGAGTGGTCGGTGAGTGTGGTCAGCAGGCGGTAGGTCCCGCCGAACACGCCGCCGTCGGCGGTACGGGAGCGGACCTCGGCCTCGATCACTCGCAACGAGAGGTCACCGATCCGGGTCAGGTAGGAGCCGTCGGGCAGCAGTGCCAGCACCGGCGGGCGTCGGACGCTGGTGGCGCGAATCAGGAACTGGGCCCCTTGAGCCGCGATGTCTACCAGCAGTCTGTTGCTGTCGAAGGCGCGGTCCGCCAGAACAAGCATGTCCGAGGTCAGGTGGCCGACCAGGTCGTGAGCGTAGTCGGTTTCACCCTTGCTGGCGGGGCCGAAGACGGCGCCGATCAGGCCGCGGGTGCCGGTTTCGCACAGAGTCATGAGCATCAGCCGGGGGTAGCCCGTTGGACCGTGACGGCGCTGGGTTCGGCCGAGCCAGGACCAGTTGCGTTCGTGGTCGGGGACGTTCAGGCTCCCGCAGCCGTCGAAGGCGACCGTGCGCCAGCAGCGGTAACGCACTCCGGGCGTGGACGGCTGGGCCAGCGGGCCGGCCAGCACGTCGAACAGCTGCTTGAGCGGGGCCACGCCGACCCGCCGACGGAGATCGCGAAGTGCCTTCTCCGATGGTCGCGGCACCATGACGGTCAGTCCGGCCACGAGTTTGCCCCACACCAGGCCGGTTCCCAGGTGCCCGAACAACCCGAGCGCGAGTACGAAGTACACCCCGACGCGTGAGGGGAGACTTCGCAGTCGTCGCTCGCGAGCCCCGGTCTCGTCCAGCACTGCATCCACCAGCTCGAGTGGGATGACCTGCGTCAACTCACCGATATGACCAGGCGCGAACACGTCGGTTCCGCCCGTGACAGACTGAGCCACAGGGCCTCTGCTTCCTCAGGTAGATCTTGGTCGATCCCCTGAATAGCAGAGGTCTCCTCTTTCTCACCTCACCCTTGACACTGCCAACTCGCCCTTAACTACGTGGCATTGGATGCTCGACGCGGTGCGCTATGTCGTGGACAACGGTGTGAAGTGGGCCAACCTGCCCGCGGACTTCCCGCCGTATCGGCGTGTGCATGCCTTCGCCCGCCGCTGGCAGGTCACGGGGCTGCTCGCTGAACTCCACGACCGGCTGCGCGACCGCGTCCGGGAGAAGGAGGACCGCACGGCGGACCCGACGGCCGCGATCGTGGACTCCCAGTCGGTGCGGGCGGCGGTGAACATCCCGCGCTCGACGTCCGGCTGGGACGGCGGGAAGAAGGTGGGCGGCCGCAAGCGACACCTGGTGGTGGACTGCCTCGGCCTGGTCCTGGCCGTCGCGGTGAGTGCGGCGAGCGTGCAGGACCGCGACGCCGCCGTCCCGCTGCTTCAGCGGCTGCGACGAGAGTACTTCTCCATCCGCCTGGTGTGGGCGGACGGCGGCTATGCCGGCCGGCTCGTTGACTGGGCCCGCGAGAAGCCCCGGCTCACCCTTCAGATCGTCAAACGCACCGATGACACAGTGGGGTTCGTGGTGCTGCCGCGCAGGTGGGTGGTGGAAAGGACGCTGAGCTGGCTGATGCGCTCGCGTCGCCTGGTGCGCGACTACGAAACACTGCCGGCCATGCACGAAGCCATGGTGCTGTGGTCGATGACCATGCTCATGAGCGGTCGCCTGGCCGGACGCCGCCCCGGCGCTTTCAGACGGCCGGCACCGCGAGAGCGGTGAACACTCCCGGCCGCACCTGGAGTGCCCATCCCCGCTCCACCAGGCGTTTCGCCTTCGATCGCAGTCCCTCGACCTTCGCCGGGACGGCCTCGAGCCCGAGAGTGACGGCCAGTTGCTGACAGCGCATGCCCTCCCGGCCCGCTTCAGACTCCAGCACCGACAGGATCCGCTGGTAGTCCGGCGCGAGGGCTGTCGCCGCCATGCCCGTCTCCCGCCGGGGCACCGTCGAACCCGCCACCGCGCTTCCCATCGGCTCCGGGACGACCGAGGGCGGCCCGGCCAGTACCTCGGTCACTGTCACCCGGGCGTCCACCAGCCGCTGAAGCACAGCTTCCGCCTCACCGAGCGCGGCCTGCACCCGCTCGGCCTCCTCCCGCAACCGCGCGATCTCTTCCCGGACCCTCTTCTCCCTGGCCTCCAGCAGACCGAGCACCGACGCCACCAGCGACCTCCACGAACCAGACCAGCGGACGAACCACGCCCATCACTCCCGCCACGAACGGGAGTTCATGCCCACCCACCCGAACTAAACGATCACGTTCGGAAAGCGGATGGCGTCTAGCGCAGTGTCGTAGTACTCCTCAACCGCGAGCGTCCGTATGGGGAGGGCGCTGGGCAGGGCGACGCTCAGGACAGACTCAGCTCAGCGCTTGGGGAGCAGGGAGCTGAGTCGGGTGAACAGCTGGTCGGCTCGGGTGATCGTTGCCGCGTCGATGAGCGGGCCAAGCGTCGCCTGCTCACGGAGGAGAACAGCCGCCGGCTTGTAGCGCCCAGGACGCCGGCTGGAACGGCAGCCCCGACTCGTTCAACCACAGCCACAACGGCTCCGGCCCGCTCCGACTCCAGCAGCACCTCCCCGTCTGCGCCAGACCGGCAGCACCGACGAGGGTGGACGCGGTCTGTTCCCGGTGGCCCAGCTGTTCGAGCGGTGGGGCACCCGACGGTCGCAACCGCAAGACCGTCCGGACCGAGCAGCCCCTGTCCCCGGAGGGGGGGCGCTGGGCCTGTGACCGGCGCGCGCGGGCTCACGAGGTGGGCGGCACCGCCGGCGCTCCGAGCGCGGCGGACACATGGCGCCAGATGGCGCCGACCGCGGAGTCGAGGGTGACCGTCGGATCGCGCAGCATGAGGCGGATGCCGTAGCCGTCGCTCAGCGACAGCACCAGCGTGCTGAGGTCGTCCACGTCGGTCGGTGTGAACTCGCCGGAGGCGATGCCGCGTCGTACCGCGTCGGACACCCAGCCGTGCAGCTGGGCGTACAGGTCCACGGCGAAGACCCGGGTGGTCTCGTCGCGCAGGGCCCGCACCCACAGCTCCTGCCACAGCCGCCAGTCCTGGTGGAGCTGGGGGTCGGCCGGCAGCAGGCTGCGCACGATACGGGCCAGGACGACCGCCGCCGGGGCCGTCTCCGCGTCACGCTCGACGTCGACGGCCGTGTTGGCGAAGGAGTGGGTCATCGCCTCGGTGAACAGCTTCTCGCGCGTGTCGAAGTGGTAGTGCAGCAGCGCCGTCGACACCCCGGCCCGCTCCGCGACCATCCGCATCCGGATCTTCTCGAACCCGATGTCGGCGATGACCTCGCACGCCGCGGTCAGGATGCGCTCGCGTGTGTCTGCCGTGCGCACCTTGGTCGGCACGTTGCGGCTCCCCTCGTCCGGTGCCCGTTGGTCGTGACCATCTTCCCTCACGGAGGTCACGCCCGTGCCGGTGCCTGTCGTGAAGCCTCCTCGTCGTAGGCGTGAAAGCCGCGGCCCGACTTGCGGCCGAGCAGTCCGGCCTCCACCATCCGGGACAGCAGCGGCGGCGGCGAGTACTGCGGTTCGCGGAACTCGGCGTACAGCGACTCGGCGATGGCCCGTGTGGTGTCCAGGCCGATCAGGTCGGTCAGGGCGAGCGGGCCGAGCGGGTGCGCGCAGCCGAGGACCATGCCGCGGTCGACGTCCTCGACGCTCGCGCTGCCCGACTCCACCATGCGGATCGCGGCCAGGAGGTAGGGCACGAGCAGCGCGTTGACGACGAAGCCGGCCTTGTCCCGGGTCCGTACGACCTCCTTGCCGAGGGTGCCGGTCACGAACTGTTCGGCCCGTGTCGCGGTGTCGGGTGAGGTGAGCAGCGACGGCACGAGCTCGACGAGCCGCAGCACCGGCACGGGGTTGAAGAAGTGCACGCCGACCACGCGGTCGGGGCGGCTCGTCGCGGCGGCCAGCCGGATCACCGGGATGGACGAGGTGTTGGTCGCGAGGATGGTGCTCTCGCCGGCGACCACCGTGTCGAGGCGGGCGAAGACGTCGACCTTGAGGTTTTCGTCCTCGGCCACCGCCTCGATCACCAGGTCGTGGTCGTGCAGGGCGTCCAACTCGTCGACGACGGTGATCAGGGCCGCGGCGGCCTCCCGTCGTGAGGCGCTGAGCCTGCCGTGTGCGGCGGCACGGTCGAGCGAGCGGCCGATGCGCAGGCGGCCGGCCCGGGCCGCCTCGGCGTCGCGCTCCACGACCGTGACCGGTACGTCGGCCCGTGCGCAGACCTCGGCGATTCCGGCGCCCATCAGCCCGCAGCCGACGACCCCCACGCGCTTGATGTCCGTCATCCGTCTGTCTCCTTTTCAGGTCTGCGTCGGTGCGCGTCAGGCGGTGGGCAGGTTGAGGACCCCCGAGCCGCGCTTGACGAGCTCGTTGGCGATGATCAGCCGCTGGATCTCGGAGGTGCCCTCCCAGATCCGGTCCACGCGCAGTTCGCGATAGAGCCGCTCGACGGCGTAGGCGCGGTCGTAGCCGCGGCCGCCGTGGATCTGCAGGCAGCGGTCGATCACCCGGCCGGACGCCTCGCTTGCGGCGAGCTTGGCGATGGCCGCCTTGGCGTGCAGGGTCTTGCGGTCCTCGGCCGGGGAGTTGCCGACCTCCCAGGCGACCTGATGGGTGTAGGCACGGTTGACCGCGATGTCTACGGCGCAGTCGGCGAGCATGCCCTGGATCAGCTGGTACGAGGCTATGGGCGCCCCGAACTGCTCGCGCTCCACGGCCCAGTCACGGGACAGCTCCAGCGCCCGCTCGGCGGCGCCGGTGGTGCGGGCGGCGATCATCAGGCGCTCCTCGGTGAACCAGGAGCGGGTGATGTCGTAGCCCTTGCCGATGCCGCCGAGGACGGCGTCCTCGCCCACCTGGACGTCGGTGAGGGTGAACTCGGGGTGCTCGTACACGAAGGTGTGCATGAAGCGCGGGACCCGGGTCATCTCGATGCCGGGGGTGTCCTTGTCGACGAGGAACAGGGTCGGGGCGCGGTCCGGTCCTGCCGCCGCGAGCACGATCATGAAGTCGGCGTGGTCTCCGACGGTGACGAACCACTTCTCGCCGTTGAGCACCCAGCCCCGGTCGTTGCGGGTCGCGGTGGTGGCGAGGTTCTGCGGGTCGGAGCCGGCGCCGGGCTCGGTGACGGCGTAGCAGTCGCGCCGCTCGCCCTTGATCACCGGGACGAGGAAGCGCTCGCGCTGCTCGGGGGTGCAGAACCGCAGCGCGTTCGCGGGCCGCCACACCATGTCCCACAGGGCGCCCGTCAGCCGGCCCAGCTCCTCCTGCACGGTGACCTGCTCGGCGATGGTGAGGCCGGCGCCGCCCCATTCGGCGGGCATGTTGACGGCCTGGAGCCCGGCGTCCAGCACGGCGTCGCGGATCGTGGCGTGCGCGTCGGCGGGCAGGCCGTTGTCCTCCTCGCACTGGGTCTCGTAGCCCGTGATGAAGTCGGTGAGGGCGCGTGCCTCGTTCTTGAGCTGAACCTGGCGCGGGGTGAGGCGGAAGTCCATGGAAGTCCTCGCTGTGCGGTACGTAAGGGTGGGTGTCAGTGCGTGGGCAGGGCCAGGGCCCGGGTGCCGCGCTTGATGAGCTCGTTGGCGATGATCAGCCGCTGGATCTCGGAGGTGCCCTCCCAGATCCGGTCCACGCGCAGCTCGCGGTACATGCGCTCGACGGGGTAGGTGCGGTCGTAGCCGCGGCCGCCGAAGATCTGCAGGCAGCGGTCGGCGACCCGGCCGGCGGCCTCGCTGGCGGCGAGTTTGGCGGTGGAGGCCTTGGCGTGCAGGGTCTTGCGGTCGGTGCCGGGCTGGTCGGCCTCCCAGGCGACCTGGTGGGTGTAGGCACGGTTGACGGCGATGTCGACGGCGCAGTCGGCGAGCATGCCCTGGATCAGCTGGTACGAGGCGATGGGCGCTCCGAACTGCTCGCGCTCCACGGCCCAGTTGCGGGCGAGCTGGAGGGCGCGTTCGGCGGCGCCGACGGTGCGGGCGGCGATCATCAGGCGTTCGTCGGTGAACCACTCCTTGGTCAGCTCGTAGCCGTTGCCGACGCCGCCGAGCACGTCCTCGTCGGCGACGAAGACGTCGGTGAAGGTGAACTCGGGGTGCCCGTTGACGGCGGAGTGCATGAAGTGCGGCAGCCGGGTCATCTGCACGCCGGGCGCGGCCTTGTCGACGAAGAACAGCGTGGGCAGCTTCTCGGGACCGGCGTCCGCCTGCACCAACAGGAAGTCGGCGATGTCGCCGCAGGTGACGAACCACTTCTCCCCGTTGAGCAGCCAGCCGCCGTCGGTGCGGGTGGCCGTGGAGGTGCCGGCGGACGGGTCGGAGCCCGCGCCCGGCTCGGTGACGGCGAACGCGTCGAACCGCTCGGCGCGGATCACCGGCAGCAGGTACATCTCGCGCTGCCGCTCGTCGCCGTGGGCGAGGACGTTGGCCGGCCGCCAGGGGATGTCCCACAGGCAGTTGGTGACCTTGCCGAACTCCTCCTCGACGATGACCTGGTCGAGCAGGCTCAGGCCCGCCCCGCCCCACTCGGCGGGCATGTTGATGGCGTAGACCCCGGCGTCCATCGCGGCGCGGGTCAGTTCGGTGACGAGCTCCTGCGGCAGGGGCCCGCCGGCCTGCTCGGACTGGTCCTCGTAACGCATCAGCAGGCGGGCGTACTCGGCGGCGCGACGCTTGAGGTCGGCCTGCTCGGGGGTGTAGCGCATGTCCATGAAAGACCTCTTCCGGGTCGGTCGGGCGAGTAGGGCTTGGCCGGACGAGTACGGCTCGGTCAGGCGAGGAAGGCTTGGCCGGGCGAGCACGGCTCCGGTCAGGCGAGTACGGCGCGGGAGTCGAGGGCGAGGGCGCCGTCGGGCCGTACGAGAAGGGGGTTGACCTCGATCTCGGCGATCTCGGGGTGGGCGGCGGCGAACGCGGTGATCGCCTCGATGGCGGCCGCGGCGGCGTCGACGTCGACGGGCGGGCGGCCGCGCACGCCGTCGAGCAGGACGGCGGTGCGCAGTTGGCGTAGCAGCTGCAGGGCGTGGTCGGCGGGGACCGGGGCGAGGGTGAAGGCGGTGTCGTGCAGTGCCTCGGCGAGCACTCCGCCAAGGCCCACCATGGCGACGGGGCCGAAGCGCGGGTCGCGGTTGACGCCGACGATCAGTTCGATGCCGTCGCTGAGGTCGGCCATGGCCTCCACGGAGTAGGAGGGGGCGCCGAGGCGGGCGTGCATCTCCCGGAAGGCGGCGAGCAGTTCGTCGGGGCCGGCGAGGCCGAGGGCCACTCCTCCGGCATCGGACTTGTGCAGCAGATGCAGGGCCTTGAGGACGTAGGGGCCGTCGAACTCCCCGGCGGCTGCCAGCAGTTCGCTCTCGTCGCGGATCTCGCGGGCGGCGGGGAAGGCGAGTCCGGCCGCCTGAAGGGCTCTGCGGGTCTCCAGGTAGCCGGTCTCCCGCAGCGGGGCCGCCGGGCTGGGCAGGGGTGTCACACCGGTGTGGGGTGCGCCCGGTGCGGTGGCGGCGAGTGCGCGGGCGGCGTCCTCGGTGGCGAAGAAGACGGGTATGCCGGCGGCGGCGAGGGTGCGGCAGCTGGGTGAGTCGGGATACATCGACTGCACGACCAGGGGGGTGGCGGTGGCGCGATGCCGGGCGGCGATGAGGCGTGCCGCCGCCTTCTCCCCGTCGGCGAGGGCCGTGCCGCCTCCGCCGAGTCCGCCCTCGGCGGCCGCGTAGCCGCCGAAGTACCCGGTCATCAGGACGGCGTCGACCTCCTCGGCCGCCAGCAGCGCGGCGACGGTCTGGGCGTAGGAGTCCGGGTCCTGTTCGCCCATGCCGGCGAGGTCCACCGGGTTGGCGACGGCCGACTGTTCCCACAGTGCCTCGCGCAGCCGCTGCTGCGTCGGCTCGCCGAGTTCGGGCACAAAAAGCCCGGCGGCTTCGACGGCGTCGGCGGCGATGACGCCGTGGCCGCCGCCGTCGGTGAGCACGGCGACCCGGCGGCCTGCGGCCCGGCGTCCGCCGTGCAACGCGGCGAGGACGACGGTGAGTTCGCGCGGGGTGGCGACCAGGTCCACGCCGGCGTCCCGGCACGCGGCGGCCACCACGTCGGCCGAGGTGGTCAGCGCCCCGGTGTGCGACTGGGCGCTGCGCGCGGAGGCGTCCCCGCGTCCGGCGGTGAGCAGCACGACCGGCTTCCCGGCGTCGGCGGCCGCCTCGGCGAAGGCCCGTCCGTCGCCGAAGTCCTCGGCGTACACGGCGATGGCCCGGGTGCCCTCGTGCCGGGCGCAGTCGGCGAGCAGGTCGACGAGGGTGACGTCGGCCTGGTTGCCGAGCGAGACGAACCGGGAGAACCCGAGGCCGTGCGGGCCGAAGCGGAGCTGCAGTTCGAGGGCGAGGTTGCCGCTCTGGCTCAGCAGGGCCACCCCGCCGGGGGTGAAGGTGTCCGAGGCCAGGAAGAGGTCGGTGGTGTTGTCGGCCAGGCCCAGGCAGTTCGGCCCGACCATCACGGCGCCGGCGGCGCGCACCCGCTCGGCGACGGCCTCCTGCCGGGCGCGCCCGGCGTCACCGGTCTCGGCGAACCCGGCGGTGATCGCGACGATCGCGCGGGCCCCGCACCGCAGCGCCTCGTCGACGGCGTCCTCGAAGCCGGCGGCGGGCACGGAGACGACGGCGAGGTCGATGGGCTCCCCGATCGCGCTCAGGCTGGGAGCCGCGGTGCGGCCGAGGACGGTGCCGCCGCGCCGGTTGACCAGGTGGACGGGGCGGCGGCCGTTCGCGCGGACCGCTTGGGCTGCGATGGCGTGCCCGTACTTGGCCGGGTCGTCGCTGGCTCCGACGACGGCGACGGAAACCGGGTCGAAGAGAGCCGAGAGGTCACGTCCCATGTCACTTCACCAGCCGCAGCGCGGAGTTGGGGCAGGCGGCGACGGCGGCTTCGGCGTCTGCCTCGCCGCCGGGCGGCACCTCGGTGGCGCGCACCGACGCGTAGCCCCACTCGTCGAGGTCGATCTGTTCGGGCGCGGGTTCCTGGCAGAGGCCGTAGCCCTGGCAGCGGGTGGAGTCCAGCAGCAGTTTCATGGCGGGTCCTTTCGGCGCGGCGGTGCTGGTGCGCGCACGGCTCGGATGCGGTTCCGGGGACACCCGGGTCCGTTCGGCGCGGCGGTACGGGGTGCGCGAAAGGCTCGGGTTTCAGGGCACCCGGGTCGATTCGGCGCGGCAGGCGGGAGCGCGGGGGAGAGGGGACGGGGTGCGGCTCAGGGCACCGGGACGGTGAAGCGGCGCCCGTCCTCGGGTGCCGGGCCCGCGCAGGCGGGGCAGCCGGGGCTTCGGTGGGCGTCGAGCGCGTCGGGGAAGCGGTCGAGGAGGGTGGCGACGACGCGGGCGGCGGCGTCGAGCAGTGCGCAGGCTCCGCGGCCGGGCAGTTGGCGCGACCAGCGGTGCAGCTGGGTGAGCGTGTCGTGGCTGCCCTCCCCGCGGGCGAGCGCCGAGAGGGCCTTGGCCATCGCCCCGGTCCCCGAGACGCACACACCGCACTGCCGGGCGCTCTGGGCCCCCAGGTAGCAGGCGGCCTGAACGGCGATGGCGAGGGGGCAGTCCTCGGGGTCGAGGAAATACAGTGCTCCGCAGCCGAGGGCCGCGCCGGCCGTGCGCAGGCCGTCGTGGTCGAGCGGCAGGTCCCTCCAGCCCTCGCCGTACAGGCCGCCGAACATCCCGCCCAGCAGGACCGCTTCGGACCTGCCGTGCCCGCACAGGTCGGCGAGGACCTTCAGATGCGTGCCGGCCATCACCTCCACGAGCGCGGTGTCACCGCCGCCACCGGCGAGGGTCACCAGGTGGGCCGCGGCGACGGCGTCCGCCTCGTCGGGGTGCGTGTTCATCCGCGCGACGCGGGCCAGCGTCTCCACGTTGGCGACGAGGGTGGGCGCGCCGCCGACACCGCTCTCGAACGGCCGCGGAGGTTTGGCCGTCGGCAGCGCGGGGCCGCCGTCGAGGCGCCGTACGACGGCGCTCTCCTCGCCCGCGACGTAGGTGCGCTCGGTGCGGACGACGTCGATGCGCAGGTCGAGGGTGACTTCGGTGAGCGCCCGGCGCACGGCCCGCTCGGCCGTGCGGTCGGAGAGGTACACGTGGCCGCGCTCCGCGCCGGTCATGGCCGCTGCCAGCCGCAGCCCGTCCAGGACGGTGTGCGGGCGGTGGCGCAGCAGCCAGCGGTCCTTCACGGATCCCGGCTCGCCCTCCTCGCCGTTGGCGACGACGACCCGGGGGCCCGGTGCGTCACGGACGGCCCGGAGTTTGACGGCGGCCGGGAATCCGGCACCGCCCCGGCCGCGCAGTCCCGCCGCCGCAATCCGGTCGAGCAGCCGGCCGGGCGCGACCAGGGGCGCATAGCCGCCCGCGGCGAGGTAGCCGGCGATGCCCTCACCGTTGGCCGGCGCGGGGGAGAGGAGGCCGGAGCGTCCTTCGGGAAGGAGGGAGTACACGCGGGTCATACGGTGCTCCTGGGCTCGGTGCGGCCGGTGGGTGCGAGCGCGGGGCGTGACCTCAGGCGGGCCAGCGCCCGCTCCAGCTGCCGCCGCTGGGCGGCGGTGCGGTCGTAGCCCGCTCCGGGCAGGCCGATCAGCATGCGGTGGTGGTCGAGGACGACTTCGCCGGCCAGCAGCGCCGCGCCCGGGTCCGCGACCGGCGACCGGGCCGCTTCGACGACCAGCTCGGTGACCTCGTGCAGGTAGCGCAGCCAGCCGCGCTGGGTGCCGCGCAGCACCAGGCGCTCGACGCGGTGGCGCTCCGCGGCGACGAGGGCCGAGGGCGGGCGGTCGTCCGTCGGGGAGCGCAGGGCGGCCACCGCTTGGGGCAGCTCCTGTTCGGGCTCGGGGGTGAGGCCGAGCCAGACGAGACTTCGGCGAGCGCTCATGCGTGCCTCCGGGATCGCTCCGTTTCCGGGGGTCCGGGAACGGGGGCGGCGCGGCGATGACGGGGAAGAGGGATGCTCCGGCGCCGTGAGACGGGTGCGGGAGCCGTGCGGGGTGCCCGGACCGGGCACCCGCTGTGGCGCGGACCGGGGTCCGCGGGCTTGCGGAGGGCTCCTGGGTATCCGTCTGCGAGCCCTGGGCCGTCCGCCTGCCACGACACTAACTAACTAATTAGTCAGCCCACAAGTCTTGACTTGCCCCGTCGACGGTCCCACTCTGACTAACCAATCAGTCAGCCGGATCGCGGCAGGTCCGGAAACCGCACCTGCCTCCCTCCCGGCCACGCCCTCACCGCCCATCGCCGCCCACGCGGCGCGGAGGAGGACCCCATGCACCCCTCGACGACCCGGGCAGCCGACGTCGACGCTTCCCCCACTCCGCCGGTACCGCCCCCCGAGCACCCCGGTCAGGCTCTGGCGGCCCGCTATTACACCGATCCGGCCATCGCGAAGGCCGAGACGGACCGCATCTTCGCCAAGTCCTGGCAGCTCGTCTGCCACGAATCCGACCTCCCCGGCCCCGGCGCCCGGCTGGCCGCCACCGCCGCCGGCCGGGAGGTGCTGGTCGTCCGCACCGAAGACGGCGGCCTCGCCGCCCACCTCAACGTGTGCCGGCACCGCGGAACCCGTCTGGTCACCGACCCGGAGCCCTCGGGCAAGGCGATCCGCTGCCCGTACCACGGCTGGACCTACAAACTGGACGGAACCCTGGTCGGCGCCCCCGAGGCCCGCCGCATCCCCTGCCTGGACAAGCCCAATCTCGGACTGCACCCGGTCAACGTGGAGTCCTTCCTCGGCTTCGTCTTCGTCAACCTCGACCTGGAGGCGACTCCGCTCGCCGAGACCTGCGCCGGGCTCGCCGAGGCCGTCGGACGCTACGCCGGGCCCGGTCTCGTGCCGGTCGGCAAGCACCGTATCCACGACCTGGAGGGCGGCGAGGAGCAGAACGCCAACTGGAAGGTGATCGTCGACAACTATCTGGAGGGCTACCACGTCCCCGTGGCCCACCCCTCGCTGATGCGTCTGCTCGACTACGCGGCGTACAGCGTGGACATGCAGGAGAACTACGTCCTGTTCGAGTCGCCCCTGCGGGACAAGCCCTCCTCGAACTGGACCGAGCGGCTCTACCAGCGCCTCGCAACCCCGATGCCGGGCCTGACCGAGGACGACCGGCGGGTATGGCGGTACGCCGTGATCTACCCGAACACGCTCATCGACTTCTACCCTGACCACGTGCTCGCATGGACCGCCCTGCCCACCGCCCAGGACCGGGCGGCGATCCCCGGTGCCTTCTACACCAAGCTCGGCGAGGACGTCCGTACCCGGCTGGCCAGGCGGCTGAACATCCACATCGGCTGGGTCACCAACGACGAGGACGCCGAGCTGGTGGAGCGCGTGCAGGCCGGGATGCGCATGCCGGGGTTCGAGCCCGGGCCGCTGTCGCAGCGCGAGGCCGCCGTCGGCTGGTTCGCCCGCCGGGTCAGGGCCGACCTGGACGGGAACACGCGGTGACGCCCTCGCACACCTCGACCGTGCGCTCCGCCGTGCGCCTGCCGTCGGCCACGGCCTTATCCCGCGCTCTCTGAGCCGCGTACGCACCCTCCCCAGACCGGTCTTCCCTTCGGAATCAGGGCCTGAAGCGAACCGACCAGCCGGTCCAGCCCTGGACTTGTGCCGTTCCTCGACGGAGAGGACGTTCCATGTCCCCCGAGGTACCACCGCCGTCCCGACGCGCCGTGCTGCGGGCGGGCGCCTGCGGCCTGCTGGGCGCAGCGGCCGGCGGCTGCGGATTCATGCCCGCCAAGAAACCCGACGCCGACCAGCTCGCCCCGGTCGAGGCGCGCGTCGATGGCGATCTCGTCTACTTCAACTGGGCCGACTTCGTCGACCCGGCCGTGTTCAAGGGCTTCGAGAAGGAGTACGGCGTCAAGGTCATCCAGTCGAACTTCGACTCGATGGAAGGCATGGTCGCCAAGCTCAACGCCGGCAACCGCTACGACATCATCTTCCCCACGGCCAAGTGGGCCCAGCGCCTGGCCCGCGGGGGCCGGCTACGCCGTATCGACCACGCCCAACTCGCCAACTCGCAGGCGGTGTTCGGCACCTACGACTACTTCGCCGATCCCTGGTACGACCCCGGCTCCGCGCACACCGTCCCCTTCACCGCGTACAAGACCGGCATCGGATGGCGCCGCGACCGGATCGGTGAACTCACCGATTCCTGGCGGGACTTGTGGAACGAGAAGGCCAGGGGCAAGGTCTTCCTGCTGGACGACCGCGACGAGGTCCTCGGCATGGGCGCCCTCGCGCTCGGCCTCGACGTCAGCACCGGTGACACCGGCGACCTCGACCGCATCACCTCCCTGCTGGGCACCTTGCGCCCCCGCCTGCGCGGCTTCTCCAGCAACAGCTACAACAACCTCCTCAACGGCAACGCGCTGATCCAGCAGGCATGGAGCGGTGACATGGCCGCCATGCTCTACCAGGCCAAGGACCCGTCCGTGTTCGGCTTCCACGCTCCCAAGGAGGGCACGCCGGTCAACTCCGACTGTTACGCCATTCCCTGGAACGCGCCCCACCCCGGCACCGCGATGCTGTTCATCGACTACATGCTGCGGCCGGAAAACGTGAAGAAGAACATCGAGTACATCGGCTACCCGATGCCGGTGGCGGGCTCCGAGAAGGTCTACGCCGACCTGGTCGAGCCGTTCCCCGAGTGCCTCGTCACCCAGGACGACCTGAAAGCCGACCTGTTCTTCCGCAACGGCGACCGCGCGGCGGAGGACGCCCGCGACACCGCCTGGACCCACGTGAAGGCGGGCTGAGCCATGGCACTGCTGCGCCCCTCCTCACGCTCCCGCCGCCGGGACGCGAACGGCACCCGCATCTGGACCTGGCTCATGCTGCCCGGGACCCTGTGGATGACCGGCTTCCTGATCGCCTCGCTGGCCCTCGTCGCCGTCCTCGCGGTCGGCACCACCGACGAACTCGGCAACCCCCGCTTCGGCTTCGACCTGGCCGCCGTGCGCGCCCTCGCCGACCCCGCCTACACCGAAGTCCTGGCCCGCTCCCTGGGCTACGCCCTGCTGACCTGCGTGATCTGTCTCCTGATCGCCTATCCGGTGGCGTACACGATCGCCCTGTACGGCGGCCGGTACAAGCACGCGCTGATCGCCGCGATCGTGGTGCCGTTCTTCGCCAACTACCTGGTGCGGATGTACGGCTGGTCGGTGGTCCTCTCCGACGACGGGCCGGTGCTGCGCGCCCTGCGCGCGGTGGGCCTGGCCGACGCGGGCACAAAGATCCTCAACACCGGCTTCGGCGTGGTCGCCGGACTCGTCTACGGGTTCGTCGTCTTCATGATCATCCCGTTGTACGCGGCGCTGGAACGCCTCGACGTCTCCCTCATCGAGGCCGGCCGCGACCTGTACGGCGGCCCGGTCCGCACGTTCTTCTTCGTCACCCTGCCCGCCACCCGGCAGGGCGCGGCAGCCGGGCTCGTCCTGGTCTTCCTGCCCGCCATGGGCGACTTCGTCAGCGCACAGCTCATGGGAGGCCCGGACCAGATCATGATCGGCAACCTCATCCAGGACAAGTTCTTCCAGGGCCAGAACTGGCCGCTCGGCTCGGCGCTCACCATGCTGCTGATGCTGGTCCTGCTGATCGGGATGCTCGGCTATCTGCGGCGCACCCGCAAGGACGAGGCGGAGGCCCTGCGATGACCCTGCTCCGGATGCCCTCTACGACCGCACCGGCCGCACCCGCAGGCCGCACACGCACCCGGCGCTCCCGTGCCCGGCGCCGGCCCCGCCTCCTGATCGCCGTCACCGCGCTGTTCTTCGCGCTGCTCTACCTGCCCATCGCCGTCGTGGCGCTGTTCTCCTTCAACTCCCAAAAGTCCCTGACCGTGTTCGACGGGTTCAGCCTGCGCTGGTACCGCGCCTTCGTGCACGACGACGTCCTGATCGCCTCCCTGGGGACCAGCCTGCGCATCTCCCTGGTGGCGATGGCCGGTTCGGTGCTCCTCGGGGTGGCGCTCGCTCTCGGTCTGGTCCGCTGCCGCACCCGGCTGGGCTCACTGGCCGCACTGGTCATGCTGGTTCCGCTGATCACGCCGGAGATCGTCACCGGCGTCGCCTCGATGCTGCTGTTCAAGGGCCTGGGCGTACCGCTGTCCACCGGCACGGTGATGCTCGCCGAGATCACCTTCTCGATCTCGTACGTCACCGTCATCCTCCGCTCCCGGGTCGCCGCGCTGAACCCGGAGGTGGAGGAGGCCGCCATGGATCTCGGCGCCACCCGCTGGCAGGCGGTCCGGCTGGTGACCCTGCCCGCGCTGCTGCCCGCCGTGTTGGCGAGCGCCGTACTGATCTTCGCCCTGGTCTTCGACGACTTCGTGCTCGCCTACTTCACGACCGGCGTCGACCCCCAGCCCCTGTCGGTGCGGATCTACTCGGCGATCCGCTTCGGCGTGCAGCCCACCATCAACGCGGTCGGCACGCTCGTGCTCGCCGGCTCCATCGCCCTGATCGCCCTGGCCCTGTTCATCCCGCGCCTCTTCGGCCGCCGCGGCGGCCTCGACATCCTCTCCGGAGAGTGATCCCCATGGACGCGACCCCCGCCGTCCGGCTCGACGGTGTCTCCAAGCAGTACGCGGACTCCTACGCCGTCCACCGCCTGGACCTCGACATCGAGGCCGGCCACTTCTTCTCCCTGCTGGGCCCCTCGGGCTGCGGCAAGACCACCACGCTCCGCATGATCGGCGGCTTCAGCGACCCCAGCGAGGGTGCGGTGCTGCTGGCCGGTGAGGACGTCACCGCGCTGCCGCCCGACAAGCGCAACGTGAACACCGTCTTCCAGAGCTACGCCCTCTTCGACCATCTGAGCGTCGCCGACAACGTCGGCTTCGGCCTCAAGCGCAAGGGCGTCCCCAGGAACGAGATACGCCAGCGGGTCGGCGAGATGCTGGATTTGGTGCAGCTCGCCGGTCTCGCAGACCGCCGGCCCCGCACGCTCTCCGGCGGTCAGCGTCAGCGCGTGGCGCTGGCCCGCGCGCTCGTCAACCGTCCGGCCGTGCTGCTGCTGGACGAGCCGCTGGCCGCCCTCGACCTGAAGCTGCGCCGGCAGATGCAGGTGGAGCTGAAGCAGATCCAGCGCGAGGTCGGCATCACCTTCGTCTTCGTCACCCACGACCAGGACGAGGCGCTGACCATGTCCGACCGCATCGCGGTGATGAACCAGGGGCACATCGAGCAGTGCGGCACCCCCGAGGACATCTACGAACACCCCGCCACCGGCTTCGCGGCCTCCTTCATGGGCACCTCCAACCTGATGACCGGCACCTACCGGGACGGCGAGGTGACCCTGGAGAAGGGGCCCGCGCTGACTGTCGGCGCCCGCTCCGGCATCGCGGACGGCACCGCCGTCAGTGTGTCGGTGCGCCCCGAGAAGATCTGGCTGTCGGACTTCGAACCGGGCATGGCGATGCTGAGCGGCGTGGTCCGCGAGACCGTCTACAGCGGCCCGACCACGACCTATCTGATCGAGCTCGCCCCGGGCGTGACGCTGTCGGTGCTGGAGCAGAACACCGCCCGCGCCCGGATGGAGGACCGCTGGAGCGGCGGCGAGACGGTGGAGTTCGGATGGCGGCCCGAGCACTGCCTGGTCCTGGCCTGAGCGCCCCTGACACAAGAGAGCGAACCCCATGCATCACGACGTGATCGTGCTCGGCGCCGGTCTCGCCGGTCTCGCCGCCGCCCGGGACCTGGGCTCCGCCGGCACCGACGTGCTCGTCCTGGAGGCCCGGGACCGCGTCGGCGGCCGGGTCGAGCAGACCCGCACACCCGACGGCCGCACCGTCCAGCTGGGCGGTGAGGTCGTCGGCCACCGGCACACCGCCTATCTCCGGCTGGCCGGGGAACTGGGCCTGAAGCTGGTTCCCAGCTATGTCCAGGAGCCGGGCCGCATGACCCGCGCCACCCCGGAAGGGCGCTCGGCCGGTGAACCGCCGCACTGGTTCGGCCCCGGTGACGCGGCCCTGCACACGCGGCTGAGCAAGGAGTTCTCCGCCCTCGCCGCCACCGTCGACCCGGACGACCCCTGGTCGCATCCGGACGCGGCCGCCCTGGACCGGCTCTCCGTGGCCGACTGGCTGCGCTCCCGCGAGGCCGGCCCCGCGGTGGTGCGGCTGTGGGACATCGGCCAACTCGCCCTGGCCGGGGGCTCCTACGAGCGGATCTCCCTGCTGGCCGCACTGCGCAAGAGCGCGGCGGTCCCCGGTTCGGGCACGGGCGACTACGACTACGACGACTGGGAGGGACTACGGCTCGCGGAGGGCTCGGCGACGCTCGCCGAGGTCCTGGGCCGCGTACTGGGCCCGCACATCCGGCTCGGCTCGCCCGCCGCCGCGCTGGACATCCGCCCGGGGCGCTGCACCGTGCGCCTGGTCTCCGGCGAGGTCCTCACCGCCGGTGCCGTGGTGAGCGCCCTGCCCGTCGGCCCGCTGCGGGACGTCGCCGTCAGCGGGGTCAGTGACGCGCGGCTCGCCTCGCTGCACCGGCAACGCCACGCCACGGCCGCGAAGTTCGCCGCCGTCTACGACCGTCCCTTCTGGCGGGACGCCGGGCTGAACGGCCTGTCCGAGGCGGAGGGCGTGCTAGGCAGCACCTGGCCGCAGAACGAGGGCGTCCTGTCGGCGCTGATCCCGCCCGAGCGGTACGGCGTCCTGCTCGGCACCCCGCCCCACCTGCGCACGCCCGAACTGCTCGCCGAGATGGCCGCCATGTTCGGCGACGAGGCCCTGCGGCCGAGCTCCTGCCATCTGCGGCTGTGGGGCACCGACCCGTGGACCCAGGGCTACGTCACCCAGTGGCCGCCGGGCGAGGTGATGGCCGTCGGCCCGCTGCACGGCACACACGAACCGCCGTTCTACGTCTGCGGCTCCGACCAGTGGGTCGCCGGATACATGGAGGGCGCCGTCCGCACCGGCCGCGCCGCCGCCGAGGAGGCACTGCGCCGTGGCTGACACCGACCGTCCCAACCACATCGGCGGCAAGGAGGTGCCGGCCTCGTCCGGCGCCACCCTGGCGCTGATCGACCCGGCCACCGGGCACTCCCACGGAACCGCCCCGCTGTCCGGCCCCGAGGACGTGGACGCGGCCTGTCGGGCCGCCGAAGTTGCCTTCGAGAGCTGGTCGTCGACGACTCCGGGGCAGCGGCAGACAGCACTTCTGAGAATCGCCGACGCCCTGGAGCGGGCGGCCGGCCCCCTCGCGGACGCCGAGGTCGCCGACACGGGCAAGCCGCGCGCCCTGTTCCTCAGTGACGAACTGCCCGCGATCGTGGACGTGTTGCGGTACTTTGCCGGGGCCGCCCGCAATCTGCCGGGCGCGGCGGCCGCCGAGTACACGCCGGGCCGCACCTCGGTGCTGCGGCGCGAGCCCGTCGGCGTCTGCGCGCAGATCACGCCGTGGAACTACCCGCTGATGATGGCCGTCTGGAAGATCGCCCCCGCGCTCGCGGCCGGCAACACGGTCGTCCTGAAACCGTCCGACACCACGCCGTCCTCGGCCGTGCTCCTGGCCCGGCTGGCCGCCGAGCACCTGCCGCCGGGCGTGCTCAACGTGGTGTGCGGCGACCGCGACACCGGGCGTGCCCTGGTCGCCCACCCGGACGTCCGGCTGGTGGCCGTCACCGGAAGTGTCCGCGCGGGCCAGGAGATCGCCGTGGCGGCGGCCGCCGACCTCAAGCGGCTGCACCTGGAACTCGGCGGCAACGCACCCGTGTTGATCCACGCGGACGCCGATCTGGACGACACGGTCGAGCAGTTGTCGTCGCTGTCGTTCTACAACGCCGGCCAGGACTGCACGGCCGCGACCAGGATCCTGGTCGACCAGCGGGTCCACGACCCCTTCCTGGCCCGCTTCACCGAACGGGCGGCGCGCCGGCGGCCCGGGGCCCCGGACGACGAGCGCACGGACTTCGGCCCGCTGGCCAACGCCGCTCAGCTCGCCTCCGTACGCGGTCTGCTGGAGCGTCTACCGGGGCACGCCGAGATCGTCGCGGGCGGCACGGCTCTGGACCGGCCCGGCTACTTCCACCAGGCCACGGTGGTCGCCGGAGTGCGGCAGGAGGACGAGATCGTGCAGCGCGAGGTGTTCGGTCCGGTCGTCACCGTCCAGCCCTTCACCGACGAGGCCGAGGCCGTACGGCTGGCCAACGGCGTCCCTCAGGGGCTCGCCGCGAGCGTGTGGACGCGCGACCACGACCGGGCCATGCGCGCGTCACGGGCCCTGCGGACCGGCATCGTCTGGGTCAACACCCATGGCACGACGGTGTCGGAGATGCCGCACGGCGGTGTGGGCCACTCCGGCTACGGCAGCGACCTCTCCCTCACCGGCCTGCTCGACTACACCCAGGTCAAGCACGTCATGCTGTGACGACCGCCGGTAGGAGAAGAACAGGGTGGCCATCGATCTTGCTCGGACCCGGGCAAGGGCTGAGCAGGCCCGCTGACTGACGACCGCAGCGGACCTCGGGTGATGACAGCTGATGACGTGTTGTTTGTCCTGCGCTTGGCGCGCCGCGGCCGGTAAGGGCCTCGCGCCGCCGCAGGTAGGTATGCAGGGCTGGTCTGCACGGTGGTGAGGGTGGTGGAGGTGGTGTTGGTGAACTGCCTCAGCGGTCCGAAGCGGGCCTCGACTTGAGCGTGGCCGGCGTGTTGGCGGTGCCCTCCGCGCGGTGGCCGGAGTCCGCCGACTGGCCCGTCCGCCTCGACAGCGTGCCCTTGGCGCTCGGCTCGTTCATCGCGAGAACGGGCCCGGACGGAGGCGCGGCCGCCGGTCGTAGAGGCGGCTTGTGAGCACCGTCCCTGACCTGGCGTATTGTGCCTCGTCATCGTATGAGCAAGGGGAGGGATCATGAGTAGGGCCATCGGGCGAAGACGCTGGGCCGTGGCTTTGATAGCCATCGGCTTGACGGCTTGCGGCAGCGAGGATGACAGAGGCGCCCCGAAGGCGACCGTGAGCCGGGGCGCGCAGCACGAGGCGCGCGTGCTGTCTCAGCAGCAGCTTGAGGATGCCGTAGTGGACGCGCATGATCTTCCCGGTGTCCAGGTGGACGAGATCGGAGCGGGAACGGATGGTTTGGGTGACGGCGTCATCCGTGCCGCGCGCCGCACCGATACCGCCCCTGCGGTGTGCGCGCCGGTGAGCGCCGCAGTGGATGGAGCCAGCGGCTACACCCCTGTCGGCAGCGTGCAACGCGTCGCAGGCACGACGGGCCTGCCTGCGCTCCTCACCCTGGTGTCGTACCGTTCAGCGAACGTCTCCCGGGTCATGCAGGAGCTTCGTGCGGGCTTGAAGTCCTGCAAGGGATACGAGGTGGGCGAGGGCGCCATGAAGGTGACATACGACGACGTCGCATCCACTGCCGTTCCCTCGCAGGGCGATGAAGGCGTCGCCTTCCGCCTCAAGTGGGTGGTCGAGCCCGGTGAGGACGGGCTGACGTCCCCTATCAGTGTGGCTGTCATCCGCCACGGGTCCACACTGGCGATCTACAAGGCAGTTTCTCACCGTTCCGGGGCGGCGGCGAGTATCCCGAGGGATCTCGTCAGCGCGCAGTCGCACGTGCTGGATGCTGCCGTTCAGCCCACTGCGTAAGCGCCCGACATCGACTTCTGGGGATCGCGGGCCGGCCGCATCCCACCAGACTCCACGTGATCGTGTTGGCTGCCGTCGAGTGCACTGTCGTGGGAGGGTCCGCGGTGGCAAGAGCTACAAGACGCCCGCTTCACGAAGACCGGCGTGCCGTCAACGTCCAGCAGCGCAGACCTCCCACCGGCGCCGTTGTGCTGAGCGAACCGTACGCCTGGTCGTATGACCGCCTGTGCAGGAAGGTTCGCCGGTCGGCAAGACCTGCCGGTCCCAAGGCGTTGACCGCCCTTCAGCCTGCCGCGTGCGGTGGTGCGGACGGGTGCGGAGCGCGGAACCAACGGACGGGATGGCCGCCGGGACCGTCGGTGAGCCAGGAACCGTCGCCCAGGGGCGCCAGCTCGTACGGGTTGCTCACCTCGACGGTGAATTCGCCGTTGAGCGTGCCTGTGCGTACGTCGACCAGGTGGTAGTGGAACCACTCCTCCTCGTCCTGACCCTCACCGCCCAGGGTGACGACGGCCGTGTTGTCGGTCAGGTAGCCGCCGCTCCATTCCACGAAGGACTCCTCCGGGTCGTACCCGAAGGCCTCGACGGGGAGGGTGAAGAGCACGTCCCCGCTGGGGTGGTGGTGAAAGGCCACGTCCGCCTGCTCGTGGTCCACGGTCATGAACTGCTGCCCGGACGGCGCCAGGTCAATCAGGCAGCGGTCCGACCACGGGTACGTCACGAACTCCGGTTCTCCACCCGCCCCGGCCGTGCCCCGGAGAATGACGGAGCCGTCCTGGCCCTCACCGATGTCGAGGTAGACGCTGCCGTCCGTGGGGTGCACGTGGTGGCCGGCGCCGTGCCCGACCGTCCCCAGCTGCCGGCGGGCGAGAATCACACCGCTATCGGCGTCGTGCACGACCCACTGGTCTCCGCTGGGGCGTCCCGCCATCGCGTCCGGCCGGTAGACCCACACCGTCCGACCGTCCAGAGACAGCGCACAGCCAGGCCGGTGGCCATGGCGTACGTCAGAGTGCGGCTCGAAGTCCGAAGCCCACACCAGGCCGCCTGCGCGCGTGAGGCAGATGACACCGTTCAGCGTCGTGTACACGACCCGCTCCAGATCGTGCCGGACCACCGACGTCTGGACCTCCTCGCCGGCCCGCGGCTGGAAAACCGCGGCGGGCTCCAGCGTCCCGCAGGCACCGGAGTCCACGACGTAGGCATAGATCCGCCCGTTGCGGTGGCGCGTGATGACCTTCGGTGGCGGCGTAGGAGTCATCCGCTGAGGCTAACCTCCCAGGTCAGGCCGACTGATATCAGGGGCGGCGTGCACACCGAACAAGGTGTCGCAGGCCAACTATCGCGCTCAATCTCATGAACGAAGCCTCGTTGCGTAGCCCGTCGCGGCGGACGGCGAGGTTTCGTTCGCAGCTTCTGAGGGCGATTCGGGCAAGCGCCAACAGCCGTACGTGAGCTGGTCGTTGTGGAGGGACGCCGCAGATGACGCGACTGCGCTCGCGGCGTAGTGGGCAACAACGACCGGGCGCTACCCGGATGCGTGCCACCAGCCGGACAAAAAGGCCACGGCACTGGCCGCACGGCGCTTGTCAGCACAGGCGGACCATGGTGACGACAGCGCGCCGGGTCGTCCCCGCCACGACCTCCACCAAGGCGTCACCGACGGCGGCCGCCGTGGTCAACCGCTGGGACAGCGCGACGCGTCCGCCAGGCAGCCGTACGGCGAGCGTCTCGGACACCTCCATCAGGGCCTTGGGCGTGTCCGACGGGTCGGGGCGACGGGCGCGCCGTGCACGGCCGAAACGAGAGAGCCCCGGGGCAGGCCGGGGCTCTCTCGTCTCACGGGACCATTCGTGAAGCCCTGGTCTCATTTCGCCGTTGGTACGCCGCCAATTCCCCAACTGTTGTCCACGGGCTCGTCGGTCACCGGGCAAATGACGAATGCGTCGTCCTTCACCGTCTCCGCACCGTTCAGACACAAGGGCTCGAGCGCAGTGCTGACCGGGACTGTCCAAACGGTTTGGGCGATGTCGAAATTGACATTGAGACCTTCGCCGCTCGTATCCACGCCGAGCGGTCCATCCGCGGAAGCCGACGGCGCCAGGAGGCCCAGGGCGAGCACTGGAGCGGTGAGCAGTGCGGCGACTCGGGCGCAGATCCGCTTGCGAGTGTTTGGCGACATTTTGTCCTTTCGGTAGATCGGGCTGGTCAGCACCCTTCCAGCACGATGTTGATCAGTTCCTCCGGGTGATCGTGTCCCGGCATCTCCACAACGACACGCGGCTGAGCGGGTGACGCTCATCGAGCCGCTGATCATCGGGTGGGGCCTTGGTTCCTTCTGGCGGGTTACGCGCGAATCCAGAGGTGAAGGGATGCGACGGTCACGGTGCCGTGAAAGACGTACGCTCTCTTGTCGAACGGCATGGCCACCGCCCGATAGACCTTCAACCGGCTGATCAGCCGCTCGATTTCGTTCCTGCGGACATAACGTGCCGGGTCGAAGCCGGTGGGCCTGCTGGTCACGGCGTTCGGGGATGGTGTGCGTGATCTGCCGGCGCCGCAGGTAGCGCCGATTTCGGCGTGATGAGTATGCTTTGTCGCCGCTCAGGTGATCGGGCCGGGGAGTTGAGGATGGCTCTGTCCGCAGGGTGCAGGGGCTGCGGGGGTCGGAGCGTGTCGCCGGCTGTGTCCGGTAGGGAACAGCTCGGGGCGGCTGGTGGGTGTGAGCGGCTGTCGCTGTGACGGTCGCGGGGGGTGGGTCCGGAGCGGTCCCCGCGCCGTTCAGCGGCCTGCCGCCACCTGCCGTACCACTGCCAGTGCCTCGCGCACGGCCGCCGGGATGTCCGTGACGGGGAAGCGCGCCTGGCGCACGACGCGTTCGCGGTCCACCACGAGCACTGCCCGTTTCAGTCGCAGTGCCTGCCCGGCGCGGAAGACCGGTAGCCGCAGAGCGGCGGCGAGGCGCAGGTCGACGTCGGAGAGCAGGGTGAAGGGGATGCCCTCCTCGACTGCGAACATCCGCTGTTCGTCGGGGCGTTGTGTGCTCACGCCGCGCACCTCGGCGCCCGCCGCGCGGAAGTCGTCGTACACGTCGCGGAACAGCCGGTTTTCCAGCGTGCAGCCGATGGTGCCCGGGATGTCGGCCCAGCCCTCCGGCAATGGGCTGGGGCGACCGGTCGCCGGGTAGCAGAACAGGACAGTGGCCACAGTCTCGGCCACCGGGTCCAGCGGCTCACCGTCCCGGTGCCCCGGCAGTTCGAGGTGCGGCAGGCGTTCGCCCTCCAGGCCCGCCACCCGCCGCGCCTCCGCACTCTCCTCGTCGGCCGTGCCGCTCAGCGTGCCGTCGCCGAGCAGCCAGCGGTCCGCCCAGTCCTGCATTGACAGCAGCACGGGCAGCAGCCCCCGCCCGCGCTCGGTCAGCCGGTACTCGTAGCGCACCGGGCCGCTCTGGTACGGCACCTTCTCCAAGACCTCCGCCTCCACCAGGTGGGCAAGGCGCTCGGCCAGCACCTTGCGGGAGATCCCCAGCTCCTCCTGCAGCGCGTCGAACCGGTGGTGCCCGCGCGCGGTCTCCCGCACCAGGAGCAGGCTCCACCAGTCGCCGACCACTGCCGCCGCCTGCGCGATCGCACAGGCGGCGTCCCGCTCGGGCACCGACCTGACCATGCGGCTCCTGTCTTGCGAATGCGGCGTTCCGTCGTGGAAACCATCTTGCGCCATCCAGTCAGTTCCGGATAGGAACTCAATCACAACAAGTAAGTTCCCATTAGAGACTCACTGGAGGTGGAGCCTCGCATGAGCGAGACACCGACGATCCCGGAGCACGATCGCCGCAGCGCTCACCACGAGACGTCGCCCCCGGCCGTCTTCTGGCGCTACTGGGCCGCCGCCACCGTCAGTAATGCGGGCACCGCCGTCACCGCCCTCGCTCTGCCCCTGATCGCCCTTACGGTCCTCGACGCCACCGCGCTCCAGGCCACCCTGCTCGCCGCCGCCGGACAGATCTCCTGGCTGCTGCTCAGCCTCCCGGCCGGAGTGATCGCCCAGCGGGTCCCGCTCCGCCGCCTCCAGGTCACCCTCGATCTCGTACGGTTCGCTGCCGTCGGATCCCTCCCGCTCGCCTGGTGGCTCGACCGGCTCAGCTACCCGCACCTGTTGCTCGCCGCACTCGTCACCGGCGCCGCGACCGTACTCTTCGACATCGGCAACTCGACCTTTCTGCCCGCCATCGTCCCCGCCCGGCAGCTCACCGCCCGCAACAGCCTGATGTCCGGCACACACGCCGTCACCGAGACCGCAGGACCCTCCGGGGGCGGCCTCCTCGTGCACGCCGCAGGCCCGGTCGGCGCGCTCCTCGTGGACACGGCCAGCTACCTGCTCTCCGCCGGGCTGCTGCGTACCCTCCCCGAGCGCCGCCCCGCCGCCCGTACCGGCGAGGGCACCCTGCGGCTGATACGCGAGGGCTGGACGTACGTGACGCGGCACCCCGTGATGCTGCCCTGCATGCTGTGGGCCACCGCCACCAACTTCGTGTGCGCCGCCCTGGTTGCCCTGACACCCCTCTACCTGGTCCGCGAGGCCGGCCTTACGCCCGTACAACTCGGCCTGGTGCTCGCCATGGACGGAATCGGCGCGCTCGCCGGATCCGCCGTGGCGGTCCGGCTGACCCGGCGGTTCGGCACCGCCCGGGGGCTCGTCGGGACCACGCTGGCCGGCGGCGCTGCCGCCCTGCTCGCCCCGCTGACCACGTCCGCAGCCGATGCGTACTGGTTCGCCCTGGGCAACGCCGGCTTCGCCTTCGGCGTCGTCATCGGCTCGATCGCCACCCGCACCCACCGCCAGACCGAGTCCCCGCCCGAGCTCCTCTCCCGTGTCATGGCCACCGTCCGCTTCGTCTCTTGGGGCGCCCAGCCGCTCGGCGCCCTCACCGCCGGCCTGCTCGCCACGTACGCGGGGACGCACGCGGCCCTGTGGACGGTGTGCACGGCCGCGCTCCTGCCGCCGCTGTACCTGCTCGCGGTCCCGGTGGGCCGCCGGCGGGACTTCGTCTGAGGCAGCCTGGTAGTTGAATGTAATGATTCGTGAGGGAGCAGGCTGGTCAGGACGGCCCGCGCAGGTGCCGGCCGTTGCAGGACAGTGGGCGGTTGGTGGTGAGGCCGCTGCTGGTGCCGACGCTCTTACGGTCACGAGCGGTGCGGTCACGTGCGCCTTCGGGGCCGTCGCGGTAGGCCTTCTGTTGTGAAGCGAGAGGGCTCAGCACCGCACCGGGCACCACCGCTCCTGTCACGGCTCTTGATGGACCGTCAGTTCTGCTGATGAGATCTCCGGCACCAGCCGATCCGACCCTGCCGGAGGTCCGCCTGTGTACCGACGTCTGTTTGCCGCGCTCGTCTGCTGTGCCCTGCTCGGAGCCGGTACCGCCGCCCAGGCAAAGACCTCACCCGGTGCCGGCAAGGCCATGGGGACCGTCGGCGCACCGCTCACCGCGGACATCCCCCGGATCACCGACGACCGTGGCCGGGTGCTGACCCTGCGCGGCTGGAACGTCGAGGACAAGGTGCACCGCGGGGAGCAGGCGCTCTCCGCGATCACCGAGCGGCACTTCAAAGACCTGCACCGCAACGGCTTCAACTTCGCCCGGCTGCTGGTGTTCTGGGACGACCTGGAGCCCGAGCCCGGCAGGTACAGCGAGAACTATCTGCGCCGGATCGAACGCATTCTGGACTGGGCGCACAAGTACCGCGTAATGGTGCTGATTGACGCCCATCAGGACGTGTTCGGACCTGCCTTCAGCCACCGCGGCATCCCCGCCTGGGCGACCAGGACGGATGGGCTGCCGTTCACCCCGCACCCCGAGGACTGGTTCTCCGAGTACTTCGAGCCTGCCGTGCAGCGGGCGTTCACGCACCTCTACGAGGACGCCGACCTGCAGCGCGCGCAGGCCGACATGTGGCGGGTCCTGGCCGGGCGGTTCGCCCACCACCCGGCCCTGCTCGGCTACGACCTGATCAACGAACCCATGGGTGAACTGCGCCCAGGCGAGGACCTGTTGACTGCGGCCGCCCGGATCGAGGCCGAGCAGATCACCCCCATGTACAACCGGCTGGCCGATGCGGTCCGGTCCGTCGACCAGGACTCCTGGATCTTCTTCGAGCCCACCCCGATCGTGGGCGAGGGTGTGCCGACCGCGCTCGGCCGCATCGACGACCCGAAGTCGGTGTACGCCCCGCACCTCTACAACACGGCGATGGAGGCCGGAGCCGACTACGACCCGGCGGCGGGCTGGATCGAGGCCTACGAGGCGGCCGTCACCGTCTACCCCCGGCAGTACGGCGTGCCCGTGGTCGTGGGGGAGTGGGGGCCGCTCAACAACGAGCTGCCCAACACGGGCCGCTTCTACCGCGACACGCTCGTCTCCCTGGGCCGCTACACCTCCGGATGGGCGGGTTACGTCTGGTGCTACGGCGGCGGCTACTGCGCCCTGGACGACACGGGTGCACTGCGGCCCAACAAGGACCGCACCGCCGCCCCTTACGCCGCAGCCGTCGCAGGCACGGTCACCGCCGAGAGCCACACCCCCGAGACCAGCACCTACCGCCTCCTCTACCGCGCCGGCCACGGCGTCACCGAGATCCGCGTACCGGCCCATCCCGGCGGCTGGCGCATCTCCATCACGGGGCCCGCTGCAACACCCACCCCCGTCCTGCCGGCCGACCGCGCGGCCACCGCCCGCGTCCCCGCCCGCCCGGGCGCCGAGGTGACGGTGGTGGTCACACCGCGCTGACCCGACGTTCGGCCATGCGACGCCGGGACGAAAGCCTTCCTCAGGGTGGTGTCGACTGCGTGGCGGCTGACGTTGGAGCGTTCGCCCCTGATCAGGCTGGGTGATGCCGAACTGGCCGAGGCTCTGTATGCGCAGCCGGCCCTGCGGGTGTTTTTCCCGTGGCCGTCGCACGGCCAGTTCAGCCTGCTGAGCAGTACCGCGGATCCGTTCCACGAGGAGGTTCCGCGGGTGGTTCCGACGGTAGATGGGCTGTGGAACGTGGTCACGCCGTACTCACGGCAGACATCGCAACGTCTGCTCGGTAGCGGCCTCAGTGCTCGTGAGGCCGCGGCGCTGGTGGCCGCGCATGTCCCGGCGGGCAGCGGCCCAGCCATCGAGGGAGGGTGGCCGGCCGACGGCGGTCTGGCCTGACAAGGGTGCCCGCGTAGGAGCCGCCAGGACTTGAGGGAGGCGACGGCCTGTTCGACGAGGGCACGGACCTTCGCGTGGGAACGGTTGACCGCCTGCCGTCCTGTGGACAGGGTCTCCCATCGGCCCCAGCAGGGGACGCGGACCCGGGCCGCCGACTCCGCGGTATCCATTGTCGGCCCAGCAGGGGATGCCAGTCCCGTCAAGTGCGTCGATGATGCCGTGCTCGACTCGAGGGCGGCTCTTACGTCCGTCGTGTATGGCTGCGGACAGGGCGGGTGAGGTCCACAGCAAAATCGCCATGCTGCGCGCTCACCACGATGGCCCGGTCCGCGGGGGACCGGGCCATCGTGGTGAGCGGCTGTGCCGGGGTCAGCCGGCGATTGCTGCCTTCAGGCTCGACGTCGTGCCGGTGGGCCGTTTGAAGGTGGCGGTTGCGTAGTACTCGTTGGTGCCGGCGGGGTTGGGTGTGGTCCGGGTCACCGTCGCGGAGTAGGAGCTCGTCCGCTTGGTGCACGACGGGTCGCAGAGGTTGAGGGTCTTGGACGTGCTGACGCCGTCGATGATGGATCCGATCTTGATCGACTGCGGGATGATGTAGCCGCCGCTGGCTGGCGTGTAGGTGAGGCGGCTGCGCTCCTGGGGGATGTCGCGGTAGTGGCGTACCTGGTACCGCACGCACACCTTGCCGGCCGCGTATGTGGCGCACTTCTCGGCCGCCGTCTGCCACCTGCCCCAGGAGGCGTGGAGGTCCCAACCACTGCCGTTGCTGAACTGGCCCTGTACTTTGTACGGCCCGGAGTCGAGGGTCTGGACTGGGGACCAGGCGGAGGTCCACGCGGCGGTCTTCATGGTGCAGCCGCCCGTGCAGACCTGGGCGAGAGGCTCGCCGGTGTACCAGTGATAGGTGGTCGGCTTCATCCCGTAGCCGTTGACGGGGGAGAGGATCACCCTTCCCCGCCAGCCGGTGACCGAGCCGGTGTCGGTGACGCGCTTCTGCACCTCGGCGCAGATCTGCCCCATCGCAGTGACACCGTCGACGTCGGTGTACGACTTGCAGACCTTGTCCATCGCCTGCCAGGTGGTGGCGGCCGAGGCGCTGGAGGCGCCGGCGACGGTCCCGGCGCCGACGAGAGCGGCGGTAACGGCGAAGGCCGCCAGGTTCCTTCTGACCCTTCGTGTTGTTGCGGTGATGCGCACAGTTCCCCGATTCATCTCTGTGGTTGCTGAGGCGGCTGTGTGACGACAGCCGACTCGTGTGCCGATTCCTTACCGACGCCTGGTTGGGTCGGATGGGTTCCATGGGACCGTGGCGCAGCCGGTGTCCCGGGCGTGGCCGGGGCGACTGCAAGTTCCGTGGTGGTGTGGTCAGTTCGGATAGTTGCCGGCTGGGGTGGGCAGAGGCACAGGCAGGGGCTTCATGATCATTGCGGTCCTGTACAAGCTGGCTCCGGCGGCCGACGGCCGGAACCAGGTCGCGCTGTGAGAGCAACGCCGTACCCTCGCCACCTTCTTGGAAGGCTGGGACGTGGCGGGCGGGGGAGCACCGTCGTAGCCCGGCCCGGACGCCTGGCACGGCCCCGGCTGTCGGTGGTGGCTGGGAGGCCGGAGCCATGGACAGGGACGAGGAACTGCTGCGCGGCCGGATCTACGGCGAGGACCACGATCATCCCCGGCCCGGCCACAAGACCGCCCCCGGGGGCCACTTCTGACGGACACTCATCTTCCGATCAAGCCCCAGAGGCCACAGGGCTCGTTCCGATGGGGCCAGGGAAGTCGTTCATAGCCGCACGGGCGGGTACGAGCAGCCGTGCATGCTGACGGCAGAGGCGGGCGAGGCGCTCACGGTCACAGCGCCGACGGCGAGGGAGGCCATGGCGAGGGAGGCGGCACCCAGGCGGGTACGTGTCGTGCGGAGAGTCATGAGTGTGGATTTTTTCCTCAACTCGGTACGTCTTTCCTTGGTGAGCACTGCCACTCCACGCGTCAATTGGCAGGAGTTTCACTGCCACCTCAAGAGCGACGGCCTCGACCATGGAGCTTAGAGTCGTCGTGGGCTACGGACTTTGTCATTCATGCAGGAAAATTTGTCCGTGGTGCACCGCTTCAAGTTGACGTCGCATCAGGTGAGGGGCCCGTGTGTGCCCGTCGAAGCCGCTGCGCAGCGAGAGAGCATCCCGCCAAAGTGATGTCGGGAACCGTCCGTGTCGAGTGGTGGCTTGTGGGGGAACGGGCAGAGGTATTGTCAGGCCGGCTCTGTGACCGATGCAGACGAGGGTCTGCCTCATGAGCCCGGTCCTGGCCAACGCCGCTCACGCGACGACTCTGCTGCGAGCCCTGCTTGTGCTGACCCGCCTGGAAATCAGCCGCTGACAGATCCCGACGCGCCTGCCGCCCCAGCCCAGACGAACACCCCCGGCACCACCTCCGTCAGCCATCGGATGATGTGGTGCTGCCGGAGTTGTACCAGCAGATCGTCGAGGTGGTGAGGACGACAGGGGGGTCGGGGCTGCGGGCGGTCGGTGTGTACGGCGTTGGACACAGGGGTGCTGCCGAAGCATGTCGAGGGCATGCGGGGGAAGTTGAATCGACTGGTCGAGCGGGGGAGGCGTGGCTGGCTGCTCGGCCAGCGCAATCCGTCTGCACGGTGACCTCCAACTTCGCCAGGGCCTATTGCCTCCGGGAGCCGCCGTGTCCACCGCCCTCCTGCTGCACCACCACGTCGTCGGACCGGTGGACGCTCCGCCCCTGATCCTCGGCCCGTCCCTGGGCACGGGAGGGCAGGGACAGCACGTCGTACCAGTCGCCGCCGATCTCCGCACCGTCGCCCGCCGGAAGGTAGGCGCCGGCGGTCTCGGCGGCCGCGGTGTCGGTCCGGAGGGAGCAGCCGTTGCTGCAGGGCGACAGCCGCGCGGTGCTCCCGTGTGTAGCGGCGGGCGTTGTCGATGGCGAGAGCGGCCCGTGAAGCGATCTCGGTCAGGAGGTCCGCGTCTTCCCGGGTGAACGGATCGGGCCGGTCGATGTGCCAGACCGTCACGTCGCCGAGCAGGAAGCCGCGGGCCCACAGCGGTGCCAGCATCACCGAATGGAAGGACTTCGGGAGGAGGCGCTCGGCCAGCTGCGGATCGCCGAGCCTGGCGATGAGCTCGTCACGGCCGACAACGACAGTCCTGCCCTGCTGGAGGTTACGCAGCAGCGGGGAGTCGGGGACGGGGGGAATCGGGTCACCCGGGTCGATGCCGGCCACCGGCCCTCCGGAGGCCGGGGCCACCGCGGCGTGCCGCAGATGAAGATCGCCTCCCAGCCCCCTCGGCGGGTCGGCGCCGTCGAACACGGCCTGCGCGAGCTCCACTCCCGCGAGATCTCCGAGGGCGGGCACGAGCAGGTCCGCCAGATCCTTTGCGGTGCGTCTGACGTCGAGGGAGCTCCCGAAGCGGGCGGCCGCCTCCTGGGCCAGGTTCAGGCGCCGTCGAGCCCGCAACTGCTCGGTCGTGTCCATGAACACCACCGCGACACCCGTGGGGCGCCCCCGAGGGTCCTCCAGCCGGAAGGCGGACAGCGACAGGCCCCACTGCCGTGTGGGGTCCTCCCGCAGACGCAGCCACTGCTCGCTGAGGATCACCGGTGCGCCCGCTTCCAGGACCTGGCGCAGTGCCGACTCGATGTCCTCGGCGTCCTCGGCGGACACCACGTCACTCAGTCGACAGAGACGCCACCGACGACGAGTGATGCGGCAGTGCCGTACGGCATCATCGGCGCCCCGGAAGAGGCTCCGGGAGTCGTCTCTCTCCGGACGGGGTCGTGACGGCTTCGCGGAGCCGCTCGGCCTGTGGGCGGGTGTCGCTGGGGGGAGGCTGGCGGTGTGTCGTCAGGGTGATGGCGACCAGGGAGATAAGAGAGGGGTCTTCAACTGCTGGCCGTCGAAGTCGGGTAGGTGAGCGTAACCATGAATGAGTGAGTGTCGTTGTCAGAGCGTGAATTTGACGGAGTGGGCGAGGACGCAGGGCGTGCATCCGCAGACCGCGTATCGCTGGTTCCGTGAGGGGACGTTGCCGGTACCGGCTCAGCGGGTCGGGCCGCGCACGATCCTCGTGAACATCGACGCCAGCGCGGCCGCGGAAGTCGTGGGCGGTCTGGGCCTGTATGCCCGCGTGTCCTCCCACGACCAGGAGGAAGACCTGGAACGCCAGGTGGCGCGGCTGGCCCGTTGGGCAGCCACCACGGGCGGCCGTGTGGTGCGCGTGGAGTCTGAGACCGGCTCCGGGATGAACGGTTGCCGGTCGAAGGCGAAGCGGCTGCTCGCCGATCCTGCGGTGACCACGGTGGTGGTGGAGCATAAAGACCGGCTCGGGCGGATGAACGTCGAGTTGGTCGAAGCGGCCCTGTCTGCGACCGGCCGCCGCCTGGTGGTGCTGGACGACGGTGAGGTCGAGGACGACTTGGTACGGGACATGGTGGAGGTTCTGACGTCGTTCTGTGCCCGCCTGTACGGTCGCCGCTCGGCGAAGAGCCGTGCCCACAAGGCGCTTCAGGCCGCCGAGCATGGATGACCAGCGCAGGCCTTTGCGGCCGATTGATCCGCCGTTCGTCGCCCTCGGCCCGTCCGGCGTAGCGATCCGCACCCGGCTCAAGGGCCTGACGGCCGACGATGACAAGGTACTGCGGGCCGTGGGCGTGCATCTCGGCTCGCTGGCGTCGAAGGACCTCAAGCGCAGGTGTGCTGATGGGCTGGAGCACTCCACCAAGACGTGGGCGGCCCGTAAGCGGGAGCTGACTGAGGAGTCTTCCTCGCGTTGGGCGGGGAGCATCACGAAGGCCACGCACGATCAGTGGGCGCTGTCCCGCAGGTCCCAGTTGGCGCACATCCAGGGCCTGGAGGCCGGTATCCGCACGGTCGCGCACCGCCTGTCGCTGCCGGTCGGGCAGAAAGGCACGAAGCGGGCGCCGGGCGGATACCGCACGAAACAGGAGTGGTTCGTCAAGACACGGCGCCTGCATCTGCTGGAAGACCGGCTGGAGCGTGAGCGGGCCGACCGCGAAACGGGACGTGTCCACGTCGCACGCGGCGGGAAGAAGCTGGCCCGCAACCGGCATAACCTCGACGCCGCGCAGCTCACCGAGGACGCGTGGCGTCGGCATTGGGAAGCCGAGCGCTGGTTCCTCGCCGCTGACGGCGAGTCCGGCAAACGCTTCGGCAACGAAACGATCCGCGTCACCCCGGACGGTCAGGTCAGCATCAAGCTGCCGGCGCCGCTCGCACACCTGGCCAACGCGAGGCACGGCCGATACGTCCTCATCGGCACCGTGCAGTTCCACCACCGGGGCGATCAGTGGGCCGACCGCGTGGCCGCGAACCGTGCCGTTGCCTACCGCATCCACCTGGACGTGGAGCGCGGACGCTGGTACCTGACCGCGTCGTGGACGATCCCGCCAGTTCAGACCGTGCCCCTCACTCAGGCCCGCACCGGCGGCCTGATCGGCGTCGACACCAACGCTGATCACCTCGCCGCGTGGCGGCTCGACGCCCGCGGCAACCCGTGCGGCGAGCCCCGCCGCTTCTTCTACGACCTGTCCGGCAACGCCCGGCACCGGGACGCTCAGGTCCGGCACGCCCTCACCCGCCTGCTGCACTGGGCCAAGCGGTACGGCGTGCCGATCGCGGTAGAAGACCTCGACTTCGGCTCGGAGAAGACCCGGGAGAAGCACGGACGGCGCAAAAGGTTCCGCAAGCTCATCTCCGGCATGCCCGGGGCCAAACTGCGAGCCCGGCTCGTGTCCATGGCAGCCGAACTCTCAATCACCCTCGTCGCCGTGGACCCGGCGTACACCTCCCGCTGGGGCGCTGAGCACTGGCAGAAGCCCCTGGCCTCGAAGAACCGCAAGACCAGCCGACACGACGCGGCGAGCGTCGCGATCGGACGACGCGCCCTCGGGCACCGTATTCGGCGACGGACGGCACCGCCCCACGACGACCAGAGCGATCGTCGTGGGCATCGGACCGCCCAGGCCGGACACGGTGACCGAGGGCGGGAGGAAACCCGCCCCCGCATTCCCGGACCACGCACACGATGCGTGCCACCGGACGCGGAGCGAACGCGGGCGACCAGGACACCCAAAACCGTTCGGGTGTCCGCAGTGACCAGGTTTGGGTCCAAGACTCACTCCTGCTCACTGACTAGGAACGGTCATAGCTGTGTGGCCGTGCGGATCAGCCTGGCGAGGGCGAGGGAGCGGCTGTGCGCGGGCCAGGCGATGTGTGTGACGACGGGGGGTGCGTCGGTCAGGGGGACGGCGGCGTGCTCGGCCCACAGCCAGGCGCGGGCGGAGTCGGGGAAGACGGCCATCGTGCGGCCGAGGGCGATCAGCTGGGCCAGCTGCGTCTGGTCGCGGACCTCGGGGCCCGGGCCGGGTGGGTACGTGCCGTGGCGGGGCCAGCGGGCCAGCGGAAGATCGGGGAGGTCGGTGATGTCGGCCAGGGACAGAGTCCTGTGCGCGGCGAGGGGGTGTCCGGCGGGCAGGATGGCGATCTGCCCCTCGGACAGCAGTTCCTCGCTGTCGAACCCGGCGAGGGAGTTGTAGGGCGCGTGCATGAGCGCCACATCGGCGCGGCCGTCACGCAGCATCTCCTCCTGCTCACACGTGCCGCTCGGCAGCACCTCGATCTCGGCGGCGTCGGGCTCGGCCGCGTAGGCGTCGAGGAGCTTCAGCAGCAGTTCGTGAGAGGCGGCGGCCTTCACCGCCAGTACTAGGCGGTTGCGGGGGTCGCCCGGAGTGTCGGCGCCACCGGCGCGGCGGGTGCGGCGAGCGGCGGCGGCGGTCGCGTCGAGGGCCGCGCGGCCCTCGTGCAGCAGTATCTCTCCGGCGCCGGTCAGGGCGACGCCGCGGCGGTTGCGTTCCAACAGGCGGACGCCGAGGCGCCGCTCCAGCTGCTGGATCGCCCGGGACAGCGGTGGCTGGGCCATGCCGAGGCGCTCGGCGGCGCGGCCGAAGTGCAGTTCCTCGGCGACGGCCAGGAAGTACCTCAGCTCGCGGGTCTCCAAGGTGTCCATGGCCGCAACCTACCTCGGTGATACCTGCCGGGTATGATAGAGCACCGTATCGGTGTTGGATGCGCCGCTGGTCCGCGAGCGAGCATCAACGGCATGAGCGAAACGAAGATCGCGCTGGTGACCGGCGCGAACAAGGGAATCGGGTACGAGATCGCGGCGGGTCTTGGCGCCCTCGGGTACCGCGTGGGCGTGGGAGCGCGCGACGAGGCACGGCGCGGGAGTGCCGTCGAGAAGCTGCGCGCCGCCGGGGTGGACGCGTTCGGGGTGCCGCTGGACGTGACCGGCGACCGGAGCGTCACCGAGGCCGCGGACCTGATCGAACGGCAGGCCGGGCGCTTGGACGTCCTGGTCAACAACGCCGGCATTTCGGGACCGCCGACGGGCCCGGGGTGGGGGCAGGACCCGACCGTGCTCGACCTCGACGTGGTGCGCACGGTCGTGGAGACCAACGTCCTCGGTGTCATCCGGGTGACCAACGCGATGCTGCCGCTGCTGCGGCGCTCGACGTCGCCCCGCATCGTCAACGTCTCCAGCTCCGTCGGCTCCGTGGCCCGGCAGGCGGACCCGGACATCGAGATCGGCCCTGTCATGGCGGCCTACGCGCCGTCGAAGTCGTTCCTCAACGCCGTCACCGTGCAGTACGCCCGACAGCTCGCCGATACGGACATCCTGATCAACGCCGCCTGCCCGGGCCTGGTCGCGACCGACTTCAACGGCTTCTACGGGCCCCGCACTCCCGAGCAGGGCGCGGCCACGGCGATCCGGCTCGCCACGTTGCCCGACGGCGGCCCGACCGGCTCCTTCTTCGAGGACGACGGAATCATCCCCTGGTAGCCCCGATCGTGTGGTCAGCGTCGGCTGTCGCCGGGCGCGAGCAGGCCGTGACTTTGGCAATCACCTCTGCCGAGGGACGGAAGTGGCAATGTACGCCCTCGGGCTTCGTGTGACCGGATCTCGTTGACAGCAGCAGGCTCGGTCTGGGCTCGCCCAGGTGCGCGAGCCCGGAATGCCTCCACAGGTGCAGGTCCCAGCCCTGAGTCCCTCAAAGCCTGGCCGACGGCAAGGCGCGGTTGCCCCAGATCGAGGCAACTCGGCGTCGCCTTGTCCATGAACGGGTTTGACCGGCCGACCCGTGGTCGGCGAGGGGTTGGACAGCGGAGGGTTGCTCACCCGGGTTGTTCGGTGAGGTGAGTGTGTTGATGTGCCCTGGTCGTGCCGTCGTGGCCTGGCGGAAGACATAACCGGAGCCGCGGCCCTCACGCCGGCTGGAGCGAGGGCGTGGCGTTTCCCGAGGACATCTCGTAGGCCGCCAACAGCCGTTCGGTGTCGGCCATCTGCTTGAGCCAGCTGTCGCGGACCACGTCGATGCCGGTCTGGGGCTCTTGCAGGGATGCCAGGTATCCGGCGATCTGGGCGCCCCCGGGACCCGCCTGCTCGTGCAGTTCGATCATCCTGGCCACGAGCTTGGCCTGCATGCCATAGATCGGTATCTGCGGGCCGCGCGGGGCGATGAGGCCGATGAAATAGAGCTTCTCCACGGCTTCCGTCACGGTCCCGCCCGCGTAGCGCACCGGTGCCCCGCCGGCCCAGCGGAACAGGGAGTCGTCGAGGAACGGGAGTCGGACGTTGAAGCCGGTGGCCCACAGGATGGTGTCGTAGTCGCGGGCCGTGCCGTCGCTGAAGTGGACAGTGTTGCCGTCGAAGCGCTCGATGCCGGGGCGGACGGAGATGCGGCCGTGGTGGATCCAGTACAGGAGAAGGTCGTTGACGACCGCGCGGCCATCGGCGAGGGTGGCGCCCTCGGGGGCGGGCATGCCGGGGTAGGCGTTCAAGCGCGATCAGAGGAGGCTCCTCCGTGGCTGGGCGCGGGCATGGCGCAGGGCGGCGCGGGTGGACTGCGCCGCCCACCACTCGTGAGACGGAACTGGTCACATGATGTACCCGCTCAGGCGGTGAAGCGCTTCACGAAGGCCAGGGCCGTGTCGGCGACCTCGCGCCAGCCGCTGTCGATCGTCAACGCGTGGCCGCGGCCGGGCACCTCCGTGATTTCGGTGACGGCGGCCTCGTTGCGTGCCTGCTTCTTGTACGAGGCATTCGCGATGGCCCAGGGAACGGTGTTGTCCTTCTCTCCCGAGATGATCAGCAGAGGGCCACGGTCGGGATGGAGCGTGTCGACCTTCACCTCGGTCCAAGGGTTGAGGTTCGCGACGGCCGCCTGGAAGAGCGGTTCCCCCGGTGCCGGGACCGCGAAGGTCTCGTACAGCTCCTTGGCCTCTTCTTCGCTGACCGCATTGGCGAAGGCATACCGGAACTGGTCGTAGGTGAGGGGGACGGCCCGGTGGAAGTTCGCCGGATTGCCGAGCACCGGCCGCGCGGCACGCAGGGAGGAGACCGGCAGCGGAAGCACCCCGCGGAAAGGTGCCGGATCGATCGCCACGGATGCTTGCGCAAGGCCCCGCCCCGCGATCATCTGGGTGATGAGGCCGCCGAAGGAATGGCCGATCACGACAGGCTTGCGATCCAGCCTGTCAATCAACTCGGCGAAGTGGTCGGCGACTTGACCGACACTCTTGCCTGCGAAGACCTCAGGGTGGGCGTTGGCCTCAGCGACGGTTTCGGGGTCATCGGGCCAGCCGGGAGTCAGCGGGGCGAAGCCGGCCTCCTCGAAGACCGCGGTCCACCGGTCCCAACTGCTGGGCAGCAGCCACAGGCCATGCACGAAGACCACCGGGGTACCGCCGTTGGCGTTGATCTGCTCTACACGTTCGAGGTCGGGCGATGCCGGCATGGCGCAAGTCCGTTCTGTCGACGGGAAGATGAGCTGATGCGGTGAGAAGTCAGACGCGTACGCCGCGGGCGGCGGCGCTGATGATGTCGGCGACCGCGTCCGGGCGACTGAGCAGCGGCAGGTGTGAGCTGTCGACCTCCACGGTGTGGGAGCCGGCGCGCCGTGCCTGGAAGCGTTGGAGGTCGGGGGCGATGCCACGGTCCATCGTGGCGATCAGATCCCAGGAGGGGATGGTGCGCCACGCCGCGGACGTGGCCCGGTCGGCGAACGCCGTGGCGCTGAGCGGCCGCTGCCCGGCAGCGAGCATGCGCGCGGTGGACTTGGGCACGTCGCCGGCGAAGACCCGGTGGAAACTCTCGGTCTCGATGAAGAGGTCGAGCCCGGCGGACCCGTCGGGGGCGGGTGAAGGCACCGCGGTGAGTGCCGGTTCGAGCTCCGAACCGGGGAACTTCGCCAACAGTTCCCCGAGGATCTCGCCCGCGTCGGGCATGAACGCGGCGACGTACACGAGCGCCTTGACTTCCGTGCTCGACGCACCCGCCTCTGATATCACGGCACCGCCGTAGGAGTGTCCGACGAGAACGATTGGGCCCGGAGATGCTCTGCAGCCGAGCTGCGAGGTGTGCGGCATCGGCGGACAGCCCGCGCAGTGGATTGGCGACCGCGACGACCGGGAAGCGTGCCCGCTGCAGTCGCTGGATCACAGGGGACCAGGTGGAGGCGTCCGCGAAGGCTCAGTGCGGTAGCGGCCATCGTCGCCACGCCAGTGGTCACCGCTCGGCGCCGCGTCATGTCCTGACGAGCTGCCACGTCGTCTTCCCCCTCTGAGTTGACCGGTACTCAAGCTAGGGGTGGACGGGTCTCAGGTGATGACTGCACGCGCACAGCTCTGTCCCCACCGTGCACACCACCGGTTGTGCACGCGCGGCCGTCGCGTGGTGACCGAGGGCACGTTCCCGGCCGTCGATAGTGTTTTTGAACAGTAGGGGGAGGACGACATGCTGTTGTGGGACACGAATACAGTGCCTCGCGCCGATCGTGTGGAGGCGTTCCAACACGCCCTGACCCACGCCTCCGTGCCGAACCGCATCGTCCACGAGGAGCCGGAGACCGGGATCCAGGCACGGATGCACCTGTGACGGATCGGTGCGCTCGATCTGTTCACGTCTCACAACACCGGCTTCAAGTTGACCCGCATGGTCCGGCATGTACGGCAGGAGAGCCGGCCGGTCGTCCCCGTGACGCTGCAGAGCCGAGGGCTCGGCCGCACTGAGATCGACGGTGAGCAGGGGATCGTCGGCCCGGACGACGTCTACCTCGTCAACGAGATGACACCTCGCGAGTTCGGCTGGTCGGGAGAAGGAGCTGCCCAGGCCATATTGATCGACTTCGACCGTCTCGGGCTGCCGGTGGAGGTCCTGCGGAACTCCACCTTCCGGCTGAGGGCGAGTCCGTTGCACGATGTGGTTCTGCAGCATGTGCGAGCCCTGCGGCGGGATCCGGAACGGCTCGCCGCCGACCCAGGCGCCCCGGCTTTGGCGAACGCCACGATCGAGCTCGTACAGGCATTGGTGGTCTCGGCCTCGCAGGAGGCGGGGGCGCTCGCCCGGGAGGTCATGGACAACACGCTCCTGACCCGGATGCTCGCGTACGCACGCCGCCATCTCAGCGACCGCAACCTCGACGCCGAGCTGATCGCCAGGGAGCACGCCATATCGGTGCGCCACCTATACGACGTCTTCCAGCGCGCGGGACTCAGCCTGGAGCAATGGATCATCTCCGGGCGGCTGGAGGGGGCACGGAACATGCTCGCCTCTCCGCAGCTCGGCCATCTGACGGCTGCAGCAGTCGCCCGGAGGTGGGAGTTCGCGAACCCGGGCCATTTCACCCGCAGGTTCCGGGCCGCGTACGGTCTGGCCCCGAGCGAATGGCGCAGCCGGAACGGCTGACGATGTGGCCGGGCACGACCGTCAGCCGGACGCGTCACCCGCTGGGACTGACCGCGCGCTGCTCCACCAGCTTCCGCCACTCGCGCGGTGACACGCCGTACGCCTCCTTGAAGACCCGGCTGAAGTGGGAGGCGCTGGTGAAGCCCCAGCGATGGGCGATGGCTTCGATGGTCATCGACCTGGCCTGGGGGTGGCCCAGTTCCCTGCGGCACTGTTCAAGACGATTGGCACGGAGCCAGTCGCCGAGCGTGATCCCCGACTGCGCCAACATCTTGTAGAGGTACCGCACTGATATGTGGTGCGCACGGGCGATGCGGGCCGCGGTCAGGTCGTGCTCGGCGAGATGGGCGCGCATGTATTCCAGGATCCGGTACTGCAAGGTGGACTCGAGAGGCTCTTGAGCGAGACGGGAATCACCGAGGTAGGTGGCGATCACCGCTCACAGCAGGTCGACGCTGGGCTGTTCTACGGAACAGGTTTGCTGGAGATCCATCCGCAGCTGGGTTTGGGCCAGCCGCGCGAAGTACGTCGACGCGAGATCGGCGACCGGGTGGTCTCGGCCCAGTCGCACCGCGGTGACCTTGCTGAGCGCGGCCGCGGGCAGGGCCAGTTCGCGGCGGGGAATGCGGAAGTAGTGCTGGTGGATACCGTTCTCATTGACCAGTGTGTACGGCTCGGTGGTGTCGTAGACGGCGAAGTGGCCCGGGCGCAGCACCGCTTCCTTGTCGCCCTGGACCACCATGCTCGCCCCGGATACCTGAAGGCCGAGAAACAAGCTGGGTTCGAGGTCGTCGCGGACCAATGCCGCAGTACGCCTGACTACGGTCGCGTTGGAGCGCACCGAGCAGACGTTCAAGGCCCCGACAGCGCTGACCGTACCGACCGCCGAGATCCGCTCCACCTGCGGATGGTGCTCGATGTCAACACGGACGACGCGGTCCCAGATCACCTCCCGAATGGCCTCAGCCCGGTCCGGCGGTGGTATGTGGGTCGTGTCAAACGTGATGCTCATAGGGCCCCCATCCCCGATTCGGTCGAGGCCGTCCGCAAGCAGGCGGGATCGGCCGGACTCCCACGACGAGACGATCAGGCTAGTTGGGAGCCTCCATGGACCGAAGCCCCCGCGCAGGCAGAGGCACGCGTCTCGCACGCTCAGATAAGAGTTCCTGCCGGCGTCCGCATCATGACAGGTCAATCAGCCGGTATTGAGCACCAAAGAGGCCATACCCTTTGACTTTTGCAGATGCGCTTCCGAGGCATGCGGGGGCGATCGTCCGCTGCACATCCGACGCGCCGCCTCACACGTCGTGCTATCGCGTTCGCATCCGGCCGGCCAGAGGACCGCACTTGGGTACGCGTCTTCTCTGACCGACCGGCGCACTGCTAACGAGAGCGATCGTCTCGCTGGGAACGCCCAGCAACACGTTGCCGCTGATCTGCTCGAGGGCGTCCCGCAGTGCGGGTCGGTCCAGATAAGCCTGCAGCGAGTGCCCCGGGTGCAGGTTGGTGTGGGTAAGCGCCACCGAAGCGGGGGAGGGCTGCCGGGCCAGCCGGGCCAGCACGGAGCGGCGTGCGGACGTGCGGCTGTACGGGCGCCATGCTGTCTCCCAGTCGCCAACCTTCCTGCCGCAGCAAGGCAGTTACCCGTGATCGATTCGACAATGCCACCTCCCCGGGACGCGGGCGGGATCGTCAGCCTGGCGCTGGTGCAGCGGGACGAGCGGCTTCCTGGATATCGCGTAGGGGCAGTGCCAGAGCCTCGGCGAGTTCCGCCAGTTCCTTCTCGGTGGGCCGCACGGGACCGCGGGCGCCGTCCTCGGCGAAGACGCGGATCCGCGGCGTGCGAATGCCTGTACGGTCGGCGAGCGCTTGCGCGTTTAGGCGCCTGCGTCGCATGGTCTGTTGCAGCAGCTGTGAAAGTTCGGCCATTCCGTTCACGTGCCCCGGGCCAGCTGGTTCAGCCACCCCCATGCGGGTGGCTCCGAGGATCGGCCAGCTGGTCGGTGATCCGCGCGGACTGCCCGGAATCGGAATGGGCGTCGGCTCCGCAGTCGGCCGGCAGCAGGGCAAGGATGGGCGCGTGTTCTCCCGTACCGCTCCTGAGTGTCATGGAGTAGGCCAGGCGGAGCGGTTGAGGGTCAACGGCCGAGGCGTGGCCCCCACCCTGCCCCGCAGCCGACCGCTCGGTAGCCGAGGCCGGAGTCGTTGCGACGTGGCTGTGGGACGAGCCCGGCGGCCTATCCTCGGCCGGCGAGTTTGGTTCGAAGACGGGCGAGGGTGCGGCTCAGGATGCGGGAAACGTGCATCTGTGAAATCCCAAGTTCCTTGCCGATGGCACTCTGCGTCATGTCGGCGGCGTAGCGGAGGGCGAGGATCTTGCGCTCGCGGGCCGGCAGAGCGGCGATGAGGGGCTTGAGTGCCTGCAGGTCCTCGACCTTCGCCAGGTCCGGGTCCGTGTAGCCGATGTGGTCGGCGAGGGTGTCCTCGGAGCTCTCGGTGTCGCTCGGATAGTCGAGCGATGCTGTTGTGTAGCCGTTGGCGGCGACCAGTCCTTCTACGACATCGTCTTCGTCCAGGTTCAGGTGCCGGGCGAGTTCGGGCACGGTGGGTGCGCGGCCGTGGGTCTGCTCGAGGTGCGTGACAGCCTTGGTCAGGTCCAGGCGCAGTTCCTGCAGGCGGCGCGGGACATGCACGGCCCAACTCGTGTCGCGGAAGTGCCGCTTGATCTCGCCGATGATGGTCGGCATGGCGAAGGTGGGGAACTCGACGCCGCGGTGCAGGTCGAATCGGTTGATCGCTTTGATCAGCCCGATCGTGCCGACCTGAATGACGTTGTCGTACGACTCGCCGCGGACCCCCATGCGCCCGGCGGCAAAGCGGACCAGGGCGAGATTGAGTTCCACCAGGGAGTTGCGCACGTAGGAGTACTCCGGTGTGCCCTCTTCCAGCGAGTCGAGCCGCGCGAACAGCGTCTTGGACAGCGCTCGCGCGTCAGCCGCGTCGACGTGGGCCGGGTCGGGCAGGGGCCGCAGGTCCTCCAGGCCCGGCACGACCGCATGCGCGGCGCCCGGGCCGGTGGTATGTCGCTCAGCGTACGAGATCGTGCGGGCTGGATTGCTGGTGGTCGCAGTCGCCATCGTCGCTCCCGAAACGAGAAGGGCGCCCCGTGGGCGGAGCGCGTCGTGCCCTGGCTGATACCCCCTAATGATCGTGATATTCCTGTGACTTGACTCTCCGTGAGGAATTCGCACACAGCGCCGATGCTGCGCTACTGCATTCGCGGGGTGCTCTCCAGTCGGCAGCGCCTGCTGGGATGCGGGCCGATTGGGCAGATGGCGGAAGGGTGTCCATCCGCAAACCCGGGGTAACAGATCCTGAGCCCCTGGCGGACGGGCCGGCGCGTCGCCAGCCCTGGGCTCGGGGCCGGGGATGGCCCACGACTGTGGCGTGGTTCCCGGCAGCCACTCGGGCTTCCTGCCGTGCACGACCGCCCGCCGTGGGCCGGTGCGGCGTTCGACCTGTGGACGCGAGGTGTGACACAGGACTGCTGCGGGTTTTGTCCGGCCGCAGTTCGATGAACGGAGGCGAACGGTGACGACCGCCGAGCGTGTGCCAGCACAGGAGCCGTCATGGGCGGTGTGTCAGGTCGCGGCCGCCGTGGCCTCGGCGGCACCGCGTGAGATGCCGGCCCGGTTGTGCGAGACCTTCCAACAGGCGCTGGGCGCCGACGGCGTAACCGTGTCACTCCTGCCGCACACGGAGCGATGGCAGTTGTTGCACGCCACCACCCCGTTCGCCCTGCACGGTGAGGAAGGCCAGTTCACCCTGGGCGACGGGCCTACGGTCACCGCTTCCGCCGACGGGCGCACCGTCCTGGCCCACGACGTGCAGGGAGACGTCTGGCAGCTGACGGCGCCGCTGGCCGAACGGCTGCCCGGCGTGCGCACCGTGCTGGCATTGCCTCTGGGCAGGCGCACGCTCCAAGTCGGTGTGGTTACCCTCTACTTCGCCCGCCCGCATGCACTCGCGCAAGAACAGGTCGAGTACGCCCAGCACGCCGCACAGCTCGCGGTCGCGCCGTTCCTCCGCGCCCAGGGAGCCGTCCTGGCAGAAAACGATGGCCTCGGGCCGACGCCCGTCGAGCCGTGGACCACCGTCTACCAGGCGGTCGGCGTGCTGGCCGCCCGCAAGGGCTGCCCCGTCCACGATGCACTGGACCTGCTGCGCGCACGCAGTTTCACCCAGTCACAGTCATTGCCAGAGGTGGCCGCGGACCTGCTCAACGGCCGTGAAGGGCCCGGCCGATGATGTGGATCCGGGCGGCAGGGTGCCTGCGTAGCTTCAGATGGCCAGGACCGCGCGTACCATCTTGCCGCCGCCGCTGACCGGAGCGATGTCGAAGCGCTGTGCCAAACAGCGCACCATGGCCAGGCCTCGCCCGCCCTCGCTCTCGGCCGTCACCGACCGCATGCGGGGCTGTCCCGGATTGTCGTCGTAGACCTCGACGGTCACCTGCTGGTCAGACACCTGCAGGCGCAGGCGGCAGGCACTGCGGCCATGCCGGGTGGCGTTCGTGACCAGCTCGGACACGATGAGCGTTGCGTCATCGATGTGGCCGGCATCGACCCGCGGCATCCGGTGGCGGGAACGAGCGAGAAAGTCCGAGGTCAGCTTCCGTGCCTTTCCCGCCGATGCGGCCTCGTCCGGCAGCAGGTACTCCACTCGTACGGAACGCCGATGGGTACGCCGATGCGTACGCATGGCGGATCACTTCCCCTCCTGGGTCACCCGGCATCCTCGCGGTCTGGCCGCTCGCCGGAGCCGCAGCATGTCTTGCGCGGCCCATCCCCGGACTCCTGATGCCCCGTACTGGTGATCGCCAACCCGGCAGGCCGGCGACCCGATTCGACGCCGCCCGCTCGCTGCCGCCCTTGGGCTGCTCTGACCTGGGGGCGTGGCGCAAACGGGGGAGCAAAAGCTTGCTCGCCGACAGATCGGGTAACGGAAGGCGAACCCACTGCAGGGAGGAGGCGCATCTCATGACACCGCCCCAGGACGTCGTCGAGGTGATCCTCAATGACCACCGGATGATGGAAGACCTGCTCCGCCTGATGCGGAGCATCGAGGCCGACCGCCAGGCCGCGCTGAACGACTTCGCACACCTGATGATCGCGCACGCCGAGGCCGAGGACACTTCGGTGCACCCCGTGCTCATGCCCTTCCAGGACACCGACACCGTCGAACACATCGAGGCAGCACACCGGGAAGCCCCCAAGGTTCTCCTCGCCCTCCTGGAAGTACGCGAGATCGGCTCCGCCGAATGGGACTGGCGGCTGAAGCAGCTGGCTTTGGTCACCGCCCGCCACATCGACGAGGAAGAACGCACCCTCATCAACCGGGCATGCGAAAGCCTGAGCCAGCAGAGTCGGGCGGAACTCGGAGCCGCCTTCGCCAGGACACGCGCCGACCTGCTGGGGGCGCGCTGCGGCAGCGTCGTCCATGTTCAGCGCATGGTTCACGCCGATGCGCCCGCATGAGGTCCGAGTTCACCGCGCGACCCCCCAGCGGCAGAACGAGTACCGCCGCAAAGAGAACAGACACACGACAGGAGCCGCCATGGACAGGAACCTGGACACCTTCCTCGCCGAGGTCGCGGAACGCGCAGGCTACGACGGGCCACCACAGGCCGCCAGGGCCGTCCACAACGTGCTGGAGGTCCTCGGCGCTCACCTGGTGGGGGACGACCGCACCGATCTGGCCCGGCTGCTGCCCAGGCAGTGCCGACCGCTGCTGACCGCGACCGAGCCGGCCACCGAACCGCTGACACCCGAGTCATTCGTCGAAGCCGTGACCGACCGCGGCAGCGATGACCTCGCTGAGGCCAGACGGGCCGTCGACGCCGTGCTCCCCACGCTCGCCAAAGTGGCCGATGATGCGCTACTGCGGCGCATCCTCACCCAGCTGCCCCCGGGACACGCGGGCCTGTTCGGGTGCACGGATCCGGGCTGAGGCGCCGGCATCTGCGTGGCTGGAGCCCCGCCACGCATCGGGCCAGGCATCCTCGCCGGTCTGTGTGCGTTGCCGCGGTGAACGTACAGGCGGCGGCTGTGGCGGGTCGCGCAGGTCACGCCCCCATCACTGCGCGGCTGCTGAGGCCAGGCGGGGTGATGGGGTGCGGGTAGGTCCTTCAGAGCCTGGCCAACGGTTGGCCGGACCGGCAACAACTCAGTGCCCATTTGCGCCGGCAGCCCGGTCAGGTGACGCCCGGCCCTGGCCAGAAGGATCTTGCCGTTCCTGCGTTCCAGCAGCCAGCGGAGGCAGTTGAGCCCCCGCCAATCACAGAAGACGAGGGCCGTCACGTCCAGCACCAGGTAGCGGTGACCAGCGCCGACACGGGCTCCGAGCGTGCGCAGGAAGAATAACTCTCGCAGGTCTGGTCGAGTTCGCCACTGACCCGCAGGACTGCGCTGTCGTCGCTGCTGGCAGGCTCGGTGATGGTCAGGCGGTGGATCTGCGTGGACATCGCACCTCCATCCGGCCGGCGTACGGAGGACCGTCACGATCGACACTCTGCCGTCCGCAGGGCCTCGTTCGCCCGGCGTAGTTCCCGCACCCGGCGGCTGGGCGAGTTCTTCCTGTTTCCCCGGAGGTGAGCAGGTCCTCTCGCTCGCTGGCGGCAGCCTCGGCCTGCCGGATCCAATTGTGCAGGGCCCCATGATGCACTCCGAGATCCTCGGCGAGCCGGCGGAAGACGGGCTTCGGCACGGCGGCGCGGTACATGCGCACCGCACGCTCACGCAACTCCAGCGGGAATTCCCTTGGGCCGGCATCGTCTGGGCTCTCATGAGAACCATCTGACCTGCTGTCACCCATCCCCACATCTCGCGGGAACCTCAGGGCGTCATCTCACTCGATACCCGTATGGGTGCGTGTGCCCCGCATTCCGGAGGGCAACGGAGCAGGATGAGATTCCTTGTCGACCTGGAACGCACCATGGAGCGATGGTCCAACACCTTGTGGGAGTCGCTGGTCCCTCGCGCGAGGCAGCAGGCAGAGGTGGTGGGGATGCTCCGCCGCGAGTGCGACGCCCGCGCCCTGATCTTGGACCGTCAGCGCACCCTCGTACCCAACGCTTTCGTCATCGAACTCCCGCCGGAATCCCACCGACAACTGACCGACGACAGTGCCCAGGTAGCAGGACACCTCGCGGCTCAGGTCCGCCGACACGCAGCAGAGCAGGGATACACCTTCGCCGGCCCCGTGGCTGTTCACCTGGCACCGGCCGATGACGCAGGCGTCGGCCGCTTCCGCATCCGAAGCCGCATCTCCCCCCTTCACAGGTGACAAGACGCACGGCGACCTCGAAGCTTTATGCCCGATTCCAGTCGCCCACGCATCGATGCGGATGCGGATCTGATGCCGTCCTCCGTGACACCGCCGCTGGTGTATGCGCGAGAGAGCGACGTTGATCACGGTGCCCTCCCGGGCGGTGTCCACCATGAACCTTGTGTCCGACGCCCGCTGGGCCTGGATCGAACCGGTCTTCACCGCCTGGCGGGCCAGACGGACCGGCCCCGACACGGCGGCGGCCTGGGTGCACGACCTGCGAGAGATCCCGTCGGCTACCTCACCGACGCCGAGTTCGACATGCCAGTACCCAGACCGTGAACTCGTCCCCCAACCCCTGGTGCATGAGCGGGTGTATGGCTACGAGTTCACCGCGGACTGCCTGGTGGACCGCACCGGACGAGCCTCGGTGATCCTGGGCCGCCGCAATCTGGTGAAGGCAGGCCTTGCTGCGGTCTCCACCACCTTCGACCACGCCACGATGTCCCCGACCCGATGGGCCAGGGCGACGAGGTGTTCAACGACTGCGCCGTGCTGATCGAGGCTGGCACGGCGGTGCACATCGGCCGCGGCATCCGGTAACTGTGCGCTGGTCAGCCGGACGCGGCGGAGAGGATCACGGCCACGAGCCTGTCCGCCGCATCCGGCCTCCCATGAGCCCGGGCCCGCTGCGCCATCTCTTCCCGTCGTGCGGGATCGGTAAGGATCGGGCCCACCGCGTCTCGGAGTTGACCTGCGGTGACGTCACCGAGCAGGGCGATGGCCGCCCCGGCCTCCTCCAGATGGCGGGCATTGTGCGCCTGCTCGCTTCCCGCCGAGGAGGCAAGCGGAATCAAAACGGCCGGCTTGCCGAGAGCGGTGAGTTCGGCCAAGGTCCCGGCCCCACTTCTCGACACAACGACATCCGCGAGCGCGAGGATGTCGGGCAGTTCCGGGCCCATGAACCCAGTGAGGTAATACCGGCCAGCCGACACGGCCGGCAGGGTCGCCGCGTACTGCCGCAGTCCCTCGACGTTGTCCGGGCCGCACTGGTGAATCACGTTGGCCCTCTCCAGCAACCAGGGCAGCGCGTCCTGTACGACGCCGTTGATTTGCTGGGAACCCTGCGCGCCGCCGGTGACGTACAAGGTGGGCAGCCGCCGGTCGAAGCCATGCAGTCCCAGAGCCTGCACTGCCTTGTCCGGGTGCCCAGCCAGCACCTCCGGCCGGATCGGGTTGCCTGTGACGACCGCGGCGCTGCGTACCGCCGGCGGCAGAAGAGGCAACGTCGCCTCGGAGGACACCGCGATCCGCGTTGCCGAACTCGCCAGCTTCCGATTGGCCAGCCCCAGACGCACCGTCTGCTCGTGCAGCACCAGCGGACGCCGGCACATACGCGCGGCCAGCCCCGTGGGGACGGCGACGTAGCCGCCGGTGGCGAGTACGACGTCCGGCCGGAACGCCGCTACCAGACTCCTCGCCTGAGCCACGCCGATCGGCACCCGGGCCATGTCGCGCACGTTCGCCGCGGACATCATCTTCAGCGGGTTGTGCGAGCGGCGGATCTTCCCCGTGGCCACCGTGGCGAACGCGATCCCCTCGGCTCGGGCGACACGCGCCTCCAGGCCCTCGGCAGTGCCGATCCACAGCACGTCGAGGGCCCTGCCCTCGGCCGCCAGCCGATTCTGCAGCGCGCGGATCGCAGTGAGGGCCGGATAGGTGTGACCGCCGGTGCCTCCTCCCGTGACCACGAGGCGAAAGGTGTTGGCACTGTGGGGTTCATTCTTCACTCGGCGCACCCTACTGGCTTGGGTGAATCAGCCGCATACTTCCGGCCTCGTCCCGACTCTGGCCGGACACAGGAGTTGCAAGAGCAATTGTCAGTAGCCGTGGATCGATAGCCGTTCACCATGACTTGTGGTGCAGGCGGATGAGCCCGTCGATAGAGACCGGGCGGGCCTGCAGGGTGGGGTCCGGGGCCGGAGTGGTGGTCAGCAAGAGCACCTGGGCCGCGGGGTGTTCGGGGGCGTAGAGGTCGTCTTCGTCGACATCGCCGGGAATCGAGTTGGGCTGGATCTCGATCCGTCCGTCGGGGCTGTCGGCGAGGTGGTGGATGCCCCGGTAGTCGCTCTCGCGCTCGGTGAAGACCTGGCTGACGCGGTCACTGACGAGCCGGACCAGCTCGCTGACGGTGTGGGTGCATCAGGACGTCGGAGAGACCGGTCCCGAGATGCCTGAGCGATGCCACGCAGGTGCGGGGTATCTCCGACATCCAGTGCCAAACGTCCGGCGCTTTTCATCGGGAGTGGCACCGGCGGCAAGGCAAGGTCGGCGTCCGGTCTGGGCGCTGGATCACCGTACGTCGATGTAGTCGCCTGGGGCGTTGGCGGCTGCGGTGGTGGTGTTGCCGGGGTAGCTGTAGCGCCAGTAGCCGTCGCGGCTCGCGGTGACGGTGGTCTTGAGAGAGCCGGTGGAGCTGGCGGTGACGGTTTTGACGGTGGTGTAGTGGCCGGTGGGCGTGCGGTACTGCAGGCGCACGGGCTGGTTGGCGTAGCGGTGGTACGTGGAGTCGTTCCAGCTGACGCGGCTGAGTGTGCCGGTGATGGTGATCGGCTTGCCCTTGGTGACTGGCTCGGGTGCCGCGTTGGTCGTGAGCTTCGAGGCGCGCTGGAGGTTGACTGACGCTGTTTCCTTGCGGTGGTAGTCGCCGTCCAGCGCGAGGGCGTTGACGTGAAGGCGCCAGGTGCCGGCGTCAGCGTTGTGCAGCCAGCCTTCGCCCATCGTGAACGAGAAGTCGCACCGTGTGGTGCTGTCGTTGACTGCGGTGCGTACCGGGTCGTGGGCCGCTGCGAGATATCCAGTGGGCGCGGTGGAGGGGTCTCGGTACAGCAAGACGTCGATGTAGTCGAGGCCTGCGGGGTCGCTGGCGGTCGCGGTTGCGGAGAACGAGGCCTGCGCGGCCGCTCCGATGACGAGGGTTTTGCCGTCGTTGACGGAGGCGGAGAGGATCTGTGTGTCGCCCAGGCGGGTTTCCGCTGATGCTGTCGATGTGCTCAGGCACAGGACCGTGAACGAGGCGACAACAGTTGCGGCGACACGCTTGCCCAATTCAATCCCCCAGGTGGAACGCCGCCCCTGAGCTGTCGTCAGGGCGTAGCGAAGCAGTGAGGTGATGCTAACGCCTGCCGTCGTACTTCCTTTCGAGGGGTGTTTGCGAGAGGTCTTGACCTGCTGTCCGTCGATGTAGATCGCTGCCCGGCGGGAAGGTGATCGTTGCCCGGCGGTCAGGCCGGGTACAGGGCCGCGATGCGGGGCAGCCTGGCGGCGATGCGTTCGTGGTCGCCGAAGTCGAAGTTCCACTCCGGGTCGAGGTCGGGGTAGCGGATCGTGAAGCTGTTGTGGGGTGGCTCGCTTCCGGTGGCGGTCTGGTAGGCGTTCCAGACGATAGTGAGGATTGCCTCGCCCTCAAGATCCCAGCCTTTGGCGGCGGCTTGCTGGACAGTGGGGAGGCTGGCCAGGCTGTCCGGATCATTGATGGCGTCCTCGAAGGTGGTACGGCCCTGGGCGATGAGCCAGCCACGGAAGTAGTCGAAGCCGTCGTCGGAGCAGCCACCGTTGATCTGGTACGCGGCGGCCCACAGGGGGGCCAGGTAGGACGCGGCCATCAAGTCCCACAGGATCTTCCCCGCCCGGATGATCTCCGCCGGTTCCAGTCCGGCGAGGAGGGTGCTGGCGCGGGCAGCGACCTCCTCGGCATCCGTCGGGTCGGCGGCTTGGCGGCGGGCTTGGTCGATCAGGCGCCAGAAGCGGTCGTGGTCCATGGTCAGTCCCACCAGAACTCCCAGCAGTTCAGATCGATGAGGTGCTCTGCATACGAGTCCAGGGTGGCGTGGGCGCCTTGCCAGATGGAGTCGGGGCAGAAGGCGAAGTGCTCGGCGGCGATGGCCAGGGCGTCGTCGAGTCCACTTGGGGGTGCGGCGACGCTGAGGTGGAGGGTGCTGCATCCGACGCCGACGACACGCGCGCCGAATCGCTCTTCCCAGTCGCGGACGACGGCGGAGAACGTCGCCGTGTCATTGTCGTAGTTGGCAGGTCCGTCCCATCCGACGACGGTGAGGGCGTCTGCTCCGCGGGGTGCTGAGACAAGGCCGAGACGTGCGTGCGGGTTCTGCTCCAGGAGGACTCGCGCGTATTGCGCGGCCATGGCATCGGGGTCCGCGGCGATCGTGCGGCCGGGTGCGGTTCCGGGCCAGGTCTGACCGAAGGGGGCGGTGACAGCCAGGCGCTCCTCGGCGGTGAGCACGTCGTCCTCGCCGGTGGCGGTGTGGTCCCGCCACCAGCGCGCAAGGAGTTCCTCGGGGTCGTGGTCGTCGGGGGAGGACATGCGCTCGGGGGAGAGTTCGCCGCAGCCCCAGGGCCGGAAGTCGCCGTCGTGCGGGTCCGGGGAGTCGAGCAGTAGCGGCCACAGCCCGGAGGTGGCGTGTTCGGCGCGCAGTTGCGCCCACAGGTCGGCGGCGGACGGGCTGCCGCTCAGCCACAGCGGCTGCAGATCGCCGTCACCTTCGTCCGAGGTGACCATGCGTCCGGGCGGCAGGACTATTCCGTGGGACAGGCGGGATTCGAGGTTCACGAGCGGATGCTAAGCCTGGGGTCTGACATTGATGCTGATACTCAGGTTCCGGCGGCCGTGGCTCGGGGTCTGACTGACGCCCTGCTGGGCTGTCCTTGTGCTGTACTGTCCGGCCGCCGGAGCCTGTTCGCATGGCTCCGGCCGGGCGGAACATGACCTGATAGGAGCTTGGCCAGAAGCCCCTGGCATCAGCGGACGCGTACGACACGGCGGGCAACGACGTCTTCGGCGACTCTTCTCTCTGTCACCAAGAGGGCCTTTCCCCGGATGACTGAATGCCGCCGGGGTTTGGCTTGACTTCACAGTGATCCGTCAGCGCATCGCAGACGGCACCTATGCACCGCGCACCCGAGTGCCCTCCGTAGTCCAGTTGCAGCAGGAGTTCGGGATTGCTGGGGCGACCGGGCAGAAGGTTCACTGCCAGCTGCGGGAGGACGGTCTGATCTACACGAAGCCCGGCCTCGGCTCGTTCGTCGCCCAGCAGCGCGGCGGGTGACCTCGCCCATCCGCCCCGGGGGAAGCGGACGGACGGGGCCGGCTCAGATGTCCCAGGCCTGTGACGGCCGGTCCAGCCAGACACGCTGCCCGTGCTGGGTGACCGTCAGGCCGAATCGCTCGTAGTCGGGTTCGCCGGCCGCCCGCCACCATGCGAGGGCGGCGGCGACCTCATCCCAGAGCCTGCGTGGCCCGGACTGCCAGACCTGCGCTTCCCTCTGACCGTCGCGGAACATGACGCACGCCCACGACCGATCGCTCAGCCCGTAGAACCACACCGGCCGTGCCCCGTCGCGCTTTTCGCCCACCACATGCACGCACTGCCGGAGTCGGAGCCCCAGGGCAAACCGCTTGGGGCTGAACCGCTCCGCCATGAACTCGCCTTCCGTGATCGGCGCGAACGACTTCGCGCGGTCGGCCTCGCTGCCCGTGACGTACTCGGAGTGCACGACGGGCAAGAGCCGTTGGGTCCGCGCCTTCATGAACTCCACGGGGCCGGTGAACGCGCCGGTGGCGCTCGCTCCGTCTGCCGAGACAACCAGCCGGGCGACGGCATCATCGTTGCCGTAGTGAGTCCCCCACGGGGCCACGATGACCCCGCCCGGTCGGCACTGCTCCACCCACGCGAACGGGATGGACCGGAAGCCGCATGTAGCGATGATGCGGTCGTACGGGCCCCCTTCCGGATATCCCTTGCACCCGTCGCCATGAATCACCAGCACCGGAAGCCCGAAGAGATTGAGCGCTGTACGAGCCTCTGCCGCAACGGCCTCGTCAACTTCGACCGTGACGACGCTCTCGGTCCCCAGCCTGTGTGCCAACAGCGCGGCGTTCCACCCAGTGCCGGTGCCGATTTCCAGGACGCGGTTTCCGGGCTGCACGTCCAGGTCCCGCAGCATCCGGAAAACGACCGACGGCATCGATGCCGACGAGGTGGACACCTGGCCCGGTTCGGTGCCGGAATGCTTCCCGTCGTCCCATTGCGTGACCACGGGGACGTCGGAGTCCGCGTACCCGTACCAGGCAGCCGCGTCTTGCGAACGCGAGACGGGAACGCTCCGTCCCGTGGTCATGTCGAAAGGCCACATGAGGTCTGGCAGGAACGAGGAGCGGGGCACCGCAGCGAACGAGGGGGCCCAATCCGAAGCAAGCGCACCGCCCGACATGAGGACGCGCCCCAGCTCGGTACGGCTGGGGCGCTCCTGGTGTGCGTTGGTGGTCATTGCTCAGACGGCCTTGGGCGGGTTGGGGACTCCGGGGCCACCATCCGGGGTGGGCGGGGGCGGCGGGGGTGCAGGTTCACCGGGAAGCCCGTCGCCGCCGTTGCTCTGCACGATGTGAGCCACAGTCTCTCCTTCGTCAGTGTTCTCTGAAACCCGTCCGGCGGTTGACGGTCATGCGGTCGACCAAAACGGGGTCTCGCTCCGCCCCGGCCGCTCGACCTGTCCAGGGTTCGGGGAGCCGGGGCGGGCACTGGGACCCGCCCCGCCAGAGGCTTGCGGTCCTCCGGCGGGACGGGCGTTCATGGGTGCGACCCTGTCCCTGCGGTCGCCGTGGGCCCCTTCACGCCGGGGAGGCGCCGCCGGTCAGCGGATGCGGACGGTGTTGGCGCAGCCGTCGTGGATCCGGTCGGAGAAGGACACTCCCCCGGAGGGGCTGGCCTGGCCGTACGGGTGCGTCGCCTCGCCCGGCCTGATGGGCTGGTCGCAGGCCAGGCACATCCGCACGCCGGTCAGCGTCTCGTAGTGGTCGCACAGTGCCAGCAGCGACCGGCCGAGTCTGCGCACGTGCGCGGCAGCGTCGTAAGGCATCAGCCCGGGGCCGGCGCTCAGCTTCCCCCGCGCCTCGCCGACGCAGGCGAGCGCACAGTAGCGAGGCACGTCGTCGGCGGGCAGTCGTGCCGCGACCTGCTCGATCTCGGGGATGATCAGCTGCATGTGGCCGCGCAGCAGGCCGGTCAGCGTCTCCAGCGTGCTGCGCTCGGTGGGGGTCACGTCGGGCGGGAGCACCTCGGCGACGCTTGCACGCATCGTGGTGATGTCCGCCGGCGGCGCGCTCGTGCCCTCACCGCTCTCGGTGGCGTTCATGACGCTTCCTCGCCGTCCTCGTCGGCGAGGACGCCTCCCACCATGGCCACGGTCAGCACGTCCGATACCTGGCACAGCTTGCCCGGCCGGCTCACGGGCACCGCCCAGTACGAGAACAGCGTGCCTTGGTCCAACTCCGTGAGGTCGGGGCGGGGGACGCCAAGGTAGGTGCCCTCCCCGAGGCACTGGGCGGCGGGCGCCCTCCACTCCTTCGCGGTGCCCGGCGGTACGAGGGCGTAGTAGCGCCGGCCGTCGGGGTCGTGGATGACCGGGCCCCCCTGCATGTGCCTCGCCAGCCGCCGGGCCACGACGGACACGTCATGGCTGGCGAACGCGTGGTGGGCGACGGCCGCGGGGATGCGGACCGCGTCGAAGAGCCGTCCCAGCGGGATGAGGGCGAGCCTGGCGGCGCTGCTCCACTCCCGGTGCGGTGCCGCGGGCGAGGGGTGCGCGGAGGCGAGCCACTCCTGAACCGTTCCGGTGGGCGACGGACTTGCTGCTGTCCAGGCCCCTCCGAGGGCCCTATGGTTCGTCATGTCGACGCTCCCTCACTGGTTTGAGCGTTGACCACTCCCGGGGCCGATCGCCGCGGTCGCCGGGGCTGATCTGTTATGCATCGAGATTCGTCGCTTGGGCGCAACTCGGGGATGACCGGCGGGTGTTACCGAGGCGGAAATACACTCGTTCCTGGTTCGGTACGGCGCGATGAAGCGCATACGATCACACCGGAAGTTGGCCCCATGGACGCCATCACCCCCGGCCCGCTCGCCCCCGAGGTCCTCGATCGAGGAGACGTCAAGCGAGCCCTGGCAGAGCACGACTTCTCGGCGGCCTTCTCACTCATGAAGAAGTGGGGCGGCCTGTCGCAGAACCGGATCGCGGCGGCCTGCCAACTCACGCCAGGCAAGGTTTCCACGATCATCAGTGGGCAGCAGCAGATCACCAGCTTCGACGTGATCTGCCGCATCGCCGACGGGCTACGCATTCCCGGGCGCATGGTCGGGCTCGCCGACCGGCCGTGGGAGAGACAGCCAGATACCCCGGACCCCCCAACGCCGCCAGCCGCACGGACATCCGATGACGCCCCCTGGGAACCCGTTGCGACCGTAGGCCTGGCCGCAGATCTGACCAGGAGCGATCTCATGATGGACCGCCGCGCAGCTACGCGCGCCCTCACCAGCGCCGCCCTGTCCGGCGCCGCGCTGCTCGACTCCCTGGAAGGCTGGCTCCAGCCCACGCCAGCCGCCGCACCCGCGCGCCGACGTGGGCGCATCGGTCAACGCGAAGTCCGCGAACTGGAGACCACGGCGCGCGCCTTCCGGGCGTGGGACCACAAGTTCGGCGGAGGCCTTCGCCGCAAGGCTGTCGTCGGACAGCTCAACGAGGTTGCCAGTCACCTGGAAGAACACCAGGCACCGGACGTCGAGCGCGGTCTCTGCCAGGTGATGGCCTTCCTCAGCGGCACGGCTGCCACGATGGCGTGGGACTCAGGCCTCCAAAAGCAGGCCCAGAGCTACTACATGCTGGCGCTGCGCGCAGCTCACGCCGGCAACGACTCTGCGTTCGGGGCCAACGTCCTGGCTGGCATGGCCCGGCAGATGCTGTACCGAGACCGCCCGCAGGATGCCCTCGAACTCGTGCACCTGGCGCAGAAAGGTGCAGGGAAGATGGCGGGCGCGCGGGTGCGGGCCATGCTCCATACCCGGGAGGCCTGGGCGTATGCGGCCATGGGGCGCGCCTCGGCATTCAAGCGGGCCACGGGCGAGGCGACCGAAGCGCTCACCGACGCAGACGGGAGCGAAGACCCGTACTGGATCGCTTACTTCGGCGAGGCCGAGCTGGCAGGCGTCACCGGTGGCCGTTTGCTGGATATGGCCCGCACCGATCCGCAGCAACACGCTGAGCCCGCCGCACAGAGCATCCGTGGCGCACTGGCGAGCCGCGGCACCGAGGCAGGCCGCAGCTACGCCCTGGACTTGATCGGCCTGGCCGAATGCCACTTCCTCATGGGCGATGTGGCAGGGGCCGTCGAGCAGACGCACCTTGCAGTCGACGCTGCGGCACGCACCCAGTCCAGCCGGGTCCGGGCCCAGTTGGGCCAGCTCTACCCGTACACGGTGGGTCGGTCGGCTTCGCGTACGGTCAGCGAAGCGCGGGCGAGTATCCGCGAACTGTTGTCGAGCTGAAGGAGCGACGTGACCACCATCGCTGTCACAGGGCACATGGACCTGACCGACTCCAGCGTCCCCCTGGTCCGCGACGCCCTGCGGGAGACGCTCAGGCCATACGCCGACAACCTCACTGGCGTCTCGTGCATCGCCAAGGGCTCGGACTCCCTGTTCGCCGAGGTCGTGCTGGACCTCGGTGGACGCTTGGTCGCCATCATCCCCTCGAAGGACTACCGGCAGAACAAGGTCAAGCCGGACCACGTAGAGACCTTCGACCGGCTCTGCGCTGCTGCTGCCGAGGTGGTGATCCTGGAACACGAGAGTGCGAACCGCTCGGCGTACGAGGATGCCAACCGCGCGCTGCTGAAGCGTGCCGATCGGTTGGTGGCGGTCTGGAACGGCGAACCTCCCAGCGGCAAAGGCGGCGGCACCGCGGATACCGTCCTGGAGGCGCGCGATGCTGGCCTCCCTGTCGACGTCGTGTGGCCCGGCCGGGCTGAGCGTCGAGCCTGACGACGATTGAGCCCCTGCTGCCGGAGCAGCAGGGGCCGGGTTTCACCCTCCGCCTGGCCGCGGGTGACATGCGCTCCAGACTGGCCCCACTCGCCGACCCAGGCACCTGGAGAGGGCGACGGACGCGGCACGGCAGGGCACACAGCAACTGGCTGAAAGGGAACGGGGAGCGGCATGACTACGGGGGGATGGGGGCCGGGAGGCGGTCCGGGTCAGTCTGGCGGCAGCTCACCGGGAGGCCCGGGCGGCTGGGGCGCCGGTTACGGGCGATCGCAGGGCGGCCCGTACGGTCCGCCACCACCGAATCCGGGCCCGTACCCGAACCAGCCTTCGTACCCCTACGGCCCCCAGCCCACGAGGCCCGCCGCCCGGCGTCGGCGCGGCTGCCTGTCGTTGGGCTCTCCCTTCGGGCTTGTCGGCGCGATCCTGCGTTCCGCGCACCGCGTTGCCGCCAGGCTCTTCGCGCAGGAGGGGGAGGGCAGGATCGAGGACCGCACCGTGGACCGCGTCCAGCTGGCCCGCACGGTGCTCGGTGCCGCCGCAACCATCGCCCTGATCCTCGCCTACAACGTGGATCCGGACCGCTGGGAGGATGCGGCGTACGGCGGTGCCGCCCAACTCATCGTCGCCCCGTTCGTGCTGATCATCGCCGCGCCCCTGGTCATCATCGGATTCATCTACTACGCGCCCCCGCACCTGCGGCCGCATCTGCGTTCTCGGCTGCGCGCTCCGCTCAAGGCGGTCGGCTGGTACGTGCTGACGTTGGTCGTCATCGGCGCAGTCCTCGTCCCGACGGCCCTGATCGTCGACGCCGACGACGGGAAGAGCTGGTGGGAGTACGCACTGGCCGTCGCCTCGCTGATCGTGATCGTGTGGGGCTTTCCCTTCTTCTTCATGGCGTCGCTGTACTCGGCCCGCAGTGCCTTCAACAGCGCCCAGGTCCACCCGATGCTTCCGCCCGTCCTGACCCTGATGCTGGTGTGGGTGTTCGCGGCCTTCAGTCTGATCGGCGACGGCATGCCGGGGGGTCCGCCCATCGTCCAGTTCTGCTCCACGCTGGGCGGGCCTCTGTCGGTGACCGCTGTCTCGGTGTGGGAACTGCGGCGGATGAGGACCCGTTTCGGCGTCACCCTGCGCGCCTGAACCGGCTTCGGGCCCCGCTCCCGGGTGAAGCGCGGGCCTTCGGTGAGGGGGTGTGAGGGTTCTCAGGGACAGAGCCAGGCGTGCCTGCCGGGGGTTTGGCTGGGTGGTTCAGCACTCACAGGTCGGGCCGTTACTCGTACGGGTACTTCAGCGAGTCCGCCCTCCGCCCGTTCGATGTCGGCGATCGTCAGCTCCGGCATCCGCAGTGGGGCCGGCGTCATCTCGGTCGAGGTCGGCTGGGCGTTGGCAGGCAGCCACTGCTGCGGCTTCCACGCCGCTGCCGCTGTGCAGCGGCGGCGTGGGGCCCTGCGGGTAGACCTCCGCAATCCCCGGCACCCAGCGCAATGGCCGACGGCTTTCCCACAGCGGTCAGCCGCGACAGCAACTCCGGGCGGGTGCAGACGCAGGCCGGCCGTTCACCCTGAGCGTCGTGGTGCGCCCCGGGATGACGAACAGCGGCCTGGCCCGTTGGGTGGCGACGACGTTCTGCGGTGTGTCCCGACGCTCATTGCCGGTCGCGTCCGGTATCGCCACGGTCCGTGCGTCCAGGACGGCGACGAACCCCGCCCGGCCGCCGAGCGGGGAGACGTCGCAGGTGCCGGGGTGTCCGCGCTGGCGGCCAGGACCAGTGAGGCGATGAACTGCCGGATCGGTTCGGTGAGTTCGGTCATCTGCTTGCACACGGCCGCGTCGCTGGGGCGTTCGTAGCCCCGGCGCAGCTTTTCCTGGTCGGGGCACGGCGTCGAGGCGGAGCGAGCCGAAGGCGCTGCCGGCAAGGGGCGTCGTCAGGCCCCCGACCTTGGGCAACTGCCACTGGCTGGAGCGCCCCTGCCTCACCGTCGCCTGCGCCGGTCGCGATCATGTGTCCCGAAGTCGACAACATCCCCGTCACCCCTACCGCGAACAACTCACTGCCCAGCGCACAAGCTGAACAACCCCCGCTGCACTGCCGCGAGGTTGAGTCCGTTGCCCGCGTTGTCCTGGACCGCGCCTCCGCACCCGGTTCCCCCACCGGGGCCGCGGTCCAGCCGGCTCATCCGTAGTTCAGTCGCAGCAGTCGCAGCAGCACTTGCATGGGTTGCAGCAGCCCCCGCCACTGCAGCAGCCGTCGCCCGGATCACCACCGGAACCACCGGACCCCCGGCCGCCCCCGCCCGAACCGCCGGAGCCACCGGAGTTGCCGCCGCTCGGTCCGCCGGACCAGCCGTCGCCCCCGGAACCGTCCCGGCCGGAACCGTCCCGGCGAAAAGTGCCGCTGCGATTGCCGTCGCCGAGCTGCCAGGGCTCTGCGTCATCCGGGCCGGCGTCTTCGGTGCAGGTGCAGCAGTTGAAGCACAACCTGCAATCGCGGCACAACTCGCGCCACTGGCCGCACCGTCGGCACTGCTCCTCAGAGGGCCGGCCCGACGCCATCGAGGGGGCTTCCGCGGCCGTGCCGGTGAGCGCCGCGACGCCGCAGCCCGTGCCCGTGCCGGTCCCCGGGAGGGTTTGCACCGCCGGACGGCGTCCCGGCCAGTCAAGCAGACGCGGGCCCCGTGCCTGGTGGCGGTGCTGGTGGTGACGATGCCGGGGATCGAAGACGCGGTCGACGGCGCGCTCCAGCTCGCCGCCCAGCAGCGCCCGTGCCAGCCGCCCGTCGACGAATTCGGCGTCGGACAAGGCGAGTCGGATCCCATGGACTGCGTCGTCGCACAGCCGACGCACCTCGGTGCGGTCGGCGCCGGTCACGGTGATCGGGTTCCACGCGCCGACCGCCGCGTCCGCGTCCAGATCCTCCACCGCGTCGAGCAGATGCGCCAGCCGGCCGAACAAGTGGCCGGCCTCCGCGAGCGGCTCGGCGTTAGTCGGGCGGCCGGCGAGGACCGCAGTGTGCGCGAAGGCGGCGGCGGTTGCCGTCTCCGTCGGTTGCGTGACCGTCAGAAGCGAGTCGCCCGGGCCGGTCAGCCGCTCGATCTCCGACTGCCGTTCGACCGCGCGGAGCAGCACCGCGGTGTCGAAGCCGAGCCGTTCGCCGCCCGCGGCACCGGCACGCTCCCAGCCGTGGGCAATCCTCCGCGCCGCCAGCGTCACCGGGCGGCGGCCCAACAGGCCGTCGCCGTCGGCCACATGGTCACGCATTTTCGCCGCAGCCAGCACCAGCGACACCGTCGCCGCCAGCCGGGCGCCCTCACCCTGCGCCACGTCCGCCGACCGCATCCCGCGCAGCGGACACGGACCGGCGCCTCGCCGCCAGTCGCCGCTGCGCTCCGACTGCGCCTCGGTCAGCACCGAGACGATCAGGCCGTCGTAATTGGTGGCCACCCGGGCGAACTGCCCGTACTCGCCGCGCAACGCCAGGCACAGCCCGCACATATGCGCCATCCACTCGGTGCGCATGCCCTCGCCCAGGCGATGACGGCATGGCCTGATGATTCCGAACATCGACTATCTCCCCCGTAGACACAGCTGCCAGGACACAGCCCGACGGGCGACATGCTAAAGCCTGCACGTACAAACGTTTGTCCTGCGGTCCTGTCGCGCTGCCTTCACGGGGCGAGGTCCAGACTGCCAACCCACCCACACCGGTTGACGGCCCGTCCAACCCACGACGAAGGTAGGACCGCATAGCCTCAAAACGAGATCACCGAGTGGCCGTCAATACACCACTCCAGAGCACGTGACCGCAGCATCTTGGGGCTGATCGACAGCATCGGGCAGCGGATGCAAGCTTCTCTGAACTAGCTATCGCTACTCGGGGCTCTGGCTAAACCGCTGGCAGCTGGGTCCTCGCCGGGCAAAGATGCAGCCATGCGCTATCCCAACACCGACCCCGAGCTCAGGGACCTGGTCCGACGATTCGTCACGCCCGGCCGCCGGTACATGCGGCTGGGTGGAAGCTCGCTGCGGTTGAGCGGGCCTGAGCGCGACCTGTTCGTGAGGGAGCTGGTCCAGGCTGCCGGGGAGATCACTCCCGTTGAACTCGGCATCCTTTTCGAAGGCGGTTGGCGAGAGCGTAGGACTGCCTCCTGGCTGGTTGCTGTAGCCGGCAGGACCGAGTTCCGCAGCCGCATCGGCGAACTCCTGCTGGCCAGCGGAGGCCCCGGCGGCGGGGCCTACTGCATCACGCTTGCCACCTTCGGCACCAGCGCGGACGCCGATCTAGTCTGCAGATACCTTGATCGCTGCTTGCCTCAACCCGACCTCGTCTACGACCAGATCGTTGCTCTCAGCACACTGCTTCACCTCGATGCCGTCCTTGGGACCGAGCGAGCATCCCCCTACCTTGCCGCCGGTGGCCTGTGGCAGCAGTGGACCGATGCCACGCCGAACCTGTTGCGGGATCCGCAGGAGTACCGGCAGGTCGTGGACCAGCTCTGCTCCTTCGCCAGCGAGTGCGCTCAACTCTTTGCCAGAATGGAGACCAGGCACTGAGCCTCCCGACCTGACCGCTGGACGCCGACTGCTCCGGTCCCCTCGGTAGGGTCTGGGGGGGCCGTAGTCGACCTCGATAGCGCGCCGGCGGATGTAGTCGACCAGCAGATCGCGGATATCGCGGTTGCGTACCTGGTGGTGGTCGACCAGGTCGTCGACGGACTGGCGGCCACGGATACTGGGGTCCTGCAAGGTCTGCGGGACCCAGGCCGGCAGGACGCCCATGTCGCGCAGCAACGGCCCGAAGCCAGGGATCCCGCATCCGGGATGGACTTTGCCGTAGTGCACCAGCGCGGCCGGGGTGAGGTCGGCCAGGGCGCGATCCCTTGAAGTTCTCCCCTCCCTTCGTAAGCTCAGGAAGGGGATTTCCGCCTACATTGCTGCGGTGGGTTTGACGGTTTTACCCGCCCTGCGACCGCGCCTTCCGGCGGCCGGGACCTCCACGATGACGTGGCCGATCCGGTACAGGTGCAAGATGTTGCGGGCTGCGTTCCAGTCGGCGTTCGCCGTCCAGCCGCAGTCAGGGTTCTTGCATACGAACAGTTCTTGATTCTCTCGGCTGCCGGGGACGGTGAATCCGCAGGCGGAGCATCGCTGGGAGGTATGCGGGGCGGGGACCTTGACGAGCCGGCCGCCGTAGCGGGCGGTCTTGTACGTCAGCATCGTCACGGTCCGCCCCCACGCCTCCTGGGCGATGGAGCGGTTCAGGCCGGCCTTCGCGGCGGCCCCGTTGGGCAGGAATGCTCCCGCGCTGTCGGGGTCGGGCTTCGGCTTGGGGGCTTTGGTCATGCCGAGGATGTTGAGCTGTTCGACCACCAGCACGCCGTACGTCTGGGCGAGGTAGGTGGTCGTCTGGTGCTGCCGGTTAAGGGCTCGTCGCGTGGCTTTTGCTCGGAGCTGCTTGATCTGGTCGTAGGTGTGCTGCAAACGCTTGGAGGCCTTCTCCCCGCGTTTGCGGAATGTCTTGCGGTGCGCGGCCTGCCGCTCCAGCTTGAGGAGCTTGGCCTTCTCCTTCGGGGTGAGCCACTTGTCACGGTCGCAGTCACCGCCTGGCAGGCGCGCAGGGCGCCCGTGGTCCTGGTGGTCCTTGTTCGAGAGGGCGAGGGGGATGTTGACCCCGGCGTCGATGCCGACCTCTGGCCCCTGGTGCGGCTCGGGGGAGCGTTCGAGGGTCTGGACGCGGAAGGCGATGTGCCAGCCGAGCGCGTCTTTGACCAGGCGGGCGCCGGTGATCCGGTTCTCCTTGTTCGCGCGCTTGCCGACCGGGAGGTCTTTGGTCCAGCGGAAGCGGACCCGGCCGACCTTGGGAATGTTGACCATGCCCCACCGGCGGTGGACGCGGACGATGTTCAGGTCCCGGCCCTGCGGAATGTCCACGGACATCGGAGTACGGAAGCGGCCCTTGTAGCGGGGCTCGTCGGCCCGTCCCTCCCAGCAGTTCACCCACGCCCGGTGGTACGTCTTCAAGACGGCCTGTGCGGCCTGGGCGGGAAGGTCGGCGAGGTAATCGAGATCCTTGCGGGCCTGCCGTATCGCAGCGTCCGCGCCTGCCAGGGTGCGCTTGTCCCTGGGCATCATCTGCCACCAGGAATGCAGGCAGTTCCACATGGTGCGGGCCGCGTGCGCCTGGTCATTGATGACGCGGATCTCGGCAGGGCTCAGTGCCAGTCGGGCGCGGTGCCCGAACTGCCGCTTCACCAGGCCGAGTTCACTCATAGTGATCACTCTACTCAGTTGGTTTATGTCACCACGCTGGAATCCGAATCCCGATGTCAGAACCGGCCACCACGTCGTCTACCACCTGCACGTGCATTTGGTGTTCGTCACCAAGTACCGGCGCAAGGCGTTCACGGACGAGATGCTGACGCGCTGCGAAGAGATCATGCGGGAGGTGTGCGCGGACTTCGAGGCTGACCTCAAGCAGTTCAACGGCGAACAGGACCACGTCCACCTGCTCGTGCACTACCCCCCGAACGTCCAACTCTCCAAGCTCGACAACTCCCTCAAGGGCGTCTCCGCCCGCCTGCTCCGCAAGGAGTACGACGCCCACGTGCGCCGGTACCTGTGGGGCGGACACCTCTGGTCCGGCTCGTACTTCGCCGGAAGCTGTAGCCGGGCGCCCCTGACCGTCGTACAGCAGTACATCGAGCGGCAGAAACGCCCCGTGAGCTGAGCTGAACACTGCGGACCCATGCACCCGGCGCGGGTCAGAGCAGTGCTGAGACGGCCTTCACCACCGCCCTGAAGGGCGGCGCACTGGCCACGATCAAAGGTAGACGGTCAGGGCCCGGCACAGATGCCGGATCGCGCTCTTGCGCCCGTCGTCGCTGACCGGGTGCCCCTGGAGCCGGCGGAGGAACTCCTCCAGAAGCGGATCACGGCTGAGGGCGGGAACTTCTCGCTGTACTGCGGAGAGTTGGTTGCCCGCAAGGCGTCCTCGGTCGGCTGGGTCAGCCGCATGCTCCTCGCGCCCGCGGGGATGGTCCCTCGTTCTTGTTGTTATACAGCGGGAAGAACCTGCTCCCCACGCTCGCGGGCATGATCCCGGGTACCGAGGCCAGCGCTCTCCTGGCAGAGGTGCTCCCCGCGTCGGCGGGGATGTTCCAAAACGCGAAGGGCTCCCCCGATGCACCTCAGGTCCGCGGGGAGGTTCCGGGATCACCCGGCCAGGTCGGCGGCCCGCTGCTTCGGCTCCTGGGGTGTCCCGCTGGGACACGGCGATCATGGCGGCCGGTGAGTGCTGCACGACCTACCGCGAGCCCGCGAGTGGCCTGGCGTCTGTCCACGCGGAAGGCTGTACGGCACTGGTAACAGCTGTTACCGTTTGGGGTATGGCTAAGACACAGCTGGGTGCACGCGTGGACAGTGAGATCAAAGCGCTGGCCGAAGCGCGTGCCGCGGACCGGGGAGTGAGCCTCGGCGACTACATCGCCGCCCTGGTGCGCGAAGACACCGAAGGGCTCAGGCAGCGGGGTCTGGACGCCGCCCGCCGGTTCCTCGATGAGCATCAGGCGCTGTTCGACGAAGCGGAGCACGCGGACCACCAGGCCACCGGAGCGCATGCCGCGTAATGGACCTGCACATCGACGTCCCCTGGATCCTGCAGGTCGCGGAACTCGCCGGTGCCGGGGATCCGGCTCCCGACGACTACGGCGTGCCGGTAGCGGCGGTCGCCTGCCACCGAGCCGAACTCCTGGAAACACCTGTCTACGACGGCCCCTACGCCCGCGCCGCCGCCCTGGTGCACATCCTCGGCCGCTGCCGCTGGCTGGAGCACTCCAACATGGCCGTCGCCGCCGCGACCGGCGTGATGTACCTGGAGGCCTCCGGTATCCCGGTCAAGCCCACCCGCGAAGACGCCCTCGCCCTCCGCGATCTGCTGCGCGCTCCGGACTGCACAGCCAAGCAGATCGCCGCCCTGCTGCACACCTGGCCCCAGACCACCTGAACCACTCCTGGACGTCACCGGCGCCCCGAGCCTCGCAGAACACAAAGCCGACGGTTCGCCCTGTGGCCGGTAGGCCAGCAGGCTCCGCGCCCCAAAGAGGGCGACCGATTACCGCTTTCGTGGGTTTCCTGCGGTACCACCCGCTGCGGGGCGGGGAGCCATACAGTGCCGCTGTTGGGCGACTACTCCGGCTTCATCAAGCAGCAGGTCTCCTCGCGCCGTCATCGGGCGGACGGGAGTTCGGAAACCACACGGGACCCGGCGGTGTGGACGCTGGCGCACTGCGGGTACAGCGGCGGCGGGCGGCTGGATGTGTGGGTATATGCAACCAAGCGCGAGGCATTGTTGGAGGGCGCGAAGCTCGCCCTGGCCGGCGGCCTGGACGAAGACGACGAGGCCTGCCGGGACTTCGAGGCCGGCCGCCACCAGAAGTTCTTGGACCGCTACGAGGAAACCCATCCCGACACCCACATTCTCCGGGTGCGGTGCAGCCAGCATTCCTCCAGATCCCTGACTGAGAACCTGTGGACCCCCCCCGCCGATGCTGGGATGAACCTCGTAGTGCTCCCAGCCGACGCGGCGGTGAACCGCTGCCGCACCTGGTTCGGATGGATCTGCGGCAAGTCCTCCCTGCCGGCGCGGGGGTGATCCGGCGAAGAACAAGGCGGAGGCCAAGGAGGCGTGCTCCCCGCCGACGGGGGGATCCGCTGGCACGCAGTCAGGTGGGCTACCACGAGGTTGCTCACGCCGAGCGTGCGTGATCCGGCGCCTTCCCCGGACACGGTCGCCCGGTACCTGTGCTCCCAGCCGACGCGGGGGTGATTCGCTTGACGGCTGGTGAGTTATGGCCGCGAGACGTTGAGCGGCAGTTCTCGGTGGAAGACGGCCATGGCTTGGCCGGGGCCGTTGTAGTCGTCGGCGATCTTCGTGTCGAAGCCGAGCCTGCGATGGAACGCGATTGAGCCGGTGTTCTCGATGGACGTGATCGCCTTCAACTGCCGTGCACCGTGACGCTCCGCTGCTTCTGCGAACGCCGTATACAGACGACGCCCGAGACCGGTGCCACGGGCGTCGTCCCGCGTGGCGATCAGGTGCACGTACCCGGTGCCGTTGGGGGTTACGAACCCGAAGATGTATCCATGGATTCCGTCCTCGGCTCGGGCAACCAAGCAGGTGGAACCGAACTCCTGCACCATGGCCAGAAGGTGCAGCGACCGAAGGTCGCGTTCGCCCCAATAACGGGGGTGATCATTCAGGACCTTGTGGAAGTCGGCCACCGCGGCCGGTGCGATGTGTATGCCCATGATGACGATCATGGCAGGCGGGCCTTGGCCGTTACAGGCGAAGGTCCGTACGGGTTAGGCAAGTTGTGACACTCAATCGCTCCCAAGGTCGTTGGCGTGTTCCCCGCCGACGCGGGGGTGATCCGTACGCATTACACGGGTGGAGACCCGGCTACTCAACTTGATTGGGTGATGTCGGGTGGCTTTGGATCATCGGTCTCCTGCGCCGGTGACCGCCGACCCACATGGGCTGGCCCTCGGTGTGCATACTGTGACCGGCAGAGGGGCCGTCGTCCGACCGAACGGCGATGGGTGGGGCCGATAGGCCACGGGCCGGGCCGGACGATCAAGGAGACCAGCGATGGATGTCAAGGAAAGCTGGCGCCGCTACGGACTTCGCCCCGTCGGTGCGGACCTCGACGAGATCCGTGCACTCCTCAGAGAGCACACGGTGCGTGAGCGACGCGCCCAGGGCGCGGGCGACACTGAGCTGATGAGGCTCTGCTGCTTCCAGCTGTTCAACAGCGGCGACCTCGACGACGTACTCCTGATCTGGAGTGCGAAGCAAGCCAGCTTCGACGCAGCGTGCTCGATCGACATCGAATTCCTGCTTGGGCACGGGCTCGACGCGACGAAGGCCCACCTCTCGGCCAACCGTGCACCTTCTGCGACGGCGGCATTGGATCGACTGCGCGAGCTCGAGGCAGACGGTGAATTCGAGGGCTTCTCAGTGGAGGAGCGCTCCGCCGCCTGCGACCGGTACTACGCCGACTGACGAATCTGCAGCGCCGGTCAGTCGTCCGTGATGAGGCCGGTGCCCGCAAGGCAGCTGTCGACGAAATCCGGGCGGTACTGGATCTGCTTGAGCCTGCGCTTCACGGCCCTGGTGGTCTGGCCCAGGTCGGCTGCGGCGAGGTTGCCGATGTCGCGTTTGACCAGCGACCAGATGCCCTCCTGCGGGTTCAGGTCCGGCGCGTAGGTGGGGAGTTGGAACACGGTGAGCCAGGCGGCATTCGCGGCGATGAACTCCCGCATCCCGACGGTCAGGTGGAGGCGGACGTTGTCCCAGACCAGCACGATCGGTCCGCCGAGCTGGATGCGGGCACGCACCAAGAGGTCGCGGAGGTCCCGCCAGCCGAAGCCCTTCGGCTCGCCCTTGCGCCCTCGGTACTCGCGGATGGCGTAGATCAGCCGGGACCGCTCGCCCGGCTTGTAGCAGGTCATACCCGCCATCGACACCCGTCCGGAGCCCCGGCCGCGAACCCGGACGACCGGGGTTCGGCCGATCCGCCCCCAGGTTCGAGAGCGCGGCGGCGTCATCGACTGGCCGACCTTATCCTAGAAGACGCTCCAGCCGTTACACGCCGCCGCACACCTCTTACCCGTGGCCAGACCTCCTTCTTCCACAGCTCAACCGCCGCATCGTCGCGCTCGATCGCCCGGCGGGTGGGCTGCTGCCACGACCAGCCGTGCCGCTTCAGCAGCCGCCACGTGCCTTCCACCGTGTACGAAACGTGGAACAGTCGACCGATCAGCGTCTTGACTCACGCCAGCGTCCACCGCTGATCGGCCCAGCCGTGGACGAGCGGTCCACGCTCCAACTCCCGCTCCAGTCTCGCAATCTGAACCGAGCTGAGCCTGGGGCGTCCGGGCGATCCCTTCGACAGGATCCCGGCCTCGCCTCGCTCGAGCCAAGCCCGGCGCCACCGCTCCACCGACCGCTCGCTCACCCGCAGCGCGGCAGCGATCTCCCGGTTCTTCTCCCCGCCCTCGAAGCGTTCCACGGCCAGCAGCCGGATCCGCTCCCGCGCGGCCCTCTCGGCGTCGGTCAGCCCGCCGCCCTGCGCGTACCTCACAGCCCCACAGCTACCGCAGCCGACAAGCCGGCGTCAGGCAAACATCCCCGACATCACCCAATCAAGTTCAGTACCCGACGACAGGTTCTACTTCGCTTCGCCGCTGGTTTTGGCCCAGGCATTGTCACCCCTCACTGGAGCGCATGCCCATGAGCCCTCTCATCTCCTTCGTAGTTACCCTCAGCGCTGGCTTGTCCGCCTGTCTCCTCAAGCGGACGGCTGCTTGGCTCATCAGTGAAGGGCTCTGTCGACGATCTTGTGATGCCGTCGTTGCTGGTGGTACGGCGCTTCAAGTGCCTCAACTCCCGTTGTTCAGCAGCGACGTTCACCGAGCAAGTTCCCGGACTCACCAGCCCGCACGCCCGTTACACCCGCTGCTTCGCACGGTGCTCACCTCGATCGCGCTGACGCTGGCGGGCCGTCCCGGGGCACGGCTGGCTGGTGCGCTGAACATCCGCGTCGCGGGTCGAGGTGGCAGAGATGGGTGGCCGCGGTCCTGGATCCGCAGCGCTGGCTGGAACTACGGCGTTTTCGTGGCCTGGTCGAGTCCGGAGCCATGAGCCTGACCGAGGTCGCCAAGGGAGACGGGCCTGAACTGGCGGACGGTCAGCAAGTACCTGTCAGGCGACGGACCCGCCTCGCCGCCGCGCCGGTCGCCGAACGGCCGGTCCCGGGCCAGGGTGATCCACGAGTTCGCGCCGCTGGTCGACTCGATGCTGTGGGCGGAGGTCCTGATGAAGGCCGCTGTGATCTACGGGCGGCTCGCCCAGGAGTACGGGTTCACCGGCAACTACCAGCGGACCAGGCTCTACGTCCAGGAAGCCCGGCCCCGGATCGCCTAGGAACTCGGCATATCAACGGCCCCAGCTACCGGCTGAAGAACCGCCTCAAGGCCATCGAGCGAGAGAACGACGTGGCCTGACCGGCTGCGATCAGGACACCGGGTTCTCGCCCGGTGGGATGAAGGCGTCGGCGCCTTCAGCATCCTCGACATGCCCCTGGGCATCGACTGTGATGGCCGTCGCCCGGCCCTGCGGCGTGATGAGCCAGGCCAGTACCTGTTCCGTCTGCGGCGTTCCCCCTGGGCTCTCGTCCTTCCAGTGCACCCGCCACCCTCCGCCAGGCACCGCGGCCACAACCTGGTCAGCTCGCTCCAAGTGGGAGAAGTCCTCGTAGTCCGTCACCGCACGCAGGGCGCCACGCCTGGGATCGACGACCAGGGCCGTTCCGGTCGCCTGGTCCCAGCCCTCTACACGCACCATGCGGCCGATCTCCGTGTCGGTCCCATTGAAGATCGCGGTCCAGCCGGTCTGGTTGAAATAGCGAAGGGACACCGACCCATCATCTCGAACGACGACGCTTGCACTTCGCAGGTCTCCTCGCTCTGCATGTTCATCCGTACGCGGCTCTGCACATAGACGTGTATGCCGACACGCGACCCTGACGGAGAAGTCAAGCGCTCGCAACCGGCTGCCTCCCAGGGCGCCCTGGACCGGCAGATGCGGAATCCGGCGGACCGTGTTTGATGGGCATGGACATCCGTGGCCGACCGCGACGGCAGGGGGCAACGGGGCTCCCCATAGGGTGACCTTCATGCCTGCCACGGTGAGTTCCGCGAAATCCCGCGCCGCGTTGCGCATATCGGCACGTGTCTGCGCCGAGTTGCTGTTGGTCCTCGTGACGCTCGCGGTGGCCCTCTGGCTGCTCGACCGGATGTGGTCGGTGGTCTGGCCGCTCATTGTCGGTCTGCTCCTCACCACGCTGACCTGGCCTCCGACGCGTTTCCTCCGCTCGAGAGGGTGGCGTCCGGCCCTGGCCGCGGCATTGGTGACCATCATGTTCCTCCTCGTTGCCGCAGGCGTCGTGGCGCTGATCGCGGTTCCGGTGGCGTCCCAGTCCGGCGAGCTGACCGACGGCGTGATCGAGGGTGTCCAGCGGCTGCGGGAGTGGGCCGCGGGTCCGCCGCTGAACATCGGGGACGCTCAGATCGACAAGGCCTTCGACAGCGCGGTCGACCGCGCCCAGGACGGTCTCGGCAGCGCCGTCACCGCCCTGGTCACGGGGGTGAGCAGTGTCGTCAACGGCGTGATCACCGCTGTGCTGGCCCTCTTTTTGATGTTCTTCTTCCTCAAAGACGGGCCGCGGTTCCTGCCGTGGCTCGCCCGCCAGCTGCCTGGTCGGCTTGCCATCGACGTCCCCACAGTCGCCGCACGCAGTTGGGACACCCTGGGCTCGTTCGTCCGATCCCAGGCTGCCGTCGGCCTGCTCGACGCCGTGTTGATCGGGATCGGCCTGTGGATCCTGGGGGTGCCGCTGGTGCTGCCGCTGGCGGTGCTGACGTTCGTCACCGCGTTCGTGCCGATCGTGGGCGCACTGTTCGCCGGCCTCGTGGCGGTTCTCATTGCCCTGGTATCCAATGGGCTGTCCGACGCGCTGATCGTGCTCGCCATCATCGTGGTCGTGCAGCAACTCGAGGGGAACGTGTTCCAGCCCATGATCCAGAGCCGTGGGCTCGGCCTGCACGCGGCGGTGATCCTCCTGGCAGTAACACTGGGCGGCAACCTGGCGGGCATCGTCGGCAGCCTCCTCGCGGTCCCGGTCACGGCCCTGATCGCGGTGGTGTGGAACTATGCGCGCGAGCAGCTCGCCGAGCCGCCCGCGGAGCCGGAGAACGGCGATCCCGTCCCTGGAGCCGCTGTCCCGTCGTAGCGCCGCGCTCAAGCGCGACGGGCAGATTCCTCGCTCTGCGGGTGCCCCTTGCATCGCGCTGAAGTGTCCTGGTCAGTGTTTGGACGTGCGGAACACTTCGGTTTCGGTGCCCGGGTAGAGGGAGCCGTCAGGGGCGGCCCTTCCCCGAATGTGGAGTGGGTAGCAGACCCAGTCCGATGCTGGACAGGAGCTGGTGAGTTGGGTGCCGGTGGCCGCGTCGATGGCAGCGTGGTGGTACTGGACGAAGGTGTTCAGGCCGGTGCTTCCGGTCGGCCCGGCCACGGAGACGGCGCAGTCTTTCGCCGGAGCCGGAGCCGGAGCCGGAGCCGTGCCTGACCCGTAACCGCCCGGATCTTGTCTTCAGCCAGACCGGCCTGTCATCTATCGACGCAGCATCCCTCGGAGCGTGGACTGCTCCCAGCGAATGTGCCGGCCCGCCCAGCGCTACGGCGTGGGGGGCCGCTGTGGGGAGCGGAGTACGAGCAGGGTGATCTCGCTGGGGGCGAAGATGCGGAATGGCGGGCCCCAGAAGCCGGTGCCGCGGCTGGTGTAGAGGAGGGTGCGGGGGGCGTGGTGGCTGAGGCCGGCGAGGGCGGGCTGGTCGATGCGGACCAGGTGGTGGAAGGGCCAGATCTGGCCGCCGTGGGTGTGGCCGGAGAGTTGGAGGTCGATGCCGTCGGCTGCCGCCCGGTCGATGAACTTGGGCTGGTGTGCCAAGAGCAGGACGGGTATGTCGGGGTTGGCGCCGTCCAGGGCTCCGGCGAGGTGGGCGCGGTGCCCGGCCAGTCCGGAGGACTCCGCGGTGACGTCATCCACGCCGGCGACCACGAGGGTGTCGCCGCCGCGTTCGAGCAGCAGGTGGCGGTTGCGCAGCGGCTCCCAGCCCAGCTCGTCCATCAGGTCGACCCAGCCCTGGGCTTCGCTGTAGTACTCGTGGTTGCCGGTGACGTAGACACGGGCCTGGGTGGCCCGCACGGTTCCGAGTGGGGCGGCCTGGGCGCGGCGGCGTTCGGCCGTGCCGTCCGCGATGTCGCCGGTGTGGCAGACCAGGTCGGCTTCCAGAGTGTTCACCGTCTCGCACACCCGTGCCGACCAGCGGGTGCGATCGAGTGGGCCGTAGTGGGTGTCGGTGATGAGGACGACGCGGATGCCGTCCAACCCGGCACCCAGCCGTGGGAGTTGCACGTCGAGTCGGCGCACGCGTGGCACGCGGCGGGCCTCGGCGTACCCCCAGGCGAGTAGTACGGCGGTTGTGCCGAGGACGGCCCAAGTGACGATTCGGGCCCGTTCCTGGCTCTCGCCGACGCCGGCCACGGTCAGGGCGAGCCGTAGCAATACGCCGAGCAGAATGGACCAGGTGAACAGGACCCAGCTGATGCCCAGCAGGGTGTCACCGACGACCGCCGCCCGGTCCTGCTGGCGCCGGCCGTGTCCGCGCATCATCGCGAGCGGCATACCGGCGAGGCCGAGGACGAACAGGGCGGTGCCGACCAGCGTGACGGGCAGCGGCCAGCGCTGGCCGGTGTGCAGAAGCACCCAGCAGGGCACGGCCCACAGCAGGACAGGGGCGATCAGCGGGAGGTAGCGCATCAGGCGGTGCAGCCGGCTCTGCGGTGGCGCTTGCGCTTCACTGTCGGCGGGTCGGGTGTCGCTGGTGTCGGTCACGCTTCCCTCACAAACCAGGCTGCCGTCCCGCGCACTGTATCCGGTCGCCCTCGGGCCGGCCGGACCGGCCTACACGGGCGCGGCCCCTTGGAGCGAGCGGTTCTTGGCGGGATGGCAAGACTCCGCTCCGCAGACACACCTTCTTTGGCCCGTCGACAGGGGCGCTACCAGATTCATTCGCAGTGCATCGGGCTTCAGCCCGGTGGTGAAGCGAATCTTGTCGTGGCGACGCGGAGCGTCGCAGAATCTTGGTCGGCGGAGCTGGACATCGCCTGTTCACCATCCGTGGCGCGGAGCGCCGCGATGGCCGGTCCCGGCGGAGCCGGGCGATGCTCACGCGGGCCGGTTCTGTTGCTCGATGTACTGCCTGACGACGGAGAGCGGGGCGCCGCCGACGGTGCCGGCGAAGTAGGAACCGGACCAGAGCTTGTTGGCCCGCCAGTAGTGGCGTACCAGGTCGGGGAATTCCTGGCGCAGACGGCGGGAGGAGACACCCTTGAGGGAGTTGACGAGCTTGGTGACGGCGACCTTGGGCGGGAAGTTCACCAGGAGGTGGACGTGGCTGTCCTCGCCGTTGAACTCCACCAGCTCGCACTCGAAGTCCGCGCACACCGACCGCATGATCTCCTCCATGCGTCTCAGGTGAGCATCCGTGAACACCTTGTGCCGGAACTTGGTCACGAAGACCAAGTGCACATGCATCACGAAAACACAGTGCCGGCCAGTTCTGATCGTCTGCATCTCGCCCATAACCCAAGTATGTATCGTGGCCGTCATGCAGCTTCGGTACGCCTTCAGGCTGTACCCGGACTCCGGCCAACGCACCGCACTGGCCAAGGCGTTCGGGTGCGCCCGCGTCGTATTCAATGACGCGGTGCGTGCCAGAGAGGACGCCCGCCGTGCGGGCGGGGCATTCCCGGCGGCCGGCGCACTGTCCAGGAAGCTGATCACCGAGGCGAAACAGACCGACGCACGGTCGTGGCTGGGCGAGGTCTCCGCCGTCGTGCTCCAGCAGTCCCTGCGTGATGCCGAGACGGCCTACAAGAACTACTTCGCCTCCCTCAAAGGCGAGCGGAAGGGCGCGAAGAGCGGTGCGCCCCGATTCAAGTCCCGCAAGGACGCCCGGCAGTCGATCCGTTTCACCGCCAACGCCCGCTGGTCGGTCACTGCCTCCGGGAGGCTGAACCTTCCCAAGGTCGGCGCGGTGAAGGTGAAGTGGTCACGCACCCTGCCCGCACCGCCCTCCTCGGTCACCGTGATCAAGGACGCGGCCGGGCGGTACTTCGCCTCCTTCGTCATCGACACCGACCCGGCGGCCGACGCCACCCGCATGCCCGACACCGACCAGACGGTCGGCATCGACCTCGGGCTGACGCACTTCGCCGTCCTCTCCGACGGCACGACAATCGACTCCCCGAGGTTTCTGCGCCGCGCCGAGAAGAAGCTGAAGAAGGCCCAGCGGGAGCTGTCCCGCAAACAGAAAGGATCCAAGAACCGCGAGAAGGCCCGCCTGAAGGTCGCCCGCGCCCACGCACAAGTCACGGACGCCCGACGGGAGTTCCACCACCAGCTCTCCACGAAGCTGATCCGCGACAACCAAGCGATCGGCGTGGAAGACCTGGCGGTCAAAGCACTCGCACGCACAAGACTGGCCAAGAGTGTGCATGACGCCGGCTGGGCACAGTTCGTGCATATGCTGGAGTACAAAGCGGCCCGGTACGGGCGGACCCTGGTGAAGATCGGCCGATTCGAGCCGACCAGCCAGATCTGCTCGCAGTGCGGGACCAAGGACGGCCCCAAGCCCTTGCATATCCGGACCTGGACCTGTGCCGCCTGCGGTGCGGTCCATGACCGCGACCACAACGCCGCGAAGAACGTCAAAACGGCCGCCGGACTGGCGGTTACAGCCTGTGGAGCGCAGGTAAGACCAGGACTCGTCCCGGCACAGCGCGACGAAACAGGAAGCCACGGATCCTCACCCGAACCCCGTGCCACGTAGCGGCACAGCAACGGACGAGAAGGCCAGAATCCCCGGGCTTCAGCCCGAGGAGCAAGTCAATGCACTGCCCCGGCTTGGTACTTGTGACAGTGGAGCGCGCGCCAGCGGTACAAGGTTCCAACTGGCCCTGACAAAGCCGCTGGACGTGCCGATGGGTGATCAGGCAGACGGCGAGGCTCGGGAAGGCTTGATGGATGTCGTCGCGTCGTTCCACTGGGTCTGACCGACGACCCCCGCCATTGCAAGGATCTTCTCCAGCAGCGGCAGCAACTGGGTGACGTTGCGGTTTCGACCGGTCAAGAACGCCGCGAGCGGGATGCCCCCGGCCGTCGGTGATGATGCGGTGTTTGCTGCCCAGGCCTGCACGGTCGACCGCGCGCGGTCTACGGAGGCGTCCAGGCTGGAGCACTCCCAGGCCAGCGTGGCCCGCTGGCGTTCGAGGGCGCCAAGGACGGCGGCTGCCTCGGTGCCAACGAGTGGAGGTTACGGCCGTGCTTCGGCTGTGGTCTCGGTCGTGGCCGCAGACCGTTGACGCACGAAGCCGATGCGGAGCCGAAGGGTGCGCTGCAGCAATCCGAGGTCGGCGCACTCGCCGCTGTGGAGGCGCCACCTGTGACGGTACGTCGCTGAGGCAGCGGTGAACGGGGTTGGCTCCCAACTTCACGCAGCCTTGTCAGTGCCGCACACAGAGCATGAGGACATCGGCGTCTCGCTGGCGTGTCCTGATGGGCGGCGGGGTCAGAGGGCCGACGCGGGTTTCTCGGCGGGCCGGGGACCCCGGGTCATCAGCACTCCCGCGAGGGCTGCGACGGGATTCATGAGCACGCCGTAGACGGCGGCGGGTACTGCCAGGCTGACGCTGCCGAGCACGCTGATGGCCAGGGTCATGGCGATGGCGCTGTTGTGTACGCCGATCTCCATGGAGCAGGCGATCGATTGCGCCTTGTCCAACCGGGCCATGCGCGGTACCGCGTACCCGATCGTGAGGCTCAGCCCGCAGAAGACCACCGCCGTCGGCCCTACGTCCGAGAGGTAGTCGCCGATGTTGTTCCTCTCGGCCACCAGCGCACCGGCGATGATCGTGACGAGCACGACGACCGACAGAAGCCGAACCGGGCGGTCCATGCGATGCGCGAACTCCTGCGAGCGGCGGCGGATGGCGAGCCCGATCGCCACCGGCACGAGTACCAGGGCGAACACCTGCAGGACCTTGCCGAACTGCAACCCCATGCTGTTCTCACCGATGTCCGGTTCGAAGTAGTGCAGGGAGAGGTTGGTGATGATCGGCAGCGTCACGATGGCCAGCAGCGCGTTCACCGCCGTGAGCGTGACGTTCAGTGCCACGTCGCCGCCGAAGAGATGGCTGAAGAGGTTCGCCGTCGTCCCGCCGGGTGATGCGGCCAGCAGCATCATGCCGACGGCGAGCACGGGGGAGAGGTCGAAGGCGAGGACCAGGCCCAGGCATACGCCGGGTAGGAGAAGGAGCTGGCAGGACATTGCCACGACCACGGCCCGGGGGTGGCGTCGCACCCGCCGGAAGTCGTCGACGGTCAGGGACAGACCCAGCCCGAACATGATGACGGCGAGGGCGAGCGGGAGGAACACGGTGGCGAGGGGAGTGTCCATGCGCGGCTCCGTCTTCAGGGGGCGCGGTGCAGAGTCAAGGCCAGATGACGCCCGTTGACGGTCGTGCGTGCGCATGCTCAGGTGTTGTCCGCATCGCGCACAGTAGATGCGGGCATGGGCACGGTCAACATGGGCCGCTCGTCGCCGGTTTGCTGCGGCTGTGTTGGCGTCGGGGTGCTGGAAAGCAGCCGATCCAGCAGCCTTCGGAGCCCCCGAGGCCCTGCAGTTGTCCGCCCGGGCAACGCCATCAGGCCCCCGGCTTCGTGGCGCCTGGAAGGAGCGTTGCGCAGGTTGCCTCACGCCGCGGGTTCGGCGATCAGGTGATCTACGTCTGGCGTCGTCGGCACCTGATCGATTCGGGCCAGTTGCCGGGCAGGATCAGCGGCGAGGCGTCCGGACTCGGCGCGAGGCTCGAGCGGGTCATGCGTGTGCAATTGTCGCCGTACGGGGGCCGCGGAGCGTGGAGCCGATGGTGGCGCTCGCGGTGGAGCCTGCGGAAACTCGGCGCGGAGGTGCGGGTGTGTCCGCTGCGGGGCGAGGACTTCGTGCAACTGCTGACCGGTGGCGGGTGCCGGTGGCGACTGCCGGTCAGCTGGGGTGCACCCACTTGACCATCGTGGGTCGGCGGAACTGGCACAGTGCACGACGGATCTGATGGCGGCTCAGCTTGGCACGGTCACCGTGCGGACGAGGCTGTGGCGTCGTGACGTATCGGTAGCGATCCGGCCGGGGATGGCTTCAGCCCGACAGTAGCTCCCGCCGATTGGTCTAGGCCTGACTGGTCTACACCCTTGACTGGTACAGACCAACGCGGTTGAGTGAGCCTCCACAGCCCCCCACCACGGCCGCCCCCACGCCGTGTCCGGTCCACCGGTGCGTGCGGTGCGGGCTCCGCTTCGTCCTGCCCCCGAGGAGCGGCCGTGCCCCGCAAAGGAGTTGATCCCGTGTCGAGACGTCGTCTCTCCGCCGTCGTGGCCGTCCTCGCCCTCGCCGGCACCGCCCCGGTGCTGCTCCCGGCCACGAACGCCGCCGCCGCGGCGTGCTCCAGCTACCCCAGCTGGGTGGCCGGCAGGTCGTACAACGCCGGTGACATCGTCCGCTATACCGACGGCAAGGCGTACATCGCCGAGCACGCCAACCCGGGCTACGACCCGATCATCAGCACCTGGTACTGGGAGCCGTACGCCTGTGACAACGGCTCGGACACGCCCGCCGCCACCTTCGTGGTGAGCGAGGCGCAGTTCAACCAGATGTTCCCGAACCGGAATTCGTTCTACACGTACAGCGGCCTGACCGCCGCGCTGAGCGCCTACCCGGGCTTCGCCAACACCGGCAGCGACACGGTGAAGAAGCAGGAGGCCGCGGCCTTCCTGGCCAACGTCAGCCACGAGACCGGCGGGCTGGTCCACATCGTCGAGCAGAACACCGCCAACTACCCGCACTACTGCGACTGGAGCCAGTGGTACGGCTGCCCGGCGGGCCAGGCCGCCTACTACGGGCGCGGCCCGATCCAGCTGTCCTGGAACTTCAACTACAAGGCCGCCGGTGACGCGCTCGGTCTGGATCTGCTGAACAACCCCTGGCTGGTGCAGAACGACGCGGCCGTGGCCTGGAAGACCGGCCTGTGGTACTGGAACACCCAGACCGGCCCCGGCACCATGACCCCGCACAACGCCATGGTCAACCAGGCCGGCTTCGGCCAGACCATCCGCTCCATCAACGGCTCCCTGGAGTGTGACGGCAAGAACCCGGCGCAGGTACAGAGCCGGGTGAACAACTACCAGCGGTTCACGCAGATCCTCGGCACGTCACCCGGCGGCAACCTCTACTGCTGACGGCGGATCCCGGGTGCGGTGTCATGTGGTCTGATACGGGGCGACGGCCGTCAGGCGCACGCCGGGCGCAAGGTAGCGGTCCACCTCCGCCCGCGTGGTCGGCGGCCACCGGTACCGCGTAGCAGCGCACCCGTCCGTCCGGGTATGGCGCAGCCACCGTCACCGACCATCCACCCGGCCCGCTGCGCACCACGCACCGCCGTCACCGACTCCGGCGCCGACTGCCCATCCGCGCCCGGGTCGGGCAGGCCGACGTCTGGGCCCATCGACTGCGCAGGACAGGTCTGCTCATCCGCGCTGCTGCGCAACCACGCACCGACGAACAGTTGCGCATAGCCGGCCGGATCGGCGGCCACCGCCGTGGTGCGCACCGTGGACGGCTTGGGCAGCGGCGCGGCCCCGCCGCGCTCCGGGAGGAGGTGACGGCTACGCCCAGGGCGATCGGCCGGCCGCGATGACGGTCCACACTGCGATCTGTGTGAGGCGTACGCGGCGTCGCATCGCCTCCAGCCGGGCGCCTGCCGCCATCGGAGCAGCGGCCCCGAACTCTGGCCCGGCGGCAGTCGGTAGGTAAGGCACCCGTTCCCACGACGATCACGAGCCGCAGCCTGCCAAACTCGCAGGCTGACCGCGCAGCATGGCGGCGCTGGATGTTCGGCCGGTTGCGCATTCGGGCTGCGCAGTCGGGCGTTTCGAGCTGCGCACCGGTAGGGAGAGTGGCGCGGTCTGCCCGACCATGGGCCCAACCTTGGGCCCGGCCATGACTGCCAGTGGGCTGCGTTGCCCGATCGTGACCATCGTCGTGTCAAGACTCTTATGCCCGCAGATCACTTGGGCGATGTGCGGTGGCAGGCCGTTCATGATGGCGTCGGTCACGAAGATCCTGCGGAAGTCGTGCGGGAAGAAGACGATCAGTTCGCCGTCGGCATCGGTCAGGCCTGTGGTGGCTGGCTGCACTGTCCGGCGGATCATGTGACCGTGATGGCGCCAAGTTAGTTCTCGCGGGCCGGACTGCGGCCGGCTGCGAGGCGTTTCTGCCCCTCGGGCATGGGCAGGACCGCCAGTGCGGTGTCTGCAACGTTCCGCAGCGTCTCCGGGTCCAGACCGGCCTTGCCTACCGCCTCGATACCGCGGACCACCGTGAGCAGCAGTGCCGCCAACCGCTGCGGATCCGCAGCGCTGTCGATGTCGCCGTGGCGCTGGGCGGCGCTGATCTCCGTCCGCAGCAGGGTCAGCAGTGCCGTCATGGTCTCGGCCGACCGTCCGGCGACCGTCGGATCGTGCTGGGCCAGTTCCGCCGCGCCCTTGGCCAACAGGCACCCGCGGCGCTCGGTGTCGGAGGCGGTGTTCTCCGCCATGAGGTGCACGTATCCCGACAGCCGGGCCAGGGCCTCTGCGTCCGGGCCACCTGCCAGCCGCCCTTCGGCCACCTCAACGACTGCGGTGCACCAGTCGCCGAACACACGGTGGAACAGCTTGCCCTTGTCGCCGAATGCGCCGTACAGGCTGCCCTTGCCCAGGCCGGTCGCCTGGGCGATGTCGTCCATCCGGGTTCCTGCATAGCCGGTCGCCCAGAACTGTTCCCGGGCCCGCTCCAGGACTTGGCGTTCGTCGAATGCGCGTGGTCTCGGCATGGTCTCAGGCTATCCATTCTTGACTCGATCGTCCATTACTGCCTACGTTATGGACGATCCATTCCATAACTGAAGGGGTTCGACATGCCAGGCGTGTTGAAGGAGAAGGTGGCCGTGATCACCGGAGGGACCAGCGGGATCGGGCTGGCCATCGCCCACCGCTTCGTCCGGGAGGGCGCACGGGTCTTCGTGACCGGCCGGGACATCGACCGCCTCGAAGCGGCAGTCAAGGAGATGGGCCCTGCGGCCACCGGCGTACGATCCGACGTCTCGGTCCTGGCCGACCTGGACGCGCTCTACGCGCGAGTCCGCGAGGAGGCCGGACACATCGACGTGCTGGTGGCCAACGCGGGAATCGTCGCGGACGCCGCGCTCGGCGCCCACACCGAGGCGAACGTCGATCTGACGCTCGCCGTCAACGTCAAGGGCCCACTCTTCACCGTCCAGAAGGCGCTTCCGCTCCTGGCGGAGAACGCCTCCATCCTGGTCATCGGCTCAAGCAACAGCATGCGGCCCAATGAGCACCTCGAGGTCTACAGCGCCTCGAAGGCAGCGTTGAGCAACCTCGTACACAACTGGGCCCGGCAATCGCGCCAGCGCCGATTCCGGGTCAACGTCCTCAGCCCAGGACCCACGCAGACCCCTGGCCTGCTGGGCGCCGCGGGGCCGGACGTCGACCAGTTCGCCGAGGCCGTCGTGCCACTGGGGCGGCTGGCCGACGCCGAGGAAATCGCCGAGGCCGCCCTCTTCCTGGCTTCCGACGCCTCGTCGTTCGTCACCGGCGCCGAACTCTTCGCCGACGGCGGCTACACCCGGGCCTGAACGACAGCCGGTGGTGCGCATCCGGTTCCCTCGAAGCGATGGGGCGCACTCCCGGCCGCGCGTGTGCGTCGTACGAGGCCCAGTGCGCCCGAAGCAACGAGATCGTGGCCGCGGCCTCTTTGGACGACGTCTGCCGCCACCCCCACTACCGCTCCGGCAACGCCCACCTGGATGCTCATCCATCTCGTTGACGAGACCGGACGGCACGCGGGGCACGCGGACATCGTGAGGGAACTGCCTGACGGGGCGAAGGGCTAGTGTGCTGCGCCTGAAATCGCGGGCTTAAATCTGTAGCCTGTTTTCATGTCTCGGGGTCCTCGTGCCGTCGAAGTTGCGCTGTCCGATGAGGAGCGCGCCGAGTTGCTGCTCTGGGTGGGCGGGGTGGTGGCGCCCCGTCTGGTCGAGCGGGCACGGATCGTCTTGGCGTGCGCGGACGGGCAGCCGAATACACGTGTGGCGGCGGAGTTGAAGGTAACCGCGGACACGGTGAGGAAGTGGCGGTCGCGGTTTGCTGCCCGGCGGATGGCCGGCCTGGCCGATGAGCCGCGGCCAGGCCGGCGCAAGTCGGTGCTGGTGCTCAGTGATGAGGAGCGGGCTCAGCTGACGCGTTGGGCCAGGCGCGCCAAGACCGCTCAGTTCCTGGCTTTGCGCGCGAGGATCGTGCTGCGGTGCGCGGAGGGCGGGACGAATAGGCAGGTGGCGGCCGAACTCGGGGTGCGCGAGCAGTCGGTGAGCCGCTGGCGGGCCCGGTTCGTCGAGCGGCGGCTGGACGGGCTGACCGATGAGCCGCGGCCCGGCAGGCCGCCCTCGATCCTGCTCGACCAGGTCGAGGATGTTGTCGTGGCGACGCTGGAATCGACCCCGGGTAAGGACACGCACTGGTCGCGGGCCTCGATGGCCGAGCGCACCGGGCTGTCGAAGTCGACCATCGGGCGGATCTGGAAGAAGTTCGACCTCAAGCCGCACCTGCAGGATGCCTTCAAACTCTCTACCGATCCGCAGTTCGTCGCGAAGGTCGTCGACGTCGTCGGCCTGTATCACCACCCGCCCGAGAAGGCGGTGGTGCTGTGCGTGGACGAGAAGAGCCAGATCCAGGCGCTGGACCGCTCGCAGCCGGTGCTGCCGATGATGCCGGGCATGCCCGAGCGGCGTACCCACGACTACCTGCGGCACGGCATCACCAGTCTGTTCGCCGCGTTCAACATCGCCGACGGCACGGTCATCGGTGAACTGCACCGCCGCCACCGGGCTGTCGAGTTCAAGAAGTTCCTGGTCACGATAGACAAGAGGGTTCCCGCCGGGCTCGATGTGCACCTGGTGTGTGACAACTACGCCACCCACAACACCCCCGAGATCAAGACCTGGCTCGGCAAGCACCCCCGCTTCCATGTCCACTTCACTCCGACCGGCTCCTCCTGGATCAACCAGGTCGAGAGATGGTTCGGCCTGCTCACCGACAAGCTCATCCGCCGAGGCGTCCACACCTCGGTGAAGGCGTTGGAGGACGACATCAGGGCCTGGATCGACTCGTGGAACGAGAACCCCAGGCCCTTCACCTGGACCAAGACCGCCGACGAGATCCTCACATCCCTCGCCGACTACCTCACCAAGGTCACTCCTCCAGCCAACGATAACCAGCGACAGATTTAAGCCCGCGATTTCAGGCGCAGCACACTAGTGTCCTGCGCCAGAGATCCGTCGGCATAAGCGGGCAAGGGAGTCGAGGATCTCTTCGGCGGTCTTGGTCCAGATGAACGGCTTGGGGTCTTCGTTCCAGTCCTTGACCCAGGCGCGGATGTCGGCTTCGAGGGTCTCGCAGTGGCTCCGGCCGGACGCTAACACCTGTGCCGACCGGTCCTTTTGGCACACCTTCGGCCGAGGTGAAGGCAACCACCAGATGGTGTCCGGCTGGCCGTACTCGGTGATCGCTGCGCTGGAGACCGGCCGCACGTCCTGGACGGCGGTGCTGGACGCGGTCCGCCTGGAGCCCGGAGCCGATGTCGCCGCGGTGACCTCGGTGCAGGTTCGAGAGGTCGTCGAGCCACTGGTCACCGCCGGCCAGTGGCGGCCGGGCGACCCGCAGGTCCTGATCGTGCTGGACGCCGGGTACGACGCTCCGCGCATCGCCCACCTGCTCGCGGGGCTACCCGTCGAGATCGTCGGGCGGCTCCGTTCGGACCGCGTGATGCGGCGGCCGACACCGCCGCGGGTCTACGACCCCAAGGTGGCCGGCCGCCCAAGCACGGCGGCGAGTTCGTCTTCGGCGACCCCGCCACCTGGGGTGTCGAGCAGGCCGTGACGGCCACGGACACCCGGCTCTATGGGAAGGCGACCGCGCAGGCGTGGGACCGGCTGCACCCGCGCCCGACCCGCCGGGCCGCATGGCTCGACCACGACGGCCCGCTGCCCATCATCGAGGGCACCATCATCCGCCTGGTCGTGGAGAAGCTGCCCAGCGGCGGGGTCAACAAGCCGGTATGGCTGTGGTGGTCGGGCACCGGGCGCCATCGAAGCGGACATCGACCGCTGCTGGCAGTCCTTCCTCCGGCGCTTCGACATCGAGCACACCTTTCGCCTGTTCAAGCAGACGCTCGGCCGGACCAAGCCCCGGCTCCGCAGCCCGGAAGCGGCCGACCGGTGGACGTGGTTGGTAATCGCCGCCTATGCCCAACTCCGGCTCGTCCGCCCACTGACCACCGACCTCCGCAGGCCTCCCGCACCGCAGGTGGGCAAGGGCAAGCAGAGCCTGACGGCCCGTGCTCAGCCGGCGCCAGCGGGTGCCGCGCTGCCGGCGATGGTCGCGCAACCGAGCTGACAGGAAGCGCAGGGCGGAGTTGGACACGTCGATCCCGGACGGATAGACAAGCCTGCGAAGCCTCTGGTGCAGACGGAATTCTTGGTCGAAGACCCATCTACCAGGGGCTTCACCTGCCCGTCAGGGCAACCACCCGCCGGCTTGGCGGGGGCGGTCAACGCTTATGCGGTGGCACACTGGTCGTCGTGTCCAACTCCTACGCGCAGCCCATCTTGAGAACGGCGGACCTCTCGGAGGGATTGCGCATCGTCGGGAGGCTGCTGAGGATCGCCGACCTGAGGGATCTGGAAGTCGATTTCGATGCGCGGATCTCCTCGCCTCACTCTCTGTCACAGGTGCTGGCCGTGCTGCCGGATGCCGATTGGTGGGCGGATGGGGAGAGGGATGGCGCCTCAGACACAGGGGATGATCCGTTGGCCTACCTGACCATCCGGCTTCGCCGTTGGGCTGGGGCACCCGAGACCGTGGAGCCGTTTCTCAAGGCGGTGGGCGACAGCCCGGCGACAGTGCGGTGGGACTTCAACGCCTGGCCCGAGGCTCCGGAGGTAGGTCTGGGGGTGGGAGGCACTCGCGGAGCGTTCGTCACCCTGTGCGCGCATGCCCACGACCTCGACCTGGAAGAACCTGCGGCCGACTACACGATGTTCGTCCACGTCAAGCAAGTTGAGGCCGAACGCGCACCGTGGCTTGCAGCCCAAGTCGGGCTGCGAGTGATCGGCGACTTGGTGATGGCACCGCACTGAGAATCCGTGACGGGTGCTGCCTGCCAGAATGGTTCCGAGGTGGCGCACCAACGCCCTCGGCAGGGCGTAGATAGCTGATCCGGCTTCCCGAGTGCTATCGAAGACTCCTGGGTAGCGCGAACGGCAGGTTGGAAAGGGCTCACTCGCTCTCCGGCGTGCCCACAATCTCGTACGGCTGCCGCGCCGTGAGTAGAAGACGAGCTGAACCATGCTGTCGGCGGCCTGCCGCCGGAGCCTACGCGCAGGCGGGCATCGCCTGCACGGAGTATCGCGGCGCGCCGAAGTGCGTGACCACGCGGTGCGCGGCGGACCGCAGTGCCGAGGCCCGGTCTTTCCGCCGTGCTGCTGTGCGGCCCCAGTACTGGGGCCGCACAGCAGCGATGTAGGACAAGATCAGCGGATGCGCCGGGTCAGCGCTAACTGTGGTCGCTCATCGAGCCGTTGCTGCCCGAGCCATCGCCCAAACTGGTGGAGGGACGGCCGCGAGTGCCCGACCGTCAGGCCCTGTGCGGCATCCTGTTCGTGCTGCACACCGGCATCCCATGGAAGTACCTCCCGCAGGAGCTCGGTTTCGGCTCGGGCATGACCTGCTGGCGCCGCCTGGCGGCCTGGAACGAAGCCGACGTGTGGGACCAGCTGCACCAACTGCTGCTGAACAAGCTGCAGTCGAAAAACCAGCTGGACTGGTCGCGGGCGGTGATCGACTCCTCCCACGTCTGGGCAGCACGCAGGGGCCCAAAAGCGGACCAAGCCAGGTCGACCGCGCACGCCCGGGCAGCAAACACCACATCACCACCGACGGCCAAGGGAGCCCGCTCGCGGTGTCTTTGACCGGCGGAAACCGCAACGACGTCACCCAACTGCTGCCCCTGCTGGACAAGATCCCAGCAGCGAGTCGCTTGTCCTTGGGGGCACGCGTGTGCCGGGGGCGGCCGTCTCGGAACGCGGACAGTAGCCGCGGCCTCCGCCCAGGTGGTGTGTTGCTGGCATGGTGTGCTGCAACGGCGCCAGGGCTGCGATCTTGTCCAACTGGCGCTGGGGCTACGTTGATTGCGCATCCTTATGGCGGGTCCGGGCATGCTCCCGCCTTCCCCTCTGTGACCTGCGATTTCATGCTAGATCTGCGAGAGAGAGAGGTGTCCTGGTGGCGGCCCCAGCCGGTCAGTCGCCGGGGAGCAGTTGACCGATCGTGGATCGGGACACGTTGGTCGCACAGGTCCCGGGTCACCGCCCACCCGGCCAGGGGCCGGTGCGCGCGTAAGACGCGTTGCTCGGGGGAGTGTTGCCGCCGCGGCCGGTCCGGGGACGCACACGGGTCCCGGTCGGCGGAGGTGAACGAGGGGCACGCGCGTCCGCCTCTCCGCTGGACCATCGCGCAGCCAGGATGCAGCCTGAGCACAGACGTGAGAATCTGAAATCGAGAGTGGAATAACCACGTCGAGCAACGCACTGGTCACGATGTGTCGATGGCGCCACTCCGCATCAAGGGGGGCTCTCTTCCCATTTGTTCAGGAGGAGTTACCCATGACTGTCGATGTCCGCGGACACTGGGCCGCTCACCAGACGAACGGCGCCGACGTGTTCTTCAACCTGGATCAGAGCGGGGACCGCGTCTTCGGAGACGCGTTCCACAACAGCAACCGCGGGGAATGCGAGGGATTTGTGAGAGGTGACGACGTCGTCATCACGGTCACCTGGAGCAGCGACTCCCGCGGCAGGTACAGCGGGCATCTGGGCCTCGACAAGCGCCTCTCGGGCCACACCGTCGATCTGAACCATCCGACGTCACAGGCGAACTGGTTCTCTGATCCCCTGCCGCTGATGATCTGATGATCGTCGCGTCGACTTCGGTGACGGCGGGGCGCCGCTGGGGCTACTTCTTCTCCCGGGCATCTTTGGCGGCCACGAGCAGGCGTTCGCCGGTTCGGCGGCTGACGCCGTACCGGCGAGCCAGGTCGTCGGCGATGATGGCGGGCAGGGGACTACCGTGTAGAACCGGGAAACCATCGCGCAGAACCACCGCGGAAAAAGGGGCGGCCCTGGCCACACCAATCGATCTGCGACACTGTTACGGCCATGCCTAAGAGGTCCTAACAGAAGCTGTTGATCATGTGACCTTCGGCTTGGATGGTCGTTGGTCTGGTCGTGGGAAAGCGACAGTCGCGGCCTTGGATCGTGTCGGATGAACTGTGGTCGCTCATCGAGCCGTTGCTGCCCGAGCCGGGGCCGAAGCTGGTGGAGGGCCGGCCGCGGGTACCGGACCGGCAGGCCTTGTGCGGGATCCTGTTCGTGCTGCACACCGGCATCCAATGGGAGTACCTCCCACAGGAGTTGGGCTTCGGCTCGGGCATGACGTGCTGGCGGCGGCTGGCCGCCTGGAACGAGGCCGGCGTGTGGGACGAACTGCACCTGATACTGCTGAAGAAGCTGCGGGTAGCGAAGAAGCTGGACTGGTCGCGGGCGGTGATCGACTCCTCCCACGTGCGGGCCGCTCGGCGCGGCCCAAAAGCGGCCCCAGCCCGGTCGACCGCGCACGGCCGGGCAGCAAGCACCACGTCCTCACCGACGCCCAGGGCATCCCGCTCGCGGTGTCCCTGACCGGCGGAAACCGCAACGACGTCACGCAGTTGCTGCCCCTGCTGGACAAGGTCCCGGCCGTGGCCGGCGTCGTCGGCCGGCCCCGACGCAGACCCGATGCGCTCCTCGCCGACCGCGGCTACGACCACGACAAGTACCGCCGATTGCTCTGGGCCCGCGGCATCCGTCCGGTCATCGCCGAACGAGGACAGGAACACGGCAGCGGCCTGGGCATGTTCCGCTATGTGGTCGAGCGCACGATCGCCTGGCTGCACGGTTTCCGCCGCCTGCGGATCCGCTGGGAACGACGCGACGACATCCACGAAGCCTTCCTCGGCCTCGCCACCTGCCTCATCACCCACCGCCACGTCCAACGCCTTTGTTAGGACCTCTACTGAGATTGAACTCGGGTTGTCGCAGTTGCTGACAGGGCTTGATCCTCGCGGTATTCCGTTGTCATGAGGTACGCGCAGGGCGGCGGTCTGTCGGACGAGCGCCGGCAGTTCCGCGAGGGGATCCGCATGATGGCCGCAGAGCGGTTCGCCGCTGGTGAGCCGAGTTCGGCGATCGCGGCGGAGTTACGGGTCAGCGTCCGGTCGGTGCAGCGGTGGCGGCGGTTGTGGGACAAGGGCGGCCCGCGGGCCCTGCGGTCAGCGGGATCCGCCTCCGTTCCCCGGTTGAGCGATGCCCAGTTCGCCCAGCTGGAGGCGGAGTTGGCGAAGGGGCCGGTGGCGCACGGCTGGCCGGACCAGCGCTGGACACTGTCACGGGTGAAGACCGTGATCGGCCGGCGTTTCCATAAGAGCTACACCCTGCAAGGGGTGCGCAAGCTGCTGATCAGGCATGGCTTCTCCTGCCAGGTGCCGACCAGACGGGCCGTCGAACGCGACGAGGAGGCCATCTGTGGCTGGGTGAAGGAGACCTGGCCGCACGTGGAAACACCGCGGCGGCGCTCGACGCATGGGTCGTCTTCGAGGACGAAGCCGGCTTCTCGATGACGCCGCCCACCGCACGCACGTGGGCCAGGCGCGGCCACACCCCGGTGATCAGGGTGCGCGGCCGCACCTCGCGCCAGCTGTCCATCGCCGCCCTGGCCTGCTACAAGACAGGCCAACCCTCCCGCCTGATCTACCGGCCCAAGCGGCATGGCAGCCGACGTGAGGGCCGCCGGAGCTTTGCCTGGACGGACTACCGAGACCTCCTGATCGCCGCTCACCGTCAGCTCGGCGCCCCCATCATCCTTATCTGGGACAACCTCGGCACTCATCTCTGCGCGGACATGCGCCGCTTCATCGACGGCCAGAACTGGCTGACCGTCGTCCAGTTACCCGCCTACGCTCCCGAGCTCAACCCGGTCGAAGGCATCTGGTCGCTGCTGCGACGCGGCTACACCACCAACGTCGCCTTCACCAGCACAGACCACCTCATCCGCACCGTCCGCCAGGGACTCCGCAAGATCCAGTACCGGCCGGCCCTCCTCGACGGCTGCCTCGCAGAAACGGGACTCACCCTCCACCCCTCATAACCCAATACGACAACCCGAGTTCAAGCTCAGTAGACGCTCCGTCATCGCCAGACCTGGATCCGTACGGTGAAGGCGCCGGCCCCGTTTCCAGGCTTGTTGTCGTTGATACGGAGCGCGAGGCGCGTCTCTCCTGGGCCGAGGCTGGCGTTCTGGTAGGTGCGCCGTAGGGAGGAGCCGATGAAGAAGTAACCGTCTTCTGCCGTGTGCCCGAGCAGACTGAACGGAGTTGCTCCGGGAAGAGGACTGTCGTTGCTGGCGCTGTATCCGGCCCACCCGTTGGGGCCATTCTCTCCGGTAAACCACACGCCGGCCCAGATGCTGCCGCTGGCGCTGATGTCTACCCAGTCGCCGTTCTTGAGATTTATGTTGGCATCGACGTCGCTGTTCCATTCTGCGACAGTCATGTATTTATCTACGATGACAGGCATTTCTTCCCCCCGGTTCTTTAGCTGATTAGATGGTCATTTCTGTTGAACGGCGCGACTGCAGCGCTACCATCACTGGTGCAGTGCAGGAGGTGCGGGTTGCGTGAGCTTGCCCGGCCTTTCTCGGTCCGCTTTGTGGGTGGGATGTAGTAGCCGGTAACTCGCATTGCGTGAACACTGCTCCTATGTGCTCACTGATCGCAATACCAGGAGTGCGTATATTTTCTCGTTAGCGATTCCTGGGCTCTTTTGTTCGAATCAGCTGGCGCAAGCCTTGTTTCTCGCCAATGGCGTGACGTCTTCCCCATGCGGCAACACAGCGTGCGAGGGCGCGCTTAGCTTGTCCTACCTTCCAAGCGTGGGTCTGAGCTGGTCATTCGTAAGATCGGCGGACCCAGGGGTTTTGGGTATGGCTGTGAGCTTGTCGTCGTTCGATGGCTCAAAGAACTTGGCCGCCCGGAGCCCCGCGACGACTCGACCGCTCATTGGGATACGCGACTCGATCGCTGTGTAGGACAACGTCGGCGAGGACGTCTGCGGGATCGATCTGTGACGACGAGCTGGCGGAGGTGACCGTGCCCCAGATCTGGGCCGGAGTGGACATCGGCAAGGAATTCCACCACTGCGTGGTGGTCGACGAGCGCGGCGAACGCCTCCTTTCACGCCGAGTCTTCAACGATGAACCAGCCTTGCTGGAGCTGATCGCAGACGTACTCGTGCTTTCCGAGGACGCCCTGTGGGGTGTGGACATCAACCACGGTGGGGGCGCCCTGCTCATCGGTCTCCTGCTCAGCCACGACCAGCCGATGGTCTACATCACCGGCTTGGCCGTGCACCAGGCGTCGGCCGCCTACCGCAGCCAGGGCAAGACGGATGAGAAGGACGCGTTCGTCATCGCCGACCAGGCACGCATGCGCCAGGACCTCGGTCTCCTGCGGCCCGGCGACGAGATAGCCGTCGACTTGCGAACCCTCACCGCCCGCCGCCTCGACCTGGTCAACGACCGCACCCGTCAGACCAACCGGCTGCGGGCCCAACTGCTGGAGTTCTTCCCTGCGTTGGAGCGGGCACTGAACCTGAGCAAGAAGGGTCCGGTCATGCTGCTGACCGGCTACCAGACGCCGGCCGCGATCCGCCGCAGCGGGGCCAGGCGCATCGGAACCTGGCTGAAGAACCGCAAGGTGAAGAACGCCGCCATGCTCGCCGAAACAGCTGTCGAGGCGGCCAGGTCCCAGCACACCGCCCTGCCGGGAGAGATCCTCGCGGCCGCCATGGTCGCCCGCATCGCCAAGGGCGTGCTGGCCCTCGACCAGGAGATCGCCGAACTCGACGCGCTCATCGAAGCCCGGTTCAACGAGCACCGACACGCGACGCTGATCCGCAGCCTGCCCGGCATGGGCACCCTCCTCGGCGCCGAGTTCATCGCCGCCACCGGCGGCGACCTGGAAGCGTTCGGCACGGCCGACCGCCTGGCGTCCTTCGCCGGCCTCTCACCAGTGCCGCGGGACTCCGGCCGCGTCAGCGGCAACATGCGCCGCCCGCGCCGCTACCACCGCGGCCTGCTCCGGGCCTTCTACCTCTCCGCGATGGCCAGTCTGAGAACGTGCTCCGCCTCCCAGGCTTACTACGGGCGCAAGCGGAACGAGGGGAAGGGGCACAAACAGGCCCTTCTCGGCGTAGGCGACGACCCCACCCTCGCTGTCCCGCCCGGAGGCAGGCCGCGCTTACGCTCTCGGCGCGCAGCCCGAGCGCTCCTCATACGCGACTGATCGCGAGCCGCGATCACGTCCGGCGCTACACCCCCATGTGACTGTTGCGCGCTGCTGCCGACATTTCCTACACCCGAGGGCCCGATGCATGCTGCATCGCCCGGCGGATCTTTCATCGAGACAACGGAGTGGGCAATGAGCTGGTTGATCCCCGCATCTGTGGCATCGGCTCTGTCGGAGGTCGTCCGATGAGCACGGTGGAGTTCACCGACCGCGTCGACCTTCGCCTGCGCGTGAATGGCCTCGACATGCAGCTCCATGCGGTTGACGCACATGTGTCCCTGCTGGATCTGCTGCGTGAGCACCTCGGCCTGACCGGCGCCAAGAAGGGCTGCAACCATGGCGAGTGCGGCGCGTGCACGGTCCTGCTCGACGGCCGCAGGGTGAACGGGTGCCTGGTCCTGGCCGCGGCGGCGGACGGGCGTGAGGTCGTGACCGTAGAGGGCCTTGCCCAGGGCGAGCAGTTGCACCCGGTCCAGCGCGCGTTCATCGACTGCGACGCATTCCAGTGCGGGTTCTGCACCTCCGGCCAGGTGATCTCCGCCGTGGCCTGCATCGACGAGGGCCACACAACCGACGAGCACGAGATCCGCGAGTGGATGAGCGGGAACATCTGCCGCTGCAGCTCTTATCCGCAGATCGTCGAGGCGGTCCAGGCCGCCGCCGCGTCCGAGCATGAGAAGACACCGAGCTGATGATCCCGTTCTCCTACGCTCGTGCCACGACACTGGACGAGGCCCTGGACGCGGTGCGTGATCCGGGGACCGCCGTGCTCGCCGGCGGCACCGAGCTGCTCAACTGGCTGCGCCTTGGCATTGCCGTGCCCGACCGTGTCGTCGACATCTCCCGGGTTCCCGGCCTCGACCGGATCGAGCCGCTGCTTGGCGGTGTACTGCGTATCGGCGCGCTTGTGCGCCTGAACGACGTCGCAGCCGACCCGAACGTCGCCCCTCACCAGCCGCGCCGAACGCCGACACGCCTGCGGCAGTGGGCCTGGGTGAGCGGTTCCCGGGAGCGGTGCAGGCACGCCTGCCCGAGCAGTCGACCCGCCGCAGGAAGGCATTCCCCGGTGCGAAATACTCTCCCGATGAGTTCACGCACTTCCCCGATCAGCCAGCCGATCACGATACGGAGGGCCGTCGCGCGGGATGCCAAACGGCTCACGCGGCTCGTGCGTGGCTCAGGCGCATACGAGGGTAAGTACGCATCCGCAGTCGCGGGCTACCGGGTCGGTCCTGATTACATCGAAGCCCACCGCGCCTTCGTAGCCGTCGGCGCCGACGAGCATGGAGGCCGGGTCCTCGGGTTCTACTCGCTCGTCCTCGTTCCACCGGAGCTCGACCTGCTGTTCGTCGCCGACGAAGCGCAAGGACGGGGTATTGGACGACTGCTCGTGGCGCACATGCAGTCCGAGGCCCGTGCCGCCGGGCTCGACCGTGTCAAGGTCGTGTCGCATCTTCCCGCCGAGGACTTCTACCACCGCGTTGGTGCAGTGCGGACCGGGACCGCGTTTGCGAACCCGCCCGCCGTGCCGTGGGACCGTCCCGAATTCGAGTTTCGCATTCCCTCGGAATGACGCGGTGTGCCGGTTGGCGGGGCACCGGCTTCGCCTGCATGGTGGCCGGCATGCAGGAGCCGCTGGACGCCGCGCGCTCCGTGTGTGCCGTCGTCTCTGCCCTGGCGGGGGAAACGCCTGCGCCAGCGGCCTCCCCCGGTGACTCCCTCGCCTCCGGTACTCCCAGGGCCATCGAAATCGCGTAGACCTCGGCTCGCTCCACACACGATCGAGGTCGGCCGCGCAAATACGTAGTTCACACAACCAGTGCAAGTCGACGGTCTGGGGTGCGATGCCCTTCTTCGCCGTCTGCTCTTCCTGGAAGGCGGTGGTGCCGCTGGTGACGCGCGGGGCGTTGCAGGATGCGTAGCCCTTCTTCGGGGTGCCGGCGCACTGCAGCATCTCCAGGCGGAACCGCCGGCCCGCCCAGCGCTACGGCGTGGGGGGCCGCTGTGGGGAGCGGAGTACGAGCAGGGTGATCTCGCTGGGGGCGAAGATGCGGAATGGCGGGCCCCCAAAGCCGGTGCCGCGGCTGGTGTAGAGGAGGGTGCGGGGGGCGTGGTGGCTGAGGCCGGCGAGGGCGGGCTGGTCGATGCGGACCAGGTGGTGGAAGGGCCAGATCTGGCCGCCGTGGGTGTGGCCGGAGAGTTGGAGGTCGATGCCGTCGGCTGCCGCCCGGTCGACATCATCGCCTTGCCTCGCTCTTGGAGGGTGCTCCGCACCGGGCGGGTGAGATCATCGATGGATGGCCGACGTGCGACTGCCCCCGGGATGCAGTCTTCAGCAGATCCGCGAGGTATCCGGGGACCATGAGGCTGTCGCCCTCGACCCCGATCGGCCAGTGAAGTGGGCCGGCATCGGCGAGGCTCACGAGATGACACGCCCTGAGATGGTGCTCGGGTTCCACAGCCTATGTCTTGTGAAGCCTGTCGATGACGACGACTGGTATATGGGCAGCCTGTACGACGACGGCAGCATCGATTGTTGGGAAGCTTATGGCGACCTGTACGAGGCGCTACGCGGTCTGTAGGAGCAAGCGCCAGGACTCCCTACAGGAGGCGCACTGAACGTCGGCCGGTGGCGGTTCGTTGTGCGGGCCGGAGCGTGGCGCCGCGGTGAGCTGCCGATCTGACGGGGAGTGGGTCAGCCGACGTGGCCCGATTCGACGGGGAAGTCCGGTGGCCAGGGCTTGGACGGGTCGTACAGTGACTCCCACTCGCCCATCAGCGCGTATTCCGCCTCGCGCCAGTTGGGTATGCCCCCGACGACGAAGCTGCCTCCGTCAGGGTCCAGCATCCAGGTGTACTCGCCGTCGGATGTCTTCAGCCCGTGCCGCTCCTTCAGCACAGCGAACTCGTCAGGACTGGCGCGCCGGATGTGGATCCCGTTGCGGTAGTAGGGCTGGAGGAGCATCAGCTCCACATGCCCGATGTAGATCTCGATACGTGTGGTGGTCCGGTCGACCAGCGTTGCCTCGCTCTGCAGGAAGAGCTGCCGGTGGGACGGATTGAACCCGACGACCCGGAACAGCCGTCCCGGACGGATGAAATCGGCCATGGTCGAAACTCTCTCATGATCAATGCAACCGGCTCCTCCTTGGCCGGCTTGAAGCGCTCGGGGTAGATCCTCCTGCCATCCTGTCGCCCTCTGCCACCTTGAAGAGGCCGGAGGCAGAGTACCCACGAACGGTTTCGAGGAGATCAGCGACAGTGTCATCGTCGGTACGTCGTGACTAGGCACGCGGCTACTCGGCGAGGACGTGTGTTCCTTGGTCGGAGCACATGTTCAGCCGAAGGCCGCGTCCGTGTACCGCGGTTACCGGACCAGGTGATCAAGTTCGACACACCGTTCGACGCCGGATGTTAAAGACCGAGCTAGTCGTCGAGGAGGGCCGCTTCCTCGTCGGTGACCTGGGCGAAGCAGGCGTCCTTCGTGGCCATTGCGGTGGAGTGCCTCCAGGCCGAGAGGGCGTAGTGCCGGGCGTGGAGGGTCCAGCCCCGCTTTTTGTAAGTGGCCATGAAGGATGTGCCGTCGTTGCCGAGCGGCACCTCGTCGTCGGTGTCGCCTTTCGCCCAGCCGCTTGCCACCAGGTCCGCGAGTACGAGGTCCAGCTGCCGTCGCATCTGCGCAGGGTCGGACTTGCCGGGGGAGGCATCAGCTGGGCCGTGCGACCAGTGGACCATGCAGGGCGACAGCCGTGCGGTGAGGGTTGCCCGTTTCCGTTCCTTCTGCGTCGATCCTTGGGTGGGAGATTCGCCGCCTCCGAGTTCCGTCAGCCCTTCGGGCAGCCGGGCGGCCGCGGCGGCGGCCTCGAGGTCTGCCCGCACACGCTGCTGGCCGAAAGGCGCCGTGGAGGCCGAGGCCGGGGATGCCTCCGTCTGGGCGGAGGGTTTGCCGCTGCCGCAGCCGGCGACGAGGACCGCGCCGACGACGGCTGTCACGAGCCGTCGGGCCCTGGCCACGGTGGTACGCATGTGCTCTTCTCTCGGTGCCGGACCGCCACCGACCTCTGGGCAGGTCAGGGTGGGTTTTCGATGTCTCGGACCGGGATCTTCGCACAGTCGTTCGTTGGGCTGTGTCGCCGGATGCGTTGTTCGCATGGCCCGGCTCAAGGACTTCAACTTCAAGCTCGTTGTCGTCGAGCAGCTGATGTACACCGACGAACGGCTCACGCTCAGTTCCGGCTGGCACATCTGCTGCGGGAGCAGGGGCTCGGTGACGACCCTTGGGAGTACGCCCATCAGCACGGTCTGGACTTCAAGGTGGTGCCCGAGGCGCGTGGCTACTTCGACTTCTTGGAGATGGGCGAGCAGCTGTTGGCCGGTGTCGAGGAGTTGTGCATGGACGGCGGGAACCAGGTGTACCAGGAGGGTCTGCCGATCATCTCCTTGCCTCTTCGCCGAGCAGCCTGCGCAGCATCCGTATGCTCCCGGTCATGAGATTTCTCCGGCTGCGTGGCCAAAGCGACGCCCAGCGAATGACGGGAACGCCGGTGGGTGAGGCCAAGGCCCTTTACGAAGCGGGGCGTTACGCCGAGGCGGAGGCCGAAGCCCGCGCCGTGGCCCGATCGCGGCCACGCGACGACGAGTACGCAGCCGTGGCGCTGAACATCGCCGCGATCGCGGCGGGCGCTCAGGGCCGCAACGCCGAGGCACTCGCCACCTACGACGAAGCGCTGCCTGCCTTCAGGAGGATATTTGGAGCCGGTCACTGGCTGACCCTGAAGCTGCGCTCGGACCGCGCCCAGCAGATGATCTCGCTCGGTCGGCACGCCGAGTGCGAGGCAGAATGTGCGGTTGTCGCCGAGGCCGCGGGCCGCGGTACCGGCCCGGAAATGTCACTCCTGGCAGCGGCCGCCCGCAATGGGCTGGTCTTCGCTCTCAATGCGCAGGGGCGCCACCAGGAGGCCGAGGCACTTGCCCGCGAGGCCCTGGCCGCCTATCGCGCACGTGACCGGACGTCCCTCGTGCTGCGACTTGGCCTGGCTCGCAGCCTCAACGGCCAAGCCCGGCACGAAGACGCCCTCACCGAGGCGCAGGGCGCCGACAAGCTGTACCGCGCTCTGCCCGAATACCAGCGCCATCCCGATACGGGCGCTGTCGAACTGGCCTTTGCTCATGCCCTGTTGGGGTTGCGCCGCGCTCCCGATGCCCGTCGTCAGGCTGCAGCCGCCCACGATGCCTGCCTGGCCTCCTTCGGCCCGGACCACCGCCGCACCGTCGAAGCCCGCACGTTGCTCGAGCACATCGAGGGCACTCGACCGTAAGCGCAGCGCCTCCGCTCGGGGCGAGTCGCAGGCGCTTCTCGGCGTTTCATCCAGCTGTCGCAACGCGCCGGGCTAACTGAGCGTTTGGTCCGGTGATTCGTGTTTGGTCCCGTCCCGGGTCAGGTTCCACGCCAGTTCAGGGTGGCTTCGCCGGTGAGTCTGCGGGCCATGAGGTTGATCAGCGCGAGGTGGATCATGGCTTCGGAGCGGTGCGGGTGGCGTTCGTAGTCGCGGGCGAGGCAGCGGTGGTGCATGAGCCAGCCGATGCTGCGCGCGATGGTCCACCGTCTCGGGATGATCGTGAACTCGCGGGTGCCGGGCGGGCGTTGGACGGGGTGGACGTCGCTGCCGAGGCGGGCTCCGTGGTCGATGGCGGTGGTGCGGTAGCCCGCGTCCACCCAGGCCTTCGGGATATGCGGGTGGGCGGCGGCGATGCGGGACAGCAGGGTCACGCCGGCTGCGGTGTCGGAGACGTTGGCGGCGGTCACCAGCACGGTCAGCAGCAGGCCGAGGGTGTCGCAGCCGAGGTGGCGCTTACGTCCGGTGATCCGTTTCCCGGCGTCCGTGCCCTGGTCCGCGAGGTGCACGTTGCGGGAGTCTTGATGGTCTGGGAGTCCAGCACGCAGGCCGACGGCTCCGCGCCTCGGCCCTCGGCTTCGCGGACCAGACGCCGCAGCAGGCCGGTGAGCTGCTCGAACCGCCGTCCTGCTGCCACTTGGCGAATTACCCGTATACCGTGGCCCACGGGGCGAAGTCGTGCGGGAGGTAGCGCCAGGGGATGCCGGTGCGGTCCACGTGCAGGATGGCGTTCATGATCTGGCGCAGGTCGTGTTCGGGCGGCCGGCCGATGTCCAGTGCCCGGGCGCGGTGCTGGTCCCGCCAGGACGTCAGAACGGGCTCGATCAGCGCCTGTGGACAGTCACGTTATTCCCCACCCTGACGGTCACGTAATTCCCCAGGTCCTCGCCGCGTATGGGGCTAGGTTGGCCGTCATGGACATGCGGGGGTGGAGGTATCTCTATGTGGGGCCTGACGATCTGAAGACTCTCATCCGAACGGGCGGGGAGGGCCAGAGGGTTCACTCGCCGGCGGACTTCGATGAGTGGGCGTCGAGTCGGCCCGCGGAGGAATTCGCGGAGCCCTTCACCTTCGTTGTCGATGCCGCCGGCGTCCTGCGGCTCGCGCCCCGCCGCAGCGAGCACGTGGTGTGTGCTGGTGGAGACGCGGTCCTGAGCGCTGGCGAGATCAGCTTCCGCGCAGGGTTTGTCCGCGTACTCTCTGTTCTGGCCGGGTCGGTACGTTTGAATGTCCCCAGCAGTCAGGCCACTTCGTTCTCTCGCTCGATGGCTTGGAGGCGGTTCTTCAGGCGGTAGCTCGGGCCGTTGATCGAGATCACTTCGCAGTGGTGGAGGAGGCGGTCGAGGATCGCGGTGGCGAGGACCTCGTCGCCGAAGACCTGGCCCCACTCGCTGAAGGTCTTGTTCGAGGTCAGGATGATCGAGCCCTTCTCGTAACGCTTGGAGATCACCTGGAAGACCAGGTTCGCCTCCGCCCGTTCCAAGGGCTGATATCCCACTTCATCGACCACGAGGACGCTCGGCCGCAGGTAGGTGCCGAGCTTGTTGACCAGCCGTCCGGCCGTCTCGGCGGCTCTGAGGTTGCGGACCATGTCGTCGAGGCTGGTGAAATAGATCGAGTAGCCAGCCCGGCAGGCTGCGACCGCCAACGCGACGGCGATATGTGTCTTGCCGACTCCGGGCGGTCCCAGCAGGGCGGCGTTCGCCTTGGCCTCGACGAACGAAAGACTGGCGAGGTCCTTGACCTTGCGCGGGTCGAGCTCGGGCTGGAACGAGAAGTCGTATTCGTCCAGCGTCTTGTGGTGCGGCAGCTTTGAGAGCCGCAGGCCCTGGCGGAAGCGGCGGTCGTCGCGGACGGCCAGTTCCTCGGACAGGACCAGGTCGAGGAAGTCGAGGTAGCCCATCTTCGCCTCGTCCGCGCGGCGGGTGTAGTCGTTGATGGTCTCCGCGAGGTGGGGCAGGCCGAGCTTGCCGGCCGTGGTGCGGATACGGTTGCCGGTCAGCTCGCTCAAGAGGACTCCTTCGTCGGGGAGTTGGTGGTGAAAGGCCGTGTGCCGGTCAGCTCGTCATAGACCGACAGCGGACGGCGGCCGACCTCGATCTGGGTGACCGCGGACCGGTTCAACAAGGCCTGCAGCGGGCCGGCCTGGCTGCTTCTTGACGGTTCACGATGTGGTGGCGGGGTCACATCGCCGGTGGTGGTGCGGCGTCCTTTGCCGGTGGGCAGGCCGTCCCAGTGCGTCTCTTCGAGGACGCGGACGCCCTTGCCGACCGCCCGTGGATGGGCGGCCAGCAGGGTCTCGCCGCTGGCATCGGGGACGGTCGAGTGCAGCACGACCTGGGCCTTTGTCGCCCTGACCTCGATCAGCTGGCGTGGGCGGACCTTGCGGGCGGGCACCGAGTAGAGGTTGCCTGCGAACGCGACCAGGCAGTCCTTGCCGACCGGTCGCAGATGTCGCTCGGCGACCAGATAGGGGGTGGGCGGCAGCGGTTTGAGGGCCGCGTGGTCGCGGGCGGCCCGGTGTCCGATGACCTCGTGGTGGGTGGCGTGGGTGCGGGCCCGCCGCTGAGGGACCCAGGCCATGAAGGCGGCGTCCATCTCCTCGATGGAGGAGAAGGCCCGCCCGGCCAGGACGTGATCGCGCACGATGAGTACCTGTCGCTCGACCCTGCCCTTGCCGGTGGGCCGGTAGGCGGCCAGGACGTCGATGTCGAAGTCGTAGTGGCCAGCAAAGCCGACTGCCTCCGGGTGCAGCGGCACCGCCTCGCCGGGAGCGACGTGACGGCGCACGACGGTCTTTGTCCGGTCGTAGACGATCGACATCGGCACCCCGCCGAAGTGGGCAAACGCACGGCGGTGGCAGTCGAAGAAGGTCTGCAGGTCCTGGCTGGTGGTGAAGCAGCAGAACGGGTCACGCGAGTACGACAGCGTCATGTGGAACGAGTAGACCTTCGGGATGCCCAAGTGGGCGAGGATCTTGCCTTCGTCACCCCAGTCGACCTGGGCCTGAGCTCCGGGAACCACCTCGAAGCGGCGATGCATGCCCGCCAACTCCCGCGGCTCGATGCCCAGTTCACCAGCCACCCTCGGCCGGGCCTCCTGCAGGTACAGCTTGACCCGCTGGTAGTTGATCGTTGAGCCGTACTCCTTCACCAGGCGCTCGTGCACCACGGCACCCTTGATGAGGATCTCCGCCCGCAGCATCGCGTCGATCAACGGGGCGACTTCGTCGACTGCCTTCCGCCGCGGCCTGCCATTCGAGATTCGCCTCGGTGGCGCCGACGGCGCTGTGCTCGACAGATACTTGCGGACCGTCTTGCGGTCCAGGCCCGTCTCCCGGGCAACCTCCGTCAGACTGACCGCCCCGGACTCCACCAGGGCACGGAACCGCCGTAGTTCCAGCCAGCGTTGCGGGTCCAAGACCACCGTGTCACCGCCCTCCGCCACCCTTCACCGGACGAGCAGCAGAGTGCCGGGACCCACCCTTCACCGCACCATCAAGCGTCCCTTTTCACTCGTACGCGACCGAGGACGTTCACGTGTACGCCGACAGGGTTCGAGCGATGGGCTGTCGATGAGATCAGCAACCAGTCGACCGGCTACTGCCCGGACATCAGCTCGTGGCCGGCAGTTGCCGAGGCCCTGGATCGAGTCGGCTTCACCCGGCCTTCCGGCTTCACGTATGAGGTGATCTTCCGCCGATGCCTGTCCTGCCGACAAGTCAACATCGTGCGTGAAGCGGACTTTGTCTGCGTGTTCTGCGACGGGATCCTGCCGCAGGAGTGGAACGTGGACGGACCCCGGGCGCTAGGGAGTCGCGGGCCGTCGTTCTCGTCGGTGGTGTCCTCCGGGGCTTGTTGGGGCAGTAGCTGGGGCTGGTCGTGATGACCTTCGCCGTCCCCATGGGGAGTCGTGAACGCGAGGGTGGGGAAATACGTAACGCTGAACCCACCCCGAGTGGGGAATTGCGTGACCGTCGACGGCGCCCAGCGCGCGTCCGACAGGTCGCTGGGATAGGGGCCGTGCGGAGTCATGTTTGCGAAGTAGCGGACCGCGGTCGGCCCCGCCAGAGGTCAAAAGGCGGCGCTCGGGGGCGTGTGGGGAGCAGACAGGAGCAGCAGGAACGAAACGACCCTGGCGTCGCGGGCGGGTCGACTGCCCCATCAAGCACAACGACCCCGCCGCCGCAGGACTCCGGAAACGACACTAACTCGACCGAGACAGGACCAAACGCTCAGTCAGTTGGGCGTGGGCCATGCAGGCCCGACGGCAGGAAAGGACGGAACGTTTGCTTGGCTGCTGCACCGTCGCCCCCTGCCTCGCCCCGCCAATAGGCCAGGTTGGCGTGGGCGGTGAGGGTGCGGGGGTGGTCTTCGCCACAGCACTCGGATCCGGTCGGCGAGTAGGTCGGCGTAGGCGGTGGCGGCTGCGGCCGCATCCCCCGCCGCCCCCTGCCAGTGGGCCAGCTTATGCCGGGTGGTGGTGCACTCGGCCGACCTCGGGGAGTTGCAGCGCGGGCGGTTCCGGCTGGAGGTCGTGAGCGTGTCCCGCGGCGCCGGCGTCTTAACGGGCCGCTTCCTCAGCGTGCTCGCCCCTGCCGACCGCGAGGCACTGACCACGGAGCTCGCCGGCCTCCCGGCCGCAGACGGCAACACCGTGCCCGCGCAACTGTCCTTGCCACCGCTGCTCCCCGAGACCACCCACGTCACCCGCACCCCGCAGGTACTGCCCACCGTGATCAGCCTCCAGTAGTACCGCGCCACGGAGGACGACGTCCTCACCCCGAAGGACTGGCGGTGGGGTGCGACGGCCGCCGCATGTATCTCGCCGTTCCCCAGCGCGGCCACCGCGTCGAGGCCGTGGGGATGAATGCGCTGAAAACCTGCTCGGTGCAGTCGCCGGTCCGAGAACGGGCTGGCGACTGCCACGACCGCAGGATCGTGGCGGTTTCCTCCATCATGTGGGCCAAAGAACGCCGAACGAGGTGGAGGCCCTCATGCATGAGGAGTTCTGGCGGACGGTTCGGCATGCAATCGGGACCACACCTCGGACCGTCCGGTTCATCGCCATACTGCTGGCGTTGGGAGCATTTCCCTATGCCTTCTCGCTGGGCTGGCCCTGGTCATGACCCGATCCGTAACTGTGCCGTCTGGCACGTGCGGTCCGGTCCTGCACGAGCATCGAGTTTCAAGTCGGCCTCTGGTGGGGGCCGTCCTCCAGCCCGCGTATAGATCGACTTGGGGCTTGGGTGGCATCCGTCCCCCTCACCACGCGGTGCACTTCCATGGTCCCACGCAAGCACCCGGGTGGTGTCCAAACTCGGTTCTGGCACAGATCTTGGGGAACGGTCGCAGAGCGTCACCTTGGTGTTCGATTGCGAGGGGGCGGGTCGCGTGAGCCCGCGTACGCCTACCCGCCCGGCAGCCGAAAATGACACTCCATCAAATCCTTGGTCGTCCCTGTCTCGGCCGGTCCTAGACGGTGATCGTGCTGGTCATGCAGACCGATGCACCGTTCTGGGGCTCGTTGGTGTTCGCCGGGATCGACGAGGTGGATGTCGAGGCGGTGACGGCCGCGTTCGGCACGGTCGAGGTGGTGGCGAGAGGCCGCGCGGCCGGCTCTGCATGTCCGGACTGCGGCCGGTTCTCGGTCCGAGTCCACGACCGCTACCAGCGCAGGCTGAAGGACCTTCCACTCGCTGAGCAGGGCTTTGTGATCCGGCTGACGGTCCGGCGCTTCATCTGCGGGTCGGCGGGCTGCCCGCGCCGGACGTTCGCCGAGCCGTTCTCCCGGCTGGCCGCCCCGCACGCACGGTTCACCACTCGGCTCAACCACGCCCTGGAGCGAGTGGGGCTCGCGCTGGCCGGGCGGGCCGGAGCTCGTCTGGCTGCCCAGTTGGGTTTCGGCGCGGGACGGATGACCTTGTTACGCAGGGTCATGGCACTGTCCGATCCACGGGTCGGCACGCCGCGTGTGCTGGGCGTGGACGACTTCGCGATCCGTCGCGGCCAGACCTACTCCACCGTCTTGACCAGCGTCGAAGACCATCGCGTGGTCGATGTGCTCCCGACCCGTGAAGCCGGGCCACTGGCCGCATGGCTGATCAGCCACCCCGGCGTGGAAATCATCTGCCGGGACCGGGCGGGCGCCTACGCCGAGGGCGCCCGGCGCGGTGCCCCCGACGCTCTGCAGGTCGCCGACCGGTTCCATCTGTGGCAGGGCCTCGGCCGAGCCGTGGAGACCTGCGTCGCCGCCCACCGCGACTGCCTGCGCAATCCGTCGCCCAGCGGCATGCTGCCGGAGGCCACCCGACCGGCTTCCGGTCGGCCGCAGGACGACTCGGAGCCCGTCGGCCGGCGGGCCGAGCGGAAGAAGGCCGCACACGCCCTGGTCCACGAGCTCCTTGCTCAAGGTCACTCACGCCGGGCGATCGCCCGGCACCTGGGCTGGGGCCTCAACACCGTGCTCCGATACGCGAACGCCGCACGCTGGCAGGACACCTTCCGCGAGAATCGGCCCCGGCCCAGCAGGCTGGATCCCTACAAGCCCTACCTGGAGCGCCGATTCGCAGCAGGATGCACCAGCGTCACCCACCTCCACAGGGAACTCGTTGCCGACAACGCGCCCGTCACCTACCAAATGGTCCGCACCCACATCGCCACCCTCCGCGGCTCCGGTGGCACCCCACCCCGGCCCCCGACGGTGCGCCAGGTGACCGGCTGGCTCACCCGACACCCCACCACGCTGAGCGCGGACGACCGCGCCGGCCTGAAGGACGTCCTGGCACGCTGCCCCGAACTGGACACGGCCGCCGGGCATGTTCGCGACTTCGGCGAGATACTCACGGGCCGCCTCGGCGCCATGCTCCCTGCCTGGATCGACGCAGTTGACGCCAGCCAACTACCCGGCCTCACCGGCTTCGCACTCCACCTGCTCCGGGACCGCGACGCCGTGACAGCCGGCCTCACCTTGGACTGGAGTTCCGGCAGCATCGAAGGCGCCGTGAACCGCATCAAGAAGATCAAGAGGCAGCTCTACGGGCGAGCCGGATTCGAACTCCTACGCAAAATGATCCTGCTTCAGTGACCCTCAGTCACGACTCCACAGGATCTCTACCGACGTCGGTCAGGCCATCTCGACAAATCGGTGGACGCGAAAGGACGTCAGGTGATCGGGTTGAACGCTTGCCGAGTCCACCCGGTAGCGCGGCCAGCGCCGAGTTCGAGAGCGGTGCTGTCCGTGAGTGTCCCTACCTCAGTGCCCGAAGTAGGCGGCATCGAACATCACGAGCTCGGCGGTGAGAAGCCCAGCCCGGATGATGTCGGCGACACCATCCTCGCTCTCCGCGTAGCACCAGCGGACGAGGACCCGATGCTCAGGAAGATAGGCGGTGTGGAGAGAGGTTCGTTCCCGAGGACCAGCGCCTCGGCGCCGTCAGGCAGCGCGAGGACTCCAACGAATTCCATCACCTCGCAAGCCCGGTCGTAGTCGCCCTCCGTTCCCGACCAATGCGACAGCGCGGCGCATGGAACCACGATGAACAGGCCGCCCTCCACGGAGGCCACGGCCTGCGCCGCCTCAGTGCTGTCTGGGTTCTCTTCGGGTGCTGGGGGCGTGGTTCCTTTGTCGCTTCCGCACACGTGGGGTGCTATGGGCAAGTGATCAGGAAGCGTGGCGTTGGGCGGTTGCACCGCCTCGCACAACGACGTGCCGCCAGGCGGCGTCAGCGACAAAACCGTCGGTTCGGAGCGAGTGACTCCACAGGCGGCAGCCACAGGGAGTGGATCGGATTGGTGGCAGTCAGCCTTCCGGGCCTGGCTGCACTGGCCGCGCTGCTGTTCACCTGGATGCAGGTGGGACAGGCCACCAAGGAACTTCGGATCAGTGAGCAGGGACAGATCACTAACCGGTTCAACGCCGCTATCACCAACTTGGGATCGTCAACCCTTGATGTACGTCTGGGCGGAATCTACGCCCTGGAGCGCATCATGGAGGACTCCGAGCGTGACACCGAGACGATCACCATTATCCTGTGCGCATATGTACGTCTCCATGCCCCCCTTTCAGAAGAAGATGCCAAGAAGACACACAGCGCGTCGGAGGAGGACTCGCCGCCAGTCGATATTGCGGCGGTGATGGACGTGCTGGCCGCCCTGCCTGAGCTCGAAGGCGGGTGGGCGCACAACGTGGATCTAAGCCGCACCGATCTGAGGGGCCTGGACTCCGGGCGGGGATCAAGTAACTTCGAGGCTGCGTATTTCTTGGGAGCAAACCTTTCCGGCGCCTCCCTGAGAACCGCGCTACTCAATACCGCAACCTTTGACAAGGCTAACCTTCATGGCGCGGACCTGTCGAGCGCCGACCTGTCCGAGGCTTCCCTGATCGACGCGGACCTATCCAACGCGGTGCTGGTCGACGCGGACCTCCGCAAGGCGGACTTTACAGGGGCCGACCTGACGAAGGCCGACTTTACCGGCGCGCTCCTCAAGGGGGCGCAGCTGAAAGGGGCAAAGCTGGACGGAGCCCGTGGGCTGCCGCCGTCCCTTCGCTAGATCTCTGATGCATTCCCAGCACGTGACTCACATGCCTGACGGCACATCAGTCGTCTGACCTGCGCGAATGACCCCGAACCTCAGATAACGATCGAGGTGCACGGTGACGGGCCCATGGTCGTGACCTTCCCTTGCAATCGAACGGATACCGTCACCCTCCGCGACCGCTCCCCAAGATCTGTGCCAGAACCCCAAACTCATCGATACCGCGTCCCGATGAGAGCCGGTGTCCTCGCTGACCGACAGGCGTTGTCACTCGGCCCGTGCCCCCACCGGATCATCCGGATCTGCGAACGCCAGGGCGTCCCGGTCCTCGCCGACCGCGCCTACATGGGAGCGAGCCCCTGGGTGACGACACCCCTCAGGCGCCCACCGGGCCGCGACCTCACGCCCACCCAACAAACCGTCAACCGCGCGCTGTCCGTAGCCAGGGCATCGGTCGAGCGCGGCGTCACACGGCTGAAGTCGTGGCGGATCTTCCGCAGGTCGCGGTGCAGCCCGAGTCGAATGTCGTCCATCTCTGCCACCATCCTCGCCCTGGAGCGGCAACGCTGAAAAGGCTCCGTGTTCCCAAACGGGCGGTGCGGTCGTGGTGTCGGTCGTCGCTGCTTCCTCCTCGGCAGGGTGCCGTCTGATGCGGTTGATCCGGGTTGCTGCACAGGTTGGACCGGCTCAGCGTGGCTCGTCGGTGAAGCGCGGTGCAGCACCTAGATTTGCCCCGCCCTTCCAGTCTGCGTCGGCTACTGGTTGCAGGGGCTGCTGCTCTGACGGCAGGAGGGCTGCCACACGCGTCGATTCGGACGCACACCTCTGGGAGAGGCCATGACGACAACTCCTGGCGGGGAGCCCATTCCCCCCGACGCTCACGACCCGGCCAGCCGTCGCAGCTTCCTGAAGTACTCGGCACTGGCAGCATCGGTACCCGCACTGCAGTCCGTACTCGCAAACCCCGCTGCGGCCGCTGCTGCACCGGGCGCGTACGCGCCCGTTCCGCCCACCGCAATCGGTCCGCAGATCCCCGCGAAGGGCTATCTGGTCCAGGAGATCGGCGAGCGGCTGTACTGGCTGACGGACGGCTTCTACCAGATCATGTTCCTGGTGACCCAACGTCACCATCACAAGAGGCAGCGTGTCATCGTCGTGGACGCTCCCCCGACGCTGGGGGGCAACATCCTCCGCGCGATCGAGGAGGTGGCACCGGGTGCCCGTATCAGCCACCTGGTGTACTCCCACTACCACGCGGACCACATCGGCGCGGCGGACAAGCTCCGCGACGCGAGCCTCCAAAAGCTAGTGATCATCGCCCACGAGCAGACCGCCCACCTGCTCAAGCAGGTACCCGAGTCCACCAGGCCGCCGATGCCGAACCGCTCCGTCTCCAGCCGCTACCGTCTGGAGGTGGACGATCAGGTCCTGGAGCTCCACTACAAGGGCCCCAACCACAGCCAGGACAACCTGTTCATCTACGCGCCGCGGCAGAGGGTCCTGAACGTCGTGGACATCGTCTACCCCGGCTGGGTCCCGTTCAGGAACCTCGTAGTGTCCACGAACATCCCCGGCTGGCTCAACGCGCACAACCAGATCCTGGAGTTCGACTTCAAGACCTACATCGGCGGGCACCTGACCCGTCTGGGTACCCGGCAGGACGTCAAGATCCAGCAGGAGTACCTGCGCGACCTGGAGCACTACGGCAGGAAGGCCATCACCGAGTTCGTCGACGTGGGACCCCTCTTCGCCAAGTACCCGGACAACCCCTGGGCCCTGTTCAAGGAGTACCTCGACATCCTCACCCAGACCACGGCCGACGCCGTCACCCCGGCCTGGACCAGCCGGCTCGGCGGCGCCGACGTCTTCACCTTCGACAACGCCTGGACCATGGTCGAATCCCTGCGGCTCGACCACAAAGTCCTCGGCCCCTTCGGCACCCGCGCCTGAGCCCGACGATGCCGGGGATCGCGGCGTTCCCCGGTGCGACAGCATGATCAGCGGGCATGCTCGGGGCTGTTCCGCAGGCCAAGTGCAGCTAGGTGCCCGTTGTCGCTCCGTCCTCGTTCCGGTGAGCAGGTCACGTCTTTGACCGAGCAGATCACGCCGGCGAACAACCCGGCTGGCACGGCGGCGACGTGGGTGAGAAGGCTCCCCGTTCATCCGTAGGCGGCTCTGCACATAGACGAGTATGCCGACAGCGGGAGCCTGTCCGTCCCCGACCAGAAGCGCAACCGGTCCTGGCTCGGCCGCAGCGAACGCCGCTGCGGCCCGACCGGCTGATGCTCATGACCCTGTGCGAAACAGGCACCCGCGGCCTGAATGGACGGTCGGCTGAGCCCGTACCGACGGTGTTCAGCCAGGGGAAAGTATGTCGCTGAAGGGTCGGAGCGCGCCGCCGGGCTATAGGTAGAGATCGCCGGAATCAGCCCATTTCCGGCGGTCATCGAGAAGGAGCGAACAATGGCCGACCCCGAGCTGGACGTAGACGGAATCGCAGTACTGCGCAACAAGGTGAGCATCGGTCGCTACGACCCCGACTGGGTGGAGAACGCCGCACAGCTGGAGGTGTCCAACAGCAGGGAAGGCGGCGGGAACAACAGTCACGCCGTGAACGCGTACTCCAAGACGGGCGTCGGGGTGGACGCGACCAGCGCGACGACCTATGGCCTGGTCGCGAGCGGCGGTTACAAGGCCGCATGGTTCCGTGGCGACGTCATGGTGGACGGAAAACTCACCAAAACTACCCTTGAATTCACCATCGACCATCCGCTGGAGCCGGAAGGCAAGTACCTCAATCATGCTTCCGTCGAGAGCGACGAGAGGAAGAACGTATACGACGGAGAAGTTGTCCTGGACGGGACCGGAGAGGCCGAAATCGTCCTGCCGGACTGGTTCCAGGCACTCAACGAGCGGTTCCGCTACCAGCTCACAGCCGTCGGCCGCGCGGCCCCGAACCTGCACGTGGGACAGGAGCTGGACGGCAATCGGTTCACCATCACCGGAGGAGACCCCGGGACGCGCGTCTGCTGGCAGGTGACCGGAGTCCGGCACGATCCCTACGCGCGCGCCAACCCGCTCGTCGTCGAGACCTCCAAGAGCGGGCACGAGCACGGCAAGTACCGGCATCCCGAGGCGTACGGGCTGTCGCTCGAGCGGCGGATCGTACCGCCCGCGTATGTCTCACCCGTGAAGGCATGAGACGAAGGCCTGAGACGGCGACCCGCGCAGTTCAACCGGACTGCCGGGCCGCCTCGGCCAAGGTGGTGAGGATGCGCCGGGTCTTGTTCTCGGAATGCTCGGAGACCGTCAGCCCACGCTCCCGCACCGCTTCGTTCAGGCGGCGCTGCTTGCGCCCGGCCCGCGCCGTGAATTCGTCGGCGTTCTCCCCGTTCTTGGGCTTCACCCGGATCGAGGCCTCCAAGAAGTCCAGTTCGGCGGCCGACCACGTCTCCAGGTTCACCTCCAGGTCCCCGAGCGAAACGTCCCGGGCTCGGGCAGAGAAGACCGGACCCAGCGCCACCAGCCCGTCGAGCCGGACGGCGGAAGCGCAGGCGTGCACGAACTGGTCCTGCACCTCGTCGATCGGTGCGGCGGGATCGGCTCCGGGCTGCACCGCGGCCGACAGCGCGCCCGGCGGGTGATCGTGCACCAGGGAGGCGGCCAGCACGCGGCCGCTCATCGTCCGGGGCCGCTGGCGGTGATATTGAACTGGTAGCGGCCGAGGAAGTTGAGGTGTCGGTCCTTGAGCGGGGAGAGTCGGGCCGCGTCCTCGTCCTCGTCCTCGATGTCGTGTCCCTCTGCGCGAAGCTGGGCGACGGCGGCGTCCAGGTAGCGGGTGTTCCACAGGACCACGGCGTTGAGGACCCGGCCGAGTGCGGCGAGCTGGTCTTGCTGTCCCTTGCGGTACGCCTGGCGGATCTGGCCCCGGCCGCCATGGCAGATCGCGTGGGCCAGCCGGTGGCGGGACTTCGAGGTTGAGGAACAACGGCATCAAAGAAATGCCGTTTCTATGACAGAGAGACGGAGAGGTTCACCGCCCCAACGCGCCGCATTGAGTGCGGCGACGAGGCAGGCTGCGCAGCTACGAACCGATCGGAGGTACGGCTGGCCGTTTGATGTTGAGGTGCCGGTTCTCGGCAGGTTATGTCAGGGAGCGTCAGTGACAGGCTGGCTCACCATACATTCAAGTAATGTCCGATCAATCGGAGTCGTCCTCACGTCCTGTCACCTCGTCGGGTCCCTCGGGTCCCTCGGGTCCCTCGGGTCCCTTGGAGCCCTCCGTCCTCTCCCGCCGTGGTGTTCTGCGCGCCGCGGCCGCTGCCGGAGCGTTAGGCATCCCGCTCGGCGCCGCCGTAGCCGGGGCCTCCCCTGCCGCTGCGGCGCCCGCGATCGTTCCGAGTGCCGCACCCGAACTACCCGCCGGGCTCGTGCCCTACCTCTCTCCCTACATCAACTGGTCCGGCGAGATCACCCACGGCGGGCTGTGGGCCTGCGCGCCCCGCACGGGGCAGGACCTCGCCGACCTCGCCAACTGGGCCCATGCAAACGGCTGGCGGCTGCGTGCCCGTGGTAAGTCGCACAACTGGTCGCCTCTGACCCTGACTTCGGCCACCGAGCCCGACGCACAGGTCCTCCTGCTGGACACCACCGAGCACCTGACGCGCGTGGAACTCACCACCCCGCCCCCCGGCGCCCCTGGCGCGGTGCGGGCCCAGACGGGAGTGACCCTCGAGACGCTCATGGCCTTCCTCGCCGATCACGGACTGGGCGTCACCAACACTCCCGCGCCCGGGGAGTTGACCCTGGGCGGCACACTGGCCATTGACGCCCATGGCACCAGCGTCCCCGCGGACGGCGAGTCCGCCCGCCCCGGCCACACCTACGGCAGCCTCAGCAACCTCGTCCTGTCCCTGACTGCCGTCGTCTGGGACTCCGCCCAGGACGCCTACGTCGTGAAGACCTTCCACCGAGGAGCTGACGAGGAGTGCGAGGCGCTGGCCACCCACCTTGGGCGCGGCCTGATCGTGGAGGCCGAACTCCAGGCCGGCGAGGACATCCCGCTGCGCTGCCAGAGCCGCGTCGACCTCACCGCCGACGAACTGTTCGCCGCCCCGGGCAGCGCCCTCGCCGCCCGGGGAAACACCTTCGCGGATTTCATGGCGGAGTCGGGGCGGGTGGAGACGATCTGGTTCGCCTTCACCGACCGGCCCTGGCTCAAGGTGTGGAGTCTCAGCCCCGAGCGCCCGGCCACCTCCAGGCCGGTGCACGACCCGTACAACTACCCGTTCAGCGACTCCGTCCCAACCCCGGTCGCCCGATTGTCCGGGCTTCTTGTGGCAGGCTCCTGGCATCTCGCGCCGGTTCTCGGCGCCGCGCAGTACACGGTGGCGGCGACCGGACTGACCGCCACCGTCGCGAAGGACTTGTGGGGCCCCTCGTACACCCTTCAGTTCTACTTGCGCCCCACGACCCTGCGTGAGACCGCCAACGGGTACGGGATCCTCACCAGCCGCGCCGACGTCCAGCGCGTTGTCTCCGAGTTCGCCGTTACTACCGGCAACGGCTGGAGGCCTGGGCCGCGGCGGGCAGATTCCCGATCAACGGGCAGGTGGAAATCAGAGTCAGCGGCCTCGACCAGCCCGACGACTCCGCGGCGCCCGGCGCCCGCCCGCCACTGCTCTCTGTCGTCCGCCCGCACCCCGACCACGCGGAGTACGACTGCGTGGTGTGGGTGGACGTCCTGACCCAGCCCACCTCCCCCGGAGCCCACGAGTTCTACCGGGAACTGGAGCGCTTTCTCATGAGCACCTTCGACGGCGGTTACGCTCTCACCCGCGTCGAGTGGTCCAAGGGCTGGGGCTATACGGATACGGCAGCCTGGGCCGACGAGCAGATCATCGAGTCCGCGGTGCCCGCTTCGTACGGCGCCGGGCAGTGGTCCGAAGCCGTCTCCATTCTGGACCGGCTCGATCCCCACCGGGTCTTCGGAAACGGCTTCACGGATCAACTGGTGCGCTACTGAACCTCTTTCATCCTGCGTATTCGAAGGTGAGGAGGGTGTGGACTGCTGCGACCACTGCCGATGCGGTTGGTCGAGCATCGGGCTTGGCGTAGCAGCCGCCGTCAGGGCTTGAGGCGGGCGAAGGCGCGTTCGCCTGGAGCGCGGAGACGGGCGTGGTCGCGGTTGTACTGCTGGTAGTGCTCCGGGAGTTCGCGGTGGCCGTAGCAGGGGGTGCGGACGGTGGCGCCGGCACCTTGGTAGGCGCGGTCGGCCAGGACGAGGATCTGGCGGGTGAGACAGGCCTGGACGATGCCGTGAGCGCGGACTGCGGTGCATGTGGGCGACGGCCTGGACGGCGTGGTGGAGTCCGTCGCCGCGGTGCCGGCAGTCCCGCAGAATCTTGTACTGCTTCATCCCGCCGATCACGTGCTCTACCCGGGCGCGGACCTTGCGGTGGGCGGCGTTGTCCTCTTCCTCGCCCTTGAGCAGCGGCCGTCCGGGCCGTCCGCGATGCGGGACGACGAGGCCGGTGTTGAGGTAGGCACCGTCGCCCAGCACTGTCACTCCCTCACAATGTTCGGCCGGGTCGCAGCGCCGCCAGGCGTGCGCATCCGCGGTGGCAGTCGGCACCGGACGGGCGGCTGCCACCACCAGCCGGACACGGTCTTTAGTCGGTATCTGCGTCGGCCCGCCGAAGTCAGAGCTGGAACTCCGCGGGGGACAGTCCCAGGGTCGTGCACGCCTCGCGGAGGACCATCTGCTCGGCCTGGGAGAAGTGCCCGTCGGCGCCGGCGATGACCATGCCGGTCTGGATGACCGCCCGGGCCTCGGTGGGCTTCTTGGCGGCCTTGGCGATGTCCTGCAGCGCCTCGGCTTTACCGTGCGTGAAGTTGCGGGTGAGCTGGTCGACGTGCTTGTGGAAGCGCTGGCGCAGCTGCTCGGGGGGAAAGTTCTGGAGTACCTCGTTGCTGAGGATCATGGACTCCATCTGCTGGATCTCGTGCGCGTCGACGTGGCCGTCGGCCGCGGCGACCAGTGCGCACATTGCCATGCTCGCGTCCCGGTAGGCACCGCTCTTCAGCTCGGTCTTGATCGAGCTGAGCTGGGTTTTGAGCAGGCCCGTGAGCTGTGCGCGGGAGCCACCGCGCGAGCCGCCTTGCGGGCCGGCGTGCGATCCGCCGTGCGGTGCGCCGGCCTGTCGGCCCTGGGCTTGCTGCTGCAAGGTCTTGGCTTGGTCCTTGAGCCGGTCGAACAGTGCCATCGATGTCACCTCGGTGCTCGAACTGTGTGATCTCTCCCCGTGAACGCCCCACTTCCGGCAAAGGTTCCACCGCACCGGCGGCCGGGCGGACGCGGGGGTGACGGCGAGCATGAAGGCTGCCGCGAGCGTGCCGATAACCGTGACGATGCGTCTACGCGAGAGGGTTCCTGATCCTGCCGCTCACGGAGTACCTACAACTGTCCAGGGTGAGCCAGACAGGCGCGCACACGTCGGCCCGGGCGCGGTGTGGTGGTGTCCAATCCCGGCGCCGAAACCGCCGGCCTCTCCGTACCCGCGCTCCACCGCCAGATCACCGGCCACCTCAAATGGAAAGGCCTCACCATGGTGGTCGCGTACACCGGCGGCACCGCCGTCGCCTTCGGCTACGCCTTCCCGTGCACCGCCGAGTACTGGTTCGGTGATCCCTTCTCGACCAGGTGCCCCAAGGCGCCCGCACCGAGCGGCTGATGGGTCTGTGTGAGCTCGCGGTCCGCCCGCCGTGGCAGTCCCAGGGCATCGGCACCCGGCTCCACGCCGAGCTGCTGAAGGCTGTCAACCCCCGCTGGTCCAGCCTCCTAGCCGTACCCTCCAACCGGCGCGGCCAGAATCTCAGGGGTGTGCCGGAGGATGCCGTCTCCCGCTTCGGCGACGAGTACTGGGCGAAGACCACCCCCACACCCTCACCACCCCGGCACAACATGGCCCACTTGCGAGGGGAGACGGGGGATGCGGCGGGAGCCGCCACCGCCTACGCCGACCTACTCCCGCACATGGTCCGGGTACTGGGCGAAGACCACCCCCGCACCCTCGCCGCCCACGCCAACCTGGCCTACTGGCGGGGCGAGGCAGGGGGCAACGGTGCACCAGGTTCCGTCCTGACCAGCCGTTGGGCGTGCAGGGCCCGCGCCCAACTGGGCCCGACGGCACCCGTACGGCGCAGGCGCAGGGTGGAAGACATGGCGAGTGACCTGGATGCCGCCGGAGCCGATACTGACCACGCCCACACCCCGGCCAGACCTGCCGCCGGGGTGGGCAGCGGAACCGAAGTGGGACGGATTCCGGGCCCTGTTGTCGGTCGATGCGGGCACGGTGGTGCTGCGCTCGCGCCGCGGTACCGAGTTGGCGCCGGCGTTCCCGGAGATCGTGGCCGGGGCGGCGCAGCTGCCGGACGCGACGCGCTGGACGGGGTTATGTGACCTGTAGGGGGTGTCTCAGCCTCAGGGTGTCTCAGGCGGCGCAGCTCCCATAGACGAGACGTGACGGGCGTCGCGGCCACGTGCCGCAGCGGCCGCTCAGAGGTGGCCGTCCAGGAACTTCCGTAGCTCGGCGATGGTCATAGGCCCCGTGCCGTGCGCCACCGCCTCTCCCTCCTTCAGCAGGACGTAGGACGGGGCTCCGGTGATCCCGTATCGCTCGGTTGCGGCCGGACAACGCGTGATGTCGGCGCGTACGGCCGTCAGGCGGCCCGTGTAGTCGTCCGCGATGCCACCCACGACGAGGTCCATCACCCGGCAGGGCTCGATTGCCTTGGGCCATGTCCCGGTGAAGTATGCGAGGACCGGAACTCCGCTCATCCCGAGGATGAAATTGAACTCCGCGTCCTCACGGGGTCGGTGAACCCGCTTCGCCATGGAAACTCCTGACCTCACGTTCCGTCATTCCATCCCCATCATCCCTCGCGCGGTGTGCCAGGCCGGCCCGGTCGGTCGTCCGGCTGACCTGTCGGAAGGCAGGCACGGGGCCGTCGCAGAACCACGGTGGTCCCCGGCGCGAGCGGCCCGGCCCCCCGCCCCCGGGTGACCCGGCCTGGCCGCCCCGCCGGTCACCCAGCTGCCGCCCGCCGCGCGCCCGTGGGTCAGCTCGTGCCAGGACAGCGCCCTCCACGACGACATGAAAGCCGTTTTCCAGGGCATAGCTGCCCAGATCACCGGCCAGATGCACGATGAGCGCGTCGACGAGCGGGCCGGTGCGCATCGTCCACCCGATCCAGTCGAGCCGTATCCGCCACCGTGCTTCTCAGAGACAGCGCCTCCGACGGGCTTCCCGAGGCCTTGTCTGGTCTTCACATCAACCCCCGGTCTCAGCTGGCTCATACCGCTATTCCCCGGGCCGCAGGAGCCAGCTGATGGCGCCGAGAACGAGGCACGATTGCTGAACCGCTCGCGGACGCGGTTGTGGCCGGTCGAAGTACGCGTCAGCTGCCCCGAAGACCGACCGCCAGCGTCAGTTCAAGGACCCGGTGTGGCGATGCGAGATCCGGAAACAGCTCCCGCAGCTGCGACATCCGGTACCGGACGGTCTGGGGATGGACGAACAACTCCGCCGCCACCTCGTCCCGCCTGCCCTGGTGCAGCAGCCACGCCCGCAGCGTTTCCTCCAGCCGCTGTGCGGTCGCGACGGGCAAGGTCCGCAATGGTGCGAGGGCTCGGGCACGCAGGTCTGCGAACGCGTCCACGTCGGCGCTCAGCACCAGCTCGGGCAGGTGGTCCTCGGTGTCGCGAATCTCGGAGGAAAGAGAGTGCGCGCGTGCGGCTCGCGCGTACGAGGCGGACGCACGAGTCCATGGCCGGGCCGGGCCGACCACGGCGGTGCGGTCGGTCAGCTGCCGCAAGAGATGTGATCGGTCGGCATCGGGGACGAGCAGCACACCGGTGGCGTCCGGCAGATCGTCGAGGACGAGGGTGCTCGGATCGAGCGCGCGGTAGGCAGGCCGGGCCTGGGCGGCGGGCAGCAGGACCGCGGTCAGCGAAACCGGAGGCTGCCACCCGGCCCGTTGAGCAGAGACCAGCAGCACGTCCGGGCTCGCACCGGCGAGGAGGTCGCGAGCCAGGTGCTCCAGGTGGCGCTCTTGATCCCTGCCCCGGGCGGCCAGTTCGTCGGCGTGGCCCGCGGCGCTCGCGGCGGAGAGCTCGTCGATGTAGGCGAAGGTCAGCTCGGCGAACTTGGCGACCTCGGCGGCGGGCAGACCTGCGGGTACGGCCCCCGCTGCCAGGCATCGCCAGGCCACGCGGGCGCCGACACGGTAGGCGCTGAGCAGGGCGTCCATCGAACGGCCGTCGCGGACCTCGCCGCGGCCCAGCTCATAGGCTGCGTCACCGGCGTCGCCGCCTGTGGCGTTCCCGCTCGCGAGGTCCAGGTAGTGCCCCAGGGCGGTGCGGACGGCTCGGCGAATGGTGGCGCCCATGTGGCCCGAAAGGGCGTTGGCGTAGGGAGGGACCTCGTCGATGATCGCCTGGACGACCTCGTCGGCGGTGCTCTTCAGCGCTGCCCGAAGTGCGGTGACGGTCGTCTCATCCAGGGCCAGTTCGCTGGCCCTCCGGACTGCATGGCTCATGTTTTTGTTCCCTGCGAACAATTCAACCGACCAGATTTACGTCCTGCGGTTAGGACTTTACGCCCTGAGGCGCAGCAAGCTGGAGCCATGACGAGTACAGCCCTGCGCAGCAGGGCGTGGAAACTGCTGGAGATGGTCACGACGCCGCTGCTGCCGTCTGACTACCTGGACCTGGTCAGCCCGCTGCGGGCGGGCGCTGATCTGCGTGGGCGCATCGAGGCCGTGCACCCCGAGACGGGTGACGCCGCGACCATCGTGATCAGGCCGGGACGTGGCTGGCGCGGCCACACCGCCGGTCAGTACGTGCGGATCGGGGTCGACGTCGACGGGGTGCGCCTGTGGCGTGCCTACTCCCTCACCTCGCCGACACACCGCAAGGACGGCCGCGTCACGATCACCGTGAAGGCGATCCCGGACGGCAAGGTCAGCAACCACCTGGTCCGTAGGGCGAAACCGGGCACGCTGATCCAGCTCGACCAGCCGACCGGTGACTTCGTGCTGCCGCAGGCCAAGCCCGCCAAGGTGCTCTACCTGACGGCCGGCAGCGGCATCACGCCCGTCATGGGCATGCTGCGCGACACCGAATTCGACGACGTCGTCATGGTCCACTGCGCGCCCCAGCCGCACGACGTGATCTTCCGCAACGAACTGCACGACCTGGCCGCGGACAAGAAGCTGCAGCTCACCGAGGTGCACACGGACACAGACGGCATGCTCGACATCGCCCGTCTCGACGAACTCGTGCCCGACTGGGCCGAGCGCGAGACCTGGGCCTGCGGTCCCGCGGGCCTGCTCGACGCCGCCGAAGAGCACTGGAGCGAGCACGGCGTCCAAGAGCGCCTGCACACCGAACGCTTCCGCCCCAGCATCGTCGTCACCGGCAACGGCGGCGAGGTCACGTTCAGCGCCACCGGCAAGACCGTCGACGCGGATGGCGCCACGCCGTTGCTGGACGTCGGCGAAGAGGCCGGCGTGCTCATGCCCTCCGGGTGCCGCATGGGCATCTGCATCGGCTGCATCACGCCGCTCAAGGCGGGCGCCGTCCGCGACCTGCGCACCGGCGACATCACCGAGGCCGAACCGGGCGTCCTCATCCAGACCTGCGTGTCCGCCGCCGCGGGCCCCTGCGACATCGAACGGTAGGGAACACCTTGACCGCCATCGACCCCACCGCCCACCTGACCGCGGAGCAGATCGAGGAGCTCGGCCGCGAGCTGGACGCGATCCGCGACGAGGTGATCGCCAGCCGCGGCGAGAAAGACGCCGCCTACATCCGCAAGGTCATCTCGGCGCAGCGCAAGCTCGAGCTGGCCAGCAGGGGCGTGCTGCTGTTCTCGATCTTCCCGCCCGCCTGGCTGATCGGCACCGCCGGACTGTCCGTGGCGAAGATCATGGACAACATGGAGATCGGCCACAACGTCCTGCACGGCCAGTGGGACTGGATGCGGGACCCGAAGATCCACTCCACCACCTGGGAATGGGATCACGTCTCGCCGTCCGACCAGTGGAAGCACTCGCACAACGAGCTGCACCACACGTACACCAACGTGATCGGCAAGGACAACGACCTCGGCTACGGCATCATGCGCGTCGACGAGGACCAGAAGTGGCACCCCTTCCACCTCGGCCAGCCGCTGTGGAACTTCCTCAACGCCTGCTTCTTCGAGTACGGCATCGCAGCGTACGACCTGGAACTGGGCAAGAACCTGAACAAGCGCCGCCGGAAGAACCCGGAGTTCCGCGCGCGGGCCAAGGCCGTGGGCCGCAAGATCCGCAAGCAGGTGCTCAAGGACTACGTGATCCACCCGCTGCTGTCGGGCCCGTCGTTCTTCCCCACACTCGCCGCCACGTTCACCGCCAACCTGGTCCGCAACATCTGGTCCCACTCGGTGATCATGTGCGGGCACTTCCCCGAGGGCGTACAGGTCTTCGAGCGCCGGTCGATCAAGGGCGAGACGCGCGGCCAGTGGTACCTGCGCCAGATGATGGGCTCGGCGAACATCAGCGGCAGCAAGGCCATGCATTTCATGACCGGCAACCTCTCGCACCAGATCGAGCACCACCTGTTCCCGGACCTGCCGAGCAACCGGTACGCCGAGGTCGCGGTGAAGGTGCGCGCGTTGTTCGAGAAGTACGAGCTGGAGTACGTCACCGGGCCGCTGCCCAAACAGGTGTTCTCCGCGTGGCGCAAGGTCGTCCGGCTCTCACTGCCGAACAAGAAGCCCAAGGTCAAAACGCCGGACCGCGAGCAGGAGCTCGTCGCGGCCTGATTCCCGGTCTTCGTTCAGATCTTTCGGTTGTACCGGCGGCACCGCCGGGGTTCGGTCAGATCCGTTGCGGACGGTGGATGCCCGCGACACCAGACCGTACGCCACGCGATCCGGGCAGCCGGTGTCCGGCTGCGCTGCCTGGACGTGCGCTAGGAGCTCAGCGCACAGCCGGCGGCGAGGTGTTGTAGTGCGCTGACCTGCCGTGGCCGCTAGTCGGGTGCGTACGCGCACTCGGTTTGCCGACGGGCGGGCCGGCTGGAAGGCATGGCTGTGACGTGGACACGGCCGGAACCCATGCCCGCCGCCCCTGTGCCCGACCCTGCGCTGCTGCGGGGGTTGGCGGGTGAGCCGAAGTGGGACGGGTGGCGGGCGCTGGTCTGTGTCGACGTGGGCTGGGTAGTGCTGCACTCACGGCGGGGCACGAGCCTGGTGGCTTCGTTCCCGGAGATCGAATCCGGGAGCAGCGGCCGGCGTTGTGGACGCAGACGAACAGCACGCAGGGCTTGTCGTGCATTGCTGGTCTCCCGGCCGCGTACGGGCACGGGATCGCCTCCGGGTGCGAGAGGAACCCTGTCTCCTTCAACGCCTCGACCTGGCCCGGGCGTCCTGACGTTGGCCGTTCGCCTCCTGTCAGGTCTTGCTCCGCGCCCGCCTGCCGGCCTGGCGGCCGTCCAGACCGGCGGGCGGGGCGAAGTCACGCAGGGACGCTGAGCGGCGGGTGCTCGAGCACGCGGGGCTTGTACTCGACCAGCTGGATGCGGCCGTCGAAGGTGCGGTGGTCGATCATCTCGAGGGCGATGTCCGGATAGCCGTCGTAGATGCGTTCTTCGCCCGTGGCCCCGGTGATCACCGGGAACATCACGACCCGGAAGCGGTCGACGAGTCCGGCTCGTAGCAGGGACCGGCACAGGCTGAGGCTGCCGATCGTGCTGAGGAGCCCCGAGCCACTCGACTTCATGGCGCGGACCGCCTCGACGGCGTCATCGCGGACGAGCGTGGAGTTGGCCCACGTCAGTGGCTCCTCGAGTGAGGAGGAGAACACCACCTTGGACGCTTGCGTGAGCTCGTCGACGGACGCCTCTTCTTCGGGCCTGAACTGGTCTTGGCCAGGCGGGACCTCACCTGCAGCGAAGCCCGACATCAGGCGGTAGGTGTTCGCTCCCATCAGGTAGGTGGCCTCGGGCTGCTCGCCGAGCCATGCGAGGTACTCCGGGCCCTCCAGCCCCCAGAACCCGGGCCACCCCTCTCCCGATGCGTAGCCGTCGAGGGAGGTGATGAAGTCGACGAGAAGCTCCGACATGGAGGTGTCCTTTCCTGGGGTGTCACGAGCTTGGACCGGCCGGGAGCCACAAACTCATCGGCCGCGCCGTGGAGCAACGAGAAAACCCATGACGCTGCAGCCGATCAGGTCGGCGGAGCGGCACTGCTTCGTAGGGCCCGGTGGCGAGGGTGCGGGCGGCGAGGGCGTCCTCGCTGACCCGCCGCCTTGCTCGCGCAGGTCACGGGCCGCATGCTCCCAGGCCAGCTCGCCGAACGGGGTCGCGGTGGACGACAGTAGCCGCCAGCGGACCGTGACCCAGGTGCCCTTGCGGTGGTCACGCAGCCAGACGAGCCGGATGTCGTAGGGGTCGTGGCGGACCTCCCACCGGTCCTTGCGGCCGGGGATCCCGGACTTCCCGCGCTGCAGGCCGTCCAGGCCCTCCCCGTCGTAGATCCGGTGGTTGATCTTGATGCCGTAGGAGTTGACCGCTGGATCGCACGCCACCTCCGCGCGGTAGATGGCATCCGACTGGCCGCGGCGCCGGACCAGCTACGCGCTCTGGGTCAGCAGACCGGCGTCGATGACCTCAGCGATAAGGGTGGCGCCACGGCTGTTCTGGTGGATGTGGTCGGTCGTGAGCACGAGACCTCGGCGCCGCGAGATCGTGTCGAGGCTGCGGCGCAGCACTGCGTGCTGGACGAGGACGCCGAGGCCCGCTGCGGGCGTCACCTCCCGGTATGAAATCGGCGGCGGGTCCGCTTGGCGCAGTTCCTCGATCTGGCGTTCGTGGAGCGGAAGGTAGGTCACCTCGTTGGAGTCGGCGACCTCGGCGATCATCCGGCTGTACGCCTGCGATGCCTGTGCCGCTGCTCCGTCGAGTTGTTGGCCGAGTACCGGGAGTGACAGCAGACCGATCGTCGCGTCGGTCTCCGCTCGCAGCCGTGCGACGACGGCTCCCAGGCACTCTTGGAACCAGCCGGCTGACGGGCGCTCGGGGAGCTGTTTGCGCTTCATGGCCTGCTCGACGGGGTAGCCAGCAAGGCTCGCTCGGGCGTCGTTGCTCCCGATCAACACGGTGATCACATCGGGCGGGTTCGCGACGACAGCATCGAGGCGCTGCAAGAGGTTGTAGGCGAAGTCGCCGTTGGCGCCGAAGCGGGCAAGCTGCACGTCACCGAGAGGGTGGCGTCGTCCGAGAAGGGCCAGGTAGTCGACGCTGAACTGCGCGCGGGTGAGGCTGTCGCCGAGGCACGCGATGCGTGTCGTCACGGCGCTTCCTCCAGGCCGGGCGTGCCGACGCGTTCGGTTGGGCGGGTGTCGGTCCGAGGACGGTGGTCGGTGTCGACGCTCGCGGTGATGGTCAGGATGGACGTCGGTCCCGCCATGTCGACCGCGTGCCATACCCCGGCCGGGTTGATGGTGGCCTCGCCCGGCCCGAGCAGAACGCGGTCGGGCACCCCGTCCACGTCGCGGGTGACCGTCACTGATCCGCTGAGGCAAACGACCAGTTCGTCGCCTGCAGGGTGGCTCTCCCAATGGTCGCCGGGGCCGTCGCCGTCGAAGATCATCACCATCCGGCCCTCGGCGCCATCTGCCGTGACCGCGGCGCTGTAGGCCTGGAGCACCTCCGGGTCCCAGGCGAAGCCCTCGACGGGTTTCGCTCTCGATCCCAGCCTGAGGTGCACGGGGGTGGTCCGCAGGTCGATGGCGTTGCGTTCGTGGTTGACGAGTCTCATGCTGACGATCGTCACACGACGGCGATCGGGCGGTCTTGAAGGAAAGGGAACAGAAGCCGACGCGACGGGCGGACGGTTGGCGACTACCCGGTCCCGAGGAGGACTTCGCTGCGACGCCAGGCCGTCGGCGATCGGCCCGTGAACTCGCGCCAGTCCCGAACGAGATGGGCCTGGTCGGCGTAGCCAGAGATGGTCGCCACATCGGCCCACGGGAGCGGGTCCTGCGCCGCCGCCAGTTCGTGCGCGTGCTCGAAGCGCAGAACTCGGGCGAAGGTCTTCGGCGACAGGCCCAGCTCACCGCGAAACCGCTCGGTGAGGTGCCGACGGCTCCAGCCGAGTTCCGCGGCGACCGCACCAACCTGGACGCAGCCCCGCGCGGCGACGAGGCGGCGCCATGCCTCGGCCACCTCGGGGCGCACCCGGCGCACACGGTCGCCGCCGGCGCCACGGCCGACAGCTCGGAGGAGCAATTCGTCCAGCACGGTGAACCGCGCCACCCACGTTGTTGCCGCTCGGAGCCGGTCGACCAACTCGACGCCAACCGCTCCGAGAAGCTCGTCAAGTGGGACCAGTCGGTGGGCCAGCTCGGCGGCCGGCACGCCGTAGATGGCCCGAGCCCCGAGCGGTGTCAGCGATACCTGCACACCGTGCTGGCGTCCGTCGTGGTGGATCGCGACGGACCGGCACATCAGACCGCCGGCCACGCTGCTGAATCGGGTGACCGGTGACCCGTCGTCAACGCCCGCCGCCACCTCCAAAGGGTCCGACAGGCTGATCACTGCAGTGAGCACGCGGCTCGGCGGGCCGCAGTGCACCCCCGCCGGGAGCCCGCGGAGGTCGAAACCGACATACGAGTCGACGTACCGCCGCAAGGCGGGCGCCGGACGTACACCGATCCCGGTGGCCGTGTGGTCCTCCATTTCCGTCAGTGTACGAGCCGCCGAGCCCAGCAAGATCACCACCCGGACCGCGAAACCTTATCCACACCCGAAACAGCCACCACAGACCGTGCCTGACCAGGACCTACCACGGGGCAGCGGCCCCTTTCCGCAATATTCGGTTCCCACTCCTGAGACAGCCAGGGACCAGCGACAACAACGCCCGAGACAAAAGCAGTTGAGCGGCAACATGACCCGAGACGGCGCACGCCCGTTGTCCTGCGCGCGGCAACACCAACCGAGACCAAGGGCATGGCTGATGGCGCACCCGGGAGTTGAGGTGATCTGCAGGGATCGCGCCGGGGCCTAGTAGGGCTTGGTCAGGTTCATTCGTGGGTGGCGTGTCTGTTGGTGCTTTGGGGTCGTAGGGGTGGTGTGACACCTGAGGAGATGGCCGGGGTCCGGGAGGACTTGGAGGCGTTCGCGGCGGGGTTGTTCGACGGGTTCTTCCGTGCGGATTAGCAGCGGTGGGGGCAGGTGTATGTGCGTGGGCTGCTACTGGACGGGCGGCGCAGGAGCCGATGGCCGCCCGCCTCGGTGAGGAGGGCAACCGTCAGGCGCTGGCCCACTCCATCACCTTCAGCCCGTGGGATCCGGCGCATGTGCGGGCCCGGCTGGCCTGGAGGATGCACGAGGCAATCGGTCCGGAGGCGTTGATCGTCGATAACACCGGCTTTTTGAAGGACGGGGATGCCTCAGCGTGTGTGTCGCGGCAGTACACCGGCACCGCGGGCAAGGTCACCAACTGTCAGGTGGGCGTGTCGCTGCACCTGGCGCATGAGCGGGCCTCGACGGCGGTGAACTGGCGGCTGTTCCTGCCCGCTTCGTGGGATCCCGCCTCCGCGGAGGCGGATGCGGTCAAGGTCGCCCAATGCGGCCGGTGCGGCATCCCCGACCAGGTGGGGCATGTGGAGAAGTGGCAGCTGGCCCTGGACATGATCGACGAGATCCGGTCGTGGGGCCTCGATGTTCCCCTGGTCGTCGCGGACGCCGGTTACGGGGATGCCGCCGCCGTCCGCCACGGCCTGGAAGAACGCAAGCTGCCCTATGCGGTGGGGATTTCCTCCCGCCACACCGCGCATCCCGCCGATGCCCGGCCGGTCCAGCCCGCCCACACAGGCGCCGGCCGGCCGCCGAGAATCCAGTACCCCCAGCCCGCGCAGACCGTGAAGGAGCTGGCCATCGCGGCCGGCCGGACAGCCGTGAGGCCGGTGTCCTGGCGGGAAGGCTCCCGGCCGGGCAGAGGGACCAGTGGCGTCAAGCGCATGTACTCGCGGTTCGTGACCCTGCGCATCCGTCCCGCCGGACGCGGCGTCCGCCGGGCCACCGACGGACGCCGCGTCCGAGCGCTGGCTGCTGGCCCAATGGCCGACCGGCGAGAGCGAGCCGGTGCAGTTCTGGCTGTCGAACCTGCCCTCCGGGATGCCGCTGGCCACGCTGGTGCGGCTGGCCAAGCTCCGCTGGCGCATCGAGCACGACCACCGCGAGATGAATCAGGCCCTGGGCCTGGCCCACTTCGAAGGGCCGCACCTACCAGGGCTGGCACCACCACGTCACCCTCGGCTCCGCCGCCCATGCCTTCTGCACACTGCAACGACTGGCACGAGACCCAAAAGACCCAGCGCAGGCCTGAGCCTCTATCAAATCGTCCGCGAACTACAGACACTCCTGGCCCTCTGGACCGGCGCCTGCCCCACCTGCCACCGCGATATACCACCCCATACGAACCTGACCAAGCCCTACTAGTGTGCTGCGCCTGAAATCGCGGGCTTAAATCTGTAGCCTGTTTTCATGTCTCGGGGTCCTCGTGCCGTCGAAGTTGCGCTGTCCGATGAGGAGCGCGCCGAGTTGCTGCTCTGGGTGGGCGGGGTGGTGGCGCCCCGTCTGGTCGAGCGGGCACGGATCGTCTTGGCGTGCGCGGACGGGCAGCCGAATACACGTGTGGCGGCGGAGTTGAAGGTAACCGCGGACACGGTGAGGAAGTGGCGGTCGCGGTTTGCTGCCCGGCGGATGGCCGGCCTGGCCGATGAGCCGCGGCCAGGCCGGCGCAAGTCGGTGCTGGTGCTCAGTGATGAGGAGCGGGCTCAGCTGACGCGTTGGGCCAGGCGCGCCAAGACCGCTCAGTTCCTGGCTTTGCGCGCGAGGATCGTGCTGCGGTGCGCGGAGGGCGGGACGAATAGGCAGGTGGCGGCCGAACTCGGGGTGCGCGAGCAGTCGGTGAGCCGCTGGCGGGCCCGGTTCGTCGAGCGGCGGCTGGACGGGCTGACCGATGAGCCGCGGCCCGGCAGGCCGCCCTCGATCCTGCTCGACCAGGTCGAGGATGTTGTCGTGGCGACGCTGGAATCGACCCCGGGTAAGGACACGCACTGGTCGCGGGCCTCGATGGCCGAGCGCACCGGGCTGTCGAAGTCGACCATCGGGCGGATCTGGAAGAAGTTCGACCTCAAGCCGCACCTGCAGGATGCCTTCAAACTCTCTACCGATCCGCAGTTCGTCGCGAAGGTCGTCGACGTCGTCGGCCTGTATCACCACCCGCCCGAGAAGGCGGTGGTGCTGTGCGTGGACGAGAAGAGCCAGATCCAGGCGCTGGACCGCTCGCAGCCGGTGCTGCCGATGATGCCGGGCATGCCCGAGCGGCGTACCCACGACTACCTGCGGCACGGCATCACCAGTCTGTTCGCCGCGTTCAACATCGCCGACGGCACGGTCATCGGTGAACTGCACCGCCGCCACCGGGCTGTCGAGTTCAAGAAGTTCCTGGTCACGATAGACAAGAGGGTTCCCGCCGGGCTCGATGTGCACCTGGTGTGTGACAACTACGCCACCCACAACACCCCCGAGATCAAGACCTGGCTCGGCAAGCACCCCCGCTTCCATGTCCACTTCACTCCGACCGGCTCCTCCTGGATCAACCAGGTCGAGAGATGGTTCGGCCTGCTCACCGACAAGCTCATCCGCCGAGGCGTCCACACCTCGGTGAAGGCGTTGGAGGACGACATCAGGGCCTGGATCGACTCGTGGAACGAGAACCCCAGGCCCTTCACCTGGACCAAGACCGCCGACGAGATCCTCACATCCCTCGCCGACTACCTCACCAAGGTCACTCCTCCAGCCAACGATAACCAGCGACAGATTTAAGCCCGCGATTTCAGGCGCAGCACACTAGTGTGCTGCGCCTGAAATCGCGGGCTTAAATCTGTAGCCTGTTTTCATGTCTCGGGGTCCTCGTGCCGTCGAAGTTGCGCTGTCCGATGAGGAGCGCGCCGAGTTGCTGCTCTGGGTGGGCGGGGTGGTGGCGCCCCGTCTGGTCGAGCGGGCACGGATCGTCTTGGCGTGCGCGGACGGGCAGCCGAATACACGTGTGGCGGCGGAGTTGAAGGTAACCGCGGACACGGTGAGGAAGTGGCGGTCGCGGTTTGCTGCCCGGCGGATGGCCGGCCTGGCCGATGAGCCGCGGCCAGGCCGGCGCAAGTCGGTGCTGGTGCTCAGTGATGAGGAGCGGGCTCAGCTGACGCGTTGGGCCAGGCGCGCCAAGACCGCTCAGTTCCTGGCTTTGCGCGCGAGGATCGTGCTGCGGTGCGCGGAGGGCGGGACGAATAGGCAGGTGGCGGCCGAACTCGGGGTGCGCGAGCAGTCGGTGAGCCGCTGGCGGGCCCGGTTCGTCGAGCGGCGGCTGGACGGGCTGACCGATGAGCCGCGGCCCGGCAGGCCGCCCTCGATCCTGCTCGACCAGGTCGAGGATGTTGTCGTGGCGACGCTGGAATCGACCCCGGGTAAGGACACGCACTGGTCGCGGGCCTCGATGGCCGAGCGCACCGGGCTGTCGAAGTCGACCATCGGGCGGATCTGGAAGAAGTTCGACCTCAAGCCGCACCTGCAGGATGCCTTCAAACTCTCTACCGATCCGCAGTTCGTCGCGAAGGTCGTCGACGTCGTCGGCCTGTATCACCACCCGCCCGAGAAGGCGGTGGTGCTGTGCGTGGACGAGAAGAGCCAGATCCAGGCGCTGGACCGCTCGCAGCCGGTGCTGCCGATGATGCCGGGCATGCCCGAGCGGCGTACCCACGACTACCTGCGGCACGGCATCACCAGTCTGTTCGCCGCGTTCAACATCGCCGACGGCACGGTCATCGGTGAACTGCACCGCCGCCACCGGGCTGTCGAGTTCAAGAAGTTCCTGGTCACGATAGACAAGAGGGTTCCCGCCGGGCTCGATGTGCACCTGGTGTGTGACAACTACGCCACCCACAACACCCCCGAGATCAAGACCTGGCTCGGCAAGCACCCCCGCTTCCATGTCCACTTCACTCCGACCGGCTCCTCCTGGATCAACCAGGTCGAGAGATGGTTCGGCCTGCTCACCGACAAGCTCATCCGCCGAGGCGTCCACACCTCGGTGAAGGCGTTGGAGGACGACATCAGGGCCTGGATCGACTCGTGGAACGAGAACCCCAGGCCCTTCACCTGGACCAAGACCGCCGACGAGATCCTCACATCCCTCGCCGACTACCTCACCAAGGTCACTCCTCCAGCCAACGATAACCAGCGACAGATTTAAGCCCGCGATTTCAGGCGCAGCACACTAGTGTCCTGCGCCAGAGATCCGTCGGCAGAAGCGGGCAAGGGAGTCGAGGATCTCTTCGGCGGTTTTGGTCCAGATGAACGGCTTGGGGTCTTCATTCCAGTCCTTGACCCAGGCGCGGATGTCGGCTTCGAGGGTCTGGATGTTCTTGTGTGCGCCGCGGCGGATCATCTGGTGGGCGAGGTAGCCGAACCACCGCTCGACCTGGTTGATCCAGGAGGAGCCGGTGGCGGTGAAGTGCAGTTCGAACCGTGGGTGTTTGGCCAGCCACGCCTTGATCGCAGGGGTTTTGTGGGTGCCGTAGTTGTCAACGATCAGATGGATCTGCAGGTGAGCGGGAACCTCCTTGTCGATCCTGATCAGGAACTTCTTGAACTCCACCGCCCGGTGCCGGCGGTGCAGGGCCGTGATGACTTCACCCGTGGCCACGTCAAATGCGGCGAACAAGGTGGTCAGGCCGTTGCGCACGTAGTCGTGGGTGCGCCGCTCGGGCATGCCCGGCATTATCGGTAACACGGGCTGGGACCGGTCCAGGGCCTGGATCTGCGACTTCTCGTCCACCGAGAGCACCACCGCACCCTCGGGCGGGTTGAAGTACAGCCCCACGACGTCGTAGACCTTCTCCACGAACAGCGGGTCCGTCGACAGCTTGAAAGGTGTCCGCCAGATGCGGCTTGAGCTGGAACCGCCGCCAGATCCGGCCGACCGTGGACTTCGACAGACGACTGTGCTGCGCCATCGATGTCCGGGACCAATGGGTGGCGTTCTTCGGCAGTTGTTCCAGCGTCGTGACCACCACTGCCTCGACCTGACCGACGCTGATGGTGGGCGGCCGGCCCGGCCTCGGCTCGTCGACCAGTCCGTCCAGCCGCTCGGCGAGGAAGCGCCGCCGCCACTTGCGGACTGTGTCCGCGCTCACCCGCAACTGTCGGGCGACCGCGACAATCGGCGGTACTTCCGGCCCCGCACACGCCAACACAATCCGTGCCCGAGAGCCAGGGCCTGGGCCGATGTCGCCCGACGCGTCCACCGCTCCAACACCGCCCGCTCCTCAGCAGACAGCAGTAGTGGCTCCAGTTTCGGGCCCCGACGAGGAACTGACGCACCAGCAGCAGAAGTCACACACTAACTAACGATCAACTAGGGCGTTTCGTTTAGATCATCGGATCGTTGGTCCGGTGTGTCGTTGACTGCGCAGTGGGCGCGGATCGAGCCGTTACTCCCGGACCGGACGCCGAAGCGGGGTGGCCGCTGGCGGGACCACCGGGAGGTGATCGACGCGATCGCCTTCAAGTTCCAGACCGGAACGCAGTGGGTGCACCTGCCGGAGAAGTACGGCAACTGGCGAGGCGTCTACAACCGGCTGCGGATGTGGGCCGTCGACGGCACCTGGGAGCGGGTGTTCACTGCGCTGATGGCCGACGCGGACGAGGACCTCGACTGGGCGGTCTCGGTGGACTCCACGATCGTGCGAGCCCACCAGCACGCGGCCGGGGCCCGCAAAAGGGGGCCCCGGTCGACGAACCCGACGACCATGCCATCGGACGGTCCCGCGGCGGACTGACAACGAAGATCCACCTGGCTGCCGATGCCCGCTGCCGTCCTCTGGCTTTCGTCCTCACCGCCGGACAGGCAGGCGATGCGCCGGCCTTCACCGATGTCATGGCCCGCCTGCGTGTTCCCCGCCGACGTGGCCGGCCGCGCACCAGACCGGAAGTGGTCCTGGCAGACAAGGCGTATTCGTCCCGCGCGATCCGCGAGCACCTGCGCCGACGCGGCATCCGGGCCGTGATCCCTGTCCCGGCGGACCAACGCGGCCACCGACTGCGACGCGGCAGCCGAGGTGGCAGACCACCGGCCTTCGACCGCGAGACCTACAAACAGCGCAACACCGTCGAGCGGTGCATCAACCGCCTCAAGCAGTGGCGCGGCCTCGCCACCCGCTACGAGAAGACAGCCACCATCTACCTGGCCGGACTCCACATCGCAGGCATCTTCCTCTGGTCCGCCCGATGATCCAAACGAAACCGCCTAGTAGTGCTTCGTTAGGTTCTGGTTCTGGTGAGGGGGCGGCCGCAGGTGGTGCAGGTGCCGTCCCAGCACCGCAGCAGGTCCTGTAACGCGTTGAGGACTTGGTAGAGGGTCAGGCTGCTGTGCGGGCTTTTGGGTCGTAGCGCCGCAGGGTGAGGAAGGCCTGTGCGGCGGTGACGAGGGTGACGTGGTGGTGCCAGCCGCGCCAGGTGCGGCCCTCGAAGTGGTCCAGGCCCAGCCCGTGTTTGAGTTCGCGGTAGTCGTGCTCGATGCGCCAGCGCATCTTCGCCCAGCGCACCAGGTCGGCGATCGGTGTGGTGGCGGGCAGGTTGGTCATCCAGTAGCCGGTGGGCTCCGGCGCTGTCGCGGGCTGTTCGACCAGCAGGGTCCGCAGCGGCAGTGCTCCGTCCCACTGGCTGCGCCCGCCGGCGTGTTCCTGCGCTGTGCGGGTGGCTGCCTTGCCCGAGGGCCGCACCTCAAGCACCGCAAAGCGTGACGTCATCGATCCCTTGCTGCCCTGGCGCCAGGTGATGTCCTCGAAGCGGGTGTCCGCATCGATCAGCTGGGGCAGGGGGCGGGCCGGCTCACGGTAGCGGGGCAGAGTCGGCGGACCCAGACCCTGGTAGGCCGGCAGCTGCGGCTTGGCACCAGCCGGACGGGCGATCTCCTTGGGCTCGACAGCGACGATGTAGGACCAACCGCGTTCCTCCAGGGCCAGGCGGAAGCAGACGCTGCGGCCGTAACCGCATGAAGAAGGCGTTGGCGACCGAAGCCTCGGTCGGTCCGTACTCGTTGAGCACCGGTGTCCCGGAGTTCAGTGCGCGCCACCGCTGCAGCGACTGCGCCGGGAAGAAGTCCGCCCCGACGGCGAGCAGCCCCGCGAGGCTCCGCGCCCCGGCGGCATCGGTCATCGTGGTGATCAGGTCGAGCTGTCCGGGCGTCAGTTTGATGAATCCGTACGGGGCGGCCGACAACACATCGGAGACCTGCGCGGGCAGGTCCTGGTCCTCAGGGACGAGCCGGACGGCCTGGCCGCACCACAGGGGGGCGTAGATGTTGGGTACGACCATGTCGAAGCCGACTGAGGAGAAGAGCGGCGCGCCTTCGGTGCCGTGCTTGGTGTAGGTCTCGACCGCCCAGTCGATGTAGTTCGCCACCCCGTGGTGCGGGCACATCACACCCTTGGGCCGGCCGCTCGATCCGGATGTGTAGATGACGTAGGCCAGTTGCTCCGGCCGGACCTCCTTGTCTAGGTCCCGCCGCTCGGCCGGGCCAGCGGCCGCGATGGACTCCAGCAGCTCGTCGACGCACAGCGCGGTCGAGCCGCCGAAGACCTCGTCACTGCGGTGCTCAGCGTCGGTGATCACGACGGTGGGCCGGGCGTCCTCCACGATGTGCCGCCGCCGCTGATCCGGGTCACCGGGCGACAGCGGCACGTACGCGCCACCGGCCTTCATCACCGCGAGAAGGCTGACCAGCAACTCCACGGACCGCGGCAGGCATACGACGACCAGCGACTCGCCTCCGACGCCGTGGGCGCGCAGCCGGCGCGCCAGGACGTTCGCGCGTGCGTTGAGGTCTTGGTAGGTCAGCGTCACCTCGCGGGCGCGTAGCGCGACGCTGTGCGGAGTGCGGGCGGCCTGGGCCTCGAACCCGCCGTGGATCGTCACTGCGCGGATGGCTCGCCGTGGAGCCCACCCCGCGGGTATGCCGTGCTTCAACTCGCTGGACTCCGTCATCGTTTCTCCAAGCCTTAGATCCGGCGTTGTCCATCGATCTGACCGGTCCCGGCGCAACTCCCGCGGCACTGCTAGGGGACGGGGAGGCCACCGCAGCCGACGCGTGGAATATAGGAGCGGACGAGCCGGAGTCGCAGTCGGGAGCTTGCCGCGGCAGGGCCGAGCCCTTCCCCGGCGGGGGGACGTATCCGCTGCTCGCGGCGCCCGCGTCTCCGCCGTGGGAATGAAGTTCCAAGTCGGTTCCACCCGGCGGGGGAAGGGGCCGTTACGCACTACTGCGCGGCGTGGACATCGTGCCTACGAGGCCGAGGGTTCAGGCTCTGCCGAGGTGGCGGGCAGGCTTCGCCCGCTCCTGCCGTTGCCGCGATGGCGGTCCATCTCCCGCCATTCCGGGCGCAGACCCGTGAGGTTGGTGGTCAGGAAGTACACGACGCCCGCGAACACCAGCACGGGCGCGAGACCCACGCCCGCCACCGCGGCGCCGCCCAGCAGGCCGCCCAGCGGAATCCCGGCCCAGGTGAGGGCCTCCCCGATGCCCCGGACCCGGCCCACCAGCTCTGGTGGGATCCGCTCGTACGTGACTGCGCCGATGATCGGGTTGAGGAAGCCGCCGCCGAAGCCGCCGAGGCCTATCACCACCGCCACGACCCACAGCGGCGCCCCGGACGCGAGGATGAGGAACCGCGGCGCCCCCGCGACCAGCCAGCCGAGGAAGAACACCGGCCGGCGCCGCATCCGGTGTGCTATTGCGGCGGCGACGAAGCTGCCGACCGTCGCCGCGATGCTGAACGCCGCCAGCACCAGCCCGATTTCGGAGGGACCGTGGCCGGACTCCTTGGCCCACATCGGAATCAGCACGGCCGTGCACGCGGCGTCCAGCAGATTGGTGATGCCGAGCATGACGGAGAGCGTCAGCAGCATCGGATCACTGCGCAGGAACGCGAAGCCCTGCCGGAAGCTGTGCCAGTAACCGCCGTCCTTGCCGCCCTCGGCCACGGTCTTCGCCGCCGGCCGCTCCTGTGGCCGGCCCATGTCCCGCGGCAGGGCCGCGGCGATGATCAGCGAACCAAGCGCGAAGCAGGCCGCGTTGACCCCGAGGCCGACCATTGGGCCCACTAGCCCGACCAGGATGCCGCCGACGGCGGGCCCCACGGTCCCGGACAGGCGCTCGACCACGCCCTGCACTCCGGTCGCCCGCTCCAGCGGCACCTGGCAGCGCTCGGCCGCCTCCGGGATCATGACGTCCTTCGCGAGATCGCCGGGGCTGCGGACTGTGCCGATCACCGCGACCAGGGCGAGCAACACCCCGAACGACAGCATGCCTTCGGCGTGCAGCAGCGGAATCAGCAAAGCGGTGGTCGCGCTGATGACATCCGCGACCCAGGAGATCCGGCGCGGCCCGAACCGGTCTACCAGCGGGCCGCTGAAGGCCTTGACCGCCACATAGGGCCCCAGCTCGCAGAACGCGACCAGCCCCATCTGGGTGGCGCTTCCGGTCGTGACGAGCACGAACCAGGGAATGGCGATCGCCGAGATCCTGGTGCCGCTGTGCGCGACCAGCAGCGCCGCGAGAACCCCGGCGAGCGGCCGTAACCGCGCCCGGCCGGTTATGGCTGTCTCCTCGTAGCCCATCAATTCGTCGCTTCCTGTTCGGCGTTGTCGACATCTGGCAGCACATGGACGTTCACCCAGACCGGGTCGGCGTCTTCGGGCTCGTCGTCGCCTGCGGCCCGTCGGTACCGGTCGACGACGAGCCAGATCTCATCCCGCATCTCCTGGGCCTCCGCCGGGGTGAGCCGAAGAGAGGCATCGCTCATGTCGAACGCTTCCCGCCACGGCCGCGGCAGCGTCTGCAGGCCGTTGAGCGCCTGCTGAGAGCGCATGGTGTACGTGTTGTGGACGGCCTGCAGATACGCCATCGCCGCCTCGGGCTCGCGCTCCGCGAGTTCTTCGGAGCTGAAGCGCATCAACTGGTGCACCGAACGCCACCATCGCTCTCGCGCGTTGCCCCTCTCTGCGTCCTCGACCACGAAGCCGGCCGCAGCGAGTTGACGCAGGTGGTAGCTGGTCGCTCCTGAGTTCAGGGCCAAACGGCCGGCCAACTGTGTGGCAGTAGCGGGGCCATGGGTCCGTAGCAGACCAAGAAGCTGCACGCGCACGGGGTGTGCCAGAGCGCGTAGGCCCTTGGCGTCCAGGACTACAGACTTTTCAGCGGGAATCTGTGCCATGCATGCACCATAGACTACATACACTTCTTTGCAAAGAGATCATCGCGAAGAAGTCTTTGCGAATCACCTCCGCGCCGGCCCCGCTGGCGGACGCGGTAACACTGTCCGGCTTCCTGGCCCTGGTGCCTGATCCCCGAAGTGCCCGCCGCCGTTCGACGATGCGGCTGGTCATGCCGAGCCGTCGCTGGATCGAGCGGTGGCTGTGCCAGGCCGCCTCCAGCAGTGCGTGGACGGCGGCGTGCCTGGCCCGGGTGCGGTCGGCGATCCGGTGTCCGGTCGGCCGTGGCGAGCCGCACGGCTCCTCTTCTGGGGCAGGCTCCGGCTCGGGTTCGGGGGCCGCAGGGACCAGGGCTCGCCAGTAGTGGCGGTGCTGGGCGACGGCCCTTGCGGGTGGCGTACTCGTCGACGCCGACCACGCGCGACCGCGCGCGGCTAAGAGGTCCTAACAGAAGCTGTTGATCATGTGACCTTCGGCTTGGATGGTCGTTGGTCTGGTCGTGGGAAAGCGACAGTCGCGGCCTTGGATCGTGTCGGATGAACTGTGGTCGCTCATCGAGCCGTTGCTGCCCGAGCCGGGGCCGAAGCTGGTGGAGGGCCGGCCGCGGGTACCGGACCGGCAGGCCTTGTGCGGGATCCTGTTCGTGCTGCACACCGGCATCCAATGGGAGTACCTCCCACAGGAGTTGGGCTTCGGCTCGGGCATGACGTGCTGGCGGCGGCTGGCCGCCTGGAACGAGGCCGGCGTGTGGGACGAACTGCACCTGATACTGCTGAAGAAGCTGCGGGTAGCGAAGAAGCTGGACTGGTCGCGGGCGGTGATCGACTCCTCCCACGTGCGGGCCGCTCGGCGCGGCCCAAAAGCGGCCCCAGCCCGGTCGACCGCGCACGGCCGGGCAGCAAGCACCACGTCCTCACCGACGCCCAGGGCATCCCGCTCGCGGTGTCCCTGACCGGCGGAAACCGCAACGACGTCACGCAGTTGCTGCCCCTGCTGGACAAGGTCCCGGCCGTGGCCGGCGTCGTCGGCCGGCCCCGACGCAGACCCGATGCGCTCCTCGCCGACCGCGGCTACGACCACGACAAGTACCGCCGATTGCTCTGGGCCCGCGGCATCCGTCCGGTCATCGCCGAACGAGGACAGGAACACGGCAGCGGCCTGGGCATGTTCCGCTATGTGGTCGAGCGCACGATCGCCTGGCTGCACGGTTTCCGCCGCCTGCGGATCCGCTGGGAACGACGCGACGACATCCACGAAGCCTTCCTCGGCCTCGCCACCTGCCTCATCACCCACCGCCACGTCCAACGCCTTTGTTAGGACCTCTAAGCCCGCCTGGAGACGTTCCGTTCGGCCGGCAACGTGGTGGGCCCCGCACTGGCGGGTCTGCTTGTCGCGGCCTTCGACGAGCGGGTCGTTCTGTTCGCCGACGCTGCGACCTTCGCCGTTTTGGCTCTCGCCCTTCTCCTGCTCGGGGTCCGGCGCGAGCCGGTGCCTGCCGGCGCGAAGACACGCTGGCTCAGTCAGGTGCGGCAGGGTGTCGGGGTGCTGAGCCGGGACCGGCTGCTGCGGACGGCAATTCTTGCGCTCGCGTCGGCGATCGTGTTCACCGCGGTGCTGAGCGTGGCACGGGTCTTCTTCATCCGGGAGGACCTCAATGCCTCTGATGCTGGCTACGGCGTGCTTGTCACTGCCCACACGGTGGGCATGCTCCTGGCCGCCGCCCTGATCGCTTCCAGGATCCCGCTGTACTGGCAGCCGCGGGTCCTCGCTGGCGCCGGAGGGCTGATGGGCATGGCCCTGTTCGTCAGCGCGAGCGTGCCGGTGTTCGCGGTGGCACTGGTGGGTTTCGTACTCACCGGCGTGGCGAATTCGCTGCAGGGCCTTGCCATCCGAAATCTCATCCATGCGCGAGTTCCGGTCGATGTCCGGGGAAGGGCCTTTGATTCTTCGGGGGCAGCGCTCAACGGCGCCAACCTCGCCGGGACCGCTCTGGGCGGGCCTGTGTCGAGTCTTCTTGGGGGAGCGGTGGCCTTGCAGGTTGCGGGGGCCGGGACTGTAGCAGCGAGTCTCATGGCCTCGCCGGTTCTCCTTCGCGGATCGGCCCTTGCGAGCGCGCCGCAATCGCCCGGTCCGCCCCAGTCGATCGAACCGGCGAGGGACTGAATTAGCCAGACCTGATTACTCATGGTGGTGCTGCGTCAGGCAGAGGAGAACTAATCTCCTCTGCCTGACGTCCGGCTGGCCGAGGTGGTCGGCGGCGTAGCGCGCGAGGTCTTGATATCCGGCGTCCGTCAGCGCGGCGTCGGGCCGAGTGTCGCTGCGACGGTGCCCGTCGGCGTCGAGGTACGTACGGCGGACCCAGTGCGACCGGTCTGTCACCTTGCCCCAGTCTGGCAGGGCAAGGCGTTCGGGGTTGCGCGGATAGCTGTTGGTATTGCCGGCCGCGAGGGTGGCCATGCTCGGTTGGGCTTGCATGGTCAGCCAACCGGCCTCGGTCAAGCGCTGGTCGGCATCGAAACAGCACATGTGGAACGAGATGAGGCTCAGCGGCTTGGGGCAGTTGTCGAGCCTCACCGCCGCATGGCACGGGTGGAGCCACCATGGCTTCGTGCGGGGGCGGGCTTCTGCGACCTGGAACATTTCTGTGCGCAGGTACACGGCAGTTGCGATGTCGGCGTCGGCGTCCGGGTTGGGAGTGGCCAGGAACCCGCGGAGCTTCAACCGCTGCTCCGCGGCGTGCATGAGCTGGTGGCCCCGCTCCCGGCTGAACTTCGCTTCCTGCTGCAGCAGTACGTCGGGGTGGTGCTCGGCGAGGATGTCGAGCGCGAACGCCCGGCGTTCGCCATCGCGGCCGCCGTCTGCCTCGATGTTCCAGACGGCGACGGTGACGGTGCTGGTGTCCCTCTCAGGCACGGTCGAACCCCCGTTCGCGTTCGACGTCGGTGACCTGTCTGCGGTGCTCGGTGATCTCGGCCTCGGCCGCGCTGGCGTAGTGGCGCACCACCCCGGCTCCGAGTGCGCTCGTGGCGAGGCTGCTGCCGTTGAAGTACGCCAGCGCCTCGGCGAGGTCACGTCGGACAGGGGGCGTTTGCTGGTCTGTGTAGGCGTCGCCTCGGCAGCGCTCGGGCGGTGTCAGCTTCTCGGTGAGGCCGTGTGTCATCGCAGCGAGGGATGCGGCGAGGGCGAGGTAGGGGTTGGCGTCGGCGCCGGGCAGGCGGATCTCCAGGTGTGTGCCCTCGCCGTGACCGGTGACGCGGATGGCGCATCCACGGTTGTCGTGGCCCCAGTTCATATATTGGGGGGCGAAGGAGTGTGCCGTGGCGTACCGCTTGTAGGAGTTGGGATTGGGCGCGTACAGCGGTGCGAGGTGGGGCATTGCGGAGAGCAGTCCGGCGATGCTGTGCTGCATCGTCTCGGGCAGCGTTTCGCCGGAGCTGGCAGTGAAGGCTGGCGAGCCGCCCTGCCAGAGAGACAGGTGTATGTGCAGCCCGCTGCCCACGGCGGTGAACGGTGTGGCCATGAAGGTTGCTGTCAGACCATGGCCTCGGGCCAGGTGCCGCACGGTCTGCTTGTAGACGGTGTAGTTGTCGCATCCATGAAGTGCCGGTCCGTAGGGGAAGGTGACCTCCACCTGGCCGGGAGCGCCCTCTGTCTTGGTCGCCTCGATGGGCACGCCGGCCTCGGGCAGAGCCTCTGCGAGGTGCTGGAGGAAATCGCTCAGTGCCGGCGGATGGTCAAGGGCGTAGTCAAGGTTGTGCTGTACCACGGGCTGAAGGCCCTTGCAGAGGACGAACTCGCTCTCCAGCCCCACACGGACCTCGAAGCCGATCTCTGCCAGCTGATCGAGTTGAGAGCGGAGGATTCGGCGCGGCGCGATCTCCAAGGGCGTGCCGTCGGGGTGTACGGCGTCGCAGTGCACGAGCGCGACGCCGGGCATGTAGGGCAGGACGCGCAGCGTATCCAGGTCGGCGACGAAGCCGATGTCCTGGAAGCCGTGGTCCCAGCCTGTGAGGTCGAAGGCACCGAGGGGGTCCATGCGCACGTTGGTGGCCAGGATGTAGGCGCAGGCCTCCGACGCGTTGAGCCCGTTGTCGATGCGGTCGAGGAAGATCCGGGCGTTGAGCCGCTTGCCCTGGAGGCGTCCCATCATGTCAGGGACGGCCACCATGATCGTGGTGATGTCCGTGCGGTCCACGGCGGTGCGGAAGTCCTTGGGGGAGAGGAGTCCGGGGATCTGCTTGTTCATCAGACGACGTCCTCCGCCAGGGCGGTGTGGGTGGCGGTGTTGCCCAGGGGCGGGATGCGGTAGGCGCGGCGGCCTTGGGTGATCCACAGGATCCAGGCCAGCGTGAGCACGGCGATCAGGGCTACGCCGGCGTAGTTGAACGACGAGGTGGTGATGGGGGAGACCTGCGGCAGGCAGAACAGGACGGTGACGAAGCCGACCCAGGTCACGGCGGTCCAGCCGATGGGCTTGCTCCACCGGCCGAGGTTCCACGGTCCGGGCTGGAAGTGGTTCCCCGCGCGCAGTCGTAGGTAGACGGGGATGGCGTAGGCGGGGGTGATGCCGATGACGTTGATCGCTGTGACGGCGGCGTACGCGGTCGGCGAGTACAGCGACGGTGCCGCCAGGACGAGTGCGACTCCCACCGACAGCCACACGGCGGCCACCGGCGTCTTGGTGCGGGTGCTGACGCGGCGCCAGGTGGCGGCGAACGGAACGGCCCCGTCTCGGGAGAACGCGAACACCATGCGGGAGGCCGCGGCAGTCTCGGCGTTGCCGCAGAACAGCTGGGCCGCGATCACGATCAGCAGCAGGGCCTTCGCACCGGACAGGCCGACGACGTCGAGGAATATCTGGGCAGGCGGCACTCCGGTGGCGCTGCTCTGCGTGCCCGCGTAGTCCTGGATGGTGAACGTGAGCCCGGCCAGCAGGATGAACCCGGCGATCCACGAGACCCAGATCGAGCGGACGATTCCTCTGGGTGCCGATGTCTGGGCCTGCGTGGTCTCCTCGGACAGGTGGGAGGAGGCGTCGTAGCCGCAGAACGTGTACTGCGCCAGCAGCAGCCCGAGCGCGGTGACGTACAGGCCGTTGCTGAAGCCGGTGTCGTTGTTGAACTGGGTGAACACGAAGTCGGCACTCTGGTGATCAGCCGACGCGAGGGTCAGGGCGCCGACGATGACCGCTACGCCGACGAGGTGCCACCACACCGAAACCGAGTTCAGGAGGCCGACCAGGCGGACACCGGCCACGTTCAGCAGGGCGTGCAGCAGCAGGATCCCGCAGAAGATCATCATGGTCTTCTCGGGTGTCGGTGTGAAGCCCCACTGGAGGTTGGCGAACGCACCGACGAACGTGGCGGCGCCGTAGTCAATGCCGGCTATGGCGCCCAGTAATCCGAGGAGGTTCAGCCAGCCGGTCACCCAGGCCCAGCGGGGCCCGCCGAGCCGGTGCGCCATGTAATAGAGCCCGCCTGAGGTGGGGTAGGCAGAAGTGACCTCGGCCAGCGACATGCCCAGTAGCAGGACCATCAGTCCGACGCCGAGCCAGCCCCACATGATCACGGCCGGGCCGCCGGTGTTCAGGCCGAAGCCGTAGAGAGTCATGCAGCCGGACAGGATGCTGATGACGGAAAAGGAGATCGCGAAGTTGCCGAACGGGCCCATGCGGCGCGCCAGTACCGACTGATAGCCGAGCCCGGCCAGAACAGCATCGTCATCGTCCAGCCGACGGGCGGCACTTCTCGGAGACACCGAAACATTCCTCTGGGTCGAAGGGGGAGGGAGTGGTGCTGGGATTCGCCTCGCGGCGGGGGTGCTCGACTTGTCATCAGCGGTTCCGCCCCTGCTTCATCGCGTAGTTGCGCGCCCGCACGAAGTCGTCCTGCCACCACCGGCTTTCGCTGACGTGCTGCCAGGGCGCGGGAGTGGCGAGGGGGCCGATCGCCGTGAACACCTCGGGCGCGCCGGGAAGGCCACAGGCAGTCAGCGTGTAGGCCAGGTAGTTGAGATCCATCAGCGAGCAGCTGTTCCGGTCGGTGACGTAGGCGAACCATCCGTCTCTCGCCAGCTCGACGTAGTACCGGACCTGTTCGTTGGTCCAGAAGCCGAGCGTGCTGGCAACCTGTCCGTTTGCCGTCCGCAACCGGTAGTCCTCGACGTAGGCGTACAAGGGCAGGTTCAGCAGTACAGACCCCGGTTTGGCCTGGGAGGCCACCCATCGCGTGAAGTCCACGGCTCCGTTGCCGCGGGCCTGGAGACACTGGAGCATCCGGTGATAGGCCTCCCGGTTGGGCCAGTCCCGCCGGTCTACTTGCCACAGCAGCGGCCACGGCCCGCGGGGCAGCATCGCCTCCGGCGGATTCGCCCAGTGGTGAACGGAGTGCCAATGCTTGTGGTCGACGTCCAACCGGGCGAGGGCCAGCATGCACACCCAGGGCACGGGGTCAGCCGGCCAGCGGCGAGCTGCGTCCTCGCATGCGGCGCGTGCGGCGCTGACCCTGGGGAGCAGGGTGTGACGGGCTGTTGTGCTGCGGTGAGCGGCCAGAACCCGGTGGGTGAGGACGCGAGCCCGCATCATCAGGGCGTTGGCGTCTCCGGGATCCTCGGCGCACCAGGCCGCGATGGCGTCACCTTTCGCAGCTCCGGCCGCCAGGACCTGACTGCGGGATGTGCGCAGCGCCCAGGTGCGGGTGTTGGCGAGCAGGGCCTTGGCGGAGAGCCACCGGTCGAGCTGGAGGTCTTCCAGGGCCAGGCGCAAGTCTTCGTCGTAACCCGCCGGATGCGGGGTCAGGGCCAGGTCGCTAGCGGCCATCAGCGGAAACCCCCAGCTGGTGGGGGACGGCAGCAGGCAGGCGCCGGGGGCTGCCTTGAACGCTTAAGAAGGGCATGGGGGCCTCGGTGTGGGGGTTGGAAGACCGCCGGGCGGCAGCCGTGCTCAGACCTTGGGGAGGTAGGCGGCTGCGGCCCGGCGGCCGCTCAGGAAGCCTCGACGGCCAGGCTTGTGGATCCGGTCTCGCTAGGCTGCATCCGGACTCGAACGGTCTTGCCGTTGCCGGACTCGACTGGGAACCAGCTGACCTCGCCGCCCAGACGCCGCGCGAGCCCAAGGCCCGTCCCGTCGCCGCCGGCGAGGTCATCGTCGAGTCCGTCGTCCCCCGGGCGCGGGTCCGTCACGTCGATGAACAGCACATCGGCTTCGTCGACGGACAACGTCAGCTCGACGATGCCGATGCCGACGTGCTCCACGGCGTTGCGCACGAGTTCGGTGGTGATCCGTACGGCGGCATTCCGGTTGCCGGACCAGGACATCATGCTCAGCCGTGTACGGGCGTGCAGGCGAGCAAGCCTGGGGACGCACGCCTCTATGCGCCAGCTGCGCTTCCACGACTGCGGGCGGAGAGGAGCCGGCTGCTCGTCGGCGTCAACCTCTCGACCCTTCTCCGGCTCGGCATTGAGGGCCTGTACCTCAGCTGTGCGTGCACCCGCCGGGAGGAGGGCGAGAGCGGCGCTCACCATCTGCGCGTTCATGGGGGACCTCTGTTCCATGATTGTGCTCGCTTGGGCACTCTCTGCGAGGAGTGACGATCAGCGTTCACCTGCCTCACGTGGCTTCGCCATGTCCGCAAACGTGTCCTCTCCGACACTTGCGGGCGACGGAAGTGGCCTCGGAGTGTCTTCGAAGTGGCCTCTGCTCAGGCCTAGTTGCCATCACGGGCGGCAGCGGTATCCCCTTCACGGAGAAGGGGAAGGATCCGCACGACGGCCGCGCGAACGCGGCGCCGCAGACTGGGGGCGGAATGAGAAGTGAGCCGAAGACGCTGCTCGCGTGGCTGTGTGATCGGGACAGGCTTCCTTACCGTCGATTCGAGGAGAAGTTCACTGAGACCGGTGTCCGGTTGTTCGGGCACGACCCGCATAACCCGACTTGCGGCGAGACGCAGTTCCGGCGCTGGACGGGTGGCAAGCTCGTCACCCTGCCCAGCGCCGACACCTGTCGCGCTCTCGAAGCCATGTGGCCTGAGTACACGGCAGAGCAGCTGTTCGGGCCGCCGCCGCAGGACGATCCCCAGGCACCCGCGCTAGACCTGGAAGAGCGAGTTCGAATGACCGCACGTGAAGCCCATGAGGGCGCCGACGCAACCGCAACGGCGTCCGTCTCCGACAACACCATCGACGAACTGCACGACCAGGTGGTGAGCCTCGCCCGGCGGTATCACACCCTGCCGGCTGCACTGGCGTACGAAGAAGCCGACAACCTCCGCCGGGAAGTAGAGCGGAAGCGCGACAGGACTCAGGTACCGGCCCAGCAACAGCAGTTGATGATATTGAACGGGCAGACCGTCGCCCTCCTGGCCGTCGCTGCCTTCGACCTGGGCTACTTCCCGAGCGCACGCACCCTCGCTCGCACTGCCGCCGTGTACGGCGAGAGCTCACGATTCGTGCCCTTGCAGGCCTTCGCCGACGGCACCCTGGCCTACATCGCCTATCACAGCGGTGATGCGAGCGAAGCCGTCGCCAAGGCCAACCGGGCTCTGACGTATGGCGGTCTCGGCGACGTGGCCCAGCACCGTCTGCACTCCATCCAAGCCCGCGCCTACGCACACTTGGGCGACGTGGTCTCCGCCCAGCGCGCCATCCATCTTTCCGAGGACGCTGGCCGGGACCGTCGCGATGAGCTGCACGACGCTGTTGGCGGCGAGTTCGGATTTCCCGGGGAGCGGCTGGCCATGTCCAACAGCACCACGGCCCTGCTCGTGGGCGACGCAGCACAGGCTGAGGCGGATGCGCGGCGCGCTCTGTCTCTGCTGGCGCAGAGGCCGCAGGATCAGCAGTCCGCCCACGTTCGGGCCGGAGCCGCCGCCGACCTGGCATACGCCCGCCTGCTCGCCGACGACGTCGATGGCGCGGCGGAAGCACTGAGTCCGGTGTGGGAGGTACCAGCCGATCAGCGCAACACGGGCATCGTCGTGCGGACCGCCCGCATCGGACGACGCCTGGCACGACCCGCCTACCACGGAGCGCAGCTGCCGACAGAGCTGCGTGAGCGGATCGAGGACTTCACGCGCGTATCCCCGCCGTACCGGCTCGGCCCGCCTGTGCCCCTGCTGGCGATCGAGGGCTGATCACAGTGAGGCGAGGATGCCCGCCTCCTTCTCCAGGGCGATCCCGTGTTCTGCCCACCTTGGGTGGTCCACGGGACGCCCGTCCGCAGCCCACCACTGCCACGTGTCCGCGACCGTCTCGGCGATCGGCCGACATCGCAGGCCTGCCTCCACGGCCCGCTGGGAGTCGACGGCCCACACCCCGGCATGGGTGCGCCACAGAGGCAGCTCTGTCCACTGCTTCACTCCGTGTTTGGCCAGCACGCTGGCATCCACCCACACCGGGGCGCCTTCGCCCCCCGTCGCTGCGAGGCACTCGTCGAGAAAGCCGCTGAACGAGATGCCATCGGGGTGTGTGACGTTGAAGCCGCCGCTGCTTGAGCTTGTGGCCTGATGCAGAGCGAACTGTGCGACGTCGCGCACGTCGACAGGCTGGATGCGTTGTTCGGCCGGTGCGGGGGCAAGGATGCGCCCACCACGCTCGGCCCGCTCCAGCCACCAGGGCAGTCGGCCGACGTACTCGCCGGGGCCCAGGATCACGCCGGGGCGCAGGAACACCGCAGCGTCGCCGAAGGCCTCCGCAACGGCACGCTCGCCACCGGCCTTCTGGAATCCGTACTGGGTAGGACTGCCGTCCTCGCCTGTGTACCCGAACGACTCATCGGCATCCGCAGGGCAGTCCAGCAAAGGCGACTCTTCCGTGAGCGGTTGGTGCGGCCACCCCTCATAGACCGACACGGTGGAGATGTGCACCCAGCGCCCGGCGCGGTTCTGCAAGGACCATGCGGCCAAGAGCACGTCGCGAGGGGCGAGTTCCGAACTCGATGTGTCGATCACGGCATCCCACGGGCCGCGCTGAGCCAGCTTCAGCAGGTCTTCACGCACCGTACGGTCACCGTGCACGGCCTCCACACCAGGAACATCTGACCCTGACCGGCCGCGGTTGAACGTAGTGACTGTCCATCCCCTCGCCAGTGCACCTTCCGCGATTGCTTTGCCCAGGAACCACGTTCCTCCGATGACCAGAATCTTCATGTCCCGATCCTGCCCTCTGGTTGCCATGGACGACAGACTGGGTCCGCCAGACCCCGGAGACCGTCCGCTCGACAACCACCAAGCGGGCTCCACCTACGACGAGCTCTACGAGCGCTACGCACCTCCCGGATTTCAGCCTCTCGCGGGCCCCTGCGGCTCAGCCGAACGCCAGCTGCGTCGTTGCCCATTCACTGGCGGCACTGATGACCACGGCCCGTGAGCCGATGACCGACGCGCCGCCCTTGTAGAAGTAGATGGCGCCGTCGCTCCGCAGGGACCACAGGTCGGGGATGCCGTCGTTGGTGACGTCCGGGGTGCCGCGGAGGTGGGTGACGGGGGCGATCGTCGTTTCCCACCCCTCGGCGTAGACCTCGTCGGCGCCTGTCTTGGAGGCGGCGGCCGTGGCCAGGGAGGTGATTGTGGCGCCGCCTGCGGTGTCCTTCACGCCGTAGCGCAGGTACAGGCGGCTCGAGGAGCCGGAGCGCCACAGCAGGTCGGGTGCGCCGTCGGCGTCATGGTCGCCGACGGAGACGAGGTCCCGGTCAGCCCACGCCGTTGAGGAGATCTTGGTGACGGTCAGGAACGTGGCGCCGGTGTAGCCCTCGAAGGCCCACAACTCACCGCCGGCAGCGGTGGCGAACAGATCGGCGCGGCCGTCGGCGTCGTAGTCACCCACGATGATCTGGTCGAAGGTCGCAGGGTCTGGCGAGCCCGACGGCAGCCGCAGGGTCAGGCGCTGGGCGATGTCGACGCTGCCGTAGCCGTCGCCGGGGTAGACGTACAGCTTTCCGTCCGGCATGCGGGCGAAGACGTCACCGAGGCCGTCAGCGCCGAGAGCGTCACCGCCGTGCGCGACCAGGGCGGGGGTGCCGTCGGAGCCCATCCAGTAGCCGGCCAGGTAGTCCTCGCCGTCCTTGTCCAGGTCGGTCAGCAGACCGATGCCGCCCTCGTGGGCCGCCAACAGCGAGGCGTGCAGGTCACCGGCTCTGGTCGACGGGTACATCTTCAGGTTTCCGCCCGCGGTGATGGTGAGCAGGTCCGGAATGGCGTCACCAGTCAGGTCGCCCGGCTCGTCGGCGCTGTCGCGCGGGGTGACGTAGAACAGGTACTTCGTGCCCGGCGACGGGTTGCCGGCGCTGTCCACGGCCCGCAGGTACAGCACGTTGGGTCCAGCCGTAGGCGGAGACAGGGACACGGTCGTCGAGGCGCCTGCGGTGACGTTCTTGCCGTCCGCATACGTCGTCGTGTTGAAGGACCACTCGAACCGCGTGATGTCGGTGTCCTCGTCCGGCGCAATAATGAATCTACCGGGGGTGCCGAGCTTCACTTCGGACCAGATCGTGCCGTCGTCGTCGGCCGCCGGGAAGTCCGTGGACGTCACGATCGGCTCGTTCGGCTTGGTGCTGTCGAAGACGAACCGGCACGTCTTCGGGTCGGCGGTCGGGGCGTACGCCGACCCGGCACCGCTCTTGTCCAGCGCGCGCACCCGCCAGTAGTACGTCCAACCGTCGTTGAACTTGTCCTTGGTGAGCGTGGTTGATGCCTTGCCGGTGCTGGTCACCGTGACGTTCTTGTCGAGGATCTTGTTGTCTTCCTCAGTCTTGTGCCAGAGCTCGAAGTCCAGGTACTCCAGATCCTGGCGAATGGAAGTGTCGTCGGGGTCGGAGGAGACCGCCGACAGCGTCACATCCCGCTTACCGATGTGGATGTACGGCTCCGTCTTGTCACAGGTGCTGCCGGGGGACATCGTCACCGAACTCGGCGTCTTCGGCTTGCGGTTGTAGACGAGGGTCAGCTTGGGAGCGCTGTCGCCCTCCGCACGGAACTTCTTCCAGGAGTACGCCGAATCCTCGGTGGAGGCGCGCAGCCCGATGGTCATCGAGTCCCAGCCTCCGTCGGCCGCGTCCTGGGCGACCGACTTGGCGTCATAGGAGACATAGGAATCCGGACAGTTCGAGTTGTAGCCGTGTGCGAAGGACTTGGTGCCGATCTCCGACTTCCAGTCCGGCTGGTTGCTCCAGGTGGTCTTGGACGAGACGCCGCCGGTCAGCCACACCTGCATCTCGCGGGCGTTGCACGACCAGGCGTAGGTCTCACGCAGCTGGATGGAGGCTGAGGAGACGTGCGCGCCCTTGATGTTGGTGGACCAGCCGAGCTTGAAGAAGGACCGGGACAAACCCCAGGTCGTCGACTCGAAGCCGACGCGGGCCTCTGTGGTGCCGCTGTTGTAGTTGGCACCGTCGTAGAAGCTGGAGCTGGGGTACTTCTTGTAGGCCGTGGTCCAGTGCTTGGTCTTGCCGTAGATGGTGGGGTCGATGAAGAGCGGGTAGACCGTGTCCTCGGCGGTCAGCAGCCCAGTGTCCGGGACGATGGACAGACTGGTGGTGCTGGTGCCGGGCGAGGTCAACTCAGCGTCGGCGACGGCCATGTGGGTTCCTGGGTCGGGCCCGGCGAGGCCTGACAGCGTGAAGACCTCGTTGTCCGTCAATGCCGTCCGCTCGGCCTGTGCAATGGACGTGCGGAGGACGGCGTCGGCGGTGGTGGCCTGGCGGGCAGCGGAGCGCCAGGCGGCGGGTGACGCCGAGGAGGTCGGCGTGTCGTCACCGGAGGCCGGCGGCTCGGACGCGGTGGCCCCGTCCTGCTCATCTGTGGTCGCGCTCGGGGCGTCGGTGTCCAGGCCGTCCTGCGGAGCGAGGCTGCCCTCGCCCGCGGCCTCGCCGGGTTCCTCCGAGAACGACGGGGTGGGGGCGGCCCCTTCCTGTGTCGGCTCTGGATCGTCTCCTTCGGTGACTGCGTAGGTGCCCGCGGAGTCCCACAGGTAGGGGGTCGGCGAGACCACTGTTTCCTGGCCGTTGCGGTCCTTGCCGGTGACGACCTTTGTCACTGGGTCGAGGTGGAAGGTCAGGTCCGCAGACGAGAGCCCGTAGGACAGCTCGGCCAGCGCCGGATCGGCCGCGGCCGCTTCGCTGTGCACGATCAACAGGTGGCTGAAGCCGCTGGCCTGCGCGGTCAGCATCAGGTCGACGCCGTTGAGGACGTTGCGGTACAGGGCACTTGAGCCGCTGATCACTGGCTCGGGCAGTGCGCCCGGCCAACTCAGCGTCACCTCATGGCCGTTACTGGTGAGGGTTGCCAGCGGGGTGTAGTTCTCGGCGTCGTCAGCCACCTGGACGGTGCGCGCCCCGCTGTCGACCGTGAACACGGCGGGGCGTACGGACGTAGCACCACCGCTGCGCGTGTCGCGGTCGCCGCCCGTTGAGAATACGACGGGGTCGGCGGTCGCCTTGGCGGCCCATCCGTTCTCCGACCGGGCGAGGGTGGTGTCGATCGCTTTCCATGCCCCGTTGACCTTCGCCCGCACTGGCGCGCCGTATGCCACCAGTTCGAAAGTGCCGTCGGGTCGGGCGTACGTTGTGGACGTTTCGTCGCGCAGCGCGGTCACTTCGACGCGCTTGCGGGAGGCGACGGCCTGCTGCTGCGCTGTGTTCTCGTCCAGCGTTCGGGTGGCGGACTTCCGTGTGTCGGCGGAGGTGTCGGAGGGCTCCGGATCGTCGAGCAGCGGTACGGCGAGCAGTCCAAGGCACCGCCACTGCCTCCGCCGGGGGTACGGTCACCGACGCGGTCTACCGCACCCCGAAGACCGCGAGCGGTCCGCGCCTGGCATCCCTCGCAGCGGCGGCCTCCGGCTCGGGCTCCTCGGTCCTTCTGGGGACCGACGACGGCTCCGGCTCGAAGGGTGACTTCGGTGCGACGCCGCTCGTCAGTGCGGGTTCGTGGGCGGCGGGCGGCAACTCCGGCGCATTCACATACTCCTACGCCCTCCAGACCCCGTCCGTGCCGGCCGGCCCCTCCCCGGCGGTGTCCTTCGGCTACAACTCGCAAGGCGTGGACGGCCGTACGTCCGCCACCAACAACCAGCCGTCCTGGATCGGTGACGGCTGGGAGTACAACGCGGGCTCGATCACCCGCACCTACAAGGCCTGCCTCGACGACCAGGACGACGGCAACAACACGAAGAAGACCAGCGACCTGTGCTGGGGGTCGGACAACGCGACCCTTACCCTGGGCGGGACGACCACCGAGCTGGTACTGCCGGACGGCGCGAACCGCTACGGAGATACGTGGGTCGCCGCCAACGGCGACGGCTCACGCGTGGAGCTGCTGAAGAACACCGCCCTGGACAACGGCGATGAGGACGGTGAGTACTGGCGGGTCACCACCCGCGACGGCACCCAGTACTACTTCGGCAAGCACAAGCTGAGCGACGCCTGGGCGAGCGGCGACCCGGTCACCAACTCCGTCCTTACGGCTCCCGTCGCGAGTAACCAGAGCGGTGAACCCTGCTACAAGGCGGGCGACTTCACGGGATCGTTCTGCGCGGAGGCCTGGCGCTGGAACCTCGACTACGTCGTCGACGTGCACGGCAACGCGATGGCGCTGTACTGGGCCAAGGAGGAGAACTACTACGCCAAGAACAACGCCTACACCACGCCCGTACCCTACGACCGCGGTGGCTACCTCAAGCGCATCGAATACGGCCTGACCAAGGCCAACCCCTACGGCGCCCCCATCTCCAAGGTCACCTTCGACGTAGACGAGCGCTGCTTCAGGGAGAGCGAAGTCACCTGTTCTGAGGAGAACTTCACCTCAGGAAACTCCGACCAGAACCGCATCTGGTACGACACCCCGACCGACCTGTACTGCGCCGAGGGCAAGGAATGCTACGTCCCCGTTCCGACCTTCTGGTCACGCAAGCGCCTGGCCCAGGTGACGACATGGACGCAGCGCACCCAAGGCTCGACCGACCTGTCGAAAGTGGACAGCTGGACGCTCCAGCAGTCGCTGCCGGCTGATCTGACCGACGAGGGCACCGCCCTCTGGCTGGAGTCGATCACCCGCACCGGCTACGCCACCGACGGCGTGCCGATGACGCTCAACCCGGTGCAGTTCCTCGCCAACGCAGAGTCGATGCCCAATCGCGTCAAGCGCGGCTCCGGCGACCCGCACCCGGCCTTCGACCGGCTGCGCATCGAGCGGGTCGTCAGCGAGTACGGCGGCGAGACCTTCGTCGACTACGAGGACCCGACCGACGACTGCAAGGTCAACGGAGCCTTTCCCAAGCCGGAGGAGAACACAGGGCTTTGCTTCCCGGTGTACTGGCACACAGACCCGGGCGTCGAGGAGATCGACTGGTTCTACAAGTACCGGGTTGCGAGCGTCCAGGAGCTGCCCGCCCTGACCGGCGTAGACCCGGTCACCACCCAGTACGAGTACCTCGGAGGCGCGGCCTGGGCCTTGAACCAGGCGGAGTTCTCCAAGAAGAAGACGCGCACCTACGACCAGTGGCGTGGCTACACGCGGGTACGGACGATCACGGGCGAGACCTCGGACTCCGAGACCGCAGCGTCCATGTCCACCCAAGCCGGCATGACGGAGACCCGCTACTTCCGTGGCATGCACGGCGATCCGCTGCCCGACGGCACGACCCGCCCGGTCACCGTGACCTCCTCGACAGGCGCGACGATCGCCACGGACAACGAGCAGTACGCAGGCCGGGTCGCGGAGTCCCTGACGTACACGAGGAACGCCGGCGAACTGCTGACCCGGACCGTCGACTACCCGACATCCACCGTTCTGGCCACCCGCACGCGAGGCGGCGGCATACCGGCCCTCAAGGCCTACCGCGTACGGGACGCCAAGAGCGCCACATTCACCCGGTACTCCGGGACCGCCGACGGCGGCTGGCGCACGCTGAGGACCGTCTACACCTATGAGGGCACCTATGGCCTGCCCACCCAGGTTGAGTCGCAGGGCGACCTCGCCAAGACCGGTGACGAGACGTGCGCCGTCATGTCGTACGTCCACAACACAGGCAAGCACCTCATCGGCCTGCCCGCGCAGACGTTGACCACCGCGGGCACCTGCACCGAGGCCTCCACCGCGACCGCGGCCGACTGGATCGACGGTTCCCGGATCGGCTACGACAACGCCACCGCGTTCAGCGCGTCAGCCGCCCCGTCCTCGCCCAACGCCACCATCACCTGGGCGATCACGGGTACCGGCGGCGGCTGGGTGAAGGACGGCGAGATCTCCTACGACTCCTACGGCCGCACCACGTCCTCCACGGACGCGAAGGGAAACAAGGCCACCACGGCCTACCGCCCCGCCACGGGCCAGGTCTACGAGATCGAGACCACCAACGCACTCCAGCACAGCGAGATCACCACACTGGAGCCCGGCCGCGGGGTGTCGCTGACCGACAGCGACGTCAACGGCCGTACGACGACGTACACCTACGACTCGCTGGGCCGCACTACGCAGGTGTGGGCCCCCAGCCGGTCCACGTCGAAGTCCCCGTCGGCGAAGTTCACGTACGACACCACCATCGGCCAGCCGGTCTCGATCACCACCGAGTCCCTTAACGACGCCGGCGAGTACGAGAGCGCCACCGTCATCTACGACGGCCTCGGCCGCGAACGCCAGAAGCAGGAACCGGCGGTCGGCGGCGGCCGACTGATCACGGACATCCTGTACAGCGCCAACGGCACGATCAAGCAGACCAACAACGCGTACTTCGCCACCGGCGAGCCGTCGGCCCAGCTCTTCGTGCTGGACTCGGACTACCAGGTCCCCAACGCCACCCTGTACGCGTACGACGGCCTGGGCCGCACGCTGACGGAGACCCCCTACCTCAATGGTGAGGAGGTCCCGGCCAAGGCGACCCGCTACGAGTACGGCTACGACAACTCGACGGTGATCAACCCCGAGGGCGCCGCAGCCCAGCGCACCTGGTCCGACGCGCTCGGCCGCACGGTCCGCGTGGACACCTTCACGAACGCGGCGCGGACCGAGTACCGCTCGACGTCGTACACCTACGACGAGCGCGGCGACCGCGTAAGGGCCGAGGACTCCGAGGGCAACGCCTGGACCTGGGCGTACGACGCCCGCGGCCGCGAGATCGAGTCGGTCGACCCGGATGCCGGGACGACGACAACGAAGTACGACGTCCTGGACCGCCCCGAGCTGGTCACGAACGAGAAGGCGGCCGTCTACACGCTCTACGACGAGCTGTCGCGCCCGTACGAACAGCACGAGGGCGCAGCCGAGGGCAAGCTGCTGTCGAAGACGGTGTACGACACGCTGATCGGCGGCGTGGGCCTGCCGACCTCGCAGACCCGCTACACCGACGGCCTGGCCTACACCACGGCAGTGAGCGGCTACACGGCTGACTATCAGCCGACCGGCCAAAAGATCAGCATTCCCGAGTCGGTCGCGATGTCGTACGGCCTGGCAAGCGAGTACGTCTACAGCTTCGAGTATTCGGAGTCCGGCCTGCTGGAGGCCGTCAACCTTCCGTCGGTGGGCACGCTGCCTGCCGAGAAGCTGGTCATCCGCTACAACGAGGACGGCCTGCCGGTCTCGACGTCCGGCCTGGCCTGGTACAACTCGCAGACCTCGTACTCCCCGTACGGCCAGGTCCTGCGCACGGTCAGCGGCGAGAATCCGAACCGGGTGTGGACGACCAACCTGTTCGACGAGGCAACGGGTGAGCTGACCCGGTCGATCGTGGACCGTGAGTCGACGAGCGACACGACGGCGGTGACGGGGCACCGGGTCAACTCCCGTACATACGCCTACGACCCGGCAGGCAACGTCACGTCGATCGCGGACACCTCGAACTCGGCGACCGATCGCCAGTGCTTCATGTACGACGCGCTGGGACAGCTGACGGAGGCGTGGACGGCGCCGTCGTCCTGCACGGCGACGGGCAAGACGACGGCCGCCCCGAAGTACTCGGACGGCACGACCAACGTGACGTCCGCGAACAGCGGTTACTGGCAGAGCTACACGTACGACGCGCTCGGCAACCGCGAGCGGCTCGTGGAGCACGACCCGGGTCTGGATGCGTCGAAGGACGCCACGACGACGTACTCGTACGGCAAGGCGGACGGCACCCAGCCGCACACCCTTACCGGCACGTCGTCGACCTACAAGGCGGACTCCGGCGCGCAGGTGACGAAGGCGACGACGCTGACGTACGACGCGGCCGGCAATACCGAGACCCGTACGTACGACGGCTCGGAGCAGGCGCTGACATGGACCTGGGACGGCCAGGTCGAGACGGTCACCGGCTTCGGCGAGAACGGCTCCGGCGCGTGGCTGGGTCTGACGAACAAGTGCATGGACCTGACGTCGTCGACAACGACAGCCGGCACCGCACTCCAGCTGTACACGTGCAACGGCACGAAGGCGCAGAAACTGCGCATCGACTCGGCGTCGGCGGCGGACCCGACCACCGGCGCGCTGAAGGTGCTCGGCAAGTGTGTGGTCCCGAAGGACGGCGGCACGGCGAACGGCACCGCGGTGGTGATCGCCGATTGCACCGGGGCGGCCGGCCAGCAGTGGACGGCAGTGTCGGCGGGCAACAAGCTGAAGCACGTCGCATCGGGCAAGTGCCTGGACGTGCCGGCGTCGAACTCGGCGGACGGGACCGACCTTCAGCTGTACACGTGCGACGCGAACGGCCTGGCCCAGTCGTGGGCGCCGGACAAGGAGACGAAGTACATCTACGGCGGTGACGGCGCGCGTCTAATGGCCATCTCGGCGTCGGAACGCACCCTGTACCTGGGCGAGTCGACGATCTCGGTCAACGCGAACAAGACCCCCGCCTACACAGAGCGCTACTACTCCCAGCCGGGCGCTCCGACGGTGATGCGCCACGCGGTGGGCACGGGCGGCGCTGGCGATCTCTCGGTCCAGATCACCGACCAGAACGGCACGGCGTACGCCAACGTTGCGCTGTCGTCGGGCAACAAGGTCAAGTTCTCCAAGACGGACCCGTTCGGTGTGGAGCGGTCGGAGTCGTCGACCTGGCGTTCGCACCAGGGCTACATCGGCGGTGACGAGGACGCTTCGGCCGGTCTGGTGCACCTGGGGGCGCGGGAGTATGACCCGTCGACGGGCCGCTTCCTCTCCGTGGACCCGGTGCTCGACTTGGCGGACCCGGTGCAGATGAACGGCTATGTGTACTGCGAGAACAACCCGGTCACGTTCTCCGACCCGACCGGCTTGGCGACCCAGTACGACGGCGGCGGGGGCGGCGGCGGTGACTACGGGGCTCCGTCGGCGTCCGAAGAGGCGTGGGCGAAGCAGCAGCTGAACATGACGATGTCGGACGTCATTTTGAACAACGGCTGGGCGATCGCGGTCGGGCTCATCGGCTGGGACGATTTCCAGGGCTGCGTCAGCCGTGGTGACGCGTGGGCGTGCGGAAGCCTGCTGCTCGACTTCTTCGGAGGCGGGCTGGGCAAGGCGCTGGACGTGGTCAAGGCGATCAACCGGGCCATCAACGCGGTCCAGGCCTGGCAGAAGGCCAAGGAGCGAGCCCGCGCGATCATCAAGATGGCCGAGAAGGCCCGCGAGATGGCGCGCAAGGCGGCCGAGGCCAAGAAGAAGGCTGCCCAGCGAGCGGCTCAACTGAAGAAGAAGGCGGAGGAAGCGGCCACCCGGCAGGCCAAACGGGCTGCACAGAAGACCGGTAACGCCGTTCAGAAGTCACACAAGGCGGCGGCCAAGGCCCGGGAGAAGGTCAGTACCGGCTATCAGAAGGCCAAGGCCAGGCTGACTGGAAAGACCAGCTGCGAGGACAACAGCTTCGTCCCTGGCACCAAGGTCCTTATGGCCGATGGCACCGCCAAGCCCATCGAGGACGTTGAGAACGGCGACAAGGTCCTGGCGACCGACCCGGAGACTGGCGAGACCGCAGTAGAGACGGTCACGGCCGAGATCAAGGGCGAGGGCGTCAAGCACCTGGTCAAGGTCACGTTCGCTACCGAGCAAGGCGCGACCGCCGAGGTCGCTGCCACGGACGGGCACCCATTCTGGGTCCCGGAGCTGGGCGAGTGGATCGACGCCACCGACCTGAAGACCGGACAGTGGCTGCACACCAGCGCTGGCACCTACGTCCAGATCACCGCGATCGAACGCTGGACCACGCAGAAAGCCACGGTCCACAACCTCACCGTCAGTGATCTGCACACCTACTATGTGCTGGCGGGGACCGCTTCGGTCCTTGTCCACAACTGCAACGGCGCAACGCTTGAACTGAAGTACAAGGAGGGATGGGACGACGATCAGATAGCAGCCGCTGATCGCAAGGTTGCTGCTCTCAACGCTGCTGGATCGGCAGGAAAACTCGTCGTGACCAAGGTAGAACGCTCCGGAAGCGCAGCGGATATGTGGCGGCGCGCAGGCAAGAAGACGGTCGAGGGGACGGACATCGACCACATCGTTGAGTTGCAACTCGGTGGTGCGGACGATGTAAAGAACATGACGCCGCTTGACAGCTCCGTCAACCGAAGTATTGGAGCGCAGGTATCTCGCCAGTTGAAGAAACTGGGACTTAAGCCTGGTGACCGCGTATGCAAAGTCAATATCAGCAAACGATGCTAGAGCTGGGAGAGGTCAGTGTCCTTGCTTGACCTGGATATGACGGAGACGGTAGGCACGTCGGCGGGAATGTTTGCCTTGTGGCGGCTGTCGCGCTTCGCCTCGGTCAGGGATATCGATTCCTGGGAAGATGAGGTAGCGGACAACGAGAGCCTTGTCGAGGCTGTTCGGGAGGGCGCTCTCGTGCCCATCGATTTTGGCGGCGACGGTGCCTACCAGTTCGCTGTTCGTGGAGTCTCCTTGCTGGGGAGGCTGACGGAGCGGGAAGCGCGATACTGCTTGGTTTCGTCGCGCCCTTACCTCCTTGTCTCGGATGGCATCGTGGGACTTGGTGGGCTGGAGGCTGTTGGTGAGTACACGGGAGCCGATCGCCTTGAGATTCCCCTTGAAGCTGGAAGGTACGCGGTCCAGGTTCACCTCATCGATTGGAAGGCTGAACCCGGCTCGCTCGGTGCAGATGGAAAACCGACGGACGGTGCGCTGGGAGACTTCATCATCGAAGTCACCTCTGAGATCGCCGGTGCTGAGTACAGGCGGAGCCTGCAAACATTCGCCGGGTGAAGTGTCGATTAGCTTTCCGCCGTGGAGTTTCTGGAGGTCGAGCTGTCGGACTGGACGGTCATCCAAGGGAGATATGCTATGGCTCGATGGGAGGGGCGGGATGCGTTGTGTGTGGGCGTGCGCCGTGTTGGCGTTGTGCGCATCGATCTCCGGGTGCGGTGTCGCGAGCGGTGGCGTTGGTTCGGCTGACGAACTGGATCTGAGGCCGGTCACGCAGGCGAGTGCCGACCCCTTGTCCGGTGGACTGGACAAGGCGGCGCTGACGGGCCGGGAGGTGGACAGGTTCGCGGTGACCGTGACCGAGGCTGCGATTGATCAGAGGGAAGTGCGGGTGCCGTGGCGCGCCTGTGTCTCTGCGGCGTACGTCCTGTCCGGCACAGTGCTGGGTAAGCCAAAGAGCATGGTCGTACGCCAGGCGTCGGGGGAGGACGTCATGGTGACCGTGGTCCTCGCCCAGTATGAGGGCGATCAGGCTCAGTCGGCGATGGAAGGTCTTGCGGCAGCGGTCGACGAGTGTGCGGACGGTTTCACGGCGACCGTGGACGGCGAGGAGCGGGGCTTCAAGAAGGTCGCCTTGGATCTGGCTCCGGACGGTGCGGACCAGGCGATGGGGCTGGGCGCGGTCGTCGAGAGGGCCGGGGGGAAGACACGGGGGAAGGCAGTGCTCCTGCGGAAGGGGAACACCGTCGCCTACCTCAGCGCCGTGCCCAAGGGCCGTGCCCCCAGGGACTTCGCCGTGCCGGCGGCTCTCGTGGACGCCCAGTTGGCCAAGCTCCCTTGAGGCGCCTGGTATGAGCAGATTTGGCTGGCGGTACGTCAGTCACCTTTGAGGAACAGAGAAAGCGAACGCAGCACATCGTGAACAGATCCGGCATACGCCGCTCCCGCTTCCGTACCGGCGCTCTTGCCGCCTCCGTCCTGGTCTCCGTCGGCGCGCTCACTGCGTGCGGCGGCTCCGGGGACGGTGACTCCGCCGCCGACGCGTCCGCATCTCCGTCTGCTTCCGTTGCCGCTGCCGTTGCCGTTGCCGCTGCCGCTGCCGCCGCAAAGCCGCTGACCGTCGCCGAGTTGGACAAGGCGTCCCTGACTGCGAGTGATCTCACGGGCTTCGAGGTCGACAACCCTGGCGCGGCAGGTCTGCTCGCCCAGGGGCCAGTGAGTACGGGTGAGGAAGACTGTGCCGCGGTCGACCGGGTCATGTGGGGCGTCGCCCTCGGCGATCCGGTGGCCGCCACCCAACGGTGGATCACCTCCGAACTCGACGACGCCGCGATCGACTCGGCGCAGGGCGTCGAGGAACTGAACGCTGCGTTCACGGTCACCGAGACCACGCTGACCCTCGCCTCCTACGACAGCGCCGATGCGGCAAAGGCAGCCCTCAAGTCGCTGCACAGTGGGATTGCCGCATGCGACGGGGACTTCGACTCCGAAGCCGACGGTATGCCGCAGGACGTCGACACGGTGGACACGGCGACGGCGCCGGAGGTCGGGGACGAGGCCGTGGCCTTCACCGCGACGGTCAGCCAGGGCGGCGGCGAGCCGGGCCCGATGAGGGTGGTCGTCTTCCGCCACGACGGTGTCCTGGCCCAGTTCAGCACCGTCAATGCCGCCGCCACGGTCTCCGGCGACGACTGGGACTTCCCGACCGTCCTGGCCGAGACCCAGGCCGCGAAGCTGGGGTGACCGAAGGACTACTCGGCGTCGTCCGAGGGTTATGTGTCCGAGGTAGGGGCGGCGATCACGAACGTTCCCTTGGCGGGCGTGTGGCGACGAGCCTCGCTTCCGAAACGCGAGCACAGCAACCTCGGTGGTGGACGCGCGCAGCTCCAGGCTAGGGCCTGTCCGGTGAGTCGGCAGGGTCACCTTGCCTGCCTTCTAGGCTGGCGCCATGGACAACGGGCTCGCTCACGAGGAAAGCGCCTTCATCAACTTTCGACGCTGCGTCCCAGATCCGAAGGAGCACGGGTTTCGGTGGGTCGACATCAAGCAGCTCCGCTTCTCTGCGGAGTCCGTGGACGATAGAGGGCTGCTTGCCGCACTGATTGGGCACGAGCAGTTCCGGGACGACTATGCAGGTGGTGGAGTGCTGCCGGACGGACACCGGCACGGTCCGTACTGGCTGCGATTGATCACTCCCGACCTGTACGAGCCCATCAGCCAGGAGAATGCCGTGCAGATCCTGCGGGAGTGGGTGGATCCGCTCTGGGACGTGCCCACCGAGCTGGAGGCAGATCTGCAGCAGGAGGTGTTCGCCCGCTTAGAGGTCCTAACAGAAGCTGTTGATCATGTGACCTTCGGCTTGGATGGTCGTTGGTCTGGTCGTGGGAAAGCGACAGTCGCGGCCTTGGATCGTGTCGGATGAACTGTGGTCGCTCATCGAGCCGTTGCTGCCCGAGCCGGGGCCGAAGCTGGTGGAGGGCCGGCCGCGGGTACCGGACCGGCAGGCCTTGTGCGGGATCCTGTTCGTGCTGCACACCGGCATCCAATGGGAGTACCTCCCACAGGAGTTGGGCTTCGGCTCGGGCATGACGTGCTGGCGGCGGCTGGCCGCCTGGAACGAGGCCGGCGTGTGGGACGAACTGCACCTGATACTGCTGAAGAAGCTGCGGGTAGCGAAGAAGCTGGACTGGTCGCGGGCGGTGATCGACTCCTCCCACGTGCGGGCCGCTCGGCGCGGCCCAAAAGCGGCCCCAGCCCGGTCGACCGCGCACGGCCGGGCAGCAAGCACCACGTCCTCACCGACGCCCAGGGCATCCCGCTCGCGGTGTCCCTGACCGGCGGAAACCGCAACGACGTCACGCAGTTGCTGCCCCTGCTGGACAAGGTCCCGGCCGTGGCCGGCGTCGTCGGCCGGCCCCGACGCAGACCCGATGCGCTCCTCGCCGACCGCGGCTACGACCACGACAAGTACCGCCGATTGCTCTGGGCCCGCGGCATCCGTCCGGTCATCGCCGAACGAGGACAGGAACACGGCAGCGGCCTGGGCATGTTCCGCTATGTGGTCGAGCGCACGATCGCCTGGCTGCACGGTTTCCGCCGCCTGCGGATCCGCTGGGAACGACGCGACGACATCCACGAAGCCTTCCTCGGCCTCGCCACCTGCCTCATCACCCACCGCCACGTCCAACGCCTTTGTTAGGACCTCTTAGCCGCAGTCGATGGCATCTACTACCTCAGCGAGCTCGGTGACGATGCGATTCATGACTGGGGACGCGTGCACGACTACTTCCACGAGTTCGTGCTCATCGACCGCTCGGCTGGGCGTATCACGCTCATCGTCGCCGCCGACGACTGAGGCAACCACCGGGGCATCTGCTGCGGTGGCTGATATCAGTAGCGGAGCCACAACCGAATCGCCGCAAGAGTGACCGTGCCGTGAAAGACGTAGGCCCTCTTGTCGTAGCGAGTCGCCACGGCTCTGGAGCTTTTGAGTGCGTTGAGGCAACGCTCGACTTCGTTCCTCCTTTTGTAGGTAGTGCTGTCGAAGCTGGTCGGCCGCCCACCGTCGCTACCGCGCCGTTGGCGGTTGACCTTCTGATTTTTCGGCTCAGGGATGGTGTGCTTGATCTGGCGTCGCCGCAGGTAGCGGCGGTTCCGGCGAGAGCTGTACGCCTTGTCGCCGCACACGTGGTCCGGTCGCGTTCGCGGGCGACCGCCAGCTGGGCGAGGGACTCGAACACGATCCATAACATTGATCAGCTGTGGCGCGTCACCCCACTGTCCGGGAGTGATCAGCACAGCCAATGGGCGACAGCTGCCGTCACTCGCCAGATGAATCTTCGTTGTGAGACCACCCCGTGACCGGCCTAGCGCCTCATCAAGGCGATGCTCGGCCGGACGGCGCCGCCGCCCCAGCACCCGGGGCACGCGGTGATGAGCCCTCGTCGACTGCCGTGCCGGTCTCCATGACGATGGTGCCGGCGGTCGTGTCCTTGGTGGGCTCGGTGAGGCACGTGCGGTGCTGGGCGACGCACTTCTCGACAGCCTCGCACAGGTTCTTCCACAAGTGGAACCGGTCTGCGACTTGCGTGGCGTCGGGGCAGACGGTGCGGACGGCCTCCGCGTAGGCGCTGGCCCTGTCCCGGCACACGATCTGCGCGCCGGGGTGGTCGCGCAGCCATGTGGTGAGCGTCTCCGAGGTGCGGTCGGAAAGCACGTCCACACGCTCGCCGGTCTCGATATCCAAGATGATCGTCCCGTATACGTGGCCCTTCTTGAATGCGAAATCGTCCAGCCCCATCACGCGCGGAGCCGCGGCGGGCTGTCGGTCGGGGAGCTTGCGCAGCAGCCTGATTAGCGAGTTCGCGCTGACCGGGATCGCCAGGTGTGCGGCCATCCGGGCCGCCGGGCGACCTGCCAGTGCCAGCGCGACTCTCTCCAGCGTCCTACGCAGGGCAGGGGTGCGGCGCGCGAACCGCTCGGTGAGCCCGTCTATCTGCTCGACGAACGTACGCCGCGAGCACCCTGCGGCAGAGCACGCAAATCGCCTCACCAACAGGTTGATCACGGCCTTCCGTCCGGCCACCGCCAGATCGGTCAGACGTCGCCGGTAGCTGCCGTGGACACGGTCGGAAACGGTGCCGCAGTCAGGGCAGGCCGCCTTCGGGGTCACGGCCCGCGCCGTGAACGTCACCGACCACCACTTGATCCACCGCGACCGTCGCCAGATGAGCGAAGACCGACCAGAGCACGTTGCAATCACACGAGCAGCCATCCTGCCAGCCAGTGATGACGCTCCGTCACAGACCCCACAACAGGTGGATCAGAACCGCACCACGTGGCGATTGAGGCGGGTGCACTTCGGGTCAATCTCCTTCGCGGGAGGGCTCATTCCTGGAATCATCCGACCATCGCCAAGAACGAGGGACGGCAGACATGGATGTAGAGATCCGGATCACGAGCGGGGACCGGGCCGATGAGCTGGCGGCATTGTGGCGGTGGCTGCAGGAGGAAGATGAACTGCAGGGAGACGTCAGCCCGATGGAGACCCGGATCAGCGAGGGCGAGTTGGGAGGTGCCTTCGATCTGATCACGGTGGTCCTGGGATCCGGCGGGGCGGGGTTTGCGCTGACCCGGTCGCTGAACACCTGGTTGCGGACGCGCCACAGTGACGTGAAGGTGACCGTGTCGGCTGGGGAACGGTCAGTGGAGCTGGAAGCCACGAACGTCAAAGACGCCGTGCCGATGCTGCAGGAAGTGCTGCGTGACTTCGACCGCCCCTGACCTGCCGTTCCGCCAGGGGTCGCGGGCGATTTTGATCGGCGTGTCCGACTACGAGGACACCGCTGCGTTCCCGCCGATTCCCGCGGCGATGAACAGCCTGGCGAGGATGCGGGAGATGCTGACCGACCCGGCACTGTGCGGATGGCCCCCCGACCAGGTGACCGTCATGCCGAATCCGCGCAACGCCGGCAAGGTGGCCACGGAGCTTCGGAAGCTGCTCCAGGACGTCCCGCCCTCAGGGGTGGCTTTGCTGTACTACGTTGGGCACGGCAGACTCACTGTGGAGGGTCGGCTGTGTCTGACGGTGGCCGACAGCGTCGATGAAGCTCCCGAGTACACCGGCATCAGCTACACCTGGGTGGCTCAAGCTCTGAGGCGCGGCGCGTGCGCAGCCCGGGTGAAGACCACGATTTTGGACTGCTGCTATTCCGGGCACGCCGATGAGACCCTGGCGGCCGACTCCAGCGGTGGACTGGCCGACCTCACCCACATCGACGGCGTCTACACGCTGACCGCGACGGCCCGCAACCAGACCGCTCATGTCCCACCACTGGCCGAACAGGACACCGCCACGACCTCCTTCACCGGACAGTTGCTGGACCTGGTCCGCACCGGCATCCCCAGCGGCCCGGCCCACCTGGCCTTCGTCGACCTCTATCCGCTCTTGCAGCAGCGGCTTGCCTCCCGCGGCTTACCCCGGCCCGGCCAACGAGGAACCGGCACGGCCGATCGGTATCCCTTCACCAAGAACGCGGCGTTGAGTCTCGCCGACCCCGTACCACCTCCCTCCACCGCACGAGCCGGAGGGGCCCCGACCCCCAACAGCTCGCCGATTAAGCCCACGATGAGCATCGCGGAGGCCATCCGCTTTGCCGACCATGAGATCCTCGAGCATTCGGGCAAAAGGAATGGCGGCCTGGAGCTGGTGGAGCGGCGGGCCGTACATCGGATCAAAGCAGCGCAGCGCAACGGTTCTAGGGTCCTGGACCTGGGTCATCTGGTGTTGGAGCGTCTTCCCCGATCGCTCTACGACCTCACCGACCTCAAGGTGCTGAACCTCGGAGGCAACTGGCTGACGAGCTTTCCGCCCGACCTCCTTCGGCTTGCCGAACTCACCGAGCTGAGCCTCGACTACAATCCGCTCACCAGGCTGCCGGACAGCATCGGGCAGCTGACACACCTCACCTACCTGAGCATCTGCGGGTTCCGGCTCGAGCACGTGCCCGACGGCCTCGGCGGCCTGACCCATCTCACTCACCTTGACCTCGGCGGCCAGACGCCGAGGTCGCTGCCGAAAAGCATCGGTCAGCTCACCAACCTCACGTACCTGGACCTCGGCGGGCACCTGGATAGCAGGTGGCCGCGACCGAAAGCACAGGTCAACAGCCTCACTCAGGGCCGCAGCCTCATGACCGCACTGATGAAGCGCACCCCCGGCCGGTTCGTTGACTTCGTCGGAGTGGCGCTCACGTCCGCCACTCGTGGGCTGACGTACCTGCCCAAGGAGATTGGTCGGCTCGCTAACCTTACCCACCTGAACCTCTGCCAGAACAAGCTGACTACGCTGCCGCCCCAGATCGGAGAGCTCGCCAGCCTGACCCATCTGGACCTCCGCGAGAACGGGCTGACCAAACTGCCCAAGGAGATCGGTCAGCTCACCAACTTGGTCCACCTGGACCTCAGAGGCAACAACTTGGCTCGCCTGCCCCGCGCCATCGACCAACTCCCCAGCCTCCGCGTACTGGATGTCAGCGGAAACCCGCTCGTTAGGTGACCTCCGTCAGCCGCCTTCGGCACCATGGGCCGTTCCGGGCGCGGTAGAAGACTCAGACGTTGGTTGTGACCTGGGCTTCGCGGTGCGGAAGCGTAAATAGTGCGAAGCGGATCAAAAGGGGAGGCTATGGCGAGGCTGGCTTCGACCTCCTGCAACGGCAGATCATCCTCTCCGACTACGCATCGTGACGCCGCGTCACCACTCCACAAGAAGTGGATCAGATCCGAACTGAGACGCCATCCGCTTATCGATCACGGGGCTGGGCTGGTCGAACAGGGTTCCTGATCGGGTGATCGCGGGAAGGCCGACGCATGGCAGCAGGGCCTCTTGGTAGTTCGGGGGTGCGATCCCAACCGAGCACCAGGAGGCCCTGTTGCCGCAGTCTTTCGCGTCCGCGTGCGTGGAGTCCAACTCGCTGCCACCGTCGTGTGACTGTCTCGCGCACAGGTTCGGCAATGCGGCGGACCGGCCGGACCGCACTGCGAGTTATGGCTCCGACATGACGGAGGCGGAGTGGCGGGTCGTACGGCCGTTGCTTCCGGTTCCGGCCTGGCTGGAGGGGCGAGGCGGGCGGCCGGAGGGCTATTGCCACCGCGTGATGCTCGACCAATGCCACGTAGTTAAGGGCGAGTTGGCGGTGTCAAGCCATCAGGGAATGTGATCTTGTAGGTGCTCGGTGCCGTACGAATGAGCCGTCCGTTTCGGGCCCAGTAGCAGAGTTGCGCGTTGAAGCCGCTGAGGATGCGTCCCGTAACGGTGAGGCCGAGGCGTTGTGCGATCTCACGGGCGTGCATGGACTCGTTGGAGTTCATCGCCAAGATCTGGCAGACCCTGTCCCAGCGGCCGGAGTCAGCCCTGTGTCGGGCATGCGTGCCGGTGAGGCCCGGTGGACGAACGCTGATCTCGATGGTCGTGATCGACGTGCTGCCGCGAGATCGACCATCGCGATTCCAGTTGTTGTAGCGGGAGGTTCCGCATTTCACGATGCGGGTGGACAGCCGCATCCGACGGCCGGGAAGCAGCGTCTGGAGGACGCGGGCACCGATGCGTCCCACCAGGTCGCAACCGATGATCGGCTCAGCGGCGGGAGTGGATCCGGCTGAGCTGATGACCGTGTCGCGGGCGGCTTCCAAAGCGACGGTGAAAGCGGCTCGGTCGGGATCGCAGCCGGATGCCGTCTCCACCGCGGTAACCATGACAGAGCGCAGGGCTTGATAGAGAGTGAGCAGTGCCCACATCTCCTGCGTCAGCCCCACCGGGTCCTTCGAACGCAGGACTCGCCCCTGGAGCAGAGTGTGACGGAGCGCCAGGTATGCGATCTCGATCTCCCAACGCTCGTGGTAGAGATGCACCAGGTGGTCGGCGGGGTCGCTGGAGTGGTCGGTGAGTGTGGTCAGCAGGCGGTAGGTCCCGCCGAACACGCCGCCGTCGGCGGTACGGGAGCGGACCTCGGCCTCGATCACTCGCAACGAGAGGTCACCGATCCGGGTCAGGTAGGAGCCGTCGGGCAGCAGTGCCAGCACCGGCGGGCGTCGGACGCTGGTGGCGCGAATCAGGAACTGGGCCCCTTGAGCCGCGATGTCTACCAGCAGTCTGTTGCTGTCGAAGGCGCGGTCCGCCAGAACAAGCATGTCCGAGGTCAGGTGGCCGACCAGGTCGTGAGCGTAGTCGGTTTCACCCTTGCTGGCGGGGCCGAAGACGGCGCCGATCAGGCCGCGGGTGCCGGTTTCGCACAGAGTCATGAGCATCAGCCGGGGGTAGCCCGTTGGACCGTGACGGCGCTGGGTTCGGCCGAGCCAGGACCAGTTGCGTTCGTGGTCGGGGACGTTCAGGCTCCCGCAGCCGTCGAAGGCGACCGTGCGCCAGCAGCGGTAACGCACTCCGGGCGTGGACGGCTGGGCCAGCGGGCCGGCCAGCACGTCGAACAGCTGCTTGAGCGGGGCCACGCCGACCCGCCGACGGAGATCGCGAAGTGCCTTCTCCGATGGTCGCGGCACCATGACGGTCAGTCCGGCCACGAGTTTGCCCCACACCAGGCCGGTTCCCAGGTGCCCGAACAACCCGAGCGCGAGTACGAAGTACACCCCGACGCGTGAGGGGAGACTTCGCAGTCGTCGCTCGCGAGCCCCGGTCTCGTCCAGCACTGCATCCACCAGCTCGAGTGGGATGACCTGCGTCAACTCACCGATATGACCAGGCGCGAACACGTCGGTTCCGCCCGTGACAGACTGAGCCACAGGGCCTCTGCTTCCTCAGGTAGATCTTGGTCGATCCCCTGAATAGCAGAGGTCTCCTCTTTCTCACCTCACCCTTGACACTGCCAACTCGCCCTTAACTACGTGGCATTGGATGCTCGACGCGGTGCGCTATGTCGTGGACAACGGTGTGAAGTGGGCCAACCTGCCCGCGGACTTCCCGCCGTATCGGCGTGTGCATGCCTTCGCCCGCCGCTGGCAGGTCACGGGGCTGCTCGCTGAACTCCACGACCGGCTGCGCGACCGCGTCCGGGAGAAGGAGGACCGCACGGCGGACCCGACGGCCGCGATCGTGGACTCCCAGTCGGTGCGGGCGGCGGTGAACATCCCGCGCTCGACGTCCGGCTGGGACGGCGGGAAGAAGGTGGGCGGCCGCAAGCGACACCTGGTGGTGGACTGCCTCGGCCTGGTCCTGGCCGTCGCGGTGAGTGCGGCGAGCGTGCAGGACCGCGACGCCGCCGTCCCGCTGCTTCAGCGGCTGCGACGAGAGTACTTCTCCATCCGCCTGGTGTGGGCGGACGGCGGCTATGCCGGCCGGCTCGTTGACTGGGCCCGCGAGAAGCCCCGGCTCACCCTTCAGATCGTCAAACGCACCGATGACACAGTGGGGTTCGTGGTGCTGCCGCGCAGGTGGGTGGTGGAAAGGACGCTGAGCTGGCTGATGCGCTCGCGTCGCCTGGTGCGCGACTACGAAACACTGCCGGCCATGCACGAAGCCATGGTGCTGTGGTCGATGACCATGCTCATGAGCGGTCGCCTGGCCGGACGCCGCCCCGGCGCTTTCAGACGGCCGGCACCGCGAGAGCGGTGAACACTCCCGGCCGCACCTGGAGTGCCCATCCCCGCTCCACCAGGCGTTTCGCCTTCGATCGCAGTCCCTCGACCTTCGCCGGGACGGCCTCGAGCCCGAGAGTGACGGCCAGTTGCTGACAGCGCATGCCCTCCCGGCCCGCTTCAGACTCCAGCACCGACAGGATCCGCTGGTAGTCCGGCGCGAGGGCTGTCGCCGCCATGCCCGTCTCCCGCCGGGGCACCGTCGAACCCGCCACCGCGCTTCCCATCGGCTCCGGGACGACCGAGGGCGGCCCGGCCAGTACCTCGGTCACTGTCACCCGGGCGTCCACCAGCCGCTGAAGCACAGCTTCCGCCTCACCGAGCGCGGCCTGCACCCGCTCGGCCTCCTCCCGCAACCGCGCGATCTCTTCCCGGACCCTCTTCTCCCTGGCCTCCAGCAGACCGAGCACCGACGCCACCAGCGACCTCCACGAACCAGACCAGCGGACGAACCACGCCCATCACTCCCGCCACGAACGGGAGTTCATGCCCACCCACCCGAACTAAACGATCACGTTCGGAAAGCGGATGGCGTCTGAGTGGCCGTTGACAGCTGAGTCAGCCGCGGGGGACCGGAGCCCACCACCGCGTCCTTGGCTGGTGATCTTCAACTGGTGTGAATGGTGTGGTGGTTGAGGGTGTGCCAGCGGTGTTCGAAGGCGTCCAGGTGGGATGTGAGGTCGCTGGTGGTGAGGGGTTTGTTGTACTGGCCGGTGATGCCGTTTTGGGTGAGTTCTTTGAGGATGAGGTCGAGGTCGGGGTGGGTTGTGTGGGTGCGGTGGTGGGTCCAGGTGGTGTAGATGCGGAATTGGACGTAATAGCGGGCGAGTGTTTTGGGTTTGACGGGCTGGCCTTGCCGGCCCCGGATTCCGTTGCGGGCGAGGAGTTGGGAAAGCTCGCGGGGGGTTGGTTCTTGGTTGTGGTGGATCAGGTGGGTGTGCCAGGCGTGGTAGTAGCGGTCGACTTGGGTGAGTTGGTGGTCGGCGGGATCCGGGGAGGTGTGGCTGTCGTGTGCGGGTGACGCGGCCCGTTCGAGCGGTGCGGCATGTGATTGCCCGTCGGGCGGGGATGGCGGTCCGGAGCCCGGTGTGCGCTGGTCTCGTTGGGCTTGTGGGGTGGGGCGGCTGTGCTGTGGTTGCTGTTGGTGGGGTGCTCGTTGGTGGCCTTGGCCGTGTGAACGGGCTGCTGGCTTGTGCTCGTTGCTGTGGGCCGGGTCGGGAAGAGGCGGGCGGGGGAACCGTTGCGCTTGCTGGTTGCGGCAGTCGGCGGGGGTGTGGGCGGGTCGGTGGGGGGCTGGGTTTGCGTGGTGGTGGGTGTCGCGATGCCGCGCGGTTCGGTGGGCGGGGTGCGGGCTGGTGTGTCTCGGGCTGTGTCGGCGCCGGGTGCGGCGGTGTCGGGAGAGGTGTGCCCTGTCGGTTGTGAGGGCGGGGCGTGCGGGTTCGGTGGTAGGCCTGCTGCTGCCAGTCCTGCGGGGGCCGTTTCCGTGAGGGGGATGCCGTAGCGGGCGAGTTTGAGTGGTATGAGGGATTGCACTGGGGCTTTGCGGCGCCAGGCTCGGCCGTAGCGGGAGCGCAGTTGTGCCTGGTAGATGAGGCGTTCCTGCTCCAGCTTGATGGCCTGCTCGTAGGAGCGGAGTTCCCAGAGCTTCATGCGGCGCCACAGGAGGAACGTGGGCAGGGGGCTGAGGAACCAGCGGGTGGGGCGGACGCCCTCCATGTGCTTGTCGGCGGTGATGTCGGCGATGCGGCCGATTGCGTGCCGGGCGGCTTCGACGGCGACGACGAACAGGATCGGGATCACGGCGTGCATGCTGACGCCGAGGGGGTCCGGCCAGGCCGCGGCGCCGTTGAAGGTGATGGTGGCGGCGGTGAGCAGCCAGGCCGTCTGGCGGAGCAGCGGGAACGGGATGCGGGTCCACGTCAGGAGCAGGTCCAGGGCGAGCAGGACGCAGATGCCTGCGTCGATGCCGATCGGGAAGAGGTAACTGAAGTGCCCGAAGCCCTTCTTGAGGGCCAGTTCGCGGACGGCGGCGTACGACCCCGCGAAGCCGATGCCGGCGATGATCACGGCGCCCGCCACGATCACACCGGTCAGCGTGCGGTACAGGCGGCTCGGGGCGGGCGTCGGGTGGGTGTGTGCGGCCGGGCGTGAAGGCGGGGTTGGTCGCGTGCAGGACGGCCCCCGCTCGCCGGGCGTCGGGCTGCTGTGGACGGCCACGCGCAGTGGCCGGGTTGTCGTTGGTGTGTGCGGCTGGGGCGGTGTCCGGCCGACGCGGCCTGTGGGCTGTGGGGGCCCTGGTGATGTGGTGGTGTGACGGGTCATGGGTGGTGTGTCGGGTCGGGGCCGGTGTGGTGGAGGAGGGTGGCGATGAGGTCTTCGGTTTCTGGTTCGAGTGGGCAGCCCAGACTGGTGTTGATGTGCTGGAGGCGCGTGAGGGCAGTGTGGAGGCCTTGGCGGTTGCCGGCTTGGGCTTCGATGCGCATCCAGTCGCGGTAGAGGATTTCGGCGGTGTCGTCGACATCGAGTGCGGTGGCGATGGCCTGGCGGGCGGTGGTGAGGTGGTGGTGAGGGCCGGGTGGTGTGCGGTGGGCGGCGATGGTGTGGGCGACGGTGATGATGTGGGTGGTCATTTCCTGTTGGTGGGGTTCTTGCCAGGGCAGGGGCCGGTTGCCGAAGGGGCGGCTTCGTACGAGGGCCAGGGCCTGTTCCAGGTCGGGGAGTCCGGCGGGGCCTTGGGTGAGGGCGTGGTCGGTGAGGGTGCGGAAGCGGGTCCAGTCACACTGCACGTGGGGGGAGAGCCGGTAGGGGTCGTCGGCGGTGTGGCGGCGGGGGACGTAGGGGTGGCCGTTCGGGTCGTTGCCCAGGGCGCGGCGTAGGCCTTGGAGGCGGGCGTTGAGGGTGCGTGTGGTCCAGGGACGGGTGGGGTCCATGTGGGTGCACAGGGCGTCGGCGTTGCGGCCGGGGCGGAAGTACAGCAGGGCGGCCAGCTGTGCCTGGCGGGGTCCGTGCCCGGTGGTGGCGACGCGGTCCATCTCGACGGGGCCGAGGACTCTGAGCTCGGGTGCCTGCGCATCGTCCACCCCCGCCCGCACCCCGCTGCTGTGGCCTTGTGCTGTCTTTGCACCGGCTGGCGGTGCTGGGTTGGAGCGTGCCGGGCCGTATGTCCGGGGTGGGGCTGGGTGGGCTGGTATCGGTTGGGGGTGCGCCGCGGCCGGGGGGTGCGGGTGACGGGATGGAGTGGGGCCGGGCGACTGGTCCTGGCCGGTGGCGGCCAGCAGCGCCGGGAAGATCATGCCGTCATCTGCCGTGGGTTCGGGTTGCGGGGTGTTGTCGCCGGTGGGGTGCGAAGCAATGGCGGGGCGGGGTGCGTTCTCGTGCCCGCCCGGCCCGGTGTGGTGCCCTGCGTTGGACGGTGGGCCGGATTCGGCTGCGTCGGCCAGTGCCTGGATGATCTGGCGGTAGTCCGGGTGCGGAAGGCGTTGCAGCGTGATGCGGGTGCGGGCGCAGCGCAGTTGCTGCGGTCCGCTGCGGGAGGCATCCAGGATCTGCGCGGTGGGGAGGTGGGCGGCGGCAGTGTGGGCCGGTGCGATCAGCGTCACCGGGGCGTGGTCGGTGGTGGCGATGAGACCGGCGAACTGCTGTGCGGTGTAGGCGTCGAGGGTCGGCGCGCACACCAGGAGAGGGGCCGGGCGGGCGTTGGGGGGTTGTTGGTGGAGTTCCAGGAGCCGTTCGGTGAGGTGGCGCAGGGCCCGCCCGGCGTGGGGCAGGTGGGTGATCGGGCGGGTGGGCAGCATGTGCGGCAGGTCGTCACCGAATCCGATGGCCCAGAGTTCCGTTTCGGCTGCCCATGGGCTGAGGAGGGTTTCCAGGGTGAGGGAGTTGCACACCTCGGTGATGTGGTCGGGGCTTCCTTCCAGGAGCAGGGCGGGAAGTTGGGCGAGGTTGAGCAGGAGCAGGTCGCCGTGGTTGGTGGTGCCCACGGTGACGAGGCCGGGGTAGGGCGCGGGCACCGTGCGGGCGTCCTCGTCGTCGAGGAGCATCGCGTTGTCGGGCAGCGTCCACCAGCCGCGTCGTTTGCGGGTGAAGGGCGGCTGGGGCGCCAGCCTTTTGTCCTGGGGGAGTACCTGCAGTGAGCCGGCGGCGATGCATGCTGCCCGCAGCGCGGGGGGCTTGTGGCCGGTGTGGTGAACGCGGTGATGGTGGGCCAGCGTGCGCAGGGCCGTGTCCAGACGGTCCGTGTCCGCGCGGGCTGTTCCGGCTTCTTCGGCGCCCTGCGTCGGCACGTGTGGGTGTGGGGGGTGCGTGCGGGCCGTTGTGCGTGCGGCGCGTCGGTGCAGGCGCAGTGCGAGCAGTGCGGTGAGCAGGGCTGCCAGCAGGGCGCCGGCGCCCAGGACGGTGCGCAGGACCGGGACGCCGACGGTCGGGGCAGAAGCAGGTGGGGACGAGGGCGGGGAGGTGGCGGGCGGGCGCGCCTGGCGTGACGGAGGCGCAGGGAGCAGGGACGCGCTGGCGGTCGGTGCCGGGGTCTCCGCTGCGGAGGGGGTGTTGCTCGGTCCGCGGCCCGGCTGCTGCGCGGCCGGCGCGCTCGCGGAGGGCGCGGGCGCAGCGGTCTCGTCCTTTTGTCCGCCGGCCGGCCGGTGTTCGACGAGCTGCTGGATGGTGAGCCGGGTGACGTCGAGTTCGAGGATCTTGGGAGCGGCGAGGGTGGCGCCGTCGGGGAGGGCGAGGACCGGGTCGTCGCGATCGAGGGTGAGGGGCGGCTGCTCGGTGGGGGTTGGGGTGGGTTGGGCGGCGGCAGGGGGGTGTGGTCCCAGGAGCAGGCCCGTGCTGAGCAGGACGGCGGCCGGCGCGTGGCGTAAGCGGGCGGGCCAGGGGCGAGTGGGGGAGGCCATGGCGTTCACGAGAGGGGGAGGGTGGCGGTGTCGAACTGCGGGAGGTAGAAGTCGACGTGCGTCGTGGCGGCGGGCGGCGCCGGGAACTGCATGAACACCGCGACACTCTCCCCGGACTTGAGGGTGGACAGTCCGGTGGTGGTCAGGGGGCGTCCCTCGGTGTCGCGCAGCACGTAGTAGCGCTTGCGGCCGTGGAAGTCCACGAGGGTGGCCCCGCCCAGGGACTGGCCGTTCTTGGCGATGTCGTGTTCGTTGCCGCGCAGGGCGGCCGGCACCACGGTGGTGCCGTCCCCGGTGTTCTTGAGGGTGCCGCGCAGGGTGAGGATGCCGCTCGAGGTGCGGGTCGCCGAGCTGATCGTGAGGACAAGGCCGTCCTGCCCTGCGATCCGTGCCAGAGGCGCCGCCGAAGACGTCGCCTGCGGGCGCGGCGTACCGGTGGCGTCCGGCGAGGCGGCATGCGAGGTGCCCTCGGCCTGTAAGTCGCGGCCGATGCAGCCGGCCGCGGCGAGGGCCAGGCAGGCCGCGAGGGCCAGCACGGCCGGTGCCCTGCGGGTCAGGAACGTGGGCCGGCCCCGGTGGCGCCACGCGTTGAGGGCGGTACGCCGCCCGGCGCCGTCGCCGTGACGGTGACCGTTGCTGGGACTGGGGTGTTGGTGGTCGGTGCGGGGTGTGGCCGGGCGTATCAGGCGTATGGTCACCGTGCCTCCCTGGGGCGGGGCCAGACGGTGATGACGTCGCCGTCGAGGGTGACGTGGTGCTGCGGGAAGCGGCCGCGGACCTGGTTGAGGTCGTCGAGGTCGAAGTCGCCGGCTGCCTGCACGACCCAGGCGTTCCCGATGCGTGACACGCACAGTGTTCGGACAGGCCACAGGCTGTCGACGATTACGTTGTTGCTGCGAACTAACGGTGCATCAGAGTTCATCTCTGATCCCCCAAAGTGGTTGTAGTACAGGGTGTTTGGCTGGTGTGTCGTGTGACGCGACAGTAAGCTAGCGGTTCGCGTAAGCAAAGTTCAATGGGGTTAGGGAAGATTCATGACGTGTCGGCAAGGCTGTTGCGGTGCAGCCGTCCCGACCAGGCCTCACCCGGCGGTGACCGGTTCCGGTCGTGAACGGCCCCTTCGCTTGCACAGCCCTTCACCGTTCCCTCCAGGGCCGTCGTTCGACCCTCGCCGCGCTGTTCACAGCCCAGTCCAGGGCCGACAGGCGCCTCCGGCCAGGGGCACCCACACGTCAGAGCTGGGACCGTGCTCTTCCAGGTCGTCGAGGGTGACCGCGCCCAGCGGCACCTCGCAGGCGAGGTCTGCCACGAGTGGGTGGTGGGCCGTCATGGCTTTGAGATCGTGGATCCGGTTGTCCATGGTCCGGCGTGATGCACCAGTCAGCACGACAAGGACCCGCGGGAAGACGGGGTACCAGCCCAACCACCCGAGGCCGGGACTCTTGGCGCGTCGGCCAAGGGGCTGCGGCTCGTACGCCCACAACCGCGCGTACCCGATCAGCTTCGCCGCCAGGCGCCCGCTGCTCATGGTGGCGCGGTCGACCTCGACGAACGCCCGCAGCTTGCGCCGCTGTTCGCCCTCGATGAGCGTGTAGTGCATCACCGCGTCTGCCACGACCCGCTCTCCGTCACCGATCGAATGGAACACTTCCGGAGTCCAGTCGAGGTGACCGTGCTCGTCGCCGCGGCGGCGGGCGTCCGCGACGAACACCAGATGGGTGCGCAGGACCGTGAGGGTGTGCGGGGTCTTGAGCGAGGCGGCCGTCGCCGAGGTGATCGGATACGGCGGGCGGCCCCGCAGCGCGGGCCAGTCCCGGGTCAGGCGGGCTCCGTTCGGCGTGAGGTACCAGACGCGGGTGCGATGGGACTGAGGCAGTACCACGGAGTCGACCAGGCGCTCGCCGAACAGGTCGTTCAGCTGCTCCGAGACCGCCTGCCGGGAGCGGTCGGGCCGCAGCAGGATGTGCAGCTGATGAGTGGAGGCCATGCGGTGCTGCGCGAGCGTGGCCAGGAGCTGATGCTTGAGGGGCTCCATGGGGCTGGGCGTGAAGCCCCCCGTCGTACGGTCCGTGGGCTGGGCGGTGCTCAGTACCATTCGTTGTCCTTCGCAGGGCGGACAGCGGCGGAGCGGGCGGGGGCGTGCGCGGCGAGGAAGGCGCTCACCCGGCCGAGCTGGGCGGCGGCGCGGTCGGTGAGCTGGTGCAGCGGGAGCGCCTGGGCGTTCGCCTGGGCGGCCTGCTCCAGAGCCCGGACGTTGCCTGGGCGGGCCTGCGCGGCGAAGACGTCGTCGAGGTAGGGGCCGCGCAGCCGGATGGGTCCGATGCGCCGCCCGTGCACGGTCAGGGAGACGTAGTGCTCGAAGCGGTCCATGGTGGCGACCCGGTCGGGGCTGGGATCATCGCCCCACTCCGCGGTGACGGGTGCGATCGCGGACGTCGAACCGGCAGTGGTGGCCAGCGTGGAGGCGTTCTGCACCAGCGACAGCCGCACCGGCGCGGGCAGCCGTGACAGCAGCTGCGTCATGCCGTGGACGTGGCACCGGTACTTACGGAGATCCTCGAACATCGCGGCGATGGTCTCCGGGGCCACGCCGGTCAGGGTGATCAGCTCGTCGAAGTACGGGCGGAACGGCACCCGCTTCACCTCGGGGGTGTCGCGGCGTGAGCGCGCGGCCCGCAGCAGGTCCCGGGCGAGCAGCGCGGTCAAAAGACGGTCGGTGGGACCGTTGCCGCCCGGGCACACCCACACGATCATCTTCGAGTCCATCGCCGCACGGATGTTGTAGACGCCGACCGGCTGGCCGAGGAAAGCACGCGTGACCGGGTTCGCGGCCAGGCGGGCAAGCGGGTTGAGGACCACGGCGAACGCGTCGGGCGGCAGGGTGGGGAACACCGACTGCCACCACGCACGGCTCTCTTGATCCAGTCGGCCCGCCACGGCGGCGAGCGCATCCTTGCGGAAGGCGGGATCGGTGAGCAGAGCCCGCAGGTGGAAGAGGGTGGCCTGGTCGTCGGGCCGGCCGGCCCGGCAGGCCGCCTCATTGACCGCGACCAGGACGGTCAGCGCGGCGGTAACGATGGTCAGCGCACGCGGAGCGGTGGCATCGTCCCAGCCCAGCACGGAGGCGTAAGCGTCGGCGACCGACTCGACGACCTCGTGCACCGCCTGCCCGTGGTGCATGCCGAGCGGATTCCACGCACTCACCCGCGGGGAGTGGCCCAGCGCGTTGAGGTCGATCAGCGCGATCCGATCCATCAACTCCTCATGCGCGAGAAACGGCAGGGCGCGGGGCCAGGAGTCGCGGTGCGGATCGACAAACAGCAGCCCGCCGCCGGAATGGGCCCAGCCGATCGCCTGCGCCAGGGCCCGCTCGGTTTTGCCGCCGCCCGCCTTGCCCACCCCGACCTCGAACAGGGTCTCCTCGGCGTAGGTGGCGACCAGCCGCTCGCGGCCGTCCGCACTGCGGTAGCTGCCCTGCAGCAGCAGCCGCGGGTCGCCGAAAGTGAACGTCGGCAGGTCAGCGGCGAACACGGGCAGACGGCAGTGCACGGTGGGAGGCTTGAGCAGCCCGGTCAGTTCCGGCAGCTGGACCCAGTTCGCGCGGGGCGGCCGGCACTGCCCAAGATTCCAGCGGCGTTCGAAACCGCGGCGGGTGGGCCAATGGTCGGCCCCGACCCGCCACGGTCCCAGCCGCCAGCCACGCATCGCCCACCGCGAGCTGCCGCCGAACACATCCAGAGCGGCCTGCAGTTGGGCGAGCCGAGCCTGGGCCCGGCCTTCAACGTTGGACGCGCACATCACCAGCAGCTGCACCCGCACCAAGTGGTCGTCCTCGGCGAGCTTGCCCAGCGCCTCAGCCGGCTCCACCCGCCGCGGCACCGGCGGCATGACCAGGCGCCGCCCCGCCCCTGGCCCCTGTGAGGCGCTGCTGAACAGCTGCTGAAGCTGCCAGCGGAAGGAGTCCTCGGTACCGCCGGCGTCCTGCCGCAGCCAACGCGCGGCACGCTGGGCCTCACGATGCTCCAACCGGCGTGCGGCTCCCAGCAGTTGCACACGGCGTGCCCGCAGCGCCCACTTCGGTGCGCGCTGGATGTCGAGGTGGACCTCGGCGAGATCCCCGAGTTCGGCGCGCAGGTCGGCCACCGCATCGACGAGCGGCTGCAGTGGGTCAGGCTGCAGCGGCACCTCGCGCAGCGGCGCCATCGTCTTGCCCCGCAGGACGAACTCGGCCCGCACTGTGTGCGTGCGGGGCTTGTCGGCGATCGGCCTCGCCCGGTGGACGGTGACGTCCGGGCCGAACGGGGTGATGGACAACAGCCGTTGACCGCCGGCCGGTCCTTCGATGCGGTAGCGCAGCGGAGTGGTGCCGTCCGCGCGCAGCCTGATCTGCACCGTCTTCGCCCGGCGCGGCGCCCACCACGGCATCGCCGTGGAGGCACGCGCGAGCTGAACTCCGCGCCGGAAGATCTCCTCCAGGCCAGGGTCGAAGTGCCGGGTGGGGACGAGTTCGAGGGCCATCCGCTCGGCGGAAACCTTCCTCGCCAGGCGGCGCACCACCCACTCAGCCACGCCCCAGGACACGGCGACAGCAACGGCCACCACGTACCAGTGCTCGTAGAGCCAGCCGACAGCATCGGCCAGGCCGGTGAGCAGACCGAGCGCTGGACCAGCCGCCCTCTGGTCGGCCTGACCGGTCAGGTACCGGGCTGCGGAATCCACGTCGGTGCTCCCTTCTTGATGGCGCGAGTGAAGAACCGGTCGGTGATACGCAGGTCGGTGAAGGTGCCGCCGCGGTCCATGCCGGCCCACACCAGGTGGACCACCGCCCTGTTCGGGCCGCCGTCGCGGCGGGCGATCGCGGCCTGGATGCGGAAGCGAGCAGTGGCGAACGCCGGAGCCACCACCCCCGAGCGGGGAAAGACGCCTGGCCACGTCGCCCGGCCGGCTCCGGTGGCGTCCGCGCGGAGCAGCGCGCGGCCGACGATGAGCAACTCCCGCTCGTCATCGGTGGGAAGGTCGGCGGGCCAGGCCGCCTCCAGCGACCGCTGGATGGCCCGGTCGCCGGCCACGCCCTCGCCGTGCGGCGCCAGAGCGGCCCCGGGCACCGGCGGTGTCGATACGGCGGCCGTCGCTGAGCGAGCCGCACCCACGCTCGCCCTGCCCTCTGAAGGCACGGATGCCGCGGACAACAGATCCGCGATCGCGGTCGATGACACCTCAGGGGCCGGTGACTTTGGGCCGTGCGGCACGCTCAGCAAGGCGACGCCGACGACGGCGAACAAGACGGTGCTCAGCAACAGCAGACGCGGTGAGCGCGACATCGGTGTCGTCATAGCAGCCGTGCCCCTCCCGCATAGCCCGGCATCGCGCTGACCGCGTCCACGCGTATGACGGTGCCCGGCCGGGCAGCGTTGACCATCTGGCCGCCTCCGAGGTAGATCCCGACGTGATAGATCGTCGAATCCCGGCCTGGGGCGTAGGCGTAGAAGACGAGGTCGGCCGGTTTGAGGGCGCTGGTACCGAGGCGCGCGGGGATCCGCTCGCCGACGCCGGCCTGGGCGGCCGCGGTGCGCGGCAGGCGGATCCCGGCCTTGGCGTATGCGTACACGGTCAGCCCCGAACAGTCGAAGCCTTTGATGCTCACGCCGCTCTTGCCGCTGGGGGAGCAGCAGATCCCGTACGACGGGCCGTTCGCGGTGCCGCCGCCCCACGAGTAGGGGACGCCCCGCTGGGCGAGCGCGGCCTCGATCACCGTGCGGGCCTTGCCCGAGACCTCCGTCAGATTCAGGTCTTTGGCCGCTGCGGCGTACTGGTCGATCCAGCCCAGCACGTTGGCGACGTAGGCATCGGAGTGGTTGTACTGGAAGACGGCTGACTTGAGTTGGTCCCGCTGGGTCAGGTCGCGGCCCTCGCCGCACAGGTAGATGGCAGCGCCGAGGGCGGCGTCGTCGGCGTTGTGCGGGTCGGCCGCCTTGTCACGGTTGGCGTCCTCGCCGAACACAGTCCAGGTGGAGGGAAGGAACTGGAAGGGTCCGACGGCGCGCTCCCCGCTGGCGGTGCCGTCCCAGCGGCCGTTGTCTGTGTCGGGGAAGACGGTGGTGTTGCCGCCTGCGCCGGAGCCGTTGAGGAGCACTCCGTAGATGCGCGGCCGTATGTCGCCGGTATCGGCGATGTTCCGGCCCACGGCGTGGTTGGACTCGACCTTGGCGATCCCGGCCAGGATCGGCCAGCGCATGCCGCGGCAGTGCGGCGCGTGCCTGCCGACCTGTGGGACGGCCTTCTTGTACGCGGTCAGCATCCGCGGTGGGATGTCCGCGGCCGTGCCGCCTTCGGCGTTCCCTCCACCGTCCATCGCCCCAGCATTCAGGGCGACGTAGGTGCTGATCGCGTTGCCGGCCGGGACGGCACAGCACACCGCGGCGAACAGCAACGCCGCCCCCACACACCCCCACCGCGCGAGGCGGCGCCTGGTCCGCCTCACTCTCGCTCACCGCTCTGGTCGTCGTGCCGCCAGCGGGCGCGTAGCTGGCGCAGGGCGTCCGCCTGCCGCTGCCGCTCGCGCGCCTGCTCGTCTTGATCGTCAGCGGGGCTGCCATCCTGGCCTGGCGGTTGGGGTGGGTCGCCACGCATGGCCCGCGCGAGTGCGGGATCCACCCGCGCAACGTTCGCGATGGTCTGGCGCCGCAGTTCCGCGGGGTCGTTCAGCAGGCGCTGCAGCGCCTGGCCCGGAGAAGCGGCGGAGGCCGGCCGCGGCGAACTGCTGGTGCTGGGCGCGGAGGGTGTCGCCGCGGGGCGAGTGCCTGGGATGGCGGTCTGTGAGGCAGTGGGGCGGCGGCCTCCGGTGGCTGGGCTGTTGGTGAGGCGGCGGGCGGTGAAGGGGCCGTTTCCGCCGCGGTCGTCGGTGTTCTCCCGCAGCGCCTGGGCAACGTGGCGTCCTGCGTCGCCCCAGGCGCGGCCGTCTTCGCGGAGGGTGTTGCCCCACACCCGCACTTGCTGGCGGGCGTCCTGGGAGAAGCGGGAGCCTCCCGTCCTGGCCCGGCGCACATTGGCGGGCAGACCGGCCGTCGCCCCGTAGACGGTGCGGCTGCCGCGGTGAAGGATGCGGTAGCCGCGGAAGCGGACGAGCCGGTTGTGGGCGCGGGTGGACAGCAGCGTGCGGTCGGCGTGCTGATCGTGCAGGACCTGTCCGGAGGTGCGGTCGACGACCTGGCCCTCCTCGTTGCGGTAGCGGTCGGGCGGGCCACCGGGCCGCGACGGCCCCGCTCCGCCTGACCCCCCGCCGCCCGCAGGACCACCTGGATCCCCCGGGCCGCTGCGGCTGGGGTCGCCGTCGGCGGTGGGCTTGCGCCACGCGGCAAGCTGCTCCCGGTCCGGCCGACGCCCGATCAGCAGCCAGTTGGCGCCCTTGGCGCCAAGTCGGGCGCCCAGCCCGCCTACGGCGGCGGCCGCGGTGAGCGGGGCAAGCCCCCGACCGGCTTCTGCGCCTGCGTCGGGGAGGACGCGTCCGGTGTCCACTGGCATGCCCGCCCCGTCGGTCAGCGAGGCGAGCGCGCCCATCAGCTTGTGGCGGGTGCCGAGGATCCCGTACCGGCCGCCACCGCCGCCGGTGAAGGCGCGCAGCCCGCCGCTGTAACCGCCCAGCATGGTGGGGGAGTTCATGGCGAGGGCGGCGCCGAGTTCGGAGGTGTCGCCGGGCAGGTGGGTGCCGCCGATCTTGGCGTAGCGCATCCGCATCGCCATGCGCTGCCCGAAGGAGGAGATCGAGGCCAGCAGGCGGCGGTGTCCGGCCGCACCGGCGATGGCCAGGACGTCGATGAGCAGGATCCGTTCGACCATCAGGTCCGGGCCTTCTGTGATGGTGGCGTCGACGGCGATCCCGAAGAACGGCACGAACGCGCAGATCCCCACCACCGCCAGGACCGCGATCCCCCACAGGGACAACCACTTCCACACCGACTGGCGTGCCGGGCCGGGCAGCATGCCCGCGATGAACGCCACGCCGCCGATGGCCGCGGCCGCGGCGCAGATGCCCTGGGTGCCGAGCAGGACGATCGCGCTGGACAGGAGCATGCCGCAGATGAACAGGGCGGCGATCAGCAGCAGGGCGGCGCCGCCGATGCGCCACCAGGTGGGCTGCTTGGCGTAGGCGGCACAGGCCTTGCCGACGTCCCCGGCCTTCTCCAAGTCGGCAAGGAACGCAGCGAACTCCTGGTCCTCCTCGCTGACCACCGCGTTCGAGGAGTCCAGCAGTTCGCCCCCGGGCGTCAGCGACGGCAACTCGCCGTCCCCGGCCGCGTCGCCGCCGTCCATGCAGTAGTTCTTGGCCGGGCCGTAGACGAGGTCGCAGGCACCCTCCCGGTCCTGCTTCGACTTCTGGGCGTCGTATCCGCCGGTGACCCACTTCAGATGCACGGCGTAGGCCTTCTGATCACCCTTCTTGGCGGGGTCGAGGATGCGCCCGTACTGCAGCAGCATGTACGGCTTGACGATCAGCGCGTTGGTGACCGCGTCCTGCAGCGGGCGGGCGACGTCGGTTGCGTCGACCGGGCCTTCGCCCTCGCGTTCCAGACACCTGATCTCGGCGTTGCCCGCCAGGCCGTCGCACGGCCCGATGCTGGCGAGCTTGCCGCCCCAGTCATAGGAGTTGACGCTCTGCTGGGCGACCTCGGCGGCCACCTGCTGGGACTGCCCCAGCGGACCGTCCTCGGTAAGGAGCACATCGGGGCGTACGAACGTCGAGGCCGCGAGGGCGCCGATGAGCAGGGTGAGGAAGATTTCGCCCAGGCCGCGGCCCACCCGCCCGCGCACGATCATGAAACCGGCGAACACGAACGCCCAGGCCAGCAGCAGACCCTTCAACCCCAACGAGTTGACGACCACGTCGTTGTAGGTGTCCGCGACCTCCTGTGCAGGGCGGGTCAGGATCGACAGCAGCGGGAACCGGAACGCGACCTCGATCGCCCACCCGGCCAGGCCGACCAGCAGCCGGATCAGGGTGAACAGCCCGGACAGGGCGAAGGCCAGGGACTGCGTCTTGAAGCTGACGATGGAGCCGCCCTCGGCATTGAGCTCGTAGCCGTTGATCGGCACGCCCTCGGAGGAGGTGATGTTCAGCGGGGCGAGCAGGTCCCCGGTCTCGCTGTTGCTGCCCGCCGCGTACACGACCTGGCTGTTGACCATGACGAACACGCCGGTGAGCAGTACGAGGACGCCGGCCGACCGGAGCGTCGCGCGAGCTGGACGGACCATGTCATCGCCGCCCGGACCCAGTTGCGCTCCTGCGCCGCCACATCACGAGGGCAGCGACACCTGCCCCGGCCGGGACCAGCCGCCACGCCGCACCGGCAAGGTCGGGCTGCTCAACGTCGGCACTCGTCGTGGTGCCCCGCTGGCAGTAGTCCTTGGCCGGGCCCACGATCAAACCGCACGGATCCTGGTCCCGGGCGCCGGCGGTGAAGGCCTGCCCCGTGTGCGGCCACCACGCCTCCGCCACACTCACCCCGACGGCCAGGACGAACACGCCGACCCCGACGACGATCAGAGTAAGGACACTCGCGACCACGGCAGGGCGCCGGGAGCGTGCCCAGGAAGAGGAGGTCATCAGATGCGTTCCTTCGGACAGGGTTCCGCGGTCTCACCGGCGAGCGGCTCCGGCAGGGAAGGCGAGGCATCGCTCGTGCGGCGTCCAGGCGTGGTGGTGATGGACGTGGTGATGCGCGGGATACGCGGAATGGTGACCTTGATGCGGCCGGTGTTCTGCCGCGGGCAGGTCAGCAGGAACTCGCCCTCCCGGCCCTTGTGGCCGACGGGGGACAGACCGTTGGTCACCAGCCGCAGCAGCTCGCCGTCGTTCGGGTCGAGGCCGATGAACTCCAGGCCACGGCGGGCGCGTTCGCGGTCTGCGGTGCGGGCGAGCGCACGATAGGCCATCAGACCGCGGTCGGGGCCGAGTTCCTCGGCGTCGTGAGAGGCGGCGAGCAGACCGGCGCCGTGCTTGCGGCCGTCGTGGAGGATCTCGTGGACCAACGCGGTGCCCTCAGCCGAAGAGGTGAGCCAGTACAGCTCGTCTGCGACCACCGCGGTGAACCGCTGGGGGTCCTCGAAGGCTGTCTGCCGGGCGATCGCAGCAATCAGATAGAGAACGGCGCGCCCGATAAGCGCCTCCAGCGGCTGCTGATGCAGGACCTCCGGATTGCCGAACGCGGCCTTCGGCGGCAGCTTCAGACCCGTCGTCGTGATCACGATCATGTCGGAGGTGCTGGAGGCGTCCAGCCGCACCGGCGGCAGCGTGGGGTCGAACACCATCGCCGCCAGGGAGTTGGAGGCCACCACGCGGATGAGGCCGGCGAGGGTGGCGGCCGCGTCCTGCCGCTTGCCCCCCTCACTCTCGCCCATAGCCTCCAGGATCTGAAGTGCGCGGTGCATGGACGGCTGATCACTTGCGGCGGCCTGCTCGATCGCGTGGTGCAGAACTTCGCCGTTGGTGCTCATCGGGCCGATGCCGAGCTGGAGCGTGAGGTAGGACAAGGCGTAGTGACGGCCTTCGGGACCGTCGAACATGCGTAACGGGTCGATGGACACCTCAGCGCGGGCGGCGTCGATGATCTGCACGCGGCCCTGGGCTGCGGTGCGGGCGAAGGTGGCCCATTCGCGGACGGGGGTGCGGTCGATACAGATCGCGCAGCCGCCGCGCGCCCACACCGCTTCCGCGATCAGCTTCTGCAGGACGCTCTTGCCCGCTCCCAGGTCCCCGACGATCCCCATGGAGGCGGAGGCATCCACCTTGGGGGCGTCCGCCACGTTGATCATCACGGGGCGGGTGGTGCCCGAGTCGAGGTCGATGCCGAGGAACATGCCGTTGGGGTCGCCGACCTCGGCAGAGGTGAACGCGCCGCCCAGAGCCCAGTCTTCGGAGATCTGGTGCTGGGTGAACTCCCGCACCAGGCCAGGGCGTACGGTGCCGGGCAGGCCGAGGGTGAACAGAGCCTCCTGCAGGCCTGCTGGCCGCACCGCGCGGTAGTCGGCACCGCCCAGCAGTGCGGCCAGCGCGCGGGCCCGGGCGTCGCAGACCGAGGCGGTCGACCCCCACACCGTCAGGATCGTGACGGATTGCACCTCGACCTCCACCGACGTGCGCGACAGGCGCGCGTCCAACTCACCGAGGTCGCGGGCGGCCTCGGTGAGGGAGGCGGGCATGCCGGTGGGGCGGGCGTCGTACTGGTCGGCCTGGTCGATGAGTTCGTTCTTCTTGCGCCTCACCTGGTCGCGGACCTTCTCCGCGGGCACGAGAGTGAGGTCGACGGCGTAGTCGACGGGAAAGTCGAGGGTCTCCAGCTGGGCGAACAGATCGGCGGCGTCCTGGCTGACCGCGGGCGGGCACTCGGCCAGCGCCACCTGTGCCTGGTAGCCCACCCCGGCGTCGGATTCGACCTGCAGCCAGCGTCGGCCGAGCGGCGAGCCGGTGTTCAGCCGCCACCAGGCCCTGCGTCCAGACCGCGTGATCCGGCCCGCGCTCTTGAGCTCGTCGATGTCGTCGAGTTCGGGGTCGATGCCGCCTTCCTGCAGGCGCACCTGTCCGAGGTCGGCGTAGCTGGGGGAGCGCAGCACACCGTCCCGCAGCTGCCCGCCGTACAGGTCGCTGGTCTCGGCTTCCGCCAGCAGCGGCTCGGCGAGCCCGCGGTGCAGGGCGTGCTGGATCATCCACACGACCTCCGCCGGGCGGGCCGGACGGAAGGCGATCCCGCCAGCAAGCGCGGCCTCGACCCGGGAGGCCTGCTCGCGGTAGGCAGCCACCTCGCGCCGGGCGACGGGCGACGGGCGCATGCCGAGCATCGGGGTCAGCTCCGCCCACGCTGCACCGAGGGACGCCGACACCTGCAGACCGGCGGTCTCGGTCGTGAGGGGGACAGCCAGCCACAGGGTGCGGCGGTGCATCTCCTGCCCGTCCAGCAGATCCAGGGCCGCCTCGACATTCTCGACCCACGGGTGCGCGCTTGGTGCCTCGTTGGCCGGCTCGATGCCGTCGATCATGCGCAGGGCAATCTCACCGGGATCGACCTGCGCGCACAGCCCGAACAGTCGCGGCGCCCCGGACAACGACCGCACCAAATGCGTGATCTTGGCGAGCTGTTCGTCACGGACCGCCGCAGGCACGTACGTACCCTGGACGGTCTCCTCATGCTGTCCCTGCGCGTTGGGGCCCGGGTGAAGGCGGTAGACGGCCCACACGCTGCCGTGCGTCGACCAGACCAGGTGCCCGGCGATGTGACGGATCGGAACCCTCACCGCGCACCCCCCTGCTGGGCGAGTGCGAGCAGCTGCTGAACCCCCGACACCGGCCCCGCCGCAGCTGGAGTAGCGGGCTCCGCGCGGTGGGGCGCGGACGAGCGAGCCGCTTCCGGCCTCAGGTTCGGTGCTCGATCGATGCGCCGCTGCGCCGCACGGGACGGTGCGATCGCCGGGTCGAGGTTCGATGTGTCCTCGATCGTGAAGGCGCCGATCAGCGGGTGGGGAGCGCGGTCGCGGGCGGCCCGCCCGCCGATCCTCCCTCCCTGGGGCTGCCAGCCCAACAAAATCCAGCCCAGCGCCGCCTGGACCGGGGCACGGCCCCGGATCTTCGGACGGCGCACGGCCCAGATCGCCAGTAGCCAGGCCACGACCGGTACCGGCCCCATCCACGACCACCAGGAGATCGTTTTGACCAGCAGGAAGCCGCCGCCGACAGCGAGGGCGATCTGCGCAGGCGTGTACGGACCCAGCGGGATCTTCCAGTCCGCGACCTTCCCCAGCACCCATGGATGGCGCCGGGCGGCGGTGTAGAAGCGGCCCACCCGCCCCGCGGCCGCCGCGCTCACAACCACCCTCCAATGCCAACGGAGTGCTCCCGGGCGGCCGGATCAGAACCGTGCACGAGGCCGGGAACGACGGGCGCGCCCTTGGCCGGGTTTTTGACCTCGTCCTCGAACATGTCCGCCAGGTCTTGGCGGGACCCGTACAGGCCCAGCGCGACGATCATCAGCAGGAGGGCGCCGATGCCGGCCTTCAGGCTGAACTTCTGGATCATGATGATGACGACGAGGACGATGAGACCGGCCTGCAGGCCCTTGGTGCCCCAGCGCTCAAACATGCCGATCCATGCCTCACCGAAGTCGTCGAGCTTGCCCGCGAGCATCAGGCTGTCCCCGGCCTTCACGAGCGTTCACCCCCACCCCGGGAGGTGCCGGTCTGCAGCTCTGCGATGTCCCAGCGTCCGGAGCGGGCGGTGAGGGTGAGCTCGTAGCCGAGCGGCCACCGCCCCTGCGCATCCCGGGCCTCCACCTGCGCGAGGACGCGGACCTTCGTGCCGTCCCCCGGCATCCGCTCGGCGGCTGCGGCCTCCTCGACGGCCAATACCTGCTGGACGGTGACGGCCTGGTACGGGGCGGGGGAGACGGCCGTCAGGTGCACGCCGGGGGCGAGGTAGCGGTCCACCTCTCCGGCATCGGTCAGGTACGCCGACAGGAACTCGCCGACGGTGGCGGCCAGTTCGCCGTCCGGGACAGTGACGGCGTACGGTGCCGGCGGTGCCTCGGCCCGGGCCGGGCCGGCCACCACGCCCGGCGCACCGGTCACCGTGAAGATAGTGCCCGCGCGGTCGGTGGCCACCGGCACCGTGTAGTAGCGCACCGCTCCGTCGGCGTATTGCGCAGCCACCGTCACCGACCATCCACCGTCGGCGCGCTGTGCACTGCGCACCGCCGTGACCGACTCCGGCGCTGGGTGCGCATTCGTAGCGGGGTCGGGCAGTTCGACGTCCGGCGCCAGCGACTGCGCAAGCCGGGTCTGCGCATTCGCGGCATCGTCGGCGTTGCTGCGCAGCCACGCACCGACGAACAGCTGCGCATAGCCGGCCGGGTCGGCGGCCACCGCCGTGGTGCGCACCGTGGACGGCTTGGGCAGCGGCGCGGCCCCGGCCGTGGTCGGGGTGGAGGTGACGGCAACGCCCAGGGCGATCGGGCCGGCCGCGATGACGCTCCACACGGCGATGCGTGTGAGGCGTGCGCGGCGCCGCATCGCTTCGAGCGCGAGGCCCGCGGCCATCGGTGGGGTCGCCTTGTTCCGTGAGGCATGCCTGCCAGGGGGCATGGTCAATCTCCCAGGTCAGAAACGGATGTTGCTGGCCTTGAGAACATCCGCCGGGCCCGACCGGACCACCGACCACGAGACCCCGACCACGGTCACGATGGGGTCACGAAGTCATGGTCGGTTCCGTGGTTGGCCCCACCACCGCCCCCACCACGCTCCGGCCGTGCCCCGGCGACAGGGCATCACGTTCGGCATGCGTTGCACTGTCGGGCGGCTGCGCAGTGTGATCCGGACCTGTGCAGCACGCGACGGAAAACTGCGGAGCGCCTTGCGCAGAGGCATTGCGCAGCGTGACTGCGCAGGATGCCCGGCCGGTTGCGCAGCTCGCTGTGCGCAACCGGCCGTTCGAGGTTGCGCAGCGGCTGTGCGCAATGGCTGCGAACGGGGTGAAGGGGGCGTGGTGGGGTCTGTGGTGGGGCCAACCACGGACCCGACCATGGCTGCTGGACAGTTGCGTTGCCGGATCGTGACCGTGGTCGGCATCTGGTGGTCGCTGGTCGGGTCGGGCTCGGCGGGTGAGCTGAGTTCATGTACCACACCCCCGTCCCCGCCTCTGGGACTACCGACCGCCGGTCCGCGGCGGGCCTGCTGTGCTGCCTGGACCACCGGAAGCGGCCCGCTGCGGAGGCCTGGCGGTGAGCCGCTCGGGGGTGGGGATCCGGCGCGGGGTGATGGCGGCCGATCAGTTCACGCAGATCGCCAACGGCCTGTTCCGGCACCCGAAGCTGTCCTTCCGAGCGAAGGGGATCTTCGGCTATGTCAGTACGCACCAGGACGGCTGGCACGTCACCGTCGCCGACCTGGTGCGCCGCGGCCGTGAAGGCGTCGACGCCGTCACCACCGGGCTCAGGCAGCTGGAGCGGCACGGCTTCCTGCACCGCACCCGTGAGCGCAACGCCAACGGCACGCTCGGCCAGGCGCTGTATGTCATCACCGACCTGCCCGCCCTGCACAACCCCAGGTCGCAGCCAGAGTCGGGTTTTCCAAGCCTGGCTGAGCCTACGTTGGCTGACCCCGCCACTAAGAACACCAACAGAAAGAACACCAACCAGCAGAACACCAGCCCCCTCCGTCCGTGCCGCCGCAACAACGCGACGCGACCACCGGCACGGACGAACCCGCCGCACACACCGCCCTCCCCGCCGGCCGCTCCCGCGGCGGATGAGATGCACCCCGGGATCCGGCTGCTCCTGGACCTGGCGGCCGCGCGCCCCGAGCTGGTGCTGACCGGGCAGGCACTCACCGACCAGGGCCGGGTGGTGACCGCGATGCTGGAGGCCGGCTGGAGCACTGAGCAGCTGCGCCACGTCATCGCCGGCCGGCCCTTGCCGTACCCGGTGCGCACTTCGGTCGGCGCGATCATCGCCGCCCGTCTCCGCGCTGCGCAGGCCTACCCGCCGCCCGCCCTCGCGGCCCACCACCGCGCCCCGCCCTCTGGTGACACTCCCCGGCTGCAACCGGCCAGTTGCGCCGCCGCCCGCTCAGTGAGCCAGGCCCTGAGCTACCGGGCCATGGTCGAGTGCGCGGGCTGCGGCCACCCCGCGACCGCGCCCGGCGAGGACCTGTGCCCGGCCTGCCTCGGCTGGCCGCCCTGCCGTACCTGCCCCGGCCCCACCCCACGCCGCGCCCACCCCGACGGTGACGGCCGCTGCACCACGTGCGTTTCCGTCCTGGCCGACCGCCTGAGGGGGGCCCGCTGGGGACCGACACGCTCCATACCCCCGCCGCCGACCGCCACCGGGCATTACGAGCGCCCCTGCACCCGACGCCGCCTGACAGTTCACCCGTCATCCCCGACCGGAAGGCCGAACCCTCATGAATGAGACCCACGACCGCTCCCAAGCCGGCACTGTCTACCTGCTGTTCTCGCACGAGCCGTACTACCTCGGCCCCGGCAGCCGGGAGATCAACACCACGGTGGTGGCTGGTGCTTCGCTGCTGCACCCTGGTGTGCGCCAGCCCGACGGGGCGCGGATCCACGACCTCCTCGTCCGCGAGCGCCGGCCGGGTGAGATCGTCCCGCTGTCCACCCTCACCCACGAACTGGACGGCGGCGCCCGGTGGCCGCAGGTCGGCGACTGGGAAGCCGTCACCAGCGACCTGGTCCAACTCGTGCGCGGCGGCCAATGCGACGGATTCAGCCTGGGCCTGCCTTTGGTCGCGCGCGCCCTGCTGTGCGCCGGGCCCGGAGTCAGGTGGTCCGTGCCCAAGCCGACGACAGCGGACGGCTCACGACGTACGGGCCAGACGACCGCGGCGTAGTACTCGCCGAGATCGACAAGGTCCTCACCCCTCTCGTGACCGAGCGAGCCTGGTGGTCCGGTGACGGCCTGCTGCCCCCGCTAAGCCACCGCTCATGAACCGAGCGGTATTCACGGCGCCCCGCACACCCGCACAGCCACCCCCGGACGGGAAACGGGCCGTGCTGGGTCATGAACCACGGCCGGTGAGGGCGGTGTTGAGCCGCCTGATGCCGACCGCACCACGCCGCGCAGCTACTCCCGCCAGCCCACCCACCAAGGAACGATCTCTGATGCCCGTACCCCACACTGTGGTGGCCGCCTTGACCGGCGCCGCCGTGCTGATCGCGCAGGCATTGCACCGCCGCCTCAACCCCGAACCCACCTGCGTCACCTGCGGCAACCGGTCCGGTCACCGGGTGGCCGGCCACGACGATCGCACCTGCCGCGACTTCGTCCAGGAACAGCGCCGCCGCGTCCAGGCTGCGGCGACTGCTGCCGGCAACCCGCCCCCGACCCTGCCCGACACCTACGGCCACGCCTGGCCCACCAGTTCGTGATGGCCTTCAACGTGCCGCCGCATCTGGTGTGCTGCGACGGCGTGGCCGCATCATCGCGAGGGCCTTGACACCTTCGCTGCAAGAGGAGGCACACCGGGCGTTGCGTTCGCGAGGGGAGTCCGCTGGTTGTAGGGCTGTCCCGTAAAGATCCAGCTGACTGCCTCGAGCCTGAGGGCCGCCAATGAATCCGAGGTAGTGCGCCAGCACGAGCCCTACGGGTTCGGGGGCAGGTCCAGGGCGCGGCCGAGGGCGGCGGTGGCAGGGGCGGTGTATTCACGCAGGTGCAGGGTGGCCCAGGCGGCGGCTAGTTGGAGGAAGTCGATCAGGTCGCGCTCTGCGTCGGCAAGTAGGCGACGCAGGTCGGTGACGGGTAGCTCGATCACTGGGCTGTTGTCATGCTCGGCGTCGAGGGTCAATCGGACGATTTTGCCGTCTCGTTCAGCGAGCGGAGAGGGGTCGTGACCTAAGGACGCCCAGCCACGCCAGGGGTACGGCGTCGGCCGCCGGCACGAAGACGAGCCGTCAACGGTTGCGCTGCCAGCGGGCCAGGCTGCCGAAGAAGTAGGTCTCCAACTTCGCGCCCCGCTCCGGCGTGAGCAGGTCGCCAGGTCCCTTGCTTCATCGCGGCCGTCAGGGTGTCCCCGGCGAGCGCGTCGCGGTCCGCCATGGAGTCCTGGATGGTCGGCCGGTCATCGAGAGTGGGGTACACGGGGCGGTCCTTGGACGCGCACTTCTCGAAGATCTCGCCGTCCCTGATCATCCGCGTGAGGGCGGAACGGTGCGATGACCCGACCCCGTGTCGGAGAACCGCACCGCTCAGTGCCGACGGTCCCAGAACGGGGTGTCCCAGCGTTGTTCCCGGCGGTACTGTGCGGCCCTTGTCTCCAGGTACTCGGCGTGAACGGCTGACATACGGCGGGCGTAGGCCGTCATGGCATTGGCGTCACCGGCCCAGGCGGCCAGGATCGCCCGCGCCCCGACGAGGCCGGTGGCCAGTGCGGTGACGATCCCCCGGGCAGCTAGCGGGTCAGTGGCGGTGGCGGCGTCTCCCACCGCTACCCAGCCCGGGCCGGCCGCGGGAGTGGCGCAGGCCGAGCCGGCGGCGAGCACCCGCAGCCGCCGCGGCGGTCGCTCCCAGCCGGCGATCCGGTCCCGGATATGACCGGCATCCTGCGCCTGGGTCCACCACACGCCCGGGTCGAGCAGGCGTAGGCCGGCGAGGAGATCGGCATCGGTCATGGCCATGAGGATCCGCTCACCACCGGGTAGCGGGGCGGTGTACCACCAGCCCCAGCGAGTGGCCTGCACCAGCGACGTGCGGTCCAGGTGGGCGGGCTGCTTCCTTGGCGGGCCCAACAGCCCGGCGACCGCGATCAGGCGGTCGGAGCGGGTGCGTGCCGCGCCGACGCGACGAGCCAGCCGAGCGGCTCGGCCCGTGGCGTCCACCAGATAACCGGCCTCCAGTACACCGCCCTCGCCAGTGGTGATCTGCCAGTGGCTCCGATGCCGACGGGCGTCGCGGACATGTCCGGCGAGCCAGAGAGCACCACTGGCGCGGGTCGCTTCCAGGAGGGTGGCGTCGAACCGGGTGCGGTCCAGATGCCAGCCCTCGCCGTACGGACCGAGCTGGTGGTCCACCGCGGTGAGCGCATCCTGGCCCCAGGCGGCCTGGGTGCCGTAGCAGGGAGCGTGCCCAGCGCCGGCGAGCCCGTCGAGCACCCCCAGTCGTTCGAGAAGCGGGCGGGCGGTGGGAGCGAGACTCTCTCCCACCCGCCAGTCGGGGGAGCTCACCGGGGAAACGAGGACGACGCTCGCCCCTGCCCGGACGAGGGGCAGCGAGGCTGCACACCCGGCGGGGCCTGCGCCGGCGACGAGAACGTCGAAGCGCCGGCTCCTCCCACAGCCGCTCGGCCCGCCGCTGTCCAACGTGCCGCTCCCGCCTCTGCCCGGCCTACCCGGTCTCGTGGTCGGTCCGTTCCGTCTCCACCAGGATCACGTCGCCGTTCGGCACGGTCCGGGCGACGATGAACCCGAGAGTGCTCCACTTCTCGACCATCTCGTTCATACCTTTTTCGGCGTTTTCACCGTCGCCCACACCGCGGTCCCACTCCTGGAACACCCCGGCCGCCGCGTCTTGTACCAGCCCGTCGTGCGCCGGCTCGGGAAGGACCTCATCGGGGCGGGAGGCCGGCCACCAGTGGTCCATGCACATGTAGAAGTCGGCCTGCCAGGGCAGGGCCATGTACTTGGTGACATCTCCGGCGACCAGATCTTCGCGCAGCCGGAAGGGCGCTGCCCAAGTGGACTGCCGGTCAGCGATATACGTCATCTCGATGCCGGGGAAGAATCCGCCGCCGCTCGCCGTTTCCAGCGCGGCCCGCACCAGGGCGTGGGGCTGGTCGGCCGGCGCGAGAGCCTCGAACGGGAGCGGGGCGGGCACGCCCGTCCAGTCGGCCAGGAAGTCGCCGGCGGCCCAGCGCTGCATCCGCGCGTACTGGCCCGGCAACAGCGACAGCCACGTCCGTGGCTTGTTGGGCTCAGCGTCCCCGTCATCGCCGGACAGGACGGGCATGAACCCCGCGTTTGCCTGGCTGGTGTCGTCCACCAGTCCGGGCTTGCGCAACCTCTTGAAGACGATCTGACGCGCAGTGGCGTCGTCCGGGGCGTTCGAGGACAGCCGGGCGAGACGGCTCGGCGTGAGGAAGTTGCGTCGAGGGTCGCCGTGCATCTCTCGCGCTCTCTTGTTGACCCATGCGAACAAGACCGGGCGGGCGAGCAGCGGATAGATGTCGCGGGTGAAGGAGACCTCCGGCGGGGTGGGCAGTCCGCCCGACGTGCGGGCGACCTCCAACACGACGTCGTACAGGGTGACCAGACTCGGTACGACGGCGGCGTGATCGGGCGGGGCCACCACGCACCAGGCCGAGGTCACCGGGACCTGGCGCCCGTCCGGGCCCAGGCGCACGGTTGCGCTGACCGGGCCGTCGGAGACGTCGTCGTGCCAGCCGTCATTGTTGGCGTAGTGGCGGAGCGGATTGGCGGGCTGGACCGAAGCGGACGTGCCGAAGCCGCCGAGGACGAGCAGCCGACCGGCCTCGTCGGTGCGCAGTTCGCCCAGCGGTACCGGCGTGTCCAGGAAGGTCCCGGTGTCGAACCTGGCATCCGTGCCGTCCTGGGACGAACCGGTCACACTGCGCGGCCCCGGCCGGATGACCAACCGCGCCCGAGCGGCGGGATCAGCGGGATCGATGTGGTGGTTACGGCGGTCGGAGTCGGCGGTGGACTCATGGAAGCGCCCGGCGAACTTGAACCACTCAGCCTTGGCATTGGCCAGTTCGGCGGTCCAGACGATCTGCGCCTCGGCCGAGGTGAGCTCGCCCAGGACGGTGCCGGCCCGGTCATAGGCGTACACACGGAACCGGGCGGCCTGACGCTTGATCCGCCCGTCGGCGTCCTTGAAACCGCCGGACGGACTCGACGGGAGCCCGGGGGTCTCCGGGCCGATGAAGAAGCCGTCGGGGCTGTTGCCCACCCGGGCGATGCCGATCGTGGGATGGATCTCGCAGCGTGCGACGTTATCGAGATTCATGTCAGCTCCCGGTGAGGGTGAGAGGCTCGGGATCGAAAGGCCCGTGATGCTGCTCGGCTCAGCCGGGCGCGGAGCACATGACGACGTCCCGGAACGGCTCTCCTTCAGCCGGCCGGTGCTGTGCACCGCTCTCGTCCTTACGAGGTGCGGCAGCGCTGAGAGTTCGCTCGCCACCCGCTCGAGTCCGGCGATACGACCCAGCCGTGGAGGACGCATCCATCGTCCCCCCGATCGTGGGTGGTCGCAATCCAGTGGCAAGCCGCTGCAACCCGGTGCCGGCATGTGTTCCGAGGCGATGTCCGGGAGACGAGCGGCAACTGGTCGCTTCAGGTGAACCGCGCTGCGCGCCTGGCGCACCGCGGCGGACCGACCTGTTCTTCTGGGGCGGGTGAGCCGCGCCGAACGGCGACTGACGAGGAGGAAACATGCGCGTGACCAACCTCGGCAACGAATCCGCTCAGTACACCGCCGCCATTGAAGAACTGCGCCGGGCGGAGACCGAGATGATGCGCCAGCGCGAGCACGTCGCCGAACTGAGGCGACGCCTGCCCGAGGGCCCGGTCGTCGAGGACTATCCTTTCCACGAGGGGCCGGCCGACCTGGCAGCCGGGGACGATCCGGTGCGCGAGGTCCGGCTCAGCGAGCTGTTCTCCGGCCCTGACAGGCCGCTGATGCTCTACCACTTCATGTACGGCAAGGAACAGGACCGGCCCTGCGCCTCGTGCACGATGTCGATCGACGGCTTCCATTCGGTCGCCGACCGCCTGGCCGGCACCCTTGACTTCGCCGTCGTGGCCGCCGCCGAACTGCCCGCGCTGCGCGCGTACGCCAGGGAACGGGGCTGGACGGGTCTGCGGCTGCTCAGCGCGGCACCCAGCCGCTTCAAGTACGACCTGGGCAGCGAGGACTCCGCCGGTGGCCAGGACGCCACCTTGTCTGTGTTCACCCGCGACGAAGGCGGCGCGGTCCGCCACTACTACAGCACCCGTGTGCAGATGGCCGACGGCGACGGTCAGCAGGCCACCGACCTGCTAAGCCCCGTCTGGCACCTGCTCGACCTCACCCCGCAAGGCCGTGGCGACTGGTATCCCCGGCTCTCCTGGTGATGATCGGAGGGTGCCGCTGCGTCAGTGAGGTGTCAGTTCGCCGGTTTCGAAATACAGCTCGGTGCCGGCCTCGACCTCGACCGTGACATGCCCGCCGTTGACCGCAGCGACGGCGGCCGCTCGTTCACGTTCCCTGAGCTTCCCGCGGGGCTCGTCCGGACGACCGGTGACGGTGATCTCAATGCCATGGCGCAGCCGGTCGTCGGACACCTCCAGGCCCTGGACATCGGCCGTCATCAGGTGGTCGAACTCCTGACGGCTCGTGGGCTGGAAGGGGCCGGTGATCCAATGCGCTAGGAACCGCTCGGGCCCCTTGCCGAACAGCAGGTACGTCAACTCCTCCGGCTGTTGGTCGTCCGCGGTGAATTTATGGTGGTTGACCACGGTGGCCACCTCCACCACGACATCGGAGGCGATCTCGACAGGCGTCTCGGGGTGGGCTTCCGGCTGTTCGAAGTGGTTGCGGAACAGACTCCCGGTGAAGGACGTGCGGGCGGGCGGTTCGCCGGCCTCGCCGGGATAGAGGTCGGAAAGCGTGAACACCTCGGGGGCAAAGGTGTAGAGCCGGGCTTCCGGGTGCGCCTTGCGGTCGTTGCGATACGCGCGGTGGGCAGCCCCGAAGGCAGCTTGCACGATCGTCTGCTCGTTGTGCGGTGGTCCGGGCATCGACAGGTGGGAGAGGAAGGGGGTGTCCTCGCCCACCACCGCCATGCCGTGGAAGGCAGGGGCGTCGGGTTCCGGGTGTCCGCCTGTGTGGTGCATGTGGCCGCCGTGCTCGTCCATGGGTCTCCACCTCTTCGCTCGGACCCGCCGGGGGCTGCTGTAGATGGCGGCGGTTTGTGGATGAGAGCGCGGTCAAGGATCCCGTGTGTGGGGCACGACCGGCCCCGGTTGCGCGAGGAGCATCTAGCGCTCCTGAGCCCCTGTGTCAAGGATGTGACCAGCCGGGGCGTGACGCATCTTGGGAAGCTGGCCCGGTGCTGGGCGAGCAAGCGGTCGGCGGTTAGCTGGAGGCGTCGGCCATCTGCTGCTCGTGGTGGTGCTTGAGCGCGTCACGGGCCGCGAGGACATCGGCCGGGGCGAACTCGCTCCAGTACGCGTGCGAGACGATCGCCGTGGCGAGTTCGAGCTCCCGCGCTCGTAGCCGGGCGATCTCCGCCGCGTCCTGGGGATCCCAGCCGGGGGAGGCGGGGCGGGACGAGGGCCGCCAAGGCGTTCTCGTGCGTCTCCGACGCGTCCAGCGGTTCGGCCGACCACGGCACCCGCCGGTAGACCGTCTGCAGATCAGTGCGGACCTGACGGAGTTCGTCCTGAGCGTCTGTCAGCGAGGTCTACTTCCGACCGTTCCTAAAGACTGAGTGGGAGAAGCTCCTATAGATCGTCAAGCGGCTTGCTTGAACTGTTCGGCGGTGATGTGCGGGCGGGGCAGATGCTGGTAGACCTCGCGGGCGACGAACCGTTTCAAGCAGCGCATGATGTCCTTCTTGGTCATGCCTTCGGCGGTGCGTCTGGCGACGTACTCGCGGGTGCGCTGGTCGTGGCGCATGCGGACCAGCACGATCGTGTGCAGGGCCCGGTTGGCTTGGCGGTCGCCGCCCCGGTTGAGGCGGTGCCGGTTGGTGCGGCCGGAGGAGGCCGGCAGCGGGGCGGCACCGCACAGGTGGGCGAAGGACGCTTCCGAGCGCAGGCGGTATGGGTTGTCGCCGACGGTGGTCAGCAGCTGGCCCGCGCTCTCGGGGCCGACGCCGGGCAGAGCGATCAGCCGTGGTGCGGCCCGGGTGACCAGCGGGCCCAGGTCCACGTCGGCTTCGGTGATTTCCTCCTCCAGCCGCTGGCAGCGGCGGGCGAGCCGTCGCAGCGTGATCCTGACCGCGCAGTGCGGATCCGCGAGGTCGCCCGCGGGCCGGGACCGGGCCAGGGCGTCGATCAGCTCGCCGGTGGCCAGGCCGCGCAGCCTCTCGCGCACCGCGGCCGGTGCGGTGATGATGAGTGTGCGGATCTGGTTGATGGTCTGGGTGCGGGCCTTGATGGCCGAGCTGCGGGCCACCCGCAGGGTGCGGATGGCCTCCACGATCCCGTTGCGAGTCTTCGGAATGCCCGAGGCCCGGCCGGACAGCACGGCGGTCGCGGCGGCGTAGGCGTCCACCGGGTCGGACTTTCCGTTGTCCCGCCTGGCCTTGCGGTCGGGCCGGTCGACCTCGATGACGGTGACACCCTGTGTGGTCAGGAAACGGGCGATCTCGGCACCGTAGGCGCCGGTGCCCTCGATGCCCACTGCCAGAACCTCGCCATGCGAACGCAGCCAGTCGAGCAGGCTCTCATAGCCGGCGGGACCGGTCGGGAACGGCTCGGTGGCCAGGTGCCGGCCCACGGTGTCGATCACGGCCGCCTGGTGCAGGTCGGTGTGGGTGTCGATCCCGCCAATGACCGCTATCTCATCTGCTGCCATGCTGGATGTGCTGTCCTTCCGTACGACGCGTCAGGGAGGGCACGCGCCGGTCGGACGGACGGACAAGACAGTGATGGGACCTTTGGCCGGGCTCCTATGAGGTCACGAACGCCTGACCGGCACGCGCGCGGTGGCACCGCCCGACAGACCGACGGTTCTCCCGACAGACAGCCGAAGCGCCAGTGAGTCCTTGAGTCAGGCCTCCGAGCGGTGCCACCGCAATCATCACTGTGAGTCCTGGTGCCAGGACTCGTGCTCAGCCGAGCGCCCCGAACGGTGTTGGGCGTTCTGGTCGACCGCTTTCGCTCCGCGTCCGGGCGGCACGGATCGTGTCCGTGGTCCGGGGATGCGGGGGCGGTTTCCCTCGCGCCCTGGGGTGCCCGGTGGGGCCTGGACGGTCCGATGCCCCGCACGATCGCTCTGGTCGTGTGGGGGCGGTGCCGTCCGTCGCCGGATCGGGTGCTCCAGGGCGCGCCTGCCGATCGCCACGGCGGCTGCGTCGTGGCGGGTGGTCTTGCGTGTGGTGCTGGTGAGGGGCTTTTGCCAGTGCTGGGCGCCCCATCGGCTGGTGTAGGCCGGGTCCACGGCCACGATGGCCAAACCCTGTTCGGCGGCCATGGAGATGAGGCGGGCCCTGAGTTTGCTGGTGGGCATGCCGGAGATCAGCTGCCGGAACCGTGTGCGACGCCCGTGCTTCTCGCGGGTCTTTTCCGCGGTGAAGTCGAGGTTCTCGATGGCGATCGCGGCTACGCCGCGCTGCTGGGCCCAGTGCAGCAGGCGGGTGATCGCGTGCCGGACCTGGGCGTCGCGGTGGTCGGCGGTGCCGGTCAGGCCGAAGGAGAAGCGGTGCGGGTTGCCAACAGGGTTGCCGTGGACGTCGAGGTGGTAGGCGGCCAGGTGGCCGGCGTTGGTGTCCACGCCGATGAGGCCGTGGGCGCGGGCCGCGTCCAGCGGGATCGGCTCGACGGGCGCTGCCAGGACGCGGTGAGGTACCAGCGGCCCCGGCCGGTGTCGTAGTGGATGCGGTAGGCGACGGCCCGGTTCGCCTCCACGCGGTCGGCCCATTCGCTGCCCCGGTGCTTGAACTGCACGCGGCCGGTGAGCGTGTACCGGCCGTGCGGGGCGTTGGCATGTGTGGCGAGGGGTGCGGGCAGTTTGATGCTGATCTCGCCGTCGGGGCTGACGCGGATGGTCTCGTTGCCGAACCTCTTGCCGGACTCGCCGTCCGCGGCCAGGAACCAGCGTTCGGTCTGCCACCGCTGCCGCCACTGCACTTCGGTGAGACCGGCCGCCTCCAGGTGGTGGCGGGTGTTCAGCAGTGCTTTGCCGCCGCGGACGATGTGCACGCGCCCGGCCTCGCGGTCCGCCCGCGCCCGCTTGAGCCGGTCACTGAGCACGTGCAGGCGGCGGGACTTCGCCAACCACTCCCGCCTGCTGCCATAGCCGCACGGCGCTTGTTTGCTGCCCTTCGCTCCGAGGGGCTGGGACAGCCGGTGCGTGATGGTGCGCACACCCGCCTCCAGGCTCTGGATGTGCGCGAGCTGACCACGGCGGGCCAGCGCCCACTGGTCGTTGCCGGCCTTCGTGATCGACCCGGCCCAGCGCGAGGACGACTGGCCGGTGAGGATGCGCTTGCGCTCAGCCCATTGCCTGCTGCCGTGGTCCGGCCCGGCCTGGCAACGGGCTTTGAGATCACGAGAGGCCAGCGTTCCGAGATGCTCCCCGACCAGACGCAGAACCTTCTCGTCCGCGGCGGTCAGGCCCTTGAGCCGGTCACGAACCGCGACCCCGGCCGGGCCGGGCACCACGAACGACGGCCCCACCTCCCGCAGCCCGCCCACCCCACAACCTCCCTGCCGTGGACTGAAGATCCTGCCATCACATCCAACGACCGCTACCCGGCAAGGTCACGCACTCGACGGACGAACCTCCGTTCCCCCGCGAGCATCACGATCTCCGCGGACAAGGCGCCCACGCGCACGCCAGAACACACTCATACACAGTCACTGAGCAGCAGCTCCCAACCCCTCGCCTGGGCCCTGACCCTCAGCGGCCGCGGGTACGACGAGGACATGGGCGAGTCCGTCTTCGACAACCCCAAATGGGCGACTCGGAGCGCGCCCTCGCGCTCATGGACACCCATGACGAGGAAACCCGCCAATACGCGTGGCCTGCTATCGCCGAGGAAGCCACAGAGCTCGCCATCGACGTGGTGAAACGGATGGCCGGTGTTGACCGCTGCTGTGTGGCCCTGGGCCGTATCGTCCGATCACTTACCGCTTCGGGTGACAAGGAGGACCGAGCATGGGCAGCGCACCTACTGGAGTTCGCCGTGGCGGACGCCGACGCGGCCGAGGCAGAGGCACAGCGCCATGACGCGGCGAATGCCGAGACGGCCCGTCAATGGCGAGAGGCAGCCTTTTCCGCACAGGCGGCGGTCGCCCAAGCTCGGATCGCTCTCGGCGACCACGAGGCGGCCGAACGCTGGCTGATCAAGGCCGCACCCCAACTCGCTTCCGATCCCGAGTTGTTGATCCATCGCGACCGATGTGAGGCCTTGGCAGCCGTGCAAATCGGTGTTGGCCGCTATGACGAGGCCGAGGAACCCATCGAGGATATGGTCCGGTCCGATATCCGGGACCAGTCGCGACTGGCCCTCGTCAAGGTGTACCTCGGCATCGGCGAGTTGGAGCGGGCCGCCGTGCAGGCCCAATATGTCGACCCATCCAGCGACGAGGCTGTCGAGGCGTACATCCTCATGGCCGAGCACGCCGAATGGCCAGACGCCTGCCGTTGGCTCTGTCTCGCGCTGCACCACGGAGAGTGGACGAGAGCCCTGCCCACCCTTCTCTGGGCTGAGCCCACGACCGCACAGCAGGCCATCGACGCTTGCCGTTTTCTTGGCCGGGTCGGTGCCTTGGCTGGTCAGGGGGATGGTGGCGGACGTCTTGATGCTCTGGCTGTCGATCAGGCAGGCGCTGGGCTGGCTCGAGCGGCCCTCGGCTTGTGGGCCTGGTGGAGGAGGGTGTGGCGCTGACCGAGAGGGCGCTGGCTGAGACTGACTCGTCGAAGTCGTGCGGAACGGAGGCCTGTTCGAGGCCGAGCACCCGCGAGGCACGGGATGGCGTGGTGCCAGCCGTCCCGGGTGAGGGCTTCGGCGAGCAGGGCTCTGGCGCGGGGCAACTGAACGGCCATATGCAGGCGGCAGCCTGGCGATCCGCCGGGAAAGCGGCTTATGTAGAAATCTGTAGGCCGGTGATACGCCGGTTTCCTTGACAGAACTCGTATCGGTGGGGATCTGAGCGTGCGGCGGCTGGGGTTCGGGGCCATGCACTTGCCGACGGGGCCGGGTCCGGCCCGTGAGACGTCTGTCGCGGTTGCCCGGCGGGCTGTCGAGCTGGGTATCACGGTGATCGATACCGCGTATCTGTATGGCGGGGGAGCAGGCGAGGAGTTCCTGGCTGAGGCCCTGCACCCCTACCCGGAGGGACTGCTGATCACCACCAAGGTCGGCGTTGCCCGATCGGGCGCCTCGGGTGAGTGGAAGCTCGACGGGCGGCCGGCCATTGTGCGCGCTCAGGTCGAGCAGGCACTGCGGCGACTGCGCGTCGAGCGGATCGAGCTGCTTCAGCTGTCGGTGATGATCGCGGTTCCGGAGACCCCTCCGTTCGCACCGTTTCTCGGCGGCCTTGCCGTCCGTGACCTGCCCCTGCGAGGCATGTTGGTGCCGGCCGACGGGATGGTGCTGCTCGATGTCCTCGGCCAGAACCACGACGAGGAGCTGTGGGGCGACCCGCACGCCTTCCGTCCCAAACGGTTCCTCGAACGCGCAGTCGATCCTGACGAACTGATTCCCCACAGTGGTGGTGAGCCGAACACCGGGCACCGCTGCCCCGGGAGGGGCTCACCGTCGGGCTGCTCGAAGCCCTCGCGCTCCGTCTGGCCGGCCTCGGCTTCACCGTCCCCGACCAGGACCTCAGGATCTCCCTGCGGCGGATCCCCGCCCGGGTACGCAGCGGCTTCGCCGTACGGGCCGTGTGTGTGCCGAGTGAGTGCGCGCTGAGGACCGTATGAGCCTTGCGGTCGCGGAACGTGGAGGCGGTACGCCTCCGGTGAGGTCGTCCCCGAGGAGGCGGGTGTGACGTGACGGCTTGAGCAGACCCGTCAGGGTCGGTGCTGTGCTGCGTACAGTCGCAGTCGCGGGCGTCATGGCATGGCGAGGAACGGCGGGAACGCCGTTTTCGCGAGGCTGCCTTTCGTCACCCTCACCACGGTCTTCACAGCGCCGATCACACCCTTGGGCAGGGAGAGGGTGAGGAGATACAGACCCGGTTCCACATGGGTGAAGCCGAACCAGCCCGAGCCGTCGCTGAGCCGGGTGGTCTTTTGGCCGCCGCCGGTGAGCGGGGCGAGCGTCACCGGTACTTGGTCCAGCGGGCCGCCGCTGCGGAGCAGGAGCCTGCCGGTCACGTGCCCGTCCCGGGGTGCCGTCTTCCACGGCATGCCGGGCACCGCCGCCTCGTTGCTGAACGGCGCGTCCTCGCCCCGCGTCAGCGCCTGCACCAGCTTGGCACGCTCGGCCGCCAGGCCGTTGGCCGCCACGTCCTTGCTGGGGGCGGCGTACGAGTAGCCGCTCCAGCCGGCCGCGGTGTTGCCTGCCGCGCTGGGTCTCAGCGCCTCTCTGACCTGGCTGAGCGAGTCCGCGACGCCGTTCAGGTACAGCGCGGGTCCGTTGACCGCCTGCCGCTGGCCCTGGTGGTCGGCCAGGAACTCGGACCACTCGGAGAACATCCGCGCCTGGTCCGGATTCCAGTTGCGCTTGTAGTTCATGGTCACGGCGGTGTCCATGATGCCCTCGTCCAACCATCCCGCCCAGTCCTGAAGGACTTCGGTGTACGTGCGTGTGGCCCGCCAGCCGCCGACCGCCTGCGGCCCGTGTCCGTAGGTGATGGCGTCCATCGACAGGCGGGCTTGCGGGTCGACCTCCCAGACTCCGAGGTAGATCCTGCGCACCAGCTGGGTGACCTGGCTGCGCCGCCAGTCGCTCCAGGCGGTGTCGGACGCAAGGGGTACGTCCGTCCGGCCCGTGGCCTGCTGGAAGCGGGCGACGGACACGGCGTTGTAGCCCCAGTCGCTGTGGGTGGTGGTGGAACTGCCGTCCGGGTAGCGGACGTAGTCGAGGTTGACGCCGTCCACGTCGTAGTTGCGCACGATGCTCTGGATGCCGCGGACGATGTAGTCGACGGCCGCCGGATGGCCGGGGTCTACATAGGCGTTGGCACCCACCAGTTCCTGGCCGTCGGCCTTCTTGTTGAGCCAGCGGTCGGCTCCGGTGGCGTTTGGGCCGTGCTGGTTGAAGACGTGGTCCGGGGGGCGGGGCGGGGTGCTGCTGTTCCACATGGTGTTGACGTTGACCCAGGCGTGCACCTGCAGTCCGGCCGCGTGTCCCTGTCGGACCACTTCCGCCAGCGGGTCGTAGGGCTCCGGGGCGATCGCGGCGTCGGTGCGCGGGTACAGGGCGTTGTTGCAGAAGCAGTCGTACCGCCGGGCCGTCTGCACGATCAGGACGTTGGCGTTGACGTCCAACGCGTCCTCGACCAGGGCCGTGACCTGTGCGGGTGTGTAGATGCCCGGGTTGAACGCGTCCACCCAGTAGCTGCGCCACTGGGCCGGCGCCGCCGCGCCGTCGTCGGCACGTGCGTGGGCGGGCGGCGAGGTGATCGCACCGAGGAGCAGGCCGAGGCCCGCCGCCAGGGTCGTGAGTACGCGAGGCAAACGCATGTCGAGGTGTCCCCCCCCGTGGAGTTCGTCGGCTGCGGGCGTACGTCGTGGGAAGGCGGTAGGCCCTGGCTGGCTCTAGGCGAACGTGGCTCCCCAGGTGGCCGGCCCGACGACGCCGTCCACGCTCAGACCCCGGCTCGACTGGAAGCTGCGGCAGGCGGAGTCGGATCCCGGCCCGTACTGGCCGTCCACGGCGAGGGAGTAACCGTGCGCGCTGTTCATCCGGTACTGCCAGGTCGCCACGCTGGCGTGCACGAAGGTCGGCGGCTGGCGGAAACTGACGCCGGGGTAGGGCAGGGGGCCGCCGCCGGGGTTGACCTCGCCGCTGAGCACCCTGGCGTACAGGTTGCCCGGGCATGCGGTCGCGTGGTGGTCCCGGTGGCCGGTGATGGCCCGCGCGGCGCCGCCCGACACCCGCAGGCGGTTGATGCCGTGGCGGACGGCGTCGATGAGCCCGGCGGTGATGGTGTCGTAGCTGCTGCTGGAGCCGCCGGTCAGCGCACAGACCGCGTACCAGTCGTCGTTGCCCTGCGTGGTGCCCTGGGCGGCGGTGCGGACGTGCTCGCCGCGGCCTTGGAAGAGGTAGCCGTGGACGCAGGCGAGGTGGCTGTAGGCGATGTCCGACCAGCCGTTGGAGTCCATGTGGAAGTTCTGGATGCCCCGCACCTGGGCGGCGCAGTCGGCGTGATTGGCCTTGGCCACCTTCACGGCGTCGACGTGATGGACGACCACGCCGCCCTGGGCTGGGGTGATGTTGTTGCTGACGCTCCTGGGCGCCCTGGCGCCCCATTGGGAGCGGGTGACGAACGTGGCCATCAGCTCCGCCCTCCCCGGTCCAGGGCGCAGTTGACGGCGGCGTTCAGGGGTTCGGCGTGGGCGCCGCGCGCGGCTTCGGGGCCGTGGACGGCGCCGGGGTGGCGGGAGTGCGTGACGATGGGGAGTTCACGGCGTCCCGGCGGGAGGGGGGTGCCCGCACGCGCGGGTCCGGAGCATATGGCGGGCAGCGCGAACGCACCGGCGGCTGCCGCCAGCAGCGTCGTGCGGCGAGACGGGCCGTGGGTCAACGGTCCTCCAAGGGGTGGGGAGGTACGAGCAATTGTCGAGACATTGACAGGTTCCAGTCAAGACAGCGGTAGTCGTCCGACGTACCGGCGTGGAAGCTGTTCCGCTCTTGGTGGCCGTGGATCGATGTGCGCAGTGTCAGAGGCTGATGGCAGCATCAGCCGCCATGAATGTCACCCGGACCACCCCGCCGCGACCGCTCGATGTCGCTGCGGTGTTCCGTCGACTGGCGCCGCTGGCCCGTAGGGCGACCCGGTTGCACCGACGCCCCGGTACTCCTTCACCGTGCGACAGTTCAATCGGCGGGCCGCTGTTGTGGCCCGCCGGCGAGCAGTGGCCGTACTGCGACGGCCCGCACGCCCTGGACGGGCTGAAGCCGGCCCTGTCCCTGGAGGACGTGCGACGGGAACGCTGGATCCGTGCTGCCGCGCACGGCAGGGGCATGACCCCGCAGGAGCGGGAGACCCTCGCCCGGATCCGTCCCCCGAGGAAGTACCCGACAAGGAGGTCGCCGGGCCCTCACCCGTACGAGGGCCCGGTAGCGATGCTGCCGTTGGCGCAGCTGTACGCGTCCGACATACCCGGTCTGCCCGCGCTCGCGGGGACAGAAGTGCTCCAGGCGCTGTGGTGCCCATTCGACCGTTCCTATTCAGTGAGCGGGAGTGAGTTGTGGACCCACGCCTGCGCATCTGGCGCATCCCGAACGGTTTTGGATGCACTGGTCGCCCGCTTTCGCTCCGCGTCCGGCGACACGCATCCTGTGCGTGGTCCGGGAATGCGGGGGCGGGTTTCCTCACGCCCGCGGGATCCGTGTCCGGCCTGGGTGGTCCGATGCCCGCGACGATCGCTCCGGTCGTCGCGGGGCGGTGCCGTCCGTCGCCTGATCGGGTGCCCGAGGGCGCGTCTTGCGATGGCCACCGCGGCGGCGTCGTGCCGCGTGGTGGCCCGCTTGGAGCTGGCCAGGGGCTTGCGCCAGTGCTGGGCGCCCCACTTGCTGGTGTAGGCGGGATCGACCGCGACGACGCAGATGCCCAGTTCGGCGGCCATCGACACCAGCCGGGCCCGCAGTCTGGCTGTGGGCATGCCCGAGATCAGCTTGCGAAACCGCTTGTGCCGTCCGTGCTTCTCACGGGTCTTCTCCGCGGCGAAGTCGAGGTCCTCAACGGCGACGGCCAGGCGGTGACGCTTCGCGAAGTGCAGCAGCCGGATCAGGGCGTGCCGGATCTGGGCGTCGCGGTGCGCGGCGGTACCGGACAGGTCGTAGCCGAACCGCAGCGGCGCGCCGACCGGGTTGCCGTGCTGGTCCAGGCGCCAGGCGGCGAAATGGTCGGCGTTGGTGTCGATCCCGATCAGCCCCTTGGTGCGTGCCGCCGCCAGCGGCACCGGTGGCACCGGTGGGATGGTCCAGGAGGCGGTGAGATACCAGCGGCCGCGGAGCACGTCTTCGTGGATGCGGTACGCCACGGCCCGGTTCGCGGTGATGCGGTCGCGCCACTGCTCGCCCCGGTGCGCGAACCGCACGCGCGCCGTGAGCACGTACCGGCCGTGCGGCGCGTTGGCCAGATGGACCAGCGGCACGGGAAGCTTGATGCTCACCTCACCCTCCGGTGTCACCCGGATGGTCTCGTTGCCGTACCGCTTGCCCGACTCCCCGTCGGCCTTGAGGAACCGCCGCCCGGCCTCCCAGCGGGCCCGCCACCCGGCCTCACTGAGCCCGGCCGCGTCCAAGTGGTGGCGGGTGTTCAGCAGCTGCTTCCCACCGCGCACCACACGCACGACGCCGGCCTGCCGGTCGGCACGCGCCGCCTCAAGCCGGTCCTGAAGCACCCGCAGACGGCGGGACTTCGCATGCCACTCCCGCCGCGAACAATAACCCCCGGGCGCGTGCCTGCCCGCCTTCTCCCCCAGAGGCTGCGACAACCGGCACGCGACCGTCCGGACACCGGCCTCAAGCCCCTGGATGTGCCCGAGCTGGGCGCGGCGGGCCAGCCCCCACTGATCGTGCGTGGCCTTCGTGATCGACCCCGCCCACCGCGACGACGACTCCCCCGTCACAACCCGCTTGCGCTCCGCCCACGCCTGCCCGTCGTGATCCAGCCCCGCCGCACACCGCGCCCGCAGATCACGCGAGGCAAGCGAGCCGAGATGGTCACCGACCAGGCGCAGCACCCGCTCGTCAGCAGCGGTCAGCTCCTTGAGCCGGTCCCGGACCGCCACCCCGGACGGGCCGGGCACCACGAACGGCACCGCCACTTCCCGCAGACCATCCAACCCCACCATCCCCGCCCACAGACCGACGCTCTCCCCAACACACCCAACGACCACCACCCACAAAAGGTCACCCATTCGACGAAGGAACTCCCGTTCCCCACCCAGGCACGACAGCCCTCAATACCCGATCACGCGCACTCACACACGCCCAAGCAGACTCCTGCACAGCCATCCCGCAACAGTTCACAACCCCTGGCCCGCCTGGCACCGCACGGTAGCTACCTGTCCGTCCCCCATGGCGACCATCTCCTCGGCAACGCCCGCCCCGACTGGCTGCCCCACCTCAGGGACTACATGGCCCGCACCCTGACGGAAACACCAGCATGAAGCGCTCCACCGGCAAGACCCTCCTCATCACCGGCGGCACCAGCGGCATGGGCCTGGCGACCGCACATCGCCTTGTCACCGAAGGCGCCCACGTCATCGTCACCGGCCGCACCCCGCGCACGGATTGACGCCGCCGTGAGGCAGATCGGCCCCGGCGCCTCGGGATCGTGGCCGACGCCGCTGACCTCGGCGCAGTGGACGCGCTGATGCAGACCGTCCGTGACCGTCACGGCCAACTGGACGGCCTGTTCGCGAATGTCGGCACTGGCACAACCGCGGCCGCCACGGCGGCCGGCCACCGGCATTCGACCGGCAGATCTACCGTCAGCGCGTCTGTGGCTGCGGGAGCGGGGTCCAAAAGAGACTTCGGCCGGAGGTGAATCCTTTTCGGATCTCCGCGCCTCTTGTCTGTGTACCGGCCGAACGGGCCGGCAGAACTGGGAGGAACCACCAATGATGGTCACTGGCCTCGTAGTGATCGGAGCCCTGCTCGTGGGTGCGTGCAGCTGGCACCTGATGCGGCGCTACAAGAGCCGAAGCTGACCAGTACCTGCCCGTAGGGCGCCTTCCGGGTAGGAGTCTTTAGATGAACCAACGCTTCACATGGCCGGACGAGCGGCTGATCAAGGCCGCTCAGGACGGTGACGTCACGTCGCTCACCACCGTCGTCATGGAATCGCAGCCTCATGTACGCAGGTTCGCCATGTCGCTGTGCTCCTCACCGCAGGACGCGGAGGACGCGGCGCAGGAGGCGCTGATCATCCTCTACCGGAAGATCGGCACCTTGCGGGCCGCTGGCGCGCTTGCCTCATGGATGTTCCGGATCGTGCGCAACGAATGCCTCCGGCAGGTACGGCTGCTCGTCTCACGGAGCGACGAGGCGACAGCCGAAGCGGAGGCGACTGCGGAACCGTCCGCCGAGGACGCGGTGCTGCACAGGCTGGAGGCGGAGCGGGTCGCGGCTGCGGTCAGTGTCCTTCCCCGTGACCAGCGGCAGGTCCTGATCATGCGGGACGTACAGGGCTTGCCCGGCAAGACCGTCGCCGATTCGCTCGGTCTGAGCAACGCCGCGATGAAGTCGCGGCTGCACAGAGCACGCGCAGCACTGCGTCACTCTCTGGCAGTGACGGACCAACCAGTCGGTCAAGTCGCCGATCAGGCGCGCGATCAAGCTATCGACCCACCAGTCGGAGGAGTCTCACGACCGTGAACGTCGCGACCACAGTGAAGCCCGCGCAGAAAGCGAAGGCCCAGGCTGCCGCGCCCGAGATGAACTTCGCCAGCAAGTCCGTCCCGCGCCATCTGGCGCGCGGCGCCGCTGGCTTCGGGCTGATCATCGGCTCGATCGCCCTGGTGCCCGTCGCCGGCCCCGCCACCCTGCTTGCGGCCCCGTTGGCCCTGATTGCCTTCCGCGGCTGCCCTACCTGCTGGATGGTCGGCCTGGCACAGACCATCGCCCTCGGCCGTCTGGAGCGCCGGTGCGTGGACGGCGTTTGCACCCTCACCAAGGCGTACACGGCGGCGAAGGCCACAGACAGCCGACAGCCGACAGCAGGGATCAGCACCCGACAACAACCCGAAGAGATCAGTAACTCCTCGGTCAGCGCTACGGCTTGACAACATCATTAGGAAGTGAGTTCGGTCGGGAGGACGGTGTCGTCGGTTTCTGACTCGATCGGGTGGAGGCGGGCCTTGGCGAGCAGGTCGAGTCCCATGTATCGGCGGGCCTCGGTCCATTCGTCGTTCTGCTCGGCCAGCACCGCGCCGACCAGGCGGATCAGGGCGGGGCGGTCGGGGAAGATGCCGACCCCGGAAGCCAGGCCTGGCTGGAGTCCTGTGGCGGAACATGCTCGCCACCACCTCCAGCCGCACCAACTACTACGCCACCAGCGCGCAGCTGCAGTCCATGCTCGTCGTCACCCACAGCTGGACGCCGTGAAACCCTCTCTGAACCCCGTGAGGCGCGACTCCCGACGCCGCTCGCCGCCGGTCGCGGACCGGCCACGGTCCGCGACCGCCGGCCGCGAACTCGCCGAGGGCCGGCGGGGGACCTACCGTCGAAAGAGGACGGCGTTTCCCGCGATTCCGCTGGGAAGGCGAGCGGCGATGGACCCGAACACACTCTTGAAGACCGTGTCGGCGTTGTTCTGGAAGCTGGCCGACGACGCGGCCCTCGCCCTACGAGAACCGCTGGAAGGCCTTCAGGAGCTCACCGGCGAGCACTCGGCCCTGCAGGACAAGCTCCTGGAGCCGCTGGACGCCCTCCCCGACAGCCGCGCCCTGCTCCGGCTGCTGCGTGACGTACTCGGCGACGTCACCGACGCCGGATCGCGCGTCCGCGCCCACGGATGGGAGCGCGCAACAGGAGCGGCACGCGGGCTGGCCCTCGTACTGACCGATGGCGGCTCCCGTGCCGTGCTCGCCGTGTCACCCGGGCCGGACGACACCGGACCGATCGTCGATGTCGTCGTCACCCCGGGGGTGACGTTCAGCCGCGCACACCCCGACGGCCTCTGGAGCGTCACCGCCGAAGCGCAGTCCCAGGACGCCTGGACCGCGTCCTTCTCTCCTGGCGGCGCGTCCGTGACACCGGCGGGGACCGCGACGATCAGCCTGGACCATCGCGCTCAGATCACCTGCGGCCCGGCCGACGGGCCGCACATCTCGATGGACGCCCTCCACCTCAAGACGACAGCGTCACCTGAGGTCCCCTTCGCCGTCGAACTCGGCGTGTTGGGCTTCCAGGCTGCCGTACTGCCGCCCGCGCTCTCGTCCTTCCTGGGTGACAGCGGCGCCACGACGACCCGCAAGACCGACTTCGCCATCCGGGCGAGCCGCGCGGACGGCCTGCGGTTCAAGGACGGCGGCGCCCGCGTCGAACTCCCCGTCAGCCTGAACCTGCCGGGGGTAACCGCACGGCGCTTTGCACTGGAACTCGACCACGACGGCACCGGAGTCGTCCTCAGACCCACCCTGTCCCTGTTCGCGAAACCGCCCGCCCTCCCGCTGAGCGCCGGCCTCGACGGCCTGGGGCTCAGCCTGCCCGTCAGCTTCGACGCCGACCGGATCGGTGTCGACCCACTGCGCATCGCGGCGAACTTCCCCACCGGAATGGGCATCGAGCTCGCCGCGGGCCCGGTCTCCGGCGGCGGGGCGGTGCGGCAGCGCGGCGAAGCCGGCAGCGGCGCGTACGCGGGCGTCCTGGACATCGACCTCGGCGTGGTCCGCGTACAGGCGATCGGATTGCTGCAACTCCCCGTGAACGGCAAGCAGTTGTCGTTCCTGGTCCTGCTCGGGGCGGAGTTCGGGTACCCGGGGATCCAGCTCAGCTTCGGCTTCGCACTCGATGCGGTCGGCGGCCTGGTCGGCGTCAACCGGCGGGTCGACGAGGAGCGGCTGCGCGGGCTGATCCTCGATGGCAATGCCGACCGTGTCCTGTTCCCGGGCAACGCCGTCGCCCGCGCCGACGAGATAGCGGGCTCCCTGGAAGCCTGTTTCCCGGTCGCGCGGAGCCGGTTCGTCATCGGCCCGATGGTGCGCATCACCTGGGGCGGCCGGATCGTCTCCCTGTCCGCCGCGCTCATCCTGGACCTGCCCGACCCGGTACGGGCCTTCCTCGTCGGCCGGCTGGTGATCGCCCTGCCGGATCCCGTCGTGCCGCTGATCCGACTCCAGGCCAACATCTTCGGCAAGATCGATCCCGGTGTGCCGTCGGTCGAGCTGCTGGCGACCCTCACCGGGTCGCGCATCGTCGGCCTGCCCGTCTCCGGCGAGTTCTTTCTGCTGCTGCGCGGCGGCCGGGATGCGGTGTTCGTCCTGTCCGCCGGCGGCTTCCACCCGCGCTACGCCCGCCCGCCCGGCGTACCCCAACTGCAGCGCCTGTCCATGGACTTGGGCAACGGAATCATCAACCTGCGCGCGGAGGCCTACCTGGCGCTGACCTCGAACTCGCTGCAATTCGGCGCCAAGCTGCACCTCGACGCGGTGATCGCCGGGTGCGGCGTGGAGGGCTACCTCGGCCTCGACGCGCTCTTCGTGTGGGAGCCGACGCTGTCCTTCGCCGTGCACGTGTACGCCGGGGTCGCCGTCCTCGCGTTCGGCGAGCGACTGGCCTCCATCGGGCTCGACTTCACCCTGGAAGGGCCCGCGCCCTGGCATGCGTTCGGCACGGGAACCATCTCCGTGCTGTTCTGGGACGTGTCCCTGGACTTCGACGAGCGGTGGGGCGAACTCCCGGCGTCGGCGGCCCAGGCCGAGGACATCCTCCCGCTGCTGCGCGACGCGCTGGCCAAGCCGGATGCCTGGACGGCAGAGCGCAGCCCGGCGGACCGCAGCGGCCTCCGGTACACCGACGCGGCCAACGGATCGCTGGCCCGCGGCGAAGTGGCAGCGCCGGACGCGACCTTCCGTGTGAGCCAGAAGGTCGTACCGCTCGAAACACCGATCACCCGGTTCCACCGGGTGGGTGTGCCCGAGCAGTTGTGGCGGATCACCCCCGTCGAGCGTGCGACGGACGAACCGATGGATACCTTCGGACCGCTCACGCAGCCGTTCGTACCCGGCGAATTCTTCGCGATGAGCGACGAAGAGCAACTGTCACGACCGGCCTTCGAAGACTGCACGAGCGGCGTCCGCCTCTCCGACACCGACGTCCAGATGGGTGCGCGGCACCTCGTCGACGAGAGCTACGAGACCGGCTACAAGGTCGAGCCGGACTGGTTCACCGGCCTCCCGGTGCCGGACAACGGCAAGCCCCTGCCCGGCGCCGGAGCGTTCGTCCTCGAAGGCTTCGCCCGCCCTGTGCGCGCGGCCGAGCGGGCCGACCGGTGGCGTGCCGCGCAACGACCGATCGACACGATGAAGGTGGAGATCCTGCGATGACCCGACGTTGGTTCATCTCGTCCGCAGCGGTCGGCGCCGCCGCCGACGCGACGTCGGTGACGGGCTCCCGGCCGTCGTTCAGCCCCGCCGTCCGTATCGCCCGGGCGATCGAAGACCAGGCCGCCGAGACCTTCCCCGACCGCCCCGGCCCCGCCCTCCAGCTCCTCGGCCCTGGCGACACCATCGGCTTCGACCGCGCGGTGGTCGTACGGGAGGAACCGCCGCCGGGCTGCCCGAACAGCCCGGCCAATTACCTCGCCCATGTGGAGTTCTCGGACGCGAGCCTCCCGTGGCTGCTCAGCTTCCCGGCCGCCCGGAAGCTGCCGTGGCTTGCCCTGCTCGTCCTGCGCGACGACGAGGGCGACCTGAAGCAGGGTGTCCCGCTGCCCGTCGTCGACGCGCCCGGGACCGCGCTGCCCGACCTGGGCGATGCCTGGGCGTGGGCGCACGTCGAGGCGCGGGTGGAGGACGGCGAGACCCCCGAGGGCGCCGTCACCCGCGATGTGCGCAGCGGCGTCGACAACGTCGTCGCCCGGCTGATCTGCCCGCGCGCGCTGGACCCGGACCGGGGCTGGCTGGCCTGCGTGGTCCCGGCCACGAAAGCCGGCGTCGCCGCCGGGCTCGGCGACACACCGCCACCGGACGGCACCGCCCCGGCATGGTCCCCGGGACAGCCGCACGCCCGGCTCCCCGTCTACCACTGGTGGCGCTTTCGCACCGGGAAGAAGGGATCGTTCGAGGAGCTCGCACGCGACGTAGACCCGGTCGAGGGAGACAGCCTCGAAGGCTTCGGCTCCCGCACCGTGGACGTACGCCACCCGTGGCCGCACAAGGACGTGCTGCAGGGCGTGGCACCCGCGCAGGTCACCGTGCCCGTCCACGGCGCCCTGCGGCTGCCGCACACCGATACCGCGAAAGACGTGTGGAACGACACGGCCAGCATGAACAAGTTCCGCGAGCTGATCGTCGAGCACCTGGACGCGCCGGCGGCCCGGCGGCAGCCCGACCGGGTGGGGATGCCGCCGGACCGCGACGAGAAAGCCGTCGCCGCACCCCTGTACGGAAGCCACCACACCGGCGCGCAGCAGGTCCCCGCGGACGGCTGGATGAACGAGCTGAACACGCAGGTGAAATATCGCATCGCGGCCGCGATCGGCGCCCGGTACGTCCAGCTGGAACAGGAATTCCTGATGGCCCGGGCCTGGGAGCAGGTCGGGCAGGTCAACGAGGCGAACCAGGCCCTGGCGGCCACGGAACTCGCCGCCGAGGCCGCCCGGGCCGCGCAGGCCAAACACCTCGACCCCATGCGGACCGCCCCGCTCACGGAACTGTCCTCGCTCTACCGTGACGTCATCGAGACGGAGGAGGAGGGCACGGGCGGAGTGCCGGTCGCGAGCCTGTTGCGCCACTCGGCCGTCCCGGACGGCGTCGCCACGACGGCGTTCGTCCGGCTGACCCGCCCCGGCGGGGCACTGCGCCGCCGCAGCGGCCGGGCCATGGAGGTGGCAGCGGCCGCGGCGCCGGCGTCGGCAGCGGTCCCGGCGGGTGGCGTGAGGGCGACGGCCGCCACCGGGGCCTTCCTCAGCCGGGCCCTGGATGCCTCGAAGGTCTCGATACCGTCGACCTGGCTTGCCGGCGTCGAGCGCTCGGCGATCCCGCCGGCCGGCGAAGTGGTACACGGGCCGATGGCGGCATCGGAGGCCCGTGCCGGCGACCCGTCGGCCGCGTTCGCGTCCCAGACCCTCAACGACGTGCTGTTCGGGCTGTGGATGGTCGCCGTCGACTTCTGCGAGCAAGGCATCGCAAGCCCGATGTTCGACGAATTCGGCGACCCGAGACAGGAACTCGAAGAACTTTTCGCCAGGAAGAAGGAAGGGGAACGGCCGGGTGATCCTCGTCCAGCGGCGCGGCCGGTGGCCCTGCGTGGGATCCGCCGGAAGATCAGCGTCGAGAAGCGAGCCGCACCCCTGCTGACCGCAGCCGACATGGGCATGACGTCCGAAGCCCTCGTCAAGCACATCCGGCGCGTAGTCCGCCCGGTGCCGCAGTGCATGGGACACATGACGTCGCGTCTCGGAGAGGTGGTGATGGGCGAACGCAGCGACCAGGATGCCCGCCCGCTGCGTCCGATCATGGCCCACCCGGAATTCGGTTTCCCGATCGCGGCGGAGCTGCTGACCCGCTGGCCCGAATGGGCCGTACCGGGTATATCGGCCTTCCCGGACAACTCGTCGACGCTGCTCGAACCCAACCCGGCCTTCGTGGAGGCGATGCTCGTCGGACTGAACCAGGAGTTCAACCGCGAGCTCCGGTGGCGTGAATACCCGACGGACGAGGCGGGCACACCGTTCTCCCGCTTCTGGCCGCCGGGCGGCACCCAACCCGGCTACGGCGAGATCGCCCGCTGGGCGCTGGACGGAAAACTGGGCGACCACGACCCCGACCGGGGCACGAGCCTTCTCGTCCTCCTGATCCGCGGCGAGGTACTCCAGCGGTATCCGGGCACCATCGTCCTCGCCGCCAAGTCTGTGGACCGGAAGGTGGAAAGCCCGGACGTCACCTGGAAGGAACCCAGGTTCGTGCTGACCGTGGACGAGCGCACCAACCTGTACTGCTTCGCCGGCCTGACCGCCGCACAAGCCGTCGCCGAACACTGGATGTTCGTGATGCGCGAACCCATGCGCGGCGCACAGTTCGGCTTCGACGTACGGACCCCCCGATCCTTGCCGTTCGACTCCTGGCCCAACCTCACCTGGGACGAAGTCCCGACCGTGAACGGATTCGTCGTACCGAGGGTTCTGGCCGGGGCCGAGGGCGAACGCCCGCCCGCCCTCGGCCCCGGCCAGGACCCGCCCGGATGGGAAGGCCTGGACGCTTCGAATTTCGCGCGAATCCTCTTCCAGCGCCCGTTCCAGCTGGCGTTCTCGGCGAGCGCGATGGTCGGCGAACCGCCTGCGTGACGTAACCGCTGCTTCGTGCCAGCCGTACGTACCACTGCGTACCGCCTACGGCCACGTCTCGGACGGCCGGACCACGTCGAAGTGCAATCCGCTGGAACTCTCGCCGCCGCCAGGGTTCTTCTCGCGGCGGACCCACACGTGCCAGGAGCCGTCGAACCACCGCGCGAGCACCGGGCGGCGGGTGATCAGCGCCCCCTCCCTCGGCACCTCCTCCTCGTGCACCCAGTGGTCGGTGTGCAGCAGGCGGCCGAGCGGCTTCGAGTCCGCGCCGGGCTGCAGCAGCGGCACGAGGGCAAACCGGATCGACGCCGCCGTCATCGCGTGCGGCACGAGCGGCAGCCAGTAGTCGGGCACGATCGTCTGCACCGCGTACGAACCGACCGGGTTGGGCGGCGGCCCCTGCGGGGCGATGGGCAGCCAGCGCGCCCTGCGGTCGACGAGTTCGCCCCGGGCATCGGTGAAGGACGTCTCGACGGCCCATGCGAGATTGGCCAGTTCGTCGCGAGCGAGGGTCACCGATTCGAGCCGCTCGCCGACAGCGCCTTGCCCGGACGGCAGGAGCAGCAGTCCGTCGTCGGCGCCGGTGACCGTGAACAGGTTCCAGTGAGGGTTGTCGCGCCCGGCGCGTTCGACGGTGTGCGTGGCGCCGAACGAGTCGGTGACGACGATCGGCTTCAGCGCCGTCAGCGAACCGGCCGGCACTTCCAGCGGGACCAGGAACCAGTCGTTGCCGTAGACCTCGGCAAAGGCGATCATCAGCAGGCGGCCGGTGTCCAGTGCGGAGACGTCCGTCGACCCGAAGTCCAGTTGGGCGTCTTCCATCTCCCAGAAGCGATCGGCCGGGATCCCGCCGAAGCGTACGGTCGAGGGGACCACCTCGTGATGGAACGGCCTGACGGGTGCGGAGGCCGCTGCCGGTGCCGGTGAGGCAGCCGGGTCGAGATCGACACTGAACCAGTCCAGGCCGTCACCGAGGTATTCCTCGGCGTGGAAGACCCGGTCGCCGAACGAGAAGTCCGCGCTGTGCTCGAAGCGGTGCGGATCGAAGGTGTCGAGCGCATCGGGCGTACCGGGTCCAGAGGGCGCTGGCGCGGGAGCGACCCCGTGCCACCAGCCGATCCACTCTTCGCCGACGGCGGCCAGCCCCGGCACCCGCAGCCCGTTGCCGTCCAGATCCTTGGCCAGTTCGACCGCATCGGGGACCCTGGGCGCGAGCAGCGTGACGAAATTCGCCGGCTCCGCAGGTATCGACCTGAACGCGTATACGGCCAGGACTTGCGGGAGTTTGGCCGTCAGGCCCGCCTGGTCCAGCAGCCGGACGAAATGCGCGCCGCCTTCCACCCGCAGGTATTCGTCCGGCCCGGCGCCGTCCTCCGACTCGACGAGCGCATCGAGCGGACCGGTCGTCGGGTCGTACGGCACCCAGGGCCGGGGACCCGCCGGCGCCGGCAGGTCCCCCTGGCCCGCCGGCCGCCATGCGGAAATGAGGGTGCTGTGCCCGTCGATCTGCGCGAGCACGGGCGAGCCGGCATCCTGGCCGGCGAATTCGCCGAATTGCCACTGCCGGGCGAGGGCCCATGCCGGATCGTGTACGCGGGCCGCGAGCCCGGAGGCCACCTCGTGGGTACGCGAGAGCGGCTCCAGCCGGAATCGGAAGAATCCGCTGTGCTCAAACGCCGTCCGGGGCATGGGTTACTCCTCTGCCAGCTCGATCCAGAAGTCCTCCAGCATCGACGCCAGCGCCGTGCTGCCGAAGTCGCCCACCCGGCAGGCGGGGAGTATGTCGTCGATCAACGGAAGATCGGCGAGGTCGACCGTGCGCATCTTGGCCAGCTCCAGGGTGTCGCGCACCACCAGTGCAAGTCCGTCCGCGGTCCAGCCGCGTACGGGATTGGGCGGCACGGCGATCAGGACGGCCTGCGGCGCCTTCGCGTCGGGCCGGTCGAAGTGGAACGCCACTCCGGTCAGTTCCGATTCCACCGGGACCGGGTCCTGGCCCGTCTTCGTCGCGGCCAGCGCATCGGCGCCGGGCAGCACCTCGGCCCACTCGTCGAAGACGATCCCCGCGATCGGCTTGCCGGCGGGCAGATCGGCTGGTGTGTGGCAGACCAGGTGCCGGCGGGTCGAGGGCCGCTTCAGGGGCTCGAAGGTGCCGCCGATCCATGCGCCGCCCCGGGGCAGCTGCGACGCGGACAGCCGGCAGGGCCTGCCGGCGCGGGCGCCCGCCAGCAGCAGCGTCTCGTGCCAGGTCCGGACCGCCGGCCGGACCGTGCCGAAGCGGCGCACCCAGTCGGCCACGGCCGCGCCGGACGTACCGGTCGCGGAAGCGGGCAGCGCCACGCCGGGCAACAGCGCGGTGAGCGGAAGGGCGGTGCCGAGCAGCTCGCCCAGCACGCGGGTCACGTTTCCCAGCCAGCCGGGGGCGGTTGCGTCCGCGGCAAGTGCCTTGAGGCGGGTCAGGTCGCCCTCGATGCCGAGGATGTTCCGCAGCCCGGCATCAGCGAGGCCGGCGACGAAGCCTGCGACCCGCCGCCGCACTTCCTCGTTGTCGGGGGCCGGCAGGTCGGACTGGCCGATCTGGTCGTCGAGTACGTGCGCCGGCAGCAGGGGGCCGGCGCCCGCCAGCAGGCCCTGGATCCGGCCGGCGACTGCGCGTAGCTCATCCCAGCCCCGTGTGAACTCGACCTCCGTCGCGGAGATCTGGGTCAGCTGACCGAGTCTGGCGTACAGCCTGCGGTGTGTGCTGCCGGCGGCATCCAGGACCAGTCCCAGCGCGCTGAACCCGATCCGTTCGAGCGTGACGTCGAACGGCCTTGACACCGATCCGTCCTTGATCGTACCGGCCAGCTTCCATGCGGCGGCAGGCCCGAGGAGACCCGCCGCCCAGGCGTCCACCCGGGGTTCGAGTGCGGAGAACAGGTCCGCACCCCACCCGGCAGGACGCGGCGGGTCGGCGGGCAGCACGGCCGCGATGCGGTGGGTGATGGCCCTCCCCCGGTGCGGGGTGCGCAGTACGTCGAACCGGTCCGGTACGTGCTGTCCGCTGCCCAGGGTGTCGGCGGCCAGGCCTGCCCGCATGGGATTCCCGCCGACGAGCTGGTGCACGCTCTCGGCGAGCAGCAGGTCGCTCACCGCGTCGAGCGCGTCGAGCAGATCGTTCAGCAGCGGAAGGACCAGCGGGTCGGCGGCCGGCCGCTCGTTCGCGGCCAGCAGCCTGTCCACCGTGCCGGCCGCGTGGGCCCGCGCGAGCGCGATGCCGTCGACGACGTTCCGGGCGGCGATCGCCTGGGAACTGCGCTTCCAGAGCTCGGGGTCGGGCTGCCCGGTTGCGGGCTCGGGGGCGACCGGTGCGGGGAACGTCCGCCGGAACTTGTCCTTCTCCCGGTCCAGCTCCGCATCGTGCAGAGCCCGCTCGAAGCGGTACCCGAGCAGCGCCCCCAGGTTCTGACCACGCCGGACCCCGCTGAGCAGCCAGCGGGCGGTCCTGGCCCGCCGGGAGGTCAGGTCGACAGCGAGCGGTGAGAGCGCGCCGTCGGCGCCGTCCGGGGGCTGGGGCAGCCCGTCGACGGGCGGCGGAGCCTCGTCCCGATGGGCCAGATAGCCGGACCGGAGCACGGCTGCGGTGGCCGCGTGGTGCAGCGAGGGGGCGTGCACGTACCCGTCGGACGGCTTCGCCGAACCAGGGTAGAGGTTCTCCACCCAGCCGTACCCGCCGAAGCGAATGCCGGTGGTGCCTGCCGCCCGGGTCTCGCTGAGCCTCTTGGTGGCCAGGGAGGTCGCCCACGCGTCCCACCGGTGGGAGTAGACGTCGAGCAACTCGAAGGAGAGCGGCAGGAATTCACTCGCGGCCACTCCTGCGAGGGCTTGCAGCCCTGCCGCCATCGCGTCGACCTCCGGCAGCCCCTGCTGTACGGAGGCGATGAGCCTGGCCGCGTCGGCCTCGACCGTCGGCCCGCCCTGCTGTCGTAGCACAACCAGCCGGTCGACGGTGTGGGGGATTGTGAAGGCGATGTCCGTCGAGTCGCCGAAGACGTCACGATGGGTCATGAAGACGTCGCGGCTGTCGCCGTTCAGCATCAGCGGAACGAAATCGCTGGGTTTCTGGGCCGCCGTGTTGAAGTGGAAGTTCCTGAAGATGGTCGGCTTGCGGTCGGGGGAGGGGAAACCCTCGGGGGTCAACGGCCACCGTGCCACGTATTGTTCATCGGGCAGTTGGTTGCGGAGTACCGCCACGGCGTCAATGAGGTGCCGGCGGCTGGCGTCGAAGAGGGCGGGATATTTGTCGGCATTCGGTGCGAGGCGTTTCGGGACGAGGGAGTAGTCCGGTTCCGTGCTGTCGGAAGTCCAGGACAAGTTGCTGATCAGCTCGGACGGAATGGTCCATCGCACTCCGGACCGGACGCCGGCAACGGCCACGGTGGGACCGGGTGCGCGTTTGCTGATGCCGTCCCACTTCTCGTGTCCGCCCCGGGAGGTGGTTTCGCGCCGGATCACGAAGTCGTTCGACACCGGAAGCCTCGACAAGATGTCCGCGGCGATCCGGTCGGCGGGCGTGCCGTCGGTCACGCGCGGAATCCAGCCCGGCGCGAGCGCGCCCCTCCAGTGGTGGCGCAGCCGCTGCAGCCAGGGCAGGATCAGCGCGTCAGCGCCGTCGGGGCGGTCCGGAACCCACTCGTCGACGGCCGTCACCGGGAGGAAACCGTACGGCTGCCGCCCCAGCCGGACTGTCGGCAGCGGACCGCGGCTGCGGACGTGCTCGGCCAGATGAGTCCGCACCTCCAGCCACCGGGCGAGGGCCTGGTTGCGCGCGTCATCCGGTTGCGGGCTGCCGTCGTCGAGCATGACCGATTCGCTTTGGAACGCGAACGCCAGCGCCCACCAGCTCAACTGTGACAGCGCGCCGATGGGACCGTCGCCGTCGTGCCCGGCACCCGGGCACTCCGCGAGGAACGCCGCGTCGCCGGGCCCGGGCCCGGTTCCGGTTCTGGTATCGAGTCCGAGTGCTCGTGCGAGGCGGGCGGCGTCGGTACGGTCCGCCGGCGCGGGCGCCGGGCCGGGCGGCATCGGTACCGGACGGGAAGACCACGCGGAGCGGGTCTCCGGCGTGTTGTTCGTCGGCATGCCGGGCGAGAGGAAGCCCAGTCCGTCGGTGAACGCGTGACCGTGCAGGTTTCGGCGCAGCCGTTCCGCCCCGGCCTCCGGCGGCAGGTCGCTGACCCCGATGACGAACAGCTCGTCAAGGTGGTCGCATCCCGCGGGCAAGGCCAGCACAGCACCCATGCCGGCGGCCACCGCGGCGTCGAAGTCGATCGCCCACTGCGCATGCCCGTGGTCGGGCGCGGACTCGTCGGCGGCGAGCAGGCCGAGGGGAAGCGGGTCGGGGATGGCCGTGCCGGTCTGGTCGACGACCGCCTGCCCGTCGACAAACCCCAGGAAGCGCCACTGGGCGGGCAGCGTGGACACCTCAGGAGCCCGCCTGCGTCCTGGATCCCGCACCCGAGGGGCGGGCGCGCCGGGGCGTGCGGCTCGAGTGGCCCAGGCCGCGCGCGGTGCGGCCACCGTGCGGAGCAGGGTCTGCCACGCCCGGTCGCCCGGATCGGCCCAGTAGGCGCGGGCTGCTTGGAGCTCGTGGGGAGTGAGAGCCGGCTCGAACGCGTCGATATGGATGTCGTCGGGGTAGACCCGCACCTTGATGCTGCGGTTGTCGGCGGCCCACTTCGTCTCGATGCGCACGGGCAGTAGTGCGATCGGCACGTTGGTCCGCTCGCCGAACAGGGGAGCCTCGGCGTCGAGCGCGGTGGTGAGTTGCTGATCGGCGCTGTCGAGCTGGGTGCGCAGGACGGAGAGTTCTTCGCGCCGCTGGTCCTGGTTCTTCTCGGCCCAGCGCACGAACCCGTGGATAGTGCCACCGAAGTTCGGATGATGCGTCGGGGCCCCCATGCGCTGCCACTCGTGAATCCTGCCCAGCGTCACCTCCCTGGCGTCCACGTCGATCACCTTGATGTCGTGCTGCAGGCGAGCCGCGTCGAGCGCGCGGCGCAGCGCGAACGGGCTGGCTCGGGGAGGTAGTGGCGCAGCCAGGGAAAGGACCAACGCGTCAGGCCCGTCGAGCCGCACGATCGCCCCGTCGACACCGAGACTGAACTGGAAGCGAACGCCCGGCACTCCGACCGCCGTCAGCACGTAGACAGCCGCCGGAATGAGCGTGACCTGATGAGCGGCGCTGTGTGACAGGACTCCGGCGGACCAGCCCAACAACTCCGGCATCAGATCATGCGGCAAAGCCCGCCCGTCCACGGTGACCGCGAAGCCGGAAATGGTCAGCGTGCGCCAGGAAGCCACGGCGAACCTGGAATACCGCGGATCCAGCACGATCCGCCCGTCGGGAGTTACCGCGAAGTGGAAGTCGGCCATGCCTCTGGCGAGGATGAACATGTATTGCTGCGACGGCATCAGTGTCAGCTCGTGGACGCTGGTTCGGGACAGTGGTCCTGCGGTCCATCCCAGCAGCTCTGGATTGAGGTCGTGCGAGAGTGCCATCGCGTTGATGGTCACCTTGAATCCGTGGAGGTTCAGGGTCCGTCCGGCGACTTCGGCGAATGCGGCGTATTTGGGGTCGAGTTTGATCTGTCCGTCGGGAGTTACCGTGAAGTGGAAGTCGGTCATGCCTCTGGCGAGGATGAACATGTACTGCTGTGACGGCATCAGTGTCAGCTCGTGGACGCTGGTTCGGGACAGTGGTCCTGCGGTCCATCCCAGCAGCTCTGGATTGAGGTCGTGCGAGAGTGCCATCGCGTTGATGGTCACCTTGAATCCGTGGAGGTTCAGGGTCCGTCCGGCGACTTCGGCGAATGCGGCGTATTTGGGGTCGAGTTTGATCTGTCCGTCGGGAGTTACCGTGAAGTGGAAGTCGGTCATGCCTCTGGCGAGGATGAACATGTACTGCTGTGACGGCATCAGTGTCAGCTCGTGGACGCTGGTTCGGGACAGTGGTCCTGCGGTCCATCCCAGCAGCTCTGGATTGAGGTCGTGCGAGAGTGCCATCGCGTTGATGGTCACCTTGAATCCGTGGAGGTTCAGGGTCCGTCCGGCGACTTCGGCGAATGCGGCGTATTTGGGGTCGAGTTTGATCTGTCCGTCGGGTGTCACCGTGAAGTGGAAGTCGGCCATGCCTCTGGCGAGGATGAACATGTACTGCTGGCTGGGGATGAGGGTGAGTTCGTGGGTGGTGGCGCGTGACAGCGTGCCCGTCCCGCCGAGGAGTTCGGGTGTGAGGTCGTGGGACAGAGCCCGCGCGTCGACGGTCACCTTGAATCCGCGAATCGTCAGGGTGAGCCCGCTCACCTCCGCGAATCCGACGTGGTCGGGGTGGAGACTCACCTGGCCGTCGGGCGTCACGGTGAAACGGAAGTCCGTGAAGCCACGCGCCAGGAGGAATCCGTAGCCCTCGGCAGGGATCAGGACCAGTTCATGGGCGGTGGCGCGCGGAAGCACCGCGTCGTTTCCGTTGAGGAACGGCCGAAGGTCGTGGGAGAGGGCTCGGCCGTCGATGGTGACGGTGATTCCGTGGATGGTGAGGAGGGGTGTGCCGTTGGGGGTGGTGCTGGTGGTGGCGCATTGGGCGGTGGTGGGGGTGAGGGTGATGGTGCCGTCGGGGTTGAGGTCGAAGGCCGGGACGATGACTCTGGGGCCGGGGACGAATCCGTAGCCTTGGGCGGGGATGAGGACGAGTTGGTTGATGTTGGTGCGCGGTAGTTGTTCGGTGTTGCCGTTGAGGAAGGGTTCGAGGTCGTGGGAGAGGGCTCGGCCGTCGATGGTGACGGTGATTCCGTGGATGGTGAGGAGGGGTGTGCCGTTGGGGGTGGTGCTGGTGGTGGCGCATTGGGCGGTGGTGGGGGTGAGGGTGATGGTGCCGTCGGGGTTGAGGTCGAAGGCCGGGACGATGACTCTGGGGCCGGGGACGAATCCGTAGCCTTGGGCGGGGATGAGGACGAGTTGGTTGATGTTGGTGCGCGGTAGTTGTTCGGTGTTGCCGTTGAGGAAGGGTTCGAGGTCGTGGGAGAGGGCTCGGCCGTCGATGGTGACGGTGATTCCGTGGATGGTGAGGAGGGGTGTGCCGTTGGGGGTGGTGCTGGTGGTGGCGCATTGGGCGGTGGTGGGGGTGAGGGTGATGGTGCCGTCGGGGTTGAGGTCGAAGGCCGGGACGATGACTCTGGGGCCGGGGACGAATCCGTAGCCTTGGGCGGGGATGAGGACGAGTTGGTTGATGTTGGTGCGCGGTAGTTGTTCGGTGTTGCCGTTGAGGAAGGGTTCGAGGTCGTGGGAGAGGGCTCGGCCGTCGATGGTGACGGTGATTCCGTGGATGGTGACGAGGGGTGTGCCGTCGGGGGAGACGCCGACCGAGCCGCACTGCGCCACGGTTTCGGTCAGGTGCACTGCTCCGTCGACACCTACGTCGAACAGCGGCACCACTACCCTCGGGCCGGGGACGAATCCGTACCCCTCGGCTGGCAGGAGCGTCAGCTCGTGGGCCGTGCTCCTCGCGAACTGTGCCGCGCTGCCCTTGAGGAATGCCTCCAAGTCATGCGACAGCGCCCGCCCGTCGAGCGTGACGGGGAAGCCGCGGAGAATCAGAGTGCTGGTGCCGCGTCCTCCGAGGAAGGCGTCGTTGGCGGCGTCGTACTCGACGAACCCCTCTTGCGTGACCTGGAATTCGAAGCGCGCCGGCCGGCCGGGGATCTGCTCGATGCCGTAGGACCCGGGGGCGAGGGCGAGCATCGGCGCGCCCGCGCCGTCGACGAGATCTGGGCTGTGCCCTGAGACAGAAAACTTGGTGAAGGTCAGACCACTGCTGTCGATTCTGATCTCGGCCATGTCGCTTCCCGCTTCTACCATCCCGCCGATCTGGAGGTGTACGCCGTCGTGCCCTTCGCCGCCCGTGAACCTCGGCTTCAGGGTGAACGCAATCGACCGGAAGAGCCCGTTGAGGCGCACGCTGCCGTCGGAATCAGTGGACTCGGTCGACTCTGGGGGTGGTTGGAACACCTTGCCCATGACCTTGTTGCCGTCGACCTTGAACTCCTTGAACTCCGTGGCGTCGCCGCTGAGCCGGGTGACCTCCGTACCCACCGGAAGATCCAGAAATTCCAGGGTCGAGGCGAGCGATCCCAGATGAAAGACGGGATCCTTCACCTCGGCATCGAATTCCACTCTGAACGAACTCCCGCCCCTGAGACCGACGATTTCCACGAGGTCCGAGGCGGGCAGCGGCGGGGTGAAGGACGCCGTATGAAAGCCTGGGAACGTCCCGTTGAGGATGACTGTGCCCAGGGGGGCCGGGTCCGTGGCCACGGTGCGCTGCCCGGTGAGCGTCACATTATGGCCGCCCAGGGTTCCGATGGCCTCGGTCTTCTCGTCGTTGTGGAACGTCCAGTCGACGAACGCGAGCCGGAGTGCTGCCATTTGTCTCGGCCTTCCTGACGATCTGGCCCAGGTGAGCCAGTGGCAAGAGGAACGGCCTTGCCTCATGGCCGGGCAGTGTTCTGCCTATTGGGCACCTTGATGAGATGCGCGGCTCCCGGGGCCTTACCCGACCTGGGCGGCGTCGTACGCGACGATCCCCTCTTGCGTGACCTGGAATTCGAAGCGCGCCGGCCGGCCGGGGACCTGCTCGATGCCGTAGACCCCGGGGGCGAGGGCGAGCACCGGCACGCCCGCGCCGTCGACGAGATCTGGGCTGTGCCCTGAGACAGAAAACTTGGTGAAGGTCAGACCACTGCTGTCAATTCTGATCTCGGCCATGTCGCTTCCCTGTCGCTCTGAACATCCGGGAAGACGTCCCGACGACGGAGATGTCCCGACAACTCCGTGTCGCGCCCGAGGAAGGGGGGCACAGAGCCGATGTTTGGGTGTTGCGCCCAGCCGAGGCGGTGACTGCACGCGCCGATCTGCTCATGTCTTCACATTCCAGGATGTCACGGCGACCTCCGGTCGCAACACGGATCAACGCCGCCGAGCGCGGTGCACTCGGCTGTGCGAGCATCGTGTCGGCGACGCGACGTGTGAATCCACCAGGCAAGATTCCTGACGTGCGGCGGGTTATAGGTCGAGAGTGGTCCGTGCCTTGTTGGCGGCGCGCTCGTAGAAGAGGCTGGCTAGCTGCGAAGAACCTCCGCCAACTTGGAAGAAGGCGTAAGACAGGGCAACGCTCTCGCCTAGACCGTATGGAGAACCGGCGCCTCGCTCGCAAGTTGGCGCGGGTTGCCGCCACTCTGAGTGGCGGTAGAGCCGCAATTGCGGGAGGTGCCGGTCATGTTCGAGCGTACGTATGCCGGGCTGGATGTTCACGCCCGTTCCGTCGTCGGGGCCGCGATCGATGGAGTATCCGGGGAGATCCGGTCGCTGCGGCTGGCGCCGGAAACGGACGCGGTGGTGGCCTGGGCGGCGTCGCTGCCGGGTCCGGTGGCGGCAGCGTATGAGGCCGGGCCGACCGGGTTCGGCCTGGCCAGGGCGTTGCTGGCGGCGGGCGTGCGGTGCGTGGTGGTCGCACCGTCGAAGGTCGAACGGCCGCCGGGTGACCGGGTCAAGACCGACCGGAGGGATGCCGAGCGGCTGGCGAGGCTGCTGCGGATCGGGGAACTCCCGGCCGTGCGGGTGCCCACCGAGGCGGAGGAAGCCGCGCGGGATCTTGTGCGGGCCCGCGAGGACGTGCGCGGAGATCTGATGCGGGCCCGCCACCGGCTCTCCAAGTTACTGCTGCGCCACGGCCTGGTGTGGCAGGGCTCGGCCTGGACGCAGGAGCACGAGTGCTGGCTGCGCTCGCTCTCCTTCGACCGGCTCGGCGTGCAGCTGGCTTTCGACGAAGCCTTCGACGCCGTGCTGAACACGCATGCCCGCCGCGGGCGGCTGGACGGGGCCATCGAGCAGATGGCCGCCGTCTCGCCGTTTGCGCCGGTGGTGGGGCGGCTGGGGTGCCTGCGCGGCGTCAGCACACTGACCGCCTTCGGTCTGGCCGTCGAGGTCGGCGACTGGCACCGGTTCACCGGCGCCACCATCGGCTCCTATCTGGGACTGGTGCCCTCGGAAGCCTCCAGCGGCCAGCGCCGGGCGCAGGGCCCGATCACCAAGACCGGCAACAGCCACGCCCGCCGGCTGCTGGTGGAGGCGTCCTGGCACCACCGCAAGCGGTACCGTCTGGGCCGCGAGCTGATGCGCCGCCAGGCCGGTCAGCCGCCCGCCGTCCGGGACCGGGCCGAGCGCGGCAACCGGCGCCTTAACCAGCGGTGGAAGCGATTCGACGCCCGCGACAAGCGGCCCACCATCGCCGCCGTGGCCGTCGCCCGCGAACTGGCCGGATGGTGCTGGAGCCTGGCCGTGATGGACGAGCCGTCCTGACCCCATCCGGCCTGCAAGCCGCCGGTGGGAGACCGGCGCTGGACGGGCAGCGCGAGGAGGACCCGCGGCACAGCTATGAGCAGCCCCGCCGGAGATCGGTGCGGCCACGCTCGACCCTAGACCCGCGGAACACTCCCGACGCACAACCGGTCATGCGGTACCCAACCCGCGCATATCAGTCTGACCGCGCGTCGAGCCGACACGCCTCACTACACGCCCTCTCCCACCGGCCCAACAACACGAAGACCAGGCCCGGCACCTGAATGTCGAGCCGGACACCGCACGTCCCTTGACACCCAGGCCCTCCATATCAGCTGTTCGATCGCGATGTAGCCGTTGACGAGCACCCCGTGATGCCTAGCGTCCATGCGCACAGCGGACGAGTCCGGACCGCCGAAGCGGATCGGCGTCAGCGAAAACTTGATCGTTTGACCGGCAGATACAAGGCTGATGGCGTCGCAGGATTCCAGAGCATGCTTGGCCTGCGCATAGGCGGCGTCGAGAGCGGAGGGCGGCCCGGCCGTCAGTGCCTCAAACACGGAGGCCTGTCCATCCCGGCTAGCGAATGCAGCCACGGCCTGAGGATGTTCCGAGTAGCTGTCGCCTTTCTCTTCCTCTCCGTTCAGCAGTTGCGCCAAGGGCTTGCAGCCTTCGAATCTGGGGTCTTTTTCTCTATTCTCGGGCCTGGACGGCGAGGGGCTGGCGGTCGGCCGCTGTATGAAGGCTGGTCCCAGCTCGTCGGCTTTCAGCAGAGCCGACTGCAGCTGGTCAGGGTCAGGAAGGCTCACGGTGGGAGCTGGCGAGGCGACTATCTGCGCCGATGCGCCGGCCGACGTCTCCGCCAGCGCAGAAGCCGTGCCATTGCCGGCACTGACCAGGCCCATGATGCACGCGAATGCCGCAACTCTGATCATCCGACCAGTGCGAACGCTTCTCATTGTGCCTCCCGTGACCTTGACGGGGTGGTCAGCGGGCCGGGCGGGGGGCCAGGCCCCGAAGTCAAAGGTAGACCCCGGGATCCCACAGCCGACGCCGAAGGCGACTCACTGTGCGTGGGGGCCAGCTTCGGCATCGATCCGGCAGGTCCGTCCCCCGTGGGTTTGGGGAGCAGCGGCTGGCGGAGTTCCGGTCGGCGGAGGGTTTGGGACCAGAGGGGGCCCACGGTGCGCAGCACGTCAAGCGGTATCGCGCCTCTCGCTGTACGGCCTCATCCGGACGCCGCTGAACTCGGCGTGCGATCTGGCCGGACAGCATGGCGGAACTCCTTCTTCCCGGGACCACGTGGAGGAGGCACTCGGTCGATGATCGAGCGCCGCCCCGCATTTCCGGTCGTCGTCAGTCGGTGGCGGCTACCACCTGTGGGAACGGGTTGCGGATCTTGCAGTAGTACGCCGTCATGTCGGCGCCGCTGTCCCAGTAGCGCGAGGGCAGCGCGTTCACATAACCGTCCACGAGCCGGAACTGCTCGATCGCCATCTCGGACGATGACGTTATAAGACGCTGCTCGAAGCAAGGTGTGGCTGTGCCGCTGGCCAACGGCACAGTCGCCTTGCCCGTCAGGCCAGCCCTCCTCCCGAGGACCTGCTCTTCGAGGACGCCTGATAGCCTCGCTCGTTCACCAACGGGGCTTCACCGCGCTCCCGTACGACCAGTCGGAGCCCCTCGACATCCCGAAGTGCAGGTGCGCTCCGCCGGAATTGCCTGTGCTGCGGACCTTGCCGAGCGGCTGACCGGCGGTGACGCCCTTGTCACCGGCCACGCGCCGCAGCCCTGGTGCGGCAGGGCAGACCGGCCCCGGCGTTCCCTGACCCGGCTGACCGACGTGTTCGGCCGGCAGCACACCATCGAGCGGGCGGGCGGCGCCGACACCGGCTGGGAGCTCTTCGGCCTGACGGACCCCACAGCCCGCGACACGGCCGACCCCTGGTTCTTCCTCGCCCCCGCCCTTCCGCACGTCGTCGAGAGACCACCGATCGAAGCGGTACTGCTCCTGCGCGACGAGATGGCCAACCTCGCCTGGGCCGTGGAGCAGAATGTCCAGGACGACGACACCGGAGAGGTGATCGACCGCTACGACCGGTGGACCGCCGACCGGCCGGCCCCGGTACTGCCGCAACCCGGTGCCGTCCCGCGCTATCGGGTGGACAGCGAGGTGCCGGACCACTGGTACCCACTGGCACCCGTGCGCGTCGGTGAGGGGGCGTCGGTGCGCCTGCAACTCACCCCGCTGGCCCGCCACTCCGCCGATCCGACGGGGGACGGGCGCGCACCCCTGCTGCCCGAGGGCCGCATCTTCGGGCGCATCCGAACCGACGGCCCCGTGTGGGTGTACGAGGAGGAGGTCCCGCGCTCGGGAGCCTTCCTCACCCGCACCCTTCACCGCGCCCGCTGGCACGACGGCACGATCCACACCTGGACCGGCCGACGCAAGACCAACGGCACCGGCGAAGGAGCGAGCGGCCTCCGCTTCGACTTCCTGGAACCTGACCCGCCATGAAACGCGCTCCGAGGAACCCGTTCAAACGTTGGAGTGAACCCCGTGCAGTTCTCCGTCCAAGCGGCCCGTGAGCGTGTCGCCGTCGAAGCGGGAGAAGGTGAGGATCAGCTTCCAGGTCCAGCCGAAGAGGATCGACGCAAGGATGCCGGACGCCCCAGCGGGCGAGAAGTTGAGGGAGACGACCACGGGCTCGGTGGATGCCTTGGCTCCGAAGAAGCCTGCGTAGGCCTGCATGTACTTCGGGAGGAGTGGAGTCGGCCCCTCCTCTGTCAGCACCTTCACTCGCGTAGGCACGATGCCGCCTGCCGCGAGCGCGGCGGCAATCGCGGGAGGCTTCTTGAGCAGATACTCGGAGCCTGCGCCTGTGTCAGAAACTCCCGTCAGGTGCGGCGTTGACGTCGGTGTGGCGGTCAGCAATGTGCCGAACGAGAGGTTGCAGTTGAGCACATGCTCAAAGGTCGCGCCACCACCGGCCGCTTCATCGAACATCGGATTCGAGCCGAGCGACACCGGGAGGCCGAGGAGCGGATCACCCGGGACGCTCTGAAAAGGCAGCTCGACGCCGAACAGAGCCTCGGGTTGGGCCTCAAGTCCCGTGACCTTCGTCGGTACGAAGTCGTCTACGAGAGCGGCCCTCAGCGCGACGGGTGATGCTGTACGGATGATGCGGTCGAACCGGGGTTCGTCGTAGTCGAAGGTCCACCCTGTCGAGGCCGGAAGGCGGAGGTCTCCGTAGGGGTCGCTCCGTGAACTGTCGGGCGGGTCGGCGTTGGTCGCCAGACGGCACTGGAATGATCCCTGGAAGTGCAGTTTGATCTGCTTGAAGGCCATGGGGGTTCCTCTTTTGCACAGACCTCTCTTCCTTCCACGTTAGGCAAGCCCGTCCTGCTGTGCAGCTCGGGCCCGGCGTGGAATTCCCGGGTGTGGGCCGATGGGCCGAGGAGTAGTGTTGAAGTGCGGACCGCGTGGGTTTGTCACCCTCAACGCCGTGGTTTCCGGTCCGCAGTTCTCTCGGGGAGAAGGAAAGTTCGGCCATGGCCGACTTCACACCCGTCCAGTACGGAGCGGCGTGGAACAGCGCCGCTGCGATCCCGGGCACGGAATGCGGATTTCACGCGGTACCTGCCATCAAGAACGTGGCGGTCGGTTTCGCCGACCGGATACAGAAGACCGGACACTCGGAGTCCTTCCGCTGGGGCAATGCCAACGCCTGGGCCACCGATTTCGAGCACCCTGAACGCAACTCGACCGGGATGTCGCTCCACTTCGTCGACGATGTGCACCTGATGTATTTCGCGGGGCACGGGGCGGAGGAGCTGGCCGCGTCGTTCGCCTCCGACCACTTCGGCTGCCGCGCGTTCTACAAGAACATGCGGCTCGGTGTGAAGAAGCTGCGCTGGCTGGTGCTCGATGTCTGCGACGCCGTGACGTTCCCGGTCCCGGACAGTGTGGTGCGTGTCTGGTCCGCGCCGCTGAGCGGCGACTCCAGCCACCCGCAACAGGCCCTCAGCGTCCTGTGCACCTTTGTCAAGCAGAGCTTCGCCGGGCTCAACACCGAACGCGGCGATGACTTCGCTGTCGCCGTCTCCAGGGGAACACCGGTGGGCACGGCATGGCTGGACTCGGCCTTCGCCCGCTCCGGCTCGCAGACCAACACGCCTGTCGTCATAGCCTGCGGCCTGGATGCGAACGACGCCATGTTCAGGCGAGACCGCAGGACATTGGCGGACCGTGACGTCGGTCCGGTGCCTGCGCGGTTCCTGTCAATGAAGTGGCGCAGCTAGCGCAGCCCGGAGAGGATCGGAGGCCTGCCGATGCTGGACTACGCGGCACTGCTGGAGTTCTGGCTGTCCTTCGGGGCCCCGGCGAACATCTACGAGGTGGACTCGAGCGTCGAACCGCTGGACGACATCGTGGAGTTGGCTCAGCTGGCCGGGATGTCCGGAGCCGATCCATCGGCCTGGAACGAGTTCGGCCCGCTGCTCGAGATCGAACAGGAGCCGTACCTCTGTACGGTCTTCAGGCCTTCCCGGGCCGTTCGACTGGTGGACACCGGACGCTGGCAGGTGGACGACGGAACGGCGCACCTGGATCTGACGGACTCGGAGGCGACCTTCGCCGCAGTCCAGGAGGCCGGCTTCCTGCGGCTGCTCGACGAGGACCAGTTCGCACTCTCCCGGGTGACCCGGTTGAACGTGGCCACCGCCGAACGCGGCCAACCGGCCGGCGACGAGCGGGTCATCGACGTCGGCGTGGTCCTCACCCGGCAACGCGACGGCCTGAGTTTCCTCGGCCAGGGCGGGAACGTCGTCATGTACCTGGGACCGGACCTACGGCCTACCGGCTTCGAGCGGACGGCCCGCCGGATCGCCGGTGTCCGTGAGGCGGTGAGCGGCTGGCGCGGCCTGGACGAGGTGCTGGCAGAGCTCGATGCGTACTGGGGGCCGTGGTTCGGCGGGACCTACACCATCGAGGATGTTCAGCTCGGCTACCTGGAGCTGGGTCGGCTGGAGGAGCAGGAGATCATCCAGCCGGTGTACGCGATCGACCTGAATCTGGCGGGAGGAGGGGGCAGCGATGACGCGGTGCCGGAGTCGGAATTCCTGGTGCAGCACCTCACACCCGCCGCCCAGAACGGATTCGGCCCGCTGATGCCGAGCCTGGAGCCCGCGGAGGAGGCGACGCGTCAGGAGTGACCGGAGCCCAGTGCCGCGGCCCTGAGGCGTCGGCGACACCCGTCCCCGAAACAGCGTGCAGGAGCGATGCGATGGACCTGCTGCCCGTCGAGATCAAGGTGAACGTCGAGGGCGACGTGGGCGCGGCACTGTCGGCCCTCGGCGGGTCGCGCGGCGCCATGACGACGCGTCGCATCTGGTTCGCGGAGGACCGGGACGGCGTCGCCGAGGGGCGGGTGCCGTTGCTGGACGGCGGCGTGATCGTACGGTTCAGGATCCATGGAGATCAGGACGACCTGACCGCCAAACTGCGTCCGTCCACCCGAGAACAACTGGTCGGCCGGTTCTCCGGCCCGTTCGATGTGCAGCCCGTCACCTACAAGATCGAGGAGGACTGGTCGCCGAGCGGCCGTGTGCTGGCGGCCTCTCTGGTGCGCAGTCACCCGCCCGGGGCTCTTGCGGACGCGGTGGAGCCCGGGGCCGATCCCGCCGCGTCGATGGACGCGGTCCAGGAGCAGTTCCTGCATGCCTGCGCACCCGCCGTCCCGCTCGACGGGCTGGTCGCGTTGGGGCCGATCTTCTCGATGAAGGTCGACGACGTTCGACTCGACGACCTGGACGTCAACCTGGAGGCGTGGTCGGCCGCCGGTCTGGACTTCCTGGAGGCCTCGATCCGGGTCAAGCCCAAGGAGGAGGACGACCAGGAGGAGTTCATCGCGCGGGCCGAGCGCATGCAGCGAGAGCTCGAGGACGCGGTGCGGGAGCGCGGAGTGGTGCTCTCCGCGCACCCGGAGAGCAAGACCCGCCGCGTTCTCACAGCCTTGTCAGAGGCTGGAAGGGGCTGAGCCGATGGCAGTGCACTTCGACATCAATGTGATCACCGTCGCTGAGGATACGTTCACACCCGCCGAGTTGAAGCAGGTCAACGACTCGGTGGACATCATGAGGACGGTCTTCGCCACGCATGGTCCGGTGATCGCCACGGTCCACCGCTTCAAGATCGACCTGAGTGTCGCCGGGGCGAACGCCGTCATCAGAGGTGCGGCCGACGCGATAGCGCTGGCCGACCGGTTCGCCGTACGCGGCAACGAGGCTCTCGACGTGTTCGTCGTGAAAAGTGTGCTCCACCCCACGGATGTCGGCTACTCGCCCGCACCCGGAAAGTGCGGGAAGAACAAGGCCAAGGGCCGGCTGAGAGCGCCGGTCGTGTCCCTGGACGGCAGCACGGCGGACAGCGGCAACACCTTCGCCCACGAGGTCGGTCACTTCCTGGGGCTGCCTCACTGCGAGAGGGACGAATCGCTGTGCGGGCCCGCGAACTTCATGCGGGCGCAGTCGGGCACCAACACGGGGGTCACACCCGCTCAGGCGGTCAAGATGATCACCCATTGCCAGGTCGTCCTGTAGGCCGGACCCACTGTCCCGAGACGGTTGCGAGAGAGGCGCGGAGCCCATGACCGACCGCATCGACCAACTGCTCGCCTCCAAGGACGGGGTGGACCCCTCGCTCCTGGCGGCACTCGACGCCGACGACCTCGCCGACGCCCTCGGCCGCGCACTCACCAGGGAAGACGCACACCGGGTCCGTGCCCTGGGCATCCTCGCCCTGATCGACCCGAGCCCGCTGGGGCCGTTGGCCCAGGCTGTCGGCCAGGTGCTGGCGGAGCCCGAGCCCGACCCGTTCACAGTCGCCGCGGCGCTCGACCGGGCCGCGGTGATGGGCCGGGACGCCGTTCCGCTCGCCCAGGCCGCGGCGCTCTCCGGTGAACCGGTCGTCGCGCTTGCGGCGTGGCGCACCCTGCAGCAGGTCGCCACCTCCGAGTTCCTGGACACCCTGACCCAGATGGCGCCCCCGGCCGGGGACATGGTCGGTGACCAGGCCGCTTTCGCGCTGTCGGTCATCGCCTATCGGGCGGGCCTGCCGGGCTTTGAACTCACCCCCGCGGACGATACGCGCATCGTGGCGATCCCGGCCGACGAGGAGCAAGTGTTCGTCATCAACAACCCTGCGCCGACGGAGGAGGACGTGGCGCTGCTGAGCCGCCTGTCGGCCGGTGAGCTGTACCTGGTACGGCCCGAACGGGAGGGGATGCGTGCCATCGAGTGCGGGGACGAACGGATGCTGCTCTGCATCGACTCCGACATCCAGATGGGCATGCCGGACACGTTCGTGCGAGGGCCGTCGCTGGCTGGGCTGATCACTGCGCTCGCCCCGCTCGGCACGGACTACTCCGTGCGCTACCTGGTCCTCACCTGGCCCGACGGTACCGGTGGATTCCACGTCATGCTCTGCCAACCGGACGGCGTCCAGGCGTACTACGGCCATGCCGACAGCGACGAGATCTCCGACGGGACCGCCACCTTCGGTCTCTTCACCGTCGACCGGCCCGGGGCCTGCCCGATCTCCCTCACGCCGAGCGTGAGCGCGAGCGGAGTCGTCCTCGGCGGAGACCGCCTGTCGATGACCGAGACGGTGACGGACCGGCTGGAGCCCGAAGCCGCAGAGTGAGCCACCCGGACCGAAACCGAAAGGCGCGCCCGCGTGGGCGTGCCGGCCGTCTGTTCGTGCGTCTGCGAGCCGTCCGTTCGTGTCGTGCGTACTGGAGGGCTATCCCAGCGTCACCACGTCGACGAACACCGTCCGTTGACGCAGCTCGGTGGAAAGGCTGGCGTCGTCGCCGACGACGGCGGGCACGATGTCCGGTGCGGCCTGGGCGGTCATCTCGGTGGCGGCGCGGTCGGCGTGTCCGCGCGGATCGCGGTGAGTTTGTCCGCGGCCCAGGTCTCGGCCTTGCGGCTGCCGGGCGGGTGGAAGGCGTGCGCGGCCGTCCGGCAGTACTCCGCGACGTGGACGAAGTCGAGCAGGACGTTAAGGGGTCCTACTGACCTTTCCGTTCAGTTGTCGCGTTGAGCGAGAGGCCAGTTTCCGTGAGGCACCCCTCGATGAGGTCGGTGCGTAGTTGGATGCGGCGCAGGCCAAAGGCGGACGGCTTGGACGAGGTGGTCGCGGTCGCGGAAGACGACGTTGGCGGTCGTGGTGCGCCGGAGCAACGACCAGATGCCCTCGACCGGATTGAGGTCGGGCGCGTAGCTGGGCAACTGCACGATGGTGAGCCAGTCATGCTCTGGCGCGTACTCGCGTAATCGACTGCAGCGATGAACATTCAAATTGTCCCAGATCACCACGATGGGACCGCCGAGCTGGAGGTGAGCCCGCACGAGAAGGTCACGGTAGTCCTGCCAGGTGAAGCCGCGGTGGGCACCTCGGTGATGGCCCTGGACGCGCGGACGGTAGATCAGACGGCTGCGTTCGCCGGCCTTGAAACACACCAGCGCGGCCATCGAGATGCGCCCGCGGGAAGCGCCGTTGAACCGAACCACGGGCGTGCCGCCTGCGGGTGCCCAGGTGCGTGCCGGTGCGACGTCATCGAGACGGCGGCCTTGTCCTCGAAGACCAGCCATGCCCCGAGCGTCGCCGCGGTGGCTTTGCCCGGGGCCAGGTCTCCTTCACCCAGCCGACCACCGCCGCCTCGTCCCGTTCGACTGCCCGCCGGGCAGGCTGCTGACACGACCAGCCGTGCCGCCGTAGCAACACCCACACTCCGCGGATCGACAACGACACTCCCAACTGATCTGCAATCAGCAGCCGGACCCGCGCAAGCGTCCACCGCTCATCCGCCCAGCCCTGAGCCATCGCGCCTTCCAGCAACAGGGGCTCGAGGACAGCGAAATCACTGTCGCCGACCTTCGGCCGCTTGGCCGGGCCCGAGGGACGCAGGGCCTGTCGCCCTCCCTCGCGCCAGGACCGGCGCCACCGTTCCACCGACCGGACACTGACCCGCAGCTCTTTCGCGATCACCGTGTTCTTCTCACCCCGCGCAAACCCATCGGCGGCCAGCATGCGCACCCGATCCCGCGCGGCCTGGCCCTGCGGCGTGAGACCACCGCCCTGCGCATACCTCATGGCCACGAACTACCGCAGGGATCGAGCGCTGTCACCCCCGACAACTGAACGGAAAGGTCAGTAACATTGAGCTGTTCGACGACTTGTTGAGGGCGTGCAGGCAGCGCGCGAGTGAGGCGCTTGATCATGCTCTGCATGACGGCATGTGGATTGACCAGCTGAGCTGTGGCCCTGTGCGTCACACGGGGCGCATGCGGCCAGTCCTGCCAGAGGGTGTGACCCCCGACGAAATCAGCGGAGCATTTGATGCACTCGACGCTGCCACAAAGCTGATACGACAGCGGGTGATCGCCGGGCGGCCTCTGGGCCGGAGAGACCGAGCTTTGATCCGGAACGCTCTGGATGAAGTGCGAGCTGCGCGTGGTCGGACATCGTCGCTCCTGCTGGATCGCATTGCCACGCTTACCGGGGATCGCTTCCGAGTCGTGTAATCCGGATGCGTGAGTCCGCGAACACCCAGGCGCAGGTGGTGGTCAATGACCACCCAGGTCAGCGACGTCTCCGTTGTCATGAAGGGCTCAGGCACAGCTTCTCAACTTGTCTTTTAACCTCTGACCTCGAACGTCGCGTCGTACGCACTCACCCATCTGGGGATTCGCTGGGCAGGCGGACGGCCTTCGCATGACCATGCGTTCCGCCACGGAATCACGTTCATACGAAGGCCGCAGAGGTGAGTGTGCTGGACCACGATGCCCGGCGGGACGCGTTCGACTTCACGTCACGCTTCCGGGAGGACCTATTCGACTGCCTGACCGCGCGCAGGGATGAACTGTTCGACCTCACCGACGCGTTGCTGTGTGCGGACGGGCCCGTGACGGCGCCGGTGGACCTGACGCTGGTGGCCGAGCACCGGCGCGGACACGGTGCCATGTACGACGCGCTGAACAGCGGAAACGTGGATGTTCCGAGGCTACGACAGGTACTGGCCGGCCTGCCCATGCCGCAGGCCGCCGACGGGCGCCTGGTCCTCGCCGTCGACGTCAGCAACTGGCTCCGCCCAGACGCACCGACCAGTGCGGACCGCCTCTTCTGCCACGTCTACGGTCGCGGCGGCCGGTCCTCCGACCAGTTCGTGCCCGGCTGGCCGTACTCGTTCGTCGCCGCACTCGAATCGGGCCGCGCGTCCTGGTGCCAACTGCTGGACGCCGTCCGTCTCGGTCCAGCCGACGACGTCGCCGAGATCACCGCCATCCAGGTCCGCCGGGTGGTCACGGACCTGATCGAGATGGGCCGCTGGCACCTCGGCGACCGCGACATCCTCATCGTCTTCGACGCCGGCTACGACGCCCCGCGCATGGCCCACCTCCTTGACGGACTCCCTATCGAGGTTCTCGGGCGGATGCGCTCCGACCGCGTCATGCGACGGCCGACGCCCTCGCTCAAGGAGTACGCCCTGGCCTACCCCCGGGGCGGGCGGCCGCCGAGACACGGTAAGGAGTTCCGCTTTGCCAAGCCGGAGACCTGGGGCGAGCCGGACGCAGCCACGGTGCAGGTCACCGACCGGTACGGCACCGCCCGTGCGATGGCCTGGGACCGCATTCACCCGAGGCTGACCACCCGTTCCGCGTGGATCGACCACAGCGGTGAACTCCCCATCATCGAGGGCACGTTGATCCGCCTCCAGGTCGACCGCCTTCCCGGCGGCCACGACCCACTGCCGCTCTGGCTGTGGTCCTCTGCCACGGGGCTGAGCGGCAAGGACGTCGACGTCCGCTGGCAGGCGTTCCTGCGCAGGTTCGACCTGGAACACACCTTCCGGCTGATGAAGCAGACCCTCGGCTGGACCCGACCAAAGCTACGCACTCCCGAGGCCGGCGACCGCTGGACCTGGATCGTCATCGCCGCCCACACCCAGCTCCGGCTCACCCGCGAAGCCGCAGCGGACCTCCGCCGCCCCTGGGAGAAGCCGGCCGAGCCCGCACGGCTCACCCCGGCCCGAGTCCGCCGAGGGTTTCGGAACCTCCGCCCGCACCTGCACTGTCCGGCCCGTGGGCCGAAACCCTCAACACCCGGACCAGGAAGGCCACTTGGCTCCAAGAACCGCCACCCCGCGACCCGCTATGACGTCGGGAAAACGACCAGGCGACCCGAGAGCATCATCGAACGCGACAGCCGCAGAGGTTAAAAGACAAGCTCAACGGCAAACAGCCATCAGCCACACCCGGTCCTCCCGGACCGGCCAACATTCTTAAGGAACAGTCATGCCGGGCCCGGAGGCCAGCGGCCCTCTTGCAGGACCGCGAAGAAGATAACGGGGGGTACGGTTCCCCGTGGGTGCTGAGAACGGAGACCAGCATGCCCTCACTGGACGGCTGACCGCCGACGAGCCGAGCGGGTCGGAGACGGGCGTAACCGCCGCTCAGTCGAACTCGCGCAGTGCAGCGACCAGCTGGTCTCCCTCGCTGGCGCCACGGCGCAGCAGAACCGCTGCTGTCGTATGCAACTCGTTCCATGAGTGCGGGCGCCCGATGGCCGCCGCATCAGACACGCTTGCCGCGGCCACCGTGAGGGCCTGCGCAGGTTCACCTGCCCCGGCAAGTGCATGCGCGAGGCAGGCGCGATACCACGTCTTGTCCCGCCGGTACTCGTCCGGCAGCGCGTCCAGGCCGACCGTGAGATGGTCGACTGCCGTACGCCAGTTCCGTAGATGTAGTGCGGCCATGCCCCGTTGCAGGGTGAACCAGGTCTCGCCGTAGAAGTACATCCACGGCGGCTCGTCCTCCGGGTGCTCGGATGCTCGACAGATCAGGTCCTGCGCGTCGTCCAGGAGCCGTTCGGCGTCGTCAGCATCGCCATTGAGCGCATGCCCGCGGGCGGCCATCTGGGCGGCCATACCCTGCACGCCGAGAGACGTGCCCGGGGCCGACCAGCGCGCCGCCTCAGCGAGCCGCACGCAGCGCGTTCCGCGCCCGCCAGACCAGGCCATGTGCGCCTTCATGCTGAGCGTCGTGGCGGCCATGTTCGCGTCTCCGGCCTCCAGCGCCCATTCGTGGCTGCGGTCGTACCAGGCCAGCGCGGCGGCCGGCTGTCCCTGGTCCTGCGCCATCCATGCCAGGAACTGCGCATGTTCGGAGGCGAGGCGCACCACGCGGTCGACGAGGGGGCCGCGGGCGCCTGCGTACAGGTCGACGACGGTCCGCAGCTGCTGGCGCATCACGTCAACGAGGGGCCGCGATCCGATCTCGTCCTCGGCTCGTCGGTGCTCAGCCAGGAGCCGGTCAAGCCAATCCAGGGTGGCGGCATCCACCCGGTGCCCGGTGCTGACGACGCTGGTCACACGGGCCAGAAGATCCTCGTCGGGTCCCGGACCGGCCAGCGCGAGCGCTGGGACCGGCGCCGGGGCCGGCCGCTCCGCTTCGGACCGAAGGCGGGCGGGGATCTCCAGGCCGGACAGGATCCGCTGCTGCACGTCGGCAGAGGTCACGCGGCGTCGGCCGCGTTCGATGTCTGACACGTCCGATTGGACCAGGCCAACGCGTTCACCGAGCCTTGTCTGGCTCAGGCCGGTGAGCCTCCGGTAGGTGCGGAACGCGGCGCCCCAGTCCGCGGCGGCGACTGCCGCGGCGAGCGCGGGATGTGACCAGAGGTCGATGTGGGAGTCCCCCATAACTCCCCAATATAGGGCGGGGCTATAGGGCCATGGGATGGGAACAACAGGCGCCCGGCGCAAGGGTCTTTACCCAAGGACCCCGGCGACCGCGCGAACGGCCCCGGGGCGTGGCCAACGCTGCTGAGGAGCGTCGACATGACGAACAGTACGGCCCGGAGCGGGGCGTTCACACCGCCGAGTCCGCCCTCGACAGGTGAGGTTGAGGCCTGGCTTGCCTCCGCGCACTCCTCGCCCGCCGTGGTGCACCGGGAGTGGAGCAGCGCCGCTAGGCTTGCCCTGATCCCGCTGGGGCGGCTCTTCGAGGCGGTCCGTATCGCCGCCGCCGGCGCTCACCACGTGTTCGCCAGCCATGACCCGTCGGTCGTGAGCCGGCGGCTGGCGCGCCATCTGCAGGGCGGTCCGGTCGTTCACGATCCTGAGGGCGGCCGCTACTACGCCCTGGTCCCGCCCGGCACCGCTGCGAACTGGCGGGCGCCCGCCGCCCAGTGCCTCGGAGAGGGCACGTACCTGGGCGTTCCCCGCCCCGATCTCACGGAGCTGGACGAGGGCACGCTCGCGTCGTACTGGGCGGTGCCGATGATCGGGCCGGGCAAGCTCTGTGATCCGACGGATGTGCTGGCGCTGGTGATGGTCGGCGGCTGCCTGGCCGACGACGACAACGAGGCAGCGTCATGAAGGCCACCGGGAGTCGTGAGGGTGTGAGCGCGCCGCCGGTGGACGTCGCCACGATGCGCGCGAGAGTGGCCGAGGTGCTTCCGCCCGAGGTGACCCCGACCGACCGCGGCACGCTTCAGACGCTGACTGGCCTGCTGCGCGGCCACTTACAGCTGCTCATCCCGGAGATCGAACAGCTCGCGGCGCTGCTGACCGTCGGCGACGTCCCGCGCTACTGCGCGCAAGCCTGTGTCGGCGAGGCCCGCGGGAAGCTGAACGCTCGCCCTGGTCTGATGTCTTACGACGCTGTCGCGCATGTGCGCAGACTCGGCCGGTCGTTGCTGGCGCTGTGCGACCACTACGAGGCGTTGACCGGTGTCCGGATGTGCCTGGCCTGCGACCGGCCCCTCAGGGAGGGCGAGGCGACACTGCCCTACGGCAAGGCGAGCCCGTCGGCAGGAGCGGTCGTGGCGGGCCGGATCCACGACCACTGCGCCAACACCGTCCGCATCCGCTGACCCGGCCCCCGCCCTGCCCTGGCGTGAAAGGGGTCCCAAGGCGACCCCAGGATCGGGGTCGCACCCCCACAAGCCGCCCGTCCCGCCGGCGTACCCCCGGCAGTCCCTGGCGGGACGGGCCTGCCAACCCCCGCCCCGGTTCCCCCAACCCTGGACAGGTCGAGCGACCGGGGCGGGTCCCCTTCCGGCTCCCCTGACTGGAGGACCGTATGACGACGGCCCTGGCCTCGAAGCCCGCCCATGATGCCGCGGCCAGCATCCGCTCCGTCGAGCTGGAACTCACCAGCTGCTGCCGGCTGGCGTGCTGCCACTGCTGCGCCAGCTCCGGCCCGAAGGCCAGCCCGGACACTTTGTCCGGCCACGACTCCGGGCAGGCCATTGCGGCCATCGCCGGACTCGGTATTCCTGCCGTGCACCCCTCGCCGTCCCGATCTGCGGCGCCGCGCACTTCGACCATGGGGCGCGGTCACTGTCTCGTCGATTTCATGGCAGGCACTTGGGGTGTTACCGAGGGCACAACGAGCTGGTGCACTCTCCCTCTCGCTGAAGGACCTACTGACATGCAACTCGTTGCGGAGACCGCGCCGGTCTGGCACAGGATCCCGCTGGCTCTCCCCGCGGATCGCAGTGCCGCGTTAGAGGTCCTAACAGAAGCTGTTGATCATGTGACCTTCGGCTTGGATGGTCGTTGGTCTGGTCGTGGGAAAGCGACAGTCGCGGCCTTGGATCGTGTCGGATGAACTGTGGTCGCTCATCGAGCCGTTGCTGCCCGAGCCGGGGCCGAAGCTGGTGGAGGGCCGGCCGCGGGTACCGGACCGGCAGGCCTTGTGCGGGATCCTGTTCGTGCTGCACACCGGCATCCAATGGGAGTACCTCCCACAGGAGTTGGGCTTCGGCTCGGGCATGACGTGCTGGCGGCGGCTGGCCGCCTGGAACGAGGCCGGCGTGTGGGACGAACTGCACCTGATACTGCTGAAGAAGCTGCGGGTAGCGAAGAAGCTGGACTGGTCGCGGGCGGTGATCGACTCCTCCCACGTGCGGGCCGCTCGGCGCGGCCCAAAAGCGGCCCCAGCCCGGTCGACCGCGCACGGCCGGGCAGCAAGCACCACGTCCTCACCGACGCCCAGGGCATCCCGCTCGCGGTGTCCCTGACCGGCGGAAACCGCAACGACGTCACGCAGTTGCTGCCCCTGCTGGACAAGGTCCCGGCCGTGGCCGGCGTCGTCGGCCGGCCCCGACGCAGACCCGATGCGCTCCTCGCCGACCGCGGCTACGACCACGACAAGTACCGCCGATTGCTCTGGGCCCGCGGCATCCGTCCGGTCATCGCCGAACGAGGACAGGAACACGGCAGCGGCCTGGGCATGTTCCGCTATGTGGTCGAGCGCACGATCGCCTGGCTGCACGGTTTCCGCCGCCTGCGGATCCGCTGGGAACGACGCGACGACATCCACGAAGCCTTCCTCGGCCTCGCCACCTGCCTCATCACCCACCGCCACGTCCAACGCCTTTGTTAGGACCTCTTAGCCCGCCTCCAGGCCCGAACCTTGCTCACTGTGCTGGGCTGGTCTGGAGACCATTACTGTGCGATCGACGTCCTGCACGTCCTCGTCGACAATGCGGTCGAGCACGGCCACGCGCTCACAGCCGCAGGACAACGGCTGGCCGCCTGTCTCAGCGTCACCGAAGCTCACGAACTGCTCGTCGACGTCACGGACCCCAACCCCACATTCCCTCACTTCGACAAGGCGATCGCCGGCGAACTGGGCCACGGCCTTGGGGAAGTTGCGTGCCAGGGCGTGGCCCTCTCATGGTTTGTCAGCCCTGAGTTCGACGGTAAGACGGTCCGTGCCGTCCTGCGCCCGGGTCCGGTGGCCCAGTGATCGCCCCTGCCGAGGCGCTGCCGCCAGGCAGCGCAGTGATGCAGCACCTGGTCGAGTCCGTCGGCACAGCCTGTTGCCCGGCCGCCGACTTGGCCGACCTCGCCGAAGTGGTCCGCGCTCTGTTGGCTGTTGAGGCCCGCCGCGACACCCGCGTCCGCCTCGGGGGCCATCTCTTCGACGTCGTCATCACCAGTTCCGGCGTCCAGGCCCGCAGTGTTGTGGCCCTGATGGATGAGATCCAGGGCGGATGCGGGCCTGTGATCGAGGATCCCGACAGCGGGTGGCTCTACTGGCTCGTCCCACCCGGTTCCTCCGGCCGGTGGGAGCCGCACACCCACGCCGTGTGCCTCGGTGCACCTCACACGATCACCCTGCCGTCGCTGAACCGGACCGTGCCGCCGGGCCCGTACTGGTTGCGGCCCTCGGCCAGTGACCGGCTCGTGCCAACGGCGCCGCTGCGGGAAGCCGTGGCGCAGCTGCGGCCCGAGCCGCCTCCGCACGCTGCGTTCACGGCCCGGCTTGGCATATTCCCCTGAGACACCGTGCTCGTCGGCGGGTGACTTCTTGGGACGTCGCCGGGCACGGGCTGACCCCTGCGGCTGAGGCGGGCTTCAGCCACCTCAACTGGCAACGAGCGCCTCCACGTTGAAAGGCGCACCGCAACGGTCCCGCTCCACTCCAGAACACGCCTACGACCTGCGGTGTTGCGGACTTCTTCGCAACAGGACACGCGCGCTGCCGGCCGAACTGGAGTCGTTGCGCGAGCTGCACGACAAGGTTGTGACGCAGATGAAGGCCCACAGCGTCGCTCGACAGCCGCGGACGAGGCGCAAGAACGGCTGAGAGGGCAGAGCGGCGGAGCCGTCAGTTCGCGAACGAGCAGCAGCCAAGCGCCGCCGCCGGTAGGGGAGACCGAGGCGCAATTGCTCTGGTCTCGCGAGTGCGAATGTCTGCTGTCGTCTCAGTTGATGTGGTCCGGTGCGGCGTGTGACGGCTGGCTTCCCCCATTGCCATAGCTACAGGACGAAGGGCTCCGGGAGAGGCGCCATTCGGTCACAGCGGGACGGCCGATGGGTGGTGGCTCGGGGCCTGCCAGTCAGCTGGCCGCGGCCGTCCCCAGCTGTTCCCGGTGCGCCCGGGCCGTGGCCATCAGCCGGTCGAGCGTGTCCCTGGTTCGCACGAGGTCGGCGATGTGTGTGGAGAGCCGCTCGCGCTCCAGAGCCATCCGCTCCAGCGCAGAGTCGGAGTTCTCCTCGCTGGGCGCGTCGACGCAGGGCAGGAGTTCGGCGATGGTGCGGCTGGACAGGCCCGCGGCGTACAACCGCTGGATGAACGCGACCCGCTCGACCTCGCCGTCCGTGTAGTGCCGCTGCCCGCTGGGACTGCGGGTGCTGGTGAGCAGCCCCTGCTCCTCGTAGTAACGCACGGACCGGACACTGACTCCGGCCCGTGACGCGAGCTCCCCGATGCGCACAAGGCCCTCCCGGCTGAGTTCTGCGTCACAGACACTTGCCTCTGACGTCAGTGTGAGGTTTTAGCGTAGCCGCCGTGCCCGAGGCGCGGGCACGGCGGACCGCGAAGGAGTCCCGACATGACGACCCTTTTCACCAGCTACCGGCTCGGCGGCCTCACGCTGCCCAACCGGATGGTCATGGCCCCGATGACCCGGGTCCGGGCCGCCGCCGGCGGCCTGGCGACGCCGTCGATGGCGATCTACTACGCCCAGCGGGCCACGGCCGGGCTGATCGTGAGCGAGGGGGTGCAGCCGAGCGCGATCGGGCAGTCCAGCCCGGGTACACCGGGACTGCACACCGACGAGCAGGTCGAGGCATGGCGCCCCGTGACCGCCGCCGTCCACGCCAACGGCGGACGGATCTTCGCCCAGCTCATGCACGGCGGCCGGGTCTCACATTCCGACACCACCGGCCTGCAGCCGGTCGGGCCCTCGGCCGTCCCCGCCGTCGGCGACGTGTTCACCCCGACCGGGCTCCAGCCCGCTCCGATGCCGCGCGCGCTGGACACCGCCGAAGTGCCCGAGCACGCACAGTCTTACGCCCGGGCCGCCCGCCGCGCCGTCGACGCGGGCTTCGACGGCGTGGAACTGCACGGCGCCAACGGCTACCTGATCTCGCAGTTCCTCTCGTCCAACGCCAACCTGCGCACGGACCGCTACGGAGGCCCGATCGCCAACCGGATCAGGTTCGCCGTCGAAGCGGCCGCCGCCACCGTCGAGGCCGTCGGCGGGGCCAGGACCGGCATCCGGCTCTCACCAGGCGGAACGTTCTGGGGAGTCGAGGACACCGACGTCCGCGAGCTCTACACCGCGCTGCTGACCGAACTGGCCCCCCTCGGGCTGGCATACGTGCACCTCGAAGCCACCGCCGACGAAGAGGTGCTCGTCGCCCTGCGCCGGGCGTGGCCGGGCACCCTCGTCATGAACCCCGTGCTTCCGATGGGACCGAAGCAGACCAGCCGGGACGACGCCGACCGCTGGCTCGGCCTGGGCGCCGATCTCATCAGCTTCGGCCGCGCCTTCCTCGCCAACCCCGACCTGGTCGAGCGGCTGCGGGGCGGGCTTCCGATCGCCCCCGTCGACGAGGCCACGTACTACCAGGGCGGTGACGCGGGCTACCTGACCTACTCGGCCCACCAGTACGCGGCTTGACTCCAAGCTGCGGCGAACGAGCAAAACCAGCGCGGGCGGTGGTGCTCAGCCCCGCTCACGAGCACCCCCGCCAGCTGCCCCAGCCCTTTACGCACGAACGTGGAACACGTCGGGCAGCACCGGCACCCAGACGCCCGAGGCGCCACCTGCTACAGCGACACCTCCCTCGAACAACCTGGCGGACCAGATCACCTAAGACGACGAGCGAATCGGACCCGTTCATCCGAGACGAGGACCAGATCGGTAGATACGGGACACCGCCAGCCTGACGCGTCGGCTGGCACCCGCTGTCCTGTGCCATCGATTCCTAATGCCGTTTGTCAAGCCGCGAGAGCGGAGGGCGGTACGACCTTCTAGGTCCGTCCGTCGCGCAGGAGGGCCCAGATGATGTTGACGCGGCGGCGGGCGAGGGCGAGGACCGCCTGGGTATGGCGCTTGCCCTCGGCTCGCTTGCGTTCGTAAAACCGGCGGGATTCCTCGCACCTTCGGCTGCTGAACAACGCGGTGGTGTAGAAGACTCGTTGGAGTCTGCGGTTGTATCGCTGAGGGCGCCGCAGGTTACCGCTGATCTTGCCGGAGTCTCGCGGAGCGGGAGCGACACCGCCGAAGCCGGCGAGCCGGTCGGTAGTGCCGAAGATGGCCATGTCACCGCCGGTGGCGGTCAGGAACTCGGCGCCGAGGATGACGCCCAGGCCGGGCATGCTGGTGATCACTTCGAAGTCGCTGTGCTGGCGAAACCGGGCCTCGATGAGCTTGTCGATCTCGGCGACCTGCCGGTTGAGGGCCATCACCTCCTTCGCCAGAGTGTGCACCAGCTGGGCGGTCAGCTTCTCGCCTGGAAGGCTGGTGTGCTGGCGTTCGGCGGCCTGGAGGGCGGTCTCGACCAGCTGCTCGGCGTTGCGAACGCTGCGGTTGCGCAGCTAGGTCTCCAGGCGCTTGGCGTCGATCCGGCGGAAGGCGGCCGGGGTCTGGTAGCCGGTCAGCAGGGTGAGAGGGCCGGTGTTGGTGAGGTCCAGGGCCCGTTGATCAGGCAGGACGGGGGAGCCGCCGGCACCATCGGGTTGATCATGGCGGCGGGCGGCATGGGCGGGCTGTGCGGGGCGCTGTCGGGCGGCCGGCTGAACCGGCGGCCGGCCATGCGGCAGGTCATGATCTTCGCGCACACGGCATGGGCCCTGGTCATGCCCGCAGCGGTGTTCTTCCGGCAAGCCCCAGCACCTGGGGTTCTTATCTGGATAACGTCGTTTACAGCAGCCACTGTTACGGTCCCCGGCATGTTCTTACCAGGTGCGCATCACCCCCAACGACATGCAGGGGCGGGTCGGCGGTGTCGTCATGCTCCTGGTGTCCGGGGCGAGTTCGCTCGGCGCGCTCGGTACCGGATACCTGCTGGAGGCAGTCGGCAGCCGCGACATTCTCGTGGCGCTGTTGGCGGTGTTGGCGGTGCTGGCCCTGGTGGCGGCCGCCGTCTTCAGCAGGGCCGGAGCGGCCCGGGAGGACCGCGCGGACAGCATCGAACCACTCGACGCTGCGCACACCTCGTCGGGGCGGGCGGTGCTGCCCGGCCCCGGACGTGCCCGCGCCGGCCTCCGTCGTGGACGGGACGCCGGCCGATCCCCTCACCCACGAAGCGCGGAGAACCGATGGATGACGCAGTGCGGCTGGAGTCGCTCACCAAGACCTACGGGTCCGGCGACAGCGCGGTGAGCGCCTTGCGCGAGACCAGCTTGTCCTTCCCCCGCGGCAGTTTCACCGCGATCATGGGGCCCTCGGGGTCCGGCAAGTCGACCCTGTTGCAGTGCGCGGCCGGGCTCGACCGGCCCACCTCGGGCCGGGTCTTCATCGACGGTCAGGACACCTCGGGCCTGAGCGAGACCCGGCTGACCGAACTCCGCCGCGCCTCCACCGGGTTCATCTTCCAGTCCTTCAACCTGCTGCCGTCGCTGACGGCCGAGCAGAACGTGGCGCTGCCGATGCGGCTGGCGGGCCGCAGGCCCCCGCGCGGCGCGGTCCGGCAAGCCCTCGCCCAGGTCGGCCTGGACAAGAAGGCCGGTAGCCGGCCCAGCCAGCTGTCCGGCGGACAGCAGCAGCGGGTGGCCATCGCCCGTGCCCTGGTGTCCCGGCCCGCCGTGCTCTTCGCTGACGAGCCGACCGGCGCCCTCGACCTGTCGACCGGCCGTGAACTCCTGGTCACGCTGCGGGCGTTGGCGGGACCGGGCCGTGGCACCCCCGGCACCACTCCCGGCACCGAGGACCGGGTGACCACCACCATCGTCATGGTCACCCACGACCCGAACGTCGCCGCCTACGCGGACCGCGTGCTGTTCCTCGCCGACGGCAGCCTCGTCGGAGAGCTGCTCCAGCCGACCGCCGAGGACGTCGCCGCCCGCATGACGCACCTGGCGGTGTCGTCGTGATCAGGGTGGCCTTCCAGACCCTGCGGGCGCGCTGGGTCTCCTTCCTCGGCACGGTGGTCGCCCTGGTCCTCGGGGTGGCGCAGGTCGCGGCCATGGGGCTGCTCGTGACGACGGCGTTCGACCTGCCCGACCGGCCGGTTGAGCGCTTCGCCGGCGCCGACACGGTCGTACGCCCGCAGTCGGACGGCTGGGACCCGGCCCACCACGACCTGGGCGTCCGCTCTCCCGAGGCGGCCCGCGGGCTGAGCACCGAACTGCGCGACCAGGTCGCCGCGACCGGCGAGACCGTCGTCGACCGTGCCTTCTACGCACAGCTGCGCGGCGGCCCCGAGGACCAGGTCGGGCACCCGTGGGCGGTGGCCCGCTTCGGCGGCTACCGTCTCACCGACGGCGCCGCGCCGACCTCGGACGGGCAGATCGTCGTCCCCTCCGACCGGGCCCGCACCGGCGACGAGGTGACCGTACTGACGGCGTCCACCGTGCGGACGTACACCGTCAGCGGCACCGTCGCCCCCGTCGGCTACGAGGACGCCGTCTTCTTCTCCGAGGCGGAGGCCGCTCGGCTGTCCCCGCGGATCGACTCGCTGGTGGCGCTCGGCCCCACGGACGCGGTCCGGGACGCTGTCGGGGAGAAGGCCGACGTCCTCACCGGCCAGGACCGGCACAAGGCCGACGCCAGCGAGGCCGAGGACCGCGAGACCCTGGACAACACGATCACGCTGGTGCCGGTGATGGCGAGCGTCGCCGGGACCACCGCCATCTTCGTGGTGGCGTCCACCTTCGCCTTCGCGGTCGTCCAGCGCCGCAGGGAGGTCGCCCTGCTCCGCGCGGTCGGCGCCACCCCCAAGCAGGTGCGGAAGATGGTCCGCAACGAGGCCCTCCTGGTGGGCGGCGTGGCCGCTGCCGTGGGCACCGCCCTCGGCCTGTTCGGGGCGCAGCTCCTCGCCGACATGCTGATCTCCATGGGGGTGTCGCCGGACTGGTTCACCGTCACCCCGTCCCTGCACTGGACCGTGCTCGCGCCGCTCGCCGCCGCCTTCCTGGTCGGGCTGCTGGTGTCGGTCGGCGGTGCGGCCGCCGCGGCCCGCCGAGCCGGCTCCATCCAGCCCGTCGAAGCGCTGCGGGAAGCCGCCGTGGACGACACGGGCGTCACCCCGGGCCGCGCCCTGCTCGGTGTCGTGGCCCTCCTCGGAGGCGTCGGCTGGACCGCCTGGATCGCCACCGGCTCCCCGGTGACGGTGCTCTCGCCCACGGTGTACGTGGTCTCGCTGATGGTGCCGGTGCTGGCGGCGGCCGTGCTCGCCCCGCTGGCCGTGGGCCCGCTGGCCCGGCTTCTGATGTGGCCGTGGCGCCGCGCCGACGGCCCCACCGCGATGCTGGTCCGGGAGAGCGCGCTGACCGCACGCCGCCGGACCGCGGCGACGGCCGCGCCGGTACTGCTCACCGTCGGCCTGGCGTTCTCCCTGCTCGCCGCCACCGACTCGCTGGGCGCCGCCCGGGACAGCGGCCTGCAGAACCGGATCGTCTCCGACTACGCCCTCGCCCCCGACGACACCCCCGGCATCAGCACCGAGGTGATCGAGCGGGTCGCCGAGGTGCCCGGCGTGCAGATCGCCGCGCCGCTGCTGACCACGGTCTACTGGAAGGACGAGGACCGTTACGACGAGAACGACGGCCTGGTGGTCGACCCCGAGGCGCTGAAGCGGACCATGGACCTCAAGGTCGTCGAGGGCTCCCTCGACGGCCTCGACGAGAACAGCATGGCCGTCGCCGACCTGTGGCGCATGGACCTCGGCTCCACGCAGACCGTGCTGATGGCCGACGGCAGCACCCAGAAGCTGAAGGTGGCCGCCGTGTACGAGGCGCTGCGCGGCGAGGACGTGGCCTACCTGCCGTCCCGGTTCACCGACACCGCGCTGTTCGCACGCGACGGCCTGGCCCGCCGCGCGTACATCTCCCTGGACGAGGGCACCGACCAGGAGGCCGCGACCGCCGCCATCCGCAAGGCGGTCGCCGGCAGCGGCGCCACCTTCATGACGCGGGACGAACTGGTCGCCTCCGAGGCCGCCTACGCCCGGCACCTGAACGAGGTCCGGCAGCGCTCCACCGCGGTGATCATCATGTTGTTCTGCTTCATCGCGATCCTCAATACGCTGCTGATGGCCACCGCGGACCGCTGGCGCGATCTGGCGGTGCTGCGGACCGCGGGCGCCACCCCCAGGCAGGTGCTGCGGTTCTTCGTCGCAGAGTCGCTCCTGGTGTCCGCGATCGGTGTGGTGCTGGCGCTGGCCGCCACCGCCGTCAACCTGGCCGGATTGTGGGGAGCCCTGTTCCAGCTCTTCGGCACCACCCCGATCGTCGTGCCGTACGCGGTGGTCACGGGCGTCGCCGTGGTCTCCACCCTGCTGGCGCTCCTCGGCACGGTCCTGCCGGTCGGAGCGGCGCTGCGGGCCCGAGCCGTGCAGCTGATCGGAGCCCGCGAGTAGGACACTCCGGCACGCCTCCGCACCCCCCGCACCACCCCGGACCCACACGGCTCGGTCCCGAATCCCCCGTCGGGACCGGGCCGTGGGCACCCCTCAATCAGGGCCTTTGCCGTGCTCCTATCAAGCCACACCGACCGGTGCGGCCCCGCGAGCCGCACAAGGGGACCAGGCCACGACCGCGAGGCCGGGCAGGAAGTGGTGGAGCGAGCTCCCGGAACCACCAGCAGCATGACATTGAGGAGATGGTGTAGCCGGGCATGGTCCCAGAACGCGCGGGTGTCTGCCCGGGGCGTGCATCCGCTGGCCGTGCGTGCTCCCAGAGCAAGGGCAGGCCATCGCGCAAGTCTCCCTGGTGAACGGGCAGTTCAACCGGAGGAGCACGCGATGGTCTTGTCCCAGTCTGAGCTGATGCGGCTGCTTGAGTCACTACGCAGGGCCGATGGAGTTGAAGCAATCAGGGTGGTGTGCGAGCGCATCCTGCAGGAGCTGATCGAGGCCGAGGCCACCGAGGTGATCGGTGCCGCGCCGGGCGAGCACTCCGAGACGCGCACGACCTGGCGCAACGGACACCGGGAGAGGCTGCTGACCACGCAGGCCGGCGACCTGGACCTGAAGATCCCGAAGTTGCGGACCGGGTCGTTCTTTCCCTCGTTGCTGGAACGCCGGCGGCGGATCGACCGGGCGCTGTTCGCCGTGGTGATGGAGGCATACGTGCACGGGGTCTCGACCCGCTCGGTCGATGACCTGGTCAAAGCACTCGGTGCGGACAGCGGGATCTCCAAGTCCGAGGTCTCCCGCATCTGCGGTGAGCTGGACGAGGAGCTGACCGCATTCAAGGAACGGCCGCTGGACCACACCGTCTTCCCCTGCGTCTTCCTGGGCGCCACCTACTGCAAGGCGCGGGTCAACCACCGGATCGTCTCGCAGGCCGTGGTCATCGCCACCGGGATCTCCGCCACCGGGCACCGCGAGATCCTGGGGCTGATGGTCGGCGACAGTGAGTCGAAGCCGCTTTGGACGAAGTTCCTGCGCAGCCTGCGGGCCAGCGGCCTGGACAACGTCCAGCTGGTCATCTCCGACAGCCACAGCGGCCTGGTGGCCGCGATCCGCACCGTTTTCCTCGCCGCGGCCTGGCAACGGTGCCGGGTTCAGTGCGCCGAGGTTGGACGAGGCTGTAGCCGCTGGTCTTCCTGGGCTCGCCTGCTTCGCTCCTCAGCGCGCCACCCGCGGCTTTGAGGAGCGGCGGGTGGCGGCTGGACTGTGCGCTCTCCGGCTACCTCAGGGCGAGCGACCCTGGAGACGGCTCGCTCATGGGCTTCAGCCTGGTAGCGAGGGCCGACCTGCCGTCACTCCCCGGTGACGCCTTCCACGCTTCCGCCCGACCCGCCGCGCCCCACGAACACCTCTGCCCACCGGCTGGTCCCGCCGGAGTGCACTCGCACGCCGCACCGAACCGACAGCGTGGTGACGATGCCAAGACCTCGGCCGTGCTCGTCCGGGTCACAGGCAGCTGTCGGCACTTGTGCCGGAGCCGCAGGTCCGGTGTCGGTCACCTCGACGCGTACGACGCCGCGCTGGTCCACCGGGCCCCGCGTCAGCCTCAGCGTCGCCGGCGGCAGGGCGTGCACGATCGCATTGGTGAGCAGTTCCGAGACCACCAGGAGCACGTCTTCGAGGACGTCGCCCGCCAGCGTCCAATCGGTGAGGACCGCGCGTACATGTCGACGTAGCGATGAGACCGCCCCCGCGGCGTGCGGCACCGGAAGGATGTGTTCCACCTCCCCGCGAGGCGCGGTGCCGAGCTGCGCCATGATCATGGGCCCTCCTCAGGCAAGCGTTGCCCGGCCGGGAGCCGAGCGTCATGACACGCTAAGGAGGGAAATGGGGCCGGTCAACGAACAGCGGTCGGCATTACCGAACGGGGGTCTAAATTGGGGTGAAATCGGACTACTATCGCTTCATGGCCGGCCCGGTCCAGTCCATAGAACGGGCGGCAGCGATCTTGCGTCTGCTCGCCGGCGGTTCCCGGCGGCTGGGCCTCGGTGAGGTGGCGTCGTCCCTCGGGCTGGCCAAGGGCACAGCCCACGGGATTCTGCGCACGCTGCAACACGTGGACTTCGTGGAGCAGGACCCGGCGACCGGGAAATACCAGCTCGGCGGGGCGCTGTTGCACCTCGGCACCAGTTACCTCGACGTCAATGAACTGCGTTCGCGCTCCCTCAACTGGGCCGACGCCCTGGCCGGCCGCAGTGGGGAGACGGTCCGCCTGGGCACGCCGCTGGAGGGCAGAGTGCTCGTCATCCACCACGTGTTCCGGCCGGACGACACCCTCCAGACCCTGGACGTGGGCGCACTGCTGCCGCTGCACGCCTCCTCGCTTGGCAAGGTCCTGCTGGCCTTCGGCACCGCGCCGGTCGCCCCCCTGCTGGAGACCGAACTGGAGGCCTACACCCGGCACACCCTGGTCCTCCGGGACGACCTCAACCGGGCGCTCGACGAGATCCGGGACCTCGGCTGGGGCGCCGAGGTGCAGGAATTGAGCATGGGCGAAGCCGGAATCGCCGCACCGATCCGGGGGCAGGGCGGTCTCGTGGTGGGCGCGATCGGCGTCTCCGGCCCCGTCGAGCGGATCTGCGACACCAAAGGCCGGCCTCAGCCGGCCCTGATCACCTTGCTGCGGGAAGCGGCACGGGCGATCTCCAGAGACCTGGGCGCGGCCCGCTGGTAGGTCCCAACGCCTGAGCGACCCATCGGAAAGCAGGCCCGATCATGGTTGAACGGTATGTGATGTCCATCGACCAGGGCACCACCTCCACACGATGCATTCTGTTCGACCACAGCGGACGGCTGGTGTCGGTCGCCCAGCGGGAGCATCAGCAGTACTTCCCCCGGCCCGGGTGGGTCGAGCACGACGCCGTCGAGATCTGGCGCAATCTCCAGCGCATCGTGCCCGAGGCACTGTCGAACGCCGGCCTGGACCCCGGACAGATCTCCGCCGTCGGCATCGCCAACCAGCGGGAGACGACCGTGCTGTGGGACCGGCGGACCGGCGTTCCGCTGGGCAGGGCGATCGTCTGGCAGGACACCCGCACCGCGCCGCTCGTGGAGGACCTGAGGATCCAGCCTGGGAACGATTTCTTCCTCGAACGCTGCTGTCTGCCTCCCTCGACCTACTTCTCCGCACCCCGTATCCGCTGGCTGTTCGACCACGTCCCCGGGCTGGAGCAGCGCGCCCGGGACGGCGAGGTGCTGTTCGGCACGATGGAGAGCTGGCTGATCTGGAATCTCACCGGCGGTACGGACGGCGGACTGCACATCACCGACGCCACCAATGCCAGCCGTACGATGCTCATCGACATCCGCACGCTGACCTGGGATGACGTGTTGATGGAGTTCTTCGGGGTCCCGCGTGCGATGCTGCCGGAGATCCGCTCCTCGGCCGAGAGCTACGGCGAGGCCCGCACTGTGCTGCCGGGCGTGCGCATCGCGGCGGCCCTGGGCGACCAGCAGGCGGCTCTGTTCGGACAGACCTGTTTCTCGCCCGGCGAGGCGAAATGCACGTACGGGACCGGCAGCTTCCTGATGATGAACACCGGTACCGACCTCGTACGGTCCCGGCACGGGCTGCTCACCACCGTCGCGTACAAGATAGCCAAGCAGCCCACGGTCTACGCCCTGGAGGGCCCGATCGCCGTCACCGGTTCGCTGGTCCAGTGGTTCCGTGACCGCCTGGGCCTGATCAACAGCGCACCCGAGATCGAAACCCTGGCGCGCACGGTCGAGGACAACGGCGGCTGCTACATCGTCCCCGCCTTCTCCGGCCTGTTCGCACCCCACTGGCGCAGCGACGCCCGAGGCGTCATCGTCGGGCTCACCTCCTACATCACCAAGGGGCATTTGGCCCGAGCCGTCCTGGAGGCCACCGCCTGGCAGACACGAGAGGTCGTCGACGCCATGAACGCCGACTCCGCGCTCGCCCTGAAGGAGCTCAAGGTGGACGGAGGCATGACGTCCGACCACTTGCTCATGCAGTTCCTGGCCGACGTGCTCGACGTGCCCGTGGTCCGGCCCCTGGTCGCCGAGACGGTGTCCCTGGGCGCGGCCTACGCCGCCGGCCTCGCCGTGGGCTACTGGCCGGATCTGGCTATCCTGCGCCGTAACTGGCACCGGGCCGCCCAGTGGCTGCCGGACATGGACCCCGAACGGCGCGACTGGGAGTACGACTGCTGGCAGCGAGCCGTTCAGCGGTCCCTTGGATGGATCCGACCGCCGAGACGCTCGTGACGTCTCCCCCCTTCCGCGGCCGGCCCCTGCTCATGCCCGCCCATGTACCTCCTGCGAGCGTCGTGCCAGTGCGTCGATGACGATCGCCGCGAACAGCACCCCGCCCGTGATCATGAACTGGCGGCACGGGAGCCTCGTGCGTTTCGCATCCCACCAGCGTCACCCGATCAGTGGCCCCACTGAAAATGCTCATTGATAGCCGCAGGTCGCCGTCTGTCGTTGCGTCGTAGGTGGCCATCTTGGGGTGCGCGGAAGGCTTCGGATCGATCCGCAGGTAGTGGCAAGGGGTGACGGGAAGCTCGTTTGCCGTCACCCTTCCCGCGCCGCCTACGAGGACCGGGCCGCAGCCGGATCACTGGCGTCCGGGCCGCGGCCGGGTCGTTGCTGTGAGGTCACCGCAGGTCGCGGAAGAACTCCCTGACATCGCGGGTGAGCAGGTCGGGGGCCTCCAGGGCCACCCACGGGATGGATCGCTCGGACATACGGCAGGACGTGCTCGAAGGAGCAGCCTGCTTCCTGGGCGCATGCCTGTAGACGCTGATCCACGTTCGGTAGAACGCCGTTTCTCCTGTGAACGAAGACCTGGCCCTCCCAAAAGGTCAGGCAGGCCAGCACCCAGCTTCACAGCCGCAGCCTGTAATTCGATGGCGGGCACCGTACCGACACCCCACAGGGCGGCGTCGGCGGCCGACCGGCTCGGCCGCTCACGCCGACGGGCTGCGTCGGCTCCGACGCCATCCGGGATCAAACCGCGGGGGCGGCTGGGCGGGAGGATGGCCGGCACGATGCCGCGAGCGCGAATCTGGTTGATCGTATGCGATCGCCGTGAATGCGTGTTGGAGTCCGGCGGCCGTGGCCGTCGGCAACTTCCGTACCTGAACATCGACAGCGCTCCCACCGGCGGCTCAGGTCTGGCCGGTCTGCCGGTGGGGCAGAAAACCTGTGATCGGCTGTAATCGCGCCGGGGCGCTGGACACAAACAGTCTGCGAGCATCATCGGAAGGGGAGGCCGTGTGGGTGAGATCGCAGACGAGTGGTCTCGGTTCGAGGCGGTGTACCGCGACTCGTACCACGCCGTGGTCCGGTACTTGAGGCGCAGGCTGGCACCGGACCTGGTTGACGACGCGGCTTCGGAGGTCTTCACGATTGCCTGGGAGCGCTGGTCGACACGGCGGGGCGCCGCTCTGCCGTGGCTGTACGGCATCGCCCGGCGGGTCGCCGCAAACGCGCGGCGATCCCAGGGGCGGGCTGACCGGCTGGCAGGTCGGCTGCGTGATGAGGAGGACGCCCATGGTGGCGAACCGGGCGCGGACGCCGAGGTCCTGGAGCGTATGGGGGCTGCCCGGGTACTTGAGCGGCTACCCGAGCGGGACCGTGAGGTGCTGATGCTGGTCTCGTGGGACGGCCTGCCTCCGTATGAGGCCGCCCATGCGCTCGGGTGCAGCAAAGCCGCCTTCACCGTGCGTCTGCACAGGGCCCGGCGGAGGCTGGAGCGCGAGCTCGCGAGGGAGATACCGGCGGTGGCCGGCCATGGCTCTGTAGCGGAGAGGACAGCGACGTGAAGCGAGACGTGGAGCGGGTGCGAGCACTGCTCACCACAGCCAACGATCCGGCGGGCGGACCCATGGACGATGCCGGTACCCTCCTGACGCCGCGTGCGGAACACACGCTCCATGCGCTACGCCAGTCCCGGCGCCCGCGGCGAGTCCGTGTGGGACGACGGCAACTTCTCGCGGGGGCAGGCCTTGTGGCCGTCGGCGCGGTGGTGGCCGTCGGCGGCGGCACCCTCGTCCCGGACACCGCGGCACCGGCACCGGTCGCCTACACGCCGCCTGTGCTGTCCCTGCATCCCGTTGAAGGGCAGTCGGCGCGCGCGTTCCTCCTTGCGTTCGCGCAGCGCGTCGAAGCGCTCGAACCCGAGGAAGCGCAGGGTGTGTACCAGTACTCGAAGACGTGGGGATGGTGGCTCGACACTGCGGGGGACGTTCCAGGGGGCGTGGCGAACGCAGCCGTTCCGACGGTGATTGAGTCATGGGTGGACAAGGACGGTTCAGGACGGCAGCGCAGCGCGTACGGCGAACCGCTCTACCCCAACCCGGAGCAGCGCAGGGACGCCGAGGAAGCCGGGCTGGTCGCCGACACAGGAGTCGAGGACCGGAGCTTCGGGCCCGGGAAGTTCCCTGCGCCGGAGGGCGGTGACTGGGGCACGGTCGCACCCTTCTCAACCGATCCCCGAGCGCTCGCACGCCAGTTGACCAAGGTCAACTGGGAGGGCGGGATGATCGTCCACGGAGTGCGTGACATGCTCACCTACGCGGGCAAGACCGGCGCCGTCGATCCGCGTCTGCGCGCCGCCGCCCTGCAGGTCCTCGCCGACAGCACTGGCGTGACCGTGGCGACCACCACGACCTGGAACGGACGGCGCGCGGTCGCGGTGTCGCAGAGCGAGACGCTCGACGGCAGCACGCAGCGGGAAACCGTGCTGTTCGATCCAGAGACGGGCTACCCGGTGGGCACGGAGTCGGCCCTGCTCGGACACGCGCGGCACCTCAACGTCTCAGTCCCCGCCACCCTCGCCGTGACCGAGACGCTCGACCGGAGCAGCGTCTCCACGACCGGCGAAAGGCCGTGAACGATGCCGGAAAGGAAGTACGACAGGCCCTCCGACCTGGAAGCGATCCGGCTGCCCGGACCGACGAAGAGCGACGTGGACGGAGCACGGGACCAGTTCGTCCGGCACATCCGTGACGGCCTGGCCGCGGGCCTCTACGCCTTCGGCGACGTGCTGCCCACCATTACCGAGGTGCGGCACCAGTACGGATTGCAGGAAGAGGACGTACACCGTGCGATCCGCGAACTGCGCAGGACCGAGCATGTGCAACTGCACGACAACTACCTGGACACCTACGTCCTCGATCCCGGCCCTGCCCATCTCGCAGGCGAACCGCGAGAGAACCTCGCCGAGCGTGTGACCAGGCTGGAAGCGATGTACCGCGACCTGGCCGCACGCGTCGAGGCGATCGAGGCGCCGCCCTCTCGGCCCTGACAGGCCAAAGGACAAGAACTGCGGGGCGCCCCGGTCCAACCCGGGGCGCCCCGTGGGCCATCACGATCAGTGCAGTGCTGGCGCGCTCCGCTAGATCCGGCAGGCCCTGAAACTACTGGCCTTGTTGTCGTGGAAGGAGTCCACCCGGCTCACCTTGGTCCACGGCTGTTCCCGCCACAGTGTGTCGACGAACCACCCGTCGAAGACGGTCACCCTTATCCCCACATTGTCGACGTTCCTGGTCGTGTTCACCCACCCCGTGGTCTTGTTGTCGAAGCCGTAGTCGGTGAACCGGATTCCCGTTTGGCAGTGCGCCCAGTTCCACTGCAATCGGCGCCCCTCGAAGCCCGCGTACTGGTAGAAGCAGTACCAGCGGTTGTCGTCGGCACCGGCCGGACAGTCCTCCCAGTCGACTTGCGGTTCCACGTCGCTCGTCGAGCTGAGCCCCTCGGCGTTCCGCGCTGCTGGGCTGGAGGGCGGAGCCTTGGTCTCCCCAGGAAGGGGGAAGACCAAAATGGGCTCGCCACCGTTCCAGGAGACCTCGTTGGCGCTGATCTGTACGCCCCCGTTGCCGGTCTCGGCGAGGGTCGCGTCAATCTCCGCCTGCAGCTCCTGCCGCTCGTCGGTCGACAGGGCACGCACTTCTGGCCGGTTGTCGGTAGCTGCGACCGCCGGGAGAACCGGGCGTGGCTGTGCCTGGGCCGGTGTACCACCCATGATTGCCGTGGCGAGGAGGACCACTGCCCCCGCGACCGTTGATGCCGTACGGATCGAACGTCTCGTGTGCATCTTTCCTCTTGGTGATTGGCGTGCGTTGGTCAGTCACACAGGCGTCACACTAGGCACAGAAATACGAACAGACGTCTGAAACGGAGGTGGTGGCGGGAACTGGCTGCACGGCCGCAGGCCTCGGAATAACGCCGTCCGTTTTGAACCGAAACGGTCGGAGAGGGCTAGCCTGCAGCGATCACTGCCCGGCTGGGCGGAATCCCTTCCTCGATGGCCTGACGCCTCGGGTCTGTTCACACCCGGCTCGACCGAAAACAGGCCTCACTGGCCGTTGCTGTTTCGGCTGTGGAACATGCGGATCGAACGTCCACCCCGAGATCGGGTGATCATCGGGCACAACTCGCATACGGACAGGGCCTCTTGGTAGTCACCCCCGGGCCCTGTCAGCCCCGCCCCGTGCTCGGGAAAATCGGGGCTGGTGCCCGTCCGGAGGACGTCGAGAGAGCTCGCGTTCCGCGCCGCCGGCCGGCTCGGACTGCGGGAAGCCCTGCAGGCCAGCGCGTCGCGTACCTACCCGCCCCGCTGGCCGAACGGCTCCGCAGCACCGCGAGCAAACTCCGGCAGCACGCCGCGCGACACCACCAGCGCATCACTGCCCAAGATGGAGACGCCCTGTGAGCCCCGCTCTGGACGAACGCGAGCGCATCCGCTCCGCCATGAACCGCATCCTCACCGGCACCGCCCAGCACACCAACGGAGCCCTGACCATCGTCGCCCTTGCCCAGGAAGCCGACGTCCCCCGCAACACACTCACCCAACGCCATCCGGATCTGAAGAACGATTTCTACGCCATGGTCCGCCCGAAGGCCCAACCTGCCAAAGCCGAAACGCAGCTACGCAAACAAGTCGTGAAACTCAAGGAACTCCGCGCAGCAGACAAGGACGAGCTCACCGAACTCCGCGCCGACCGCGAAGCCCTCATCCGCGTCGTCCACCAGCTGACCCTGGAGAACCGGCAGCTCCGCCAGCAGCCCACGGCCCCTGCCCCCGTCGTCCGTATCCTGCCCACCCAGCCCCAACCACCCGTCGCCTGAGGATCGGGCAGCGCACATCACCGCCATCAACCGATGGCCCCCAACCGGTGAGGGCGGGCAGAGCCCGCCCTCACACCAGCTTCGAACACCTCCACGGCTCCGGAGCCGTGTACTTCAGAGGCTTGGTTTCCGCGCCGGAGCGCCTCAACCCCTGGTCAGGGTGCGCCCGAGAAGGGGCAGCAGGCGGTCCCAGTGGCGCTGCATTGCGGCGGGGTTGAAGGCATCGGTGTCAGACATGGTGAAGCCGTGAACGGTGCCGGGATAGATCTCGGAGGTGTAGCCGACACCCGCCGCATCCAGGGCCTTGTTGAGCTCGCCGAGAGCCTCGGACGTCAAGTCGCTCTCGGCATGGCCGAAGTGGACCTCGGCGGAGAGCTTGGAAAGGCTGTCGGGTCCGTCGACTCCCACCGGGCCGTGAAATGCGGCGAGAGCGGCCACCTGGCCGGGGTGGGCCGCGGCGGTACGCGTCGCCAAGAGGCCACCGATGCAATAGCCGGTCACCGCGACCGGTCCGGCGCTGACCTCAGGCTGAGCAGTGAGGAACCTGAGGTAGGCGTCAGCGTCTCGCAGGACACGGTCGGCGGTGTGCGCCTCGATCAAGGGCATCAGCTGAGCGAAGACCGCGGGCCGGGCCTCTTCTCCGATGTGCTCGGGAAGTTCAATCACCGGTGCCGTGCCGTGCCGGTAGAAGAGGTTGGGGACGAGTACGTAGTACCCGTGCCCGGCCAGTTCGCGGGCCATCTCCCGCAGCACGGGCCGGATGCCGAAGCCGTCCGCGTACATCAGCACCCCTGGGTGCTGCTCGCCGTGGACGGGGAAAGCGGCAAAAGCATCGGCCTGGCCGTCCGCGGTGGGAATCTGCAGCGTCTTGGTGGGCATGAATTCTCCTGTCGTGGTTGATGTGTCGAGCCTGTGATCAACACGACGGAGGCGGAGCCCGCGCGGCAGCGCACGATCCTCGATCGAACAGCGGGCCCGCACTGGCCCGTACGGCGCTCAGAAGGGCACCGGGTCACCAATCCGTGTGTGGCGCAATGCCGTCCCGGTAGTCATGTCTGCAACATAGCCCACCCGACGAAGCCGCCGCCAACACCGTCAAACCACAATGCAGTTCGCAAGAATGATCTCGGCCAACACCTCGCTCCCGAACCGCTCGACGCGCTGCCCGTGGCACCCATTCCGATCTTGAAGCTGCACGGTCCTCACTGCACGGAGCGTTTTCAGCGTTGTCTGTCCAGGGTGAGGACGGCCTTGGTGCTGACGGTCATGTGGTTGGGGCTGATGCGGGATCTGCGGAAGATCTGCCAGGACTTCAGCCGTGCCATGGCGCGTTCGACGGGCGCTCGGGCCCGGGCGAGTGCGCGGTTGACGGTGCGCTGGGTCGGGGTGAGTTCCCCGCCGGGTGGCCGCTTGAGGCCGGTGGTGACCCAGGAGCCGGCTCGCGTGCAGGCGCGGTCGGCGAGGACGGGGACGCCCTGGCGTTCGCAGATCCGAATAATGCGGTGGGTGCGGGCCGCGGTCAGGTCGTGGGTGCGTCCCGGCAGCGCGGGCGAGAGCCACAGCAGGTTCCCGTCCGGGTCGGTGACGGCCTGGACATTCACGCCGTGCCGGCGGTGCTTGGCCGAATAGTCCGCGCGGCTTGTCGGGGCAGAAGGCGAAGTGCTCGGCGGCAACGGACAGGGCGTCCTCACGCCGGCTCGGGGGTGTGGCGACGCTGAGGTGGAGGGTGCTGAATCCGATGCCGACGACGCGTACCCCGAAGCGGTCTTCCCAGTCGCGGACGACGGCGGAGAAGGTGGCTGTGTCGTTGTCATAGTTGACGGGGCCGGTCCAGCCGACGGCGGCGAGGGCCTCGGCGCCGCGGGGTGCTGCGACAAGCCCCAGGCGTACATGCGGGTTCTGGGCCAGGAAGGCTCGCGCGTACTGCTCGGCCATCTGCTCAGGGTCCGCGGAGGGCGCCGGAGCGGGTGCGGGACCGGGCCAGGTCTGGCCGAAGGGGGCGGTGACGGCCAGGCGTTCGTCGGTGCTGAGCTGGTCGTCGTCCTCGTAAGCCGTCCAGACGGACCCGCAGTCGACTGCCGAGGTGCCCTCGCAAGCCCCGAGCCCGTCGCAGGACGGCGGCCTGACCGCCGTCCCCGAGCTGCGGATCTCCTTCACGCTCCCCAGCCAGGACATCGGCCCGATCGACGCCAGGGTCGCCGACCGGGGCGGCTACTGGTCCGCGAACGCCGTGAACCTGCCCATCCCCGGAACCTGGACCATGCGGGCGACGGTACGGGTCCGACATCGACCAGGTGACCAAGGAGGTGACCGTATGGATCGCGAAGTGAGCGGTTATGTACGTTCGGTCAGCCGGGAGCCTTGCGGAGTGCGGCGATACAGCACTGCCCGCCCGGAGCGGGCGCGTGCGACGAGGCCCGCCTTGTGCAGGATGCCCAGGTGGTACGAGACCGTGGCGGGGCTGAGGAAGTGATGTGCCGCCAGTTGCGCGGTGGAGGCGGGCCGGGCGAGCGCTGCGAGGAGTCCGGCGCGGGTGGGGCCGAGCAGACGGGCCAGTTCGGCGGAGGGCGCGCTGGACGGCGCGGTCCCGCGGTCGCGGCGGACGGGGTACGTCACTATCGGGGGCCGGCTCCCGCCCTTGACGGGGTCCACGGCGACCGCCGGCCCGGGCGCCACCAGTGAGGGCACCACGACCACCAGGGGCGCGGGCAGCGCCACCGAGAACCGGCTGTCGATGCGGAGTGTGGCTTCGGTCCAGCGGATGCCCGGGTGGAGCGAGTTGAAGAGACCGGCCGCGCCGCGTCGGGCCAGCGCCCCGGCGCACCGGTCGACTTCCGCCTCCAGGGCGGCCTGTGCGGCCTCCCAGTGCGGGGCGAAGGCGAGGTCCCAGTAGCGCCGCAGTTCCGCCGCGGCCTGCCGGGCGACGTATGTACCGCCACGGTCCATCAACCGCCGTACCTCGGGCGGCAGTTCGGCTCCCGCGAGGCCGTTGCGGGGGCGGCCGTGGCGCAGCGCCTCGAGCTCGCCGAGGACGCGCTCGGGCGGGGTGGCGCGGACGCGGTCCAGTTCCTCCTCGACGGTGGGGGAGGGGCCGGCGGGGTGCGGGCTGAGGAAGTCGGGGACGTAGCCGCCGCCGTCGAGCGCGAGCGCGCCGAGCAGGGGCAGCCGGGCCCGCCGCAGGACGCGCCGGGCGCGGGCGACCCAGGGATCGGCGTCGTCGGCCGGCCGCAGGCCCCAGGGCAGCAGGGTGGCGGTGACCTCATGCAGGGGTGAGACGGCGAAGCGGGAGCGGGCGAGACCCGCGGCGTCGACGGTGAGCTGGATCATGGGCTTCCCCCTGTCCCCGGGTCTCCTGACCCTTCGAAGCTGTTCGAATCGTGACACGAACGCTCGCGGCGCAGGGTGCCCTCGGCGCAGTCTGATGGCGGACGTAGCGGAGGGGACCGGAGCGGGGGGAGAGGACGTGCCGGGGATACGGGGGAAGAGCGGGACAAGGGGAATCCGGCGGCGGGGAGCACGGACGACGGCCGTGGCGGCCGCCGCCTTCGGTGCCCTGCTGCTGTCGGGCACCTGTACGTCGGCCGCCCAGGACCGGCAGGCCGCGGCGCCGACCGGGGGGAGCGGGGGACCCCCGTCGGCCGAAGGGAGTGGGGGACTCCCGGCAGCCGGGGAGAGCGGGGGACTCTCCGGCGCCGTGGCCTGCCCCGGTCTGGACGGTTTCACCTGCGCCACCCTGACAGTCCCGCTCGACCACAGCGGCCGCGCCCCTGGCCGGCTCGGTCTGAAGGTGGCGATGGCGGACAACGCCAAGGCCCCGCGGGGCGTCCTGCTCTTCCTGACGGGCGGCCCGGGCCAGCCGGGCGTGCCGTACGTGGCACGCCTGCGCCAGAAGCTGGCCCCGGTGCTGAAGGACTACCGCCTGGTCATGGTCGACCAGCGAGGTACAGGCGGCGGCGCCCTGCAATGCCCGGATCTGCAGCGGCAGATGGGCTCGTCCGACCTCACCCCGCCCACCGAGCAGGCGGTCACGGACTGCGCGACGGCTCTCGGCCCCGACCGCCGCTACTACGGCACGAACGACACGGTCGCGGACCTGGAACTGCTCCGCCGGGCACTGGGCGCGCGGAAGATGACCCTCGACGGCGTCTCCTACGGCACGTACACCGCCGAGCGCTACGCCCTCGCGCACCCCGGTCACGTGGCCCGCCTGGTCCTGGACTCGGTGGTCCCGCAGACGGGCTACGACCCCATGGACCGCGCGGCCCTGCGTGCTGCGCCGCGGGTGCTGACCCAGGCGTGCGAGGCGATCGCCTGTACGACGGACCCGGCGGCGGATCTGGCCGAGGTCGTCGACACGTACGACAACGGCGTGGACGTCCTGGACGCGCTGACGACCTGGGGGTTCGTGGACCCGGACTACCGGGCGATGATCGAGGCCCTGCACGAGGCGGCGAACGGCGATCCGGCCCCCCTCCGGCGCCTGATCACCGGCACTCGCCAGGGCAGCGCGGCGACCGCGGAGGAGCTGAGCCAGGGACTGCACGCGGCGACCCTGTGCCTGGACGGCCGCTACCCGTGGGGGCGTTCGGACGCACCGGTGGCGGGCCGCGCGGACGCCCTGGCCAAGGCCGCCGCGCGGCTGACGCCCGCCGACTACGGTCCCTTCGACGCCGCCACGGCGACCGGCAACGGCTCGATGCTCAGCTGCCTTTACTGGCCCAGCACCCCGGCACCCCCGCTGCCTTCAGCCCACCGCCGCCTTCCGGCCGTACCGGTGCTGCTCCTGGGCGGCGACCGTGACCTGTCGACCCCGGTGGAATGGCTCTACGACCAGAAGAGGCTGACCCCACGAGCCCGTGTGGTGGTGGTCCCGGGCGCCGCGCACTCGGTACAGAGCCGGGCGACGAGTGACGTGGGCCGCGAGGCGGTGCACGACTTCCTGCTGGGACGCTGAGGGCAGGCCGGCAGCGCGGCTGCCGGCCGACCTCGTTCTTGAGCGGCCGTACGCGATCTCGGGGCGCTCGCCACGATGGCCTTCGCGACCGCTACCCGGTCGTCTTCACGCACGGCTGGGGTCCCGGCAGGTAGTTGTGCGCCCACCGCCCGAGTTCTTTCAGCGCGGGCCCCAGTGCGGCTCCCGCCTCCGTCAGCCGGTACGTCATCCGCAGCGGCGGGCCCTCGTCGACCTCGCGCAGCACGAGTCCCGCGGCGCCGAGTTCGGCGATTGGCATGCTTGGTGCTCGTCATGAGTGGGAATCCGGCGCTGCTACTGACACCGTGCAATGTTGGATTTACGAAGTAGCTCTCCTTCTAGGCATATTGATGCCGTCTTCGTTGGGAAGATGGCTGCTTGTGTGCTGCTGAGGACCGAACGGTTGAGGTTGCATGTCTGGCGAGTTCGTCCGGGCGGATGAGGGGATGAGTCGAGGGAACATCCCTGCGGCTGCCGGGAACAGGCCGCCGCCATGTGCTCGGCGACATTGAGGGGACCGACCATCCCCGCCCGCGGGGATGGTCCCTGCTTGATCTGCCCGAACTTCTGCTGGAGTCCGTGCTTCCCGCGCGCCCGCGGGGATGGTCCTGCATTCTCCGCAGCGAACTCGTGGCAGCCGAAGAAGTAGCCGGCCGAAGTCCGTGCGGCCCCAGGGGCCCTTCAGGCTGCCATCAGTGCCGCCAGGGCGCGGTCCATTGCGGCGTTGAATTCTTCCGGTGTCAGCGGCAGACGGGACTTGACGTCCCGGCTCCACTGGTCGGCGAGGACCTCGGCGGAGCCCGTCTCGACACCGTCGAGCGCCGCGTCGGCCAGGTCCGACGGAGCGATCTTGTCCACGGGCCAGCCCGCTGCCATGTCGGTGTCGGCCAGGCCGAGGTGTACCGCTGTGACGAGCGTGCCCTGCTCGGCGAGCTCCAGGCGGACACCGTTGGTCATGGCCCAGGCGGCGGCCTTGGTCAGGTGGTAGGCATTGGCGCCCTTGACCCCGAACCACGACATGGCGGAGAGGACGTTGACGATTGCGCCCCCGCCGTTGTTGGCGAGCGCCGGCGCGAACTCCCGGATCATTCCCAGGTGGCCGAACAGGTTGGTTTCCAGCTCGTGCCGCACTGCGTCCAGCGAACCGGTCACCAGGTCGGTCCCCGTATTGATTCCCGCGTTGTTGATGAGGAGCGAAACGTCCGGGGCGGCCTCGGCGGCGGCCTTCACGGATGCGGGATCGGTGATGTCGAGGGGCAGTACCTCGACCCCGGGCAGGTCCACGGTCTGCGGTCGGCGGGCCGTCGCGTAGACCTTGCGGGCGCCCCGTTCGAGCAGGCGCTGGGAGAAGGCGCGGCCCAGGCCGCGGTTGGCTCCGGTGACAAGGGCGACGGAGTTGTTGATATCCATGGCCGGTACGCTAAAACCTGACGCTAGCGTCAGAGGCAAGTGCTGGTCGTCAGGGCCAGGGGTGAGAGGAATCACCATGACTGTCACAGTGGCCGCGGCCGAGCGGTTGATCCGCATCGGCGAGGTGGCACGAGGTGCCGGCGTCTCAGTGCGCGCCGTGCGCTACTACGAGCAGCAAGGGCTGCTCGTCGCGGAGCGCAGCCCGTCCGGTCAGCGCCTGTACCGGCAGGACGCCATCGCCCTGGTCCGCTTCTTCCAGCAGATGTTTGCCGTCGGCCTCACCAGCCGAAGGATCGCCGAACTCCTGCCGTGCTGGGACTCCGGGCACACCGACGCCGAGCAACGAGCCATGCTGCGAGCCGAACGCGAGCGCATCCAGGCCAAGATCGACGACTTGCAGGCCGCCCTGGACCACCTCGACGAGGTCATCGCGATCACGGACACGCACCCGTAGGCGCGGTCGGCCAGACGTCTCTTCAGCGATCTGACCTTGCTGTCTTGGTTGGGGCGATGAGGAGTGGTTGAGGGGGAACTGTTGTCGGGCGGCCGATGTGATTTTCGGTGTTCGGGCAGGGCGGAGACCAGCGTTGTGGTCTGGTTCTCCAGGGTCTTTGCGGTCGTAGGCCGTCAGGGTTTGCCGGTCAGCTGGCAGGACGGTGTAGTGCGGCCATGCGAGGGAAGGCCTTGACCCCTGATGTTGGACACGCGAGACACTGGATCCTTAAGGATCTGAGAACGGACATCTCGTGGTCATGAAGAACTGTCCGCCGCAGTTCAAGGCGGACGCGGTCGCGCTGTACCAGTCGCGGCCCGGGGCAACGATCAGGTCGGTTGCCGCCGATCTGGGGATCAAGAACTGATGACGTTCGGCGGTCAGCCCGCCCCCTTTTGGATACCGCGTGCCTCCGGTGATACCGGGGCCGACGGCCAGCGGTCAGCCCCTAGGACACCACGAGTTCAACCTCAGTAGAGGGTGTCTGAAAAGCTGGTCAGCGGGCTGGTCTTGCGAGGCGGCGCAGAAGGATCAGGGCCATGGCGAGGTAGATGGCGTTCTCCGAATTGACGCGCAGGTACTCGTAGTCCTTCGAGAGACGGCGGCAGCGCCCCAGCCAGGCAAACGACCGTTCTACCACCCAACGGCGCGGGACAACCGTGAAGTTGGGCACCTCCCACGGTGGCGTTTCCGCCCGAGCCCAGGTGGAGCGGAAGCCGCCGTCGCGGCGCGCCCATGTGAACTGGGCACTCATCACCATGATGATCCGGCGCCTGACCCGCAAGAACCCCCGAACGGGCCAGTGGACACGGAAGGCACCGGCCGCCGGCTGACGAGGGTCGTTCTACTCGTTGGCTCCAACACCTCGTCCGCCCCGCGCCGGCGCCGCTTCTTGTTGTCCCGGTCGTGCATGGCCTCGATGAGGTCGTTGGAAGGCGTGCGGCCCTCGGCCTGGGCAAGCGCCTTGAACTTGTCGCGTGGTGGTTTGGACGGGCGGAGCCTGACTCGCGTCGGCGACGTCCACAGCTCCGGTGTCGGTGATCAGGTGCAGATCTCCGGTCATGTCGGCGGGGCGCATCAGGCTTTCTTCGTGGGTTCGTGGTGGGCGCGGCCGGTCAGTACGGCCGCGGTCTGGGTGAGGTGCTGGGTCAGTACCTCGGCCGCGGTGTCGGCGTCGCGGGCCAGCGCCGCCTCCTCCAGTCGGCGGTGCTCGCCGACGTGGTCCCGGTCGGGGTTGTGGTGCGCCGACCAGCGGCGGGCGAGTTCACTCGCGGTCCACATCCGGTCGAAGGTCTCCAGCAGCACGGGGTTGCCGCACCCCTCCAGCAGGGTGCGGTGGAAGACCCGGTGTGCTTCGGACCACGCGCTGCTGTAGTAGTCGCCCTCCTCGGGCTCGTACGCGGGGGTGCGGGCCAGACGGTGGTGGGCGGCTCGTACGCGGGCCTCCCAGTCGACGTCCCCGCGCTCGACGGACATGCGCAGCAGGACCGGTTCGATGGTCCGGCGAGCCTCCGCGATCTCCTGCCAGCGGCGGTCGGAGAAGGCGGGGACGGCGAACCCGCGGTTGGCCAGCCGGTCGGCGAGACCCTCGCCGACCACCCGAACGAGCGCCTCACGCACGACGGCCAGGCTCACGCCCTGTTCCTTGGCGAGCTCCTGCGGTTTGAGGGCGTCACCGGGGGCGTGGTCTCCGCGCATGATCGCGTCCCGAATGTGTGCGTATACCTGCTCGGAGAGCATCTGCTTCCCCGGCGGCGAGGTCGAGGTGTGGGCCGTCTCGGTCATGCCCTCAGCATAGACGATTCCAGAGATAATCGATTATCTGTGTTATCGTCGATTTAGAGCTGGTGAGGAGCGACGGACGTATCCCTATGCGGGCCTGCGTCGGCCGCATCACCGGCACCCACCCCAGAGCACAGTCCTGAAAGGAACGACGCGATGAGCGCCAACGACCCCTTCGCCCGCCTCCCCGAGGCGGCCTCCTTCACCGTTACCAGCGCCACCGTCACCGACGGTGCCGCCTGGTCGCCCGAGCAGTTCTCCGGCATCTTCGGCGTCCCCGGCGGGAAGGACGTCTCGCCGCAGCTGTCCTGGAGCGGCGCCCCGGAAGGCACCAAGAGCTACGCCGTCACCGTCTACGACCCCGATGCCCCCACCGGGTCCGGGTTCTGGCACTGGGCGGTCGCCGACATCCCCGCCACCGTCACCGAACTGCCCGAAGGCGCCGGCGACGACACCGGCTCGGGCCTGCCCGAGGGCGCCTTCCAGCTGCCGGGCGACGCCCGCGCCGCCCGCTTCATCGGCGCCGCCCCGCCGGCCGGGCACGGCCCGCACCGCTACTTCGTCGTGGTGCACGCCCTCGGCGTCGAGTCCATCGGCGTCGCAGCCGACGCCACCCCTGCCGTCCTCGGCTTCACCATGGCCGGCCACATCCTCGGCCGCGCGGTCCTGACCGCCACCGCCGAGACCCGCGCCTGACCATCAGCATGTCCCGACTCATCGACACCACGGAGACGTATCTCCGCACCACGCTGGAGCTCGAGGAGGAAGGCACGGTCCCCCTGCGCGTCCGCATCGCCGAACGTCTGAACCAGAGCGGCCCCACCGTCAGCCAGACCGTGGCCCGGATGGAGCGCGATGGTCTGCTGCACGTCGCGCTCGACCGGCACCTGGAGTTGACGCCGGAGGGCCGCCGGCTCGCCACGCGCGTGTTGCGCAAGCACCGGCTCGCGGAGTGCCTGCTCGTCGACGTGATCGGGCTGGAGTGGGAACAGGTGCATGCCGAAGCCTGCCGCTGGGAGCACGTGATGAGCGAGGCCGTGGAGCGGCGCGTGCTCAAACTGCTCAACCACCCCACCGAGTCGCCGTACGGCAACCCGATCCCGGGCCTTCAGGAACTCGGCGAGAAGAGCACCGTGGATCCGTTCCCCGACGAAAGCATGGTCAGACTCAGCGACCTCAAGCCCGGGCCGAACGGCGCGAGCGCGGTCGTACGGCGCATAAGGGAGCTGATCCAAACCGACCCCCAACTGATGTACACCCTGCGGCACGCCGGGGTGCAGCCCGGCGCGGTCGTGACCGTGACGTCATTGCCCGGCGGCGTGATAGTCGGCAACGGCGGGGAGGCCGCCGAACTCACCACGCAGACTGCCGCGCACGTCTTTGTGACCAAACGCTGAGCCCAGCCGGGTGCCGGCCCGTTGCCGTGGCCCGTGCAGGCACGAGGATGGCCCTCGACCACGATCGTGGTCGAGGGCCATCCTCGTTGATTCAGCGGAAGGTGTACATGAGGTTGCCCCGCAGGTGACGGCCGGCCAGTTCTCCCCGGGCTGCCGGGACCTCGTCGACGACGCGTGCATTCTGGACAGCGAATGCACGCACCAACCGGGCCCACGATCACTCAACGAGCCGGGTTGAAAAGCACCTACTCAGCACCGCCGCCGACCTCCTCTTCGACCACCGCCGGGCCTGGACCGGCGGCGGCAAGTGGCTGCCCCGCCGTCTGTTGCAGGCCGACCCCGAGCGCGGAGCGCTCCTCGGCGGCTACCGCCGCCTCTGTGAGAGAGGCGAGCCGCAGGGCTTCGCCGACGCCGCCGCAGAGATCCTCGCTCTCGCGGGCGGCCCTCTTCGCGAGGGCTACGCCCGAAGCTGGCGCGCCGCCCTGTGACGACCGCAGGCTGTCAATCCCCTCGAACTGTGGAGGCCTTCCTGTGCAGCCAGTTCCTCGGTGAGGCCGGCCCGGTAGCCGTGTTCGTAGTCGATCGGGCTCTGAGGCCGCACACGCTGTGTAGCCGACGGCCGTTGTAGAAGCCGGCGATCCAGGTCGCGATCCGGAGGCGGGCTTCGGTGCGGGTGGTGAAGGTGTGCCGGTGGACGTACGCGGCCTTCCGCACGCTGCTGAACGCCTCGCTGACGGCATGGTCGAAGCACGAGCCGACCCGGCCCATGGACGGGAAGACACCAGCCGAAGCCCTCAACGAGCATCTGCTATCGGCCCAGGAAGCCGGTGTTGCGACGACCGGTTGAGTCCAGGCTCGCCGGCGCGGTCGTGTGGAAAATGACGCCGCGCACGTCGCCGCCGCCGGGTTGTCCCGGCCGCGTGCGGGGCGGCGACGACCTGGCCACGGTCATGTCTGCGCACCAGACGAGGTCAGGTGCCTCGGCGGTGAAGTCCCTCCGCACGAAGTCCGGGGCGGCCGGCCGTTTCCCCGGGGTCAGTCCCCGCCGTCTGCGCACCTTCCGCGCGACCAGGCCTGTCGCCAGGCCCGCGACTGGAGCCAGGTCGAGCGGGCCGAGCGCCTCGTGCAGGCCCGCGCCGATGGGCCGGCGTCGGTCCTCGACGCCGCCCGGCAGATCCGCACTGCCCCAGGACGACGTCGCTGGCGCGCTGGGCATCAGCCGCAGCCTCTACGCCGCCGTCGAGCAGGGTAAGCGGGCGGCGAGCGCCCGAGACGACCGCGCTCGCCGCGGCTGTGCACACCTCGGTCGACCAGGTCCGCCGGGCGCTGCCGCCGTCGCCGGCGTGATGGCTCAGCCGTCGCCGGGGCCGAGGAAGAGCGTTGACGCGGAGTGGGAAGTGGTCAGGGCCGGCGGCCCGAGCTTGGGCACCGCGGCCCCTTTGCCGTCCGGGCGCGAGAGGTACAGAGGTTGTGGCCTGTCCAGTGCGACGCAGGTCAGCGGCGGGGTAGCACGCCCAGGAGGGTTGCGGTCAGGGCCAGCTTCAAGGAGTCCTTCAGCTCCAAATGGAAGCGGGCCAGGTCGGGCTCGGCCTGGTAGGCCGCCTGCAGGCTGGGTGGGGGTGTGCTGTACGCCGACAGCGCGCCGGCCATGACCATGGTTTGCAGGCTGAACAGTGTTGCGTTCTCGCCCAGCTCCGGCAGGTACTTCAGGAGCAGGGCGGTCATGGTTGTCAGGCGGTCCAGGGAGGCGCGCTTGTAGCGGGCTACGACCTCGACGGAGACGTTGTGTTCCAGGACGCTGCCCTGTGCGCCGAAGAGGTCGCACAGCACCACTCGGCTGGAGAGTGAGCGGCTGAGGATCTCGGCCACCGCTGCCGCTCGCTCGGCCATGGGTAGATTTTTGTCGATGCCGGCCGCCAACTCGCCTGCCAGTTCCGTCAGCCACTCCTGCAGGAAGTGGTCCAGCAGTTCCAGCAGCACCGCCTCGCGAGACTCGAAGTAGCGCAGCACGTTCGGCTTCGCCAGGCCTACCCGGCGGCTGAGCTCGTTCAGGGTGACCGCGGCCACAGGCATCTCGTCGAGCATCGCGGACGCCGTGTCGAGGATCGCCCGTCGGCGCATCTCCCGCTGCTCTTCGGTTCGCGCCCGCTGGAAAGTCACGATCACCAGCCTAACTTAGGTACCTGCGGTACGTTGACAACGTACCGAAAGTACTTTAACGTCGATCGGCACAAGATACCTTCGGTATGTTAGTTAGTTGGGGGCCTGGCATGAGCAAGAAGTGGACGACGGCGAACATTCCGGACCAGCGCGGGCGGGTGGCCGTGGTGACCGGGGCCAACACCGGACTGGGGTACGAGACCGCCAAGGCGCTCGCCGAGCGCGGGGCGTCCGTGGTGCTCGCCGTGCGCAACGCAAAGAAGGGCGAACAGGCCGCCGCCCGCATGACCGGCGACGTGACCGTGCAGGCGCTGGACCTGACCTCGCTCGACTCCGTCCGGACCGCGGCGGCGGCGCTGCGGTCCCGGCTCGACCGGATCGACCTGCTGATCAACAACGCCGGCGTGATGTACACCCCGAAGCAGACCACCCGGGACGGCTTCGAGATGCAGTTCGCCACCAACCACCTCGGCCACTTCGCGCTCACCGGGCTGGTGCTGGACCTGATGCTGCCGGTGCCCGGCTCGCGCGTGGTGACGGTCAGCAGCACCGGCCACCGCATCCGGGCCGCGATCCACTTCGACGACCTGCAGTGGGAGCGGTCGTACAGCCGGGCCGCCGCCTATGGTCAGTCCAAGCTGGCCAACCTGATGTTCACCTACGAGCTGCAGCGCCGGCTCGCCACGCACGGCACCACCGTCGCGGTGGCCGCGCACCCCGGCATGTCCAGCACCGAGCTCGCCCGCAACATCCCCGCGGCCTTCCGGCTTCCGCTCACCTGGCTCGCGCCGCTGATCACCCAGAAGCCGGCGATGGGCGCGCTGCCGACCCTGCGCGCCGCCACCGACCCCGCCGCGCTCGGCGGCCAGTACTACGGTCCCGGCGGACGCAACGAGGTCATGGGCCACCCCCGGCTGGTCACCTCCAGCCCGGAGTCGTACGAGCTAGCCGTCCAACAACGGCTGTGGGCCGTGTCCGAAGACCTCACCGGGGTGAAGTTCCCCGTCGTTCAGTCCCGGCAGAACTCGTTTCCCTCCGGATCGGCCATCACGATGTAGCCCGCGCTGGTAGGAGGCGCCGGCTCGTCGCGGCGCAAGCGGGTGGCACCGAGACCGACGAGGCGCTCGCACTCCGCTTCGAGGGCAGCCATCCGCTCGTCGCCGTGCAGGCCGGGCGCGGTCCAGTCCGCGCGGCAGGACGGCGAGGGTGGCCCGCCCGGCCCGGGCGGCGGCCCGGTGGGCGGCTCGGGCAGTTCGATGTCCGGTGCCATCGACTGCGCAAGCCGTGCCTGCGCAGTCGTCACGGCGTCCGCGCTGCTGCGCAACCAGGTGCTGACGAACAGCTGCGCATAGCCCGCCGGGTCGGCGGCAACCGCCGTCGTGCGAACGGCGGCTGCGGGCTCGTCCGGGGTGGCCGCCTCGACGGTGGTCGGGGTGGAGGTGATGGCGACGCCCAGGGCGATCGGGCCGGCCGCGATGACGGTCCAGACCGCCAGGCGCGAAAGACGCACCCGGCGTCGCATCGCCTCCAGCCGGGCGCCTGCCGCCATCGGAGCAGCGGCCTCGTTCTCCGCGGCCTGGTTGCCAGGGGACATGGTTGAACTCCCAGGTCAGAACGGATGTTGCTGACCTTGAGAAATCCCGCCGCCCCCGACCAGACCACCGACCACGAAGCCCCGACCACGGTCACGATGGGGATACCAAGTCCGTGGTCGGGTCTGTGGTCGGCCCGACCACAGACCCGACCACGGGTCAGCCCACTGGCGACCGCTCACCCTGTCCGCCACAAGCCCGCGGCTGACGATCCCTGCGCCCTCGTGCTGCGCGGGCAACGGACCGGCAGCGGGTGCGCAGACAGAGCCTGTCCGGGCCACGGCAGAGTCTGCGCAGGGCGGCACCCGAACCTGCGCACGAGAACATCACGAGCCCGCGGGCGGACTGCGCAGCCGCTCCGCGCAACCCGACTGCGCACGAACCTCGACCGGTTGCGCAGCCCGGTTGTTCACCGCCGATCACAGGATGCGCAATCGGGCTGCGCACTGGGTGCACGGCTGGGGGCGTGACGGGCGTGGTCGCCCCGACCATGAGCCCGACCACGGCAGCTAGCCGCTTGCGTTGCCGGATCGTGACCGATGGTCGGGGTCGATGGTCGTCAGCCTGGTCGGGGGCAGCGATTGAGCTGACGTCATGGAGCACAGGCACGCCCAGGAGCACCGGCCGCCCCACTTCGGCGGGCCCGGTGCCTAGCCGTGGCCACTGGGCGCGGCCGGCGTCAGGGGAACGGCGGTGAGCCGCTTCGGGTCGGGGATCCGCCGGGGCGTGATGGCGGCCGATGAGTTCACCCAGATCGCCAACGGCCTGTTCCGCGACTCCCACTTGTCGCTCAAGGCGAAGGGGATCTTCGGGTACATCAGTACGCACCGGAACGGCTGGCAGGTCACGGTCGCCGACCTCGTTCGCCTGGGGCCGGACGGACGGGAATCGGTCCGCACCGGCTTGACGGAGCTGGAGGCACACGGCTACCTGATCCGCAGGCGCCTGCGCCGCCCGGACGGCACCCTCGGCGAGATCGTCTACTGCATCACCGACCGCCCCGCCACGCTGGACATCGCGCTGATCGAAGCCCACTTGGCGATCGCGTCACCGCAGGCCGGGCACGCTGGCCGCCTCCCGGCGGGGATCCGCCGGGGCGTGATGGCGGCCGATCAGTTCACCCAGATCGCCAACGGCCTGTTCCGCACCACCCAGTTGTCCTTCAAGGCCAAGGGCCTGTTCGGACTGCTCTCCACGCACCGGGAGGGCTGGCGGATGACCGTCACCGATATCGCCCGCCGCGGCCGCGACGGTGAGTCAGGCGTCAAGAGCGGGCTGAAGGAACTGGAGCAGCGTGGCTTCCTTATCCGGGAACGCGAGCGAGACCCAGACGGCACCCTCGGCGCAGCCGCCTACTTCATCACTGACCTGCCCGCCTTGCAAAACAGCAGGTCAGAACCAGAGTCGGGTTTTCCACCAGTGGATGACCCTACGTTGGCTGACCGGCCCACTAAGAACACCAACAGAAAGAAGACCACGAAGCAGAACACCAGCCCCCTCCCTCCCGGCGCCCGCGCCGCGCGCCCGCGTCGTGCAGCGCCGCCAGCACCACGGATGGCACCGGCGCCCGCGGACCTCGAGCCGGGAGTCCGCCTGCTGCTGGCAATCGGCGCCCAGTGCCCCGAACTGCTGCTGACCGGGCAGGAACTCACTGAGCAAGGCCGAATCGTCACCGCGATGCTGGATGCTGGCTGGACCGGCGAGCAGCTCCAGCACGTCATCGCCGGCCGGCCCCTGCCGCGTCCCGTCCGCACCTCGGTCGGCGCGATCATCTCCGCCCGCCTTGGCGCTGCCCAGGTCTTCCCTCGGCCCGCCACCGTTGGCGGCCACCACCTCTCTGCAGTGGATGTCCTGCTGCCGCGGTCAACCGCCGCCGCCCGCACGGTGAGTGAGGCCCTCGCCTATCGGGCTCTCGTCGAGTGCGCCGGATGCGGCGTTCCCGGGACGGCCCTGGGCGAGGACCTGTGCCCGGCCTGCCTCGGCTGGCCGGCGTGCCACACCTGCCCGGGCCACACCCCCCGGCGCGCCGACCCCGGCGGCGACGGCCGGTGTACCACGTGCGCTTCGACGCTGGCCGACCACTTGGAAGGAAGCAGTCCGTGAACGATGTGCTCGATACGTCACCGCTGACCGTGGCCGCGCACCACCAGGGCCCCTTCACGAGCGACCCGGGGCGGTGGACCGCGAAACGCTCCCGGGCACTGCGGAGCGGACACGTTCGCGACAACTGCTGCTCGGACGCCTGCGAGCCGGTGCTTGTCCACGAACACACGCCCTGGGGCTCGCTCGCCTGGACTGTCCCGGGTGACGGCAGCCCGCCCGATATCCCCCATCAGATTGAGGTCCTCACTCCGGCCGCCACCTTCACCCAGCGCCTGACTGTGCGCTGGCTGACCAGGCGCCCCGCCCGGCACATTGCCCTGGCGCCCGTGCCGGGATCGCTGCGGCTTGCCGTTGTCGTCGTCGCTCTCATCGGCCTGGCCGCCGGACTGGTGGCCATGCGCCTCGGCGTTCCCCTCGACGTCACGCTGCCGGCGATGCTGCTCGCTCCGGCACTCGCCGAGCACCTGCCCGGCCGACTCGACGCGAAAGCCCGCGAGCACATCCGCACCGTCCAAGGCGACGGCGCCGTCCGCTGCCTGTATCGCCTCGCCGCCCTGCATACCTCGCTCGTCCAGGCCGTCGCGGGCAGCGACCGCTACGAACTGCGGCGCTCGGTCGAGATCGGCCACACCCTGCTGTGGGACGCGGCTCATGTGCTCCAGATCCAAGACAGCCGCTCGGCTTCCGCCAGGCTCATCGGCCGTGAACGGCTGATGCTCCAACTCGCCGACCAGGTAGCACAGATCATCGGGCGCTCCGCCCGCGAGGACGGCGCCGGTGATGCGGACCAGACCCGCAAGCCCACGCGGCCCTCGTACTCGCCGGGCGTCCGTCCGACGACACCTCGCTCCACGCCCAGCATCCCACCCCTGAAGGGAACCGTCCGCATGCCCGAGCCCCAGCCTTGGCCCGATTCCAGCCCGGCCGTCCGCACCCCGGACGTCTACCTAGCAGGCCACGTACGATCCGCAGCGGGTCGCCGGGATCAAGCATCTCGGCAGCCCGTTGTCGTCCGCTCAGCGGATCTACGAACGTGTACGCCGCGCCATCGCGTCCCAGAACCGATCGAGCTCCCGCACCCGCATGCTGACCCAGTGCGGTGTCTTCCTCCGCAGCACTCTGGGAAAGCACCGCCGCACCCGTCCGGGCAGCAGGGCCTGCTGCTGGCGGCAGAACGGCTCGCGGATCTCGCCCCGGGGCACACTGCCGCAAGGCGGGTACGGGCACAGCTTGAACTTGCATTCGGGCAGGCAGGTCGAACCCGGCGCGGGCGGGACGGCGGTTCCGGCTGGCATCCCGGGCCTCAGCGGCTCGCGGTTCGTCCGGATGCACGGCGGAAGGGACATGCCCGGCTGTTCCACGCGGGCCATCCGGTCTTCGACCTCGTCAGGGTTTCCGTCCCGTTCGACGAGGTTCAGCATGACCAGCACATCGGCGACCAGGCGCTGGGCGCGCCCGTCCAGCGTGCTCCACCCGACCGAGGGCGGGACCCACAGGTTGTGCCGGCGGCGTCCCTCGGTGTGGTCGACACGGGAGCCGATGTTGTCGGCGACGCCCTTCTCGTCGATCCAGAGGAAGCGCTCGGGCTGCCCGGTCTCCAGGGCGAGGGCCACCAGGTCGCCCGCCTCGGCGACGAACGGGTGCAGACACCTGGGGGGCGAGTCGCCGTTGTCGCCGTTCACTTCCGGCGGGCCGGGCGCTCTGTTGACCGTGCCGGCTGTCGACAGCCAGCGCCTGACGGTGTCAACGGCGGTGGTCCCGCCGATCGTCCGGGACGGCGGACTCGATCCGTCGCCGTCGTCGTGGCCACGCTGGCCGGCGCCGTCCGGGAGTTCCCACAGGCACAGCGCCTGGAGCAGGCTGAGTTGGGCATACCAGCACCGGGACCGCTGCAGGACCGTCTCCGCCTGTCGGATCAGGTCGGCGCGCCTGCCTTGGTCTGTGTTCGGGTGGCCCCTGCGCCTGTTGGCCGCGTACTTGAAGCCCTGGGCGAGCGCGGCTTCCAGGGCGAGCGGCAGGTCGGGGGCGCCGCCGACGTGGACTGGGTCGAGGTGGCGCAGCCACTTGGCAAGGCGTTCCCGGGCCTCGTCGCGGTGGGCCTCGTCGACGGAACCCAGCAGCATGGGGAGGATCCAGGCCCGCATCACGAAGTGACGCAGCAGGCCGACCCGTTGCTTGCGGTACTCCTCGTTCAGTTCGCGCAGTTTGCCCTGCAGCCGTTCGGCGCGTTGGGACGACGCGGGACCGGAGGGCGTGTGGGCGTCCCTCTCCTGCGCCGCCTCCTTGGCCCATGCCTCATACTTCCGCCTCTTTCTGGCTTTGAGGCGTTTGACCGCGTCGTTGTACTCCTGCACAGGATCGCTGTTGAGGTCGAATCGCTCGCGGATCACGGCGAACGCCGCACTGCCGCCAGTGCCGCACTCCTGGGCGGCTGCCAGGCGTATGGAGTAGGAGGGCTCTTCGACACCCAGTTTGAAGAGCTCCCAGTACAGCCGACTGGTTTCGATCCTGTCGGAGATCCTGCGCAGCGCCGCGCCGAGTTGCTTGATCAGCGCCAGCTTCGCGTCGTCGAGGGTGCGCCGGTCCCCCTTGATGGCGGGCCAGCAGTCATGCACCGCACCGACGATGTCGGCGAGACGTCCCGGGGTCTGTTCCACGCTTTCGATTTCCAGTGCCGCCGCGTAGAGGTCCAGGACCTTCGAGTCGTCCGTACGGCGCCTCGCGGCCGCACACAGCCGGTGGGTGAGGGTGCGCCCGTGCACGGGTGCCTGCCGCACCAGCTCCTCGAACTCCTTCTTCGCTTCGGCCCGGACGCCGCCTGCCCGGGTCGCGGCTTCCGCCGCCCGCCGACGGGACAGGAACACCAGGGCGGTGAGCAACTCCCGGCTGGGGCCAGGCGGTTGCAGCGCCTGGTCGACCAGTTCTCCTGCCCCGCGCTCTCCCAGTTCGGCCAGGAGGCGGAAGCCGAAGTACGCCTGGACGATGCTGTGGGGGAAACGGACCTTCCGCTCCAGACCTTCCACCAGCCTGAGCTTGTTCGCGTTGGCCGCGAAGCGGGCGAGGACGGCGTGGCTCTGGTCCATGCTCCCCCCGCTCAGACGCCTGCGTTCCTTGTCGCTGAGCCGCGCGCAGAGCGTGTGCCAGATCTGTTCCCGGTGCCACTCGGTGAAGACGTTGCCGCGCTTGCCGTACTGGTCGAAGCCGCGCGCGCTGGTCCACAGGTGCTCGGCCCTGGTCCTCACGCGCCGCACCGGGCCGGGGTGCACGTCCGTGCCCAGCAACTCGGTGAAGCCGACCTCCAGGGTGTCTTGGAGCAGGCCGATGCAGGCCAGGGCGGACACGACTTCGACGGTGTCGCGGCGCTCCTGCCGGTTCAGCGCGACGTCCTCCCGCAGCCTGCCCGCACACAGCTTCCGTTCCCACCTCTCCATCAGTTGCAGCCGAGGCGTGCTGCGGTCCCGGCCGGAGGTGTCCAGAGGTTTCGGGTCGTCGGGGGGCAGCAGGCCGTGGCGGTGCAGTTCACGAACGATCTGCAGGTAGATGGGTGATTCGGTGACCTCCGCCGTCTGAACGATGCCGTCGAGGTACTTCTCGTCCGCGTCCGATGCGCGTGCCTCGACGAAGTGCAGCGCCTCCTCTTCGCTCAACGGTTCCAGCTCCACGATCGCGGCGGAGGTGTTCTCCAGGGGGCTGTGTGGCCGGGAGGCGATGACCAGCGGCAACTTCTCTTTGTAGGCACGCTCGATGGCCCGGCGGATGATGTTGTCCCGGTGCTGCTGAAGGCTGTCGTCGAGGAGTGCCTCTTCCAGGCCGTCTGCTATGACGACCGGTTTGTCGTCTGCGAGCAGCTGTTGCCAGACCCGGTCGATCTTGGTGCGCGCCAGGGTTCCCTGGGGCGTCTCCTCGGCGAAGCGCCGCTTCGCCATGCGCTCGAAGTTCAGGTCGGCCTCGCCGGCCGCGTCCCGCAGGCGGATCGGCACGGGCACGGCGTGCCGCCGTGCCAACAGTTCGGTGAGCCGTACCAGGACGGCGGTCTTCCCCACTCCGACGCCGCCGACGAGCAGATAGGGGCGGCGGTTGTCGCGGTCCCGCAGCCGCTCGGCGATGACCTGGGCGACTTCGTCACGGCCCACGATGTCGTCCGTGTCCTGGCCCGCCGTGAGCACCAGCCGACCGGGTCTCCTGCGTGCCTTCCCGAGGTAACGCCGCTTGGTCCAGCCATACCAGCAGAACAGGAAGAGGGCGGCGGCGATCGAGGCCGTGAGCACCGGACCGACGAAGCGGAGAAGGGCGTCGAACCCCCCGTCTTTGCGTAGGTCCTCGAAGCCGGTCGACTCGCCCGTGATCAGGATGTACAGGCCTTCCCCACACCAGGCAAGGACCGCGAGCACGGCGATCACCCAGACGAGCCGGGTCGCGTTGGAGTAGGAGGCCCATCGGCGCCACATCCTGGGCCGGGTGGCGCCGCGCCGGGCCTCCAGACGGATCGTCAGAGTGTGCCAGCGGCCGACCACGGCGCTCCGGACCCGGCCGCCCGCCCGTCTCAGATCCAGCGTGGCCATCGGTGCGTTGCGCGGCCGCTCCCTACCGGGCGGGCGACGGACAACACTCGTCATCGTGCGTGCTCCCTACGAGAGCGATTCTCGGGACGGAGGCTTGACGGGCGCCGACACCTACTTCCATGGAAGCACTCCCGGCTCGCCGCGCAACCCAGCCGCCCATTGCGAAATCGCGAGGCCCACCGTCGCGGAGGAACTGCAGGACACAACAGTGGCCAGCTGGGCTGGCGACAGTCCTGGTCGGCCGTCCCGGGCACCACGAGGCGCGGTCCTCGTCATCCACAGCCTCGTCACCGGCCGCCCAGGCGACCGAGGGCCGCACCGGGTGCCGAACTCATCCTCAGCGCGGGCGAGCCGGGCTGAAATCCCGCCCGCCCCCGCCTGACCGTGCAAGCCGAACGTCTCGCCGCGTTTCAGGCGCGGAAATGCAGAGTGCGCTCTAGGAAGCTGAGCGAGGCTTCTGCCCAGGCGAGGATGTTCAAGCCTGAGACGCCATCCGCTTATCGATCACGGGGCTGGGCTGGTCGAACAGGGTTCCTGATCGGGTGATCGCGGGAAGGCCGACGCATGGCAGCAGGGCCTCTTGGTAGTTCGGGGGTGCGATCCCAACCGAGCACCAGGAGGCCCTGTTGCCGCAGTCTTTCGCGTCCGCGTGCGTGGAGTCCAACTCGCTGCCACCGTCGTGTGACTGTCTCGCGCACAGGTTCGGCAATGCGGCGGACCGGCCGGACCGCACTGCGAGTTATGGCTCCGACATGACGGAGGCGGAGTGGCGGGTCGTACGGCCGTTGCTTCCGGTTCCGGCCTGGCTGGAGGGGCGAGGCGGGCGGCCGGAGGGCTATTGCCACCGCGTGATGCTCGACCAATGCCACGTAGTTAAGGGCGAGTTGGCAGTGTCAAGGGTGAGGTGAGAAAGAGGAGACCTCTGCTATTCAGGGGATCGACCAAGATCTACCTGAGGAAGCAGAGGCCCTGTGGCTCAGTCTGTCACGGGCGGAACCGACGTGTTCGCGCCTGGTCATATCGGTGAGTTGACGCAGGTCATCCCACTCGAGCTGGTGGATGCAGTGCTGGACGAGACCGGGGCTCGCGAGCGACGACTGCGAAGTCTCCCCTCACGCGTCGGGGTGTACTTCGTACTCGCGCTCGGGTTGTTCGGGCACCTGGGAACCGGCCTGGTGTGGGGCAAACTCGTGGCCGGACTGACCGTCATGGTGCCGCGACCATCGGAGAAGGCACTTCGCGATCTCCGTCGGCGGGTCGGCGTGGCCCCGCTCAAGCAGCTGTTCGACGTGCTGGCCGGCCCGCTGGCCCAGCCGTCCACGCCCGGAGTGCGTTACCGCTGCTGGCGCACGGTCGCCTTCGACGGCTGCGGGAGCCTGAACGTCCCCGACCACGAACGCAACTGGTCCTGGCTCGGCCGAACCCAGCGCCGTCACGGTCCAACGGGCTACCCCCGGCTGATGCTCATGACTCTGTGCGAAACCGGCACCCGCGGCCTGATCGGCGCCGTCTTCGGCCCCGCCAGCAAGGGTGAAACCGACTACGCTCACGACCTGGTCGGCCACCTGACCTCGGACATGCTTGTTCTGGCGGACCGCGCCTTCGACAGCAACAGACTGCTGGTAGACATCGCGGCTCAAGGGGCCCAGTTCCTGATTCGCGCCACCAGCGTCCGACGCCCGCCGGTGCTGGCACTGCTGCCCGACGGCTCCTACCTGACCCGGATCGGTGACCTCTCGTTGCGAGTGATCGAGGCCGAGGTCCGCTCCCGTACCGCCGACGGCGGCGTGTTCGGCGGGACCTACCGCCTGCTGACCACACTCACCGACCACTCCAGCGACCCCGCCGACCACCTGGTGCATCTCTACCACGAGCGTTGGGAGATCGAGATCGCATACCTGGCGCTCCGTCACACTCTGCTCCAGGGGCGAGTCCTGCGTTCGAAGGACCCGGTGGGGCTGACGCAGGAGATGTGGGCACTGCTCACTCTCTATCAAGCCCTGCGCTCTGTCATGGTTACCGCGGTGGAGACGGCATCCGGCTGCGATCCCGACCGAGCCGCTTTCACCGTCGCTTTGGAAGCCGCCCGCGACACGGTCATCAGCTCAGCCGGATCCACTCCCGCCGCTGAGCCGATCATCGGTTGCGACCTGGTGGGACGCATCGGTGCCCGCGTCCTCCAGACGCTGCTTCCCGGCCGTCGGATGCGGCTGTCCACCCGCATCGTGAAATGCGGAACCTCCCGCTACAACAACTGGAATCGCGATGGTCGATCTCGCGGCAGCACGTCGATCACGACCATCGAGATCAGCGTTCGTCCACCGGGCCTCACCGGCACGCATGCCCGACACAGGGCTGACTCCGGCCGCTGGGACAGGGTCTGCCAGATCTTGGCGATGAACTCCAACGAGTCCATGCACGCCCGTGAGATCGCACAACGCCTCGGCCTCACCGTTACGGGACGCATCCTCAGCGGCTTCAACGCGCAACTCTGCTACTGGGCCCGAAACGGACGGCTCATTCGTACGGCACCGAGCACCTACAAGATCACATTCCCTGATGGCTTGACACCGCCAACTCGCCCTTAACTACGTGGCATTGGATGCTCGACGCGGTGCGCTATGTCGTGGACAACGGTGTGAAGTGGGCCAACCTGCCCGCGGACTTCCCGCCGTATCGGCGTGTGCATGCCTTCGCCCGCCGCTGGCAGGTCACGGGGCTGCTCGCTGAACTCCACGACCGGCTGCGCGACCGCGTCCGGGAGAAGGAGGACCGCACGGCGGACCCGACGGCCGCGATCGTGGACTCCCAGTCGGTGCGGGCGGCGGTGAACATCCCGCGCTCGACGTCCGGCTGGGACGGCGGGAAGAAGGTGGGCGGCCGCAAGCGACACCTGGTGGTGGACTGCCTCGGCCTGGTCCTGGCCGTCGCGGTGAGTGCGGCGAGCGTGCAGGACCGCGACGCCGCCGTCCCGCTGCTTCAGCGGCTGCGACGAGAGTACTTCTCCATCCGCCTGGTGTGGGCGGACGGCGGCTATGCCGGCCGGCTCGTTGACTGGGCCCGCGAGAAGCCCCGGCTCACCCTTCAGATCGTCAAACGCACCGATGACACAGTGGGGTTCGTGGTGCTGCCGCGCAGGTGGGTGGTGGAAAGGACGCTGAGCTGGCTGATGCGCTCGCGTCGCCTGGTGCGCGACTACGAAACACTGCCGGCCATGCACGAAGCCATGGTGCTGTGGTCGATGACCATGCTCATGAGCGGTCGCCTGGCCGGACGCCGCCCCGGCGCTTTCAGACGGCCGGCACCGCGAGAGCGGTGAACACTCCCGGCCGCACCTGGAGTGCCCATCCCCGCTCCACCAGGCGTTTCGCCTTCGATCGCAGTCCCTCGACCTTCGCCGGGACGGCCTCGAGCCCGAGAGTGACGGCCAGTTGCTGACAGCGCATGCCCTCCCGGCCCGCTTCAGACTCCAGCACCGACAGGATCCGCTGGTAGTCCGGCGCGAGGGCTGTCGCCGCCATGCCCGTCTCCCGCCGGGGCACCGTCGAACCCGCCACCGCGCTTCCCATCGGCTCCGGGACGACCGAGGGCGGCCCGGCCAGTACCTCGGTCACTGTCACCCGGGCGTCCACCAGCCGCTGAAGCACAGCTTCCGCCTCACCGAGCGCGGCCTGCACCCGCTCGGCCTCCTCCCGCAACCGCGCGATCTCTTCCCGGACCCTCTTCTCCCTGGCCTCCAGCAGACCGAGCACCGACGCCACCAGCGACCTCCACGAACCAGACCAGCGGACGAACCACGCCCATCACTCCCGCCACGAACGGGAGTTCATGCCCACCCACCCGAACTAAACGATCACGTTCGGAAAGCGGATGGCGTCTGAGGTCAGATTCCCGGGAGGCTGGTTGATGAGAGTGTCTCGGCGGATGAGCCGATCAAAGTCGACCGTGACTGGAGCTGTCCGTACGCTGCCGTCCGGATGACGGAACTCGACGCCGGCACGGAGCATGACGTTGATCAGTTCTTGAGCGACGATGCCGTATCCGACGGTGCTGGGGTGGACGCCGTCGAGGGAGAACAGGCCTCCGTCCGTGCGCCGTGCGCCATCGCTGGTGAGGAAGCGGGAGTTCGGCTCCGGGGCCAACGCCGTCAGCTGCGGGGCCAGCGGGTAGGCCCGCCACAACTTCGGCCGGGCCAGCGGGTCTTCGATGTAACGGCGCGAGGCGAGCCGGTCGAGCAGACCTGCCGTGTCCATGAGGTACCAGTCCCGGCCGTCCTGCCGCGCGGTACTTACCTCTTTGATGATGGCTTCGTTGTACAGGTCGATGGCCCGGTCGACGTCTTCGGCCTGTTCGCCCGTCAGATGTGGGTGCAGGACAGGGTTGAAGGCGTGATCGCTGATCCAGGGCCGGGTGTAGTGCGGGAAGTACCGCGATCCGGGGGCGGTCTTGCCAGTCACGCCGCGGGCGAGTGGGGCGCACCTTCTCGTGGCTCACCGCCCATCGCCGCCTCGCTCGGGATTACGAGACCAGCCCGGCCCGCTCCGAAACCATGATCCGCTGGGCAATGATCGGCATCATGGTCCGCCGCCTCACTCGCGGCCGACCAGCGACGCGGCCAGGCCCGCGCCCGCTTCTGCGAAAAGTTTCATAGATACGCCGGTCCGCCCACCCATGGGCAACATCCCGCATCAGTGCTCTACGGAGTCATGAACCGCTCAACCTTCTGCTGCAGGTCAGGTGGCAGGTCGGTCAACTCCGCGACAATCACGTGAAGCTCTCGGCCGAGTCCGGAAGTCTCAGTCCAGACCGCTGGGTTCCTGGTGAGGACCGCGGACAGTAGATCACCGTCGTACATGTCCCCCTCTGCCATCGGGTTGTCCCGCAGCACCTCGAGTGCCAGCGGCAGGAGATAGGGCAGTCCAATGTCCTGCCCGATCAACAAACGCATGTCCTCGACGGTCAGCTCACCGATCGGCCGACGCCGCAAGGCGTGCACCGTAGCGACAAGACGGGTGGCGTCGGTCGACGGGGCTGGCCAGCGGTCGCGTTCAAGCTCTTCAAGGGAGCGGTCACGGTTCAGGGGGCAGGTCACCACCCGATTGTCCTACGACGAGATCTCAAACGCGGTCTGACTGAGCGTTTGGTCCTGTCTCGGTCGAGTTGGTGTCGTTTCCAGAGTCCTGCAACGCCGGGGCTGCTGTGCTCGATGGGGCAGTCGACGCGTCCGCGACGCCTGGGGGTCGTTTCGTTCCGGCTGCTCCTGTCTGCTCCCAACACGCCCCCGAGCGCCGCCTTTTGCCCGCTGGCGGGGCCGGCCGCGGTCGGCTACTTCGCAAACATGACTCCGCACGGCCCCTATCCCAGCGACCTGTCGGACGCGCGCTGGGCGCTGATCGAACCCGTCCTGATGTCCTGGCGGGACCAGCGCCGCGCCCGGGCGCTGGACATCGGCCGGCCGCCCGAACACGACCTGCGCCAGATCATGAACGCCATCCTGTACGTGGACCGCACCGGCATCCCCTGGCGCTACCTCCCGCACGACTTCGCTCCGTGGGCCACGGTGTACGGGTACTTCGCCAAGTGGCAGCAGGACTGCGTGTTCGAGCAGCTCACCGGCCTGCTGCGGCGCCTGGTCCGCGAAGCCGAGGGCCGAGGCGCGCAGCCGTCGCCCTGCGTGCTGGACGCCCAGACCATCAAGACCTCCGCCAACGTGCACCTCGCGGACCAGGGCACGAACGCCGGGAAACGGATCACCGGACGTAAGCGCCACCTCGGCTGCGACACCCTCGGCCTGCTGCTGACCGTGCTGGTCACCGCCGCCAGCGTCTCCGACACCGCAGCCGGCGTGACCCTGCTGTCCCGCATCGCCGCCGCCCACCCGCATATCCCGAAGGCCTGGGTGGACGCGGGCTACCGCACCACCGCCATCGACCACGGGGCCCGCCACGGCATCGACGTCCACCCCGTCCAACGCCCGCCCGGCGCCCGCGGGTTCACGATCATCCCGAGACGGTGGACCATCGAGCGCAGCATCGGCTGGCTCATACACCACCGCCGCCTCGCCCGCGACTACGAACGCCACGCGCACCGCTACGAAGCCATGATCCACCTCGCGATGATCGACCTCATGGCCCGCAGACTCACCGGCGAGGCCACCCTGAACTGGCGCGGAACCTGTCCCGGGACCAAACACGAATCACCGGACCAAACGCTCAGTAATTACAGAGAGCCACTTGCCGGTTGGCGGCAGCTTCGGGACCACAGGTCTTCCTCAGCCGGCACTGGCTGCGGTGTTCCTGCGCCGCAACCGGTGCCACCAACGGTTGTGTGGCCGTTGAGTGGCTCTGGCCAGCGCTGCCGCCAGGGCGTTGCGGGTGCTCAGGGTATGGGGGTGCTCGTCGCCCAGGATGCGGACGCGGTCATCGAGGGTTCGGCGCAGCAGCTGTATCGCCTCGGCCTGCTCACCTGCACTGGTCAAAGCGAGAGCGAGGTTGTGGCGACTAGCCAGGGTATCGGGGTGCTCGGGGCCCAGGATGCGGGCGCGGTCCTCCAGGTTCTGTCGGTGCATGCGCACGGCTTGTGCGTGCTCGCCCGTCCCGTCCAGGGCGAGACCGAGGCTGTCGCGGCTGGCCAGCGTGTGCGGATGCTCGTCGCCCAGGATGCGGGCGTGGTCGTTGAGCGCCTGCCGCAGCAGCTGTATCGCCTCTGTCTGTTCACCCGCCCTGGTCAGGGCGCTGGCGAGGTTGTGGCGGCTGAGCAGGGTGAGGTGGTGCTCGGGGCCCAGGACACGGATGCGGTCCTCCAGGGTGCGCCGGTGCATGCGGACGGCTTGTGCGTGCTCGCCCGTCCCGTCCAGGGCGAGACCGAGGCTGTCGCGGCTGGCCAGCGTATGCGGATGCTCGGGGCCCAGGACACGGTTACGGTCGTTGAGGGTCTGCCGCAGCAGACCCACCGCCTCGGCATGCTCACCCGTCCCGTCCAAGGCACAGGCGAGGTCATTGCGGCTGGTCAAGGTGTCGGGGTGTTCGGGGCCCAGGATGCGGGCGCGGTCCTCCAGGGTCTGCCGCAGCAGGCGTATTGCCTCGGCCGGCTCTCCCAGTCCGAACAAGGCATTGCCCAGGTTGTTGCGGCTGGTCAAGGTGTCGGGGTGCTCGGAGCCCAGCATGCGGGTCTCGACGTCGAGGATCCGTTCATCCAGCAGGCGCGCCGCACCGAAAGCGCCGGCCTTCTGCAGCACCTGCGCCAGGGCGTTGAGAGTGGTGCGGTGGTGTGTGGCGGTGCGCGGGTCCGCGTAGTCGAGCAGCAGCGGCAGGTGGGGGGCGAGGAGTACGGCTGTAGGCCAACCAGCGCGCCCGCGCTGGTCGGCCTCGTGCACGGCCGTGGTCAGCCGCTCGGCAAGGGCCCGGTGCCACACGGTGAGCTCGGAGGTCTCGGCCGTGAGGGCAACAGCGTTGATCTCTCGGATCAGGGGGTGCAGCACCACTTGCGCCGCATCTCTGTTGCCCGACGCCGGGCCGGTGCTGCCGGGAGAGTGGGGGAGGTCGAGGAGGCCGTAGCGGTGCAGGCCGGCGAACGCGGCGTCCAGGGCCACCGCGGTGACGTCGTGTCCGGTGACGGCAGATAGCAGGTCCGGGGTGATCAGGGACAGTGGGACGGGGGCCTGGGCCAGCAGGGCCAGCAGTCGCAGCAAGGGACGGGCCAAAGCGTTGCCCTCCCCGGTGAGCTGGTCCAAGGACACCTCCCAGGTGTGCAGCACCACGGTGCGGGCGACCTGCGGATCGGAGGCATTCGGGTGCGCGGCTCCCAACAAGGACCGCAGTTCCTGTTCCAGGGCTTGGCGATAGGCGGCAAAGGTGCGGTAGCGGCTGGTAGGCCCGGCCACATAGGTGCCAGCCGCGTACAACGCCAGCGGCAGCCCGCCCAGCCGCGCCGCCAACTCCCGGGCCTGCTCGGCGGTGCCGGCTGCGGGAGCAGCGTCCAGCAGGACCTGCCCCGCAGGCCGCACCGGCAGCGGCTCCAGCGGCAGCAGCCGTGCGCACGGCCCCCAGGTCTGCCCGCTGCCATCCCGGCTGGTCACCACCAGCAGCCCCCGGCCGTGCGGACGGATCCAGCCGCGGTAGTGGGCCACTGGCTCCCCAGCCGAGCCGATCTCGTGCGGCTCATCGGCGTTGTCCACCACCAGCAGCCACCGCCGCACCCGGCCCAACTGCCGCCAGACCACATCCGGCAGGCTCACCTGCCCCGCCTGCGCGGCCTCCAGCTCCGCCTCGGGCAGGCCGCAGGCCAGCGCCACCTGCACCATCTGCTGCGCCAGCTCCGCGCCGTCGCGCCAGCGCACCCAAAACACTCGCCAGCCCGCCGCCTCGGCCTGGGCGGCCAGTTGCGCGGCCACCGTTGTCTTGCCCATCCCACCGACCGCACACAGCACCGCGAACCGGCCTTGTGGCCGCCGCAGCATGCCTGCCAGCACGGCGAGCTCGGCCTCACGCCCTCGCACGCGCTCCACATGCGGGGGGCGTAACGAAGCCTGCTGGCCTCGGGCCAGTCGGCTCACCGGTGCCAGCCGCGCTGGGGGTCTTGCTGCGGCATCCAGCCGCCGGCCCCACAGCACCAGCCCGATGCTGACCGCCACCAGCACGGCGAACACCGGCCAGATCACCCACACCTGCGCCGCCCAGCCAGGCACCGTGGCACTTGCGTAGTTGGTCACCGGCCCCAGCACGGCCGTCACCACTGCGGCCGTTCCCGCCACCGCCGACCCGGCCCACGCACCCCGTCTACGCCCCATGGCCTGCCACCCCCGTCCACTTCAGCGGCCGGATGCCGAGCCTGCTGCTTGCACGCCATCATCCGCCGCACGGCGCGGGCAGGGCACCAGGGCGGGCGACACAGCACACCTCGGCCTTGGTGCACACGCTCTCGATGACCTCCTCGATGGCAGCAGGTCGGTGCCGTACGGGTTGATGTTCGGCCAGAACAGCGCGGTCAGTCCCCGCCGGTCCTCGGCGGACAGCTTCTTCGCCCAGGCCGGTTCGGCGAGGACCTGCTGCGGTTGACGGCGCCCTCGATGCTGCCCGAGTTCCAGTGAAGGGTGAGCCCGGCTGTCACGGCGTCGAAGTCTCGGTGCAGGTGCAGTACGAAGCCGGTGAGGCCGGGTAGCTGGCTGGCGTCGACTGCGTCGATCCACGTAGGGGAGTGTGGCCGTCGATGGAGGAGATACCGAGGTGATCGCCATCGACCCGCTGTTGGGCCGGCCACCGACGATCGGCGGGGGGACACCCGTTCGGGGGCAAGCGCGTCGGGTCACGCCCGACGGACGGGTAGTCGACGGCACATGCCCTTCAGATTCGGTGCGCCGCAAGACGACCACGCCGCGCACCACGGCCATTGGTTCGCTCGGCTCCATCGGTGGGTGCTCAGCTCGTGGATCGGGGTCGTCTGGAACCGGGGGCGCGAGATGGAGCTGATGCACCGTGCCATGGGCTTCGCGGCGCTGAGCTTCCTCACGTTGCTGCCGTTGTTGGTCGTCGTCGCGGCGGCCGACCTCGCGAGAGGTCAGGGCTTCGCCAGGTGGCTGGTCCAGGGCCTTGGTGTGTCGGAGGTGTCGCAGGAGGAGGTCGAGCGGATGTTCGGCCGGCCGGGGCAGGCCCTGCAGCGCACCACGGCGCTCGGACTCGCCGCGCTGGCCGCGTTCGGTGTGACCTTCGGCGCGGCCGTACAGACCGGGTACGAGCGGGTGTGGGACCTGCCGACGGCGCGCTGGCACACGATGTGGCGCCATGTCGTCTGGCTGGCCGTACTGACCGGCTCCCTGCTGCTGTTCTTCGCCGCGCCCACCCCCGAGGAGGCGTCCGCTCTGAAGTCGGTGCTGGTCGCCGGGGTCGATGTGGTCGGCGCGTTCGTCTTCTTCTGGTGGTCGCAGCGGCTGCTGCTCTGCGGCCGCATCCGCTGGCGGGCGCTCGTGCCGGGGGCCGCGGCGACGGCGCTGGGGCTCCTCGGGCTGCGGGTCTTCTCCCAGCACGTCTTCTCGCCGCTGATCGCGTCGAACACGGTGACGTACGGTCCGTTCGGGACCGTCCTGGTCCTGCAGTCCTGGCTGGTCGGCGTGGGTTTCGTGGTGTACGGAGGGGCTCTGGTCGGCCGGCTCTTCCACGAGCGTCTGGAGCGGCGCCGGCTCCCCGTGCCAGGCGAACGGTGACACCAAGCGGAGCTTGGTGAGTATGTCCCGCTACTTCAAGTGCGCGAACGCGTGAGACCTCAATCTGAGTCCCCTGTCTTGGTTCCCTTGGCCGCAAGGGTCAGCAGCAGTACCGGTCGAACACCAGCGAGTTCCAGAACGGCGCGTCGGCCTGCATGACCAGCACCGTCACCGGACACAGCTGCAAGCAGCGGATGCCTACAGATGCCTGACGAAGCGTCACTACCTGCTGTTCTACGGAGCGGCGTACGCGGCCGGGTTGAAGGGGTTGGCGCAGTCGGGTTTGGAGAATGAGCGCGGACTGAACATTCCACCCGTTTTCGGCGCTGGAGACGGCAACTTTGCGAACTATCTGTGGGACGGCTCGCGCGTGCAGATCGTCGACTTTGAGGACTCGGGACTCAGCGATCGCGCCTTTGAGCTGGCAGAGATCACTGAACACGTGGCTAGCTGGGTGGACCAACCGCTCGACGTTGCATCCTTCCCGAACCAGTTCGACCTCACCACGGCCGAATCCGTGCGATTGACTGAGTGTCGACGGCTCCTCGCCCTCGTGTGGCTCTTCCTTTTGATTTTCGACGAGGATCAGAAGAACCCTAGAAATCCGCCAGGCGCCGTAGAACGGCAGGCTGACCGTTTGTTCGCTCTGCTCTAGTAGGGCTTGGTCAGCTTCATTCGGGAGTGGCGTGTGTGCTGGCGGGTGGGTGTCGTTGAGTTGGTGTGACACCTGGGGAGATGGCCGGGGTCCGGGAGGACCTGGAGGCGTTCGCTGCGGAGTTGTTCGACGGGTTCTTCCGTGCGGATCAGCGGCGGTGGGGGCAGGTGTATGTGTGCGGGCTGTTGCTGGACGGGCGGCGCAAGTCGGTGGAGCCGATGGCGGCCTGTCTCGGTGAGGAGGGCAACCGTCAGGCGCTGGCGCACTTCATCACTTTCAGTCCGTGGGATCCGGCGCATGTGCGGGCCCGGCTGTCCTGGAGGATGCAGGACGCGATCGGGGCGGAAGCCCTGATCGTCGACGACACCGGCTTTTTGAAGGGACAGGAGCGTGACCTTTCGTTCGGCGTAGTGGAGTTCGCCCGACGGGGCTGATGGCCTGGCCCTCTGGGTATTTCGGTCGGGTGTCAGTGGTGTCTGGGACCGTGTGCGTCGTGGATGAACTCGTGGATCGTGTCGATGCGCAGGACCGTGTGCTGGGAGTGGTCAGCCGGAGGGAGGCCGTGCGGGAGGGCTGGCTGCACCGGGTTGGTGTGGTGGTGTGCCGCGATGGGCGAGGGCGCTTTCTCGTCCATCGGCGTGCCGAGCAGCTGTCCCGTTTCCCAGGGCACTACGAACTCGGTGTCGGGGGCGCTGCAGGAGTCGGCGAGTCTTATGAGCGGGCGGCTGCCCGCGAGCTCAGTGAGGAGCTGGGGGTGCGGGCGACCGTGTGCTTTCGGTTCAAGTTCCTCAACCGGGGTGGGCTCAGCCCTCACTGGCTTGGGGTGTGCGATGCCGTACTTCCGGAGATCGGCGCGCGTGACCCGGGAGAGGTGGCCTGGCACGGGTGGCTGACTGAGTCCGAGCTGCGGCGGACTCTGCAGCAGTGGACCTTCACTCCTGATAGTCAGGAGATTTTCGGTCGGTATCTTGCATGTCGCGTTGACCCGGCGTCTTCGCGGTGAGGGTGTTCGTGAGCTGGGTCAGAGGAATGAAGCCGCTGGTCGTTCCGAGCTCTTTGGGGGTTGGGCCGGCGGGTGTGGGGGTGTCGGCGAGGCGTTCGGCAAGGGCGGTGACCGCTTCGCGGTCGCGTTCGAGAGCACCCGAATTGCAACGTGAGCATATCCGTCTGATGGAGCAGCCGGAGAGTGTTGTTGGTTCATGTGACGTATGGTCTGGCAACACCACATGACACGTAAGAAGCAAAGCAGGCAGGGCTGCTCGATATCGAGCAGCCCTGCCTGCTTCTTGTGACAGCCAACCAGAAGGGCGAGGTGTAAGGAGTCGCGCGTCTGCATGTCTCCCTTGGTTCACCTTCAGTGAGCCGGGTCGGGTGATGCGTTAGTAGGGCGGCAGCTCGGACTCGCATTCGCCGTCTGCACGCCTACCACTCAGTTCACCCATGACCCATTGCACGCATTCAGGACGAGCGCCGGTGCGCATCTGGCAGAATTCATCCACGGCAGCTTCAATTTTTTCTGCTGGTAGCGTGCTTCGGGGATCAAAGCAGTAGGGCTCCCCAGGATTGGACAAAACTTCCGTGTCGAAATCAGGCGGGTTGGGGTTATCCGAGATCCAGACGCTATCAAGAACCTCATCCGGCTCTGGCCCTGAATATCCCGGCATGGCGAACCAGATAAGGCCGCCATGTCCAGTATCTCTATTCAGAGACACGACGAGATTATTATTCGGCACGCCCTCCGAATCCATATGCTGGCGATTCGACCACGAGAACCATGCGATGGAGCCAGGGCACCACAGGTCACCCTTCTTAATCCAGCTCTGCAGAGAGCCAAGGACTTCGGCGGTCACGACGGAAATCTCGCCGCTCGCTTCCGCGACCCACCGGCGGCTGGCACATCTAACGTCGAGAATCATGGCCTTGCTCCTTACGTCGCCGCGCCTCCCGCTCAGTGATCCCCTTTTGTCGCCCGGACGCCGGCCGACTCGATCAGGCGCCGTGACCAGTCGAGCTCGCTGCATGCGCCGAGTTCGTCGAGGAGTGTGTGTGCATAACTCATCCGGCGCAAGCCGCTCAAACCAGATCCGTCACGCGAAGCCCAACGAACCATCACACCATAAGCAGTACCGCTTAAGATGCGGAAAAGTCGGTTGGGGCCACCCGTTCACGGGCGACCCCAACCGACTTCATGACCCCCGTCTGGCGCCGAGGCGTCACGAGTCACAACCCAACGCCTTCCGGACTCAAGCAGCAGCACATTGAGTTGCTGCACTGCAAGTCGCGGTCTGCGCGCCTCCCGCTTGCCTCACCCAAGGTCCACTGCACACACTCAGGTCGGATTCCCGTGCGCACACGACAGAACTCTTCGATGGCAGCTTCGATTTTCTCGATGGGTAGCGTACTGCGTGGATCAAAGAAGTAGGGCTCCCCGGGTTCGGCCACAACTTCTGTGTCGAAATCTGGCGGGTTGGGGTTATCGGATACCCAGATATTATCAAGGACCTCGTCCGGCTCGGGGCCCGGATACCCGGCGTTAACGAACCAGATCAGTCCGCCATATCCAGTAGCTCTATTCAGGGACACAACAAGGAAATTGTTCGGCATGTCCGACTTATCCGAGTGTCGCCGATCCGACCATGAAAACCAGGCATTCGTCCCAGGGCGCCAGTAGCCGTCTATGACATGTTCACTTTGCAGGCAGCCAAGTACCTCGGCAACCACGTCCGAGATCTCGCTATCCGCCTCTGCGAGCCACCGGCGATCGTCGCATGTAACATTGAGAATCATTGTGCCATGCACCTTACGCCGGTGGGTCGCAACCCGTCAATGCACCGGTGGGCCTGAACCCGTCAATACCGTGGGCGTACTTGCTCCTGGATACCACACATCCATTGTCCATCCCTTGGGCAGAATAGCCTCAACGGATTGAGTACAGTTATACGCCTTGTTGCACACGCCGTTCGGGTTATTGATTACGACGGTAGAGTGCTTTTGCTTGATCTCGTTCCTCAATATCCATGCATATTTGGTTTCTGCGTGTGTAATGGTCGGGTGGGCCCTTTCCGGTTCTCCCTGGCATCGGAACGCCTCGCGTGATCAAGTAGTCATTGATCGCACTGTTCGTTGACGCGTCCCCGGAGACAACCTCATCTGCCAGAGGCTTTCCGTCCTGATCAAAGAGGCGACCCGTAGTCTTATTCCCGGACTTTTTGGCCGGATCCCCGCGTGACTGTGCTGGTGGTGTGTGCCGGGGTGTACGCCGACGTCATCAAGGACGACCCCTTCGCCGGCGTCGACCGGTTGGCGGGCGGTCTCGACTGCTGGTGTGTCCGGCCGGGTTGGGGTTGCGTCGTCGGCTACGGCGGCGGCTTGGCCGTCGGCTGCGCCTGTGGCGGCGTTGTTCCGCCGGGCGCTGGCTGGTGGGGTGGGCTGCTCACCGGGGTCGGCGGGGGCCTGGTCAGGGAGTCCGGTACTCGTACCTGTGCTGTGTCCGGGCTGTTGGTGCGCGTCCTGTGGCGCAAGAGGGGCGTCTTTCGCCGGCTGCATGACGCGGTGCTGGCCGAGCGCTCCGAGGGACGCGCCACGGTTCTTGTCCGCCGGTCGCACCTCAAGGTCGATGCGCTGTACGGGAGTTGGGGATGGCGGGCGATCGGTGACCTGCGCCCGAGGATCGGGCACGTCCCGCTCATGCACGCGATGCTTGTTGACCTCCGCTAGCGCTGACCGGCCGGCCGGGGGTGTCACAGAGTCCGGCTGCAGACGTTCTTCCAGGGGTGCCCCGCTGGCGGCCTCGCGTATGCGGCTGTCGCGTGTTCCTCTCGGTATGAGTCCCTGGTGGCCTTCTGTGGTCGTGCCGGCAAGTGGGCGGGCAGGGGGAGAGGCTGTGACCGCGGCTGTCCGGGCCCCGGGGAGGTGTTGGGCGAGGCAGCCCCCGGTCCGGGCCCGGGGCGCGCGGCTGTGCGGTTCAGTTGCGTGGCGCCGGTGTCATGCAGCAGGCGGTGCGATGACTGGTGGGTTGAGGCGGGCGAAGCCTTCCTGGCGCTGGTAGGGGAAGTACGGGTAGGGCGCTGTCTTGCCGCTTGCCGTATCGAGTTTTGCGATCTGGTCGGGTGTGAGTGTCCAGCCGGTGGCGCCGAGGTTGTGGCGGAGTTGGTTTTCGTCGCGGGCGCCGATGATGACGGAGGAGACGGTGGGTCGCTGGAGCAGCCAGTTGATGGCGGTCTGGGGGATGCTTTTGCCGGTTTCCTGTGCGATTTCGTCGAGGGTGTCGATGACGGTGTAGAGGTGTTCGTTCTCGACGGGCGGGCCGTAGTCTGCGGTGTGGTGGAGTCGGCTGTTGGCTGGTAGTGGCTGGCCGCGGCGGATTTTGCCGGTGAGCCGGCCCCAGCCGAGGGGGCTCCAGACGAGGGCTCCGAGGCCCTGGTCGAGCCCGAGGGGCATCAGCTCCCATTCGTAGTCGCGGCCGATGAGGGAGTAGTAGACCTGGTGTGCGACATAGCGGGGGTGGCCGTATCTGTCGGCGCTGGCGAGGGACTTCATTGCCTGCCAGCCGGAGAAGTTGGAGATGCCGAGGTAGCGGACCTTTCCTGCTCGTACGAGATCGTCGAGTGTGGACAGGACTTCCTCGATCGGGGTGCCGGCGTCGAAGGCGTGCAGCTGGAACAGGTCGATGTAGTCGGTGCCGAGGCGGCGCAGGGCGTCGTCGCATGCGGTGATCAGGCGTGAACGGGAGGAGCCGGCATCGCCTGGGCCGTCGCCCATGGGCAGGCTGGTCTTGGTGGATACGATCACCTGGTCCCTGCGGCCTTTGATCGCTTGGCCCAGTACCTCCTCGGAGGCTCCGCTGGAGTAGACGTCGGCGGTGTCGAACATGGTGATCCCGGCGTCGAGGCAGATGTCCACGAGGCGGCGTGCTTGGTGTGCATCGGTGTTGCCCCAGGCGCCGAAGAGCGGTCCTTGGCCGCCGAAGGTGCCGGTGCCGAAGCTCAGTGCGGGGACCTTGAGGCCGGATGCGCCCAGCCGCCTGTATTCCATGGCTGTTCCTCTTTCGTCGCCCGCACCTGACTAATGGGCTTGGGGTTCCGTTAGTGTGTTTGTCAACGTAGCAGGTGCGTGTGATTAACGAAACTGGAGTCCCGTTATGGGGTTTGAGGGTGCGGATCCAGGGACCGTCCGTCCTGGTGGGCGCACGGCGCGGGTGCGGGCGTCGGTGCTTAAGGCGGCTGGGGACGCCCTGGCGGAGCATGGCTTTGCCCATCTGGACCTCGCCGACATCGCGCGCCGGGCCGAGGTGGGCAAGACCACCGTCTACCGCCGCTGGGGAACGGTGACCGGCCTGGTGGCCGATGTGCTGGTGGACATGGCCGAGCAGTCACTGCCGCGTACCGAGACCGGCTCACTGCTCGGTGATCTCAAGGCCAACGCCCGGCTCGTGCAGCGCACCCTGGCCGACCCGCGGCAAGGAGCCCTGTTCAAGGCAGTGATCGCCGCTGCCACCTGCGAGGCGAAGACGGCCGAGGCCCTGCACCGCTTCTACGACATCCGCGTCAAGGAGTGGGCACCCTGCGTCCAGCAGGCCATCGACCGGGGCGAGGTGCCCGAGGGCACCGATGTCCACGAGGTGATCCGTGCTGTCTCCGCCCCCCTCTACTACCGCCTGCTGACCAGCAGCGACCGCCTCGACGAAGCCGCCGCAGACCAGGCCGCCGAGGCCGCCGTGGCTGCAGCGCGTGCGGGAGCGTACCTGCGGGGCGACGAAGGCCGTGCGTGACCGGCTTCCCGTATCCGTCGCTGAGCGCGGGTCACCGTGCGTGATCCCCGGGGGCATCACGTTTCCAGGTTCCTCCGGCCTCTTCGGCGGGCCGGGTGGTGTGGTCGTCGTTGTAGCCGAGTATCCGGGCGATCACTGGGGCCGGGGCCTGGAGGACGAGTTGGCGGATCGCCGCTGTGCGTCCCGGCCGGGTCGGGAAGCTCAGTTGGCGGAGCCGAGGTGCCATGGCTTCCGGAGTCATGGGCTGTCCGGCCCGGCGGCCGGGGAAGAGCCATCGGGCATCGGGGTTGGTCGCGGTCTGGGTGTTGGGTCGCTGCCCCACCCACACCTCCTGACCGCGCCGGGCGGTACCGCGGGGAGCGGGGGTCCGAGGGCCGGCGAAGGCCAATTCAGTTGCTTTTGAGCTGGCTGGGCCGTTGGCCAGCTCATGGAGGGGTGGGGGCCGGGGTGCCGGTGTTCACGCCGAAGCTGGTGGACGCGGCTGTCGCCAAGCACGGGCGGGGCGAGCCACGGCGCCGCCTGCTCCCGGCCCGCATGGTCGTGTACTTCGTGCTCGCGCTGTGCCTGTTCGCCCGGGAGTCGTACGAGGATTGGAAGGATGCCGCCCAAGAAGCACGCTCTCGACTGTTGCCACCCCGGTCGGGGCCGGGACTGGCCCCGAGCGATCAAGAAGCCGATGCGGTGGCCGATCCTGAGAACTCGGAGCGGCCGCAGCAAGGTCGAGCCGGGTCGGTGGGCCAACAGCCCGACCGCCTGGCGTCCTTCGCCGGCCTCTCACCAGTGCCGCGGGACTCCGGCCGCGTCAGCGGCAACATGCGCCGCCCGCGCCGGTACCACCGCGGCCTGCTTCGGGCCGCCGCTGGAACGGGCCGAAGCGAACCTGGTGTTCCAGGTGATCTCCAAGGGCTATGAAAAGGGCTCGATCATCCTGACGTCGAACAAGACCTTCAGCGAACGGGGGCAGGTGTTCGGAGATGAAGTCCTGGCCACGGCCATCCTCGACCGGCTCCTGCACCACTGCGACGTCGTCTCCATCAACGGCCCCAGCTGCCGGCTGAAGAACCGGCTCGCAGCCATCGAACACGACACCAACGTGGCCTGATCACACGCAATTTCCCCCGTCACCCGTCGTCATCCCGCCGGCTTCCTAGCAGGGCTGGCGGGGAGGCAGAACCGCTCGGGAACGCCAATAATCCGCGTCGCGAGGGTCGGCCAACCATCCGATCAGACGCTCAGCGCCTGTTTGGAAGGCGCGGGGCAGTGAGGTCTCCCCACCGACAACAAGCGTGAGGGCGTCGACGTCATGGCCGGCGTGATCGGTGTCGCACCAGCAGGCCACGTTCACCGCTGCGTCGACCGCGAGCTGGCCCAGGTCTGTCCACACCACCTGAAGCAGGAACTCCAGCTGATCGCCCCTGTCCGCATGCTCAATGACATCCAGGCCGAGGATGATGGGCGTCCACGGCTGAGGGCCGGGGAAGGCCACATGATCCAGTGCCCACTCCCACTCCGCCTTGTCTTCGCCGGCGCGAGCCGCATCAACGCCACGGGCCGCATGCTTCAGGGATTCCGCGTCAGCAGGTGAAAGGCGGGGGAAGAGCGTGGTCAACGGGATGTCATCGCAGGCACCTCTGACCATGGCCATGAGCCGATCATCTATTTGCTCCGGCCCAAACGGCAAGGAGCCCCCCTGACTCAAGGTTTCTCACCACGAGACCGACGTCTTGGCAGCCACCAAGCTGAGCACGTTCATCCGTACCTACCTGATCACTTCAACGAGTACGCCGACAGACCCGGCAGCGGGCCTACGGGCGTCGTTAACGAACGTGTCACGAGCCGCACAAATGCCGTTGATCATTTGTCGCTTTCGGCGGCGTTGACCTGGGCTGTCCGGCAGTATGCGTGTTCGTGGGGCGACTGTCGGTGGGGATGCGTGAGCTAGTTGAGCACTGGACGGTGCTCGATGACGAGGTGGAGCTCGTGGCGGTCAAGCGGGGTGCGACGAGGCTCGCCACCACCGCCCCACCTGGAGGGGGCGCCCGGTGACGGGGCTGATGGGCAGTCACCTACGGCTGCCGCGTACGGCCCGGATCACTTCGGCGACAGCCTTCAGCACTGTGGCGCGGTCACGCGAGGCGGTGCCCTTCACCACGACGATGACGATCAGCACAGCCGCGGCAGCGGCGACTAGCGCGACGGCGACGGGCACCAGGGTGGCCCAGGCGGCGATGTTCATGGCATTCCCTCCCTTCGTGCAGCCACCGGATGGGCCGCACGAGGAACATCACAGCCGACCGCCCCGCAGCGCTGAAGCCTTACCGGACCGGGCGGATACCAGCATCAAAGGCCCAGTTCACAGGGGTGTTGAGCCGACCGCCGGACGGATCCGACAGATCCGCGGGACCGGGGAGGGTGTGCGGTGATCGAGAGCACGGATCTGAGTACCGAACGAGAGATCTTGCGTTCGGAGCTGCGCAAGCTGGAGGCCAGCGCGCTTCAGGGCCGGGACCGCACGGACGCCATCGCCGAAGCCGGCCGTCGGCTCCAGCAGGCCCTCTCACCCACTACCGTCGGCGGCTGGTTCGAAAGGGGCACCCCGGCCAAGGACTTCAAGACCCTGTGGACCCTGGTCGAGGTCCTGCTGGAATGGTCCGGGGTACCTCGACCCGACACCCTCACCGGGCCGGACCGCGCCAAAGCGACAGGGCAGTGGGTGAGCACGAAGGAACTGTGGAAGAGGCGGTGGGAACAGGCCAGGGCGCCTCAGTCCGTCGCCGCCTTGCCACCTGGTTTCCGGGCGGAAGGCCGCTACGTCGGCCGACCGATTGCCGAGTTCGACGATCGGCTCGTTCTGAACGACCTGGAGGTGCACCCAGCCCTCGACGGCGGCGCTGCAGTCGGCAGGATCAGCGCGTTACCGGCCTACGTCAGACGTGAGTTCGACACTCGGCTGGGCTCGCTTGTGGCCGCCGCCGCGAATGGGCAGAGCGGCATCGCAGTACTGGTCGGCGGGTCTTCCACGGGTAAGACCCGGGCCTGCTGGGAAGCGGTCAAGAACCTGCCGGACGGATGGCGGTTGTGGCATCCGATCGAGCCCGATCAGCCGACAGCCGTGATCAGGAACCTGGACCTGGTGGCGCCGCGGACCGTGGTGTGGCTCAACGATGCCCAGCACTACCTTCTTGACCGTGACCACAGTGCGCAGGTCGCCTCCGGCCTCCGCGAGCTGCTGAACGACCCCGCACGCGGCCCGGTGCTGATCCTGGGCACTACCTGGCCCGAGCACTGGGACACGCTCACCGATGTCCCCAGGACTGGGCCCGTACCACCGGACCCGTACGTGCAGGCCCGCCAGCTGGTCACGAACAAGAGCATGGCCGTCCCAGAGGCCTTCAGCGTTGAGGAACTCACGACTGCACAGGCCGCCGCCACTGACCCTCGTCTGGCCGAAGCTCTTCAGCACGCGGAGCAGGGGCAGGTCACCCAGTATCTGGCCGGCGTCCCCGCCCTGATCGAGCGCTACAACAACGCATCCCCAGGTGCCAAGGCGTTGATCGAGGCCGCGATGGACGTGCGCAGCCTTGGTCACGGCCTCGCCCTGCCCCTGGCTCTGCTGGAGGCCGCCGCCGAGGGCTATCTCACCGACACGCAGTGGGACCTGCTGGAGGACGACTGGCTCGAACGGGCCCTCGCCTATGTTGTCTGCCCGGTGCGTGGCACCCGCGGCCCGCTGACCCGTATCCGGCCACGACGCGGCCAACCCACCTTCGCGCAACCCCACTACCGTCTCGCCGACTACCTCGAACAACACGGCCGGCATAGCGGCACCGTTCCTCCGGCTCCCGGAGCCCGCGACGCTCTCGTCGTTCCAGTTCCGGCTCACACGTGGGACGCCCTGATTGACCACGGCACTCCGGCGGGCCATGCATCACTCGCCCGCGCGGCCCACGCCCGTGGTCTTCTCCGCATCGCCATGCGCCTGCACCGGGGCGCCGTCGAGGCCGGCGACACCCGTGCTCTGAGACCGACGGCCGACATCCTGCGAATGGCCGACCGGGAGGAAGAAGCGGTCGCGTGGTACCAGCGCGGCGCCGAAGCCGGTGACCTTCTCTCTCTGGGATGGGCAGTCCTGCTGCTGACCAGACGCGGTATGACAGACGAGGCCTTGACATGCCATCAGCTTGCTTCCGAGGCGAGCGATTCCGCCCCCTTGGGGATGAACGCTCTGCTGGAGAAGATGCAGCAGATTGAGGACGCCGATGCCTGGGTCCAACGCAACGTCGTCGACGGCGCGAGGGTCACCACGCAGTGGGCTCCCCTAATGCTGAGGGACGACTACGCCTGGCTGCTGCAGAGGCCCACACGGATAGCCGAGGCCCTGGAGCGACTGAGAACCCATGCTGAAGCTGGTAACACTGGCTCCCTGACCCTGGCCACCGATCTGCTGCACGCGGCCGGGCGCGTGGACGAGGCGAGAAGGCTGAGACGGTACGGGTGGGAGCCGAATGGATGGATCGCCGAGCCGTGGGAGGCCCCGCTGCCAGGTGATTGAACGGTCGCTACGGTAACGCGTCAGCTATGCACGTCGCTGGAAGATCGGGCCCGCTCCAGAACGCGGTACACCGTCGCCCTCGACACACAGACAACTCGGCGGGGTCGGCGATGGAGTGCTCGCCGGTGGCGTGCTGCTCGACCAGATGGGCCTGCTGGCGGCCCGTCAGCTTGGGCTGCCCCGCCTGGCCCGCACCAAAGCGATCAAGACCAACGGGACGACATAGCCGACCGCCTGAGGGATCAGGAGCTCAGATGCTCATGCAGCATCTTCCACCCGCCATCCTGCCGCACGATGAGGTTGGTGCCCCGCCCCTGGCCAGACCGCAAGGCACCATCGACGACGCCGGTCCAGGCAAACCGATAACGGCACACCGCGACATCGGTTGTGAGTACAGGCCACTCCAGATCCCGGACTTCATACACCTCGTCGAGGATCTTCGCGAACGTCTTCTCGATCGCGGACCGGATCTCCCCGATGCCCCGATACGAGCCGTCCGAGAACCAGTACGTGGCGTCCTCGGCAATGAACGGCACGACGCGCTCGATGTCATGGCTGTTGTTGGCCAACTCGTACTCGCCCATGAACAACGCGAGTTCAGACTCCAAGGATGTTCGATCCGTCACGACGGCCATCATGCCGAAACCCGCGCATGACCATCATCACGGTCCACACCGTGCCGCCCCGGTGGTCCCAAGGCAATCCGCCCTCCGGTGCCCGCCACACGCCGCCTGATCTTCGCCATTCGCCCACGAACTGGGTCCAGTTGGAGTCGCCCCGATGGGGCCGCTGAACGCCGCCCTAGACCGTATGGAGAACCGGCGCCTCGCTCGCAAGTTGGCGCGGGTTGCCGCCACTCTGAGTGGCGGTAGAGCCGCAATTGCGGGAGGTGCCGGTCATGTTCGAGCGTACGTATGCCGGGCTGGATGTTCACGCCCGTTCCGTCGTCGGGGCCGCGATCGATGGAGTATCCGGGGAGATCCGGTCGCTGCGGCTGGCGCCGGAAACGGACGCGGTGGTGGCCTGGGCGGCGTCGCTGCCGGGTCCGGTGGCGGCAGCGTATGAGGCCGGGCCGACCGGGTTCGGCCTGGCCAGGGCGTTGCTGGCGGCGGGCGTGCGGTGCGTGGTGGTCGCACCGTCGAAGGTCGAACGGCCGCCGGGTGACCGGGTCAAGACCGACCGGAGGGATGCCGAGCGGCTGGCGAGGCTGCTGCGGATCGGGGAACTCCCGGCCGTGCGGGTGCCCACCGAGGCGGAGGAAGCCGCGCGGGATCTTGTGCGGGCCCGCGAGGACGTGCGCGGAGATCTGATGCGGGCCCGCCACCGGCTCTCCAAGTTACTGCTGCGCCACGGCCTGGTGTGGCAGGGCTCGGCCTGGACGCAGGAGCACGAGTGCTGGCTGCGCTCGCTCTCCTTCGACCGGCTCGGCGTGCAGCTGGCTTTCGACGAAGCCTTCGACGCCGTGCTGAACACGCATGCCCGCCGCGGGCGGCTGGACGGGGCCATCGAGCAGATGGCCGCCGTCTCGCCGTTTGCGCCGGTGGTGGGGCGGCTGGGGTGCCTGCGCGGCGTCAGCACACTGACCGCCTTCGGTCTGGCCGTCGAGGTCGGCGACTGGCACCGGTTCACCGGCGCCACCATCGGCTCCTATCTGGGACTGGTGCCCTCGGAAGCCTCCAGCGGCCAGCGCCGGGCGCAGGGCCCGATCACCAAGACCGGCAACAGCCACGCCCGCCGGCTGCTGGTGGAGGCGTCCTGGCACCACCGCAAGCGGTACCGTCTGGGCCGCGAGCTGATGCGCCGCCAGGCCGGTCAGCCGCCCGCCGTCCGGGACCGGGCCGAGCGCGGCAACCGGCGCCTTAACCAGCGGTGGAAGCGATTCGACGCCCGCGACAAGCGGCCCACCATCGCCGCCGTGGCCGTCGCCCGCGAACTGGCCGGATGGTGCTGGAGCCTGGCCGTGATGGACGAGCCGTCCTGACCCCATCCGGCCTGCAAGCCGCCGGTGGGAGACCGGCGCTGGACGGGCAGCGCGAGGAGGACCCGCGGCACAGCTATGAGCAGCCCCGCCGGAGATCGGTGCGGCCACGCTCGACCCTAGACCCGCGGAACACTCCCGACGCACAACCGGTCATGCGGTACCCAACCCGCGCATATCAGTCTGACCGCGCGTCGAGCCGACACGCCTCACTACACGCCCTCTCCCACCGGCCCAACAACACGAAGACCAGGCCCGGCACCTGAATGTCGAGCCGGACACCGCACGTCCCTTGACACCCAGGCCCTCCATATCAGCTGTGCTGTTCGGGCACGTTGGTGACAGCAGGGTGGTCTTGCATGGGTGAGGGCCTTCTGGGTTCGGTGGGGATTGCGACATCTACCGCCCCCGTCTCGGGGACGAGGCCGGCGACGATCGTGAGGGTGACGATGCCCACCATGGCGGTGCGGGCTCGGCTGTGGATGGTGTGGCGTTTGGTCATGGCCTGCTCGTTAGTCCCCCAGGTTTTCTGGCGGCGTGGTCGCTGTTACCGCTGCGGGCAGCCGGCCGTTCAGGATGTCCTGGCGTGGCAGTGACAGCCCGGAGTGCTGCTGCAGGGCGGTCAGGGTCGCACGCAGCGAGTCGAACTCCTCGCTCACGTCGTCATCGAGGAGTCCGGCTTCTTCGAACGCCGGGAGCAGGAACGCTATGCCCTTGTCCGGGGTGGTTTTGTACGCGAGTAGCGGCGTCGTTTTGACATGTCATTGGGAGTCGCACGCTCGCGCGGATAGGCGGTGTTCACGAGTACGGGAGGCACGCGTTGGGAGGCGTAGAAAGCGGTGAGGCCCCCGCATGGACTTGGGGCCTCTGAGATTCTGTGCCAGGGTGCATGACGCTGCCAGGGGCAGCCACGCACGCAAGCCCGGCCGGGCGCGTAGTCACCCGCTGGGCCTCAGTCACGAAATCCGGCACAGCCCCGGACATCGGCCTGGGACACACCCAGCGGCCCGCGCCTCGGGATGTGAGGCAAACGCGCCGCCGCCGTTTCGCTAGGGAGCGGCGTGCTGGAAGGGGTCGGAGCGGGGCGCCCGGGAGATGCGCCGCTCCGGCAACGCCCTAACGCCGCATCCCGACCCGAGCTCTTCAGGATCGGGTGTTCCACTTCTTAAGTGGCCTCCCAGTGAGCACCCGCCCACTGCTGTGCGCGCGTACCCCCACTTCCGGGTGTCACGCCTCGCTCAAACGGGCCTGCCGGGAAGCAGACGGCAGGAGACCGTGGTCGGTTGGTCTCCAGCGGCCCACGTCCAGGACCTGCGCCAGGGCGGACCGGGCCGGTAGTGGGACGTGCCCGGTGGGGTGCCTCCTGGTGCAGAAGGAGAAGGCCCTGATGTCCTTGCAGAACGTCCGAGCGACGGATCCGCCCGCTGGCGTCCGGCGATCGCATCCGGGATGGTTTCTGGCTGCGGCCGGGCTGGCAGCCACGGTTGCAATGGTGCTCCCGGCCCCGCTCGCCCACGCCGACACGGTAGACGTGAAGTGCTCGGTCCCGGACCTCGTCGCGGCGGTGAACACGGCCAATAGCTCACCGGGCCCCGACACCCTCCGCCTGACCCGCAAGTGCACCTACTGGCTGGCTACCCCCAACCCCGCCAACTCGTCCAACGGCCTGCCGGCCATCACCAGCGGCATCACCATCGAAGGCAATGGCGCGACGATCGCGCGCGCCCGGTCCGCCCCCGATTTTCGCATCCTCTTCGTGGACGACACCGGCATCCTGAAGCTCAACAAGACCACCATCAGCGGTGGCGCGGCACCGGACTGCCCGAACTTCCCGGGCGGCGGGGCCTGTGGTGGTGGCATTTCCAGCCTCGGCACGCTGATGGTGAGGCATAGCCGAGTGGTCAACAACACCGCCGAGTCCAGCGTATTCGCCGAGGGCGGCGGCATCGAAAGCGGAAACGCCGCCGGGGTCGGCGCAGCGACCTTGGCAGACACAGAGATCAGCAAAAACACCGCCGTCTACAACGGTGACGTCCAGAGCTCTGCCGCAGGCGGCGGAGTCCTCAACAACGGGCCCCTAACGGTGGAAAGGACCCGCTTCACCAACAACGCCGTCCGCGTCACCAAGAACACCGACAGTCTCGCTCTCGGCGCCATCGCCTTCTTCGCCCCGGCGACGATCAGGGACAGCCTCATCAGCGGCAACCACTCCACCGCCCCGGGAGGCACCGCGCGCGGCGCTCTGAACAATTCCGCCACGGTGACCGTGACAGGCACCGTCATCCGCAACAACACCGCCAGCGCCCCGGGAGGCACCGCCAACGGCGGCGCAGCCGGGAACGGAGGCACGCTGACCTTGACACGCACCCGCGTCATCGGCAACCACGCCACCGCTCCCAATGGCGGCACCGTCACGGGCGGCGCGATCAGTCTCGGCCCCGAGGGCGATCTCACTCTGAACAACAGCACAGTGCGCGGCAACACCGCCAGCGCTCCGGGCGGCACAGCCCGGGGCGGCGGCATCAGCAACGATCTCGGCGGCACCGTGACGACCGAGCGATCGCAGATCAGCGCCAACACCGCCAAGGCTCCGGATGGCGGCACCGCCCGGGGCGGGGGCATCTTCAACGCCGTCGGATCGACGACCCTGAACCACAGCTCCGTCACCGACAACCATGCCGACGACGGAGGCGGCATCTTCGAGGAGTCCGGCACCGTCACGCTGAATGACACCGAGGTCAAACGCAACCACCCGAACAACTGCGCCCCACCGAACAGCGTCCCCGCCTGCGTCGGCTGAGCCAGCCCCTCTGCAGGGCCCGCACCACGCTCGGTGCGGGTCCGCCCCGTACCCGCTGACAGGCCGGCGATCCAATCCCACAAGCCACCGACGGACCGGCCGCCAGCCAGGGAAGCCGCTGGCCCGGTTGCTGCCCGTACTGGCGAGCATCGACATCCCACCACGGGGAGTGCACCCGCTTCAGGAGTGACGGCCGTCCGTCGCATGGGACTGTCAGGTGCCTTCATTTCTCTTGAACATCCGCATGCCGACTCGTCTCCCACTGCCTCCCGAGCACATGGGTAATCGCTGCTCTGAGAAGTGAACGAAGCCATCCGGGGTGTCGCCGATGTCGAAGCGGCCGACCGTTTGGCTGTCGCGGTAGTACCAGCACTCACTGGGCGGGTCGTCCGGCTTCGGGGTCAGGTGCAGGACTTCGACGGCGCCTGCGGAGAGGTCGGGGTGAGCCCACCAGGCCTTGGAGGGCCGGCCCTGCTCCACCGCGTGTGACCAGCCTGCGCATTCACCGAAGCGGGCTACGCGGGCTGATGCGCGGTCGTTGAACGTCAGCCGCTCGGCCTCGGCGAAGGTGATCGGGTCGAGCACTTCTGTGGGCCGGGCGCCGAGCCGGACAACGAGGTCGCCTGGGCTGATGCCGCGTGCGAAGGTGACGAACAGGATGGGGGCGTCGTTCCGCCAGGCCTCGGTCAGCCACGTGATGCCGTCGCTCAATGTCCTCTCCTGGATTGAGGGGTGCGACAAGGGCAGGAGGGTGCGGCCCTCCCACCCCAAGCTGCGCCGCATCCTCCTGGGTCGGGGTGTGTTCTGGGTTTCTTACAGCGCCGTCCAGGATTGTGGTTCGCCGGTGGTGAGTGGGGTCCATACGGGGTGGGTGGGGCCGAGTTGTTCGATGTCTTCGAGGATGGCGGCTGCGAGGGGGACTTCGCGGGCGAGGGCGGCGACGAGGGGGTGCTGGATGGTCATTGCTTTGAGGTCGTTGATCCGGTGGGCCAGCCTGGTGGGGGAGGCTCCGGTGAGGATGAAGAGGATGCGGGGGAAGAGGGGGTAGTGGCGGAGCCAGGCCGGTCCGGGAGCAGCGGGTCGGCGGCGGCCGGCGGGTGGTGGTTCGTGGGTGAAGAGGCGGGCGTAGTCGATGAGTTTTATGGCGAGGCGTTCGCTGCTCATGGTGGTGCGGTCGACTTCGATGAAGGCGCGTAGTTTGCGCCGGTGTTCGCCTTGGGTGATGGTGTAGTGGAGGAGGGCGTCGGCGGTTACCCGTTCGCCGTCGCCGATGGGGTGGGAGACCTCGGGGGTCCAGTCCCACGGCCCGTGTTCGTGTCCGAGCCGGCGGGCGTCTGCCGCAAAGGGCAGATGGGCGCGCACAACGGTGAGCGTGTGTGGTGTCTTCAGTGATGCTGCGGTTGTTGAGGTGATGGGGTAGGGCGGGCGGCCGCGCAGGAGGGGGAGGTCGCGGGTCAGGCGTGCTCCTTGCGGTGTGAGGTACCAGGCGTGGGTGCGCGGCCGGTCCGCGCCCGGAAGCGGTGTGAGGTCGGTGAAGCCTGTGGTGCGCAGTTTGTTCAGTGTGCGGGAGAGCAGTTGGCGGGAGCCGTCCGGCCGCAGCATCTGGCGCAGTTGGCCGGTGGTGGCCATGCGGTGGAGGGCGAGCGCGGTCAGGACCTGCAAGCGCAGCGGTTCAGCGGGGCTGGGGGCCGACTCGGTGGCCGGAGTATCTGGTGTGGAGCGGGTCATGGGGCTGAGGCAACAGGCAGCCCCCAACCCAACGGCCGACCATGAGCCCCCGACCACGGTCACGACTCGGGAACGTTTCTCGTGGTCGGGGCCGTGGTCGGCGCCGGTGGCCCCGACCACGGCTGCGTGAAGGCTCGTGGCGGCTCAGGAACAGCCCTACGGCAGGCGGTTGTTGGAGGTTGGCGATGGCCGGTCCGCAGTAGCCGGGGCTGGTGCGGGGTGTGGTGGCGGGCCGTGCCGTGCCGGCCGTCGTGCGGCATCCGGCCCGCAAGGGGGGCCAACGCCCGTTGCCGGCTGCCGCGTTCATGGGGCGGTGGGCGGTGGGCGGTTGGGTGTTGACCGCCGGGTTCTATTTCTTGGATCGCTGGGCGGCTTGTTCGAGGATGCGTCGGCGTGTCCACCGCCGGCGCCCGTTCTGGCGTCCGGCGTTCTCGGCTGTTGCGTCCACGGTTTTCAGCAGTGGCAGGTTGCCCTGGGCGAGGCTGCTGGAGAACGAACCGACGCTTTTGTATCCCAGCAGGGCGGCTGCCTGGGTTGCTCCCAGGAGTTCGTCCGGGTCGCCGTCGGCGGGGACGGCGGGCAGGGAGACCGGGCGGTCGATGCCGGCGCGTCTGCCGCGGCCGGGCCGGGTGGCCATCCAGTCCTTGAGGGTCTGCACGCGCCACAGCTGCCGGCGGTAGGGGTTCTCGGCCGTGCCCAGCTCTTCGACGACGTCCGGGTCGGGGAAGTATCCGGGGTGGTCGCGTACGAAGGTGGTGACCTGGTTGGAGTTCTTGTAGCCGAGGAACCGTGAGGCCTGCGCCGCGTTCAGCAGCTCCTGCGGGCCTAGGGAGGGCGGGGTGTGCTCCTTCAGCCTTGCCGGCGTGCGGTGCGCGAACCACTCGGTGACTTGGCCGTGGTCCCACAGGCGGGCGCGGCCGCGCTGGCCGGCGGTCTCGGGAAACGGCACGCCGGCCGCGTTCTCGGCGCGCTCGTTGTAGAGGCCGGTGATCCGCGCGGGGGTCAGGCCCTGTTCAGCCGCGATCTCGGCAGCGTCGGCCAGGCGAGGCTCGCGGCGCGAGGTCATGGCCAAACCGTCCGTCCTGTCAGAAGCGGGCCGGCCCGCCCGGCTCGCAAAGAAAATAATGGCAGGAGTTTCGGTTCGGGGTCCAGCCCGCGGCTCAAGGGTTTTCCCGGACGGCCGCGCGCACGGCTCACTCCTCCGGGATCAAGCAGACTCCGCGGTGCGCCGCGTCCTTCGCCATCTCCGCGTACGCCAGGGCGGCCGGCGTCATCTCCCACTCGGCCAGGGCCAGCAGCCAGATCACCTCGTCGCGGTCCTGTGAGGCATCACAGGGCATACCGGCCGCGTTCGCGGCGACCATCAGCTCCTCGGTGCCCAGCCCCCCGAGGCGCTCTGCCAGGCTCCGGTGCAGCTCCTGCAGACCCTGCTGGTACAGCTCGTTCGCTTCGCGCAGGAGCAGCACCAGGTCTTCGTCGAGGCTGGCCGGTGCCGCCGCAGCGAGGTCGAGGATGCGCTGGGTCGTCGTCACCGTCACTGAGTTCAGGCGCCTTCGTAAATCCAGGCCCGGCCGGTCTGCCGGTACTCCTCCACGGGGATCGGTTCGACCCCGGTACGCATCCGGGCGGTGTACAGCAGGCCGTCGAGGTGGTCGATCTCGTGGTGGATGAGGCGGGCGAGGCCGCGCTCGTACACGGTGGTCACGGTCTCGCCGGTCAGGCCCGTGGTCTGGACGGTGATCTTCAGGGGGCGGGGGACCAGGCCGCGGACATCGAAGAAGCTCAGGCAGCCCTCGTACTGCTCGTCCATCTCGGCGGAGCGGTCGATGATCCGCGGGTTGAGCAGGATGATCGCCGGGGCATCACGGGGCGGCTGGACGACGGCCGTAGCACGACCGATGCCGATCTGCGGGGCAGCGATGCCCATGCCCTTGGCGAAGGGGTGGACCTGTCCGATCCGTTCCATCGCGGCGAACAGCTCGTCGGTGATGCGCTCGGCCTCGTCGCGCTCGGCGGGCAGGTCGAAGGCGCGGGCCGGTTCGGCGAGGATGCCGGCCCCGTGCTGGACGACTCCGAGGTCTCGCATCTGCTGGCTGGGCGGCACGTCAATCACCTGAACTCCCCTTGATGCCTGTTCTGTTCGGGCCGCGCCCGGAACCGCCACTCAAGACGGTACCGAGCGTGCAGAGCGGGTGTGGAGGTGATCCACGTGAATTGCCGTTGCTCACCCTCGTCGCTGCGGACGGGCAGCTCGCGCTGCTGGCGTTGAAGTCCTATCAGCGGATGGGCCGCTTCCCGAAGCCGGAGGAGTACCCGGAGATGGTGGTCGGCTTCGTCCGCCGCGCGGTGGAGCTGCCGGAGGGGACCGTGCCGTTGTGGGCGACGGGCCGGACGGCGGAGCGGCAGCGTACGGAGGTGCGCCGCCGGGTGGGCAACGTACGACCAGGCCGAGGCCTGCGAAGCATTCCGTGACGCGCGGGCTGTCAGGCCATTCGGACGACGGTGCGTGACACACTGGGGGACACCGACCGGAGCGGCATCACCACGTGCGACGTCCAGGCCGTCGGCGCCCACTTCCTGGCTGATCTGCGGGCTCGCTGCCGGGCCGACGGGACGTCAGCGGAGTCGCTCCGGAAACTCACCTCTTGGGGCTTGCCGGGAAATAAGTCGTGGCTTCCAGCTCCGGGGATCGTTGTAGTGGTATGGGGAGACCGGAGGGGATCGAGGCCGTCCTGGCGGCGAAGTTCGAGACGTTGTTGCCGCATCTGGACGAGCGTCAGCGCCGGCTGGCCATAGGGGCGGAGGCGCGGTCGCTGGGACACGGTGGAATCAGGCTCGTAGCCCGTGCGGCCGGAGTGCGGGCGGGCACGGTCTCGCGCGGGGCGGCTGAACTGGAGTCCGGCCAGGGCCCGTTGGGTCGAGTCCGCCGTACAGGCGGAGGCCGGAAGAAGGCGAGTGAGCTGGATGCGGGACTGCGGCCCGCGCTGCTTGCGTTGGTCGAGCCCGACGAGCGGGGCGATCCGATGTCGCCGCTGCGCTGGACGACGAAGTCGACCCGGAACCTGGCAGCAGAGCTGACCCGCCAGGGCCATCCCGTCTCCGCCGACACGGTCGCCGGTCTGCTGCGGGAGGAAGGCTTCAGCCTGCAGGCCAACGCCAAGACCGTCGAAGGCGCCCAACACCCGGACCGGGACGCCCAGTTCCGCTACCTCAACGAGCAGGCACGAGATCACCGGGACGCCGGAGATGCGGTGATCAGCGTGGACACCAAGAAGAAGGAACTGATCGGCAACTACAAGAACGCCGGTCAGGAGTGGCGGCCCGCCGAGCAGCCCGTGGAGGTCAAGACACACGACTTCCCCAGCCAGGCCGAGAAGGCAATCCCATACGGAATCTACGACACGACAACGAACACCGGTTGGGTCTGCATCGGCACCGATCACGACACCGCGGCGTTCGCCGTCGCCTCGATCCGCCGCTGGTGGCAGGCCCGCGGCCGGCACGACTACCCCCGCGCCTGCAGGCTACTGATCACCGCTGATGCCGGGGGATCAAACGGCTACCGCACCCGCGGCTGGAAGGCCCATCTGGCCGACCTCGCCGACGAGACCGGCCTGGATATCACCGTGTGTCACCTGCCGCCCGGCACATCGAAGTGGAACAAGATCGAGCACCGGCTGTTCTCTCACATCACCATGAACTGGCGCGGCAGGCCCCTGACCAGCCATGAAGTCATGCTCCGCACCATCGCCGCGACAACCAGCCGCACCGGCCTGACGGTGCACGCCGAACTCGACAGCGGTCAGTACCCCACCGGCATCCAGATCAACGACGAGGCCATCGCCGCTTTACCGATCATCCGGCATCGCTTCCACGGAGACTGGAACTACACCCTCCACCCCGCAGACCAACGACCGCCTCCGGACCGGCCCCGGCACAACCGACCGCCAGCCGGCGGCACTCACTCCCTCATGCCCGACAAACTGCAGCACCCTGAGCTGACCGGCATGACACGCCAGCAGCTCAGCGACCTGATCAACACCTTGATCCCTGAGCTGGAAGACTCCCGCGAGCAAGCCCGCCACGCAGCCCGCGGCGGACCACGCCGCGTCGCCCGCGGCACAGGCCGCAAACCCAGCCTCACGCCCGCCGACCAGATCCTGGTCACCATCCTCTACCTGCGAAAGCACAGTCTTCAGGAGCTCCTCGGGCAACTCTTCAACACCACCGCCATGACCATCAGCCGTGCCGTCAAAGACGTTCGCCCGCTCCTGGAAGCCCACAGCGTCCACATCCCCGCCTCCACAGCCCGGTTCCGCACGCCAGCCGACATCACGAGATTCCTCGCCCCGGACAACTCCAAGATCAAATCAGCGTGTTGATTACCGGCAAGCCCTTAGAACTCCTAACGAAATGAGTGTTGGAGAACGGTAGGCTCGGTGGCCATGAGTCAGAGCGGTTCGCAAGCGGCGGCATTCTTCCGAGACGTCCGCCAAAGCAGCGTGGTCTGGCTTGTCCGGGATGACGATGGAAGCCCGACTCACCTCTCTGCGGACGGCACGCGGAGTTTTCCCTTCTGGTCGACCTCGCCGCGCGCCCAGAGGGCAGCAAAGATCTGGGGGCATGGGCTCCGCGTTGAGTCCGTGCCCTTGGACACCTGGTGCGATCGCGTACTGCCCGATGCCGCCCGGGATGGACTTGTGATCGGCATCAACTGGAGCGGGCCGCGCCTGGTCGGCTGGAGCCTCACCCCCAACGAAGTTCTTAACCGGCTATCGGCGGCTCACAAAATGGCCTGAGTTGTCGGTGGGTGATCAGGCAGCAGGCGAGCTTGAGGAAGGCTTCGTGGATGTCGGCTCGTCTTTCCCAGCGGATGCGGAGCCGGCGGAAGCCATGTAGCCAGGCGACGGTTCGCTCGACCACCCACCGGAAGGTGCCCAGGCCGGTCCCGTGCAGGGTTCCGCGTCGGGCGATGGCGGGAACGATGCCGCGGGCGCGGACCTGGTCGCGGTAGACGTCGTGGTCGTAGCCGCGGTCGGCGAACAGGGAGTCGGGCCTGCGGCGGGGATGTCCGACCCTGCCGCGCACCGGCGGGACGGCGTCGAGCAGCGGCAGGAGCTGAGTGACGTCGTTGTGGTTGCCGCCGGTCAGCAGGACGGCGAGCGGGGTGCCGTGGCCGTCGGTGATCACGTGGTGTTTCGACCCGGCCCGCCCTCGGTCGACCTGCACGGCTCCGTGTGGAGCCCCCTTTTAACGCGGTCGGTCGCTGCGCTGGCCATCGTGCGGCGCTGTTGCCCCGTCAGCGCCGCCCTCGGTCCGGCGGACGGGTCAGGCTGTGCTCTCCAGGAAGTCGCGTACCAGCGGCACGTCCTTGCGTACGGCGAGCTTCGAGCGCAGGTTGTCCAGGGTGGAGGTGCCGCGTGCGGAGGTGACGCCGCCCATGTGCTCGATGGCCCGGTGCGCGGTGTCCACGGCGCCGTCGAGGTCGTCGAGCGCGATCCGGGCCTCCGCTTCGCGCGCCAGGTAGATGGCGGCGCCGCGGGGGAAGTCGTCCTCGCGGTAGATGTCGGCGCTGCGCCGCCCGTCCTCGGCGGCGGTGAACTGTGCCAGCGCCTCAGCCGGACGGCCGAGGTTGAGCGCGCAGGACCCGGCCAGCATCCTCAGCTCGCCGAGGTTGACCCAGTACACGCAGTCCGGATCCTCCTGCGGGGAACGGTCGCGGGCCCGGTCGTAGGCATCCAGGGCCGCGTTCTGGGAGCGGGCGGAGGCCCGGGAGTCGCCCGCGTGCGCGTGGGCGCGGGCCAGCCGGGCGTGCAGCATCGCCGCCATCCTCGGCGAGCCGATCCGGAGGGCCTGGGCGAGGGCGCCGTCGACGAGGTCGGCCGCGCCGTGCGGGTCGCCGGTCGAGTAGCGCATGATCGCCCAGAAGGCGAGCGTGTTGGCGGTGACCACCGGGTCGTTGGACGAGGTGGCCGCCCGCAGTGCGCCCAGGTAATACTCCTCCGCCAGGGCGTGATAGCCGGAGTCGTACGCGGTCCACGCGCAGATCCGGGCCGCTTCGGCCGCCGTGCCGTACAGCTGACGGGCGGTCTCCTCGGTGGTCGCCCTGGTCTTGAGGGTCGTCGTGATCAGTCGGAGCTGAGCCCGGGCGGAGGCGTGGACCTGGCCGGAGCCGAGTTGGTCGTCCTGACGCCGCAGGATGGCGAGGGCCTTGTCGAACAGGGCAGGCGTCTGCTGGCCGATGCGGCGGCCGCGGGAACTGGCGGCGGCTGGCTCGGCGTTGGCGGCCCCGGCGAGCAGCGGGGCTATGCCCGTAACGACGAGGAATCCCCTGCGTTCCATAGGCCCTCCTGTGGCGGCGACGCGGTCCAGTAGCTCGATCGTGGTCTGTGGGTTCCACGCGGCGTCAAGTAGTTGCCGCTCTCGGATACATGCCAGCTTCAGCCACTCCGGCCAGGGCCGGGCCGTGATCTCCTCGGCCGGGATGCTGTGCAGGGCCGCCATGGCCAGCTGGGCGGGCATCTCCGGGGTGATGCCGTACCGGGTCCAGCGTGTGACCCGCTTGCGGTCCTTCGTCGCGATCCGGCCGTACCCGAGCCTGCGGTGCACGACGTCTAATCGCGTCAAGTAGTCGGTGGCTGACCAGCCGTTGAGGTGGAGCAGGTAGGTCAGCGGGTGCCCGTCAATCTCCACCCCTTCATGGTGCCCCCTGGGACGGCGGGCCGACACGAACAGACCCGAACCGACCTGCGGCATGGGAACGCCTGGTAACGCCCTGGGCACACCTGGGCACGCCCCACCGCCTTCCGGACCTGCAGGAACGCCGCGAAGGTACCGGCACGAGGAAGGAGGGGGTCAATGGAGACCATCCCGCAAGTCGACCGCCACCCCGCCCACGCTGATTGGCAGCGGCACGGCAGTGTCCTGCTGACGGGCGTCCTGGAAGCCGAGCGGGTGCAGGCGGTGGGCACCCAAGCGCACGAGCTGATCGGCACGGCCGCCCCGTACGAACGGGATGAGGTCAGCTCCCGCCGGGACGGCTCGTTCGCCTCCCCGGTGCACTGCGGCTTCCTGCCGGCCGGGCCGCTGCTGGAGCAACTCGCCTTCGACAAGCAGCTGCTGACGGAGCTGCGGAAGGCGACGGGGATGCCCCGGCTGGTGCCGCGGGGCGGCTCGGTGGTCGTCTACCGCCAGGGCGACTTCCAGGGCCTGCACACCGACACGGTCAAGGCGACCGTCACCGTGGCCGTCGCCCTGACCGAGGACCTGCCACCGATGTGGTGGGCGCCAGCACTGCGCGACGCAATGCCGGAGGACCTGGCCAAGGTCGTCGCCGACAAGGGGATTCTCCCCGAGTGCGCCGAGTTCGAACGGCTTGAGCACCCGGGCCCCGACGGCAGCGTGCGCGCGTTCGCCGGGTACAGCATCCCGCACTGGCGCACCCCCTACCCCGGCGAGGAGCCCGGCCTGCTGGCCACCTTCTCCTACATGGACCTGTGAGGCGGGCCATGACGACGCTGCGACAGACGTGGCTGGCCGAGGGCTGGGCCGCCGCCCCGGCGGACGCGATCGAGCCGGGCCTGTGGGAGGAGATCGCTGAGGAGGCCGCGCGCTGCGAGAGGGTCGCCGTCGAGCGGCACAACGGGCGGCCGGGCCTGCTGGTGATGCGGGACGGCTCGATCACCTCGCCCCAGCGCTGCCGGGTGCACCCCGGCGGGAGTGCCCTGAACGCGCTGGCCCGCTCCAAGGTCCTCGCCGACATCGCCGGGGAGGCCACCGGACAGGCGCGGATGACGCCGATCCGGTACGGCTACAAGTTCTACGCGCCGGGCGACTACATGCACGTTCACCGCGATGACGGCAAGTGCGACATCACGTTCTCGTGCGGGCTGACACCGAACCTCGCCCCGATGGGCTGGCTCCCTGGCCTGCGCTACCTGTCCACGCAGCAGGTCGCCGACACGCTCCAGGACACGCCCTACCCGCAGGGCGAACAGTTCCCGATCCTGCACCGCGTGCTGTCCGGATTCGACGGCCGTCGGATCCCCCACTGGCGTACCCCGCTCGACACCCAGTCGCGCGAGGTGCTGATCACCATCTGCTTCTCCGACCTCTCGGTGAAGCCGTCCTAGATCCATCGACCCCAAGGAGGGCCCGATGACCACTGTCCAGGCGACCACCCCGGCGACCGTCGACCCGGCGGACTTTGTGACCGCGCTGCACGAGGAAGGCCAGCTCCCCCAGAACGCGGGCGGCGACCCGTCCGTGCCGGACTCCGCCTTCCCGCAGCACCACGTCTACGAGCAGCCCACCACCGCCTGATCCACCGGCCGCTGTGACCCGAAGCCGGTCGCCGCACCCCGCCCGCCCCGGCGGACGCGCGGCGGCCGGCGCCGTTTTCCCACCCCCTTGAAAGGAGCACCGTCGTGCGCAAGGTGTACTTCGACGGTACGCACCGCACCCGCCCGCCCGAGGAGACCTGGGAGACGATCCGTCCCCTGCTCCCCTCGTACGGGATCACCCGCGTCGCGGATGTCACCGGCCTGGACGACCTGGGTATCCCCGTCACCATGGCCGTGCGCCCGCTGGCCCGCACGCTGTCGGTCGCCCAGGGCAAGGGCACCACCCTGGTGGCCGCGCGTGTTTCCGGCGCGATGGAGGCGATCGAGGCGTGGCACGGCGAACGGGCCGTGCCCAAGCCGGAGTTCCGGGCCCCGGCCGACCATCTGGGCCTGCCGTACCCGGTCACTGTGCTGGAGGCGCACCCCGGCAGCCTGGTCACGTCCCGCACGGTGCTGGAGTGGGTCACCTCCCAGTCCCTCACCGACGGTGCCCTGGTGCCCGTCCCCGCTGCTTGCGTGCGGCTCGGCCGCCAGATGCACGACGCGTGGCGGCTGCACCTGCCCAGCTCTTCCACCAACGGCCTCGCCTCGGGCAATACCCGGGCCGAAGGCCTGTGCCATGCCCTGTACGAGGTGATTGAGCGCGATGTGATCAGCGACCTCGCCGACGGGCACCGGCCCGTGGCCGCGCAGCGCATCGACCCCGCCAGCGTCGAGGACGCCGGGTGCGCCGCCCTGCTCGACCGGCTCACCCGCGCCCGGATCTGGTTCGAGCTGTGGAGCCTGCCGAACCGGTTCGGGGTGCCGGTGATGGTCTGCTACCTGTGGCGCGAGGATCAGCCCACCTTGGTGGTGTCCGGCTCCGGCTCCCACTTGGACCCGCGCATCGCACTGTCGCGGGCCGTCACTGAGGCCGCCCAGACCCGGCTGACCCAGATCACCGGCAGCCGGGAGGACATCCATCCCCTCGCCTTCCAGCCTGGCACACACTCGGCCCCCGCCCACGACGGCAGGCCCACCGCGCCCTGGCCGCAGGTCGCGGGCGCGTACGGCACCGGCCACGCCACCGACGAGGAGGAGGCGGCGTATCTGGCGGCCGTGGTCGCCGCCCGCACCGGCGTCCCGCCGCTGGCCGTCGATCTGTCCTGGGGCCAGTTCCACCGGCGTGGCCTGTCGGTGGTCAAAGTGCTCGCTCCGCACCTTCGGTACGTCTCGCGCCACACCATCCCCCGGCCCGCATCCACCGAGGCGGCAGCATGACTCTTCACGTCTTTTCCGGGCCGACGCTGACCGCCGACCGCGTCCGCAGGCTCGCCCCCGACGCGGTGTGCCATCCCCCGGTCGGCCACGGCGACTTACTCAGGCTCGGCGCCACCGCGGGGGACGCGGTGGTCATCATCGACGGCGTATGGCACCAGAGAGCTCCGGTACGGCACAAGGAGATCCTGCTGCTCCTCGACGCCGGTGTCGCCGTGGTGGGCGCCGCCAGCATGGGCGCCCTGCGCGCCGCCGAACTCGCCGCGTTCGGGATGCTCGGCGTCGGAAGAGTCTTCGAGGCCTTCCGCACCGGGCAATTGGAGGCGGACGACGAGGTCGCCGTCCTGCACACCTCCGACGGGCAGCAGCTGACCGAGGCACTGGTGAACCTGCGCTGCACCATCCGCGGCGCGGCCGCCGCCCGGCAAGTCACCGCCGACGAGGCGGCCGCGCTGGAGGAGATGGCCCGTCGCCTGCCCTACACGCGGCGCACCTGGACCGCGCTGCACCGCGCGGCGGCCGCCCAAGGCCTCGGTGCCGCGGTGCAGAGCGTCGACCTGTGGCGCCAGGCGCACCCCTACGACCTCAAGCGCCAAGACGCCGAACACGCGCTGCGCTGGGCCGACAGCCCCGACTTCACCAGCTACCAGCCCTTCACCGACGCCTTGAGCGGGCAGCCATGGCGGACCAGCTTCACCACCCTGTGGCAGGTCCTGTACGCGCCCGCCGGGCAGGCTCCGGCCCCACAGCTCCCCCTCGGGGCGCTGATGCAGTACGAGCAGCTCTACGACCCGGGCTTCCCCCAGCGGTGGCGCAACCGAGTGCTGGCCGCCATCGCCCGCTGTTCCGACCCGGCGGAGGCGGAGGCCGCCGTCGACCACGGCGCGCACGCCGACGCCCTGACCGCCGACCAGGTCGCGTTCTGGCTGACCGAGGCGGAGCTGACGGCTTTGGACCCCGCCGAGATGCTGCGGCGGGTCATGGTGCGCTCCGCCACCTTCGACAGCGCATGGGACGTGTGGCCCGCCACCCGCGAGGACGCCGCCGGGTTGCTGGCCGACCCCGAGGCCACGGCCTCCACGGTCGCGGCGGCGCTGGAGCTGAACGCCGCCGTCGCCGTCGAACACCCGCGGTACGGCGTCGACCGTCTCGCCCCGGACCGGCTCGCCCGGCACGTCGCCGCCCGCTGGAACCTCACCGGCGAGGCAGGCGCCCGGGAGTGCGATGCCGCCGCCCGGGACCGGGGCTTTCGCGACTGGTCGGGCGCGGTGGGCGCGGCCCGCTCGTACTACCTGCTGCAGCGGGAACGCGAACGAAACGCTGCCCAGTGACCCCGGGTCAGGCCAGGACGGTCCGCAATTCGTCCTCGATGTCGTCGAGTTCGGCGAGCATCCGGCCGGCGGCCTGGGCCCGCAGGTCCCAGAACCGGGCGTAGATCGACCGGCCGGGCAGCTGACTGTCCCCGTACAGGGAGTCCACCCCGAACCACGAGGTCAGGTTGTGCAGCAGCGCCATCCGCGCGCAGTACACCAGCTCGGCGCGGGCTTCGGCGGGCACCTCCTGCGTGTACGCCAGCACGCCGTCGACCGCGACCGCCCGCCAGTTGGGCGACTCCGCCACGGTGAACGGCTCGTACAGCACCCGGCCCAGCTCCCACGTGGGGAACGCGACCCGGGCCTGGAGGTCGATGATGGCCTTCAGGTCCTCCTTGGCGTCCCACAGCAGGTTCGCGCCGGTCGCGTCGAAGTGCACCACCTGCTCGCGTGGGGCCGCCGGGAGTCTGGCCTGCACCCCGGGCAGGCCCCGCAGCTGGGCGATGCGCTCGGCGACCTGCTCGCGGCGCCGTAGATCGTCCTCGTCCGGCTCCGGCACTACGTCGATCAGCTCCAGCAGCCGTTCGCCCCGCTCGGTCAGCGCCTCGGCGGACGCTTCCCACCACCGGTTCTTGTTCGGCCTGTAGGCGCTGGCGGGGCAGGTGGCCAGGGCCGTGTGCAGGCGCCCGAGCCCGGTGCCGATCTGGCGGGCGTGCTGCGCGGCGTACGGCGTGTCCAGCGAGGCCGCGTCCACCCAGTCCCACACCGACAGCGCCACCCCGCCGTGCCGGGTGATCAGCGCGCCCTCGCGGTCCGGGTGCACGGCCGGGAACGGGCTGCCCGCCGCCCGGCCCAGCTCCATCAGGGCGATCCGCCCCGCCATGACGTCCAGGTCGGCGCGGGCCGGGTACGCCTTGACGAACACCCGCCCCCGCGCAGTGTCGGCGACCGCGTTGTCCGTCTCGGTGCCCAACGGGAGGATCTCCACTCGCGCGTCGGCCAGCCCGTACCGGTCAGCCAGCACAGCGGTGATCTGCTCGGCGGAGACCTCACCCGGCGAGGGCGACGAGGACGACTCAGGCACAGACAACTCCCGGGAGCGAAACGGCGTCACAGAAGGCTCGTCAGCCTAGCTCCCGCCACCGTTGCCAACGGCAGCATTCGGACAGCGCCACCCGTACGAGCCGACGCGTGGCACCTAGCCGCCGCTGGCCTGGTCCCCCTCACCATTCCGGCGGACGGGCCCGGTCAGCGCTTCGGTCTCCTGCAAGAGCCGGTCTGTGGAAGTGAAGTCCCCCGGCTCGACCGCGAGCGCGGCGCGCACGAAAGCGGCGAGCGCGATGCTCCCGGTGCGCAAAGAGCCTGTTCCGGCGTCGCTCCGTGTCCGGAACCGGGCTCCGGTGCCAGGGCTGGTGTGGTCTAGTTCGCGCCACGTCGCGCCAGATCAACTCACCTGATTTGATTGATAGTTAGGGAAAGGCGGGCCCATTGTGAAGGGCCGTCGCCGGAAGGAGTAGGTGGATGATCTCGGAGTCGCTGTTGGCGTTGGCCTCGGCTGGGGGCGCATCAATGGTGCAGGCGGCCGGCACGGATGGGTGGAATGCGATCCGGGATCGCGCCGCGCGCCTGATGGCTCGGGGGAGCCAGGAGAGTGAGGAATCGGAGAGGCGGCGTCTGGACCGGACCGCGGCAGCACTGACGGACAGCCCCGACGGGGGAGCGGCGGGCAGCCAGGCCGCTGCCTGGCAGGCTGGGTTCGTGGTTCTGCTGACTCGGCTGGAAGGCGCTGAGCTACACGCCGCGGTCGCGGAACTTCGTGCGCTGATCGACAGTGGGCCTACCGCTCCGAGTGACGCCTCAGCCCCCTTCGCGGGCAGTACCTTTCACGGCCAGACTGCCATTCAGACGGGCGACAACAATCATCAGGACAATCACTTCGGCCACAGCGGATGACCGCACCGCAGCGCGATGACCATGGCCGCAGTGGTCCCAAGCGCAGTGAATTCCACGGTCCGGCTGCCGTGCAGGACGGGAACCATAGCGTCCAGAACAACCACTTCCACGCTCCAAGCAAGCGCACCGTGGCCTTCCCGTGGGGTGCTGTTGTCACGTCGGTGAAGCATGGGCTCGTCACTCTGATCGTGGTGGGACTCCTCGGCGGCGGAGCGTGGTGGACCTACGACCACGTCCAGAAAAGGAACCAGAAGACCAACGCGAAACATGCAGGCTGCGACCAAGCACTGCACGCCTTCTATCAAGGCGGAACTCCCGTATCACTTCTGCTCCCCAATGACGTGTCGGTAACGAGGTACGTCGAACAACTGGAGAAGGCGGCTCGGACCGTGGGCGATCCCGAGATTGCCAGGTCGATTCGATACACGATCCAGGATGTTGAGGCGGCTCAGCGGGCCTATGACCGAGGCGATGAGGACGCCCTGTCAGATGCACAACGGAAAGCACACAGGGACCGGGAGGAGTGGTGGTCTCCTTGCTGGGATGTCGCAGGATGGGGATCTGTCCGCAACCTGGCACCCGTCCATGGCGGGGCGGTCAACGAATGACCGTAGGTGCTCCCATGCGATGCCGGCGAGCACGATCGCCGGAGAGCATTTCGTCCTGGCGCAGGCTCCCGGCATATCCCTACCGGCGCTGGGTTGCGGCGGGACCGGTCTGGGCGGCGTCGAGCCTCGCGGCCGGGCGCGTTGGCGGCGGTCGGGCTGGAGGTCGGGTTGCGTGCTGCGGCTTCGGTGGCCGCAGGGGTGTCCTGCTGAGTGCGTATCCGTGGAGCTGGTCCACGGCTTGGTGGCTTCCTTTGTGTTCGGCGGCGGTGTACCGGCCGGGCCGATGCGGCTGGGGGTGGCGTCGGGGCATGAGGGAACTCCGTCTGCGCAAGGGGGCGGGAGGCTGCGGCGGCCCGGCGTGCGCAGGAGGGGCGGTCACCTGGGGGACAGCGGCGTGTAGGAGGAGAAGGTGTAGTGGCCGAGGTCTCGCAGCATGCCGGCGGTCTCGTCCACGGCTGCGGGGCTGTCGTCGGTCTGGCGGGTGTATGCCTCGATCTCGCAGTTCCAGGTGAACCCCTGGGCGGCAAGGGATTCTTCGGTTGCGGGTGTGCGGTCCAGGGAGGACTCAGGGGCGGCCACGAGTCCGTGAGCGGGGTCGGGTACGACGAGGAACACCGGGCCTCTTTCAGCGTGGGCCACCCCGGCCGGGGTGGCCCACGGCCAGGGCTGACGGGCGGTCAGCGGGTGATGGTGACGGTGCAGTCGGCCTCCAGGACAGCCAGGGCGGCGCGGATGGCCGCGCGGGTCTGCGGGCTCGGCACCGAGCAGGGGAAGTCCAGGGTGCGCACGGCGTCGTCCAGGTCGTCGTCGGGCATCGGCAGCACGTGCCCGCTGCGGTAGAGGGCGACGGCGGTCGCGGTGGCCACGCGGCTGCGGTTGTAGGCGGTGGCTTCCCCGGCGGTGGCGTCGGTGCCGAGCGCTTCGCGTGCGGTGGGCGGCAGCGCTGCGATTCCGGCGGTGAGGCGACGGGAGGGGATGCGCAGAGGTGCCGGTCGTAGCGCGCGGCGCAGCGTTCGAAACATGGCAACTCCTGGGACTGGAAGGGGGAGAGGGGCCCTCACCTGGTGAGCGGGGTGGGGAGGTGGCGATCCCTCGGCCCACTTCTGATAATAGTGTGTTATGTGATGGCGTGAACCCGCCCGTGACCTGCTGGTTTACGGCCATTGGCGTTCGTGACGGCGGGGCGCCGGGACGGTGTGCCGGGGGCCTTTCAGTGCTGGTGGCCCGTCGTTGTGCCGTCCGGTCCGAGGTCCGGCGGTACGCAGTAGTCGACGTCCGGTTCCGGGGAGATGAGGCCGCCGGACTCGATGTCGGTGCAGTAGGCGTCGAATACCTCGCCTGCGGTGAGGGGTTCGACGCCGCCGTTGTGCAGTCGCCAGCCGTAGATCTGGTCCGTGGCGCCCGGGGCGGTGGTCCTCATGACGAGTCCGCCGGGGCTCTGGGTCGCCAGACCGAGGGCCAGGACCGTGGTGAATTCGAGGGCCTCGGTCTCGTCGAGGTGTGTGGCGCCGTCGGCGTCCGTGTCCGCGTGGAGGACGGAGGTCAGGGTTTCGGGTGTCGCCGAGACGCTGCAGACGAGGTGTCGGCGGCCCGGCCGGGCGGTGTCGAGGATGCGGACGAGCAGTAACGAGGCCTGGGCGAAGGCGGCGCGCCCTACGTCCTCGCCGCAGGAAGTGCAGGCGCCGAGGCGGGCAAGGAGTGTGGAGGCATACTCCCAGGCGGCCTGGCGGGCGGCCTCGTCGATGAGGTCCGGGACGAGGTCGTCCAGGGGCTGGCCGTCGTACGGGAGGGTGGGGCCTGTCGTGGCGAGTTCGGCGGTGAAGCGGGTGCGGCTGGACGGGAGGTCGGGGTCGAGGCCGGTGTCGGTGCAGTAGTCGGCGTACTCCTGAGGGTCGAAGAGGGCGACCGTGGTGTGGGTGCCTTGAGCGGCGCGGCTCGTGAGGAAGTCTTCGACGGCCTTCAGGTAGGTCGCGTAGTTGTCGAAGGCGAAGCTGCGGTAGCGCCGCATGGCGCGGAAGTCGTGCTCGTCGGTGAGCAGGCCGATGGTGCCGGCGATTTCGCGGCCGAGGGCGCAGCGCATGGTCTGGCGCTTGGTGCCCGCCGTGTGTCCTCCCACGCGCGATCGATCAGTGTGGGGCTCGCCCTGGTGGCGCTCGGGGGGCTGGGGTGTCTGGGTCACGTGCGCGCCTTTCTCGTGGGGGAGTCAGGGGGAAACCGGTCGTGCCCGGTCGAGCGGCGGGAGTGGTCGGCTCGTCCTGGCCGGTCAGCGGGGAACGTCATGAGGCCGGTGGTCCACAGCCGATAGCCGGACCGGATCTCGACCGTCCAGCCACGCCCCCTGGGGCGCAGGGGTGGTCGGGCGGAGGGGCCGCCGCCTGCGGGGCCGAGATGGGCCCTCCGCCTCACAGATTCAATAATAGTGTCTCTTCTGTGGGTGGGAACCCATCTCTGAACTGCGCAGACACTATGGCGTGCTTCCTTCGCTCCCGCCGGGCCTGGGCGGACGCGGCCAGCATGGAGATCACGCACCCAGATCGGCCGGACGCTTCGACCGGGACCTCATCCTCGGAGGCGCCGACGACCGTACACACGGTGTCGGCCTGGACGGGTCCTTGCTGCCCAGGCGGGCGGGGCACCTTTGATCTTTGCCGGCCGAAGTGAGGCCGTTGGGTTTCTACTTCCACCCGTCCAGCGACACCTGAGGGCGGTCTCCCCGGCCCTATGTCCGGCGCAGAATCCTGCTCGCTCCTGCCGCGACCGTCGTGGCCAGAAGCCAGCCCGTGCCGATCAGCGCAACTGCGGCCCACTGCGCGAGGCCGGTCGGAGCGTAAGAGCGTTCCTGGCCCAGATCCACGAGGGGCAACAGCAGGTCGAGCGTGTAGATCGCGGGCTGAAAGGGTGGTGCTTTGCCGTCCCCCACGGCCGTGGGCGGCCAGGCGGTGAAGAGAGCCGCTCCGGTACTCAGGAGACACAGCAGCAGCCACACGGCACGCAGAGGGCGGTAACCGTAGCCCACCGTCGCGTCCTGGAGCAGGCTCCACAACCTGGCCGGGGGCGGCAACATACGCCGCATGCTGCGATGCTTGGCAACCAGGACGGTGCGGGCATCGGCGTCGTGGCCTTGGCGCTGGTAGGTAGCGGCGAGCTGCTCGTACGGCTGGGGCACGAACCCGGCAGGGTCACGGCCCAGCCAGGGCAGGCGCGCCGGAGCCGGGAGCGCCGGGTGCAGGCTGTCGTAGACGGCGCCGTCGAGGCCCAGTCCAGTAGGCCAGGAGGCAGGGGTATCCCGCAGCAACCCGACTTTGCTGTGGTGGAGAGCGATCACGCCCGCCGGTGCCTCGCGCAGGCGAAGCGAGAGGATGGTTGCGGACGATCCGATAAAGCTCACGGCCCAGGCGTCGGCGGGTGTGTCGAGGGCGGCGCCATCAAAACAGAGACGGCTCCGGACCGTGACGCTGAAGAGGGAGATCCTGCCGTGCGCGGTAAAGCCGTCACACAGGTTGAACACACCGCCTGTCTCGACTCCGTTGCCGCGCAGGGCGGGGTGTCGATCGTCGAGGGCGGTCAGTTCGGCGCCTTCGAAGTGGATGGAGCCGCCGATCCGGCAGTCACGCAGGTCGATCATGCCGTGTGCGACGAATCCGTCCCGGCAGTCGATGTCGCCGCCGACGCGCAGTCGTGAAGCGTCGAGAGCGGCATCCGCGGTCGGCACGCTGGAGGAGATGTCGAAGCGGGCCCCTTTGAGGACCACGCTGCCGCGCACCGAGGTGTCCCGGACAATGGCGGGGCCCTGCACGACCAGACCGCGCCCCGCCCAGATGTCACCGCCTATCTCCGCACAGGACAGGTTCAAGGCGTACGCACCTCGACCTGCGCCGGGGCCCTCCAACCGGCAGTCGTTCATCCTGACGGATCCGCCGATAGAGGCCCCGTAGAGGTTGACCTGCCCAGTGCCCGAGAAGCCGGAGTCGAGGAACAGACCGCCGCCCACAGTCAGCTCGGGCGCCTGCAGGCCCGAGTCGCCCCGAATGCGGGCACCTCGCAAAGCCAGGACGTCTTGTATCCGCGCGCTGTTCAGGAAGACCGTGCCCGCGCAGTCCAGGCCTGATGCCCAGAAGTCCTCACCCACCTCGATGGACTGTGCGTCAAGCGCGGCCTCGCCAGGGGCGGGGTGTATGACGGTGTCGTTCAAGGACAGCCGGTTTCCGACAGCGAGGGAGCGCAGGTCCACCGTGCCCGTGACCGTACAGGCGACGATCTCGCACTCCAGGGTGATGTGCGCGCCGGCCAGGATCAGCCCCGGCATTGTGCAGGCGTTGAGTTCGAAGGCGGCGCCAAGGTGCGCGTTGTCGAGGCGGATAGCGTCATCGAAGCGGCACCGGGCCAGGCGGATCGAGCCGGTGACCGTGATCTCGGCGAGGTTCAACTCGCCGGTGACGCGTGCGCCACGCAAATGCAGGCGGGTCTGACAACCGGGGTGGGGCGGCGGTGCGGCGATCAGAAGGTAGCGGAGCGCACTGCCGCGTACCTCGGCCACGCCGTCGCACCATTCGCCACCCCGGTACGCCTCCCACATCTGCCGCTCCTGCGGGCTCCATCCATGCGGCGGGTCGTCCTGCGTCACGACGGCACCTCCCCCTGCCCCGACCTCAGCGGTCCGAGCAGCTCTTCGCTACCCGACAGCCGTGACTGCCATTCCTTATGACGAGAGGACGGGGCTGCTCAAAGGGCGGGCAATGAGACGGGTAACTGCCGGGCTGGGCGGGGGTGGTGGTCTGCCAGCGGGCGGCGGCGAAACGGAGGCGAGGGCGTAGTGGCCAAGTTCGCGCAGTGCACGGGCGGTGCGTTCCGCGGCCGCGTGGCTGCCGTTGGTCCGGTTGCAGGCGATGGGTTTCGCGGCGCTGGCCTCGGTGCCGAGCGCTGTTGTGGCGGTGGGTGGCAGTGCCGCGATTCCGGTGGTGAAGGGGCGCGCGGACATGCGCAGGCGGGTTGGTCGCAGGGTGCGGCGCAGCGTTTGCAGCCTGGCAACTCCTGGATACGGAAGCGGGGTGCAGGAGGCAAAGGGGGCCGTCACCCGGCGGTCTGTCGGTGGGCGACGGCCCGTAAGCGACTGCTCATAATGGTGGAGTATGAGGGGGTGGCCTCGCCCGCAGCCTGCGTACTTAGAGGTCCTAACAGAAGCTGTTGATCATGTGACCTTCGGCTTGGATGGTCGTTGGTCTGGTCGTGGGAAAGCGACAGTCGCGGCCTTGGATCGTGTCGGATGAACTGTGGTCGCTCATCGAGCCGTTGCTGCCCGAGCCGGGGCCGAAGCTGGTGGAGGGCCGGCCGCGGGTACCGGACCGGCAGGCCTTGTGCGGGATCCTGTTCGTGCTGCACACCGGCATCCAATGGGAGTACCTCCCACAGGAGTTGGGCTTCGGCTCGGGCATGACGTGCTGGCGGCGGCTGGCCGCCTGGAACGAGGCCGGCGTGTGGGACGAACTGCACCTGATACTGCTGAAGAAGCTGCGGGTAGCGAAGAAGCTGGACTGGTCGCGGGCGGTGATCGACTCCTCCCACGTGCGGGCCGCTCGGCGCGGCCCAAAGCGGCCCCAGCCCGGTCGACCGCGCACGGCCGGGCAGCAAGCACCACGTCCTCACCGACGCCCAGGGCATCCCGCTCGCGGTGTCCCTGACCGGCGGAAACCGCAACGACGTCACGCAGTTGCTGCCCCTGCTGGACAAGGTCCCGGCCGTGGCCGGCGTCGTCGGCCGGCCCCGACGCAGACCCGATGCGCTCCTCGCCGACCGCGGCTACGACCACGACAAGTACCGCCGATTGCTCTGGGCCCGCGGCATCCGTCCGGTCATCGCCGAACGAGGACAGGAACACGGCAGCGGCCTGGGCATGTTCCGCTATGTGGTCGAGCGCACGATCGCCTGGCTGCACGGTTTCCGCCGCCTGCGGATCCGCTGGGAACGACGCGACGACATCCACGAAGCCTTCCTCGGCCTCGCCACCTGCCTCATCACCCACCGCCACGTCCAACGCCTTTGTTAGGACCTCTTACTCCTGCGGTGTCTGGGGGAGTGCGGCTGGCATGAGGATTACAGGGGCGGGCGGTTGGGGGCGGTCGGCGGGTCGTGTTCAGGGGGCAGGTTGCCTCGGTAGCCGGTGCGGCTGTGGACGGGCCGCGGCAGGGTGTCGTCGGGGTGGTGGCCTGACAGGCAGTGACGGGGCCGAGACTGGCGCGTACGGCGGTGAACTGGTCCCCTGGGTGGGGGCGGTGGGGGCCGGTGATGTGCACTGTGCCGCGCATTGCCCTGCCCAGCTCGAACGCGACGGCGGCGGCCTTGCGAGGGCGGGCCGGCGGGCATGTCGATGGTCAGGCTCGGGATGGTCATGGGGCTGGTGCGCCCTTGGGGCGGCGCGGTGAACGGGGCCTATCGCCCCGCGCTCGCCGAAGGGGAGGGGCGCGGCGCCGGGGCGGCAGGCATTCGGCCAGTGCCGCTCTGGCCGGTGGGCCGTCCGTCCTTGCCGGGGCGGGGTGGGGGAGGGCCGGACGGCGTCTATGGGCTACTGCTGCGGCGGCTTGTGGCGGCGGAGTTGCCACGGTCGGTCACAGAGACTCCCCGCCGGCCCGGGCCGTGGCGTAGTAGCGGCCCTGCAGGGGGGAGATCGTGGGCCCGGTGTTCGTGGCGTTGATGGTGTGGAGGGTGGCGGGCCCGGCGTGGTGTGGGTGTAGCAGCCGTCCGGGGTGGCAGCGGGCCTGTCACCCTTGGGCGTTCTCCTCGGCGGGCTCGTCGGGGTTGAGGGAGGGCGCGGGGTAGACCAGGCGCAGCGGCGCGGTGACGCCGGGGCAGGGGACGAGGGCGTCCTGGAGTTCGTGTGTGTCCATGGGGTGCAGCCATCCGGCCCGTATGTCCCAGCCGCACGCGCGCGCAATGGGTGCTTCGGCGGTGGTGGCGACCAGCACCGCTTGACGTATGGTGCTGCCTTCCAGGGCGAAGGTCAGCAGCGCGAAGAACCGCAGATACTCGTCGCGTTCGGTGTACCTCCCGCGCAGGGGAGACGCTCCGACGGACACAGGCAAGTCGGCGGCGACGATCGTGTCGTTGGTGCGTTCGACGACGATGTTGAGTTCGTGGCTGCCCTCGCCGAGTTCCAGGAGAAGGGCGATGAACGCGTTCATGGCGCGGCCCCGGGCGGCCTCGATGGCGGTGTCATCGGGGCGCTTGAGCTTCGGGCGTTCGGGCATGGCGCATGACTCCTTCGGAGTGCTCCGGCGGTGGTGATGCCGCCGGGCGGACAGAGGGTCAGTACAGATCGCCGATGACATCCGCGATGGCCTGGCCGAGGGTGACGAGGTCCGCATCCGGTTCGGTGTCCAGCAGATGGGTGCTGTCGCCCCGGGAGTCGTTGCGTACGTAGAGGTGGCCTGCCTCGCACACTCCCACGGTGAACCGGATTCGATCGGCGTCCCAGATGTGTCCGGTCACCCCCAGTGGCCGGGATAACAGCCCCACTGATCTCCCAGGGCCTCGACGGCGGCTTCGGTGATCTCAAAGACGTGGTGGGGGAACTGCTCGGACAGGTCGTAGAACGGCTGAGCCATGGGGCGGTGGGTTCCTCTCTGGCTGCTGGCCCGCACCAGATTGCGCGCGGGGCTGGACGTCTTCTCGGCGCGCGCGGTCTGCTCCGCAGACACGAGGCGCCGCCGCTACGCGGCAGGGCACAGGGCGGGCGCGCGCTCCGCGCTCCCTGAGAGACGGGGCGCGCTCCGCGCTCTGCGCCGGTCGGGCCCGTGCGGGCCGGGCTCGGGGAAGTTCCCGGCCCGCACGGGGGTCTGTCAGCCGTGCGCGGCGGCGGCCGTGAGGGCGGGCAGGGCGAGCGCTTCCAGGGCTGCGGCCTGGTCGGCGTCGGTGAGCGTCTGCGCGGTCGACGTCACGGCCTGCATCACACCCCCGGCCGTCATCTGACCACCCCGGACGAAGTGAGCAAGGATCTTGTCCTTGGCCTCGGTGCCGATGCTGAGCGACTTGGTGACGTGCTCGATCGCCTTCGTCGGCTCGTCCAGCGTCTTCCCGGCGGCGGCCTCCATCTCACGCACCCTGGCCTCGACGTACTCCCGTGACAGGAAGGTGCGCACGGCGTCGGCCGTCTTGGACGTGATCAGCTCCAGCGTCTTGCGCTGCGTCTGGCCGGACCACGACACAACGCCCTCATCCTGCTTGCCCCCCAGGTGGACCGCGCGCATCACGTCCTTGGACACCGTCAGGCCATTGCGGCAGACCTGGAAGACCGCGCGCGGGGTGATGGTGTACGCCCCAGAACCGACCTCGCTGTTGGTGATGACGAAACCGGCCGAGATCACAGGCAGTTCGTCCCCGCTGCGTCCGTCGAACGGCGAACGGTAGCCGCGCAGAAGCGCGGGGGCCTGGACCGCGACCGCATCGGACTCGATCCGCACGTACATGCGCCGGTCCGTCAGGTCGCATCCGATGACGCGGGTGGGGTGGCCGGACTGCGTCACCCCGTCCAGGGCGGCAAGCAGCATGTCGAAGTTGTCCATCAGCTTGTAACTGTCGGACAGCAGCGCGCGGGCCACGCCCTCGGCGGGCGGCATGCCGGGACCGTTCCCGCCCCGGAACGCGCGGAGCATGAAACGGCGCTCCGGCTCCTGGCCCAGCCACGCGTTCACGTTCTCGTCCAGCAACGGGACGTTCTCGGCGCGCATGCGGCGCAGGTAGGCGAGCGGGATACGGAGCTTTTCCGAAATCCCCTCGTCGGCCACGGCGGTGGGCCGGTAGATCCCATCGACGTCCGTCACACCGTCCTCGGTGATCAGGGACTCGACACCCTCGACGCACACGTTTCCCTCACGGAACCGCAGCGCGGACGCGGGGGCGATCACGTCCAGCTTGCGGCGGCTCTGATCCTCCAAGATGCGGACCAAGTCGGAGAGTTCGGCGTTCCGAGCGCCGGTCGGGGCTACGTTCGCGGCGCGCTCGGCAAACTGCTGAGTCATGCGGTGCTCCCCTTCGCTGTGAGCCTCTGCGGGTCGGGGGGCGGGGCCGCCCCCCCCGGCATTTCAATATTAGTGTCTTTCAGGGGTAGGTGAACCCACCCCTGACCTGCACACTCAGACCAACGCGCAGTACTCGGGAAGCGGCGTCAGGCTCCGCCGCCGCACGTTATTGACCATCGGCACGGGTACGCCGCTGTCTATCTCGCACAGGTCGTAACGCAGCCTGTCAGCCGCGCCGACCGCACCGGCGGGCTTGATCGCATGCACCCAATAGATACCGTGACGGCGCGTCAGGCTGCCGTGATACCTGACCTTCTGCCACAGAACCGGCCCGGCATGCTGCGGGTCCAAACTCCGCGCCGCCGCCATCACGAGCCGACTCGCCACACACTCCGACAGCAGAGCCACAAACGCACTCGTGACGGTCGCCTGGTCAACCGGCACATCAGCCACGGCCGGGCCCGTATGCCCGGTGCGTACACCCATGGCCCAACCCAACTCGAAGAACGGCCGGACCATCTCCAGCTGCTCATGCGACACCCTCAGCGCGTCCGGATCGCTCTCGCTGCGCACCAACTCCCGCAGCGCATAACCGGCCTGCTCCCTCGTGCCTTCCATGACTTCCCTCCTCTTCTCGGTGATGCCGGGGTGGAAGGGGCGCCCCGACAGGGACACCCCCGCGCGAACTACTTCAGGAACCCACGCGACCGTAGGAACTCGGCCGTGATGTGCGCGACTCCTTGGGGCTTGTAGATCTGCGGGAATCGCCGCATCTCAACTTCAGTGCGCCCGTTCTCGTCCGGCTCGATCAATTCATGCACGAGCCGGTAAGGGCCGTCACCGTTGGGAATTTCCAGCACAACCGGGCCGACCTTGGTGTCAAAGCGAATTCCGGTGTACTTCGCGTCAGCGTTGTGCACGATGCTCGCTCCTGCCCGCTGACACAGCAGGGGCAGGAAGTTTGCGACCGTGCGGGCCTGAATGGCAAGGCCGTTCATGGGGGCGTCTATGCCGCCGCGCACCCTACGGACGATTCCGTCAGAGATCTGGATCTCCACGTCTTCCCCTTCGTTGGTCCCATGCGGTTTCCGGGGTCACCTCCCGTACTTAAAATATTAGTGTCTGTTCGCCTCGAACGGAACCCCCTGTTGCGCTATGGGTTGCGCTAGATGTTGCGCCATGGTGTTGCGGCAGAGGTTGCGCTAGATGTTGCACGGCCCGGCGGCCGGCCTCGGCACGCCACAGGTCAGACAGCCTTCGCCCATGGTCGGGGAGCTGACATCCCCTCTGCTGCCACTTTCCCCGCGCCGGATGAGGATGAGTGAGGGATGGGGCGGGGGCGGGGTGGCGTGGCGCTTCGGGGAACAGGGGCGCGACCGAGGCCTGTTGCGCGTCGGCTCCGCCGCCGCGCTGGCCGTGTGCTGGTGTGGGCTCGGGCCTGGGCCTCGTGGGGGAGTGGGGGTGGACTCTGCGCTCTGTCTGATCTCCGGCCAGAGGCTGTTGTGGGAAAGGACGCAACGGGAGCATTCTCGACACAGGATTTATAATAGGGGGATGGAAACAGGGAATTGATGGAAGGTCAATTCGGAATGCAGGATAGAGAATACGGGGAATACCGTCCCGAAAGCTGGGCATTATTGGGGCGTCCTGAAAAAGCGTCAATTTGCTTTCCGTTCCCGCCGGTCGAGCACGCCCCCCGCCTCCTAGCTGCGCCTTTCAGGAATTCGCTCCGCGAATTCCTGCGTTCAGATCGCGGAGCGATCTGAACAACCGTCACGGGTGACGGTCAATCAACTGCCTTGCGGAGCAAGG